>NZ_SJOM01000007.1:0-425717 GCF_004762045.1 Mycobacterium sp. DL99
CGACGGCGACGGGCCGGGTGCTGGGGCCGGCTTCGACGTCGTCGTGGGCGCGGTGCGCGTTACGCACACCGGCAGGACGGAGCTTCGGGCCAGATCGTTGATCTGCTGGATGGCTTCGTCCTGGGTGCCGCCGGGCAGACCGGCCCGGACCGAGGCCCGTTCGGAGGGCCGCATGTCATCGACCGCCATCAACCGGCAGTCGAGGCGGCTGCGCTCCTGGTCGGCGCTGATCAGCGACAGTTCGTTGCGTGCGTTGAGACAGCCGAGGCGATACGGCTCCTGCAGCGAGATGCCGAGGAAGGTGCCCTGGACCCCGCGCATGATGGACACCGTGCCCTGATGTTCGGCGACGTAATAGTTGTTGCGGATGATCTCCCGACCGATTGCCAGCCCCACGATGAGCACCAGCACCAGCAGCACAGCGGCGATGAGGATCCGGCGACGCGACCGCGGCCGGCGATCCGGCTCGGCCGGCTGGGGGACCACGCGTTTGGGTTCATTGCGGCGGGGATTGAACGCCGAGGCCCGTCCGGCGGCCGTGTCCGGAGGTGCGGTCTGGTCGTCGTCTCCGGATACCGCGCCGGCGAGGATCGGCTGCGTCTGCCCGTAGTCATAGTCGACGACGTCGGCGACCACCACGGTCACGTTGTCCGGGCCGCCGCCGCGCAGCGCCAATTCGATCAGCCGGTCGGCACTCTCGGCGACATCCTCGATCTGCAGGGCCTCGTTGATGGTCTCGTGGCTGACCGGATCGGACAGACCGTCCGAGCACAGCAGGTAACGATCACCGGCCTTGGCCTCGCGCATGATCAAGGTCGGCTCGACCTCGTGTCCGGTCAGCGCCCGCATGATCAGCGAGCGCTGGGGATGGCTGTGGGCCTCCTCGGCGGTGATGCGCCCCTCGTCGACCAGTGTCTGGACGAACGTGTCGTCCTTGGTGATCTGGGTCAGCTCACCGTCGCGCAGCAGGTAGCCGCGGGAATCACCGATATGGACCAGGCCGAGCCGGTTGCCCGCGAACAGGATCGCGGTCAGCGTCGTGCCCATGCCGTCGAGTTCGGGGTCGGCCTCCACGTGGGCCGCAATCGCGGCATTGCCCTGGCCGACCGCGGTATTGAGCTTGCTGAGCAGATCGCCGCCGGGCTCGTCGTCGTCGAGATGCGCGAGCGCCGCGATGACCAGCTGTGAGGCCACTTCGCCCGCGGCATGGCCACCCATGCCGTCGGCCAGTGCCAGCAGCCGCGCCCCGGCGTACACCGAGTCCTCATTGTTGGCGCGAACCAATCCGCGATCACTGCGCGCGGCGTATCGGAGAACGAGGGTCATAGTGTGTCTCGCGCTCCTCGCATGCGCGGTATCGATCCTGCTCCTCGCGCGCGGAGTGCCCGATCTGCTCCTCGCGTGCGCGGCGTCACGGACGCAACTCGATTACCGTCTTACCGATTCGAACCGGTGTTCCGATCGAAACCCTTACCGCTGTTGTCACCTTCGCCCTGTCAAGGTATGTGCCGTTGGTCGATCCTAGGTCCTCGACGTACCACTCCGAACCTCGTGGCGAGAGCCGGGCGTGGCGCGTCGAAGCGTAATCATCGGTGAGCACAAGAGTGGAGTCGTCGGCACGGCCGATCAGCACCGGCTGGGCACCCAACGTGATGCGGGTTCCGGCCAGTGCGCCCTCGGTGACCACCAATTGCCGCGCGATATGCCGTCGGTCCCGGCTCGGAAGCAGGGAACCGCGGAGAGCCAACCCGCGGCGGACCATCACCGCGCCCGTGGGCGCATAGATGTCGGTCCGCAGGATACGCAGCACCGACCAGATGAACAGCCACAGCAGCAGGAGGAAACCGACACGCGTCAGTTGCAGCACTAACCCCTGCATCTGACGTCCTCTCCGTATCCGCCCCACTGGTATCGCTCAGCTACCGTCGGCAACGTCACGATACTTGGACGCCGATCGCCGTGAGGGCGAAGCGGGGTGCTTGCCACTCAGGTGTGTCCGGTTTCAGACGCTCAGTGCACGCGCACGATGATCTCGGAATGGCCCAGCCGGATCACGTCGCCGTCGGCCAGCTGCCACTCCTGCACCGGTGCGTTGTTCACCGTGGTGCCGTTGGTGGAGTTGAGGTCTGACAGCAACGCGACCTGCCCGTCCCAACGGATCTCCAGATGCCGTCGTGACACGCCGGTGTCGGGGAGACGGAACTGGGCGTCCTGCCCGCGGCCGATCACATTGGCGCCCTCGCGCAGTTGGTAGGTGCGGCCGCTGCCGTCGTCGAGCTGGAGCGTGACCGCGGCGCCGCCGGCGGCATAGTCGCCGCCGCCGTACCCGCCCTGCTGGCCGCCGTAACCGGGTTGGCCACCCTGCGGTGCGCCGTACTCCCCGCCGCCGTAGCCGCCCTGCTCGCCATAACCTGGCTCGCCGTAGCCCTGCTCGGGGTAGCCGCCCTGCTGGGGCTCGGCGTAGCCGCGGCCGTAATCCTGCTGCTGGCCGTACTCCTGCCGCCCGTAGGGCTGCTGGCCGCCGGCGTACCCACCACCTTGCTCGGGGTAGCCGCCGCCCTGGCGTGGGTCCTGACGTCCGTAGTCGTACTCGCCGCCGCCGTAACCGGGCTGACCGCCCGGTGCGGGCTGGGCGGGCTGGCCGTAGCCGCCGCCCTGCTGGCCGCCGTAGCCACGGTCATAACCGCCGCCCTGCTGGCCGCCGTAGCCGCCGGCGGGTGGACGCTGCTGCTCGTAGGACTGCGGGGGGTAGCCGCCCTGGTCGGGGTAGCCGCCTTGATCCGGGTACCCGCCCTGGTCGGGGTAGCCGCCCTGCTCGGGGTACCCACCGCGCTCGGCGCCGTAGCCGCCGCGCTGCGGGGGGTAACCGCCCTGGTCCTGAGGGGGGTAACCGCCGCCCTGATCCGGCGGGTACTGGCCACCGCGGGGATCGTCCTGCGGCCCGTAGCGGTCGTCGTAATAGTCGTCGCCGGGCCGCCCTTGTCCCTGGCCGCCGCGGTAATTCGGGTTATCGGTCATAGGTGGTTCTCCTGATTCTGCGGTGAACGCTTGGTCGCCTCGGGCTCGCGCGGATTCGCCAGCGGTCGAATCGGGGTTAACCGCGCCGTGTGCGCGGAACTGTCCGGTGTGCAAGTTCGATGATTGCTCGAATCTAACGACCACATCACCATACGTTTGCCACCCCTGATCACGAATGAATCCCCCCAGATGCTTGGCGAACGCGGACGAGGTCAGGTCAGTATCGGCGCTTACTTTCTGATAGTCAGTGCCACTGAGCGTAATTACGTAGGCGTTCGGTGCCAAAACTTGGCCACCGGCCACGGTACGGGCCCGGGACTCGGCTTCCCGGCACAACGCCGTCTCTACTTCCTGGGGCACTATCGAGCCGCCGAAGACCCGGGCGAACGCATCGCCGACGGTCGACTCGAGTTTGCGTTCGATGCGGTCGACCAGACCCATGTCACCGCCCGCCTTTTCTCGTTGTCGCTCGTCGCCTCGGCACGGCCACCCGTGCTCCCGCGTGTCGCTCTGGCCACACTGCTCACAAGCATGGTATCGGCCTGGTGCCGTAATGCGGGACCAACAGAACTCTGAGAATTCGGTCGATGCAGGTCAGTGACCTGATCTAGATGAGCTTAAGGATTCTCTGACAGTCTGACGGCCGCTCCGGCGGCCCGCTGATCGGGCGGTTTGGGAACGGCGCGCTCGCAGTGTTACGCTCCCTCGGTCATTCGGGCGAGTGGCGGAATGGCAGACGCGCTGGCTTCAGGTGCCAGTGTCCTTCGGGACGTGGGGGTTCAAGTCCCCCTTCGCCCACAGAGAGCGGTTCAGATGAACCGCACACACAAAGGTCGCGAACCCAATCGGGTTCGCGACCTTTGTGTTTGGGGTGCGACATGTTTCGGCGATCAGACCGGCCGGTGCTGCTCAATACTGAACGGCTCGGCCCGGTCATTTGTCGCCCAGCCTGTCCCGTGCTTTCCGCACCACATCGACGCTGAACAAGGCAGGGTAGTTCAGCACCAGCTGCTCGCTGGTCAGATCCGGGCGGCGAGGCACCACATCCCACGCCAGCTTGACGAACCCTCCAGCGGGGTACCGGGTATCCACAACCATCCGGGTAGCCTCAACGGCTCCGTGCTGCTTGACCATCTGGATGAAGCGGGTCGGGTTGTATCCGAGCCGCTGGGACTCCTCGATCCCGGCCCAGAGGTCGGCTTCGAGACGCTTCGCATCATCCACTTGATCACCTCGCCAATCGTTGATCGTGATCTTCGGCGCCCAGCTTGCCAAAGCACATCCCCCACGGTCGCGGTTCGATCAGGATCGCACCGCTGATCTGGCTGCTCGGCCTCCGGCAGTCGGCACCCGGCCTTGCCTGTGACTACGGTGGCGCCTTTGGACCGGAGGCGCAGCACCGTGCCGGCGTCGTCGGAGTATTGGAGATCGTGATCGTGGGGTGCGTCTTTGAAAACGGTCAGGTTCGCCAGCCCTAGGGTTTGTGCAGTTTGCTGCGCCAGTTCGTAGGCCTGATCCCAGTTCCGCTCGGGTACGGGAGGCTCGGAAATGTAGTCCCGCAGCCCGATCAGCTTTCCGCCGGATTGCGCACAGGGCGGATGACATCTTGTACGGCTGTCTTCGCACCGCCATTCGGATCTGGTGTTCGGAGAGAGTTCGGTAATCCGCCGGCCTAGTTGTTCGATGGCAGATTGCAATTGGGAATGCGTGGCTTCCAACGAGGGCAGTCATTCCCATGAAGTTGCGGCTTGATCGGCGTGGCCGGGATACGTGGTTTGCCACGTGACATCGGCCAGCGAGGTGGCGAGGTCCTTCCGCTGGTCTGGACCGGCTGGTCGGTACCCATTTATTTGGTGTCCAGCGGTCCGTGATCGCCGGGTTAGGCTCGGTTCGACCGGTTGAGATCACGAGGAAACGGAGCAGTCCATGGCGCTGTCCGGTATTCGGCGGCGGCCAGGGCAAGCCGGAGAAACTCGATCAGATCGCTACTCGAGCGAAGCCGGGGCATGTCCGTGACGTCCGGCGGGTACGGGGATGGCCCGACAGTTCCATCCGACGGTGACCTCTTCGCCGGACGGGGTGGATTCTCCGGCCTACCGCGGGAGTCCGCATACCGACCGCCGATCGTCGCCTCCGGCTATGGCATGGCGCCGCCGCCCGGGAACGCGCCGTATCAGCAGGAAGTCAACGCCCTGGCCACGCTGTCGGTCGTGTTCGCATTCATCCTGGCTCCGGTTGGGGCCGTGATGGGACAGGTCGCGCTCTACCAGATCGGTAAGACCGGTCAGCCCGGCCGCGAACGCGCACTGATCGGCGTGACCGTGTCTTTTGTCATGATATTTCTGCTGATCATCGCGTTGGTCGTGTGGTTGATGTCGACACGCTAGGTCCGTGTAACGCCGCCGAACAGGACTATCGCGAGTACGACCACCATGCCGCGCTCGACGTTTCCGGGCAGGCGATCGCGTGCGGACAACCGAATTCGGTGACAGTCTTACCAACGCCCCGAAAGCCGAAGAATGCTGATGACCAGATCCACGTGTGATGCCGTGCCAGCCGGCTGCGGTCGCCGCTCGTGTTCGACCACCGGGAATCGGACTAGTCCGGCAACAACTCGACACAAGTTTGATAAGCATGCGGGGGTCGCGCGGATGGTGCGGCGCCTCCCGAAAGGGATTAGCTGGCGGCGGGGGGCAGCACGATGTTTCCGATAGAGTCGGACAATCCAGCGCGGGGGATCTCTCTTACGGTCGCGGCGGGGCATCGATATGGCATCCGCGCGACGTCTGGCGTCTGGCTGACGGGTTCGCAGATGGGAGGATCAGTGTCGTCATGACCAATCCGAATCCGTTTGATTTCAGCGACTTCGGCCCGCCGCAGCGCCAGGGCCCGCCATCGGCACCGCCGGGTCTTGCGGGACCGCCGGCGCAGGCCGGTTTCGACCCGTGGGCCGGCCAGCCCCCGGCGCAGGCTCCCCAGCCGTCCGGGCCGCAGGACATATTCGGTGCCGCACCGACGCCGCACGGTCAGGATGTGTTCGGGCAATCCACCGCGACACTCGGCGGGACTGCATTGAAGACGGCCGGGCCGCCGCTGGTGTGGTTCGGCGTGGCGCTGGGCCTGGCGGTTCTGGGTGCGGTGATAGCCATTGTCGGGGCGGTGGCAGGCCCATGGTTGCTGACCGCACTGGCCGGGTGGCTGTTGGCAGGACCGGTCGCCATCGGCGCATTGGCGGTCTACACCCGCGTCGATACGCGTCGGCGGACCGAGGCCATCTATTCGGCACCTGGTTGGACGGAAACTCTGTATTGGGTGGTGTTGGCGGCCTGCCTGATCGGCATTGCGATCGGGGCGTGGCAGATCGCGCTATGGGCAGGCAGGTTCTAAGGAATGAAGAGGGGGATCTTGCGTTCGGCTGCGCGCGCGAGCACGAAGGGTTTGGTCGCGGTCGCCTCGGCCGCTGCGGTCGTCGTGATGGGTTGGTCGGCGCCGGTGGCGTCGGCCGAAACGGCCACCGGTGGGGCAGCCCGGTTCGGCGCATGTGTGGGCGCGCAGAAGTCCGGTGACCTACTGCTGTTGTTCGACGAGTCGAGCAGCCTGCAGCAGAGCGATCCCGGCGGCGATCGGGTGAACGCGGCGCGGTACCTGTTGCGCACGCTCGGCGAATTTGCCGACCGGGTCGGCGCCAAACTGGAAGTGGCCTCGGCAGGCTTTTCCGACACCTATACGCCCGAACACGATTGGACCCCGCTCACCGCGGCGAGCGCCAATTCGGTAGGGGACCAACTGGCGAGTCTGAAATCGAAGAACACCGGTATCGATACCGATTACTGGATGGCACTGGACGGGGCTCGGCAGGCTCTGGCCGCCCGCGGCGGTGGCGGCGCGGGTGCCGGCGCCGACTCGGGTCAGCGGTGTCAGGCGGTGGCCTGGTTCTCCGACGGCAAGATCGACTTCACCCCGCGCGAGGTGGCCAAGCCCTACGCCGAAGGTGTCGACCTGACCAACCAGGGCGGCATCGATCAGGCCAGGCAGCGGGCCGTCGAGTCGATCTGCCGCGGCGGGGGAGTTGCCGACCAGGTGCGGTCATCGGGGATCGTGATGCTCGGCATAGGCCTGGGCGCCGAGGCCTCACCAGGCGACTTCGACGTGATGAGCGCGATCAGCACCGGAAAAGGGCTGGACGGCATGAAGTGCGGGGACATCACCGATCCGGTCCCCGGTGACTTCTATCCGGTGTCGAACATCGACGACATGCTGTTCGCGTTCGACAAGCTCAACCCCGAACCCGGGGTGAACTCCCAGGGACCGGTGTGTCAGGGGCAGCTGTGTGAGGAGGCCCGGCACAACTTCGTGCTGGACCGCTCCATCAAATCGGTGACCATCCTGGGCTCCGGCGACGTCCCGGGTGTGGTGCCCTATCTGGTTTCCCCGTCGGGAGCCACCGTCGAGTTACCGAAGAAGGACGGCAAGGTCGAGCTCCAGGTGGGTGGTGCCCCGGTGAGCTACGAATGGCTCTCCGACACCTCCCAGACCATTGCGATGACCAGCGGCGGCGGTGAGTGGGCCGGCCAGTGGGCGATCACCTACGTCGATCCCAGCAGCGCGCATCCCGATGCGGTGTCGAAGGTGAACATCCACATCACCACCGACATCTTCCCTGCGCTGACCAACGGCGATGCCATCAAGTGGCGCAGCGGCGCGAAGATCGATGATCTGACTTTCGGCCTGGTCGACGGTAAGGGCCAGGCGGTGTCACCGAAGGATCTCGCCGGCACCGCCGAGATGACCGTTCAGCTCGTACCCGAGGGCGCCGAGCCGATAGTGCTGATGGATGCCGCGCCCAAGGAGAACATCGCAGTCCCCGTGAGCGTGGATCTGTCCAAGGTCGCCCCGGGCCGCGCCACGCTCAAGATGTCGCTGGGGATCACCACCGCACCGGCGATGGATCCGGCCGGCGTGCAGATCGCCCCCGGCACCAAACTGTCGCAGCAGACGCGGGACCTGCCGGTGCAGATCCAGCCCAAGGTGGGATTGCCGACCATCGGTGAGCGGATCGACTTCGGTTCAGTACAGGCGGCCGAGGGCGCCACGGCGGAACTGACCGTCACAGGGCCGGGGTGTGTCTGGATCGCCGACGGCGAGCCCGTCAAGGTGATCGCCGGCCCGGAGGGAATCGGCGACCCGAAAGTGACCGCGGCGCAGAACTCGTCGGGCAACTGCCTCAAGCTCGACAAAGATCAGACCCAGAAGCTGCAGGTCACGTTGCGGACCGACCAGGACGGTCACGGCGGTCTGAACGGCACCGTTCCGGTGCATGTGGCCTCGCTGGAGGATCCCGACGACGGCCAGGTGGTCGACGTACAGTTTGCCGCGTCGCTGCTGAAGCCGCTGAACACGACCAACTTCGTGCTGGTCTTGATCGCTGCACTGCTGCTGGGGCCGGGAATTCCGTTGGGCCTGTTGTACCTGTCGAAGTGGTGGGTCACCAAGATCCCGAATACGCCGTTGCTGGCCGAACGAATCCACGTCGAGGTCAACAACGACATGGCGCTGCGCGACGGGAATCCGTTCGCGATGGTCGATTCCGATCTGATCCAGCCGGTCACCGGATTGACCGAAGGCGTACGCAGGCTGTCGGTGCTCGGGGTGACTCTCAACGCGGTGATGGGCCGCAGTCCGTTCGGCGCAGGCCGGGTCACGGTCGACGCGGGCAACCTCGTCAGCGTCGGTTCCGAGTTGCCGGGCAGTGACGAGACCGGCTTGCACGCGGTGCTGCCGCTGGCCGTGCACAACACCTGGGTGGTGCTGCACGATCCGCGGGGACCGTCGAATCGTGCGGAGGTGTTGCTGCTGGTCAGCGGCAACACCGACACTGCAGCCAGAGAGAAGATCTTCGAGGAGGTGGGCCGCCGGCTGCCGGAGCTCCTCAACGGCCTGCGGTTGCGTGCGATACAGGCCGGAGTCGCGTCGCCCCACGACGATCAGGACCAGGGTGCATCACCGTTCGGTGAGGCCGGACACGGTGCTGCCCCTGCCGGATACGACCCGTTCGGCGGACCCCAGGCACCGATGGAGGCTCCCGGCGGGTCGTACGGGCCCACCGCAGCGTCCGGCCCCCCCGATCCGTTCGGAGCCGGCATGCCCCCCGCGCCGCAGGGGCCGGGTCCCGGCCCGTATGAGTCGGGACAGCAAGTGCCGCACTCGTATCAGCCGGACGCGAACCGGCCCCCACCCGCCCGACAACCCGGTGTACCTGGCGATACTCGACAGGGGCAGCAGGGACCCCCGGCGCCCCAGGGGCGCCCTCAGCACTATGACCCCGATCCGTTCGACCCGTTTGGTGGAGGAGCCTGATGCGCCGTTTCTTGGTAGTCGGATGTGGTGGTTCCGGTGGCGCCACTTTGGCGTTCATGATGGATCAGCTGCGCTCTGAACTACACGCCGCAGGCATCGACAAGTTGTTGGCGGGCTGGCAGTTCGTGCACATCGATGTGCCCAGTGCGGCCGAGTCGGGGCCCGAGGGCCTGGCGAACGTTCCGGCCCAGGGCGGCAGCTACATCGGGTGCGGTCCCCAGGGCAGTAGTTACGCAATTCTCGACGGTGCGCTGTCGCAGCGGCTGGCTGCCGATGGCGCCCTCGATACCGTCGCCACCTGGGCGCCGCGCAATCCGCAGGAGGTCACCAACCCGATCTCGGCCGGTGCCGGACAGTACCGGGCGATCGGCCGGATGATCACGCTGAGCAAGGCCAGCGAGATTCACGCCCGGCTGCAGTCGGCCTGGGATGCGTTGTTCCGGGTGGAGACGATTTCGGAGATGGCCTCGGCCAGCGTGCCCGGGATGGGTCGGTTCGACCCGAACGAGCCGCCTCTGGTGCTGGTGGTGTCCTCGATGGCCGGCGGTGCCGGTGCCTCGATGGCCCTGGACGTCTGCCGGTTGCTCACCTTGGTGACCGGGCTGGACCCGAAATTGATGGGTGTCTTCATGGTGACGCCCGACATCTTCGATTCGTTGCCGGAGAGCGCGCGCACCGGTGTGCGGGCCAATGCGCTGGCGATGCTGGGTGAGATCGTGGCCAGCCAGGCCGGCGCCGCCCGCGAGCACGACGTGCGGATCCTGCGGGCCCTGGGCCAGCACCACGGTGACGGCGAGCCGATCCCGTTCGCCCGCGTGTTCCCGGTCGGCCGGTACATCGGCGCCGATCGGACCCTGTTCGGCGACGGCTCCCAGAACGCCGTGTACCGCGGCCTGGCCCGCGGTCTGGCCGGGCTGATGATGAGTGGCAAGGCCAGCGACCAGTTCGTGTCCTACGACCTCGGCAACACCGCGTCGCCGGTCGGTGACCGTGACGTCCTCGGCTGGGGCATCTCGGCATGGGATGTATTGCCTTGGGGCACATACGGTTTCTCCAGCCTGTCGATGGGCCGTGACCGGTATGCGGAGTACGCAGCGCAGCGGCTCGCCCGTGCGGCCGCCGACAAACTGCTCTTCGGCCACGTCCAGCCGGGCAACCCGGCGTCGAGCAACGAGCAGCTCGACACCCTGCTGAGCAGCCAGTGGCAGGCGCACTGCGGTGAACTGCGCATCCCCGATCAGACAGGCGACGAGCAGACCCGGATCGGCATTCTGGGCAACTGGATCGCCAACGGGGCCTTCGCACCCGAAGCCGTCGTCGGGGCCGTCAACGGTCTGGTGGAACGCCAGTTGCGAGGCTATCTGCCCAATCCGCAAGGGATGTCGGCCGACCAGTGGGTGCCGATTTTCCGGCAGGCGGTGCTCAACCGGCGTGCCGACCTTGCCCGCTCCTGCGCCGAGACGGGCTACGCGATGGCCTACGCGTGGCACAACGAGTTCTCCGAACAGCTTCGAGTGATGGTCGGCCGCGCCGCGGCGACCCTCGGTCTGCCGTATGCCCGCGAGCTCGTCGACCGGCTGCGCCGCCATGTCAACGACGTGCTGGCGCCGGGTCTGGCACAGCTGGGATCCATGGGCCCGCCGGACATCGTCGCGGTGCCGCCGCAGGTCGACGCGGCGCTGCGGTCCCTTCACGGCACCATGACCAACGCCGACCAGGTGCTAGGGGTCGCGCTGGACGGTTTCCGCTCCAACGTGCGCCGCCAGCTCTTCGCCGATGCCGCCGCCCGCATTGCCGACGTGATGCGGGTGATGGGCGCCGAACTGCTTGCGCCCCTTCGGGAATCGCTCGGTGAGGCGATGATTCTGCTCGAGAAGGCTCGTTCAGAACCGCCCTCGGACATCGGATTGGCCCGCTTGTCGACCGACCAGTACGTCGCCTGGCCCTCGGATGCCGACGAGCTGGTGCCGTCGCGGTTCGCCGAGGCCAACAATGAGGTGCTGCTGATCAGTTCCGCGGCGTTCAAGCAACGCTACGAAACCGACCTGCCCAAGGCAGTCGGCGGCGCGCACGCGATGATCCCGCTGCGCAACGCTGTCGAGGACGCCACCACCAGGGTGATCATGGGTGAGTGGCAGACCACCGGCGGTGTGTCGGCTCCCGGCGGGCTCGTCGAGCTGACCGCCAGCTGGGTGACCCGCGCTCTGGGAACCGACCCGGAGACCGGCAGACCACGCGTGCCGTCGATGGCGCAGTTCGACATTCACACGCGGCCCGCCGAACTGCTGTCCCGGGCCCGGTTGTACGTGGCCCGTCCGGGGGAGGCCTTCGAGGTCTTCTGCAAGGTGTCGCTGCGCGACTTCGTACAGGGCGTCGGTGCCTCGGAATCCGAACTGACCAACCGCCGCCAGGACATCGCGACCAAGTTCAGCGAGGCGCTGTCCCTGGCCCGGCCGCTGGCGAGCGTGAACGACCAGGCACTTCAACGGGTGCACCCCGGCCAGCAGGTCGAGTACCGGTACAAGTTCTCCGAGATCCCGTTCGCCGGGCAACCGGTGGCCGAGGCGCTCAGTGACGTGTTGAGGTCCAATCCGCGTATCGACCAGGCCACCAAGGACAACTACGGCCGGTCGCTGTCGGACGAGGACAGCGTCACCCGCATCGACATCTTCGGGTCCTACCCGAACTATTCACCACTGGCGTTCGATTCGGTGCTCAAACCGGCGGCGCAGCAGTGGGCCCAGACCGCGGGACCCGGACGCGGACAGTTCTGGCGCTACCGGAGGTCGCGTCCGCTGGCGGCTTCGCTGCCGATGACCGACGACGAGCGTCGCACCATGACCGCCGGCTGGTTCCTGGGCCAGATCCTCGGCCGCATCCAGATTCCCGCTTCGCCATACACCGAACCGGTCCGGATCTTCGACGGCAACGACAATCAGTGGCTGAACTTCCCCAACCCGCTGCTCACCCCGCCGTCGGCGTTCACCGCGTCCTACGACTGGCTCCCCGCGGTGCTCGAGGGAATCCTGTTGGCGATCGCCACGTCACATGAACCCCCCGTGATGCGGTCCCTGCGGCCCTACCAGGTGCTGCGTGAGCTCTACGACTCGCACAGCCAGGACCCGGCCAGCGGCATCGTCGAGCTGTCAGCCGCCGGGTTGCTTCGCGAATTCCTCCAGACCGGAGTGTCGGGCCGGGGCGTCACCTCCCGGGTGGGGCCGATCGCTGCGGCGCAGACGACCGAGGAACGGCGCAGCGCCGCCGAAACCTGGTTGAGCAACGTCCGTGACGTCGCGGCGCAGTACCTGCCCTCGGACATGCCCGGTGCGGCACCCGAGGGTGCGTTCACCACGGTCACGACCCGGTCCAAGGCAGCCAAGACGCCGATCTTCCGCGATCTGGCGCCCGATGTCTTCTGGGCCACCGACATGTTGATCAAGCTGCTGGAGCGCGAGGCCGAGGCACTGGCCAGGGGAGAGCATGCCGGCGCGGCCACGTTCCTGGACGACGGTGGCAGCTCGGTCGTGATTCCGGACGGCGGGACCTTCTAAGCGATGTCGACGTCCATGGGAACACAGCCCCCGGCACCGCCGCGGGCGTTGACCGTACTGCTGGCACCGCCGAAGCACACCGAGGAAATCCTCGCGGTGCTGGCCGACTACTCAGCGGTCGGACTGCTCCACCCGTTCGCCTGGGTGGCAGCAGAAGACGTGGGCGGTCCCTCCACCCCGGCCACTATGATCCAGGACGGCCAGGCCAGACCCGTTGTGCTGCAACAGCTTCTGACCGGTGAACGTTACGACCGGATCCGGATCACGGTCTTGGTGCCGATCGAGGCGCCCAGCGCCGAGCGGGTACCGCTCGAAACGGAGCAGGCGGTCGAGCAAAGTGTGCGCAGCAGCGCGATGGGGTCACCGATCAGCCTCCTACGACTTCTGATCACCCCGGGAAACTCCGCTCCGACCACACCGGATCTGGCGTTGGTGCTGGAAGGTTGGCACAACCTGCTGATCGCACCGGAGGATTCGGCCGCGCCCGGACTCGGTGCGGTGCCGTGGAACCGACTCACCGATCCAGCCGACGTGGCCCAACAGACCGCGCCGGTGGTGGCCGGCATCAGCGGTCTGTGGGCCGGGTTGGACCGGAGCCCGTTCGACGCTCTCGAGATCCTGCCCGGCCAGACGGTGCGGGCCGTCAGGGCCTTCTACCGCAGGCTGGACAGCACTGCCGTCGAAGAGAGCTTGCGCACACACCTTTTCGACCCGACCGGTCGGCTGCCCCTGCCGCAGGGCGGTCAGGTCCCGGTGGTCTACATCGAAGACGTTCCCACGGCGACACAGTCCATGGCCCGCGCGTTGTGGACCAAACACCGCGACGTGCTGCGGGGACCGCGCCTGGCCGTTGACGCCGGCCCGACCCAGACGATCTCCATCTGGGCCGCGATGAAGATGTTCCTCAAGTTCATGGCCACCGCGCTGCGCAGGGCCCCGTCAGCCTGGCTCTCGGCCGTGATGGGTTCGGTCACCTCGGCGGTGGCCAGCACCGTGCAGGGCACCGTGTTCGGGCGCACCGACTCGGCATTCGCTGTGGTCGCCGACGCGACGAAAGCCGACTGGCAGGACCTCAACCGCAGCGCAGAGACACTGCAGACGGCACTGAACGGCGGTCAGGACGGGCTCGTCCAGCAGCAGGATCTGACCGGGTTGTGGACCGACTTCGCCAACGGCGCACTGACTTTGGCCGACGGGGGCCGGAGGGCGGCCGGGCTCGACCCCATCGCGGTGGGTTCTGCGGTCGGCGTGGTGTTCAACGCCGAGGACGTCGTGCCCAGCCCGGCCGGTCATTTCCGGGGCATCCCGACCTCACTGGCAGCGGTGATCGGCGTCGGTGAGGTCGAGGGCGCCGACGTGCTCGGCGCGGCCAACGTGCGCGAACGTCTGCAGAATGCCTACTCCGATCCAGCCGCCGGGGTGGAGGCGCGCAACACCGGTACCGAGTTGGATCGTTGGCAGGCAGCCGCGACCCGGAGCTACGCCTGGCAGGTGAGCTCGGTCCTGGCCGATTTCATGCAGCGGGCCCGGTCCGAGGTGACCGACATGGTGTCGCAGATCCAGGCGATAGCCAACCGCGATGCCGTCGACGAGCGCCTTCGGGAACGCCAGGCCGTGATCAGCATCATCCTGCGAACGTTGACCGTCGCGGTGTTCGTGGTGCTGCTGGCTTTGATCGGCATCGCCGCCGCCGACTGGGTGAGCTGGAAGTTCGCCCTGAGCACCGGCGCCGCGGTGATCCTCATCTACATCCTCGTTTCGTTGGCGCTGTTCCTTCTGAGTCAGCGAGATCTGTTCGCCGAGATGAACTTGCGAAAATCTCAGCAGCACCAACTCGAGATGATGCACGCCAATCTGCGTACCGCCGTGCAGGATCTGAGCCGGATGACCTCGGCTTACGGACAGCTGCTGGCCTGGTGCAGGACGTTGGGGACGGTGCTGCGGGCGCCGTTTGGGCCGCCGCCGCCGAGCCAACGCGCCGCGGGCTTTCTGGTCGACGGACTGCCCAGGTCCACGCAGGTCGGCATTGCCACGCCGTCGCCGGATCAGGCTGACAACGCGGTCCACGGGATCCAGCGGAGGCTCTATTCGCTGGGTTGGCTGACGAAACCGTGGGAAGACATGCTGGCCGAGGCCGCCGCCCGCCTGCGTGAGGAGCCCATCGCGCTGTTTCGGCAGCCCGGGGTGGGCACGTCATCGGGCCTGGATCAGTGGTCGGCGGCCGTGATGTCCGGGCGGGTGCGTCCGACCGGGGCCGACGCGTTGTGGGCCCGGGTGGAGCAGATGTTCACCGACGAGGCAGCGGGCCGGCCCGGTGCCCTGTCCGATGCACTGACCGGCACGGTGCGGGTTCCGACGATCGGCCGTGACATACCGGCCCAGCAGTTCAATGCGGGGTTCGTCGATCACCGACCGGATCGGGCAGCTCCGTTCGACTCGTCGCTGTTCACCAACGCCGCGGTCACCGCCGGGCGGTCCGGGGTGGCCATCGACGAAGCCGTCGTGGTCCGCGGCGGGCTGGGATATCGGGCGGTGGTCGTGCAGGCCAGCGACGGGCTCCCGCCGTACAATTTTGCGTTGTTCGAGATACCGGTTGCCATCGCCGGTGGCGACGACGACCCGACGACCATGGTCCGACGCACCGAACTTGATGTGCCGCCAGGGGAGGACATGGTGTTCTGACATGCCGGATTCCAGTCCTGAGTCGTCTCACACCGATGCTCCCGACGACGCCGACCCTCGGTTGGCGCCGCTGTTGGCTTGGCGCCAGCAACTCATCGACTCCGGCGCGGTGGCCCCCCGCAGTTTCAAGGAGGCACACCTTCGTCTGGTGCTGCGGTCCGGCCGCACCGAAGTCGAGGAGATCCGGGCCATGTTGCCGGGGTCGGCAGCCGAGCACGCCGACGAAATGGCGCGGGTGCTGTCCGAACTGGCCGACGCATCCCCCCAGCAGGCCGGCTTCAGCGCCAGACACCGGGTTCCCGAGGCGGCGCCCGCCGCTCAACCGGCAGCCGGGTCCTTGCCGCCGTCGGTTTCCGAGCCCGCGCTCGAAACCCCGGCCCCCACGGCCGAGATCGCTGTGCCACCTCCCACCGAAGCACCTTTGACCGCAGCCGATTTCGCCGCGTTCACGTTCACCCAGCAGCCGCCGCCGGTGCATACCGTCGCGCTGCGGCGGGGTGTAACTCATGCCGGTCTGGAGTTGAGCTGGCCGGCGCATCAGGGTGCGGGCGCGGTGGTGCTCTATCGGCTGGTCAGCAGTGAGGACAACCCGCCGTATTCACCGGACCGGGCCGATCTGGTGGCCGCATCGGCCGGCACGGTCGCCACCGACGCCCGACCGCTGGTCGCGTCCGCACGGCACTATCAGGTCTGGGTCAATCTCGGCGCGACCAAGGACGAGGCGCTGGCCGCGCAGCCGATCCTGCATGCCGCCGGCGTACTGGTAAGTCCCATAAGAAATTTCGTCATCCGCGAGGATGCCGGTCGGGTGATCGGTCAATGGAGCGTGGCCCCGGGGGTCACCGCTGTCTACGTCTACCGGGTGCCCGCCGCCGACATCGCCCGCGACGGACCGCAGTACCGGATCCTCGCGGGCACCGACAACCTCACCGGCTTCGTCGATACCGAGGCGGTTCGCGGTGAGCGCTATCAGTATCGAGCGCGGTGCGCGGCCACCGTGGAGGGTGTGCTGCGGCTCTCGGAGGCGGTCGAGGCGGACGTCGAGGTATCCGCAGTGCTCGCACCGGTCACCGATCTCGCGGTGGTCAGCGGTGTCGATGCCGGCGCGTTCGACCTGACCTGGACACCGCCGGCCGGCGGCAAGGTGGTCATCTACCGCACCGAGAGCGGCCCGAATGCGGGCGCAGACGCCGGGGAACTTCCCGAGGATGCCCTCGAGCAGGTCGGCTTGGGACCTGAACTGAGACTCACCCAACCGGTGGCCAACCGGACGGGTCCGGACGGGCGCCCCCAGGCGCTGCTGGCCGGGGTGTCCTGGCCGACCGGGTGGAGTCGTGCCTACCTCACTCCGGTGACCATCCTGGCCGGCCGGGCCCTGCTGGGCCGCACGCTGTCGTCGGTACGCACCGGCAGCATCAAGGACATCGAGCTGGCCGAGTACTGCAACAAGCAGGTGCTGACCTTTGACTGGCCCGACGGCGCGGCGGCTGTCGTCATGCACCTGGCGCCGAAAGGCCATGATCCACGCGCAGGTTTGACGGGTAAGTCCTTCGAGATTTCGTTGGAAGAGTACGAGAAATACGGCGGCATGCAGTTGACCGGCCAGCTGCCGGTCGGCGGATGCTCGCTGCACCTGGCTCCGGTCGCGTTCTCCGGTGGCCGCCGGGTCACCGGCGCGGTCGCGAGCGTCGAGTACCACGGTCTGCTGCGATTGCAGTACGCCGTGCGCATCGGCAGGGATCCGCACGGATATCCGACGACCGCCACCATCGCGCTGCGCTCGGAACATGATCTGCCGGGCTCTCCGGCGTTCGTTCTGGTGAACAACCCGCAGCGGATTCCGCTCAGTGTCCACGACGGTCAGGCCGTTGACGTCGCCCCGATGGATGCCCAGGGCCAGATCGCCGAGCGCCCCTCCAAGGAGTTGCGGTGGAAGGCATTGACCACCACCGGTTCCGGGGAATTGTGGGCGGCGAACGTGCAGGGCCTACAGGGCTGGGTGCGGATGTTCGTCAACACCCCGTCGGCGGAGCGTCTGCGCGTCATCGCCCTGCTCGATCCGCCGGTGGCGAGCCTTCGACTCACGGCGCCGACGCAGTGACGGCGCGTTACGGTCAACTGGCCTATACCTCTTACGACGCGGTCGGTGCGGCTGGTGGCTGGCAGGTCAAACAGCGCACCGGCGCCCTGACAAGCGACGAGATCGCGGCGCTCATCGCCGGGGTGCGCACGGTGTTCCGCCCGGTTGAGGCTTTGCCCCCGTATCCAACGGCCGAACAGCTCGAACAGAGACCGCGCCGGCTGGCCTTCGGGCGACCGGACAACGACACCGCGGGGTACTGGCACACCGTCCCGGCAGGAACGGACAGCACCGGTCGCCCCGGCAACGTCTTCGCTCACGTGGTACTGGACCGGATGCCGTTCAGGGCACCGCATGTCCGGCCGATCGAGTTGTGGCAGTCCGGCGGCTGGGTGTGCCCGTTCGGCGCCGCGGCGGTGGCCCGCGCCGAGATCGGTGATACCCCACCCGCCGCGGGTTCCGTGGTGACCCGGGACAGTGTGGTGGCCTTTGCGCTCGATGCCCGCACCTGGCGGTTGGCGACACTGTTCGTTCTGCTCGACGCCGTGGCGGCCGCCCTCGACGGTGGTGCGCCGGTGGTGCTCGGTACGCAGTCGCCGGATTCGGCGGCCCAGTGGATCGGCGTGGTGAGTTTTCTGATGTCGGCGGGCACCGCGGCACGACTGACCTTCTCCACCTTCGACCGTGCCGATCAGGTGACGCTGGCCCTGCAGAGCGGTCAGTTGCTGACCGCGGTCCCGATCGTCGACCTCGACGCGATCCCCGCAGGTGTGACGGTGATCAGCGAGATCGAAGAGGTTTGGCTGGGCGAACTCGACGGAGCACCGCACCGCACGGCCGGTGGGCATGCAGTCGAGGCCACCGCGTGGTCGGCGATGGCTCAGGTCGCGCTGCTCGACCCCCACTCGGCGCGACGTCTACTCGATGACATCGACCGGGTGGCCGCCCAGGTCGTCGATCAGGGTTTGCATCCGGCCTGGCCGATGGCGATGGCGATCGCGGGGAGTCCCGAGTTCGCCGACGCCGAAGAGGAAGCACACGAGGTCATCGCGGGGCATTCACCGCTCGATGTGCCGGCCGGATCGACAGCGGCCGCAACGATATTCGGTGTGTTCTCGTCGGTGGTCGGGGCCAGTACCGCCGATGCGTGGCGAGCGGTGCAGGAGCTGCCCGACGGCCCGGCAGCTCAGTTCGCCGACGCCACGTATCTGAGCCGGGCGATCGCCGACGACACCTGGCTGGCTCAGATCGGCCCGATTCCGTTGGGCCCGAGGTCATTTCACGGAAGACCAATTCCGGGGCAGGTGAAAGACGCGATCGGTCCTGCGCTCACGGCGGCGCGCGAGCAGGGCCCCGAACGGGAACTACGGGTCGTGGATCTGTTGTTGCGGGCCGGTATCGCCGACGCGCGCCTGAACGCGGCGTTGAACAACGACCTGCTGCCTCTCCTCGACGATCCGGTGCGCGGCCCCAAGCTGCGCCAGCGGATCGACGTCGACGGTCGGTTGGCGCTGGCCACGACGGTGTTGCAGAGCAGCGGTGACGTCGAGGGCAAGGCGATCAGCGACAGCCTGCTCGATTGGTTCGCCGACGCGACGCCCTTGCCCGGTGCCGATGAACTGGCCGGTGCACAACCGTGGGACCGCACCTGGATTCGGGCGGCGATGCACGGCCTGCGGACCACACGCCGGGGACTGGCCCGGCCCGGGGACGCCGGGGCCTGGCTGTGGTGGCTGCGGGCCACGGGTTCGCCGGACTTCGAGGACACCGTCGCGGCGTCGGTATGGGACCCGGCCGACCTGCAATTGGCCTTCGGAACGGAACCGGTGCCGGGACCCGCCGCGATCCGCACGCTGCTGGGCGCACCGGATTCCGCCGCGCTCACGGATCTGGCCGGCAAGGTGATCGACGGGAACGGCGATGCCGGCGCAGTCGCATGCGCCGCGGTGCGGCACGTCGACCCGTGGGCGTGGATGCAGCAGCGGTATGTGGAAACTCATCACAGTGCCTACGGCCCACTGTGGGAAAAGGCGATGCTGACGGTGGAGCGTGGACTGGTGCACCACGATTTCGAGGCGCGCTTGCTGACGTTCGCCGTGCTCGGTGTGATCGCGGCGCAGCCGTATCCGGCGATATGTAATGCCCTGGCCTCCGACGCCGCGCTCGGCGGCGAGGCGGTGGCCCGGGCGTGGCCGCTCATCGAAGGCAATGAGATTGCACCGCAGGCGGTCATGGCGGTCAGTCTGGTGAGCACTGCCGCGGCTGAGGACAGCGAACGGTTACCGGATCCGGTCGACGAACTCGTCGGTCAACTCGCGCAGCGGGCCGCCGCCGGGCTTGTCGAAGACGACACCCTCGTCGAGGGGGTCACCGTGCTGATGACGCAGCTGTCCGGAGACACGTCCGACGGGGCCCAACGTCGGTACCGCAAAATGGTGAGCAAGATGCTGGAACGGCGGGGCGATACACCACCGTCTCTGGTGGCGAGATTACGGGGGAACCGCTGATGCCGATCTATGTGGTGGGTGCACGCAACCAGCGTGTGCAGATTCCGAATCAAGCGCTGGCCGTGTCGATCACCGGCGCCGTCGGCGGGGCCGCGCTCGAGATACAAGGTGGCCCCGAGCAACCGATCGTCCGCTCGACGGCCCACCACGTGTTGCTACCCAGCCTGACGGGACAGGTCACGGTGTCCGTCCGCCCGGTCGGCTCCGAACGGTTCGGTCCTGATTCGGTCATCCACCTGGCGATCGCACATGACAACCCGGGTGACGTCGACCCGGTCCAGGTGATGTTCGACCCGGTCGATGTCAGCGGCGACACGGGAGTGACTTTCGCCGCGCTGCAACCCAAGGGCAGTCAGATCGACATCGCGGTCAGTGCTGTCGCCGACACGCCGTTGAGTCCACTCGCCACGGCTGCCCGCAGTTCGGCCCGCAAGGTGACCGGCCGGGGCCCGCAGGAGTCCCACGGCGCGGTGGTGGTGGCATTCGACTGTTCGGCCTCGATGCGGCCGTGGTTTGCCGACGGCAGTGTTGCGGCCGCAACCGACATCGTGGTCGGCGTCGCCGACGCCGTCGGGGTACGCGAAGTCTCGGCCGTGCTGGTCGGTGCGGAGGTGACCCAGGTCGACGCGGTGGGCACTGCGGATTTGGCCGGTGCCCTCCGCAAGGTGCAGCCACGGTGGTCGGCGGGAGCTCGCTGGTCCCGGCTGGCACCAGGATCGGCGCGGACGGTGGTCTGTGCGGATTTCCCGACAGGCTCTGTGCTGCAACGATTTCCGGTGATCGCGCTGTCCAACGACAGACGTCTCGATGCAGCAGGCGCACGGCTGCCGTCGCCCCGGCCGGGCAATGAGGCCAGTGACGAACTCCTGGCACATCCTCCGGTCCTGGACCGGATCACCGCCAACCTGGTGCGAGCGCTGACGTGAGCTTCAGTGACGAGCCGAAGATGGACCGCGTATGAGCAAGTGCCCGCGTTGTTTTTCTCTTCTGAACCCGAACCAGCATCTGTGGACGTTGTCACCGCAGGCGAACGGGGCCCGCTACCGCGACGACATCGCCTCGGCGTATCTGGGTGCACCCGCTGAGTGCGGTCCGCTCTACACCTGGACCCGCCCCCCGGGGCACAACGGTCCGCCGCCACCGACGGCCGAAGCCAGCAGAGCACTGCAAGGACCCGCGGTCGAGATCTGCCTGGTGTGTCACTACACACTGCCGGAGGGCTGGCGCCAAGGCCACGCCATCTGCATCGCCATGGCCGGGGCCCGCGCCACCGGCAAGAGTCTCTACATAGCGGTGCTGGTGAAGCAACTGGAACTGCTGTGTGAGCAACTCGGGGTGTCGATGGAGCCCGTCACCCGGGCCACCGCCCAGGCTTACGAGACCAACTACGAGTCGCCGTTGTACGTGCAGCGCGGGTTGATCCCGCCAACCCCGACGGTGCTCACTCAGGCCTCCAATCAGCGTGAGCCGCTGATGTTCTCGATCGGTGTGTGGCACGGGGTGCGCCGGTTCCTGGTGCTGCGCGACGTGGCCGGTGAGGACATGGAATCGGGCGATCTGCACACTCCGCCGTTCCGGTTCTTCGCCAACGCCGATGCGGTGTTCTTCATGTTCGACCCGTTGCGGGTCAAGGCGATTCGCGACCAGTTGCAGGATCTGCTGCCGGCGCAGATGTTCAGCGGGGGCGATCCGCGCTCGGTGCTCAACAACGTTCTGATGGCCGTGGGGCCGGGACAACCCAAGCTCGCGGTCATTCTCTCCAAGTTCGACGCGTTACGGGTGCTGCGTGACGTCGAGGGCTCCGAGTGGAGCCTGATCATGTCCAACCCCGGAGCCGCCTACTCGCGGGACACCTCGGACGGTCCGCAATACGACGAAGTGGGCGGGGAACTCATGCATGAGGAAGTCCGCAGCCTGCTGACCCGATTGCACGGCGGAGCCATCGTCGCGGCTGTCGAGAATCCGTCGACCGGGATTCGACTGCACCACCGGTATTTCGTGGTGTCTGCCCTCGGCCAGCCGCCCAGTGGAAACCGGCTGCATTCCCGGGGCATTGCGCCATTCCGGTGTGCGGACCCGATCCGCTGGGTGACGTCGAGTTTCGGGGTGCTCTAGCAGTGACTTTCGGGGGACCTTGGGAAGATCCGTTCGGGGGGCAGGGTGTACCGCCGCACCCTGTCCAACATCCGGCTGGGCCGCCGCCGCTGCAGTATGCGCCGCCGCCGATGCAGCAGCCGGGTGCCGGTGAGCACAACACCTTGTCGACGCTGTCGGTGGTGTTCGCATTCGTGTTCGCTCCGGCGGGGGCTCTGCTCGGCCACCTCGGCCTGGCACAGGTGCGCCGCACCGGCGAGCGTGGGCGGGACCGTGCCATGGTCGGCCTGACGCTGTCGTATTCGTTCATTGCCTTGGCGGTGGTCGCCCTGGTGGTGTGGATTGCGGTGCGAGAACCACATTCGACGTCGACGACGGTTGCGAAAGACGTCACCACGACGTCTCCGGCTGTGGCCCAGTCGACTTCGGCCACGGCGGTGCCGAAGCCTCCACCGCCGCCGCCACGGATCGAGGCGGCGGGGATGGCACCGCTGTTACCCAGCGTCGACGAGATGCGAGCGATCACCGGCAACCAGGAGCTGGCCGACAACCCGCCCGACGATCCCCCTGAGATAGGTCTTCCGGACACCCAGACCTACGCTCCGGTCGAGTGTGCCGGTTCGTTCAGCGTCTTCACGCCGCGGCCGTACGAGAACAGCGGCTACCGGAACCTCGCCTGGGCCGTTCAGGCACAGAAACCGAAGGTGAACATGCAGGCGGTGGAAGGGGTGGCGATCTTTGACGACGCCGCCGCCGCGCAGCGGGCACTGGCCAATTACGTTCAGATCTGGCGTGAATGCAACGGCCGGACTCTTACCTGGGCGTTCACCAATGAAGGCCGGTCGGCGAACTTCACCCTCGGTGGCCCAGAGGACGGTGGCCCGGGAATCACCGGACTGCGCAGCGCAAACCAGGGACCCCAAGGAACGGTGTGGATGGTGCGGGCGATCGGCGCCAAAGCCAATGTTCTCGTGGACGTACAAATCCTGGGCGTGGGGTTGACCGACGAGGCCAACAGGGTCGTCCGGCAGATCTTCGATCGGATCCCAGGCTGACATGACATACGGAGGGGGGACCGGCGACCCGTTCGGCGGTGCGCCATTCGGGCAGCCTTACGGGCAGCCGCCATACGGCGGACCGCCCGTCATTCCGTCATCCCCGCCGCCGCCGAGCGCCGAGGTCAACACCTTCGCGACGCTTTCTGTGCTGTTCGCGTTCCTCTTCGCCCCGGCCGGGGCTGTGCTGGGTCATCTGGGACTGTCGCAGATCAAACGCACCGGCCAGCGGGGCCGCGACCGCGCGTTGATCGGCATCGTGCTTTCCTACACATTCATCGTGCTCCTGGTTGTGGGGCTGGTGGTGTGGGCGGTCTTGGCGCACAACGGATCCAAGGCGAACTCGAGCGTCACCACGTCGCCCGCTGATTCCACGCCGAAGGTAAGCACAGCCCCCACCAGCACGGTGAAACCCGAGCCGAAGGTGACATCTGCGGAACTGCGCGGGTTGTTGCCGAACCTCGAGGAGCTGCGCGTCATCATGAAGGCGCCCAACTTGACCGCCAGCCAAGTCCAGTTCGGCGTCATCGATCAGCATGGGGACGTGACGCCGGCCGAATGCACTGCGTCGCTTTATGGCATGGCGCCAGAGGGATATGCGGGCACCGACTACGTGAGCGCATACGCCACATCGGCGGAAGAGACAACCGCCCATCTGGTCACCGGGCAGGGAGTGGTCGCCTTCGCTGACGCGAAGGCCGCTCAAGAGGCGTTCGCCCGTTACGTGGACAGGTGGCGCCAATGCTCAGGCCGGGAGCTGACGGTACCGACCAAATCGAGTCCGATGGTGTTCAATTCGGGGCCGGTGGAAGACGTCGGTGGCGGAGTGACGACTCTGCTCAACGTCAGCCCTGGATCCCCGGAGGTATTCACCTTCCGGGCTATCGCCGTCAAATCCAACGTGATGGTAGATACGCAGTTCCTCGCGTGGGAACAGCGTGACGATCACATCACCATCGCCCGCCGCATCCTCGATCGGATCCCGGGCTGACATGACCTTTGCAGGGGGGACGCCCGACCAGTTCGGGCAGCTGCCGCACGGTGGCCCGCCGATCTTTTCGGCGCCACCACCGGCAGGTCGCGCAGATCTTGGAAGTGTCGAGAAGGTGCGCCGGGCAGGTCACCTTGAAGTTCAACGACGGGAGCCGCACGGTGCTCTATGAAATTGGCCCCACCACCCGCGCTACGCGTGATCCGTCGATCACGATGGTGAGCAGCACGATGGACGGATCATCGAAGTTCCTCCACGTCCGGGTGGTGGCGGCAAAGGCCAAAGTGGTGGTCGATGCGCAGGTGTTCGGGGGGAACCTCGGTGACAGCGGTGAGAGTATCGCCGCCGAGATACTGTTGCGGATCCCCGCATGACCCACGGAGGATTTGGCGATCCGGGGGATCCGTTCGGCGGGTCCGGTGACCCGTTCGGCGGTACTCCGTTCGGGCAGTATCCGGGCGGGCAGCAACCCGGCGGACAGTTTCCGGGCGGGCAGCAACCCTTCGGCGGACCCCCGATCGTCTCGGCACCGCCGCCGGCGCCGCCGAACGCGCCGGTCAATACCTTCGCGACGCTGTCACTGGTGTTCGCTTTCGTATTCGCTCCGGTCGGGGCGGTGCTCGGCCACCTCGGACTGTCGCAGATCAAGCGGACCGGGCAACTAGGACGCAACCGCGCGTTGACCGGCGTGATCCTGTCCTACGTGGTGATCACCGTTGCCGTTGTGGCACTGGTGGTTTGGGCCGTGATCCCTGGTCCGGCGGAAACTCCGGTGGCAGGTCCGAGTTCCACCGCCGCGTCCGCGCCTGGTACGACGTCCTCGCCCACCCCGACCACCACGCCGCCGCCGGCGGCGCCCGTCGTGACCGAAGCGCAGTTTCCGGGACTGCTGCCCAGCCTCGACGAGGTCAAGGCGGAGGTGAATCCGCTCAGCAGTACCTACGGTGCCACCGACATGACCACCTGGAATTCCCTCCCGCAAGACGCCTTCACTCCGGCGGGCTGTATGACCGCCATCGCCGCAGGCGCGGTTGATATGTACGAAAACAGTGGTGCGATAACAACATTGACCCGTTCGATCAACGGCCTGCCGGTCAAGACGATGATTCAGCTGGGCGCGATCGACGAACGGATCACGTTGTATCCCGATGCCGCGTCGGCCACCGCCCAAGCCACGGCGATCGAGCAGCGGTGGAACGGATGCGTCGGCCAGGTCGACCACTTGGTGGGTGCCACCCAGCTGACTTCGAAGTATCAGATCGACCCGGTGACCAGAGCTGCGGTTGATCCCTCGATAGCGGTGCTGAGAGGCACGACCTTGGACGGGCCGCAGTTGCTTGTGAACACCCCGATTGTCCGGGCTGTCGCAGCCAAGAACAACGTGGTCGTCGACGTGGTGGTGGCGTTCGGTGCGGATCCCGGCCGCGACGCGGAGACGCTGGCCGCCAAGATTCTGTCGCGCATTCCGTGACATCTCATGAAAGACAGGAAGATTCCCGTATGAACCAAGGACCGAGCGACCCTTTCCAGAGCGGTGGAGGTGGCTGGCCGGGTGGAGGCGGCCAGCCCGAACCGCCGCAGTCACCCTGGGTCCCGGCGAACCCCCAGCAGGGTTCGGCCCCACCGGCGTGGGGAGCCGGATCGCCTTCTGCCCCGCCGCCGTATCCGCCGCCGCCTCCTGTCGGTACGCAGTGGCAGGCCGGTCCGGCAGGTCCGTGGAACGCACCGCCCATGATGAACGGGCCGTACACCCCGCCGCCCAGCAACAAGACGCCGTGGATCATCGGAGGTGTGATCGGCACGGTGCTCCTGCTCTTGGTGGTGATCGTCGTGGTGGCGACCAACCTGACCGGCGGGGATGACACGACTGATCGGGCCGGCGCGACCAGCACCACCAGCGCGCGGGCATCGGGGTCCAAGACGACGTCACAGAGCCCGGCGACCACCTCGACATCGGCGGCGGCACCCGGTGCTGACGGCAAAGTGGAGGCATCCGAGTTGCAGGGTGTGCTGTTGTCCGTCGAGGAGATCGGCAAGCGGCTGAAGGCTCCGGGTCTGACTGCCGGACCTGTTGAAACTTCTCTGTCCACCGATCCGGTCACACCGCCGAATTGTGCGGGTGTGTGGGCTCCAGGTGCCGAATCAGCTTATGCTGGTACGGGTTACACGGACGTAGTTATCCAGATGGTGCAGGCTGGGCCGGCGGCCCAGGCGGTTCAGGCCGTGGTGCTGTTCCCTGACAACGCGACCGCGGAGGCTGCGTTCCAGAAACAGCTCAGCGGATGGCGTGGCTGCCGTCCCGGCCCGATCAACGCCACCTACGAGGGGCTGGGTGCCGACACGCTCAAACTCGGTGGCGTCGGATACGACGCGGCGGAACAGTTCATGAACTTGAGCATCTTCACCGATATCACCGGAGCTGCCGATGCCATCGGCTGCAGTCGCGGCTTGGCCCTGCGGGTGAATACGATCGCCGACGCTAGGGGATGCTCACGTGACAATCCGACGGCGGGGTTCAGCTTTGCTCGTGAAATCGGCGAAAAGATCACCGGCAAGCGCTGACTGGTCCAGGGAGGTTGTCCCGCATGGTTTCGGGGCAACCTGTGCCACAAGTGCAGGCCTCCGGGTGTGACCCCGGAGGCTCCCCGCCGGTCAGCCGTACCGGCCAACCTCCGTGGACATCGCGACTAGCTGGCCCGATTCAGCGTTCCCACCAACTGGTCGATCAAGCCAGGATCCGGTGCACCGGGATAGCCCTGCTCCAGCGAGACGACAAACAGCACCGACCCGGGTTGGCCGGGGACGGTGGTGGCGACCATCGAGTGCAATGCTGAAGTGCCGGTGCAGTTGTCTCCCTCGATCCCGGTCACGGTCGCCACGATCTGGACAGCAGGTGTCCCGCCCACCGTGAAGTTGCGGGGTGGGCTCAGGGAAACCGATGGCACCACACCATTTTTGGAGGTGTAGATGTCGGCGACCAGCTGCGCTTCTCCCTGCACTGCTTCATTGATATCGGGCGTGTTCTTCGCACCGGGAACGCCCGTGACCCCTCGGCTGCCCTTGGGGCACTGCTCGTTGGGAATCGAGGTCGAACCGCTCATGGTGCGGATCGGGCAGTAGCCGAAAGGCCCGTCGGAGCAGGGCTTTTCCCAGCCCACCATGTCGGTGCAGGCATTGACTTCCCAGTTGCCGGGTACGGCGTAGTTCAGGGCTCGCGGGCTGGCCACCGGATTCCACCCTGCGGGAGTCTGCGGTGTGGCAGTGGGGACACGTCCCTCGCACGCCGCCGGCGCCGCCGGTGCCGGCGAGCTGCTGGAAGCGGTGGAGGTCGGTGCGGTGGTGGTACCGGTGGGCTCATCGGTCGCCGCGGCCGAGGTGGTGGTGGCAATGCCAGCGGTGTCGTTGCCGCGGGAGTTGAACCCCCACAGCGCCAGGCCGACCAGGAGAGTGATCGCAACGACTCCCGCGACGGTGCCGACGATCAGCGGCGTGCGGCTCCGCTTGGGTGGTTGGTCGGCCGGAGGCGCTTCGCCGTAGCCGGACCATCCGGGGATCGGCTGGTAGTAACCGCCCGGGCTCGGCGTCTGCGGCGACTGATAGTTTTCGAACGGATCTCCCGGCGGTGGGTTCCATTGCGGTGGATAGGTCAAGACTGCCCCCTCTTCGACGGTGTCGGCTCCATGGCTGTGACCAGCTATCGGCTGGCAGGAGGCGGAGGGTCGACGTTATCGACGCCGGACTGATCGGGCACAGTCCCTCCTGACCCGGTGTGGTCGTTCACCGAATTATAAGTGACCTGATTCGGCCTTCCCGGCGCCAGATTTTCGGCTATCGGTGCGTGATGACGCCGGCTATCGGCGCAACAGTTCCAGCAGATAGTCGCCGTAGCCGGATTTGGGTAGTTGCTTGGCGCGGGCGGCCAGCTGATCGTCGTCGATGTAGCCGGCCCGCCACGCGATCTCCTCTGGCACACCGATTTTCAGGCCCTGGCGCCGCTCGATGGTGCGTACGTAGTCACTGGCGTCCAACAGCGAGTCGAACGTGCCGGTGTCCAGCCACGCGGTGCCGCGGGCCAGAACCTCGACCGTGAGTCGGCCCTGGCTCAGATAGGTCTGGTTGATTCCGGTGATCTCGTATTCTCCGCGGGCCGATGGACGGAGCGATCGCGCGATCTCGATGACGTCGTTGTCGTAGAAGTACAGTCCCGGCACGGCGTACTGAGATTTGGGAACG
This sequence comes from Mycobacterium sp. DL99, assembly GCF_004762045.1. Lineage (GTDB taxonomy): Bacteria > Actinomycetota > Actinomycetes > Mycobacteriales > Mycobacteriaceae > Mycobacterium. The sequence continues at coordinate 28,569 of NZ_SJOM01000007.1, forward strand.
GCGGGCTTCTCCTCCAGGGACAGCGCCGTCCCGTCCGGGCCGAACTCGATGACCCCGTAGGCCGTCGGGTTCGCCACCCAGTAGGCGAATATCGCTCCGCCGTCGACATCCTGGAAGCGCCGCAGGCTCGTGCCCAGCCCTGGGCCGTAGAACAGGTTGTCGCCCAACACAAGTGCCACGGTGTCGGTGCCGATGTGCTCGGCACCGATGACGAATGCCTGGGCAAGGCCCTCGGGCTGCGGTTGCACGGCGTAGGTCAGGTTCACTCCGAAGGCAGAGCCGTCTCCGAGGAGGCGCTGGAAAGCCGGGGCGTCGACAGGCGTGGTGATCACCAGGATGTCGCGGATGCCGGCCATGATCAGGGTGGACAGCGGGTAGTAGATCAGCGGCTTGTCGTACACCGGTAGCAACTGCTTGCTGACGCCCATGGTGATCGGATGGAGTCGTGTGCCGGAGCCCCCGGCCAGAATGATTCCGCGCACGTTTCCTACACCCCGACGGCGTTCGCCGGCTTGTCATGGCCCAACACGCCCGTCACCATAGCGTGCCGACCCGCGCGGGTTCGGCGAAACGGGCGGCGTCAACGCAGCAGGTAGGACGCCATGGACAGCGAACCGTAGGTGTATCCGGTGACCAAGGTGTCCAGGTTACGTGCGGAATCGGTTGCGGCACCGGCCAGACCGGCGAAGTAGAGCAGCGGGATGAAGTGATCGGGGGTGGGAACCGCGTCCGCATGGTCCGGGTGCGCTTCGAGGGTGAGGATGTCGGCGGGGGAGTGGATGAGTTGTTCTCTGGCGGCCTCGTCAAAACGCTTGGCCCAGCTGTAGCCGTCCTGGGGTCGGGCGGGATCCATGGCTGCGAGGTTGTGCACGATGTTGCCGCTGCCGACCACCAGCACGCCGCGTTCACGTAACGGCGCCAGCTTCGCGCCGAGCTGCAGGTGATACTCGGACGTCTGATTGGCATTGATGGCCAGTTGCACAACGGGTATCGACGCGTCGGGAAAGGCGTGCACCAGCACCGACCAGGTGCCATGGTCGATGCCCCAGCTGTCCACGTCGGCCCCGACCCAGGTCGGGTGCACCGTATCGCCGACCTCTTCGGCGAACTCAGGCAGTCCCGGCGCCGGGTACTGGATCGCGAACAGCTCGCGGGGAAATCCGTAGAAGTCATGGATGGTGCGGGGACGGGGCATCGCGGTGACCGCGGTGGCGTTGATGTACCAGTGCGCGCTCACCACCAGAATCGCCCGCGGTCGCGGCACGGACTGACCGAAACTGCGCCAGGCCGCGGTGAATCGATTGGACTCGATCGCGTTCATCGGGCTGCCGTGACCGATGAAGGCGGCGGGCATCAGTCCGGGTGCTGTCATACCCATGGAGAACCTCCTCCGGATGCCGCGGATTCCAGCTTAGGGCGCGGGGTTGTCCCAGCGGTCCAGGCAGACCAGCTCCTCGACCGGGCGACGGCGGACCGGTCCGTGGGAACCTCGCGGCCAACCGATCACGACGTGGCCGGCCAGCATCCAGTCCTCGGGCACGCCGACGGCCTCGCGCAGCAGTTGTTCACCGCCGTACGAGGCCCAGCTGGTCAGGCAGGCACCGAGACCCTGGGCCCGCGCGGCGAGCAGGAAGTTCTGCATGGCCGGAAAGATCGAGCCGCCGAGCAGCAGTTCCGAGGCCGTCGGAAAGCGCTGCTGCGTGAACAGCACCGAGGTGAACTCGCCTGCCCGGTCGTGCAATTCATAGGTGGCGCGATTGGTCCGGGCACGCCGGCTGGTGTCGTTCTCGGCGGGCCGGGTCATGCCGTAGACCGGTTCGATCACCGCCAGGGCCTGAGCGGCCGCCCTCGCCACCACTGCGCGCTGCTCGGCTGACCGCAGTACGACAAATCGCCAGGCCTGCGCATTCGCGCCCGAGGGAGCCCAGACCGCGGCCTGCAGGCAGCGGGTCAGCGTTGCGTCGTCGACCGGTTCGTCGGTGAACCGGCGGATGGTGCGTGACGTCGACATCACTTCCCACACGTCGTCGCTGGCACGGCTCGCAGAAGAGCTGGAAGATGACATGGCCCCCCTCGGATCGCGATTCGCCGGGATGTGCCGAACTTATGTGGTGGACGGCGTCGTCATGGCAGCGGGCCCGGGCTCACCATGTGGCGGTGACGGGGCCGCTGCTGCGGTAGCGTTGCCGGGTGTGCAGGCCAGCGAGGGTCTGACACCTCAGGAGTTCGCACTGTTCGAGCTGCCGGAGCAGGTCATGCGGAGCGATCCCGATGTGCCGTCCGGCGGGGATTTGGTGTTCTGATGCCCGATCTGTATCCCGTCGACGATCCGGACGACGCGGATCCGCGACTGGCGCCGCTGCTTGCGTGGCGCCAGCAGCTGGTCGACTCAGGCGCGGTGGCGGCACGCAGCTTCAAGGAGGCGCATCTGCGCCTCGTGCTGAGGTCCGGACGCACCGATGTCGAGCAGATCCGCGAGATGTTGCCGGGTTCGGTGGCCGAGCATGCCGAAGAGATGGCCCGGGTGCTGGCCGAGCTGGAAGCCGGGACCCCCACCGGTACTTCGGAAACTCCGTCGCCGCCTCAGGCCGGAGCCGCGGACGTGCACGCCATTTCGTTCCGTCACGGTGAATCCCGGCCCGATGTCGTGGAATTGAGCTGGCCGGACTATGAGGCCAACGGGGGCGTGGTGCTGTACCGGGTGGTCAGCGCCGAGGACCGGGCACCCCGGTCATCCGAGAACGCCGACCTCGTTGCGGCAACCCCGTTGTCGGCGGCAAGCGATGACCGGCCGTTGACCGGTCCGGTGCGCTACTACCAGGTGTGGGTGATCACCGGAACCTCGCGCGCGGACGCCCTGAGCACCCGTCCGGTGCTGCACGCCGCCGGGGTGTTGGTGGCCCCCGTCGGCGACGTGTCCGTCAACGAGGACACCGGCCTGGTCATCGGACAGTGGACGGCACCACCGGCGACCCGCGCCGTGCACGTCTACCGGCTCCCGCTCGACGAGGCCGGCGACGTCGAGGACGACGAGGCGCGGTACCGGATCCTGACCGACAGCGACAACATGGCCGGGTTCGTCGACGCCGGTGCGGTGCGCGGTAAGCGTTACCGCTATCGGGTGCGGTGCGCGGTCGACGTCGATGGTGCGGTCATGCTTTCGCAGCCGGTCGACACCGATGTCGAGGTGTCGGCGGTGCTGGCCGCGGTCACCGACATCGATGTCGACACCGCGTTCGACGGTGAATCGTTCGACGTGTCGTGGGCGGCGCCGGGGGCCGAGGTCGCCCTCTATCTCAGCCAGACCGGTCCGAGTGCCGGCGGTGTCTCCACCGAGCTGCCCGAGAATGCCCTCGAGCAGGTCGGGCTGACGCCGGACCTGAGGCTGCGGCATCGGGTTGTCGATCAACCGCAACCAGACGGCAGCCACCGCACCGTCATGACCGGGGTGCCCTGGCCGCAGGGCTGGAGCCGGGCCTGTGTCACCCCGGTGACGATCCTGGCCGGACGCGCCGTGTTGGGCCGCACCGTATCGGCGGTGCACACCGGCACGATCGGGGACATCGAGCTCGTCGAATACTGCAACAAGCAGGTGCTGACCTTCGATTGGCCCGACGGTGCGGCCGGCGTGGTGGTGACGCTGGCGCCCAAGGATCACGATCCCCGGACGGGTCTGACCGGCAGGACTTTCGAGATCTCGCTGGAGGAGTACGAGAAGTACGGCGGGCTACACCTGACCGGTGCGCTTCCGGTGGGTGGATGCTCTCTACATCTGGCGCCGGTGACGTTCTCGGGCGGGCGCCGAGTGACCGGGCCGGTGGCCAGTATCGAATACCCGGGCCGGTTGCGACTGCAGTACGCGGTCCGGATCGGCCGCGACGCAGGCGGATTCCCCACCACGGCCACCGTCGCCGTGCGTTCGGAATACGACGTTCCGGGGTCGCCGTCATTCGTGTTGGTCAACAATCCTCAGCGGCTGCCGTTGAGTGCGCACGACGGTCAGCCGGTCGACGTGGCGCCGCTCAACGCGCAGGGGCAGCTCGCCGATCAGCCGTCCAAGCAGCTGCGCTGGACCGCACTGACCGCTTCCGGCGAGGGCGAACTCTGGGCCGCGAATGTCAGCGGCCTGCACGGGTGGATCCGGCTGTTCGTCAACATTTCCGACCCGATCCAATTGCGCACCGTCGCACTACTGGACCCTCCGGTAGAGACTCTGCAGTTGACCGTGACGGTGCTATGACGACGCGGTACGGCCAGCTTGCCTACACGTCGTTCGATGCGGTCGGGACCGTCGGCGGTTGGCAGGTGAAACAAACCGGCGGTGACCTCACGCCCGCGGAGACCCAGGCGCTGATCTCCGGCGTCCGTACGATCTTCCGTCCGGTGGGCTCGGTGCCGGATTTCCCCACGCCGGAACAGCTCGAGCAGGGCCCGCGCCGGCTCGCCTACCGTCACCTCGGCGACGGTGCCGGCTTCTGGCACACCTGCCCGGCGGGGTCGGACAGTACGGGCCGTCCCGGCAACGTCTTCGCGCATGTGCTGTTGGATCGGGCGCCTGACACCCACCCGCGGTCGCGGGCCATCCAGTGGTGGCGGGCGCCGCACTGGCTGCAGCCCTACGGGCCGGCCGCGGTGGCTCGCGCGGAGTTGCCCGGAGAACTGCCCCAGTTGGGCAGCGCGGTGACGAAGGACAGCGTGGTGGCCTTTGCCCTTGACCCCACTGCCTGGCGACTGGCCACGCTGTTCGCCCTGCTCGACGCGGTGGCCGCGGCACTGGCCGGCGGCCCACCGGTGGTGCTGGGCGTGCATTCCCCGGATTCGGCGGCGCAGTGGATCGGCCTGGTGAGTTTTCTGATGTCGCCCGGTACCGCGGCAGGTCTGAGCTTTTCGACCTTCGATCGTGCCGAGCAGGTTGCGCCGCACAACGGCCAGGTGCTCAGTGCGGTACCGCTCGAGGACCTCGATGTGATCGAACCGGGCATGGTGGTGATCAGCGAATCCGAGCCGGTGTCGATGGGTGAACTTGGTGGTGATCCACACTGCACCGCGGGCGGGCATCGCATCCGGGTGACCCGCTGGTCGGTGATGTCGCAGGTGGTGCTGCTCGATGTGGCGTCGGCGCGACGTGTGCTCGAGGACATCGACGCGTTGTCCAGCCAGGTCCGCGACGACGGACTGCACCCCGCCTGGCCGATGGCGATGGCGGTGGCCGCGCGCCCGGAGTTCGCCGACGCGCACGTTGAAGCGCATGAGGTGATCGGCGCACATTCGCCCTCGGGCGCGCTGGTGGGGTCCGAGGCGGCGCACATCATCGCCGACGTGTTCTCGGCCGTGGTGGGTGTCACGACGGCCGACGCCTGGCGGGCCGTGCAGGAGTTGCCGGACGGGGCCGGCGCGGCGTTCGCCGACGCTACATACTTTGCCCGGGCGATTGCTGATGACGCGTGGTTGACGCAAAGCGGTCCAATCCCATTGGGGCCGAGAATGTTTCACGGGAAACCACTGCCTTCGTTATTGCGGAAGGCGATCGGGCCGGCCCTGGAGCGTAGCCAGGACCAGGGGCCTGCCCGGTTGCTGCGGGTCGTTGACCTGCTGTTGCGGGCCGGGGTCGCCGATGATCGGCTGCGGGCGGCGCTGACCGGTGGTGTGCTGCCCGGCCTGGCAGATCCGGGGGTGCGGGCCCTGATCGGTGCCGCGGACCGGCTGTCGCTGGCGGCGTGGTTGCTGCACGAGGGCGACGCCGAGGGCAGCGCGATCGGTGATGACGTACTGGACTGGCTGGCCGACGCGGCCCCGCTGCCCGAGCGCGAAGAGCTCGCGGGGGCCCGGCCGTGGGATCCGGTGTGGATCCGTGCGGCACTGCGCGGACTGCGGTCGCAGCGGCGCGGGCCGCAACGCACGGGTGATCTCGGTGCGCAGTTGTGGTGGCTGCGGACGACGGCGCCCGGGCACTTCGCCGCCGTCGCCGCGGCGTCGGTCTGGGATCCGGCGGATCTGCTGCTGGCGATCGGTACCGAGCCGCTGCCCAGGATGGCCGCGCTGCGCACCCTGGTCGGGGCTGCGGACTCGGTTGCGCTGCACCTGTTGGCCGGCAAGGTGATCGAGGACAACGGCGACAACGTGGCGGTGGCCTGTGCCGCCGTACGACACATCGAGCCGGGGGAGTGGCTGCATCAGCGTTACCTGCACACTCACCAGAGTTCCTATGTGCCGCTGTGGGATCAGGTGTTGGCCGGTCTGGAGCCGGGTTCTGTGCACCCGGATTTCTCGGTGCGGCTGCTGGCGTTCGCGTTGTTGGGCGTACTTTCCGGTCAGCCGTATCCGCAGGCCTGCAATGAGTTGGTCGCCGAAAACGCTTGCGGCACACAGGCGGTGGCCCGAGTGCTGCCGCTGGTCGACAGCGGCCAGTTGGCGCCGGTGACGGTGGTGGCGATCGGCCTGTTGCGGACCGCGGTGGCCGAGGCCACCGCGCAAGTTCTCGACCCGGTGGATCAGCTGGCTGGGGTGCTGGCCGGACAGGTGGCGGCCACCATGTCCGGCGCCGACGCGGAATCCGTGGTGGTGTTGATGGCGCAGTTGTCGGGCGATTCCTCTGAGGGGACGATGCGCGGATACCGCAAAATGGTGAACAGGCTGCTGACGCGGCGGGGTGAGCAACCGTCGCTGGCGGAGCGACTGAGGGGGAGCCGGGGCTGACATGAGCAAATGCCCGCGGTGCTTCACCCCGCTGAGCCCGAACAACCACCTGTGGACGCTGCCGGCCCAGGCCGGCGGCACCCGCTACCGCGACGACGTCGCCTCCGCCTACGTGGGTGCACCCGCCGATTGCGGCCCGCTGTACACCTGGACCCGCGCGGCCGGCTATCACGGCCCGCCGCCGCCGCCGTCCGAGGCCAGCCGGGCGCTGCAGGGAGCCGCGGTGGAGATCTGCCCGGTCTGCCATTTCACGCTTCCCGAGGGCTTCCGGGAAGGGCACGCCATCTGCATCGCGCTGGCCGGCGCGCGTGCGACGGGCAAGAGCCTCTACATCGCCGTGCTGATCAAACAGCTGGAATTGTTGTGCGAGAAGTTCGGTGTCGTGCTGGAACCGGTCACCCGCGCCACTGCACAGAACTACGCCGCCAACTACGAGGGCCCGCTGTATGTTCAGCGCGGTCTGCTGCCGCCCACTCCGACGGTGCACACGCAGGCCCCGAATCAGCGTGAGCCACTGGTGTTCTCGGTCGGTGTGTGGCACGGGGTGCGCCGGTTCCTGGTGCTGCGTGATGTCGCAGGCGAAGACCTGGAGAACGGTGACCTGCGGGCGCCGCCCTTCCAGTTCTTCGCCCACGCCGACGCGGTGTTCTTCATGTTTGATCCGTTGCGGGTGAAGTCGATCCGTGACCAGTTGCAGGATCTGCTGCCGCCCCAGCCGTTCATCGGCGGGGAGCCGCGCTCGGTGCTGGGCAATCTGCTGTTGGCGGTCAACCCGGGCCAGCCCAAGCTGGCGGTGATCCTGTCCAAGTTCGATGTGCTGCGCGCGCTGCGCGACGTGCAGGGTTCGGAGTGGGCGCTGGTCATGTCCAACGGAGGAGCGGCGTTCCTGCGCGACACCTCCGACGGCGAACACTACGACGATGTGGACGGCCGGCTGCTGCACCAGGAGGTGCGCAGCCTGCTGGTGCGCTTGCACGGCGGAGCGATCGTGTCGACCGTGGAGAACCCGTCGGCCGGTGCGCGGTTGGCCAGCCGGTTCTTCGCGGTGTCGGCGCTGGGGCATCCGCCCACCGGAAACCGTCTGCACGCCAGGGGTATTGCGCCATTCCGGTGCGTGGACCCGGTGCGCTGGGTGACCTCGCAGTTCGGCGTGTTCTGACCGAACGGTCCGGTTGGCGACCGCGTCGGTGAGCGGTTGAGGACGCGTGGCTATGGTGAGCTGACCGAGCAGAGAGGTGACAGGTGGGCAAGAACGAGCGCACGAAGATCGTCATGAGCGACGACGAGATCGCCGAATTCGTCGAACGCAGCCGAACCGCGACGATGGCCACGGTGCTGTCGAGCGGCCGACCCCACCTGGTGGCCATGTGGTACGCGGTGCTCGACGGTGAGATCTGGTTCGAGACCAAGGCCAAGTCGCAGAAGGCGGTCAACCTGCGCCGCGACCCGACGATCACGGTGATGATCGAAGACGGCGACACCTACAACACGCTGCGCGGCGTGTCGATCGACGGCACCGCCGAGATCGTCGACGACCCGGAAACGATTCTGCGCGTGGGCATCAGCGTGTGGGAGCGCTACACCGGGCCCTACACCGAGGAGATGCGCCCGTTCGTCGACCAGATGATGAACAACCGCATCGCAGTACGGGTGGTGCCCACTCGGCAGCGCAGCTGGGACCACCGCAAGCTCGGGCTGCCCGAGATGCCGGTGGGCGGCAGCACCGCGCAATACTTGAACGTCTAGCCCGAAGGGCGCGGGCGCGGCTTGAGCCGGCCATTGGGCAAGGGCGGTGCGGGTAGCCGCGCGATGTGGCCTTCGTACCCCTGCACGTCGCCGAACCGTGCATCGTTGGCCTGCCACAGTTCTCGGTAGGTGGCGATGTCGTCGTGGCTGCGGCCGACGAAGTTCCACCACATCACCAGCTCCTCGGTGAAGGGTGGCCCGCCCAGCAGGATTGCCCGGGCCGGAGCGTCGCCGCGGTTGGCCAACTGCAGCTGCGCGCGCCCCGGGGCCTGGTAGGCCAGATCGGCGACCGCCAGGGTGGTACCGCACACCTCGATCGCTCCCTGGTCGAGCAGCACCCCGTGTTCGAAGGCCGGGTCGACATCCAGCGTCAGCACCGCACCCGGAACCAGGTCGATCTGCGCGCCCAACAGTGGCGTGAAGGTGTGCACCGGCGACGATGAGTCGGCAAGCTCGCCGAGGAACACCCGGATGGTCGCGCCGCCGACGGTTTGTGGCGGCGGTGCGTAATGGGCGAAGTCGCGGTCGGTGTCGCGGGCGACGTCGGGCAGCGCCACCCACAGCTGCACACCGTGAAGGATCGTGGTCTCCGGCGTCGAGACCTCCGAGTGGCAGATTCCGGCGCCCGCAGTCATCAGGTTCAGCTCGCCGGGACGCACCATGGCATGCACTCCTGCACTGTCGCGATGCTCGATCAGCCCGTCGAAAAGCCAGCTCACCGTTTGCAATCCGGTGTGCGGATGGGGCGGCACGTCCATGCCTCTGCCGGCAGTTCGGACGTCGTGCGGACCGTAGTGGTCAGCGAAACACCAGGCGCCGATCATGGACCGGTCCCGCTGCGGCAGGGTGCGACGGACGAGCATCGCGCGCGGGCCGCCCAGCGGTACCTCGCGCGGGTGCAGGACCCCGGTGAACTCCGAGTTGGCGCACGTGACTTCGGCAGGCGCCGTATCGGTATTGCTCATGAACCTCACGGTAACCGCGTTCGGCCGGGACCACGCGCGGTTAGCATGACCGGCATGACCGGGGGATTGACTGCCGAAGATGTTCGCGGCGCTGAGCTTTCGAAACCGCCGCTGGGTAAGCGGGGCTATGACAAGAAGTCGGTCGACGACTTCCTGGCGTTGGTGGCCCGCCGCCTCGACGGACGCGGGCACCTCGATGCCGATGACGTCCGCAATATCGCGTTCCCCAAGCCGCCGCTGTTTCAGCGCGGCTACGACGAGGACGAAGTGGATGCTCTTCTCGATGCGGTGGTCGCCACGCTCCAGTAGGAGCCGAAGGAAAAGTTGGGGGACGGTGCCGTCACTGCGCCTCTCGGCGAGTGGTCGCACGAAGCGACGGTTCTGGTGTGGGGCCCGGGGCAATGCCCGACACCGTCCCCGGGTGTAACGGCACACCCCGGGCCCCTATTCCTCCCCCAGTGGAAACCTGTCCTTGCCCTGCCGTCCCCTCGAATCGGCAGCGTAAGAGCCAGACAAAAGTACTGGTGTGTTCCGCGGGCTCGCGGATCAGGCGGCTTCGTGGAAGACCAGGCCCAGCTTGCGCACGGGGTAGCCGTTGCGCTCGGCCAGCGATCGCAGCTGCTTCAGCGCGAAGCTGCGGCCCCGGCCCCCCTCGGGAACCGTGATGCCGGCCCAAAGTCCCTCAGCGCGGGGCAGTTCGCAGGCTTCGCGGGCGCACAGCCACCGCCGCGGGCATTCCCGGCAGATGACCTTGGCCTGATCGTCGGGGGTGGAGGTCCACCGCTCCGGGTCACTGGTGCACACGCCGAGCGGGATGCCGTTGGCCATGAGTGCGTTCATACTGCTGCTCCTGTTAGGACTTTTGTTGCGGTGTGTACCGCGTTGCGGGGAACGCTATAGCAAGAACCGTAGCGATGCAACAGTTTGATTGAAACCGCAGCGGTGCAACGCTACGGAAATTTGCATTGGTAACGATGGTGGATCACCAGGGGAAAGTCCGGTTGGATCTAAAACCGCACGTCAGAACGCCGATAGGTACCTGTATGTACCCGTAGCGGGAGATCGATTTGTCCGGTCAAGAAGCCGTAGCATCGGAGTTGTTTGCTGTGGATGCGAAAAACCCAAGGTGTAGCGGTGCTTCGGTCTGGGGTTAGGATTGACGGGTCCCGGCAACCGCTTCAGCACTTCAGCTGAGGCTGAGCACATTGGCGAGGAAACAGCCCCGTATGACCGACGCTGAGTACGACCTCGCCACCGGCGAGTTCGATGTCGGACTTATTCGCGCTGGTGCTGCAGCTGCGGCCAGGCGTCGCGAACTCGACATCAGCCAGCGCAGCCTCGCCGCCGACGGGATCATCAACGCCGGAGCCCTCATCGCGTTCGAGAAGGGCCGCAGCTGGCCCCGCGAGCGCACCCGGCTCAAGCTCGAAGAGGTGTTGCGCTGGCCGCCGGGCACCATCGCCCGGCTACGCCAGGGCGGGCCGGTACCCGATCCGGCGATGCCGGCACCGGCACCCGTGGAACCGCCGACCGTCGTCACCACGCAACCGCGGTTGACGACCACGCCACCGGCCAGCGACGAGGTACCGCTGATCGCCCAGGCGGTCCTGACGGCGGTGAACACCCTGGAGTCGACGATCGCCACGCTGCCGGCCGTGGGAGAACCCGAGTTCACCCCGCGGGTGACGTCCGTGCTGGCCGATCTTCGTCAGCTCGAGGCGGTGGCCGCTCGAGCCGCGCGGCTCAGCATGGTGACTCCGGCACTGATCAAGGCGCTCAGCGCGGTGCGGCGCCAGATCGATGAGCTGACCACGCTGGCCGCCACCGCGCCCGGGGCCACCCTCGGGCAACGCCTGTATGCCGCCCGTCGGCAGGCGAATCTCACGATCGGTGAAACCGCAACGGCTGCAGGTGTTTCAGAGGACACCGTGGCCCGCGCCGAGGCGGAATATCCCGTCGACGCCCCCGCGGTCCATGCTCTGGAGGCACTGATCGGCGCGATGCGCTGATCAGCGGACCGGCTAGCGGTCCCGCCGATCGTCGTGGGTCGGGAAGTGCTCGGCCAATGCCGCGGCGATCTCCAGGAACCGGCGCCGGGTCGGGGTCGACATCTCTCGCGGATCGACGACGCCGCCGGGACGCAGATGCCCGTCGAAAGGCACCTCGATCACTCGCTGACCCTGACCGGAGAACTGTCCGGCCAGGATGGTGCGCGTGCGTTTGTCGGCGTGGCCGTCGGAGTCGTTGAGCACCACGACCGTGCGCTGCAGCAGGTCTGTCATCTCGTGGGCGGCCAGCCAGTCCAGCGTCTGGCCGGCCGTGGCGGCGCCGTCCACCCATGGCGAGGACACCACGATCAAACCGTCGAGATCGCGCAGCACCTCCTGGGTCACCGGCGAGTCCATGGTCGAACTGCAGTCCACCACCGAGATCGAGAAATGCCTGTCGAGTCGGGTGGTGGCCTCGCGGTAGATGGCCGCGTCGAGTACCCGGCGGCGGGCCGGCGTGCCCTCGCCGGCGAGGACGAACAGCCCGGCGGCGTTGTTGCCGACGCGACTGCGCACATCGGCGAACGAGTCCAGGTGTTTGTCGTTGGCGAGCTCCCAATATGAGCTCTGTGCCTGGGGGTCGACGCGGCTGCCGAGCTTGCCGAAGGAGGTGTCGGCGTCGATGGCCACCACGCGATCGTCCTGGCGCAACTGGGCGAAGATCGATCCGACGCTGGCCGAGACGGTGGTCTTGCCCACCCCGCCCTTGCCCATCACTCCGACCTTGTAATGGCCCCGCAGGAGGCCTTTGATCTTGGCCTCCAACTCGGCCTGACGAAGGTCTTCGGGTGACGGGCCGGGGTTGACCAGCCCGAACGTTGCCCGGTACACGAACAGTCGCCAGCCACTGCCCGGCGGCTGGCGCTTCGGCGGCACCAGGTCGTTGACCCGGATGCGGTCGGCGTAGGAGCCGGTAGGCAGTGGCGGTATGCCGGGTGCGGCACCCGGATCCGGCGCGAATCCGCCTTCGGTGGGCCAAGGTTGGCCGGGCGGTGGTCCGTAGGGCTGCTGCGGCGGGCCTCCGGGCCCGGGTGGACGCTGGGACGGGAGCTGCCAGCCCGGAGGGTGCTGCTCCCACGCATCGGTTCGGGCATCGGGATGGCCCATGTTGAGCGGAGCCTGGTTCGGCGGTGCTTGACGGACGTCGCGTGGAGGCGGGGGAGGCGGCGGGGGCGGTGCCTGCTGCTGTGGCTGAGCCGGCGGTGCGGGCGGCGCCTCCCGGAACGTGCTGCGGGCGCGCTCGGCGTCGGGATCGGTCGGTACGCCCTTCGACGGCCCGGATTCGTCGGGCTCAGTGGTTTCCGCTGCCTTCGACGGCACGAAATTGACCGGAGCGCGCCCGGGGATCGACGGCGGCTCGGGCGGCTTACGACGGGTCGGCCGGGTATCGGGTTCGAAATGAGATTCCTCCGGACCCGTCCAGCCGAGCTCTCTACGCAAGGTGTCGTCGGGGTCGGGCACGCCTGAATCTCCTCCGGAACGCAATACAAGGGAACTTTGACCGTGCTCAAGTATCGACCACAACCCGTCCGGCTTGCATGATCCGCCCGCAATCGGCCCGAAGTTACGCTGCAGCAAATTCTGGTGGCAAACTCGGCGCGCGCCAAAAGCGAGGGGGAATCCGCGCCGGCAGGCATGGCGAAGTGCCCCGGCATCACCACACCGCACACCCCGTGCGGTCACGGTCCGCACTCATTCGGATACCTCGGGGAAAATGCTTTCCCAACTGCAATAAACCATGGTCCGAGGGGGTTCCGGGACCGCTTGTCCGGCGCCGTCGGAGGGCTGAAATTGGTGCGCTGACCGGGTCAGATGCGCTGGTAATCTCTGTTCCGGCGAAGGGGATACGGGGCATGGGACTGCTGGGCGATATTGCCGAGTTCGGCAAAGGCGTGATCGAGAACAATCTGAAGTGGACCGAGCGCGCCGCCAGGGTAGGGGAGTTCATCGCCCGGAACACCGTGGGTGCAGAACTCGAGCAGGTCGCCAGGTTCGGCGGCCAAATCGTCGCCCTCAGCCAGAAGGCCGCCAACTTTTTCGGATCGCAGATCGGCCAGCGTCTGATCAGATCGGCCCGGTCGCCCATCCTCGCTGCCGGTCAGCAGACCATCGAGTCGATGAAGCACAGCACCGGAGTCGGCGATCCAGAGGACGGACAACGCTTCGGCGCGGGGGCCGACAGGATGGACGCGGTCGGGCAGGTACTCGTGTCGGCGTTCCCGGATGACAGTTGGAACAGCGGTGGCGCCAGTGCCTACGCCGGCCGCAACGCCGAGCAGGTCGGCCGGGTCCAGACCATGCTCGGGTTGGACAACATGGTCGCCGGGGTACTGTCCGCCGAAGCCGGCCAGATCGCGGTCACCAGGGACAGTCTTGACGGGCATTCTGACTGGCTGGGCGCGATGAGCCTGCTCACCACGAGCGCGGGCATCATTCCGGGTTTCGGTCCGGCGGCCCAAATGTCGGCCGAATTCGCGATGGTGGCCAAGGCCGTTGGCGACTCGAGCGGCGATCTGAAGGCCCTGTGTGGGCATATCGACCAGAACGCAGCCGTATTGCGCAGCGCAGCAGCGCAATACGAGGCCCTGGCGGGTGGCGCCGCCGCTACTGGCGCGGAGTTCGCGCCCCCGGTCGACGACCCCGAGGCGTCCGCCGCGCCGGAAGATGCCTGCCCCGGTGCATCGGAAGGTCCCTGGGTCGCGGCTCCCGCTGGCTCCACATTCGGTGGAGGAGGAGACGCCCCGGGCAGTGGCGGCGGTGGCGCACCCACGAGCTCGTCGGGGCCGACGTCAGTCCCCTCAATGCCGTCGAACATGCCGGCCACGGGGGCCGCACCGTCCGCAACTGCGCCATCCGCACCCGCGGCCTCCGATGCCGCCGGCGTGCTCGGCGGAATTCTGGGCTCACTGATGGGCCCGCTGAGCGGAATTCTGGGCGGCGTGTTGCAGGCGGCCACCCAGGCAGGGACACAGGCGGCCCAGATGGCCGGGCAGGCGGGTGGTACAGGCGCCGACGCCGCCCAGCTCGAGAAGGTGTCGGGAGGTGCGGGCTTCGACGTTGATGACAAAGATGACGAAGACCGCGAGAAGGACGCCGAGGGCGAGAAGGCGGACGAGAAGGACGGCGAGGACAGGGGGGACGGGCCCGACGAGGGACAGGCAGGAGGCCTGTCTGACGCGGATTCTGCGGGTGGACCGGCTGATCCGCTGGACGCCGAGCGGGATGACAAGCCTGCCAAGACACTGCCGCCTGACCTGGAACCCGTGGCTGCCGGCGGCGGAGTGGCGGGTCCGGCTCCGGTGCATGTCGGGGTGGATTTCGAGCAGGGCCAGCTGCACATGGCAGCGGCGGCTACATTAGATCGCGGTGTACCCGGATCTGCGGCCGTGATCGACAGGTAAGAATCCGGGGACAGGGATCGAGGGGAATTTCATGGCGGGTGATTTGCGGGTTGCCACCGCGCATTTGTATGAGCTGTCGGCCAAACAAGGCCAGGCCGCGACCAGTCTGACTATCGCTACCGGGGTGGTCGATGGTGTCGACGCCTCGGTGCGGGTCACGCATGGGCCGATTTCGTCGTCGACGGCCACGGCCGTCGTGGCCGCGCTCAATGCGCGCCGAGCTGCCGGAACCGGTATGGCCAGTGTGTCGCGGAACCTCGGGGAAAAACTCACCCGCGCAGCGGGTGGGTATGACCGGACGGATTCGACGATGGGCGACGCCATCTGTGGAACTGCTCGGTAGCGGCGGAGCGGACTCATGACCAATCCGTACAGCGCTGACGCGAATACGCAGGCGATCGACGATGTCGTCGGGGTCGAACTGACCATCGACGGGATCCTGGTGGTCGCCGACAAGCTGGGACTGACCGATTTCCCGCCGTCCATGGGAATCCGGCTGAACATTCCGCAACCCGACCTGCGCAAGACCGTGTGGGAACAGGTCGAGCGGGATCTCACGGCCCAAGGGGTGCTGGATGTCTTCGGCACCCCACACCCTGAGGTGGCCGCCATGCTCGACACCTTGAGCCGGCCCGACCGCACACTGGAGGGGCGCTGGTGGCGCCGCGACGTGGGCGGGAAGATGATCCGGTTCGTGGTGTGCCGCAAGGGTGGTCGGCATGTGGTCGCTGCCCGCGACAACGACATGCTGGTGCTGCAGCGGGTGGCCGCGCAGGTGGGTCTGGCCGGCATGGTGATGACCGTGCTCGGAGAAGGCATGCCCGCCAGTGTCGAGCCGTTGACCGGTGTCGCGGCGACGCTGGCCAATTGCCGGACCGCCGACGAGCTGACCGGTTACGGGATTCCGCCGACCTCGGCACGGGTGTACGCGAACATCATCTCCGAGCCCGAGAGCTGGGTGGAACTCGTGGTGTCCGAGCGGAATCCGGGCGGCACCACCGCTCAGGTCGACGTGGCCGCAGGTGTGCTCGATTCCAAGCAGGGGCGCATCGTGTCCATCCCGCGCAAGGTGAACGGGGAGCTCTATGGCAGCTTCCTGACCGGAACCAAGGACAATCTGCAGCGGGCCCTGGATGGGTTGATCGAATTCCTGCCGTCGGGTTCGTGGTTCGACAAGTCCGAATCGGATCGCTCCTACCTGCACTGAAAGAGGCCGCCACGGTGGGTGACTTTCCGCCACATCATCCGGACGACGATGACGACGATGACAGCCGCTCGGTGCCGGAATTCTCGTACCCGGAAGAGGGTTCGGACGCCGCGGGTCTGGATGCGCTCGGGACGTACGACGGCGATGGTGTTGTTTTTGGTGCTGCCATATCTGGCGACGCAGAATCTGACGGTTTCGTCGATGAGGACGAGAATCTTGCAGTTCCGCTGTTCATCGTCACCAATCCGCCCGAAACCGTCACAGTGACGGCGTTCATGGACGGCAGGGTGCATCGGATCGAATTGGCACCCAAAATCACTGACCTGACCGAACGGGATCTCGCGGAGGAGATCCTGGTGATCGCGGGCCTGGCCGCTCAACAGGCCAAGTCTGCCCAGTACTCGTTCATGCTCGCGGGAATGCGCGAGCTTGGGCACGACGACGCGGCGACCCGCGACTTTCTGACCCGCGACCTGGATCTACTTACACCCGAGCAAGCCGATGATGCTCGGGCCCAGGTCTTTTCGACTCGCTATGGAGGCGATCATGGTTGACCACCTCGCTGGGATGTTCGGCTCGGCCGTCGGGATGCTGAGCGGCTCTCCGGCGCGTTCACTCGAGATATTCACCGAGATCACCAATTACGACGAATCCGCGTGTGACGCGTGGGTGGGTCGGATCCGCTGCGGTGACACCGACCGGGTGACGTTGTTCCGGGCCTGGTATTCACGCTCGAACTTCGGTCAGTTGGCCGGCTCGGCCGAGATCTCGATGAACGGTGTCGGCGCCCGGATCCCGATCGGCGGCATCTACGGGAAGGACATCTCCTACCCGATCAACTCGCCGCTGGCGATCACCCTGGGTTTCGCCGTGCAGGAGGCGTCTGAGGGCAACTACGCCGACGCTATGGAGGCATTGGAAGATGCCCCGGCCGGCGGGTCCGAGCATCTGGTGTCCTGGGTCAAGGCAGTGATCTACGGTGCGGCGCAACGCTGGACAGATGTGATCGACCAGGTGCGCGGTGCCGAGCAATGGCCGGACAATTTCCTGGCAGCTGCGGCAGGTGTGGCCCATGGCGTGGCGGCAGCCAACCTCGGGCTGTTCACCGAGGCAGACCGCCGCCTCACCGCCGCGGACGGTACGCCGGCAGCGGCCGCCTGTTCACGCGCCATCGCCTGGTTCCTGGCGATGGCCCGGCGCGCCCAGGGCAACGAAGAGTCGGCGCAGGTTCTCCTGGAATGGCTGCAGGCGAACTTCCCTGAGCCCAAAGTCACTGCAGCGCTGCGCGATCCGGCGTATCGACTGGAGACCACCACCGCTGAGAAGATCGCGGCCCGCACCGATCCGTGGGATCCGTCCAGCGTGGTGGCCGATACCTCGGGGCGCGACAAGCTGCTGGCCGAGGCACAGGCCGAACTGGACAAGCAGATCGGCCTCAGCCGGGTCAAGGAGCAGATCGAGGCCTACCGGGCGGCAACCCAGATGGCCCGGATCCGTGCCGCACGCGGCATGAAGGTGGCCCAGACTTCCAAGCACATGATCTTCGCGGGTCCGCCCGGTACGGGTAAGACCACGATCGCGCGGGTGGTGGCCAACATCCTGGCCGGTCTCGGGGTCATCGCCGAGCCGAAGCTGATCGAAACCTCGCGTAAGGATTTCGTCGCGGAGTACGAAGGCCAGTCGGCGGTGAAGACGGCCAAGACGATCGATCGCGCCCTTGGTGGCGTGCTGTTCATCGACGAGGCCTACACCCTGGTGCAGGAGCGCGACGGCCGTGCCGACCCGTTCGGTACCGAGGCGCTGGACACCCTGCTGGCCCGGATGGAGAACGACCGCGACCGTCTGGTGGTCATCATCGCCGGTTACAGCAATGACATCGACCGTTTGTTGGAGGCCAACGACGGTCTGCGTTCCCGGTTCGCCACCCGTATCGAGTTCGACTCGTACTCGCCCGACGACATCGTCGAGATCGCCAAAGTCATTGCCAAGGCCAATGATTCGTGGCTCGACGATGACGCCTGCAAGCGGGTCAACGAGGCGGCCGCGTTGTTGAGCCAGCGCACGCTCAACAACAAGCCCGCGCTGGACATCGCCGGTAACGGTCGCTACGCACGGCAGCTGGTGGAGGCCGGTGAGCAGAACCGCGACATGCGACTGTCCCGGTCGTTGGACTTCGAGAGTCTGGGTGTCGAGCAGCTCAGTGAGATCAACGGAGACGACATGTCGGCGGCGATCGCGGCGGTGCACAGCCGCCTGAATATCGGCGAATAAGCGATGGCAGGCTTCCGGCTCACCACCAAGGTCCAGGTCAGCGGCTGGCGATTTCTGCTGCGTCGCGTCGAGCACGCGATCGTGCGCCGCGACACCCGGATGTTCGACGATCCGCTGCAGTTCTACAGCCGTGCGGTGTTCGCCGGTGTCGTGGTCTCGGTGCTGATCTGCCTCGGCGCGGGGTTGATGGCGTACTTCAAGCCGCTGGGCAAGCAGGGCAGCGATCAGTTGCTGGTGGATCGCACCACCAATCAGCTCTACGTGATGTTGCCCGGGAGCAATCTGTTGCGTCCGGTGTACAACCTGACCTCGGCCCGGTTGGCGCTCGGCAACTCCGGCACCCCGTCCGCGGTGAAGTCTGAGGAGCTCAACCGGTTGCCCAAGGGGCAGCCGATCGGCATCCCCGGTGCGCCGTATGCCACCTCCACGGGTGTGCCCGCATCGCGCTGGACGCTGTGCGACACCGTGGCCAAGCCGGACAGCTCGGCACCCAAGGTGGAATCGTCGATCCTGATCCGGTCGCTGGCAACGGATCTCGCGGTCGGCCCGATGCGACCGAACCAGGGCATGCTGGTGACCTTCGAGGGCGGCAACTGGCTGGTCACCGAAGACGGCAGGCACAGCATCGACCTGTCGGACCGGGCGATCAGCTCGGCCGTGGGCATCCCGGTCACCGCGAAGGCCACGCCGGTCTCGGAAGGGCTGTTCAACGCACTCGCCAACCGGGGACCCTGGCAGCTGCCGGGTATTCCGGCCACCGGTGCGCCGAATACCGTTGGGCTGCCGGAGAATCTGGTGATCGGCTCGGTGTTCCAGACGGCCACCGAATCCGATCCGCAGCACTATGTGGTGTTGCCGGACGGGGTGGCCCGGGTCAACCTCACCACCGCTGCGGCGTTGCGCGCCACCAACTCCTACGGCCTGATGAAGCCGCCGTCGGTGGAGGCCAGCCAGGTCGCCAAGATCGCCGAGCAGGTGTACGCCTCGCCGTTGCCGGACAAGCCGATGGACGTGCTGCTGCGTCAGGACTCGCCGGTGTTGTGCTGGGCCTGGCAGCGTGAACCCGGCGATCAGGCGCCGAAGACTACCGTCATCGCAGGCCGACGGCTGCCGATCCCGTCATCGGCCGTCGGCACTGGGATCGACCAGATCGGCGGTGACGCAACGGTGTACATCGAAGGCGGCCAGTTCGTGCGGCTGCAGTCACCGGATCCCCGGGTGGGCGAGAGCCTGTATTACATCGACCCGCAAGGAGTGCGGTACGGCATCGCCAATGACGATGCCGCGAAGAATCTGGGCTTGTCCGGTTCGGTGAACGCACCGTGGCAGGTCGTAGGGCTGCTGGTGGAGGGCCCGGTGTTGTCGAAGGACGCGGCGCTGCTTGAGCACGACACGCTGCCTGCCGACCCCCATCCGCGCAAAGTGGAAAGCAAGCAAGGCTCATGACAACCAAGAAGTTCACCCCGACCATCAAGCGGGGGCCGCGGCTGACACCGGGCGAGATCAATGTCGCCGCACCAGATGACCTCGGTATCGAGATCCCGCCGTCGGGCATGCAGAAGGCCATGCCCTGGGTCATGGGCGGCTGCATGATCGGCATGATCGCGATCATGATCTTCACCGGGGTCCGTCAGCTGTCTCCGTACATGCTGATGATGCCGTTGATGATGATCATGGGCACCGTCGGAATGATGGGCGGTGGCGGTGGCGGGGGCAAGAAGGTCCCAGAGATCAATGCCGACCGTAAGGAATACCTGCGGTACCTGGCCGGCCTGCGCACGCGCGTGACGTCGTCGGCGTCGGCTCAGGTGGCGTTCTTCGGTTACCACGCACCGCATCCCGACGATCTGTTGTCGATCATCGGCACTCACCGGCAGTGGTCGCGTCAGGCCAATTCCGACTTCTACGCCGCGACCCGCATCGGCATCGGCGCCGAGATCGCGGTGGACCGGCTGCTCAAGCCGAACACCAGCGGCGAGCTGGCCGGTCCGCAGGGCGCGCCGCAGCCGCACCTGGAGCCGGTCAGCCACATGTGGGTGACCAAGTTCCTGCGCACCCACGGCCTGATCCACGATTGCCCGAAACTTGTTCAGCTGCGGACATTTCCGACGATCGCCGTGGGTGGCGACCTCGACGGTGCCTCGGCGATGCTGACCGCGATGATTTGTCATCTGGCGGTGTTCCATCCGCCGGACCTGTTGCAGATCCGGGTGCTCACCGACAACCCGGAAGATCCGAATTGGTCGTGGCTCAAGTGGCTGCCGCACGTGCAGCACCAGACCGATACCGATGCGGCCGGGCCCACCCGCCTCGTCTACACCCGCCCCGACGGCTTGAGCGATCTGACCGCGCGGGGCCCGCACAGCGCGGACGCCGCGCCCGGCGGTCCGTACGTGATCGTGGTGGACCTGACCGGCGGCAAGGCCGGCTTCCCGGTCGACGGCCGGGCCGGGGTCACAGTGCTCACCCTCGGCAATCACCGGGGTTCGGCGTACCGGTTGCGGGTCGACGCGGACGGGACGGCCGACGACAAGTTGCCGAACCAGAACTACCGCGAGGTCACGCGGGTCGTCGACCGGATGACCCCGGCGCAGGCCGGCCGGGTCGCCCGCAAGCTGGCCGGCTGGTCGATCACCGGCACGATCATCGACAAGAACGTCCGGGTGCAGAAGAAGGTCTCCAAGGAATGGCACCACCTGGTGGGCGCCAAGTCGGTCGAGGAAGTGACCCCGGCACGCTGGCGGATGTTCACCGACACCGACCGCGACCGGCTCAAGATCCCGTTCGGCCACGAGCTCAAGTCCGGCGAGGTGATGAAGCTGGACATCAAGGAGGGCGCGGAGTTCGGTGCCGGGCCGCACGGCATGCTCATCGGAACCACCGGCTCGGGTAAGTCGGAGTTCCTGCGCACCATGATCCTGTCGCTGGTGGCCACCCACCACCCCGACCAGATCAACCTGCTGCTCACCGACTTCAAGGGCGGTTCGACCTTCCTCGGTATGGAGAAGCTGCCGCACACCGCGGCCGTCGTCACCAACATGGAAGAGGAAGCCGAGCTGGTCGGCCGTATGGGCGAGGTGCTCACCGGTGAACTCGACCGGCGTCAGCAGATCCTGCGTCAGGCCGGTATGCAGGTGGGTGCCGCGGGTGCGCTGTCCGGCGTGGCCGAGTACGAGAAGCATCGCGAACGCGGCGCCGACCTTCCGCCGTTGCCGACGCTGTTCGTCGTGGTCGACGAGTTCGCCGAGCTGCTGCAGAACCACCCCGACTTCATCCAGCTGTTCGACCGCATCTGCCGCGTGGGCCGGTCACTGCGCGTGCACCTGCTGCTGGCCACCCAGTCGCTGAACACCGGTGGCGTGCGGATCGACAAGCTCGAGCCGAACCTGACCTACCGAATTGCGTTGCGCACCACCAGCTCGTCCGAGTCCAAGGCGGTGATCGGCACGCCCGAGGCGCAGTACATCACCAACAAGGAGAGCGGCGTGGGCTTCCTGCGGGTGGGTATGGAGGATCCGGTGAAGTTCAGCACCCTCTACACCGGAGCCAACTACGTGCCCGAGGTCGAGGAGTCGGTCGACGGCGAGGCCAGGCCACGCTCGCAGCGGCAGGCCCGGCTGCGGATTCATCAGTTCACGACGACACCGATTTTTGATACGGCGGTGAGTTAGCGATGAGTACAGACGCCGAACCCAGGGTGCTGCGTGAGGTGGTCCTCGGACAGTTGGGCACCGGCGAGAGCCGCGCCTACAAGATGTGGCTGCCGCCGCTGACCGATCCGACTCCGGTCAACGAGTTGATCGAGCGCGACTATCAGCGTCAGCCACTGCGCTTCCCGCTGGGAATCATGGACGAGCCGCGCAGGCACCGACAGGACATCTGGGGCGTCGACGTCTCGGCGGCCGGTGGCAACATCGCGATCGGCGGTGCCCCGCAGACCGGCAAATCGACCTTCTTGCAGACCCTGATGCTGTCGGCCGCGGCCACCCACACGCCGCGGCAGGTGCAGTTCTACTGCATCGACCTCGGTGGTGGTGGCTTGATGTACATGGAGGATCTGCCGCACGTGGGTGGCGTGGCCACCCGTGCCGAGCCGGACCGGGTCAACCGCGTGGTGGCCGAGGTCAAGGCGGTGCTCAGGGCACGTGAGCAGGTGTTCAAGCAGTACCGCGTGGGCTCGGTCTCGGCCTACCGCGAGATGCGGGAGGACCCGAACAACCCGGCCGCGCAGGATCCCTTCGGCGACGTCTTCCTCGTGATCGACGGTTGGCCGGCGTTCGTGGCGGATTTCCCCGATCTCGAGCCCGCCGTGCAGGACCTGGCCGGCCAGGGGCTGGCGTACGGCGTGCACGTCATCATCTCCACGCCGCGCTGGACCGAGCTCAAATCACGTGTGCGTGACTACCTGGGCACCAAACTCGAATTCCGCCTCGGCGACGTCAACGAGACGCAGATCGACCGGATCACCCGCGACATACCGGCAAACCGGCCGGGCCGCGCCGTCTCGCTCGAGAAACATCACCTGATGATCGGCGTACCTCGGCTGGACGGTGTCCACAGCTCCGCCAACATCGTCGACGCGATCACGGCGGGTGTACAGGAAGTGGCCTCGCGCTACACCGACCAGGCACCGCAGGTGCGGGTGCTCCCGGACAAGATCTACCTGCACCAGCTCGACCCGAACCCGCCGGGACCCGATTCGGATTACCGGACCCGCTGGCAGGTGCCGCTGGGGCTGCGCGAGTCCGACCTCGCGGTCGCCTACAACCAGATGAACATGACGCCTCATCTGCTGATCTTCGGCGCTCCGAAGTCGGGGAAGACCACCATCGCGCATGCGGTGGCCAAGGCGATCTGCAGTCGCAACAGTCCCGACCAGGTGCGGTTCATGCTCGCCGACTACCGGTCGGGCCTGCTCGACGCGGTGCCCGAGTCGCATCTGCTGGCGGCCGGCGCGATCAACCGCAACAGTGCGTCGCTGGAAGAGGCCATCAAGGCGCTGGCGACCAACCTGAAGAAGCGGTTGCCGCCGCCGGACCTGACCACGGCGCAGCTGCGGGCGCGGTCGTGGTGGAGTGGGCCCGACATTGTGCTGCTGGTCGACGACTGGCACATGATCACCGCGGCCGCGGGCATGATGTCGCCGATGGCGCCGTTGGGTCCGCTGCTGCCCGCAGCGGCCGACATCGGCTTGCACGTCATCGTGACGTGCCAGATGAGCCTGGCGCACCGGGCGACGATGGATAAGTTCGTGGGCGCCGCCTACGGCGCCGGTTCGCCGACGTTGTTCCTTTCAGGGGAGAAGAACGACTTCCCGTCGCGGGAGATCATCGTCAAGAAACGGCCGCCTGGCCAGGCATTTATGGTCGCGCCGGACGGCAAGGAAGTCATTCAGGCGTCCTATGTCGATCCGCCCGCGGAATAAGTGTTCTCAGCACTCCAAAACTGCAGTTAGTATTTGACCAACGCGCTCAGCAACGCTGGCGGCGGCCCGCCAGCAAAGAGATCGGGGGACAGATCTCTTGACGACATGGCAAACTTTCTGCCACGTCGCCTCTGGGTGCTTGTCCCTGGTTATTAGTAATCGAAACAGGGGAGCAAGCAAATGCAACCGATGATGCACAACCCGGGTGCCGAAGGTGTTGCGGCACAGGTGATCGCAAACGCGGCCCGCGGTCTGGCCGGCGGCACCACCGCTACTGCGGCCGTCACCGCACTGGTTCCGGCCGGCGCTGACGAAGTCTCGGTAATGGCTGCGATGGCCTTCGCCAGCGAGGGAGTCGAGGCTCTTGCCGCGAACTCGTTCGCCCAGGAGGAACTCACTCGGGCAGGTGCGGCCTACCAGGAGATCGCGGGTATCTACAACGCGGTCGACGCAGCTCAGGCCACCACGCTCTAGCCGCCCGTCGGCAAAATCGTCAGAGATAGGGTCGTCCAGCAATGGTCATGGCACCACCGGTTCCGCCGACCTGGTTCGCGCTGCCGCCAGAGGTCAACACCGCGCGCTTGATGTTGGGTGCCGGCCCGGCGCCGATGCTCCAGGCGACAGCGGGCTGGGAAGGTCTGGCCATCTTGCTGGAGACCCAGGCCGACGAGCTGGCCGGGGCGCTGAGCACCCTGACCTCGGTGTGGAGCGGCACGGCAAGTGAACGCGCTGTTTCCGCAACCATGCCGATGATCATGTGGCTGCGGACCATGGTGCTGCAGGCGCAGAAGCGGGCGTTGCAGGCAAGCGCCCAGGCGAGCTCGTACACGCTGGCTCTGACGACCACTCCGCCAATTCCGGAGATCGAGCAGAACCACGTCACGAACGCAGTCCTGAACGCCACCAACTTCCTCGGTATCAACACGATGCCGATCGGGTTGAACGAGATGGACTACTTCGTCCGGATGTGGAACCAGGCTGCCGGTGCGATGGAGGCGTATCACGCCGAAACCACCGCCAACCTGCTGTTCGAGCCGTTCGTGCCGATGCAGCCGATCGTGATGCCCGGGATCGGTGAGACGACCGCGGCAGCGGCGATCGCGTCGACGGCGCCGCGGACGGCCGCCGGTGTCGCCCGCAACATGACGGTCGAAGCGATCAGCGCCGTATCCACGTTGTCGTCGATGAAGTTGGCTGTCGGCAATGCCGCCGCGCAGGCCAACCATGCCGAGCAGCGGGCGGTCGGTGCGGCGAGCAAGGGCGAGAACGCCGGGCAGCAGGAGAAGGACCCGACGGAGAAGAACCCCATGCAGCAGGGCATGCAGATGGCCATGCAGATGGGGCAACAGGGCGCACAGATCGCGGGGCAGATCCCGCAGATGCTCCAAAGCCCGATGCAGGCGATGACGCAGCCGTTGCAGCAGGTGACGCAGATGGTCAGTCAGTTCGCCGGCATGGGCGGCGGTGACAAGGGCATGCAGATGGGGCTGATGGGGGCGTCGCCCTTCTCGAACCACCCGCTGGCCGGGGGTACGGGCCCGAGTTCTGGCGCGGGCCTGGTGCGCGCGGCGTCGCTGCCGGGTGCACTCGGATCTCCGCCGCGTACAGCGCTGTTGTCCAGCATGTTGGGCATCAGCGGGGAGGCCAAGCCGGCCGCGTTTGCCTCGGCCGCGGGCGCCGCAGGTCCGATGGCGCCGGTGGGTAGCGGCGCCGGTGGCGGCGGCGGGGCACCGGTGCACGCTGCCAAGAACAAGGAAGAGAGCGTCGCCGCCAAGGACGGATTGATCGCGCCGACAGCACTCACGTACGACCAAACAGAAGACGGGGACGACGACTGGTAGTCGTCCGCCACACAGACTTTCCGGCCACCCGGCCGGAGGACTCGCCAATTTTCTCTGGTGAGGACAAAGGAAAAATAAGGGGAATCCAACATGGCACAGATGAATACAGATGCCGCCGTCCTCGCCAAGGAGGCTGCTAATTTCGAGCGCATCTCGGGTGAGCTCAAGAGCGTCATCGCTCAGGTCGAGTCGACCGGTGGCACCTTGGCTGCCCAGATGCAGGGTCAGGCCGGTACGGCTGCTCAGTCGGCGCTGATGCGGTTCCACGAGGCTGCTGACAAGCAGATCCAGGAGCTGAACGAGATCTCGACCAACATCCACACCTCGGGTACCCAGTACTCCAGCACCGATGACGATCAGGCCGGCAACCTGGCCTCGTCGATGCAAATCTGACCTAGCTGACCACAAGAAAAGGAAACAAGACATGACAGAACAGGTTTGGAACTTCGCAGGCATCGAAGGCGGAGCCAGTGAGATCCAGGGCGCCGTCGGCACCACCGCCGGCCTGCTGGACGAGGGCAAGGGTTCGCTGGCTTCGCTCGCCTCGGCGTGGGGCGGCTCGGGTTCGGAGGCCTACCAGGCCGTTCAGACCCGTTGGGACAGCACCTCCAACGAGCTGAACCAGGCGCTGCAGAACCTCGCGCAGACCATCAGCGAAGCGGGGCAGACCATGGCCCAGACCGAGGCCGGCGTCTCGGGGATGTTTGCCTAGTACTACGCGGCAACAAGCATGCTTTGGTGGGCGGGTGTTCGGACTATCTGATGATGGCCCGAACCCGCCCACCAATTGTGCTTGGGTGTAAAGATCTAACCATCTGTTTTGACTATCTGAGGGGTCCCCATGTCGGCCGACTATGACCGGCTCTTTCACTCGTCGGAACCGGGTAAACCGGTCGACGACGCCACCGCAATCGTGGACAGAGATGCCATTCTGAAGGCCGCCGCGGCCGCGCCGCCACCGCCGGTCCCGGTCGGGGAAACCAGTTCCACGGACCTTCCCGTGGCCCCCACGGCGGCAACCCAAACTCAGGCCGCCGCGCAGCCGCGGCATGCGGAGACCACTCCGCAGATGCCTGCGCCGATGCCGCCGCCGCCGGCGAGCGCGCCGCAGTGGCCGCAGAACTCGATGCTGCGGGCCCCGCAGCAGCAGCAGTTCGGCCAGGGCGCACGGCACGAGCAGGCCCGCGCCATGCCCGGTCCGGCCCCGCGCGTCGCGCCCGGCCCGGCGCCGTCGCAGTTCGCCGATCTCGATCCCGAGGTCAGTGGCCAGTGGCGAGCGGGGCAGGCCATCCCGACCCCAGCCGCGCCCGGCCCCACCTCGGCCGCCACGATGGGCAACCACCGCGCGATCGACGCGTTGTCGCACGTCGGGGTCAAGACCGGGGTGAAGGCTCCGTCCCAGCGCGGATGGCGGCACTGGCTGTATCTCACGACGCGGATCAACCTCGGCCTGTCGCCCGATGAGATCTATGAACTTGAATTGCACGGCCGAATTCGGCGCAATGCCCGTGACTCGTACCAGATCGGTGTGTTCGGTCTGAAGGGCGGCGTCGGCAAGACCGCAGTTACGGTTGCACTCGGGTCGGCGATGGCCAAGGTCCGCGGTGACCGCATCCTGGCGATCGACGCCGACCCCGACGGCGGCAATCTGGCCGACCGTGCCGGACGGCAGTCCGCGGCGACGATCAACGATCTGCTGGCCGACCAGGAACTGTCGCGTTACAACGACATTCGCGCCTACACGAGCATGAACGGGTCCAACCTCGAAGTGCTGTCCTCCGAGGACTACAGCGGCGCGCAGCGCGAGTTCAACGACGACGACTGGAAGGGCGCCACCTCCGTGGTGTCGCGCTACTACAACTTGGTTCTCGCCGACTGCGGCGCCGGCCTGTTCCAGAAGGCCTCCCGCGGTGTGTTGTCCACCGTGTCGGGCATGGTCATCGTGGCCAGCGCCTCGATCGACGGGGCCCGGCAGGCCGCCATCACGATGGACTGGCTGCGCCAGAACGGATATCAGGATCTGCTCGGCCGGTCCTGCGTCGTCATCAACCACGTCACGCCGGGTAAGCCCAACGTCGACATCGAGGATCTGGTGCAGCAGTTCGAGCGCCACGTACCCCCGGGTCGTGTCATCGTGCTGCCGTACGACAAGCACATCGCCGCGGGCACCGAGATTCAACTCGAGTTGCTCAGTGACACTTACCAGCGCCGTATCACCGAGCTGGCCGCTGCCCTGTCCGACGATTTCGACAGGCTTGAACGCCGTTGACCGCGACAGCAGCAACCGCTGATACATCGAGCTCGACGCCGAACAAGCCGTCCACCACCAGGGTCACGATCCTCACCGGTAAACGGATGACGGATCTGGTGCTGCCGGCCGCCGCGCCCATCGAGACCTATATCGACGAAACCGTCAGTGTGCTGGGCGATTTGCTCGAGGATACGCCGAAGGACACCCTCGCGGGTTTCGACTTCTCCGAGCAGGGCATGTGGGCGTTCGCCCGCCCGGGCGCGCCGCCGTTGAAGGCCGACGAATCTCTGGATGATGCCGGAGTGGTCGACGGATCATTGCTGACGCTCGTTTCGGTCAGCCGTACCGAGCGGTATCGCCCGCTGGTCGAGGACGTGATCGACGCGATCGCCGTGCTCGACGAATCACCGGTGTTCGACCGCACCGCATTGAATCGCTTTGTCGGCGTGGCGATCCCGGTGGTGGCCGCGGCAATCACCGCGATGTCGTTGGTGTCCTCGAGTGGCGCCGGCCAGGGCTGGTGGTGGGCGGTGGCGCTGGGGTTGTTCGGCCTGGGCCTGCTCGGCGGCAGCTTCGCTGCCCAGAGCCGTTACGAGAACCTGGATCTGGCCGAGAGCCTGCTACTGGCCGCTACGATCGTGTTGGGCGGTGCCGCAGCGCTGGCCGTGCCGTTGCCCTATGACGCGGATTCCCTTGGTGCGCCACAACTCGCCGGTGCAGGCGCGGTGGTGCTTTTGGTGACGTTGGCAACCCGCGGTGGGCCGCGCCGTCGCGCCGATGCGGCTTCATTCGTCGCGATCTTGGCGATTGCGATCACCGGCGCGGCGATCACGGTCGGGTACGGCGGAGCCAGCTGGGTGCCGGCCGGTGCCATCGCGTTCGGATTGATCGTGGTGACCAATGCCGCCAAACTCACTGTCGCCGTTGCCCGTATCGCCCTGCCACCGATTCCGGCGCCCGGTGAGTCGGTGTCCAACGACGAGCTGCTCGACCCGGTCGTCACGCCGGACGAGGTCGACGACGCTTCACCCACGTGGAAGGCGATCATCGCTTCGGTGCCGGAATCGGCTGCACGGCTGCAAGAGCGCAGCCAGCTGACCAGTCAACTGTTGATCGGATTCCTCTCGGCCGGCGCGCTGGTGCTGTCGGTGGGTGCCATTGCGGTTGTGGTGCAGGGGCATTTCTTCGTGCACAGCATGATCGTGGCCTTACTGGTGGCCGTGATCTGTGGCTTCCGATCGCGGCTTTATGCCGAGCGGTGGTGCTCCTGGGCACTGCTCGCGGCGGCGATCGCGGTGCCGACCGGCGTGATGGTGCGCCTGTGCCTGTGGAATCCGGGTAGCGCCTGGTTGGTGCTGGCGATCTACACCGCGGTGGGTCTGGTCGCGGTGATCGCGGTGGGGGCCACCGACGGCGTGCGCCGGGTGTCACCGGTGACCAAGCGGATTCTGGAGCTGACCGATGGAGCCGCCATCGCCGCGGTGATTCCACTGCTGCTGTGGATCGCCGGCGTGTACGACCTGCTGCGAAACCTGCGGTTGCACTGAGGTTTAGGGGCCGACGGGCTTTAGCAGCCGACGCCACCACCTACCAGAGCGGATCTCGGTTCGGTTGGCGCCGGCAGCGGTACCGTCGGGCCATGATGACCCGTCGCCGGCGGCTCAGCAATTACGCAATTACACGACGGAATTCAGAGTTCGCCTCAGGGCGAGGCCATTCTGGAGGCTGCGGCCACTGACAATGGCCAACTGGGTAAGCCCGCTCAATTTGTGGTGCAGACCGTCAATGCGTCGAACGGCTGGGCGTTCTTGTGTGCCTAGTTCAAGGACCCCGACGGGAGCCCGTTCGACCAGGCCGGAACTCCGATGGCCGACGTGGCGGCAAACGGTGGCGCCTCGAAACGCTGTGAAGGACTGTTCCGGTCAAATCAAAGCGGCGGTTGGGATTTGGTGACCAGCGCGGTGGGGCCTACCGCGCCGGAGCGGGCCGAGTGGGCCCAGGAATACCCTGCACCGGCGGAGCTGTTCGTCAGCTGAGGTTGATTGGCGCGAATTCGGTGACGTAACGGGCGTTTTCGGGGCAGCCGTTGTCCTGAATTTCCGCGCTTGCGTTGTGTGATCTCGGGTTAGGCTGCTGGCCAATAGGTCCCGCGGCGGTGCGGAACCGGCGAATGACTCCGGGGGAGCGAATCAGAATGAAAATGACGTCAAACATGCGCGTGGGTATTGCTGCAGCATTCGTGGTCGCGGCAGGTGTACTCGGAGCATGTTCGGCTCACATCGAAGCTGGCACTAGCGCGGGGATCGGCAAAGAGCAGTTGGCAAAGACGGTCAAGGAGAAGTTGGAAGCCCAGGTCGGGGAGAAGGCGGATTCGGTGGTGTGCGATGGCACCCTGCCGGCCAAGGTCGACGCCACTCAGAAATGCGTGCTGACCGCTGGCGGCAGCACGAAGTATGGGGTGACGGTCACCGCCACCTCGGTTGACGGGGAAAACGTCAAGTTCGATGTCAAGGTTGACGACAAGCCGATGGGGTAGCGGGATCGCGCGCAGTAGCGATCGTGAACCCGAACTGGACGTTGTCGTGGTTTCGTCTCTGAAGTTTGTGGCACGGGCTGATGGTGTGAACACCGATGCGGTGCAGATTTCGGGTCGCCGGGCGAGCATCGCGACCTCTGGCCGCAGAGGCGGGCGACCCAGATTTTGCGTATTCGGGGTACTCGCACCTCAGGTAGTCTTTTGCTGAGCTATTTGGTGGAGGGGACCACATTATGGGCGTGTCTGGGCTGGTGAGCCGGGGTTCGCGCGCTGCGGGGGAGTTTGGCGAGTTGATCGGCCGAGGGTCGTCACCAGGACACCGCAAGATCAGCGCTGAGCCCCGCTCGATTTCAAAGCGTGACGTGCACGCCGCCTCGTTGTCGGTGGTAGCGGTCGCTGGCCGTGATGAGAATGCCGGCCTGCTGTCGGATGCGGTTGGTGTACCGGGCGATTGGGGATGCCGATGAGTGGATTGAAGGTCAATCCGACTGAGGTGCGGACGCAGGGCGCATCGATGGAATCCAGTGCTGGCGCGATTCCCGCGCCGCCGGACCGATTTACCGCACAGGGCACGGATCCGATGTCCGAAGCGTTGGCAACCCGGACGCAGCAGGTCGAGGCGCCGTTCATCGATGGTGTCGGCCGAACCAAGGCTGACGCGCAGGCCACGGCCCGGAATATTCAGACTGCCGCCGACAAATATGAGCAGACCGATCAGCAGATCGCCGAGCAGGTACAGGCGACGGGGCTGGGCGGTGCTGCGGGCACAGCCAGCGGATCCGGTGCCGGTGGTGGCGCAGAGGGATTGCAGCAGCTGCAGCAGATGATGCAGATGCCGATGCAGATGGCACAGATGACCGCCCAAGTTCCGATGCAGATGGCTCAGATGGCCGGCCAGATACCGCAGGCAGTCATGCAGGGTGTGCAGCAGATCGGCCAGATGACCGGCGGAATGGGCCAAGGCGCCGACGCCGCGGCGGGCAAGCCTGGCGGCGGGTCGACGGAGGCCGACAAGGCAACCGAGCGTGAAGAACGCGAAGAAAAGGAAGCGCGCGACAAAGACGAGGCCGAGCGCCAGAAACGCGAAGAAGAAGCTGAACGCGACGACGGCGCCGCAGCTTCCGGGCCCTCCGAACACGCGCCCGTGTCTTCGCCGCCCGCGGCGCAACCCGCCCCTGTACCCGGTACGCCGACGCCGGACGCTGCGTCACCGCCAGTCGCGGCCGGACCGCGACGAGCACCCTCTGATCCTGCGATTGTGTTGTGACCGTATCCGTGACTGAGTCAAAGGTGTGCCAATGAGTTTGCCTCCCCCGCCGGGTTCGTTTGGGCAGCAACCGCCGATGGGTGGTGGCGGTCAGCCTGGCGGTGGTGCGCCGCAACCGTGGCAGCAGCCCGGTGGCCAGGCCGGCCCGCCGCCGGGTGGTCCGCCGCCGTGGGGTCCGCAACAACAGTGGGCTGGCGGCCCCCCGCCGCCGCCCAACGGTGGCCGAAAAACCAAATGGATCCTCGGCGGACTTGCTCTGGTGCTGGCGATCGCATTGGCCGTCGTCATCACGGTGCTCGTCGTCAAGCCCGATAGTGGCGGAAATGGTCCGTCGAATGCCGGGCCCGAGGGCTCCAAATCCGTATTTGCGAGCGCCGACGACACCGGACCTGCCGGCATCATCACCGATGATCCCACCTGTGATGCGTGGAATAGCATCGCCAATGAATACGCGTCAGCGGCCAAGTCTGTTAACTGGGACGATCGGGATTTCAACATCCCCGCGAGTTCATGGACGTCAGAACAGCGCGGCATGTACGAAAGCGTCGGAAAAGCGATGACCGAGGCGGGTGATCAAACCGCAAATTTGGTTAAGAAGACGCCGCACCGGGTAATGCGCGCACTGTACGGGCAGTTTATTGCATACACGCGAGCATTTGTTGAACGTATTCAATCCTATACGGCTGACGACGATAATCTGGTGGCAGCGTCGAACGGCGCCGGTAGTGGCCTGGTGAATATTTGTGCAGCAATTCGATACCGTTCTGCGCAGGCAGTCGCCCCACTGGTAGAGGCAGTGCCTGGACCTACGAAAGTTGCCGCGCCCCAAGAGGCCTCCGCGCCCGCGAGATTCCTCGCAGAGTCCAACCCGACATGTAGCGATTGGGACGCGCTAGTTTCGAAATTTGATGATGACACGAAATCATGGAGATCGATTGATAAAAACATACCGGCCAAAGAATGGAGCCCGGAGCAGAAGTCGGTAAACGATGCCGTGGCCCCGATCATGACGGCGAGCGCGGATGAAATAGAGCGTTTAGGTCGACAAAGCGGCAATCCGGAGCTGGAAGATATAGCTATTTTGGCAGCGCAGTATCGGCGCGCATTTGTTATTGCGCTCCCTGGCTATACCGCCGCTGACGCCTATTTGGAACTAACTGCGACCAATCTCGTGCGATTGGTAAACTGGGCATGTAAGTCACCATCATGATGGGTACCGAAGGACCGAAGAAGCCTTCCGGCGGTTATCGCGACAAGATGGTAGGAGCTGGGGCGTGGCCGGAGACGGATGAGTCAGTATTCAGCAACCGTCAGACCGCTTTGGGTGGCATACATAGAGAGCTGACTGGAGCTAAGGAAGGTTGGCAATCTGGTCAGTCGTATCTCAAGAGTGAGAACACGTGGGCCGGCGTCTCTGCAACTGCCGCGAATATCAAGGTCGACACCCACACAAAGGCTATGGAGGCCCATGAGCAGCAACTCACCAAGGCCACAGGATGGTGCGGAGAAGCTCTAGGGCTAATTGGCAGAGTGAAGGACGCGATCGTCAATACCGTCGAAACAGCGGTTGAGGTCATTGACGATACGGTTTCCGCCGCGAAGGGTGAGAACACCGACGGGGCTGTCGGCAAAATCCAAGACAAGGCCTATGAGCTGAACAAGTCAATTGTTCAATGGGGCGCTGACACCGCCCTGGGTAAAGATGGTGTTTCTCCTGACCCGCCGAAATACGGCAAAGAGGAATTCCAAATCAAGGAAGATGCTGACGGCCATGCCGCCGAAGGCGAAGGCGGTAACGCGGGTTCGAAAGATAAGCCAGCATTGCTGTTCAGCAATACGTCGTTCAGCGGTGGTTCTAAGGGTGGATTCGCTAGTCCTCCCGCGGAAGGTGCCGAGTCGGCCGTACCCGAGATCGACGCAGGTCTGTTCGGCAACACACCCAAGGGCGGGGTGCCTAACCCTCCCGAAGCTCCCGCGGAAGGTGCCGAGTCGGCGGCTGTACCCGAGATCGACACGGGTTTGTTCAGCAACGCTCCTAAGGGTGAAACGCCTGTAGGCGTTCCGGTGGTCCAGCCGCCAACACAACCTGTTAATCCAGGCAAGGCCGCACCCACACCACCGTCGTCACCCTTGACCTCTCCGCCGCCTACCCCTTCAGCGCCATCAGGTGGTGCGCCCAACCTGTCAGGCGCGGGTACCGGAGCCACTGGCGCTTCAGGTGCCCCTAGCCCGTTGAGCGGTGGCTTAGGTGGCAGTGGCGCGGAACAAGCTGCGAGCGCGTCGCCGGCAGCAGGCCAAGCACCAGTCGGTGGGGCACCGACAGATCCGTTGCAGGCCTTCTCGAAGGGGTTCGCGGATTCGGCAGGGACACCGGTTCATGCCGCTTCTACTGGCGCACCGCCTTTGGCGCCGGCCCCCACGGTTCCGGCAAGCGATGCGATGGCACCAGCGAGTACCCATGCGGCGCCGACTTCACTGAGTGGCGCGCAGGCCCCTGCGGCACCGGTGCAGGGGCCTCCGGCGGGCGGTTCGATGGGCATGGGTGGCGGAATGCCGTCGATGCCGCTCGGACCTCCGCCGACCGCACCTCCGGCCGCGCCAGTGGCGCCGCCGCCCGCAGTCGCACCGCCCCCGGCCCAGCCGGCCAATATCGCTGGCGGTGCGCAGGTGGCGCCCATTCCGGTATCGGCTGCGCGGGCCGAGCGAGATGCTGCCCAGAATGCGGCCAAGCGGTCAGGCTCGGATCCGTTGGTGTTGGCACGCAGGATTGCGGCTGCGCTCAATGCCCCCGATATGGTCAGTCCCGCTGATTACAAGTTCTTCTGGGTGACTGCCGTCACCGTGGACGGCAGTATCGTGGTGGCCAATAACTACGGGTTGGCGTACATCCCTGAGCACGTTCGGCTGCCTGAGCAGGTCAAGATGGCTTCGGCGGATGAGTCGATGTCGCCGGCGGAGCGTGCGAGTTGCGTAACTCAACCGGTCGCGGCACTGCACCGTTGGGCCCACCACCACGGCACGGAACTGCGAGCAGTGATCGCGACCGAGGACCAGCTCAAGAACTCCGATGCTGGTGTGCACCATGAAGTGCTGGCCCCCGAGGACATCCCTTCGAGCGGCAAGATGGTTGGTCGCGATCGTCTGCAGGTGATTGCTCCGCAGGCGGGGTCCCAACTGATGCGGATCAGCGATGGGGATCTAGTGAACGTGCTGCCACCGGCACCGGTTGATACTGCGCAACCCGAGGATCGACGGACCACGTTGTGGTACAAGGTGTGGGAACCGTTGATGAGCCGTTCTGCCAAGAAGAATGAACAACATCTGCAGGCACTTTTGGAGTACGCCGTGCATGCTCAGGAACAGGCGATTTATGCTGCCCACATTGCGACACAGGCCGAAGATCAACGCCGGTTCGTCAGTGACTTCGTGTATTGGCAGCACGTTGGACAACTGATTGCCGACGCCCTCGTGGAGCAGGAAACGGCGCCGAGTAACCAGGATTCGTAACAACCAACGGGATGACAGGAAAGAATTAGCGGAATCTGCACATGTGGCCCGCAATTAGGATTGCCTCCGGGACATAAAAAGGCGCGCGGGAAACATGAGCAGGCCGTTCATAGACGAGCTAGCTTCGTTTGCTGCGCGTTTCGGTGGCCATCAACGTTGGCCTCGCGGACGTAGAGAGGATGGTTTGAAATGGGTGTACCTGGGTCGGGCGATCAATTGCGGTACACGACGGAGGGGCTGGAGAGCACAGCCGGCGAATACGAAACGCCTCTGCCCAAGTCGCCGCCGGATCGGACGGATCCGCCGGATGCGCTGCTTATCACCAGCAAGCTGTTGGGCCAACTCAGGGCGTCTAGCGTAAGACTAGCGTCGACCCTGAAGGCTGGGGAGCGAGAGGGAGCCCGGATTGGGGGCGCTCTGCGAGCTGCCGCGGGTGCTTACAAAACGATCCAAGAGCAGAAAACGGCAGCGCTGAACAGCCAGATGAGCGATGGTGCTGCACCGCCACAGGTTGAGACTGCGATTCCTGACCGGACGTTGATTCCCGATTCATTGCCGATTTCGGGCGAGGTCTTTCTCAAGGAGGGGGCCAAGGACGATGACAATTGGGACATAATCGCGGAGAAAATACATCAGGGTCACGATCCTCAGGCGGGCTCACTTAAGTGGTTTAGAGATCAGTGGGACAAGTACGTTCCTGTCGTGGCGATGCACGGCGATATCTACGCGAAAACTGTCCAGGGTTGGCATGGTCCCGCGGCGGAGGCGTGCGACGCCTCCGCGAAAGACTTGACCACTTGGTGGAAAGAAATGAGCGCTGAATGCGGCAAGCTGAGCCACGAGGCCACCACATTCGTTGACGCGCATGACAAGCTTGTCTCCGAGCATCCCACAATGGAAGACGTAAACCTTTTCCGCCAAAAGGACCGGGAAAATAGCTGGAAGGATGCGAAAACCCGTGGCGACGAATGGGACAGGCTGCAGAGGGAATCCAACGACGCATTAGACCACTACGCGAACGTGTATCTGACGGAGATTGCGCCGCGTTATCCCCCAACGATCAACAAGGAGCTTCCGGCGGTAGGTGATGGTGAGGCACCCGTGGCGGTCCCGGACACCGGCACGCCTGGAAGCCCAGGCGGCAGCCCCGGTGGAAGCCCTGGTGGAAGCCCTGGTGGTGCTCCCGAGATGCCTGAAACGCCCAAGATGCCTGAAACGCCGTCAATGTCGCCTGCCAGCGCTGATCCGTCCGCCGACCAGGGGTCGGGTGGGGGTTCTCCCAGTGGTGGCGGCTCACCGAGCGGTGGCTCCCCGTCGGGCGGTGGCGCACCTTCCGGGGGAATGCCTAGTGGCCTTCCGAAGGGAACCGACGGCATGCCGGAGATGCCGGGCCTCGGTGAACCCAGCCTCAAGCCGGCCAGCGCCGGCGCCGGTGGTGGCGGTATGGGTGGCGGTGGCGGCGGTATGCCCGCCGGGCCTCTCGGCCCTGCCGTTGGAGCTGAAACCGTTGCGGCTTCCCCGGCTGGCGCCCGAGGCGGTGGCGGCGGAGTCCCCGGCGCGCCGGGCGGTGCCGGTGCCGGCGGTATGGGTGGCGGTATGGGTGGTATGGGCGGCGGCCACGGCCAGGGCCAGGGCAAGGAGAAGCGCCGCAACCCCAACCTGTCCGAGGACGAGGACCTCTACAAGGAAGACCGTGCGTACACCGAGGCGGTTATTGGCCGTCGTGCCCGCCCGGATGCGAAGGACACCAAGAAGTAGCGCCACCGCCAGTCGCTGTGGCCCCGTGTGCGGGCTCGCGGGTTATTTATCCGGACCCGCACACGGCGGGAAGGGCGACGGGCTGGACCCCCGCGATAGCCCAAGAAATCGCCGACGGCACCAGTCGGCGATTTCTTGTTCCTAAATGGTTTCGTTGATTCCAACCATTACGCGCGAACTAGCGCGTGGTTTGTACGGTGAGGGGGACGCGCGCCGTGAACGCGATGTGGCGGACCTGGTATCGACATGTTCTATGCATGAGGTGCGCCTGACCAACGCTGTGCGGAAGTTCTTGGCAACGAGGCGAATCCGGCTTAACGGGGGTGCATCTGGCCGTTGAGATTGCCCGCCTCGTGCTGGTCGGTGCCGTGGTAGTCGGTGGCCGCCGCCCTGAGCTTGACGGCGAGGTCAGTCGAAATCAGGTGCATCTTTCCAGCTGCTTCGCGGCGTGAAGCTTCTGCCGACTGCAGTGCAATCGCGGTTGCGGAGCACACCAGGCCGTGGCTTTGGAAGACATGGGCTGATGCCCCGTCGGGTGCCGACTTGGCCTTTTCAATTCTGTCCGCCACCCGGTCGTGAACATCGCCCTTGGAGCGGATATCGTCGGAGACTTTCAGATCAGGCTGTGTCATAGCGATGCCTTACTTGTGTCGGAACGCAGGGATGAAATTATCTCGGTGCGGGGCCAAAACCGCCGCCGGGTATTTCTGCCGTTGATGTCAATGCGTCGTAGTCGTGCGTGACCTTGTCAATTTGGGCAGCATTCTCTTTCGCTTGGTAGACCGTGTTCTCCACTCGATCCATTGCGAGCGGCACCGTCGCCATCACTGAGGCTGCTTCGAAAGCCAAGGATGCGGCTGGTCCGCCCGGTCCCATGAACTTCATGAAAATAGCCGCTGGAACGCATAGGGCGAGCGCTGTCTGGCGTTTCGAGACAAAATCGCGTGCGCTTTCGACCTGTCCGGCCTCTGTGGCTAGCACCTTTTTGATTGCGGTGTCGTACTCGGCCATCTTGGCTGCCCGCTCTTGCTGCTCACTATTTCTGGCGCCGTAAGCGTCGGACGCTTCACCCTCCCAATCCGGCGGAGAAGTTGCGGCATACAGTCTTAGGAAAGTGTCGCCGAAATCTTCGGCGCCTCGACGGAACCGTTCACCATCCTCCGGTCGGCCAAATCCGAGCGTGTTGCTGGCCACGGTCAGCATGATCAGACCGCCGTTGATGATCGGCGTACTTGCAGCGGCTGCAAATTTGGCCGGACCGAAGGATGCAACAGTCTGCATCATCCCGGTGAAATCGCTGGCAACGCCGGCCATTCCCCATGGGACGCTGGATTTCATTCCGTTGGCGTGGTCCGCGGTGCCGTAAAGGTAATTGCTGTCCATGTACAGCGCATTCAGAACATTGAAGGTGCCCATGAATTATTCCGTTTCGGATGATGCCGTGGGCTGTGCCCCAGCTCGGTGATCGATGGGTTGGCTCCGATGACCCTAACACCGTCATTTGTGCCTCGAGCGCATCAAAATTGTGTACCGAGCACAAAGCTAGTATCGGTCAGGGCTTGGTGCGGGGACTGCGCTGTGGTTCCATTTCGTGAATCCGGTCCAGCGCGCGTCCGTCGGTGAGCTCGTTTCGTTGCTCGGGGTGGCGCCAATAGAACCGCACCAATTCGATGAGGGCAGTGCCCTTGGGGGTGTAGCTGCCCGGCGAGTCCATCGCGAGTATCGAACCGTCCTGCATGGTGATCACCATGGGGGTCCAGAAGCGTTCCTCGGTGGGGAGCTCGTCGGTCACCGAGGCAATGTCGTCCCACTTTCCTGAGTTCAATGAACCGAGATTGGGAAACTCGAACTCCTCGGGAGTGAGTAGCAGGTAGCTAGTACCCCCCTGGCGCTTGAAAACAAACCAGAACCATCCCGCAACGAGGCCAGTGGCGCCGAAGGCGATGGGGAAGACTTGGCCCACTCCATCGGGTAGTGGTAGGTAGAGCCAGCCGGTTATCCATGCAATGAACATCGACAACCCTGACAGTGCCAGGGCGGCGTACGATCTCCGCTGGGTCGCCTCTATGCGACTATCCGGGCGTAATAGCATCCCCGATTCATCGAACGCGGCTTGGATCACAGCGGTTTTCGAGGCCGCCAACTGGGTGGCCACAAACAGCCAGGTGACCGTTAGCCCAACCGCGATCACCGCGGTAATGAAGTTCAAGTGTTTGATCGCGATGAATGCCCAGATGCCGCATATCGCCGCCAGAATGGCGCCGAGTGTTATGCCAAATCGTCTGGCGAAATTCTCCATATCTCTCCTCTGCGCCCGCGGATGTGTGGGCTGACTTCTACGACGACTCCGTGGACCTCAGCCTGGTTGTGACCCGTCGGCGGTCAACTCTGCGACCATCGCATCGAGCCGTTCCCGGTCTGCTGTGATGGAGGCGGTCGCGGCGCCTGTTGCCTTTCGGATCGCTTCGTTGAGGCGCTGCTCGACGGCCTGGGCGCCCAACCGCAGCAATCCGTCCTTGATGTACACGTCTATCAGATGATGATGACCGTTGAGGGTGACTTCGACACTCTTGGCTTCGTCTGCCGCCGTGAACGTTTCGGTGTTCATCTTGTGCAGCTGGTCATCCATGAGTGACTGCAACTGCTGGGCTTGGCGCAGGACCGCAGCGACCTGCGGATGCATCTCCTCTGTCATGACTTTTCCTCCCGACCTTTCTGGGACCCCTCTCCCAGGAAGCTTGATGTCATTGCTCCAGCGCCATCTGGTAGCGGCTCTCTTCACGCGGATTGATCAACGTGATCGGCAGCTGCCGGTGTCGTGGTGTGTCAATGAAGTTGGGCCGCATGATCACTCGGCCGACGCCCTGATGCGGGCCCAGGTAGGTCGTGGCGTTCGGCCACGCGACGCGCGGCACCCGACCGACGCGCCCGTTGATCATCGTGGCGAACTCGCGGAACTGCGGCCCGAGGGTCACCACGGCGCCGGATGCGGCGGAGCGGATGACGAACTGGGTGAACAGTCGGGCGTCGCCGAGGTTGATGCTGACGTCGACGTTGTCGAACGGCATGTACACCGGGTAGCGGTCCGACGTCTCACCGACGAGCACCCCGGCAGAGCCGATCGGCAGGTCGTAGTGCTTGTCGGTGACCGGCGTGAGGCCCTGAAGGGCCGCCCGCTGGCCGCCGTACAGGCAGGAAAACCCTCGCGGCGTAGTCGGATTGGACAACGTCGTCAACAACACCGTTGACGTCGGTGCCGCCCCGGGACGGACCCGCACGCAGGTGGTGGTGTGGTCGGCCCGCGCCGACCACCAGACGTCCGGGCCGCCGGGAGCGTTATAGGCCGCGGTAAAGGTGCTGCGGCCCTTGATCACCGACCAGGTCTCCTTTTCGAAGGAGATCTCGGTGGCCTTATCGAAATCGTCGAAGCTGCGCGAGCACTGCGCGTCAATCCCGTTGCTGGCCAACTGGTCTGCGATACGGGTGGCCGAGGCCACCAGGTACCGGGCCAGGCCGGACACTCCGCTGTCGCGTCGTTGGGCCGAGCGCCGGGTCTCCTCCGGGTTGGCCCGGACCACAATCCAGGTCCGCCGGTTGGCCGGTGCCGGGTACGGGCCCACCACCTGCTCGTAGAGGGCGACCAGGCTCGCGGGAGCGGTCTTACCGACCCGATAGCCGGCGGAGACGATGTCGGCCTCCAGGTCGGGGCAGTACGCCGCCAAAAGCTTCTCGACCAGCTTGGTGCTGACGGTGTCGTCGGAGACGGCACCGCCGTTGACGATCACCGTCGGGGTGAAAGCCCTTGGTATCAACTCGATTACCGCGACCAGGTAGTTACCCTGCCAGCGCACGGCGACGTGATCCCCCGGCATGACGGTGGCCCCGACGGCAGGCTCCGAGGGTACATCGGGGGTGCTGCGGTGGCGCCGCCGCCACGAAAAGATCGCTCTGACCCAGCCGGTGAGCCGGTACCCGCGGATGGTGAGCACCGAGAAGATCGCGATCAGCACCGACAGCGTAATTCCGAGCCACAGCAGCTTGAAGTGCAGGCACACCGCGATGCATGCCGGGATCAGCGTGGCCGCCCAGATGGCATGGCCCGTGGTGAATCGGAAACCGAAATGCTGCCGCAGGAAATTCACTGGCGCCGCCGCAACGCGCGTCGGGTCATCGCAGCGATCCCGAGGATCAGTGCCAGCGCGGCTCCGGCGACCACGACACCGGTGATCGGGCCACGGTCTGGCGGCGGGATGTACACCGGCGGCGGAACTTCCTTGACGCGGAACGGCGCCTTGGCCGGACCCTCGGGAACCTCCCACGTCAGGGCGGCCACTGGATCGACCACGCCGGCACCGACATAGTTGTCGACGCCGCCGCCGGGATGGCGGGCGGTGGCGGTGATCCGATTGATGACCTGGGCCGGGGTCAGATCCGGGAAGCGCTGCTTGACCAGCGCTGCCAGACCGGAGACGAAAGCGGCCGAGAACGACGTGCCGTTCAGCGGCACCGGGCCGTCCTCGCCGGGGGTGGCGTTGATGGGCTGGCCCTCGTAGCCGAGCGCGGTGAGGTTCTCGCCGGGAGCCGCCGCGCCCAACCACGGGCCCGACATCGAGAAGTTGCTCGGCTGACCGTTCTGGCCGACGCTGCCGACGGTGAGTACCAGCGGGTCGTACCAGGCCGGGCTGACGATCGTCTGAACGCC
The DNA here is from genome assembly GCF_004762045.1 of Mycobacterium sp. DL99. Classification (GTDB taxonomy): domain Bacteria; phylum Actinomycetota; class Actinomycetes; order Mycobacteriales; family Mycobacteriaceae; genus Mycobacterium. Next base: position 70,190 of record NZ_SJOM01000007.1, read on the forward strand.
CTTCCAGCCGCGGGCATCGGCCGGCAGCGATTGATCCGGCGGCGGGTTCTGGGTGCAGTCCTGGCCGGTGTTTCCGGCGGCCACCACGATCACCGCGCCCTTGACGTTCACCGCGTAGTTGATGGCGGCGCCCAGGCTGGTCTCGTCGATCCGGCGGGTCACCTTGTAGCAGGCCGCCTCACTGATGTTGATCACCTGCGCGCCCAGGTTGGCCGCATGCACCACGGAGCGGGCCAAACTGCGGATCGAACCCGCGGTCTGGGTGCTGTTGGGGTCGTTGGGATCCTGACGCGAACCCTTGGGCTGGAACGCGACCGACGTCTGCCGCAGCGAAATCAGTCGCGCATCGGGGGCCACACCGACGAATCCGTCAGTGGGGGACGGGCGTCCGGCGATGATCGACGCGGTCAGGGTCCCGTGGGCGTCGCAGTCGGACATTCCGTTGCCGGCGGCGTCGACGAAGTCGCCGCCTGGCTCGGCCGGAACCCGGGGTGAACCGTTGACCCCGGTGTCGATCACCGCGACAGTTACGCCAGCGCCGGTTGCGAACTTCTGCGCCTCGGCCAGCTTCAGGTAGTCGGCCGCCCAAGGTTTGTCAGCGAAGTTCGAATTCGGCATGACCGTCGGCGCCGCGCAGATCTTGCGCTGCTCGGTCGGCTGATCGGGGCCGGTTTCATCAGGTGGAACGGCCGCGGCGTCGATCGCCGGCGGATCGATCGCGAACGCTGGCGGCGCACTGAATAGGGCCAACAGAACTGCCAGCAGCATCACGGCTAAGCGCTGCACGCGTCACACTCCCCCAATCACATCGGACATGCCTGCAGTGTGCTGATGCACATTCAGCAAACAAATCTCAGCCTGCTCGACAACGCATCTTCTCACTTCAAGCCGTCCGGCTATTTGCACGCAGGCAATCATAAGGGTGCCCAGGTGAGGCTGATAACGCTTTGTGCCCGCAGCGAGTGTTGCACCCGGCAAGGCGGGGATGTCAATGACCGACTGTCGACCGGCGGAATGCAATGGGATATCACTGACGCATGACGCCTCACGGTTCGGACGACTGGGACGACGCTGACGACAACGACGGCCTTGACGCGCTCGACATCGGTACCCCGGTATTCGACGATGCCTCAGGACTCGGCGCCCTACAGGACTACCCAGCGCACGAGGTGGACCTTGGCAGCGATGACGGTGGCGGCCTGGACGCGGTCTACGACTACTCCGGCCGCGAAGTCGAGGAAGTGGCGGACGACGGCTTCGGCGCGATCGATGGCGAAGATGAGCCCGTAGACGAAGAGCAGATTCCGGTGGTCCAGGTAGTGAACCCGCCGGGCACCGTCTCTGTCACGGCCTACCTCAACGGCTCGGTTGCGCAGGTCGACCTGGATCCAAAGGTGACCACGCTGACCGAGGCGCAGCTGGCCGACGAAATCCGGTTCGTGGCCGGGGTGGCCGCCAAACGTGCGACAGCGGTGCTGCACGTCGGCACGGTGAACATGCTCGTTGAGCAGGGCATGGACTTCCGTGAGGCTCGGGACTTCGTGGGGACAAATGTCCCGTTTTCTACCCCGGAGCAGGCCGGCGAGGCTGAACTCGCACTCATCGCCCGCCATTCCGAGCGGTAGGCCTTACGCGTCCAAATCCTGTTCCACCAACCCCGCCACCGTCGCCAACGTGTCAGCGTCGTCGGATTCCACGGTCACTTGAGCGCCCTTGCCGGCACCCAGCGTCATGATCATCAGGGCCGAGCCGGCGTCGACGGGTTCACCGCCGTCCATGGACAGGGTGACGGGTACTCCGGCGTTGACCACGGCCTCGGCGATGATTGCGGCCGGGCGGGCGTGCAGGCCGATCGCGGAACCGACGGTGACAGTCTTGCTGGGCATTGTTTCTCCTTGGGGTTGTGACTTAGGTGGTGGCCAGCGCCGGGGTTTCCGGCGTGGTGACAGATGGTTTGGCGAATTGTTTGGCCGCAACTACAGCCAGGGCGCTGACGACGGTGCCGGTAGCCAGGGCGACCAGGAACCACAGCAGGTTGCCGATCGCGAAGAACACGAAGATGCCGCCGTGCGGCGCCTTGAGCGTGACATCGAAGGCCATGATCAGCCCGCCGGTGACGGCGCCGCCGAGCATCATCGACGGGATGACACGCAGGGGATCCGCCGCGGCGAACGGGATGGCACCTTCGGAGATGAATGACGCTCCGAGAAGCCATGCCGCGCGGCCATTTTCGCGCTCCGGTTCGGTGAACAGTCCCGGCCGCAGTGTCGAGGCCAACGCCATCGCGAGCGGCGGCACCATGCCGGCGGCCATCACCGCGGCCATGATGCGGAGCGTGGCGGGGTCGGCGACGTTGAGACCCGCGGTGGCGAATGCATACGCCGCCTTGTTGACCGGCCCGCCGAGGTCGAAGCACATCATCAACCCGAGGATGACGCCGAGAACCACGACCGAGGTTCCGGTCATGCCACTGAGCCAGTTGGTCAAACCGGTGGTCAGCGCGGCCAGCGGACGCCCGAGCAGCAGGAACATCAACAGGCCGACGATCAGTGACGCGCCGAGCGGGATCACCACCACCGGCATGAGTCCCCGGAACCACTGCGGCACCTTGAAGGAACTGATCCAATGCGCCGCGAACCCGGCGATCAGGCCGCCGACGATGCCGCCGATGAACCCGCCGCCGACGAAGACGGCCACGGCTCCCGCGGTGAAACCCGGTGCGATACCGGGCCGGTCGGCGATCGCGAACGAGATGTATCCGGCCAGGGCGGGGACCAGGAACATGAAGGCCAGGCCGCCCAGCGTGAACAGCACCGCCCCGAGATACTGCGTCAGGCCGCCGGGCGGCAGGTCGGCCAGGGTGTTGGTGACGGCGATGTGATGACCCAGCGAGTTCATTCCGTAGGACAGTGGTTCTGCGCCATCTGGGGTGTTGCCGATGTCGTAGCCGGCGAACAGGAAGCCCAGCGCGATGAGCAGACCGCCGGCCGCGACGAACGGGATCATGTAGCTCACGCCGGTGAGCAGGATCTGCCGGATGCGAGTTCCCCAGCCCACACCGCCGGCGGGGGCGGGGGTGGAGGCAGCTCCGGCCGAGCCGGACACCCGAGGGGCGTTGGGATCGCTTGCGGCACTGATGGCTTCGGAGATCATCGTGTCAGGTTCGTTGATCGCGCGTTTGACGCCGGAGGCGATGACGGGCTTGCCGGCAAAGCGTTGCTTGTCCTTGACGCCGACGTCGGTGGCGAAGATGACGGCATCCGCCGCGGCAATGGTGGCCGCGGACACGGGCGTGCTGCCGGACGAGCCCTGGGTCTCGACGGTGAAGTTGACCCCGGCGGTCTCGGCGGCCTGCTTGAGCGCATCGGCCGCCATGTAGGTGTGGGCAATACCGGTGGGGCAGGCCGTGATCGCGACGATGGACACGGCCTTGGCGGGCTCAATGACAGGCTCAGCGGCAGGAGCAGCAGGGGCGGCCGGCGCCGGGTTCACGACATCGTCGACGAGCGTCACCACCTCGTCGACGCTCGCGGCATCCCGCAGCGACGCCACGAAGTCTTTGCGGACCAATGCGCGGGCCAGGCTGGACAGCAGCTTCATGTGTTCGGCCCCACCGGATTCCGGTGCGGCGATCAGGAACACCAGATCAGCCGAGCCGTCCGGGGCGCCGAAGTCGACCTTGGGGGAGAGCCGCGCGAAGCCGATCGTCGGGGTGTCGACATAGGGCGAGCGGCAGTGTGGAATCGCGATCCCGCCGGGCAGGCCGGTCGCCGACTGGGCTTCACGGGCCATCGCTGCGCCCACCAGGCCTTCGGTGTCGCTGGTGCGGCCCGCCTCGGTGAGTGCGCGGACCAGACGGGCGATGACGGCCTCCTTGTCGCTGCCCGCGTCGACATCGAGCAGGACCAGACCGGGGGTGATGATCGGTTGATTCATAGCGACACCTTCATGGGGTGGGTACGGACTGCGTCGAGGTCGAGTTGGTCGGGCCCGGGCAGGGCCGATCCGGGCAGTGCGGCGGCGGCACTGCCGTAGGCGACCGCCATCTGCAGTCGCTGCGGGGCTTCGGCACCGGCGACGACGGCGCGCAGGTAGCCCGCCAATGAGGCGTCGCCCGCACCGACGGTGCTGCGTGGAACGATCGGCGGCGGCGTGGCCAGCCAGGCGCCGTTGCCGTCGACCAGTACCGCCCCGGCAGCTCCCAGCGTTGCCAGCACCGCACCGACACCCCGTGCGACGAGACCAACAGCGGCCGTCACTACCGCCGACATATCACCCTGGGCGACAGCGCTTTCCAGATCAGCCGCCGGCACTCCCGCCAGATCTGCCAGCTCTTCGGCATTGGGCTTGATCAGGTCGGGCGCGGCCACCTCGAACGCGGCCGCCAGCGCGGCCAGCGGTGCCTCGGAGGTATCGACGGCCACCCGGCAGTCGAGCGGTGCCAGCAGCGAGACCACCTGCGCGTACCAGTCGAGCGGTATCCCGGGCGGCAGCGATCCGGACAGCACCACCCACGACGCATCCTGCGCCTTGGCCAGTACGCAGCGGGTCAACGCCTCCAGCGCGTCGGAATCCACAAGAGCGCCACGCTCATTGAGTTTGGTTGTGGTGCCGTCGGATTCGGTGATGGCCAGGTTGGTGCGGACAGGCTCCGCAATGGATACACCGGTGAACGGCACACCGTAGGCGCGTAGTGCGCTCAGAAGAGGATCAGAGTCGCCCGCGGGCAGCACGGCCTCGGCGGCGACGCCGGCCAAGGTCAAGGCACGGGCCACGTTGATGCCCTTGCCGCCCGGTTCGACGGTGACGGAATCGACGCGCTGCACCGCTCCGCGCGTCAACGGCGATCCCACGGTGACGGTGCGGTCCAGGCTCGGGTTCGGGGTGACGGTGATGATCATGCGATCACCACCTCGACGCCGTGCCCGGTGAGCAGCGCTCGGTCGGCGTCGGAGATCTCGTCGTCGGTGATCAGGGTGTCGACGCTGTCGATGGGGGCGAAGCTGACAAAGTCCTCTTCACCGACTTTCGACGAGTCTGCGACGACCACGACGTAATTCGCAGCGTGCACCATGGCCCGCTTCACCGCTGCTTCCTCGGTGTCGGGAGTCGACAGTCCGTGCCGCACGCTGATGGCGTTGGTGCCGATGAACGCGACGTCCACCCGCAGGGTTTCGAGTACGCGCAGTACCTGCTCGCCGACGGCGGCCTGGGTGAGGCCGCGGACCCGTCCACCGAGCAACTGCAGAGTGACGGTCGGCACCGTGGCGAGCAAGCCGGCGATCGGGACCGAGTTGGTCACCACGGTGAGTTCCCGATCCGTCGGCAATTGGGAGGCGACGCGGGCGGTGGTCGTCCCCGCGTCCAGCAGCACGCTGGCACCGCTGAGAGGGAAGAAGTCGACGGCGGCCGCGGCGATGGCGTCTTTCTGTGCGGCGCGGGTGGTGTCGCGTTCGCCGACGCCGGCTTCGACGAGGTGCAGCGTCCGTGCCGGTACGGCTCCGCCGTGGACGCGGCGTACGACGCCGGCTTTGTCGAGCACTGCCAGATCGCGGCGGACGGTCTCGGTGGTGACGTCGTATGTCTGCGCCAGTTCGGCGACTGAGGCGCGGCCCCTGCTCATCACCAGCGCGGCGATGGCCTGCTGGCGCTCCTCGGCGTACATGAGCCTCCGTTTGTGTGGGTTCAAGCGCGATCAAATGTTGATATGTGTTGTTTTACGCTTGACTGTGTTGACTTGTCAACGCTTTCTTGTAATGTGTCTCACATGGGCACTACATCGTCGGTGGCGTCACCCACCGTCTTCCGTGGGGTTCCGGTGGTCCCGGGTGTGCGGTACGCACCTGTGATCCGGGTCAGCAGGCTTCCGGAGATTCAGGTTCCTGACGGCGACGTCGATGAGGCGGACCGGCCGGCCGAGGCCGAGCGTTTCGCCGCCGCGGCGACGGAGGTCGCGACCCGGCTGCGAGACCGGGCCGCGCATGCCACGGGCGCCGCCTCAGAAGTTCTCGCCGCCACCGCGACGCTGGCCCAGGACCGGGCCTGGCTGGGGGCTGCCGACAAACGGATCGCCGCCGGGGCGCCCGCGGTCCGTGCCGTGACCGAGGCCGTCGACCAGTTCGTGGACCTGTTCACGCAGATCGGCGGGTTGATGGCTGAACGTGTCACCGATCTGCGCGATATCCGCGACCGGGTGATCGCCGAATTGTCCGGACTGCCGGAACCTGGTGTGCCACTGCCGGATATCCCATCCATCCTGTGCGCTGAGGACCTGGCGCCGGCCGACACCGCGGGGCTGGACCCGCAGCTGGTGGTCGGGCTGGCCACCACGCTCGGCGGGCCGACCAGCCACACCGCGATCATCGCCCGTCAGCTGGGGATTCCGTGCGTCGTGGCGGTGAGCGGGCTCGATTCCGTCACCGCCGGCGCCATGGTCCTGCTCGACGGCACCGCGGGCACCCTGACCACTGACCCGGACCCATCCATTGCCGCCGAAGCGGTGGCCGCCGCTCAACGCGATGCCCAGGCGGTCCGGGAGTGGACCGGTCCCGGTGCGACGGCAGACGGTCACGCCGTCGCGATCCTGGCCAACGTGCAGGATGGCGCGGCCGCCAGGACGGCGCGGGAAACCCCTGCCGAAGGCGTCGGGCTGTTCCGCACCGAGTTGTGCTTCCTGAATCGGGACACCGAGCCGACCGTGGCGGAACAGGCCAAGATCTACGGGGAGGTCCTGGAGGCCTTCGCCGGGCAGAAAGTCGTGGTCCGCACGCTCGATGCGGGCTCGGACAAGCCCCTGAAGTTCGCCGGGTACCCCGAAGAGGCGAACCCTGCACTCGGCGTGCGTGGCATCCGGATCGCCGAGGGCAATCCAGGCCTGCTGGAGCACCAGCTCGAGGCGGTGGCCGCCGCCGCCAAGGCGACCGGCCAGCAGCCGTGGGTGATGGCGCCCATGATCGCCACCGCGGCCGAGGCGAAAAGCTTTGCCGCCAAAGTGCGTTCGCATGGGCTCAGCCCCGGCGTGATGATCGAGGTGCCCGCCGCGGCGCTGTTGGCCGACAAGATTCTCGAGCACGTCGAGTTTCTGTCGATCGGCACCAACGACCTCGCGCAGTACACGATGGCGGCCGACCGGATGTCGGCCGACCTGGCCGCCCTCACGGATCCGTGGCAGCCCGCGGTGCTGGCCCTCGTGGGGTTGGCCGCGCGGGCGGGAGCGGTGGCGGGCAAGCCGGTCGGAGTGTGCGGTGAGGCCGCGGCGGACCCATTGTTGGCCGCCGTCCTGGTGGGGCTCGGGGTGACGTCGTTGTCGATGGCGCCGGCGGCGATCGCCGCGGTGGGCGCGCGGATTGCGCAGGTGACGTTGCAACAGTGTCGCTCCGCGGCCGAGTCGGTCCTGGCCACCGAGTCGGCTGCCGAGGCCCGCGAGGCAGCCCTGGCGGCCCTCGCCTGACCAGGGGAGAGATTCCTGAGGAATAATCGGACCGCAGTCCGGTTATACCTGGCATCAGACTACAAATTGGAGGTAGGAGATGCCAGCCATCACCGCAGACACCTTGACCCTGCCCCGCATCGCGGCAGCTCAGGCGTCGGACACCGAACGCCCGGTCCGCTCCATCACGACCGGCCCGCGCGGATTCGAAGGCGAGGGGTTCCCCGTCGTGCGTGCGTTCGGTGGAGTCAGCGCCGCAGACCTCGACCCGTTCGTCCACATGGACCAGATGGGTGAGGTGGAATACCAGCCCGGCGAGCCCCGGGGCACCGATTGGCACCCGCACCGCGGGTTCGAAACCGTCACCTACATGATCGACGGCCGTTTCGCCCACCAGGATTCACACGGCGGTGGTGGCCTGATCACCGACGGCGCCACCCAGTGGATGACCGCCGGATCCGGCATCCTGCACATCGAGACCCCGCCGGCCGAACTCGTCGAGAGCGGCGGCACCTTCCACGGCATCCAGCTGTGGGTGAACCTGCCCAAGAAGGACAAGTTCGCAACCCCGCGTTACCAGGCCATCGAGGGCCCTGACGCCAAGCTGCTGTCCTCTCAGGACGGCGGAGCCTTGGTCCGGATCATCGCCGGCGAGATCGACGGTGCGCAGGGCCCGGGTGCGACGCATACCCCGATCACCCTGGCGCACGCCACGATCGAACCGGGTGCGCAGCTCAACCTGCCGTGGAACCGTGATTTCAACGCGCTGGTGTACGTGCTGAGCGGGCGCGGCAGCGTAGGCCCGGTCGGCCACCCGATCCATCTGGGCCAGCTCGCGGTGCTGGGCCCCGGTGACCGGATCACGGTGTCGGCCGAGGGAACTCAGGACTCGAACCGGCCCGCGATGGAGGTTCTGCTGCTGGGCGGTCAGCCGATCCGGGAACCGGTCTTCCACTACGGCCCGTTCGTGATGAACTCGAAGTCCGAGCTCATCCAGGCGCTGGAGGACTACCAGGCGGGCAAGTTCGGCCAGATCCCGCCGAATGCCCTGATGCCCCACCGGCCGTTGAGCTGACGGGCTAACCCACCGACTCGGCGGGCTGCGGGTACAACAACTCCAGCTCGCCGAGATGCGCTGCGGCCGCCACCAGCGGCAGGGCCGCCGAAACGGCAAGATCCGTTCCGGTGGCCTCTGCGCGCAACGACACCACGAAACTCTCCCCGATCGGTACCAGCACCGAGGTGGTGTCGGCGCCGGTGAGCCGGGCGCAGATGGCCGCGGCGTGCTCCTCGATCACTTCGCGGGTGTGGGGGTAGACGCCGAGCGGAGGCGGCACGACGTCGGCGATCAGCTCGGCCGCGGCTCGCACCCGGTTGGCCCGGTTGGCTGCGCGTACCACCGGAGCGCGTTGGTCGGTAGGCCCACCGTTCTCCGAAAGATATTGGCGGACAGCATCATCAAGGGTGCGGGAAGCCGAAAGTGCGTCGTGGCTCAGCGCGATGACGCGATCGGTAGCCGCTTCGGAGGCGCCTCGGGTCACGCGCAGGACGGCCGACTTGAGGAACTGTGCACCCATCTCCCGGGCCTGATCGATCGCCTTCGACACCGACGCCGTCGCGCCACGTGGCCACAACAGCAGCGACACCACGATCCCGACCATCGCGCCGACGACGACGTCCTCGACCCGGACCAGCCCCACGCGCCAGCCCGTCGGCACGATCAGGTTGAAGTTGATCAGCACCATCATGGTGAAGGCCGCCTGCCCGGCGATGAACGATCCGACCTCGGGCACGTAGGCGGACCCGAATGCCACGAGGGGCAACAGGATCCACAACACCACAGGGTCCACCCCGACGAACTCGATGAGCACCGCACCCAGCACGAATCCGATCGCGGTGCCGGCCACCGCGCGTAGCACCCGCGTCCCGGTGGTCAGTGCGCTGCTGCGCAGTACCGACATCGCGCCCAGCACCACCCAGAATCCGTGTTGGACCGGGAACACGTGCGTGACGGCCACCGCCACGGCCAGTCCCAACCCGGTGCGCAGACTGTTGCGCAGCACCACCGCCCGCGTGGCCACCAGGCCCTTGGCGATGGCCGCGACCGCGACGGCCTCGGGCATCACCCAGTCGGCGGCGCCGGTCTCGGGCAGCCGCCGGCCCAACACCCGGGCCCACACCGGGCGCGCGTCGGCCAGTGCGGCATTGCCGATCACCCGCCCCGTGACCGCGATGGTGGCCGAGATGGTGCGCCGGATCAGCAGGCCGCGACCGAGCTCGACGGCGGCCGCGTCGTCGGCGGTGCCCAGGATCTGCGTGATGTCGTCGCGGTAACTGCCCTGGGCCACGGTGCGTTGCTCGCCCAGTGCCGCGCGCAGATCGATTCCGCGCGCGGCACGTTCGTCCCGATCATGGATCCGCAGCAGCGCGGCGCTGTCACGCAGCACCCGTACCGCAGGGTCGCGCATCGCGCCGAGCAGCTCACCGGTGTCATCGGTGACCTGGTCGCAGATCCAGCCGAGGTCGTCGACGACGCGTACCAGCGCCCGGCTGCCCGCGCTGAGGGCGACGGGCCGGTAGTCCGCGCCGAGGAAGCTCTCGTACAGCTTGTTCATCGCGCGGGTGACGTCGCGGGCCGAGGCCTGGCCCTCGAGCCGGTCGGCCAGCAGCCGGCATACCCGCGCCGAGTAGCGGCGCAGCTCGTCGTGATGCTTCGGCCGGAACAGGAACAGCGCCGCAGGCACGCAGGTCACGAGCGCGATCAGCCATCCGAGTAACCGGTCGGGTATCGGGCCGACGGGCGTGCACAGCGGCAGGACGAACAGCAGCAGCGTGGCGCGCTGTCCGGCGGCGACGACCTCGCTGAGCACGCCGGAGAACGACACCACCATGCCGACGACGAACATCGCCGCCACGCTCAGCCACGGATACGGGGCCAGCACGGTGCCAAGCACGATCAGCACGGCGCCGTTGACGGCCAGGCCGCCGTAGGCGAGCGCCCGGGCGGGCCGGTTGCCGGGGAAATCGGCGGTGATGAGCAGGGACACCGCGCCGAAGATCGCGAACAGCGGAGTCTGGGAGTCGCCGCCGACGGCGAAGCCGACCGCAGCCGCGATGGGCAGGACGATGGCGGCCCGCAGGGCGCGGCGTAGCGCGTCGAATTCGGGGTCCCGGGCGCGTAGCGCGTCGCGCAGGCGGTCAGCTGCCCGGTGCCAGATCTCGGCCGGGGTCAGCATGATCGCCGATGTTAGACCGGTTGGTCCGAACCGGCGGCCGGAGTGAACCGGCCCGATTCCAGCGCGTCGCGCATCTGGCCGGTGATCCACTGCAGGGCATCGGTGTCGCGCGGCAGGGTGCTCTGTTCGAAGCCGACGATCAGGTACAGGCTCCACGCCGCGAAGTACCGGGCGTTGCGCTCGTCGCCGATGAGCTCGAGCGCCGACTCGTAGATGATGTCGAAGCGCAACTGGTCCACCACGGCCTGCACGGTGTAGACCTCTGGGTCCAGCGAGCTCCATACCCGGATGGCGGCCTCGGCGCCGTGGGGCAGGGCCAGCGCCTCGCCGATCATGGTCTCGATGCGGTGGTGCGGATCGTGGTCGGCGCGCAGCGCCTCGACCACCCGCAGGGTGCGGGCCTCACGCCAGTGCGCGATGAGTTCCTTCGTGTAGGACGCCCAGTTGGGGAAGTAGTGATAGAAGGACCCGGTTGTGACGCCCAGCCGGTTGCACACCTCGGCGAGTTTGAGCCCGCCGTACCCGAGATCGGACAACACATCCAGACCGGTCTCGAAGTACGACTCCCGTGAAACAACCCCCGACATAACGGACCACGCTAGTTCGTCGGCCAATTTCGGGCGCGGTGGGGCTTTGCTGGTCAGCCGCATATAACGCACACCAACATGACGGCATCGGGGCTCTCAGGTGACGTGTGGCACAATTTGATCGTGGCCCACACAGCGAGCCGAGGACCGGGACGTCCTCCCGCAGCAAAGGCGGCGGAGACTCGTGAACGCATCGTGCGTGCTGCCCGTGAAGTTTTTAGCGAACTTGGCTACGACGCAGCTACGTTTCAGGCGATAGCGATTCGCGCCGATCTCACCCGCCCGGCAATCAACCATTACTTCAGCAGCAAACGTGTCCTGTATCGGGATGTGGTCGAGCAGACCAATGCGAAGGTGATCGCCGCGGGCATTGCCAAAGCCCGGGACGCCACCACTCTGCTGAACCGGATTTCGGCGTTCTTCGCCGCGGCGATGGATGCGGAATCGACTGACCGGTCGGCAGCCGCGTTTCTGGTCACGTCGGTCTTGGAGGCCCAGCGTCATCCCGAACTGATTTCCGAGGAGCACGACGCGCTGCGCAGCTCGCGGGAGTTCGTCAAGTGGGCGGTCGACGAGGCCATCCAGGGCGGTGAGTTGAGCACCGACACCGACATCCCGGCGATCGTGGAGATGCTGGTCGCGGTGATGTGGGGCATGGGCTTTTATGCCGGTTACGTGGGGCATCGCGACGACGTGGCCGTCATCGTGGACAAGTTCGAACTCTTGATGGCGAACAAGCTCTGGCAGCTGCGCGACTGACGCGTCGGCACCGTGAGGTGCCCCACATAGCCGTATAGCTCGACTAAGTTCTTCGGTAGCATTGTCTGGCAAATGACTGATCTGAGCGATGTGCGGCCGGGTCGGGCCGAGGGCGACAGTTGGGACGTCACCGAGAGCGTCGGGGCCACCGCGCTGGCAGTGGCCGCCGCCCGTGCTGCCGAGACCGTACAACCCGATCCTTTGATTCGTGACGAGTTCGCCTTTCTGCTGGCGGCGGCGGCCGGTCCCGCGTGGGCGCAGTTGGCCGGTAGCGAACCGCACTGGATCGGCGACAATCCGGAGGCCCACCGCATCCACGTCATGGCCCGCAACTACCAGGCCGTGCGTACCCACTACTTCGACGACTACTTCACCGAGGTCACCCACGACGGCATCCGCCAGGTCGTCATCCTGGCCGCAGGACTGGACTCGCGCGCGTTCCGGCTCGACTGGCCGGCCGGCACCACGGTGTATGAGATCGACCAGCCCAAGGTGCTGGAGTACAAGTCAGCAACACTGGAGGCGCACGGGGCCGTCGCCCGGGCACAACACGTCCCGGTGCCGGTTGACCTCCGCGACGACTGGCCTGCAGCCCTGATCGAAGCCGGATTCGACCCGGAGCAGCCGACCGCGTGGCTGGCCGAGGGTCTGCTGCCGTACCTGCCCGGCGAGGCCCAGGACCGGCTGTTCGAACTCGTCGGCGCCCACAGCGCACCCGGCAGCCGCCTGGCGGTCGAGGATTTCGCCATGGATCCGGCCCGTTACACCCCGGAGAAGCGCGCCGCGCGCCGGGCCCGGGGCGAGCACATGCGGACCTCGCTGGGGCTGGATATCGACGCTGACGTGCTGATGTACACCGATGACGAGCGGGCCGACGCCGCCGAATGGCTTCCGGCACACGGCTGGGATGTGGACGCGGTGAACAGCGCCGACGAGATGGCCCGGTTGGGCCGGCCGGTCCGCGCCGACGAACTGGCTGAACTCGGCTTGGACAGCGTGCTGTTGCGCGCCCGACTGGATGGAGAATCCCGATGAGCTCACTGCGCAGCCACGACGACACCTGGGACATCGCCACCAGCGTGGGCTCGACGGCCGTCATGGTCGCCGCCGCCCGGGCCGGGGAGACCGGCCGGGAGAACCCGCTGATCCGCGATCCGTACGCGGCGATCCTTGTCGCCGGTGCCGGAACCGGCGTGTGGGAGTCACTGTTGGACGGCGACCTCGTCGAGAAGATCGGTGCTGTTGATACCGAGGCCGCCGCGGTCTTCGAGCACATGGGCAGTTATCAGGCGGTGCGCACCCATTTCTTCGACGTCTTCTTCGCCGATGCCGTCGACGCGGGTATCCGTCAGATCGTCATCCTGGCGTCGGGCCTGGACTCCCGCGCCTATCGGCTGGAGTGGCCGGCCGGCACCACGGTGTTCGAGATCGACCAGCCCAAGGTGCTGGAGTACAAGTCGGCGACATTGGCCGAGCATGGGGTCGAGCCTGCCGCGCAGCGTCGCGAAGTGCCCGTCGATCTACGCTTCGACTGGCCGACGGCCTTGCGGGAAGCGGGTTTTGACGCGCAGCAGCCGACCGCGTGGTTGGCCGAGGGCCTGTTGATGTATCTGCCTGCCGATGCCCAGGATCGTCTCTTCGATCTCGTCACCGAACTGTCCGCGCCGGGTAGTCGGATCGCGGCCGAGACCGCGGGCGTGACGGCTCGTGAACGACGCGAGGAGATGCGGGAGCGCTTCGAGCGGTTCGCGGCCACGTTCAACATGCAGCATGCGCTCGATGTCCAGGAATTGATGTATGACGACCCGCAGCGGGCCGATGTCGAGCAGTGGCTTGCCGAGCACGGCTGGCGTTCGGCCGGGGTGCACTCCCTCGACGAGATGCGCCGCCTAGGCCGCTATGTCGAAACGATCCACCGTGACCCGGCCGGCTTCTCGACGTTCGTCACAGCCGAAAAGCTCTGATCCCGACCTCTGACACAACGAAAGGGGCGCCCCGATTATGGGGCGCCCCTTCCTTTTTCGTTGTCGATCAGCGGTTAGGCATCGCGTTGGTGCGAGTCACGTTGGTGTGCTTGACCGTGGTGTCGACCTGAGGAGCGGTCGCCTTCTGGTGCATCTGGTGCACCCAGAGGTGGTGGTCGACTCCGGCGGAGGCCGGTGATGCCAGGCCCAGAAGGGCGGCGGCCAATCCGCTGACGAGCACTGCGGGAATTCCGAACTTCTTCATTTATTTCTATCCTTTTTGGGAACACATTCCGCGTAATTCCAACCGGCGGACCTCGGGGTTTATTCCTGTTAAACCCAGCCGGACCCCGTGACAGTGGTCACTGGACCCACCGGTTCATCGGGACTTGTCCGCGTGCCTCGTCTGCGATCCCGGCGACGCCTCAGTGGCTCTGGTGCACGGTGGTGTCGACCTGCGGCACGGTCACGTGCGGGCCGATCTGATCCAGCCAACCGTGGTGGGACACATCGGCGGAAGCCGGGCCGGCCAGGCCCAGGACGGCGGCGGCCAGACCACTGGCGATGACTGCGGTGAATCCGAACTTCTTCATTTCCTCTGCCTCTTCTCGATTCTCTTTCTTGACTAGTTCAACTAAAGCCGGGCGCGGTTGATTTCCGGATCCGCGACGTTGGCGGCAATTGACCCCTCGATGGCAGAAACATGTCGGCCCGGCCCCGATTGAGTGCTAGCCGACCCGGTTAACCGGCAGTTATCCGCCCGCCGTATACAGGAGGGGAGCTGAGCCGTTTCGCGGCCCGTTACCGAGGAGGAATCCCCATGCCAGGAGTGCAGGACCGTGTTGTCGTCGTCACCGGAGCCGGTGGTGGTCTGGGCCGTGAATACGCCCTGACGCTGGCCCGCGAGGGCGCCAGCGTCGTCGTCAACGACCTGGGCGGCGCCCGCGACGGCACTGGCGCCGGCCACAACATGGCCGACGAGGTTGTCAACGAGATCAAGGCCGCCGGCGGACGCGCCGTCGCTAACTACGACAGCGTCGCCGAGTCCGAGGGCGCCGAGAACATCATCAAGACCGCGATCGACGAGTTCGGCAAGGTCGACGGCGTCGTCTCCAACGCCGGCATCCTGCGTGACGGCACCTTCCACAAGATGACGTTCGAGCAGTGGGACGCGGTGCTCAAGGTGCACCTCTACGGCGGCTACAACGTCATCCGTGCGGCGTGGCCGCACTTCCGGGAGCAGAGCTTCGGCCGTGTCGTCGTCGCCACCTCCACCAGCGGTCTGTTCGGCAACTTCGGTCAGGCCAACTACGGTGCCGCCAAGCTCGGCCTGGTCGGTCTGATCAACACGCTGGCCCAGGAAGGCGCCAAGTACAACATCAAGACCAACGCGGTCGCCCCGATCGCCGCCACCCGCATGACCCAGGACATCCTGCCGCCCGAGGTGTTCGAGAAACTAACCCCCGAGTACGTCGCCCCGGTGGTGGCCTACCTGATGACCGAGGAACTGCCCGACACCGACTCGGTGTTCATCGTCGGCGGTGGCAAGGTGCAGCGCACCGCACTGTTCCAGAACGACGGCATCACCTTCACCGACGTGCCCTCCGTCGATGACATCGCTGCCAAGTGGGGCGAGATCACCGATCTTTCCGCCGCTCAGCAAGCCAGCTTCAAGCTGGGCTAGGACTGGTGAAAGCGCTTGTAGCGCAGGCACTTACCGGTACATCCGGGCTGGCGTACGTCGACGTCGATGATCTGGCCGGTAATCCCGCATATGCGGGCACCGTCATCGTCGACGTCGGCGCCGCCGGCGTCTGCTTCCCCGATCTGCTGTTGCTGCGCGGTGAGTACCAGCTGCGGCTGGAACCGCCGTTCACGCCCGGCATGGAGGTGGCCGGAACGGTGCGCTCGGCACCCGAGGGCTCCGGGTTCACCCCGGGACAGCGGGTTTCGGCGTTCTCGATGATCGGCGGGTACGCCGAGCAGGTCGCGGCGGTACCGGCCAACGTGATCCCCACCGCCGACGGTCTTGATGACGGTGAAGCGGCATCGCTGCTGGGCAACTACTACACGATGCAGTTCGCGCTGGCCCGTCGCGGCGGGCTGGTTCCGGGGGAGACCGTCCTGGTCCTCGGCTCGGCGGGCGGCATCGGTGCCGCATCGATCCAATTGGCCAAAGCCATGGGCGCCAAGGTCATTGCGATGGTGCACCGGTCCGGGGCCGAGGAGTTCGTGTCGTCGCTCGGCGCCGACGTGGTGTTGCCGCTGGCCGATGGCTGGCGCGAGGCCGTGATGGAAGCCACCGACGGCCAGGGCGTCGACCTCGTCGTCGACCCGATCGGCGGCGACGCCTTCGACGACGCGATCCGGGTGCTGGCCCCAGAGGGTCGGCTGCTCGTCATCGGTTTCGCCGCGGGCGGCGGGATCCCGACGGTCAAGGTGAACAGGCTGTTGCTGCGCAACGTCAGCGTGGTCGGTGTCGGCTGGGGAGAGTTCGTGCGCCGCCACCCGGCCGCCCAGGCACAGGTCGGAGCCGAGCTGACCAAGTTGGTGGCCGCCGGGTTGCGTCCGCCGCCACCGGTGCGGTTCCCGTTGTCCGAGGGTGCGGCTGCGCTCGATGCGCTGGCCAACGGTTCGGTACGCGGGAAGCTCGTCCTGGAGCCATGATGCGAGCTCTGGCCTTCGATGTGTTCGGGACCGTCGTGGACTGGCGGTCCAGCATCATCGGTGAGCTGGAAGCCTTCGGCGAAAGCCGTGGGCTGCAACGGGATTGGCCGGCCTTCGCCGATCATTGGCGGGCCGGCTATGCCCCGGCGATGGACCGGGTGCGCCGCGGTGAGCTGCCGTGGACCAGGATCGACGATCTGCATCGCGCGATCCTGGTCGACCTGCTCGGCGCCGCGGGCATCCGGGCCGGGGACGCCGAGATCGACCATCTCAACCGGGCCTGGCACCGCCTGGATCCGTGGCCGGACTCGGTGGTCGGGCTGACCCGGCTCAAGCAGCGCTACCTCATCACGACGTTGTCGAACGGCAACGTCTCACTGCTCACCAACATGGCCAAACATGCCGGGCTGCCATGGGACTGCGTGATCTCGGCCGAGCTGTTCCGGCATTACAAGCCGGACCCGGAGGCCTATCAGGGCTGCGCCCAGCTGCTCGACATCGAGCCCGAGGAGCTGACGCTCGTTGCAGCCCATCCCTCCGACCTGCGGGCCGCCCGCGCGGCCGGGCTCGGGACCGCATACGTGGCCCGGCCCCTGGAGTACGGGCCGGATCGGGCTCCGCACGACGTCACGTCCGATGACTTCGACATCGTCGCGACGGATTTTGTCGACCTCGCCGACCAACTCGGTGCGTAGCGTGGAGGTGTGGACACCGCATCGAGTGGGGCATTGCGCAAGGCGCTGGACCTCCTGATCGATCCGCCGGCCGAGCCGGACGTCAGCAAGGGGTATCTCGATCTGCTGGGGGACGGCAGCGACGCCCCCAAGAATGCGGGATTCATCCAGAAGATGTGGGCGTCACCGGTCGGGTCGATGCTCTACGACGGTGCCCAGGGGATCGGGCGCAAGGTGATGACGGCGTGGCAGGAGCCCACCGAATGGCTCGACATCCCGCCCGGCGGGGTCGCGCTCGATGTCGGCAGCGGTCCGGGGAACGTGACGGCCGCTCTGGCACGGGCGGCCGGCCTGGACGGGTATGCGCTCGGTGTGGACATCTCGGAGCCCATGCTGGCGCGTGCGGTCGCGGCCGAATCCGGCCGGCAGGTCGGTTTCCTGCGCGCCGACGCTCAGAAGCTCCCGTTCCGGGATGGCGTCTTCGATGCGGTGACCTCGATTGCGGTGCTGCAGTTGATCCCCGACGCCGAGGCGGCACTGGCGGAGATGGTGCGGGTGCTGCGCCCCGGCGGGCGCATGGCGATCATGGTGCCCACGGCGACGACCCGGGGGCCCGCGCGGCTGCTGTCGAAGGGCGGTGCCCGCTTCTTCGCCGAAGATGAGCTCGCCGATCGGTTCGAGGGGCTCGGCCTGGAGCGGGTACGTTCCAAGACCATGGGCACCATGCAGTGGGTGCGCGGGCAGAAACCGTGAGCACACTCGGAATTGTTCTTGTCGCACTTGTAATCGCCGTCGGACTCATCGGCATCGTGCTGCCCGTGCTGCCCGGCGGCGGGTTTCTGGTGTTCGCCGCGATCGCGGTGTGGGCCGTCGTCGAACACACCACGGTGTCGTGGGTGACGCTCGGCGTCGCGGCCGTGTTCTTCGTGACGGCCGAGGTGATCAAGTACGCGTGGCCGGTCCGGCGGATGCGGGCCGCCGAGGTGGGGATGTGGAGCCTGGTGGCCGGTGGGGTCCTCGGCCTGATCGGCTTCTTCGTCATCCCGGTGATCGGGTTGGTGATCGGCTTCGTCGCGGGTGTGTACCTGGCGGAGTTGGCCGCACGTCGTGACTACCGCCGGGCCTGGGCGTCAACTGTGCACGCGCTCAAGGGAGTTGCGCTGTCGGTCGGTGTCGAGCTGACCGGAGCCCTCCTGGCGACCATCACGTGGGTGGCGGGTCTGGTGATCGCGTCGTGACGCAGTGGAACCTGGGCCCCGACTCGGGCGAACTGCTGCTGCGCACCGGCGTGACGGGGAGCGCTTCGCGAATGGGCCATCGGTTGACGATCGCGATGCGCTCGTGGCACGCGACCGTGGAATGGGATGGCGAGGAACCGGCGGCGGTGGAGGTGACGGTCGACCTCGATTCCCTGGACGTGCTGAGGGGCGAGGGCGGCATGACTCCGTTGTCTGGTGCCGAGAAGGTGCTGATCCGGTCCAATGCGCTGAAGACGTTGCGCGCGAAGCGATTCCCCCTGGCGATCTTTCGATCCACCGAGATCGTCCACGAAGCCGACACTTATCGGATCGTCGGGACCCTCGAGATCTCCGGTGACAACGCCCACCAGGCTGTCGATGTCCGGGTTGACGCGGACGGCGACTCCTGGCGCATCTCCGGTCAGGCCAACGTGCGGCACAGCGACTTCGGCATCAAGCAGTACTCGATGCTGATGGGCGCGATGAAGGTGGCCGACGAGGTGCGCGTCACGTTTGCTGCCACCGTGGCACGTGGCGCCGCGTAGTCCGGCGGAAGCTGCTGCGTCCCGGTCTGGCAAGTTCCTGTCAGGTTTGCCCAACCCAGGTGTAGAGCGCGGGCTGAGGGGGTAGTTGTTGATTCGGTGAACGTGAGGAGTCCGAATCATGAACATCGTCTCAGGCGCCGTCCAGGTAGTAACCCGCACCGCTGACGCCGCCACCGCGGCTGCTGGAGCAGTAGGCGGCGCAGCCGTCAGTGGAGTGGTCGGGGGAATCAAAGGGGTTGGCGCCGGTATTCGCAGTGGGGTGAGCCAGGGCAGCAGATCGCCTGCCGCGGCCGCACTCACGCTGGCCGCGGTGGGGGCGGCAGGCCTCGTCGAATGGCCGGTGCTGTTGACCGTCGGCGGGGCGACGCTGGTCGTACACGAGCTCAATCGACGCGCAGGGAACGGCCGGGCCGGGGCAGCGCCCCGCGCGGAATCGGCGCCCAAGCGTTCCTCGGCGCCCAAGTCGTCGTCGACGACCAAGCCTTCTTCGGCAACCAGCGCAGCCAAAGCCGCGGGTCGCCGCTCGACGGCTCGACGTCCTGGGGCGGCGACCCGCTCTAAGTGATCACCGCGATCGGCCGGATCATCAACGGCGCAGCCGCCCTGGCTGCGGCACCTTTTGTGCAGCCGGTGCAGACGGTTCTCGCGGCGGCAGTGGAATTGGTCGGTGGTGCCCCCGCCCGCCGGTGTTGGCGCGGCACCGACCGGTGCTGGATCGAGGTGCGCGGGCTGCAGACCGAGGGCGGCCGGCGGATCGGGGCCGTGGTGTTGCGCGAACTCCGCGCCCGGCCCGAGGTGCGCTCGGCACAACTGAACTATCCGCTGTCGCGCGTGGTCGTCGAGCTCGACGACATCGACCCGGACGGGATCGACCTGCCCCGGCTGTGTGGCATCGTGGCCGACGCTGAATCCGCGGTGGGGACCCCAACGTCAGGACCGCGGCCCAACGACCTGCCGGGCGACGGAATTCTGCTGGTCCTCAAAGGCGTCGCCGCGGCGGCGAGCGGTATCGGCATCGGTGCCGCGGTATTGGGCCGCACGCTGATGCTGCCGAGGTTGCCGGACGGCGTGATGGCGGCTATCAGCGCCGTCGACTACCAGCCGAAGGTGCGGGCGGTGATCGAAGCCCGACTCGGCCAGCAGGGCGCCGACACTGTCCTGAGCATCGGTGCCGCCACCGTGTATGCGCTCACCCAGGCTCCCGCGGCGGTCACCGTGGAATTCCTCCGGCACCTCTCCCAGCTCGCCGAGGCGGTCGCCGCTGCCGACGCCTGGCAGGCAGTCGAGCCGCGGCTGGCGGCGCACGCCGACTGTCGCACGGTGGTACCCGTGAGGCCACGTCCGTGCCCGCTGCCCGACGGGGTGGTGGAGCGGTATGCCGAACGTTGCGGTCGGGCGCAGGCGGCAGCCGCTGCCGCGGTGGGCGTACTGACGCGAGATCTCGGCGCCGCCGCCACCGCTACCGTCGTGACCGCGCCCAAGGCGGCGCGCAATTCTCGTGAGGCTTTCGCCAGCACGCTCGGTCGTGGCCTGGCCGACCGTGGAGACTTGGTTCCGTTGCGGTCCAATGCATTACGCACCCTCGACCGAGTCGACGCCGTGGTGGTCGACCCCCGGGTGCTGACCACCGAAGAGCTGCGGGTGGGGCAATTCCGCGATGTCGCCCAATCCGATCGTGCCGCGGTGTGGCAGTGGGCCCAGGACCAGCTGCAGGCGGGTCAGCTCTCCGCCGGCTGGCACCCGGTGGCACCGGCCTTCGCCGGAGCCGTGCGGAACGGCAGGTCACGGGGGCGGGTGCTGGTGTGCCACAGTCACGACCCGCGCGCCCACGGTGTGCTGGCCGAGGTCCGTCTCGCAGGCGCGCAGGCGGTATCCCTGGATCTCGACGAACTCGGTGACCTGCGTTCGTCGTTCGACGATCTGCACCAGGCCGACACCGACATCGATTCGGCTCTGGCGCGTGCGGTCGACACCCTGCAGCGCGACGGTCGCACCGTGGCCGTGCTGTCGGTGGACGCGGCCCGCGCGCTGTGTGCCGCGGATTTCTCGGTCGGGTTGCTGAGCCGGCACTCCGGCACCCCGTGGCAGGCCGACGTCCTGGCCGCCGATCTCTCCGGGGTGTGGCGTCTGCTGCATGCCATGCCCGCCGCGCGTCGGGCCAGCGAGCGTGGTGTCGAACTCGCTACCGGAGGGACGCTGCTCGGTGCGCTCCTGATGGTGCCCGGCGTTCGCGGCCGGGGTCCCGGACCGGTGACCGTGGGTGCCGCGGCAGGCCTGGTCAATGGATTCTGGCTGGCACGCAGAATCATGCTGGCTGCCGAACCCAAGGCGGAATCCGTCGAAGACTGGCACGCGATGACACCCGGGCAGGTGCTCGGTCGAGTCGCCGAAGATGCTGGCTCACTGGGCGATTCGCGCGGGGGTGAGTCTCAAGAGGCGCGAGGGCACCGGAGTGCCGTACCTCGGCAGCTGGTCGAACTCGTCACGGCCCTGCGCGCGGAGCTCTCCGATCCTCTGACCCCGGTGCTTGCCATCGGCTCGGCCGCCAGCGCCATGCTCGGTTCACCGGTCGACGCGATTCTGGTCGGGTCGGTGCTGACCGGCAACGCCATGCTGGCGGCCACCCAGCAAGTGCGGGCCGAGCGGCTGCTGAGCCGGCTGTTGGCGGTTCAGGATCCGCCCGCTCGCCGAGTTGTCGGTGACCGTGATCGCGACGGCTACGAGAGTGTGGCGGCAACGCTGCTGCGGCGCGGAGACGTCATCGAGGTGCGTCCAGGGGAAGTGGTGCCGGCCGACGCCCGGATCCTCGAGGCGATCGATGCCGAGGTCGATGAAGCCTCGCTCACCGGCGAATCGCTGCCGGTGCCCAAAGAGGTCGAGGCCACTCCCGGCGCCGTCCTCGCCGAGCGTTACTGCATGCTTTATGCGACGACGACATTGGTGGCCGGAACCGTGGTCGCCGTGGTGACCGAGGTGGGCGATGCCACCCAGGCTCGGCGTGCTGCCGATATCGGGCACGGCGCCGGTCCGTCGGTCGGCCTGCAGACGCAGCTCCGCGAGCTCACCAACCGGGCCCTGCCCTTCAGCATTGCCGGTGGCGCACTGGTCAGCGGGCTGGGCCTGCTGCGCATGCAGCCGCTGCGAAATGCGGTGGCCAGCGGTGTGGCGGTCGCGGTGGCTGCTGTGCCCGAGGGTCTGCCGTTGGTGGCGACCTTGGCTCAGCAGGCATCGGCGCGACGGCTGACTCGCGCCGGGGCGTTGGTCCGCAGTCCGCGGTCCGTGGAGGCGCTCGGCCGGGTGGACGTGGTGTGTTTCGACAAGACCGGCACGCTCAGTGAGAACCGTCTTCGGGTTTCCCAAGTACGGACGGTGGGTGGCGCGGCTTCTGAACAGCACGTGCTCGATTGCGCCGCTGCGGCCACCCCGCCGAAGAACGGCGACCGCTACGAACACGCGACCGACGCGGCCGTGGCCGAGGCGGCTACTCGTCTGGCGCCCAACGGGATCGGCACATATCTGGCGTTCCGCTCGGGCCGAAAATTCTCGGCCGTGCTGCTCGGAGGCGAGCTGGCTGTCAAAGGCGCACCCGAGGTAGTGCTGGCCGCCTGCGGTGAACTGGACCCCGCCGTCGGGCGCGCGGTCGACGAGATGGCGCGAAGAGGACTCAGGGTGCTCGCGGTGGCCCAACGCACGCTGACCCCGTCGCAGGCCGAACGGGGCCGAGCCGATGCCGACCAGCTGGCTGCGCTGTGTGCCCGGCGTTTGCGGTTCGTCGGCTTGGTGGGATTGTCCGACACGCCCCGGGCTGAAGCGGCCCAGGTGTTGGCATCGTTACGGGAGAGCAAGATCGGCGTGCGACTGATCACCGGGGATCACCCGGTCACGGCGAACGCGATCGCCGCGGAATTGGGCCTTTCGGTCACCGCGGATCAGGTCATCAGCGGTGAGGAATGGGTGGCGATGCCACGGCGCAGCCAGGAACGCGCCGTGCGGGAACGCCGGGTCTTTGCCCGGATGTCGCCGGAGCACAAGGTGCAGATCGTGCAGACGCTGGAACGCACCGGCCAGGTTTGTGCCATGGTCGGCGACGGGGCCAACGACGCCGCAGCCATCCGGGCCGCCACCGTGGGTATCGGGGTGGCCGGGCGCGGCAGCGACCCGGCCAATAGTTCGGCCGACGTGCTGCTTCTCGACGGGCAGATCGGTTCCCTGATCGATGCGCTGGATGAGGGCCGCCTGCTGTGGCGCCGGGTTCAGGCTGCGGTGGCGGTACTGCTCGGCGGCAATGCGGGCGAAGTGGTGTTCTCGATCATCGGCAGCGCCCTCACCGGCCGGTCGCCGCTCAACACCCGGCAACTGCTGCTGGTGAACATGATGACCGATGCGCTGCCGGCCGCCGCGCTGGCGGTCAGTTCCACCACCCGATCGACGCCGGGCGCCGGCCACGGGCCCGACCGGACCGAGTTGTGGCGAACGGTAGCGATACGGGGTGCGGCGACGGCGGGCGCGGCCACCGGGGCCTGGTTGTCGGCGGGCTTCCCGCTGGCACCCCGGCGCGCCTCCACGGTCGGGCTCGTGGCACTGGTGTCCACCCAGCTGGCCCAGACCCTGATCGACTCGCACAGCCCCCTGGTGATCGCCACCGCGGCCGGCTCCCTGGTGTCACTGGGGGCGGCGATCAGCACACCCGGGGTCAGCGAGTTGTTGGGCTGCACCCCGCTGGACCCACTCGGATGGGCGCAGGCGCTCACCGCGGCGGGGGTGGCCACCGGCATCGCCGCGGTCGCGCCCCGGCTGGTGTCGAGGTTCACCCCGCTGTGGCAGGAGCCGCCTCAGTCGTCGATGTCGAGCACCCCGCAGCGCCACAGCACCGCATACAGCTCGCGCAATGGAACGGCCAAGACCCGGGAAACGGCGTCGGTCAACGGATCGGCGGGCGCACCGGAACCTGATGTACTCACGCCTCTCACGCTGCGAAGTCGACAAGTCGAGATGTCGAAGTCGACGTGACCGAAAGGTGACCAATGACAGAAAATTCGAAATCGGCAAAAGGACACCGTGCCGCGGTGCGCACCGTGCGCGATGCCCACGGATTCACGATGACGTTGCCGGTGGTGGGCCGGGTCAAGGTGCCTCACCCTGAGCAATTGGCCTACTACGGCGCGCTGGGGATACTGGCGGCGGTCGAGATCATCGACTGGCCGGTCGCGGTGCTGCTCGGCGCCGGGCACATGCTGATGCACAACGAGCACAACCGAATCGCCGAGCAGCTGGGCGAAGCGCTCGAGGAGGTGTGACCGGCCTAACCGAGAAGGTTTGACCGCAGCGCGGCGACCTCCTGCGCCGATACCGCGGCCGCCTCGAGGAAACCTCCCACCGAGCCGTACGCCTCGTCGAGCTTGCGCCATGCCGCATCGAGGTACTCCTCGCGCACACCGAGCACCTCGTCAGTCAACCGTGCCTCGGCAAAGGTGATCACCTCGGGCGTGCCCTCGGACTTGGCGCGCACATTCTCCAGGATCCGTTCCCGCAGCGGCGCAATCGCGTCGTTGCTGCGCAGGAAGTCCGCGATCACCAGGTCGTGGTCGACACCGGCGGCGTGCAGCACCGTGGCGACCGTGAATCCGGTCCGGTCCTTTCCCGCGAAGCAGTGCGCGATCACCGGACGTTCCTGGCTCAACAGGGAGATCACCTGGCGCACAGCGAGATGCGCGCCGGGCAGGGTGGGAAACTCCTCGTACACCTCGGTCATGTAGCGCTTGGCCGATTCGCTGACGTCCTCGTCGCCGGGTGACTCGGACATCACCCGCTGGAACGTCGACTCGTGCGGCGCATCCTGATTCGACGAATCGTCGGGGTGGAACGGCAGCAGGTGGATCGACACGCCGTCGGGCACCTGGCCCGGTCCGTGCCGTTGCACCTCCCGGCCCGAACGCAGATCGGCCACGTCGGTGATGCCGATCCGGCGGAACTCCTCGCGGCCGACGTCGGACAGCCGACTCAACTCACTGGAGCGGTACAGCAGTCCGGGCCGGATTCCGGTGACCTCGGCGACGTCCCGAAAATTCCACGCCCCCGACAGTTCTCCGAGTTGGGCGGTCACTGCGCAGTCACCGCCGCTGCTGCCAGAGGTGACTTCTCCCGGCCCAGTTCGGCTCGGGCGATGGTCCGCATGTGGACCTCGTCGGGGCCGTCGAACAGTCGCATGGCGCGATGCCACGAGTACAGCCGGGCCAGCGGGAAGTCGTCGCTGACCCCGGCCGCGCCGTGTACCTGAATGGCGCGGTCGATGACGTTGCAGGCGATCTGCGGGGCCACCGACTTGATCTGGGAGACCAGCACGTGGGCAGCCTTGTTGCCTTCCTGGTCGATCATCCAGGCGGCCTTCTCGCACAGCAGCCGGGCCTGGTCGATCTCGTTGCGGGACATGGCAATCGACTCGCGCACCACGCCCTGTTCGGCCAACGGCTTGCCGAACGCGACGCGCTTCTGCACGCGGTCGACCATCAATGCCAGGGCCCGTTCGGCGGCACCGAGTGCGCGCATGCAGTGATGGATCCGGCCCGGGCCCAGCCGGGCCTGGGCGATCGCGAAACCGCTGCCCTCTTCATGGAGCAGGTTCTCGGCCGGCACCCGCACGTTGTCGAACACGATCTCGCAGTGCCCGTGCTGGTCCTGCCAGCCGAACACCGGCAGCGAGCGCTGGATGTCCACCCCGGGGGTGTCGACGGGCACCAGGATCATCGACTGCTGGGCATGCGACGCGGCGTCGGGGTTGGTGCGGCCCATCACGATCAGGATCTTGCAGCGCGGATCGGCCGCGCCGGTGATCCACCACTTGCGGCCGTTGATCACGTAGTCGGCCCCGTCGCGCAGCATCGTGGTCTCGATGTTGCGGGCATCCGAGGACGCCACCGCGGGTTCGGTCATCGCGAACGCGCTGCGGATCTCACCGGCCAGCAGCGGCTCCAGCCACTGCTTGCGCTGGGCGTCGTCGGCGAACAGGTGCAGGGTCTCCATGTTCCCGGTGTCGGGTGCCGCACAGTTGAGCGCCTCGGGGGCGATCTCCAGGCTCCACCCGGACAGTTCGGCCAGCGGCGCATACTCCAGGTTGGTCAGGCCGGATTCCGAGGGCAGGAACAGATTCCACAGGCCTGCGGCCTTGGCCTTGACCTTGAGCTCCTCGACCACCGGCGGCACCGTGTGATCTTTCGGGCCCTTCTCCTCGCGATAGGCGTGGTACGAGGCTTCGGCGGGGAGAACGTGCTCCACCATGAAGTCGGTCAACCGGGAGTGGTAATCAGCCGCTTTGGCCGACATCGCGAAGTCCATGCCAGCCACGATAGCCACATGGTTAGACAGGTAGAAAGGTGGCATGACCGAGACCCGCCCGCCGTTCCCGCCCTTCACTCTGGAAACAGCCCTCCAGAAGGTTCAGGCCGCCGAGGACGCCTGGAACACCCGCGACCCGCAGCGGGTCAGCCTGGCCTATACACCGGACTCGCAGTGGCGCAATCGCGACCTGCACATCGTCGGACGTGAACAGATCGTGGAGTTCCTGACCGCCAAATGGGAGCGCGAGCTGGATTACGTGCTGCGCAAGAGCCTGTGGGGATTCCGGGAGAACCGGATGGCGGTGCGGTTCCAGTACGAATGGCATGACGCGCAGGGCCAGTGGTACCGCAGTTACGGAAATGAACTGTGGCAGTTCACCCCGGAAGGCCTGATGGCCCGCCGCGAGGCCAGCATCAACGACGTCCTCATCGAGGAGTCGCAGCGGCGTTACTTCGGTTTGCGCCCTGAGTCGGAGTACGGCCGGGACATCGAGCTCTGGTAGTTGCGCGGCTCGCCGGGGTGGTGGCCGCCGAGCGTGCAGGCCAACACCCCGGCCAGCACTGCCAGACCCATTACAGTGCCGGCCACGGCCGGCCACCCCGCGGCGTCGAACGCCAGCCCGCCGACCCAGCCGATCAAGCTGGAGCCGGCGTAGTAGAAGAGGTTGTACAGCGAGGACGCCTGCGCCTTGCCGTCACCGGCGGCCGCGCCGACCCAGCCCGAGGCGATCGCATGCGCGCCGAAGAACCCGGCGGTGGCGATCACCAGCCCGATCAGCACCACGATCACGTTCCCGGCCAGGGTGATCGCGACGCCGGCGATCATCGTGGCGATCGAGCCGATCAGCACGGTCTTGCGGCCGAACCGGGTGGCCTCGGCGCCGGCCCGGGCCGAGGCCCAGGTCCCCGAGAGGTAAGCCAGGAACACCAGGCTGACCACGGTCTGCGGCAGGTGAAACGGTGCGGCCATCAGCCGGAACCCGAGGAAGTTGTACATCGCCACGAACCCGCCCATCAGCAGGAAACCCTGGCTGTAGAGCACCAGTTGACGAGGTGAACGCAGGTTCTCGGCCAGTCGCCGGGCCAGGTTGTGGCTGCGGGTCGGGGTGAAGCCACGCGCGGGCGGGGCGAGTTTGACGAATGCGAACGCCGACAGACCGCACAGCACCGCGACTACCAGTACGCCGACGCGCCATCCGGCGAACTCGGCGATGGGTCCGGTGACCAGGCGGCCGGCCAGTCCGCCGATCGTGGTGCCCGCGACGTAGGTGCCTGCCGCACGGGCGGCATGTCCGGCGTCGATCTCCTCGGTGAGATAGGCGATGGCCACCGCGGGCACCCCGCCCAGCATCAGCCCTTCGAGAAGCCGGCCGGACAGCAGGAGCGGCGCACTCGGGGCCAAGGGCACGATGAGTCCGAGAACCGTTGCCGCAGTGATGGATATCGTCATCGCCTGGACCCGGCCGATCCGGTCGGCCAGGGCGGACCACGGGATCACACCCAGCGCCAGGCCGACCGTGGCGGCTGAGATGGTCAACGCGGCGTGTGCGGCGCCGGTGCCCATGTCACGGGCGATCAGCGGGAGGACGGCCTGGGGCGAGTACAACTGCGCGAAGGTGGCGACCCCGGCGCAGAACAATGCGGCCAGCAGGCGCCGGTATTCGCTCGAGCCACGTGAATGCCCCTGCCAGTCAACGGAGGTCAGGGAAGTGGACACTCAGTCGACGGTAGGGTGCCGGCAAAGATGTGTCCAATGCATGATGCTAGTCAATGTCATGCGCATCATGCATGACGAATTCGGCCAACCGGGCCGCGGCGGGCGGCAGTTCGCGGTCCGCGTTCCAGGTCAGGCCGATCTGGCGTTTGGCCGAACTCTCCGACAGCGGTATGTACGCGGCGCCCGGTTCGGCCCGTTCGGGCCGCGGCACCGGCACGACGGCCACCCCGAATCCCGCCGCCACCAGCCCTTCCAGGGTCGGGATCTCCATGGCCTCGAACACCACGGGCGGCGAGATCCCGGCCTCGGCCCACAGCTCATCGGTGAGCTGGCGCAACCCGAAGTCCGGCGCCAGCGCCACGAAGGGTTCGGCACCGGCGTCGGCCAGCCGGATCCGGGACCGCCGGGCGAGACGATGCTGACGTGGCACGGCCAGGCACAACCGCTCCATGTACAGCCCCCGCCAGCGCAAACCCTCCGGGCGAGGTGAGGTGATCGCCAGGTCGGCCTCGCCATTGGCCAGGCGTTCGACGATCTGGTGGGCCGCACCCTGGAACAGCTCGAACCGCACCAACGGAGCCTCGGCGCGGAACCGTCGCAGCAGATCAGGCACGAACCAGCCGGCCTGCGAATGCAGGAACGCCAGCCGTACCATTCCGGTATCGGGATCGCGCAACTCCGCGATTCGCTCAGTGGCCGAACGGATTTCGCCGATGCTGCGACGCGCGTGCTCCAACAGGATGCGACCGTAGGCATTGAGCCGAAGCCGTCGGTTGACCCGATCGAACAGCGGCACCCCCACCTGCTCCTCGATCCGGGCCAGCGCGCGTGACAG
This sequence comes from Mycobacterium sp. DL99, assembly GCF_004762045.1. Lineage (GTDB taxonomy): Bacteria > Actinomycetota > Actinomycetes > Mycobacteriales > Mycobacteriaceae > Mycobacterium. Next base: position 99,175 of record NZ_SJOM01000007.1, read on the forward strand.
GGTGGGCTGGCTGATGCCGAGTTCGGCTGCGGCGTCGGTGACATGCTCGGTCTCGGCGAGCACCACGAACCACTGCAGCTCGTCCAGATGCATACCGCCGACTCTAAACGCGCTGATCACCGACCCGCGCTGTGCCATGCTGTGGCGCATGGCCGAAAAGGTGCGGGTGGTGGTGGGCGATGACCACCCGATGTTCCGCGAAGGCGTGGTGCGCGCCTTGATCTCCAGCGGCGAGATCGACGTGGTGGCCGAGGCCGACAACGGCGCCGACGCACTGGAATTGATCAGGACCCATCAGCCACAGGTGGCCCTGCTGGACTACCGGATGCCGCAGCTCGACGGGGCCCAGGTGGCCGCCGCGGTGAGCCGCGACGAGCTGCCCACCCGGGTGTTGCTGGTCTCCGCACACGATGAGTCGGCCATCGTCTACACCGCGCTGCAGCAGGGGGCGGCCGGGTTCCTGTCCAAGGAATCCACCCGCAGTGAGCTGGTGAATGCCGTGTTGTCGTGTGCCAAGGGCCGTGACGTGCTCGACCCGAACCTGGCGGCCGGGCTGGCCGGCGAGATCCGTCGTCGCAACGAACCCGATGTCCCGGTGCTCAGCCCGCGGGAACGCGAGGTGCTCGACCTGATTGCCAAGGGCCGTTCCATCCCGGCGATGGCCAAGGAGCTGTTCCTGGCCCCGTCGACAGTGAAGACCCACGTGCAACGTCTGTACGAGAAGCTCGGTGTGAGTGACCGGGGCGCGGCAGTCGCGGAGGCGATGCGCCGCCGGCTGCTGGACTGACATGGCCAGCGGGCGCGTCGTCGAATTCTTCACCACCCAACCGGTCCGGGTCTCGGCGCTGCTGCGGCTGCCGCTGATCGGCCTGATCGTGGTGCTGGTCTCGGTATGGGATGTCGACCACTGGTTACCGGTTCTGTACGCGGTGATCCTGAGCGTGTACACCGCCGTGGCAGTGCTGTGGCTGGTGGTGGTGTTCCGCGGGCCCATGCCGCCGTGGGCCGAGTGGGCCTCCACCGCGGTCGACGTGCTGGTGCTCGTCGCCCTCTGCGCGGTGTCGGGCGGTGCCACCGCGGCGCTGCTGCCGGTGTTCTTCCTGTTGCCCATTTCCGTTGCGTTCCAGGATCGTCCGTGGCTGACCGCGCTGCTCGGTGGCTGCACCGCACTGGGCTACCTGGCGGTGTGGATCCTGTATTCCGAGCGTGACGACAACGTCGGTCTGCCCGACATCGTCTATATGCACGTGGGATTTCTGGCCTGGTTGGCGGTCGCGTCGGCGGCGTTGTCGTTCGTGCTGGCGCGGCGTTCGGCGCGGGTGCGGACGCTGATGGAGGTACGGCGCCAGCTGGTATCGGAGTCCACCCGGGCCGATGACCTGCGCAATGCCGAACTGGCCGAACATCTTCACGACGGGCCGCTGCAGATCCTGATGGCCGCACGCCTGGAGCTCGACGAGATCCGTGAACGCATCCCTGACCCTGGGCTGGACCGGGTCCATGCCGCCCTGCAGGAGACGGCGGTCGGCCTGCGCTCCACGGTGACCGCGTTGCATCCCCAGGTTCTGGCGCAGCTGGGGCTCACCCCTGCGGTGCGGGAACTGTTGCGCCAGTACGAGACCCGGCCAGATATCACGGTGCGGGCGGATCTGCAGGACGTCGGGCACCCCGAAGGTCAGGCCCTGCTGTACCGCGCCGCCCGCGAGCTGCTGGGAAACATCAACAAACATGCCGGCGCGAGCACGATTTCGGCCGGCCTCTACCGGTCGGGCGATCGTGTCGTGCTCACCGTGGCCGACGACGGCAAGGGATTCGATCCGTCGACGGTGGCCCAATCGGTCGCCGAGGGGCACATCGGGCTGGCCTCGCTGCAGGTCCGCATCGAGGCCATGGGTGGTTCGATGGCGATCTCTTCCGAGGCCGGGTACGGCACCCAGGTCCGGGTCACGCTGTAGCCGCGGCTATTTGACGCAGGGAATGCCGGAGACCTTCATCTGGCTCAGGTCGGTCGGAGCAGCGGACTTGGTGCCGGAAGCGGTCGCGGCCACGGTGGTCACCGGCGTACTGGCGGTGGTTTCCTCCGCCGCCTCGTCGGACGAGCCCCACGTCGAATCCGCCTCAGATTCCGAGGAACTCGCCGAGGACGAGTCGTCCGATCCGGTCATGTAGTCCTCACCGGGAAAATCGGTACCCAGCGTCAGCTGTACCGTCCCGGCGGTCACCTCGGAGGACGGGGTGGCGATCACCTTCAGCTCGTCGGCCAGCGACTGGGCGGCGGCCTCGGCGCCGGTCCCGTAGTCGATGGTGGTGACGGCGGCCAGAGATTCCGCATCGCCGATCTGACCGGGGGTGAATCCATTTGCGGAGAAAGTGGTCTCGAGCTGTGCGGCCAGTCCGGAGTAGGTGGAGGCGTTGACGACGTCGAGCACCGCGCCGTGGCCTTCGAGTACGTGCGCCGGTGCTGCGGGGGCGTCGGTGGTGCCCCCAGGTTGGGCGACCAGGTCACGCACGATGGCCCGGATGGCGTGGATGTCGACGATGTTGATGTCCTCACCCAGCGAGTTCTGGCCGAACTCCTTGATGGGCAGGGTGTAGAGGGTGGGCGGCGCACCGGTCAGTGCCGACGCCCGACTGGCGAATTTGGCCAGATCGAACCCGGAATCCAGCGCGACGTTCTGCTTGGTGACGTTGAGGAGATCGCGCAGCATCGTGGGACTCGACAGGGCGCCGCTCTTGCCCAGGGCCGATACGAGTGCGGCGATGAAGGCCTGCTGGCGTCGGGTGCGGTCGAGGTCGGTGAAGTTCTCGTCATTGATGTCGCGGCGCTGACGCACGAAGGCCATCGCCTGCGCGGCGTCGATCTGCTGCACGCCCCTGCGGAAGTCGGCGCCGGAGTACGGATCCGCGGTGTCGGCGTTGAGGCACACCGTGATCGGCGCCACAGCCTTGGCGATCTGGAAGAACGCGCCGAGGGTGACCTCCACGAAATGGTCGATCGGGATTCCGAGGAGATTGCGTACGGTGGCGATCTGGGCCCGGCGCCCGGCCTCACGGGCCTGCTGCTCATTCGCCGACGGATCTTCGGACGAGGACTCCAGCGACTCCATCTCGCGCTGATAGGCCCAACCGTAGGCCTGCTTGACCTTGCCCTTGCACGGGTCGACGTCGCAGCCGGCCAACTCGACGTAGTCGTCGCGGGGGATGGAGAACGCGGTCGGCGGGCCGCCGTTGCCGGGCAGGTGCACCACGATCAGCACGTTGGCGTTGTAGCCGCCGACGGTCTCGTCACCGGCGTGCAGTGCCTCGTAGACGTCCTGCGGCAGCGGGTTGCCGTGCTGATCCAGCCTGCTGTCCAGCCCCATGATCAGGATGTTCTCGGTGTCCCCGGAAGAGACGGGGCCGCCTTCCAGCGCGTTGGACGTGGTGATGCCGTCCAGCGCGCCGTGGTAGGACACCCAGCCGGCACCGGTTCCGGCCAGCACTGTTGCCGCTATCAGGCCGACGGACACCCGACGGGCAGCCCGCACGCCGCGGCGCGGCATACGGTGCCGGGGGGCGCTGGCGGAGTGGGCGGGTGCGTTCATGGCACCTGCCATTATGGGGCCGTTCGCTGAGACTCCGTTCACCGGGGAAAACGGCTGGTGAACACCGGGGCCTCGGCATTAGCGTGCGGAGGATGAAATTGCGCATCGCGGTGGGCGTGCTCGTGCTGGCCGTGGTGGCGTTGCTGCTGAACGAACTGGTCGTGACCAGAACGCATCGCCAGGCCGAGCCTTTCGCCGGCGGACATGTGCTGGAGCTCGACGGCCCCGATCTCAACGTGCGGGAGTACGGGCCGCCGGGGGAGCGTGCGGTGGTGTTGCTGCACGGGTATTCGGCTTCCATCGAGTGGTGGGAACGGGTGGCCCCGCAGCTGGCCCGCGATCAGCGGGTGATCGCCATCGATCTGGTCGGCCACGGCGGCTCGGAGGCGCCCAGCGCCGGCAGTGTGTATCGCTCGGACGAGCAGGCCAAGGCGGTTCACAATGCACTGGTGCAGCTCGGCGTACAGCATGCGGTGCTGATCGGGCATTCGATGGGTGGCGCGGTTTCGGCCGAACTGGCCCGGCAGTATCCGGATCAGGTGGAGCGCGTGGTGGTGTCCGATACCCCTGCGGCTGACGATCTGGTCGCCATGCCGCTGCTCGGAAAGATGGTGTGCTGGCCGGTGGTCGGCCCGGCGCTGGACCGGTTCCGGACAGTCGATGCCATCACCGAGAGCTCCCTGCAGACCGGATTCGCCGCGGACTACCCGGTGCCGGACTTCGCGTACCGCTCGTTGAAGCGCCTCACCTACGCCGGGGTGTGCGACTCCACCGAGGGACCGCACCCGGTGGTGGAAACGCTTGCCGCACTGCACAAGCCGGTGCTGGTGCTGTGGGGCGACCAGGACGTGCTGACCCCGACGGCTCCCAACGTCGAGCGTTACACCGCGGCCGGGCTGACGCCGGTGGTGATCAAAGGTTCCGGACACAGTCCGATGGTCGAACAGCCAGATCAGTTCCTGGCTACGGTGACGGAGTTCCTCAAGAGCCCAGTCCCCGCGAGATGACCAGGCGCTGAATCTGGTTGGTGCCCTCGAAGATCTGGGTGATCTTGGCTTCGCGCATGTACCGCTCGACCCGGAAATCGCGGGTGTAGCCGACACCGCCGAACACCTGCACGGCATCGGTGGTGACCTTCATGGCGGCGTCGGTGGCGATCAGCTTGGCGACGCTGGCCTGGGTGGAGTAGGGCAATCCGAGGTCGCGACGCCGCGCCGCATCCAGATAGGTGGCCCGCGCGCTGACCACTGCGGCCGCCATGTCGGCCAGCAGGAACCCGAGGCCCTGGTGGTCGATGATCTTGCGGCCGAAGGTGGTTCGCTCATTGGCGTACCGGACGGCCTCGTCCAGGGCGGCCTGGGCGATACCGACCGCGACGGCGGCGATGCCGAGCCGGCCGGAGTCCAGCGCGGAGAAGGCGATCGAAAGACCTTGTCCCTCTTCCCCGATCAGCCGGTCGGCGTCGATGCGGGCATTGTCGTAGAACGCCGAGGTGGTGGGCACCGCGTGCAGACCCATCTTCTCCTCGGGTTTGCCGAAGCTCAGCCCCTCGAGATCGGCGGGGACCAGGAAGCACGAGATGCCCTTGCTGCCCTCACCGGTGCGGGCGAACAGGGTGTAGAAATCGGCCTTCCCGCCGTGGGTGATCCACGCCTTGGAGCCGTTGAGTACATAGGCGTCGCCGTCCCGGATGGCCTTACAGCTCAGCGCGGCGGCGTCGGAGCCGGCCTGCGGTTCGGACAGGCTGTAGGCACCGATCTGCTCGCCGGAGAGCATGCCGGGTAGCCAGCGCTTCTTCTGCTCCTCGCTGCCGTAGGCCAGCAGCGGGTGCGAGGACAGGCTGTGCACGCTGACCGCGACGCCGACGGCGGCCCAGCGCGCGGCGATCTCCTCGAGGACCTGCAGGTAGACCTCGTACGGCTGGCCTCCGCCACCCCACTGCTCGGGCTGGGGCAGGCTCAGCAGCCCCGCCGCGCCGAGTTGGGCGAAGACGCCCTCGGGGTAGGTCTCGGCTTTCTCGTGCTCGTCGACGATCGGATCGAGCACCTTGTCAGCGACATCGCGGGTCAGTGCGATGAGCTCACGAGCTTCGTCAGAGGGCAGGAGGCGGTCAACCGGCATAGTTGCACATCCTAGTTTCTCCGCGAGCCGGGGCGACGAGCCCGGATTCGGTCCGGTTAAAGCCAGCGGAAAATCCCGTCGTATGTGGAGAACAGTCCGCTGCCTGCCCACAATGACAGCGCCAAGTTGGAAACGCCGGACTTCCGCCACACCTCTTGTCCCGTTGTCCCGTCAATCGCCACAACTTCGTCGTTGTGTTCGGTGTAGGTGCCGAACAGCATGCGTTGACCGTCGGACCCGAGGAACTTGAAGTACGTGCCCATGCTGAGCTCCGTCGGTGCCTCCACAAACGGGTTGTCACTGTCGGTCTCACACGTCTGGACCTTCACACGCACGACACTGTCATCACGCAGGATGATGAAACACGTGGTTCCGTTGCCGTATGCCGCGATGCTGCGGGTTCCGTTCTGACCAACGTGCCGGGTCCACAAGGCGCGGCCGGATGCCGGGTCGAAGGCACGCAGGTCGCCGCTGGCCTCGTTGTAGGCCAATGGGTAGTAGAGGCCCGATGATCCGGAGGTTTGCAGATTCAGGCCGACCGACCAGCGGTGACCGTTGGTTCCGAACCCTTCGACAAACGTGAAGCCCTCACTCGGAACGGATGCGGTCTTGGTACCCCCGAAATCATAGAAATCGAACGTCTGTCCGTCTGACAACGCAAACCCCGATGCGAAAGCTGCGCTTCCGAGTGCGCTCGTACTTTGGAGGATGGGGTTTCCGGTGTTGGCATCGAGAACTCGGCCGTCCAGGGCTACGACGATGCCCTGATCGCCGTAAACTGCCACATTCTGGTGACCGGTCGACCTCGGATCCACTTGCTTGTCGGGGGTACGCCAACCCACCGAGCCGTCCGCTCGGTAGCCCACCACCTCATCTTCGAGCACGACGACGAACCCGTCGCCGGCGCTGTACATACCCCGGATCTCGCCCCAGTAGGTCCCGGGCACCTTCGTGCTGTTCTTCTCGGCACCCGTCGCCGTATCGAAAAACACGAGCACGATGCCTCTGTCAGTGGATTGCACACCGTCACTGAAGGCACACCCGATGGTCGTGGCCGCCCGGTCAATCACGCATTTCGAGAACATGTTGTCGAGGCTGTGGCCCGCCAGGCTGGCCGGCATCGTCGGCTTCGGCCAGCGCGGCGCGCCGTTCCCGGCGTCCACCGCGAGCACACCTTTGTTCTGTTGGTAGTTGTCAACACTGACCACGACGGTGTAGGCATCGCCGCCCAAAATGTGGTTGGAAAGGCTGTCCGGGCGATAGCTCCAGCGTGGTTTGTCGAGTGGCTTTTCGAGCGAGGGCACCAGCTGATCGCGTGGTGGTCGCAGTGCACCCAACGGCGGCACGGACGTCGGCAGCGGCGACGCCGTGGCCGGGCTGGTTGCGTCACGGGTATTCAGATGCCACAGCAAGGCTCCGGTGCCCAGTGCCGTGACGACCACGGCAGCCACCACTGTGATCACCAGCCACCGTTTGTTGCGGCGCGGCGGCTCCGGCATGGGAGCGCCCTGCCCGTATCCCGCCTGAATCACCGGAGGCTGCCAGTCACCTGCCCCGAACGGACTGGGGGCCGACGGTGGCAGGCCTGCGTGCTGGAACGGGTCGGGGTTCGCCGGCGTAGGCATTCCCTGGAACGGGTCCGGGGCCGAATACGGTCCGGACGGCGGCGGAAATCCCGCGGGCGGGTAGGTCATTGAACCCCTCCATCAATCACCAGGCCAGCAATCTCAATCACCCTATAAGAGCGTGATCGCGGGCCGGCGACCCAATTTGCGGGAGAAGAAGTGGGTGGTACGCCCGTTCGACACGGTGCCCCTCGAGGGACAGTGCCGAGGGCGGGAGGCGGTCAGCGCATCCGCGCGATGATCTGAATCTCGACCAGCGCACCCGGCACGGCCAGCTCGGTGACGCCGACCGCGGTCCAGGCCGGGTACGGCGCGGTCACGAACTCGTCTTTGACCTCGCCGAATACCTGCACGTGTTGTTGCAGGCCGACGTGGTAGCTGGTGATGTCGGTGACGTCGGCGAAGGTCAGCCCGGCCTCGGCGAGCAGCCCGCGCAGGTTCTCGAAGGCCTGGGTGAACTGTGCCCGGGGCTCCTCGGCAACGCTCATGTCGGGGTGGATCCCGATCATCCCCGAACAGCGCAGGTGATCGCCGTCGATGGCCGCGGGCGCGAAGTGGTGGGCATCGCACATCGGCTGCATCCACTGCGGGACAACTATTTTCATGCTTGGCTCCTGGTTCAGCGCAGCTTAGCCGCACCTTGTCCCGCGAGCAGACACAAAACTGCCCCTTCTCCGAGGAAAAGGGGCAGTTCTGTGTCTGCTCGCCGGAGAAATCCGGCGGAAGAAACTAGACGTGCTCCGCCACGGGCAGCGCCGCGAGGATGTCGTTCACGCGGTCGCGGGCGTCGCCGAACAGCATCTGGGTGTTCTCCCGGAAGAACAGCGGGTTCTGCACACCGGCGTAGCCCGAGGCCATGGACCGCTTGAACACGATGACGTGGTCGGCGTTCCACACCGTGAGCACCGGCATGCCGGCGATCGGGCTGCTCGGATCCTCGGCGGCGGCCGGGTTCACCGTGTCGTTGGCGCCGATCACGAGCACGACGGAGGTGCCGTCGAAGTCGTCGTTGATCTCGTCCATCTCGAGCACGATGTCGTAGGGCACCTTGGCCTCGGCCAGCAGCACGTTCATGTGACCGGGCAGGCGGCCGGCGACCGGGTGGATGCCGAAGCGGACGTTGACGCCGCGCTCACGCAGCTTGCGGGTCAGGTCGGCGACACCGTACTGGGCCTGGGCCACGGCCATGCCGTAGCCGGGCGTGATGATGACCGAGTCTGCTTGGGCCAGCAGGTCGGCCGCACCCTCGGCGTTGATCTCGCGGTGCTCGCCGTAGTCCTTGTCCTCGGCGGGCCCTGCCTCGATGCCGAAACCGCCGGCGATCACGGAGATGAACGACCGGTTCATCGCCTTGCACATGATGTAGGACAGGTACGCACCGGAGGAGCCGACGAGGGCGCCGGTGATGATCAGCAGATCGTTGGACAGCAGGAAGCCGGAGGCGGCCGCGGCCCAACCGGAGTAGCTGTTGAGCATCGAGACCACGACGGGCATGTCGCCGCCGCCGATCGAGGCCACCAGGTGCCAGCCCAGCAGCAGCGCGAGGACGGTGACGGCGACCAGCAGCCACAGGTTCGGGGAGATGACGAACCACACGGTCAGTGCGACGAACAGCACCAGCGAGCCGACGTTGAGGAAGTTCTTGCCCGGCAGCATCAGCGGCGCGGACTTCATGCGGGCCGACAGCTTGAGGTTGGCCACGATCGAACCGGTGAAGGTGACGGCACCGATGAAGACACCGATGAACACCTCGGCCGAGTGGATGCCGGTCATACCTTCGGCGGCGAGCTTCACAGCTTCGTCGCCGCCGAGGTTGTTCTCGACGTGCAGGTAGCCGTTCCAGCCGACCAGGACGGCGGCCAGACCGACGAAGCTGTGCAGCAGCGCGATCAGTTCGGGCATGCCGGTCATCTCGACGACCTTGGCTCGCCACAGGCCGATCGCGGCGCCGACGAGCATGGCGGCGACCAGCAGGCCGAGGCCCAGCGGTTCGATCTGCTTGTTGATGGCCAGCGCGATGGTGGCGATCAGGGCGACCGCCATGCCGACCATGCCGAAGGTGTTTCCGGCCCGCGACGTCTCATGCTTGGAGAGGCCGGCCAGAGCGAGGATGAACAGCAGGGCAGCGACGACGTAGGCCGCGTTCGCCACGTTGGTGATGGTTTCTGCGTTGAACATGAATCCGTTCCAAAGGTTTCTGAGGTTCGCAGGCTCTAGCTGCGGGAGAACATGGCCAGCATGCGGCGGGTTACCGCGAAGCCACCGAAGACGTTGATGCTGGCGAGCAGAATCGCGACGCCGGCCAGGGCGGTGATCGGGGTGTTGTGATGCCCGATCTGCAGCAGGGCACCCACCACGATGATTCCGGAGATCGCGTTGGTCACCGACATCAGCGGGGTGTGCAGCGCGTGGTGCACGTTGCCGATGACGTAGTAGCCGATCACGATCGCCAGCGCGAACACCGTCAGGTGGACCTGAAGCGCTGCCGGCGAGGCCGCGATCAGGGCGAACACGGCGGCCGCCGCGACGAAGGTGACGCCGAGCCTGCGCCCGGTCGACATCGGCCGCTTCTCCGGCTTGACCACCGGAGCGGCGGCGGGTTGCGCGGCCGGCGCGGCGGAGACCTGCACCGGCGGCGGGGGCCAGGTGGTCTCGCCGTCGCGCACCACGGTCATCGAGCGCTGCACCACGTCGTCCCAGTCGAGGACGACCTTGCCGTCCTTCTCCGGGGTCAGCAGCTTGAGCAGGTTGACCAGGTTGGTGCCGTACAGCTGGGAGGCCTGGGCGGGCAGGCGGCCGGCCAGATCGGTGTAGCCGATGATCGTCACTCCGTTGTCGGTGACGATCGCCTGGTCCTTGACGGTGCCCTCGACGTTGCCGCCGTTGGCCGCGGCCATGTCGACGATGACGCTGCCCGACTTCATCGAGGCGACCATCTCGGCGGTGATGATGCGCGGCGCGGGCCTACCCGGGATCAGCGCGGTCGTGACGATGATGTCGACGTCCTTGCACTGCTCGGCGTACAGCTGCGCCTCGCGGGCCTTGTAGTCGTCGTCCATCTCTTTGGCGTAGCCGGTGGCGGAGACTTCGGCCTGCTCGTTCGCGACGGACAGGTACTCGCCGCCCAGCGAGGCGACCTGATCGGCGACCTCGGGGCGCGGGTCGGTGGCCCGCACGATGGCGCCCAGGCTGCCTGCGGCACCGATCGCGGCCAGGCCGGCGACACCGGCACCCACCACGAGCACCTTGGCCGGGGGCACCTTGCCCGCCGCGGTCACCTGGCCGGTGAAGAACCGGCCGAAGCTATGGGCGGCCTCGACCACGGCGCGGTAGCCGGCGATGTTGGCCATCGAGGACAGCACGTCCAGGGACTGGGCCCGCGAGATACGCGGCACCGCGTCCATGGCCAGCACCGTGATGGGCCGAGTGGACAGCTTCTCGACGAGCTCGGGCTTGAGCCCGGGTGAGATCAAGCTCACCAGCGTCGCTCCATCGCGCAGCTTGCCGATCTCGGCATCATCGGGCGCGTTGACCTTGAGCACCACATCGGCGTCCCACGGCGTGCCGATCTCGGCACCGGCCTCTACGTAGGCGGCGTCGGAGAAGCTCGAGGCAGCACCGGCGTCGCTTTCTACGACTACCTCGTACCCGAGCTTGATAATCTGTCCGACAGTCTGCGGCGTGGCGGCGACGCGCGTTTCCCCTGGTAGGGACTCGCGCGGGATCCCGATGAGCATCGACTCCGCTCCGTTTCTTTCTGGTAGGCCTCTTCGTTCAGCCTGGAAGAGTGTCGCATTTGTGTTCAGATAACGCCCATGCCCCTTTTGGGGGATGTGATCAAAGGCCCAGCTCGGGTTACAGCCAGTCCCGGCGTTTGAACATCACATACAACAGGATGACCAACGCAACAATCAAAATGCTGCTGGCGATGAAGCCGACGACGGTGTTGATTCCCGGGTATATGACGTTCTGACCGTAGAACCCCGTGATGGCCGTCGGTACCGCGATGATGGCGGCCCAGCCGCTGAGTTTCTTCATCACCGTGTTGAGCCGCGCGTCCTGCAGGGACAGGTTGGTCTCGAACACCGTGGTGACCATGTCGCGCAGGGATTCGGTCCACTCCGAAGCCCGGAGCACATGGTCGTAGAGGTCGGCGTAGAGCGGGTCGAGGTCGGGCGAGGTGGACGAGTCGAGCCTGCGGTGCTGGATCGTGCTGACCACCTCGCGCATGGGCAGCACCACCCGGCGTAGTTCGACGAGATCCTTGCGCAGCTGGAACGTGCGCCGTTGCAGGCCGCGACGCGGACCGCCGTCGGCGAACAACTCGTCCTCAAGCCCTTCGATGGCATCGTCGAGCGCCTCGACGGCCTCGAAGTGCCCGTCGACCACGACGTCGAGCAGCGCGTGGACCAGCGACCCGACGCCGTACCGCTGGCCGCCGAGGTCGTCGAAGCGCCGCGACACCTTGCTGATGTCGAACTCGGTGGTCTCACCGTTGAAGCTGGGCAGCCGGACGGTGATCAGGCCGCGCGGCAGGACGAATGCCGAGATGCGATGTTTGACCAACAGCGATGTGTCGGGCGCCGCGTCCGCCTCCGGCTCCCGGGTGTCGACCGCGTACACCGTGAAAAACGTATGGGTCTGGTACACAGACGTTTTCGTGCGTTCCTTGGGTGCGACGGCGTCTTCGACCGCCCACATGTTGAGCCCGAGCTCGGTGGCGAGTTCACGAAGTGCCTCGTGATCGGGGTCGTAGATGTCGGCCCACAGCAGGGTGTCCTCGTCGGTCAGGCACTCCGAGATGTCCGTGAACTTGAAGCCGCCGTCGACCGGCTGTCCGGCGCGCCAGACTCGCCCATGCACCTGCCTCACGACGCGGTCACCATCGGCAGCAGGTAGGTGCGCACGTAGTCGCGGGTGTCTTCCAGGTTGGTCAGTTTGATGCCGGTGTGCGGAGTGACGATGAACGACAACGTAAGTCGGGTGTGCAACTCGGCGACGGTACGGATGTGGCGTTCCTGTGCCGGGTTGGTTTCGGACGTCCCGTACAGGTCGGTGCGCAACTGTGCGGCCGAGTGCTCGGTCGCGAAATCGATGATGGCCCCGGCATCAAGGGTGAGGCTGGGCAGGATCGTCTCGGGTTCGGTGCGCAGGAGCTTCTTGAGCAGGGCGTGGTCCCGCAGGAAGGTCACGGTGAAGACGGTGCCATAGACGAGCCGGTCTTCCAGGGTTTCGGCGTGGGCCCGGGCCTGTGCGCTGCCCTCAAGGTAGCGCCGCGCCTCGGACAGCACGAGGGCATCGATGAGGGCGTCTTTGGTGGGAAACCGCCGGTAGAGCGTGGCGCGGCCGACACCGCTGCGGCGGGCCACATCCTCCATCGTCGTACGCCGGATTCCGACGAGTTCGGCTTGTTGGAGCGTTGCGGACAAGATCCGGGTACTGATCGGGTCGGGCTCGCGCACGCGGGCCAGCGCCGCAGGATCCGGTTCGGCGAGGCGCCGCACGAAGTCCGCCGTTCGCGTGGAAGTCACGAAATCCCTCCTTGCCCGTGCGCCCCGACGGCCGTAGCCTAACCATCGAGACAAGCGAGACAGTAAACGTATCTATGTCTCACACGTCTCACCATAGTTGTCCGAGTCGACGAGAGGGCGTTCATGAGCATCGGATTGTGGACCCGTTGGCTGGCGCTGCACGCCGTGCCGAAGACGTTCATGTCGTTTCAGGCCCGGGTGGGCAATCCGATGGGCGCGCTCATCTCCAGCCACGGCAAGGGCATCGACTCCTATCCGCTGATGGAAGAGATCAGGCGCCGCGGCCCGCTGGTGAAGACGCCATTTGTCTGGGTCACCGTTGATCACGCCGTCAGCCGGGAGATCCTGCGGGACAAGCGGTTCGGTGTCACCCCGCCCACCGGGATGGGGATGCCGAAACCGGTCCAGCAGCTTTTGGACCGGACCGATCCGAAGGTGGCCAATCCTGTCGAGCCGCCGGCGATGGTCATCGTCGACCCGCCGGACCACACCCGGTACCGGCAGTTGGTGGCTCAGAGCTTCACGCCACGCGCGATCGACAAGCTCGACGACCGCGTGGCCGAGGTGACCACGGAACTCGTCGACCGGCTGGCCGGCACGCCCCGGCCCGATCTGATCGCCGATTTCGCTGCCGCACTTCCGGTCGCCATGATCGCCGAGATCCTCGGCCTGTCCGGCGAAAACCATGAGCAACTGCTTGAGTGGGGCCACCAGGGGTCGCCACTGCTCGACGTGGGCATCCCCTGGCGGACCTACCGGCGCGGCCTCGACGGGCTGCGCGGTCTCGACAGTTTCCTCTCCTGCCATTTCGACCGGGTACGGGCCGGAACGGCAGAGGACAACCCGTTCACCAAGATGGCCGCCGACCACACGCTGACCGACCACGAACTCGCCGCCAACGCTGCGCTTCTCGTCGGGGCCGGTTTCGAAACCACCGTCAACCTCATCGGCAACGGAATAGTGCTCTTGCAGCGGAACCCCGACCAACTCGCCCTGCTGCGCGACAATCCGGACCTGTGGCCCACCGCGGTGGAGGAGATTCTGCGCATCGAAAGCCCGGTTCAGATGACCGCGCGTACCGCGCGGTGCGACGTCGAGATCGCCGGCCAGCGGCTGCGGGCCGGAACGATGGTTGTGGTGCTGTTGGGTGGCGCCAACCGCGATCCGCGAGTGTTCAGTGAGCCGGCACGCTTCGACATCACCCGCCCCAACGCCCGCGAACACCTGGCCTTCGCCTCGGGTATCCACGCCTGCCTCGGCGCGGCGTTGGCCCGCATCGAGGGGGCCACCGCACTGCGGGCGCTGTTCGAGGCGTATCCCGACCTGCGGCTGACCGAGACTCCCCGCCTGCGTGGGCTTGTCAATCTGCATGGCTATGTGACGCTGCCGGCCATGCTGGGGACCCGGCGGACTGAGGCGGCCGGTCTGGTCTGCTGAGCTCGGTACTCTCGGTGGGGACCTGCCAGACCTTGAACGCGAGGCCCACACTCCCATGACGGATTCCCCACTCGACGGACTGATGGCGCGCGTCGGCGGTGTCAGCGGCATGGTCTATTCGGCGCTGCCGGTGACGGTGTACGCGACGGTCTCGGCGTTGTCGGGGCGCGTCCCGGCGATCATCGCCGCTCTGGTGACGGCGGCCGTCGTGTTCGGCTGGCAACTGTTGCGCCGCGAATCCGTCAGGCCCGCGCTGTGGGGATTCGTCGGTGTTGCGGGTTGCGGGCTGCTGGCCCTGGTGACCGGCCAGGCCAAAGACTTCTACCTGCCCGGTATCTGGATGTCCTTGGCCTCGGCCATTGTGATGACCGCCTCGATCCTTGTCAGGCGCCCGCTCGTCGGGGTGATCTGGGCCTGGGCCACCGGCCGCGACGGCACCTGGCGCCAGGTCCCCGGGGTGCGGCTCGTCTTCAACATCGTCACCGCGGTCCTGGCGGCGGTGTCCTGGTCGCGGTTCCTGGTGCAGAACTACCTCTACGACACCGGTCAGGACGGACTGCTCGCGGTGGCACGCCTGGCGATGGGCTGGCCGTTGTTCGTCGTCACCACCACACTGGTTCTGCTCAGCGCCCGCTACGCGATCCGGGCGCTGTCACGCTCGGCGACCTGACCGGTGTCCATCGTCAGCCGTTGCCCGGAATCAACCCGTATTCGGCCAGGAGCTCACCCACCTCGTTGTCGGTGACCTTGCCGATCACCCGTTTGCGAATGATCTCTGGGATGGGCAGATCCACTTCCTTGCCGTCGCGCAGATGCACCGTTCCGGAGATCAGCTTGCGGACGTCGTAGGTGGAGTTGAACACCTCCGGTACCCCGCGCTCGACACCCAGCAGCTGGTAGGCGGCCTCCATGCCGGTGCGCACCGAGTACTCGGTGGTGAAGATGCAGTCCCGAGTGGTCTCGGCGAACTGGCCGATGAAGGCGAAGTTCACCGCGCCTTGCGGGACGACAGCCGGGCGGTCGCCGGCCTGGCGTGGCATGAAGAACGCCGTCACGTAGGGCATCATCGACGGCACCGTCTTGGCGCCGGTGGCGGCCAGTTCGGGAATGTCGGCTTCCGGCACACCGAGGTGGTACAGCCATTCCTGGGTGATCTCCTCGCCGGTGCACTCACTCATCGGCTTCTTGACGTAGTCGCCCGGGGTGTCGACGAACAGTGCGTAGACCCACGCCACGATCTGGTCTTTGGGCTGTTGCTTGAAGTGTGGCTGGCGGTTGACCGTCCAGCTCATCAGCCACTTGGAGTCGCGGGCGGTGACGATGCCACCGGTAACCACCTTGCCGGCGAACGGGTCTCGCTTGCAGATCTTCTGGATGTACTCGGGGATGCGAGGGTCGAGCGTGGTGACGGTGGCCGATTCCCACTTGGTTTCCGGGATGTGGCTGCCGAACACGTCGGGACGTCCGAACGACGGGTCCTTGGCGGCGATGCGGCGCCACAGGTCCCAGGCCGGAGCGGGCCCGGTGTTGAGCTTGGCCGGGGTGTGGTGATCACCGTTGTCGGAGTTCTCGGTCAGCGAGCCGATGGTGGTCAGCACCAGGTCGTCCGGGCCGAGGTCGACCCCGCCCGGCTGACCGTCCTTGATCCAGTGAATCCTGGTGGCCTGCTTGCGATCCGGGGTGATGTCGAAGTCGATGTCGGTGACCTCGGTATCGAAGTGGAAGGTCACCCCCTGATCCAGGAGCCACTTGTGCATCGGCAGCACGAGCGACTCGTACTGGTTGTACTTGGTGAACTTCAGCGCCGACAGGTCGGGCAGACCCTTGATGTGGTGGATGAACCGGTGGATGTAGAGCTTCATCTCCAGCGCGCTGTGCCACTCCTCGAACGCGAACATCGTGCGCCAGTACAGCCAGAAGTTGCTCTCCAGGAAGTCTTTACCGAAGACCTCGTTGATGCGCTTGTTATCCATCTCTTCGCGCGTCGCGAGGAACACCTTGACGATGTCCTTCTGCGCCTTGGCGTTGAGGGCGAATTTGTTGTCGGTGTGGGCGTCCTGGCCGCGGTTCTCGGTGGCCCGGCACAGGCTGGAATTGGGATCGTCCTTGTTGAGCCAGTAGAACTCGTCGAGCACGCTGGCTCCGTCGATCTCGAGCGAGGGGATGGTCCGGAACAGGTCCCACAGACATTCCATGTGGTCTTCCATCTCGCGGCCACCGCGGATCACGAAGCCCTTCTCGGGTTCCTTGATCCCGTCGAGGGCGCCGCCGGGCAGCGCCAATCGCTCCAGGACGGTGATCTTGTTGCCCGGGAGCTGACCGTCACGGATCATGAACACCGCCGACGACATCGACGCCAGGCCGGCTCCGACGAACCAGGCCGTCTTGTCTTCTACGCCCTCGGGTTTGCGGGGACGTGCAAATGCTTCGTAATTGCCACTGCTGTAATACATCTCGCCCACTTTCTCCTCAGTTGTACTTATAGAAGCCCTCGCCGGTGGCGAGACCCAACTTGCCTTTGTCGATGTAGTTCTCTTTGAGCCAGGCCGCGAGCTTCTGCGCTTCGGCGTCCCCGTTGACCATGATGTTGTAGGGCGTGGTCAGGCCGATGATGTCGTAGATCTGGAACGGGCCGACGGGTGCGCCGGTGGCGATCCGCCAGGTGTCGTCGACGGCGCTGGGGTCGGCGTAGCCGCCGGCGGCCAGTTCGGCGGCCGCGTTGAGGAACGGCACCAGGAGGGAGTTGAGGACGTAGCCGGCCTTCTCCTTGTGCAGTTCGATGGGCACCATGCCGATGGCCTTGGCGAACTCGACGACCTCGGCGAAAACAGCCGGGTCGGTGTCGGTGGTCCCCATGATCTCGGCGGTGTTGAATTGCCACACACGGTTTGCGAAGTGCAGCGCCAGAAACTTGTCGGGCCTCCCGGTGGAATCCTTGAGGTCACTGGGCAGCAGCGTCGAGGAATTGGTGGCGAAGATCGTCTTGGCCGGCGCGAGCTCACCGAGCTTCTGGTAGGTCTCCCGCTTGAGATCGAGGATCTCGGGGATCGCCTCGATGACCAGATCGGCGTCAGCCACGGCGGCGGCCAGATCGGAGGTCAGTGTGAGCCGGTTCAACGCATCCTGGGCCTTGCCGTCACGGGCATCGGGTACCTCGTTGGCGTAGGTTTCGGCCAGCTTCTCGAAGCGGTCCTTGGCCGCTTCCAGAACCTTGTCGTTGATGTCGTAGGCCGTGAGGGTGAAGCCCTTGAACGCAGACTGGAACGCGATCTGGGAACCGAGCACTCCGGTCCCGAGAACGGTCACCGTCTTGATCGAGTTGGTCACGATGTCTCTTCTCCTCGTGGTGTTGTTGATGCCAGGAACCCCAGCACGATCTGGTTGATCTGCTGGAGCAGTTCGTGAGCACCGTCGGCGCCCCACTTCACGCCGGTCGAGGGCTGGACCACCAACAGATGCAGGGCCGCGAAGACGCTTCTGGCGGCGCGGTCGGCGTTGGCCCGCAACTCGGTGTCGGTGGCCGGATCGGCTGGGCGGCAGTGCGTCAGGCGGGCGGCGATCGCGTCTTCGAGCCTTTTGACGTGCGCGAGGCCTTCGGCGCGGAAACGCTCGGTGGGGGCGCCGAACAGCAATTCGCGTTGATATGCCGTCGCGTTGTCTGGCTGGCGTGCGGCCTCGGTGATGACGGGTGCGACCATCGCGAACACGGCAGCGCTCGGATCGTCGATGTCGGCCGCGTTGCGCATACCTGTCTCAATCGCCTGCCGGAACTGGTCGTTGTAGACCATCAGTAGGAGTTCGGCTTTCGATGACGCGTACCTGAACAAGGTGCCCGCGGCGACGTCGGCGGCGTCGGCGATCTGGGCCACGGTGACGGCCTCGAACCCGTGCGCCTCGAACAGTGTGCTCGCCGCGGCGAAGATCCGCTGCTGCTTGTCGTGCATGTTGCGCGTCCGACGGCCGGTCATGATCACCTCGTTAATGAGTGCGCTCATTAATGAACGTACTCATTTACTGCGCGCCGTGTCAACCCGGGGCGGCAAATAAACTCACCTCGATTTCAGACCTTCACCACAGACGCGCCCGCCGGTAGCAATACCCGGGTGAACGGAACACTGCCCGGTTGCTGTTGTCGCTGAAGCCAATCGCCACCCCTGCCTTCAGCAACAGAAAGCTGGCCCACAGTGTCTGTGTTCGTCGATATCGTCCCCAGCGAGGCCGAAGCCGGCCCGCCACGTCCCGTTGCGCCGTCGAACCGCTGGCGCACCCTGCTGACCCGCTCGGCGTTGCCGCTGCTGTCGGTCGTGGTGTTCTTCGCGGCGTGGCAGGCCGTCGCCTGGGCCGGGATCTGGAATCAGACGTTCGTGCCCTACCCGTCGACGGTCTGGCGTGCGTTCATCGACGTCTCCTCCACGCGTGACGGGGCCCGCGGCTACGCGGGGTATCTGCTCTACGAGCACCTGTACATGACGCTGCGCCGCGTGCTGGCCGGCGTCATCATCGGCGTCGTCGTCGGAGTCGCGCTCGGTCTCCTGATGGGCTCGGTCGGCTGGCTGCGCAGCGTGCTCGAACCCTGGCTGACGTTCCTGCGCGCCCTGCCGCCGCTGGCCTACTTCTTCCTGCTCGTGATCTGGCTCGGCATCGACGAGGCGCCCAAGATCACGCTGCTCGCGCTGGCCGCGCTGCCGCCGGCCGCGGTGGCCACCACCGCGGCGGTCGTGGCCGCACCCGTCGGGCTGCAGGAGGCGGCCCGGGCCCTGGGGGCAAGCCGGGCGCAGGTCATCCGCGACGTCGTGGTGCCCTCGGCGCTGCCGGAGACGTTCACCGGAATCCGGCTGGCCGTGGGCATGGCGTACTCGTCGGTGGTGGCCGCCGAACTGTTCAACGGCATCCCCGGAATCGGCGGATTGGTCAAGGACGCAAGCAATTACAACAACACACCGGTCGTGCTGGTGGGGATCTTCGCCATCGGGATCTCCGGCCTGGTGATCGACGGAGGTTTGCGCGCCGTGGAGCGGCGCGTTGTCCCATGGAGAGGGAAGATATGAAATTCAAGTCGTTGCTGGCCGCTGCCGCGCTGTCGATGGTCGCGCTGTCCGGCTGCGCGGTGGACCACTCCGGGCAAAACTCCGAGAAGCCGACCATTCGCCTTGGCTACCAGTCCTTTCCGAGTGGGGACCTGATCGTCAAGAACAACAAGTGGCTCGAAGAGGCGCTGCCCGATTACAACATCAAGTGGACCAAGTTCGACTCCGGGGCCGATGTGAACACCGCGTTCATCGCCAAGGAACTGGACTTCGGTGCGCTCGGCTCCAGTCCGGTGGCCCGCGGATTGTCAGCCCCGCTGAACATTCCGTACAAGGTGGCGTTCGTGCTCGACGTGGCCGGTGACAACGAGGCCCTGGTGGCTCGTGACGGCGCCGGCGTCAACTCGATCGCCGACCTGCGGGGCAAGCGGGTCGCCACCCCGTTCGCGTCCACCGCGCATTACAGCCTGCTGGCCGCTCTGGCGCAGAACGGGCTGTCTCCCAGTGATGTTCAGCTGATCGACCTGCAGCCGCAGGCCATCCTTGCGGCCTGGGAGCGGGGCGACATCGCCGCGGCCTACAGCTGGCTGCCCACGCTGGACCAGCTGCGCAAGACCGGGAAGGATCTGATCACCAGCCGGCAGTTGGCCAAGGACGGCAAGCCCACGCTGGATCTGGCGGCCGTGTCCGACGAGTTCTCCATCGCTCACCCGGAAGTCGTCGACATCTGGCGCCAGCAGCAGGCGCGCGCGCTGAACGTCATCAAGAACGACCCGCAGGCCGCGGCCAAGGCGATCGCGGCCGAGGTCGGTCTGAGTCCGGAAGATGTTGCCGGACAACTCAAGCAGGGCGTCTACCTGACCCCGGCCCAGGTGGCCTCCCCCGAGTGGCTGGGTAGTGACGGCGCACCGGGCAACATCGCCGCCAACCTGCAGAGCGCGTCGCAGTTCCTGGCCGATCAGAAGCAGATCCCCGCGGCGGCGCCGCTGCAGACGTTCAAAGATGCCATCTACACGAAGGGGTTGCCGGATGTCATCGTCAAGCAGTGATGCCTCCGGTGCCCTGTTGATCAAGAACGTCGCGCACCGCTATGGGCGCGGTTCGGAGGAGGTGACCGCGCTCGGCCCGGTGGATCTCGACGTCGAGCCCGGCTCGTTCCTGGTCCTGGTGGGGGCGTCGGGGTGCGGCAAGAGCACACTGCTGCGCCTGATCGCCGGTTTCGAGACCCCGTCGGAGGGCGAGGTCGAGGTGTCCGGTTCCCGTCCGACGCCCGGGGTCACCTCGGGCGTGGTGTTCCAGCAGCCGCGGCTGTTCCCGTGGCGCACCGTCGGCGGCAATGTGGACCTGGCCCTCAAGTACGCCAACGTGCCTCGTGAGCGGCACGCCGAGCGGCGCGAGGAACTGTTGGAGCGCGTGGGCCTGGAAGGCACCGCCAAGCGCAGGATCTGGGAGATCAGCGGCGGACAACAGCAGCGCGTCGCGATCGCGCGGGCGCTGGCCGCCGAGACCCCGTTGTTCCTGTTGGACGAGCCGTTCGCGGCGCTGGATGCGCTGACCCGCGAGCGCTTGCAGGAGGATGTCCGTCAGGTGAGCGCGGAGTCCGGTCGCACAACGGTTTTCGTGACGCACAGCGCCGACGAGGCCGCGTTCCTGGGCTCCCGCATCGTGGTGTTGACCCGGCGGCCCGGGAAGATCGCCCTGGATCTACCGGTGGAACTGCCGCGCACCGGCGTCGACGCTCACGAACTGCGCCGCTCGCCGGAGTACCTCAAGTTGCGGACAGATGTGAGCGAGGCGGTCAAACTCGCCGCCGCTTAACCGTTTGCAACGAATGTGACGCCATGGTCGTAAACCCGTGGGCGGTTTCAAGGGGTGCATGCAACAGCAGGCGGAGCCGATGCGTTGAACACGTGGCGTCAGGCGCGGCGCCGCAGGAACCCGTCGATCAGGCGCGCGACCTCGTCGACATGTGTCTCCAGCAGGAAGTGCCCGCCTGCGAGCAGATGGATCTCGGCGTCGACGGCGTCCCTGGCGAAGGCGCGCGCCCCGTCGGGGCCGAAGATGGGATCGCCCTCGCCCCACACGGCGAGCACGGGAACCCCACTGGTGCGCAGGTATTCGTGCAGCGCCGGGTACAGCGGCGCGTTCGTCGCGTAGTCGCGGAACAGCTTGAGCTGCACCAGATCATTGCCCGGCCGGACCACCATCGCCGCGTCATGCACCCAGGTGTCCGGGTTGACCAGGCTCTCGTCGGAAACCCCGGTCAGGTACTGCCATTTGATGCCGTCGACACTCAATGCGGTCCGCACGCCCGCCTCGGTCTCGGGGGTCTGCTCACGCTGGTAGGCCCACACTCCCGTCCAGAAGCTCTCGACGAAGCCTTCGTCATAGCCGTTGCCGTTCTGGCTGACGATCGCGGTGATGGCCTCCGGATGCCGCAGTGCCAGTCGCCAGCCGATCGGGGCGCCGTAGTCCTGGACGTAGATCGCGTAGCGCGACACCCCGAGTTGGTGCAGCAGGCCGTCGGTCAGGTCGGCCAGCGCGTCGAAGGTGTAGTCGAACTCGTCGGCTGCCGGTGCATCGGAGTGTCCGTAGCCGAGGTGGTCGGGCGCGATGACGTGGTAGCGCTCGGCCAGCCGGGGAAGGAGGTCGCGGAACATGTACGAGCTCGTCGGGAAGCCGTGCAGCAGCACGATCGCCGGTGCGTCCGGGGCACCCGCCTCGCGGTAGAACAACCGCTGCCCGTCGACGGTGGCGTAGCGATGGTGAACGGTCATGACTAACTCCTATAACTAGTTTTAGTGGTTAGTGACATCTAACGCCGGAGGGCATAACCTGTCAATAGTTGTTTGGAGGTTAGATATGGAGCTGCTGGAGGTGGGCCTGAGCGACGACGCCCTGCTGCTGGATCTGCTCAACACCACGCCGGTGACCGATGGAAGGCAGCGCGACATACTCGCGGACCGCGTGCAGGCGGGGATCTGGCTGCGCGAGCATGGGGTGACCGAGGCCGAACTGGCGGAACTGGTCGAGGCCAGGAACGTGCTCCAGGCAGTGGTGCGCGGGGCCGAGACGGCGGCCGCGTTGGCGCCGCTTCTCGATGCGGTGGCATTGCGGGCGTGCGCCACGAAGGGCGGCGTGAGGTGGGAACTCGATACCGATGAGGCGCGGCGCGGCGCCGTGCGGGCCATCCTGGCCTGGGACGCACTGCGCGTCGGGAGTCCGGGGCGGCTACGCGCGTGTGGGAATCCGGACTGCCGGTTGTTCCTGATTGATCGCAGCAAGCCGAACACCGCTCGCTGGTGTTCGATGGCTACCTGCGGAAACCGCATGAAGGCGCGCCGCTATCACCAGCGCGCCAGGACTGCGAAGGCTGACGAACAGTCCTGATTACACCGGGGGATAGGCCGGCGGCGGGTAGACGCCGCGCAGACCCCAGGCCAGCCACGGAAAGAAGAAGTCGCTCTCGTCGCTGAGGTCGTAGTCAGGATTCGGATCCATGCCCGGAGTCTAGACGCACTAGGCAAGGCCGGAACAGGGCCGCGAAGAGAATTGCCTACACTCTTCAACCATCTAGTTGATTGATTTCCTGGGCAAGGTCCGGGCGATGCTGATAGTGAGTGTGCTATGTCATCCGATGCAGAGCGCGGCCGGGGCCGCGGAGGCGCGGCTGCCAACGGGACGTCCCGCCGCGACGAGCTGCTGACTGTCGCGGCCAAACTGTTCGCCGCCCGCGGCTATCACGGCACAAGGATGGACGACGTGGCCGAGGCTGTCGGCCTGAACAAGGCCACGGTCTACCACTACTACTCGAGTAAGTCGCTGATCCTTTACGACATCTACAAGAGCACCGCGGACTTCACCGTCGAGGCCCTGCACGACGACCCCACCGCCTCGGCACGGGAGACCATCTACAACTTCACCCGGCGATTGCTGGTCGGCATCGCCAACGACCTGGAGCGCGCGGCCGTGTACTTCCAGGAAGGCCCGTACATCGCGGAATGGTTCACCGAGGAGCAGGTGGCCTACATTCGGCGCGCTGAGACCCAGGTCTACGAGCATGTCCGCGACGTGATCGACCGCGGCATCGCCAGCGGTGAGTTCTACGACTGCGATTCGCATGTCCTGGCGCTCGGCTACATCGGGATGACCCTGGGCTCCTACCGCTGGCTGCGCCCCCACGGCAGGCGGACCGCCAAGGAGATCGCCGTCGAGTTCAGCACGGCGCTGTTGCGTGGGCTGATCCGCGACGAGGCGATCCGCAACGAATCCCCGCTCGGCATCGACGTCGACGAGAAGGCTTAGAACACGAACCGGTTCAGCACGTCGTAGCGCCCGGCCAGGGTGGCGTTGACGAACCGGAACAACTGCCTCTGGGCGGTGAGTGGGATCTGCTGCCAGTCGCTGTAGGCCGGAACCCGGTCGAGCAGGCGGAGTCGCGGATTCCATCGCTCGAGCTCGTGGATATCGCTGATGCCCCACTTGACGATGCCTTTGGTGAACAGTCTGGACAGCTTGGGGCCGATTGGGGCGATCGTGTCGAACGCGATCTCGCCGTGCTCGAAGCGGTCGGTGAGGTGCTGCAGCAGTGCGCGCACGTCGGCCTCGTCCAGATACATCAGCAGGCCTTCGGCGACTATCAATGTCGGGCGCCCGGTCGGCGTCTCCTGCAGCCAGCCGGTTTCAGTTACCGACGATCCGATCATCCGATAGCCCGGGCCGTCGTCGTACAGCTTGCGCCGCAGGTCGATGACCCCGGGTTGGTCGACGTCGAACCACGTGACGGATTCGGGACGGTTCACCCGGAATGCCCGGGTGTCCAGGCCGCAGCCGAGGTGCAGCACGACCGCGTCGGGGTGACGGGTCAGGAAGTCGACGGTCCAGTCGTCGAGCTTCTTGGCGCGCAGCCCGACCAGGAACTGGTTGGCCCATGGCTGCGAGGCCCGGTGCATGCGTTTGAAGTCGTAGTCGATGCGGTCCACGGCCTCAGCGGCCGCGTGATCGCCCAGAACCGGCCGGGACAAACGGCTTTCGCAGGCCCGCAGATACAGCGTGCACACGTTGGTCCATTCGACGGAACCCCACTCCACCGAGCTGAAGTCGATCTTGGTCGTCGCCATGATTGCCTCCCACAGTCCGTTATACGCAGACTGGTGGGCATGACTGATCTGTTCCGACTGGACGGCAAGGTCGCCGTCGTCACCGGCGGCGGCCGCGGCATCGGCCTGATGATGGCCCGTGGCCTGCTGCAGGCCGGGGCGTCCGTGTACGTCTCGAGCCGCAAGGAGGCCGAGCTGGCCGCGGCGGTGGACGCGCTGTCCCCTCTCGGCCGGATCTCCGCGGTGCCTGCCGACCTCGGGACCGCCGAAGGGGTCGCGGCGCTCACCGCGGCCGTGACGGGGCGCGAGGATGCGATCCACGCACTGTTCAACAACGCCGGCGCGGCCTGGGGCGCACCGTACGAGGAGTTCCCGGAGTCCGGGTTCGACAAGGTCTACGACGTCAACGTCAAAGGCGTGTTCCTACTGACCCGCGCTCTCACGCCGCTGCTGAATTCCGCTGCCACCGAAGAGGATCCGGCGCGGGTGATCAACACAGGCAGCATCGACGGCATCGTCGCGCCCGGAAAGGGGCGGGACAACTTCTCCTACAGCGCCAGCAAGGCCGCCGTGCACATGCTGACCCGCCACCTCGCCGGTGAACTGGCCCCACGCATCCTGGTCAACGCGATTGCGCCGGGCCTGTTCGAATCCCGGATGACCAAGGAGATGCTGCGCGGCGGACCCGAGGCCGTCGGGTCGGCCCTGCCGCTCGGCCGGATCGGGCAACCCGACGACATCGCCGGCATCTCGGTGTTCCTGGCCAGCCGGGCCAGCGCGTACATCACCGGCGCAGTCATCCCGGTCGACGGCGGCGTGAGCACGATCCGATGAAGTCGACCATCATGTCGCGGCGCGACCTGGACTTCCTGCTCTACGAGTGGCTGGACGTCGAGAGGCTCACCACGCTGGACCGATTCACCGAACACTCCCGCGAAACCTTCGACGGCGTGCTGGATCTGTGCGAGCAACTCGCGACCCGCTACTTCGCGCCGCACAACAAGCTCAGCGATGCCAACGAGCCGACGTTTGACGGGCAGACCGTCACGCTGATCCCTGACGTGAAAGAAGCGTGGGACGCCTTCGCGGCGGCCGATCTGCTCGCCATGGGGATGGACGCGGAGATCGGCGGCGCGCAGCTGCCGGCCACGGTGGCGCAGGCCGCATTCGCGTGGATCTCCGCGGCGAACGTGTCGACCTCGGGCTATCTGATGCTGACCATCGCGAACGCCAACCTGCTGGCCCGGTTCGGCTCGGCCGAGCAGATCGAGACGTTCGTCAAACCCATGCTGGCGGGCCGGTTCTCGGGCACCATGGCGTTGTCGGAGACCCAGGCCGGGTCGTCACTGGCCGACATCACCACGCGTGCCGAACCGCAGCCCGACGGCAGCTACCGGCTGTTCGGTTCGAAGATGTGGATCTCCGGCGCCGAGCATGAGCTCACCGAGAACATCGTCAACCTGGTGCTGGCCAAGATTCCCGGTGGCCCGGCCGGCACGAAGGGCATCTCGCTGTTCGTCGTGCCGAAGTTCCTGGCCGACGGCACCCGCAACGGCGTGGCCATCTCGGGGCTCAATCACAAGATGGGGCAGCGCGGTATCACCAACACCGTGCTCAACTTCGACGGCGCGGTCGGCTACCTCGTCGGCGAGCCGCACCGCGGCATCGTCTACATGTTCCACATGATGAACGAGGCCCGCCTGGGCGTCGGGATGGGCGCGGTCGCGCTCGGCTACACCGGCTATCTCAAGTCGGTGCAGTACGCGCGCGAGCGCCCGCAGGGCAGGCCGTTGGGTGTCAGGGACCCCTCGACCCCGCAGGTGCCCATCATCGAGCATGCCGACGTCAAGCGAATGCTGTTGGCGCAGAAGGCCTATGTCGAAGGCGGGCTGGCGCTCGCGCTGTACTGCGCCAAGCTCGTGGACACCGGTGACACCGCGGTGCTCGACATTCTCACCCCGATCGCCAAGAGCTGGCCCTCGCAGTGGTGTGTGGAGGCCAACAGCCTGGCGATCCAGGTGCACGGCGGTTACGGGTACACCCGCGAGTACGACGTCGAGCAGCACTACCGCGACAACCGGCTCAACCCGATCCATGAGGGCACCCACGGTATCCAGAGCCTGGACCTGCTGGGCCGCAAGGTGACCCAGAACGGCGGGGCCGGCCTGGCAGCACTGGGGGAGCGGATCGCGGCAACCGTCTCGCAGGCCACGGGTGTGGCGCCTGAGCTGGCCGCTCAGCTGGACGCGGCCTGGCAGCGGCTGGTCGCGGTCACCGGCGCGATGTTCGCCTCCGGTGACGTCGAGGCCGCGATGGCCAACAGTGCGGTGTACCTGGAGGCGTTCGGGCACATCGTGGTGGCATGGATCTGGCTGGAGCAGTACCTGGCCGCCGAAGGACGTACGGGCGACTTCTATGACGGCAAGCGTCAGGCCGCCCGCTATTTCTTCCGCTACGAATTACCCAGGACCGCCCCGCAATTGGACCTGCTGGCGAGCCTGGACCGCACCACACTGGAGATGCGCGACAACTGGTTCTAACCGAACTCGATGATCTGGCGCACGGCCCGCCCCTCGGCCAGCTCGTCCATGCCGGTGTTGATCTGATCGAGGGTGATGGTCGAGGACACCAGCTGCTCGACGGGCAGCCGCCCGGCCCGCCAGAGTTCGACGAACCGGGGGATGTCGCGGGCCGGTACCGCCGAGCCCAGGTAGCTCCCGATCAGTGACCGGCCCTCGGCCACGAAGCCCAACGGCGACAACGAGATTCGGGCGTCCGGACGGGGCAGGCCGACGGTGATGGTGCGCCCGCCCGGCCCGGTGAGCGCGATCGACGTTTCCAACGCGGCGGGGTGGCCCGCGGCTTCGATCACGACGTCGGCCTTGAGGTCGGCGGCCTGCTCGGGGGTGTAGGTCTCGTGCACACCGAGTTCACGGGCTCGGGCCAGCTTGTCGGGCAGCTGGTCCACACCGATGACACGGACGTCGTCGTGCGCGAGCGCGGTCAGGGCCGCGGCCATGCCGACGCCGCCCAGGCCGACCACTGCCACGGTCTGGCCGGGCCGCGGCGTGCCCACGTTGAGCACCGCGCCACCGCCGGTGAGTACCGCACAGCCCAGTAGCGACGCGACCGTGGCGGGGACATCACCCGGAACGGGCACCACCGAGCGACGGTCGACGACGGCGTAGGTGGCGAATCCGGACACCCCGAGGTGATGGAACACGGGTTGGCCGTCGCGGGTCAGCCGGATGTCGCCGTTCATCAACGTGCCCGCGCCGTTGGCGGCCGATCCGGGGCCGCACGGTGTCAGGCCGTCGGTGGCACACGCCGGGCACTCGCCGCAGCGCGGCAGGAACGTCATCACCACCCGTTGTCCCACCGGCAGATCGGTGTCACCCGCTTCCACGATTCCGGCAGCCTCATGCCCCAACAGCATCGGGACCGGGCGTACCCGATTGCCGTCGACGACAGACAGATCGGAGTGGCACAGCCCCGCGGCCTCGATGCGCACCAGCAGCTCGCCGGGGCCCGGTTCGGCGAGCTCAAGGTCGCTCACCCGGATCGGTCGGGACTCGGCGTACGGGCGGGAGAGGCCGATGTGCTCGAGGACGGCTCCGCGGATCTTCATACGCACCAGCCTGTCACCTGCTGTCAGACTTCAGCCATGACCGACGTTGCCGACCTGACCCGCGAGGATTTTCCGCTGCACTGGCCGGTGCTGACCCGATGGACCGACAACGACATGTTCGGCCACCTCAACAACGCGGTGTATTACGAACTGTTCGACACGGCGATCAACGGCTGGATCAACACCAACTGCGACATCGATCCGGTCACCGCGCCCTGGCTCGGTGTGGTCGCCGAGTCCGGGTGCCGCTACTTCGCGGAGTTGAAATTCCCCGACCCGTTGGTGGTCGGCCTGGCGGTGGCCCGGTTGGGTAACAGCAGCGTCACCTACCGGCTCGGATTGTTCGAGCCGGACGGGCCGGTGGCGGCGGTCGGCCACTGGGTGCATGTCTACGTGGACCGGACCACGCGCCGCCCCGTACCGATTCCCGACGTGATCCGCGATCTGCTGCAGTCGATATCATCGCCGGATGCCACTCGTGAGCAAGACCGTCGAGGTTGATGCCCCTGCCGACAAGATCATGGCGATCGTCGGTGATTTCGAGGCCTATCCGCAGTGGAACCCCGAGATCAAGGGTTGCTGGATCCTGGCCCGCTACGACGATGGCCGGCCCAGCCAGCTGCGTATGGACGTCGAGATCCAGGGTCAATCCGGCACCTTCATCAACGCGGTCTACTACCCCGCCGAGAACCAGATCTACACCGTGCTGCAGCAGGGCGACCACTTCACCAAGCAGGAGCAGAGGTTCTCGGTCGTGCCCCTCGGGCCGGACAGCACGCTGCTCCAGGTTGACCTCGAGGTCGAGGTCAAGCTGCCGATCCCGGCCATGATGGTCAAGAAGCTCATCGGCGACACCCTGGACCACCTGGCCAACGCCCTCGTCACCAGGGTGCAGCAGCTGTCCGCTTAGCCGCGCGGTCGGCCGCTGCCGCGCGCAGCGCCAGTACGCGATTGCGGATGCGGTATTCGGTAGCCCGTGGCATCTCGGCTGGGCGATATCGGCCGTGCCTGATCCGATAGACCCGGCCGTGGCGCATCTCCCAGCGCAGGGCATCGGAGATTGCCTTCGACGCGCGTCCCGAGGTCGTGAATCCCTGATCCTCGAGCGCGTCGACCAGATCGGCTACCGACTGTGTGCCGCGCTGCAGCAGCTGCATGGTCAGTACGTAGCGGAGGTTGGTGCCCCGCAGCAGGAGTTTGTCCGTCATGGAGTCACGGTGCCAAGGGGGTCTGACAGTCACACCAGTCACAGATTTCGGAGGGGCATCCGATGTGCCCGGCTGCTCGCGACAATCCAGCGACAATCGCCACGTGGGCACCATGGGTCACGCCGAACCCATTGTCGCTGGGGGTTTCTGTCTAACCGGCACCGCTGGCCCCGTCAGCCTCACCCGCCCCGTGCCCGGCTATTAGCGACTCTGTCGCTGGCAGGTGGGCAGCTCGAAATCTGTTACCAGCGAGGCTGGTGCGCCCTGGAGTGACGTGAGTATTGATCGCACCTGTGAACAACGGTGCCGACGATGCTCATGAGGCGATTGTCGCTGGATTGTCGCTCGTAGCCGGGCAGGTCGAACATCGTTTTCCCGCGCCGACGCGCCGACGTCCTAGCGCTCGGGCGTCAGTCCCACATCCCGATATCGTTCAGCCGCGCGATGAGCCGTTGAGCGGCGTCGGTGAACTGGTTTGCGTTGAGCTCCACCGCGGCCGTCGTATCCCGCCGGCGCAGCGCGTCGATCAGCAGCCGGTGGTTCTCCACGGCCTCGGTGCCCCACTTCGGGTCGGTCGAATAGATGAGGGCAGGCAGGTACCGCGCGACGTGCAGCAGGAACCAGGCCAGCTTGATCCGGCCGCTGGCGTGGTTGAACGCCCGGTGGAAGGCGAACTCGGCGGACGAGATCGCGACGGGATCGTGAGCTTCGACCGCGGTCGCGAGTTGGGCGTTGAGCTGTTCCAGCTCATCGATCTGGGCCGCGGTGATGCGGGTCGTGGCGGTGGCGGCGAGCTCCCGCGCGATGGTGGCCTGCAGCCAGAAGATGTCTTCGACGTCGGCGCGGGTCAGGGGCACCACGACGTGGCCGCGGTTGGGCTCCAACTGCACCATGCCCTCGCCGCGCAGCGTGCGCAGCGCCTCGCGTACCGGGGTGATGCTCACCCCGAGTGCCGCGGCGGTTTCGTCGAGCCGGATGAATGTCCCGGGCCGCAGCACACCGGTCATGATCTCGGCCCGCAGTTGGGCGGCAACCTCGTCGGAAAGTTGCTCGCGCCGTCCCCCGCGACGACGTTGCACGGCCGCTCTGGCAGGTGCGTTCACGCGAATCCGGTCGCCTTTCTGGTGGGCTTGTCGCCGAGGCGCCGAGGCCATAGTGTGACCGGGGCAACCCCATGTTTGATCAAATATAAAATTCGTGCAACTCGATACCGATGGAGTACAGATCCGTTGACTGCCGAGCCGTTCCCCACTGAGCAGCCATACCTGGCCCGTCGTCAGAACTGGGCCAATCAACTGACCCGGCATGCCCTGATGCGGCCCGACAAGACCGCCCTGCGGTTTCTGGGGCACACCACCACGTGGCGGGAGCTCGACCACCGGGTGACCAGGCTGGCCGGCGCCCTGAGCCGGCGAGGGGTCGGCTTCGGCGACCGGGTGCTGATCCTGATGCTGAACCGGCCCGAGTTCATCGAGGCGATGCTGGCGGCCAACAAGCTCGGCGCCATCGCGGTGCCGGTGAACTTCCGGATGACCCCACCCGAGGTGGCCTTCCTGGTCAGCGACTGCGAGGCCCGCGTTATCGTTACCGAGCCCGTGCTCGCCGGGGTCGCCACGGCGGTACGCGATCTCGATGCCACGTTGTCGACGGTCATCGTGGCCGACGCGCCTACCGAGGATGCCGTCCTCGGCTATGAGGACCTGATCGCCGAAGACGGTGACCCCGCGCAACCGGTTGACATCCCCAGCGATGCCCCCGCGCTGATCATGTACACCTCGGGAACCACCGGCCGGCCCAAGGGCGCGGTGCTGACCCACGCCAACCTCGTCGGGCAGGGCATGACCAACCTGTTCACCACGGGCGTCGACATCAACAATGACGTCGGTTTCATCGGCGTCCCGCTGTTCCACATCGCCGGGGTCGCCGGAAACGTGAACACGGGTCTGACACTCGGCCTGCCCACAGTGATCTATCCGCTCGGCGCGTTCGACCCGGGTGCGTTGCTCGACGTGCTGGCGGCCGAGAAGGTCACCGCGATCTTCCTGGTACCCGCACAGTGGCAGGCGGTGTGCGCCGAGCAGAAAGCGAATCCGCGCGATCTTTACCTGCGAGCCCTGTCATGGGGTGCGGCGCCGGCTTCGGATACCTTGCTCCGGGCAATGGCCGAGACTTTCCCGGGTAGCCAGATCCTCGCCGCATTCGGTCAGACGGAGATGTCTCCGGTCACCTGCATGTTGTTGGCGGACGATGCAATTCGCAAGCTCGGTTCGGTCGGTCAGGTGATCCCCACCGTCTCCGCCCGCATCGTGGACGAGAACTTGAATGACGTCCCGGTCGGAGAGGTCGGCGAGATCGTCTACCGCGCCCCAACTTTGATGGCGGGCTACTGGAACAACCCCAGAGCCACCGCCGAGGCGTTCGCCGGCGGCTGGTTCCACTCCGGTGATCTCGTTCGTCAGGACGAGGAGGGCTACATCTGGGTTGTCGACCGCAAGAAGGACATGATCATCTCCGGCGGCGAGAACATCTACTGCGCCGAGGTGGAGAACGTCCTCGCCGGGCACCCCGCCATCACCGAGGTCGCGGTGATCGGCCGCCATGACGAGAAATGGGGCGAGGTTCCGGTTGCCGTGGTCGCCCTTACCCGCGGCGACGAACTGAATCTCGGGGATCTCGACGGCTTCCTCACCGATCGCCTGGCGCGCTACAAGCACCCGAAGGCGCTCGAAATCGTCGATGCCCTGCCCCGCAACCCCTCGGGCAAGGTGCTCAAGACCGAGCTTCGGGAACGGTTCGGCTCTCCTATCAACGCCCAGTAGGGTTGACGTTTGCGAAAGTAACTCAGCGTCAACGGTTTCTGCAGGTCGCACCGAAAGTTTGCTGTCCCTGCACGCCCTTGCTAACGGTTGATGACACAATCCACCCGATGCAGTGCACGGCCCGGTTTTTATCGGGTACAGTCCGGTGGTCTCAATTACTACTCGCGAGTAGGGAGAGACGGATCACACAAGCTGACAGGCGACGAGGAGGGGGCGTGCGACACGTCCAGGGGGCGCAACGGTGACGGCGCCCGCCGACGGGCTCGTCGGCTACGTACGTGGTCAACTGGAGAAGCCGCTGGCTATGGTCGGTGGCTTCTTCAAGATGACTGTGCTCACTGGAAAGGCCTTTCTCACACGGCCTTTCCAGTGGAAAGAGTTCGTGTTGCAGAGCTGGTTCCTGATCCGGGTGGCATTCCTGCCTACGCTCGCGGTCTCGATCCCACTGACCGTGCTCATCATCTTCACGCTCAACATCCTGTTGGCGGAGTTCGGTGCCGCCGATGTGTCGGGCGCGGGCGCAGCCCTCGGCGCGGTCACGCAGCTCGGTCCTCTGGTCACGGTGCTCGTGGTGGCCGGCGCCGGGTCGACGGCGATTTGCGCGGACCTGGGTGCCCGCACCGTGCGTGAGGAGATCGACGCGCTCGAGGTGCTGGGTATCGACCCGATCGAACGCCTGGTCGTTCCCCGCGTGGTCGCCTCCACCTTTGTGGCCTTCATGCTCAACGGCGCGGTGATCACCATCGGTCTGGTTGGCGGCTTCTTCTTCGGCGTCTATGTCCAGAACGTCTCCGCCGGTGCCTACGTGTCCACGCTGACCCTGCTGACCGGATTCCCCGAGGTGATGATCTCGGTCATCAAGGCCACGTTGTTCGGTCTGATCGCCGGACTCGTCGGCTGCTACCGCGGCCTGACGGTGGCCGGTGGCTCCAAGGGCGTCGGCACCGCGGTGAACGAGACCCTGGTGTTGTGCGTGGTGGCATTGTTCGCAGTCAACGTCGTGCTCACCACCATCGGTGTGCGGTTCGGAACAGGGCATTGACATGAGTACAGCAACCGTCCTTCGCTCCCGGTTCCCTCGAGCGTTCTCGCGCACCTCAGACATCGCGGGCACTCCGGCCCGGTTCCTCGACAGCATGGGCCACGTCGCGTGGTTCGTGATCCAGGCCATCGGCTCCATCCCGCACGCGTTCCGGCACTACCGTCGTGAAGCTCTGCGACTCGTCGCGGAGATCGGCATGGGTACCGGCGCGATGGCCGTCATCGGCGGCACCGTGGCCATCATCGGTTTCGTCACGCTGTCGGCAGGCTCCCTGATCGCCATCCAGGGCTTCGCGTCCCTGGGCAATATCGGCGTCGAGGCCTTCACCGGCTTCTTCGCCGCCCTGGCAAACATCCGCGTCGTTGCCCCGGTCGTCACCGGTCAGGCCTTGGCCTCCACGGTCGGTGCCGGCGCCACCGCCGAACTCGGCGCCATGCGCATCAGCGAAGAGATCGACGCGCTGGAAGTCATGGGGATCAGGTCGATTTCGTATCTGGTGTCCACCCGCCTCATCGCCGGATCGATCGTCATCATCCCGTTGTACGCCGGGGCGGTCCTGCTGTCCTTCCTGTCCGCACAGTTCGTCACGACGGTCTTCTACTCGCAGTCGGTGGGTACGTATGAGCACTACTTCCATACGTTCCTGCGCGTCGACGACGTGATGTGGTCCTTCCTCCAGGTCATCGTCATGTCCATCGTTGTCATGTTGAACCACTGCTACTTCGGCTACTACGCCAGTGGCGGTGCCGTCGGTGTGGGTGAGGCAGTAGGGAGGTCGATGCGAACCTCGTTGATCGCAATCGTGTTGGTGGTCCTGTTGGCATCGTTGGCGCTCTACGGCACCGACCCCAACTTCAACCTCACGGTGTAGCGGCATGACGACGCCTCAAACTCCTCTGAACAAGCCCAAGATCCCGCCGTACAAGCTGGCCGGATTGGTGCTTGCGCTCGTCACCACCATGGTCCTCGCGCTGACGTGGATGCAGTTCCGCGGGACGTTCGAGAAGAAGACGCAGCTGACGGTGTTGTCCGGACGGGCCGGCCTGTCGATGGACCCGGGCTCGAAGGTCACCTTCAACGGCGTGCCGATCGGCCGGCTGGCTTCCGTCGATGTCGTCACCGTCGACGACAACCCGGAAGCCAAGCTGACGCTGGACGTCAAGCCTCAGTACCTGAAGCTGATCCCGGACAACGTGACCGCCGAGCTGCGGGCCACGACGGTGTTCGGCAACAAGTACATCTCGTTCCTGTCGCCGAAGAATCCCTCGGCAAACCGGTTGACGCCCGGAACACCGATCCGCGCCCAGGGCGTGACGACGGAGTTCAACACCCTGTTCGAGACGATCACCGCGATCTCCGAGCAGATCGACCCGATCAAGCTGAACCAGACATTGACGGCCACCGCACAAGCGCTCGACGGCCTGGGTGACAAGTTCGGCAAGTCGATCGTGAACGGCAACGACATCCTGGCCGATCTGAACCCGCGCATGCCCCAGATCCGCCGCGACATCGCGGGTCTGGCCGACCTGGGCGAGGTTTACGCGAATGCCGGTCCGGATCTGTTCGACGGCCTGACCAATGCCGTCACCACTGCGCGCACGCTCAACGAGCAGCGCGGAAATCTGGACCAGGCCCTGGTGGCCGCGGTCGGTTTCGGCAACACCGGCGGCGACATCTTCGAGCGCGGCGGCCCGTATCTGGTCCGCGGCGCCCAGGACCTGCTGCCGAGTTCGGCTCTGCTCGACAAGTACAGCCCGGCGTTGTTCTGCACGATCCGCAACTACCACGACGCGGGCCCGAAGCTCGCCGGCGCGCTCGGCGGTAACGGCTACTCGCTGCAGACCCAGTCGTTGGTGATCGGCGTGGGCAACCCGTACGTCTATCCCGACAACCTGCCGCGGATCAACGCCAAGGGCGGGCCCGAGGGACGGCCCGGCTGCTGGCAGCCGATCACCAAGGACCTGTGGCCCATGCCGTACCTGGTGATGGATACCGGTGCATCGATCGCGCCTTACAACCACCTCGAGATGGGGCAACCTCTCGTGACCGAGTACGTGTGGGGCCGCCAAGTGGGGGAGAACACGATCAACCCATGAGCATCAAGGGCACGATTATCAAGCTCGGCATCTTCTCACTGGTGCTGCTCACCTTCACTGCGATCATCTTCGTGGTCTTCGGTCAGATCCGGTTCAACCGGACCTCCGAGTACTCGGCGATCTTCAAGAACGTCAGCGGTCTGCGCACCGGGCAGTTCGTCCGGGCGTCCGGTGTCGAGGTCGGCAAGGTCTCGGGCGTCAAGCTGATCAACGGTGGCCAGCAGGCCGAGGTCACGTTCAACGTCGAGAAGTCGCTGCCGTTGTTCGACCAGACCACGGCCGCGATCCGGTACCAGGACCTGATCGGTAACCGCTACCTCGAGCTCAAGCGCGGCGAGAGCGACACGAAGATCGCGCCGGGCAGCACCATTCCGCTGGAACGCACCGAGCCCGCGCTCGACCTCGACGCACTCGTCGGCGGCTTCCGTCCGCTGTTCCAGTCGTTGAGCCCGGAGAAGGTCAACACCATCTCCAAGTCGATCATCACGATCTTCCAGGGGCAGGGCGGCACCATCAACGACATCCTGGACCAGACGGCACAGCTCACCCAGAGCATCGCCGACCGTGACCAGGCCATCGGTGAGGTGATCAAGAACCTCAACATCGTCCTGGACACCACGGTCGCGCATCAGCAGCAGTTCGACGACACCCTCAAGAACTTCGAGACACTGATCACCAGCCTGAAGAACCGCGCCGATCCGATCGGATCCTCGGTGGCCAACATCAGCAACGCGGCCGGCTCGCTGGCAGATCTGCTATCCGACAACCGTCCGCTGCTCAAGGACACGCTCGGCTACCTCGAGGTCATCCAGCAGCCGCTGATCGACCAGAAGCAGCAGCTCAACGACATCCTCGTGCAGTTCCCCGAAGCGTTGAAGATCATCGGCCGTGCCGGTGGCATCTACGGTGACTTCTTCAACTTCTATGCCTGCGACCTCTCGTTGAAGCTCAACGGGTTGCAGCCAGGTGGCCCTGTCCGAACCGTCAAACTCAGTTCACAGCCGTCGGGTAGGTGCACGCCGAGATGAGGACACTGCAAGGTTCCGACCGCTTCCGCAAAGGCCTCATGGGCGTTGCGGTGGTGGCACTGGTCATCGGCGTCGGCTCGACGCTGACGAGCGTGCCGATGCTGTTCGCGGTCCCCACGTACTACGGCCAGTTCTCCGATACCGGTGGCCTGAGCCTGGGTGACAAGGTGCGCATCGCCGGTATGGATGTCGGCACGGTCAAGAGCATGGACATCAACGGCGACAAGGTCGAGATCGGCTACACCCTGGGTGGGAAGACGATCGGTACCGAGAGCCGCGCGGCGATCCGTACCGACACGATCCTGGGTCGGAAGAACATCGAGATCCAGCCGCGCGGCAGCCAGACGCTGCCGCCGCGCGGGATGCTGCCGCTGGGGCAGACGACGACGCCGTATCAGATCTACGACGCGTTCCTGGATGTCACGCGCAACGCGTCGGGCTGGGACACCACGTCGGTCAAGGAATCGCTGAACGTGTTGTCGGAGACGGTCGATCAGACCTCGCCGCACCTGAGCGCCGCGCTGGACGGCGTGGCCAAGTTCTCCGAGACCATCGGCAAGCGCGATGAGGACGTCAAGAAGCTGCTGGCCAACGCCAACAAGATCGCCACGGTGCTCGGTGACCGCAGCACGCAGGTCAACCAGCTGTTGGTGAACGCCCAGACCCTGCTGGCCGCGGTCAACGAGCGCGGCCAGGCCGTCAGCATGCTGCTGGAGCGGGTGTCGTCGGTGTCGCGTCAGGTCGAGGGCCTGATCAACGACAATCCGAACCTCAACCACGTGCTGGAGCAGCTGCGCACGGTCAGCGACCTGCTCGTCGAGCGCAAGCAGGACCTGGCCGACACCCTCACTGTCGCAGGCAAGTTCATCACCTCACTCGCCGAGGCCCTGGCCTCCGGCCCGTACTTCAAGGTGATGCTGGTCAACCTGATCCCGCCGCAGATCCTGCAGCCGTTCGTCGATTCCGCGTTCAAGAAGCGCGGTATCGATCCCGAGGAGTTCTGGCGTAACGCCGGCCTGCCGTCGGCCCGGTTCCCCGATCCGAACGGCAAGCGCTTCGAGAACGGCGCCCCGCCGCCGGCCCCGATTCCGCTGGAAGGCACCCCGGAGCACCCGGGACCCGCCGTCCCACCCGGATCGCCGTGCTCGTACACGCCGACCGCGGCCGGGATCCCGTCCCCGGGCAACCCGATGCCGTGCGCAGGGGCAACCGTTGGGCCCTACGGTGACAACCCGTACGGACCCAACTACAGTCCGCCGGATCTGGCGACCTCGGCGCCGAATCCTGACGGCATCGCGCATTCGCCGGGTGTGCCCAGCGCGGCCATCCCGGGCGACATGCCGCCGGATCAGCCGGGTGCCCCGGTCGAGCTGGCCCCCGGTCCGCCCGGAGCCCGCACCGTTCCGATCGCACCGTTGCCGGTGGCGCCGGGCCCCATCCCGGGTTACGCACCGCATCCGGGCCCGTTGAACGCACCCCCGGCGCCGCCGGGACCGGGTCCCGACGCAGGGCCGGTGGGGACACCGCCGCTGCCGGGTAATCCGCCGTTCCTTCCGCCCGGGTCGCAGGGATAGGCCGCCGCTATGTCAACAGTTTTCAACGTTCGAAACATCAAGTTGCCCAAGGCTTCCCGGGCATCCATCATCGTCGGTGCGCTGGCGGTGGTGGCTGCCCTGGTGCTGGGTTACTTCGGCATGAACCTGTACAAGAAGATGACCAACACCACGGTCACCGCGTACTTCCCCGAGGTGCTCGCGCTGTACCCCGGTGACAAGGTCCTCATCATGGGCGTCAAGGTCGGTGCGATCGACAGCATCGAGACCGACGGCGACAAGATGAAGGTCGTCTTCCACGTCAACAACAAGTACAAGGTGCCCGAGAACGTCACGGCGTCTGTGCTGAACCCGAGCCTGGTGGCCTCGCGCGTCATCCAGCTGTCCCCGCCTTACACGGGTGGGCCACGGTTGCAGAACAACGCGGTGATCCCGATCGAGAACACCCAGATCCCGGTTGAGTACGACGAGCTGCGCAACCAGATCACCCGCCTGCTCGACGAGCTGGGCCCGACCGCCGAACAGCCCAAGGGCCCGTTCGGCGACATCATCGAGTCCTTCGCCGACGGCTTCCAGGGCAAGGGTGAACAGCTCAACCGCACCCTCAACGGGTTGTCGGAGGCGCTGACCACGCTCAACCAGGGCCGTGGCGACTTCTTCCAGGTGGTCAAGAGCCTGGCGTTGTTCGTCAATGCCCTGCACAAGAGCGATCAGCAGTTCGTGGCGCTCAACAAGGATCTGGCGCAGTTCACCAACTCGTTCACCAACACCGATCAGGAGTTGGCAACGGCCCTGCAGGATCTCAACCGGGTGCTCAAGACCACTCGTGAGTTCCTGGACAAGAACGGCGGGGTGCTCGCGCACGACGTCAACAACTTGTCGGAGGCGACGACGGCGATCCTGCAGCCGGAACCGCGCAATGGTCTGGAGACGGGTCTGCACTCGTACCCGAACCTGGCCGCCAACGTGCTCAACATCGTCTCGCCCAACCAGGGTGGCATCGTGAGCTTGCCGGTTCTGCCGGGCCTGACCAACTTCTCCAACCCGCTGCAGTTCATCTGCAGTTCGATTCAGGCGGGCAGCCGGTTGGGGTATCAGGATTCGGCCGAGTTGTGTGCGCAGTACCTGGCACCGATCCTGGACGCGATCAAGTTCAACTACCTGCCGTTCGGCCAGAACCTGGCCAACACCGCGATGACGCTGCCCAAGCAGATCTCCTACTCGGATCCGCGCCTGCAGCCGCCGGGTGGGTACAAGGACACCACCGTGCCGGGTATCTGGTCGCGTGACACCTTGTTCTCGCACGGCAACCACGAGCCGGGCTGGACGGTGGCGCCGGGTATGCAGGGTGTGCAGGTGCAGCCGGCCACGCAGCAGATGCTGACGCCGGAGTCGTTGTCCGAGTTGATGGGTGGCCCGGACATCGCGGCCCCGCCGGCCCCGCCGGCGTTCGGGGCTCCTCCGGGAGGCAACCTGCCCGGACCGCCGAACTCGTACGACGAGCGCAACCCGCTGCCGCCGCCGTGGTACCCGCAGCCCGGACCGCCGCCGGTGCCTGCGCCGGGTGTGATCCCGGG
This sequence comes from Mycobacterium sp. DL99, assembly GCF_004762045.1. GTDB lineage: Bacteria > Actinomycetota > Actinomycetes > Mycobacteriales > Mycobacteriaceae > Mycobacterium. Next base: position 138,550 of record NZ_SJOM01000007.1, read on the forward strand.
TGACCCGATGTCGGCTCCCGCACCGGCCGCTCCGGCACCTGGCCCGGCTCCCGCCGGACCCGCGTTGCCTGCCGAGGCTGGAGGCCAGGGCTGATGACGACAAAGACAGGGCTCATGAGGACACGCAACTGGGGCCGCGTCGGCCGACGCGTCGCGGTGTTGTCGGCGTCCGCGCTGATCCTCACCTCTTGTGGGCAGTGGCGCGGTGTGGCCAACGTGCCACTGCCGGGTGGGCCGGGCACGGAGTCCGGCCGCACCACGCTGTACGTGCAGATGCCGGAGACGTTGGCGCTCAACGCCAACAGCCGGGTCCGGGTGCGCGACGTGTTCGTCGGCCGGGTCCGCAAGATCGAGCTGATCAACTGGGTGCCCACGTTGACGGTCGACCTTGAGCCGGGCATCGAGCTGCCGAAGAACACCCTGGCCAAGATCGGCCAGACCAGCTTGCTGGGTTCGCAGCACGTCGAGCTCAATCCGCCGGACAAGGACGCGTCCAAGGAGATGCTGCGCAGCGGGGACACCATTCCGCTGGCGCAGTCGTCGGCCTATCCGACGATCGAGCGGACGCTGGCCGGTATCTCGGGCATCCTGACCGGCGGTGGCATCCCGAACATCGAGACCATCCAGACCGAGGTGTTCAACATCCTCAACGGTCGCGCCGATCAGATCCGCGACTTCCTGGGCCGGCTCGACACGTTCACCGACCAGCTCAACCAGCAGCGCAACGACATCACCCGGGCGATCGATTCGACCAACCGGCTGTTGAACATCGTTGCGGCGCGCAATGACACGTTGGACCGGGTGCTGACCGAGTTCCCGCCGCTGATCCAGCATTTCGCCGATACACGCGACTTGTTCGCCGATGCGGTGACCTCGTTGGGCCGGTTATCCAAGGCTGCCGACGACACGTTGTCGAACAGCAACGCGAATCTGCACACCAACCTGCAGAATCTGCAGCGGCCGCTCAAGCAGCTGGCACGCTCGGCCCCGTACCTGGTGGAAGCGCTCAAGCTGATCCTCACGGTGCCGTTCAACATCGAGAACATCCCGAAGGCGGTGCGCGGCGACTACATCAACGTGTCGCTGACGATCGACCTGACGTTGAGCTCGGTGGACAACGCGTTCCTGTCCGGCACCGGTGTCTCGGGCATGCTCCGGGCGCTGGAGCAGGCGTGGGGCCGCGATCCGGCGACGATGATCCCGGACGTCCGGTTCACGCCGAACCCGCACGATGCACCTGGTGGCCCGCTTGTGGAAAGGGGGGAGTGAGACATGGTGCTGACCCGCTTCATCAAGATGCAGCTCGTTCTGTTCACTGTGCTGACCGTGATAGCTCTGGTCGTGCTGGCGCTCGTGTACCTACGGTTGCCGACTTGGGCCGGGATCGGGATGTACAAGCTGAACGCCAACCTCCCGAACTCGGGCGGTTTGTACGCCACGGCCAACGTCACCTATCGCGGTACGACGATCGGCAAGGTGACCTCCGTCGAGCCCACCGAGCAGGGCGCCCGGGTCGAGATGAACATCTACGACCAGTACCGGATCCCGCTGGACGCCAGTGCCAACGTGCACTCGGTGTCGGCGGTCGGTGAGCAGTTCATCGACCTGGTGTCCGAGGGCGGCAGCACCGGGAAGTACTTCCGTGACGGCGACACCATCGAGAAGGGCTCGGTGCCCGCCGAGGTGGGACCGTCGCTCGACGCCGCTCAGCGGGGTCTGGCGGCGTTGCCCAAGGAGAAGATCGCAACCCTGCTCGACGAGACGGCCACGGCCGTCGGTGGGCTCGGGCCGTCACTGCAGCGACTGGTCGATTCCACCCAGGCGATCGCGAGTGATTTCAAGGACAACATCGGTCCTGTCAACGACATCGTCGAGAACTCCGGGCCGATCATCGACAGCCAGGTGAATTCGGGCGACGCGATCTCGCGGTGGGCGAAGAACCTGAACACGCTGGCGGCTCAGAGCGCTCAGAACGACGCTGCGTTGCGGAGTGGCATCCAGCAGGCGGCGCCGACAGCCGATCAGCTGAACTCGGTGTTCGGCGATGTCCGGGAGTCGTTGCCGCAGACGCTGGCGAACCTGGAAATCGTCATCGACATGCTCAAGCGGTACAACAAGAACGTCGAGCAGGTGTTGGTGGCGTTGCCCCAGGGTGGCGCGGTTGCCCAGACTGCGACGATCTTCGCGCCCAAGGGCCTGCTGCACTTCGGTCTCGGCATCAACGTGCCGCCACCGTGCCTGACCGGGTTCCTGCCCGCGTCGGAGTGGCGTTCACCTGCGGATACGTCGACGGCGCCGCTGCCGTCGGGCCTGTACTGCAAGATCCCCAAGGACGCGAACAATGCGGTGCGCGGTGCGCGTAACTACCCGTGTGCCGACGTGCCCGGCAAGCGGGCCGCCTCGCCGGCCGAGTGCCACAGCGATGCGCCCTACCAGCCGTTGGGCACCAACCCGTGGTACGGCGACCCGAATCAGATCCGCAACTGCCCGGCCCCGGCCGCGCGCTGCGATCAGCCCGTCGATCCGGGCCGGGTCATCCCCGCGCCTTCGGTGAATAATGGGTTGAACCCGTTGCCGGCAAGTCAGCTCCCACCACCGGAATCAACGGCGCCACGCAGCGACCCGCTGACCGCGCCGCGGGGTGGCAATGTGAGTTGTAGTGGACAGCAGCCGAACCCCTGCATCTACCCTCCGGCAGCAGGTTCGACCGCCACCTATAGTCCGTCCAGCGGCGAGGTGGTCGGTCCCGGCGGTGTGAAGTACTCCGTCACCAACTCGAATAAACCAGGAGATGACGGATGGAAGGAGATGCTGGCACCAGCCAGCTGAACCTCGCCGACCAGCAGGACCCCCACACCACCGAACCGCAAGCGGAGGCCGTCACCGAGATCGCTGAACCGATCTCGGCCACGGACGCCGAGGAGGGCACGTCACGGCCATCTCGTCTGGGACGGGGTTGGATGGCGGCGATCCTCGCCGGGCTACTTGTCCTGGCGGCGGCCGTCGGCGTCGGCGGCTACCTGGCGTTGCGGGCACATCAGGACAGTGAACGCATCGCCAGCGACGAGGCCGAGGCCCTGGCCGCGGCCAAGGACTGCGTGACGGCAACCCAGGCGCCCGATACCCAGGCGATGATCGCGGCCCAGACCAAGATCATCGAATGCGCGACCGGTGACTTCGGGGCCCAGGCCGGCCTTTACAGCGGCATGCTGCTCGATGCCTACCAGGCTGCCAACGTGCAGGTGAAGGTCTCGGACCTGCGGGCGGCGGTGGAGAAGCACAACGACGACGGGTCGATGGACCTGTTGGTCGCGGTGCGTGTGTTGGTCACCAACACCGAGAAGTCCGATGAAGAGCAGGGCTACCGGCTGCGGGTGAAGATGGCGCGCGCCGAGGACGGTAACTACAAAGTCGCCCGGCTCGACCAGGTCACGTCGTGACCACTGTGCTGGACAACGCCGAAACGATCTCCGCTGGGGGGATCGGGACGGACCAGACCCGGTTGGCGTCGTGGCCGGCTCGGGCCGGCGCGTTCGCGATCGATGTGCTCGCGCCTGCCGGGTTGGTCGCCACGGTGACTCTGGTTGCTCAGGGCACGGCGTTGGGCACGTGGCTGTGGTGGGCGGTGTACGCGGGCGGATTGGTCCTGCTGGTCGCCGTTTCGAGCGTGAATCGCATCCTGTTGCCGGCGTTGACGGGTTGGAGTCCGGGCCGGTCGGTGTTCGGTATTCGGGTGGTGTCGCCGGCCGGTGATGCCGGTCTGGGGCGGCTGCTGCTGCGCGACCTGGCCCATCTGCTGGACACCGCGGCGGTGTTCCTGGGTTGGCTGTGGCCGCTGTGGGATTCGCGGAACCGGACCTTCGCCGATCTGCTGACCCGCACCGAGGTGCGTCGGGTCGATCGGCCTGAGGCTGACGTCCGGCGTCGCGCCGGCGCGATGTTGCTGACGCTCGCGCTGCTCAGCGGAATCGCGGGCGGGCTGGGATATGTGGTGGTGTACCGGCATGATCGGGCAGTGGACGAGGCCCGCACGCAGATCGCCGACCAGGGCCCGCGGATCGTCGAGCAGCTGCTGAGCTACGGGGTGGATTCCGTCGACGCGGATTTCACCAAGGCGCAGTCGCTGGCCACGGACAACTACCGGCCGCAGTTGGTCGCCCAGCAGGACGCGGTGCGCAAGGCCGGTCCGACGACGAATGACTACTCGGCCGTGAGCAGCGCGGTGCTGCCCGGCGTGACCAAGGACGCGGCCACGATGCTGCTGGCGCTGCAGGGCCAGCGCGGCACCAATCCGCAGGAGCTGAAGTTCATCACAGCTACGGTGCGGGTGGAATTCCTGAAGTCAGACGACCACTGGCTTGTCGACAGCCTGACGGTGCTCAAACGGCCGGTTCTGAGCGGGGGCGCACAGTGAGCCCGCGTCGTCGGATCGAGCCCGACGAACGCGACTACTTCGCCGTCGAGCCCAAGGAACCCAAGGAACCGATCCGTTGGGGCCTGCCGATCGTCGGGATGATCTCGGCCCTGATCATCGCCGCGGCCATCACGGGCAGCGCGTTGATTCTGGTCCGGCACGAATCGGATCGCCGTGCCGAGATCAAGACCGCGGGCGCGCTGGACTACGTGCGTGAGTTCATGACGGTGTACACGACGGTGGATCCGTTCCACGCCAACGACTATGCCGACCGCATCGCGTCCCAGGCGACCGGCGATTTCCGAAAGATGTTCCAGGAGAAGCAGAACGAGATCGTCGTTCAGGTGGCGCGGGCCGAGCCGACCGAGGGCTCGGTAGTCGATGCCGGCATCGCGCGATGGAACGACGACGGTAGTGCCGACGTTCTGGTCGCTACGAAGGTCAACACCCGGACCCCTGACGGGAAGTCCGTGATCGAAAGCGGCAGCCGTTGGATTGCGACGACGATTTGGGAAGGACAGCAGTGGAAGATCAGCCAGCTGATTCAGGTGATCTGACCACCGGCGAGCCTGACAAGCCGCGCCGCAGACTGCGTTTCGGGCGGCGTAGCCGTACCGAACCGGTGGTTGAGGAATCGGTCGAGTCGCCCGCCGACTCGGCGGCCGACGAAGCCGGCGACGCTCCGGAGCGGCGTACCCCCACGGGCAAGGCGGCTCGCAAGGCGGCCGTCGAGCCCGAAGGTGACGTCGAACCTGAAGCGGACGCAGAGCCCGCGTCAGACGCCGAGCCGGAACCGACGGCTGAACCGGCACCCGACGCTGAGGCCACACCAGATGCCGACGCCGGGCCGGACGCTGACACCGAAGCTGAGGTCGACACCGAGGCCGAACCGGGCGAGGCTGAGCCGGATGAGGATGTGGTCCTCGTTCCACACCGCGAGGCCGGCAAGCGGCTGACGTACCTCGCCGTCGGTGCGGCGGCGGTGTTCGTGGCGGCGGGGGCATTCGGGGGTGCGATGTTGCAGCCGTACCTGGCCGACCGGGCATTGGTGGCGACCAAACTTCAAGTGGCGCGGACCTCGGCCGAGGCGATCACCACGTTGTGGACCTACAACCCGGACGACATCGAAACCCTGCCGGATCGGGCTGCGAAGTACCTGTCGGGCGACTTCGCGAACCAGTACCGGAAGTTGATCGATTCCCTCGTGCCGACGAACAAGCAGGCGCAGGTCACCAACAACACCGAGGTGTTGGGCACCGCGGTGGAGACCATCAGTCGCGATGAGGCCACTGCGATCGTCTACACCAATACGGTGTCGACGAGCCCGGTGACCAAGAATGTTCCGTCGCTGCGGTACATGTCGTATCGGCTGATATTGCAGCGCACCGACGGGGATTGGCTGATCACTCAGATGCCGGCGTTGACCCAATTGGACCTGTCTCCGCAGCTGTAGCGGCGAGGATGTAGGTATGGCCATCGCCTCACCGGTGACGCAGCGGTCGACCGTTGTGGCACTGCTGTTGTTGACGAGCGCCACCGGGATCGTCGACGCAGTCAGTGTGTTGGTGCTGGGCCATGTGTTCGTCGCCAACATGACCGGCAACGTGATCTTCCTCGGATTCTGGTTCGTACCGCGCTCAGGCGTGGACGTGACCGGGGCCCTGGTGGCATTCCTCGGGTTCGTACTGGGCACCGTCGTGGGCGGGCGGCTCCGCCGCCATCTCGACAGCCACGTCCGGAACTGGCTGACCACTGCGTTGGGTGTGGAAGTCGTTCTGCTGAGCGTGCTTTCGATTCTCACGGGATCGGGGGTGCTGGACTATCAGGACAACCGCAAGTTCATCCTGATCGTTCTCGCGATGACCTTCGGCATTCAGAACGCGACCGCGCGCCAGTTCGGCATCCAGGAGTTGAGCACCACGGTGCTGACGCAGACGATCGTCGGCATCGGGTTCGACAGCAGGCTGGCCGGGGGCACCGGGGACCGCGAGAAGTTGCGTTACGGCGTGGTGCTGACGATGTGCGGCGGTGCGATCCTGGGGGCGACGGTGTCGCGGTTCACTGTTGCGCCGGTGATCGCGCTGGCGGCCGTGGTGGTGGCGATCAGTGCGTTGATCTTCAAGTTCGGGCCTGCTCCGGGGCCGACGCCTGCGGAGAGTGCTCGCTGATCCACGCGGCACCCTCGTCGGCAGCGTGAAGCAGGGCAGTGAATTCACCGAAATAGTCGGCCACCGCTCCGACCACGGGCAGCATGCCGAGATAGCGGTAAAGCTTCTGTGGGTGAGGTCTTTTCGTGAACTCGTCGCTGACCGCCCGTAACGTGCCGGCGAACCCCCAGACCTTCTCGGGCAGAGATTGCGACGCGTCGGGCGTGTCCTCCGGGGCGTCGGCCACGGCGTCGGGGAGTTGACGGTCGCACAGGACAGCACCGAGCAGCTGCACCTGATCCTCGTAGTCGGTGACGCCGTCCTCGCGGGCCACCGCGCACAACACGATGGCCTGGTTGGTGAAACCCAGAAAGTCCTGCACGCCGAGCCGATCGGCGAAGACCCCGAATGCCCCCGGAAAGGCGACGACGATGGTGGTCACCGCCCCGACGCGATGCACCCACCATTTCACGTGGCCGTCTTGATCCATCTCGGCCCAGGCCTTGGTACCCGGCAGCTCAGCGATGTTGAGCAAAGCGGCCGCGATGTCGAGGGACTTGCCGACCGCGCCCTGGCCAGACTCCTCGCGATGGGTACGTCGCCTCAGCCCCATGGGATCGAAACGGCTGAACACATCGAGTACCGGATTGATCACGGACACCGCATGATCGAGCGCGCCCGCGACGTCAGCGTCCGAGAGGCGAGTGAAAGGCAACAGGCTTATCCCCACCGCAGCTATCTTGCCGGATGGATACCGAAAGGCGCACAGCCCGGGGGATTACGTCGTGGATCAGGCGTGGCGGAGGTTATCCAGAAAGGCGCTGAGAAGGCGGTCAGCGACGTGAAGGACAACGTCAAGAAGGCCGGTGATTCGGTGAGGCCTGCCAAGAAGGACACCAAGAAAGACGCCGGCCGACGGCTGGCCGGCCTGGTGCACCGAGCGCCGGAAACTACGATTGACCCGTGACTTCGGCAAGGCGTGGGCGCGGTAGGCCCGCCGGACCTGGCGTCGACGTCGAGCAGCGGCGCTCGGATCTGCTCGACGCCGCCGAGCGTGCGATCCGCACCCATGGTCCCGACGTGGGCATCGCCGAGGTGGCGAAAGAGGCCGGCTTCGTACGCTCGGCCGTCTATGCGGTGTTCCCGAATCGGGCGGCTATCCTGTCGGCTCTCGGTGAGCGTCAGGCCCACCGGCTGTTGGTCGAGATCACCAGGCGCGCAGCCGGTTCGGCCGACCTGCGGCAGCGTATGTCGTTGTTCTTCGATGTCATCTGCGGCTGGATGCAGGACGATCCGAACCTCTACCGGGCATTGGGTATCCACGCCGCCGGGGGTCATGAGATGCCCGGAATCTTCGACGAACTCGCCGCCGCGGTCGAGGCGATGCTGGCGGCGTCCATGGCGGCCGGTGGTGCCGATACCGCGGCGGCCGCGCCGTGGGCCCGGGCCATCGTCGGGTCGGCGATGGTCAGCGCGCAATGGTGGCTCCGGGACTCGTCGATGCCCCGGGCTGAGCTCGTCGAGCACCTGACGACGCTGTGCTGGGACGGTGGCTCGGCTCTGCCGTTCAGCCCCTTCGATGTTTCGGCTATTGACAGCGGAGCGCCATAAAAGACACAATGTCTTTTATGGCTGCTCCCGCCTCACCTCAGGTCGACGGTCCCTCGCGGTACTGGGAGGACGTCCCGGGCGAATATGACCTGACGCTGACCGAGGTCACCGGCACGATCCCGCGGGGATTGACGGGCACGCTCTACCGCAACGGATCGGGCCGCTGGAACATCGGCGCGTCACGGGTGGACAGCCTGTTCGACGCCGACGGCATGGTGGTCGCCTTCGCGATCGACGGCAACGGAGTGCGGTTCAAGAACCGCTTCGTCCGCACCGAGCACTATCTGACCACCACCGCAGCGGGCCGGATGGTGAAACGAGGATTCGCCCACCAGCGCCCAGGGGGTATACGGGCCAACGCATTTCGGCTCCCGGCCAATACCGCCAACACCAACGTGATGATCGGCCAGGACCGATTGCTCGCCCTGTGGGAGGGCGGGCGTCCGCATGGCATGGATCTCGACACCCTCAACACCATCGGCATGTGCAGTCTCGACGGTGTGCTCAAGGGCCCGATCGGCGCGTACTCGGCGCACTACACCTATGACGCGACGGCGGACTCCCGAGTCAACTTCGGGTTCGAGCCGTACTTCCCCCGCCTCGATCTGCGGCACATCCGCAGTGCGCCGAGCCGGGACGAGAAGATCCGACGGCTGCGGGAGCTCGCCGGTGAGGCTGTTCCCCGGGTCCGGCTGCGCCTGTACGAGACCGACAGCAGCGGCGTCACCCGGTACCTGCGCGCGGTGCCGCTGCCGGGCATGGGGCTCATCCATGACATGGCGCTGACCCCGCGTTACGCCGTCTTCATGCTTTCGCCGCTGCGGATCAACCCATGGGCCGCGCTGGGGCGGCAAACCTATTGGGACGCCATGCAGTTCAAGCAGAACGAGCCGTCATACTTCATCCTCGCCCCGCGCGACGGCGGCCGGGTCCGGACGATCGAAACCGATCCGTTCTACATGTGGCATTACGCCAACGCCTACGAGGACGGCGCCGACGTGGTGGTGGAACTACCCCGCTTCGCGCCCGAAACTTTCGGCGGAATGCACGCCTGGGGAGCCGACAGTCGCAGCGACATGTCCCGGCTGTACCAGGACGTTCCGGCCGAGGACGTACCGGATACCGTGCGGCTCACCCGTTTCCGCATCACACCGGACGACCGGGTCCTGGTTGAACCGCTGGCCCAGATGGGCTGCGAATTCCCGCAGATCGATCAGCGCTGTTCAACTCAACCGCACTCGGTGACTTATGTGACCGTCCCTAATGACGGGGAGGGTGGCGGGGAGGGGATCGGCCGCTTCAACCACACCGACGGCAGCGTGCAGACGTATTGCCCGCCCGGCCACAAGCTCGTCGAGCCGATCTTCGTGCCGCGCCCTGACAGCACCGCCGAAGGCGATGGATGGGTGCTGACCGTGGGTTACGACGAAACGCAGCATCGCAGCCGCCTCATGGTGTTCGACGCCCCGCGGATCGATGCCGGACCGATCGCCGAGGCGTGGCTGCCGTTCCACCTGCCGATGAGCTACCACGGCGCATTTACCGATCGGGTTGCCGCACTCTGACCCGCACTCTGATCCAGTTGGGCGCCAACGTACTTGGGCCAGGTGGGCCGCGCGGTGAGTGGGGTGGCTCACGCCGGCGAGCCGCGTGCTGCGCCGCGGCAAGAGCTTTGAGGTCGTCCACTTTCGAGTCGTTCTCTCGAAAGTCTTTTGGTGCGAACGATATCTGGCATTGCTCAGGCTGTTCGTACGCCTTGCCGTGGAGTCAATTTGAACTGACCCTGCTCACTGAGCGGAGTCTGTGCATTTGCCATATCTTCTCTGTGACAAGAGTCCACTCCGTCTCGGGAGGCCCGCACGTATGGTCGTTCGACCGCACATCTCCGTCGGCATTACGTTGGTGACCGCCAGCGCAATCGCTGCGGCACCGGCGATTTCGCCACCGTTGACACCGCGCGACCAATGGGTGGTGGCCCAGGCGGACCAGCGGATCTCGTCCGAGAATGTCGATCTCGTGGCCCTCAGCCAGCCCTTGGTGGTGGAGCCGGCGAGCCTGCTGCGGGGCGTGGCCCTGGTCGATCGGGTCTCCGGCGGCACCGTGCCGGTGGTGCCGTTGGCTGCGGTCCAGCCCGACGGCGGTGCAGCGGAGCAGGCGGACCGAACCGCGCTGGTTGTCGACGAACCCGCCGATTTTTTCGGCGGCCTGCTCAACGCGTACCTCAACGGCGGCTCGTCCGCGGTAACCGCGTACGTCGCGCTCGCGGTCAGCGACCAGGTGTTCGGCCCGGACTCGGTGCCGTCGGTGTTGTTGGGTGCCTACGTCAAACAAGGCGTCGTCGGGGTCGTGGGCGCGGTCGCGCTTCTGATCAGCGATGAGGTCAACGGTCCCGACTCGGAGCAGTCGCAGTCGATCGCCGATTTCCTCGATGGCGGCGTCAACAAGACCATCGGCAAGGCTTTCCTGGCCTTCAGCAACGAAAAGTTCGGTGAAGGATCGTTCGCATCCGGGCTCACCTCGTCGTTCTTCTTCGGGTATCCGGATGGCGAGGAAGGTGCGCCCACCGGACTTGGGGGGGTGACCCGCTTCGTCTTTACGAGCCTGGTCGAGGCGATCAATGAATCGATCAATGGGCCGGCCGTGTCGACGACCGGTGCGGTGTCGCTGGTTTCGCAGAAGTCGACGGTGGCGCCGTCCGTCGAGGGAAGCAAGGACAAGGTCGGGGTGTCCGTGACGAACTTGGTGGCCGACATCAAACCCGCCGCCGGCGCCGTAGAGCGCAAGACTGTCAGCGCGGCTGTCGAGGAGAACACGCCCACTGAGGTTGCCGGCGCGGCGCTTGAAGCCGCCTCGGCAATCGCAAAGGTGCCCGAGGCACTCGAGAAGACGCCGAAGGACGAGGCGGAGTCAACGGAAGCCACCGACGCCGAAGCCGAGGCTGCTCCCAAGTCGGCGGCAGAGGCCGAAAACAAGGCGGAAACCAAGGCTGGCACCACGGCTGAGACCAAGGTCGAAGCTAAAACTGAATCCAAGGCCGACAGCAAGACTGAAACCAAGACTGAGGCCAAGGCGGAAACGAAGGCCGACGCCAAGGACGCCACCACCGGGCCGAAGAAGGAATCAAGCTTGAGTGCTTCGACGAGCAAGAAGCACACGGCCGCAGGCAGAAGCAACACGGAGTCCCGGTCGAATGACCGCAAGCCCTCTGCTTCTGATTCCGGGTCCGCTGGTGCGGATGGCAGTTCGAAGAAGGAATCCAAGAGCGATTCCTGAAAGCCGTTGAGCGTTCCCGGCGGCCGGCTGGGCATCGGAATGCAAACTAATTGGGCGCCAACGCACTCTGGGTCAGGTGGGTCATCACCGGCGACAGCAGTTGCGCGTACTCGGCGGTGATGTGGTTGTCGTCGCGGAAGACCAGGGTGTTGCCGACGATCACCGGGCAGCGTTGGTCGGTGCAGAAGTACTGGTCCAGCCGCGCGTACTGTCCACCGCCAGCCTGCACCGCCGCGGACTCGGCGGCAATTCCGGTGTCGTTCACGGCGATCGACCGGTCGGGCGCGCAGGCCGAGGCGTCGTCCATGTGTGCCGACAAGCAGGTCGGCACCGTCGTGTGCGGGTCGGGTACAGGGCCGAGCACCAGCACTCGCGCTCCGGTTCCACGTAACTGCGACACGAGTCGCGTCAACCCGTCCAGCCAGGTCGGGTCGTAGCTGACGAACCCGAAATCGGCACCGTAGCGGCGCACCATGTCCAGGACGATCAGAGCCGGGCGTTCCTTGGCCACCCGGGTCAGCACGTCCGCCCGCCACTGCTTGCATTCGGTGAACTCGCGGTCGAGGTAGGGGCTGAGGATCGGGAGCTTCATCGGCGGGCAGGTGACTTTTGCATATGTCTCCAGCCGCCAACGCTGTTGCTGTGCAGCGGTTTCCAGGGCCGGCTGCCACATCCCCGCATGCGAATCGCCGATCAGTGCGACCTTGGTGGCCGACGCGGTGTCACCGGACGCGCAGTCAGGTATGTCGACGTCTTGCCAGGACAGTACGCAACCGTTGACGAACGCCTCGGGTTTGGTGATGTTGCCCAGCGGCGGCGAAAGATTGGACGGCACCGCGCGCAGATCGGCCGAGGCGGCGACGGCCGCCTGTATCCGCTGTTCGGGCGTCAGCGTCGGAGCGGCCGCGCGGGATGGTCCGACCAGGGCGACCGGGACTGCGGCCTGCCCGGTTCCCGTCGGCACCGGACGCACTGCCAACAGCGCCAGCCCCGCACAGACGGCTACCCCGGTGGCTGTCGCGCCGACGGCCAGGCTGCGCCATGACGATCCTCGCAGCGCCGCGGCGAACCGGGCCGGGTTCTCGACCAGGTGCAGGGTCAGGATGGCCAGGCCCAGCGACATCACCATCATCGCCAGCCGGCCCGCCAATCCGAGACCGTGGCCGAACAGCGCGGGCGCCAACAGCAATACCGGCCAGTGCCACAGGTACCACGAGTACGACAACCGGCCGATGCCGCGCATCACCGGTTTTGACAGCAGCCGTCCCACCCCGAGATCGGGTATCGCACAACCCGCCCCGATCACCAGTGCGGTCCCCATCACCGGGAGCACCGCCGCGGACCCGGGGTAGGGAGTGGCCGTGCCGAGCTGGGTGCAGGTGGCCAGGATCAGTGCCAGACCACCCCAGCCGACCAGTGCCGCACAGACCGGCGGCAAGCTGCGCCAGTGCGCTGCGGTCAATGCGATCAGCCCACCGGCGGCGAGCTCCCAGGCGCGGGTCGGCAGGGAGAAGAACGCCCATGGCGGCATCGTCTGGGTCCAGGAAAGCGAGACCGCCAGCGAGGCACCGGCCACCACCGCCAACACACACGCGTACGGGAGGGCGGAACGGGTGCCGCGGCCGCTACGGGTCAGCAGCCAGGCAGTGCCGAGGATCAGCGCCGGCCACAACAGATAGAACTGTTCCTCTACGCCCAGCGACCAGTAGTGCTGCAGCGGAGACGCCGCCGTCTCAGCCTGCAGATAGTCCGTGCCCTCCGCCGCGAAGCGGTAGTTCCCGACATACAAGGCACTGGCGATCGCGTCGGCCAGCACCGAGCGGGCCTGCAGCGGTGGGAGCAGGAGAGTGGCCGCTATCGATGTCGCGACCAGGACCAGTGCGGCGGCCGGGAGCAGTCGTCGGGCCCGCCCGGCATAGAACTGGGCCATCCGCACCGTCCCGGTGCCCGAGGCCTCGCGCCACAACATCCCGGTGATCAGGAATCCCGACACGACGAAGAACACGTCGACGCCGATGAATCCGCCGCCGAACCCGGGCACCCCGGCGTGAAACAGCACCACGGCGAGCACTGCAACCGCCCGCAACCCTTCGATATCGGGACGAAATTGCCTGTTCGACAGGGATTTTCGCCCGCTCGCGGGGCTTCCGCGGCGGGGCGTGGGCTCCGCGAGGGTCGTCACTCTGTTCACTCGAGTAACGATCGTCGCACGACTGGCGCCGTTGGCCCTGGATTTGCGCCGCCTGTTGCTAGCCTCGTGCCGATGGGACGATCACGCATTGCGGCGCTGGCAGTGCTGTGCGGCCTGCTTTCGGGCTGTTGCGCCCCGACTCAACCCACGTCATCTCCGGCGGCGCCGCCGGTATCGGCGCCGGCATCCGCACCGGCATCACCGACGAAGTCTGCGGCAGCGGACGGCAGGTGCGACCTGAGCGGTCTTCCGCCTGAAGCGGACAAGACCGTGGAGCTCATCCAATCCGGGGGACCGTTTCCCTACCCGCGCAACGACGGCGTCGTCTTCGGAAACTACGAAGGCCGGTTGCCCAAGCATGAGCGCGGCTACTACCACGAGTACACGGTCCCGACGCCCGGCAACAAGAACCGGGGCAAGCGGCGCATCATCACCGGCGGCGCGCCACAGAACGACCCGCCCGAGTACTACTACACCGGCGACCACTACGAATCCTTCTGCCTGATCGGAGGCATGTGAAGACGTATCGGATCGATGGGACCAAGGTGGCTTCCAAGGCGGACTTCTTCACCGAGATCGGCCGGGCGGTCAACGGCGACGGCGGCTACTTCGGCTCGAATCTGGACGCGCTGGCCGACTGCCTGCGCGGGGGCTTCGGCACTCCGGAGGACCGCAAGTTCCGGTTCGCCATGACGTCCTACCGGAACATCAAAAAGGCGCTCGGGCAAGACACCTGGAGCACCGTGCTGTCGATCTTCGCCGCCGAAGGCGTCGACCTGTGGCTCGAGAACTGACCGTGACGCGGCCCAGCAAATCTGGTGGGTAGCCGCTTACGCGCGTCCCACGGGGGCAACACCGCTTCTGCCGCGGGTTGGCAACCACGTTCGGCGGCAACGGTGTTGACCGTGGCCACGCAACCCATGGAAAGTGGTTACGCTGGCGTTCTGCGTGCCATTTGGCGCGGGGCATCAGGCAAGAACGGGCGGGAGCAACGCGCGAGTGACCGAAGAGCTGTCGACCGAGGCGACGTGGCTGATGGCCCGCACCGAGGGATCCGCACGCTTGTGGCAAACGCAAACCGCGGACATGGCCGCCGCTCTTCCGTACTTTCGAGCGACGATGACCCACTTTGTCGCACTCCACGGCGGCACGCTGTCGACGAGGCGACCTGCCTGCGATGGTTTCACAGCCACCTTCGATCGTGCGTCTGACGCGGTGTCCTGCGCGCTGTACCTGCAGTTGACGCCGTTGGATCCGTTTGATCTGTGTATCGGCGTGCACAGCGCACGCACCGGCACCAAGCGTTTGCGCGACATCGCCCACGGCGGGCAGACCTTGATCTCGGGCACGACGGCGACATCGGTGGCCGGTGATCTTCCCTCCGGCGCGACACTGAAATACCTTGGCCGCCAACGCATGGGAGACGCCGAGCCGCAGGAACGGCTTCTGCAGCTATGTCACCCGGGATTGCGTAAGTACCTGCAGCCCTTGCGGATACCGAACGCTGTTCTCGCCGAAATCCTGATGAACTAGCCGGCCGCTCAGTTGAAGGCGAGCCAGCTGGGTAGTGCCCGCTCGCGTGAATCGCACAGCACCTGGCGGGTGTCACAGTTCCCGCGCGGGGATCCGGCGCCGCTCCACATGCCGCCGGAATCGCGGCGCAACACGATCGCCGACGAGCCGCCACCGTCGAGCAGCAACGCGTTGTCCGCGCCCAGGCCGCGGAACAGGTCCTGGATGTTGTCCGGCGTGTAGCTGCCGCCCTGGAACACGAACAGCTGATCTGCGGCCCGGTTGTAGCCGACGGCGGTACGCGCCGCGCTGGGGCCCGGGTCATTGAGCTGACCGGTGTCACCGGGGGCCAGCAGCCCGATGCCGGCCACCGCGACGAACCGGGCGTTCTGATCCAGCAGCCGCTGGATCACCGGGGAGGCCGAGTCATAGTCGTCGGGCCCCTTCGGCATCACGACGTACGGTGCGCCGCCCATCGGAAGGATCATGGTGGCCAGCGCCGCCCAGCGCTCGTCGCCGCCGGACAGGCCCTGCTTGCCGGCATAGGCCAGGGTGCCGGTGACCGCGGTGTTGGCCCGGCCCTGCCCGCGGGTGTTGTCCACGTAGGCGCCCAACGGTGACGAGCACTTGGTGTCCCGCCACGAGCCGCCCTTCTGCCCGCGCACGTCGAAGAAGTTGGCATTGACCGCGATGGTCGGCTGCCCGAGGACCTGCCAGGCGGCAAGGGGTGCATAGGTTTCCGACGCCTGCCAGAGTCCTTCACTGGTACGTGCACCGGGGGTGCGCTCACAGCGGGACTGATAGCCCTGATGGCTGTCGACGAGCAGGCGCGGGTTGAGCCGACTGGAGGCGTTCTTCATGGCCATCAGGTGGCCGCCGTTGTTCAGCGTGTAGGCGCGGCCGTCGGCGGACAGGAACGGCGCGGCGAACTGGCCGCCGAAGTTGTAGACGAGGTAGGCGCCCTTGGTGTTGGCGATCGCGCCGAGCAGCAGTGCCCGGGCGTCCTCGGCACGTGCGACGGGGGAGCCGGTGGTGGCTAGTGCCGCGCACACGGCAACGGCGGACGCAGTGGCGACCGCACGTTGGAGGAGTTTTGCCAGGCCTGGCACGAACTACACAATAACCACACAGGAAACTCTGTCAACATACGTAACAGCCTGGTCACGGCGGGGTCAAGGGGTGATCGCGCCTGGGTGATCGGAGTTTGCTGGTTCGGCAGCCTCGGGTTTGCGCATCGCGGCCGGTCGCAAATGCGCGGGCAGCGCCCGCAGGCCCGCCGCACACAGCGCCGTCACGGCAATCGCACCCGCGGTGGTCGCCCACACCGGGGCCGCTGGGAACGCGCCCTCCAGCAGCATTGCGACACCGAAGATGACGAACAGCGCCGCGGCACCCAGCTGGATCACGCGCTCGGGCAGGTGCTTGCCGGCGATCGCCCCGACCACGATGGCCAGTGCGTCGGCGGCCACCATGCCGATGGTGGAACCGATCCAGACCCCCACCCAGTCGTTGTCGGCGGCCAGCGTGATGGTCGCGAGCATCGTCTTGTCTCCGAGTTCGGCGAGCAGGAAGGCCGAGGTGACCGTGAAGAACGCCGGGGCGGTCGAGCGCTGGGCCTTGGTCGCCTCATCGTCGGACAGCTTGTCGCCGCGCAGGGTCCACAGCCCGAAGAACACGAACGCCACCCCGGCGAGGATGCCGAGCAGGTGCGTCGGCAGTGCGGCGCCGAGGTAGTGGCCGACCGCGACAGAGATCAGGTGAACTGCGGTGGTGGCCGCGGTGATGCCGATGAGCACCACCCACCAGCGGTAGCGCAGCGCAAAGGTCATGGCCATCAACTGCGACTTGTCGCCGAGTTCGGCGACGAAGATGACAGCGAAACTCAAGAGCAGAGCAGCAAGCACTCAACAACTCCTCGGTCGTTGGCTGCCGTTGGGGGCTGAGTAGATGCCTCCGGCCGGCAACCCAAAATGCGGTCTACGGCCGAAGGTCTCGCCCACCGGTCAGTGACCGGTTCGGATAACCGGGCCGTTTCTGCATCGCTGCGCGGCCAGCATGTCGAATATCCGATTGGGGGCTACTCCCCTTCGCTGTCACCCACCATACGCACTCCGGACGGGACGATGCAAACCGTCCCGTCCGAAAGTGCTTATTCGACAATAAGTTTGGGGGTCAACACCGGAAAGTTCGGGTGCCCTGACAATGTTGGTTCAGGCACCCACATATTCGGCGAGGTGCTCACCGGTCAGCGTGGCACGCTCGGTGACCAGATCCGCCGGGGTGCCCTCGAAGACGACGCGCCCGCCGTCGTGCCCGGCGCCCGGACCCAGGTCGATGATCCAATCGGCATGCGCCATGACCGCCTGATGATGCTCGATCACGATCACCGACTTCCCCGAGTCCACCAGCCGGTCCAGCAGGCCGAGCAACTGCTCGACGTCGGCCAGGTGCAGACCCGTGGTCGGCTCGTCGAGGATGTAGGTGTCACCTTTGTCCCCCATCTGCGCGGCCAGCTTGAGCCGTTGCCGCTCGCCACCGGACAGGGTGGTCAGCGGCTGCCCGAGCGTGAGGTAGCCCAGGCCCACGTCCGCCATCCGGGACAGGATCTTCTGTGCCGCAGGCACTTTGGCTTCGCCCTCGGAGAAGTACTGCTCCGCCTCGCTGACCGGCATGGCCAGGACCTCGGCGATGTCGCGTCCGCCGAGGGTGTACTGCAGCACCGAGGCGCCGAACCGCTTGCCCTCACATTCCTCGCAGGTGGTCTCGACGGTGGCCATCACCCCGAGGTCGGTATAGATCACCCCGGCGCCATTGCATGTCGGGCAGGCACCTTCGGAGTTCGAACTGAACAGCGCCGGTTTGACGCCGTTTGCCTTGGCGAAGGCCTTACGGATCGGGTCGAGCAGCCCGGTGTAGGTGGCCGGGTTGCTGCGACGCGAGCCCCGGATCGGGCTCTGATCGACCACCACGACGCCGTCGCGGCCGGCCACCGAGCCGGCGATCAACGAACTCTTGCCCGAACCCGCGACCCCGGTGATCACCACCAGCGCACCGAGCGGGATATCGACGTCCACGTCCCGCAGGTTATGAGTGTCGGCACCGCGGATCTGCAACGCGCCGTTGGCTTCCCGCACCTCGTTCTTCAGCGCCGCGCGGTATCCCAGATGGCGTCCGGTGACGGTGTCGCCGGCCCGAAGATCCGCCACGCTGCCCTCGAAGACCACCTCGCCCCCGGCCGAGCCTGCGCCCGGTCCCAGGTCCACGACATGGTCGGCGATCGAGATCGTCTCCGGCTTGTGCTCGACGACCAGCACGGTGTTGCCCTTGTCCCGCAAGGCCAGCAGCAGGTTGTTCATCCGGGCGATGTCGTGCGGGTGCAGGCCGATGGTTGGCTCGTCGAACACGTAGGTGACGTCGGTGAGAGACGACCCCAGATGACGGATCATCTTGACGCGCTGGGCTTCTCCGCCGGACAGGGTGCCGGCCGGGCGGTCCAGTGACAGATAGCCCAACCCGATCTCGACGAACGAGTCCAGCGTGTGCTGCAACGCCGCCAGCAGTGGGCTAACGGATTTGTCCTTCACCGTGCCCAGCCAGGCGGCCAGATCGGTGATCTGCATCGCGCACACCTCGGCGATGTTGACACCCTCGATCTTCACCGAGCGCGCGGTCACCGACAGCCGGGTGCCGGCACATTCCGGGCAGGTGGTGAACGTGACCGCGCGCTCGACGAACGCCCGGATGTGCGGCTGCATCGCCTCGACGTCCTTGGCCAGGAACGACTTCTGGATCTGGGGGATCAGCCCGAGATAGGTCAGGTTGACCCCGTCGACCTTGAGCTTGGTCGCCTCCTTGTGCAGCAGCGCATCGAGTTCCTTCTTGGTGAACTCGCTGATCGGCTTGTCCGGATCGAAGAATCCGCAGCCCCGGAAGATCCGGCCGTACCAGCCGTCCATGCTGAACCCGGGGATGGTCAACGCGCCCTCGTTCAGCGACTTGGTGTCGTCATACAGCGCGGTCAGGTCGATGTCGTTGACCGCGCCGCGACCCTCGCACCGCGGGCACATCCCGCCGACGATGTTGAAGTCACGCCGCTCCTTGACCGTGCGGCCACCCTTCTCCAGCGTCACCGCCCCCGCCCCGCTGATCGAGGCCACGTTGAACGAAAACGCTTGCGGCGAACCGATATGCGGAGTGCCCAGCCGGCTGAACAGGATGCGCAGCATCGCCCCGGTGTCGGTGGCGGTGCCGACCGTGGAGCGCGGGTCGGCGCCCATCCGCTGCTGGTCGACGATGATCGCGGTGGTCAGCCCGTCGAGAACGTCGACCTCGGGGCGGGCCAGGTTCGGCATGAAGCCCTGCACGAATGCGCTGTAGGTCTCGTTGATCAACCGCTGTGATTCGGCGGCGATCGTGTCGAACACCAGCGAGCTCTTGCCCGACCCCGAGACGCCGGTGAACACCGTCAACCGGCGCTTGGGCAACTCGATGTCGACGTCTTTGAGGTTGTTCTCGCGGGCACCGGTGACCCGGATCAGATCGTGACTGTCGGCAGGATGGGTCTCGGTGCTCATCGGTTAGGGCAACTCCTGGATACGGACCATGTTTCCGGCGGGATCGCGAAGCGCGCAGTCGCGCACACCGTATGGCTGCTCAGTGGGTTCCTGGACCACCTCGACGTCTCCGGCCTGCACCTTTTCAAAGGTGCCGTCGAGATCTTTGGTGGCGAGCAGGAGCGTTCCGAAAGTGCCCTTGGCCATCATCTCGGTGATGGTGCGACGCTCGTCGTCGGTGAGGCCGGGGGTGGCCGTCGGCGGGTACAGGACGATGGAGGTGTCGGGCTGGTTCGGCGGACCGACCGTGATCCAACGCATCTTGTCCTTGCCGACGTCGAGACGGACCTCGAAGCCGAGGACGTCGCGATAGAAGGCGAGGGACTCGTCCGGGTCGTCGAGCGGCAGCATGCTTGAGTGAATGGTGAGTTCCATGTTTTTCACGCTAGGTGGAGGCGGGTCGCGGGCGCTTCTCGATTCCTGATCGGTTTGGTGACCTGTTTCTCCATGCACGACGGCAGGCCGTCGGTCACCGACGCGGTCTGTTCGCGGTAGCGGCTGGGCGGCATCCCGACGAGTTCGGTGAACCGGGTGCTGAACGTGCCGAGCGAGGAACAGCCGACGGCGAAGCAGACTTCGGTGACCGACAGGTCGCCGCGGCGCAGCAGTGCCATCGCGCGCTCGATACGGCGGGTCATCAGGTACGAATACGGCGACTCGCCGTAGGCGATCTTGAACTGTCTGCTGAGGTGTCCGGCCGACATATTCACCCCGCGGGCAAGCGCTTCGACGTTCAGCGGCTGCGCGTACTCGCGGTCGATGCGGTCCCGCACCCGGCGCAGCAGCTTGAGATCGCCTAGCTGTTGGTCGGCCACAACCGCGATCGTACGTCTAGGGTCCGGTGCTGACCGGATGCCCGGCGAGCCGCCATTCGACCATCCCGTCGTTGAGGCGGATGGCACGGCGGCCGTCGGCAGTCAGGGTCCGCACGGCGTCGTGCGCGTACCCGCAGTATTCACCGCGGCAGTAGACGACGATGTCGGCGTCGGTGGGCAGTTCGGTGATGCGCTCGGCGAGTTCGTCCACCGGTATCGAGACCGCGCCCGGGATGTGGCCGGCGAGAAACTCCTCGTCGGGCCGGACATCGAGCACCACCACACGCGCATCGCCGGTGTGGTCGTTGAGTCGCGACCACAATTCGTCACGCTCGATGCCCGTACCCACGGGCTCGCCGAGGTAAGCGTCGCGGGCGGCACCGACTTCGGACCTGCGACGGTCGGCAACCGTGCGCAACAAAACCAGGAGCTGTGCGACATCGTCGCCGGCGAGGCGGTAGTAGACCTTGACACCTTCTCGACGGGTTTCGACGAAGCCAGTCTGTTTGAGCACCTGCAGGTGCGACGAGGCGGTGGTCAGGTTCAGACCTGCCGCGCGGGCGAGCGCCTCGACGCTGCGTTCGCCCTGGCTCAGCAAGTCGAGAAGCTCGAGCCGGCTGGCATGGGAGAGTGCCTTCCCGCTGGCGGCGAACTCTTCGTACAGACGTGTTTTCGCTGGTGAGCGATCCATGTCTGGCATTATTCCATAATTACATGGAATAACGTACAGTCGTGACATGAGCTCCACCGATGCCGACAATCGCCGAACCCGTGGCATCGAGCTCGGCCTGCGGGAGAACTGGCTGCAATTCGCCCTTCTGGTCGTCGTCAACGTTTGCGTCGGTGCCCTGGTGGGTCTGGAACGCACCACGGTTCCGTTGATCGGATCCGAAACCTTCGGCCTGACAAACGATTTGACCGTCTTCTCGTTCATCATCGCGTTCGGCGTGACGAAGGCGCTGACCAATCTGGCGGCCGGAGCGCTCACCGCACGGTTTCGCCGCAAGCACCTGCTGCTGGCGGGGTGGGCAATCGGCGTGCCGGTTCCGTTCATGCTGGCCTGGGGTCCGTCATGGGGCTGGATCGTGGCCGCCAACGTGCTCCTGGGCCTCAATCAGGGCCTGGCCTGGTCCATGACGGTCAACATGAAGATCGATCTGGTGGGCCCCGAGCGGCGGGGACTGGCCACCGGCCTGAACGAGGCCGCCGGTTATGTGGCGGTGGGTGCCACCGCGCTGCTGACCGGATATCTCGCCACCGCGTACGGGCTCCGCCCAGCCCCCGAGCTCATCGGCGTGGTGTTCGTCGTCGCCGGGCTCGGGCTGTCGCTGGCGGTACGGGACACGGCGGCGCACGTGGCCCTCGAACTCGAGCGCCACCCACATCCGGCGCCCGCTGCAGACGGCGGGTTGCGCACGATCTTCGCCCGCACCAGCTGGGGTGACCGCAGCCTGCGGGGCGCCAGCCAGGCCGGGCTGATCAACAATCTCAACGACGGCCTCACCTGGGGCGTGTTCCCGCTGTTGTTCACCGATCACGGACTCGGCCTAGCCGCCATCGGGCTGATCAAGGGCCTCTACCCGCTGTTGTGGGGGCTCGGCCAGATCCCCACCGGCCATCTCGCCGACCGGATCGGCCGAAAACCTCTGGTGGTCGCCGGAATGCTGGTCCAGGCGGGTGGATTCGGGTTGGCTCTGGCGCTGCTGAACTGGCCGTTGTTGGCCGGTGTCACCTCGGCGGTCGCCCTCGGGATCGGCACGGCCATGGTCTACCCGGCGCTGATCGCCGTGGTCTCCGATCACGCGCACCCGAGCTGGCGGCCCAATGCGCTTGGTACCTACCGGTTCTGGCGCGATGCGGGCTACGCCGTCGGCGCACTGGTCGCCGGTGCGATGGGCAACTGGCTGGGGCTGGAGTCCGCAGTCGTCGCAGCCGGGGTGCTGACAGCGGTCTCAGGCCTTCTTGCGGCCCGGTGGATCACCGATCGCCCGCGATCCGGAGCTGACGACTAAGCCGCCGGGGTCAGCCGATACACCGCGCCGGCGTAGTCGTCGGTGATGTACACCGCGCCGTCCGGACCTGTAATCGCGGCTACCGGGCGGCCCCAGCGGGCGCCGTCGTCACCCTGGAATCCGCTTACCAGGGTCTGCTGCGGGCCCAATGTGCCGTTGTGCCAACCAAAGAACGACACCTCGGGGGCCTGTGGGGACCGCCGGTTCCATGAGCCGTGCACCCCGACCAATGCACCGGGACCATAGCCGGAGAGTTCGGCGAAATTCATCCCCAGCGGGGCCGAATGCGCGGCCAACGTCTGTTCGACCGGTGCCAGCGCCGCGCAATCCAGCTTGCTGCCGTCGGCGTTGGTCTCCACGTCCCGGATGAACCCGGCGGGCGGTGTACCGTCGGGATTGCAGTAGGGCCAACCCAATTCGCGCCCTGAGGTCACCTTGGCCACCGTCTCCGGCGGGTGGTCGTCCACATAGTCCTGCCGCACCCGGCCCTGCGGATCGGGCACGTTGTCGCGGTTGTTCACCGCCGTCCACAGCGAGCCGTCCGGGGCAAAGGCCAGGCCCGTGCCGTTGCGCACCCCGGTGGCGAACGGTGCCGCCGGCCCGCCGCCCGGCGGCACCCGCATGATGGTGGCCCGCGGTGGCGTGGCGCTGCGGTCATCGGCAGAGGCGTTGCCCGTCGAGCCGATCGAAAAGTACACCGCCCCATCGGATCCCACGACCACACTCTTGAGTGCGTGGGAATAGGCGCCACGCAGTTCAGGGCTCTTGGCGTCCGGCAGGTCACCCGCGATGGTGCGGCGGTTGACGGCCCGGCCGTCGACGTAGTCGAAGGCGTCGATCCGATTGCTCTCGGCCACATACAGTGTCGTCCCGGCGAAGAAGAGTCCGTGCGGCTGCTCCAGCCCGTCGAGCAGGGTGCGCTGGTCAGGGCGCACCGTCAGCACCTGCCCCGTGTCCGGCACCGACACCAGCAACGCGCCGTCCGGGGCGAATGCGGCCATCCTGGCCTTGGGCACGCGGGCGATCACCTCGATGGTCCACCCGGCGGGGATCAGGGCCTGGCGCGGTTCGTCGAGCGGGCCCTGCGCGAGTTCCTCAGACACCTGTAGGGGCGTAGGCACCAGCCCGGCGGGCGGTGCGCTGGATGACGATGCCGGCGCGGGTTCGGGGCTCGTTCCGCACGCGGCCAGGGTGACCGCGGCGATCAGTGCGATCGCGCTACGTGCCGCCCAGACCCGCATTCATCTCCCAGACCAGGATCTCGGCTTCAGTGTCAGCTGTGACCCGTCCGCCCGTATCGGTGAGCCGGGCGGCGTCACCCTCGGCGAGCGGCCCGGATCCGTCGAGCATGACCGACCCGCGCGCGACGAACACGTGGACGTAGCGGGCCTGCGGCAGTTCGGCCGAATCGCCGGGCTGCAGGCGGGCGCCGTACAGCGTGGCATTGCGGTTGTGCAGGGTGACGGCCGCGTCGAGGGCGCCGGAGGCGATCGGTGTCAGCGTGTTGGACAGCTCGATCTCCTGCTGCTGATAGCTCGGCGTCACTCCGGCGGTATCGGGGAGCACCCACATCTGTACGAAATGCACGGGCTCACTGGCAGATCCGTTCTTCTCGGAATGCTGCACACCGGTGCCGGCCGACATCCGCTGGGCCAGGCCCGGGTAGATCACCCCGGAGTTGCCCATCGAATCCTCGTGCGCCAACTGCCCCGACAGCACCCACGTGACGATCTCCATGTCCCGGTGCGGGTGAGTGTCAAAGCCGGCGCCGGGCGCGACGATGTCGTCGTTGTTCACCAGCAACAGCCCGTGGTGGGTGTTGGCCGGGTCGTAGTAGTCGGCGAATGAGAACGAGTGCCGCGAATTCAGCCAGTCGGTCGTGCTGGCGCCGCGATCGTCCGCGCGCCGGATATCGACCCTGGACGTCCCCGAAGCCATGGCGCCAGCCTACCGACGGCCCGCGTTGACCAACCGGTGGAACGGCTGATGCCGGGGCCTAGTCTGTTGGGCGTGGAACTCAACGGAGCAAGCGCCATCGTCACCGGTGGCGCATCAGGTATCGGCGCGGCGACTGCCCGCCAGTTGGCTGCCAAGGGAGCCCGCGTCATCGTGGCTGACCTGCAGGCGGACAAGGGCGAGGCCCTCGCCAAGGAGATCGGCGGCATCTTCGTCACCGTCGACGTCACCAACACCGATCAGATCATCGATGCGGTCAAGACCGCCGCGGACCTCGGCCCGCTGCGCGCCCTGGTGAACTCGGCCGGCGTCGGTTGGGCCCAGCGCACCATCGGCAAGGACGGCGAGTTCTCCTCGGCGCACGATCTCGGCCTGTACAAGAAGGTGCTCGACATCAACCTGGTCGGCACCTTCGACTGCATCCGCATCGCAGCCACCCAGATGAGCAAGAACGAACTCACCGACACCGGCGAGCGCGGTGCCATCGTCAACATGACCAGCGTCGCGGCCTTCGACGGCCAGATCGGCCAGGCGGCCTACTCGTCCTCCAAGGGCGGCGTGGTCGGCCTGACCCTGCCGGTGGCCCGCGACCTGTCCGCTGTGGGCATCCGCGTCAACACCGTGGCGCCCGGCCTGATCGACACCCCGATCTACGGCGAGGGTGAGGCCTCCGAGGCATTCAAGGCCAAGCTCGGTGAGTCGGTGCTGTTCCCGCACCGCCTCGGCAAGCCCGATGAGCTGGCCTCCATGGTTGTCGAGCTGCTGACCAACTCGTACATGAACGCCGAGGTCGTCCGCGTCGACGGCGGCATCCGGATGCCACCCAAGTAACTCTCGCGACCAGACACAGAACTGCCCCTTTCCGCCAGGAAAAGGGGCAGTTTTGCGTCTGGTCGGCAGAATCGTCCTGTGGTCGACACCTGGTGGGGCGACGCCCTGATCGGCCTCGCCGCCGCCCTGCTGCTGAGCTGGCTGGTGCTGGTCGTCGCGTTGCTCGTCATGCGGCCCCGCGGAAACCTGCTCAAAGAGGCGCTGCGGATACTTCCCGACCTGCTGCGGCTGATCCCACGGTTGGCCGGCGACAAGACGTTGCCTCGCGGCGTGCGCGTCCGGCTGGCGTTGTTGGTCGTCTATCTGGCGCTGCCGATCGATCTGATCCCCGACTTCATTCCCGTGCTCGGCTACGCCGACGACGCCATCATCGTGACCGTGGTGCTACGCAGCGTCGTGCACCACGCCGGGCTGGACGCCGTGCGGGCGCACTGGCCCGGCACGGACGACGGGTTCGACGCCTTGGTGCGCCTGACGGGCCTCGACCGTAGGTAGCAAAAACCCCCTTTTCCACGCTGAAAAGGGGGTTTTCGCCGCTGCTTGTGCAGAGATCGTTACCAGTCAGACTCGTCGAACTTGATGACACCGCGAATGTTGTTGCCGTCCAACATGTCCTGGTAGCCCTGGTTGATGTCTTCGAGTTTGTAGGTCCGCGTGACCATGTCGTCGATGTTGAGCAGGCCCGACTTGTACAGCGCGGTGAGCCGAGGCGTTTCGACGTGCGAGTTGCCGCCGCCGAAGATGTTGCCCTTCAACGTCTTCTGCAACATGGTGAACAGGAAGAGGTTGAGCTTGACGTCGGCGTCCATCATCGAACCCATGCCCGTCACCACGCAGGTGCCGGTCTTGGCGGTGAGGATCATCGCCTCTTCGATGTACTCGCCCTTCATCTCGCCGACGGCGATGATGACCTTGTCCGCCATCAGGCCCCAGGTCGTGTCGATGACCGGCGCGATCGCCTCGGCCATCGACGGGTAGACGTGGGTGGCGCCGAACTTGATGGCCTGCTCGCGCTTCCACTCGTTCGGATCGATCGCGATGACGTGCTTGGCGCCTGAGATCACCGCACCCTGCAGGGCGCTCATGCCGATACCGCCGACGCCGACGATGATGACGGTCTCGCCGGGCTTGACGTCGGCGACGTTGGTGGCCGAACCGAAGCCCGTGGGCACCGCGCAGCCCATGATGGCCGCGGTCTCGAACGGGATGTCCTTGTCGATCTTGACGACGGAATCCTTGTGGACGGTCATGTACGGCGCGAAGGTGCCGAGCAGGTTCATCGGCGACACGTCATGGCCGCCGGCGGTGATGCGGCTGGTGCCGTCGGCGATCGCCTTGCCGCCCAGCAGGACCGCACCGCGGTCGCACAGCGAGCGGAAGCCCTTCAGACACGGCGGGCATTCACCACAGGCCGGGATGAAGGCGAGGATGACGTGGTCGCCCTCCTCGATGCCGGTGACGTTCTTGCCGACCTTGGTGACGACGCCGGCGCCCTCATGGCCGCCGAGCGCGGGCAGCGCCATCGGGGTGGCGCCGGTGGTCAGGTGGTAGTCCGAGTGGCACATGCCCGCGGCATGCATCCGGATCTGTACTTCATCGGCGACGGGGTCGCCTAGGTCGATCTCGTCGACCTTGAATGGCGAGTTGAGTTCCCACAGCAGGGCGCCTTTGGTCTTCATGGAAGGCGATAATAGAACAGGTTGCAGTACTACTGAGTAACTGGCCTTTGACCTGCGACGATTCAAGCTTGATTTCGTCGTCGGACGGCGAGCTCTGGCACACGTGGGTGCACCACGGCGAATGGCCGGTTATTGCACGGATCTTCGGTGGGCGCGTGGCGTAAGTGGCCACTCGGCGATGAAAACCAAGACCGACGCGGGTCTACCCCACCATGACCGAGATCAACGCAAGCATCGTCCCGAATCTGTGGTTCGACCGGGAGGCCGAGCAGGCCGCGCAGCACTACATCGCCGCGTTCGGCGGCAACGGCCGGGTGGTGAACACCATCGCCTCGCACCCCGATTCACCGTCCCCGCAGGACGTGCCGGTGGTGGTCGAGTTCGAGCTGTCCGGGCAACGCTTCGTCGGCATCAACGGCGGCCCGCAGTTCACCTTCAACGAGGCCGTCTCACTGGAGGTGCGCGTCACTGGCCAGGAGGAGCTCGACCAGCTCTGGGCTGCGCTGGTGGAGGGTGGCGAGGAACTGCCCTGCGGTTGGCTCAAGGACAAGTACGGGCTGGCCTGGCAGATCACCCCGACCGAGTACTACGACCTGCTGGGCAAGGGAGACCCGGCGGCCGACTCCCGGCTGATGTCCGCTGTGCTGAGCACCGTCGGCAAGTTCGACATCGCGGCGTTGCAGGCGGCCCACAGCGGTTCGTAGCTGCCGAGTGGCCAGTTAGCGCACGCTGAGACCGATTTGACGCGCAATAACTAACCGCTCGTGGGATATCCCCAGAGCGGCATTGATCCACAGCAGGTGTGCCACCCCGCCGGGCTCGGCGGGCGTGTGTCGGACCGCGCGGCGACCGTAGCCGCATGGACCACCCCTTTCTCGGAACAGAGGCGTTGGCTGCAGGGACAGTGACCCGGCGCGGGCTGGCGAGTCGCTATGAGGCTGTCTACCGCGACGTCTACCTCGTCAAGGATGCCGAGATGACGGCGGCGAAGCGCGCAGTGGCCGCGTGGCTGTGGTCTGGGCGCCAAGCGACGTTGACGGGCCTCTCGGCGTCGGCGGTGTATGGCACGCAGTGGATCGACCCGGCAGCACCTGCCGAGCTTTACCGCCGCAATGGAAAGCCGACCACGGGGATCCTCGTTCACCGCGACGAGTTGCATGCCGACGAGACCCGCCTGTTCACAGGTCTCCCGGTGACAACGCCCGCACGTACAGCTTTCGATCTGGGGCGACGCTCAGGCAGGGACGAGGCTGTCATCCAGGTGGACGCCCTCTCGCAGGCGACCCGCTTGTGCGCGGCCGATCTTGCGCCACTCCTCGAGCGGCATCCGGGGGTTCGAGGGCTGGTTCAACTCCGCGAGGTCCTCAACCTGATGGATGGAGGTGCGGAATCGCCACCGGAAACCCGCACTCGCCTGGTGCTCATCGACGCAGGACTGCCGAAGCCACAGACGCAGATCGTGGTGCGCGGAAACTTTGGCGCCAGGCGGTCTGCGCGAATTGATATGGGCTACACCCAGTTCAAGGTCGGAGTCGAATATGAGGGCGCCCAGCACTGGACCGATCCTCGGGTGCGGGCCAACGACATCGACCGCTACGCCGAGCTCGCCGCGCAGGGTTGGCTGATCATCAGGGTCGGAGCTGATCTGCTGAATCGCCGACCGCAGGTGATCGTGGCTCGGGTTTGCGCGGCATTGCGGGCCCGCGGCGCCGGGTGGCCAGTTATTGCACGGATTTCAGACGATCGTGTGGCGTAACTGGCCACTCAACGCCCAGGGCGGCCTACGAGTCAGAGTGAGGCCGGCAGCCCGAATTTCTCGAACAGCGACTGCTCCATGAAGGCCACCACATGCGAGATCCCTTCGGGACGTACCTCGAGGACATGCAGTTGGAACGCCTCGTGCCGGCCCGTCTCGCGGTTGAGCATGTACATCGCCGCGGCGGGCTGGCCGTTGGCGCTCGTCGCGATGAACCGCATGTCCCCGGGTTCCTCGGCCGGGCATTTGTACCGGGACAGGTCGCCGATGGCCTGCGGTCCTTGGTACCAGGTGTCGAACGGCGGCATCTCCCAGACGGCCTCGGCCGTGAACAGCTCGACCAGCTTGTCGATGTCGTAGGCCTCGAACGCGGCCATGTAGTTGCGCAGCAGGTTCTGGGCGTGTGGGGAGTCCGGCGGGTCGATCTCGTCGTCCTGGCTGGGGCCCACAGCGTCGAGTTGGGCCCTGGCCCGCTGCAACAGGCTGTTGACCGCGGCTGTGGAAGTGCCGATGGCTCCGGCGACTTCCGCGGCCTTCCACTGCAGTACCTCACGCATCACTAGCACCGCGCGTTGGCGCGCTGACAGATGCTGCAGCGCTGCGACGAACGCGAGCCGCACCGCATCACGGGTCCCGACGATCGTGCTGGGATCCGCCGGGTCGTCGCTGGAATCCGGCAGCGGCTGCAGCCACGGGATCTCGTGATGTTCGGAGATCTCGTCGGTGGGCGACGAACTCGGATTGCCCAGCCCCGACGGCAGCGGGCGGCGTTGCCGGCCCTCCAACGCAGTCAGACACGTGTTGGTGGCGATGCGGTACAACCAGGTGCGCACCGAGGACTTGCCCTCGAAACCGCCGTAGGCCTTCCAGGCGCGCAGGTAGGTTTCCTGCACCAGATCCTCGGCATCGTGCAGTGAGCCCGTCATCCGGTAGCAGTGCGCCAACAGCTCACGGCGGTAGCGCTGGGCGTCGGCCAGGAACGCATCGGCCGGGCTGTCGTCGTCTAGGCGGTGAGCGAGGACCGTCACATTCGCGAGCTTACGCAGCACCCCCGACAACTTCGATCGAATACTCTCGCCAGGGTGACCAGCACGCGCAGTGAACAGACCTTCGACGGCGTCGGCGGGGTCCGCATCGTCTACGACGTATGGACGCCCGACATCGCGCCGAGAGGCGTGGTCGTCCTCTCTCATGGCCTGGGCGAACACGCCGGGCGGTACCACCACGTCGCGCAGCGGTTCGGGCAGGCAGGGCTGGTCGTCTACGCCCTGGACCACCGCGGTCACGGCCGTTCCGGCGGCAAGCGGGTGTACCTGCGCGACATGTCCGAGTACGTCGGAGACTTCCACATGCTGGTCGGCATCGCCGCCGCCGAGTACCCGCAGCTCCCGCTCCTCGTGCTGGGGCACAGCATGGGTGGCGCCATCGTGTTCAGTTACGGCGTCGAATATCCCGATGAATACACCGCGATGGTGCTGTCCGGGCCCGCGGTGGCCGCGCAGGCAGCGGTGTCGTCGGCGCTGGCGGCTGTGGCCAAGGTGCTCGGCAAGATCGCCCCCGGGCTGCCCGTGGAGAATCTCGACGCCAACGCGGTGTCCCGCGATCCCGAGGTGGTGGCGGCCTACAAGGCCGATCCGTTGGTGTGGCACGGGAAGGTCCCCGCGGGCATCGCCCGGGCGCTGATGATCGTGGGCGAGACGATGCCGCAGCGAGCCTCGGCCCTGACCGCGCCGCTGCTGGTGGTGCACGGCGAGAAGGACCGCCTGGTGTCCGCCGACGGCAGCCGCCACCTCGTGGAATGTGTGGGATCGCCGGACGTGCACCTGAAGGTGTACCCGGGCCTGTTCCACGAGGTGTTCAACGAGCCCGAGAAGGAGCTTGTCCTCGACGACGTGACGACCTGGATCGAGACGCACCTGTGAGAAAGGCTGTGGCGGTTCTGCTTTCAGTGCTGCTGGTGGCCGGCTGCGGTTCGAGGGAGGCGTCGGACGAAGGCCGGCAACCGGCGTGGACCGACACCGACATCACGTTCGACGCCGACGGTCTCACGATCCACGGGACCTACCGCCACCGGGAGGCCAAGGGCCCGGCCGCACTCCTGATCTCCGAGAGCGGGCCCACCGACCGCAACGGCGACAACAAGGTCGTCGGACCGGTCGGCAACATGCGTCAGCTCGCAGAAACGTTGTCGGACAAGGGTGTTGCCAGCCTGCGCTACGACAAGATCGGCACCGGTGCCACCAAGCTAGGCCCCTACGAGAAGAAACCCACCGAGGTGGTCAGCGGCGTGTACACCAGCGGGGCGGCCGCCGCGCTGCGCTTCCTGGCCGGCCGGCCCGATACCGACGCGGCCGAGTTGTCGATCTACGCGGTGGGCGAAGGTGCCATCCATGCCATGACCCTGGCCGGTGCCGGCGATCCGAAGGTTCACTCGCTGGCGCTGTTTCAGCCGCTGTCCGGCCGCTACCTGGACATCATCACCAATCGCGTGCGTTCCGGCGCCACCCCCGAGGTGCTGACGGCCTGGCTGGGCGCCGTGGACGAGATCCGCACGAAGGGGACCGTGCCCGCGAATCTCCCCGAGGGCCTGAGCGCGATCGTCAACAAGGACAACCTCAACGCCATCATCGAGGCCGACAAGATCGACCCGCTGAAGCTGGCCGCTGCGCTGCCCGACGGCATGCCTGTGCTGCTCACCTGCTCGGACTCCGACTCCCAGGCCAGCTGCGAGATCGAGCGCCCGCTGATCGACGCGCTCAAGCACACCGCGCTCACGCTCGTCGAGCTCAAGGGCGTCAACCACGTACTGCGCGACGATCCCACCGACAGCATCGCCAACTACGGCAAGCCTGGATCGTTGTCACCGCAGGTGGTGGACGCGGTCGGCAAGTTTGTCGGTGCAGATGGCTAGGTTTGTCGCGTGAGCGACGACAAGATGTTGGCGCGGATCGCAGCACTGTTGCGTCAGGCTGAAGGCACCGACAACACCCATGAGGCCGAAGCGTTCATGGCGGCGGCTCAACGGCTGGCCACGGCGACATCCATCGACCTGGCACTGGCCCGGTCCCACTCGGCCGAACGCACCAAGGCGCAGATGCCCGTGCAACGCACCATCACCATCGGGGAGGCCGGCACCAAGGGTCTGCGCACGTATGTGCAGCTGTTCGTGGTGATCGGCATGGCCAACGATGTGAAGTGCGACGTCGCGTCCAACTCGACGTTCGTCTACGCCTACGGGTTCGCCGAGGACATCGACGCCACCCACGCGCTCTACACCAGCCTGGTGCTCCAGATGGTGAAGGCGTCCCACGGCTACATCTCCTCGGGTGCGCACCGCCCGACGCCGACCATCACCGCCCGGCTCAACTTCCAGTTGGCGTTCGGAGCCCGCATCGGGCAGCGGTTGTCGGAAGCCAAAGAGGAGGCCCAGCAGGAGGCCGACCGCAATGACCGCCCCGGAACGGCAATCGCGTTGCGGAACAAGGATGTCGAGCTGAAGAGCTTCTACCGATCGGCGTCGCAGGCCCGCGGAACCTGGCGCGCGACGAATGCGTCGGCCGGGTACTCGTCGGCGGCGCGCCGGGCCGGGGACCGTGCCGGTCGCCACGCCCGTCTCGGGGGGAGCCAGGAGATCTCCGGCGCGCGCGGCGCCCTGGAGCAGTGAGCGCGCGCGACACCCAGCGGGCCCGCGTCTATGCCGCGGAGCAGTTCGTGCGGACCATGTTCGACCGTGCGGCACAACACAGTTCGCGGGCCATCGACTTTTTCGGCACCTCGCTCACCTTGCCTCCGGAGGCGAAATTCGGGTCGGTGGACTCGGTGCAGCGCTATGTTGACGACGTCGTCGCCCGGGTCGGTGCTGATCCGGTCGCCGTGCGTCGCCGTCGGGGCGTGACTGCTGCGCATTACGAGCTGATCGACGGCAAAGCCGTCATCGCCGTGCCCGAGCGCGACACCTGGGCACTGCGGGAGTTGGTGGTACTGCACGAACTTGCCCATCACCTGAGCCATGCGGACCCGCCCCACGGACCGGACTTCGTCGCGACCCACATCGAGCTGTGCACAGCGATCATAGGGCCGGAGGTCGGGCTGGTGCTTCGGATGGTCTACGGAAAAGAAGGTGTGGTCTGAATCTGCGGCTAGCCTGGCGCACATGACCGAACCCCGCGATGTCGACCTCATGTTCAACGAGGTACTGCGCACCGAGGACGAGGCGCTGGTCGCGGCGCGCCAATCCGCACAGGACGCCGACATGCCCGCCATCGAGGTGTCGGCCCAGCACGGCAAGCTGTTGTCGCTGCTGGCCACGATCTCCGGGGCGCGACGGGCGCTCGAGATCGGCACACTCGCCGGTTACAGCACCATCAACCTGGCCCGCGGCGTCGGACCGGACGGCAGCGTCGTCACGCTCGAGTACGAGCCGCGCCATGCCGAGGTGGCCCAGGCCAATCTGGTCCGGGCCGGTGTCGCCGACCGCGTCGAGGTGATCGTCGGTGCCGCCCTCGACACGCTGCCCCGGTTGGCCGAGCGTGGCGATGTCTTCGACCTCGCCTTCATCGACGCCGACAAGGAGAACAACGTCCACTACGTCGAGTGGGCCATCAAACTGGGCCGGCCGGGCTCGATCATCGTGGTGGACAACGTAACCCGGTTCGGGCGGGTACTGGCGCCCGCAGCCGACGACCAGCAGGCGCGTGCCGTGCGCGACATGCTGGAGATGATGGGTAGCCATCCGCGACTGGATACGGCCGCCATCCAAACCGTGGGTACCAAGGGCTGGGACGGCTTCGCTGTCGCGCTGGTTAGGTAACCGCCCCCTCAAACACCGCGAGCGACCGCGAATGTACGCAATTCACAGTGTGTTGGCGTACAGACACGGTCGCTCGGGGTGCTGGGGGAGCTACTAGGCCAGGGAGTCCTGCGGCTCGCGCTGGACCGGCTTGGGCCAGGGCTCGGGCTTGGGCCGCTGACGCACCCGTTGCGGCCACCAGAACCACTTGCCCATCAGGGCCGCGATCGACGGGGTCATGAAGGACCGGATGACCAGGGTGTCGAACAGCAGGCCCAGGCCGATCGTGGTGCCGACCTGGCCGATCACGGCGAGCTCGCTGACCGCCATCGACATCATGGTGAACGCGAACACCAGGCCCGCCGAGGTGACCACCGACCCGGTGCCGCCCATGGCGCGGATGATGCCGGTGTTCAAGCCGGCGTGGATCTCCTCCTTGAACCGGGCGACCAGTAGCAGGTTGTAGTCCGCACCGACGGCCAACAGGATGATCACCGACATGGCCAGCACCATCCAGTGCAGTTCCAGGCCGATCAGGTGCTGCCAGATCAGCACCGACAGACCGAAGGATGCGCCGAGGGACAGCACCACCGTGCCGACGATGACCGCGGCGGCCACCATGCTGCGCGTGAGGATCAGCATGATGATGAAAATCAGGCAGAGCGAGGCGATTCCGGCGATCAGCAGGTCGTAGTTGGCGCCTTCCTGCATGTCCTTGAACATGGCCGCGGTACCGCCGAGGTAGATCTTGGATCCCTCCAGTGGGGTGCCCTTGATCGCCTCCTTGGCGGCCAGCTTGATGGGTTCGACGTGAGCGACCCCTTCGGGGCTCATCGGGTCGCCCTCGTGGCTGATGATGAACCGCACCGCATGCCCGTCCGGGGACAGGAACATCTTCATGCCGCGCTTGAAGTCCGGATTGTCGAAGGTCTCCGGCGGCAGGTAGAACGAGTCGTCGTTCTTCGCCTTGTCGAAGGCCTGCCCCATGGCGGTGGAGTTGTCCTGCATCGCCGCCATCTGATCCTGCATGCCGCCCTGGGTGGCCTGCATGGTCAGCATCATGGTCTTCATCGTCTTCATGGTCGCGATCATGGGTTGCATGTTCGCGATCATCACCGGGATGAGGGCGTTCATCTTGTCCATGTCCGGGACGATCTGCTCGAAATCGGCTGTCATGGTGTCGACGCCGTCGAGGGTGTCGAACACCGAGCGCATCGACCAGCACATCGGGATGTCGTAGCAGTGCGGTTCCCAGTACAGGTAGTTGCGGATCGGCCGGAAGAAATCGTCGAAATCCGAGATGTGGTCGCGGAGTTCCTTGATGTCGTCGACCATGCCGTGCATCTTGCCGACCATGCTGTTCATGACGTCGCGCATCTGCTCCATGAGCGCGATCATCTTGTCCATCGTGTCGATGGTGATCTGCATTTCGTCGGCCTGCTTGAGCATGTCGGCCATGCGGTCCTGCATGTACTTCTGATTCATGGTCTGGGTCGTGCCCTGCATGCTGATGTTGAACGGGATCGAGGTGTGCTCGATCGGCGTTCCCTGCGGGCGCGTGATGGCCTGGACCCGGGAGACGCCCGGCACTCCGACGATGCGTTTCGCGATCCGCTCGATCACCAGGAAGTCGGCGGAATTGCGCAGATCGTGATCGCTCTCGATCAGCAGCAGTTCGGGGTTCATCCGGGCCGGGGAGAAGTGCCGGTCGGCGGCGGCGTAGCCGGTGTTGGCCGGCAGATCGGCAGGCAGGTACTTGCGGTCGTTGTAGTTGGTCTTGTACCCGGGCAGGGTCAACAGACCGATCAGCGAGATGGCGATGGTGGCGATCAGGATCGGTCCGGGCCAGCGCACCACCGCGGCACCGATCTTGCGCCAACCGCGGGTCCGCATGGCCCGCTTGGGTTCCAGCGTCTTGCCGAATTTGGTGGCCACCGTGATGATCGCCGAGCCGAGGGTGAGCGCGACCAGCACCACCATGACCATGCCGATGGCCAGCGGGATACCGAGCGACTGGAAGTAGGGCAGGCGCGTGAAGTGCAGACAGAACGTGGCGCCGGCGATGGTCAGGCCCGAGCCCAGGATGACGTGGGCGGTGCCGTGGAACATCGTGTAGTACGCCGACTCTCGGTCTTCACCGACACTTCGGGCCTCTTGATATCGGCCTATCAGGAAGATCGCGTAGTCCGTGGAGGCCGCGATGGCCAGCATCACCAACAGGTTGGTGGCGAATGTCGAGAGCCCGATGATGTTGTAGTAGCCCAGAAACGCCACCAGGCCGCGGGCGGCCGACAGTGACAACACCACCATGAACAGGGTGAGGATCACGGTCACGATGGAGCGGTAGACCGACAGCAACATGACGATGATGACCACGAACGTCAGCGCGGTGATCATCTCAAGGCTGCGGTTACCGGCGATCTCCTGATCGGCGGCCATCGCCGCCGGGCCGGTCACGTAGGCCTTGACGCCGTCCGGCGCCTGGACGCTCTGGACGATCTTCTCGGTGGCCTCGACCGATTCGTTGGCCAGCGCCTCGCCCTGGTTACCGGCGGTGTAGACCTGCACGTAGGCCGACAGGCCGTCGGAGCTCTGCGCGCCGGAGGCGGTCAGCGGGTCGCCCCAGAAATCCTGGACGTGCTCGATGTGCTTCTTGTCGGCCTCGAGCTTTTCGACGATCTGGTCGTAGTACTTGTGTGCGTCATCGCCCAGCGGCTTGTCGCCCTCGATGACGACCATGACCGAGCTGTTGGACTTGAACTCCTGGAACACCTCGCCGACGCGCTTCATGGCGATCATCGACGGCGCATCGTCCGGCGTCATCGACACCGAACGCATCTTCCCCACTTCCTCGAGCTGGGGAACGATCACGTTCAGGAACGCGATGACGGCGATCCACGCCAGGATGATCGGGATGGCCAGGCGCCGGATCCACTTGGCGATCCCGCCGTGGTTGCTGTGCTGCGGTGTGGAGGCGACCGGGATCGAGTCGGTCGGGGTGTCGTAATTGCTCATGCAGATTTCACCAAGCAGAAGGTCTGGGCGTTCACGCCGTTGGAGGTTCTCTCGTCCTTGAGTTCGTCATCGACGGTGATGCGGCAGCTGATCGTGCTGCCGTCGCCCTGGGCCACGATGTTGGGGAACACCGACGGGGCAGTGGATTCCAACCGCAGCGTCCACGGCAGGGTCACCCCATCGATGCGCTGGGGCTGAGCGTCGAGATCGAGATAGTTCACGTCCGCGGTCGCGCCGGGCTCGCCGTAGATCTCATAGACCACGACTTTGGGGTCGAACGGTTTGGTGTCATCGACCTTGGCGCTGGAGATGCCGGAGCCGCCGCCTGCGCCGAAGAACGTGCGTACCCGCATCACCGTGAACCCGCCCACCAACACCACCACGATGATGATGAACGGAATCCAGAACCGTCTCAACAGCTTCATATTCGCTGGTCGGCCTTTCGGAGGTCAGGTACGCGGTGACGTACCGGCTAGCTGCGAAGCTCCATTGCCACTTCGTGATCATGTCGGCGTCGGCGGATTCCCGCCAACTTCTTTCTACGTCGACATCAGCGGCGACTTCCTCGCCGGAATCGTCCCGGAAGGGACTGACCGATATCTCCGAGATCAGCCGGCTGCCCGGCGCGCTCATGGCGGTGATGTCGGAGACGAGCCGACGCTGCTCATCCAATGGGATGAAGGGTAGTACGCCTTCCACGCTCCACAGGGTGGTCCGGTCGGCGTCGAATCCGGCCCCGGTGAGCGCGGCGGGCCAGTTTCCGCTGATGTTGGCGGGGACACCGCGCACGTCAGCCGTGGGTGTGGTGCCGGCCAGGGCGTCGGTCTTGACCTCGAGGATCGCCGGGTCGTCGACGACGTAGACGGTGGTGCCGGCGGGCCAGGGCAGTTGATATGGACGCGGGTCCAGATCGGAGGCCAGGAAAACCACCTGCTCGGCGCCGGTCTCGACGGCTGTCATCAGATAGGTGTCGAGGAGGTCCGACGGGTGCGCCACGCATGAGCTCGACATCAGCACTCCTCCCCGCAGCTCTCCTTGCCGGATGTAAAGTGAAACCTATACAGTCGGCTAACTTCGATCAAGTTAGTTCGTTTAATTGACGGTGTGATCTAGCACCCTTGGGTACGCTCAGCGCGACGAAGGGACAGGTGTGGCAAAGGCTGTGGCGCCGCGTGGCTTTGCCCGCGAGCGGGTGCTGGAAGCGGCGTTGAGCCTGTTCGCCGAGCACGGTGTCAACGGCACGTCGCTGCAGATGATCGCCGACCGCCTCGGCGTCAGCAAGGCTGCTGTCTATTACCAGTTCCATTCCAAGGACGAGATCGCGCTGGCGGTCATCCAGCCGGTCTTCGACGACATGATGCGGTTGGTCCGCATCGCCGAGGCGATGTCCACGCCGGAGGCCCGGCGGGAGGCCGCGGTCAGCGGCATGGTGGAGATGGCGGTGCGGCATCGCCGGGTGACCGCGGTGTTCCACGGCGATCCGGTCATCGACAGCCTGGTGCACAGTCGCGCCGAACTCCAGGACACGATCGAACGGCTCACCGGGATCCTGCTGGGTCCCGACCCCGACGCCGCCGACCGGATCTGTATGTCGGTGCTCGCCGCCGGTGTCTACGGCAGCGCGACCGATCCGGCGCTCAACGACGTCACCGACGAGGAGCTGCACCGGGTACTGCTGGACTGTGCGCAGCGGTTGCTGCGCACGCCCGTCGTTCCTGCCTAGCCTGTGATCAGTCGCCGAGCGGTAGCTGGGTGGACAACTCCTCGTGCAGCCCTTGTATCGCCTCCTCGTCGTCCTCGCTGCCGACGTGATGCCCGGCGAACCAGTCCGCGTACTCGGTGATCTCGCTGAGTCGCCAATCGAGCGCAAACAACTCGACCATGAGCGGGTCGGCACCCAGCCGGTCGGAGCAGCCCGCGGCGATCAGATCTGAGTAGTCCCGTTCCCGGGGAGCCAGCCGAACGGTCTCCCAGTCAACGAGTTTCAGGAAAGTACCGTGCACCACCTGATTGCCCTCGTGCGGCTCCCCATGCGTCGGTACCCAGGTGTGCCGTCGGCTTTGCGCCTGCTGCGTGAGTTCGTGGTAGCGCTGGGTCCAGCATTCGATGTCGGAACCGTGCGCGGCCAGCGCGGTGCGGGCCGCTTCGGCGAACGGCCCCGAGTGCCACGGGTGCTCAGTGCGAAACCGCACCTCCTGGGCGAAGTCGGACGCGACGCGCGGCGACCAATCCCGCAGCGGCCCGCGGGCGGTCGTTGCGTGAAGCGAGTCGAGTGCGTTGATGACCTTCGTCAGGTGCGCCGGTGCGCGGTACTCGACTTCGGTGGGCGAATGACCGTCCAGCCAGGGCGTCGCGCTGAGAATGCCGACGCCGGCATCGAGGGTGAACCGCCCCAGCCCGTTACGCAACGGGGCGCACACCATCTCCAGGCCGCCGGCCGCAAGCTCGGCGGCCGTGGCATACGCGTCTTCCAATGATGCTGCCGAGTGCCGTGTCCCGAGCTGATCCAGGGTGACGAACAGTGTGCCCCCGGCCCCGGTGGCCCGCCAATGGTGGGCGCCGCCGCCCACCGGAAGGTGCTCGATGTCTTCGACGGCCAGCGACCAATGGTCGGCAAGGGCTTGGGCGATCAGTTCGTCATTGACCGACGCCGGAGGGGTGCGCATGTCCGCCAATAATATTCAGGCGGAGGCAATCATCCCCGCAGCGCCGACGCGAAGATCGCCGGCAGCTTGCCCCATCCGGGTGCTCCGGCGAAGTCCACCAGCAATCGGCCTGTCGTCGCCGCGGTGCGGTTGTTGACGAACCACGGCGGCTTCGGCGACAACGACCACTCGCCGCGGAACACCGAACGCGGCGCGGGCCGGAACGGGCCCCGGACCACGGTGCGCTCCGGGCGGTCGAGCAGAAAAGCGTTGTGCACCACGCCGGTTCCGCTCTGGATGTCGTTGCGTTTGTGTCCGGGGAACGCTCCCCAGGTGGCCGTCGGTGTCAGGTAGCCGACGCCGGTCCAGGCGTTGATCGCGATGGTGCCGTAGCGCAGCTGCTCGACGAGCCGGTCGAACTTCTCGCCGAGGCCGGCGAGGGTGTCCGGGTGGGCGATGATGTTCACTCCGAGGGTGCCGACGAACTCGTCGTTGGCGACCCGAACGGCCTCCTCGGCGAACTGCTCATCCGGGACGTCGAGTTCGATCACACCGAGCACCGGGCCGAAGTACTCGGTGCACAACAGTGCTTCGCGATCGGCTGGATCGACCACCAGGACCCGGGCACCCCGCGAGCCCAGGTGCTGTGCATCCGGATACGACGTGTCCGCGCTGGCCACCCTGACGTCGGAGCCGGGGTAGTAGGCGGCCCGGGCCGGCGCGTCGTTGACGGCCTTGCGGACGGCGGCGATGAACTCGTCGCGCTGCGCCCAGTGCTTGGGCAGCACCACCACCTGCGCGGCCACACAGTTGTAACCGTTGTTGTGCAGTCGTTGCGTGGCAACGTGATTGGCCTGAAACTCGATGTCGGCCCTGCTCCACGTGCCGGGCAAGACGATCGTCGGCGACACCCCGCCGAGTTCGGCGGTCATCTCCTTGTCGAGCACCGGCTCGTCGGCCGCCTTGCGCCGGGCACCCTCTTCCCCGGTGCCGAACACGATGGCGTCGTAGGTCAGGGCGCTACCCGTCATGTGCACGTGGTCGACGAGCTTGTGCCGCACCAGATATGTGCCGGCCTCGGCGCCGCCGGTCAGAATGCGTACCGCGCCGATCGCGATGAACGGGGCCAGCACCTTGGTCAGCACCGGCAGCAACGGATCGGTTATCGGGTTGAGCTTGAGGGCCACGACGCGGTTGTTGGCGTAGAGCTCGTAGATGGTGTCCAGCGGGGCGATCGAGAAGATGTTGCCCGCGCCCAGAACCGCGCCCACGCCGTTGGTGCGGGACGGGTCGCGTTGGGCCAGACCGGCCGACCGAATTGCCTCGGCCTTCTCGATCCCGGGTTGCAGCCATACCTCAGCGCTGAACCCGGACAACAGCAGCTGGTCGAAGGTGTTGAGCGGCAGGGCCTTTACCGTGGTCCGGCCGCTCGGGGCGTAACCGAACTCGGCACCGTCGAGCGGGCTGCGGCCCGATTCGAGTTTCGCCAGGCTTTCCGACAGGGCGCCCAGCCCGGCAGCCAGCGAGTACGGGCCGGACATCCACTCCTCGCCGACCAGCGGCGAGGACGGGTCCAGTTGTTTGATCCCGACGGCAGCGTCGACCCACTCGGCGGCATGGCGCACCGTCAGTGCGCGCACCTCGTCGAGCAATCCGCGGCGGGCCGCCAATGACAGGGAAGCCCAGGTCTTTTCGCCCTCGACGAGTTCCTCGAGGGCCTCGTCGATCTGCGTTTCGGTCATCTCAGCTCGCGCTCTTGTCGAATTGCACCAGTGCGTCGTGGTGGTTGTGGGCATACGGGGTGGGGCCGTCGCCCGTCTCCCGTTTGGCCACGATCGCAGCGTACTGCTCGAACGGAGTGGTCCGGTCCCATTTGGCCCTGGCCTCGGCCGGGGAGTAGGTCACGGTGTTCTTGGCCGGGATACCCAGCAGTGTGGGGCCGACGATCGCGGTGGTGTGCGGCGTGGTCAGGTCCAGCATCGCCAGTTCCAACCGCGGATAGGCGGCGACGGCCTTCAGGAAGGGGCGCACCACAGCGCGTGCCGCGACGTCGGCTATCCGGCGTTGCGGGATACCTCCCAACCGCCGCATCCACTGCGGCATGGTCGCGATGATGGCGGCGCGCATCGGGACGTTGAATGCCTTGCGCAGCCAGTGCGGCATCCGCTCGGGCAGGATGTGATAGCCCAGGTCGACCAGGTAATCCATCATCCGCTGGGCAACTTCGGAGCCGACCAGATCGGCCCGGTTGCTCTCGAAGTACTCGCGGATGCCCTCACGGGTGCGCGGCACGTCGTCGGGATTGATGGTCTGGAACTCGGCGGCTCGCGCGCATTCCTCCCAGTACTGGCTCTCCTCGGCCGGCGAGAGCTTGCCCGGGCCGAACATCTCGTAGCTGTACAGGATCGAGTGCCACGCGGTCAGGTGGATCCACAGCTGGGAGTGCGGATCGTTGGCGTCGAACGGGCGCTTGGTGATCGGCTCGGTGCCGACGGCCTTGGAGTGGATCTTGACCAGGATCTCGGACGCATCGAGGACCGACTCGGCATCGCCGAAGGCCACGAGGGCGAAGTACTGCATGGTCCGGTCGTAGCGCAGTCGCGTGCGCGCGTAGACCTGCCCGGTGGCGTCGACCGCGGCGGCCAGGAACGGGTCGAGGTGCTCGATGGTCACCGCGCGGGAGAAGCCGATCAGCAGCGAGGTGGGGTAGCTCCACACCTTCCAGGTGGCCGAATCCGGGCCGAAGAAGCCGTAGTCCTCGGCCGGCGCCAACGGTTCGGCGACGGCCGGCAGGCCCGCTGCTTTGCGAAGTGCGATTACCGCGTCCATCTGCGTCGTTCCCTTCAAAATCAAGTGGTACATGACGTACCAGTCACGCGAATGGTACGTCATGTACCACTTGATTGGCTAGGGTGTATCTGTGGAAAGCGGCACAACTGGGAGATGGGCGGGCCAGCGGGAACGCCGGCGGGCGGAATTCGTCGACGCCGCACTGTCCGCGATCGCCGAACACGGTCCGCAGACCTCGACCGAGCAGATCGCCGCCCACGTCGGTGTCACCCGCACCAAGCTCTACCGGCACTTCGCCGGCGCCGCCGACCTGCAGCGCGCGATCGCGCAGCGCGCCGCCGAGATGCTCAACACCGAACTCGCCCCACTGTGGACACCGCACGGTTCGATGGCCCAGATCATCGAAGCCAGCGTCGGCGCCCACGTGCGGTTCCTCGTCGAGCACCGCAACCTCTACCGCTACCTGGCCCGGTGCTCACTCGGCGAAGACGGCTCCGCGCCCGACGCCATCGCGGACATCAGGCTGACCATCGGTACCCAGCTCGGTGCGCTGTTCACGGTGTACCTCAACGCTTTTGGGGTCGACACCGATCCGCAGCCGTTGGCATTCGCCATCGTCGGGCTGGTCGAATCGACGACCGGCCGGTGGCTCGACCAGCCCGGCTCCACCGCGCAGGACCGGCTGGCGGCCGATTTGGTGCGGTGGATCTGGCTGCTGGTCGACGACACCCTGCGGGCCGGCGGCGTGTACCTGGACAGCGCCGAGCCGCTACCCACCCCCGATGTGATCGCCGCGCAGGCCGAGATCTACCGAAACCCGCAACGCGTCGGCGTCGCCTGACGTTTCGCGTACGTAGCGCCACGGCGGAATATCGGGCCGGACGCCGCCACTGCGCTACGAACGCGGCGTTGTGGTCTACGGGGCGAGATCGGCGACAGCCTGCGCGGCCGACGTGACGCGGTCCAATCGCAACGCGGTCTCGCCGGCGTACAGCGCGGCCCGGTCCGCCCAGTGCGCCGGCATGTCCGCGGTGAGCGTGATCGGGGTGAGGAACGGCAGCGCCGGGTGTTGCAGGTGCAGCTGCGCACCGTCGCCGCGGTCGGGAATCCGGGAAAGCGGCGCACTGTATTTGTTGATCGCCGCTGGCAGCCGGCGTGCGCTCCCGTCCGGGCGGCACCAGCGCCGGGTCATGGCGTTCGGGATCACGCGGTGTCGTTCCGGCCAGGCCAGACCGAACACGGTCGTCTCGATTGTGCTGTCCGCATCGATGATTCGCTGCCGGTACACCGGATGGGCACCGGACTCGTGGGTGAGCAGGAACCGCGTGCCCGCCAGCGCACCCGCGGCGCCGGCGCCGAGCGCCGCGCGGGTATCGGCCGCCGTGGCGATGCCACCTGCGGCGAAGACCGGTCGGGAACCGGCCAATGCCAATGCCTTTGGCAAGAAATCGGCCTGCGCCTCGGTGCCGACGAGGTGCCCGCCCGCCTCACGGCCCTGTGCGATCAATCCGTCGGCTCCGTAGGCCAGCGCCTCGGTGGCCTGCTCTTCGGTGCCGACCAACACCATGACGAACACGCCACCGTCTGACAGGCGTTGGATCAAAGCTCGATCGATCGCGAAGGCCATCACGGCGATATCGATCCTGGCTTCCAGGCAGACGTCGATGTGGGGGCGGCGGGTGAACGGCATCAACAGATTCACCGCAACCGCACGGCCGGGAGCCTGTTCTCGGACCGTCGAGATGGCCGACTTGAGCTGCCTGGGCGGCATGAGCCCCAAGGTGCCCAGTCCGCCGGCCGCTGACACCGCGGCTGCCAGCGGCGCACCCGCAATACTGGGCATGCCCGCCTGGAGCACCGGTACATCGAGTTTCAGCCGATCTGCGATGTCCATTCCGCGATTCTGCACCCGCGGTGCCGGGTTACCAGCGGCAGACGTCGGCGCCCGAACCGGAGTCGACGGCGCGGAAGGCGAGCAGGTGCCGCTGCCACCACGGCAGGGGCGCAGCGAGAACCGGATCGTTCGTCGCGTCGTTCACCACCTGCGGCGGTCCGTCGTGCAGGTAGGCGATCCGGATGCCGGTGAGGCCGGCGTCCCGCCACAGCAGCACCGTGCGGCGCAGCTCGAGCCAGGGGATGCGGACCGGAGGATCTTCGGACATCCAGCGGGTCTGCCGGCGAAGGTATGTCATGTCGCCCGGATGCGCGGGCAACTCCAGCCCGACCACGGTGACGGTGTCGCGCTGGTAACCCGCGAGCTCTAGGGCGGTGACGCCCGGGAGCAGGTGGTTGGCGGTGCCTTCCTCGGTGTGCAGGTTGCTGAACATCGAGAAGTT
The DNA here is from genome assembly GCF_004762045.1 of Mycobacterium sp. DL99. Classification (GTDB taxonomy): domain Bacteria; phylum Actinomycetota; class Actinomycetes; order Mycobacteriales; family Mycobacteriaceae; genus Mycobacterium. The sequence continues at coordinate 182,935 of NZ_SJOM01000007.1, forward strand.
CGCGACGGTCTTGAGCCCCACATACGGGGTGACCCCGTTGGCGAGCGCCAGCAGCGGCGCGACGAGCAGCACCAGGGGGCGCAGGTGCCAGTTCGGGGCGCGGACGCCGGTCGCCTGTGCGGTGCGGTAGCCGCGCAGCAGCGCGACCATGAACGGGATCACGGCGATGGCCCAGGTGAGTACGAGCAGGGTGTGCCACGGCAGGCCGATCGGGCTGGCCGGCGACTCGGCCGAACTCGACACCACACTCAGCAGCACATGGGCCGCGAAACCCGTGAGCGCTACCCGGCGCAGCTCAGTGGTTCGGGGCGCCAGGGTCGCGAACACCTCGGTCGGGACCAACAGCACGTACACCGCGAACACGACCGTGGCGAAGTCATAGAACGAGGCCAGCGCCAGGATCGAGTGGAAGCCCACACCCAGCAGCACGCCCCAGAACCGCAGGCGTGGAACCGCCAGCAACCCGAGAATGGCGGCCTCGATCACGACCGCGACAACGGCGACGAACTGCCCGACAGCCGGACCCGGCACCACGTTGCCGAAGCCGTTGAGCCAGATCAGCTGGCCGAGCAGGTCGCCACCACATGAGGTAGCCGGGGTGAAGTAGGCGGTGTTCAACTTGTCGAAGACGGTGAACAGGTAGACGACGAGCAATACCAGGCCGACCGGGCTGCGTGCGGCATCCAGCCAGCGCTCGGCAAAGCTGTCCGGCACACCCGGCCGGTTCCGGACCGCCAGCGCCCATAACGCCGCCGTCGCGAGCGCGACCGCGACCAGCAGGCTCAACATCAGATGGTTCGACGCGGCAGGCAGGCTCAGCACGGCCACCGTGGCGCCGGCCGCCACAGCCATACCGGCGGCGGCCACCGAGCCCGGAAAGATCAGGGCGGGCAGGCCGGCCACCAATGCCGGCGCCACCGCGAGGGGCTGGCTGTCGGAGTAGTGGAAAACCAACGCCATCGCGAACAGCGTTGCGAACCAGCCGAGTTGCTGACGTGCGCCGGTGGGGTCGTCCGTTCGGGCGTTGCTGCGCCACCGCATTGAGACGACTGTACCGGGCGGCCGTCCGGGGTCGTCTTCAGCCGGCGCCGCCAGGCCGTTTGCGGCGTAATCTGGAAGGCGATGGATGGGTGCGGTGGGGCCCAAACGCCTTGCCGTGTAACGGAAAGGATATGAAATGAGTACAGTCCATTCATCAATCGACCTACACCCGGACATCATGGCCCTGAGGGCGAGCTATGACCGTGTCGCAGAGTCGATGGCCGCGCAGGTCACCTTCGGCCTGACGTTGCTGACGGCGATGTACGTCGCGCTGTCACCCTGGATCGTCGGCTTCGACGCCTTCAACAGGCTGACGGTCAACGATCTGATCGTCGGAGGGGCGATCGCGTTCCTGTCAATGTGCTTCAGCTTCGCGCTGGACCGGGCGCACGGCATGACCTGGACACTGCCGATCTTCGGTGTGTGGCTGATCATCTCGCCGTGGGTGTTTGTCAGTGGACCGACCGCAGGCATGATCTGGTCGCACGTGATCAGCGGTGCGCTCGTGATGGTGCTGGGCTTCAACGCGATGTATTTCGGGATGCGGGTGCGCAATTCTGAAGCGCGGCATGCCTGACCGGCACAGTGGCCGGTAGGCGCCGCTGAGAGGCCAGCCGGATCCCGGCTGGGAGGGAGATCTGCGCGCCGGGCCGACCCTGGTATCTGAGGATGCGTCAATTTGCGCCCCGGTCCGGGTTTCGCGCCATATCCTGGGCAAACGCAGGACTTCCGATGACGGCGATGGCGGGTACGAACTGCTGAGATGAAGCTGGCGGGGCGGGAAGAAGAACTGGCGGCAATCCGTCGTTCCCTTGGTGGGCCGGGAACCCATCACGGTGTGGTGATCGTCGGCAGTGCCGGCGTCGGCAAGACCAGGTTGGCCCGGGAGGCCCTCAGTCACGCCGCGGCGTCCGGGCACCGGACCAATTGGTTCGTCGGAACCGAATCGGCGCGGGCCATCCCGCTCGGGGCATTCACCGGATCGATCAGCCAGGGCATGTGCGACCCGTTGCCGGACGTGCGGCGCGTGATCGATTCCTTCGTCGCTCAGCAGCGCATGGGCAAGGTCGTCATCGGCATCGACGACGCCCACCTGCTCGACCCGCTGTCCGCGCATGTCGTACACCAACTGGCGCAGACGCAGGGGGTGCGTCTCGTGGTCACCGCGCGTTCCGGCGGTCCGGAACCCGACGCGGTGACCGCCTTGTGGAAGGACAGCCTGCTCGACCGGATAGACCTCGAACCGCTGTCCGCCACCGCGGCCGCCGTGCTGGTCGAATCCGCGGTCGCCGGACCGGTCGACAGCCGCAGCACGCGCCGCTTCTGGAAACTCACCGGAGGCAACGCGCTGTACCTGCTGCAATTGGTCAAGGACCAGATCGCCGCCGGGCGGATGCACAAATCCGCCGGGGTGTGGATGTGGGACGGAGATGTGGCGGTATCCCAGAGCATCACCGACATGGTCGGACGCCGACTGGGCGAACTCGAACCCGGTATGGCGCTGGTGCTGGACACGCTTTCGCAGTGCGAGCCGCTGAGCGTCGACGTCCTGGTTGACCTGGTCGATCAGGCCGACCTGGAGGCCGCCGAGCAGATGCATCTGGTCACGGTCGAACGCGCCGGACGTGGTCTGGTGGCCACGCTTGCTCATCCGCTGTACGGCGAATTGCGTAGGGCCACCGCCGGTGAGATACACCTGTCGAAAATCCGTGGGGAGCTCGCGCGGCGGCTGGCGTCGGAGCCCGACGGGGATATGCGCGCGACGGTGCGCCGGGCGCTCCTGACGCTGCACTCCGACCTGCCACCTGATCCTGAGCTGTATCTGACTGCGGCACGGTGCGCCGCAGTCCTGCTCGATCCCGATGCAGCGAACCGATTCGCCGCTGCTGCAGGCGAATGCGGTGCACCGGAGGCCGCGCCGATGCGGGCCATGACGTTGTTCTTGCTGAGCCGAGGTGACGACGCCGAGGCGGTCCTGAGTGACATCAGCACCGACGGCAGGCCGGACAGCCATCATTGGGCGACAGTGCGGGCGGCGAACCTGGCCTGGATCCTGGGCAGGCCTCGTGGTGCCGGTGCCATATTGGAAAACCTGACTGGCACAAACGAATCCGATGAGCAGCGGATGGAACGCCTGGCGATGCAGGCTTGTGTCGACGCCGTACTCGGGCAATGTGCGAGTGCCGAGAAGAATGCCAGGGCCGCCCTGGATTCCGGTGGGCTGCCCGACCTGCACGCGATGATGGCCTCGCTCGCGTTGATGATGGCGCTCGGCGCGCTCGGACACGTCGATGAGATCCCCGACGTCGCCGAGCAGGCTATCGCGCGTGCCATCACATCATTCGAATCCTCGCCGATACGATTCTGGTTCGGCGCGGTTCACGGCCGTGCTTGCCGACTGACCGGCCGCATCGACGAATGTCTGGCGATGGCAGCCCGGTTGGACGAGTCGGCACGTGATGTTCCCGGCCTCGCCTATGCCAACCTCGCCTACCTGCTCGGCCACGCTGAATTGGTCCGGGCCGATCTCGCCGCTGCCGTCAAGCACCTGCACGAGGCGTATGCCGGTGCCGAAACACATGAAATAACAACAGGTTTACGGGTTGCCAGCTGCTTTTCTCTGGCCGAGGCGTACGCCAAACTCGGCCAGGCCGACGCGGCCACCGAAGCGCTGGCCCGGGCCCGGCAGCGGGTGCCGGAGGATTACGTGTTCATGGGTACCGCGATGTCGGTGGCCACCGGGTGGACGCTGGCCGCCGGCGGCGCGTTGACCGACGCCATCGAGATGGTGCGCAAAGCGGGCCGCGACGCGGCGCGACGTGAACAGCCGACGCATGAACTGCTGTGCCTGCAGACGGCCGCGCAGTGGGGAGACACCGCGGGCGCGGCGCGCGCACGGGAGCTGGCGGACACGCTGAAACTACCGCTGGCCGAAACGGTGGCGCGCCACATCGAGGCACTGGCGGCCGACGATGGTGCCGGATTGCTTGCTGCCGCAGAGGGTTACCGCGTGATCGGTGACCGGGCCACCGCCACCGACGCCACCGCGCAGGCCGCGGTCGCGTTCGGTCGCCATGGTCAGGGCAAGCGCAGCGCCTATGCGGCTGCCGTGGCGCAGGAGGGCGCCGACGAATGCGGCGGGCTGTGTACCCCGGCGCTGCGCAACCCGGCCGGTCAGCCGCTGACCGGCAGGCAGCGCGAGATCGTCGAACTCGTCGTTGCGGGCCTGTCCAACAAGCAGATTGCCGAGCGGCTGGTGATGTCGGTGCGCAGCGTGGAAGGTCACCTCTACCGGGCCTGCCAGCGGGTGGGCGCCAGCTCACGTGAGCAGCTCGCCGCCATCATCCGTCGTGGTCCGAAGGGGCCGGCATGACGTGCCGACGCAGCACGTCCGCGGCCTCGGTCTGGTAGGCGTGCTCGGCCCAGGCCAGCGGCGTCGAGCCGAAGCGCCGGTCGGTGATCGTCGTATCGGCCCCGGCGTCGAGGAGGCGCCGGATCAGCGGGAGGTCGCCGGCCCAGGCGGCCTGGTGCAGGGCTGTCGCACCTTCGTCGTCGACGGCGTTCGGGTCGTCGGGGAACACCGGAGCGACCACATCCACTCCGGATACGTCGATTCCGTGCCGGGCGAGCAGGTCGAGCCGATCGGTGAAGGCGTGCTCGGCAGCCCAGGTGACCTGGCGCCGCCACATCTCGTCACGGGATTCCATTGCCTCGCCCAGCCGCAGCTCCCACGGGCTCGGCCCGGCGTCGATGAGTCGGTGCGCGAACAGCAGTTCCAGGTGTGAATCGTCGGCGCGAAACATCCGGTTGTACAGCGTCTGCTGGTCGACCGGGTGTGCGCCTCTGGTCAGCAGCAACGTGGCCAGTTCGGGGGCGAACGGGTGCCGGGGCTGACGCCGTGGACCTTGCTCGCCCTCGCCGAAAACTCCGGTCAGCACCGTGAAGGGTGTCGACAGCCCGCACCACAGGTATCCGGCATTCGGGTCGGCACCGGCATCGAGCAGCAGGGTTGCGGCCACGAGCACCTCGTCAGCGTTGCGGCTCAACGGAACTCGTGAATAGCACAGGTACATCAGCGGAACCCAGCCGAACGGACCGCCACCGGTGTTCGCCAGTGCGGGCCGGGTTGTCAGATGGCGGGCCAGCGCCACCGGATCTGCCGCCGACGCGGCGGCCCAGACATGGGCGTCGACCAGATCGGGCTCGGCGGCGAGTAGGGCCGCGGCGGCATCCCGGCGCGGCGGTGCGTCGGTTTCGTTGTAGCGCAACGATGCCCATGAACTGAACCGGTCCGCGGCACCCAGGGTGTCCTCATCGAGTGCGCCGGGGTCGACGCTGAGTGCGGCCGCGTCGCGCAGGTAGTGCACGAGCCTGGGCCAGCTGCTGAAACCGTAGTCGCGAGCGACGGCGAACTGGGCTTCGTGCAGTGGGATGCGATTCGCGCGCTGCAGCTTGCGGGCTTCCACCCGTAGGTGGTCGATCGAGGGATTGCTCGGCAGACGGCTGGCCATGACGGCCTCCTCTCACGCACCCGCGTCCGCAATCGGGCTGAGAAGAGGTCGGTCACAAGGCAACTCAGTGTGCAGGGAGGCTGAGCCTCTTCGAGCGGACGTCGGGCGTTCCTGCACGCCCGACGTCACTCTACCGGCCCGCGACCGTCGGCGAAATGCCGACGGTCCGTAGCGTACCGGGTTCTTTAGTTGCAGACAGCGCCGACGGCGGCGGACTGGACCAGTTTGGTGTACTTGGCCAGCACGCCGGTCTTGTAGCGCGGGGGCAGCGGTTCGAAACCGGCCTTGCGGGCCTCGAACTCGGCCTCGTCGACCAGCACGTCGAGCGTCCCGTTCGCCACGTCGAGGCGGATCCGGTCGCCGTCGCGCACAAACGCGATCGGCCCGCCGTCGACGGCCTCCGGGGCGATGTGCCCGACGCACAGGCCCGTCGTCCCGCCGGAGAACCGGCCGTCGGTCATCAGCAGCACGTCTTTGCCCAGCCCGGCGCCCTTGATGGCGCCGGTGATGGCCAGCATCTCGCGCATGCCAGGGCCGCCCTTGGGGCCCTCGTAGCGGATCACCACGACGTCGCCGTGGGTGATGGTGCCGTCCTCCAGCGCATCCAGGGCAGCCCGCTCGCGCTCGAAAACCCTTGCGGTGCCTTCGAACACGTCGGACTCGAACCCTGCGGACTTCACCACGGCACCCTCGGGGGCCAGCGAGCCGTGCAGGATCGTGATCCCGCCCGTGGGGTGGATCGGGTTGTTCATCGCCCGCAGCACCTTGCCGTCCGGGTCGGGCGGCGCGATGTGAGCGAGGTTCTCGGCCATGGTCTTGCCGGTGACGGTCAGGCAATCACCGTGCAGCAGACCGGCATCCAGCAGCGCACGCATCACCACCGGCACACCACCGATCTGGTCGACGTCCTTCATCACGTGACGGCCGAAGGGCTTCACGTCGGCCAGGTGCGGGACCTTGGCCCCGATGCGGGTGAAGTCGTCCAGCGTCAGCTCGACCTCGGCCTCGCGGGCGATCGCAAGCAGGTGCAGCACCGCGTTGGTGGAACCGCCGAAGGCCATCACGACGGCGATGGCGTTCTCGAAGGCTTCCTTGGTGAGGATGTCGCGCGCCGTGATGCCGCGGCGCAGCATCTCGACGACCGCCTCGCCCGACTTGCGGGCGTACTCGCCGCGCCGCTTGTCCACGGCCACCGGAGATGCGCTGCCCGGCAGCGACATACCGAGGGCCTCGGCGGCGGACGCCATGGTGTTGGCGGTGTACATGCCGCCGCAGGCGCCCTCACCCGGACAGATGGCCCGCTCGATGATGTCGACGTCCTCGCGCGACATCAGCCCGCGCGCACATGCGCCGACCGCCTCGAAGGCGTCGATGATGGTGACTTCCTTCTCGGTGCCGTCGGTCAGCTTGGCGACGCCGGGCATAATCGAGCCGTTGTAGAAGAACACCGAGGCCAGATCCAGCCGGGCCGCGGCCATGAGCATGCCGGGGATCGACTTGTCGCAACCCGCCAGCAGGACCGAGCCGTCCAGGCGCTCGGCCTGGATCACGGTCTCGACGCTGTCGGCGATCACCTCGCGGGAGACCAGCGAGAAGTGCATGCCCTCATGGCCCATCGAGATGCCATCGGACACCGAGATGGTGCCGAACTCCAGCGGGTAGCCGCCGGCCTCGTGCACACCGTTCTTGACGTCTTGCGCCAGGCGCTGCAAGGACATGTTGCAGGGGGTGATCTCGTTCCATGACGACCCGACGCCGATCTGCGGCTTGACCCAGTCGTCGTCGCCCATCCCTACCGCGCGGAGCATTCCGCGGGCTGCGGTCCTCTCCAGGCCGTCGGTGACGTCGCGGCTGCGGGGCTTGATGTCAGGGGTCTCGGCAGACATGCAGGTAAGTATGCCTCCCGCTTTGTTAGCCGCCCAAATTCTTCTGATACCCAAGGGGGTATGTGTTCAGCCGGTCCACTCGGTGGACTTGATGGTGAGGTCGAGCCCCATCAGGAATCCCACGATGGTGCACACGATCGACACGAGGGGCCATACCCACAGCCACCGGCGGGTGAAGAACACCATGATGACGCTCCCGCTGAACCCCGCAACCAGTCCGCCGCCGATCCAGCCGAAGGTGGTCGGATAGACCTGATCGTCATAGGGGGTCGGGCCGCAGGTCGCATGGCAGGTGTCGGTCGACATGCCGAAGAACAACGACAACCACGCGGCAGCGGCGGCGCCGAGCACGGCCACGATCCACAGCGCGACGGTGAGGACGATGCTGACCACGGTGACGGCGGTACCGAACCCGGAGCGGGTGCCTGCGTTCGCCGGCTGGGGTTGCGGTTGAGCGGGCCAACCGGGCGGGGGATAGGCCGGCGGCCCGCCGTACGGGCCAGGCCAGGGTGGCTGTGACATCGCGTCGAGCGTATCCGGCCCAGGGGCGGCCCGTTCGCACCATTTCGCCCGGCCAAAAGAATATGGATACCCCTGTGGGGTACCCGTATACTGATGTCATGGACGTGGCTGACAACTCGGGTGCACATGGCTACTCGGCGCAGAAGGAGAACTACGCCAAACGGCTGCGCCGGATCGAAGGCCAGGTCCGGGGCATCGCCAAGATGATCGACGAGGACAAGTACTGCATCGACGTCCTCACCCAGATCAGCGCCGTCAACAGTGCGCTGCAGTCCGTGGCACTCGGCCTGCTGGACGAGCACCTCGGACATTGCGTGACGCAGGCCGTCTCCGAAGGTGGGGATCAGGCCGAGGCCAAGCTGGCCGAGGCATCGGCTGCCATCGCCCGCCTGGTCCGCTCCTGAGCATGCTGGTCCTGAAGATCGCCCTCATCGTCTTCATCGTGGCGGCACTGCTCTTCATCGCCGCCACGGGCCTCCGGCGGTGGCGAAAGGACCCGGGCCTGGTGGACCTCAGCGTTCCCTACGCGGCGCGCTACGGAGCGCCGATGGCGGGCAACTGGACCCCGCCGATCGAGGACAACGTCCAGATTGTCGCCGAGGAACCGCTCGATGACGACCCGAAATCGAGCTAGTCGGCCAATGCCTGCTCGATGCGCTCGACCTTCGCGGTGAGCTGCCCGGTATAGCCGGGACGGATATCGGCCTTCAATACCAGGCTGACGCGTGGCGACACGGCGGACACAACTTCCACGGCCTGCTTCACCACGGCCATCACCTCGTCCCATTCACCTTCGATGTTGGTGAACATGGCATTGGTCTCGTTGGGCAGGCCCGAAGCCCGCACCACCCGCACCGCTTCGGCCACCGCGGCGCCGACACTTCCGGTTTCATCCCCGCCCGTCGGGCTGATGCTGAACGCGACAATCACGGAATCGATTGTGCGCTCACGTTCGTAACGCAGTGGTGGCCGGAGCGCCGAAATTCCGCCATGGCGTTACGAATGCGGCGGCCGGGGCTGGTGGGCGACGGCTAGTGCACGGTGCAGCAACCATTGCGCATCCGCTCGGGTCGGCAACCGCGCACGGCGACGTTATGGCACTACCGTGGCATTCCAGCATGACCTTCAGCGTCACCGGCGAATCGCTCCCCGCCCACACCAGCCCGTGGACACCGCGTGTTGCCACGCAACTCGCCGTACTCGCGGCGGCGGCGTTCATCTACGTCACCGCCGAGATGCTCCCGATCGGTGCCCTGCCGGCGATCGCCACAGATCTTCAGGTCAGCGAGGGGCTGGTCGCCACGCTCATGGCGAGCTACGCCCTGGTTGCCGCGCTCACCACCGTCGCCCTGGTGCGGCTGACGGCACGGTGGCCGCGACGCCGGACCCTGGTCGCGACCCTCGTGTGCCTGACGGTCTCACAGGTGATCTCGGCGCTCGCGCCGAACTTCGCGGTGCTGGCCGGCGGCCGGGTGCTGTGCGCGCTGGCCCACGGGCTGATGTGGTCGGTGATCGCACCGATCGGGGCCCGGCTGGTCCCGGCCAGCCACGCCGGCAGGGCCACCGCGGCGGTCTATGTGGGCACCGGCCTGGCCCTGGTGGTGGGCAACCCGCTCGCCGCGGCGCTGAGCGCGGTGTGGGGGTGGCGGCCGGCGGTGGCGGTCATCGCCGGGGCCGCGGCCGTGGTGGCCCTGGCCGCGTGGACGATGCTGCCGCCGCTACCGCCTGCCCCCGGCGCCAGGCCGGCCGCCGGGTCACCGCACGGCCACCGGCACAACCGCCGGCTGCTCGCCTTGTCGGTGCTCACACTCATCGGCGTCACCGGGCACTTCATCGCCTACACCTTCATCGTGGTGATCATCCGGGACGTGGTCGGGATACACGGCCCGCATCTGGCCTGGCTGCTGGCGGGGTTCGGGATCGCCGGTCTGGCCGGGATGGCTGCCATGGCCAGGCCCCTGGACCTGTGGCCCAAAGCCTCGGTGCTGGGCTGTCTGGCCGCGCTGGCCGCTGCGCTGCTGACCTTGTCGGTGCTGGCCCTCGACTCGTGGTCCGGACGGGCTGCCGTGGCGCTCGGCGCGGTGGCGGTGGTCGTCTGGGGCGCGGCATCCACGGCTTTGCCGCCGATGCTGCAGGCCTCGGCGATGCGCACTGCTCCGGACGACCCCGACGGCGCGTCGGGCCGGTACGTCGCGGCCTTCCAGGTCGGCATCATGGGCGGTGCGCTCATCGGCGGTGGCATCTACGACCACGGCGGTGCGGCGCCGACCGTCGGAGCCGCCGCGGTGCTGATCATCGTCGCGATGTGCGGCGTCGCGCTGTCCCGTGGCGTATTCACCGTTTCCTGCGCTACCACCGAGATGTAACGCGATCACGCTCACAGTCGATAAACACCGCAGTTCAGCGCTGTGGAATCGGCCGCTGTGGGGGAATCACGGCTTCTCGCAGCAGTAGCTGGTCATTGCGTTGTGAGACACTGGATCGAGTTGTGCTGTCTGGAGGTTACTCATGCCGAAATCGGCAAAACGTGCACTGATCACCGCATTCATGGCCGCCGGAGTGGTCGGTGGAATGGTGCTCAGCCCATCCGCCTACGCAGACCCCGAGGTGCCGCCGGCACCCGTCGATCCTGCGGTCCCGGCACCCGCGGCCGATCCGTTCGCGCCGCCGGTCGACGCTGCGGCTCCGGCCGCCGCTGCCCCGGGCGCTCCGGCGGGGCCCGCGCCGATCATCAACTACGGTTCCCCGACCATCCCGTTCGAGGGCACCGCGCCCGGGCAGAGCTCCGAGCCGTTCACCGGTGAGGCACCGTTCCTGCCGCCGTCGTTCAACCCGGTCAACGGGTCGATGGTGGGTGTCGCCAAGCCCATCTACATCAACTTCCAGCGGCCGATCGCCAACCGGCAGATGGCCCAGGATGCCATCCGGATCACCTCGAACCCGCCGGTGGCGGGCCGCTTCTACTGGGTCACCGACACGCAGCTGCGCTGGCGCCCGCAGGACTTCTGGCCGTCCAACACCGTGGTGAACATCGACGCGGCCGGCACCAAGTCGAGCTTCCGGGTCGGCGACTACCTGGTGGCGACGGTCGACGACAAGGCCCATCAGATGGAGATCCTGCGCAACGGGAAGCTGGAGAAGACCTTCCCGGTGTCGATGGGCAAGCCCGACGGCAAGCATGAGACCAAGAACGGCACCTACTACGTGCTGGAGAAGTTCCCCGACATCATCATGGATTCGTCCACCTACGGTGTGCCGGTGGACTCCAAGGAGGGCTACAAGCTCAAGGTGCAGGACGCCGTCCGCATCGACAACAGCGGCGTCTTCGTGCACAGCGCCCCGTGGTCGGTGGCCCAGCAGGGCAAGAGCAATACCAGCCACGGTTGCATCAACCTGAGCCCGGAGAACGCCCAGTGGTTCTACGACAACTTCGGCAGCGGCGACCCGGTGGTGATCAAGAACACCGGTGGCGGCTGGTACAACACGCCTGACGGCGCGTCCGACTGGCAGATGTTCTAGCCGAACGTCGATACAACAAAACCCCTGCCGCGTTGGCAGGGGTTTTGTTGTATGCGCGGCTAGATCAGGTCCAGCGGCTCCCCGAACCGCTGAAAGTAGACCTCGTATGCGAGCCCACCAAGGTTGGCTGGATCACCGACGTCGACGTGTGACGGCATCCGGCTTGGCTCTGCGAGGACCGCTTCATATCTCACCCGACCTTGGCTGACTACCCAGTGTGCGGCGTCTTCCAGGCCATCTTCAGACTCGTCGGGCCCGAGATTGGACCGATATGGCTCGTCTTGGAGCTCGGCAGCGAAGTCCAAGAATAGATCTTGGAACTTGTAGACGGCGCCCTTCGGTAGTCGTCCAAGAATTTCACGAAGGTGATCGCGGCTCTGCGAGGCCTCCGCTATGACGTCCCAGAACCAGTCGACGTCCGGACCCTCGTCGTGACGAACATCGTCAACCAAAGCCGCTCCCAATCTTCCACACGAACAGGCCTACCGGCTCTAGTTCCAGATTCGGACCCGCTGGGCCGGTTCCAGATACAGCTCGTCGGAATCAGCCACCTCGAACGCCTCGTAGAACGAGTCGATGTTGCGGATGACACCGTTGCAGCGGAACTCCGGCGGCGAGTGCGGGTCCACCGCCAGACGTCGGATCGCCTCAGCGTCACGGGATTTGGTCCGCCACACCTGCGCCCAGCCGAAGTAGACGCGCTGCACGCCGGTCAACCCGTCGATCACCGGCGCCTCCTGACCCTTCAGCGACAGCTCGTAAGCCAGCAGTGCGATGGACAGTCCGCCGAGATCGCCGATGTTCTCCCCGACGGTGAATGCGCCGTTCACGTGGTGGGATGGATCCAGTGAGCGCGGACTGAACTCTTCGTACTGATCGATCAAAGCCTTTGTGCGGACCCCGAATTCAGCGCGGTCGGCATCGGTCCACCAGTCCACCAGGTTGCCGTCACCGTCGTACTTGGCGCCCTGGTCGTCGAAGCCGTGGCCGATCTCGTGCCCGATCACCGCGCCGATACCGCCGTAGTTGGCCGCGTCGTCGGCCGCGGCGTCGAAGAACGGCGGCTGCAGAATGGCTGCGGGAAAGACGATTTCGTTCATCCCCGGGTTGTAGTAGGCATTGACCGTCTGCGGCGTCATGAACCACTCGTCGCGGTCCACCGGGCCGCCCAACTTGGCCAGCTCGCGGTCGGAGTTCACCACATGGCCGCGGCGGTAGTTGCCGTACAGGTCGTCACGCTCGACCACCAGCGCCGAGTAGTCCCGCCAGCGGGCCGGATAGCCGATCTTGGGGGTGAACTTGTCGAGCTTCACCAGCGCCTTGGCCCGGGTCTCCGGCGTCATCCAGTCCAGCTCGTTGATGCTGACCCGGTAGGCCTCGCGCAGGTTGGCCACCAGCTCGTCCATCCGGGACTTGGCCTCGGGCGGGAAGTACCGCTGGACGTAGAGCTTGCCCAGCGCATCACCCATCAGGCCCTCCACCAGGGAGACGCCGCGCTTCCAGCGGTCGCGGTTCTGCTCGGTGCCGCTCAGGGTGCGGCCGTAGAAGTCGAAGTTCTCGGCCACCAGATCCTCGGTCAGCAGCCCGGCACGCGAATGGATGACGCGCCAGCGGGTCCAGGCCTTCCAGTCCTCCAGATCCTCGCTCGCCCACAGCGCCGCGAACGCCGTCACGAAGTCGGGCTGACGCAGCACCAGCTCGGAGACCTTCTCGGGGGTGGTGCCGAGCGCGCCCAACCAGCCGGTCCAGTCGAACCCGGGGGCATCGCCGGACAGGTCGGCGAACGTGCGCAGGTTGTACGTCAGATCGGCGTCGCGCCGCTTCACCACATCCCAGTGCGCGGCGGCCAGCTTGGATTCCAGTGCGACGATCCGGGCCGCGGTGTCGACGGGATCACCGGCAGTGTCTCCGTAGACGAGCGCGAACATCCGGGCGATGTGTCCCGGGTAGGCCGCCAGGATCTCGGCGTGCTGCTCATCGCGGTAGTAGGACTCGTCGGGCAGCCCGATTCCGGACTGGCTCATGTGCAGCAGGTAGCGCGTCGAATCCTTGGAATCGGTGTCCACGTACACACCGGCGCCGCCGGACACCCCGGTGCGCTCCAGCCCGCCCAGCACGGCGGCCAGCGCATCGCTGTCGGCCGCACCGTCGATCAGGGCGAGCTCCGCCAGCAGCGGCGCCAGGCCACGCGTGGCGATGGTCTGCTCGTCCATGAAGCTGGCGTACAGATCGCCGATGCGCTGCTCCTCGGTGCCCGCGGCGGCGCCGGTATCGGCCGCCTGGGTGATCAGATCGCGGATCTGCTCCTCGGCACGATCGTGCAGCAGCCGGAAGGCGCCGTCGGTGGCACGGTCGGCGGGAATCTCGTAGTCGGTCAACCAACGGCCATTGACGTGGCCGAAGAGGTCGTCTTGCGGGCGGGCCTGCGGGTCGACATGGCTCAGGTCGATACCCGATTTGATCGCTTCTACCGTCACCCCGACATTCTTCCAGAAGGCCGCGGGTGCGCTGGGTGGGTTTCGCTGCCGGTACCCTCACGGCCATGCCCGAGGCGCCGAGCAAGGACAGCACAGCCGACCACCCCAATGGCGTTTTCACCGGCTTCGGTTTCGCCTCGGCGGTCGCGGGCCTGATCGCGGTCGTCGCGGTGGTCCTGGCCGTCATGGTGTGGACCGGGCACCGCGACGAGGCCGCCGAGCGCGCGTACCAGACGCGGGTGCTGCGGACCGCCGTCGACTGGACGAATGTCCTGATCAACATCAACAAGGACTCGGTCGAGGCCGGTATGCAGAAGCTGCGCGAGGGCACCGTGGGCCAGCTCAATTCCGACTTCGATGCGGCCGTGCAGCCTTACCGCGACCTGGTGCAGCGGCTGCAGGCCCGCACCACCGGCCAGATCGACTCGGTGGCCATCGAATCGCTGTACCACCCACCGCCAGGCCCGGACGGCCGCCCGGTGTCCGCACCCAAGACGGACCTGGCCGGGATGGTTTCCCGCACCGACACGGTGCTGGTGGTGGCCACCTCGGTCAGCGAGAACGCGGGCAGTGACAAGCCCCAGACCGTGCGCTGGACGTTGCGGCTGGACGTCTCCGACGTCGACGGCACCCTGATGGTCTCGCGGTTGGAGCCGATCCGATGAGAAACCGGTTGCGCGTCCTGGCTTTCGACATCGCGGCTCCGCTGGGCGCGATCGCGGCGCTGCTGTACATCGGCCTCGCGCTGTCCTGGCCGCTGTGGTGGGTATCGCTGTGCTCGGTGCTGTGCCTGCTGATCGTGCAGGGCGTCATCGTCAACATCGTGCTGGCCCGCCGCGACGGCGTGACGCTGGGCACCGACGACGATGCGCCCGGGTTGCGGCTCGCGGTCGCCGGCGTGGCCGCCGCAGCCCTGGTGGCCGCGGTGACGGTGGGCTACCTGCGCTGGACCGTGCCCGACCGCACCTTCAACAACGACCGCGACGAGGTGGTGCGTATCGCCAGCAGCGTCTCGGAGGCCACCGCCACGTTCAGCCCGCAGAGCCCGACCGCCTCGATCGACCGCGCTACCGGGATGATGTCGCCGCAGCAGGCCGAGCAGTTCAAGAACGAATTCGCCAACGTGGCAAAGGAATTGACGAGCAAGAACGTCTCGGCCACCGCGGCCACGATCTCGGCAGGCGTGGAGGCGCTGGGTCCGCAGGTGGCCAGTGTGGCCGTGGTCCTGCGCGGAACTCAGAGCGCGCCGGGCAAACCGACCGACAACGCCGTGATGGCACTGCGGGTCGCCCTGAGCAAGACCGACGGGCGCTGGCTCGTCGACAATGTGACCCCGCTGCACTCCCGGTAGGAACGCCCGTTAGGAGCCGGCACAAGGCCGGCTCCCGGGGGTCAGCTCAGTGCGACGATCGCGTCGATCTCGACCGTGGCGCCCAGAGGCAGCGCCGCCACTTCGATGGTGGTCCGAGCCGGGAACCGCGCATCGAAGAACTCTGCGTATGCGGCATTGATGTCGGCGAACGAGCTCAGCTGGGTGGTGTAGATCGTGGTCCGCAGGGTACGGCCGAGGTTGGTGCCGGCTTCGGCGCACACCGCCGCGAGATTGGCCAGGCTCTGGCGCACTTCGGCGGCGATGTCGGCGGCCTCGATCGTTCCGGTGGCCGGGTTCAGCGGCAGTGAGCCGGAACAGTAGAGGACGCCCGCGTGCGCGACGGCCTGAACGTACGGGCCTACTGCTTTCGGGGCCACGGGTGAGGCGATCGTTTTCAGTTCAGTCATTGGAATCCACGTCCGTTCATCGAAGGGGGTCGACAGCGCGCAACGCTGCCGAGGTCTGGCCGGTGGCGATCTGTCGAGCAAGGAGCTTTCCGGTGACGGGGCCCAGCGTGATGCCCCACATGCCGTGGCCGCCGGCGATGAACACTCGCGGATCGTTCGATTGTCCGATCAGCGGCAGTCCGTCAGCGGTACACGGGCGGGCTCCCACCCACTCATCCTCACGCTGGTCGAGGTGGGCACCGGCAAGCAAACCCGATGCCGCGTCGCGCAGTACTCGGATTCGCCGGGGATCCAGTGGGGCTTCTACGTCGCGGAATTCCATCATTCCGGCGATGCGAAGGCGATCGCCGACGGGTGTGCATGCCACGCGCTGGGCGGGGAAGTACACCGGTCCGATCGGCAAATGGTCGACCTTGACGGTGAAGCTGTATCCGCGTCCGGCCTGGACCAGCCGTTTGACACCGAAAGGCCGGGCGAGGCGGTTGAGCCTGGCCCCGGTCGCGAGCACCGCGGCGTCGAAGGAGCGGCCGGCGATGCGGACCGGGCCGGCGCCGCCGTCGATGCGGTCTACGTCCGTATCCCGCACGATCTTTCCGCCGCGGGCCACCACGGCGTCGGCGACAGAGTGAACGAAGGCGGCGGGGTTGAGGAACCGCTCATCGAGAATCTTGATCGCGGCATTGATCTCCGACGAGAGCGCGGGTTCCTGTGCGCGAGCCTCGGCTCCGTCGAGCAGCTCGAAGTTGACGGACTGGCCTGCCGCCCGGATGTGCTTGATCTCGTCGAGCAGCACCTCCCGATCAGCGGAGGTGCGGTATGCGGCGATGAAAGGTGCTGCAGGAGCGGATTTTTCAGCGAGATCCAGCTCCATCTCAGCGAAGGCGGCGAGCGCCTCGTTGTTGAGCGGGATCAGGGCCTGCATCGCCTTCTGCCACCGCTTCGCGGTGCTGTTGCGGGCGAACTGTGCAAGGAAACGCAACAGCTTCGGGTTGGCGGTCGGCGGGACATACACCGGCGACGAGTGGCTCAGCAGGGCGCCGAGGCCGTACTTCAGTACCGCCGGTTCCGGCAGGGGAGTGGCGATGCTCGGTGTCAGCCATCCGGCATTGCCCCAGCTCGAGCCTGCGGCGACGTCATCTCGGTCGAAGACCGTGACTTCGATGTCGTACTCCTGGAGGTACCAGGCGGTGCACAACCCCACCATGCCGGCGCCGATCACGGCCACTTGCTTCCGCGGGACACTGTTGCGTGAGTTCACGGATTCAATACTGTGGCCTGCAACAGGATCCACCCCTGTTCGGAACTGACACCATGCCCTCGCTCGACTGTGCGGTATCTACAATCCGCTCATGCTCCAAGGTGTAGACCTTTGCGAAGCGCTGGGCGCAGGGGTGGTAACCACGCTGGTGGAGGGAGCTCCACGGGCGGTATCCGCCGTGCATCTGTGGGGCGATCGCCAGCCGCCCGGCGCTGGTTCGCTCATCGCCGCCATCGGGGCCACCGACGAGCGGGTGCAGATGGAGATCATCGACGTGGCGGTGGCCACCGGGGCTGCTGCCGTGGTGCTGCCGCAGCCGGTTCCGCCCGACGTCTGCGCCCACAGCGCCGCGCGAGGTGTCACATTGGCGGGCCTGAACCCGCAAATGGAATGGTCGCACTTCATCTGGTTCGCGCGGGGTCTGCTGCTTGAGGGGCAGTCGGCGGTAGCCGGGGCGGCGTCGGCGCAGCAGGGGCTGTTCGCCTTGGCCGAAGTGGTCGCGACGATCTTGAATTCCTCGGTCACCATCGAAGATGCCCGAAGCCGCGTGATCGCCTACTCGGCAACGACGCAGACCGCCGACATCGCCCGCACCTCCACCATCATGGGCCGAGCCGTGCCCACCGATGTCCTGAAGCGACTGCGGGCCAGCGGGGCATTGAAACGACTGGCCCGGGAGAGCCGTCCGTTTCTGGTGCCCGCCGAAGAGCCCGGTTTTGCGCAGCGTCTCGTCATCCCGTTGCGCGTCGGTGGACAACTCGTCGGTTCCATCTGGGCGATTTTCGATGGACGCGTCGACTCGGATCTCGAGGCGAGACTCTCGGCGGCGAGTACCGCGGTCGCTTTGCACCTCGTACGGTTCTGCGCCGAACTCGAGTTGACCGGCAGGTATTCGGTGGGTCAACTACGCGCGGCGCTGACCGGAGCGGCCGGCGATGCCGGTCAAGATGTGCCGCTGCTGTCTGAACCTGTCAGAGTCGTTGCGTTGCAAAGACTCTCGACGGCAGATGCCCGAGAGGACCTGGCTCTGTGGCGTACCTTCCTGCGAAAGAAGTCGTGGGAGGATCCGGTGCTCGTCGACATCGGCGATGCCGTCTACGCGGTGGTCGGGCAACGCGCGGGGCCGGGCGGCTGGCCCTGGCTGTGCGAGATCGTCGGATCCGCATCGCCTGGGGCGGTGGGCGCGAGCAGATTGAGTCCGGGCCACGCGGGGCTGCCGGCCGCCCGCGTGGAAGCGGACGAGACTCTTGCCGCCGCGCTGCACCTCGACCTCAGATCTGCGACGCACGAGCAGGTTTGGGACACCATTGTTCTGAGCCGTGCCACCACCGCCGTGCAGTCCGTGGCACACAGCGAACTGCAGCGGGTGCGCGACTTCGACCGCACGGACGGGACTGAACTGACCATCACGCTGCGCACCTGGCTGGAGAACTGGGGTGACGTCAACGCCACCGCAGCGGCGCTGAACGTACATCCGAACACCGTGCGGCTGCGGATGAAAAAAGTCGACCGGATTCTGCAGGGGCGGCTGGACACCCCGACCCAGCGGATCGCTGCCCTACTGCTGCTGCGTGGCTGGCAGCGCTAAGCGAAGCGGGCGTACTCGACCTTCAGGCAGAGGTCCTGGATGACGGTGAGGCCGGCGGCGGCGCCATCGTGCGCCACCTGCTCATGGCTCAGGCCCAGCTGCAGCCACAGCGTCTTGGCTCCGACCGCGATGGCGTCGGCGAGCACGTGCGGAAGCTCGTCGCGTCGACGGAACACGTCGACGAGGTCGGGTACCTCCGGAAGGGCGGCCAGGCTGGGATAGACGGGGGTGCCGTCGACTTCGGTTATCGTCGGGTTCACCAGGTACAGCGTGTAGTCGGTGGCCGCCTTCAGGTACGTCCAGACCTCGTGACTGGCCCGCGCCGGGTTGGCCGAGGCGCCGACGATGGCCACCGACCGGGTCTCCCGCAGAACACGTTGCACCGTCGCGACTGACTGGGACGTCATCTGCGGCGGCGACTACTTCGCGGAACGCTGCGCGGAGAGTTTCGCGAACCGGTCCGAGAGCCGTTGCATGCGCAGCAGCAGCGAGGCCGGCGGGCTGACGGTGCCTTCCAGATAGTCGGCGAAGGACTCGTTGGACACCCCGACGCGCGAAGCGAACTCAGGTGCCTGCAGTTCGGAACGACGCAGCATGGCCTGGATCTGACGGGCCACCTCGGCGCGCTCGGTGGCCTCCAGGTGCTCACGGGTGCGCACCAGCACTTCCGACAGTGCCTTGGACACCCCGTAGGGGCGGGCGGTCTGCAGCACTTCCTCTACCTGTCGGGCGGTCCGGCCGTACGGATCACGTTTGATCGCGGCGACGATGCGCTGCCAAACCACCATGTCGTCGGTCTCCAACGCCGCACGGATCGCCGCGGTCGGCCAGTACTCGACCGGCCGGTCGTCGAATGCGGGTTGACGTTGCGGCGGTGCGGCCTTGGCCGGACGTGGTTGTCGCGGCTGTGCCGGCTGCTGCGAACGCTGTACCGGTGTGCGTGGTGTCTGCGTGCCCTGCCCCTGTGTGCGCTGTGCCTTTGTGTCCTGCCCGGGAGCGCGTTGCTCCTGTGTCCGTTGTACCTGGGCAGGCGCTTTTTGGGGGCGTTGTGCGGAACTGCGCTGCGCGGAACTGTCTTGTGCCGAAGTGCGAGGCGCCGTCGCGCGCGGCTTGGTCGGCGTCCGTTCTGCCGCGGCAGTGCGCTGCGCAGTGGTCCGCTGGGCCGCGGTGCGTTGTGTCTGGGGTCCTTGGACACGTTGTCCCGCAGGACGTCGAGCAGACGATTGAACCGGCTGAATCTCTTCGCGGCGCGCGATCCGCGCATCCCTCGGTTCCCGGACGTCGGGGGCCAACGTCACTTCGCCTCCTCCAGCATCGCTACCGCAACTGACAGGCAGCGCTGCCTGACCTTCTCCCATTCGGCAGCTGCATCCGGGTCCGACAACACGACGTCGTGTTCATCGGACGGCTGCGGGTCGGCCAGCCGGCGCACCAGCTGCGTGGCCACCCATCTGCTCTTCGGGTTCTGCCCACAGTAATACCGGTCCATGCCCGACAACACCAGAGCAGCGGTCTCGGTTTCCACCGATTCGACGAGATCAGCAAACTCTTCAAAGTCTTTGGCGCTGTTACGGCACATGATCAGATAACTTTTCAGCCGCAGCGTTTCCGCGCCTGTCGGGATCTGCAGCCGGTCGCCGGTCGGCAGTTGCACATTGGTGGTCTCCACCGGGCCGAGTCGTTCCATCGGTGCGCGATCTGCGTCGGCCTCGGTCTCCAGGGCGTCCACGGCCACCGAAAGCCTGCCGCGCCACATCGTCACCGGATGCACCCCGGGGCATCGCTTCGGGCCGCCGGGCCGCCGGGCCGCCAGCCGGGAGGACGGTTTGCCGCAACCGCTGAAGGCCAGCGGGTCGGTGACGATGATCGTTTGCGGAGCAAGAGTTTTCATTCGTGCGGCGGTCCGCACCATCATGCGTAGATCAGATCCGCTCGGCCCCAACGCGGAGATGTCGTCGGGAATGATCACCAGATCGGTGACCTCGACCTTGGGCAACGGCTTCTCGAAATCGACCTCGGGCAGCAGCCGATCCAGCCAGTGCGGCAGCCACCAGTTCCACTCGTCGAACATGGCCATCAGGGCGGGCACCAGGATCAGCCGGACCACGGTCGCGTCGACCGCGATGGCCACCGCACACGCCACACCGAGCTGCGCCACCAACGGCATGCCGGCAAAAGCGAAGCCGATGAACACCGCGATCATGATCAGCGCGGCGCTGGTGATGGTGCGCGCGCTCGTGCTGACGCCGTAGGCAACCGCGTCACGGGTGCTGTTGGTCTGCAGGAACCGCTCCCGAATCCGGGTGAGCAGAAAGATCTCGTAGTCCATCGACAGACCGAAGGTCATCGCCAGGACGAGCGGCGGAACGGTGCTGTCGAGCGAGCTGATCTTCTCGAAGCCCAGCCCCTCGAACCAGCCCCACTGGAAGACGACAACCAGGCTGCCGTAGGCCGCGGCCACCGACAGCACCGTCATCAGCACACCCTTGAGTGCCAAGAACACCGATCGGATCGACACCAGCAGCATCACGAAGGCGATCAACGCGACGAACAGGAACACCAGCGGCTGGGTGCTGGAAACCCGATCGTCGAAGTCCTTGATCAGTGCGGTCGGACCACCCACGTCGACCCGGGCGTTCGGGCCCGCGGCCTGCGGCAGTTTGTCCCGCATCCAGTCGATGGACTCGCGCGCGGCCAGATCCTCGGGGTCCACCGACAACACCGCCGAGAGCAGCGCGCTGGTGTTGTTGTCGGCGAACACCGGTGGCTGCACGGTCTGCACCTGGGGTGCCCGGGTCATCTCCTGGCGTACCGCGTCGAGTGCGGCGGTGGCCTTGGGGCTGTCGGCGTTGCCTTCCGGGAAGGTCACCAGCACCCGCACCGGCCCGAGTGCTCCGGGACCCAACGCGTCGGCCGCGGCGTTGACCCCGCCGCGGATCTCGTGGGTGGGCTCGAACTGGCGCTGCATGCTGTTGCCCAGCACCATGCCGAACGCCGGTGCCGCCAGAATCAACAACAGGATCGTCGCGGCAACGGCCGAAGCCCACGGCCGGCGCATCACCGCGCCCGTCCATCGGGTCCAGAACCGCGACTGGGTCGCCTCGGCGCGGCGGGACCAGTGCAGGTACGACGAGCGCTTGGCCGCCGCCTGGCCGAACGTCGCCAGCACCGCCGGGGTCAGGGTGGTGGAGGTCAGCACCGCGACCGCCACGGCCAGGATCGCGCCGGTGGCCATCGACACCAGCACCGGGGTGTCGATGATGTAGATGCCGGTGACGGAGGCGATGACGGTGAGGCCGGACAGGGCCACCGCCAAGCCGGACGTGGCCATCGCCGCGTCGACCGCATCGGCCGGATCACGGCCCGCCCGCAGCTCCTCGCGGTACCGCATCAGGATGAACAGGGAGTAGTCGATGGCCAGGGCGATGCCGAACATCGACACCGTCGAGGTGACGAACACGCTCATCTGCGTGTACATCGACAGCAGATAGACCAGGCCCATGGTCACCACCACGGTGCAGATGCCGAGCACGAGCGGCAGCGCCGCGGCGGCCAGCGAGCCGAACACCGCCAGCAGCACGATCAACACGATCGGCAGGTTCCACTTCTCGGCCGCGGCGATGTCGTGCTTGGTGGCCTGGGTGGCGGCCGCACCGAGTGCGCCCTGCCCGATGACGTAGAACTTGACCTTGCCGTTCTCGCTCTCGCCCGGCTCTTCGCCGTGCACACCGACCTTCTGGCGGAGCTGCTTGGCCACATCCACCGCGCCGGTGTTGTTGAAGTCCAGTTGCAGTGTGATGACGTAGGGCCGGTCCGGCTGCGGGGCAGGCTGTTGCGGATTCGGCACGATCTTGACGCTGGGGACCTGGCCCGCGACCTTCTCCAGCCACACGACCGCGGCGTTCATGTCTTGGAACGAGGCGTCGGCGCGGGGAGCTGCGATCAGGGCAAGCGGGGACGCGCCCTGGTCCGGGAAATGGTCCTCGAGCTGCAGCTGGACGTGGAGCGACTGTGAACCTTCGACGTCGAACCCGCCGCCGGTCAGATTGGACGACTGGTTGATCGCGAGGTAGATCGAGGGCACCAGAAGCAACAACCATGTCGCGAAAACCGCCCAGCGGAATCTGCGCAGATAGCTGCTCAAGCGCATCATGAACTGCTGGATGCGAGGTCCCCGCTTTCTCCCCCCCAACATGGCTGGGCGTGTCCTGGCTCGTACCAGCGAGAGCGTACCTCCACCGGTGTAATGTGGCCCGCTCTCTTGTGGTTCTGAGATCGCGCTGAGACATCTCACAGCTGATATCCGTAGCGTTGCGCCGGTGTCGTCGGCGCGGCAGTGCTAACGAAATCTCTCAGCCCGGCGACATAGCCAAGGACGACCCCGGCTGACGTGTGCGCCGGGGCCCACGCTGAAGGAGTACCCCATGCAACCGACCAACGGTGGATTGCGCCGCAGTCTGGCTGTCGCCCTCGCGGTGACGGGGGCCGGCGGTGCAATGGTGGCCGCGCTCATGGTCCCGTCCGCCACCGCTGCGACCGATCCGTGCGCGGCCAGTGAGGTCGCCCGCACCGCGGGTGGTGTGGCCACCAACATCGGCAACTATCTGGACACGCATCCGCAGACCAACCAGGCCCTGACCGCGATCAGTCAGCAGCAGGGCGGACCCCAGTCGATCGCCGCCCTCAAGACCTACTTCGACGCCAACCCGCAGGCCGCCAAGGACATCCAGCGGTTGCAGCAGCCGCTGGCGAACCTGGGAACGCGCTGCAAGTTGCCGGTCAGCCTGCCGCAACTGATGGGACTCATGCAGGCCACCGAACAGGGCGGCGGGACGGCTGCCGGTGGTTTGCCGGCCGGGCTGCCCTCGGCGCAGAACGTCGGGGTGCCCAGCGTCGCGGTGCCTGCGCAGTCGTCGCCGGCCTCGGCGGTGACGTCGGGCGCCGGTCCGCTTCCCGGACCCGCGACGGCCTCGACCCGCTAGATCAGCCGCCGTCGCGTCGTCGACGGTGATACCGCTGAACTGCGGGTTCACCAGCCGACACGTCGGTTTGCGCGCAAGGCAGGAAAGTCGTCCCGGATTCTGCTTAGCTTTCCTGAGCCGATAACCGTTTGGGGTTACGGCCTTCCCCATCCGATGAAGGAGCTTGACCATGTTGCTCTCGGCCCGAAATGCGCGGCGCGTGGTAGCTGGCGTGGCCGGCGCCGGCGCCGTAGCCGGTGCGATGCTGTTCGGCGCCATCCCGTCGGCGCTTGCCGACCCGGCGAACAATCCCCCCAACTGCACCGCGGCCGATCTGGCCGGCGTGGCTTCGGGTGTATCGGCATCAACCTCTGCGTACCTGTTCACCCATCCCGATGTGAACAATTTCTTCACCAGCCTCGAAGGCCTGCCGCGCGAAGAGGTCAAGACCAAGGTTCACGACTACCTGGAAGCGAACCCCCAGACGAAGGCCGAGCTGACCGGTATCCGCCAGCCCCTGGTAGACCTGAAGAACCGCTGCGGCGAAGCTCCGGCTCCGGCCATCCCGTAACCGAGTGCGGGTGGAAGTAACCCCCGCCAGCGGTGAAGGACACGTGACGCCCGAGAGTGCGAATCGCACAGTGCTGATGGTCGACGACGACCCGGATGTGCGTACTTCGGTTGCCCGCGGACTGCGGCATTCGGGGTTCGACGTCCGGGTCGCGGCGTCCGGCAAGGAGGCACTGCGCCTGTTGTCGAACGAGTCGCACGACGCGCTCGTTCTCGACGTCCAGATGCCGGAACTCGACGGTGTCGCCGTGGTCACCGCGCTGCGGGCATTGGGCAATGAGATCCCGATCTGCGTGCTCTCGGCCCGCGACACGGTCAACGACCGCATCGCGGGACTGGAAGCCGGCGCGGACGATTACCTGACGAAGCCGTTCGACCTCGGCGAGCTCGTGGCCCGGCTCAACGCACTGCTGCGCCGGGCCAGCCATGCCGAGCGGCCGTCGGACACGATGACCGTCGGGCCGTTGACCATCGACACCGCCCGCCGACTGGTGTTCGTCGGCGGGGAACGCGTCGACCTGACCAAGCGCGAGTTCGACCTGCTGGCCGTGCTGGCGGAGAACACCGGTGTGGTGCTGTCCCGGCAGCGGCTCCTCGAGTTGGTCTGGGGATACGACTTCGACGTCGACACCAACGTGGCCGACGTCTTCATCTCGTACCTGCGGCGCAAGCTCGAAGGGCCTGACGTGCCGCGCGTCATCCATACCGTTCGCGGGATCGGGTACGTGCTGCGGGAAGACGCGTGAGGACGCCATGAGAACCGGAGTCAGGTGAGGCTTTTCAGCCTGATCCGCTCGGCGTCACTGCGTACCAGGGTCGCGGTGGCCGCGGCGCTGGCGGCCGCCGCCGTGGTGGCGTTGTTCACCATCCTGACCTCGGTGGTGCTGGCCAACAACGATTCCGCGCAGTTGGACCGCAGGCTCGATTCGATCGTCGACGCCAGCATCAACCCCGAGCATCTGCAGGATCCCACGCGCGGGGTGCTGACCACCGGCCGGTCGCGGTCGACGGGGCAGGTGGTGTTCCAGCGGGGTTTCCAGTTGCCGGCGCTGCCGCCGGGCACCGAGACCGTCCAGGTCAACGGAGTCGACTACCGGGTGCGCACCGTCCATGTGGACCAGCACGGCGGGGTACTGATGTCCATCGGCATCCGCGCGGACAGTATCTTGCTGAGCCCCAACAGGATTCCGCTGTACACCGGATTCGGTGTGGCCACCGTGCTGGTGGCAGGCGGGCTGGGGTGGCTACTCGCCGGGCCGGCCATCCGGCCGCTGCGCAAGCTCACCGAGCACACCTCGAAGCTGGACAGCGGCACCGACACGATGCCGAAGGTGCGCGGCGTGCGGGAGGCCGAGGACTTGTCGGAGGCCATGTCAGGCATGCTCACCCGCTTGGCCGCCGCGCAGCGTGCCACCACCAATTCCCTTCAGGCCGCTCAGGATTTCGCCGCCAACGCCGCGCATGAGCTGCGCACGCCGCTCACCGCGATGCGCGCCGACCTGGACACGCTGCGCATTCACAGCCTGCCGGAATCCGAGCGCGACGAAGTGGTGGCCGACCTGTCCAGGGCGCAACGCCGGGTCGAGGCCATCATCACCGCGCTGGGTCAACTCGCGTCGGGGCAACTGGCCCAGGCCGAGGACCGCGAATTGATCGACATCGCCGATCTGCTCGACCGGGTGGTCAGGGAGAACGCCCGGGGGAGCGAGCATATCCAGATCGACGTGCACGTGGCCGACGACATCGGCCTGGTGATGGGCTGGCCCGGTGGGCTGCGTATCGCGGTGGACAACCTGGTGCGTAACGCGATCGTCCATGGCGAGGCGACCCGGATCACCCTGACCGCCCACCGCGGCGACGGGCACCTCATCATCATCGTCGATGACAACGGGCGTGGACTACCGGTCGAGGAGCACGAGACCGTACTGGGCCGGTTCCGCCGGGGCAGCACCGCGATGGCGGGCGGATCCGGGCTCGGCCTGGCCCTGGTCGCCCAGCAGGCTCAATTGCACGGCGGTGAGATCACGTTGTCCGACGGGCCGCTCGGCGGCCTGCGGGCCACCTTGACGGTAGCGATCTCGTCGGCAGAGCCCGATCAAATCGACTGACTCCGGCGAGCGGCTTCAGCGTCTGTGCGTGAGCCGGTTGACGGCGGCAAGTACGGGGGCGGCCGCCGCCGCGACGGGTGCTCCGAGCCGGGTATCCGTGGCCCGGATGAGGCGGACGGTCTTCATGGCCATGGTCAACACCTCGCTGCCGCGAATCCGCATGTCTGCCTCGAACCGGCTGATGGCGACGGCGAGGGAAAGATCACCGGCGGCGAACTCACACATGTGTGCAACCAGGCTCGCCGCGTCGCGAATGGCGGCGCCGGCCCCCATCCCGGCGGTCGGCGGGGTCGCGTGCACAGCATCGCCGAGGGCGGTGATGGGACCGGCCGGCCACGGCGCGAGGTCGGCGGCCCGCGACGACGCCGCGTTGAACCGGAATGCGGCGATGCTGCCGGGATCGGATTTGGCAATGATCTCGAGTGGGCGCATGCTCCACCCGTTGCCCCGGAAGCCGTCCAGCAGCGCAGTCTGCAGGTGGGCGCCGCGTAGTTCGCGCAGGGCATCGGTGGTTGCGGATTCGGTGAACATCGCACCCCAGATATAGGTGGGCCCGGTAGTCAACGCCGCGCGGGGTTCCTTTGCCTCGAGTACGGCGTTGCCCACCGGGTCGAGAAAACCGACATACAGCGCCGCGCCCCGAGGACCGATGGCGAAGGCTGATCGCGGTCCGAACCGTTGCCGCTCAAGCGGATTGAGGTCGCCGGCGGCGGTTCGCCCCGAGAAGCCGATGATGCCGGCCGGTTCGTTCGTCTGGCTGCCGGCCAGGTGACGGGCAACCAGTGAGTGGGTGCCGTCCGCGCCTACCAGTACGTCGCACCCGACTGTCGAACCGTCGGAGAACTCGACCAGTGGGTGGCCGTCGTCGGTGCGGCCGACGCCGGAGACGGTCCGCCCCAACACAAGGTCGGCGCCTACCGCTTCGGCCAGGAGCGTTCTCAGGGTGATGCGGTCGATGTCCACGCTTCGGCTCTCGCTCAGATCCGGCCCTCGCCCCAGTAGCCGGCCGCGCCGGTCCCAGAACACGTCGCGCTCCCGCAGTCGCAGAGCCGAAGCCGATGTCAACAGTCGTTCGAATACGTTGGGCGCGACCAGTTTCCGCAACGCGTCCTGGGCCCGACTGTCGAGCGTGATGTGATAACCGCCGGTCGCCGCCACGTCGATGTCACGTTCGAAGACCTTCACGGCGAACCCGTTCCGACGCAGTCCGGCGGCCAGCGCCAGCCCACCGATCCCGCCTCCGACAACCACGATGCGCATCCCGCGACAGTGTCACCAGTAGTGGACACCAAATGGCCACGACCGGGGCAGCATGATGTGACGATGGCCGATACCTCACGGCGAACGCTGCGTCTGCTCTCATTGCTCGCGACCCGGCGTCGTTGGCCGCTGGGTGAACTCGCCTCCCGGCTCGGCGTGAGCGAACGTACGGTCAGGCGCGACATCGAGACATTGCGCCTGCTCGACTATCCGATCGCGACTGTGCACGGCCCGGAGGGTGGGTATCAGCTGGGCGCCGGTCACGCGCTGCCGCCGCAGTTGTTCGATGACGGTCAGGCCCTCGCGGTCGCGGTGGCGTTACAGACCGCCCCCGGCACCGTTTTCGGGCTCGGAGACGACGCCGCCCGGGCTCTGGAGACTCTCAAGCAGATCGTGCCTGCCAGGTTGCGCGCTGCCATGGAGTCGCTGCAGCTGACCAGCGTGCAGAACTACTGGGAGTTCGCCGCGCCCCCGATTGACACCGAGGCGCTGAGGGCGGTGGGCAGCGCAGTCCGGAACCGCCACCTGCTCGTCGCCGAGACGCTCAGATCCGACGGCACCCGCGCGGACCCGGCCGATGCCGATTTCGCCCCGGCCCGCCGCATCGAACCCCACCACCTGGTGGTCTGGGCCGCCCGCTGGTACCTGGTCGGCCGTGATCCGGCAGGAGGCGCGTGGCGCGTACATCGCCTCGACCGTCTGCATCTGCACCCACCGACCGGCATCCCGTTCACACCGAGAGATCTGCCCGGCGGGGACGTCGCGCAGTTTGTCATGACCAGCCACGACAGAGGGGATACCCCGGCCAGATGGGAGTGCACGGGAACAGCTCGACTCAACCTGCCCACCGAAACGGTCGCGCGCTTTGCGCCCGGAGGATCGGTCGTCGAGCACCTCGATGCGGAGCATTGTCGACTGACCGTCGGCGCTTGGTCCTGGGCTGGTGTGGCGGGAATTCTCGCCACCTTCGATACCGACCTCACCGAGGTGAGACCCGCTGAGCTCGTCCAGGCCTGCCGCCGCCTCATCCGGAGATGGGAAGCTGTCGCCGGAAGCTGTCAGTGATTCCGGATTCGATCCCCGGCCATGGCCACCGCGCGCCAGCCCAACAGCAGCAGCGCGGTTGTCAGGGAGGCGACGACGATGAAGCTGACGGCCACGCCGGCCGAGGTCAGTTTGCGCAGCACCATGCCGACCACCACCGTGCTGATCCACACCACGATGCCGGTGGGCGCCAACGACGTCGGACGCTGCCAGCCGCGGGAAAGCAGCCAACCCACCAGGGTCCCGGTCAGAAACGGCCACGCTGTCTCGGCCACGCCGGCCACCGTGAGGCCCTCGGCGTGGCTGCGCCGTCCGATCGTGCAGAACACGACGACGCAGATGAGGTCGGTGAGGAGGGCTAGTGCGCTAGCTCGTCGCATAGGTCATCACATCCAGTACCAGTGGGCTGACGTCGGTTTGGTCGCGCTCGGCGAAGCCCGGTTGCCGTGCGGCCGGCTTGCCGTCGAAGAGCGCATCGGCGGCGGCCAGCGAGGTCAGCCGCGAATCGAGCCGGAACGATTTGAAGGTAAATGGTAAGCCATTGGACGCCAACGGATCCGGCCCGTCCATCACATGGAAGTGCAGGTGCGGTGCATCGGAGTTGCCGGAGTTGCCCAAGGCGCCGATGACCTGCCCGGCGCTGAGTTTGTCTCCGGGCTTGACCTTGAGGCTGTTCGGTTGCAGGTGGGCGTAGAAGGCGTAGTTGCCGTCCCCGATGTCCTGCACGATGTGGTTGCCGCCGTACTGCTGCAAGGTGAGGCCGCTCGGCGTGACACCGGGGACCTGCTCGTTCAGTCCGTCGAGCACCGCGACCACCGGTCCGTCGGCCACCGCGTGGATCTCGGAGCCGAAATACGGGTAGCTCGCGACCTTGGCCCGATCCCCGGTGAACAGCCGCCCATCGGCGCCGAGCTGCACATAGTCGATCGCGAATCGTTCTGCAGCCCAGACTTTTCCGTTGATCGGATTCAGCGCCATGCGGTGCGGCGTCATATCGCAGCAACTGTTGGCGTCCAACCAGTTCTCGCCGGTCAGCGGCGGGACGATGGATACCGGCTTTCGGGTCTGCACCGCCACCGGCGCCACCGACTCGGTCAGGGTCGGCGGGACCAGTGGCGGCATCGGCTTGGCCATGGTGATCCCGAGTTCGTGGTTGAGTTCTCCCGGCACCTGCGTCGGATCGTCGGCGACGACGTCCAGCCACACGTAGGCGCTCTGGCCGGGGCCGAGCACGTTGGTTCCGACGGCGGAATTACCCACGGCCCTGGTCCAGTACTTGAGGCTGTCCCCGGACAGGGTGAGTAGTTTGCGGTCGGCCGTGGTGGCGCTCAGCGAGTTGAGGGTGACATTGGCCGGCGAGGTGTTGGTCAACATCAGCTCGTAGGCCAGGTGGGTGCGGCCGTCGGTGGCCGCAACCGGAACCGGTTCTGCCAGAACTGATCCCACTACCGGTGTGACAGCCGGCGGCGGGGTGGTGGTTGTGGTGGACTCCGACTGGGGAGTCTGCGCCGACGAGCACCCGGCCAAAGTCAGGACGAGTACTGCGATCGGGTACCGGACTCGCATAGACGTCTCCTAGCATTCGGATTCGGGTTTTGAAGAGTCGGTTGCCGTGTCCGTGTTCACGTCGGGGTCGATGTCCTTCTCGGTGCGGAACATGAAGAAGAACACCACCCAGCCGATCGTGGAGATGAAGATCCAGCTGACCAGCCGGTAGATGAGCATCGCGGAGATGGCAGAGGCCAGCGTCAGTCCGGAGGAGACCAGCCCGGGCACGAGGACGGCCTCCACCACCAGTAGACCGCCCGGCATCAACGGGATCGAGCCCACCGCCCGGGCCGCGGCGTAGGCGACGGTGACGCCGGCCAGTGACGGGTGACCGCCCGCGGCGTAGCAGGCGAACGCCAGGCAGGCCACGTCGGCGATCCAGTTGAACATCGACCAACTGAACGCCACCGCGAGGTCCCGTCGGCCCAGGTTGACGGACTCCAACTGCTGCAGGATCTCGCGCCATTTGGTCAGCCCGGCGTCTGAAGGCTTGCCGCGCAACGAATTAACCCACGACAGCACCTTGGCCCCGATGCCGTCGATCAGCTCGGGTCTGGTGGCCACGGCCTGGGCCAGCAAGATGATCGCGAGGAACGCGCCGAGCGAGAAGATCAGTGACAGCGGGTTCTTGCTGGCGCCGAGCAGGAGTGCTCCACCGAGGCCGAGCAGTGCCAGGCCCACGACCTGCAGCACGCCCGACATCACCAGCTGCCACGAGGCCACCAGTGGTGAGGCACCCCAGATGCGTTGTTGGCGGTATACGAACGTCGCCGAGAGCACCGGGCCGCCGGGCATGGTGGTCGACAGTGCGTTACC
This sequence comes from Mycobacterium sp. DL99, assembly GCF_004762045.1. Taxonomy (GTDB): domain Bacteria; phylum Actinomycetota; class Actinomycetes; order Mycobacteriales; family Mycobacteriaceae; genus Mycobacterium. The sequence continues at coordinate 213,823 of NZ_SJOM01000007.1, forward strand.
GGCGTAGAACGCGGCCTCCGACCGCCACTGCTTGACGGGCACACCCGCCGAGCGCAGCAGGGTCCGCTGGATCTGGGCGAAGCTGTGCATCGAGGCCATCGCTGCGCCCACCGCCGCAAGCACCCACCATCCATTTGCGGTCAGCAGGCTGCGCCATGCCTTCGCGAGCTGGTCCCAGACCAGGGTCACTTCGACGGCGAGAACCGTGACCGCGAGTGCGATGACCACCCATCGGGCCCACCAGTACTTGCCGCGCGTTGAGCCGGCCCGGGCCCGGGCCGTGTCGGCCGGCGCGTCCTGTGACACGCCCTACAGGGTAACCGCGCAGGTCGTGTCGACATCGCCGGTTGCTGGGCGCGCCGCATTACGCTACCGAGATGGCACTGGATCCTGTTGCTGATGAGGCCGTTACGCCGTTCGTCCGCAAGGTTGCGGCCTGGTCATGGCGGCTGCTCGTCATATTCGCGGCCGTCGTGGCACTGCTGTGGCTCATCAAACACCTTGAGGTGATCGTGGTGCCGGTGGCGCTGGCCACCATGGTCGCGGCGTTGCTGCTGCCCGCCGTCGACTTCATGGACCGCCGCGGTGCCCCGCGCGGCGCCGCCGTTGCGCTGGTTCTGCTCGCGAGCTTCGCTGTGGTGGGCGGCATCCTGAGCTTCGTCATCTCCCAATTCATCGAGGGCGCACCACAACTCGTGGAGCAGGTGACCCGAAGCATCGACGGGCTGCGCAACTGGCTGATCAACGGCCCGCTGCAGCTGAGCAAGGAGCAGATCGACCAGGCCGGCAACACCGCGATCGAGGCGCTGCAACGCAACCAGGAGAAGCTCACCACCGGGGCGTTGTCCACCGCGGGCACCCTCACCGAACTTCTCACCGGCGCGCTCTTGGTGCTGTTCACGCTGATCTTCCTGCTCCAGGGCGGCCGCAACATCTTCGCGTTCGTCACCAAGGTGTTTCCGACCCATGTGCGTGAGCGGGTTCGTGACGCCGGGCGGGCCGGCTTCCACTCGTTGGGCGGCTACATGCGAGCGACGTTCCTGGTGGCCCTGGTCGACGCGCTCGGCATCGGTACCGGCTTGGCGATCATGGGTATCCCACTGGCGCTGCCGCTGGCCTCGCTGGTGTTCATGGGTGCCTTCATCCCGCTGGTCGGTGCCGTCGTCGCCGGATTCCTGGCGGTGGTGGTGGCGCTGCTGGCCAAGGGATTCGTCTACGCCCTGATCACGCTGGGGCTGATCATCGCGGTGCAGCAGCTGGAAGGCCATGTGCTGCAACCACTGGTGATGGGGCGCGCGGTGTCGATCCACCCGCTGGCGGTGGTGTTGGCCATCGCGGGCGGCGGTGTGCTGGCCGGCATTGTCGGCGCTCTGCTCGCGGTGCCCACGGTGGCGTTCATCAACAGCGCGACCCGGGTCCTGCTGGCCGAGGACCCGGACGCCGAGGAAGCGCAACTGGCGGAGGCAGAGGGTGTCGTCGTCGGGGTTCCTCCGGACGAAGCAGACGACTAGCGCCGAATGTCGGCTTGTCGTCGAGATTCCAGCGAATCATCGAGCACAAGCCGACATTCGATCGGCGAGTTCTTACAGCCGGCCCTCGCGACGCAGCAGATCCTGCGCGCTCATCCCGCCGCCGCGACGAGGGGGTTCGTCGTCGCGGCGGTCGAACTTCTGGGTCGACGGGTCCTGATCACGCTGGCGCGGATTCGGACCCGGCACCGGCCCCGGCCGCTGTGCGCCGAACGCCGTCGTCGGTGCGCTCTCACCGTCCGGTCGGCTGCGGCGTGCGCTCGGTGCCGGCGCTGGTGTTACCCGCCGCGGTGTTGACCGTGTTGACCGCCGTGTTCACCGCGTTGCGCACGGCGTTGCGCGCCATCGCGAACTTGGTGGTGGCCGGTTCTTGATTGGGCTGCTGGTGGGCCTGGGCCTGGGGTTGGGCCTGGGGCGGGTTGATCCGCGCGGTACCTGCGGCCGAGGGCGCATTGGTCCGCGGCATCTGCGGGCGCATGGGCTCGGCCGCGGGATGGGTCGGATCGTGCGGCCGCGGTGCCGGCAGGGCGCCGACGCCGGCCAGGGCGCGTGGGTCCTCGCCGGACTCCTGAGCCATCGGACGCTTGCGCTCGTCGGGCAGTTCGGTCTCACCGAGGCCGAGCTTCTCCTGGACGCGTTTCATCCAGTGCGGAGCCCACCAGCAATCGTCACCGAGCAGCTTCATGATGGCGGGCACCAGGAACATACGGATGACCGTGGCGTCCAACAGCAGAGCGATGAGCAGACCGAAGGCCAGGTACTTCATCATCACCAGGTCGGAGAAGGCGAATGCACCGACCACCACTGCCAGCACCAGGGCCGCACCGGTGATCAGGCGGCCGGTGGTCGCGGTACCGATCCGGATGGCCTCCGCGGTGGACATGCCGCGTTCCCGGGCCTCCACCATGCGGGATACGAGAAAGACCTCGTAGTCGGTGGACAGACCCCAGATCACTGCGATGATCAACCCGATCATCGGTGCCATCAGTGGTTGCGGGGTGTAGTTGAGCAGCCCGGATCCATGACCACCTTCGACGAACATCCAGGTCAGGATGCCCATCGTGGACCCGAGTGTCAGTGCGCTCATGAGGGCGGCCTTGATCGGCAGCACGATGGATCCGAACGCCAGGAACATCAGCACCGTCGTGGTGAGGACCAGGATCACCGCCAGCAGCGGCAGGTTGTCGAACAGGCTCTGAATACTGTCCTGCGCCAGAGCCGGCGTGCCGCCCACGTAGACCTGAGTGCCGTGGGGTGCGGGCAGGGCTCGCAGTTCGTTGATCTTCGCGGGTGCGTCGCTGCTGTTGACCAGGCCGTTCTGGATACTGCGCACCGACGGATCCTTGGTTCCGCTTTCCTGTGCGTTGCGTTCCTGCCACATCTTGGACGGGTTGTCGGCGTCGGTGAAGCCGGAGACCGTCGCGGCCTTGGAACGTAGCTCGGCGAGCTGCTGGTCGGTGACCGGTTTGCCGTCGTCACTTTGGATGACCATGGTCAGCGGCTCGGTCCGGAAACTGGAGAAGAGTTTGTCGAACTCCTCCTGGGCCATGCGCACCGAGTTGTCCGGCGGCAGGTACTTCTCGCTCATACCGCCAAGCGCGAGCTGGCCGAGCGGGATGACGAGGAGGGTCATCACGACCAGGATCGGGGTGGCGAAGGCGATGGGCCGCTTCATCACGACGTTGACGAGCTTGCCCCAGAAGCCCTGTTCGACTTCTTCGCGGGTTTTCGTCTTCTGGGTCTTCTCGGCGAACCAGTCGATGATCTTCCGGGAGAACGGCCAGTTGGCCAGGAACGGCACCTTCAGCAATGTCGTCACACCCAGTGCGTCGACTCTGGGTCCCAGGATGGCCAGCACTGCGGGCAGCACGGTGATCGACAGGAATGCCGCCAGCAGTACTGAGGCGATGATGGCGTAGGTGATCGATTTCAGGAAGCCGAGCGGGATCAGCAGCAGCGGCAGCGAGGACGCCACGATGATCACCGAGGAGAACGCGACGGTTCGTCCCGACGTCATCACCGATCTTCGTACCGCGGCCTCGGTGTCATAGCCCTCGGCCAGCTCCTCTCGGAACCGGCTGACGATGAACAGGCCGTAGTCGATGGCGATGCCGAAGCCCATCATCGTCACCACCGGCTGGGCGAAGAAGTGCACGGGCCCGAACTCGGCGGTGAGTCTCAGGATGCCCAGAGCGCCGGCGATCGTCAGGCCACCGATGATGGCGGGCAGGGCCGCAGCGACCGCTCCGCCGAACACAAAGAACAGCACCACGGCGACCAATGGCACAATTGCCAGCTCGGCGCGTTTCTGGTCGGTGCCGATCGTGCCGGTCAACTCGCTGGCCAGTGGGTTCAGCCCGGCCAGTTTGATGTCGCCGTCGTTGACCTTCCGAAGGTCAGGCTCGATGACTTGGTAATTCTTCAGAATCGTGTCGTCGTCGTCGCCCTTGAGCGGCACGCTGATGAAGGTGTGCTTCAGGTCCTGCGTCTTCATCTGGTTGACGAGTTCGTCGGTGGTGTCGGGGGCTTTGAGCCAACCCACCCAACCGACTATCTGGTCCGGGTGATCCTTGACCACCTGGTCCAGTTCCGCAGTGACCTTCTTCTGCCACGCCTTGTCGGTGACCTTCTTGTCATCCGGCGGCGTCAGGATGGCGACGATATGGCTGGTCCGGTCACGGCCGTAAACCTCGTCGCCCAACAGCGACGCCTGGACCGACTGGCTGCCCTCGTCGTAGAAACCACTCTGAGTGACGTGCTCTCCGAGACTGGCGCCATAGAGGCCGCCACCTAGGCACAGCGCCACCATGACACCGATGACGATGTACCTCAACTGGTACACCGTTCGACCCCACCAGGCGAACACTTAGGCTCCTAACGCTTCAATATTTCGCTTTAAAACTTGTGGTGACCCGCGCACGGACTGGACGTAGGTCTTCAGTTGTTACGCACGTGCGGTTAGTAGCGATGACAGCGGCCGGAACGGCTGCAGCCATGCTCCCTGCTCGGGCAGCGAGTCCAGTCCGATCCGTGGCAACGGTTCCCGGAACACACCAGGAATGTCCTCCAGATCGACAAACTCCAAGGTATCCGACGCTAACGCCCAGCTCGCATGTTCGCGAAATCCGAGCACCTGCACGGGGGTGCCTGCACGGGCGATTTCTTCCAGGGGCTGGCGGAACGCTTGCCCGTCAGCCGAGGCCACGAGGACCGCTGCCAGTCCTTCTCTGCGACGCAGGGCGATGTGCTCGAGCATGTCGCTGTCGACATCGCTGTCATCGTCGATCTTCGGCTTGGCGAAGACGGCGAAACCCACGTTACGCAACGCCTCCACCCACGGGCGCACCACATCGGCGCTACCTGGGGCGATGTTGGTGAAGACGGTGGCCTCCGGCTCCAGCGATACATCCTCGTCATCGCCGGCTTCGGAGACCAGATCTGATGTGTACCCCAGCAGCCACCGGCCCAGAGCGTCGAACCGTGGACGGTGCGCGGCGGTCGGGCGGCCGCCGAGGATCGCGCCCAGTCCCATGTCCAGATTGGGGGCGTCCCACACGAGCAATACGCGGCGCGCGGGGGTGGCAGTGGCACCCGCCTCCACCTGCGCGGACTCGTTCTGCATGTCTTCGGTCACACTCATGGCCGTTTCTCCCAGACCAGCTCGGTGACGTCGGGACCGGCCAGGGCTTTGCGCTCGTACTTGGTGACCGGGCGTTCGACCGATATCGGCAGGTGTGTGGCCCCTATGTCGACCCGGCGCAACAGTGGTTCGGCGTCACCGACCTCGGCAATGTGCTCGGCATACCCGGCGTGGTCGGTGGCCGCATGCAGGATTCCGCCGGGCCGCAGCCGATCGGCGATCAGGGCCACCGTGGCCGGCTGCAGCAGACGGCGCTTGTGGTGACGGGCCTTGGGCCAGGGATCCGGGAAGAACACCCGCACCCCGGTCAGGGTCCCGGTGCCGAACATGTGCTCCAGCACGTCGACGCCGTCCCCGCGGACCATGCGGATGTTGGTGACGGGGGATGAGGTTTCTCCGGAGCGGTCGATCGCGCTGAGCAGTTGGGCCAGACCCTTGCGGTAGACCTCCACCGCGATCACGTCGAGATCGGGTTCGGCCTGGGCCATGGCAAGCGTTGAGGTGCCGGTGCCTGAGCCGATCTCCAGGATCAGCGGGGCCGAGCGGCCGAACCACGCCGCGGTGTCAACGTCGACGACGGGTTGCGAATCCTCGTCACGGGCTTGGATGCCCAGCTCAGGCCACAGCCGATTCCAGGTCTGTTGCTGGGCGGGCGACAGCGTCGACCGCCGGGTACGGAAGCTGGTCACCCGGGGAAAACGGTGCGGCTGGGCGGGCGGCACGTCGGCCGCTTCATCTGCCGGCGCCGGCCCACCGACATCGGACCTGGACGGGTGCATCCGTCCATGGTCTCTTATCGGCGGCGATGTGCTCGCATCGTGGTAGAGATTGATACCCAACAGTTGCCTCCTACTGTTAAGGCGTAAACCTCTGTTCGCGCGCGCCCGCGGCCCGTGTCACGATTTTTCGTGGGGCACCCGGATGCGCCGGTGACCACGTAGGGAAGGCTGCCAGATTTTCGCAGACGAGCTCGCACGCTTTGCCGACCGTGACGGCGATGCGCGGTTGGCGGAGATCTGTGCGCGGGTGTCGGCTCCGCTATGTGTGGATGTGCGCGGGCGTCGCGGCGTGGGGGTGAGCACGGTGACTGCCGCTCTGGCGGGTGCGGGCCTCGAGACCGGTGCGGCCGGTGACGTCACGGTGCTGGTGATCGCCGAGGTGCTCAAACCCGAGGACGAGGCCCTGCTCGAGGAGCTGCGCCGGGCGGGCCGGCCGACGGTCGTGGTGCTCAACAAGGCTGATCTGGCCGGGTCGGGGCCGGATGGCCCGGTCGCGACCGCACACCGAAGGGCACAGCGCCTGCAGAACCCGGCCGGGGTGCCGGTCGTGCCGATGGTGGCACTGCTGGCGGTGGCCCGGGCGCCCGGGCCGCACCTGCTCGATGCGCTGCGGCTGCTGACCCGCGAGCCTGCCGACCTGACCTCGGCCGACGGCTTCGTTGCCGGTTCGCACCGGGTGCAGCGTGAGGTGCGTACCGAGCTGCTGGAACGTCTTGACCGGTTCGGGATCGCCCACACCACGCTGGCGTTGAGCCGCGGCGTCGACGCCGAGACCTTGCCGGGGCTGTGGCGACGGCTCAGCGAGGTGGACCGGGTGCTGGCGGCCATCGATGCGGCGGCCGCGTCGGTCCGGTACCGGCGGGTGCGGTCGGCACTGGCTGAGCTGCGTGCGGTCGGCGGCCCGGCGGTGGGGCGTTTCCTGGCCGCCGATGACACGGTGATCGCGGTGATGGCCGCCGCCGTCGACGTCGTGCAGGCCGAAGGGCTGACGGTGGGCCCCGGTGACGATCACAATGCCCATCTCTGTCGCGCCCGCCGCTGGCGGCAATACCGCGACGGTCCGGTGAATGCCCTGCATCGACGGTGCGGTGACGACATCGTGCGAGGTTCCCTGCGACTGCTGGGTGCGACGGGTAGCCGACGGTGACCGACGTGGATACGGCCCGGGATCAGGCGGCGGCGGGCACGCGAGGAGCAAAAATCGCCGAGGCGGACGCCGTGGTGGCCGCGATCGACCCGGGCCTGAACTCGCCGGGGGTGGAAACCCGCGATGCGGTGCTGGTGGCCGGTCCGTGGCTGGCCGGATCGACGAGCGTGATGGCGGCACTGCGGGAGCGGATGCCGCAGACGACTTTCGTGGAATCCACTGAATTGGTGGCCGGCGAGGCGCCGGCGGCTGTGGTGTTCGTGGTTTCGGCAGCCGCCCCGGTTACTGAATCAGATTGTGCCCTGGTCGATTTGGCGTCGCGATACACCGATCTGGTGATCGGCGTGGTGTCCAAGATCGATGCGTACCGCGACTGGCGCGATGTGCGCGACGCCGATGCGGAAATCCTGGGCGAGCGCGACGCGCGCTACGAACGCATGCCCTGGGTGGGGGTGGCGGCGGCGCCCGATCTCGGTGAGCCGCAGCTCGATGAGCTCGTCGAACTGCTCGCCGGCCAGCTCGCCGATCCCGATATCGCGCGCCGGAACAGGTTGCGCGCCTGGGAAACTCGACTGGAAGCGGTCATCCTCCGGTATGAGGCCGACGGGTCCGGCGCCGACCGCCAGGCCCGCGTCGACGTGTTGCGGGAGCGTCGCGCCGAGGTGGCCAGGGCCCGCAGGCTGACCCGTACCGAGCGCAGCATCGCGTTGCGCAGTCAATTGCAGCAGGCCAGGGTTCAGCTCGGCTATTTCGCCCGCAACCGGTGTAACTCGGTGCGCACCGAATTGCAGGAGGATGTCGCGGGCATCGGCCGGCGCCGGATCGAGACGTTCGAGGACTACGCGCGGCAACGCGCGCACGAGGTCGTCGGTGAGGTCGACGAGGGCGTCACCGCCCACCTGCGCGGAATGGCGGACGAACTTGAGTTGACGGAACCTGAATCGCCCGCCCCGGCGCGGGTCCCCGACCTGCCGTCGCCCCAGCTGAAATCCCGGACCCTCGAGACCCGGCTGATGCTCGTCCTGGGCGCCGGCTTCGGGCTGGGTGTGGCGGTGGCGGTCAGCCGGGTACTGGTGGGTGCGGCCCCGCGACTGGCCGTGGCCGGCCTGGTGGTCGGGGCGGTGGTGGGCCTGCTGCTGGCGATCTGGGTGGTCGGCACCCGTGGGTTGTTGCACGACCGGGCGGTGCTGGATCGCTGGGTCGGCGAGATCACCACCACCCTCCGTTCGGCGGTCGAAGAGCTCGTCGCGAAGCGGGTCCTGGCCGCGGAGACTGCGCTCACCACCGAGCTGGCGGCCCGTGAGGAAACCGAGGCGGCCGCGGTGGCCGAGAAGACCGCCGCGATGGACGCCGAACTGCGTGAACATGCCATCGCGACCGCGCGGGCGGCGGCCCAGAGAGACCGACGGATCCCGCCGTTACAGCGGGCGCTGAACGCCGTGCGGGCGGATCTGTACGGCAACAGCGACGCTACTGGCGAGTAACCACCTGATAACGTTGATCTGAATCGTTCCTGTGAGTGATCGGACATACCACTGGTTCACCGTGGGTATGTCACCCGAGTTAACCTCTACCCAAGGGGTAGCCGTGACCGCGTCGTGACGTGGCTTGGGTTCCACAAACCTACGCAGGAGAATTTGATGACCTCAGCGACCATTCCGGGTCTGGACACCGCACCGACGAAACATCAGGGTCTGCTGGCCTGGGTCCAGGAGGTCGCAGAGCTGACTCAACCGGATCGGGTGGTCTTCGCCGACGGGTCCGCTGAGGAGTATGACCGGCTGGCCGCTCACCTGGTCGAGGCGGGTACCTTCCAGAAGCTGAACGACGAGAAGCAGCCGAACTCGTACCTGGCGCTCTCCGATCCGTCCGACGTCGCCCGCGTCGAGTCTCGCACCTTCATCTGCTCCGAGCGTGAGATCGACGCCGGCCCCACCAACAACTGGATGGAACCCGCCAAGATGCGCGGGCTCATGAGCGACCTGTACCGCGGCTCGATGCGCGGCCGCACCATGTGGGTGGTGCCGTTCTGCATGGGTCCGCTGGACGCGGAGGATCCCAAGCTCGGTGTGGAGATCACCGACTCCGAGTACGTCGTGGTCTCGATGCGCACGATGACCCGGATGGGTCAGGCCGCGCTCGACAAGATCGGCGACGACGGCTTCTTCGTCAAGGCGCTGCACTCGATCGGTGCGCCGCTGGAGCCCGGCCAGAAGGACGTGCCGTGGCCGTGCAACGACACCAAGTACATCACCCACTTCCCGGAGACCCGTGAGATCTGGAGCTTCGGCTCGGGCTACGGCGGCAACGCTCTGCTGGGTAAGAAGTGCTACTCGCTGCGGATCGCCTCGGCGATGGCCCATGACGAGGGCTGGCTCGCCGAACACATGCTGATCGTCAAGCTGATCTCCCCGGAGAACAAGGCCTACTTCGTCGCCGCGGCATTCCCGTCGGCCTGCGGCAAGACCAACCTCGCGATGCTGCAGCCGACCATCCCCGGCTGGCGTGCCGAGACCGTCGGTGACGACATCGCCTGGATGCGGTTCGGCAAGGACGGCCGCCTGTATGCCGTCAACCCCGAGTTCGGTTTCTTCGGCGTCGCACCCGGCACCAACTGGGATTCCAACCCCAACGCGATGAAGACCATCGCCGCAGGCAACACCGTCTTCACCAATGTGGCCAAGACCGACGACAACGACGTGTGGTGGGAAGGCCTGGAGGGCGAACCCGACCACCTGATCGACTGGAAGGGCAACGACTGGTTCCTGCGCGAGACGGAATCCAAGGCCGCGCACCCGAACTCGCGCTACTGCACCCCGATCTCGCAGTGCCCGACGCTGGCGCCGGAGTGGGACGACCCGCAGGGCGTGCCGATCTCGGCGATCCTGTTCGGCGGCCGTCGCAAGACCACGGTCCCGCTGGTGACCCAGGCCCGCGATTGGCAGCACGGTGTGTTCATCGGCGCCACTCTCGGCTCCGAGCAGACCGCCGCCGCCGAGGGCAAGGTCGGTACAGTGCGCCGCGACCCTATGGCCATGCTGCCGTTCCTGGGCTACAACGTCGGTGACTACTTCCAGCACTGGATCAACATCGGCAAGAACGCCGACGAGTCGAAGCTGCCTGCGGTGTTCTTCGTCAACTGGTTCCGCCGCGGCGACGACGGCCGCTTCCTGTGGCCGGGCTTCGGCGAGAACAGCCGCGTGCTGAAGTGGGCCATCGAGCGCATCGAGCACAAGGCCGACGGTAAGAGCACCCCGATCGGCATCGTGCCGACGGCCGCCGATCTGGACCTGTCCGGGCTCGATGTGGATCCGGCCGACGTGGACGAGGCGCTGGCCGTCAACACCGAGGAGTGGCGGGCCGAGCTCCCGCTGATCGAGGAGTGGTTCGAGTTCGTCGGTGAGAAGCTGCCCACCGGCATCAAGGACGAGTTCGACGCCCTCAAGCACCGCCTGGCCGAAGAGTCCTAGTTTTCAGCATTACGCGCACCCTCGTGATTTCACGAGGGTGCGCGTTTTTGTGTGAAAGCGTTGCGCATCACGTATGTAACGCTGTGGCGATTTTCGGCACGAATCTCCGCCGTAGCGTTACGCGCGTGCCGTCTCGCGGGAGGGCCACCACATGCGCTCGCCCAGCAGGCTCATCGCAGCGGGAACCAGATAGGTGCGCACCACCGTGATGTCGAGGAGCAACCCGATGCCGATCGTGGATCCGATCTGCACCAAGTTGAGCACCGTCCCACTCGTCAACGCGAACATGGTGATCGCGAAAACCACTCCGGCGGTGGTGATCACGCTGCCGGTGCTGCCGAATCCGCGGATGATGCCGCTGATCACTCCACTGTGGGATTCCTCGCGGATGCGGGCGGCGAACAGCATGCTGTAGTCGGCGCCGACCGCGACCAGTGCCATGAACGACACGGGGAACACCGACCAGTCCAGGCTGATGCCGATCAGGTGTTGCCAGATCAGGGTGGACATCCCTGCCGCGGCTCCGAAGGACAGCACCACCGCGGCGATCATCAGGACCGGGGCCACCAGGCTGCGGAGCATCACGATCAGCACCAGGAGCACGGCCGCTACCGCGACGACGCCGAAAAGTGCGAAATCACGCCAGGTTTGGTCGACATGACGTTGGGACAGCGAGGCCAGGCCGGTTGATTCGATCTGGGCATGTTCCAGCACGGTTCCCGTCGCGGCATTGTTCGCCGCGGCGATGACGTCGGGTACCGCGCCCATCGCCTCGGCGCCATACGGATTCACCGCCCAGACCACCATCATGCGTGCACTGCGACCGTCCGGGGAGATGAGCAATTGCTCACCGGCGGTGAGGCGGCGGTCGGTGCGGCCCTCCTCTGGCAGATAGAAGCCCCGCCCCGCGCCGGTGCTGGTGTCGGCCGACATCCGATGCAGGAAGTCCGAGGCGCGTGACAGCCCCGCACTGAGTTCGGTGGTCAGTGTGACCATGGTGTCGGTACCGGTCTTGACCTGGCCCAGGCCCGCGGTCAGACGGCCCAAACCTGTTGTGAGTTCATTGATCCCGGACAACAGCCGGCTCAGTTCCTGACGGGTCTGCTCGGGGGTGCGGGTGCCGAGTTGATCGAGCATGGCCCGCAGCTTCTTGATCGCCGCCCGTAGGTCGGGCAGCGTGTCCAGAGCCGTGGTCACCGGTCCTTCGGGGACCAGGGGCGCGACGAGGGTCAATCCGTCGATTGCCAGCTGGGCGCGTCCGCCGGTGGCCGCGTTGAGGTCGGCGAAGGCCTGCCTGGCGCGCAGGCATGAGCTGTCTGCCGCGCAGGCGGCCGACGGCTCCGGCCCGGTGAGCGGATCGAACACAGCGTGCAATGCGGCCGTGGGAGCCGCCAATCGCTCTCGGGCGGAGTCGATGTCGTCGACCACCCGATCCAGGGAATCGGTGGCGTTGGAGATGCTGCGCACGGCGGTCACCACGTCCAGTGACCCGCCGGAGAGGTTGCCGACCACCCGATCGGCGGATTCCAGCGTGCCGAGCAGGTTGCGCGCCAAGTCGACGAGGGACCGGGCGCCGTCGGTGAGTTCGGGGAGCCTGGCGGCCGCATCCGCTGATCCGTCGTGCAGTTGGGTCACGCCGGAGGCGAGGCGTTTCAGCTGCGGGATGGCCTCTTCGACGCGGTCGTGGGCATCGGCCAGGCCGGCGCCGACCTGCGCGGTCTGCGAGCCGATGGCCGTCTCGGGCAGCGGTTTTCCCTCGGGCCGGGTGATCGACCGAACGTAGGCCACCTGCGGAAGGTTGCCGATCGACATGGCGATCAGATCCAGGGCGGCCAGGTCGTTGGTGTTGCGCATGTCGTGGTCGGTCCGGATGGTGATGAACTCCGGAGCCGCCTCGTTGACGCCCCAATGGCGGTAGACGGCCTCGTATCCGCGCTTGCTGTCGGTGGCGCGCAGTTGCATCGCGTTCTCGTCGATGTTCGGTTCGAAGGTGAACAGCACTGAGCTCATGGCGATGAGAAACGCCAAGGACGCCGCGACGAGCGCCGGTGCACGACGGATGATGGCGGCGCCGCGCTTGCGCCAGCGTCGTTCATCGAGCGGGCGGGGCTCGGCGTATCCGCGCCGCCCCCACAGCGCCATGATCGCGGGGGTCAGCGTCAGGCTGACTGCCATGGTTATCGCGATCGACAGGGCGATCGGAGGTCCCGCGGTGCGGAACATCCCGATCTTGGTGAATACCATGGCCATTCCGGCACCGGCGATGGTCAGCGCGGAGGCGATGACGATACCCGCGGTGTGCGCACCGGACCGGGCAACCGCGTCGTCGACGGCCAGCCCGCGGCGTCTGCCCTCGTGATAGTTGGCCAGCAGGAAGATGCCGTAGTCGGTCCCCGCTCCCAGCACCATCGCGGTCACCAGGGCGATGGTGAAGTTCGAGACGGTCAGCAGATCATGGCCGCCAAGCAGGGAGATGACCGGCCGCGCGACCGCCAGCGAAATACCCACGGTGAGAAGGGGAATCATCGAAGTGATCAGCGACCGGTAGACAGCGAGCAGCAGCAGCGTGATCAGAACCACCGAGACCACCGTGATGATGGCCAGCGAGGTGTCGATGGCGGAGAACAGATCCGACAGAGTCGGTGCGGCCCCGGTGAAATGCACATCGAGCCCCGATGGGCGGGGGAGTGCATCGACTGCGGCGCGGACGTTCTCGGTGGACCGGTGCGCACGGGTGGAGCCGACGTCGCCGGTGGTGGCGACGATCAGGTGGATGGCTTTCCCGTCGGGGCTCAGGCCGATTCCCTCGAGCCCCGGCGTCCCGTAAGTGTCGAGCACATACGCGACGTCGTCCTTGTCTGCCACCAACCGCGATACCAGATCGCGGTAGTACGCGGTGTCGGCCGGGTTGAGGACGCGGTCGCTGGACACCACGATGCTGCCGACGGCGGTGGTATCGGGGACGCCGAAGTCGCGCGACATCTGCCGCAGGGTCTCGGTGGTCGGGCTTTCCGGAGTGAACGGCGCGGAGTGCTCGGCCACCGTGCGTTCCAGCTGGGGGATGGCCAGGTTGAGTACGCCGGCCAGGGCCAGCCACGCCCCGAGAATCAACCACGCATGCTTCGCGCAGACCCTGGAGAGTTTGCCGAAGACCGCCAGATTGTGCATTCGGGCATCGTAGACCAATCGGTCTATGAGTGGTCGACTAGGATGGACCAACTGGTCTATTTCGGAAATGGAGAGGGTGGCGGCGGTGGCAGGCCCGCGCGAGCGTCTCATTCAGAGCGCCATCGAGCTGATGCGTGAGTACGGGGTACACGCGACGGGTCTCAGCGATCTGCTGGAACGCAGCAACACCGCTCGCGGGTCGATCTACCAGCACTTTCCAACCGGAAAAACTGAACTGATGGAACAGGCCACGCTGGAGGCCGGACGGATCATCACCGCCAGGATCCAAGAACTGACACAGACCTTGCCTGCCGAGGACGTCATCGGCGCCTTTGTCGCCGGGTGGAAGCAGAACCTGATCGACAGTGACTTCACTGGGGGGTGTCCCATCGTGGCGGCCGCGCAGGCCGGTCCGGATGCGCTCGTGGTGCGGGAGGCCTCGGCCGCGGTGTTTGCTGATTGGTCCCGGGTGATCGCGGAGTCGATCGAATCCAAGGGTGTTGACGCCACCACTGCGGCCTCCCTCGGCAGCTTCATCGTCAGCTCACTGGAAGGTGCCATCATCCAGTGCCGCAGCGCGAGGTCGCTGCAGCCCCTCGACGACGCCTGCACCAGCCTGATGTTGCTGCTGCGTGGGATCGGTGCGGACTGACTGGGGGTTACCCCGCGGTGCCCAATTCGGACCGGGCCCGGCCGATCTGTTCGAATGCGTAGTCGGCAACCTCGGTGGTGGTCATGCTTGCGCCGGCCGACGCAAGTGACCGGTAGCGGTCTTCACCGAGAACTTCTTTCAGATCCGCGATGGCGGCGTCGATCTCGGGGAAGCCCGCGCGCGCCATCGCGGTCGAGGCGAAGCCGCTGATGGTGGCTGCCGGTTGGTGTCCGCCGAGCCGGTCGAGCAGTGCGGTGAGCAGTCCCAGTGCGTTGCGCATCAGTTCGACGGTGCCGGAGTCGTAGTAGTGCCGGATGGCTTGGGTGATGTAGTCGAAAGCATCAGTCAGCTGGCCGCGGTCGGCGGCGAGCCCGGCCAGCAGGCAGGCGAAGATCGATGTCTGCTGTCGATCGCCGCTTTCCTGGGCGAGCTGCCACCCTCGGCGGAGGGCCTGGTAGGCAACTGCGGGCTCAGTCTCCCGGCGGGCCCAGCCGTACCCGAGCAGCGCGGCACCCGCCAGGGCGGGGTTGGCGAGGCTCTCGGCGTCGGTGGGCAGCCGCGCCGACTCGTTCATCGCTTCCGCGGTGGCTCCGCAGACAGCCAATGTCACCGCCAGGACGGTCTGGTTGGCGGTGTGGCGCTGGGGTAGGCGAGCGATCGTTGCCCGGCACCACTCGATTGCCCGGTCGGGCCGGCCCGTCGTGTTGTATCCGGCGGCCACCACGCACGAGAACTCGTCGCCGACATCGTCGAATTCTCCGCTGCCGATCGCCGCCCGGCTGGCTTCGGCGTACTCGTTGAAGTCGTCGACGCGTCCCAACGCGGCACAGTTGGTGGCGCCCACGAAGAGTTGAGCCAGTCTCGGATGGTGTGCTGCTTGGGCCGTCGGGAGGATCTCCTCGACCCAGGCCAGGGGTTCCCACTGTTCGAGGAAATATCCGAAGTAGATGGCATTCACCGCGACTGCGGCAGCCGCGTCGAGATCGCCGTTGTCGGCGGCCCATCGAAACGCTGTCCGCAGGTTGGGCAATTCGGTTGAGAACCATTCGTAGGCCTCGCGTTGCCTCGGGCTGTCCCACAACGCGAGCACTTCGGACTGCAGGCCCGCGAAGTAGTGTGCGTGTGCTGTGCGTACCGCTTCCGAATCGCCCGAGCCGACGAGCTGCTCCTCCGCGAATTGACGGATGGTCTCCAGCATCGAGAAGCGAGTGTGCGATGTTGTGGGGTCTGCCACCAGGAGCGACTTCCGGACGAGGGCGTCGAGCAGATCCAGCGTCCCCAGTTCGTCGTCGGAGCCGGCGACGGCGCACGCCGCAGCCAGGTTGAATCCCCCGTTGAACACCGAAAGCCTTGTCAATACGGACTTTTCATCGCGGTCGAGCAGGTCGTAGGACCATTGCACGGCGTGGCTCAGCGTCTGGTGCCGTTCCAGCCCCCGACGCGAGCCCACGAGCAGCCGGAAACGGTCGTCCAGCCGATCGCGGATCTCGGAAGCCGTCATCGACACCATGCGTGACGCCGCGAGTTCGATCGCCAGTGGAATTCCGTCCAGGCGACGGCAGATTTCCACTACCGCGGCGGAGTCGACCGGCGAGGCGAATGAGGCGCGGGGCGAGACCGCCTGAGCTCGATCGATGAACAGTGCCGCGGCCGCGGAACCCGGGCCGTCGCGGATGTCCAGCGATGCCACCGGCCACAGCTGCTCGTCGTTGAGCCTCAGCCCTTCGCGGCTGGTGGCAAGGACCGTGACCGCCGACGACTGGGCGAGGATCGACTCGATCAGATCGGCGGCCGCGTTCAGGACGTGTTCGCAGTTGTCGAAAACCAGGATGCGGGAGCGTCCTTGGAGGGCCGCGGCAATGCTCTCGGTGACGGTCAACCCGGCTTGCTGGGTGATTCCGAGAATGGCCGCGACCGAGTCCGGGACCGCGGTCGGATCACCGACCGCGGCCAGTTCGATCACGAACGCGCCGTCCGGAAATGCGTCGAGCGAGCGGGAGGCGACCTCCAGTGCCAGCCGGGTCTTGCCGACCCCGCCGACACCGGTCAACGTCACCAGGCGATGGGATTTCAGCACCGTGTCCAACTCGGTCAGATCAGCCTCGCGTCCGATGAGGCTCGTGGTCGGAGCCCGCAGATTCCCCGGTCCGGAAGTGGTGGTGTTCAGCGGCGGGAATTCGGTGCGCAGGCCCGCGGCGTGGACCTGGTAGAGGTCAACGGGTTTGGCGATGTCGCGTAACCGTCTCGACCCCAACGAAATCAGGTCGACGCCGCTCAACAGGCCCGCCGTCACCCCGTCGAGCAGGATCTGTCCGCCGTGCCCGGACGCCATGATTCGGGACGCCCGGTTGAGGACGGCGCCGAAATAGTCGTCGTCGCGGTGTTCGGCTTCCCCGGTGGCCAGGCCCATCCGCACCGGCAGCCCCAGCTCCCGCTGTGCGCTCACCGCCGCTTCGACGGCGGCGGACGGCGAGGCGAACGCCGCACAGACGCCGTCGCCGGTGTGCTTGAAAAGTGTGCCGGCCTGCTCGGCTATCGCGCGGCGCAGCACCTCGTCATGCACCGCCAGGGCGGCTCGCATGCCGTCAGCGTCAGCTTCCCACCGTCGGGTGGAACCTTCGATGTCGGTGAACAGAAAGGTGGCGATGCCTGCTGGCATGTCGACGCCGTTCTCAGCGCGCTTCGATGAATCGCATCGGCGCTCCCCACGCTCGATCCGCTGGGCGTTTGGACATCGTAGGTCCGGCGGGCGCGGCTGGACTCGGGATTGGTGGTGCGGGTGGCCTCGGTGTTTCTGTAGTCAATCACCTGTTCACGGCGATTTCGGAGGGTGTAACCGCGCCCGTCTTGACACCTGTCAAGTGGCGCCGGTTACAGTGCCCTCATGCAGATCCGCGAGCATGCCGAGGCCAACCCCGAGAAGCCGGCGATCATCCTCCATCCGTCGGGCACCGTCGTCACGTTCGGTGAGCTCGAAGCTCGCGCGAATCGCCTGGCCCATTACTTCCGCCGGCACGGGCTGGAAGAGGGCGACGTGGTCGCGATCCTCATGGAGAACAACGAGCACATCCACGCCGTGATGTGGGCCGCGCGCCGCAGCGGCCTGTACTACGTGCCGATCAATACGCATCTGACCGCGGCCGAGGCGGCGTACATCATCGACAACAGCGGAGCCAAGGCCATCGTCGGCTCCGCGGTGCTCAAGGACATCCTGAGCGGTCTGGAGGCGGAGCTCCCCAACGGCCTGCCGGACACCCTGCTGATCGCCGACGGCGAGCTCGACGGCTGGCAGCGTTACCCGGAAGCTGTCGCCGACCTGCCTGCCACCCCGATCGATGACGAGCTGGACGGGGATCTGCTGCAGTACTCGTCGGGCACGACGGGCCGGCCCAAGGGCATCAAGCGGGATCTGCCGCACGTGCCGCCGTCGGAGACCCCCGGCATGATGTCGGCGTTGGTGAGCTTCTGGATGCAGCCGGATTCGGTGTATCTGAGCCCCGCGCCGCTGTATCACACCGCGCCCTCGGTGTGGTCCATGCAGACCCACGCTGCCGGCGTCACCACGGTGGTGCTGGAGAGGTTCGACGCCGAAGGCGCGCTCGACGCGATCCAGAAGTACGGCGTCACCCAGGGCCAGTTCGTTCCGGTGATGTTCACCCGGATGCTGAAACTCCCTGAGGACGTGCGGAATTCGTACGATATGTCCAGCCTGCGACGCGTGATGCACGCCGCCGCCCCGTGTCCGGTCGAGATCAAGAAGCAGATGATCGACTGGTGGGGGCCGATCGTTGACGAGTACTACGCGTCCTCGGAGGCCATCGGTGCCACGGTGATCTTCGCCGAGGACTGGTTGACCCACCCGGGTTCGGTCGGCAAGCCGATGAACGGTCTCGTCCACATCCTCGATGAGGACGGCAACGAAGTCCCACCAGGTCAGGCCGGCGAGATCTACTTCGAGGGCGGGGCCGATTTCGAGTACCTCAACGACGCCGAGAAGACCGCCTCCTCGCGTGACTCGCACGGTTGGAAGACGGTGGGGGACATCGGGTATGTCGACGAGGACGGCTACCTGTACCTCACCGACCGGCGCCACCACATGATCATCTCGGGCGGGGTGAACATCTACCCGCAGGAAGCCGAGAACATGCTCGTCGTCCACCCGAAGGTGATGGATGCCGCGGTGTTCGGCATCCCGGACGACGAGATGGGACAGAGCGTCAAGGGCGTGGTGCAGACCGTGGACCCGGCCGACGCCACCCCGGAATTCGCCGAGGAGCTCCTCTCCTGGCTGCGCGAGCGTCTGACGCACTACAAATGCCCGCGGACGATCTCGTTCGAGGCCGAGTTGCCCCGCACCGATACCGGCAAGCTCTACAAGCAGGGGCTGATAAACAAGTACTCGTGACCGTCCTGGAGCTGCCCGCCGGCATCCGTGTCGGGGTCGACACCCCGACCGATGCCGCGACGTTCACGCTGACCGAACGCCCCTGTGACGACCGGCGGGTGGTCACCGTGGACTCGGTCGAGCAGGCTCTGGACGAACTCACCGAACGGTGTCGGACGTGGCCGCAGGCGGCCGCGGTCTGTGACGATGTGTTGCGGTCCCTCGACCCGGCCGGGCCGACCCGGGCCGGGGTCATCACCGAGTCGCTGGCGTATTCGACGTTGCAGTCGGGACCGGAGTTCGGCCGGTGGCTGGCCGAACGGGGACCGGCCACCGCGCCGCAGCTGCCCGATCCGGTGCAGGCTCATCGTGAGGGGAACACCCTGCACGTCCGGTTCAACCGGCCCCGGCGGCACAACGCGTTCTCGACCGACGCCCGCGGCGCACTTCTGGAGGCCCTCGAGGTGGCCCGGCTGGATCCATCCGTGGACGAAGTGGTGCTCGGCGGCAACGGCCGATCATTCTGCAGCGGCGGCGATCTGGCCGAGTTCGGCTCGTTCGCCGACCCGGCCAGCGCGCATCTGGCCCGTACCAGGCACAGCCCGGCCCTGGTGCTCGATGACATCACCCAAAGGCTGGGGCGACGCTGCCGCGCCGAGGTGCACGGCCAGGTGCTGGGCAGCGGCCTGGAGATGGCCTGCTACTGCGGGTGGGTCAGCTGCGATCCGGATGCCACGATCGGCCTGCCGGAGCTGGCGCTGGGGTTGATTCCCGGGGCGGGCGGCACGGTGAGCATCACGCGTCGCATCGGCCGGTGGCGCACGGCGTATCTCGTGCTGTCCGGGCGCACCGTCGACGCGGCCACGGCGCTGGCCTGGGGCCTGGTAGATGAGGTGGTCAGTGTGCCCGTGGATCGGTGAGAGCGTCAGTCGCTGAAGTCGATGCGCACCGAGACCGGATTGGTCTCCAGGGCCTTGACGACGCGCGCACCGATCGACCCGAACTTGCGGCCCCGCGCGACGACGTGGTCGTCGGGCCGGAACTGTGCGATCCCGGTACGCCATCGGTTCCCTTGCCGCAGACGGACGTTCGGGTTCGCGGCGATATTGCTGCCCCAGCCCGATCGGGTTCCGTGCTGGCAGATCACCCAGGCACCCGTGGCGTCGAACTGGGCGGAGACGGGCACCCTCCGCAACTGGCCGGTCTTTCGCCCGGTGGTCTCCAATTCGGAGGCCAGGGCGGTGCGCACGCCCAGCTTCCCCAACACGGTGATGGTGGGGTTCAGTAGATAGCGCCCGAGCGCCCGCTCCCTGCGGAACTTGCTCAGGGTCTTGTCGGGTTGAGTGCCGGTCATGAGTTCCTCCTTGCGCGGAAGGCGTCGAGCCCGTTGCCCTTCAGCAGCCGCAGTGCGGTGGTCAACGGGCCGATCGTCGGGTCCGGTTCGCGGCCCGCGCCCAGCCGGTGCAACTGGGTGGCATGCCACTGCAGTTCCAGCGCGCTGAGAAAGGTCTTGGCGCGGGCGGTGTTCGCGAGCCGCGCGGGCAGCCGAGGCGAGATGTCCGGAACTCGGAGGCGCGCCTGGCGTGCCTCCAGGAGGCTGTCGGCGGCCGCTGGGTTGACGGTCGTGGGCCTGCCCAGCCCGACCACGTCGGTGGCTCCCGACCGGACGGCCTCGCTCATCGCTGCCTGGGTGCGGAAACCACCGGTCACGGCCAGCGGCACGGCTCCGGAGACCTCCCGGGCCGCCAGTGCGTACTCGATGAAGTACGCCTCACGCGCCTTCGTGGAGGCCGACTGCACCACGGGCCTGCCTTCCATCGCGGGGGATTCGTATGTGCCACCGCTGATTTCGATCAAGTCGATATCTTCGGCGCTCAGCGCGGCGATGACGGCGCGCGACTCTTCCTCGGTGAAACCGCCGCGCTGGAAGTCGGCGGAGTTGAGTTTGATGGCAACGGCAAAGCCGGGGCTGACGGCCGCGCGCGTCCGCCGCACCACCTCGAGTACGAAGCGCATCCGGCGCTCCGCATCGCCGCCCCAGCGGTCGGTTCGCTGATTGGTCCGTGGTGACAGGAACTGGGCGACGAGATACCCGTGCGCACCGTGTATCTGGACTCCATCGAAGCCGGCTGCATCGGCGATCGCCGCCGTCCGCGCGTACCTGTCGACGGTGGCCTCGATCTCGTCGTCGGTGAGGGCGCGCGGCGCCTGCCACCCGGGCACGTTCATCCGGATTGGTGACGGCGCGACCGGCTGAGACCGGGTGGCCAGCGGATTGGCTTGTCTTCCAGGGTGGTTCACCTGCATCCAGATGAGCCCGCCGCCGTCCTTGGTGGCCTTGGCCCATCGGGACAGTCCGTCGAGGTGGCGGTCGTCTTCGATGACGACGTTGCCCGGCTCGCCCAGATGATCGTGGTCGACCATCACGTTCCCGGTGATCACGAGCCCGTACCCGCCCGTTCCCCAGCGCCGGTACAGCTCGATCAGCCGATGGTCCGGACCATGATGGGCATCGCCCAGGCCTTCGCTGAGCGCCGACTTCATCAGCCGGTTGCGCAGGACCTGGCCACTGGCAAGCGGCAACGGGTTGTGAATGTCTGGCATGGCCGTCTCCTCGAAATGGCGCCGGGGGATGCCTTCGCGACGGTAGTACACCGATCGGTCTAGTGCAACGTGTGGGTAGACTGATTGGTCTAGTATGTGGTGGGGGTGCTGAAGAGTACGGAGGCGACGAGCGCGATGTCAGCACGAGACACCTTGATCACGAGTGTGACCGGGTTGTTGCGGCGCAGAGGTGTCGCTGGAACCGGCGTCAGTGCACTGCTTGAGGACAGCGGCGTCTCCCGGCGGACCATTTACCTGAACTTCCCGGGCGGCAAGGAGGAACTCGTCGCGGAGGCGACCCGGGTTGCCGGGCAGACGCTGACGACGTTGATCCGCGCGACTGACGACGGACGCGACCCTGCCGAAGCGGTGCGGGCATTCATCGACCAGTGGAAACTGCAACTGGCGGAGACAGAGTTGCAGGCCGGCTGCCCGATCGTCGCGGCCGTCCTCGGTCGCTGTGAGGCACCCAGGGCCGCAGAGGTGGCTGCCGAAACTATCCAGGACTGGCAGGCGATACTGGCCGAGCGGTTGGTCCGGGCCGGTGCGGACGCGGATGCGGCTCGTTCCCTGGCGAACATGTCGATCGCAGCTATCGAAGGTGCCATCATCATGGCGATTGCGGCTCAGAAGACTGATGCCCTCGACGATGTCGGCCGGCATCTCGTCGAACTCACCAGGCTGTACCTGCCAGGCGCCTGATCTACTGCTTTAGCTTGCAACGGATTCTGGTGGCTGGTCTACAGTGCCAGTTGTGACTGGTGGCCCGTATTTCGATGACCTGGCGGTTGGTCAGGTATTCGGCACCGCGCCGTCGATGACGCTGACCGCCGGTGCGGCTGCCACGCATCAGGCGATCCTCGGTGACCGGCTGCGGTTGGCGCTGGACGCCGAGCTCGCCACCGCGGTGATCGGGGAGCCTGGTCCGCTGGCGCACCCCGCGTTGGTATGCGATGTGGCGATCGGGCAGAGCACCTTGGTGACGCAACGGGTGAAGGCGAACCTGTTCTACCGGGGCCTGGCGTTCTACCGCTGCCCGGTGATCGGGGACACCCTCTATACCCGCACCGAAGTGGTTGGCCTCAAACAGAATTCGGCCAAGCCCGGACGCGCGGCCACCGGCCTGGCAGCCCTGCGGATGACGACCGTCGATCAGAAGGACCGCAAGGTACTCGATTTCTACCGTTGCGCGATGCTGCCGCTGTCCAGCGACGACATCGACACCGGGCATGCCGACGATCTGTCGGCGATCGGAGCCGGCGCCACCGCACCGAACCCCACCGCCGGCTGGGATCCGGACGCTTTCCGGACCCGGGTGCCCGGAGCGCATTTCGCCCCGGCGCTGGCCGGTACGGTGCTGCACAGTACCGCCGACGTGGTCAGCAGCGCTCCGGAACTGGCTCGGCTGACACTGAACATCGCTGCCACCCATCATGATTGGCGCGCCGGGGGCAAACGTCTGGTGTACGGCGGGCACACCATCGGGCTGGCCTTGGCTCAGGCCAACCGGTTGCTGCCGAACCTGGTCACCGTGTTGGGTTGGGAATCCTGCGATCACACCGGCCCGGTGCACGAGGGTGACACGCTGTTCAGCGAGCTGCACGTGGAATCGGCCGAGGCCGGGGAGCTCAAACTCCGTTCGCTGGTGTACGCGGCCGGCGGACCCGACGGTGGCGACGACCGCCAGGTGCTGGACTGGCGGTTCAGCGCGCTGCAGTTCTGATGACACCGTTGGCGATTCCGCGGGCCCTGCTGAGGCAGGCCCAGACGGTCGCCGACGACTTCACGGCGCGCACCGGCGTGCCGGTCGATGCCACCGAACTGCTGACCGGCCGCGCCGCACTGTTGGACATCGCACCCCGGGGGCAGGTCTCGGCGGGTGGTGCGACGAGGCTGCTGGCCACCCGCGACGGATGGTGTGCGCTGACCCTGTCGCGCCCCGATGACGTAGCCGCTGTTCCCGCACTGCTGCAGCAGGATTCGGTGAAACCTGACCCGTGGCAGGCGATCCGGTCCTGGGCGGCGGTGAACTCCGCTGCGGAGGTGGCCGACCGCGCCCGCCTGCTCGGACTGCCGGTCGCCGTGCTGGATGAAACCGCGCCCGCGTCGCCGGTGGTCAGCTCTCTCGGACCTGGCCGGACCGGTCCGATGGCCGAAATGCTGGTGGCCGACCTGTCCTCGATGTGGGCCGGGCCTCTGTGCGGACAGTTGCTGGCCCGTGCCGGGGCCACCGTGGTCAAGGTGGAGAGCCGGAGCCGTCCGGACGGGACCCGTGCCGGGGCGCCGGAGTTCTTCGATTGGATGAACCGTGGAAAGCTCTCGTACGCAGTAGATTTCGATGATCCGCGGGAGCTGGCTGCGCTTGTCCACGTGGCCGATGTGGTCATCGAGGCCTCGCGGCCGGCCGCATTGAGCCGGCGCGGGCTGGGGCCCGACATCGCCGCAGCCCGGCCCGGCCAGATCTGGCTGCGCATCACCGGGCACGGCACCGCGGGGGCGAAGGCCGGCTGGGTGGCGTTCGGCGACGATGCCGCGGTGTCGGGTGGCCTGGTCGGATACCGCGAGGGCGCACCGGTCTTCAGTGGTGACGCCATCGCCGACCCGCTCACCGGACTCCACGCCGCGGCTGCCGTGGCGTCCTCGCGGGAACGCGGCGGCGGCGAGCTGATCGAATTCTCGATGGCGGCCGTGGCCGCCGGATACCGCTCCTGCAACGGCGATGAGACCGACGTGATCCCGCTACGGCCCGCCGCGGGTCTGCCCGGGCGGGAACTCGGAGCCGACAACGAAGTGGTTCGCCGGTTGGTGGCCGAACGGACCGATGCTCCATGCTGATTCGTCGTGCGACGCTGCTCGACGGGACGGTGGTCGACATCCGGGTCGGTGACACCATCGAAGCCGTCGCGGAATCACTGCCGCCCGAGCTCGGTGAACAGGTACGCGACGCCGCGTTCGGCACTGTGATTCCCGGACTGCACGATCACCACCTGCACGTGTACTCGGCTGCAGCCGAGCAGGATTCGGTTCGGGTCGGCCCCGCCGAGGTGGCCGACGAGGCCGCGCTGACCAGAGCGTTGAGGGCCGCGGTCGCGGGCAGTGACGGCTGGATCCGCGCTGTCGGTTACCACGAAACGGTGGCCGGTCCGCTGGACCGGCACGCTCTGGACCGGTTGATCCCCGATGCCCCGGTGCGCGTGCAACACCGCAGCGGCGTGTTGTGGACGGTGAATTCGCCAGGGCTGGCGGCGCTGGGTCGGGATGATCATCCCGACGGGCGGCTGCGCAGCGCGGACCCGACGTGGTCGGAGGCCCTGGAACGGAGGCCGGCGGCGGTCGCGCAGTTCAGCGCCCGGCTGGCCCGCTACGGCGTCACCGGTGTCACCGATGCCACGCCTGACCTGCAGCCCGGTGATCGGCCTACCGGCCTGTGCCAACGTGTGCACTACCTCGCGCCGGGCAAGCGCATCCTGCACGATGACGGGCTCGACCTGGATGCGTTGACGGCCTGGATCTCGCAGCGGCACCGGGCCGGTGAGCCGGTGGCCGTGCACTGTGTGACCGCAGCCCAACTCGTCGTCACGATCGCCGCGCTGGGCGCCGCGGGCAGCCATCCCGCCGACCGTATCGAGCACGCTGCGATGGTGCCGCAGGACTGTATCGATGACCTCGTCGCGCTCGGGATCACCGTGGTGACCCAGCCCAACTTCGTGGCCGAGCGCGGCGACCAGTACCGCACGGATGTGCCTGCCGCCGACCAGGATCAGCTCTGGCGGCTGGCAACGCTGGTGGCTGCGGGCGTGCCGATCGCATTGTCCACCGACGCACCGTTCGGCGCCGCAGACCCGTGGGCCGCGATGCGTGCGGCGGTGCACCGGCGCACCCCGCATGGGGTGGTGCTCAACCCGCGCGAGCGGATATCGGGCCGGCGTGCACTGGCGCTGTTTCTGGGCAGCGCGGAAAACCCGGCCAGGCCACGGCGTATCGCACCCGGCGAGCCAGGTGACCTGTGCCTGCTGACCGATTCCCCGCAGCGGGTGGTCGACGCGCTCGATGCGGATCTGGTGGCCGCCACCATCGTCGGGGGTTTGGTGGTGTTCGAACGGTGAGTGTGTGGCGGGTACCGGGCATGCCCGCGTTGTTGGCATGCGCCGGATTGGGTTTCGCCGGGTTCTCCTTGCTGCTGCCGGTCGCCCCGATGTGGGCGGTGCACATCGGCGCCGACAACCTGGGGGCCGGTGCGGTCAACAGCGTGCTGATGCTGTTCACCGTCATCGCCCAACTGTTGGTCGGGCGGCTGTTGCGGAGGGCCGGTTGGGCCGTCGCGCAGGCACTCGGGCTCGTACTGCTGGGGATACCCGCTGTGCTGCACTCGCTGACCGGTTCGCTGTGGCAGGTACTGCTTCTGGCGGCGTTGCGGGGATTGGGCTTCGGCATCCTCACGGTCTGCAGCATCAGGGGTATTGCCGCGCTGATCCCCCAGGAACGCCGGGGCCGTGCGATCGGCGCGTACGGGCTGTCCATCGCGGCACCGCAGTTCGTGTTGACCCCGCTGGCGCCGTGGCTGGCCGAGAACGTCGGGTACCAACTGGTGTTCGCGCTGGCCGCTGTCCCCCTGCTGGCGGTGCCGCTGGCGTTCACCCGCCCGGCACCGACGTTGGTAGACGAACCGCGTTCGGACCGGCTCGACGGCATCGGCGGGCTGGTCGGTCCGATCTCTGCGCTCGTGGTGATCACAGCGGCCGGCGGTGCGATTCTCACCTTCGCTCCCCAATTGGGTGGTGCGACAACTGCGCTCGGGGCGTTGTTGGCCATGACCGGCATGGCGGCGTTGGCCCGGTGGCTGGTAGGAGGGATTGCCGACCGCCATGGCGCGGCCGGATTCATCGCCCCGATGCTGGGTGTCGGCGCGGTCGGTCTGGCGGTGATCGCCTTGGGTATCGGTATCGGCGGGTCGTTGGTGATTCTCGGCTGTGGCCTGCTCGGTACTGCCTACGGCGCGCTCCAGAATCTCACCCTCGTGCAGGCCTTTGCCGCGACCGGCGAGCATGCCCGCGGCGCGGTCAGCGTGGCCTGGAATGTCGGATTCGACGCGGGCACCGGTCTGGGGTCCCTGGCGGTCGGGGCGCTGGCCACCTCGTTCTCGTTCCCGACGGCGTTCGCCGTGATGACGGCCGCGTGTGTGGGCGTCGGGCTGATCTGGGTGTTCCCCCGCCAAGATAGGCATGGATCAGAACCGGGCGCCGCTGCTTGACGCGCTACGTATGGCCCGGGAAACGGCCTGCCGGTTCACCGGGTGGTTCGAGCTCCGCCGTTGACCGCGATCACCTGGCCGGTGATGTGGCGCGCTCCAGGTGAGGCGAGGAACGCCACGGTGTCCGCAATATCTCCTGGTGTGCCTGCCCGTCCGGTCGCGGTGGCCGCGATCAGCTCGGCCCGGCGTTGCCCCGAGAGCTTGTCGCGGAAGAACTCGGTGTCTGCGATGTAGCCGGGTGACACCACGTTGGCGGTGACACCGCATGATCCCAGCTGGCGCGACAGGTCGACGTTCCATGAGGCGACCGCCGCTTTCGCCGCGCCATAGGAGCCCGAGCCTTGGTCGGCGGCGATCGAACCGATGGTGACCACCGAACCGCCGTCGGAGAACTTGTCCAGGCACGCGGTCGTCATCACGACTGCCGAGAGCACGTTGGCCGTGAAGTTCGACAGCCATGTGTCGGCGACTGTGCGCAGGGACTGGTCGGAGGTGCCAGCGTCGAAATCGCGGTTGCCGCCGGCGTTGTTGACCAGTACGTCGATGCTGTCGAGGGATGCGGCGAACGCTTCGACCGAATCGAGATCGGTGGCGTCGAAACACGAGACTGTGATGTCTCCCGGCAATTCGGCCGCCGCCTGGTCGAGCGCATCGCGGCGCCGGCCAGTGATGATGACCGAATCTCCGCAGGCGGCGAAGCGTTGCGCGATGGCCTTACCGATTCCGGTCCCTCCACCGGTAACCACGACGAGACGTCCCATTATCACTCCTTGATCCACAGTGCGAGGTAGTTTGTTTAGACCTAAACGTAACAGATCGTTTAGAGCTAAACGAGGTGATGATGTCGCTTGATCCGGATGATTCCGTCGATGCGATCGCATTGGCATGGGCCCAGGAACGTCCAGGCACCGAAGTCGGGTCGATCGGCATCGTCACGCGCATCTGGCATGCCGCCAAACTCCTCGGCGAGGACCGGCGACGTACGCTGGCCGCCGCCGGGGCGGACACCGCCGTTCTTGACCTGCTGTCGGTATTGCGCCGCGCCGGCGCACCGTACCGGCTCACGACACGGGAGCTCGCGGACGCCACGATGATCACGGCCGGAGCGATTTCCCAGCGCGTCGGCCGGGCTGAACGCGACGGTCTGGTCGTCCGCACCACGCGCGGCGACGGGTCCCGCAAGGTCGATGTGGAACTCACCGCGGCCGGTCATGCGCTTGTCGAAGAGCTCGTCGATCGGGTGCTTGGGCGCGAAGCCGAACTCGTCGCCCATCTTGATGTGGGTGAGCAGCAACAGCTCGCACGCCTGCTGCGCCAGCTGCTCGACGGTCTCGACCTCAAGCTAGACAAGCAGAAGATCGGTCAGGTCGGCGACAGCAGCTGACGCGCTGATCAGGTGGCTTTGGCTCTGAGGCCGTCGATATCGGCAAGGTCTATTCCGCCGTAGCGGGTGGCGATCAGACCGTGCCGTTCGAAGTCTTTGAGGATCTTGTTCAGCGACGGACGCTGTACGCCGAGCATGGCGGCAAGGGTGCGTTGAGTGAGCGGGACCGAGCCGTCGATGGCTTCGTCGAGCAGTATCTGGGCAACCTGGGCTGGGAGGGGGCGACCGAGCATCGCAACCAATCGGCTCTGCCCGGCCGACACCCGCTGGGCGACCGAAGACAGCCAGCGGCGGGCGATGTTGGGGTGGCTGGTCAGCAACCGATCGAACGTGGGGCGGTCCAGATACAGGCACGTGCAGTCACCGATGGCGCGCGCGGTGTAGGCGATCGGCATATCGAGCAGCAGGGCGATATCGCCGTCTACGTCGCCGGGGCGCATCACGTCGACGACGACCCGGCGGCGGCCGGAACCGACGGCCAGTTCGATCTGGCCTTGACGCACGATCCAGACTCCGGTGGGTTCTTGTCCGGCGGCGAACAACACTGCACCGGAGGCGAACTGCTTGGCCACAAGGGTTCCTGCCAGGGCAGCGACATCCTCGCGGAGCAGCGGCGCCGCTGGGCCTCGGCCCACGCATCGGGCGACCCAGGCGGCGTAGCGGATCGGCAGGTCGGGTGGGCTCTCGCCGCCGGCGAGCGTCTGTATCGCGTGTCGGATCGATCCGTGGTTGTCGGGCATCTTTCCCCTTCGGTCCTCCTTCGAGGGTGTCATCGTGCTGACAATCCACACGGACGAATGTCATCGTGCCGACAATGGTGCCACCGGCACAACCGTCGCAGCGCTGCCTTCTCGACGCCGAAGGGTGGTGGCGTTCTGCGTCATGTGCAACGACCCGCGCATCAACGCCGATCTGCGCCAGGGGCTCAAGGGTCAGTGAATGTTCACTCCGCCCACGACGCGACTGCCGAGACCGTGGACGGTGTGGCGAAGTTGGCACTCAGGGCTGAACTGACCTGACATCGGTGCGGGGTTGTCGGCGTGCGCGGCCGCGGATGGCATCCAGCGCGAAGGCGCCCGGTCCGGTGAACACCAAAAGCAGGAATCCGAAGCAGTACAGGATCGCGAACTCGCCGCCATTCTGTGGGTCGATCGGCCACAGCGCGTTGGGCTGATGCAGCCAGAAGTAGGCGACGGCCATCTCACCGGAAGCGATCAGCGCGGCGATAGGGATAAACAACCCGACCACGATGAGCAGGCCGGTGACCAGCTCGTTCAGCCCGGCCCACCAGAACGGGAAGTCGCCGACCGCTACCGAAGGGCCGACTGGCCATCCGAACAACTTCACGGTTCCGTTGAGGGTGAACATCAGTCCGAACACGATGCGGAACACACTCAGGACGGCAGGTGAGTAGGCATTCAGGCGGGTTTGCAGGTTCTGGATCATGAGGACCGCCTTTCTTCCTTCTCAGGACGATCAGCGCGTAGGCGAGCAGCCCATCGGGGGAAGGTACTTCGAGGGAGTCGAGGTTCCGAGGACGACCTTCCTCGTCGGCGGACGCCACCAGATCGTTATGTCAGACGCTTGATCAGAACGTCGTCGAGCGGGGTTCTCAGCAACTGAGGTAAATATCGATCGTCTTCGCCACGACTGTTGTGGCCAAGTCGTTTTTGGCGCCGGGAGCTCCGCTGTCCGTCCTGGAGTACGTGTGGCCGGGCTTTGCCGTACCGACCGTGCATTGGCTCAGCGGAGCGTCGCCGACCTTGTGAACGATGACCGCATAGCCCTGTGCCCGCAGTGAATCTATCGTGTCCTGCGCTGTTCCGACGCCGGACGGTGCCGCTGCGGCCGGCGAAGCCAGCCCGAAAGTCGCAGCGACCAGACCGGCGGCTGCAATCGTCGTGAAAGCAACCTTCCTCATCTTCGTGCCTTCCGTCCTGCACGGACAAACCATTCACCCAGTGAGCATGTTCGTCCAAGAATCATCGTTGTCGTCCCGCGCCCAAATTCACCGCTGGATTGACATCACGCTGACAAACCTGGCGCGCGCCTGTTCCTTCGCTCATCGGCCGGCCCGGCATGTTCGCGTTAGCCGCGCTGCTGTCCTACTAAACGATCAAGTGACTCGCTCGGTTCAACCGTCGCATCTGTGGTCACGCGTCGACGCCAATGCCCCAGTACACGACCGGGGTACGCGCAACGGTGCTGCGCGCTCTGTGGCGCGATTGGTTTCAGGCGCATGGGAACGACGCCGCCGACTTTGCGGTGCGCGCCAATGGCCTGACGAACAGTCGGCGGATCGTGCCGCGTGCCGGGGGTAACGGTTCGATCGTGCGGGTGGCAAGCTCGCGTTCGTCGGTGGCGGCCACCGTTTCGGTACGCGCTCGGGCGGGTGTTCGTTGTGTGAGAACAGGAAATGATCGACATGTCCGGGGGATACCTGGCCTTCGGGAGCGCGCTGAAGTCGTTGGCCCGCAATATGGCTCCCGCTTCCGGTGCGAAAACTGTGTCATCGCAACATCACTCGGTGTCGATGTTCGCCGGGGCAGCGTTGTCGGCGTTCGCCCGGCGCATGCGTCGAAGTCAATGCCGCGTTGACGCGCTGATCGATCCGACTACCGCGGACCTCTCCAGCATGCCACCGGTGATGATCAAAGTCGGTGCAGACGAATTACTGTTCGCAGACTCGGAATTGGCGACGCAACGGCAGGCCGGTACGCATGCGGCGTGTGGCAGGCCATCGGCTATATGGGCGACTTCGTCAAAGGCGTGACCGACGCGGCTGCCCCGGGTCAGCCGGCCTGGCGCTGCAGCGTGACCGAGGCGGTGTTGGCGTCGGCGTGGGTGGCGATGCCGCTGCCCTTCGCCGTCACGGCCAGTGCCGTGCGGTCCCCCCGGAACAGGTCGCGGGAGAACTCGCACGGGGAACCGTTCTGGTCATAGGTGACGCGGGTGATCAGCAGCAGGGCCGCCTTGGGCTTGATGCCCAGCAGGGTGGCTTCACTACTGGTGGCGCTGACCGCTTCGATGCGCTCGTCGGCCCGGCCGGTGACCAAACCGTATCGGGATTCCAGGATTTCGTAGAGCGAGCCGCCCAGCTGCTGGTCGAGCAGACCGGGAAAGGCGTCAGCGGGAAACTGTGCGTGTTCGAGCGAGATGGGGGAGCCGTCGGCCAGTCGGACGCGTTGGATCTCGATGACGTAGTCGCCGGGGCCCAGCCGCAGGGCGGTCTTGGTGGCGTCGTCGGGGGTGGTGATGCGCGTCGAGAGCACCCGCGTGCCGGCGACGTACCCCTGATTGGCCAGGAAGGCAGGTACGCCGACCACGTCGGAGAGGTGGCGCTCGACCTGCCCGTGGCTGATGAAGATGCCACCGGCCCGGCCGATCACCCGGTGCACCAGCCCGGCTTCCTCCAGCGCGGCCAGCACCTGGCGCAGGCTGGAGCGGCTGGTGCCGTAGCGTTCGGCCAGGTCGCGCTCACTGCCGAGCTTGGCGCCCGGGGTGCCCGCGTTGATATCGCCGACGATTCGCCTGCGCAACTCCTCGCTGTGAACTGCCACCCCGGCCCCCTGCCCGTGTATTGGTCCAGCCAATTCTATCCAGGTTGAACTAGAGTTCAGCGATCGCCATGTGAGATTCGGGAAGAATCTGTCCGCCGTCGACGACCAGCGACTGTCCGGTGACGTACGCGGCTTCGTCCGTGGCGAAGAACAGCGCCGCGTTACCGATGTCAGCGACCGATCCGAGTCGGCCGGCAGGCACCGCCGAGGCCATTTGGTCCATGTAGTCCTGGCCCATTTCGACAAGGCCCTCGGTGATGATGTTGCCGGGCAGCACGGCGTTGATGGTGATCTTCTTCGGGGCCAGCTCCATCGCGGCGGTGCGCAGGAAGCCCAGCTGGGCGGCCTTCGACGCGCCGTAGTGCGACCAGCCGGGGTAACCGGTGATCGGGCCCGTGATCGACGACGTGATGACGACGCGTCCGTGGCCACTGGCGGTCAGCGCCGCGAGTGCGGCCTGCACGATGTACACGGTGCCCTTGAAGTTCACCGCAAGGACCTGGTCGATGTCGTCGGGGGTGAGATCCTCCAGGCGCCCGGACGGGAAGATGCCGGCATTGGCGCAGACGATGTCCAGCCCGCCGTGCCGCTCGACGGCCGCGCTGACCACCTGCCGAGCGTCTTCGGGGCTGGTCACATCCGCGCGAAGGGCGCTGACCCGCCCCGGGGCGTCGGTGAGCGCGGCGACGGCCTCGTCGAGGTCAGCCTGGTTGCGTCCGGTGATGAGGACGTCCACGCCGGCGTTGGCGAAGGTCTGGGCGATGCCGCGGCCGATGCCCTTGCTGCCGCCGGTGACGATGGCCGAGCGGCCCTGAAGCGATGCGAACATTGTTGGGTTCCTTTGAGAGTCAGGTCAGGGTGAGTCCGTTGGAGCGCAGGTAGCGCTCGGCGAGTTCACAGCTACCCGCGGCGTAACTGATGGCCTTGGTGGCCGATTCCCTGGAGTGGCTGTGGCTGCCCATCCAGGCCAGCAGAAGCAGCCTGCGCAGCAGCACGAACGACGCCAGCATGTCCTCGTCCGAGGTGGGCAGGTCGCGTCGCGTGCGGTAGCCGCGCACCCAGGCGTCCTGCCATTCCGGCAGTGCCGGATCATCTTCGATGAACGACACCGCGGTGCCGAAATCATAGAAATACCAACCGAATCCGCAGTCATCGAAGTCGATGACCGTGATCTTGGCAGTTCCCGCCGGGTTGGGGTCGACCAGCAGATTGGCCAGCCGCAGGTCAGCGTGGATCAGACCGTAGACATCGGGGCCGGTGCCGTAGGCGTGCAGCCGATCGTGCAGCAGCGCCTGGGCGCGCTCCAGCACCTGCTGCTCGGCCGTGCCGACGCCTTCGGCATCGTGCCAGCGCCCCCAACGGGGAGCCGCGCCCAAGCTGTGCTCCCAGTCCCAGGAGAACCGGCCGAACCCGGCCGGACGCTCCCACCGCTGTGAATGGTCGTGCAGCGCAGCGGTGATCCGGCCCAGCGTATGGAAATCATCGAGGGTCAGCGTGCCCTCGTCGGGTTCGGCCCCGGCGACCATGCCGAAATGCACGGCGTGGCGATCGGTTCCGTCGGCGTTGACGGTTACCAGGCGACGTCCGTCCCGGGTGGGCAGCACTGACGGGACCGTGACATCGCTGTCGGCCCGCAGTGCTGCCAGCCAGTCCAGTTCCGACTCGATCTCGTGGGGCTGGTGGTAGTTCTGCCGGTGCACCCGCAGGATGGACTGGGTGCCGGCGTCCTCGACGAGATAGGTGGCATTCTCGGACAGGTTCAGCAACCGCAACGTCGCGTCCGCCCCGATGTCGTACTGGCGTAACGCCAGTTGGGCGACATCGATCTCGTCGGTGATAACCATCAGCGCCTTCTCCTCTTCGCGCGAGCGCTCATCAGTGCAATCTCTTCTTCGCGCAGGCGCTCATCAGTGATCCCGTCCTTCAATACCATCGAGCACCGCCGTGATCCGGTCCCGCGCCACGGTCACATCAGCGGTGCTGCCGCCGATGTACAGCCTCCCAGCGGCACCGATCATCTGCACGTCAACCACAGTAAGCCCAGGTGCTGCCCGCTCTGCCTCATTGGCCGCGACCGCGGCGAACAGCGCCGGGGTCATCTCGTACACCAGCAGAGACTGCCCCGGCAGGATCATCGATGCCTGCCGATTGCGGTTCAGGATCACTGCGTGCTGATCGGTGATGTTCTCGATGATGTCGTGGTAGAGCACCCGCGGCCGCAGCTGGTCTGATGCCTTATTGCCGGTGCCGGCCAGGATCGCCTCGCCGGCCCGCCGCACATCTTCCAGGTTGGCCGAGTGGATCTCGAGAACACCGAATTGGCGTTCCACGTAGAGGATTCCGGGCTGGATGCCGGGGACCTCACGTAGGGCCAGGTCGATCACCCGCTCGATCGCCAAGGCGGGGGACACCTCGACGATCAGCGCGTGCTCACCCTCGTATGGGGGGTAACCCCGGGCCCGGGTCGGCGTTCCGAGGTAGGCGGCGAACTGGCGCTGCAGATCCTCCACCAACAGGTAGACGCGGATCTGGGTGCGAATCCGCGTGCTCTCCTCTGCTTCGGTCGGCATGGCTACTTGCTGGCGACCGCGAAGTGCGCGCCGAGCTCGTTGTGCGGACGCGGGATGACGTGCACGCTCACCAGTTCGCCCACCTGGGACGCGGTCTCGGCGCCGGCCTCGGTGGCGGCCTTGACGGCGCCCACCTCGCCGGTGACGATCACGGCGACCAGACCGTCGCCGACCTGCTGGCGATCGGTGATGGTGACGTTGGCGGCCTTGACCATGGCGTCGGCAGCGGCCAGCGCAGCCACGTAGCCCTTGGTCTCGATCAGTCCGATTGCGTTGCTGGACATAGGTGTTTCTCCTTATTTCTTGGGGTTGGTGTCGGGTTTTGCGTCGATGGATCCGATGATGAGTGCGTCAACCGGCGGTGGGGTGCCGGTGAACCAGCCCGAGGCCACGGAGCCCTGGGCCACGAGGACCCGTTCGCCCACTCCGCTGCCGAGGACGTCGAAGGCGATCAGCTTCGACCCGGTGCCGTCGATCTCGACCTCGAGGAACGCGCCGGGCGGGATGCCGTCGATCCGACGGGTCGACCACACGTTGCCGGTGACAACCGCTGAGATCATTTGCGCTCCTTCTCAATCGTGATGCCCAGGGTGCGGGCCTTCTCCCGGGCCAGCGGGGTGAGCACCGCCTTGCGGCCGAGCACGAGCGTGCCGCCGGCCATGTCGGCGATATGCCGTTCGGTCACCGCGCCGGTTTCGATGCGGTGAATGGCACCACCGCCTGACGACCGGGTCGACCCCGCCAGCCGGAAGCTGAGCCGGCCCGCTTTGAGGTCGGCCCTGGTCTTCGGGCTTTCGAAGAGCCGCAACAGCTTCCGGACGAAACTGTCGAGGTCTCGGTCGTTGCTCAACTGCACGGTCTCGGTGCGGTTCTTGCCGTCGACAGCGCGGGGCCCGGTGGGGTCCACACCGAACTGGTCGGCGACCGTCGGCGGTGCCGGTGGAGCCGGGGCCGGTGGTGGGGGGACAGCCACCGGCCCCGGAGTCTTGGTGGCGGCTCCGACATCCCGGACCGCCTCTCGCACCACGTCGCGCACGAGGGCGCGCAGTTCGTCCCGGTTGATGCTCACGCGGTGGCCCTCGCCAGTGCGTCCTGGGCTGCCTCGGCCGCCGTACGCACGTCGGCTTCGGTACCGGACAGGTAGACGCGGCCCGTGGCGCCGATCATCCGGAAATCGACCACCTTGATGTCCGCGGCTTTCTCGGCCTCGTTGGTGGCCAGGATGGCGTAGGACGCCGGGGCCACCTCGAGCACGAACAGCGATTCACCCGGCAGCACCATCGAACCGATCTTGTTGCGGTTGATCAGGAATGCGTGCTGGTGGTCGACGCTGGAGATGATGCGTGAGGCCAGCACGTTCGGCCGCACGGCGCTTCCGGTATGACCACCGAGCTCATCCAGCGCGGCGTCGGCGGCAGCCTTGACCGCACCGGTCTCACCGTGGAACTCCAGGTAGCCGAATTGCCGCTCTACCACCAGGATTCCAGCCTTGACCTCGGCATGCTTGAGCGCGACATCGGTGACGCCCTCGATGTCGAGGCCGGGTGCCACCTCGATGATCTGGGCGGCCTGGTTGGCACGGGGAAGAGCACCTTTGATCCAGGTGCCCAGATACGACATGGTCTGCGGTTGCAGCCGGTCGATGAAGATGAAGGAACGAAGTTCAGCCACAGCCCTACCTCTTGATCAGTTGTGCGAGTTCTTCGGCGACCAGCGCACGCAGTTCGGCCCGCAGTGCGTCCAGTCCGAGATCCGACGACCGGTTGGCAGTCGGGTACGGCCGGCGGGGCGTGACAGGCGCACCGTGACGGTCATTGGAGGCGCGCGGATACTCCGGCACCGGTCCGGCCGGTGAGTGCCACGGATTGATACCCGCGAAATTGCCCATGGGCACAGCGGAATCGCTGTTGTAGGCGATGCGGGCCCAGTTGATCAGGTTCTGCGGTTGCAGGTTCTCCCCGATCGAGCTGCGCCCGACGAACCCGGTGCCGATGGTCATCGACGGCGCCAGGTTGGTGTCCAGCCCGGAACTGCCGGTGCTGTTGCCCACGTTGACCGACACCCGCAGCACCGGTACCTGAGCGGCGAAATCGGTGATCACCGAGGGATTCTCGCTGTGGATCGCCGCCGAGTGACCGGCCCCGCCGATCCGCACCACCGCCCGGGCGGCGCGGATACCACGCGCGGCGTCGGCCGCGGTGGTCATGCCGAGCACCGGGGACAGCTTCTCGTGGGCCAGCATCTCCTCGGAGATCACGTCGTTGAACGGCGCGATCAGCACCCGGGTCTTGGCGGTGACCCGCAGCCCGGCCTGCCCCGCGATCCAGGCGGCATCGCGGCCCACCACGTCGGTGTTGAGGTGCCCGTCGGTGAACATGTAGGCCCGCAGGCGCCGTGCGCCGTCCTCATCGAGGATGTGCGCGCCGGCGCGGGTCAGTGCACCGTTGAGCTTGCTCGCGATCGCGTCCTCGGCGATCAGGACGGATTCGTTGGTGCACAGCACCGAATTGTCGAACGCCTTGCTGTCCACGATGCGCTTGGCCGCGGCGTTGATGTCCGCGCTGGCTTCGACGAACACTGGGACATTGCCCGGCCCGACACCGAGTGCGGGGTTGCCGGACGAGTACGCCGCACGAACGACGCCGGTGCCCCCGGTCGCCACGATGACATCGGTGCGCTCGTCGGCCATCAGCGCCTGTACCAGCGGGATGGACGGTTCCTCGACCACCTGGACGATGCCGTCGGGGGCGCCGGCCGCCACCGCGGCCTCGGCAAGCAGCCGGGCCGCATCGGCCGAGCATTGCTTGGCCCGCGGGTGCGGGGCGACGACGACGGCGTTGCGGGTCATCAGGGCCAGGATCACCTTGAAGTACACCGTGGCAACGGGATTGGTGGTCGGCGTCAACGCCAGCACCACGCCCGCGGGCCGGGGCAGCTCGATGATCTTGCGGGCCTCGTCGACGCGCGGCGATACATAGTCCTCGCCTCGGTAGTAGTCGACGATCCCGCGTGAGCAGGCCCGGTTCTTGGTGACCTTGTCGGCCACCACGCCCATCCCGGTCTCGGCCACGGCCTCGGCGGCGAACCGTTCGGCTGCCGCGTAGGCGGCGTCGGCCACCGCGTTGACGATGTTGTTCACCGCCGCCGCGTCGTAGTCGGCGTACGCTGCCGCGGCCCAACCGGCCCGTTCCAGCATGTGGCCGGCCTGTGCGGTACTGGTCATGATGCTTTACGTCCTCTCACGACGGTCTCGGCCCTGGCCACCGCGACGGCGAGGCGGTCCAGGACGTCCTCGCAGAGTTCGCGCGAGAGCAGGAGACCCGGTTTGAACTGCAGGACACGGGGATCCAGCGTCGAGAAGATCGCCCACACTCCGTTCTCGTAGAGTTCGCGCATCACGAACTTGGCGCCTTCGGGATGGTCGAACTCCAGACCGATCACCACACCGTTCTGCCGGATGCCGACGAACCAGTCCGGATGGTCGGCCTGGATGCGCTGCAGCCCGTGGTCGAAGATGTCGGCGATGTAGTGCACCATTGAGCGCACTTCAGGCCGGGTGGAGATCTCGAGCGTCTTGAGCGCGGCGACGCAGCCCAGCTCGGCGCCGCCGAAGGTGGAGATGTGGCCGAAGCCGTCCTCATCGAGCCACTTCGCGGCGCGATCGCTGAGCAGGGCCGCGGTGATCGGGTACATGCCACCGGACAGACCCTTGCCGGTCACCAGGATGTCGGGCTCGATGCCGTGTTTGGTGATGCACCACAGCTCACCGGTGCGCATGAGGCCGGTCTGCACCTCATCGGCGATGTACAGGGTGCCGTGCTTCTCGGTGATGGCCTTGACGGCTTCCAGGTAACCCGGTGCGGGAAGCGGGAATCCGTAGGTGGCCGGGATGGTCTCCATGATCACCGCGGCGACATCGCCGGGGGCCAGCACCCGTTCCATCGCCTCGATGTCGTTGAACGGCACCTGGAGGAACTCGTCGGGCTGGTCGGCCAGGAAGAACTTGGCGAACCGGTCGTCGCCGGTGGCCACGGCCAGGCCGGTGTGGCCGTGGTAGGCCTTGACGATCGAGACGATCTTGCGGCGTTTGGTGGCGTGCCGGGCGCTCTTGAGCGCGATGTCGATCGCCTCACCGCCGCCGGACCCGTACGCCACCTTCGTGATCGACGCCGGTGCGGTCTCGACCAGGCGCTGTGCCAGGGCGGTGCGGGCTACCGACGGGAAGTGGTGGTTGCCGACGTCGAAATGCTCCATGCCCTCGGTGATCGCCTGCATCACTTCGGGATTGCGGTGCCCGAGGTTGTAGGTGCCACCGTTGAGGTGCAGATCGATCAG
The DNA here is from genome assembly GCF_004762045.1 of Mycobacterium sp. DL99. GTDB lineage: Bacteria > Actinomycetota > Actinomycetes > Mycobacteriales > Mycobacteriaceae > Mycobacterium. The sequence goes on from NZ_SJOM01000007.1 coordinate 252,296, forward strand.
GCGGCGGCCGCCCATATCCCACAGGAAATATCCCTCGCGGCGGTCGATCACCAGATCGACACCGGTATCAGTCCAGAACTGTGTCTTGTCTGGATTCCAGAACGTCTTCGCCTTATCCAGCACTTCGGCTTTGGATTCGAACGTGAACGTGCCGTAGTCGTACATGCGGCTCCCTCTTCAGCTATGCGGTAGCTGTGATGGCCCTCACCGTAAACGGTCGCAACCATTTATGTCAATGGTTGCCGATAACGCTTGCCAACCGGTTTTGGTCGTGCCAATATGCCTTAGGTTCGCACTGTGGCCCAGGCCACATCGAGCATCCACTGTTACCTGGAAGGTATCCCGCTAGATGACCGATCAAGTTGTCGCTCAGAGCGAAACTGCAGCTCAAGATGTCCAACGACTGAAACGCAACGCCGTCGGCACCGTCGGCGTGATCTTCATGGCGGTAGCGACTGCCGCACCGATCACCGCAATGGTCGGCAACGTTCCGATCGCTGTCGGCTTCGGAAATGGTTCTCACGCGCCCGCCGGCTACATCGTGGCGACCATCGTCCTCGGCCTCTTCGCCGTGGGCTACGCGACCATGGCCAAGCACATCACCACCACCGGCGCCTTCTACGGCTACATCTCCCACGGCCTCGGCCGCATCGTCGGGATGGCCAGCGGTGGACTGATCACCATGGCCTATGTGGTGTTCGAGGCCTCGCTGATCGGGATCTTCTCGTTCTTCTTCCAGAACTTCATGCAATCCCAGCTGGGCGTCCATATTCACTGGATAATCCCGGCGCTGCTGATGCTGGCGGTCAACGCGATCCTGACCTACTTCGACGTCAACCTGACCGCCAAGGTGCTCGGCGTGTTCCTGGTGACCGAGATCGTCATGCTGGCGCTCGGTGCGGTGGCGGTGCTGTTCAAGGGCGGCGGTCCACAGGGTTTCGCGGCGGCCGAGATCGTCAACCCCATCGGTGCGTTCTCGCCCGCTGCTGGAATCGCCGGTGCCAGTGCAGGTTTGGGTCTGTTCTTCGCTTTCTGGTCGTGGGTCGGGTTCGAATCGACCGCCATGTACGGCGAGGAGTCGCGCAACCCGAAGAAGATCATCCCCCGGGCCACCATGCTGAGTGTCGTCGGCGTCGGCCTGTTCTACGTCTTCGTGTCCTGGATGGCCATCGCGGGCACCGGCCCGGAGCGGGCCGTGGAACTCGCGCAGGATTCCTCGACGTCCTCCGAGATCTTCTTCGGCCCGGTGCGCGATGCCTATGGCGAGTGGGCGATCACGGTGTTCAACGTGCTGCTGGTCAGCGGGTCATTCGCCTGCGGGATGGCGTTCCATAACTGCGCCTCGCGGTATCTGTACGCACTCGGACGTGAAGGTCTGTCCAAGAACCTGCAGAAGACCTTGGGCGCCACGCATCCCACCCACGGATCGCCGCACATCGCCTCGTTCGTGCAGAGCGGCATCACGTTGGTGATTATCCTGTCCTTCTTGTTCGCCGGCATGGACCCCTATGTGCACATGTACACGCTGCTGGCGATCCTGGGCACGATGGCGATCCTGATCGTGCAGTCGCTGTGCGCCTTCTCGGTAATCAGCTACTTCCACATCCGCAAGAACCACCCGGTGTCCAAGCACTGGTTCAAGACGCTGGTCGCCCCCGGTCTCGGCGGGATCGGCATGCTCTACGTCGTGTACCTGCTGTGGGAGCACAAAGATGCAGCTGCCGGGACGGCTTCCGGCGCGCTGCTGTTCAAGCTGACGCCGTGGATCGTGGTGGGAATCTTCGTCCTGGGCGCGGGCATGGCCACCTACTTCAAGCTGCGCGATCCGCGCCGCTACGAGTTGATCGGACGGATCGTGTTCGAGGACAACGTTGTCCGCGACTGAAGCTGTTCGAGGCGCACGTCATCCGCGACTGATCAGCGACCAGGCCGGTAGATGGACTCCTTCGAACGCGTGCTCTTGAAGTTCGTCCTCGCGTGGGCTCCCTATGGGGGTCCGCGCGAGGACGACGTCTGGCTGGAGTTCGGCATGACCGCCGAGCAGTTGTGTGTTCGGTTCGCCAGGATCGTCTCGGGTCTGGTCCCCAGGGCCAAGGGCCTGTCGGTCGCCGACCGCTGCCTGTTGGAACGCGCCTGCCGGTATCTGCGGCACCAGCGTGAATCAGCCAAACGCGGCGCGTAGATTCGCACACTGGCTGGCCATGAAGGCTTGGGCCACCGGTGTTTTCGCCGCGATCTGGTCAAACCCGTGGAACGCTCCGTACACCTCTTCCACCTGGCATTGGACCCCGGCGGCGCGCAGGCGTTCGGCGTAGGCCATGTCCTCGTCGTGGAAAAGGTCCAGGGTTCCGACACCGATCCAGGCCGGCGGCAGCCCGGCTAGATCGACGCGGCGGCCCGGCACGGCGACGGCCGGATCGGCTCCGCCGAGGTAGGCCGACCAGCCGAACTTGTTGCTGCCCTGGGTCCACAGCCGGTGGCCGGGATTCTCCAACTCCGGGCCCACCGACCTGTCGTCGAGCATCGGGTAGACGAGTATCTGTGCGGCCAGCGATACCTCGCCGCGATCGCGGGCAAGCAGGGCGAGGGCGGCGGCCAACCCACCGCCTGCGCTGGCACCGGCGACCGCGACCCGTGACGAATCGACTGCGGGCAGTGCCGCGAGCCATTTCAGCGCCTCGTAGCAGTCCTCCAACCCGGCCGGGTAGGGGTTCTGCGGCGCCAGTCGGTACTTGACGGCCGCCACCGTGGCGCCGAGTTCCCTGGCGAAGCGGCGGCACAGGGCATCGTCCTGCGCCGGGCTGCCCAGCACGTAGCCGCCACCGTGGATCCACAACAGGGCCGGCGTCGGTTCGGCCACCCCGGTCGGCCGGAACAGGCGCACCCCGACACCGGAGCTCAACGTGAGCACCTCGACGTCCTCGGGTGTCTGCCGGTTCTGCAACGCCGTCAGACGCTGCAGCAGCGGCAGGGAACGCCTGGTCACCAGCTGACGTGGGATGAAGCGGGCGATGCGTTCGAGGTCCGGATGGAAGCTGGGCGGGGTGGCGGTCGTCACCCCCACAGTTCTACCCGGTGATCTCGGTGGTGTGGAAAAAACCGCCAGACCGCTGGTAAGACGTCGATATTGCCTGGCACTAACGTCGTGAAGGGTCACGACGGGCAATTCGATGTCGCCGTGCCGGGTTCGTCAGGACTTGTTGAACACGGTGAACAACGCGGCGATCAGGTCCTCGCGGGTCACGATGTAGTTGGTGAGGATCAACTCCTCGGGCAGATTTGTCTTGTCGTAGTCGCCGTCATAACGGGCTCGCAGCACCGTTACCCCGGACCGCTCCACCACCTCGATGACCTGCATGGTGACTCGATCACCAACGATCTCGTCGCGCACCCAGGCGCGGATGGCGTCTGGAGTGGTGAACTCGCGCTGGTTGTCGTGGACCAGCGCGTCAGGAGTGAGAGCGGCCAGGACCGCTTCGACATCGAAGGCATTGACGGCGTCGACGTAACGGCGCGCCGCGGCGGGTATTTCACACATCTGTTCAATGGACATGCCGACAGCATCGACCCGTCGGTAAGCGGAGGGTCAAGGCCGACACCGAACCTTGAGTCTCCCCCTGGGGGAGCCTTCACACTGACCTCATGACGATCGATCTGTCCATCGGAGATTTCTCCCGAATGACGCAGCTGTCGGTCAAGACGCTGCGGCACTATCACGAGGTCGGACTGCTCGAGCCGGACCGTATCGATTCGAGCACCGGGTACCGGTACTACGTCGCCGACCAGGTGCCGACGGCGCAGGTGGTGCGCCGGCTCCGTCAGCTGGGCATGCCCATTGCCGATGTGCGAGCGGTGCTGGCGTCCGCCCCCGCCGACCGCAACAGGCTGATCAGCGGTCACCTGCAACGGTTGGAGGACCAACTAGCCGAGACCCGCGGCGCCGTCGAATCCCTGCGCGCGATCCTCGAACGTCCCGGGGGGAATTCAGCAGCCGCGGCTATCGAGCACATCAGTGTCGCGGCGACCTCGGCCGCAGCGATCACCGCGACCGTCGACCGCGACGATCTGTTGCCTTGGTGGCATGGCGCCATGGGTGAACTACGGGCAACGGTCGCCGCAAATGCGAACTCGGGGGCTGCCGGTGCGCCCGCGGCTCTGTTCGACTTCGACATCTTCGCCCACGATCACGGCACCGCAACCGTGTTCATTCCCGTCGAACGCGGTGTGCGGCCGGCCGGGCGCGTGCAGGACGTCGTCATCCCGGCGGCCGAGCTCGCGGTCATGCGTCACCGCGGATCGCATGACGACGTCGACCTGGCCTACAGCGCTCTCGGCGAGTACGCGAACCGCCACGAAATCAGTGTCGAGGGCCCGCTGCGTGAGTACTACGAGCGATTCGCTTGGGACACAGACGATTCCACGGAATGGCTGACCACATTGTGCTGGCCGGTATTTCGGGCCGACGCATGAGCACGTTGCAGGGGCGGCGCGCGGTGGTCACCGGCGGCACCAAGGGTGCCGGTGCGGCGATCGTCGCCCGGCTGCGGGCTGCCGGTGCGCACGTGACCGCAGTGGCGCGTCACCACGGCGACGGCGTCCTGGCAGCAGATGATTTCGTCGCCGCGGACCTCACCTCGGTGACCGATGTCGCCGATCTGGCTTCTCATGTTCGCCGGAATGGCGGTGCCCAGATCCTGGTGCACACAGCGGGCGGCTCCGGGGCGCCACCCGGAGGTTTCGCGGCGCTATGCGATCAGGACTGGGCCGACGAGCTCAACCTGAACCTGTTGGCGGCGGTTCGGCTCGACCGGGCACTGCTGCCGATGATGATCGAAGCCGCCTCGGGCGCGGTGGTGCATATCGGGTCGATTCAGAGTCGGATGCCGCTGTACGACGGCACCCTGGGGTATGCCGCGGCAAAGGCTGCCCTGCGGGCCTATAGCAAGGGGCTGGCCAATGAGTTGGCGCCCAAGGGTATTCGGGTCAATACCGTATCCCCGGGATTCATTCAGACCACGGCAGCCGAGGCGTTGATCGATCGCATCGCCACAGCCGCCGACGGATCCCGCGAGGAGGCACTCGAATCGTTGATGTCCGCGCTCGGTGGTATTCCGCTGGGGAGGCCGGCCCGGCCTGCCGAAGTCGCCGAGGTGGTCGGGTTCCTGGTGTCCGACGCCGCATCCTCGATCGTGGGTGCCGATGTGGTGGTCGACGGCGGCACTGTGCCGACGGTGTAGGCCGTCGCAACTGAGCAGCCGTATCGCGAACGCGCGCAATGTGTCGTCCTGACACGGTGTGTCGAGGCGCAAACACGCACGCTCGCGGTGCTCGGGGAACCTACTTGAGCAGCGGGTCGCGGGGCAGGCCGAGGATGCGTTCGGCAATGGTGTTGCGGGTGATCTCCGACGTTCCGCCGGCGATCGTCATGGCCCGGTTGCCGAGATAGGCCCGGGTCAGTTTCGGTGTCTGGCCGGTGACCCCGGCAGAGCCGACCAGGTCCATGCCCAGTTCGGTCAGATGCTGGGAATGCTCGGCCACCAGCAGCTTGGTGACGTTGCCCTCGGGACCGGGCTCGGTCCCGGCGATGGCCCGGCTGACCCGGCGCAGATTCAGCAGACGGAGGGTGTGGCCGACGGCGATCACCTCACCGGCGCGGCGTACGTAGCGGGCCCCGTCGGGATCCGCGTCGATCAGGGCCACCAGTTCGTCGGCGTCGAATCCGGTCGGCGCCGCCGAACCGCCGCCGATCGAGATGCGCTCGTTGCCGAGGGTGGCCCGGGCGACCAGCCAACCCCGGTTCACGTCGCCGACCACATCGGTGTCCGGAACGAAGACATCGTCGAAGAACACCTCGTTGAAATGTGCGTCACCGGTCAGGCCGCGCAACGGATTCACCGTCACCCCAGGGGATTTCATGTCGATCGCCATCATGGTGACACCGGCGTGCTTGGGTGCGTCGGGATCTGTGCGCACCGTGGCCAGGCCCCACTGGCAATGTTGGGCGAGGCTGGTCCACACCTTCTGGCCGGTGACCCGCCATCCGCCGTCGACCTTCTTGGCCGCGGTGCGCACCGCGGCCGCGTCCGAACCCGCGCCCGGCTCGGAGAACAGCTGGCACCACATGACCTGCCCGCGCAGCACGGGCTCCACCCAGCGCTCGCGCTGATCGTCGGTACCGGCCTGGGCGATGGTCAGGGTGACCCAGCCGGTGATGCCCATGTCGGCCCGTTCGACGTCCGTGAATTCCTCTTCGATCACCAACTGTTCCAACACATTCGCGGCCCGGCCCCACGGCTTGGGCCAGTGCGGCACCAGGTAGCCGGAGTCCACCAGGTAGTCGCGGCGTTTGTCCTCGGGCAGGGCGCGGACCGCGGCCGCGGCGTCGCGCGCGTCTTGCCGGTACTGCTCGGCCTCTTCCGGTAGCGCGAACGACGCCCCGTGTGCCAGTCCGCTGCGTTGCCCGTCGACGACGTCGACCAGGGGATCGGCGCCGTCACCGAGTACCGCGGCCAGCGTGCGGGCGCGGCGCAGGTAGAGGTGTGCGTCGTGCTCCCAGGTGAACGCGATTCCGCCGTGGAGTTGAACGTTGGTCTGCGCACAGAAGATCTGGGCCCGGATGGCGTGGGCCGTGGCCACCGCGGCGGCGAACCAGGCGCCGTCGAGGTTGTCTGCGCGGGCGGCGTCCCAGACCGCCGCGGTGGTCTGTTCGGCGTCGACGAGCATGTTGGCCGCGTGGTGCTTGACGGCCTGGAAGGTGCCGATGGTGCGCCCGAACTGCTCGCGCACCTTCGCGTATTCGACGGCCATGTCGAGCGCCGCCCAGGAAACCCCGACCGCTTCCGCGGAACCGAGGATGCGGAACACCGTCCGGGCGGCCCGCGCGGCACCACGCAGGATCCGGCTTTCGTCGACGGCCACCGCCCGTAGATCCACCGCGCCGATGCTGCGGGTGGTGTCGAGGGAATCCTCTGCGGTGACGGTGATTCCGTCGGCTGTGGCATCCAGGACGACGACGTCGTCACCGGCGGCCAGCACGAGTACCTGGGCGTCGGGAGCGCCGAGTACGGCGCGCGCCTGCCCGCCGAGAAGTCCATCGGCGCCGACGCTCACCGAGCCGGCGAGCCCCAGGGCTGCCACGGTGGCCCCGCTGGCCAGGCCCGGAAGTAGTTCGGCCCGAACGGTATCCGGGGCGTAGCGGTCGATGACCACGGAGGCTGACACGGTCGGCAGGAACGGGCCCGGGGACAGTTCTCGGCCGGCGACCTCGGCAACCACCGCAAGTTCGGGCAGGCCGAAGCCGGAACCGCCGTATTCCTCGGAGATGGCCAGCCCGTTCCAGCCGAGTTCGGCACCGGCAGACCAGATCTCATCGGGGTAGGTGCCGGCGTTCTCAAGCGTGGCGCGGGCGGCCGCGCGGCTGTCGAGCCGGTTCAGCTGGCCCAACGCCGCGTCGGCGAGATCCTGGTGCTCTTCGGTGATGGCCAGCGCAGACTTAGTCATGTTTAGCGAAGCTAACGGGGGTGCCACGGGTACGTCGACGTGATGCAGGTCACATTTGAGCGGCGGGGTGAACAAGTCGGCGAAGTTGTCCCGTCCGTCAATCCGCTGCGGGGTACGCTCGCGCAATGACGGCACGACCGGATAACCGGTACCCCGCACCGACGCTCGCTGATCGAGCTCGATGGTTGCTGCATGCCAAGCCTGCCGACCACATGCTGGCGCTGAGCGTGGCATCAACTTCGCTACCAGTCGTGGGTAAGCACCTGGAACCGCTCGGCGCCCTCACTGCGATGAGTGTGTGGGGATTCCGCCACCTGCCTGAATTCGTCTCTTCCTCGGCGAAGTCCTGGTTCGCCCCGGACGACAGCGAGCTCCGCAAGGCGGAGCGGGAGCAGACCAACGCTGTCGCGCAGGAGGCGCTGCGCGGGGTGGTCTCGCCCGCTGACCTGGCGATCGACTGGCCGGCCCCGGACAACATGCCGCCCTTGTGGCACACCATGGAATACCGGCGCGACGTGTACCGCACTTCGGTCCGCTACGGCGACGACCCGGCCCAGTTGCTCGATGTGTGGCGGCCCAAGCACCTGCCCTCCGAGCCGGCGCCGGTGCTGCTGTTCGTGCCGGGCGGTGGCTGGGTGCACGGCGGCCGGATCCTGCAGGGCTACGCGCTGATGTCACATCTGGCCCAGCAGGGTTGGGTATGTCTGTCGATCGACTACCGGGTGGCGCCGCATCACCGCTGGCCCCGGCACATCACCGACGTCAAGGCCGCAATCGCCTGGGCGCGGGCCAATGTCGACAAGTTCGGTGGCGACCGCAACTTCGTCGCCGTCGCGGGCTGCTCGGCCGGTGGTCACCTCGCCGCACTTGCCGGCCTCACCCCCAACGACCCGGACCTGCAGGGGAATCTGCCCGACGGGGCCGACACTTCAGTCGACGCCGTGGTGGGCATCTACGGGCGCTACGACTGGGAGGACCGCTCCACCGAGGAGCGGGTCCGGTTCGTCGACTTCCTCGAACGGATCGTGGTGGGCCGCAAGATCGATCGCCATCCGGAGATCTTCCGGGAGGCCTCACCGATCGCCCGGGTCCATCCCGACGCGCCACCGTTCCTGGTCATCCACGGCACCGGTGACAGCGTCATCCCAGTGGCGCAGGCCCGCAGTTTCGTCGACAAGCTCAAGGCCGTCTCGCGGGCAGTGGTGAGCTACATTGAGCTGCCCGGCGCCGGACACGCCTTCGACATGACCGACGGGGCCAGAACCGGGGCGATGGCCACCGCAATCGGCTTGTTCCTCAGCCAAATTCACCGAAACCGGGCGATGGGCGAGGCTAAAGCAGTCATATAGACGTTTCCACACCTGGGGAGGACACCGTGAAGCGGTTGAGTGGGTGGGACGCGTTCCTGCTTTATACAGAGACACCCAACGTGCACATGCACACGTTGAAGATCGCGGTCATCGCGCTCGACGACATGGGGGACCGGACCTTCGGAATCGACGAATTCCGGGAGGTGATCCGCGGACGGCTGCACAAGCTGGACCCGTTCCGCTATCAGCTCGTCGACATACCGTTCAAGTTCCATCACCCGATGTGGCGGGAGAACTGCGACGTCGACCTGGAGTACCACGTCCGGCCGTGGCGGGTACGCGCCCCGGGCGGGCGCCGCGAACTCGACGAGGCCATCGGCCAGATCGGCAGTACCTCGTTGGACCGCAGCCGGCCGTTGTGGGAGATGTACTTCGTCGAGGGCCTGGCCAACGGGCGTATCGCGGTGGTCGGCAAGATTCACCACGCGCTGGCCGACGGGGTCGCCTCGGCGAATCTGCTGGCCCGCGGGATGGACCTGCGCGACGGCCCGGGTCCCGACGACGAGTCGTATGTCACCGATCCTGCGCCCACCAAGACCGAACTGGTGCGCTCGGCATTCGCCGATCACATGCGCCAGCTCGGCCGGTTGCCCGGGACCATGCGTTACACGGCCAAGGGGTTCGGGCGGGTTCGACGCAGCAGCCGCAAGTTGTCGCCCGAGCTGACCCGGCCCTTCACACCGCCGCCCAGCTTCATGAACCACATCCTCGATGAAAAGCGACTCTTCGCCACGGCCACACTGGCATTGGCCGATGTCAAGGAGACGAGCAAGAAGCTCGGGGTGACGATCAACGACCTGGTGCTGGCGATGTCGTCGGGAGCACTGCGTACGTTGTCGCTCAAGTACGACGGCAAGGCCGACCATCCGCTGCTGGCGTCGGTGCCGATGAGTTTCGACTTCTCACCGGATCGCATCTCGGGCAATCGGTTCAGCGGCGTGCTGGTGGCGCTGCCGGTGGACGTCGCCGATACCGCTGAGCGGGTGCGCCAGGCGCACGACGCTGCCGCCCTGGCCAAGGAAAGCCATCAGCTGATCGGTCCCGAACTGATCGCCCGCTGGGCTGCGTACATGCCGCCGGCCCCGGTGGAGGCGATGTTCAAGTGGCTGTCCCATCAGGACGGTCAGAACAAGGTGCTCAACCTCAACATCTCCAACGTGCCGGGTCCACGGGAACGCGGCAAGGTCGGCGGTGCCACGGTCACCGAGATCTATTCGGTGGGGCCGATCACCACCGGCAGCGGGCTCAACATCACGGTGTGGAGCTATGTCGACCAACTCAACATCTCGGTGCTCTCCGACGATGCCACCGTCGACGATCCTCACGAGGTCACCGACGGGATGATCGAGGAGTTCCGCGAGATCCGCAGGGTGGCAGGACTTTCCGACAAGCTGACGGTCGTCGAGTCGGCGATGCCGCAGTAGCGGAGGGGCTCGGCTGCTCTTCGGCAGATTCCGCTATCGGTACCAGCCCCACGGCCACCAGCCGGGGCCCCCGCCTCGGTCACCGTGCCAGCCGCCGCCATGCCAGCCGCCGCCATGCCCGCCGCCGTGCCAGCCGGCCGCGAGGACAGTGGCGCCCGTGGCCGCCGGAGCCGGCTCCGCTGCAGCTGCGGGGGCAGCGGCAGCAATAGCTATGGCGGTCGTGCCGGCCGCAAGGGCAGACGTGAGGCATCTCAATGAGGTCTTCATCTCCGCACTCCTTCGAAAGTGCCAGCGTTCTTTGCAATTTCCAGAGTTGCACCGCAACAAGGCCATGTCGTCACCGCTGGCATCCGTTGGTGCTTCCCGGTAGCTGGAAATTGTGCCGAGCCGACGATGGCTCCGCGGAGCGCCAAGCCCAATCGCACCAGCCCGGAACAGTCGTCAAGGCGTCACCAATCGAACAGTCCTAGCCAGCCGAGGCATCTGATGTCAGGTGGGCCGCAAACACCTTGCCCGCAGCGATCACGAGGACGGTAACCACGAGCGGTAGCACGGGTGCGCAACTGCGGGCATGTTCAAAGAGCAATCCACCGGCCATGGCGCCCGCGATCAGACCGATCAGGACGCCGGCCAATCGGGGTAGCTCGGACCGTGCCCGGGTCCCGGCGACCACCCCCGTGAGCGCGACCAGGGTGAAGGTCCCTGCCGTGGTGAAAACCCCCAGAACGCCGAGCGATCGAACTGCTGCCGTCTGAACCCCCATGGCCAGGGCCGACAGCATGATGAGCACATAGGTGGCGTGCGGTGACGGGTGTCCGGAATTCGCGCGCCAGATGATGAGAAACACAGCCTCAGACATGGCAACGAGCGCCAGCAGCGTAGACATCCGGTGCGGCCAGAGTCCCGCTTCGCCGGGGCGGCCTGCCGCGAATCGCAGGCCGACAAACGATCCGACGGCAAATGCCACCAGTGCGATGGCGACCGGTACATCCGGGCCGCCGATGTCCGCGATTCCGAATCCGAGGAACACGAGATTGCCCGTCATGAAGGCCGAGAAGATCTTGCCCAGGCCGAAGTAGCTGATGGCGTCGACCGTCCCCGACGCGAATGTCAACGCGATCAGCAACAGGTCTCGTATCGAGCACCCGCGCCATTCACCCAAGCTGGCAGTGCCTGCAGGGATCACTCGAATTATCTTGTTGGACAGTTGATTCAACGAGTCGTGGGTTGAGGGTCCATGGCGTGCGGTGAGCGTCATTCCTGGATGATGCGCCCGCGGTGGACTGATGTCCTCGCAGCTAGGCCCACCTCTTCGAGGCAGGGTAGTGGGAATGGTCCGATACCGGGAGGCAGGAAAACACGCTCACCGTCGGACGGTGGTGTACGGAATCTGCGCGGAAAGTGTGGTTCCGGCGTGATCCGGGCTGGAGATGTCGAGATGGCCGCCCAGAGCCTCCACCCGGTCTTTGAGTCCGATGAGACCGGATCCACGGCCGAGAGTAGCGCCGCCCACCCCATCATCGGCCACCGACAGGCGCAACTGCTGGTCATCGGTGTCGACGGTGACGGTGACCTGCGATGCGCAGGCGTGTTTGGCCGCGTTCGTCAGCGCTTCTGCGACCACGTAATAGGCTGCCACCTCAACAGATTCGGGTAGGCGTTGCCCGACGTCGACACTGAGCTCAACCGGTGTAACCGAACTGCGGCGAAGGGCCCGCAAGGCGGGGCGCAGACCCCCGTGAGACAACACCGCCGGATGGATGCCGTGTGAAATCTGCCGCAGCTCGTCACTCGCCGCAACGAGTCCGTCACTGACGGCGCCGAGCTGGTTGACTACGTCACTCCCCGGCGGCAGCGAGGCCTGAAGTGACCGAATCTGCAGTCCCAGCGCGACAAGGCGCTGTTGTGCGCCGTCATGCAGGTCGCGCTCGATGCGCCGCCTCGCCTCGTCGCCGGCAGCCACGATGCGGGCGCGTGAGGCGATCAGCTCACCATGTGCTTCGGCATTGGCGACCGCCGTGGCGACCAACTCGGCGAAATCCGTCAGGCGCTCCTCGGTGTCGGCCCGCGGAGGTTCGGGTCGCGAGAATCCGACGATCGCAGCTCCCCACAGCCGACCGTCGACGACGATCGGTGCCCCGACTCCGGAGACGAGACCGAGATCCCGGATCAGCTCGGCCAGCGAACCAGCGGCGCCTTCATGGGTGTTCATTCGGGCGACCGCGCCTGTGCGTTGCACGAGCGCCGCGATGTTGTCGCCCGCCAGGGGCAGCCGTGCGCCGATCGGCATTCTCGTCGGGCCCTCAGTGTGGGCGGCCACGATCTCGCCCATGTCGGAGTCGAGGTAGCGGAACAGGGTGGCGTTACCCACCTCCAACGCATTGGCCACCTCGTCGGCGACTGCGGCGAAGATCTCGTTTGGTGAGACACCTTGGGCGACCAGTGTGGCAATCCGGCGCAGGGCAGCCTGCCGCCGCGCCAACTCGCTGACCCGATCTGCGGCTCGCTGGGCTTCGATGGCACGCAGCCGAGCCTGGGCGCCCAAGACATTCGCCAATAATGCGATGGGCACGAACACCGCAAGTGCAACAAGGTTCGGCAGTTCGTCCGGTAGTAGCCCATCGCCGGGGACGAGGTGGATTTCCAGATAGACCACCGCACTGACAAGCGTGGTTGCCACTGCGAGACCGATTCCCCAGGCGAATGAGATCACAAGTACGCCGAGCAGGTACACCGCGCCGAAGGTCATGCGAGGTCCGATATGACCGAGCAACTGTACGAGGACGGTCTCGGCTGCGATCAATGCCGTGGCAACGATGATTCCCAGCCACAGCGGTGGGCTGGGGCGCGCCAGGATCGTCGCGAGGCGTGGCCGCTTCTGCCCGGCCCACGCCAGGATCCGATCGATCGGCCACTCGTTCGGTGTCATCGCACGCATACCTCGCTTCGCCCACGCGCCAACGGCGAGGGGGCTCCTGCCCGAATCGGCTTGCTCCCTGAAAGCAATAGTGTTCTCCGGTATCTGGTGGTGATGCGGGGTTAACGTCAAACTGTCGTGGGTGTCAGCCTCAGTGCGGATATACCGGGTAGCAGGAGAATGGGCTTCGCCGGGTGCTATCGGGGGCTCGGGGGTGCACGATTGTGCGTAACCGTTGGCCGGAGGGACGCGATTGGCATGCAGGTGGACACGGGAAATAGTCGCGACAGTGCCGGAGGTTCGACGGCAGACGGCCCACGTGTGATCGTCGCCGATGATGACGTGTTGTTGCGCGAGGGCCTGGCCAGCCTGCTGACCAGGTCGGGCTTCGACGTGGTCGCGCAGGCAGGTGATGGCGTAGAGCTGCTTTCACAGGTGCGGACGTGGCGTCCCGACGTGGTCGTCGTCGATATCCGTATGCCGCCGACCGGGACCACCGAAGGTCTTGCCGCTGCCCGGACCATCCGCGAGGAACTGCCCGACACGGCGATTCTGGTCTTGTCGGCGCATGTCGACGTCGAACACGCAATGGATCTGTTGGCCAGCGGGCACAAGATCGGCTACCTGCTCAAGAGCCGCGTCACGGATGTTGAGGAGTTCATCGACGGTCTGGTGAGGATCACCAAGGGCGGCGCGGTGCTCGACCCCAGCCTCGTCCAGGAACTGGTATCGACACGTCGGCGGGATGATCCGTTGGGGGTGCTGAGTCCACGTGAGCATGAGGTGCTGGCTTTGATGGCAGAGGGGCGCTCCAACGCGGGCATCGCACGAAACCTGTGGGTGACCGAGGGGACAGTGGAAAAGCATGTGCGATCAATCCTGTTGAAGCTCAATCTCCCCGAGACCGACGAAGATCACCGTCGGGTGCGAGCGGTGATCACTTATCTGGAGGCGCGTTGAGCGCACCTGTCGAGTTACCGCTATCTGCAATGCATTCTGAGTGTCTCTGAGTCAGGCTGTTGTGATGCAGTCCGAAGTTGAGCCATTGCGCTGCGTCATCGTCGATGACAACGCCGGCTTTCTCGACGCCGCCGCCAACTTCCTCGGCTATCACGGTGTCGCGGTGGTCGGCGTCGCGTCGACGATCGCGGAGGCCCTGAGTTGTGTCGCCCGGTTGCGGCCGGACGTGACCGTCGTGGACATCAATCTGGGAGACGAAAGCGGATTCGATTTGGCTGAGGAGCTCGCGGGCGGGCCGTCCTCGACGCAGGTGATCCTGACCTCGACTCATTCGGGACAAGAGTTCGCCGACATCATCGCGACGAGTCCGGCCCTTGCGTTCGTGCCGAAGTCAGACCTGTCCCCGGACTCCATTCGCAGAGTTCTCCATCGCTCGGCGAGTGGACACTGATAGCGGCCAGACGCGCCGAAAGGCCGGGCGATCCGGTGCTCTACCGGTGTCCTCCGTGATCGCCGCCGCCGTGATAGCCGCCATAGCCGCCCAGTAGGAACGCCTCGCCGCCGTAGGGATAGAACTGGACCCCGCCGGGCGAGTCGTTGATCTGGACGTTTCCGGGCGACTCGCAGATGGTTCCTCCCCCGCTGGCGCCGCAGGACTGACTGACTGCGGCTGAGGCGGCCGGTGCGCCAACGATCGCTACAGCGGTAAACCCGGCGAGCAACATCGGCGCGGTGCGGGTGATCGTGAACTTCATGGTGTGCTCCTTCGAATGGCTGAGCGTGTCTCATGTTCAGGATGTCGCGTCGGTGAACCCCCGTCGTCACCGTTGGCCCCCCAATTGCACCCCCGCTAGCCGCAATCTGCGTTTACCCAGGAGCGTTGAGTGGCGTCTCAGAGCAGAAATGCCTCGCCGCCATAGGGATAGAACTGAACCGGAGGTGGGGAGTCGTTGATCTGGACGTTGCCGGGTGACTGGCACACGGTTCCGGGCCCGCTCGCGGCGCAGGACTGCTGGGATCCAGTGGCATGACGGGTTGGCGCGGCGGCAGCGGTCGGTGCCGCTGAGATAGCAACCGCGGCAGCGGCCGCCGCCAAAAGCGGTGTGAGTGCGATCTGTTTGATGCTCATGGCTCGACTCCTTGTTCGGCATTTCGGACCCCCGCTGTCAGGTTGCCGACACCTACCGGTCGCTGTCGCCACCGCTGGCGCCCAGCTGTCGTTGCGGCTGCCCGGAAGAGGCTGTCCGCCGGCGGGCAGAGATTCCAGCTGGCTGGAACGACATTGGGTGTTAGCCGTGACGACGCCGGCCTGCGGAACGGCCATGGTGGATCTGCAGACGAACATCGAAGGAGCACCGCCATGAAGGGCACGATGACCCACACCGCACTGTTGTTGGCGGCCGGGGCGACCGCGGTGGCGGTAGCCGTTGTGCCTACGGCAGAAGCGGCTCCAAGCAAGGATCCGGCCCAGACCGCGCAGTCGTGCCTGACCTTGGGCGGCACTCAGAACGAATGCCAGTCGCCAGGTGACGCGCAGATCTATGACGCACCGCCGCAGGTCGACTACTACCCCTACGCAGGCGGCGGCACGTAATCGCGCCGCGCCGAAGTCATGTCTACCCGAGGGCTGAAATGAGAACTGTCTGCTGTGAACCGTTGGCCGACCACGACGCGTCATCGTGGCACCTGGGCCACATCATCGACGAACCCACCGAGATTGCGCCGACGGCGGGGGCTTTGGTTGTCGGCGCCGAACGCAATCGCATCACCTACGGTGATCTTGCGGAACTGGTTGTTGCACATTGCATTGACTTGCTTCATGGTGGACTGGAGCCCGGCGACGTGATCGCGCTGCAATCGACCAACAGCATCGAGTTCGTGGTCGCTCTCATTGGGGCGGTGCGTGCCGGTCTTGTTGTTGCACCGCTTGATCCGGCTCTGCCATGGAACGAGACGCAGGCACGCGCAGACCGGATCGGCGCTCGTGCCATCTTGACCGACAAGCAGCGGCCGGTCGACGGCGCCACGGGCGGCTGCCCACAATGGCTTGTGCAGATAGGCGCAGGGGGCGCCGTCGACGAGAAGCCTGAGATGCGTCTGGTGACAACCGATTCGGCGCGCATGGTGGCCGCGTCGGCGCCTGGTCTCACCGATCGCGACGCATTGATCATGTTCACCTCGGGTACCACGGGAACACCGAAACTCGTGCCTTGGACCCACGCCAACCTCGCGGCGTCGGTTGCGGGAATCGTCACCGCCTACCAACTGGGCCGCACCGACGCGACCGTCGCGGTGATGCCCCTGTTTCATGGCCACGGCCTGGTCGCCACTCTGCTGGCCACATTGGCAAGCGGTGGCGCGGTGGCGTTGCCGGCACGGGGGAGGTTCTCGGCGGGCACCTTTGCCGATGACGCCGCAGCAGTGGGTGCCACGTGGTACACGGCGGTGCCGACGATCCACCAGATTCTGCTTGAGCGGGCATCTGCCGAGCCGCGTGGCGGCGACCGAGGTCGATGGCGCTTCCTGCGCAGCTGCAGTGCGCCGCTCGCAGCGGCCACGGTGCGACGAATGGAGGCCATGTTCAACGCGCCAGTGCTCATGGCATATGGAATGACCGAGACCACACACCAAGCCAGCAGCGTCCTGCCCTCGGCTGGTGAGTCCGCCAGGCTTTACACCGTTGGCACACCGACGAGTTCGTCGGTGCGGATTGCCGATGGCTTTGGGGCGCCATGTCCGCCTGGAGCCACCGGCGAAATCTGGGTGCGTGGTCCGGCCGTTGTCCGCGG
The DNA here is from genome assembly GCF_004762045.1 of Mycobacterium sp. DL99. GTDB lineage: Bacteria > Actinomycetota > Actinomycetes > Mycobacteriales > Mycobacteriaceae > Mycobacterium. Next base: position 269,256 of record NZ_SJOM01000007.1, read on the forward strand.
ATACCTCGGCAATGCCGAAGCTACTGCGGAAACGTTCGTGGACGGATGGGTGCGCAGTGGTGACCTCGGGACGGTTGACGGCCACGGGAACCTCGCAATACAGGGGAGGATCAAGGAGCTCATCAACAGAGGCGGTGAGAAGATCTCGCCCGAGCACGTCGAAGAAGTCCTGATGTCATACCCGGGTGTCGCCCAGGCGGCGGTGATCGGGATCGCCGACCCGCTCTACGGTGAACGTGTCGGCGCGATCATCGTCCGGCACAAGGGTTCTGAGCTGGACATGGCCGATTTGAACTCTTTCTGTCGAGATCGCCTCGCGCCTTTCGAAATGCCTGAGCGCATTACCTTTGCCGACCGAATACCACTCACAGCCAAGGGCTCGGTCGATCGCACGAATCTTCGCGCCTACTTGCCGACCGGCGCGAAATAGCCACGGAATCGCGTCCACACGAGGAGATATCAGCATGACACTCACGCATTCACGCGATGCCGTCGATACCCGGCCACTCGTTCACCAGGACCGCACCGATGGCTGCCATCTGGTCGTCGATGCACTGAAGCTCAACGACGTTCGGACCGTCTACGGGCTGGTCGGTATCCCGATCACTGATCTGGCCCGCATCGCACAAGCGTCAGGCCTGCGCTACATCGGATTCCGCCACGAAAGCGATGCCGTCCACGCGGCATCGGCCACAGGATTCATCACCGGTCGGCCTGGCGTGTGCCTGACCGTATCCGGACCGGGGTTCCTCAACGGTCTGGTCGCGCTGGCCAACGCAACGACGAACTGCTTTCCCGTCGTGCAGATTTCGGGATCCAGTGAGCGTCACTTGGTTGATCTCAAACGAGGGGACTACGAGGAGATCGACCAGATGGCCGCGGCCGAGCGGTTCGCGAAGGCCGCCTATCGGGTGGATCGAGCCGAAGACATCGGTCGTGGCATCGCGCGGGCGATACGGACAGCGGTGTCGGGCCGGCCCGGGGGCGTCTATCTGGACATCCCGGCCGCAGTGCTCGGTGAAGTCATCGACGCCCGGCACGGTGCGGCATCGCTCTGGCGGATCGTTGACCCGGCACCGCGGCAACTGCCCGCACCGGAGGCAGTCGATCGGGCTCTGCTCCTGTTGGCCGGCGCAAGGCGACCGCTGGTCGTGTTGGGCAAGGGGGCCGCATATGCGCAGGCCGACAAGCAGATTCGGCGATTCATCGAGCGCACCGGACTGCCGTTCTTACCGATGTCGATGGCCAAGGGTCTGTTGCCCGACGACCACCCCCAAGCGGTCGCTGCAGCTCGTTCTCTGGCCTTACGTGAAGCTGACGTCGTCATGTTGGTGGGAGCCCGGCTGAATTGGCTGCTCGGTCACGGCGAGGCGCCGCAGTGGAACCCCGACGCGAAGTTCATCCAGGTGGACATCGAGGCCACCGAGCTCGACAGCAACCAGCCGATCGCAGCGCCGTTGGTCGGTGACGTCGGTTCGGTGATGGACGCGTTGGTGACACGCAACGACGACTGCCTCACGGTCCCGACGCCGTGGCGTGACGAGTTGCGTGCCCGGTCGGACCAGAACGCGGCGAAGATGTCGGCGCGGTTGTCGGCGGATCCGCATCCAATGCAGTTCTATGGTGCGCTTCGTGCAATCCGCTGCGTGTTGCGCGCATACCCCCAGGCCTATGTCGTCAACGAAGGCGCGAACACATTGGACCTCGCGCGCAACGTGATCGACATGCAGGTGCCGCGTCACCGCCTGGACAGCGGCACCTGGGGAGTCATGGGGATCGGCATGGGCTACGCCATCGGGGCGGCCGTCGAAACCGGGAGTCCGGTCGTGGCCATCGAAGGTGACAGCGCCCTCGGGTTTTCCGGCATGGAGCTTGAAACCATCTGCCGGTATGGGCTGCCGATCGTGGTGGTCGTGTTCAACAACGGCGGCGTCTACAAGGGCGATGATGTCAACACCTCATCGAGCGATCCGGCGCCGACGGCCTTGACGCCGACTGCCCGACATGAGCTTCTGATCGAAGCATTCGGCGGCACAGGGTATTCCGTTACCACGCCTGCCGAGCTCACGGCTGCGCTCGCCGAGGCGTTGGCCTCGGGTCGCCCCGCGCTGATCGACTGCGTCATCGACCCCGCCGCAGGCACTGAAAGCGGTCACCTCACCCACCTGAATCCGAAGGTCGCCGGGCGCTGAGACGCCCGATTCCAACCTGAAAGGCAAGATCATGACCGACACAACTCTCCCGCTCGCAGGAATCAAGGTCATCGACTTCACCGGTGTGCAGGCCGGTCCGGCGTGCACGCAGATGCTGGCGTGGTTCGGCGCCGACGTTCTGAAGGTGGAGCGCCTGGCGGGCGGTGACATCACACGACACCAGTTGCGCGACATCCCCGATGTCGACGCGCTGTACTTCACGATGCTCAACAGCAACAAGCGTTCCTTGGCGATCGACACCAAGACCTCTGAGGGCCGGGAAGTGATGGACAAGCTCATTCGCGGTGCAGACGTGCTCGTGGAGAACTTCGCCCCGGGTGCGATGGACCGGATGGGCCTGAGCTGGGAGCACATGCACGAAGTCAACCCACGGCTGGTTTTCGGCTCTGTCAAAGGATTCAGCGAGCAATCACCGTGGGCTGATCTCAAGGTGTATGAGAACGTCGCGCAATGTGCAGGCGGTGCGGCGTCGACGACGGGTTTCGGGGACGGTCCGCCGACGGTCAGCGCCGCTGCCATCGGGGACAGCAACACTGGAATGCACTTACTCATCGGGATACTCACCGCGCTCATCGCCCGTGAGAAGACCGGTGTGGGGCAAAAGGTCTCGGTATCGATGCAGGATGCGGTGCTCAACTTGTGTCGGGTGAAGCTGCGTGATCAACAGCGCCTGGAGCGCGTGGGGTATCTGGAGGAGTATCCGCAGTATCCGAACGGCACATTCGACGAAGCAGTACCGCGGGGCGGCAACGCCGGCGGGGGCGGCCAACCCGGCTGGGTGCTCAAGTGCAAGGGATGGGAGGCGGATCCCAACGCCTACATCTACTTCACCATCCAGGAGCAGAACTGGGAGCGCACGTGTCAGGCGGTCGGGCGGCCGGAGTGGATTGGGGACCCGGCGTACTGCACCGCTCAGGCCCGGGAATCCCACATGTTCGAGATCTTCGACGAGATCGAGCAGTGGCTCGCAGACAAGACCAAATATGAGGCCGTCGCCATCTTGCGCGAGTACGAGGTGCCGTGTGCGCCCGTGCTGAGCATGTACGAGATCGCGCGTGACCCAGCCCTTCGCGAGGGCGGCAGTGTCGTCGAGGTGGCACACAAGGAACGCGGGATCTACCTCACCGTCGGCAGCCCCATCAAATTCTCGACGTTCTCACCGGAGATCACAGGATCGCCGCTACTCGGCGAGCACACTGACGATGTTCTCGCCGAACTCGGGTATGACGCCGACAGCATCGCCACACTGCACCGCACCGCCGTTGTGCGCTGAGCCCGCGACCAGACCACCCGTTTCGTGGGTGTCGGGGTGTGGTGGCAGCATCGGCGGGGTGCGGAGATCTGGCAGGAAGAAATCAGGTGCGCCCGCGCCAATTGCGCGGCACGTGCCCTTGATGAGACAAGCCCGTTCATGGACGGTGCGGTGAGTTTGCGCTGGATCTACACCCACATGATTGCCGAGTACGCGCGCCATTGTGGGCATGCCGACTTGATCCGAGAACGCATCGACGGCACGGTCGGTGTCTGAACTCGTTTCGGCCTGGGGTTCGCCGGGGTGCTGGTGGCAACAAGTCAGTGCCGTGCGGCGTAGCTCTGCCGGTATGTCTGTGGTGAAACACCGACCGCGCGCTGGAAGTGATAGCGCAGCGAGGCGTAGGACCCGAACCCCGACTGGTCGGCGACCCGGTCGACGGTCATCCCGGTGGATTCCAGCAGGCGGCGGGCCCGGTCCACCCGCATCCTGGTCAGCAACGCCAACGGTGTTGTCCCGAAATGGTCGCGGAACTGGCGGTTGAGGGTCCGAACACTGACCGTTGCGTGGGTGGCGATCGCGTGCAGGTCCAGTGGGGACAGCGCGTTCTCCTCCATCCAGGTGATCGTCGGCTGAAGCGGGTGGTTGGGGTCGGCGGGGCTGGCGTGCTCGATGTACTGTGCCTGGCCGCCGTCGCGCCATGCGGGTATCACCACGCGACGGGCGGTGCGCGCCGCCAGGTCGGCGCCGGCATGCTGGCGGATGAGGTGCAGGCACAGGTCCAGGCCTGATGCGACGCCGGCCGATGTCAGGACGGGACCCTCGTCGACGAACAGCACGTTAGCGTCGACGTCAACAGCGGGATACCGCGCGGCGAACTCGTCGGCCCACTGCCAGTGCGTGGTCGCTCGCCTGTGGTCCAACAGTCCGGTTGCTGCGAGCGTGAAGGCGCCGACGCACATCGACGCGACCCGCGCGCCATTGCCGGCCGCGGCGCGTATCGCGGAAACAGCCTGCGGTTCAGGAGGTTCCAGAAAGCGATGTGTCCCCGGCACGATGACGAGGTCGGCGTTCGTCAGTGCATCCAGCCCATACGGGGTGCGGATCTCGACCTGGCCCAAGTCGGCCACGGTGCTGATGAAGGCGCGCTGCCCGCACACCCGTACCTCGTATTCAGGTGGGCACTCCGGGGCATCCTCGCCGGACACTGCTGCTCGTTCCGCCGCAGCCGCATTGGCCACGCCGAAGACCAGGCCAGGGATCATCAGTTCGTAGCCCATGACCTGGTCCAACGCCAGCACCGCGACGATCATTGTGGCTAGATCTTAGCGATATATGGCTATCTGGCCACTGTTGTCGGCACCTCAGATTGCTGCAGTGTTGTGGCAGGGCATTGCGTATCGGTGTCTTCGGCAATTTCAGGACCAGCGTCGGGAGAATGGCATGTCATCTGATCTGATTGAGCGCCTCGACCTGCCGGGATCGGAGATCGCCAGCGCTGCACAACGGTTCGTCTTCGAGGTATCGCCGGAATTCGTGGCCAACCACTGTTTGAGGAGCTACCTTTTCGGCCGCGAAGTCGCCAAGGCCAAGGGTTTGCGGCCCGGCGTCGACTATGACGACGAACTGGTGTTCCTCAGTTGTATGTTGCACGATCTCGGCGTCACCGAGTATGCCAACGGGGACCAGCGTTTCGAAGTAGACGGTGCCGACGCGGCGGCCCGCTTCCTTCGGGACCACGGCCTCCCGGAAGCGCGCGTCACGACTGCTTGGCAGGCGATCGCGCTGCACACCAGCGCCGGCCTGGCGCACCGGTTCGGTGCCGTTCACGGCGTCGCCCAGATGGGTATCGCAGCGGACATTATCGGGACTGACAAGCATTTGATATCAGTGGATTTCGCTGAAGCGGTGCACGCGAAATGGCCCCGCTACGACCTCGGCCATACGCTCGCCGAGGCCATCGCAGGACAGATCGAGGCGAACCCACTGAAAGGGCCGCCCTTGACTTTTCCGGCCCACCTGCATGCCATCGTCTACCCGGAAGCACGCCCGGTCACCTGGCTGGATGCCGTGAGCGCGGCCGGCTGGAACGACCGACCCCGCTCAGCTCGCCACACTCGCTAGCAGTCGGAGGCCCTCCGTCGGAGGAGGGTCTGGATATCCGGCGCGTGCGGGCGGATCGTGGTGGTATCGCCGTTGACCGAAGAAATGGGGCACGCCATGCCGGAGCGCGCGTACGGTGCCGAGACCACGGCCGCCGAGATTGTGCGGGGTGTCGATCTGCGGTCGAAGCGGGCCGTGGTGACCGGTGCCAGTTCGGGAATCGGGATCGAGACCGCCCGCGCGCTGGCGTCCACGGGTGCCGAGGTGACGCTGGCGGTTCGCAATGTCGATGCCGGACATTCCGTTGCGGACCAGCTCGCGCGGGATCTGCCCGTGGGCGCAGGCGAAGTGCACGTCGCACCACTCGATCTGGCCGACCCGGGTTCGGTGTCCGCGTTTGTTCAGGCGTGGAGTGGGCCGTTGCACATATTGGTCAACAACGCGGGCGTGATGGCGCTGCCGCAACTCACCTTGACAGCAGATGGCTACGAAATGCAGTTCGCCACCAACCATCTCGGTCATTTCACGCTCGCCACGGGGCTATACCGGTCGCTCGCGGCGGCCGGCGGTGCCCGGGTGGTGTCGGTCGCATCGATCGGTCATCTGTTCTCACCGGTCGTGTTCGACGATCTGCACTACCGGTTCCGTCCCTACGATCAATGGACGTCGTACGGGCAGTCGAAATCGGCCAATGTGTTGTTCGCGGTCGGCGCCGCGCAGCGCTGGGCCGCCGACGGGATCGTCGCGAATGCGCTGATGCCCGGAAACATCGCCACCACTGCGCTCGCCCGCCACATGGGCGCCGACGACCTCGCCAACTTGGGGCGGGAGACGGTGCTTGCACTGCCGCCGGTGAAGACGATCGAGCAAGGTGCGGCCACCACTGTGTACCTGGCGGCCAGTCCTGACGTCGAGGGCGTGACCGGCCGCTACTACGAGGACTGTGCGGAGGCGCCGCAAGTCACCGAACGCGGCACCCACACCGGCGGCGTGGCTCCGTACGCCCTCGACCCGGAGAATGCCGATCGGCTCTGGCGGGTCTCCGAGCAGCTGACCGGCTGATCGGCGCTGAGTAGAGGCCGATGCTGGAATTGCCCGCGGTGACTGGCTCCGCCGGCGTGCCTGCAATGCCAACGAACTCCCCACTCAACGACCCCCGTGGGTCGGATAATCCGTTCGGGGCTGTGTTGGCACGGCACCAGGCGTTCGGTTGAAGGGACACCGATCATGACAACGGCGTTCGTGCTTTCCGGTGGTGGCAGCCTCGGGTCGATTCAGGTCGGCATGTTGCTGGGATTGGCTGAGGCTGGTGTTAGGCCGGAGCTGATCGTCGGCACCTCGGTCGGCGCACTGAACGGCGGCTGGATAGCCTCCTGGCCTGATGTGGCCGGCATCAGACGACTCGCGGAAGTGTGGCGGTCCCTGACACGCAACGAGGTGTTCCCGACGAGCCTGCCAGTGGGGTTCCTGGCATTTCTCGGGCGGGGACGGAATCTGGTACCCGACACCGGGCTGCGGCGGCTGATCAAGGACAACTTGGGTTTTCGCCGGCTGGAAGACGCCCCGATACCCCTGCATGTGGTGGCAACCGACGTCCTGTCAGGACAGGACGTCCTACTGTCCTCCGGAAGTGCGATCGACGCCATCGCGGCCAGCGCCGCGATTCCCGGCGTTCTGCCGCCGGTGCGGATCGACGGCCGCGACCTCTTCGATGGTGGGGTCGTCAACAACACTCCGCTGTCACACGCGGTCGCATTGGGCGCCGACACCGTCTGGGTTCTCCCGACCGGCTACTCATGCGCGATGCCCGAATCGCCAAGAGGTGCATTGGCGATAGGGATGCAAGCCCTGACCCTGGCAATCAATCAGCGTCTGGCCAGCGACATCGAGCGCTTCGAAGGCATCGTCGACATCCGGGTCGTCCCACCCCTGTGCCCGGTACGGATATCACCGATCGACTTCTCGCATTCCGCTGAACTTGTCCGTAGAGCGCACGACTCAACCCGCGAGTGGCTGTCGAAGGATCGCGTCAGTGCCGGTCAAGCAGCCTTGCTCGAGCCGCACCGGGATTGATGGGGAAGCCAGACCCGCCACACTAGCGTGACCTCGTGCGCTGACCAGGCTGCGCGGCGGCGAGGAGAAACTCCGCCAGCTTGGCGCTGGCGGGTCCGAGCCGCGACTGCTCGGCCGAAGCAAGGTAGATCTCCCACACGATTGCCGGTCGCATTTCGATGGCGCGCAGGTCCGGATAGTGGGCCGCTTCACTGGCCGGCATGACGATGGTGCCCAGCCCGTGTCGGACCAGGCGCCCGGCGATCGAATACTCGAGGGCCACCTCGTGGGACACGCGCGCCGCCACGCCTGCGGCAGCGAACGCGGCATCGACGAGACGTCTGAGCCCGAACTCGGACGGGAAGCCGATCAGGTCCTCATCGCAGAGCTCGGTGACCTCGACGGCGTTGCGGTGGGCGAGGGGATGATCGGTGCGGCAGACGAACACCATCGGCTCCTGACACAGCAATTGCATCTCAACCCGGGCGGGGAACCGGTCGGGGGCTGATATCAGAGCCAGATCGAGCGATCCGTCTGCGATCGCCGAAAGATAAGCCACAGAACCAATTTGGCTCTGCCGCAACCTGATGCGGACGAGCGGATAATCGCGGTGGAAGTCGCCGAGTACCTTCGGCACGTCGAGCGTGCCGAACGAGATCAGTGAGCCGAGATCGACTGTGCCCGTCAGTTCCCCGTGGTACGCGCTGACCGCGTCCTTGGCCAGCCGTGCGGTCTGGACCACTTGGCGGGTCCATCGTCGCAGTATCGCGTTTCGCGATAGAGATGATCAATATTGTTCGTTGGACTTGATGGGCCTGCGTTGGTCTGATTGAAGGGCGATGGTTCGAACGAAGGAAATGAACAATGCTGGCTGCAGGCAACGTCAGTCACCGATCTTCTGTGCGTCACCCCGCCATGGATTCCCGATGGCGCACATGCGATGACGCAGATCGTCGAGATCCCACCCGCCGACGAGGGGGTGCAACCGCACCGCCGCTCCGGACCGGTTTTCGGTTACGTCCTGGAGGGTTCGATCCTGTTCGAGCTGGACGGTGAGGCGCCCAGGAAAATTGTTGCAGGCGAACCATTTTGGGAACCGGGCGGGGATGTGGTCCACTATCAGGTCGCGAATCTGGAGCAGCACAACCGCAGCGTGTTCCTGGCGGTCAGTATCTGTGCGCCAGGCGTCGAGATGATCACCATGCTGGATCGCGACGAGATCAAGGCCCGAGACCATCTTCGTCACCCGAGCGCGCGTCAAACCAAGAGTCGTTGACCGAGAAAAGGAGACAACCGTGCAAGCTGTGATTGCAAGCGACCGTGCGGCGGGGTTCGCCGGACTGTCGCTGTCCGAGGTGTCGTATCCGCACGCGGCCGAGAATGACGTTATCGTCCGGGTGCACGCGGCGGCGTTCACCCCGGGCGAGCTTGACTGGCCGGGGACGTGGACGGATCGCGCCGGCCGTGACAGGACGCCGACCATCCCGGGTCACGAAGTATCGGGAACTGTCGTCGAACTTGGCTATGGCACAACGGGTCTGACGATAGGTCAGAGGGTGTTCGGGATCACCGACTGGGCCCGCAACGGCACGCTGGCCGAGTATGTCGCGGTCGAGGCGCGCAATCTCGTCCCGCTGTCGGCCGATGTCGACCACACTGTCGCGGCGGCACTTCCGATCTCGGGCCTGACGGCCTGGCAGGGATTGTTCGACCACGGACACCTCGCGACCGGGCAGACCGTGCTGATCCACGGTGTCGCGGGCGCTGTCGGATCGATCGCGGCGCAGTTGGCGCGCGCATGCGGAGCCCGAGTGATCGGTAGTGGGCGATCTGCGCAGCGGGACGTCGCGCTCGATCTGGGTGCCGACGTGTTCGTGGATCTCGAGCGAGGGTGGCCAGAGGAGGTCGGCCAGGTCGACGTGGTCTTCGACGTCATCGGCGGTGAGATCCTGGATCGCTCGGCGCAGTTGGTGCGGCCGGGCGGCACCCTGGTCACCATCGCGGAACCGCCGCGGGTTCAGCCGGCCGACGCTCGAGCGGTCTTCTTCGTCGTCGAGCCCGACCGCACGCAACTCGCCGCGCTGGAGCGCAAGCTCCGCAAGGGCCGACTGCGGCCGTCCGTCGGTGCGGTAGTTCCGCTCGCGGATGCGGTGTCAGCATTCGATCCGGCACAACGCGTCGCGGGCAAGACGATCATCAGGGTGGTTGACGGGGCATCGATGGGCTGAGTCCTCGCAGGAGTGTGCGGACGCGCGAGAAGTCACTGAGCACGGTATCTGCCCACGGAGAGGCCAACGCGCAACATTTTGCTGATACGTCACCAATCTTGCGAAGTCTGGGTATTGTCGATTCCGTGGAGATCGCCGTGATCGGCAGAGGGCACGTGGGTGGGGGACTGGCCCGGTTGTGGAGTGCCCACGGCCACCAGGTGCGCGCCTTCGGGCGGGAAGGTGGCGATGCCGCCGATGCCGATGTCGTTGTGGTTGCGGTTGCGGCAGCCCAGATTTCGGAGGCTCTGGGTGCGGTGGCCGGGCTGGCGGGTCAACTCACCATCGATGCGTGCAACATCTACACCGACCGTCACGGCGACTTTCCGTCGTTGTCGCATCAGATTCAGTCGATCATCGGTGGTCCGACCGCCAAGGCGTTTTCGACCAATTTCGCCAGTCTCTACGATCGGATCGGCGAGCAGCGGGTGGCGCCGAGCAACCTGTACGCCGCCGATGACGGCGCCCGGTCCTGTGCCGAGCAACTCAGCGTCGATGCCGGTTTTGAGCCGGTGTATGTGGGCCCGTTGGATCCCGGGGCGCGCCTCCTCGAGGACAGCTCCGGCCTGACTCGCGCGTTGGCGGCCACGTCCGGGCCGTTCTTCTACCGCTACGCGCAGCCGGGCCGGCTGTGATGAGGGCGGTGCGGTTCGCTCGTTACGGCGGACCAGATGTCCTCGAGGTGATCGAGGTTCCCCGTCCCACCGCAGGTCTGGGGCAGGTGGTGGTGGCTGTGGTAACCGCGGCCACCAACCCGGGTGAGATCGGTATTCGCGAGGGCCGGTTCGCCGATATCTGGCCGGCCCACTTCCCCGAAGGGCAGGGCAACGATTTCGCCGGGTTCATCGCCGAGATCGGCGACGGGGTTGACGAATTCGTGGTCGGTGACGAGGTCATCGGGTTCGCGCCGCGGCAGGCGCAGGCCGAATACGTCGGGCTCGGTGTCGATCGAGTCGCGCCCAAACCTGCCGGGCTGTCCTGGGAGGCGGCCGCGACCATCGCCGGCGCCGGTGCCACGGCATGGGCATCGGTCGCCGCGGTAAACCCGCAGCCGGGTGAGACCGTGGTGGTGTCCGCCGCGGCCGGCGGTGTCGGGATCTACGCAGCCCAGTTGGCCAGGTTGCGTGGCGCCGAGGTCATCGGCACCTGCGGGGAAGCCAACGTCGACCTCCTGTCCTCGCTGGGAATCGTGCCCGTCCGGTACGGGTCGGGATTGCCCGACCGGCTTCGTGAGTTGGCCCCCAACGGTGTCGACGGCTTCATCGACACTTTCGGGTCGGGCAATGTCTCGCTTGCCATTGGCCTCGGCGTTGAACCCGAACGCATCAACACGCTCATCGATCAGGAAGCGGTCGAGCGGTTCGGGGTGCATTCCGAAGCCCAGGAGGAGGCCGACACTCCGGATATCTGGGCAGAACTCGCAGGCCTGGTCGCGACGGGCGACATCACGGTGCCGATCGCGGCGGTCTACGACCTCACCACCGAACAGGTCCGCCAGGCTTACCGCGATGTCGGTACCCGCCACGTGAGCGGCAAACGCGTTCTTCGGATCGGGCCGGGCGACCGTCAGATATGACGCTCAGTGTCGGTGTCGTCGGTCGTGTATTGGCGGATCGCCACCAGCATGCGGTCCAGCACCACACCCAACGTGTCGAGTTCGTCGTCGGAGATCGGGTCGAAGAACAGTCGCCGGACCAGTGCCACATGGTTGGGTGCGGCGTGTTCGATGGCAGCCTTGCCCGCGGGTGTGAGCCGAACGATCGAACCGCGAGCGTCGTCTGCGTAGAGTTCGCGAGCAACCAAGCCCCGCTTGACCATTCGCGTGACCTGATGCGAGGTGCGACTGCGGTCCCATCCCAGGGCGATACCGAGGTCCTTGGTCCGCAATTGCCCGTCCGGGGCGTCCGACAACGGCACCATCACGGCGTAGTCGGCCGCCGAGATGCCTTCCTGCCGCGACAGTTGGAGGTGGAACGCCGCCTGCAACTCCCGCCGAACATCTCGGTAGGACTGCCAGATCCGTGCTTCTCGTTTAGTGAGCCACCCTGACCTTCTCACCACAGCAACACGCTAGCAGGGCACTTCCCATATCAGCAGCAACAGAAAGGCCGCCATCAATGACCGATCCCGATACTTCCGAGGCCATCAAGGCGGTGGTTCGCCGCAACACCGAACAGGTTCAGGGCCAAGGCGATTTCGTCCTCTTCGAGGAACTGTTCGCCGATGATTTCGTCGACCACACGCCGCAACCCGGCACCACTGCCGACAAGGCCGGGGTGCTGGTGCTCTACAAGCGGCTGCGGGGGGCGTTCAGCGATTTTCGTCCCGAGATCCACTGGCAAACCGCTGACGGCGACATCGTCACCACCTACAAGGTCTACCACGGCACCCATGATGGCGACTTTCTCGGCATCGCCCCTACCGGCAAGCGCATCCAGTTCGAGACGGTCGACGCCATGCGCGTGCGTGACGGCAAGATCAGCGACCACTGGGGTGTAGCCAACTTGTATTCGGTCCTGCAGCAGCTCGGGCAGTTACCGACCTGAGTGGGGGGCCGGCTGGACGTGACGCTCACCGTCGTGCCAGTTGGCAAGTAGTCGTAGCGACGTCTCGTCGGGTGATCCGGGTTCGGTCGTGTACACGATGAGGATCTGATCGGGGTCGCCCGATGGATTGAGCGCCTGATATCTGACGGTGAGGTCGCCGACCAGCGGATGGTGGTAGGCCTTCGTCCCGGTGGTGCGGCGTTCCACGTTGTGGTTCGACCACCACTTGCGGAATTCCACCGACCGGATGGACAGCTCACCGACCAGCGCCGACAGCTTCTCGTCATCGGGGTAGCGGCCGGCGTCCAGGCGCAGCATCGCCACGGTATCGGTGGCCACCTCGTCCCAGTCCGCATACAACTCCCGCGCGTGCGGGTCGAAGAACACGAATCGTGCCTGATTGCGCAATGGGGCAGGAAGTTCACGAAACTCGGTGATGAGCGCACCCGCCAAACGGTTGTGCGCCAGCACATCCAGCCGCCGGCCCAGTACGAACGCCGGAGATGACACCTGGTCGAAAAGCTCCAATAGGCGCAGCGTCGCCGGGTCAACCGATTGTGGCCTCGATCGGCGTTTCCTTTGCGCCGGTTGTGGTTTGGCAATCAGATGAAGATGCTGGCGTTCGGCGTCGTTGAGCCGCAGCGCAGCGGCCAACGCGTCGAGCACATCGGCGGATGCGCTGCGGCTGCGGCCTTGCTCCAGGCGGGTGTAGTAGTCGACACTGACGCCGGCGAGCCTGGCCAGCTCCTCGCGGCGCAGACCCGGTACCCGGCGTCGCTGGGCAGGCCCGTCCAGGCCGACATCTTGCGGGCTGAGCTGGGCGCGTCGGGCGCTGAGGAACTCCGCCAGCTCGGTGGGTCTCCGGTCGCTCATATCAGCAGTCTGCCGCGCCGTGCACCCGTCGGCGGTGCTTTATGGTGGCCCAACTTGTCCCCCGGTACTTCGGGCCAGCCTGTGCCCCCAACAACAACCCTCGGAGCTGTTGTCTCGGATGTACACATCCACGCATTTCCGAAGGGACCGAAGCACATGTCCACAGTCATCACCGCCACCCCGCTGTCCGGCCGCGTCGCCGTCGTCACCGGAGCCTCCAGCGGTATCGGCGAAGCCACCGCATTTCGGTTGGCGTCTTTGGGCGCCAAGGTGGCCATCGCGGCGCGCCGGGCAGACAAGCTCGACGCGCTGGCGGCGCGCATCACGAACGCCGGGGGCACCGCACTCGCGGTGCCGCTCGACGTCACCGATCGCACGGCGGTCAACGCGGCTGCCCAACAGATCGCCGACCAGTTCGGCCCGGTCGACCTGGTATTCAATAACGCTGGGGTTCAACTGATCTCGCCCGTCGAAGACGTCAGGTTCGATGAATGGCAACGTCAGATCGACCTCAACATCACCGGCGTCATGAATGTCATCGGGGCATTCGTCCCGCAGCTGATCGATTCAGCCGCTCACGGCAAACCGGCCGACCTCATCACCACGTCGTCGATCGCGGCGACCCGCGTGCTGGAGAAGTTCTCCGTCTACTCCGGGACCAAGGCGTACATCAGCCAGCTGACCCGGCTGTTGCGCGTCGAGCTCGGCCGCAAGATGGTGCGCGTCTCGACCATCGAACCGGGGATGGTGGATACCGAACTGCCGGACCATGTGACCGACCCCGACGCCAGCCGGTTGATGGCCGACCTCATCAACGACATCGACGTGCTCAGTGCCGCCGACGTCGCCGAAACGGTCGCCTTCATCGCCTCGGTACCCCGGCACGTCAACCTCACCGAAATCACCATCCTGCCCACCCAGCAAGCCGTCTGACCCGAGAGAACACCACCATGACCAACAACCCGAAGACAGTCCTGATCACCGGAGCCAGCAGCGGAATCGGCGAAGCCACGGCACTGCGCCTCGCCGAGGACGGTCACCGGCTCTTCCTGGGCGCCCGCCGCACCGAACGGCTCGACGCCCTGGCCGCGCGTATCGAGACCGCCGGAGGCACCGCATCGTCTCGCCGGCTGGATGTCACCGATGCCGCCGACGTTCAGCAGTTCGTCGGTGGCGCGGTCAGCACCTACGGCGGCGTGGACGTCATGATCAACAACGCGGGCGTCATGCCGCTGTCGGCGCTGGCCGAAAACAAGGTCGACGAGTGGAACCGGATGATCGATGTGAACATCCGCGGTGTACTTCATGGCATCAGCGCGGCGCTGCCCGTGATGCAGGTCCAGGGCAGCGGTCACATTGTCAATGTGGCTTCCATCGGCGCCCACGAAGTGGAACCGACCGCGGCCGTCTACTCCGCGACCAAGTTCGCGGTCTGGGCCATCTCCGAAGGGCTGCGCAAAGAACAGTCCGGGGCCATCAGGGTCAGCGTGATCTCCCCGGGTGTTACCGAATCCGAACTCGCCGAATCGATCTCAGACTCGGCGGCCCGTGAGGCCATGCGTACCTACCGCGCCCTGGCCATTCCCGCCTCCGCTATCGCCGATGCCATCGCATTCGCGATCGGGCAACCCCCGACGGTGGACGTCAACGAGATCATCGTGCGGCCGGCCGCCAGCACGCATTGAACGTGCAGGTTATGCGCGCTCCTATTGGATCGGTTCGTCGCCGAGCACCGTGGTGTGCAGCATGTGGCGCGGGGAGTTGGGCGCGGGCCGTACGTCCGCGCCGCCATTTCGCCTGTCCGGCGAACCTCGATTTCCTGTCGTCAAGCCCGAGCCTTTAGGCTGCGGTCTGGCCCTCGCGGTGGCCGGGATTCCACCGCTCCAACGCTGCACCCACCCGAGGACACCTTGATGGCGATCGCCGATGTCTCCACCTACCTGCATCTCAGCAGCGCGGACGTCGAAGAGATCGCCTATGAACTCGACGTGATCCGCCGAGACGTCGAGGAGTCGCTCGGGGCGGAGGACGCGGCCTATATCCGGCGGGTGATCCATTTCCAGCGGGTGCTCGACGTCGCGTCGCGGCTGGTGATCGCCGGCAGTCGGTCGAAGACCGGTTGGTTGGTGGGAACGTGCGCGCTGGCATATGCGAAGTCCATCGAGAACATGGAACTCGGCCACAACATCTCCCATGGCCAGTGGGATTGGATGAACGATCCCGAAATCCACTCCAATACCTGGGAGTGGGACATGGTCGGGCATTCTGCGCAGTGGCGGTACTCGCACAACTATCGGCACCACGTGTACAGCAATGTGCTCGGCATGGACGAGGACATCGGCTACCGCCTCCATCGGGTCACCACCGACCAGCCGTGGCGCTGGGTCCACCTGGCGACTCCGGTGCGAAACTTGGTGCTGGCAGCGATGTTCGAGTGGGGTATTGCCCTGCACGGCCTGCACTCCGAGCGTCTCCGGCACGAGGCGCCGGACGCTGTGGCGGTGGAGAAGCGAAGGTTTCTCGGCAAGATCGCCCGCCAGCTGAGCAAGGACTATGTGTTCCTGCCCGCGCTGAGCGGACGCCGGTGGTGCCGAACTTTGACGGCGAACCTCACCGCCAACGTGATCCGCAACCTGTGGGTGTACGTGAACATCATCTGCGGGCACATCCCCGACGGCGCCGAGACGTTCGACCCGGCGGTGGTCAAGGACGAGACCAAAGGCGAGTGGTATCTCCGGCAAATGCTCGGGACCGCAAACTTCAACGCGGGCCCGCTGCTGGCGATCTCGGGCGGTCACCTGTGCTACCAGATCGAGCATCACCTGTTCCCCGACCTGCCGAGCAACCGCCTCCCACAGGTCAGCGTTCGCGTGCGGGAACTGTGCGAGAAGTACGACCTGCCCTACAACACGGCATCGCTTCCGCGCCAGCTCTTCCGGACCCAACGGATCATCCATAGCTTGGCGTTTCCCGATTGGATGCTGAGCATCGGCCGGCGACGCCGCAAATAGGCCTGGCCGGGGCGGTATGGACGGCTGATGCCGACCGCGGCGTCAGCATCACCGAACGTGTACAAACGGGCACTTTCGGGGTAAACCAGGGGTACGCAATGGATCCGTTCGCACCGTTCGGCGGCGTCAAGGACAGCGGATAAGGCCCGGAGCTGGGCAGTGAAGGGCTCGAAGGCCATCTCGAGACCAAATCCATCGCCGTCGCAACCGCATGTTGAGGGGACGAAGATGACCGTGACCACCTCGCAGAGGGTTCCCGCCACCGAACGCATCGCGGTGCGCTGCGTCGACTCCGATGTGCATCCCATGCCGCGTCGGGGCGAATTGGGTCAGTACATCCCGGAGCCCTGGCGCAGCAGATACTTCAACACCCACGATGTGGGTGAGCTCATCTACTACGACGCCCCCGACTACGCGCACGCCTACGCCATGCGCGCTGACACGTTCCCGGCCGACGGCGAATTCGCAGGCAGCGATCCTGACCTCGCCTTCCGGCAGTTGATCATGGAGGCCGGTTCGGACATCGCGATCCTGGAGCCCGCGGCCTATGGGGCGCACATCCCCGAGGCCAACCACGCCATGAAGTGCGCGATGAACGACTGGCAGGCCAACCACTGGCTCGACAGTCACAACAACTGGCACGAGCGGTGGCGGGGCTCGATCTGCGTCGCAATCGAGGCTCCGGAGTCGGCGGCGCAGGAGATAGAGCGCTGGGCCGGGCATCCGTACATGGCGCAGATCCTCATCACGGCCGAACCACGGCCGTCGTGGGGGGACCCGAAGTACGACCCGGTATGGGCGGCGGCGACCAAGCATGACATCACCGTGAGCTGTCACCTGGGGCGCGGCGAGTTCGACGAGCTACCGATACCGCCGGTGGGGTTGCCGAGCTACAACCACGACTTCATGGTCACGTACTCGCTGCTGGCGGCCAATCAGGTGATGAGCCTGGTCTTCGATGGCGTGTTCGACCGGTTCCCGACCCTGCGCATTGTGTTGGTCGAGCATGCGTTCAGCTGGATCCTGCCGCTGATGTGGCGCATGGACGCGATCTACGAGGCGCGCAAATCCTGGATGGACATCAAGCGCAAACCGTCCGAATACGTCAAGGACCACATCAAGTTCACCACGCAGCCACTCGATTACCCCGAGGACAAGACCGAGCTGTCGCGGGCCTTCGAGTGGATGGAGTGCGAGAAGATCCTGCTGTTCTCCAGCGACTATCCGCACTGGACGTTCGATGATCCGCGCTGGCTGGTCAAGCACCTGCCCGAGCACGCGCGTGAGGCCATCATGTTCCGCAACGGCATCGAGACCTACAAGCTCCCCGAGACCGTTCCGGTCCTCGAGGGCCAGGTGCGGGTGTTCTGAGTCAGGAGCCAACCGGCCCGCACGCGGTGTCGTCGCGTCCGGCCTTGCGTAACAACGCCTTGAGCTGCTGTTGTTCGGTGGGCGTCAGGCGGTCCAGCACGCGCTGATCAGCCGTGTGGACGGCCTCCTCGGCGCGGGTGAGCAACGCTCGGCCTGCCGAAGTGAGCTCGGCAGGCAGTGCTTTTCCCACCGCTGCCGTATCGCGGCGCACAGTGCCCGCGGCTTCCAGGCGGTGCAGCAGCTGGTTGGTCGCCTGCGCGCTGACATTGGTGTAGCGGGCCAGGTCGGCGCTGGTGAGCCCGGGATTCAGCGAGATGATCCGCAGGCAGACGAACTCCGCCAGTCCGAGTCCGAGCGGAGCGAGAACAGCGGCGGCCTCCGGGCGCAGCGTTGCCGCCACCCGGTGCAGCAGGTATCCCAGCGGCTCGCTGTCTGGGGCAGTCATAGCTGGCATCTTCACACGCGCTGTCCTCATCGACATGCGGACCGGTCGCACCGTTTCGCTCAGAGCTCAAGCAGTTCTCAGCCAGATCTCATTGAATTGGCCCCGAATGGGGCGTATCAAGGAACTTGATACACCTACTGGGCCGCGTTCCGTCGGTCCGGTTGAAAATCTGGAAAAGGATGTGTGACATGGGTTTTGGAGGATTCTTTGGCGGCGGAGGCCCGGGCTTCGGCGGCGGTAACTGCGGTCACGGTGAGCACGGCGGCTTCGGCGGTTTCGGTGCGGGAGCGTTCGGCGGACCCGGCTTCGGCGGCGGTTTCGGTGGGCCGGGCTTTGGGCTCAAGCGCGCGGCGATCGGCACCGCGGCACTGCTACTCGACGGGCCGGCCACGGCTGAACAGATCGTCGAACGCACCACGGAAGCCACCGGTGGTGCGTTCACCCCGCCGCAGGACATCGTCGATTTGGCGATCGCCGCGCTGGCCGGCCGCGGTGTGGTCACCGTGTCCGACGGTGTCGCCACGCTGACCGACTTCGGCACTCAGTTGCTGGCCTGGCGTGGTGTCACCAGCGAGACCGCACATGCGTTCTTGGGCAAGGCGGGCAAGTTCGCGGACGTCATCAAGATCCGCACCGGCCTGCACGAGGTCGCGGGCCTGGCCCGCACCATCGCGTTCACGGGCACGGACGAGCAGAAGGCCAAGCTCGGTGAGGTGCGGACGAACCTGCTCGCGGCGATCACCGAGGCGAAGAAGGCCTTGCACGGGGTGCTGGCCGAAAGCTGAGTCAGCGCAGTACCGAACCCGGATTGAGGATGCCCTGTGGGTCCAGGGCATCCTTGATCCGGCGGGTCAGCGCCATCACGTCGTCGCCGAGTTGCAGTGGCAGCCAATCCCTTTTGAGCCGGCCGATGCCGTGCTCGCCGGTGATGGTGCCGCCCATGGCGATCGCCAGTTCCATGACGCGGGCGAACGCGACCCGGGCCCGCTCACTCATATCCGGATCCTGGGCATCGAACACCACCACCGGGTGGGTGTTTCCGTCACCGGCGTGCGCGACGACGCAGATCAGCACGTCGCAGTCGTCGGCGATGCGCTTGATGCCGGCCACCAGTTCCGGCAGGTCGGGTATCGGCACCGTCACGTCCTCGAGATAGAACGTACCCAGTTGCATCAGGGCCAGGCCCACCAGGCGGCGAGCCGCCGTGAACGCGGCGCCCTCTTCCGGGTCATCGGTCGCGTAAACCTCAGTGGCCCCCGCCTTTTCGCAGGCCTCGACGATGTGCGCGATTTCCTCGGCGGCGGCGCCCGGTGCGTCGGACTGAACCAGCAGCATCGCCTCTGCCGAGCGGTCCAGGCCCATGCGGCGATAGTCCTCGACCGCGTTGATGGTGGCGTGGTCCATCAGCTCCAACATGGCCGGCCGGACCTTCTCGGTGATGGCCACCACCGCGTCGGCGGCGTCCTGCACGGAGCCGAATAGCGCGACCGCGGTCGATGCCGGGGGCTGCGCCGGGATCAGCCGCAGGGTGAGTTCGGTGATCACGCCGAGGATGCCCTCGGAACCCACGAACAGCTTCGTCAACGACAGGCCGGCAACGTCTTTCAGTCGTGGGCCGCCCAACCGCACAGCCGTGCCGTCGGCCAGCACCACCTGCATGCCCAGCACGTAGTCACTGGTGACCCCGTACTTCACACAGCACAACCCGCCGGCATTGGTCGCCGCGTTCCCGCCGATCGAGGAGATTTCGACCGAACCGGGGTCGGGTGGGTACCACAGCCCGTGCTCAGCGGCGGCCTTTTTTACTTCGGAGTTCATCAGACCGGGTTGCACCACCGCGGTGCGGCTCGCGGTGTCGATGCGGATGTCGCGCATCCGTTCGGTGCTGAGAATGATGCCGCCGTCGACCCCGTTGGCGCCGCCGGCAAGCCCGGATCCCGCGCCCCGGGGCACCACGGCGACACGGTGTGCGCTCGCCCACCGCAGCACGGCTTGCACGTCTTCGGTGCTACCGGCCCGCACCACGGCCCGCGGTCGGCCCGCTTCCGGGTCGAGCGCGGCGTCGCGGCGATAGCCTTCGATCAGGGCAGGGTCGGTGATCACCGCGCGATCCGGCAGCGCGGCGGTCAGCGCGGCGATCTCGGTGTCCGGTGTGGACATGTGAAAAATTCTAGTAACCGGAAGCGGCGTCCGCGGTGTTCTGCGCCGTGGCCCTGGCCCGGGCCCAGTTCAGGAACTCCGCGACGGCATCGGCCGTGTAGTGCCCGCGCGGTGAGCCGAAGATGTCGAACGCGTGCTGGGCGTGTGGAATCTCGGCGTAGATCACCGGTGAGTTCGACACCTTGCGCAGTGCAGCCACGAACTCGCGGCCTTCGCCTACCGGGATGACGGAGTCGTCGGCCCCGTGCAGCACGAAGAACGGTGGGGCGTCGGGGTGTACCAGCGTGATCGGTGAGGCATCCTTGTACACCTGGTCATTGGTGGCCAGCGGCAGCTTGACGATGAGCCGCTCCAGCGCCTCGACGAACTCCGCGCGCCCGGTGCCGGTGGTGCTGAACCAGTCGTAGCGGCCGTAGACGGGCACCGCCGCCGCCACCGAGGTGTCGGCATCCTCGAAACCCGGCTGCCACTTGGGATCATTGGGGGTCAGTGCGGCCAGTGCGGTCAGATGCCCACCCGCCGATCCGCCGGTGATGCACACCGCGTCTGGGTCGCCGCCGTATTCGGCGATGTTGGCCTTCACCCACGCCAAGGCCTGTTTCACGTCGATGATGTGGTTGGGCCACGGGTGGCGCGGGCTGATCCGGTAGCCGATCGACACGCAGATCCAGCCCTGCTCGGCCAGGTGACTCATCAGTGGATATGACTGCGGCCGGCGCATACCGATCATCCACGCCCCGCCCGGTACCTGCAGCAACACCGGCGCCTTGCCGTCGAGCGGCAGGTCCGGACGCATCCAGATGTCGGCGAGGTTGGCCCGGTGCGGGCCGTAGTGCACGGTCTTGCGTACGTAGCGGCGCCGGCTCATCGACGTCGAGTACACCTCGCCACGACGTAGGGGCCGCAGCGCCGACGGATACTCGTCGGCCAGGGCTTCACGTACCGGATCTTCGAAGTAGTGCCGCGACTGCACACCGCGACGGTGCACCAGCACCAGCAGTGCCCAGGAAATCGCCTTGAGTAGCAGGGAGATCCGGCCGCTCGCGGACCGGTAGTCGCCACGGATGCCGCGGCGCAGCGCATCCAGGGCCGACCCGGTGATCACCAGCGGGGCGTTCTCCGAAGTCGGCCAGCCGAAGGCGAAGGCGAGGATGGTGCTGTAACCCTTGCGTCCGAGCGGTTTCACTGCGTTGGCAGCGTTGAGCAACTCGGCCGCCGCTGCGAGCAGCCGTCGACGTTCAGCCATCCACCTTCTCCTGGAGTTGGCGTCGGTCGATCTTGCCGGTGCTGTTGCGCGGCAACTCGTCGAGCACGGTGATCTCCCGCGGCACTTTGTAATTGGCCAGGTTCTCGCGAACGTACGCCTTGAGCTCATCGGGGGTGACCGCACCGGAGAGCACCACGAACGCGGCAAGCCGCTGCCCGTACTGCGTGTCATTGACGCCGATCACCGCGGCCTCGGCGACATCGGGATGGCCGGCCAGGACCTTCTCCACCTCGATCGGATACACGTTCTCGCCGCCGGAGACGATCATCTCGTCGTCACGGCCCACCACGAACAACCGGCCCGCCTCGTCCAGGTAGCCCACATCGCCCGACGACATGAATCCCTCGTGGAAATCCTTCGTCGTGCCGGACGTGTAGCCGTCGAACTGGGTCGAGTTGCGCACGTAGATGGTGCCCACCTCCCCGGTGGGGACCTGCCGGAACTCCGTGTCGACGATGCGGATCTCGGTGCCCTCGGCGGGTTTACCCGCTGTGTCGGGGGCGGCGCGCAGATCGGCCGGTGTCGCGGTGGCGATCATGCCGGCCTCGGTGGCGTTGTAGTTGTTGTAGATGATGTCGCCGAACCGGTCCATGAATGCAATGACGACATCGGGACGCATGCGCGATCCGGACGCCGCGGCGAACCGCAGCGTGCGTCCGTCGTAGCGATTCAGCACGTTCTCGGGGAGTTCCATGATCCGGTCGAACATCACCGGCACCACGCACAGGCCCTTGGCCCGGTGCCGGTCGACGAGCTCGAGCGTGGCCTCGGGGTCGAACTTGCGCCGGGTGACGATGGTGCAGGCCATCGATGCCGCGAAGGCCAGCTGGGAGAAGCCCCAGGCGTGGAACATCGGCGCCACGATCACAACCCGCTCTTCGGTGTGCCACGGGGTGCGGTCCAGGATCGACTTCAGCACCTCGGGTCCGCCACCGGAATGCTTGGCGCCCTTGGGCGTTCCGGTGGTGCCCGAGGTCAGCAAGATGACCTTGCTCTTCTCCTCGGCGCGCCGCGGCTCCGCACCGCGGTGCTGCTCGACGAGCTTGGCCACGGTGACGTCGTGGATGTTGGTGTCGGTCCACGCCACGATCCGTGCGGCGCTGGGCCGGTCCGACAGGGCCCGGTCGACCGTTTCGGTGAACTCTTCGTCGTAGATGACGGCGTCGACCGCTTCGCGGTTGACCACCTCGGCCAGCGCCGGTGCGGCGAACGACGTGTTGAGCAGCAGCACGTCGGCGCCGATGCGGTTGGCGGCGATCAGCGACAGCACGAAGCCGCGGTGATTGCGGGCCATGATGCCGAGCACTTTCGGTTCACCGCCCGGCAGTGCCTGCAGGCCGGCGGCCAGCGCGTCGGCCTGTTGGTCCACCTGCTGCCAGGTCAGCGTTCCCAGTTCGTCGACCAGGCCGGGCCGGTTCGGGCAGCGGACCGCCGAGGCCGCGAAACCCGAAGTGACGCTCATGTTCTCGCGCGCCATGGCCGCGGCGATGCGCAGGTACTTGTCCGGGCGCATCACCGTGATGATTCCGGCCCGGCGCATGGTGGTGACCAGGCCGACGGTGTCGGTGACCCGGTCCAGCGGTCCCGTCAGCAGATCGAGCGGGTTCACCGGTGATCAGCCGATCACCGGGAAGCGGCGCTCTTGGGCCAGCTCGTCCAGCGCGCGCTGCATGACCCGGCGGACGTGTGCGTCGACCTCGTCGATATCGGGGTTCTCGCCGAACTCGGCCTCGATGTCGATCGGCTCCAGCGTCTTCATCACAATCTTGCTGGGCAACGGGACATTGAGCGGCAGCACCGCCGACAGGCCGAACGGGAAACCGAACGACACCGGCACGATCTTGGTGCGGGCCATCCGTGCGATCGGGCCGAGCGCCTTGGCCACTCCGGTGCCGCGGGACAGGAACAGCTGGGTCTCCTGGCCGCCGATGCCGACCATCGGAACGATCGGCACGCCTGCGTTGATGGCGGCCTTGATGTAGCCGGTGCGCCCGGCGAAGTCGATCTTGTTGGCCGACAAGGTCGGCCGATACACGTCGTAGTCACCGCCGGGGAACACCACGACCACGCCGCCTGAACGCAGCGCCTCGTCGGCGTTCTCGTGGCTGGCCCGGATGAAGCCGGTCTTCTTGAAGAAGGCCGCGGTCGGGCCGGTCATCAACATGTCATGGCTGAGGGTGTAGACGGGACGTTCGTAGCCGAACTTCTCGTAGAAGCCCGTCGCGAACACCGGCACGTCCAGGGCGAACAGGCCACCGGAATGGTTCGACACCACGAGCGCGCCACCGTTGGGGAAGCTGTCCAGCCCGCGCACCTCGGCGCGGTGGTAGCCCTTGATGAGCGGCCGCAGGAAGCCCATGACCTTTTCGGTCAGGCCCGGATCCCACTTGGTGATTTCGGACGGGTCGATGTCGGTCGCAGCCACAGGGTCCCCCTGATGTGGATTGGAACGTGTTCTAGTTTTGCTAGTGTACCCAGGTCGCAGGTGAAAAACCCATTTGCTTTGCGGGTCCGTATACCTACCGCCGGGTAGCTGCGAACAATCCTCTCAAAACCACAGGTCGCGCGGCGTGGCTATGAGATCAACGGATTCGTCACAGTCGGCGGCATCCGATACCTCAGCTGTTCAGCTCACCGATTTCGTCGGTGACATTGCGTCTGGCCTGCTCCTCCCAGCGTTCCCGGCCGGGCGCGGTGTGGAAGATCTGCCCGGCGAGCAACGCCGAGAGCACTCGAGCCCGTGCAGGTTTGAACAGGTCGTCTGGCACCGCCGCATATTCGTCGCGCACCGCGTCGGCGTATTGCCGATAGCGGACTGCCGGCGCACCGAGCACTGACAGGTCGGCGTCGCTGAGCACCGCGGCGTTCGCGTCGCCGTTGTCGACTTTGTGGAACTTGGTCGCCAGGACGAGTCGCGCCACTTCGTCGCAGTCCGGAGATCCGTCCAACATTTGGCGGGCCAACATTGCCGAGCGGTCTTCGTTGTCGTTGCGGCCGACGTCGTAGATCGCGTCGTGGAACCACGCCGCGAGTTCGACGGCTTCCCGATCGAACTGCAGCCCGTCCCCAGCAAGGACGTCGATCGCGTCGAGCACTTCGTGTAGGTGCGCAACGTTGTGGTGCCTGCGGTGGGATTCCGACCAACGGGCCAGCAGATCGTCCCGCAGTCCCTCGGTTAGGTGGGCAGCCATGGGTCCAGTGTCCTCCGCGGTTGACCTGAACCAATGTTGAGGCAGCATGATTGACGGTCATGGGATTCGACCTCCCCGGCTACTTCGGCCGGATCGGCTATCACGCTTCGACGCAACCGGACTCCGACACCTTGCGGGGCATCATCGCCGCACACGGCCGCTCCATCCCGTTCGAGAACCTGGACCCGCTGCTGGGCATCCCGGTCGGCGATCTGAGCGCTGCGGCGCTGTCGGACAAGCTCGTCACCCGCCGCCGCGGCGGCTACTGCTACGAGCACAACGGACTTCTCGGATATGTCCTCGACGAGCTGGGGTACGGCGTCGAACGCCTGGCCGGGCGGGTGATCTGGATGAAGGAACCCGACGCGCCGTTGCCCGCCCTCACCCACAACGTGCTGGCCGTGACGGTGCCGGGGGAGGCCGGACGGTACCTGGTCGACGTCGGCTTCGGCGGGCAGACGCTGCCCTCGCCGATCCGGCTGCAGACCGGTGCGGTCCAGCAGACCCGCCACGAGCCCTACCGACTGCTCGAGCTGCCGACCCGCCATGAGCCGGAGTACGAGTTGGCCGCCCAGGTCCGCGGGGCGTGGCAGCCGCTGTACCGGTTCACCACCGTGCCGCAGCCGTGCATCGACCTGGAGGTCGGAAGCTGGTATGTGTCAACGCATCCGGGTGGCATTTTCGTCGTCGGGCTGTCTGCGGCGCTCGTCACCGACGACGCCAGGATCAACCTGCGCGGCCGGAACCTGGCCATTCACCGTCACGGCGAGACCGAGCGGATCCGATTCGACACCGCCGCACAGGTTCTCGACGCGCTCACCGAACGGTTCGGCGTCAACCTGTCCGATCTCGACGGCGTCGATGTCGAGGCCCGGGTGGCGCAGGTGCTGGACAGCTGAGTGCTCCCGGGTGACCACAGCAGGAAATGTCATGTTCCTCGGGCCGGCGGCCGACCATACTCGGTGACCGTGGAGGACCAACCGAACGGACGTGACCGGCTCCGTGAACTGCTCGACGCCGTCGTCGACGACGACAACTCGGGCGTCGGCGACATGGCCCGCAGCAGTTACGCCTCGGAGTTCCACTTTTCCCGGGAGGTGCGCAGGCTCACCGGGGAACCACCTGCAGCACTGCGCCGGCGGGTCATGCTCGAGCGTGCGGCCTGGCGGTTGCAGCAGGGTGCCGGGGTGGCCGAGGTGGCGGAGTCCGAGGGGTGGTCGTCGGCCGAGGTTTTCTCCCGGGCGTTCCGCCGTGCGTTCGGGGTGCCTCCGTCCCGCGCCGACGATGTCGGGTTCCGGTTGACCGCTCCCAACGGAGTGCACTTCCATCCGCCACAGTCGTTGTGGTGTGACGCCGACCCGGGGGAGGCGTCCGGTCCGGATATCGCCCAGTTCATGCTCGTGCACGATGTCGCCGACACCGAGTACCTGATCGGTGCGGCCACGGGCCTGTCCGAACAGCATTGGACACAGGAGATTTCGCCGGGGCAGGTGGTGCTGGACTGGGACGGTCCGGAGCCGAGCGTCGCGGCGGCACTCGGGGCGGTCGTGTGGACCAAGGAGGTCTGGCTGGCGACCATCGAGGGCCGGGACTTCCCCTCGCGCGACACCACCAGGAGCGCGACGGCCGAGCAGCTCGCCGCGCACCACCGTGTCATCGGAAAGCGCTGGACCACACTGATATCGGAGTACTCTGCTGCGGGCCGGCTGGGCGACACCGTGATCGATGCGTTGTGCGATCCACCGGAATCTTTTCAGCTGTACGGGATCGTCGCGCACGTGCTGACCTATTCGGCTCATCGGCGTGCACTCGTACGGGGCATGTTGGCCCGACACGGTGTCGACGTCGACCGGGGAGACCCACTGGAATGGATGAGGAAGGACTGACTGGTGAAGACCGTGTACTACACCGCGTCGAGCTTGGACGGGTTCATCGTCGACACCGAGGACAGCCTGGACTGGCTGATCTCGCGGAACATCGATCAGCAAGGCCCGTTCGGGTACGACGAATTCATCAAAACCATTGGCGCGCTGGCGATGGGGTCGGCTACCTACGAGTGGATCGTGAAGAACCATCCCGAGGAATGGGGGTACGACCAGCCGACGTGGATGCTGACCCATCGGCCGCAGATCATCTCCACCGAGTATCCGGTGCAGGTGTTCTCCGGAGATGTCGCTGAGCTGCACCCGAAGCTGGTCGAAGCTGCGGCGGGAAAGGATGTGTGGGTGGTCGGCGGAGGCGACGTCGCCGCCCAGTTCGTCACGGCCGGGCTGATCGACGAGATGATCGTCAGCTATGCGCCCTGCACGCTGGGGGCGGGATCGCCGGTCCTGCCGGTCCGTTCGGAGTGGGCGCTGGCCGAATCTGCGCTCAACGGCGACTTCGTCTGCGCCCGCTGGGTCAGGGCGTCGGCCGACTGAACCGGGGCACACCGTTACGCCGGACGAATTCCCTTGATTTGATCAGGAATTCGAGTTGTCGGGCCACGTCGTGCAATGGATCGACCGATCTTGACGACCGGCATAGCACCACGGCGCCCTCCAAGGAAGCGATGCACATCACCGCCAGGGAGGATGCGTCGGATTCGTCGAAACCGTCGGCGGCGAAGGCCACGGTCAGGGCGGTGCGCCAGCGGTCGAAGATGGCGGCGGCCGCCGCGGTGAGATCAGGATCTTCGTCTGGGGCGGCGATCGCCACCGCGACCACCGGGCAACCCGCGGTGAAATCGCTTCCGGTGAGCATGCGTTCCCAGAATTCGACGAATCGGTGCACCAGATCCCATGCGCTGCCGGAAGTTTCGGCGTCGATGACGTCGCCGATCGTGTCCGCGGCGAACTGGAGCGCCTCGATCAGGATCTGACGGCGGCCGTCGGGGAAGTGGTGGTAAACCGAACCGCGCGGTGCGCCGCTGCGGGCGAGTACTTCGTCGATCGTGACTCCGGCCGCGCCCCGCTCGCGCAGCACCTCGACCGCGCTGCCGAGCATGCGGGCGCGGGTGGAGCCGCGCTTGTTCCGCGGCTTCGTGGCGGTGTCAGGCGACCCGGTCATGCAGGAATTGCGAGGAACAGCGAAGCAACATCCGCGGGGTGATGGCGCGCACCGGGGTGTGCGGTGTGCGGACCCGACGGGTGAACCGGTGACCGGCGAGGTTGAGTTCGACGACCCACATCGCGCACCACCCTTCTATGTCATCCACCATAGAAATGGCGGAATCCTCGCATGAAGTCGAGTATCCAACGAACATGCTTGCAAACAAAAGACTAGCAGGTGAACCGCTTCTGAACAGGTCCTCACCGGGATCGCGGGCCGACGCGCAATTATGTCTTCTTGCATAATTCTGCGAGCGGGCGTTGACTGCCCCTATGACGACTGACCCGGCCTTCGACACCCTCACGCTGCAGCGGGATGGCCACGTCCTGCTGATCGGGCTGAACCGCCCCGAGAAGCGCAACGCGTTCAACGTCGCGATGCTCACCGATCTTTCCCTCGCCTACGGTCTGCTCGAATCCGACGACGACCTGCGCGTCGGTGTGCTGTTCGCGCACGGCGAGCACTTCACCGCCGGCCTCGATCTCGTCGATGTGGCGCCGTATGTGGCCAGTGGCGATTTGCCCATGCCCGAGGGCGGTCGTGACCCGTGGCGCCTCGACGGCGACTGGACGAAACCGGTGGTCGCCGCCGCCCAGGGTCGATGCCTGACCCTCGGCATCGAACTGCTCCTGGCCGCCGACATCCGAGTCGCAGCGCGGGACACCCGGTTCGCCCAGATCGAGGTGCTCCGGGGCATCTATCCGTTCGGCGGCGCCACCCTGCGACTGCCGCGTCAGACCGGCTGGGGCAATGCCATGCGGTGGCTACTCACCGGTGACGAGTTCGACGCGGCCGAGGCGCACCGGATCGGGCTGATCCAGGAAGTCGCGCCGGATGCCGATACGGCGATCGCCCGAGCCCGCGAGATCGCGCACACCATCGCCGATCGCGCCGCACCGCTCGGGGTCCGGGCCACCCTCGCCTCGGCTCACACCGCCCGGCGCGAGGGCGATGCCGCGGCGATCGCCCGACTGCGGCCCGTCGTTGCCGAACTGTTCGCCACCGCTGATGCCGCCGAAGGCGTGCAGTCCTTCATCGAGCGACGGGCCGCGAACTTCCAGGGCCGCTGACTATCAGCTGGAAAATCAGCCGGCGGACTCCAGGGCGACGAGCGCCGCGGCCACGGCGAAGAACTTGTTCGACCCGAGCTGGCGCACGGTCTTGATGTTGAACGCCGCGGCGAGATGCTCGGCGTCGGCGTCGGTGACCCCGGCCAGCGCCGCAGGCGAGGCGTCCAGGATCTCCTTGAGTGACTTGCTCTCGTAGGCCTTGTCGAGCGACTTGTCTAGATCAACGGAAACTGCCATGGGGATCTCCTTGCATCTCGGTGCCGGATGAACCCGCGTCACGCTAGTTCGCGAACCTGAATCTTGGCTGTCCACTTCCTGGGCGAAAGAACGCGAATGTCCCGCAAAACCAGGGTTTTGCGGGACATTCGCATCTTGTCGTGAGTTTTACTCCGGGGTGTAGCCAAACGGCAGCAGCACACTCTTGGCCTGGGTGTAGGCGTCGATGCCCTCCGGGCCGTTCTCGCGGCCGATGCCCGAGTTCTTGAAGCCACCGAACGGGGCGCCCGGATCGAAGGCGTACATGTTCACCGCGTAGGTGCCGGTCCGGATCTTCGAGGCGATCTCGACGGCCTTCGGGAAGTCCGTCGTGTACACGCTGCCGGCCAGACCGTACGGCGAGTCGTTGGCGATGCGGATCGCGTCTTCCTCGGTGTCGAACGGGATCACCACGAGCACCGGCCCGAAGATCTCCTCCTGGGCGATGGTCATCGAGTTGTCGACGTCGGCGAAGACGGTCGGCTGCACGAACCAGCCCGAATCCAGGCCCTCGGGACGGCCACCGCCGGTGACGATGCGGGCACCCTCCTCGACACCCTTCTTGATGTAACCCTCGACCCGCTCGCGCTGCTTCTCGGAGATCAGCGGGCCGATCATCGAGGCCGGGTCGTCGGGCAGACCGACCGGCATGGCGGCGACGGCGGCCGAGAGCTTCTCGACGACCTCGTCGTACCGCGACCGCGGAGCCAGGATGCGGGTCTGGCCCACGCAGGCCTGGCCGCAGTTCATCAGGCCGGAGAACACCAGCATCGGCAGGGTGGAATCCACGTCGGCATCCTCGAGGATGATCGCCGCGGACTTGCCGCCCAGTTCCAGCGTGCAGGGCTTGAGCTTCTCGGCGGCGATCTTGCCGATCTCCTTGCCGACGCCGCTGGAGCCGGTGAAGGTGAACTTGTCCAGCTCGGGATTGGCGGTCAGGGCGCGACCGGTCTCCGGGCCGCCCGGGACCACCGAGAGCACGCCCTCGGGCAGGCCGGCCTCGGTGAGTACCTCGGCGAACAGGTTGGTGGTCAGCGGGGTCTCACCGGCCGGCTTGAGCACGACGGTGCAGCCGGCGAGCAGGGCCGGGCCCAGCTTGTTACAGGCCAGGAAGAAGGGCACGTTCCAGGCGATGACGGCGCCGACGACACCGATCGGCTCCTTGATGACCAGGGTCTGGCCGTAGATGCCGTCGCGGATGTCTTTCCAGTCGTACTTGTCGGCCGCACCGGCGTAGTACTGCAGGCTCGAGACGCCCGCGCCGAACTGCATCATGTCGACGATGGTCGGCGGCTGGCCTGTCTCCAGCTTCAGCAGGTGCTTGAAGTCCTCGGCCCGCTCGTTGATGAGCTCGACGGCCTTGGCCAGCACGGCCTGGCGCTCCTCGGGGGACATGTGGGGCCACGGGCCCTCGTCGAACGCTTTGCGGGCCGCGGCGCACGCGGCGTTGACGTCAGCCTCGGCAGCGAGTGGCACCTGGCCGACCTTCTCGCCGGTCGCGGGGGAGAACACCTCGATGACCTCGGAGGTAGCGGGTTCCACCCATTGGCCGCCGATGAACAGCTTGTCGAATTCCGTCCTGATGGCGGCTGAACTCTGTGTCATGAGCGTCACATTACCTAGATTTCCTAGAAAAACGAGAACCTGTTCCAGTGAACGGGTCAGGACGGCTGAAGAACCAGCACCAGATTGCTCACCAGGAACTCCCGCAACCCAGGTACCGAGGTCATCCACCACGCCCATCGTGGGTGGTAGCGGGGAAAAGCGGCGATGAGGGCGCCGGTGCTGGCGGCCCATTGCAGGCCGTCGCCCGCCGACACCGCGAACAACGACGAGCCGTAGTCGTTCTTGGGTCGATGTCCGTGTTTGCGGGTGTAGCGTTCGGCCGCCCGGGCTCCGCCCAGATAGTGCGTCAACCCCATTTCATGGCCGCCGAACGGGCCCAGCCACACCGTGTAGGACAGCACCGCCAGCCCGCCGGGCTTCGTCACCCGCAACATCTCGTTGCCCAACCGCCACGGGTGCGGGACATGCTCGGCGACATTGGACGACAGGCAGATGTCGACACTGTCGTCGGCGAACGGCAGGGCCATCCCGGAGGCTCGGACGAAGGTGCCCTCTGCCGCGTCGGCGGCCGGGCCCGCGTGCATTTCACGAGGATCCGGCTCTACCCCGATGTAACGCATGCCGGCGTGATCGAACGCCGACGCGAAGTAACCGGGCCCACCGCCCACGTCGAGCACCGTGCGTCCGGCGGCGGATTCGCCGGTGGCCGCCGTCCATAAATCGGTGGTCATGGCGACGGTATCGGCGGCCAGCGCCCCGTAGAAACGGGCCGGTTCGCTCTGCTCGAACCGGAACTGCGCCAGCAGACGCACCGATCGGCTCAGGGTCGCCCGGCGGGCGAAGCGCGCGGAGATGTCGCTGGGCTGCACCCGCCCAACCTACTGACCGGTACCCTCAACACGATGTCTGCCCGTACTGATCCACGCCTGCGGAGCGTCCTGCTCTTGTGCTGGCGCGACACCGGGCATCCCCAGGGCGGCGGCAGCGAGGCCTATCTGCAGCGGATCGGCGCGTGTCTGGCCGACGACGGCGTCAACGTCACGTTGCGCACCGCGCGTTACCCGGGGGCGGCCCGCCGCGAGGTGGTCGACGGTGTGCAGATCAACCGGGCCGGTGGTCCCTACAGCGTGTACATCTGGGCCGGGCTGGCCATGGTGGCCTCCCGCGTCGGCCTCGGGCCGTTGCGCGGGGTCCGGCCCGACGTGGTCGTCGACACCCAGAACGGGCTGCCGTTCCTGGCGCGGCTGGCGTTCGGCCGCCGGGTCGCGGTGCTCGTGCATCACTGCCACCGGGAACTGTGGCCGGTGGCCGGCCCGGTGCGCGGCCGGATCGGCTGGTTCGTCGAGTCCAAACTCTCCCCGCGACTGCACCGTCGCAACCAGTACGTCACCGTGTCACTGCCCTCGGCCCGTGATCTCAATGAGCTCGGGGTGGACTCCGGCCGGATTGCGGTGGTGCGCAACGGGCTTGACGAGGCTCCCGGTCCGACGCTGGAGCTGCCGCGGTCGACCAGCCCGCGGCTCGTTGTGCTGTCACGGTTGGTGCCGCACAAGCAGATCGAAGATGCCCTGGAGGCGGTCGCGGCACTGCGTGCCGAGGTCCCCGGGTTGCACCTGGACATCCTGGGAGGTGGATGGTGGCAGCGGCGGCTGGTCGAGCACGCCGAACTTCTCGGCATCTCCGATTCGGTGACGTTCCACGGTCACGTTGACGAAGAGACCAAACACCGTGTGCTGCAGCAGAGTTGGGTGCACGTTCTGCCGTCGCGCAAAGAAGGCTGGGGACTTGCCGTCACCGAGGCCGCCCAGCACGGGGTGCCCACCATCGGGTATCGCGCATCCGGCGGGCTGACCGACTCGATCGTCGACGGGGTCACCGGGTTGTTGGTCGAGGATCGCGACGCGCTGGTCGCGGGGATCCGTCAGCTGTTGAGTGACCCCGTGATGCGCGTCCAGCTGGGCAGCAAGGCTCAGACCCGCAGCGACGAATTCTCCTGGAGGCTCAGCGCGGACGCGATGCACGCCGTGCTGGGATCGGTGCACGAGGGCCAGTACGTCAGCGGGCTGGTGTAGTCAGCGCGGCCGTCAGTCGGCGTGGTGGTCACACCAGTCACAGCTTTCGGAGCGATATCCGATGTGCCCGGCTGTTAGCGACAATCCAGCGACAGGTGGCACTCCAGTAACGCTGGCCCCACTAAACTCATTGCCGTTGCGCATTTTTGGCACTTGAGCATCATCGACCCCGTGAACCACAGGGGTCCAGTGTCCACCTATCAGCGACTCTGTCGCTGATAGCCGGGCAAGCCCAAATCCGTTACGTGCGAGCCGGTTGGGGCTTCAGTGACGTGAGTACTGATCGACCGTGTGACGAACAGTGCTCACGGTACGCATGAGGTGATTGTCGCTGAAAAGTCGCGCACAGCCGGGCAACTCGGCAGCTGCTTCCGCGCTGCGACACGCCGGGGTTAGCGCGTTTCTGATCCTCGGCGTCCTCGCCAGGCGCTGACCGCCATCCCGGCCGCCCCGCCCACCAACACCCCCAACCACACCAGGTGTGCGGCGGTCATCACGCCGCGTTGTGAGGCGGTGGGGGCCGAACCGCCGACTCGGTGCACCGAGACGTCTCGATCGGATTCGCGCACCACCCAGCCCACCCCGGCCTCGGCCAGTTGCTGATCGGAGGCTCCCGAGAGCACCAGGTCCTGTACGGCCCGTGCGCGTACCCCTTCACCGGGCACTGTCTGACCGCCGATGGACAGATCCCCGGTCGTCAGCACCTCGGCGCGCAGCCAGCGGGGCAGCGGATCGAGCACCGGACCGGCAGGCGCCCAAGAGAATTCACGCATGCTGTCCGGCGGCAGCGCCACCACGGGTCGGGGATCGGCGTTGATCTGCGCCGCCGCGGCGGCCCAACTCTGCGGATAGTGCACGGCGCGCACCTGATTGCCCACACCCCACGCCAGGTCGGGCAACACCGCGATCAGTGCAGCACAGCTCACCGCGGCCGAAGCGGCCAACGGCGCCCGCAGCCGTCGCAACGTGACCGGCGCGGCGGCCGCGGCCAGCACGTAGCCCGGCATGGCCAGGGCCACCCATTTCTGCCCGTCACGCACCACGCCGAGGCCGGGCACCCCCCGGATCGTCGCATCGACGAACGCGAGGCCGGGGCCGGTGGCCATGGCCGCCGGAATCAGTACCGCCGCCGCGGCCAGGATCAGCAGCGCTGCCGCCGTGCGGTTGCGCACCACCACAGGCAGGCCGAGCGCGACGATGCCGAGCAGCACAGCGGTGGCCACTACTGCGAAAAGCGTTGTACGCGAGCCGGGTACGGCGTCGCCGTTCCAGATACCGCCGAGGCCGGCCAGGCTACCCAGGGTGGCCAGACCGGGCTCGGCCCTGGCTGCGAAGGCGTGAACCCCGGCCGGCGACTCCGGAGCTGCCACCGCGCCGCCGACAGCCGCGGCCACCAGCCACGGCGTCGCGGCAAGTACTGCGGATCCCAGTGCGACGGCGGCGACCCGCAGGCGTCTCCAGCCGGTGCCGGGGGCCGCAACACAGACGAGCGCGACCGTCGCGGCCAGCATCAGGCCCGTCGGCGTCAACCCGGCCAGCGCGGTCCAGAACGCCAGGCCCCACGCCGGCCCCATCCCGGAACCGGCCCGCAGGCGCAGCACGCACACCGCCACCCAGGGCAGGCAGCCGTAACCGACGAGCAGGCTCCAGTGCCCCTGCAGCAGCCGTTCGGCCACAAAGGGATTCCAGATGGCCAGCGTCGCCGCGATGAACTGGCCCGACAAACCCGATCCCAGGACGGTGGAGGCCAGCCGGGCGGCTCCCCAGCCGGCCACCCACAGACCGGCCACCAACAACACCTTGACCACCACCCCGCCGTCGAGCACGGCAGAGGTCAGGGCGATGAAGAAGTCCTGCGGCAACGCCCGTGGTGCGGCCTCGGACAGTCCGAGTGCGGCATCCGTCAGATACGACTGGGGGGTGGACACCGCGTCGCGTAAAAGCAGATAACCGGGCGCCAGCAGCGGCCCGGTTATCAGCAACGACAGTGCCAGCGAATACGCCGGCAGCAGAGCAGAGCGCAGGCTCAGATCGGCCGGTCCGGTGGTAGGTCGGACGGTCGTTGAGCGGGCAGTTTCTCGGTCTTGGCCTCGGCACCGGGAACCTGGAAGCCCTGGGTGTCGAAGAAGCCGTGATCGGCGGTGTCGAGTCCGGGATCGATCAGAGTGGACTCGGCGCGCACCGCGAACGAACCCACGACGGCGCCACCGACGAGTGCCAGCAGGCCCAGTGCGGTGAACGTGATCGGCAGGACACGGGTCCACAGTGACACCCGGTCACGCTCGTCCTGAGCGGCCGCGACCTGAGATTCCACGGTCTCCTCGTTGTAGGTGACCTTGTAGTCGACGTAGGTCACCTCGGGCTTGAGCGCGTCCCGTGCGTAGTACTGGTAGCCGTGATCCTGCGTCTTGACGATGGTGCCCGACACCGGGTCCACCCAGAAGGTGCGCTGCGCGGCGTAGAAGCGGTCCATTGTGATCCGCTCGTCGGGTTCGCCGGGTACGCCCCACATCTCGGGGCTCGCCGTGACGGTGCTGTCGGCGTCGTCCTCGTAGAGCGAGGAGTACTTGATGGGCTCGGCCAGCTTGCCGTTGGAGTCGTAGCCCACGTTCTGGATGAACCGGTAGGTGGTCAGTCCGTTGACGTCTTCTTCACCGTCGTAGTTCGCGTCGAACGCCTTCTGGGCGATCGGGTCGAAGAACGGGTAGGTCTTCTTCTCGGTATCGAACGGGAACCGGTAGGTCAGGCCCTCGTGCGGAAGCGCGACGTTCGTCGGCGGCTTCTCGTCCTCGATGGCCCGCGGCTTCTGCAGCGCCCCGCCCGGGTTGTTGTCGCTGGACACGGCCAGCGCGGTGCTGCGGTTCATGGTGACGGTGTCCACCATCGCCAAGAGCAGGCCGGAGTCCTTCTGCTGGTCCGTCCGCCGCAGCGTGCTGCCCACCTGCAGCGTCACCACGTCGGCGTTCGACGGTGATTCCACGCTGACCTGTTGCTGAAGTGCCACCGGCACGTTGCGGTCCACAGAGAATTTCGGGGCCACCAGCGATTCCGGATCGAAAGCGGTCGCGGTCCCGTCGCTGACCAGGCTGGCATCCAGGTTGAGCGGGATCTTGGCGATCTTGCCCTTGGTGTACGTGGTCAGCAACAGTGCGGCAATGAGCAGGGCTGCACCCAGCCCCATCAGTCCGCATGCCGCGATACGCAGCGCCACTGCGCGGTTCAAACCGTGCCTCCTTCAGTGTGGGCCAACTCGTCGTGAGGCAAACCCGTTCGACCCTAACAGCACTATTTAAGGCCATCACTTACTCCGGTTGCACGTCGCGGGTGCGTTGACCCGCAGTTTGGCGGGGTTGCCATGGCGCGGCACACTGGTCGCCGTGGCGACCGGAGCATCGGACCCGGAAACCGGTCCGGAGGCGGTCGGGGGAACACGTGGTTTCCTTCCGGCCGTCGAAGGCATGCGCGCATGCGCGGCCATGGGTGTGGTGCTCACCCACGTTGCCTTCCAGACCGGTCACACCACCGGGGTGAGCGGCCGGTTCTTCGGCCGATTCGACCTTGCGGTCGCGGTGTTCTTCGCGCTCTCGGGGTTCCTGCTGTGGCGTGGTCATGCCGCAGCCGCGCGAGGTTTGCGCCCCCGCCCCCGCACGGGTCATTACCTGCGATCCCGCATCGTGCGCATCATGCCCGGCTATGTCGTGGCGGTCGTGGTGATCGTCCTGCTCCTTCCGGAGGCAAAGGCCGATCTGACGGTGTGGCTGGCGAACCTGACCCTGACCCAGATTTATGTGCCGCTGACCCTGACAGCGGGGCTGACCCAGATGTGGAGTCTGTCGGTCGAGGTCAGTTTCTATCTGGCGTTGCCGCTGCTGGCGCTGTTGGCGCGGCGGCTGCCGGTGCGGGCCCGTATCGGTGTGATCATCGCCCTCGCAGCGTTGAGCCTGTTGTGGGTGCGCATCCCGTTCTCTGGCACCACCGGGCTCAACCCGTGGAACTGGCCGCCGGCGTTCTTCTCCTGGTTCGCCGCGGGGATGGTGCTCGCTGAACTCACGGTGAGCCCATTCGGCTGGGTGCACCGGTTGGCCCGGCGCCGGATTCTGATGGGCGTCATCGCCGCGGTGGCGTTCGCGATCGCGGCCTCGCCGCTGGCCGGCCTGGAAGG
The DNA here is from genome assembly GCF_004762045.1 of Mycobacterium sp. DL99. Classification (GTDB taxonomy): domain Bacteria; phylum Actinomycetota; class Actinomycetes; order Mycobacteriales; family Mycobacteriaceae; genus Mycobacterium. The sequence continues at coordinate 306,222 of NZ_SJOM01000007.1, forward strand.
GCTGCGCCCGGGCTCGGTCGGCCAGGTGACGCTGAAGACCGCGATGGGCGCGATCGTCGCGGGCGCGTTGCTGGCCCCGCTGGTCCTCGACCACCCCGACACCAAACACCCGATTCTGGGCAACCGGGTGATGGTCACGCTGGGCCGCTGGTCTTACGGTCTGTTCGTCTGGCATCTGGCGGCGTTGGCCATGGTGTTCCCGATGATCGGGGAGTTCCTGTTCAACGGGCAGATGCTGGTGGTGTTGGTGCTGACCCTGGTGTTCGGCTTCGCGCTGGCCGCGGTGAGCTACGCGCTGGTGGAATCACCGTGCCGGGAGGCGTTGCGGCGCTGGGAGTACCGGAACGAGAGCCCGGTGCCGCCGCTGGACAGCTCGATCACCGACGAGCCCGAGCCTGCTCCAGCCGCGCGATGACCTCGTCCCGCACCGCGGTACGACGGGCTTTGCCTGCGTCGTCACGCAGCGGCGTGTCGACGAACTCCACGTCAGCGGGCACCTTGTAGCCCGACAGGCGCTCGCGCAGGAAGGCCTGCACCGCAGCGGCATCCAGGTCCGACGCGCCTGTTGTCTGCACCAGAGCGTGTGGCACCTGGCCCAGGTCTTCGTGGGGTACGCCGACGACCAGACAGGACAGCACGTCGGGATGGCCGGCCAGCGCGGATTCGATCTCGGCCGGGTAGACGTTCTTCCCGCCGACGGTGAACATGTCCACCCGCCGGTCGTTGAGATAGAAGAAGCGCTCGGGGCCGTCGTCGACGTAGTACCCCAGATCTCCGAGCGAGTCCCACCCGTCCCGGCTCTTGGCCGTACTGCCGACGTAGCGGTAGGTGGGCGCGCTGCCGGGGCCGGGCCGCATGTAGATCTCCCCGGTGATGCCGGGCGGGCATTCCCGGCCGTCGTCGTCGAGCACCTTCATCTCGCCGGCCACCACCACACCGATCGATCCGGGGTGGGCCAGCCACTGCTCACCGGAGATGAAGGTCAGCGCCTGGAGTTCGGTGCCGCCGTACAGTTCCCACAGCGCGTCCGGGCCGAGCAGATCGATCCACGCCTGTTTGACGGCCGGTGGGCAGGGTGCGCCGACGTGCCAGAACCGGCGAATGCTCGACAGGTCATAGGCTTTCGGGTCGGCCCGGTAGACCGGTAGCAGCCGCTGCATGATGGTGGGCACCGTGGTCAGGAACGTCACGCGGTGTTCGGTGACCAGCCGCAGGAACTCGGCCGGGTCGAAGCGGGGCATGAGTACCAGGTGGTGGCCTTGCAGCAACGCGATCGCGAATGTGGTGAAACCGGTGTTGTGGCTCAACGGCACGGACATCAGCGTGACGTCGTCGGGTTGGGCGCCCAGCGGGACGCCGATCAGGGCCGGCACCCGGCTGTCGCCGCCCGCCTCGATCAGCTTCGGGCGTCCGGTACTGCCGCCCGAGGCCATCGACTTCCACGTCGGTGCGACCGCCTCGGGTAGCGGTGCATCGGACAGCGTGGCATCGGGGGTGAAACCGGTTGGCAACCATGGTGTTTCACCGGCTTGGCGGCCGACCACCAGGGCCCGGGGGCGCAACGCCAGGATTCCGGCGAACTCGGAATCGGGCAACCGGGGCGACAGGGGTTGCGGCACCGCGCCGAGCTTCCAGGTGGCCAGGGTGGCCTGCACCCATTCGATCGAGTTGGGCAGACTGATGGTGACGTAATCACCCTGTCGTACACCGTGTTCGGCGTAGGCGCGGGCGAGTCGATTCGTGGAGCGGTCCAGCTCGGCTCGGGTCAGGGTGATGCCCTGGCAGGTCACCGCGGGCCGGTCGGGGTCGGCCTCGGCCAACTGGGTGAACTGGGTGGGGATCGTCGGGATGGCGTCGGTCATCTCAGTACCCGCCCTTGCGGTCGAAGATCCGGCGGGGATTGTCCACCAGCATCGTGGTGATCTGGTCCTCGGTGACCCCGCGCCCGCGCAACGCGGGCAGGACGTCGTTGTGGATGTGCAGGTAATGGCTGTTCGGAAGGGCCTGGGCGGTCAGTTCGTCGGGCAGCGCGTCGAAGTAGCACCAGGTGTCGTGCGAGAGCACCATCTGCTCGGCGTGACCGCGCTCGCACATGGTCGCGACGGTCGCGACCCGCTGCTCGAACGGAAGGTAGACATCGACGCCGAAGCGGTCCATGCCGATGTAGGAGCCGTTGGCGATCAACTCCTCGAGGTAGCCGATGTCGGTGGTGTCGCCACAGTGGCCGATGATCACCCGGGACAGGTCGACCCCCTCCTCGGCGAAGACGCGCTGCTGTTCCAGGCCGCGCCGGCTGGCCGCATGGGTGTGGGTGGAGATCGGCACACCGGTCTGCCGGTGGGCCTGGGACACGGCCCGCAGGACCCGTTCGACGCCCGGGGTGACGCCGGGTTCGTCGGTGGCGCACTTGAGGATCGCCGCCTTGATCCCGGTGTCGGCGATGCCGTGTTCGATGTCGCGGACGAACAACTCGGTCATCGGTTCGGGTAGGCCCACTGCGGGTCCGCTGAAGTGGAACGTCAGCGGCAGGTCGTTATAGGTGTAAAAGCCGGTGGCGACGACGATGTTGAGGTCAGTGGCCTCGGCGATCCGGGCGATACGCGGAATGTAGCGGCCGAGGCCGACCACCGTGAGGTCGACGATGGTGTCGACGCCGTGGGACTTGAGTTCGGTGAGCCGCGCGATCGCGTCGGCTTCCCGGCTGGCGTCGTCGCCCCAGGACTCGGGGTAGTTCTGGGTCAGCTCGCTGCTCATGATGAAGACGTGCTCGTGCATGAGCGTGACGCCGAGGTCGGCGGTATCGATGGGTCCGTGGGCGGTGTTGACTGTCGGCACGAGCCCGATGCTAGGTGTGTCAATCCGTTGTGTTCGGGGATTCGGTCCAGTCACGGGCAGTGGTGCCGGCACCGTCGAGTCCCCAGCTGATGATCCGGCGCGGCACGATGCGGATGACGTCGCCGGACAACCCGCCGTCGGTGGTGCCCGCGTCGGGCAACGCCGTTGCCGTACCCCGAATCTCGATTCCGTGGGCCTGGGGTGGTGTCACCGAGGTCACCGTGTCGACGATGAATGCCACCTGCGGGTTGCGAAGTACGTTGCGCCACTTCTGTGTCGACGCCAGCGCGTGTCCGACGATGTCGATGCCGGCCTCGTCGGGACTGAGGTGGACGCCGACGGGGCGGATCTGCGGATCACCGTCGCGGCCGACGGTGCTCAACCGCCCGATCGGTTGCTCGCGCAGGTAGTCCAGTTCGGCGGGGGTGAATGTCATGGGTTCTGCTTTCCGTCGTCATGTTGCAGGAGATCGGTCTGCAAGTGGGTGTGCAGCCTGGTGAATACCCGCTCGACACAGTCGAGTTCATCGGGCCGGATGTGGTCGAAGAACAGTTCGTGCACTGATTCGCTGTGGAGTGGCACGGCGACGCGCAGCGCGTCGGCACCGGTGGCGGTCAGCACCGCGCGGTAGCCCCTCCGGTCCTCGGGGACCGGTTCACGCAGCACCAGGCCACGCTTGGTCATCGAGTTGATCTGATAGGTGATCCGGCTGCGGGAGAACACCATCTTCTCGGCGAGTTCGCTCATCCGCAGGCGGTGATCCGTGGCATTCGCCAACATCATCAGCAGGTGGTAATCGATCAGGCTGAGATCCGTGGCCTCCCGGAGACGCTCGTCCAGCATCGTCTCCAGGCGCAGGCTGGACTCGATGTAGGGCCGCCAGGCCCTCTCCTCGGCTGTGGACAGCTTGCGCACCATCTTCCTCCAATCGGTCAACTGGTTCAGGTTTGAACAGTCTGAAGTATCGCCTTGTCACCGGGTCGATCTCGGCCTACAGTCAATATAGTACAAATTTGAACTAAAGGAACGGAGATGGACGACATGACTCACCGGATCGATTGGGACGACGCCTACCGGCAGCAGCAGACCCCCGCCTGGAGCATCGGTGCACCGCAGCCGGAATACACCGCGATCATCGACACCGACGGTGCCGTACGTGGTGACGTGCTCGACGCCGGCTGCGGTCACGCCGAGCTCGCACTGGCACTGGCGGCGCGTGGCCACACCGTCGTCGGCATCGACCTGAGCCCGACGGCCGTCGCTGCCGCGGCTGCGGCCGCCGAGGAACGCGGGCTGACCAATGCCACGTTCGTGGCCGCCGACATCTCGTCGCTCACCGGGTACGACGGGCGGTTCACCACGATTTTCGACAGCGGGCTACTGCACGCCCTGCCGGACGAACTGCGCGATGGCTACCTGCGCTCGATGTACCACGCGGCAGCTCCCGGGGCGCGGTTCTACATTCTGGCGTTCGGCACCGGGGCATTCGGCGATCAAGACGGGCCGGGCCCCACCCAATTCACCGAAGACCAATTGCGCGAAGAGGTTTCGCGGTACTGGCAGGTCGACGAGATCCGGCCGGCCCAGCTGCACGCCGCCCTGCCCCAAGGCCGCGCACAGATGCCGGGCTTCCTGGTGACCGCCACAAAGGTCTAGTTGGCGGCTTCGACCACGGCCAGCACCTCGGGGGTGACCGGGTCGAGGATGTCGTCGAAGTCGTGGTGGGTCTTGACGTACTTGGCGACATACGGGCACACGGCCACGATGCGCTTGCCGGCCGCGCGGGCATCGGTCAGCGCGGCCGACACCAGCTCGCCGGCCAGGCCGCGTCCGCCGAACTTGTCGTCGATCTCGGTGTGGTAGAAGATGCGCTGATCGCCCGAGTCGACATAGGCCTCGAGGCCGGCATGCTCACCGTCGACGGTGATCTCGTACTGGCGTGCTTCGGGAATGTTGCGGACTTCAGCCATGTCCTCACTATGCCGCAGTAGCGCTGGCACGATCGGGTAGATGGCCGTCACCGCAACGTCGACGTGGGCGCCGCTGGCGTCGCCGGTCTACCGGGCGCTGTGGATCGCGCAGTTCGTCTCCAACCTGGGTACGTGGATGCAGACGGTCGGCGCCCAATGGATGCTGGTCGGGGATCCGCGCGCCCCGGTGTTGGTGCCGTTGGTGCAGACCGCCACCACGCTGCCGGTGATGCTGCTGGCCCTGCCGTCGGGTGTGCTCGCCGACCTGGTCGACCGGCGCAGGCTGCTGCTCGCCACCCAGGGTGCGATGGCGGCCGGGGTCGCTGCGCTCGCGATGCTGACCGGTGCCGGGCTGGCCACCCCGGCGGTGCTGCTGACCCTGCTGTTCCTGATCGGCTGCGGGCAGGCGCTGACCGCGCCGGCATGGCAGGCGATCCAGTCGGATCTCGTTCCACGCGAACAGATTCCAGCTGCTGCCGCACTGGGCAGTATGAGTCTGAACGGCGCCCGGGCGATCGGTCCGGCGATCGCCGGGGCGCTGGTATCCCTGTCGGGCCCGACGCTGGTGTTCGCGCTCAACGCGGTCTCGTTCGCCGGCATTGTCGTGGTCCTGCTGCTCTGGCGTCGCCCCGCCGCCGAGCATGTTTTGCCCGCCGAGCGACCATTGGCCGCGCTCAGCGCGGGTGGCCGGTTCATCCGCAGGTCGCCGATCATCCGGCGGATCCTGCTGCGCGCGGTGCTGTTCATCGCGCCGGGCAGCGCGCTGTGGGGCCTGCTCGCCGTCGTCGCCGAACGTCAACTGGGCTTGTCGTCGTCCGGGTACGGGCTGCTACTGGGTGCGCTGGGCGTAGGCGCGGTGCTCGGTGCCCTGGTCTTGGGGCGACTGCAGTCGGCCTTCGGCCTGAACATCCTGCTGATCGTCGCGGCTTTCGGATTCGCCGGAGCCACTGCGGTTCTGGCTCTGGTCCACAATTTCGGCATCGTTCTCGCGGCGCTCGTCGTCGGTGGTACGTCGTGGCTGCTGGCGCTGTCCACGCTCAACGCGTCCATGCAGTTGAGCCTGCCCGCCTGGGTGCGGGCTCGTGGGTTGTCGGTGTACCAGCTGACCTTCATGGGCGGCCAGGCGATCGGCTCGCTCGTATGGGGCCTGGTCGCGGGTGCGACCAGCACCGTGACGGCCCTGCTGATCAGTGCCGGCCTGTTGGTGGTGTGTGCGCTCTCGGCCTGGTGGTGGCCGCTGCACGAGCGCACCGGCGATCTGGACATGACTCCGTCCGCGCGCTGGCCTGAACCGGCCCTGGTGTTCGAGCCGGAGCCGCCCGATGGTCCCGTATTGGTGCTGACCTCCTATCGGGTGGAGCCCCGGCACGAGACTGAATTCTTCGCTGCGATGGGCGTGCTCGGCCGGTCCCGGCAGCGCACCGGGGCCACGCAATGGCGGCTGTTCCGTGCCGCGGAGCGTGAAGGTGTGTTTGTCGAGGCGTTCGTGGTGCGGTCCTGGGACGAGCATCTGCGACAGCACCGCACCCGGCTGACCGGCCACGACCTGCTCATCGAACAGTCGGTTGAGCGGTGGGTCGACGGCGAGCCGGTTTCGCACCACCTGATCGCGGTGAGAACTCCTTGACTGTGAGCGCCATCACAGTAATATGACCAGTGGTCATACAGGCTGGAGAGTCAGATGCCGACGGTCACCTGGGCACGTTTGGATCCCGCTCGCAGGGATGCGATAGTCGCGGCCGCCGAGGCGGAGTTCGGGGCCCACGGGTACTCCCGTGGCAGCCTCAACGTCATCGCCCGGCGGGCCGGCGTCGCGAAAGGCAGCCTGTTCCAATACTTTGCGGACAAGCGCGACCTGTATGCCTTCATCGCCGATATCGGCAGCCAGCGAGTGCGCACCTACATGGAGGCGCGCATCCGCTCGCTCGATCCGAACCGGCCGTTCTTCGATTTCCTCACCGACCTGCTCGACGACTGGGTGGCCTATTTCGCCGATCACCCCAGGGAGCGGGCGTTGCACGCTGCCGCCAGTTTCGAGGTTGACGTCGACGCCCGGGTCAGCGTGCGGACGGTTATCCACCGGCACTACCTGGACGTGCTGCGACCCCTCGTGCGCGACGCGCAGAACCGGGGTGACCTGCGGGCGGACGCCGATACCGACGCCATGCTTTCGCTGTTGCTGATGATCTTCCCGCATCTGGCACTCGCGCCGTACGTCCGTGGGATGGATCCGATCCTGGGCCTCGATGAGCCCAGCCCTGAGCAGCCAGCTCTCGCCGTGCGCAGGCTCGTCGCGGTGCTGGCGTCCGCCTTCGCGGTACTCAAATCGCCGGCGGCCACCGAAGCAGCCCACCAGACCTGAGGAGGTCAATTCCCATGTCACACACAAATTTCGGCTCGCTCGCCAAGGGCGGTCTCAATTGGGACAGTGTGCCGTTGCGGCTGTTCGCCGGCGGGAATGCGAAGTTCTGGAATCCGGCCGATATCGACTTCTCCCGCGACCGGGCGGACTGGGAGGCGCTGACGGATCGGGAACGTGAGTACGCCACCCGACTGTGTGCCGAGTTCATCGCCGGTGAGGAGGCGGTCACCAAGGATATCCAGCCGTTCATGGCCGCGATGCGGGCTGAAGGGCGCCTGGGCGACGAGATGTACCTGACCCAGTTCGCTTTCGAGGAAGCCAAACACACGCAGGTGTTCCGCATGTGGCTCGACGCCGTCGGGATCAGCGACGATCTGCACAACTACTTCGACGAGCTTCCGGCCTACCGGCAGATGTTCTACGAGGAGCTGCCGGCGTCGCTGGATGCGTTGTACACCGACCCGTCGCCGGCCGCCCAGGTCCGGGCGTCCGTGACGTACAACCACATCGTCGAAGGAATGCTTGCGCTCACGGGATACTATGCGTGGCACAAGATTTGCGTTGACCGAGGGATCCTGCCCGGGATGCAGGAGCTGGTCCAGCGGATCGGGGACGACGAACGTCGCCACATGGCGTGGGGCACCTTCACCTGCCGGCGTCACGTTGCCGCCGACGATGCCAACTGGGCGGTTTTCGAGAACCGGATGAACGAGCTCATCCCGCTGGCGCTGCGTCTCACCGAGGAGGGCTTCGCCCTCTACGCACCGGACATCCCGTTCGGCCTGGTGCAGGACGAGTTCATGCAGTACTCCGCCGACAAGGGCATGCGCCGGTTCGGCACCATCAGCAGTGCCAGGGGCCGGCCGCTCGAGGAGATCGACCTCGACTACTCACCGCTGACGCTGGAGGACACGTTCGCCGACGAGGATGCCAAGGCTTTGGCGGCCACGGCATAGCTCCGGGCAGTGCGGTGTCGGCGAACCCCTCCATCGCCGACACCGCAGCCGTGCGCACCACATAGTGCGCAGCCACGCGAACACGGCCAACCCAGATGGTCTGCCTGTCAACTGACTGCGTAGTTACTGCATCCAGTCGGGCACAATCCAGGTCCGTAACCTGCGATCCCCCACACAGCAAAGTGTTTCCGGGACTGCGCCACGCGTGCCGGTACCGTAAGTACCGCATACCCGTGTTGTCAACAGCCCCGCCGGATCTTTCGGCGCAAGCCCAGTTCAGCCGTGGTCGGCGGGTGCCGCTGCCGGCTGCGTGACGGGGTCCGGTGTCCGCTCAGGAGTTCGCGGCGGCGTGATCGTGGAGGCCGCGACGAAGGTGACCGACAAGAGCGCGAGCAGCTGCACCCACGGCGAGTGGCCGACGTAGCCGTCGACCGACCGCCAGGGGTACTGACTCAGCGTCGCGCCGGCCAGGATGAGTCCACCCGCGGCCACTGCCACGGTCAGGTTGTCGCGCCAGCGGTCGCGGTCGCGCAGCGCATAACGCACACCCAGCGCGCCGCCGGCGACCAACAGCCCCGGCAGGCCGGAGATGGCCGTCCCCACCGCGAGTACCGCCGCCCCGGCGAGCGCCGGGGCCGGTTGCCATGGTCGCACCGGGTCGAGATCCGGACTGCGGCGCCGGGCCGGCCACAGTGCCAGCAGCGCCAGCACCGGCAGCAGCGCGAGCCCACCGATCAACCCGATGCGGTACGGCCGGTTCGAGGGGAACGACAGCGTCACGGTCCCGCCCGGGCCGGCCGGCACCACCCAGCCCTGCTGCCATCCGTTGACCTTCACCGGGGTCAGCGCGACACCTTCGGCGTTGCGCGCGATCCAGCCCGGGTTCACGCTTTCGGGGACCACCAGGACGCGGGCGTCGGCGGCTGCCGGCACCTGGACCTGACGACGGTCCGGTGTCCATACCGGGGTGTCGACGGGAGTGGTTGTCGCCGTGCGTAGTTGGGCGGCTGCCTGGGTGTTCAGTACGACGCCGTCGACGACGAACGCCGAGCCGGGGCTGACCAGCAGCTCCTGTTGGCCCGCCGGCAGGGCGATCGGGCCGGTCCGGCAGGGATGGGCAGGAATCGGATCTCCGTCGAGCAGGGCTCCCACGGTGGTGCGCACCGAGGTCTGGACGAACTGCCCGGCCACGCCGATGATCGGACCCTTCCCGCATGGAAGTGTCACTGAGCGTTTGCGATTGGCGGCGGAATCGGCCGCGGCGACGGGCTTGCCGTGCACGTCGAGCACGGTCAGCTCGGCCAGCCCGGGCGGCTTGAGCTGATCGAAACCCAGTGAGGTGCGGTCGATGATGTCGTTCCAGCCCAACAACGACACGGTGATGGTGTCGGTCACCCGCGGTTTGAGCTTTGCCGTCTGGACGTCACTGTTGCCGGCCAGCTCATGCATCTGCGGGCCGTCGCCGAGGTCGATCGCCACAAGTGTCGGGTGCGCCGGCGGTTGGTTGGCGCCGGGATCGATCCGCAGTGCGCCGACTTCGGTCGGTGCGGGCAGTTTCAGCGTCAGCGTGGGCGGTGCCTTGAACTGGACGACGCGTTGCGGCGCAGTCCAGGATGTTCGCGGGTCACCGTCGGTGGCGGCGTAGGACGAGCCGAGCACGTCGATCGGATCGGCGTCACCGGAGGCGCGGGTGGTCCCGGGTTGGGCGACCAGATCGGCCAATTGGGGTCCCTGGCGTGACCGGATCCACACCGTCGGCTCGACCTCGGTGGGGGTGGGCACCGTCAGCGTGCGGCTCAGGTTGACGGGCTCCTCGGAGGACAGCGCCAACGCCGCCGCGCACCGTACCCCGACCGGACTGTCCGCGCACCCCGGCCTGCCGAGCAGTTCGGTCCCCAGATCCCATTGAGCAACAACAGAATCCGCCGGCGGCGCGGGGACTTCCACGGTGTGCCGCAGGTTGACCTGGTGGGCGAAGCCCGATGCGTCGTACTGGGTCACCGACAGGTCGGTGATGCCGAACTGAACACCGGGAGAGCCGTCGTTGGTGGCGACCGCGGTGATCCGCACCCACGGGGTCTCGCCGACCGGCAGCGGGATGGTCAATTGCTGACCCGCGGTGTCGAAGCGCAGACTGCTGGTGCCGGTCGCGGTGGCCACCTCGATGCGGCGTACCTGGGCGCCGACCGCGGTCGCGCTGGGGGTGATGGTCAGCGTGGCGTTGGTGACAGGGTGGTCGAAATCGATTTGCAGCCACTGGCCGACAGCGGCCTGTAGGGCGTTGGACACCCATGACGTCGAACCGTCGCTGTCGACGGCCGCGACGGGCCCGGTGGCCGGTGCGACGTTGGGCAGCGCGGTGGAGTCGGCCGCGGAACTCGACACGGATACCCGTCCGCCGGTCCACTTGCCGTACACCGGCGCGGCCCCGTCGGCCGGATAGTCCGGGACGCGGTTGTGGGTGTGGCGGGCGTCGTCGGGGGTGCGGATCGCCGAGGCATGGTCGTCGACGCGGCCGTAATCGATCTCGCGCGCCGTCGGGGTGTCGGTGACGATCACCCCGGCGGATCGGTCCGGCTGTACCGGCAGGCCGGCCCGCTCGGCGTCGGCGGTCAGCAGCATCGGCCCCAGCGGAGGCTGGCCGGCGAGGCGTCGCCGCTCGTCCAGGCGCAGCAGCGCCTCGGGTGCACCAGCCACCCGTGTCATTGCGTCAGCGTCGACCAGATAAGGCGCCGCCGGGTTGGTTCCGCCGGTGTCGACGCGGTAGATCTCGACGGCGGGATACCGTGGCCGCAGGCCGCTGTCCGCGACGAAGCCTTCCAGCGTTCCCGGTCCCGACGAGTCGCCGAACTCCGCCACCTTCGTCAGTCCGGGTGAACCCTCGATCGAGCGGTGCACCAGCACGGGGCGGGCCGACCGGGACACGTCCGGATCCAGGTCGTTGCGCAGTACGACAAAGGAAATGCCTTGTCGCGCAAGGCTGTCGGCCAGTCCTGCGGAGGGGCGGCCGGCGGCGAACAACCGTTGCACCGAGTCCAGGGCGCGGATCGTCTCCGGCGGGGTCAGCGGGATCGAATCCCGTACACCCCACGGGCTGGATCCGAGAACCTGCAACGGCTCGTCGTGGCTGTTGCCCCAGGTCTGGGTGGCGAACGGGGCGCCGGGAGCGACCAGGACCCGGCCTCGCTCGGTGTTGTGCGCATCGAGCCAGTCCGCGGTGTCGTGCCAGTACTGCGGGATCGCGGTGAACGTTCCGACCGGCGCGATACGGCCGGTCCAGGCGATCGAGGTTCCGGCGGCCAGGGCTGCGAGGACCACGATCGCGACGGCGATGCGCTTGTCGCGTTCGGGCCGGGAGAAGGCGCGCACCCACACAATCCGAGGTGCGCTGCCCGGCAACGGAATCCGCCCCAGCAGATGAGCAAGGCCCAGCGCCAGCGGTAGTCGCAGCACCGGATCGAGTTTGGCCAGGTTGCGCAACGGCGTGCCGGTTCCGTCCAGGAAGTCCTGAACGGCCGCACCTACGGGTGAGCCCAGTCCCCCGGAATAGCCCAGGGCCAGCAGCACCACGCCGACCAACAGCATGGTGATCAGCCGGCCCCGCGCGGGCATCGAGCGCAACGCGAGCCCGGCCAGCCCGGCGGCTGCCACCAAGGTGGTGGCCAGGACCGCGACCGTGCTCGTCACGAGCGATGCCGCCGCAGTCGCGGTCGACGCCACGAACGGGGTCCAGGTGTGGGTACCGCGCAGCATCTCGGTCAGCGACATCCACTGGGTGGTGACACCCGAGGATTCGATGAAGTCCAGGAACGGTGGGCTGATCCGGCCCAGCAGCACCAGCGCCACCACCCACCAGGTGACGGCCAGCACCCCGCACAGGGCCCACCATGCGGTGAATCGCCACCACAACCGATTCGGCCGGTGGCAGGCCCACCAGATGATCGCGGCCAGGCAGCCCGTCAGGGTGGCGACCGCGTTCACCGCGCCCATGAGCGCCACCGCGCCCGCGGACCGGGCGGCCAACATCCGTAGGCTCCGGTCGCCTTGACCGGATGTCGCCGCCGGGGCGGCTCCCCGGAACGCCAGGATGACCGGCAGCAGCACCCACGGCGCCAGCATCACGGGCAGCGTCTCCGACGAGATCGCACCGATGGTGGTCAGCACCCGTGGTGACAGCGTGAACGCGAGTGCACCGAGCACGCGCGAACTGGTACTGCCGATGCCCAAGGCCTCCGCGACCCTGATGAAGCCCCAGAAACCGACGGTCAGCAGCAGTGCCCACCACAACCGCTGGGTCACCCAGCCGGGAACTCCGAGCAGATCACCGGCCAGGAAGAACGTGCCGTGCGGAAAGAGGTAGCCGTAGGCCTGGTTCTGCGCCTGCCCGAACGGCAGATCGCTGTTCCACAGATTGAACGCGCGCGCCAGGAACCGCAGTGGATTCGCGGTCAGGTCGAGCTTTGTATCGGGTGATATCTCTCCGGGCGACTGGGCGAAAGTCAGGAGCAGTGTCGCAGCGGCGACCACCCACAACCAGCGCCGCGACAGTGGCGAGTCAGGTGCCCGCCGCGTCAGCGGCACATCCAAGCTAGGACCGGTCGCCGTACTCGACCCGGTTGAGCACCGATGACGCCGGGTCGCCCGCTTGCAGCGGAGGCTTCGTGTCCTGCTGCACCATTAGCGTCACACCGAAGACGGCAGCCGCCCCCAACAGCAGGCCGACGACAATGCTGGCCGCGGAGGGTACGACAAACCGGTTCACCCGGCCAACCTAGCACGGCGATACCCCTAATCCGTGCGAGGTGGACCTGCGTCGACACGCAGAGAATCGATTACCGCTTGCCCAGCGGCTAAGGTCGGGGCCCATGGCTTCACCGCGTCTCGTCGCAGCTTTCGCAGCGTTGTCCGGGCTGTTGCTGGCCTGCTCTCCGAGCACCCCGGCGCCAGAGTCTCAATCCTCGGACACGAAGCCGATGTCCACCCACGCGCCGATGCCGGCAGCCCCGGTGTGTGATCTGGCCGCCCTGTCACCCCGCGACAAACTGGCCCAACTGTTGACCGTCGGCATCAAAGATGCGGCCGACGCCCGTTCCGTGGTGTCCGAGCAGCACGTCGGCGGAATCATGATCGGCAGCTGGACCGACCTGTCGATGCTCACCGACGGCTCCCTGCCCGATATCTCGGCCGCGGGCCCGGTGCCGCTCGCGGTCACCGTCGATGAGGAAGGCGGCCGGGTATCACGGCTGGCCTCGTTGATCGGCGAGCAGCCGTCGGCGCGGGTACTGGCCCAGACCAAATCCGTCGACGAGGTGTACGGCATCGCGCTGGACCGCGGGAAGAAGATGCGCGACCTCGGGATCACCGTCGACTTCGCGCCCGTGGTCGACGTCACCTCGGATGCCGACGACACCGTCATCGGTGACCGGTCCTTCGGTGATGACCCGGCCAAGGTCACCGAGTACGCCGGCGCCTTTGCGCGTGGGCTGCGGGACGCCGGCGTGCTGCCGGTGCTCAAGCACTTCCCCGGCCACGGTCACGGCTCGGGCGACTCGCACACCGCCGGTGCCGTCACCACGCCGCCCCTGGCCGAGCTGCAGAACAACGACCTCGTGCCCTACCGGACCCTGACCACTCAGGCCCCGGTCGCCGTGATGGTCGGACACCTGGAGGTGCCCGGTCTGACCGGATCGGATCCGGCAAGTCTCAGCCCCGCGGCCTATGACCTGCTGCGCTCGGGCAACTACGGCGGACCCGGCTTCAACGGCGTCATCTACACCGACGACCTGTCCAGCATGGCGGCGATCAACCAGCGCTACGGCGTGGCCGCGGCGGTACTCAAGGCATTGCAGGCCGGGGCGGACAACGCGCTGTGGATCACCACCGACGAGGTGCCCGCGGTGCTGGACGGGCTGGAGAAGGCATTGGCCGACGGCCAGCTGAACCAGGCCGCGGTGGACGCTGCCGTGCAGCGCAATGTCGATGCCAAGGGCGGGGTGCACTGCTGAGCGCACTGCTCACAGCGAGTACACGCGCTGGGCATTGCACACCCCGATGAGATCGACGAAGCGGATCGCGTCGGACTCGCTGCAGTCGCCTGCGCGTACCCAGCCGCCCAGCACCAGTCCCATCGCGCGCCGCCACAGCACCGAACCCAGCAGATGTAGTTCGGGTGGGCCGAAGGCGTCCGACGAGTAGAGCTGTTTGGCAAACGGCGCGGTCTCCAATGCCTCGGCGACCAGGCCGGTCGACCGTGCCCCGACATGGTTGATGCCAAGGCCCACATCGAAGTTCACGTTGTCGAAGGCCTGCGCCAGGTAGCCGGCCTGCCGGTGGAATGGATAGCAGTGCAACAGCAACACCGGCACCGGGGGCATCGTGCGGAGCAGGGGCAGCAACAACATCGGGTCGGTGCGGTGCAGGTCCAGATCGCGGTCCCCGAATCCGACATGCACCTGCAACGGCAGTCCCAGCTCGGCGCTCTCGTACACGCCGAATGCGATCAGGGCCGGGCTGTCCGCCCGGATCGACGGCCGGTCGGCGAGTTCCCGGGCGTGCTCGACGACCACCGCATCGTCAGGGCGGGCCCAGTCGATGTCGAATGAGGTCCGATAGGCCGCGATGGTCTTGGCGCCCACGACGGGTGCGGCCGTTGGGGTTTGGGTGGCATCGCGCAGCGCGGAGCGGAATGCGTCGGGAAATTCGTCGGGTGCGGTGCCGGCTTCCAGAAGCTGTTCGGTGAGGCGCTCCAGACGCAGGATCTCTGCGGACGGGCGACCACTGAGCTCAGTGAGCCGCTGCGGGGACGTGATCAGATCGCCTTGGAATCCGGTGTCGACGATCCAACGGTCGACCCGAGCCTGCGGCAGCAACAGGGAGGCCAACTCGGCCGGGGTGAACTGGCTGCGCCGGTCCCAGTACGCGTCGGCATCGGCGTGAGCGGGTAGGCCGAGCAGCGGGGCGCACCAGCGTCGGATGGACAGACCCAACGGCGAATCGAACTGGGTCATGAAGCCGGGGATCGGACTGGTGGATGCCTCGTTGATCGACGCCTCCAATCCGGCCCGGTCGATCGGCCCGTCGAAGGCACCATGCACGTGGTGGTCGATCAGCGCGACTGTGCGCAGGTGCTCTGCCAGCGCCTCGGGAACCTCGGCATCGACACCGTCGAAGATGTCGGCGAGTTCACCATCGGGCATCGGGCGCCACCTCCGGTGCCCAATACACCACATCAAACCTGCCAGCGTGCGGGTACAAGCGGTTCTGGCGACGCTTATCCTGGTCGGATGGCAGGTGGAACGAAGCGGCTGCCGCGGGCCGTGCGTGAACAGCAGATGCTCGACGCTGCGGTGCAGATTTTCTCGGTCAACGGCTATCACGAAACCTCGATGGACGCGATCGCCGCGGAGGCCGAGATCTCGAAGCCGATGCTGTATCTCTATTACGGCTCCAAGGAGGAGTTGTTCGGCGCCTGCCTGGACCGCGAGCTGACCCGTTTCGTCGATGTGGTGCGCGGGGAGATCAACTTCACCCAGAGCCCCAAGGACCTGCTGCGCAGTGCCGTGCTGGCGTTCCTGACCTACATCGACGCCAACCGGGCCTCGTGGATGGTGCTCTACACCCAGGCCACCAGCTCGCAGGCGTTTGCGCACACCGTCCGTGAGGGCCGCGACCGGATCATCGACCTGGTGGCCCGCCTGCTCAGCACCGGTACGCGAAATCCTCAGCCCGACAGTGACTTCGAGATGATGGCGGTGGCGCTGGTGGGTGCCGGCGAGGCGATCGCCAGCCGGGTCAGCACCGGGGACGCCGATGTCAACGAGGCCGCCGAGCTGATGATCAACCTGTTCTGGCGCGGTCTGAAGGGCACGCCCTCTGAGGTTGCGCCGAGCCTGCACTCAGATCACGTTTCGGCCCAGAGTGGCGATCTGGGCGCAGAGTCGGCGCACTAGCGGACTGAAAACTGCTGTCCGGAGACCCGTAAGAGTGGCATTACGCTGCCACTATGGGTTCTGAGCTGAAGGTCGCTCCGGCAGCGTTGCGGTCGGCCGCCGCGGCCGAGACCGCCGCGGGCGAGGCCGTCACCGCACTGGCGGTGGCGCAACCGTTGAGCGCCGCGGCAGCGGCCATGCCGGGCCTGCAGAGCGGTGCTGCCTGTGGCGAGGTTTCCTCGGTCGTGGAGGCTGCGGTCAAGGCTGCCGGCAGCGAGATCAGCGCGCATGCAGGCAAACTGACCGACGCCGCCAATGCCTACCAGGGCATCGACGACGAGTACGCGAGCCGGCTGAACTCCGCCCAGCCGCCGGATTGACCCGCGGATGAGGTTCAGACCGCCACACCCTCGACGAGGCTGAACGGGGACGCCGTCTCGACCACGCGGGTGAGCCGGAAACCGGCCTGCTGGTAGAGCTTTCGGTAGTCGTCCGCGCTGCGTTCCCGCGCCCCGGTGACGATCAGCATTTCCATATCGGTCCACTTGCCCATGAAGGCCCGGTCGTGGTCGGGGATCACCCCTTCGATCAGCAGCAGGGTGGTGCCCGGCGCAGTGGCCGCCCGCACATTGCGCAGGATGGTCAGCGCCTCGTCGTCCGGCCAGTCGTGAATGATGTTTTTCAGCAGATAGGCGTCGGCGCCGGCGGGCACACTGTCGAAGAACGACCCGGGAACCACCTGGACCCGATCGGCCACCCGGTAGCTGCCCAACAGTTCCGGAGCCCCGGCGACCACGTCCGGCAGGTCGTAGAGCACTCCCCGGGCGGTCGGCGTCGCCCCGAGCACGGCCGCCAACAGTCGGCCGTGCCCGCCGCCGATATCGGCGATGGTGCCGAACCGGGTGAAGTCGTAGGCCGCCACCACCGGGGCGATGGCCAGCTCGGAGACGTTGGTCATGGCGTCGTTGAAGATCACCGCGAGTTCGGGGTGGGAGCCGAGGTAGTCAAACGTTTCCTGGCCGCGGAGCTTGGGGATGACGGCCTCACCGGTGCGCACCGCATCGGTGAGGTGGCTCCAGTGTTCGCGGTGCTCTGGCGCGCCGACGAACTGGGCCATCGCACCGATGGCTACCGGGGCGTCGGTGCGCAGGGTGTCGGCAAGCGGGTTCAGCGCATAGCGCCCGTCTCGGGTGCGCTGGAAGATCCCCTCGCTGACCAGGGCCCGCATCAGCCGGTCCAGGGTGTCGCTGTTGGCGTCGACCCGGCCCGCCAGCTCCTCAGGGTGCAGCGGGCCACCGGCGAGGGCGTCGGCCACCCCGAGTTGTGCGGCGGCAGCGATGCCCTGGGCGACCCAGGCGCCCAGGATCATCTCCAGCATCGCCGCGGGCGGCGGGACGGCGCGCTGATGCAGGCGACGCAGGTGATGGCGGACGCGTTCGACTGCGCGAACAACGCGGGTAGGCGGCACCTTGGCGGGAGTCACCGGATGACTGTAGGGCGTGTCGGTTGAGGTGTTGGTCACTATGTCGGCTTTCCCCCGGTAGCAAACCGAACTGGCAGCGGGCCCTGTCGCGTCTGCCGCCTAAAGTGGTGCGAATGTTCACCGCGACGGAAACGCCCGGCCATGCCTGAGGCGGGCATGAGTGGCCCGTCGCTGGACCAGCTTTACCAGCTCAATCGCGAGGTCGCCGATTCGCGTTCGGCGCGCCTGCTGGTCACGAACAACCTGGCCACTTACCTCACGCTGATGGAACGCCACCTGGACCGTGGCGCCAAGCTCACCGAGATCGAACTGGTGGTCCGCCTGGAACGTGACCTGGCCGACCTCGGCTCCGAGACCGACCAGTCGGGCCTGGCCCTGATCAAGTACTGGGCCAGCCAGGGTTGGCTGCACCGGATCACCGAGCAGTCCGGCGACACCGAACGCAATGTCTGTTACCTCACCTACGAGGCGCGCGCCGTGCTGGATTTCGGCCGCCGCATGCGCCGTGAGGACACCATCGCCACCGGCGGCTCGATCACGGGCATCGCTGCGGGGCTGCGACGGGTGGCCGGACAGGTCAGCAACGATCCCGAGCGCATCCGCGCCGACATCGAAGCCGAAATCGCCAGGCTGCGTGACGAATTGGATGCCCTGGACCAGGGGCAGCGCCCCGAACCCGACCTGGTCGACGTCGAGGACGAGGCCCGTGCCATCGCGTTGCAAATGGAGCAGATCGTCTCCGATATCGGCCAGTACGGCAGCATGCTCAACCGCATCACCACCCGGTTGCTCGACGCCTCTGCCGACACCGATCTCGGGTACCGGGAGCGTCAGCGTCAGTTGTTCGACGATTACGAGTCACTGTTCGCCTCCCGGGAGAGTGCCTCCTACACCGCCTTCACCCGGATGATCCAGGATCCCGAGCAGCGGGCCGCGCTGGTGGCCGACATCGAGGCGGTGACCCGTGAGCTGCCGCACCTGGATCCGGGCCTGCGTGAGGTGATGACGGGGTTCTTCGGCCTGGTGTCGGCGCAGACGGCCGAGGTGGGCCGGACCCGGCAGCGTTGTGCGCGCCGGATCAAGCGCTTCGTCGCCTCCGGCACGCTGGAACACAGTCGCGGCGTCACCCGTCAGCTCAACGATGCACTGGCCGGCGCGCATGAACTGCTCAGCGTCTCGCTCGCCGACAGCCGGATCGGCATCGAGGTGCCGTTGGTCCGAACGGACTTCAATTCGATTGGCGCCGTAGCGTTCAAGATCCGTGACGCCATCCCGCCGTCGCAGGCCGAGTCCTCGGAGGGGGAGGTGAACCTGTCGGCGTTCTCGGCGCTGGCCTCCCAGGTGGACGCCGCGGAGCTGGCCGATCTGATCAACGGCGCGGTGGCAGCCGGGCCGTTGTCGCTGCCCGATGCGATCGGAATGCTGGACTCGGCCTATCTCGGGCACGTGATCGTGCTGTGGTCCTGGGCGCTCAAACAACAGACTGCCGACGGTGCCGAATCCGTTCGGGTGCGCTTCCGGTCCCTTGAGGGCGCCGACCGCGAAATCGAAATTCCCCGACTGGTTTTCACCGAGCCGATCCCTACTGCCACCGAGAGCATGCTATGACCGACACCCCGGACACGTCGCCGGTAACTGACACGTCGATCGATTTCGATGCGCTACCGAGCATCGACGCCGTCGAGCGGACCACCGACCAGCGCCGCGCGCCCCGCTTCGACGGAGACGTCAGCGAACTGCCCGACCGGGCCTGCTGGGCACTGCAGCACCTGCTCTCGCGTCGTTATGTCAGCAAGGACAACCACTCCGAGCTGTGGTCGTGGGTGACAAGGTACCGCGCCGAGCTCACCGTGCGGCTGTCGGAACTCGATATGCGGCTGTGCATCTCGGACGATCACGACATCGCCTACGTCGAGCAGGCCGACTACGAATCGCAGTGGCGGCGCCGGTTGCTGCGACGCGAGACCCTCAACACCTACGACTCGATCCTGGCCCTGCATCTGGCCAAGCTCATGCGCGCGGCGGCGCGCGACGAGAACGTTCTCATCAGCCGCGACGAGATCCATGAGTTGTTCGCCGGGGTCAACAACGACACCGACCGCGACACCGCCTCGTTCGACAAGCGGATCGACAACGCGATCGAGCGGCTGACCGATATCGAGATGCTCGGCCGCAACCGGGAGGACGAGGACAGTTTCACCATCAGCCCGGTGGTCAACGCGATCATGACCGCGTCGATGATCACCGAACTGCAGCAGCAGTTCGAGCAGCTCAAGCGGGCTGCGAACGGCACGATCGATGATGCCGGCGGTGCTGATGCACTTGTACGAGTCGAGGACGAGGTGGACGCCCATGGCTGAACCGACCAATCAGTTCTCCCTCTCGCGCCTACAGGTGATCAACTGGGGCGTGTTCGACGGGTACCATTCGATCCCGTTCAGTCAGCACGGCACGCTGATCACCGGATCCTCGGGCAGCGGCAAATCCTCATTGCTGGACGCGATTTCACTGGCTTTCCTGCCGTCGCACCGTCGTAACTTCAACGCCTCCGGCGATACCACCGCCGCGGGTTCGGGCACCGGCAAGCGCACCGTCGACAAGTACGTCCGTGGTGCCTGGGGTGAGCGACGCGAAGGCACCAGCCGCCAGATCATGTACCTGCGCGGGACCGGCCCGGCCTGGTCGGCCGTCGCCGTCACGTACAGCGACCGTACGGGGCGTTCGGTCACCGGGTTGGTACTCAAATGGCTGGCCGCTGAGAAGACCTCGGATCCGGGCAGCCGCTACTACCTGATCAACGACGACCGCGACATCTTCGGCCTGTGCAACCGGTGGGCGGCCAACGGGTATGACGCCGCGGTGTTCCGCGACGACGGCTGGACCGGCGGTCGCAGTGAGAGCCAGTACCTGGCCCAGCTGTACTCCAGCATCGGGATCCGTGCCTCCGAAGCCGCCCAGCAGCTGCTCGGCAAGGCCAAGTCGCTGAAAAGCGTTGGTGGTCTTGAGCAGTTCGTGCGCGAGTTCATGCTCGACGAGCCGGTCAGCCTCAGCGGTGTGGAAGAGGCGCTGGAACAGATCAACCCGCTGGTCGAGGCCCGCGGCCTGCTGGATGTGGCCCGGCGCAAGCGCAACACCCTCGGCAACATCGCTGCGGTACAGGCACGTTACGCCGACGAGGCCGCCAAGTTCGGCGTGATCGACACGATCGACAACGCGATGATCCGCGACTACGTCGACCACCTACGGCTGGCCCAGGCCGGCCCGGAGATCGACAACCTCGACGATCAGATCACCCAGCTCGGCGCCCAGCGTGACGAGTTCGGTTCGCAGCAGCGCCAGCTCAAGAACGAGCACAACTCGCTCATGGCGCAGATCAACACCGTCACGGTGGATTTGGTGCCGCTGCAGCAACGTCTGACCGAGGCCGAGCGGCTCAGCGAAGAGGTGTCGCGTCGGCGCACCGGCTATGAAGACAAGGTCACCTCACTCGGTCTGACCCCGCCGGACGACGGCGAGGAATTCTGGTCGCTGCGTGAGACGCTGATGGACGAAGCCGACCGGCTGCACCGGGAGTTGTTCACCGGCAACCAGCCTTACGTCGAGGCGTCGGCGAAGGAAGTCCGGGCCCGTGAGGCCCGGGAGAGCGTCGAAACCGAGCTGGAGCGGGTGCAGCGGCTGGGTTCCCCGCTGCCGCGGACCGAGTATGAGATGCGGGCGCGCATCGCCCGGGCCCTGGACATCTCCGAGCGCGATCTGGTCTACGTGGCCGAACTGATGGAGCTCAAGCCCGACGAGTCGCGGTGGCGGCTGGCCGTCGAAAAAGTGTTGCGCGGAGCTGGATTACGCCTTCTGGTGCCCGATGCCTACATGGAACGCACACTGCGTTTCGTCAACGAGAACGACATGCGCGGCCGGATCCAGCTGCAGCACGTCCAGCATGGTGCGCAATTGCGCACCCCGCCTGCGGGCACGCTGGCCACCAAACTCCAACTCGCCGACCCGACGCACGACAGTGCCGTGGAGGCGCTCAACGTAATCGCCGCAGTCGGTGACTACGTGTGCGTCGACGGACCGGGGGAGTTCACCGAGCAGTCCCGCGCGGTCACCGATCAGGGCCTGCGCAAGGACAGCGGCCGGCTCTCGATCAAGGACGACCGGTCGCGGCTGCGGCCATCGGACTACATCTTCCTCGGCGGGACGGCGGCCAAAGTCGAAGCGCTGCAGGATGATCTGGCTGCCGCGCAGGATGTGTACCAGGTGGCGCGCACCGCGCGTGAGCGGCTCGACGAGCACCGCGGGCAGTTGCAATCCCGCGAGCGGGCCTGCCGGGCATTGTGTGACCAGTTCATGCAGTGGAGCGACATCGACACGGATTCGGTCGACGCGATGCTCGAGCGGCTGCAGGACGAACACGAACTGCTGGTCTCCGACAACCCCGACGCCGAACGGCTGCAGCAGCGCGCCGACGAATGCTGGGAGCGCGTCGAGAAGGTCATCCAGCAGATCGGCTCGCTCAACGAACGCGAGACCACGCTGGACCGCAGGCGCACCGCGCTGCTGGAGCTGAGCGAGCTCCTGACCGAACGGCTCGGGCCCAACGAGTTCCCGTCGCACGCCCGCGACACGATCGACGGCTACGCCGCCGACATCGCCCTTACCCTTGAGTTGCTCGAATCTGAGCCGTACCGAAGCGAATTGACCCGCGTCATCAGCCGCGAGCGGGACCGGCTGCGGGCGGACCGCAACCGATCACACGACGAGTTGGCCGGCATCATGGCCGCTTACGACAGCTCGTTCCCCGATGCGATCCCGAACGACAGCGACGTGTTCGACGAGCGGGTGCATGACTACGTGGGCCTGTGTCGGCGGATCGACGAGCGTGAGCTGCCCGACGCGTACGAGCGCATGCAGCGGCTGATCACCGAACAGGCGCCGGGCGCGATCCTGAACCTGCACATGATCGCCGACAACGAGGCGCGGCGGATCACCGAGCAGATCGCCCGGGTGAACACCGGCCTGGGCGCGGTGGAGTTCAACCGGGGTACCCGGCTGACCCTGCACGCCGGTACCCGGCATCTGGCGGCGGTCGATGAGCTGAACGAGAAGGCCCAGCGCATCTCCTCCCGGGTGTCGCTGGTGAGCTTCGGCGACGAGACTGCGATGTTCGATCAGTACACCGACATCCTGCAGCTGCGAAAGTTGTTGGCCGGCACCACCCCCGAGGACCGGCAGTGGACCCGTGACGCCCTGGATGTGCGCAACCGGTTCGTGCTGTACTGCGAGGAGCGTGACGCCGAGACCGGCGAGGTGATCCGGACCTACAGCAACTCCGGTGACAACTCCGGTGGTGAGCAGGAGAAGCTCATGGCGTTCTGTCTGGCCGGGGCGCTGAGCTTCAACCTGGCCAGCCCGGACAGCAATGACACCCGGCCGTTGTTCGCCCAGCTGATGCTGGACGAGGCGTTCTCCAAGTCGGATCCGCAGTTCGCCCAGCAGGCGCTGTCGGCGTTCCGCAAGTTCGGTTTCCAACTGGTGATCGTGTCGACCGTGCAGAACAGCACGACCATTCAGCCCTACATCGACAACGTGGTGATGGTGTCGAAGTCCGATGCCT
Organism: Mycobacterium sp. DL99; assembly: GCF_004762045.1. Classification (GTDB taxonomy): domain Bacteria; phylum Actinomycetota; class Actinomycetes; order Mycobacteriales; family Mycobacteriaceae; genus Mycobacterium. The sequence goes on from NZ_SJOM01000007.1 coordinate 329,370, forward strand.
CGGCGCCCAATGCCCGGCCGGTCGCCTCGGTCACCTCGGCGTCGATCTCCGAATTCGCCGATCTGCGAAAGACTTCGGGGGACGCGGTGCCGAGCGCCTGATCTTGCGGCGAATGGGTCAGGGCCAGCTTTCGCGGTGTCGCTCCAGTCCATCGAGGATAAGGTCGAGCCCGATGTCGAACTCCTCGGCATACGCGTAGCCAGGCTTCAGGGCACGGTCGACGATCATCTCGGTGAGATGCGGGAACTCGTCACCGGGCATCTGCTCGAGAATCGAGCCTCCCACGTCCGCGAGCTCGGCGGATGATTGGAAGGGCAGGCTGAGTTCCTGCAGCGTGGAACCGTAGATGTAGCTGTCCAGAACCGAGAACGCGTGTGCCGCACCGGTAATGGAGAAGCCACCCGACCGGAGACAGCCGATGGCCGCGTTGTGCTGGCGCAGGGTCGCGGGACCGGGGTTTGTCCGTGAGTCCATCAGGCGGATCGCCCACGGGTGACGGATCAGTGCGCCGCGCATCGAAACTGCCCGCTGTCGCATCGCCGTCCGCCAGTCGGCGTCGTCCGGTGGGAGTTCGATCTCGTCGAAGACGATGTCGACCATGCCGTCGAGGATCAGTTCCTTGTTGCGGAAGTGGTGGTACAGCGACATCGATTCGACGCCGAGCCGCTCGCCGAGCCTGCGCATACTCGGCACACCGCTGTCGGCCTCGTCTGCCAGTGCGACCGCTGTGCGAAGCACCAGCTCCTTGTTGAGCGGGTTACGGCGGGCGGCGGGCGTGCCGGCTGTGTCGGTGGTCAACGAAGGTCCTCCTGTCGCGGTCCAGAAGACGCTTGACAACCTTACGCTGCAAGGCTGTACCTTACGGCGTAAGGCTATCGGGCGGCGCGAGCAGAGGAGTGGATCGTGAAACCGATCGGGTCAGATGGAGTGAGCAAGACGGGCACGGGGAAAAAGGTGTGCATCGTCGGCGCTTCCGGGAAGCTCGGGCGCTACCTGGTGCAGCATGCATTGGACCGTGGATATGAAGTCGTGGGTGTCTGCCGCGAGCAGAGCGTGGCCAAGCTCACCGACTTCGAGGGACAGATCACGGTGATCCCCGGAGCGACCGACGACCAGGCGGTTATCGCACGGGCGGTGCGCGGATGCGATGCCGTCCTGACTGTCCTTGTGCCGTGGGGGATGAACCATTACGCCTCCGGCACGGCCCAAGCGGTGCTCGACCACACCGGCCCGGATGCCCGCCTGGTGTTCTCGTGCGGGTGGCACATCACCCGCGACGGCCAGGACCGCTATACCCGGAAGTTCAAGTTGTATGTGGCCGTGCTCGGGCGGCTGGCCAAGCTTGCCCGGGTCGTGGACGTGTACGACCAGGTGGAGGCATGTCGGAGGATCTTCGCCAGTGACACCCGCTGGACAGTCGTGCGTGGCAGTGACCTTGAGGAGGGCGACAGTCAGGGTCTGCCGGTCTGGAGCCGGCACGTGGGCGATCCTGTCCTGGCGAGCAACCTGACCCGTCGCGTGGACTATGCGCTTTTCATGGTCGAGGCCGTGGAGAACGACGCCCTCGTCCATGAGGCACCGGCCATCGTCGGTCGGCTGACTGCGTCTGCCCTCACCCATGCCAGTGATCCGGCATGAACGTCCGGTTCGCGTCGGCCTCGCATGTCACACCCAGCACACTGGCGAGGATCGCCGGGTGCCTCTACCTGACCGTCGCCGTGCTCACGATCTTCGCTGGGCTGGTGAACTCACGACTCGTGGAGCCAGGGAACGCAGCGGCCACGACCGTCAACATCAGTACCTCGGCCACCCTGTTCCGCGTCGGCTTCGTCAGCGAACTCCTGGGGGCTACGGCCTTTCTATCGACCGGCATAGCCCTGTACGTGCTTCTCAAGCACGTCAACCAGCTGGCCGCCGCCGTGATGGTCACCTTCGTCGCGGTCAGCGTCGCGATCCAGAGCCTGAGCCTGCTCAATCAAAATGCGGCGCTGATGATCGCCACCGGCCACTACGCCTTCGGTCCAACTGATTCCGACCAGCTGGTCATGCTGTTTTCCGACCTGCAACGCGATGGGTACCTCATCGCCCAGACGTACTTCGGCCTGTGGCTGCTGCCGCTGGGTTGCCTCGTCGTCAGGTCGGGCTACTTCCCCAAGGTTCTGGGTGTCCTGCTGATGACCGGATGTCTCGGTCACCTCGTGGACGTATTCGCCCGCTTCCTCGCCCCGGACTTCGGCGCCGCCGTCTCGCCGGTCGCCCTGACAGTTGCGGCAGTCGCGGAACTTTCGTTCATCGGGTGGTTGCTGACGAGGGGCGTACGTGTTCCAGGCTCAGCGTAGATCCGCTGCCGAGTGTGCGTACAGATCGCGATTTCTCGACAAAATGCGATCTGTACGCACACTCGACGCGTCAGAGAGATGCGTCAGAGCCCGGTGACCGTCGCGGTCAGGTGCGGGTAGCCCTTCGAGAGGTTGCGCAGGGTCAACTCCCAGCCCTCGGCGTCACGCTCGACGTAGAGTCCGGCCTTGGCCGGCAGCACCACCGGCTTGGCGAACCGCACCGAGTACTTGACCGCATCGGGGAGCTGCCCCTCGATGTTCGCCAGAACCGCTGCTGCACTGAACATCCCGTGGGCGATCACAGTGGGGAAGCCGAACAGCTTGGCAGCGATCGCGTTGGTGTGGATCGGGTTGTGGTCCCCGCCGATCGACGCGTAGTTCCGGATCTGGCCGGCGGTGATGTTCAGAACCGCATTGGGCGGCGGCAGCTTCGGCTGCTTCTGCGGCTCCGGCTTGGGCTCACCGGACAGGCTGGTCCGCTGCTGGTGCAGGAACGTCGTCACCTGGTGCCACGCGGTGTCGTTGCCGACCTTGAGTTCGGTGACGATGTCGACGAGCAGACCCTTGCGGTGCTCACGCAGGTTCTCCGCGTGCACGGCCGCGCTGACGGCGTCGGTCACCTTGATCGGCTGGTACTGGGTGATGTGGTTCTCGATGTGCACCGAACCCATTGCGGCGAACGGGAAATCGAATCCGGTGACCAGTGACATCACCGTCGGGAAGGTCAGCGCGAACGGGTAGGTCAGCGGCAGGGTGTCGCTGAACCGCAGCCCGGTCACCTGCGCATAGGCGGCAACGTTGGCCGGGTCAATGGGCAGGTTGTCGACCGTGACGGTGCGGGCCGGCAGGGTGTCGTCGCGCGAGATGAACGGCAGGGCGCCGACGACGGCGCGCAGCATGTTGTTCACGTGCTCACGCCCCCAGCATGGCCTGGCCGCAGACCCGGATGGTGTTGCCGGTGACCGCATTCGACGCCGGGCTCGCGAAGTAGGCGATGAGTTCGGCCACATCCACCGGCTTCCCGCCCTGGAACAGCGAGTTCAACCGGCGGCCGACCTCACGGGTGGCCAGCGGGATGGCATCGGTCATCTTGGTCTCGATGAAGCCGGGGGCCACCGCGTTGATCGTGATGCCCTTCTCGGCCAGCACCGGGGCCAGCGCCTCGGTCAGCCCGATCATTCCGGCCTTGGTGGCGGCGTAGTTGGTCTGCCCGCGGTTACCGGCGATGCCGGCCATCGAGGACAGACCGATCACCCGGCCGCCCTCGCCGAGCGTGCCACTGGCCACCAGACCTTCGGTGAGTCGCTGCGGGGCAAGAAGATTCACCGCGATCACGGAATCCCAGCGACTCTCGTCCATGTTGGCGAGCAGCTTGTCGCGGGTGATGCCGGCGTTGTTGACCAGCACATCGACCTTGCCGCCATGCTGTGCGGTGACATGGGCGACGATCTGCTCGACGGCATCGTCGGCGGTGACGTCCAGGGTGAGGGCGCTGCCGCCGACCTTCTCGGCGACTTTGCCCAGATCTTCGGCGGCCTGGGGAACGTCCACCGCGACCACGGTCGCGCCGTCACGCGCGAACACCTCGGCGATCGTCGCACCGATGCCGCGGGCCGCGCCGGTCACCACGGCGACCTTGCCGGCCAGCGGCTTGTCCCAGTCGGCCGGCGGGGTCGAGTCGGCGGCGCCCACTCGGTACACCTGTCCGTCGACGTAGGCCGACTTGGCCGAGAGGATGAAACGCAGGGTGGACTCCAGGCCGGTGACGGCGGGCTTGGCGTCGGCGGCCAGGTACACCAGCGACGCGGTGGCACCGTGCTGCAGTTCCTTGCCCAGTGAGCGGGTGAAGCCCTCGAGGGCACGCTGCGCGATCTGGGCGTGGACGCTGCCGGCCTGATCCGGGGTGGTGCCGATGACGACTACCCGTGCGCACGACGCGAGGTTGCGCAGAACCGGGGTGAAGAACTGGTAGAGCTCCTTGAGCCCGGCGGCATCGGCGATGCCGGTGGCGTCGAGGACCACGCCGCCGAACGAATCGGCCCAGCGGCCGCCGATGTTGTTGGACACGACGTCGTAGTCGCCGGCGAGCGCTGCGCGGAGGGGCTCGGTGACGCGGCCTTCGCCGCCGATCAGCAGGGAGCCCGACAGCGGGGGCTGTCCGGGGCGATAGCGGCGCAACGTTTCGGGCTGCGGCACGCCCAGCTGCTTGGCCAGGAACGATCCCGGCCCGGAGTTGACCACTTGGGAGAACAGGTCGGAAGCCACTTCAGCTGCCTTTCGCTTCGCAGTACTGCGTTGTCCACACCGAACTTACTCCAGAGTAAGAACAGTGGGTAATATGGCCCCGGACAACCCGAAAGTGGAGGGCAAACAGATGGCCAACAACACGACCCGGCGACGCGTTGCCGTTTTGGGTGGCAACAGGATTCCGTTCGCACGGTCCGACGGCGCCTATGCCAACGCCTCCAACCAGGACATGTTCACCGCCGCCCTGGACGGGCTGATCGATCGTTTCGATCTGGCCGGTGAACGCCTGGGTGCGGTGATCGGCGGCGCGGTGCTCAAGCACAGCCGCGACTTCAATCTGATGCGCGAATGCGTGCTGGGCAGCGCGTTGTCGCCCTACACGCCCGCTTATGACATTCAGCAGGCCTGCGGCACCGGTCTGCAGGCTGCCACTGCGGCGGCAAACGCCATCGCGCTGGGACAGTACGACTCCGCGGCGGCAGGTGGTGTGGACACCGCCTCGGATGCCCCGATCGCCTTCGGCAATGACCTGCGTCAGGTGCTGCTGGGCCTGCGTCGGGCGAAGTCCAACCTCGACCGGCTCAAGCTGGTCGGCAAGCTGCCGGCCTCCCTCGGTGTGGAGATCCCGGTCAACAGTGAGCCCCGCACCGGAATGTCGATGGGCGAGCATGCCGCCGTCACCGCCAAGAAGATGGGCGTCAAGCGCGTCGACCAGGATGAGCTGGCCGCCGCCAGCCACCGCAACATGGCTGCCGCCTACGACAGCGGGTTCTTCGACGACCTGGTCACCCCGTTCCTCGGCCTGTACCGCGACAACAATCTGCGCGCGGACTCCACGCCGGAGAAGCTGGCCAAGCTCAAGCCGGTGTTCGGCGTCAAGGCGGGCGACGCGACCATGACTGCGGGCAACTCGACCCCGCTGACCGACGGCGCCTCGGTGGCGCTGCTGGCCAGTGAGGAGTGGGCCCAGGCGCATGGCCACGAGCCGCTGGCCTATTTCGTCGATTCGGAGACGGCCGCCGTCGACTACGTCAACGGGCCCGACGGCCTGCTGATGGCACCGACCTATGCGGTGCCCCGGCTCCTCGCCCGCAACGGGCTGACACTGCAGGATTTCGATTTCTACGAGATCCACGAGGCATTCGCCTCGGTGGTGCTGGCCACGCTGGCGGCCTGGGACTCTGACGAGTACTGCAAGGAACGCTTGGGCTTGGACAAGGCACTGGGCAGCATCGACCGCACCAAGCTCAACGTCAACGGCTCCTCGCTGGCCGCGGGCCATCCGTTCGCGGCCACCGGTGGCCGGATCGTGGCTCAGCTGGCCAAGCAGCTGGCGGAGAAGAAGAAGGAGACGGGTCAGCCGGTGCGCGGGCTGATCTCGATCTGTGCGGCCGGCGGGCAGGGCGTCGCCGCGATTTTGGAGGCGTAGCTTGCGGAGCCGACCATCAGGCACTGTGGCGTAGCGAGGCCTGACCTCCACAAACGCAGGCCGCGAAAACATCCGAAAAGTTTCTTTCTCCGATGTGTAACGGCCGCGGCATAGAGGTCGATACATGGGTAGCTCCGTGTTGCCGTCTGACCCCCCGACCCGACGGCAACACGGGGCGACCTAACTTCGAATTCTCGGCAATATTCGGCCGTATTTTTCTCTGGTTTGAGGGGTACCCGAGGCGTACGATCGAGCCTACGACGGGTTCGGGAGTGACTGATCCAAAGAGTCGGTACAGGGGTGAAAGACCGGCTGCGTGAGACGAATTGAAACGCCCCCAGGTGTCCTCCCGAACCCGCCCTTTTTTGTCTGATTACCCTTCTCTTCTGGTCCCATTCGGCCCGCCCTCCGCATAGCGTGGTGCCATGCAGATCAGCCTCATCGCCTCACTCAGTGAAACCGGCGGCCGCTCCCCGGTCGACGCCACCGTGGAGAATCTCGCGCAACTGCACGAAGAGGGATTCCGGCGGGTCTGGATGACCCAGATGCCGTATGAACCCGACCTGCTGACCGTTCTCGCGGTCGCGTTTCGCGAGGTCGACGGGATCGAGGTGGGCACCGGTGTCATCCCCATCCAGAATCAGCACCCGATGCTGCTGGCTCAGCGCGCGCTCACGCTCAGCCTGATCAGCGGGGGCCGGTTCCTGCTCGGCCTCGGCATGACGCACGCGGCGGTGACCGAGGGCATGTGGGGCATTCCGTGGGACAAGCCGGTCCGCCGGCTCCGTGAATACCTGGACGGGCTGCAACCGCTGCTGGCCGGCGAGCCCGCCGACGCGCCCGGCGAGACGGTCACCACGCGCGGTGCCCTGCAGATCCCGGGGGCACCGGCGCCTGATGTCTACATCGCCGCGCTGGGGCCGCAACTGCTCAAGCTCGCGGGCCGTCGCACCGCGGGCACCGTCACCTGGATGACGGGTCCGACCACGCTGGCCGACCACGTCGTCCCGACGCTGCGGGAGGCAGCCGGGGACCGTCCGGTCCGTGTCGTCGCGGCGCTTCCGGTCAGCGTCACCGACGATGTCGACGGCGCCCGCGCCCAGGCCGCCAAGCAGTTCGCGATGTATGGGCATCTGCCGTCCTACCGGGCCATGCTCGACCGCGAGGGCTACGCCGGTCCCGAGGACGCTGCGATCATCGGTGACGAAAGCACTGTGGCAGAACGTATTCGGGCACTTGGAACAGTTGGCGTGGACGAGTATGTCGGGGTGGTGTTCGATGCGTCGCCCGAAACGCGGGCCCGTACCCGGGCACTCCTGCGCTCGCTCGACAGCTGACGGTGTGGCTAGCCACACCCCATATTGGCTGGACAGCACCATCGCCCGGTGCCAACGTATCGGGCAACGATGATGACCGTGACTACCACCGCAATCACCTCCGCCTCCGCACCCGAAGACCGGCGCCGAACACTGCGAACCCCGTTCACCGCGGCAGCCTGTCGTAGCTATCTGTATTTCCTCCTGGTGAGCGTCCTTGCCGTGGTCGGCGTGGTCTACCTGTTCGTCACCGGTCTGACCTCGGGGCTGTTGCTTGTCACCCTGGTCGGCGTACCGCTGCTGGCGCTCCTGGTGTTGTCGGGTCGACGGTGGAACGCGCTGTACCGATCGCTGGCCCGGCTGGTCGGTGTCACGATCGCTCCGCCGGCGCCGTTCGCCCGGCGGGCCGGCTGGCCGCAGACACTGGCCTCGGCCCTTACCGATGCGGTCGGCTGGCGCAGCCTGGGATTCCTTCTCCTGCAGAGCGTCGTGATGACACCCCTCGGATACGGGGTCGTGCTGGGGATCGTGATCTCGGCGGTGCTGGTGGTCTCCCCGGTGGTCTGGGCGTGCGGAATAGCGATCATCAGTTTCGGCGAACCGGTGGACTCGCTCGGCATCTACCTACTGCTGTCGGCGGGTGGACTGCTCGCTCTGTACACGTTGGCGTGGGTCATGATCGGTGTCGGGCGTGCCCATGTCTGGCTGGCCGAAGCACTGCTCGCCCCGACCGACCGCGAACGCCGGGTAGGCGAACTGGAGCGCGCCCGTGCCGATGTGGTCGATGATTCGGCGGCGACGCTGCGCCGCGTCGAGCGCAATCTGCACGACGGCACGCAGGCCAGGCTGATCGCCGTGGCGATGACGCTGGCGCGCGCCGAGGAACAGTTGGCCGATCCGGACAAGGCTGACCGGGCCCGGCAACTGGTCTCCGACGCACTGGCGAACACCAAGGACACCCTGACCGAACTGCGCGATCTGGTCCGCGGAATCCGGCCGCCTGCACTGGATCTCGGCCTGGTGCCGGCCGTGCAGACATTGGTTGCGCGTAACCCGATCCCCGTAGAGCTGGTCGATGACGTCACGGTGCACCCGTCGTTGGGTGTGGAGACGCTGGCGTACTTCTGCGTAGCCGAGTTGCTCGCCAACGTCTCCCGGCATTCCGGCGCGACCCAGGCCACCGTGTGGCTGCACAGCGATGCCGATGAGCTGCGGATCGTCGTGGCGGACAACGGTTCCGGTGGGGTGGAGCCGGCCAACGGCTCGGGGCTGACGGGATTGGCCGATCGGCTGAGGATGGTTGACGGCCGGCTCGACATCGACAGCCCTTCTGGCGGGCCCACCACGGTGACAGCCGTCGTACCGGCGGGAACACAACGGTGACCCGGCTGGCGATCGCCGAGGACAATGCGATTCTGCGCGACGGCCTGACCCAATTGCTCGTCGAACGCGGGCATGATGTTGTGGCCAAGGTGGGGACGGCCGACCAGGTCCGGGAGATCGCTCAGACGCTGCGGCCGGAAGTGTTCGTGATCGACATCCGCATGCCGCCGACCTTCACCGACGAGGGCCTGGTCGCGGCGGTATCGTTGCGGCGCTCGCATCCGGATGTCGGGGTTCTGGTGTTCTCTCAGTGGGTCGAGACCCGTTATGCCGCTGAGCTGTTGGCCGGAAATCCGGAAGGGGTGGGCTACCTGCTCAAGGACCGCGTGGCCGATATCGGTGAGTTCGACGCCGCGCTGCGGCGCGTCGCTGACGGAGGTACCGCGCTCGATCCGGAGGTCGTGCGGCAGCTGATGGGGACGCGGCGTAGTGGTGATGCGCTGGCGCGGCTGACTCCCCGCGAACGTGAAGTCCTCGCCCTGATGGCCGAAGGGCATTCGAACAGCGCCCTGGCCGAACATCTTTCGGTTTCCGAACGTGCCGTGGAGAAGCACATCGGCAGCATCTTCACGAAACTCGACCTACCGCCGTCGACGGCGCATCACCGGCGCGTGCTTGCCGTCGTCACTTACCTGAACTCCTAGGTCCGGGATGATTGTCGCCGATCTGTCGGTTGCAACCCATGCATCACCGCAGAAACGGAGGCCACAGTGCCCGCAACACCGCCAACGGCAGACAGCCTGAGCATTCTCGTCATCGGGACAGGCGAACTCGGCGCCAGTGTGTTGTCCGCTCTCACCCGTCACCTGGCAATCCATCCCGGCGCCGCAAGCATCGCGGTGCTGCTGAGGCCGCCGGCATCACGTGCCGATGTGAAACGCGATGCGCGCAGCGAGGAACTGACCCAGTCGGGTATCACCATCGAGCATGCCGATGTCGCGACGGCGTCGGTGGCCGAGCTCGCGGCCATAATGCGGCGCTACGGCACAGTCATAAGCTGTGTCGGTTTCGCGGCCGGGCCGGGGACACAGCACAAACTCGCTCAATCGGCCCTCACTGCCGGGGTATCGCGGTTCTTTCCATGGCAGTTCGGCGTCGACTACGACGAGATAGGGCGCGGTAGCGCGCAGACGCTGTTCGACGAGCAACTCGACGTGCGTGACCTGCTGCGCGGCCAGCACGCCACGGAGTGGGTGATCATCTCCACCGGCATGTTCACCAGTTTCCTGTTCGAACCCGAGTTCGCCGTCGTGGATCTGTCGGCCGAGACCGTGCATGCGTTGGGAAGCTGGGACAACCAAGTCACCCTCACCACCCCCGAAGACATCGGCGTGCTCACCGCCGACATCGTCTTCGCCGAACCGCGTATTCGCGACACCGTCGTTTATCTCGCGGGGGACACCGTCAGTTACCGGGAACTCGCCGATATCGTCGACCGCGTCCGTGCGACATCGGTTACCCGCACGCTGTGGACCACCGACGTCCTGACCGACCGGCTACAGCAGGATCCCGAGGACACGATGAGCAAGTACCGGGCGGTGTTCGCCCGCACCAATGGTGTTGCCTGGCCGAAGGATCAGTCGTACAACGCTGTTCGCGGCATCAGGACGACGACTGCCGAGGAATGGGCCAGAGCGAACCTGGTGTGACACCGGCACACATCGGAGGCTAGTTCGACGTGGTTGGCTCGGGCTCCGGGTCGAGCAGTTCGCGAACCGAGGTGCGAGTGCCGTAGGGGCGCAACATGCGGCTGGCCGGCCGCGGCCGCACGATCCGTGGCCACCAGAACCACCGGCCGAGCAGGGCCGCGATGGACGGTGTCATGAACGACCGCACGATCAAGGTGTCGAAGAGCAGGCCGAGGCCGATCGTGGTGCCGATCTGGCCGAGGACGATGAGATCGCTGAAGATGAACGAGGACATGGTGGCCGCGAACACCAGACCGGCGGCGGTCACCACCCGGCCGGTCCCGGCCATGGCGCGGATGACGCCGGTCTTGAGTCCTGCCCCGATCTCTTCCTGGAACCTCGATATCAGCAGCAGGTTGTAGTCCGCGCCGACCGCCAGCAGCAGGATGATGGCCAGTGCCAGCACGATCCAGTACAGCTGGATGCCGAAGATGTACTGCCACACCAGGACCGACAGGCCGAACGACGCTCCCAACGACAGCACGACCGTCCCGACGATGACCATTGCGGCGACGAGGCTGCGGGTGATGAACATCATGATGAGCAGGATGAGGCTGATCGCGGCCAATGCGGCGATGAGCAGGTCGTATTTGGCGCCGTCCTGAATGTCCTTGTACGCCGAAGCGGTTCCGGCCACGTAGATCTTGGCGTCCGACAGGGGAGTGGCCTTGATCGCGTCGAACGCGGAGTCCTTGATCGCGTCGATGTGTGAGATGCCCTCGGGCGTGGCGGGAGTGCCCTCGTGCGTGATGATCATGCGGGCGGCCTTGCCGTCGGGCGAGAGGAACAGTTTCAGGCCGCGCTTGAAGTCGGGATTGTCGAAGGCTTCCGGAGGCAGATAGAACGAGTCGTCATTCTTGGCCGAGTCGAAGGCCTGTCCCATCGCGGTCGAGTTCTCGAGGGCTTCCTGGGACTGCGAGTTGGTCCCGGACGTGGTGGCGTAGTTGGACAGCGTCAGGTCACGGTTGCGCTCCTGGATGGCGATCTGCGGCGGGAGCAGCGCCACGAGTTTCGGCTGGAGGGCGTCGAGCTTGTCCAGGCTCGCGGTGATCTGCCCGAACTGATCGCTGAGTTTGTCGATGCCGTCGAGTGCGTCGAACACCGATCTCAGCGCCGCGCACATGGGAATGTCGAAACAGTGCGGTTCCCAGTAGAAGTAGTTGCGCAGCGGGCGGAACTGATCGTCGAAATTGGCGATCTTGTCGCGCAGGTCGTTCACGATCGCGACGGTGTCGTGGAACGCCTGGGTCTGCTCGTGGGTGGCAGCGGCACTGGCCTGTTGCAACGTGACCTGCTGCTTGAGGATGTTGATCGTGTTCGACAGTTCGTTGGCCTGCTTGAGCAGATCGGCGGCACGGTCCTGCTGGTAACCCAGATTCATGATCTGGCTGGCGCTTTGCGCACTGATCTGAAACGGGATGGAGCTGTGCTTGATCGGCGTGCCCAGAGGCCGGGTGATCGACTGGACCAGCGCGATGCCGCGGGTGTGCAGAACGGCTTTGGCGATGCGTTCGAGTACCAGCATGTCCGCGGGGTTCCGCATGTCGTGGTCGGCTTCGACCATCAGTAGCTCGGGGTTCAGCCGGGCCTCGGAGAAGTGACGTGTCGCGGCTGCGTAACCGACGTTCGCCGGTGCCGATTCCGGTAGGTAGGGGCGGCCGTCGTAGCTGGTCTTGTACCCCGGCAGGGCGAGAAGGCCGACGAGCGCGATCAGGCACGACACCACCAGGATGGGGCCGGGCCAACGCACGATCGCGGTACCGATGCGGCGCCATCGCGGTGCCCGTGGATTGCGTTTCGGCTCAAAGAGTCCGAACCGGCTGGCGATGGTCAGTACGGCGGGCCCCAGCGTCAGTGCCGCTGCCAACGTCACGAGCACGCCGATGGCGGCGGGTATGCCCAAGGTCTGGAAGTAGGGCAGCCGGGTGAAGTGCAGGCAGGCCACGGCCCCGGCGATGGTCAGCCCCGAGCCGACGATGACGTGGACGGTGCCGCCGAACATGTCGTAATACGCGGCCTCGCGGTCCATCCCACGGGCGCGGGCCTCGTGATACCGGCCGATGACGAAGATGCCGTAGTCCGTGCCCGCGGCGATTGCCAACAGCGTCAGCAGGTTCGTCGAATAGGTGGACAGGCCGATGACCCCGGAATGCGCGAGCGCGGCGACGACGCCGCGCGCGGCGGCCAGCTCGACGGCGACCGTAACCAGCATGAGGAGCATCGTGACCAGCGACCGGTAGACCACGAGCAGCATCACCGCGATCACCAGAAAGGTTATGCCGGTGACCTTATGGGTTCCCTCGCTGCCGACCTCGAAGTTGTCGGTGATGAGCGGTGCGGCACCGGTGACGTAGGCCTTGACCCCGGGCGGCGGAGGGACGCTCGCCACGATCTGGCGGATGGCGTCCACGGATTGGTTGGACAGCGCTTCGCCCTGGTTGCCGGCCAGGTACACCTGCACCAACGCGGCCTTGCCGTCCTTGCTCTGGGAACCGCCGGCGGTGAGCGGATCGCCCCAGAAGTCCTGAATGTGCTCGACGTGTTTGGTGTCCTCGGCCAGCCGTTTCACGAGGGTGTCGTAGAAGCGGTGGGCGTCGTCGCCGAGAGGCTGATCGCCCTCGAGCACGATCATGGCGGCGCTGTCGGAGTTGAACTCGTCGAAGACCTGGCCGATGTGTCGCATCGCCATGGTCGACGGCGCATCGGGCGCGTTCAGTCCCACCGAGCGCGCTGCACCGACGACTTCCAGTTGTGGCACAAGGATGTTCGTCAGCGCGGCGATGGCGACCCATACGAGCACGATCGGCACGGCGAGCAGACGGATGGTTCGCGCCGTCCTGGAACCGGCGGCTTCACCTTCTGCGTGCCGGGTGCTCATGCGGACTTGTCCAAGCAGGCGATGTAACCGTTCACGTTACTGGTCGACCTTTCGTCCTTGACCACGCCATTGACGGTGATGCGGCACCCGATGGTCGCACCGTCCCCTTGCGCCCGGAGGTCGGCGAACAGCGTCGGATCGTCCGTGACCAGGGTTTGCGACCACGGCAAGGTCGCATCCTCGACCCGCTGGGGTTGTGCATCGATATCCAGATAATTGATGGTGGCGACCGAACCCGGTGACCCGAACACTTCGAACAGAACCCGTTTCGGGTTGTAGCCGGTGTTCTCCAGGGTGTCGGCGCTGGGGCGCGACACATGATTGTCAGACCCGAATATGCCGTGCAGTCGACTGACGGTGAACGCGACGACGGCCACCACGAGGACAGCCACGATCACCGTCCAGCGCCGCCTGACCAGGCTTCCTACCGAGATCCCCTGCATCTCAGAGCCTTTCGACAACGGACGCGTAGCGCGCCGTGAGGCGATAGTCTTTGGCCGTCCTAAGTATCTGAACGGTACCGTACGGTACTATTCTGAACCGGGCAAGACCTAGGACAGCTTGGCTCCCGGCTAAGGAAAGGGTTTCCCGCGTGACTTCCGCCTCGACGCATCACGTCTCACCGCCGGCCGCGGCGTCGCAGTGGACTGAGCGGGAGGCCGAGTTATTGGCGGTGACCCTGCGACTGTTGCAGCAGCACGGATACGACCGGTTGACCGTGGAAGCCGTAGCGACCGAGGCGAAGTCCAGCAAGGCCACCATCTACCGCCGGTGGCCGTCGAAGACCGACCTCGTCCTGGCGGCCTTCATCGAGGGCACCCGGGTGCAACTGGTCCCGCCCTGCACCGGCTCGTTACGCACCGACCTTCTGAGCATCGGAACCTCGGTGTGCGAGCAGGCACGAGAGCACGGCAGCACGATGAGCGCGATCATGTCCGAGGTGGCGCACAGCCCGGAGTTGAGTGCGGCCCTGCAGAATCAGTTCGTAGTCCAGCGCAAGAAATTGATGGCTGAGGTTCTGGCCGATGCCGTCGACCGGGGCGAGATCGAGGCCGAGGCGATCCATGACGAACTGTGGGACGTGATGCCGGGGTATCTCGTGTTCCGGTCCCTGATTCCCGGACGTCCGCCGACGGAGGCGACGGTTCGCGCACTCGTGGACGATGTGTTGATGCCGAGTCTGACTCGCTTCTGACTCCGCCGGTCCGCCGGTCAGCGCAATCCGCGTATCGCCCAGATCGTCAGATAGGCCAACCCGAAGAACGCCGCAACGGCTATCGCCACGCCCGTCGACTGTACGTAGGACAGCGGTGCGCGCACCCAGTCGAGCGTCGCCGCGACCACCGCATCGGGCCGGGTCACCAGGTCCCAGGAGTTCCAGCGTTGAAAGCGGCCGATGACGACCCCGACGGCGCACAGCGCGACGGACAGTACGACGGCCAGCCAGCCCCAGAATGAGCCGAACTCGTCGTCCAATCGCTGATGCACGAGCAGCAGCGACACCACGCCGAGCAGGATCCCGGTCCACGCGGCGAACCCGTACTGCAACACATGCCGCCACAGTTCATAGCCCTCGCCGAGGTGGACCAGATCGGTCACCAGATAGGGCGCGTTCGGCAGGAACGCCAACCAGCCGAGGCCCAGGGGCAGCAGCCACAGCCGGCGTTCGACCAGATCGAACGCGATCGCGAAGACCATCGGGATCCAGGCCAGCACCAGGTTCCACACCAGGAACTTGGTCGGGTAGGACATCGGTGCGGCCGGATCGGTGATCCCCAGAGCGAGGGTCAGCGCGGTCGTCGCCATCAACGAGACGACCAGCAGGATGCCACGGGCTTCGGTCATGGGATCAGTTTGCCTGTCGGTGCGAGCGCGGGCCCAAGTGCCACTACGTCCACCCCGTCAGCCGTCTCCGCCCTCGACGACGTGTACCTGCACTCCCGCCGCCCGGATCTGATCCAGCTGTTGCGGGTCCGCGGTCGAGTCGGTCACCAGATGATCGATCTGATTGGGCAGCACCATCTTTCCGAGCGTCGTGTTGCCGATCTTGGAACCGTCGACTGCGACGACGACACGTCGAGCGTTGGCGGCCATGGCGGTCGCGGTCCTGGCTTCGGCTTCGTCGAAGGTGGTTGCGCCGACCTCGGCCGACATTCCGTCGGCGCCGAGAACCGCGGTGCCCACGGTGATCATCTGAAACGCCTGCTCGGACATGGGGCCAACAGCCTCAAGGGAATTGGATCGCACGACGCCACCGGTCATGATCACCTTGAGGTGGGCGTGGACGGCGCAATCGGTGGCGATCGTCAGCGAGTTCGTGACGATCGTCAGCTGAGGCCGTCCGCGCAACGCGCGGGCCACCTCGCCGGTGGTGATGCCGCCGGTGAGGGCAACCGCCTGTTGTCCTGTCGGCACCAGGGCGGCGGCACGCTGGGCGATCCGCCGTTTGACGGCCACCATCCGGTGATCGCGAAGTCGTACCGGGATCTCACTGTCACTGGGGTCGAGTGCCTGGGCGCCCCCGTGCGTGCGCACCAGCAGACCCTGTTCCTCGAGTTCGCTGAGATCGCGGCGAAGCGTCGCGGCCGACACCCCCAACTCTGCGCAGAGCACCGGGGAAGCAACTTCACCGCGGTCACGCAGGAGCGAGAGCACTTCACGCATTCGGTCGGTGCGCTTGATCGACATGCTCACGACTCCTTGGGTGATGGTTGAGGCAATCAGTTTTACTGATCGCTTTACGGTTTCATCTTGCGCGCTTTGAGCGAGCTTCTCATGATCGACGAATGTTCGACACGACCGATACCCGACATCGGGTGGCAATGTGACCCTGGCCGCCACCGCCGATCTGCTCGCTTCGGCAGCTGTCGAGCGCACCGCAGTGCTCGCGTTCAACGTCATCACCATCGAGCACGCAGAAGGCATTTCCGAGGGCGCGGAACGCGCCGGTGCCGCCGTGCTGATGCAGATCAGCGAGAACACCGTGCGCTTCCACGGCGGTCGGATCGAGCCGCTGGTGTCGGCCTGTGCGCGTATCGCGGAGAGCTGCGCGGTCCCGATTGCCCTGCATCTCGACCACTTTCACGATGTGACCCTGCTCGACGAGGCGGTCGAAATCGCACCGGCGCTCGGCGTCACCTCGATCATGGTCGATGCCGCCCATCTGCCGTATCGGGACAATGTCGCCCGCACGCGAACCTTCGCCGAGGCTGCACACGCCGCGGAGTTGTGGGTGGAAGCGGAGTTGGGAGAGATCGGAGGCAAGGACCACGCAGCCGTCAGCGCGCATGCGCCCGGTGTCCGAACGGATCCGGACGAAGCGGTGGCTTTCGCCGAGCAGACCGGGGTGGACGGCCTCGCGGTGGCAGTCGGGAGCACCCATGCGATGACCACCCGCGATGCCTGCCTTGACGTCGCTCTGATCCAGCAACTGGCGGCCCGCGTGCCGGTTCCGCTTGTCCTGCACGGGTCATCCGGAGTATCGGACGACCAGCTCTGCGTCGCGGTTCGCGCCGGCATCCGCAAGATCAACGTCGGAACCGCGCTGAACATCGCCTACACCGGGGCCGTGCGCGAGGCGCTGGCCGGTGATCTCACAGCCACCGACCCTCGCAGATACCTGAAGGCCGGGCGGCAGGCCGTCGGCGACACCGTGGCCGATCGGTGCCGTGCCGTGCAGTCGCTTGCACCGGCGCGCGCCGGGGAGCGTGACGCCCGATGATCCAATCAACACCGGACACTTCGAATGCATTGCCGGACAACACGTCCGCACACTTCCCGCGGCCTGCCAGTGGGATCGCCGAGACCATCGAGTGGCACAAGGCCGGCGCTGCGGTGGGCATTTATTCGGTGTGCTCAGCACACCCCACGGTGGTGGCGGCGGCCATCGCGCAGGCCGCGGCCGACAACAGCTACGTGTTGATCGAGGCCACCTCGAACCAGGTCGATCAGTTCGGCGGCTACACCGGTCTGCGACCGGCTCAGTTTCGTGACCTGGTTCTCGGCATCGCCGACGAGAACGGATTCCCTCGGGACCGGGTCGTGCTCGGCGGTGACCACCTCGGGCCGAATCGTTGGCAGGGCCAACCCTCCAGTGCGGCAATGGCTCACGCCGAGGTGCTGGTCGCCGCCTACGTCGAAGCCGGATACAGCAAGATCCACCTCGACTGCAGCATGTCCTGTGCAGACGATCCGGCGGTGCTGTCCGACGAGGTGGTGGCGAGCCGCACCGCGCGGCTGCTGCGGGTCGCCGAAAACGTCGCCGGAGAAACCGCAGGCGGCCTCGGTGCCGACGGCCCGGTGTACGTGATAGGCACCGAGGTGCCGGTTCCCGGGGGAGCGCACGAAACGCTGAGTCAGCTCACCCCGACCCCGGCCGAACGGGCCAGGCGAACCATCGCGGCACACCAGGCCGCCTTCGCCGAGGTGGGGCTCTCCCATGTGTGGCCGCGCGTCGTCGCCCTGGTGGTGCAGCCCGGTGTCGAGTTCGACCACCTCAACGTCATCGACTACCGGCACAGCGCCACCGAACAGTTACGGAAGGTTCTCGACACCGAGGACAACCTGGTGTTCGAAGCGCATTCCACCGACTATCAGCGGCCCGCCCAGCTGAGTGAGCTCGTTGAGGACCATTGGGCCATCCTCAAAGTCGGGCCGGGCCTCACATTCGCCATGCGTGAGGCGCTGTTTGCCTTGAGCCTCGTGGAGGCAGATCTTGTCGCGCCGCCGGCGCGGTCGAACCTCATCGAGGTCATCGAGCGCAGGATGCTGGCCGAGCCCGGGTACTGGCAGGGTTACTACGAGGGTGACCCGGTCACCCAGCGCACAGCCCGCCGGTACAGCTACAGCGATCGGTTGCGCTATTACTGGGCCGACGAAGAGGTGGAGGCGGCCCGGCGGGCGCTGCTCGCCAACCTCGACCGCACCGGCATTCCGCTGCCGCTGATCAGCCAGTTCCTGCCCGCTCAGTACGAGCGGATCCGCTCCGGTGATCTGGAACCCGATGCCCGGTCGTTGGTGATCGATCGCATACGCGACGCGTTGCGGCCCTACGCCAGCGCCTGCGGTACCGCCCGACACCTTTCCCGCGCCCTGACCACTGGAGGTGCCGATGACTAGCTCGCAGGTTCAATATCCCGACCAAAAAAACGGTGGCGCAACGATAGTCGAGATCGGCCAGCAGCCAGGAGCCTGGCGGGAGGTTGCCGGCCGGCTCGGTGAGGACACCGGAGCCTTTCTGCGCGGCATACTCGAAAGGCCTGACCTGCGGGTCATTCTGACCGGGGCCGGCAGCTCGGCGTTCGTCGGTGACATCGCGGCGCCGGCGTTGCGCCGGCACCTCAACCGCCGTGTCGAACCCATTGCGACGACGGACATTGTCGCCAACCCGCTGGACCATCTGGAGCGGGACACCCCCACGCTTCTGGTGTCCTTCGGCCGGTCGGGCAACAGCCCGGAGAGTCTGGCGACCACGGCGCTGGCCGACGAGCTCGTCACCGACGTATGGCACCTGATCTACACCTGCGACCCCGAGGGCGAACTGGGCCGCGCACACCGAGCGCGGGAGAATTCGCGCGTCGTCTGCATGCCGGAGCGCACCAACGACACCGGATTCGCGATGACGTCCAGTCTGACCTCAATGTTGTTGTCGTGTCTGCTGATGCTGGGTCCGGCGCGGCCCGGCAATGCGCATGCTCTCGCCCGCGCCGCCGAACACGTGGTGGGCCTGCAGTCCGACATCCGGGCCCTGGCCCAGACCAAGAAGCAACGATTTGTCTACCTCGGCAGTGGGCCGTTGGCTGGCCTCGCCCAGGAATCGGCACTCAAACTCCTGGAACTGACCGCAGGAGAAGTCGTCACGTACTTCGATTCTCCATTGGGATTCCGGCACGGACCCAAGTCCGTCCTCGATGGCGATACCTTGGTGGTGGTGTATGTTTCGACCGATCCGCACACCCGCCGCTACGACCTCGACATCATCGCCGAGATCCGCGCTCAGCTGGGCCGGGACGCGGTCACGGTGATCAGCGCCGAGCCGATCCCGGAAGCGCTGGGCCCGAGCGTCGTGCTACCCGACCTCGGCGGGCTCGATGATGCCCAGGTTGCCCTTCCGTACCTGGTGTTCGCTCAGTATCTCGCGTTGTTCTCCGCGCTGGCATACGCCAAGACACCGGATAATCCGTTTCCATCCGGCGAGGTGAGCCGAGTCGTCAAGGGTGTCACCATCTATCCGATGACGCCCGCCGGCCATCCGGCTGCGCGGTGATGTGCGATGGCCTGTTATCTCGGGGTTGACGGTGGCGGTTCCAAGACCGCTTTCGCCCTGATCGACGACCAGGGCCGCGTCTTGGCCCGCGCCACCGCACCGGCCTCGTACTACTTCAACGACGGTTTCGATGTCGTTGAAAACGTGCTGAGGCAAGGGGTTTCCGTCATCTCCGAGCAAGGGGGAATCGAGCCCTCCGGAATCGACGCGGCCTTCTTCGGCATCCCCGGCTATGGCGAGGCCGGCGCTGACATCGAACGACTGAACGCGGTCGGGGCGCGAGTGCTCGGTCACGACCGCTATCGCTGCGACAACGACATGGTCTGCGGGTGGGCCGGCTCGCTGGCAGGCGAGGACGGCATCAACGTCATCAGTGGAACCGGTTCGATGACCTACGGCGAGCGGCGGGGCGTCGGACACCGGGTCGGCGGGTGGGGCGAACTGTTCGGCGACGAAGGATCGGCGTACTGGGTCGCCACCCGGGGGCTCAACGCATTCAGCAGGATGAGCGACGGCAGGCTCCCATCGGGTCCGCTGCACACACTCTTGACAGAGCGTCTGCAGCTCGACAGCGACCTCGACATCGTCAGCCTGCTGATCGGCAAGTGGTCCGGAAAACGCACCTCTATCGCCGCGTTGGCCACCACGGTGTGCGAGGCGGTGCGGGCCGGTGACGACGCGTCGATCCAGATTCTGTCCGCCGCGGTCGACGAACTCGTCGCACTCGTCGAAACCACCCGCATGCTGCTCGGATTCACCGAACCCGAAACGGTGCCGGTGTCGTACTCGGGTGGGATGTTCTCCGACGACGGCTTCCTGGGGATGTTCGTCGCCGCACTCCGGGAGCAGCCGGCCAAGTACGAACTGCGGCGCCCGCTGCTCGACCCGGCGCTGGGGGCCGCCCTCTACGCCGCCAGACACAGTGGCCATCCGTTGAGTGCGGCCGCACTGCACCAACTGGCCACAACCCCAGCCTGACAACCGAAATCGCGCAGCCAAGGAGCCGGACGTGTCACCCACCATCGTCATCATCGGAGCGGGCAGTGTCGAGTTCACCCGCGAACTACTCGGGGACATCCTGTCGTTCCCCGAACTGCGGTCGATTCGGATTGTGTTGCATGACATCGACTCCGAACGCCTCGAAACCGCAGAGGCGATCACCCGTGCGACCGCCCGTGCGGCGGGTGCCGATCCGGAGGTGATCGCCACCCTCGAACGGCGCCGTGCGCTCGAGGGCGCTGACTACGTCATCAACGTCATTCAGGTCGGCATGCACGAGGCCACGGTGCGCGACTTCGAGATCCCGGCGCGGTACGGGCTGAATCAGACCATCGGCGACACCATCGGCGTCGGCGGAATCTTCCGCGGCCTGAGGACTTTTCCGGTCCTGGCCGGTATCGCACGCGACATGGAAGAGGTGTGCCCGGACGCCTGGCTGCTCAATTACACCAATCCGATGGCGATGAACGTCACTTTCCTGCACCACGTCGCGCCGCGGCTCAAGGTTCTCGGGTTGTGCCATTCCGTGTACTGGACGATGGTCGGCCTGTGTGAACTCATCGAGGTGCCGTACGAGGAGGTGTCCTACTGGTCGGCGGGTGTCAACCACCAGGCCTGGGTACTGCGCTGGGAACGTGGCGGCCGGGATCTGTATCCGCAGTTGGACCAGCGCATCGCCGCCGATCCGGAACTGCAGCGTCGCGTGCGGGTCGACATGTACCGCCGCCTGGGGTATTACCCCACCGAGACCAGCGAGCACTCCAGCGAGTACGTCCCCTGGTACGTCCGCGACCCCGAGGAGGTCGCACGCCTGCGGATCAATGTGGGCGAGTACGTCTCCATCAGTGAGGCCAATCTGGCCGAGTACGGTCGCGTCCGAGCGGAATTGGCCGGCGCCCACACCCTTGCGATCGACAACGGGTCCACCGAATACGCGCCGCAGGTGATCCATTCTCTGGAGACCGGGACGACCAGAGTCATCTCTGCCAACGTCGTGAACCAGGGGTTGATCACCAATCTGCCCGACGGTGTGGCAGTCGAAGTCCCGACGATGCTCGATGCCCTGGGTGCCCATCCGATGCGGGTGGGCGATCTGCCGCCACAATGCGCCGCGCTCAACCGGAACTTCCTCGGACCGGTCGAGTTGACCGTGCGCGCCGCGATCGACGGTGATCCGCGACTGGTCCGCGCAGCGGCCATGGTCGATCCCAACACCGCTGCCGCGCTGACCGTCGACCAGATATGGGAACTGTGCAACGAATTGACGATCGCGCACGGAGACCTGCTGCCTGAGCCGCTGCGTTCGAAGCTGGCGCTGTGAGAACGGCCGGTCGTGAAACACATGCACCATCACACCCAGATAAAGGAGTGTCTACCGTGATTCGACGCAGGCTGTGCATCGCATTGATCGCTGTCCTTGCCCTCGCGCTCAGTGCATGCGGTGGCTCCTCCTCAACCGGCCCGACCGAGATCGCGGTGTGGCACGGCTACCAGGACACCGAAGGGGAGGTCTTCAAGGGCCTGGTCGACCAGTACAACAACGAGCATCCCGACGTTCAGGTCAAGGAGCTCTACTCGAGCAATGACCTTGTGCTGCAGAAGGTGCTGACTGCGGTGCGAGGCGGCAGCGCCCCCGACGTTGCTTACATGTTCGGCTCGTGGTCGCCGAACATCGCCAAGATTCCGCAGGTCGTCGACATGTCCGATGCGGTCTCTCAGCCCGATTGGAACTGGGATGACTTCTATCCGGCCGAGCGGGCTGCCGCGACCGTCGGCGACAAGATCGTCGGTGTGCCCGCCCTGGTGGACAATCTGGCGATCGTCTACAACAAGAAGCTCTTCGCCGATGCCGGGGTGGCGCCGCCGACGGCCGATTGGACCTGGGAGGATTTCCGGTCGGCCGCGGCGAAACTCACCGATCCGTCGAAGGGGCAGTACGGCTGGTTGATGCCTGCCGATGGCAGCGAAGACACGGTGTGGCACTACATTCCGATGCTCTGGGAAGCCGGCGGCGAGATCCTCACGCCCGACAACAAGCACGCTGCGTTCAACTCGGATGCAGGGGCGAAAGCGCTGACCACGCTGCAACAGATGGCGGTCACTGACAAGTCGCTCTACCTCGACACCACCAACGAGAACGGTCCCAAGCTGATGAACAGCGGCAAGGTCGCGATGCTGGTCACCGGCCCGTGGGATCTCAGCCAGCTGTCCGACATCGAGTACGGCGTGCAGGTGATGCCCACATTCGCCGGCAGCGGACGCGCTCACCAGTCGATCTCGGGTCCGGACAACTGGGTGGTCTTCAACAACGGCGACAAGCGCAAGCAGGCGGCGATCGACTTCGTCAAGTGGATGACCGCATCCGAGCAGGTGAAGGCATTCTCGTTGGGGACCGGCGATTTGCCCACGCGTCAATCGATCGGTCAGGATGCGGCGTTCCGTGACCAACTGAATGAAAAGCTGCCCGGCAGCGCGGCATTCGTGGAGAACCTGTCCAACGTAAAGTCGGTGCGGCCCACCGTCGAGCAGTATCCGGCGATCTCGGAGGCGCTCGGGCAGGCAGTCGTAGCCGTCATGCTCGGCAAGGAGCAGCCCGCTGACGCGCTGAATTCGGCGGCCAAGGCCACGGACGCGGCGCTGGCCGGGGAATAGGCCCACGGGGAGTCGCACGCACATGTCTGAATTAGCTTCAACGCGACAACACGTCCCCCGGTTTAGGCGGCTCGGCCGCTCGGAGACCGTGGCGGGGTGGGCATTGGTGAGCCCCGCCGCGGTGCTCATCGGTGCCTTCGGTCTGCTGCCGGTGCTGATGTCGCTGATGCTGTCGTTCCAGCACTCGGATCTGCTCACGCCGGAGACACCGTGGGTGGGGTTCGATAATTACCGCAAGCTGGCCGACGATCCGCTGTTCGTCGACGCGATCAAGCACACCATCATCTACACCGCGCTGTTCGTGCCCGGCACTATGGTGGTCGGTCTGTTCGTGGCGGCAGCGTTGAACCGTTCGGTCCGCTTCATCTCGGTGTACCGAACCGCGGCGTACGTCACCATGGCGGTCTCGACCATTTCGCAGGGCATCATCTTCCTGTGGTTGACCGACCGCGACTACGGTGTGGTCAACGCGGCCCTCAATACGGTCGGGGTACCCGCGCAGCCCTTTCTGTCATCACCGTCGCAGGCCCTGTATGTCATCGTGGCGATGACGATCTGGGGCTGGACCGGGTTCTCGGTCATCGTGTACCTCGCTGCATTGCAAGGGGTTCCAGTCGAGCTGCACGAGGCCGCGTCGATCGATGGAGCGAGCGCGTTCACCCGCTTTCGCACCATCACGGTGCCCCTGCTGGGTCCGGCGAACCTGTTTCTCGTCGTCTGGCTGACCATCAACGCGCTGCAGTTGTTCGACGAGGTCTACGCCACCACCCGGGGCGGACCGCTGCGCGCCACCACCGTCATCGTGTACTACCTGTGGGACCGCGCCTTCATCAAGTTCGACGCCGGATACGCCGCTGCGATGGCCTACGCGTTGTTCGTGGTGATCCTGCTGATCACCGCTGTCCAGTTCCGTCTCGCCCGTAAGCACGTGCATTTCTCATGACCACCACACCAGATACTCGCGTTGAAACCGTCGCACCGCAGTCACAATCGCAGCGGCCACCCCAATTGTCGAAGCATCGTGTCAGGTTCCGGCTGCCGTTCAGCCCGTGGCATTTGATTCTCATTCCGTTGACGTTCCTGCTGGTGGTTCCGCTGTTGTGGATGCTGGTCACCTCGTTGGAGACCGAAGGCGAGGCGAACCGCTTTCCGCCGGTGCTCCTGCCCGAAAGCCCGCGGTGGGAGAACTACACCGAAGCCTGGGCCGCAGCGCCGTTCGGCCACTTCTTTCTCAACAGCCTGCTGGTGACATCGGTGGTGCTGGTAAGCAACCTGATCGTGTGCAGCCTGGCCGGCTATGCGTTCGCCCGCATCCGATTTCTGGGCCGCGGAGCGCTTTTCGTTACGTTGATGGCAACCCTGATGGTGCCGTTTCAGGTCACGATGATCCCGGTGTTCCTGATCGTGAAATGGTTCGGTGACAACGTGTGGGCCGGGCTGGGGATCGATCACATCGGCGCCCTGATGCTGCCCAACCTGGCCACCGCATTCGGGATCTTTTTCCTGCGCCAGTTCTTCCAGACCGTTCCGGTGGAACTCGAAGAGGCGGCCCGGGTGGACGGAACCTCGCGCCTTGGCGTGCTGTTCAAGATCGTGCTCCCGCTGTCGCTGCCCGCATTGTCCACACTGGCGGCGCTGACGGTGCTCACGTCCTGGAACGACTTCCTGTGGCCGCTGATCGTGATCACCTCCCAGGACCAGATGACGATTCCGTTGGGGCTCAGCTATTTCCAGGGAGCACACCGGGTCAAATGGCCCCTGCTGATGGCGGCGAACGTGATGAGTCTGTTGCCGATGTTGTTGGTGTTCATCGGTGCGCAGCGGTATTTCGTGCAGTCGGTGGCCAGTACCGGATTGAAGGGCTGAACCTTGGCAGAAGTAGAGTTTCGTGACGTCACGCGCCGGTTCGCGGGGGGAGTGGACGCGCTCAAGGGCCTCAATCTGACGGTGGCAGACGGGGAGTTCCTGATCCTGGTCGGGCCGTCGGGCTGCGGAAAGAGCACCGCGCTACGCATGCTCGCCGGTCTCGACAAGCCGACATCGGGTGAGATCAGGATCGGCGGCACCGTGGTCAACGACCTCGCGCCCGGACAGCGTGATATCGCGATGGTGTTCCAGAACTATGCGCTGTATCCGCACATGTCGGTCTACCGCAACCTCGCGTATGGCCTGCGGCAGCGACGGACCCCCCGCGCCGAAATCCAGCGCCGGGTCCGTGAAACCGCTGAACTACTGCAGATCACCGAACTGTTGGATCGCAAACCCGGCCAGCTGTCCGGGGGTCAGCGGCAGCGGGTGGCCATGGGCCGCGCGTTGGTACGCGAACCGCAGGCGTTTCTGCTCGATGAGCCGCTGTCGAATCTGGACGCGAAGTTGCGCAACCAGGTTCGCGGCGACCTCAAGCGTCTGCACCGTGAAGTCCCGGTCACCTCGATCTACGTCACCCACGATCAGGTGGAGGCGATGACGCTGGGTGATCGGTTGTGCGTGATGTCCGACGGTGAAGTGCAGCAGATCGGCACCACCGATGACATCTACAACCGCCCGGCCAACACCTTCGTCGCGGCGTTCATGGGCAGTCCGCCGATGAACCTGATTGCCGGGGCCATCCGCTCGGGGATGCTCCACATCGGCGGCGCAGAGGTGACGACCGTGGCGTCGCCGGATGGCCCGGTGACCGTCGGTGTGCGCCCTGAGCATCTGCAGTTGCACGGCCACTGCGGCGCCGGCATGGTGCCGGCCCGAGTCGATTTCGTCGAGCCGCTGGGCAGTCACGTCTTGGTGACTGCGCTTGTCGATGTCGGCAGTGAGGCGTCGAGTGCACCGGCGGCTCAGACCCGGGTGATCGTCCAGGCTCCGGCGGACACCGAGTTGGAGTCCGGGGCCCGGATCGGTCTGGCGATGCCGCCGGAACGGACGTACTTCTTCGACGCCGAGACGGGTGAGGCCCGGCGCCACCGTGAGCGCATTTCGGTATGAGCGCCGGTCGAGGCGCCTAGACAAACAAAGAGGCTCCCGGGGATATCCCCGGGAGCCTCTTCGTATTCAGCGGTTTTTAGAACGCAGCCTCGTCGAGCTCCATCACCTCGTTGTCGATGGTCTCGATGACCTGACGGGTGCTGGTGAGCAGCGGCAGCATGTTCTTGGCGAAGAACGAGGCAGCGCCGATCTTGCCCTCGAGGTAGGTGCGGTCCTCGCCGGTGGCGCCGGCGTCGAGCTTCTCGATGGCCACGGCGGCCTGGCGGGCCAGCAGCCAGCCGAGCAGCAGGTCGCCGACCGACAGCAGGAAGCGGACCGAACCGAGGCCCACCTTGTAGATGCTCGCGGCATCTTCCTGCGCGGCCATCAGGTAGCCGGTGAGGGTGGCGGCCATGCCCTGGACATCGGCCAGCGCGGTGCCCAGCAGCTCACGCTCGGTCTTCAACCGGCCGTTGCCGGTCTCGTTCTTGATGAACTGCTCGATCTCGCCGGCCACGAAGGCAAGCGCCTGGCCCTTGTCGCGGACGATCTTGCGGAAGAAGAAGTCCTGCGCCTGGATGGCGGTGGTGCCCTCGTACAGCGAGTCGATCTTGGCGTCGCGGATGTACTGCTCGATCGGGTAGTCCTGCAGATAGCCGGAACCGCCCAGGGTCTGCAGGCTCTCAGTCAGCTTGGCGTAGGCCTGCTCCGAGCCGAAGCCCTTGACGATCGGCAGCAGCAGGTCGTTGACCTTGTGCGCCAGTTCGCCGTCGATGCCGTGGACCGCCTCGGCGACGGCCTTGTCCTGGAAGGTCGCGGTGTACAGGTACAGCGCGCGCATGCCCTCGGCGTAGGACTTCTGCGTCATCAGGCTGCGACGCACGTCGGGGTGATGGGTGATGGTGACGCGCGGGGCGGTCTTGTCCATCATCTGGGTCAGGTCGGCACCCTGGACGCGCTCCTTGGCGTACTCGAGAGCGTTCAGGTAACCGGTCGACAGGGTCGCGATGGCCTTGGTGCCCACCATCATTCGAGCCTGCTCGATGACGTCGAACATCTGCGCGATGCCGTTGTGCACCTCGCCGACCAGCCAGCCCACGGCGGGCTTGTCGTGCTGGCCGAAGGTCAGCTCACAGGTGGCCGAAGCCTTCAGGCCCATCTTGTGCTCGACGTTGGTGACGTACACGCCGTTGCGCTCGCCCAGTTCTCCGGTCTCGAAATCGAAGAGGAACTTCGGCACGAAGAACAGCGACAGACCCTTGGTGCCCGGGCCTGCGCCCTCGGGGCGGGCCAGCACCAGGTGGAAGATGTTCTCGAACAGGTCATCGGAATCGGCGGAGGTGATGAACCGCTTCACGCCGTCGATGTGCCAGGAGCCGTCCTCCTGCTTGACGGCCTTGGTGCGGCCGGCGCCGACATCCGAACCGGCGTCCGGCTCGGTGAGCACCATGGTGGAGCCCCAGCCCCGCTCGGCGGCCAGCACGGCCCACTTCTTCTGTTCTTCGGTGGCGTTGTCGTAGAAGATCTGCGCGAAGGCGGCACCACCGGCGTACATCCACACGGCCGGGTTGGCGCCGAGGATGTGCTCGTTGAGCGCCCACAGCAGCGCCTTGGGCGCGGGCATTCCGCCGAGTTCCTCATAGAGGCCGAACTTGTCCCAGCCGCCATCGATGACCGCGCGTACGGACTTCTTGAACGGCTCGGGCAGGGTGACGCTGTGAGTCTCGGGATGAAACACCGGCGGGTTGCGGTCAGTCCCGGCGAATGATTCGGCGACAGGGCCCTCGGCCAGTCGAGCCATTTCGCTGAGCATCTCGCGGGCGGTGTCGGCGTCCAGATCGCTGTAATCGCCTGTCCCCAGGGCCTTGTCCAGGCCGAAGACGTCGAACAGGTTAAAGACCTGGTCACGGACATTGCTCTTGTAGTGGCTCACTTTTCCTCCTTGTGGAATGCCACCTGAGGTTGGGTACTTTGGATAAGTTACCCACCAGTAACTGCGGCCAACTATACCGTTCGGTAACTTCAACGCAAAGAGACTCTGAGCAATTTCTGGGGGCTAACCAACCCAGCGGTTGATCGACCTCTGTACCGCCGCGCCGAAATGCCTTTGACCAGCAGTTTTGGCGGATTGTGACGATCCTCACGAATATCACCACTAGGGTGGGCGGATGCGTCGAGTAGCGGTGTGGGGCACGGGGAACATGGGTGCGACGGCCATCAGATCGGCCACGGCATTCCCGGGGCTGGAATTGGCTGCAGTCATCACGTCATCTGCGGACAAGGCTGGTCGTGACGCTGCGACGTTCGCCAAGCTCGACGGCCTCACCGGTGTCAGCGCCACTACCGACATAGATGCGGCGCTGGCCCAGTGCGACGCCGTCGCCTACATGTCATCCGGCGATATCCGCCCCGAGGAGGCGCTCGCCGAGATCGAGCGTTGCCTGCGTGCCGGCAAACAGGTGGTGACACCGTCGCTGTATTCGCTCTACGACCCGGCCTCGGCCCCCGCGGAGTGGGTCGACCGGCTCACCGACGCCGCGGTGGCCGGTAACTCCGCACTCCTGGTCAGCGGCGTCGACCCGGGCTGGGGCAATGACGCCCTGGCGGTGATCGCGGCGGGACTGTGCACCCGGATCCGCTCCATCCGGTGTCAGGAGATCTTCGACTACTCCACCTACAACCAGCCGCACTCGGTGCGGGTGCTGTGCGGTTTCGGCGGGTCCATGGACGAGACGCCGATGATGTTGCTGCCGTCCATCCCCACCATGGTGTGGGGCGGCAACGTCCGGCTCATCGGCCGCGGGCTGGGACTGGAGATCGACGACATCACCGAGACGGTCGAACGACTGCCACTGACCGAGACAGTCGACAACGTCATGGGCCGGTTCGAAGCCGGCACACAGGGCGCGTTCCGGCTCCAGGTGATCGGATGGGCCGGCGGGGTCGAGCGGGTCATCATCGAGCACATCACCCGCATCGACCCGGCCTGTGCGCCGGACTGGCCGCAGCCGGACGAAGGCGTCGGTGATCACCGGGTGATCGTCGACGGCGATCCCCAGCTGAGCATCGTGGTGCGCGCCGACGTGCCTGGCGGCACCCGGGCCGACGGTGGCAACACCACTGCGGCCAACCGACTGCTCGGCGCGATCGACTGGCTGGCCACCCAGAAGCCCGGCATCTACGACGGCCTCGACGTGCCGTTGCACCCACCGCTCCCCGCCGCGGTCGAGGCGACCCGCTGGGTCGACTAGGGCGTGTCGCATATCCGTTTGACGGTTGGTTTGACGGTGTCGTGGCTGCGGGTGTTCTCAGATGAGCTTGGGCTTTGGTTGAGTCGGAGATGCGGTGGCTTCAGCCAAGGGCGGCAGGCCGTTTCGTGATCTCCGCATGGCGGTAGCGGCGGTCGTCGGTGGGATTGCACGGGTGCCCGTGGCGGGATTTGCCTGTTGGCTGGTCCCGCGCCCGGCCCCGGCGGGTTCACGGTGGCACGGCTGACTCGTCCAAGGCGATCCGTGAGGTTGGTTCCTGTATTCGGTCAACCGCCCCGGCGTAGCCCGACACTGATCGACTCGCCTAACCAGGCGCTACCCGAATCGTCGTTGTTCTAACGCCCCTACCGCAGGACCCCTGACTTTTACCGGCCGGCACCCCCCGTCGTTACGTGGGCTTGCGTCTCCAGTACTCAGTGATACTATCTACTGGTAGTTAGTATCACTGAGTAGAACGAGGATGGGTTCCGTGGGCAAGCAGATAACGGAGCTGCTCAAGGGCACGCTGGAGGGCATCGTCCTCGCGATCTTGTCCGGACGGCCCGCGTACGGCTACGAGATCACGGCGTCGTTACGGGAGCGGGGCTTCTCTGACATCGCCGAGGGCACCATCTATGCCCTGCTCATCAGGATTGAGAAAAGGGGCCTGGTCGACGTGGAGAAGATCCCGTCGGAGAAGGGGCCGCCGCGCAAGGTGTATTCCCTCAACGCGCAGGGACAGGAATATCTCGACGAGTTCTGGAGGACCTGGAGCTTCCTCTCCGAACGGCTCGAACAGCTCCATGAAGGAGGCAAATGACCATGTTCATCTCAAAGGTGATCGGCGACGTCGGCGACAAGCGGCGGTGGAGGCAGTGCAAGGCGCGCGCAAGACAGCTTCCCGAGCCCTATCGCACGGCAGTCGGTGCTTTCGAGCGGTACTTGACGTACTTCGGATCGGGGGGCGGCGTTTCGCTGTTCGAGGACCTTGCCGATCTATTCGAGCAGAGCGCTATGGCTGGAACCCCTATCCACGAGGTCGTCGGGGAGGACCCTGTGGAGTTCATCGAAGCGTTCGCGCGGAACTACCAGGAGGATTCGTGGATCAACCGTGAACGGGAGCGGCTGATCAGCGCCATCGAGCGCGCCGCCGGCGAAGACACCGGAAAGGGAAGGTAGGGCCGTTCGATGACGACACGCTAAACGCTGACGATCCATGTGCAGGGTCTGGAGAAGTCCTGCAAGAAACGGCATGTGCTGCCCGGCGCGAACTTCGACGTGGCACAAGACAGCATCTTCGCCCCGACCACTACCGTCGCGACATCTCCTAGCTGGTTGTGCTTGGAACGGGGGTTCCGGAGCCAGACGTGCTGTGATCACGTCTGGCGGCGAGAGCGGGACCGCCTTGGGCAACCAGGAGATCGACTCCGCCGAGGCGTGCGCCTCGGGATCGGTATTACCGGTCAATCCTTCGCGGTGGACAACCCACCGACACCTCATCTAATCCCCGGCCGTGGTGGCCTCACCGTCGTATCACCATGCCCAAAACCGACATCGAGGAAGTGCACAACCTATGAACACCTCAACCTGGACTGGCATGATGCCGATCGACGACACCGCGCTGGCCGTGACCGACACCGGCGGGCCCGGTCTTCCCGTCGTATACCTCAACGGCGGCTATTCCAGCCAACGCCCCTGGCGGCCCGTGATCGCCGAACTCGGCACCAGCTACCGGCACATCACCTACGACGAGCGGGCCCGCGGTAAATCGAAGCCGTCATCGGACTACTCCTTCGAGGCGTGCCTCCGAGACATCGATGCCGTCCTCGCGGCAAGGGGCGTGGACCGGCCGCTTCTGGTGGGCTGGTCCTACGGCGGGATCCTCGCGTGGCACTGGGCCGACCGGAATCCGGACCGCGTGCTGGGGGTAGTGACCGTGGATGCTGCGCCGCAGGGCTTGACCGGCGAGGAGGGCCGGGAGCGGATCCGGAAACTGTTCCGCCGGATGCGGTTTGTGTTGCCGTTGGGGCGCCCGCTGGGCCTGGCCGCGCGGATGACTGCCGACCAGCACGCTGAGGTCGGCATCGATGCCAACGAGGTCGCCGCCGCCAGCGTGCCGGTACTCGAGCGCCTGACCTGCCCGGTGCGGTTCGTCCTGGCCACGGGAGTCAGCCTCGGAAACGAGGAAGGGGAGATGGAGCAGGCGCGGGCTTCACTCGATCCAGTGTTTGCCCGCAACCCGAACGTCAAGCTGAGCGCGAAGGTCGCGAGCAACCACTCCAAGATCCTGAACAAGGACTTCCGTGCTGTCGCCCAGGCTGTACGGGAGACCGCGGCCGCCCGCGACCGGAGGCGCCGCTGAGCGGACGGCGGACTGGCTCACGATCGGTCGGTGGCTTTCGCCGACGCCACGACGTGCGCCGACCCGCCCCGTCTGAGCACTGCTGTGTGACCGCAACGACGGTTGGTTTGACGGTGTCGTGTGGTGTCGCGGCTCCGGGTGTTCTCGGATGAGCTGTGGGCTTTGGTTGAGTCGGAGATGCGGTGGCTTCAGCCAAGGGCGGCAGGCCGTTTCGTGATCACCGTACGGTGGTAGAGGCGGTCGTCGATCGGTTTGCGCGGGTTGCCCGTGGCGGGATTTGCCTGTTGGCTGGTCCCGCGCCCGGCCGTCTCAGGCCGAGGCGATCCGTCAGCATTTGCGGGTCCGCGGTTGTACGCAGCTTCCAACGATGTACATAATGGCGCGCTACCGCCACCCGGGTACAACCGACACAACCCCAACTACCGCAGTGGCGTCGTGCTCGACGCCAACATCCTTTGGCTGAAACGGTGACAACACACTCTAGGCGTCGCTTGCCGGTTCGGACTCCATGACGGATTGCGTCGCCTCCGCTTGCGTCTCCTCCGGCGATTCCGCGTCGGGCAGCTGACCGACGAGGTACTCGGCGAGTCCGCCGATCGTCGGATAGTCGAACACCGCGGTCGCGTTGAGCGTGAACTTGCCGCCGAACTGACTGTGCAGCCGGTTGCGGAGTTCGATCGCCATCAGCGAGTCCGTGCCGAGATCCAGGAACCGGCTGGTCGCGGCCGGCGGCGATGCCAGCCGCAGGAAGTTCTGCACTTCCTTCTGCAGGAACTCGGTCACGAACCCGGCACGCTGCGGTACCGGGATCTCGAGCAGCTGCTTGAGCACCTCGCTGTCACCGACGACCTCGCCGACGGCACTCGGCAACACCAGGTCGAGGATCGGCGGCCGCTGACTGCCCAGCACCTTCGCGGCCCGCTGCCAGTTCGCCTTGATGACGGTGGCCTGGCCGGTGCCGTTGGCGATGACCTCGGCCAGGGCACTCAGCGCCGCCGAGGGCTCCAGCGGAATCAGGCCCTGTGCACTGATGTTGGCGGTCGCGGCTTCCGACGAGGCCATGCCGCCCTGGGCCCACGGGCCGAAGTTGACGCCGGTGGCCGGCAGGCCTTGTGCCCTTCGCTGCGCCACCAGGCCGTCGAGCAGCGCATTGGCGGTGGCGTAGTTGGACTGACCGGGTGAACCGAACAAGCTGGACACCGAGGAGGACACGATGAAGAAGTCCAGATCGTCGTCCTTCGTCAACCTGTCCAGGTGGCCGGCGCCGAATGCCTTGGGCGCCAACGTGGTCTGGAACCGTTCCAGGCTCTGCTGGCCCAGCAGTGCGTCATCGAGCACACCCGCGAGATGTGCCACACCGGCGAGCGGGGGCAATTCGATGCGGATCCGGTCGAGGAGCTTGGCCACCTCGGACTCGTGGCCGACATCGGCGGCGAAGACGTGGATGCGGGTCTTGTACCGCTCGGTGATCTCCTCGATCAACCGTTGGGTGTCCGCATCGGGCGCCCGGCGGCTGGTCAACACGATGTCACCGGCACCCAGCTGCGCCAGGTACGCAGCGGTGTGCAGACCGATCGCACCGAGTCCACCGGTGATCAGGTAGGTCCGATCCGGCCGCGGTGCAAGCGGATTCGGCATCTGGCACACAATCTTGCCGATATGCCGGGCCTGCTGCATGCGCCGGAACGCCGTCCTGGCCTCGGTCAGCGGGTAGATCTCGGCGGGCAGTGGCGTCCACTGTCCCTTGGCCAGTCCGTCCGACACCTCGGTCAGCAAGTCGCGAATGCGTTCGGGCTCTTGGAACATCACGGTGTCCAACGCGACGATCTCGTAGGCGATGTCGGGTCGGGCCTCGGCCATCTGCTCCGCAGTCCAGATATCGCGCTTGGCGATCTCGGCGAACCGGCCGTTCTTGGCGGTGGCCCGCACGGTCGCCTCGACGAACCCTTCACTCGTCAAGCTGTTGAGCACCACGTCCACGCCGGCACCGTCGGTATCCGCCAGGATCTGATCGGCGAAATCGGTTGTACGCGAGTCATACACGTACTTGACACCGAGCTTGCGCACCGTCGCCCGCTTGAAGGTGCTCGCCGTCGCATAGACCTCGGCACCGCACTGCTGCGCCATCTGGATGGCCGCCAATCCCACGCCGCCACTGGCAGCGTGGATGAGCACCTTGTCGCCCGGCTTCAGTTGCGCCCAGTCGAACGCGAGCCGGACCGTCAGCGCCGCGGCGGGAATCGTCGCGGCCTCGACCGCGCTGACCCCGTCGGGGATCGGTGCCAGGAACTGCGCCGGCGCGTTGAACCGGCTGGCGAAGGCACCCTGCATGGAGCCGTAGACCCGCTGGCCCACCTCGACTCCGGTGACTCCCTCACCCAATTGCGTGACGACACCGGCGAAGTCACCACCGATCGGGCCGGGGTCACCCGGGTACAGGCCGAGCACGTTGAGCACGTCACGGAAGTTGAGACCTGCGGCCTCTACCCGCACCTGCACGTAGCCCTCGTCCGGCGCCGGCACTTCCTTCTCGGTGATCCGCAGGTTGTCGATCGCCCCGCGTTCGGTGGGCAGCAGGGCGTAGTCGCTCCCGCGCGGCACCGTGAGATGCCCGCTGCGCGACCACGGCAGCAACCGGGAGGCCAGCAGCTTGCCCTGCCGTACAGCGATTTCGGGCTCCTCGACCGGTGTGGCCAACAGATTCGCGAGCGCCTGCACGGCCTCGGGTGATCCGTCGGTATCGACCAGCTTGGCGCGCAGCGCCGGTTCCTCGTTGATCGTGGTGCGTCCGAATCCCCACAACGCGGCCTGTACGGGATCGACCGGCTCACCCGATTCGGTGGCGACCGCCCGCTCGGTGACGATCCAGAGTCCGCCGGGCAATTTGATCTCCCCGCCCTGCACGGTGTGCACCGCGCCGAGCAGGTTGGCGATCTCGGTCTCGAGTCGAGCCTGGCTGTCAGCGCTCGACTCTTCGGGACTCGGTGCGCCTGCGCGCCAGACGACACCGGAGAACGGCAAGCCGCGCTCCTTGGCCTCGGTCAGCACGTCTCCCAACTGCTGACCGGTGTTCCGATCGAAGGGGATGCAGCCCGGCACCTTGGCGGCAAGGTCGTCGAATCCCGCGATCAGCCAGGTGCCGGTTGCCGCCGCCTCGACTGTCTCGTTGTCAGATGCCGGTACCGGGACCTCGGCCCAGCCGAGGGTGTACAGCAGCCGGGTGGCGTCACCGCCGAGGCCGCGGAGCAGCGCCTCGCGAGGTGCCCGCTTGACCGTGAACTCCCGAATTCCGCCCAGGTAGCGGCCATCCCGATCGAGGTAATCGAGATCGAAGACCTGGGTTTCGCTGTCCAGTGCGCTCTCGTGCCACTTCGCGCGGCAGTAGAACCGCCGGGGCATCTTCTCCTTCAACGTCACCTGCCCGTACCGCAGCGGCAGGAACAGGTCGTTCACGCCCTGCTCGGCGGCGAGAAGTGCCGGGAACGCCGGGAAGGCGACACCGGTGCACAGGTCCATCAGCACCGGGTGCATCGGCTCTGTTCCGAGTTGTTCGGCGAGTTCTGCACCGACGAGGATGTCGCCGATCGCCTCGCCCTCGCCGAGCCACAGCGACTTCAGCGAACCGGACCAGTTCGGGCCCCACGACAGTTCCAAGTCGGAGAAGGTCTCGAACAGTTCCTGCGGACGCATCCGGTTCATGCGCTCGATCGCTTCGTCGACCGGGTCGTCCTCGGGCACCGGCGTCTCGGCCACGTCCTCGAGACCGCTCACCACCGTGCCTTCGGCATTCAGCGACCAGTCAGCGACCCGGTCCCCGTAGGGACGGCTGTGCACCTGGAACTTCCACCCGCCACCCTCGTCCAGCGGGTGCAACATCAGCTGTACCTCGCGAGAGCTCTTCTCGGGCAGGATGATCGGCTCGTAGAAGAACACGTCCTTTGCCCGCGCCGGCGTACCGACCGCGGCCAGTGCCATGGCCGCGTACGTCGCCCCGGGAACGACGACGGTGCCGTAGATGACGTGGTCGGCAAGCCACGGTTGGGATTTGACCGACAACCTGCTGGTGTACACGGAATCGCCAGAGGCCAGGTCTTTCCCACTGCCCAGAATTCCGGATTCCATGGCACCGTCCATGCCGGAGCCGACGATGCCGCTTCCCTTGGGCCAGAAGCGCCGACGCTGGAACGGGTAGGTCGGCAATTCGAGTCGGCGACGGGGCTGACGATGCAGCGCGGTGAAATCGGGCCGGTGACCGCCGACGTAGGCCGAGGCCAGCGCATCGGCGATCTGGCGCCGGTCGGCAACGCCCTTGCGCAGCGAGACGATTGCGCGCGGTGCAGGCAGGTGCTCCGGCCAGACCTGGACCGCAGCCCCGGTCAGCACCGGCTGCGGACCGATCTCCATCAACACCGAGCAACCCAGTGCCGCCACGGTGCGCACGCTCTCGGCGAACTGCACCGGTTGGCGTGAGTGTCGGCGCCAGTACTTCGCATCGAGCGGGGTCTGGGCCGTGAGCACGCTGCCGGTGCGGTTGCAGACCAGCGGCAATGTCGGGGTGGCGAACTGCAACTGCGCTGCGTACGACTCGAACTCATCGAGTACGGGGTCGAGCAGTTCCGAGTGGAAGGCGTGGCTGGTCTGCAGCCAGGTGCAGCGGACCCCCTCGTCACCGAACTTCTCGACGATCTGCTCGAGATCCTCACCCGGACCCGACAGCACGGTGTTGGGTCCGTTGTAGGCGCCGACCGACACCCGCGGGAACTCGCCGGCAATCTGCTCGACGTGCTTGGGGTCGGCGAACACCGCCACCATCCGTCCGCCTTCGGGGAGGCTGCCGAACAGCCGGCCGCGCTCGGCCATAAGCCGCGCACCGTCCTCGAGGCTGAATACTCCGGCCACGCATGCCGCTGCGTACTGGCCGACGCTGTGCCCGAGCACCACATCGGGCTCGATGCCCCACGACTGCCACAGCCGCGCCAGGCCCATCTCGACTGCGAAGATCGCCGGTTGGGCAAAGGACGTGTGCCGCAACGTCTCTCCGGCCTTGCCGCCCGTTTCGCGATCGGTGGCGAAAATGACCTCGAGCAGTGGGCTCGGCAGGATGTCCTTGACCGCGTCTGCGCAGCGTTTCACGGTTTCCGCGAAGACCGGTTCGGAGTCGAACAGTTCACGGGCCATTCCCGGGTACTGGCTGCCCTGGCCGGTGAACAACCACGCCGTGGTCGGGTGGTTCAAGTGCTCGCCGCGTACGACACCGGGCCGCGTGCGATTCTCGGCCAGATCCTCCAGGTATATGCGCGCATCGTCGATCGAATCCACCACCAGTGCGGCGCGGTGCTCGAAGTGTGAACGGCCCGTGCCTGCGGTGAGACACACGTCGGCGAGGTCGGCCTCCGGATGGGCGGCCAACCAGGTTCCGTAACGCTGCGCCAGCGCGACCACCGCTTCCGGTGACCGCCCGGACAGCGCCAGCACATTCACCTGCTCGGTCTGGGCTTCCGGTGTCGATTCCGGCGCGACGCCTTCGGCGAGATCCCCGTCGGCGAGGTCGTCGCCGGCCGGTGCCGGTGCCGCTTGCGCGGGCGCCTCCTCGACCAGCACATGGGCGTTCGTGCCGGTGAAGCCGAAGGAGCTCACGCCGGCGCGTCGCGGCCTGCCGTTGGTCAGCCACGGAATCGCCTTGTCCACGACCCGCACCGGCAGCGAGTCCCACGGGATGTGCGGCGACGGATTGTCGAAATGCAGGCTCTGCGGCAGTGTTTCGTGCTGCAGAGACAACACGACCTTGATCAGACCCGCTGCCCCAGATGCCGATTCGGTGTGGCCGATGTTGGTTTTCACCGAACCCATCAACAGTGGCCGGTCCGTGTCACGTGAGGTGCCGTAGGCGGCTGCGGCGGCCTGCACCTCAATCGGATCACCCAGCGGAGTGCCCGTTCCGTGCGCCTCGAGGTAGTCGACGTCCCCGCCGGACAGCCCGGCGCGAGCCAGTACGGACCCGATGAGCCGTTGCTGTGCACCACCATTGGGAACGGTCAAACCGCTCGACGCACCGTCCTGGTTCACCCCGCTGCCCGGAATGATCGCGCAGATCCGATCGCCGTCGCGTTGCGCGTCGCTCAATCTCTTGAGGACGAGAATTCCGCAGCCTTCGCTGCGCACGTAGCCGTCCGCGGAGGCGTCGAACGTCTTGCACCGTCCCACCGGGGAAAGCATCCTGGCGCGGGATGCGGCGACGACGGTCACCGGAGAAAGCAGGACGTTCACGCCGCCGGCCAACGCCATGTCGCAATCACCCGAGTGCAGTGCCTGGCAGGCCTGATGGACGGCCACCAGCGCCGAGCTGCAGGCGGTGTCGATTGCCACCGCGGGACCCTCGAGTCCCAGCGCGAAGGCAACGCGACCGGAAATGGCGTTGAGTGCGTTGCCGGTGATGAAGTGCGGCTCGATCTTGTCGATGGACTCCGACGACAGCAGATGCGCGTACTCGTTGGCCGCCACACCCACGAAGATGCCGGTTCGGCTGCCGCGCAACGTCGCCGGCGCGTACCCGGCCCGCTCCAGTCCTTCCCAGGCCGTCTCGAGCATCAGCCGCTGCTGCGGCTCGATCCAGACGGCCTCACGCGGGGAGATGCCGAAGAACTCGGGGTCGAATCCGTCTATGCCGTCGAGGAATCCGCCGAATCGTGTGTAGGTCTTGCCCGGAGCATCCGGATCCGGGTCGAAGAACTCGTCGATGTCGAACCGGTCTTCCGGGACTTCCCGGATCGCATCGACACCGCCGGACAGGACGTCCCAGAAAGCTTCCGGGTCGGGCGCACCGGGGAAGCGGCACGACACCGCGACGATCGCGATCGGATCGTCGGTGCGCGTCGTCGCCGCTGCCGGTTGCGGAGCGGGCTTGGGCTGCTCACTGAGTCCGAGCACGTCGCCGAGCAGGTAGTCGGCCACGTCGGAGATCCGGGGGTAGTCCATCACCAGGGTGATGGGGATCTCCGCCCCCACTCCCTGTTCCATGCGGCGACGCAATTCGACGGCCATCAGTGAATCCATGCCGAGGTCGAAGAACCCGGCGTCCTCACGGATCTCCGCGGCGTCCACGCGCGTCACCTCTGCCACGGCGTCACGCAGGTAATCCGTCAGCAGCTTCTTACGCTGCTGCACAGGGGCATTCGTGAGCTGCTCGACCAGTTTGGTCTTCCCGGACGCGGTGGCCGGCGACGCCACTCCCGTCAGCTGGGCGGGCAACTCACGTTCCAACTCGGCCAGGAACGCCCGTCGGCCCGCCTGCTGATAGAGCGGCAGGAAGCGGGCCCAGTCGATACGGGCTATCACTCCTTGGGCGGGGCCGTGCGCCGAAGCGGCTGCCACGACATCGGCCAGACCGGCCAGCGCATCGGACGGCGACAATGTCTTGATCCCGCGCTGCTCCAGCCGGGCACGGGAGTCCGCGTCGGCCATACCCGCCGACCAGGGACCGAAGTTGACACTGGTGCCGGCGATGCCCTGATCGCGCAGGCGCCAGGCCAGCCCATCCAGGAAAGCGTTCGCCGCGCTGTAGGCGGTCTGACCGAAACCGCCCCAGACCGAGGCGATCGAGGAGGTGCTGATGAAGAAGTCGAGCTTCTCGTCAGCTGCTGCCTCGCTCAAATGCCAGGCACCCCAGACTTTCCCGGCGAAGACCCGATCCACTTCAGCGTCATCGAGCTCGCTCAGCGGAGTGGTACCGATCTCGCCCGCGGCGTGCACGATGCCGGCCAGCGGTGGCAGCTCGGCCCGCACACCGGCCAGAAGGCGGGCGACGTCATGTGCGTCGGCGACATCGGCCGCGGCGACCCGGATCTCACAGCCGTGCTGGTCGCGCAGCGTATCGATGCGCTTTTGTGCGGTGTCGCTGGGCTGGCGCCGGCTGGTCAGCACCAGTTGCTTGGCACCGTGCGCGGCCAGGTACCCGGCGATTTCGAGCCCGATGGAGCCGAGCCCTCCGGTCACCAGATACGTTGCGTCAGCGCGCAGTTCCAGCGGTTTGCCGCTCGGCAGGTCCTCCGGCCGAACCAGCCGGGGAACGTAGACCTCGTGACCCCGCAGCGCGACCTGGTCTTCCTTGACGGCCGATTCGGCTGCCGTGGTGATCCGGTTGAGCAGCCCGGACCATTCGCCGGTCGTCCCCTCGGAGAGATCGGCCAGACCACCCCACACCTGAGGAAGCTCGAGGGCCGCGGCGCGGCCGAATCCCCACAGGGCACTCTGCTCCGGCGTCACGGTGTCCGCCTCGGTGACGTGTTGTGCCCCGCGGGTGACGAGCCAGATGGGTGCCCTCAGGTCAGCGGCGACCGCGGCGCGGAGGAGCCGCCGCGTTCCGGCCAGGACCTGGTGTTGCATCCGCAGCAGTGATCGCATCGAGGGGGTGGCGCCGGAGTCAAGCGCGGCGACGTGCACGATGCGCAGCGTCGAATCGCCCGTTGCCGCGGCGCGCAACGTCGCTGCGAGTTGCACCTCGTCCGCATCGGACGCAGGCAATCCGAAGAATCGATACTGCTGCCTACGCGCGGTGAGGGTGTCCACCAGAGGCTTGACGGCGTCGGACTCGTCGCCGATGAGGATCCAGGAACTCTCCCCGGTTTCGGAACCGGAGAGGGGGGTAACCGCCTTTTCCCATCGGAACTCGTAACGGTCGTCCGCGATGGACTGCGTCGAGCGCTGTTGGTTGTGTTGCGCCGCAAGCTTGGTCAGTACCGCGAGCGTCTGATCGTCGCCGCCGGCGCCGTCGAGCAGGGCTGCGAGTTCCTCGATCCGGCCGTCCTCGAGCAGCCGGACCGCCTGGGTGCGGGCGGCCACGTGCTGCTGCTGGTTGGGCTCGTCACGATTGTCGCGGTACCAGTACTGGCGGTGCTCGAACGGGTAGGTCGGAAGGTCCAGCTTCTGCGCGTGGGCCTGCCGGAAGGCGCCGAAGTCGGGCAGGTGGCCCAGCACGTAGGCATCGGCGACGGCTCCGGTGATCTGCCGGTGGTCGGCGGTGTTCCGCCGCAGCGAGGTGATCACCCGAGGTGCGGTGGCCGGGTCGGGCCAGGCGCCCAGGGCCGTCGCGGTGAGCACCGGACGCGGGCCGACCTCGAGCAGCACCTTGCAGTTCAGATCGGCGAGGGTGCGCACGCTCTTGGCGAACTCCACCGGTTGGCGCGCGTGACGACGCCAGTAGGCGCCGTCCATCTTGACGCTCCGGCCCAGGGCTGCGCCGGTGCGGTTGTCGATCAGAATCCGTTGTGGTGCTTTGAAAGTGAACCGGTTCGCGTACGCCTCGAACTCGTTGAGGATCGGTTCCAGCAGTGCCGAGTGGAATGCGTGGCTGGTTTCCAGCCAGTCACACCGCACGCCGTCGGCCGTCAAACGCGCCACGGCCTTCTCCAGGTCCGCTGCAGGTCCGGACAGCACGGTGTTGGCGCCGTTGTATGCGGCGACCGAGAGCGCGGGGTACTCGTCGGTGAGGCTCTCGACCCGCTCGGCTGCGGTGAACACCGCCGCCATCCGGCCGCCCGCGGGCAGACTGCCGAAGAGTCGGCCACGTTCGGCCATGAGCCGCATGCCGTCGTCGAGGCTGAACACGCCCGCGACGCACGCGGCCGAGTACTGGCCGACGCTGTGACCCAGCACCACGTCCGGTTCGAAGCCCCACGACTGCCAGAGCTGGGCCAAGCCCATCTCCAGGGCGAACAGCGCGGGCTGGGCGTAGGAGGTCTGCCGCAGCGTCTCCTCGCCATCCGGGCTGTCGAGGTCGAAAATCACGTCCAGCAGCGGTTTTTCGAGGACGTCGGCGACTGTGGCCGCGCACCGGTTCAGGATCTCGGCGAACACCGGTTCGGTGTCGTACAGCTCGCGCGCCATGCCGGGGTACTGGCTGCCCTGGCCGGTGAAGAGCCAGGCCGTCTTCGGGGCGTCGTGGGATTCCCCGCGAACCAGACCGGGAGCCGGGCGGTCGTCCGCCAGCGCGCCGAGCAGTTCGACAGCGGATTCCCTGGAGTTGACCACCAACGCGGCGCGGTGCTCCAGGTGCGCGCGCCCCACTCCGGCGGTGAGGCACACGTCCGCCAACGTGGCCTCCGGATGTGCGCCCAACCAGTTGCGGTATTCGCCGGCGACCTGCACTAACGCTTCCGGTGTCCGTGCGGACAGCGGAAGGATGCTGAACCGCTTGCTCTCAGATTGCGCAGTTCGGCCCGGCTCTGCCGCCGGCCGCGCCGTTGGTTCGGGAGCCTCTTCGAGGATGACGTGCGCGTTGGTCCCGGCGAACCCGAATGAGCTGACGCCCGCGATGCGCGGTTCGCCGTTGCGTTCCCAGGGGGTGGTCTCCTTGACCACTTCCACTGCCAGCCGGTCCCACGGAATGTGGGGCGACGGGTTCTCGAAGTGGAGGTGCTTGGGCAAGGTCTCGTTCTCGAGCGACAGGATGACCTTGATGACGCCCGCGATGCCCGCGGCCGCTTCCAGGTGACCGATGTTCGTCTTTGCCGAGCCGATCAACAGGGGCCGGTCGGGTTCGCGTCCGGCGCCGAGCACCGCGCCTGCGGCCTGCGCCTCGATCGGGTCGCCCAGTGATGTCCCGGTGCCGTGTGCTTCCAGGTAGCCGACTTCGCTGGGTCGGAGGCCGGAGCGTTCCAGAGCGTCGGTGATAACCCGTTGCTGCGCCACACCATTCGGCACGGTCAACCCGCCGGATGCGCCGTCCTGGTTGATTGCGCTGCCGCGGATAACGGCCCGAATCCGGTCGCCGTCACGGATCGCGTCCTCGAGACGCTTGATGACGATGACGCCGCAGCCCTCGCCGCGCACATAGCCGTCCGCCGCGGCGTCGAATGTCTTGCAGCGGCCGTCGGGGGCGAGCATGTGAGCGCTGGAGAACGTGATCATCGTGGCCGGTGTGAGCAGCACATTCGCACCGCCGGCCAGGGCGAGGTCGCACTCTCCCAGCCGCAGCGCCTGGCACGCCTGGTGGATCGCCACCAGCGACGAGCTGCACGCCGTGTCGACGGCGACCGAGGGACCCTGCAGCCCCAACCGGTAGCTGATCCGGCCCGCGGCCGCGGCGTTCGACGTACCGATGGCCATGTAGGCCTCGATCTCGGGGTAAGTCAGCTCGTCAGAGGCCATTCCGAGGTAGTCGTGGGTGGCCAAACCCACGAAGACGCCGGTGTTGGTTTCAGCCAAAGCTGTTGGCGCAGTGCCTGAATGCTCCACCGCGCGCCATGCCGTTTCGAGCAGGAGCCGATGTTGGGGGTCCATCAACCGTACCTCGCGGGTGGACATGCCGAAGAACGGCGCGTCGAACCCGGTCACGTCGTCGACGAAACCCGCACGACGGGTCACGACCTTGCCGGGAACGCCTGGTTCCGGGTCGAAGAACTCGTCGGCGTCCCACCGGTCCTCGGGTATCTCTGACACCGCGTCGCGTCCCTCGCGCAGCACCTCCCAGAA
Source organism: Mycobacterium sp. DL99 (assembly GCF_004762045.1). GTDB lineage: Bacteria > Actinomycetota > Actinomycetes > Mycobacteriales > Mycobacteriaceae > Mycobacterium. Next base: position 372,603 of record NZ_SJOM01000007.1, read on the forward strand.
CGCATCGGCGTCCGGTGCGCCTGGAAAGCGCGCCGCGTAGCCGACGATGGCAAAGCGAGGGTTCTTGTCGATCGGATGTTCAGCGGTTCCCATGGCCGTTGTCCTCCTAGCGTCGGCGGTCACTCAATGACTACGCCCGACATTTGTCGCACGCGAAAATTGTCCACCCCCCGACGGCACTAGAGCACTATTACACGTGAACCTGTGACGCGTGGGGCGCAGCTTCTGCTGTGAGGCGAGGGAGTGGTTGCCAGCGGGTGTGGGGGTATGTTGGGCAACCACGGGTGATCACGGCCACAGCCGGCCAAATGGGAGGGTGACGCTTTGCGCATCGGGAAGATAACTGTTGGCGCACTTGAGGAATGGACGCTGAGTCCGGGATCCGTCACGTCCTGGCATCCGACCGCTGCGGCTCAGGAAACGGCGGATCGGGCACCTGTCAGCTCGGTGCCGGTTAGCTACATGCAGAGTCAACATCTTCGGAATTACAGCGAGCGGAAGGCTGCCGGGCTGAACTTCTCCCGGCAGATCATCGCCAGCTGTGAGGTGGCGGGCCAATGTGACATCTCGGCCATGGACCATGCGGTCAACACCTACCTGCGCAGGCATGACACGTTCCGCAGCTGGTTCGAAAAGGCCGATGACGGCAAATTTGTTAGGCGAACGATCGAAAACCCGGACGATATCGAGTTCATTCCGGTCGATCAGGGCAATATGACCGTCGACGAAATACACGGCCATGTCGTGGCCATACCCAATCCCTTGGAATGGGGCTGCTTCACTTTCGGCATAATCCAGAACGAGGACCACTTCACTTTCTTCGCGGCCATGGATCACGTGCACGGGGATGCCACGTTGATCGGCACGACGATGATGGAAGCCAATGGCATGTATTCGGCGATGAGTGGAAGCGGTCAAGCCCTCGCGCTGCCCGATGCCGGTAGCTTCGACGACTTCTGTGTCCGCGAGCGGGAGTACACGTCGGGGTTGACCCTGGATTCGCCCGGGGTGCGCGCGTGGATCGAGTTCGCCGAGAACAACGCTGACGGTTTTCCGGAATTCCCACTGCCGCTTGGTAATCCGGACAAGTCGACCAGCAGTGCATGGAGCTCTATGGTGCTGATGGACACGGCGCAGACCGAACGCTTCGACGCGGCCTGTGCGGCGGCCGGCGCACGCTTCGTCGGCGGCTTGTTCGCCTGTCTGGGCCTGGTCGAGCACGAGTTCACCGGCGCACTGACTTATTACGGGCTCACGCCGAGAGATTCCCGAACGGCCAGCGACAATTTCATGACGCAGGGTTGGTTCACCGGTTTGATCCCGATTGTCGTGCCGGTCGCGGCGACCTCTTTCAGCGACGCGGCCGGAGCCGCACAGGCTTCTTTCGATTCAGGCCTGGATATGGCGAGAGTGCCGTATTATCGAGTGCTCGAGTTGGCGCCGTGGTTGAATTGGCCGCAGCCGAACTTTCCGGTGTCGAATTTCCTCCACGGTGGTGCCGCACCGCTCAACGCGATCCTCGCCGCAGGCGATTTGGGCCTCGCGAACAACATCGGGATGTACCCCGACAATCGATTCTCGTACCAATTGACGATCTACATATTCAGGTACGGGGAGGGCACGGTCATGGCGATCATGCATCCGGACAACGCCGTTGCCGAGAAGTCGGTTACGCGGTACATGGAGGCGATGAAGTCGGTGTCTTCGAGGGTTGCTGACAGCGGGCACTGGGGGCGCGTCGCGTAGCGGCGAGCGGAGCGATGGCCATGGAAGCGGCGCGAGGGTGAGGGCGACATGCGACGGCTAGCCGATTTCGTAGTGCGATGGCCCTGGGCGGTGATCGGGATCTGGGCGGCGCTGCTCGTCGCTCTGCCGTTGGCATGTCCGTCGCTGAGCGACATGGCCCAGAAGCATCCGCTCGCCATCCTGCCCAGTGATGCGCCGTCGAGTGTCACCGCCCAGAAGATGACCGAGGCCTTTCACGAGTCGGGCAACAACGACCTGCTGTTGGTGGCCCTGATCAACGAGAATGGGCTGGGTCCCTCGGACGAGGCGACCTATCGCAAGCTGGTGGACGCCCTGCGCGACGACGTCACAGACGTCGAAAGCGTCCAGGATTTTGTCGGCACTCCACAATTGCGACAGTTCTTGACCAGCAAGGACAAGACCACCTGGGTGTTGCCGGTGGGCCTGGTCGGTGAGTTGGGCACACCGCGGGCGATGGACTCGTTCAAGCGGGTTTCCGAGATCGTCAAACTCAGCACGGCCGGCAGCCCGCTGCAGGTGCACCTCACCGGTCCCGCGGCCACCGCCGCCGACCTCACCGTGGCCGGTGAGAACGATCGGCTCGCGATCGAGCTCGCGATCGCCGTGCTGGTCCTGGCGGTGTTGTTGCTGGTCTACCGCAGTCCGGTCACGATGCTGCTGCCGTTGGTGACGATCGGGTCGTCCCTACTGATCGCCCAGGCCCTGGTGGCGGGTTTCTCCGAGCTGACGGGTACCGGTGTCTCGAACCAGTCCGTCGTGTTCCTGAGCGCGATCATGGCGGGCGCCGGCACGGATTACGCGGTCTTCCTGATCAGCCGCTATCACGACTATCTGCGCCTGGACAACGACTTCGATCAGGCGGTCCGGGCCGCGATGTTGTCGATCGGGAAGGTGATCACCGCATCCGCAGCGACAGTGGGACTCACCTTCCTGCTGCTGAGCTTCACCAAAATGGGAGTGTTCAAGACGGTCGGAGTGTCGGCGGCGATCGGTATCGGCGTCGCGTACCTGGCCGGACTGACGCTGCTGCCGGCAATCCTGGTGCTGGTCGGACCGCGCGGGTGGGTGAAACCGCGGCGCGAACTCACCGCCCGGTTCTGGCGGCGTTCGGGAATCCGCATCGTGCGCCGGCCGGTGCCGCATCTCGTCGCCAGTCTTCTCGTGTTGGCGTTGCTGGCCGGCACCGCGATCTTTGCCAAGTACAACTATGACGATCGCAAGGTCGTGGCGGCATCGGCGCCGAGTTCGATCGGGTACGCCGCGGTCGAACGTCATTTCCCGATCAGTCAGTCGATTCCCGAATACATTCTCATCCAGTCGCCACATGACCTGCGCACCCCGAGAGCATTGGCGGACCTGGAGCAGATGGCTTCGCGCGTCGCCCAATTGCCCGACGTCGGTCTGGTCAGCGGCATCTCCCGTCCCTTGGGCGAGGTGCCCGCGGAATTCCGGGCCACATTCCAGGCCGGCATCGTCGGTACCCGGTTGGCCGACGGCTCCACCCAGATCGATCAGCGCTCCGGCGATCTCAACCGACTGGCATCCGGGGCCAACACGCTGGCCGACAGCCTCGCCGACGTACGCACTCAGATCAACCAGATCGCGCCCAGCCTGCAGGGCCTGGTCGACACGTTCTCCTCGGTGCGAACCGAGTACGGCGGCGACAAGCTGGTGAAGGACGTCGAAACCACGGCCAAGCTGGTGCAGAGCGTCAATGCGCTCTCCAACGCCATGGGGTACAACGTGTCCGCCGTCAAGAACATCTTCGGCTGGATCGATCCGGTCCTGGCGGCGCTGCAGAACAATGCGGTCTGCGATGCCAACCCGTCCTGCGCCGACACCCGCATCCAGTTCCAGCGGCTCATCGACGCGAACAAGGACGGCAGCCTCGACCAGATCAACGATCTCGCTCATCAGCTGAACGGCGCTGGCGACGACAAGCAATCGCTCAACTCCACGGTCACCAAGCTGAACGCGGCGCTCGCCAGCGTCAACAAGGCGGTCAAGGCCATGGGGCTGAACAAGCCCGGCGGTCCGCAGTCGGGCTTGAAGGATCTGCAGCAAGGCGCCAACCGCCTGGCCGGCGGGAGCCGGGACGTAGCAGGCGGCGTCGATGAACTGGTCAAGCAGATCAAGGTGATCTCTGCCGGGTTGAACCAGGCTTCGTCGTTCCTGCTGACGATGCGCAACGACGCTGCAGATCCGGCACAGGCGGGGTTCAACATTCCGTCCGAGGTGCTGAACCTTCCGGAGTTCAAAAAAGCCTCGGCAGCGTACGTTTCGCCGGACGGCCGGTCGGTGCGGTATCTGGTCCAGACCAAGCTCAACCCGTTCAGCTCCGAGGCGATGGATCAGGTCAATCAGATCCAGGACGTCGCCCGTGGGGCTCAGCCGAACACCACGCTGTCAGACGCCTCGATAACGATGGGCGGATTCCCGGCCGCACTACGGGATACACGTGACTACTACCAGCAGGACATCCGGTTCATCATGACCGCGACCCTCATCGTGGTGCTGCTGATCCTGATGTTGCTGTTGCGTTCGATCGTCGCACCCTTGTACCTCGTCGGGTCCGTGGTGATCTCGTACTTCGCGGCGCTCGGCATCAGCGTCCTGGTGTTCCAGGCACTCCTCGGCCAGCAATTGCATTGGAGCGTGCCCCCATTGGCGTTCGTGGTGCTGATCGCGGTGGGTGCCGACTACAACATGCTCCTGGTGTCGCGACTGCGCGACGAGTCTCCGCACAGCACCCGGTATGGGGTCATCCGTACCCTGAGTTCTACCGGAGGCGTGATCACCGCAGCGGGTCTGATCTTCGCCGCTTCGGTTGCCGGTCTGATGTTCTCCACCATCGGCATGGTGGTCCAGGGCGGTTTCGTGATCGGTGTGGGCATCTTGCTGGACACCTTCGTGGTGCGCACCATCACGGTGCCCGCCGTCGCTGCCCTGATCGGTAAGGCGAACTGGTGGCCGTCCCGAGCAGCCGGCGGACGGCAGCGCACATGAGGGGCAATTTCGGAAGTTGCGCAGGTAAGGACGGGTGAGCGCGCACGGGTGATGTGTGTGAAACTACGAAACGAAGCGGGGCGATCAGGAGTGGAGATGAAGAAACTCCTTGCAGGACTTGCGGTGCTGGTGACGACAACCGTCACAGGATCCCTCGGTGTCCTCGGGAGCGCGTCGGCCGATGACACGTCGCCGCCCGGGCCGCCGACGCCCGGCGGCCCGACCTCTGGGACGTCAAACCCCGGAACCGCGTACGCCCTGGGTGGGGCTCACGTCCTCGGGATTCCCTATGACGAGTACATCCGTATGACGGGTGAGCAGTGGTTCCCCGGCATGAAGCGGGTGAAGGTCGACTACCCGGCGGGACAGGTTCAGGGCCACACCCTGGAACGTCTCTTTCCCGGTATCGGCCCGATCGGGGAACAGATCTATCCTGGCCTGGGCCTCGACGGTCCCAGCATCGGCGAGTCGGTCGACGAGGGAGAGGGAAACCTCGACGCGGCCATCCGCAACGGTGGCAAAGGGACAGCGATGGGATTGTCCGAGGGAGCCCTCGTGCTCAACGCCGTGAAGGCGCGACTGGCCAATGATCCGACCGCTCCGCCGCCGGATCAGCTGAGCTTCGCGACGTTCGGTGACCCGATTGCCAAGCATCCCTTCGGTGAGAGCTTCCTGACCCAGAACTTTCCCGTCGGGAGCGTCGTGCCGTTCATGGACTACCGCATACCGGCTCCCGTGGAGAGCCAGTACCACACCGACCAGTTCATCTCCGCCTACGACAGCATCGCCGACTGGCCGGACCGGCCCGACAACTGGATGAGCGTGATCAACGCGATCGCCGGTTTGGCTACCGGTCACACCGCGATCGCGTTCACCAATCCGAGCAACGTTCCGGCACAGAACATCCGGACGACGGTCAACTCCAAGGGTGCGACGACGACGACGTACCTGGTCCCCGAGGAGCACCTCCCGCTGGTGTTGCCGTTCAAGTACCTCGGATACGACAAGAACACGCTCAACGAGCTGGACCGGGTCTTGCTGCCCATGGTGGACGCGGGCTATTCGCGAAATGACGATCCGGCGACCGCTCCGGTCACGGTGGACCCGGTGCACGGTTTCGACCCCGCGGAAGTCACCGCACCTGCGAACCAGGCGACCTTCGGCGGCGGCACCGATCCGATGTCGGAACTGGCGAACGCTGCGTTGTCGGTGCTGAACCCGCAGGGCGCGGGCTGACGGCGCCTCCCGAGCCGATCGAATCGACTAGTAACGGACGTGATGTGATGCCCAGCCCCCAGTCATCAATTCTCTCGATGCTGCATGGACGTGCCAGTCTGCGGCCCAACGACGTTGCCTTCACCTTCACCGATTACGCCGCCGATCCGGCGGGCGTGGTCGAGACGCTGACGTGGTCGCAACTGTCGCGCCGGACGATGAGCGTGGCGCGCGAGATTCGCCTTCACGGGTCGGTCGGTGACCGTGCGGTGATTCTGGCCCAGCAGGGCCTCGAGTACATCCTGGCGTTCCTGGGTTCGATGCAGGCCGGGTTGGTGGCGGTTCCGCTTCCCCTGCCTCATCGCGGCTCAAGCCATGAGCGCGTGAGTGCGGTGTTCGTCGATACGAGGCCTTCGGTGGTCCTGACGACGTCCGCGGTCGCCGAGGATGTCGGCGACTACGTCGATCAGTCACGTATGAGCACCGCGCCGAAGATCGTTGTGGTCGATTCGCTGAACCTGGACGCCGACCATGGAACAGATGGATTGGGCAGTGGCACAGCTGAATTCCCTGCCACGGCGTATCTGCAGTACAGCTCGGGTTCGACCCGGCTGCCTACCGGGGTGATGATCTCGCACCGCAACCTTCAGTCGAATTTCGAGCAGTTGATGCGCTGTTTGTTCGCGGATGCGAACGTCAAGACCTCGACTGATATGACCATCGTTTCGTGGCTGCCCTTCTACCACGACATGGGTTTGGTACTCGGTGTCTGCGCACCCATACTCGGCGGCTACTCCGCGGCCCTGACGAGCCCGGTGGCTTTCCTGGAGAAGCCGGCCAGATGGGTCCGAGCGCTCGCTGAGAATCCGGGTGCCTTTTCTGCGGCGCCCAACTTCGCCTTCGACCTGGCCGCCCGCAAGACGAAAGACGCGGACCTTGCCGGGCTCGACCTCGGCGGGGTGCGGGGCATCATCAACGGCGCCGAGCGCGTCGAACCGGCCAGCCTGGAACGTTTCACAGATCGGTTCGCCCACTTCAACTTTCGCGATCATATGCTGCGGCCGTCATACGGACTGGCCGAGGCAACCGTGTTCGTGGCCACCGGCACGTGGAGTGAGGCGTCGGAGCCCGCTCACTTCGACGTCGATGAACTGTCCGCGGGCCGGGTCCGGCGGTGTGCGGCCGGAACCGGCTCTGCGCTGGTCAACTACAAGCTGCCGCAGTCTCCCGTGGTGCGCATCGTCGACGCCGATACGAACACGGAATGCGCGCAGGACGCGGTCGGCGAGATCTGGGTCCACGGCGACAATGTCGCGGCCGGCTACTGGAGCAGGTCACCGGAGGAGCAGCAGTGCTTCGGCGCCACGCTCGCCGACCCGACTGCCGGCACGCCTGACGGACCTTGGTTGAAAACCGGTGATCTGGGCTTCGTCTCCGAGGGTGATCTGTTCGTCGTCGGGCGCATCAAGGATCTGCTGATCATCCGCGGGCGTAATCACTACCCCGAGGACATCGAGGCGACGGTCCAGCAGATCACCGGTGGTCGGGTCGCGGCGATCTCGGTGCCGGTGAACAGCACCGAGAAGCTGGTGACCGTGATCGAGGTCAAGAAGCGGGGAGAGTCCACGATAGAGGCGGTGCACTGGCTCAAGGAGATCAAGAGCGATGTCACCTCCGCGATATCCAATGCGCACGGGTTGAATGTCGGGGACCTCGTCCTCGTGTCTCCGGGGTCGATACCCACGACCACGAGCGGCAAGGTCCGCCGAGCCGCCTGCGTCGAGCAGTACCGGCAGGACGAGTTCACGCGCTTGGACGCCTGAGCGGACCCCCGTACCGCTGCGTTGTACCGCGCGTGATTGCAGTAGTGCACTACCGAGTTCGGCCCACCGCAAGCGCGCGATGATTCCCACGGGATTCCGGGGAACATCGCAGCTTGGGGGACCGCATGACCGATCAGGCCGTGGCCGGGTTGAACCCGCCGGAGGTGCGCTCACCCAAGTTCGTGCAAGCACTGGGATTCGTCGCCTTCCGCCGTAAAGCGATGCGGAGTTGGATCAAGCGGCACGGACACGTCTTCGAGATCAAGGCTCCCATCTTCGGACGCTCCGTCGTCGTCTCTGACCCGGCCCTGGTGAGGTCGGTGTGTACCGCGAGCGTCGACCAGTTGGTGAATGTGCAACCGAACCTCGGCAACCTTTTCGGGCCGGGTTCGACATTTGCGCTCGACGGCGACCGGCACCGTGATCGGCGCCGATTGCTCGCCCCGGTATTTCACGGGCAGAACCTCAAGGATCTCGAGAAGGCGGTCGAGGAAGCGACATTGCGAGAATGCGCGAATTGGCCTGAGGGCGAGGAATTCCGGACTCTGGAGCCGATGTGCAGGATCACGTTGGATGTGATCCTGCAGTTTCTCTTCGGCGCGGATGACGCCGACGGCGCCGAGATGGGCCGGCTCCGCCAGATCATCCGGGCCTTCAACACTCTCGGGTCCTACATGGCTTTCGTCCCGACGCCGTCATTCCGGACGGGACGCTGGAGTCCGTGGGGTGTGTTGAACGCGTACCGCAGGGCATACGACCGGATCGTGTTCACGCTCATCGACCGGGCTGAAGCCGACCCGCGCCTCGGCGAACGGGAAGACGCTCTGGCGTTGTTGCTCCGCAGTGGGCGTGACGATGGGACCTGGATGTCCCGGCTGGAGATCTGCGACGAACTGCTGACGCTGACCGTAGCCGGCCATGAAACCACCTCATCAGCGCTCAGTTGGGCATTCGAGCGGTTGCGGCGCCACCCAGACGTGCTGGCCGAGCTGGTCAGGGAGGTCGACGAGGGCGGCAGTGACTTCCGCCGCGCCACAATTCTGGAAGTGCTGCGAGTACGCACCATCGTCGATGTGGTCGGCCGCCGGGTGAGGGTGCCGAATTTCAGCCTCGGACCGTGGCAGATTCCGCGGGACCGTACGGTGGTCGTACGCATCGCCGACCTGCATGAGAATCCCGACATTTTCCCTAACCCTGAACGGTTCGAGCCCTGCCGCTTCCTGCGAACCAGGCCGAGGGCACCGGAATGGCTGGCGTTCGGCGGTGGTGTACGGCGTTGCCTCGGAGCGGATTTCGCGGTGTTCGAGGTGGATGTCGTGCTGCGGACGGTGCTGCGCAATTTCTGGATTCAGACCGACAGCGCCGCCGATGAGAAGCCGCACTTCCGCGGACTCGGCCACACCCCGTGGCGCGGCGGTCGCATTGTCGTCAGGCGCCGATGCCGGCCCGGCGAAGGCCAGTCCTTGTGTCGACCCAGATGATCAAACCGTCACGCGCGCACCGGTTTGACATCCGGTGCAATATCGGAGACGTCATCGTCGCGAACCTGGCGATGCACATCGTCTTCTTCTTCGAGCGGCGCCTGGACACCGGGGCACTCGCGAGCGCTTTGGCCCACGCGCTCGACAGCGTTCCGGTTTTCGCGGGTCGGATGGCCATGGCCAGGCCTGCGATGACGATTCGTTGTGACGGGCAGGGAGTGCCGCTCACCGCGGAGTCGTCTGACGGCACGCTCGGTGATGCGATCCGATCGACGTTGCAGGGCAACGGAAGCTGGCTCGTCGACCCGGTTAACGGCCCGCTGGCGCGATGGGGTTGGGGTCCGCTGTGCAGGGTGCGGGTCACCCACCTTGCCGACGGCGCGACCGCGATCGGTGTGTCATGGCACCACGCGATCGGTGACATGCAGTCGCTGATGCACTTCATGAATGCCTGGGCGGCCGCGGCCTCCGGCAAGCCACTGGCTGTGCCGTTGATCGTCGAAGACCGCGTGGCCTACCTCGACGAACATCTGCCTGCCGACGGCGCCCGCGAGCCCGGGGTGCGTTGTCTGCGTCCGGCAGAGATTGCCCGCGGCGCGTGGTACCTGGCCAACGAGGCGCGCCGGCAGCGAACCCTTAGCCTGTATTTCGGGGAGGATGAGATCGCCCGCATGCGCAGTGCGTATGGGAATCGGATCCGGTTGTCCGCCAACGATGTTGTGTGCGCGCATGTGTCGGAAGCGCTCATGCGAACGGATCCTGCGGTCGACCGCCGCGCGCTGGCGATCGTCGTCAACGCGCGGAATCGTTGTGGTCTCGATCCGATGCTGATCGGAAATATCGTCACGACCCTGAACGTCGACCTGCGCCGCGGCGAGGGCGCGCAAGCGATCGCCGAACGCATCCGGCACACCGTGGATCACTTCGCCGATGAACACTGCGACATGCGTATCAACCAACGATTCCTCGATGCCATCGGGGCCGTGCGGGCCGTCCGCTGTGTCACCTCCTCCTTCAATCCGGACCGGTGGAACCCGCTCGTCTCCAACCAGAGCAGCTTCGGCGTGTACCGCCTCCAGTTCGAGGACACCACCCCGGCCTACTGCGCGCTGTTGATGACGCTGCCCATCGCCGGAATCGGGGCACTGTTGGAAGGCGCGGGAGGTCGCGGACTGGTCTTTCAGATGAACTTGCCGTCAAAGGAATTCGAAGCGGCATCGAGCCCCGCAGTTCAGCAACACCTGCACCGGTTCCGGCGGGCGGACGACGACATTCCCCGCTTGCACCGTGAGCTTCACGGCTGACGGCGGAGTTGTGTTCAGCGCGATCGAGACTCTGGCCCACGCCGCCGGTCGCGACGATGATGGAGCGGTGACCTCTGTGCGGACCGCCCTGCCGGTCGTCGATCTGAACGACGCGCCTGAACGGCTGCGCCAGGTCGCTCACGACGTGGGCTTCTTCTACCTGACCGGGCACGGAGTCCCGACCGAGTTGTCGGACCGGCTGCTCGACGCCGCGCGCCGCTTGTTCGCGTTGCCGCAGGCGGTCAAGGATGCGGTGGCGATGACCAACAGCCCGCATTTCCGGGGTTACACCAGGTTGGGTGGTGAACTGACCGGTGGCCGGGTTGATTGGCGCGAACAGATCGACATCGGACCCGAGCTCGGCCCGTTGGCCGACCCCGATCAGGACTATCTGCGGCTGCAGGGCCCCAACCAGTGGCCGGCGGGTCTGCCGGAACTACCCGAGGTCATCGCGCACTGGGATGCCGAACTGGCCCGGGTCGGGCGCGTGCTGCTGCAGCGCTGGGCCGTCGGCCTCGGGGCGGATCCCAGCGTGTTCCACGCCGCATTCGCCGACACCCCGGCCACCTTGATCAAGATCGTGCGGTACCCGGCGCAGGCCGAGACCGACCAGGGCGTCGGCGCGCACCGCGACGCGGGGGTCCTGACCCTGCTTCTCGCTGAACCGGGAACCCGCGGTCTGCAGGTCCGTGGCGGCGACGGCGCGTTCATCGATGTCGATCCGCTGCCGGGGGCCTTCATCGTCAACATCGGCGAGATGCTGGAGATCGCCAGCGGCGGCTATCTGCGGGCCACCGAGCATCGGGTGCGGGTGAGCACCGCCGAGCGCATCTCGGTGCCGTACTTCTTCAATCCCCGGCTCGACGCCAGTCTGCCGGTGCTGACGCTGCCCGATGACCTCGCGGCCCATGCCCGGGGAGTGAGCACCGACCCGTCGAACGACCGCATCTATGCGGTGTACGGGCGTAATGCGTGGAAGAGCCGGGTGCGCGCGCACCCGGACGTGGCCGCCGCTCATGGCTACGGGCGGGCGGAGCAGATGTGACCAACCCCTGTGTGAAGATGGAGGTGTTATGAGTGCAACAGAACTGAGCCCGACGTCGCTGCGTGAAGCGTTCGGCCACTTTCCGTCCGGTGTCATCGCGATTGCTGCCGAGGTAGAGGGCACCTTGGTCGGCTTGGCTGCCAGCACCTTCGTGCCGGTGTCGCTCGACCCGCCGCTGGTGTCGTTCTGCGTGCAGAACTCTTCGACCACCTGGCCCAAGCTCAAGGATCTGCCGTCGCTGGGGATCAGCGTGCTCGGCGAATCCCATGACGAGGCGGCCCGCACATTGGCGGCCAAGACGGGGGACCGGTTCGCCGGGCTGGAGACCGAGTCACGCGAATCCGGCGCGGTGTTCATCCACGGAACCAGCGTGTGGCTGGAGAGCGCCATCGAGCAACTCGTCGAGGCCGGCGATCACACCATCGTGGTGCTGCGTGTCAGCGACATCACGGTCAATGCCGATGTGGCGCCAATCGTGTTCCACCGCAGCACGTTCCGCAAGCTCGGCGCCTGACCTCCGAGCCTCGGGCCGGCCGGCTCAGGGCCGTGCGGCGAGTTCGTCGCGATATTTGGCGATGCGCTGTTCGATCTCGCCGGCATCGCCCGGCCGGCCCTCTTTACGGGCCAACTCGGCCCGGATCGACAGTTCCCGGATCGCGGTCCGGATCTCGTTGATGCTGTGAGTCTGTCCCATGCTCATGGAGCTGCCTTTCGACGCTGATTGGCTGCTTTTCCTGAGCCTACGCCGTCGCCTCGGTTTCCTCCCGACCTCCAAAACAACGAAATGGTCGTTCCCGGCGCGCGGGAACGACCATTTCGTTGATCTCGATGGCTGGGCGCAGGAACTACCGCCTGAACAGCTTGTTGCCCAACCACACGATCGGGTCGTACTTGCGGTCCGCCACCCGTTCCTTCATCGGGATCAGCGCGTTGTCGGTGATCTTGATGTTTTCCGGGCACACCTCGGTGCAGCACTTGGTGATGTTGCAGTAGCCGAGGCCGAACTCCTCCTGAGCCATGTCCTTGCGGTCCAGCACGTCGAGCGGGTGCATGTCCAACTCGGCGATCCGCATGTGGAACCGCGGCCCGGCGAACGCCTCCTTGTTCTCCTCGTGGTCACGCACCACGTGGCAGACGTTCTGGCACAGGAAGCACTCGATGCACTTGCGGAATTCCTGGCTGCGCTCGACGTCCACTTGCTGCATCCGGTACTCGCCGGGCTGCAGTTCCTTGGGCGGCGTGAATGACGGGATCTGGCGGGCTTTTTCGTAGTTGAACGACACATCGGTCACCAGGTCGCGCATCACCGGGAAGGTGCGCAGCGGCGTGATGGTCACCGTCTCGGACGGGTCGAAGGTCGACATCCGGGTCATGCACATCAGCCGCGGGCGGCCGTTGATCTCGGCCGAACAGGATCCGCACTTGCCGGCCTTGCAGTTCCACCGCACCGCCAGATCGCCGGCCTGGGTGGCCTGCAGCCGGTGGATGATGTCGAGCACCACCTCGCCGTCGTTCACCTCGACGGTGTAGTCCTGCAACTCGCCGCCGGTGTCATCGCCGCGCCAGACGCGCAGGTTCGCGTTGTAGGCACTCATGCTCAGCCCTTCCGATCGGGGTGTTCGGCCAGTTCTTGCTCGGTGTAATACTTTTCGAGTTCGGACAGCTCGAACGTGGCCAGCAGGTCCTCCCTCATCGGCAGCTGGGACTCGGGCGTCACCGTCACGTCCGGCACCACCTGATCGTCGCCGGCCGCGCGGCACACCAGCAGGGTGTTGCGCCAGTTGGCGTCCATGTCCGGATAGTCGTCGCGGGTGTGCCCGCCGCGGCTTTCCGTCCTGGCCAGCGCGGCCTTGGCCACGCACTCACTGACCAGCAGCATGTTGCGCATGTCGATGGCCAGGTGCCAGCCCGGGTTGAAGACGCGACCGCCCTCCACGCTGACGTTGTGTACGCGGGTGCGGAGCTCGGCGAGCTTGGCCAGGGCTTCCTCGATCTCGTCGGCCTTGCGGATGATGCCGACCAGGTCGTTCATGCACTGTTGCAGCTCGGCATGCAGCGTGTACGGATTCTCCGGATGCGCGTGAGATTCGAACGGCGCCAACGCCAACTCGGTGGCCTCGATGATCGCGGCCTCGGAAACCGCGGGCCGCTCCGGCAGTGCCTGCACGTAGTCGGCAGCACCGAGGCCGGCGCGCCGGCCGAACACCAGCAGATCCGAAAGTGAGTTGCCGCCAAGGCGGTTGGAGCCGTGCATGCCGCCCGAGCACTCGCCCGCCGCGAACAGGCCGGGTGTGGTCGCCCCACCGGTGTCGGGATCGACCTCGATGCCGCCCATCACGTAGTGACAGGTGGGGCCGACTTCCATCTCGTCTTTGGTGATGTCGACCTCGGCCAGCTCCATGAACTGGTGGTACATCGACGGCAGCCGTCGCTTGATCTCCTCGGTCGGCATGCGCGAGGCGATGTCGAGGTACACGCCGCCGTGCGGTGAGCCGCGGCCCGCCTTCACCTCGGAGTTGATGGCGCGGGCCACTTCGTCGCGGGGCAGCAGGTCAGGGGTGCGCCGCGCGGAGTCGTTGTCCTTGAGCCACTGGTCGGCTTCTTCCTCGGTCTCGGCGTACTGGCCCTTGAACACCGCGGGGATGTAGTCGAACATGAACCGCTTGCCCTCGGAGTTCTTGAGCACTCCGCCGTCACCACGGACACCCTCGGTGACCAAGATGCCCTTCACCGACAGCGGCCAGACCATGCCGGTGGGGTGGAACTGGATGAACTCCATGTTGATCAGGCCCGACCCGGCGCGCAGGGCCAGGGCATGGCCGTCACCGGTGTACTCCCACGAGTTCGACGACACCTTGAACGACTTGCCGATACCGCCGGTGGCCAGCACGATCGCGGGGGCTTCGAACAGCACGAAGTTGCCGGTCTCGCGGTAGTAGCCGAAGGCGCCGGCAATCCGGTCGCCGTCTTTGATCAGGTCGGTGATGGAGCACTCGTGGAAGACCTTGATCCGGGCCTCGTAATCGCCGAGTTCCCTCTTGTCCTCCTGCTGTAGCGACACGATCTTCTGCTGCAGGGTGCGGATGATCTCCAGGCCGGTGCGGTCACCGACGTGGGCCAGCCGCGGGTAGGTGTGCCCGCCGAAGTTGCGCTGGCTGATCCGGCCGTCCTTGGTCCGGTCGAACAGGGCCCCATAGGTTTCCAGCTCCCAGACCCGGTCGGGGGCTTCCTGCGCGTGCAGTTCGGCCATCCGCCAGTTGTTGAGGAACTTGCCGCCGCGCATGGTGTCACCGAAGTGAACCTGCCAGGAGTCCTTGGTGTTGACGTTGCGCATGGCTGCCGCGCAGCCGCCCTCGGCCATCACGGTGTGGGCCTTGCCGAACAACGACTTGGTCACCACCGCCACCCGCAGGCCGCGTTCGCGGGCCTCGATCACCGCGCGCAGACCCGCTCCGCCGGCACCGATCACGACGACGTCGTAAGTGTGCCGTTCCAACTCGCCCATGAAAATCCCCACTCGCCTTTCGCGTGTATGTACTTGTCGGCCAACGAATTCAGTTGGGCGACTCAGCCGATGAACCTGAGATCGGAGATGGTGCCGCTGGCCACCAACATGATGTAGAAGTCGGTGAGGACCAGGGTGCCCAGCGTGATCCAGGCGAAGAGCATGTGGCGGGTGTTGAGCTTGCTCACCTGTGTCCACATCCAGTAGCGCACAGGGTGTTTGGAGAAGTGCTTGAGCCGGCCGCCGGTGACGTGCCGGCAGGAGTGGCAGGACACCGTGTAGACCCACAGCAGGATGACGTTGCCGGTCAGGATGATGTTGCCCAGGCCGAACCCGAAGCCGGACGGCGAATGGAACGCGGTGATCGCGTCGTAGGTGTTGACCAGGGAGATGAGCACCGCGGCGTAGAAGAAGTACCGGTGCAGGTTCTGCATGATCAGCGGAAGACGGGTTTCCCCAGTGTATTTCGCGTGCGGTTCGGCCACCGCGCAGGCGGTCGGCGACTGCCACACCGACCGGTAGTACGCCTTGCGGTAGTAGTAACAGGTCAGCCGGAAGGCCAACAGGAACGGCAGTGAGATGAACGCCATCGGAATGAACCACGGCAGCTCGCCGACCCATTGACCGAAGTGGCTCGATCCGGGCGCGCAGGCCGTGCTGACGCACGGCGAATAGAAGGGCGTCAGGTAGTGGTAGTCCGCTACCCAGTACGCGCTTCCCCAGAACGCCCGGACCGTCGCATAGATGACGAACGTCGCGAGCCCCAGATTGGTCAATAGTGGTGCCTGCCACCACCGGTCGGTCCGTAGGGTGCGTTGGGGGATCTGCGCTCGTGTAGGCGAGAAGACCCCGGTCGCGCGACGGTCAGCGGTGGGTGCGCTCACGGTTCCCTTTCTGAGGTTCAGTTGTTTCGTCGGGCGTCAAACGCCCGTGAGCTCAGCGGTATCCGCCGAGACCCTCGTCAGCGACGTCCTGCCAGAACTCGCTTCCGTATTGGGTGTCGGGGATGCCGATTTTCTCGCGGGCCTGTTGTTGGCGTGTCACGCCGTGACGCATCTCCAACTCTTCGGCGTCGATGTCCAACCGCTCGATATCGTTGAGGATCCGCTCGGCGTCGTTCATCACGCGGCGCATGGCAGGGGAATCCCCGTACTTCGACGCCAACGTGGTGACACAGCGACGCATGTCGCCGATCAGGTTGTGCAGTTCAGAGAACTCGGTGGTGGTGGACAAGTGACCTCCTCGGGCTGAAGGTGTCAGGGCTCACAGTACGACAACCAATGCTAGCCACATCACGATCGAGACGTGATGCGCATCACGTCAGAGGGGGTGTTGCGGACCGCTCGCGATGAGCCGCCCGAACCCGGGTCGTAGTGTTGGTTGCACCGGCTTCGCGCCTGGCCGAAGGACATCTGAGCAGGACATCTGAGCACCTGGAGGATCAATGAGTGAGACCACGTTGCAGGAGCGGGCGGCGACATTACTGGCGCTGCACCAACCCGGCAACCCCGTTGTGTTGCCCACTGTGTGGGATGCCTGGTCGGCGCGACTGGCGGTGGGCGAGGGCTTCTCTGCGCTCACCGTGGGTAGCCATCCGCTGGCCGATTCCATCGGTAAGGCCGACGGCGAGGTGATGTCGTTCGACGACCTGCTGACCCGGGTGCGGCAAATCACCGACGCGGTCGACGTGCCTGTCTCGGTGGACATCGAGTCCGGTTACGGCGAGCGTCCGGAGCGGCTGATCGAGGGTCTGCTCGACGTCGGGGCGGTCGGGCTCAACATCGAGGACACCGTGCACAAGGAGGGCAAGCGACTGCGCAGTTCGGCCGAGCACGCCGAGCTGGTGGGTCAGCTACGCGCGGCTGCGGACGCCGCGGGAGTGCATGTGGTGATCAACGCGCGCACCGACCTGTTCCTGCGCAACGACGGAGATGACGCCGACCGGGTTGATCGCGCGATCGCCCGGCTGTCCGAGGCCGCCGCTGCCGGTGCCGACTCGCTGTTCCCGCCGGGACTGCGTGATCCGGAAGCGTTGGCGCGCTTGGTGTCTGAGGTACCGCTGCCGGTCAGTGTGACCGTTCCGCCCGATACCGCCGAGCTCGCCGAACTGACGGCCGCCGGCGTCGGGCGCGTCACCTTCGGTCCGTTCCTGCAGGCCGTACTGAGTGCGCGGGCCAAAGAGGTGCTCGGCCGCTGGCGGTAGCCGTCAGCGATTTGTGCAAACTGCCGCTTCTCGGCGTGCGATCTGTGCCAATAATGACGCACTGATACGTCGAGCAGGCAGGATGCATTGCGATGGATTGGCGCACAAGGCGCGTGGTGACGTTGGCGGCGGCGGGCGGGGTGGTGCTCAGCGGGATCGGCGCCCCGCCGGCCAGTGCTTCGTCGTTCTCTCCGTTCTCGAATCAGATCCGGAACTGTGATTTCGTCGCGGCACTGTTCCTCGACGGAATGGGGTCGGGTTCCGGCTCGGGATGGGCCGATGTCAGCAGAGACGGCTCGAATGTGAGTGCGCAGGTGCACATGCAGTCGGCCCGGCCCGACACCGACTACCAGGTCAGGCTCATCCAGCTGCCCCGCGCGTCGGTCGCCACGTGCAATCCGGGCGATCCGGGGGTGTCCGGGGGTGTGCTGCACACGGATGCCGGCGGTACCGCGACCATCAACGTGTCTGGGCCGTCCATGGACAAGGCGAACGCGGCCTGGGTGGTCGTCGAGGGACCGCCTGCGCCGGGACGCAGCCGTGGTGACGTCTACACCTCGGACTTCCTGGCGAAGTTCTGAGTTGCCCGAAAGCCGGTGGAATCCAACGGGTTCCACCGGCTTTCGGCGTCGGCGACTCACCGGAGGCGGATGCGCACGGCCAGGGCGGCGCACCCGATGACCACGGCACCGCCGAGCACCGTCGACCACGTCAGCCGCTCGTGCAGTAGCAGTGCCGCCCAGCCGATGGTCATCACCGGCTGGATCAACTGCACCTGGCTCACCTGGGTCATCGGTCCGATGGCGAGGCCGCGGTACCAGGCGAAGAAGCCCAGGTACATGCTGACCGCCGCCAGGTAGCCGAACGCGGCCCACTGCACCGGCGTCGCATTCGGCGGCTGCTGTACGACGGCCAGCACCGTCAGGGTCAGCATCACCGGCGCCGCGACCACCAGCGCCCAGGACACCGTCTGCCAGGCGCCCAGTTCCCTCGCCAGCAATCCGCCCTCGGCGTACCCGATCGCAGCCGCGAGAACCGCGCCGAACAGCAGTAGGTCCGGCCAGGCCAGATGACCGAATCCGGCGCCGTGGACCATGGCGAACACCACCGCGGCCAGCGCTCCGGCTGCGGCCAACGCCCAGAACGCGGCCGGCGGACGTTCGTGGCCGCGCAACACCGCGCACACCGCGGTGGCGGCCGGCAGCAATGCCACCACGATGGCGCCGTGGCTGGCGGGAACCACCGTGAGCGCGTAGGAGGTCAGTAGCGGGAAGCCCGCCACGACACCGGCTGCCACGACGGCCAGCCGGGCCCATTGCCGGGCCGAGGGCAGTACCTGCCGGGTCAGGGCGAGTGCGGCCACCGCGATGGCGGCGGCGACGACGGCGCGCCCGGCGCCGATGAACAGCGGGGACAGTCCGCCGGTAGCCACCTTGGTGAACACGATGGTGAACGAGAACGCCGTGACGCCCAGCAGGCCCCACCACAACCCCGGGTGGGATAGCGCAGTCGAGTTATTCCGAGTAGCGCTACTCTGTATCAACATGGATAACGATAGCACTGAGCGGATCGTGTCCGGCCTGCGAAAGTGGATCGCCACCGCGCCGCCCGGCGCGCAGCTACCGTCCAACCGGGCCCTGGTGGCTGACTATGCGGCCAGCCCGGTGACGGTCGCCAAGGCCATGCGCACGCTGCGCAGCCTGGGGTTGGTGGAGAGCCGGCCGGGGGTCGGGACGTTTGTGCGGGCGGTACCCAGTGCGCGTCTGCCCGACTATGGCTGGCAGACCGCGGCGCTGCGGTCGCCACAGGCGCGGATCCCCGCACTGTCGACGCCGCTGCGCGGCGTCGCGCCTGACGTGATCGCGCTGCACGCCGGTTATCCCGTCCGCGAACTGCTTCCTCAACGGCTGGTCCGTACCGCACTCGCGCGAGCCGCCCGCGGGGACACCGCGCTCAGCGTGGCGCCGGCACCCGGCCGGCCCGACCTGCAGGCCTGGTTCGCCCAGGAACTGGCCGAGGCGTACGGCGCCGGCGTCACCGCGCCGACGGCTCGTGAGGTGATCGTGCTGCCTGGGAGTCAGAGCGGTCTGAGCTCGATCTTCCGCGCACTGGTCGGGTTCGGTCAGCCGATGTTGATCGAGTCGCCCAGCTACTGGGGGGCCATCCTGGCCGCGGCCCAGTGCGGCGTGCGGCTGGTGCCCGTGCCCAGCGGGCCGCGGGGGCCTGAGCCCGAAGAGCTGTCGCGGGCCTTCGACGAGACCGGCGCCCGGGTGTTCTACGCGCAGCCCAACTACGCCAATCCGACCGGTGCCCAATGGGATCCAGAACTCGCGAGCCAGATTCTGGAGGTGGTTCGCAGCCACGGTGCATTCCTGGTCGAGGACGATTGGGCCCACGATTTCGGCATCGAGAGCACCTCCAGGCCGGTGGCGGCTTCCGACGACGCCGGACACGTCATCTATCTGCGGTCGCTGACCAAGAGCGTGTCACCGTCGATCCGGGTGGGGGCGATGGTGGCCAGAGGTCCTGCGCGGGACCGGATTCTGGCCGACCGTGGTGCGGAATCGATGTACGTCAGCGGGTTGTTGCAGGCCGCGGCACTCGACGTGGTCACCCAGCCGGCCTGGCGTACCCATCTGCGCGACCTGCGTCAGCAGTTGCAGGCCCGGCGTGACCTCTTGATCGCCTCCTTGGCCGAGCATGCCCCGGGCGCGCAGTTGGAACACGTGCCACGTGGCGGGCTGCATCTGTGGCTGCGACTCCCCGACGCGATCAACCTGCAGCGGCTGGTCCGCGACTGCGAGGCTGATTCCGTGTTGGTCGCGGCGGGCAACGAGTGGTTTCCCGCCGAGCCGTCCGGGCCGTACCTGCGACTCAACTATTCCGGGCCCGATCCGCAACGTTTTGCCGAGGCCGCCCGGGTCATCGGCCGGGCGCTGGCCCGCCAGCTGGGTTAGCTGGACCTCACGGCCGCGCGTCCTCACATGTGCGTCGCGCGGACCGTGAGCACACCGTGACGGGCGCGTCACACAGGGCGACAATTCGGCAACTTCGGGTTCCTAACCTCGCCATATGTCGTCAACACAGA
Organism: Mycobacterium sp. DL99; assembly: GCF_004762045.1. Classification (GTDB taxonomy): domain Bacteria; phylum Actinomycetota; class Actinomycetes; order Mycobacteriales; family Mycobacteriaceae; genus Mycobacterium. The sequence goes on from NZ_SJOM01000007.1 coordinate 393,040, forward strand.
ACGTCGTGGTCGTCGGACACGGCATGGTGGGCCACCGCTTCGTCGAGGCGCTGCGGTCGCGTGACGCCGCGGGCACCTGGCGGGTCACCGTCCTGTCGGAGGAAGCTGACGCCGCCTATGACCGGGTCGGCCTGACCGGGTACACCGAGCACTGGGACCGGGCCAAGCTGGCGCTGCCGGGTAATGACTACACCGGTGACGACCGGGTCGATCTGCGTCTGGGATGTGCGGTCGCCGAGATCGACCGGGAAGCCCGCACGGTGCGCACCGCCACCGGCGAAACCTTCGACTACGACGCGCTGGTGTTGGCCACCGGGTCGTACGCCTTCGTGCCGCCGGTGCCGGGACGTGACCTGCCGGGTGTGCACGTCTACCGCACGCTGGATGACCTCGACGCGATCCGCGCCAGTGCGCAGAACGCGCTGGACTCGAAGTCCCCGGTCGGTGTGGTGATCGGCGGCGGTCTGCTGGGCTTGGAGGCGGCCAATGCGCTGCGGCAGTTCGGTTTACGGACGCATGTCCTGGAGATGTCGCCGCACCTGATGTCGGCCCAGCTCGACGAGGCCGGTGGCACGCTGCTGAACCGGATGATGCGGGGCCTGGGTATCGAGGTGCACACCGCGGTCGGCACCGAGAGCATTCAGCCGGTGCAGCGGCACAAGCCGCTGCGCAAGTCCGACGTCGACGACTCGATGCGGATATCGCTCAACGACGGCAGCGCGATCGACGCCGGACTGGTCGTCTTCGCCGCCGGTGTGCGGCCGCGCGACGAGTTGGCCCGCGCCGCCGGCCTGGACATGGCGCAGCGCGGTGGCGTCCTCGCCGACCTGTCCTGTGTCACAAGCGATCCCAGCATCTATGCGATCGGCGAGGTGGCGGCCATCGAGGGCCGCTGCTACGGCCTGGTCGCGCCGGGTTACACCACGGCTGAGGTGGTGGCCGACCGACTGCTCGGCGGTGAGGCCGAGTTCCCCGGCGCCGACATGTCGACCAAACTCAAGCTGCTCGGCGTCGACGTCGCCAGTTTCGGTGATGCGAAAGGGAATACGCCGAACTGCCTGGAGGTCGTGGTCAACGACCCGGTCAAGCAGACCTACGCCAAGCTGGTGCTTTCCGATGACGCCAAGACGCTGCTCGGCGGCATCCTGGTCGGAGACGCATCGGCCTACGGTGTGTTGCGGCCCATGGTCGCCAGCGAACTTCCCGGAGACCCGCTGGCGTTGATCGCTCCGGTCGGAGACACTGACGGACCCGCGCTGGGCGTGGCCGCACTGCCCGACATCGCGCAGATCTGTTCGTGCAACAACGTCACCAAGGGCGATCTGAAGGAAGCCATCTGCGGCGGTTGCGACGACGTGCCCAGCCTGAAGAAGTGCACGCTGGCGGGCACGTCGTGCGGGTCGTGTGTGCCGCTGCTCAAACAGCTGCTGGAGGTCGAGGGTGTCGAGCAGTCCAAGGCGTTGTGCGAGCACTTCAGCCAGTCGCGGGCCGAACTCTTCGAGATCATCGGCGCCACCGAGATCCGTACCTTCTCCGGCCTGATCGAGAAGTTCGGGACCGGAAAGGGTTGCGACATCTGCAAACCCACGGTCGCGTCGATCCTGGCCTCCACCAGCTCCGATCATGTGCTCGACGGTGAGCAGGCCTCGCTCCAGGACTCCAACGACCACTTCCTGGCCAACATCCAGAAGAACGGCAGCTACTCGGTGGTGCCGCGGTCGCCCGGTGGTGAGATCACCCCTGAGCAGTTGATCCTGATCGGCGAGATCGCAAGGGATTTCGACCTGTACACCAAGATCACCGGTGGCCAGCGGATCGACATGTTCGGCGCCCGGGTGGAACAGCTACCGCAGATCTGGGCGCGCCTGGTCGAGGGTGGCATGGAGTCCGGGCACGCCTACGGCAAGTCGCTGCGCACCGTGAAGAGCTGCGTCGGCAGCACGTGGTGCCGTTACGGCCAACAGGATTCGGTGAACATGGCCGTCGAGATCGAGAAGCGGTACCGGGGCTTGCGTTCACCGCACAAGATCAAGATGGCCGTCTCGGGTTGTGCGCGTGAATGCGCCGAGGCGCAGAGCAAGGATGTCGGCGTCATCGCCACCGAACAGGGCTGGAACCTCTACGTATGCGGTAACGGCGGCATGTCTCCGCGGCACGCCCAGTTGCTGGCAGGCGATCTCGATGACGAGACCCTCGTCCGCTACATCGACCGCTTCCTGATGTTCTACATCCGCACCGCCGACCGGCTGCAGCGCACCGCGCCGTGGCTGGAGGCGATGGATGGCGGACTCGACCACTTGCGCGATGTCGTGTGCAACGACTCCCTCGGTCTGGCAGCCGAATTCGAGGCGGCCATGGAGCGCCATGTCGCCGGCTACGCGTGTGAGTGGAAGGGCGTGCTGGAGGACCCGGAGAAGCTGTCGCGTTTCGTGTCGTTCGTCAACGCACCCGACGTGGACGACCCCACCATCACGTTCACCGAGCGCGGCGGTCGCAAGGTGCCGGGGGCAACCGACATCGGGATGCCGAAGGTCCGCGGATTTCAGGAGGCGAAATGACACTGCTCGACGACCACAAAGAGGTTCACGCCGCGACGCCTGGGGAATGGACGACGGCCTGCCGGTATGACTTCCTGATGCCGTGCCGCGGCGTCGCGGTACTGCTGCCCGACGGCTCGCAGGCGGCACTGTTCCGCCTCGACGACGAGTCATTGCACGCGGTGGGCAACATCGATCCGTTCTCCGGTGCCGCCGTGCTCTCGCGCGGGATCGTGGGGGATCGCGCCGGCCGGGCGGCCGTGCAGTCGCCGATCAAGAAGCAGGCCTTCGCGCTCGATGACGGTAGTTGTCTCGACGACGACACGGTGTCGATCCCGGTCTACCGGACCCGGATCACTCCGGGCGGGTTCGTTCAGATCTCCGCCTGATCGGTCGCCCGGCTCCAGTGCGCGTCGCGCCCCTGGAGCTTGCGGCGCTCCACTGCGCCGCGGCGCTCCAGCACCGTCAGATTGCGGTACACAGACTCGATTACGACCGGTGCGCGGAAGTGCTGGTGCATGTCGTCACGTAGCTGGGCAGTGGTCATCGGCCGTGACGTGCGTTCCAGAGCGTTGAGCAGGTGCTGACGCAGACGTTCGGCCGGGACCCGGTCACCGGGTCGCACTGCCGTGCGCGTCGTCTCGACGGGCTGCGCCCGCCGGTGTTGTCACCTGCACCTTTGCCTGTACTCCTGCCGAATCGCCCGATGAATCGCGATAACGATAGCTGAGTTTTCGACCCGGATCTGACGCGGCGATCCGCTGGCAAACGGTCAGAGGCTCGTTACTCAGGCAAACACCTGGACAGAGGTGGTTTCGCAGGGAAATTTGCCAGATTTGCACGGTCCGGAATGTCTCCAAAGCTGTGGTGCGCATCTCTCTGGCTAACTAGAATAGTTCGCTGGGTGTGTTTAAACTCCCTCTCAAGGAAGCGTCGTCAGAGGGGCTGACAAGGGATGTTTGCGCGTTCGGTAATGAATTTGGTGGGGGCGGCAGCGATGCTGGGCGCACTCGGGGCAACGTTCATGCCCCTGGCCTTGAATGCCGTGGACCGTGCCGGTCAACCCATCCCGTGCGGTAACGGAGCGCAGCCGGATTACAGCGTCGCCGCCCAACAGGACCGGCTCAACCTGGACCAGTACACGCTCGCCGGACCGGGATTCATGGCCAGTGATTACGTCGAGCAATGTTCGGCGATGGTCAGTACGCGGCGATCGGCGTTCTTCTCGGTGGCGGGCGCCGGTGGCGCACTCCTGCTCGTGGGATGTGCCGGGCCACTGATCGCCCGGTCGCTCCGCTCACGCGGCGGCCGGCAGGCTCAGTACCCCGGCACGGCGGAACCGGTTGGCAATCAGCCGAACCATGCCGGGGTGGGTGCCGAGCGGTTCGCCCACGAGGTCGGCGCCGGATTCACGCAGCCGGTCCTGGAACAGCCCGTCGGCGAGCAGGTAGGACGCCACAGCTATGCGGCGATGGCCGCGGCTGCACTGCGCGGCGACGGCTTCGGCAACGCTCGGCGCCCCGGTGGCGGCGAAGGCCAGTTCTACGCGGTCGCCGGTCACGGCTGACAGCAGTGCGGCGGTGCGCCGAAGGTCGGACTGGGCGCTTCGGTCCGAAGTTCCGGCGGCCGCGAGGATCACCGAATCGCCTGGCCGCCATCCTGATTCGATGAGCCGATCGGCGAGAACCCGCACGGTTCCCTGGCAGGGTCCCAGCGGCTGGGTGACTGTCACGGCCGGGTGCTCACTGGCCGCCACGTGGTCGGGCACGTCGACCCGGACGTGGTATCCGGCAGCCAGGAATGCGGGCACCACCACTGCCGGGCAGTCCATGGGTAGCGATGCGAGAACTTCGCTTGGCGTCGGGCCCACCACGTCGACGAATGAGACGTGCACGGGGCGGCCGAGCATGTCGGACACCCGCGCGGCGAGATCGCCGATCATCGCGACACCGCCCGGCTTGCGGGTTCCGTGGGCGACCAGGACCAGGCTCATCGCGCCCGGGCCATCTCGGTTTCGTCGACGGCCAGCCGGTAACCCCGTTTGACGACCGTCGAAACGATGTTCTTGTCTCCCAAGGCAGTACGAAGCCTCAGCACCGCGGTCTCGACGGCGTGGGTGTCGGTGCCGGTGCCCGGCAGTGCGCTGAGCAGATCGAACCGCGACACCACCGCGCCCGGGTGGTGCGCCAGTGCGCGGATGGTCGCCATCCCGGCCGGGGACAGCGACTTGACCGTGCCGTCGACCAGAACACAGGTGCCCCGGATCTCGAGCGTGTGCCCGGCGACCCGGACGGTCCGCGCCTGCAGCAGCGGCAGCTCGTCGGTGATGTGACGGGCCAAGGCGCCCAACCGCATCCGTTCCGGTGCCGAGGTCGGAACCCCGAGCCGGACCAGTGGTCGCGCGGTGACCGGGCCGACGCACATGGCGTGGACGTCGGTGCGCAGCGCGGCCAGTACCCGGTCGGCGATGTCCATCTCGGTGGCGCGCATGAGCACCGAGGCCACCGCCATCGCCGAGGTGAAACTGACTGCATCGAACCGTCGTTCGGCGATTCCGGCGACCATCTGGTCGAACTCGCCGTCCCGTGGCGCGGGGTGCCAGCGGTAGACCCGGATCGGCACCACCTCGGCGCCGCCGGCCCGCAACTCATCGAGAAACTCGGGGAACGGGTCCCATTCGTCGGTGGCCCCGTGTAGCTGCACCGCGATGCGTTGCCCGTCGACGCGCTGTTCGATGAGGTAGCGCAACACCTCCCGGGAGGATTCCGATTCCGGTGACCATTCCTCGGGCAGGCCCGCTGCACGCAACGCCCCCGTGGCTTTCGGGCCACGGGAGACGATGCGGGCGTTGCTCAGGGCGTCGGTGAGCTCGGTGGCCAGGCCCCAGCCGTCGGCGGCGGCGAACCAGCCGCGGAAGCCGATCCCGGTGGTCGCCACCACGATGTCCGGCGGCACGTCGATCAGCGACGCGGTGTGGGCGCGCAGCTCATCGTCGTCGGGCAGCGGAACCATCGTGATGGCGGCCGCGCTGGTCACCGTCGCGCCGCGCCTGGTCAGCAGCGCGCTCAGCTCGTCGGCACGTCGGGCGGAGGTCACCGCCACACGAAACCCTGTGAGCGGTGCCCAGGCGGGCTCGTTCATGGATCCAGTGAAGGCAGCTTGTGTTTCCAAGTGATTACCCGGCCATTGCCGAGGCGTGTCGGTCTGCCGGGGCCGTTGGGACGGCCGTAGCAGCGGGCCGCCGGACGTAGCGGAACCAGGTGCATGCCGAGGTCAGCACGTAGAACGCCAGGAAGATGCAGAACGCCGCGGTGGCTGACCCACTGGACAGGTAGGACTGGCGAAGGGCCAGGTTGATACCCACACCGCCGAGGGCGCCGATGGCACCGGCGAATCCGATCAGTGCGCCCGACATGGACAGCGACCACCGCTGCCGCTCCTCTTCGCTGACCTGCAGGGAGTGGCTGCGGGCTTCGAAGATCGACGGGATCATCTTGTAGACCGAGCCGTTGCCCAGGCCGCTGAGCAGGAACAGGGCGATGAAGCCGATGACGTAGCCGGTCATCATCAGGCTGTTAGGAGCGTGCGGCGTGTGACCTCCGTTGTCGGGGCTGAACATGCTGATCGCGACCAGCATTCCGGCCGCCAGGATCATGCCGCCGAACACCGCCAGGGTGACCCGGCCGCCACCGATCCGGTCGGCCAGCTTGCCGCCGTACACCCGGGACAGCGAACCGAGCAGCGGGCCGATGAAGGCGATCTGCGCGGCGTGCAGCGAGGCCTGGGCAGCAGTCTGGCCGCCTGCGGCGAAGTTGATCTGCAGCACCTGGCCGAAGGCGAACGCGAAGCCGATGAAGGATCCGAAGGTGCCGATATAGAGCAGCGAGATCACCCAGGTATCACGTTCTGCCAGAATGGCTTTCATCGCGCTCAGGTCGATCCTGTGCTGCTCGAGGTTGTCCATGTAGAGGGCCGCGCCGATGCCGGCCGCGGCCAGCGCCACCAGGTAGACGGCACACACCCAGTACGGGGCGCGGTTGCCCGCGGTGGCGATCACCAGCAGGCCGACCAACTGGATCATCGGTACGCCGATGTTGCCGCCGCCGGCATTGAGCCCCAGTGCCCAGCCTTTGAGCCGCTGCGGGAAGAAGGCATTGATGTTGGTCATGGAGGAGGCGAAATTGCCGCCGCCGAAACCGGCGAGGGCCGCGCACAGCAGGTAGGGCCACAGTGGCAGTCCCGGATTCGCCAGCAACACCATCGTTGCGACGGTGGGGATCAGCAGGACGAAGGCTGAGAACACCGTCCAGTTGCGGCCGCCGAAGGTGGCGGTGGCCAGCGTGTAGGGGATGCGCAGGCAGCCGCCGACCAGGGTGGCGGTGGCGCCCAGCAGGAACTTGTCACCGGCCGAGAAGCCGTACACAGCCTCGGGCATGAACAGGACCATGACCGACCAGATGGACCAGATGGAGAAGCCGACGTGTTCGGCGAACACCGACCAGATCAGATTTCGTCGCGCGATGTATTTGTTTCCGGCTTCCCAGGCCAGCGTGTCCTCGGGATCCCAATTGGTGATGCGGTTCGACTTCAGCAGAATGGGCATGGCGCAAAAGTAGGAAGCGTTTATTGCGGAGGTGCTCCCCGCGGTGACCCGGTCGTGAAATTCCGCTCACCCGCTCACCTACATGGATGTGAGCCTGTGCTTTCTGGTGGTTACCAGACGTCCCCGTCGCGCCAGTCGCAGGTGATCTCCGCGGTGGTGTCGAGCTCCATGCCGGCGGGCAGGTCGATCGGCAGCACGAACAGCGACCGGTCGTCCTCGGGTGTGCGCGTCACGCCGGCAGGCTTCAGCACCGAGGTCGGGCCCTGCCAGGGCACCCAGCCGCGGGCGATGTAGATGTCCGTGGCGGTCGCCGACGAGCTGAGCGCGCCGAGTTGGTAGGCGCCGCGCAGCACCTGTTCGACGGCGTCCATGACGGCGGTGGCCAGGCCCTGGCCTCGCCAATCCTCGCGTACCGCCACGGCTTCCACGTAGCCGCAGCGCAACGGGATGTCCCGGTAGATCAGGCGCCGCTGCACCACGGCGGCGTGCGCGATCAGCGCACCGTGATGGCAGATGAACGCGTGCATGCCGCCGAGCGAGTGCTCCCAGTCGGCGTCGGTGAAGTCGCCCTCGAACGCCTCGATGACCATGCGCCGGGCGCCCTCGCGGGTCTCGTGGTCGAGATCGGAGGTATGGACCAGACGCGCGGTGTGCAGGATTCCGCCTCGGACGGACGGCGCGCTGACATCCTGGAAGGCCACACCCATGTTCTACCAGCGCTGCGCGCCGGTGTCTCTACGTTGCCGGCCGTCCAGCGCATAGGCCGCGCTCCCCGGGCGCCGTTTTCCACACCTGGGTCGTTGATCGCCGGCGGATCGCAACCCTGACGTAGAAAATGACGACGGGAAGGTCCAGACGACTATCCCTCGAACGGCCGGCGGGGGTGCACCCAGTGCAGCCGTACGGTCTGGCCCGGCCGGACCTGGCCCAGCTTGTCGATGTCTTCGTCGGTCACCACACCGATCACCGGGTAGCCGCCCGTGACCGGGTGGTCGGGCCCGAGGATCACCGGAAAACCGTTGGGCGGTATCTGGATTGCTCCTCGGGTTGCGCCCTCGCTGGGCAGTTGCCGTTCCGGCCAGCGGTAATCCAGCGGCATGCCGACCAGCCGCATCCCTACCCGGTCGCTATGGGTGGTCACCAGCCAGTTGGTCCGGATCAGCACGTCGGGGTCGACGAACCAATCGTCGCGCGGGCCGGGCACCACATTGAGTTCCAGCACGTCGCCGGAGATCGAGGCGACCGGGGCCTGGTCCGTCTCGGGCAGGTCGGCGGTGTGCGCACCGACCGGCAGGACGTCGCCGGGCCGCAGCGGTGCCGGGCCGATCGCCGACATCACGTCGTAGCTCCGCGAACCAAGGACCGGTTCCACGGCAATGCCGCCGCGTACCGCCAGGTAGCTGCGTAGCCCCGAGTGTGGGGCGCCCAGCGAGATCACCTCGCCGTCGCGCACGCGGTGAATGCTGTTGGTGCCGAACGGGATTCCATTGACCGCCGGGTCTGTGTCGGCGCCGGTGACCGCGATGGAGACATCGCCGCCGACAACCCGGGCGGAGAATCCGCCGAACATCACCTCGATGGTGGCGTGTTCACCCGGATTGGCCACCAGGCGGTTGGCCAGCGTGTGGGACCGGCGGTCGGCGGCACCGGAACGGGTGACGCCGAGGTGGGCCATTCCAGGGCGGCCGAGATCCTCGACCAGGGCCAGCGGTCCGGTGCGCAGTACTTCCAACGTTGTGGTCATGTTCTGCTCCTCGCCGGCTAGCCGATGGCCCGGAACTGCACCCACGTACCGGGGGTGAGCAGTGCGGGTTGGTCCCGATGTACGTCGAACATCACCGCGTCGGTGCGTCCGATCAACTGCCAGCCGCCGGGCGACTGCCGTGGGTAGATGCCGCTGAACTCGCCGGCCAGTCCCACCGCCCCGGCCGGGACACTGGTGCGGGGCTCGGCCCGGCGTGGCACATGTAGTCGCTCGTCGCCCCCGACGAGGTAGGCAAATCCGGGAGCGAAGCCCATGAATCCGACCTGCCACGGGGTGCCGGTGTGTGCCGCGATCACCTGCGCCGGGGTCAGCCCGGTCAGTGTCGCGACCTCGTGCAGGTCGGCGCCGTCGTAGACCACGTCGATGGTCACGTCCGCCTGCCCGGCAGGGCGGATGGGTGCCGCGCCGGGTTGCAGCCGCAGCTTGCCCAGCCGTTGCCGGGTGGGCGCCTGGTAGCGAGGATCGGCGAGCTTGATCAAGATCGTGCGTGACGCCGGCACGATATCGAGCACACCGAGCAGTTGGGCCGCCGTGAGCGTGGCGGTCCACGCCAAAACATCCGCCGTGCTGTCGAACTCGAGCAGCAGAGCCTGATCGCCATAGTCGCGGGCGGTGCCTGGGTTCAGGCTCGGTCCCGCGTCCATCACCTCTGATGTCACACTCATGACCTGAAGCTACCCGTCGGTAGCTAAGAAAGCTCCGGCTCTATGAACCTTGCCAGAGGTGCCTTATCGAAGCCTCACACGGCGGCCTGATATGTGGGCTCGCGGTGCTTGATGGCGGCGATCACGCGGTAGGTGATCGGCAGCATGACCACCTCGACCGCGGTCTTGTAGATCCAGCCCAGCGCCGTGTAGGTGACGAAGTCGCCGAAGGTGCTGATGCCGATCGCACTGGCCGCGATGCCGCAGAAGACCAGGGTGTCGCCGAGCTGGCCGGCGAAGGTGGATCCGACCAGGCGGGCCCACAGGTGCTTCTCCTTGGTCCGTTCCTTGATGGCGACCACGACCCAGGCATTGATGGTCTGCCCGACGATGAACCCGGCCAGGCCCGCCACGATCAACTGGGTGTAGGCGTGGACGATGTTCTCGAAGTGTTCCTGATTGGTGTAGAAATCCGCCGCGGGCAGATAGATGGTGACCCAGAATGCCAGTGCGGCAAGAGCATTCATCGAGAATCCGAGGAAGATGGCGCGACGTGCGGCCTTGAACCCGTACACCTCGGACAGCACGTCGCCGATCACGTAGGTGAGCGGGAAGACGATGAAGCCGCCGTCGGTGATGATCGACCAGTCGCCGACGATCGGCCCGAAGGCGACGCCTTTGGTGGCGGTGACGTTGGAGATGATCACCAGAGCCGTGAAGACTGCGACGAGCACCGGATAGTAGGCCGAGCCGACGATGGCGGTACCACGGTGCGCGGAGTGTTCCTGGGTGCTTGTCACCCGGTCATCTTGTCAGGTCAGCGCCCGGTTGAGCAGGAGCGGCAGCTGATCGGCCACCACCGGGTAGGACAGCGGCGAGGCGAACGCGATCGCGCCGGCCAGGTCTTTTGGGGTGAAAACGTGCCGTTTGCGGGTGGTGGCCCGCAGGCCGGCGATGGTCGGGTCGGCCAGTAGGGCGTCGCGCTCCTGATCACTCTCGGTGGTCCAGATCAGTACGTCGGCGGCGTCGAGCACCGAGGCGATGTCCGAGCGCGGGATCAGCTCCGGTGTCGGGGGCACGGCGAAGCCCATCTGGGTGAGAAATTCAGTTCGCCATCCCGTCTGGGTTTGCACACCGTCGCGGAACAAGGTGCCGGCCAGCAGCATGGCCTTCTTGCCGGCAAATCGCGGGTTGTTGGTGGCCACCGCCTTGAACTTGTCGTCCGCTCCGGCGATCAGGCCGGTCATCGCGTCGTTCTGGAAGAGCGCCTGCCCGATGAGGGTGGCCTGGTCGCGCCATGGTTCGAAGAACGCGTCGGGTCCGGACTGAGCGATCGTCGGGGCGATCTCGGAGAGCTTGGCGTAGGTGTCGGCGTCGAGCCCGGCGTTGGTGGCCACGATCAGGTCCGGTTTGAGGGCCGCGATCTCGTCGACCTGGATGCCGTCGTTCAGGCCGAGCACGGTGGGCTGGGCGCCCCCGAGTTTCGGTTGCGCCCAGGGCCACACCGCGAACGGCTCGCCTCCGAACCATTCGGTCGTCGCGACCGGGACGACGCCGAGCGCCAGCAGGTCGTCCTGTTCGGTGAATCCTGCGCTGACCACCCGTTGTGGTGGTCCTGGGATGTTGGTGTCGCCGAACAGGTGGCGGACGGTCACCGAACCGTCTTTCGCGATTTCGCCAGGCTTCTGCGTGCTACATGCGGCGACCAGGGTCATCGCAGCGCTGACCGTGAGAAACCCTCGCCGCGACCAGGTTGTCGGCACTTAGCCAGGGTAACGGCTACCCCGTGCCGAAGGTGCCGAACAAACCGCCGAACAGGAGGGAGGCCAACCCGAGCGCCACCACGATGTTGACCACGGTGGCCGCCGCGAACAGCACGACGGGCCGCCATCCGGCCTCCTTGAGGCCGCGCAGTGAGAACTCCAGCCCGATCGCCACGAAAGCGAAGATCAGGAACCAGGTCCGCAGGTCGTTCACTGTTGCGATCGCGGCCTTACCGTCGGCCAAGAACTGCAGATACAGCGTGCCGGTAATCGAGGCGGCGATGAAGCCGAGCACGAATTTGGGGAAGCGATCCCAGAATTCGCGCAGCGACGGACGTGCCACAGTTGCGTCCGGGTCGCCCGATTGCCGCTCGACCTTCAGGGCGAAGTACGCGGTGAGCGCGATGGCGACGATGCCGATCAACGCGTTCTGGGTGGTCTTGACGATCGTGGCGATCTGCAACGCGTGCTCACCGGCGATCGTGCCCGCGGCGGCCACGGCCGCGGTGGTGTCGATGTTGCCGCCGATCCAGGCCCCCGCGACCGCGTCGGACAGGCCGAACACATCGGCGAGCCAAGGCAGCAGGAAGATCGAGGGGAGGGCGAACACGATGACGAGCGACGCGGCGTAGGCCAGTTGCTCCTTCCGGGCCTGCACCGCCCCGGCCGCCGCGATGGCCGCGCTCACCCCGCAGATGGAGACCGCTGAGGCCAGCAACGCCCGTAGCTTGTCGTCGAGGCCGAGTCGCCCGCCCAGCCACCAGGTGAACCCGAAGACGATCGAAATCAGCAGCAGGGCTTGGATGATCGCCGGTCCCGCGGCGGTGGCGAGCACCTTGAGGTTGATCGACGCGCCCAGCAGGACCAGGCCGGTCTTGATGAAGAACTCGGTGCGAAAGCCTTGCGACAGAGCGTCGCGCAGCGCGAACTTGGCCAGGATTGCGTTGCCGATCAGGCCGAGAGCGATTGCGTAGAACGGAAATTCGACTGATTTCGCGATCTTGGCCAACCCTGTTCCAGACGCCCAGTGGGGTACCTGGGTCTCCAGGAATCGGGTCGCCGCGCCCAGTGCGATGACCACGAGCACACCGGCGACGGCGTAGCCGATCTTCGATGTGCGCTGCTGCGAGCGTTCTTCGGTGCTGGTCATGGGATCACGCTGCCGGGGATGGCGCCGACGAGCACGAGGGTCAGTAGGGTGAGGCCGACGATCACGGCCAGCCAGTCTTCGTTCACGCGCGTGAGGTTAGGCAGCTTGATGTCCGGCGGACATCCTTGCGATCTGTGCGAATACAACCGGTTACGAATGCCGTGGCGCCCCTGCGTTACTGCGGGCGACCAGTTAGTGTCGATCCTGCATATTGGTCGTCCTCGGGATTTACTCTCGGCTGACGGGGACCTACTGAGGAGTGGTCATGCGGAGCATGTGGCGTCCAGTGTTACTCGGACTGGCCGGTTTGACCGTACCCATCACCATCTCCATCAACACGGCCCCTCCCGCCGCCGCGGAATGTATCGATGCCGGCGGTTCCACGGTGTGTGCGCAGGGCAGCGTCCGGGGTGGGGGACCCACGCCGCCGAAGGCGGGCCCCTACTACCCGTATTACTGCGCCAACGACTGGTACTGCGCCGGCGGGGGCTTAGAAATCAACATCGACCCCCGCCCACCCGATAACGGCGGCGGCGGCTGGCGGCCGGGGCGTCCATGAGCCTCAGCTCAGTTATCCGAGTCGACTTAGGAGCCACCATGTTCACCCGTGTGATCGCCACCGGCGCAATCGGCCTGTCGCTCTTGGTCGTTGGCGCGCCTATCGCTGCCGCAGATGAGCCGAACTGCACCGCTGCCGACCTCGCCGGCGTGATGGCCGGCGTCCGCGCGGCCAGCGCGGCCTACCTGTTCACCCATCCCGACGTCAACGACTTCTTCACCAGCCTCAAGGGGCAGTCGAACGACCAGATGGCTGATTCGGTGCAGGCTTACCTCGAGGACAAGCCGCAGATCCGGGCCGAACTGCAGGGCATCCGGCAACCGGCGACTGATTTCCACAACCGCTGCGGGTAGCCCGCAACCCTAGGCGGCCGGACTGATCAGGGCAGAACCAGCCCGCGCAGCAGCACCGCCAGTCCGTACTCGAATGCGTCGTCGGCCCGCGCGGGCCGGGGTGCGCCGGTGGCCAGCGCGGCGGTCAGCTCCGGACCGACTTGGGCCCCGGACTCCCACGGTCTGTCGGGGGCGGTCAGGTCGAGGGCAGAGCCCAGCACGTAGTTGTCGACCAGGGTGATGGTCCGCAGCGTGTCGGTGGGGCTGTAGCCGGCGCGGGTCAGGGTGACGGCCAGTGCGTTGTACATCGTGAGCGCCTGGCTGCTGTTGACGGCATGGGCCGTGAGCAGGGGAATCAGTCGCGGGTATCGGGCGAAGCTGCTGCGGTACGAGCGCATGATGTCGGCCAGGATCTCGGCCCACGGCCGATCGGCGTCGAGGTCTGGCAACTCCACTTCCGACATCGCCCGTTCGCGGAGCAGTTCGACGATCTGCTCGCGCCCGGACACGTGGTTGTACAGCGATGACGGGCTGACCTTGAGTCTGCGGGCCAGTTCGGGGATGGTGAATCCCCCCGTAGTGTTGACGAGATCCATTGCCGCACTGGCGATCCGGTCCAATGACAGGATCGGTATCGATGGACGTCCCATGGCCTGTTCCCCCTCAATTTCATCTCACCGCTTTACAAAGGGTGGTCTGGGTCACAGAATAAACGAATTCCATTCGCTTTAGGAGTGACATGACCACGCTCAGTGCGACCGCCCGCGCACCTTTGTCGTGCCGTGTGGCCGTACGGCTGCCGCCCGCGTGGGTGGGGTTGGTGTGGCGCCACTGGTGCTCTGACCTCGATGGACTCGCCAAAGAGCTCCGCGACGACCGTGCCGTCGATGGCGGTGCGACCGCGGTGCTTCTGCCCGAAAAATAGGACCGAGAAATTAGGACCAGTTTGTGACTTCATTCTCCGTGCCCGACAAGGCTGCGACGCTCTTCCACGGCGGTGTGATCTGGACACCCACGGCGACCACCGATGCGCTGCTGGTCGCCGATGGAGTGGTGCAGGCAGTGGGTGACGACGCGTTGGCGTCGGCGGCCGATCGGAAGATCGACCTGGAGGGCGGCTTCCTGATGCCGTCGTTCGGTGACGGCCATGCACATCCGCTGTTCGGCGGTTTGGAGTCCGCGGGCCCCGCGGTCCGGCCCTGCCGGTCGGTCGACGAAATTGTATCGGCGGTAAAAGAATTCGCAGACGCGAATCCCGATCAGGAGTGGATTGTCGGCGCTTCGTACGACGGTAGCCTTGCCCCCGACGGCTTGTTCGACGCGCGATGGCTCGACGCCGCCGTCCCGGACCGGCCCGTGGTGTTGCGCGCCTGGGACTACCACACCTTCTGGGTCAATTCGGTTGCGTTGCAACGCGCCGGCATCACTGCGGACTCTCCAGAGCCGATACTCGGTGAGATTCCGCGCCGTGAGGACGGCTCGCCGCTGGGCACGTTGCGCGAATGGGGCGCCACCGACCTGATCACCGCGGTCATGCCGGCCCGTGACGAGGCCGTCGGGGTCGCGGCATTGGGCACGGCCGCCGACTACTACCTGGCGCGCGGCGTGACGTGGGTTCAGGACGCCTGGGTAGAGCCGGCAGAGCTGGACACCTACCTCGCAGCCGTCCGGCAGGGCGCCCTGCGGATGCGATTCAACCTGGCGTTCTACGCCGACCCGCGCCACTTCGATACTCAGGTAACGCAATACGCCGCGGCCAGGGACCGGGTCCAGGCGGCGGGCTCACCGCTGCTGACCGCGCAGACCGTGAAGTTCTTCGCCGACGGCGTGGTGGAGAACGAGACCGGTGCGCTGCTGGAACCGTACTGCTCGGGACTGCACTCCCACGGCATGCAGTTGTGGGAGGGCAACGCGCTGGCGGAGGCGGCCAAGAGGGTCGATGACCTGGGTCTGCAGATCCACATCCACGCCATCGGCGATGCCGCGGTCCGACAGGCGCTGGATGCCATCGAATACGTTGCGCGGCACAATGGTCCGCGGGACCGGCGGCCGGTGATCGCCCATGCTCAGCTGGTGGACGACGCCGACCTGGGCCGCTTCGCCGAGCTGGGTGTCATCCCCAATATGCAGCCGCTGTGGGCGCAGATGGATGCCCTGATGACGGTGCTCACGATTCCCCGGCTGGGAGCACAGCGGGCAGATCGGCAGTACCGGATGCGCACGCTGGAGAGTTCGGGTGCGGCGCTGGCGTTCGGATCGGACTGGCCGGTGTCCTCGGGTGCGCCGCTGGACGGTGTTGCCGTCGCGGTCTCGCGGTGCACGTCCGAGGGTGAGCCGGCGGGCGGCTGGACCCCGGAAGAGGTCCTTCCGATCGAGCACGCGCTGTCGTCGTACACCACTGCCGTGGCGTATCAGGCTTTCGCGGAAGAGAATTGGGGCCGCATCGTTCCCGGCTCGAGTGCTGATCTGGTGTGGCTGGACCGCGATCCGAGGTACCTCCCACCATCCGAGCTTCCGGCGCTGAAGGTGCGCGCCACGTATCTGCAGGGCACGCAGGTCTATTCGGCCGAGTAATGAGAGGAACTGGCATGTCTGATGTGGCTGAAGCGACCGAGGGGCGGCTGCGCCGTGCTCTGGGGCTGCCGTCGTTGGTGCTGTTCGGTCTGGTGTACATGGTGCCGCTCACGGTGTTCACCACCTACGGCATCGTCACCCAGACCACCGGCGGCAGGTTGTCGGTCGCCTATCTGGTGACGCTGGCGGCCATGGTGTTCACCGCCCGGTCGTACGCGATGATGGCGGTCGCCTACCCGGTCGCTGGATCGGCATACACCTACTCGCAGAAGTCATTCGGCGCCCCGGTCGGTTTTCTCGCCGGATGGTCGCTTCTGCTGGATTACCTGTTCCTGCCGATGATCAACTACCTGGTGATCGGGATCTACCTGCACGCCGCACTGCCCGCGATCCCGTCCTGGGTGTTCGTCGTGCTGTCCATCGCGGTCGTGACGGTGCTGAACGTCGTCGGCATCGTGTCGGTGGCCAGGGCGAACTTCGTCATCATCGCGGTGCAGGCGATCTTCATCGCGACATTCCTGGTGCTGGCCACCTCCAAGGTGTTGAGCTTGGGCACGCTCGACCTGATGGCGCCGATCCACGGTGACGGGAGCGCGACCGGATTCAGCCCGGTTCTGGCCGGCGCGGCGATCCTGTGCCTGTCGTTCCTGGGTTTCGACGCGGTGTCCACGCTGTCAGAGGAGGCCAAGGAGCCCAGACGGTCTGTGCCGCAGGCGATCATGATCGCAACGCTGGTGTCGGGCGTGATCTTCGTCGTGCTGTCTTATCTCGGACAGCTGGTGTTCCCCTCCAACCAGTTCGCCGATGTCGAGTCCGGATCCCTGGACTTGATGCTGACTGCGGGCGGGCAGTTCCTGCAGACCTTCTTCACCGCGGCCTATGTCGCCGGTGCGCTCGGATCCGCCATCACGTCGCAGGCCTCGGTGGCCCGAATCCTGTACGCGATGGGACGCGACGGCATCCTGCCGCGCCCGGTCTTCGGTTTCGTCTCGCCGCGGTTCGCCACCCCGGTCTACGCGATCCTGGCGGTGTCGGTCGTATCGCTACTGGCGACCGTCATCTCCCTGGCCACGCTGGCCTCGCTGATCAGTTTTGGTGCGCTGGTGGCATTCTCGGTGGTCAACCTGTCGGTCATCAAGCATTACTTCGTCGACCGGCAGGAACGCGATGGCCTCCAGGTGATCAGCAAGCTCGTCCTGCCACTGATCGGTTTCCTGCTGACCGTGTGGCTGTGGACGAGTTTGTCCGGGATGACGCTGATCGTCGGGTTGTGCTGGCTGGCAGTGGGATTCGTGTGGTTGGCCGGGGTTACCCGCGGTTTCCGGCGGCCGACGCCGGTGCTGGACATGAAGGAGTAGCTGTTCGGTTTGGTTCGCCGAGTGGCCACTTGTGGCACGCCATGCCGCAAAAGGCGTGTCACAAGTGGCCAGTCGTTGAGCTACTGGGGTCAGGCCACGCTGATAGTGACGTCGATGTTGCCGCGGGTCGCCTTCGAGTAGGGGCAGACCTGGTGCGCGTCATCGGCGATGGCCTGGGCGACCTCTCGATCGACGCCCGGGATGGTGACGTTGAGCCGGGCCCGCAGTGAGAACGCCCCGTCGGTGTTGAGCAGGTCTACCTCGGCGTCTACCGCGGTCTCGGCGGGCAGCTTCACGTTGTGCTTGCCCGCGGTCAAGCCCATGGCGCTCAGGAAGCACGCCGACCAGCCGGCCGCGAACAACTGCTCGGGGTTGGTGCCGGTGCCGGTGCCGCCCGGCGGGGTGAGCTGGATGTCGAGGTTGCCGTCGGAGCTGTAGGACTCGCCCTGCCGCCCGCCGGTGGTGTGGGTCTGTGCGGTGTAGAGGACGTTGTCGGTCTCAGTGGTCACTGCGGTTCTCCTTCGTGTGGATGGGCCGATGCAATTGGATGCGTTAGAGATGAACGCTGGATGCTCCACATTCCATCCCATCCGATTGAATCGGATCCGATATAATTTTGTCATGGCACCCGAGGCTCCGCAGCTCTCCGATTTCCTGTGCTTTGCCGTCTACTCGGCCAACCTCGCGTACGGCAAGGCATACAAGCCGATCCTGGATGCCAGGGGCATCACCTACACGCAGTACATCGCGATCGTCGCGCTCTCGGAGCAGGACCACCAGACCGTGGGCAGCCTGGGGGAGAAGCTGTTCCTGGAGTCCAACACGTTGACGCCCATCCTGAAGAAGCTCGAGGCGCTGGGATACGTGACACGGCAACGTGATCCCAGCGACGAGCGTCAGGTGATCGTCAGCCTCACCGACGCCGGTCGCGAACTCCGTGCGCAGGCTTTCGAGATGGATCTCGTGGCGGCGACCGGTCTGTCACTGGACGAACTCAAGACCATGCAGCGCGGCGTGTCCACGCTCCGGGACAACCTGCGCGAGTACATCCGCGAAAGCTCTACGGCTTGAGCTGCACCTTCAGATCTTCACCCGAGCGGGAGAACGCCTTGGCATAGCCCTCGGCGGCGTCGTCCAGCGACATCGTGGTGGTGAAGATCCCGTCGACGTTGAGCCGGCCTGCCCGCAGCAGCGGAATCAGCTCCGGCCAGGTCTGCTGCACCGGTGCGGTGGTCAGCCGGATGGTCAGGCTGCGCAGAAGGCAGCCCAGCGCGGGCATCGGGTACGGCTGCAGATCGTGCACGCCGACGATGGACACTGTGCCGCCGGCACGGACCGCGTCGATGGCGTCGTTGATCGAGGCGTCCATGCCCACCGCGTCGATGACGGAATCCACGCCGAGCCCACCGGTGGCCTCCCGGATCGCCTGCGCCGAGGGCGGGGCGAACGTGATCGCACCCGAAGCCGCCGCACGGTCGCGCCTGGCTTCCACCGGGTCGACGGCGAAGACCTTTGCCGCACCGAGGGTGATGGCGCTGCGCAGGGCGCACATGCCGACCGCGCCCAGACCGATCACCGCGACCGATCCACCCATGGGGATGTCGGCGCGTTTGGCCGCCGCCCAGCCGGTGGCCAGGTTGTCGGTCAGCAACAGGGCCTGTTCGGTGGTGATGCCCTCCGGCATCTTCAGTAGCTGGAAGTTCGCGGCCGGCACCGCGAGAAGTTCGGCCTGGGCGCCGCCGAGAAACCCGGTGCCGAAGATCTGCGGGCCCTGCACGCAGCGGATCGGGTCGTGGGTCGCGCAGCCGCTGCAGTGCCCGCACCCGGCCACCGAGGACACCAGCACCCGGTCGCCCACCGCGAATCCGGTGACGTCCGGCCCGATTTCGACGATCGTGCCGACCGCCTCATGTCCGACGGACACCGGGTCGGCGATGGGGTAATGGCCTTCCAGGAAGTGCAGGTCCGATCCGCAGATCGAGGCGGACTCGACCTTGACGATGGCCCCGTCGGGACCGGGCAGGACCGGGTCCGGCCGGGTTTCGACGTGGATCTTCCCGGCGCTGTCGACGACGACCGCACGCATACTCATGCCTCCTGCACTGTGAAGTCTGACCAGATGGGTTCGTTGACAGCAGAGCGGTATTCGCTCAGCCGCCACGGGCTGACGGTGTGGATCTCTCCGTCGGCATTCTTGAAGTACGAGTGTTTGACCGAGGGCTGCGCCCACACGGTTTGGCGGATCGCCTCCTGGGAGCGACGGTGCCATTCCTTCGTCGGTTCGGGGAGCGGTTCCATGGTCTGCAGGCCCTCGGTGATGAGGTGCTCCAGGCACTTGTTGATGTAGCGCATCTGCAGTTCGGAGTTGAGGATGAGGCTGCCGCCGTGCGCGAGGTGTGTACCCGGGCCGTAGGTCATGAAGAAGTTGGGGAAGCCGGGCACCGTGATGCCGCGGTAGGCGTAGGGACGCTGACCCCAGACGTCGTGCAGGTCGACCCCGTCGCGGCCGGTGATGGCCATCGGGAACAGCACGTCGGTGGCACGAAAACCGGTGGCGTACACGATGATATCGACGTCGTGGGTCTGGCCGTCGGCCGTGACGATCCCGGTCGGGGTGATGCGTTCGATCGGGGTGCGGATCAGGTCCACGTTGTCGCGTTTGAGGGTGCCCAGCCAGCTGCCGTTGTCCTGCAGCGTGCGCTTGCCGGTGGCCGGATAGTCGGGCAGCGCCTTGGCCAGCAGCTCGGGGTCGTCGCCGACCTGAGTGGTGATCCAGTCGGTGAACATGATGCGAGCGATGGCGTTGATCTCGCTGACCGCGTTGCCCTGGTCGTCGTAGTCCGGGTCCACCCGTGCGGCGTCCAGGCCCTTGTCGGCCCCGGGCCACAACAGCAGGAAGCGGTACCACCGGCCGTAATACGGCAGGTGCTCCATCGCCCAGCGCACCCCATCCGCGACGGGCTCGTGGTACATCGGGTTGGGGAACATCCACTGCGCGGTGCGCTGGAAGACGGTGAGGTGCTCGACCTTGTCGGCGATGGCCGGGGCGATCTGGAAGCCGCTGGCGCCGGCCCCGATCAGGGCGACCCGCTTGCCGGTGACGTCGACGTCGTGGTCCCACGCCGCGGAGTGAAAGGCCGGTCCCGCAAAGGTTTCCGCACCTGGGAAGTCGGGGATCTGAGGCCGGTTGAGCTGGCCGACGGCGGTGATGACGGCATTGGCCCGCAGCGTCTCGGTGCCGGCCGCCGAGCGCACCGTGACGTTCCACATCTTGCCGTCCCACACGGCCGAGACCACCTCGGTGTTCCACCGGATGTGGGGCTCCAGGTGGTGGCGGTCCACCACGTCGCGGAAGTACTGGCGCAGCTCGGGCTGCTCGGCGAAGAAGTGATCCCAGTGGTTGCTGGGTTCGAAGCTGTAACAGTAGAAGTGGTTGGCCACATCGACGCGGGCACCGGGATAGCTGTTCTCCCACCAGGTTCCGCCCGGACCGGCGTTCTTCTCCACGATCGTGAAGTCGATGTCGGCCTGCTTGAGGCGGACCCCGGCCAGCACGCCGGACTCTCCGCAGCCGATCACGACGACGCGGAAACCGTCGGTGTTCTCCAGCGTGGCCGGCCGACGCGGATCGACACCCTCGAGGTCGAGTTCCTCCAGCATCAGCGGCAGGTTGTCGTCGTCGACCGGCTCGCAGGCGGCCCAGTCCAGCATCTCCCTGACCAGCTCGGCGGACAGCGGGGCGGGGACCGGGCAGCCGCGGTCGCGGTAGTCGGCGATCACCGGCAATGCGATCTCACGGACCCGCGCCTTGTCCTCCTCGCTCATGAAGCCCTGGACCTCGTTGAGGAACAGTCCGGCCTGTTTGAACTCGCGGATGTAGCGCGGGTCGCCGGTGATGTGCACGAGCGAGAGCAGCAGCGTCGGGATGCTGACCTGCTCTAACGCCACCGCGATGTCGGCATCGGGCGTGGTGAACGGCTGGCCGACGTGGAAACTCCGGGTCACGCGCCGTTACGCTACGCGCCGTAGCGTTATGTGACAAGGGGTGGTTCTCGGTGGTTTGTTAGGTCCTCAATTTCCGTGTCGGAATTCTCAACTTGATGCCTCAGGGGCGAGCGGCGGGCTCGGGCGAGCCGCTCGCATCGGTCCCGGTGCTGTGCCGGTCGATATCTGGGTCGATCCGCCGGTTCGCGCGGCGGACCGCCCAATAAACCACCACAGATACCGCGCCGAGCAGTGGATATCCCATGGCGATCCGGGCAACCGCCAGCCAGCCGGTGAAGCCACCGTCGTAAAGCCATTGCTGCACAACGAATCGCGCGGAGAACAACGTCACGAATGCCAGCGTGGCGACGTCGAACGCGCGCAGCGCGACGGTATCGGAACGCCATGACGGATCGGGCCCGGCGCTACGCAGCAGGTTCCACATCACTCCGACCAAGGGGCGCCGCACCAACAGGGATACGGAGAACACGGCCGCCATCACCAGGCTGAGCCAGATTCCGGGCAGGAAGTAGTCTTCGGCGGACCCGGTGTAGTAGGCGATCAGCGCGGCTACCACGACCCCGAGCAGCCCCGATACCGCCGGCTGGATGGGCTGCTTACGCAACAGGCGGAGCACGATCAGACCGGCGCTCGCGCCGACGGATATCACGACCGCCGCGTCCAGGCCTGCGATCGCGTTCACGATGACGTAGGCAAACGTGGGCAGGCTGGCGTACACCAGCCCGGACACCCCGCCCATGCGTTCGAGCAACGTCGGTGAATGTCCTTCCACCAGTTCGTCAGTCACGCTCGCCTTCCATCACCGAGATGCGCGCCCAGGAAGCGGTCGACGGTCTTGAACATGTCGATCACATTGCCCGGATTGACGAATCCGTGCCCCTCGTCGTCTTTGACCATGTACTCCACGTCGACACCGCGCGCCCGAAGGGCGTCGACGAGGTTGTCCGATTCGGCCTGTACTACGCGCACGTCGTTGGCGCCCTGAATGACCAGCAGCGGCGTGCGGATCTGATCGACCTTCGTGATCGGTGAACGCGACAGCATATCGGCCAGCTGCTCGGGATCGTCCGGATTGCCGACGAACAAGTGCCAATTGTTGGCCAGGTGCGGTCGTGCGATCACGGGCAGGGTCCGCATGAAGTTGGACAGATCGGAGATGCCGACGTAGTCGATGGCCGCGGCGAAGACGTGCGGGGTGAACGTGACGCCGACCAGGGTGGCGTAGCCGCCGTAGGAGCCGCCGAAAATAGCTACCCGTTCGGGGTCGGCGTAGCCCTGATCGACTGCCCAGTCCACCCCGTCGATCAGGTCGTCGTGCATCTTGCCGGCGAACTCGCCGACGGCGGCCTTGGTGAAGGACTTGCCGTAGCCCGCCGAGCCGCGAAAGTTGACCTGCAGCACCGCGTATCCGCGGTTGGCGAGCAATTGGACGGCCGGGATGAACATCCAGCTGTCGCGTACCCACGGTCCGCCGTGCACCAGCAGCACCGTCGGTAGGTTCTTCGGCTCCACGCCGACGGGCAGTGTGAGGTACCCGTGCAGCGTCAGCCCGTCGCGAGAGCGGATGGTCACCGGATTCATCGGTGCCATGTCCTCGGCCCTGAGATGCGGATGCGATCCGAACAGCAGCCGACTTTCGCCGGTGCCGTGGTCGTAGAAGTAGGTGAGGCCCGGTTCGCGGTCGTGGGTGAAGTTGACCACCCAGCGCTGGCCGCTGAGATCGGAGCTGACCGCGTTCAGGTCACCGTCGGACAGCTTCTCGAGGTTCTCCAGGACGGCGGCGAACTGGGGGTCGAGCACCTGAATCACCTGCCGCTCACCGAGATACCGGACGCCGATCAGATCGCGGCTGTGCCGGTCGAGGATCAAGGGCTGTGGCATCTCCCGGTAGACGCAGGCCCGAGGGTCGACGTCGTAGGCGGGATGGCTGTCCACATGTGTCTGCTCGCCGGTGATCACGTCCACCCGCACGATCCGGGTGCGGTCGGTGCCGTCGTTGGAGCCGATCCAGATCCCGGTGCCGTCGGCAGTGACGGTGATGGGGAACAGGCCCATGGTGTAGTCCGCACCGTCGAACGTGACGATGGACCGCAGTGTCCGCGTACCTGTCTCCCATTGCAGCAGTTCGACGTCACCTTCGGAAGTCAGTGCGGTGGCGAATAATTCGCCGCTGTGGCTGGTGGGCCAGCCGGACACCGTGCCCGGGTTCTCGGCTACGAGGGTGAGTTCACCGGTGGCGATGTCGATCTCGTAGACGTCCACCAGTGTGGGTGTGCGCTTGTTGGAGTACACCATCGCCTTGGCGGGGTCGGCGAGGAGTTCGAACACTGACATCACCCCGGGGAATGGGGTGAGGTCGACGGCGGGCTCGCTGGGGTTCTGCGGGTCGGCCCGGAAGATGTGCCAGTTTTCGTCGCCGCCGGTGTCCTGGAGGTAGAGCAGCCAGCGCGAGTCCTCGGTCCACTCGAAATTCAGGATGCTGCGAGTCTCGTCGGCGCTCACCCGCACTGCGTCGGTGCCGAACTCCGCGTGGGAGTCCACGGCGGCGACCCAGACATTGAGGCGGTCTTTCCACGGCGCCAGGTACGCGACGCGGGTGCCGTCCGGTGAGATCGCGGCCTGCGCTCGGGCAGGCGGCTTGAAAAAGTCGTCGACAGATATGAGCTCAGGTGATGGCATGACTGCATCGCACACCCGGACGTAACGGCATAGTCAAGCTGACGACATCACGAAGAATGGGGCTATGGCCTGGAGTACACGTGAAATCGCCGACCTCGCGGGCACCAGCCTGCGGGCGGTGCGGCACTACCACGACGTCGGTCTGCTTCCCGAGCCCGAGCGCCGGGCCAACGGCTACAAGCAGTACGGTGTTGCGCATCTCGTCCGGCTGGTGCGCATAAAACGGCTCACCGATCTCGGGTTCTCACTTCCTCAGATCGCCGCAATGGGCGATTCCGACGATCACCCCGAGCAGGCCCTACGCAACCTCGACGCCGAACTCGCCGCCACCATGGAGCGGCTGCAGCGTGCCCGTGACGAAGTCGGCCGGCTGCTGGAACAGTCGGCGCCGACCGATCTTCCGGCCGATTTCGTTCCTGCTGCCGCGGTCGCCGAGATGACCGACGCCGACCGCTCAATGGTCGTCGTGCTGAGCCGGGTTCTGGGCCCACAGGGTTTGCGGGTCCATGCGGACCTGATCAAAGACACAACCAACGATCCCGTGGCCTCCGAATTCGACGACCTCCCCGCCGACGCCGATGACACGACGCGCCTGGATCTCGCCGCACGCCTCGCCCCCTACATCTGGGCGATAACGCAGGCTCACCCTGGACTGCTCGACTCCCGGTCTGACGCCCCGCGCGGAGCACGGTTCGCCGACCGGGCGATCGATGCCGCAATGGCGGAGCTATACAACCCGGCGCAGCTGGACGTCCTACAACGGGCCGCAGAGATCCTCCGTGCCAGCCGAATACAGTTGGAGGAGCGCTGAAGTCGGCTATTGGGGAACTGAGTTCGATCAGCCGAGTCACGAGTGCCGCGGCCCTCACTGGAGCCCGCAATCGCGCAAGACTCCAATCCCGCGCCCGCACCCACATTGTCGACTCCGACGCCGACCTTCCTTGGCTCTGGCCGGCGTTATTCCTTGGACAGGCTGCCTAATTCCTGGATAGTTTTTGGCGGTGTCAGACGAGGGTGCTGAGTTGAATGTTCTGGTTGCCGAGATCGAGGTGATTTGGGGCTCCCGTAGTGTGGGCGCCGAGCCGATGCCTTCTGCGGTGATCGCCCGCGCCGGTAGAGACTGGCGCATTCAAGTCTCTCCCACCCTTCCGCCAGGCGCTGAAAAAGCAGTGCGGGCAGCGGCGGCGGATCTGGGCGACGGCCCCTTCTCGTCGCTGTTGGACAGATTGCATTCTGCGTTGGTGCCCGTGGGCGGCCCGCACAGCTGGGAAGTCAGCTTGTGCTACGACTGTTCCCGGCCGGTTGGCATCGCGGCGCCGGCCGGGGTCCGCTTGATCAGCACCCGTGGCACCGATGCGTACCGGTTGCGGATTGCGGCGGACTGGGGCGCGAAGGCTGACTGGGAACGGCTGCTGGATAACGGGTTTCCTTGGGCAGCGGCAACCGATGGCGATCAGGTGTTGGCGGTCTGTGAGACGGCACGATGGTCTGTGAAAGGCGCTGAGGCGGGCGTGTGGACGATGCCCGGCATGCGGGGGCGTGGTCTGGCAGCCTCAGTGGTTGCCGCGTGGGCGACCCAATGCGCGCAACGAGTTCCACGCCTTTACTACAGCACTTCCATGGACAACCTGTCCTCACAACGGGTTGCCGAACGTCTGGGACTACCACGCATCGGCGAACTCTGGAGCCTGACACCCGACCTCGGTTGACCGTGAAAGACGCCGCGCGTCGGCGTCGCCGCGATCGCTGAGTGCGATCGGGGTGCGGGCGATCAGCTGCGGTCGACGTGCAGCCCTCGGCCGCGAGGGCGCATGTTGGCACCCAATAGAACGTCCGTACGTTCGTCCTCTGACATTCCGCCCCAGATACCGAAACCTTCGCGAGATGCGAGCGCAAAATCGAGACAGTCGCGTTTCACCGAGCAACTCGTGCAGATCTGCTTGGCCAGTAAATTCCGATTCCGCCGGGCATCGCCCCGTTCGCCGTCCGGATGGAAGAACGTATCGGGGTCGGCGCTACGGCAATTCGCAGATTCTTGCCAATGCTCAGTGATGACACGCTGCGAGCGAGCGGGCGTGTTCGTGAGGTCGATTGCTCTGTATCCGTTCACAAGAACTCCTCAGGAGCGTGCGTGCCGCCGACAGTCCGGGCCGGGAATGCCGGCGAGCACCACTGTTAGAAGTTCCCTCCGGTGGGCTCGGCGATCTGCAGGATCTGCTTGCCGAAGTTCTTGCCATCGAACAGGCGATTGAGGGCGCCGACGGCGTCGTCGACAGTGCCCTTCTGGACGTCCTCTGCCCAGACGATGTCCCCGGCGCGGATCCATGCGGTGAGTCGATCGGCAGCTTCGTCGAACCGGTCCAGGAAGTCGGTGACGATGAACCCCGCCATGCTGGCGCTGCGCACTGTGATGGTTGACAGGTTGGTCGGGCCGTACGCGGTAGCTTCGTCGGAGTAGCCGCTGGATATGCCTCCGCACAGCACAACCCGGCCCCGCTGGGCGATGTTGCGGATCCCGGCCTCCAGGATTTTGCCGGCAACGTTGTCGTAGAACAGGTTTACTCCGCGAGGTGCCAGCTCGGCGACACGGCCGGCGACATCCTCGCTCTTGTAATCGATCGCGGCGTCGAACCTGGCCGTTTCGGTGAGCCATCGGGCCTTGTCCGGGCCGCCCGCCAGTCCGATCGTGCGGGCACCGGCCAGTCGCGCGATCTGACCCGCAACCGATCCGGTCGCACCGGCGGCGCCGGACACGAGCACGACATCTCCGGGCCGGATTTGGCCGATCTCGACAGTGCCGAAGTAGGCGGTGAGGCCGGTTGTGCCCAGCACGCCGAGCGCCGCCGTGGGGGAGATGCCCTCTGGGACTTTATGTGCTTTGGGCAGTGCGCCCGTGTTGCCGCCCACGTGCTCGAGGGTCCCGATGGTGCCGGCCGCGGGGATGCACACCGCGTAGTCCTGCCAGCCGAAGTTGCCGTGCACCAGGGTGCCAACGGGGAACCCGGCGTCGGCGCTGTCGACGACTTCGCCAACCGCATGTCCGCGCATGACGTCGCCGAGTGCGACCGGGGGAGCATAGGACGGCCCGTCGTTCATCCATCCGCGCTGGGCGGGATCGAATGCCAACCAGAGCACCTTGACGACGAGTTGGCCGGGGCTGGGCGAGGGCACCGGTGTGGTGTCGACAGTGAAATCGGATTGCTTCAGGGTCCACACCGGGCGGGTGGTCAGCAACATGCGGCGGTTCTGCAGGAAAGTCATGAAGGAGTCCTTTGTTTGGAGTGGCGTTTGGGCTAGCCGCGGATCTTGGCAGCGGCCTCGCCCCATTCGTCGTTGCGCAGTGTGGTCTTGAGTGTCTTGCCCGTTGAGGTCTTCGGTATCTCGGGGACGATCTGGATGTCGCGGGGTGCTTTGTAGGCGGCCAATCGGGTCTTGATGTGTTCGATCAGTTCGGTGGGCTTGACCTGAGCGTGCGGGACGGTGACGACGAATGCCTTGGGCCGTTCGCCCCAGGTCGCGTCCGGTACGCCGACGACGGCGACGTCGAGCACTGCGGGATGCGACATCAATGCCTGCTCGACCTCGACCGAGGAGATGTTCTCGCCGCCGGAGATGATGACGTCTTTGGCCCGATCGAACAGCTGGACGTACCCGTCGGGATGGCGGACGCCGAGGTCACCGGAATGAAACCAGCCACCGGCGAAGGCTTTCTCGGTGAGTTCGCGTTCCTGGTGGTAGCCCTTCATGACGATATTGCCGCGCATGACGATCTCGCCCATCTCGCTTCCGTCAGGGCGCACATCGACGAGCGGCTCTCCGGGAGCCGACGTCGCGCGTACCACCCGCATGTCCTCCGAACAGAGCATGCCGACGCCCTGGCGGGCCAGCCGGGCTGACAACTCCTCGGAACCCAATGTGTGCCAGTCGGATTGCATTTCGCAGATCGAGTAGGGGCCGTAGGTTTCGGTGAGTCCGTAGACGTGTTTGACCGTCGCACCCAGGGAGCGCACCGCTTCGATGGTGTCCGGGCTCGGCGGCGCCCCGGCCGTAGTGATGGTGAGGCCGTGGCGCAGCTGGTGGGCTTCGGATGCGTTGGTCAAGGTGCTGAGGACGATCGGCGCGCCACTGAGGTGGGTGACGCCGTGCCCGTCGATCGCTTGCCACATCGCGTCGGCACGCACCGCCCGCAGGCTCACGTGCGTTCCGCCGGACGCGGTGACCGCCCAAGGGTGACACCAACCGTTGCAATGGAACATCGGCAGTGTCCACAGGTACCGGGTGTCGGCACTGAAGCCGTTGTGTACGACCTGGTTCAGTGCGTTGAGGTAGGCGCCGCGGTGGGTGTACATGACCCCTTTGGGGCGGCCGGTGGTGCCGGAGGTGTAGTTGATAGTGATGGTGGCGGTTTCGTCGGGCACCTGCCACGGAAGCGGCTCGTCACTACCTCGGTCCAGCAACGTCGAGTAAGGAGTGGCCGCCCAGCTGTGGGGGTCGGCGCCATCGGCGTCGGGCAACTCGACAATCTCGTTCACGGTGCGGAAGTCGTCCGGACGCAGCTGGATTCGTTGTAGCTGAGCGCCGTCGGCGATCAGCATCGCGACCTCCGAATGGTCGCAGATGTACTGGATCTCCGGTGGTGCCAGCCGCGTGTTGACCGCGACGAGAACATTACCGGCCAGTGGAATTGCGAAGTGGGCGGCAAGCATCTCGGCGGAGTTGGTAGCCAGGTAAGCGATCCGTTCGCCCGGCTGTATACCGGAAGCCCGCACGGCGTGCGCCAGTCGAGTCACGTGCGCGGAGAGGTCGGAATAGGTGAGGCGTCGATTGCCGTCGATCACGGCCACTTTGTCTGGGAACACTGCGGCGGAGCGATCGAGGAACCGCAACGGGCTCAGCGCGCTGTCGAGACCGGTCATATTTTCTGTTCCTTTCTGCTCGGGCTCAACACCGTGCGCCCGCTGCGGGGGATCGGTCTGTGCAGCTGCCGACGAAACCGCGCATCAGCCTCGCGGAGGGTTCGTCGGTGGGCCAGAGGATTTCCGGATGCCACTGGACCGCGACCAACCTGGCGGCCGCGATCTCGAACGCCTCGACAAGTCCGTCCTCGGCCGTGGCGGACGGGCGAACACTCGGGGCGAGGGCGTCGAAACCCTGATGGTGGTAGCTGTTGACCGGGACGCGACCCGCTGTGCCGAGCCAAGAGGCCAACAACGTATCGGGCTGGATGTTCACGGTGTGCGCGGCGCCGTCGAGGTCGGCGGCAGTGGTGCGGTGCACCATTGAACCTGGCCGGTCGCGGGCCAGGTCAGCGAACAGTGTGCCGCCGAGAGCGACGTTGGTCAGTTGCGCGCCGCGGCACACCGCCAGTACTGGAATACCCCGGCGCAGTGCGATTTCGAGTGCGGTGACCTCGTTGTCGTCCAAAGCGCGTGGGCCGGGCTTGATCAGCGGGTCGGTGCTGGTGCCGCCGTACAGTTCAGGATTGACATCGGGACCGCCGAGTAAGACCAACCCGTCGACCATTCCGATGAGATGTTCAAGATCGGTCCGCGGCTGCCGGCAGTCGATGGTCAGCGGCGCGGCGCCGGCGGCCACGATGCCGCCCAGCATTGCCCGCCAATGGTGATAGTGCTGGAGTACCTGAAAATCCATCGTTACGGCTACAGCGGGCTGGCGAAGATCGATCACTGCGGTTCCTTCCTGGCAACGGCCGGGTGTTCGTCGCGGATGTAGAGCGCGATCACGGTGTGACGATAGATAACAGCTAAAGGACTAGTCAATAGCTCTTTAATGACGCAGGGTGGGAGATGTGCCGCGGGTCGCTTCGCCGCGGCCATGTGCAATCCGTCACCTTTATGGTCTAATGAGCATCTCTTTAACCCAAATGCATCAGCGACGCGGAGAAGGGGTCGATGTGAACAGAGGCAAGAACCGCTCGGAGACAACGGGTTCGCAGGACGAAAGTCCCCACACACTGAAACGCGGCGCCATCGGCGTGGTCGGGGTGGTGTTCATGGTGGTGGCCTTCTCGGCACCCATCTCCGCGATGACAGCCAACCTTCCGGTTGCGGTGGGCTTCGGCAACGGGGCGGGGGCGCCGGCCGGCTTCATCATCGCCACCGTGGTGCTGACCATCTTCAGCGTCGGCTTCGTGGCGCTGGCTCGGCACATCACGGCTGCCGGCGCGTTCTACACGTTCGTCTCGCGGGGGTGGTCGCGCGTCCCTGGTCTGGCTGCCGGTGTGATGTCGATGTTCGTCTACATGATCATGGAGGCGGGTGTCATCGGCGTATTCTCCGCATTCGCGCATCAGGCAGCCTCCCGGTTTCTGTCCGTGGACATCCCGTGGTGGTGGTTCGGCTTCATCGCGGTAGTGGCCATCGCGTTGCTATCCCATAAAGACGTGTCGTTGGCTGCCAAAGTTCTTGGGGTCGCATTGATCGCCGAGGTTGCCATCCTGACCGTCACCGCTGTATGCGGCCTGGTACGGGGTAGCGGACCCGAATGGGGGTCGCTTGTGCCTACTGCGGCGCTGCATGCCAACGGGGTAATCGACGGTGCCGTCGGACTGGGGTTGCTGATGGCGTTTTGGTCTTGGGTGGGCTTCGAGGCTGCCGCGATCTACGGCGAGGAATCCACCGATCCCAAGCGCGTCGTGCCGAGGGCCACGCTGATCGCTGTCATCGGGATCGGCGTGTTCTACACGTTCATCGCGTGGGCAGTGATCAGCGCCAGCGGCCCGGCGCGATCGATCGAACTCGCCTCGGGGGATAGCCCATTCGAGCTGTTGTACACGCCGGCGCGCGAGTATGTCGGCAGTTGGGCGGTGACGGTTTTCGAGCTGCTGGTGCTCGGCGGCACCTTCGCGTGCGCGCTGGCCATCCACAATGCGGCCAGTCGATACTTGTTCGCCTTCGGCCGTGATCGTCTGCTGTGGCGCAAACTCGGGGCTGCGCATCCGCGGCACGGCTCACCGTGGATCGCCTCGCTTGTACAGTCGGCGTTCACGGCGTTGTTGCTGGTCATCGCCATCGCGACGAAGTCAGATCCTTACCTGATCTTGTTCACTCTGGTGGCGATCCTGGCCACACTGTGTCTGCTGGTCGTGCAGACCATGTGCTCGATCTCGACCGTGGTCTACTTCCACGTCAAGAAACAGCATCCCGAGACGGCCAGCTGGTGGCGGACCCTACTATCCCCGATCATCGGTGGGCTCGGCATGATGTTCGTGATCTACCTGATGGCCACCAATATGGCCACCGCGGCGGGAGCCGCCGCCGAATCGCCACTGTTCAAGGCGATTCCATGGATCGTGGTGGCACTCCTGCTCGGCTCCATGGGAGTCGCCTGGTACCTGCGTAATGCAAAGCCGCTGGTGTACGAGCGCATCGGCAGGACAGTGTTCGACGACGACGATGCCGCCGGCGACCGGGACGGCGGGGTCAGGGACCGGCCGATCGTGCTCGCGACCGAGTGAGACGGATAGCGCTGACTAGCGCCGGCGCAACCACGATTCGAGGGTGTGGCGCGTCGAGTTGATGTGCTCGGTCATCATGGCGGCGGCGCGGTCCTCATCGCGATCCTCGATCGCGTCGACAATCACATCGTGGTAGTCGTTGGCGTTCGGTTCGATGTGGTGGAAGATCGCACCGACCGGCAGCCACATCGCCCGACGGGCTTGGACGACGGCATCGAAGAAGTACTCGTTGCGGCAGGATTCGGCAATTTTGAGGTGAAAGGCCGAGTCCAGCGATTGCCACTCGGTGACCAGATGCGGTGAATCGTCGTCCCCCTGTGCCCGGGCGATATGTGCGTCCATAGCGGCCAGCATCTTGCGCAGCTGGGTGACATCGGCGGCTCGGCGCCGTTGGGCGGCCAGTCGAGCCGCGCCAGATTCGACCACGACGCGGTAGTCGAAAGCATTGCCCAGTGAGGCGCGATTCTCGCGCAATGCCCGCCGGGCGGCAGCGTCGTCCCGGCGCGGCGCCAGGGCGGTAACACCGCCGTTGCGTCCGCGGCGCACAGAGACCAGGCCTTCCCGATCGAGAATGGTCATTGCCGCACGTAGCACGGTGCGGGAGACGTCGAGCATCTCTGTCAGTTCACGTTCGGCCGGAAGCTTGTCGCCCGGCTTGAACCGGCCGAGTTCCAAGGCTCGGCGGATCTGCTCAACGACCAGTTCGTGGGCGGGGATCTGCCGTACGCGGGTCAGTTCTATGCCTACCGGGCTTGTCATCTCCAGGCCTCCTTTCTGTCTTCTACCTCGACTTTATCCGACGGCATGCGGCAAAACCGCATTTGAACTACTCAATGGACCACATCGTTGCGGGCTGCTCTCTTCGGTAGGTCCGAGCGATAAGGGCTAAAGAGTTGACCTTTAGCTGTTTAAAGCGCAGACTGATCCCCAACCCCGAGCGCATCTAGAGAGGAGATGAGATGGGAGACAGGGTCATCGTCACCGGCGGAGCCGGTGTCATCGGCCGCGCAATCTGTCGGCGACTGGTCGAGAGTGGCTACCAGCCGATCGCGGCGGACGTTCCTAATGCATTGCAGGGCACAGAGTTAGGCTCTGAACAGATTGGCACGGTGGCGATGGATGTCTCTGACCGTGGCAGTGTGGCCGAGGCGGTGGGTTCGGTGATCGCTGAGGGTGAGACGGTGGCCGGTTTGGTGAATTGCGCTGGGATCCTGCGTGATTCGTTTCTGGGC
>NZ_SJOM01000007.1:425817-737331 GCF_004762045.1 Mycobacterium sp. DL99
CGATCGACGACGTTGACCTACAGCGGCGCCAACGCGGTGGTCACCGGCGCCGCATCAGGCATCGGTGCCGCCACGGTCGACCTGCTCGCGCGCGCCGGAATCCGAACGCTGGCAATGGATCTGCGGGAGCCGCAGCCGGCGTCCGCAGACACGCTTGTGGTGAGGGAAGCGGTCGACGTGCGCGACGCCGCAGCGGTGCGAGCGGCGCTGTGGCGAGCCTTTCCGGAGGGGCGGCTGAACTATCTGGTCAACTGCGCCGGTATCCCGGCGCACACCGGGTTTCGTGGCGTCGACGCCGATCAGTGGCGGTCGGTTCTGGACGTCAACCTGGTTGGTGCCTACAACGTGATCGATGCGAGCACGCAGCTGCTGGCAGCCGGGGACCCGGCCGCCATCGTCAATATCACCTCAATGGAGGCCAGCCGGGTCATCGCGCTGACCAATCCAGACCCCAATCCGCATTACGCGGCGTCGAAGGCCGCGCTTGCGATGTTGACCCGCACCGCAGCCAGAGCGCTGGGCCCACATATCCGGGTCAACAGCATCGCCCCGGGATTCGTGGCCACCCCGATGGCCGCAGAGCACGGGGACACCTCGACGCTCCCACCCCAGTTGTCGACACGAACGGTGGCCGGAAGGTGGGCTCAGCCCGCTGAAATCGCCTCCGCCGTCGGCTTTCTCCTCAGCGACCAGGCCTCCTACATCACCGGCACCGAGCTGTGTGTCGATGGGGGACTGGCACTGACTTGAGCCGTGCCGACACCAGAACAGAAAGGAAGCACCAATCCCATGCCCATCGATCCGGTAGCACAGAAAATGCTCGATGACGCCCGCGCCTCGGGCCGTCCCAATGCACACCTGTTGCCTGTTGCCATCGCCCGCGAGAACTTCGAAGCGGCATTCGCCGGGCTGAGCAAGCCCGCCATCGCGCGTGTCGTCGATGTGACGATCCCGACGCGCGACGGTGACCAGATCCGTGGCCGGATGTATCTCCCCGATTCCGGGGGCGATCTCCCGCTGACCGTGTACTACCACGGCGGCGGATGGCTGATGGGCAGCATTTACTCCCACGACGTCACGACCAGACTGCTGGCCAACGCTGCCGGCTCGGCTGTGCTGTCGGTGGAGTATCGGCGCGGACCCGAACACCGATTCCCGGTCGCCGTCGACGACGCGGTTGACGCACTGCTGTGGGCCGTTGGCGCACCTACCGTCGCGGACCTGGGGGTCGACACTCGGCGGCTCGCGGTCGCCGGGGACAGCGCCGGCGGAAACCTGGCCTGCGCGGTCGCGATCCACGCCAGGGACACCGAGCTGATCCCCGCCCTGCGCCATCAGCTGCTGGTGTACCCGGCATCGACGACAGATCTCACGATCGGGTTTGACGATCAATACCAAGGCGTGATGCTCGAACGCGACGAATGTCTATGGCACCAAAGCAATTACCTAACCTCTCCTGAGGACCACTCGGACCCACGGATGACGCTGCTCAATGCGGATCTGTCGGGCCTGCCCGAGGCCACCGTCATCCTCGCCGAGTGCGATCCGATCAAGCCGCAAGGATTACTGCTGGCGGAGGCCTTGGCTACCGCAGGCGTGCCGACGGTCAACCGTGAGTACGCCGGCATGATCCACGGATTCTTCGGGCTCGACGAGATTTTCCCGCTCGCGACCGACGCCATGCAGCTCGCTGGTGAGCGCCTGGCCCGAGCTCTGCGACCGAGCATCGGTGCGCCGGCATGAGGCGCACAGCGCTCGTCACCGGAGCGAACGGCGGCATCGGCAGCGCGATCGTGGCCAGGCTGCGGGCCGACGGCGCCCGAGTCGTGGCGACCGATGTCGCCCCGCTGGCGGCTCCCGAGCTTGACTCCGAGGTCACCTACGTTTCCATGGATTTGCTCGCCACCGGCTCGGCGTACGATCCGCTCTTCACCACCATCGGCGAAACCGGCCTGGACTATCTGGTGAATGCCGCGGGCTTGGCATTCTTCGACCGCGACGGATCGATATTCGACATCAACGACGATGAGGCCTGGCAGTTGACCATGGGAGTCAACCTGCACGCGTTGCGCCGTCTCACTGTCGCCGCGTTGCCGCACCTGCGCAAGGGACGAGGCAAGAGCATCGTCAACATCGCCAGCCTGGCCGGCCTGCGCACCATGGACTCGCCGCTGGACGCCTATCAGGCGAGCAAAGCCGCCGTGGTGTCGCTGTCGCGCGCGATGGCGGTCCGGCTCGCACCCGAGGGAATTCGGTGCAATGCCGTATGCCCCGGGGCGATTCTCACACCGATGATCTCCCCGATCTACGAACGCTCACCGGAACGCCGCACAGACATGGAACGACGAACGCCTCTGGGCCGTTTGGGAATGCCGGACGACGTGGCGAATGCCACGGCATTCCTGCTGTCGGATGACGCGGCATTCGTCACCGCAACCGAACTCGTCGTCGATGGCGGATGGTCCGCCCAGCTCAGATAGCCCGGACAGGGCCTCAACCCATCCTGGGCAGCGCCGTTGAAGGACCGAGAACAAGCCCCCAATAACCAGGCGATCCGGAATCCGGTAGCCGACAACAACAATCGAAGGCAGGTGATCTGCATGAATGCGGACCGAACTTTCCGTCCCCGAGTGGCAGTCATCGGTGCCGGTTTCAGCGGGATCGCGGCGGCAGTCGCGCTCAAGAAGCGTGGCATCGACGACTTCGTGATCTTCGAACGGTCCCCCGGCCTCGGCGGGACTTGGCGACACAACACCTATCCCGGGGCCGAGGTGGACCTCGAATCCCACATTTACTCGTTCTCGTTCGAACGCTACGACTGGACCCGTACCCACGCCGGTTGGAGCGAGTTGCTCGGCTACCTGCACTATGTGGCCAACAAGTGGAATCTCGTCCCGCACATGCGGTTCAGCGAGGAGGTCCAGCACGTACGGTGGTCGGACGAACGGCAGGACTACACCGTGTCGACGGCGTCGCAGGTTGATCACGGGCGGTTCGACCATGTCATCAGCGCGGTGGGGTTCCTCAATACCCCGGCGAAGCCGCCATTCGTCCGGGAGGAGCACGACTTCGGCGGTCCGATCTGCCACACCTCGGAGTGGCGGGACGGTTTGGACATGGCCGGCAAGTCGGTCGGGATCCTCGGCACCGGCTCGTCAGCGGTTCAGGTTGTCACCGAGGCCGAGAAGGTGGCCTCGGCGGTGACGGTGTTCCAGATCGAGCCGAACTGGATGCTGCCCAAAGAAGCCCGGGATTTCACTCCGTTCGAGCGTCGACTCAACAAACTCGCACCGGTCTACGCGTATCGGCGGCTGCGGCTGTGGCTGCGCTACGACCTGCGTCAGCACCTTGCCCGCCACGCCCGGGAAGACCGCCATCTCAACAGAAAGCGCCGCACGGCTGCCCTGGCCTACCTGCACCACGAGATGGCCGATCGGCCGGATCTGCTGGACGTGCTGACACCGGACTTCCCCATGGAGGGCCGCCGAACGGTGATCAGCGACACCTACTACCAGGCGCTGAAGAGCCCGACGGTCAGGCTGGTGCCCCATGCGGTGAAGGGACTGTCGGCCGGCGGTGCCGTCGACGCCAATGGCGAGGAGCACCAACTCGACATGATCGTGCTGGCCACCGGGTTCCAGGCGCACAAGTACCTGAGTACCTACCAGGTGTCCGGCGAGAACGGCGCCGACCTGCATGACACCTGGACCGACGGCGCCGAGGCCTTCCTCGGCATGATGGTGCCCGGTTTCCCGAACTTCTTCATCATGTTCGGACCCAACACCAACGTCGTTCCGCTCGTGGCGTTCTATGAGGCGCAGGCCAACTTCGCTGCAGCCGCGATCGC
The DNA here is from genome assembly GCF_004762045.1 of Mycobacterium sp. DL99. GTDB lineage: Bacteria > Actinomycetota > Actinomycetes > Mycobacteriales > Mycobacteriaceae > Mycobacterium. The sequence goes on from NZ_SJOM01000007.1 coordinate 429,665, forward strand.
CGAAGCGGCCCGCGAAGGTAAGCGGCGCATCGAGGTCCGCCGGTCGGCCTTCTACATCTACAACGACTGGGCGCAGAACCGCCTGGCGAAGACGGTCTGGGCCGTCACCGAAAGCTACTTCCGGGCCGGTGCCAACCGCACGGGCAAGGTCATCTCGCAGTGGCCGGCGAGCCCGAGCACATACATCCTGGCGGCCAAATTGTTACGCAGGATTGCACTTTCGCGGTCGTGATGGAAACCGGGATGCATCAGGCTGCTGCGTTCCTGTTCTCGGAAAAGGCAATCTTGACCCGATCCCGTAAAAGCAATATAAAATGGACCAATAGCTGTTTAGTTTGGAGATCAACATGACAGTTCACACCAACCATTCGCTCACCCCCGAGGGCCTCAGTGTCAACGGTGTTTCGCAACCTCACGGCATCTGGTCGTTGCAAGCGCTGCGAGAGGCCGTGGACGCGGGCCGAATTACCAAGGTCTTCCTGGCGGCCGCTGACAATATCGGGCGGCCGCTGGGTGAACACCTTCCCGCGCGCCGTTTCCTCGAGCATATTGACGACTACACGGCATTTCGCATCCCGTTGATGGTCTGGCAGCTTGACATCGAGCAAGACCTCAACCCCGACCTGGAACATGTTGGTGGACTCAGCAACGGCGGCCCGGACTGCTATCTGAAACCCGACCTGAGCACGCTACGGGTCTTGCCGTGGATGACCGACACCGCGTTCGTGATCTGCGATCCTGTGCTCGCCGATGGCGCGCTGCTCGAGATTGCGCCCCGGCAGGTCCTCAAGCGTCAGCTGGCCCGATTGGCTGAGCACGGAGCCACGGTCCAGTGTGCCTCCGAACTCGAGTTCCACCTCTTCGAGCAGAGCTATGAGGACGGATGGCGGTCCCGCTACCAGGAGCTGTCCCCGGCGTCGCGATACCAGGGTGCATACGATCCCCTGGTAGCGATCTCCAACGAAGTGTTCATCGACGCCGTGGTTGAACAGATGGAGCAGGCCGGCGTTCCCATCGAGGCATTGTCCTGCGAGTACGGGCTGGGGCAGCAGGAGATCAACCTGACCCACACTGACGCGCTAGAGATGGCCGACCGCCACTTCATCTACAAGTTCGGTGTCAAGGCGATCGCGACGCGGATGGGCAAGTCCGCCACGTTCATGGCCAAATGGGACGCGGCGGGAATGGGGAGTTCATGCCATATCCACACCAGTCTGTGGTCCGCTGACGGCTCAACCCCTCTGGGCGACAACGAGCTATTCGAAGGCTTCCTTGCCGGGTTGGTTGGGGCTGCGCGAGAGATGTGTCTGTTGTACGCGCCAAATCTGAATTCATACAGGCGTTTCCAGCCCAATTCGTTCGCTCCGACCACTGTCGCCTGCGGCAACGACAACCGCACGCTGTCATTCCGATTGGTTGGCCAGGGTCCGCATCGCCGCGTGGAGAACCGAATTCCGGGGGCGGACGTCAACCCTTACGTGGCTATCGCTGCCGCTGTCGCTGTTGGCGTCGACGGAATCGAGCGTCGGCTGCCTTTGCCCGAACTCATCGATGGCGACGGCTATGCACGTACCGACCTGCCTCAGCTACCGACATCGCTACCCGAGGCGATAGATCTGTTCGCGAGCAGTGACACCGCCAAGTCTTCGCTCGGGGCCGAGGTACACGGTCACCTGTTGACTGTCGGTCGCGGTGAACTGAACGCCTTCCTCACCCAGACAGTGACCGACTGGGAACGGCATCGCTACTTCGAGCGCACATGAGCCGCGCAGTCGTCCACAGCGAACTGCTAGGCCACCTGGTCAGAGCCGACGGTCGACTGGAACAAGGGCGGTCCAGCTATACACGGGCACAGGAGGCGCTGTCCTCGGCCGATTTCACCGCGGCCGAGGAGTACGGGCGCATCACCATCCAGGAGGCGCAGGAGGCCTACGACCTGTTCGGTGTATGGCTGACCGAGATCCCGCGTGTCTTGGTTTCTCATGGTGTTGCGCCCGCGGCAGTTCACCCCGCGTCCGGCCGGGGGGAACTCGACGACGGCTGGCGCAGCTACGTCAGCCTGATCGACGCGTTCGCCCAAGCCTGTCAGCGGCGCGAATCCGACGCGGCGCGGGACCTGCTGGCCCGCGCTCGCGGTGTCTGGCAGGAACATCACGATGCGGCCTGCGATGCCATCTGCGGACTGTTCGATCTCGCGTCAAACGCACTCGGTGAGGCGTTTATCGGCGACCTCTGGAACAGCTTGCTGTCGGAGATGTACGAGCGGTCCGCGCGGATCTACCATCCGGATGCCATGGTGTGGGAGCAGTCAACAGAGCGTCTGCTACTCGACATCTTCGAGGCGACCCGCGGCCATCTCACCGGTCCAGACCGCGACGGCTCGTTCTCGATCATCGAGGAGCACGACCGCTGGGTCATCACCTTCGCCCCATGTGGATCGGGCGGGCGCACCTACGAAACCGATTCCGGTGCAGCGCAGTTCGCGGTGACCACCCGACAGCACGATTGGGCGTGGAACACCGTCGGCGTGTGTCTGTACTGCGCACACTGCTGCCAGCTGCAGCAACGTGCCCCCATCGAGCGACTGGGCTTTCCGCTGCGGGTGATCAGCCCGCCGATCCAGGGGCAGGGGAGTCCCGTCTGCACCTGGTCGATATACAAAGACCGTGCTGCCATCCCGGACGAGGCCTACACGACAGTGGGATTCGCGCCGCCTGAGGATTGAACCCGGCACATCATCCCGAGGCGAGTTCTCCCTTGATGTCCTCGGACAATGAGTTCGTCTGGTTGGTTCGGTGGTCGAAGTTGTCGCGGCACTCGCCCGAGACATCGATCATCACGTGAGCAACGGGTGGCTGGTCCGGCTCGGGCGGCGGTATCACCCACACACTCACATCGACCCCGTTGCGCTTGAATGTGGTGGCGTGGGAATGAAAGTCGGGATCGATCTGCCAACCGTATTGTCGCAATCTATTCAGCACCGAGTCCGATGAAACCTCACGCGACCGGTCGGCTCCGGGCATCCACAACTTGAGCCTGCTGTGGCCTTGGAACGGTGGTTTGCCGTAGTCGTTGCACGAGTCGTAGCCGAACTTCGCGTCAGCCACTTCGGCGCCGAGATCGGCAATGACCTGACCAGACACATCGATGACCTGGCGGCGCGCCTCCTCGGGGGATATCGGATTAAGCACGGTGCCAGAGCATCCCACCAGGCACAGCAGCCCCGCTAGCGTTCCGGCGATTCGAATCCATACGCGTGTCAATGGTCGTTGCCCTGCTTCTCTCGGTCTCCACGGCTCACTACCTCAGTGATAGTGGTCGTTGTTGGATTTGTGCACCAGCTCCGGATCGAACCCCACCGATGGTTGTGATCCCGGTAGGGGGAACGGCAGGGGGGACGGCCACACGGGTATCTGCCCCCGGTGGGGAGCGGTCATCCCGTGCTGTTGGAGGTCGTTCCCGTGTCCGGACACGATGTCGGCGATGCTGTACAGAGACTCCGATCCCTTGTTGAAGTACGAGGTGTGCTCATCAAGGATGTCGAGCGGGTCGAGGTTGATACCGGCTACCTCGGCGTGGAATCGGGTGGAGCCGTACCCGTCCATGGCGGGGTCGTTGCCGAGGCCGACTCCGGGGATGTTGACGTGTTCGCTACCCATTCCTGTGACGAAGTCGGTCGATGCCGCGCCGACAAAGAGGTGGCCGTCGGGCGGCAGGTGGAAGTCGGCTGCCGACTGGGCTAGGTCTGTGCCGGGGCAGCCGACGAGGACGATGTCGTCGGCGCGCATTCCGTAACCTGCCGCGGCGTCGGCGACCGTCGTTGAGCCATAGGAGTGACCGATGACGGTGGTGTGCGCGGGGTTTCCTTCGTGTGTCACGGCGAGTGCGTTGACGTCGGGGGCCAGAAGCTCCGCCCCCGCGCGGGCCATGAACGGTTCGCTGACCCCCACCATGTTGGTGTCCAGGTCCGCGTCCAGGTCCGGGGCGTTGTAGCCCATCCACTGCACGACGGCTGTCGAGTTGTGCGTATCCGCTTTGTTCGCCTCGTTGTAGACGTTCGCCCCGTTCCCGTCGGACAGCGTTCCGCCGGCCACCGAGGTGGTCAGCCCCGACACCATCACGGTGGTGTTCGCGGCCTTATCGGGATTGCCGATCGCGATCGCAGCAGATCCTTCACCGTCGAATGCCTCGGGGTCGTACTTCATCAGCAGGACTTCAGGAGTGCGACCTTTAGCGTCCACGGCGTTGTCTGCGTCCACCTTCAAGGCCTCGGCGACTTCGACGGCGTTGTTGTAGCGGGTCATCATCTGCCCAGCCATGCCGTATTTTTCGGGGTGAGCCAGCACTTCCTCTTTCGTCACGCCACGTGCTCTGGCCACCTCGGCGGGACGATTGAGATCCTGCATCAGGATCGACAGGTTCGCCGTGCTGCGGTCTTGGATCGGAACGCCGTTGAGGTTGCCCAACTTCTCCGGCCAATCATCGAGCAGTTGCCGCCGCTTCTCTGGAGACAGCGAGTCCCACCATTTGTTGACCTCCTCGGTACTCTTGCCGACCGGGATCTCGGCGCCGGTGTCATATGGCGGCGCTTGTGGGAGACCGCCGGGCCCGAAGTTCTGCGGTGCGGAATTCAGCCCACCGACAGCGGTGCGAAGGCTCTGGTTGAGCTGTCGGTCGGCGGTGTCGAAGTTCGCCAACTGTGTCTTGAGGCCCACCGAGTGCGTGGCGGCCAGCTGCTCAAGCTTCGTGGCGATGGCCGGACTCATCTTCGCGTACGCATCCAGCATGCTTCCGGGACGTACCGACACCGTGCCGTCGGGTGCGACCTGCCAGCCCTGAGCCGTCAACTGGTCGACCGCCCCGAGCAGACTCGTGCGGGTCTGAGTCAGGGCGGTGCCGCCCTCTTGCATGACGGATTGAGCCCGGTTCAGAGCGTCGTGAATCTGTTGTATGCGCGCCAAAGTCGGTTGCGCTTTCGCGATCGCCGCATCAGAGGCAGTGCCCTGCCAACCTGACCGTAACCCGTCGATGTTGGCGCGGTGACTATCGATCTGGGCGGCCAAACCCGTTGCCTTCTGGCCAAGTTCGGTAGCGGATGCGGTCAGCGTCTCGGGGTGCGATCCCTGAACCTGCGGAATTGTCACCGTCACGACGTGAGCCTCAGCGCGGATGCGGCTGGTCGTGGCGCTGAGCGGGGGTTCACTGGGCGAACCTGCGTAAGCGACGCCCGAACTCCTCGTCCATGCGGTGGTAGCGATCGGCCGCTGTTGACAGGTTGTCGGAGTGCTTGGTCAGGTCTTCGCGGACTGCGTTCAGCGCGGTATCCACCAGGGAGCTGGCGAACTGACACGCGCCTTCACTGAGCAGACCAGACACTCCGGTGCTCGCACTATGCAGCGACTGGCCGGCGGCCAGACCTGAGACAAACTCACCCACGTCAGCCTGAGCGCGCGCGACATTGCGCAGCGAGTCTGGATTGACACGCAACGCCCCACCCATGGACAAGAGTCTAAATCCGCCAGCAACGCTTCAATCGCACCTCTTTAGGAGGGGGATCAGTCGCGGGCTTCCCCGCCGGCGGTCCACTCCTCATAGAACGGCGGCATATCGGAAGCCCGCCCGGAGAACTGCGGTGGCCGCTTGTCGAGGAAGGCACGCACGCCGTCGTGGCCGTCACCGATGCTGGTGTAGAACATCGCCAATGAATCCACCCGGTGTGCGTCGACCGGGTGCGGTTCGGCGGAATTCCGGTAGAGCATCTGCCGCATGAGGGCGACCGAGACCGGTGAGCGGTCGCGCGTCCACACGTCGGCCAGCGCTCGGGCCTCGGCAATCAATGCGTCCGGTTCGTGGACGGCCTGCGCCAGCCCGATCTCGCGGGCCGCGTCTGCGGTGAGAATGTCGGAGCGGTACACCAGGTCCAAAGCTGTTGGCATGCCGACGATCCGGGGCAGGAACCAGGTCGAACACGCTTCCGGTGTGATGCCGAGCTTTCCGAAGACCAGCCCGAAGCGGGCCTTCGTGGACATGAGCCGGGCGTCCATGGCCAGCGTCATCGTCGCGCCGATCCCGACGGCGGCCCCGTTGATGGCGGCGATCACCGGCTTGCGGCAGGCGTAGATCGCCAGGGTCACCCGGCCGCCGGTATCCCTGACCCGCCGAAGCTCGGGGTCGTCGAGGTCGGCCATGTCGGCCAGGCTGGGTGACTTCGTCTCGTCGAGGCCGAACACATTGCCCTCGCTCGACAGGTCCATGCCGGCGCAGAACGCCCGGCCCTCGCCGGTCACGATGACGGCACGTACCGCGTCGTCGTCGTTGACCGACACGAAGGTGCGCTCCAACTCGTCGGCCATCTCGACGGTGAAGGCATTGAGGTTCTCCGGGCGATCGAGGACGACGGTGAGGATCCCGTCGTCGAGCTCGTGCCGGATCGTCGTGAAGTCCACGGATGCTCCTCCTCGGGTCGGTTTGGTACCCAGCTTGCCCAAGTCGGATTCTTCGGCAGCGTCGACCCCTCACGGCGGGTCCGATGTTCCTCGCCGGCGGTAGAGCACCGCGCAACGTCAACGGGGTCTACGTTCGTGGGATGGACTTCGACGAGTACCGTGCGCACGACGCCACATCCTTGGCGAAACTGGTTGCTGACAAGCGGGTTTCGGCGGCGGAGCTGCTCGCCGCGGCCCGGGGACGGGCAGCGGCGGTAAACCCGAAGATCAACGCCATCGTGCGCGACGTTCCGGCTTCGCCGTCGGACGATCTGACCGGTCCGTTCGCCGGGGTCCCGTTCCTGATCAAGGATCTGGCGCAGGACTACGCCGGTTTGCCCACCTCGGCTGGTTCACGTGCGCTCATGTCGCTGAACGTCACCGAGCACGCCACGGTCGTACAGCGCTGGATCGACGCCGGCCTGGTCATCTTCGGGAAAACCAACACCCCCGAGTTCGGGGCGAAGGGAATCACCGAGCCTGAGGTCTGGGGGCCGGCCCGGAACCCGTGGGATCTGGCAAGGTCGCCGGGCGGCAGTTCGGGAGGATCTGCGGCCGCCGTTGCAGCGGGCATCGTGCCCTGCGCCGGCGCCAATGACGGCGGCGGATCGATACGCATTCCGGCGGCCAGTTGCGGACTTGTCGGGCTGAAGCCGGGCCGTGGGCTGACGCCGTCGGGTCCGGCGACCGGGGAATCCATGCACGGCGCGGCCGTTCAAGGCGTCGTCTCCCGGACGGTTCGCGACACCGCGGCGATGCTCGACGTCCTCAGCGGCGGCGAACCATGGGGGCCGTACGTGCCGGGCCTGCCCGCTGAGCCGTTCGCGTCGTGTGTGGGGGCGGATCCCGGAAAACTGCGGATCGGGCTGCGGGTGCCGACGGCGATCAACCCGGCACCACACCCCGAGGCGTACGCGGCCGTCGAGGCAACGGCTGCCGTGCTGACCGAACTCGGCCACCATGTCGAGGAACTGCCTCAAGCGCCCTTCGACGACGCCGCGCTTGCTCGCGACTTCCTGCTGACCTGGTTCGTCTACAGCGCATGGGAGGTCGCCGAGGCCAAGCGGCTGACCGGCGCGGGTGACGCCTCTTTCGAACGTGACACGCTCATCATGGCGGCGCTCGGTCGCTCCGCGAGCAGTGTCGACTATCTGGATGCGGTGCAGCGGCGCCACGAACACACGCGGCGGCTGAGCACGTTCTTCGAGTCCTACGACCTGCTGTTGACGCCCAGCTTGGCCACCCTGCCTCCGCGGATCGGCGAGTTCGATCTGCCGGTGGTGCTGCAGCGTGCCGCCGATGCGCTGATCAAGACCCGTACCGCAAGCATGTTGCGCTACACCAAGATCGTCGACGACATGGTGGACAAGAACCTGGGCTGGGTGCCCTACACGCAACTGGCGAATATCACTGGCCGCCCAGCGATCTCGCTACCCGTGCACTGGACGGCGGAAGGTCTGCCGCTCGGTGTGCAGTTCGTCGCGCCGCTTGCCGGTGAAGCGCTGCTGCTCAAGCTAGGAGCCCAGCTCGAGCAGGCGATGCCCTGGGCCGGTCGGTTCGCCCCAGTCTGAGCCGGTGCGCCCGGCAGCACGTAGCTACTCGGTCAGCTGGCTGGGCGCGGCTTGCCGCCAGGAGTCGAGCAGAATATCGCGGAGCTCTCGCCGATCCTCCAGCTCAGCCAACCGGACCCGCACCCAGGACGAGGCGGCCTCGTGTTGGGGGACCCAGAATTTGTGCGGTTCGGCGGCGATCAGTTCCTCGCGGTCAAACCGGGGGCAGCGCACCGCAAATGAGGTCTCGTCGTCGGGCACGGTGACGAACATCTTGCCCGCCACGTCGAAGGTCGGATGGCCCCAGCGCTCCTTCTCGGTGGTCTCAGGGAAAGAGAGTGCGATGCTGCGCACATCGTCGGCGTCGAGCACGGGTATCGGACCTCCGATCGCGCATGGGTATCCGCTCCGGCAGCCTACCGGGGCGCGATGACGTGACAGACACCTCGGCGGGGCAACCTGCTCAGGTGATCGACCAGAACTCCAGCAGGGTCCGGATCGTCGCCACCAGCGGCAGGGGCTGATCCAGCATGGGATGGTGACCGGCCTCGGCGAGTTCTACGAATGGGCCCCGCAGTTGCAGCATCGAGCGAATCTGGTCGGCCATCGGGGGCGGGACCACTCCGCGTTCGCAACGCAAATACCCAACCCGGCAAGGGATTCGGGCAAAGGCTTTCTCCAGGATCTCCTCATCGGCGGACGTTTCGTCGAGCAGGTGGCCGCCGAAGATGTCGGGGTCGAACTTCCACACCCACCCGTCGTCGGTCTTGCGTATCGATTCCACGGCGATGTGGTGACCGATGTAGGGCAGCGTCACGTCCTGCTTCGGCACGGCCCTGAATCGGGCCAGGATGTCTTCCTCGGATGGGTATCCGGCCGTGTCCCGGCGACGGTTGCGTAGTGGCACTTCCTCCGGTGCGCGGTCGCGCAGCGGCGAATCGATGACCAGGATGCTGTCGATCTGCGAGCCGTAGCGGGTGGCGGCCGAGGCGCCCACCCAGCCGCCCATGCTGTGACCGACGATGGTGGGCCGCGCCGAGGATCCCGAGGCTTCCGCCGCCGCGAGAACTTCCCGGGCCCAGATCGACAGCGCGTATTCGGTGCGCGTTCCGCTGTCGCCATGCCCGCTCAGATCAGGCGCGATGACCCGATGGGTGCGGGCGAAGAACGGAGCGATGTGATCCCACCAGCCGGAGTGGGCTCCACCGCCATGGACGAACGCGAGCGGGGGCTTGTCCGGGTTACCCCAGGTGCGCACATGAATCGGGCACCCGTCGACGTCGATCGTGGAGTGCTCTGGTGCCTGTCCCAGCGCGGAGGTGAACCAGGCTGGAGCGTCCGCCATGGGATGCGGCGCCGGGGGCGGTTCACGGCGGAACATGGGACTCACCTCGTAATTCTGTCGCATGCCCAGAATCCGATCGACACTCGCCCGACGAATTCTGACCGCGCTGAGGTGACGGCGACCGGTGCTCAGGACACCGCGAGGCTGACGCCGAGCGCGATCATCATCACGGCGATGACGCCATCGAGGATGCGCCAGGTCATCGGGGTGGCGAACAGTCCGGCCAGCCGTCGCGCACCCAGGCCCAGGCCGGTGAACCACACTGCGCTCGCGGCCACCGCGCCCGCACCGAAGAGCCACCGCTGCTCCCGGTGTTCGTTGGCCAGTGAGCCGAGCAGCACCACGGTGTCCAGGTACACGTGGGGGTTCAGCCAGGTCAGCGCCAGGCAGGTGACCAGTACCTCGGCCAGTCGGGCCGGGGTGCGCTCGGACGGGTTGAGGGTCGAGGGCCGGAAGGCGCGGCGTGCGGCGAGGACGCCGTAGCCGATCAGGAAGGCCGCGCCCCCGAACTTCGCCACCGTCATGGCGTCGGGATGCGCGGTGATCAGGGCGCCGACGCCGGCGATGCCCGCGGCGATCAGGATCAGGTCGGAGACGGTGCACACCGCGATCACGGCGACGATGTGCTCGCCACGGATGCCTTGACGCAACACGAAGGCGTTCTGCGCGCCGATCGCGGCGATCAACGCCATGGTGGTGAGGAATCCGACGAGGACGGGTGAAGCCATGCGTTTGAGGCTATGGACGTGCGGTGATCAAGTACAGCTAATGATTCTTCAGCTGGATTAGTAGAACTTATGGAACGGGGATCGATAGCGCGGCGTGAGTTGGCTGCTGAGGGTCATTCGCTTGCCACAGATCCGGGCTCAACTTCCGAACAGCCCCCGTCAGAACCCGTCAGCGAGTTACAGCCTCAGTGGGGTCACATGCGCGGGTGACGAGTCCGCTGCCTCCGACGTCTACCTGTTCGGCGACATTGCACAGCGTGGAGGTGGTCGGGGTATCGATGAGGATATCGTCGCCAGAGATGTAGTAAAACGGCTCGTCACCAACGAAATCAGCGACGAGCAGAGAAACGGCGGGTTCCGTGGTCACCCACGTCAAGCCGTTGGTAGAAGAACTGAAAGTCGATTCCGTGACCGATGTCGTTGAGCCCGTCGCCCTTTGATTTGATTGCCAGGAGTACCGAGCTAGTAGCGCTTCCAAGTCCGGATCGGGTGTGTAGCAGTCCTTGCACCTGATACGTTCCAGCGCCCGCGACCACCGCGATTCGTCGACGCGCGCATGTTATTCGATGGGGTAGGTGCCGTCGGAAAAGCTCACCGAGTGATGTTCTTTTGAGCCCGGCCAATTGTGTTAGGGGACTGCGGTATTCGCCGTCCTGCTCAAGTCGGTCGATCGACCGTTGACGTCGTGGTCGGCCGTGGCGGCGGCCTGTAGATAGCACTGCGCTGCCTATGACCAGGGGAAGTTGAGGTTCTCACATTCATGGGCGTGCACAGAGGTCGTTGTCTACCTTCGGGACGCATGACGGAGAAGACGATTCCAAGGCTGATGGCCCCGGCGATCGAGCCGGTGGCCGATTTCTACACAGCGCTGTGGTTCGAGATCACGTTCCAACAGGCGGCGCCATACCAATTTCTGAGTGTGAGGCGTGGAGGGATCGAGCTGAACTTCTACGGAGACAAGGAACTCGATCCGATGACTTCCGCGCATGGCTGCTTAGTCGATACCGATGACGTCGACCTGCTCTATGCGCTCTTCACAGAGGGCCTGCAGGATGCCTTCGGGGCAGTGCCCGTGCACGGGGTTCCGCGGGTCGGTGCGTTGACGGACATGAGCTACGGGGTGCGACAGTTCCTGATGATCGATCCGGGTGGGAACACGATCCAGATTGCTCAACCGATCAGCGAGGACCAGCAGCATCGGCCGTTGCCGAAGGGCTCGTTCGACCGGGCGATCCACATGGGCTCGCTGTACGCCGATGCCAAGCAGGACCTGGGTTTGGCGGTGAAAGTCCTTGACCGGGCTCTGCATCGGACCGACGAAGAGCCGACCGCGGTCCAGTTGGTGAAGCTGCTGGTGCTGCGGGCAGACGTGGCGGTCCGCCAAGGTGAGCAGGACCTGGCCCGGGAACTGCTGGCCCGCGCAAGGGCGGTCGGGGCCAGCGGACCAGAACTGGCGGACGCCCTTCGCCGGGCAACGGAGCTTGAAACCGGCCTGTAGGCAGAATCCAGGAGGCAGGTCGGCTTGTCAGCACGTCTTGCTGATTCGCGTGTACGGCATGTCTAGCGGGTACTGCCTTGCCGAATGGGCAAGGGTAGCCGTACGACGTGCACGACACTCATAGGGTGTCGGCATGACGCCGAAAGTGCCGAATCTGGTCGTTGTACCTCCGGTTGGCCGCCGCGCACACGTTGGCGCTGTCTATCCGCAGTTCGCGACCCCTGATCGCGAGACCGCTTTGCTCACTGAGCATCTCGCATCCCTGCTCGCGTGGCTGCCTGAGGAAGCGAGTGCCAGTGACATTGCGGACTTTCTGCTGCGCACCGGTGAGGGCACTTCGGTGCTGAATATCCCTTGTCTCAACGATGCGTGACCGTCGGCTCAACCGATCGACTGGCCTGCACTCGGGGCTTGCTCGGCATCGTTGCGGCGCGGTCCCCTCGCCGAGTGTTGTCGGCCGCACGTAGGGGCCGGCTCGATCGCCCGTCGCAATGCAACCAGGAGTTGCTCGCTGGGCACCTGCACGTGTTCCTGTTTTGCGTGTCTAGCAAGTAGTCCGTCTATCTCGCACTGCGTTCGTACAGTGAAACAGATTGAGTGTGAGCACTCAGCGAACCGCTGAAAGCGATCATTCGTCAACAACGAAAAACCTAACTACTGAATGGGATTGAGGATGAACGAGCGAAACGAGAAATTGTCCTCAGCTGAGACGGAAAGCCGACGGAATGAACGCGCTACCAACACCGCTCGGCGACATGGCATCGAGGTACCGGGGCTGGACCAGGAATTCTGGGAACAGCGGTGGGAATCCGCTCGCCGTACTGCGAAGGGACGGCCAGCCGTACCCAATTGGACGTTGACTGGTACTGCCGAGCAGCTGCCGCCGGGGGTAGCACTCGATGCCGGTTGCGGTGAAGGATTGGATGCCATCTGGCTGGCTAGCCACGGCTGGACGGTCAGTGCGGTTGATTTCATCGCCAGCGCACTAGAGCGTGGGCGCGTGCACGCCGAGCAGACGGGCGCCGAGGTTGCGCGTCGAATCACTTGGGAGCAAACGGATCTGAGTGTCTGGGTGCCGCCAGAGGGTGCCTTCGATCTAGTTTCGGCGCACTATTTGCACGGCATTGCGCAGCGGGAAGTTCTGTTCCGACGGCTCGCTGCGGCAGTGCGTCCGGGCGGAGCGCTGCTGATCGTGGGCCACCACCCATCCAATGCAGATTTCGCGGGCGGCCAAATGCCGGAAGCCGTGTTCTTCTCTACCGCTGACGTGATGAAGGTGCTCGACGAGAGCTGGAGTCTGGTCAGGGTGGATGACAATGTGCCGCAGCGTGAGATCACCGACCACGACGGTAGGGTTCGAACGCTCCGATCAGCGCTGGTCTGGGCGCAACGGTCATAGAACGCAATGCCGTCGACGATCGAGCGGCCTCGCACTCCGGTTCCAACAGTCGTCCCCGGGTGCGGGCCACCGATCTCGACATCTCCTTGTGCGATCCGTGTTCCGTGCAACGCGGAAGCGACCAAGCCCCAACGGATTCTCCGCCAAGGGTCTGCTAAAGGCGGTGACCTGCTCGTTAATGTCATATGTGTGAACATGATTGGCAAAAATCGACGGGGTTCAGCAGGGATCGGCACCCGTCGTCTGAGCCAACTCATTCCGCTCCCTGGCCTTGGGGTACTTCATCTAAGCTGTGCCGCCCCGCCGATCCCACGCCTACCAACTGCCTCGCTGGCCGGGCTGGTCGGGTCCGTACATTCTGTGGCCACCAGAACCAGCGACCCATTAGCGCGGCGATGGTTGGCATCATGAAGGACCGCACCACCAGGGTGTCGAAGAGTAGACCGAGGCCGATCGTGGTCCCCACCTGAGCCATTACTCGTAGATCGCTCACCGCGAATGTCATCATGGTGAAGGCGAACACCAGACCCGCTGATGTCACCACGCTGCCGGTGCCGGCCATCGACCGGATGATGCCCGTCTTCAACCCCGCCCCGCGTTCCTCCTTGAAGCGGGCCACTAGAAGTAGGTTGTAGTCCGACCCGACGGCGAGCAGGATGATCACGGACATGCCGAGGACCATCCAGTGCAACTGAAGTCCAATGATGTGTTGCCAGATGAGTACGGACAATCCGAACGAAGCAGCCAGCGAGAGCAACACCGTACCGACGATCACCAAAGCGGCCATGACTGCGCGGGTGATGATCAGCATGATGACGAAGATCAGGCAGAGGGCGGATACGGCAGCGATCATCAGGTCGTATGTGGTGCCATCTTGCATGTCCTTGTAGGTCGCCGCGGTGCCGCCGAGGTAGATCTTCGACGTTTCCATAGGTGTGCCCTTGATCGCTTCGAACGCGGCATTTTTGATCTGGGCGATGTGAGTGATGCCCTCAGGGGTTGCAGGGTCTCCCTGATGGGAGATGATGTAGCGCACTGCCTTTCCGTCTGGCGACACGAACTGTTTTAGGCCCCGCTTGAAGTCGGGATTGTCGAAGACTTCAGGGGGAAGGTAGAACGAATCGTCGATCTTGGACTTGTCGAACGCCTCACCCATCGCGTTCGTCTGATCCTGCTGATCTTGCTGGTCTTGCAGACCCTTTTGCGTGGCGTAGTTGGTCAGGATCCGGTGGCGGTTGGCTTCCTGACTGGCGATTTGGGGCGGAAGCAGGGCATTCAGCTTCGTTTGAGTGGCAGCAAGCTTGTCCAAACTGGCGGTGATAGTTCCGAACTGGTCGGAGAGTTGGCTGATGCCGTCGATGGCATCGAACACCGATCGCATGGCAGCACAGGAGGGGATGTCGAAGCAGTGAGGTTCCCAGTAGAAGTAGTTGCGCAGCGGTCGGAAGAAGTCGTCGAAGTTGGCGATCTTGTCGCGTAAACCGTTCACGATCGGAACGATGTCGCGAAAGGCGTCTGTTTGCTCATTTTGGGCTGCGGCGTTCTGCTTCTGCAGCTCCATCTGTTGTCTCAGGATGTCGATCGTCTTGGAGATGTCATCGGCCTGGGCAAGAAGGTCCGCGGTGCGCCCTTCCGAATAGGACTGGTTCAGCTGTTGGGTGACGCCCTGCATGCCGATTTGGTATGGGATTGAGGTGTGTTCGATTGGTGTGCCCAGTGGTCGTGTGATGGTCTGCACCCGCGCGATGCCGGGAAGGTGGAAGACGGCCTTGGCGATCCGGTCGACGATGAGCATGTCCGCAGAATTGCGGAGGTCATGGTCGGCTCGGAGCAGGAGCATTTCGGGATTGAGGCGGGCTTGAGAGAAGTGTCGGTCCGCCGCCGCGTAGCCCTCGTTGGCCTCGATGTCGGCAGGCAAGTAGGCGCGATCGTTGTAGCTGGTCGTGTAGGAAGGTAGAGCAAGGAGACCGATTAGGGCGACCGCAATGGACGCCACCAGAATTGGGCCCGGCCAGCGGACGACAGCGGTGCCCACCCGGCGCCAGCCGCGGGTTTTCATGGTGCGTTTAGGGTCCAGTAGGCCGAATCGGCTTGCCACGGTTAGCAGGGCGGGTGCCATGGTAAGCGCGGCCACTGTTACGACGAGCATGCCGATCGCCAAGGGCACACCCATGGTCTGGAAGTACGGCAACCGGGTGAAACTGAGGCAGAAGGTTGCTCCGGAGATCGTCAGACCCGAGCCTAGGATCACGTGAGCGGTCCCTCGGTACATGGTGTAGTACGCGGTTTCGCGGTCCTCGCCGGCTCGACGTGCTTCGTGATATCGGCCCATCAAAAAGATCGCGTAGTCGGTGCCCGCAGCGATCGCGAGCAAGGTAAGCAGGTTGACTGCGAACGTGGAGAGCCCGATCACTTCGTGATAACCCAGAAATGCCACGACGCCCCGGGTGGCCATCAGCTCAAACATCACCATGAACAGGACTAGGACCACAGTGACGATAGAGCGGTAGACAAGCAGCAACATCAACACGATGACCCCCATGGTCACTGCTGTAACCAGTTGCAGACTCTTGTCGCCCGCGTCCTGTTGGGCCGAGGCCATCGGACCCGGTCCGGTGATGAAGACCTTCAAACCGGGCGGCGGCGGAGTAGCGCCTACCACGTTCTTGACCGCCTGGACGGATTCATTGGCCAACGTCTCACCCTGGTTGCCGGCGAGGTAGAGCTGGACGTAAGTCGCCTTGCCGTCGGGGCTTTGCGCGCCCCCCGCGGTCAGCGGATCACCCCAAAAGTCCTGGACGTGCTCGACATGCGTGGTGTCGGCTTCGAGCTTCTTGATCAGGCCGTCGTAATAGCGGTGTGCTTCCTCGCCGAGTGGTTTCTCGCTCTCCAGCACGATCATCGCCGAGCTATTGGAGTCGAACTCCTCAAAGACCTTGCCCGCCAGCATCGTTGCCTGCAGCGACGGCGCGTCGTCTGGAGTCAGGGACACCGCGTGCTCCTGGCCGACGACCTCCAACTGGGGCACGACGACGTTGACAATGGCGGTTAGCGCCAGCCATCCCAGCAATACCGGCACGCAAAACACGCGAAGGAACCGAGGAATGGCCGGGTGGGCGGCAATACGGTTGTCGCTCATGCGGACTTCACCAGGCAGAAAGTCTGAGCACTTACGCCTACGGACGTGTTCTCGTCCTTAATTTCGTCGTTGACGGTGATGCGGCAGCCGATGCTGTCCCCGTCGCCCTGGGCGACGATCGTGACACTCGCCGCGGGCGCAGTGGTGCTGAGAGTGACCGACCAGGGCAGAGGGGTATCCCTCACCCTCTGCGGCTGGGCGTCTAGATCGAGATAGTTGATAGTCGCCACGGCGCCTTCCTTCCCGAAGATCTCGTATTTCACAACTTTGGGGTTGAACGGCTCGGGGTCTTCGGCGAGGCCGGCGCCGGGGCGCGTGACCTCGTTGTCGGACCCGAACATGCCGTGCATGCGATGGACCACGAATCCTGATATCGCGACGACAACCACTATGAGCAGCGGAATCCACGCACGCTTGACGAGACGAGTCACCGAATGCCTTCGCCGACGCTTGCGTAATCGGACCTGTCGATCGCGATGACTTTCCCAGTGCGAGTTCCTAGTTCGTCGACACCATCGGTCGTCGGCGGCCAGGGGAGCGTCATCTACTGTTCTCCTCCCGCCCTAAAACGGGGGGAGGGGTTCGGGACCGCACGGCAACCAGGGCCGCATTCGTGTCGGCGATGGCTAGGTCGGCGTTCATGTGCGAGGCAGCGAGGGCGCCTGCAGCCGCAGCCGCGCCGACTTGCGCAGCAAGATCAGTGGCGTTGCCGGCGACCCACACACCCGGCACATCGGTGGTTCCTGCCATTCCTGTGACCAAGCCGCGGCCCATGCCGCCCGGCAGATCCGCCATCGGCAGCCGCAAGCCATCGAGACCGTCGGTGCGGGCCTGCATCCAAGTGAGTACCGACACGACGCGTCGGGGCACGACCTGTCCGTCGGTGAGCCGCACACCCGTGATGCCCGTCTCGTCGGACCGGATCTCCGCGACCGGGGTGTCGACGACGCGGATACCGCGGGCGGCGAATCGAGCACGGGTGTCCTCGTCCAGCTCGGTGCCGCGAGTGAAGTACACGAGGTCTTCGGTCAACTGGCGGAACAGCTGCGCGTGAAGGATCGAGCCCGAACCTCCTGCCAAGACGCCGATGGGTTCATCGCGTACCTCCCACCCGTGGCAGAACGGGCAGTGCACGACGCCCTTGCCCCAATGCGGGGCCAGTCCGGGGATGTCGGGGAGTTTGTCTCGCAGTCCGGTGGCGACCAGCACGCGGCGCGCCTGCACGGATCGACTGTCGGAGAGCGTGATGGTGAAGCGCGGATCTCCCTCCGCTGAGGGCGCATCCGGGGCGGCGGAGGTTACCTCGCCGGCTACGACTCGCCCGCCGTAGCGCCGCACTTCCTCGCGGCCGCGGCGCAGCAGTTCCGCCGGCGGTGTGCCGTCCAGGCCGAGCAGGGCGTGCACGCCCTCGGCGGGTGCATTGCGGGGAGTGCCGCAGTCGATCACGATGACCGAGCGGCGCAAGCGGGCCAGCATCAATGCGCCACTAAGGCCTGCGGCCCCGCCGCCGATCACCACGGCGTCAACCACATCACCCGGCAGCAGGTCCATCACTCTGTCGGCAGTTGTCACAGGCGTCGTCCCACCCTTTTTCTCGTGTTAGTTGGGGTCCAGACCGGTCGCCGGTCGGTATGTGATGAGCGTAGGCACGCCTTGCCATATCGACATATGATCATGCCTATGACGCAAGAAAGTGGTGATCTGGACAGCCTGGTGCGCAAACGCATTCGCGCTCTGCGTGTTGCGCAGGGTTGGTCCTTGGATGAGTTGGCCACCCGGGCACGACTTAGTCCGTCGTCGCTTAGTCGCATCGAGACGGGCTCACGACGCCTCGCCCTGGACCAACTTGTCACGATCGCTCGAGCCCTGGACACTTCGCTGGACCAGTTGGTCGAAACCGAGGCCGACGACGTGATCTCTCACCCGACGGTCGATGCGGCCCACGGGGTAATGCGGTGGCCGATCAAGGCGAATTCCGGCATGACCGTGGTACGCATGCGCATGACGAACCCGCCCCCGGAGAATCCCGCACGCATGCGTGCTCACCCGGGGCAAGAGTGGCTCGTTGTCCTGTCCGGCACCGCGGTGCTGATGCTCGGCCACCGTCGTTTACGGGTGGAAACCAACGAGGCCGCCGAGTTTCCCACCATGCTGCCGCACGCGATCGGCGCCGAGGGTGGACCGTGTGAGATCTTGGGCATCTTCGACCGCGACGCCCGCCGGGCGCACCAATCCGATAAGGAGACGACCGCAGGGAACAACGGCCAGGGTGATCGGATCGCCCGCTTGTATTCCTGACTACTTGCGCATCTGTCGGCTCGAGCAACCTTCGCCTTGCCGGCCGCGCAAGACGTGGTGCATGAAGCGCATGCCTCGACTTACCGTCGACGCATGACGTTATCCGCGCATGACCGCGGCGCTCACGGCGCAGATCGGTGTGGGGTCCAGGACCAGGCGGAAATCCTCGACCTCGACGCGGAACTACTCGCCGAGCACACCGCATCCATCACCGCTTTGCTGCCCGTCAACGTGTGCCCTCACCAGATCCTGGATTTGGGCTGCGGGACAGGCGCGGGCACCTTCGCCCTGCTCGCACGTTTCCCTGAGGCGCACGTGACCGCCGTAGACTCCGCGGTCAGTCACCTGCGGCGCGTGCGAGAAAGGGCCTGCGAAGCTGGAGTGGCCGACCGCGTAAGCACCGTTCAGGCCGATCTCAACGCGACATGGCCGAACCTCGGCGAACCGGACTTGGTGTGGGCGTCGGCCGCCCTGCACCACATGGCCGATCCCGACGACACTTTGCGCCGGGTCCATGACACTCTCGCCCCCGGCGGACTCCTCGCCGTTGTCGAACTCGCCGGCTTCCCCCGGTTTCTGCCCGATGATGCCCCAATGGGCCAGCCTGGCCTAGAGACGCGCTGCCACAGCGCGATTGACCGCCGCCACGCCGGCCAATTACCCCACCGGGGTGCCGACTGGGGGCCCAGGCTCACCGCTGCCGGATTCACCGTCGAAGTTGAACGCACGATCACCGTCAACATCGAGCACTCCCGATCCGAGGCGGTAGGCCGCTACGCACTCCACAGTCTCCGCGGTATGCGCAGGGCCGCGGCCGACGCGCTCTCGGTCGATGACCTCATTGCGATGGATCAGCTGCTCGACATCGAAGGCCCACACAGCATCCTGGGTCGCGATGACCTTGCAGTACGCACTGAGCGCGCCGTGTGGGTCGCACGCCGCACGTGAGCGCCGAGGAGCGCTTGCTCACCCGGCAGAGCCGCACTGCCGCCACAAGTTGTCCACCGGATACAACGTGTGTGTTCTGCGTAGTGGCGAGCCGAAAATGATGCCGTGCGCCCGAATCCCGAAGTCCTCCTTTATGACTGTCGGCCGTCGGATCGCTTGACGTGGCGCCGACTAAAGGAATTCGCCGAGGTGACGCTGTATCGGTGGCGAGACCATGCTCCGCAAAACCGGGATTCAAGATCTGCAACGGAAATGGACAAGCCTCTGCGACACGGTCAAAGTAGCCACGCGTGTCTTGTCAATGTTCGCTGCATCTCGACGGCGGCGAGGTCTCATCACCGTTCCGTGAGGCCGGCCACGGCTGCTGATTCGTGAGCTAGCGCAAATAAGGTTCTGGCAGGGCAATACGCTGGCGTCATGGCGCGCCCCAAGATCATCGCTGAAGTTGACCTGCTCGACCGATTGTTGGATGCGTTCGCCGATCTGGGCTACGAGGGAACCAGCCTGCGTGAGCTTTGCCGCCATCTGGGTATCAGTCACAATCTGATCCACCGGCGGTACTCCTCGAAAGAGGCGGCGTGGGAAGCGGCCGTCGACCACGGCTTTATGCAGCTGTCTAGCGCCCTGGCCGCCTCCGGTCTGCGTCCCGAGCAGGAACCGCTGGACCAGTTACGACGTGTGATGCGCAGCTATGCACGCATCACACTTGAGCGGCCGGCCCTGGCGCGGATCATCCAGCAGGAGAGCTCCCACCCGGGCCCGCGCTTCGACTACATGGTGGAGCGCTACATCGCGCCGACCCGAGCCCTTAGCTCGGCGTTGTTGGCGCAACTGCAGGACAGTGGAGTCATGCGGGCCGGTGCTATCGGCACTGTCTACTTCTTCCTCACCACCTGGGGAATCGGGGGATTGGCGAGCGTCCCCGAGGATCTGCGCGGATCAAAGAGCAACTCGCAAGCGGCGTTGAAGCTGGCCTATCTAACCGTGGACGTCATCATCGACGGCCTTCGTAAACCCCGAGATTAAGTTGACAGTTGTCACCAAATTGCTATGGTGACAACTGTCAACTAATAAAGGGGTGGCTGGTGATCGCAGCGGCTGACGAACAGCTCCATGCGCCGGGACCGGAGTCGGCCTGGCAGGAGAGTTATTACTTCAACTGGGCAGACTTGGAGGGCCGCTACTTCGGGCTGGCCCGCATCGGGTTCAACCCACACGCCGGCCGCGTCGACGGTGCGCTGTTCACGGTCCGTGACGGCAGGCTCGAATACCTCTACCCGGGTGTCGGTCTGCCGTACGACGCCCAGGCTACGCATTCAGCAGAATTCGGCATCAGGGCGGGCGCGCTGTCCTTCTCGATGCGAGAACCCTTGAAGCGGTGGAATATTCACCTGTCAGGGCGCAACGAGATCGATCTCACCTGGACAGCGCTGTCCGCACCATACGACTACCACGACGGTCCGACGACGTACGGATCGGCGGCCGGCGAGCCGGTGGCGGCCAACCATTTCGAACAGCCCGGCACGGTGACCGGTCGTATCCGTGTGGGTGCCGCACAGTACGACATCGAGGGGTTCGGTCAACGTGACAAATCCTGGGGTGTCCGCGAATGGGGTGCCATCACCGGCTGGGAGTGGGTGACCGCCTCCTTCGGGCCGCATTTCGGGTTCAACGCGACACTGCTGCACGGGACCACCGCCACGCCGACCGGATTCGTACATCGGGGCGGCGTGAACCGGCCGCTGACCGCGGTGCAGGTCGACTACGAATGGACTCGCATCCCGCAGGTGCCGCGGGCCGCGCGGCTAGTCCTCACCGACGTCGACGGTGAAACCTACGTCGTGCGGGCCTCCGCCTTGGCGCAGGTCCCATTAGCCAAGCAGGGATTGCTGATCCAGGAAACCCCGGCACGATTCGAAACCTCGATCGACGGTGTCCGGCACGCCGGCGTCGGCGTCATGGAACACGCCTGGCATGCCGGCTGGCGCGGAACGCTGCAGCGCATACCCGATCTCGCACCGGTGTTGGCGAATGCCCTGAAGGGGAAGGTCAGATGATCAAACGATTGACGTCCAGCAGTGATGCGCCTATCGATCAGGTCGGAGGGAAAGCTGCCGGATTGGTTCGGCTGCTGAGCGCCGGGCTGACCGTGCCTGAGGCATGGGTGATCCCGGCGACGGCGTCCCAAAATATGGCGACCCGCAAGCAGTGTTTAGAAGAAATAGAACAGTGGTGGGACGCGACCACTGCCGTGCACCCCGACGCAGTGTGGGCGATTCGCAGCTCCGCAGTCGCTGAGGATCTCGAGGACGCGTCCTTCGCCGGTGTATACGAAACGAAGCTCGGCGTAGCAAGTCTCAAAGAGATGCGCGCGGCGATTCGCCACTGCTGGCAAGCGCACGAGTCCAGCCGCGCCGACGTGTATCGCGGTGAACGCCAGATCGGTTCAGAGGGCGGTATTGCACTTGTGGTGCAACGGATGGTTCGGCCACGGGTTGCCGGTGTGCTGCTGACGGCCAACCCGCAGCGCCCATTTGCCGATGAGATCGTGATCGATGCCGCTTGGGGCCTCGGCGAGTCGATCGTCTCGGGCAAAGTCGATCCCGACCACTATGTCTTGGAACGCTCGACGGGGCACATACGGTCCACACGCATTGCGACCAAAACCCTCGAATCTGTGTATGACACCCACCTGCACGATCGCGAGGTCGAGCCCGAACGCCAATGCCAATCCACGCTCAACGAGACCGATCTGGCAGCACTCTACGAAATCGCCCGGCGTGTCGAGAAAGGGATCGGCGAGGCGCGCGATCTCGAGTGGGCTATCGAGGACGGCCGCGTGTACTCACTGCAGGATCGCGCCATTACCAATCTGCCCAAGGCCGAGCCGGACAATGTGTGGTCGCGAAAGTGGGGCGATGAGTACAAGTCCGAGTACGCGTTGCCGCTGTCAGCGGCACTGACCGCTCGATGGATGAACATTCCCATGTTCATCGAGATGCCACTCATGCAAGGCAGAAACGACATCGTCAACCTCGAACCGTTCAAACTCGTCAACGGGTACATGTATATGAACGGGCAGTATGCCGCGGCAATGGCACGTGCCTTCCCAAAAGCGATGCGCGAACAACTCTTTGGCAGTCTCTTCACGCCGATGTGGATGGCCCGCATCAACGCCGAACCTTGGAAACCGCTACTGGCCGCCGGCTACGCCTTGGCTCCATACCGAGACCATGGACGTGGATCAGCTCAGGCCAACCTGCAGGCGATGCAACAGCATTGTGCGACGATCGACACTCATATCGTCCCCAAGCTGCGCCAAGACTACTCAGCACTAAGTCTCACCGAATGGCGCAGGCAAGTCGACGAAGTCGATACGTTGGCCGAACAACACTTCCGTATCATTCGATGGGGCATGGCTTTTCACAATCATCTCCTGCACGGCCTATTGGTTAGCTTGCTTTCCTCTCAAGCCGACGACGACGGGCAGCTCTACACTGCCCTGATCAGCGGTCTGCCAGGTACGTACACGGCTCGTATCAACACCGAGATCTGGGAACTCGCCATGCAGGCGCGCAGCGACCCGCAATTGTTGAGCGCCCTCCGCAACCAACAGACGTGGGCGCAAATCCAGGACTCATTTCAAGCAGCTCCGTTTGTTGGCACCTTCCAGACATTCCTACTCAATCACGGCCACCGCTCTTCCAGTCGAGAGATTGCCTCACCACGATGGAGTGACGAGCCTGAAGGCGTCCTAGGATTGATCCGCGCGCAAATCTCCGGCGACACCGCACCAACAGATCCACGTCTGGCCGAGCAGCAGGCCGAGGCGCGCCGCACAGAGGCGTTCGAGACGGCGGTCGCGCGGATCAAATGCAAACCGGTTGGATCACTCCGCGTGAAGATTCTGAAATGGGTGTGCCAGCGCACGCAAACCTTCACCGTCTACCGGGAAAACCAGCGCTACTATCTCGACTACCTCATCGCCCATCTCCGTGCACTGGTCCTCGAACAAGCCCGTCGCTTGGCTGATCGAGGACTCCTGGACAGTGCCGACGATGTTTTCTTGCTCCTGGGTGAGGAGTTCTTTTCCGCAGTAGCTACAGAGGCAGGGGACGCAGATCCTATCGACCGAACGGACCTGGAAGTGCGTCGGCGCAACTACCTGACCTACCGGAGTCGAATGTCCGCGACGTACCTGTTCGATGACATCGAGACCGAAGGAGAGGTCGCCGAGGGTGACGCGGTCTCTAGTAGTGATGGCAGCGGAATCAGCGGAATCGGTGTGTCCAGAGGTGTCGCACGCGGTCGAACACGCTGCATCGCTGAGATGTCCCACCTTGCCGACATCACCGCTGGTGACGTGCTCATCGCGAAGACCATTGACCCGGGTTGGACCTCTGTGTTCCCGCTGTTAGCTGGCCTGATCACTGAGACCGGCGGCACGCTCAGTCACGGAGCAATCCTCGCCCGTGAGTACGGCATCCCAACCGTCACCGCCGTACCCAGTGCGATGACGCTACTGCCTACGGGCACAGCGGTCGAGATCGACGGCAGCTCGGGTCTGGTCCAGATCATCTCCGAGGAATCCGCACAAGACGGCGCAGGAGTGCAAAACGCCATGAACGCCTGAGCGTCCGAGCACACTCACTTTCGCTGATCGGCGCCGCACGTCGGACTGACTGTGATCGCGCGATCGCGAGACATTCTCGACCTGGCACCTGAAGGGTGCTGTTGGGGCTTCCGAAGTTGCAATGTCACCGCGGCTGACTGGGATCCGCCTATCGGTGTGAGATCTGACGTTCGGTGACTGCAGAAGAGCGGCGCTCCACCAACTGAGTCACGGGGGGAGAGGTCGACGGTGCCGGTGACGTCGGGCCGCCGTCCGCGCCCACGCCGGCGAGAAGCCCCAGCAGCGTCGACTGCCTGACGTCGTTTAGTTGTCGGGGCAAGTGGACAACGAACTCCATGTCCCAGGGAGAGATGGCTCTATTGCGGTGTCTGGAATGTGGCTGATGCTGCGCTGGTTGACTTTCAGCGAAGACGACAGGAACGAATGAGGGAGATCAACGTGCTGGCATGGACGACGAGCAGAGGACCACTTGGTGGGCTGCTTCTGCGCGAGGTGGATGAGCCCGCGCCGTTGCCGGACGAACTGGTTGTGCGCGTTGAGGCGTTCGCGCCTAACCCTGGGGACCTCGTCGCGCTGACTGCGGCGCCGCCGGGTTCGATACCGGGGTGGGACGGCAGTGGGATTGTCCTGCAGTCCGCCGCCGACGGGCATGGGCCGAGCGTTGGTGAACGCGTCGTGTTTCTTGGGCTGGCCGCCCGGGGCTGGGCGCAACGGCGGGCAGTGCCTCATGCAATGACTGCCGTGGCTCCCGCCGACGCTCCATGGGAGCAGCTTGCGACCTTGCCGGTGCCGGCGACGAGCGCGTTGCGCGCCGTGCGGCGGTTCGGCTCGCTCCTCGGGAGACGCCTACTCATTGTCGGTGCCACTAGCGCGGTTGGTCGGTTTGCCGTGCAGCTCGCGGTGCGTTCAGGAGCCGTTGTCATCGCCGTGGCACGCGACCGGTCGCAACATACGGAACTCCGTCGCCTCGGCGCGCACGAAACCCACACGACCCTGGCCTCAGTCAATGCGGGGGTGTACGGCGCGATTGACATGATCGGCGGACAGCACCTTGTCCAGACCTATGCGCTGCTCGATCGCGGGGGAACGGTCATCGCCCTCGGACACGCTGCCGGAGCCGATGAACGCTTCCCCTTTGGCGCCTTCGTAGCGGACCCCGCGACATCCGACCGAGCGATCACGAGCTTCTTTCTCGGTTCGGAACCCGAACTGGCCAAGGAGATGGCATACCTTGCAGCGGACCGCGAACTTCAGTTCGGCGAGCTAATTGTCAAGCCTTGGACCGAGTTGGCCGCCTGGATCGCAGCAGGCGCACCACGACCTTCGGGGCGGACAGTGTTCTCCGTTGAGCACGATGATCGTATTCGCTGAACGACGGCAGTAGTCGGACCCGGCGCCCACACCGCCTCCGAGTGAAGCGGAAACTGTTTCCGGCTCACCTCTGACCGACTGCAGCTCTGCCACGCGGAACACCTGGAGTGCCGTTCCACGACGATCCGCGTGCCGCGCCGGGCGGGGCTATCGCGTTAATGGTGTTTCCGGCGGTTTCTATTAGTAGGTTTCGGCTGCCGGGAATCGGTCGCCGAACGTGATCGCGAACGCGTTGAGCGCTGGCTTCCACCGCATCATCCATCGTGCCCTGCCCACCCCGGTCGGGTCCAGGGAACGCGTCACCAGATACAGACACTTCATCGCGGCCTGCTCTGAGGGAAAGTGCCCGCGGGCCTTGATCGCACGGCGGAAGCGCGCGTTGAGGGACTCGATCGCATTCGTCGAACAGATGACCCGCCGGATCTTCACGTCGTAGTCCAAGAACGGAATGAACTCCGCACAGGCTTTGTCCCACAACCGGATCACCGCCGGATGCCGCTGCCCCCATTTCTCGGTCAGATCGTCGAACGCCGCACGGGCCGCCGCGGCATTGACCGGTATAGATCGGTTTCACATCCCGCTTGATCTCATCCCAATACTTGCGGTAGGTGACCCGAAACGTGTTGCGGATCAAATGAATAATGCAGGTCTGCACGATCGCCTGCGGCCACACGTTGTCGACCACCTCGGGCAATCCTGTGAGGCCGTCACAGACCACGAAGAACGTGTCTTTGACGCCCGGTTGCGCAGATCGGTGAGCACACTCATCCAGAACTTCGCGCCCTCCCCGCCGGTGCCGGCCCACAACCCCAGGATGTCGCGCTCACCGGCCAGGGTGACCCCGATCGCGGCGTATAACGGTCGGTTGGCGACCTGGCCGTCGCGGACCATCACCGGAGATCGCGTCGATGAAGATGGCCGCGTAAGTCTCATCAATGGGCCGCGCAGCCCAATCGTTCATCTCCTCGATCACCTTGTCGGTGATCCGGCTGATCGTCTCCTTGGGCACCGAGGCGCCGTAGATCTCGGCGAAGTGCGCCGAAATCTCCCCGGTGGTCAGCCCTTTGGCGCACAGCGACAAAGCGACCTCATCAACACCGGTGAGCCGGCGTTGACGCTTCTTGACGATCTGCGGCTCGAACGTCGACTCACGATCACGCGGCACATCGATCTCGACGGTGCCAGTGGTATCGGTCAACACCGTCTTGGCGCGGGTGCCGTTACGGATGTTGCCCGTCCCTGCCTCGGGCGGGTCGTGTTTCTCATAGCCCAGGTGCTCAGTCATTTCTTCGCTGAGCGCGGTCTCGAGCACCGTCTTGGTCAGCTGTTTAAGCAGCCCGTCCGGACCGGTCAGCGACAGCCCCTGTTCCTGAGCCAGCCGCACCAACTCCAGCGCAGCCTGCTGCTCAGCAGAAGGCTCCGACTTCTTCTTCGCCACATCATCCAGTGTCGTCATCACGGCACCTTCCTCGCCGAGCATCCTCAGCGTGTCAGGCCAGAAACACCGATAAATCCACAGTCCCCCGAAGACCAGAGGTGGCGATGCAGCATTGGGTGTGCGACGCACCAGGAGCAGACCCACTCACTATGCCCGGCTACGGGGCCAGCGTGGGTTTGGGGTAGGCGAGTTTTCGGAGGAGCCATTCTGCGGGGCCGCGCCGGCCCGCTAGTTCCAGCCTGGTCGCGAGGAACACGCTCAGGCCCCAGACAGCTATTGCGTAGAGGGCCGCGGACCAGCTGGAGAGGTGGCTGCCGAGGCCGAGGCCCCATGCGGCGAGGACGGGGGAGAAGGCTACTGATTGGAACATGTAGCCACTCATCGATCGTTTTCCTAGTGCCTGTACGGCCCACGGGAACGACCCTGCGCGTTGTCGATCGCGGTGGTTCTCGAGGTGGACGGCGATCAGGCCGAACATCGCTACGTAGCCGAGTCCGCCGAAGAGTCCGCCAAGTGTGTGCAGGGGCAATAGGATCCAGTTGTCTTCGCGGCTGATCCCGAGGGCGTCGAGGTTGAGGAGCGCGAGGGGTAGCGCGGTCACTACGCCGACGGTGATGCCGATCCACCCGACGCGCCTGAGGAGGGCGACGTGATTCCGCGGTTGGTCGAGGATCTTGTGGCGCGCGGCGAGCATGCCGAGGAGGATTGTGGGGAGGATGATGAATCCGAACAGTGCCGCGGGGAGGATGTAGACGGCCCAGCCTTCGATCCGGGCCAGGACGGCGTCGAGGTATCCGGTGGTTTCGTTGATTCGTTCGGGGCCTGCGGCTGCGCCGGTGCCTGTGCTGGGCGGTGCCGAGAATCCGAGGAGTCCGGCGGTGAGTGATCCGATGGTCAGCAGTGTGGGGATCACCAGGAAGATGCCGATCCAGATTTTCAGGGTGCGGTCCGGGCGGTCGAGGAAGAGCCAGACCAGGAGCAGACCGGCGATGCCGTAGGCGCCGATGATGTCGCCGAACCACAGCAGCGCGGCGTGGACGAAGCCGAAGGCGATCATCCACCAGTGGCGCCGGCGGAGGACCCTACGGGCGTCCTTGGGGTCGGTGCCGGAGGCGAGTTGCCGGGTGTACATCTGGACGATGCCGTAGCCGAAGAGGAAGGCGAACATCGGGTAGACGCGGCTGTCGATACCGACGATTGCCAGGGTTTGCGCAACTCGGTCTGCCCACGACCCTTCCGCGGAGTGTGCCGCGACGCCGTGTGGACGGTGGAGGATGAAGTAGGGCACGTTCGCCACTGCGATGAGGACAAGCATGAGGCCGCGGGCGAAGTCGGGTGCGATACTGCGCTTGGCCCGCACCGATGCCGGTGCTGCGACTGCATGTCCGAGAGGCCCCGAGGACGGAGGTTCTGCGTTCATGCGGGGAAAGGTAGAGCGTGCCCTTGGGGCACGGTCAAGCGCGATAGGCGATTGCTCTCACGGTTATCGCTGCGGGTTGACTGTTGCCCCAAGGGCATCGTTTCTACTGGTGAGAGGGGCCCATTTGGTGGTCCAGTCGCTATGCGGCGTGGGGTTGGTGGGTCGTGGTCCACTGTAGAGCGAACTCGGCTGGGGTGAGCTCTCCGTGGGCGGAGTGAGGTCGGTTGGCGTTGTAATCGCGGCGCCAGTCTTCGATGATCACGCGGGCCTCGCGCAGCGAGTCGAAGCGCCATGCGTTGAGCAGTTCATCACGCAGGCGGCCGTTGAACGATTCGTTCCAGGCGTTCTGCCACAGTGAGCCGGGATCGATGAAAAGTGATCCGGCACTGTTGAATTGGCGCCAATCACTGACGGCGTGGGCCACGAATTCGGGACCGTTGTCGAAGCGGACGTAGTGCGGCGTTCCGTGTTGGGCGGCGAGGCGGTCCAAAGACATCGATGACGCCGTCGGCGTCGATGGACCGATCAATGTGGATCGCGAGGGCTTCGCGGGTGTACTCGTCGATGACGTTGATCATCTTGATGGTGCGGCTATCGGCGGTGGTGTCGAACTGAAAGTCCATCGCCCAGATCACGTTCGGGCGGATCGGTGACATCGCGCCGACGGCGACACCGATACCGGTCAGCCGCTTCTTGCGGCGGCGTTGCGATACCCCGAACCGCTCGCGCAGCACCTCGACAGCGCGGCGCTTGCGGTTCGGGGTCAGAAGTTTCCCGCCGAGATGTCCTTGAGCATGTCGATGTCGAGGGCCTGGTTGGCCACCAGCTTCTTCAGGCGGGCGTTCTCGGCCTCGAGTTCTTTGAGCCGTTTAGCCTCGTTGGCCTTCATGCCGCCGTACTGAGCCAGCCAGCGATGCCAGGTCGACTCGGCGATCTCCAGGTGCCGGCACACCTCGGCCAGCTCCTGCCCTGAGGCCGGGAGTTTGTTGCCCTCGGCGAGCTTGCGGGTGATCTGGTCCGGCGTGTGCCGCCGGCGCTTGTTCGATGCCACGTCGTTGTCGATTCTTCCTTGCCTGCAGACCGGGCATCAGAGTCCCACAACGGCTGGACCACTACGACGGGCTCACCTCACCCAGCGATGCAGTGTCTGTGCCGCGCATGGGTTCCCGGGATACTCAATCGGTCTATGGAATACGTAGTGCCCAGTGGCATTTTCGTCGTCCGACGGCAGTTGCCTACGGCCTGAGGCCAGATGGCATTCCACATCTTGACGAAGCTGTCCCACGTTCCCTATGTTGACAGATGTCACTATTCATTGGTGGCAACTGTCAACAATCTTTAGATTGCTGCTGGAGGTCATATGGTGCTCAACCCGAAGTCGGTGCGGAGTCCGTGGTGTTGATGCAACTCGGAGATACGCGCGTTCATCCGTGGTGGTGGACACTGGGGCTCGTCCTGGTGCTCGCACTGATCGGCGGAACCACAGTCGCGTCGTTCACGGGCGCCTTTTCCGGCGGCGTCACCGTCACCTTGCGTGCCGACCGTGCCGGGCTCGTGCTCGCTCCCGGCAGCAGGGTCAAAATGCGCGGCATTGACGTTGGGAAGGTTGACACCATCAAACCCACCGTGGGTCAGGCCACGTTGAGACTTAGCCTCGACCGCAATACTGTGCGTTTCATTCCCGCGAATGTGCAGGCACGTATTCGGGCCACCACGGTCTTCGGCGCCAAGTACGTCGACCTGATCGTCCCGACAGATGCTTCCTCCCAACGTATCTCGGACGGAGTGGTCGTTCGTGCGGTGAACGTGAGCACCGAAGTCAACACCGTCTTCGATAGTTTGATGCAGGTTCTACGTCGCGTTCAACCCGAAAAGCTCAACGCTGTGCTGACGACCCTGGCCGACGGCCTCCGCGGCCGAGGTGAGGAGATCGGGCAAGCGACATCGGATGCCGCCGACGTGTTGGCCGCACTCAATCCGCGCATGGATGTTCTGAGGGGTGACTTCACATCGCTGGCCGAAGCAGCCGACGTTTATGCCACGGCGGCTCCTGATCTGTTGGCCACACTATCCTCGGTGAGCACCACCAGCGCGACCATCAGCGGTCAGGCCGCTGATCTCACCGCAGCTCTGCTGGCCACCATCGGTCTGGCCCACAGTGGTCAGGACCTTCTCGAGCCGAACCGTGACAGCATTGTGCGCGCAATCAACGATCTGCGTCCGACCACGGCCCTGTTTGAGAAGTATCACCCGGAATACACCTGCACGCTGCAGGGTGCGGAATACCTCATCAGAGGAGGCGCGTATGACACCGCCGGGGGCACTGACGGACGCTCCACTATCGTGGATGTCGGACTGGGGTTTGCCCAGGATCCCTATCGCTATCCGCAGAACCTGCCCAAGATCAACGCTAAGGGGGGCCCGGACGGGAAGCCTGGCTGTGGCTCACTCCCTCGACCCGATTTGAACTTCCCGGTGCGGGCTCTTGTCACTGACACTGGCTACGGAACCGGATTGGATTGGCGCCCCAACCCCGGCATTGCCCACCCGTACGGGGTGAACTTCTTCCCGGTCACCAAGGCTGTCCCCGAACCACCACGGATCTACGGCGCAGACAAACCGCCGGCCATCGGGCCGGTGCCCTACCCAGGTGCGCCGCCGTACGGTGCCCCGCTGTTTGGCCCCGACGGACAACCCCTTTGGGCCCCTCCGCCCCCCGGTGCGCCGCCGCCGCCGATACCCGGGGTGCCCAACCCGCCACCGCCATACGGCACCGGGCAGCCTCTTCCCGGCACGGCGCCCAGCTCTGAACCGGGGCAACCATGAAGGGCGCAATCCTTGGTCCTGCTTGGCGATTCGGCGCGTTCACTGCCGTATGTCTGGTGGCCGGATTCGCGGTAGTCGCGGTATTTGGACAGCTGCGGTTCGACCAGACGCGGATGTACCACGCTGAGTTTGCGAGTGTGACCGGCCTGGAGAAAGGCAACTTCGTGCGCATCGCCGGGGTAGAGGTCGGCAAGGTGGCCGACATCCGCATCAAGGACAACACGACGGCCGTGGTGACGTTCAGCGCCGAGGACGACGTGGCGTTAACCGAGGGGACCCGCGCGGTCGTGCGTTACGAAAACCTCGTAGGAGGCCGTTATTTAACTCTTGAGGAGGGCGCAGGTGGCTCACGGCGCTTGCATGCCGGCGACACCATTCCGCTGGACCGCACCGCTCCGGCACTGGACCTCGATGCGCTGATCGGCGGGTTCCGGCCGCTGTTTCGAGCGCTGAGCCCTGAGCATGTCAATGCTCTGACCGGTGAGTTAGTCGCCGCGTTGCAAGGGCAGGGCGGCACGATCGGGTCCTTCCTGCGCAATACCGCAACACTGACCAGGACCCTTGCCGATCGAGACGAACTCATCGGGCAGGTGATCACCAATCTCAACACCGTTCTAGGTTCGGTGAGTGAGCAGAGCAAACTGTTCGACAAGGGCGTGGGGAACTTGTCCACGCTCGTCACGACGCTGGCTGACCACAAGGAAGACCTCAGCCGGGCACTAGCTTCCAGCGACGCCGCCGCGACCACGATCGCCGATCTGCTGACCCAGGCCAGGCCCGCCATTGGGAGCCTCACCCCGCAGCTCGATCGCACTGCGGGCATCGTCGTGGCCGACCATGACTACTTCACCAACATGCTAGCTACGCTGCCGGAGACCTATCAGATACTCGCCCGGCAAGGCATGTACGGGGACTTTTTCAGCTTCTACACCTGCCAACTCGTCCTCAAAGTCAACGGCAAGGGCGGCCAACCGGTCTATGTGAGCGTCGCCAACCAGACCACGGGACGGTGCGCACCAAAGTGAAATCGATGACGGAACGCGATCCACGAGCCGTAGGTGCCGTCGGCTTGGCGGCGCTGCTGCTGGTGACCGTTGGTGCGCTGAACTACGACGACCTCGCGATATGGACTGACCGCCCTTACAGCGCCTACTTCACTGAAGCGAGCGGCTTGGCTCCGGGCTCGCCCGTGCAGATTGCTGGCTACCAGGTGGGCGAGGTGACAAGCGTTTCGCTGCAGCAGGGTCGCGTTGTCGTGGACTTCACCGTGAGCCGCGACATCCGCCTCGGTGAGCGCACCGAAGCGGTGATCAAGACCAAGACACTGCTGGGTTCGCGCATTCTTGCGGTTGCGCCTCGCGGCGATGGCGAACTCGTAGCGCCGATTCCCGCTGAACGGACCGCGCCGGCCTACGAGCTGCCGCAGGCACTCGGCGACGTTTCGGCGGCCATCAGTGGGTTGGACACCAGTCAGCTCAACGACTCCTTGGTCACGCTCTCTCAGGCGTTCGCAGACACACCCGCCGATGTCGCCGCTGCCGTCGATGGGGTCGCCCGTTTCTCTACGACCCTCGACAAACGCGACGACGAGCTGCGCGGTCTGCTCGCCCACGCGAACTCGGTCACAGGGGTACTCGCCGAACGTAGCGACCAGATCGTCGGACTGGTTCACGGCACCAACGCCCTGCTGAATCACCTGCAGACGCAGAGCGGCGCCATCGATCGAATCTCGAACGACATCACCGCGTTGTCACAACAGCTTTCCGGGTTCGTTGCCGACAACAAGGATCAGCTCAAGCCCGCTTTGGACAAACTCAACGGTGTGCTTGCGATGGTCGACAACAACAAGGACAACATGCGGAAATCGATCAAGCTCCTGAGCTCGTACGCATTAAGTCTTGGGGAGGCGGTCTCTGGTGGGCCCTTCTTCAAGGCATACGTCGCCAATCTCGTTCCGGGCCAGCTGATGCAACCGTTCATCGACGCGGCATTCTCCGACCTCGGCCTGGATCCCAACGTGTTGCTGCCCTCCCAGCTCAGCGATCCCCCGGTGGGGCAGCAGGCAACCCCGCCGCTGCCGATCCCATACCCACGGACCGGTCAAGGCGGCGAACCGAATCTCACCGTGCCGGACGCCATTACTGGGCACCTCGGTGACCCGAGATATCCCTATTCGCCGCCGGCACCGCAACCTCCTCCCGGCGGACCGCCGCCCGGCCCTCCAGCAGGCTATGACCCGGCAACACCAGATGGCACCGAACCGAAGCCGACGACCGTCGATCTCATTCCGCCGCCGCCCGGCCCACCTCAAGCGGGTGAGGCGCCATGAGTAAACCAACCCCCCGGTTCACACTCGCGACGACACTCGTCGTCGTGCTTATCGGAGGAATTCTGTACGCAAGCAATGTGTTTCACACGGTCCAACGCATCCACCTGACCGCGTACTTCGTCAATACTACCGGGCTCTATCCCGGCGATCAGGTGCGTATTCAGGGTGTGCCGGTCGGTGAAATCGACAGCATCACCGCCGGCCCCAACCATGTCGAGGTGAAGCTCTGGTATGACGCGCAGTACCCGGTACCGGCCGATGCCGGCGCGGCCCTCTTGTCCCCGGCCCTGGTCAGTGCACGCGTCATCCAACTCACCCCGCCCTACACCGACGGCGCGGTGATGGCGAACAACGCGGTGATTCCCCTTGACCGCACCGCCGTACCACTGGAGTGGGACGACATGCGCGCCCAGCTGCAGAAGCTGACCGACAGTCTGCAGCCCACTCAGCCAGGAGGAGTGTCTCCGTTGGGCTCGTTCATCAACACCGGAGCCGACAATCTACGCGGCCAAGGTGTCGCTGTCCGTGACGCTCTGACAAAGCTGTCACAGGCCACCTCGGCACTCGGCGATCACAGCGGTGATGTTTTTGGCACAGTCAGGCACCTCTCACTGCTGGTGGCGGCGCTGCGGTCCAGCCGCGACGTACTGGGACAGCTCAACACCAATTTCGCCGCTGTCACATCACTGCTGTCCAATGACCCCAATGAAGTCGGAAACGCTGTGACAGCGTTGGATTCGGCGATCCACGATGTCTCGGCCTTCGTCGCGAACAACCGAGACACCCTAGGTACCTCGGTCGACAAACTCGCTGCTGTCACCACGTCAATCAACGAAAGCCTCGGCGACATCAAGCAGCTTCTGCACGTCCTACCCAACTCCTTGGCGAATTTCACCAACACCTACTACCCGGCTACAGGTTCGGTGGCCGCCGTTAACGTGCTCAACCAGTTCGCTAACCCGCTGCAATTCATCTGCGGCTCAATTCAGGCCGCCTCGCGAAAGAACTACGAACAATCCGCGAAGTTGTGCGCCCAATATATGGCACCCATATTCAAAAACCGCCAATACAACTTCCCACCGTTCGGGACGACCGCCAGTCTAGCCAACCTACCGATTCCGATCCCACTTCCCTCCGCAATACCCATCCCGTTCCCTCCCTACCTGCTGCCAATACTCACGGCCACGGCGGTCACCGTACCTATCCCTGTTGCAGGGGCTATGGCCCGTCCCAACGAAATCACGTACAGCGAGGACCGACTGCGGCCCGACTACGTCCCGCCTCACCCCGCAACGGACCTCGCAGCAGTTCCTGAAGGCACCACCGCTCAGGACACGGCTAACTCCGCGCCAAGCACTCATGCTTCGTACCCGGGTGAGGTCACAACCAATGCCGACGAAGGTCTCGCCGGCATGATGAGCCCGGGTGGTGGAAGGTGATCCGCTACAACAGAGTTTCCAAGCATCGGCGCGCATCCCTGGTGGCAGTCCTAGTGATGACGCTCGCGACTGGCTGCAGCTGGCGGGGTCTGAACTCGCTGCCATTGCCCGCCACCGCGGGCTACGGAACCGGATCCTTTGAGATACAGGCACAGATCCCGGATGTCTCAGGCCTGCAACCCAACTCACCCGTCCAAGTGGGTGACGTAATTGTCGGCTCGGTGGCTCAGGTGCAACGGCAGCGCTGGCATGCGCTCGTTACGATGCGCCTCGACGAGGATGTCGCACTGCCTGCCAACACGTCCGCGACAATAGGCCAAACCAGTCTGCTGGGTTCCCTGCACATTGAATTGGCAGCGCCGGCCGGAGTATCGCCGACCGGACGACTCGTAGACGGTGCAGTAATCCCGTTGTCGTCGGCGGGCGCCTATCCGACGACTGAACAAACGCTGGCCGCCCTGGCGATGCTGCTCAACGGCGGAGGCCTCGGACAGATCCAAGACATCACCCGGGAGCTGGGCACGGCACTCAGCGGCACACGAGCCGACGACCTGCGCAACCTTCTCACCCAGATCGATCAGTTCATCGGCCACGTCAACAACCAGACCGACGAAATCATTGACGCCAGCCAGGGCCTCAACAACGTTGCAGCGCAGTTCGCCGCTCAAAAGCCGGTGGTGGACCAAGCCCTGGCGACCATTCCGGACGCGGTCGCCGTGATGAACGCCGAGCGGGAGCATCTGATCGACGCACTCCACCAGCTCGGCCGATTCGCTGCCATCGCCGGTGATGCGGCCGCAGCTACCAAGGAGGCGTTTGTCGCCGAACTGAACGACCTCAAGCCGGTCTTGGCGTCATTAGGAGACGCCGGACCCGCTCTGACTCGGTCAATGAGCATGTTGGCTACCTTCCCATTCCCCAAAGAAACGCTCGGCAAATGGATGCGCGGTGACTACGCCAATCAGACGCAGATCATCGACCTGACCCTCAGCCGCCTGGACGCAGCGTTTCTTACCGGTACCCGTTTCGAAGGCAAATTGACCGAACTGGAAATGCAATGGGGCCGAACCATCGGACAGTTTCCCAGCCCCTACACCTACGGCAACCCGCTGGTCGTTCCCTATCGCACCGATCAAGGATCCTGACATGCGGCTGCAACGACACATCAAGCTTCAACTCGGAGTCTTTCTGGCAATCGCCGTGTCTGCCACCAGCATCCTCGCCGTCGGCTTCGGCAGACTCCCCGAGCTGTTGTTCGGTGCGGGTCACTACCGGGTAACCGTCGACCTCAACCAAAGCGGGGGCTTATACCGACGGGCCAACGTGACCTACCGAGGCACGCCGGTGGGACGGGTTGACGACGTCACGCTGACCCCGAATGGAGTGCAGGCAATTTTGTCCCTGGACAACGGAACCGACGTCCCCGCCAATGTCACCGCCGAAGTGCATAGCCAATCAGTCATCGGCGAACAGTTCGTCGCCCTAGTGCCCCGTGCCGACGCCGGGACACGAGCGCTGCGGGGCGGCGACCGCATCACGGTCGAGCGCACCTCGACACCACCAGATATCGGAACCCTGCTGGACACCACGCATACCGCGCTGGCCGCTATCCCCGGCGACAACCTCACCTCGCTCATTGACGAAAGCTACACAGCTCTGGGTGGACTGAGCGCCGAATTCACCCGCATCGTAGATGGTTCGACGACTTTGGCGATCGACGCCAAGAACACACTGCCCGAACTCACCAATGCCATCGACAACTTCAAACCGCTGCTTGATACACAGACCCAGACCGCAGATGCCGTGAGTGCCTGGGCATCACACATGAGCACCATCACTGGTCAGTTGCAACAGCACAACGAGGCCGTGTCCTCACTACTGCGCAACACCGCGCCCTCCGCTGAGCAAACGCAGGCACTGTTCGACCGCGTCAAGCCCACCCTGCCGGTCCTCATGGCCAACCTGGTCAACGCCACGCACGTGGGCATCGTCTTCGCGCCTAACCTCGAACAACTACTAGTGCTCGTTCCGCAGGGAGTTCAAATCCTCGGTGGCGTCGGCATCGCTAACTATGCCACCAAACAACCCTTCAGAGGCGCCTACCAGCAACTGGCCACAAATTTGAATGTACCTCCACCCTGCAATACCGGATACTTACCGGCGACCCAGCGGCGCGCGACAGCTCTCGAAGACTATCCCGGCCGGACACCTGGCGACTTCTACTGCCGCATCCCCCAAGACTCGCCGTGGAATGTCCGTGGTGCACGCAACATCCCGTGCGAGACCAAGCCGTGGAAACGGGCACCCACAGTGTGGATGTGTGAAAGCGACGAGGACTACGTACCGCTCAACGACGGGAACAACTGGAAGGGCGATCCCAACGCCACCTACACCGGGCAAGATGTACCTCAACTTGCGCCAGGCACCCAGCTATCACCTGATGGCTTACCTCCCGCGACAGCACCGCCGACAGCGCTGGCCATCGCCGACTACAACCCGGCAGACGGTAGTTACATCGGACCCGACGGACTGCGCTACATCCAAGCCAATCTCGGAACCAATGGCGGCCCTAAGACATGGCAGGACATGCTCACGACAACAGTCGGAAAGCCATGACAGCAAAGGATGTTGAGTAAAACCGATGGGAACACCTGACCTCACTAAGCCGCTAGTAGGTATCGGTGGCTTCTTCATGATGGCCGCACACACACTTCGAGCCATTGCGGGTCGGCCGTTCGCCTGGAACGAGTTCGTCCGACAGGCCTGGTTCGTTGCACGCGTGTCGATCATGCCGACGCTGCTTCTCTCGATCCCTTTCACGGTGATGACCGTATTTATCCTGAACATCCTGCTCATGGAGGTGGGAGCTGCCGACCTCTCCGGGACCGGAGCAGCGCTCGGAGCGGTCACTCAGATCGGACCGGTGGTTACTGTTCTGGTGGTCGCTGGTGCCGGCGCCACCGCCATGTGCGCCGACCTCGGCGCGCGCACCATCCGCGACGAACTCGACGCCATGCGGGTCATGGGCATCGATCCCGTTGCCGCACTGGTTGTCCCGCGGGTCCTGGCGGCGACATTGGTGGCCGTACTCCTGTCGCCGCTGGTCACCTGCGTCGGTCTGATCGGTGGGTTTGCCTTCTCGGTCTACTTCCAGAACGTTACCCCTGGAGCCTTCGTCTACGGACTCACTCTGCTTGTCGGTCTGCCCGAAGTCCTCATCGCGCTGATCAAAGCAGCACTGTTCGGTCTGGCAGCCGGTCTCATCGCCTGTTACCAAGGCATTTCGGTCGGCGGCGGTCCAGCAGGCGTCGGAAATGCCGTCAACGAGACCGTCGTCTTCTCGTTTGTCGCCCTGTTCTTCATCAACGTGGTCGCCACCGCCGTCGGCGTCAAGGCCACCGCATGACCGCGCCAAGCACACTATTTCCCAAAGTTCGTCGCCTCGGGGCACGAGTGACAGACGCGTGCACACACCTCGGAATGCAAACCGAGTTCCATGGTAAGACAATCACTTCCACAACCGAAGTTCTACGCCGGTACCGCGGCGAACTAGTGCGATTGATCGCTCAAATGAGCTTGGGGACTGGCGCTCTGGCAGTCATCGGCGGCACAGTCGTGATCGTCGGCTTCCTCACGCTGTCGGCGGGCTCACTGATTGCGGTTCAGGGATACAACTCCTTGTCGAGCGTCGGCATCGAAGCCCTGACCGGGTTCGCCTCGGCCTATCTCAACGTCCGGCTGATCGCACCACTGACCGCAGGAATCGGCCTCGCCGCCACCATCGGCGCCGGGGCCACAGCTCAGCTGGGAGCCATGCGCATCAACGAGGAAATCGACGCCCTCGAAGTCATCGGCATCCGCGCGGTCGCCTACCTGGCATCCGCCCGAGTCCTGGCTGGCGTTCTCGTTGTCGTCCCGCTCTATGCCGTCGCGGTCCTAATGTCGTTCCTGGCCGCCCGTGTCGGCACCACAACGATCTATGGGCAGTCGACCGGCGTCTACGACCACTACTTTGACACCTTCCTCAACCCCCTCGACCTACTGTGGTCATGCCTCACGGCGGTGGCCATGGCGATCGTCATCATGCTCGTACACACCTACTACGGATACACCGCCAGCGGCGGTCCCGCCGGAGTCGGAGAAGCTGTCGGCCGCGCTGTGCGAGCATCCCTGATCGCGGCCGTCCTGGTGACTTTGGTGGTCACGTTGACCGTATACGGCCAATCACCAGACCTGCATCTCTCCGGCTAGGTGCGCCGTGCCCCTGTGAGTCGCTCGCAGCGAGTCGAGATATCCAAGCGAACAGTCACTTTCGCTCCCAAACGCGTACAGCGCAACCATCGAAAGGAGAATCAAGCATGACAGTCGACGAGAACTCCAGCAACCAGACCTCGGACCTCATCGACGCCGATGACCCGCGGGCGGGCGCTGAATCGCCACACGACCACGGGCCCAGGCGCGACGAGAGAACTGACACATCGCCCTCGGCGGCGGTTCCAGGCGAGGTCGACGGCAAGCTCACACCGACCGCCGCCACCCCATCGCGCGCGTCCCTGTTTACTGCCGCAATATTGATGCTGGGAGTCCTGGTGATTCTCGGTGGCGTAGCCGGCTGGGGCAGCTATCGCGCTCACCAGTTGCATCAAAAAACGGCTGAGCGCACCCATTTCCTCGATGTCGCTCGCCAAGGCGCCCTCAACCTCACTACCATCGACCACACCCGGATCGACGCGGACATCCAACGAATCCTCGACAGCTCTACAGGTAGCTTCCACGATGACTTCCAACGACGATCAGCACCGTTCGCTGAAGTCGTCAGGAAAGCGCAGTCTACGTCGCAGGGCACGATCGTCGACGCGGGCATCGAGTCGGCCGGCGATGGCTCGGCCCAGATACTGGTGGCGGTCGCGGTGAATACCACGAACGCCGCGAACCAAGACGATGGGCGGCGACAGTGGCGCATGCGAATCAGCGTCCAAGAGGCCGACGGCTCCGCCAAGGTCTCCAACGTGGACTTCGTACCATGAGCCGTTCGACGAAACGCACTGGGCGCCAACGTGACCGACAGTCAACCGCCTCCACAAACGTCGTTGACGCACCGAGTTCAATTGCGGAACCCTCAGTGGAGCAACAGGGCCGAGATGAGAGCATCCCCACTGCCGCCGAGCCTACAGGCGCATCGGATCCGGCCGAGAGCACCGTAGCGGTGGAAGGGGTGGACAACGAGGCGTCCGGATGTGACGAGACAAAACCCACGGAGTGTCCACGACGCCGGCCAGTGCTGCACATTCTGATCTTTACGGCCTTGCCGATACTTGCGATGCTCCTCGCGAGCGCCGCTGGATACTTCAAATGGGCCGAAGGCTCCGCACGAGGAGCAGAGACCGCTGCCGCGGAGTCGGTCCGAGCCGCAACGGACGCTACGATCGCCATGCTCTCCTACGCGCCTGACACTGTCGAGACCCAACTGGGCGCTGCGCGCCAGAACTTGACCGGCGACTTCAAGGACGCATACACCCAACTGATCAACGATGTGGTCATCCCAGGGGCTAAGCAACAGCGTGTGACAGCAGTAGCGACCGTGCCGGCAGCGGCAGTCATCTCTGCTGAGGAAAAGCGCGTAGTGGTAATGCTATTCGTGAATCAGTCGATGACTGTCGGAGAAGATCCGACTGCGAGTTCGACTTCGGCAGTCAGGGAATCTCTTGTGAAGACAGATGGGCGTTGGTTGGTATCAGAATTCACACCCATATAGCTTCCGCGCATGCATGGCAGCAGCACGTCTGTGGCGAGAACCAGCGGGAGCGGGCACATTAGTTGACAACTGTCACCAATCAGTTAGGGTGGCAGACACCAATGTGTTGCGGTGAGGGGAATCTGCAATGGCTTTGCCATCAGTAACAGCGAATGCTAATTGATCGTGACCACTTCGGCCCGAAAGTATCTGAATGTCGCGGCGGTCCTCCACGGGATATGGTCCCACTCTCTGATGGACACTTCTGGCAGGAGAGTCCATGCTCGCTGCGTGAGAGTGGCCGCGGCAACGGTGTTGCTCGTTCTGCCTCTGATAGTTGCCATGGCACCTTCGGCCCGTGCGGACAATCGCAGGCTCAACAACAGCGTCGTGTCGAATGTATATACCGTGCAGCAACATGCGGGGTGTACCAACGACGTGACCGTCGATCAGCGGCTTCGCCTAGCGGCCCAGTGGCACGCCGTCGACGTGCTGACCAATCGCGCGCTTGACAGCGACGTGGGCTCAAACGGCTCCACGGCCCAAAATCGCGGTGAAGCAGCGGGTTTCCGTGGACGAGTCTCAGAAACTGTGGCGATCAATCCGGCCCTGGCCATCAGCGGTATCGAACTGATCAGGCAGTGGTACAACCGACCGGATTATCTGGCAATCATGAAGGACTGCGCGAACACGGCGATCGGGGTGTGGTCGGAGAACTCACTGGACCGTACGGTCGTGGTCGCCGTCTACGGTGCCCCCACCGCGTGATCCCCGCACCGTGCGCCCACGTAGCGGCTTGCGGCGCCGTCGGTTATTGCTCGTGGGTGATCAACTCAGATTGCGGTTCAGAACACTCCTTGAGTCCTACACGGCGATGCGCTTGTTCGACGCCTTCATCTAGGCGCACTGAATCGCCCCGGCTTGTCCGGAGACTCACTGGTTTGAGAACTCGACGGTTGGTTGAGTTCGGTGGTGGCAGTAGTACAACGCCTCGCACTCGGCTGGTGGTATGTCCCCGCAGTATGCGTAGAGGCGGCGATGGTTGAACCAGTCCACCCATTCCAAGGGTGCGACTTCGACCTGGTCAACGGAGCGCCACGGCCCGAACGGCTTGATCAGCTCCGTCTTGTGCAGCCCGTTGATGGTCTCGGCCAAGGCATTGTCGTAAGAGTTGCCGGTGGCCCGGATCGAGGCATCGATGCCGGCCATGCGATGCCAAACGCCCCGAACGTCAATGTGGACTGGTCCCAGCGGGACCTGACGCGCAGTGTTCGGCTGTTCTAGGTAATCGTTGGCTACGGTGGTGCGGTCCGAATCCTATTGAGGCGCAATGAATATATAACCTGATGGTCTGAGTGTCCCCCGGATCTGGCGGGCGTTGCCTTCCTTAAGCACCCAACTGAACGTGGCGTGTCAGCGTCGGCTGTTGGATCCGCCCACTCTTGCTGTACTACTTCCGAAAATCCCTGTCTGATCTGCCAACCGAATAGCCTGCCCTACTAATAGGGCAGGCTATTCGGTTGCTTCGCTGGGTAGTGGAGGCGTGCCGACCCGACCCAGTCAGACAGATCCTCATCGAGCCGAGTTGTGGGCGCGCCGCAGGCGCGCGGTGGGTTTGCGGATCCGGACCTTGAGGCTCCAACAAGGACTCACCCAAGAAGCGCTCGCTCTTCAGTCGGGTGTCACCCGCAACGTGCTTATCAACGTCGAGCACGGCAAGCGGGGATTGCTGTTTGAGCTGCTTTTCGATCTCGCAGATGCGCTTGGAGTTCCCGTGAGCGACCTGTTCGAGGAGTTGGGGGAACCTAAGCTCCCCAACATGGCGGCCTCACGGCAAGTATGGAGGTCGTTGCTAACGCTGCGTGACCGGCGTAGCAGGCATTGACTGTTGAATGATCGCGGTGACGGCACCGCCCGGGATGATCGTTTGAGTCGCCCATCGCGGTGACCTGGGAAAGCGAGAACCCGAGATCGGTCAGCCGTTTGATGCGGACCAACTGAACTAGGCCGGTTGAGAGGGACCACCAAATGGGTCCCTCTCAACCTCTTTGAGTTCCTGGCCGCCTCCCAGCAGCTTGTTGCCCTCGGCCAGCTTGCGGATGATCTGAACCGGCGTATGCCGCCGGCGCTTGTTCGATGCCATGTCGTTGTCGATTCTTCCTGCTCAAACACCTGGGCATCAGAGTCGAACAACGACTTGACCACTACGACGGGCTCACCTGACGATTGCTTATCGACAGCCAGGATTCCTCCGTCGGCTTGCGTCGGGTGGCGCGGCAGATGTCTAGGAATCGAAAGACTGGATCGGATGCAGCGACGTCCAGCGCCGACAAAACGCGTTTGTCCCGGGCCCGAGACGTTTCACAAACTAATTGTCCAGCTGTGTATTTCGAACGAATCACAGGTCGAGTACCAGTGTTGAACCGGGGGTGGCCGACGATACGCAGATCAGAATGTCACCACGATGTTTCTCGTCATCGGTCAG
This sequence comes from Mycobacterium sp. DL99, assembly GCF_004762045.1. GTDB lineage: Bacteria > Actinomycetota > Actinomycetes > Mycobacteriales > Mycobacteriaceae > Mycobacterium. Next base: position 472,730 of record NZ_SJOM01000007.1, read on the forward strand.
TACGGCGTCCCCGTGTATCGGCGTTCCTCGGATCACGTGCGCTTTGCATGTCCCGCAGATTCCGTTGCGGCAGAAGAATTCAGGGTGAATTCCAGCCCTTTCGAGAGCGGGGAGAATGGGCCCGCCACCCGCTGTCTCGACGGTCGTGCCGACCCGAAGCAACCGGATCGTGTATCCAGACGGTGAATTGGGATGGGTCGGTGATGTGTTCTGCTTCGAGAACAATCGCATCATCGAACCGGGCATCTACCGAAACTGGCAGGGTCAGATGCAGCGGCGATGGTCGTATCGTGATGTGTGTAGCCGGTGTGTAGCGACTTTTTCTGTTTCTGTACCACGTAGTGATAGCGCTTGTCGTAGTGCCGTGCGCGGTTCGCAAGCCGGCGCTGCGCGTCGGGCAGCGCATCAAGCAGCCGACGGTAGGCGATGTTGGTTTGGACGACTAGCTTGATTTGCGCACGCATGAGGGGAACCCAGAGTTTCCAGAGCTTGCGGTACCGCGGCGCCCCGCTGACGAGATCCTGCGCCACTTTGTCTGACGCGAAGTAGGCTGCGGCCGCGATGCCGTAGCGGGCATAGATCTTGGCGGGGACGCGCGATTGGAACGGCATGTTCTCGATCGCCTCGTCGGCGACATTACCGAACCCGACTGTCGCATATGACGGGCCACCTGCGTGCCTGCCCATGTAGTCGGCGATGATCGCACCGTCGATGGCGGTCATAGGAATGATGTCTGGTGCGGCCCCGAATACGTAACTGATGTATGACCAGTAGCGCATTACGGAGTCGAGTTCGGAGATGGTTCTGACACGGCCGTGCTGGTGATCGATCAGTGGGGGAATGAGCCCGAACGAAACCCCGGCCCCCATAGTCTGTGCAGTCGAGATCGGGTTCCCGTGATGTGCGAAATGTTCGTCGCCCCACAACCTGCGCAGACCAAGCCGGACCTGAGCATGCATCAGACGCACACGTACGGTCGCCTTGAACGGTTCGCTGAAACGGTCGATGAACTCGGGCTTGGTAGCTTCATAGAACCACTGCAAGGTCTCAACGTTGCGCAAAGTGAACGAGTTCTGAAACCGACCCGTTGCCCAGGTTGCCATCGATACCTCATCAGCGACAAACGTTCCCAGACTGTCCATCAGGAACATGCCAGCAATGCCGGCGGCGGAGGAGTCGATCCACAGGCGCCGACCGCGTTCCCAGTCCTCGGGATCGAACCACTCTGGCTTGACGTCCAGACCGGCGAACAAGTCGACGAGCACCTGCGGGGCGTCGTCAACAGAGGCAATGCCTTGATCGAGTATCTGGTCCAGCAGCCGCCGACCATCTGCACCATGATCTCGGATGTACTCAGCCACGGGGTCCATCAGCGCATCGCCCTGCCAGTAGTGGTCGACGAACCGATCGAGCAAATCCTGCTGTTCGGCCGTGAGCCGGTCCGGAACTATCGATCCCAAAAAACGATCCTCCTGCCAGCCAACAGTTAACGACATGCGTGGAGGTGCGCCCCGGTACGACATTCCGGGCCGATACACATAATCTAGCTCAGCCCCGACGCTCGTCGACGCGTCTGTATTCGAGATTCCGGTGGTCATGGCGTCAACCCTAAAAGGGCTGGGTACTCACCTACTACTCACTTTCGAACCTGCCAAACCCCCGGCAGCGCCGCGCTCAAACCGCGCGCCTACCTGCAGATACAAGAAACCGCGCCGATAAAGTCGTGCCTCCAGGCCCACTCTTACCACCACAGCTCACCTTCACATCAACTTCCCGGCTGCCACATGAAGCGAATCACGATGGCAGAAAGCCACCCCCACGAGGACTGCACAGGGACCACGGCCGTCACCCCCCGTTCGCCCGCGTCGTGCGCTCGGCCTGAGTTCATCGCCATGTGCCACAAGATATCTCCCGGAACATGTTCAAATACGGATGCTCAGTCGTAGCCTCGGCGAGTTCATGGCTGGGTCAGCGTTTATCGCCGCCGCAAGTCAGTACTCGCGGCGCAGCTCCAAAACCAGTGATCCGCAACGTCGCGATCCATTTGTGAAATGCAGGCTCCTCGTCGGTGAACTACAACCGAAACCGAAACCCATCAACGTCTTTGAACCACCCCGGGTTTGATGCACACCTTCTTTCGAGGGAAGGTTGTTGGCATCATGCCGAAGAAGTACGACGAGGAGTTCAAGGCCCGGGCGGTGCGGTTGGTCAGCGATCATGCCGAGGAGTACGACACCCGCACGGCCTGTTTGGAGGCAGTGGCTAAGCGTTTGGGTGTTTCGTACGAATCGCTGCGCCGCTGGATCAACCAGAGCGAGGTCGATACCGGTCAGCGCGACGGGGTGCCCAGCGACGTGGCACGCGAGTTGCGGGAGCTCAAGCGCAAGAACCGGGACCTTGAGGAAACCATCGAAATCCTCAAGGCGGCAACAAGTTTCTTCGCGCGGGAGAGCGACCCGCGACGCCGCTGATCTGTGTGTTCATCGCCGAGCATCGTGCTCGGTTCGGGGTCGCTTCGATCTGCCGCGTGCTGTCCGAGCATGGCTGCCAGATTGCCCCGAGAACCTTCTACGCGTGGCTCTCGCGGCCACCGTCAGCGCGGGCGTTGTGGGACACCGTGATCACGCAGGTGCTGGCCGGCTACTACGAGCCCGACGAATGCGGTCGCCGCGCACCCGAATCGCTGTACGGGGCGACCAAGATGTGGGCCCACCTGCAACGTCAGGGCATCACCGTGGCCCGCTGCACCGTGGAGCGGTTGATGCGGGCCAATGGTTGGCGTGGGGTCACCCGGCGCAAGAAGGTCCGCACCACCATCGCTGATCCGGCCGCCGGGCGGGCACCGGACCTGGTGGACCGCCAGTTCACCGTGCCCGCGCCGAACCGGCTGCTGGTCGCTGATTTCACCTACGTGCGCCTGGCTGCTGGCACGTTTGTGTACACCGCGTTCGCCATCGATGCCTACGCGGGGCGGATCGTGGGCTGGACCTGCTCGGCGGGCAAGCGCGATGCCTTCGTGCGTCGGGCGATCCGCCACGCCGCCGAACTTCGGCGTCGTGAAGGTAATCCATTGTTGGGCAGCACTATTCACCACTCCGACGCAGGCTCTCAATACACGTCGGTGAAGTTCGGGGAAACCCTGTCCTTATCCGGGTTGGTGCCGTCGATCGGATCGGTCGGCGACGCCTACGACAACGCGCTGGCCGAGACCACGATCGGGCTGTACAAGAACGAAGCCGTCCGTGACGATTCACCGTTCCGCCGTGGCCCGCTGCATCGGTTGACCGACGTGGAACTACTCACCGCCGAGTGGGTGCACTGGTACAACACCGAACGGCTCATGCACCGCCTGGGACGCATCCCACCGGTCGAGTACGAGACGCACTATTACTCTACGAACACAGCCCAATCCGAGGCTGCACACCCATAAACCGGTGTGCATCAAACCCGGGGTGGTTCACCTGTGGCATCCTGGATCGTTGGCAGCGTTCGGATCAGTTTCTGTCTGGACGACACCGAGGCCACGATAGGCTGCCGAGCAAGCCCTGGAACTCGACTGGCGGGACTGCTCGGGAAACTGTTTGTGGCTGAACGGACCGCCGGCTGCCTAGCCGCCAAGTAGTGGCGAACCCGTTGTTCTCGACATTTGTTCAGTTCACCGCCATCGGACGTAGTCGCTGACGAACGGAGACGTCATGCCGAGTCGGCAACGCACCACACCAACCCAGCAGCGATCGGAGGCGACTGTCGACGCGATCCTCGACGCCGCCGAGCGCGTCCTAGCTGAAGATGGGTACAGACGTTTCTCCACTAACCGGATAGCTAAAGTCGCAAGTTTTAGCATCGGCACGGTCTACCGCTACTTCGCTGACAAAGCGGCGATCATTGAGGCGATGCGCGCGCGAGCCGAAGCGGACATAATGCGCCAGCTGACTGACGCGGTTGTTCAGATGAAGGAAATAGAGTCCAGCGAAGTCGCCGTTACCACTTTTCTCAGAGCGCTGATCGAGGCGCTCGAGGCCCACGCTGACGTATTACAAGCCGTTTCCAATGAGCTGCCTTTCGGCGCGCAATTCAACGTGTTACCTGATGCCGAGCGGCAGCTGGGCGATCTCGTGCGGCTTGCAGTCGAAACCCGAGTCCCCCATATAGACTCTGACAAGCTCGATGCGACGCTGTACCTTTCGATCGGCGCAACGCTTGCCGTGGCGACACGCATAGCCATCGGCCGCCCCAGTGGAATCAGCCGTGACCTTCTTATTGAGACCGCCAACGAGGTAACTCTGCCGTACGCCCGGCTGCTGGAATCGCAGCCGGGATCGCAGGGTCGCAATCGCTGAGCGGCGATGAGTTTGCCGCCGTCGTGGTGTCGTCATCTGTGAATACGGCAGGGTAACCGAGACTGGGCATCATGAGCGGGAAGCAGGCTCACCCATTCGTCACGCCAGCTACCCTCGCGAGGACATCTGAGACCATCGGACGTCGAAATGGCCCTTCTCCCATTCGGTCACCGATGGAGCTTCACCGTTGTACGGGCGACTGTGACGCAACTATATGTGTCGTCAGGTCCGATGTCTCGGACGGCCATCTCGTGGCACTGATCATCGAAGAGTGTCAATGCCCGGCGGTCAACGCGCGTATGAGGGGGCCTATTTGGTGGTCCAGTCGCTATGCGGCGTGGGGTTGGTGGGTCGTGGTCCACTGTAGAGCGAACTCGGCTGGGGTGAGCTCTCCGTGGGCGGAGTGAGGTCGGTTGGCGTTGTAATCGCGGCGCCAGTCTTCGATGATCACGCGGGCCTCGCGCAGCGAGTCGAAGCGCCATGCGTTGAGCAGTTCATCACGCAGGCGGCCGTTGAACGATTCGTTCCAGGCGTTCTGCCGCAGTGAGCCGGGATCGATGAAAAGTGATCCGGCACTGTTGAATTGGCGCCAATCACTGACGGCGTGGGCCACGAATTCGGGACCGTTGTCGAAGCGGACGTAGTGCGGCGTTCCGTGTTGGGCGGCGAGGCGGTCCAAAGACATCGATGACGCCGTCGGCGTCGATGGACCGATCAATGTGGATCGCGAGGGCTTCGCGGGTGTACTCGTCGATGACGTTGAGCATCTTGATGGTGCGGCTATCGGCGGTGGTGTCGAACTGAAAGTCCATCGCCCAGATCACGTTCGGGCGGATCGGTGACATCGCGCCGACGGCGACACCGATACCGGTCAGCCGCTTCTTGCGGCGGCGTTGCGATACCCCGAACCGCTCGCGCAGCACCTCGACAGCGCGGCGCTTGCGGTTCGGGGTCAGAAGTTTCCCGCCGAGATGTCGTTGAGCATGTCGATGTCGAGGGCCTGGTTGGCCACCAGCTTCTTTAGGCGGGCGTTCTCGGCCTCGAGCTCTTTGAGCCGTTTAGCCTCGTTGGCCTTCATGCCGCCGTACTGAGCCAGCCGGCGATGCCAGGTCGACTCGGCGATCTCCAGGTGCCGGCACACCTTGGCCAGCTCCTGCCCTGAGGCCGGGAGTTTGTTGCTCTCGGCGAGCTTGCGGATACTCTGCTCCGGCGTGTGCTGCCGGCGCTTGTTCGATGCCATGTCGTTGTCGATTCTTCCTTGCCTGCAGACCGGGCATCAGAGTCCCACAACGGCTGGACCACTACGACGGGCTCACCTCACGGATTCTGGCGAAAGGCCTACGGCTGTTCCGGAATTCGGGGTATCACATGTGCGCACACTTCGTTGAGACCGCTCATTGAAGCAGGCGCTAGAGCCCTTCCCCCTTACCCTAAAAGAGCCCATCGTTCGGACAGGACTCGGGAAGGGCGAAGGGCAATATGCTCAGCTCGGCGCCCCGCCGAGTTCGCGCTGCATACCGCAGTTGTTGGAAGTGTACGCCCAAGCCCAAATTTGCTTGTTCACATGAGCATTCGCCTTCAACGAGAAGATGCGGAGGTCTGGAGAATGGGATGTTGTTGAGGTAGCGTCGCCGCGCGACGAAGCTTGAGTGTGCCCTTGGGGCATAGCTGATACTTCTCCACATGGGTGTTGTAGAGAACTCTGGCGTGCCGAGCGGATCCGCTCGGCCCGGCTGGCTGGAACTTGGTGTAGCTGCGGTCACCGCTGTCCTTCTGTATCTAGTGGGCGGCGTGACCGCGTACTTTTTGCCGGAAGATTCCCCCATTGCCCTCGGACATGTGAACTTCCTAACCTCAGGGCTTGCGCCGCTGGGAGGGTTTGCTGCCGCAGTCCTCGTTCGGATCCGTGATGTCCGTCCGTTTGGGCTGCGGCATACGAGTCTGCTGTGGCTGCTGACCGGCGTCGCAATCGGCCTGGTGTGCTTCGGGCTTAGTTGGCCGGTTTCGACAATTTTTGATCCGCTGTTTCCGGGGTCCGAGGGTCTTCAGGAGCCTTACCGTGACGCTGCTCGGTCGGGAGTAGTGCCTCTTATCGTGGCGGTGGGGCTGGGCGGCATCTTGACGCCGCTCGGTGAAGAAGCTTTGTTCCGTGGCGTGCTGGCCACTTTCCTGTTCCGTTGGGGGAACTGCATCAGCGTAGTCTTCAGTGCGGCAGTTTTCGCTGTGGCACATGGGATCAACAGCGTGATGCCTTTGGCCCTCATGATCGGCTTGGCCACTGGTGTCCTGCTGTGGCGCTCGGGTTCGATCTGGCCTGCTGTCCTGGTACACGTCGCCTATAACAGTTCGGGCATGTTGTATCACGGACTCGGATACTGACCGCGGACCTTAGGGGATGATCACCAGGTACGACGCGCGTGAGGATCTTCGGTGAACTCTCCTGGAATGCCGGCATGATCGCCATCCCGAACGCTGTGGTCGCGTGGTGTCGACGTCGACGTCCGGTATCGAACCGTCTCGGGGATAGAGCGGAGCGATGTGATCGATCTCTAAAGTCCCGGAACGTCTTCTGGAGCTAGCACCGTTAACCCTCGTTGTCCCACGCTTGCGTTATGGCGAGCAGCAGAAGTTCGATTGCGCTGTTTTCTGAGCTGACGACCACCAAAAAACTGCGCCGCGAACCCATACCTCAATGCGTTAGCGTAACGTCGACATCCACACCTTGGTCCAATCATGCAACGACAACCTCGCCCGAACGTCTGGACCAAACCACCGTTCAAATCCTGGGCGGCATCGGAATCTACTGCACCAGAATCAACGACTCACGACTGGCCAGGGACCGCCCCGGCACCACATCAGACGCGAGCAGCGGGTTCCGGCGAGTCGCTCGCGCCGGTCCCTGTGCTGCGCCGGTCGTTGTCTGAGTCGATCTGCCGGTTTGCGCGGCGGATCGCCCAGTACACGATCACGGACACCGCGCCGAGCAGTGGATAGCCCATGGCGATCCGGGCGAAGGCTAGCCAGCCGGTGAGGCCACCGTCGTAAAGCCATTGCTGCACAACGAATCGTGCGGAGAACAAGGCCACGAATGCCAGCGTGGCGACGTCGAACGCGTGCAGTGCCACGGTGTCGGCGCGCCATGACCGATCGGGTCCGGCGCTGCGCAGCAGGTTTCATATCACTCCGACCAAGGGGCGCCGTACCAAGAGGGATACGGAGAACGCGGTCGCCATCGCCAGACTGAGCCAGATTCCGGGCAGGAAGTAGTCTTCGGCCGACCCGGTGTAGTAGGCGATCAGCGCGGCGACGACGACCCCGAGCAGTCCCGATACCGCCGGCTGGATGGGCTGCTTGCGCAACAGCCGGAACACGATCAGACCGACGCTGACGCCAACGGATATCACGACCGCGGCGTTCAGGCCGGCTATCGCGTTCGCGATGACGTAGGCAAACGTGGGCAGGCTGGCGTACACCAGCCCGGACACCCCGCCCATGCGTTCGAGCAAGGTCGGTGAATGTCCTTGCTCCAGTTTGTCGGTCACGATTTCCTTCCATCACCGAGATGCTCGGCGAGGAAGCGGTCGACGGTTTTGTACATGTCGATCACGTTGTCCGGATTGATGAATCCGTGCCCCTCGTCGTGTTTGATCATGTACTCCACCTTGACTCCGCGGTCGCGCAACGCCTCGACCAGGTTGTCGGATTCGGCCTGCACCACGCGAACATCGTTGGCGCCCTGAATGACCAGCAGCGGCGTGCGGATCTGATCGACCTTCGTGATCGGTGAACGCGACAGCATATCGGCCAGCTGGTCCGGGTCGTCGGGGTTGCCGACGAACAGGTGCCAGTTGTTGGCCAGGTGCGGGCGTGCGATCTCGGGTAGCGTCCGCATGAAGTTGCTCAGATCGGAGATTCCGACGTAATCGACTGCGGCGGCGAACACATCGGGTGTGAAAGTGACGCCGACCAGCGTCGCGTATCCGCCGTAGGAGCCGCCGAAGATCGCGATCCGGTTCGGATCCGCATAACCCTGCTCGACGGCCCAGTCCACACTGTCGATCAGGTCGTCGTGCATCTTGCCGGCGAACTCACCGACCGCGGCTTTTGTGAAGGACTTGCCGTAGCCCGCCGAGCCGCGGAAGTTGACCTGCAGCACCGCATATCCACGGTTGGCCAGCAGCTGCACCGGTGGGGTGAACATCCACCCGTCCCGCGTCCACGGCCCGCCGTGCACCAGCAGCACCATCGGCAGTTCCTTTGGCGGCACCCCGACCGGCAGGGTCAGATACCCGTGCAGATCCAGCCCGTCGCGCGAGCGGATGGTGACGGGCTCCATCGCTGCCAGGACCTCGGGATCCAGCTGCGGATGCGATCCGAACAGCAGCCGGCTGTCCCCGGTGTCGTGGTCGTAGAGGTAGGTCATACCGGCTTCGCGGTCGTGGGTGAAGTTGACCACCCAGCGTCGGCCGGTCAGGTCGGAGCTCAGGGCGTTCACGTCGCCATCGGACAGCTTTTCCAGGTTGGCGAGCACCGCCGCGAAGTGCGGGTCCAGCGGCTGAATCACCTGACGTTCCAACAGGTACCGCACCCCGAGCAGATCGCCGGTGCGCCGGTCCAGGATCAGCGGCTCGGCCAGCGTGGTGAACACGCCGGCCCGGGTGTCCACGTCGTAGACCGGATGGCTGTCGACGTGGGTCTGCTCCCCGGTGATGACGTCGACGCGCACGATGCGGGTCCGGTCGGTGCCGTCGTTGGAGCCGATCCAGATGCCGGTGCCGTCCGGTGTGACGGTGATCGGGTACAGCCCCATCGTGTAGTCACGGCCGTCGAAAGTGACGATGGAGCGCAGCGTCTCGGTCCGCGGCTCCCACTGCAACAGCTCCACGTCACCGTCGGCAGTCAGTGCGGTGGAGAACAAGTCGCCGTTGCTGCTGGCCCGCCAGCCTGCTCCCTTACCGGGGTTCTCCGCCACCATGGTGAGTTCACCGGTGGCGATGTCCAGCTCGTAGGCGTCCATCAGGGTCGGTGTGCGCTTGTTGGAGTACACCATCGCCTTGGCCGGGTCGCCGAGCAGTTCGTGGCCGGCCATCGCTCCCGGGAACGGGGTCAGATCGACCGCACCGGCCTCGGGGGCCTGCGGGTCGGCCCGGAAGACGTGCCAGTTCTCGTCGCCGCCGGTGTCCTGCAGGTAGAGCAGCCAGCGGGAGTCTCTGGTCCACTCGTAATGAATGATGCTGCGGGTGCTGTCGGCGGTAACGCGCTGCGGCTCGCCGTCGAGGTCGTCCACGTCCTGGATCCAGATGTTGAGGCGGTCACGCCACGGCGCGAGGTAGGCGATACGGGTGCCGTCGGGTGAGATCGATGCCTGCGCGCGGGCGGGCGGCGCGAACAGATCGTCGACGGAGAGCAAATCAGGTGGTGGCATGCCTCCATCGCACACTCGGACGTAGCGGCACAGTCAAGTCCCGGGCATGGGCATGATGGACGGGTGGCGTGGAGTACTCGGGAGATCGCCGAACTGGCCGGAACCAGTCTGCGAGCCGTCCGCCATTACCACCAGGTCGGCCTGCTCCCGGAGCCTGAACGCCGGTCAAATGGGTACAAGCAGTACGGCGTGGCGCACCTGGTCCGGTTGGTCCGCATCAAACGGCTCGTCGATCTGGGGTTCTCGCTCCCGCAGATCGCGGCGTTGGGTGACACCGACGAGCATCCCGAACAGGCGTTGCGGGAACTGGACGCCGAGCTGGCGGCGACCATCGATCGGCTGCAACGGGCCCGCGAGGAGCTCGGTGAGCTGCTGGAGAACTCCGCGCCCACGGATCTGCCGCCCGAGTTCGCGCCCGCGGACGCCGTCGCCAAGATGGCCGACGCGGATCGCAAACTGATGGTGGTCCTGAGCCGGGTGCTGGGCCCCCGCGGCCGACAGGTCTATGCCGACCTGATCAGGGACACCCGCGAGGATCCGGCCGCATCGGAGCTGGACACACTTTCCGCCGACGCCGACGAGGCGACACGACCAGGACCTCGCCGAGCGGCTGGCGCCCTACATCTGGTCGGTCCGGCAGGCCCATCCCGGACTCACCGAGGCCCGCGCCGACGCCCCGCGCGGTGCGAACTTTGCAGAGAAGGCCATCGATGACGCGATGGCCGATCTGTACAACCCGGCGCAGATGGACGTGCTGCGCCGGGCCGGGGAGATCGTGCGCCGGTCAGCCGAGTGAGGGCAGCAGCAACGGCTGTAGTCGGTAACCGGGTGGTTCGCTGCCGTGCAGATGCCGCACGAAGTAATCCCAGGTGCGACGTAGCGAATAGTGCAGCCAACCGATCAGCGAGTGCTCGGCACCTGGAATCATGATCAGGTCGAAGTCCTTGTCCGCCTTGATGAGTGCATCGGCCAGCCGCATCGTCATATACGGGTGCGCGTTGTCGTCGAGTTCTCCGTGGATAAGCAGCAACTTGCCTTTCAGGTTTGCAGCCAGCGTGGCATTGGAGATCGCCGCCTTGCCTTCGGCGCTGACATCGCCGTGGTAGTGCTCAGCCCACATCGCCAGGTTGAGGGCGTTGTCATGATTGCCCGAGACCGCGACGGCCACCGAGTAGAAGTCGGGATAGCGCAGCACGGCACGCGCCGCGGCGAATGCACCCGCGGACTGTCCGGTGATCCCGACTCGGGCGGTGTCCAGCCACGGATACCGCTGTCCCAGTTCGCGGATTGCGGCGATATGGTCATCCAGGGCGCCGGCGTTGCCGAGATCCCCATAGGAGTGGTCGTGAAATGCCTTGCTGCGGCCCGCGCTTCCGCGACCGTCGATTGCCACCACCGCGAACCCGAGTGCCGCGAAGGCCTCCGGCTCGCCATAGTGCGGCGGGTTGAACATCGGTCCGGCGCGGTAGAGTTGCGGCCCTGGATAGATGTGTTCGATGATCGGGTATGTGCGGTCTGGGTCCAGATCGTGCGGTCGCCAGAGCAGGCCGTAGATGAGGGTCTTACCGTCCGCTGCGGTCGCCCGGAATCGCTCGGGGGGGTGCCAGCCCAGAATCTTGAGGTCTTCGGTGTCGGGCGTCTCCACCTCCACCACCACCTGACCGTCCCCGTCGAGTACCACCGAGCGTGGCGGCTGGCTCGGGCTCGAGGCTCGGTCCACCAGATAGCCGCCCTGCGGCGGGCTGACCGCGTCATGATCCAGGTCGTCATCGGTGAGGCGGGTGAACCCGTTGCCATCCAGTCCGATTCGACAGAGCTGCCGCAGATACGGGTCGGCCTCGACCAGACCGTTGGCTGCGAAATACACTTGTCGAGCCACCTCGTCGACCCATAACAGGCTGCTCACCAGCCAGGGCCCCGCGGTGATCTGGGTGACCTGCGCGCCGTCGGCCGAATACAGGTACAGATGGCCCCAACCGTCGCGCTGCGACCACCACACGATCTCGCCGGTGTCGAGCACCCGAACGATGTGCGGGTCACCCAGCAGCACGGTCGGGTCGACCCGGGTTTCGCCCGTTTCGGTGATAAGCGTGCTGACCGCGCCGGTCGGCGGGTCGAGGCGACGCAGGCGCAACGTCCGGGCGTCGCGCGATTGGTGCAGGTAATGAACGGCGTCCGGACTCGACCACCAGGCGTAGACGAGTGCGACATTGTGCATGATCGGCGTCGGTTCGGTCTGCTGCCGCACGATCGTGCGTTGCTCGACGTCGAGCACATTCCAGGTCATCGTCGCGACGGTGTCCTCGCCGGGCATGGTGTACCGGGTGCGGTGTTCGACGGGCCGGCCACCATCGGCCGGGGCGGACTCGACGAGTACCAGTTCGGGCACCTCACGTTGATCGATGCGCGCAACGAGGATTCGGGTCGAGTCGGGTGACCAGTGCAGGATCATCGGCGGCGGTATGCCCAGTGCACGGGTCAGCGCCCGCGCGCCGGTGGTGTCCGGCAGGCCGCCGTAGTCGAAATACGGTTCGGCGTCATCGGTGAGGGCATGTTCAGTGCCATCGGCCCGGTTGCGGACCCAGATGTTGCCGTCGCGGCGGAACGCAACCCACCGCTCATCGGGCGACGGGATCCCGCCCGGGATGGGTGCGGCGGTGTCGGATGGCGTGCAGGCGCCGTCCGCCCATTGCCAATTCCGGCCGAATGCGCTGAACAGTACGGTGTCGTCGGCGCGGATATCCACGGCCAGCATCGGTAGATCGGCACCGGTCACCGCATGCCCGGTTGCCACCGACAGTGCGGCGGCCAGCGCGTCGTGGTCGAAGGCGGCACGACGAGTCTTGGCACCGGGATCGACCGCGACGTAGCGGGTTCCGATGCGGTACCAGAACCGGGCACCGTCAGCGAACCACTGCGGTGTCAGCACCGTGCCCGGCACCCGCCGGGCACGGTGCGGGAAAAGCATCTGTTCGGCACGCGCGTAATCGGAATCGCTCAGCAATGTCGGCACACCAGGCATCCAACACCCGGACGTAACGGCACAGTCAACAGCGACTTGCGTGCCGCAGCGGCGCAGCGTCTGGTGGATGAATGCCGTTCATCGCCGTTGCCTACCTGGGTTCACATTTCCTGAGCTTCCTTGGCAACGGGATCCTGGCGGTGGCGTTGCCGTTGATCGTGCTGCAGACCACCGCGAGCCCGATCAGTGTCGGCGCGGCTGCCCTGCGCGGCAGCCGTTTCCTGATCAGCACCGTCACCCTCACCGTAGGTCTGGCGGTGGCACTGACTGCAGGGCCTGGTGTTACCGCTGCACTTCAGCGAGTTGTCCCGACCCGATCTACTGGGTTTCGTGCTGACCGCGCTGGCGGTCAGCACGCTGGTCGGCACCACGGTGTTCGCCACCGTGGGCGCGCGGATGTCGCGGCGGCGGTGGCTGACCGGGACCACGGCGGGATTCCTGCTGCTGCCGACGCTGGTCGGTCCTGGCTGGGTGTTCGCGGGCGCCGCGCTGTTCGGCACCGGCACCTCGGTACTGGGGGCGGTGGGGAGTTCTGCAGGCCCAACGTATCCCGGACGGAATCGGACTCCCGGGTCTGGTGGCCGAATGGGGCTCGCCGGTCGCGGCCGGACTCGCCCTAAGCGCTGCGCGTGTCCATGCGAATGTGTCCACGACTTCCGGTCTAGACAGTCGGCGTGCTGGCTTCACGTCAACGAGCTTCGGTCCGTGGTCGGTGATCAGCAGGTAGGCTGGAATGTGTTTGCGCTCAACACCATTTGATCGCTTGGCCAGCAAGAACGGCTGTGCGCAGATACGATGCACCGTCCGGTCTAAGTCCGCGAACAACACTCTGGCGAGCTCGATCGCGGCGGTGTCCGGCGATTCGAGTTCCACGAGTATGTTTCCGTCACCGTCGAGGACGACCGAACGCGGCGGACATCGTCGCCGATCCTGCGGTTCGGCGTCATCGGTAAGCGCGAATTCCTGCTCCCCGGGACGCCGTACCCAGATGTCGCCGTCGCGCCGGAAAGCCACCAAAGGACTCGTCGGGCGACGGCGCCTCGCCGGGCACGGGCGGCGCCGCACCGCCGATGCTCAGGCCCGCATCGTCGGACCACTGCCACCGCTCGCCGAACGCGGTGAACCGCACGGTGGCGTCGTCGCGGATGTCGACGGCGGTGATCGGCAGGTCGGTCCCCTCCGCAGCGTGGCCGGAGGCAGCCGACAGCGCCGATGCCAGCCTGGCATGGTCGAAGGCGTCCTGGCGGCTTTTGTCCGCGAGGTTCACCATGAGGTAGCGCGTGCCGATCCGGTACCAGAACCTGGCGCCGTCGGCGAGCCACTGTGGCTGCAGTGAGCTGCCCGGCACCCGGCGCGCACGATAGGGAGCGAGCATCTGCTCGGCGCGGGCGTAGTCGGAATCTGTCAGCGTCGTGGGTTCATGCGTCACGACATCCATGGCACACCCGGACGTTGCGGCATGGTCAAGCCCCGGCTTGACCCCGCTGAACATGGGCGCGGTGTCGACGGCCACTGCGGTGCCTGTGCTGCTACGTCGCCAACGGCGTCGTCGCTGCGGTGATGTCCAAGGGGCTCCGGCATACTGGCCTGGTGGGGGCTTGGAGTTCGATGCGGTGCAGCTGCTCTCGCTCGAACTGGGCGCGAGAGACCTGCAACCGTCTATGACGCAGATACTCCTCGCCGCGGGCATGGCCCTCGTGGTCGCCCTTCTGCTGACTCCCGTGTTGATCCAGGTGTTCACCCGGCTGGGGCTAGGCCAGCCGATCCGCGACGAAGCCCCGAAAAGCCACCAACGTAAACGGGGCACGCCGACGATGGGCGGTCTGGCGATCCTCACCGCGATCTGGGCAAGCTACCTGGGTACCACCCTGGTCGGGCTCGCACTCGGTGGTGAGGGCCCGACGGCATCAGGACTACTCGTCCTCGGATTGGCCACCGCACTAGGTGCGGTCGGCTTCGCCGACGACTACATCAAGCTGCGGCGCGCCCGCAACCTCGGCTTGAACAAGAGAGCCAAGAGCGCCGGACAGCTCATCGCAGCAGTCCTCTTTGGCACGCTCGCACTCCATTTCCGCAACGCCGACGGTCTCACCCCAGGCAGCGCTGAGCTGTCCTACGTCCGCGACATCGCCGCGTTCATACTGCCGCCCGTGGTGTTCGTGCTGTTCTGCATCATCGTCGTCTCTGCGTGGTCGAATGCCGTCAACCTCACAGACGGCCTCGACGGGCTCGCCGCAGGTGCCATGGCAATGGTGACCGCCGCTTACGTCCTGATCACCTTCTGGCAGTTCCGAAACACATGTGCCGTCGTCCCCGGACCCGGCTGCTACCAAGTCCGTGACCCTCTCGACTTAGCCCTCGTCGCCGCCGCGACCGCCGGCGCCTGCATCGGATTCCTATGGTGGAACGCCGCACCCGCCAAAATCATCATGGGTGACACGGGTTCCCTGGCGCTGGGCGGCATCATCGCCGGGCTATCGGTGACCAGCCGCACCGAGATCCTGGCCATCATCCTGGGCGCCCTGTTCGTTGCCGAGGTGACGTCGGTCGTCATCCAGGTAATTTCGTTCCGCGCTACCGGTCGAAGGGTCTTCCGAAATTCCCCGCTGCACCACCACTTCGAGTTGATGGGTTGGCCAGAGACCACACTGACCATTCGGTTCTGGCTGATCACTGCCATCGCCTGCGGACTCGGAATCGCGCTCTTCTACGGCGAATGGCTGACGGCTACCGGCGCCTGAGCCCCAGTACGACAACCCTGCATGCGCCGAAGACAAGGTGCGTGCATTGCGCCGAGACGGCATGTGCGATCTATCTCGCTTCTCTAGAAACGAGACAAGATGCCTGGACGGACCGTCGATCGACGAAGAGCGCATCCGCTAAACCAGTTGGCCTTGCGCGGCCCTGTGGGGATGCTGTGTCGGATGGAAGCCCTCACTCAATGGTCGTCGTTGAGCGATCAGGGCAAGCTGGCGAACGACCTTTTCGGCCCGCCCACCGGCGAGCAGAAGGTAGCTAGTTGGCTCGCTGAATCGCCCCGGCATGTCCGGAGACTTACGGGGTTGAGAACTCGGCGGTGTGCTGAGTTCGGTGGTGACGGTAGTACAACGCTTCGCACTCGGCCGGTGGCATGTCCCCGCAGTACTCGTAGAGGCGGTGGTGGTTGAACCAGTCGACCCATTCCAGGGTGGCGACTTCGACCTGGTCAACGGTGCGCCACGGCCCGAGTGGCTTGATCAGTTCGGTCTTGTAGAGCCCGTTGATGGTCTCGGCCAGGATGTTGTCGTAGGAGTTGCCGGTGGCGTCGATCGAGGCGTCAATGCCGGCTTCGAGGAGTCGATCGGTGAACGTGAGGGAGGTGTATTGGCTGCCGCGGTCGTTGTGGTGGATCAGCCCGGACAGATCCTCGACCTCCTCGCGTTGACGGGTCCAGATGGCGTGCTCGATCGCATCGAGCACCAACTGGGTGGTCATGGTGGTCGCGGTGCGCCAGCCGACGATCCGCCGGGCGTAGGCGTCGATTACGAACGCCACATACACCCATCCTGACCACGTCGACACATAGGTAAAGTCAGCCACCCACAACATATTTGGTGCATTCGGACAGAAGTGGCGGCCCACCAGGTCATCGGGCCGGACCGCTTGTGGATCGGCAATCGTGGTGCGCTTGACCTTCCCACGGCGAGGGCCGTGCAGGCCGAGTTCGCCCATCAATCGTTCGACGGTGCAGCGAGCCACCTCGATTCCTTCACGGCGGCATTGCAGCCACACCTTGCGTGCCCCGTAGACCGCATAGTTCTGCCGGTGCACCCGGGCGATCTCGACCTTGAGCTCCTCGTCGCGCACCTGCCGCTTGGACGGCTGGCTGCGGCGGGCGCAGCCGTCGTAGTAGGTGGACGGCGCGATCTTGCAACCATGCGCGGACAGCACACGGCAGATCGGCTCGACGCCGTACTCCTGTTTATGGGTATCGATGTAGTCGAGGATCACCGATTGCGGCGGTCGAGCTCCGCCGCGAAGAAAGTCGATGCAGATTTCAGAATATCGTTGGCCCGCTTGAGTTCTCGGTTCTCCGCTCGCAGCTTGCGCAGCTCTTCGGCCATGTCGCTTGTCGCCCCGGGTCGAGTGCCGGAGTCGATCTGGTCCCGGCGCACCCACGTCAACAAGGTCTGCGGGGTGCCGATGCCCAGCTTGGTCGCCACCGACTCGATCGCTGCCCACTCCGACGAATGCTGATCGCGCACCTCAGCGACCATCCGGACGGCCCGTTCACGCAGCTCAGCCGGATACTTCCTCGAACCTGCCATGACTCCATCCTTCACAAGAGATGAAGTCTCCGGACTCACCGGGGCGATTCAGTCAGGGCGGCGCCCGCGCCCACGAGAGCGCCGAGAAGTCCCGGGATCAAGTGCCACGACGCGGATATCAGCAGGGGGCCTAGCTGACGACTCAGCTCCTGGGTCGATGCTGTTCTGCCCACCAGCGTCTGTCAGCCACGAAGGTGCGCCGGGTTGATAGTCGAGCTTGTCGTCCCTCTCCCCGTTGCACTTGCGGTGTACCGCAACGATGTTGTCGCGAGTGTCACTGCCACGCCTGGCTATCGGGGCGAAATCGATCGCTTCATGGCACCCGTAGCACGCGGCAATCTGTGGCGGCTCCTTAGGTCAAACCCACAAAGAGTGCCCCATCAGGCGATACGGGGATTCAGTGAGTGGTCGTGTGTCTGTTCGATCGGCATCTTGGACAACCGTGCGGTTTCTGGCTTGCCGGTTTCAAATGGAGAAAGTCGCTGACAGAATCAGATGGAACCCGCGCTACCCGCAGGTCAGGGGATTGTCATTGCCGGCGCAGTTCTGGAAACGACAACGCTATATGCTTGCTTGTCGGTGGCCATCCTGCGTGTCGAATTGCCATCTGAGATGTCGAGCGATGTCGAGTTCGACATGTTGCGTGGCGAAGCATCCGCGGCGCACGATTCTGACGAAGCCGCGCCTGTTCGCAGCGGTATGCCTGCAGCCGATTGCTGGTTTGAGGCGTTCAGCGTCGCAGCGATAGTTTGCAGATGAACCGCTGTCTCAGGCTTGCAGCGCGAGGTGAAGGATCGGGTACGGTCTGCCATCGCCGTCTAGTTCACTGCGACTGATTTGGGTGAATCCGCGGCTTAGGTAGAAGCCGTGGGCGCCTGAGTTCTGCTCGTTCACATCGACTTTGGTGACACCATCCTTCGCAATCGTCTCCGCGAGAAGCAGACTTCCGATTCCGCTGCCGCGAGCCTCGTCCGAGACGAACAGCATCTCCAGGTTGCCGTCGGCGGTGCCGGCGAAGCCGACGGCTTCACCGTCGCGTTCGGCCACGGTCAGGGTGACTGCGGGGAAATACGCTTGGGCCAAATTGCTTTCGATGCGTTGGAAGTCCTCCCCTTCAAGGAAATCGTGCGTGGCGCGGACCGCGCTGCGCCAGATTTCGGTCAGACGGGGATAGTCGTCAGGTCTGCGCACTGCCCGCAGGACGACATCATCATTTCTGTGGGGCACCGCTGCATCCTTACGGCACGCCCTAGGCGAGTCAACTGGATTATTGGACCCAGCCGACCGAGTGCAGCACTCGAGAAGCAACGTCAGCGGGTTTGTCAGCTTGAACGTGGATCGTAAAGTCGTTGACGCCTGACGTGTCGAGGGCGTGGTCGAGCTCGCTGCTGCGATTCAAATGCCAGGTTCTGTCTTCTCCGGGAGGGTGCCGCAGGATCAATCGCTCACGCAGTCGCGCTGGGACGATGCGTAGTCGGCACACAGTGAGCGGCATGCCGAGGACCGACTCATACCTAGAGCGCATTGCGCGGTTTTCGATGACGCCGGCTATGACCAACCGATCCACCCCCGCCCTGCGATAGTTGTCCACCACAGCCGCAAGGTTTTTGAGTTCTAATTCCGAGTTGAAGGGATCGTCCGGCGGTGGCGGGTACGCGTAGCGAAGCCAGTCGAGGTCGAGTAGCGCATGTGCGATCCCCCGGTCTTGCAGCACATCACCGATCTCCTCTACCGTCGTCGTCTTACCTGATCCCACGGTCCCATTGATGAAAAGGGCGCCGGGACAGGCGGTGGCCTGTGGTTGCAGTTTCTCGTCCTATTCTTGGGAATATCGAACTCTGGACGCGGATGAAGCCGACCGCGGACGCCCGGCCGTGTTCGAATGGGCGCTGGGGGCATCGACGAGTGAGGACATGCCCAACGGTCAGCGTTGGCACGACGATCGACCGGCGCAGAACGCTCAGACCCTCAAATTGCACACCTTTAACCCACCTGTGGCCCCGCCCAAAATAACGCGCGTCGCCGCATGTCTACGAGACTAGCCCGGGTCATTTGTGGTTGTTCAGCCTCACGACGTACACCCGGTTGCCACCTCCACCTGCATGTCGTGTGCGGCGTCATCGGGCGAGTGGATCCATGACCGCGTGGGGCATTGCCTTCTTCACCGCCTGGAGCACGTCGGCCTTGCTTGGAATTGAGGTCAGAGCCTCCTTGTGGCCGCGTGGGACATCTTCGCGAAGCTGGACTGCTCCCTCCCCGGCTGTAGGGGTAGCGCCGGATGGGAGGTCGATCAGGGCAGTTGCAACGTTGTCTCGGAGATCGAGGATTGCCAATATCATTCAGCCGACCATAAAAGATCTGCCGCCAGTGAAATGACGTAGCGCTTATGCAGTCATTGGTTACTGATGCATGCCGCATCGGGGCACCCGCTGCGATGAGCATTGGCCAGTGTCTGTGCCATGCAGACTTACGAGCTCGCACTGTTCGGGGCCGCCGCTTGCGGCGGTCCGTACAGATCCGCCTCTCGTGCAGCAGATTTCGCTCGCGTACCTTGCCGGCCGTTGCTTGCCATCCGCGGTCAAGTCGTTCGTAGGCTAACTAGTGCGTCACTGGCCACGGTCGCAGTACGACGGCGGGCGATAGCGGCGCACGCCCGGCAGAGGGTCGCCGGTCGTCGGTCGGTAACAGTCGGGGCGGGACCTTCATGTGGCTGCATCATGCAGACTTGAGATGTCGAACGTACATATGTACATTCGATTCGAATTGGAAGGACCCCGCCGGATCGATGCTGTTTGACTCGGGCGTAGAGGTCTCTGGCTAGACGGGAACGAACGACGTGAGTGCGGCGACTCGACGACAGGTCATGCTCGGTGCACTGGCCGGGGTGGCGATGGTGGGTGTAGCGGCTTGTGTGCGGACCGACAAGGAGGACGATCGACTCATGGGCGACACATCTCCGCTGCCTGTAGCGATGAAAGCCGAGTTCCAGCAACTTACCGATGCGCAGAAGGTGCGTGGATGCAGCGTCGCTGCGGTAGCTCGGGAGGGGACCGTATTTGCGGATGCGTGGGGGGTAGCTCGCGATGGGGTGGCGATGACGCCAGTCAGCACGTTGAACATCGGGTCTGTGAGTAAGACTGTCACTGCGACTGCGGTACTTCAGTTGATTGCTGCGGGCCGGCTTGATCTCGATGCGGACGTGAATGATGTTCTCGGGCGAAGTGATGTCTATGGGCCTGCGAGTGTGCGTAGTCCATATCACCCCGATGTTCCGATCACGGTGCGGCACCTCATCACACATTTGACGCCGATTGAAAGCCCAGTTGAGCCAGGGCCGTACGGTTATTCGTATCGCGTTGGACCAGTCGCCGATCCTGCGGAGATGGGGCGGTGGCTTCATGACTTCTTGACCCCGGCTCCTCGGGGTTGGACGTATTCTCGTGATAACTTCACGAAATCTGTTCCAGGGCAAGCGCATCTGTACTCGGACATCGCTTATGACCTGGCAGGTCACCTTGTCCATGCGGTGACGGGGCAGTATTTCGCCGACTATTGCCGGGATTCAGTTCTTCGTCCGGCAGGGATGACTCGCTCGGACTTCAATCGCGACAGCCTGAGCGAGTCGGACCGCGCGCACCCGCACGCGTGGTTTGACGACGGTGTGAAGAGGGGGATGTGGCCGGACTACCGGAATCTCATTCCGCATGACATCCCTGATGATTTCACCGGCCATGCCGAGTATGCCCCGTACTCCAGCTGCCTGCAGGCCGACGGTGGACTGCGGTCGAACGCGCTCGACCTGGCCCGGTGGGCACGAGTGTGGCTTGGGCAGGGCACCATTGACGGTACGGAGGTCTTGGAGAAGCGCTGGGCGGTTGCCGCGCTGTCAGATCAGGTCTCGGCGCAGATCCTGGCCGCATCGGATGCTCCGCTGCCGATGATCTCGCAGGGCTTTGCCTGGCATCGGGTGAAAGGCGATGCTGACGGCGTCTGGCAGCACGCTGGCAGCGAGTTTGGTACGGCCTCCTATGTGATGCTGGATACCGAGCGTGGGGTGGGCGCGGCAGTGGTCTGCAACACCGAGATCGCGCTGGACGGCGACCCACGAGTCACGATGCTGCATCGCCTCATGGATGCCGCCTCCGGGAAATGACCTGCGTCAGCGGCGCATGAGGGCAGTCAACGTGTCGATCAGCAGAGCGCGATCGATTGGGGTGTCGTTGAGTGCCGCGTGGATCGTGGCACCGTCGGCGAATATCCCGACCGCCATTGCGCGGTCGCGCCCAATATGTGGTTCGAGCGCCTCTACGAGGCCCTCGAACCACCGCAGCGCATGTCTACGCAAGACGGGATTCGTTGCGGCGGCGCAGATCAACGCGGTCTCTGCGCGTGCAGTCGGACGGTTGTGCAACTGTGGAAGGTACTTGTCGGCGAGGGCGGCGGGCGACGGGCCATGACTTTCCAGCGTTTCCCGGAATTGGGCGATATCGTCGTCGATCTTGTCGGCGAGATATTGCATGGCGGCCAACCGTATGTCATCGAGGGTCGCAAAATACTGCGTTGTTGAACCCAGCGGAATCTCCGCACGAGCAGCTATCTTGCGATGCGTGAAGTCCGTCGATCCCTGCTCAACGATCAGTTCAGCTGCGGCCACGACAATCTGGCGGCGGCGCTTCTCCGGATCCGGCGACACGCGTCGAGTCATCGTCTCCTTCGGTGCAGGCATTTGTCCTCCCCGCCGATTCAGCGTAATGTACAAAAGTACACTACTGGGTCGCCCGCTTGCTGCGGCATCGGCAGGCGGCGGTATGTGGCGCTCATCAAAGGTCCTTCACAACTCGGCCGGCTTCGCAGCGCGCCGCCGCCAGGTTCTTTATCCATTGGATAGTTGTTATCCAATGGATAACTGTGTGAGTGATCCTGTCAACCGCGGAACGCAAAGGCGACGCACGCGAGCGTCTTTTGGCTCGGCTTCTCGACGCCTTCGAGGAGGCACTTCCCTCGCCGGGGATGTCGCTACGTGAGGTCGCTGCCCGGGCCGAGACCAGTCACGCCCTCCTGCGGTACCACTTCGGGTCACTCTCGGGCGTCTTGGCGGCCATGCTCAAGGTGCAGCGATCTCGTGACAACGAGGTGTTTTTCAAGACGGCCCAGCTGGGCACCTTTGACGACCTCGTCGTGGCGATCTGGCGCGCCTACACCCATCCGGAGCAGTTGTCGCGTGTCCGCGGTTTCTTTCACGTCGTTGGACTCGCCGCCTACAGCCCAGGGGACTTTCGTGAGTTCATCGACTCGCTCGACGACCTGACCACGATGCTGGCCTCGCTCGCGGAACGCGAAGGACACGACACCGAGGAAGCGCTGAGCATGGCCACCGTCGCCGTTGCCGCGATTCGTGGCCTTCTCTTGGAGGCAGTTCTGACTCCAGCAGTCCACTCCGAGGACACGGTCGCCTTGATCCTGCGCATGAGCAAGGGCCGATGAGCTCCAGCCGCACGTCAGGGGACACCGGGACGGACACTGCATCCGAACTAGCCGGTGCGGCGCTGACGGTGGCCGAAGGGCGCGCACGCGGGCACACCGGCTAGTTCGTCGGGCGGAAAGCCTCCCCCGACAGAATGGCCGGATCCTTACGGTAATGGGCAGGATGGCCACTGTTCACGCGGGTGCTGGTGGGTCAGTGTCAGTCGGTGATGGAGAAACAGCACCGTATTGCAGTTGTGGCCCTGGACGGTGTCACGGCATTGGACATTGCGATTCCGGTCGATGTCTTCACGATTGACCGTGATGTCCCGTATGACTTGAGAGTCTGCGGGATGTCGGATCGCGTCAGTACTGCATCGGGCCTGGCCCTGGCGGTCGACCACGGTCTTGATGCAGTGGGTGAGGCCGATACCGTGATCGTCCCGGGATATCAGCCGGTGGATCGGCCCGTTCCTTCCCCAGTGCTTGACGCGCTGGTAGAGAGTGTGGCGCGAGGTGCCAGGGTGGCGTCAATTTGCACGGGGGCGTTTGCTTTGGCTGCCGCTGGCGTCCTAGACGGTCGACGAGCCACCACGCATTGGCAGCATCTTGGGGAATTCGAGGAGCTGTTTCCATCGGTGCAAATCGATCGGGATGTCCTCTATGTCGACAACGGCAATGTCCTTACCTCTGCCGGAATGTGCTGCGGGATCGACATGTGCTTGTACATGGTGATGCGGGATCTTGGTGCCGCGACCGCGAATCGGGTAGCTCGTGCCTTGGTCGCCCCACCTCATCGCGATGGGGGACAGGCGCAGTATGTCCCCGCGGCGGTTGCGATTGTCGGGGACACTTCGTTGGCTGCCACGCGGGCCTGGGTATTGGGCCGACTCGCCGAGACAATCACCGTCGCAGAAATGGCCCAGCACGCGCGGATGTCGGTGCGGACCTTCATGCGCCGCTTCACCGATGAAACCGGAACGACTCCGTTGCAGTGGCTGGTGAATGCACGCATTACCGCTGCCCGCGAACTACTTGAAATAACCGACTATTCGATCGACCGCGTCGCACAGGACTCCGGGTTGGGGTCGGCTGCCAATCTCCGCCTCCATTTTCGTCGCAGCCTGGCCACGACTCCAACTGCATACCGCCAAGCCTTCTCGTGTGACTACGCCACAGCGACGGCCGTCTGAACGGTCGAACCCAGCGATCCAAAAGCTGATCCGACGGGGAGCACCACACGACAAACATGTTCCCGCCGCTGTCGGATCATTCGACGCTCCAACCGGGGCGCGGAAGGTGGCGTCGCTGTCGTCTACGCATTGCGTTGCACACCTCGCCGGGGATTACGGAGCGTCGCGATGGAGGACGTCGGCCGCTCGTCCCGCTGGAACACCTGACCCGCATCAGTCACAAGGAAAGGAAACGCAATGACCATCCACACTGTTGAGGTCCCCGAAGACTCTGAGATCTTCGGCAAGACCGTCAGCGCTTTCGCGAGTTTTGGCTATTCCGCGGCAGTGCGCTCACACGGGCACCTATTCATTGCCGGCACTATCGGCCGGCGCCCCGACAGCACCATCCCTGAGGGCATCGAGGAACAGACCGAGATCGCCATTCGGAAGCTGCAGGAGATTCTCCGTCTGGAAGGACTCGATCTGTCTGCGCTCGTCGATGTCACCAGCTACCACGTCGACATCCACCAGCACCTGTCCGGCTTTACCAAGGCGAAGGCCCGCCTGATCAAGCCTCCTTACCCGACTTGGTCACTGATCGGCGTCAGCGGGCTCGCTAGCCCCGGACTGCTTGTCGAAATCCGCGCTACCGCAGCATATCCCGACGGATCCTGAGCGTACCTGCTTCTTATACCTGGACGCAGACGTGATCTACGGTCTCGCTTCTGAGTTGAGTTTCCATCAGCGACCCGCACGCGAGGACCATCGGGCGGATAGGCCGGGCATCTCCGCCCGTCGAACATGTCTCCGGTCCAAACGCCGTCGCAGAGCTGGCCCAGCACGCCCGGATGTCGGTGCGGACCTTCGTGCGCCGTTCGCCGTGCGCCGACGAGAACGATTGCGTTGCAGTGGCTCGTCATCGCCCGCCTTGCCGCTGCACGTGAATTACGGTGGCCAAATCCTTTTGAAACCTGTCAATTACGCCACTCGTGTGTTGTTTGGCGGGAGAGGACTCTGGTCAGAGAAACATCAATCGTTCGAGAGGAAACGATGTCGGATCTGACGGGAAAGCGGGCTCTGGTAACCGGCGCTGCGCGAGGCATCGGGGCAGCCATCGCCGTGGAGCTGGCCACTCGTGGCGCCGATGTGGCCATCACGTACCAGCGGTCGGCTGATTCTGCGGCGACTGTCGTTGACAAGATCCGGTCGCTCGGGAGACGGGCCGCGGCGATTCAAGCTGACAGTGCAGACGCAGCCGCGGTCACATGGTCGATCGGTGAAAGTGTCTCGCAAATTGGCGGATTGGACATCTTGGTCAACAACGCTGGTGTGTTGCATTCGGCGCCGCTGGCCGAGACCACACTTGAGCAGATCGATCACATGATCGCAGTGAACATTCGCTCTGTCGTACTAGCTTCACAGGCTGCGATTACCTATCTGCCCGATGGAGGCCGAATCGTCTCATTGGGCTCCTGTCTGGCTGAGCGAGTCGCGATAGACTACGCAACGGTCTATTCGATGTCGAAATCTGCGTTGCTGTCCTTCACTCGCGGCCTGGCACGCGAACTCGGACCGCGCGATATCACCGTCAACCTGGTTCATCCGGGACCGACGGATACCGATATGAATCCTGCAGACGGTGCGGGTGCCGACGGGTTGAAGGAACTCATGGCGCTCGGACGTTTTTCAAATGTGGTCGACATCGCATCGGCAGTTGGATTTCTGGCGAGCCCGGCTGCCCGAAATATCACCGGCACTGGCATCACCGTTGATGGCGGCATGAACGCCTGAACGCGCGGTCTACCTGCTACACATGAAGCCGTGACCCATGGCGCCTTGCCGTCTCGACGCGCATATTGGGCGTGCGTGATCACCCCGGTGCCTGATGGGAATCCAAACAGTCACCGCTGCAATTGATTCCGTATGTGCCAGCTGTATGCCGGCTTGGGCACCTTGGCTGTGAACGAAGTCGACGACGCGAATCCAGCGGTCGCGTTGTGCGTCGTTCCAAATGCCGGCGCATTCGGCGGTGATGCGCGCCTCGGGGCTGATGCCCGTCGCCTCCACCATTACGAGGCCGGCACCCCCGGCCGCGTAGGTGCCGGCGTTCACGAGGTGCCAGTCATGGGGCATGCCGTCGCCTTCGAGGCACATGTACTGGCACATCGGCGAGACCCAAACCCGGTTACGGAAGGAAACGCCCCTGATCGTCAACGGTTCGAAAAGACTTGGGGTCACGGTCGTGATGGTCCTTTTCTGACTGCTTTTGCTGCTGGACGACGCTGTAGGCCGCGCGTCCCGTCAACCCTCCGCTGTTCGTCGATAGCTGGCGAGAGGAGAAGGTGCCGAAATCCGTTAGAAAGTGGCCGATCCGCAACCGACCGCCTCGATCGCAACCGAGGGCGCGGGGGCCGGTCGATAGCGCCAAAGAGCCCCCACCGATGCACTACGTCCGTGGAGGCTCTTCGTGCTGACAGCCTTCAGGGCAGGTCGACTACTTCGAACTCGAGCAGGTCGGCCCCGGTGGCCACCGGTTCGCGTCCGTCGGCGACCGGTCTGTGGTCAGCAGTCTTCGCCCGCCAGGCATCAAAGGACTCCTGACTCTCCCAGACTGTCATCACGAAGTACCGATCGTCACCTTTGACCGGGCGCAACAAGGTAAAGCCTTCGAATCCAGGTTCGCCATCGACCATGCGCGCCCGTGCAGCAAAGCGCCCTTCCAATTCAGCACCCTGGTCTGCCGGAACGTGCAGGGCATTGATCTTGACTACAGACATGGATCTCCTTGTGTCATCAATTGTTAGCGGCGGTCACTCAGCAATGAGTGCCACCGATCTTCGGTGAGGGACCGCACATGGCCTGATGCTGTTCACCGATCACGTTCAACAGTACTGAAGGTCCAGCTCCTGAACACTGTGACGTTCCATGCCTAGCGAGCTGAAAAGCGCTGTCGCGCTGCAGATAACACGATGGCAGCAATCTGATGCAGACTGGCACGATCGCCGCTGGCAACGTACGGAAGCCCCGACGACGATGAAAGGGCGCGTTTCTGCACAAGCACAGGAAAGGTAAACGCTGCTGATCGCCATCGCTCAATCGCGGGAGAATTTATTCATGAATGTCCACGTGGTCAGCGCTTTTCAGCGAGCGCGAACGGACGACTCTCGTGAACGCGGCCGCACGCTGGACGGCAAGAACGTGACGGCGCCACAGTTGCGACAAGGCGATTCGCCCCGCGCTGGCCTCCCCCTTGAAGGTCGCCGGATCGGGGTGACTGCGGCCCGGAAGGCCCAAGAACAGATCGAGATGTTCCAGCGACGCGGCGCCGATATCATGTGGGCGCCTGCGCTTTCACTTGTCCCGTCGATGATCGACCAGCGGGAGTTGCGGCGCACTACACAGGCCGTTGTGTCCAGACCGGTGGATCTGTTTCTGGCGACAACCGGTACCGGTATCAACTCCTGGTTCGAATCCGCCGACTCATGGGGGCTGGGTCACGAACTGGTTCGAATCGCCTCCGGCGCAGAGGTGTTGGCTCGGGGACCGAAGTCGGCCGGTGCACTGGTTGGGCGAGGAGTGCACGTCGACTGGTCGCCGCAGAGTGAGTGTTTTGCAGATGTCTTGACCTACCTTGGCCGCAGAGACCTGTCAGGTAAGCGTATCGTCTTGCAGGAGCATGGCCACTCGCTGGATCACGCAGCCCAGGTCCTGCGCGGGCGGGGTGCTGAGGTGGTTGTCGCCTCGATCTACCGCGTCGATGGACCTGAATCGCCGGCCCGGCTTGATGAGCTTCTCGATCTGATCGTCGGTCATGCCCTCGATGCGCTCACCTTCACCTCTGCGCCTGCCGTTGCCTCGCTCATGGGTGCCGCTGCGCACACCCGTCGCGAATCTGCCGTCGTCAATGCGCTGCACGGCGACATTGTCGTTGCATGCGTGGGCCCGGTGGCTGCGGACGCATTCTCGCCCTGGAATATTCCCGTCATCGTGCCTCGTCGCTATCGGCTCGGCGCCCTCGTCAAGCTCGTTGAGTCCCGGCTAACGCCACGCTGAGACATGAACCAGAATCGATTGGCACACTCAACTTACGCCGCATCACGGCGCGTGGCGGCACCAGAGTGCCCCGCCAGCAGGCCTTTTGATCACGCTGTCCGTTGTCCGAGGCCGGATAGTTTCGCTAACGAGAATGGGAGCGTTGGTATGGGCGGATCGGCATGAGTCACGGACGACCTCGCCATGTGCGTTTGATTGAGTTGATGCGTTCCCAAGTGTCGAACATTGCTCCTTGTTTGAGCTTGGGAGTGGTTTGCGCCGTGCTTTGCACCGCCTGTGCGGCACCTATAGATCGGCGATCTACGACACCATGGCCTGCATCAGTTGGTCGCTCTCATATAGCACGTGACGTTGTTGATGGACTGGAGCGCAATGGGTTACAGCCGGGAAGACCTGTTGACACCAGCGCCGCGGACTGCCCGAAGACCGGATGCGTTCAGTCGATCACCACTGAGCGCATGCAGGTGCTCTCATTCCGGACAAGTGGTGCGGCTCAGATATACGCAGCAGATCACAGCATGCGCCAGGTGATGACCGTAGTAGTCGCCTTCGCCCCCACGGTGCGTGCGGAGGAGTGTCAAACCTACTGGGACGGCATCACCCGACTGATGAGCTGAGTGGGACCCTGCGGCGAATCGCGCTTGGATGCGGTAGTGCGCGTCTTCGGTAGGTAGCTTGATGACGATACTGGGCTGCGTGTTCTACGCCTCGTCGATAGCAGTGGTCGACCGCCGCGCGCTTTCCGTCGTAGATTGCCCCAGATTTGTCGCCGAAAGCGATGAGTTGCTCCAACCACATCCCGGTAGTGACGGTGTGTCCAGCCGCTTACAGGTAGATCGTTGAATTCGCGAGTGTGAGGGTGACATCACGAAGTGGCATCTCTGACGCTGGCGGGAGGAATAAAGGCGGCACTGACCAGGTTCGTGGAGGCGTGCCTGTCATCCACGAAAGCCATCCGACCCCAACGGCGGTGAGCTCTTTGCGCAACGCAACAGTGGCTACGTTGGACCGTTCACCGAATCTCTGCATCCGGCCGACGGCGAGATCTGAGCGTCCGAGCGCGACAAGCAAACGGGGCCATAGGTGAAGGTCGGTGAGCTCAGGATTCTGCCTGTTGACGACGGTGTCGGGGTCGAAGTTGCGGACGAGATCCTCAGTCGCCCAGACGTCGCTGATGCCTGGGCGTGTCATCCTGATGAAGTCCGGTCAGACGGAACCCTGGAGCTTCCGTTGGGTGGGTTCTGTATCACGACCGGCGATCAGGTGGTCCTTGTCGACGCGGGGGTGGGCGCGTACGACGACGGGAAGTACGTGGGCGGCGGACTGCTGGATAGTCTGCGTGATTGCGGGATAGCGCCGGACGATGTCACCGACGTCGTCTTCACTCATCTTCACTTTGACCATGTCGGCTGGGCGAGCCATCGGGGTGACGTCGTCTTCTCCAGAGCTACTTTCAGAGTCCATCGTGCCGACTGGGAGTATTTCGTCACAGGCTCGGATGCAGCCGACGCCGCTATCGAGAAGCTCACCCCGATTGAATCGCAACTGGAGTTGTTCGATACCGATTTCACCGTGGCCCCCGGGATCGACGCAATCCATACTCCTGGACACACACCCGGTTCGGTGATGTACGTAGTGTCGTCACGAGGCGAGCGGGCGCTGCTTCTCGGCGACATCGCGCACTCTGTCGTCCAGTTCAGCGAGAGGGACTGGCAGGTGATCTGGGATATCGACCCGTCAGCGGCGTCAGCAGCTCGGAACCGGATCGCCGACGAGGCGGCCGACACGGGTGATGTCCTTGTCGCCGCGCACTTCCCCGGTATGCGGTTCGGGCGGGTGATCAAGACGGGTGGCCAGCGTCGGTTCGTCGCAGTCTGAGTCCGATGCGCCGCGAACATGCCGAAACTTGTTGCCTGAATCACGGGCAGTGTTGCGAGATGCCTGACGACGGGGAACAAGCTGCGGCAGTCTCTTTCGGACCCCAGCGCGCCGCCCAATGGTGACGAAGATGTAGGCAGCGGTGCCGGTATTGGCGGCACGAAGAAAGCTAGACATGCCTGAGTCACGACTGCGGGGAGTTGCATTCCCTCAACGGATTCAGTGACGCCAACGCCGTCGGGCCTGTTATGACAGGCGTTCGAGGATCATCGCCATGCCTTGGCCACCCCCGACGCACATGGTCTCCAGTCCGAATTGCTTGTCATGGAACGTCATCGAGTTGATCAGTGTGCTGGTAATCCGGGCCCCCGTCATGCCGAACGGATGCCCGAGTGCAATGGCGCCGCCGTTGATGTTGACCTTGGCTTCGTCCACACCTAGCTCTCGCATGGAAGGGATGACTTGGGCAGCGAAGGCCTCGTTGATCTCGACCAGGTCGATGTCGCGAATGTCGAGGTTGGCCCGTTGCAATGCCTGCTTGCTCGCCTCCACAGGCCCGAGCCCCATGATTTCGGGTGACAATCCGGTGACGCCGGTGCTGACGATGCGTGCGAGCGGAGTGATGCCGAGTTCGGCGGCCTTGGAGTCAGACATCACCACGAGTGCGGCCGCACCGTCGTTGAGTGGGCAGCTGTTGCCGGCGGTTACGGTTCCACCTGTCCTGAACACTGGTGGCAGTGCGGAGACGGCTTCCAGGGTGACATCGGTGCGCGGACAGTCGTCGGTGCTTACATAGCTTCCATCGGGTAGACGCACGGGAGCGATGTCGCGGCCCCAAAAGCCGTACTGGGTGGCCGCTTCGGCGCGGTTTTGGCTGCGCACCGCGAAGGCGTCCTGATCGGCACGGCTGACTCCCTTGAAGTGGGCCACGTTCTCGGCGGTCTGCCCCATCGTGATGTAGAGATCCGGTAGCCGATCTTCGGCTCGGGGATCAGTCCAGCCGCGGTTCTCCTGAGCACGGGTGGCGGTGCGGGACTGGGCTTCGGCAAAGATGGGATTCTGTCCTTCGGGGTTGTCCGAGGCACCGTTGAAGTATCGACTGACAGTCTCTACGCCAGCAGAGATGAAGACGTCACCTTCGCCAGATCGGATGGCGTGCAGTGCCATACGAGTCGTCTGCAAGCTGCTGGAACAGTAGCGATTGACGGTGACACCGGGGAGGTGATCGAGGCCGGCCAAGACGGCTACCGCTCGGCCCAGGTTGTTTCCGGATTCGCCCGCAGGTTGGCCTACGCCGAGCATCAGGTCGTCGATCTGGGTCGGATCGAGTTCGGGAACTTTGGCTAGTGCGGCGAGCACCGCGTGCGCCGCGAGGTCGTCGGCGCGAAGGTCCTTGAGCGATCCTTTGACTGCGCGGCCGATCGGGGTTCGAGCGGTGGAGACGATGACGGCTTCGGGCATGCGGTTACTCCTGTGGTGTTGTTTGTGTGGTCGGTGATATGCGTTGTCGGGGTGAGGGATTCAGTTCGTGGCGCCGCTGAATCCTCCGTCGAGCGGAAGCACGGCTGCGGTGACGAACGCGCCTGCTGTTGAGGAGAGGAATCTGACTGCGCCGACGATGTCGTCGGCTTGGCCGTAGCGTCCCAGGGGAACCGTGTTGAGCAGTTCGTCTTCCTGTGCGGGGTCGGCGGCAACATGGCTGAGCATGTCGGTGAGGAACGGCCCGGGGGCGATTGCGTTGACTGTGATGCTGTCGGGTGCCAGGCGGCCGGCGAGATGGCGGGTGAGCATGTGCAGGCCCGCTTTGCTGGCGCTGTAGGAATAGTTCTCCCAACGTGGTGCGACCAGCCCGTCGACGCTGCCGATGTTGATGATTCGGGCGGGATGGTGTGGGCTGGCGCCAGTGCGAAGCAGCGGGAGTAGTCCGACGATGATGCCGAATGGGGCGATAAGGTTGGTGTTGAGGACCTTGCTCCAACCGGCGATTGGGTAGTCCTCTAGGGGTGCCCCCCACGTGGTGCCGGCATTGTTGACCAGGATGTCGATGTGCTCGTGGCGATCGTTGACTGAGTTGACGAGATGTTCGACGCCGGTCGGCGTTGATAGATCGGCACTGATGTAGCTGCAGCGACCTGAGCTACCGAGAGTCTCTGCCTCGCTGTTGATCTGGTTGGCTGTGGTGCGGCATTGTTCGACTTTTCGGCTGGTGATGATCACATCTGCGCCGGCGGTGACCAGCCCGCGGGCGATCATGGCGCCGATTCCTCGGGATCCTCCGGTCACTACGGCTATGCGGCCGCTGACTGAGAACAGGGTGTCGTTATCGGCGAGCCGGTGGGTGCCAAGTTCCATGCTTCGACGCTAAGAGACGGTCAGGCGTACAAGCTTGGAGCCTGACGCACGTATGTTGTTGTGCGCGCAGCAGTTAACGGGTGCTGGCAGTGGATGTCAGTGGGATGTGCGGGTGTCTGATGGTCGTTCGCCGAAGCTGCGGTGGTAGGCGTTGCTGAAGGTGCTCAGGTCGCCGAATCCTGAGGAGAAGGCGATCTGGGTGATGCTCTGTGCCCGCCAACCGGGATCTTGGAGACGCAGTCGCGCCAGCGCGAGCCGTTCCTCGCGGATCAGATCCGAAGGTGTCGTGCCCACGCGTTGCAGCTGGTTCTGAATGTGGCGCAATGACCAACCCAGGCCCGCGGCGATGCCTGCGCCGGTCAGCGCCGGATCGTGAGCGTTGCTGCGCACATAGCGGCGGATTGAATCCACTAGTGCGTCGCTGGGGACACTGTCCAGCGACGCACTGAGGTCGTTGTAGGCGATGGCGATGAGGTCGACGATTCGGTCCATGACGGCGTCGAACTGGAAACCGTTCAGCTGGTCGCGCTCGCCACGGACCGTACGTAGTTGATCGACGACGATACGGCCGAGCCCACGCCTCGCATCAAGAGAGACGGGGCGATCGTTGGTCGGGCGGGCCAACCGAGAGTCGAGGTGATCCCGTGGAATGACAAGGGCCACCGCCGAAACGTTGTCGCCATGTCGCATATCCATGGCAGCATCCAGCGAGGTCATGGTCATCGTGTGTGGAACGGCGACGATGTCGCTGTCGCCTTGTGCAAGCTGCAGGTGGCCATGGACTGGGATGAGCAACTCGTAAGATTCATGCGGGGATCGCCGTATCTGGGTGGAATCTCGGGAGAGTGCTTCGGCGTCACCCCACCAGCGGACCAGTCGATAGCGACCTGACTGCTGATATTCGATCCGCCCGCAGTAGTCATCGGCCAGCGCGAACGACATCGGACAATGAATCTCTGACACCCGGTCTCGCCACCAGTCGCTGCGTTCCTTCACGCCTAGATCCTGGGTGCTGAGAGTGTGGACGATGTAGCTCATGTCGAACGTCGCTTCCTCGTTGTGGGGCCATTGCTTGTGATCAAGCGGGCTGCGCTGGGCAGGTTGACGGCACCACACTCAACTGTAGAAATGTGACCTAGAGCACGTCTTGGCTATGTGCGCAGCGTACCTTTCACCGTGCGCATGGCCAACGCCGCAGCGAACTGTATTCGCGCGGTTGCAGTGCGGCTATCTGACGCGCTCAGGCCAGTCCAGGATGGCGGCAAACGTCAACACGTCAGGCTGGAGCCGGGCTCTGCCCACAGTTGGGCGAGCTGGGCACCCCATTGAACCGGTCGGCGATCCAGCTCATGCTTCGCTCACCGTCGACAAAGACGGGCAGCATGGAATTGATGTCCAGTTTGTTGAACAGCGGTGGCTGTTCATTGGTCCACAGCGTCACATCGGCGCCCATCGCGCACCAGTCGGCCGCGGTTTGTTCCACGGCGGAGTACGGATCAAAGGGATCCCACCGGTTGTGCGTCAGATAGACAGGGCCGGTGGGTTTGACGTTGCCGATCCGCTGAGCCCACAGCAGGGATTTGAAGGGTTCTGCGGCAGCGGTGGCGAAGATGTCTTGTTTGAACCAAAACTGAATGTGGCGAAACATGTAGTCGACACCAGTCTGCAGGAGGCATTGACGCCCGGTGTTGGTCAGCATTTCCACTCCGCGCGGGGTGAGCGCATCCCAGATGGGCTGCTCGGTCGCAGGGTAGGACGCCATGATCCCTCGCAGGACATAGCCGAGAACGCCGGCCAGGAAGTTGCCATCCATGGCGGGCAGGACTGCCGCGATATCCGTTGGTGCCGCGGCAGCGTAGGTGCCGACGACGTGCAACTCCGGACCGTAGCTTGCGGCCAATTCCGCCGCTGACAGCGCCGCGTGTGCACCTGCGAGCCACCCCCAAAAGGCGACCGGTCCGTGCGGGTCCAGGGACGTGCCGGGCAACTTCATGGCAGCGCGTGCGGCGTCGATGAGTGCAGCTCCGCCGGCGTTGCGGTTGAGGAACTGCGGAGATCTGGAGTCATGGATACCCATCCCCACACCGTCAGTGATGACGATGGCGAAGCCACGCGCCAGCAGGGTCGCGACCCATCCTTCCTCCAAGTTGAACATGACATCGAAACCCGTCTGCAAAGAGGCGTGGATGCCCTGATTGAACATGCGCGACGGTGCACACTGCTCACCCATGCCAAAGCCCATAACCGCATACGCGAGAAGCGGTCGAGGGCCGCTGCCCGGCCAGGGGACGTCGGGTTCGATATAGGTGCCAGTCACCGCGACGGCCTGCCCTTGGGCGTCGGTGCTGCGGTACATGATCCGGGTTCCGGTGCCGACAAACGCTCCCAGTTGCCCGGACGGTTCGAGCACCAGCCGTGACGGCTCGGTGCGGATGAGGTCGCCCGGCTGGCCGGGGGGAAGCGGACTAGGTGGGGTGTAGAACGGCAGATAACCAGTTTCGTCGGCGCGCACGAGCGGCGGCATTGCCGATCCGCCGACGGCGAGCACGATGACCGTGACGGCCAACCCGAGCATGCTTGCAAGATAACGCTTCACGCCAGTGTGCTCGGAATCTGACACCACGTAGGGCTGGGATCTGGAAAGCCGTGCGGCCTTGCGTTCAGGCGTAAGACGAGTCATGTTGGCTGCTCCGACGATTGAGATCTGGGTCACGAAATTCGAGAAGAAGAAACAGCCTGCAGTCGCATCGCTCGACCTGGGGCCAGAGCGTCTGCTGCGATGGCAGGCATGATCGAGTAATGCGGCGCTTGGCAAAAACGCTGTAGTGCAGGGCTGTTGAACCGATGCCCGACTAGGCGATGGCGGCGCTGCTCGCGTCTTTGAGCTGTTGCTTGAGGACCTTCCCCGTGGCGTTGAGTGGAAGCTCGCGGCAAAACTGAACTACGCGTGGGCATTTGTATACGGCCAAGCGATCACGGCACCATGCGAGAACCTCCGATTCGGTCAGCATCGTGCCTGGTCGCGTGATAACGAACGCTTTGATCTCTTCACCGACGCGCTCGTCCGGAATCCCCACCACCGCAGCAAGACTGATATCGGAATGAGTCATCAGGGTCTCCTCGACCTCGCGGGGGTAGACGTTGAACCCACCGCGCACGATGAGATCTTTCGCGCGATCGACGATGTAGAAGAAGTTGTCCTCGTCACGAGTGGCGATATCACCGGTGTGGAACCAGCCGGCGGAATCGATGGCTTCACCGGTCGCGTCAGGGCGGCCGATGTATCCCTTCATGACGTTGTGCCCGCGGACGATGAGTTCACCGCGTTCGCCAGGACCACAGTGCTGGCCGTCGGCGCCGAGCAGCGCGAGTTCAACTCCCCAGACCGGCATTCCAATGGAGCCGGGGCGGCTCGGCCGGTCGAGTCGATTGAAGGCCACCACCGGGCTCGTCTCGGACAAGCCGTATCCCTCGCGGATCCCTACACCGAATATCGCCTCGAATCGTTTGAGAAGCTCTACCGGTAGCGCGGCGCCGCCGGACATGGCCACCTTGAGCTGCCTGCCGAGTTCGGTGATGTCATCGCGGTTGGCGGCTGCGCCCAGAAGCGCCCAATACATGGTGGGTACGCCGGCGAACACCGTGACCTGATGATCACGGATCAGGTCCAATGCGGTGCCGGGATCGAATCGGGGCAACAACACCAGCGTTCCACCTTGACTGAAACCGGCGTTCAGCTGGACGGTTTGGGCGAACGAGTGAAATAGCGGCAGTGTCACCAACTGCGACTCGTCGAGTATGTCGAAAAGGCGGTGGCACGTCAGCGCATTCATGACGAGGTTGGCGTGTGTGAGCTCGGCACCTTTGGGCTTACCTGTGGTGCCGCTGGTGTACAGGATGACCGCAGTATCGGTC
Organism: Mycobacterium sp. DL99; assembly: GCF_004762045.1. Classification (GTDB taxonomy): domain Bacteria; phylum Actinomycetota; class Actinomycetes; order Mycobacteriales; family Mycobacteriaceae; genus Mycobacterium. The sequence goes on from NZ_SJOM01000007.1 coordinate 508,660, forward strand.
GCTTCGGTCGGGACCATCACATCCTCGCGAGAGCGCTCGCCGAAGAGTTCTGCCAGGTCACTGATGTCGATGGAAAACTCGCACGTGGCCACGTCGTCGAAGCCGCGCCAGGCGTCCTCAGGCAGGTAGTCACCGGCAAAGAAGTAGGCGCGCGCACCCGAATCGCGAAGGTGGTAAGCGACTTCGGCGCGTTTCAGCATGGTGTTCATCGGAACGACCACTGCACCCGCCTTCAGGATCCCGTAATAGATGATGGGGAATTCGAGAACATTCGGGACACTCATGGCGACTCGATCACCAGCGTTCACGCCGCGGCGGATCAACAACGTTGCGATCTGGTTGGCCGCGGTGTTGACCTCACGGTAAGTCATCCGGCGGGCACCTTCGAGCACCGCTGTCGTCGAGGGTTGCTCCCGGGCGGTGTCGGTGAGCATGACAGAGAGGTTGAGCACGAGTTGCTTTCTCTTTCTTATGTTCTGATGGCCTCGATGCAGCTTCGGCGCTACGACCAGTCCCATAGATAAGCCGATCCCACTCGCTCAGCGATTGGCTTGAGGACTTTCTCGTCGTAGTACTGAAGGGTGTCCATCCCGTTGACCGGGCACTTGAACAGGATCTCGCCGAAAAGCTCTTCAGAGAGGTCTGGTTTCGCGATACCCGCAGCCATCGCATAGCGCTGAAGATGATTGCTGAATGTGTCCTGCACTGGCGGCATGCTGAAGTTCACCGGATGCTGCATAGCCTTCTCGAGACTGACGAATTGCACACCTCGCTGCTCATACGCCTCGACGATGCGCCCGATGGTGCGTGCGGCCAGGGGTGTGCCGTGCACCATCCAGATGTGTGGAACGTTGGTGCCGAACATGGTGCGGGCCGATGCGGCATGCTTCTCCAGGCCTTCGATAGCGCCCTGGACGTGGAGGTCTTCCAGCCTGGCTTGTGCCTCGACGTCGCCGGTAATGAGGGACCGCTGATAAGGCACGATGTAGACGAAGTCGCCGAACCAGCAGGTGATGGGCGCGTTTCGATATCCGTTGTCGCGCAGAAAGTCCTCGACTCGTCCGCGTTTGCTCTCCGATCCTGAGGACATGTCCATCGGGTAGCGGAAATAGCGTTCTGGGGCAAGGTCGACAAGCCGTCCGATGAGCTTCTCGGCTTGGTCAACATCACGGCAGAAGTCATCAGCGCTCATCCAGCGCAGTGGAGCGTGTTGATGAGTGTGGTTGCCCAGGTGATGGCCGGCCTCCAGCCACGCATCCCAGCAGGCCAAGCTGGCCGGGTTCGTAGCGATGCTATAGGTGTGTGCGAACCCGTAGATGCCGTTCTGGCCCGCACCGGTAAGCGCCTCCGCGAGGGCGCGGGTCACGTCGAGTGAGCTATGTCCCGATGGAAGCGGCGTACCGTCCCACAACACGAAATCATCGACAGTGATGGCCACTTGGACGTTACTGAGCGAAGACTGGCCAGCCATGGCAAAAGTTCCCTCTTCTGAACATGTGGCGTTCCGACTGAACGCCACGCGACATTGAAACTACGAATGTGATGGGGAGCACGTCTTGGCCTCAGGCGCACACCCACTTTCACCCCGCGCAAGGTGAATGGGATGTCATCCGCGGCGATGTTTGATGCAGCGCTGAGATCGAACTCGGTGCGCATCTAGCCAAGCCGCGCCGGTTCGCCGGGTTCTAACGTGCCTCAGACGGTCGTGACAAGCCCGCCATTGAAAGGAAGATCCTCATGACGAAGACCCTGCAATATGTGCTGGCCCGCCGCCCGAAAGGGCCGGTCACCGAGGGTGACTTTCGCCTCGTGGAGACCGTGCTTCCGGTTCTCGAAGAAGGCGGCGTAGAGTTCGAAACCCTTTTTGTTTCAATAGATCCAGCGATTCGTGGCTGGCTCGATGACCGCCCGAGTTACCTGCCACCTGTGCAGATCGGCGCTCCGGTGCGAGCACTGGGCATCGCCCGTGTGGTCTCTACGCGCCACAGCGGATTCTTACCAGGAGATCTGGTGCGCGGGTTCGTCGGATGGCAAGAACGATTCGTGGTTACCGCTCCAGGATCTGATTGGGAACGCATCCCTGAGAATTCGGATGTGCCGCTGCAGCGTTGGCTTGGAATCCTTGGAATGACAGGCCTCACTGCATGGGCCGGTATGCGCGACATACTCAAGCCGCAAGCGGGGCAGACAGTCCTGGTCTCAGGCGCCTCAGGTGCTGTCGGCAGCGTCGCAGTGCAGCTCGCCAAGCATGCAGGCGCCCGCGTTGTCGGCATCGCCGGCGGCCCGGAAAAGTGTCGCATGCTCGTCGAAGATCTCGGCGCGGATGACGTCGTCGACCGTAAGGCGAAGAACTGGGCAGAACAACTAGTTGAGGCCACACCGCAGGGGATCGACCAAGTCTTTGAGAACTCCGGCGGCCCAATGTTCGAAGCGACTATCGATCGACTCAACAACTACGCCCGCATCGCCTTGTGCGGCCTGATCGATGGATACAACTTGGATCAAAGGCCCGCGGGGCCCCGAAACTTCGGACTGCTGCTTAGTAAGCGCACCCTTGTACAGGGATTCATCGTCCTTGACTACTTCGACCGCGCGGCGGAGGCTCAGCGGGAACTCTCAGGGTTACTGCGAGAGGGGACTCTCAAGGAGATCGACACCGTGGTCCGCGGTTTCCATGAGCTACCGCATGCTTTCATCCGATCGTTCGATTCGGGAGCACCAGGCAAGTTGGTCGTCGAGACTGTGCCCGTATAGGTACCGCGGCGCACGACAGATTTTCGAATAAGTGGTTTGTGTTGCGATTACACGGTAGCCACGTGCTCCCAGCTCCGCGAGTTGGTGTCGCCAAGCCCATGACGTCTGCGGCCAACCATGTACCAACATCACAGGTTGTCTATGCAAAGGCCCGGATTCGCGATACGCGATTACCTGCGTGCCCACCTGAATCTGTTGCAGCGGCAAGTCTTCACTCATTCGCCTTTGCTTCCAGTCGTCGGGTTCAGTAGTGGGCTTACCCGTCACTGGGTTGCGACTTGCGATACGCGATCGCGGGTATCTCGAGGACTTGACCCGGCAGCAAGAAGCCCGGGACTTTGACAATGGACATGTTGGGAGCGTGGTCGCCGACCCACGGAACGTAAACCTGGGGGATGGCCTCCACCAGTGCGGGCAGGTCCGAGGCGTAGATTGTCAGCGACACAAGATTCGTGCGGTCCAGACCTTCAGTTTTCAGGAGGTCTTCGATCACCCGAAGGATGAATTCCAGCTGCTTAGCCGTGTCATCTGGATGAACGATCTGTAGATCGTCCAGACCGCCGACATTCGCGACAACGCCAGCAAGGTGGACGGTGTCCCCGGCGCTCACGATCTGATTGAACCCGAAGCCCTTGAAAACCTCGGGGGTGATGAAGTTATTCACCTGCGGGGAGGTCCTGCGAATCATGATGTCCTTTCAATAAGCGTGTCGCGATCCGGCTGCAGGGGTGCCTGCTGGGGGCGACCGGATCTGTTGCAGTGCATTGCATCCGCGCTAGGGCGCGGATGTCATTTGCTTGAGCCTCTCGGCACGTGAGGTTCTGCCGACGTAACAAAGTTCGGCGCGTAGCGGTGCTGCTCCCAGGTCGCGGGCTTTATCGGCTGATGTGGCCGACCGAGCGAGAGCGAGCACGGCGTGCCCGTCACCAGCCAACCGCCTAACAAGGTGTTCGCCGACGAATCCGGAGCCTCCCGTGACGAGAATCTTCATGCGCGCCTTTCTCTTTCGTTTGGTACACGCAGACGAATTGTTCGAAGATGCCATCGGTCGACGAAGTGGAATGCGGAGCGTCGCGGGATATGTGCCGTGGAGATTGCGCCAAGGCAGTCCCGACGCCGCCTCGCGTCGAGACGGCCTTGGCGTAGCGCGAGCTATTTGCTGCCAGATCCGATCTGAGCTACAGCCTCGACCTCGATATGCATCTCGGGCAGACCCAGCGCTTTCACGCCCAGCGCGGTCCACAGTGGCAGGTGTTCTCCCGCCCGCTTGCGGAACTGATCAACAACCGCTGTCAGGTGATCCTCGCCGATAGAACCCTCGCCAATGGGCTTGTGATACGTGTAAACCTTCACGACGTCGTGCCACGTGGCGCCTGCCGCTACAAGAGTCTTTTCGACGTTGTCAAAGGCCTTCTGGATCTCTGCTTCCAGAGAATCGACCGAGAAGGTCAGGTCGTCGTCCCATCCACCCTGACCGGAGATTTCCACGCGATCGCCGATCCGAACGGCCTGACCGTAGCTGTATTGCGTCCGAAAGATCTCTCCGTATCCGGGGGTGTCGAAGAACTCGGGCTTTGACATGCGGGTGCATCCTTTCGTTGTTATTTCGTATCCATTTCGGCAAGCCAGCCGTCACGGAGTCTCTGTTCGATGGGCGTCTCACGGTCTCAGTTGCCCCACCGTGAACCCCCGTCCGCGATGAGCTGCTCGCCATAGGTGGCGCCGAATTCGCGTCGCTCGCGCAGGACCTCGCCTGGAGGGCTATAGCGCGGGGCGTTGTTCGGATCACTTGCGGCGTGGTCGGCGACTGCGTCGATGACTGACGTGGCCATGTTGAAACGAGGGTAAGCGGAATGGATTACGGCTCCGATTTGTGCGGTTACCGCTTTCAGATGTGTCTCCGGCAGACCAAGAACACCGCCGAAGTCGATGGCGACACCTTGGTAGGTCAGCGAAGTCAGGGCGCCCATCCGCTCGGGGATGACCGCGGTGTTGTGTAGTGCGATGGCTTCCCAGACGGCATCGACCTTGGGAGCCTCCAGACCATGGCCGCTCAGAAATTCAGCCGCGCGGTCCGCGCCGTCGACCTCGAAGCGAGTGTTTCTCTTGGCGAGCGGTGACAGTCCGACGTCATGCAGGACGCACGCAAGATAGAGAAGCTCGTCATCGAAATCTCGGCCAGGTACGAGCCCGATGTGCGGGGCGAGCAGCCGAGCGAACAGATAGCTCCGCACGCTGTGATTGGCGATGGCTGGAGACTCTGCGCCTTGCACCAATTCGAGCGCTGCCAGTGCGAGTGGTGTGCTCGGCAATGTGACCAAATCGGTGTCGGCGGGAGGTTGTTCCTTCTCGGATGGCGAAACTTCCGGCAATGTCATACGACGAGTGTGCGGTCGGTTCAGCGGGTCCGGCCAGAGGCAGAATTGCCGGTTGCCGTTAGGTTGCTGCCATTTTCGTTGACTTGGGGTTGCGCTACCTCAACGGTCTCGGTGATCTCCACATCGCGGTGCCCGCTGCCTTGGTGCGACGTGCGGCCGATCTTGAGTCGAGTGGTTGGAATCCAAAGGGCAGCAACGTATATTCCGTTCCTTGGAGCGCAGCTGCAAGCTCCGCCCGCTGGCCGGGCGGCATGTCATTCGTCGCGAGGCGAGGTGAGCGCCTTGATCGCTGCGGTCGACATCGTCTTGATGATGGACTCGTGGTCCAGGCCCTTGTTGAGGGTCGCCACGGAATTGAGCATTGAGAACACCGTGTGCGTGAGTAACCGAACCTCTGGTTCGGATAGGTCAGGCCGCAACGCTGCGACGATGGAAATCCATTCCTCGGCATAGAGATTCATCTCGCGTCGGATTCGACGCCGGTCCTTTTCCGGCAACGCGTGTTCGTTCTTCATGAAGACGAGCGTGGTCGGAGCTGAGGTCACCACGCTCCGGATATGGAAGTCGACCAAGATCTCCAGCGCGGCCCGCGGATCGGGCTCCGCCTCAGCGGTTTCCCTGGCGAACCGATGCAGAGCCGCCAAAGGACTCTCCACCACGGCGATCAGGAGAGCCTGCTTGTTCGCGAAGTGGTTGTAGAGGCCCGGCCCGGAAATTCCGGCCGCTGTGCAGATCATGTCCACGGTCACTCCGTCGTAGGAGTTTCGCAAGAACAGGTCGGCGGCCACCTTGAGCAAGACATCCCGGCGTGAGGTGCCGGCGGACGGCTCGTGCGCGGCATCGTCAGTGGTCATGGCAAACAACGATAACCACAGTGCTAGGCACCGCCGAGTCTGGGAAGTGGTTGGGGGTGCGCACCACGTCCGGATCACGTTGAACCTTCGGTGGCCGGACGAGCGGTGCGCTTCATATTAATGGGTATTAATCCATGGAAAGAGTGGGCCGCCTGCGTACGGCGGGCTAACGGGGCTGCGGGGGTACCGCTCCGTCCGATATATCTGCAGCATAATGCCGGTATGTGCGGCCACAGAAGGCGGGAGGGCGGCCGGATTGAAGTTGCGCGTTGACAACCAAGGCGCCGCGTCTTACGTTAAGGATCGTTCACCTAGTGGAAAGTGGTGTGAATATGCGGTTCATATTCATGAGCGAAGGCGAGACGGTCCCGGGGCATACCCATGAGCACCGCTACCGGGAGCTCGTGGAAGAAGTCCTACTTGCGGAAGAGGTCGGGTTCGACGCGTTCGGAACGTCCGAGCAGCACGTCGCGATCGGCACGGCGACAACCTCCGCACCTGAGGTCATCTATCCGTACCTGATGGCGCTGACCAAGCGCATCCGGTTCATGCACTTGGTCACTCTCTTGCCCACGCGCATCAACCATGCCCTTCGCGTTGCCGAACGGTTGGCAACCGAGGACATCCTGTCCAGCGGCCGCGTGGAACTCGGAGTTGGGCGCGGGAACACGACACTTGCGCTGCGCGCCTTCGAAGTTGAACCAAGCGAGAACAAGGCTCAGCTGATAGAAGGGCTGGAGGTCATCCGCCGGGCTCTGCACAATGACGTGTTCTCCTATGTTGGCGAGCACTACAAGATTCCGCCGCGAAGCCTGGTGCCCAAGGCAATTCAACAGCCATATCCCCCCATCTCGATGGCCGCCGGCAGTCCTGATTCGGTTCGCAAGGCCGCCGAGCTCGGCATCGGGGCTATCGTCGGTGGGTTTTACCTCGGCTTCGAGTTTGTCGAGAGCATGTTGCGCATCTACGACGATGCCCTCGACGGAGCTACGCATGCCTATCCGCTCCAAGCGCAGAAGCTCGTCGCGGTCGGAGGCGGAATGCACTGTGCCGAGACCCGTGAGGAAGCCCTCAAGTGGGCGCGGAATCTGAAAGAGACGGTGTCTCTTTCGACGGACGCGTATGAGCGCCTGTCCAAGTTGTCGGCCGACTATCAGTACATGGGCGCGGTACGGAACGTCGACTTCAACGATGAGCGATACATGTTCGAGGAATCGTCCGGATTCATCGTGGGCGATCCGGATGACTGTGCGGCACAAGTGCAGCGATTCGCCGACCTTGGCGCAGACGCCATCGTCATGAGAATCGATGGACTCCCACACAGAGAGCTGATGAAGTCGATCGAGCTCTTCGGCAAGTACGTCATCCCCAGGTTCAAGAACCCACGGGCCGTGGTGCGCCCCGCTGACGCGATTCTGGCCGACATCCGCACGGCCCGGCCCGCGCATTATGCGGAGCTCGAAGCGTTCGAAGAGTCTAAATCCCAGTCGAATTCCCATAAGAATGTTGTCAAGGTAGGAGAGACACGATGAGCAAATTGGCCGCTGATGACATCTTCAGCCGCTACCCCGAGGAGATCCTGATCGAACGCAGGCCCAATGGTGTTCTGCTCATCACGATCAACAGACCTGACCGGCTCAATGCCTTGACGATGCCGATGTTCGATCATCTTTCGGACATCTGGGTGGACGTCGACCGAGACCCTGAAACACGGGTTGCCGTCATCACCGGCGCAGGCCGTGGCTTCTGCACGGGCATGGACGTACGCCAGCCAGAGCCCACGCTGGACGAAGCGGTGGCGCTCATGGAGGGCGAGCGCAAACGGATTACGGCCATCCTCAACATGGACAAGCCGCTCATCTCGGCGATCAACGGTCCCGCGGTTGGCTGGGGGTTGTCGATGGCGCTTCTGGCTGACATCAGTGTCGCTGCCGAGGACGCACTGCTTCGAGACGGGCACACCCGTGTCGGTGTGGTCGCCGGTGACCATTCCTCGCTCATCTGGCCGTTGCTCGTGGGGATGGCCAAGACAAAGTACTACCAGTTGACTTCGGCGAGTATGACCGGCATCGAAGCTGAACGAATCGGCTTGTTGAGTCTCGCTGTACCGCGGGAGAATGTGCTGGATCGCGCCCTCGAGATCGCCGACGAACTTGCGCAAGGCTCGCAGCAGGCGATCCGCTGGACAAAACGGTCCCTGAACACCGGATGGCTCACCAATGCCCTTCCGCAGCACGAGCTTTCCGCGGCGCTGGAGGTCATCGGATTCGCGAGCGCAGACTACTTCGAGGCCCGGCAGGCCTTCCGTGAAGGCCGTCCGCCGGAGTATCCGTCCGCGCGCGGCGAAGGGCGCTCTGTCCTGGGACCGCAACCGGCGAACGCAGCCAGGTGACCTATGAGCGCACTCGCGGCCGGCCAGTCCGCCACTCTCGACACTGCTGACCACGATGGCGTTCTGGTGGTCGCGTTGGATAGGCCTCCGGCAAATGCGATGAACCGCCAACTCATCCACGATCTTGCCAGCCTGTTCGGACAGCTCGGCGCCAGGCCAGAAGCACCATCGATCGTGCTCACCGGCAAGGGGGAGCGGTTTTTCAGCGCCGGAGGAGACATCAAGGAGTTAGAGGGTGCGCTCGCCGGCGAGATCGAGGTCCGCATGCGCGAATTCCACGCATTACTCGTGGCGATGGACCGCTACCCGCGGCCGGTGATCAGCGCTATCAATGGGCACTGTGTTGGCGGCGGTATGGAGGTCGTGCTCTTCTCGGACAGTGTGTTGGCGGTCAACTCGGCGCGGTTCGGGTTTCCGGAGATCAATCACGGACTGCTGCCTGCGGACAAGGGAATCCAACGAGCCAACCGGATGCTCGGTGTCCGCGTCACCCGGCGAATCATCCTGTCGGGTGAACTCTTCGACGCGCAGCACGCTCTCGACATGGGTGTCGTCGACGAGCTGGTCACCGATCCCAAGGAGCTGATCCCCGCGGCCGTCGCAACGGCGCGCGCCGCCGGCTCGAAGGCTCCGGTGCTCTATGGTGCCTTGAAGGGCAGCGTCAACGATGCGGACGACGTGCGCGATGAGGCGTCCCTGCAACGCACGCTGAAGGCCGCTGCCGATTATTTCGACGACCCGGCCGCACGAGGGTTGCGGCAACGGTGGAGTGGCCGAAAGGCCCCCGCAGCCAAGGTGCAATCGTGTTGACCGTCGTTGTCGCCGGATTGGTCAGCGGTGCCGTTCTCCTGCTCGCGACAGTGGCCTTCGAACTCCCACGCCGCGTAGAGGGTTTCCTGAACATCGGAAGGTCACCCAACGTTACGCGGGGACCGAACTCGACGACTTGGCTGAGGAACTGGGCTGACTATGACGATGCAAAACCCAAGTGCAGCGACCGCGCCGACAGGACGTAAGGGGGTGCCGGTGTTGAACACGCTGACGGAGTTCGAAGCCGTCAATCGAACTTTCGCCCAGATGCTGTGCGACCGCGCCGAGCGTGAACCCGACGTAATCGCGTATTGCAGCTGGGTGAACGGAGCCGCCCGCCCGACCACATGGAGCGGATATCTCCAGCAGGTGCGGGAGGTCGCGCTCGGCTTGCATGGACTTGGGGCCGTGCGAGGCGATCGGGTGGCCATTGTGTCGTCCACTCGCCACGAGTGGGTCGTCGCCGCACTGGCGATACTCAGTCTCGGAGGTGTCGTCGTGGGGGTGTACCCCACAAGCTCGGTCGCCGAAGTCAAACAGGCGTTGGAGAATTCCGAGGCCACAGTCGTTTTCGCGGAGAACGCGGCAGATGTGGCGAAGGTTGCTGCCGTAGCGCATGAGCTGCCGCGTCTGCGTGCGACGGTCGGGTTCGACATAAAACCGCAGGGCCTAGCGGAATCTGTGCGGGCCGTGCACTGGGGAGAACTGCGTGACCGCGGTCGGTCCCGCGGTGTGACCGAACCTGAGTTGTTTGCGACGCTGGTTGAGGCGGGCTACATCGACGAGCCGGCGGCCCTGTTCTATACGTCGGGATCTACCGGTGCGCCGAAAGGCGTGGTTCACACGCACCGCTCTCTGCAGTACTCGGTGCTGGGCTTCGCCATGTCGTACCCGGACGTCGGCTGGGTCAGGCATGACCTCGTTGCGTTCCTTGGCCTTTCACACGTTGCGCCCGCGCTGATCGGGGTGTTCACCCCGATCATGACTCGACTCGTCATTACCTATTGCACCATGGATCAACGTCTGAACGCGCTCGTCGGCGTGCGACCGACAGCGGTCCTGTGGCCACCACGAATGCACGAGAAGTTGGCCGGCGAGGTGTTACAGCAGCTTTCGGAGTCTGGTGCTGTCTTCCGACTGCGGTACGCGATAGCGATGCGGATTGCTCGCAAAGTAAGCGAGATGCGCTGGAGAGATCAGGACGCCCCGTGGTATTTCAACTATCTGTACAACGTGTGCCTCCGTCGGGTGTTCCTTCCCCTGCGCGCAAAAGTTGGCATGGACCGCATCAGGGTCGCCTGGACTGCCTCAGGCAGCATGTCCCCCGAGGTGACAGCGCTGTGGCAGATGTGGGGACTCGACCTTCGTGAGCTTTACGGAACGACAGAAACCTGCGGATCGGTTCTTGCCCAGTGGGATCGCGCATTCCCGCCGCCCGGAACGATCGGGAAAACCATGCCAGACCCACGGTGGAAGGCGCGCGTATCGGGAGAGGGGGAGCTGCAACTGCGCAGCCCCTGCCTCTTCAGCGGTTACCTCGACGACTCTGAGGCGACGGCCGCTGCGATGGACCACGGCTGGTATCGCACAGGCGATCTGGTGGAGGTGGACTCCGATGGGGAAGTGCGGATCATCGGCAGAATCAAAGATGTCCTCAAGACCAGCGGCGGAAAAACCGTCAGCCCTCAGCCGATCGAGCTCCGACTCAAGGCCAGTCCACTCATTGATGAGGCGATTGTCGTCGGTGAAGGACGCAAGTATCTGACCGTACTGGTCGGCGTGAGTGCGGAGACGCGGACGCTGCTCACGACTGACCGAGATGCCGCGCTTGCCACATGGATCGACGAAGTCAATTCTGAGCTCTCAAGGCCGCTGCAATTGAAGAAGTTCCGCGTCCTGCCACGGCCGCTCTCGGCCGCGGACGGCGAGTTGACTCTCAAGGGCACCATACGGCGCTCGGCAATCCTCGCGTCTTTCCGCGACCTTGTCGATGAAATGTACGACGCCGGTGAGCAGGGGGAGATCGCCCGCCAGGCGCGGTTCGCCGGCGGCGATCTGAAGTAGGTGAATGGATGAACGAGGTTCGGGTCGAGTTCATGACAAGCGCCGAGATCAGCGCGGCGATCTCGGAAGGAGCACGCACAGCAGTTCTCCCGCTGGGAGCCGTCGAACAGCACGGTGGGCACTTGCCGCTGTCGACGGATGCCGATCATGCTGACGAGCTCGCGGTGCGGGTCGCGCGCCATCTCGGGGGCGCGCTGGTTCTGCCGACCGTACGGGTGGGGTACTCACCGCACCACCTCGGATTCACCGGCACCCTGTCGCTTCGCGCGTCCACGCTGGAATCGCTGTGCGAAGACTACTGTCGACACCTCGACAAGGATGGCTTCGAACGAATCGTCATGTTCTCCGGGCATATCGGGAACCATCCCGTGATGCGTGACTTCGAGGAGCGACTCACGGCGGCACTCGCGCCGCTGACCGTCATCATCTTCTCCGATACCGAGGCCATCTTGAACGCGTGGCAACGGGCGGCGGACAGCGTGGCATCTTTGGGCGCCAACGTGGGAGGGCACGCTGACATCGCAGAGACATCGGTGATGCTGGCCCTTCACCCACAGAAGGTCCGCATCGACCGGTTCGCCCGAGGCTACACCGGCAAGGTGGACCAGCAGCTACTCGATCGGGCATTTCAAGACGGAATCGGAGCAGTCTCCGCCAACGGCATTCTGGGTGACCCAGAAGGCGCCTCGGAGCGGATCGGGAAGGCGTGCCTCGACGCGGTCACGTCCCTGATTGCCGACTACGCCCGCGCCCGGGGCGCGTGACATCCACGAGAACGGAGTGCAAGCGATGACTACCCTCGATCCCGTTTCTACCGGGAACTCCGACCGGGATATGGCGCAACTGCGCAGGCTTTACGGTCGTTATCCAACTGGCGTCGCGGCGGTGTGCGCACTGCGTGATGGACAACCGGTCGGGATTGTTGCCACCTCGTTCACCCCGGTATCCATCGATCCGGCGTTGGTGTCGATCTGCGTGCAGCACACGTCGACTACCTGGCCGCATCTGGCAGACGGACGCCATCTAGGCGTCTCGGTCCTGGAATCGCGGCAAGAAGCCACGTGTCGGCAGATTGCGGCGAAGAATGTGGATCGATTTGCCGGAGTGCCATGGTTCGCGACCGAATCCGACGCGGTGCTGCTGTCAGACGCGGTGGCCCAACTCGACTGCGAGATTTCCACGACCGTTTCCGCCGGTGACCATGATGTGGTCATTCTCGAAGTCAAGGCCGCTGCGACGGATATCGACGCATCTCCGCTTCTCTTTCACGACAGCCGATTTCGAACGTTCGCGGTCGGACACGACTCATGACGGCGCGCAGCTGTGAATCTCGGCTAGCGATCGAGCGCGCCGTTACGGCTCTGCGCGCCGGGTCTCCGGTTCTGGTTGTCAACGGCACCGATGACCAGGTCGTCGCCGACGTAGTGATCGCGGCCGCTCATGCCACGCCGCATTGGACGGCATGGCTGGTGAGGTTCACCTCGGGGCTGATTTGTGCGGCGCTGCCCGCACGTCGAGCAGAGGAACTGGATCTGCCGACCATGGCCCGTGACGATGACTCAAATGTGAAAGCTCCCACGTTTGCGGTCGCGGTAGACGCCGCATCCGGTATCGGTACCGGCATCAGCGCGACCGACCGCGCCCGCACTGCGCGCGTTCTGGCAAGCGACAGCTCCCGGCCAAGTGATCTGGTGCGGCCCGGTCACGTTCTCCCAGTGAAGGTTGCAGGCTGCGGGGTGCTCAAGCGCCGGGGGAGCGCAGAGGCGACGGTGGATCTTTGCGACATAGCGGGGCTTCCACCGGTAGGACTGACCGCTGCCCTCCTAGGGGAGGACGGCGAACTACTGCGGGAACCCGCAGTCAGTCTGTTCGCTCAGAACCATCGCTTGCCGATGGTGCACATCGACAGCGTCGTGCACCACCGCCTTGTCCACGGTGATGGACGTCGCAAGCGGGTCACGCTGGTTCAGAACCGACTGGACCAGCTGGCAGGCCGGGCGCTCAGAGCAGTCGACTTTGAAGACCAGCTGACGGGCGCTCGGCATACGGTTTTCATCGGCACCTCCGTACCTGATATCGATCCACCCGTGTATGTCATCACGGAATGTGTCCATGGTGACCCACTTCTAGCCTCTGGCTGCGAATGCAGAGTCGAGTTTGAGAGGTGTCACGAGCGCATCGCCGCACACGGCGGAGTCATCGTGTACGTGCGGCCACCTATCACCTCAGCGCCGAGGTTCTCGGTGCCGCAGCCAGAGTTGGTCGCAGGTTGCATCACCGCGATGCTGATCGAGCTCGGTTTCACGACAGTGACTTTGGCCGACTACGTGCAACATGCACAGCTCAAGTCCGTGTGCGAGCTGGTCGTCTCTGGGCCTGCCGCGACCTCGGAGCCGTGCACGCTCTCCGCCGCTGCCCCCTGACACCTCACGCTTCTTGAGCGCGATAGACAATCGGAGAGACCGAATCCATGGACATCCATGCCACCATGCAGAACGTACCGCTGACGCTCACCGCGATCCTAGACGGAATCGACGGCACCTTCGGTGATTCAGAGGTCCTCACCTATGCAGGTGCCAACGCCGTCGTACAAGCCGCCACATTCTCTGAGATTGCCACGCGCGCAGCTCAACTGGCCAACGGATTGGCCGGCTTCGGAATCGAAGCCGGTGACCGGGTTGCGACCTTCATGTGGAACAACCAGCGGCACCTCGAGGCATACCTCGCCGTGCCCTGTTCTGGCGCGATCCTGCACACACTCAACATTCGGCTCACGCCTGAGCAACTCGGCTATATCGCCTCCCATGCCGGGGACAAGATCATCATCGTCGATGCCAGTTTGCTCGACACGTTGCTCCCAGCGTTGCCGCTGATGCCGGAGCTGGCGGCGCTGGTAATCGCCGGTGACCCGACCGACGCTCAGCTGGCCGAGGTATCACGTCTGGTGCCCAACGTGATCGCCTACGAGCAACTCGTGAACAGCCAACCGACCACGTTCGCGTGGCCAGCGCTCGACGAACACAGCGCAGCGGCGATGTGCTACACCAGCGGAACAACCGGGGATCCCAAAGGCGTGGTCTACAGTCATCGGTCGGTCTATCTGCACGCCCTTGCCGTCTGCACGGCCAACGTTGCGGGAATCTCCTCCCGTGACCGGGTGCTTCCCATAGTCCCGATGTTTCACGTCAACGCGTGGGGTATTCCGTATGCGTCGCTGATGGCCGGCGCAACACTGATACTGCCGGACCGCCACCTCAAGCCCGACACGCTCGTCGACATGATCGCCAAACACGGCGCCACGTTGTCTGGCGGCGTCCCTACGGTTTTCAACGACATGTTGCTGTGGCTGCGCGACAATCCTGGCCATCGAATCGACTCGTTGCGTCGAGTGCTGTGTGGCGGCGCAGCGGTCCCGGCGTCCCTTGTCGCCGCGTATCGCGATGAATTCGCGGTTCCGCTGATCCAAGCGTGGGGCATGACCGAAACCAGCCCCATCGTGACGATCGCCGACGCCCCAGGCAACGCGGCCACGACCGATCAGCAGCGAAAGCTCAACAGCACGGGCCGATTCCTGTTCGGTGCCAAAGGACGCATCGTCGACGAGACGGGCACTGTTCTGCCGCGCGACGGCCAGTCGGTTGGCGAAGTACAGGTGCGTGGCCCGTGGATCACCGGTGGCTACCACGGCGGCATCGATGCCGAGAGCTTTTCCACCGACCCGGACGGGCAACTCTGGCTCCACACGGGCGACATCGGACACATCAGCGCTGACGGATACCTGACGCTCACCGACCGAGTCAAAGACGTCATCAAGTCCGGTGGCGAATGGATCAGCTCGGTTCACCTCGAAACCACTCTGGTCGGTCATCCCGATGTGGTCGAAGCTGCCGTGATCGGCGTACCTGACACCCGTTGGGATGAACGACCACTCGCATTGGTGACCCTGCGGCCCGGCTCTGCCGCGCGGGTCGAAGATCTGAAGGACTGGCTTGGGGAGCGCGTCCAGCGATGGTGGCTGCCCGAGCGGTGGGCCGTGGTCGGCTCTATCGCGCGGACAGGCGTCGGCAAGTACGACAAGAAGCTGATGCGGCAGCAGTACCACTCCGGCGAGATTCCCGTCACCGTGCTGCCCCGCTAGATCATTTCCCGGCGAGCAGACGCGGAGGTACCTGCAATACGGCATGTTCGGGTACCGCAGCGTCTGCTCGCCTAAGGAAGGACGAAGGTGTCGCCGAACCCGAGTGACGGCTAGCGACAGCGAAGGGCTCTACACCAGTCAATCCAGCAGACCAAACGGGGATCTCGCTGTTGCGCGGGCATCGGACCGGGTCGACGCTGGTGGTCAGACATATTGGGGTGCAGAGGAATCCGGCTAGCCGTTGCCTGTATAAGCGGAGAAGAAGCTCATCCGAAATAGTCGGACGGCCAATGACATACATCACGTTTCGTTGGCAGTGTGGCTCCCATCACTGTTATCGGCATTCCGACATATCGGCGGGCCGTCACGTTCGATGGGAGAACACTATGGGAGCCAGCATTATTGGACGCGTCAGCGGAAGAGCCAAGGCGCTGTCAGCGGTGATGGGTGTAGCGGCAGCGGTAGCGATGGGTGCGATGTGCTTCACCCATGGAAGTGACGTCACGGGAATCAGCTTGGCGCGTAACGACGATCTGCCGTCGGCCACGGTGACTCGGTCAACAGCACCGAAGGAGCTGGCAACCTCCTTCGCCCGGCCGACCCACACCGCTAAACCTTGTGCCGCGAGAGCCACCATGCCTTGCTGACACGCGGTCTTGCGGCTCACTCGTGCATCGGGATGGGTCAGCCGTTGAGGGTTCAGTGCGGCGGAACCTCGTTCTGAGCGAGGCTACGCGCTGTCCGCCGGGCGATGCGAAAGTACTCTTCTCGTCGGTTCAGCAGGCGTTCCGTTGGTGCGCTGATCGATAATGCCGCAATCGCCCGGTGGTCACGCTGATGGATGCCTACGGCGATGCATGACTGGCCCGGGATGGTTTCACCGTGCTCTATCGCGACGTCGTCGCGTCGGGCGGAGATGAGCTGCGCATGAAGGATATTCACGTCAACGACCGAGTTCTCCGTGAGCCTTGGCAAGCCGTTGCTGTCGATGAGCCCTTCAACCGTGGACCACGGTAGCTGCGCCATGAGCAACTTCCCGAGCGCCGAAGTGTGACCAGAAATATGAACTCCGCGAGTGACTATCGGATCAGTCCGATCTGCGGATGCATTGGTGATGCAGACAACGCCTCGACCATCCCACGCGCCGACGGTCACCACAGCTGAGAGCTGGTGGGAGAGCGCTGCCACACGACGATTTGTATGGGCATTGAAACAGGTGGAACTCATGAGCCGGCGACTGAAGAGCAGAACACGCCAGCCGAGTCGATAGCGGTCGCCTGAAGTCTGTTGCAACAGACCAATCGCTGCAAGGCTGGACATGATGTCGAAGGTCGTCGACTTCGGCAGCTGCAGCCTCGCGGCCACCGCCGTCACACCCCACTCTGGGGTTTCGGCCGTGAAGAGATCGAGTACCTTCCCGGTGCGGTCGATCGTGTTCAGCACCATGCGGCCCTACGTACGAGTGGAAATTCGGTCTCGGTGGTCAAGAGCTCTGCGGGTGATTGGTGGCACGAGTTTGATCGGAAGGGCCGAGAGCGGCTAGTTTCGCCAAACAGATTCCGATCACACGTTCTCGATCGGATTCGCGCATCGCCTGGGGTGGTGCTTCCTGCACGAGCACCAGCACTCGATGATAGAAGGTCGACGGTGCGATGCCGAACTCCGGCAAGATGTACTCGTCGCCGTGATCGAACGGTGCCCATCGGGCTACGAACGAGAGCATGCGACCGCATTCAGTAAGCGTGTGCGAGTTGACGTTTGTAGGTCGTCGCGCTGGTCTCCTCGACTTTGGGGGTTCCTTGATCATCGAAGGTCCGCATCGTCGAAGCCGCGCTCCAAGCGATGGCGCACGGTGCCGAGATAGCGTGCGGCGTCGGCGCCGTCGATGATCCGATGGTCGTAGGACAGCGACAGATAGGCCATCGAACTGGTCTTCACCACGAGGTTGCCAAGCTCGTCGCGTCCAGGGACCAGTCGTTCGACCACTGTCCCGACACCCAGGATGGCCGATTGGGGTTGATTGATGATCGGGGTGTCGAACAGTGCGCCGCGGCTTCCGGTGTTGGTGATCGTGAAAGTTCCTCCCGACAGATCGTCAGGCCGTACCGTCCCCGACCGCACCGCCAGGGCCGATGCCGCGATGGCTGCTGCCAAGCCGGCCAACGTCATTGACTCGGCGTCGCGGATCACCGGCACCATCAGACCCTTGTCACTATCGACCGCAACACCTAGATGGACGGCACTGTGATAGGTGACCTCGGTGCAGTCGGCGTTCAATGAAGAGTTGATCACCGGGTGTGCCGCAAGGCCTTCCACAGCAGCGCCGACGACAAACGGCAGGTAGGACAGCTTCTGGCCGGTCCGGGCCTCGAATTCGGCTTTGTTGCGGTTGCGCACCAGCGCGACATTGGTCAGGTCGACTTCGACCACCGTCGTCAACTGCGCCGATGTCTGCAGTGATGTCAGCATGCGCTGAGCAATTGTGCGCCGGATCCGCGAGAGCTTCTCGACTCGCTCCGTTGCTGATTCAACCGGTTCCGGTTCCGGCTCGGCGACCTCTGGAACGCTCTCTGGCTCATTG
Source organism: Mycobacterium sp. DL99 (assembly GCF_004762045.1). GTDB lineage: Bacteria > Actinomycetota > Actinomycetes > Mycobacteriales > Mycobacteriaceae > Mycobacterium. The sequence continues at coordinate 526,631 of NZ_SJOM01000007.1, forward strand.
GCCGTTTCCTCGGTGGGCGCTGTGTCGGCCGCGCTGATCACCGCGATGACCGCGCCGATCTCGACCACGGCGTCCTCCGGCTCGATGATCTGAGCCAGGATCCCGGCTGCGGGGGAGCAGACTTCGGTATCGACCTTGTCGGTCGCGACCTCGAGCAGGGGCTCGTCATGCTGGACTTCATCGCCTACTGCTTTGAGCCACCGGGTGATGGTGGCCTCGGTGACCGCCTCACCAAGGGCGGGTAGTTCCACGTTGGTAATGCTTGTGGCGGAAGTCATTTCATGCTCCGTTCGGCCAGGTCGAGTGCTGCGCTGACGATGCTGTCGGTGTCGATGCCGTGATACCGGTAGACATCGTCGAGCGAGCCGACCTGTCCGAATCGGCTCACTCCTAGAGCGGCTCCCGCCACATTGTTGATGCCGGTGAGAAACGCCAACGTGTGTGGGTGTCCGTCGAGCACGGTCACCATAGGGGCGGCTCGATCGGCCGGGAAGACCTGGTCGAGGATCCAGCTGGGGCTCTCGGAAAGCCCGCGGCGAGCTTGTAGTGCGTCGAACAGCAGGCCGGGGCTGGTCACGCAGATGACATCGGTATCGATTCCCTGGTCGGTGAGCCGATCAGCCGCCCGCAGGGATTCGGTGATCATCGCTCCCATTCCGACCACGGTGACCTGCGGTATGCCATCGGCTCGTCGCAGGATGTACGCACCGGCGACGACTTGTTTTCTCCGGCGTTCTCGGGCGGCGGCGTCGTCGGGAACCGATGCCAAAGTCTGGTCCACGGGCCGCGTGGAAAGTCGCACATACGACGACGAGCCATCCGGCCGACCCAACAGACCGATGCATGACAGCAACGTCCACTCGACATCGATGGCAAATGCCGGCTCGTAACTGATGCAACCAGGTTGCTCAAGGCCGATCGACGGTGTCTTGATGGACTGATGTGCGCCGCCCTCGGCCGCGAGTGACACACCCGAGGGGGTCCCAACCAGAATCGACTGTCCGCCTGCGTAAATGCCGTAGGACCACGGTTCCAAGGCACGTTCCACGAATGGGTCGTAGACCACACCGATCGGAAAGAGAGGTTCGCCCCACCGGCTCCACGTCGCACCGAGCTCACCGATCAGGCCGACAAGATTGGTCTCGGCGATACCGAGTTCCATGTGCTGTCCGGTCGGTCTCTCCCGCCAGTGCATGATCGTCTCGGGGTCGTCGTCGAACCAGTTCCGACGTTCGTTGGGGGACCACACGCCAACCTTGTTGAGCCAACCGGCCAGGTTGGTCGTTGAGCTGACGTCGGGGCTCACGGTCACCACACGCTTGGCCGCGTCCGGAGCTTGACGGCTCAGGTCGAGTAGAACCCGGCCCAGAGCCGCCTGGGTAGACGATGTGCCCGAAGGGGTGCGACCAGTGTCAACGGGCACGGCGGGCGGAGTCGACAGTGTCACCGGCTCGCGCTGCAGCCTCTCGGCAGTCGTGGCGCAGAGCGCTCCGGGCGCACCATCGGTGGCGAAGCGCTGCCAAGGACTGGTCGGGTCCATACCGAGTTCCGTGGCGAACTGCTCGTACTGCTCGACGGTGAGTAGTGACGAATGATTCTGGGGATGGCCCTGGGTGGGCAGTCGGTGACCCTTGATGGTGTAGGCGATGATCACCGTCGGACGGGTGTCATCGATTTGGGCGTAGGCGGCGCGCAGTGCGCCGAGGTCGTGGCCGCCCAGATTGCGGATCGCGGCCAGCAACGTGTTCTCATCCAGGTCGCGGATCAGCGTCGAGATCTGGTCGGCACCTATTCCGTTGCCGGGCAGCCTCTCCCGTAGCTCTTCGGCTGAGCAGCGCAGCAGACGCTGGTACTCGGGGTTGGGCATCTCGAGGATGCGGGTACGCAGCGCCGCCCCACCGCTGTGGTCGAACAATGACTCAAGCTGGGCGCCGAACTTCACATTGATCACTTGCCATCCGGCGGCCGAGAACATTGCCTCCAGCCGTCCGGCCGCGATGTTCGGCACGACGCGGTCGAGTGATTGGCGGTTGAGGTCGACGATCCAGACGATCTCGCCGAGCTCGGCGACGGAGTTGTCCAGGATGGCTTCCCAGACCGCCCCCTCGTCGAGTTCGGCGTCGCCCACCAGCGAGTACTGGCGACCTTTTCCCGCGGCGCCGATCTGCATGTCGACGTAGCGGCGGGCGATCGTGCCCCATATCGGCGCAGTCGCCCCAATCCCCACCGATCCTGTCGAATAATCAACGGGATCAGGGTCTTTCGATCGGCTCGGGTAGGACTGGAGACCACCGAACTCGCGCAGAGTAGTCAGGTACTTCTGATCGAGTTCGCCCAGCAGATAATTGATGCTGTGCAGCACGGGCGAGGCGTGCGGCTTCACCGACACCCGGTCGCCTGGTTGAAGCTGTTCGAACCACAGCGACGTCATGATCGAGGTCATGGAGGCGCACGACGCCTGATGGCCTCCCACCTTCAGGCCGGTCAGGTTGGGCCGAACACGGTTGGCGTGGTGGATGATCGACGTCGATAGCCACAACACGCGATCCTCGATTTCGCGGAGGGTGGCGTCTGCTGACGTGTCGGCGACACGAGGCCGTGCATCGACTGATTGCGAGCGGTCCATCAGTGGTTTCCTTGCATGCGAGTTCCAGATTGTGGGGCGACCGGCCTTCGCCGTGCTCAGGTCGTGAACACGGCGACGACGCGTCGCAGCACGCCTGCTCGTGTGAGAGCGCGGGCGCTACCGACCGCGGTGACACGGTCGTCGGAGCTCCGTAGGGGTGCAGAACTCGCTGTCAAGTCGAGCATCGAACTACACTTTGGACAAGTTCAAGTGGATCGACTGAGCATTTTGCTGCTGTCGATGTTCGGGCATTCAGTTGGAGGTTGTCATTTTGACTACGCAAACCAGAGTCGACGCTTTGGATGCTCGGATCCTCAAGGCTCTCAACGATGACCCTCGGGCCACCGTGATCGCATTGGCCGACAAGACCCGGCTCTCGCGCAACACTGTCCAGGCACGCATCAACAAGTTGGAACGACTGGGCGTCCTGCGCTCGTTCGAGAGACGCATCGATCCCGCCACACTCGGTTACCCGTTGACGGCGTTCATCCTGACGCGCGTCACACAGCGCAAGCTCGCCGCCATCGCCCGAGCGCTGGAGCAGGTTCCCGAAGTCGTCGAAGTGCAGGGACTCGGCGGTGCTACCGATCTGTTGATTCACGTGGTCGCCCGTGAGGCGGACGATCTCTACCGGGTGGCCGGCCGAATACTCGATATCGACGGTGTCGAGCAGACCAATACCTCGCTGGTCATGCGCAAGCTCGTTGACTTCAGGCTGACGCCGCTTCTGGAGAAGCTGGTTGCGGAAGCGAAATGATCGCGTTGCCTCGCTTCGGTGGTTGCTCAGTTGCGGCCCGTGGCAGCGGTTTTTGCGTCCGGCGAGGCGCGTTGCGTTACATGGGGCGGCATGTCCTGAGGTAGCTGAGGAACGATGCCTGCAGGCCAGTAACGTGCGTTTCGTGCAGGATCTCGCTGGTGACCGCTTCGCTGCGTGAAGTGAGGCGGTGAAGCACAGTGGCAGTGTTCTTCGCGAGGCTTTGGTAGACGGCCAGGTCTCCGAGAAGCTCTCGGTCGTTGAAGGTCACGTGTAGCTTGGCGGCACGCTGGCTGTCGCCCAGCTCTTGGAGCTGGGCGAAGACCTGACTGTCTTCCGCGATGACGCCGGGGCTGCCCGCTCCGATGCTCTCAAAGAGCGTGCTGCCGGTGAGCCAGGCGTAGAGAGTGAAGAGTCCGCCGTAGGAGTAGCCGAAAAGGCCGTGACCGCTCGCGGCTGTGCCGTAGTCGCGTTCGATCCGCGGGTGCAGTTCCGCGGTAAGGAAATTCAGGAACACATCGGCGTGGGTGTCGCGCAATTCGGCGAGGTAGGCGTCTGCTTCCTCTCGTGTCCTCATGCCCGCTTGCAATCCCATCTCCACGGCATCGATGAGCTCCTTGGCGATGGGCTCGCCGGGTGGCACGAAGTCTCTGTTGCGCAGCCGATCCCAGTCCTGTGCTTCCTCGCCTGCATACCCGACGCTGACTTGGATGTAGGGCTGGATCCGTTGCATGGGGTCCATCTGGGTCACGATGAGCGGAGCCGTCAGGCCCACGGCAAAGTTGCCGTCGAGCACATACACGACAGGCGCCGGCGTCGTGGCGGGGTCGTAGCCGGGTGGCGTGGTGACCCAGACGCCGTAGTCATGCCCACCGCTGGAACGAATCTCGAGATAGTCGGTGTCGGCGAGACAGCCTTGCCACATGGCGCTCATCAAAGGTCCTTCACAACTCGGCCGGCTTCGCAGCACGACGCCCTCGGCGGATCTTATCCATTGGATAATTGTTATCCAATGGATAAACTGTGTGAGTGATCCTGTCAACCGCGGAACGCAAAGGCGACGCACGCGAGCGTCTCCTGGCTCGGCTTCTCGACGCCTTCGAGGAGGCACTTCCCTCACCGGGGATGTCGCTGCGTGAGGTCGCCGCCCGGGCCGAGACCAGTCACGCCCTCCTGCGGTACCACTTCGGGTCACTGTCGGGTGTCTTGGCGGCGATGCTCAAGGTGCAGCGATCTCGTGACAACGAGGTGTTTTTCAAGACGGCCCAGCTGGGCACCTTTGACGACCTCGTCGTGGCGATCTGGCGCGCCTACACCCATCCGGAGCAGTTGTCGCGTGTCCGCGGTTTCTTTCACGTCGTTGGACTCGCCGCGTATAGCCCAGGGGACTTTCGTGAGTTCATCGACTCGCTCGACGACCTGACCACGATGCTGGCCTCGCTCGCGGAACGCGAAGGACACGACACCGAGGAAGCGGTGAGCATGGCCACCGTCGCCGTTGCCGCGATTCGTGGCCTTCTCTTGGAGGCAGTTCTGACTCCAGCAGTCCACTCCGAGGACACGGTCGCCTTGATCCTGCGCATGAGCAAGGGCCGATGAGCTCCACCCACACGTCAGGGGCCTTCAGCAAGAAGCCGCCATGGCCACCACTCCAGTCCCTCGAAGAAGCGTCTACAGGCACGTGTGCTCACAGAAGCCTCTCCCCGACAATCTGACCGAGCCCGTGTCAATCGGACTGCGCGGACCGGAAGTGAGTGGTGACGTCTGCTCGGTACTGCCTGGGTGTCATACCGAACCAACGCCGGCACGAGCGATTCAGCACGCTCTGTTCGGCGTAGCCGAGCAGACCCGCGACCTGGCTGAAGGGCAACTCCGGTTCGGCAAGGTACACCGCGGCGAGTGTGCGACGTTGAATGTCGATCAGGTCCTGACACCGCACCCCCTCGTCGGCCAAGCGCCGCTGCAACGACCGGGGATGCATCGCTAGTTGGCCTGCGACGGTGTCGACGCTGCACTGGCCGGTGGGCAGCAGCCGGCGGACCAGCTCAACCACCCGCTCCGATAGCGCGGTACTGCGCGGAAGATAGGTGGAATCAAGGTATTTCGCCGCGATTCGTCTGGTCTCGGGATCCGCGCTCTCGATCTGTCGGTCGGCCAATGATCGCGTCATCTCGAACCCGCACCAGGTCTGCTGGAAGTGGACGGGACAATTGAGGGCCTGTTGATAGGCGGTGTCGGGGCCTTGTTGAGGATGCATGAAGCAGACGGCGCTGGCCTGCGCGTCCGGGCCGCCCAGCATGCGAATGATCCGAGCGACGATCGCCATGCTGAGCTCGTAGCCCTGAATCGGATTCCCGAGGCCAGGTTCGGACACCTCGTAGGTGAAGCTGAGATCGGATTGCGGGCCTTCCGATGCGATTGTCAGCTTCAATGCGGGGGAGTGGACGTAGAGGTAGCGTCCGATCATCTCCAACCCGCTGAGCATCGTCTGCGCGTTGCGCGCGATCACCGCGACTGGTCCGAATATCTCCAATCCCTGCCAGCGGGAGAGGCGCAATCCGAAGTCCGGGCACTGTAGATCCTCGGCGCTGGCCTCCAACATGCGCGCGTAGGCGTCGACGGAGATGAACGCGTCCTCCTCGTTCTCGATGCCTCGCGGAATGTGGAAGCGCGTCGTGAACAGTTCCGGATCTCCGCCGAGCTGCTGCACCAGCTCGCCGTAGCCCCACAGGGTGGTTGCCCGGATCATGTGGCCCATCGGCCGAGTCCCTCCGTGTCGGGAAATGCCAAAAGTATGTCGGAGATCGTCAAGACTCGCGGCTATTCCGGCAACCATCGTGGTGCCGTATGACAGTCAGGCACGATGCACTCTTCATCGACGGCCGGTGGGTACAGCCGTCGAGTTCGGCGCGCACCACGGCGCTCAACGCGACGACGGAGGACGTCCTCGGCACGTCACCAGAAGCCGGAGTGACCGACGTGGATCACGCGGTGGCGGCGGCCCGTCGAGCTGTGAGCGACTCTGCGTGGTCGACGATGTCCCCGGCGGACCGGGCTGCGGCGATGCACCGTTTCGCAGACGAACTGGAAAAGCGCACAAGCGAGTTGACGCGCACAGTGAGTCAGGAGAACGGGATGCCAATCGGTCTCAGTGAGGCATTCGAGGGCAGCTTCGCGATCGGGCTACTTCGGTACTACGCCGATCTGGCCGTGAACATGTCGGACGAGGAGGTGCGGCCGTCACAGGCGGGCCTGGAGACGGTGGTGCGGCGCTCGCCCGTGGGAGTCGTCGCGGCCATCGTGCCGTGGAACTATCCGGTTGTACTTGCGATGAGCAAGATTGCTCCGGCTCTCGCGGCAGGATGCGCCGTCGTGGTCAAACCATCACCACCGGCAACCGTGCTGGACAGTTACATTTTGGCTGAAGCCGTCGAGGCGGCAGCACTTCCACCTGGAGTCATCAACTGGGTGCCGGGTGGCCCCGACATCGGCGCGTATCTCGTCGCCCACCGAGATGTGGACAAGGTCGCCTTCACGGGGTCCACGTCGGCGGGACGCGCCATCGCAACGGCTTGTGCGGGTCTCCTACGCCCTGTGACCCTGGAACTCGGCGGTAAGTCCGCGGCGATACTGCTCGATGATGTCGAACTCGACGACATCATGCCCAACCTCCAGTTCATCGCCTTCATGAACAACGGGCAGACCTGCGTCACCTGCAGCCGGATCCTTGTGCCCGCATCGCGATACGGCGAGGTGGTTGACGCGCTGGCGGCTCGGGTGTCGGCGTTGCACGTAGGTGACCCACTGGATCGCAGCACGGACATCGGTCCGATGGCCACGGCCGCCCATCGCGAACGTGTCGAGAGCTTCATCGAAAAGGGCAGGGGCGAGGCACGATTGGTGGTGGGCGGCGGTCGTCCGGACGGACCGAGCAAGGGCTGGTTCATCGAACCGACGTTGTTCGCCTGCGAGAGCAATGACGTCACCATCGCGCAGGAGGAGATCTTCGGCCCCGTGCTGGCGGTAATCCCCTATCGCGACGAAGCGGACGCGGTGCGAATCGCCAACGACACCGCCTACGGACTGGGCGGCACGGTCTTCAGTGCGGACACCGAGCGCGCGAAAGACGTCGCGCGCCGAGTGCATACGGGGACCATCGGAATCAACGGGTACCCGCTTGCCATCGGTTCGCCGTTCGGTGGTGTCAAGGACAGCGGCATCGGCCGTGAGTTCGGGCCCGAGGCCCTGGACAGCTACCTGGAACTCAAATCGATGTACATCGCTGCACCCACCGAATCTGGCTGACTCAGTAGGTTTTCACGCCGTCGTCACGGTGGCGGCATGTCGGGAAATGTCAAAAACCTGTCGCAGGCAATCAATACGGACCATGGGTCCGGCAAGCATCCTGAACACATCGGCCAAAGTCGTTTGCGGCCACGAACTGTGGAGATTCCATGAACTCACAACACTTCGATGTCTTGATCATCGGCGCCGGCCTGTCCGGTATCGGTGCGGCCTGTCACCTGATGGAGGAGGTTCCGAACCGGTCTATTGCGGTGCTGGAGCGGCGTGACCGGATGGGCGGCACCTGGGACCTGTTCCGCTATCCCGGAGTTCGGTCGGATTCCGATATGTACACCTTCGGGTACAAGTTCCGCCCGTGGCGGGACGTGAAAGTGCTCGCCGACGGAGCATCGATCCGGCAGTACCTCGTGGACACCGCGGCCGAGTTCGGTGTCGATGAGAAGATCCACTATGGGCTGAAGGTCGTCAAGGCGGATTGGTCCACCTCCCAAGGTCTCTGGACCGTCACGACGGTGCATGAGGCAACTGGTGAGACACGCACCTACAGCTGCAATTACCTCATCAACTGCACCGGGTACTACAGCTACGACGCGGGTCACCTGCCAGACTTCCCGGGCATCGACCGGTTTGAGGGTCGGTGCGTGCACCCCCAGTTCTGGCCCGAGGATCTGGACTATTCCGGCCGGCGGGTCGTCGTGATCGGCAGCGGTGCAACGGCTATCACTCTCATTCCAGCCATGGCCGGTGATGCCGGGCATGTGACAATGCTGCAGCGTTCACCGTCCTACGTCATCTCGCTGCCCGCGGTGGACAAGATCTCCCAGACTCTGGGCCGATTCCTCCCGGACGGGTGGGTGTACGCCTTCGGGAGAAAGCGCAACATCGCCCTGCAACGCGGGGTGTACCGGGCGTGCCGGCGGTGGCCTCAGTTGATGCGCAGACTTCTGCTGTGGGACGTGCGACGCCGCGTCGGACCGTCGGTCAGCATGAGCAACTTCACGCCGAGATATCTTCCGTGGGACGAGCGACTTTGTATCGTGCCGAACGGCGACCTGTTCAAAGCGCTGTCCTCGGGCGAGGCATCGGTGGTGACCGACCAGATCGACACGTTCACCGAGCGCGGCATCCTGCTGGCGTCGGGGCGCGAGCTTGCCGCCGACGTCATCGTCACGGCGACTGGACTGAACATTCAGATGCTGGGTGGGATGACACTCTCCGTGGACGGCGAGGAACGCAACCTACACGACCAGATGATGTACAAGGGCGTGTTGGTGGAGAACATGCCCAATCTGGCGATGATCTTCGGCTACACCAACGCATCATGGACCTTGAAGTCCGATATCGCGTCTGCCTACCTGTGTCGTCTGCTCAAGCACATGGACGCGAACGGCTACGCGGTCGCGACTCCGCTTGACGATCGGGATTGCGGGCTGGACAGCGGAATCATGGATCAGATGCAATCCGGCTATGTCAGGCGCGCGGGCGACGTCCTGCCGCGTCAGGGTGCCGAGCATCCGTGGCGTGTCCTGATGCAATACGAGTACGACGCCAAAATGTTGGTCGAAGACCCGGTTGAGGACCGTGCGCTGCAACTCCGCAGGCCTGTCGCGGATCCGGCAGTGGTCTGAGGGCTCACGTGACACTGCGTAAGAATGCGGTTCGCTTCGTCCTGCGCTGCGCGCGCCCGCTGTTCGGCAGCCGCCTCCTCGGCGTGGGTGGACGGCGCTTGATGCTGGCGACAGTCACGGCTGCGGTGCGAGACCCCAAGGACATCCGCTACCAGCGAGCAACAATCGCCGGCGTTCCCGTCGAGCTGGTGCAACCGGCGAACCGCGCAACCCATGGCACGTTGATCTACCTGCACGGCGGTGGGTATGCCCTCGGCAGCGCGAAGGGCTATAGAGCGCTAGCCGGGCACCTCGCCGCGGCGGCCGGGTTGAACGCTCTGGTTCCGGACTACACGCGGGTGCCGGGGGCGCAGTATCCCGTTGCACTCAACGAGATGGTCGCGGTCTACTCCCAGCTGATCGCGGACGGGCTCGACCCGAGAACCACCGTGATCGCAGGCGATTCGGCCGGCGGGGGCCTCGCCCTCGCGCTCGCGATGGAACTGCGCGACCGTGGAATACCGGGTCCGGCCGCACTCGGCCTGATCTGCCCCTGGGCCGATCTCGCCGTCGACATGGAGTGCAGGCGGCCGATGGCGCGCGACCCCCTGATCCTGCCGTCGATGTGCGCCGAGTGGGCACCGCACTACGTGGGGGCCTTCGACCCCCGACTGCCGGGCATATCTCCGGCGTACGGGGACATGGGCGGACTGCCCCCGATCGTCATGCAGTCCGCGGGTGACGATCCGATCCACGTCGACGCCGACAAGATCGAAACCGCCTGTGCTGCAACTGCATCAGTGAGTCTCGATCATCGACGGTTCGACAATCTCTGGCATGACTTCCAACTCCAGGTCAGTGTTCTTCCCGAGGCGCGGGACGCGATCACCCAACTCGCGGCGAAACTGCGCAGCCACGTGCCGGTTGCCACCGAGCTCTCGTCGAATCACCCACCACCGAAAGGCTGAACCCGAGATGAACTCATTTGATGGAAAAGTCGCTGTCATCACCGGTGCTGGTTCCGGCATCGGCCGAGCATTGGCACTCAACCTGGCCGGCAGAGGCGCACGACTTGCACTGTCTGATCTTGACGCCGAAGGGCTCGCCGAGACGGTGCGGCAGGTGCGGCAGCGCGGCGCGCAGGTGAAGTCCGACCGGCTCGATGTCACCGAACGAGAGGCCGTACTCGCCTATGCCGAGGATGTCGTTGCACACTTCGGCGCAGTCAACCAGATCTACAACAACGCCGGCATTGTGCACAACGGCAGTGTGGACAAGACCGAGTTCAAGGACATGGAGCGGGTCATCGACGTCGACTTCTGGGGCGTCGTCAACGGAACCAAAGCCTTTCTGCCACACGTGATCGCATCTGGCGACGGGCACATCGTCAACGTTTCGAGCCTGTTCGGCCTGATCGCGGTTCCCGGTCAGAGTGCGTACAACGCCGCCAAGTTCGCGGTGCGGGGATTCACCGAGGCGCTTCGCCAGGAGATGCTCATCGCCAAACATCCGGTCAAGGTGACCTGTGTGCATCCCGGGGGGATCAAGACCGCGGTGTGCCGCAACGGAACTGTCGCCGAGGGCGAGGATCAACAGACCTTCGCCGAATTCTTCGACACTCGGCTGGCGTGGCACTCACCGGAGATGGCCGCGAGGACGATCGTCGACGGCGTCGCCAAGGGGCACGCCCGGGTCGTGATCGGGTGGGAGGCGAAGGCCCTTGACGTACTCGCCCGAATCCTGGGCTCCTCGTATCAGCGGGTGGTCGCCGCCGGTGTGTCGACCTTCTTCCCGTGGGCCAAGCAACCCGTTGAGATTCGCGCCGTGAAAGGGGCACCGCAATGAAAACCACTGCTGCTGTTCTGATTGAGGCGGGCAGGCCCTTCGAGCTGATGGAACTCGATCTTGACGGCCCGGGACCGGGCGAGGTCCTGATCAAATACACCGCCGCCGGTCTGTGCCACTCGGATCTGCATCTCACCGACGGCGACCTGCCGCCGCGGTATCCGATCGTGGGCGGACACGAGGGATCTGGTGTGATCGAGGACGTGGGCCCCGGCGTGACCAAGGTCAAACCCGGCGACCACGTGGTGTGCAGTTTCATACCGAGCTGCGGTACCTGTCGATACTGCTCAACCGGCAGACAGAGCCTGTGCGATATGGGGGCGACGATCCTTGACGGCTGCATGCCAGATGGCAGTTTCCGGCTCCACTCCAACGGAGTCGATTTCGGTGCCGTCTGCATGCTTGGCACGTTCTCCGAGCGGGCCACGATATCGCAGCACTCGGTCGTCAAGATTGACGACTGGCTGCCACTGGAGACCGCCGTGCTGGTGGGCTGCGGGGTACCGTCGGGCTGGGGCACCGCAGTCAACGCAGGCAACCTGCGGGTGGGGGACACCGCCGTGATCTACGGCGCTGGCGGTCTCGGTATCAACGCGATCCAGGGCGCGCTCAGCGCTGGCTGCAAGTACGTCGTCGTCGTGGACCCAGTGGCGTTCAAGCGCGAGACCGCTCTGAAATTCGGCGCCACCCACGCCTTTGCCGATGCCGCGGGCGCGGCGGCCAAGGTCAGTGAACTCACCTGGGGGCAGGGCGCCGACGCGGCGCTGGTCCTGGTGAGCACGGTGGACGAAGAAGTCGTCTCAGCGGCGACGGCCGTGATCGGCAAGGGCGGCACGGTCGTCATCACCGGTCTGGCCGACCCGACGAAGCTCACCGTGCGCGTCTCGGGACTCGACCTCACGTTGAACGAGAAGACCATCAGAGGGTCGCTTTTCGGCTCCTGCAACCCGCAGTACGACATCGTGCGCCTGCTGCGACTCTATGACGCGGGCCAGTTGAAACTGGACGAGTTGGTGACCCGCACGTACACGCTCGAGGAAGTGAACCAGGGCTACCAAGACCTGCGCGACGGAAAGAACATCCGCGGCGTGATCGTCCACCAGAGCTGATTGATCAGGATTCAGTGGGGATTTCACCGGCTGAGGGGTCCGATCGTGATGAGACGATTGAACGGTATCGACGCATTGATGCTGTACCTCGACAGCGGGAGCCCGTACACGGCTGGCCTGCGTGGATGTTTTTTGGGGGTATCCGCAGCGTCCACCGAATGAGCACGACGTCATCCTCGAATGGAGGACAATCTGACCGCCGAGGGCCCCACGGCGCGGGCAAAGAGCCCGACCTATGTCGAGTGGATGTCAGCCAGCAACGCCGTCGGGGTCTGGTCGGAGAACAGCCTCGATCGAACCGTGGTCGTTGCGGTTCTGGGCTAACGCCTCACTAACCGTTACCCGTTCACAACGCCCGGACCGAACATGTGCAGTAGTGCGGTGAGGCACACGGCAGTTCAGTCCAAAACTTGATGTGGCCGACGATGCGGTCATCGAAACAGAGGAGGATGCCCGTCCGTTGGCCTGGCACAAGGACTTTGGGTAGTGTGGAGTCACAGTGCAAGGTCTGACAGGCTCGGGTGATCGGCCGGTCGTGGCCCACTGCGATCCCAGAAGAACTTTCGGTCGCCGTCCTCGATTTGCAGATCGTTGATGCTGGCGTGACGGTGGGTCATTAGACCGGACTCGTTGAACAGCCAGTTCTCGTTGCCGTAGGCGCGAAACCACTGCCCGGCCTCGTCGTGGTACTCATAGGCGAAGCGCACCGCGATGCGATTGTCGCTGTGCGCCCACAACTCCTTGATGAGACGGTAGTCGTCCTCGCGCTGCCACTTGCGGGTCAGGAACTCCACGATTCTCTCGCGGCCCGTCAGAAACTCCGAACGATTACGCCATCGGCTGTCGACCGAATAACCCAGTGACACTATGTGCGGATCGCAGGTGTTCCATGCATCTTCGGCCAGACGCACTTTCAGTGCGGCCGATTCGTCGGTGAACGGTGGAACGGGCGGCCTGGCTGTAGTGGTCATTGTCGTCTCGCTTTCTGGGGAGCTGTGCCGTTATGTAGACAACTCGGTCTACATAGGGCCACGGTAGACTATGTAGACAGGTTTGTCTACATAGAACCTTGGCCAAGTGGACCGACCTGTCTACACTGAAGGTGTGAGCATCTCGGATACCCTCGATCCCCAGATTCACGTGCAATCCTTACCTGCCCGCGAGCGGATACTGGCAACCGCCTACCGGTTGTTTTACCGTGACGGAATCCGGGCGACCGGCATCGACAAAGTGATCGCGGAAGCGGGGGTCACGAAAGTGACCTTCTACCGTCACTTCGCGAGTAAAGACGCGCTCATCATCGAGTTCCTCGATCTTCGACATCGACGCTGGATGACGTGGTTTGTTGACGCACTCGACCGTCACGCCACGTCGGGCAAGCGCGGGCACTCAGCCGTCGTCTCCGCCGTACAGGAGTGGCTAACGGCCGATACCTTCCGCGGTTGCGCGTTCATCAACAGTGTGAACGAACTCGGCGCAGAACTTCCCGAGATCCACGCCATCGCCACGCGCCATAAAGCTGACATGGTCGCTGCGATCAAGGCGACACTTCCGCCAGGCGGCAACCGCACGCGCACAGCGCACGCGCTCGGCATTGCCGTAGATGGGGCTGTCGTACGAGCCCAATGCGAACGAAACGCCGCATCGGCAGTGAAAGCGCTGGCAACGATCGTTTCTGGACTCGTCCCCGCTGAAAGCGCGAAGTAGCGTGCCCGGTCGAGGTGGCCGCGGGTAGCCCCGTTGGGGCGGCCGCATCGATAGCGGTGCGGCACCGTGATGTCGGGGTTCGCATGTACTCGCGGACGTACCGGCGGCCACACCCGCTCTTAGGGGCAGACGATAGACGGCCGTCGAGGAAAAGCATGCCTACGAACTCTTCATGCAGCGAGGGCTCTAACGGTGGTGTCGGCTCGCCGTTGGATTCAGCGTTGGTCACGCTTGTGACGGCTCAATGTTCCTCAGCGCCTGGGGAAAACTTCGGTTTCGGCTCATTCAGTCGAGGGCAGGAGCGCGTCGACCGTCGCGGTAAACGCGTCGTTGACGCGGTCATGGTCGCCAGTCGCAATAAGGCCGAGACGCTTAACGCCCAGCCGCGCACACGCAAACGCCAAACAGTCCGGCAGGGGATGGGTGGTGTCGGCCCTGACCAACACTCAATCGCCAGCTACGCCACTGGTGTCGAACGAGACCGACATGCGGTGTCGGGCGAGATAGACAGAATCAGGATGGCAAAACGGCATCCGCCAAGACCGTGACAACTCCGGAATACGTGTAGGTCGGTACGACTGAATTCCGCCATTGAGATGGCAACCAACATGAACTAACTAATGGTGTCGGTTGCCAATCTCCTTGTCGAATTCGACATTTGGGGTGGCGGTGGTGCAGGCAAGCTGTCACCCCGCCTTTGGCAGGGTGTGCGCTCTTTCGAGGAATGCGAGTTCCTCTAGCGTATCGGCAGGCAGTACGCGGCCAATACGGTCAAGAATGACCACCGACGGAGTGAGTATCGACTCCAGCATTGCACGCCCAATTTGATGGGTGCTACGGATAATTTCTTCAAATACTTTTGAGTTACTCGATTGCGGTTGGTCGGGCGGTGTCGAGGTCGGCTTTCGTCAAGACAGCTCGAACGGTCAGTGCGACGTCGTGCAGGACAGTGGTGGGATCGGCACTTCGGTTGATCGCGCAGATGACGGTCGAGACGGTGCCGTGTTCGCTGCGTAGGGCCTGGGCTGCGTCGCGGACGGCGCCGCCGGTGGTGATGACGTCCTCTATGAGGGTGATGGTTTTTCCGGTGATGTCGGCACCTTCGGCGCGCTTGCAGGTGCCGTAGGTCTTGGCGGTCTTTCGGACGAATAGTGTTGGTATTCCGGTTAGTTGGCTCATGACGGTGGCCAGTGGGACTCCGCCGAGTTCCAGGCCACCGAGCAGGTCGGTGTCGGCGGGAATAAGTGGAACCATGGCTTCGCACACGCGTCGTAGTAATTGCGGGTCTGACTCGAACAAGTATTTGTCGAAGTACTCGTGAGAGAGTTGGCCCGAGCGAAGCTGAAACTGTCCTTGGAGTCGGCAGGCGTGGTTCACATCGGTGGCGAGTAGTTCGCGGTCCATGTTGTTCATCGTGGCACCAGTAATCACGGGGAACCCGCGAGAACGGGTAAGCAAGTATTGGGGTGCCGTATGGGAGTCGGTGCCTGTTTCGAGCGGTGCCCCCCCGATCAGAGGAGAAGGATTTGTCGGCCACTGCGAACGGTCCGCCGGCTTGGGCTAGCGAACCGGTCTGTCTCGCCGATGCCGATCCTGCTTGGGCACTGCGGGGAGAGCAGGAACGCGACCAACTGGTAGCGCTATTGGCGCCATGGCTGATCGGCCGTGTTGAGCATGTCGGTTCCACGTCGATACCCGGTCTCGCTGCCAAACCAATCATTGACTTGCAAGCGCTTGTAGCTGACCTCGCGGATCCGGATCCGCTGGTCGCAGTGCTGCAACCGCATGGCTGGCATTACGTGGATCCCGACGTAGACCGGCGCCCCTGGCGAGGTTTCTTCGTCAAAGTCGTCGAGGGGAGGCGCAGTGCCCACCTGCACGTCATGACGCCCGACTGTCCGCGCTGGCACCAGCAGCTCATCTTTCGCGACGCGCTACGCGCAAACCCTTTCCTGGTCGCGGAGTACGCCGCGCTGAAACGGGCTCTCGCATCCGAATATTCCGATGATCGCGAGGCCTACTCGGCCGCCAAAGCAGATTTCGTCGCATCAGTCCTCAGATACTCTTCGTAGCTCGATCACAGCTGTACGTGACGGGTGAGGCGCGTGTGGGACTGTTGCCTACGTGAGATTTGGGGTTGGATTTCCACATGCGGGCCGGGGATATCTGTAGCGGCGTCGCCGCAGTTGGCGGGAGGGGCTGCGTTGTTGGGCCGGGCTGACTGTGGATTCAGGAGCGCAGATGCCCGACTACGCTATCTGGAGTTGTATGAGGAGCTGCGGACTTTGAGTCCGTCGGCGGATGTCATACACGATGTTCCAACGGAGTTCGGTGCCGTCCGGGTCTATCAACATGGCCGGGCCGGTGGGGTGCCGATCGTGCTATTGCACGGCTTCTTTCTGACTTCGGCTATGTGGGCGAACCAAGTAGCTGATTTGACAAGCGATTTCACCGTTTACGCGATCGACATGCCGGGTCAGCCTGGTGCGAGTGCGCAGTCGAGATCGATGCGTACCCCGGCTGACTGCGCACGCTGCATAGACGCGGTTCTTGGTGGACTAGGTCTACAGGATGTGCATTTGGTCGGGCACTCATACGGGGGCTGGCTCGCTACCCATACAGCTGCACGCTTCCCCCATCGGTTGGCGACGATGACATTGGTTGACCCGGCCAGCACCGTGGCCCGTATCTCGGCAAGGTTCTGGATGAGCCTCGTGATCGCGATTTCACGGCCGCGGTCGGCGCGAGCGGAACGCGCTGCGGCGTGGGTGACGGGTGATCCCGAGCCTGGCAGCTTTGTCGACCAGCTCGCCAGGTTGTTTCTCGCTGGATTCGCCGCCTTCGCGCCACCCCTGGGCACGCCACCGCCGCTGTTCGTGAGTGGCCGTGTCCTGCGTTCAGTCAGTCTGCCGGTGCAAGTTCTCTTGGCAGGCAACACAGTTCACGATTCGACAAAAGGGCTCCGACGAATGCTCGCGGTGGCGCCTGACTGGCACTATCAGCTGTGGCCCGACACCTCGCATGCCCTACCAGCGGAGCTTCCTGACGAGGTCAATGCCAGTATCCGCCGGTTTGTGATCGACCGCCGTAGTGCCTGACGGGGCAGACGGATCATTTATGTGTACCGCCCCCGGGTTTCAATAGCGCGGTCAGCTCCTGCAACGAGTCCACGCGCAGATCAGCAAGTGACGCTTCATCTTTGAGGGCATGGAGATAGCCCCACGGACCGCGTCGAACGAACACCGTCCGCATCCCGGCCGCGCGTGCGGGCAGCACATCGTTATCGAGGCGATCGCCCACGTACAAGATGCTCTCGGCGGGAACGCCCGCTTCCGAGATCAGACGGACGAAAAACTCCGGATTCGGCTTGGCCACTCCCCACACCGCCGACGGAGCAACGAAGTCAGCCTCCAGGCCGCCCGCGCGCAGCACCAGCTCGATCACCGAGAGGCCCTATCGCCAGACGGGGTAGCGCAGCTATCGCACCACAACGGCCGCCATGGGTGCTCGCCGGAAGACGACAACGACCTATACCCGCAACCGGGATCCTCTGCGTTAGATCACTGGACTGAGTGAGCTGTTGGGCAACCGTACGGTTTCAGTTTTGCAGGTTTCAAATGGAGAAATCCGCTGCCAGATCATATGGAGCCCGCTGAACCGGCAGGTCAGGAAGTGCTATTGCCAGCGGAGTTCTAGAAAACGAGCGACTCGCTGTGGGTTGTCATTCTCGATGGGGATGAATGCTCCTCGCGTGCCGCCGGTCAGGCGCGGTTCAGCCCGTACCCAGGGCGGCGGTGTATATGTGGAATCTGATCTGTATACAAGGAGGGAAGATGGCATACCAGAACGCCGCCGGACGGGTGGCTGCACGGCTGCGGTCGGAGATTCTGCAGGGTGACATCTGCCCGGGCACGAGACTTTCCCAGCAGAGCATCGCCGAACAGTTCGGGGTAAGCCGCATTCCGGTGCGTGATGCGCTCCAAACCCTCGCTGGCGAGGGGCTCGTGCAGCCGTCGTCAAACGCGAGTGCGGTGGTGACCGGGCTGTCGGTCGCCGAACTGCAGGAGATCTACGAGTTGCGGGAGGCGATCGAGCCGCTTGCCACTCACCTCGCCGTCTCGAATGTCGGTCGCGCCGAGTTACTCACGATGCGCAAGCAGCTGAAGATCATGGAAGAGCACTCGGATACGCGGACGTGGCTGGCTGCCAATACCGAGTTTCACGCCGCGGTCTATCGACGTGCGGGCCGTCCGCGGATGATTGAGCTTGTCGAGCAGTTGAGACGTCTCGGTGATCGCTATATGTACGTCCACCTTGAGGTCCTGGGTAAGACCGAACACCTGACATCCGAACACCTGGAAATTCTCGCCGCAGTCGAGAAGGGTGACGCCGCCTTGGCCGCCCGGCTAACCCAGGAGCACCTGGCGACATCGCACCATTTCATCCTCAACTATCTGCTGGAGATTCAGGCCACGGCCGGTGACGAGGATGTGTTGATCGGTCTGCACGCCGGCCGTCATTCGGACACCGGACCCGAGCCGGCGACACCGCTTGGCGCAACACCGTGAAGGCCGTAGGCCGTCATGACCACCGGCGGTGAGAGTGGCCAACAGAGGCGCAACGATGCGTCCCGAGCCGACCGGATGGGAACGGCGTTCGATCGCACCCTCGTCAGCGAAGCCATGAAGCAGATGTCCCCGTCGCATCGTGCGGTGATTCGAGAGGCGTACTACAGGGGTCGGATGACCGGGCACATAGCCGCCGAGCGGAATGTCAGCGACGCGGTCGTGAAGGACGAGTTGCACACAGCCTTGTCTGCACTCCATTTGACGTTGTTGGCGATGGCTGAGCAACGCGGCGCCCCACAGCATGAGTAGTCAGCGCGTGATCGTGCCCGATCAGGCGGGTCGCCCATCACGTCCCGCTGAAGTCGACACCATCCCGCGAGTTCGATCCTCAACTCTTGACATTTTGCTCCTCAGCGAGCGTTCAGCTAGCGGTCGGTACGTTGCCGGTCGTGACGGAGACGACGAGAAATGGGACCGGCAGGGTCACCCGTGTAATGGTGAGTAAGGTCCCCGAAATCACCGTGTGGTTCTGGGTGATCAAGATTCTCTGCACCACCGTTGGCGAGAGCTTCGCCGACTGGATCAATATGTCGCTGGGCGTCGGATTGATCGCCACTGCGCTGATCTTCACGGTGGTGCTTGCCGCTGTCCTGATGTGGCAGCTGCGGCTCGAACGGTATGTGCCCTTTGTCTATTGGTTGACGGTCGTGGTTCTCAGCGTCACTGGCACGCTGTACACCGACATCCTCACCGACACCTTCGCAGTGCCACTCGCGGTGAGTACAAGTGTCTTCGCAGGCGCGCTCGCCATAGTCTTCGCGGTGTGGTTCGCGCGGGAACGGACCCTGTCGATCCACAGCATTGTCACCACGCCTCGCGAATTGTTCTATTGGCTCGCGGTCCTCGTTACCTTCGCGCTGGGCACGGCGGTCGGCGATTGGGTACTGCAGCTGACCGGCTGGGGACCTGGCATCTCGGTACTGTTGCCTGCCGCCTTGATCGGTGCCGTCGTCGTCGGTTGGCGGTGCGGTGCAAACAACGTGCTGTCCTTCTGGCTCGCCTACATTCTGACCCGGCCACTGGGCGCCAATTTGGGCGACTGGTTCGCCACTCCGGCAACCGAACACGGCCTCGGTCTGGGTACTGCGGTAACCAGCGTGGTTTTTCTGGCAGCAATCGCCGCGACCGTCCTGTATCTGACGCGCAGCAGGGTCGATGTCATCGCGGCGACTGCGCCGACAGGATCGAAGCCCCCGACCGTCACACGTCCGGCCCGTGAGCACGCGATGCTCGGCTACTTCGGGGTGGTGGCTGCGGTCACCGGGGCGCTTCTCGTCTGGGCGGCCGGGCAGCCGCACCAAACGGCCGCTGCCGACGAAGAGGAAGCGAACGTCTCCACGTCGGTCACGGTACTGTCGCCCGGACAGGCCACTGCGCATTTCCCGACGGCGGACATCGCAACATTTCGCACCATCGCTCAGGACACGCTGACGAAGCTGCAGGGTGGCGATCAGACCGGCGCGACCGTACGGATCAAGGACCTCGAAACCGCCTGGGACGAACGTCAAGGCGCGCTGCAGCCGATGGACGCTGACACCTGGACGGCACTGGACGGCCAGATCGACGGTGTTCTCACCGCTCTGCGAGCGGCCCAACCCGATCCCGCGACTGAGACGCATTCGCTTGACGCCCTACTGGCATCCTTGAGCTGAGCGCTCCGGCCTGGGCCGTTGCTGCCAGTCGGGCAACGACGGCGGGCAATCTACTCTGGCAATTGGTGAGGCTATGGATACAGGGTCGAAGGCGACTGATCGTCGGGCGCTGCTGGCGATGCTGAGCCGATGGCGCGGTTGGTTCGGTGGAATCGCAGTGCGGTCGGGGGCGGTGGCCGCGATCGTGGTGTTGGCCGGTCTGGTGGTCGTGGGGTCGGTCTCGGCGGTATTGCTCTACCGCTTGATGTGCGCCGATGTCGATAACGCCGCCGTCGCACGCGCGCAGTCGGTAGCCGATGTGCTGCGAAAAGAACCGCCTGATGAAGTGGAGTCGGTGCTGATGGACACCGATCACCGGATCGTGGCCGTGCAGATCGTCGACACTACCGGAACTGTGGTGCGCCGGTCGGATGCGGCGCCTAAGACACCGTTGATTCCCTTGCAGAGCAATGATTCCCGCGTCGGGATCTTGGCGACTGATGATGACGATGTGCGAGTCAGCACTGTCACGGCCACCTCCCGCGAAGGTGGCCCGTACACGGTGTTGGTGGGCGGGGGCATCGAGCCGATCGAATTGATGATGTCCACCGTCGTGCGGATGCTTGCGATCACCGCCCCGATCGTCGCTGCGGTCGCCGCGATCGTCACCTACCTGTTGGTGCGCCGGTCGCTGCGGTCGGTGGAGGCGATCCGGTCGCGGGTGTCCGAGATCAGTGCGTCCGATCTCGCTGAGCGGGTGCCGGTCTCGGGCAGATCGGATGAGATTTCGGCGTTGGCGGTGACGATGAATGAAATGCTGTCCCGCATCGAGGCCGGCAATGCCGCACAACGCAGATTTGTCGGGGACGCCTCCCACGAATTGCGCAGCCCCTTGGCCACGGTGGTGTCCGCCTTGGAGATCGGGGTCACCCATCCCGATGCCTTGGACAGAACCTTGCTCACCACAGCGCTGCTGCCCGAGGCGCGCCGGATGCAGTCGTTGGTCGAGAACCTGCTGCTGCTGGCCCGCGCCGACGAGCATGGGCTACCGCTACGCCGCGTCGAGGTTGACCTCGACGATCTGGCCGCCGCCGAGGTTGCGCGACTCAAACGCGAAACCACACTGCGGATTACGGCTCAGCTGTCGGCGGTGAAGGCCAGCGTCGATCCCGACGGCTTTGTGCGGGTGCTGCGCAACCTGGCCGACAATGCCGCACGCCACGCCGCCACCGAAGTGACGGTCGTAGTTCGTGCCGAAGGGGACAACGCGGTGGTGCAGGTGATCGATGATGGTCCGGGTATCCCGGTCAACCAGCGCGACAAGGTCTTTGAGCGATTCGTCCGATTGGATTCCGACCGGTCCCGCCGCGGCGGCGGCACCGGTCTGGGACTGGCGATCGTCGCCGAGATTGTGGCAGCGCACGATGGCAGCGTGATCATCAGTGACAGCGAGGCCGTCGGGGGAACGGTAGTGACGGTTCAGTTGCCGTTGGCGAAGTCGCCGGATTCCAGCCGGTAGCCGGCTCCACGCAGGGTGGTGATCGTGTCCGCGCCGATCTTGCGCCGCAGATAGCCGATATACACCTCCACCACGTTGTCGGGGCCGTCGTAGTGGCTGTCCCACACGTTGTGCAGGATATCGGTTTTGGTGAGCACAGTGTCCTTGTGGCGCAACAGATATGCCAGCAGAGCGAATTCTCGCGGGGTCAGCGACACCGGCTCGCCGGCCCGGTGCACGACACGGCGTGCTGGATCGAGTGAGATCTCCCCGGCGGTCAGCACCACCGGGCGTTGCGGGGCGCCCCGGCGGATCAGGGCTCGTAGGCGGGCGGTGAGCACGATGAACGAGAAGGGTTTGGTCAGATAGTCATCGGCGCCCAGGTCGAAGGCATCGGTCTGGTCGTAATCGCCGTCCTTGGCGGTCAGCATCAGCACGGGGGTCCAGGTGTGCTCCGCGCGCATCTTGCGCAGCACCTCGTAACCGTTGAGGCCGGGCAGCATGATGTCGAGCACAATCACGTCGAACTGCTCGTGGGTGGCCTGCCACAAGCCCTCGACACCGTCGGCGACGGCAACCACGACGAACCCTTCGGCGCGCAAGCCGGCGGTGATCGTTTCGGCCAGGCTTGGCTCGTCTTCGATCAACAGCACTCTCACCTGGTCAGCCTGTCACAGGTCACCGTGCCGCCCATCAGTTGCCGGGCAGCACTACCTCGACAGTGTCGGCGGGATTCTGGTGCTCGCCGACCGATGCCGCCGGTGCGTGTGGTGCCCGTTCTTGGGCCTCTGCGACCGTCACCGCCGCTGCTACCAGCATCAACGCACCGATGATCAGGTTTACCGCTTCTCGTCGGGCAGTCACGTCCATCAATACCTTTCACGGAGGTTTCGGCCGCTCATGTGGAGCGGCAATCGGTATACCTCAGGCTGGCAGTGGGTGGCTGTGAGAACGCTGAGCCTTGATGTGAAGCGTTTCCTGGCGAGGCTGTGATGCATCGGGTGATGATCAGGAATCGCAGTTGGAGCTGTTGAGCGGCGGCGGAACCACCGGGGTCTCGACGGTGCTGTCACCCGACCGTTCTTCAACGTGTATGCCGCGGCGGCGTAGTTCGGCCGCAACGACGCCATCGCCAGGGTGGAGGGCACCGGAATGCGTTCCGTCGTAGATCGATCCGCAACCGCATGACGGGCTGCGTGCTTGCAGGATGGCGCGACGCGCACCCTTTTCGATGGCGGTGTCGGCAACTGCCTTGGCCCCGGCGATGAAAGCGTCGGTGAGGTCGTCCCCGTGCACAGAGACCACTCGCGCACGCCCGTCGAGCACGTCATGGCCGTCGCCGCCGACGATCTCCGCTGCAGGCCGAGGTGTGGGAAGTCCGCCGAGCACTTCGGCGCAGAGCGGCAGCGCTTCGCCAGCGGAAACGGCATCGATTACGTCTTTGTCGGGCCGCGCTCGCCCGTCATATCGGCAAGGGATTCCACTCAGGCACGCGCTCACGATCGTCACCGACCGGTCTGACCCTTCATCGCTTTCCTGCACCGTAATTGACCTCCGCTTCCTCGCCGCCGGGTGCACCCTGCCACACGGCGTCGGTCGGTGTATTTGGGCCTACCCGATCGATGATCCCGCGGTTGTGAAGCCTTGGCGAGGAGTACCGGATCTCGGAGTTCGGATCCTGTGGCGAGTGCGGCTGGGATGGCTGCCGGCGATACCATCAATGCGTGAAGCGCCGAACTCCACAGCGTGAGCACGAACCGCTGCCGCGCGGGCTCCACAAACTCTCCCGCGACGAGGTGGTCACATCGCAACGCGGCCGCTTGCTCGTGGCTGCCACCGAGATTGCCGCCGAAAAGGGTTACGCTGCAACATCAGTTGCCGACATCCTGAAGCGGGCCAAAGTTTCCCGACTCACCTTCTATGAAATGTTCGACAACAAGGAGGCGTGCTTCATCGCTGCCTACGACCATGTCGCCACGGAAGTATCCCGCGGGGTCGGTGACGAGTTCAGCGCAGCGGGGGAACCCATGGAGCTCGTGGGCCGTGCGATCAAGTCCTATCTGCACGCGCTGGCGCGCGACCCCGAGTTGTCAAGGTTCTTTCTGATCGAATCGCATGCCGTGGGGCCGGTACTGACTGCGCGCCGGTTCGCCACCAATCGCGCGATCGCGGAGCTGATTGCCTCGAACTTCGGCGCATCGACAGAACGGCAGCGGGCGGTGTGCGAGGGATTTGTCGGAGCGATCGTGGCGCTCGTCTCCTCGCGCCTGATGACGGATGGACCGTCAGCCATTCTCGCCCTCTACGACCCGATCATGGATCTCGCGGGACCGATCTTGACGGTACTGCCCGAACTGGCCGGCTAGTTCGACGTCGGAAGGCCGAACACGGCGGCCATCCGGCTCAGCGCATCGCGGTCGCCGCTGAAAATTACCGAGCCCTCGGCCGCGGCACGCGGCGCCGGCTGCAGGCCAGCCCCCAGCGCCAGCAGCGAATACAGGTCAGTCGCCAGGATCACCGCAGCGTCCTCGGCAAGGCCCAGATGCATCTCGATAGCGCCGTCCGACACCCGCGCATGGAACGTCTGCTCGCCCACGCGGAACTCATAGGTCTCGTAAATACCTTGCGCAGCAACGCTATTGAAGGTCGACCTGACGGCACCCAGAATTCCGCAGTCGCCGCCCACTGCATCGAAGTTGGGCCCAAGGAGCGCGACCGCACGCTCGGCGGCCCGCATGTCACCGGTCAGCCGGGCCAGGTCGCGTGCCACTGCCTCTTCCACTACGGTCACCGACGCCCCCAGCGCCAGGAAAGTGCCGACATCGGATTCCATGCTGAAGGCAGGATCGTGGGCCGGCCCGTGGCCCGCGCGGGCGGTCCCGTCGTCAATTCGGATATGGAACACATCCTCGCCAATGCGGTACTCGTACGTCTCGCACAGATGCCGCGCCAGCGCCGGCCTAAAGGACGCTTCCAGGCATTGCAGCAACCAGGCCAGACGAAACCGGTTGCCGGGTTTGAGCCCTAACATGAGCATTCCCCAGCCATCGAGTTCATCGACGACGGGCCGCAAGGCCTGGCCCAGATCCGTCAGTTCATACACCGACGCGGCGGACGGCGCCGGAAGTCTGACCTGCCGGATTACCCCGCATTCCCGAAGGTTTCGGAGTCTGTCGGTGAGCATGCTCGGGGCGATGCCAGGCAGTGCCGACTGAAGATCGGTGAATCTGCGGGGACCGGCCAACAAATCCCGCACGATCAGGATCGTCCAACGCGACCCGATCACCTCCAGCGCACGGGCTGACGGCGCCGACTCCAACACGTGGCTGCGCTTCATTGCTGCCCCACTTCGTTTTTCAGTAGTGGATCGCGGTACTTGATTCGTTCGAACAACGTTGCGGCCCTGAATATCTCCCGTCCCGCAGGGCGAAAGCACCACTTCTTCCCGAACTATAGACAGCAGTGTTTATATTTGTGCAGACTTCGGCCAGAAATCGGGGAATCGAGCCCCCGGACGGTTCACACCGGCACTAGAAGGGTCGAACATGCGCACAATCCGCGGGCTTCTCATTGCCCTTGTCGCCGTGCTGGGGACTGTTGTCCTCACAGTGGCATCGGCCGCAACGACGCTGATCCAGCTGACCGCGACCACCGCGCTGATCATGGGTGGTACCGGGATGAAAACTCCCAGCCAGTCGTTCAGCAACGCCGTGAATGACGCCTATCTGCATCTGCCCGACCCGGACTTCAAGTGGGTGCAGACACCTGAGCACTTTTGGCCGGCAACGGGTCCAAACGACATGACGTTTGGTGAGTCGGTGGCTCTGGGCGTGCTCAGCCTGGACAACGACATCCGGACCACACCGGGGAAGAAGGTGGTGGTCGGCTACTCCCAGAGCGGGACCATTGCTACCCGCGAGAAGCGGCATCTTGACTATCTACGTTCACAGGGCGCCACCGGTCTGCCGTCGCCGGACGATCTGTCATTTCTGTTGCTCGCCAATCCGAACCGGCCCAACGGCGGAATTCTGGCGCGGTTCCCGGGTCTGTACGTCCCCATCCTCGACGTCATGTTCGACGGCGCGACCCCCGACGACGAATACAAGACGATCGACGTGGCCCGAGAGTACGACCTGATTGCTGACTTCCCCGAATACCCGCTGAACCTGCTGGCCGACATCAACGCCTTCATGGGGTACTTCCAGCTGCATCCCTACTACGGGCCGGACCAGGTCAATCTCGACGATCCGAGCACCTACGAGTCGTACACCCAAGGGAATACGACCTACTACCGGGTGCGCACCCAGAACCTCCCGATCTTGCAGCCTCTGCGCGATCTTGGCGTTCACCCTGCACTGATCCATCTGATCGAGCCGGTGCTGCGCACCTTGATCGAACTCGGTTACGACCGCACGCCCGAGAACATGGGCGTGCCTACCAGCGCCAAACTGTTTCGCCACATCGACCTCAAGAAACTCGCGGCCGACCTCGATACCGCGATCCAGAAGGGCGTCAACGACGCGCTCAACGATTTGGGCATCAAGCGACCGCAGGAGCCCGAGAAGTCCGCACCGGCCGAACCCAAGACGAGCGAACCCAACACGAGCGAGCTGAAAACCGGCGAGCCCAAGACGAGCGAACTGAAGACCGCCGAGTTCAAAGCCGCGAAGGAACCCAAGTCCGTAGCCGAGCCGAGCACCACTACGGCCGATGCCCCCTCGGTCAAGGCCGAGACGACGCCGAAACCGGAAAAGCCCCTCCTGCAGCCGGTCCCGGCGGATGTGCTGCCGGGCACGGACGCGGAACTGGAAGCAACCGCAACGGCGACGGCGGTGTCTGTCACGGCCCCCTCGGCATCCGCCGCCCCCAAGGATGAGCCATCCACGGCAGCGTCAGTGCGTACCGACGCGGGCACCGCTGGAGGCAACGTCGATGCCGCGCCCACCAAGCCGGCGTCAGCCAAGCTGGACGGCGCCGAGGACGCCAAGAAGGACGACAGCGCCAAGCCGGACGCCACCACCAAGCCCCGCATTGCCAAGTCCGACAGCGCAACCAAGCCGGACGGCGCCAAGCCCGGCAGCACCGTCAAGGACGACAAAACTGACGAGAAGGGCCGCAGTACAACCAGCACCAAGACCGACGACACAACCAAATCGGACGTCACCGCCAAACCTGCCACGACCGTCAAGCGCGACCAAACCGGTCAGAAGGACCACAGCGCAACCGGTACTAGATCGGGAGGCGCCAGCGAGCCTGGCAGCAGCGTCGGACAGGACAAATCCACCAAGTCCGACAGTCCTAGCCAAAAGAGCGGCGGCACTAACACCAGCAAGCCGGACAAGACCGGGCACGAAGCGGCCTAGCGGGCAGGCCTGTGTGGCTCTCCGTTGATGTGTACGGTCGGACCACATTCGTTCGTGCCGTGCAGATTTCGTCCGAAGCACGGAATGGCCCCGTCTCCTGTGGCTGCGTTGGGGCGCCACTGGAAACGGGGCCGGTACCGGGTGCGTTAGGGGGAGTTACCCGGTACGTCTATCTCCTATTCGGAGCTACCGCTATTGGAGCCGCCGTTGCCGGAGCCGTTGTGCTGCTGGCGTTGCGTCTTCCTTTCCTGCTTGTCGGCCTGCCGCTGCTGTTTGCGCTCGGCAGCCTGGGCCTTGCGCTCGGTGGTGCGCTCGGCCCGGGTGGATTGCTGGTTATCCGCCCGGTCGGCCTTCTGTTCCTGGCGGGTCGTCTTGCGGTCCTGGCTCTGCTGGTTGCGGAGTTGCTTGCGCTCAGCCCGCTTCGTGGGTGCAGGCGTGTCGTTGTCGCCGCCCGTAGCACCCCCGGCCTCGGTGCCGCTATCGGTCGAACCACTGCCACTGCCACTGCCACTGCCACTGCCACTGCCACTGCCACTGCCACTGCCACTGCCACTGCCACTGCCGGTGTCCGACCCGGTGGCTTGGCCGGCACCGCCGCTCTCGGTTTCCTTGACTTCCTTGACGGTGTCATCTTTCACCGTGACCGTTGTGGTCTCGGTGCCCCCATCGGTGACCTTGACGGCCCCTTCGTTCACGACCTTGACGGCGCCATCCACATCCTTGACAGTCACCTCCTTGACGGCTCCGGTGCTCTCCACCGCGACTTCGGTGGCTACCTGCTTGACATCGACGACATCGTCCTTGGCGACCTCAGCCTTCGGCACCGAAACATTCACCAACGTCTTGGCCTGCGGAAGTGATGCCGGCCCAACCGATTCTGGTGCTTTCGGTTGGGGGACCTGGAAGCCGATGGCGGTCAGGAATCCGGCGGTGAGTGCGGTGGCGGCGGTTTGTCCGGTCAGGGCCAGGGAGGCGGCGATGTCCGAGAATGCCACGGCGCCAATGTCGGCGACGTCGGCGAGCCCGGCCAGGCTGGCATTGAACGCCGCCAGACCACCCAGCGTGAGGTTGCCCACCGCGTCGCGGATGCTGCCCGGGCCGACCAAGGCTGCGGCTGTCGCAGTGGCTTGCGACACCGGCGGTTGGAAGCCGATCGCGTTCAGGAACCCGGCAGTCAGTGCGGTGGCGGCGGTCTGTCCGGTCAGGGCCAGGGAGGCGGCGATGTCCGAGAATGCCACGGCGCCAATGTCGGCCACGTCGGCCAGCCCGGCCAGGCCGGCGTTGAACGCCGCCAGACCACCCAGCGTCAGGTTGCCGACGGCGTCGCGGATGCCGCTCGGGCTGACCATCGCTGCGGCCGCCAGTCGGCTGGTCTGCTCTTCGGTCGGGACCTGGAAGCCGATGGCGGCCAGGAACCCGGCAGTCAGCGCGGTGGCGGCGGTCTGTCCGGTCAGGGCCAGGGAGGCGGCGATGTCCGAGAATGCCACGGCGCCAATGTCGGCCACGTCGGCCAGCCCGCCAAGGCCCGCGTTGAAGGCGCCGAGGAAACCCAGCGTCAGGTTGCCGACGGCATCACGGATACCGCCGGGGCTGACCATTGCCGCTGCGGCCGTTGTCGCCGAGTGCGGGAGCTGGAAGCCGATGGCGGCCAGGAACCCATTCGTCAGCGCGGTCGCGGCCGTCTGCCCGGTGACGGCCAGGGACGTCACGGCGTCCGAGAACGCCACGGCGCCAATGTCGGCCACATCGGCCAGCCCGCCCAGGGTGGCGTTGACCGCCGTCAGGAAGCCCATGGTCAGGTTGCCCACGGCGTCGCGGAGATCGTTGGTGCTGACCATGGTTCTCGCCGCCGCTGCGGTGGCCGCACCTCCCTCGGCCGGCATCTCGAAACCGATGGCGGCGAGGAACCCTGCGGTCAGCGCAGTCGCGACGGTCTGTCCGGTCAGCGCCAGGGAGGCGGCGATGTCCGAGAACGCCACCGCGCCGATGTCGGCCACATCGGCCAGCCCACCGAGGCCGGCGTTGACCGCCGTCAGGAAGCCGAGTGTCAGGTTCCCGATGGCGTCGCGGATGTCCGCCGTGCTGACCAGTGTGGTCGCCGCTGCCGAGGCATTCTGACCGGCTGGGATCTCGAAACCGATCGCGGCGAGGAATCCCGCCACCAACGCGGTGTTCATCGTCTGTCCCGTCAGGGCCATCGATGACGCAATGTCCGAGAACGCCGTCGCGCCGATGCCGGCGACGTCAGCCGCGCCGGCCAAGCCGATGTTGAATGCCCCGAGCCCACCAAGGGTGAGGTTTCCGATCGCGTCACGGATGGCGGCCGCGCTCGGCAGCCCCAGCAGCGCCGAGCTCAGCGCCGTCGGCGTGTAATCGGAAAACACCGCCGACAGGTCGTCTGCCCGGACTGTGATGTCCGGCGGCGTGGGGGCGATCGGACTAGCAATCAATGCTGTCGCTCCGACCGCCGCGATTCCGGCGGTGAGATATGACCGTGCAGCAACTTCCATGGCTTCCCCTTGGGTGGTGTGGATCTTGGACGAGCAAACCGTACCTGAGAGCCAGATAAGTAGCCGACCAATTCTTTGAATTTGGTTTTCTCGGCTTTCTTCGCCTTTGCTGCGTATTTGCCCACCATCTGTAGCGGCAGATGTGCAATCGGGGCGTATCGCCATCTTTCGGCAAACAATTGTTGGAACTTTGCCGGCGGTTGGCACTGGCTCCGTGAGCCGGTGTCGCGGCCAGGAACTCGGAATAGCTGAATCTGGGGCTTCGTGCGGATGCGCGACGAAATATGTGCCAGGGCGGCAGGCGTGAGAATTTGCATGAATTGCACGTGGCGCCTCTCTGTCGGGCGTTGCCGTCAGCGTGTCGGGTGCGACGTCGACGATTCAGCAATCCGCGTGCGAACATCCGGTTGGGGCGTGGAGGCTTAACTGAATCTGCAGGTAGAGCTGATTTTGTCGGTCGGGTATCGCCGTGTGTTTCGGGGAGGTACCGGAGTGTCGTCGTCGTGTCGGACCGCGTGTTGCTCCGGTCGGCCCGGCTTCGAGGTCGGTTGCGGGACCGGGGACCGCCACCTGGCCGGGTTGCGGGTCTGCTTGTTGCCGCCGTTCTGGGCGGGTGCGGAGTCGGCTGGTTGGTTTCGGGCGGCTGGTTCGCCAGTCGCGGTCGGGCACTGTCGCTGTGCCGACTCCGTTAATGATTATTTGAGGGTGGCCTGGCCACTCATGCGCCGGCTACGGGGTGCCTCTATTGTGTTGCTAAAGGGATCGTTCGCCCTTGCTAAAGGGTTCGATGCGCATCATTCGGCCCCATCATGACTCTCGGATCAGGGATGCACTCCAGTTGTCAGCAAAGGTTGTATAGGTAGTCTCCGCTAATCTGCTCCGTGCGGCTGATCGAGCGCCTAAACCGTTCGTTTCGCAAACTATCTAGGTCGCCTGAATGTGGCCTCCGGCTGCGGCAGCCCTACCAAGGCGTCTGGCCACCATCTCGGCGGGATGTTAGACATTCGCACAAAATTGCGGATTCAGGATGTGCCTCAATGCGGCTTTTGGGGAGTCTTGGCGCTCGTCAAGATTGGGCCACTTCAGCCTCAAGGAGGAAATAGTGGTACTTGGCAGCCCGGAGCGTATTGCCGACAGTGCGGGCACCCCGACCGGCACGAACGGTCACGATGTCCTCAACCGTGGCTTCAGCTTCCGGGCTGCGCTGTCACTGGCGTTCGCCGACATCTCGCCGATCGTGGCCCTGTACGCGATCTTCGCGCTCGGCCTGTTCGCCGCCGGCCCCCGATTCTTCTGGGCCTTCCCGATCGTGCTGTGCGGCCAGTTGCTCGTCGCGCTGGTGTTCGGTGAGTTGGCGTCACGGTTCCCCTACGCGGGCAGTGTCTACCAGTGGGCACGTCACGCCAAAGGTACGACCTGGGGCTGGACGGCAGCGTGGGCCTACATCTGGGGTCTGACCCTGACACTCTCCACAATGGCCTACGCCGCAGCGGGGTTCATTCTCGAGGTGTTCGGTGTCAGCTCGCCCGACCGGTGGGTGCTCAGCGCGGTGGCGATCGGCGTCATCAGCTTCACGACGGCGGCCAACATGATCGGCCGGCAGGTCCTCAAGGTCATGATCGTCGCGAGCATCGTCTGCGAGATCGTCGGCTCTGTCGTGCTGGGCACCGTGCTGTTGCTCTTCCACCGCGTCAACCCGGTCTCGGTTCTCTTCGAGGGCCTCCCGGGAGATCACGGCAGCATGCTGAGCACGATGCTCGTCGCGGTCGCCTTCGTGGGATGGGCGTTCCTGGGCTTCGAGTCCGCGGGTTCGATCGCCGAGGAGGTGGAGAATCCGGAGCGCAATGTCCCGAAGGCGATTGTCTTCGCGCTGCTGCTGGTCGGCGTCATCGTGATGTACTCCGCGGTCGCGGTCATCCTCGCGATCCCGGACATGTCGGCGGTGCTCACCGAGCAGAGCGGTGACCCGGTGTCGGCGACGCTGACGGCGCAGCTCGGTTCCTCGATCGCCAAGCCGCTGCTGCTGATGTTCGTCATCGGCTTCATGTCCGCCTGTCTGGCGGTCCAGTCGGCGGTCTCCCGGGCCGTCTACGGGATGGCCCGCGACCGCGCCCTCCCGGGGGCCGCGGTGCTGTCGAAGCTCGCCGGCCCCGAGCGGATGCCGATCTTTGCGATCGGCCTGACGGCGGTGGTCGCCGGCACCTTCCTGCTGTTCGCCGGCTCGGATCTGTACAACGTCCTGGTCAACTTCTCCGTGATGGGCCCCTACATCGCCTTCGCCGTGCCCGTCTTCGCCGCCGCCCTGACCCGGCTCGCCGGGCGCTGGGTTCCCGGCGTCTTCACCCTGGGACGCTGGGGTGCCCCGGTGACCTACGCGGCGGCGGCATGGCTGGCCTTCGAGGTCGTCAACGTGCTGTGGCCGCGCACGCAGCCCGGGCAGCCGTGGTTCGTCAACTGGAGCATGGTCATCTCACTGGTGAGCCTCGGCATCCTGGGGGCCGCCGTGTATGCGAAGTGCCGGGACCGGATCACCGTGCCGGTCGGTGAACGGGTCGGTGCCGAAGCAGCTGAGAATCGGGAGCCGTAAACCGGACTGGGTAACTGGTTGACGACGCCCTGGCGGGCCTACCGCCGGGGCGTCGTTGGCATGTCGAAGGCGACGCGCCCGCGACGGGCAGCGAGCGCAATCGTCATGTCGATCCAGCGTCGTAGCCATGTCCCGACGGTAGGGAAGTCCCATAGATTTCCAGCCTGAACTCGGGGAAACGGGTACGCCGACGCGGAGGTGACATGGCGATCGAAGACCAGCAGGGGCACGACGTAACGCTCAAGCGAGTGCTCACTCTGCGGTATCTGGTGGTCTTCGGACTGGCCTATCTGGCGCCCACGGTGGTCTTCAACTACTACGGCATCATCACCAGCCTGACCGGCGGAATGATGGCGCTGGCATACGTAATCACCACTGTCGTCATGTGTTTCACCGCCTACAGCTACGCCAACATGGTCAAGGCGTTCCCGGTGGCCGGTTCGGCGTATACCTACGTGCAGAAAGCAGTCAACCCGTGGCTCGGGTTCTTCACCGGCTGGGTGATGCTGGTGGATTATCTGCTGCTGCCGATGATCTGCTACCTGCTCGTCGGCATCTACCTGAACGAGTTCGTGCCCGCCGTGCCGGTCGCGGTCTGGGTTGTCGCAGCCGCCACCCTCGGAGCGTGGACGAACATCGTCGGGGTCAAGGCCACCGGGCGGATCAACACCGTGATCATCGCCGCCCAGGTGCTGTTCTCGGTGGCGCTGATCGGCCTGATCGGTTTCTATGTGGCGCGCGGCGGCGGCAGCGGGACGCTGTTCTCGTCCACCGCGCTGTTCAACCCGCAGACCTTCGACTCGGGCAATGTGCTGCTGGCGGCATCCATTCTCGCGGTGTCGTTCCTCGGATTCGATGCCGTGTCCACCATGGCGGAAGAGACCGTCGAGCCGGCCAAGACGGTGCCTAGAGCCATCATGATCGTCCCGATCGCCGCGGGCATCGGGTTCGCCATCATCTCGTACTTCACCCAGATCGCCTGGCCGAGCGCCAACACCGAGATCTCGAACCCGGACGCCGGGATCTTCGAACTCCTGACCAGGGTCGGCGGAAACGCGTTGTCCACCGTCTTCCTGGTGACCGACAACCTCGCCAGCCTCATCTGCGCCATGGCCGGGTTGGCTGCCGCGTCGCGCATCCTCTACGGGATGGGCCGTGACGGCGCGCTGCCGAGGCGTTTCTTCGGTTCGCTCAACCCACGCTTCCGCACGCCCGTCAACAACATCGTGCTGACCTCGCTGATCGCGCTGAGTGCCGTGTTCTACGCAGACAATCTCACTGGCGCAGCATCTTTGATGAGCTTCGGTGCCCTTACCGGATTCGTCCTCGTCAACTACTCGGTGATCAATCACTACTTCGTCCGCAATCGGCGGCGGCATGGTGCGGACCTGCTGCGCTTCCTGATCCTGCCGGGCATCGGTGTCGTCGTGAGCCTGCTGCTCTGGCTCAATGTCGACTCCTCGGCCAAGCTGCTCGGGTTGAGCTGGCTGGCCCTGGGAATCGTATATATCGCCTTCACCACCAAGGGGTTTCGGAATCCTCCGGTCACGCTCCGTCTGGAGGACGCCACCGGTGAAGACCCCGAAGACAACCGCACATCACTACCGGAGGCCATTACATCGTGAATGTCGAGAACAACTTTGCTCTGCTGTCCGTGACCGTCGTCGACGGACGCGGCGGAGATCCCGTTCCGGATCAGGCCGTGGTCGTCCGGGACAGACGTATCCACTCGATCGTCCCGATGACGGAGTATCGGCGCTGCGACGAGATCACCGAACTGGACCTCGACGGCCACTACGTCATGCCGGGCTTGATCGATGCCCACGTCCACCTGTCCGGGGGCCGCGCGCAGATCGACGATCAAGAACTCGGGGTGATCGCCGAGCCGAAGTTGATGCGGGCGGTGCGCTCGGTTTACGAGGCGCAGCAGCTGCTCAAGCGCGGATTCACCACCGTCCGCGACATCTCCTGGAACGGGCTGTACCTCAAGAGGTTGTTCTTCGAGCAGCAGATCCCGGGCCCCAAGGTCATCGCCTGCGGGCCGGGTCTGACCCGCACCGGCGGCCACGCCGACCTGTTTCAGTTCACCCCCGAGTACGTGCGGGAGAACGGTGTGTGGGGCCTGGTCGCCGACGGCCACGACGAGATAGTCAAGGCCGTGCGCTTCCTGCTCCGCGAAGGCGCCGACGCGATCAAGATCTGGGCGAGCGGTGGGGACAACTGGCCGCACGACCGCAACGCCGACGTGCACTACTCCCTGGATGAGATGCGGGCAGCCGTTGAGGAGGCACACCGCCAGAAGGGCACGATCGTGCTGTGCCACGCCGAGAACCGCGAGGCGATCCAGATGGCGGTCGACGCCGGCTGCGACACCATCGAGCACGGCGAGGACATCGATGAAAAACTCGCCCGCCAGATGGCCAGGCAGGGCACGATTCTGGTGCCCACGCTGCAGTTGATCGTGAACTGGTATCGCGACTTCATCCCGGTCGGCGAGGCCGCCGAGCCCAAGGTTCGCCCCGACGCGTTTCTCTACCGCGACCACTACCACCACCACGACGAGGAGTTCGGCGAGGAGTACAGCAAGCGCGCGGTCGAGAGTTTCCAGACCGCCAAGGCCGCCGGAGTCAAGATCGCGCTGGGTTCCGACACCGTCTACGAGCCTCTGACCAAGTACGGCGAATACAGCGCGCTCGAATTCCGTGCCCTGGTCCAACACGGGCTGACGACCAGCGAGGCCATCACCGCGGCAACGCAGACCGGGTCGGAGGCCGTTGGAATGTCGCACGTGCTCGGCACCGTCGAGCCGGGCAAGCTCGCGGATCTGCTGGTGCTGCGGCGCGACCCGACTGAGGACCCCATGGTCATCTACGACGCCTCGAACATCTACCTGACCTTCTGTGACGGCAAGCTGACGGTGGAAAACGGTCAGTTCGTTTGGTAGCGGTTTGTCCGGGCGTTACGCTGGGCGCTCCGGTCGTCCTGACCGGAGAAGCCCGGCACCTGGCCGGGGCAATGGAGGCGCCCCGCGTGGGCGGCACGGTGATGTTCGAGTCGGTCGTCAACTTCGCTGCAGGCACAGCGGTGCGCACCGGCGTGCATTCGATCCGGCGTACCAGCCTGCACCGGCACCCCGGTGTGGTCGAAATCGCCTACGCGCTGCAGGGCGGGCTACGCGTCCAGGTCAGCTGCGAGACGTTCGAACTGGAACCCGGCGACTTTGCGGTCATCAATGCAGGCGATCCGCATCTCCTCAGCGGATCCGCCGACAATGTCACCGCACTCGTCCACATCGACCTCGAGCAGTTCCAGTCCGTGGATCCCTTTGTCCAACAGATCATCTTCGCCTGCGAGTCGTTCGACCTCCCGCGCTACCGCCGTCAAGAGGCGTTGATGCGGGGCATGCTGCTCGACCTCATCAGCGGCGGAATGGAATCCGCGGATCTCGGCGCGGGGCGGACAGACGCGGTGTGCGAAGAATTGGTGCGTCTGCTGTGCACCGGTTACTCATTGGAGAATTACTACAACCGTGAGGCTGCTCCCCGGGCGGGGCAGCGTGAAAAGTTCCTCACCATTCTCGGTTTCGTACGTGAGCATCTGGACCGGCGCGATGTCCTGGAACTGACAGCCGCGGCACTGCACTACTCGAAATCCTATGTGTCGCATCTGGTCAAGGACGTCGCGGCGGTCAGCTTCAGTGATCTGCTCGGATTTCTGCGGGTGTCGCGAGCCGAGTTGCTACTGCTCACCACTGACGACACCATGCTGGAGATCGCCGCGGCCTGTGGCTTCTCCGACGTGAAGTACTTCACCCGGACATTTGTGGACTGGTTCCACCAGTCTCCGATGGAATACCGAAGGCGCTGTACGCCAGAGATCCTGCGGGACAGCGATATCGGTGACGTGCCCGCTGGAGCGGCGGCGGCGCTCGTCCAC
Organism: Mycobacterium sp. DL99; assembly: GCF_004762045.1. Lineage (GTDB taxonomy): Bacteria > Actinomycetota > Actinomycetes > Mycobacteriales > Mycobacteriaceae > Mycobacterium. The sequence goes on from NZ_SJOM01000007.1 coordinate 562,737, forward strand.
GACCACCGACGGCAGGTCGCCTCGCCGGCGGAACGCCCGCGGTTGAGCGTCACGCCGCTGCTGCTGAAGAACATCGGCTCGCGGATGGATTTGTTCGATGCCGTCCGTTCACACCGCCAAGACCTGATTCCCAGCCGTCCACTGCCTGCTGACCCGCCGACCGGTCGGCCTCACCTGGTGCCGATCAGAGTCGAAATGTCGGATCTGGACGATGGCCGTCTGGTCAACGGTCTTCCCTCCTTCGAACAGATCCATGCCACCGCATGCCTGGTGTTGGGATTCTCGACCAAGGTCGCCACGCTGTCCCTCGTCGACGCATTGGCACAGCGATTACCTGACACAGGACCGGTCCCGATCTGGCTGACCTACAGCGCCATGCATGACCGGGGCAGCGTCGACGAGGTCGTCGCCCATGCGGACGCGGTGCACGGCCTGCAGATCCAGGCGATCTTCATCCCCTGAATCTCAGCCCCCGGTGATCGCCGCGTAAGCGCTCGCGAACTCCTTGGTCTGCTCGTCGCTGAGCGCGGGCCACTGCTTCACGCGGTCGAGCGTCGATTGCGGCGGGTTGATCAGCGGGTTGGCGGCGGCGCTGGGGTCAAGCTTGTTGAGGTCGTCGGTCATGTCCGTGAGAACCGGGATATAGCGGGTGAAGACAACGAGTTTCGCGTAGTTGGGCCTGTCGTACACGTAGTCGATCCACGCCTCGGCCGCCTTCTGGTTCTCCGCGGTATACGGGATCACCATGCTCTGCAGGGTCAGCGTCCCGCCCGAATCCGGGATGACGAACTTCAAGTCGGGGTTGTCCTTCTGCAACTGCACGATATCGCCCGAATAGGCTTGTGCGACAGCGATGTTGCCAGCGGCAAGATCGCTGGCGTAGTCGTTCCCGGTGAACCGCCGGATTTGTCCCTTTTCTGTCTGTTCACGAACGACATCGGCGGCCTTCTGAACGGATTCACTACTGGGATTCTCGGGGGAGTTGCCCTGGGACAGCATGACCATTCCCAATCCGTCCTGGACATCGGACAACATGCTGACCTTGCCCTTGAATGTGGGATCCCACAAGTCGTCGATCTTGGTGATGTCCCGGCCGGTCGCGGCCCGGTTGTAGGCGATCCCGACCATGCCGGACATGTACGGCGCGGTGAACTTACGGCCGGGGTCGATACTCGCGTTGAGCAGACCGGGCTGCAGATTCTTCTTGTTGGACCAGCGCGACTCCCGGATGTCGTTGAGCCATCCGAGTCGGTGCAGGCGCGCGGCGATGGTCTCCGAAGGGATCACCAGATCGCAGCCGATGGACTGGCGCCGCGACAGCGGTTCGCGGAATTTGGAGAACCATTCCTCGTCGTCGTTGTAGTCCTCGCGGTAATCGACGGTCAGGCCGGAGGCCTTCTGGAATCCCGCGACGAAGCCCTCGGCGATGTAGAGCGGCCAATTGGACACCCGCAGAACACCGGTAGCCGTGGTGCCGTCATCTGCGGGAACGGTGGCCGGTGTGGACCCTGGGCCCGCGTCCGACCCGCACGCAGCCAGCAGCGCCGGACCCACTACGGCTGCCGCGGCTGCGGCCGCACCGCCGCCGAGGAAGCGTCGGCGATTGAAACCGCTGGTCGAAACCTGTGCCGAGAGTCCCTGGCTGCCGTCGTTGAACATGGCATTGGACGCTAAGCGAGATCGCATCACCTCCGACATGCCGATGCCGCTGAGCTGACATGACGATTACGCCGAGACTGATGAACCGAAGCGGGCATTGCAGATCCGACCTGTTGGCAGAGTGTCAACGAGTTCACCGGATCCGTTACATTGCGTCACCCAGACCCGACCGGCGAGCGGCCTAAGGTCTGCGTTGTGCGCGATGACCGATCACGGGACCGCACCGCCAGAGTGTCAGTACGTCTGTAGAGGTTGCTTCATGAGTGGTGTTTTAGAGCGGCTGGCAACTGCCATGTACATAGCGATGACGGCAGCGTTCTTAGGGCTGGCATTCTCGGCTCTCATCGCGGTCTATATCGCTGCCGCCCCTCTCAAGCTCTTGAGCTCTTGGCGTTGATCGGCAGGCGAGCCTGATCTGTAACTGGTCGCGTCCCCATTTGTAGAAGACGCTCCAGTTTTCTCGGCACGTTGATGAAATGACCGCGCGGGCGGTAAGTCCGATTCCTATCGAGACCTTTCACGCATCGGGTGGATGCCCACCCGATGCCACTGCCGGACCACCGCTTTCACCGAGATCCCGAGATATCGTCGCCTGTTACGGAGTGCCCACGGCCGTCTGCTCCGCGCCCGCCCGCATCTGCGGATACGTCTGGTATTCGATACCGGACAGGTACTGCACCGTGCGCACGACCTGAGACGAGTAGCCGAATTCGTTGTCGTACCAGACATAGAGGATCACGTTGTCGTCGTCGACGATCGTGGCGTTCGCATCGATGATGCACGCCGCGCGTGAGCCGATGAAGTCGCTGGACACGGCGTCGGTCGCCGCGGTGTAGTCGAGGTTGCGGCTCAACGGACCCGACAGCGACGCCTGGCGCAGGTACTCCAGGGCCTCTTCCTTGGTGGTCGCACGGTGCAGTTGCAAGTTCAGGATCGCCACCGAGACATCCGGCGTGGGAACGCGGATCGAGCTCCCGCTGATCTTGGCCTTCAGGTCCGGCATCGCCTTCGCGACCGCGGAGGCGGCACCGGTTTCGGTGAGCACCAGGTTGAACGGCGCGGACCGGCCGCGACGGTCGGCGTTGTGGTAGTTGTCCAGCAGATTCTGGTCGTTGGTGAACGAGTGCACCGTCTCCACGTGGCAGCGCGCGATGCCGTACTCGTCGTCCATCGCCTTGAGCGGCGGAACGATCGCGTTGGTGGTGCAGGAAGCACACGAGAAGATCTGCTGCTCAAGATCGAGCGTTCGGTGGTTGACCCCGTGCACGATGTTCGGCACGTCGCCCTTGCCGGGGGCGGTCAGCAAGACCTTCGCGATCCCGGGGCGCAGGTGCTTGGACAGGCCGTCGCGGTCACGCCATTTGCCGGTGTTGTCGATCAGGATCGCGTTGTCGATGCCGTACTCGGTGTAATCGACGTTCGACGGGTCATCGCTGTGGATGAACTTGATGACATTGCCGTTGGCGATGAGGCAGTTGTTCTCGGTGTCGACCTTGATCGAGCCGTTGAACTGGCCGTGGACCGAGTCGCGGCGCAGCAATGACGCCCGCTTGGCCAGGTCGCCCTCCCCGTTGCTGCGGATCACGACGGCCCGCAGGTTCAGGCCGTTGCCGGATCCGGCTTTCTCGATGAGCAGGCGTGCGACGAGCCGGCCGATACGGCCGAACCCGTAGAGCACCACGTCCCGCGGCCCTTGCGGTTCGATCTTGTTTTCACCGGTCACGTCGCTGAGCACCTGCGCGGTGAACTCGGGCACGGACAGTCCGGCATCGCTGGCGCGATAGGCCATGACCAGCAGGCCGAGGTCGATCTTCGACGGGCCCAGGTCCAGGTCGGCCAGCGCCTGCAGGAAGGGGAAAGTCTCTTCGACCGACAGCTCGTCGCCGCCCACCTGTCGTGCGAAGCGGTGCGTCCGCAGGATGCTGATGACGGATTTGTTCACCAGCGACCGGCTGTGCAGCAGAACCGTCACGCCCTTCGCCCGGTGCAGGGTGCCGATGATCGGGATCATCGCCTCCGCGAGTGCTTCTTGGGCATTCCAGTGGGCGAGTTCTGGCGAGTTCAAATCAATCGTCCTGTGGGTCGTGTGGGCTGGTCCCTCGGATGAGTAGCGCTTCGATGGTAGCGATTGGCCGATCTCACAAAACGCCATGGTCGGGCGGTGAGATCAGCAGTGGCCCAGGTCACAGGCGGAATATCGGGTCCGGAGGGGTCGCGGACCCGACGGGCCGTCACCGTAGAGCGCTGCCGCCGAGCCATTTGTCCCACGGCACGCCCCAGTCGCCGTTCTGCCAAACGGGCAGAGGCTCGCCGCCGGTGTTGCGCACTTCGAACACATCTCCGGGTTGTGAGAATTCGTAGAACCACCGCCCGTTGTCGGCGTTGACATTCAGGCATCCGTGCGACGTGTTGGTCTTGCCCTGCGCCCAGACCGTGCCGTCGAGTTGGTGGACATAGATCCCGTTGTTGGTGAGTCGAACCGCGTTGTTGACGGTCACCTTGTAGCCCAGCCGTGAATCGACGGGCAGCCCGTAGGTGGAGGAGTCCATGACGACGGAGTTGGCCTTGTCCATCACGGTATAGACGCCCGGCTGGGTCCAGAACGAAATTGTCTTGCCGGCAACGGTCTCGGATCCGCCCATGCCCATCGAGGTCGGGATCGTGCGGACCAGCTCATCATTGCGGTAGACGCGGATCTGCTTGGTGGCGTCGTCGGCGATGGATACGTGAGATTCTCCGATGCGGAACGAAACTCGACTGCCTCCTTGGCCGGGGGCGCCGTCAATGCCCTGGCCGTTCGCGATCGCGACGACCTCGGTGCCCGGGCTGTAGTAGCTCTGCGGCCGCCAGTGGGCACGCTGGTTGTTCATCCAATACCAGGAACCTTCAACAGGCGGAACGGTCTTGACCGAGAGCTGCTTCTCTGCGGCCCCGCGGTCGGCAACCGGTCCGTCGAAGTTGGCCACGACGACCGTGCCGACACCGTATGTCCCACCGTCGACCAGCGTGGCGCCCGACGTTGTGGTGAAGCTCACCTGAGGCTCGCCGGGCGTCAGTTTTGTGAACATCGGCGTCTGCTGGGACAGCGCCCCGGCGGGGCCGCTGGAGGTGGCCATTGTGTAGGCGGGGCCGTAGCCGAATGGGGCATCGGCCCGCCAGAAAGCCACGCCGATGGTGGCGACCAGGATCAGCGCGAATGCCGACAGGATTGGTACTGGCCGCTTTTGGGGTGAACCCACCGACATCCCGGCGTCTCCCATCTGTCCCTGCGTCCCGGCGACGCGGTGTGCTAGAACGGAATACGTAGCTACGGCGTAGCTACGTAGGCGAGGTTAGCATGGAGGTGCGCAGTGACCGGACGGCGAGAAAGCGTCAACAAGGACCTGATCTTCATCGGGGGGCTTGTTGTCATCGCGGCTGCCCTGATCGCCTACCTGCTGATACGTCCCGACAATGACGCGGTCTCCGCCGCGCCCGCCGCAGGGCCGTCGGCGACGTCCCTGACAACCGGTGCCGAATCGTCCGGCGGCGCCGACGGGGGCCGCCCTCCGGTGGAGCGTCGCCAGGCGGGGGACCCGCTCGCGTTGGGTTCTCCCGACGCGCCCGTGGCATTGGTGGTGTTCTCCGACTATCGATGCCCGTTCTGCGCCAAGTTCAGCCGCAACATCGAGCCGGAACTCGTCAAGCGCTACGTCGATGCGGGCAAGCTCCGCATCGAGTGGCGTGACTTCGCGATCTTCGGCCCGCAGTCGATGTCAGCAGCACGGGCCGGACGCGCAGCGGCTGAGCAAGGCAAGTTCTGGGAGTTCAACAGGGCCGTCTACGCGGCCGCGCCGGAGCGGTCGAAGGCAGACCTGACCGACGAGGTATTGATCGGCTTCGCCAGGCAGGCCGGTGTCCCCGATATCGACAGATTCGCCACCGCGATGCGCGGAGACACCTTCGACGCCGCCATCAATGCCGATCTGGCGCAGGGCACCGGGATCGGCGTCCCCAGCACTCCGGCATTCCTGATCAACGACGTGCCGATGCTCGGTGCGCAGCCCACCGAGGACTTCGTGCGCGCCATCGACGGGGCGTTGGCCGGCCGGTGAGTGGCGTCGGACTGCTCGGAGCCTTCCTGGGCGGGTTGGCCTCCCTGCTCAGTCCCTGTTCGGCTCTGCTCCTACCGTCGTTCTTCGCCTACGCCTTCGATCGGGCGCACCTGTTGATCGGCCGCACCTTCGCGTTCTGGGTGGGGCTCTGCGTGGTGCTGGTGCCATTGGGCGCCGGCGTTGGGGCGCTGGGCAGCGTCGTCACGCGTTATCGCAGTGAAATGACCACGGCCGGTGGGCTGGTGTTGATCGGGTTCGGTCTTATTACGTTGCTGGGCAAGGGATTCAGCCTGTCCTCCATGCAACGGATGACGGCACGGATCAACATCTCCGGCACCGCCTCGGTGCTCGCGTTGGGCGCTGTCTACGGACTGGCCGGCTTCTGCGCGGGCCCACTGCTCGGCGCGGTCCTGACCATGTCGGCGATGGGCGCCGACCCGGCCTACGGGGCCCTGCTGATGGCCGTTTACGCCCTCGGGATGGCCGCGCCGCTGTTCCTGCTCGCCTGGTTGTGGGACCGCTTCAACCTGTCGAAGCGGACCTGGCTGCGGGGGCGACCGGTACGTCTGGGCCCGCTGGAGACCCACACCACCTCGCTGCTCACCGGGGCGGTATTCATCGTTCTCGGTGGGGTGTTCCTGTTCACCGACGGCACCGCGAATCTCGGCGGCTTGATGTCCGTCGACGCACAGTATGACCTGCAGGTTTGGCTGGGTCGACTGTCATCGGGCGTCAGCGATCCCTGGCTGATCCTGGGCGTGGTGGTGGTCCTCATCCTGTGGCGGTCAATTCGGTTGTGGCGGCGGCGTGCCCGTTCGGGAACCCCTGTCACAGAATCTTCCGCTGCGGGCGCCGATTCCCGTGGCGGCGAGATCGGGAGCGTAGCGAAATGAGGCGAGCGGCTACTATCGCGCTACATAGGTTTGGCGTGCGAGGCCGGGAAATGCTGACGGCGCATCTTGGCGGGCGGTAATGGGTATGGGAATAAAGGGATTTGGCGATCTCGAAGCTGTGGTGATGGAAGTGCTCTGGTCGCGTGCGGAGGCCTCCACAGTGCGCAGCGTGCACGATGAGCTCGTCGCCAAGCGTCAGATCGCCTACACCACGGTCATGTCGACGATGGACAACCTGTTTCGAAAGGGATGGCTGCAGCGGGAGAAGGTCGGTCTGGCCTACAGCTATCGGCCGGTGATGAGCCGCGAGGAACACTCCGCGCAGCTCATGCGCACCGTGTTCGAATCCGGCGGTGACAGCGAGCTGATCCTCAACTTCTTCCTCGAGCAGATCGTCGACGACGACTCGACAAAGCTCCGGCAGGCGCTCAAGCGGTTCACCGAGGGGCAGCCACGATGAACGCTGTCACCTTTCTCCTCGGCTACGCCATGGCTTTGAGCTGGCTGGCGCCGGTGCTGTTCACCGGCCCGATCTCGACCAACATTCATCCCCGGCTCTCGGTAGCGGGCTGGCTGGTGGTCGTCGCAACCGCGTCATTCGCCTGGGTGGCGGCGTTGGTGATCCTGATCGCGGGTGCCGCCCACAGCCTGATCACTCGCAGCGCACCGACGTTCTGCGTCGAAACATTGGGGATCGCCAGCGCGGTGACGTTACCGCCCACCGTGGCGACGGTATTGGTCGTCGCCCTGCTTGCGGTCACTGCCGCGGTGGCGACCAACACCACGCGTCGGGTGATCGTCGCGTTGTACCGGGTGCGGCGCGCCAATGGCCGACACGCGGAAGCGGTCCGGATCATCGGCTCGCCTACCGACCACGATGGCGTCGTCGCCATCACAGCTGATCAACCGACGGCATACTGCGTATCCGGCGGCCGGCAGCGCGCCATTGTCGTCACGACCGCCGCCCTGGACTTACTGGATCCGCCGGCCTTGGCCGCGGTTCTGGCCCACGAGCGGGCACACCTCCGTGGACGCCATCACCACATCATCGCGACGCTCAACACGCTCGCGGCGGCGCTGCCGCGGCTTCCGCTGATGCGGGCGGCGGCGCGGGCTGTACCGGCATTACTGGAGATGTGCGCCGACGATGCGGCCACCCGCAGGCACGGGCGTGGGCCGCTGGTGGCCGGGCTCGTCACGTTGAGCACCCGGCTCCGCCTCCCCGACGGCGTGCTGGCCGCGGCCGGTACCGCGGTGACCGACCGTCTTGCCCGTCTCATGCAGCCCCGGCGTTCGATGTGGTGGCACCCGCAGTCGCTGACGATGTTGCTCATCGTCATCGGGACCGCCGCGGCGCCGGCCTTCGCCCTCACGTTGTGCACCCTCCAGCCCTGACCGATCAGCGACGTGATGGTTGCAGCGGTGCGCGGTCAGATATCGCCGCTGCTGCTCGGGCCCGTGCGCGGTCCGTAGCGTTCGGCATAGGCCTGATGTATGTGCGCATTCTTCTTGCGTGACAGCTGGTCGATGAGGGCCGGGTTCAGGCCGTGTTTGACGAGCATGTGACGTCGCCACACCTTGTTCAGTGCGTGGGAGAAGTACACGAACGGGATGAAGATGGGCACCGTCATGCTGGCGTGCAGGTAGAGCGACATGGGGATGAACCAGATCGGCGCCAGGACGAGGACAGCGGGGATCGCGACGCGAACCATCATCCGGATCGTGGCTCCGGGGCCTGCCAGGTCGTTGGCCACCCAGTCGCGCATCGAGTCGGGTAGCCGCTTGCCGTAGCAGTACCCGATGTACTGCAGCGGGCCCGGTTTGGTGCGTGGGGCTTGGCCGGTGGGCATTGCTGAAGGGTAACGGTCGCTATGATGGATTGCGAATTTCATCAATCCATCAATCATTGGGGCAGTGGTGGTCGACAGCGTCCTGGATGGCCCCGAGCGGCCGTTGTACGAGATCAAGGCCAACCTGTTCAAGGCGTTGGCGCACCCGGCGCGGATCCGGGTGCTGGAGATCCTGTCCATGAACGAGGAGCCAACCCCGGTCAGCACGATCCTGGCTGCCACCGATATCGAACCGACTCTGCTGTCCCAGCATCTCGCGGTCCTCAAACGCCATCATGTGGTCAGCGGGCATCGCGTCGGCAACGCGGTGTACTACACCCTCGCGCATCCGAAGATCGCCGAACTGCTGCTCATCGCCCGGACGTTCCTCGCCGATACCCTCGCTGCCCAGCACGATCAGCTCGAGGCCGTCGGCTCGCTGCCGCCGATCGGAACCCCTCGATAGTCAGCGCGGCAGGCGGTCGAGCCAATCAGAGTTTCCGTCGACCGATTCGCCATCGATGACCACCATCGGCACTCCGGAGTCGGGGAGCTCCCGTAGGAGCGGCAGGTTGTTGGCGGCGATGGCATGTCCGTCGAAGGGGATGGGAAGGCCCAGCTTGATCATGTCCTGAGCCGACGGCGGCGCGCCGGCGCGGTCGGCCAGGCCGGCGAGCTGATCGTTGCTCAGATCGGTCTGGCCTTTCTCCTTCGGCTGCTGATCGGCGGCGAAGATCTGCTCGATGAACTTCCAGGTGACGTCGCTCGATTGCGAGTGATCGGCGACGATGAAGGCCGCGTAGATCGCCCGGCTGTCGTAAGTGCCGCTGGCCGAGTACTTTTCGAGAAAATTGACGAGCCGCAGATTGATGTGGAGCTTGCCGGCTTCGATGCGCCGGCCGATCTCTGTGCCCTGCTCGCGCACCATCTTCCCGCTGTAGGGGCACAGCGGATCCAGATAGAGGTCGATCTGGCCCGGCGCGGCAGGGTCGCCGATGGACAGCGCGTCCCCGGCCGGTGACGCTTCCGCCGCGTACGCCCGCCCGGCACCCGGACCCCACACCAGAGCCGCTGCCAGCAGACCCAGCACCATTGCGATGGCCATCGATGTGGCTGCCGGCCGGTTTGCAGACTGGGTTCGCGTGTGGCTCATGGGCTCCATCATGTCTGAACCGATCAGCGTGACGGCGCGAGCCCGTTCTCGATGAGATGCATGACCTCGTCGGCGACTTCGTCCTGCGTCTTCTCGGAGTTGATGACGTTGTGCAGCATCGCGGTCATCATGATGGCGCCGAAGATGCTGATCGCGGTGCCCTGCGGGTCGGCGACGTTCCGCAGTGAGCCATCGGCGGCCCCGGCCTCGAGCACTCGGGCGATGGGTTCGTAGAAAGCCTCTTGAACGGCCGACGCGAGTTCGGGCAGTCGGATTGCGCGGCCCAGATCACCGACCAGTGCCTGGGCGGTGCCCGGTCGGTGCATGGTGTGCGCAACCTGGACCTGGATCACGGTGGCCAATCGGTCTCGGCCCGGCCCGGGGGCGTCGGCCGCCGAGGCGACGTCGCGGGCGAGTGCATCGAGCGAATCCCGGAAGAGGAAGGCCAGGATGTCGTCCTTGCCTTTGAAGTAGTAGTACAGCGTTGCCTTCGGGACGCCTGATGCTTTGGCGATGTCCTCGATCTTCGTTTTCTCCAGCCCGCGGGCGGCAATGAGGTCCGTCGCGGTGTACAGCTTCTCGGCCACGGCGGGGGGCACTGTCCGCCCGGTCTGTTCGGCCACGAGCGCAGTCTACGAGCGTCCTTGCGCGTAGTTTGTACTTTGAGTACAAACTAGGAGTTTAAGAGCGGTCGTCGATCACTTTCAGGGAGAGCCATGCCAGACGCACGCACAGTCGATGTCCTCGTGGTCGGATATGGAGCGGCTGGGGTCTGTGCCGCCCTGGAAGCACGGTCGAGAGGCGCCGATGTGCTGGCCATCGACCGCTTCAACGGCGGCGGCGCCACTCAGGTGTCCGGCGGGATCATCTACGCCGGTGGTGGTACCTGGGTGCAGCGGCAGGCCGGTGTCGACGACAACGCCGATGCGATGTACGCATACCTGCAGGCCGAGATCGGCGATGCCGTGCGTCCCGAAACACTTCGCCGTTTCGTCGACACCAGCCCGGCGATGATCGACTGGCTCACCGAACATGGCGTGCCGTTCGAAGCGTCGGTGTGCCCGTACAAGACGTCCTACCCGAACAACAAGTACTACCTGTACTACTCGGGCAGCGAGAACTCCGGGCGATTCCGGGCGGTCACGCCGCCCGCGCAACGTGGTCACCGGGCCAAAGGACCGGGAGCCTCGGGCAAGAAGATCTATCAACCCCTGGCCGAATCAGCCGAGGCCCTCGGGGTACGCACGCAGTTCCACACCCGCGCAGTCGCGCTGTTGACCAACTCGGACGGCCGGGTGGTCGGCGTGCGGGCCAGCACGCTCGCCGATGCGCCGGCCTGGGTTCAGCGCCGCTATCGCGCATACGCCGAGCTCGCGATCAAACCGGGCATCTACTACCCGCCACTGCGGGCCGCGATGGAAAAGCTCCTGAACCGTCTGGAGCGCAGGTATGCCCGCACCGTCGATATTCATGTGCGCCAGGCGGTCATCCTCAGCGCGGGCGGTTACATCGCCAATCGCGAATGGATCGCCGAGCATGCACCGGAGTACCGCGACGGCCTTCAGCTCGGCACCAGCGCCGACGACGGCAGCGGAATCACTCTCGCCGCCGATGTCGGTGCCGCCGTCGATCGCCTCGACAACGTATCGGCCTGGCGATTCATCACCCCACCGAGCGCGTTCCTGGGCGCCCTCGTCGTCGATCAAGCCGGACAACGATTCATCGACGAGACCCGCTACGGCGCGGCCGTCGGGCACGCCATGATTCAAGACCACGGCGGCCGCGGCTGGATTCTGGCCGATCGGCGTCTGCTCGACGAGGCGCGCGCGCAACTTCCCAAGCAGGCCATCTGGTTTCAGCGTCTGCAGATGGAAGCCATGCTGCGCATGGACCGGGTCGTCGGGGACACGCTGGAGGAAGTGGCAGCCAAGGCCGGTGTCGATCCGGCGGGCCTGCGGGCTACCGTCGAGGCACACAATGCCGCGGCCGAAGGCGGGTTGCCGGACCCGATGGGAAAGCCCGCCGAATTCGTGCAGCCCGTCGAGCAGGGACCGTTCTCTCTGATCGCGATATCCATCAAGCGCAGTCTGATCAACCCGTGCCCCATGTTCACCCTCGGCGGCCTGATTGTCGACGAGGTCACCGGAGCGGTGAAAACGCCTGAAGGCCAGGCAATTCCGGGTCTCTATGCGGCGGGGCGCACGGCGATCGGAATCTGTGCGAACTCGTACGTCAGTGGATTGTCGATAGCCGACTGCGTGTTCTCGGGACGCCGAGCCGCCGAACACGCCGTCGAACTGGAACCCGTGCCGTCACTGTGAGGACTTGAGGGGTGTGCCCTTGGGCACCACCCCGCGCAACTGGGTGTCCCCGCCACTGTGGTCTGCTCATCGGGCGTTTGCTCGTCAATGCAGGCCGTGGGGATCACCGCGTGCCGCGACGCTCGCGGCAGCAGGACGGACTCAAAGGAACTCGGTGACGAAGACCAGCACGACAAGAGGGATCCAGGTCGACGGCGGATGGAGTGTCGACTCCAATGCGTTCATCGACGAGCGCTACAACGCACAGGACGTGCCGTTCGATGACACCGTACTGTTCGCCGCGGTGAACGGCATCACCGGCGTGACGGTCTCCATCTCATACGAGAACGCGGCCATCGGCTATTCACTCGAGCAGATTCTGCTGTCGAGAGCGTCAGGCAGATGGACGTACGACGAGACAAGAAGCGTCCACACAACGATCGCAACCGGCCACGACATCGAGGCGATCTTCGGCATGCTTCCCCGGTTCCTCAATCCGCTCGGCAAGGACCTGATCCCTCTCCGGCTCTCCAGTTGGACAGTCGTGGTCAACAATCTGACCGAAGCAGAGGCTGAGCACCGCGACGTGGAACTGATCTTCTCGGCGACGCGAGGGAAGCTCTTCGTTGACGTCACCTACACCCGGGAACAAGCTCTGCCGTACTGCGTCTACATGGGGATGTCGAAGCATCCATACACCGAACTCACCTACAAGCTCGACAAGCCGACGACCACGCAGAAGGTGATCCACCTGAAGGAGATGGACGCTGTTGCTGCGTTGATCGATGATCTGCTGACGGGACTCGAGCCATTTTACGCCAGCGTCGACTGACATCCGGATGCGCCGAGCCACCCCGTCGTACCGCCGCTTCGGTCGTCGGTGCGGGTTCCGATGTGGCTCAGCTTCATGGTCTCAACCATGTCTGAGCGGCAGTCGGGTAGCTCTGATGGTCGGTCACCAGCGGTGACGACAGCAGCATCGTCGTCACATGATCGACGAATGCCTCCTGGTCGGCACCGAGGTTGCCCTCGGTCCATTCGATGAACAGCGAGATGATGGCGCCGAATACGGTGGCGTACTGCATCTTGACCGGTGCCGATGCGGCGTCGGCCCCGGCAATGGGCGCGGTCAGTGTGCCCAGCGTCATCGTGCCGATGGTGTCGCGCACAAACTGCCGCAGCCTCAGGTCGGCGATGGGCTCCACCAACAGGATTCGGCAGAGGCGGGGATCGTCCTTGACGAGTCGCGCTGCCGCCCTCACCCCCGCGCGAGTGCGCGCGTGCAGATCGGCATCCGGGTCGCCGGCGGACCGAATGACGTGACGTGCTCGCTCGAACGTGCTGCGGTAGACCTCGCGCAGCAGATCGTCGGTGTCGGTGAAGCTTTCGTAGAAGAACCTCTGGCTGAGCTCGGCTTCACGGCACACGGCCCGCATGGTCATCGCCGCTACCCCGTGGGTACCGACCAGATCGACGCCTGCCTGCAGCAGTCGGGCGCGGCGATCCGACGACCGTGCATCGGCGGCCTGGCCGCGGTACGGCCTTGACATGTCGCGAGCATAGCGGGCAGCATCCAATTCCGGAAGCATGTGCTTCCGGAATTGGAGGGGGGATGCATCGTGACCGCGCCCGACGAAGGTCTCGCAGACGAACCCCGGGCCGAAGTGGCGGCCTGGAGTGCATTCGTCGACGGATTGCGAACCGCGGGTGAGCAACTCGCGATCGACACGGCGAACCTCCCGGGGTCCGAGCGCGCGGATGGATTCCGCGCGCTGCTGCGGGCGCTGTCAAATCAGTTGGGGCGCTTCGAAGTCGATCGCGACAAACCCGAGTTCGTCGCGTTCAACGGGTGGCGCCAGAAGTTTCTGATGGACAATCCCGACTTCCGGTACTGGGTCGCCGATATTCGCTCCGACGGCCGATACCGGATCCGCGGGAATCGAGGAGACGCGGCGTACGTATCGATCACTGTTTACGGCGCCGGCGGGAGCGGTGCCCAGGCAACCGCCCGTATCGACAGTGATGCAATCACTTTCGACGCCGACGGGGCCTACGAGGTGACGGTCGGCGGAGATCGACCGACGTCCGGCGACTGTCTGGCCCTGCCCGAGCGTGCCACCGTGGTCTGGGTACGGCACTTTCACGATGACGTGCAGACCGAGCAGCCCGGGTGGTGTGCAATCGAGCCGGTCGAGTCGCCCCCGATCCCGGCACCCACCGACCCGGCTCGGTTCGGAAAGCACCTGTCCAAGGCGTCGGCGGCGATACTGCACCTGCCCCGCATCTGGAACGCCGCTGCGGCAGCCGATCGCACGGCACCGAACCAGTTGCGGCACTGGACCGAGATGACCGGTGGCGCGGTGTTCACCGAACCGGCCATCCACTATGTGCGCGGCGGCTGGCAGCTGGACCCCGGTGAAGCGCTGCTCATCGAAGGTGAGCTGGTGCCGTGTCGGTACTGGAACATATTGGCGTACAGTAGATTTCTCAACTCACTGGACTACCGCCATCGGCGGGTGTCCTACACCGGCGCTACGGCGAACCTCGACGGCGGGCGCTACCGATTCGTGGTCTCGGCCACCGATCCCGGCCCGGCGGCCGGCGATTGGATCGACAGTGAGGGCCGATCGTTCGGGATCGTCGTCATGCGGTTCCTGCAGCCCGAGCAGCAGCCGGTCGTGCCCTCGACACGCGTCGTGCGCCTCGCCGACCTGGCAGGGCGCTCATGACCGGCTGGATCGCACCCACCCGCACGCAGGAAGCACGCAAGGCGTATGCCGCGGCCGAAGAGGATCGGGCTGTCCACCCTGACCGGTACCGGCTCGGTACCGACGCCGTCGACATCGTCATCGACCGCGGCACCCGTGGTGCAGGCGCCGGCGTGCTCGGCGATCCCGACCAGTGGCGTCCGGGCCTGCAGCAGTACCTCGAGTCCGCCGAGGGGGACGGCCGGCTCAATGCGCTCGGCGCGCTCACCGCGCAGCGAACGGCAGCCGGCCGGCTGGCCGCCCGGGTCGCGATCACCCGCTATCTACAGGAGCACCCCGCGGCCGGGCACCGGCCATTGCTGCCGCCGATCGTCATCACCGGGGGCTGGCGCACGGGGACGACGTTCCTGTTCCGGCTGCTCGACCGTGACCCGCGGTTGCGCGCGCCGCTCCCCGCCGAACTCGGCGCTCCCTGGCGGCTACCCGGTGACCTCGACCCGGACGAACGCGACCGTCGCCTCGAGGCGGCCGCCGCCGGCCAGTACCTGTTGCACGTCCTCAACCCGGCAATGGCGGCCGTGCACGACTCGGGGCCGCACCTGCCCGAGGAGTGCGTGCTCGGCATGGGCACCTCCCTGCGCAACTGGGGGTTCACCGCAACCACCCGCCTGGACAACTACGCGACCTGGCTCGCCGGTCAGGACTTCGGGCCCGAATACGACCAGCACCGCCGGATTCTGCAGATCCTCGACGCCGGCGACGGACGCCGCTGGGTCCTCAAGGCGCCGGCACACACCGCGGAGCTCCGCCATGTGATCGCGACGTATCCGGGCGCCTGCGTCGTGCAACTGCACCGCGACATCGTGGAGACTGTCGCGTCCGGCGCGAGCCTGTTCGCGACGTACCGATCCACCTACAGTGACCACGTCGACGGGGCCGACGTGGGCCGGTTTCAAACCGAGCAGACCGAGCTGTGGCTGCGGCGCGCCGTCGCCGTCCGAGCCTCGGCAGAACCGACCGCCACCTGGCTCGATATCAAGTACCGCGACCTGGTGTCCGACCCCGAGGCGACGGTGCGCCGGATCTACGCCGCAGCACAGATGGAGCCGCCGGACATCGCCGGAATGCTCGACGAACATCACCGCGCCCAACCGCGCGACGGGAAAGGCAAACATCGCTACCTGCCCGAGGAGTTCGACATCAACCCCGACGAGTTGCGCGAGCGTATGCGCTTCTATACCCAGGCGCTCGACACATTCGAGGCCGGCCGGGCCCAGGCCTGACACGCCACCTCGGCAGCCAGCGACTGGCGCATATCGCGTCGCGCCATTACTTTCCCTGAGGTGATGTCCTCTGCTGCTGGTGCAGTCGCGCGTTGGATCGCCCCCGTTTTGACAGTTGCCTCCGTGGTCGGCGCGGGTCTTGCCGCAGACCCGGCGCCGACGGTGCGCCTGGTCAGTGATTCCAACCCGCTAGAGGGGCAGAATTTCTACGTCAATCCCTCGTCGAAGGCCGCGCGCGCCGCGCAGGGCGACCCGAGCCCCGAGCTGCAGGCGATCGCCAACACGCCCACGGCGTACTGGATGGACAACGTCTCCAGCCCCGCAGTGGACGCGAAGTACATCGCCGCGGCCCAGGCCGCCGGCACCATGCCGATCCTGGCGCTGTACGGCATCCCGCATCGCGACTGCGGAAGCTATGCCGCGGGTGGATTCGGGTCGGCCGCTGCCTACAAGGGCTGGATCGACGGTGTCGCCGCCGCCATCGGCGGCGGGCCGGCCGCGGTCATCCTCGAACCCGATGCGCTCGCCATGGCCGACTGTCTGTCAGGTGATCAGCGCGAGGAGCGCTACAACCTGATGAGCTATGCCGTCGACACGCTGACCCGCAATCCGGGCACCGCGCTGTACGTCGACGCGGGCCACTCCCGGTGGACGGCCGCCGGTGAAATGGCGAACCGGCTGAACCGGGTCGGTGTGGCCAAGGCGCGCGGTTTCAGCCTCAACACCGCCAACTTCTTCACCACCGAAGAGGAAGTCGGTTACGGCGACGCCATTTCGGGCCAGACGGGCGGTAAGCCCTACGTCATCGACACGTCACGCAACGGCGCCGGACCGGCCGATGGCGAGATGTACTGGTGCAACCCCAGCGGCCGGGCCCTCGGCGCTGCGCCGACCACGGCAACCGGAAACGGAAACGTCGACGCGTTCCTGTGGGTCAAGCGGCCCGGCGAGTCCGACGGTGCCTGCGGCACGGGAGAGGCCTCCGCAGGCACCTTCGTCAACCAGTACGCCATCGACCTGGTCCGCAAGGCGCACGGGTAGCCGACGGGCTGCGGTTCTCCAACCGGCGCCGGCCATGCTCTCCTGTCCGGCGCACGGGCGCTGCCGTGTGTGAATTATGCCTTCACGGTGGCTCGAAAGTGCCATCGGTGCTGTCTCGCTACGAGCGTTTACAGGTAGTGGGCTACTCGTGATCACCGGCCCAGATGGGCGCAGGCTCCTGCTTGGGACGGTCCCACACATGGACGCCAAGGAGGCTGGCGATGGCTGTATCGACACCGTGGCTGATTCTGAGATGCAAGTGGAAGGGCGCTGACGCCGAACCACTATCGGACACGTACTTCGAGAACATGTTCACTGCGGCCGGTGCAGGCACGCACAACATGGTGGAGTTCTTCGATCGGATGTCGCACGGCACCCTAGATCTCACCGGTTCCAAAGTGTCAGCCTGGATCTCGCTCCCGTACGAGCAGGCCGATTATGTCGGCAACGTTCCCACGGCCCCGCAGGGGAAGATAAACCGTACGGGACTCGTGGAAGCGGCCCGCCAGGCTGCCGACGATGCGGGTTACTCGACGGCCGATTTCACCGGCGCGGTGATCGTGATGAACACGGCGACAGACCTTTACGGGCAACAGAATGGTTGGGCGGCCGTGTGCGACTCGACCAACGTTCACCCGGCCCTGTTGGGGCAGGAGATGGGACATGTCTACGGTCTCGACCATTCACGCCGAGCCGATCAGCCCGACGCGGACTATCTCGACGACTGGGATGTCATGTCCACGTGGGGTTCTTGCCACATCAACACGGTCGGCCCCTATGGCGCGTGGGGGCCCGGCTTGAATGCCGCGAACATGCGGGGCCGCGGGTGGCTGGACCGATCGCGTGTCATGTCGATTGGTACCGACGCCTACACATCGACGCATGTCGAGCTGCGGCCGCTGCATGCACGAGAACTTCCCGGCTACTTGGCGTTGGAAGTCGATGACTTCATCATCGAGTACCGCGACCGCACCGGATGGGATTCGGCAGAACCCGAACCAGTTGTGCTCGTGCACAGCTTCGTTGACAACCACTCAGTCCTACAGCCATCACATCGCGGGACGTATGGGCTGGTCGCTGGTGACGTTTGGTCACCGTGGCCGGATACTCGGGACCTGCCCTACGTCCAGATCCGCGTCGATGCAATCGACCCTGCGGCACGGAAGGCCACGTTGTCGTTTTCTGGCCATGCCGGACGCGACTTGGAGGGCGAGATCCCGGTGGGTGGAAGCCGGGGTATTCCGTGGGTTGACGGCGGTGGCTTCATTGGTGTTGACGGGCACGTCCTGGTCATCAACCGCGGTGACCCGATTGTCACTTCCCTCAGGCAGTTGATGTCGTTGCAGCTCGCGGAGACTGTGGCCGACAGCGGGTTGCGGGCCGACCTCCAGCGACGCTCGCTCACCGAGCTGAGCCGTTTCGTTGATACCCGCCGGCGCATGCTGTTCCCAGGCGCCGCATCGGCTATTCGCACGCCGGCCCCCCGGGCGCCCGAACTTCCAGGCAGCCGCCGATAACGACCGATACAGGCAGAGGACCGGTGGCACTCGATGTGGCTGGAACGGCGCCCTACTGGGGCGGCGGAGGCGGGGGCGCCGTTTCGCACTCGGCGAGCATCGGTGTGGAGAAGTTGACCGATCCGACGCCGCCAAGCGTCATCCCGTTGTCGCGCAGCGTCATCGTCGTCGTGTACCGGCAGGTCTGATTCACCGTCAGGCCGGTGAGAAACTCGACGTCATAGGTGTAGAGGAATGAACGCACCAGCTGGTTGGCGTCCCATGGCACGTCGAGGGCGAACCCCAACGACGACGCGGACAAGGCGTTGAGCAGCCGCGGGCCGACCTCACCGATCCCCGGTGTCAGATAGAACGGGGCGCCGTCGAACTTCGTGCCGGACACGCTGACGCTGCTGATGCGATAACCGGTGGTGCCGGACGGGATGAGTGGACCCCGTCTGATGTTCGTGCTGAACAGGATTGAGTAGTTTGTGCCGCCTGCTATAGCCGTCGTGCTGAAACTTGTCGAGGTGAACTCCTGCGGCAGTTGAGCCGCGCAATTGCCGACCTTGCCGGACGGATCACCGCATTCCTGTGGTGCCGCCAAGGCAACTGGCGCAACTACGGCAGCGCCGACGACGGGCACCGTCAAGGCGGCACCGCGGATGAACGTGCGGCGGGAGAACGAGCTCCCTGGATGATTCGTCATTGGTCTTCCTCCTTATTGGCTCGTGCTTTCATCGGCAAAATCGAACCTACAAGGGTGACCGACGGTTTGGCGGCGATTGCTGCTAGCGGAACGAACCAGCCCCGCCGTCGACGAGAAGCGTCTGCCCGGTGAGGTAGGCGGAGTCGTCGCCGATCAGGAAGGCGACGACGGCACCGATGTCGTTGGTGGGATCGCCGATTCGCTTGAGTGAGGTGCTCCTGACGACCGCCTCGTACTGCTTGGGCGCCATGTCGCGCAACACTTTCAGGCCGTCGGTTTCGGCGAGTGGGCAGACCACGTTGACCCGAATCCGGTCGACTCCCCATTCCAGGGCGGCGACCTTGGACATGCCGCGAATCGCTTCCTTGGCGCCGGCGTAGGCGCCGAAAGAGTGCGTGCCGACTGTTCCGGCGGCCGAGCCGAGGTTGACGATGGATCCGCCACCGCCTTTGACCATCACCGGGTGAATCGCCTGCATCAGCCGGAACGTTGCGCGTGGCCCGGTGTCGTGGACCCGCTCGTACTCCTCTGCCGGGATGTCGACGAACGGTATCGGTCCGGCGCTGGCCACGGCGTTGTTGACCAATCCGTCCACCGTTCCGAATGCGTCGAGCGCGGCGTCGACGATTCGCTGGGCGCTGTCGCCGTCTCGGAGGTCGGCCACCATGGATGCGACGTCGAATCCGGCTTCGACGAATTCCGCTGTGGTGTTTGCCAGTACGTCATCGAGGATGTCGGTCACGAGCACCCGCGCCCCGCGGGAGAGCAGGGCAGTGGCGATGCCTTTGCCGACACCACGGGCGGCCCCGGTGACGATCGTGACGTGGCCGTCCAGCGAGAGCGGATGGCTGTAGGTGGACATGGGGTTGCCTTTCGAAGTCGGCCAGATTTGGCACGCTAACTCATATGATCAAGCGCTGACGAGGAAGTCGAGGAACCCTATGCTGAGTGATCTACGTTTCTGCCATCTGGTTGTCGGCGTGACCGACATGGATCGGGCCCTGGACTTCTACCGTGGCCTGCTGGGCATGGATGTGGTGTTCGACCAGTTGATTTCCGGTGAGCCGTTCGACGCGGTCCTGCACGCGTCCCGCCAGCAGGAGGGACGAGTTGTCGGGGGAGTGGTGGGCGGAGTCATGCTCGAACTTGTCAGCTTCGGGACGTCGACCCCGCCTGGATCGGGGAAACGAGGCATCGTGGGCAACCAGAACATCGCGTTGTCGGTCACCGACCTCGACGCGACGTATCGCGCCGTGATCGACGCGGGCTTCCAGCCCGTTCAAGAGCCGTTCCCCATCGACCGGGTCCGGATGTTCTTCGTCAACGACCCCGACGGCACCGCCGTCGAGTTCGTCGAGTTTCCCGGTGGCGCCCGCAGCAGCTATGAAATGCATCGCGGCGCAGAACTCACCGGAGAAAGGTAACCGTCTCCGATAACGGTGCACGCGGTATGGACGGTTGCGGCGGTGTCGGGTCTGGGTATCCAATTGACATACCGCAGTACAAGATTCGTTGTGACGACGGTGCAATGACCTCGTCAACGGTGCGGTGGTATTCCGCCCAGGCGATCTGCGGGCAGCTGTGCAGCCCTTCCGACCGCAGCAAGAGCATCACCGTCTGCAGGTACATGCCGGCATCGCCCCATTGCGGCGGCAGCATGTCGCGGTCCAGGTAGCAGAACAGCGCGGTGGAGGCGCCGAAGCAGTCCCAGTTGCCGGCGCGGACTCGGGCTCGCGCCGCGTGGTCGTCGTGGCTGATACCCAGAGCGCCGTAACGCCGTTGTCCGAATTCCTTGAGGCGCTCCTGGTACGGATTGTTCAGCGGTGTCGGATACGTCGCGACCTCCAACGGATCTCCGCGGTCTCCTGCCGCTACCCGTAACGCGATCCGTTCCTTGAGGTGAGCCAGGCGCTCACCGCCGAGAACGTAGATGTGCCATGGCTGAAGATTGCCTCCTGACGGAGCCCGCGAGGCTGCCGTCAGCACCCGTGACAAGACGTCCCAATCCACCGGGCGATCCGCAAAAGCCCGCACTGAGCGCCGTGACGCCACCGCTTCGTACACATCCACCCCGCCCAGCGTATGTCAGCCTGCGACACTTGGTCATGGCCATCGAGTGTCAGGTGTCGGTCGCGGGGCCTGTGCGGGCGTGGCGGTAGGCGGTGGGAGTGCTGTTGAACCAGCGTTTGCAGGATCGGGTGAGCACGCTTTGCTCGGCGTAGCCGAGGTGGCGACAGATCTGGTTCAGGCTCAGATCGGTGTTGAGCAGTAGCCGGTGGGCGATGTCGCGGCGGGCCTGATCGAGCAGCTCGGCGAAGGTGGTGCCTTCGTCGGCCAACCGGCGGCGCAGTGTTTTGGGGTGCAGGCCGAATTGGCGCGCGGCCACCTCGGCGGTGAGATTTCCGGTGGGCAGCAATTGGCGGATGACGCTGCGCAGGGTGTCGGCCAGGCCGCGCGTGTGCTGGCCCTTGGTGGTGGACAGGTAGTTGAGGGCGAGTTGGTGGGCGAGGACGTCGTGGCTGAGCGGTCGTTGCAGATCAGTTGCGCGCACGCTGAATCCGGCGATCGGCTGGTTGAACTGTGGTGGGCAGCCGAAGTAGCGGCGATAGTCACTTGTTGTGCTCAGCGCGGGATGGGGCAGGTGTACGGCCACGGGCCGGTAGGTGGTGCCCAGATACAGATGCAGCACCCGTAGCGTGACACCGAGGGCCAGTTCGATGGCCTGCGCCTGCGGGGGTGGCGGATTGAGCAGGAAGTCGAATTCGAACCGGCCCAGCGCAGGATCGGGATGGGCACTGATGCGCGTTTTGATGCCGGGACTGTAGGTGTCCATGTAGGTGTCGACGATGGCGAAGGCGTCGGCGACGGTGGACGCGGTGCGGGCCGCGACGCCGACTGGGCCGAGGATGTCGATGCTCTGGCGCAGCGCGAGCTGGCGACCGATGTCAGCCACATTGAGGACCACGGCGGCATCCTCCATGGCAGCAATGGCGTTGCGCAGCGGGATGAACCGGTCACGCTGGCCAACGTCGTCGGGATCGATGTTGGCCAGTTCGAGTATGGCTTCAGGGTCGCCGCCATGGGCGGTCACCAGCGGCGAAAAGCCGGTCAGGCACGAGCCCCGGATCAACAGCATGTCCATAACGGTCAAGAAGATGTCCAGATATGTCAAGACGGCGGTGACCTTTTACAGCAAAGATCATCGGGGCCCGGTTCACCGCCGACGGTGATATGGGGACGGGCCGGTGTGATTCGGCGACCCCGGCGCGGCGCGCCGAGCGGTCCAGGTGAAGGGGTCCGAGTTGAAGCTCTCTGGTTCGTGGCGGCGGTGGTCGAGTGTGCTTGCCGTGGTGGCGGTTTCGGCGGCAATGGCGGGATGCAGTGGCGATGACGGATCCGACGACCGTGGCGAGGTGAGTTTGGAGCAGATCCGTGAGATCGCGAAGCAGGCCTACATCTACGGGTATCCGATGGTCGACAACTACCGGATTCAGCACTCGTATTTCGTCAATCACACCAGCCCGCAGTATGTCGGTGGCTGGAATGAGACCCACTCCGATAGCCGGGTATACACGCCGGCCGACACCACGGTGCAGACCCCTAATTCCGATACGCCGTATTCGATGCTGGGCGCGGACCTGCGTGCCGAACCGTTGGTGTTGACGGTCCCGCCGATCGAGAAGGACCGCTATTTCTCGATCCAGTTCATCGACGCCTACACCTACAACTTCGCCTATGCGGGCAGCCGGACCACCGGCAACGGTGGCGGCAAGTTCCTGCTCGCGGGTCCCGGATGGACCGGTGAGAAGCCCGCCGGTGTCGATGAGGTGCTGCACGCCGACAGTGATTTCGTGTTGGCGGTGTACCGGACGCAGTTGTTCGGCCCTGACGACATCAACAATGTCAAGGCCATCCAGGCCGGCTACACCGTGCAGCCGCTGTCGGGATTCCTCAAGCAGCAGCCCCCGGCCGCCGCGCCGAAAGTCGACTTCGTCGCGCCGCTGAGTATCGACGAGCAGAAGGGTTCCCCGAAGTTCTTCGAAGAACTCAACTTTGTCCTGAAGTACGTGCCCGTCCTGGATTCGGAAAAAGACCTGCGCGCCAAGTTCGCCTCCATCGGGATCGGCTCCGACGGTGATTTCAACGCCGAGAAGCTGAGCCCGCAGCAGCGCGACGCGTTCCAGGGGGCTATCACCGATGCCTGGAAGGAATTCGACGGGCTGCAGGCCAAGGTCGCCGACGGCAAAGTCACCTCCGGTGATCTGTTCGGCACCCGGGAGATACTCGGTGACAACTACCTGTACCGGATGGCCGGCGCGGTAATCGGAATCTACGGCAACACCAAAGCCGAAGCGATGTATCCGATCTTCGCCACGGACTCCACCGGTGCACCGCTGGACGGTGCCAACAACTACACCTACCGGTTCGCGCCCGGACAGCTGCCACCCGTCAAGGCGTTCTGGTCGCTGACCATGTACCGGATGCCGCAAAGCCTGCTGGTGGCCAACCCGATCAATCGGTACCTCATCAACTCGCCGATGCTGCCCAGCCTTAAAGCCGACCCTGACGGCGGCTACACCATCTACATCCAGAACCAATCGCCCGGCCCGGACAAGGAATCCAACTGGCTACCCTCATCGGAAGGTGCGTTCCAGGTCGTCGAACGTCTGTACTGGCCCGAAGAAGCCGCCCTCAACGGCACCTGGCAAGCACCCAAACCGGAGAAGGTCTAGGAACCGGTTCACGCGGCATGCGGCCGGGCGGGACCGCTGTCCGCAGTCATCACCGTTTCGAATCGCATTTGTATACGCCTGTGAGATAACGAGATCCGCTGGCGCCGGGTGGCTTTGACTACCAGAACACGGAGTATCCGATGAAGAAACACACTCTCACCCTCATCGCCACCACAGCGATCGGTCTCGCGCCGATCGCCGTGGCGCCCACTGCCGGCGCTGACGTCTGTGCCGGCGCCAGCGGACGACATTTCGCCGCAGGTGGCTGCACCAACATCGCCGGTGACGTCGCAACCGGCGCGGCGATCGCAGCAGCGCACGTACCCTACGTTCCCGGAGAAATCCCCTGCTACACGGTCGAAGGCGTGCCCTACTACACCCCACCCGGCGACCCCTGTTGACGCGTCATCGCGGACGTCGCCAGCGCCCTGTCCGGTAAGCCCTGGGCCTGCACTACGCAGCCAATAGGGCGCGAGTTCACACACCGGTGGACACCGGTGTGAACAGCTCCTTACCGGACGGATACGGCCGGGAAACTGGATCGCCGAGCGGCGCTGCCACCGTAGGACGATGACGGCAGACCCTGTTGATCCACTCTGGCTCCGGCCGGTGGCCGTGCCTGCTCCGGCGGTGAACATAGCTCCGCGGGCCCGCGCCGATGTTCGTCAGGCACAGGCATTCATCGTGCTTCTCGAGGCTGAAATGGCCGACCTTCAATCGCAATTGGCCCGGATCGACGACCGGGTCAGGGTCGGCCGCCCGGGAGCGCAGCGTCATCAGACTGCGGTGCGTATGCGACTCAACGAGGTGAGGCGCCTCCTCGACGCGCTCGTCTTCCGGTTTCCGTCCGCCTGAGCTGAGCTTCCGGTCGCCGATCGCGACCTTCGGGAGACGGCAATCTCCGTGACTACGCCCGCTGGGATCGCTGGATGAGGCCGGCTGGTAAACCTCAGCTGCGCGCGAGGGAGTGTCCGGCGCCCTGCCACACGGTGTCGAACGGTGCATTTCCGCCAATCCGATCGATGATGCCGGCGGTGGTGAAGTCCTTGGCCAGGCGCACCGCCTCCGGGGCGCTCGCCCCCTTGGCCAGTGCGGCGGTGATCGCTGCGGCCAGAGTGCATCCCGCGCCGGCGACCCGGGCCTGTCCGACCTTCGGCGCGCGCAGGATCTCAGCGTCGTTGCCGTCGAAGAGGACGTCGACCGCGTCGTCACCGGGGAACTCGACCCCGCCCTTCACGACAACGTTGGTCGGGCCCAGGTCGGCGATGCGTCGGGCCGCCTCGACGAGGTCATCGATCGAGGAGATGGCGTCCATCCCGGCGAGGGTGCGGGCCTCGAACAGGTTCGGGGTGACGACGGTCGCCAGCGGCAGGATCTGACGGCGCAGTGCGGTGTCGGTGTCGAGCGCGGCGCCGGGCTCCTGGCCTTTGCAGATCAGGACGGGGTCGACGACGATGTGCCGCCAGGATTGGCGGGCCAGGGCCTCTGCGACGACGTCGATGGTTGCGGGAGTGCCGAGCATGCCGATCTTGACGACGTCGAGGTCGTATGCCGACGTCGCCGCCTCGATCTGATCTGCGATGACGTGCGGGTCGACCGGCACGAACCGGTGGCCCCAGTTCGCTTTGGGGTCGAACGACACGATGCACGTCACGGTGCCTACGCCGTAGGTACCGAACTCCTGAAAAGTGCGCAGGTCAGCTTGCAAACCGGCGCCGCCGGTGGCTTCGGATCCGGCGATGACATACGAGAGGTCGACCACGTGGGTGAGCGTACGCCAGCGCTACGAGCGTCCCGCGGGAACTCGGCGGATACTGGCGTAGGTTGCTGCGCTCTTCAGAGGTGGGAGGACTATGCCGCGTCATCGTGCATTCGCCCAGGTCGATGTGTTCTCGCGAATCCCGTACCTCGGTAACCCGGTCGCGGTCGTGCTCGATAGCGAAGGCCTCGATGACGTTGCGATGCAGCGGCTTGCACGCTGGACCAATCTGTCGGAGACGACCTTCGTGCTGCCCCCGACGAACCCCGAGGCCGACTACCGTCTGCGCATCTTCACGCCGGGCAGTGAACTGCCGTTCGCCGGGCACCCCACGCTCGGTTCCGCACACGCCTGGCTGGGGCATGGCGGGCAACCCCGGCGTGCGGGACGTGTCGTGCAGGAATGTGGTGCCGGACTCGTCGAGGTGCGGCAACGTGACGCCGAGCTGTACTTCCAGGCGCCACCGACCCTGCGGTCCGGCCCTCTCGACGACGAGTATCTGGATCAGATCGTCGACGCCTTCGGGCTGGCACGTGCCGACGTCCTCGCACACCAGTGGGCGGACAACGGTCCCGGCTGGGCCGTGCTCGTGCTGGACAGTGCGCAACGAGTGCTCGAGCTGGAACCTGACTTGGCCCGGATTCCCGCCGCCATGGTCGGTGTCATCGGCGCATATCCGGCGGGATCAGCGCACGACTACGAAATGCGCACGTTCGCCCCGGGCGTTGGCGTTCCCGAAGATCCGGTGTGCGGCAGCATGAATGCCTCGGTGGGGCAGTGGCTTACGAGTACCGGCGCGGCTCCGGCGGAATACCGGGTCGCTCAGGGGGCGCGGCTCGGCCGGGCCGGCGAGATCAGCGTGCGCTCCGATTCCGATGGGTCGGTCTGGGTCGGCGGTGCCACCACCACCTGCATCGAGGGCGTCGCGACGCTCTAAAGCGCGTGAGCGGCAACGGCCGGGGCCACCCAGTCCCGCAGGTAGGCGCGTAAGCCGCTGTCGTGGCGTGATGGCCCGCCGGGGTCGACGATGAACGACTGCAGCGTCCGCAGCATGAACTCGACCAGCTGATCAAATACCTCGCCGTCGAATCCGACTGCAGCCCAGTCGATATCGAAACGCTGCAGGATCGATTTGCCGAACTCGATGGCGAGCTCCGACGTCACGCCGGCGGTGAAGGCGCTGGCCTTGCCCGGCTGCAAGACCAGGCTGAGGTAGCGGTCGTGCGGAATTTGTTCGGCGGTGTAGGCGATGCCCTCGACGACGGCTTCGCCGGGGTCGGTGATCGAACCCAGTTGTGCGGCGAGTCGATCGAGGAAGCCGTCCACCGAGGAGACGGCGGTGGCAACCATGAGGCTCTCCAGTGTGGGGAAGTACCGGTAAACCGTCTGGCGGGTCACTCCCAGGGCTTGCGCCACCTCGGACACGCTCACGGTGCCGCGCGCGTCGATCGCCTCCCGGGCCGCGCCGATGATGCGGCGGACGGCTTCGTCGTCATCGGCGGGAATGTCTCCTGACCAGCCGTGCCTGCGCATCCGTTGATCGTCGCATGAACGCCGATCCGATCTTGACAATACAGTCGATAGTCATTGTATGGTCAGATTATGACCGTCAGCCCAGTGAGCAGCACCGATGAGGAACTGACCCGCCGCGCCCTGCGGCATGCCGTCGAGGGGACGACGGATATGGCCGACCGGGTGCTGAAGGTGCCGTTGCACTACTACCGGGATCCGAAGATCACCGAGATCGAGGAATCCCAGATCTTGCGCAGGGTTCCACTGGCAATCGTGCCGTCGGCCCAGATCGCGCAGAAGAACGATTTCGTCGTCCGCTCGGTGCTCGGGGACTCGCTGTTGGTCACCCGCGACCGCGCGGGTGCCAGCCACGTGTTCCTGAACTACTGCCGTCACCGCGGGGCGATGCCGGCCTGCGGGTCCGGCAATGCGTCACGCTTCGTCTGCCCGTATCACGCGTGGACCTACCGCAACACCGGTGAGCTGTTCATGGTCCCGGGCAAGGCTGGCTTCGACACGATGGACCCGGCGGATTATGGCCTGGTGGAACTGCCGTCGGAGGAGCGTTACGGCTTCGTCTGGGCGGTCCTGACCGCGGACGCCACGATTGATCTCGACGACCACCTGGGAGCGCTCGGACCTGAACTGGCGCAATGGAATTACGAAGCGTACGGCTACCATGCCGACCGCGAGTTCTCCTCGGAGGTGTCGTGGAAGGGAGCGCTCGAGGCGTTCGCGGAGGGCTACCACTTCCCGTTCGTCCACGGCGAGAGTTTGATTGGGCAGAACGCCCTGCCGAACACCGCGATCTACGACGAGTTCGGCAGGCACCACCGCATCGGGTTCCCGTTCAACTGGATCAAGAATCTCGCCGACGATCCGAGTGCCTCATTCGACCCGTCGGCCAACATGGGCGTCATCTACTGGGTCTACCCGAACCTGATTCTCGCGAACAGCCCCGTCGGCGTGGAGATCATCGACATGTTGCCGGAGGGCGAACCGACCCGCTGCACGGTGCGACACAGCTGGATGGGTCGTATCCCGGCGACGAATGACGACATGCGGGCGACCTATGACGCCGTCTACGAAGGGGTCCACGCCGCGGTGCGCGACGAGGACTTCGCGATGCTCCCGCAGTGCGGTGAAGGAGTCCGTCACGGTCAGCACGACCATATGATCATCGGCCGCAACGAAATTGCGGTTCAGCACATGATCAAGGTGTTCGCCCAGGAGCTCGGGGTGGCTCTGGCCTAGTCTTGGCGGAACCCGTACTAATGCTAGTAGGGCTTGCGTTAACTCGCCGTGGCGACCATACTTAACGCATGTTGAACTAGCGTTAGGGTGGGATCATGGCTGACGAAGTTCGACGGCGGCCAGGCGGCCGTTCCGAGCGCGTCCGCCAGGCTGTGGCCGAGGCGACGTTGGAGGTGATGGCCGAGAAGGGCATCGCCGACTTCACGGTCAGCGATGTCGCGGCACGATCCGGGGTTCACGAAACCTCGATCTTCCGGCGGTGGGGCAGTCGCGAGAGTCTGATCGCCGAGACTCTGCTGGGCTATAGCGAACGGGTCATCCCGGTGCCCGATACCGGGTCGATAGGCACTGACCTGCATGGATTGCTGAGCGGTATCGCCGTTTACCTCACCAGCCCGGTCGGACGGGCGCTGGCGCAAGCGTTGGCCTTCAGCGGTGAGGAATCGCGTTGGGCCGCAGTGCGGCAGGAGTTCTGGACCGGGCGACTGGAGTTGGCCCGCACGATCATCGATCGCGCGATCGACCGGGGGGAACTGCCGGCCGGCACTGACCCTCGATTGGTCTTGGAGGCCCTTGTCGCTCCATTGAGCTTTCGGACCCTCGTCACGCGCGAGCCGATCGACGACAGTCTGTGCACACGTCTCGTCGATCTCGTGCTCGCCGGCATTCTGCCGCGCGAACCGATTGCCAGCGAAGTGGGTGGAAACCGATGACAGGTGATGTCGTGATTCGGACCTTCATCGACGGGCGTGAAGTCAGCCGCTCCGATGTTCAACGCTGGGAAGCGCGGCGTGCCAAGGCGGTTCTGGCCAAGCTGGATTCACGGCTGGGTCGCCGGGCGGTCGCCGAGATTCTTCCTGGCGTCGACCTCGACACGGTAACTGGTGCGGGCCTGGATGCGCAGCGGGAAGTGCTGTGCGCGCTGAAGTTAGGACTCGGGCATGCGGGTATCTACGCGATGCTGCGCCACGAGCTTGCGATGTCCGAACGGGTAGCCCGGATCGCGGTGGCCGGCAGTCGCGGCAGAAAGGCCTACAGCACAACCAGACTCGTCGTCGACGGGGTGTCCGCCGTGCAGTTCGGTGCGTGGTTCGACGGCCTCACCGCGACGAACGACGAGGAGGCCATGGTCCGGGCCTGCCCGGACCACTACCTGCTGCGGGGGCTGCCGGACGGGCGGCAGGAAGTCGTCGAGACCACCGGGGGATCGCCGACCCCGACCTGGTTCCTCGTCGACTATGCCGCGGCCGGTTCGGTTTCGGTGCCGGTGAAACCTGAGTACCCGGTGCAGATCGCCGGTCTGGCGGTCCTCGACGACGGGCTGGTCATCGGAGGGGTCCGCCACCAGTTCCGGGACCGCGACGGCGCGATGGAGGCGCTCCTGGCGGTCGAGTTTCCCGGGCTGTTCCCCTCCCATATGGTCGCCGCGCACCGCTGGCACCTGGCCGCCGAGTTCGGCAACTGGATCATCGCTGCAGGGGCCGCATCGCCTGCCGGGTGATGCCGGGCACCGAGTTCGCCAGGTCCGGGCGCTGCTTGCCGAAGGCCCGCATCGTTCGATAGAACGACCAGATCTGCCGTGGCGTCGGAATTTTCGGCACCCAGGCCAGTTCCCAGTGGATTCCGTTGATCGGGTCGTCGAAGAACACCGCGTAGTAGCCGGGCCAGTACTGGGGGTAGTCCTTGGGTTCATCGGTGACCGGGATATCCCTGGCGAGCAGGAAACCGCGATGAAAGCGGTCTACTTCCTTGCGGTTTCGGGCCCACAGTGCGATGTGGTTGATCCCGACGGCCTGGTCGGGGTGGGTGAGTTTCTCCCCGGTGCGGGCCGGTTGGATGCCAATGTAGCTGTGCGGGTTGATGAATCGCGTCGTGTAATAGATCGACTGGTACTCCATATTCAGCGACGAGAAGCTGTGGTACCCGAGCCGTCCGAGCATCGCGTCGTAGAACGCGATCGATTTGTCGTAGTCCGAGACCGCGAACTCGACATGGCTTACTCCGCGCCACCGCATCCTGCCCCCTAGGGGTCGACTACTACCGAATGTAGTAATCATGGGGCGTGCTGGGAAGGTCTGGACGCCCGGCGGGTTGCTCGCCGGCGCGCCGCGTCGTGCGCCCTGCCGAGCAGATTGACCGCCAACGCCTGAGTGTGTGCTCCCGGGTTGATGATCGAGATCCAGCCTTGTGCGCGATAGACAGGATGGGGGAGGACGGTGTCGACGGCGGTGAAGTCGACGGCCGTCGACTCGACCCGGGGATCTGCGCCGACGACTTCGATGAAGGCGCTCCGTCCGACGTGGATGTTCAGCCGCGATCGGCCAGGCTGGTCGAGGTCACACGAAGTATCGTCGGGATAGTTCTTCGTGACGATGGTGGCGTAGGGCTGTTCTCGCTGCGGCACTTGACCATTGGGTGCGAAGTAGAAGAAGTGGTCGCCCCAGGCAATCTGCGGGAACGGGCTGCCCGCTGTCGGTGCCAGTTCAAAGACGCCGTCGAAGCGTCGGATCATCTCTAGTAGCTCGTCCATACTCATGGTTGAAGTGTGCGGTTGAAGTCCGTATGGAGGGTTTGGTGCATCATGCTGACCGTCTCGGCGGTAGCGGCGGCGACCGGGTACTCGGTCCAGCAGATTCGTGACCTGGAGCGTCTCGGCGTCATCTCATCGGCGGTACGCGCAGACAACGGGTACCGGCAGTTCTCGACAACCGAGATTCGTGACCTACGTGCGTATCGCGATCTGGCCTACGCCGTGGGGCCGGTCGAGGCCCGCCGGACCATGCACGCAATCCGCGCCTTGCCGACTGGGGAGGCGGCAATCCTGGTGTGCTCGTTGCACATCGGGCTCAACAGGGAGCGCGAGCAGGCCCTCGTCGCGCGTCAAGCGCTGGAGGCCATCCAAGGCGAGGCCAAGACCGAAGCTCCCCCGGTGGAAGCCGACGCGATGACCATCACCGAATTGTCGCGGGCGCTCGGCGTTCGTGCCTCCACTCTCCGGTTCTGGGAGAAGGAGGGGCTGGTGAAGCCAGAGCGGATCACCAACCGGACCGGATCGACCAGGCGCTATCAGCTTGAGGCCATCCGCGAGGCACGCATCACGGCAGCTCTTCGGGCTGCCGGTTACCGCATCCCCGATGTTCGACGGGCGGTCGCGGCGATCCGGGACCTCGACGATGTGAATCGCTCGCTCGAGGCGCTC
Source organism: Mycobacterium sp. DL99 (assembly GCF_004762045.1). Classification (GTDB taxonomy): domain Bacteria; phylum Actinomycetota; class Actinomycetes; order Mycobacteriales; family Mycobacteriaceae; genus Mycobacterium. The sequence goes on from NZ_SJOM01000007.1 coordinate 594,359, forward strand.
GATAAGCGGTTGAAGTCGATCACTGAACGCACCCTTTCGCTCTTTCGCGCGGCATCGACATTGGCTCAGATCATCCAATCCGCTTAGGTATCCGCCTTTTCGGCCTCGTACTTCTGCGCCATGTGGGTGATCGCGTCGATCTGTGTCTGGGCCAGCTCGTCGCGCACTTGCCCGGCGCGCGCCGCGGCGTCCAGGGTCGGCTGGGCCTGCCCCTGGAAATGCGGCATGACTTCCTCGGCGAACAACTCCGCCGAGCGTCGGGTGGCGGCAGGATTGGCCCAGTCCGCGGCCATCTGCAGCATGGATCCGAACCCGCCGGACTGGTCCCACAGTCGCTGCACCTGGGCCCGCGCCCGCTCCGGAGTTCCGATCACGCCGGCGCCGCGATCGTTGATCATGTCGATCATCTCGTCGATGTGGCCGCCCGGCATGGTCATCTGCGGGAATGCCGCAATCTTCTGGAAGTAGTTGAACCACGCCTCGATGCCGTAGCGGACCTCGGCGCGGGCCTGCGCGTCAGTCTCGGCGACGTGGAATGGGCCGACCAGTGACCAATTGCGGCGATCGATCGTGGTGCCGAACGCCGCGGCACGCTCCGCGGCGATGTTCCAGTGATGGCTCAGCGCATCGAAACCGGCCTCGCTCAGCGTGGCGCCGACCGACAGCAGGCCGATGCCATGCTTGCCGGCCAATCGGGCACCGGTCGGGGAGGCCACGGCGGCGACCGACAACGGGATGCCGCCCTCTGAGCACGGGGCCAGTTGCAGCTTCGCGTCGAACAGTTCGTGTGTGGGTGTCTTGGCGCTGACCGTTTCCCCGGCGAGCAGACGCACCAGGATGTCGAGGTTGGTCTCCAACAATTCGCGCGTGTCGGTCGGGTTGAGCCCGATCATGGCCGAGTCGGTGGGCAGGGAACCGGGCCCGACGCCGCCGATGATGCGGCCGTGGGTGAGGTGGTCGAGCAGCATCAGCCGGTCGGCCGCCCACAGTGGATTGTGATACGACAGCGAGATCACGCCGGTGCCGAACTTGATCCGTTTGGCCCGGGCGGCCGCCGCGGCGATGAACACCTCCGGCGAGCTGATGATCTCGCTGCCGGCGGAGTGATGCTCACCGATCCAGACCTCGTCGTACCCGAGCGCGTCGAGGTGCTCGATGAACTCCAGGTCCCGATGGAGGGCCAATGTCGGATTGATGCCCGCGCGATGAAACGGGGCGATGAAGAAGCCGAACCGGAGTCGGGACACAGGGCCTCCTTGGCGCGAAGTGTGCTTGTCAGAAAGCTAGCTTCGCGCCGACGGCGCCGACAGTGCACGAAAGTGGACAAATTCCCGCCCAGATCGCTGCGACGCAGTGCCTGGCCGAGGGCTCCGTCAAGAAGTACGTGAGCCGCGCCTTGAAGTCGATGGACGACGCGGCCCGGGGGATGCGGCGGCCTGGTCGAGTTGCAGGATGGCCGAGTCGATCAGGCTCCGGAGGATCTCGTCGGTGCTGAACGAGCTCAGCCACAGGTGTGGGGTATCGGTGCGGTGCAGCATCGCCACACCGTGCACGGCGACCGAGAGGGCCGCGGCGATCCGATCGGATTCGGGCGTCGGGGGCGCCTGCGGGTCGTCGCCACGGCAGGCCAGCAGGCCCCGGGTGACGATCGCCAATGCCTGCCGGGCGGCCGGCGAGGTGTCGGTGATCTGGCTCATCAGCGCATAGCGCAGCGGGTGGCGCTCGGCGAAGGACACGTAGGTCTGGCAGCCGAGAAACAGCCGCTCGCGCGGGGGCTTGCTGTCGGTGCGGTGTTCCGCGATCTCCTCGGACACCTGCGTCCAACTCGCTTCGGCCACCGCATCGAGCACGCTGTCACGGTCTTCGAAGTGCGCGTAGACCGAGGGGGCCGCGATACCGGCCTCGCGGGCGATGCTGCGCAGCGATACCTCGGCCTCATTCTGGGCGGCATCGATGACGCGGATGGCCGCGGAAAGGATCTCGTCGCGAAGGAGGGCGCCCTGACCACGCATATTGCGTCGACGAGGGGCTGGAACCATGCCCTTATGCTAACACGTGTTAGGTTAACGCCCGGGTCGGTTTCCCGTGCGCCCACTATATGTGGACCGGCCTTGCTCCCGTCGCATCTTTGTGCCTCGGGCGTTTTCGGCGAGGTCCTTGTCTGATTGCCGCTCAAAACTATTGCTGCTCAGCGGATTACACGATTCCAATGTCTCGGCGAACGCCTGGGTTACCGGCCGATTGCCTCAACTTTACAGCTGTTTGCTTATGACTGTAAGGTCAGGGCCCATGTTGGGTGCGGTAACGCGGAATGCGTCTGGATACAGGCGATGAAGACAGTGATGAGCGCACTGGCGCGGATGTGGATTGTGCTGGTGATCGTCGTGGTGGTCGGCGCCGGCGCGTTCATCATCAACCGGTTTCACGGGGTGTTCGGCACGCAGCGACTGGCTGGCGGTGACGCCCGGGTCGAGAACATTGTCTCGACCGTGCCCAAGTACGTGACCTACGAGGTGTACGGACCGGCCGGCACCTCCGGGATGGTCAGTTACATCGACGAACACGCGCAAGCGCAGGAGGCTCAGTTCAGCGCCCTGCCCTGGACGCTGACCCTGACCACCACCGTGCCCAGCGTGTTCGCCAACGTCATCGCGCAGGGCGACAGCGGGGCGCTGGGCTGCCGCATCACCGTCAACGGCGAAGTCCGCGACGAGCGGTCCGCCGACGGACACACCGCCACCACAAGCTGTTTGGTGAAGGCGGCATGAGCGGCCACCGTAACGTCGAGGGCGCCCGGCCGCCCCTGTATCCCCGGCTGGTCCGCACCCTGTCGGTGCCGATCATCCTGTTCTGGCTGGCGGCCACCATCGCGGTGAGCGTGCTGGTGCCACCGTTGGAGATCGTCGGCAAGAACAACGCCGTCTCGCTGTCCCCGCAGGACGCACCGTCGGTGATCGCGATGAAGCACATCGGCGAGAAGTTCGGCGAGTTCAACTCGGACAGCGCCCTGATGGTGGTGCTGGAAGGCGACGAACCGCTCGGCGACGACGCTCGCCGCTTCTACGGCGAGCTGGTGGCCAACCTGGAACGCGACACCGAGCACGTCCAGCATGTGCAGGATTTCTGGGGTGATCGCATCACCTCGGCCGGTTCGCAGAGCGAGGACGGCAGGGCCGCCTACGTCCAGGTGAACCTGGCGGGCAACCAGGGCTCCACCCAGGGCGTCGAATCCGTCGACGCGGTCCGCGAGATCGTCGAGCACACCGAAGCGCCGCCGGGCATCCGGGCCTACGTCACCGGGCAGGCCGCCCTGGTCGCCGACACCAACGAGGCCGGCGACGCGAGCATGGTGAAGATGACCGCCGTGACGCTCGCCGTCATCGCGATCATGCTGCTGGTGGTCTACCGCTCGTTCGGTGCCACGCTGATCGCGCTGTCGGTGGTTCTCGCCGAGATGAGCATGGCGCGCGGGCTGATCGCGGTGCTCGGGTCCGTGCATGCCTTCGGCTTGTCGACATTCGTCGTCAGCATTCTCACCGCGCTGGCCATCGCGGCGGGCACCGACTACTGGATCTTCCTGGTCGGCCGCTACCACGAGGCCAGAAACGCCGGCGAAGAGCGTGAAACCGCGTACTACACCACGATTTCCGGCGTCACCCACGTCATCGTCGGATCCGGGCTGACCATCTCGGGCGCGATGCTGTGCCTGCACTTCACCCGGTTGAATTACTTCAACACGCTGGCCATCCCGTGTGCGCTGGGCATGCTGGTGATCCTGGTGATGGCACTGACCTTCGCCCCAGCGGTGCTGGCGGTATGTGTCCGGTTCGGCTGGTTGGACCCCAAGCGGGCGACCAAGACCCGCGGCTGGCGCCGGCTGGGCACGGCTATCGTGCGCTGGCCGTTGCCGATCCTGGTTGCCGCCACGTCCATCGCGCTCATCGGGGTGCTGGCCCTGCCGGGCTATCGGACCAACTACGACAACCGTCACTACGTTCCGGCCGATGTGCCGTCCAATATCGGGCACGCCGCGGCCGAGAAGCATTTCTCTTCGGCCAGAATGAATCCCGACATGCTCATGGTCGAGGTGGACCACGACATGCGCAACGCGCGCGACATGCTGGTGCTGGACCGCATCGCCAAGAACATCTTCCGGGTGCCGGGCATCGCGCGGGTGCAGAGCATCACCCGTCCGCTCGGACCGCCGATGGAACACGGCTCGGTTCCGTTCCAGGTCAGCGCCCAGGGCGTGGCCATGCGGGAGAACCTGCAGTTCATCAGGGCCCGCCTGGACGACACGTTGAAGATGACCGACCACCTCAGCTCGATGATCGCGATCATGGAGCACCTGCACGATCTGAGCGTGCAACTGTCCGACGCGACCCACAGCGCGGTCGGTGCCACGCACGACATGGAAGCCACCATGGCCGAACTGCGGGATCAGGTCGCCGATTTCGACGACTTCTTCCGGCCGGTGCGCAACTACTTCTACTGGGAACCGCACTGCTTCAACATCCCGGTGTGTCACGCCCTGCGGTCGGTGTTCGATGCGACGGACGGTTTCGACAAGCTGGCCGACAACACCAGGGCCCTGGCCACCGAGATGGACAAGGTCGACGGGCTGACCCCACAGATCGCCGCGCAGATCCCGCCGATGATCGGGATCTCCACCCAGGTGCGGGATTTGATGCTGACGCTGCACAGCACGTTCAGCGGGATGCTCATCCAGATGGAGCAGATGACCGACACCGCGTCGGCCATGGGCCAGACGTTCGACGACGCCAAGAACGACGACATGTTCTATCTGCCGCCCGAGGCGTTCACCAGCCCGGACTTCCTGCGCGGTATGGAGCTGATGCTCTCACCGGACGGGAAGGCGGCGCGGATCCTCATCACCCACGACGTGGATCCGGCCACGCTGGAAGGTATTTCGCATGTGGACGCCGAGCTGCTGGCAGCCAAGGAAGCCGTCAAGGGCACGCCGTTGGCCAACGCGAAGTTCTACCTCGGCGGTACCGCGGCCACCTACAAGGACATCCAGGAAGGCGCGCATTACGATCTGTTCATCGCGGCGCTCGCGGCGATCATCCTGATCTTCGTGGTGATGTTGTTGATCACCCGGGCCCTGGTGGCGTCGATGGTCATCGTGGGAACCGTGGTGCTCTCGCTCGCCGCCTCGTTCGGCATGTCGGTGCTGATCTGGCAGCACATCCTGGGCATCGAACTGCAGTGGCTGGTGATCGCGATGTCGGTGATCATCCTGCTGGCGGTCGGCTCGGACTACAACCTGCTGGTGGTCTCCCGGATGAAGGAGGAACTCGGCGGCGGCATCAAGACCGGGCTGATCCGGGCCATGGGCGCCACCGGTGGGGTGGTCACCGCGGCCGGCATGGTGTTCGCCTTCACCATGATCTCGATGATCGCCAGCGACCTGCGTTCGGTCGGTCAGATCGGCACGACCATCGGCCTGGGGCTGCTGTTCGACACCTTCATCGTCCGCTCACTGATCACACCGTCGATCGCGGCGCTGCTCGGGCGTTGGTTCTGGTGGCCGCTCAAGGTTCGAAGCCGCCCGGCGCGTCCCACCCCGGCTGCACCGCAACCGGTTCCCGCTCTCGCCGCCGCCGGCCCTTCGAACGACGAGCCGACTGTGGAGATCCCGAAAGGAACCCCATGACCGAGATCCTCACCCGCACCAGCCCATTCGCTGCGCTCACCGCGCTGCGCGAGCTCGGGCCGGACCGCTTCGGTGCGACCGTTGATCCGATGTGGACCATCGGGCCCAAGGTGCACGGCGGCTGCATGATGGCGATCTGCGCGGCCGCCGCGCGCCGGTCCGTCCTCGCCGCCGGCGGCAGCGCCGAGCTGCAGCCGGTCGCGGTGAGTGCCAACTACCTGGCCGCACCGGATCCGGGTGAGGCGCAGGTGAGCACGACCCTGCGCAAGCTGGGCCGACAGGTGTGCGCGGTGGATGTGCAGCTGTCGCAGGGGGATCGGGTCGCGGTGACGGCGGCGGTCACCCTCGGCATGCTCGACGACGGCGACCCGCGGCATCAGGAACCGCTGGAGCTGACCCAGATGCCGGCCGAACCGTCGGCCGATGCCGTGCACGTGACACCGGACCATCCGATGGGACAGATCGTGCACGTCGCGCAGGGTTGCGATCTGCGGGTCGACCCCTCGGCCGCACTGTTCCTGACCGGCCGGCAGGGTGACCCGATCAACCGGATGTGGTTGCGGCCCTTCGCCGCCGACGAGGCCGACACCGACACGGCGCTGCTGTTCGCGCTGATGGCCGGCGACATCAGTGCGCCGGTGACGATGAACCGGGGAATGTTCGGCTGGGCGCCGACGGTCCAGCTCACGACCTATCTGCGCCGGCGACCGTCGCCGGGTTGGCTGCGGGTGATGGCGAATTCGACGGTCATGGGCACGACCTGGTTCGAAGAGGACCACCTGATCCTCGACGCGACCGGGGCGGTCGTTGTGCAGAGCCGTCAGCTGGCGATGATCCCGAAGGACGCCTGAACGCAGCGGAGTCGCGTGATTGCTGCCAACGGCCGGTCAATTTCTGCCAGCGGAATTAACCGCCTTGAGCAGCGTGTTGTGGAAGTCAGACCGGGTAGGAATCCCCGAACCGGTGGACAAGACGTCCGAACCGCGACTCACACGCCACGGCTCGAACGCCCAGAGTGAAGGGCTTCGACATGAAGAAGTTTGGTTTTGCGAGCATGATCGCCACAGGTTTCGCCGCCGCCATCGTCGGCCTGGCCGCCCCGGCGCAAGCTGACATCACCCATCACCAGTGGGTGCACGACATCCAGCAGCAGGCGAGCACCGGCGTCGTCACATCGACATTCGGCAACGGCCGCTGACCCACGACGCAAGCCAAGCGAGGGGCGCCCGTACCGGGCGCCCCTCGCTTTGTCTCGAGCGATCCACTGTGCGTCAGGCCGACATCCGGCTCAGGCGATCATGCCCGCCGACGTACACGATCCCCGACGGGTACGGTGCGGACGCGGCGTGGGCGATCGTCGTCGCCAACTCCCGGTCCGACATCATCTCGCCGGACACCACGGTGAAATCAATTCCCCGCCGGTCGAACTCGGAACGCATCGCGTACAGCGCGGTCTCACCGGCCCGCTTGCTCGCGGCGATCGGTCCGTAGCCCTTCGGCACGGCCTTGTTCGGGAAGAAGTGCGCCTGATGGCTGGTGACGAACACGATCTGACCGCCCACCGGCATCAGCGGCAAGGCCAGCTTGGCCAGCCGGCGCTGTGCATCGCGGTTCAGCCGCATCGCGTAGCCGGGATCGGTTCCCAGCTCCAGGCCGGTCGAAGCGTTGAGCACCAGGACGTCCAGGCGGCCGAACTCGCGGCCCACCCGTTCGATCATCGCGGCGGCGGCCGCTTCGTCGGAAATGTCGGCTCCGAGCGTGGAGGCGCGTCCGCCCGCGCGGCGGATGGCGTCGACGACCGTGTTGGCGCGTTTGGCCTTCTCGCGGTAGTTGACGACGACGTGGGTCTCCGGACTGGCGAGCTGCTGGGCGACGTCGGCGCCGATACCCCGCGACGCGCCGGTAATAAGTGCGATCCGGGTGGCTGCTGCAGGCTGCATGTCGGGTTCCTTCCGTCCTGCCGAGGCGGCCGGCCCTATGTGTGGCCTGCGGTAACACGGTGATGTGCCCGTGCTCACAACCGCCCTGAGCACCCACCGTACACCAACTCTAAGAAAAATAAGACCCTTCTAAGGTCACGGTAAGGGCAATGTCGTGTCGCAAGTGGGTTGCTGCGGACCGCGGCTTAACCTGGCTACATGACTGGCCAGCGGGTGCCCGGCGGAGTGGTGCACAAGTTGCCGGCGGACCTGCGCGAAGCCTTGATCGGCAATGCCACGGCACTGGGTGCCTGGTGCGACATCACGCCGCTCGCGCGCAACGAGTTCATCTGCTGGGTCGAGGACGCCAAGCAGCAGGTGACGCGCGAGCGGCGGATACGCCGCACGCGGGAGGAGTTGGAGGAAGGTCAGCGGCGGCCGTGCTGCTGGCCCGGGTGCAAGCACCGCGAGCGCACCGGCAAGTAGCCGCTCTGCCTCTTACCGGATCGACAGGCCGGTGATGGCCCGGGAGATCACCAGTCGCTGAATCTCGCTGGTGCCCTCGAAGATCGTGAAGATCTTGGCGTCGCGGTGCATCCGCTCGACCGGGTAGTCGCGGGTGTAGCCGTTGCCGCCGAGGATCTGGATGGCCTCATCGGTCACGTACACCGCGGTCTCGCTGGCCACGAGCTTGGCCATCGAGCCCTCGGCGTTGTCGAACGCCTTGTTGTTGCGCGCCATCCAGCCGGCTCGCCACACCAGCAACCGGGCGGCGTCGATACGGCTCTTCATGTCGGCGAGCTTGAATGCGACGGCCTGGAACTCGCCGATCTTGCGGCCGAATTGCTCACGCTGGCAGGCATAGTCGAGGGCGTACTCGTAGGCTGCGCGGGCTACGCCGACCGCCATCGCCCCGACGGTGGGCCGGGTGCGCTCGAAGGTCTTCATGGCAGCCTGGCCGCCGGCCGATGCGCCGGACTTCACGCGCGCGATGCGGTCCTCGAACTTCTCCCGCCCGCCCAGGATCAGATCCTCGGACAGCCGGACGTTGTCCAGCACCACCTCGGCGGTGTGCGAGGCGCGGATGCCGTGCTTCTTGAACTTCTGGCCCTGGGTGAAGCCGTGGGTGTCCGGCGGGATGATGAACGTGGCCTGTCCACGTGAGCCGAGTTCGGGGTAGACCGAGGCGACCACGATGTGGACGTTGGCGATCCCGCCGTTGGTGGCCCAGGTCTTGGTGCCGTTGAGCACCCACTCGCGGGTCGCCTCGTCGAAGCGGGCGCGGGTGCGGATGGCGCCGACGTCGGAGCCGGCGTCGGGCTCCGAGGAGCAGAACGCGCCGAGCTTGGGTTCGTCGGCCGTGCCGAACATCTCCGGCAGCCAGAGGCCCAGCTGTTCGGGAGTTCCGTTGCCCGCCAGCGCCGCTGCGGCCAGACCGGTGCCCAGGATCGACAGCGCGATGCCGGCGTCACCCCAGAACAGTTCCTCGAACACGGTCAGCATGCCCAGCCCGGTAGGTTCGGCGGCCTGCTGGGCGAACAACTCGGGGGAGTACAGCCCCACCTTCGCGGCCTCCTGGATGACCGGCCACGGGGTTTCCTCCCGCTCATCCCATTCCGCGGCCGCGGGACGCACCACCTCGGCGGCGAACTGGTGGACCCAGTCGCGGACCTCGATCACGTCGTCGCTCAGTTGCAGGGAGAACGTCACGGTTTCCTCCTGAAATAGGTTGGGAATCAGTTGGTTTGAGTGCGGTGTTGTTTGATCACGCTGACGGTCTGGATGACCCAGGCCTCGAAGAAGCGTTCGTGGTCGACGTTGCCCGGCAAGCGCCCGGTCAGCGCCTGCAGGGTCGCGGCGTAGGACAGCCCGGCGATGGCGACCGCCGCGGTGGCCTCGGGATCGGGGATCTGGGTGCGGCCCGAGCGATTGGATGCGGCCAGCTCATCGGCGAACCGCTGATAGGCGTTGTCGGTGATGACCTGCCACGTCTTCTCGTCGAGCTCGCCGAGCTCATCGGGTTCGCGCAGCATGACCCGCAGCAGTTCCTCACTCTGGGTGAGGTTGGTCCAGATCAATTGACCGGCACTGCGAACCGCCTCCTCGACGGATTTCGGATTGCCGGCGTCGTACTGCTCACGGGCGCTCACGATGGCGTCGATGCGGTGCGAGACCGCGGCCTCGAGCAGTTCCCGCTTTGAGCCGAAGTGTTTGTAGAGCGCACCCGACCCCGGTGCCAGGCCGGCCGCCTGCTGGATGTGGGCCACCGACGTCGCGGCATACCCCTTGGCGGCGAACAGCTTGAGTGCCGTGGCCAAGAGCCGGTCCCGTCCGGATGACATGGTGAGAGAGTACTCACTCACCTGATTGGCGCCAAACGGGCCCCACGCGTCCGGCGGATCGATAGGTTGACCTGGACTGTGTCGGTCTGACGGGGAGGCAAGACGATGGCAGAGCTGAGTCGAAACGACAAGATCTTGTGCGGCGTCTACGCCGTGATCGCCGTGGTGGCGCTGGTCGGGACCTGGTGGAACAACATCGGCTACATCACCACTGAAAGCACGAGCCTGATCGACTTCTTCAAGAGCGGCTACACCAACTACGCGACGTCCTCACTCACCAATGATCTGCTGCTGTTCGGGCTGGCGGCATTCGTATTCATGGTTGTCGAGGCCCGGCGGATCGGCATCCCGAAGGTGTGGATCTACATCGTGCTCAGTGCGGTCATTGCCGTGAGTGTGGCGTTCCCGCTGTTCATGATCAGGCGGCAATTGGTGCTGGCTGAGCAGCGGGTGTCGGGAGGCAACGCAAATTAGCGAAACGCCATTCGTTGTTTAACTGCCCGCTAATCAGCGAGCCCGAGCATCCGGCGGGTCATCTGGTTCAGCTGGACCCGGAGGGTCTCGCCGTCGATGTCGGCGAGCAGCGGATGCATGACGGCGACGCTGATCGCACTTGAGAGCATCGCCGCGTGAAGCCGGGCCTCGACGCCGGCTTCGGTGCCCAGGAGTGCGGCATAGAGGCGTTCGACGAACCGCTGAAACGGCTCGTACTCGGCCTGCAGGCGAATGATGACGGGGTCGAACATCGGAATGCTGAAGGCACCGCGGCGGTCGATGGCCTGCTCGATCATCCGGTCCAGCAGCTCCTCACGGGCCTGCCGGGGAGACCCCTGCGCCTCGACCGCCACGAGTGCCTCTTCGAGTCGGCTCATCTCCCGTTCGGTGATCGCGATGACGATCTCTTCCTTGGTCTTGAACTGCCGATACACGGCGGCCTTCGTGACACCCATTTCGTCGGCGATCATCTGCAGCGACGTCCCGCTGACCCCGTGATTGGCAATGAGTTTCAGTGCCGCGTCCATTACCCGCGTTTGAGCGGCGGTACGCGTGATCGCACCGAAGGTGCGGGCCTCCTGTGTGGACGTCACAGCGTCAACGGTAACCGACGATTGACCGTTGAGTAGCCGATCGGCTACCGTCCAAGTTGCCGATCGGCAACTAGCGTTACGCATGAAGAGAGTCCGACGATGAGACGACCTGACGGTGAGTTGATCCTCCTGGGGACGTTGCCCGTAGTGGCAATCATCTGGATCTCCGCGTTCTTCCTGTTCCCCGGGTTCGTACACCCGATGTCCCCCAACATGTCTGCCGAGCAGGTCGCGAGTTTCTATCAGGACGAAACCGCGCGGATCCGGTACAGCATGATCCTGTTCAACTGGTTCGGCGTCGGCCTCATCCCCATCGTGATCCTGCTGGCGATGCAGGTCCGGCGGATGGCCCACCGCACGCCGATCTTGTCCTACAGCCTGATCGCGGCGGCCGGAGGTCCACCGGCGCTGTTCCTCATCGCCAACATGTTCTGGCTGCTCGGCTCATTCCGGCCGGACCGCGCCCCGGAGTTGACCCAGGTGCTCAACGATCTCGCCTGGCTGACCTTCACGCTGCTGGTGCCGTATCTCATCGCGCAGTGCCTGCTGCTGGCGTTGGCGATCTACTGGGATCAGCAGGAGCGGCCGGTGTTCAAACCGTGGGTGGCGTACTTCAACCTTGCCGTCGCCGCGGCGCTGATCCCCGCCACGTTCACCGCGTTGTCGTTCGACGGACCTTTTGCGTGGGACGGGATGTTGTCCTTCTGGCTCAAGAACATCGCCATCGCCGTCTGGATCCTGGTGATGGGAGTCGTTCTCGCCCAGGCGATCAAGCAGCAGCGGGCGCAGGACAAGGTGCCCGCATGAGCGGTTCGCGATTGAGCAGATTCATGTGGAACCTGCGCTATCACCCCAAGCGTGAACTGTGGTTCGCGTGGTATGTGATGGTGTTCTTCTACCAGCTCTACGGTGTGCTGTTCTTCTTCGTCACCCGCGTGCAGCCTCCGCCGAGCCCGGCCTGGGACACCCCGACGGTCGTGCACTGGGTGACCGACCACCGGTTCGGTGTTCTCGCCGGCTTCGGTGTCGTCTTCCTCATCACCGGCATGTGTGCGCCGATGAACGCCCTTCTCGCCTACTCGATGCGACGGATGTCGGTCAGCCCCGTCTTCGCGTACTCGTATCTGATCATGTACTCGCTGAGCGCCATTCCGGGCATGCTCGTCATGGCCATCGCAATGACCACCGCGGCGCTGCGGCCCGACCGCGACCCCGAGATCATCCACTGGCTCTATGAATTCGCCTTCCTGTCGTTCAGCGGGACCATGGGTGTGTTCCTGATCGGCTCGCTGGTGTGGATGGCCGCGATCCTGCTCGACAAGAACCGCGTGTTCCCGAAGTGGTTCGGCTATCTCAATCTCTGCAACGCCCTGACCGAAGTGGTCGTTGCCCCGGCCTGGATTTTCCAGCGCGGCGCGTTCGCCTGGAACGGAGCGATCGCCTGGTGGGTCAACATGGTCGTGTTCGTCACGTACACCGGTGTTTTCATCGTGCTGCTGCGCAGGATGATCGAACGTGAGGACTTCGGCACCGGTCCGCTCCCGGACCTTCCGGGCAAACAGACCGGCGAGCCGCAGGTGGCAGCGGAGGCCGTGCGATGACCGAACAAGTCGACGGTGCCCGCACACGGTCGGTGCCCGGGCAGCCCGACATTTGGATGTTCGTGCTGTTCGAATCGCTGCTGTTCACCGCGTACTTCTCGGTGTACCTGGTGTCACGCACCCAGAATCCCGAGCTCTTCCTGCAGTCGCAATCCCATCTGGACCTGCGGATCGGAGTGGTCAATACCATTGCGCTGCTGCTGAGTTCGTGGTCCATCGCCCGGTGCGTCCAGGCCTCCCGCGAGGGCAACTACCGATCCGCGTTGACGAACGTGTTTCTGACGATCACGTTCGGCGTCGTCTTCCTGGCAGGCAAGATCGTCGAGTGGGTCACCCAGATTCGCATGGGGAATACGTTCACCAGCGATGAGTTCTTTCAGCATTACTTCTTCCTGACGTCGATCCACTGCATCCACGTCCTGATCGGCTTCGTGGTGCTCGGTGTCGTCGTCTACCAGTTGTGGAGCCCGCAGCGGCGATCCCAGCAGCTCGTCGAAACCGGCGCCACCTACTGGCACACCGTCGATTTCCTCTGGGTCCTGATTTTCGCGTTGATCTACGTCGTGAGGTGAGTGGTGCGCACCAAGAGCAACACAAGACTGCTGATCGTCTGGGCGATCCTGACGGCGATGACACTCGTCTACGTGTGGCTCGACGAAGCCGTCGACCAGGACGGGACGCTGCGGGCCAGCACCATCGTCACCGTCAGCGCGATCGCCATCGCACTGATCAAGGTGCGCATCATCTTCCGGGAATTCATGGAGGTGCGGCACGCTCCGGCGTTGCTCTGCCGCGTCACCGACGGATGGGTTGTCCTCATCGGAATCTTCCTGCTGGGCAGCTACTTCGTCGGGTCAGCGGTCGCCGGCTAGGTGCCGTACAGATGGAGCGCCCGGGCGGTTTCGGTGGCGACGTCGCCACTCAGCTTCGTGATCGGCGGACCACCGCGTTGATGGATGACGTTCGCCAGGACGGCGACGTAGGTGTCTGATCCGGGATCCATCCAGAGCGTCACGCCGGTGAATCCGGTGTGGCCGAAGCTGCCGACGGGAAAGATCAGCCCGCGCGGTCGGGAGTGGGCGGTATCGATATCCCAGCCGAAGCCGCGGAGGTCCTGCCCGTCGATTGCCGGATAGTGCGGCGCCAGCAGGGGATCGGTTGTGTTGGGGGCGTTTTCGATGGCTTGCCGAGTGGCGGTGTTGGCCGCTTCGACTTGTTCGGCGGTGTGTCCGGGCTGCTGCGGAGTCGTCATCAACTCCACGGTCGATTGCTTCAGCGGAAAGGTGCTCGGGCGGCCGGCGAGACGATCGAGCAGGGCCTGCGCGAACCGGCCGATGTCGTTCACCGTCGAGAACACCCCGGCGCTGCCGGCCACCCCACCCATGCGGCGTGCCGTCGGGTCGTGCACGGTCCCGCGCAACGGGTGGCCGTAGTCGGGGTTGATGCCCGGGGTGTCCTCGTCAAGCGCTGTCGGTGCGATGCGGGGCAGGAGGTCGGTACTCCACGTACCCTCCGGGCAGTCGCTCACTTTGGGTGCGCTTGGATCGAAGGCGACGGCGGTGCCCCGGACCTGGTGCGGGCCACAGGCTTTGGTGGCCGGAAGGTAGTGCGTTTCTGACAACCCAAGCGGTGCAAAGACATTGTCCTGCACATACGTATCCAAGGGCTGGCCGGTGATCCGCTCGATGATCGTGCCCACCAGAATGAAGTTGATGTCGGAGTAGTGAAAGAGCGCGCCGGGTTCGTACACGACCCATGCGCCGAGCGCACGGTGAATGCCTTCGGTCTTGTCGGCCTTGTCGAGCCCCCACGGACCGTCCAGGCTCAGATCGCCGGCGATGCCCGACGTGTGGGTGAGCAGCATGCGAACGGTCACCTGCGCGCGGCGTGGGTCGTTGGTGGGGTTGAAGTCCGGCAGGTAGGTCTGTACCTGGTCGTCGAACTTGACCTTGCCCTGTTCGTAGAGCTGCATGAAGGCCGTCGTCGTCGCGATGCTCTTCGACAACGAGGCGAGGTCGAAGATCGTGTCCTCGGTCATCGGCTCGGCGGGGGCAGGTACTCCGTCCAGTCCCGGTTCGCCGTCAAGCTTGCGCGAGCCGTACGCCTGGCGGAAGACGACGTTGCCGCCGTGCCCGACCTGCACCACGGCTCCGGGCAGGCGATGGGCCGTGATGTTGTCGTTGACGAGTTTCGAGACCGGGGTGAAGTCACCTGTAGGAACGACGGCGGCCAAGGTGGGCGTTGGCGCGGTGGTCGTTGGTGCGGTCGTGGTCGACGTGGAACTGGCTGGCGGTGGGGGTGTCGGACGTCCGCACGAAGTCGTTGCGGCGATCGTGAACATGATGGTGCCGACGGCGAAGAGCTGGGTAAGACGCGATCGCGACACCGTCACCAGATCGACGGTAGTCGTGCCCCGCGAGCGTTGTCGGTGGACGGGAGCACAGTGGCTCCTATCGACCACGGAAGGGGCGGCCATGTGCTGGCAGTGCGACAATCCCAACGGCACTACCGATGACTACTTGGACATCCTGCGGGACATCATCAAGGACCACGGGTGGGCAGTCCAGTTTGTTGAGAACGACAAACGCCCGTATGCCTACACCGTAGGCCTGCACGACATGGGCTTGCCGGAGCTATTGATCACGGGCATGCCCGCGCAGGCTTCTGCGCGCGTGCTGAACTCACTTGCCCATCAGATCACCGAGGACGGCACGTTCCTGCAACCGGCGATGCACATCGATTATCAGGACGAGTTTCTCTTCGAGGTGGTTGAGGTTGAGCATCCGGATGTCCATCTCAAATTCGCCGTCGAGCTCTGCAGTCCGCGTATTCGTGCGTTCCAACTCGTGTGGACGGACGATCGTGGTCGTTGGCCATGGGACCGTGGATGGAGTCACGGTCGATGTCGGCAACCGGTACTAGGCGTTCGTAAGCTGTTGCCGGAATAGGGTGCGATCTGTCCACACGGCAGCGAGGTGCACCGAGCATGACAGTGTGCCGAAGTGAACAAGGTCGACATGAACTTCGAGGTGTTGTACCTAGGATTGCGGTCAATATCGAGCAGTAATCCTAGGTGTAGTGGTCGCGCGCAATGAGTTTCGCCATTCCGCACGGCAAACGTGGAATCCTGCTATGTCAACGATTGACAGCCGGTGTCCGCGGCTCCAGATGCTTCGCCCACCCTGACGCGCACACTGCCGTGCAGACAATCGCCAACAGTCCCACCGCGCTCAGCATCACCGGATAGCTGAACCAGTGCGCCAGCGCAGCCAGCACCGCGGGCAGCAGGAACCCGAGATAGGCCAGGGAGTAGTAGACCCCGGAGATCCCGGCGAGCTCATCAGGCGGCGCAATGCGTTGGATCTCAAGGAGACCTGACACGATCGCGATTCCGTACGCGCTGCCGAGCAGCATCGCGACCAGCGGGGCGACGAGCGCCGAGCGTGTGACGGCAGTGGCCACGGCGGCGAAGATACCCAACGCCATCAATGCCATCGACACCACCACGGCACGGGAGCTGGACACGTCGTCGAGTCGGCGCGCGACCGGCTGGATCGCCACACCGCAGCCCAGCGTCAGCACGGTCAACCCCACGGTATAGAGCAGGGCCCATGATCCGAGTTGGTCGGCGACGAGTGCCGGCACCACCGCATACGCGATGGCTGCCGAACCAAAGATCCACGGCGCCATGGGAACAACGACATGAAGGAACCGGCGGTGTCCGGCGGCGGGCACCTTCAATCCGTCCAGGAAGGGCCGCGAGGCCATGCGCTCACGGGTCTCGACGGTGCGATTCCACACCGCCCACAGCACCGGCACGCACAGGGCCACATGGACCAGGTACGTCAACACCAGCGGCAGCGGAGCGTAGACGGTGAGCAGCCCGGCGAACAATGGCCCGACCCCGAAGCCCAATGACAGGCAGATCGAGGCACGTCGCGCACCGGCCCCGGCCGGGGCGTCGTCGAACGGCGGCCTGGACAGCTCAGCGATCCAGGCTGATCCGACCGCCATCGCGATACCGACCGCCGCTCCGCTGAACAGCCGGCCGACGAACAGGGCTGGGAAGCCCCAGTAGTCGCCGATGGCCAGCACGAGGCTGCCGAGCGCCGCACTGATGACACCGGCGGCCATCACGTTGCGTCGACCGTGGCGGTCCGACAACGTCGAGGCGATCAGCAGGCCCGGGATCAGGCCGAGTACGTAGGCGCCCAACAGGATGTCCACGTCCACCCGGGTGTAGCCGGAGTGCTGGGCATACGCGATCAGCAGCGGGGTGAATTGGTTTCCGCCCCAACCGATGCAGAAGATCGCGATGGCCACGGCGAGCCAGGGCTGAAGGCGATGCCGGATCTGATCCGGTGCCTCACGGGAGTCGAAAGCGACAGCGGTCATGCCAGCGCCACCCGGTAGGTAGCCTCCAGATGCGCCAGCAATGCGCCCTCGAAACCGGCCACATCGCGCCGCCCGATGGCGTCGGCCAAGTCCGCGTGCTCGCCGATCAACTCGGTCAACCGGGCCGAGTCCGAACGGGCCGCGTCGGCCATCATGCGACGCTGCCGGTCGCTGAGCGACCCGTAGAAGCGGCCGGCGATCGTGTTCCCGGCGACCTCCACGATCCGCCGGTGAAACGCGTCGTCGGCGGCCGCGAACTGATCGGCGTCGCCGATCGCCGCGCCGTGGCGCTGCCGCTCCACCAACTCGGTCAGCTCACCGAACAAGGTGTCGATGGACTCCGGTGACCGGCACAACCGACGCACCGCCGCGGTCTCGAGCGCCAGGCGCATCTCCAGCAGATCGGTGGCCTCCTGCGCGGACACCGGTACGACGACGGCGCCGCGCCGCGGCACGAGATCCAGGAAGTCCTCGGCGGCCAGGCGCAGAAACGCCTCGTGCACGGGTGTGCGGCTGACGCCGAGCTGCGTCGCCACCTCTACCTCGCTGAGCAGCTGCCCGCCTCGAAACTCACCGGAGAGGATCTGGTCCTTGGTCATCCGGTAGACGCGTTGGCTGTTGCTCGACTTCTCGTCCGGGTCCACGAAAGACCAGGGTACCCCTTGCATGCAAGCTTGCATGCAAGGGGTCTATCCAGGGGAAACGCCTAGAAGGGGCTGCTGTTGGCCTGGTACTTGGACGATTCCGGACGCGGTCCGAACCGGCGGATGTACTCCTCGTGCTTCCGCTGGTCCTTCTTGTACTGGATCTCGTCGACCAGGTTGGGGTCGAGGCCATGCTGCGCCAGCCGGTGCCGGCGCCAGATCTTGTTGAGCGCGAGCGCCATCAAGATGGCCCAGATGTAGATCGGCACGGTCATCTCGATGTGCACGTACAGCGAGGCGGGCAGGAGCCACAGTGGCGCCAGTACGAACAGCGGCGGGATCGCCATCCGGATCAGATGCCGGCGCACCGCGCCATGGTCGGCCAGGTCATGGGCCACCCATTCGCGCATGGAATCGGGCAGTCGCTTGCCGTAGCAGTAGGCGATGTACTGAAAGAAGTTGGGACGGTCCTTGGCCATGGGGGCTCCTGGTGTCAATCGGTGAGTGAATTGGCCGCCAGTGCAGCCACGTTGATGCGGGTCAACACCCGATGCAGCTCTTCGAGTTCGGCGATGTCGACGCCCAGGCGCTCCACCACCGCGGGTGGGATGGCCAGTGCCCGCTCACGCAGGGCGATCCCGGCCTCGGTCAGCTCGACGTCGGTCGCGCGCTCATCGCCGGCCCGGCGGCTGCGGGTCAACAGGCCCAGGGCTTCCAGTCGCTTGAGCATGGGCGAGAGCGTCGCCGAATCGAGTTGCAGCGCGGCGGCGATCTCCTTGACCGAGAGCGGGGGTGTGCCTCCCGAGACGGACCGTTGGTGATCCCACAGCGCCAGCATCACGAGGTACTGCGGGTGGGTCAGACCCAGCGGCTCGAGCAGCGGGCGATACACGGCGAGCACGGCGCGGTTGCTGACGGCCAGCGCGAAACAGACCTGCCGTTCGAGGGCCAACGGATCGGAGCTGAGCTCCGGCGCTTCGGATACTACGGACACAAACTGAAAGTACCCTAATAGTTAGGGCACTAACAATGTCTGGGTGATCACACGCTCACGTTCAGTGCGCGCGTTTGGCCAATCGCTCGGCGTTGTCGATCAGGATGCTCCGGCCCTGCACGCGGATCCAGCCGCGTTGCGCGAAGTCCGACAGCGCCTTGTTGACCGTCTCCCGCGAGGACCCCACGAGCTGGGCGATCTCTTCCTGAGTCAGCTCGTGGTCGACGCGCAGCGCGGTGCCGTCGCGGCTGCCGAACCGTTGCGCCAGGTAGAGCAGCTGCTTGGCCACCCGGCCCGGCACATCGGTGAAGATCAGGTCGGACAGATTGTCGTTGGTGCGGCGCAGCCGGCGGGCCAGCACGCGCAGGAGTTGTTCGGCGATCTCAGGCCGATCGGCAATCCAGCTCCGCAACACACTGCGGCTCATCACGACCGTTTTCACCTCGGTCAGCGCGGTCACCGTCGAGGTTCGCGGACCCGGATCGAAGATGGCGAGCTCGCCGAACATGTCCGACGGGCCCATCAGCGTGATCAGGCTGTCGCGCCCGTCCACCGACTTGCGACCGATCTTCACCTTGCCGGCGGTGATGATGTACAGCGTGTCGCCGGGCTCGCCCTCGGCGAAAACCACCTCGCCGCGGCGGAAGGTCACCGGCTCCAGATGCTGGACCAGCGCAGCCACAGCATCGGGTGACACACCCTGGAAGATGCCGGCGCGCGCCAGCACTTCGTTCATGTTTACCCCTCGATAAGTGCCGAAATCGGCTGCTCGCAACGTTTACGCAGGTCACGCTGAAAATGCGACCGCGATTCCACCTTACAAGGAATGTGCGCTACGTCATGTGGGGCCTGTGCGGACTCCGGGTACCGGGATCGGCGTGGGTTCGGCCATCCCGTTGATTCGATCGACATCAGATGGCCGAGCAGCAGATCCGCTGGGCTTCGCTGACAGAGTCGGCCAGGGTCTGGCGCGTGTTGATCACGTGGGCGTCGGGCCATTCGGCGCCGCCGGCGGCCAGCCCGTCCGCGATCTGTGGTGTGGCATCTGAGTTGGTGACCTGCCGTTGCACGATGCGTTCCTTGGCTTCGTCGATGGGCACCGTGCAGGCCAATTCCACTGTGGGGCAGTGCTGTTCGGCCGCTACCTGCCGCGCGCGTCGGCGGAGATCCGGATCGCGCCAGGTGCCGTCGAGGATCACCGATCTGCCCCCGGCCAGAGCCTGCTGGGCCCGCTGAAGTACGGCGTCGTAGACGGCGGCGACGTTGTCGCTGCTGTAGAGGCCCTCGTTCAAGATGCCCGCAGCGCCGCCGAGCAGGCCATCCGCCTGCAATTGGCGGCGCACATCGTCGGTGGAGATGACCTGCGCGGACAGCTGTTGAGCGAGCGCGTGCGCGAGTGTCGTCTTTCCGGTGCCCGGACCGCCGCCGACGAGGATCAGTCGCACCGCCCCCTTACGGAGGTGATCGAGAGCAATGTCGAGATGATGCCGCGCGTCGGTGGCGGCGCTCTCGTTGCCCTGATCGATTCTGATGCAGTCGACCTTGGCGCGGACCCCGGCGCGGTAGGCGATGTAGAAGTCCACCAGCGCGGTCGGTGCGGTGTCCCCGGAGATCCGTCGGTACTCAGCGATGAAGAAGTCGGCCAGGTCGTTGCGACCCAGGAATTCCAGGTCCATCGCCAGGAATGCCACGTCGTCCGTGCAATCGACGTGGCGCAGCCCGTCATCGAACTCAAGACAGTCAAGGATCGCCGGACCGTCCGGCATGCAGAATATGTCGCCGGTCAGCAGGTCGCCGTGGCCGTCGATGATTCGGCGATCGCTGATCCGGTCGGCGAACAACGCGTCGCGGCCGTCGATGAACTGCTCAACCAGCCGGCTGACCTCGGCCAGCGATTCCGCGGGCAGTGTGGTTCCTTCGTATCGGCGCAGTTCGGCGAGGTTGTCCCGCCAACGGCGGGTAATCGCGGGAATCTTGGCAGCGGTATCGATGTCTTCTGACCGATCAGCCTTGGCATGGAAGCGCGCTATGGCTTGGGCGATCGCCGACAGATGCTGTAGCGCGGGCTCGCCACCGACAACGATCGACGTCAGCCGGCGCGCGTCGGGGTATCTCCGCATCACGATCACCGGCTCAGGTGGGCCGCCCTGTGGGTCGGTGAAGTGGGCAACCCCGAGGTAACTGTCCGGCGCCAATCGCTGGTTCAGAAAAACCTCACGGAGGCACACCTCATCGCGGCGCTCGACCGAGCGGAAATCGAGAAAGTCCGTGACGACGGGCTTTTTGACTTTGTAAGCCCTGTCGCCGACCAAGGCGACGATCCCGGTGTGTGTCTCGTGAATCTCCGCTGCGACGCTGCCGGCCGCGGACTCAGCGGTCTGCGACGAAGTCGGCAAAGCTGATGTGTCCATAACCCATGTTCACTCAACGCGGGCATGTCTCGGTAGTGCCGTTCGACCCTATCCGGCGTCCGGGAACCGTGGCACGGCGCACGCTGTCCAATGCATGCCATGTGAGTCACATTGCAGCACAGCTGATCTTGGGAGATTCCAAACAACTCGGCGGGTCTGAGGTTGAGGACTAATGGCCCTTCTCCTGACTGCGCGAACACGCCAGTGTTCTCGGAGCGAACATGCTCACGCAGGGGGATAGAAATGGAGAGCTGTGGTGACTGCCGAAGCGCCGCCAATCGGAGAACTCGAGGCACGTCGTCCTTTTCCGGAACGGATGGGCCCCAAGGGCAACCTGATCTACAAGCTCATCACGACGACCGATCACAAGCTGATCGGCATCATGTACTGCGTCACCTGCTTCACGTTCTTCGGCATCGGCGGCCTGATGGCGCTGTTCATGCGTACCGAACTGGCCGAACCCGGCTTGCAGTTCCTGTCCAACGAACAGTTCAACCAGCTGTTCACCATGCACGGCACGGTGATGCTGCTGTTCTATGCCACCCCGATCGTGTTCGGGTTCGCCAACCTGGTGCTGCCGCTGCAGATCGGCGCGCCCGATGTGGCGTTCCCCCGCCTCAACGCGCTGTCGTTCTGGCTGTTCCTGTTCGGCGCCCTGATCGCCCTGGGCGGCTTCATCACCCCGGGCGGCGCCGCCGACTTCGGCTGGACCGCCTACACCCCGCTGACCGACGCTATCCACTCGCCCGGAGCCGGCGCTGACCTGTGGATCCTGGGGCTGGCCGTCGGTGGTCTGGGCACCATCCTCGGTGGCGTCAACATGATCACCACCGTCGTGTGCATGCGTGCACCGGGCATGACGATGTTCCGGATGCCGATCTTCACCTGGAACATCCTGGTGACCTCGATGCTGGTGGTCATGGTGTTCCCGCTGCTGACCGCCGCGCTGTTGGGCCTGGCGGCCGACCGCCACCTCGGCGCGCACATCTACGACCCGTCCAACGGCGGTGTGCTGCTGTTCCAGCACCTGTTCTGGTTCTTCGGCCACCCCGAGGTCTATGTTCTCGCGCTGCCGTTCTTCGGTGTGGTTTCGGAGATCATTCCCGTTTTCAGCCGCAAGCCGATCTTCGGTTACACCACGCTGGTCTACGCGACCATCAGCATCGCGGCGCTGTCGGTCGCGGTGTGGGCACACCACATGTACGCGACGGGTGCCGTACTTCTTCCGTTCTTCTCCTTCATGACGTTCCTGATCGCGGTGCCGACCGGTATCAAGTTCTTCAACTGGATCGGAACGATGTGGAAGGGTCAGTTGACGTTCGAGACGCCGATGCTGTTCTCGGTCGGCTTCCTGGTCACCTTCCTGCTGGGTGGGTTGTCGGGCGTGCTGCTGGCCAGCCCGCCGATCGACTTCCATGTCACCGACTCGTATTTCGTCGTCGCGCACTTCCACTACACGCTGTTCGGCACCATCGTGTTCGCCACCTACGCGGGCGTCTACTTCTGGTTCCCGAAGATGACCGGACGTCTGCTCGATGAACGCCTGGGCAAGCTGCACTTCTGGCTGACCTTCATCGGCTTCCACACCACGTTCCTGGTGCAGCACTGGGCCGGTGACGAGGGCATGCCGCGTCGCTACGCCGACTACCTGCCCAGCGACGGCTTCACCACGCTCAACGTGATCTCCACGATCGGATCGTTCATCCTCGGTGTCTCGCTCCTGCCGTTCGTGTGGAACGTGTTCAAGAGCTGGCGTTACGGCGAGCCGGTGACGGTAGATGACCCCTGGGGTTACGGCAACTCGCTGGAGTGGGCGACCTCCTGCCCGCCGCCGCGACACAACTTCACCGAGCTGCCCCGGATCCGTTCGGAGCGACCGGCGTTCGAGCTGCACTACCCGCACATGGTCGAGCGGATGCGCGCCGAGGCACATGTCGGCCGCAGCCATGCCAGAGAACTGGAGGACAGCACGCGATGACGAGAGTCCTCGGATGAGTTCACCGAAAAGCCGCGTGCCCCGCCTCCTCCCATCCCCCTGAGGCGGGGCACGCCCCAGACCGTCGGACACCACTGCGAGCGGGGGTACTCGAGTTGTCATCCTTGGAATGGCGAGCACTTGGAAACTGCCGCGACGTCGACCCGTTGGTGTTCTTCGGCCCCGACCGCGAAAGGGCGAAGGCGCGAGAACAGCGTGTATTCAGGGCCAAGGCGATATGCCGTACCTGCCCTGTGAAACGCGCGTGCCGCGAGCAATCCCTGAGATTCCCTGAACAACACGGGATCTGGGGCGGGCTGACAGCCGATGAGCGCAGTGACGCGATGCAGTCACCCGAAAGGACAGAACCGTGAACGACGGCGTCGCATGCAAACCCCGGATCACTGGGGAGAGACCAGCCCGGTGTCGTATGCGTGGATGATCGCGGCGGCGCGGTCACGCAGGTCGAGCTTGATGAAGATGTGGCCGATGTGGCTCTTGACGGTGAGTCCGGAAATGCTGAGTTCATCGGCGATCTCGGCGTTGGAATGCCCTTTGGCGATCAGCGTCAGCACATCGAGCTCTCGGGCCGTGAGGTCACCGACGGCGACCGCACGACGCGGCGCTGCCGACTTGCGGTAGGTGGTGAGCACCCGTGAGGTCACCGCCGGGTCGAGATAGCTGTCGCCCTGCGCCACCGCGCGCACGGCCCGGATCAGCTCCTCGGCCGAGGAATCCTTGAGCACGAACCCGCTGGCGCCCGCGCGCAGCGCACCCGAGAGCAACTCGTCGTCGTTGAATGTGGTCAGTGCCAGCACCGGAGGCCCGTCCACCGCAGTTACCTGACGGGTGGCCTCGATCCCGTCGACCCGCTTCATTCGGAGGTCCATCACCACCACATCGGGGCGGTACCGGGTGACGGCGTCGGGCACCTCATCGCCGTCGGCGCATTCGGCGACGATCGTGAAGCCGTCCTTGCGTCGCAGAATCCGTCGCAGCCCGGAACGCACCAGATCCTGATCGTCGACCAGGAGGACGGCGACCTCGGCTATGGCGTTGGTCATGACACCACGGGGCACCATCGGGGTGCCCGGTCGGTGTCTTCCAACGGAATATTCGTGCGGACCGACCATCGGTCGTCGGCCGGGCCGACGCTGATGATCCCGCCGAGCAGTTCGACGCGTTGCCGCATGCCGCTCACGCCGCGGCCCTCGGCGCGCCGGCCGCTCCGGCCCGCCAGCGCGGCGACCGGAAGTCGGTTGTCGATCGTCAATGTCGCCGATGTCCTGGAAATCCTCAGTAACACAGTTGATTCTGCGTCGGGCGCGTGTTTGGCGATGTTCGCCAAGGACTCCTGGGCGATGCGGTACAGCGCCAAACCCACCGCCGCTGAGACGACATCGGTGCGGCCACTGGCATCGAAGTGCACGTTCAGCCCGGCGCGGACGAAATCGTCCACCAGGCAACTGATGTCGTCGACTCCTGGTTCGGGAGCCGTGCTCATCGGGGCGCCGTCGAGTAGTCCGACCGTGCGCCGGATGTCGGCCATGGCCTGACGGCCCAGCCGTTCGGCCTGCTCCAGTGCCTCGACGGCGTCGTCGACGTCGCGGTCCTGCTGCAGTCCGCGGCGCGCCCCGGTCACGTGCAGCAGGGTCACGCTCAGCGAATGCGCGATCACGTCGTGCACCTCGCGGGCGATACGCCGCCGCTCATCGGCTGCGGCGTGGAGTGCCTGCGCGGCCTGTGCCTCCTGTTGCTGACGCATGAGTTGCTGCTGGGTGTGCACGAGATAGCCCACCAGCCAACCCATCCCGAGGATCCCCACATACAACGGCAGGGCGTCGAGCCGGTGTTGCGAGGCGGCGGTCAGCAGCAGTGCGGCCGCGGTCAGCGACGCCAGGAATCCACCCCACACCCCGGCCAGCGAGGCGACCTCGCCGACCATCAGCACCGCGATCAGCGGGGCGAAATCATTGGCGATGGGTGTGGCCGTCGCGAACAGCAGCACCGCGGTCGCGGTGGTCCAGGTCGCCCAGACGATCGGAGCCTTGAAATCGACGCCGGACAGGTAGAACAACGCGAAGGGGGCAACGCAGACGACGAGCGCGAGCAGGCCCGCCGGAAGGTCGGCCGTGGGGCGCTGCAACACGGCCACCGCGCCGGCACCGATCACCGTGGCGTCGAACGCCAACACGAAGGCCCAGTTGTAGCCCACCGGGAGGGCGTACCCCCGCCGGCGCACGTGCGCACGGATGCCGCGCGCGATGGTGCCGAGCATGTTCCGATCGTAGAAGGTGAGCATGCCGCCGCGCCTCCTACTGGGGTCGGATTTTCTGGGGTCGGATTTCAGCACTCAGAGTCGCCACATCTCGCGTGCCATCGCGGCGTCTTCGACGAAGCCTTCCCGCAGCGGCGGGTAGTACGGCTGCTGGAGGTCGGGTCGGGGCACGGTGGCCAGTGCCGCGCGCACCGCGGCCAGGGCGCGCCGCCAGCGGCCGCCCTCCCGACGATACGGGCCGACCGGGATCGCTGGGGTTGTCGCCGGCGGGGCGAAAACGGCGTCTTTCGCCGTCCATCCACGGGCGACACCTGTCATGGAATTCGCTATCGAGATAGCTGGGGAACGCTGTGCTCGTGTCATGCCTCGACGCTATGAAGAATGCAGGTCAGCCCGCATCGCGCTGCCGGCCGATCTTGACCTACGACCGTAGTAGGAGATCTGCACCGACCACAGGACGATCAGGCCGCAAGTGATTACGCTCGTGCTGTGGTCCCGAGTTCGACCCGCAGACGTGGTCCGCGGCGTGACGTCGACACCCGCGCATTGATCATCGACACCGCCGAGCGAATGTTCGCCGAGACGTCGATCGGCGCGGTGGCGTCGCGCGCGGTGGCCCGCGAGGCCGGCGTGGCCAGTCGCGCAGTGGCCTACCATTTCCCCGCCAAGCGGGACCTGGTGCTGGAGGTGGCCCGGCGGCGCGCCCTGACCGTGTTCGATGCTGTCGTCCAGGAACTCGTGCGGGTGGCTCAGTCGGGGAACGAGATTGGTGTCTACGACGTCGTGGAGGCGCTGATCGCGCCCTACGTCAGGCTGCTCGACGAGGATCCGGTTGGCGGATTGCGCTGGCTCAAGGTGATGAATCAGCTGGCCTTGGATGAAGACCAGATCTGGCTCGACCAGTTGGCGGGGGCGCCGAGTCTGCCGGAGTTGTTCTTTGCCGCGGCAGGTCGTGCGGTGCCGGACATTCAGACCAGAGAAGGTCAGCAGCGCAGCACAATTGCCATCTTTTCGATGATCGGTGCGCTCGCCAGTTCTGATCTGGCCCTTTACGGACGCCCCCTCGGGCCCGGCGGCCTCGACCGGGGTTGGGTCGCCCAGCTCGTCCGGTTCACGGGCGGCGGTTTGCGCGGCGACGAGGCCCTGCTCGACTAGGATCGTTGCGTGCAGATCGACGGCCAGCAGCTCGCTGCCTTCGCCGCGGTGGTCGAGCTGGGGAGCTTCGACGCGGCCGCGCAGCGTCTGCATGTGACCCCGTCGGCGATCAGCCAGCGCATCAAGGCGCTGGAGCAACGTGTCGGCCAGGTGCTCGTGGTCCGCGAAAAACCCTGCACAGCAACAGCTGCCGGTATTCCACTGCTGAGGCTGGCGGCTCAGACGGCACTGTTGGAATCCGAGACGCTTGCGGAGATGGGTGGCGGCTCAGCGCACCGCACCAGGATCGCGCTGGCGGTCAATGCCGATTCGATGGCGACCTGGTTCACCGGCGTATTCGCCCAGGCCGCCGAGTTCTTGTTCGACATCAGGATCGAGGATCAAGACCTCTCGGCGCGGCTGCTGCGTGAAGGCGTGGTGATGGGAGCGGTGACCACCGAGCGGCGCCCGGTCCCGGGTTGCCGAGTGCACCCGTTGGGGGCGATGCGCTACGTGCCGGTGGCCAGCGCGGAGTACGTGCAGAACTACCTGCCCGACGGATTCACCTGCGACGCCGCGGAGGCGGCGCCCTCGCTGTCCTGGAACCGCGATGACGCGCTGCAGGATCAATTGGTGCGCAAGGCGTTCCGCAAGGATGTCCTCAGGCCTATCCATTACATCCCGACCGCCGAGGGATTCGGCGCCGCGGTGCGGGCCGGGTTGGGCTGGGGGATGTACCCCGAGGAACTGGTCGACGACGACTTCGTCCGCATCACCGAGCAACACCTGGACGTGCCGTTGTACTGGCAGTGCTGGAAGCTCGACAGCCGCACCGTCGAGGCCATCACGGCTGCGGTTCGCGGTGCGGCGGGGGCCCTGCGCGGACGGGCCGGTTGAGGTTGGCGCGAATTCAACGGAGTGAGAGGTGGCGATGAGTAGGACACACCGATACGAGGTCGAGGTGACGTGGACCGGCAACACCGGTTCGGGCACCAGCGGCTACCGCGACTACGCCCGCGATCACGACTTGTCCGGTGTCGAGACGCCCGGCAAACCGGTGATCCCGGGCAGCGCCGATCCCGCCTTCCGGGGGGACCCGCAGCGCTGGAACCCCGAAGAGCTGCTCGTGGCCAGCCTGTCCCAGTGCCACATGCTCTGGTATCTCGCCCTGTGCGCCAAAGCGGGCATCATCGTCACCGCCTACAGCGATCGGCCGGCGGGCACCATGAGTGAGAACGCCGAGGGCAGCGGCGTTTTCACCGACGTCACGCTACGGCCGCAGGTGACCATCACCGACCCGGAGCGGGCCGGTGATGCCACCGAACTACATCACGAAGCCCACCGGATGTGCTTCATCGCCAACTCGGTCAACTTTCCCGTGACTGCCGATCCCATCATCAAAGTGAGCTGAGCCCAGTTCATCGATGGAGCCGGCGCAACTGGGCCGAGGCCACCGACAACACCGCCAGATCGGGCGCGTCGGAATCGAGGAACTCGTCCAGCGTGCGCTTGGCCCGGTCCAGCCGCGGCCGGTTGTAGGCCTCGAAGTCGCGGATGCTGCTCGCGACCTGGTCCCCCTCGACCCCGTGCTTGGTGACGTCGATGGTGAGATCACGCAATGAGCGGTACAGGTCCTCCCGAAGGGCAAGCCGCGCCTGTGCATGCCAGCGGCCACCTCGGGGAAGCGACGACACCGCCAGCAACAGCCGGTCCACGCCCAGCCGGTCCGACAGTTCGAAGTAGATCCTGGCCAGTTGAGCCGAGTCCTCACCGTGGACATGGGCGACCTCGATGATGTCCAGAAGGCTGAACGCATAGAGGGATTCGCTGATCCGACGGGCGATGTCGGCCGGGACGTCGCGGGCCACCAGGTCGTCGTGCGCCGCCAAGACGGCATCGCGCTCCTGGCCCCGCAGCATCGATCCGAGTTGCCCGCGCAGCATCGCGACCTGGTTGCTGAATCGGGTGATCTCGGCGTCGACGTCGAGCGGTTGCGGCCGGTTGAGCACAATCCATCGGGCGGCCCGGTCGAGGAGGCGACGGCCTTCGATGATCATGGCATTCGTCAGTGCGGGCGAGAGATCGGCGGCATAGATATCCGACCAGAGTGTGTCGAGGTCGAAAACCTCGGACGCCACGGCGTGAGCCCGCACGATATCGGCTGGGGCAGCGCCGGTTTCCTCGGAGAGCCGGAACGCGAAGGTCAGCCCCGAGGTGGCCAGTACGCGGTTGACGATCGAGGTGGTGATGATCTCCCGGCGCAGCGGATGCTCGGGCAGTGGCTCACCGAGTTGGCGCCGCAACGTCGGCGGGAAGTACCGGTTCAGTAGCGCGACGAAATATGGGTCGTCGAACATCTCGCCACTGAGCAGTTCGGCCTTGAGGTCGAGCTTGACGTGCGCCATCAAGGTGGCCAGTTGCGGAGCGGTGAGGCCCCGACCATCCTTGGCCAGGTCAGCGAATTGCGCTGGGCTGGGCATGTTCTCGCGGGAACGGTGCAACCCGCGCCGCGTCTCGAGATCTGCCGTTATCCTGGCGTGCACGTCGACCATCTGGGCCGCGTTCGAGCGGGCGTCGCTGAGCAGACGATTGTGCGCCTGGTTGTTGGCCAGGACGAGCTGTGCCACTTCGTCGGTCATATCGACCAGCAGTCGGTTGCGGGCGCTGCCGTTGATCAGGCCGGACCGCGCGGCGGCGTCCAGCAGGATCTTGATGTTGACCTCGTGGTCGGAGCAGTCCACTCCGGCCGCGTTGTCGATGGCATCGGTGTTGACCAAGCCGCCGCGACGGGCGTACTCGATGCGGGCGCGCTGGGAGAGCCCGAGGTTTCCGCCCTCGACGATCACCCGGGCCCGGACGTCCCCGGCGTCCACCCGCACCGGATCATTCACCTTGTCGGCGATGTCGGAGTGCTGTTCGTCGCCGGCCTTGATGTAGGTGCCGATTCCGCCGTTGAACCACAGGTCCACCGGCGCGCGCAGGATATGGCTGATCAATTGGGTGGGAGACAGGCGGGTCTCATCGTCGGCGATGCCGAGTGCCGCACGCATTTCCGGTGTGGTGGCGATGGTCTTGGCGGTCCGCGGCCACACCCCGCCGCCCGGGCTGATCGCGGCGCGATCGTAGTCGTCCCACGATGATTGGGGCAGTTCGAACAGTCGTTGCCGTTCCTTGCGGGCTCGCGCGGTGTCAGGCTGCGGATCGACGAAGATGTGCCGGTGGTCGAATGCGGCCACCAGTCGCAGACCCGGGCGCAACAGCATGCCGTTGCCGAAGACGTCACCGCTCATGTCGCCGACGCCGACGGCGGTGAACTCGTCGGCCTCGGAGTCGATGCCGAGTTCGGCGAGGTGGGTGTCGCCACTGACCCAGGCGCCACGGGCGGTGATCCCCATGGCCTTGTGGTCGTAGCCGGCTGAGCCGCCGGAGGCGAAGGCGTCGCCCATCCAGTAACCGCGGTCGAGTGCCACCGCGTTGGCGGAATCCGAGAACGAGGCGGTGCCCTTGTCCGCGGCCACCACCAGGTACGGGTCGGGTCCGTCGTGGCACACCACGCCGCCGAAACGGGGCCGCTGATCGCTGCCCGAGCCGGAGTCGGCGTTCTTGTCGACTACGTCGAGCAATGCGGCGATGAACTGTCGGTAGCTCCGCAGGCCCTGCACACGGGCTGATTCACCCGCGACGGGCCGGGCCTTGACGACGAACACGCCCTTGGCGCCGGCCGGCACGATCATCGCGTTCTTGACCGCCTGTGCCTTTACCAGTCCCAGGACCTCGGTGCGGTAGTCGTCGTGGCGGTCCGACCAGCGCAGGCCGCCGCGGGCGACCAGCCCGAAGCGAAGATGCAGACCTTCGAATTCCGGTGAGTAGACGAAGATCTCGGATAGGGGACGCGGCTGTGGCAGCTCGTCGATGGACTGGGCGTCGAGCTTGTGGACCAGATAGGGTGCCCAGACCGTGAGGGCGTCGGGCGCGAACGCGTTGGTGCGCACGGTGGCGCCCATCAGATTGTGGTACGCGCGCAGGATCCGGTCGGCATCGATGTGCAGCACCTGGTCGATCTCGGCGGCCACGCGCTGCTCGGCCTCGGTGATACGGGCGGCGCGGTGGGGGCTGTCGGCTGGTTGCTCGGTCTGGCCGAACCGCGCCTCGAACAGCGCCAGCAGGGCGCGGGCAGCGTCCGGGTTGTCCAGGAGCACCCGCTGGATGCGGGCCTGACCGTATGGCAACGGCAGCTGCCTCAGGTAGCGGCTGTAGCTGCGCAGGACACTGACCTGACGCCAGTTCAATGAGGCTCGCAGGATCAGCGCGTTGAATCCGTCCGATTCGACCCGGCCGGCCCACATCGCCTGGAAGGTCTCGCGGATGCGCTCGGTGATGCCGTCCTGTGGCTTGGCCAGCGCGTCGACCGCATCCGGACCGGGGTGCAACACCAGCTGATACACGTGGCACACCCGGCCGTCCGCGCGGGTCCAGGTGCCGGCCTGTTCCTCGAGAACCTCCAGGTCCATGCTCTGCAGCGCGGGCAGCATCCGCCGCAGCGGAACCGGCTCGAGGGCGGCGAGAGCGAAGTTCAGCCGCCCGTCATCGGTGCCGGCCCAGTCGAGGTTCACCGTGACCGCATCGCCCATCAGATCGTTGAGCGCCGTGACCTCCAGTAGCCGGTCGGGTACCACAACCCCGGCCTGCTGATCTTGCATGTCGGGCGCAATGTGATTGGCGCGCAACGAGTCCACGGTTGGCTCTCCTCAATCGTCGTTGATCGATGCCGTCGGTTGCGTTCTCGACGGATGGGCCAATCCTGTGGTGTCTCGGAGTGCAGAGGAGGCTGCAAAGTGTCAGCGATATCGGGGGCGTGCTTACATTGTGTAGGCCGGGTTCAATGCCGGCTTCTGGTTTAGTATTACAAAACGACTCGGGCTGGCCAGCGGTAATCTGCCGGATGCCCGACGGCTACCTCGTAGAGGTCGGCTGCCGGGCATCGGCCCGGGCGCGTCAGCCCTGACTCGCCGGCACCACTCCGCGCGGAAGGATCAACGGGAGATCGTTGTAGGTGACGATGCCGGGTGCGGCGTTGACCACGGCGGGAATCGCGTTGATCGGGGGAGTGGCGGTCATGATGTGCCCCAGCACCATGAACTCCTCCAGCGTGGTCGCCTCGAAGTCCGGCGGCGGTAGGAAGCCGACCTTCATCGTCACAGTCGGGCGACCGGCCACCTCGATCACCCAGCCGTCCTGATCGATCTGCCAATCCGGTTGCAGCGTCTGTCCTTTGCGCCACCGCAGGGTCAGCTCGACGCGCGTGGTGTCGCCGACGATCCCCTTCCAGCTGACGAAGACGCCCGCCACACCCCCTGCCGGAATCGTCCACGAGCCGAGGTCGAGATCCTCTGTGGTCTGGGCATATTCGGCATCGCAGCGGACCTCGTCGAATTCGATACCGAGTGCATCACCGATCATCCGGACCGCCTCGCCGAAGACTCCGGTGCCGTGAGCGGTCAAGGCCTGTAGATCGGGATGATCGATGGGCAGGCCGAACCCGACCGGCTTCTCGGTTTCCGGCGAATCGTAGAACGTGGTGTCGGCGGCCTCGTGGACGGTGATCTTGTCCACGCGGTCGCAGATGCCGGCAGCCACGATCGCCAGCTGGTTGACGTAGCCCGGGCTGATGCCCGATCCGAACATGGTCGCGCCGCCCTTGCGGCAGGCCTCGACGATCCGGTCCCGGCCCTGGCCCTGATTGTGTCCGGTGATGAATGAGGCGGTCGCAACGACATTGACCCCGGCGGAAAGGATTTCGACGAGTTCGTCGACGTCGATCCACATCGGGTTGTAGACCACGACATCCGGTTTCAGGGCGAGTAGCGCCTGCACGTCATTCGTGGCGGCCACCCCGAGGGGCTCGATGCCGACGAGCTCTCCGACGTCCTTGCCGGCCTTGTCCGCCGACCATGCGTAGCAGCCGACCAGTTCCAGGGTCGGGTTGCGGGCGATGGCCGCCACCGAACTCTTGCCGACGTTTCCCGTCGTCCACTGGACAACCCGGTATGGAGAAGTTTGTGACATCGCAGCGGCTTCCTTCCTCGGTTTCGGGCAGTTTTCCACTACCGTGAGAAAAAAGGAAGAGTGGTCCGAACACGGGCGGCGAAACAACTAGAATTCGGGGTGTGACCACCGGAAACGCGCCGCGCCGGGGGCGGGGCCGTCCACCCCGTATCGATCAGCAGCAGATCGTGGCCGCGGCGCGCGCCATTACGCCGGGCGCGTTGACGATGCAGGCGGTGGCCGATGCGCTCGGGGTGGACCGCACCACGCTGCACTACTACGTCGGTGACCGTGACGGCCTGCTCGAGTTGGTGGTGGCCGATCTGTTCGAGACCGAGTTGCGCTCGATCAGGTTGCCCGAGGGCGCGAGCTGGCAGGAGGTCCTGCGGGCCTACGGCAATGCCATCCGCCAGGGCGTGCTCAAACTCGGTGTGACGGCGACGAGTTTCCGGCTGCGGGGGCCGAGTGGGGCGGCCAGTCTCGCGCTGGCCGAGCAGGTGCTGCGGGCCCTGGCCGACGGTGGATTCGGTACCGACGACGCCGGGCGCGTGCTCACTCTGGTGTCCGGGCTCGCGATGTCAGCCGCGCACGACGTGCTGGGCTCGGCGGAGTCGCGGCTGCACCACCAGACGCCCGAGGTGGTTCGCGCCCTGAAAGATCTGCCGTCCAGTGACTTCCCGCTGCTCAGTGGTGTGGTGGCCGATCGTGGCGTCGACGCGACTGCCGCCGGGGACTTCGACTTCAACCTCGACATCGTGATCGCCGGGCTCGAGCAGTTCCTGGCCAGATAGGCACCGGTCGTCCACGGGGCTTGGCTCGAGTACAGTACTCAGCATCTTCTTAGGCGGAACTTGAGTTCCGTCTAGGTGAACTGGCAGATGACACGTCGGGGAGGCGCAACGGTGTACCGATTGCTCAAGAAAGCGTGGATACCGCTGGTGCTGGTGGTCGTCGTCGCTCTGGGCGCGTACGCGATCCTTCGAATTCGTGAGTCCAACCATCACGATCCGAGGGCGGCAGACGGCTCCGGTATCACCGCGAACTTCAATCCGAAGCACATCACCTACGAGGTCACCGGTTCCGGCGGAACCGCGAATCTCAACTACCTCGATGAGAACGGCCAACCCCACCTCATCGAAAACACCCCGTTGCCGTGGTCGTTCACGATTGTGACGACGCTGCCGTCGATGTCGGCCAACATCATGGCCCAGGGAGACCGTGACGTCAGCGATCTTCGGTGCCGGGTGACGGTCGACGGCGAGGTCCGCGACGACCGGGCGAGCAACGACACCGTCAAACCGTTCATCTACTGCTTGGTGAAATCCGTATGAGCAACTCGCACTCGAAGCCCCATCGGCCGTTCATCGGCCACATGGTCCGGATCTTCTCGCTGCCCATCGTCGTGTTCTGGGTGCTTGTGGTGGTCGCACTGGGCACACTCGTCCCGTCGCTCGACAAAGTCGCGGAAGCCCGGCAGGTGCCGCTCAGCCCGACGAATTCAGCGTCCTATCAAGGGATGCTGAACATCGGCAAGGTGTTTCAGCAATACGACTCCGACTCTTCGGCGATGGTCGTGTTGGAGGGCGACGACAAACTCGGCGATGAAGCCCACAAGTTCTATGACGAGATCGTCGCCAAGCTCGAGGCTGATCGCGAGCATGTGCAGAACGTCCAGGATTTCTGGAGCGACCCGCTGACGGCGGCGGGCTCACAGAGCGTCGACGGCAAGTCGGCCTATGTGCAGATCTTCCTGAACGGTTCCCAGGGCACCAGCGCCAGCCACGAGTCGGTGGCCGCGGTGCGCGACATCGTCGCCTCGGTACCCGCACCGCCGGGCATCAAAGCCCACGTCGCGGGCAACACCGTGCTCAACGCCGACACCCAGGTCGCCGGGCATCAAAGTATGGCGACCATGGAGTTGGTGTCGGTCGCCGTCATCATCGTGATGCTGCTGTTCATCTATCGATCCATCGTGACGATGCTCGTCTCGATGGTCATCATCGGCCTGGAACTCTTTGCCGCACAGGGCGTTACCGCGGCTGCGGGATATGTGAACATCATCGGCCTGACCCCGTATGCGGTGAGTATGGTGACCATGTTGTCCCTGGCTGCGGGAACGGATTACGTGATCTTCCTCCTCGGTCGATATCACGAGGAGCGATCGAAAGGCCTCGGGAAAGAAGACGCGTTCTACGTCGCGTATCACGGTGTCTCGCACGTCATCCTGGGTTCGGGGTTGACCATCGCGGGTGCGTGCATGTGCCTCACCATGACCACGCTGCCGTACTTCCAGACGATGGGTCTGCCTTGCGCCATCGCGATCCTGGTGATCATCGCGGCCGCCCTGACGCTGGCCCCGGCAGTCTTGACCATCGCTTCGAAGTTCGGTCTGCTCGATCCCAAGCGGGAGCTGTCCACCAAGGGTTGGCGCAAAGTCGGTACGTCCGTGGTGCGTTGGCCCATCCCGATCATCTTTGTCACCAGCCTGATCGCCATCATCGGCTTCGTCAGCCTGCTGACCTACGTGCCGCAGTACAACGACCAGAAGTTCACCCCGGCCGACATGCCGGCCAACCTCGCTATGGGGGTGGCCGATCGGCACTTCTCGCAGGCCCGGATGAACCCCGAACTGCTGATGCTCGAGGCCGACCATGACCTGCGCAACCCGGCCGACATGCTGGTGATCGACCGGGTCGCCAAGGGCGTTGTCCACATGCGCGGTATCGAGCGGGTGCAGACCATCACCCGTCCGCTGGGCTCACCCATCGAGCACAGCTCCATCCCGTTCCTGCTCGGTGCTCAGAACGCCGGAACTCTGCAGGGCGCGAAGTTCAACAACGACAACTCGGCGCAGATGCTCGAGCAGGCCGACGAGATGGGCCGGACCGTCGCCAGCATGGAACGCATGTACGCGATCACATCCGAGCTTGTGGCGACCACGCACAGCATGGTCGGCAAGACCCACGACATGTTGGCAGCGACCCAAGAGATGCGCGACAACCTCGCCAATTTTGACGATTTCTTCCGGCCACTCCGTAATTACCTGTACTGGGAGCCGCACTGCTTCGACATCCCGATCTGCCAGTCGATGAGGTCGATCTTCGACACCTTGGACGGCATCGACAAGCTCACTGACGAAATGCAGGGTCTGACCGCCGATATGGACCGCATGGATCAGCTGATGCCGCAGATGTTGCCGGTGCTGAGGACCACCATCGACTCGATGTCGCGGATGCGCGACTTCATGATCGCGACCCACAGCGTGATGGCTGGTACCCAGGCTCAGCAACAAGAACTGGCCAAGGGTGCCACGGAGATCGGCCTGTACTTCGATCAGGCCAAGAACGACGACTTCTTCTACCTGCCACCGGATGTGTTCCAGAACCCCGACTTCGAGCGGGGGTTGAAGATGTTCGTATCGCCGGACGGCAAAGCGGTCCGCTACATCATCACCCATCAGGGTGACCCGGCTTCGGTCGAGGGCATCGCCCACGTCCGCGACCTTAAAGACGTTGTCGCCGACGCGGTCAAGGGCACTCCGCTGGCCAATGCGAAGGTGTCGCTGGCCGGCACCGCGTCGATGTACGCCGATATGCAGGACGGCGTCAAA
The DNA here is from genome assembly GCF_004762045.1 of Mycobacterium sp. DL99. GTDB lineage: Bacteria > Actinomycetota > Actinomycetes > Mycobacteriales > Mycobacteriaceae > Mycobacterium. The sequence continues at coordinate 630,472 of NZ_SJOM01000007.1, forward strand.
ACCGACCTGATGATCGCGATCATCGCGTCGATGATCCTGATCTTCGCCATCATGCTGATCATCACCCGAAGTGTGGTGGCCGCCTTGGTGATCGTCGGCACCGTGGCCGCGTCTCTGGGCACCGCATGCGGCTTGTCTGTGCTGCTGTGGCAGGACATCCTCGGGCTGGGCGTGCAGTGGATCGTGATCCCGTTGTCTATGGTGATCCTGCTGGCGGTGGGTTCGGACTACAACCTGCTTGTGGTCTCCCGTCTCCGGGAGGAGATACATGCCGGGCTCAACACGGGCATCATCCGTGCGGTGGGGGCCACCGGACGGGTCGTCACCGCGGCGGGGCTGGTGTTCGCCTTCACCATGGCGTCGATGATCGTCAGCGATCTGCGAGTGATCGGCCAGCTGGGTACGACGATCGGTATCGGCCTGGTCGTCGATACGCTGATCGTGCGCTCGTTCATGACCCCCTCGATCGCCGCGGCGCTGGGGCGTTGGTTCTGGTGGCCGCTCAACACCTTTGAGATCACCAGGCAGGGCCGCAGCGCCGCCGAACCGACACCGGCGGGCGACCCCGACGACGACAAGACCGCTGCGATCCCGGTAACCACAGTGTGAGGGAAGTGAGTGTCGTGAGTGACACGGACAGCGCGCGCGATGCGGAGTCGAAACTGCGCCGGCGCACCGATGGTCGGCTCGACCGATCGCGTGATCCCGCGATTCTCAATGCCGCATTGGCCGCCTTGGCCGAGAACGGCTACGTCAACACCAACATGAACGACATCGCCGCGCGAGCCGGTGTCGGCAAGGCGGCGATCTACCGTCGCTGGTCATCGAAGGCCGCATTGATCACAGATGCGCTCGTCTATTGGCGGCCTGACCTGATGAGCAACGATGCGCCCGACACCGGCAGTCTGGAAGGTGATTTCGACGAGATCGTGCGCCGTGCGGTGCGCAACGACGAGGAGCACTTCTCCTACGATCTGGTACTGCGGGCCGCGGTTGAGGCCAGCCATGATCCGCACCTCGCCTCGGCCCTCGACGATCTGATGCTGCTCAAAGGCCGGCGCGTGGTGACGGCCATCCTGCAACAGGCTGCTGCCCGTGGTGAGGTGGCACCCGACCGGGACTGGTCTCTGGTTGCCGACGTGATGACCGGCATGTGCCTGATGCGGGTGATCAGCGGTCAGAGCATCGACGCGAAGTTCATCCGGGACGTCATCGACACCCTGATCCTGCCCGCCGTACGCGACCGGTAGCGGTGGCATCCGGGCACTGGGCAGCGAGGACATCACTCGTCGGGTGTAGGTTGTGATTAGGCCGGATACATCAGTTGGTCAGCCGTGGCGAATGACAGTCACGACTTCGATGTTGAACCGTCAGCCGGTGATTAACCATCGCTTGCTATCCAATACCAGTGCGGTCGTCCCGCACCTTTCAAGGACACTCTTATGGAATCGTCCGCACTGTTTTCGCACCCGGAGCAGCAACAACCGATGCCGGATGTCGAGGGCGCGGTTGAACCGCCGCCCGAGTTGGTTTTCTCGGACCAGCCCTCGGATCGGCCCACGCCCCGTGCAGATGCGCAGTCATCGTGAACGGCCTGAACGGGACACGGCGACTGGCCAGTCCCGTCCGGCTTGCGCTCGCCAGGCAATTGGGCGCCGACATTGACGGAGCGTGGTGGCCGCACACCGCCTCCGTCGCCGCTGAATTGCCCGAACTTGTTGGCGCCCTTCATCGATCGATCGGGGAAGTCGTCGACATCCGCATCAACTGGTCAGCCGCTGAGGGGCAGTTGGACCTCAACACGATCGTCACCGGCAATCGGTGGGCGCAAGGGATGACGCTGAGTCGTCCCCGGTTGATGTTGGTGACAGGCCGGAGCGAATGCGTGAAACTCCTTGTCGTCCCGTGCAAGACGTCGGCTGCGCTCGGAGCGCTGGTGATGCGCTGTGCAGCGGCGATGTCTGTGGAGGAAACGGTGAGGCGCACGCCGTTGTTCGAGACCGCGGATTGCGTACTGCGCGCGGCCCAGACCGAATCTGCCAGTTGGTTGGGGCGGATCCAGGACGCACCGGTGTGAAATGCAAAATGAGCTGGTACGGAAATTAATCCGTACCAGCCCATAGTCAGGTCTTAGAGCGGTTTAGACCGCAGTAACTCCCACTGCCTGGGGGCCCTTGGCTCCCTGAGTGATCTCGAACTCAACGCGCTGGTTCTCTTCGAGCGACCGGAAACCACCGCCGGTGATCTCGGAGTAGTGGACGAAGACATCGGGTGCGCCGCCGTCAGGAGCGATGAAGCCGAAGCCCTTTTCGCCGTTGAACCATTTCACAGTTCCCTGTGCCATATTTTTGCTTCTCTCATTGTTCAAACTGGACGTACGTTGCACGTCCGTGTCCAGTATGGCACGTCGAAACGCATTGACCCAAAAAATATTTGTCCGGTGAATCTTCTCCGCGAAGCGGTCACCGGATGGCCGACGAACCGCAGCCGCCGCCCGGCAACCCAGTGGAACTGCCAAATCGGCTCTGCGGCAGTCATTTTCACGTTCTGCGGTTATGCGATGCGCTGACTTTCGCACCTGCGCGGCGTCCTTCTATACGCCACGGCTGCCGGACTCACTTGGATAGCCGTCCTGCGGTAGAAATCGACGCGTAGAGCATCACGCAGAAGCGTCGTGCTTGTCCTTCTTGCCGAACGGCAGCACGTGCATGATCCCCACGACCACGGTGCCGACCACCAGGCCGATCACGGCCGACGCGGCGGTGTTGGTCAGCCAGGCCAGCAGACCGCCGAAGGTACTGCCGGTCGCATGCCGCACCGCTTCCTCGGCATGGTGGACCAGGCCGTAGATCGTGTGCCAGCCCAGGGTGTCGGTGCCGGCCAGGAGGATGTGTCCACCGACCCAGAGCATCGCGACTGTGCCGATCGTCGACAGGGCCGACAGCAGCTTGGGCATCCCGGCGACCAGGCCGCGCCCGATCTTCTGCGCTATCCGCGACGAGCGTTGAGCCAGGAGCAGGCCGATGTCGTCCATCTTGACGATGCCGGCCACCACGCCATAGACCGCGGCGGTGATCACCAGCGCGACGATCACCAGAATGATCAGTCGAGGCCAGAAGGTCTGATCGGCGACCTCGTTGAGTGCGATCACCATGATCTCGGCGGACAGGATGAAGTCGGTGCGGATCGCGCCGGTGATCATGTACTTCTCGGCGTCGCCACCGACCGCCGTGGCGGGCTGGCCGTCGGCGTCGTGTCCGCCGTGGCCGATGAACCGTCCCCAGACCTTCTCGGCGCCTTCGAAACAGAGGTACGTCGCGCCCAGCATCAGGATCGGCGTCAGCAAAAACGGCGCGAACTGGCTGAGCAGCAGCGCCGCGGGCAGGATGAACAGGATTTTGTTGCGCAGCGAGCCGATCGCGATGCGCTTGATGACCGGCAGCTCACGGTCAGCGGAGATGCCGTGTACGTACTGCGGCGTCACCGCGGTGTCGTCGATCACCACGCCGGCGGCCTTGGCGGTCGCCTTGCCCGTGGCTGCACCGATGTCGTCGATCGAAGCCGCCGCCAGCCGCGCCAGCGCGGCAATGTCGTCGAGCAATCCGAACAAGCCGGCGCTCACTGCTGACTCTCTTCGGGCAAGTGACTGATCGGCGACGTCATCCCCATGACCGTGAAGGCTACCGGCCCCTACATGCCGATGAGCGACTCGATCCAGCCGCGGGCGAAGTAGAGGATGAAGCCGGCCGCCACGATCCACAGCAGCGGGCTGACCTCGCGGGCCTTGCCCGCGGCTGACCGCAATACCGCCCAGGCCACGAAGCCGACACCGATGCCGTTGGCGATCGAATAACTGAAGGCCATGGTGGCCACGGTGAGCACCACTGGCAGGGCCACCGAGAACTCCGACAGATCGATGTGACGCAGCTGCGACACCATCATGGCGCCGACGATCACCAGGGCCGCGGCCGCGACCTCGGTGGGCACGATCGAGGCCAGCGGGGCAACGAACATGGCCGCAAGGAACAGCGCACCGGTGATGAGGTTGGCGAACCCGGTGCGGGAGCCCTCCTCGATGCCCGCGCCGGATTCGATGAAGACGGTGTTCGACGATGCCGATGAGGAGCCGCCGACGACGGCACCGGCGCCTTCGACGATCAGGGCTGATTTCAGCCGCGGGAAGTTGCCCTGGGCGTCGGACAGGCCGGCCTCCCGGGACAGCCCCGTCATGGTTCCCATGGCGTCGAAGAAATTGGCGAACACCAGCGTGAACACGAGCATGATCGCGGCGAGTGCGCCGATCCGACTGAAGGCACCGAGGCTGACGTCGCCGACGAGAGACAAGTCGGGCAGTGCGAACGGTGAGCCGGACAGGCTCGGTACCGACAGACCCCAACCGCCGGTCTTGTCCTGTGCCGAGCCGAGGTGCCAGATCGCCTCGACGATCACGGCCACCACGGTGCCGGTGACGAGGCCGATCAGGATGCCGCCGCGAACTTTCCGGGCCACCAGGATGCCGGTGACCAGCAGGGTGAATACGAACACGACCGTGGGCACGGTGTTGATGGAGCCGACGCCACCGGTGCCGAGCCCGACCGGGGGAGAGGGCAGGCCGGTCGAGCCGACGAATCCGGCGTCGACCAGTCCGATGAACAAGATGAACAGGCCGATGCCCGCGGTGATCGCGAGTTTGAGCTGCATCGGGACGGCGTCGAACACCAGACGGCGGAACCCGCTGGCCGCCAGCGCCACGATGATCAGGCCGTCGATGACCACCAGGCCCATTGCTTCGGGCCAGGTGACCGTGCCCACCACGGTCGTGGCGAGAAATGAGTTGATGCCCAGTCCCGCGGCGAACGCGAACGGCAGCCGCGCGATGATCCCGAACAGGATGGTCATCACGCCCGCCGCCAGGCAGGTGGTGGCCGAGACTTGTGCGAACTGCAGCTTGTTGCCCGCGACGTCGGCGGAGCCGGAGAGGACGACCGGGTTCAGCACGATGATGTAGGCCATCGCGATGAAGGTGACCAGGCCTCCGCGGATCTCGGAAAGGACCGTTGAACCACGGCTTGAGATCTCGAAGAAGCGATCGACTCGATTCATAAGCGATGAGCCTAAAGCGGGAGCCGCCGGGTTTCCCGGCGTATCGCCGATGAACGACGTGGACGCGTGCGTGACGGCCGGTTCGATCCCGCCGGGCAGGAAACCTGCTGAGCACACCGCCGTCGGAACAATCTGCCGTGGAGTCAATATCGGGGCGCTGAAGTGCAACAGCCGCAAAGAGATTGGCGACGAAAAATCGTTTGACCTCAACTTGGGTTGAGGTGTCATGCTGCGTGCATGAGAGTTCGGCACGACCGCTGGGGTGTGGAAAACCGCCCCGAACCTGGGGGTAATCCCCCTGGGGGTCGGCTGCGGCGCCGAATAGTTTCGAGTGGCGAAGTGTTTGAGGCCAGCGATATGAGCAGTGGCGGGAGCGGGGGCCATGCCGATGAGCACGGGCGTGCACATGAGTGTTGACGATTGTCGTGCGGAGCGGTTCGAGCGCGATGCACTGCCGTTGGTGGACCAGCTTTTCGCGGCCGCGCGTCGTTACACGCGCAACGTGCCCGACGCCGAAGACCTGGTTCAGGAGACGATGGTCAAGGCGTACAGCAGTTTTCACACGTACCGGGACGGCACCAACATCCGCGCCTGGCTGTTCCGGATTCTGACGAACACGTGGATCAACTCGTACCGGACTGCGCAGCGGCGCCCGCAGGAGGTCTTCGCCGACGAACTCACGGACGCGCAACTCGCGGAGGTGGCCCTACGGTTCCCGTTGGGCGTGGTCTCGGCCGAACTGGCGGCGCTGGAATCGCTGGGCGATAACGACGTGCGTGAGGCCATGCGGGCGTTGCCGGAATCGCAGGGCATCGTCGTCTACTACGCCGACGTTGCAGGATTCCGGTACAAGGAGATCGCCGAGATCCTGCAGATTCCGGTGGGGACGGTGATGTCGCGATTGCATCGGGGGCGGCGAAATCTCCGTGCCCGGCTCATTGACGCCGGCGTGGCCGGCGGGTTCGACTGCGATCGACTGCCCTGCACCGCAGCCTGATTCGCGTACAAAGCTTGGCCTTGGCTATCGGGTCGATTGCGGCAACGGGCCAGCGCCGTTTGCTGGGAGACGGATGATGCCCCGGTCCTTGGCGACGTCACTGAGTAGCTCGCGCAATCGGCGGCGGCCACGTGCTAGCCGCGACATCACGGTTCCGATGGGAGTTCCCATCAGAGAGGCGATTTCGCGGTAGGGATAGCCTTCCACATCGGCGAGATATACCGTCACGCGGTTGACTGCCGGTATGGCGCAAAGCGCATCGGCGACCTCGTCATCGCGTATGGACTCGAGGGCTTCCACTTCGGCTGACCGCAGGCCTGAAGAGGTGTGGCGGGCCTCGGCGGACATCTGCCAATCGGTGAAATCCTCACAGAGCTGCTCGGCCACGCCCCGTTGACGCGTGCGGTAAGCGTTGACCCAGTTGTTGTACATGATCCGGAAGAGCCAGGCGCGGGCGTTCGACTCCGGCTGAAAGGTGTGAAATCCGCTGTAGGCCTTGAGCATTGTCTCTTGTATCAGGTCCTCGGCGTCAAACGTGTTGTGGGTCAGTCGCCGCGCACGACCCCGGATCTGCTCGATGCAGGGCAGTACCGTGTTGACGAACCGAGTGGCGTCTTGACTGTCGGACCGTGGGTCCGTGTCGTTGTCCAACCTCAGACAACCTCCCAACTAATACATAGAATATCTATGAATAATAATAGTCGATCTAGGTAGCTGATACCAAATGGCCGGCGGGCAGGGATGCCGACAAATGTTGGGCCGCATGACCAAAGCTGGTGCACCAAGCTTTCTTTCAGCAAGTTCACAGGAAATAGGTCACTGCTGCGACGGGTTGTGGACCGGTGTAACGTTTGTCTCCGCTGTACATAGTTATTCGAACTAATTCGCCGATCGCCGGGGCGGGTCATCGCCTTCGGCGGGTTCGGGTAATCGTCGGGAGGTATCGGTGAGTCCTGGTCGGGGAGCTCGTCGTGTGTTGAAACACGCGTGGATTCCGTTGGTTCTGGTCGTCGTGCTTGCGGTGTCGGGTCTCGTGGTCTCGCGCCTGCATCGGATGTTTGGCTCCGAAGACCTCAACGCGAACGCCGGCGCCGGCATCGAGATCGTTCAGTTCAATCCGAAGGTCCTGGTGTACGACGTGTACGGGCCGCCCGGGTCGACCGCTCAGATCAGCTATTTCGACCCGGACGCCAAGGTGCATTCCGTGACTACGTCGCTGCCGTGGTCGGTGACCTTGTCGACCACGTTGCCCACCGTGAGTGCCAACCTCATGGCCCTGGGCGACGGTAGCGAAATCGGTTGCCGCGTCACCGTGAACGGCGCTGTCCGGGAGGAGCAATCAGCCAATGGGATCAAACCCCAGACCTACTGCCTGGTGAAGTCCGCATGACGTCTTCCACAGCTGCCCACGCCAAGAACGATCGGGGTCACCGCCCCTACTTCGCCCACATGCTGCGAATCCTGTCCATTCCGGTGGTGCTGTTCTGGATCGCCTTCGCCGTCGTCGTGAACGTCATCGCGCCGCAGCTCGAGGTGGTCGGCGAACTCCACTCGGCGCCGATGGCGCCCGAGGATGCGCCGTCGATGATCGCCATGAAGCGCATGGGCGCGAACTTCCAGGAGTTCGATTCCAACAGCACGGTCATGATCGTGGTGGAGGGCGACCGGGCGCTGGGCCCCGACGCGCACAAGTACTACGACGAGATCATCCGCAAGCTGCGTGAGGATCCCGAGCACATCCAGCACATCCAAGACTTCTGGGGTGACACGCTCACCGCGGCCGGGGCGCAGAGCGCCGATGGCAAAGCGTCCTACGTGATGTTGAACCTCGCAGGCGAGCAGGGGCAGACCCTCGCCAACGAAGGCGTGGAGAAGGTCCGCGAGGTCATCAAGGAAACCCCGGCCCCGCCGGGCGTGCAGGCTTACGTCGCGGGTCCGGCGGCGCTGACCGATGATCTGCACGTCATCGGCAACGCGAGCTTGGCCACGATTACCCTCTACACGCTGATCGCTATCGCGGTGATGCTGCTGATCGTCTACCGGTCGATCCGTACCACGTTGGTGCAGTTGCTGTTGACCGGTGTGGGGCTGTTGTCGTCGCGCGGCTTGGTCTCGGTTCTGGCCAGCCATGACGTGTTCGGGCTGACAACCTTCGCCGGCAACATCCTCACGATGCTGGCCATCGCCGCCGCGACCGACTACGGCATCTTCATCTTCGGCCGCTACCGTGAGGACCGTAGCCAGGGGCTGGACCGAGAAGACGCCTACTACGCCACGTTCAAGTCCGTCGCCCCGGTCATCATCGGGTCGGGCCTGACTATCGCCGGGGCCACCTACTGCCTCAGCTTCGCGCGGCTTCCCTACTTCAGCACCATGGGCGCCCCCGTCGCCATCGGCATGATCGTCGTCGTGGCGTCCGCTGTCACGATGGGCCCCGCGGTCCTGTACCTGGGCAGCAAAGTTGGCCTGTACGAGCCGAAAAAGGTGGCCAAGGGCCGGTTCTGGTACAAGGTCGGCACCACGGTGGTCCGTTGGCCCGCACCGGTCCTGGTGGCCAGCGCGTTCGTGGTGCTGATCGGTGTGGTGGCCGTCCCCGGCTACAAACCCGCCTACAACGACCGCTGGTATCTGCCGGCCGATGCGCCGGCGAACGTTGGATTCACCGCTGCCGACCGGCATTTCAGCCAGGCCCGGATGAATCCTGACATCCTGATGGTCGAATCGACGCATGACATGCGCAATCCCGCCGACATGCTGGTGCTGGACCGCGTCGCGAAGAACGTGCTGCGTACCGAGGGCATCGCGATGGTGCAGAGCATCACCCGCCCCCTGGGTATCCCGATCCAGCACAGCTCGATTCCGTTCCAGACCGCCATCCAGGGCCAGACCAGCAATTTGAACCTGCCGTTCCAGCGGGATCAATTGGACAACCAGCTCAAGATGATCGACGCGACGAACGTCTCGATCTCGATTCTGGAGCAGCAGTACCAGCTGTCCCTTCAACAGACCAAGCTCACGCAGGACTCGGCGGCCAAGTCGCAGGAGCTACTCGAGGTCACCAAGAAGATGCGGGACAACATCGCGAATTTCGATGACCAGTTCCGGCCCATGCGCAACTACTTCTACTGGGAACCGCACTGCTTCGACATCCCGATGTGCTCGGCGGCACGGTCGGTCTTCGATGCCCTCGACGGGATCGATGAGCTGACCGACAAGACCTCGTCGGTGCAGCTCAACACCGATCAACTGGCGGACCTCGCTCCGAAACTGACTGCGCTGCTTCCTCAGACGATCGCGTCGATGAAAACCAGCAGGGACCTGTCGCTGGCGTCGTACAACTCGCAGAAAGCGCTGCTGGACCAGATGCAGGCGATGAACGACACCGCGCTGGCGATGGGGGAGAGCTTCGATCAGGCCAAGAACGACGACCTGTTCTATCTGCCGCCGGAGGCGTTCACGAACCCGGACTTCGAGCGTGGCCTGAAGATGTTCCTCTCGCCCGACGGCAAGTCGGCGCGGATGTTCATCACCCACCAGACCGACCCGGCGACGCCGGAGGGTATCGCGCGGGTCAATGCCGAGCGCACCGCTGCGCAGGAGGGCCTGAAGATGTCCTCGCTGTCGGACGCCAAGATCTACCTCGGCGGCGTCGCGGCCACCTACAAGGACATGAGCGACGGAGCCCGCTACGACCTGATGATCGCCGTGGTGTCGGCGTTGACGCTGATCTTCATCATCATGCTCATCCTGACTCGCAGCGCCGTGGCGGCCCTGGTGATCGTGGGAACGGCAGCCAGTTCGATCGCGGCGTCATTCGGCATCTCAGTGTTGTTGTGGCAGTATCTGTTCGGGATCCATGTCCACTGGCTGGTCATGTTGATGTCGGTGATCATCCTGTTGGCGGTCGGATCGGACTACAACCTGCTGCTCGTCTCCCGGTTCAAAGAGGAGATCCACGCGGGGCTCAAGACCGGCATCATTCGGTCGATGGGTGGCACCGGCGGCGTGGTGACCTCGGCGGGCATGGTGTTCGCGGCGACCATGGCGGCCATGCTGGGTAGTGACCTCGTCGTGCTGGCCCAGATGGGGTCGACGATCGCGATCGGCCTGCTGCTGGACACGTTGATCGTGCGGTCGCTGCTGATGCCGTCGATCGCCACGTTGCTGGGCCGCTGGTTCTGGTGGCCGCAGGTGGTGTATCCCCGCGGGGACAACCACTTCCGCAAGCCGGCGCCGCGACAGGTGCCCCGTGCGGATGATGACGACACGGCGGCGATCCCGGTGCCTACGAGCTAGACCCCGCGGCCTTCCACTGCCGGTAGGCGTCGGGCAGGCACACGGCGCACGGGCGGTACCCCGCCGATACAGCGGCCTGCGCGTCGGCGAAGAACACCCTGTGTCTGACGTAGCCGCCGGCAGCGATGGCGCGCAGGGCCGACGGGCAGTCGAGGCAGCCGTAGATCTTGCTACCGCGGTGTCCCCCAACGGTTCCCGGTGTGTTGCTGCGATGGGGATGACCGTCGGCGCCGATCAGGGTGTACAGACTCATGCCGCGTCATGGAAGACCAGGCCCAGGGTGAACCTGGTCCCGGAACGGACCGTCGAGACACCGTGCCGGATGGGTGCCGCCGACCAGCCCCGTACCGACTTGGCCGGTCGGTCGCGGGTGGTGAATACCAAGCCGTGCCCATGGGGGATGACAGTGGCGGTACCGCGCGATTGTGCGCGGGGTCGTTGTTCGTAAAGCAGGAACTCGCCGCCGGTGTAGTCGACGTCCGGGTCGGTCAGATTGACCACGACCTGTAGGGGGAAGATCAACTCGCCGTAGAGGTCGCGGTGCAGCGCATTCCAGTCCCCGGCACCGTATTTCAGCAGGATCGCCGTCGTCTTGGTCTGACCGGCCTCATGACACATCCGCAGCCAGTCGTCGAAGTCATCCGGCCACGGTGCCTCGCGGCCGAGCCGAGCCCACCACGTGCGGGCGATCGGCAGCAGGTGGGGATACAGCGCCTTCTTCAGTGCTGTCACGGCCGGCGGATAGGGCTGCCGGAAATAGCGGTACTGGCCCTCGCCGAACCGGTAGCGGACCATGTCGATCGTCGATCGGAACCGGGCCACCTCGGGGTAGAGCGCGACGATGTCGGCGGCATCCGCCGGAGTCAGCAGTGCCCCGGTCAGCGCACATCCCGTGTTGTCGAGTTCATCGCCGACACGGCTCCAGTCGATGAGATCTACCCGCTGCTGCCAGGCATTCGTGCCGTTCATGCCGCCGCCTCCAGGTCGAGCAGCAGGCGCTTGGCCTCCGGGCCGCCGAGGTAGCCGCCCATCGCACCGTCGCTGCGGACGACGCGATGGCAGGGGATGACAACGGGCAGTGGGTTTTTCGCGCAGGCCGTCCCCACAGCGCGTACCGCTTTGGGGCTGCCGGCCAGGGCCGCGACGGTGGCGTAGCTGGCGGTCTGCCCGTAGTCGATCTCGGGCAGGTGATGCAGCACTGTGCTGCGGAATCCGGCGGCGAGCCGCCAGTCCAGCGGCAGGTCGAAGGTGCGTCGCGCGCGGGCGAAGTACTCGTCGAGTTCGCGGGCCGCCGTGTCGAGGCGGGCGGGTGCTTGCAGGATGCGCGGGCTCACCTCGTCGGCGAGGTGCTGCAGCACGGTGTCGTGGTCTTCGCGGGCGTAGGCGACGCGGACCAGGCCCTGCTCGGTGGCCGCCAGCAGCAGCGGCCCGACGGGGGTGTCGACGGTGCGGTAGGCGATGTCGAGGAGATCGTCGCGCTGGGCGGCGGCCGCGAGTCGGTGGTGCAACTCGGCCAGCTTGCCGGGGCCGGGTTGGGTGATTCGGGCCAGCTCGCGAACGATGCCGTCGTCGTTACTCATTGGTCTCTCCTTTCCTGGGCGCGTCGACCTCGGTGAGTTCGGTGAGGTAGGTGCGTCGTAGCGTGGCGATCCCGTCGCTGGAGGCGCGGCGTGCGGCCGCAGCGCTGCCGCCGAGGATTTCGGCGATTTCGTCGTAGGGCAGGCCGGCCAGGTAGTGGTAGGCGACCGCGTGTTTCTGTTTGTGGGGAAGCCTGTCGACCGCGGCGGCCAGGTCGTCGAAGTTCTCGGCCGTGCGGGGGCTCGATGTTTCGGGGACGACGTCGGTCGGGATGGGTTGGCGCGTTCGGGTCCGGGTGATGTCGATGGCTTTGTGGTGCGCGACGGTGACCAGCCAGGCCTCGAAATTGGCATCGGCGGGGAGGTCGGGGTAGGCCTTCAACGCCGCCAGGAACGTTTCCGACCAGGCGTCGTCGGCGTCGTGCGCGCCGACGATGGCGCAGCACACCCGATAGACGGTGGGGCCGTGGTCGCGAACCACGGTCTCGAAAGGCGGTTTGGCTGTCACACCCTGTAGACGCTCCCTGGCCGAGATTTGTGAGGTCTCCATCGTGAATGATTTCTGCCGGCGGCGTCGAAGTGGCGAGACCTCATTTACAAATGAGTCTAGAAGTGTCACGGTGTGCTGGTGGATTTCTCCCATGTCGAGCTGTCCGAGGAGGACCTGGCCTTCCGCGATGAGCTACGGGCGTTTCTGGCCCGGGTCGTCACCGACGAGGTGATCGAGCGTGACCGCGAGACAGGTGAGAACTTCGACGAGACAGTGCATCTGGCCCTAGGTGCGGCCGGGTACCTGGCCGGTGATTACCAGGCCGAGGCCGACGGCGGGTTCAGCGCGGTCCGGCGCCGGATCTGGGAACTGGAGATCGGCCGGGCCCACACCCCGTGGTTCCACTGGGGAACCACCGCGATGGTCGCCAACACGGTGGAGAAGTTCGCCTCCGCCGAGCTTTTGGACGAGGTGCTGCCGGGTGTCCTCGACGGGAGCTTGCGGCTGTGCCTGGGCTACACCGAACCCGAGGGCGGGTCTGACGTCGCGACCTGCAAGACCCGGGCGGTGCGGGATGGCGAGAGCTGGATTATCAATGGCTCAAAGATGTTCACCTCGAATGCGCACAACGCTCAGTACGTGTTCCTGTTGACCAACACCGACCCGGCCGCGGCGAAGCACAAGAGCCTCACGATGTTCCTGGTGCCGCTGGAATCCGCCGGCGTCGAGATCCAGCCGCTGCGCACCGTCGACGGAGACCGCACCAACATCACCTACTACAGCGACGTCCGGGTCAGCGACCGGTACCGCGTCGGTGAGGTGAACGGCGGCTGGACGGTGCTGCGCGGTGCCCTCGAGCTCGAGCACGGCACGTTCGAACGCGAGACCCGCGGCCTGCAGAAGCTCGCCACCATGACCGAGCACATCAACCTCATGGCCGAGGCGGTCGATCGCGTGGCCGCCGTCGCCCCTGACGACGCGGCGTCGCGCTATCGGCTGGGCCGGGGCATCGCCCGGCTGGAAGCGGCGCTGAGCAGCCCCGACATGTACGGGCGCGTCGCGATCGCCCAGACCATGCGCGAGGTATCCCCGGATCTCATGGACATCGTCGGATCGGCGGGCGCATTGCCCGTGGGGACGCGGGGCGCGGCCGCCGACGGCGCCGCCGAGTACATCTTCCGGCTGGCCGGTCCGACCGGTATCTACGGCGGCACCCTTGAAGTGTTCCGGAACATGATCGCGCAGCAGGCACTCGGGCTGGGGCGGCCGAACTACGCACCGGCCAAGCGAACTGGCTGACCGTCAGGGTCTTCCTGGCCGTACCTGGCCAGGCTGCCGTCAAATTTCTTGACGGTGTTCCTCCGGGTGGTGCGGTCTGCAAGGTGGCATCGGCGGCGCCGAGCAACGCGAGGCGGCCTGGGTACTGTGGCCGGGTGCATCCCTTGGACAAGGCCCTTGAACTCTCGCCGTCCGGTGACGGTCGGTGGCGCGGGCGGACGGTGCCGGAGTGGGCCAACATGGTCGGCCCGTTCGGCGGTATCACGGCTGCGACCCTGGTGCGTGCCGTCGAGTTGCACCCGAAACGGCACGGTCAGCCCATCGCCCTGACGGTGAACTATGCGGCGCCGATCGTCGACGGCGAGTTCGACATCGTGACCAGGGCCGTCAAGACCAACCGGTCCAATCAGCACTGGATCGTCGAACTCAGCCAGGACGGCGAGGTCAAGACCACCGCCACCGCGGTGTTCGGATTGCGACGCCAAGGGTGGTCGGACACCGAGATCACCGCGCCGCAGGCCCCGGCGCCCGAGGGCATCGTGCCGTCGGTCCCGCCGTTCGGTGTGGCGTGGTTCGACAACTACGACATGCGGTTCGTCGACGGAGGGATGCCCGACATCGGCGGGGAACCGACCGAGTCGGCAAGTTCCACCACGACCCTGTGGGTGCGCAACAAACCTTCCAGGCCGATGGATTTCGCCGCGCTGACCTCGGTGAGCGACATCTTCTATCCGCGGGTCTTCCTGCGTCACGGTCAGTTCGTGCCGGCGGGCACGGTGTCGATCTCCGTGTATTTCCACGCCGATGAGGAGCAACTCGCGACTCAGGGTGACGACTTCGTTCTGGGAACGGCACGGGCACACCGGTATTCCGGCGGATACTTCGATCAGAGCGCGCATCTGTTCGGCCGCACCGGCGCACTGCTGGCGACCAGTCACCAGTTCGTCTACTTCAAGGCCTGAGGTCGTCGGGAGCCGACTGCAGGGCGATCCACGCGCTCACCCGGGTCTGCGGATCATCGAGCTTGCCGGGCAGCGCCGCCTCGATGGCAGCGAGACGGTTGCGCACGGTGTTGCGGTGCAGGCCGAGTTCCTCGGCGACCTTCAGTCGCGATCCGTGATGGCGCAGGAAGCAACGCAGGATCTCCAACTGCTCGGAATCGAGCCCGTGCAACCAGGATTCGGCGAACGCCGCGGCTTTCTCGGGATCGATCAGACTCAGGGGGCCATTGTCGATTACTTTGTCCCACAGCACCACGCCGGACACCTCGGTGGCCTGGGCGAGTGCCAGTCCGGCCGTGCGATAACCGGTCGCGCCGTCGCCGGGTGCCACCGCATTCCCGACGCCGACGTGGAGTCCACCCTCGGCCAACTGTGAACCGGTTGCTTTTGCCTGTGCGGGTGCGACGACCGCGCACAACTCGCCGGCATATACCCCGGCGAGGATGCCCCGCCGCTCCAGGGAAGCCACGGCGTTCTCGATCGCGGATTCGTCCCCCGTGGCCCGCAGGAATCGGATGTGTCTCGGAAGTTCGGCCGCCGGCTGGTCCACCTCCAACACCAATTGCGCGGTGCGGTCGTCGCTTTCGGCGAGCAGCTCCAGCGCTCGGCTGCGCAGGTGCTGCCGGGTCGTGGCGCGGCTACGGACCTGTTCGTCGATGAGTCCCAGCAGGGCCACCGCGGTCGTCACCGCCTGGCGCTGTCCTTCCGATGCCCTGGCCGGCGCCAATGCCGCCAGGTAGGCCGACGCCCGGCCGCGTAGCCCGATGGGATGGACCGACACGGAGAGCGTCGGATTGGACTGTGCTGCAGCCGAACGCAATCCGTGGGCCTGCAACCGTTTGACGTCGTGGGCGACCTCGTCGAGCGGGAACTCGTTGCGGCGGGCGCCGACCGGGCCTGTCACGACCCGGCCGTCGGGATTCATCAGACATGTCGCGCCGTCGAGCGCTGCGGCCAGCGCGGTGATGACCGCAACGGCAGGATCCGGTTTGGCCGCAGCCGAGATGAGCTTGCGCTGTGTCTGGAGGGACTCGCGTGTCGCGGTGGACTCCTGTTCCTCCAGCAGATGCGCGACGTGTCGGCTGATCGCGACGAAGGTGGTGCGGCGTGGCACCTCGAACAGATTCACCTGGTGTCGTCGGCAGGCAGCTGCGAGTGCTGCCGGAGTCTCGGCGTGGGTGAGGCCGACGGCGAACCCCACCGCGGCCACACCGGCGTCGGCAAGCCTGCGCACGTAGCCGTCCCATTGGTCGTGCCAGTCACCGGTTTCCAGACCGGTGGTCAGCAGGATCTCCCCGCCTTCCAGGAACGGCCCCGGATCGGCGAGTTCGCTCGTGGCCACCCAGCGGACCGGTGCGTCGCGGCGGCAGACCTCGACGGCGACCAACCTGAGCGCCCGCACAGCCAGGACATCGCCGACCAGAACCATGGGTGCCAGTTTCGCACAATTCAAGCAACATATTTGTGCATTTATGACCTGCCGACGATGCCCGCGGTTCCCTAGCGTTACGACAAACAACCGCCAGCAGCAGGAGGAACACGTGACCATCGCTGAGATCGCGGGTACGGCCATCGCCCAGGAACGCCGGCTCGTCACCGCCATTCCCGGCCCGATCTCGCAGGAGATTCAGGCACGGAAGACCGCTGCGGTGGCCGGCGGCGTCGGGACCACACTGCCCGTCTACGTGGTCGCGGCAGGCGGTGGAATCCTCGTGGACGCCGACGGCAACCAGCTCATCGACTTCGGCTCCGGCATCGCCGTGACCACCGTGGGCAACAGTGCACCGGCTGTCGTCGAGGCCGTTACCGAGCAGGTCGCCGCGTTCACCCACACGTGCTTCATGGTCACCCCGTACGAGGGCTATGTGCGGGTGGCCGAGGAGCTCAACCGGCTCACTCCCGGTGACCACGAGAAGCGCAGCGTGCTGTTCAACTCCGGTGCGGAAGCCGTCGAGAACGCCGTCAAGATCGCCCGCGCTCACACCCGCAGGCAGGCCGTCGTGGTTTTCGACCACGCCTACCACGGCCGCACCAACCTCACCATGGCCATGACCGCCAAGAACCAGCCGTACAAGAACGGGTTCGGGCCGTTCGCCGGTGAGGTGTACCGGGTGCCGACCTCGTTCCCGTTCCGTGACGGCGAGACCGACGGTGCGGCTGCGGCCGCCCGCGCCCTCGATCTGATCGATAAGCAGGTCGGTGCCGACAACGTCGCCGCCGTGGTGATCGAACCCATTCAGGGCGAGGGCGGGTTCATCGTCCCCGCACCGGGATTCCTGCGCGCCCTGCAGAACTGGTGTACCGACAACGGTGCGGTGTTCGTCGCCGACGAGGTGCAGTCGGGCTTTGCCCGCACCGGCGCGATGTTCGCGATCGAGCACGACGACGTCGTGCCCGATCTCATCGTCACCGCCAAGGGCATCGCGGGTGGCCTGCCGCTGTCGGCGGTCACCGGCCGCGCCGAGATCATGGACGCGCCGCACGCCGGCGGCCTCGGTGGCACTTACGGCGGCAACCCGATCGCCTGCGCCGCCGCGCTCGCGGTCATCGACACCATCGAGCGTGAGGGACTGCTGGCCCGCGCCGTGGAGATCGAGAAGACGATGGTCGGCCGCCTGAACGCGATCGCTGCCGAGGATTCCCGGATCGGCGAGGTCCGCGGCCGCGGCGCCATGATCGCCATTGAACTGGTCAAGGCGGGCACCAGCGAGCCCGACGCCGACCTGGCCAAGCAGGTCTCGGCCGCTGCACATGCCCAGGGCCTGGTGGTGCTGACCTGCGGGACCTACGGCAACGTGCTGCGGTTCCTGCCGCCGCTGTCGATGCCTGATCACCTGCTCGAGGAGGGGCTGGACATCCTGGCCGCCATCTTCGCCGAGACCCGCTGACCGCCGAACCGCCTAGATCCCTGGGAGACGTTGAGTGAACACGCAGAATGCGATCGCCGAACTGGACGCCAAGCACGGCATCCTCATCGACGGGCAAGCCCGCGGTGGCGCTTCGACGTTCGAGGTGCACGACCCGGCTACCGGCCTGACCATCGCCGAGGTCGCCGATGGCACGGTGGCTGACGCCCGCTCGGCCGTCGATGCCGCGCACCGGGCCTTCGGTGGCTGGGCCAGGACCAGCCCCCGGCAGCGCAGCGACATCCTGCGCCGGGTGTTCGACCTGATGGTCGCCGACACCGAGCGGCTGGCGGCCCTGATCTGTGCGGAGAACGGCAAGTCGCAGGCCGATGCCCGCGCCGAGGTGGGCTATGCCGCCGAGTTCTTCCGCTGGTTCTCCGAGGAGGCGGTGCGCACCGACGGCGCCTACGGTGTCAGCCCTGCCGGTGGCACCCGGACGGTGGTCACGCACAAGCCGGTCGGGGTCGCTGCACTGGTGACGCCGTGGAACTTCCCGGCCGCGATGGCGACCCGCAAGATTGCGCCGGCGCTGGCCGCGGGCTGCACCGTGGTCCTCAAGCCGGCGGCCGAGACGCCGCTGACCGCCCTGGCGATCGCCGGAATCCTTTCGGCCGCAGGCGTTCCTGATGGTGTGGTCAACATGGTGCCCACCACCGATGCCGCCGCCGTGGTCGAGAACTGGTTGAGCGACGACCGGGTCCGCAAGGTGTCGTTCACGGGCTCCACCGGTGTCGGCCGCGTGCTGCTCAAGCAGGCTGCAGACCGGATCGTCAACGCAAGCATGGAACTGGGCGGCAACGCTCCGTTCGTCGTCACCGCCGACGCCGATGTCGAGGCGGCCATCGCCGGCGCGATGGTGGCGAAGTTCCGGGGTGGGGGCCAGGCCTGCACCGCGGCCAACCGGTTCTATGTGCACGCTTCGGTCGCCGATCAGTTCGTCGCCGGTTTGGGCGCCGAGGTCGCGGCACTGCGCGTGGGGCCTGCGTCGGATCCGGCGTCCCAGATCGGTCCGCTGGTGAGCGAGCGCGCAGCGCAGCGAGTGGCTGCCGCGGTCGATGCCGCGGTGGCCGACGGTGCCGTGATCGCCGCGCAGGCGCAGGCGCCCGCCGAGGGCTGGTTCGTCGCTCCCACGGTGCTGACGGGTGTCGCCCCGGATGCCGCGATCCTGGCCGACGAGATCTTCGGGCCCGTCGCCCCGGTCGTGGTGTGGGAGGACGAGGACGACCTTCTGCGTTGGGTCAACGACACCGAATATGGTTTGGCGGCTTACATTTACGCCGGTCGGCTGCAGGATGCGCTACGGCTCGCCGAGTCCTTCGACGCCGGCATGGTCGGCATCAACCGGGGCATCGTCTCCGACCCGTCGACCCCGTTCGGTGGGATGAAGCAGAGCGGGCTCGGTCGCGAAGGTGCCCGGGAAGGTCTGCACGAGTTCCAGGAGACGCAGTACTTCAGCGTGGCGTTCGACTGAGCGGTCCGCTCAGAACGGCGCCGAGTGCTGCATCAGGCTCAACATCAGCACGACCATGCACAACAGCGAGCTGAACATGATCAGCCCCATGACGACGATTACGAACCATGACGCGCAGCGCTGCTTGCCGCGCGCCAGTTTCGCGATCCGCTCGTCGTGCATGAGTTCATCTGCGACGACCGCGAATTCGACACGTTCCAATTCAGCGTCGGCGGCGGGTGCGCCGCAGGATATTTCGCGAAGGCGCGCGGCGGCGATGCCGACGCCGACCCCGGCGAATCGCCGACTCATCTGACGTGCCTGTCTTCGGGAGAGGCGGTGATCGAGCGCATCCAACGAATGCGGCCGCTGTCCCCATCCGCGGCCGTGCGCGTTCGACGGGGTCGTCATAACCTATTGAGTCTACGAGCGTCCCTGGTCGTGAGGAAGTCTGCGCCCGTGGATTGTTCACGTCTGCAAGTACTTGTTCACCGGATGACCCGGTGCACGTCCTCCGTCACGTCGCCGCCCTCCTGGGCGATCCACGGCCCTTCGATCGACGGATCGATGATTCCGTCCTCCAGCCACGTGTAGCTACCGGCGAGCACCTCGTGCGCCAGCGTGCGGTCAGAGTCGTCGCTGTTGTCCCAGAGTTCGGTGAACAGCCGCTCGGCCCGTGCTCGGGATTGGCGACAGAACGCGTCGGCGAGGTCGACAGCGGAGTCTGGTGCGCCGCTGCGGGCCCGGACGCAGGCCGCCGTCATCGCGAACAGTTCTGCCCCGATGTCGACGATCCGGCCGAGGAAGCGTTGCTTGTGTTCCAACCTGCCCTGCCACCGTGACATCGCGTAGAAGGTGCTGCGGGCGAGCTTGCGGCTGGCCCGTTCGACATACCGCAGGTGCTCGGCCAGCGGCCCGAACTCGGTGAATGACGTTGGCAGCTGGCCTCTTCCGGTGACCAGGGTGGGCAGCCAGCGCGCGTAGAACCTGCCGGCCTGCGCGGCGGCCTTCGCCTTGTGTCTGAGGTCGGCCTCGGGGTCGATGATGTCGCCGGCCACCGAGAGGTGCGCGTCCACCGCCTCGCGGGCCAGCATCAGATGCATGATCTCGGTGGAACCTTCGAAGATCCGGTTGATCCGCATATCGCGCAGGACCTGCTCGACGGGCACGCCGCGTTCCCCGCGGGCGGCCAGCGACTCGGCGGTTTCGAAGCCGCGGCCGCCACGAATCTGCACCAGCTCGTCGGCGATCAGCCATGCCATCTCGGAGCCGTAGAGCTTGGCCAGCGCGGCCTCGATCCGGATGTCGGTGCGCCCGGCGTCGGCCAGTTCGCCGGCGAGCTCGACCATCGACTCGATGCCGTAGGCGCTGGCCGCGATGAACGCCACCTTGCCGGCCACCGCGTCGTGCTCACCGACCGGCCGGCCCCACTGCACGCGTTCCTTCGACCATTCCCTGGCGATCTTCAGACTCCACTTCGCCGATCCGGTACACACCGCCGGCAGCGACAGGCGGCCCACGTTGAGCGTGGTCAGGGCGATCTTGAGGCCTTCTCCCTCGCGGCCGATGCGGTTCGCGGCCGGCACCCGCACGTCGGTCAGCTTGGTCAGACCGTTCTCGATTCCGCGTAACCCCATGAATGCGTTGCGGTTCGTGACGACGATGCCGGGCGTATCCGCCTCGACGACGAATGCGGTGATACCGCCGCGATGCCCGTCACTTGGCGGCACCTGGGCCATCACCACGAGCAGGTCGGCGATGACACCGTTGGTAGTCCACAGTTTGACGCCGTTGAGCAGGTAGTCGTCGCCGTCCGGCGTGGCGGTGGCGTGCAGTCGGGCCGGGTCACTGCCGACATCCGGCTCGGTCAGCAGGAACGCGCTGATCTCCCGCGTGCACCGGGGCAGCCAGGTGCGCTTCTGCTCGGCTGTCCCGAACATCGACACCGGCTGCGGTACCCCGATCGACTGGTGTGCCGACAGCAAGGCCCCGAGCGCGGGGTGTACCGAACCCACCAGGGTGAGCGCCTTGTTGTAGTACACCTGCGACAGGCCGAGTCCGTCGTACTCGGCGGAGATCTTCATGCCGAACGCGCCGAGTTCCTTCAATCCCCGGATCACTTTGTCCGGGATCTGCGCGTCGCGTTCGATGACCGCGGCGTCGATCTGCGTCTCGCAGAACGCCCGCAGCTTGGCCAGGAATGCCTTGCCCCGCTCCGTCGCCTCGGCCGAACCCCGTGGGTACGGATGGACCAGATCCAATCGCAATCTGCCGAGGAACAGTTCCTTACCGAAGCTGGGCTGGCGCCACTGCGCTTCCCGCGCCTGCTCGGCGACCTGCCTGGCCTGTCGTTCGTTGACTTCTCCGGTAGCGGTCATCACCGGCCTCCATACGTCGGGCCCTACTCGACGGTAACCCCATTCGGTGGTGGCATACCCCGCAATATTTCGGCGAAACGGTATTCCAGCAGGCCGGCTCTCGAACTTCTTCTGCCGGAATGCGGTTTCGGCGGGGATCGGTGAGCCGGAAACGGTCTCGCTACACTTACCGTAAGTACAACGGTTAGGGGCCGCGTTGATCAAGGTAATGCAGGGTATCCGGGTGCTGGAGGTCGCACAGTTCACGTTCGTGCCCGCGGCCGGCGCCATCCTCGCCGACTGGGGTGCCGACGTCATCAAGGTGGAGCACCCGGTGCGCGGCGATACCCAGCGCGGCTTCATCAATATGGGCGGATTCGAACTCGACCCGAATCGGCATCCGCTCATCGAGCATCCCAACCGCGGAAAGCGCAGCGTCGGCATCGACGTCTCGACCCCTGGTGGCCAGGAGATCCTGTACGAGATCGCCAAGACGGCCGACGTGTTCCTGACCAACTACATGCCCCAGGCCCGGCAGAAGAACAAGTTCGATGTCGAGCACATCCGCGCGGTGAACCCGAACATCATCTACGCCCGCGGTAGCGCCTACGGCGACAAGGGGCCCGAGCGGTTGGTCGGCGGTTTCGACGGCACCGCGTTCTGGACCCGCAGCGGGGTCGGACATGCCCTCACCCCCGAGGAGTTGGGCGGGGCACTGTCCCAGGGCATTCCGGCGTTCGGCGATTCGATCGGCGGGATGAACATCGCCGGCGGTATCTCGGCGGCATTGTTCCACCGCGACCGGACCGGGGAAGCGCTCGAGGTCGACGTGTCACTGCTGAGCACCGCGTGGTGGGCGGCCGGAGCCAGTGTCACCCAGGGCATGGAGACCGGGGAGACGATGCGTTCGGTGATGCCCGATTCCATCGGCCCCACGGTGAACCCGTTCCTCGGTAACTACCTCACCTCCGACGGCGGCACCATCAATCTGTGCATCGTCAGCCCGACCGGATACATTCGCGACGCGTTTGAGCACCTCGGCCTGCCCGAGCTGGCCGACGACCCGAGGTTCTCCGATGTCCTTCCGCTGATCGAAAATGCCGAAGCGGCAGCCGAACTGATTTCCGAATCGATCCGCAGCAAGCCGTTCGAGTATTGGCGTCAGCACCTCAAGACCATGAAGGGCCAGTGGGCGCCGTTCCAGAGCCTGGTTGAGCTCGCGAGTGACGACCAGGCCGTCGCCAACGACATGATCGTCGAGGTGGAGGCCACCGACGGCGGCAAGCCGTTCAAGGTGGTGCGCGGGCCCGTGCAGTTCAATCACGAACCGCTGGAGACCACGCGCGCACCCCAGGCCTCCGAGCACACCGAGATCGTGCTGATGGAACTCGGCATCGACTGGGACCGGATCAGCGAGCTCAAGGACTCAGGCTCGATCGCCTGAGCTGGTTGCGGGCACCGTTTTCTACGTGAGGGCTATTGACCGGCCGCGATCACACCCCCGCGTAGAAAAGCGGTGGCGGTGGTGTGTTCCTGAGCTAGTTGCAGCCGCTCGCGTTGACCCACCGGCCGTTCCAGCCGATGCAGCCGTTGATGTTCGATCCGGGCGGCGGCGGTGGCGGGTCCTCCGGCAGCGGGGCGTAGTACGTGGGCGGGGGAACGTAAGGGGCGACCGCGTCGGCGATGTTGACGCAACCGCCGACAGAAATCCGGCGGCCGGCGCTGGCGCATACGTCGGCGTTGGCCGTCCCGGCCGGGGCGGCCAGGACGATGGCGCCGGGCAGCGCCGTGAATGAGAGCACCACCGTGGCCGCGCGAAGCCACGATGATCGCGACGTTGTCTTGTGCATCATTGTCCTAACGGCTGGTCGGGCTGCTTGATTCCGCAACGATTGCGGAAATCGGTCAGCGGTTGACGGATCCCGGCGAGGTCAGCGTGGGCCTGGGGATTGCCGTCGAAGTAAGCCCGTGTGGCGTCCGGCACCTCTTCCTCCGGACGGCCCCGCAGGCTCGTATAGAAGTCGTTCACGTCCGGGTGGGTGAACAGGTACGTCGACGTCGATGCGGCGACGCCCGAGGCAATGTTGGCGAGGTCGGCAGCCGTGCAGTCGGGCGGGCGCGGCGGCGGCGGATCGGCCGCAGCGGTCATGGGGCTGAACAGACCGACGGCGACCCCGACGGCACCGGCGGCGAAAGCCGGGACCAATGCGTAGCGCATGTTGGACAGTGTGCGGGACACAGCGGGACTCCTTCCCGAGGCGGGCAGGTGCCGATTGCATCGCCCGGCGGGCCGAACTGTAGCAGGTGGGGCGGGGTATGGGCGACGAATCCTTCGCTCGGCAAGGACGTGGCTTGGCTTGGTAGCCCGGCGTTTATGGCCGCGGCGGCGACCCGACCCGTGCGTTGCGGTAGGTCGTGGGAGTCGCGCCGAACCAGCGTTTGCAGGAGCGGGTGAGGACGCTCTGCTCGGCATAGCCGAGTTGGCGGCAGAGTTGGTCGAGGCCGACATCGGTGTCGAGCAGCAGGCGTTGAGCGACGTCGCGGCGTGTCTGGTCGACCAGGTCGGCGAACGTGGCGTTCTCGGCGCGCAGTCGCCGTTGCAGCGCCTTCGGGTGCAGGCCGATGTGACCGGCGATGTCGGACGGGCCGATGGCCCCGGTGGGCAGGAGTGGGCGCACCAGGCTGCGCACCCGTTGGCTGGTCGCGGGGTCGAAGTCGCCCATGAGCTGGGCGAGGTAGTCGACCGCGGTCTGTTGGGCGAGTTGATCGGCGGGCAGTGGCCGTTGCAGATCGGCGGTGCGCAGGGTGAAGCCTGCGACCGGTTCGAAAAAACTGGGCGGGCAGCCGAAGTAGCTCTGATAGTCGTCGGTGGGGGTCAACGCGGGGCGGGGTAGGTGCACCGCGATGGGCCGGTAAGCGGCGCCGAGAAACAGCCGCAGTACCCGCAGCGTGACTCCCAGTGACAGTTCGATCGCTTGGGCTTGCGGGGGTGACGGGTCGAGGTGGAATTCGAATTCGAAGCGCGGTAGTTGCGGGTCGAGATGTGTGGTGACCCGTGCGGTGATCGAAGGGCTGTAGGCCGCCATGAATTTCTCGAAGATCGTGAAGGCTTCGGCAACGGTGGCGGCATTGCGGCCGGCAAGGCCGACCGGGCCCAGGATGTCGACGCCCTGACGAAGTGCCAAACGCCGTCCGAAATCCGGGGTTCCGAGTGCGGCGGCGGTGTCTTCGAGCATCCGGGCGCCGTTGGGCAGGGAGATGAACCGGTCGTGACGACCGACATCGTCGTAGGGAATGTGGGCGGCCGCGATCAGTGCGCGACTGTCTCCGCCGAGTTCGGTGACGAGTTGGTGAAAAGTCGTGAGTGCCGTCCCGCGAATCAGGCCATGTCCCAGACTGTCAAAGATTTGTCCTGGAATGTCAAGACATCGGCTCTCAGTTTGCTGCACAGTAGATGACCGGGTCGGGGTGAATCGGCTGCGCGGCTTGCCCCACAGTGGCCTGCTGCGCAGACCGAGTTCCTATGGAGGAGAGGGGCGCGGTGTCTGACGTGCAGGGTGACCAGTTGGTGGCGGCGGTTCTACCGGACGGAGGTGTTTTGCCGTTCCCGCCGGTTCCGTCGGGCAGTATCGCGGGCCGCACGTTGCAGGAGTCGACGTACCAACCTCGTCAAGTCCCGAAGCGACTACACGATGACTCGCCGAACATCGTCATCGTGCTCATCGACGACGCGGGGCCCGGCTTGCCCTCGACCTTCGGCGGTGAGATCACCACGTCGACGCTCGACCGCATCTGCGCTGAAGGCGTGTCCTACAACCGCTTTCACACCACCGCCATGTGCTCGCCGACCCGGGCGTCGCTGCTCACCGGCCGCAATCACCACGAGATCGGCAATGGCCAGATCGCTGAGCTGGCCAACGACTGGGACGGATACGCCGGCAAGATTCCGCGGTCGAGTGCCACCGTGGCCGAAGTGCTCAAGCAGTACGGCTACGCGACATCGGCCTTCGGGAAGTGGCACAACACCCCCGCGGAAGAGACCACTGCCGCCGGGCCGTTCGAGAACTGGCCCACCGGTTTGGGTTTCGAGTACTTCTACGGGTTCCTGGCCGGTGAGGCCTCACAGTACGAGCCGAACCTGGTGCGCAACACCACCGTCGTCGCCCCGCCGAAGACTCCCGAAGAGGGTTACCACCTGTCCGAGGATCTGGCCGACGACGCCATCTCCTGGCTGCGCCGGCACAAGGCATTCAACGCCGACAAGCCGTTCATGATGTATTGGGCCAGCGGTTGCCTGCACGGTCCGCACCACATCATGAAGGAGTGGGCCGACAAGTACGCGGGCAAGTTCGACGACGGTTGGGATGCCTACCGGCAGAGGGTGTTCGAGCGTGCCAAGGACAAGGGCTGGATTCCTCAGGACTGTGTCCTGACCGAACGCGATGAAGCGATGGCGGCCTGGGATGAAATCCCCGAGGACGAGAAGCCGTTCCAGCGCCGTCTGATGGAGGTCGCCGCCGGCTACGCCGAGCACGTCGACGTCCAGGTCGGCCGCCTCGCCGATGAGCTCGAATCACTCGGTTACGCCGACAACACCCTGTTCTTCTATATCTGGGGTGACAACGGCTCGTCGGGCGAAGGCCAGAACGGCACGATCGCCGAACTCTTGGCGCAGAACGGGATTCCCACCACGGTGCGCCAGCACATCGACGCCCTCGAGGAGCTCGGCGGCCTTGACGTCCTGGGTTCCCCGCTGGTTGACAACCAGTACCACGCGGCCTGGGCGTGGGCGGGCAGTACGCCCTACAAGGGGATGAAGCTGCTCGCCTCCCACCTGGGCGGCACCCGTAATCCGATGGCGGTGCGCTGGCCTGCCCGGATCAACGCGGATGCCGCTCCCCGCGATGTGTTCCTGCACTGCAACGACATCGTGCCGACCATCTACGACATCGTCGGTATCGCGCCGCCGCAGATGGTCAACGGCGAACCCCAGATGCCGCTGGCGGGAGCGAGTTTCGCCCGTACGTTGGGGGACCGAAAGGCGCCCGGCGGCAAGAAGACCCAATACTTCGAGGTCATGGGCAGTCGCGGTATCTACCACGACGGCTGGATGGCATCGGCGCGTGGGCCCCGGCTGCCGTGGGTGCCGGGCCAGCCGCCGGGTATCGCCACCTGGACCCCCGACAACGACACGTGGGAGCTGTACCACCTCGACGAAGACTGGTCGCAGGCCCACGATCTCGCCGCCGAACAGCCCGAGAAGCTTGCCCAGATGCGGGAGGTGTTCATGGTCGAAGCGGCCCGCAATGCGGTGCTGCCGATCGGCGGTGGCCTGTGGGTTCCGATCTACCACCCCGAGTTGCGGATCGCCCCGCCCTACAAGGAGTGGGCGTTCTCGGGTGACACCATCCGGATGCCGGAATTCTGTGCCCCGGCGCTGGGCAACAAGAACAACGTCGTCACCATCGATGTCGACATCCCCGCCAATGCGAACGGGGTGCTGTACGCCCTGGGTGCGGCGGCCGGCGGGCTGACGGTCTACCTCGACGAGGGCCAACTCTGCTACGAGTACAACCTGTTCATCTTGTCGCGCACCAAGATCCG
Source organism: Mycobacterium sp. DL99 (assembly GCF_004762045.1). Taxonomy (GTDB): domain Bacteria; phylum Actinomycetota; class Actinomycetes; order Mycobacteriales; family Mycobacteriaceae; genus Mycobacterium. Next base: position 657,531 of record NZ_SJOM01000007.1, read on the forward strand.
CGCTGAGGGCAAGGTGCCCCCGGGTCGTGCCACCATCACCGTGACCACCCAGTACGCGGATCCGCGCCCGGCCGGTCCGCTCGACATCACCGTCGCGCGCAACGGCGAAACGATCGCCAGTGGCCAGGTCCCGATCAGCGCACCGTTGTTGTTCACCGCCAATGACTGCCTCGACATCGGCACCTGCCTCGGCTCACCGGTATCGCTCGACTACCGCGAACGCGCGCCCTTCCCCTTTGAAGGTCAGATTCACCGCGTCCACGTCGCCTACACCTAGTCGGCGAGCCGTGGGCGCTGAGCTGGCCGGACGCTCACGACCGCTACTACCTGTTCCCGGGAACCTCGACGGCTACACCAACGCCTTCGAGGTTCCCGGGAAGCGCACAACCGGGACGGGCCCGCAGACCTACCTGCAGCACGAGAACCCCGGCCCGGGCAAGGAGCCAACTGGCTGCCCGCACCGGCCGGCAAGTTCAACCTCATGCTGCGCCTGTACTGGCCGACGGAAACGTCACCGTCGATCATCGATGGCACGTGGAAGCCACCGGCCATCACGAAGGTTCAGTAAGACGATTTGCCATATAAATAAGCGAAATGGCTGCCAGACCGGGTCTGGCAGCCATTTCGACGTTTGTCTGATGTGCGATGAACTACGTGTGCACCGCCCGGTGACGATGGCGAAGCAGGCGGGTCAACCAGCGAACATCGATCAACATTGCGTTGGCCTTTCTCTCAGGCGCTCTTGATAAGCAGGGGCAGCAACCGGCGGCGTGCCGTGTTGCCTTCGGCGAAGTGATGCAGGGCTTCGGGCACCGACGAACTGACCGGTACGTCCACCTCCTGGTGGTGGATCTCGGCGATGACCGGCTGGCTGGCGACCACCGTCCAGTCCACACCGATTGCGCCGCACCGTTCATCGATGTCGTAGAACAGCGAGATCGCTTGCGGTGCAAAGCTGTTCACGCCACTCAAATCGAGTGCCAACGGCTTCTCCGCGAGGATGAACCGATTCACATACGATGCGATCTGGTCGATGTTGTTGGTGTCGACATCTCCCTTGACGGTCACCACTGTTGCCAGCTGGCGGCATTGCGCACGCATCGATGCGCCCTCGCAGATAACCGCCGAGTTCCCGTACCGAAAGTGTCGATCCAATGCCGGGGTGTTGTTCGTGAATGCCATGATCAGCCTCCCGCCGTCTTTCCTGAGCTCTGGGCTGAGCTCCTTCGCGTCAACCTGTCCATGACGTTATGCGGGCAATCTAAGGCGGCTGGGAGCCAGCGTTAATACTTTGCTAAGAACCCTCCGGGGCCTACTCGTCGGTAAGGTTCACACCACCAGCACGTCGAGCGTTCGGGGTCCGTGGACGCCTTCTACACGTTGTAGTTCGATGTCGCTGGTGGCGCTGGGTCCGGAGATGAAGGTCAGGGGCCGCGTCGGCGCCAGCTCGCCGAATGCCTGCGGGACGGTGTCGACGATCTGATCAGCCCACACCACACAGATGTGATGGTCGGGTACCAGGGTCAGCGCGCGCCGCCCTTGTGTGGGGCCGGCATCCAGCACGATCGTCCCAGTCGCTGCGATCCCCAGCGCGCATCCGGTCAGCACCGCATCGGCTCTGTCGAGTTGCTCGACACCGAGCTCGGGCGCATCGGCGACCGTCGTCAGCCCCGCCACCCATTCGGGCGGCAGGTCGGCCGGGATGACCACGGTGGCGCTCGGCCCGACCAGTTCCAGAACGGTCGACGCGATCGCGTCGACCTCGATGCGATGTACCCGGGCTTGGTACTCGGCGACCGTCTCGGCGAACCTCTCGACATTCCCGGCGCCGGTCAGCGGCTCGCGGTGATAGTCCCGCGGCACCACGACGGCCTGCGGCGGCGCGGACGCCAGAGCGCCGCGAACGCGGCCGAGCACCGCCGCCCTGGCCTCCGGCGTCGGGCCGGTCATCCCCGCCCTCCCTGATGAGTCCGGTTCCACCACTGCCGGAACGTCTCGGCCGGCGGCTCGGGAATGTCCCGGCTGGCCGTCCACTTGGAGGCCGGCCAGGGCAGCGAAGAGATGCGGTGATCGCGCCCCGCGATCAACCGACCGGCGCCCAGAACCTTCTCGGCCAGCGAGAACCGGCCCGCGCCGGCCATTGCCCAGCCCGCGGCCTTCATCGCCAGATCCTGCCCGCCGGGTAGCCCTCCTCTTTCTTGGTCCACCTGCTTCGCGCGCAGGTGGACCAGGATCGACGGGATGTCGATGCGTACCGGACACGCTTCGAAACAGGCCCCGCACAGCGACGAGGCATACGGCAGGCTGGCGTTGGGGTCATCGTGACCGGTGGTGCCGGTGAGCTGGGGGCTCAGGATCGCCCCGATCGGTCCCGGGTACACCGAGCCGTAGGCGTGGCCGCCGGTGCGTTCGTAGACCGGGCAGACGTTGAGGCATGCGCTGCATCGGATGCAGTGCAGCGCGGCGCGTCCCACCTCGTCGGCCAGCACCCGGGTACGGCCGTTGTCGAGCAGGACCAGGTGGAATTCCTGTGGACCGTCGCCGGGGTGCACGCCGGTCCACATCGAGGTGTACGGGTTCATTCGTTCGGCCGTCGACGAGCGTGGCAGCAACTGCATGAAGACTTCGAGGTCGGCGAACGTCGGCACGATCTTCTCGATGCCCATCACGGTGATCAGCGTCTGCGGCAGCGTCAGGCACATCCGCCCGTTGCCCTCGGATTCCACCACCGCGAGTGTGCCGGTTTCGGCGATGCCGAAGTTCGCGCCGCTGATCGCGACCTTCGCGGTGAGGAACTTGCGCCGCAGATGGGCCCTGGCCGCCATCGCCAGTACCCGGGGGTCGTCGGTGAGCTCACCCGCGTCGGGCATCTCGCGGGTGAAGATCTCACGGATCTCGGCGCGGTTGCGGTGGATCGCCGGCACCAGGATGTGGCTGGGTTTGTCGTGGCCGAGTTGCACGATGAGCTCGGCCAGGTCGGTTTCGAACGCGGCGATGCCCTGGGCTTCCAGATATTCGTTGAGCCCGATCTCCTGCGTGGCCATCGACTTGACCTTGACCACCTCGTCGGAGCCCGTGGCGCGGATCAGGCCGGCGACGATGCGGTTGGCCTCATCGCCGTCGCGGGCCCAGTGCACCACGCCGCCGCGCTGGGTGACGTTGTCCTCGAGCTGCTCGAGCAACTCGGGAAGCCGGGCCATGACGTCCTGCTTGAGGGCGCTGCCGGCGGCGCGCAGCTGCTCCCAGTCGTCGCACTCGCGTATTGCGTTGAGCCGCTTGGTGCGAATGGTGTGGGTGGCATGGCCGATGTTGCGGCGCAGCTGGGAATCGGCGAGCGCGGTGCGGGCGGCGGCGGGGAACGGTTCGTCGCCGCGCAGGTTGCCGACGCCGGGGGTGCCCAGAAATGTGGTCATGCCTCGGCCGCCAGGATCTCGGCCAGGTGCACGGTCCGCACTCCGGATCGCAGCCGGCTCAGCCCGCCACCGATGTGCATCAGGCAGGAGGAGTCCCCGGCGCTGCACACCTCGGCGCCGGTCTCCAGGATGTGGGCCATCTTGTCGGTCAGCATGGCCGTGGACGTGTCGGAGTTCTTGATCGCGAACGTTCCGCCGAAGCCGCAACACGATTCGGCCTCCGGCAGCTCCACCAGTGTCAGCCCCCGCACCTTGCGCAGCAGTCGCAGCGGTTTGTCACCCACGCCGAGCATGCGCAGCGAGTGGCAGGTCGGGTGATAGGTGACGCGGTGCGGATAGTAGGCGCCGACATCGTCGACCCCGAGCACGTCGATCAGCAGTTCCGACAACTCGTAGGTCTTGGCCGCCAGGCTCTCGGCGCGGGTGGCCAGGGCTTCGTCATCGGCGCGACGGGCCACCATCGCGTGCTGGTGACGTGCCGAACCCACACAGGAGCCCGACGGGGCCACCACGGCGTCGCAGTTCGCGGATTCGAAAGCCTGGACGTGATTGCGCACCAGCGCGGTGGCTTCCTTGAGATAGCCGGTATTGATATGCATTTGGCCGCAACAGGTTTGGCCTTGTGGGAACTCCACCTGATGGCCGAGGCGCTCGAGCAACTGCACCGTGGCGATCGCCGCGGGTGGGAACATCGCATCCGCCAGGCAGGTCGCGAACAGGGCGATTCGCATACGCACTCCTAAAGCGTGATCTGACCACAGTACCGACTGGGTGGTGACGCGTATTTCGTTTCGAAATCAGGGCTGCACACGCAAATCCAAGGCGTAAAACAACTTGTCGTACCGCTGTTCACCCACTGCGACGAACCTCTCAAGCACGCCGTACCTCTTGAAGCCCAACGACTCGTAGAGTCGGGCAGCGCGATCATTGTCGCCCCGGAGGTCCAACGTCAGTACCTCCACATCAGACTCCACCGCGGCCTGGATCAGTCCCTCCATCAGGCGGCGGCCAATCCCCAGGCCCTGCCACCGCGAGTCGACGGCAACTTTCTCCACGTCGGCATGGGGCCGGTGGGTCGGACGCGGGTACCGGCGCCAGTGGCCGAACCCGGCCAACTGATCGTCGACCTCCGCGACGAGCAGGGCCGAGTCGCCGTCGGCCGTTCCCCTGACCACCTCTCCGAGTAGTTCGGCGACCTCAGCCTCGGACGGCGGATCGACCCAACCCAACGCGGCGCCGCCGGCCACCAGATGCTGCAGAAGCAGCGTGGTCGGCCCACTCAGGGACGGCACAAGATCTCGGGAGGCGACGGGGAATACCCGAACGGCTCTGGCGTCGACCACGGCCGCAGTATTTCACCTCGAGTGCAACCTCCGCCGGAGCCGCAATCCTGTATTCAGGCCGGTGGGAGCACGCCGCCGTAACGAAGCTCAGTACGCGGTGTTCGGCTCGGGCCACCAATCCGAGTTTTCGATCGGGCTGGCCGCACTACCCGTCACCGTCTTGACCACATCGGTCAGCGCTGACAGATCTCCCCGTGCGATGGCCTGATACCAGGAGATCCAGGCCTCGATCTGGTTCCCGCTGACGCCCTGTTTCCAGCGCCGGCCGAACGCCTCCTCCAACGTCTCCGGGTGATAGCGGTACGGCCGCCCCGTCGCCGCGGCGATCCTGGCCACTGCCTGCTCAAGGGTGAGCAGTTCCGGTCCGGTGACCTCCAGGATCTCGCCGTCGTGTTCGGTACTCGAATCCGTCGCGACCGCGGCAACGACCGCGGCGATATCGCCGTGCGTGACGAACGCAGCCTGCCCGGTGCCGCCTGGTCCGCTGATGACGAGATTCTCGTCGGCCAGAGCGGCGGGCGTCACGCCGTAGAAGCCGGCACGGAAGATGGTGTGCCGTACGCCTGTTCCGGCGATGAACTGCTCGGTGAGCCAGTGGTCGCGGGCATTGCGGTAGGTGGCCACGGGACCCGCTCCGAGGAGCGAGACGTACAAGACGCGTTCAACTCCAATGTCGAGGCCGGCCTCGACGACGCTCGCGTGTTCTTCCAGGCGCCGGCCGGTCGGATGTCCGGATATCAGGATCAAGGTCGACGCGCCGTCGAGTGCACGGCGCATGGCCGCGGCATCGGCGTACTCGGCGGGGCCGCGCCGCTGCGCGTTGGCCAGTTCGGGCAGGACGGTTGGGTTGCGCGCCACCATGAGCTGTGGGGCTTTTCGGGCAGCGAGCTCGGCGGCGATTCTGCTGCCGAGCGCGCCGGTGGCGCCGGTGATGGCGATGGTCTTGTTGATCTGGTTCACGGCACTCCTCGAACGCGACTGAATGCCATCAGGGAGGTACGATGACTTTCGTACACGACGTTAGCCGTATTGAAGGTACGATGCAAACCGTACCTGCTGGGGAGGGGTTGCGCTGCAGTGGAATCCGAGATGACGCTGGGCGTCGTGCTGGCGGCGCTGGCTGACCCGCACCGGAGGCAGGTGGTCGCCGAGCTTGCAGCGGATACCGAGGACGTCGAGCGCACCTGCTCATCGTTTGCTCTCAAGGTAACCAAATCTACTGCAACACATCATTTTCGAGTACTCGGCGAGAGCGGACTCATCCAGCTGACCGATTACGGCAATCGCAAAGGCGTGCTACTCAAGCGCGCGGAAGTCGAACATCGGTTTCCAGGTCTTCTTGCCTTGCTCGTTGCCGAACGCGGCCCATAAACTCAGCGCTTCCACTGAGCGCCGCGGTAGTTCTCCCACGGGTTGTAGTCGGCGAGCAGCTCCTCCTGGGGTGGGCGCTCGGCCTCGGGTACGTGCTGGAGGTTGACCCGCACCCGGTACCAGATCGAGCTCGGGCCGCGCATCCCGTCGAGCAGGATGTCGACGGGTTCCAGACGCGCGGCCACCGCGGGATGGCGATCGCGCCACACGTCCAGTGCCGCCATGGCCCCGTCCTTGGTCTTGGTCTTGGCGATCTCGATCAGCGGCATCGAAGAAACGCGCCTGCCGGCACCGCTTCGTCCGGCGCCTTTCGGCGCCTTCTCGGCCGGGCCGAGCTCTTTGGCGAGCGCAAGCAACGCGTCCAACCCGCCGACTGTGATGTCCATGCCCTCCCACGGGTCGCCGATCTCGGCGAACCGCTCGGGCACTGTGGCGACCGTGAACGCCTCGGGACGGCACCCGTCGACCTCGTCCCAGCGCAGCGGGGTGGATACCCGGGCATCGGGGGTGGCTCGCACGGAGTAGGCCGAGGCCACCGTGCGGTCCTTGGCGTTCTGGTTGAAGTCGACGAAGACCCGGGCGCCACGTTCCTCCTTCCACCAGCGCGCCGTCGCGAGATCGGGAACGCGCCGCTCGACCTCACGCGCCACTGTCTCGGCGGCCAGTCGCACCTTGGTGAACGGCCACCTCGGGTGGATGCGGGCATAGATGTGGAAGCCGCGCGAGCCCGACGTCTTGGGCCACGCGGTCAGACCATGATCTTCGAGCACCGCGCGGGCGACTTGGGCGACGTCGACGATCTGCGACCAGCCGACCCCGGGCATCGGGTCCAGGTCGACCCGCAGTTCGTCGGGATGGTCGAGGTCCTCGGCCCGCACGGCATGGGGGTTCAAGTCGACGCACCCGAGATTCACCGCCCATGCCAGACCCGCCGTGTCGCGCAGCACGGCTTCCTTGGCGGATGTGCCGGACCGGTACTTGAGCTCGGCCACGTCCACATAGTCCGGCCGCTTCTCCGGTGCCCGTTTCTGGAAGATGGCCTCGGCGGCAATGCCCTTGACGAACCGTTTGAGGATCATCGGACGTCCGTACACCCCGCGCAGCGCGCCGTCGGCCACTGATCGGTAGTAGTTGATCAAGTCCAGCTTGGTCACGTGCGCGTCAGGGAAAACCACCTTGTCAGGGTTGGTGACGGCCACCTCGAGGCCGTCGATCTCCAGCGATACTGCCCCGGCCATGACCACATGGTAGTTAAGGCCCGAAGTGCGATAGATGTCACTTATTGTGGCGACATGCCAAGTCTGTCTGATCTGCCGGCGAACCTGACTGCGAAGGCCAAGCAGTACGCGGAGCGGGGCGCGGCGGAATTGCACTACGCGCGCAAGATGTTCGAGGCGGGTGCGCTGCGGCTGGAACCGCCACAGAACATCCTGGCCATGCTGGGTGACATCCGCACCTGGGGTGAGATCGGAATGATCCCGGCGCTGAACGCGCGTCGGCATCCCAACCGGGTCGCGGTCATCGACGACGAGGGCGAATTCACGTTCGGTGAGCTCGACTCGGCGGCGCACGCGGTGGCCCACGAACTGCTCACCATGGGCGTCAGGGGCGGTGACGGGGTGGGGATACTGGCCCGCAACCACCGCTGGTTCCTGGTCGCGCTGTACGGTGCGGCCCGGGTGGGAGCCCGGATCATCCTGCTCAACTCCGAGTTCTCGGGGCCGCAGATCAAGGAGGTCTCCGAGCGCGAGGGCGCCAAGGTGATCATCTACGACGACGAATACACCGCCGCGGTGGCCCACGCCGAACCGGAACTGGGCAGATTACGGGCGCTGGGCGTCAACCCGGATTCGGACAAGCCGTCCGGCAGCACCGATGAGACGCTGGCCGACGTCATCGCGCGCGGCAATGGGCGTCCGGCACCGAAGGCCAGTAAGCATCCCGCGATCATCATCCTGACCAGCGGCACCACCGGAACGCCCAAGGGCGCCAACCGTGCCGCCCCGCCGTCGCTGGCCCCGATCGGGGGAGTGTTGTCGCACGTCCCGTTCCGGGGCGGCGAGGTGACCGCGCTTCCCGCGCCGATGTTCCATGCGCTCGGGTTCCTGCACGCCACCCTCGCGATGATGCTGGGCACGACCCTGGTGCTGCGTCGCCGGTTCAAGCCCGCCACGGTGTTCGAAGATGTTGAGAAACATCAGGTCACCGCCATGGTGGTGGTGCCGGTCATGCTCTCGCGGATGCTCGACTACCTCGAGCAGGTGACGCCCAAGCCCAATCTGTCCTCGCTGCGGATCGTCTTCGTCTCCGGATCCCAGCTGGGTGCCGAGCTGGCCTCCCGCGCCCTCAAGGAGCTCGGGCCGGTCATCTACAACCTCTACGGCTCGACCGAGATCGCCTTCGCGAGCATCGCCCGGCCCAAGGATCTGTCGATCAACCCGGCCACGGTCGGGCCGGTGGTCAAGGGCATCACCGTCAAGATCATCGACGACAACGGCAACGAGCTTCCCCCGGGGCAGGTGGGCCGCATCTTCGTGCGAAACACGTTCCCGTTCAAGGGTTATACGGGTGGCGGGGGCAAGGAGATCATCGACGGCATGCTGTCCTCCGGCGATGTCGGATACTTCGACGAGCACGGTCTCCTCTATGTCAGCGGCCGCGATGACGAGATGATCGTGTCCGGCGGGGAGAACGTGTTCCCGGCCGAGGTGGAGGATCTGATCAGCGGCCATCCCGATGTCATCGAGGCGACGGCACTCGGGGTCGAGGACAAGGAATGGGGTGCCCGGCTCAAGGCCTTCGTGGTGAAGGCCGAGGGCGCCAGCCTCGACGAGGACGCGATCAAGACCTACGTCAAAGAACATCTGGCCCGCTACAAAGTGCCACGTGAGGTGGTCTTCCTCGACGAATTGCCCCGCAACCCGACCGGCAAGATCCTCAAGCGCGAACTCCGCAACCTGGAATAGTTCGCTCCGATCGGTGGTAGTACAGCCTTGTGAACATCGAACTGACCGGAAAGACCGCACTCGTCACGGGTTCGACCCAGGGCATCGGGTTGGCCATCGCCGAGCAACTGGCGCGCAGCGGTGCCCGTGTCGCCGTCAACGGTCGCACGCCGGCCCGGGTCGATGAAGCCGTCGCGAAGCTGGGCGAGTTCGACGTCCTTGGTGTCGCCGCCGATGTCTCCACCGAGGAGGGAACAGCGGACCTGCTACGTGAGTTGCCCGAGGTCGACATCCTGGTGAACAACCTCGGCATCTTCGGTGCCGTACCGCCGCTGGAGATCACCGATGAGCAGTGGCGCACTTACTTCGACGTGAATGTCCTTGCCGCAGTCCGACTTATCCGCAGCTACCTGCCCGGGATGACCGAGCGGGGCTGGGGCCGGGCCATCCAGATCGCCAGTGACTCCGCCATTGTCACGCCGGCCGAGATGATCCACTACGGCGTCTCCAAGACAGCGCTGCTAGCGGTGTCGCGCGGTTTCGCCAAGGAGGCCGCCGGCTCCGGCGTGACCGTGAACTCGGTGATCGCCGGGCCGACCCACACCGCGGGCGTCGAAGACTTCGTCTACCAACTGGTCGACAAATCGCTGCCGTGGGATGAAGCGCAACGCGAATTCATGATCAAGCACCGGCCGCAGTCGTTGATCCAGCGCCTGATCGAGCCTGAGGAGATCGCAAACATGGTGGCCTACTTGGCGTCTCCGTTGGCCTCGGCAACCACAGGTGGAGCGCTGCGGGTCGACGGCGGGTACGTCGACTCGATCCTGCCCTAAATCCACAACCCCCGGCGGGTCCGCGAGTTCGAACGTATTCTGCGGCCATGGGTGCGAGTCCGTCGGGCAAGGTCGCCGTCATCACCGGTGGTGCGTCCGGTATCGGTGCGGCGCTGGCAGCCAGACTGGCAGGCGAAGGCGCCGAAGTCTGGATAGCCGACCGGCAGATCGATGCCGCACAGGACCTTGCCCGCCGCCTCGGTGCGAGCGGCGGCACAGCACACGCGATCGAACTCGACGTGCGTGATCCTGCATCGTTCGAGCGGGTGGCCGCCGAGATCGTGGAGCAGTCGGGGCGCATCGACTACCTGTTCAACAATGCGGGTATCGGGGTCGCCGGCGAGGTCGATTCGTACACGCTCGATGACTGGAACGACGTCTTCGATGTGAACCTGCGCGGTGTCGTGCACGGCATCCAGGCGGTGTATCCGATCATGATCCGGCAGCGCAGCGGTCACATCGTGAACACCGCGTCGATGGCGGGGCTCATGACCGGCGCGGGCACGGCGAGCTATTCGGCCACCAAACACGCCGTCGTGGCCATCTCGCGGACCTTGAGAGTCGAAGCCGAGCGACACAACGTGCTGGTCTCGGCGCTCTGCCCGGGGGTGGTGCGGACCCCGATCCTCACCGGCGGCAAGTACGGGCGACTCAACGCCCTGGGTATCAGTGACGAAGAGTTCGTCAAGAAGTTCTGGGAACCGTTGCGGCCCATGGCCCCTGCGGCATTTGCCGAGCGGGTGGTGCGTGCGGTGATGCGTGGTGACGCGATGATCATCGTTCCTGCGTGGTGGAAGATGCTCTGGTACCTGGAGCGGCTATCGCCCCGGTTGTCATTGCGCTTGGCGAAGGTGGCGCTCAATCGCAGCCGCGCCGTGAAAGCCGCCGGCATCGCAGGGTCCTAGTCGAGCATCGCTGAGCCCGGCACGGCCAGGCACATCAGCGACAACGCCAGCAGGAACCAGCCTGCGCCCTGCCAGATCGGCCAGGTGCCCTCGGCTTTCCATACCTGGTAGGTACGGACGAATGCGCCGACGCCGCCGACGAAGAGAATCGTCGGGACCAGCGACGCCGAGAGGGTGGAATGGTCAAAGGCGTAGAACGTCAGGGCGACCCCGGCGACAGCGACCACGGCCAGCACGTAACCCACCGCGGATCGGAACATCTCCGGATCGTGCCAACGCTTTTCGACGTCGTCCTCGTCGCTGCCCATGAGGTCCACTCAGATCGTCACGGCGGCCCGTTGACGTACCAGGCCAGGCATCCCGGCTTGCCCCGGCACGCGATGATGGCGCCGGCGTCGGGAGCGGACCCGCGCACCCGGGGTGGCCTGGGTTGCAGGTTGCAGTTCACCACGTACGGGTTCCACGGGATGACGCCGTTCACGCATGGGTCGGCCTGGATTTCGACGGGCCCCGCGGAGAGTTGGCCCGACACGGCGGTCGGCGCGATGACGACCGACAGCGCAGCTGCGCCCAGCAGTACCGGGCGCAGAATGCGTAGTCGTGACGTGCTCATCGTTGAGAGTCAACCGTTTCTGCTAGCTGCCTATTTCGACGGTAGCACCAGCGGTGGCGCACGGGCAGGTCAGTGCGCCGCCCGTTTTCCGGGGCGGACTGCGATGCGCCTAGGACCAGGCGGCCCAGTCGGCTTTCCGGATCATGCAGTGCACCCCCTTGACCGCGTCCACCACCTGGCTCACCTCGAAGTCGCCGGCAGCTGAGAGGTACGCGAAGGCGACATCACGCGGGACGTTGAGCCGAGTGTTGAGGAACGTGACGGCATTTCGGACCGCGATGCGCATCGCCTCGTCGAGGTCGGCGTCCATGCCGGTCGGGATCCAGTGCGTCGCGGTTTCCACCACCGGGTTTGCGACGGCCCCTATCGCTGCGCGGGCGTCATCGGACTTCAGAACTGTCAATCGCATGGTGGCCCGGAGAGGTGCCTCGAGTGCCGTCAGCGCGACCTCGCCATTTCCCTGTGCGAAATGCGGGTCACCCGTGAAAAACCCGGCCCCGTCGACCTGCACGGGCAGATACAGGGTCGAACCCGCCACAACATGCTTGATGTCGATGTTGCCGCCGTGGTCCCCGGGAGGTACCGATGGCACCGGGTCCTCGGTTGCCCGCGCGACGCCCATGATGCCGAGGAACGGGTTGATCGGGAATCGCACGGTGCGGCCGGTGCCGCTGCCCGCGGACAGCATGCCGTAACGCTTCCCATGGTGCTTCTCGACCCAACTGAAGTGACTGATGGTGCCCATCGAGACGATCTGGTCGACCGCACGCACCGGCTCGGAGTCGGGAAACTCGGGGAACTCGCCGGCAAGCGCGCCGTAGCCGTGCCGACTGCTGATGAAGCCGTAGGGAACCCGCATCGCGAGGTCGAGAATCTCGACCTTGAGTACGTCGCCGGGGCGCGCCTCGGCCACATGGATCGGCCCCGTGACGATGTGCGGCCCACAGGTGTCGTCATGAGCGAGGGGACTCGCCGCGATGTCGATGACGTCCTTGAGGACGTTTTGGATGCCGAACTGCGCGAAGTACGAAACGGGGTCTCGCCCTTGGTCTTCGAGGATTCCCTCATGGCTCACGGTGTCGATCGTCACCGTCTCGCCGGACGTCACCGAGAGCACGGCCTTTGTCCTCGCGTTGGGAAGCCATCCCCAGAGCACGTCGTCGGGGTGTGATTGCAGGTAGTGCTCGCCACCGATGTGGCCTTCGCCTGGATGAAGGGTCGGGAAGATCATGGTGCCTCCGTGGGTGCCGGTGTGGGGTTGGACTGCGGCCGGGAAAGCCCGACGATGAGATCGATCTCGACGGCCGCTTCCACCGCAAGGCCGGTGACCCCGACGCAGGTACGGCTGGGCAGGGGGCCGGCGAACCACTTGACGTATTCGGCGTTGAACACGTCGAAGTTGTCGAAGTCGGTGAGGTAGACGCGCACCATCAGGGCGTCGTCGAGCGTGGCGTCGAACTGGGCGAGTACTGCCGAAAGATTCGCCATGACTTGATTCGCCTGCTCGGCCACGTCGCCGGCGATGAGTCGGCCGGTCCTGGGATCGGTGGGCATCTGGCCGGTCACGTACAGGGTGTCTCCCCAACGTGTTGCGTGGGCGAACGGACCGACCTGCGGCGGAATGCCTTCGACGGCAGCGAAACTGAAGGACTGTTTCGCGATCATGCGTTGGCCAGCTGCATCGCGTTGACGAAGCGGGCCGTGACCGGGTTCTGCGGCCGGGTGATCACCTGCTCGGCGCTGCCCTCTTCTACGACGACTCCGCCCGCCATGAACACGACCCGGTCGGCGACCTCAAGAGCGAACCGCAACTGGTGCGTCGCGATGATCATCGTGAGGCCGTGGTGGTGGGCCAGGCCGCGTATGACGCCGAGGACCTCCGCGACAAGTTCGGGGTCGAGCGCACTTGTCGGTTCATCGAGTAGCAGGACCCTGGGACGGGCGGCCAGGGCCCGCGCGATCCCGACCCGCTGTTGCTGCCCGCCGGACAGCCGGTGCGGGAGAACATCGGCTTTGTCCGCCAGGCCTACCTGCGACAGCAGTAGGGCAGCACGCTCGGCAGCCTCCTCCTTGCTCAGTCCCTGGATCCAGCGCAGCGGCGCCGCGATGTTCTCCTTCACCGTCATGTGTTTGAACAGATTGAATTGCTGAAAGACCATGCCGATACCGGCGGCGATCCTGGCGCGGGCGATCTGTCCCTCGGGAAGCGGCGTACCGGACTGGCTGTAGCCGAGGGTCTGCCCGGCGACGCGAATCGTTCCGGTGTCGACCGATTCGAGATGGTTGATCGTGCGCAGCAGGGTGCTCTTCCCGGATCCACTCGGCCCGAGCAGCGCGATGACTTCGCCCTGCCGCACCGACATGCCGATGCCGTTGAGCACGTGGTTATCGCCATAGGCTTTGTTGAGGTCACGGATTTCGAGGATGGTGTTGCCGAGTTCCTGACGCACGGCGGAAGGCGTGGCCGCGACCTCGGGGTTCGTCGGCGGAGCCGGTGTGCTCGCCCGGCGCCGGATCCCCAGCCGGGACAGCAGGGACCGGTGATCGCGGTCGAGGTTGAGTGCGTCCTCGAGAATCAGCTGGATGACGCTGAGCACGGCGGTGAGGGTGAGGTACATGACGGCTGTGGCGAAATAGATCGAGAAATAGTCGAAGGTCGCCGAGGCGAGCTGTTGGGTGCGCAGGGTGAGCTCGGGTACCGCGATAACCGACGCCAGCGCACTGTTTTTCATGGTGGAGACGAACTCGTTGCCCAGGGCGGGGACCATCGATCGGAATGCCTGAGGGGCGATCACGCGTCGCATGAGCTTGCGGGGTTCGAGGCCGAGAGCTCGACCGGCGAGTGACTGTCCCGGGTCCACGCCCTTGATTCCCGAGCGCAGGATCTCGGAAATGAACACCGCTTCGTTCATCGCGAGGGCGACCGAGCCGGCGACCACGGGCGGCAGGGTGATTCCGATGTGGGGGAGCGCGGTGAAGACGAAGACCAGCTGCAGGATCAGCGGCGTGCCACGGTAGATGACGACGTAGGTACGGCCGATCGCGGTGAGCGCGCGAGATCTTGTAAGTTGCAGTGCGGCAAGGAGAGCGCCGAGCACGATACCGCCGCCAAAGCCGTACAGCGTGAGCTGGAGGGTGAACAGCATGCCGTCGAGCAGCCACGGCAGCGTCAGATAGTGCAGGAATTTGTCCATGAGTTCACCTCACTTCTGTCATATACGTTGGGTCGCTTTGATGTTGAGCGGCGACATCAGCCGACGCTGAGGATCGTCGGTTCGGCGACCGCGTTCTCCGTCAGCTTCCATTTGGCGGCAAGCTTGTCCTGCAGCCCGCTCGACTGCACCTCGGTGAGCGCGGCCTGGATGGCGTCGCGGAACTCGTGCTTGCCCTGCGGCACCCCGATACCGATCGTGTAGTCGAGCATGACGGTCTCGGCGGAGTCGAGCTTGTCCGGATGGGCCGCAACGAATCCGTTGACCGTGTTGACGTCATTCATGTACGCATCTGCGCGGCCGGCGAGCACCGCTTGTGTGCAGTCGGCGCTCGAGTCGAACAGGCTGACGGTCGGCGCCTTGAGGCCGGCCGCAGCGCATTCGGGCCCGACAGCCTCGACGAGTGGCACTTCGACGTATCCTTTGTTGAGCCCGACTGTGAGCCCGCAGAGCGAGTTGTCGATCCCGGTGATCTTCTTCGGGTTGCCCTTTGCCACCAGGATTCCGTCGAATACCTTTGAGTAGCTGATGAAGTCGACGCCGCCGGCAGCGCGCTCCTTCGTCGCGTAGAGGTTGGAGAGGATCCAGTCGGCCTGGCCACTGGCGACGGTCGGGATGAGTTCGGAGAACCCGACGGGGATGTAGTCGTTGTCGAAGCCCAGGCAGGCGCCAAGCGCGTTTCCGAGATCGATATCGAAACCGTGGTATTCACTGGGGTTTTCCGGATTTACCGTCTCATACCCGGGCGTGTAGGGGTTGATCGCATTGGTGAGGGTCTTGCCGTTGAGGTCCGGATTCTTGGCCCGCAGGTCGGTGCATGAGGCAGATGAGGCCAGATCGCCGTATTCACCGGTTTTTTCGGTGGTTGCCGCTTCGGTCGAGGAGGAACAACCGGCGAGTGCGATACCGACGGCCACGGCGAGAAGTGCAGTGCAACGCGAGCGATTCATGGCAGGTCCTATTCACTGACGCGGAAGGGGAGCGGGGCGGTCATGGCCGGATGGTCCGGCCAACTGGCATTGAAATTAGGTGGCCGCCAAGGGAGCAGCACGCCGGGAACGCGTCTCGTAACACGGGTAACAAAGAGTTATCCCGACGGAAACGGCCAGCGTCGGTTTTTGGACTGCTTGGCCCGACCATCGGACCTATGTTGGGATCTGAACAGGGAGGCAGGAAACGAGTTGAACGCACCTGCAGGCGGGGCGATCCCGCCGTTGATCCAGCGGCCGCAAAGCGTATCGGTGGCGCTGGCAGCGCATTTCGAGCGTCTGATCGCGACGGGCGAGATCTCGCCCGGAACGCGACTCCCGTCGGAACGTGAGCTCGCGGCGTCGATGTCAGTATCGCGGTCCTCGCTTCGCGAGGCGATGCACGAACTCGAATCGAAGCGTCTCGTCTCGCGGGTCCGGGGCCGCGGAACCGTCGTGTTGGCGCCGACGGCAAGCGTCGACGAGCTACTGGCGATAGCCGGTGGCGGTACAGAACAAGAACATGCCGCCGAATTGCGTTCTGTCATCGAACCCTCGATCGCAGAACTCGCGGCACACCGGGCTACGTCGGCGAACCTGCTGCAGCTTCGGGATGTACTCGACAAGTCGCACGAGAACCTTCTGCAGGCTGAGTCACTTCGCCTCGACGTCGAATTCCACCTGCTGCTCGCGCAGGCCGCGCAGAACCCGCTTCTGACTGCACTGCAGACGTTGGCCAGCGAGTGGACCGGTGAGGTGCGCAAGCACTCGCATTCCACGAGACACGGGCGCTGCGCGTCGGTGCGTGGTCACCAGGAGATCTTCGATGCGGTTCGGACCCACGACGGACTCGCCGCGCGTCGGGCCATGGAAGACCACCTGCGCGACGTACGCGAACTCGTCGCCAAAGCGACGCACTCGTGAGCCTGACCCCGGCGAGCAGACGCAAAACTGCCCCTTTTCCAGCGAAAAGGGGCAGTTTTGCGTCTGCTAGCGCAAGGGTTACGGATCGCGGGGCAGGCCCAGCAGTCGTTCGGCGATGATGTTGAGCTGCACCTCGCTGGTGCCGCCGTAGATCGTCGTGGCGCGGCTGGCCAACAGGTACTCGGCCCAGCGCCCGAATTCCTGCTGGGGATCGCCGACGGCCCCGTCGGTGCCGAAGGAGGCCACCGCGAACTCCGCGTAGCCCTGGCCGGTCTTCATCGACAGCAGCTTGGAGATCGCCGCGGCGGGCATGGGATCGCCGCCGGCCAATGTCAGCAGGGTCGACCGCAGGTTCAGCACCTTGGCGGCGTGGCCCTCGGCGATCAGCCGGCCGGCGTGGTTCTGCTCGATCTGGTCGAACTGCCCGTCGCGAAGGAACGCCACGAACTGTTCCAGGTTGGCCAGGAACGGCGGCTCGCTGCTGCCGATCGACACCCGTTCGTTTGTCAGCGTGTTGCGGCTGACCTCCCAGCCGCGGTTGACCTCACCGAGCACCATGTCGTCGGGCACGAACACGTCGTCGATGAACACGGTGTTGAACATCGCGTTGCCGGTCAGTTCCCGCAGGGGCTTCACTTCGACGCCCGGAGCCGTCATGTCGAGCAGGAAGTACGTGATGCCATTGTGCTTCGGAGCGTGCGAGTCCGTCCGCGCCAGCAGGGCACCCCACGCCGAGTACTGCGCACCGGTCGTCCAGATCTTCTGCCCGGTGATGCGCCAGCCGCCGTCGACCTTGGTGGCCTTGGTGGTCAGGCTGGCCAGGTCGGAACCCGCGCCCGGCTCGGAAAACAGCTGGCACCAGATCATCTCGCCGCGGAACGTCGGCGGCAGGAAGCGCTGCTTCTGCTCGTCGGTGCCGAACGCCACGATCGACGGGATGATCCACGAGGCGATGCCCATCTGCGGGCGCCGTACCCGGCCGGTGCTGAACTCCTGGGCGATGATGATCTGCTCGATCGGTTCGGACGCCCGCCCCCACGGCCTGGGCAGGTGCGGCTGCACCCATCCGCCCTCGGCGATCGCGGTGTTGCGCTCGGCGCCACTCGGAATTGCCTTCAGCCCAGCGACTTCCGCGCGGATCTCGTCACGCAGCTTCTCGGTGTCGGGATCCAGGTCGATGTCGACCGGGCGCATTCCGGTTGCGGTCGCGGTATCGACCACCGACTGCGGGTAGTCCGAGGCCCGGCCGAAGCACGCGGCCAGCACGAGTGCGCGCCGGTAGTAGACGTTGGTGTCGTGCTCCCAGGTGAATCCGATGCCGCCGTGCACCTGGATGCAGTCCTGGGTGGTGTGCTGCGCGGCGGCCGGTGCCAGGGTGGCGGCCACTGCGGCGGCGAACTCGAAATGGGTTTGTGCAGAAGGGTCTTCCCGCGCCTCGTCCAATGCGCGGGCAGCGTCCCAGACGGCGGCGGTCGCCCGCTCGGTCTCGGCAATCATCCCGGCGCACTTGTGTTTGATCGCCTGGAACTGGCCGATAGGCCTGCCGAACTGTTCGCGGATCTTGGCGTATGCGGTGGCGGTGTCGGTGGCCCAGCGGGCGACACCGATCGCCTCGGCCGACAGCAGGGTCGTGATCAGGGCACGGGCGTGGGCGCGGCTGAGCCGAGAAAGAACGCGACCAGCGTCCTCGTCCAAGGTCACCTCGGTGGCGTTGGCCCGCACATGGGCCAGCGGCCGCAGCGGGTCGACGCTGCGCACCGGCTCGATCTCCAGCTGGGCGGCGTCCAGCACCACCCACTGGACACCGGACTCGATCGCGACCGGCAGTACCAGCACCGAGGCCTGCGCCGCGGCGGGCACCGCGCGTGCCTCGCCGCGGATGACCAGGCCGTCGCCGTGCCGGGTAGCGGTCAGGCCGGAGTCGATGGCGTAGGCGGCGATGGTCTCACCCGAGGCCAGGCCGCCCAGCACCTTGGCCTCGGAATTGTCGGCCGAGATCAGCGCGCCGGCGATCGCCGACGGGACGAAGGGTCCCGGCACCGCGCCGTACCCGAACTCGGCCAATGCGATGGCCAGCTCCAGGATTCCGAAGCCTTGCCCGCCAACGGATTCCGAGAGATGGACGCCCTGTAGGCCCTGCTCGGCCGCGGCTTTCCAGTACGGAGGGGGGTTGGGGATGGGCGTTTCGAGAGCTTCGTGGAGCACCTCTGACGGCGCCACCCGCGCTACCAGGGACCGAACAGAATCGGCCAGATCGCTGTGCTCAGACGTGATCGCAATGGGCATGCGGCACCTCCATCCCGGGCATATCGGTTAACCGGTCGGTTGGGGCCGAGGGTACCCCGGCGTGACGCGCGCCACTCCGGCGGCCTATCTAACCCCGTTTACTACGTGGGCCATGTGTTCGCCGTCGCGGATGCGCCGGCAATTGTCGACCGCCATGGTCAGATAGCGCCGCATCGTGTCGACGGTGTACCAGGTGACGTGCGGGGTGAGCACCACATTGGGCAGCTCCAGCAGGGGATTGCCGGGCGGTACGGGCTCCTCGGCGAAGACGTCCAGGCCGGCCGCGGCCAACTGCCCGCTGCGCAGCGCCTCGACGAGGGCCGGCTCGTCGATGATCGGACCGCGCGCGGTGTTGACGACGACGGCGCCTGGTTTCATCGAAGCCAGGGCCTTGCTGTCGAGTAGCCCACGGGTGGCCTCGGTCAGCGGGAGATGCAGCGAGACGATATCGCTGGCGGCCAACAGGTCTGGCAGGCTGCGCCACCCGGGATGGCCGGTGTCGCGGGTGCTGGTGTGGATCACCTGGGAGGGATCGGCGCCCATCGCGACGACGATCTTCTCGACCCGCTTGGCGACGTTGCCGTAGCCGAGCAGGCCCACGGTGCACCCGCTGATATCGCGCACGGTTTCACCCAGGCTGTGATCGGAGGGCCAACCCGTGCCGTCCCGGGTGGCGCGGTCGAGTTCAGGCAACCGGCGCAGTGCCGCCAGCATGAGCAGCACGGTGCCCTCGGCCACCGACGGAGCATTGGCCCCGGGCATGTTGGCCACCAGGATGCCCAGCCGGGTAGCCGTGTCGACGTCGATGGTGTTCACCCCGGCGCCCAACTTGTGCACCAAACGCAGTCGCAGCCCGCGCTCCAGGTCATCGCCGGACACCGGCCGCAACACGTGCCAGAGCACCTCGGCCGACGGCAGTTCTCGGTAGAAGGTGGCGTCGTCGTCTTCGGCGCAGAACGTGACGTCGAGCCAGTCCTGGTGAGGTGCAAGAAAATCCATCACCTTGTCACCGGGGGTGAAATGCGCCAGGACCTTGATCCGGCCTGGGTTCACCGCCACCGCTTCGCGATCCATCGGGCGATGGTATCGGCCTGCTCGCCGCGCGCGCCCGGAGTCGTGAAGTAATGGTCGGTGTCGATCGAGCACTGGGACTTGTCCGTGCTCGCCAGCGCGTCGTAGATGCGTTTGGCATCGGACGGATACACCCCGGTGTCCTGGTCGGCATTGATCACCAGGGCCGGGCAGGTGATCCGGGCCAGGTGCGGCTCGGCCCGGGTCTGGGCGTGCCGCAGGCTCCACATGCCGATCCAGTTGCGGACGGTGGTGGCCGCGGCGATGCCGCGGGCCGACCGGTTGGCCTTGATCGGCACCCCCGCGTAACACAGGTTGGGCTGCCTGCGGGTCGGCTCGACCGTCGGATCGACCATTCTCGGGTCGGCCCAGGTGCGCATGACGGTGAACGGGCGGTCCGAATATCCAGCCGCCTGAATCCTTTTGAGTTCGTCCTCAGCCCAGTCGGTGATCTTCTCGTTGCGTGCGACCTGGGCCGCGCGGTAGCGCGCCACGAATTCTGCCGATAAGGGTGCCGCGTTGCGCTCGTCGAACAGGTCCAGGTCGGGGTCGCTGGCGATGGCGTCGTTCTCGTCGACGACCGCCCCATCCATCCAGGCGGTCAGCACATCTGGGCGGCCCGGATGGGCCGCGCTGGCCATATACCCGTCGGCGGGCAGTAGATCGGTCAGGCCCGCGGCGGGCCGCATGCCTTCGAGTGGCCGTACGTTCGGATCGACGGCTTGGGACTGGTAGGCCGCCATCAAGGAACCGCCACCGGAATTGCCCAGTAGAACAACGGTTTCGATGCCCTGTACCTCACGGAGCCAGCGCACGCCCACCCCGATGTCGACCACTGCGTGGTCCAGCAGGAAGCTGCTCTCGAATCCGCGGAAGCGGGTGTTCCAGCCGAGGAAGCCGATGCCCCTGGCGGCCAGGTGGTCGGCGATGTAGTGCTCGGAGAAGTCGATCTGGTAGTGCGTGGCGATCACCGCGACCGTGGGCTTGTGGTCCGCGCTTCGGTAATACAGGCCCTGGCAGGGGTATCCGCCCGCACCGGCGCGCTGGGCCGTCGGCGATTCCAGGCCGATGAACTCGCGAACCACTTCCGGTGACGCATTGTTCATGAGCGGGAGGTCTCCTCGTGGTAGATGGTCCGGTAGAACACGTTGGCCAGGGTGGTGATGCAGGCGGAGTCGTCTGCGGTGGCGTCGCGCCCGCCGGACAACTGGGTGTAGCAGAACTGGTTGAGCATCGACACCAATGCGACGGCGGTCAGGTGGGCGTCGTCGTCGGGGCAGAACCCTTGCTGCTGAGCATGTTTGATCATCTCGGTGATCATGGCGATCGGCAGCTGGCAGATCTCGTCCCAGTATTCGGCGAAGTCGTCGTCGACCATCGCCATCTGGGACACGGCGATGATCTCGGCCAGGCGGTGCCGGTAGGTCATCCAGTGGGCGGAGGCCGCCTGGTGGCAGCGTTCCCAGTTGGTCAGATTCGGGCCGGTCGCGGGAAGTGCGCGTTCGCGGGCCTCGTTGCGGAATCGCAGGGCCCATTCGCGGACCATGGCCTCTTTCGAGGCGTAGTAGTTGTAGAACGACGCGGCCGACCGGCCCGCCTCGGAGGCGATGTCGGCGATCGTGGTGGCCAGGATGCCCTTGCGGGCGATCACCGCACGGGCCGCGCTGTCGATCGCCGCCTGGGTCTGGCGGCCACGCGCGGTCGGCAACGGGGAACGGGGGCTGACGGTCACAGACTTCCTCACTCCCGGCGGGCCGGGAAATCTTTCACGGTCATTGATCACATCTGAATCTGATGTTAGATTCAGATTCGCAGTTGCGCCAGTGTTTGGTGTCCACCCCGGAGGTGTATGACGTGATCAAGCCCAACAACCCCAACCCGGAGTTCGAGTTCGGCGGTATCAACCATGTGGCACTGGTCTGCGCGGACATGGCGCGCACGGTCGACTTCTACACCAACGTGCTCGGCATGCCCCTGATCAAATCGCTCGACCTGCCCGGCGGCATGGGGCAGCACTTCTTCTTCGACGCGGGCAACGGGGACTGCATCGCGTTCTTCTGGTTCCGCGAGGCCCCCGACGGCGTGCCCGGGATCTCGGCCCCCGCCGCGCTCCCCGGCATCGGCGAATTCGTCAGCGCCACCGGGTCCCTGAACCACATCGCCCTGCACGTGCCCGCCGAGAAGTTCGACGAGTACCGGCAGAAGCTCAAGGCCAAGGGTGTTCGGGTCGGCCCGGTTCTCAACCACGACGACAGCCCGATGCAGGCGTCGGCGACGGTGCACCCAGGCGTCTACGTGCGGTCGTTCTACTTCCTCGACCCGGACGGGATCACTCTGGAATTCGCTTGCTGGACCAAGGAATTCACCGACAATGACGCGCAGGCGGCGCCGAAGACGGCCGCCGATCGCCGTCCGCCGGTGGCGGCGGGGTAGTACCCGGTCCCTACTTGGTGGCGGTGACGAAATATCCGCGCGGCACGCCGGGGACATCCAGCGGCACCGCGGGGGCGAACCACCGGTTCCACTTGTTGCCCGGCTCGGCCACATCGGTGACGACCGCCGACCAGCCCAGGCGCTCACACAGCTGCTCCGGGGCATCGGTGCCGAACAGCCACGGCGCTCCGTTGCGGGACATCCGTTCGCGGACCGCGGCCAGCATGACGCTGTCCAGCAGTACCTTGCCGACGATGTCGTAGAGCAATACCGAACCGGGCGCCGAGAGCGCGTCGACCCGCTCGAACAGCGTGCGCACGGCGCCCTCGTCGAGGTATTGCAGCAGCCCTTCCATCAACCAGACGGCCGGCAGCTCCGGGTCGAAGCCGTTGGCCCGCAAGGCGTCAGTCCAGTCCTGCGTCAGGTCGACGCCGATGGCCACCCGCCGGCAGCGTGGTTCGTCGCCGGCCAACGCCTCGGCCTTGGCCGCGATCACCGCTGGCTGATCGAGTTCGAACACCGTGGTGCCGTCGGGCCACGGCAGCCGGTAGGCCCGGGCGTCCAGGCCCGCGGCGAGGATCACCACCTGCCGGACCGGTGGCACGGCGTTCAACAGCGCCTCGTCCCAGAAGCGGGTGCGCACCACGATCTGCAGAGTGGACTTGTCACCGCTGGCGGCGACGGCTTCAGCGAGCATCCGCTGACCGGACTCACCGGCCAGGCGCTCTGCGAACGAATCATCGAAAAGCCGGTCGGGGCGGCGGGTTTCCTCGGCGCGGATGGCTGCCACCAGGACGCCGGTGTCGGCCACTGCCCGACCTGGAGTCTGTCCGGAGTTGGTCATATCGCCATCATGCGCGTTCGGCAGTCATCGGGTCTTGGATATTTTTGCCCCGGGATTCCCGCGCAAGCAGCTGTAACGCGTCCGCCGAACTCGAGCCCTCCGCCGTCGTCACCACAACCAGTGATTGCTCGGCGTCGCGGGCCAGCGTCAGATTCTGCATCGTGACCGTGAGTGGTCCGGCGAGCGGATGGCGCAGGTCATAGGAGTCTGCCTCGCAGGGCTTGACCCGGTGATCGGCCCAGAGCGACACGAATTCCTCGCTCTTGACCGATAATTCACCGATCAGGGCGGACAGCAGTGCGTCGTCGGGATGCCGGCCCGCTGCCAGGCGGAGGCTGCCGACCACCGTCCGGACCTTGCGGTGCCAATCCACGTAGAGATCGCGACTATGGGAGTCGAGGAACAGCAGCCGGGCCAGGTTCGGCCGGGTCGCCGGGTTGTCCACCGACGTGAAATCCACGTGGCCGGCCAGCAGCGCGTGGCCCAGCTCGTTCCAGGCCAGCACATCGGTGCGGCGTCCGAGCACCAGCACCGGCAGATGGTCCAGCGAGCGCAACAGATCGCGCGTCAACGCGCTGACGTGCTCGACGGGAGGACGTCGAGGCGGCTGCACGCGCCGTGATGCCAGCTCCCGCAGATGCGTCTGCTCGTGAACATCCAGTTGCAGAGCCCGCGCCAGCGCTTCGAGGATTGCCGCCGAGGCATTGGCCGATTGTCCCTGTTCCAGCCGCGTGTAATACGACACGCTGACGCCGGCGAGCTGGGCAACTTCTTCCCGTCGCAGCCCCTCGACCCGGCGCCGCTCGCCGTACCGGGACAAGCCCACATCCTCTGGATGCAGCCGACCGCGCCGGGCCCGCAGGAATTCGCCGAGTTGTCCGGTGGTCATGACCCCACTATGCCTGCGGTCTGATGAGCCGTGCCTATCCCGGCCAGGGGTAGGCACAGTGGGGCCTGGCTGAGCTGACAGGGCGTGACCAGGCTGGGTTCCATGAACGAAATCGTTTTGGGCGACGTCAGCGTGACCCGGGTGATGGAGTATTACGGCTCGGTCCGGTTGTCGCCCCAGGAGTTCTTCCCGGAGAGTTCCGACGAGGTGTGGCGACGCAACGAGGGATGGATGGCGCCCGACTTCTACGACCCCGATAACGACGTGTGCGTCTCCGCCATTCAGACCTGGCTGCTGCGCAGCGAGGGCAGGACCATCCTGGTCGACACCGGGGTGGGCAATCACAAGGACCGGCCGCATGCCCCGGTCTGGCATCACCTGGACACCGATTTTCTCGGGAACCTCTCCCGGGCCGGTGTCGCTCCCGAGGATGTCGACGTGGTGATCAACACCCACCTCCATGTCGACCACGTCGGCTGGAACACCTACCTCGACGACGGCAACTGGATCCCGACCTTTCCGAACGCCACCTATCTGATGCCGTTGGCCGACTTCGATTTCTGGAACCCGGCCAATCGGGGCGACCCGGTCGCAGGGCGGGACAACGTGTTCCTCGACAGTGTGTCCCCGGTCCGTGCAGCGGGACAAACAGTGTTGTGGGAGGACGGTTTTCAGATCGATGCCAACCTCGCGCTCGAGGCGGCCCCGGGCCACACCCCGGGCTCGGCGGTGGTCAGGCTGCAGTCCGGCAGTGACCGCGCTGTCTTCGTCGGCGACATGATGCACACGGCGCTGCAGATCGTCGAACCCGACACCAACAGCTGCTACTGCGAGGACCCGGTGCAGGCGCGGGCCACCCGGCGGCGGGTGCTGGGTCAGGCCGCCGACACCAACACACTGGTGATACCGGCGCATTTCGGCGGGCACGGGGGTGCCGAGGTGATGCGCGACGGCGACAGGTACGCGATCAAGGCATGGGCACCGTTCGACCGGGTGAGCGAGGGTTCGTGAGGATGGACGATCCGATCGTCGAGACGGCAACCGGTGCCGTGCGTGGTTTCCAGACCCCGGAGGCGCAGGTATTTCTCGGAATCACTTACGCCGCAGCGCCTATGGCCGCGGGCCGCTTCGCGGTGCCGATCGCCCACGAACCGTGGCGGGACCTACGCGATGCGACCAGGCCTGGACCGACCGCTCCGCAGCCACCCCGCAACGGCTTCGGACGCCTGGACATGTCGCCCTTCTTCGGGCCGGGCTGGGTGCGCGGCGACGACTATCTCACGGTCAACATCTGGGCTCCGCCAAACGCGCAGCGCCGTCCGGTCATGGTGTTCGTCCACGGCGGCGGCTTCGTAGCCGGCTCCACCCGCTCGGCGCTCTACGACGGAACCGCCTTCGCCCGCGACGGCGTGGTGCTGGTGACGGTCACCTACCGGCTCGGGATCACCGGATTTCTGGATCTGCCCGGGGCGGTACCCAACCGGGGGCTGCTCGACGTGCTGGCCGCGCTGGCCTGGGTGCAGACCAACATCGAGGAGTTCGGCGGGGATCCCGGCAACGTCACCCTGTTCGGCCAGTCCGCGGGCGCGACGGTCGCCGCCGGAGTGCTGGCGACTCGTGGCGTGGAGCGGTTGATCCGTCGCGCAATCATGCAGAGCGGAAACGGTTTCGGTGCGTTCGCTCCCGAACAGGCCACTCAAGTCACCCAGGCGGCGGCCGAGGCCCTGGGTGTCGAACCCACCGCGGCCGGCTTCGACCGGCTCTCGGATGAACGGCTGGTCGAGGTGGTGCCGAAGCTTGCCGGGCTGGATCTGCGCACAGAAGAACATTTCGATCCGCTGCTGGGTTTGAGCCCGTTCAGCTTGGTGCTGGCCGAACAGCCCGCACAACAGCTCAACCCCGAGGTGGGCCTGCTCATCGGGACCAACACAGAGGAGGGCAACCTGTACCTGGTTCCGCAGTCTCAACTCGCCTCCACCACCCGCGACGACGTCGAGCGACTCGCCGCGCGCGTGGACCCCGACCCGGCGAGCCTGGTCCGGCAGTACCGCGCGAGCTTTCCTCGTGCGGGCTGGGGTGAGTTGCGTGCAGCGATTCTCGGTGACGCGTTGTTCCGCTCCGGCAGCGACCGCACTGCCCGCGCTCATGAGCAACTGGCTGGCGCAGGTACCCACCGTTACGAATTCTCTTGGCGCTCAGAAGCTGTGGACGGCGCGCTGGGTGCAGCCCATGGGGTTGAGCTGCCGTTCGTGTTCGACCGGATCGGACTGGAGTCGTTGCGCGGCCCGGCTGCGCTGCTCGGGCCCGGCGAGCCTCCCGCCACATTGGCCGATCAGATGCACGGTGCCTGGGTCGGCTATGCCACCACGGGTGATCCAGGCTGGGCTGCATCGGTGACGCGTAGGTTCACCGGCCGGGGCTGACGCCGACATGGCTGGGCAGCCACGTGCGGTGCCGCGCCGGGACGCAGCAACACCGGGCGCGGCACGGTCAACTCCCCGGTTGCTGCATGCCGGCCACTGCGTCGAGCATCGAGCGCAACTGCTTGATGAGCTGTTCGGGAGACAGCGCGACCTCACCGGACAGCCATGCGCTGATCGTCTGGGTCACCCCGCCGACCGCGAAATATGAGATGGCCCTGAGGTAGTCGTTCTCCTGCAGGTGCAGTGCGTCGCCGGCGTGCTGACCGAGCAGAGTGGCGAAGAGCGCCGTGGATTCGACCCGTTTGCGGGCCAGCACCTCGTTGGACAGTTTGACGCTGAACAGCAGCCGGCCGATCCGCCGGTCCTGGGCGATCAGGTGCACGATGTTGGCCATCCCGGCCATGGTCTGATCGGCCAGCGGAACGGCGGCGACGGCGGCCTGCGTCGAGGTCGCGATATCGGCGATCACCCAGTCGTAGACCGCGCCGATGAAGTCGTCTTTGTCGCCGAAACTCTCGTAGAAATACCGTGCGGCCAGCCCGGCGGTGCGGCACACGGCGCGCACCGTCACCTCCGCGTCCTCGCCGCCCAGTAAGTCCAGCCCCGCCTCCAGCAGCTGGCTGCGCCGTTGCGCGAGGCGGTCGGCTGCCTCGATGCCGCGGTACGGGCGGACCTGTTTCACCCCAACATCTTGACACCTGTCAGGCCGGCGGGCCAATATCAGGAATCAGATGTTCTCAGTTTTAGAAGGGGTGGCCATGACGGTCAGCGAACCGATCCCGCATGTCGAACGGGCGATGAGTGACTCGTCGCGCCCGGGGGCTGCGCCCAGGCGCCGCCGGCGGACCGCCAGTTTCGACGACGGACTGATGGGTGTGGCGCTGCTGGCCGGTCCGGCGAACGTGATCATGCAGCTGGCGAACCCCGGCGTGGGCTACGGCGTCGTCGAGAGTCGCGTCGACAGCGGCCGCACCGATCTGCACCCGGTCAAGCGGGCCAGGACCACCTTCACCTACCTGGCCGTGGCCACCCGCGGCACCGATGCCCAGAAGGCGGCCTACCGGCGCGCGGTCAACAAGGCCCACGCGCAGGTGTACTCCACCGAGGACAGCCCGGTGAAGTACAACGCGTTCGACAAGAATCTGCAGCTGTGGGTGGCGGCGTGCCTCTACAAGGGCGGGGTCGACGTGTTCCGGATGTTCATCGGTGAGCTGGACGACGAGACCGCCGACCGTCACTACCGGGACAGCGTGACGATGGGCACCACCCTGCAGGTGCCCGAGGAGATGTGGCCGGCCGACCGCGCTGCATTCGATCGCTTCTGGGAAGAGTCGCTGGAGAAACTGCACATCGACGACACCGTGCGCGGGTACCTGTATCCGATCGCCGCGGGCCGGCCGAAGAATCCGAGGTTGCCCCGCGCGGTGCAACGCCGGCTCGATGCGGTGGCACTGCTGATCACCACGGGCTTTCTGCCGCAGCGGTTCCGCGACGAGATGCGGTTGCCGTGGGATGCCAAGAGTCAGAAGCGGTTCGACCGGCTGATCGCGGTGCTGCGCACGGTCAACGATCTGCTGCCGGCGTTCCTGCGGCAGTTCCCCTTCAACGTGCTGCTCAAAGACCTCGACTGGCGGATCCGGACCGGTCGACCACTGGTGTAGCTGTCAGATTCGCGGCGTACCCTCGCGTCGGTGCGTACCGATGATGACAACTGGGATATCACCACGAGCGTTGGGCAGACAGCGTTATTCGTAGCTGCCTCAAGGGCATTGGAGGCGCAGAAGGACGATCCTCTCGCCGTCGACCAATATGCCGAGGTGTTCTGCCGCACGGTCGGGGGCGAGTGGACGACCGCGGTCGAGGGCACGGACCCCGAGCATCCGCTGCAGACCGAATTCGGCGAGAACTTCGTCAATTTCCAGGGCGCCCGCACGAAGTACTTCGACGAGTACTTCGCTCGGGCCATCGAAGCCGGGGTGCAACAGGTGGTGCTGTTGGCGGCCGGCCTGGACTCGCGGGCCTACCGCCTACCGTGGGCCGACGGCACCGTGGTGTACGAGTTGGACCAGCCCCGGGTGCTCGAATTCAAGCGAGACACCGTGGATCAGTTGGGCGAGGCGCCGACGGCCGAGCGCCGCGAGGTGGCGATCGATCTGCGCGACGACTGGCCGCGCGCCCTTCAAGAGAGCGGCTTCGACCCGTCGCGGCCGTCGGCGTGGATCGCCGAGGGATTGTTGATCTATCTGCCCGCCGCAGCACAGGAACAGCTGTTTGCTGGAATCGATGCGCTGGCCGCGCCGGGCAGCTTTGTCGGCATCGAGGAGGCGGTGCCGATGCCGGACGAGGCCTTCGAGGCCAAGCGCGCCGAAGCGGTGTCTTCCGGCGATGAGAATGCCTTTTTCACGCTCGTGTACAACCAGCAACACGAGCCGGCGGATCGGTGGTTCGGCTCGCGGGGCTGGGACGCGGTGGCGACACCGTTGCATGAATATCTGGCCGAAGTAGGTCGGCCCGTGCCCGAACCTGACACCGAATCCGGCGGGATGACGGGAACTATCAGCCTCGTGTCTGCGACTAAAAGGTGAGGCAGTTCACGACCTAGCTCGAGTACGTGCCTCTCGACACTTAAGTTATGCAATGCTAACTTCAGCAAAAGTTAGCTTAGCCATACATAAGGGAGAGAATCGGGGGCTTCGCTCCCGTGCACGCATATGGGTAGTGACACGCTTGCGGCTCCAACACAGGGAGCGCCCCGGCTCGATCGCGATGTGATCAGCCGCTTCGCCACATGTTGTCGTGCGCTGGGCTTGACGGTGAACGACCGGCAACGGCCGGCCGATCTCGACGCAGCCCGCGCCGGCTTTGCTGGTCTGACGCGGATCGCGCATGACCACTGTGATGCCTGGACCGGCCTGGCCGCCGCGGGCGATGTGTCCGGACCGGTCATCGACGCCGTGTGGCGCACCCGGGGCAGCGCCGGTCTGCTGCAGCGGGAGATCGACCTGGCTGCCGGCGACCTCGGGTTCACCTATGACAGTGGGCTGTACCTGCAGTTCCGGGCCGTCGACGTCGACGACTTCCAGCTCGCCTACGCCGCGGGGCGTTATGCCTCGGGTGCTCGGGCCGAGGCCGACGCGCTGGTGGCCGAACTGCTGGCCCGTCGCCCCGGGTGGCTGAACGCCACCTGGCTCCGGGTGGCGTTCAACCACCACGCCGAACGCTGGTCCGATGTGGTGCGTCTGCTCACCCCGGTCGTCACCAACCCGTCGCTCGACGAGGTCACCGCGCACGCCGCACGTGTCACCCTCGGCATCGCGCTGGCGCGCCTCGGCATGCTGGCACCCGCGCTGTCGTACTTGGAGGACCCGTCCGGCCCGATCGCGGTGGCGGCGCTCGACGGCGCGCTGGCCAAGGGGCTGACCTTGCGCTCGCAGGGCGAGGACGAGGACGCCAACGAAGTACTGCAGGACCTCTTCGCGGCCCACCCGGAGAACAAGCAGGTCGAAGAGGCCCTTTTGGATTCGTCCTTCGGGCTGCTCATCACCACCGCCGCACGCATCGACGCCCGAACCGATCCGTGGGACCCGGATACCGAACCGACCGAGTCGGACTTCGTCGACCCGGGTGCCAAGGAGCGCAAGGCGCACCTGCTCGTCGAGGCCGAAGCCGAGCTGGCCGAGTTCATCGGTCTGGAAGAAGTGAAGTTCCAGGTGGCGCGGCTCAAGAGTTCGGTCGCCATGTCGATCCGTCGCCAGGAACGCGGACTGGCCGTGGCCCAGCGCACCAACCACCTGGTGTTCGCGGGTCCTCCCGGTACGGGTAAGACCACCATCGCCCGCGTCGTCGCCAAGATCTATTGCGGCCTGGGACTTCTCAAGAAGGAGACGGTCCGCGAGGTGCACCGTGCCGATCTGATCGGCCAGCACATCGGTGAGACCGAGGCCAAGACCAACGCGATCATCGACAGCGCGCTCGACGGCGTGCTGTTCCTCGACGAGGCCTACGCGCTGGTGTCCACCGGAGCCAAGAACGACTTCGGTCTGGTCGCCATCGACACGCTGCTGGCCCGCATGGAGAACGACCGCGACCGGCTCGTCGTAATCGTCGCGGGGTACCGCAAGGACCTCGACATGTTCCTCGACACCAACGAAGGTCTGCGCTCGCGCTTCACCCGCAGCATCGACTTCCCGTCGTACTCCTCGTCCGAACTCGTCGAGATCGCCGAGCGGATGGCCGAGAAGCGCGACAGCACATTCGAGAAGGCTGCCCACGACGACATGGAGAAGCTGTTCGGCTATCTGGCCGCAGCCACCATGCCGGACACCAACGGTGTGCCGCGGCGCAGCCTCGACATCGCCGGTAACGGCCGCTTCGTCCGCAACCTGGTCGAGCGTTCCGAGGAGGAGCGCGAGTACCGCCTCGATCATTCCGACCACGACGACTTCACCGACGAGGAGATGATGACGATCACCGCCGGTGACGTGAACAACTCGGCTGCCCCGCTGCTGCGTGGCCTGGGCCTGACGGTGCCCGCATGACCACCCAGGGACCTGACGAGCGCCGCTCCTTCTCCTCCCGCACACCGTCCAACGACAACCCCGATCAGGTCGCCTACCGGCGCGGCTTCGTCACGCGTCATCAGGTCTCGGGCTGGCGATTCGTCATGCGCCGCATCGCTTCCGGCGTGGCGCTGCACGACACCCGCATGCTGGTCGACCCGTTGCGTACGCAGAGCCGGGCGGTGCTGACCGGCGCGCTGATCCTGGTCACCGGCCTCGTCGGCTGCTTCATCTTCTCGTTGATCCGCCCCGGCGGGACGGCCGGTAACGACACTGTGCTGGCCGACCGGTCCACCGCGGCGCTGTATGTGCGCGTGGGTGAACAGCTGCATCCGGTGCTCAACCTGACCTCGGCCCGGCTGATCACCGGCAAGGCGGACAACCCGAGCACCGTCAAGACCAGTGAGATCGACAAGTACCCGCGAGGCAACCTGCTCGGTATCCCCGGTGCGCCCGAACGGATGGTACAGAGCACCAGTGCCGACGCGGATTGGACTGTGTGCGACAGCAATACGGGAACGACCGCCGGAGTCACGCTGATCGCCGGAACGCTCGGATCCGGTGAGGAGCGGGCCCTGCCGCTGCCGGCGGGCCAGGCCGTGCTCGTGCACCACAGCGGCGGCCCCACCCCAGGTGACTGGCTGCTGTGGGACGGCAAGCGCAGCCCGATCGACCTGAACAACCGTGCCGTCACCGATGCACTCGGTTTCGGCTCCGACATCCCGGCCCCGCGGCCGATCGCGGCGGGCCTGTTCAACGCGATCCCCGAGGCGCCCGCACTGACCGCGCCGGCGATCGCCGGGGCGGGTGCGCCCGCACAGTTCGAACTGTCGACGCCGGCGCCGGTGGGCGCGGTGGTCTCGGCCGCCGAGGCCGACAACACCGTCCGCTACTACGCGGTGCTTTCCGACGGCCTGCAGCCGATCTCCCCGGTGCTCGCCGCGATCATGCGCAACACCGATTCCTTTGGGCTGCAACAGCCGCCGCGACTCGGAGCCGACGAGGTGGCCCGCACTCCGGCGGTCCACAGCATCGACACCGCTGCCTACCCGGACCGGGTTCTCGAGCTGATGTCCGCTTCGGCGGTCCCGGTGACCTGCGCTCAGTGGAGCAAGCCGGCGGGTGCCACCGAGAGCCGACTGAGCCTGCTGTCCGGTGCTGCCGTGCCGGTTCCTGCCGGACAGCGCAGCGTCGACCTGGTCGGGGCGGGCGCCAACGGTGCCGCCAGCCGCGTCGCTCTGGCACCCGGAACCGGGTACCTGGTGCAGACCGTGGGTGCCGAGCCCGGATCGCCGACCGCCGGATCACAGTTCTGGGTCAGCGACACCGGTGTGCGCTACGGCATCGACACCACCGGTGACCACGACAAAACCCTTGCCGCGCTTGGCCTCACCGCGCCGGCCCTACCCATCCCGTGGTCGATCCTGACGCAGTTCGCGGCCGGTCCGACCCTGTCCCGTGGCGACGCCCTGACCGCACATGATGCGCTGTCGTCCAATGCAAATGCTGCCCGCCTGGAGGGAACTCGATGAGCCGGCTGATCTTCGAGCACCAGCGCAGGCTGGCTCCGCCGACCACCCGCAAGGGCACCATCACCATCGAGCCGCCGCCGCAGCTGCCGCGGTTGGTTCCGCCGTCGCTGCTGCGTCGCGTGCTGCCGTTCCTGATCGTCATCCTGATCGTCGGCATGATCGTGGCGTTGGTGGCCACCGGTATGCGGATGATCTCGCCGACGACGCTGTTCTTCCCGTTCGTGCTGCTGCTGGCGGCCACCGCGATGTACCGCGGGTCGGACAACAAGATGCGCACCGAGGAGGTCGACGCCGAGCGCGCCGACTACCTGCGCTACCTGTCGGTGGTACGGGACAACGTCCGCGCTCATGCCGCCGAGCAGCGTGCGGCGCTGGAGTGGTCGCACCCGGAACCCGAGGCGCTGGCCATCATTCCGGGCACCCGTCGGCAGTGGGAGCGCGATCCGCGCGACCGTGACTTCCTGGTGCTGCGCGCCGGGCTGCACGATGTGCCGCTGGATGCGGCGCTGAAGGTCAAGGACTCCGCCGACGAGATCGACCTGGAACCGGTGTCGCACAGCACCCTTCGCGGTCTGCTCGACGTGCAGCGCACCGTGCGCGACGCCCCCTCCGGCATCGACGTCACCAAGCTCGCCCGGATCACCGTGATCGGTGAGGCCGAGGAAGTCCGCGACGCGCTGCGGGCCTGGATCGCCCAGGCCGTCACCTGGCACGACCCGACCATGCTCGGGGTGGCGCTGGCCTCGCCCGATGTGGACGCCGATGACTGGTCGTGGCTGAAATGGCTGCCGCACGTGGATATTCCGTCCCAGGCCGACGGCGTCGGCCCGGCCCGGTACCTGACCACCGGTGTGACGGAGCTTCGCGGACAACTCGATTCGGCCCTGGCTGGGCGGCCGGCATTCCCCGCCGAGGCGGATCAGGCGCTGAAGCACCTGCTGGTCGTGCTCGACGACCCCGAGGCCGACCCCGACGACATCGCGCGGAAGCCGGGCCTGACCGGGGTGACCGTGATCCACCGCAGCGACAAGCTGCCCAACCGCGAGCAGTACCCCGACCCCGAGCGGCCCATCCTGCGGGTCACGGAGGGCCGGATCGAGCGGTGGCAGAGCAGCGGATGGCAGCCCTACGTCGACAAGGCCGACGCGATGTCGGCCGCCGCGGCCGCCCACATCGCGCGGCGGTTGTCGCGCTGGGACTCCAACCCCGGCTACGTGCGGTCGACCGCTACCGGCGGCGCCACCTTCACCACGCTGCTCGACATCCCGGATGCCGCGGCGCTGGATGTCGCCGACCTGTGGGCTCCGCGCAACCGCGACGACGAACTACGGGTGCCGATCGGCGTCACCGCCACCGGCGAGCCGCTGTACTTCGACCTCAAGGACGAGGCCGAGGGCGGCATGGGTCCGCACGGTCTGATGATCGGTATGACCGGCTCGGGCAAGTCCCAGACGCTGATGTCGATCCTGTTGTCGCTGTTGACCACTCACTCCGCCGAGCGGCTCATCGTGATCTACGCCGACTTCAAGGGCGAGGCCGGCGCCGACATCTTCCGCAACTTCCCGCAGGTCGTCGCGGTCATCTCGAACATGGCCGAGAAGCGGTCGCTGGCCGACCGGTTCGCCGATACCCTGCGCGGTGAGGTGGCCCGCCGTGAGCAGATGCTCAAGGAGGCCGGCCGGCGGGTTCAGGGCAGCGCCTTCAACTCGGTCACCGAGTACGAGGCCGCCATCGCAGCCGGACATGATCTGCCCCCGATGCCGACGCTGTTCGTGGTCGCCGACGAGTTCACCCTGATGCTCGCCGAGCATCCCGAGTACGCGGATCTGTTCGATTACGTTGCGCGCAAGGGCCGCTCGTTCCGGATTCACATCCTGTTCGCGTCGCAGACCCTGGACATCGGCCGGATCAAGGACATCGACAAGAACACGTCGTACCGGATCGGCCTGAAGGTGTCGAGCCCCAGCATCTCCCGTCAGATCATCGGGGTCGAGGACGCCTATCACATCGAATCGGGTCGCGAGCACAAAGGCGAGGGCTTCCTGGTGCCCGCGCCGGGTGCGGTGCCGGTCAAGTTCCGCAGCACCTACGTCGACGGCATCTACGATCCGCCGCGCGCGGAGAAGTCGATCGTGGTGCGGGCCCTGCCGCAGCCGCAGCTGTTCACCGCCTCGCGCGTCGAGCCTGAGCCCGACACTGTGATCGTCACCAACGAGCCGGAATTCGACGCCGCGCCGCCGCGCAAGCTGATCGCCACCATCGGCGACCAGCTGGCCGCCTACGGCCCGCAGGCACCCAAGCTGTGGCTGCCGCCGCTGGACGACGCGATCGCCCTGGACGACGTTCTGGCCCGTACCGAGGTGGAGCCCGGTCAACTGCGTTGGCCGCTGGGCGAAATCGACAAGCCGTTCGAGATGCGCCGGGAAGCTTTGGTGTTCGACGCGAACTCGTCGGCAGCCAACGTGCTGATCCACGGTGGTCCGCGATCGGGCAAGTCGACCGCACTGCAGACGTTCGTCTTGTCGGCCGCGGCGCTGCACTCGCCGAGCGAAGTGAGCTTCTACTGCCTGGATTACGGCGGCGGACAGCTCGCCGGCCTGGAGGACCTGGCCCACGTCGGCAGTGTGGCCACCCCGCTGGAGCCCGAGCGGATCCGCCGTACTTTCGGCGAGCTCGAGCAGCTGCTGCAGGCCCGTCAGCGGCAGGGCGCGGTGAGCCGGGTGGGCAGCTATGCCGATGGGTATGGCGAAGTCTTCCTGGTGATCGACAACCTGTACGCGTTCAGCCGGGACAACACGGATACGTTCAACACCCGTAACCCGTTGCTGGCCAGGGTGACCGAGCTGGCCAACACCGGGCTGGCCTACGGCATCCACGTCGTGATCACCACGCCGAACTGGCTGGAGGTGCCGCTGGCGATGCGTGACGGCCTGGGCCTGCGCCTGGAGCTCAAGCTGCACGACAGCCACGACAGCATCGTGCGCGTGGTGGGTGCGCTGCGTCGGCCGGCCGATTCGGTACCCGCCGATCAGCCGGGCCGCGGCCTGACGATGGCCGCCGAGCACTTCCTGTTCGCCGAGCCGCAGTTGAGCGACATCGTCGTCATCAACGCCCGCTACTCGGGTCAGAGCGCACCGCCGGTGCGCCTGCTGCCCACCGCCCTGGCCCCGGCCGCGCTGGCGCCGCTGTACCCGGCGCCCGAGCAGGTGGTCATCGGGCAGCGTGAAGAGGACCTGGCACCGGTGTTGCTCGACTTCAAGAACAACCCGCTGCTGGCGGTGTTCGGCGATACGAGGTCGGGCAAGACCACGCTGCTGCGTCACATCATCCGGACCATCCGCGAGAACTCGCGGCCGGACGAGGTGGCCTTCACGGTGATCGACCGACGGCTGCATCTGGTGGAGGAGCCGTTGTTCCCGGACAACGAGTACACCGCCAACATCGACCGCGTGCTGCCGGCGATGCTGGGTCTGTCGGCGCTCATCGAAAAGCGCCGTCCGCCGGCCGGTTTGAGCCCGCAGGAGCTCAGCGCCTGGCGTCAGCGGACGGCTCCGGACGGCCACATCCACTACCTGATCATCGACGACGTGGACCAGATCCCCGACGGACCCGCGGTCAGCGGGCCGTTCGCGGGGCAGCGCCCGTGGACCAACATCGTGGGTCTGCTGGCCGAGGCCTCCGATCTGGGTCTGCGCGTCATCGTGACGGCACGGGCCACCGGATCGGCGCACGCCGTGATGACCGCGGCGCTGTTGCGTCGCCTCAATGATCTGCAAGCGACCACGTTGATGCTGTCGGGCAATCCGGCCGACAGCGGCAAGCTCCGCGGGCACCGGTTCGCCCGGTTCCCCGCGGGACGCGGCATGTTGCTCGGCGACGGCGACGCGCCCGAGTTCGTCCAGCTCGTCAACCCACTCATCGATGACGCGGCGGTGTCCGTGAACAACGGGAGAAAGGAATTCTGATGACATTGCGGGTAGTTCCGGAAGGATTGACCGCCGCGAGTGCGGCCGTGGAGGCGCTCACCGCGCGTCTGGCCGCCGCTCACGCCGCGGCCGCCCCCCTGGTCTCGGCGGTGATCCCGCCTGCCGCGGATGCCGTGTCGTTGCAGACCGCGACGGGGTTCAGCGTGCACGGCGCCCAGCACTCGACGCTGGCCGCCCAGGGCGTCGAGGAGCTCGGCCGCTCGGGTGCCGGCGTCGCGGAGTCCGGCGCCAGCTACGTCACCGGCGACGCGATGGCTGCCTCGTCCTACATGATTGCGCGCGGCCTCTGACATGACCGCCCCCATCTGGATGGCCCTACCACCCGAGGTGCACTCGACGCTGCTCTCCAGCGGTCCAGGCGCCGGGTCGTTGCTGGCCGCAGCGGGGGCCTGGCAGTCGCTGAGCACTGAATACGCCTCGGCGGCAGCAGAACTCACCAGCGTGTTGGGTGGGGTGCAAGCCGGGTCGTGGGAGGGCCCGAGTTCGGAGCAGTACGTCGCCGCCCACGGGCCGTACCTGACCTGGCTGGCGCAGCAGAGTGCGAACAGCGCGGCGGTGGCCGTGCAACATGAGTCGGCGGCCGCGGCCTACACCACGGCGGTGGCCACCATGCCGACGCTGCCCGAGCTCGCGCTGAACCACGTCGTGCACGGCGTCCTGATCGCCACGAACTTCTTCGGTATCAACATGATTCCGATCGCGGTCAATGAGGCCGACTACGTCCGGATGTGGATCCAGGCGGCCACCACCATGGCCACCTACCAGGCCGTGTCGGGAGCCGCGGTCATGGCGGCCCCGGCCAGCACGCCGTCGCCGATGCTTCTCAAACCCGGTGTGGGGGAGGCAGGTACCGCCTCGGCCAACGCGCAGCAGATGATGGCGCAGGCCACCGCGACGGATTCCGGTTCAGCGTTGACCAGTGCCGACGCGACGGCAGACAGCGAGTACCCGAATCTGCCGCAATGGCTGATCGATTACGTCAAGACGTTGCCCAGCAGCGATCAGCTGCTGAAGTTCCTGAATGATCCGCTCGGCAGCATCCGGGGGATGATCGAGACGCTGCTGACCAATCCGAGTGCCTTCCTCGCCGAGTGGGGTCCGATGCTCGGCGCCGTGCTCTATCAGGCGATCTTCCAGCCCGTGGGTTGGGGCACCTGGATCGGTGCTGCGTTGTCGCCCTTCCTGGTACCTCTCCTCGGGATCGGCCTTGCCTTCTTGGGATTGCTCGACCTGCTCCCCACCGACGCCCCGGCAGATGTTCCCGCCGAGGCCGATGCACCGCCGGTGCCGATGCGGGCTGATCAGGGGTTGCCGATGGCGGGCCTGGGCCCGGCAGGGATCGGCGCCGGGGCACCGGCCGCTCCGGCGGGCGCACCCGCTGCCGGTGCGGGTGGAGTCGCGGCACCGGCTCCGGTTGCGGCCGCGGCGTTAGCGCCATATGCGGTGATGGGCAACGACCCCGATGAAGGTTTCAGCCCGACAGTGGGCGGCAAGTCCAGTGCCTCGGCACCGGCCGCCGGAATTCCCGCGGCGGCCTCGGGTGTGGCGGCGTCGCTGGCGGCCCGGCGGAAGCGCCGGCGCAAGCGGGGCGCGGCACTGGAGGACCACGCCTACGCGGATGCCTACATGGACTACGAGGAGCCGGATCCGGAGCCCGCGCCTCGGCCGGAACCACGGGTCCGTGCATCTGAAAGCGGCGCAGGGACCGTGGGATTCACCGGCACCGAAACGAAATCCGATGCGGCCGCGGCCGGCTTGACCACCTTGGCCGGCGAGAGATTCGACGAGAGCCCCGTCTCGCCGATGCTGCCCGGTTCCTGGGACCCCGATGAGGCCCCGGGTGATCCGGAAGGGGGTTCGCGCAGCTGACCAGACCGCTCTTGCATTTCTGGATGCATTACCCACCACCAACGATCCGAAAGGAAACACCATGAGTCTGTTGGACGCTCACATCCCCCAGCTGATCGCCTCCGAGGCCGCGTTCGGCGCCAAGGCCGCCCTGATGCGCAGCACCATCGCGCAGGCCGAGCAGGCCGCCATGTCGTCGCAGGCCTACCACATGGGTGAGGCCTCCGCCGCGTTCCAGGCCGCACACGCCCGGTTCGTCGAGGTGTCGGCCAAGGTCAACGCGCTGCTCGACATCGCGCAGCTCAACCTCGGCGACGCCGCGGGCACCTACGTCGCCCAGGATGCCGCCGCCGCCAGCACCTACACCTCGGTCTAGCCGAACACGCAACGGATACAGGAGTTTTCATGTCTCAGATCATGTACAACTACCCGGCCATGCTGGCTCACGCCGGGGAGATGAACACCTACTCGGGTGCTCTGCACGCCGTCGGCGCCGACATCGCCGCCGAGCAGGCCGCGCTGAGCAGCGCCTGGCAGGGTGACACCGCCATGACCTACCAGGCCTGGCAGGCGCAGTGGAACCAGGCCATGGAAGAGCTGACCCGGGCCTACCGCGCGATGGCGTCCACTCACGAGATGAACACCATGTCGATGAGCGCGCGCGACGCGGCTGAAGGGGCCAAGTGGGGCTGATGCCGGGCACAAGTGGGAGCTAACGCGGTCGAGCTGACCACCGATCAGGCCTGGTTCCTCGCCGAGGTACTCGGTGCCGGGGCGTACCCGTGGGTGCTGGCCATCACGCCGCCCTACAGCGAACCGGCGCAGCGGTTCGGCTTCGCCGCCGAGCAGACCGCTGAACTGACCAGGATGGGTGTGCTCGACGCCAGTGGTGAGGTCAATCCGCGCGTGGCGCAATGGGTTCGGCTGGCTTGCCGGGCAACTCAGTGGCTCGACCTGCGGTTTGTCTCCGGTCCGGGGGATCTGCTGCGCGGCATCGTTGCGCGGTCAGGTGGTCCGACCGGCCGGACTGTTGTGGTGTTGCGCAACGCGCAGCTGGTGACGTTCACCGAGATGGACATCCACCACCCCCACGCGCTGGTCCCGGTGCTCACCGCCGGTCTGTCGCAACGCAGGCCGGCGCGGTTCGGGGAGTTCGCCCTGCCGGCCGCGGCCGGCGCCCGTGCCGACGAGCAGATCCGCAACGGCACCCCGCTGATCGAAGTGCTGGGATTCCTCGGTGTCCCGGCCTCGGCCCGCCCGATCGTGGAATCGGTGTTCGACGGACGGCGTACCTACGTCGAGATCGTCGCCGGAGAACACCGTGACGGTCACCGGGTCACCACCCAGGTGGGGGTCAGCATCATCGACACCCCCGAGGGACGGATTCTGGCCTCCCCGTCAAAAGCCTTTGACGGGGAATGGATTTCGACCTTCACGGCGGGCACGTCCGAAGCGATCGCGATGGCGGTCGAACGGCTGACCGCCTCGCTGCCCAGCGGCTCCTGGTTCCCCGACCAGCCGCTCATCCGCGACTTCGACGAAGTTGCGACAACCGAAGACCACGCCCACCGAGATTCACGCTCCATGAGAAGAACCCAGAAAGCATAGGAATGTCCGACAACACTGTGATGCCGATCGTCCGGGTGGCCGTGCTGGCCGCTGGAGACGACGGCGGCCGGCTGACCGAGATGGCCCTGCCGTCCGAGCTGCCGTTGCGTGAGATCCTGCCCGCGGTCCAGCGCATCGTGCTCCCCGCCGGGGGCGACGGTGCCGATAGCGGCGACAACGGCGCCGGCGACCCGGTACGGCTGAGCCTGGCCCCGGTCGGGGGTGCGCCGTACAGCCTGGATGCCACGCTCGACACCGTCGGTGTGGTGGACGGTGATCTGCTTGCGCTGCAAGCCGTTCCCGCCGGGCCGGCTGCCCCGCGCATCGTCGAGGACATCGCCGACGCCGCCGTGATCTTCTCCGCGGCCCGCGAGCGCCCGTGGGGCCCTGCGAACATCGCGCGGTACGCGTCGCTGGCCCTGATCGGGCTGATCCTGGTGGGCACCGGCCTGGCCGTCGCCCACCGCGTGGTGACCGGTGAACTGCTCGGACTGTTCGTCGTCGGCGGCATCGCCATCGCCACCGTGCTGGCCGCGCTGTCGACCAGGGGCCGCTCCCCGGTACTGGCCACCGCGCTGGCCGCCACCGCGCTGGTTCCTGTCGCGGCGGTGTTCGCGCTCGGTGTGCCAGGCGATTTCGGTGCGCCCAGCATTCTGCTGGCGGCGGCCGGAGTCGCCGCATGGTCCTTGATCAGCATGGCGAGCTCGCCCGATGACCGGGGCATCGCGGTGTTCACCGCGACCGCGGTGGCCGGAGCCGGCGTCTTGCTGGTCGCCGGAGCGGCCTCGCTGTGGGAGATCAACTCGACGGTCATCGGGTGTGCGCTGATCGTCATCGCCCTCGTGGTCACCGTTCAGGCCGCCCAGCTGTCCGCGATGTGGGCCCGATTCCCGCTGCCGGTCATCCCGGCGCCGGGCGATCCGTCCCCGTCGGCGCAGCCGCTTTCGGTGCTGGCCGACCTGCCGCGCCGGGTCCGGGTGAGCCAGTCGCATCAGACCGGTGTGATCGCCGCGGGCGTGCTGCTCGGTGTGGCCGGGTCACTGGCGCTGGTCGGTTCGCCGACCGCGTCGCCGTGGGCCTGGTACGTCGTGGTGGCCGGTGCGCTCGGTGCCGCCCTGCGGGCCCGGGTCTGGGACTCGGCCTCGTGCAAGGCATGGCTGCTGGGGCATCCCTACCTGCTGACCGTTGTCTTGTTGGTGGCCTTCGCGATCGACGGCCGCTATCAGGCCGCGTGGTGGGCGCTGGCCGTGCTGGCCGCCCTGGTGGTGGTGTGGGTTGTCGCGGCGCTGAATCCGCGGGCCGCGTCGCCGGACACGTACTCGCTGCCGATGCGCCGCCTGGTCGGCTTCCTGGCCACCGGCCTCGACGCCTCGCTGATTCCGGTGATGGCTTTCCTCATCGGGCTGTTCAGCCTCGTCCTCGACAGGTGATGAATCGGTGATCCACAAGAGCCTGGGTGTTCTGGCCACAGCCGGTCTGGTGCTGTTGGTCGGCTCCCCGTCGGCGGGCGCCGTCAGCCCGCCCGAGGTCGACCCACAGGTCGCCCCGCCGGCCGGCAGTGCCGGTCCGGTGGAGGCGATGGCGCAGCGCTCGGCGTGCGCCACCACCGGCGTGCTGCCGGGTACCGATCCCGGCGCGGTCAACCCGAATCAGTTGGCGCTCAACCTGTCCGGTGCATGGAAGCAGAGCCGCGGACAGGGCCAGACCGTCGCCGTCATCGACACCGGGGTGCAGCCGGGACCCCGGCTGCCTCACGTCGAAGGCGGCGGTGACTTCATCGAGTCCACCGATGGGCTGACCGACTGTGACGGCCACGGCACCTCGGTGGCCGGTCTCATCGCCGGGCAGCCCGGACCCGACGGCTTCTCCGGTGTGGCGCCGGAAGCCCGGCTGATCTCGATCCGGCAGAACTCGCCACGATTTGCCCCGCGCGCAACCGGCACCGATATGGCCGAGGCCCGCGCCGCGGCCGACGTGGCCAGCCTGGCCCGGGCCGTGGTGCGCGCGGCAGACATGGGTGCGCGCGTCATCAACATCTCCGTCGTGACCTGCATGCCCGCCGACAAACACATCGATCAGACCGAACTCGGTGCGGCACTGCGTTATGCGGCGGTCGAGAAGGACGCGGTGATCGTCGCGGCCGCGGGTAACACCCAGGGCGGGGTCACCACCGGATCGGCGTGCGGGTCCAATCCGCTTGGCGATGCCGGCGTTCCGGGCGATCCGCGTAACTGGGGCGGCGTCTCCTCGGTTTCCATCCCCTCGTGGTGGCAGCCCTACGTGCTGTCGGTCGGGTCGCTGAACGCGACCGGTCAGCCTTCCGGGTTCACCATGGCCGGGCCATGGGTGGGCATCGCGGCGCCGGGGGAGAACATCTCCTCGGTGAGCAACGCACCAGGCGGTGGATTGTCCAACGCCATGCCCACCGATCGGGACAAGCTGGTCCCGCTCAACGGCACCAGCTATGCCGCGGCGTACGTATCCGGCGTTGCGGCCCTGGTGCGCAGCAAGTTTCCCGACCTCAACGCGCGGCAGGTGGTGCACCGGCTGACCACGACCGCCCAGGGCGCCGCCCGCTCGCCGTCGAACGTGATCGGTGCCGGAGGTGTCGATCCGGTGGCCGCGCTCACCTGGGACGTCGCCGATATGCCGCTGGACGGTCCGGC
The DNA here is from genome assembly GCF_004762045.1 of Mycobacterium sp. DL99. Taxonomy (GTDB): domain Bacteria; phylum Actinomycetota; class Actinomycetes; order Mycobacteriales; family Mycobacteriaceae; genus Mycobacterium. Next base: position 700,203 of record NZ_SJOM01000007.1, read on the forward strand.
GGATCCCGCAGGCAAACCCATTGCCGCACCGGCAGAACCGGCCCCGCGTGACAACACCGGGCGAATCGTCGCTTTCGCCGGTACCGGAGCACTTGCGCTGGCGGCCATCGCCGTTGCGTTCAGCGCATACAGACGGAAGGACCATTCATGACCGCCCGACTTGCGTTGGCGTCCCTGTTCATCGTCGCGGCGGTACTGGCCCGGCCGTGGCAGACCGACACCGAGCGGTGGGTGCTCGGCGTCTCCGTCGCCGCGGTGGTGCTGCTGCTGGCGTGGTGGGGTGGGTTGTTCCTGACGACGCGCATCGCCCGGTGCATCGGGGTGTGGCGGCGCAACCTGGCCAAGAAGCAGCCTACGGAGGCGGTCGATTCGGAGACCGTCGTGCTGCGGGTCGATCCCGCCGACCCGGCCCAGCTTCCGGTCGTGGTCAGCTACCTGGACCGGTACGGCATCCGCTGTGACAAGGTCCGCGTGACCCACCGCGACGCCGGTGGTGCGCGACGTAGCTGGATCAGCCTGACCGTGGCCGCCACCGACAACCTCGATGCGTTGCGTGCCCGGTCCTCGCGAATCCCGTTGCGGGACACCACGGAAATTGTCGGGCGTCGGCTCGCCGATCATCTGCGCGAGCAAGGCTGGACGGTCACGCTCGTCGACGGGGTGGATTCACCGCTTCCCGACCCGGGCAAGGAAACCTGGCGTGGCGTCAAGGATGACTCCGGATATGTTGCGGCATACCGTGTCAGCGTCAGCGACAAGCTGGAGGCCGTGCTGGCCGAGATCGGCGCGGTGCCGGCCCAGGAGACCTGGACCGCACTGGAGTTCACCGGATCTCCGGCGCAACCGCAGTTGACAGTGGGAGCGGTGTTCCGCACCGAGGACCGCCCGGCACGCAAGGCTCCGCTGGCGGGCCTGAAATCGGCCGCCGGCCGGCATCGCCCGGCGTTGGCAGCGTTGAACCCGTTGTCTGCGGACCGTCTGGACGGCACCCCCGTCGCGGTGCCGCAGGCGGCGGCGTCAGTCGAACATGAAGTCCTGCAGGAAGCGGGTCATCCGGCGTAGGTAGTCCGGCTGGCTCACATGCAGCAGGTGGTTGCCGGGGAACCAGTGGAACGCGCAGCGATCCCAGTGTTCCCACAGCATCTCGGCTTGCTGCGGCGGGGCCAGCCGGTCACCGAGGCCGGTGATGATCAGCCGTCGTTCCTTGGGGACCAGGGGCCGGTAGTTGAGCGGTGAGGCGTACCGCGCCGCCGCTTCCGTCAACGCCGGGTCGGTTCCGGACATGCACCGTTGCAGGGCCACCAGCTTGTTGGCCGGGAACCACTCGTCGACCGTGCGATCCGGCGTCACCACCGGGACATTCGGGACCACGGCCTGAATCCGGTCGTCCACACTGGCCAGCAGTGCCGAGGTGAAGCCACCCAGGGAGATGCCCGTCAGGGCCACCCGATCGACACCGGTGGACTCCAGATAGTCGATCACGGAACGGAAGTCGTGCACGGCCTGGGCCATGGCCTCGGAGAAACCGGCGAATCCGTGAGAGAAGAATCCGTAACCGCTGAACGGTGAGAACCGTTCGGCGCGGCGACCGTGAAACGGCAGGGTGTACAACAACACGTCGTACCCGGAGCGGTAGAACCACGGCAAGGACAGGAACAGGCCGTTCGCCAGATACGGCGACCCCATGAACCCGTGGATCACACACAACGTGGGATGCGGTCCGTCATTGTGGCGCCAATGCTGGGCCCGCACAACGTTGTTGCGGGTGAACCCGCTCCAGAGGTCGCGTAGCCCGGGGTTGACCGCGGTGAAGCTGCTGTCGAACCGGATGTTCTCCACCTGGCCGTGGGCGATCATCTCGGCCACTGGATTGGCCGGGCGGGTGGATACCCGGGGTGGCCGGGTGGGCGCCGGGAACGACACCGCCGGATCTTGAGCGGCGGCCAGATCGGCGTAGAAGCGCATGTGGTCGTGCTCGGTCCGCGACGCCGACGGATGCAGCATCGACGCCAGCGTGGTCGGCACCATCGACGTCGCCACGATGGAGGCGACCCCGGTGCGCAACGCGATGTCGGCGATCGCGGAGGCGTCGACGATGGCCCGCTGCCGCAAGGTCAGGTCGGAACGCCGTGGCAGGCCGCGTGCACCGGCTTCCCCGCCGGGGACGTCGGGAACAGGGATCGGGGGTTCCACCGGGTCCGGGTCCACGATTCCCGATGCTAGCTAACTGCTCAGCTCAGCCCGAACAACTTCGCGGCGTTGTCGTGCAGAACATTGCGGCGCCAGGTGTCGTCGACACCCGGCAGGTCGATCAGGTGGTGCACGGCCTCGGCGTACCCGTAGGGGATGTTCGGGAAGTCGCTGCCGAAGAGGATGTGCTCACCCAGGTCTTTCAGCCGGTCTATCTCCGAGGTGGGGAACGGCATCATCTCTTCGACGAACGGGGTGAACGCCATCGTGGTGTCCAGCCGCACGTTGTCGTAGCGCTCGGCGAGATCCAGGAACGCGGAGTACTCGGGCATGCCCATGTGCGCGATGATCAGCGGCAGGCGCGGGTAGCGGCCTAACAGCCGGGCGATCGGCTCCGGGCCGGTGAAGTCTCCGGGCGCCGGGCCCGAGCCGCAATGAATGACGACGGGGATACCGGCGTCTTCGATCTGCCCCCAGACCTCGTCGAGCAGGGGATCGTTCGGCTCGTAGTTGCCCACCTGGATGTGCGCCTTGAACACCTCGGTGCCTGCGGCGATGGCGTCAGCGACGTAGCTCGCGGCCTGTTCTTCGGGGTAGAACGTGGCGGTGGCCAGGCAATCCGGGGTGTCCTGCGCAAAGCCTCGCGCCCACTGATTCAGCCAGGCCGCCATATCGGGCTTGTGCGCGTAGATCAGCGAGGAGAACCGGAGGATGCCGAACTCCCGCAGGGTGGCGACCCGCTGTGCCTCGTCGGCGCGGTACGTGATGGGCCATTCCCGGCCGATCAGCGGGCCCTGGCTGTCGAAGTACTGCCACACCTTGTCCATCACGTTCTTGGGCATGAAGTGGGTGTGTACGTCGACGATGCCGGGCAGGCCCAGCTCGGTCCAGATCTTCCGCACTTTTTTCGATTCATCCATCGCCGACGATCATGCACCGGCCGCCGAGGGCGGGGATGATCGGGTGGGTGTGGAACCCCGAGACGTATCTGACCTTTGCCGACCACCGCGGGCGGCCGTTCTACGACCTGCTCTCGCGGGCTGCGGCAAAGACGCCGCGGCGCGTGGTCGACCTGGGGTGTGGGCCGGGCAACCTGACCGAGACCCTGTTGCAGCGTTGGAGCGGGGCCACGCTGGAGGCCTGGGACAGCTCACCGGAGATGGTCGAGGCCGCGCAGGCGCGCGGGCTCGAGGCACACGCCGGGGCGATCGAGGACTGGAACCCACAACCCGACACCGACGTGGTGGTCTCCAACGCGGCCTTGCAGTGGGTGCCCTCGCATCGCGAACTCGTGGTGCGCTGGGCCGGTCAGCTGCCGGCCGGGGCGTGGATCGCTTTCCAGGTACCGGGCAACTTCGATGCGCCCTCCCACCACGCGGTGCGTGCGCTGGCCCGGCGAGAGCCGTTCATCGAGCCGCTGCGTGATATGCCATGGCGTGACGTGGGCCAGGTGGACACACCCGTTCAATACGCCGGACTGCTGACCGATGCGGGCTGCGTGGTGGACGCCTGGGAGACCACCTATGTGCACCAATTATCAGGTGAGACACCGGTTCTGGACTGGATCACCGGGACGGCTCTGACTCAGGTGAAAGGCCGGCTCAGCGAAGAGCTGTGGGAGCAGTACCGCCAGGCGATCATCCCGATGCTGGCCGAGGCGTATCCGAAGCGGGATGACGGCATCACGTTCTTCCCGTTCCGTCGCGTGTTCGTGGTCGCTCAGGTTCGGTAGTCATTACCTACGACGTAATCGATTTTCGGATCGCCGGCGGTGAGCATTGACGCATGCCGACATTCAAGACCGCAGACCGCACCGACATCCACTACACCGACACCGGGTCCGGACCGGTCCGGGTCTTCACCCACTCGTGGGGACTCAATGCGGGCCAGTGGGATCAGATCATCGAACATCTGGTGCACAAGGGTTTTCGGTGTGTCAGCTACGACCGGCGCGGCCACGGAAGTTCTGGTGCCTACGAGGGCGAGTGGACGGTGGATCTGCTTGCCGACGACCTGGCCGCGCTGTTCGATCACCTGGATCTCGACGACGTCACGTTGGTCGGGCACTCCCTGGGATGCGGTGAGATCGTGCGCTACCTCAGTCGACACGGGGTGGACCGGGTGGATCATGCGGTGCTCGTGGCGCCTCAGCTCCCGATGGTCGTGAAAGCGGAGGACAACCCGGACGGTGTCGATGAGGCCATCCTCGACGCGGTAACGGCCGAGCTGGAACGCGATGTGCGGCAATGGTGTGTCGACAACGCCGCCCCCTTCTTCGGAGACCACGAGGTGTCACCCGAGGTGGTCGAGTGGACCGTGGACCAGGTCGCCGACCTGCCTGTCGCGACTCTGGTGGGCACCCAGCAGATGGGCGCCCACGCCGACTACCGTGCCGAGCTTGCCGACCTCGAACTTCCGGTTCGGGTGATCCAGGGCGATGCCGATGTGTCGACGCCCATCGAGCTCTCCGGGCGTCCCACGGTCGCGCTACTGCCGAACGCGGAGCTCATCGAGATCCCCGGTGCCGCCCACGGGCTGTATGTCACCCACGTCGACCGCGTCATCGCCGCGATTTGTGCACCTCCGGTAACGCTGGCCGTTACGGGAGGTGCACAAATCACGAGTTAGTCCGCGATTTGTGGAGTTTCAGCCGTGCTCGATACGGCCAAGACTCCACAAATCACGAGTTAGTCCGCGATTTCGGTGCATTCAACGGCGCTGACCGCCGCTGAATGCACCCAAATCGCTGGTTAGCGGCGGGTGTTGAGCAAGTCAATGACCTGCTGGACCAGGTCGTCGATGACGGCGCCGGTGGTGTCGAGCACCAGGTCGGGATTCTCGGGCGCCTCGTAGGGAGCGTCGACGCCGGTGAGCCCGGTGAGCTCACCGGCCCGGGCCCGCGCATAGAGCCCCTTGGGATCGCGGCGCTCGCACTCGGCCAGTGACGTCGCCACGTGTACTTCGATGAACGGCAGCTTGGCGGCGTCGTTGAGGGCCCGGGCGGTGTCCCGGTCGGACTTCAGTGGCGACACCAACGACGCCAGCGCCACCACACCCGCATCGGCCAGCAGCCGGGTCAAATGCCCTACGCGGCGGATGTTCTCGGTCCGGTCACCGGCCGAGAATCCGAGGTCATCGGACAGGCCGTGACGCAGGTTGTCGCCGTCGAGCAGGTAGGCCACCTGGCCCGATTCGACCAGGGCCCGTTCGACGGCCACCGCCAGCGTGGACTTGCCCGAGGCGGGCAGGCCGGTGAACCAGATGGTGGCGCCGCGCTGGCCCGTGCTGTTCCAGCGGTAGTCGCGGTCCAGTGACGACGGATGCCATTTGATGTCGGACCGGTTGTGCCCGCTGGGCTTGAGTTCACGCGCCTGCACGATGATCCCGGCGCCGACGGTGTCGTTGGACACCTCGTCGATCAGGATGAACGCACCGTTGTCGCGGTTGTCGGCGTAGTTGTCGGCCACCAGCACCGAGCTGGTGCGCAACGTGACCGAGCCGATGTCGTTGAGCGCCAGCTCAACCGGGGTCTCGACCTCGTCGAGGGTCTCCGGATCGAGCTTGGTGTGCAGCTCCTGGACCGTGGCCCGTACCGTGCGGGTGCCCTGCTTGAGGGCCAGCCGGTCGCCCGCGCGGAGCGGGTTGTCGAAGAACCAGCACACCGTCGCGTCGACTTCCCGGGCCAGCACCGGCACCACGGCCTCCGAGGACCCGCTGACGAAGACATCACCGCGCCCGACGTCGATATCGTCGGCCAGCTCGATCGAAACCGAGAGCGGCGCAACGCCTACCGATCGGTCGTCGTCCAGGGTGTCCAGGGCCGTCACGATCGAGCGGGTACCGGCAGGCAGGCTCACGACGGGGTCACCGACCTGAAGAGTGCCCGCCGACAGCCGGCCGGTGTAACGGCGACGCTGTTCGGTAGTCGGCCGGGACACCCACTGCACGGCCAGCCGCAGGCTCGCCGGGTCAGCATGGGGCGCCGCCAATTCGATGCCTTCGAGGTATTCGAGCAGGGTGGGCCCGTCGTACCAGCGGGTGTTCTCGGAGCGGTGCACGACGTTGTCGCCGAGCTTGGCGGCGATCGGGATGACGGTGAGGTCGAGCCCGCCGAGCCGGTCGGCGACCTGTTGCAGCTCCTGCTCGACCTCGGCGAACCGGCCCTTGTCGAAGTCGACCAGGTCGATCTTGTTGACCGTGGCGACGAAGTGCTTGATGCCCAACAGTTTTGCGATGCGGGCATGGCGCCGGGTCTGGCGTAGCACCCCGGCCCGGGCATCGACCAACAGGATCGCCACGTGCGCATTGGAGGCGCCGGTGAACATGTTGCGGGTGTAGCGCTCGTGCCCGGGAGTGTCGGCCAGGATGTAACTGCGGGTGGCGGTGGAGAAGAACCGGTAGGCCACGTCGATGGTGATGCCCTGCTCCCGCTCGGCGCGCAAGCCGTCGGACAGTGCCGCCAGGTCCGCCACACCGTCCGAATCGGTCACGGCCTCAAGATGATCCAGCGGCAGGCTGTCGGTGTCGTGCAGCAGGCGGCCGATCAGGGTGCTCTTGCCGTCATCGACCGAACCGGCGGTGGTGATGCGCAGCAATTGACGAGTAGACATCAGAAATAGCCCTCCCGTTTGCGGTCTTCCATCGCGGCGACGGACGTGCGGTCATCGGCGCGGGTCTCGCCGCGTTCCGAGACGGTGGCCGCCGAGATCTCGGTGATCACCCGGTCGATAGTGGTGGCCTCCGACCGCACGGCGCCGGTGATGGTGAGATCGCCGACCGTGCGGTAGCGCACCCACTCCACCGCCGCCCGTTCGGCACCGACCGGCTGGGCGTACTCCGACACCGCGAGCAGGATGCCGTCGCGTTCGAAGACCTCGCGCTCGTGAGCGAAGTAGATCGACGGCAGCTCAAGGTTTTCCAGCTCGATGTAGCGCCAGATGTCGAGCTCGGTCCAGTTCGACAGCGGGAACACCCGGACCTGCTCACCTTTGCGGATCCGGCCGTTGTACAGCGACCACGGTTCGGGGCGCTGGGCCCGCGGATCCCATTGACCGAACTCGTCGCGGAAACTCAGGATGCGTTCCTTGGCACGTGCCCGCTCCTCGTCACGGCGGGCGCCGCCGAACGCCGCGTCGAATCCGCCGGCCTCCAGCGCGTCCAACAGCGTGCGGGTCTGCTGCCGGTTCCGGGAGGCTCCCGGCCCCGGATCGGCGACCCGGCCGCTGTCGATGGTCTCCTGCACCGAGGCCACGACCAGCTTGTGGCCAAGCCCGGTGGTGCGGCGGTCGCGGAATTCGATGACCTCGTCGAAGTTGTGCCCGGTGTCCACGTGCAGCACCGGGAACGGCAACGGCGAAGGGCGGAAAGCCTTCTCGGCCAGGCGCAGCAGGACGATGGAATCCTTGCCGGCGGAGAACAGCAGCACCGGGCGCTGCAACTCGGCAACCACCTCGCGGATGATGTGCACCGCTTCGGCTTCCAGCAGCCGCAATTCGTCGACATGCAACAGATCAGTGACTGTCATACCGGCAACCCCTCCTTCTCGGCATCGCGGCGGTAGCGATCCACCCATTCGTCGGACCGCTGGTCGGCCTGGCGTTCCAGCACCGGATGCGGGGCCAGTCGCGGGTCCAGGCCGAGCGCCTCGAGCACTGTGGCCACCACGGTCGTGAGGTTGCGCCACAGATAGGGATACGACACGTCGATGGGGGAGATGTTCTCCTCGGCGAACCAGGAGCGCCAGCCCTCCTCCTGGGCCTGCAGCATCTTGATCACGTGCGCGATGGCGCCGGCGTGGTACTCGGCGCGCGCATCGCGTACCGGATCGGGTCGTCCGCGCCAGACCCTGGTCTGCACCGCGCGCCAGAACGAAACCGCCTGTGACACAACGTCGGGACGGTAGACGTGGATCAGCACCGGGTCGCTGCCGATGACATCGCGGATCGCGGCGAGCAGACCGGGCCCGGAACGCTCGGGAAGGCCCTCGGCGCGCTCCAGCAGCAACGGGCTCTGGTTCCACATCAGCTTGCCGCCCCACACCCCGTTGGGGGTTCGGCCGACCGTGCGGACGTAATCGCGCCAGATCTCCGAGGGGGCCAGATCCGGCTTACCTTCGACCAGCGGATCGAGCAGGCGCAGGATCGACTCATCCTCGACGCCGGTGAACCATTCCCGGGGCTGCGGCGACATGCTGGTGGTCGGCAGGTACTGGAAGAACTCCTGGGGCTCGCCGGCCATACCGGTGGCGCGCAGGGATTCCACCAGCAAGGTGCTGCCGCTGCGCTGGGAAGCGAGCACCAGGTAGGCAGTCGGATGATCTGACATGGGCGAGACTCTAACCATCATTGATTTGCGGCGCCTATTCGAAGAAGCGTCAAGAGTTTTTATTCACCGAGATGAAAACTATTGATGGGTATCGGTGATGCCGCGGTCGGCGGCGATGGCGGATCGGCTGGTGGCGGGTCGGCCGTGAATGCTCAGATATGTCTGGGTATAACGCTCCGAGATGCGGGTGCCCGCGAATTCGGAGGGTATGACGTCGAGGGTCTTCTGACGCCAGTCGTTCAACGACAGTGCGAGGTTCTCCGCGATCGCCTCGTCCTTGTCGGTGGCATCGGGTCCGAGCAGGTTGTTGCGTTCGGTCGGGTCCGCGACGAGGTCGTACAGTTCGCGACCGGGCCGGGGGCTCAGGACCGTGTCGCCGAGCACCCGTCCGGGTGGGCTGTCGGCGATATCCCACGGCAGGTCCAACAATGGCCGTGCCGCGTAATTCTCGATATAGCTGTATTCCTTTGTGCGGATGGCTCGAATGGGGTCGAAAGAATCGTGATAGGTCTTTGTGGTGTACACCTCGGATCGGATCTCGCCGGTTTCCGTGGAGGTTTCCCGGAGGTTGCTGGCGTGTGACAGCCCTTCAACGTCGCCGGGGATTTCGACGCCGAGTAACTCCAGCAGCGTGGGCAGCAGGTCGACCCCGCTGAACAACTCGTCGTAGCGGCGCGGCGCAACGGCGGAACCCCGCGGCGGACGCACGATCAGTGCGATGCCGGTGCCTGCGTCGTACAGCGTCGACTTGGCCCGGGGCAGCGCCGGCCCGTGGTCGGTCATGAAGACCACCCACGTGTTCTCGTCGAGGCCGGCGGCGGTCAGGGCATCGAGCAGTTCGCCCACCTTGGCGTCGGCTACCGCGATCGATCCGTAGAACTCGGCGAGATCGTCGCGCACGTCGCCGGTGTCGGGCAGATAGTCGGGCACCTCGACGGTCTCCGATTCGGCCGGTTCGTACCGGTCTCGGGGATATGGGCGGTGCGTCTCGAAGAATCCGGCGGTCAACAGGAACGGTTGTTGCGGAGCATCGGCCAGCCACGCGGTGGCCTGCTCGACGACGTACTCGCAGAACGAATTCGACACGTCGAACTCGTCGTAGCCGAGGTTGGCCGGGTATGAGGTCTCGTGTTGCATGCCGAACAGTGCGGTGTGCCAACCTGATTCGGCGAGAAGATGGGGGAGGGTGCGTACCCCGGCGCGGTACTCCCAGCCATGGTGGGCCAGGCCAACCAGGCCGTTGCTCTGCGGGTACCGGCCGGTGAACAGCGATCCTCGCGACGGTGAGCACAACGGCGCGGTGGCGTGCGCGCGGGTGAACAGGATTCCCTCGGCGGCGAGCTGGTCGAGGTGCGGGCTGGCCACGTCGGGGTGGCCGTATGCGCCGAGATAGCGCCCGAGGTCATGCCAGTGCACGACCAGCAGGTTCTGCTGTTGCGGCTCGGTCACGTCACATCCTTTCCGTTCACCCTACGACCGAACAGGCTGAACCTCTGGCCTGCAACCGTTTGGCTCACCGAGAGCCACTTATTCGACGGGGCGTCGTCGGTAGGGTGGAGGCCATGCCGACTGCCACCGAACCTGCTGTGGTCAGCGGTTATGAGGCCCGCTGGGAGCAGCACAACACCGAGCGGCGCGCCCAGATCCTGCAGGCGGCGGTCGCCTTGATCGAGGAGAATCCACCGGGCGCCGAGATCTCCATGGTGCGTATCGCGGACCGCGCCGGGGTGGCGAAGTCGGTGGTGTACCGCCAATTCGCCGGCAAGGACGAGCTCGAGCGACGGGTCCGGTCCTATGTGTTCGACGATTTCGCGGCGGTGCTCGACACCAACCTCGACGTGTCCTACGGCTCGCTGCGCGAGATCCTGACCCGCACCGTGGCGGCGGTGGCGGATTGGATGCTCGATCACCCGCGCCTCGACGAGTTCGTCCGGCGCGGGCCGACATTCGACAGCGACGGCTCGCTGGACGCGATGAGCGAGCTCAAGCTCCGCATGACCAGGCAGTCCGAGGGGATCATCGCCACGATCGCCCAGACCATCGGGGTGGATGACATCGCGTTCAAAACGGTCCCGTTCGCGGTGGTGACGATGGTGGAGGCCACCGTGTCGGCGTGGATCCGCGGTGCGGCGCCGGAGCGGTCATGCGAAGAGATCGTGACGCACCTGGCCGATTTCGCCTGGTATGTCCTGGACGGCGCGGCCCGCGCGAGCGGGCTGGAGATCAACCGCGACGACGAGTTCACCGCGGTGATCGCCGCGCTGATGAACCGTCAGAGCTAAGGGTGGTACGGCACCCCGACCGCGCGGAAAACGTATTCCGGCCCGACGTCGAAGGCCAGGGACCGGCGGGGCAGCTGCGTCAGGACTTCGTCCGGTATCGCGGTCTTGAAGTGCAGCGACAATCGGCCGTGGCAGCGCCGGTCGATCTCGGCCACATCGGCCGTCAGGGTGAGCCCGGTCGGGTCAAGTTCGGCGTGCATCGCACCGACCTGCGGCGCCGACCACGGTTGGTCGATGCTGCGGCCGGCAAGCTTGGGCAGGGTGGACATGGTGGCCAGCGCGCGGTAGTTGGTCAGAGCCAGCGCACCGGCATAGCTGGCGACGCTGCCCGCCGATCGCAGGCCCGGGATCGTTCCGGTGAAGCGCCTGGTCACCGGGACGTATTCGGCGAGAAAGAGGATGCCTTCGGCTTCGGCTTCGGCCCGCAGACCCTCCGGAAGAGCGCCGATGTGCATCAGCTTTCGCAGGATCAGTGCCATGTGTTCGACGGTAGCGCGCAAACATGGCAAATCGGTTGGAGCTGGTAGAGATGATCTGGTGAAAACCGGGGCCAGGTGGCTGATCGTGAGCGCGGTAGTGGCCGTCGCGGTGTATGCGGCGCTGTGGGTCGGCTACGCGATGCAGTGGACGTGGCTGGCCGACCTGGACGACGCCGGGCTGGCCGGCCCGTACCGGTACGGCGCGGCGCACCCGGGCTGGGTGACGGCCTGGAACGTGTTCTGCACGGTGCTCGGGCCCTTCGCGTTCCGGTTGCTGGCGCTGGTGATGATCGTCTTTGCGCTGCGGCGACGACAACGGCGTATCGCGCTGTTCCTGTTCTTGACCGTTGAGGTCAGCGCGGTGACGACCGAGGTGGCCAAGTTTCTGGCGGATCGTCCGCGCCCGGCCACCGCGCTGGTCCACGCGCTCTCGACCTCGTTCCCGTCTGGGCACGCGCTGGGCGTGATGGTCTCGGTGCTGGCCCTGTCGGTTCTTGCCTGGCCGACGCTTCGCCCGTGGCTGCGGGGCTGGTGGGTGGCGGCCGGGGTGCTCGTGGTCGTCGCCATCGGGGTGGGGCGGGTCGTGCTCAATGTCCACCACCCCTCCGATGTGATGGCCGGCTGGGCACTGGGCTACGCCTGGTTCGTGGCGGTCTACCTGCTGTGCCCGCCGTATCCGGCAGTCGTCACGGCAGCGGACGAAACACCGGCAGCGCCCGGTACCGCACCGTGAAGCTGGCCTCGCTGAGCGCCTCGCCGACCTCGCCGTCGTGGGCCACGGTGGTGGGGCCGTCGACCGCGGTGAACCGGAACTGCGGCACCTGTAGTTCGTGATACAGCGGGCTGCGTTCCAGCCGGCCGAGTGCCACGGCCGTCGCGATGCGCAGCCGGCTGAAGCGCCGCCCGGTCTCCAGGATGCGCACGTCGATCAGTCCGTCGTCCAGGCGCGGGCGTTGTGACGGGGCGAATCCGGACGGGAAGTACGTCGAGTTGCCCAGGAAGAACAACTCGGTCTCAAGGGTCTTGTTGTCATAGCTGATGCGGACCGGGGCTTCCCGGCGCAGCGTGAGGTACAGCGCGTACATCCCGGCCAAGCGCTTGCCCATCCGGTGCTCGAGCCTCTCCCGGGTGCGCACGTACTTCGGGTAGGCGCCGATGCTGGCGGTGTTGATCACCATGCGTTCCTCATTGAGGCAGACCAGGTCGACGTAGGCTGCGGAGCCTTCGGTGATCGCCTTGACGGTCTGGGCCACCGAATCGCAGCCGATGTCCTTGGCGAAGTGGTTGAACGTCCCGCCGGGGAACACCGCAAGCGGAACACCCGCGTCGACGGCGATGCCTGCCGCGCCTGCCACCGTCCCGTCGCCGCCGCCCACGGCGAGCACATCGGTACGGGCGGCCGTCTCCCGCAGCACCGCCTCGATGTCGTCGTCATCGCCGAGTTCGATGATTTCGGTGCGCGGCAAGGCTTTTCGGACGTCGTCGATGATTCGCGCGCCGGTCCCGTCGCCGGAGGCCGGGTTGATCACCAGGGTGACGCCTGCGCCGTCCGGCCGCGGCTCGGTGGGGAACCGCAGCGGATCGGACTTCGGCAGGGTGGCGGCGGGGATGGTGGGGACGACGCGGGCGCCGAGGACCGCGATCGCGGCGCCGATGCCGAATCCGGCGAACACGTCACCGGGATAGTGCGCGCCGGTGGCGACCCGGGACAACCCGACCAGGCCGGCTAGCAGCGCCAACGGCAAGCCGGCCGCCGGGGACTCCAGGCCGACCCCCACCGCGAAGGCCGCGGCGCTCGCAGAGTGGCCCGACGGCAGCGAATGCGATGTCGGCATGCGTCGGATCCGCCGCGCCACCGGGATCAGGCGGTGATCCGGCCGGGGCCGCCGCCAGATCCGCTTGGCCACCTGATTGGTCACCAGGCTGGTGACGGCCAGGCTGACCACGCCGCGCGCAGCGCCGCGCCGCACCGAGGTGCTGCCCAGCGCACCCATCGCCGCCGCGATGGCGAACCACAGCTTGGAATGGTCTGCTGCCCTGGTCAGCCCGGGCATCACGGAGTCCAGTAGCGGGCTCGGTGACTCGGCCACAGCCTCGAAGACCTCCCGGTCCAAGGTGCCCAGTCCCTTGCCGATCGCGCGCACGTCCATGGCGCCAACGTAACCGTCGCGACCGGATCGTGCTCCAAGCTTTATCCGGCCGAGAGCCACGGCTACGACGATGGACGGATGCGCCGACTGCTCGCCCTGCTGTGTGCCGGGGTGCTGGCACTGGCATGCGCGCCCACCGCGGGTGCCGTCGACCCACCCTGGTTCGCCCCCTCGGTCGGCAACGCCACCCAGGTGATTTCGGTTGTCGGCGTGGGTGGTTCGAAGGCCAAGATGGATGTCTGGCAACGGGGGCCCGCAGGATGGCAGCCGATCGGTGCCGGGATACCGGCCAACATCGGCGCCAATGGAATGGCCCCGCAGACTCATGACGGTGAAATGAAGACGCCCATGGGCATTTTCACCCTCGACTTCGCGTTCGGTACCGCACCCAATCCCGGCGGGGGCCTGCAGTACGTGCAAGTCACGCCCGACCATTGGTGGGACGGCGACATGAAGAGCCCGACCTACAACACCATGCAGGTGTGCCAGAAGGCGCAGTGCCCGTTCAACACCGACCCGAGCAGCGGGACCGAGAACCTGGACATCACGGCCTACAAGCACGCCGTGGTGATGGGCGTCAACAAGGCCAGGGTGCCCGGCAACGGTGGCGCGTTCTTCGTGCACACCACCGATGGCGGGCCCACGGCCGGCTGCGTCGCGATCGACGACGCCACCTTGGTGAAGATCATGCAGTGGCTACGGCCCGGCGCCGTGATCGCCGTCGCAAAGTAGCGCGTCAAATGTTAAGGGCGGTACCGGGTTCCAGCTTGAAGTTCAGCCCCTCCAACGACAGCGTGGCGTCGTAGGTGCGGTCGTAGCCGGTGGCGCTGATCTTCCAGCCGTCGGCCGTACGGCGGTAGCGGTCGTGATAGAACGCCGAGCCGAACAACATGAAGTTCACGCTGGGGACGATCACGCGGTCTTGCAGGTACCAGGTGGCGGTGGCCTCGTCACCGTTCACCTCGATCTCCGGGTGCGCGACGCGATGCTCGGTGATGACCTCCGGGCCCAGCGAGCTCTTCATGTATTCGACCAGCGAGTCGCGGTCGGTGAAGTGCAGCGTCTTGCCCATGGACTGCCCGTAGTCGCCGGCGATGTCCTCGGTGAGGGTGTCGGCGAACTCGTCCCAGTGCTTGGTATCGAGGGCCCTCAGGTACCGGTATTTGACTTGCTTGATGTCGTCGATGTCACCCATGCCCGACATTGGAGCACACCACGGGCAGGCGCAATAGCCTCTGTGACCACTGTGGTGAACGTGCAGGCCTTCGCGGCGGAACCACGGCGTTCGGCTCGAGAAGCGGCACGTTCGCCGCAGTGGCTGAAACCGTTTGCCAACGTGGCGATTTGATCTTCGTCCAGGGTGACCATTGCTATTCCTGTGTGACGCATTAGCGTTGCTGGGGCGGTCAAAAGCGCACCGGCCGAACATGCCTGGCCGCGCAGGCGCGGAGTGTCGGAAGGCTCCGGGGCTGCACTGCGGCTATCGTGACGAGCGTTATGAGCGGCCCGTTGGGGTTGTCGATCGGGACCACCAACTTGGTTGCGGCGCGTGTCGGCAATCAACCTGTCAGCCGGCGTTCGGTGTTGACCTTGTCGACCGACCGGACGCCGCAAGTCGGCATGCCCGAATCCGGTTCCGGCGTCACCCTGAGCGGCTTTGTCGAGCGGGTCGGCGATCCGGTGCCCCTCGTGGCGCCCGACGGTGCGTCCTATCCCGCCGACACTCTGCTGGTCGAGGCCCTCGATGCGATGGTGGAACTCGCGGGTGGACCATCCGATCAGTTGGCCATCGCCGTGCCCGCGCACTGGGGTGCACCCACGATGCGTGCCCTGCGCAATGCGCTGCGCACCAACCCCAGCTTCTCCCGCGACGGCCGGCCGCCCCGGCTCGTCCCCGACGCCGTCGCCTCACTGGCCGCACTGCGGGCCAACCCGGGCCTGCCGCCCAACGGCGTGGTGGCACTGCTGGATTTCGGTGGCGGCGGCACCAGCATCACGCTGGCCGACGCCGCGTCGGCGTTCGAGCCGATCGACGAGACCACCCGCTATCCCGATTTCTCCGGTGATCAGATCGACCAGGCGTTGCTGACGCACGTGCTTGACGGGGTCGCTCAGGCCGGCGGCATCGATCCGGCCGGCACCGCGGCGGTCGGGTCGTTGGCTCGGCTGCGTGAGGAATGCCGTCAGGCCAAAGAACGGCTGTCGGCCGACACCGCGACCGATCTGGTGGTGGAACTGCCCGGCTATTCCGCCACCGTGCGGGTGACCCGCACCGAACTCGAGTCGTTGATGCAGGCTCCGCTTGCCGGCGTGTTGGACGCGCTCGAAAAAGCGTTGGAGCGCAACGGGATCAGTTGGCCGGCTGTCTCAGCAGTGGTGACCATCGGCGGCGGTGCGAGCATTCCGCTGGTCACTCAACAACTTTCGGAACACTCGCAGGCCGTGGTGGTGACCACTCCGCAGCCCGCGCTGGACGCGGCGATCGGTGCTGCCTTGTCCGCCGCCTACCTCGCCGAGGCCGATGCGCAAACGGGTATGGCGCCGACCCTGGGGGTGGCGGCCGCGGTGCCGACGGCCGGAATCCCTCCCGCCGCACAGGGTTCTGAAGGTTCATCGACGTTCCGGGCGCTGGCGTGGTCTGAAGATGATGCGGACGACGACGTGGTGCCCTACACCGGACCCGACCTCGTGGATTCCTACGGCAGCGAGACCGCGGCGCGGCCGGCCGTGCAGTACGTCCCGCCGACCGGTCCGATCGAGCAGCCGCGCGGCGGATGGGAGCGGTTGCCGCTGACGGTTTTCGCCGTGGCCGCCGCTCTGGTCCTCGTCGCCATCGGCGGGGTGACGTATGCATTGACCAGCGCGACGGGCAGCGCCCCGAGTTCAGAGGTCAAGCCGCCCGAGTCCAAGCCGTTGCCTCCGCAGGAGGTGGCCCCCAGCCCGGTCGAGGCCCCACCGCCGGCCCCGGTCGAGCCGCCACCGGCCCCTGAGCCCGTGACCCAGGCGCCTCCGCCGGTCACGGTGACCCAAGCACCGCCGCCACCGGTGACCGAGACGCGTGTCGTCACGCAGACGACCACGCCGCCACCCGTCACGACCACCACCACGACGACGCCGACCACCACAACAACCACAACGCCGCCGACGACTACCACGACGACGCCGACCACAACCACCACGACGACGAACCCGATGACGACGACGTACGTCACCGTGCCGTTCGTCCCGGTGCCGATTCCGATCCAGGTGCCGAACCGGGGTGAGACGCAGCAGCCTCAGCCCCAGTACCCGTACCAGCAGCAACCCCAGTACCCGTACCAGCAGCAGCCGCAGTATCCGTTCCAGCCTTTCCAGTGACGAAATACGCTTGAGCGGGCTACCTTTCGATCAACAATCGGGAGGCACTGTGAACCGCATCCATGCTGTCGTCGTCGGAGCCGTCATCGCCACATGTGTGTCGGCCGCACCCGCCGCCGCCACCCCCGCTGAAGGCGACGTGGTGCGCACCGATCTGGGCAAAGGCACCACCACCGCACCGATCTGGGTGGTCACCGCGGGCCAGCCCACCACGTTGTACGTGCAGAGCCTGCTGCTCAAACCCGGAGCCGGTAGCGGTTGGCACAGCCATCCCGGATGGGAGCAGTCGGTGATCAACGAGGGGGCCGTGGTGGTGCAGACCGCGGCTGATTGTGCACCCGTGGAGTACACCGCCGGCCAGGCTGCCGTCATTCCCGCCGGGGTGGCGCACCGGGTGACCAATGAGGGCGCCGCCGATGCCGATGTCGTGGTGACCTACACCCTGCCCGCCGACGTTCCGGTGCGTGACGACGCGCCTGCAGTGTGTCCCTAGCTGCGGAAACGGGTGTGGCCCTGCGAAACTTTGGGCAGGGGTCAGATATCTGCGTAAGAGTTCGGTTAAAGTTCTGCTGTGCCTGAGATGGATCGTCGCAGTGTGATGTTCATGATGGGTCTGGGGGTGGCAGCGGCTGCATTGCCTGCCGGGATGGCGAACGCCGACCCGGCTGTTGGTGATAACCCGCCGGCGCCTGCCCCTGGAGCGCCCACCCCGCCCGCTGCCGCCTCGGCGCAGCCGACCTTCCTGTTCCAGGATGAGTTCAACGGCCCGGCCGGCTCTCCGCCGGACCCGGCGTGGTGGCACCTGGTGCCCGAGCGCGAGATGATCAAGAATCCGGTCGAGTGGGACAAGCCGTTCAATATGGGCCGCTACGTCACCGACACCGAGCATGCGTTCCAGGATGGCAAGGGCAACCTGGTGATCCGCGCGACGCGCGGCCCGGGCACCACGATCCAGGAGAAGTACGCGAGCGCCAAGGTCGTCGGAAACTGGCGCGGCGGCATCGGCACCACCTGGGAGGCCCGGGTCAAGCTCAACTGCCTGACCGACGGCGCCTGGCCCGCGTTTTGGCTTCTCAATGACGATCCCGTCCGCGGCGGCGAGGTTGACCTCGTCGAGTGGTACGGCAACCGGGACTGGCCGTCGGGCAGCACCGTGCACGCCCGCCTGGACGGTGAATCGTTCGCCACCGACCCGCACCCCATCGACAGCGGGTGGCACACCTGGCGGATGTCGTGGACGCCGACGGGCATGTACTTCTGGAAGGACTATGCCCCCGGCATGGAGCCCTTCTTCACGGTTCCGGCGAACTCGTTGGATGACTGGCCCTTCAATGACCCGGGCTACACCCTGGTGCCGGTGTTCAACATCGCCATCGGCGGCTCGGGTGGCCGCGATCCGAGTGGCGGCAGCTACCCGGCCGAGATGCTGGTCGACTGGATCCGCGTCTTCCAGGGCTGATTTTTCTTGCGACGAAACTACGGGTTCTGGCGTATTTCACGTCAGAGCCCGTAGTTTCGGCGTTTGTGGCGCGCGGCTAGAAGCTCTCTTGACAGGGTGTCGCGCCAGAGTCCGTCAAAACTCTTGACGGCGCCGGTCAGGGACAGATCGCAGTCCGGAGCTTGCAGGCAGGCGGAGGGCGTAACGCCGACGCGATGTCGCACAGTGCCACGGGCGGCGTGACCAGACGCTCCCACGGAAGGCGCTCGCGGGTGCGGTCGAGAAAATCCACGGCTTGGTGCAGATGCCGGGGTTCGTAGTTGTGCACACCGGTGATGGTCAGCCATTGCCGGACAACGGTTTCCGGATCCACAGCCAACGGCGGCCCAGGGGTGACCGAGCCGGCCAGCACCAGGGTGCCGCCGATGTCGAGACGGGCCAAGGCATCCGTGACGGCCGCGGAAGACCCGGTGTAGTCGATCGCCACATCGACCGGACGTCCGTCGGAGGCGCGGCCGCCGAAGCGCGGGACCAATGCCATGCGGTCGGCGTTGCGGTCGACCACCTGCACGTCGGCTCCGGCTGTGGCACATGCCGCGACGGCGGTGAGGCCCAGCATGCCCGCTCCGTTGATGAGTACGCGTCGTCCAGTCAGTTCACCGGCGGCTTCCAAGGTGGCCATCACCGTCGCCGTTGCGCACGCGGCCGGCGCGGCCACCGTATCGGAAAGCGTCTCGGGGACAACGGCGATCGTGGTGCCGCGGGGCAGAACCAGGTGTGCGGCATAGGAACCCGACAACGGCCAGTCCCCGTCGAACGGCTCGTGGCCCACCTTGCGCACCGACAAACACTTGGCGCTCAGCCCGGACCGGCAGCGGGTGCACGCACCGCAGGCCACCGTCACCGACCAGATGATGCGTTGGCCGACTGGGACATCCGCGCCCGCGCCGACGGCGACCACATCGCCGACCGCCTCGTGACCGAGGACCGACGGGCAGGCCGCGCTGCGTCGGCCGGTGACGGTGTGCAGGTCACTACCGCACACCGTGGCCAGCCGTACCCGGACCAGCATCTCGCCGGCACCGAGTTCGGGAATCGGGACAGTCCGCACGTCGACACCGGAGCCGGTCCAGACCGCGGCGGCCGTCACACGAGCTGGGATCGAATCCATCCGGACAACCTTTCGATGGCATAGACGATGACGAAGATGACGATGACGATGGCGCCGGCGACATCGAAGTTCAGCGTGCGGATCGATTCGAACAGTAGGTAGCCGACACCGCCCGCACCGACGATCCCGAGGATGGTCGAGGTCCGCACATTCACGTCGAACAGGTACAGGCTGGATCCGACCATCGCCGGCATGGCTTGCGGAATCACCGCGGCGAACAACGTCTTCCACCAGCCACCCCCTACGGATCGGACCGCCTCCAGTGGGCCCGGATCGATCTCCTCGACCGCGTCGGCGACCAGTTTGCCCAGGAAACCGATCGATCCGATGGCCAGTGCGCAGGTGCCGGCGACCGGCCCGAGCCCCAGCGCCGCGACAAACACCACGGCCAGGATCAGCTCGGGAATGGCCCGCACCAGCAGGATCCAGGCCCGGGCCAGCCAGTAGACCGCGGGGTGGGGTGTGACGTTGCGGGCGGCCAGGATTCCGACAGGAAGGGACAGCACCACACCGATGGCCGTGGACACCACGCCGATGGCGACGGTTTGTCCTGAGGCGGCGAACAATTCAACACCCAGGGCCGAGAAGTTGGGCGGAATCATTCGGGTGAACACCTCGGCGGCCGGTCCCACCCAGGTGATCAGGGACAGCGGGTTGATCTTCAACACCACCAGCGCGGCCAGACACACGGCGATCAGGGATCCGCCGAACACGAACCGCGCGACGCGCTCACGGGTCGGGTTCGACTGCGTGGAATCCAGCAGCATCCGCCGGATCACGATGGACAGCAGTTCCATCACGGCGATGATGGCCAGGATGACGCAGGCGATGCCGAGCGCCCGCGGATAGATCAACCCGCGCAACGCATCCTGCAAGGCGAAGCCGATGCCGCCGGCGCCGACGAAGCCGAGCACCACCGACATGCGCAGGTTGATGTCGATGCGGTAGATGAAGGTGGCGATCCAGGACGGCACCACCTGGGGGACAACGGCGTTGAGCATCTCGCGGAAGTATCCGACGCCGGTGCTGCGCACCGCCTCCCGCGGACCCGGGTCGGTCTGCTCGATGGCATCGGCGAACACCTTGCCGAGCATGCCGATGGAATGCAGCGCCAACGCGAGAATGCCGGGCAGTACTCCGATTCCGAGGGCCCGGACGAACAGTACGGCGAACAGGAGGTCGGGCATGGCCCGGCAGAACGTGATGATGGCCCGTGCCACCGCCTGTACCGCCGGGTGTGGGGTGGTGTTTCGGGCGGCCAGGAATGCCAGTGGCACTGACGCAATCGCCGCGAGCACCGTCCCCAGCACGGCCATCAACAGGGTCTCGACCGCCAGGCCGCCGATGCGGCCGGGATCATCCAGGCGCGGTGGGATCATCCGCTTCAACAGCGCCGCAACCTCGTCGAGCCCGTTCAGCAGTGTCGCGGGGGCGAAGTCGATCGACCACGCTGCGACGATGGTGGCCAGCACGGCGGCGACGGTGACCAGGTGCAGCAGGCCGGGCAGTGGCCTGCGCTCAGGCGCCGGGGCGGAGGGGGTCGGCCGCTCGGTGAGGTCGGTGCTCACGACGGCCGGGCCGCCGAATGTGCTGTGGGATCGACCCGTTGATAGATCTCCATGACATCGTCGCGGGTCATGCCGACCGCGGGCCGGTCCAGGATCTTCTGGCCGTTGCGCAGGCCGATCAGGCGGTGCGCCCAGCCCAGCGCCAGGTCCACCTGGTGCAGCGTGCACACCACGGTCAGCTTCTCCTCGATGCACACCCGGAACAGCAGATCCATGACCACACCGGCGTTTTCGGGATCCAGCGAGGCGACGGGTTCGTCGGCCAGCAGCAGGCCGGGCTTCTGCATCAGGGTGCGGGCGATCGCGACCCGCTGCTGTTGGCCACCGGAGAGGGTGTCGGCGCGCCGCTCGGCGTAGTCGGCCAGGCCGACCCGGTCCAGATAGGTCAGGGCTTCGGCGCGCATCGCCTTCGGGTAGGTCAGTGCGCCGTAGCGGGGGAGCCGCAGCTGGCCGAGGCCGCCGATCAGGACGTTCTCCAGGCAGCTCAGCCGCCCGACGAGATTGAAATGCTGGAACACGAACCCCACGTTGCGGCGCAGTGCGCGCAGCTGTTTGGCCGAGGCGGTGTCGACGTGGGTGCCGCCCACCTCGACGCTGCCGGAGGTGACCGGCTGCAGGCCGTTGAGGCAGCGCAACAATGTCGACTTGCCCGACCCGGACAGGCCGAGCAGCACCAGCATCTCGCTGCGCCGTACGTCAAGGGACACGTGGTCCAGGGCCAGGGTGCCACCGAAGCGTTTGGTGACGTCGCGGGCGATGACGACGAGATCGTCGCCCGCGACGGAAGGGTGGGGTCCGTCTGCGCGCATGGGTGTCAGCCCTTGCACTTCTCGGAGCCGGTGATGTCGCAGACGTGGCGCACGCCGCTGTAGTCCGAGTCCTCGACCGGGACGAATCCCCAGGCCCGTTCGTCGGTGATCCGGCAGGCGTCACCTTGGCAGAAGCCTTCGGCCTCGAGGTTGGGCACGTTGACCTTGTCGGCGAAGAGGGTCTTGAGCTTGCCGATCGCCTCGCCGCCCAGGGAATCGTTGGCGGCGAACACCGACCCGGCGATCATCTCCGATTTCCACACCGTCTTGAGCTGACCGGGTTTGAGGTCGCCCTTGGCGATCATGGTCTTGTCGACCATGGTGTCGAACGCGAAGCCGGCATCGCAGTCACCGTTGGCGATCGCCAGGGCCGAGGAGTCGTGGCCGCCGGCGAAGATCGGGGACATGGCCGCGGAGAGATCGCCTTCAGAGCCGGATTTGATAACCCCGGCTTCGATCAGTCCGGCGGTCGGATAGAGGAATCCTGACGTCGAGCTCGGGTCCACGAAGCAGACCTTCTTGCTCGCAAAGTCCTTGAGGCCGTTGATGTTCGCCGCGTCACTGCGGGCCAGGCCGTAGGACTGGTAGCCCGGCTTGGCGCCCTGGTCTTGGATCACCGCACCGACCGGGGTGATCTTGGCGCCGTTGACCCCGGCGACCACATAAGCGAATGGGCCGAAGAAGGCGAGGTCGACATTGTTGGCGATGATGCCCTCGACCACCCCGGCATAGTCCGAGGCCTGCACGAACTCCACCTTGGCGCCGGTCTCCTTTTCCAGCAGCTTGATCAGCGGCTGGTAGCTGGCCTTGAGGTCAGTGGAGTTCTCGGCCGGGATCGCGGCCAACGTGAGGGTTTCCGGGAAGCCCTGGGCGGTCTTCGCATTGGAGTTGTTGGAGCTCGAACAACCGGACAAGACGAGAGCGGCGCTTGCGGCTGCCACGGCGGCGATGCGAGCAGAGGTAGATCGAGTGCGGAACTTCATGGCGCGCGGGACCTTTCGGGCGGGGTCGGTTGACGGGCAGTGCGCCGGCGGAGGCGTGCCACTGCCATGCCCCACACCCTGTGCGTTGGTCTATACCAGCGGGTGCATCCAAGTTGGCGAGGAGGTTAACAACGCGGCAAGTCTTGGTCTATACCAAGATTTGCTACTGTGGGCGGGTGTCCGCGAGCGCAGAACCCCGGGTTCTCAAGCACCAGGTCGTCCGCGCGCAACTGGAGCGATTGCTCGATGACCTGGAGGTCGGAGACCCTTTCCCTGCAGAGCGGGAGATCGCGGAGCGATTCGACGTCGCTCGCGAGACGGTCCGCCAAGCGTTGCGAGAGTTGTTGTTGGCCGGGCGTATTGAGCGCCGGGGCCGGACCACCATCGTCGCAGCGCCCAAGATTCTGCAGCCCCTCTCGATGGGGTCCTACACCGAGGCTGCCAAGGAGCAGGGTCGCAGCGGTGGGCGCATCCTGGTCGGCTGGAGCGATCTGAGCGCCGACGACATCCTGGCCGGCCAGCTCGCCATCGAGGTCGGCGCCCCCATCCTGCAGCTCGAGCGCGTCCTGACCACCGACGGCATCCGGGTGGGGCTGGAGACCACCAAACTGCCGGCCGCGCGGTACCCGGGGCTGCGGGAGACCTTCGACTACCGTGAGTCGCTCTACGCCGAGATCCGCAGTCGCGGAATCCACTTCGAGCGGACCGTCGACACCATCGAGACCGCGCTGCCGGACTCACGGGAATCGGCGCTACTCACCGTCGACAGTCGCACACCGATGTTCCTGCTCAACCGGGTGTCCTACGACCAGAATGGAATTCCGATCGAGCAGCGGCGCTCCTTGTATCGGGGTGACCGGATGACGTTCACCGCGGTGATGACCGCGCCATAGCAGCAGCCGCACACGGCAATCGGCCCTCGCCCGGCCGCCAGGCGAGGGCCGATTGTGTCTGTGCTACTTGGTATCCCCCGAGTTTCCGGCGCCGGCGCCCTTGTCGGTACCGGCGGACGTGCTCGTCGACTTCTTCTCAGGCTTGGCGAATGCCTTCTTGACTCCTTCACCGATCTTGTTGACGGTGGCCGAGATTCCGTCGCGGACATCCGAGGCCACTCTTGCGGCGGGCTTGTTCGCCGCGGGAGTGGTGCCAGTCTTGCCTGGCACGGCGACGAGGCTATCCCGGACAGCGGGTTTTGTCGTCTCCGCCGAGGTGACGCTGGGCGTTCCGATTGCCTTTGCGTGCTCGACAAGCTGCGATTCTGGTGTTGAGGTGTTGTCGGTGATTGCGGTGTCAGACTCGATCGCACCCGCTGTCACGGGCCGGTCTCCTGCCGGATCGGCTGAAACGGCCACCGTTGTCTTAGGGGCGAGCGCCTTGGCGAGCGCTGGGGCCGTTCCCGTGGCGACGACCTTTCCGACGTTACTCAGAAGTTGCTGTGCTGCGGGAGCTGCCTCGGCTCCGTTGGCTCCGAGCGCACCGGCGACGGTGTCCCGGAACTTCAGCAGATTGGTCACAAGCCCGTTCGGGCCGATGAGCCCTCCACCGAAGCCCATCCATCCGTTTACGAGTGTTTGGGTGATGTTCCCGGGAGTGCTGATCAATGCTCCGACGGCTGCGACCGGGTCGCCCGCCTTGACCGCGTCCGCGATTGCTTGTCCGGATTGTCCCATTGTGGCGATGGTGGTGCCTATGAGTGAGACCGCGCCCAGACCCGCGGTGACCGCAAAAGTAGGCAGTTGCTCCACGACATTCGCGAAATTCCTGGCCATCGAAATCGGTATCTGCAGGGTCGGCAGCATGGGAATGCCAAGCTGGTAAACCAGGCTCATCATCGTGCTCTGGATGGTGCTGAATCCAGCCTGGATGTTCCCGGCCGCGAATTGCTCAGCCATCCGCTGCAGATTGGTGAACACGCCGCCGGGTGCACCGGGCGTGAATAGCGTGATGGCATTCTTGCCAACGGTTTCAAGCGCTGCTAAGTAGGTCCCTCCATAGCCGAGCTGATTCTGGACAATCTGTTGGAGGATGGGTGCTGGGTTGCTCGCGATCAGCTGCCCAATCAGAGTGAGGTTGGTGATCGCTTCGGTAACGATCCCGGACCATTGCTCGAGCGGGTTGGGGAATGCCGCGGTCGTGGCGCCTGCTGCCTGGGGGGACGCCACTGCCAGGGCATTGGCCAACGAATCCCGAAGTGTTTCCGTACGAGCCTGGGTGCGGGTGAATTGTTCTAGGACTGCCGCGGGACTGCTGGTCGCAAAAGATTTCTCGACCAGTTGGACGAAGGCGTTCATCGTCCCGGGCGCCCAGGCGGCATCCTGGGGTGCCACGGAATCTGGTGTGGACAGGTTTTGTACTGCCGAGGACAGACGTGCGTCCAGATATTCGGTATTCGCCGGTGGTGCGAGGGGTGTGACGGCGATGACGCTGGCGCCGACGAGGGCGACGCCGGCGGTTACGTAGGGCCGTAGAGCGAGGTTCAACTCGGTCTCCTTCGGTTCAGATGAGGGCATCAGTTGTCACTGACGGGCCGAAAAATACGGACTGAACCGCAGGAGCGCATTCACATTCTGTTTGCCTTGCGCAATATTCCGGTCAAGCGGTGTGGTGATGGGGCGACTCTGGCCAAATAGCCCGCTTCAGGCACTCATGGGCAAGCGTTTCTTCTCAGATCTCGGCTAACTATTTGGTGGCATCAAAATTGGCGCCAGCACCTTGATGGACATCCGTGACCGCAGTGGGCTCAGGTGTGGTCCCGGTAGACCCGTGGTGACACCCCGACGCGGCGCCGGAAGGCAGTGGAGAAGTGGCTCGGCCGCGAGAAGCCCACCATCGCACTGATTTCAGCGACCGTTCTCGAAGACTTGCGGAGCAGTGACTTGGCGCGTTCGAACCGTAGGTCGAGCAGGTATTGATACGGGGTGGTGTGGAACGCGGCGCGGAATGCCGTGATGAAACCGGGTACCGACATGTCGGCCTGCCGTGCAAGGGTTTCGAGGCTTATCGCCGAGTCGATGCTGTCTTCCAGAGACTCGATGACCATTGCGCGGGTGGCCGCGTCCAGGGTGCCGGATCGGCGTGCGGCCTGGGGAGGCGGGTTCACCGCGCAGGTTTTGGCGATCACCAATCGCAGGGTTTCGGCCAGCGAGTCGGTGAGGAGTCGGGTGGCTGTGTCATCGCGGTCGGCGACGGCGTAGATGCGCTCCACCATCTGATGGATCAGTGGATTGCGGTGTTTGATGCGAGGAACCAGCGTCGGTGTGTCAAGCGCTTGATCGGGGATGGCGATCTCGCAGTATTCGACGGTGTCGCCTTCGATCAGGGACGCGCATTTGTCGCCGGCCGGCACCACCCAGATGTCGCCGACCCTAGGCAGGACCCGGCCCGAGGGGCCCCAATCCAAGTCGGTCTCCATGGATCGCAGTTTCCCGGCACGGTGCAGGAACAGCAGATGGCGGGCTTCGTCTAGGCAGCGCCATTCGGCAGCGGTGTGGATCTGCTCAGTCGCGAACCTCATGGACATGCCGCGGGCCTCGATGTGTCTCTCGCCCAACACGATACGTTTCGTCTGGGGCCGATCGTTGTTCCACGGATTCAGTGCCACACGCGAACTCCCTGAGTAATCAACGGCTGATTCAACCTGCCCGGCTACGGCCTGGCCGCGATCGAGTGACGATCGCGGCCAGGTCGACTGCGCCGGTGCTACTTGGCATCCCCCGAACTGCGGGAACCGGCTCCCTTGTCGGCACCGCTCGACGCGCTCGTCGACTTCTTCTCTGGCTTGGCGAAGGCCTTCTTGACGCTTTCACCAATCTTGTTGACGGTGGCCGAGATTCCGTCGCGGACATCCGAGGCCACCTTTTCGGCCGGCTTGCTCGTGGCGCCGAGAGGCCCGGACTTGCCGGGGGTTGCGACCAAGCTCTGGCGGACGAGTGAAGCTGTTGCCTGCTTGGCAGGTTTGGGCGTAACGCCTTCCGTCACAGGCGAGTCCACAGAAGTCGCATCGGTCTCCGGTGCCGTAGGTGCCCGATCTATTGACAGTGTCACCGTCGATGTCGCAGCAGCATCTGGAACCGCCGAAATAGGCGCCGACGCCTCGGGGAAGGTAGGTGGCGGCACCGGCTTCCCGATTGCTTCGGCGGCACGCTCTTGCCAGTCCACAAAGGCTCTGATCGGGCCATCCACGCCGAGCAGTCCGCTGTGATTGAACGGGGCGTATCCGTTCAGCGCCGCCCCGGCGAGAACGGCAGGTGCGTTGAGCGCAATACTTACTGCCGTTTCGACATCACCGGTCTTGACCGCATCGACAAACCCTTGAGCGCTGTCCTGAAGCGCCCCTTTGATACTCCCCAAGGTGCCGAAGGCGAGGTTCATTCCCGCCATGGCAACCAGGTTCGGTAGCGATGCGACAAACTTCTGCACGTTGGTCATCGTCGCGTTGACCACGTCATAAGCACCGAGCAGAGGGAACCCGAGGTTGAAGGCGGGGTACACGATGAGTGCGCTGTACACGCTGTCGATCGCGTCCGCGATGTTGCCAGCCGCCACCTGGCTGACTGCCGTCTGTAGCAAGCTGACCGAACTGTATGGATTACTGGGGTTCAGCAGGCCCCCGATGGCGGTGGCCACCGTCTGCCCGATACCGGCCAGCTTGGTGGCATTCGCCAGCTGATTGGCGATCACCTGGCGCAGGATCGGCGCCGGGTTGTCGGCGATCGCCTGGCCGAGTGCTCCGACATCGGTGAGGGTCGCTGTCAGTACCGAGGCCCAGGTGTCGAGAGGGTTGGTGAACGCCGACAGTTCAACTGCCGCATGCGACGGCAGTGTGGGCAGGTGGACGTCGGTCGGCGGTGGGGCGAGGGGTGTTACGGCGATGACGCTGGCGCCGACGAGGGCGACGCCGGCGGTTACGTAGGGCCGTAGAGCGAGACTCAACTCGGTCTCCTTCGGTTCAGATGAGGGCATCAGTTGTCACTGACGGGCCGAAAAATACGGACTGAACCGCAGGAGCGCATTCACATTCTGTTTGCCTTGCACAATATTCCGGTCAAGCGGTGTCGAGATGTGGTGGGTCGGGGGAAACGGTCTGTTTGTGGCGGTTTGGGGCGTAGCCTGGCGCCGATCGAGATGGTTGTGCCTGGGGGTTTTCGCATGGGATTGAAGCCGTGGGATGGTGGTCGGCCGCTGACTCCGCGCGTTGTGCTGGAGCAGAAGGATGTCGCGGCTCGGGGCCTGTCGTTTACGTTCGGGACTGAGCGGATAACGGAGCCCACGGATTGGTGCAGCTTCAGTGACACCCATCATCTGGTGTACGTATATCGGGGCGGGGCAATGCATTCGATGCAGACCGCGCTCGATTGGGGGCCGTCCGGGCAGGTGCCGCCGACATCGGGGGACGTGTGGTGGAAGCCTGCCGGTATTCCATGCGCGGCGTTGGTTCAGGGCGACGTCGCGGGATACTGCGAGATCGCGATCCCGCGTCGGGTGATCGGCGACACCGCGTTGCTGCCACGCATCAAGTACCGGGATCTGCTGATGCAGCACCTGGTCGAGGAGATCTACACCGTCGCCGATCGGGATGATGCGATCGCGCGGTTGCTCACCGACTCCGTCGCCGAGACCATGCGCCTGCTGATCAGGGACAAGTATGCCGAGGCCCCGCCGAAGGCGCGCGAACACCGGGCCTTCGACACCGCCACGCGCGCGATGCTCGTGGAGTACCTCAGCGACGGCCTGGATTCGGAGATCCATCTGGACGCTCTGGCGCAGCTGACCGGGATGCCTGTTCAGGGATTCATCGGTGCTTTCCGCCGCGCGTTTCACACCACGCCCTACCAGTTCCTGTTGGACCTGCGGATCGAGCGCGCGAAGACATCACTGCTGACCACCTCGCAGACCGTCGCGGAAATCGCGTCTTCGGTGGGCTTTTCCACGCCCAGCCACTTCGCGAACGCGTTCCGGCGGCGTGTGGGAATCTCGCCGAGTGGTTACCGTCAGCGTTCGTGATCGCCTGACGTGCGCCGACCCCTCGCCGAGGAGGGGCCGGCGCGTCGGTGTCAGCCGGCGTCGCCCGCCTTGTCGGCATGGGCTGAAGCACTCGTTGACTTTTTCTCAGGCTTGGCGAGTGCCTTCTTCACGTCGTCGCCAATCTTGTTGACTGTGGTGGAGATTCCGTCGCGTACCTCCGAGACGAACTTAGTGGCGGATTTCTTGGTCGTGCTCGTTATCCCGGGCTTCCCGGGCTCGGCGACGAGGCTCTCGCGCACGGCGGGTCTGACTGTTTCCACTGAAGTATCCGAGGCGGCCGCGGCGGGACCTGCTTCAGTTGCGTCTGTCGCCGATGACGCTGCCGCGTCGCTCACTGTTGTGCCGCTTGTGGTTTCGCTTACGTGTTCTGTGACAGGCGCCTCGATTACCGGAGCCTCGGCAGCGGGCAGTGACAGCGCCGTCACCTTCGAGGTGACCGAGGTGGTGAGCTCTTCGGGGTCAGGCGGCGGCGGGTTCAGGATGTCGCGGAACTTTTGACGGGTGTCGTCGAGGGACCACCTCCACAAGTCGGCAGCGCCGAGGACCGCGGTTGCGACATTCGCGGCACCGTGCTGGATGACGTTGACGATCTTGCCGGGATCGCCTGTGGGCACTGCCTTTACGAACTCGCCGAGAGTGTTCGTTACCGCGCCGATAACGCCGTAGATCGACAGCAGCTGGCCCGGGCCGAGGGACCATGCGGACAGGATCGCGGCACCGGTCAAATCCCTCGCGACATCGAACTGGGTCTTCACGAAGCTCTGGAAGTTCATAAGCTGCATGAACGTGGTCATGAACGGTCCCATGGCGATAGGCATGAACGCACCGATCGCCCCGGTGAAATCGCCGGCCGCCAGTTTCTGCGCGTAGGTGGTCAATGCCCCCGGGAGGCCGGCCACCAGCCCGGCGTAGGACTGGCCGAGTGTACTGGCGATGTCACCAAGCGTTTTGCCGTCCGCGGCGAGCTTGCCGGCCAGCCCGACGATGATGGGGAACGGATCGTCTATCTCGGCCTGGATCGCATTCTGAATCACGGTGCTTGCCTGGGTGAATACCGGGGAGAATACCCCGATGGGGTCATCGATCGCCGCGCTGAGTTGTATCGAGTGGGATTGCATCTCAGGCGGGGGCGCGGCCACCGGGGTGACTGCGATGACGCCGGCGCCGACCAAGGCGACACCGGCCGTCATATACGGCCGTAAAGCGAGGTTCAAGAAGGTCTCCTTCGCAACAGCGGGGATGTCAGCTACTGCTGACCGCGCGAAGGTATCTGGAAAGTCGCCGAACGACATTCGCATTCTTTTGCACGTTCGAAATATTGACGTAGATCGGCCGACTGCCGTGCTCTCAGCGACGGTCGCGGTAGGTGCTCGGCGAGACCCCGACGCGGCGCCGGAACGCGGTCGCGAAATGATTCGGCGTCGAGAACCCCACCATCGCACTGACTTCGGTGACCGTATGCGATGTGTTCCGCAACAGGGATTTGGCGCGTTCGATCCGTCGTTCCAGCAGGAACTGGTACGGCGTGGTGTGAAACGCTGCCCGGAATGCCTTGATGAAGCCGCCCACCGACATTTTCGCCTGCCGCGCAAGTGTTTCCAGAGTGATCTCGGAATCCATGCTGTCTTCGAGGAACGCGATGAGCATCGAACGGGTGGCTGAATCCAGGACGTCGGCCTTGCGCTCGGTCCGGCGCTGGACGGACTCCGTGTAGTTGTCGGTGATCAGCAGTCGCAGGGTTTCACCGATCGACTCCGTGAGCAGACGCGCGACCGCGTCAGTGCGATCGGCGACGTCGTGGATGCGCTCCACCATCTGATGAATCAGCGGGTCGTGGTGCTTGACCCGGGGAATCAACGTCGTCTCGCCGAGCAGGTGATCCGGGATGGCGATCTCGCAGTACCCCGCGGTGTCCCCTTCGACCAGCGACGCACACTTGTCCCCGGCCGGCACCACCCACACGTCGCCCACGCTCGGCAGCGCCCGGCCCGATGGGCCCCAGTCCAGATCGGTCTCCATCGAGCGCAGACGTCCGGCGCGGTGCACGAAGACCAGGTGACGGGAGTCGTCGAAACAGCACCAATCGGTCGTGGTGTCGATCTGCTCGGTGGCGAATCGCAGGGAAAGGCCGCGGGTGGCCACGGCCGTCTCGCCCAACACCACGCGTCGGGTGAGCGGCCGGTCGTCATTCCAGGGCTTCATCGCCACACGAGACAACCTCCTGGGCGATTTGCGGCTCCGTAAATCTGGACAGGAGCGTAACGACCGGGAGGCAGGGACGAGGTTGTTTTTGCATTGAAATACCTGCCACCACGTGATGGCGGTCCTTAAAAAGGTCCGCGTGCCCGTGACCAATTCGTGACCTTTGACCTGCGTAAACACGCCGCAAATGTCCTTGACAGGTTTCTGAGGAAACTCTCAGAACAGGGGAGCGGTTGCTGCAACGCCGGATAAGTACCCGTATGGTGCCCGTGTGGGCCGACACGTATTAGCCAGCCCCAGTCAGCGCAAACTGCCGGCTGTAGCTGCTGCGATCATCGCGCCGGTCGTTGGGTTCTTCGCCGGCGGCAGTGATGCTCCTTCATCCCCCTTTTCCGACGCCGCCAAACCTGTCGCGGCACCCGCGCCGGCCCAGGAGCCGCCGTGCTGCATGGAGATCGTGACCGCGCCGTCGGCGTCCACATCGACGGTTGTCGCCCAGACCGTGGGCCTGAGCGCGGAGCAGGCACCGCCCGCGGCGGCCTCTCGCTGGCGCGTCATCAACATCCCGCAGCTGCTGCCCGTCGGCGACGCCCCGGAGCGCGGCCTGCAGGTCAAAACCATCCTCGCGTCGCGCAGCGTCAGCGCCGACTTCCCCGAGATCCGCGACATCGGCGGCGTCCGGCCGGACGCGCTGCGCTGGCACCCCAACGGCCTCGCACTCGACGTGATGATCCCCAACCCGAGCAGCGCCCACGGCATCGAGCTCGGCAACCGGATCGTCGCCTACGCCCTGAAGAACGCCGACCGGTTCGCCCTGCAGGACGCCATCTGGCGGGGCACCTATTACACGCCCGACGGCGGGGCGAAGGCCGGCGGCTACGGCCACTACGACCACGTCCACCTCACCACCAAGGGTGGTGGCTACCCGAGCGGCGGCGAGCTCTACCTGCGCTGAGCGTGGCGTGTCCCCAAGGTCAGGGAGCGCTGCGCCGTTTAGATTCCCCTCGTGGCGCGCAGAATGTCGTTCCGCCGGGCGCGATCGGTGATGAGCGCCGAGATCGCCTCGATCCGCCGCACCGATCCTGACCTCGATGCCGGTGACATCGCCGGATTCACCCTGCCGATCCTGGTGCGCGCCCTGGGCGTGGTGGCCATCGGTTTGGTACCCCTGCTCGTGGTCCGCAACGGGGAAACCGCGAACGAGCAACTGGTCCCGGTCATCGGATCCCTGGCGCTCGTCATCATCTGCGCGGCCGTGGTCGCCTGGCTGATCTCGATCGTCATCTCCGGGCTGGTGGTGATGATCCTGTACCGCACCCGGCCGTCATCCTCGTCGCGCCTGGTGATGCGCATCCTGACCGACTCATTCATGCGCATCGACGACTCCACGTCGGCGCTGATGCTGCTGGCCCTGCTGGCCGGCCTGCTGTCGCTGGCGTTCGGCCTGCCGACGCGCAGCGGCGACGAGTTGGCCAACTCGGTGCTCGACGACCTGCTGGCCGCGCAGATCGGCGTACTGCTGGTGGCGCTCGGGTTCTCCTTCATCGCCGAATCGATCCGCTCGGCCGCCGACATCGTCGATGACCAGTCGCTGCTGTTGGCCTGGCCGTGGGCGCTGATCATCGCGTGCCTGAGTTGGGTGCTGGCCACCATCGCCGGACCGTTCGAGGCGACGCGGATGCTGACCATCCTGCTGCACGAATGGTTGCCTGCCGTCGTCGACGATCAGTCCAGCGCCCAGGTGATCGCCGAGCTGGTCCCACCGTCGGCGCGGTGGTGGGTGGCGTTCGGGCCGCTGCCGATCATCGCCGCGATCTGGGCCTACGAGGCATACCGGCACGGGGGGTTCGCTGCGATCCGGCAGTTCTTCGACGACGAAGCGCCCGCCACGGTGCCGGATGCTCCGCGCGACAGCGACTGAACCCGCACGATAGCCTTCGCGGGAAAAGGGGGTGCCGGTGGCCACAGTGGCGTCGTCGCTGCATATGGTGTGGCGCAGTCTGAGCATGCTCCGCGCGGTCCGGGGAGTGCTGGCCCTGCTGCTGGTGATCGGCGGGATCGCCTCGGCGCTGCCCTATATCACCGTGGCCGCCTTCGGGCCGATGGTCCAGGTCATCGCCGACGCCGGGAACAGCGGAAACCTCAGCAGCGTATGGGATTTGCGCGGTCCGCTGGTGGCCCGCCAGGACGGGGTGCTGCATTCTCTGGCCGTGACGGTGCCGTTCGCGGTGCTTTTGGCTGTCTGGGCGTCATCGCTGGTCCTGACCCAGCTCATGTATTTCGTCAACGCATGGATCGGCGCGAAGGTCGAACGGGTGCTGCTGGTGGACATCCGCCAGCGCGTCCACGACCACATGCAGTCGCTGTCCTTGGATTTCTTTCTGGCCTCACGCAGCGGCGAGCTGATGCACCGGGTGATGACGGAATCTGCCGGTGTGCAACGGCTTCTGACCGACTGTCTGCTGCCGCCGCTGATCGATGCGGCAGTGCTGGTGGTAGTGATCAGCTACCTGCTGGCCATCTCGTGGCAGATGACGGTGGCCGCACTGGTACTCACGCCGCTGGCGCTGATCACCCTCAGATTCGCCGGCCGCCACGTACAGGCGGTGATGCACCGGGTGATGAATGCCGAGCGGGCGATGGCCGCCGAGGTCGAGCAGACGATCAGCGGGATCGCCGAGATCCAGACGTTCAACGCGGAACCGCTCCGGAGCAAGCGATTTCATGCCGTTTCGGAGGAGGCCGCCAAGGGATCGGCGGCCTCGGTGGTGTGGATGCAGGCCACCGTCAACGGCTCACAGATCTTCGTCGCGCTCAGCACCGTGGTCGTGCTCCTGGTCGGCGTCGGGCTCAGCGGACACTTCGGACTGACATTCGCAGGACTTTTGGTCTTCGCGGGTGTGGTTCCGGTGATGTTCAGTGCCGCACAACGGGTTCTCGGGGCCTACACCACATACAAGGCCCTGGCGCCGAATGTGACGTCCACCTACGAACTGTTGGACACGAAGCCCTCGGTGCACGAAGCCGAGGATGCCGTAGCGCTGGGCGAGGTGCACGGCAACGTGGTTTTCGAGGACGTGACTTTCGCCTACACGCCCGGTCGGAACATCGTCGAAGGGCTGTCGTTTTCGATCGCCGAGGGGGAGACGGTAGGACTGGTCGGCGGTATCGGGTCGGGCAAGTCGACGGTGTTCAACCTGCTGCTGCGGTTCCGGGATCCCCAATATGGACGAATTCTGTTGGACGGCAACGATATTTCGACCGTAACCATAGAGTCGCTGCGCGATCAGGTGTCCAAACTCGCCCAGTTCCCGTTCTTCACCAAGGACACCATCCGGGAGAACATTCGGCTGGCGCGGCCGGACGCCACCGACGCCGACATCGAGGAAGCCTGCACCGAAGCCCACATCCACTCGATCATCACGACCCAGATGCACGACGGCTACGACACGGTGGTGGACGTCCAGATCCCCTCCGGCGGGCAGAAACGCCTGATCGCCCTGGCGCGTTGCCTGTTGCGCCGGCCCGAGGTACTGCTGCTCGACGAGCCGACCGAGAACCTCGACGCCGACGAGCGGGCCCGGATGATCGGGGTGATCCGTGGCTATGCCAAGGACCGCACCTGCGTGGTGGTCAGCCATGACCTGGATTTCATTGCCGCGGTGGCCGACCGGATCCTGGTGCTCGAAGACGGGCGTATTTCACAGAGCGGCGATCATCAGACCTTGATGGGCCAGGACGGCCTGTACAAACGGCTGCACGAGGTGCAGAACGGCCGCTAGTCCACTTCGGACTCGCCGTCGGCCTCGCGTTCGGCGTCGGGCACATCGCGTCGTCGCGAGAGCATCAGCACGATGTCACGAATCGGTGCCTCGCGGCGCCCACCCCACTCCGGGCCGACGGTGAAATCGGCATCGGTGGCCACGAAGCGATAACCCGGTAGATCGCGCTGCGGCGCGAACGGGAACTTCATGTGCCACAACCGTTCCGCGACAGCCACGGCCGCGTCGGTGGGCATCGGACGGTCGATGCCCAGCGGGATGCAGATGTCCTGGGTATGGATCAGCACATCCAACAGCGGATCGACTTCCTTGGTCATCGGCGGCCGCTTCCGCGAACCCGCCATGGCGCGCAGCCGCGCCGTGATGGCAGGCGGGTCGGCGGGATCGTCCTGGGCTGCCCGGCGGACCATGGCGTCGAACCGGAAGCCCGACTTGAGCGCGGCCGGCAACATCTCGCCGATGCTGGCGTGGGACTGCGTGATGTGGATCGCGACCTCACGCACCGTCCAGCCCGCACACAGTGATGATGTCGACCACTGGTCGGGTTGGAAGGTGTCGAGAAGATCGGCGAGCTGTCCACGCTGCTCATCGACATTGCGCCAGATCGTGTCGGAGTCCACGGCCGTTCCTATCGTCAGGGTTCCCTGACCAAAGTAGTCGCGTCCGTGTCCGGTGTCGGCCGATCGAATGGTCAGTGACATTGGCGCGCTGCTGCTCGTCGATTCCAGTCAGGGCAATGTGCGGTAGTCGCGGGGTGACACACCGGCGCGGCGCCGGAACGCGGTGGTGAACTGGTTCCGTGCCGCGAAGCACACCATCGCGCTGATCTCGGTGATGGTGTAGCTGGTCGTCAGCAGCAGGGTCTTGGCGCGGCCGATGCGGCGGTCCTGTCGACGCATGCCACGGTCCTCCTGGGTCGCCCGGACGCTGTTGCATCGGTCAAACCGAGCGGAGTTAATCGAGCTGTCGGATTCGACCTTGCCGCTATCGACCAGGCGGCTCTGACGGGCGGCACCGACTACTTGCACAGCGCTTCGATCCGCTCGGTCTCGGTTTGTGCGTTCTGCAACAAGCCGACCTGGTCGGGCGCGTCGTTGCCGATGCCGGCCAGCGCGTTCACCGCAACCGCCTGCAGGGTCCCGGCGAATTCCTTGACCGCATGGTTGAGGTCGCTGGGTGCCGCAGGATCGACATTGTCCAGCAGATACGTACCACCGCCGAGCATCGATAGCCGGGCATTCGCCGCGACGGCCTGCCTCGAGGCGGGATTGTCGTCCGGTTGGGTGTGCGTCTGAATGGCGACCCCGGACGCGACCTTCTTGAAGTTGTCGCAGGTGCGCGTGCGGGCGGCACTCATCTGCTCGGAGGTGGGAGGCGCCGGCGTCGCCGCCGCGGCGTCCTTGGATGCCTCGGTCTTATCCAACAGCGCCCATATCGAGACCCCTGCGGCGGCTAACGCCGCCACCAACGCGACGATCGCCACGACGAAGGGGGCGCGACTGGGCTCTGGCGCTGGTGCGTGTGAGGCCGAGCGTGTGCGAGCTCCCTGAACACTTGGCTCTGACATAGGTGCGATCCTAACAGGGGCCTGGCTGAATCTTGCTTATTTGCAGAGCATTTCGACATATCGGACCACAGCGTAGAGGCGGCTGGCGGTGCGAACAGCACGTCAAATAGATTGAACTGCACCGCAATCCGCCCCCTCCGTCGAGTACGGAGGGGGCGGATCGTTGTCGTCGCGACTCGTCTAGCTCGGGACTCCTATGCCGAAGTCATGACTGGTTGTGGTGGATCATGCTGGGCCACTGCCATTTTGGCCGCGCTTGCGGGCTGGGATGGTCATAGTCCACCTCCGGCGCCGCCTGCACCTCCGGCTCCGCCGGTCCTACCATCGCTGGGTGCGCCGCCGGATTTTCCGCTGCTACCGGCGCGGCTGCCGCCGAATCCCGTGCCTCCGGTGCCCCCCTTGCCGCCACTGCCGGGGGATTTGGTGCCGGTGCTGCTGCCGCCGTAGCCGCCCGCGCCGCCCGCGCCGCCGTTGATTCCGCCGGCCCCGCCGGTGCCTCCAGTCCCGCCGGTGCCGCCGCCGCTGGTGGAGCTGTTGGTGGCGACACCGCCGTTGCCGCCGGCACCTCCCGTGCCGCCGGTGCCGAGAATTCCGGTGCTGCTACCTCCCTGCCCGCCGGTGCCGCCTTTGCCCTGGAGGGCTCCAAAAACGCTGCCGACGCCGCCTCGCCCGCCGGTGCCGCCCTGGCCGAGCACCTTTCCACCGGTGCCACCGGCGCCGCCAGTGCCGCCGGTCTTCCCCAGACCCCCTTGAGCTCTGCCGCCCTCCCCGCCGGTACCGCCGTTGCCGACCAGGGAGATCGC
>NZ_SJOM01000007.1:737431-934007 GCF_004762045.1 Mycobacterium sp. DL99
ACCACCGGTGGGGTTGTTGACGTTGCCGGCACCGCCGGTGCCGCCGTTGCCGAGGGCGCGGGCATCACCACCAACTCCGCCACCAGCCCCGCCGGTGCCACCGTTGCCGGTGAGCAACCCACCCAGGCCGCCCGTCCCGCCGGTCCCGCCGGTCGCACCGGCTGCCCCGCCGGTGCCGCCGTTCCCGATCACGCCGGCGTTGCCACCGGTGCCGCCCTTGCCAGTGTCGAACCCGGCCCCTCCGGCGCCGCCGTTGCCGAAGATGCCGCCCTTCCCGCCGGCGCCACCATCGAGATTGCCGACGGTGCCCGCACCACCGGCGCCACCATTGCCGATCAGACCGACGCCGCCGCCGGTGCCGCCACCGAAGCCGTTGCCGCCCTGACCGAACAACATCCCGCCGCTACCACCGTTACAGCTGGCTGCGCAGTCCCCGGCCACGGTGCCGTAGCTGTAGCCCTTCCCGATCAGGATCCCGGCGTTGGGATTCTCAGCAGTCCCGTCACCGATGAACATCCCAATCAGTCCGCGGCCCCCCGTGTCGAGGCCATCAAGATTCAGACCGGCCGGCCTGTCGGCCGGACCACCAGTGGCGGGCGCGGCCGAGGACGCCTTTGCGCTGACAGCCGCGGCCAAGGACTCCCCACCACCAGACAGAACTAGCTCATCGATCTGTTCTCCCGGGGCGATCGCAGGACTGCCGCCGCCGCCGATCAACCCGCCCAACGCTTTGCCGGTCGCATTCAGCGCTGCTTCCGGCAGGCCCTGAAGCCCTGCCGCGATACCCGCCGGGATGGTCGCCAACTCGTCGGGCGTGGGCCACTGGGTGGTCATTTGCGTGACAAGGTCCTGCCACGCCGCCTGCACGGTGCCCCCGGTCATGATGTTCTGTGCGCCCGGGTCCGCGATGGCCGAGGCGATTCCTTGTGGCAGGGTCTGCGCAAGCAGGCCCAAGAAGCCTCCGCCGGTGATGATCGAGGCGCCGGGCCCAAGCACGCCCCCGACTCCGCCCACCCCGTTGAGGACTGCGTTGCTCACCGCGGCCGGCAGGTCCGCCAGGGCAACGATCGTGCCGACCAAATTGCCACTGGTGGCGGCGTCGTAGGTTGCCTGCAGGTCGGCACCGATCGCAGCCGTGACCGCGGGAAGCGTCCCCTGCACCACCACCGCCCCCGCAGCGGTCACAAATGCGCCCGTGAGGTAGACGGCCGCGGCCGCGAGGCTAGTCGCGATGTGCTGTGGGATCGCCAGCGCCCCTTGCATCGGCATCAACACATACAAGAACGTGTCGAAGATCGCGCTGTTCACACCAGTCATGAACCCCACGAAATCACCGGCATCCAACGCGGCGACCGCGGTCTGCATGGTCGCGGGGTACGTCGTTCCGAAATACTTCACCGCAGCAGTGGCCGCAGCCTGGTACGCGCCGATATCGATCGCGGCGTATTCGATCAGATTGGCCGTCATCTGCCGCAGCAGTGGCGCCGGCACCGCCCACATTCCCTGACCGACGGCATACACGTTGTTTGCCGCATTCATGCCGGTGTTCAACCACGTCTGCAACGGGAACGGCGCCGCCACCAACCCGACGTCCGCCTCCACCACAGGAGCCCGCAAATCCCTCACATTCGAATCAACGGGACTGACTGGACTCAAAGCTATGGCACCAGCACCAACAAGCGCGGTGGTGGCAGTGAGATATGGCCGAACGGATACTTCCACTTGGACTTTCCCTTCTAGACGTAGATGACGTTGGACATTGGTGCGGTTGCTTTTTCGAACTGAATGCCGATGTTCGGGCCGACGGGCGAAATGCAGTCCGGCCTACGCGCCGAGATGAGCACCTTGCTGAAACACGTTTCAGTGTCGAATTGCCTACTTGCACATGCTATTTCGCCGAATAGCTGGGATGTGAAAATGGCAGACGGGTGTGATGAAATCGCTTGCCGGGGGCCGAGACGTGTGTGGCCGACGCTGTTAGCGGGGGCGGCGCAATGGGTGTGGCGGGGATGGCGCTGGCACACCCGCCGGGGTGACCCCGGCGGTCATGTAGGGCCGTAGGGAGATTTGCAAGGTGTGTTCCTTCCTGGCACGGGCTGGGGACGCCTGAAGGTAGCCAGTGAGAGGCTCTAGGAACATGATCTCGGGGAATTTCGATTGAAGCCGCGACGTGTGGGTGCGTCGATATCACGCCGGTGAGCTGGGGATTCACTGCTTCGGCTGCTCGATCGGCAGCGCGCATGAACGTTCAAGATTCAAACATGGTGCCTACGAGCGGGATTCATCAGCACCGAACTGAAACCAGTTCCGTGTGGCATCGGTCGTGCCGTTGATCGCCGCGCCGGGTGCTTCTCGAATCAGCTTGTGAGAGTGGGTGGCTGTCCCAATCTGCATAGACCGCGTTCGTTCGCTGCGCTGTGATCGCAACAGCGGGAGTTCGCCTGGCTGACGGGAGTTGCGGAGTTGGAAGTACTTTGGCGAATCAGCGACGGATTGAAAAGTGCAGGGCTGTCTGCCGCGTCGTAGCCGCCCGAGCGGGAATGCTCGGGCGGCTAGGGGAACTCTCGTTTGGACTCAGTCCGTCGCGAACGCGGCCTGGGCTTCCTTGTCGAGGTCGACGTAGGACTCCTCGCTGACGTCGACCGCGACGCCTCTGATGGTGCCGCCGGTGAACCGACCCGGATTCTGGTACAGCGACGACACGTTGTCGCCACTGTCGAACCCGACGCACAACCCGTCGCCGGCGAGCGCGAACTTGCCGATCTGTGCCCGCATCGGACCCCTGGCCGCTTCCTTGCCGTCCACGTAAAGGATTGTGGTGCCGGTGGATTCGCCGTTCGGGCCCTTTCCTTCCCGTTTGAACTCCATGCCCAGTGCGTGCTTGCCCTCCGGCAGCGGACCGGAGACGAAGACCTGCTCGGGTTGAATGCCCAGGAAGTTGTAGACGTAGTGCAGCTTGTTGTCCTTGATGAACAGGGCATGCCCGCCGAAGCGTGAACCGTGCGCGAACAGCACGCCCTGAGCGTCCTTGGTCATGTCGACGTCGGCGATGATCTTGTAGGACCGGCCGCGGATGTTGGCCGCCACGCCCTCAGGCACCGGCGCAGTCTCCGGGTAATAGAGGTAACGAGTGCGGGACGGTTCGAACTGCGGCCGCTCGATGGTGATCAGCTCGACCGCGGTGCGGTCGTCGAGGGGAAGCACGTAGTTGTTCTTGGCCTCCTCGTTCCACGCGTCGATCAGCTCCTTGAGCTTGGCCGGATTCTGATCGGCCACGTTCTTCGACTCGGAACGATCCTCGTCGACGTGGAACAGCTCCCACTTGTCCTGATCGAAATGGCCCTTGCCGCTGATCGGTGCGTGCAGCGCCGCCGCCTTCCAGCCGTCCTGCCAGATCCCGCGGGTGCCCAGCATCGCGTAGTACTGACGCTTCTTGGTGGTGGGCGCATCGGCACCGTCGAAGGTGTACCGCATCGACACCCCATTTATCGGGTACTGCTTGATGCCGCGATACTCCTCCGGCATCTCTATACCCGCGACGTCGAGAATGGTTGGCATAACGTCAGTTGCGTGGTGGTACTGATGGCGCACCTCACCCCTGGCCTTGATGCCCTTGGGCCAGTGGATCACCATCGGGTCGCAGGTTCCGCCGGAGAACTGCGAATAGCGCTTGAACATCTGGAACGGTGTGGAGAACGCCACCGCCCAGCCCGTCGGATAGTGGTTGTAGGTGTCGGGAGTGCCGAGCTTGTCGATCATCTTCATGTTCTCGGCCAAGTCGTCGGGGTACCCGTTGAAGAATTTGTTCTCATTGACCGAGCCGTTGGGCGACCCCTCACCTGATGCGCCGTTGTCGGCGCAGTAGAAGATGAGGGTGTTGTCCAGCTGTCCGGTCTGCTCCAGGTAGTCGACCACGCGGCCGACCTGGGCATCGGTGTACTCGGAGAAGCCGGCGAACACCTCCGCCATCCGGGAGAACAGCTTCTTCTCGTCTGCGTTCAGGGAATCCCATGGGCGTACCGCGTCCGCCTCCACGGCCACGTCTTCTGGCAGTGGATTGATCGGGGTCAGCTCAGTGCCTTTGGGCATGATGCCCTTGTCGATCATTCGGTTGAGCACCCATTCGCGGTAGGCCTCGTAGCCGTCGTCGAACTTGCCCTTGTATTTGGCCGAGTACTCCTCGGGGCTGTGGTGTGGCGCGTGGTTCGCGCCGGGGCAGAACCACATGTACCAGGGCTTGGAGGGGTTACTGGACCGTTGATCACGCAACATTCGGAGCGCTTGATCGGCAAGGTCTTTCGACAGGTGGTAACCCTGTTCAGGGGTATACGGCTGGTCTATGAACCGATTGTCTTCGGTCAGGCCGGGATACCACTGGTTGGTTTCCCCACCGAGGAATCCGTAGAAGCGGTCAAATCCCTTCTGCAGCGGCCACTCTGATTTGCTGCCGCCGCTGGAGACGTCCTCTTCGGGCACATTGTGGTTCTTGCCGACCCAGAAGGTACTGTAGCCATTCTCCTGGAGCACCTGGCCGACCGTCGCGCACTGCGCAGGCAGCCGGGCTGCCGCGCCCGGGAAACCTTCGGAACCCTCGGTGATGCTCGCGAACCGATTCACATGGTGATTACGGCCGGTCAAGAGGCAGGACCGGGTGGGCGAGCACAGCGCCGTGGTGTGCCACTGCGAATAGGTGAGTCCGTTGTCGGCCAGCTTTTGCAGCGTCGGCATGTTGATCCGGCCGCCATAGGGCGACCATGAGGCCATGCCGGTGTCGTCATAGAGCACCACCAGAACGTTGGGTGCACCCTCGGGCGCGTGCTTGAGTTCGAAGGGCTTCCAATCCGGTTTCGAATCACGAATGTCGAGTTCGATCTTCCCGTTGAAGCCCTCGTTGATGCCCGTGCCGTAGTCGGGCGGGCCGGTGTGTCCGCCGGCACTGGGCTTTCCTGTGTCGTCGCAGCCGGAGGTCAACGCACCCACGGTGGCCGCACCTACTCCGGCGGCAGCGATGCCTCCCAGCATCGAACGTCTCGATAATTTGCCGCGCTGATTGCGATCGGTCTCGGTCATGTCATCGTGGTTCGATTCCATGTTGGCTGACACTAGGCCCGATCAGGTGCACTGTCCCGGGAAATCGCCGCACGACCTTGCAACAGTCGACAAGCGTTGTGTGCCATGACATCTCTTGCGGCAGACCGGTGCTTGCGAGGGCCGCACACAGGCTTGTCGATCGCCCTTTTGGGGGTGGTATTTCTACAGGGGTATCGGCCGGTTCAGGTCGTCGTGGTCGTCATCGGTGATTAGCTCGTGGACGCTCCGCAACGTCGCGGCGCACGCTGCGCGCTCGGTCGGGTCGAGGCGGTCCAGTACTCGGCTCAGTTCGCGCCGGCGTCGGGTGGTGATCTGCCGGACCAGTTTGCGGCCGCGGTCGGTCAGCGACAGCGTGACGACGCTGCGGTTGGTGGGGTCGGAACCGCGAACCAGATGACCGGAGGCGTCCAACCGATCGGCCAGTCGGGTCACCGTCGACCCGACCACGCCGAGCGCCTGAGCGCACTCCGTCGATGTCGACTTCCCGCGCTCCTGCAGCACGAGCAGCAGCCGGAATTGCGGAAGCGAGATCTCCAGTTGCTCCACGCTGCGCAGCGCAACGCCCACCAGATCTCGGGTTGCCACTTCGAATGCCGATAGTTCGTCGACCGGAGTTCGGGTCATATCGTGCTGCGGCGCGCTGCCCATCCAGTGAGTATCCCACGGAGAGCCGGTGCGGTGGCTGTGAGTTTCTGGCGTGGGCATGGGCATGGGGCTATGCCCGGATCCTTGCGGTGACGTCAATTGCGGATCGTTTTGTATGCAAAAACCTGTTATGTCAATGTGATTCGCGAAGCGCTCGTTTGCCGGTCGTGCAGCCTCCATTGTCTTCGGCACAATCTCGGCGAACGTCCAGCCGCCGTGCCCATACTGATTACCGTGCGCCTGAAGTCATGGTCGACGGCGGTGTGGCGATATGTTCGCAGCGCCCCGCTGACCTATGCGTGGTTGGCGATTCTGCTCGTCACCACGATCATCCAGCGCCAGACGCATGGTCGGGAGCTGCACGACCTCCTGGTCCAGAGCTCGACCAACATCCACCATCTG
The DNA here is from genome assembly GCF_004762045.1 of Mycobacterium sp. DL99. Lineage (GTDB taxonomy): Bacteria > Actinomycetota > Actinomycetes > Mycobacteriales > Mycobacteriaceae > Mycobacterium. Next base: position 743,570 of record NZ_SJOM01000007.1, read on the forward strand.
GGGACCGATCCGCTCTACGTGCTATTGACGAGCCTGTTCTGGATCGATGGCCGGTTCTGGACCCCGTACCTGGTGCTCTTTACCCTCATTCTCGCGCCGGCTGAACGTTGGCTAGGCCAAATTCGTTGGCTTGCAGTCGGTTTGATTTCTCATGTGCTGGCGACTTACATCAGCGAGGGCTTGCTGTACCTGGCGATCCACGATCACCTCGCGCCTGAGCGGCTCGTCCATGTCCGCGACGTCGGGGTGAGCTACTTCCTCGCCGGGGTGGGCGCCGTGCTGGCCTATCGCTTCGCGCGGCCGTGGCGGTGGCTGTACCTGGGTGCGGCGTTCATCTTCTGTGGCGCCGCGTTGGTGAGCAATATCAACTTCACCGCGATCGGGCATGTGTCGGCGCTGTTGATCGGGCTGTGCTGTTATCCGCTGACGCGGCGGGCGCGGGCGCGGGCTGGGGCCGCGTCGTCACTTTCTACCGCAGGGTCGTGACCGCGACGGATCAACAGCCCTGGTGTAGAAACCGGCGCGGCCCCGGCTCGCCCTCACGCCCGCGGCTGGGACAACAACGCCACCACCGCGTCGGTCAACGTGGCACGGGCGATCTCGAGATCCGAGGTGAAACCAACTTGGCGTTCGTTGCTCAGGCCCCGGATCGCGGCGGGAAGCAGACACCGCACCCGGTACAGCTGGTCCGGGTCGAGGTCGAGCCCGTCCATCAGATAGTCGAAGCCTTGAATCCAATCGAGTTCGCGCGCCGCGAAAGCCGCTGCTGTCTGCGGGTATTCGGCGGCGATATCCGAACGCCGCGGCGGCAGCGAGGTGCGCAACGCCGTGAGCGCCCGTCCCTCGGTGGTGTCCAGGTACGTCCAGGTGGAGTCGATGGCCGCGGTGACCCGCTCCCGCAGGGTGCCGCTGCGCGACGGCCGGGCACCCGGATTGGATGCCCAACTGCGGGAATGGATCTCGGTGATCACCGCCACCCACAGCCCGTCCAGGTCGCCGAACTGGTGCTGCACCGTGCCCCAGGTGACGCCCGCATCTTTGGCGATGCGGTTCGCCGACACCGGCTCGCCACCGCTGTCGGCCAGACAGCGGATGGCGACGTCGAGCAGACGCGCGCGGGTCTCGAGGCCGCGCTTGTTCAGCCGGGTGCCCGCGGCCGACTGGACGACCGCCGACGGAACCGCGGCCTGCCACTGCTCCAGAGCACGGGCGGCCTGCGGGGATTCGCGGGCGCTCAGGCAAACCTGCCCGGGTTCGCCGCGACAGCTCGCCGCAGCGTCGGCCGGTCCGCCCGGTAGGCCTGCACCACGGGCGCGAGTTCGTGTGGGCTCGCCCCATGCATGATGACGGAGTGCACGCCCAGGTCGTACTGCCGGGCAATCGTCTTCGCGCAGTCCTGCGGTGACCCCTTGGCCACCGAATCCAACCATTCGGTGGGAATCAGCTCGGCGATCCGCTGCAGCGTCTCGAATGAGGCACTGGCGTCGATGGGCCCGGCGGTGGCGGCATTGGTGAACAGCTCGGACTGCCTGATCCGGTCCCACACCGCACGATCCCAGCCGTTGGCCGTGACGAGCACGTCCGGGTAGGCCTGCAGATACGTCGCCAGCCGGCCAACTCCGCGGCGCATCTGGTCCTCCGGCGACAACGCGTCGGGGACTGTTGCCAGGCACGCCCAGATGCGGACGCTGTCGGGATCCTTGCCCGCGCGTTCCGCGCCCCGGCGCACTGCCGCGACCGACGATGTCGTCGCCTCATCGGAGAAGAAGGTATGGAGCACAACGAAATCGGCGATCTCACCGGCGAGTTCCATCGTCTTGGGGCCGACCGCCACCAAGCCGATGGGAGGTCCGTCGGGCAGGCCGCTGGCGTGGCGCAGGAACGGCCACTTTCCGGCCGGGCCGTCATGGTTCAGGATCATCTCGCCGGCCCAGAGCCGGCGCAGGATGCCGAAGAAGTCACGGAGTCGGGCCTCGGTCACCACCGGAAGACCGATCGCGTTCCAGTACGCCGCCATTCCACGGCCGAACGCCATGGCGAAGCGGCCCTCGGTGAGCGCGTGCATCGTCGATCCCACTGTGGCGGTGACCGTTGGGTGACGCGTGTGGTAGTTGGTCGACGGCGCGATCCCCAGGCTTGTGCTGCAGCCCGCCACCGCGCCGGAGAGCACCGCTGCGTCCTTCACCGTGAAGCGCTCACCGATGTGGCAGGAACCCAAACCGAGGCCTTCGGCCGTACGGGCCTCGGGCAGGACCACCCGGACATCCGCGGGGTGACGGGTCACCGCGTAATAGCCGAGCTCGTTGAGCTGGTCTTCTGGCTGGTTCGTACTCAATGACGTGCCTTTCGTTCCGCGGACGTCTAGCACTGTCTGCCACGGCGACGGCGATTGTCAATGAGGGTTCTCAATGAATGGGAGGGTGTGGCGGCGTGAGCCGGGTTCCGGCAAGATCAGCCGCGTGCGCGACGGTGAAGAATGCCGTCCGCCGTGGTTTGTTGAAGTATTGTGCTGCAACCACTCTCGTGGTCTTCTGGTGCTGAAGCAGCTGCCATCATCGACGGTCGGTGACGACTCTCCCGCTACCGGTCCGGCCTACCACCGGGTGCCGTCGAGCCCCGGAATCACGCACCGGCCGTCAGCGGCCACCCGCCCAATCACCATGCCGTCATACCCCGTGCACGATGAGTTGAGCGGCTCGCAGGTGTTGACGGACGTGATCACCTTGTCGGGGCCGCAGGCGGAGCCGGGTGCTGGTGGGTCGGCATTGGCGACGGCGGTGCTGACGCCCAGCGTCAGTATTGCTGCGGCAGTAACAACGAGTGAGCGGGTCGCGTCGATCATGATCGGTACCTCCGGCCGATGGCCCCCGACAAGTGTTGATGCTACTCGTGTGGTCTAAATCGTTTCCGGTGATCGCGCGCCAGATTTGCTTAGGTGAGCAGGAAGGATTCCGCCGATTCGAGTTAGCTGGCAATTTGCTATACGCCGCTGACTCGTATGTATGGAGCCGATGACGGGAATCGAACCCGCGTATTCAGCTTGGGAAGCTGATGTTCTGCCATTGAACTACATCGGCATGGTGCTGACGAAGGATAGCAACTCGGCCTGGGTTGTGGGTAAGGCGGGCGGACAACGCCGCCACGAGTCTGAGAAATTGACGCCGGCTGACCCGTGGGGCAGCCCCCGCCTGGCGAAGGTTGTCGACGCGGCCGTTCGACCGTTGCCCAGTGCGGACCCGGTGCTTCGGGCGGCATGGCGAAAGATACGACCCCAGAACATGATTCCTGTTCGCGCCCGTCCCTGAGAGTCGCATAACAGCTTGGGCTTTCGCTCTCAGGCGCCCTGTCTACCGTCGGTCGTCCTGGGCTCCATCCGGCGCTGAATGGAGCGAGCAGGCCCGCGCGACGGGCCCAGTCTATCGAGGGGTTTTCCCATGGATGTTGTTATCGGTATCGCCATGACCTCGCGCGATGCCCGACTTCTCCTGGTGGAGGGCACTCGCGGCGACGGCGCGATGATCGACCACGACGGTTTCGACGCGCACACCCGCATCGGCGTCGAGCACCCCGACTTCAGTGAGCACGTCGTCAACGCGGTGCTCGGCACCTGCGCCGCCGCCCCGGCGAACGGATACGTCGTCGACCGCGTCGCCCTGACCTGGACCGACGAGGTGGCCAGCGAGGCCAAGTCGATCCTCGACGCCCTCAAGGAGCTGGGCATTGCCAACGTCGAGGTGGTCTCCACCAACGACGCGCTCGCAGCCGTCGCCGAATACACCGTTCAGATCGCCGACTGCGACTCGATCGCGCTGTGCGTGATGGAACCCGACGAGACCATGTTGGCCGCGATCGGCGCCGAGGGCGAGGACGGTACGCGCCGAACACACAGCCGCCGTCTGGTTGGACCTGATGCGGCCACCGCAGTGTTGGCGCTGCGCGGCGTCTGTGACGGCTTCTCCGAACCGATCTCCGCGGTTGCCATCGCGGGTTCGAAACCCAATGCGGAAAGTCTTGTCGAGGAAGCGAATTCGGTGATGTCGCGGCCGGTCGTCCTCGGTGACGACGCCGCCCTGCTGCTGGCACGCGGCGCGTTGCTCGCCAGTGCAGACCGTCGCCACGAGGCCGCGCCGGCAGTCAAGCGTGACCCTCTGACGCACACCTTGGCGATGGTCGTGGCGACAGCGGTGCTGATCGTGGCGGGTGCGGTGTTCCTGGCGGTGACCATGCGCGGGGGCCCTCGCAACTCGCCGCCGCAGGCGTCGACCCCGGTTGAACATGCCGCGCCGATCTCGCCGCCCGAGCTGCCGATCCACACCGTCGTGCGCAAGGTGGTGCCACTGGTTGGGAGGGCGGCTGGGAAATCCTTGGTGGGGCCCGACGCCGACACCGCCTTGCCGCCGTTGCCGCAGGTGGTCCGTCGGTAACCGATACGCTCGTCGGGTGCTGCTCTCCGATAGGGACATCCGGGCCGAGATCGCCGCGAAACGCCTGGCCATCGAGCCGTTCGACGATGCCCTGGTGCAGCCGTCGAGCGTCGACGTCCGTCTGGACACCCTGTTCCGGGTCTTCAACAACACCCGCTACACCCACATAGACCCGGCCAAACAGCAGGACGAGCTGACCAGCCTGGTCGAACCCGCGGAGGGTGAGCCGTTCGTGTTGCACCCGGGCGAGTTCGTCCTCGGCTCCACGCTCGAGGTGTGCACGCTGCCCGACGACCTGGCCGGTCGATTGGAAGGCAAGTCCTCGCTGGGCCGTCTCGGATTGTTGACGCACTCGACGGCCGGGTTCATCGACCCGGGGTTCTCCGGGCACATCACCCTGGAGCTCTCCAACGTCGCCAACCTGCCGATCACGTTGTGGCCCGGCATGAAGATCGGCCAGCTGTGCCTGCTGCGGCTGACCAGCCCGGCCGAGCACCCGTATGGCAGCGACAAGGTCGGCTCGAAATATCAAGGTCAGCGTGGGCCGACGCCGTCACGTTCGCATTTGAACTTCATCAAGTCGTAGGCGCTCTTGCCGAGTGGCTAGTTATGACACGTAAACGGGCGATTCGCGTGTCATAAGTGGCCACTCGGCGTGCATCCGGGGCCTGGCTGCCTACGTCTGTGTCGTTTTCTACGTGTGCGTTGTGGAATTGGTGATCAACAGCGCTGGTGTAGAAAACGGCGAGGCTTCGGCGGGGGCTGGGCGCTGCGACGCGGGGTGAGCATGCCTGGTTGGCCTGCTTCTGCGTGGTTTTCTACGTGTGCGTTGTGGAATTGGTGATCAACAGCGCAGGTGTAGAAAGCGGCGAGGCTTCGGCGCGGCTGGGCGCCGCGACCGCGGGGCCGCCGCGACCGCGAGGCAGATGCGCACACTCGGCAGCCCAAACCCAAGCCCGGTGAACTTTCAGTAACCACACCGCAACACGAAACACGGCTGAAACACGCGCGCCGCGTGGCTGAAACGCGCGCCCGACATTCTCGTCGAGACCAAAGGAGCTCGACGTGCCCGAAATCGATCCGGCCGCCACCGCCTGGCTGCTCGCCAGCACCGCGCTGGTCCTGTTGATGACCCCCGGCCTCGCCATCTTCTACGGCGGCATGGTCCGCACGACCGGCGTGCTCAACATGATCATGATGAGCTTCATCTCGATCCCGCTGGTCACGGTGGCCTGGCTGCTGGTCGGCTACACCCTGGCGTTCTCGGACGACGCCGGTGGCGGTCTGATCGGCGGCCTGCAGCACTTCGGCATGCTCGGCATCACGCCCAGCACCTCCCACGGCGCGGTACCCGAACTGCTGTTCGCCACGTTCCAGCTGACCTTCGCGATCATCACCGCCGCCCTGGTCAGCGGGGCCATCGCGGACCGGGCGAAGTTCGCCGCCTGGATGTTGTTCGTCCCGCTCTGGGCGGTCGCGGTGTACGCCGTCGTCGCGCACTGGGTCTGGGGCCCGGGCGGCTGGCTGGCCGGCCTCGGCGTCCTCGACTACGCCGGCGGCCTCGTCGTCGAGATCGTCTCCGGTTCCTCGGCCCTGGCGCTGGCCCTGGTGCTCGGCCCGCGCATCGGCTTCAAACAGGACGCGATGCGCCCGCACAACCTGCCCTTCGTGCTGCTCGGCGTCGGTCTGCTGTGGTTCGGCTGGTTCGGTTTCAACGCGGGTTCGGCGCTGGCCGCCAACGGCACCGCCGCCGCGATCTTCCTCAACACCCTGGTCGCGGGCTGTTTGGGCATGCTGGGCTGGCTCACGGTCGAGCAGGTCCGCGACGGCAAGCCCACCACCTTCGGCGCCGCCTCCGGTGTGGTGGCCGGCCTGGTGGCGATCACCCCGTCGTGCGGCACCGTCAACACCCTTGGCGCGGTCGTAGTGGGCCTGGCTGCCGGCGTGGTGTGTTCCTTTGCGATCGGCCTCAAGTTCCGGTTCGGGTACGACGACTCGCTCGACGTCGTAGGTGTGCACTTCGTCGGCGGCGTGGTCGGCGTGCTGCTGATCGGTTTCCTGGCCACCGAGGTGATGACCCAGGGCCCGCAGGGCCTCTTCTATGGCGGCGGGCTGACCCAGCTGGGCAAGCAGCTGCTGGCTGTGGTCGTCGTGGCGGTCTACGCGTTCACGGTGTCGTACGGACTCGCCAAGGCGATCGACCGGTTCATGGGATTCCGGCTCAGCCCCGAAGACGAGACCACCGGCGTCGACTTCACCCAGCATGCCGAGTCCGCATACGCCGAGGGTGTGCACGGGCACCTGCCGCAGCGCCGACCGGGATTGTTCGGCGGCACGCTGGGGCAGTTGGGGCACTTTGGCCAGCTCGGAGACCACGAACAGCGTCCCGATCCGGCCGAGGAAGACAGCGCGGGATGAACCGGCCGGCGCTCTTTGTCGTAATGCCGAGTAGGGTCTAACTAACCGGCGCCGGCACGCACAACGCCGCCGCGGTCCGACCGGAGTCCAAGCGCTGTAGCTAACGAGCGCAGGTGTAACGATCGAGCTGGTTACGCCGATGAAGGTTCTAGTTGTCGGTTCGTGCGGAATGTGTGCGCAATGGCGACAAACGCAGTGTAGCAAACACATTGGAGGGCTCGGTGGACATCGTATTGGGTGTGGCGATGGCACCTACAACGGTCCGCATGGTGCTGGTCGAGGGGGAGAAGGCCGACGGAGTTACCGTCGATCACGACGTCTTCGACGTCACCGCCGGTGAAGATTCGGCAACCATCAGCGCGGCCGATCAGGTGGTCGCCGCGATCCTCGGAACCCAGGAGAGCGCGACCGCGGGCGGGCACCATCTGAAGTCGATCGGGGTCACCTGGACCGACCATTCCGACGCCGCCGCACTGCGCGACACCCTGTCCGCGCACGGCATCGACGACGTCATGCTGGTCTCCGAAAGCCATGCCGCCGCCGCGCTGGCTCAGGCGGTGGGCCGCGCGGTCGGTTACGACACCACGGCGCTGCTGTTCATCGACCGTGACGCCGCGACGCTGTCCGTGGTCAAGACCGACGACGGTTCTGTGGTCAAGGTGCTGAGCCGCTCCCTGCACAGCGCCGACGCCATGGCCGTGCTCACCGATATGGCCGCCGCCGTCGACGCCGCCGATTCCGCACCGCGGGGCATGTTCGTTCTCGGCTCAGGCGTCGACGTCGCCTCGGTCAAGGCGCACCTGGAGCCTCTGGTGTCGCTACCCGTCAGCGCCCCGGACGAGCCCGAGATGGCGCTGGCGCGCGGTGCCGCACTCGCGTCGGCCAATGCTCCGGCGTTCGAGGCCACCACGGTCGGTTTGGCCTATTCGCAAGATCCCGACGGGTCGACCGCGGGCAGCGCCTACGCGCTGGCCGGCCTGGCCACCGAGATGGCCCCGGCCGGTGCCGATGCCATCGACGGGGTGGACCTCGTCGCCGACGAGATGCCGATGGACGAGGAGCGCAAACCCTTCCTCCTGGTGGGTTCGGCGTTGACGTCGGTGTTCGTGGTTGGCGTTGTGGCCCTGGTTATTTCGCTTGCGGTGAGCATCCGGCCGACGGTTGATCAGCGTCCGGCCCCGGCGCAGGGCGCAGTGGCGCCCAGCGCCCCGGCCAAGCTGCCGGCCCCGGCGCCGCCGCCAGAAGCTGCCGTACCGCCGCCACCGGCCCCGCCGCCAGAGACCATCAAGGCCCCGATCCCGGTGGTGCAGGAAGCCCCGGCGCCCGCACCGCAGGCTCCGCCGCGCACGGTCTACGTCGAACAGCCCGCCGCGGCCCCGCCGCCCGCGCCTGAGGCGCCTGCTCCGGCACCCGAAGCTCCGCCCGCGCCGCCGCCACCGATCTACAACCCGCCGGCGCCGTACATCCCGCCGCTGGTCGTGTTGCCGCCTGCGCCGCGGCTGCCGAACATCTTCCGCCCGCCGTGGGAGCAGTCTCCGCGGTGGGACCCGCCGTCGCGCCACGAACAGGAAACCCCGCAGTGGCCCGGTTCAGGCTCAGATGACTGGGGCCCGGGATCGGGTTCGGGTCCGAGTTCGGGCTGGAACCCGGGCCGGGGATCCGGTGACTGGAACCCCGGCCGTTCAGGCGGGTCAGGCGACTGGAATCCGGGTGGCTCGGGATCCGGCGACTGGAACCCCGGTCGTTCCGGTGGTTCTCACAAGTCGGGTGGCGACGGCGGACCGCTGTGGCCGTTCCCGTCGTTCGGCGGGCACTGACACCAGTCGGAGTCAGTCCCTCGACATCGCCGCCGCGAAGTGCCGCTCGACGTCGATGTAGGCGTCGTCGGCGACGTCGAACACCACTTTGACGATCTCACCGCCGGTGTAGTCGAAGCGGCCGCTGTAGTCGGTGGTGACCGGGTCGGAACTGTCGTAGCCGATGCACAGGCCTTCGCCGCATAGTGCGTAGTGGCCGGTCATCGTCCGGATCTCCTTGCTGTCCACCGCGGTCTCGTCGATGTAAAGCGTTGCCGTGCCATAGGATTCGTTGTGCTCCCCGCTGCGCTGCTTGGCGAAATCCACCCCGATGACATGCCGCCCTGCGGCCGGCAGCGGAGCCTCGAGCACCTGCGCGGGCGGGATACCGAGGAAGTTGTGGACGTAGCGGACCTTGCCGTCCTTGACGTAGAGCGCCTGACCGCCGAACCGTGACCCCTGGGCGAAGATAACTCCCTCGGTGCCGGCTTCCACGACAACGTCGGCCAGCACCTTGAACGACACCGCGTGGGTGTTGGCGGCCGATCGTTCCGGGATCGGTGTCGTACCGGGGTAGTAGATGTACTGTCCGCTCGGTGGAACCGGAACGTTGAACTCCAGCGCCATGTACTCCGCCAGGTCATCGCCTGCCGCCGCCAAGTCGTTGAGTGGCAACACATTGTTGGCTTCGGCTTCGCGGAACCACAGATCGACGAGTTCCTTGACCTTCTCCGGATACTGGTCTGCCACGTCATGGGACTCGGATCGATCCATGTCGGTGTGGAACAGTTGCCAGCGGTCCTTGTCGAAGTTGCCGACGCCGCTGATGGGCCCGTGTTCGGTGACGGCCTTCCAGCCCCGGTGCCAGATGCCGCGGCTGCCCATCATCTCGTAGTACTGGGTTTCCTTGTGCGTGTCGGCACCGCCGTCATCGAACGAGTACCGCATCGACACCCCCGAAAGCGGATGCTGTGCAACGCCGTCCACCACTTCGGGCATCTCTACGCCGCATACGTCGAGGATCGTGGGCACGATGTCGGTGCAGTGGTGGTACTGCTCGCGCACCTCGCCGCGCGCCCTGATGCCCTTCGGCCAGGAGATGACCAGCGGATCGCACACACCACCCTGGTAGGTGTAGCGCTTGAACATCCGGTACGGCGTCGAGAACGCGACCGCCCACCCCGTCGGATAGTGGTTGTAGGTGTTCGGTGTGCCGAGTTGGTCGATCATCGCGAGGTTGTCCTCGATGTCGTCGGGCCAGCCGTTGAAGAACTTGCCCTCGTTCACCGAACCGTTGGGGCTACCCTCCCCCGAGGCGCCGTTGTCGGCGGCGTAGATGATCAGCGTGTTGTCCAGCTGGCCGGATTCTTCGAGGTAGTCGACGATCCGGCCGACCTGGGCGTCCGTGTACTCCGACATACCGGCGAACACCTCGGCCATCCGGGCGAACAGCCGCTTCTCGTCGTCGCTGAGCGTGTCCCATGGGCGCACGGTGTCTGCCTCGGCGAATGTTCCAGGTGTCATCGGGTTGATCGGCGTCAGCTCGGTGTCCTCCGGAAGGATGCCGCGCTCGATCATCCGGGGCAGCACCCACTCCCGGTAGGCCTCGTAACCATCGTCGAACGCGCCCTTGTACCTGTCGATGTACTCCTTCGGCGCATGGTGCGGGGCATGGTTGGCGCCCGGGCAGAACCACAAATACCACGGTTTGTCGGGCTCGGTCTGACGCGAATCCCGGAGGAACCCAATGGCTTTGTCGGCGAGGTCTTTCGAGAGGTGGTAGCCGTCTTCGGGTCCGTACGGCTGGTCGATGTAGTGATTGTCCTCGGCCAGCGACGGGAACCAGCTGTTGGTCTCACCGCCGACGAAACCGTAGAAGCGGTCGTAGCCCTTCGCCAGCGGCCATTCCTTCTTCGAGGCTCCAGCGGTCCAGGCGTCGATCGGGACATTGTGGTTCTTGCCCACCCAGTAGGTGCCCCAGCCTGCGTCACGCAGCACGGTGGCCATGGTGGCGTTCTGCGGCGGGATGTGCGAGCAGTAGCCCGGGAAGCCCATGGCCGTCTCCGAGATCGACGCGAAACCGTTGAGATGATGGTTGCGACCCGTCAAGAACGTCGACCGCGTCGGTGAACACAGGGCCGTGGTGTGCCACTGACTGTAGGTCAATCCGTTGGCGGCCAACCGGTCCATGGTCGGCATGTTGATCCGCCCGCCGTACGGCGACCAAGCGGCCATGCCGGTGTCGTCGTAAAGCACCACGAGCACGTTGGGCGCGTCCACGGGGGCCGGTTTGGCGGTGAATGCACTCCAGTCCGGAACGGAGTCTCGGATGTCGAGCTTGATCGTGCCTTTGAACGTGCCGTTGCCGTTGGCGGTTGCCATCGTTGCCTCCCTCAAGTCGGTCCGAACCCCATCACATCAGAAATCGGTATCGGCGGCGTGGACGGGAACATGCTCCAGCGAGGCGCCCATCGGGATGAGCGCCTCGCGCCGAACACTGGCCTCGAACGCGGTTGTCAAGGCCGAGAAGTGATAGGCAGCCCAGGTGTGCAGATGTGGCAGGCTGACACGTTCTCGCTCGTGTGGATCGGTCGTGAGGTTGATCAGGCGCGGAGTGGGGAGTCTGGCGGCCGCGTCGGACATGTACTTCTGTTCGACGAGAACGAGTTTGAAGTTTCGCCAGCGCGCGCCGTACATCTCCGGACCCATCCAGTAGATGTAGCCATCGCGGTTCGACTTCGTCGTGGCGCCGGTGAGCCAGTCCAGCTGATCGACTCCATCGATCACGCGGTCATCGGGTATCGGGGCGCCGGCGGCCCGCAGGATCGTGGTGAACCAGTCGGTGACATGCATGATCTCGTCGCTGGTGCCGCCGTTCGGAACCCGCCCGGGCCACCGGACGATGCAGGGCGTGCGAAGGTTGCCCTCGCCCCCGGCGAAGTAGGAGCCTTCCCAGAAGCCGGGCGACCCGCGCCACAACAGCACATCCTCCGGGCCGTTGTCGCCGGCGAACACCACCAAGGTGTTGTCGGCCAATTCTAAATCGTCGAGCAGGCGCAGCACCGCGCCGAAATCGGTGTCCAGTTCCAACAGGCTGTCCGCCCAATCGCCTTGCTGTGTCCGACCTTTGAACTCTTCACGCGGAATCACCGGCATGTGCAGCAAGGAGTGATTGAAGTACAGGAAGAACGGCGTGTCAGCGTTCTTCGCCCGGCGGATGAACGTCTCGGCGCGGTGCAGATACTCGATGTCGCAGTCCCGCCGAACCTCCAGTGTCAGCTGGTCGAGCTCGGTGACGTCAGGCTGGCCACGGCGGATCTCCAACATCCGGCTGACCGGATCGCGGGCCGGGTCATACCACGGGTCCGTCGGCCACAGCGCCTCATCGTAGGTGCGGGGCGGCCCGTACCATTCGTCGAATCCCTTGTCTGTCGGCCAACGCCCAGCCCCCTCGCCGACGTGCCACTTCCCGAAGACGGCGCACGTGTAGCCCTGTGCCGACAACAGGTCACCCAGTGTTCGCTCCCACGCGACCAGCCCCCACGGGCCGGGGACACCGAGGGGAACGCTGTGGGTTCCGGACCGAATCGCGTGCCGTCCGGTCAGCAACGCCGACCGGGTGGGGGTGCACTGCGACTCCGGGCAGTAGTTGGTGAGGCGAAGCCCTTCCCTCGCGAAATCGTCGATCCGCTTCGTCAGTGCGCCACGAAACGGGCCGCCCGAATAGCAACTGAGCTCGCCGAACCCGAGGTTGTCCACGTGAAAGAACAGAATGTTCGGTGCACCTGTCATTCCGGACGCCCCTTTATCTCAACGCTGATGCATGTTGAAGGCTGTGACACCGAGGTCGAGGATGCCGAGCAGTGACTCGTAGGCGGCTGGGTCTCCCGACAGCGTCTCGGGCGCAGTGTCGATCGTGAGCTTGTCGGACGTCGTCGAGACGACGGCCTGCGTGTCGTCGGCGATACCGTCATCGACGATCAGGACGCGGTTACGGACCCGGACAGTGAAATCCTCACCGATGTCGCTGAGTTTGATCCCGATGATCAGGTTTGCGCCGGCCGCTTTGTCGGTGTCGACGTGGTAGCGCCAACCGCGGATCTGTTCGCCGGCCGTGGGCGTCCCCATCACGTGCATCGTCTGGGAAAGCACCGCGTCGAGATCGAGGCTGCCTTCGAGTTCGAGCGCCCCGGTGAGGTACCAGGACCGGGCGATCGGATTGATTTCCTGGTATCCGCGAGCGCGGAGGGCGGCCGCCTTGACTAGTTTCGCATCGTCGTTGTCGGGGGCGGCGCGCACGACGAGTTGCGCCAGTTCGGCCGCGAACTGGTGATCGCCGTCGGCGTGGGCGGATTTGGCCGCATCCAGCGCCGCGTCGGCGCCGCCCATCAGCTCGACGAACCGGGCGGCTTTGACTGCGGGCACGCTGGGGTAGAGATCGGTGGCATCGCCGCTGAACCAGCTGACCCAGCCGGTGAAGAACTCGGGCACCGTGGTGAACGGCGTGCCGTACATCGGCACCGTGTAGGGCGGGTCGTACACGTCGACGGGAATGTCTTTCAGGGCACGCTGCAGCTCGGTCGGTGTATAGCCCTTGTTGATGAGCCGGATCGACTGGTCCCACATCCATTGCGTGGCATCGCGATACCGCGTGACGGTGTCGATGATGTTCTGCCGGCCTTCGATCGGCATGATGTGCGAACCAAGCAGCCACTGCGGCTCGAGGTCCAGGACGCGGTCGAGTGCGCCGAGGTAGTTGTTCGGGATGCGCGGTTTGGATCCACGGATCGTGTGCATGTTGGGCAACCCGGTGAAGAATTCGTCGGCGATGATGACCAGGTCGAAGGCGGGGATGTGGATGCCGAATTCGGAAATCGCCTCCCCACCGGTGTAGAAGATCTCGAGGGTGATGCCGGCGATGGTCAGCGTGGTGTCACCGGAGAGCAGCCGGGTGGGCGGCAGGTAGCCGGTCTCGCCGCCGCGGGGGACCAGTCCGATGCCGTGGTGGTGGCGCTCTTCGGGACCCAGGAGCATCCCGCCGTAATAGGCGGCACCCATCGCCTGGCGCACGGCGATCTCGCCGAACTCGGCTCGCTTTTCTTCCTCGAAGTTCGCCCACGCGTAAATCGGGACGGCGCCGGACGCCACGTCGGCCGGGTCGACGATGGCTGTGGTGCCGTTGTAGTGGTCGGTGTGGTGGTGTGAATAGAAGACAGCCTTGACCGGTTTGTCCGAGATCTTCTTGATCTCGGCGGCGATCACCGTTCCGGACTCCAGGTTGACGCCCGTGTCGTAGACGATGAGACCGTCGTCGCCTTCGATGATGGTGCTGTTGCCCAGTGATCCGCCCGGGCAGTACACCGTCCACACCGGCAGGTCTCCGCACGAATACGTTCCTGCCTGGTCGACGGTTCTGCGGCGGTGCTCCAGAAAGTAGTCCGGCCAGGACCGTTCAACGTCGTACGGGTTGGTCGGCATCGCGGACGTCCTTGCTTCGGGGCTTCTGGGGTCAGAGCCCAACTTATCGTGCGACCGCCCGGACGGTATGCGCGATCAACCGTCACCTGACGTTGGCCTGCCGCTCAGTGTCGCGTAGCAGCTAGCTCATACTGGCCGCCTATCCAGGCAGTATGCGATGCACCGTTTTCGGTACCGGCTATCTGGGCGCGACACATGCGGCGGGTATGGCCGAGCTCGGCCACGAGGTGATCGGGGTCGACATCGACCCGGGCAAGGTGGCCAAACTCGCCGCCGGTGACATCCCGTTCTACGAACCCGGGCTGCGCAAGGTGTTGAACGACAACCTGTCTGCCGGGCGCCTGCGGTTCACCACCGACTATGACGAGGCCGCCGACTTCGCCGATGTGCACTTCCTCGGCGTCGGCACCCCGCAGAAGAAGGGCGAATACAGCGCCGATCTGCGCCACGTGCACGCCGTCATCGACACCCTGGTGCCACGGCTGCGCCGGTCGGCGGTCATCGTCGGCAAGTCCACCGTCCCGGTCGGTACCGCCGCCGACCTGGCCGAGCGGGCCCGCGGCCTGGCACCCGCTGATGTGGACGTCGAGGTGGCCTGGAATCCGGAGTTCCTCCGCGAGGGGTACGCCGTGCACGACACGCTGCACCCGGATCGCATTGTGGTTGGCGTGCAGCATGATTCGGTGCGGGGCGAGGCGGCTGTGCGTGAGCTCTACGCGCCGCTGATCGCAGACGGGGTGCCGTTCCTGGTCACCGACTTGGAGACCGCCGAGCTGGTCAAGGTTTCCGCCAACGCGTTCCTGGCCACCAAGATCTCGTTCATCAACGCGATCTCCGAGGTTTGTGAAGCCGTCGGCGCCGACGTGACCATGCTGGCCGACGCGCTGGGTTATGACCCGCGTATCGGACGACGATTCCTCAACGCGGGTCTGGGCTTTGGCGGTGGCTGCCTGCCCAAGGACATCCGGGCGTTCATGGCCCGCGCCGGCGAGCTCGGCGCCAACCACGCGCTGACCTTCCTGCGTGAGGTCGACAGCATCAACATGCGCCGCCGCACCGCCATGGTGGAACTGACCACCCGGGCCTGCAGTGGTTCGCTGCTGGGCGCCAACATCGCGGTGCTGGGCGCGGCGTTCAAGCCCGAATCCGACGATGTGCGCGACTCGCCCGCACTCAACGTCGCCGGCATGCTGCAGCTCAACGGCGCTGCGGTCAACGTGTATGACCCCAAGGCGATGGACAACTCGCAGCGGGTGTTCCCCACGTTGAACTACTCCACCTCGGTCATCGAAGCCTGCGATCGGGCCGACGCGGTGCTGGTGCTCACCGAGTGGGCCGAGTTCGTCGACCTGGACCCGGCCGAGCTGGCCGACACGGTGCGCGTCAAAGTCGTTGTGGACGGCCGCAATTGCCTGGACGCGCAGCGGTGGCGGGACGCCGGATGGCGCGTGTACGCGCTGGGCCGTCCAGTCGCCACTGTTTGACGCTTGTAGAACAAATTCCGCAGTCGTAGGCTCGGGCCATGCGGGAACGAATCCGGTGGATGGCCCTGCACGGGGTGGTTCGAGGCATCTCTGCGTATGGGATGCGTCATGGGGATCCGCAGGCTCGGCTCATCGCCGACCCCGCGGTGCGGGCCGACCCGGCACCCTTCGCCGACGAAATGCGCCGTCGCGGATCGATTGTGCGCGGCCGCGCCATCTTGATGACCTTCAACCACGACGTGGCCACCGAGCTGCTGCGCTCCGATGACTTCCGGGTTTCGCGGCTCGGCGGCAACCTGCCGAAGCCGCTGCGCTGGGTCGCCGACAAGACCGACAACGGGTCGCTGCACCCGCTGCTGCCCCCGTCGCTGCTGGCCGTGGAACCGCCCGATCACACCCGCTACCGCAAGCTCGTCTCCTCGGTGTTCACCACCCGCGCCGTCGCCCGGCTGCGCGAACGGGTCCAGGAAACGGCCAACGAACTGCTGGACTCGATGGACGACGACGGCGTGGTCGAGATCGTCGACCGGTACTGCGCACAGCTGCCGGTCGCCGTGATCAGCGACATCCTCGGTGTGCCCGACGCCGACCGGTCCCAGATCCTGCGCTTCGGTGAGCTCGGCGCGCCCAGCCTGGACATCGGATTGACTTGGCGGCAGTACCAGGAGGTGAACTCCGGTATCCACGGATTCGAGACCTGGCTGACCGGTCACCTGCGTCAACTGCGGCGCAACCCCGGTGAGGACCTGCTCAGCCAGATCATCCAGGCCTCCGACGCCGGTGCGGCCGGGGAACCGCTCAACGAGTCGGAACTGCGGGCCCTGGCCGGGCTCGTGCTGGCGGCCGGATTCGAGACCACGGTCAACCTGTTGGGCAACGGCATCCGCATGCTGCTCGACCATCCCGAACACCTGCAGACCCTGGCGACGCGGCCCGAGCTGTGGCCGAACACGGTGGAGGAGATCCTGCGACTGGACTCACCGGTGTTGATGAGCGCGCGGGTAGCCCTCCGCGACACCGAAGTGGCCGGAACCCCGGTGCAGGCCGGAGAACTCGTCATCATCCATCTGGCCGGGGCCAATCGAGACCCCGCGGTGTTCACCGATCCGCACCGCTTCGACATCGAACGGGACAACGCCGGACGGCACCTGTCGTTCTCCGGCGGCCGGCACTTCTGCCTCGGCGCGGCCCTCGCCCGGGCCGAAGGTCAGGTCGGCCTGCAGACCTTCTTCGACCGGTTCCCCGATGCCCGGGCGGCCGGCGAAGGCAGCCGTCGCGAGACCCGCATCCTGCGCGGCTGGTCGACTCTGCCGATCGCGCTCGGGAAGGCACGCACAGCGGTAAGTTCGTGACGTGGACTTCCACACAGCACTCCTCGACCAGACCCGGAGCTTCGGGGAGCTGATCGCCTCCAGCGATCCCGATACACCGGTGCCGACGTGCCCGGACTGGACAATCAAGCAACTGTTCCGCCACGTCGGGCGCGGAAACCGTTGGGCGGCACAGATTATCTCCGAGCGCCGGGTGTCGGCCCTCGATCCGCGCGAGGTTCACGAGGGCAGGCCGCCCGATGATCCCGACGCCGCGCTCGAGTGGCTCAATGCGGGTGCGACCCAGATCCTCAAGGCCGTCGACCAGGTCGGCACCGACACCAGGGTGTGGACGTTCCTGGGCCCCAAACCCGGGGGTTGGTGGATCCGGCGACGCGTACACGAGGTGGCGGTTCACCACGCCGACGCCGCGCTGGCCGTGGGAACCACGTTCGTCCTGCCGGCCGACCTCGCCGCCGACGCGGTCAGCGAGTGGCTCGAGATCTCCACCGGTATGGCCAAAAAGCGGCACGGCGAACCGCTCGCGTTCGGCGCCAGCATCCACCTGCATGCCACCGACGACGGTCTGGGCCCCACCGGCGAATGGACGGTGGAGCACGACGAAGACGGCCTCGGGTGGTCACACAGCCACGGCAAGGGCACCGTCGCGCTGCGCGGGCCGGCCAACGACCTGCTGTTGGCCGTCACGCGCCGGCGGACCGCGGCCGAACTCGGGCTCGAGGTGTTCGGCGACACCGCAACTTGGGACGCCTGGCTCGACCGCACACCGTTCTGAGTGGCGTACGTTTCGTTCATGACCACATCCGAGATCGCCACGGTTCTGGCCTGGCATGACGCGCTGAACGACAAGGACATCGACACCCTGACCGCGCTGTCCAGCGATGACATCGAGTTGGGCGATGCCAACGGGGCCACCCAGGGGCATGCCGCACTGAGCGACTGGGCCGCATCTGTCGGCGACACCGTCACGCCGGGACGGATGTTCGTGCACGACGGTGTGGTCGTCGTCGAGCAGACCGTCCGGGCCTCTGACGGGACGGCTCACGCCGGAGCCGCTGCCTTCCGGGTGGTGCACGACCACGTCACCTCGGTGTTCCGCCATGACACCCTGGCTGCCGCTCTGGCCGCCACCGAGCTCACCGAGAAGGATCTCGCCGGCTGACACTATTTCGTCGGCGTCGCCAGCACCGCCGCGATCGCCGTCGTCAACGGGACCGACAGGGCCAGGGCAATACCGCCGACCGCGGAACGGGCGATCTCGATGGCCACGCTCTCACCCGTCAGCACGTCGGCCAATGACCGGTTGGCCACGCTGAACAACAGCAGCAGCGGCAACGCGCTGCCGGCATAGGCCAGCACCAGGGTGTAGACCGTGCTGGCGATGTGGTCGCTGCCCACCCGCATGGCACCGGCGAAGACCGAGCGCCTGGTGCCGCCGTGCTCGGCGAGCTCGAACACCGCCGAGGCCTGGGTGATGGTCACGTCATTGAGCACGCCCAGTGAGCCGATGATGAACCCGGCCAGCAGCAGGCCGGTGATCGACACGTTGCCCAGATACGCCGCGACCTCGTTGTTCTGGTCTTCGGACAACCCCGTCAAGTGAGCCAGTTCGATTGCCGCCCAGGACAATATGGCCGCCAACAGCAGTGAGGTCAGGGTGCCCAGCAGGGCCGCGCTGGTGCGCAGGCTGACACCGTGGGCCAGATAGATCACCGCGTAGAGAATGGCCGCCGAGGCCACCAGCGACACCGGGACCGCCGGGGCACCGTCGCGCAGCGCGGGCAACAGGAAGAGCATCAGCACCGCGAACGCCACGACGATGCCGATGATCGCACGCAGGCCCCGCCAGCGTGCCACCGCCACGATCACCACGGTGAACGCCGCGGCCAGCGCGATCAACGGCCAGGTGCGCTCGTAGTCGAAGAATGCGTAGCTCGTCGTACCGGCGGCATCGACCTGCCGGCTCACCCGGATATTGTCTCCGGCAACAAGATTCGGCTGCCCGGGCCCGGTGGTGAACTCCAGCAACGTCTTGGCGCCCTTGTTCGGGCCGGAATCGATGGCGACCAGGTTCTGCACACACGTGCCGGCACCCGGCTCGGCGGGCTGCGGCTTGGCCGTCAGCACACCTCCGGCCGACGGGCTGCCGCAATCGGCCAGGGTGCTGGACACCACGTGCCCGGCCTCGGTGGTGACGGCTCCGCCCGCGGCGTTCTGGAACGGCAGGGGGATGTCGACCCTCTGGTGGCTGGGCCACAGCACGGCCGCGCCGATGAGGACCGCGAGCCCGATGGCCACCAACAGGCCGACGACGATGCGTGCGGCCAACGGGCCCAGCGGAGACGGGCCGGCCAGCGAATGGGAGTGGGAATGCGTGTGCGCCACCCGGACAGCCTAGAGCGGGTGGCTGTCGGGTTCCTGGCCTCCGCGTGCGTAACGCAGTGGCGGGATCTGGCGCGATTTTCCGCCACCACGCTACATACGCGGGCCTACGCGCGTGCGGCAGCGATACTCAGCGAGTGGGTAGGTGGTGGGTGTGGTTGCTCTGGGGCGGTCTGGCGTGCTGGCTGGTCGGGTTCTGGTGGCACTGGTCGCACACCTCGTGGTGGATCTTCGACATCCTGATGATCCCACTCATGGGCGCGCTGTATGTGTTTGGGCTGGTGGCGGTGGTTGTCGCGGCGACCAGAGGCCGCCGCTGGGTAGTTCTCGCGACGGTGGTGCCGGTACTGGTTGTCGTCACCGTAGTGGTGAACTCGACATGGATGGTGGCACCGCGAACCTGGTTTTCGATGCACCGGCCGTTGTTCGAGCGGGCACTCGAAACCGATCCCGGGGCGGCGTATTACGGCAACGAATTGCCTTGGGCGTTACGGTTCCTCGTGGCTGAGGGGAGAGTGTCCAATCGAGGGGGTAGCCGCTTCTTTCCGCAATGGATCGGGATTCCCGACGATGCGGGCGGCTATCTGTACGACCCGAACGAATCCCCTGAAGGCGCCGACCTTTACGGCGACATCTGCACCAATCCCGTCGATCTCGGTGACGGATGGTGGATGTGCGGACTGCGCAACAACGGGTGGTAGTGGGCCTTACTGGCGGTAACTGGCCAGGAAGTTGCCCAGCCGCTCGATCGCGTGGGCCAGGTCCCGCGACCACGGCAGGGTGACGATACGCAGGTGATCCGGTGTGGGCCAGTTGAATCCGGTGCCCTGCGTCAGCAGGATCTTCTCCTGCAACAGCAGATCGAGCACCAGTTGCTCGTCATCGTGGATGTCGTGCACTTCGGGATCCAGGCGCGGGAACGCGTACAGCGCACCGGCCGGTTTCACGCAGGAAACCCCGGGGATCTCGTTGAGCTTGGTCCAGGCGATGTCGCGCTGCTCGAGCAGCCGCCCGCCCGGCAACACCAGATCGTCGATGCTCTGATGACCGCCCAAGGCGACCTGAATCGCGTGTTGCGCAGGCACATTCGGACACAACCGCATGTTCGACAGCAGGCTGATGCCCTCGATGAAGCTGCTCGCGTGCTCCTTGGGGCCGGTGATGACCAGCCAGCCCGAGCGGTAGCCGGCCACGCGGTAGGCCTTGGAAAGCCCGTTGAAGGTGAGGGTCAGCAGGTCGGGGGCCAGCGTGGCCAGCGAGATGTGCTTGGCGTCGTCGTACAGGATCTTGTCGTAGATCTCGTCGGCCAACAGCAAGAGCTGATGCTTGCGGGCCAACTCGACCATCTGCTCCAGGGTTTCGCGGCTGTACACCGCACCCGTGGGGTTGTTCGGGTTGATCACGACGAGCGCCTTGGTGCGCTCGGTGATCTTTGACTCGATGTCGGCGACATCGGGATTCCAGCCCTGGGTCTCGTCGCACATGTAGTGCACCGGGGTGCCACCGGCCAGTGCGGTCGAGGCTGTCCACAGCGGGTAGTCCGGTGCCGGGATGAGCACCTGATCACCGTTGTCGAGCAGCGCCTGCAGGGTCATGGTGATGAGCTCGGAGACGCCATTGCCCAGATACACGTCGTCGATGTCGAACCGGGGGAAACCCTCGACCAGTTCGTACCGGGTGAATACCGCGCGGCGCGCGCTGGCGATGCCCTTGGAGTCGGAATAGCCCTGCGCGTTCGGCAGCGCCTGGATCATGTCGCGCATGATCACGTCGGGTGCCTCGAAGCCGAACGGCGCGGGGTTGCCGATGTTGAGCTTGAGGATGCGGTGACCTTCAGCCTCCAGCCGTGAGGCATGTTCGTGTACCGGTCCACGGATCTCGTACAGGACGTCCTGCAGCTTCGTGGACTGGGCGAACGTACGCGGCTTCGGGTGCTGACCGGTCTGCCACGGCAACTGATGGGTAGTCACGCTCACCATGGTCTCATCACCGTCCACTGAATTTGGAATTTGCCGAACCAGTAGGTGGCCACCGCCACAGCCGTTCGAGTTGCCAGAGCACATGATCTGTGGGCGCACCTGCCATTCGAATGGCAACCCGCTGTGGGTTCGCTTGGGTGGCCACGCGTGGGCCAAAAAGCTACGAAACCATGGCTGCAACGCAAACGGCGCTTGATTTCCCCAGGTCAGGGGATGTTTCGTGCCGCAATCCTCCGACACGATTGGCAGTCCACATGGCACGAATCAGCGGCAACATCCGGGTCCAGACGCTCGCCGCGGTAGTCGGCGGCAGCGCCGTCGTCGCAATGGGAGTCATTGCCGCGACGTTTGGCGGCGCACCGGAAGGTCCGGCAACCGTCGTCTCCGGCGGATCGATGACCCTCGGTGAGACCACGACCGTCACCTACACCGGCACGATCGCCCCGGTGGTCGCCGTGCCTCCGGTGAAGGCCCCGCCCTACGGCGCCAAGAGCTGATCCCGATACGCCGAACGGCCACCTCCGTGATGGAGATGGCCGTTCGGTGCGTTAGGGACGTGCTCAGCGCTTACCGGGACGCTTGACGCCGGCCTTCATGCCCAGGCCGACGACCGGAGGTTCCGGCTTGGCAGGCTCGGCGGGCGTCTCCGCTGCCGGTTCCGGCGTCGGCTCGGCAGCAGGTGCCGCCGGGGCGGCCGGAGCTGCGGGCGCAGCCTGGGCGGCCTTCTTGGCCCCCGGACGACGGGCGCCCGCGGCGATGCCCAGGCCCACGACCGGCGGTTCCGGCTTGGCCGGTTCTGCCGGTGCGGCGGGAGCTTCAGCAGCCGGAGCCGCAGCGGCGGTCGGTGCCGCCGGAGCAGCTGCCTTCTTGGCACCCGGACGCTTCGCGCCGGTCGCCATGCCCAGACCCTTCACCGGGGCCGCAGGCGCAGCCGGGGCGGCGGGAGCTTCAGCGGCGGGAGCGGGAGCGGCCGACGCGGCCGGAGCAGCAGTCTTCTTGGCGCCCGGACGCTTCGCGCCACCAGCGATGCCCAGACCCTTGACCGGGGCAGCCGGAGCGGCAGGTGCTTCGGCAGCCGGGGCAGCCGAAGCGGCCGGAGCCGCAGCCTTCTTCGCACCCGGACGCTTCGCGGCACCAGCCATACCCAACCCGGTGACCGGCTTGGTGGCAGTCGCTACCGATGCTGAGGCAGCAGGTGCCGCCTCAGCCGCCGGGGCGGCTTCCTCGGCGACCGCGGGTGCCGGTGCCGCAGCTTCGGCCTTGGCCTCCGCTTCGGCGCGTGCCTCGGCCCGCTTCTCGGATTCCTTTGCCGCCGTGCCCTTCTCGGGCAGCTTGATGGCGCTCTTGTCCAGCGAGTTCAACAGCAGCTGGGCCACGTCGAGCACTTCGGCCTTCTCGACATTGCGGGCAGCGGCCACGTCGTCGACACCGTCGGTGATCATCACGCGGCAGAACGGGCAGCCGGTCGCGATGGTCGAGGCGGTGTCCATCGCCTCTTCGGTGCGCTCCACGTTGACGCGCTTACCGATGTGCTCTTCCATCCACATGCGCGCGCCACCGGCACCACAGCACAGGCCGCGGTCGGCGTGGCGGGGCATTTCCTTCAGCGTCACGCCGGAGGCCTCGACCAGCTCACGCGGAGCCTCGTAGACCTTGTTGTGGCGGCCCAGGAAGCACGGGTCGTGGTAGGTGACCTCGGGGCCACCGGTGGACTTGACCGGCACGAGCTTCTTATCCCGGACCAGACGGTTGAGCAGCTGCGTGTGGTGCACCACGGTGTAGTTGGCGCCAAGCTGCGGGTACTCGCGACCGATGGTGTTGAAGCAGTGCGGGCAGGTCACCACGATCTTGCGGTCGACCGTCTCGACACCCTCGAACAGCTCGTTGATGGTCTCGACGTTCTGCGCGGCCAGCTGCTGGAACAGGAACTCGTTGCCGGAGCGGCGAGCCGAGTCACCCGTGCAGGTCTCACCGGTGCCCAGGACCAGGAACTTCACGCCGGAGGCGGCGAGCAGTTCGGCGACGGCCTTGGTGGTCTTCTTGGCGCGATCCTCGTAGGCGCCGGCGCAGCCGACCCAGAACAGGTACTCGAAGCCGTCGAAGCTCTCGACGTCCTCGCCGTAGACCGGCACGTCGAAGTCGACCTCGTCGATCCAGTTGGTGCGGTCCTTGGCGTTCTGGCCCCAGGGGTTGCCCTTGAGCTCCAGGTTCTTGAACAGCACGCCGAGCTCACCGGGGAACTCCGACTCGACCATGACCTGGTAGCGGCGCATGTCGACGATGTGGTCGATGTGCTCGATGTCCACCGGGCACTGCTCGACGCAGGCACCGCAGTTGGTGCAGGACCACAGCACGTCGGGGTCGATGACGCCGCCCTGCTCGGCAGTGCCGACCAGCGGGCGCAGCGCCTGTTCGGGGCCGGAGCCCTCGATGCGGGCGAAGCCGTCTTCGGGCACGCCGTGCCCGTGCAGGCTGTCGCCCAGCTTGGCGAAGTCGACCGAGCCGTCCTCGGGCATCGGCTTGCCCTCGATGATGTAGGGAGCCTTGGCGAACAGGTGATCGCGCAGGTTCATCATCACGAGCTTGGGAGACAGCGGCTTACCCGTGTTCCAGGCCGGGCACTGCGACTGGCAGCGACCGCACTCGGTACAGGTCGCCATGTCGAGGTTGGCCTTCCAGGTGAAGTCCTCGATGCGGCCCTTGCCGAACACCGCGTCTTCAGCGGGATCCTCGAAGTCGATCTTCTCGCCCTTGTACTCCATCGGCAGCAGCGGGCCGAGGCCGTCGGGCAGACGCTTGAAGGTGACGTTGATCGGGGCCAGGCCGATGTGAAGGTGCTTGGAGTGCAGCACGATCAGCAGGAAGGCCAGCATGACGCCGAGGTGGGCGAGCAGTGCCAGGCTCTCCAGCCAGACGTTGGCGGTGTGGCCCAGCGGAGCCAGCAGCGCGGCCATGCCGTCGGAGAAGAAGGCGCCGGACTGGTAGGGGAAGTTCTCGCCCAGCACGTTGACGGCCGCACCACGGAACACCGCGTAGGTCGCGATGACCAGGAAGATCATGATGAGGATCGTCCAGGCGCCGCCGTTGTGCGAGCCGTAGAAGCGGGACTCGCGGCCCAGTTGCTCGGGGTTCTTACGGATACGGATGATCGCGAAGACGATGATGCCGGCCAGCACGGCGACGGCGAAGAAGTCCTGAAGGAAGCCCAGCACCGCCCAGCGGCCGACGAACGGGATGTGGAACTCGGGGTTGAACAGCACCCCGTAGGCCTCGAGGTACACCGTGGCGAGGACGAAGAAGCCCCACATGGTGAAGAAGTGCGCGATACCGGGGATCGACCACTTCAGAAGCTTCGACTGCGCGAAGACTTCCTTGTTCTGGTTCAGGAAGCGCTGGACCAGATGGTCCTTGCGGCCACGCTCGTCGCCGACCTTCTGTCCCGAGCTGATCAGCTTGGTCAGCCACAGCACGCGCTTGGCGGCGAACGCCAAAACGACGAGCGTGGCGAGCACACCGATAATCAGCCGTGACAGAGTCAGGGTGTGTTCGAGACTCCCCACAGAAACGCCTCCATTTCGCGAGTTACCAGCCGGTAACTTAGGCATAGTTACCCGTGGGTAACTTAGCTTCCTTCAGCTCATAGTGACATTTAGGTGTTTCTCACCGCTACCGAGGCTTACCTAACTTTGAGGTAACTGTGGTACGGGTCTCAACCCTCCCGGCGATGGCGCCACGTTCCGACGCCAAGGCCGCCAAGGGCATTGACGAATAGCACTACGCCGCGGATGGCTGCCACATGTTGACAGCAATCCGCGGCACCACGCCTTCTAGCCCCGGGGCGCCAACATCGCCCGCAACATCGAGATCATCTCCGAGCGGGACTCAGCGCCGAGGCGTCGTCGAATGCGGGCGACATGGTGCTCGACAGTCTTGGCCGAGATGAACAGCTGACTGCCGATATCGCGGTAGGGCATCCCGAGCAGCAGCAGTTCGGCTACCTCACGCTCGCGATCGGACAACTTGGTCGACGACGGCGTCGGTGCGGCCTGCGTCGAGGCGGCGACCGGGGCGCCTGAAGCAACCTCGACTTCCTCGACCGCACTGGTCTGCTTGAGATCGCGGGCCAGCTGCAGCATCGCCTGCGACACCCGGGCGTCAGGGGTCTGCAGCGCGGCCTGGCTGGCCAGCCGGGTGCCATCCCAGGTGAGGCCGAACTGGGACAGCGCCCGCGCAGCGGCCGTCACCTCGTCGATGTCGACGTGGTTGGCCAGCACCCGCAACCAGGTCCGCCCGCCATTGGCCAGCGCCCGGGCGAAGGCGCTCTGCCCGGCCGCGGCCGTCAATGCCTGCCCATGCGGGGCGACCGCGCCGGGGGAATTGGCCAGAATCCCGGCATGCACACCCGCCCAGTGCAGCGGCACCGACCACAACACCGGATTACCGAGGGCCGCAAGCAGATTCCACGCCTCGGCCAGCGTGTGCTCCAACCGGTCGACCTGACGCATGCGGGCACCGGCCACCCACAACTCGCCCAGCGGCAGCAGCGAGAACAGGTCGATCGAATACTCAGCCAGGACTTCCACCGCGGCATACCAATACTTCTGTACCGCGCCGCTGTCACCGCTGCGCCGGGCGATCGCGGTACGCAGCGCGGCGGCCCACAACGCGTCGCGCCGGTGCAGATCCTCACCCGCCTCGGCGGCGGCAGCGTCCGCGCCGGCCGCACCGAGCTGACCGTCCTGCATCTTGACCCAGCCCAACAGCAAGCGGTGCCGAGCCGCGCTGAAGGCCTCGTCTTTTCCGCCCGCACGCACTGCGCGGCTGATCACACTGCGCGCCCGCACCGAGTCGCCACCGTGCAGCGCCGCCAGCGTCACCAACGCCGCCGGCGTATCGGGAGCGACGCCACCGGCCTGATATTCGGTCGTGACGGCCTGTCCCAGCCGGGCCACGGTCACGGAGAACGGCTGATCCAGCGACAACACCAAACCTTCGGCCAGGCTGCGGGCCGCCCGTGCGGTCGAGGTGGGCGGCCCGGCCGCCTCTGTGCCTGCCGATGCCCGCGCGGCCTCGCCGTCGCCGGCCGCGAGAAACGCCGTCGTGCTCGCCGAACTGACCAGGACATCCGGATACGGGCCGAGCCACCGGAACAGGTCGGCGGCCTGGGCGGCGCCGCCGTCGTGCATGGCGACACTGGCCGCGACCCGCACACCGGTGGCCCGTTCGGCCGGGTCCTCGGAGCCGAGCAGTTCGTCGGCCATCCGCGCCGCGGTGGTGCAGTCCCCGGCCAGTGCCAGGGCATCGGCCAGGCGGGTGCTCACCGCCGCCGCGCCGGCCGTGACCGCGGCGCGGTAGAGGCGGGCCGCCCGCGCGGGCCGGGCGCGGCTGTGGGCGGCGTGTTCGGCGAGCGCCTCGGCCAGCCGATCGTCGCGTAATCCGTGCTCGGCCAGCCCCACCGCGAGGTCGGCCGACAATGTGGACAGCTCGAGTTGCGAAGCGAGAAGGGAGGTTTCGATCTCGTGGTGGCGGGCGGCGCCGGCGATCTGGGCGAGTGACTCGTGAACCATCCGCACGAACCGCCGGTCATGCGACGGCTCCACCAACCCGCCGGCCCGGGCCCGATCCACCAGGACCGACGCCTCGGCGCCGGTCAACCGCAGCGCCGCCGCGACGTCGTCGGGACCGAGATCGTGACTCAGCGACAGGATCAGCAGCGCATCGCGAGTGTCGTCGTCAACCCGACGCAACCGCTGCAGCAACGCGAACCGGGCCGCATCGGCCGGCGCATCGACCGCATCCGCGGCCGCCTGCAACAGAAATGGCAATCCGGCTGTCGCGGCCAACACCGATCTGACGGTCTCCTGGGTGGCCGGGGCTCCCAGCGCCGTGCTCAGAAGCCGACCCACCTCGGCTGTCGGTATGGGCCCGAGGCGTGCCACCGGGTTCTCCCGCTCCAGCGTGGTGGCCAACGTGACCAACGGCGGGCGATGTGTCAACGGCTCGCTCGCCACCACGACGGTCGACGCTGGATCGGCGACTTTCTCTGTGAGAAAGCCGATTTCGCTGTCACCGAGCAGATGTGCGTCGTCGACGACGAACGCCGCCTCAGGTGCGTCGTCCGGCCGGGGCGCACGGGTCAACACAACACGGTCGGCCTCGCGCAGTGCGGTGCGGACCGCGGCGAGCACCGTGCTCTTCCCGGTTCCGATCCCGCCGGACAGCAGCAGCTTGACCGGTGCGGTCGGGTCGGCCAACACCGCAGCGATCGCCGATCGGGCAGCCAACGGAAGCTCCGGAACGGACTCCGGTGCCGGGGCGGTCATGGTGACTGCCTAGGAGACGCCGTCGTCGGCACCCTCGGCCGCCGCAGTGGTCGTGACCGGCGGCTGGGTGGTGGTCGGCGGCTTCGTTGTCGTCGGGGGCTGCGTGGTCGTCGTCGGCGGTTGCGTCGTGGTGGTCGTTGTCGTCGGCGGCGTTGTCGTAGTCGTTGTGGTGGTCGTCGTTGTCGTGGTGGTTGTGGTCGGACTGGTCGTGGTGGTGGTTTCCGGTGCCGACGTCGTCGTCTCCGGCGGTGGCGGTGGCGGAACCACGACCGTGGTCGTCTTGACCCCGTCGGGGCCCTCGGTCACGGTGGTGACCGGCTCAGGCGGCGGCCCCTCCGGAGACGGGCCCATCGAATAGGTGGTGCTGGTCTCAGTCACGGGCGTGGAATCACCGGTGGTGCTCGTCAAGGTCACCGCGAGGCCGCCCGCAGCCAACAGAGCGGCCGCGGCTGCGGCCCCGAACAGGATCGGCGGGCGTTTGTACCAGGCCAGCGGCGCCGGACCGGCGTCGAACATCTCCTCGTCGTGGCTGAACTCGACGGACGGTCGCGCCGCCGTCGTGCCCGCGGGAGTCTGGTAGTCGCCGCCCGCGTACGGCACCGGCTCGTTGCCGGGCGCGTCGTCCTGCGACCAGGCCAGGGCGCCGACATTCCCCGCGTCGGCGGCCGGAGCCTGACTCGTCGGGGCCATCCCGGTCGGTAAATCGGCGGCGGCCACCTCGGGAGCCAAACCCGTCGGCGCGTCGGCAGCCGCCACCATGGGGGCCATCCCCGTCGGCGCGCCCGCGTCGACGACCCGCTCGGCGACCAGCGCTGCCCCGGCCGCGACGTCGAACTGCGGGCGTGCGGTGGTGGCGACCGCTGCCCGCAACCGTTCCGACAGCCGCTGGGTAACAAGAGGAATCGCCGCACCGCCGCCCACAGTCGCCACCGCGGTCACACTCGACAGCGCAATGTTGTTGCGCTGCAACGTGTCTTCGATGACATCCAGCAGGCCCGCCAACGGCGCGGACACGAGTTGCTCGAGTTCGGGGCGGGTCACCCGGACATCGGAGTTGAATCCCGGCAGCTCGGTGCGGATCACGGTGGCGGTGTTGGCGGACAACTGCTCTTTGGCCTGACGGCATTCAGCCCGCAGCCGGGCCAGCGATCCGACGGCCGCGGTGCCCGCCGGGTCGGCATCGTTGGCCGACGCGACCCCGCTGAGCACATGGTTCAGCAGGGCCTGGTCGATCAGGTCGCCGGAGAAATCGGGATAGCGCACGGTCGGACCGATGGTGGCGAACGCCGCACCGGCGTCGGCCAGTGTCACGCTCGTGCCGCTGCCGCCGAAATCGCACAACACCACGACGCCGTCGGCGGGCAGCCCCGGATCGGCCTGCAGGGCCGCCAGCGCGGTCAGAGAGTCCGGCACCAGGCCTGGCGCGGTGCCATTGGGGGCCAGCCCGGGATAACGAGGCAGTACATCGCGCAAGGCGCCGACGGTGCTCGGACCCCAGTGCGCCGGGACGGCGATCACCACCGGCGCACCGCCACCGGCCAGGCGGGCCATCGCGGCCAACGCCTCGGCCAGCACCAGCTCGCCGCGGTGCTGGGACCCGTCGGCGGCGACCAGGGGAACCGGGTCGCCCACCCGTTCCACGAAGCCGGCCAGCGGCAACCCGCTGCCGGTGTACTCGCCCACGTCGGGGGCACGGTCGTTGTGCAGGGTGAGGATCGATCGGCGGATCACCGGTTGGCGGCCCTCGCGGGCTGCCACCAGGTTGGTCATCCCGATCGACAACCCCAGTGAGTCGGTCATCAGGCGTCACTCCTGTTGTCTCGGCCGAACCTCACCCTAACGGCTGAGACCGCCAGAGCCCGTGATTGATCCCCTAGTGGCGTCGATCCCCTAATGTTCACCCCCCTAATGGCGGGCGGGCAGGGGTGGGTTCGGCACCGATCCCAGCACCCTCACAGCTGGCTAACATTCAAATCGAACTGTTGAGGAGGTGGAGCATGGCGAACACATTGCTGGACTTTGTGATGTCGCTGGTACGCGACCCCGATGCCGCTGCCCACTATGCCGCCGATCCGGCCCAGGCCATTGCCGATGCCCATCTGACCGATGTGACCAGCGCGGACGTCAACAACCTGATTCCCGTCGTGTCAGAGTCGCTGTCCATGACCGGCACGAACACGGGGTTCGGCGATCTCGGTGCGGCCGACCCGGGCGGCAACGTCTGGGCCAGCGGTGCGGCGACGGCGGCGTTCGACGCCTTCGGCGATCACGTGCCGCTCGATTCCCCCGACGATGCCTGGGACTCGACGGCCGGCCAGGTCATCGATCAGTCGGGCTCCCTGGACCACCTCGTGTCCTCTGCGTCGGCCATCGACGATCCCGGCCTCGTCAATCAGCCGTTCGATGACGTATCTCTGCAGCTCAACGAACCTGTCATCGAGGATGCACCGGTCGTCGATGCGATGCAGGCTGACGGCTGGGCCCAGCCCATCGTCGACGACCAACACCACACCGACAGTGGTGGCGGATTCGACATCTTCGACTGATCTGCCCCAGCGTTCCAACAAGCGCACGACCCAAGTGGTCGTGCGCTTGTTGCGGCTGCGGCGAATCCATAACGTTGTCTCCAGATCGCCGGACAGCCCGGCGGGGGGACTCACCAGAAACTCCCAGAAACATCCGAAAGGTTGGAGACATGACCACTCTGATCGACTTCATCCTCGAGCTCTTCCGCAGCCCGGCCGCCGCGGCGGCCTACGTCGCCAATCCCGAGAGCGCACTTCGGGACGCGGGCCTGCCCAACGTGTCGGCCGCCCAGCTCGCCTCCGTGGCGGCATCGGCCGCTCCGGCCGGCATCGCGTTGGGGAACGGCGACCCGGTGTACGGGCTGCAGCGAGCCGTGGCCGACTACCACAGCATCGGCTCCCCGTTCTCCCCGCAGACGGCCTTCACCTCTCAGCCGACGTTCGCGCCGGAGACCAACACCGATTTCATGAGCGGCAACTCCACGGATCTGGCCAGCCACAACAACACCCCGATCATGAGCCCCAACCAGGACGCGGGCGCCAACGCTCAGCAGGGCGCGTTCAACCTGGGCTTCGGTGACATCACGCTGGGCAACAAGACCACCACCACCAACACCGCCACCGACGGGGCCGTCGTCAACACCGGTCACTCCAGCGGTCCCATCGTCACCGGCGACGGCGCCGTGCTGGGCCACGGCAACACCGTCAACAACGGCGATGTCTGGGCAGGTTCGGGTTCCCACGTCAACGTGGGTGAGGGCAATGCCATCCAGGACAGCTCGCAGCACGCCGGCGGCAATGTCATCTCCGGCAACGACGGACCGGTGATCAGCGATGTCGACATGAGCGGCGGTCATGGCGGTGGCGCCAGCGCCAGCGGTGGCGGCGGCCTGCTCGGCATCGGTGGCGGACACGCCAGCGGCGGCGACGGCGGCAACGCGGGCAGCATCGTGATCAGCGACAGCTCCAACCACGCTGTCGGTGGCAACCAGACCACCGCCGGTCACGACGTGGGCAGCGGCAACAGCAGCGTGATCGACTCGTCGGTGCACAGCTCGACGACGACCACCAGCTCGACCACCACCTCGACCAACACCTCGCTGTCCGACCACTCGGTCACCGACAACTCGATCCACGAGGACAGCTCGGTGCACAGCTCCAGCTCCGTGCACAGCTCGGTGACCGACGACTCCGTGCACCAGGTGGGCGGGCTCAACAGCAGCTTCGCGCCTGAGACCCACACCAACACCCACCTGGACACCTCGTCGCACAACGACGTCGGTTTCCACGGGTTCTGATCCGCACCAGTCAGCGACGGGCGGGGACTCCCACACCTGGGGAGTCCCCGCCCCGTTCGTGCGCTTACGGTGGATTCCGCAGGAGGGAACTTCCATGACCCAACCGACGCAACCGACTGACCCCCGCAAGGTCAAGGTGATCGTCGAGCTCATCGACCACACCACCAAGATCGCCGCCGCGCGGGATCGTGGCGATCTCGTGGAACGGCTGAAAGTGGCCAATGTGCGGATCAACGATCCGCAGATCCGGGTGGTCATCGCCGGTCAGCTCAAACAGGGCAAGAGCCAGTTGCTCAACTCGCTGCTCAACGTCCCGGTGGCCCGCGTCGGCGACGACGAAAGCACCGTGCTGGCCACCGTGGTCTCCTACGGCGACCAGCCCACGGCGCGGCTTGTGGTGGCGCGACCCGACGGCGCCGAACCCGAGCTGATCAGCATTTCGCCCTCGGACCTGACCAAGGATCTGCGCCGGGCGCCCGAAGCCAGCGGCCGTGAGGTGCTGCGTGTCGAGGTGACCGCGCCCAGCCCGTTGCTCAAAGGCGGGCTCGCATTCATCGACACCCCGGGTGTGGGCGGGCATGGGCAGCCCCACCTGTCGTCCACGCTGGGGCTGCTGCCCGATGCGGACGCACTGCTGATGGTGAGTGACACCAGCCAGGAATTCACCGAGCCAGAGATGATCTTCATCCGGCAGGCGATCGAAATCTGCCCCGTGGCAACGATTGTCGCGACCAAGACCGACCTGTATCCGCACTGGCGGGAAATCGTCGGCGCCAACGCCCGTCATCTGCAACGGGCCGGGATAACGACCCCGGTCACTCCGGTGTCTTCGGTGCTGCGCAGTCATGCCATCCAACTCAACGACAAGGAACTCAACGAGGAGTCGAACTTCCCGGCCATCGTGAAGTTCCT
The DNA here is from genome assembly GCF_004762045.1 of Mycobacterium sp. DL99. Taxonomy (GTDB): domain Bacteria; phylum Actinomycetota; class Actinomycetes; order Mycobacteriales; family Mycobacteriaceae; genus Mycobacterium. Next base: position 775,920 of record NZ_SJOM01000007.1, read on the forward strand.
GTCCGACCGCGTGCTCTCGCGCGAGAACGATCGCATTCGCGATCAGGTGGTGGCTGAAATCCATTCGGCCGCAGAGCATCTTCTGTTGGCGGTGGATTCCGAGCTATCGGCCTTCAACGATCCGGGCGAACGCGAGCGGCTGACCGCGGACCTGGAACGGCGCAAGGAGGAAGCCCAGGAGGCCTTGCAGCAGACGGCACTGTGGCAGCAGGTGCTCAATGACGGTATCGCCGATCTGACCGCCGACGTCGATCACGATCTGCGCCACCGGTTCCGCAATATCACCGCACACACCGAGAAGGTCATCGACTCCGGCGACCCCACCCTGCACTGGGCCGAGATCGGCGCGGAACTGGAAGAAGCGGTGGCCATCGCGGTCGGCGACAACTTCGTATGGGCGTACCAGCGGGCCGAGGCCCTCGCGGCCGAGGTGGCTCGCACTTTCACCGAGGCCGGTTTGGAGGCGGTGCAACTGCCGCAGATCGACGCCCGCGATATGGGCGCTGGATTCGGCGAGATGAAATCGCTGGCCCGCCTGGAGGCCAAGCCGATCAAGGCTGGGCACAAGGTCATCACCGGCATGCGCGGCTCCTACGGCGGTGTGCTGATGTTCGGCATGCTCACCTCCTTCGCGGGGCTGGGCATGTTCAATCCGTTGTCCCTCGGCGCCGGCCTGGTTCTGGGCCGCAAGGCCTACAAGGAGGACATGGAGAACCGCATGCTCCGGGTGCGCGGTGAGGCCAAGACCAACACCCGCAAATTCGTCGACGACGTGGCGTTCGTCGTCGGCAAGGAATCTCGGGACCGGCTCAAAGGCATCCAACGTCAACTGCGCGACCACTACCGCGGGATCGCCAACCAGACCACGCGCTCGCTCAACGAATCGCTACAGGCCACCCTGATGGCCGCGAAGATCGAAGAAAACGAACGCAATACCCGCGTCGCGGAACTGGAACGTCAGCAGAACATCCTCAAACAGGTCGTCCACCACGCCACGAATCTCGCGGCCGAGGGCGCCTAGGCTCCGGCCTAGGAGACAGCGAGGACGATGGCCGCGATCGTCGCGGTCAACGGAGCTGCCAGGCAGCCGATCAGCATTCCGAGGCCGACCTGCGTTGTCTTGCCGCCCGAGAAGTAGAACAGGCCCCCGATTGCGGCCACGATCAGGAGTGCGGGCAAGACAAAGTAGAGCAGAAAGATCACGAAGTATCCCATTGTCACAGCGGCGAATTCGAATATGAGGCTGGTGACGAGAGCCGCGACGAAGCTGAGGGGGCCGAACTTGGTCGGCGCGGGGTTGTCCGTCATTCGTAGATCCAGAATGCAGCGACCAGCCAACCGATCAACACCGCTGCCGCCGAGCCGGCGACGGCTAGGCCGACGCCGCGCAAACGCGAAGACCGAGCTTTGAAGAGCACGATGCTCATCACGAGGGCAACCACAGTTGACGTCGCAGCCCCGGCCGACATCATTGTCCGGTGCGGGTCGCCGACCAACACCCACTTTCCCGCCGCCCAAGTGGTCGCCAGGAAGAGTGTCAGCACCAACTGGAACACCAGCGGTACCGACCAGGTGGCTGTCCGCCATGTGTCGGAACTGACTCTGCTCGCAGTTTCCATGTGCTGCACCTCCGTGCCGGCGGACCGAGAGGCTGACCGCGTGATCGCCTCGGTGAACATTCAACCGTGTTCGGCACGCTTTAAGCTCGAAGGGTTGACTGGCGGCGAAAGGTTGGACTCCGCAGCGTGAGCACGGCGGATCAGGTGCGTTCGATTCTGAGCGGCACCATCAAGGCGTACCGAGGTGACCCGGCCTATCGCAATCGGCCCGACGTGTACAACGAGCTCGACCGCATCGGGCGCCGGCTCAACCAGCCGATCCGTATCGCGCTGGCCGGCACGCTCAAGGCCGGCAAGTCGACGCTCGTCAACGCGCTGGTCGGGGAGGACATCGCGCCCACCGATGCCACCGAGGCGACCCGCATCGTCACCTGGTTCCGGCACGGGCCCACCCCCAAGGTGACCGCCAATCACCGTGGCGGGCGGCGTGCCAACGTGCCGATCGCGCGGGATCCACATGATCGCGGTCTCACCTTCAGCTTCGCCGGGCTCAATCCCGAAGACGTAGTGGACCTCGACGTCGAGTGGCCCGCCGCCGAGCTCATCGACACCACGATCATCGACACCCCGGGAACCTCGTCGCTGTCGCGAGACGTGTCGATGCGGACCCACCGGCTACTCGTCCCCGAGGACGGCGTGCCCCGCGTCGACGCGGTGGTCTTCCTGTTGCGCACGCTCAACGCCGCCGACATCGCCCTGCTCAAGCAGATCGGCGAGCTTGTCGGCGGGTCGTCGGGCGCACTCGGCGTGATCGGAGTGGCCTCCCGGGCCGATGAGATCGGTGCCGGCCGCATCGACGCGATGATGTCGGCCAAGGACGTGGCCAAGCGGTTCACCGAGGAGATGGACAAGACCGGGATCTGCCAGGCCGTCGTCCCGGTGTCCGGACTGCTCGCGCTGACCGCCCGCACCCTGCGGCAGAGCGAATTCGTCGCGCTGCAGAAGCTCGCGAGTATCGAGCCCGCTGATCTGACGAAGGCGATGCTTTCGGTGGACCGGTTCGTGCGCGAGGACAGTGCACTGCCGGTCGACGCTGCCACCCGCGCCGCGCTGCTGGACCGGTTCGGCATGTTCGGCATCCGAATCTCGATCGCGGTGATGCACGCCGGGGTGTCCGACTCCGTCGCCCTGGCCGACGAACTGCTGGAACGCAGCGGCCTGATCGCGCTGCGCGACGTGATCGACCAGCAGTTCGCGCAACGTTCGGAGCTGCTCAAGGCACATACGGCTCTTTTGTCGTTGCGGCAGTTCGTGCAGGCGAATCCCATCTATGCGACGCCGTACATCCTTGCCGACATCGATCCGCTGCTCGCCGATACGCACGCCTTCGAGGAGCTGCGGCTGCTCAGCCTGTTGCGCTCGCGGCCCACGACGCTGAACGAGGACGAAATGGCCTCACTGCGCCGCATCATCGGCGGCTCGGGTACCGATGCGGCAAGCCGGCTGGGACTGCAACCCGACGCCCCGTTCGACGGGCCTCGCTCGGCCTTCGCGGCGGCGCAGCGCTGGCGGCGGCGGGCCGATCATCCGCTCAACGATCCATTTACGACGCGGGCCTGCCGGGCCGCGGTGCGCAGTGCCGAGGCGCTGGTCGCCGAGTACTCGTCGCGCCACTAACGAATCAGGGCTCTCCGTCGACATACAGGTATGCGTGATTGCCTGGGGTTGTCCGTGGGGGCGACCAATCTGGTGGCGATCGCCGATCATGCGCCGCTGGTGCGGCGGGCGGTGTCCGCACTCGGTGACGGCTCGGTCATCGGCGGATTCGTCGAACGGGTCGGCGACCCGGTGCCGCTGGTCGCCGCCGACGGTTCGACCCATCACGCGGAACGGTTACTGGCCGGCGCCGTCGAGGCGCTGACGCGTGAGACCAGCCCGACGCATCGGCCCAATGTGTCGGTTGTGGCGGTGCCCGCGCATTGGAGCCCTGCGGCATTCGATTCCGTGCGTCGCGCGATGCCCGGCGTTCGGGTGGTTCCCGATTCGGTCGCGGCGTTGACGGCCATCCAGTCGCATCCGGGTCTGCCCGCCCGCGGCGTCGTCGCCCTGTGCGATTTCGGCGGTTCCGGCACCAGCCTGACGCTTGCCGACGCTGGGGCGGGGTACGCGACCATCGGGCAGACGGTGCGATACCAGGACTTCTCCGGCGATCTGATCGACCAGGAAGTGCTGCGACACGTCCTGAGCGACCTGGATGCCGAACCGGCCGGGACCGCAGGGGTGGCCGCATTGGGCCGGCTGCGCGAACAGTGCCGGGCCGCCAAGGAACGGCTGAGCGATGAGAGCGCCACCAGCCTGGCCGGTCCTGCGGGCGCGATCAGACTTACCCGCCCTGAGCTGGACGCGGTTGTGGATCAGCCGCTGGGCGGCGTGATCGAGGCTCTGCTGGACCTGCTGCGCCGCAACGGTATTCACCCGGCGCAGCTGGCTGCTCTGGTGACGGTCGGTGGCGGAGCGCGGATACCCCTTGTCACCCAACATCTTTCCGATGCTTTCCGATTGCCGGTCAGCACCGTGCCGCAGGCCCAGGTGATCGCGGCAGTCGGGGCTGCGCTGCTGGGCCGACGCGGTGCCGACGAGACCGCGACGCAGGTGGCGTACGCGTCTGCTCCCGTCCTCGGCACCGGGACGATCGCGGCATCTGCTCTGGCGTGGTCGGTGTCTGACTCATCGGCTGAGGTCGCCGAGTTCGTCCCGGCATCGGTGACCGACGACTCGGCCCGGCCGGAGTTCGTGTTCTCCGAGCCGCCTTTGCCGCCCGCTGCCGCACGTGTTCGCTGGTATCGGCGCGGGGGAGTGGTGGCGTACGCGGCGGTGTTCCTGGCCGTCGTCGGCACGGTCGGCATGGTGTTGTCGGCACGGGCCGACCGCCTCGATGCCGCCGCGACCGGATCCAGCCTTGCGGCGCCGCAGACGGTTCCGGCCGAGTCCCCGTTGGTCCAGGCCGCGCCCGCACCGCCGACCCGGACCGTGGTGGTGCGCGATCCGTCGTGGCCAGGCCCTGGCGCGCCCGCGCAATCCGCGCCGCAGCCCGCAGCTGCGCCACGGTTGGTGCAGAGTCGTCAGACCGCGCCGCTTGCCCCGGCCCCACAGGCGCCCCAGCCTCAGCCTCGACCGGCCGCGCCGGCGCCCGCTCCAGTGCCTGTGCCTGTGCCTGTCGCGATCCCGCCGATTCCGGTGCCGCCATTGGTGTTTCCGCCGGTGACGCTCCCGCAGTTGCCGATCCCGACGTTCAAGCCGCCGGTGTCTGAGCCGTCGCCTTCGCCGAGTCCGTCGCCGTCGCCCACGCCGGAACCAAGCCCGTCGCCGACTCCTTCACCTTCGCCGGAGCCCACACATACCCCTGAGCCGACGGTTGAGCCCACACATTCGCCAGAGCCCACGCATTCGCCAGAGCCGACCAAGGCGCCAGAGCCCACACCCACATCGGTGGCGCCGTCACCCTGATACGGACTTAAACCGAGGATTCCTGCTTGATGTTGACTGGAATCCTCGGTGTTGACGACTATGCGGCGCGGTCGAGTCGAGTGAACTCACACCGCGGCCCACACGGGTGGCCGGCCACTGCGAGCCCGTGCCGCTGCAGCACCTGAGCGATCTTGCTCGCGGTCTGACACGGCCGGTCGAAGACTTGCCCGTAGGAGAGCCTGACTGTCGAACGGCCGTCGACGGCGGCGTCGAGATCCCGTTGAAATCCGCATCCCGCCTGGTCGTCGAATCGTGGTAGACCCGGCCGTCGAGCTCGACGATGAGCTGTTCGCCGTACTCGGCATCGCGATAGCAGACACCGATGGATGACGCGGCCCGCTTCTGCCGCTTTGCCTTGGGTAGACCATGCGCGCGCTCGACGCGAACGAGATAGCCATGCTCGAGAACCGAGCAGGTGCCGTCGGCGATATCGACCAATACCGCGCGTAACCACCGGCGATGGCGTACCCGTGCCCGAGAATCGAGCACTTGCAGCAGCCGATGCGCAGTGGTTCGCCGCGATTGGCAGGCGTTGGCCAGGACCGCGATGGCATTGAGTTCGGACGCGGCGCGGCACGCGACATCGAGCGCGGCTTCGTCGTAGCGCATCCGCGGTGGGCTGACGTTCCACAGCACCCGCGCCTGAAGGTTCGCAAGGTGGTGAATGCGGACTCCCGCCGGTTCAGCCAACATCGCGCGCTGTTGCGCGACGGCTACATGGATGGGCAACGCGTCGGCTCCAAGGGCAGAATCGAAGCACAGTGCAGCCGGAGCCGCGTAAAGCACTGCTGCCCAAGCGCGTTGCGACCACGTCAGTGGTCCGGTGTGATCGACGTACACGCCCACGTGGACCCGCGCCCACTGATTGCGTCTGAGTAGTCGCCGGATCTCGTGCTCTTGCAGGCCCGCGTCCAACGCCTGCCGGCGCGAGATCACCCCATCCTGTTGGCGAAGCACATCGTCAACGTCCACCGACTCGATACTTCTGGAGAGCTGCGACGGCGGCCAGCAGCATTTCGAGGACATGTGGATAACCAGCTGCGCCGCGTCAGGCTAGGGATTACCCGCAGGCGTTGTCGTCGTCACCGGCGCAGTTGTCGTGGTGGTTGTTGTCGGCGCGGTCGTCGTGGTCGTGGTGGTGGTCTCGGTGGTTGTTGTGGTTGTGGTCGTGGTGGTCTCCTCGACCGTCGTGGTGGTCGGCGCCACGGTCTCGGTGACGGTTTGAGTGGGTGCGGGAACCACCGGCGCCGTGGTGACGACCGATGTGGTGGTTGTCGGTGTGGTCGACGTGGTGGTTGTCGTGGACGTCGACGGGGAGTCTGACGAGAACAGCTGCACCAGGGCATAGATGACCAGCGCCGCGATGACTGTGCCCCCGGCGCCCATGCCGATCAGTGCGGCGGGCTTGCGGTACCAGGGAACGGGCTCGGGAGTGGGCGGCGCGGAAGGCTCGGAGTACTCGCCGTAGCTCGGGGCGTATTGGGTGGGCTCGTCGTCGTCGTAATAGTTCGACACGCGCCGATGGTAGGCGGGTTCAGCCGCCAGGTGCCGGATACAGCGTGCGTGTCACGTTGGTGCGGGGCCTGCTGTGCGTCGTGGTCGGGTACTCGCCGTAACCGGCGCTGCTCGACTCCGTCGTCGTGGTCGTAGTGGTCGTGGTAGTTGTCGTGGTCGTCGAGGTGGGCGAAGTCTCGGACGTGGTCGAGGTCCCGGAGGTGTCCGAGGGCGACGTCGTCGTGGTGTCGGACTCGCCCGGCACGCCGAACTCGGTGGTCACCGGAAGCCGACTGGTGGTGGTCCGGGTCGTGGTGGACTTCGAGGTCTTCACCGAAGTCGACGCAAAGCTGGGTGGGACGAAATCTATCGGTGCGTCCTCGGGGCCGCCGGAGCCCGTCAGCGCGATCGCCATCCACACCACCAGGCCGATCACGGCGAGGGCCGCCGCGCTGGCCCCGGCAACCGCCGGCGTCGAATGATGCCAGGGCACCTCGGGAGGCCGCCCTTGATCGTCGTCACCGGTCACGGGCACCGATACTATGCCCGGCCCTCCAGCGGGCCTCGGTCAGCTCAGCTGACGGATGACATCGCTGGCGAACAGCTCGATGTGATCGAGATCGGACTGGTCGAGCATCTGCAGGTAGACCCGCTGCACCCCGGCCTCCAAGAACGGCCCCAGCTTGTCGACGATCTCGGCGGGTGTGCCGACCAGCGGCGAATTGCTGCGCAGCTCGTCCACCTCGCGGTTGATCGCCGCGGCCCGTTTGGTGATCTGCGCTTCGTCGCGGCCCGCGCACACCACGAACGCCGCCGAGTAGGTCAGGGAGTCCGCTGCTCGTCCAGCCGCGGTCACCGCGTCGGAGACCCGCGCGAACTGCGTCTTGAGGAGGTCCAGCGGTACGAACGGCACATTGAACTCAGAGGCGAACTCGGCGGCGAGTGCCGGTGTGCGCTTGGCCCCCATGCCACCGATGACGATCGGCGGGTGCGGAGCCTGGGTGGGCTTGGGCAGCGCCGGTGAGTCGACGACCGTGTAGTGCTTGCCCGCGAAGTCGAACGTCTCGCCGACGGGGGTGTCCCACAGGCCGGTGAGGATGCGCAGCTGCTCTTCGAGCCGGTCGAAACGCTCACCCAGTGGCGGGAACGGGATGGCGTAGGCCTGGTGTTCGGCCTCGAACCAGCCGGCGCCGAGGCCCAATTCGACACGGCCACCGCTCATTTCGTCGACCTGTGCTACGGAGATAGCCAACGGTCCGGGGTGGCGGAAGGTGGCCGAGGTGACCATCGTGCCCAGCCGGATCGTCGAGGTTTCGCGTGCGATGCCGGCCAGCGTCACCCAGGAGTCGGTCGGCCCGGGTAGGCCGTCGCCGCTCATCGCCAGGTAGTGGTCGGACCTGAAGAACGCCGAATAACCGAGAGCTTCGGCTGCGCGGGCGACCGCGAGCTGATCGGAGTAGGTAGCGCCTTGCTGGGGTTCGACGAACACACGGAAGTCCACGGGGCCAGCCTATCGGCGATCTCAAGTGGGCGTTGTCGGGTGACTCAGCTCGTCGAAGCGGGTGAGCGCGGCGTCGAGGTCGGACTCGTCGAACACTTCACAGCGGCTGATCAGGTTGCCTTCGACTGTGAAAAGGTCGATCAGCCGCCATTCACCGTCAAAGTCCTCTCGCGAGGTTCCTTTCAGCACCTGGGTAACGACGGCTCCGAGTTCGGTCAGCCGATGTACTGCCTCGATGCAGACGCTGGGTTCTGGGATGACGGCCCACGCGACACCGACAAATGTGGCCAGATCGACCGCATCGACCGACAGGACCGGTCGATGATCGATGTACGGCATGTTCGGCGTTGTCGCGGGAATCTCGTGCCGTTTGAACGCTGCTTGGGCGCCTGTGATGACCGACCATGTGCGCGCGTGCGCAGCGGCCTCACCGGCGAGGTATCGCGCGTCGAGTTCTGCGAAGGCGGAGTCGATGTCGTCGGGATCGAACACGACGTGAGCCGCTAGTTGACTATTGGCATCGATCTCGACGATGCCGATCATCTCGGTATAGAACGAGTCGGGCTGTTGGTCTTGCCCGGAGAAGCGAAGACGACGAAGGGCAAGGCGTTCGCCGCGGGTTGCGATGACATTCGCCGTCACCTCTACGCGCTCGGTGACATCAGCGATGACCTTGACGTTCTCGATTTCGGTCTCCCGGCCTTTTCGAAGGCCCGCGTTCAACGTCTGACGACGATCGTCAAGGGAAAAGTCTTCCGTCAGAATTTCGGCCATGGCGTGCCAGGTCCGATCCGGGAAATACCCCCAGAATCGTTGGTCTACTTGACTTGCCGCATTCTCGAGGTGCGGCGTCGGCCGACTGAGTTCGTCGAATCGCGTGAGCGCAGCGTCCAGGTCTTCCTCGTCGAACATCTCGCTGCAGTTGAACAGCTCGCCTTCGAGGGTCATGAGGTGGATCTCGCGCCACTCCGCCTCGAAACCCTCCCGCGAAGTTCCGTGCAACGCATGGGTTACGACTGCGCCGCGATCGTTCAACCGATGTACGGCCTCGATGCGGAAGCTGATGTCCGGAATCTGGTCCCAGGCGCGGCGGGTGTAGTCCTTGATATCGCCGGGTGCGAATGATGTCACTCGCCGGTGGTCGACGCTCACATGATCGGCGGTTGTCGGGGGCATTTCGCGCCGGTTGAGCGCAGCATATGCGCCCACGACCGCCGACCACGAATGTGCATGCGGCGCTGCTTCGCCGGCAAGATAGCGAGCCTCGAGTTCGGTGGAAGCAGCGTCAAAGTCGTCGGGGTCGAACAAGACGCTGGTCGTGATCCTGTTGTCGGTGCGGGTTCCGATGATGGTCAGCAGCTCGATGCCGAACGCTTCAGGCCGGTGCCGGCCACCCGATACGCGAACACGAGTGAGCGCGAGGTGGTCCCCGCGGGTCGCGACCACGACCGACTCCGAGTTCTTGACCCCGAGGCCGACGACGGCGTGCAGATTCGCGATCTGGGCGTCCCGACCGCGTTGGATACCGCTGTTGATGACCCGACGGCGATCGTCGCTGAGGGCATCGTCGGCGATCATCGCCGCCATGGCATCCCAGTCGCGGCCCGCGAGATACGCGTTGAACTTGTCGTATGTCCGGCTCGCGGTGTTCCCGAGACGTCGAACCGGCGGAAGCAGCTCTTCGAACCGCGCCAGCGCAGCGTCGAGGTCTTCCTCGTCGAAGACTTCGCAGCGGTTGACCAGATCTCCTTCGAACGTGATCACGCTGATCGCTCGCCACTCGGCGTGGAAACCGTCTTGGGAGGTTTCGTGCGCCATATAGGTGTAGACCGCTCCAAGATTGTTGAGCCGATGCACCATGTCGACGAAGTGGCTCAGGTCAGACGTGAAAGTCCATGCGGCGCTTAGCAACGCAGGCATCTCGCCGGGTGCGACTGGGGTCCCCCGCCGATGATCGATGTTCACCCAATCTGGCGTGGTCGGGAAAAGTTCGCGCCGGTTGAGCGCGGCAAAAACCTGCATGGTGCGCAACCACGTCTGCGCATGCGGTGCGGCTTCACCGGCGAGGTATCGAGCGTCGAGCTCTGCGAAGGCGGCGTCGAGGTCGTCGGGGTCGAAGGTGACTAGAGCGGAGATGCGCTCGTCGGCATCCACGACGACGACTTCGAGGACGTTGACCTGGAACGCGTCGGCCTGTTCGTCGCCGACTTCGTAGCGGGAGCGCCTGAGCACGAGGCGCTCACCGCGCGTGGCAACGACGGTTGCCGCCGTATTCCCGACGCCGATGTCGCCGGCCGCGCGTGCGTCTTCGAGCGCGGCAACCCGACCGTGCCGGACTCCGGAGCCTACGAACTGACGACGATCGTCGCCGCAGAAGTCGTCGGCCAACATGGTCGCTATCGCATCCAAATCACGGTCCGCCAAGTAATTCTGGAGAAGTTCGTACCTGCGATTTGCCGTGTTCTCCAGCTTCGGGGCAGACCGACTGAGTTCATCGAAGCGAGCCAGCGCGGCGTCGAGGTCGGCCTCGTCGAACATCTCGATGCGGCTGAGCAGGTTGCCTTCGACGTTCGCAAGGCAGATTTCCCGCCATTCGGCATCGAAGCCGTCTTGCGACCTACCGCTGACCGCGTGAGTGAAGACCGCTCCAAGGCTGCTGAGCCGAAGAACTGCCTCGGCGTAGATGCTGACGTCCGGCGCGAGATCCCACGTGGCACGTATGTATGCGGTCAGGTCGCCGGGCGCGAACCCTCTCGCTCGCCGGTGATCGATGTTGACCCAGTCCGGCATGAACTCGGGCATTTCGCGCCTGTTGAATGCAGCAAGGGCCCGCGCGATGGCGGACCATGTTTCCGAACAAGGCGCCGCTTCACCGGCGACGTATCGAGCGTCGAGATCCGCGATGGCGGCGTCGAGGTCGTCGACGTCGAAAGCGACGACGGTCTCGACCAACCCGTCAACTACCTCGGTTACGTTGAGCGATTCTGCGTCGAAACCGTCGCGCCCGTAGACATTTGCATGGCTGAGGCACAGATGTTGGCCCCGCACCGCAAGAGTTGTTGTCGAGATGTTCACGGCGCCCAAGTCGGCGACCGCGCGGATGTTGCGGAGTGCGCCGGCGCGGCCGTGGTGCTCTCCGCGGATTCCCCGCCGCCGATCATCGATCCAGACTCCGTCGGCGAACAGCGGACCGATTTCGTCCCAACGGCCGGCGGCGAACAGCTGATTGATCCGATCGTTGATCTGGGTCGCGCTGTTCTCCAATGACGCTCGCGAACGTTCTTGCTCGAATCGCGCGTACTGGGCGTCGAGTTCGGCGAGTGCGGCATCCATGTCGTCGAGGTCGAACCAAATCTGCAGGGCGATTCGACCTTCCTCGTCGATGCCATACAGCTGTAGAAACTCGTCCTCCGGCGCACCAGGACTTTCATCAGCGGTGCCTATGCTCACCCGTGCGATTGCGAATTGCTCGCCGCGTACGGCAGAGATGACAAAATCTGCCCGCATGACCCCGCTCTCGAGGTCGCACCGCGTCTGGTGCATCACTTCGTATGGTGTGAATGCGGTCCGCTCGAAGCCGACGAGCTTGCGCCGACTCTCTACTGATCCTTCGGGTGCAAACATCCGCTCGAATTCGTCCCACGCCCCGGCCTCGACAAGTGCCGTAGCACGTTCGGTCGCTTCGATGGCCGCGGTGTGAATCTCGACCGGCGCTTCGGGCTGAGCGGGTGCAGCCGGGGGAGCCGGGTGCACCGGCATACCGAGATGGTCGCGCGCCTTTTCGACCAGTGCCACAGCTCCTTTGAGCTCGTACAGCTCGGCTGCACGCTCGGCGGCGGCCCGTGCGCCGGCAACGTCGCCGGCGTCACCCAGGACGGTTGCCAAGGCAAGGCGCGCGTCACCGTGATCGACCAACGCGTCGGTGCGCTCGGCAATGGCTACGGCCTCCTCGGCCACCCGCCGGGCCTCATCGTGCGCGCCGCGGCGGGCCAACAGCTGTGCCCGGACCGTCCGCCAGGTGATCGACGCCTTCAGAGCGTGCCCCGCCAGTCGCTCACTCTCCGAACACAGTTCGTCGGCCTCAACGTCTCGATCCAGCAAGAGGCAAGCACGGGCCAACAGCGCGGCTGTCTCGGCGGCGTCTGCGTCGAGGCCCATCCGGCGGAAGCCGTTGTAGGCCAGGCGAAGATGCAGCTCGGCTGCGTCAGGATCGTCGAGCACCAACTCGACGATGCCGGCGAAGTGCTCGACTTCTAGAAGCGCATGGCGCAGTCCCAGTTCGGTGACCGTGCGTCGCGCGGAGTCGATCATCCGCCGGGCGGCAGCGGCCCGCCCGCGGAACGCCTCCAGGACCGCTTGGCAGCGCGTCGACGTCGCTTCTACTGCGGGGGAATCGGTGGTGATCCGCAGCAGACGCACCACGTCAAGGCACCGCCCGCCCGCACGCGGAACCGGATTGGGCCCCCACAGCGCGGCCAACGGGGCGCCTACAAGCACCGCGTTCACCAAGCGGTGCTCATGCGCCTGGCGTGCTGCGGTGAGCGCGTTGTCCAACGCGACTTCGCAGTCGGCGACGCGCCCGAGGCGTGCCAGGCACCCCGCCCGAACTGTGTGGGCTTTGGCTTCCCCTGCGGGGTCGTTTAATTCGGCCAGCGTTGCGGCGGCGGCCGCCACCGAGGATTCGATCTCGTCCAAGTGCTCGGGATCGACGAGCATCGAGAGTTGGCCGTCGAAGCACGTGGCCCATGCCGCGAGACGGGCTGAATCACGCGTTCCCTCTTTCAGTTGCGTGACCACACCCGCCGCCGACGTCACATCGCCCGCAGCCAGCAGCGCCTCACAGCGCGCCACCAGAAGCTCGACGCGCAGTTCGTCGCGGTCAGGCAACTCGTCGTCGAGTTCCTCCAGCGCGTGCAGGGCACGGTCGTAGAGGTCGGCGGCGCCCTCGTATGCCAGTCGCGCCATCGCCTGGTCCGCAGCGCGCCGGCAGTACTCGACGGCCTTGACCGCGTTTCCCGCCCAAGCACATTCGAAGTAGTGGTGGGCCAGTTCAGCCAGCAGCTCGTCATCGGCGCCCGGCATCGTCTCCAACGTTGTGGCGATCCGCTGGTGCAGCCGCATGCGCCGCACGGATGCCAGTTCGGCGAGCAGCGATTGCCGGACGATGGCGTGGTTGAAGCGGTAGAGCCCACCTGGCTCCTCGATGACGATGCCGGCCTGGCATGCCTCGTCGAACGCGTCGACCAGATCCTGGCCGACCACGTGCTCGACCAGTTCTAGGGCGAACTGGCTGCCGACGACCGCTGCCGCGGCCAGTGCCTTGTTCGTCTCAACCGGAAGCCGGGAGAGTCTGCGGCTCACGGCTTCCCGGACACCCTGCGGCAGGGTGCTCGGGTCCCAGTGCCCACCGCTCTCGTCCACATGGCGCAATGCCTCGATGAGGAAGAACGGGTTGCCACCGGTGACCGACGCCAACGCGCGGGCCAACTCTTCGTCGTGGTATCCGGCCTCGGCAACGTAAGTGCTGACGTCGTTCTCGTCGAGGCCGCCCAGGGTAATGCGGTTGGCGCTGCCATCGCGGTGAAGGTCGGCGAGCATCGCCGCCAGCGGGTGTGAACGGTCGAGGTCGGTACTGCGGTACGTGCCGATGATCTGCACTCGGGCGTGCTCGCCGAAGCGAAGGAGGTGGCGAAGCAGCAGCAGGGTGGGCTTGGCCGCCCAGTGCAGGTCGTCGAGTACCAGGACGATGGGTACGTCGACCGAGGCGATGCCCAGCAGCGCCACCACGGCATCGAACAGTGCATAGCGTTCGGTGTCCGGGTCGCCGTGGGGCGGTGCGGCGAGATCGGGGAGGACGTCGGTCAGACCGGGAACCAGGGGCAGTAATGCCTCGATGCCACGCATTCCGCGCAGCTGGTTCGTGCCGACGCAGGGCACGAGTGTGCGCAGGGCTTCCGCGAACGGCTGGTAGGGGGCACCGAGGTCCTCGTCGGAACGGCCGTACAGCACGACCGCGCCCTGCTCATAGGCCTGCCGGCACCATTCGCCGGCCAGGCGGGTCTTGCCCACACCTGGTTCGCCCGCGATCAGGACCGCGGCCGTGCCACCGGTGAGCGCCGACTGCCAGGCGGCGAGAAGTTCTGCGAGCTCACGACCACGCCCGACGAACGGGCCGGGCCCGCCGAGCACCGCGGGCATCGCCGGCCGCTCGATCGGCGTATCACCTGTCGGCGGTGAGCTTTCGGCGGTCTGGAGGCGGAGCTCGAAGATGTGCTCGGGCCGTGCCAGGTTCTTCAACTGGTGCATGCCCAGATCGGCGAGCACAACGTCGTCGGACAAGGAATCGATGACCAGCTCTGCAGTCGCACCCGAACACAGGATCTGACCGCCCGAGGCCTGCGACCGCAGCCGGGCGGCGCGGTTGACGGCGCGACCGAAGTAGTCGCCGTCACGGAGCTCGGCCTCGCCGGTGTGCAGCGACACACGGATGCGCATCGGCTCGGCCAGCTCCCACGGCTCGTGGAAGATCGCGTCCTGCAACTCGATCGCGGCGGCCGCGGCCGCTGACGGGCGGTCGAAGACCGAGAATGTGGCATCACCCTCGCCACGCGTCTTGATCAGCCGTCCGCCGCGCGATGTGACAACCTGTTCGACGAGCTCGTCGTGCCGCGCCAGGGCGAGCGCCATGGCATCGGCGTCTGCCTCCCACGCGGCGGTCGACCCCTCGATATCCGTCAGCAGGAAGGTCACTGCCCGCGTCACTGACGGAACATGTTGCGTCGCAGGGACCTCGAGCTCGGCATCCTGGGCGACGATCGCGGCCTCCAGCCGCCGAAGCTCGGGTCCGGGGTCGACTCCGAGCTCATCGGCCAACAGCGAGCGGGCCCGTCGATAGGCGCCGAGCGCCTCACCTTGCCTGCCGGCACGGTACAGCGCGAGCATCAGTTGGCCCCAACGTCTTTCGCGCAACGGCGCATCCGCAACGGCAGCTTCGAGATCGCCGATGATCTCCGCGGCACGGCCAGTCGCAAGGAGTGCATCGGCCCGGTCCTCGATCAGTGCGGCGTGGCTCTCGATCCACCGGGTCTTCTCGGATGCTCCCGGCCGGCCGTCGGGCAGTTCCGGGATTCCCCGCCACAGGGTTACCGCCTCATCGAACCGGGCCACCGCACCGCTGGTGTCACCGGAGCTGAAGGCGTCCCGGCCCGATTTGGTGAGCGACTTGTATCGCGAGGCATCAGTCTCGGCCGTGTTCAGACGCCACCCGATGCCCTCGGTCAGCACGAAGCCGTCGCCGAGGGCGTGACGCAATGCGGAGATATGGGTCTGTAGGGCCTTGGCGGCGGTGCGTGGCGGATCGTCGCCCCAGAGCAATTCCATGAGCACGTCGGCGGGTACCACCGCACCACCGTGCAGACCGAGCATCGTGAGGATGGCGCGCGGCTTCGCGCCCGGTATCACGACGGTCGCACCGTCCAATCGGACCTGAAGAGGTCCCAAAACCTCCAGTTCCACCGATGAAAGCGTACTCACGCGCTAATCGTCGGGGTGGCGATTCAACGCATGATCAAGAAGGAGTAAAGCGGGGGACTGCCTGGTGTTTTACAGTCCGCGACGGGCGGCGCGCAGCGCGGCGACGGCATCGTCGTCGCCCGCGAACGTCACGCGGGCCGGCTCTCGGCCCGCGGCGAACAACAGCAGCTCGCCCGGCTCCCCGGTCACCGTCACCGCCGGACCGGCGCCGACGGTGGCCAGCGTCTTGCCCGCGGGGGTGGTCAATGCCACCCGGGCCGGGGATCTGCCCATCGACATCCGGGCCATCGCGGCGATCCCGCGCGACAGCGCGGATACCGTCGCACTGTCGAGATCCCTTGGCTCCCAGTTTGGTTGGGCCCGGCGCACATCCTCGTTGTGAATGAACATCTCGGCCACATTGACCAACGGGTCCAACAGCTTGAACGGGGAGTACAGCGGAGGGCCCGCAGCGATCTGGTCCACCAGGTCGCCCCATTCGGTGCTTTCGGTGACCTTCTGCTGCACGCGCTCGGTGTAGCCCGCGAGCTGAGGCACCAGGATGCCGGGGGCGGCGTCGAGTCGACGCTCGCGCACGACGAGATGGGCGGCCAGGTCACGGGCAGTCCAGCCCTCACAGAGGGTGGGCGCATCAGGGCCCGCGGCGCGCATGGACTCGACCAGGGCGGCACGCTCCCGCTGAGCGATAGTCATTGACCAACTCTAGAAGCTCTAGAAGGTTTTCACCCCTTCGACAGCGACGACCATTCCGTGCCCGCTGCGGTCATTGCTGATGCGGGTACCGTCCTCGCGCGCATCGATGGTCCAGCCCACCGCGCTGTACGTGCGGTAGTCGAGGGTGACCACCGGAATGTCACCGAGGTTGCCCACTACCCACTTGATCTGGCCATCCGGGGTGAGCCTGATGCCGTTCGCGTGCTCGCCGTCGATCACCGGTGCATTGGTGAAGTCCGATTCGCAGCCGACATCCTGCTTGGACAGCTGGCAGCGGGTCCGCCCCGATTTGGTCTCGATGAAGACGTACCCGTTCTCCGGCTGCAGCGGGGTGGCGCCGGACGGCGCATGGGAGCTGCTGGGCGGGGCCGCGGCGGTGGTGCTCGGCGAGGGCCGCGCGGTCGGGAAACTGGGCTCGGTCGGTGATTGCGGGCTGGTGCTCGGGGTGCCTTCGATACTCGATTGGCAGCCCGACAACAGCACACCCACAGCCAGCAGGGCGCCCACCGGTTGCCACGCCTTCACCGCGCCAAGGCTACGCATCGCCCGTAATCAGGGCGGGTTATGACGCGCCGAAAAACCCTGTGTAACCGTCGGCCAGCGCGCGCAGCTGCCCGGCCCCGTCGCCGTGGTACGACGCGCCGTGCATGATCGCCAAGGTGGTGGGGTTCAGCTCGGCGAGCTGGGCCAAAGTGGGCATCAGATTCGTGGTCAGGCCGGTGGCCTGGAACAGCGCCTCGGCTTCCAATGCCGGTGCCACACAATCAGACTCGGTGAGGGCCGGACACTGGCCGGTGTGGGTGAACAGGTCGCCGGCGAGCAGCGTCGACGTCGCCTCGTCGAACCACAGCCCGGCTTCCCAATTGTGCGGCACGTGCGGTGTGGCGATGAAGCGCAGGCGGTGTCCGCCGACGTCGTGCGGGGTCTCCGCGGGCGCGGTGACGGGAGGACGGTCGCACATGTCGTTCAGCGACAACATGATGGCCAGCGGTCCGTGGATCACCTCGGCATGCGGTGCGGCCGCCAGGAACTGGTTGACCGCGCCACACTCGTCGGCTTCCAGGTGCCCGAACGAGATCCAGCGCAGCCGGGCCAGCGGCAGGACCCGATCGATGGCAGCGGAGACCTGCGGGAACAGGAACCGCTGACCGGTATGGAACAGGAACGGTTCGTCTCCGGTCAGCAGGAACTGGTTGAAGGTGAAGCCGTGCTCGGTGATCCCGGGTATCCAGGTGGACAGCCGGTAGATGTCCGGGGCGATCTCGTCGACACGGGTTTCCAGGTCGGAGGCCATGACTCCATGGTCCGCCTCCGGGGAACCTGAAGTCTTGGGATTTTCCCAGCCGCGTCCCCTACCGTCGTCGCGTGCCCGGAAAAGCCCTCGATGCGTTTCTGGACTCCCCGCTGTCCGGAATCGTGCCGTGGGCTCTGATGGCGATCCTTGCCGGTCCCGGCCGCTACGAGATCGCCGTGTGGGGTGCGCTCGGATTCTCGCTGCTGGTGCTGGCACTGGACCGTCGCCGCAACATTCCGGTGCACGTGCTCGAGATGCTCGGCGTGGCCTTCTTCGTGGTGCTGGCCGTCGTCGGCCTGGTGGCCTCCAGAGGGCAGAAGACGTGGCTGGAGATGTGGTCGGGGGAGATCACGAACGCCTCGTTGGCGATTTTCGCCCTGGTCAGCCTGATGATCGGCCGGCCGTACACGACGGCGTACGCGCGCGACGTCACCCCGCCGGACCATTGGGACACGCCGCTGTTCAAGCGCACCAACATGGTGGTGACCGCCGTGTGGGCGGCGGCATTCGGCTTCTCGGCCTCGGTCGGCTTCCTCGGCGATGTGGTCTACGGCAGCACCGACAACTTCTGGACCGGGTGGATTCTTCAGCTGGCCGCGCTGTTCTTCGCGGTGGCCGTCACCGAGTTCTATCCCGAGTACGCCCGCGCCAAGGACGCTGCGCACACCCACCATCCGGTGCCGTCATGGTCGCAGGTGTTCGAGTGGCTGCCGCCGTTCGTCCTGGCCACCGGCGTCGCCGGGTGGCTGCTGGCGACGGTCAGCAGCGGGGTGGCCTCTGACCTGGTGGTGGTCGGCGCGTTCGGGACGGCACTGCTGCGGTTGCGTGACCAGCGGGCTCGGGCACTGTAGGTAGGTGTCAGCGTGGACAGGTGCTGACCGTTTTCCCGGCCATCACGGTGTTCACAAAGTCCTGTACGTCCGGTAGTGAGGCGCCGATGACGCCACGGTGGTCCTGGCCGGCATACACCCGGTAGTCGACTGCGACGTCCTTGTCGCACAGGGCTTTTGCCAGTGCGTCGACACCAGGTTGGGTAACCGCGGTGTCGGCGGTGCCCTGCCCGATCAAGACCGGTACCCCCGGGCTGAGGCGGGTCGGATCTTGGCGGCCGAGGTAGTCCTGCAGCGGGGTCACATTCGCATCCGCCGCGAAGACCTGTGCCGACGGCACCGGTGCGACGGCGCGGATCTGACCGATGCACGCAGTGCGGGCCGCGGTCAACAAGGGCTGCGCTTGCGGTGTGAAGATCTCATCCGGCTCGATGGCCGGATCGACCACGGCGGCGCCGAGTACCAGCAGTGGTAGGAAAGCTTGTGTTCCAACGGCTTCCGGACTTCCGGAGCGTGCAAAGTCGACTGCCTGGCTCATCCCCACCCCGCCGGGTGCGAGTGCCGCCGCGCCTTTCAGATCGAGTTCGGGTGCGCGCTGCCCACCATCCTGCGCGGTGAACAGCGCGGCCTGCCCGCCCTGGCTGTGGCCGATGGCAACCCAGTCCGTGCCGATGCCGGAGTTCAGTTCGCGGGCCGCCCGCACGATGTCGGTGACGGTGTTCGCCTCGCTGGTGCCGTCGACGTAGGGATGCCCGCCGGGGGTGCCCAGCCCCTGGTAGTCGGTTTGGACGACGGCGTAGCCGCGCGCCACCCAGGTGTCGAGCATCGTGGTCACCGGTCCGAGGTAGTCGTGGGCCAGACCGTCGGGCGTATCGACCGAGGGGGCGCAGGTGTCGGCGTAGCCGGTGGTGCCGTGGGCCCAGGAGATCACCGGCCAGCCGCCCTCGGGCGGCGGCGACTTCGGGACGGCCACGGTGCCTGACACCACGATGGGTTGGCCGTGCGCATCGTCGGAGACGTAGGTGATCAACCGGGTCTCACCGCTGGGCAGCGCGGCGGTGGTGGTCAGCGGCCGTGCGGTGAGTAACTGCCCGGGATGCAGCCCGGGTTGGGTGGCTGTCGTACAGCCGGTGAGCGCGGCCGCAGCGGCTAGTAGGCGATTTCTGGTCATGGCTGCCATTGTGTCGACCGCTGCACTACCGGAAGGCGGTGTTTCCGTCATCGGCTCCGTGCCTACGGGGCCGACTGCGGCAGGAACTGGTTGTCGAGGAACTTTGCGTAGTCGGGCAGTTGCGTGCCCGGGTCGATGGACTTCTGCGTCTTGGCCCACGCGCCCAGTTCGGCCAGCTTGGCGGCCAGGTCCGGCTTCAGCTGAAGGGTGAAGTCGAACTCGTCGAGCACGGTGCCCAACAGTTCGGGGTCCAGCTGGGTGGCCTTGGCGACGGCGTCGGTGGCGGCCTTGTCGTGCTGGGACAGGGCAGTGCCGGCGTCACCGAGTGCGGCGAGGAAGGCGGTGATCGCCGTGCCCTTGGTCGAGACGGCCGATTCGGTGGCGACGAACAGGCTGTGCTGGTTGTAGGTTCCGCCGGTCAGCGCCACGGCGTCGTCGCCGAGGGCCTTGATGGTCTGCGCCTGGTAGGGCTGGAAGATCGACACGGCGTCGACATTGCGCCGGGTGGCGGCGGTGACGATCGCCGACGGCGCGACCTGGACCAGCTCGGCCTTGATGTTGTTCTGCGCCAAGGCGTTCGACACGAAGTAGGCAGCACTCGTGCCCAGCGGAGTGCCGATCGACTTGCCGGCCAGATCCGCGACGGTGTTGATGCCCGCGCTGCGCCGGGCGACGATACGCGAGCCTTCCCAGCGGGAACCGTCGGCGATCACCCGCAAGGTGGGGGTGCGGGTCAGCGCGGCCGAGGTCGGCACATCGGCCGCGGTGGTGATGTCGACCTGACCGGCGGCCGCGGCCTGCAGTGCCTCCACGCCGGACTGGAAGTTCACCACCTTGACGTTCACGTTGTGCTTGCCGAACAGGCCGGTGTCGGCGGCGACGGGGATCTGTGCCCAGGACGGGTCGACGACGAATCCGACGGTCAGCTGATCGGCGTTCGCGGTACCCGAGTCGGTGCACGCGGTGGCTGCCACAGTGAGTGCGGCAGCGGCAACTGCTGCGGCGACGATACGCCGAAGAGGAGTCTTCACGGTATGGGTTCCTTTGTGGGGGTGGGGGATCAGTGGACGGCGTGGTCGATACCGAGCTGGTGGTGCAGGGTCTTGCGGATCTCGCTGTAGCCGGGTTGATCTGCCAGCGCGTCGGCCGGCCGGGGGCGACTCAACGGGTTGGTGATCTGATCGGCGATCTGCCCGTCGCGCAGCACGCTGACGGTGTCGCCGAGCCGGATCGCCTCGTCGATGTCGTGCGTGACGAAGACGATCGTGCGGTTCAACCGCGTCCACAGATCGATCAGCAGATCCTGCATGCGCAGCCGGGTGAGTGCATCGAGCGCTGCGAACGGTTCGTCCATCAGCATCACCGTCGGCTCCCCGGCCAGCACGCGGGCGATGCTGACCCGTTGCCGCATACCGCCGGACAGCTCACCGGGGCGCTGGGTGGCCACCTCGTCCCGCAGGCCCACCAAGTCCAGCAGTTCGTGAATCTTGTCCCGGCGCTCAGGTTTTGACAGCCGCCGGGCGGTCAGGGCGAAGTCGATGTTGTCGGCGACCGACATCCACGGGAACAGCACATCGCGTTGGAAGGCGACGCCGCGCCGGGGATGCGGTGCGGTGACCGCCTCGTCACTGTCGGTCACCGATCCTGCGGTCGCGGTGATGAGCCCGGCCAGACAGTGCAGCAGTGTCGATTTGCCGCTGCCCGAGGCGCCGACGAGGACGGAGAACGACCCGTCGGGAATGGTCAGGGAAATGCCCTTGAGCGTCGGCTCCTGCTTGCCGGGGAACTGCACCACGAGGTCGTGGGTCTGGATGGCCATCAGCGCTCCTCTTGAGCCCAACGGGTGAACGGGGACGTGACCGAGGCGACCAGCAGGTCGCACAGCGCGCCGACGATGCCAAGGATGATCAGGCAGAAGATCAGCCGGTCGGCCTGGGAGAAGAGCTGCGCCTGGGAGATCCGGTACCCGATACCCGCGGTGGTGCCGGTCATCTCGGCCACCACGATGAGCACGAAGGCCATCGCAGCCCCCACCCGCAGACCCGATGCGATGTCGGGGGCGGCTTCGGGCAGCACCACCTTGGACAACGTCTGCCAGCGGCCGGCACCCAGACACCGGGCAGCCTTCAGATAGTCGACCGGTGTGCTCGCCAAACCAGAGTGGCTGTTGATCCACACCGGGACGAAGACGCCGAGTGCTATCACCAGCAGCTTGCTGTTCTCGCCGAGCCCGAACCACAGGATCGCCAAGGGGACAAGGCCGATCGTCGGGATCGGCGAGAACACCCGGAGCACAGGTTGCAGCAGGTTGCGCCCCGGCTTGGTGGTCGCGGTGAACACCGCGACGACGATCCCGGCGGCGGCACCGATCGCGAAACCGACTGCCGCCCTGCGCAAACTGGCGACGATGTCGTCGGCCAGCAGGCCCTCGGTCCACAGGGTCTGCCCGGCTGCGAGGATCTCGGGCACGCTCGGGAACAGCTGCCGCGGGAACCGTCCGGTCGCCACGATCAGCGACCACAACGCCGCGGCGATCCCAAGGCCGGCGACCGTCCAACCCAGGACACCCAACCGCGCGAACGCCGACCGCACCCGGGCCGGGCCCGGGTATCGGCGCGCGCTCGCGGCCGGTGCCCGGACCGCCAAACCGGCTGTCATGGATGGCTTCCCGCTTCGGTGCCTACTGCGCGCAGCGGTTCGCGCGAGGTACCCGCGGGCACCCAGTCGAACGGCACGGCCTGCGACCGGTACACCAGCGCGGTCTGGGTGAGCCGGTCGACCCCGGGCACCCTGGTCTGCTTGACCTCGGGCTCACCGGCCACGCCGTAGCCCTGGTACGGGCTGTGGTACTCCCACACCACATCGCCGTCGGGCGTGACCTGGAACAGCCGCCCCTGCATCCCTTCGGTGATCAAGGTGTTGCCGTTGGGAAGCCGCTGGGCATTGCTGACGAACGAACTGAAGAAGGTCCAGGACGGCAGACCCGAGTCTTCAGCGGTGTATTGCCACACGATTTCCTTGGTGACGGGGTCGATTTCGAGAATTCTGGATCCGGCGTAGATACCCAGCGATGCGGCCGGGTACCCGGCGCCGCCCTGGTTGTCGAACACCAGGATGTTGCCTTCCCCGGGAAGGCCCGCGGCGATCATGTGCGGGTTGTGCTGCCCGGAGGTCTGATCGACCGGACGTGGGACCTTGTGCACGTTGATCCGCTGGTGCTGGGCGCCGGGCTCGGCGTCGTAGTAGGGCCCCAGCTGCCAGGCGATGGTTCCGGACGACTTGTCGATCAGCGCGATGATGTTGGCCTTGCGGAAGCTGATCAGGATGTTGTCGGGGTGGAAGACCGAGTCCGGATCGTCGATGTACCACCGGTTGGGTCCGAGGGGCTTGGCGCTGTTCATCTCCAGATAACCCCAGGGATCGTCGGGGTCGCGGGCGACGGTCTGGCGCAGGGCATCCCAACCCGCCTCGGAGAATCCGAACTCATCGAGGTGGTCCCCGGCCAGCCACTGCCAGACGATCTGGCCGTCGGGTGTGACCTCGTAGAGTCCCTGATCACCCACGGTGTGCTCGCCGAGAGCGGTTACCACCCGGGGAACGGTGACCAGGATCAGGCGATTGCCGTTGGGCAGCAGCTCCCAGTCGTGGTTCTGCCGGGCCGCGCCACCAGGTGCCTGAGTGCCCCACTCCCAGACGACCTCGCCGTTCCAGTCGAGTTGGCCGACGGTGCCGTTGGCGTAGATGCCGCCACGAGCGTCTCCGCTGTCGGACAGTTGCACCCCGACGTCGCCGAGGCGCCCGCCGTTGAGCGCAGGGTCCAGAATGCGCGGTGGAACACCGGCATACGGCCACTCGTGCACCACGGTGCCGTTGAGGTTGATCACCCGGGTCGTTCCGTCGGCGCCGGTGAACAGGATGTAGCTGTCGTGGACAAGTTCGGGATCGAGGTAGCTGACTCCACTGGGACGTACGAATGCCATGTCAGTCACTCCACCAACGTCCGGTTACAACCACGGGTCCTCCTCGTTACGGTTCTAATCGATTAGCGTGAGGCAAGCGAAGCGTGGGCGGAACCGTCACAATCGAGGTGATTGAAACTCTTTCGAGCGGTCATCGACGAGCGGAGGGTCCAGCCGTTGTGAGTGGGAAACGTCCGACACTGGCAGATGTGGCCAGCCGCGCCGGCACCTCGACGGCGGTGGTGAGCTACGTGCTCAACAACGGTCCGCGTCCGGTGTCAGAATTATTGCGGGCCAAGGTGATCAGTGCGATCGACGAGCTGAACTACCGGCCCGATGTGCGGGCCAGGGCGCTGCGCCGGTCGCGGCGATGGCGGCAGATCGGCCTGTTGGTCCCCGACCTCACGTTGCCTCTGTTCGGCGAGTTCGTGGGGCGGATCGAGATCGAAGCCCGGGCGCGCGACCATCTGACCTTGATCGGTAACACCGGTTACGACCCCGAGCGGGAACTTGAGTTCGCCGCCGCGTTCTCCGAGGTCGGTGTCGACGGACTGCTGGTGGTCGGTGCCGCGAACGCTCCGAAAACGGCGAATCTCTGTCGGCAGGAACGTATTCCGGTGGTGTGGATGCACAACATCCGCGGTGAGGTGGAAGCCGACATCGTCGGGGTTGATCACGTGAATGCCGGCGAACTCGTCACCCGGCACCTCCTGGATGTCCATGGTTGTCGTGACATCGCGTTCGTCGGCGGTTTCACCGAGGACGATGTCCAGCACGGTGACCGCGAAACCGTGCAACAACGGTTCGAGGGCGTCGCCTCCGCCGTGGGTCAGGATCTCCCGCTCATCCGGACCGATCTCACCCCTGCCGGCGCGTACGCCGCGGTCGGCGAGTTTCTGCGTCGCGCAGACCACGTCCCTCGCGCGTTTGTGGTGGGCACCTACGGACAGTCGGCCGCCACGATCCGGGCGATCAGCGATGCGGGACTGCGGGTGCCCGGCGACATCGGGGTGGTCGGTTTCGACGGCGGCGCCGTCGACTACGGGCAGTTGCGGCTCACCGCGGTGCAACAACCCGTCGATGCGTTGGCGCGCCAGGCGCTCGGCCTGTTGCTCGGGGATGCCCCGGTTGCCGGGGACGGCCTGGTGCCCACGCTGCGGGTGGGGGAGACCTGCGGGTGCGCGTGAGCTAGGCGGGTATTCCCCGACGTCAGTCGACGCCGAGCATCACCTCGGTGGACTTGACCAGCTCCGTCGCCGCGGTGCCCAGCGCCAGGCCCAGCTCCTCGACGGCCTCCTTCGTGATGGAGGCCGTGACGATCTGGTCACCGCCGTCGAGCTTGACCTTCACGGTCGCCATGACGGCGCCGATCGTGACCTCGGTGACCGTGCCGGTGAGCTGGTTACGGGTGGACAGACGCATCGCGGACCTCCATCGATCAATGGCTGACGTGCGGCTCTGACGATAGTGATTGTGCAATTGCTCAAAGTGACTCGTCAGTGTTTGGGCATTATCTGCTCGCTACGGGTGTGCGCCGGGAGTGATGCTGACTCTCAACAAACCGGCGAGTCGAAAGGCTGGAAACCACAGATGAGCACGCAGAACGGCATCATCGGCGCACTGCCCGCCACCAAGGTCCCCCGCTACGCCGGGAAGGGCACCTTCGCCCGGATCGCCGACATCCACGAGGTGTCCGACTATGACATCGCGATCCTCGGCGTGCCCTTCGACGGCGGCACCTCCTACCGGCCCGGTGCCCGGTTCGGTCCGATGGCCGTCCGCCAGGCCGCGCGCACGCTTCGCCCCGGCTATCACGTCGAACTCGGCGTAGCGCCGCTCGACCATGTGCAGGTGGTCGACGCCGGTGACGTCGCGGTCACGCCGTACAACATCGCCGAGGCCTGCCAGCAGATCCAGGATCATGCCTCCGACATCCTGGCCGGCGGCGACCGCCGGATCGTGTCGATCGGCGGTGACCACACCATCGCGCTGCCGAACCTGCGTGCCCTGCACGCCAAGCACGGTCCCGTCGCGCTGGTCCACTTCGACGCCCACCTGGACACCTGGGACACCTACTTCAACGCCCCGGTCACCCACGGCACGATCTTCCGGCGGGCGTTCGAGGAAGGGCTGCTCATCGAGGATCACTCGATCCACGTCGGCATCCGCGGCCCGATCTACGACCAGATCGACCTCGACGACGACGCCCGCATGGGGTTCAAGATCATCCGGGCCGGTGACCTCGACGTGATCGGCACGGACGCGGCCGTCGACGTGGTGCGCCGCCGGGTCGACGACCTCCCGGTGTACCTGTCGATCGACATCGACGTGCTCGACCCGGCCTTCGCCCCGGGCACCGGCACTCCCGAAGCCGGTGGCCTCACCTCGCGCGAACTGCTGAAGATGCTGCGCAAGATGTCCGGGCTCAACATCGTCGGCGCCGACGTCGTCGAGGTGGCCCCCGCCTACGACCATGCCGAGATCACGACCGTGGCAGCGGCCACCGTGGTGTTCGACATCGTGTCGCTCATGGTCGCTGGACGGGTGTCAAATCTGCCCGTCAACGGAGAAGTTGCGGCCACAGCGCCGTAATCGAGTAGCATCCGTCACATAACTCAATACGTCGTTGACGCATTGTGGGAGAACCTCCGATTCCGGAGGCGCCGTAGGAGCAACTCCTCCCCGGGAATCTCTCAGGCCCAATACCGCAGTGTCGAGACAACTCTGGAGAACAGCGCTATCGCGCTTACCGAAGGGGACAAGCGCAACGCGCTAAAGCTCTCAGGTTTCAGGACAGAGCGGGGAGGTGTCACTTCACGACGCATCGTGTAATCGCGATGCCCGAAACCGGAGTCACCTCATGCCTGAGTGCACCGCAATTGTCAACGACGACAGCTCTTTTCGCGACCGACACATCGGCCCCGACCGTGTGGGCGAGCGGCACATGCTGGATGTTCTCGGGTTCGCAACCACCGATGAGTTGATCGACAGCGCGGTGCCGCAGCAGATCCGCTGCCCCGAAGACTTGCGGCTGCCCGCCGCGCGGTCCGAACAGCAGGTGCTCGCGGCGCTGCGCGAGCTGGCCGACCGCAATCAACAGCGGATTCAGATGATCGGTCTGGGGTATTCCGACACCATCACTCCCGCTGTCCTGCGCCGCAACATGCTCGAGTCGCCTGCCTGGTACACCGCCTACACGCCGTACCAGCCGGAGATCTCGCAGGGCCGACTGGAGGCGCTGCTCACCTTCCAGACGTTGATCGAAGACCTCACCGCGTTGCCGGTGGCCGGTGCATCGCTGCTGGATGAGGCCACCGCGGTGGTGGAGGCGATGCTGTTGATGCGACGGGCCAACAAGACGGTGTCCTCCAACCGTGTGGTTCTGGACGCCGATTGCCTGCCGCAGACGCTCGCGGTGGTGCGCGGGCGGGCCGAGGCCGTCGGCATCGAGGTCGTGGTCGCCGATCTGACCGAGGCGCTGCCGGACGGTGACGCCTTCGGTGTGGTCTTCCAGTCCCCGGGTGCGAGCGGACTGGTCCGTGACCTCGCCCCGCTCATCGCCGCGGCGGGCGAACGCGGCATGCTCACCACGGTCGCCGCCGACCTGCTGTCGCTGACCCTGATCACGGCCCCCGGCGAGCAGGGCGCGGACATCGCGGTCGGCTCGGCTCAGCGATTCGGTGTGCCGCTGTTCTTCGGCGGACCCCACGCCGGGTACATGGCGGTGCGGTCCGGTTTGGAACGCATGCTGCCCGGCCGCCTGGTCGGCGTATCGGTCGATGTCGACGGCAAGCCCGCCTACCGGCTGGCACTGCAGACCCGTGAGCAGCACATCCGCCGCGACAAGGCGACCAGCAACATCTGCACTGCGCAGGCATTGCTGGCCAACGTCGCCGCCATGTATGCCGCCTACCACGGACCGGAAGGGTTGCGCGCCATCGCAACCCGCGTCCACCGGCACGCCGCCGCGCTGGCCGACGGTCTGCGGGCCGCCGGTCGCGAGATCGTCCACGACGGGTTCTTCGACACCGTGCTGGTGCGTGCCCCGGGCACCGCTCACGAGATCGTGGCGGCGGCCGACCGGGTCGGTATCAACCTGCGGCTGGTCGACGCCGACCACGTCGGCATCTCCTGCGACGAGTGCACCACCGACGAGGTCGTCGGGCGCGTGCTCGACGTGTTCGGTGCATCGCCGGCAGCCGCCGATCATCTGTTCGCGCTGCCCGCCGACCTGCTGCGCACCTCGGAGTACCTGCAGCACCCCGTGTTTCATTCGCACCGGTCGGAAACGGCGATGCTGCGTTTCCTGCGGGAGCTCTCGGACCGGGATCTGGCACTGGACCGCACCATGATTCCGCTCGGATCCTGCACCATGAAGCTCAACGCCGCTGCCGAGATGGAGCCGATCAGCTGGCCCGGGTTCGCCGGTATCCACCCGTACGCGCCGGCCGAGCAGACCGCGGGTTACGTCGAGCTGATCGGCAACCTGGAAACCTGGCTGGCCGAGATCACCGGCTACGACCGGGTTTCGTTGCAGCCCAACGCCGGATCTCAGGGTGAGCTCGCCGGCCTGCTGGCGATCAACGGCTACCACCGGTCGCGCGGCGAGGACCACCGCGACGTCTGCCTCATCCCGCAGTCCGCACACGGCACCAATGCGGCCTCGGCGGTCCTGGCCGGGATGCGGGTGGTCGTTGTGAAGACGGCCGCCAACGGCAACATCGACCACGATGACCTGGAGGCCAAGCTGGCCGGCCACGACGGACAGGTCGCGGCGATCATGCTCACCTACCCGTCCACCCACGGTGTGTACGAAACCGATGTCCGCACCGTGTGCGATCTCGTCCACCGCGCCGGCGGGCAGGTCTACGTCGACGGCGCCAACCTGAACGCACTGGTGGGGCTGGCCAAACCGGGCGAGTTCGGCGGCGACGTCTCACATCTCAACCTGCACAAGACGTTCTGCATCCCGCACGGTGGCGGTGGCCCGGGCGTCGGGCCCGTCGCGGTCCGCGCCCATCTGGCACCGTTCCTGCCCGGCGACCCGCTGCAGGACGGCCCGGCGCCGGTTTCGGCGGCCAACTACGGTTCGGCCGGCATTCTGCCGATCACCTGGGCCTACCTGGCGCTGATGGGTCCGGACGGATTGACCGCGGCCACCAAGGCCGCGGTGCTGGGCGCCAACTACCTCGCGAAGTCGTTGACCGGGCATTACCCGGTGCTCTACACCGGGGAGACCGGGTTGGTCGCGCACGAGTGCATCCTCGACCTCCGGGAGATCACCAAGCGCACCGGAGTGACCGCGGAGGACGTCGCAAAGCGGTTGATCGACTACGGTTTCCACGCTCCGACACTGTCCTTCCCGGTCAGCGGAACGCTCATGGTGGAGCCCACCGAATCCGAGGACCTGGCCGAACTGGACCGGTTCATCGCGGCGATGATCAGCATCCACGACGAGATCAGCCGCGTCGGCTCGGGGGAGTGGGCGCTCGAGGACAGCCCGCTGCGGCAGGCCCCGCACACCGCAGAACAGGTCACCGACGCCGAGTGGGGCCTGCCTTACAGCAGGCAGTACGCGGCGTATCCCGTTGCGTCCCTGCGGCTCAACAAGTACTGGCCACCGGTTCGCCGCATCGACGGCGTGCACGGCGACCGCAATCTCGCCTGCTCGTGCCCTGCACCCGAGGCGTTCCAGACCGACATCGCCGATAGCCTTCAGGAGGTTTTTGCATGACCGACAACAACACCCCGGCTTCCCCGCTGCTCGACGAACATCGGGGACTGGGCGCCGCATTCACCGACTTCGCCGGGTGGGCAATGCCGCTGAAGTACGGCAGTGAACTGGCCGAGCACAAGGCGGTCCGTGAGACTGCCGGGCTGTTCGACCTGTCCCACATGGGCGAAATCTCCGTCACCGGACCCCGGGCCGCCGAGGCGCTGGACTTCGCGCTGGTCGGCGAGGCGTCCAAGATCGTTATCGGCCGGGCCAAGTACTCGCTCATGTGCGACGCCGACGGCGGGGTCATCGACGATCTGGTGGTGTACCGGCTCGGCGACGACCGCTTCCTGGTGGTCGCCAACGCCGCGAACGCCCCGACCGTGGCACGCGAATTGGCCGGACGCGCGGCACAATTCGACGCCGACGTCGACGACCAGTCCACCAGTACCGCACTGATCGCAGTTCAGGGGCCCGCAGCGGAAGGCATC
Source organism: Mycobacterium sp. DL99 (assembly GCF_004762045.1). Lineage (GTDB taxonomy): Bacteria > Actinomycetota > Actinomycetes > Mycobacteriales > Mycobacteriaceae > Mycobacterium. The sequence continues at coordinate 805,710 of NZ_SJOM01000007.1, forward strand.
GTGAGCTCACTGGTGCCGGACGAGCAGCTGGAACTGGTCGCGCACCTCAAGTACTACGCGGTGACCGCGGCACAGGTCGACGGCATCGATGTGCTGTTGGCGCGTACCGGCTACACCGGCGAGGACGGCTTCGAGCTCTACGTGCCCAACGCGCAGGCCGTGGCGTTGTGGCGGTCCTTGCTGGCCGCGACCAGCGAGGTCGGCGGGCTGCCTGCGGGTCTGGCCTGCCGCGACACCTTGCGGCTCGAGGCCGGGATGGCGCTCTACGGACACGAGCTCACCCGCGAGCTCAACCCGTATGCGGCGGGCCTCGGCAAGGTGGTCCGCCTGGGTAAGGAGTTCATCGGACGTGAGGCGCTGCAAGGACTTTCCGAGCAGCCGGTCTCGCGCGTCCTGGTCGGGCTGAAGGGCGCAACCCGTCGCGCGGCCCGGGCCGGTTACACCGTCGAGAACGACGGGGCCGCGGTGGGAATGGTGACGTCAGGCGCGTTGTCGCCGACCCTTGGTTACCCGATTGCACTGGCCTACCTCGACACGGGTCTGGCCGAACCCGGAACTGTGCTGCAGGTCGACATCCGCGGCAACAAAGAGCAGTTCGAAGTCACCCCCGCCCCGTTCTACCGCCGCAGCTGAAAGGACCCCCGACATGACGAATCAGACAATCCCCGATGACCGTAGCTACACCGAGGAACACGAATGGGTGCTGATCGCCCCGGGCGCCGCACTGTCGGACACCCCGGTCAAGGTCGGCATCACCTCGGTCGCCGCCGCCGCGCTCGGTGACCTGGTATTCCTCGACCTGCCCGAGGTCGGGTCGACCATCACCGCGGGCGAAAGCTGCGGTGAGGTGGAATCCACCAAGACCGTGTCCGAGCTGTATCCGCCCGTGAGCGGCACCGTCACGGCAGTCAACACCGCAGCCGTCGACGATCCCGCCCTGGTCACCTCTGATCCGTACGGATCGGGCTGGCTGTTCGAGGTCCAGGCGACCGAGGCGGGAAACCTGTTGACCGCAGCCGAGTACACAGAGAAGAGCGAGGCCTAGCCATGAGCATCCTCGACGAACGCCTGGCCGACTTCGATCCCGAGATCTACTCGGCGATCGGCGACGAGCTGCACCGGCAGCGGTTGGGCCTGGAGATGATCGCCTCGGAGAACCATGCACCGCTCGCGGTCATGCAGGCCCAGGGCTCGGTGCTGACCAACAAGTACGCCGAAGGGTATCCGGGCCGGCGCTACTACGGCGGCTGCGAACACATCGACGTGGTCGAACGGCTCGCCATCGACCGGGTGAAGTCGTTGTTCGGGGCGGAATTCGCCAATGTGCAACCACATTCGGGTGCCCAGGCCAACGCCGCGGTCATGCACGCGCTGATCAAGCCGGGCGACACGATTCTCGGCCTGTCCCTGGACTGCGGTGGGCACCTGACCCACGGCATGCGGCTGAACTTCTCCGGCAAGCTGTACAACGTCGCCGCGTACGGGGTGTCCAAGGAGGACTTCCTCATCGACATGGATGCCGTTGCCGAGGCGGCGCGCGAGCACAAGCCGCAGCTGATCATCGCCGGATGGTCGGCCTACCCGCGGCAGCTGGATTTCGCCCGGTTCCGTGAGATCGCCGACGAGGTCGGTGCCTACCTGATGGTCGACATGGCTCACTTCGCGGGCCTCGTCGCCGCCGGTCTGCACCCGTCGCCGGTGCCGCACGCCCACGTCGTGACCTCCACGACGCACAAGACTCTGGGCGGGCCCCGGGGCGGCGTCATCCTCACCAACGAGGCCGACATCGCCAAGAAGATCAACTCCGCGGTGTTCCCCGGCCAACAGGGCGGACCGCTGGAGCACGTCATCGCGGCCAAGGCGGTCGGATTCAAGATGGCTGCCCAGCCGGAGTTCGCCGAACGCCAACAGCGGGTCCTGCGCGGTGCGCGGATCCTGGCGGAGCGGCTGAGCCGGCCCGACGTGAAGGAAGCGGGAATCACAGTCCTCACCGGCGGCACCGACGTGCACCTGGTGCTGGTGGATCTGCGTAACGCCGCGATCGACGGGCAGCAAGCCGAGGACCGGCTCGACGCCGTCGGCATCACCGTGAACCGCAACGCGGTGCCCTTCGATCCGCGGCCGCCGATGGTCACCTCCGGGCTGCGCATCGGCACCCCGGCGCTGGCCGCTCGCGGGTTCGGTGACGTGGACTTCGCGCGCGTCGCCGACGTCATCGCCGCCGCGCTGATCGCCGAGGCCGATGCCGACACCGAACAGCTTGCGGCGCAGGTTCGTACGCTGGCCGAGCAGTTCCCGCTGTACCCGGAGCTGTAGCCATGCCGGTCAGCGTGTTCGACCTGTTCTCGGTGGGGATCGGCCCGTCGAGCTCACACACCGTCGGCCCGATGCGGGCGGCCGGCATGTTCGTCGACGAACTTGCCGGGCGCGACATGGTCGATCGTGTCGCCGAGGTCAGGGTGGATCTGTTCGGCTCGCTGGCAGCGACCGGTGCCGGGCACGGCACGATGCCCGCCATCCTCTTGGGTCTCGAGGGCTATCGGCCCGAGACGATCGAGACCGACGAGATGGAACGGCGGCTGGCGACCATTCGCGCCGACGGGAAGATCCTGTTCGCCGGCCGGATCGTCATCGCGCTGACCGAATCCGATATGCATCTGGAGCCGGGCCGGCAGCTCGCCCAGCACCCGAATGCCATGACGCTGACGGCGTTTTCGGCCGGTGGTGACGTCGCGTACCGCGAGACGTACTTCTCGGTCGGTGGCGGTTTCGTCGTCACTGAAAGCGCACCAGCCCAGCGGGAAGGGGCGGGAGCAGATGCCACCGGTTCCTTCCGTTCGGCCGCGGAGTTGCTGGCCCTGACCGAACGGGACGGGCTGTCGGTGAGCCAGGCGATGATGCGGCAGGAATGCGTGAACCGAAGCGAAGCCGACGTGCGGGAACGCCTCCTGCACATCCGCGACGTGATGGTCGCGTGCCAGGCCAACGGGATGGCCCGCGACGGCTATCTGCCCGGCAACCTGCAGGTCCGGCGGCGCGCCAGGGACTGGTTCGTGCGGCTCAATGCCGAAGACCCGCAGCGTGACCCGGCTTTCGCCGAGGACTGGGTGAACCTCGTGGCGCTGGCCGTCAACGAGGAGAACGCGTCGGGCGGACGGATCGTGACGGCGCCCACCAACGGTGCGGCCGGGATCATCCCGGCGGTTCTGCACTACGCGTTGCGCTACACCCCGGCCGGAATCGCCGACCCGGACGACACCACCGTCCGCTTCCTGCTGACCGCCGGGGCCATCGGATCGCTGTACAAGGAGCGGGCCTCGATCTCGGGTGCCGAGGTCGGTTGTCAGGGTGAGGTGGGCTCGGCGGCGTCGATGGCTGCCGGAGGTCTGGCCGAAATCCTGGGTGGCACACCGCAACAGGTGGAGAACGCCGCCGAGATCGCCATGGAACACAGCCTCGGCCTCACGTGCGATCCGATCGGTGGCCTGGTGCAGATCCCGTGCATCGAACGAAATGCCATCTCGGCGGGTAAGGCGATCAATGCGGCCCGCATGGCGCTGCGCGGCGACGGCACCCACCGGGTGAGCCTGGACCAGGTCATCGAGACCATGCGTGCCACCGGAATGGACATGAGCTCCAAGTACAAGGAGACATCCATGGGTGGGCTGGCTGTCAACGTCGCTGTCAACATCGTCGAATGCTGAGGAAATGACCGTCACCCCGGAAGGCCGCCGGCTCCTGCGACTTGAGGTCCGCAACGCGCAGACCCCGGTCGAACGCAAACCGGCCTGGATGAAGACCCAGCTGCGGACGGGCCCGGAATACCGTGAGCTGGCCTCCCTGGTGCAGCGCAACGACCTGCACACGGTGTGTCAGGAAGCGGGCTGCCCCAACATCTTCGAATGCTGGGAAGCCCGGGAGGCGACCTTCCTGATCGGCGGTGACCAGTGCACACGGCGCTGCGACTTCTGCCAGATCGCCACCGGCCGCCCCGAGCCGCTGGACCGGGATGAACCGCGGCGCGTGGCCGAATCCGTGGCCGACATGCAGCTGCGCTACGCCACCGTCACCGGGGTGGCACGCGACGACCTGCCCGACGGCGGCGCCTGGTTGTACGCGGAGACCGTGCGGCAGATCCACGCGGCATGCCCGGGCACCGGCGTCGAACTGCTCATCCCGGATTTCACCGGTACTCCCGAACAACTCGACGAAGTCTTCGATGCGGCACCGGAAGTGCTCGCGCACAATCTGGAAACCGTGCCGCGTATCTTCCGCCGGATCCGGCCGGGCTTCGATTATGAACGCTCGCTCGCAGTGATCGAGCGGGCCCGCAGTCAAGACCTGATCACCAAGTCGAACCTGATCCTCGGCATGGGGGAGACCACCGAGGAGATCGTGGCTGCCCTGCGGGATCTGCACGCTGCCGGCTGCCAACTGGTCACCATCACCCAGTACCTGCGGCCCACACCGCGGCACCACCCCATCGAACGCTGGGTCACCCCAGATGAATTCACCGAACTCGACGGCATCGCCCGCGAGATCGGTTTCCTCGGAGTGATGTCCGGCCCGCTGGTGCGTTCGTCCTACCGAGCGGGGTGGCTCTACACCCAGGCCCGTACCGCTATCGAACTTTCAAGGAGCGTCTCGTGAGCACAGCAGATATCGTCATCCTCGGCGGCGGCCCTGGCGGGTACGCGGCCGCGATCCGCGCGACCCAGCTCGGCTTGTCGGTCATCTTGATCGACGAGGCCCAGGTTGGCGGAACCTGCCTGCACCGCGGGTGCATCCCGACCAAGGCCCTGCTGCATGCGGCCGAGGTCGCCGACAGCGCGCGCACCGCTGCACAATTCGGGGTCAACGCGACCTTCGACAGCATCGACCCGGAGAAGCTGCACGGCTTCAAGAACACCGTGGTGTCACGGCTGCACAAGGGACTGTCCGGGCTGATCGACGCCCTGGGTATCACCGTCGTCAACGGCCGCGGCCGGCTGACCGGGCCCACCACCGTCGAGGTGGACGGCACCACCATCACCGGCAAATCGATCGTGCTGGCCACCGGATCGGCGCCGAAGCTCCCTGGACTCATCGCGCCCTCCGAGCGGGTGCTCACCAGCGATCAGGCCCTGGAACTGGAGACCATCCCCGAATCGGCGATCATCCTCGGTGGCGGCGTGATCGGCGTCGAATTCGCCAGTCTCTGGGCTTCGTTCGGCACCAAGGTGACCATCGTCGAAGCGCTGCCACGGCTGGTGCCCAACGAGGACGCCGCCATTTCCACCTATCTGGAGCGGCTGTTCCGTCGCCGCCGCATCACCGCCAAGACCGGAGCCCGCGTCACCGCGGTCGCCACCGATCACGGCGACGTGCGAGTGACCCTGGAATCCGGCGACGAGTTGTCCGCCGATGTGCTGCTGGTTGCCGTCGGCCGGGCCCCGCGTACCGCCGATCTCGGGCTCGACGAGGCCGGAGTGACCCTCGACGGTGGGTTCGTGGTGACGGATGACGCGCTGCGTACCAGCGTGCCGAGCGTCTACGCGATCGGCGACATCGTCGGTGGACTCCAGTTGGCGCACCGGGCATTTCAGCAGGGCATCTTCGTCGCCGAGCAGATCGCCGGCCGCAACCCTCAGCCCGTCGCGGACCTCGGTATCCCACGGGTCACGTACTGCAACCCTGAGATCGCCTCGGTGGGGCTCACCGAGGAGGCGGCGCGGGAACGCTACGGCGACGGCGTGGAAACCGTCACCTACGACCTGGCCGGCAACGGGCGCAGCCAGATCCTCAAGGCGTCCGGCGCGATCAAGCTCGTCGTCGACCCGGCCGGCGCGGTGGCGGGTGTGCACATGATCGGCCACGGGGTCTCGGAACTGATCGGTGAGGCCCAGATGCTGTACAACCTGGGTGTGAAGGCCGACGAGGCCGCACGATTCGTGCATGCCCACCCCACCCAGAACGAGGCATTGGGAGAGGCGCTGATGGCTGTGTCCGGCGCGCCGCTTCACCTGCACGGCTGAGGATGAGACCCGCGAGCGTGCATGTCTGCTGCCCGACACACTGAGGTAGCACGCCGCGCACGCTCGCGCCGCATCACGGCTGCCTTTGCCGGTGAACGGCGTTGGATGACGCTGTGTTGAAGGAATATTGAGGCCGACAGCACGCTGCGCCGGGGTCTGCTCAGGCAGGCGATCAACAACGCCGAGGATTGCGGTCAGTATGTGGCAGCAATCCTCGGCGTTGTGGTGGTCAGCGCCCGCACACCAATCAAGCAACGCGAGCGACCGTAAAAGTACGCAATCTACGGCGTGTTGGCGTACAGGCACGGTCGCTCGCGGCGCGAGGGGACAAAGGAAATCAGCGGCGGTCCCCGAACTCCTCATCCAAGATCGCCACCAACCGGTCGACCATCCACTCGGTGAGCATCTTGCCCTTCTCGGCGGTGGCCGCCTCAGGAGACGACAAAACACCGCTGGCCGTGGACATCCGGGTGTCGATCGGCAGCACATCGTGGTTGACGACCCGCTCGGGTGCATCTGCCTTGATGTGCTCGGTCCGCACCAGGTGCGGTGCGTGGTGCAGCAGCAGCGAGGTCTCGATGACCGCGGCATGCTCGAGCGCCAGACCGGGGAAGCCCTCGGGCCAGATGGCCTGCTGGCGGTCCACGGTGAAATCGGGGTTGGCGTCCTCCATCACCAGGATCTTCAGTTCCGGGTGCTTCTCGGAGATCAGGAACGCCGGCTCGTAGATGAAGCCACTGTTCTCGTAGTGCCAGTTGTACAGCACGATGTTGCGGAACCCGGCCCGCTTCAGCTCACTGAGGATGTCCTCGAGCAGCGCGATGTAAGTGGTGGCCCGCAGCGACAGGGTGCCTGGGATATGTTGTCCACCACCGCTACCCGGTCGGCTGCGATAGCCGAACGGAACGAACTGGCCGACGACCAGGTCGGTCCGACGGCTGGCCTCCTCCAGCAGCTTCTCGGGGATGAGCCAGTCGGTGCAGACCGGCAGGTGGTGGCCGTGCTGTTCGGTCGAACCGATCGGGATGGCGACCGGGATGTCGGCGCGGGCCGCCTCGGCGATCTCCGACCACGTCATGTCCCGGTACATCCGGGGCTTCTGCTCAGCCATAGTCAAACTCCTTGTAGGTCAGTTGTTGTGGGAGACGCCGATGTTGCCGGCGGGAATGCAGCTCGAGCGTCCGCCGTCGACGACGAGGTGGGTGCCGACGGCGTAGCTGGCGCGGTCGGACAGCAGGAACACCACGGCCTCGGCGATCTCCTGCGGTTCACCGAACCGTCCGACTGCGACGCTGGACTCGATCTCGGCGATCTCGGCCTCGGCGTCGGCGCTGTCCTCGAACTCGACCATGAGCAGCGGAGTGCGGGTGGTGCCGGGACACACGGAGTTGACCCGGATGCCCCAGGACGCCAGTTCCGCTGCGGCACTGCGGGTCATCGCCACGATGGCGCCCTTGGTCGCGGTGTAGGCGACGAAACCGGGCTGGCCCATGAGCGCGAGTTCGGAGCCGGTGTTGACGATCGCGCCGGCGCCCCGGGGCTGCATGACGCGGGCCGCCTCGCGCAGCACGTAAAACGACCCGGCCACGTTGATCGACATCAGATCGTCGAGGGCCTCGTCGGTGGTCTCGACAAGCGGCGCGACGCGGGATATTCCGGCGTTGTTGAGCACGGCGTCGATGGGACCCAACTCGGCCTCGACCCGGTCGAACGCCGCGCGCACCGCGGCCGAATCCCGCACGTCGACGCTGACCGGCAGGGCGCGCCTGCCGTGTCCTTCGACGAGCCGGACGGCCTCGGACAAATCGTCCTGCGGCCGGGCCAGCACCGCCACGTCGGCACCTTCGCGGGCCAGGGTGGCGGCGGTGGCCAGCCCGATGCCTGAGGAGGCTCCGCTCACCAGGGCAATGCGGCCTGTCATCTCACCCATGTGCGTGTCCTTTTCGTCTCGGTCCGTCACAGCTTCTCGGTCGCCCGGATCCACTCGATCTGCTTCTCCAGGCCCTTCTCCAGCGTCCAGGCCGGCACGTAGCCGAGGTCGCGCTCCGACCGGCCCAGATCGAACTGGACCTGGCGGTCCCAGTCGGGCAGGTAGCCCGGGCCGATCTCGAACCGGGCATCGGGCAGGAACTTCTTCAGCAGGTCGGCGGTTTCGAAGACGGTCATGCGGTCGCCGCCCGAGACGAAGTAGGCCTGCTGGGTCAGGTTGGCGGTGGTGGACGCCAGCCGGGCAGCGGTGGCGACATCGTCGACGTAGACGAACTGGAACCCGTGATCACCACCGGATTCGAGGGCGAAGGTCTCGCCGCGCAGTCCGGCCCGGATCATGTCGCCGAGCAGGCTGGGCATCCACAGGCCCGGCCCGTACACCTCGGTGATGCGCAGCGACACGATTTCCATGTCGTAGAGCGAGTTGTACGTGCTGCCCAGCAACTCGCCCGCCACTTTGGTCACGCCGTAGACGGTGGTGGGGGCCGGCTTGATGTCTTCGGTGACCGGGCCGGCCTCGGTGATGTTGCCCAGGGCGCACTCCGAGGAGAAAAACACGATGCGACGGACGCCGGTCATCCGGGCCGCTTCGTACACCGCAAGCGTGCCATCGGCATTCGCCGCGAAGGTGGTGACCGGCAGCTCGATCGAGATCGCCGGGTGGCTCTGCCCGGCGGTGTGGATGATGCGGTCCACCTCGTAGGTGCGGAGGGTTTCGGTCAGGCGCGGGATGTCGAACAGTTCGCCAAGCACCGGGACTACCCCGTCGCGGGGGTCGACGGAGTAGTCGCGGTTGTACATGATGACGCGTTCGCCGCCGGCGAGCAGTTGGTCCACCAGGTGACGGCCGACGAAGCCGCGGCCGCCGGTGACGAGTGTGGTCATGTCAATCTTCCTCTATTGGTGGTAATTAGATTGTGCTGCAACATATTTGGTCGGAGCGGTTGGTGCCGGTTTGGCCGGCGCGCACGTTCCTTGGTCCCGTGTGGACCAGAATGCCCCGCTGCCTGCCCCGCGACAACAGACGTATTGTCATACGTTTAGCGGCTGTCATAGGTCATACTGTCGTATGTCCTTGACCGTGAGAGACGTGCTGGCGCACCCGTCGTTGCAGTCGGCCGGCCCCGCCGTGCTCAGCGGTGGCGACAACCTCGATCACCCCGTGCGCTGGGTTCATTCCACCGACCTCTACGACATCGCGGGCCTGCTGCGCGGCGATGAAGTGCTGTTGACCAACGGCGTCGGCCTCATCGATGTGGGCGAGGCCGGTCGCCGGCTGTACGTCCGGCGATTGGCCGAGCGAGGCGTGGCCGGGCTGTTCTTCGAGGTCGGAAGGACATTCGCGCAAGTACCGCCGGAGATGGTCGAGGAGGCGCTGCCGCTGGGGTTCACGGTGGTCGAGCTGGCGCCGACCCTTCGGTTCACCGAGGTGGCCGAGGCGGTCAACAGTGAGCTGATCAATCGTTCGGTCTCGCGGTTGCGCTACGCCGACGAGACGTCGCGGGCGCTGTCGGAAGCGCTGGCCCGGGGCGCGACCCTGAATGAACTGATCGATCAGGTCGCCTCGATGCTCGGGACGTCGGCCCGGCTGAGCGACTATGCGGGACGCGTCATGGTCGAGTCCAGTGCCGGCGACGGCGCCGGTGCCGAGCGCTCCGAGGTGCCGGTCATGGTCGACGGAACGGCTTGGGGCCGGCTGTCGGTGGATCCGCAGGGCGTACCCGAACTGCTCTGCGCCGCCGTGCTCGACCGTGCGCCCACGGTGCTGGGGCTGTGCCTGATGCGGGAGCAGACGGGCATCGCGGGCACGCTCCGGGCGCAGCAGCTGGTGCTCGATCAGCTGGTGGCGAATCAACCCGTCGAACACAGCGCGCTGGAATCGCGGCTGCGCGCGGCGGGCATCGCGACGACGGGCCAACGCTACGTATGCGTCGCGATCGACCCGGAGCGCGTCGAATCGGTTGCCTCGGTGGCGGATGCCCTGATGGGTCAGGTCGGCCACGGCATCTTCGGCCTCGTCGACGGTCTGTTGTGCGGCGTGTTGGCCATGCCCGCCGGGGTGCCGTCGACCGAAGTCCTCGATGCCGTGCGCGAGGCCGCGCGCGTTGCCCGACTTCCACGAAACCGTCTGTGCGCCACAGCTAGTCGTGTGGTGGGCGAGATCGACCTGCTGCCCAGGGCCATGGTGGAGGCGCGTGAGACGCTGCGGCTCGGTCAGGGGCTGAGGGAGGCCGGCCCGGTGATCGGCGTGCAGGCACTCGTGCTGGAGCGGCTGTTGGCCCACCACGGTGACGCCGATGCCATGCGCCAATTCGTCGACGACCAGATCGGCGCGCTGGAACGCAGCGACGGAGCCAAGGGGAGCGAGCTGGTCCGCACCCTGGAAGTGCTGATCGCGTGCGCGGGTAGCAAGGCGGAGGCCGCCAAACGCCTGCACATCCGCAGGCAGTCCCTCTACTACCGGCTCGACCAGGTGGCCCGGCTGCTCGAGGTCGACCTCGACGAACCCGGGCAGTTGACCACCCTGGCGGTCGCCATTGCGGCCCGCCGGTTACAGCACATGTCCCGTTGAGGCGGCTGATCAGCCCAAACTGACAGGGCGTTGACAGTGTTTGTGCGCCTGCACAAGGCGGGTCCTGCACTTTGTGCGGATCAATTCTCGCCCTCCAAGGTGTGACGCACGCATCATTATTCGCACAGCAGCCCATCTGACCTGGAGTGCGACGAGTGAACACCCGAGAAATCCATGACGAACCCGACGTCCTGATCGTGGGGGCCGGAGCCTCCGGCGGGGTGGCGGCCCTCGAACTGGCCCGCCACGGACTCAAGGTCGTCTGCCTTGAGCAGGGCGACTGGAACCTGCCCGACGACTTCACCGCCGGCAAGCCGGAGTGGGAGCTCACCCGCCTCAAGCAGTGGAATGCCAGCCCCAACGTGCGGCAGAATTCCGCCGACTATCCGATCGACAGCACTGAGAGCCCCGTCGAACCGTTGATGTTCAACGGTGTGGGCGGCAGCACCATCATGTTCTCCGGACACTGGGTGCGCCCCATGCCGTCAGACTTCCGGGTCAAGACCCTCGACGGCGTCGCCGAGGACTGGCCGTTCACCTACGAGGATCTGCGGCCGTTCTTGGACGAGGTCACCCACCACATCGGGGCGTCCGGACTGGAAGGCGACCCAGCCTATCCGGACCCGCACACCTTCCCGCTGCCCCCGCTGCCGATCGGCAAGTACGGCCTCGTCGCGGCCAAGGGAATGAACAAGCTGGGCTGGCACTGGTGGCCCGCGCCGAACGCCATCGCCTCGCGCAAGTACAAGAACCAGGAAGCCTGCATGCGCTACGGCGCCTGCGAATCCGGCTGCCCCGTCGGCGCCAAGGCCAGTACCGACATCACCCACTGGCGCGACGCGATCAAGCTCGGGGTGCAGCTGGTCACCGGAGCCCGGGTCAGCCGAATCACCACGAACGACCGCGGACTGGCGACCGGTGCCGAGTACATCGACCGCGACGGCATGCTGCAGCATCAGGCCGCGCGGGTGACCGTGGTGGCGGCCAACGGAATCGGCACGCCCCGGCTGCTGCTGAACTCGGCCGAGGGCGGCCTGGCCAATTCGTCGGGCCTGGTCGGCAAGCGGCTGATGACGCACCCCTACGCCTCGGTCTACGGCGCATACGACGAAGACATGGAGACCTGGCTCGGCCCGGCCGGCCAGGCCATTCAGTCCCTGCAGTTCTACGAGACCGACACCGACCGCGGATTCGTGCGCGGTGCGAAGTGGAACCTGATGCCGACCGGTGGCCCGCTGGCCCAGACGTTGTGGGAGCCCGGCGACAACTGGCGCGACGGCTTCGGCGCCAACTTCCATCCGCGGCTGGCGAGCACCTTCGGTCGCTACACCGAATGGGGCATCACCACCGAGGACCTGCCCGACGAATCCAACACCGTGACACTGGATCCCGATGTCACCGACTCCGACGGCATCCCCGCGGCCAAGATCCACTACGAGATCGGCGAGAACTGCCAGCGCATGCTCGAGTTCAACGTCGCGCGGGCGGTCGAGGCCCACGAGGCCGCCGGAGCCGTTGACGTGCACCCGGTTCCGGTGGTTCGGCACAGTGCCTGGCACTTGCTGGGCACCACGAAGATGGGCACCGACCCGGCCACCTCCGTCGTCGACGAATGGTGCCGCACACATGACGTCCCGAACCTGTTCATCGTGGACGGCAGCACCATGGTCACGTCGACCGGTATGAATCCCACCGCCACCATCATGGCGGTCGCCCTGCGGTCCATGCGGCATCTGGCCGAGACCCGCTCCAGCATCCCGACTGCATTCTGAGGACCGTCATGCTCAATTCCGAACAGCGCCAGGTGTTTGCCACTCTGGCCGAGACCCTCATCCCCGCAAGTGACACCATGCCGTCGGCCACCACCGCGGAGGTGTCCGGCGCGCTGCTCGACCAGGTCCTGGGTTACCGGCCCGACCTCGTCGGCGCGCTCACCGCGGCGCTGGACTCCAGCGCAGGCAAGGATCCCGAAGCTGCGCTGGACAGCCTGTCCGCCGAGCAGCCGGACCAGTTCGAAGCGCTGACCGTCCTGGCGGCGGGGGCCTACTTCCTCAGCCCGGCCGTGAAAGCTGCCATGCCCTACGACGCCGCACCACGGCCGGCGCGCGATGACATGGACACCTATGTGGACATGCTCGAGAGCGTCGTCGACCGCGGCTTCACGATCCGCTGATCCGGCCCGATACCCACCAGACAAGGACGTATCTCATGTCGCATGACAGTGCCCCGAGGGTCGAGTATCTGACCATCCAGCCGGTGCCGGAATCGCAGCGCACCGGAAAGGTGAGGCACCTTTTCTCGTTCTGGTTTACCGTCCAGATCATCCCGCTGGCCGTGGTCACGGGTCTTCTGGGACCGACGATCTTCAAGCTGGACGTCACATCCACGATCATCGCGATCCTTCTCGGTAGCGTCGTGGGCGCGGTGTTCATGGCGCTGCACTCGGTGCAGGGGTCGGGCCTCGGTGTACCGCAGATGATTCAGGCGCGCGCCCAGTTCGGGATGTACGGGTCGCTGCTGGTGATCGTCGTCGTCATCCTTGCCTATGTCGGCTGGATCGTCTCCCTGATGATATTGGCACAGCAGACCCTGCTGGCGGTCTTCCCATCGCTGAATGCCGTTGTGGCGCTTGCCGTCAGCACGGGTCTCACCCTGGTCACCGTGGTGGTCGGCTACCAGCTCATTCTGCGGATGAACCGGGTGATGGTCTGGCTCTCGGGTCTCGCCCTGCTGTTCACCCTCGGCTACACCGCAGTCGCTGCGGTGCATGGTGGCGTCGGCGACATCGGTGGTGGCGGCGGTGGCGCCTTCAACTGGACCGGCTTCCTGGGCATGGCATCGGTTGCCGGGATCTGGCAGCTTTCCTACGCGCCCTATGTCTCGGACTACTCACGCTATCTGCCGTCGTCCACCACCCCCCGTTCCGCTTTCTGGTACACGTACTTCGGCACGCTCCTCGGCGCTGCCGGAGCGATGATCGTCGGTGCGCTCCTCGTTGCGGGCCTGGGATCCGATGCCCAACTGGCCAGTCTGTCGCACATCATGCCCGGCCCACTGTTCGTGTTCGTGATGCTCGTGTTCTTCTTCGGCGCGATCGACGCCGGCGTCATCAACATGTACGGATCGTCGCTGTGCACTCTGACCTGTATCCAGGCCTTCAAACTGAAGTGGTCGCCGAAGTCCTCGGCCAGGAACATCACCGCGACAGCGATCGCGGTAGTGGTCTTCGTCGCCGCCATCGGATTTTCTGACGACTTCCTCGTGCAGTACTCCAACTTCATCAGCATCCTGATCTATCTGCTGATTCCGTGGAGCATCGTCAACCTGATCGACTACTACGTGGTGAAGAAGGGGCATTACGACCCGGCCTCGTTCAGCGATCCGAAGAGTGGCTACGGTGCCTTCAATGTCCCGGCGGTGCTCAGCTACTTCCTCGGCTTCGTCGTCCAAATCCCGTTCATGTCAACGGCGTTCTATCAGGGCGTGGTTGCCAGCAAGATCGGTGGCATCGATACGGCGTGGATCGTGGGGACGGTTGCGACGTTCTTCATCTACCTCGGCCTGATCAAGCTGTGGCAGGCACGCCAAGTCGAAGAGTTGCAGCCTGCGCTCGCGACCGAGAGCGCACGCTGATCACCGTGACAACCACCACGCAGGCCGATATCCACGAGTTCGAAGAGATTCTCCAACCGATCCCCGAATCGGTCCGCACCAAACGAGTTTCAGGGCAGTTCTGGATCTGGGCCGGCGCCAATATCGCGCCCATCAACTGGGTGCTGGGCGCGCTCGGCATCGGGCTCGGCCTTGGGTTGCGTGACACACTGATCGTCCTGATCGCCGGGAACGTCGTCGGGATGGCGCTGTTCGGCGTGTTCGTGGTGATGGGCCAACAGGCCGGTGTCACGGGGATGGTGTTGTCCCGGGCCGCATTCGGCCGACGTGGCGCCTATGTGCCGGCCGCCATCCAGGCGGCGCTTGCCGTGGGCTGGTGTGCGGTCAACACCTGGATCGTGCTGGATCTGGTGATGGCACTGCTGGGCCGCCTCGGTTTGGTCGATCCGGACGCGCCGAACATCACGGCCAAGATCCTGGTCGCCGCGGCGGTCATGACCATCCAGGTGACCATCGCCTGGTTCGGCTATCGGACCATCGCCAGGTTCGAGCGGTGGACGGTTCCACCGACCCTGGCGGTGCTGGTGCTGATGTCGGTGGTGGCGTGGGTTCACCTACCGATCGACTGGTCGTACGCCGGGCCCGCCGGCCACGTGCTGCACGGCGGCGAACGCGTCGCAGCCATGTCCGCGGTGATGACGGTGATCGGAATTGGTTGGGGAATCACCTGGTTCGCCTACGCGTGTGATTACTCGCGGTTCGTCAGCACCACGGTGCCGAAGCGTCGGTTGTATCTGGCCAGCGTGCTGGGCCAGTTCATCCCGGTGGTCTGGCTCGGCGTACTGGGGGCGAGTCTGGCGACGACGAATGGTTCGGTCGATCCGGGCAAGCTGATCGTGGAGAATTACGGTGCCTTGGCGATACCGGTGCTGTTCTTGGTGATTCATGGTCCGATCGCGACGAACATCCTCAACATCTACTCGTTCTCCGTATCCGCTCAGGCCCTCGATATCAAGGTGCACCGACGGAAGCTGAACGTGTTCGTCGGTGTGTTGGCTCTGTTTGCCATCGTCTTCTTCATCTTCCAGTCCAGCCTTGCCGCCGTGCTCGACACCTGGCTGGCCTCAATCGTGGCGTGGGTGGCGAGCTGGGCGGGCATCATGCTGGTGCACTACTTCTTCATCGAGAAGGGCCGTCTCGATTCGCAGCGACTGTTCGACCCGATCGGGTCACCGCGGTTGCCCGATGTGAACTGGGTGACGATGGGGTGTTTCGCGGCCGGCATCGTGTCCACCTGGATGTTCATGTACGGGACCACAGGCGTCATGCAGGGCTTCGGAGCCCGCGCGCTGGGCGGACTGGATCTGTCCTGGCTGGCCGGCGGTATCGTGGCCGCCACGCTGTACGCGGTATTCGGGCCGCAGGCCCATCGCAAGGCCAGGGATGCAGCCCTGGTGGGCAATCCGTAATCGGGTCGGGCTGTTCGGATCTGGCTGATGGCGCTACCCGATGTGTCGTCGAGTCGATACGGTTGGCATGTGAGTATCACGGTGCGCGAATTGCTGGACATGCCGCACCTGCAGCTGCGACTGCATTCCGGCAAGTCCGGACTGGATCGACAGGTGACCTGGACCCACACGTCGGATCTGCCCGAGCCGTGGCAGTGGGTCAGCGCCGGGGAACTGCTCATGACCAACGGCATGTCGTTCCCGGCAGCGGCGGACGACCAGGAGAATCTGCTCGAGGAACTCCATCGCGTGGGGGCCAGCGGACTGGCCATCGGCGAGGACATGTTCTGCCCGCGACTGACCCAGCGGTTCACCCGCGCCAGCGAGCGTCTCGAGTTGCCGGTGCTGTGGATTCGTTATCCGATGCCGTTCGTGGCGATCTCGCGCGCCGTCGCCGAGGCCACCCTGCTCGAGCAGTCCCAGCGGCTGATGCAGACGGCACGCATCTATGACGCGCTGCGCCACTCCACCACAGGCGATGCGGGGCGATCACGCATCGCCGACGCCCTGACAAAGGAACTGAAATGCGCGGTGTACGTGTGCGACCGGGTCACCGGAGACGCTTATCACCCTGACGGCCCGCACCCGTCGGACGACGTGAAAGAGACGGTGCGGACGGCGTCGCAGGGCACACTGGCCGCCGGAGCACGATCGGTCCTCACCGACGGCGGCGCCGAGGTTCTGGTCGGGGAGGTGCCCACGCACGACGACGCGGTGCTGGCCGTCATCCGCGAAGGCGGTGCCGCGCTCGACGGTGTGCTGATACAGCACGCCGCAACTGTCGTCGCGCTGGAGTTGTCCCAGACCCACCTCGCGCTCGAACACGCCCGGCGCTCGGGTGCCGAGCTCACCGCGCAGCTCATCGACGGGCGGATGGATCAACGGGTCGGGCGTCGTCAGCTGGTGTCCTCGGGGCTGGACCCGGCGACATCGATGTTCGTCTCGGTCACGTGTGATGACGAACGGCGGTTGCGGGATCTGCACGTGGCGTTGTGGCGCCGCCGAATTCCCCATGTGTCGGCGTTCCGGTCGGGAGTCGCCCATGCCGTGGTGCCGGCATCCGATGATGCGGTCGAGGCGATCGCCGCCTCACTGGGGCCGACGGCCAGGGTCGGTGCGGGCCGGGTGATCAAGACCGTGGCCCGTTCGGCCGAATCCGCCCGCGAGGCGACGTGGGCGCTGGGTACCGCGCAGCGGACCGGGGATCCCGTCGTGCGCTACGGCACCGCTACATCGTGGGTGGGCATGGGCGGTGTCGAGGACGCCCGGGCGATGGTGGAACGCTGGCTCGGTCCGGTGATCGAGCATGACGCCCAGCACCGGACCGGCCTCGTCGAGACGCTGGAGGCGTTCCTGGCCAACCAACGGTCGTGGCAGCGCACGGCGGCCGCGATGAACGTCCATCGGCAGACCGTGCTCTACCGCGTGCACAAGGTCGAGGAGCTCACCGGCGCCCGCTTGTCCGATACCGCGGACATCGCCCAACTCTGGCTGGCTCTGCAGTCCCGCGACCTGCTGGCCGGCGGCAGTGGTCCGGCCGGGGATCGCTAGTGATGCAGAAGGGTGCGCAGCGCGATGGCCTCGGGGTCATTGCCGAAGTGCTCGATGACCTGCACCTGGATTTCGCCGACGACGCCGCCGAGGATTGCGCCGACGGCGATCATGGTCGGTTCGTCGTCCTTGAAGACCGGCCGCAGGATCGACTCGTACTCCTCGTTGGTGAGCTGCCCCATCTTGTCGATGATGGTCTTCTCCAGGTCCAGCGCATGCATGGCGTAGTCCTGGGCCTCGACCATCGTGGTGGGGAGCCGTTCGAGCACCATCTTCACCATGTTGTCCTTGAAGGCGTTGTAGCGCTGCGTGCCGACGGCGAACTTGACCAGCGGGGTCGCGATGCCGGTCTGCGCATCGATGGCTGCTTCGACCTCCTTGCCCACCAGCGCGAACAGCTTGTCGGAGCCCGGGCCGCGTAGCACGCCGTCGAACAGGATCTCGGGTGAGAACAGGTCCTCGGCGAGGATCCGCGCGTAGTCCGCGGTGATCTTGTCGCGCTCGGCATGCAGCAACCCCTGGAACGGGATGAAGCCGAGGTACTTCGTCGGCTGCACGGGCCGGAACAACATGTTGAGCGCGATGTAGTCACTGATGAGGCCGACGCCGAAGCCGAAGGCCGGCATGATCCACGGATTCTGGAACAACGCCCACGCGACCATCTGGACCACGCCGATCGCGAGCCCGAAATAGATTCCGCTGCGACGCACGAAGGCCATCGCGTTGTCGCCGAGCCCGCGCATCAGCTTGTTGAGCTTGTCCTTGTTCCGGACCAGCGTCGTGACCGCCAGGTACTGGATGTCGACGAACCGGTTCAGGTCCGACCGCATCTCGTTGAGCATCTTCTCCACGATCTTCGGCGTCTGTTCGTGGACGCGCGACATGATCGCCTTACGCGCTGCATCGGGCAGCGAATCCCACAGCCCGGGGCGGATCTGCTCGGCGATGTCGCGGGAGATCTCGTCGACTGCCTGGGTCAGCGGCTCGCGCAAAGTGTCGACGGCCTCTCTGGCGTCGACCTTCTCCAGCAGCTCTTCGGGTTTCAGAAGGTTCTGGGTGAGCAGCTCAATGGTCTTGGACCCGACCTTGCCCGCGCGGCGAGGCACGATGCCCTGCCAACCGAACAGGCCGATGCCCTTGAACTCCATCGGCCGGTACAGCATCTCCAGCGCGACGATCTTGGTGCTCCACCCGACGAAGGCGGCGACGAACGGCATGGACAGATAAATCAGCCAATTGACGCCGAAATCTGCCTTGATCTCCTGCCAGGTCTGGATCGCGAGAAATGTCTCGCTGCCGCTCATGCGGTTACGAACCGTCCCGTTGCACCGCGGCCTCCCACAGGCCACGACCCAGGCCTGACAGCGTGAGGGTCAGCTTGTCCACCCGGGCCGTGAGGGGACCGCGCGACGCACTCTTGATCGCCCGCAACACCATGGGCTCCGCCATGAGCACCTCGTACTCCGCTTTCTGCGACGGATCCTCTGGACCGGTCTCAACCAGACCCAGTGACAGCAGATGGCCGACGTACTGCGGGACCATGGCAGGCAACGCCACATTGGCGGTGCGACCGATCAGGCAGGCGTTCTCCAGAACGGCCTGCCCCGGGGTCCGGGCCCGGGTCCAGGTATAGACGTTGACCAGCGGCGAAGCCGCGCCCTCCGACAGTGCGCCGATGATCCGTGCTTCGTCGGCGACCAACTGGTCGAGCAGGCGGTGGTAGAGCTCGACCTGGCTGCCGGTGGTGCTCTGGTCCAGGGCGCGGTCCAGCAACCGGTCCATCTTGTTGTTGAGCGATTCCGACGTCGGTTCCTCGGGCGTGGCGATCGTCACCGGCCTGGAAGTCGCTGCCGAATCGATGGCCTCCAGCCGGTTCTTCACCAGGGTGGCCAGCTGTTCCTCACCCCAGGCGGCCAGCTTCATGCTGGTCTTCGCGGCATCGAGCGCGCGATCGGCGATTCCGAAGGGGTCGTAGCGCTTCGGCACGAGCGGGCGGGGGTTGCGCGGGGTGCGGATGGCAATGGCGATGTCGCCGACGGGGGTGGCCCATCTGAAAGCCCGGCGCTGGTAGCCGTGCTTCGCAGGCTTGTCCTCGGGCACGTTCGGTTGGGTCGTCGTCATCTCGTCTGACATCGCCGGTCGATCCCCCTCGAGTGGCTGCTTGCGCCCGTGGGGGCGAAGGTCCGCGCCGGATGTCACGACGTTGTCGGGCTGCCGGCGGCATTTGATTATGGGGCACGGTACCCGGTCGGGGCGGGGGCGAGTACAGCGGCGATGACCCGCGAGAAGCACCTGCCCGGCAGCACCACGCCCATCCCCAAAAGAAATCGCTGTGGGAAGTCATCGAACTCGTCGGTGATTCGACCCATCAGCTGAAATGGAGCTCGGCCTCGACGTTCACCCGATGATGGTCCCGGCCCACGTGGGCCTCGGAACGCATCCGCTCGACCATGTGCGGGTAATGCAGCTCGAACGCCGGTCGCTCCGAACGGATCCGGGGCAGCTCGGTGAAGTTGTGCCGCGGCGGCGGGCAAGAGGTCGCCCACTCCAGCGAGTTGCCGTAACCCCAGGGGTCATCGACCGTCACCGGCTCGCCGTAACGCCAGCTCTTGAACACGTTCCACACGAACGGCAGGACCGAGACACCCAGGATGAACGATCCGATCGTGGAGATCACGTTGAGCGTGGTGAAGCCGTCGCTGGGCAGGTAGTCGGCGTAGCGGCGCGGCATCCCCTCGGCGCCCAACCAGTGCTGCACCAGGAACGTGGTGTGGAAGCCGATGAAGGTCAGCCAGAAGTGCAGCTTGCCCAGGCGTTCATCGAGCAGACGTCCGGTCATCTTCGGGAACCAGAAGTAGATGCCCGCGTAGGTGGCGAAGACGATGGTGCCGAAGAGCACGTAGTGGAAGTGCGCGACGACGAAATACGAGTCGGTGACATGGAAGTCGATCGGCGGGCTGGCCAGCATCACGCCCGACAGGCCACCCAGCAGGAAGGTGACCAGGAAGCCGACCGAGAACAGCATCGGCGTCTCGAACGTCAACTGACCCTTCCACATCGTTCCGATCCAGTTGAAGAACTTGATACCGGTCGGCACCGCGATCAGGAACGTCATGAAGCTGAAGAACGGCAGTAGCACGGCACCGGTGGCGAACATGTGGTGCGCCCACACCGCCATCGATAAGGCGGCGATGCTGAACGTCGCATACACCAGCGTGGTGTAGCCGAAGAGCGGCTTACGCGAGAACACCGGGAAGATCTCGCTCACGATGCCGAAGAACGGCAGCGCGATGATGTACACCTCGGGGTGGCCGAAGAACCAGAACAGGTGCTGCCACAGGATCGGGCCGCCGTTGGACGGGTCGTAGACGTGTGCGCCCAGGTGGCGGTCGGCGGCGAGGCCGAACAGCGCGGCGGTCAGGATCGGGAATGCGATCAGCACCAGGATGGAGGTCACCAGGATGTTCCAGGTGAAGATCGGCATCCGGAACATCGTCATGCCCGGCGCCCGCATGCAGACCACGGTGGTGACCATGTTGACGCCACCGAGGATGGTGCCCAGGCCGCCGACTGCCAGGCCCAGGATCCACAGGTCACCGCCCGCGCCCGGTGAGTGGATCGCGTCGGTCAGCGGCGAGTAGGCGGTCCAGCCGAAGTCGGCGGCGCCCCCCGGGGTGATGAACCCGGCGAGCGCGATCGTCGCGCCCAACAGGAACAGCCAGAACGACAATGCGTTCAGCCGCGGGAACGCCACGTCGGGCGCACCGATCTGCAGCGGCAGCACCAGGTTGGCGAACCCGAACACGATCGGGGTGGCGTAGAACAGCAGCATCGCCGTGCCGTGCATGGTGAACAGCTGGTTGTACTGCTCATTGGACAGGAACTGCAAGCCGGGGGCCGCCAGCTCGGCGCGCATGAGCAGCGCCATCAGACCGCCGATGAAGAAGAAGATGAAGCAGGCGACGCAGTACATGATGCCGATCAACTTGTGATCGGTGGTAGTCAACAGCTTGTAGACCAGATTGCCCTTGGGGCCTTGGCGCGCCGGGAACGGACGGCGGGCCTCAAGTCCATGCAGTAAGGGCGCTTCGGCTGTCACGAGATCCTCCAAAAACCCATCCCGGTTGTTCCCGAATCTCGCCTCAAATAGTAGTTGGACAGTCTGGCGAGCGAATTGAGTTGACCGAACCTCCTCGGTCGCCGCCGGCGCGCGCCAGACGCAGCACCAGCGGGCAGTCCGGCCCCCGGCTGGCGCTGTGGAGTGTGAAGCGCCGCTTCACGTCCGCCCACATGTCTGGGCTAGTGGCGCTGCCCCGCCGACAGCTTGATGACGATCCGGCAAGATAACCGGGTTTCCTACAGCGTCTGGGAACAAAACCGCGGAAACCCCCGTTGACCACATCGACAGCAAGTTGAGCGATACAGACTCAAGTATGGGTTGACAATCTATGCCTACCCGGAGCAAGCTTGAGCGCAGTCCGCTCAGACCCCTTATCTCTAACAGGAGGCAACACCATGGCTCGTGCGGTCGGCATCGACCTCGGGACCACCAACTCATGCGTCGCGGTCCTGGAAGGCGGCGACCCCGTCGTCGTCGCGAACTCCGAGGGCTCCCGGACCACTCCGTCCGTCGTCGCGTTCGCGCGCAACGGCGAGGTGCTGGTCGGTCAGCCCGCCAAGAACCAGGCGGTGACCAACGTCGACCGGACCATCCGTTCGGTCAAGCGTCACATGGGCACCGATTGGACCGTCGAGATCGACGGCAAGAACTACACGGCGCAGGAAATCAGCGCTCGCGTGCTGCAGAAGCTCAAGCGCGACGCCGAGGCGTACCTCGGTGAGGACATCACCGACGCCGTCATCACCGTGCCCGCGTACTTCAACGACGCCCAGCGCCAGGCCACCAAGGAAGCCGGCCAGATCGCCGGCCTCAACGTCCTGCGCATCGTCAACGAGCCCACCGCGGCCGCCCTGGCCTACGGCCTGGACAAGGGCAGCAAGGAACAGACCATCCTGGTCTTCGACCTCGGTGGCGGTACGTTCGACGTCTCGCTGCTGGAGATCGGCGACGGTGTCGTCGAGGTGCGAGCCACCTCCGGTGACAACCACCTCGGTGGCGACGACTGGGACGACCGGATCGTCGAGTGGCTGGTCGACAAGTTCAAGGCCACCAGCGGCATCGACCTGACCAAGGACAAGATGGCGATGCAGCGGCTGCGCGAAGCCGCGGAGAAGGCCAAGATCGAACTCAGCTCCTCGCAGAGCACCTCGATCAACCTGCCTTACATCACCGTCGACGCCGACAAGAACCCGCTGTTCCTCGACGAGCAGCTGACCCGCGCCGAGTTCCAGAAGATCACTCAGGATCTGCTCGACCGCACCCGTCAGCCGTTCCAGTCGGTGATCAAGGACGCCGGCATCTCCGTCGGCGAGATCGACCACGTGGTTCTGGTGGGTGGCTCGACCCGTATGCCCGCGGTCACCGAGCTGGTCAAGGAAATGACCGGCGGCAAGGAGCCCAACAAGGGCGTCAACCCCGACGAGGTTGTCGCGGTGGGCGCTGCGCTGCAGGCCGGCGTGCTCAAGGGCGAGGTGAAAGACGTTCTGCTGCTTGACGTCACCCCGCTGTCCCTCGGTATCGAAACCAAGGGTGGCGTGATGACCAAGCTGATCGAGCGCAACACCACCATCCCGACCAAGCGGTCGGAGACCTTCACCACCGCTGACGACAACCAGCCGTCGGTGCAGATCCAGGTCTTCCAGGGTGAGCGTGAAATCGCCGCGCACAACAAGCTGCTCGGTTCCTTCGAGCTGACCGGTATCCCGCCGGCCCCCCGCGGTGTCCCGCAGATCGAGGTCACCTTCGACATCGACGCCAACGGCATCGTGCACGTCACCGCCAAGGACAAGGGCACCGGCAAGGAAAACACGATCAAGATCCAGGAAGGCTCCGGCCTGTCCAAGGAAGAGATCGACCGGATGATCAAGGACGCCGAGGCGCACGCCGAGGAGGACAAGAAGCGTCGCGAAGAGGCCGACGTCCGCAACCAGGCCGAGTCGCTGGTCTACCAGACGGAGAAGTTCGTCAAGGAGCAGCGCGAGGCTGAAGGCGGATCGAAGGTTCCCGAGGACACCTTGGCCAAGGTCGACGGTGCCATCGCCGAGGCCAAGTCGGCGCTGGAAGGCACCGACATCTCGGCGATCAAGGCGGCCATGGAGAAGCTCGGTGTCGAGTCCCAGGGTCTCGGCCAGGCGATCTACGAGGCCACCCAGGCCGAGCAGGCCGCCGGTGGAGACGGTGCTTCGGCCGCCGCGGACGACAACGTGGTGGACGCCGAGGTTGTCGACGACGACCAGGAGACCAAGTGAGCGAGAACGATTCGCACGAGCCGGTGACCATCACCGACAAACGGCGCATCGATCCCGACACCGGTGAGGTTCGTGAGCAGGCGCCGGCCCCAGGTGGGCCGGCGTCGGCCGCCTCCGCCGCTGGAGAGTCGGCGAGCGAGAGCGACGAGGTTGCCGAGCTCAAGGCCACGCTGCAACGCGTGAAGGCCGAATACGACAACTACCGCAAACGGGCTCTGCGTGATCAGCAGGTCACGGCTGACCGGGCCAAGGCGGGCGTCATCACTCAGTTGCTGGGTGTCCTCGACGACCTGGACCGCGCCCGCAGCCACGGTGACCTGGAATCCGGACCGCTCAAGTCGGTCGCCGACAAGCTCGTCGGTGCCCTTGAAGGACAGGGTCTTTCCGGATTCGGCGTGGAGGGTGACGAGTTCGACCCGTCGCTGCACGAGGCTGTGCAGCACGAGGGGGAGGGCACTCATCCCGTGGTCGGGACCGTGATGCGCCGGGGCTACAAGATCGGTGACCAGGTGATCCGGCACGCCCTCGTCGGCGTGGTCGACACGGTGCCCGAGGCCGAAGCTGGTGCACAGACGGCAGATAACACTGACGCCACCGGCGATCAGGCCGCAGAATCAGACAATTAGTCCATCCAACTAGAGAGAAGAGGTAAGGAGGTGGCGCATGGCCCAACGCGAGTGGGTCGAGAAGGACTTCTATAAAGAACTCGGCGTCTCCTCTGACGCCAGCGCCGACGAGATCAAGAAGGCCTACCGGAAACTGGCCTCCGAACTGCATCCCGACCGCAATCCTGATGCGGGAGCGGCCGAGCGGTTCAAGGCGGTTTCCGAGGCGAACAGTGTTCTGTCGGACCCCGCGAAGCGCAAGGAGTATGACGAGACCCGCCGGCTGTTCGCCGGGGGTGGGCGTCGGTTCAACCCGGGCGGGAACTTCAGTGGCGGATTCGGTTCCGACGGAGCCGAATTCAACCTGGGCGACCTGTTCGACGCTGCCGGCCAGAGTGGCGGCGCAAACATCGGTGACCTCTTCGGCGGGCTGTTCGGGCGTGGTGCACAACCGCGCCCGAGCCGGCCGCGTCGGGGCAACGACCTGGAAACCGAAACTGAGTTGTCCTTCCTGGAAGCCACGAAGGGCGTGGCCATGCCGCTGCGGCTGACCAGCCCGGCACCGTGCACCAACTGCCATGGCAGCGGTGCGCGGCCGGGCACCAGCCCCAAGGTGTGCCCGAACTGCAACGGCTCGGGTGTGGTCAACCGCAACCAGGGGGCGTTCGGATTCTCCGAGCCCTGCACCGAATGCCGGGGCAGCGGCTCGATCATCGAGCACCCCTGCGACGAATGTCAGGGCACCGGCGTCACCACCCGGACCCGCACGATCAACGTGCGGATCCCACCGGGTGTCGAGGACGGTCAGCGCATCAGGCTGGCCGGCCAGGGTGAAGCCGGGCTAAGGGGTGCGCCCTCGGGCGACCTCTACGTCACCGTGCATGTGCGTCCGGACAAGGTGTTCGGGCGTGACGGCGACGACCTGACCGTCAGCGTTCCGGTCAGCTTCCACGAGTTGGCTCTGGGGACAACGCTTTCCGTTCCCACCCTGGACGGCAAGGTCGGTGTGCGGGTGCCCAAGGGCACCTCCGACGGCCGGATCCTGCGGGTGCGCGGACGCGGGGTGCCCAAACGCTCCGGCGGCCACGGTGACCTGCTGGTCACGGTGAAGGTCGCGGTGCCGCCGAACCTGGAAGGTGAAGCGGCAGAGGCGCTGGAGGCATATGCGAAAGCCGAACGAGCCAGCGGATTCGATCCGCGGGCCGGATGGGCAGGCAACATATGAGTCAGCGCAAAGACGAAGCCCGCACGTTTTTGATCTCGGTGGCCGCCGAGCTGGCCGGTATGCACGCGCAGACCCTGCGCACATACGACCGGCTCGGCCTGGTCAGCCCGCAGCGCAGTTCCGGCGGCGGGCGCCGCTACTCCGAGCGTGACGTCGACCTGCTCCGTGAGGTGCAGCGGTTGTCACAGGACGAGGGCGTCAACCTCGCCGGGATCAAGCGCATCATCGAGCTGACCAATCAGGTTGATGCGTTGCGCACACGGGTTTCCGAGCTGACCCAGCAGGTCGAACAACTCAGTGATCAGCGCCGCGACGTTTCGGTGGCATCCAAAGCGGTGGTGCTGTGGCAGCCCGGAGCCGCTCGGCGGCGACATAGGCCGTAGCCGAGGCGCGCGTTAGCCGACTCTGATCGAAAAGGTGGCCGTCTCCGGATTTCCGGGGGCGGCCATCATGTATTTCCCCCGGCGCAACGCGTCGGTGGGTGCGGCCATCGGCTCGATGCCCACCACGTTGTCGCTGCCCGGCGCGAAAAGCTGTGCGGCGGTATAACCCTCGTCGAAGGTGACGTCGACCCGGTGGCCGCCACCGGACAGTGTGAACACAGCACCCCGGGGCACGTCGTCGAAACCGTCGTCGAGTTCGG
The DNA here is from genome assembly GCF_004762045.1 of Mycobacterium sp. DL99. GTDB lineage: Bacteria > Actinomycetota > Actinomycetes > Mycobacteriales > Mycobacteriaceae > Mycobacterium. The sequence goes on from NZ_SJOM01000007.1 coordinate 831,798, forward strand.
TGGTGCCCAGGCGTCTCGCCCCACCCGGCCACTCCCGGGATTCGCCGGTGGGCAGGCCCCGGTCATCCACGAGTAGATGCCGCATGGTCGGGGTCTGTAGCTGCCAATCTTGGCGGGGCACATCGGGAATCATCACGTACGGGTGGTAGCCGTAGCACAGCGGCACCGGCTGCTCGGCGGTCGGCGCCACCGTCGTGGACACGGTGAGGGTCCGATCGGCCAGCGTCACCGCCATGGTCAGGCGGTGGGGGAACGGGAACGTCGCCAGCAGGCCCGGTTCGGCGCCCCAGTCCAGTGCGGCTGCCAGTGTGTTCTCGGACTTCTCGATCACCTGCCAGTCCGGATTGGCGGCGAGCACGCCGTGCATCGGCGCCCCGTGCGCGTCGGCGCGGACGCCGTTGACCCCGGGGGTCAAGTGCACCGCGGTGTCGTCGACGCGGTACTCGTTGGCGCTCAAGCGATTTGCCCACGGGTAGAGGATCGGGATTCCCATCGTCTTACCGTCGGTGAGGTAAGCCTGCAGCCCGCGCCGCTGGCCCAGGTATTCGACGTCGGTGTCCTTGTCCGCCAGCGAGGTGCAGATCATCCCCGCCTCCGGAACGTAGGTGGCGGTCAGCGACGACGAGGGGTCATGCAGGGTGACGGGTTGAACCTCGGCCATGGCGCCAGTCTGGCACGGGTCAGCGGGTCAGCGGGTCGTGCTGGATGCGGTCGGCCGGCGCTCCCCGCTCGACCAGGGCGGCTTTGGTGACGGTGACCATGTCCGGGCCGCCGCAGACGAGGATCTGCCGATCGCCCCAGTTGCCGTACCTGGTCACCACTTCGGCCAGGGTTCCGGTTTGCCGGACGTGCAGGCCGCGCGGCGGCTGAACGTTGGGATACTGGCCCGCCCAGGGCGGATCGGTGCTGTATTCGGACACCGGGGTCACCGACAGCCACGGATTCGTGGAAGCGATGTGCCACAGCGTCTTCAGGTCGTACAGGTCGCACGGATAACGGCCACCGAAAAACAGGTGCACACGCGGATTCTCGCCGTGCAGCGACATGTCCATGATGATGTTGCGCAGTGGGGCCAGGCCCGTGCTGCCCGCCACCATCAGCACGTCCTCGCCGTCGCGGTCGACGTGCAATCCGCCGTGCGGGCTGGACAGGCGCCAGCGGTCCCCGATCTTGGTCTCGGCGACGATCGCGGTGCTCACCATGCCGCCGGGGACCGACCGGATGTGGAACTCGATGCCCCCGGACCGGTCGGCGGGGACGGCCGGGCTCAGATAGCGCCACCGGCGCGGCCACTGCGGCACCTGGACGGTGACGTACTGGCCGGGGTGGTAGAACAGCGGCTGGTCGAGTTGCAGCCGGATCACCGAGACGTCGCGGGTGACCCGGTGGTGCTCGATGACGGTGCCGTCGCAGTAGGCGGGGGAGTCCTCGGCATCGGCCGCCCCGCGCATCACCCCGATGATCAGGGCCACGGCATCGTGGGCGGCCTCGGCCAGTCGTTCGTCCCATTCGGACTCGAGGTGACCGCGCAATGCGTTGTAGAGCGCATCCTGCATGGAGTCGTAATGGCTCTGCGTCACACCGTATTTGCGGTGATCTCTGCCGAGCTGAGCCAGGAATGCCACCGGCTCCTCGGCGCGCTGGGCGATCAACTCCCCGAACAGCCAGGTCAGGGCGCGGGCAAAGACATCGCGCTGGCTGTCCATGTCGGGAGGGAACAGATCGCGGGCCGAGAGGTCGGTGGCGAACCACCGGGTGTAGAAGTTGCGGATCAGCGTCGCGGAGCCCTGCTCGGGGTCGACAGCGTGCTGGAGCGTCTCCAGTGCTTGACGGTCATCGAGTCCCACGGAGTCGCAGTCTAGGCGTGGTGCGCTCAGGCCGCCGCAATCCTGCGATGATCACCAACGTCACCCCGGCGAGGGCCCAGCAACTGAGCACGATGATCGCCAGGTCCGCGCCCGCGCCGCCGAAGTATGCGGTGGATCGCAGCAGCGTGGCGGTGGCGCCCTGGGGCAACAGCTGCCCGAGCTGGCCCCAGCCGGTGGGCAGCACCTCCGGTGCGGACGTCAGCCCGGACAGCGGGTTGCCCAGCAACAGGGCCAGTGCGGCGCCCGCGGCCAGGCCGACCTTGCCGAACATCGAGCCCAGGCCGAGCATGAACAAACCGGTCGCCGCGATTCCCAGCGTCAGGCCCGCGGCCACGCCCCAGAAGTTCGAGTCGATCGAGCCGAATACGTACTGGAGCAGGGCCGCGACGGTGGTGCCTGCGACCGCGGCGAACACGATCGTGGCGGTCAGGCGGGTCCACACCTCGCGCCGCAGTATCAGCACCAGCGCGCTGGCCGGCAGCATCCCGGCCAGCGTGATCGGCAGGGCGGAGGCGGCCAGGCCGGTTCCGCGCGGATCCTGGGTGGTGGGCGGGGCCAGGTCCTCGGTGTGCAGGGCAACCCCCGAGTGTGTGGCGATGCCGTTGCCGATCTGGGTGAGCAGTTGCGCGACGGCGGGACTGCCACCGGTGGCGGTCAGCAGGGTCGGGCCCTCCGGGCCGAACGCTATGCCGCCATAGACGTTTCGGTTGAGGATCGCCTCGCGCAGGGCGTCCTCGCCGGGGTAATAGGTCACCTTGAAAGCGCCTGGGGCCTGCTGTTCCAGGCGCTCGGCGATCTGACTGGTGGCGGCCTGGGGTCCCGCGGCGCCGATCGGTATGTCGTGGGGCTTGGACCGCGAGGCGGGAAGGGCGAACGCGATGGCGACGATGGCGATCGCGATGGTCAGCACGGTGACGATGCCTGCCGCACGCAGGGCGGCGGGTGGTTCGTGTTCGGGTGCCGCGTGGTGGACGGGCGTGGGGCTCTGTGTCGAGAGCATGTTCCCTCTTTTCATCCGATGTTGAATTAATCGGTTGGTGTGAGGGTAAGCCTGATGAGTCCGGTTTTCAACAGTCATTGAAATGATAGTGTCGATGTATGGCTTCACCTGGGAAAACCGTCACGCGGCGCGGGCGTCGCCAGGGTGACCCGGTCTCCCGCGACGCTGTGCTGGCCGCGGCCAAGCAGCGCTTCGCGGCCGAGGGATACGAGAAGACGACGCTTCGGGCCATAGCTTCGGATGCGCACGTCGACGCGTCGATGGTGCTCTACCTGTTCGGCTCGAAGGCCGACCTGTTCCGGGAATCGCTGCGCCTGATCCTGGATCCCGACGTGCTGGTGGCTGCCTTGGAAGGGCCGGCCGAGGAGATCGGCGAGCGCATGGTCCGCGTCTACCTGAAGATGTGGGAGACACCCGACACCGCAGCCAGCATGCGGGTCATGTTGCAGTCGGCAACATCGAATTCCGATGCGCACGTGGCATTTCGAACGTTCATGCAGGATTACGTGCTCGCCGCGGTGTCAGGCGTGCTCGGCGGTGGCGAGCAGGCCCGACTGCGGGCCATGCTCGCCGCATCCAACCTGGTCGGCACCGCGATGCTGCGTTACGTGATGGCGGTGCCGCCGATGGCGACCCTCGACGGTGAAGAGGTCGTGCGACTGCTCGCGCCGACGGTGACCCGCTACCTCACGGCGGATGCCGCGGAGCTGGGGCTGCCGGAGCTCTAGGCGGTCAGTGCTGCTGGTCGGAGACCAGGGCCCTGTAGGCGCTCGGCATGCTGGCGCTGGATGGAGCGATCGAACCGCTGTCCGCACCGACTCGCCGGCATTCTGGGCGCGGTGGTCGGGCTAAGCGTGGCGCCGTACTCCAGGCGATTAGTCACGCGATCTCGCAAGGAGGCGCCGCGGTATGGCGCGTGAGTTCTCCTCAACCGAACAGCGGAAGTCCGACCGTCATGTGGCGCAGCAATGTCCGCCACGAACCTGGTTTGAGGTAGGGCCAACCCCCCAGGTGACCGGAACTTCCTGGCTAGGCTGTGGTCGTGCGAGGGGACACGCTGACGGTGGAGTTTGTGGCGCGGGGGCGTCTGCCGAGTACTCCCGGGGAATGGTTCGGCGTGTTGACCTTCTTCGCTGTGATCGGCACGACCTTTGCACTGATGCACTTTTGGGTCGGTCGGAGAGGGTCCGCTCAGTTGGGGGCGCAGGAAGTACGGCTCAGGACCGAGTCGGTGCAGTTCAGGTCGCAATGGCCGGCCCAGCAGCTGTGGCAGGCGCCCTATGCTGACCTCAAAGCAGAGGCGGAGCGGTGCTGGCGCATCATTTTCGTTCTGGAACAGCGACGCGACAGCGACGGCCGAGGGCGACGCGGTGACTTTGACGCCCAAATCGCGGCTCTGCGTGGCTGGATCACCACGGTGGTCAATGCGATGAACGCTGTCACTTCCCGAGCGCGGTAAACGCCGTCTCGATGCATCGGTCCACTCCGAGAATCCACAGGTGAGAAGCCAGAAGATGGTCGACCAAGTGCTCGCTGACGCATCACATGAACCCAAGAGCTTCGTTACGTACTTGGTTGTCGGTCTGGCGATATCCGCCGTCATTGCCGTGGTGTTCGTTGCTATCGCCTTGATTCCGTCAGCCGCGGGGGATCAGTTGGCTGCTGAACGGGGCGCGGCTGTACATCGACTCCGAATTGTTCTGGATTCGTTGGCCGAAATATCGTCTCTTCGAAGCGCCCTACGATCAGCTGGCAGCCGAAGGAGCCAGGTGCGAGCGGGTCATTGAGATCTACCAGCGCCAGCGCGGTACGAATATCCGGCCGGCGCCTGGGCCGGCTCGTGAAGTTTACGACGAAGCCAACCACCAGATCGCTGTCTACCAGGGCATGCTCGGCACGGTGCAGAATGCGATGCACTACGCCGCCAGCCAGGGCCGCGGCCCGCAGCAGCCCTACGGCGCGTGAATTCAGGTGCCCTCGAACTGATTCTGGCCCAAGGTATCCACAAAGGTAGGGCCGCGGCGGTCGAGCTCAAGCCGATACTCGTCGGCCCAGGTGCCGAATGGAAAGTGCGCCAGGTATTCGTTGCGGAACCGGTCATCCTCGGATACCTCGGAAGCGCAGAAAGAGGGAATGGCGAGATCGACCACCGGGCCGCCGCGCTCGACTTCGGAGAGCAGTAGTGGTGCGTTTCGCCCAAGGAATTGGTCGATGATCCAGCCGTCCTCGCCCAGCCATATCGAGTAGCGAATCTTCGCGACGACATGTTCCGATCGGCCGACGATCTGCCCCGCGACCGATGGATCGAGTTCGCGTTCGGCCTCGTAGCGGGTGCCGCCGACGGCAGGACCTTTGGCGGTCATGGTCCCCAGCGATTCGTCGCCCAAGGCTTCTACGAGCTCGGCGGGAGTGGCATCCAATTCTGCGGGCGCAGGCCCTTGTACCCGGACGCGCACCGCGTATCCATCGGATGCGAACAGATATGCCTGCACGATGAGGGCAGGCATCGGATCTGATGCTGCCACCGCGGGCAATTCGCGGACAAAGAACTTCCGCTCGAATTCGAAATCACCGAAACCGGATTCGGACATGCGCACACCGTAGCCCGATCCGCGCCGAAAACGTCGTCTATAGGGCGTGAATTCCCTTGTAGAGCACGAGGAGGCCGATCGCCACGAGAATCGCCGCAACCAAGACTGCGTGGTTGCGTTCCATCCATTCCTTGAGTCGGGCCAGTGTGGGATCGAGACGATCACCCGATACCGCGTAAGCGAGGATCGGCAGGGCCACCGTCGACCCCGCGAACGCCACGTAGTAGAGCCCCGCTGCCCACACCCCGGGTTGACCGAGGCCGGCGCTACCGATGGCTAATCCTGCTGCCGCACAGATGAACAGCACCTTGGGGTTCACCACGGTGAGTACGGCGCCGGCAGCTCCGGCCTTCACGGGCGTCAGCTTGCTCAGGCTAGCCATCCACTTGGGGCTGTGCTCTGACTTTGCCCGGGTGAGAAAGCGATACGCGCCGAAGGCGATCAAGGCGACGCCGACCGCGATGCGTAACCACGACGCCCACGTCGGAGGTTCGTCGAGCCGGCCGAACAGGCCGGACACGCCGACGAAGATCGCGGTCAGCGCGGCCAGGCCGAGAAACCACCCGGCGAGAAAGGACAGGCCCGTCGGCCGGGGACGCGGTGTGTGCAGCACGAGCACCGCCGGAATGATGGACAGCGGCGACAGCGCCACCACCAGTGCCAGCGGGATGAGTTCGGCGAAAACCGAGCCCCAGCTTTCCGTCATGAGCAAAACCTAGCAACGCTCACCAATATCCGGCCGCGATGTCCTCAACTGCGTTGGCGGCATGTCCCGGCCCGCCGTGAGCGTGGATCTCCGCGCGGATGGTGTCGAGGTTGCGCCGGATCTGTCGATCGGCCACGACACCGAGTACGGCGTCGCGGATCTCGTCCGCACCGGGCCGAAGGTCCGACAGGTGACGGCCGACGCCGATCGTCTCCAGGCGCGCGCCGTTGGCCGGCTGATCGACGGCCTGCGGAATCGCCACCATCGGCACCCCGAACCACAACCCCTCGGTGCACGAACCCATGCCGGCGTGGGTGATGAAACAGTCGGCCAATTGCAGCACTGCCGGCTGGGGAACGGATTCACGCAGCTGAACCCAATCAGGTACCGGGCCCAGATCGTCGGCCTTGGCGCGGCCGGTGGACAGCACCAGCCGCCAACCCTGTCCGTTCAGTGCCTCGATCACGTTGCGGTATACATCGGCTCGTTCCGTGTAGGCAGTGCCGAAGGCGAGTAGGGCCAGCGGGCCGTCGCCGTTCGGCGGGGTCCAGTCACGCGGACCTGCGCGACGTGGATCGATGCACGGCCCCACGAACCGGTAGCGGTCACCGACCCGGTCGGCGTTCCGTTGCATGACGCGGGGGATCAGTGCCAGACAACGTCGCGGCACACCGGTTACGTCGTCGAACGTCAACCCTGATCGCGAATCGGTGAGCCAGTCATCGAACATCTGGCGGTAGGCCAGGCCGCTTGGGCTGTTGAGAATGGGATCGAGTATCTCGGCCATGTCGTCGTGGTAGCCCTCCCAGGCCACCTCGCTCGGGGACAGCTGAGCTGACGGCACGCCCCATTGCTCCGCAGCCACCGGGCCGGCCATGCCGCCGATGTCGTAGAGCATGAGGTCGGGTCGGTCGGCGTCGAGGGCCGCGTGAACCTGCGGCAGGACATGCACCGCCTCGTCGAGGAACATCCGCATGCCGGCCACCGGGTCGGCTTCGGCGAAGGACTCCGGCGCGCCGGGCGCCCCCGGCAGCACCGAGGTGCAGGCGATGACGTCGGCGCCGGTCGGGCGAACCAGCCCGCTCAGGTGGCCGCTGACCAGGTAACTCACCCGATGGCCGCGGCGCGTCAACTCGTGAACCACCGCCAAATGCGGGTACATGTGGCTGGGAGCGGATGCGGCGACGAGGGCGATGTGCACGCGACCAAGTCTGCCCGGGAAAAATTTTTAAAGTTGAGCGGAACAGACTCAACCTTGACTACGTTGTACATCGCGACAAGCATTTTCCACGTAGCCGAAATGGCCGTGGATAGACACAGAAGGGGAGGTGTCGTGGACTCGTTCAACCCGACCACGAAGACCCAGGCGGCGCTGACCTCGGCGTTGCAGGCGGCGACCGCCGCAGGCAATCCGCAGATCACCCCCGCCCATTTGTTGATGGCGTTGCTGACGCAGAACGACGGTATCGCCGCACCACTGCTGGAGGCGGTCGGAGTTGAGCCCGCAACCATTCGCGCAGAAGCCGAGCGCATAGTCGGTCGCCTGCCGAGTGCGAGTGGATCCAGCTCGCAGCCGCAGCTGTCGCCCGAGTCGATCACCGCGATCACGACGGCGCAGCACCTCGCCACCGAGATGGACGACGAGTACGTCTCCACCGAGCACCTGATGGTCGGCCTGGCCACCGGAAATTCCGAGGTAGCCAAGCTGCTGACGGGCCATGGCGCGTCGCCGCAGGCGCTGCGTGAGGCGTTCACCAAGGTGCGCGGCAGCGCGCGCGTCACAAGCCCCGACCCCGAGGGCAGCTACCAGGCGTTGGAGAAGTACTCCACCGACCTGACCGCCGCCGCGCGTGAGGGCAAGCTCGATCCGGTCATCGGCCGCGACACCGAGATCCGTCGTGTCGTACAGGTCCTGAGCCGCCGCACCAAGAACAACCCGGTGCTCATCGGCGAGCCCGGCGTCGGCAAGACCGCGATCGTCGAGGGCCTGGCCCAGCGCATCGTCGCGGGTGATGTGCCGGAAAGCCTGCGAGACAAGACCGTCATCAGCCTGGACCTCGGGTCCATGGTGGCCGGTGCCAAGTACCGCGGTGAATTCGAGGAACGCCTCAAGGCTGTCCTCGACGACATCAAGAACTCGGCCGGCCAGGTCATCACGTTCATCGATGAGCTGCACACCATCGTGGGCGCCGGTGCCACCGGCGAGTCCGCGATGGACGCGGGCAACATGATCAAGCCTATGCTGGCCCGCGGTGAGCTGCGACTGGTTGGCGCGACGACCCTCGAGGAGTACCGGAAGTACATCGAGAAGGACGCCGCTCTGGAACGTCGCTTCCAGCAGGTGCTCGTCGGCGAGCCGTCTGTCGAGGACACCGTCGGCATCCTGCGCGGCCTCAAGGACCGCTACGAGGTGCATCACGGCGTGCGCATCACCGACTCCGCGCTGGTCGCCGCGGCGACGTTGAGTGACCGTTACATCACCAGCCGGTTCCTGCCGGACAAGGCCATCGACCTGGTCGACGAGGCCGCGTCCCGGCTGCGCATGGAGATCGACTCCCGGCCTGTCGAGATCGACGAGGTCGAGCGGCTGGTCCGTCGCCTCGAGATCGAGGAGATGGCGCTGTCCAAGGAAGAGGACGACGCGTCGAAGGACCGGCTGGAGAAGCTGCGCGGTGAGCTGGCCGACTACAAGGAGAAGCTCGCGGAGCTCACGACTCGTTGGCAGAACGAGAAGGGCGCCATCGACATCGTCCGTGAGTTCAAGGAGCAACTGGACACCTTGCGCGGTGAGGCCGACCGGGCCGAGCGCGACGGCGACCTGGCCAAGGCCGCAGAGCTGCGCTACGGGCGTATCCCCGAGGTCGAGAAGAAGCTCGACGCCGCGCTGCCCGTTGCCGAGGCTCGCGAGAACGTGATGCTCAAGGAGGAGGTCGGCCCCGACGACATCGCCGACGTGGTCGAGGCGTGGACCGGCATTCCCGCCGGCCGGATGCTCGAAGGCGAGACCGCCAAGCTGCTGCGCATGGAGGAGGAGCTGGGCAAGCGCGTCATCGGCCAGAAGGCGGCGGTGACCGCGGTGTCGGATGCGGTGCGCCGCAGCCGGGCCGGGGTGGCCGACCCCAACCGGCCGACAGGTTCGTTCATGTTCCTGGGCCCGACCGGTGTCGGTAAGACCGAGCTCGCAAAAGCGTTGGCGGAGTTCCTGTTCGACGACGAGCGTGCGATGGTCCGCATCGACATGAGCGAGTACGGCGAGAAGCACTCGGTGGCTCGGCTGGTCGGTGCGCCTCCGGGGTACATCGGCTACGACCAGGGTGGTCAGCTGACCGAGGCCGTGCGCCGGCGTCCCTACACGGTGGTCCTGTTCGACGAGATCGAGAAGGCGCACCCGGACGTGTTCGACGTGCTGCTGCAGGTGCTCGACGAGGGCCGGTTGACCGACGGCCAAGGTCGCACGGTCGACTTCCGCAACACGATCCTGATCCTGACCTCCAACCTGGGTGCCGGTGGCACAGAGGAGCAGGTGATGGCCGCGGTGCGGGCGGCGTTCAAGCCGGAGTTCATCAACCGGCTCGACGACGTGATCATGTTCGACGCGCTCAACCCCGAGCAGCTGGTGTCGATCGTCGACATCCAGCTGCAACAGCTGCAGAAGCGGCTGGCGCAGCGCCGGCTCACCCTCGAGGTGTCGCTGCCCGCCAAGACCTGGCTGGCAGAGCGTGGTTTCGACCCGCTCTACGGTGCCCGTCCGCTGCGCCGCCTGGTGCAGCAGGCCATCGGCGACCAGTTGGCGAAGATGCTGCTGGCCGGCGAGGTGCACGACGGTGATGTGGTGCCGGTCAACGTCAGCGCGGATGGCGAAAGCCTCGTTCTGGGCTGAGCCAGCCTGACGGAAGACACAAAAGTGCCCAATTCCCATCGGAATTGGGCACTTTTGTTTCCGCTCGCGCAAAGATGGGCGGGTGATCACCAAGGTCCCCGGTAAACCCAATCTGCTCCTCGGTGCCTATCGCCTGGCCGACCTGGGTTACGGCGCCGAGGAGTTCTTCGTGTCCGGAACGGCCAGGTCCTATTCGGACACCGTGCCGTCCGAGGCGGACTACACCACCCGCATCGTCGTCATCTCGCCCACGGATGCGGCGAACTCCAACGGCACCGTGATCGTCGAGTGGCTGAATGTCAGCGGCGGGATCGACGCGCCCGCGGTCTGGTTCATGGCGCATCGGGAGATCGCCCGTGCGGGCTACACCTACGTGGCGGTCTCGGTCCAACAGGTCGGCATCCAGGGCGGAACGAGCCTTGTCGGCGCCGAGATGTCATTGAAAGCACAAGACCCGCAGCGCTATTCCGAGCTAAACCACCCGGGAGACGCCTTCGCCTACGACATCTTCACCCAGATCGGCCGTCTGATCCGCGATGGCGCGATCCACGGTCTGCGCCCGGAGACCGTTCTGGCGGTGGGTGAGTCGCAATCCGCGGCATTCCTGACGACGTACGTCAACGCCGTGGACCCGAGCGCCGCCACGTATGACGGCTTTCTGGTGCATTCGCGATTCGGCAGCGCCGCACCCCTCGACGACACCGACGTCTTCGACGAGGCCAGGTCGGATGTGGCCGTGCCCTTCCGCCCGGATCTGCGTGTTCCAGTGCTCACCGTGCTCGCCGAGACGGATATCGTCGGGGGCTTCCGCGTGGGCTATCACGCTGCGCGGCAGGCGGACAACGAGTTTCTGCGGGCCTGGGAGGTGCCGGGGACCGCGCACGCTGACAACTACACCATCCGCGTCGGTTTCATCGATGACGGGTCCACGCCGTTGGCCGACATCGTCGCGGCGTACGCACCCACAAATGAGCTGATGGGCACGCGACTGTCGTACTACATCAACTTCGCTCCCCAACATCACTATGCGCTGCAGGCCGCGATCGCCGCACTCAATACCTGGGTTCACACCGGCACTCCCGCGCCGAGCGCACCGCCGATCGCCTTGACCGGAGGCGACCCGCCGGGACTCGTCCTGGATGCGAACGGGCTCGCCGAGGGCGGAGTCCGCACGCCGTGGGTCGATGTCCCGATCGCGCGGACGTCGGGACTCGCGAAGGACGAGAGCCACATGTCCTTCCTTTTCGGGTCGGGCGAGGTGTTCGACGCCGCGAGGCTGTGCGAGCTCTACCCCGACGGCGTCGACGAATATCTCGACCGCTTCACCGATGCGCTTGACCGGACAATCGAGGCCGGATTTCTTCTGCCCGCGGACCGCCCGGAGATTCTGGAGCTCGCGGCCGCGATGTTCCCAGCCGTCAGATGTTGAACCTGCCGGCGAATCCGCGCAGCGGCACGTCGGCGCTCGTCAACAGTCCCGGCGGTGCTTTGACCACCGACGCGATGGCGTTGAGTGCGGGCAGGCCGGTCACGGTCATGCCGATCGAGGCGAACGAGGCCGGATCGGACAGGTCCACACCGGGTTTCGGGAAGATCATGTGCTTGTTGTAAACGCACGGATCGCCCTTGATCTGGGTGATGTAGCAGCCCTTGATATCCCAGCTCGGATCGGTGTGCGGGGTCATCTGCCATTCCAGGTGGGTTTCGACGCGCGGCACTCCGTCGACCATGCCCTGGTACTTGATGTAGTTGCCGCCCAGCGATCCCTTGGGCAGCGTGTACCAGCCCAGGTCGACATCCTTGGTGCAGGCGCCGAGCTCGTAGCTGAACTTGACCTCGTCGAGTTCCAGCCCGAAGCAGTCGGCCATCATCAGCACGCTGTCGGCGAAGACCCGGGTGTACTTCTCCAATTTGGCCGGGATCGACGGATCGTCGACGGGCAGGCCGTAGCCGACCTCGATCCAGGTGTCCTTGCTGTGATGGCATGACACATCGACGGATTCGATGGTGGTGACGTTCTCGATCTCGGCGACGTCGGCCGAGCACACCACGCCCAGGATCTGGTTGACGCCGGGGTTCATCCCGGTGCCGTAGAACGTCGACCCACCCTTCGCGCACGCCTCGGCCAGCAGCTGAGACACCGGCTTGCCGGACGGATGCGGGTGGTTGGTGTCGCGGTGCCAGCCGGTGATCCAGTCGGCGGTGGTGACGATGTTGATCCCGGCCTCAAGGACTTTCACGTAGAGGTCCTCATCCGGAAAGACACCGTGGAACGTCAATACGTCAGGCTTGGCGGCGATGATCTCGTCGATCGAGCCCGTCGCGGTCACCCCGATCGGATCGATGCCGGCGATCTCACCGGCATCGCGGCCCACCTTTTCCGTTGTGTAGCAATGCAATCCGACAAGTTCCAGGTCGGGTCGCTTGCCGATGCGCTTGATCATCTCGGTGCCGACGTTGCCGGTCGCCACCTGGAAAACGCGGATCTTCTCGGTCATAGGGTGTCTGCCTTCCGTATAAGCGACAGGTCTGCGGCACTACCGCCCCGACCGTCTGGATAGAACTGCATGGCCCACTTGCGGATTGCGGTGAAGCCCTCGTACTCGGCGGTGGCCAGCGCCGGAGGATCGGAGTAGCGCTGATGTGACCAGATGTGGATGTCCTGGGTGAACTGGCGGATCACCTCGTCGCCGAAATCGGTGGCGCGCTGGGCAGCCCGGGGACTGTCCTTGCCGGGGGTTCGGCCGATGTAGACCGTGAACCGCACGTCGGAGGTCGAATCGTCGACGGGGGTGACCGCCGAGATGGTGCGGTTGTCGATCATTCCCCAGCTCTTGGTCACCGCGATGCCCAGACCGCCGTTGATCGCCTCGACGCCGCTGCGCACATCATCGATCGACTGTTGATCGTCGCCCTCGAACGTGATGGTGAAGTCGACGTAGGAGATCGGCGCGGCGAAGTCGTGGCGGGTGAACACCGGCACGATCGGGGTCTGGTGCACGAATTTGAAGTGCGCGAAGTCGACGCCGTTCTCCAGCACGTACTGCGGATGCAGCTCGAGCCCCCCGCGGAACAACCGCTGCTGGGGGTAGTAGTCGGCGGCGGTGCTGCCGTCACCGAAGGACGCGAACACATCCGGCGCTTCGAAGAACGGCTCACGCCCTTCGATGTCGTGCCAGACATAGATGGCCTCGTTGCGTTCGACGACGGGGTAGGTGCGCATCCGGCGGCCGCGGTTGGGCCGGTCCTGGTACGGGATGCAGACGTTGCGGCCCTCGGCATTCCATTGCCAGCCGTGGAACGGGCACTGGATGGTCTCGCCGACGACGTGACCGCCGAAGCCGAGGTGCGCGCCGAGGTGCTCGCAGTAGGCGTTCATGACGGTGACGGCCCCGGATTCGGCGCGCCAGGCGACCATCTCCTCGCCGAAGTACTTCATGGCGTGCACCGCACCCACGCTGACCTGGTCCGACCAGGCGACCTGGAACCATCCCGTCGGTTTCATCGACAACGGTGGTTTTGCCATGACGCGAATCGTAGGAGGTTCTGTGAAACTTTGAAAGAGGGTTCTGTGAAATTGAGGTAATCTCCTGAGATGACCGAGGTGAGCGCGCGCCGAACCAATCGGCGCGGTGAAGCCACCCGGGAGAGCATGTTGGAGGCCGCGCGCAAGGCGCTGGCAACCGGCGATCCGGGGGCGGTCTCGGCCAACCGGATCGCCAAAGACATCGGCGCCACCTGGGGTGCGGTGAAATACCAGTTCGGCGATATCGACGGGTTCTGGGCTGCGGTCCTGCAGCGCACCGCCGAGCGCCGTGCGGGCATGCTGAGCCACCGTCACGACAGCGCGCCGCTGCGTGAGCGCGTCGCCGGCATCATCGACCTGCTCTATGACGGGTTGACCGCCAGCGATTCGCGGGCGATCGAGAATCTGCGCGCGGCGCTGCCACGGGACCATGCCGAACTCGAACGGCTCTATCCGAAGACCGCCGCCGAGCTGTCGTCATGGGGGCACAGCTGGCTGCAGACCTGTCAGCAGGCCTTTGCCGACCTCGACGTGGACCCCGAGCGGGTACGTGAAGTTGCCTCGTTCATCCCCGGCGCGATGCGCGGTATCACCTCTGAGCGGCAACTCGGCACATATACAGACCTCGATGTCGCCAGGCGAGGGCTCACAAACGCGATCGTCACGTACCTCGAAGAGTCCCGGTCACGGCGCTCTGATCACCAGTAATCGGGTTGTGACCTCACAAGGTGGAGGCATTCCCGCCGTCAACAAGTAGGCTATGCCCGATGGTCCCGCTCTGGTTCACGCTGTCCGCACTCTGTTTCGTGGGTGCGGCCGTATTGCTGTACGTCGACATCGACCGTCGACGTGGGTTGGGACGGCGCCGGAAGTCGTGGGCGAAGTCGCATGGCTTCGATTACGAGCACGAGTCGCACGAGATCCTCAAGCGCTGGAAGCGCGGGGTGATGTCGACCGTCGGTGACGTCACGGCCAAGAACGTCGTGCTCGGCCAGATCCGTGGCGAGGCGGTGTTCATCTTTGACATCGAAGAAGTGGCAACGGTGATCGCGCTGCACCGCAAGGTCGGCACGAACGTCGTCGTCGATCTGCGACTCAAGGGCATCAAGGAGCCCCGGGAGAGCGACATCTGGCTGCTCGGCGCGATCGGTCCGCGGATGGTGTACTCCACCAACCTCGACGCCGCTCGCCGCGCCTGCGACCGCCGGATGGTCACGTTCGCCCACACCGCTCCCGATTGCGCCGAGATCATGTGGAACGAGCAGAACTGGACGCTCGTCAGCATGCCGGTCACGAGTACCCGCGCCCAATGGGACGAGGGGCTGCGCACTGTGCGTCAGTTCAACGACCTGCTGCGGGTACTGCCGCCGGTTCCGCAGAACGGTGTGGCACCGCAGTCGGGTCAGGGCAGCCAAGCTGCGCTGGCACGTCGCGCAGGCTCGCCCAGCCGCCCGTTGGCGCCGACCCCCGCCGGGCGTCGGGAGCTGCCTCCGGGCCGGGCTGACGCGGCACCCGGACGTGGTGACGTGAGCCGCTACACCCAGCCGCGCCAGGAGCCCGGCCGTCCGGATGCGGTCCGTCGGACCCCGCCGCCGGCACGCAACGGCCGTCACGCACCGCACTACCAGCGCTAGCCAGCGCACCGGAACAGTTCAGTAACCTGTCGGCATGCCTCGCCCCGTCGCGCTGATCACTGGACCAACCTCGGGCCTCGGTGCCGGGTTCGCCCGCCGGTACGCGCGCGACGGCTATGACCTCGTCCTCGTGGCGCGGGACGGCGCCCGGCTGGAACAACTCGCTGCCGAACTGCACGACGAGGCCGGCGTAGACGTCGAAGTGCTTCCCGCCGACCTGGCGTGCGCCCCCGACCGGGCCAAGGTCGCCGACCGGTTGCGCGCCGGTGTGCAGGTGTTGGTGAACAACGCCGGCTTCGGTACCTCCGGTGAGTTCTGGACCGCCGATCTCGCCCAATTGCAGGCCCAACTGGATGTCAACGTCACCGCGGTGATGGAGCTGACGCACGCCGCGCTGCCGGCGATGATCGAGGCGGGCAGCGGCACCGTCATCAACGTGGCCAGTGTCGCCGGGCTGGTGCCCGGCCGCGGATCGACATATTCGGCCTCCAAGGCCTGGGTCGTCTCGTTCACCGAGGGGCTGGCGAACGGACTGGGCGGCACCAGGGTTGGCGTACACGCGCTGTGCCCGGGGTTCGTCCACACCGAGTTTCATGCCCGCGCGGGCATCGACATGGCGGGCACACCGTCGTTCCTGTGGCTGCAGGTCGAGGACGTGGTGCGCGACTGCCTGGCCGACGTGGCCGCCGGCAAGGTGGTCATCGTGCCCGGCCTGCAGTACAAGGTGCTCACCACCGGGGGCCGGATGGTTCCACGAAACCTGGTGCGCGCCATGACAAAAGCAGTGGGAAAAGGTCGTGGGAGAACTTAGAACAGAATTCTTGTGCCGGTGCGGGCGCTGATCGCGGCGGTGATGGCGGTACTTCTCGCCGTCACCGCGGGCTGCGCATCCGATCAACCGGGCCGCACGTATGAAGCGTCGACCGCCGCACTCGGGGAATCGTTGGACATCCTCGGCTGGCGCCTGAAGGTGTCGGATCTGCGGTTCGACTCCGAACATGTACTGGTCGACGTCGAGGGCACCGCATCTGGCGATGCCCACGCCAAACCAGAGGACATCCGGTTCGGTCTGTACGGTGCCCTCGCGCACCCGATCGAGGCCGACGCGCTGCACGGCTGCGACGACATCACCAACCTGGGTATCCGGCCGCTGTCCGCGCCGGCGCCCGACAAGCTCAGCGGCACAGTCTGCTTGGGGCCGCAACGCGAACAGAACCAGGTGCGCGGGATCTATGTGTACTCGCCGCGCGAGCGCATCCCGGGTACCACAGTGGCCTACCCGGCGGCCTTTCCGGTGGGCATGCTGCCCACCAGCGTCAACGACACCGGCGTCACCGTCAAGACCTCCAGCGTCGATGCATTCAGTGCCGACGGCGGACAGTTGGCGCCGACGGCGATCGGTGACCCCACGGCCTTCAATGGCAAGGGCTCCATGCTGCTCGGCCTCGAAATCGATGGTGCGGCAAAGCGTTATGCGGAGGATTCGGCGGCGCGTGGCGGCCCGCTGATGGTGGTGGCAGGCCCGACGCTGCCGCCCCCGGGACTCAGCCATGCCTGCACGGTGTACGGCTCGTCGCTGCTGCTCCTGCCGGAGGCCTCGCGTGAGGCGGTGAACGTCCGGGCGTCGCTGTGCACCCAGGGAGAGATGAACGCGGCGTTGCTGTATGCGTCGGTTTCGGTGATCGGCACCCACGCGGCCCTGTGGACCACCGGTGGCTGAGGCCGTCGGCCCCACCGAATGGGGAGAGTCCCCCGGAGTGGGGCCCTGGGAGGGCCCGCTGCCCTCTGGGGAAGAAGCCGCGCGTTATGACCCCGAGCTGCTGCGCGACGGAGATACCCGCAATGTCGTTGATGCCTACCGGTATTGGACCCGGGCGGCGATCATCGCCGACATCGACCAGCGGCGGCACCCGCTGCACATCGCGATCGAGAACTTCGGCAACGACGCCAACATCGGTGCCGTGGTGCGCACCGCCAACGCCTTCGCCGTCGACACCGTGCACATCGTCGGACGGCGCCGGTGGAACCGGCGCGGCGCCATGGTCACCGACCGCTATCAGCGGCTCTGTCACCACGACACCACCGCCGAATTGTTGTCCTTCGCCGCCGACGCCGGGCTGACCGTCGTCGCAGTGGACAACGTGCCCGGCGCCGTGCGGCTGGAACAGACCGAACTACCCCGCGATTGCCTGCTGATTTTCGGTCAGGAAGGCCCGGGCATCACCCCGGAGGCGCAGGCCGGGGCGGCGGTGACGGTATCCATCGCGCAGTTCGGGTCGACCCGCAGCATCAACGCAGGCGTTGCCGCCGGAATCGTCATGCACGCATGGATCGCTCGCCACGCGGATTTCTCGCGGGCCTGGTAGGACGATGCACGCGCGGAAACTGCTCGACATGCCGACAATTCGGCGGCCTGGTAAGGCAGGATCGTCAGCATGGATCAGCTATGGGCCAACCGTGCGGCCAGCGCCGAAGCTGCGATCACCCAACGACACCTGACGAAGCTCTGGGGTCTGCCGGGTACCCAACTCGGTGTGGTGGCCTGGCCGGCGACCAAGAAGTACCGCAAGTTCGGAACCTGGCACTACTGGTGGCAGGCGCATTTGCTGGACACTCTGGTCGACGCTCAGGTGCGTGATCCGCAGCCCGAGCGGATAACCCGCATCGAACGGCAGATCCGGGCGCACCACATCCGCAACAACCTGTCCTGGACCAACAACTACTACGACGACATGGCCTGGCTGGCGCTTGCCCTCGAACGGGCCAGCCGGCTGGTCGGGGTCGAGAAACCCCACGCGCTCAAGAAGTTATGCGCGCAGTTCGTCGACGCCTGGGTACCCGAGGACGGCGGCGGCATCCCGTGGCGCAAACAGGATCAGTTCTTCAACGCTCCGGCCAATGGTCCGGCAGGGATCTTTCTGGCCCGCTATGACGACCGGCTGCGCCGGGCCCAGCAGATGGCCGACTGGATCGATGACACCCTGATCGATCCGGAAACGCACCTGGTGTTCGACGGCATCAAGGCCGGTTCGATGGTGCGCGCTCAATACACCTACTGCCAAGGCGTGGTGCTCGGGCTGGAGGTCGAACTCGCGGTGCGCACCGAGGATGCCCGGCACGCCGAGCGGGTGCGCCGCCTGGTGGCCGCGGTGGACAAGGAGATGGCCACCGACGGAGTTATCAAAGGCGCCGGCGGCGGCGACGGGGGGCTGTTCAACGGCATCACGGCGCGGTACCTGGCGCTCGTGGCGAGTACCTTGCCGGGGGATACGGCCGACGATCGCGCCGCGCGCGAGACGGCCCGATCGCTCGTCCTCAAATCAGCGCAGGCCGCCTGGGACAACCGCCAGACCGTCGATGGGCTGCCGCTGTTCGGAGCGTTCTGGGAGCAGACCGCCGAGGTGCCCGGGGCCGAAGGCCAGCAGGCGCAGTTCGTCGACGGCGCGGTCAACGCCTCGGCGATCCCCGAACGTGACCTGTCGGTTCAGGTGTCGGGTTGGATGTTGATGGAGGCCGCGCACACGCTGGCCGCAGACGGCGAGGAGTAGGACTTGACCCAGGCGCAGCGAGCCAGGATCGATTTTCCGTCCCGGATCGGGGTGTGGTGGGCCAGCGAAACCTGGTCGATGCCGGATGCGCAGGAGGTCGCCCGAGAGATCGAGGCACTCGGCTTCGGCTCGTTGTTCCTGCCCGAGGTCACCGGTAAGGAATGCCTGACGCAGTCGGCGGCTTTCCTGGCCGCGACTCAGCGTCTGGTGGTGGGCACCGGCATCGCCAACATTCACGTCCGGGTGCCCAGTGCGGCCGAGACCGGTGCGCGCACCCTCACCGCGCTGTACCCGGGCCGGTTCGTGCTCGGTCTCGGTGTCAGCCACGGGCCGTTGGTCGAACACGGTCTGGGTGGCGTCTATCAGAAACCACTGGCCACCATGCGCGACTATCTGGACCGGATGGCTGCGGTCCCCGAACAGATCGAGCCGGGCGTCGGCCGCCCGCCGCGGCTGCTGGCCGCGCTGGGCCCCAAGATGATCGAGTTGTCCGGCACCCATGCCGATGGCGCCCACCCGTACCTGGTGACGCCCGAGCAGACCCGCGTCACCCGCGACATCCTCGGCCCGGAGAAATGGATCGTCTCCGAACAGGCGGTGGCCATCGGATCAACCGATGACGATCAACTTCGCCGCGCGCACGCGCACCTGGATGTCTACAGCGGTCTGCCGAACTACCGGAACTCGTGGCTGCGTCAGGGTTTTGACGAGTCCGATCTGGTACGCGGCGGATCCGACCGGCTGGCCCGTGCCGTGGTCGGGATGGGATCGGTCGACAGTGCGGCCAAGGCGGTGACCGCTCATCTGGACGCCGGTGCCGATCACGTCGTGCTGCAGGTGCTCGGTGACAACCCGATGGCGGATCCGCGTCCGGCGCTCCGTGAACTGGCCCAGGCCTTCGGCCTGGGGTAGCCAATTGGCGCGAATGGCCAGTTATTGCACGCTGTCGGCGAAGAGCCGTGTAATAACTGGCCACTCGGCGTTCAGTCAGTCAGCTCCACAGGGTCACGTGGACCTTGGGCCGGAACCTGGTGACACCCACCCCTGTTCCCCGGATCATGGCCTGGGTGCAACGCGGGGTCGTGATGAACCGCACCAGTTCGGACACCGCCGGCTGACGGGCCGCCGCGGGCAGGGTCGAGGCAAACCACTCCCCGGCGATCTGCAGGCCCGGACCCTTGACCTGTGCAAGCCTGCCGCTGGTCAGGTCGGCGGCCACGGCGAACCCGATCGTCGGCATCACCCCGCCGACCCGGTGCACTTCCTCCAGTGCGGCCGCATCGCTCTGGAAGATTCGCTGCCGGGCCTCGGGGATCGCGAGGTGTCGCAACATGGTGGCGATCTCACCGTCGACGCTGCCGCCGGCCGGGCCGAGCGTCCATTGCTGGTCCCGCAACTGACCCGGGCTCGGCGACCGTCCGGCCAGCGGGCTGTCCGGGCTGGTCACCGTGATGATCTGGTACTTCAGGAATGCGCGCACGGCGAGCGTGGCGTCATCGCCCTCCGGTGGCGGGCCCAGCGCGATGTCGATCGCACGGGTGGCGATCAGGTCGGCGAAGCGGCTGGCCGGGTGGACACTCAGCTCGACCGAAAGGTCGTCGGCGCGTGAGGAGAACAGCTCGATGAGCCCCGGTGCCGCGTGTTCGGCGAACGCGCTGGATGCCGCGATGCGCAACAGCCGTCGACCGTGCGCAGCCTCGGTCACCTCGATGGCCGTCTGCTGCTGCAAGCCGAGGATCTCGACGGCGCGGCTTGCCAGGCGCAGGCCGCCCGGGGTGAAGGCCAGGCCGGCCGCGGTGCGGGTGAACAGCGGATCGTCGAGTTCCTTGCGCAGTTGGGCGACGTGCATCGAGATCCCGGCATCGGACATACCCAGTTCCTCGGCCGCGGCCCGCACCGAGCCCAGCCGGACGACCGCCGAAAACGCACGCAGCTGCGCGGGTGTCACGATTGAAGCCTAGAACGCGTCGAACGAAAGGGACGTGCGGTTGAGTCGCGCCGCAGGCGGTGCCGAGATCCTTGTAACGGAGTGGCCCGGCACGCTCTAGATTGAAACCGTGAGAGATGTGCTGAGCACCTTGTTAGCGGTGTGGCGTGCAGGTGACACCGCAGGTGTCGGGACTGTGGTGCGCACATTTCGGTCGGCACCGCGCCCTGCGGGTGCGGCGATGGTGGTCGCTCCCGACGGAACCGTCGCCGGGTCGGTGTCGGGCGGCTGCGTCGAGGGAGCGGTGTACGAACTGGCCACCGAGGTGATGGCGAGTGGCACCCCGGTGCTGCAGCGCTATGGGGTCAGTGACGACGACGCCTTCGAGGTCGGCCTCACGTGCGGCGGCATCCTCGACGTGTTCGTGGAACCGGTGTCGCAGAAGACGTTTCATCAGTTGAGTGCCATCGCCGAGGACATCGACGCGCACATACCGGTCGCGGTGGCCATGGTCATCGCCCATCCCGACGCGTCGTGGGTCGGCAGGCGGCTGGTGGTGCATCGAGACGCCTCGGACGGCTCGCTGGGGTCGCCGCGCGCGGACGCCGCGGTCACCGACGACGCCCGTGGGCTGCTGGCGGCGGGGCGCAGTGAGGTGCTGACCTATGGTCCCGACGGTCAGCGCCGGGGTGAGGGCATGGAGGTCTTCGTCGCGAGCCACGCCCCGCGGCCCCGGATGCTGGTGTTCGGCGCGATCGACTTCGCGGCAGCCGTCGCCCAGCAGGGCGCGTTCCTGGGTTACCGGGTTACGGTGTGCGACGCCCGCCCGGTGTTCGCCACCTCGGCGCGGTTCCCGACCGCCGACGAGGTGGTGGTGGACTGGCCGCACCGGTACCTGACCGCCCAGGCTGAGGCAGGCTCGATCGATGCCCGCACGGTGATCTGCGTGCTGACCCATGACCCCAAGTTCGACGTGCCCCTGCTCGAGGTGGCGCTGCGATTGCCCGCGGCCGCTTACATCGGCGCGATGGGATCGCGGCGAACCCACGAGGACCGGTTGGCCCGGCTGCGTGATGCCGGGCTCACCGAGGCCGAGCTGGCCAGGTTGTCCAGCCCGATCGGGCTGGACCTCGGCGGCCGGACCCCTGAGGAGACGGCGGTGTCCATCGCTGCCGAGATCATCGCCCAGCGCTGGGGAGGCGGCGGGCGACCGCTGGCCCAGACCGGCGGTCGTATCCACCATGAGCAGGGCGAACGCCGGGTGCTGCCGGCCAGTTAAGTAATCGCTTAACTGGCTGTTGACGCCCGCGTCAGCAGGGTGTGAGCTGGCTCACATGCAAGTTCCCGGCCCCTTTGAGTACGAACGCGCCACCAGCGTCGACCACGCGGTCGGACTGCTGGACCGGTTGGGCGAGGACGCCAGGATCGTCGCCGGCGGGCACAGCCTGCTGCCGATGATGAAACTGCGCATCGCCAACCCCGAGTATCTCGTCGACATCAACGACCTCGCCGCCGAGCTCGGCTATATCGTCGCCGATCCCACCCTGGTCCGCATCGGGGCGATGGCTCGGCACCGCCAGGTGCTGGAGTCCGATCGGTTGGCGGCGATGTGCCCGATCTTCCGTGACGCCGAACGGGTGATCGCCGACCCCGTCGTGCGCAATCGCGGCACCCTCGGCGGCTCGCTCTGCCAGGCCGACCCGGCCGAGGACCTGAGCACCGTATGCAGGGTCCTCTCGGCGGTATGCCTGGCCCACGGACCGGCCGGAGACCGGGAGATCCCCATCGACGACTTCCTCGTGGGGCCCTACGAGACCGCGCTGGCCCACAACGAGATGCTGATCGAGGTCCGGATCCCGGTGCGCCACCGCACCTCCAGCGCATACGCGAAAGTCGAACGCCGCGTGGGGGACTGGGCCGTCACCGCCGCCGGCGTCCAGGTCACGCTGGACAATGGTTCGATCGCGGCCGCCCGCGTCGGTCTGACCGCGGTGAACGCCGACTGGGACGCTCTCCGTGCATTATCGGACTCGTTGGTGGGCAGACCCCCCGTCGAGGAGACCTTCGCCGACGCGGGTGCGGCCGCCGCACAGGCCTGCGCCCCGGTCAGCGACATGCGCGGCAGCGCTGACTACAAGCGTCATCTGGCGTCCGAACTGACCATCCGCACGCTGCGCGCCTCCGTGGAGCGGGTACGCAACGCCCCTGCGCTGGAAGGGAATTAACCATGCAGGTCAACATGACGGTCAACGGCGAAGCGGTCAGCGCCGAGATCGAACCGCGGATGCTGCTGGTGCACTTCCTGCGCGACCAGTTGGGGCTGACCGGGACCCACTGGGGCTGCGACACGTCCAACTGCGGCACGTGTGTCGTCGATGTCGACGGCGAACCGGTGAAATCCTGCACCATGCTGGCGGCGATGGCCTCCGGGCATGCGATCCGCACGGTCGAGGGCATGGAGGTCGACGGCCATCTCGATCCGGTGCAGGAAGGGTTCATGCAGTGCCATGGACTGCAATGCGGGTTCTGCACCCCGGGCATGATGATCACCGCCCGCGCGCTGCTCGATCGCAACCCGGACCCGACCGAAGATGAGATCCGCGAGGCCATCTCGGGTCAGATCTGCCGCTGTACCGGCTACACCACGATCGTGCGATCCGTGTTGTGGGCCGCGCGGCACGCTCGCGAGGAGGCGAAGGCATGACGACGCTGGAGAACCCGGTCAGCCGACCCGAGGACACCGCAACCAACGACGCGAAACCCTGCGGTCACGGCCGGATGCTGCGCAAGGAGGACCCGCGATTCATCCGGGGCCGCGGCACCTACGTCGACGATGTCACGCTCCCCGGCATGCTGCATCTGGCCATTCTGCGCTCGCCATACGCGCACGCCAGGATCGCCGGCATCGATGTGACTGCGGCGCAGGCACATCCGAAGGTCCATGCAGTGGTCACCGGTGCCGACCTGGCCGAGAAGGGCCTGGCCTGGATGCCGACGCTGTCCAACGACGTACAGGCCGTGCTGGCCACCGACAAGGTCCGCTTCCAGGGACAGGAGGTGGCCTTCGTGGTCGCCGAGGATCGGTACTCGGCCCGGGATGCCCTGGAACTCATCGACGTCGACTACGACCCGCTGGACCCGGTGATCGACGCCCGTCACGCACTGGACGCGGACGCCCCGGTGATCCGCACCGACCTCGACGGCAAGACGGACAATCACTGCTTCGACTGGCAGACCGGGGATGCCGCGGCCACCGACGCGGCGTTCGCCAAAGCCGATGTGGTGGTCAAACAGGAGATCGTCTACCCGCGTGTGCACCCCGCACCGATGGAAACCTGCGGTGCGGTCGCCGATCTGGATCCCGTGACCGGCAAGCTCACCCTGTGGTGCACTTCCCAGGCCCCGCACGCGCACCGCACCTTGTACGCGCTCGTCGCCGGCCTACCCGAGCACAAGATCCGGGTGATCTCGCCGGACATCGGTGGCGGGTTCGGTAACAAGGTGCCGATCTATCCCGGCTACGTCTGTGCCATCGTCGGGTCACTGCTGCTGGGCAAGCCGGTCAAATGGATGGAGGACCGCAGCGAAAACCTCACCAGCACAGGGTTTGCGCGGGATTACATCATGGTCGGTGAGATCGCCGCGACCGCCGACGGCAAGATCCTGGCGATCCGGTCCAACGTGCTGGCCGACCACGGTGCCTTCAACGGCACCGCGGCCCCGGTGAAATACCCCGCGGGTTTCTTCGGCGTGTTCACCGGCAGCTACGACATCGAG
This sequence comes from Mycobacterium sp. DL99, assembly GCF_004762045.1. Taxonomy (GTDB): domain Bacteria; phylum Actinomycetota; class Actinomycetes; order Mycobacteriales; family Mycobacteriaceae; genus Mycobacterium. Next base: position 856,255 of record NZ_SJOM01000007.1, read on the forward strand.
GCGGCCTACTGCCACATGACCGCGGTGTACACCAACAAAGCGCCCGGCGGCGTGGCCTATGCCTGCTCGTTCCGCATCACCGAGGCGGTGTACTTCGTCGAGCGTCTGGTGGACTGCCTGGCCTATGAACTCAAGATGGATCCGGCGGAGCTGCGGCTGCGAAACCTGTTGAAACCCGAGCAGTTCCCGTACAAATCCAAGACCGGCTGGGTGTACGACTCCGGCGAGTACGAGAAGACGATGCGGCTCGCGATGGAGATGATCGGTTACGAGGGCCTGCGCGCCGAACAACGGGAGAAGCGCGAGCGTGGAGAACTCATGGGCATCGGCATGTCGTTCTTCACCGAGGCCGTGGGCGCCGGCCCGCGCAAGGACATGGACATCCTCGGTCTCGGCATGGCCGACGGCTGCGAACTGCGGGTGCACCCGACCGGAAAAGCTGTGGTGCGGTTGAGTGTTCAGACCCAGGGACAGGGCCACGAGACGACCTTCGCCCAGATCGTGGCCGAGGAACTGGGGATCCCGCCCGAGGACATCGATGTCGTGCACGGCGACACCGACCAGACCCCGTTCGGCCTGGGCACCTACGGCAGCCGGTCGACACCGGTGTCGGGCGCGGCGGCCGCGCTCGTCGCGCGCAAGGTCCGTGACAAGGCCAAGATCATCGCGTCCGGGATGCTGGAGGCCTCGGTCGCCGACCTGGAATGGGACAAGGGGAGCTTCCACGTCAGGGGCGATCCGACGGCGTCGGTCACCATCGCCGACATCGCGATGCGCGCCCACGGTGCGGGCGATCTTCCGGAGGGGATCGAGGGCGGTCTGGACGCCCAGATCTGTTACAACCCGGAGAATCTCACCTATCCCTACGGGGCGTACTTCTGCGTCGTCGACGTCGACCCGGGTACCGCCGTGGTCAAGGTGCGCCGGTTCCTCGCGGTCGATGACTGCGGCACCCGGATCAACCCGATGATCATCGAGGGGCAGGTGCACGGCGGTCTGGTCGACGGCATCGGCATGGCCTTGATGGAGATGATCGCCTTCGACGAAGACGGCAACTGCCTGGGCGGATCGTTGATGGACTACCTCATCCCCACCGCGATGGAGGTGCCGCACTTCGAGACCGGGCACACCGTCACCCCGTCGCCGCACCACCCGATCGGAGCCAAGGGCATCGGCGAGTCCGCGACGGTGGGCTCACCGCCCGCCGTGGTGAATGCCGTGGTGGATGCGTTGGCGCCGTTCGGGGTTCGGCACGCGGACATGCCGCTGACCCCGTCGCGGGTGTGGGAAGCCATGCAGGGGCGGGCCAGGCCGCCCATCTAGATGGAGTGCAGATGACTTTGAGTGAGCGCGTCGCGCAACTTCGCCGGGCACGAACGCCATTCGTGCATGCGACGGTGGTGCGCGCGCAGCAGCCCACCTCGGTACATTCCGGGGATGAGGCGATCCTGTTGGCCGACGGCACAATCGAGGGGTTCGTCGGCGGACATTGCGCTCAGAACTCGGTCCGCAAGGCAGCGCTGGGGGCGCTGCAGGTGGGCGAGAGTGTACTTCTGCGCGTGTTACCCGACGGCGATGTGCATTTCCCGGAGGCCCCGGGTGCCTGCGTGGTCGTCAATCCCTGTCTGTCCGGCGGCGCGTTGGAGATCTTCCTGGCGCCCGAGGTGCCCGCGCCGCTGGTACAGATCTTCGGTGGCACACCGATCGCCGACGCCATGGTCGAGCTGTGCGCGATCCTCGGCTATGAGGTGCGGCGGCTCGACGATCCCGGCTCCGACCCCGGGGATGCCACCGCCGTCGTGATCGCCAGTCTCGGTGGTCCCGAAGGCCAGGTGATCCGGGCCGCGCTGGACGCCGGGGTCGGCTACATCGGGCTGGTCGCCAGCCGGGTGCGCGGGGCGTCCATCCTGGACGGACTGGAATTGACGGAAGCCGAACGTGCCAGCGTGCACACCCCGGTCGGCCTGGCGATCGGCGCGAAAACCCCGGCCGAGATCGCTGTTTCGATCGTCGCCGAGGTCATCGAAGGCATCAGGGTCGGCGGGCTCCGCGGCGCATGAACACTGACCCGGTCTTCTCCTGCGTCGAGGATGTGGTGCGGCGGTTCGACGCCAGCGATTACCTGCTCGGTGAAGGCACCGCGACAGCCATCTATCTCGCCGTGACGATGGGACGCCCGCTGTTGCTGGAGGGCGAGCCGGGCGTCGGCAAGACCACCGCGGCCAAAACGCTGGCGGCCGTGTTGGATACCCCACTGGTCAGGCTGCAGTGTTACGAAGGGCTGACCACGAGCGAGGCCCTCTACGACTGGAACTACCAGCGCCAGCTGCTGTCCATCCGGTTGGCCGAAGCTCGCGGCGGCGAACAGCTCGACGAGGCACACCTCTACACCGAGGCCTACCTCATGGACCGGCCGATCCTGCAATGCGTGCGGCACCGCGGACCGCGGCCGCCGGTGCTGCTGGTCGACGAGATCGACCGGGCCGATGACGAATTCGAGGCGCTGCTGCTGGAGTTCCTCGGCGAGGCGGCGGTCACCGTGCCCGAGTTGGGTACCTTTGTCGCCGAGCGACCGCCCATCGTGGTGCTGACGTCGAACCGCAGCCGCGATCTGCACGATGCGTTGCGCCGTCGCTGCCTCTACCACTGGATCGAATACCCGCAGCGCGCCCACGCCGTCGCGATCGTCCGCCGCACGGTGCCCGGTGCCACCGACCCGCTCATCGAGCGGGCTGCCCAATTCGTCGGCGCAGCAAGGGATCTCGACCTCGACAAGCCGCCAGGTATCGCCGAGATCATCGACTGGGTGGCCGCCCTGGTGACATTGGGAGTCGGTGACCTGGTGGACCCCGCCGCATTGGAGACCCTCGGGGCCCTGGCCAAGACCCCCGACGACACGGGACTGCTCCGTGACGCACTGCTGGAACTGAGAGGAAGCGCCCTATGAAGATCGCCAACGAGTTCACCGTCAGCGTGCCCGTCGACGAGGCCTGGGACCTGCTCACCGACCTCGAGCAGGTGGTCCCCCTGATGCCGGGCGCACAGCTGACCGGTCACGAGGGCGAGGACACCTTGGGCAAGGTGAAGATCAAGGTCGGCCCGGTCACCAGTGAGTTCACCGGCAAGGTCCACTTCGTCGAGCAGAACCGCGACGAGCATCGGGCCGTCATCGATGCGTTGGGCAAGGAAGCGCGGGGTACCGGCAATGCCGCCGCCACCGTGACCGCCCGGTTGCACGACGCGGGGCAGGCCACCCGCGTCACCGTCGACACCGACCTCAAGGTCGTGGGCAAGCTCGCGCAGTTCGGCAGCGGCATGCTGCAGGACGTTTCGGAGAAACTGCTGGGCCAGTTCGTCGAGTCGCTGGAGGCCAAGCTCGCCGGCCAGAAAGCTCCGGTGAAGCCCGCCGACACGCCCGTAGCGGCCGCCACTCCCGAACCCCAGCCGATCGATCTGCTGGATCTGGCCGGCGGCAGCGCACTCAAGCGATATGGCCCGCGAGTCGCCGGTGCCTTTCTGCTTGCGGCCCTGGTGTTCACGATCGGCCGCCTGCGGATGGCCAGGCACGCTCGCCGGTGACGTCGTCCCTGCTACGCGGGGTCGACCTGGCGGCGTTCGCCGTCGCGCTGGTCGACCGGCTTCGCGTGGGCGGGTTGACGGTGTCCGCCGTCGGTCCCTCAACCCTGGTCCAGGCGATGCACGAGCTGGTGCCCGCTGCCCGGTCTCGGCTGTACTGGGCGGCGCGGCTCGCACTCGTCACCCGTGTCGAGGATCTGCCTGCCTTTGACGCCGTGTTCGACGCGGTTTTCGCCGACGCCGTGGTCGGCCTGGATCCGCCGGGTCTCAAGCGGTCGGCGTTGTCGTCGACCGCGCCCGCTCAGAACCCGAGGCCCGAGGACGGTGAGGCCATCGACGACGACGAATTGCCGTGGACGACCAGGCCGGCGTCCGTCGCCGCGGCGACCGGGGCGCCGGAGGGCAGTGCATTGCCCGAGCTGATGCCAAGCTGGATGGCCGCGCGGGCTGACGAACCGTTCGATCGGTTCGACACCGACGAACTGAGACGGATCGGAGCCTGGCTGGAAAGCACGGAAGCCCGCTGGCCGCACCGCCGTACGCTGCGGCGGCGCCGTCACCCGGCCGGCCGGCGCGTCGACCTCAGGGAAACCATCAGGGCCTCCCGGACCACCGGTTGGGAGCCGTTGCGGGTGGCCAGGACACTGGCCCGGCTCCGCCCCCGGCGGGTGGTGCTGGTGTGCGACGTCAGCGGATCGATGCAGCCGTATGCCGCGGTGTATCTGCATCTGATGCGCGCGGCGGCGGTCCACCGGCGGACCGGACCTGAGGTGTTCGCGTTCGCGACCACGCTCACCCGGCTCACCGCCGTGCTGTCGCACCGGTCTGCCGAGGTGTCGTTGGCCCGGGCCAACGAGAAGGTGGCCGACCGCTACGGCGGTACGCGCCTGGCCCGGTCGATCGGTGCGTTGTTGAGCGGTCCGCACGGTCATGCGTTGCGCGGTGCCGTGGTGGTGATCGCCTCCGACGGCTGGGATTCGGACCCGCCCGAACTACTGCGGCGCGAGATGGTCCGGTTGCGCCGGCGGGCACACCTGGTGGTGTGGCTCAACCCGCGGGCGGCGGCACCGGGATATGCGCCCCTGGCCGGGTCGATGGCGGCAGCCTTGCCGCTGTGCGATCACTTTCTACCGGCACACACGCTCACCGGCTTGCGGGAGGTCTTCGATGTACTCGGTGGTTAGACCTGCTCGGCGGACTTCTTCGCGGCGCGGCGGCGCTTGAACCACTCGATGAACATCGGTGCCACCGAGGCGACGACGATCAGGATGAAGATCGGCTCCAGCAGCTTCTGGATGATCTCGAACTGGCCCAGCCAGTAGCCGAGCAGCACGAGGCCGACGCCCCACACGATCGCGCCCAGGACGTTGAACGTCGTGAACACCGAATAACGCATCTTGGCGGCGCCGGCGACGATGGGTGCCAGGGTCCGCACGATCGGCACGAAACGGGCGATGACGATCGCGAACGGACCGCGCTGCTCGAAGAAGGCGTGGGCCTCGTCGAGGTACTTCTGCTTCAGAATCCGGGCGTCGGGCTTGAACATCTCGACACCGATGAACCGGCCGATGAAGTAGCCGACCTGGCCGCCGAGGATCGCCGCCACCGGGATGAACACCAGCAGTTGCCAGAGTTCGAAGTTGGCGTTGACCGCCGTTCCCTGGGCGGCAGTGCCTGCCGCGAGCATGCCCGCGACGAACAGCAACGAGTCACCCGGCAGGACTGGGAACAACACCCCGGACTCGACGAAGACGACGACCAGGATGCCCACCAGGGCCCAGGTGCCGAAGGATCCGATGAGGTGCACCGGATCCATGAAATCCGGCATGAGCGCCAGATTGGTCGTAGCCTCAGGGAGGGCGATGTCGATCACGACTCCCTAGGGTACCTGGGTCCCACCACCGGTCTTCACCTGCGACAACCCGCGACAAGATAGAAGGACAAGCCATGCCGATCGCCACGCCTGAGGTCTATGCCGAGATGCTGGGCCGGGCCAAGGAGCACTCCTTCGCATTCCCGGCCATCAACTGCACGTCGTCGGAAACGATCAACGCCGCCATCAAGGGTTTCGCCGACGCGGGCAGCGACGGCATCATCCAGTTCTCGACCGGTGGGGCGGAGTTCGGCTCCGGGCTCGGCGTCAAGGACATGGTGACGGGCGCCGTCGCGCTGGCGGAGTTCGCCCACGTGATCGCCGACAAGTACCCGATCACGGTGGCCCTGCACACCGATCACTGTCCGAAGGACAAGCTGGACACGTATGTGCGGCCGTTGCTGGCCATCTCCGCCGAGCGAGTCGCCGCCGGCCGCAATCCGTTGTTCCAGTCGCACATGTGGGACGGCTCGGCTGTCCCGATCGACGAGAACCTGACCATCGCCCAGGAGCTGCTGAAGCTCGCGGCGGCGGCCAAGATCATCCTCGAGGTCGAGATCGGCGTGGTCGGCGGTGAAGAGGACGGCGTCGAGGCCGAGATCAACGAGAAGCTCTACACCTCCTCGGAGGACTTCGAGAAGACCATCGACGCGCTCGGCGCCGGTGAGCAGGGGGCGTACCTGCTGGCCGCGACGTTCGGCAACGTGCACGGCGTGTACAAGCCCGGCAACGTGGTGCTCAAGCCCGACGTGCTGGCCGAGGGGCAGCGGGTGGCCGCCGCCAAGCTCGGATTGCCCAGTGATGCAAAGCCTTTCGACTTCGTCTTCCACGGCGGGTCGGGTTCGTTGAAGTCCGAGATCGAAGATTCCCTCAAATACGGTGTGGTGAAGATGAACGTCGACACCGACACCCAGTACGCCTTCACCCGTCCGCTGGCCGCGCACATGTTCACCAACTACGACGGGGTGCTCAAGGTCGACGGCGAGGTCGGCAACAAGAAGGTGTACGACCCGCGCAGCTACCTGAAGAAGGCCGAGGCGTCGATGTCCGAGCGCGTCATCGAGGCCTGCAACGACCTGCACAGCGCCGGGCGTAGCGTCACCGGCGGTTAGGTGGCCAGGCGGAGCCAGAGCTTGCGTCCGCGCAGCGTCACCCGATCAGGTCAACCGGTGGGCGCCTGGCAGATCTTCCACTGATTGTCGCGGAACTGGAGGTCGAAGCTGCGGGTGGATCGCGTTTGCGGGGCAAAGGCCATGAAGCTGGTGACGTTGGCTTCGGCGTGGTCGCCGTTGACGACCACCTGGTCGATGCTGGCCACCACGGGGTACTGCTTGGCGGCCTCCACCCGGGCGTGGGTTTCATCCCAGGCCTTCTGGTCGTATTTGACGTAGTTGTCGCGGGTGGTGCCGCAGGTGATCGACCGCAGGGCGGCCAGGTCGCCGCGCTGGATGGCTGAGTCGAAGTTCTGGATCGTCGTGCGGACGTCGTCGTCCTGGGAGGCGGCCGTCGACGATGTGCGGGTCAGCAGGACGGTGCCGAGTACTGCGATGGCTACCAGGGCCGCGATCACCAATATGACTGCGACCACCCACCCCCAGCTGCGGCGGGCAGCGGGCTGTGGCTCCTGATCTGGTTCTTCGCGCGGCGGAATGACTTGTGGGGCAGCACCTTTAGGCGCCTCGGCGGCGACGGTATCGCCCTCGTCGGGCGGCGCGAAGATCTCGGTCTCCGGGTCGGGAGGGGTGTCGATCTTCTGCGTGGACCCGTCGAATCCGGACGGTGCGGTGAATCGTCGCTCTTCGTTGAGGTGCACTTCCCCGGTGACTTCGTCGGCTGAGCCGAAAATCTCGGTGGCCGGTTCGGTCACCTCGGACATGTTCGGCAACTCGACCTTCTCGGTCGGTGTGTCGCTGTGGTCGGTGCGGTCCTCGTCAGGTCCCGTTGGGTTCGACATCCCTGGTGCGGTCCTCCCCGTACGTCGGTACCGGTGGAGCTTATCGGTCGGTGCACAATAGGCCCATGACACGGATGGGTGATTTGTTGGGGCCGGAACCGGTCTTCCTTCCAGGGGACCCTGAGGCCGAGGACGAATTGGCTGCGGGGGAGAAGGCGGCCGTGGTGGCCGCCGCCCACCCGTCGGCGTCGATCGCCTGGGCGGTACTGGCCGAGAAGGCGCTCGCCGATGACAAGGCCGTCACCGCATACGCGTACGCCCGCACCGGTTATCACCGCGGGCTGGATCAGTTGCGCCGCAACGGCTGGAAGGGGTTCGGCCCGGTGCCGTTCGCCCATGAGCCGAACCAGGGATTCCTGCGGTGCGTGGCCTCGCTGGCCCGGGCCGCCGACGACATCGGCGAGACCGACGAGTTCCAGCGGTGCCTGGATCTGCTCGACGACTGCGATCCGTCGGCGCGGGCCGAGCTCGGCCTGGCCTGAGCCTCAGTCCTTCGCCTCGCACGAGCAGTCGTCTGCTGATTCGGGCGGTTCCACCTGCACGGTGGCGTGAGCCAGGCCCCGGGCGTTGAGTACCGCGCGTGCGTCGTCGAGCACTCGGACGGCGTCGGCATTGCTGGTCAGGTGCGCGGTGACCATGTCCTTCCCGGGGACCAGTGTCCACACGTGCAGATCGTGCACCTCGGTCACACCGTCCACCGATTCGAGCGCAGCTCGGAGTTCCTCGACGTCGATGTGCTGCGGAGAGGATTCGCTGAGAATCCGCAGCGCGGCGCGGGCCAACGCGATGGCCCGGGGCAGCACCCACAGGGCCACCAGGACCGCGACCACCACGTCGGCGTAGGGCCAGCCGGTGGTGACGGTGACGATGCCGGCGACCAGGACTCCGATGCTGCCGACGGTGTCGGCCACGACCTCCATGTAGGCGCCCTTGACGGCCAGGCTGTCCTTGGAGTGCGACCGCAGCATCATCACGACGACGGCGTTGGCGGCCAGGCCCGCCAGGGCCACGACGATCATGGGCACGCCGGGAACGTCGGGAGCATCGCCGAGGCGTTCGAAGGCCTCGTAGAGGATGAAGCCCGCCACTCCCAGCAGGAGGGCGGCATTGGCCACGGCGGTGAAAACCTCTGCTCGGTGCCAGCCGTAGGTGCGGGCCGGCGATGAGCTACCGCGCTTCGCCAGCAGTACCGCGGTCAATCCCATGAACATGGCGACCAGGTCGGTCAGCATGTGGCCGGCGTCGGCGAGCAGTGCGATCGAGTTGATCAGCAGTGCGGTGACCAGCTCGAGGACGAAGAACGCGCTGAGGATCACCGCGGCGAGGATCATCCTGCTGACGCGGGTATCGCTGCTGTGGCTGTGATCGTGGCCGGCACCCATGCCCCGAAATATATGCGGAAATACGCATATGTGGCAAGTGGCGAGGCCACCGTCGGCGACGATGCGTCAGAGCCAGGCGGACCAGAACCGGGTCAGCGCGCTGCCCCACGACACCAGTTGGCTCGGTACTCCCGAGAGGTCGACGAACCAGAAGACCACCGAGAAGAACCAGCGGTTGAGCGTGGGCGTGAACAGCAGGACCATCAGGATGAGGAAACCCCACTGCTTTGCGGGCGCCACCGCTCGTTGGGTGTCGAGGCTCAGGTGTGGTTCCAGTGCGCCGTAGCCGTCCAGCCCGGGGATCGGCAGCAGGTTCAGTACGAGCGCGGTGACCTGCAGAAATCCCAGGAAGGCCAGCCCGGACCAGAAGACCGCGTGGGCCGAGTCGAAGAAGATCCGGGTGACGGCCAGCAGGATCACCGCCAGTACCAGGTTCGCGGCCGGGCCGGCCAGGCTGACCAGGGTTTTCTGTCGGGCCGTCATCCACGAGGTGCGGACGTAGACGGCCCCGCCGGGCAAACCGATGCCGCCCAGCGCGATAAACAGCGCCGGCAACCCCAGCGACAGCAGCGGATGCGAGTACTTGAGCGGGTTCAGCGTCAGATACCCGCGTACCGCGACGTCGTGGTCACCGAACCGCCATGCGGTGAAGGCGTGGCCGAATTCATGCAGGCACAGGGACACCAACCAGCCCGCGATGACCAGGATGAAGACGCCGACGTAGGACAGCGTCGTGCGCTCCATACCGGCGAGCCAGGCCAGCACTCCACCGGCCACAGTGAGCGCGACGACGGCCAGGAATACCGGGCTCGGCCGTACCGATTGATGCAGCGGGCGGATGTTCACGATTCGACGCTACCTGCAGTGTTGGTCGATCAGCCGACTCGCAGCCAACCCTCGGTGTGCCGGTAGAACGTCGAGCGCCGTACCGTCCGCGGCGCGGACACCCCGTCGCGGATCACCTGCGCACCCGGCGTGCCCAGCTGCGCGGCGCGTCCGGCAACCCAGCGCTGGGGCCGGCCACGGTCCGACAGCACGCTCGCGCGCAGGCCCGGCATGTCCAGCGTGGGCTCGACCCGGACGCCCGGTGCCTCGCCGTCGAACAGCACGACGTCGTCGACGATGGCTTCGCCCTGCAGCGGCGCACTGTCGGCCCCGTGCCATTGCGCCGCGCTTACCAGCACTGTTCCCGTCTCGTCGCGGATCAGTGGGACACGCCGGGCCGGGGCGCGAAGTGCGCGGCGCGCCGACCAACTGCCGGTGGCCGCCGCGACCTCGACGTCGAGCCGATCGGTGCGCAGCAGCGCGGTCAGAACGGCGGCCAGATCGGCTTCGCCGCCGGTCACGACCAGTCTGCGGTGCGTTCCGAGGTCGTCGACATCGACCCTCGGCAGGCCGCGGAGCGGGCGCGGAACACGCGCCGTGCCGACCACCGCAACCCCGTCGGAGGTGGTCAAAACTGCTCCTTGTGGTCAGACAAATGTGTTCCTGGCGTGAGCTGGGATAAGGTGACCTACCGGCTGCATCACATTAGTGCGGAAGATTAGGCGGGAGATTACGCCATGCCGGCAATCGTCCTCATCGGCGCCCAGTGGGGCGACGAGGGCAAAGGTAAAGCCACCGATCTGCTCGGTGGACGCGTGCAGTGGGTCGTTCGGTACCAGGGGGGTAACAACGCCGGGCATACCGTCGTCCTGCCCACGGGGGAGAACTTCGCACTGCACCTGATCCCCTCGGGCATCCTGACACCAGGGGTCACCAACGTCATCGGTAACGGCGTGGTGGTCGATCCGGGTGTGCTGCTCACCGAGCTCAAGGGGCTGGAAGATCGCGGCGTCGACACCTCGGGCCTGCTGATCTCCGCCGACGCGCATCTGCTGATGCCGTATCACGTCGCCATCGACAAGGTCGTGGAGCGATACGCGGGCAGCAAGAAGATCGGCACCACCGGACGCGGCATCGGTCCCTGCTACCAGGACAAGATCGCCCGCATCGGCATCCGGGTCGCCGACGTGCTCGACGAGCAGTTGCTGGCCGAGAAGATCGAGGGCGCACTGGAATTCAAGAACCAGGTGCTGGTCAAGATCTACAACCGCAAGGCGCTCGAACCGGCCGAGGTGGTCGAGAATCTGCTCGCCCAGGCCGAAGGCTTCAAACACCGCATCGCCGATTCCAGGCTGCTGCTGAACCAGGCGCTGGAAAGCGGCGAGACCGTGCTGCTGGAGGGGTCGCAGGGCACCCTGCTCGACGTCGACCACGGCACGTACCCGTTCGTCACCTCGTCGAATCCGACGGCCGGCGGCGCTGCGGTCGGTTCCGGGATCGGGCCGACGCGGATCACCACGGTGCTCGGAATCCTCAAGGCCTACACCACTCGTGTCGGGTCCGGTCCGTTCCCGACGGAGCTGTTCGACGAGCACGGCGCCTACCTGGCCAAGACCGGCGGCGAGGTCGGCGTGACCACCGGCCGGGCCCGGCGCTGCGGCTGGTTCGACGCGGTGATCGCGCGCTATGCGACCCGGGTCAACGGCATCACCGACTACTTCCTGACCAAGCTCGACGTGCTGTCCAGCTTGGAGACCGTGCCGGTGTGCGTCGGCTACAAGGTCGACGGCAAGCGCACCAACGAGATGCCCATGACGCAGTCCGACATTCACCGCGCCGAGCCGATCTACGAGGAGCTGCCCGGTTGGTGGGAGGACATCTCGGCCGCGCGTGAGTTCTCTGATCTGCCCGCCAAGGCGCAGGACTACGTGCTGCGGCTGGAAGAGCTTGCCGGCGCCCATGTTTCGTGCATCGGCGTGGGTCCGGGCCGCGAGCAGACGATCGTGCGACGTGACATCTTGGCCGCCAAGTGAGCGACGAACCATCGGTCTTCGAACAGCACGGCGGTTTCCCGGTTTTCGAAGCCGCCGACCCGGGTCCCGGATTCGGGCGGTTCCTGACCGCGATGCGTCGCGTCCAGGATCTCGCGGTATCGGCCGACCCTGACAGCGACACCTGGGACGACGCGGCCAACCGGGCCGAGGAACTCGTCAAACTGCTCGACCCGTACGAGGCGGCGGAGGGTGTGGGCCCGGCCAACCGGGTGCCGTCCCTGCCAGGTGCGGGCAGCTTGCTGATGGCGCCGTGGACCATGTCGAAGTTCGAGCCCGAGGGCGTCGAATTGCACGTGCAGTTCAGCCGGTTCCACGTCGGCGGCAACTATGCGGTGCACGGTGGTGTGCTGCCGTTGCTGTTCGACTCGGTGTTCGGCATGGTGATCCACGCGGCGGGCCGGCCGATCAGCCGCACGGCTTTCCTGCATGTGGACTACCGCAAGGTGACGCCGATCGACACGGTGCTGACCGCCCGCGGTTGGGTGCGTGAGTCCGAGGGGCGCAAGGCATTCGTGAACGCCGAACTGCGTGACCCGGACGAGAATCTGCTGGCCGAGGCCCATGGACTGATGCTCAGATTGTTGCCCGGCCAGCCCTGAGCCGTGTCACGATGACGCGGTGACCACGCCACTTCAGTTGCACCGCCTGTCGACGCCGCGTGCAGCAGCGTTCGCCGGCGTGTTGTTCGCGCTGCTGTTCGGTGCGGCCCTCGTATTGATCCGCACCGCGTTGCCCGAAGGGGCCGAGCCCGGTTCGCAATGGGTCGACGGCGCAACTACTCGACTGCGGGTCGCGTCGGTGTTGATGCCGTTCGCCGGTATCGCGTTCCTGTGGTTCATCGGGGTGGTGCGTGACGGCTTCGGCCGCTACGAGGACCGGTTCTTCTCGTCGGTGTTCCTCGGCAGCGGAATCCTGTTTCTGGCGATGATGTTCGTTTCATCGGCCGTCGGTGCCGGGTTGATCGCCAGCCGGGCGGGGATCACCGACGCCACCGCCTACAGCCACGTCGCCACGTTCGGACAGATGGTGTTGATGGCGCTGAGTAAGACCTACGGCGTCCGAATGGCGGCGGTGTTCATGATGTCGCTGGCGACGATCTGGTTGAAGACGGGTCTGATGCCACGTCCGCTGGTGTACACGACTTACCTTGTCGCACTGGGCCTTCTGATCGCCGGCGATGTCAGCATGTGGATAGTTCTGGCGTTCCCGCTCTGGGTGCTCGCCGTCAGTGTGCTGATCCTGATCCGGGCCGGGGTGATCGACCTGCATGGCGAGCGAGAGCATCCCGCACAGCCCGAGGGGTGATCGCCCACGGTTGTCGGTGGGTGGTGGCATACTCGAACGTATGTTCGAGACCGTGTCGGATGTGGAGCTGATCGACAGGATCAGTGCCAGGGCGCGGGCGGAGTCGGTGGCGATCGCGGGCCGGTTGGCAGCGATCGGGGCGTTGGACAGCCTGCGGGAACAGGAGTTGGTCGAAAGCATTTTGTGGCGGACTGATCCGTTCGAAGAAGTGGCCGCGGAGGTGTCGGCGGCGTTGCGGATCAGTCGGGGTCGGGCCGGTACCCAGGTTCACCATGCCCGGGTGTTGCGGGACAAGCTGCCGTTGGTGGCGGCACGGTTCGCGGTCGGGGATATCGACTATCGGGTGGTGTGCACGATCATTGCCCGCACCGGCATCGTGGACCAAGCGGTGTGGGCCGGGTTGGATGCCGAACTGGCGGCGCGGGCACACAGATGGATGCGGTTCTCGCAGCGGCAGTTGCGCGATCGGGTGGATCAGTGGATCGCCAAGCTGGATCCGAATGGGGTGCGGGTGCCGCCGGATGTGGCTGAGGAGCGGTTCGTGCAGATCGAGGCGGGCAGCCCGGGCAAGGCGACGGTGTGGGCCAACCTGGATGCCGTCGACGGGGCAGCGTTGGATCAACGCCTGAACGCGCTGGCGGCGACGGTGTGTGAGCACGATCCGCGGACCCGTGAGCAGCGCCGCGCGGATGCGGTGGGGCCGTTGGCCCGATTGGAATCCCAACTGCCCTGCCGGTGTGGTCGTGACGAGTGCCCCGCGGCGCAGAAGCGGGCCGCGGCCGATGCGGCGGTGGTTCATGTGCTGGCCGATCGGGCTACCGTCGATGGCAGCTCGGATGATCCGGGATATCTACCGGGGCATGGGATCCTGCCCGCCGAGTCGGTGCGTGACCTCGCGGCCACGGCGAAGATCAAGCCGCTGCACGTGCCGGCCGGGCCGGACCAACCCAGCGAGCCGGGTGATGCGTCTGATGGGTCTGAGCCTGGCTATCGCCCATCGGTGGCGCTCTCGGAGTTTATCCGCTGGCGGGACCTGACGTGCCGCTTCCCGGGCTGCGATGCCCCGGTCGAGCGCTGCGACATCGACCACACGATGCCCTATCCGCTGGGGCCCACGCATCCGTCGAACAACAAGCTCTACTGCCGCGCCCACCACTTGGTCAAGACGTTCTGCGCGGGCTGGTCGGACCGTCAATTGCCCGATGGCACCGTCGAATTCACCGCACCGACGGGGCACACCTATGTCACCGAACCGCACGGCGCCGGCATGTTCCCGACCCTCGCGCAACCCACTGGGGAGCTGAACCTTCCCGAACCGCCGGCCCACCACCCGAACCGGGGCGCGAGGATGCCGACCCGCCGCCAAACCCGCGAGCAGGACCGCCGAGACCGGATCAACGCCGAACGATGCCTACGCGCCGAACTCAACACCGACCTCGACATCGAACGCCAATACCAAGCCTGGCTCGCCGAAAAATACGGACCACCCCCACCCTTCTGAGCGGTATCGCCCGCTTCACTCCCCGGTGAGCTTCAATGCCGACGCGGGGCACAGCTTGACGGCCTGGCGCGCCTGGTCGATCTGATCGTCGGGCACTTCGTCGACGAGGACTTCGACCACACCGTCCTCGTCCTGGTCGAAGATGACGTCAGAGATCATCACGCAGTTGCCCGATGCGATGCAGGCGTCCTGATCTGCTTCTACTTTCATGGCATTCACCACGTTACCGCCAACGATTTCAACCCGTAGATGAAGTGAAAAGACCGGTACTGCACCGCTTCGAACGGTTCCGCGAGCGTCAAGGTGGGGAATCGCCGCAGCAGGGCCGGGAAGGCGATCCGCATCTCCATGCGGGCCAGCGGGGCGCCGAGGCAGTGGTGCACGCCATGGCCGAAGGCCAGATGTCCGGGTGCGCCGCGGCGGATGTCGAGCACGTCAGGGCTGTCGATGAAGTTGGGGTCCCGGTTGCCTGCGGGCAGTGAGGCGAAGACCAACTCGCCCGCGCCAATCCGCACGCCGGCCACCTCGACGTCGGTGGTGGTGAAGCGGGGGATGGCGTTCTGCACGATGGACAGCCAACGAAGGAGTTCCTCGACGGCGGGGCCGACGGCTTCCGGGTCGTCGCGCATCGCGGCCAGCTGTTCGGGGTGGCGCAACAGTGCGAGGGCGCCCAGGCCCAGCATGTTCGACGTGGTTTCGTGTCCGGCGAGCAGCAGCAGCCCGGCGATGCCGACGAGTTCGTCGTCGGACAACTCGGCGCCGTGGTCGCGGATCAGCATGCCCAGGATGTCCTCGCCTGGGGCGTGGCGGGCCCGTTCGACGAGGCCGCGCATGTAGTCACGGCTCTGCTGTTGCAGCGCAAGGCGTTCCGCGATGGGCAGGGACAGGTCGAGCTGGAGCGTCGAGCGGTGCTGGAAGTCGTCTCGGTCCTCGTAGGGCACCCCGAGCAGTTCGCAGATCACCAGCGACGGGATGGGGAGCGCGAAGTCGGCCACCAGATCCGACGGTGGGCCGGCCGCGGCCATCGCATCGAGCCGGGCGGCGACGATCTCGACGATGCGCGGTTCGAGTCGCTTCATCCGGCGGATGGTGAACTCGGCGGTGAGCATGCGGCGCAACCGTTGGTGCTCGGGTGGGTCGAGGCCCAGCAGGTTGCCGGCCCGTGCGCTGGCCAGCTCCTCTTCGGACATCTCGGGCGCCCCGGGCAGGGTGAAGCCCGGTGGCCTGCTGTTGGAGAACCGTTCGTGGTCACTGAGCACCGCCTTGACGTCCTCGTGGCGGGTGATCAGGTGCACCGGGTTGCCGAGCGCGCTGATGACGGTGCGTACGCCGTCGGTCTCGCGGATCTCGCTCAGATCGGACGTCGGGTCGAAGGCGTTGCGCCGCATGTGCAGGGGCAGGGTGACCGGCTCAGTCATGCTTCGACGCTACGCGCGCCCGAGGAAGTCCCTGATCAGCGTATTGGCGAGGGCGGGATTCTCCAGGGCGGCCAGGTGTGCGACGCCGTCGAGAACTACGAACTCGGCGCCGGGGATGGAATCGGCCATGGCCTTGGTCTCGGAGAGGGGGAACGTCGCGTCCTCGGCGCCGGCGACCACGAGCACCGGGGTTCGTACCTGTGAGAGCAGGGCCCGCTGATCCGGGCGTCGCGGCACCACGCTTTGCACCGCCCATGCGCTCGAGTCGATGTCGACCCGGTGCGCGGCGTCGCCGACGAATGCGACGACTTCCGGGCGTACCCGCATCGATGTCGGCCCCAGGAACGCCTTGAGCACTGACCGGGTGAGGGGGCCGCGAATGCCGTTGAGCACTTTTGCCGCGCGGAGCAGCAGCCCGTATTCGAACCGTTGACGCCGGCCGGCAGCCGACGCTGTGCAGTTCATCAACACGGCCCGGCCGATGCGGTTCGGGTACAGCGCCGCGAATGTCCCGCCGATCATTCCGCCCCACGAGTTGCCGACGAAATGCGTGCGTTCGACCCCCACGCCGTCGAGGATGTCGGCGACGGTATCTGCGCAGTCGGCGAAACTGAATGGCGCGGTCAGCTTTTCGCTGCCGCCGTGGCCGGGTGGGTCGACCACGATGACCCGGTAGGTGGTGCCGAACTCGGCTGCCTGCGCGGCCCACATGTCGCCCGTCATCAACAGGCTCGGCCAGAACAGGATCGCCTCACCCTGACCTGTGACCTGAACCCGGAGCCGGCCGAGCTTGGTCGGCAGCGTCAACTCCTCCACGTGCGACATGGTAGGCAGCCCTAGTGCTCGGCGTTCAGGCCCGGCCACCAGATCCGCGGGCCGATCAACGTGAACAGCGCCGGGATGATCACCGTGCGCACCACGAACGTGTCGAGCAGGATGCCCAGTCCGACGATGATGCCCAGCTGCGTCAGCACGATCAGCGGCAGTACGCCCAGCACGCAGAACACCGCCGCCAGCACCACACCGGCACTGGTGATCACCGCGCCGGTGGCCGACACCGCGCGCACGATGCCTTGGCGTGTGCCGTATTCCGGGGTCTCCTCGCGGGCCCGCGTCACCAGGAAGATCGTGTAGTCCACTCCGAGCGCCACCAGGAACAGGAACGCGAACAGCGGGGTGCTGTTGTCCAGTGCCGGGAAGCCGAACAAATGCACGCTGGCCCAGCCGCCCAGGCCGAGTGCGGCCAGCGCGCTGAGCACGGTGACCCCGACCAGCACCAGTGGTGCGAACGCCGAGCGCAGCAGCACGTAGAGCACTGCCAGAACCACCGCCAGGATCGCCGGGATCACCACGAGCCGGTCGCGCTTGGCTGCCGCGGCGGCATCCCTGGCCTGGGCGTCGGACCCGCCCACGACCGCGGTCGGGTCGGCGGACCGGACCGAATCACGCAGCGCGTCAATGGTTTCGAACGCCTCATCGGAGGCGGGTTCGGCCTTGAGCACCACGGACCACTGTGTCAGCCCGGTCTGCGACTGACCGGCGGGGTTGGCGGAGACGACGCCGGGGGTGTCGGTGATCGCCCGCTGTACCTCACCTGCCTTGGCGGTGGAGGCGATGACGCGAGTGGGGTCGGTCAGGCCGCTCGGGAAATGCGCGGCCAGTGTCTGGTATCCGGTCACCGATTCGGCCTGCACCCGGAACTGCTCGGTCTGGGTCAGCCCGATCGGCGTGGCCAGCAGGGCGGTGCACAGCACGGCCAGGCCGGCCAGCGAGGCCACCGCGACGCGGGCGGGCTTGCGCGCCACGGAGTCCGCAATCCGGTGCCAGACACCGCTTTCCGTCAGCGGCGTGGCGCCGACCTTGGGGATGAAGGGCCAGAACAACCGCTTGCCGCACAGGGCGAGCAGCGGCGGCAACACGACAAGGACGAAGATCGCGGCGACCACCAGGCCCGATGCGGCCTGCACGCCGAGGCTGCGGTTGCTCGGTGCGGAGGCGAACAGCAGGGTCAGCAGGGCCAGCACCACGGTGGCGTTACTCGCCACGATCGCCGGGGCGGCGGCACGTACCGCAACCACCAGGGCTTCGCGGTGCTGCTCGGTGCGCCCGAGCTCCTCCCGGTACCGCGAAATCAACAGCAACGCATAGTTGGTGCCCGCACCGAATACGAGCACGCTCGTGATGCCCGATGTCGAACCGTCCGGGCTGAGGCCGAATCCGGAGGCCACCGCGGTCCCGACGACGGCGCCGACACGGTCGGCGAAAGCGATCACCAGCAGCGGCACCAGCCACAGCACCGGCGAGCGGTAGGTGATGATGAGCAGCAGCGCCACCACGGTCGCGGTCACCGCGAGCAATGTGATGTTCGCTCCGGCAAACGAATTGGCAATGTCGGCACCGAACGCCGGGCCACCGGTGATCTCGGCCCGCAGCCCGGGCGGCAAGCCGCTGGCAGCGGTCGCGCGCAGATCCTTCACCGCGTCGTTGAGACCGAAACCGGACAGGTCGGCCTTCAACGGCACCGTGGCCACTGCCGCCTTGCCGTCGTCGGCGACCACCACGGGCGGTCCGGGCGAACCGGTCATCCGGTGGCGCGCATCGGCGGTGGCGTCGACGTCGGCCATGGTGAGCTCACCGCCGTCGGTACGGGTCACCACCAGGATCGCCGGAACCTGATCTCCGCCGGGGAAATCGGCCCGCAGGGCGTCGGCCCGGGCCGATTCGGCGTCGGACGGAACGGCGACCGGCGACTGGGAGGCGGCGTCGCCTCCGCTCAGCAGGCCCAGCAGTCCGCCGGAGACGACCACGACCAGTACGGCCAGCCACGCCAAACGCCTAATCACGGTTCAGTGTCGCCTCTTCCAGATCGAGACCGCGCAGCACGGTGCGCAGTACTTCATCGTCGATGTGCCCGGCATCGCGCTCGGCGATGAATGTCTGCCGTTCGGCGGCAAGCATTTCCAACCGTAGACGGCGGAAGGCTGAGGCGGGGCTCTCTCCGATGTCGTCTTCGCCGCGGCCCAGCCGTTCCCAGGCGGCATTGCGGCGCCGGGTATTCCAGGCCCGCAGGATCTCGCCGGCGCGTTCGGGTACGTCACTGCCGGGGGTTTGTTCGGAGAGCAGTTCGTCGAGCCGGGCCGCGGCGGCCCGGGCCGCCCGGTCCTGTGCGGCCGCGGTTGCGATCGCGTCGGCATGCTCCTCGTTGCCCTGCACCCCGAGCACCCTGATGAACCACGGCAGCGTCAAACCGTGCAGCAACAGCGTGCCGACCACGACGACGAAGGTCAGGAACACCAACTGCGGGCGGCCGGGGAACGGGTCACCGGACAGCGTCGTGGCCGGGACGGCGAACGCCGCGGCGAGCGAGACGACCCCGCGCATGCCCGCCCAAGCCAGGATGAACACCTGCCCCGGGGTCGGCATCGGTTCACGGGCCCGCACCTTCTTGGACAGCAGCCGCGGCAGATAGGCGAAGCAGTACACCCAGATGATCCGCACCATGATCACCGACGTGAGCACCGCCGCCGACGAGATCGCCAGGGTGGCCGCCGAGATCCCGGTGAGTTCGCCGATCACCTTGGGCAGTTGCAGCCCGATCAGGAAGAAGGCGAACGACTCGAGCACCAGCTGCAATGCCTTCCACACCGCAGAGTCCTGTAGCCGGGTCGCGTAGCCGGCGTCGGTCTCGCGCTGTCCCAGCAGCAATGCCGCCACCACCACGGCGATCACCCCGGAGCCGTGCACTTCTTCGGCCACGAGGTAGATCGTGAAAGGTGCCACCAGGCCGATGGCGCTCTCCACCAGCGGATCGTCGAGCCTGGTCCGGATGTAGTGCACCACCATGCCCAGCGTGACGCCGACCACCACACCGCCGACTGCGGCCAGGGCAAAGGTGCCGAGACCGCGTGCCCAGGTGGCCGATGCGCCTATTGCGGCTGCCAGCGCCACCTTGTACGCGGTGAGCGCGGTGGCGTCGTTGAGCAGGCTCTCCCCGCCGAGCAGCGTCATGATGCGGCGCGGCAGCCCGAGCCGGCGGCCGACTGCGGTCGCCGACACGGCGTCGGGCGGCGCCACGATGGCGCCCAGGGTGAGTGCGGCGGCGATGGTGAGCTCGGGCACGGTGTGAAACGCGACCACGCCGACGACCACTGTCGTGGCCAACGGCAGACCGATCGCCAACAGCCCGATCGTCCTGACGTTCTTGCGCATCGCCAGGTAGCTGCTCTCCAGTCCCGCCGACCACAGCAGCGGCGGCAGGATCACGAAGAGCACCAGGTCGGGATCCAGGTGCACGTCGTCGAAGCCCGGTATCGCGCTGCTGGCCAGCCCGGCCACCACCAGCGCCAGCGGTGCCGAGACGTCGAAGCGGCGGGCCACGGCGGCCAGCAGAATTGCGGCGACCAGTGCCGCCAGGAGTGAGGCACCCACGTTGTCGTTCCTCCTTCGTGTGCCGTGCCTATCCTTGATCAACATGTTGAGGAGATCACGCCGACGGGAGCAGAATCCGGCGCCTCGCACCTGCGAACATCTCGAGGCAGCGGTCGACGAGCCGCAACCGTTGACCCCCGGTCGCTGCCAGGAATGCGAGGAAGACGGCGAGAACAACTGGGCGCATCTTCGGATGTGCCTGGCCTGCGGCCACGTCGGTTGCTGTGACTCGAGCCCGCATCAGCATGCCACCAAGCACTTTCAGCAGAGCGGTCATCCGGTCATGCGTTCGGCGGAACCCGGCGAGAGTTGGCGTTGGTGCTATATCGACCATCGAGTCGGGTGACGATCTGGCAGGCTGGTGCGTGCGATGAGTGAATCGATTGAGGACGCGCAGACCGATGACCTGACAGACGATCAGGTCGACGGCGCCGAAGATGCTCCGGCCGAGGCCGCGAACGACGGATCAGAAGCCGGCGCCGGTAAGCCCACGGACCCTGCGGCGACAGTGCTGCTGCTGGGTTCGGGTGACCTGAGCCGTGAGCTCGCGCTGGCGTTCCAGCGGCTGGGCGGCGTCGTGGTGGCCGCCGACCGGTACTACGCGCCCGCACACAGCGTCGCGGACCGCTCGGCGGTGATCAAGATGAACGACGCCGAGGAACTCACCGCGCTGATCGAGCGGGAGAAGCCGCGTTACGTGGTGGCCGAGTCGGGCGTCATCGCCGCCGACGCATTGGTCGCCGTGGCCGAGCGGGGCGACATCGAGGTTCTGCCGGCCCCGCGCAGCATCCGGCTCAGCCAGGACCGGGAGGGGCTGCGCCGGCTGGCATCGGACGAGCTGGGCCTGCCTACGGTGCCGTTCTGGTTCGCCGGGTCGGTCGAGGAGCTGACCGCGGTGGCCGAGCATGCCGGCTTCCCGCTGGTGGTCAAGCCGGTGATGGGCGCCCAGCGCGACGGCGAGTCGGTGCTGCTCCGTCCCGACGACGTCGAGCCGGCCTGGCAGCGTGCCACCACCGCCGGACACATCGCTCAGAACCGGGTGCTGGCCGAGTCCGTCGTCGAGGTCGAATACGAGATCACGATGCTGACTGTGCGCACCACCGGTCCGACCGGGCCCGGCGTGCAGTTCTGCGAGCCGATCGGGCACCGGCAGGTGGGGAGCGACGTGCTGGAGTCCTGGCAGCCTCAGCCGCTGTCGCCGGCGGCGCTCGATGCCGCGAAGTCGATCTCCGCGCGGATCGTCAACTCACTGGGCGGTCGCGGGGTTTTCGGGGTTGAGCTGCTGGTTCAGGGCGATGACGTGTACTTCTCCGATGTGCGGATCCGTCCGCACGACAGCGGGCTGGTGACGCTCCGGTCGCAGCGGTTGTCGGAGTTCGAGATGCATGCCAGGGCGATCCTGGGCCTGGCGGTGGACACCATCATGATCTCCCCGGCGGCTGCCGAGGTCACCTACGGTGGGGCCGACGCCGGCGAGCCGTCGGCCGACATCAGCACGGTGCTGGCCGAAGCGCTTGCCACGTCGGAGAGCGATGTGCGGCTGTTCGGTCGCCCGGGCGAATCCGACGCTCCTCGCCGCCTCGGGGTCGCGTTGGCCACCGCGCCTGACGTGATCATCGCCCGTGACCGTGCCCGCCGCGTCGGCACCGCGCTGCGCAAGCTGTGGTAGGTCGGGATATGGCTGAGGACACAGAAGGCACCGAGTTTTCGCAATCCGATCGGCCCACGATGGCGCCGTTCCTGGGGGCGTTGGCCGTCATTGTGCTCGTGGTGATCGTTGTCGTTCTGCTCAACGTCTTCGGCACCGACGGGCGCAGCGAGGAGCAGAAGGTGAGCCTCGCGGCGGTCGGCCAGAATGACGCGCTGCAGCGGGAGAACTTCGGCGAATTCTCGGACTACACCTGCACCGTCCAGCGTGGGGCCGAGGCAGATTTCATTGCCCGGCAGCGTGATTCGGTGGCCAGGCAGGGCGCCAGGTATGTGGACGACGTGACGGAGGTCAAGGTCGAGGGGGATCGGGCCACCGCGACGGTGGTCTACCACTTCGGTAACACCCCCGACGCCAAGGTGAACACCGAGACGTCGTTCGTGCGTGAGGACGGCCAATGGCGCGTCTGTTCGAGTATGGGAGACTCACGCCCGTGAGCTATGCAGGAGACATCACGCCTGAGGAGGCCTGGAAACTTCTGAGTGAGAATTCCGAGGCCGTGCTGGTGGATTGTCGTACCGACGCCGAATGGCGCTTCGTCGGCGTGCCGGATCTGTCCACCCTCGAGCGTGACGTGGTCTACGTGGAATGGAACCGGAACGACGGCAGCCATAACGATGCGTTCGTCGACGATCTTCAGGCCTCCGGCGTGACGCCGGGCGAACGGCCGGTGGTTTTCCTGTGTCGCTCCGGCAACCGTTCGATCGGCGCTGCCGAGGCCGCCACCGCGGCGGGCATCGGGCCGTCCTACAACATCCTCGACGGATTCGAGGGCAATCTCGACGAGCACCGCCACCGCGGCGGTACCGGCTGGAAGGCCGTCGGTCTGCCTTGGAAACAGAGCTGAGAGCCGCATGACCGACATCCCATCTGTCCGGATCCCGGCTGCGCTGCCCGAGGGCGTCAGCCAGGCCACCATCGGTGTGCGCGGCGGTCTGCTGCGGTCGGAGTTCGAGGAAACCGCCGAGGCGATGTACCTGACCTCGGGCTACGTCTACGAGACCGCCGCTGCGGCCGAGAAGGCGTTCACCGGCGAGATCGACCGCTTCGTGTATTCGCGCTACGGCAACCCGACCATCTCGATGTTCGAGGAGCGCTTGCGCCTGATCGAGGGTGCACCCGCGTGCTTCGCCACTGCCACCGGCATGGCGGCGGTATTCACCGCGTTGGGGGCGTTGTTGGGGGCCGGCGACCGCCTGGTGGCCGCCCGCAGCCTGTTCGGGTCGTGCTTCGTGGTGTGTAGCGAGATCCTGCCGCGTTGGGGCGTGGAGACGGTGTTCGTCGACGGTGACGACCTCTCGCAGTGGGAAGAGGCACTGTCGGTCCCGACCCAGGCGGTCTTCTTCGAGACGCCGTCCAACCCGATGCAGTCCCTGGTGGATATCGCCGCGGTGTCCGAGCTGGCGCATGCTGCCGGCGCAAAGGTGGTGCTGGACAACGTCTTTGCCACTCCGCTTCTGCAGCAGGGCATGCCGCTCGGTGCGGATGTGGTGGTGTACTCCGGCACCAAGCACATCGACGGTCAGGGCCGGGTGCTCGGCGGGGCGATCCTCGGTGACAAGGAGTTCATCGACGGTCCGGTGCAGAAGCTCATGCGTCACACCGGCCCGGCGATCAGCGCCTTCAATGCCTGGACGTTGCTGAAAGGCCTTGAGACGCTTGCGGTCCGGGTGGATTACTCGAACCGTTCGGCGCACATTGTGGCTGAGTTCCTGGAGTCCAAGGCCGGCGTGAACTGGGTGAAATACCCGTTCCTGGAGTCGCATCCGCAGTACGACCTGGCCCAGCGGCAGATGCGCGGCGGCGGCACCGTGGTCACCTTCGAGCTGGACGGCGGCAAGGACCGCGCCTTCGAGGTGCTCGACAAGCTGCGCGTCATCGACATCTCCAACAACCTGGGCGATGCCAAGTCCCTGATCACCCATCCGGCCACCACCACACACCGGGCCATGGGCCCGGAGGGGCGCGCGGCCATCGGGCTCGGCGACGGCGTGGTCCGCATCTCCGTCGGTCTGGAAGGCACCGAGGACCTGATCGCCGACCTGGACCAGGCGCTGGGCTAGCCCGTGTCACGCGGATCCGACGAGAAGAAGGCCCGCCGCCGCAAGCGGCAGGCCGTCCGGAGTGTGAACCGGGTGTCGGCGGAGTCCGTCGACGAACTGGCGGACATCCCCGACGCTGTGGTCGCCGATCTGGCCGAGTTCGACGAGCGAATCACGCAGCGCGGCTGGGAGTTCGACGAGGAACAGTCGGACGACGACTACGCCGTGTGGTTCTACGAGCCGTCCGGGGCTCAGGTCCAGGACGGCCTCGCGGTGACCTCACTGTGGCTGGATGCGGCCGAGGACGGCGAGATCGTGCGGGTGGTGTTCGTCGGCAGCGTCGAGCGCTACGAATTCACCCATGAGGAATTGCTCGACGGCGCCCTCGATGTGATCGAGGGCTACCGTCACGGAGCCGAGCTGCCGACCTTCGGCTAGGTCTTCCCGTCGGAGTCGATGACGCCCCGGGCTGACTGGGCCCGGTCCTCGTAGCTCTTGCGCTTGGCGGCGTCGAACTCAAGGAACACGCTGTCCAGGCCCAGCTTCTTGTTCATCCAGCGCCGGCCCTTGGGCGGCAGCATCTGGGCGGCCTGCGCGGTGAAACGCAGGGGCGGCGGCACCGACACGTGGGTCTTCGGCTTGTCGAGCGTCTTGATGATCGCGGCGGCGATGTCCTCGGGCTCGACCGGCTTGATCGCCCCGCTGGACTTGGTGCCCGCGATCAGATCGGTATTGGTGAACGGCGGCATGACCACCGACACGTCCACTCCGTGCGGGGCCATTTCGTCGGCCAGCGCGGTGGTCAGTCCGACCACGGCGTACTTCGCGCCGACGTAGACCACCTGGCCGGGCAGGGGGATCAGTCCCGACAGCGACGCGATGTTGATCACGTGGCCGCTGCGGCGCTTCACCATCTCGGGCAATGCCAACTGGCAACCGGTGAGCACGCCGTAGACGTTGACCTCGATGGATGACCGGATCGCCTGCTCGGACTGCTCCAGGAACGGGCCGATCGGCATGACGCCGGCGTTGTTGATCAGCACATCGATGTGCCCGCCGCCGTCGGTGCGGGCCTTGTCCAGGAACGTCGCGAACGATTCGCGGTCGGTGACGTCGAGCGGGTAGCCGGACACCGGGCCGAGCTTGCCCAACTCGACGACAGCCGCCTCCTGAAGCGCCACGTCACGGTCGCCGATCACGACGCGGGCGCCCCGGGCCAGCAGGGCCTTGGCAGTGGCGTAACCGATGCCGCGCGCGGCGCCGGTGATCGCGATGGTCTTGCCCCTGATGTTGTCCATGGCGGCGAACTTTACACGTGTCAAGTTTTGCGCGGAAGGGGGTGGCCGAGGCCGCGTAGTCTGGGCGGGCGTGATGGTGAATGGCACTGACCAGCAGGCAGTTACCGAGACGGTTGAAGACTTCTCCGAACGGATGACCTCGGCGATCGACAGCGCGGGCCTGGTCCTGCTGATGAGCCTCGGCCATCAGACCGGGCTGTTCGACGCGATGGCGAACCTGCCGTCGGCAACCAGCGCCGAGATCGCCGACGCAGCCGGCCTCGACGAACGCTACGTCCGTGAATGGCTCGGCGGGATGGCCGCGGCGCGGGTGGTCGACTACGACGCGGAGTCCTCGACGTATCGGTTGCCCGGTCACCGTGCCGCGGCGCTGACGCGCGACGCCGGCCTGGGCAATCTGGCGCGCCTGGCCCAGTACGTCCCGCTGATGTGCGAAGTCGAACAGAAGATCCTCGGCTGCTTCCGCGACGGGGGCGGTCTGAGCTATGACGACTATCCGCGCTTCCACACCGTGATGGCCGAACGCAGTGGAGAGGTTTTCGACGCCGCCCTGCTCAGTTCCGTGCTGCCATTGGTCGATGGCCTTCCGCGACGGCTCGAGAGCGGAATCGACGTCGCCGATTTCGGATGTGGCAGTGGGTACGCGATCGGCCTGATGGCCCGGGCCTATCCGGCCAGCCGATTCACCGGTATCGACTTCTCGGCGGAAGCGGTCGGCACCGGGGCCGCCGATGCGGCGCAACGTGGTTTGACCAATGTCTCGTTCCTGCCTGCCGACCTGGCCGACCTGGACCAGACCGCGGCGTACGACCTCGTCACCGCCTTCGACGCGATCCACGACCAGGCGCAGCCGGCTCGGGTACTGGAGAACATCCATCGCTCCCTGCGGCCGGGGGGAGTCCTGGTGATGGCCGACATCAAGGCTTCCAGCCGGCTGGAGGACAACATCGGCGCCGCGATGAGCACGTATCGCTACGCGGTTTCGCTGACGCACTGCATGTCGGTCTCGCTCGGCCTGGGAGGCGCCGGGCTGGGGACGATGTGGGGCAGGCAGTTGGCCGTGTCGATGCTGACCGACGCTGGATTCACCGATGTGGAAGTCACCGAGATCGAGCAGGACCCGGCGAACTACTACTACCTCGCCAGGAAATGAGCGGCTCGGCAGGGTTTTGTTCAGGCTGAGCCTGTGGGCATATCCCGGCCGGCACTGTGCGTTGAAGCAGGCGTGAATGTCGGAACGGTGGTTAAGTCAGCCCCCGTGAGTGGTGTGCGGTTTGCCGCGGTCGGCCTGGATGATCCACTGGCCGCCCCGCTGCTGGCCGAGTTGTCGGTGGAGTACTCGGGGCGCTACGGCGGAACACCCGAACAGATGATGGTTTGGCTGCGCGGGAAGTCCGCCGACGAGTTCGCCCCGCCCGGCGGTGGCCTGTACATCGGGGTGCTCGACGGCGTGCCGGTGACCGGCGGGGCATTCACCCGATTCGACGCCGACACCGCCGAGCTCAAACGCATCTGGACCGACAGTCGCTATCGGCAGCGGGGATACGCCAGGGTGCTGCTGGCCCACCTCGAAAGCGAGATCGCCGCACGCGGGTACCGGCGGGTCTATCTGACGACGGGTCACCTCCAGCCCGAGGCTGAAGCGCTCTACGACTCGGCGGGCTACCGCCGGCTGATCGCCCCGATGCCGGCTGAGGGGGAGGGGGCGGTCTGTCCGATCGCCTTCGAGAAGGAGCTGTCGAGGGAGGACGGCACATGACGGTGCCGCTATCGATTCTCGACCTGGCTCCCATCAGTGCCGGCAGCGACGCGGTGACCGCACTGCGCAATACCGTCGACCTGGCTCAGCGCGCCGAACAGTGGGGCTTTCAACGGTATTGGGTCGCCGAGCATCATTTCGTATCGGTGGCCAGCTCGTCACCCGCCGTTCTGGTGGGGCAGATCGCCGCGGCCACCGAACGGATCAGGGTCGGCACCGCCGCCGTGCAACTCGGCCACACGACCGCCGTCGCCGTGGTGGAGAGCTTCGGCACACTGACCGCGTTCCATCCCGGCCGGATCGATCTGGGGGTGGGCCGCTCGGGGCAGAAACGCGCCGAAGCGGTGCGGGACAAACCCCGTGAGCCACGGCCGCCGAGGGAGTGGCACGAGGTCGACGGAGTGGTGGTCCCGGCTCCGTACGATGTCAGCGCGCTGATGCGGGACCCGCAGGTGCGGTCCCGGATGGCGGTGTTGCAGCAACCCGAAGCCGTCACACCGGATTTCGCCGAACAGCTGGATGACATCCTGGCCATGCTCGCCGGCCGCTACGAGCTGGGCACAGCCGTGCCCGGCGCCGGCGCCGGCCTGACCCCGTGGGTGTTCGGCAGCAGCAAGGGACAGAGCGCCCGCGTCGCCGCCGCGCGTGGGCTGCCGTTCGTGGCGAGTTATCACATCACCCCGGCCACCGCGCTGGAGGCAATCGAGGTGTACCGCAACGGATTCACCCCGTCGGAGTACCTGTCCGAGCCGTACGTGGCGGTATCGGCCGACGTGGTGGTGGCCGAGGATGAAGCCACCGCGCGGTATCTGGCGTCCAGCTACGGCCACTGGGTGTACTCGATCCGGGCCGGCGGCGGCGCGATTCCCTACCCGGATCCGGCCGACTGCGGACCGCTGTCCGACGAACAGCTGGAGGTGGTCCGGGACCGTACCGCAACGCAATTCGTCGGAGACCCCGATCAGGTGGCCGCGCGGCTGGCGGCCCTCCAACGGGTGAGCGGGGCGGACGAACTCGTCATCACCTCGGTGACGCACCGGCACGAGGACCGTTTGCGCTCCCACCGGCTGATAGCGCAGCGGTGGGGCGGTTAGCGGCTAGGCTGGCCTGCGATGCCGAGTCTGCAGGTAATCGTGGGATCGCTGCTGCTGGCAGCGGCTGCGGTGGTGTTCGCGACCGGGGTGGCTTTGCGGCTGTTCATCGGTCGTCGGGCGGACTCGGCGGAATCACAACGACGGATGCACGCTTTTCGCCGGACTACGTTTGCCAAGGTGCTGTTCGGGTCGGTGTACGACGACGAGGTGTTCGACCCAGACGAGCTCGATCAGTTGGTCCTGATGCCGACGATCGTGCTGGCCTGCGGCCTGTGCCTGACCGGGTTCTTCCTGCTGGGGTACCGCATCTTGCAGCACTAGGCGTGCCGGGCCGCCGCGGCGGAGGCGGCGTCGGCGATCGATCCGCGCCACAGCGGGCCGTGTCCGGGCAGCATCACCTCGGCATCGACTGCCGCCAGCGTCTTCAGGCTGGTCAGGCAGCCCTCCTCGTCGTGGTTGAACAGGGCCGGCAGCAGCGTCGGGCCGGTGTGCCGCAGCAGGGGATGTCCGGTGACCAGGGCGTCGCCGCTGACCAGAACCCCGTCGACGATGAAGGAACAGTGTCCGCCGGTGTGCCCCGGGGTGGGAACCGGCACCGGATTGCCCGGGAGATCTTCGTTGTCGGTCAGCGCCCGCGCGGTCGGGATGCCGGCGTGGTTCATCCCGCCCTTGGCGGTGATGGTGGCCGCCCACTTCAGCCAGCGGGGCTGCCAGATGTTGCGCACCACATCGGCCGGCGCGGCCTGCTCGAGATACTCACGCTTGGTGTGCCCGAGCTCGGTGGAATGGCAAAAGACCGGTGTGCCATGGTTTTTCGCCAGCCAGATGGCGGTTCCGAAGTGGTCGATGTGGGCGTGGGTCAGCAGGACGGCGGCGATGTCGTCGACCGTGAACCCCAGTTGGCGGACCGAGCCGATGACGTCCTCGCGCTGCCCCGGGAACCCCGCGTCGATCAGCATGACCCGGTTTCCGTCGGTCACCAGCGTCCAGTTGACCAAGTCGGTTTGTGCGAAGTGCACATGCTCGGTGATCGCGGTCAGGGCTGCTGCCATGTCGCGAGTTTAGGCGTAGGAGTAGAAACGAACCGTGGCTGAACTGAAACTGGGATACAAGGCATCGGCGGAGCAGTTTGCCCCGCGTGAACTCGTCGAGCTGGCAGTGCTGGCCGAAGCGGCGGGAATGGACAGTGCGACGGTCAGCGACCATTTCCAGCCCTGGCGCCACGAGGGCGGGCACGCACCGTTCTCACTGGCCTGGATGACGGCGGTGGGCGAGCGGACCGAGCGGCTGGTGCTGGGCACATCGGTGCTCACGCCCACGTTCCGGTACAACCCGGCGGTGATCGCGCAGGCGTTCGCGACCATGGGCTGCCTGTACCCGGGCCGGATCTTCCTCGGGGTGGGCACCGGTGAGGCGCTCAACGAGATCGCCACCGGCTACATCGGGGAGTGGCCGGAGTTCAAGGAGCGTTTCGCGCGGCTGCGCGAGTCGGTGAAGCTCATGCGCGAGCTGTGGGTGGGTGACCGCGTCGATTTCGACGGCGAGTACTACAAGCTCAAGGGCGCCTCGATCTACGACGTGCCCGAGGGCGGCATCCCGGTGTACATCGCCGCGGGCGGGCC
Source organism: Mycobacterium sp. DL99 (assembly GCF_004762045.1). Taxonomy (GTDB): domain Bacteria; phylum Actinomycetota; class Actinomycetes; order Mycobacteriales; family Mycobacteriaceae; genus Mycobacterium. The sequence goes on from NZ_SJOM01000007.1 coordinate 886,094, forward strand.
GGTGGTGGCCAAGTACGCGGGCCGCGCGGGTGACGGCTTCATCTGCACCTCCGGCAAGGGTGCGGAGCTGTACAAGGACAAGCTCATCCCCGCCGTGAAGGAAGGCGCCGAGGCCGCCGGGCGCAATGCCGAGAACATCGACCGGATGATCGAGATCAAGATCTCCTACGATCCCGACCCCAAGCTGGCCCTGGAGAACACCCGATTCTGGGCGCCGCTGTCGCTGACGCCCGAGCAGAAGCACTCGATCGAGGACCCGATCGAGATGGAGAAGGCCGCCGACGCCCTGCCCATCGAGCAGGTCGCCAAGCGTTGGATCGTCGCGTCGGATCCCGACGAGGCGGTCGAGAAGGTGGGCCAGTACGTCGAGTGGGGCCTGAACCACCTGGTGTTCCACGCGCCCGGGCACGATCAGCGCCGGTTCCTCGACCTGTTCAAGAAGGACCTGGAGCCCCGGCTGCGCAAGCTGGGCTGAGTTGGGCGGCTCAGGCGCTGCTCACTGAGCGCTGCACCGCGCCGACCGCGCCATGGCTCGTCGCTGTGAGCCGGACCCGGTCGGCGCGGAACAGGTCGGAGGCGTACTCGAATGGCTCGCCACTGCTGTCGCGCGTGATGCGCGTGATCGCCAATAGTGGCTTGCGTTGGGCGATGCCGAGCCATTGCGCCTCGCGAGGGCTGGCGCTGACCACTTCGATGGTCTCGGTGGTGACAGCGGGCGTCAGGCCGTACCGCACCCGCACCAACTCATAGAGCGAACCGCCGAGCGGTTGTTCCAGCAGGTCCTCCATGCGCTCGGCCACGAAGCAGGACAGGTCCACCGACAGCGGCACACCGTCGGCGTAGCGCAACCGACGGACCGTGAATATCTCTGCGCCATCGGCGATTTCGAGCGCACGCGACTCCACCTGGGTGGCCGGTCTGCGATCGGTCGCCAGGACCCGGGTGGCGCTGCTGTGACCGCTGCTGCGCAGCCGGGCAGGAAGCCCGGCCAACTCCGCTGCGTTGCGTTCCACGACGTCGGCCCGCACGAACGTGCCGCCGTTGCGCCCGGTCCGGCGCTCCAGCACACCGGCCTGGCTCAACGGCAGCAGCGCGCTGCGCAGGGTGGATCGCGACACCGCGAAGCTCTCCGCCATCTCACGCTCGGTGCCCAGTCGCGAGCCGGGGCGCAGGGTGCCCAGGGCCAACATGGACAGGATGCGTCGACGCACGTCCTCGGCGACGGGGCCGCCGGATGTCAGGGACATGTTCCGAGTGTGGACCAAATCGACGCCCGAGAGCAGACCAAAACCCACCGATTAACCTGCTCGTTGCACGACTCCCAGGTTCGAAACATAACGGCAACAAAGCGCTTGACCCGCAACAAGTTTCGAGTTGCCCGATGATCTGGGCGGGATAACAATGTGCTGCGTCGCACTACAAAGCCGTCGTCGACACCAAACAATCAGACCAAATAGTGGTCCGAAAACCGTCCTTCAGTTAGGACCCGCAATGAGCGAGATCATCGATCCGCCGGCCCCGTCCGGCACCTCTATCCAACGCCTCAAACCCAACGCCGTGGGACTGGTCGGCGTGCTGTTCATGGCGGTCGCCACGGCCGCTCCCATCACCGCCATGGTCGGCAACGTGCCGATCGCGGTAGGCTTCGGCAACGGCGCCTACGCGCCCGCCGGGTACTTCGTCGCCACCATCGTGCTGACCCTGTTCGCCATCGGCTATGCGGCGATGAGCAAGCACATCACCGCCACCGGCGCCTTCTACGGATATATCTCGCACGGCCTGGGACGCGTCGTCGGCCTGGGTGCGGGATTCCTCACCGCGCTGGCCTACATGGTGTTCGAGGCGTCGCTGATCGGCATCTTCTCGTTCTTCGGCAACGATCTGTTCAAGTCGTTCTTCAACATCGACGTGCCGTGGGTCATCTTCGCCGTGGTGATGCTGGCCGTGAACGCCGTGCTGACCTACTTCGACATCAATCTGGCGGCGAAAGTGCTCGGGGTGTTCCTGATCACCGAGATCATCATGCTCGCCATGATGGCGCTGTCCGTGGTGTTCACCGGCGGCGGTCCGCAGGGCTGGTCGCTGGGATCGCTCAACCCGCTCAACGGTTTCCAGAGTCTCTCCGGTGAGGTGGCCGGTGTCGACGGCAGCATGATCACCGTCGCCGGATCGGCCGGCGTCGGCCTGTTCTTCGCGTTCTGGTCGTGGGTGGGCTTCGAGTCCAGCGCCATGTACGGCGAGGAGTCCCGAAACCCCAAGAAGATCATCCCGATTGCGGTGATCTGCTCGGTCGTCGGCATCGGCGCGTTCTACATCATCGTTTCGTGGCTGGCCATCGTCGGCACCGGTCCGCAGAATGCGATTGCGCTGGCGCAGGATTCGACCACCGCGGGCGATATCTTCTTCACCCCGGTGCGGCAGCATCTCGGTGAGTGGGCCGTGGACCTGTTCAAGATCCTGTTGATGACCGGCTCATTCGCGTGCGGCATGGCGTTTCACAACTGCGCCGCCCGCTACCTGTACGCCCTCGGGCGGGAGAACGTCATCCCGGGCATGCGCAAGACCATCGGCGCCACCCATCCGGTGCACGGCTCACCGCACATCGCCGGATTCGTACAGACCGGATTCGCGACCGCGTTGGTGCTGTTCTTCGACATCACCGGGCGTGACCCCTACACCGGGCTCTACGGCCTGATGGCCTTGCTGGGCACCACGGCAATCATGATCGTGCAGGCCCTGGCGGCATTCTCCGTGATCTCGTTCTTCCACGTGCAGAAGCGGCATCCGGAGACCGCGAACTGGTTCACCACGTTCCTGGCGCCGCTGCTGGGCGGGGTCGGCATGCTCTACGTCATCTACCTGCTCGCCAAGAACGCGTCGTTCGCTGCGGGTTCAGCCGCTTCGGACTGGATCTTCACGTCGATCCCGTATGTTGTCGGCATCGCCGGAATCGGTGGGGTGCTGTGGGCGCTGTTCCTGAAATTCAGGGATCCGCAACGCTATTCCGATCTGGGGCGCACAGTGTTGGAGGAAGCGCACGAACGTTAGCGGCGGGCCGCGCCGGCGGTTAGTGAAAGGAATGCGAGTGCCATGGGTTTCTCGAACATCATGGACTCCAACAGCTATTCGGGGGGTCTGGCGACCGATCCTGATATCGAAAGGCTGATCGAGGCCCGCTCGCACCTGCTGGGCCCGGCGTACCGGCTGTTCTACGAACGGCCGGTACACCTGGTCCGGGGCAGCGGCAGCCACCTGTTCGACGCGGACGGCGAGCGTTACCTCGACGCGTACAACAACGTCGTCAGCGTCGGGCACTGTCACCCGCGCGTGGTCGCCGCCATCACCCGCCAGGCCGAGACGCTCAACACCCACACCCGATACCTGCACGACGGCATCGTGGAGTACTCGGAACGGTTGTTGGCCACGCTCCCAGGAGAAGTCGACCGGGTGATGTATGCCTGCACCGGCTCGGAGGCCAACGATCTGGCCCTGCGGGTCGCCCAGATGTGTACCGGGGCACGCGGTGTGATCGTCACCCGCGATGCGTACCACGGCAATACCGAAGCAGTGACGGCGATTTCACCGTCGATCGGCGGCGCCACCAGCATCGGTCCGCATGTGCGCGCCGTGGCCGCGCCGGACAGCTACCGCTCGGGCGACGATGTGGCCGGCCGGTTCCTGGCCGATGTCGACGCCGCGATCACTGATCTGAAGGCGGCCGGTCACGGGCTGAGCTGCCTGATCGTCGACACCTTCTTCTCTTCCGACGGCATCTACCCCGACCCCGCGGTGCTGGCGCCGGCGGTGGCGGCGGTGCGCGCGGCCGGCGGGGTGTTCATCGCCGACGAGGTGCAACCCGGTTTCGGCCGCACCGGGGAGGCGATGTGGGGTTTCACCCGCCACGGCGTCGTGCCCGACCTGGTAACCATGGGCAAGCCGATGGCCAACGGGTTGCCGGTGGCGGCGATGGCCGCCCGCAGTGAGGTGCTCGAGGCGTTCGCCCGCGAGGTGCCGTACTTCAACACCTTCGGCGGCAATCCGGTGTCGATGGCCGCGGCGGGCGCGGTGCTCGACGTCATCGAGGACGAGCAGCTGATGGCCAACGCGGCCAAGGTCGGCACCGTCTTGCGTGACGAGCTCACCGGGGTGGCCGCCGAGAACCCGCGCGTCGGCGATGTCCGTGGCGCCGGGCTGTACGTCGGGATCGAGATGGTGACCGACCCTGATCTATTGACCCCCGATCGGGCCGGCGCCCACGATCTGGTCAACGCGATGCGCGACCGGCGCGTACTCATCTCGGTTTGCGGGACACAGGGCAGTGTGCTGAAGGTGAGACCCCCCCTGGTATTCTCTTTGTCGGATGTGGACTGGTTCTGCACCGAATTCGCCGATGCGCTGCGTCAGCTGCGCTGAGCAAAAAGCAGAGCATCTGGCCGTCCAAACCCTGATGAGGGAAGCTGTATCAGTGCCGGAGGCAGTCGTCGCTACCGCGATCTACATTGCGTCACCAGAAGGTGATACCGGCAAGTCGACCATCGCACTCGGGATGCTGCATCGGCTTGCTGCGACCGTACCCAGGGTGGGCGTATTCCGGCCCATCACGCGCCTGGGTGAGGATCGCGATTACATCCTCGAATTGCTGCTGGCCGGCACCACCGCGGGGCTGAGTTACGACGACTGCGTCGGCGTCAGCTACCAGCAGGTGCACGAGGACCCCGACGTCGCGATCGCCGAAATCGTCGACCGGTTCCATCGCGTGGCCGAGAAGTGCGACGCCGTGCTGATCGTCGGCAGTGACTACACCGACGTCGCCACCCCCAGCGAGCTGAGCATGAACGCGCGCATCGCGGTCAACCTCGGCGCGCCCGTGGTGCTCGCGGTCAAGGCCGCCGACCGCACGCCCGACGAGGTTGCCCACGTGGTCGAGGTGTGCCTGGCCGAGTTGAACCACCAGCATGCGCACGCCGCGGCGGTGGTCGCCAACCGGTGCGACCCGGCCCAGTTGACCGCGGTGGCCGAGGCCCTCAAACCGCTCGGCCCGCCCGCCTACGTGCTTCCCGAGGAGCCGTTGCTGGTCGCCCCGTCGGTCGCCGAACTGAAGGTGGCGGTCGACGGCACGATGATCGCCGGGGATCCTGAGCTGCTGTCCCGTGAGGCGATGGGCGTGATGGTCGCCGGTATGACCGCCGAGCACTGCCTGGAGCGGCTGACCGAGGGCGTCGCGGTGGTGACCCCGGGTGACCGGTCCGACGTGGTGCTGGCAGTCGTGAGTGCTCATGCGGCAGAAGGCTTTCCGTCACTGTCCTGCATCATCCTCAACGGCGGCCTCGATCTGCACCCGGCCGTCGCGTCGCTGGTGGAAGGGCTCGGGCTGCGGCTGCCCATCGTGGCCACCAAGTACGGCACCTTCGAGACCGCAAGCCGGGTCGCAGGCGCTCGCGGCCGGGTCACGGCGAAATCGCAGCGCAAGATCGACACCGCGCTGGCGCTGATGGACAAGCACGTCGACGTCAACGATCTGATCGCACAGTTGAGCATCCCGATCCCCGCGGTCACCACGCCGCAGATGTTCACCTACCAGCTGCTCGACCAGGCCCGCTCCGACCGCAGGCGCATCGTGCTACCCGAAGGCACCGACGACCGCATCCTCAAGGCCGCGGGCCGGTTGCTGCAGCACGAGGTGGCCGAGCTGACCATCCTCGGTGAGGAAAGCCAGATCCGTTCCCGCGCAGCGGAACTCGGGGTGAACATCGATGCGGCCGTGGTGCTCGATCCGCGCACCAGCGCATTGTGCGACCAGTTCGCCGAGCAGTACGCCGAACTGCGCCGCAAGAAGGGTGTGACGGTCGAGCAGGCCCGCGAGATCATCCATGACGTCTCGTACTTCGGCACGATGCTGGTGCACAACGAGATGGTCGACGGCATGGTGTCGGGTGCCGCACACACCACGGCGCACACCGTGCGTCCGGCCTTCGAGATCATCCGCACCGCGCCGGGAATCTCGACGGTGTCGAGCATCTTCCTGATGTGCCTGGCCGACCGGGTGTTGGCCTACGGCGACTGCGCGATCGTGCCCGACCCGACCTCCGAACAACTTGCCGACATCGCGATCTCCTCGGCACGCACCGCCGCGCAGTTCGGCATCGATCCGCGGGTGGCCATGCTGTCCTACTCGACGGGCACCTCGGGTACCGGTGCCGACGTCGACAAGGTCCGGGCCGCAACCGAACTGGTGCGCCAGCGGGAGCCGGACCTGTTGGTGGAGGGGCCGATCCAGTACGACGCCGCGGTGGAGCCGTCGGTGGCGGCGACCAAGATGCCCGATTCGCCAGTGGCCGGGCGCGCTACCGTCCTGATCTTCCCGGACCTCAACACCGGCAACAACACCTACAAGGCGGTGCAACGCAGTGCCGGCGCCATCGCGATCGGCCCGGTGCTGCAGGGTTTGAACAAGCCGGTCAACGATCTGTCTCGAGGGGCGCTCGTGGAGGACATCGTCAACACCGTGGCGATCACGGCGATTCAGGCGCAAGGAAACTCATGACGGTTCTGGTGCTCAATTCCGGTTCGTCGTCGCTGAAATACGCGGTGGTCAAACCGGATTCAGGGGAGTTCCTGGCCGACGGCATCATCGAGCAGATCGGCTCGGCGCAGGTGCCCGATCATGAGGCCGCGCTGCACGCGGCGCACGAGGCGCTCGCCGCCCAGGGCCTGCACATCGCCACGCTGGGACTGTCCGCGGTCGGTCACCGGGTGGTGCACGGCGGGACCGCCTTCTACCGGCCGACCGTCATCGACGACACGCTGGTGGCCAAGCTCGAAGAGCTGTCTCCACTTGCCCCGCTGCACAATCCGCCGGCGATCCTGGGTATCGAAGTGGCGCGCAAGCTGCTGCCCGACCTGCCGCATGTGGCCGTGTTCGACACCGCGTTCTTCCACAACCTCCCCCAGGCCGCGGCGACCTACGCCATCGATCGCGAGGTCGCCGAGCGCTGGGGTATCCGGCGTTACGGTTTCCACGGCACCTCGCACGAGTACGTCAGCCGGCAGGCCGCCGCGTTCCTCGGTACGCCCTACGAGTCGCTGAATCAGATTGTCCTGCATCTGGGTAACGGTGCGTCGGCATCGGCGATCGCCGGTGGCAGGCCGGTGGACACGTCGATGGGCCTGACGCCGATGGAGGGCCTGGTGATGGGCACCCGCAGCGGCGACGTCGACCCGGGCATCATCATGTATCTGTGCGGCGAGGCCGGCATGAGTGTCGAGGACGTCGACACGATGCTCAACCGCCAGTCGGGGGTGCGTGGCCTCGGCGGCGAGAACGACTTCCGCAAATTGCGCGCCCGGATCGAATCCGGCGATCAGAACGCACAATTGGCTTACGACGTCTACATCCACCGGCTCCGCAAGTATGTCGGTGCGTACCTGGCGGTGCTGGGCCGCGCCGATGTCATCAGCTTCACCGCGGGAGTCGGCGAGAACGACGCCGGGGTACGCCGCGACGCGCTGGCCGGGCTGACCGGGCTGGGGATCGAGATCGACGAGGAACTCAACGCGTTGCGGTCACCCGAAGCCCGACGGATCTCGACACCGGACTCGGCGGTGACGGTGCTGGTGGTGCCGACCAATGAGGAGCTGGCGATCGCGCGGGCCAGCGCGGCCTTGGTCTGACCGGGATCAGCCCGGCAACCGCCGATTGAGCGCGAGCCCGGCGACAGCCGCGGCGGCCAGCGTCAGGGTGGCGAGAATGATCCATCCGGCACTGGCATCGGCAGGGACCAGTTGGAACCCGATCTGCTGCTGCAACGTGCTGTACACCTCCTCCAGGGAGCCGATGGTGTCGGCGTGGAACACCCGGCCGTCTCCGGAGAGCTTGCTGATCTCCTGCAAGGTTTGGTCGTCGACGGGTACTGCGATTTTCTGGTCGTTGAGGGTGACGTAGCCGTTGGGGGTGCCGAAGGAGATTACCGAGATCGGGACTCCTTGGGCCTTGGCGGCGCGTGCGGCGGCGAACGCCCCTCGTGGCTGGTCGGGGTCCAGCGGCACGGTTTCCTTGCCGTCGGACTCCAGCACGATCCGTGCGGGCGGCGGGCCGTCACCTCCGCCGATCACCCCGCTGACCGTCGCGATCGCCTGCAGTGCGGTGTAGATGCCCTCGCCGGTCGCGGTGCGTTCGGCCGGTTCGAGCTTGTCGATCGCGGCTTTCATCGGAGCCCGCTTGGTCGTCGGTGGTACCAACAACGTGGCGGTACCGGCGAATGCGATCAACCCGAGGTTGACGCTCGGGTTGAGTCCGTCGACGAACTTCTTGCCCGCCTCCTTGGCGGCCGCCAGCCGGTTGGGGGCGACGTCGTCGGCCGCCATCGACTCTGAGACATCGATGACCAGCATGACCACCGCACGATTGCGCGGTATCAGGTGATCGCGCGTCGGGTCGGCCAGGGCGATGGTCAGCAGCAGAAGAGAGATCAGCAGCAGGGCCGCGGGCACGTGCCGCAGTCGCTGCACCCTCGAAGGGGCGACCGCAGTCAGCACATCCATGTTGGCGAACCTGAGCACGGGGATGCGTTTCGCCCGGTACCGCTGAACGTAGAGGGCGAGCATTCCGACGGCAACCAGTGCACACAGGAAGAACCAGCGGTGTTGGAACCCGGACAACGACAAAGCGCTCACGCCCAGAGGGTCTGACCGCAGGCCTCACAACGCCAGCACAATGACCTGGCGGAATGCTGCCAGGTTCGCGGCGTACGTTCACGCTGTGTCTGGGGCGGCTCTCCTGCTGATCCTCGTTATCGGGGTGGGCTACTACCTGTGCCATCGGCGCGCCCGGGGCATCGCTGGTGCGGGGCGGCTCCAGGCCTGGTGCTTCGGCGCCGGCCTGGTGTGGTGGCTGCTGGCCACCCAGGGTCCCGTTGGGGTGTACGCCCCGGTCTTGTTCTGGGTGCGGGCACTGCAGGTGCTGCTGTTGCTGTACGTGGTGCCGTTCCTGCTGGCGCTGGGCCAGCCGGTGACCGCTGTTCGCGAGGCCTCGAGCCCGAATGCCCGCGCGCAACTCGACGCGATGCTCGGGTCGCGGGTCGCCCGGGTGGTGCTGTCACCGCCGGTGACGTCGGTGCTGATGCTGGCGACGCCGTGGCTGCTCTACCTGACTCCGTGGTACGTCGCCTCGCTGGTCAACCCGGTGATCGCGGATCTGACCAACATCGCGTTGTCCGCCATAGGTTTCTGTTACTTCTACACCCGTTTGCAGTCGGATCCCGTTCCGCGGCGGTACTCGCCCCTGCTGTCCATCGGTATCAGCGTCGCCGAGGGTCTGGGCGACGGCGTCCTCGGTCTGGTGCTGTGGCTGGGGCCGCTGATCGCCTACGACTATTACTCTGCGCTGCACCGGGATTGGGGGCCCTCCCTGCGCGACGACCAGACGCTGGGCGCCGGCGTGCTGTGGATTCTGGGCGATGTGCTGGGCATCCCGTTCATCATGGTGTTGATGCGGGCGCTGGGCTCGCATGAGCGCAGGCACGCCGCCGAGGTGGACGCCGAGATCGACGCCGGAGTCGAGGAGCAGCGCGCTACCGGCGCTTCCGCACTCTGGTGGGAATCCGACCCGCAACTGCGGGACCGCTATCACCGCTGAGGAACTCAGAACGTGCTCATCGGCCGCACACTGTTGGCCAGGTCGATCAGTGCGTAGCGGTGCGACTGCGTTGGGGCGACCCGGGCCAGCGCACGCAGTGACGCCTCGACGCCCAGCTTGAGACCGTGCTCGGTGAACGGGAATCCCAGGATGTGATTGCTGCTCGCCGAGTTGTCGGCCAGCCAGTCCATCGCGGTGCCCAGTACCAACGCCCTGATCTGCAGCACGCGCGGCTCCGAATCGGGAAGTGCCTCCACGCGTCGGGCCGCATCGCGGATGTTCTGTTCGGTGATCTCGCCGGTGGACCGGCCGGACAGGAGGGTGACCGCGCTGGTCAGCCGGGCTGTGGTGAAATGCCGCGAGGTGGGCGGAACTTCGTCGAGGGTTTCGACCGCCTTGTCCCGTGTTCCGGCAACCGACTCGGCGCGGGCCAATCCGAAACCGGCCGAGATCACGCCGTTGTCGGTGCTCCACACCGTGTTGTAGAACTTGAGCTCGTCGGCGGTGCCGGCCAGCTCGGCCGTCGCCGCCAACGCCAGCTTGGGCGCCAGCTCCCCGGGCAGCGTGTCCAGCACCTCGGTGAAATGCTTTGTCGCCGAGTCATAGTCTGCCGACAGCATCTCGGCCACCGCGCGGAACCAGACCAGTTGCCAGCGCCAGCCGGCCCAGGTGGCCAGGTCGTCGAGCTTGCGGGTGGCCTTGGCGACGTCACCCAGATCGAGCAGGGCGCGCGCCTCCATCAGCGGCAGCTCCACCGATTCGGACAGGTCCACACCTTCGGAGTCGATGGCGCCGTGCCGCGCCGCGCGCAACTGGTCCAGGGTATGAACGGGTTGGCTGAGCACGCTGGCGACCAGCATCGGGGCCCCGACATCGGTGCGATCAACCAGGGGTACGGGCAGCGCCCGCACGATCTCCTGCGCCGTCAGCTTCTCCGAATGCACCTGCCCGTCAACATAAACATCGGTGTGGGCGACCAGCAGATCGACTCCGAAAGTCGACCGGGACGGGCTGAACACGGTCGACAGACCGGGGCGGGGGATCCCGGTGTCGGCCGCCACCACCTCACGCAGCACACCGAGCAGCTGCGACGACATCTCCTCGGCGCTGCGGAACCGCCGCCGCGGATCGGGATCGATGGCGCGGCGCAGGAACCGGCCGAAGGAATCGTAGGTGTCGAGCACCGGATCCTCGGACGGCAGCCCCAGGACGTAGCGACCCCGCCGGGTCCGCAGGTTCATCGTCAGCGCCGCCAGCGTGCGTCCCACGGTGTAGATGTCGGTGGCCACCGTCGGCCCGGTGCGCACGATCTCGGGGGCCTGGAATCCCGGTGTGCCGTACAGGTATCCGTAGGAGTTGAGCTTCGATACCGCACCGAGGTCGATCAGCTTGAGCTGTTCCTCGGTGATCATGATGTTCTCGGGCTTGAGGTCGTTGTAGGCCAGCCCGATCGAATGCAGATAGCCCAGCGCGGGCAGGATCTCGAGCATGTAGCCGATCGCCTCGGCGACCGGAAGTCGGGTGCCCCTGGCCTGTTTGAGCGATGTTCCGCCGACGTACTCCATCACGATGTAGCCGACCGGGTTGCCGTGCTTGTCATCGTGTTCGACGAAGTTGTAGATCTTCACGATTCCCGGGTGCGTCACCTCGGCCAGGAACTGGCGCTCGGCCATCGCGATCACCTGGGCCTCGGCGTCACCGGAATGCACCAGGCCTTTGAGCACGACCGGACGTTCGTTCACGTTGTGGTCGAAGGCCAGGTACACCCAGCCCAATCCACCGTGGGCGATGCAGCCCTTGATCTCGTACTGGTCGGCGACGATCTCGCCCGGGGACAGCTGCGGCAGGAACGAGTACGCGCTGCCGCAGTGCGGGCACCAGCCCTCCGACAGGGCGTGCCCGTCGGACGAGGACCTGCCGACCGGCTTGCCGCAGTTCCAGCAGAACCGCTTCTGCTCGGCCACCACCGGGTTGGTCATCAACGCCGTCAACGGATCCCGCTCGGGCACCCGCGCGATCTCGACCAGCCCGCCGCCCAGTCTGCGGATCGGCGAGAGTATCCGGGTGGCGATCGTGGCGAGGTTCTGCGGTTCGGTATCGCCGCCGCCGAACGTACCGTCGTCGGAATCGTCGAACTCCGGGCGGAACACCGCCTGGGTCGCCATGGGCCGCATGGTCGACTGCGAATCCATGTCGAGGTCTTCCAGGCTCGCCGGCTGTGTCCCGGGACCGCCCGCAGTGTCGGGGGTTTCGGGGAGCTCAGTGTCGTCGGGCTTCTTCATCAGTCGACATACCTCGCGACCGGGGGAGAGGGCGCCGGACCCAGGACCGTCAACCACTTGCGGTACAACGTGTTCCAGGTGCCGTCGCGGCGGATGCGCTCCAGCGTCGCATTGACGACCCGGACCAGCGGCGTGTTCTCCAGGTTCAACCCGATGCCGTAGGGCTCTTCATTGAGGCTCGGGCCGACGATGTGCAGGTACGGATCCTGCGCCACCAGCCCGGCCAGGATCGAATCGTCGGTGCTGACCGCGTCGGCCTGGCGCTGCTGCAGCGCCACCAGGCAGTCGGCCCAGGTCACCACCGAGACGATGATCGGTGACGGGCTGATCTGCTGGATCCGTTTGAGCGACGTGGTGCCGTCCACCACGCACACCCGCTTGCCCGAGAGGTCGGAGGCCTGCGAGATGTTGGAGTCACGCGCGGCCAGGATGCGTTGGTGGGCCATGAAATACACCGTGGAGAAGTTCACCTCCTTGCGGCGCTCGCAGGTGATCGTCATGGTCTTGACCACGATGTCGACCTGATTGTTCTGCAGGGCGGTGATGCGGTCGGCCGAGGACAGGATGCGGTACTCGACCTGTGACGGCGTGCCGAAGATGTCGCGCGCGACCTCCCCGGCGATGTCCACGTCGAACCCGTTGATCTGACCGGTGATCGGATCCCGGAAGGAGAACAGGTTGCTGCCGATGTCGAGGCCGACGACCAGCCGTCCGCGGTCGCGGATCTTGGCCACTGCCGCGTCGGCGTCGGCCTGATTGCTGAACGGCCGCAGACTCGCGGTGCGGTTGCACTGGTCGGTCTCCGGCTCCGGCACCCGCACCGGTTGGGGGGCGAGTTCCTGCATGCCGGCCGGGCTGGGCGGCGCCAGCGTCATCGTCGGCAACGTCAGGGCCGGCGCGCTCTGACTGCACCCGGCGACCGCCAGGGCCGCGGTCAGGACGGCCAACGTCTTCTTCATCTTCCTCATCAGCGGTACTCACTCAGTCGAGGCCACAGGCCCAGCGCCACCGCCAGCGCCGCGGCCACGCTGAGCAGGGCGGCACCCACGGTCGCGCCGGACAGCACCCGGCGGGCATTGGCGATGTCGTTGCGCAACTGGCTGCGGCTCTGCTCGATGCCCTTGGACAACGCGTCGTCGAGCTTGTCGAAGGCCGAGGTGGAATCGTCCTCGCCGGTGCCCAGCGCCACCTGCGTCGCGGCCTGATAATTGCCCACCGCGATGTAGGCGTTGATCCGGTCATCGGCCGCACGCCACTTGGTGAGCAGGTCTTCGGCACCCGTCAGATCGCTCTTGTCGATGCGGGTGTCACGGGCCAGATACTGCGCGAGCTGTTGCTGCATGGCCTCGATGCGCTGGTAGTAGGACTGCTTGCGCAGGTTCTCGTCGCCGCGCCGGATCAGGGCCAGCGTCTCGTCGGCCCGGGCCTGCTGGGCGGTGATGGCGAGGTTGGTCACGGTCTTGAGGGATTCGGCGGCGGTGTCCTTGGCGTTGCGGCTGTCCGACGTCGAGATCACCAGAGCTGTGGTCACCCAGATCAGCATGATCAGCACGGCCATGCCGCCCGCCACGAAACCGATGTTCACCCGTCGCCGGGTCCGGCGGGCCAGCCAGCGGTTGGCGAACGCGCCGAACATCAACGTGGCCAGCACCACCAACATCACCGCGGTCGGGATCCGGGTGGAGGCCGTCGTCTCGGCGTCCACCCGTGCCGAGGTCTCCTCGTACAGGCGTTGCGCGTCGGGCAGGATCTGCGACTGCATCAGCGCCGAGGCTTCCGACAGATACGACGAACCCACCGGGTTGCCGGCCCGGTTGTTGGTCCGTGCGGTCTCCACCAGGCCCGTGTAGACGGCGAGCCGTGCGTTGATCCGGCCGAGCAGCTGCACCAGCGCTTCGTCGGTCAACCCACTCGATGCCCGCGTCACCGCCACCGAGGCGTCGGTGATGGCCTGCTCGTACCGCTGGCGCACGTCGCGGGGTTCGGCTCCGGCGATGAAGGCCGTGGCAGCGGCGGCGTCGGCGACCGACAGCGTGGTGTAGAGCTGGCCGGCCGCGAACGCCAGCGGCTCGGTGTGGTCGAGCACCGTGGTCAATGCCTGCTGGCGGTCGTTGATCGTGGTGGACGTCGCGAACGCGCTGGCGAGCACGAGGGCCGACAACACGAGCCCGATCGTCAGGATGCGTCCGGGAGTGGTCCACAGAAACCACCAGCGCGGGTGGGCAGGAGTGGTCGGCGACCGGGACGCGAGTGGTTCGGTCGAGGGATGTGCCAACTCCACAGTCACCTGCGCACGGACCTCATTTAGTTTCGGTACAAACGGGGCGTCCCACCACTATAAAAAAATTCTAAGAGCGCCGCGCTTAGGCTCGCTGAGAAATTGGCACCCACCGAAACTCGCGACGTTCCTTATCCTGTACGGGTGCGTGGCGACGGTGACGGCTGGGTGTTCTCCGACAACGGCGCCCGGTACTGGGGGCGCCACGGTGCGGCCGGCCTGCTGCTGCGGGCACCGTGGCCGGGCGGATCGGCGGCGGTGCTGCTGCAACACCGGGCCCCGTGGAGTCATCAGGGCGGAACGTGGGCGTTGCCCGGCGGTGCCCGCGACAGTCATGAGACCGCCGAGCAGGCCGCGGTCCGCGAAGCCCACGAGGAAGCCGGGGTGACGGCCGAGCAGCTCACCGTGCGGACCACCGTGGTGACGGCCGAGGTGGCCGGTATCGGCGGCACGCACTGGTCCTACACGACGGTGATCGCCGACGTCCCCGAGCCGCTGGAGACCATCCCCAACCGGGAGAGTTCGGAGCTGCGCTGGGTGGCCGAGGACGAGGTGGCCGAGTTGCCGCTGCATCCCGGGTTCGCCGCGAGCTGGCAGCAGCTGCGGGCGGTGACGGCGTCCCTGCCGCTGGAGCACAACCGGCATCACTAGGCCCTCAACGAGCCTGAGTGACCGCATCCTTCAATTCCGCGGCCGCCGCCCGGGGATCCTCGGCGGCGGTGATCGCGCGGACCACCACGATGCGCCGGGCGCCGGCGGCCAGCACCTCGGGCAGTCGCTGCTGATCGATCCCGCCGATCGCGAACCACGGCTTGGCCGGGTTCAACGCGGCCGTCGAGCGCACCAGGTCCAGGCCCGGTGCGGACCGGCCGGGTTTGGTCGGGGTGGGCCAGCACGGGCCGACGCAGAAGTAGTCCACCTGCTCATCGATCGCGGCGGCGGCCTGCCCGGCGTCATGGGTGGAGCGGCCGATCACCGGACGCTCGCCGATGATGCCGCGGGCGATGTCCAGCGGCAGATCGTCCTGGCCGAGGTGCAGTACGTCGGCCCCGGCCGCCAGGGCGATGTCGGCCCGGTCGTTGACCGCCAGCAACGCACCGTGGCGGCGGGCCGCGTCGGCCAGGATCTCCAGCGCCTCGAGTTCCTGACGGGCCTCCAGCGGCCCGAACTGCTTGTCCCCGGCCGAGCCCTTGTCCCGCAGCTGGATCAGGTCAACCCCGCCGGCCAGCGCGGCATCGGCGAATTCGGCCAGGTCACCACGCTCGCGGCGGGCATCGGTGCACAGGTACAGGGTGGCGCGCTGCAGACGGTCGGCGGGTGATTCCACACCGCGACGGTAGCCGGTTCCGCCCGAGTACCCTGGACTGGCAATACGGGAGCCCCGGGGACGAGGGGCTGAGAGTGGGCATCCGGACCGGCCCTGACCGTCACACCTGATCCGGGTCATGCCGGCGAAGGGAGCAGGTATGGCGCGAACACTTGCCGTCATCGGCGGCGGTGTGATCGGGCTGTCGGTGGCACGGCGGGCGGCGCTGGACGGCTGGACCGTGCGGCTGCACTGCACGCGTGAGCGCGGCGCGTCGTGGGTGGCCGGCGGAATGCTGGCCCCGCACAGCGAAGGCTGGCCGGGCGAGGAACAGATACTGCAGATCGGCCTGGAATCACTGAAGCTGTGGCACTCGGGATTCCTCGACGGGCTGGCGCCCGAGGTGGTCACCGCGCGTGAGTCACTCGTCGTCGCCGTCGACCGGGCCGACGTGGCCGACCTGCGTACCGTCGCCGAATGGCTGTCGGCCCAGGGGCAGCCCGTCGAACTGATCACGGCTGCCCGTGACGTGGAGCCCCTGCTGGCCCAAGGCATCCGGCACGGGTTCCGGGCCACCACCGAACTCGCCGTGGACAACCGCGCCGTAGTCGACGGGCTGGCCGCGCACTGCGAGCGACTGGCCGTGCGCTGGGCCGGGCCCGTCGAGGATCTGGCCGATGTCGAAGCGGACGTGCGGGTGGTTGCCAACGGGATCGACGCCCCGAAGCTCCTGCCGGGCCTGCCGGTGCGTCCGGTGAAGGGCGAGGTGCTGCGGCTGCGGTGGCGTAAGGGCTGTATGCCGGTGCCGCAGCGGGTGATCCGGGCCCGCGTGCACGGGCGGCCGGTGTACCTGGTGCCGCGTGCCGAGGGCGTGGTGGTCGGCGCCACCCAGTACGAGCACGGCCGCGACACCGCGCCGGTGGTCAGCGGGGTGCGTGATCTGCTCGAGGACGCCTGCGCGGTGATGCCGGCGCTGGGCGAGTACGAACTGGCCGAGACGGCGGCGGGGCTGCGGCCCATGACACCGGACGGCCTGCCGATCGTCGAACGTGTCGACGAGCGCACGCTGGTGGCCGTCGGACACGGCCGCAACGGATTTCTGTTGGCGCCGTGGACCGCTGAGCGGATCGCGGCTGAACTCGAGGTAGGCGTGGGAGCGAAATGATCACCATCACGGTCAACAACGAGACCCTCGAGGTGGACGAGCAGACCACCGTCGAGGGACTGCTGGAAACCCGGGGCTTCCCCGAGAAGGGCATCGCCGTCGCGCTGGACTGGACGGTGCTGCCCCGCTCGGAATGGGATCGGACCCTGTCCGACGGAGCCCGGGTGGAGGTCGTGACGGCGGTGCAGGGTGGGTGATTCAGTTCTGCGGATCGGCGGCCGGGAGTTCGGCTCCCGGCTGATCATGGGAACCGGCGGCGCGCCGAATCTGGCGGTGCTGGAAGAGGCTCTGGTGGCCTCGGGGACAGAGTTGACGACCGTGGCGATGCGGCGGGTTGACGCCGAGACCGGTACCGGGGTGCTCGACCTGCTCAACCGGCTCGGCATCGCGGCGCTGCCGAACACCGCGGGCTGTCGCGGTGCCGCCGAGGCTGTGCTGACCGCGCAGCTGGCCCGCGAGGCGCTGGGCACCGACATGGTCAAACTCGAAGTCATCGCCGACGAGCGCACGCTGTTGCCCGACGCCATCGAATTGGTCAAGGCCGCAGAGCAATTGGTCGATGACGGGTTCATCGTGCTGCCCTACACCAACGACGACCCCGTGCTGGCCCGCCGGCTGGAGGACACCGGCTGTGCCGCGGTGATGCCGCTGGGCTCGCCGATCGGCACCGGTCTGGGCATCTCCAACCCGCACAACATCGAGATGATCGTCGAGCAGGCCGGGGTGCCGGTGGTGCTCGATGCCGGGATCGGCACGGCCTCGGATGCCGCGATGGCGATGGAATTGGGTTGTGACGCCGTGCTGTTGGCCACCGCCGTCACTCGTGCCTCCGACCCGCCGACCATGGCCGCCGCGATGTCGGCAGCCGTCACCGCCGGATATCTGGCGCGTCAGGCGGGGCGTATCCCGAAGCGATTCTGGGCACAGGCGTCGAGCCCGGCGCTGTGATTTCGCGCCGAGGCGGCAGTGAGTGCGCCGAGTCTGCGTTGAGATCGTGAAAATGAACAAAATCGCGATCTGGGCGCAGGCTCGATGCGGGGGAGCGGTGTTATGAAGCGCTATGTCGCCCTGGGCAGTTCGATGGCTGCCGGGCCGGGCATCAAACCGTCCGCTCCGGGTGCCCCGTGGCAGGCGGGTCGCTCGGCACGCAACTACCCGCATCTGGCGGCGGCCCGACTCGGGCTCGACCTGGTGGACGTGACCTACTCGGGGGCCACCACCGCGCACATACTGCATGAGCCTCAGAACGGTGCGGCGCCGCAGATCGGCGCGCTCGACGGGTCTGAGGTTCTGGTCACGGTCACGATCGGCGGCAATGACGCCGGCTATGTGCCCCAGTTGATGGCGGCTGCGCTGCCGCGGTTCACCCGGTCCCTGCCGCTGGTGGGGTCGTTCCTTCGCGGCCTGCTGGATCCCGGCGCGCGTGAGACGGCGTTGACGCAGGTGGCCGACTCGCTGGTGACGGTGGGGCGTGAGATCCGGCAACGCGCTCCTGCGGCCCGGGTGCTGTTCGTGGACTATCTGACGCTGCTACCGCCGCAGGGCGTCGCGGCCACGCCGCTGTCGGAGGCCGACGTGGAACTCGGACGACACGTCGCGGCCACGCTGGAACGACTCACCGGAAAGGCTGCGGCTGAAACTGGCTGCGGTTGGGTTCGCGCCGCGCAGGCCAGCCTGCCGCACCATGCCTGGTCGGCCCAGCCATGGACCACGCGGCCCGGTTTGCCATGGCCGGGCCGGCCCGCCCCGCTGCACCCGAACGCCGCCGGTATGCGGGCGGTCGCCGATATGGTGGTGGCGCAGGCAGGCCCCGACACGTGAGGTGGCGCTGACACCATGGGAGCCATGATCGAACTGGCCGGGCTGACGAAGCTCTACGGGACCCACCGCGCCGTCGACGATCTGACGTTCACCGTCGAACCAGGCGTGGTGACCGGATTCCTCGGGCCCAACGGTGCGGGCAAGACCACCACGATGCGGCTGATCCTCGGACTGGACCATCCCAACGCCGGGTCCGCGACCATCGACGGCAAGAAGTACCGGGAACTGCGGGATCCGCTGCGCACGGTCGGCGCCCTGCTCGACGCCCGTCAGGCCCATCCGAACCGCTCAGCCCGCAACCACCTGCGCTGGATCGCGGCAGCCAACCGGATTGCGCCGGCCCGGGTGGACGAGGTGCTCGAGATGGTCGGGCTGACGTCGGTGGAGGACCGCAACGCCGGGACGCTGTCGCTGGGCATGAGCCAGCGGTTGGGGATCGCCGCCGCGCTGCTGGGTGATCCGCCGGTGCTGCTGTTCGACGAACCGGTCAACGGCCTGGACCCCGAGGGCATCCACTGGGTGCGCACCCTGATGCGCAGTCTGGCCGCCGAGGGCCGCACGGTGTTCGTGTCCAGTCACTTGCTGGCCGAAATGGCCAACACCGCCGATCGATTGGTGGTGATCGGTCAGGGCAAGTTGATCGCCTCGACCACGGTGAGCGAATTCGTCAGCGGGACATCCGCCGACACCGTGCGGGTGCGCACACCACAACTGGAGACACTGCGCGAGGTCCTCACCGACGCGGGGTTCGAGGTGGAGGCCGCCGCCGACGGCGATGCGCTGGCGGTGCACGGCGCGGCCATCGAGGTGATCGGTGACCTCGCCGCGCGCAACACCATCACCCTGCACGAGCTGAGCCAGCGGCAGGCCTCGCTGGAGGAGGCATATCTGAAACTCACCGATGACGCGGTCGACTACCGGGCGGCTCAGGCGTGAGCGCGCTGGCCGCGTTCGACGCCGAGCGCATCAAACTGTCCACCACCCGCTCCCCGCTGTGGTCCACGGTCGGGGTGGCGGTGCTCAGCCTCGGCCTGGCAGCGATACAGGGCATGACGGTGAACCACTACACCGGGCTGCCCCCGTCCAAGGCCGCGCTCGGTGTCGCGGTGTTCGGGGTTCCCGTGCTGATGGTGTTGTCCTCGATGACGATGACCGGCGAATACCGCAGCGGGCTGATCCGCACCACCTTGCTGGCCACGCCCAACCGGACACAGGTGCTGACCGCCAAAGCGGTGGTGTGCGCGGCGTTCTCCTCGGTGTGTGCGGTGATCATGGTGCTGGCATCGGTGCTGGTGGCCCGGATGGCCGCCGACCCGGTGGTCGGTACCCAACTGTCGGTGGCCAATCCGGCGACCTGGCGGGTGGCCGGCGGGTTCGCGTTGTACGCCGCGCTGGCCGCGGTGCTCGGGGTGGCCGTCGGCGCGCTGGTGCGATTTTCAGCCGGTGCGGTGGCGGTCCTGCTGCTGTGGCCGCTGGTGGCCGAGCCGCTGCTGGGGAACATGCCCAACTCCGGCCCCAAGGTCGGACCGTGGCTGCCGTTCGCCAACATGTTCCGGTTCCTTGAGGTCGAGTGGTTGTTCCCGACCTATTACACGTCGTGGAGCGAGCTGGGCTCGCTGTTCTATTTCCTGGTGTGGGTGGCGGTGGCATTCATTGCTGCCGCGGTGGTGCTGAACAGGCGTGACGCCTGACCCGGAATTACTCCGGGTCAGACGCCACATCCGTTGAGATCGCATCGTTACTGCCCAGGGCCAGCACCACCTTCGACCCGTACGGCACCCGCTGGATCAGCTGCAGCTGAGCCAGCGCCGGGTGGGCGTCGAGCAGCTTGCCGGCGTTGGCCAGCGCACGCAGCGCCGCGGTCTCGGCACGGGCGGCTTCCAGCTTCGCCGCGCCGGTGGCCTTGGCCGTCACCAGCTGCATGGCCGCGGCGCGGATCTCAGCCGGGATGATCACGTCCTTGACGAAGGCGTCGATCACCTCGACCCCGGTACGGGCACCGGCAGCACGGGCCGCCGCCGCGATCGCCCCGGCATCGATGCGGTTGCCGCGCTGCATCACCTCGTCGGCGGTCACCGCCGCGACGAGATCGCGCAGTGCGATCTGCGCGGCCAGGTACACCGCAGCCATCGGATCGGCCGCCGCCTCCACGTAGGCCACGGCGTCGCTGACCTTGAACTGCAGTGCGACGGTGATACGCAGCGTCACCGCATCCGAGGTCAGCACCTCCTGCGGGGCCAGCGTCAGCACCTGCTCACGCATCTCGACACGCACCACCGAGGCCGCCACATCAATGCGGTGGCGGCCCGGGGGCAGGACACGACCCAGCGTGCCGTCCCGGTACTCCAGTGCGCACTGGCCTGCGGAAACAGTGATTCGGTTGAACATGAAGATACCCATGTCGTGTCCTCCTTCCGGTGTATGTGTCTGTGCGGCAAAGGGATACCGCCGCCGGACGCAATCGGTGGCGGGGCGTCACATCCCCATACCGGCGGATGCGGGCCGCAAGGCCGTCGACTGCGTGATCCCGGCGACGGTATCGGGGTTGTAGGAGAGGATTCGAACCTCAGGCCCTTTACCTGTGCCATGACGCCGCGGCAACACGCAGAAACGTTGCGGTACCCCGCTCGGCCTGCCTCCCTGCCGGCGCCGGGGAACACCATGCCAGCACAGCAAATCACCAGGCAACCGATTTATCCGCCAGGCAGTTCGGGGGAGCCGCTACCGTGGGTGCAATGCGACGTACTTCGACGGGGGCGGTTCTGGGCGCGCTGGCGCTGACCGTGGGGCTGGCCGGCTGTGATGCAAAGACCGAACTGCAGACCGACGGGCGGCAGTCCCAGGAGTCGTCACCGGCGGCGGTGCAGTTCGCCGACCAGTTGCGTGAGCGGGTCTCGGCCGACGCCATGATGGGGCATCTGAGCAAGCTGCAGGACATTGCCAACGCCAACAAGGGCAATCGGGCGCTGGGCAGCTCGGGGTACGACGCGAGTGTCGACTACGTGGCCAACGCGCTGCGCGATAAGGGGTTTGACGTGGAAACCCCGGAGTTCGAGGTGAAACTCCCGTTCGCCGAGGACCCCCAGGTCACCGTCGGCGGCCAGGCCGTCAGCGCCAAGCCGCTGGAGTTCACCATCGGTACCGACCAAGCGGGGGTGTCCGCGCCGCTGGTACCGGCCAAGGTGGAGGACACCCCGGGGTGTGAGGCCGCCGACTACGACGGGCTCCCGGTTGCCGGTGCGGTGGTGCTGGTCGATCGCGGCTCATGCCCCTTCGCGGACAAGCAGGCCGCAGCCGCCGAGCGTGGCGCGGTCGCGATGATCGTCGTCAACACCAACAACGACGAGAAGATGGGCGGCACGCTGGGTCGCGACACCGACGTGAAGATCCCGGTGGTCAGCGTGACCAAGGATGAGGGCACCCGGCTGCGCAACGCGCCCGGACCCACCACGATCAAGCTCGTCGCCGGCGTGCGCACCGAGCACACGCGCAACATCATCGCCCAGACCAAGACCGGATCGACCTCCGACGTGGTCATGGTCGGCGCCCATCTCGACAGCGTTCCCGAAGGCCCCGGCATCAACGACAACGGTTCCGGCGTGGCCGCCGTGCTGGAAACCGCTCTGCAGTTGGGCGATTCGCCACAGGTGGCCAACGCGGTGCGGTTCGGGTTCTGGGGAGCCGAGGAAGAAGGTCTGCTCGGTTCGACCAACTATGTCGAATCCCTGGACACCGAAGCCCTCAAGGACATTGCCATGTACCTGAACTTCGACATGCTCGGCTCGCCCAACGCGGGCTACTTCACCTACGACGGCGACCAGTCCGCACCTCTGGAGGAGCAGGGCCGCCCCCGGGTCCCCGAGGGTTCGGCGGGAATCGAGCGCACCCTGGCGTCCTATCTGCAAAATGCCGGAAAGACGCCGCGCGACACCAGTTTTGACGGTCGGTCCGACTATGACGGGTTCACCATGGCGGGCATTCCCTCCGGCGGATTGTTCTCCGGTGCCGAGGACAAGATGAACGCCGAAGAGGCCAAATTGTGGACCGGCGAGGTGGATCAACCGTTCGACCCGAACTATCACAAGAACACCGATACCCTTGACCACGTGAACCGGGACGCATTGCAGATACATGGTGAGGGAGTCGCATTCGCTGTGGGGTTGTATGCCCAAGATCAGCGGGGCCGCAACGGTTTACCGGTTCGTTCGGACCGTACCCGGCACCAGATCACCGCGCAGTGACGGGACGTCGACTCGCTGTCATATTGCTCGGTGCCGCACTGGCGGGATGCTCGACGCAGTCATCGCCGAAGGCCGTCGAGCCGCAGGAACTGGCGGGCAAGATCACGGTCGACGCCATGTTCACCCACCTGCGCAAGCTCCAGGAGATCGCCGACAGTCATGACGGAAACCGGGCGGTCGGCAGCCCCGGGTACGACGCCAGTGTCGACTATGTAGCAGAAGTTCTGCGGGACAAAGGCTTTGATGTACAGACGCCGGAGTTCGAGCGGATGGGCACGATGCGTGGGGGTAACCCCGCGCTGAGCGTGTCCGGGACCGTGTACCGGGTGGACCAGGCGTCGATGCTGGTGACGACGGCACCCGGCGGGCTGAATGCTCCGACGCTGCGCCCGGGCAAGCCGTCCGGATGTGCGGCCACCGACTACGGGTCGGTCGACATCACCGGTGCCATCGCGGTCGTCGACGACACCGGGTGTTCGGTTGTGGCAAAACAGAACACCGCGCTGGCCAAGGGCGCGGTGGGCCTGCTGGTGGTCAACAGCGGGCACCAGCCCCCTCCCGGCGGGTTGTTCACCACCGGCTATTACCGACAACTCACCGTCCCGGTCGGCGTCATCGACGAGAACGCGGACGCGGCGCTGCGACGCACGAGCGCGCCGGTGCGCCTGACCCTCGACGGCAAGGCCGAGATGGTCAAATCCCGCAATGTGACCGCGCAGACCAAGACCGGGTCGGGGTCCGATGTGGTGCTGGTGGGTGCGCACCTCGACAGCGTCGGCGGCGGTCCGGGCATCAACGACAACGGCTCTGGGGTGGCGGCCGTTCTGGAAACCGCGCTGCAGCTGGGCAGTTCGCCGAACGCGGGCAATGCGGTGCGGTTCGCGTTCTGGGGCGCCGAGGAAATGGGGTTGGACGGGTCGACGCAGTATGTGCGGAACCTCCCGCTGGACCAGCTCGACGACCTCGCGCTGTATCTGAACTTCGACATGGTCGGCTCGCCCAACGCCGGGTTCTTCACCTATGACGGCGACCAGTCCGGCCAGGCCACCGATCCCAAGCCGATCCCCGAAGGATCGGCCGGTATCGAAAGGACCATGGCCGGTTACCTCAACCTGGCCGGGGCGCGGCCCGCGGACATGCCGATCAGCGCCAACACCGACTATCACCCGTTCCTGCAGGCCGGTGTGCCCATCGGCGGCACGACCACCGGGGCGTCGCAACGCAAGACCGAGGTGCAGGCCAGGCTGTGGGGCGGACGGGCAGGGGTGGCGTTCGATCCCAACAATCACACGGCCCGCGACACGATCGACAACGTCGATGCCCGCGCGCTCGGGATCATGGGATCGGCGATCGCGTTCACCGTCGGCACGTACGCCCGGTCGATCGAGGGCCCCAATGGTGTGCCGGCACGTGACAAGCGTCACCGCGGCTGAACCCGGATTGGTCGAGGGAGCGTTGAACCGGCGACCGTAGGCCCCCGTGATACGGGTATGGGAATTAACGTCGCGAGAATGCCCAGCCGCAGCACGATTGCCGGCGTCCATGCCGTCCTGCCTCCATATCGGTATACCCAGGACGAGGTCACCAGCGCCCTGCTGGACCTGCCGGGATACGCCGAGGTCGAGGACGTGGTGCGGGCCCTGCACAAGAGCGCGAAAGTGAACAGCAGGTATCTGGTCCTGCCGCTCGAGAAATATGCGAATCTCGATGATTTCGGTGAGAGCAACAGCCTGTTCATCGAGCATGCGACCGAGCTGGGCTGCGCCGCGCTGTCCGGGGCACTGGATGAGGCCGGCCTGCGCCCGCAGGACGTCGACCTGATCGTCACCACGACTGTCACCGGCGCCGCCGTCCCGTCCCTGGACGCGCGCATCGCCGGACGGCTGGGACTGCGGCCCGACGTACGCCGCATCCCGATCTTCGGATTGGGGTGTGTGGCCGGTGCCGCCGGTATCGCGCGGCTCAACGACTACCTGCGTGGCGCGCCCGACAAGGTGGCGGTCCTGGTGTCGGTTGAATTGTGTTCGCTGACCCGCAAACACAATCCCTCGATGCCGACGCTGGTGGCCGGTGCACTGTTCGGCGACGGAGCCGCCGCGGTGGTCGCGGTCGGTGAACAACGCGCCCATAGGCTCAACCCGACCGGACCCGATGTGCTGGACTCCCGCAGTCATCTGTACCCAGACTCGTTGCACGCCATGGGCTGGGACATCGGCTCCGATGGCTTCGAGATCGTACTGAGCGCTGAAGTCCCGGGCTTCGTGGGGCGCTACCTCGGTGACGACGTCACCGGGTTCCTCGGCGATCACGGTCTATCCGTCGACGACGTATCCGCCTGGGTGAGCCATCCCGGTGGGCCGAAGGTGATCGAGGCGATCATCGAAACCCTCGGATTGCCTGAGGACGCACTGGATCTCACCTGGCAGTCGCTCGCCGACGTCGGCAACCTGTCGTCATCCTCGGTGCTGCACGTGCTACGTGAAACCATCTGTAAACGGCCGGAATCGGACACACCCGGGGTGATGATGGCGATGGGGCCGGGGTTCTGCTCGGAGCTCGTCCTGCTGCGTTGGCGCTGATGACAGCCAAGAGATACACCGCGCTGATCACCCTCGTCGCCGTCGAGCGGGTCCTCGAACTGGTGGTGTCCAAACGCAACCTGAAGTGGAGCATTGCCCAGGGCGGCAAGGAATTCGGGGCCGGCCACTATCCGGTGATGGTGGCGCTGCACAGCGCGCTGCTGGTGGGTGCGGTGGTGGAGGCACGTCGCCGCCGGGCGGCACCCGTGCTCGGCCGCATCATGGTGGTGGTGGTACTCGCCGCCCAGGCGCTGCGGTGGTGGTGCATCACCACGCTGGGTAGGCAGTGGAACACCAGGGTCGTGGTGGTGCCGGGCGCAACGCGCGTCGTCGACGGTCCGTACCGCGTGCTGCCGCACCCGAACTACGTGGCCGTGGTCACCGAGGGGGCCGCACTGCCGTTGGCCGGCGGCGCGTGGATCACCGCCCTGGTGTTCACGGTGGCCAACGCCGCGCTACTGCGAGCCCGGATCCGCGTGGAAAACGAAGCACTGCAAGGTTTGACGTGATCGATTTGCTCGTCGCAGGTGGCGGCCCGGCCGGGCTGGCCACCGCGGTGCACGCAGCGCGTGCCGGGTTGGAGGCCGTGGTGGTGGAACGCCGCCAGGGCCCGATCGACAAGGCCTGCGGTGAGGGCCTGATGCCGCACTCGGTCCGGCAGTTGCAACGCCTGGGCGCTCAACCCGAGGGCCGACCCTTTCGGGGCATCCGCTATCTGGACGGCCACCGCACCGCTGAGGCCAGGTTCCGCGACGGCGCCGGCCGCGGAGTGCGTCGTACGGTTCTGCATGCCGCACTGTCTGAGGCCGCGTCCGAAGCCGGGGTCCGGGTGGTCCAGGGTGAGGTGGGCCCGGTGACCCAGGACTCGACGTCGGTGAGCGCGGCCGGTTTTCGGGCCCGCTACCTTGCGGCCGCCGATGGCCTGCATTCACCGATCCGCCGCGCGCTCGGATTGAGCGGCGGTGAGGGCAGGCGACGCCGCTGGGGAATTCGGCGCCACATCCTGATCGCGCCGTGGTCGGACTGTGTCGAGGTGTACTGGGGCCCTGATGCCGAGGCGTACGTGACGCCGGTCGGGGAGAACTGTGTCGGGGTGGCGATCCTGACCTCGGCGCGCGGCGGCTTCGACGAGCACCTGGCGGCATTCCCGTTGCTGGCCGAGCGGATTCACGGACTTGAGCACGGCCACGACCGGGCCGCGGGACCGTTGCGGCAGAAGGTCCGTAACCGGAGCGCGGGCCGGGTGCTGTTGGTCGGCGATGCGGCAGGCTACGTCGACGCGCTCACCGGCGAGGGGATGGGCCTGGCCTTCGGTGCGGCCGAACTCCTCGTGGGGTGTGTACGCGCGGACCGGCCCGGTGACTATGACCGGCAATGGCGTGCGCTGACCCGCCGCTACCGGTTGCTCACCGCAGCCCTGTTGCACGGCAGCGGTTTTGGTCCGGTGCGGGCCTGCATCACCCCGGCGTCGGCGGCGCTGCCCTCGGTGTTCACCCGTGTGGTCAACGCGCTTGGCGAGTAGGTTGTGCCAGGTTCCCCAGGTATTCCAACAACCTCATGCCGTGAAAGACCAGTAGCGCGGCGATGGAGCCGAGCGCGATCCCGGTGAACGTCAGAGAACCGAGCTGCCAGGTGAAGTCCGCGATCCCGATGATCAGCGGAATGGCGGCGGTCATCTGGTTGACCGGCTTGGAGAAGTCCACGTGATTGGTCAGCCAGATCCGCACGCCCAGGATGCCGACCAGGCCGTAGAGCACGATGGTCGCCCCGCCGAGCACGCCAGGAGGGATCGCTGAGATCGCCGCTCCGACCTTGGGACACAACGACAATGTGATCGCCACTGCGGCGGCTACCCAGTAGGCCGCGGTCGAGTAGACCCGGGTGGCGGCCATCACCCCGATGTTCTCGGCGTAGGTGGTGGTGGCCGAGCCGCCACCGGCACCCGCCAGCACGGTGGCCACACCGTCGGCGGCCAGTGCGCGGCCGATCATCGGATCGAGGTCGGTCCCGGTCATCTGCCCCACCGACTTGACGTGCCCGATGTTCTCGGCGACCAATGCGATCACCGCGGGTAGGAACAGCGGCAGAACCGCGAGGTTGAAACTCGGGGTGTGGAACTCGGGCAGCCCCAGCCACGGTGCCGCCGCGATCGCCGCGGTGTCCACGTCGCCCAGGGCCAGCGCCAGCAGATACCCGATCAGCACCGCGCCGAAGATCGCCAGCCTGCCGATCAAGCCCTTGAAGAAGGCCAGCGTGGCGACCAGCAACACCAACGTCACGATTCCGACCAAGGGGCCCTTCTCGAAGTTGGACTTGGCGGCCGGAGCGAGGTTGAAGCCGATCAGCGCGACGATCGCCCCGGTCACCACCGGCGGCAGTGCGACGTCGATCCAGTGGGTACCGACGAGGTGCACCACCGCGCCGATGAGGATCAACAACACCCCGACGGCGATCAAACCGCCGAGTGCACTTCCGGTTCCGTGCGATGCCACCGCCGCGGTCACCGGGGCGATCACGGAGAAACTCGACCCCAGGTAACTCGGCAACCGGTTGCCGGTGATGATCAAGAACAGGACGGTGCCGATCCCGGAGAACAACAGCGTGGTCGCGGGCGGAAAACCGGTGAGCACCGGGACCAGGAACGTGGCGCCGAACATGGCCACCACATGCTGGGCCCCGATACCGATGGTGCTCGACCAATTGAGCCGTTCCCCGGGGTTGACGACGAAGTCGTCATCGTTGCGGGTCTCGACGTACTTCCAACTCAGCGGAATCACGCATGTGACTACACACCATGATCGGCTGCCGCGCACGCGGACTGCGGCAACAATCAATCGTGATGAAACCGAACGTGGCGCGTTGGGTCCCCGGACTGGAACAGTTCACCGGCTACCGGCGGTCCTGGCTGCGCGGCGACGTGCTGGCCGGGGTGACGGTCGCGGCGTACCTGGTGCCGCAGGTGATGGCCTATGCGACCGTGGCCGGCCTGCCGCCGGTCGCGGGGTTGTGGGCCGCGCTGGTCCCGATGGCGGTCTACGCGCTACTGGGTTCTTCACGCCAACTGTCGGTCGGGCCGGAATCCACCACGGCCCTGATGACGGCCACGGCGCTGGCTCCACTGGTCATCGGCGACCCGGCGCGCTACGCCGCGATGTCGGCGGTGCTGGCACTGCTGGTGGGAGCGATCTGCTTGGTGGCCGGTCTGTGTCGGCTCGGGTTCCTGGCCGACCTGCTGTCGCGCCCGGTCCTGGTCGGCTACATGACCGGGGTGGCCGTCATCATGATCAGCGGCCAACTCGGCAAGATCAGCGGCATCGAGGTCACCGGCGACGAGTTCGTCGATCAGATCCGCTCTTTCGTCAGCGGCCTCGAATCGGTGCACGTACCAACGGTCGTGCTGTCGGCCACGGTTCTGGTACTGCTGCTGGTGCTGTACCGGATCTCGCCGCGGTTCCCCGGCCCGCTGGTCGCGGTGCTGGCGGCGACCGCTGTGGTGTGGCTGTTCTCCTTGGATGACAAGGGGATTCGGGTGGTCGGCGGCATCCCCGCCGGGCTGCCGAAACCCGCCCTTCCACCGGTCGCGATGACGGAGCTGGTGGCTCTGGTGATCCCGGCGGTCGGCATTGCGGTTGTCGCGTTCTCCGACAACGCCCTGACTGCCCGCACCTTCGCGGTGCGCAAGGGAGAGACCATCGACGCCAACGCGGAACTGCGGGCATTGGGTGTGTGCAACCTGACGACCGGTGTCACGCAAGGCTTTCCGGTCAGTTCCAGCGGAAGTCGTACCGCACTGGGCGACACCGTGGGCAGCCGCACGCAGCTGTACTCGTTGGTGATGCTGGCGACGGTTCTGTTGGTCATGCTGGCCGGCCGTGACCTGCTGGAGCACTTCCCGATGGCCGCGCTGGGTGCACTCGTCGTCTACGCGGCCCTACGGCTGATCGACGTGGCAGAGTTCCGGCGTCTGGCACGCTTCCGGCGCAGCGAGCTGTTCCTGGCGGTGGCCACCACGGTCGCGGTGCTGGGCCTCGGTGTGCTCTACGGAGTGCTGGTGGCGATCGCCCTGTCGCTCATGGACGCGCTGCGGCGGATCGCCCGCCCGCACGACAGTGTCCTCGGCTATGTCCCCGGGGTCGCCGGGATGCATGACGTTGACGACTATCCGGACGCCCAGGTGGTTCCGGGGCTGGTCGTCTACCGCTACGACGCCCCGCTGTTCTTCGCCAACGCCGAGGATTTCCGGGAGCGTGCATTGGCCGTGCTCGAGAACGCCCCCGGCAAGGTCGAATGGTTCATCTACAGCGCCGAGGCCAACGTCGATCCTGACCTGACCGCGGTCGACGCGCTGGAACAGTTGCGCCGGGAGCTGACCGCCCGGGGCATCGTGTTCGCAATGGCCCGGGTGAAGGCGGATCTGCGCGACGATCTGGTGGCCGCGGGCTTTCTCGACCGGATCGGCACCGACCGGATCTTTCCGACCCTGCCGACCGCCGTCGAAGCATTCCGTAACCGTTCGGCCTGAGGTCCGCTCAGAGCGGCGCGAGCAGAAGCGCGCAGGCCGTCTTGAGGCTGTCCTGCGCCTCGGTGACGGACATGCGCCCGTTCAGGCTGGACTGCAGGATCCCGTGCCAGGTTTGTTGGACGAGGCGCACCAATGAGATCTGTTGTGGGCTCGGTTCGTTCACGCCGGAGGCGTCCAAGAGCATGGTGCGCACCAGCTGGTCGATCCTGCCCACCTCGGCGACCACCGCCCCATCGGCGGTGTTGAGGGAGTTGAGCATGGCGGCGCTCAGGTGGGGTTGGCGCAGCATCGTGCGCGTGGCCCGCTCCAGTACGTCGAAGACCCGGTCGGCCGCCGTTCCCGATGGGGTGGACCGGCGATGGATGCCGTCCTGCATCCCCTCGACCCGGTCGGCCATCACGGCAAGGAACAGGTGCGTCTTGGATGGGAAGTACCGGTACAGCGTGCCCAGCGCCACCCCTGCCGACTTCGCGACCTCCTGCATCTGGACCTGCTCGGCCGGTCGCAGTGCGCCCAGCACCGCGGCTGCGCGCACTATCGCCTCACGCCGCTCCTGCTGGAGCTCCGAACTGGGCTCCGCTGCGGGGCGTGGTTCCCAGATCCTCGGCAACGCTGCTTCTCCCTGTCGATGGCGAACTCACACTAGAACACAGTCCACTTGCGCTGTAACGTCACTCAAAATTGAAATTCATTCTAGTTTTAGGCGAGAGGCTCAGCATGCCGAAATTCACCCGTGATGAGCTGGCCGGCGCGCTCGATCACTACACCAGGACCGTCGAGGCCTGCTCCAAGACGGGCGACTGGGCTCCGTTCGCGGACCTGTTCACCGAGGACGTCACCTACATCGAGCACGCCTACGGCGTCTTCGAGGGCCGCGAGGCGGTCAGGGAGTGGATCACCGCCACGATGGCGCCGTTCCCGCACATGCGGTTCCCACACACCTGGGTGGCCTATGACGAGGAAAACGGCGCGATCGTGATGGAGATCCTGAATGTCCTCGATCATCCGACCGAGCCCGGGCGTGAGTTCGGCTTTCCCAACGTCACCCGCCTCGTCTACGCCGGGGACAACTTGTTCTCCAGTGAGGAAGACGTCTACAACCCCAACCGGGACGCACCGCGCACGGTCGGTGCGTGGCTGAAGGCCGGCGGGGTCATGCTCGGCGAGGTGCCCGCCGCGAAGCACGCCTGAAATTCACTCTAGTTATGCCCGGTTCGAGTCGTGTACGACCGGACGGCGTAGATCGCCACCCCGACGGCGACCACGACAAGCCCG
Source organism: Mycobacterium sp. DL99 (assembly GCF_004762045.1). GTDB lineage: Bacteria > Actinomycetota > Actinomycetes > Mycobacteriales > Mycobacteriaceae > Mycobacterium. The sequence goes on from NZ_SJOM01000007.1 coordinate 917,197, forward strand.
GTGAGCACCGAGGTCGGGGGCAGTGAGAAGGCCAGCACCAGGCAGCCGATCAGGCCCACGGCCGGCGCCACGCGGGACCACCGGTTCTCGGTCCGCAGCGTCCACGCCGACACATTCGCGATGGCGTAGTACAGCAGCACCGCGAACGACGAAAACCCTATCGCCCCACGAAGATCCGCCACCGCGGCCAGCGCTGCCACCATGATGCCGACCAGCACCTCGGCCCGGTGCGGGACGGCGAACCGGGGATGAACCGCGGCCAGCCAGTGGGGCAGGTGATGATCGCGGGCCATCGCCAGGGTGGTGCGCGACACCCCGAGGATCAGGGCCAGCAGCGAGCCGAGTGCCGCCACCGAGGCCCCGGCCCGCACCACCGGCTGCCACTGCGGAGCGCCGGCCGCCGCGACCGCATCGGCGAGCGGCGCGGGTGCGGATGCCAACCCGGAACCGCCGAGTACGGAGAGCACCGCGACCGCGACCACCGCGTAGACCACCAGCGCGATACCCAGTGCGACCGGGATCGCACGCGGAATGGTGCGGGCCGGGTCGCGGACCTCTTCGCCCAGCGTGGCGATCCGGGCGTATCCGGCGAATGCGAAGAACAGCAGCCCCGCGGCCTGCAGTACACCGCCGGCACCGGTGTCGTCACCGATCACCAGGCGGGCGGAATCAGCGGTGCCGGACCCGGCGATGATCACCACCACCGCGGCCAGGACCGCCAGCACGCACGCGACGATGACGCGGGTCAACAATGCCGACTTCTGGATTCCGGTGTAGTTCACCGCGGTCAATGCCACCACCGCGGCCACCGCGACGGCATGCGCCCACTGCGGCCACACGTACATCCCGACCGTCAGCGCCATCGCCGCACACGACGCGGTCTTGCCGACGATGAAACTCCACCCGGCCGTGTAACCCCAGAACTCGCCGAGGCGTTCACGCCCGTAGACGTAGGTGCCGCCGGATTGCGGGTAGCGCGCGGCGAGTCGCGCCGAGGACGTCGCATTGCAGTAGGCCACGACGGCCGCGACTGCGAGGCCGATCAGCAGCGCGCTTCCGGCCGCGGCGGCCGCGGGGGCCAGAGCAGCGAAAATGCCCGCCCCCACCATCGACCCCAGGCCGATCACGACGGCGTCAGTTGTCCCGAGCCTGCGTTGCAGGCCGCCGGGGGTGGTCACCCGGCGATATTAAGGTGTGATCGCCGATGCGGCAGCGCTGGAGTCTCCCGGCCAGCGGTTCACGGGTAACCACGGCGTGACCTCGGTTGTTACGCTCAAGTAGTGGGAGAATCCGAGTCAGCAGCCGCGCCGGCGCTAGCCGCCAATAGTTGGGCGCTGCTCGGGATGTTGTCCTACCAGCGCGAACTCTCGGGCTATGACATCCGCAAATGGCTCCACTACGGCGTGCGCTACTACTACGGCAGCCCGGCCTTCAGTCAGATCTACTCCGATCTGAAGAAGCTCGAGAAGATGGGCTTCCTGACCTCTCGCGAAGATGACAGCGGCCCGCGCAACCGCCGTTTGTACAAGATCACCGAGACCGGTCTCGATGCCGTCACCCGATGGGCGCGGGATACGCCGGCAGATCCTCCGACGCTTAAGCACGCCGCGATAATGCGGGTGACCCTGGGGCACCTCAGTGACCCAACGGCACTCAAGCAGATGCTCGAGGAGCACATCGCCTACGTCGATGAGATGCATCAGGACGCCGCCAAGGGCGCACGATGGGCCGCGGCCGATCCGACATGGACCTACGCCCGGATCGCCCTGGATTGGGCGGAGCGGTATTACGCGTCCGAGCGGGAACTCACCTTGAGGATGATCAAGGACCTCGATGACGCCGATGCGAATTTCCCGAAGGTGGGTGAGGGAATTCCGTTGCCCGGACCCGAATATTGGGAAGAATTCGAGAAGCGAGTGGCCGCCGAAAGCCGCAAATCAGCCCATGATCGGCGGGCTACACCAGCTGCAGAGTAGCCCCGGTCCGCGGGTCCGCGGGGCTGGGTGCTGCGGGGCCACCGCGCAGCGGACGCAACGGCTGCAAGGTCGGCGCCGCACGGTCGGGACCGTCTTCCGCACTGCGCCAGATGCCCATCGCCGTCATCCGCACCGGTGCGGTCAGCCGCTGGTCGAACGTCATCCGGTTCATTGGGCCGCAGACCGACACTGCCGCGACGGCGGCGCCGACCGGGCCGATCGGCGCCGCCACACAACCGAATCCCGGCAGCGATTCTTCGCGCTCGAAGGCCACTCCGCGGGCGCGGGTCTTGGCCAGCTCGGCGGTCAACTGCTGTTCCGTCGCGATCGAGAACCGCGTCTTGCGTGAGGTCAGGCTGATCTCGACGGACGGGTTGTCGGCCAGTATCGCCTTGCCCACCGCTGTGCAATGCGCGGGTTGGCGTCCGCCGACGCGGGTCGGGATGGCGGTCACCATCTGACCACCGATCTTCTCCAGGTACACCACGTCCGAGCCGCAGAGGACCGCGAGGTGGACGACCAGCCCGGTAGCCCGGTGCAGATCGCGCATGAGCGGAATCGCCGCCTGGTGGATGCGGTCCTGATGCAGCGCGAGCGATCCGAGCTCGACCAGTCGCATGCCCAGCTGGTAATCGCGGCCCTCGCGGCGAAGCCACCGCAGGTGGACGAGACGTTCGAGCATGCGGTGCGCCGACGAACGCGGCAGGCCGGTGCGGCGGACGATCTGAGCCAGCGTCAGACATCCGGGCCCGTCGAAGGCATCGAGGACCAGGGAAATCCGGTCGATGACGGCGCTGGGCGTCTCGCCCGTCTTCTCGACAGCCGTTGTCATCAGAAACCTCCCACCGTGAGCTACATGCCTAATCGAAGTATGACTATTAGGAATATGACTGTTTGTAACATAGCAGTGTGGGCGCTGTCACACTAATCGCTGAATGCGGTCGGTGTCTCTCAGATCATCGCGCGCAGCGGGTCCTGTGGGTCCACGCCCAGAGAGCTCAGGGCCGAGGCGTGATAGACCGTGCCGGGAACGTGGATGGCGTGCGCCTGCCCGACGTGGACATCGCGCCAGTACCGCTGCAGCGGCTTGTCCATCCGGGCGGCGTTGCCGCCGCAGCGCGCGAAGATCTCGTCGACCGCTGACACGGCCCGCCACACCGCCCGGACCTGGGTGCGCCGGCCCGCGGCACGGTCCTCGAAAGACACGTCCCCGCCCGAGTCGACGAGGTCGTAGATGCGGTCGACATTGGCCAACAGCTCCTGGCGGGCGGCGTTGATATCCGCGGCGGCCTCGCCGATCGCATACATGACGTACGGATCGTCCTTGATCGCCACTCCGCTGGCATTCACCCGTTCACGCTGGTAATCGAGTGCGGCCGCCAGCGCGCCCTCGGCGATCCCGATCGTCGCCGCACTGATGCCGAGCGGGAACATCGTCGACCACGGCATCAGGTAGAGGGTGTCGGTCATCCCGGCCTCGCGCTGGGCCGTACCGTCCATCACCTTCGTCGCGTCCATCGTCCGGTACGAGGGAACGAAGGCATCGGTGACGATGACGTCCTTCGAGCCGGTTCCGCGCAGGCCCACGACATTCCACGAGTCCTCGACGATCTCGTAGTCCCGGCGCGGCAGGATCATGTGCAGCATCTGCGGCGGCATCAACGGCTTGCCGTCCGCACCGCCGAGCATGGCGCCCAGGAAGATCCAATCGCAATGGTCGGTGCCCGAGCTGAACTGCCAGCGGCCGGTAAGGAGGTAGCCGCCAGCTCCCCCTTCAATGGGCGTGGCCACACCCTGGGGCGCATACGGCGAGGCGACCCAGGTGTCGACGTCGTCGGCCCAGATCTCGGCGGCGACCCGGGGATCGGCGTACGCCAGCTGATAGGGATGGACACCCACCACACCGTTGATCCAGCCGGCGGCCGGGTCGAGCGCCGCGGTGGCCATCACGGTTTCGGCGAACTCGCGCGGATGGACCTCCAAGCCGCCGTGGGTCTTCGGTTGCAGCAGCCGGATGTTGCCCACCGACTTCATCAGCTTGACCGTCTCGTCGGTGAGCTTCCCGATCTTCTCCGCCTCGGGACCCTGGCTGCGTAGTTGATCGGCGTTCTCGCGCACTCGGTCGATCACCCGGTCGGTCATCATCTGGTCCTATCCGTCGAGGGCTGTCATAAATGGTGTACCGCTTCGCGCCGGTGATGTGGCCTGAGTCTCAGTGAGTGAAATTTGTTGCCATATCTGCTCACGGGTGTGCTTCCGGGGGCCGGCGACAGACGCTTCCGCTCCCCGTCGCGTCGGTCTCCCGATAGGCGGGATACGCCATGCCAAGCCCCGAAATTAACTGCGATTGTTCCCGGTCGAGACGAGTGGTCCGGGTCATACGACCCCTCGCGTGATTCACACACAGAACGGAGAATCCGATGCTGCAGCGACAACTCGCCGGCCCACTCGAAGGGGTGGGTGGGTTGTTCGCCATGTCGGTGGACGCCGCGAGATTCGTGGTTCGCAGACCCTTCCAATGGCGTGAATTCCTCGACCAGTCCTGGTTCGTGGCACGGGTGTCGATGGCGCCGACCCTCCTGGTGGCGATCCCGTTCACCGTGCTGGTGTCGTTCACCTTGAACATCCTCCTTCGCGAGCTGGGTGCGGCAGACCTCTCCGGGGCGGGTGCGGCCTTCGGTGCCGTGACCCAGGTCGGACCGATGGTGACGGTGCTGATCGTGGCCGGCGCCGGGGCCACCGCGATGTGTGCCGACCTCGGGTCCCGCACCGTGCGTGAAGAGATCGACGCCATGGAGGTTCTGGGCATCAACCCGATCCAGCGCCTGGTGACCCCCAGAATGCTCGCATCAGGGCTGGTCGCCTTGTTGCTCAACAGCGTCGTCGTGATCATCGGAATCCTTGGCGGATACCTGTTTTCGGTGTTCGTCCAGGACGTCAACCCCGGTGCGTTCGCAGCGGGCATCACCCTGCTCACCGGCGTTCCCGAGGTGATCATCTCCTGCGTCAAGGCCGCGTTGTTCGGCCTGATCGCCGGCCTGGTCGCCTGCTACCGCGGTCTGACCGTCTCGGGCGGAGGTGCCAAAGCGGTGGGCAACGCCGTCAACGAAACAGTGGTGTACGCCTTCATGGCACTGTTCGTCGTCAACGTGGTGGTCACCGCCATCGGCATCCAGATGACGACCCGATGACGGCATCGACGGCGGTACTCCAGTCGGCCTACCCGCGACTGTCCCGCGCCGTGCGACGGCCCGGGGCGGTGCTGAGCGGCATCGGTGACCATGTCCTGTTCTACGGTCGGGCCCTGGCGGGCGTGCCGTTCGCGGCTGCGCACTACCGCAAGGAAGTCGTCCGGCTGATCGCTGAAATCAGCATGGGCGCAGGAACATTGGCGATGATCGGCGGAACCGTCGTCATCGTCGGGTTCCTGACCCTGGCCACCGGCGGGGTCCTGGCGATCCAGGGGTACAGCTCGCTGGGCAACATCGGGATCGAAGCGCTCACCGGGTTCCTGGCGGCCTTCATCAATGTCCGGATCTCGGCGCCCATCGTCGCCGGTATCGGTCTGGCCGCCACCTTCGGTGCCGGTGTCACCGCGCAGCTCGGCGCGATGCGGATCAACGAAGAGGTCGACGCCTTGGAGTCGATGGCCATCCGGCCGGTCGAGTACCTGGTGTCCACCCGCATCGTGGCCGGGATGATCGCCATCACGCCGCTGTACTCGATCGCGGTGATCCTGTCGTTCCTGGCCAGCCAGTTCACCACCGTTGTGCTGCTCGGGCAGTCGGGTGGTCTGTACGGCCACTACTTCAGCACCTTCCTCAACCCGATCGACCTGCTGTGGTCCTTCCTGCAGGCGCTGCTGATGGCGCTGGCGATCCTGTTGGTGCACACCTACTACGGCTTCTTCGCCACCGGGGGCCCGGCCGGCGTGGGAGTGGCGGTCGGAAACGCGGTGCGGACGTCGCTGATCGTGGTCGTCTCGATCACGCTGCTGATCTCGCTGGCCGTCTACGGCTCCAACGGCAACTTCAACCTCTCCGGCTAGAGAAGGTATCTGATGTCGCGTGACGCTAAACGTCAACTGAGCGGACTGATCACGGTGGTGGTGATCGCCGCGATCATCGTCGGCGCCATCGTGGCGTTCCGCGGTGGGGTCGCGCCCACAGCGTCGGTGACCGTCATCTCTCCGCGCGCCGGTCTGGTGATGAATCCCGACGCCAAGGTCAAACTGCACGGTGCACAGGTCGGCAAAGTGGTCTCGATCGAGATGCTGCCCGACGGGCAGGCGGCCCTGAAGCTCGCGATGAATCCCGATGATCTGCAGCTGATTCCGGTCAACACGGGGGTGGAGATTGCCTCGAGCACCGTGTTCGGCGCCAAGTTCGTCCAGCTCGTCCCGCCGGCGGAACCGTCGCAGGAATCGATGTACGCCGGCCAGGTCCTCGACGCGACCCACACCACCGTCGAGATCAACACGGTGTTCGAGCAGTTGGTGTCGGTGCTGGCGCAGATCCAGCCGGAAAAGCTGAACGAGACGCTGGGTGCGATGGCCCAGGCGATCGATGGCCGCGGCGACAAGCTGGGGCAGACCCTGGTCGATCTGGACGCCCTGCTGGCCAAGATCGCCCCCAGCCTTCCCACGCTGAGCCATGAGATGGCTGTCGCACCACAGGTGTTCAACGCGTACGCCGACGCCGGACCGCAGTTGATGGACACCGTCCGCAATTCGACGCAGCTCAGCAACACGATCTTCGATCAACGGAACGATCTGGATGCGTTGCTCGTCAGCGCGATCGGGCTGGCCGATGTCGGCAACGACGTGGTCGCGACCAACAGTGCTGCGGTGACCGACGCCATGCGACTGCTGGTGCCGACCACGAACCTGCTCAACCAGTACAACCCGGCGCTCAACTGTGCGCTGAAGGGCTTGGAGCCGTTGGCCCTCGGTCCGCCGACACCGTTGCCGGGCGTCATGCTGCTGGACTCGTTCCTGCTGGGCACCGAACGCTACCGCTACCCGGGCAACCTGCCGAAGGTGGCCGCCACCGGCGGCCCGCAGTGCCAGGGCCTGCCCGAGGTCGGTTTCGAGCAGCGGCCGCCGTTCATCGTGACCGATATCAACGCCAACCCCGCGCAGTACGGCAATCAGGGGATCCTGTTGAACTCCGACGCACTCAAGCAAGCGCTGTACGGCCCGCTCGACGGCCCGCCACGCAACACCGCCCAGATAGGACAACCGGGATGACGCGCAGCCGCGGGACCGCTGTGAAGTTCGGCGTGTTCGGACTGACGATGCTGCTCTTGACCGGAGCGCTGTTCGCGATCATGGGCCAGTACCGCACCGGGTCGACGAACGGTTATTCGGCCATGTTCACCGATGCGTCCAGCCTGAAGGCCGGTGACTCGGTACGTGTCGCCGGTATCCGCGTCGGTACGGTCAATGACGTTGTCCTGCAACCTGACAACAAGGTACTGGTGCGCTTCGACGCGGACCGCGAAGTCGTCATGACGACTGGCACCAAGATCGCGGTGCGCTATCTGGACCTGGTCGGCAACCGGTATCTGGAGCTGCTGGAGGGCCCCGGCTCGACCAAGCTCCAGCCGCCCGGGTCACAGATACCGGTCGAGCGCACCGAGCCGGCGCTGGATCTCGACCTTCTCCTCGGCGGGCTCAAGCCCGTCATCCAGGGGCTCAACGCCCAGAACGTCAACGCCCTGACCAACTCGTTGATCCAGATCCTGCAGGGCCAGGGCGGCACGGTGGAATCGCTGATGGCCCACACGACTTCGTTCACCCAGGCACTCGCCGACAACGGACAGACCGTGCAACAACTGATCGACAACCTGAAGACCGCCGTGGCAACGGTTGCCAAGGACGGCGACAAGTTCTCGGGTGCTGTCGAGCAACTGCAACAACTCATCACGGGTCTGTCGCAGGAACGCGATCCCATCGGAGAGGCGATCAACGCCCTGGACAACGGCACCGCCTCCCTGGCGGATTTGATGACACAGGCCCGGCCTCCGCTGTCGGGCACCGTCGATCAACTCACCCGCCTGGCGCCGTTGCTCTCCAACGAGGATGACATGGCGCGGCTGGACCTGTCGTTGCAGAACGCGCCCAAGAACTACCGCAAGCTGGTCCGGTTGGGCGCTTACGGCAGCTTCATCAACCAGTACGTGTGTGGCATGAATGTCCGCGTCACCGACCTACAGGGGCGTACCGCGTACTTCCCGTGGATCATCCAGAACTCCGGACGCTGTGGGGAGCCCTGATGCTGAAATACCGTGGATCGCACCTCATCCGGAGCGGACTCATCGGCATCGTGCTGATCGCGATGATCATCGCGGTCGGTCTCCAGCCGCAGGCGCTGTGGTCATGGGCCACTTCGGTCAAATACAACGCACTGTTCGCCGAGGCAGGTGGGCTCACCACCGGTAACGACGTCAAGATCTCCGGGGTCACCAAGGGCCTCGTCACCGATGTCAGCCTGAGCCATGGGAAGGCGTTGGTGACCTTCACCCTCGACAGCAAGGTCCGTCTCGGTTCCGACACCACGGCGCACATCCGCACCGGGACGATGCTCGGTGCCCGGATGCTGACCCTGGAACCGGCCGGCGCCGGCACGATGCACGCTTCGGAAACGATCCCCATCACCAGGACGGCGTCGCCGTATTCGTTGACCAACGCCGTCGGCGACTTCACGAACAACACGGCCGGCACCGACACAGCGGCGCTCACCCAGTCCCTGGATACGTTGTCGGACACCATCGACCGGATGGCGCCGCAGCTGGGGCCCACGTTCGAAGGCCTGTCCCGGTTGTCGGAAACGCTGAACAGCCGCAACGAGTCCCTGTCCAATCTGCTCAAGAGCGCCGCCGATGTGACCGGCATCCTGTCGAAGCGAAGCGAGCAGGTCAACACGCTGTTGCTGGACGCGAACGCGTTGACCGGGGTGCTAGACCAACGCCGGTACGCGGTCGTCAACCTGCTGGCCAACACCTCGGCGCTGTCCCAGCAGCTCTCCGGACTCGTCCACGACAACGAAGAAGAGCTCGCACCCACCCTCAAACAGCTCAACTCGGTGAGCGCGATGCTCGAGAAGAACCGTGACAACATCGCGGGCGCACTGGCGGGCCTGGCCAAATACCAAGTCACCCAGGGTGAATCGGTGAACAACGGCTTCTACTACAACGCCTTTGTCTCGAACCTCAATCCTGCGCAAACCATCCAGCCGTTCTTCGACTACGCCTTCGGATTCCGGCGCGGTACCAACGCCGGACAACCACCGGACAATGCCGGCCCACGCGCCGAATTCCCCTTCCCCTACAACGGCATTCCTGGAGGAAGTCGATGATCGCCCGCAACCGGAAGAGGATCAGCCGCGTCGCGCTGGTGCTGCTCGCCGTGCTGGCGCTGGCCGGCACGGTGGTGATCGTCCGGCAGACCGTCTTCAAGCCGACCACCATCACCGCGTACTTCACCTCGGCCACCGCGATCTACCCGGGTGACGAGGTTCGCGTCGCCGGGGTCAAGGTCGGCTCCATCAAGAGCATCGAACCGGTCGGTGGGCAGGCGCGGATGGTCCTCGCCGTCGATCGTGGGGTGAAGATCCCGGCCGATGCCAAGGCAATCCTCATGGCGCAGAACCTCGTTGCCGCCCGGTACGTCCAGCTGACCCCGGCCTATGAAGATGCCGGTCCGACGATGGCCGACGGTTCGCAGATCGGGGTGGAACGCACCGCGGTGCCCGTCGAGTGGGACCAGGTCAAGGACCAGCTGATGCGGTTGGCGTCGGATCTGGGGCCGATCAACGGAGCGTCGGCCACCTCGCTGAGCCGCTTTGTCGACAGTGCCGCCGCAGCCATGGACGGCAACGGCGAGAAACTGCACGAGGCCATCAGCCAGTTGTCCGGTGTCGCAAAGATTCTGGGCCAGGGGAGCGGCGATGTCGTCGGCATCATCAAGAATCTGCAGGTCTTCGTGACGGCGCTGCGGGACAGCAACGCCCAGATCGTGGAATTCCAGGGCCATCTCGCGAACGTGACCAGCGTCGTCGACGGGAGCCGCTCCGATCTGGACGGCGCCCTGACGAACCTGGCCGACGCCGTCGGCAACGTCCGGCGATTCGTCGCAGGCAGCCGTGACCAGACGGCCGAGCAGCTGGAGCGGCTGACCAACGTCACGCAGAATCTGGTGGACAACAAGACCAAGCTCGAGAACGTCCTGCACGTCGCGCCCAACGCGATCGCCAACGGCTACAACATCTACAACCCCGACAGCGGTACCGCAGTCGGCGCGTTCTCGCTGGCGAACTTCTCCGATCCGTTGTCTGTGGTGTGCTCGGCGATCGGCGCGGTCAAGAATGCCACCGCAGCAGAATCGGGCAAGTTGTGCGCGCAGTACCTCGGACCGGCCCTGTCGCTGCTCAACTTCAACCACATGCCGATGCCGTTCAACGCCTATCTGAAGAAGTCGCCCAGCCCGGAGAACCTGGTGTACACCGATCCCAACCTGGCACCGGGCGGGGCCGGCGGGCGTCCGCAGCCGTACGAAGATCTACCGCCTGCTGTGTCGGCCTACACCGGCGCCGATGACATGGCGCCACCGGCCGGATGGGGTGCGACCCCGGGGGCACCTGGTGCGTACGCACCCAACGGACTGCCCGCGAATACCTCGCCCGCGGCGTATCCCGGATCACCGATCGTCTCGGACCCGCCCGTGCAAGCACCGAAGACATTGCGGGACATGCTGCTTCCTGCCGAAGCTGCACCGGTCCCCGCACCGCCCGCCCCAGGAGGCACCCCATGATCACTCGGCGGTCGCTCACGCGCCTGACCGCGGTAGCCGCCTGCTCGGTGGCCACGCTGACCGGATGTGCGTTCCACGGGCTGAACTCCCTGCCCCTGCCCGGCACCGTGGGGCGCGGGCCGGACGCGACGGTCTATCACGTCGAACTCGCCAATATCGGGACACTGGAATCCAATTCGCCCGTGATGATCGGTGACGTCATCGTGGGCAGCGTCTCCCGCATGGTGGTCAAGGGCTGGCATGCGGACGTGGAGGTCTCGGTCAAGCCCGACGTCGTCGTTCCGGTCAACGCGATCGCCACCGTCGGGCAGACCAGCCTCCTGGGCTCCATGCACATCGCCCTCGATCCGCCGCTCGGGCAGTCTCCGTCCGGGCGGCTTGCCCCGGGCGCCACCCTCGAGCTCAACCAGACTTCGACATATCCGTCGACCGAACAGACCCTGTCGTCGCTGTCTGTGCTCGTCAACGGCGGAGGCCTCGGCAAGATCGGTGACCTGGTCACCGAATTCAACGCCGCGCTGAGCGGCCGCGAAGACAAGATCCGCGATCTACTCACCCGCCTCGACGACATCGTCGGCATGTTCGCCAACCAGCGGGACGACATCAACGCCTCCATCACGGCACTGAACCTGCTGGCCGGCACGCTGGCCGGACAGCAGGAGGTGATCACCACGGCGTTGAACCGGATACCGCCGGCACTGGACGTCCTGGTCAAGGAACGCCCGCGCATCACCACCGCGCTGGAGAAGTTCGGGAAGTTCAGCGACACCGCGACCAATCTCGTCAACGCGACCCGGGACGACCTGCTGACCAACCTGCGCAACCTCGAACCGACGGTAAAGGCGCTGGCCGACGTCGGCCCGAATCTGGGCACCGTGCTGGCATTCGCGCCGACATATCCCTACCCGCAGAACTTCATCGACCGGGCGATCCGCGGGGACTACCTCAACCAGTTCATCACCTTCGACTTCACGATTCCGAGGCTGAAGCGGGGATTGTTCCTGGGCACCCGGTGGGGCCAGGAGGGGCTGCCCCTCACCCCGGCGCCCGGAGACCCCTTCTTCGCCAACTACACGAAGGACCCGCTCGGCATGCCATTGACGCCGCCACCGGCCGCGGTGGCCACCGTGCCGCCGCTGATCGACCAGGCTCCGGCCAATGGTCAGGCGGCCCCGGTGGACCAGGCCGCGGCGCCCGCACCGGAACCGCAGCCCGATCCGCCTGCGGCAGTGGCGCCTTCTGACCCTGTAGCGCCGAACGGAGGCAACTGATGCTCACCCGTTTCGTCCGAATCCAGCTGGCCATCTTCGCGGTGGCGTCGGTGATCGGCGTGGCCCTGATGGGCATCGTCTACCTGCAGGCCCCCACCCTCCTGGGCATCGGGCGAATGACGGTGACCCTGCAACTGCCGGGAACCGGTGGGCTCTACCAGTTCTCGAACGTGACCTATCGCGGTGTTCAGATGGGGAAGGTCACCGAGGTGCGGCCCACCCGGGACGGAGCGGAAGCGACACTGTCGCTGAACACTTCACCCAAGATTCCCGCAGACCTGCACGCAGCGGTCTTGAGCGTGTCGGCAGTGGGCGAGCAGTACGTCGATCTGCAACCCCGCAACGACTCGGGACCGTATCTGCACGACGGCTCGTTGATCCCGGCGTCGAACACATCGATCCCCCAGGCCGTCGGGCCGATGCTCGATCAGGTCAGTTCACTCATGGGCAGCATCCCCAAGGACAAGATCAGCCCACTGCTCGATGAAACCTTCAAGGCCTTCAACGGCTCTGGAAACGATATGGGGGCGTTGCTGGACTCGTCGTCGAGACTGATCGCCGAGGCGAACGCCGCGTCCGATCAGTCCCGTGCGCTCATCGATGACGGCGCGCCACTTCTCGACGGGCAGGCCGAATCGGTCGATGCGATCCGTACCTGGGCTCGCAGCATGGCCGGAATCACCAAGCAGGTCGCCGACGACGACCAGCACGTGCGCACCCTGCTCAAGGAAGGGCCGGGAGCCGCAGACGAAGCCTCCCGCTTGTTCAATCAAGTCAAACCCACGCTGCCGCTGTTGCTGGCCAACCTCACCAGTCTGGGCCAGGTCGGGGTGACCTACCACCCGTCGCTGGAGCAGCTACTGGTGCTTCTGCCGCCGTCGATCTCGGCGACGCAGTCATACGGTGCGCCGAAGAACAATCCAATCGGAATGTCGTTGGGAGACTTCACTCTTACGATGGGCGACCCGCCGGCGTGCACCGTCGGGTTCCTGCCGCCGTCGTCGTGGCGGTCTCCGGAGGACACCACCGACATCGATACCCCCGACGGGCTGTACTGCAAGCTGCCGCAGGATTCGCCGATCGGCGTCCGCGGCGCCCGTAACTACCCGTGCATGGGGAAACCTGGAAAACGGGCTCCCACAGTCGAAATCTGTGACAGTGACCGACCTTACGAGCCATTGTCGATGCGGCAGCACGCCCTCGGCCCCTACCCGATCGATCCCAACCTGCTCGCTCAGGGGATCGCGCCGGACTCCCGCGTCGATCATGACAAGTTCATCCACGGCCCCATAGAGGGCACGCCACGTCCGCCGGCCGCGGTGCCGCCGGGGGAGGCGCCGCCGCCTGCCGAGGCGCCTGCCGCACCGCCGGCCGAGGCACCGGCTGCTGAGGCACCGCCGAGCCCGGATGCTCCGACAGTGGCGCCAAGTGCGTTCAGCCCAGGCGAATCTGCCGGTCCATCGGTTGCGATTGCCACCTACGATCCGCAGACGGGTCGGTACGCCACCCCGGACGGCAAGGTGTACCGGCAGTCCGACCTCGTACCGCGCACCGGTGGGCAGACCTGGCAGGACCTGTTCACCACCTGATCCGAAAAGCCCCCGCAACGGGATCCATTGCGGGGGCCGGTACCGGAACTGGCCGGACAGCTGAAAAGCTGTCCGGTCAGGCCGTTTTCACGAGTTTGAACGGCATCGTGATGAACACCACCTTGCTGGTGCCGCACGACCCGCTGACGCCGGTGGTCGAATCCTCGCCCACCAAGGTGGTCGACGCCGGATCGACTGCGGTGGCGCTCTCGTTCGAGGGGAAGAAGCGGTAGACCTGCAGACCCGGGCCGGCGGTGCCGTCGCCGCACGTCTGCCAGTTGTCCACCGTCCTCTTGACGTACCAGACTCCGCTCTTCTTGTATATCGGTGCGCTCCAACCCCAGTCGGTGTCGACCGTGCCGGTGCATTCGCTCGGGTAACTGCATGTCGTGGAGATCGTCCAGGTGCCACGAATGCTGGCCTCGTCGTGGAAGATGTCGTTCGACTTGGCCCACTCACCGTTCGACGTGGCGATGTACGTCCCGTTGAGACCCCAGTTACTCGGAGATGCCTCGGCGACAGGGCTGCACAAACCGCCCACCACAGCGGCGGTAAGCACCCCTGCCCCAATGAATGCCGTCGACACCCGCATCACCAAACTCCTCCGTACACCGGCCGCCGGCGGTCGCCGTGGCAAGCCTTCACTGTCCAACTTCTGGCGCCTTTTGACGGACAACCTCCCACCTAGTGGGCATTGCGATGGCAGCCGGATTCGGCCGTGCCACAGTGTCGTGCGTGCGGATACCGTTGGCAGCCATGGCAGGTCTGCTCGTCGCGGGGGCGATGACCGCCCCAGCCCCGGCGAGCGCAGAACCTGCCGGATGCAGTGAACCCTCGTGCGTACCCGGGATCGTCGGCGGGGTCGTGCTCGGCGCGCCGTGTGGGGATACGGCGTACTACGTCTTCGGCACCACCTCGTGGGGCCGGCTGGTCTTCTGCGGGTCGCCGCGCCGGTACGAGCCGCGTTACTTCCGGTCACCGCCGCTGAAAGGCATTCGCGAGGAGAACACCCCATGTACCGGCTTCGAAAATTCCGTCGCCCAGGCGCCCGACGGGCTCTTCTTGACTTGTGTGTCCAGTGACGGCGCGAGCAGGTGGCTTCGTGGCGATCTCTGACGCGTCACGTGGTGCGGTGTCGAGGCGCCGCGCGGGCGCGGTGCTGGCCGTCGCGCTCGGTGCGTGCCTTCCGTTGGCGACACCGGCACATGCGGACGAGGGCCCGTTGCTGCACCGCGTGACCTACACCGTCACCGCCGAGGAGCCGACGACCGTCGGCATCTACTTCCGCGAGGTCGACCCACCGACGTGGGCGGACTACAGCCACAACCCGTACGAGTTCAGCCCCAAGGACGACCTCACGCTGGAACCGGGCAAGCCATGGATCCGCGAGACCACGCTCGCCGACCCCATGAAATGGGCCATGGTCACCGTCAGCACCGCCGGGCTGGCTCCGCAATCTCCGCGCGCCCTGAGTTGCGAACTGGCCATCGACGGAGTCGTCGTCGACCGTGCTGCCGGCCCCAAAGGGGCGTTGTGTTCGCTGCGGAACTGGTGATCGGCGCGCTGGTGACCGCTGGGTGGGACAGCGGCGCCGACGCGGCCCGTCGCCGCACTACCGTGCGGCAGCAGTCACATCGGCCATGAGGCGACCGCAGTAACTGGTGCCATCCGCGACTGGCCGAGACCAACCGGAGGTGCACTATGCGGTTACTCAGCCGCTCCGACCAGGAAACTGAGACAGCCGAACTCGACGAGGCCGACGAGGTCAATTCGCAGCTGAGCGATGACGACCTGGAGTCACCGGATCAGGCTGAAACCGCCGACCCCGCCGATGAGGACGAGGACCAGGACGAGGCCCAACCGTCGGACGCGGGCGAAAAACGTAGATGGCGTCCGCGTCTCGCGACGTTGCTCGCCGGCATCGCCATCCTGGTCAGCGGTGCGTTGCTGGCGGCCGGCGGATACATGATCTGGTCTCACCAGCAGGCCGACCGTGAGCAGCAGCGCCGCGCGGAATTCGCGGCCGCCGCGTCGCAGGCCGCCGTCACCCTGATGTCGATCGACAGCGCCACGGCACAGCAGAACGTCCAGCAGATCATCGACAACTCGACCGGTCAGTTCAAGGACGACATCCAGTCCACCGCCGAAGATCTGGTGAAAGCGGCGCAGGACTCGAAAGCCACGACGAAGGCGACTGCGAAGGCCTCGGCAGTGCAGTCGATGGACGGGGACTCCGCCGTCGTCCTCGTCGGCACGGCAACCACAGTCAGCAACTCGGCCGGTGCCAATCAGCAGCCGCGGAACTGGCGCTTGAGCCTCACCATGGTCAAAGACGGGGGACAGATCAAGATGTCGAAAGTGGAGTTCGTCCCGTGAGCGCGACAACAGCCGAAGCTGATATCGAGGAGTCAAAGGCCGACTGTGCCAGCGAGATCGAGGCCGAGCAGACGGTAGCCGATGAGGGTGCCGACGAGGCTGCCGCTCCCCGGGAGCGGTGGATCCATCGCGTTGCCCGGCGATGGCGACCGATCGCGGTCGTCTGCGTGCTGCTGGCTTCGGCGAGCTCTGCCGCGGCACTCTATTTCGCCATGTATCGCGTGGATCATGGGATCGCCGCCGCGTCCACGACGGTGGTCGACGCGGCGTCCGACGGTTCGGTGGCGTTGTTGTCTTATGCGCCAGACAGTTTGGATCAGGACTTCGCCGACGCGCGTTCCCGCTTGACCGGCGATTTCTTGACGTACTACAGCGAGTTCGCCGACAAGTTCGTGGCGCCCGCGGCCAAACAGAAAGACATCCGCGCCACCGCCTCGGTCGTGCGCGCTGCTCCGATCGCCGTGCAGTCCGATACCGCGGAGGTGTTGGTCTACCTGAACCAGGCGACGACCAGTCGCGACAACCCGGAGCCGGCGCAGGCGGCCAGCGCCGTGAAGGTCGGGCTCACGAAAGTCGATGGGAACTGGCTGATCTCATCGTTCACCCCGATCTAGCCGGCCGAACTGCGTTGTGGTGTGCGCAACGGGGTGGACGCCGCCGCCGGGCGTCATCACATTGCCCATGCGCACATTGCCCACGCACACCACGCTGAGGTGGTCAGGGATTCACTGGCGACTCGACGCGAAGTCGATGGCCCCCGAACATGACGCCTAGCTAGGGACCGCGT
>NZ_SJOM01000007.1:934107-1141925 GCF_004762045.1 Mycobacterium sp. DL99
TAGGCGGCCCGCAATGCCGCTATCGCCTGGACCGCACCCGTCTCCATGATTCGAACATACATTCGATCACCGACAAATCCGGCCGAACGGTGACTACCAGGGCGCTAGGCCGTGTCGCGATTGGGCAGCAGCGTCTCGTGGGCCGAAGACGTTGCGGCGCGGAACAACACCGCGACCAAGGCCAGGGCGCCGAGCGCGGCGACCGGGATGGTCCACAACCGGCGCATCGTCAGGGCCGACCCGCACTTGTCCACATACTCCTGGCCGGCGGCAGTGGCCTGAACGAGGTGTGCGCCGTACCCGGAGCCGCAGGGGATCTGCATGCCGAACTTGTCGAAGTCGTCGAGGTAAACCGGCAGGCTCAACAGGTACAGCCCGATGCCTAACACCACTGCTCCGGCGATTCCGATGTAGACGGCGCGAAAACTCACCGTTCCCCCCCTTCATGTCATGCATACGTCGGTGAACAACAACACCGGCCACGAGACGATCGCCCCCAGAAAGGACGCCACTGCGTCGAGGCCGCCCATCTCTTTCAGGTGGTCGGTGTGCGTGCCGGACCAGAAGGTACCGATCAGCAGATATGGCACACCCAGCACCACAGCTACGACGATCAGTTCGCCGAGCGCGACGCGGTAGGCCAGCAACCTCCGCAACCTGGCAAGCACGCAACCCCCGTTCGAACTTATTGCCGTCTATGTTAATGGCTATTCTCTGCCGAACTACCATTTTGACCCGGCTGTTCGGTCCGTTAGTGTGACGGAATGGCGCGCATCTCGCCCCGGTCGATCGACAGCGGTGCCAGTGGTGTGCGACGCCGTCCGAAAGACCGAAAGGCCCAGATAGCGCGGGCCTCGGCGGAGTCCTTCAGCGCGCTCGGATACCACGGCGTGAGCATGGAGGCCATTGCCTCGCGGGTCGGGATCTCGGCGGCCGCGTTGTACCGGCACTATTCGAGCAAGTACGAATTGTTTCGCGACGCCGTACTCAACCTCGGCCAGCAACTCGTCGACGCGACGGCGTTCGCCGAAGAGGCCGACGGGGACCCGCGTGAGCAGTTGCGCAGGCTCGTCGCGGCGCTCAGCGACACCGCGTTGGTCAACCGCGAATCCGGTGGGCTGTACCGCTGGGAGGCGCGTTATCTGCGCGGCGACGATCAGAGCACCCTGGATGCGCAGGTACATGCGGTGCACCGCCGGATCCACCGGCCGCTGATGGAACTGCGGCCTGAACTCAGCTCGCGGGCCCGCTGGACCCTGTCGACCGCGGTGCTCGGTGTGATCGGCAGCGTCGTTGATCATCGGTCCAAACTGCCCGCCGGTCAGATCCGCGAGCTGCTCGCCGATATCTGCGACACCGTGCTGGCGGCCGAGCTGCCCGAGTGTCCGAACCCGGCCGACCCGGTGCCGACGCCCCCCGCGGCTGCGAACACGACGAAATACGAAGCGCTGCTGACCGAATCGATGCGGTTGTTCAACCAGAACGGCTACCGCGACACCACGATGGAGGACATCGCTGCCGCCGTCGGCATGCCCGCCTCGGGGATCTACCGGTATTTCTCCGGCAAATCCGACATCCTGGCCGCCGGGTTCCGGCGTGCCGCCGACCGGTTGTCGGCGGACATGTCGGAGGTCCTCGGCGCGGTGTCGGACCCCGAACAAGCGCTGGGCACCCTCATCGACGACTATGTGGCCCGATCGTTCGACCGCCCGGAGCTCGACTACGTCTACTACACCGAGCGACTGAACATGACGCCCGCCGACCAGAAGATCCTGCGCGACCTGCAACGTGCGGCCGTGGAATCGTGGGTCGAGATCGTCATGCCGGTACGCCCTGGGTGGAGTGCGGGGCAGGCGCGCTTCGCGGTTCATGCGGCGATGGCCTTGGTGATCGACTTGGGCCGGCTCATGAACTATCAGAATTCAGAGCAGGCCCGAGCCGTCGTCGCCGTCCTGATCGATCTGACTCTGCTGGGCCGCTACCGGTTACGGACGGCGTTGCCGGCCAGGTAGGCCACGTAGCCGAGCGTGCCGATCTTCGCCAGCTTGCGGGTCTTGGGCAGCAGCAGGCCCAGGCCGATCGCGGTCTCGATGCCGCCGTTGGTGTAGATGTGCTTCTGCGTGTCCTTGGGGAACGCCGGCTTGGTGATCGACTCGAACAGCTGCGGCTTCACGAAATGTGAGACACCGGCGCCGGCCACGCTGAGGCCGACCAGCTTGACCAGCTTGGAGTTCTTGCCCTCTGCCATGTGTGATCCTCTCTGATCAGGCAAATGTGTAGTCGCTCAACGGGAATCGTGAAGCTTCGGCGACGGCCCGGCGGGTCGTCATCGGCCGGAGCAGCGTTGCCTCGCCGCTCGGGTTGAAATAGTACGACCGTGCCGATGCGCAGTTTCCGAGGGTGAACAACGAGTCGCCCAGCGCTTCGGTCATCCGGTCCAGATACAGGCTGTTGGCCTCCTCGGTGACCTCGAATGTGGCTGCCTTGCGGCGCTTGACCTCGCCGAACAGGCGGTCCATCAGGCGCATCTGATACTCCATCGTGTTGAAGAAGTTCAGCCCCAGGAAGGCATACGGACTGGCCAGGCTCAGGTAGTTCGGGAAGTACGGCATCGAGACACCCTGGTAGGCCTGGAACCGGGTCTCCCGCCACCACTTTCCGAGGTTGCGGCCGTCGCGCCCGATCACCTCGATGGCCGGGAAGTTGGCGTCCCACAGATCGAACCCGGTGGCCAGCACCAGCGTGTCGATGTTCGTCCTGCTGCCGTCGGCGTTGACGATGCCGTCGGCTTCGATACGTTCGATGCCATCGGCCTGCAGGTGCACGTGCGGTTTGGTGAATGTGCGGTAGTAGCCGTTGGAGAACGTCGGGCGCTTGCAGCCGAAGTCGTAGTCCGGGGTCAGTTTGCGGCGCAGTTCCGGGTCGCGGATCGAGGCGAACCGGTGCAGCTTGGCCAGGTCGGCCGCGGCGATGTTGAACCGGCGGAAGTACCGGTGCTTGAGCACCGCGGTGTCGACCATGAACGCGTAGATGGCGTCGGTGACGGCGCGGATCGCCCGTTGGGCGGCCGGCACGCGGGCGAACAGACGGCGTACCCGCGGCGGGAACTTCAGGTCGATCTTGGGCACGACCCAGATCGGGGTGCGCTGGTAGACGGTCAGGTCTGCGGCGTGGCGGGCCAGCTCGGGGATGAGCTGCACCGCGGTGGCGCCCGTGCCGATGATCGCGATGCGGCGGTCGTCGGGCCGGTAGCTCTCATCCCAGTCCGTGGTGTGGATGACCTTGCCGGTGAAGTCGGCGATGCCCGGGATGTCGGGAGTGTGTGGCTGGGACAGGAAGCCGGTGGCGGTGAACAGGAACCGCGCGCTGATCGCTTCGCCGCCGGCCAGGGCGACCCGCCAACGGGAAGCCTCGTCGTCCCAGCGAGCACCTTCGACGGTTGTGTTGAACCGGATGTGGCGGCGCACGTCGTACTTGTCGGCGACGTCATCGGCGTAGCGCTTGATCTCGGCGCCGGTGGAGAACAGTCGTGACCAGTTCGGATTCGGTTCGAAGAAGTACGAGTAGGTGGTGGTGGGCACGTCGACGGCCAGGCCGGGGTAGTGGTTGACGTACCAGGTGCCGCCGAGGTCGTCCTCGCGATCCAGGATCACGAAGTCATCGATGCCCAGCCGTTTGAGCTGGATGGCAGCGCCGATGCCGGCGAAGCCGGCGCCGACGATGATTGCCTCGTATTCCCCCGGGCTCATACTGGAAGACAGTACCGCAGGTACCGGGTACTTTGTCGAGAGGCTGAATCGGTCACCAAAGCCGCTGGTTCATCGCGTGCGTAGCACCATGGCGAAAAATCGCGTCCCCGACCGCCGCAGCGCTACGCGCGCGGCCTGGCGACGGTGTCTTCAGCGCCGGGATACGCTCCAGCGCTTCACCGCAGGTACCGGGTACTTTGTCGAGAGGCTGAATCGGTCACCAAAGCCGCTGGTTCATCGCGTGCGTAGCACCATGGCGAAAAATCGCGTCCCCGACCGCCACAGCGCTACGCGCGCGGCCTGGCGACGGTGTCTTCAGCGCCGGGATACGCTCCAGCGCAACGGATCACACTCGAGGCTCGCGCGGTCCCAGTCGGCAAGGTCGGCCGCGGCGACGTAGGTGGTCTGGAGGAACTCCATCAGCGCACGGTCGGGATCGGCGGACGTCCGCACCGCCTCGTAGGGCAGCAGGAATTGCCGGAAGTCCTTGTTGTAGTACGCGGCATCGGGGCCGACGGGGTGGGCGGCGAATCCTTCCGGTTCGGGATAGGCGTAGGCGTAGAACGCGCCTTCTTCGCCACCGCCCGGCCAGAAACCGCAACTGCTCAACTCGTGCGAATAACCTTCCACCATCACGCTATTGGGGCAGTTGGGGGCGCCGCCTGGGTGCTCGGGCGCGCGACGCCCGGAGAATCTGGTGCACGCCAGGTCGAATGAGCCCCAGAAGAAGTGCACGGGGCTCACCTTGCCGATGAAATGTGCCCGGAAGTCGCTGATCACCCGGTGCGCCTGCACCAGTTGGCGCCAGAACAGATTGGCGGCATGCGGGTCGTAGGACGCGTGCTGGTGATCTTCGGCGAACGGGATGGCGGGATCGACCTCGTTGGGCCGGGCGTGGATGCGCGCCTCGATGCCCAATTGTTCCAGTGCGGAAAGGGTTTCGGTGTAGAACTCCGCGACCGATTTCGGGGCCAGCGCGACTGTGCCCCGTGCGCCGTCGCTGGTGCGGATGGCAAGCACATGGTCGATGAAATCGAACTCCATGTCGAACAACCGGTCTCGATACGGAATCGACGACGTGGTCAGGCCGCGCGGACTCACATACAGGGTCACCTCCCACCAGTGGTTGAGCAATGGCGAGTACGTCAGGCGAATCTTTCCGACGATCTGCGTCCACATGTGAAGGGTGTCGCGGGTGGATTCCCAGTCCGACACCCGCAGCGCGGGCCAGGGATCATCGGTCAGAGTGCTCATGGGCCAGCCACCTGCCTTCCCGCCGCACCGCCGCCGGCATGCGGCACCGCGAGCATAGCTGCGTGCCGGTCGGCGCACCGGCGGAAAGGCAGTACTGGCGAAGCCGTCAGAACAGCTTGGCGATCACCTCGCCGGCCTCGGCGTCCTCCACGCAGGGAGTGACGTCGAACGTGAGGTACTCGCTCCACTCCGCGACGGACTCGAACATGGTCTTGGCGTCGTTGGTCTCCACGATGGCGAAGCCTTGGCCGTTCATGCCCCACCAACGGCCGAGCATGGTCGCTCCTTCGGGAACCTGGCCGGCGGTCTTCTTGAACTTCTCGACCGCATCTCGATAGTTCGCCTGCGACTGGGTCCAGTGCACGATGAACTTCATGGCGTACTCCTTCTTGTGATGCGGGCCGGGATCGGCTCGGCGGCGATGACGGTGAAGGGGGTCTCCACCGGGAAGTTGTCATTCAGCGAGGTCACGGAAACCTCGCGCACGATGGTCGCCAGTGCCAGCGTGGCCTCCAGCATGGCGAAGTGATCGCCGACGCAGGACCGCGGGCCGCCGCCGAAAGGCAGGTATTGCCAACGGTTTCTGCCTGCCGAGCGTTCGGGCGTGAACCGCTCCGGGTCGAAGGTCAGCGGATCGTCCCACAATGCCGGGTCACGGTGCATGACATAGAAATTGACCATCGCCATCGTGCCGGCCTCGGCGCGGTAGCCGTCGACGCTCATCTCCTCGTTGAGCATCCGGGGCGTGCCGGCGCCGGGCGAGCACAGCCGCAGCGCTTCGTGCAGCACCCGCACGGTGCGTTCGAGTTGCGGCACGTCGTCGGGCGCCAGCGTGCGATCACCCAGCGCGGCGACTTCGTCGTACAGCCGGGACTGCAGGTCGGGATCGCGGCCCAGCGCCCACAGCGAGTAGCACAGCGCCGTCGACGTGGTGTCATGCCCGGCAAGCATGAAAAGCACCAGTTCATCGCAGATTTCGTCGTCGGTCAGCTGTCGGCCGGTATCCGGGTCACGGGCCTCGATGAGCGCGCGCACGAGCGGTGCGTCCCGATCGGGATCGTCGCGCACCGCGGCGAGGATCTCGGCGGCCAGCCGGTGCAGGCGGGCATTGGCCGCCTTGGCGCGACGCTGTCCGCCGGTGGGCACCCACTGCGGGAAGTTGACCGGCCGAACCGCCCGATCGGAAATCCAGGACAACGCGGTACGCAGCGACGGGCCCACATCGTCGGCGCGCTCGTCGAGATCAAGCCCGAACACCGAGCGGCCCAGCGCCCGCAGCGTGAGTGCCCGGCACGCGACATCCAGATCGACCGTCTCCCCGTCGCGCCAGCCGTCCGCGATCGTGTGTGCTGCGGCGGCCATATGCCCCGCATACCGCGGAACGCTGTGCTTGGTGAACACCGGCTGGAGCGTTCGCCGTCGCGGCAGCCAGCGCTCATGCGGCAGATTCAGCAGGTTGCCGCCCATCAGTCGACGTAGCTCGACCATGTTGAGGGCGCCGCCGCGATCGGCGACCGAATCGCGGCGGCCGAGAACGTCGCGCGCTCCCTGTGGGGACGTGACCAACAGGACCGGGGGGATCAGCCACCGCGGGCCCAGCACCATCCGGCTTACGGGTCCGCCCGCGTCGCGGAGCCGCTGATGTCCTTCGATGAAGGACCGCATCGCCTTGATCGTTTGTCGATAGGACAGGGGATTGCGCGGTGCGAGCGGCAGGGTGGCCGTGGCGGCCCGCGTATCGATCTCGACCATGTGTCGAGTGTCCGACCGCACGGGGTGAGCGGCCTAGAGTAGCGCGTTACTCTATTTTGCCGCTGCGGGGATTCTTGCTGGTAGCAATGCACGTCACGGTGCGGTCGCCGCGTTGCCAGGAGTCCGCGGTCGGGTACAGGACGAACAGTTGGATACCGGATTCCGCGCTTGCGTCGGGGGCGTGCTGGGTCAGTGCCGGCGCGCACTTGTCGGCGTACGTGACCACCGTGGCATCGCCGGGGAAATCCCCGTCGGGCAGCGGCAGCACGGCGAACACCTCACCCTTGTGCGGCTGGTCGCAATTCACCGTCTTGACGTACAGCACGCGGCTGCTGTCGGGGATCTCGGTCAGACAATCACCCGAGCGGACCTGACTGGCCTCGGTGGCGCCGCGGTCCCGCGCGAGGTAGAACACCGCACCCGCGGCGACCATGACGGCCACCAGCAGCACGGCACCCAACAGCGCCCACTTGGGCGCCGAGGATTTCTTCGGCTGAGCCGAGAACTGGTCGGGACCGGTGGAATACGGCTGCGGAGGCGGTGGCGGGTAGTTGTGGCCCTGCGGGCCGGAGGGACCGGGCGGACCAGGAGCGAAGGTCATGGCTCGACGATATCGACAGCGCGTAACGCCGCATCCACCGCAAGGGCGGGTACATCCAGGCGCTTGGATCCGAGGTCGTGGCGGGCACCGTCGATGACGACGAGTTCGGTCGGTCCACTCACCAACGCCGCGGCGGCGGTGAGCTCGTCGATCGTGCCGAACGGATCGGACGTGCCGTGGGTGAATACCGTCGGCACCGTGATGCGGGACAGATGCTCGGTGCGGGCGCGTTCCGGCTTGCCCGGCGGATGCAGTGGGTAGGAGAACAGCGTCAAGACGTCCGGACCGGCCCCGTCGGCGGCCACCATCGAGGTCATGCGCCCGCCGTAGGAATGTCCACCTGCGATCACGGGGCCGTCGGTGAGGCTGCGGGCCAGGGCGATCGCCTCGACGATGCCTTCCTGGTCTCCCGCTGCCGATCCCGACGGCGGTCCCTTGGGTCGGCGACGGCGGTAGGGCAGGTTGTAGCGGACGGCCAGCCAGCCGCGGGAGGCCCACTCGTCGCAGAGCTTGACCAGCATCGCCGAGTCGCGATTACCGCCCGCCCCGTGGGTGAGGACGACGACGCCCTGCGCCTGCCCTTCGGGCTCGTGTGCGACGCCCGCGATCGCCTCCAGGTTCATCGCTGCAACCGGAACAGCGCGTTCACCGGGCCGTGGCCGTGCCCCAGCGGATATGCCGCGCGGATGCACTCGGTCACCCAGGCCTTGCCGAACTCCACAGCCTGGGGAACTGAATAACCATGTGCCAGAGCGCAAGCCGTCGCAGCGGCGAGGGTATCGCCGGCGCCGTGGTCATTTCCGGTGTCGATCCGCGGCGCGGCGAACTCGTGGAACTCCGTGCCGTCGAACAGCAGATCCGGGCTGGCTGCCGACGAGCGTAGGTGCCCACCCTTGACCAGTGCCCACTGCGGACCCAGCGCGTGCAGGGCGCGCGCCGCGTCCCGTTGCGATGCCTGGTCGACGACCTCGACGCCCACCAGCAATCGCACCTCGTCGAGGTTCGGGGTGACCAGCGTGGCCAGCGGGAACAGCTCCGTTCGCAGCGCGTCCAGTGCACTGTGATGCAGCAGGGGATCACCGTGCATCGATGCGCACACCGGGTCGACGACCAACGGCACGGTTCCGGCTAGCCCCTCCATGCGCCAGGTCTCGGCGATCGTGGTGATGATCTCCGAGGAGGCCAACATCCCGGTCTTGGCGGCCTGGATGCCGATATCGGAGGTCACCGCCGAGATCTGATCGGAGACGATGTCGAGCGGGATCTCGTGGAAACCCTTGACACCGACCGAGTTCTGCACGGTCACCGCGGTGACCGCGACGCAGCCGTGCAGGCCGAGCATGGCGAAGGTCCGCATGTCGGCCTGGATCCCGGCACCACCGCCGGAATCGGACCCGGCGATGGTCATCACCCGCAGCGGGGTGTCACCCGCGGGCGTCAAGGGCAGGAAGTTCACTTCGGCCTCACGTGGTCAAGGGTAGATAGACGCGGTTGCCGTGGTCGGCGAACTCCTGGGATTTCTCGGCCATGCCGCGCTGGACGTCCTCGGGGGCGACCCCGTCCGGGTAGGCATCCCGGATGTCCTGCGTGATGCGCATCGAACAGAACTTGGGGCCACACATCGAGCAGAAGTGTGCGGTCTTGGCCGGTTCGGCGGGCAGCGTCTCGTCGTGGAACTCACGCGCGGTGTCGGGATCGAGAGACAGAGCGAACTGGTCGTGCCAGCGGAACTCGAAGCGCGCCTTCGAGAGCGCGTCGTCGCGTTGCTGGGCGCGCGGGTGCCCCTTGGCGAGGTCGCCGGCGTGCGCGGCGATCTTGTAGGCGATCACGCCGTCCTTTACGTCCTTGCGGTCGGGCAGGCCCAGGTGTTCCTTGGGGGTGACGTAACACAGCATCGCGGTGCCGGCCTGGGCAATCATGGCCGCGCCGATCGCCGAGGTGATGTGGTCGTAGGCCGGGGCGATGTCGGTGGTCAGCGGTCCCAGCGTGTAGAACGGCGCCTCCTCGCACCATTCCTCTTCGAGCCGCACGTTCTCCACGATCTTGTGCATCGGAACGTGGCCCGGCCCCTCGATCATCACCTGCACGCCATGGGATTTCGCGATCTTGGTGAGCTCACCCAGGGTGCGCAGCTCGGCGAACTGGGCCTCGTCGTTGGCGTCGGCGATCGACCCGGGCCGCAGCCCGTCGCCGAGCGAGAACGTCACGTCGTAGCGGGCCAGGATCTCGCAGAGTTCATCGAAGTGGGTGTACAGGAACGACTCGGTGTGATGTGCCAGGCACCAGGCGGCCATGATCGACCCGCCTCGGGACACGATGCCGGTGACGCGCTTGACCGTCAGCGGGATGTAGCGCAGCAGCACCCCGGCGTGCACGGTCATGTAGTCGACACCCTGCTCGCACTGCTCGATCACGGTGTCGCGGTACATCTCCCACGTCAACTTGGTGGGGTCGCCGTTGACCTTTTCCAGGGCTTGGTAGATCGGCACGGTCCCGACCGGGACCGGGGAGTTGCGCAGGATCCACTCCCGTGTCTGGTGGATGTCCTTGCCGGTGGACAGGTCCATGATGGTGTCAGCACCCCACCGGGTCGCCCACACCATCTTGTCGACCTCCTCGCCGATCGATGAGGTGACAGCCGAATTGCCGATATTGGCATTGACTTTCACGCCGAACGCCTTGCCGATGATCATCGGCTCGGCCTCGGGGTGGTTGTGGTTGGCCGGGATGACCGCGCGGCCCCGGGCCACCTCGTCACGCACCAGATCAGCCGAAACGCCTTCGCGCTCAGCGATATACGCCATTTCGGCGGTGATCTCCCCGGCGCGGGCCCGCTGCAGCTGGGTGCCGCGGTCTCTGTGCACCGCGGGCCGGGCCGCTAGGCCGGCGTTCAGGTCGATCACCGCGGCGTCGTCGGTGTACGGACCCGAGGTGTCGTACAGGTCCAGATGCTCGCCGTTGGTGAGGTTCACCCGGCGAAACGGCACGCGCATCGTCGTGCCGTCATGGTTGATCTCGCGATGGACCTTGGTGCTTCCGGTGATCGGACCGGTGGTCACAGAAGGGTCGACAAGAACATCACTCATTTTTCATCTCCCTACGCCGGCATTACCCGGTCAGGTTCGTACGGTCGACGGGCCTACCCGTCCTCTCAGTGCGCTCGTGCGCACTCCCGCGTGTGGTTTGCAGGGCCCAACCTAGCGCAGACCGGGTGCCGCTTTCTACGTCTGGGCCGTGTTGAGCGTGGCGGCGCGACGCTGGGGTGGAAACCGGCGAGTCCACCAGGCTGGGCGCCTTCGGGTTGCCCCCGCTTGATTTGCATAGCTAATATATATGTTTTGAACATGTTGGGCCTCGCAGCCCCCTCGATTGCTACTAGAGCGAAGACGGAATGACGACTGAGATGACGAACGCGTCGGGCGACGTCGACGCCGCACAGGCCGAGACCGCCGACCGGCGCAAACGGATGGACCACGATCACCCGTTCTACAAGTGGGTGGTGCTGTCCAACACCACGTTGGGCATCCTGCTGGCCTCCATCAACGCCTCGATCGTGTTGATCTCGCTGCCGGCGATCTTCCGCGGCATCGGGCTGAACCCGCTCGCCCCCGGCAACGTCAGCTACCTGCTGTGGATGTTGATGGGCTACCTGGTGGTGACCGCGGTGCTCGTCGTGCCGTTCGGGCGTCTGGGTGACATGTACGGCCGGGTCCGCATCTACAACCTCGGCTTCGTGGTCTTCACCCTGGCCGCGATCGCGCTGTCCTTCGACCCGTTCCAGCTCGGTGGCGGCGCGGTCTGGCTGATCGGCTGGCGCGTCGTTCAGGGTGTCGGCGGTGCCATGCTGATGGCGTCGTCGTCGGCCATCCTCACCGATGCCTTCCCGGCCAACCAGCGCGGGATGGCGCTGGGCACGAACATGGTGGCCGCCGTTGCCGGGTCGTTCCTCGGCCTGCTGATCGGCGGCTTCCTGTCCGAGTGGCACTGGAAGGCCATCTTCTGGGTGGGTGTCCCGATCGGCATCATCGGCACCATCTGGAGCTACCGCTCACTCAAAGAACTCGGTGTCCGCACCGCCGGACGGCTCGACTGGGCCGGCACGCTGACCTTCGGGCTGGGCCTGACGGTGCTGCTGATCGGCATCACCTACGGCATCCAGCCCTACGATGACTCGACCACGGGCTGGACCAGCCCGTGGGTGCTGGGCTCCATCGCGATCGGACTGCTGCTGCTCGTCGCGTTCTGCATCGTCGAGCTCAAGGTGTCGTCGCCCATGGTCGACGTCCGGCTGTTCAAATCGGCCGCGTTCGGGATGGGCAACCTCGCCGGGCTGATGTCCTCGGTGGGCCGCGGCGGGCTGCAGTTCATGCTCATCATCTGGTTGCAGGGCATCTGGCTGCCGCTGCACGGCTACAGCTTCGAGTCCACCCCGCTGTGGGCCGGCATCTACCTGTTGCCGGTCACCATCGGGTTCCTGGTCGCCGCGCCGATCGCCGGATCGCTCTCCGACCGCATCGGTGCGCGGCCGCTGACCGTCGGCGGCATGCTGCTGATGGCGGCGACCTTCGTGGCGCTGCTGATGATTCCGGTCAACTTCGACTACTGGGTGTTCGCCATCCTGGTGTTCCTCAACGGCCTGGGCGGCGGCATCTTCACCGCCCCCAACACCGCGGCCATCATGTCGAGCGTGCCGGCCGATCAGCGCGGTGCGGCCTCCGGCGTGCGGTCCACCTTCTTCAACGCCGGCAACTCGCTGTCGATCGGCATCTTCTTCTCGCTGATGATCGTCGGGCTGGCCAACACGTTGCCTGCGGCGTTGACCAGCGGCCTGACGCAGCAAGGGGTTTCGGCCTCCGTGGCCCATGATGTGGCGAACCTGCCCCCGGTCGGCAGCCTGTTCGCGGCCTTCCTGGGCTACAACCCGATGGCCGAACTGCTCGCGCCGTCCGACGCGCTGCACCAGCCGGGCGTGAACGCGGACGTGATCACCGGGCAGACGTTCTTCCCGCAGCTGATCACCGAGCCGTTCCATTCCGGCCTGACGGTGGTGTTCACCGCCGCGGCGGTGATGATGGTGATCGGTGCCGTGGCGTCGATGTTCAGCGCGGGCCGCTATGGGACCGAGGCCGGGGCCGACAACGAGGCCTGAGGGGCCCTCTCGGCAAACGTTTTTTGGCCGCTGGTCATGGAATACTCCCCGCCATGGTCGTTCACACGTTGGCCGCCGCCGGAAGCGCCGCGTATTCCGCGGGCTATCTCCTCGGCGCGCTGCTGATCCCTGGGTTGGGGCTGCTGCTGCTCATCCTCGGCCTGGTTCGGCGTTCGTCATCGTCGAAGCCGAGCGACCAGCCCGGGTACCCGCCGGGCGCATATCCGCAACAGGGTTATCCGCAACCGGGCTATCCACAGCCGGGCTATCCACAGCCGGGCTATCCGCAACAGGGGTACCCGCAACCGGGTTATCCGCAACAGGGCTATCCACAGCAGCCGGGCTATCCACCGGCCCCGCCGCAGGTCTACGGTGCGCCACCCAAGAAGTCCGGCACGGTGATGATCGTGATCGGTGTGATCCTGCTGGTGCTCGGCCTGTTGGGATTCGCGGCGCGGATGGCGGCACGCACGTCGGGGTCAGATTCGAGTTCGGGGTCGCGCACGTCGAGCTCCGGCTCAAGTTCCGGGTCCTCGAAGTCGGGCGGCTCTGGTGGCTTGGCGGTGGGGGATTGCATCTCCGGCGATCAGTACGCCGTGGCGGACATGAATCTCACCCCGGTCGGCTGCAGCAGCCCGGAGGCCGTCTATGAGTTGGTGTCCAAAGGTGGCGGATCCGCGACATGCCCGGACGGCAAACGGGCCGACTCGGACTACTCCGTGCTGATGAACGAGTCCCTCACCTACTGCTTCATCCTGGACGTCGACAAGGGCCAGTGCTTCGACATCAACGAAGAGACCAAGCTCGTCACCCCGGTGGAATGCTCCGACCCGGACGCTGCCATCAAGATCGTCAAGCGGGTTGACGGGTCAACGGACACCGCCGTGTGCGGTTCCGCCGGGCGGGCGGTGGCCTTCCCCGAGCCGGCGCGGGTCTACTGCGTGGAGGCGCCGTCGTAGCCGACCTAGACTCGGGCGCGTGACCACCACGCAGCGCCGCGGATTCAACGACGCCATCACGCGATTCTGGAGCTTCGCCGCCCCGGCGTACGACCAGGGCTGCCTCCAGCGGTGGGTGTACCGGCCCGCTCAGGACGAGGTGATCGCGCAACTGCAGCAGCACGGCGCCAGGGAGATCGCCGACATCGCCTGCGGTACCGGCATCCTGGCCGACCGCATCCAGCGAGAACTGCAACCTGATGAGGTGTACGGCCTGGACATGTCCGACGGCATGCTCGCCCAGGCGCGCAGGCGTTCGGACCGCGTGCGGTGGAAGTCGGCCCCTGCCGAGGAGTTGCCCTTCCAAGACGGCTTCCTGGACGCGGTGGTGACGACATCGGCATTCCACTTCTTCGACCAGCCCGCCGCGCTCGCGGAGTTCTATCGCGTAATCGCACCCGGCGGCATGGTGGCGGTGACGACGATGAGTCCCCGTCGGGAGTTCCTGCCGCTGCACGCGCTGTCGGCCGACCTGGGTGCGCCCGCCCACAGCCCCACCGAGAAGGAGATGCGCGCGCTGTTCGAGGCGGCCGGATTCACCGTCGCCGAACAGCACCGGGTGCACCGGCCGGTGTGGACGCCGATCTCCGACGTCATCACCGTGGGGGTCAAGCCGAGGTGAGCGAGAACGACGACACCCAGTTCCAAATTCGTGGTTCGGTGCAACTGCGTCGTGACCGCTGTGCCACCTCGACCGCCGACCAGCGCCTGCTGGACCGGCACGGCCACACCGATTGGGTGCACACCGATCCGTGGCGAGTGATGCGCATCCAGGGCGAGTTCGTCGAGGGTTTTGACGCCCTCGCCGAGATGCCGAGGGCTGTCACAGTTTTCGGATCGGCGCGGACGGAACCGCATTCGCCGGAGTACCGGTTGGGCGAGGAACTGGGCATCGCGCTGGTGGAAGCGGGCTACGCGGTGATCACCGGGGGCGGTCCGGGCTCGATGGAGGCGGTCAACCGCGGCGCCAGCGAGTCCGGCGGCTACTCCGTCGGACTCGGTATCGAACTGCCCTTCGAGCAGCGCCTCAACCACTGGGTCGACCTCGGCATCAACTTCCGCTATTTCTTCGTCCGCAAGACCATGTTCGTCAAATACGCGCAGGCGTTCGTGTGCCTGCCGGGCGGATTCGGCACCCTCGACGAACTGTTCGAGGCGCTGACGCTGGTGCAGACCCGCAAGGTGACCGAGTTTCCGATCATCCTGCTGGGCGTCGACTACTGGTCGGGCCTGATCGACTGGATCCGCAACACGGTTCTGCGCGAGGGAAAGATCTCCGAACCCGACTTGGCCCTGCTCCATTGCACCGACAGTGTGGCCGAAGCCGTCGAACTCATCGCCGCGTCGGCGCGATAGCCGAAGAGTAGCGACGCGGCTTGCCGGGCCCCAACTCGGCCAGCGTCGTCACCCGGGTGACCTCGACGGGGCGTCCCAACAGCAGGGCCAGCGACTCGGTGACCCGCTGCCGGTCACCGGACGCGATCACCGCCGCGACGCGGCCCTCCGCGTCCTGGTCGACGCTCCACCCGCGGGCCCCGGCGGCCTGCAACTGCTGGGTGAGATCGACGCAGGGCACCGCATCGCCCGTCGCCGACACGAAAACCGTTGCCTCTCTGCCTTCCAGATCGGTCAGCGCCCGACGGCCATGATGGGTGACGAGCCGCGCGTAGTCGCCGGTGCGGTAGCGGACCAGTGGCAGAAACTGGTTCTCCCCGCATGTCACCACGACCTCGCCCGCCAAGACCTCGACATGCACGCGCCGTTCGGCCACCACGAACGGCCCGCCGTCATCGCTGACCGCGATGGGCCGGGTCTCGTGCAAGCCGTAGACGTCCAGGACCGGGCAGTCGTAGGCCGCCTCAAGTGCCCGGCGCAGCGGGAGGGTCAGGGTCATCGCCCCGGAGATCAGCGCCAATGGCCGCAATGTGGCCGCGAGCGCAGGCTC
Organism: Mycobacterium sp. DL99; assembly: GCF_004762045.1. Lineage (GTDB taxonomy): Bacteria > Actinomycetota > Actinomycetes > Mycobacteriales > Mycobacteriaceae > Mycobacterium. The sequence goes on from NZ_SJOM01000007.1 coordinate 949,556, forward strand.
CAGCAGCACCTCCAGTGAGGTGGGCGTCCCGCTGATCACCTGCGGATCGGTGTGCCGCAGATACGCATCCCGCTGCATCCCGCCGCCTGCCCACGCGGCGGGATGCAGGTTCAGCCGCGCCATCAGGGCCTCACCGAAGCCCGGGATCACCGACGCATAGGTGAACGCCTGCCGCTGAAACACCGTCTGTGCCAATGCCACCCGATGCTCCACGGGTTCCCAGTCCGCGCCCACCAGCCCTCGTAGCCAGTGGAAACCGCGAGCGAGCTCGTCCGGGTCGTCCGGCATGACCAGGGCGGCGCCGGTGCTGCCCGAACTCGTGCCGTGCAACATCCGGCTCAGGTCGGCGCCGGGCGGGACGAACGCCGCGATGTCATCGACGAGGTCTTCGCGGCCGATCAACGGGAAGTCGGCGAGGGTGTCCAGCGGGCCCGTCCGGTGACGGTAGGCCGGCAGGGTGCGGGCCAGCGCGAGATGCCGTGGCAGCCAATCATCAAGGGGCAGTTGCCGCGTGGCGGCCTGCTGTTGGGCGGGGGAGAGCCGGTGCCCCACCCGGTGACACCAGGCCGGCGCGAGACGATGCTGCTCGAGACCGGCCAGCCGCACCCGCCCGGCCGCCGACAGGCCCGGCCAGCGCTGTTCGTCAGTCAGCGCCACCTGGCCGAACGGAACGTAGTCGTCGAGCCGCAGCGGATCGTCACTCACTGTTGTACCGTGCCGCAGCTTCTTTGGCCTTGGCGTCAGCCAGGCGGCGTTGCACCGCCATTCGATGTCCGTGATCGGCCAGCGCCTGAGCCAGCGCACCTTCGCGGCGCACCGAATCACGCATCTCGAACAGTGAGCGGGCCTGTGCCGCGTCCTCGCCGTGCGGCAGCAGGCCGTCCCAGAGCAGGAACGTCCGCACCGCTTCGTCCCGGCGTTCCGCATCGCTGAGCCAGCGGCCGGGGTCCACCAGGGGCGCCACCCGAAATGCCAACGCCAACAAGGCGGTCGTAGCCCTCCGTTCATCGAGTGGCGTGCTGAACGGGCCGGTGAGATCCGTACTGGCGAACAACCACAATCCGATGGCAGCGCCGCGCCGGGAGGCCGGCGACCCCCGTTCGGCGATGCGTTGAGCGGCGGCTGCGCAGCCGGTGTGGTTGAACACGTCGCAGGCGAGTGCCACCACGTCGACGGTATCGGCGAGAAACGGTTGGGGTGTGCTCGCCAGCCGTGCGGCGACCTCATCCACCGTCGGGCCGGGCCGCAGGCTCGACCACACCGCCTGCTCGTCCAATCCCTCGGCGAACCAGTCCGCCAGTTCTCTGCCGGATTCCCGACTTGCTTCATCGGCCATGCGACACCTCCCGCCGATACCCGGCGATGTGCGCGGCCAGCCGCGCGCAGACCGCCGGCGCGTCGGACATGTTGTCCAGATAGTCCACCGAGTAGCCGGCCTCGGCGGCCGGGCCGGCCACCGAACGCCGCCGGTCCTGGACCAGCAGGGTGGCGGTATCGAGTTGGCGCCGCACCGCGGCGGCAACCCAGGCGTGCTCTTCCTGGCCGGCGCCGAACAGCGACCTCAAGCCGTCGTCGGACAACACCACCAGGTGGCGCTGCTCATCGCGGGCATCGTCACCGGGCGGATACCGGTGCGCCAGCAGATCGAGGGGAAACACCGTGCTGCCGCCGAAGAACGTCGTCAGCTGGCGCATGATCTCCAACCGATCGCGGGTGTACACGCTGTCGCCGGCGACCTGGCCGCGGCCCGACCATGACGTGACCCGAACCCGCCCACCGCCTTTGAGCACCGACAGCACGAGAATCATGCCGGCCAGCACGGCCGGGGATCCCCGCTCTGGGCGCGGCATCGAACCGGACGAGTCGATGTAGAGATCCAGTGTCACCGCTTCGGTGGTGGCGACCGGATCGTCGGGCAGGTACGTGCGGCGCCGCGTCGTCACCCCGGGAACCACCACGGGGTTGGCGGCAAGGGTTGCCGGCCAGTCGAGTTCGGCGATGTCGTCGCCGAGCTCCCACGTCTCCAACGGTCCAGGGATCCCCTGGTCGGCGACGCCTCGGCCGGACTGCCGAAGCGATTGGACCCAGGGCCGGGCCTGCGCCTCGTACCAGGAGAGCATCACGGCGTTCGGATCGGATCCGGCGAAGAGGGCCAATGTCTGTGCGACGCCGTACTGTTGGCCCGGCGGCGCGTCCTGCGACGGTGCACCGATGGCGGCCGCTGCGGGGTGCACCGGGGTCTCGTCGAGCCGCGGATCGGCCAGCACCTGCGCGAGTTCGGCTGCGGTGGCCGGCGGCCCACCCTGTTCGGCGCATCCACCGCCGGGCAGGCCGGCGCCGTCGGAGACCATGGATTCCAGCACCAGGTAGGGCACCAGCACCATGCCGAAGGTCAGAGCCCCACCCACTGGGTCCGCCCCGAAGGTGCGGACCGCCTGCGCCACGTACTCGGCGTCGGCGACGGGTTGCACCGGCTGGCTCAGCAGCAGTTCGTCCTGGATGGCGCGTACCCGCAGCGCCGCGGCCCGGTGGATGCGTTCCTTCTCCTGCAGATCCTCGCGGACCATCGATACGTCGAGTGTGGCGGGGTCGATGTGCTGGCGGGCCCGGGCCTCCTCCCGCACCGATTCGGGAACCGCAGGAGGGTCATTGGGGCACAACGTGTTCGACGGCAGTGACCACAACAATTCGTAGGCCCGCATGAGTACCCACCAGGCCGCGTTCGACACCGGCTCCCGCGCGGTCAGTGTGCGCCACAACGCGATCATGTCCGGTTCGGCACCAGGGTGCCGGCGGCGCTGCATCCGGACCACCCGGTCGTTGATGAGTAGATCCGACCACAGATTGGACAGCCGCTGGGCCGTGCTGGTGACGGGAATGGCCCGGCGCGGATCGCTCGCCACAATCGCGCGGGCCATCTGTTGCATCAGCTTGAACGACACGATGCGGGTGCTCGGGGACAACACGTGATGACCGATCTCGTGAGCGAAGACGCTCACCAGGTGGTGCTGCGCGCCCTGACGAGTCAACTCGTCGAGGTCGATCGAGATCGACGGTGGGAAGGAGAACCAGGCGAACGTACCGGTTGCGCTGTCCTGCACCATATCCGGCGGATGCAGTTGCACGCCCCACAACTCAAGGGCGGCCCCCCAGGCGACCAGCTCGGTGTCGGTCGGTGCCCGTCCGGTCATGCCGGCCAGATCTCGGCCAGATAGGAAGTCGGGCGCACCACCAGCTGCGCCGTGCGTGATCCGTCGGCCGAGGGACCGTCGACCGGTGCGGAGGACAGTACGTGGCCGAATACGTCGGCGTCGATCTGCCAGCGCTGCACGCCGACGTCCACCGTCCAACGGCCCGGTCCACGCGGCGCGGGAGCGGTGGGCGGATGATCCCACCTGCCGCCGAGCCCGGTGAAACCGCCGATCCGCGCGATCAATTGGCCCGGTCCGCGCAGCGGCCAGTAGAAGCGGTCGACCGCTTGCCCTTCGGCAAAGGGGACGACCGCGTCGACCGGCAGACCCAGCACCGACGCCGCGAGATCGGTTCCCAACAGCTCCAATCGGGACAATGCGTCGGCGCGGATCCCCAGCACCCCGGCCCGCCAGGCAGCCACCGCGGCGACGTTGAACATCGCCTCCGGCACCGCGGAGATGCCGCTCAGTGCACGGCGGTACCGGCGTGGATCCCCGCCGAAGCGGGCCACATTGTCGGCCGACAGGGCCAGATCGAGACCGGCCATCACCGGAAGGTCGGTATCCGCCGCGGGTAGGTCGAGGTTGACCTGGTGATACACCCGGGCAATCACCGGCCTCTCTCCAGCCAGTGCAGATAGTTCGAATACCGTTGGTAGAGATACTTCAACGCGACCAGATCATCGAAATCCCGGCCGTAGATCTTGCCGACGGCGGAGACCGCCGAGATCCGGGCCTCGATCGTGGTGAGGCGCCGCGACACCTCGAGTGTCTCCAAGCCGTCGAGCCCGCGGCCGAACTCGGCGAGCAGCTCGGCCACCGGGTCCTCGCCCTCGCGTGCCAGCGCGACGAACTGGCGGCACGAGGTGTCGAACAGGTCGGTCAGCCAACTTGCCGGGTCTGACGCCAGTTCCCGGTCCGCGCCGGTGTCGAACCGAGGATGGGCGGTGTTCGGTAACAGCTTGCCGCGCAAGGCGAACGGCACCATGGCCCGCACATCCTCGAGCGTGACGGAAGCGTTGCCGCGGAACCAGGCCAGCGCCTTGGCGTAGAGCACCAGGTTCTGCAGTGAGCGCACCGACACCCCGTTGACGGTCTGTGCGCCGAGGTCCACCTGCAGATCGGCGCCGGAGTTGGCGTCGATGATCTGTTCGACCTCGATGCCGGCGGTGGCCACCACATCCTTGGTCCGGTACTCGAAGCGCCGGCCGCCATGCTGGACGAACTCGAAATGGCTGACGAAGAACTCCAATTGGCGGCGCACATCGGTGGGCACCGGGATGGCACGGATCTTCTCGACCATCGCTGCCTGCTCGGCCGTGGCGAACACCAACTCGGCGGGCACGTTGTCCTCCGGGCGGTCACCGGCCTCCACCCGGCTCACCAGCTCGTCGAGGAACCGGCTGTTGAACCCGAACGCCTGCACTGTCACGTCGATCCGATCGCGCAGGGCCTGGATCACCGGGAAGGTGCCACCGCCGCCGTCGTCGTTGGCGGTGAAAAACCAGCTCTGCACACCGTGTTCGGGTGTGGTCAGGTGCATCTGGTCATGGCTTTCGACGTATCCCTCGGCGACCATGGTCAGCAGCGCGGACTGGGTCTTGGTCGGAATCCGGTTGTATTCGTCGACGATCTTGACCGGCGCGGTCAGCCAGCTCTTCCAGGCGATGGTGATCTCGGCCAGGCTCCCGGCCTGCACCAGATCGCGTGGCAGCGGAATCCCGACCAGGTCACCCACGGTCAACTGCGGCTGGCCCTGCTGGACGTGGCGGCGCACATCGGCGGGCGCCGCCCCCGCGAGAACCCCCATCAGCACCGCCAGGGTGGTCTTGCCGCGGCCCGGACCGCCGATCAGCAGGCACCTTCCGCCCACAGCGAAAGTCAGCAGCGGGACAAGAACATTGGAGGAATAGGCGGGTTGTTTCGGCAGGCTCAGGGAAGCGCCCGCATCACCGAGCGGATAGTTGACCGTGGTGTCCGAGCCGAATTCGACGTCGTAGAACGGGGAGATGACGGCCTTGTTGATCAGCCAGAAGTAGGCGCGGCGCAGCTTCTCGTCGAGAGTGACCGCAGGAGCGGCGGGCGGGGTGAACAGGTCTGCGGCAGTGAGGCCGGCGGCCGGCGCGTGGTCCACGGGCAACGTCGGCGATTTGGATACCGCGCTCCACCTAGTCGTCATCTGGCCCCTCCCCGTCGCGCCAATGCTAACCGCCCCGGCGGCTGCTCAGCTGAGGTCGATCAGTACCGGCGCATGGTCGCTGGGTGCGGTGGTGCCCTTCTTGGGGCGGCGTTCATCCTTCACGATCTCGGCGTTCGTGACCCGCGAGGCGAGGCCGGGGGAGCCGAGGATGAAATCGATGCGCATGCCGCGGCGTTTCTGGAAAGCCAGCTGGGTGTAATCCCAGTAGGTGTAGGTCCCGGGACCTGGTGTGAAAGACCGCACCACATCGGTGAATTGGGCGTCGTTCATGGCCTGGAAGGCCGCGCGCTCGGGCTCGGACACGTGCGTGCTGCCGTCGAAGGCGGCCATGTCCCAGACGTCCTCATCCTGGGGGGCGATGTTCCAGTCTCCGACCAGCGCGATGGGCTGCTCCGGATCCGCTTGCAGCCAGCCGGCGGCGGTATCCCGCAGCGCGGCAAGCCAATCCAGCTTGTAGGCGTAGTGCGGATCGGCCAGCGTACGACCGTTGGGCACATACAGGCTCCACACCCGCACGCCGCCGCAGGTCGCTCCCAGTGCGCGAGCCTCGGCCGTGGCCTCCTCCTCGGGTTTGCTGCTCCACGCCGGCTGTCCCGGGAACCCGATCTCGATATCGTCGAGGCCGACCCGGGAGGCGATGGCCACGCCGTTCCACTGGCTGAGCCCGATGTGTGCGACCTCGTAGCCGAGCGCCGCGAACGGCATCATCGGGAACTGTGCGTCGGTGCACTTGGTTTCCTGCATGGCCAGCACGTCGACGTCGGCGCGCTCCAGCCAGTCGACCACGCGGTCCACTCGGGTTCGGATCGAATTGACGTTCCAGGTGGCCAGGCGCATGAGGTTAGAGGTTACGGTCAGCGCGAACCGAGGATGTCCTCGGCCGCGACATAGCGGGTTTGGTGATGCAGCCGGAATCCCAGTGCGGTGTACAGCGCGATGGCCGGGTGGTTGTCCACCTCCACCTGGACGTAGGCCCGCCGGGCACCTGCCTCGGCGCCCCAGCCCAACAGTGCTTCACACACTGCCCGGGCATGGCCCTGCCTGCGATGGGCGGGGGAGACGCGCACCGACGAGATGCCCAGCCAGGCCGTGCCGTCCGGAGCGCTCGTCACCGCGCCGCGACCGACCGCGCGGTCGGGCACCGTCGCGAAGATCAGCTCTCCGTCGACCACGGCGGTCAGCACGTCGCCGGGGACCTCGCGTTCATAGATCCGCAGCCACTGTGCGTCCGGTTGCTGTGCCAGCGTGACACCCGACGCCGGGGGCTGTGCACCCGGCAACTCACGCACCATGACCCGTGCCGGCTTGATGCCGGGGGTGCGTATCGGCAGTAGCCGCTCCGGCAGGGCCAGCCAGGCCGGCAGGTCACGTTCGCGGTACCAGTCGCGCACCGCGGACAGATCGGCGATCTGCGCCGACACGCCCAGTGGGATCGCCGAATTGGCGCGGCTGGTGACACCGCGCCCGGCACGCAGCAGCCAACCGCCCAGCCATTGCTGTTCGACGCCGGGCCAGGCCAGCGCCGCCGCGTGTTCGAGCGCGCGGATTTCGGAGGCCCGCACCGGTGCGTGCGACAACTCACGCACGCTCACGATGTCGGCAGGAGAGATTTCGACGAGCTCGCCGTCCTTGGTGCGGATCAGCACCGTCGGCTCCAGGCGCTCCACATGGCCGATGACGTCGGTCAGTGGCTTGGCCGACCCGGCGGGCAGCTGGTAACGCAGGCTGACCCGGGACCCGAGCGCGGGCAATGCCGGCATCAGTGACCGAACGGGTCGGGAACCTCGCCGGGCATCCAGGACAGGCCGGGTACACCCCATCCGTTGCGCTTGACGGACTTCTTGGCCGCCCTCGCGTAGCGGCCCACCAGCCGGTCGATGTAGAGAAATCCGTCGAGGTGTCCGGTCTCGTGCTGGAGCATCCGGGCAAACAAGTCGGTGCCCTCGAGAGTGACCGGTGAACCGTCGGCGTCCAGCCCGGTGACCCGCGCCCAGTCGGCCCGGCCGGTCGGGAAATTCTCGCCCGGCACCGACAGGCAGCCTTCCTCGTCATCGTCGGGGTCGGGCATCGTCTCGGGAACCTCGGACGTCTCCAGCACCGGGTTGATGACGACCCCGCGGCGGCGCGTGACTTGGCCCCGCGTCGGGGCACAGTCATAGACGAACAACCGCTTGGCCACGCCGATCTGGTTGGCGGCCAAGCCAACCCCGTTCGCAGCGTCCATGGTGTCGAACATGGTCTGGATGAGTTCGGGCAGGTCCGCAGGCAGCGAACCGTCCGGGCCGACCGGCACCGGCTCGGTCGGCGTGTGCAGAACGGGATCCCCGACGATGCAAATTGGTACGACAGCCACCGGGGAATCTTAGGCGGAAGTCCTTCCGGAGCCGACTCGCGGGTTTATGTGTCACCCAGACCCAGCAAGCCGTGGTTGAATAATCGCCGAACCACAGCGATGTTATTTCTCACGTGTCGGAAGGGTCCAGGGAGCAATATGGACGGCGCCATGGCGCGGACTGAGCAATCCGGGGACGACTCTGATCTGAGCGATGGGCTCACCCGGCGCGAGCACGATATTTTGGCCTTCGAACGCCAATGGTGGAAGTACGCCGGAAGCAAGGAAGACGCGATCAAAGAGCTCTTCTCGATGTCGGCTACGCGGTACTACCAGGTGCTGAACGCGTTGGTGGACCGTCCCGAGGCGCTGGCTGCCGACCCGATGCTGGTCAAGCGGCTGCGGCGGATGCGGGCCAGCCGTCAGAAGGCGCGGGCTGCGCGGCGGCTCGGCTTCGATATCAGCACCTAAAAGGTCACGGGGTGAGGGATCGGGCGGTTCGCTCGATACAGTGGTGGCGATGAATCAGCGAGACTCCTCCGGGTTGCCCCTGCGTGCCATGGTGATGGTGCTGTTGTTCCTCGGGGTCGTGTTCCTGCTGGTCGGTTTCCAGGCGATCGGCTCAGGCGACGACTCTTCGGATCAGTCGTCGTCCGTGGCCACGACCACCGCGACGACCACGACGAAGACCTCGGCAAAGGCCGCACCCGCACCAGAGGTCAAGGCCGACGTGCGCGTGTACAACATCTCCGAAGTCCCCGGTGCGGCCGAGACCACGGCCAACCGGCTGCGCGAGGCGCACTGGAATGTCACCGAGACCGGCAACCTGGCGTTGGAAGGTGTTGCCGGCACCACGGTGTTCTTCGGTGAGACTCCGGGTGAGAAGGAAGCCGCCGACGCCGTGGGCAAGGCGATCCAGGCGCCCGTCGAACCCCGGCGCCCAGAACTTCTGGAGCAACCACCGGGCGTGATCGTGGTAGTCACCGGCTAGGCTTTGGGCCATGCTGAAGCCCGTCAGTGTTGCCATACTGTTCGCTGCCCCCGTTGTCGCGCTGAGCGCCTGCAGTCCGCCCGGACAGGTGCCGTCCGACACGCCCGGCACCACCCCGGCGATCTGGACCGGATCGCCGTCGCCCTCGGCCGCTCCCGGTGAGCAGGGCGGCGGGCACGGTGCACCGGCCACCAGCGGCGGAGAGACCCTCACCGCGGATCTCAAGACCGCCGACGGGACTGCCGTGGCAACCGCCGAATTCCAGTTCGCCGACGGTTTCGCCACCGTCACCGTCGAGACCACCACCCCGGGCAAGCTGGCTCCGGGATTCCATGGTCTCCACATCCACTCGGTCGGCAAGTGTGAGGCCAACTCGGTGGCCCCGACCGGTGGCGCGCCCGGCGACTTCAACTCCGCCGGGGGCCATTTCCAGGTGCCCGGTCACTCCGGTCACCCCTCCAGCGGTGACCTGAGCTCGTTGCAGATCCGCGCCGACGGCTCGGGCAAGCTGGTGACCACCACCGACGCGTTCACCGCCGAGGATCTGTTGGCCGGCTCGAAGACCGCCATCATGATCCATGAGAAGTCGGACAACTTCGCCAACATCCCGCCGGAGAAGTACCAGCAGGTGATCGGCGGCGCACCCGGCCCCGACCCCGCGACCTTGGCCACCGGCGATGCCGGCAGTCGAGTGGCATGCGGTGTTATCGGCGCCGGCTGACAGCCGTATCGATTTCGCCGGGTCGCCCCGGCCAACTGTCGGCGTCGAATGGGAGTTCGCTCTCGTCGACGCCGACAGTCGTGATCTGAGCAACGGCGCCGCCGAGGTGATCGCCGAGGTCGGCGAGAGCCCACACGTGCACAAGGAGTTGCTGCGCAACACCATCGAGATCGTCACCGGGATCTGTGAGAACACCGGTGAGGCGATGGACGACCTGCGCGGCACGCTCGGTCCCGTGCGCAAGATCGTGCACGACCGCGGCATGGAACTGTTCTGCGCGGGTACCCATCCGTTTGCGAAATGGTCCGCGCAACAGCTCACCGACGCGCCGCGGTACGCCGAGCTGATCAAACGCACCCAATGGTGGGGCCGCCAGATGCTGATCTGGGGTGTGCACGTGCACGTCGGGATCTCCTCGGCGCACAAGGTCATGCCGATCATCTCGTCGCTGCTCAACCAGTACCCGCATCTGTTGGCGCTGTCGGCATCCTCACCGTTCTGGGACGGTGAGGACACCGGGTACGCGAGCAACCGGGCGATGATGTTCCAGCAGTTGCCCACTGCCGGCCTGCCGTTCCAATTCCAGACCTGGCCGGAGTTCGAGGGTTTCGTCCACGATCAGAAGAAGACCGGCATCATCGATCATCTCAACGAGATTCGTTGGGACATCAGGCCGTCGCCGCACCTCGGCACCGTCGAGGTGCGGATCTTCGACGGGGTGTCCAACGTCCGTGAGCTCGGTGCGCTCGTCGCGCTGACCCACTGCCTGATCGTCGATCTGGACCGCAGGCTCGATGCGGGCGAGCAGTTGCCGACCATGCCGCCCTGGCATGTGCAGGAGAACAAATGGCGTGCGGCCCGCTACGGACTGGACGCCGTGATCATCCTGGACGCGGACAGCAACGAGCGGCTGGTCACCGAAGATCTCGACGAATTGCTGAATCACCTTGAGCCGGTGGCAAAGTCACTGGGATGCTCGGACGAGCTCGCCTCTGTCACCGACATCTACCGCGGCGGCGCCTCGTATCAACGGCAGCGCCGGGTGGCCGAGGAGAACGACGGCGACCTCCGCGAAGTCGTCGACGCCCTGGTCGGCGAACTCCAACTGTGAGGATGAGCGCTATGCGACTGCGGATCATGGCGGGGATTGTGGTGGCGGGCCTCGCTCTCTCGGGCTGCAGCACCGTCACCGCCGGAACGCCGATGGGTGATCCCGATCAGACCGGGATCTCCACCACGACGACCACCAGGCCCCGGCCCAGCTACACGGCGGCGCCCCCGTCCCCGGCTTTCCCGTCCCCCGGGACCGGTGGCGGGACCAGTGGCGGGGTCAGCACCCCGCCACCAAACGGGATGTCGACCACCTGCCGGGAGTACGCGTCGATGGACGAGGCCACCCAGCTCGGCATGGTCGAGCTGCTGGCGAAGAACGGCTATGCGGGAATGAAGAAGAATCCGTTCCTGTGGACCTCGTTCATCGGAGCCATGTGCGTGCTGGCCGATCGGAATTCGACCGTGGTCGAGGCGATCAACAAAAAGGTGCCTGGCTGACATCTCTGGGGTGAATTGCCTTGTAGTGCACTGCGATATAAGGCCAGGCCTGCATCGCGGTGACACCGTCCAGGCCGCGGATGCTCTCGTCGAGCACGTCGAGCAGGTCCTCGCCGCGGGCGGTCACCACCTCGGCCAGGACATCCCAACGACCGGCGGTCAGCGCCACGTACGACACCGTTTCCACGCGGGTCAGCGCCTCGGCCACCTTCTGGGCGCCGGCCCGTCCGTCGGTACGGATCGCCACCCAGCTGCTGTGGCGGTAGCCGAGCCGCAACGGATTGGCGATGCACATCACCCGGGCCGCGCCCGTCTCCACCATCCGGTTGTACCGGACCCGGATGGTGGTCTCGGACAAGCCCAGCGCAGAAGCGAAGTCGCGGAAGGCCGCGCGGCCGTCGACGGCGAGGCGCGTCAGGATCGAGCGGTCGATGTCATCGAGCGGGCGCGGCCGCACCGCGCCGTCGGCGAGCACGCCGGACAGCCGGGCCTGCTGATAGTGCAGCCGCAGGTAAGGGAGCAGTTCGACCGAACGCACCCCGGGCAGCGTCGCGATCTTGCCGAAGGCGACATCATGAAGTTCACGGGCATCGGTGCAGACCAACTCCAGCACCACCCCGTACGGGCCCGTCGTCGCCGTCACGTAATCGGCTTCGCCCAACAAGGCGAGCTCGGCGGCGAGCTCGACCGGTGTGCGGGATCCGTCGACGGTCAGCAGAGCCAGCCCCAGCGAGCCGAACCCCAGCACCGCCGGATCGGTGACGGCGGCGATGGTGATGTAGCCCTCATCCAACAGTCGCGAAACACGGCGGCGCGCAGCCTTTTCCGTGATGCCGGCGCGACGGGCCAGCTCCGCGTAGGGAATACGGCCATCGGCCTGCAGCAATTCGATCAGTTGGCGGTCGACCGCGTCGAGGTCGGTGTAGCCCGGGTCGGACAGCAGCGTGCGGGCTGCCTCAAGCTCCGCTGACGGTGGCATCATCCGAGGCTACCGGCTGATGCGCATTGACCAACCAAAGGGCGAGGACGATCCTGGCCTCATGACGGTCTCACCGATGTTTCCTCTCGAAGTGGCCATGCTGCCCGGCCAGGAACTGCCGCTGCGGATTTTCGAACCGCGCTACGTGGCGATGGTGGGCGACTGTTTGGCCATGTCGGAGCCGTCGTTCGGGGTGGTGCTGATCTCGGCCGGCCGCGAGGTGGGCGGCGGTGACCGCCGGTGCGACGTCGGGGCGCGGGCCTTGATCGTGGACTGCCAGGAATTCGGTGTCGGCAAGTACCGGCTGCTGTGCGTGATGAGTGATCGAATCCGGGTGCAGCGCTGGCTCGACGACGATCCGTATCCACGTGCCGAGATCGAACTCTGGCCCGACGAACCCGGCGGCCAGGCGGATGCCGCCCGCATCAGCGACGTCGAAGACCGGATGGTGGCACTGCTCGACCGGATCGGGGAGGCTCGCGGCACGTCGATCCGCAGCCGCGAGATCGTGGAGTCGGCCGGCGTCGATCCGGAGAACCGCTTGTACGCCCTGGCCAGCCGGTTACCCATGGGACAGGCCGACCGTTATTCACTGCTGGCCGCGCCGTCGGAAGCGGCCCGGCTCGAGGTGCTCAGCGAGGCCGTGGACACCGTCACCGCGATGGTCGAGTTCCAGCTTTCGCAGTAGCGAGCGGACAATTGGTCACGAGATGAGAGTGTTGATCGTCGACGATGAGCCCAGGCTCACCAAGACGCTGAGCCTGGGGTTGCGGGCCGAGGGCTGCGTGGTCGTGGTGGCCGACAACGGTGTGGACGGGGCGCACCTGGCCGTGGAGGACGACTTCGATGTGATCCTGCTCGACATCATGCTCCCGGGCATGAGCGGCTACGAGGTGCTGCGGCGGATCCGGGCGCAGCAGGTGTGGACTCCGGTGCTGATGCTGACCGCCAAAGACGGTGAATTCGACGAGACCGACGCGTTCGACCTGGGAGCCGACGACTACCTCACCAAACCGTTCAAGTTCAACGTGCTGGCGGCCAGGATGCGGGCACTGCAGCGCCGGGGCGCACCTCAGCGGCCGGCCGTCATCACCGCGGGATCGCTGTCGCTCGATCCGGCCCGCAAGACCGTCGCCCGCGGCGATGTTCCAATTGGACTGACGCCCAAGGAATTCTGCCTGCTGCAGTACCTGATGCGGAACAAGGACACGGTGGTGACCAAGGCTGACATCCTGCGGAACGTATGGGATGCCCACTACGTGGGGCCACACAACGTCGTCGAAGTCTATGTGCGATACGTTCGCCTCAAGATCGATGCACCGTTCGGTACCAACAGCATTCACACTGTGCGGGGAGTCGGCTACCGGCTCGAATCGGAAGAGAGCCGAGGCAATTGAACACGGACGACGGTGCCGCCTCCGGCCCGGTCGTCCACGGTGACCGTACCGCCATGTGCGGCAACGATTTCAGAAACGATCGCCAAGCCGAGTCCCGTCCCGCCGCCATTGCGGGAACGATCGGAGTCCAGCCGGACGAACCGGGCGAACACCCGCAGGCGGTCGGCCTCTGGGATGCCCGGCCCGTCGTCAGCGACAGTCAGCATGACGGTGCTGTCCACCTGGTGCAGGTCGATGTCGATGCATGAACGCGCATGACGCGCGGCGTTGTCGGTCAGATTTCGCAGCACCCGTGAGAGAGCCTGGGTGTCACCTGACATCCGGGCTTCACCAACGTCGGTGTGCACGGTCAGGTGGGTTCCGCGCCGTAACCGGTCGGCCTCGGCCTGGATGACCGGCCGGAGGTCCAGCTCTTCCAGACGGAGTTTCAGACCGCGCTCATCGGCTCGGGCCAGCAGCAACAGATCATCGATCAGCGACTGCATCCGCTGAGCCTCGGGCATCAGTGTGGTTTCGAGCAGGTCCTGGTCGAGCAACCCGGGGTGTACCTGGGCGACATCCAGCGCGGAGATGATCGTGGTCAACGGGCTACGCAGCTCATGGGACGCATCCCCGACGAACTGGCGCTGCGCGTTGTGGCCGGTTTCCAGGCGGGCCAGCATGGCATTCATCGTGTCGGCGAGCGCGGCGATCTCATCGTGGCTGTCGGGTCGAGGCACGCGCTCGGCCAGGTCGGATGTGCTGATCTCGGCGACCCGGGCGCGGATCGCGTCGACCGATCGCAGCGACCGCTTCACCAGCAGGTAGGTGGCCACCGCCACGACGGCGATGACCAGCGGCGCTGATCCGCACAACAGCAGCGCGACGGTCTGGACCGTGGATTCGGCGAGTTCACTGCTGCCGGCAACCAAGATCGTGTAACGCCCGTGGGGCGTATCGACCGTCCGGCCGATGATCCTGAGATCGTCGTTGGGAACCGAATTGCCGGCCAGCCGGGTCGGCTTGGCGCCGACGGCGGTCACCGGCACCAGCGGCGTGCTCGGTGCATCGGTGGAACTGAGGACGACGGTGTTGTCGTTGGCGATTATCTGGATCGCGACAACCCGCTGATCGGTATCGAGCAGGGAGCTGTCGAAGGCGGCGGGGGACTCGGCCCTGAGTGCGGTGGTGATGTCATGCAGCTGCGTCGCCGCAGCCTCGTCGATCCCCGAGATCAGGTAGCGGTACAGCAGCACCGTCAGGCCCGCGCCCGCGACCACGAGCGCCATCAGCACCACCGTGGCCGCGACGAGGGCCGACCGGGTCGCGATACCCCACTGTCGTGGCCACGGCCGGATCCGCAGCCGCTGACGGCCTGTACCCGAAGCCGACGTCATCTCGACAGTCTGAGCTGCACCGCGTCCTCTCCGATCTCCGGGGTGTCGTCGGCCGGCCTCGCCAGGAAAGCCCAGCCGAGCAGTACGGCCGCCGAACCCAGCAGAAACCCGCCGCTGACATCGGCGAGCCAGTGCACGCCCAGGTAGAGCCGCGTCGCCGCGACCACGAGCGTTGCGAAAGCGCCGCACACGAGTAACCCGACTGTGTGCCCAGTACGTGCGCCGACGACAACCGCGAGGATGCCGAGGAGTGCCGCCGTTCCGGTGACGTGTCCGGAGGGGAACGAATGGTCGGTCTCGGCCAGCAGTTGAACTGCGGACGGCGGCCGGTTGGACCTCACCACTGCTTTGCCCAAGGTGCTTGCCACCGATGCGAGGCCAACGGTGGCCACCACCACGATCGCGGGTCGGGCCAGGCGCGTCCGGAACCAGATCAGCGCCGCGGCACCGACCGCGATCAGCGCGACAGCGGCGGGACTACCCAGATCGGTGATCACCGCGGCAACGCTGGTCAGCCATGCATTGCGCTGCGTAACGACCCAGTCGAGGACACGATGGTCTACTGCGGTGCCGGAGTGGGACGACCAGGAGATGAACCCCAATCCGACGAATCCGCTGAGCAGAACAACCGCCATCTGGACCTGCCAGGTCACGCGCCGCATCGCATTCACCGTTCCACGGTGCCCAGGCGTTGCTGAGGCGGCGCTGAGAAGCACGGTGATCACGATCTTTATCAGCGTTTTCTCATCGACGACCTGTCACTCTGTGGCATCGCTGCGGTGATCACGCCGCGGACCGTACGAGGAGATGTTCGATGCCCCCGCTACAGAAGCCGTATCACCGGATGAAGTTGTTGGCCGCCGTCACCGGGATAAGTGCCATGGCGCTGCTCGGCGCGGTAGCCGTCATCGACGGCGCCAAGACGGGTACAACTGACTCCGCCTTGCAGTTCAGCAGTACCACGACAGTGACCACCCCGCCGACCGCACCGGAGACTCCATTCGCCTCCCCGAAGGTGAAGGCTCCGCACAAGTAGCGCTGTCGGGGGCTACTCCGGAACGAAGGCCTCGATGTCGAGCCGGTCCAGCGCACGGCCGTCGATCAGCTCGATCCGGTTCTCCGGTTGTCGAATCTCCGTCATCCAGAATAGGTTTCGGCCAGGATGCCCTCGACGAACTCCGTGGACATGGTGCCCTCGGTGGTATCGGCGGGCAGGGTGCGGTGGTAGCGCGCCATCAGGTCGTCGGCCGGCAGGGCCGCCACGTCCCAGCAGTGTTCGCTGAGCCAATCGGGGACGTGGGCGCGATCCTCGATGAACCACAGCTGCTCCGGATCCGGCATGTCGTCGCCGGCCTCGGCGGCCTCGGCACGCATCGTCTCGATGAGCTCACGGCGGCGGGCCAGCTGATCTTCGGAGAAGAACCCGGCGCTGAACGACTCGACCGCGATCCGGCTGTCCCGTGCCGACAGTTCGGTGATGCGCTCGAACAGCAGGTCCTGCGCTTCGGCCGGCAGGTAGGGGAGCAAGCCTTCGACCGACCACGCCGTCGGCTCGGTGGCGTCGAAACCCGCATCCCGCAATGCCTTCGGCCAATCCTGGCGCAGGTCGACCCCGACGGCGACATGCCGGGCCTTGGGCGCAGCCCGGTGCGCCGCCAGGACTTCCTCCTTGAACTGCAGCACCTGCGGTTGGTCGATCTCGAACACCACGCTGTCGTGGATCCAGGGCAACCGCCAGGCTCGGGCATCCAGGCCGGCCGCCAGGATCACCGACTGGCGGATACCCGACGCGCCCGCGGCGAGGAAGAACTCGTCGAACCATTTGGTCCGGGACGCGGCGTAATTGCCGATGGAGCGAATCCGCTGGGCCATCGCGCCGGTGGGCGGGCGCCAGCCCCGTGCGGCCGCGGCGTCGAGAAACATCTGCGCATACGGGTCGGTGAACAACGGAGATTCAGCGGCGGTCTCGTCGGCTCGGGCCATCGCCACCCCGAGCGCGGTGGCACCCACGCTCTCGGTGATTTCCCAGCTGTCGTCGTTAGTTCTGGCCATCACTGTCAGTCTCCCCGAACTCCGCCATCTCGTCGCGGGTCAGCAGATTCTCCCGGTTGCGCTGCTCCCGGTAGGCCAGTTGCCCGACGCGGTTGGCGATCACCGGGGCGGTGATCAGCGTGAACAAACCGGTGAGGATCAACATGCCGACATCGGCGTGGCCCCGGAGCCGGATCGCCGCACCGGCCAGCACCAAGAGCAGCCCGAGCACCTGGGGCTTGGTCGCCGAATGCATCCGCGACATGGTGTCGCCGAACCGCACGATGCCGATCGCGGCGGTCAAGGCCAGCGTCGACCCGGCCAGGATCAGGACGGCGGTGACGATGTCGAGGATGTTCATGGCACCCACTTCCGCCGCGGTTCATCGGTATCGGGCACGCGGAACCGCGCCACGCTCACCGAACCGACGAAGCTGATCAACGCCAACGCCGTCAAGCTGTAGGTCACCGTGGTGTCAAGGCTGTACGCCGCCCAGGTCCCGATACCGCACAGCGTGACGGCCACCAGGGTGTCCAACGCGACCAGCCGATCCAGGGTGCTCGGCCCCGCCAAAAGGCGAAACATCGTGATCGCCGCGGCGGCCGTCAACATGACCGCGGCGATCGTCCACACGGTTGTCATGCGCCCTCCTTGTTGGCCGCAGGGCGCCAGTCCGACTCGCGCTCGAAAGCCGCCACCAAAAGCCGCTGCAGGGTGGTGATCTGGCTGTGGAACCGGTTGATCGCCTTGTCGGAACCCACGTCGACGACGTGTACATAGATCAGCCGCCGGGTCTGATCGATCTCCAGCACGATGGTTCCCGGGGTCAGGTTGATGATGTTGACCCCGAGGGCCAAGACCAGATCGGACTTGATCGCCAGATGCGCCCGTAACACGGCGTTGAGCGGCAGCGGCCCCGGTCTGACCGCCAACCAGGCCATCTGGAACGACGACATCACCAGCCAAACGGCGACCTGAATGACCAACCGCAGCAGCGACAACAGATGTACCCGCCCCTCCACCGGGACGGCGGGCAGCGGCAGCAACACCGTGATCACAACGGCGACCGCCAGGCCCGACACGATGTTGGCCGCAGAGATGCTGCCCCACAGCAGCACCCACACGAGCATCAGCCAGCACAAGATCCAGGCTCGTAGCAGCAGCCACCTCATCGCCCATCACCCCCGAGCACCGCCGAGATGTACTGTCCACGGTCCAGCACTTCGGCCGCGGCGCGCTCGCTGTAGGAGAAGATCGGCCCGGCCGCCACGGTCAGCGCCAGCCCAACCGCGATCAAAGCGCCTGTCGGAGCCAACATTCCCATCGGCATGCGGCCCACGCTGTCGCGATCGGCGAACTCGATGTCCTCGATGTCGTCGAGCAGCACCGCCGGTGCCGCCCCGGCCAGGTGCCCTTCGGGTGCGTCGGCACGGGCTCGCCAGAACGCCTTCGTCCACACCCGCGCCACCACGTAAAGCGTCAGCAGGCTCGTCACCACGCTGCCGGCCACCAGGATCCAGGCCAGTGGCGAACCGTTCGCGGCGCCCGCCTCGAGCAGCGCCACCTTGCCGATGAAGCCCGAGAACGGCGGGATGCCACCGAGGTTCAGCGCGGGCACCACGAACACGAACGCCAGCACCGGGCTGGCCGCGGCCAGCCCGCCCAGCCGTTGCAACGTCGACGCCCCGGCCTGCCGTTCGATCAGACCGACGACGAGGAACAGCGTCGTCTGCACGACGATGTGGTGGGCCACGTAGTAGATCGCGCCGGACATGCCGAGCTGGTTGGCCAGTGCGACACCGAACACCATGTAGCCGATGTGGCTGACGAGGGTGAAGGACAACAGCCGTTTGATGTCGCTCTGGGCGATCGCACCGAGGATGCCGATGATCATGGTGAGCAGGCCCGCCACCAGCAGCACATTGTCCAGCGCCCCGCCCGGGAACAGCAGCGAATGGGCCCGGATGATCGCGTACACACCGACCTTCGTCAGCAAGCCGGCGAACACCGCGGTGACCGGCGCGGGCGCGGTGGGGTAGGAGTCGGGCAGCCACGTCGACAGCGGGAAGACCGCGGCCTTGATGCCGAACGCCACCAGCAGCACCGCGAACAACGCGGTGCGGGTGCCCGACGGGATGTCGTCGAGGCGTAACGCCAGCTCGGCCATGTTCAGCGTCCCGGTCGCCGCATACACCAGCGCGATGCCGATCAGGAAGATCAGCGACGACACCATCGACACCAGCACGTAGGAGATGCCGGCACGGACACGGTCCTCGCTGGCGCCGATGGTCAGCAGGACGAAGCTCGCGGCCAGCAGCACCTCGAAGCCGACGAACAGATTGAACAGATCACCCGCCAGGAACGCGGTACACACACCGGCCGACAGCACCAGATACGTGGGCAGGAAGATCGACACCGGCTGGCGTTCGTCGCCGTCGCGGATACCCTGCCCGATGGCGTACGCAACCACCGCCAACAGCACGATGGCCGACACCACGAGCATCAGCGCCGAAAGCCGGTCCACCACCAGGGTGATGCCCAACGGCCCCATTCCCGGCACGCTCTGACCCCACCCGCCGACGTGCAGGACCAGGGTGCCGTCCCGGTCGGCCAGGTACACCAGCGCTGCACACACCGCGACCACCGCCGTGAGTGCGAATTGGGTGATGAAGCGCTGCAACTGGGGACGGCGCCCGGCCACGAGCGTTGCCGCCGCGGCGAGCGCCGGGATCAGCACCGGCAACGGGATCAGAGCCTGGGCGTTCACTTCGACCCCTCGAATCCCGGCAGCGCATCGAGTTCGTCGGGCGCGTCGGTGTCGCGGTTGGGGTCGGGTTGCGGAATCTCTTCTTCTTCCTCGGTGCCCGACTGCTGCGACACTCGCGTGTCTTCGGGATCGTTGCTGACCTCTTCGACCGTGGTGAGGCGATACGAGCGGTAGGCCAGTGCCAGTACGAATGCCGCGAGCCCCATGCTGATCACGATCGCGGTGAGGATCATGCCCTGGGCCAGCGGATCAGCGTCGGTGGTGGCGCCGTTGCTGGTGCGCCCGCGGATCGGTGGATTGCCCGACTTGCCGCCGACGGTCAGGATCAACAGGTTGACCGCATTGCCGATCAGCAACAGCCCCAACAACATCCGGGTCAGGTTGCGTTCGAGCAGCAGGTACACGCCGGTGCTGGTGAGCCCGCCGATGATGATCAGCGGGACCAGGAATGTCGTCATCGGGCCATCTCCGCATCCACGCGGGCGCCGAGGCTGCGCAAGATGTCGAGCACCAAACCGACAACGATGAGATACACCCCCAGATCGAAGAACAACGCTGTCACCATCTTGACCGAACCCAGCACCGGCACGTCGAACTGCAGGACAGCCGAGGACAATGCGGGCGCGCCCAACAAGATTGAGGCGACCGCCGTTCCCGCCGAGAGGCCGAGCCCGGTGCCGAGGATCTTGCCCGCGTCCAGCGGCAGCGTCTCGCCGAGCTCGTAGCGGCCACCGGCCAGGTACCGCAGCACGAGCGCCAGGCCAGCGGTCAACCCGCCGGCGAAGCCACCGCCGGGAGTGTTGTGGCCGGCGAAGAAGAAGTACGCCGAGAGCACCATGATGAGCGGGAAGATGACGCGCGTCGCCACCTCCAGCACCAGAGAGCGGTGTCGAGGATCGCGCAGTTCGCTGCCGCGCAGCCAGGTGACGTCGCCGACGGCGGGGCTGTACGCCCCGATGGGGCCGATGTCGGGCTGGCCGACGGCGGTGCTGACGCGCGGCGCGGCACCGAAGCGCCGGTGCCGGAACACCAGCGACGCCACACCCGTCGCGGCCACCAGCAACACCATGACCTCTCCCAGGGTGTCCCAGGCACGGATATCGACCAGCAGCACGTTGACCGCATTGGCGCCGTGCCCGCGGTAGTACGCGGCGTCGGGGATCAGCTCGGCGATGCCCACACCGTTGCGCGCGGCCATCGCGAACACCGCGAGCGTCGTGACCGCGGCGCCCACCGCCAGCGCCAGTGCTGCACGCGGCAGCCGGTGACGATTGATGTTCGTGGCGTCGGCCTCGGCGGGCAGGACCCGAAGGACCAGCACGAAGATCACCAAAACCAGTGTCTCGACCAGGAATTGGGTGAGCGCCAGATCAGGCGCACCGTGGAAGGCGAAGATCGCGCCGCAGCCGTAGCCGGTCACCCCGACCAGCAGCACCGCGGCCAGCCGGTTACGCATCACCGTCGCGCCGATCGCGGCGGCCAGCATCAGCAACCCGACGACCACCTGCAGCGGGGAATCCCACAGCGCGAAATTCGGGCGGTCCCGGGCGCCCAGCGCCAGCATCACGATGGGCAGCACCACCAGCGTCGACAGGATCACCGATTGGGTGGCCGGCAGCGAGCCTCGCTGGGTCTCGCCGGTCAGCCGCACCGAGGTGATATCCAGGCCGCGGATCACCGCGTCGTACATGCGGTCGGCATTGCCCAGCGGCCGATAGGCAAACCGGGTGCGGGGCAACCTGTTCCGGCCGAAGAACACCACGGTGCCGACGGCGAGTACGACGGCCGAGAGCAGCAGCGGCAGGCCGAACCCGTGCCACAGTGCCAGGTGGTAGCCCGACCCGCCTGGCATGGTGTTGGCGTATTCGTCGAGCACCGCATCCATCCCGGCGGGCCACAGTCCGAAGGCCAGACCCGCGGCGGCGAGGATCGCTGGTGCGGTCAGGAAAGTGATTGAGGGACGGTGCATTTCGGCAACCCGGGTGCTGGGCTGCGGTCGCCCCTTGGCGGCGAACGCGCCCCACATGAAGCGCAGGCTGTAGATGGTGGTGAACACTGAGCCCACCACGATGCCGGTCAGCACCCATGGAGCCGCGGAGCCGAGCGCCGGGCTGTGCAGCACGGTCTCCAGGTCGGCCTCCTTGGCGACGAACCCGAAGAACGGCGGCAGCGCGGCCATGCTCGCGGTGGCGCATGCGGCAATGATCAGCAGCGGCCGGTTCTGGCGCCCCAAGCCCGCGAGGCGCCGGATGTCGCGGGTGCCGGTGGTGTGGTCGATGACGCCGACCACCATGAACAACGCGGCCTTGAACATCGCGTGCGCGCACAGCATGGCCAGGCCGGCCAGCATCATGTCGCTGCCTCCGGCGCCCACCATCACGGTGATCAGACCCAGCTGGCTGACCGTGCCGAACGCCAGGATCAATTTGAGGTCGTACTCGCGTACCGCGCGCCAACCGGCCAGCAACATGGTCGCCAGCCCGAGACCCACCACCATGGGCCGCCACAGCGGAGTGTCGGCAAACCCCGGCGTCATCCGCGCCACCAGATAGACACCGGCCTTGACCATCGCCGCGGCGTGCAGATAGGCGCTGACGGGGGTGGGCGCGGCCATCGCGCCGGGCAGCCAAAAGTGCATCGGCACGATCGCCGATTTGGACAGCGCGCCGACCAGGATCAGCGCCACCCCGATCGCGGCCGCTGTACCGCCCGGGGGAGTCGCGATCAACTCCGACAGCAGATAGGTGCCGGCCAGATTGCCCAGCACGATGATGCCGACCAGCATCGCCAGGCCGCCGAACGTGGTGACCAGCAGCGCCTGGGTGGCCGCCCGCCGGCTGGTGGCCCGCTCGGCGTAGTGGCCGACCAACAGGAAGGACAGGACCGTGGTGGTTTCCCAGAAGATGTAGAGAACCAGCATGTTGTCGCTGACCACCAGGCCGAACATGGACCCGGAGAAGGCGACGAGCTCGGCCGCGAAGCTGGGCAGCCGCTTCTCGGTCTTCCCGTCGTGGTGGTGGAAGTACTCGCCGCAATAGAAGAGGACGAGAGCCCCGATGGCCAGCACCAGCACGCTCATGATGGCGGCCAACGAGTCGAACCGCAGCGTGATGTCCATCGACAGCTCGTGCACCCACGGGATGCTCACGGTCGGGACGCGGTCGTCGCTCGGCCAGTTCAGGCCGACCCAGACCAGGGAGCCGAGCGGCACCAAGGCCAACGGGTAGAACGCTCGCCGGCCCCATTTGGCCACCAGAAGTGGCGCCAGCGCGGTGGCAACCGCGTGGGCGAGCAGAACGGCGAGCATGGCACTCCGATCGGGTTGGGGTCGGGGTGTCAGCCTTATGGCTAGGGCTTTGGGTTAACGCGCAGTCTACGTGGCGGGTCATCGCTAGCATCGGCTGATGGCCCCAGGCGAGGTCGTGGTGGTCGGCGCCGGTCCGACCGGATTGATGCTGGCGTGTGAGCTCGCGCTCGGCGGGGCGCCGGTCACGGTGCTGGAGGAACGGATCTCCACGCCGAACATCACCCGAGCTTTCGCCGTGCATGCGCGGACCCTGGAACTGCTCGACGGCCGCGGGCTGGTCGATGAGTTGCTGAGCCGCGGAGTCGAGGTGCACGAAGTGGCGCCCCCCGGTGGTGCGACGCTCGACCTGCGGGAACTGCCGACCCGGTTCGGGATGGTGCTGATCGTTCCCCAGAGCGGCACCGAGCACGTGCTGGAGGCCAGGGCCGCCGAACTGGGCGTGCAGGTGCGCCGCGGTGCCGAGGTGGTGGGACTGCGACAGGACGGCGACGGTGTCACCGTCGAGCTGGCAAACGGGGAGAGCCTCGGCGCCGAGTACGTCGTCGGCTGCGACGGGGCCCACAGCGCGGTGCGACGACTGGTCGGGATCGACTTCGTCGGCAAACAGTACGAGACCCACATCCTGCTGGCCGACGTCCGGCTCGCCTCGCCGCCCGAGGAGACCTTGTTCGCCCGGACCGGGACCGAGGGCGTGGTGTTGTTCGTCCCGTTCGGCGACGGCTGGTTCCGCGCCATCGCCTGGGACCGGCTGCGTGAGCAGGCGCCGCTGGAAGAACCGGTGACGCTCGACGAGATGCGCGACGCGTTCGACCGCATCGCCGGCGACGACTTCGGCATGAGCGATATGCGGTGGAGTTCGCGGTTCCTCAGCGAGCGGCGCCAGGCCCTGCACTACCGGTCGGGCCGGGTGTTTCTGGCCGGCGACGCCGCACATGTGCATTCCCCGCTGGGCGGGCAGGGCATGAACACCGGGCTGGGCGACGCGTTCAACCTGGGCTGGAAGCTCGCGTTGGCGGTACACGGGCGGGCGCCGTCGTGGCTGTTGGACAGTTACGAACGCGAGCGCCATCCGGTCGGCGCAGGCGTGCTGCGGCTGACCGATGCGTTCAACCAGATCGTGCTGAGTTCGGCGGCGTCGCGGCGGCTGCGGGTGCTCCTGTTGGGGACGGTATTGCGCATACCTCCCGCCCGACACTTTGTGGCCGAACGGCTCAGCGGCATAGGTATCGCCTATCCACGGTCGAAGGACGAGGACTGGTTGGTCGGACGCCGGATGGCAGATGTGGACTGCGGCGGGACACGGCTGTATGAGCTGCTGCGCGCCGGCAAGTTCGTTCTCGTCACGGCTGAACCGGTCGACGTCGCCGGCTGCGATGTGGTGCAGGCGATCGACAATCGACCCGAGTTGCCCGATGCGGTGCTGGTCCGGCCCGACGGCTATGTGGCCTGGGCCAGTGAGCGGTTGCCGCGTGCGGCGGAGGTGCGTACGGCGATCGCGCACTGGATGTCCGCTGCCGGGTAGGCACCTCACGGGTTGGGCTGGCACCGAGACTGTATTGAGGGACAGAAAGCGACCTGATTTTGTCCCTGAGTACAGCATCGGTGTTGTGTCGGTACCGCGTGCCAACATTCCGCCATGGGTGGGGTGCTGATCGGCAGTGAGGCGTTGGCCAAACAACTCGTCACGCGCAACGAGCTTCGACACCACTACCAGAGGCTGTTTCCGGACGTATATGTACGAGGGGAACCGACGCTGCGCGACCGGACAATTGGTGCGTGGCTGTGGTCGGGCCGTCGGGCAGTTATTGCCGGCGTCGCCGCGTCGGCGCTGCACGGGGCGTCGTACGTGGACGCCGATATCCCCATCGAGCTCGTCTGGAACAACACCCGGCCTCCGGCGGGTTTGGTCGTGCGCAACGAGACCCTTGCCGACGACGAGATCAAACGGGTCGTGGGCCTGCCGGTCACCACCCCGGCGCGCACCGTGTTCGACCTGGGCCGTCATTTCCCTCGCGACGAGGCCGTCGCACGGATCGATGCACTGGCCTGGACCCTGCGGGTTACCGTCGACGACGTCACCCCGCTCATCGAGCGCTATCCAAGCGTCCGGGGGATTCGAGCGTTGAAAGCCGCGCTGCCACTGGTCGACCGGGGTGCCGATTCGCCGCGGGAAACATGGCTGCGCCTGCAACTGACTGACGCCGAAATGCCGCCCGACGAAACCCAGATCATGGTGATCGAGGGACGGGGCCGCATCGTCGCGATCTTGGACATGGGCTGGGAACAGTTCAAAGTCGGCGTCAACTACGACGGCAAGTTCCATCAGTCTGATCGCAAACGCTATGTGCAGGACCAGAA
This sequence comes from Mycobacterium sp. DL99, assembly GCF_004762045.1. Taxonomy (GTDB): domain Bacteria; phylum Actinomycetota; class Actinomycetes; order Mycobacteriales; family Mycobacteriaceae; genus Mycobacterium. Next base: position 974,757 of record NZ_SJOM01000007.1, read on the forward strand.
GACGTTGCGCAAGCTGGAGGCCATGGGGTGGATCGTCATCCGCGTGATCGCCGAGGACAACATCGCGGACGTCGTCGCCCGAGTCGAACGAGCACTGCGAAGCCGCGGCTGGCATCGAGACTGTAATGAGGGACAAAAGTCGGCCTGATTTTGTCCCTGACTACAGCCTCGGTGAAATCGCACCTCAGAAGTACCGCAGCCAGACATATACCCAGGCCAGGGTGGTACTGAGCGCGGTGACCACGAGGCCGTACCGGGTGAACCGCCAGAAGCTGATCGGATGCCCGGCCCGCTTGGCGATGCCGATCGCGACCACGTTGGCGCTGGCGGCGATGGCGGTGCCGTTGCCGCTGAAGCAGGCGCCGAGCGCGAACGCCCACCACAGCGCCTGGCCCGTCTGCGCGTCCGGGGACTGGGCCACCATGTCCTCCACCACCGGCGTCATCGTCGCGGTGTAGGGAATGTTGTCGACGAACGCGCCGACGATCGCCGAGCCGAACAGCAGCGCCGTCGCCGCCCCGAACCAGTTGTCGCCGAACGCCGATTCGGCCACCGACCCGAGCGCTCCGATGACACCTGTGTGGACCAACCCGGCCACCATGACGAACAGCCCCATGAAGAACACCAAGGTGGGCCACTCGACCTCGGGTAGCACCTCGGCCACATCGATGTCGGTGACCAACAGCATCGCCCCAGCGCCCAACAGCGCAACGATCGACGGCGCCACATGCAACACCGAATGCAGCGCGAACCCGATGATCACCGCGTTGAGTACCAGGAGGGACCGGAACAGCAGGCGCTTGTCCTTGATCGCGCGCCGTTCCTGCAGGGCCATCACCTCCTCGATCTGCACCTGGTCGGCACGCAGGTCGGAGTGGAACAGCACCCTGGTGAACAGGACGAACAGCGCGAAGATGATGACCACGACCGGTGCCATGTGGATCAGGAAGTCGTTGAAGGTCAGGCCGGCGCGACTGCCGATGATGATGTTCGGCGGATCTCCGATCAGGGTGGCGGCGCCACCGATGTTGGAGGCCAGCACCTCAGCGATCAGATAGGGCTGGGGTGCGATCCGCAGTCGGTCGCAGATCACCAGGGTGACCGGCGCGATCAGCAGGATGATGGTCACGTTGTCGAGCACCGGCGAGGCGAAGGCGGTGATCGCCATCAACATGACCATCAGCCGGAACGGATTGCCGCGGGAACGCTTGGCGGCCCAGATCGCGAGGAAATCGAACAGCCCGGTCTGCTTGATGACACCGACGATCACCATCATCCCGAGCAACAGGAAGATGACGTTCCAGTCGATGCCCTGGTGCTCTGAGTGGAACACCTCGGCGCCGGGGATCAACCCGAGCAGGGCCATCAGGCCGGCGGCGACCAGGACGGTCTTGACCTTGTCGGCCCGCTCGGTGGCGATGAACCAGAAGGCGACGACGAAGATCGTCAGCGCCAGAACCGGAGCCAGCACGGGCCCGAGCGATCAGTCGCCGGGACCGGCGACCGCAAGGCTGGTCAGTAGCCGTTCGAGCGTGACGGCCCCGGTGAGCCGTCCGCTGCGGTCGACGACGGCGATCAGAGGGCTGCGCTTGTTGGCCATCACCGTGGCGATCTCCAACAACGTCGCGTCGGGCGTCACGGTCGCCGGCTTGGTAGCGGGACCCGGGAGACAGTCGCCGACAGTGAGTTTGCCTGGGCCGTGCCAGAACAGATCGGCGTGAATCTCGTCGACGGTGCGGACCAACGCCGGATCATCTTGGTAGGACTCGGGAATCGCCAGACGCAGCACTTGAGTGCCCGGCAGCACTGCCACCGGACGGTCGTCATCGTCGACCACGACGAGGCCCGGAAGCCGGTTCACCACCATCAGCTGGACGGCCTTCGAGACGGGGTCATCGATCCGCACCGTCGGCAGGTGGGCCGCGATTTCATGTGCCTGCATGAGTTCGTTCCAATGCGTCGCTAGTGTCATCGTCCTCGTTCTCCGATCAATTCGGGACGGCTCGGCTCCGGCGGTGGCTGCCAGTGTGGGCGGCGCGGTGGCCGGTGACCATCGGGGCTGACACCCATTCCGCGGGGGTTGTTGCCTGTATGGACAACAGCACCGGTCTCGGGTCACCCTGGTGGGGTGAAACCGGCGCGCACTCCGGCGGCCGCGTTGTTCCGGCGGCTGTTCCTGATCAACGGGTTGATCTTCACGCTGGGCACCCTGATCCTGGCGCTGTCCCCGGCTTCGGTGTCCTCACGGATAAAACTCACCGAAATACCAGTTTTGTTCGTAGGTTTGGCGATTATCCTGACGGCCAACGCGCTGCTCCTGAGATCCAGTCTTGCCCCATTGGATCGGCTCGCCGCGTCAATGCGGCGAGTCGATCCGCCCAGGCGGAGCGACCGCGTCGACGACAGTGGCAGCGGCGATCTGCAGCACCTGATCGAGTCGTTCAACGCCATGCTCGATCGGCTTGAGACCGAACGGACCACCGCGAGCGCATCGGCGTTGGCCGCGCAGGAGAACGAACGTCAGCGCATCGCACGGGAATTGCACGACGAGATCGGTCAGACACTCACCGTCGCGCTGCTGACTCTCAAACGCGCCGTCGACCGGTCCCCGGAGTCGATCCACGCCGAACTCGCCGACGCGCAGGAGATCGTGCGATCCAGTCTCGACGAGGTCCGTGACATCGCCCGACGGCTGCGCCCGGACGCGCTGGAGGACCTCGGATTGCACAGCGCGCTGAACGCCCTGTGCAACGATTTCGCCCAGGCATCCGGTATTGCGATGGTCAAACACATTGCACCGCAATCGGTCCGGCTGAAACCCGACGTCGAGCTGGTGTGTTACCGGATCGCCCAGGAGAGCCTGACAAATGTCGCGCGCCATTCCGGGGCGAGCAAGGTGTGGCTCGATCTGCACACTGGCGCAACGGAGTTGACGCTACGGATCGCCGATGACGGGCGTGGCGGCGTTGATACCGCGGGGGCCGGCATCAACGGAATGCGGGAGCGGGCCCTGCTGGTGAACGCCGCATTGAGCATCACCTCGCCGCAGGACGGTGGCACCGAAGTGCGGCTGGTGATTCCGGTGCGGGGCACTTGAATGCCCGCCCGGATCCTGCTGGCCGACGATCACGCCCTGGTCCGGAGCGGACTGCGGATGATCATCGACGCCGAATCCGATCTGAAGGTGGTGGCCGAGGCTGCCGACGGGTACGAGGCTCTGACCGCTCTGGACGCGACCCCGGTCGACCTGGCGATCCTTGACATCGCGATGCCGCGGATGACCGGGTTGCAGGCTGCCCGTGAGATCAACCGAACACATTCGCACGTGCGGATTCTGATCCTGTCGATGTACGACAACGAACAGTACTTTTTCGAGGCACTCAAGGCCGGGGCGTCCGGGTATGTGCTGAAGTCCGTGGCCGACCGCGACCTGTTGGAGGCCTGCCGGGCGACCATGCGCGGGGAGCCGTTCCTGTACGCCGGTGCGGTGACGGCGCTGATCCGCGACTATCTGCACCGGTCACGCCAGGGCGGCGAGTTGCCCGAAACCATCCTGACGCCACGGGAGGAGGAGGTGCTCAAGTTGATCGCCGAGGGCTATTCGACCCGGGAGATCGCCGCGACACTGACCATCAGCGCCAAGACAGTGGATCGGCACCGGACCAACATCCTGGCCAAACTCGGCCTCCGGGATCGGCTGGCGCTGACGCGCTATGCGATCCGCGCCGGACTCATCGAACCGTGAGCCCAGATCGGAATGGCGTGTGACACAACGCCGATGCCCCAACCCATGATCGGCCAGACCGGCCAGAAGTACCAGCCGCCACCGCCGAGTCCGACGGCCAGCCAGATGCCGAGCATCAGGAGGGAGCCGGCGAGGTAGGCGGCCAGGTGGATTCCGACGCTCATCCGGGCGGCCCGCAGTTGGGCGGCGCGGCGTCGGGGGTCATGACGCCGCAGGCGGTTGACGGGTAGGTCGGCGACGAGCGCGCGTAGTTCATGGGCGGTCTGCGCCTGGAAGGTCGACTGCAGCCGATCCTCGTACTCGGGCATGGTCAGGTAGCCCTGGGTGAGGGCCTGGCCGAGGTCGTTGGCGGTCCGTTCACGCTCCCGGTCGCCGGCTCGGGCGGTGTCAACGGTGTGTAGGGCAGTGTCGGCCATCTCAACTCCCGTGGATCTAGTCAGTGACAAGTTGAACTATCCCACCGGAACTTGTCAGCGTCAAGATGCAATGCCGGTTGTTTCCTGTTCGGCCAGGTCGCGCAGGGTGAGGAGCTGTTTCCGCATCATCACCACGTCGCCCACGGCCATCGCCCAACCCAGGGGTCGTGGACCACCGAAGCGCACCCGCACGTGCAGTCGGGTGCCCGCGGCCTCGGGGTGCGCGGCATAGGTGACCGCGACCTTCCCGGACTGCAACGTCACGTGCTCGTCTTCGGCGAATGAGCGCAGCGTGAAAATCTGCATGAAGCGTTGGCCGGATCGGAGCTGGGTCAGTTCGGCGTTCCGCGTGCGCGGACTGCGCCGGCCGAAGTTGTCGATGAGGTCGTAGCTGTACGGCGCGACGCGCAACTGGCAGAGCCAGCCGAACACGGTCGACGGCGGTGCGTCGATGCTGATCGCCCGGTCGGCGGAGAGTGCTGTGGCCGGGGTCAGGGCGTCGCACGGAAGAGTGGCGTTGCGCTCTTGGGCCGTGGCGCCCCAATTCAGGATCACGCCAGTACGTCCGGGCGCGGGCGCAGTTGTCCCGCAATGCGTTTGAGCATATGGCGGACCGCCACCGCGTGGCCGCCCGCGCCGATCACCAGGGCGCGGTAGATCTTGCCGTGGATACCCGGAAAGGCTGCCCAGGTTTGCGAGCGCACCCGCGTGCGATGTGGGCCGAGATCATCCAGCTCGAAGACCCATTCGTAGATCGAGAAGGGGTGGCGGCCCTTGAGGACCAGGCGTTGGCGCGGCGTGCACTCACCGATGGCGAATCCGAATGGGGCGCGCGGTTCGGCGGGGTCACCGCACATCGTTCGCAGGACGGCGGCCCATGTCGTAGCAGCGTCGGCGTCGACGGTTATGGCATGCTCGTCGATATAGGGTAAACGTTCCATATAGAAGGACTGTACTAGATCATGGCGCCTCCGCGGAAGCATGAAACCGACGCAATCTTGGATGCCACGCGGGCGTTGGTGCTCGCCGAAGGGCCAAGGGCTGCAAGTGTTGCGGCGATTGCCAAGGTCAGCGGGGCCCCGGCGGGCACGCTGTATCACCGGTTCGGCAATCGCAATGGGGTGTTGACCGCGGCCTGGCTGCGGGCGCTGGAGCGGTTTCAGTCCCGCGCGATGGCGGCCACCGCGGACGACGCGGTGGAGGCGGCAGTCGCGATGGGCGTCGCTGCGGTGGACTTCGCCCGGGAGGTCCCCGAAGATGCCCGCTTACTGCTGACCATCCGGCCCCGTGACCTGCTCGACGGCGCCCCCGATGCGGAGTTCACCGCCACGCTGGCGGCGATGAACATGCCACTGGGGGAGCGGTTGCGTGAGCTGGCGCGCTCCATCTACGGCAACGACGATGCGCGCACGATGGATGCGATGGCACGCGCCGTCGTCGACCTGCCCTATGCGATGGTGCGCCGCCACGCCAACGATGCCGAGTTGCCGGTGTGGATGGAGGAGGACCTGGCCGAGGCGATCCGGAAGTTGCTGGTTCGGTGAATTATTTGCGTCTCCGCCGGTGACTGCCTGTGTCAGCCACTGTGACGAATGTGTGTTTTCTTGAGGGGATTTCGGGCATTTCGTCGCGACAGGCTGCACACTCGTCACGGTGCGCCATGAGGGTCGAGGCTGAACTCGCCGTCCGCCGGCAACCTAGGAAACTGGGTATCGTCTGGATCATGGATGACAAGGCCGACGCTTCAAGGGTTGTCGCAGCAAGTCGCGAGATCGCCGCACCGGCAGAGGCGATTTTCGAGCTGATCGCCGACCCGTCCCAACAGCCTCGCTGGGATGGCAATGACAATTTGGCGGAGGCGCCTTCCGGGCAGCGGGTCCGCGCGGCCGGCGACGTATTCGTCATGACGATCAGCCAGGGCGGCGACCGCGAGAACCACGTCGTGGAGTTCGAAGAGGGCCGGCGTATCGCATGGCAGCCGTCGGAAGTCGGCAAAGAGCCGCCCGGCCATCTCTGGCGCTGGGAGCTGGAACCGTTGGGCGACAACCGAACCCTGGTCACCCACACCTACGACTGGACGCAGCTCAACGATGAGAAGCGGCTGGTGCGCGCACGTGCGACCACCGCGGACAAGCTGCAGGGATCGATCGACCGCTTGGCGGCGATCGCCGAGTAGTTATCAGTCACACTTTTCTCAATGATCACGGCGCGGCGACCGGGTGTCGTTGCGCCCGCCTATGAGCGACAGTCGAGCGACAATCGCCACCTGCATCACGGTGGCACCTTCCGTCACGAACGTGATCATTACTCGCGTCACGCGGATCCCATTCCACCTCGCCTGCCACAGATTTCGGCTTGCCCGCCTATTAGCGACAGTGTCGCTCGTAGTCGGGCGCTGGACAGGTGAGGCTGTCGTGGTTCCAGAGGAACGAGTGCCAGGTGAGGTTGCCGCATTCGTGGACAGTGTTGCGTGAGCGGCTCAAGAGGCGATTGTCGCTCGATTGTCGCGCGTAGGCGGGCGCAACGACACCCGGTCGCCGCGCCGTGATCATTGAGAAAAGTGTGACTGATACCGCCGCCGCCTCCCGGGCATTGGCGTTAGCGCGCTGAGAGCCCGAAAAGAACTGAGGCCCTGCTCGAAACATCGAGCAGGGCCTCAGTTTTGCCTTCGGGGGCGACGACTACTTCATCTGGAACACCGGCGCGCGCTTCTCCTTGAAGGCCAGCGGGCCCTCCTTGGCGTCGGCGGACAGGAACACCGGGATGCCGTTGGCGGTGTCGGGCTTGAATGCGTCGTTCTCGTGCATGCCCTCGGTCTCGCGGATGGTCTTGAGGATGGCCTGCACGGCCAGCGGGCCGTTGTTGTTGATCACCTCGGCGATCTCCAGGGCCTTCTCCAGCGCGGTGCCGTCCGGGACGACGTGACCGATCAGGCCGTACTCGAGCGCCTGGGCGGCTGTGATGTGCCGTCCGGTAAGTAGCATGTCGCACGCGATGGTGTAGGGAATCTGGCGCACGAGGCGCACGGCCGAACCGCCCATCGGGTACAGGCTCCACTTGGCCTCGGAAATGCCGAACTTGGCACTCTCGCCGGCGACGCGGATGTCGGTGCCCTGCAGGATCTCGGTGCCACCGGCGATGGCGGGGCCTTCGACCGCGGCGATCAGCGGCTTGGTGAGCCGGCGGCCCTTGAGTAGGCCGTCGATACGTGACGGGTCGTAGCTGCCGTCCTTGAAGGAATCACCCGGCGGCTTCTTGGTCGCGCCCTTGAGATCCATGCCGGCGCAGAAGTACCCGCCGGCGCCGGTGAGGATGCAGGTGCGGATCTCCGGATCGTTGTCGACGCGGTCCCAGGCCTCGACCATGATCGAGAGCATCTCGGTGGAAAGCGCGTTGCGCGCCTCGGGCCGGTTCAGCGTCAGGATCAGGGTGTGTCCGCGCTGCTCAATGAGGGCGTCGGGCCCCTTTTCGGTATCGCTCACGGGTGTCAGCCTCTCTGCATTTTCGACCCAGACTTGTATCGAAATGTAACACGTTCTAGTTTAGGTTCTGTGGCTCTGAATATTGCCGATCTTGCCGAGCACGCCATCGACGCTGTGCCTGACCGTGTCGCGCTGATTTGTGGCGACGAACAGCTGACTTATGCGCAGTTGGAGGAGAAGGCCAACCGCCTGGCCCATTACCTGATCTCCCAGGGCGTCAAGAAGGACGACAAGGTCGGCCTGTACTGCCGCAACCGCATCGAGATCGTGATCGGAATGCTGGGCATCGTGAAGGCCGGCGCGATCCTGGTCAACGTCAACTTCCGCTACGTCGAGGGCGAGCTGAAGTACCTGTTCGAGAACTCGGACATGGTCGCGTTGATCCATGAGCGCCAGTACTCCGACCGCGTCGCGAACGTGCTGCCCGAGTTGCCGTTGCTGAAGACGATCCTCGTTGTCGACGATGGGTCCGACAACGACTTCCAGCGCTACGGTGGCGTCGAGTTCTACTCGGCGATCGCCGACAGCTCGCCCGAGCGTGACTTCGGCCCGCGCAGCGCCGACGACATCTACCTGCTCTACACCGGCGGCACCACCGGTTTCCCCAAGGGCGTCATGTGGCGTCACGAGGACATCTACCGGGTTCTGTTCGGCGGCACCGACTTCGCCACCGGCGAGCCCATCGCCGACGAATACGACCTGTCCAAGCAGGCCGTCGCCAACCCGCCGATGATCCGGCTCCCGATCCCGCCGATGATCCACGGCGCGACCCAGTCGGCCACCTGGATGGCTTTGTTCACCGGCCACACTGTGGTGCTGATGCCGGAGTTCGACGCCGACGCCGCGTGGCGGATGATCCACGAGCACAAGATCAACCTGCTGTTCTTCACCGGTGACGCGATGGCCCGGCCGCTGCTCGATGCGTTGTTGGCCCACCAAGATGCGGGGAACGAGTACGACCTGTCGAGCCTGTTCCTGCTCGCTAGCACCGCGGCCCTGTTCTCGACGAGCCTCAAGGAGAAGTTCCTCGAGCTGCTGCCCAACCGGATCATCACCGATTCGATCGGCTCCTCGGAGACCGGTTTCGGCGGTACCAGCATCGTGGCCAAGGGCCAGTCGCACACCGGCGGTCCGCGCGTCACCATCGACAAGACCACCAAGGTGCTCGACGAAGACGGCAACGAGGTCGTCCCGGGCTCGGGCGTGCGCGGCATCATCGCCAAGTGCGGCCACATTCCGGTCGGCTACTTCAAGGACGAGAAGAAGACGGCCGAGACGTTCCGGACCTACAACGGTGTCCGGTACGCCATCCCCGGCGACTACGCCGAGGTCGAGGCCGACGGCAGCGTGACCATGCTGGGCCGCGGCTCGGTGTCGATCAACAGCGGTGGCGAGAAGATCTACCCCGAAGAGGTCGAGGCCGCGCTCAAGGGCCACCCGGATGTGTTCGACGCGCTCGTGGTGGGCGTGCCCGACGAGCGCTTCGGTCAGCACGTCGCCGCTGTCGTGCAGCCGCGCGACGGGGCTCGCCCGACCCTGGCCGATCTCGACGCGTTCGTGCGCAGCGAGATCGCGGGATACAAGGTGCCGCGCAGCCTGTGGCTGGTCGACGAGGTCAAGCGCTCACCCGCGGGCAAGCCCGATTACCGGTGGGCCAAGGACACCACCGAGGAGCGGGCCGCTGACGAGGTGCACGCAAACCACGTGGGAGCGAAGTGATGAAGACTGATCTGTGCGAACGGTTCGGGATCGAATACCCGATCTTCGCGTTCACGCCGTCGGAGAAGGTGGCCGCCGCGGTCAGCCGCGCCGGCGGCCTGGGTGTGCTGGGCTGTGTGCGGTTCAACGATCCCGACGAGTTGGAAAACGTGCTGTCCTGGATGGACGCCAACACCGACGGCAAGCCGTACGGCGTCGACATCGTGATGCCCAACAAGGTCCCCACCGAGGGCAGCGCCGTCGACATCGACAAGCTCATCCCGCAGGCTCACCGCGACTTCGTCGCGAAAACCCTTGCCGATCTTGGTGTTCCGCCGCTCCCCGCGGAGGGTGAGCACAACACCGGTGTGCTGGGCTGGCTGCACTCAGTGGCGCGAACCCATGTCGAGGTGGCGTTGCGCCATCCGATCAAGCTGATCGCCAACGCGCTGGGCTCGCCGCCCAATGACGTCATCGAGCAGGCGCATGCGGCAGGCGTTCCGGTGGCCGCGCTGGCCGGCAGCGCGAAGCACGCGCTCAGCCACGTCGCCAACGGGGTCGACATCGTGATCGCCCAGGGGCAGGAGGCCGGCGGGCACACCGGTGAGATCGGCTCGGTGGTGTTGTGGCCGGAGATCGTCGACGCCGTCGACGGTAAGGCCGCGGTGCTTGCCGCCGGCGGGATCGGCAGCGGCCGGCAGGTGGCCGCGGCCCTGGCGCTCGGTACTCAGGGTGTGTGGATGGGTTCGGCATTCCTCACCGCGGCCGAGTACGACCTGGGCGTGCGTCGCGAGTCGGGTGCCTCGGTGATCCAGGAGGCATTGCTGAACGCCACCTCCGCCGACACCGTGCGCCGAAAGATCTACTCCGGCAAGCCCGCCCGGATCCTGAAGAGCCGCTGGACCGACGCCTGGGACGCACCGGACGCCCCCGAGGCGCTGCCGATGCCGTTGCAGAACATTCTGGTAGGCGAGGCGCATCAGCGGATGAGCCTGTCCGATGACCCGACCGCGGTCGCGATGCCGGTCGGCCAGATCGTGGGCCGGATGAACGAGATCCGCCCGGCTGCCGACATCATCGGCGAGCTGGTGAGCGGTTTCGAGGCGGCGACCAAGCGCCTGGACGGCATCGCCGGAAGCTGAGTCTGCGCGTAGCGCGCCGAGCCTGCGTTCGGATCGCGATTTCTCACGATTTCGCGATCTGACCGCAGGCTCGATGTGTGTCTGGTGTCCGCCGGTAGGGTCGAGGCGGTGAATGATCAGGACGCGCTTGCCGCGAACCGTGCCAACTGGGACGACCGGGCCGATGTCCACGCCCGGTCCCAGATGTACGACGTGGCAGGGTTTCTGGCCGACCCCACCGATATCTCGCGGGTCGTGCTCAACGACCTCGAGGTGCTCGCGCCACACCTGCCGGACACCGGCGTGAAGGGTCGGTCCCTGCTGCACCTGCAGTGTCACATCGGCACCGACACCGTGTCGTGGGCGCGGCTGGGAGCCCGCGATGTCCATGGAGTGGATCTGTCGCCGAACTCGTTGCGGCATGCGGCCAGAATCGCCGAGGCTGACGGCCGCGAGATCACCTGGGTCGAGGGTGATGCGCGGTTCGCGTCGGCGTTGATCCAGCGACGTTTCGAGACCGTGGTGACCAGTGCCGGGACCATCGTGTGGCTGCCCGAACTCGCCAACTGGGCCCGGTCGATCCACGATCTGCTCCAGCCGGGTGGAGTGTTCCTGATCCGCGACGACCATCCGATCATCGGTGCGATGGACTTCGAACCGTGGGATATCACCGACGACTACCTCAGCGGCGGCGGAGTCCGAACGTACGACGACCCAGGGACATACACCGAAGACTCGGCCGGTCAGGTTGCCCATGTGCGCAATCATGAATGGCGCCACGACCTGTCCGAAGTCGTCACGTCCCTGCTGCAGGCCGGGCTCGTCATCGAGGCATTGGCCGAACTGCCGTACATGGACTGGCCGGCGTTTCCGGCTCTCGTGCCCTGCACACACGGCTGGGCCCTGCCGCCGGGGGTGCCACGGATCCCGCTGAACTTCGCGGTCGTCGCACGGCGTCCCCGGTAGCCGCTGCCGCCCGGCCCGTGGGTTACACCGTGGTGCCGGCCATTTTGTGGGGTCTCAGGCTCTCTCACCGGGCTCGGCCAAGAAGGTGTCGATCACCGGGGCGAGTTCGGCCGCGTTGGTGACCAGGTCGATGTGTCCGCCCGAGTGCAGGTGCAGCCGGGAGTGGCCCAGCAGGCGGTTCAGGATGTGGGCGTTGACCACCGGGATGATCGGGTCATCGGTGCCGGCCATCACGAGGGCGGGCTGGCGGATCGCCGGGAGTGCGAACAAGCTGGTCCACACCGATCCGGCGAGCAACTGATGCAGGTAGCCCACCCTGGAGCCGGCATGTAGCTGGCTGCCGAAGATCTTGGCGACATCTTGGCCGTGCTCGCGCACGGTGCCGCCGTACAGGTCGCCCGCGATCGAGGCGATGTAGTCGGGATCGGTGAACCGCTTGGGCGTCAGCATCTTTGCCAGTACCCGTGGGTGCGCCGGCACCATGATCACCCCGGTTCCGGTGGAGACCAGGACGAGCCTGCGGCACCGGCGCGGATTCTGGAAGGCGAACTGTTGGGCCAGGGCCCCGCCCCACGACAGGCCCAGGACATCGACCACGCTGTAGCCCAGCTTTGTCAGCACCCGGCCCAGAACCCAGGCCAGATAAGGGAACCCGTACGGCAGCACCGAAGTCGGGGACCCGCCCGTGCCGGGCACATCGAACCGGATCACGGTGCTGTCCGGGTTGAGGTGGGTGACAAGCGGTTCCAGGACATCGAGGCTGGCGCCGATGCCGTTACACAGCACCAGTGGCACCCCGGTACCTTGCCGGACGTCCACGCGGATGCGTTGTCCGCCGGCGGCCACGTATGTCTCTGCCATGTCAGCTCTCGTGGACGTAGGTGCCAGGGGCGGGGCACAGCGGCGGGAAGCCCGGCCCACCGAGGGCCTGTGGTGCATCGACCTGTCCTCCGCTGCGCTCGGCCAGCCAGGCCGAATAGTGCGGCCACCACGAGTCTTTGTGCGGATCGTTGTCGGCAGCCCAGTCATTGGCCTCGGTCTCGTCGACCGGTCCGGCGCGGAACGTCGCCTTCGGATTGCCCGGCGGGTTGACGAGGGCCGCGATGTGTCCGCTGGTGGACAGCACGTACGTGTTGTCCTTGCTGCCGAGCAATTGGGCACTGCGGTAGGTGGCCTGCCACGGGCAGATGTGGTCGGCGAGGCCGCCGATCACGTAGGCGTCGTTGGTGATCTTGCCGAGGTCGATCTTGCTGCCGAGCATGGTGACCGATCCCGGCTTCGTCAGCGAATTGTGCACGCCCATCAACACCATGTCCCGGTGCAGTGCGGCGGTCATCCGGGTGGTGTCGGCGTTCCAGAACAACACGTCGAATGCGGCAGGGGTGCGGCCCTGGACGTAGTTGTTCACCCAGTACCGCCACACCAGGTCGGTGGGGCGCAGCCACGCGAACATCTCGGCCATCGCGCGGCCGTCGAGGTAGCCCTGCCGCTCCGATGCGCGGATGGCGGCGTGGGCGGCGCGCTCGCTCATGGCAGCTGACGCGAAGCCGGCCTGATCCTGGTCGAGCACGGTCACGCCCAACGTCAGCCCGGCGATCTTGTCGCCCTCGCCGATCTCGTTCAGGTGCGCGGCCACCATCGAAGCGAGGATGCCGCCCGAGCAGGTCGCGAAGAGGTGGGCGCTGTCGGTATCGGCAATCATGCGAACCGCGTCCAGTGCCTCGATGATGGCGGAACCGTAGGCATCGAATCCCCAATCCTTGTGCCGGGCAGAGGGGTTGCGCCACGAGATGGTGAAGACTTGATGGCCTTGCTCGATGAAGTACTCGATCATGCTGCGGCCGGGAGCGATGTCCATGATGTAGTACTTGTTGATCACCGGCGGCACCATCAGCAGCGGGATCTTGTGCACGGTCGGGGTCTGCGGCGTGTAGTGGATCAGTTCGAACATCCGGGTCTTGAGCACCACGGCGCCGCTGGTGACCGCGACCGTCTCGCCGACCGCGAACGCGTCCGGGTCGACCATCGCGGGAACTCGCGGCTTGGCGGACATGTCGCGGGCAAACGCCTTGAGGCCACGGACCGCGGACAGACCGCCGGTGTCGACCAGGGCCTTCCAGCCCAGCGGGCTCATCACCGGGTTGTTGCTCGGGGAGATCCCCTCGACCAGGTTGTCCAGCACGAAACGCATCTGTCGCGGTCACGCCAATCCAGATCGGCTGCCTCGAAAAGCTTTTCGGCGGTCTCGGCGGCCGCCAGGTAGGACTGCATGGTGCGCTGCATCAGTGGATTGCCCTGCCAGGCCGGATCGCTGAACCGCTTGTCGGCGCGGGCCGGGGCGCGGTCGGAGTTGCCCGCGGCGATCGAGGCCAGTTCCCGGGCCAGCAGGCCGACGTGACCGACCACCGTGCGTGGCTTACCGGCCAGGCTGCGGCCCATCCGAGCCCACGATGCGTTCGGCATCATCCGGCCGGCGAAGCTGCGGGTCGAGTTGATCAGCAGCAGGTCCAGAGGTGCTGCCAGTTCGTCGAATCGGGTGTTCTCGGGCATGTCTATCGTGTGCTTTCTTCGGGAGTGGCGGGGACTGTGATGTCGCGGCGCTGGATCTTTCCGGTGGGCCCCTTGGGAAGGGCATCGACGATCCAGACGCGGCGGGGGTACTTGTAGGCGGCGACCTGTCGCTTGACGAAGTCGCGCAGTTCCTCTGGTTCGGCCTCGGCACCGGTCTTGAGGGCGACGGCCGCACCGACTTCCTCGCCGAGGGTGTCGTGCGGGATGCCGATGACGGCGGCCTCGGCGACCGCCGGGTGCTCGTAGAGAACCTCTTCGATCTCGCGCGGATAGATGTTGAGCCCGCCGCGGATGATCAACTGCTTCTTGCGATCGACGATGTAGAACAGGCCGTCGGAATCGGTCTTGCCGATGTCCCCGGTGGAGAACCAGCCGTCGGCCGAGATCGCCTGGGCGGTCGCCTCGGGCAGGTTCCAGTAGCCCTTCATGACGTTGTGGCCGCGGACCTGGACTTCGCCGGCCTCACCCACAGGAAGCTCGTGCCCTTCGTCGTCGACGACGCGCATCTCGACACCCTCGATCGGGGTACCGATCGAACCCGCCCTGCGGATCCTGTCGGGATGGTTGAAGCACGCGACCGGAGAGGTCTCGGACAGTCCGTAGCCCTCCAGAACCTGGCAGCCGAACCGCTTCTCGAAATCGGCCAGCACCTGCACCGGCAGAGCGGCGCCGCCGGAGGCGCAGACCCGTAGCGTCGCGGTGGACGACTCGGGGTACTTCGGTGCCACCGCGAGTAGCGCCGAGTACATCGTCGGCACACCCTCGAAGACGGTGACGCCGAAGCGCTCGATCATCTGCATCACAGCGTCCGGGTCGAACCGCGGGATCAGGGCCAGAGTCGCGCCGGCCAGGACCGAGCACTGCAGACCGCACGTCAGGCCGAACACATGGAACAGGGGCAGGGCGCCCATGATGACGTCGTCCTGGCCGATCTGGACCAGCGTGCGCATCGTGACTTCGGCATTGCGGTGCAGCCCGCCGTGGGTCAGTTCGGCGCCCTTGGGCTTTCCGGTGGTGCCCGAAGTGTGGAGCACGACCGCGGTGTCGTCGACCTCTCGGGAAACCGGTGCGGCCTGCTCGGGCAGGCCCTCGATCAGTTCGGCCAGCGAAGCGTCGTCGACCAGCCAGGCGGTGGCCGCTGCCGCGGCGGCACCGGTGGTCGCCTCCCCGGCGAAGGCCGGTGTCGCGAACAATGCCTTGGCGCCGGTGTTGGACAGGTAGAACTCGATCTCGCGGGCTTTGAGCAGCGGGTTCATCGGCACGGCGACGGCGCCGCGGCTCATGATGCCGTAGAAGACCACCGCGAATGCCGGGGTGTTCGGCAGCATGATGCCGACCCGGTCGCCGGGTTCGATGCCGGCCCGGTCGAGGAAGGTGGCCACCCGGGCAGCGGCACTGGCGAACTGGGCATAGCTCACGGTGGTCTCACCGCACCGCAGTGCGGGGCGTTGTGGCACCCGCTGCGCGGCGGCCACGAGATTCAGGCTGAGGTTGGACAAGGCTGGCTCCGTTGATCTGGCGGTTTTTCCGATAGATCAAGCGTGGAGCCGGCGAGGTGCGAACTCCATGGGGCCGGCCACAACGTTGAGGTCGTTGTGGTGTGAGTGCCCACATCACCGGGCCCGGTGGACATATCGTGGCGTTATGGCTGTTGTGCCGCTCGATCCGCACATCGCGCTGCTCGTCAAGACCATGGTCGCGCGTGCCGACGATCTGGCCGACGCGATGGGCGAGGCAATCCGCGAAGCAGTCAGCTTCTACGCCACGAACGCCGGGATAGTGACGTCCGACGAGCTGCACCGCAGTTGCCTGCTGCAGATGTCCTACATGTTGGAAGCGCTCACCGGTGACGGCGCTGCCGATGTGTCGGCCGCAGAGGACGTGGGCGTGCAGCGCGCCGTCGCCGGCGTGCCGCTCGTCGCGGTGATGTCGGCCTACCGGGTGGGCTTCCGTTTCATCTGGGAGACGTCACTGGCCGAGGCGAAGAAGCTCGGCATACCCGCGGAGTCCATCTTGGCCGCCGCATCCCAGATCCTCATCGCGCAGGAGACTTTCACCCAGGCGATGACCGGGGCCTACCGACAGGAGCTCGCCCGGCAGGTGCTCGGCAAGGAAGAGGAGCGCTCGGCGTTGGTCGAGGCGATCCTCATGGGCCGGATCACCGACACCCAGAATCTGTGGGATGCCGCCGACATCCTGCGCCTTCCCACGACTGGGCCGTATGTCGTTGTGGCGGCGCAGGTTCCGAGTATCGGCCGGACCGGATTGCCCGAGATCGAGAATCGCCTGGACGCCCGCGACATCAAATCGGCCTGGCGGCTGTTGCCGGATCTGCAGGTGGGCATCGTGCATCTGCGCAGGCCGGCGGCGCACGAGGACCTGCTCGAGGTGCTGCGGGGGCTGGCGTCGGCACGGGTCGGCGTGAGCCCGTCGTTCCGCGACCTGTCAGAGACGGGGGAGGCGTTGCGGTTCGCCCGATTGGCGATCGCAGGCAAGATGTCCGATGACGGCCTGGTCCGGGTTTTCGACGATTCGCCGCTGGCCGTGGCGGCGGTCGCCGCCCCTGACGTCATGCAGCGGATCAGCCGTGACATGCTCGGCGCGCTCGACAGCCTGCCCGCTGATGAACGGGCCATGCTGACCGAGACGTTCGAGGCATGGCTGGACGCCGGCGGCTCCACGAACGAGACCGCAGCCAAGCTTTTCGTCCACCCCAACACCGCGCGGCACCGGCTGCACCGCATCGAGGAACACACCGGCAAATACCTGAACCGGCCGCGGGACATCGCCGAACTGTGCCTGGCGTTCGAGGTGTACCGCCGGTTGCCCTGACCTAGCCGGCAGGCTCTTGTTGCGTGGTGCAGTGGATGCCGCCCCCGCCCGCCGCGATGCCGTCGATGTTGATCTGCACGACACGGCGGTCGGGGAAGAGCTGCTCCAATTTCTGCCTGGCCACGGTGTCCGCTTCCGGATCGCCGAATTCAGGGGCGATCACACCGCTGTTGCAGACGTAGAAGTTGATGTAGCCGGCCGCGAAGTCGTCGGATTCGAACTCCGGCCGGACCGTATCGGGGCCATCGATGACCACGACGTCGAGTGGCCGGCCTTTCGCGTCGGTCGCTTGCCTGAGGATGTCGAGATGGCGTGCGGTCACGTCGTGGTCCCAGGATGCCGGGTCCGGATCGAATCCGGCAACGACCACCCCGGGCCGGGCGAAGCGCGCATAGAAGTCGGTGTGGCCGTCGGTGATGTCCTTGCCCGCGATGCCGGGCAGCCAGATGATCTTGTCGAGCCCGAGCAGCGGCCGTAGCTCGTCCTCGACATCGGCTTTCGACCATCGTGGGTTCCGGTTCGCATTGAGCACGCAACTCTCCGTGATCAGTGCGGTGCCGTCGCCGTCCACCTCGATGCCACCGCCCTCGAGGACGAGGTCGGTGGGTAGCGCCTCGACACCGGCCCGGGCCGCCACGAAGTCGGCAACATCGGCGTCGTGATCGAAGTCCTGCTTCTCGCCCCAGCCGTTGAAGTTGAAGTTGACGCCGGCCTTCGTCCCGTTGCCCTTCACGAACACCGGTCCGGTATCCCGCATCCACAGATCGTCGAGCGGTGCCTCCACCAATTCCACAGTGGGCCCGACAATCTCGCGTGCCAGATCGCGGTCCTCGGCGCGGACCAGCATGGTGACCGGCTCGAAGTGTGCGATCGTCCGGGCGATCGTCCCCAGGTTGCGGCGTACCTCGGGCAGCAGCGCGGCACCCCAGATCGCCTCGCTCGCGCCGAAAGCCATCCAGGTCCGTTTGTGCGGGTCGCCCTCGTCGGGCATCCGCCAGGTGCGTTGATCCCCGCCGGCGGGGTCACTCTCCTGGCGGGCGGGTTCGGTGCACCCCGCCGCCAGGGCCGCACCGATCACGGCCGCGCCGGACCGGAAGAACTGTCGCCTGAGCACCGGCGTCGTCTAGCGACCGGGCAGCTTCTGCAGCGCCCGGATCATCGGGGTGAGCGCCTTCTGCCACACCGTCTGCGAGATCCCCAGCGGCGGATCGAGGTTGATCACCCGCGCGGTGGAGACGGTCTGGGATTCGGTGTACTTGAGGATCCCGTCGGCGCCATGGCGGCGTCCGACACCGGAGGCCTTCATACCGCCCATCGGGGCCGCGGTGCTGCCGAACGCCAGGGCGTAGCCCTCGTCGACGTTGACCGTGCCGGAATTGATCCGGGCAGCGATCGCCTCACCCTCGGACTTCGATCCGGCCCACACACTGGCGTTGAGGCCGTACTCGGTGTCGTTGGCCTTCTCGACGGCCTCGGCAACGGAGTCGACCGGGTAGATCGACACCAGCGGGCCGAAGGTCTCGTTGCGCGCGCATTCCATCTCGTCGGTGACACCGGTCAGCACGGTCGGCTCGAAGAACAGCGGGCCGATGTCGGGACGCGCATTGCCGCCGGCAACCACGGTGGCGCCCTTGGCCTTCGCATCATCGACATGACCGGACACCGTCTTGATCTGATCTTCGGAGATCAGGCTGCCCATGTCGGCGGTGAAGTCGTAGGCCGCCGACAGGTTCATGTTGCGGACCTGCTCGGCGAACTTGGCGGTGAACTCGTCGGCGACGTCTTTCTCGACGTAGATCCGTTCGATCGAGATGCACAGCTGACCGGCATTCGAGAAGCAGGCGCGGGTGGCGGCCTTGGCGGCCACCTTCAGGTTGGCGCCCTTGGTGACGATCATCGGGTTCTTGCCGCCGAGTTCGGCGGAGAAGCCGATCAACCGGCGGCCGCACTGCTCGGCGAGTGCCCGCCCGGTGGCCGTCGAACCCGTGAACATCATGTAGTCGCAGTTCTCGACGATCGCGGTGCCGACCACCGAACCCGGCCCGGGCACGACCGCGAACAGGTCGCGCGGCAGCCCGGCCTGATACAGCAGTTCGGCGTTGGCCAGCGTGCAGTACGGGGTCTGGCTGTCCGGCTTGACCACCACCGCATTCCCGGCGAGCAGGGCCGGGATCGAGTCCGAGATCGACAGGGTCATCGGGTAATTCCAGGGCGAGATCACGCCGATGACGCCCTTGGGGTGGTGGTTGACCACGGTCTTGACGAATCCCGGCAGTAGACCCTGCACCCGCTTCGTGGACAGCAGCCGGGACGCCTCGCGGGCGTAGTAGCCCGCGTTCAAGATCATGTCGACGATCTCTTCCTGCGCGGCTGAGCGGGCCTTGCCGGTTTCCGCCTGGGCCACATCCATCAGGAAGTCGCGATTCTCGGCCAGCAGTGCGCCGAAGCGCTTGATGATGGCCGCGCGCTCCTTGACCGGGCGCTGCGCCCACTGTGCCTGCGCGGCGCGGGCTTTGGCGAAGGCCGCAGTCACGTCCTCGGCGGTGCCGACCGGGATGGTGGTCAGCTCCTTGCCGGTGAACACCTCATCGATCGGCTTGGACTGCCGGGCTTCGACGTCGTCGATGGCGACGAGCGCGCGCAGGCGGGCGAAGTCGGCGGCGGACGGAGCGGGCATCGGGGACTCCCTACTGGCAAGTAACTAACAGTCAGGCCCAACCTACTCGGTACCGGCGGTCCGACAAAGGCACAGCTTGTCCGATCTGTTCACGACTCAGGGTGGTCCAGCGTCCTAACCTGCAGGTATGTCGTTGAACCTGAACTCGGTCGTCATCGAGATCGTCACCGGAGACCTGCCCCGATCCCTGGACTTCTACCGGCTCCTCGGACTGGCGGTTCCCCAGCCGGACGGGCCGCACGTCGAGGTGGCGTTGCCCGGCGGAAGCCGGCTCGCGTTCGACACCGAGGAGGTGATCGCCGGAATGCATCCCGGCTGGACACCTCCGACCGGGGCCGGACGGGTTGCGTTGGCCTTCGGGCTCGACGCTCCCGCCGACGTCGACGAGCTCTACGAGCGGCTCACCGGTGCCGGGTACCCGGGAACGCTCAAACCGTTCGACGCGCCCTGGGGGCAGCGTTATGCCACCGTCGAAGATCCCGACGGGACCTCGGTGGACCTGTTCGCGGCGTTGGGAAGCTGACGGAGCTGGGCTAATCCGACCCCGGCCAGGGCGCGGACCTCGCGGTGCAGGTGTGGCTGGTCGGCATACCCGGCCTGTGCCGCGACCGTGCCGGCGCTCAGACCGGTGCCGATCAGCCTGACCGCGCGACGGAACCGGAGAATGCGGCGCAGCGTCGCCGGCCCGTAGCCGTAGACGGCCGCGCACTGCCGCTGCACCGTCCGGTTCGACCAGCCGACGTGGCGTGCTGCCGCGGTGACCGATTCGCCGGCCGCCAGCCGGCGCGTGATGTCGTGAAGCGCCGGCAGCGGCCACGGCGCGGTCTCGCCTCGGGGCGGTTGGGATGCCAGCGTTTCGGCAATCTCTTCGAGTGTGCCGCCCTGGTCGATGCTGTGCAGTTCCCGCAGGTCGACCCGAGTGTCGCACAGTTCGGACGCCGGGACGCCGAGCAGGCGAGGCAGGGCCCCCGGCCGAAACCGCAACCCCTGCAATGGATTTCTGCCGCCCGCGGCGATGAACGCCGTGGTGTCGGGGCCGGCGACGACGATCGTGTCGTCCATCTGGATCAGGTCCATGCACCCGTCGGGCAGAATCCGGCCGGGTTCGGCCGGCCCGGTACGGACCCACCGGCGCTCCACGAGTTCGCGCAGGCGCGGCGGCGGATTGTGTTCGCGGTAGCCCACGCCCCCGACGCTACCCGCGCGACCATGCGGTTGAATCGGGGAATGGCCGGGCGACCACGCGACACGTCGATCGACGAGCGGGTGCTTGCGGCCACGCGTGAGCTGCTGGTCGAGGTGGGCTGGGACGACTTGAGCGTTCGGTTGGTCGCGGCGCGCTGCGGGGTGGGCAGGTCCAGCCTGAACCGGCGGTGGGCGTCGAAAGCCGAATTGGTGCTGCATGCGATACTCGGCGAATCACCCGATATGTCACCGTTTTCCGGTACCGATTTGGCCGGGTGGATCGACTGGGTGGTGCGCGGCAGTCATCAGCTGTTCGTCCGTCCCGATGTGAGTGAGGCGGTGCCCGGGTTGCTGCTGGCGCTGCGGGAGAACGCCGCGCTGCGAAAGGCGCTGTGGGAGGGGTTCAGTGGGCCGGCTATCGAGATGTTCGCCGACAGGGGATACGGATCGGAGTCCGAAGCCAGGGCTGCGCTGTCGATGGCGGCCGGGGCGGCGCTGTTCACCACCACGGTGGCGACCGACGACGATTCGCCCGAACTCCAGCAGCAGCTGGTGCGGTTGCTCAGCCGGGCCCTGGGTGTCTCACCGGCCGAATGAGGCCAAGATGGCTTCCTGCGGCGAACGCCACGCCTCGATACCCAGATCGGCGAGTGTGCTCCTGTCGTCGGTGGGGGTGGCTGCGGTCAGCAGCAGCGCCGCTTCGTGGCTGATCCCGTCACCGAGCGGCAGCACCCCGCCGAGCAGATCCGAGCACCAGCCGATGCCGCGGAAAACGCTTCCCGGCAGCGGGATTCGTCGGATCTTGCGCCCGGCGCCTCGTTCGAGCACATCGATCATCTCGTTGAACGACACCATCACGCCGCCGCACACATAACGCTTGGGTCCGCGTCCCGGCATCATCAGCCGCTCGTGCACCAGCGCGACATCACGCACGTCGATCATCTGCATGCCGCCGGTCATCCGGGGCGCCAGACCGGCTTTGACGATCGGCGCCCACCCCCGCTCGGTGACCCCCGCGGCGGTGAAGTAGGCCGGGCCCACCACGCTCGACGGGTAGGTGACCACGACCGGGGCCCCGGCATCTTGCAGTCGTCGGGCCACCCGGTCGGCATAGGCCTTGGTCTGGGCGTAGGGGCTGCGGCCCGGCGCCGGCGGGGTGTCGGCGGAGATCACCCCGTTCGGCGGTGGGAACAGTGAGCTGTAGCTGCTGACCGAGACAATGGGGTCGAGCCCGGCCTCGACGGCGCGGTTCAGCACCGCTTCGGTGGCGTGTGCATTGATCTCCCACATCAGGCGTTCGCGACGCCGATCGGTCCCGACGATGCCCGCGGCATGGATCAGGGCGTCGCACCCGGACAGCAGATCCCCGACGGTGCCGCTGTCCCGGATGTCGCCCTCGAGTACGGACATCTCACCGAGTGCGGCGAGGTGGCCGATCACCTCGTCGTCACCGCAACCCGGTGCGACCAACAGGCGGATGCGATGGCCCACCTCCAGCAGGCGTCGAACGGTGTGGGCCCCGAGATAGCCGGTGCCCCCGGTTACTGCGATATGCATGATCCGTCTCCCGCCTGGCTGCTATATTTCGATGCCAATGGTATCGAAACCGTTCACACCGATGCGGCTGGGGCCGTTGACCCTCAAGAACAGGTTTATCAAGGCCGCGACGTTCGAGGGCGTCATGCCCCGCGGCCAGGTAACCGATGACCTGATCGACTTCCACACCGAGGTGGCCCGCGGCGGCGCGGCGATGACCACCGTCGCCTACTGCGCGATCTCGCCCGGCGGCCGGGTGCATCGCGACACCGTCATCCTCAACGTCGAGACGGTGCCCGCGCTGCGGCGGCTGACCGAAGCGGTGCACCGGGAGAAGGCACTGGTCTGTGCCCAGATCGGACACGCAGGTCTGGTCGCCAATACGCTGTCCAACCGCGCGCGCTCGCTCGCACCGAGTACCCGGATCAGTGCGCCGGCAATGGGGCTGGTGAAAGCGGCCGCACCGGAACAGCTCGACACCGTGGTCGACCAGTTCGGCGTGGCCGCCCGCAACGCTGTCGAGGCGGGGTTCGACGCTGTCGAGATCCACATGGGCCACGGCTACCTGCTGAGTTCGTTCTTCAGCCCCAACCTCAACAAACGTCGCGACGAGTACGGCGGCAGCACCGCCGGACGCGCAGAACTGGCCCGCCGCGTCGCCGAGCGGGTCCGCGCCGAGGTCGGCGAGTCCATCGCGGTAACCGCGAAATTCAACATGGACGACGGTGTGCGCCGCGGCTTCTGGCTCACCGGCAGCCTGCCCACTGCGAAACTGTTGCAGGCCGACGGGCATCTGGACGCCCTGCAACTGACCGGTGGCAGCTCGCTGCAGAACCCGATGTACTACTTCCGCGGCGATGTACCGCTCGACGAGTTCATCGCCTCCCAGCCCACGGTGGTGGGGTTGGGCCTGCGGATACTCGGCCCGCGGCTGTTCAAGACCTATCCCTTCGAAGAGGCGTTCTTCCTGCCGCTGGCTCGCCAGTTCCGTGAGGCGCTGACCATGCCGCTCATCCTGTTGGGCGGCATCAACGAGCTGGCCACTGTGCAGACGGCACTCGACGAGAGCTTCGAGTTCGTCGCGATGGCCCGGGCGCTGCTGCGAGATCCCGCTCTGGTCAACCGGTTTCAGGACGGCGCGGCGGCCGCCGGGCTCTGTGTGCACTGCATGAAATGCATGCCGACGGTGTACAGCGGCACCCGCTGCGTGGTGCGTGGTTAGCGGGAGATGGGCCAGACCGGGTCGGCGCACTCGGTGCCCTCGGCGGTCAACTGCCGCTTGATCACCTTGAACGTCTCGGTACGCGGCAACGCGGGGCCGATCCGGACATACGACGGCCACTGCTTGGGGCCCAGATCGGATTGCTCGGCCAGGAACGCCCGGAACTTGCCTGCGTCGAACACCGCATCCCCGGCCAGCACCAGCGCGGCCATCACCTGATCGCCCACGTTTGGGTCAGGAATCGGATACACCGCCACCTCGGCGACATCGGGGTGGCGCAACAGGATCCGTTCGATCGGCGCGGTTCCCAAGTTCTCGCCGTCGACGCGCATCCAGTCGCCGAGGCGCCCGGCGAAGTGCGCGTAGCCGTTCTCGTCGACGTAGGCCAGGTCTCCGGTGTGGTAGACGCCGCCGGTCATCCGGTCCGCCTCGGCGTCGGGATCGTTGTAGTAGCCGCGGAACCAGCCCGCGCCGGTCGGGTTCACCAACTCGCCGACCACCCCGGGCGGGCACGGCTCGCCGGTGTCCACATCGACGATCGCCACCTGGTCGGTGAGCGGGCCGAGGGCGCCTTCGGGGGTGTCGGGGGTGCGGGCGATCGCGACACCGCCCTCGCTGGAACCGAATCCGTCGACCACGGTCACCCCGAACCGCTCGGCGAACCGGCCGATATCCCGCTGCGCGCCCTCGTTGCCGTAGAGGATTCGTAGCGGATTGTCGGCATCGTCGGGGGCCGGTTCGGTGGCCAGGATGTAGGACAGCGGCTTGCCGACGTAGTTGGCGTAGGTGGCGCCGTAGCGCCGGATGTCGGGCATGAAACCGGATGCGGAGAACTTGCGCCGCAACGCGATCGACGCGCCGGCCGCGGCGGCGACGGCCCAGCCGGCCATGATCGCGTTGGAGTGGAACAGTGGCATCGACAGGTACACGGTGTCGGCCGGACCCAATCCGAATCGGTCGGCCAGCATCCAGCCGGGAAACGCCACCTTGTCGTGGGTGACCCGAACGGCCTTGGGGTCGCCGCTGGTTCCCGAGGTGAAGATGAGCATGAACAGGTCGTCGGCCGACAACTCGGCGAACGTCACCGGGGTGTCCCGATACGACGCGAGTTCGGCTGCCCAGTCGGCGGATTCGACATCGATGAAATCCACCCCGGGCGGGACCGCGTCGGGATTGTCGGTCAGCACCAGCTGACAATCGGCTTTGGCGATGTCGCGGGCGAGTGCCTCACCGCGGCGGGTCTGGTTGAGCCCGACGGGTACCAGCCCGTTCAGGCCCGCGGCCACCAGCAGGCTGGAGAAGAACGTGGTGTTGCCGAGTAGCGCCCCGACGTGCGGGGGTTTGGTGGGGTCCAACCGTGCCCGCAGCGCCGCGGCCAGTTGTGCACCGGCAGCGATGTGGTCGGCCCAGCTGACGAACGAATCCTCTTGGTAAAGGCCACGATCGGTGACCTCGGCCAGCGGGACCAGCAGCTCGGTGACGGTCGGCCTCGCGGTTGGACCCCACATCCCTAGACCGGGGTGTCCGCGAGTTCGCGGCCGATGCGCAGCAACTGCCCGGTCGCCCCACCGAGACCGAACTCGGTCTGCTTGGCGGTCAGGAAGTACCGATGGATCGGGTGATCCATGTCGATACCGACCCCGCCGTGCACGTGCACCGTGGTGTGTGCGACGCGATGCCCGGCCTCGGCGGCCCAGAACGCCGCACTGGCGACATCGATGTCGGCGGGCAGATCCTCCGACAGTCGCCAGGCAGCCTGGGTCAGCGTCAGGCGCAGGCCCTGGATGTCGATGTAGCCGTCGGCCAGCCGCGACGAGACCGCCTGGAAGCTGCCGATCGGCCGGTCGAACTGCTCGCGCTCGCGGGCGTATTCGGATGTCAGCTCCAGTGCCCGCTCCAGCACGCCGAGCTGGAAGGCGCTGCGGCCCAACGCCGCATGCGTGGTCAGCCACTGAGCAACATCGGCGCCGCCGACGACGCGGGCGGCGTCCACCGTGGTGCCCTGCAGCTCCAGATGAGCGACGCTGCCCTTGCCGGTGGTGCTCAGCACGCTGACCGTCACGCCCGGATCATCGCCGGAAACCAGGAAAACGCTGACCCCGGAATCGGTTTCGGCCGGCACCAGGAACGCGTCCGCGATCGGTCCGTAGCTCACCTGGGTGCGGGTGCCGGTGAGCCGGTAGCCCGAACCGTCGGCCTGAGCCTGAACCGGTCCCTGGCCCATCTCGCCGTCCAGGGCCACCGCCAGGATCTTGTCGCCCGCCACGGCCGGTGCCGCCCACCCGGTACGCAGATCCTCGGACCCGAACGCGGCCAGCGCGCCGGCGCCGAGCACCACCGAATCCAGGTACGGCACGGCGGCCAACTGGCGGCCCAGCGCGGTCAGCACGGCGGCCTGCTCGAGCACGCCGAATCCACCGCCGCCCACCGACTCCGGCGCCGCGGCCGACAGCACGTCGGCTTCGGCCAGCTTGGCCCACAGATCCGCGTCGAAACGCTGCTCCAGCGCGTCGAGCTCACGCTGGCGTTCGGGGGTGCACACCGACTCGGTGATGGTGCGCACCAGGCCACCCAGATCGGCGGCCGCTTCGGTCGTCTTGAAATCCATTGGTGTGCCGTCCTTACCGGTTCACTCGGGGCAGGCCGAGCGCGACCATGCCGATGATGTCACGCTGAATCTCGTTGGTGCCGCCGCCGAAGGTCAGGATCAGCGCCGAGCGGTGGAACCGCTCGACGCGGCCGCGCAGCAGCGCGCCCTTGCTGTCCGGGCGCAGCGTGGCCGATGTGCCCAGCACCTCCATCAGCAGGCGGTAGGCCTCGGTGGCCAGCTCGGTGCCGTACACCTTGGCCGCCGACGCATCCGCCGGGGACGGGGCCTCGGTAGCCGAAGACAGTTTCCAGTTGATCAGCTTGAGCACCTCGGCCTTGGCGTGCACCCGGGCCAGATTGAGCTGAACCCACTCGGAGTCGATCAGCCGCTTGCCGTGCACGTCCTTGGTGTTCTGCGCCCACTCCCGGACCCCGTCCAGCGCAACATAGATCGGCTGCGACGACACCAGCGCGACGCGCTCGTGGTTGAGCTGGTTGGTCACCAGCTTCCAGCCGGCGTTCTCCTCGCCGACCAGACTGGTCACCGGGACGCGCACGTCCTGGTAGTAGGTGGCGCTGGTGTCCACACCGGACATGGTGTGCACCGGTGTCCAGGAGAAACCTTCGGCCGTGGTCGGCACGATCAGCATCGAGATGCCGCGGTGCTTCTTGGCCTCGGGATTGGTGCGCACCGCCAGCCATACGTAATCCGCGTAGGCGATCAGGCTGGTCCACATCTTCTGGCCGTTGATGACGTAGTCGTCACCGTCGCGCACCGCGGTGGTGCGCAGCGCCGCCAGGTCGGTGCCTGCGCCGGGCTCGGAGTAGCCGATGGCGAAGTGCAGCTCGCCGGAGGCGATCTTGGGCAGGAAGAACTTCTTCTGTTCCTCGCTGCCGAACGCCATGATGGTCGGCGCCACGCTGTTGAGGGTCAGGAACGGCACCGGTACGCCCGCGATGGCGGCCTCGTCGGCGAAGATCAGCGACTCCATCGGGGAGCGACCCTGACCGCCGTACTCCTTCGGCCAGTTCAGCGTCAGCCAGCCGTCCTGCGCCAGTTGGGAGACGGTCTCGCGGTAGACGTTGCCGCGTCCCATCTCGCCCTCGGACGAGCTGAGTGCCTCTACCCGCTCGGGCGTCATCAACTTGGAGAAGTATGCGCGCAATTCGCGGCGCAGCTCCTCCTGCTCGGGGGTGTAACCGATCCGCATTCCGCTGCATCCTTACTGCTTGAGAGACCTGAGTTCTTACCTCGTTGTAACACGTTCTAGTCTTAGGATCCAGGCCGGTGCCTGACGGGTATCAGTCAGGTGTGGTCGTATTCTGTGGCTGCACGCACGCAGCCCCGTGCGCGCGCACGTCGTGAGGAGGTCGCCATGCGAGTAGAAGTTGACCGTGATCGCTGCGAAGGCAATGCGGTCTGCGTGGGTATTGCCCCTGATTTGTTCGATCTTGACGACGACGACTATGCCGTGGTCAAGTCCGATCCGGTGCCTGCCGACCAGGAGGATCTGGCCGAGCAGTCCATCGCCGAATGCCCCCGTGCAGCCCTGATCCGAAAAGACTAGAGGTATTCATAAATGACCGACGACGCTCAGATCGATCTGTCCGGAAAAGTTGCCGTGGTCACCGGCGCGGCTGCGGGCTTGGGCCGTGCCGAAGCCATCGGCCTGGCGAAGGCCGGGGCGACCGTGGTGGTCAACGACATGGCCGGTGCGCTGGATGCCTCTGACGTCCTCGACGAGATCGCGGCCGCCGGCTCCAAGGGTGTCGCGGTGGCGGGGGACATCAGCCAGCGCTCGACCGCCGACGAGCTGGTCGCGACCGCCGACGGTCTGGGTGGCCTGAGCATCGTCGTCAACAACGCGGGCATCACCCGTGACCGGATCCTGTTCAACATGAGCGACGAGGAGTGGGACGCGGTCATTGCCGTGCACCTGCGCGGCCACTTCCTGCTGACCCGCAATGCCGCGGTCTACTGGCGCAACAAGGCCAAGGCGGGGGATGGCACCGTCTACGGCCGGATCATCAACACCTCGTCGGAGGCCGGACTCTCGGGTCCGGTCGGCCAGCCCAACTACGGTGCCGCCAAGGCGGGCATCACCGCGCTGACGGTGTCGGCGGCCCGGGCCCTGGAGCGCTTCGGCGTACGGGCCAACGCGATCGCGCCGCGGGCCCGCACGGCCATGACCGCCGGCGTCTTCGGCGACGCGCCCGAGGCGGCCGACGGCCAGGTCGACCCCCTGTCGACCGACCACGTCGTCACACTGGTTCGATTCCTGGCCTCGCCTGCGTCCGAAGCCGTCAACGCTCAGCTGTTCATCGTCTATGGTCCAACTGTCACGTTGGTCGCGCCGCCCACAGCGGAGAAGCACTTCACTGCGGACTCCGATGCCTGGAACCCGGCAGACCTCAGCGGGACACTGCACGATTACTTTGCTGATCGTGACCTGGGACGTGGATTCTCGGCCACCGAACTGATGGCCTCACGAGACTGACGGTCTCGTTGAGGGTGGTTTAACGCAACTGGAACAAGTTCTAGTTGCTAGTACATCTAACGTGTCCTGAGCTGGGAAAACCGCTGTTGAAGCTAATAATTTGAATTCTTTGACAGTGCGAACATGTTCTAGTTAATATGATCCGGCTCACTAAGAGCGCAATAAGACCAAGGGGTGGGAGGGCAGCCACGACATGTGGCCGTCAATTTTTCGCTAACGCGAGTTTCCGCAAAATTTTCCCCCATCCGAGTACCCCGAGAACGGAGCCCAGGTTGATCGAACAGCTTGCGGTTCCGGCCCGGGCCGTGGGCGGCTTCGTCGAGATGTCCTTGGACACCTTCGCCAAGATGTTCCGTCGACCGTTCCAGTTCAGGGAGTTCCTGGATCAGACCTGGATGATCGCCCGGGTCTCGCTCGTGCCGACCCTGCTGGTCGCCATCCCGTTCACGGTCCTGGTCGCGTTTACGCTCAACATCCTCCTTCGCGAGATCGGTGCTGCCGACCTGTCCGGCGCGGGCACCGCCTTCGGCACCATCACCCAGCTCGGCCCGGTGGTGACCGTGCTGGTGGTGGCCGGTGCAGGCGCCACGGCGATCTGCGCCGACCTGGGCGCCCGGACCATCCGCGAAGAGATCGACGCCATGCGGGTGCTTGGCATCGATCCGATCCAACGGCTCGTCGTCCCCCGCGTGCTGGCGTCGATGTTCGTCGCGCTGTTGCTCAACGGCCTGGTCTGTGCGATCGGCATCGCCGGCGGCTACGCCTTCTCGGTATTTCTCCAGGGGGTGAACCCCGGCGCCTTCATCAACGGCCTGACCGTGCTGACCGGGCTCGGCGAGCTCGTGTTGGCCGAAATCAAGGCACTGCTGTTCGGCGTGGTGGCCGGCCTGGTCGGCTGCTACCGCGGGTTGACCGTCAAAGGAGGCCCGAAGGGTGTCGGTAACGCAGTGAACGAAACGGTGGTCTACGCATTCATCTGCCTGTTCGTGATCAACGTGATCATGACGGCTATCGGGGTCCGGGTGCTTGTGCGATGAGCTATGACGCCACCCTCCGCTTCAGGCGGCTGTTCCGCAGTGTGCCCAAGACCGTCGACAACATCGGCGAGCAGGCACTGTTCTACGGCGAGACCATGCGGTACCTGCCCAACGCGGTCAACCGCTACCGCAAGGAGACCATCCGGCTGGTAGCCGAGATGACCATGGGCGCAGGCGCCCTGGTCATGATCGGCGGAACCGTCGGTGTTGCGGCGTTCCTCACCCTGGCCTCCGGCGGCGTGATCGCGGTGCAGGGTTACTCGTCGCTCGGCAACATCGGCATCGAGGCCCTGACCGGCTTCCTGTCGGCGTTCCTCAACGTGCGCATCGTGGCACCGGTGATCGCCGGTATCGCCCTGGCCGCCACGATCGGCGCGGGCGCCACCGCTCAGCTCGGCGCGATGCGGGTGGCCGAGGAGATCGACGCCGTCGAAGCGATGGCGGTCCATGCGGTGTCCTATCTGGTCTCGACCCGACTGCTGGCCGGCCTGATCGCGATCGTGCCGCTGTACTCGCTGTCAGTGCTGGCCGCGTTCTTCGCCGCGCGGTTCACCACGGTGTTCATCAACGGTCAGTCGGCGGGTCTGTACGACCACTACTTCAATACGTTCCTGATACCCAGCGACCTGCTCTGGTCGTTCCTGCAGGCGATCGTGATGGCGATCGCGGTGATGCTCGTGCATACCTATTACGGCTACAACGCATCCGGCGGTCCGGTTGGTGTGGGCATTGCGGTCGGTCAGGCCGTGCGCACCTCACTGATCGTCGTCGTCACCATCACGCTCTTCATCTCCCTGGCCGTATACGGCGCGTCCGGCAACTTCAACCTTTCCGGGTAGGTGGCAGGAATTCCTATGGCAGACGCACCTTCCAAGCACCGTCGTCATGTCAGAATCGCCGCTGCGATCCTGGCTGCGATCGTGGCCGCCGCAGTGGTCTTCACCTACCTGTCCTACACGGCGGCCTTCACGCCGACCGACACCGTCAGCCTGACCGCGCCGCGGGCCGGCCTGGTGATGGAGCGCGACGCCAAGGTGAAATACCGCGGCATCCAGATCGGCAAGGTCACCGACATCGCCTACGCCGGTAATGAGGCGAAGCTGACGCTGTCCATCAAGCGCGGCGAGATGCGCTACATCCCGTCCAACGCCACCGTGCGGATCGCGGGCAACACGATCTTCGGTGCGAAGTCGGTGGAGTTCCAGCCGCCTGCGCAGCCGCAGCCGACCTCGCTGCGCCCGGGTAGCACGGTGGCTGCCAAGGACGTGCAGCTCGAGGTGAACACGCTCTTCCAGACGCTGTCGGATGTGCTCAACAAGATCGACCCGGTCAGCCTGAACGCCACCCTCACCGCACTCGGCGAGGGCTTGCGCGGCCATGGTGACGATGCGGGCGCGGCCTTGTCAGGCTTGAATTCTTACCTGCAGCAACTGAACCCGAAGTTGCCGACGCTGCAGGAGGACTTTGCCAAGGCCGCGGTGGTGGCCAACATCTACGGCGACGCCGGACCGGACCTGGCCCGGATCGTCGACAACGTGCCGGCGCTGAACAAGACGATCGTCGACGAGAAGACCAATCTCAACGCCACTCTGCTGGCGGCCACCGGGCTGGCCAACAATGGCACCGCCACCCTGGAACCGGCGGCTGACGACTACATCGCGGCGATCCAGCGGTTGCGGGCACCGCTTAAGGTCCTCGGCGACTACTCCCCGGAGTTGGGTTGCCTCCTGAAAGGCATGGCAATCAGCGTTGATCGGTTCGCCCCGATCATCGGCGGTATCCGCCCAGGACTGTTCGTCAACTCCAACTTCCTGCCGGGGTCCCCGGGCTACACCTATCCCGAGAGCCTGCCAATGGTGAATGCCTCCGGCGGACCGAACTGCCGCGGCCTTCCCGACGTGCCTACCAAGCAGTACGGCGGTACCTGGTATCACAGCCCGTTCGTGGTCACCGACAACGCGTACGTTCCGTACCAGCCGAACACCGAGGTGCAGTTCGACGCACCCGCGACGCTGCAGTTCTTGTTCAACGGCGCGTTCGCAGAAAGGGACCGATTCTGATGGCGTCCGGCGCGGGTACTGATCGGACCATGCTCAAGGTCGGCATCTTCACGGTTGCGATGCTGCTGGTGGCGGCCATGCTGGTGGTGGTCTTTGGCGAGTTCCGCTTCGCCGCGGCCCACGATTACCACGCCACGTTCAGCGAGGCGTCGCGGCTGAAGGCCGGGCAGGACGTCCGCATCGCCGGGGTTCCGGTGGGCAAGGTCAACGCGGTGAAGCTCAACTCCGACAACACCGTTGATGTCAGCTTCGACGTCAACAAGCGGTATCAGCTCTACACCTCGAGCCAGGCCAAGGTGCGCTACCTGAATCTCGTCGGCGATCGTTTCCTGGAGATCACCTCGGGCCCAGGGGAACTGCGCAAGCTGGCGCCCGGCGGGACAATCCCGGCCCAGAACACCCAGCCGGCCCTGGACCTCGATGCGCTGTTGGGCGGATTGCGGCCGGTGCTCAAAGGACTGGACGGCGCGAAGGTCAACGAGATCTCCAATGCGGTGATCGAGATGCTGCAGGGCCAGGGCGGCGCGTTGGCGAACATGCTGACCAGCACCGGCGCTTTCACCCAGAACCTGGCCGCCCGCGATCAGCTCATCGGCGACGTGATCACGAACCTCAACACCGTGCTGAGCACGGTGGACGAGAAGGGCTCTCAGTTCGACACCAGCGTCGACGAGCTGCAGAAGCTGATCACCGGTCTGGCCGAGGGGCGCGATCCGATCGCCGGTGCGATCGCTCCGCTGGCCTCGGCTGAGAACGACCTGACCGACATGCTGGAGAAGTCCCGCCGTCCGCTGCAGGGGGTCATCGAGAATGTCCGCCCGCTTGCGCAGCGCCTGGACGAGCGGAAGGGCGATGTCAACAAGGTCATCGAGCCGCTGGCCGAGAACTACCTGCGGCTCAACGCACTCGGAGCCTACGGCTCGTTCTTCAACATCTTCTACTGCTCGGTTCGGTTGAAGGTCAATGGACCGGCAGGCAGCGACATCCTGATTCCGTTCGGCGGCCCGCCGGACCCGTCCAAGGGGAGGTGTGCGCCGACGAATGAGTAGTTCGCGTGAGTCGAATCCCGTGCGCACCGGGATTCTCGGCATCTTCGTGGTGGCGTGTCTGGTCCTGGTGTCGTTCGGCTATACCGGCCTGCCGTTCTTCCCGCAGGGCAAGCAGTTCGAGGCTTATTTCAGCGATGCCGGCGGGATCTCGCCGGGCAACGACGTCAACATCTCGGGCATCACGGTCGGCAAGGTCACCGGGATCGCCCTGGCCGGCGACGCGGCCAAAGTCAAGTTCACCGTGGACCGCAACATCAAGGTCGGCGACCAATCGCTGGTGGCGATCAAGACTGATACGGTGCTCGGCCAGAAGTCGCTTTCGGTAACTCCGAAGGGCGTCGGTACGTCGACGGTTATCCCATTGGGACGCACCACGACTCCGTACACGCTGAACACTGCGCTGCAGGATCTCGGGCAGAACGTCAGCGAGTTGGACAAGCCGAAGTTCGAGCAGGCGCTGCAGACGTTGACCGACACGTTGCGTGACGCCACCCCGCAGTTGCGCGGTGCACTGGACGGCGTCACGAACCTGTCCCGCACCATCAACAAGCGGGACGAGGCCCTCGAGGGGTTGTTGACCCACGCCAAGCGGGTGTCGGATCTCCTGGCCAAGCGAGCCGGGCAGGTGAACCAGCTGCTGACCGACGGCAATCAGCTGTTCGCCGCGCTTGATGAACGCCGACAGGCGCTGAGCAATCTGATCGCCGGTATCGACGATGTGTCGCGTCAGCTTTCGGGATTCGTCGCCGACAACCGCAAGGAGTTCAAGCCCGCGCTGGAGAAGCTCAATCTGGTGATGGACAACCTGCTGGAGCGGCGCGAGCACATCGGCGAGGCGCTCAAGCGCTTGCCGGGGTATGCCACCGCGCTGGGCGAGGTCGTCGGCTCCGGTCCGGGCTTCCAGATCAACCTGTACGGCCTGCCGCCGGCCGGGATGGCCGAGGTGCTGCTGGACACCTACTTCCAGCCGGGCAAACTGCCCGACAGCCTGTCCGATATGTTGCGCGGCTACATTTCCGAGCGAACGATCGTTAGGCCGAAATCGCCATGACCCAACAGAATTCGGTATCCGGTCGCAACCGGTGGTTGCGCATTGCGCTGGCCGCAGTGCTGCTGGCGGTCCTCGCCGTCGGCGTGTACCAGGTGTGGCCGTCACGCACCGGCCCCAAGCTCACCGCGTACTTCACCAACGCTGTCGGGTTGTACCCCGGCGACGAGGTGCGGATCGTCGGCGTGCCGGTGGGCACGATCGACTCCATCGAACCGCGGCCTTCGGATGTCAAGATCGAGATGACCCTGGACCGCGGCGTCAAGGTGCCTGCCGATGCCAAGGCGCTGATCCTGTCGCCGAACCTGGTGTCGGCCAGGTTCATTCAGCTGACTCCCGCCTACACGGAGGGCGACGTGATCGCCGACGGCGCGTCGATCGGACTCGATCGCACCGCCGTGCCCGTCGAATGGGACGAGGTCAAGGAGCAACTCACCCAGCTCAGTTCGCAACTCGGACCGCAGGCCAACTCGGTGCAGGGCCCGATCGCGGCGTTCGTCGACCAGGCCGCGACGACGTTCGACGGCAACGGCGACTCGTTCCGCAATGCGCTGCGTGAGTTGTCCCAAACCGCTGGGCGGCTGGGAGATTCGCGTACCGATCTGTTCGGCACGGTGAAGAACCTGCAGATCCTCGTCGACGCGCTGTCCAACAGCAACGAACAGATCGTGCAGTTCACCAATCACGTGGCGTCGGTGTCGCAGGTGCTGGCGGACAGTGCCAGTGGTCTCGACGAGACCCTGGGCACGCTGAATCAGGCCCTCGGTGACGTCCGCGGTTTCCTGAACGAGAACAACGATGCGCTGATCGCCCAGGTGGGCAAGCTGGCCGACTTCACCCAGATTCTCACCGACCACAGTGACGACATCGAACAGATCCTGCACGTCACGCCCAACGGCCTGGCGAACTTCTACAACATCTACAACCCGGCGCAGGGCACCGTTGGTGGGCTCCTGACCCTGCCGAACTTCGCCAACCCCGTGCAGTTCCTGTGCGGCGGCAACTTCGACACCGGCACCACCCCGGACAACTACAAACGCGCCGAGATCTGCCGGCAGCGGATGGGTCCGGTGCTGCGCCGCATCACGATGAACTATCCGCCGGTGTTGTTCCATCCCATCAACAGCATCACTGCCTACAAGGGGCAGATCCAATATGACACCCCCGAAACTGAAGCAAAGTCGGAGACGCCGGTGCCTTACCTGCAGTGGCAGAACGCTCCTGGCGTAACCCCGCCGCAGATCCCGCCGGACGCGACGCTGAGCTCGTTGATCCTGCCACCGGATGCACCGGCGCCCGCAGCCGGAACCGGGGTGGGGCCCGCACCTGGACCCGCGCCGGCGCCTGCCGCGTCCGCACCCGCTGAGGCTGGTGCCGGCGGATGACGAAGGGTAAAGCATTGAGGGGCAAGGCATCACGGATCGGTGGCCGTACGCTGGCGATCGGCAGCGGCGCGGTGCTGCTGGCCGGCTGCCAGTTCGGCGGACTCAACTCGCTGAACATGCCGGGTACCGCCGGGCACGGGCCCGGTTCCTACACCATCACCGTGCAGTTGCCCGATGTGGCGACCCTGCCGCAGAACTCGCCGGTGATGGTCGACGACGTCACCGTCGGCAGCGTGTCGGGTGTGGATGCGATCCAGCGCTCGGACGGCACCTTCTATGCGGCGGTGCAACTGTCGCTGGATGGTGACGTGAAGCTCCCGGCGAATGCCGTTGCGCGCGTTGCCCAGACATCGCTGCTCGGCTCCCAGCACATCGAGTTGGCCGAACCTGTCGATCGACCGGCCGAGGGGCGCCTGGTTCAGGGTTCCAACATCTCGCTGTCCCAGAGCGATCGTTATCCGACCACCGAGGAAGTGCTCTCATCGCTGGGCATGGTGGTCAACAAGGGCAATCTCGGTGCGCTGCAGGACATCACCGATGAGGCCTACGCGGCGGTCGCCGGGCGGGCCGGCACCTTCGCCGATCTGATCCCGCGGCTGGCCGAGTTGACTTCCTCGTTGGATCGGCAGACCAACGACATTATTGCCGCGGCCGACGGGTTGAACCGGTTTGCTTCGATCCTGGCCCGGAGCCAGGACAGCCTGGGCCGCACGCTCGACACGCTGCCCGGCGCGCTCAAGGTGCTCAATGACAACCGGTCCAACATCGTCGAAGCCTTCACCGCGCTGCGCGGCTTCGCCCAGGTCGGCTCGCGGATTCTGTCGCAGACCAAGGACGATTTTGCGGCCGATATGAAGGATCTCTATCCGGTGATCAAGGCGCTCAACGACAACGCTGACGACTTGATCAAGAACCTGGAGTTCATTCCGACGTTCCCGTTCCACTACAAGTATCTGCGCCAGGCGGTGCGAGGCGACTACTTGAACGTGTACGTCACCTTTGACCTGACCCTGCGCCGGTTCGGTGAGTCGATCTTCACCACCGGGGGCTTCGACCCGAACATGAAGCACCTCAGTGAGGTGATCAATCCGCCGGACTTCCTGACCGGGGCG
Organism: Mycobacterium sp. DL99; assembly: GCF_004762045.1. Classification (GTDB taxonomy): domain Bacteria; phylum Actinomycetota; class Actinomycetes; order Mycobacteriales; family Mycobacteriaceae; genus Mycobacterium. The sequence goes on from NZ_SJOM01000007.1 coordinate 1,010,986, forward strand.
ATGGCCAACCTGTCCGGCCAGGCCGCCGATCCGTTCAAGATCCCGGCCGGAACTGCCACCCAGCACGAGGAGAAGCCGTAATGATCGACCGGCTCACCCGTATGCAGCTGATGATCTTCGGGGTCGTCACCGTCCTGACCGTCGGTGCGATTTCGCTGTTCTATCTGCACCTGCCCGCTGCGGTGGGAATCGGCACCTATCACGTCAACGCCAACTTCCTGGCCGGTGGCGGGATCTACCAGAACGCCAATGTCACCTACCGCGGTGTCACGGTGGGACGGGTGGATTCGGTGGGCCTGGCAACCGATGGCGTGGTCGCCAGGATGCAGCTGAACAGCAACACGGCGATCCCGGACAATGTGACCGCGACAGTGAAGAGTGTCTCGGCCGTCGGTGAGCAGTACATCGATCTGATCCCGCCGGAGTCACCGTCGACCAACAAGCTGCGCAATGGCGCCACCATCGAACAGCAGAACACCCGGGTCGGCCAGGACATCGCCGGGTTGCTGCACGAAGCCGACACCCTGGTCAGCAGCATCGGCAACAGCCGTTTGCAGGATCTGCTGCGTGAGACATTCAAGGCGTTCAACGGGTCGGGGCCGGAGCTGGCTCGGCTGATCGAATCGTCACGGCTGCTGATCGACGAGGCCAACGCCAACTACGGTCAGACCACTCAGCTGATCGACCAGGCCGGGCCGTTCCTGGAAGCGCAGATACGCAGCGGCGACAACATCCGGTCGTTGGCCGACGGGTTGGCCCGTTTCACCGGCGAGGTCAACAAGGCCGATCCGCAGCTGCGCACCACCCTCAAGACTGTTCCGGGCGCCACCGAGGCTGCCAATACCGCGTTCACTGGTATCCGGCCGACGTTCCCGGTGCTGGCGGCCAACCTGGCCAACGTCGGCCGGATCGGCGTGATCTACAGCAAGTCGATCGAGCAGGCGCTGGTGGTCTTCCCGGCGCTGATCGCTGCGCTGCAGACCGTGGCCGGCGGGGCACCTGCCGACGAGGGCGCCAAGCTGGACTTCAAGATCGACCTGCAGGACCCGCCGCCGTGCTCGACAGGCTTCATCCCGGCGACCTCGATCAGGTCACCGGCCGACGAGACGCTGCGCGAGCTTCCGTCCGATCTGTACTGCAAGACCGCGCAGAATGATCCGGCAGTGGTTCGCGGTGCGCGTAACTACCCGTGCATGGAGTTCCCAGGAAAGCGGGCACCCACCATCCAGCTGTGCCGCGATCCCAAGGGCTATGTGCCACTGGGCAGTAACCCCTGGCGCGGTCCGCCGGTGCCCTACGGGACACCGATCGAGGACGGGCGCAACATCCTGCCGCCCAACAAGTTCCCGAACATCCCGCCGCAGGTCGATCCGGACCCGGGCCCGCCGGCGGTGCAGTTGCCGCCCGGGGTTCAACCAGGGCCGGGCCCGGCGCCGCACGCGCCGTTCCCGCTACCGGTGCCGCCCAACAAGCCGGGAACACCGCCGCCGCCGTGGCCGTACTTCGCGCCGCCGGACCAGATCGTGCCGCCGTACGGCCGGACGCCTCCGGGAGCACCCGAAGCCGCACCGGCGCCGGAAGCGCCGGCACCGGCTCCTGAAGCGCCCTTGCCGGCCGAGGCACCACCTCTGGCCAGCGCTCCCGGGATCGGCACCTACGATCAGCACAGTGGGGTCTTCGCAGACGCCGAAGGAGGCACCGGTGTGTACGCAGCCGGCGCCGACAAGTTGGCACCCGCGGAGACCTGGGTAGACCTGATGCTGGATCCAAGGCAGGCTTGATGACGGAAGAAACGGCCTCGAACCAGAGGCCGGTGCGTAGGCGCGCGTCCAGGGCGGCCGGCCCGACCGGGGCCGCAACCGCCGTAGAGGTGACGGCACCCACCGTGGTGGTCGATTCATTGACCAGCACGGCGACCAGGGCGCCGCAACTGACGCCACTCAAGGCGCCGCCCCGGCGACGTGCCCACGGCAGCCTGGTGGCGTTGGTGACGGTCCTGGTCCTCGCGGTGTCCACCGCGGCGCTGGGAGTGCTGGCCTACGTCATGCGCGATCAGCAGCATGCGGTGGATGCCGTGCAGGCCCGCGACGAGAACTTCGTCGCCGCCGGTAAGCAGACCGTGATCAACATGTTCAGCTACACCCAGGACACGATCGACGAGAGCGTCAACCGCTTCATCGACGGCACCAGCGGCCCACTGCGCGACATGATGAGCCAGGGGAGCAACGCCGACAACCTCAAGGCGCTGTTCCGTGACACCAATGCGAGCTCGGAGGCGGTGATCAACGCCGCGGCGCTGGAGAAGGTCGACGAGATCGCCGGGAACGCCTCGGTGCTGGTGGCGGTGCGCGTCACGGTCACCGACGTGGACGGCGTCAATTCTCCGACCCGGCCGTACCGCCTGCGGGTGATCGTTCACGAGGACGACAACGGGCACATGACCGGATATGACCTCAAGTACCCCGACGGTGGAAACTGATGCGCTCGAAGCTCTTTGGCCTGCTGATCGGCCTTCTGACGGTGGCGTTCGTCGCGCTGGGAGCAGTCGGCGGATCGCTGTACTGGAACCGCGTGACGCAACGCGGCCAGGAGGCCACCCGGGCCGAGTTGCCCGCCGTGGCGGCCGATCAGATCCCGAAGGTGTTCGGCTACGACTATCAGACCGTCGAGCGCAGCTTGATGGAAACCTATCCGCTGCTCGCCCCGGACTTCCGGCAACAGTTCGAACAGGACGCGACCGCCAAGGTCATCCCTGAGGCACGCAAGCGTCAGCTCGTCGTCCAGATCAGCGTCGTCGGCATCGGCGTCATGACCGCAGAACGCGAGTCGGGATCGGTGCTGGTGTACATGAACCGCACGGTGACGGATCAGTCTCGCCAGCCGTTGTACGACGGCAGCCGGTTGAAGGTCGACTACCGCAAGATCGGCGGGGACTGGCTGATCAACGCGATCAACCCGATCTAGACATTCGACGGTAACTGGACACGTCGGGGCGCTCACCCGCTCGACGTGCAACTCGCGCTGCACTGAATCGGCGCAGGCGGCATCGCCGCCACGGGGAGTTTGGTCCCCGCCTTCACTCCCGATGTGACCGGACGTCGTCCGGTACAAGTTTCCGTGGATTCTTCTGATGTACGCGCCGTCGCTGGGCTTGTTCGGCTTTCTCCTGCGTTTGGTTCACGCCATGCGTCCGCTATGGGTACGTGTCCGTACCGGATGGTATATATTGGCGGTTGTCGTAATTATTGAGCCGGTAACCGCAGGTTGATCGCCGAAGTGCCGGGTACTGATTCGCGGAGTCGCGGCTGGCCCAGCGCGACGTACCGGCGTGCCGCGTTGCGGAAAGGTGCGCCTCCGGACGGGCCGGGACCGGTCACCGATGTACGACACGGCGCCTCGATGTGAATGCCAATTCTGTCAACTATTGGGCCCGGGTAATGCCGTTCTGTGCAAGGAAGGCTTATGGAGAAATCGCACGCCACACCGACGGTCAAGGGTCTACCCGTGCTGGGGAACACCGTGCCGATGTACTACCAGCTACCCCAGTTCCTGACCCGCTGTTATAGCGAATACGGCCCGGTGTTCCGGGTTCGGGCACTCAACAACCGGTACGTGGTGCTCGCCGGACCGGATGCGGCGATGTTCGTCGGATCGGCCGAGGGCCGGGAGTGTCTGGAGTCCAAACCGTCCTGGTCGAGGATGATCGCCGAATACGGCGCCGACAAGTCGGTGGTGAGCGACGACGGCGATCTGCACACCTGGTTTCGCGACCTCATGCGGCACGGCTATTCGCGGCATGCGCTGGACGGTCGCTATGACCGGTTGATCGAGATCATCGACGACTGGCTGGCCGACGGCTGGCAGCCCGGCAGCGTCGTGCCCGCGGTGAAGTCCGTGCAGCGGATCGTGATTCGGCAGATCAGCATCGCGGTCGCGGACCGGGTGTTCTTCGACGACGTGGACCAGTTGCGCACGTTGGTGCATTGGTCGACCAATGTGTGTCTGCTCGGGCGGTGGCCGACCTTCATGCTCAAGCTTCCGCGATACCGCTCGGCGAAGGCGCGGATGCACGCCATCGCCCAGGAACTGCTCACGGTGTTCCGGGCCCGTTCCGACGATGGCCAGATCGATGACTTCGGCCGTCGACTGCTCGATGACCTGGTCGAGGCCAACCGAACCCATCCGGAAAAGATGACCGATTACGAGCTGCCGCTGAACCTTTTCGTTCCGTTCATGGCCGGGTTGGACACCGCATCGAACACCATCTCGACGATCCTGTATCTCCTCACGCAGCGGCCGGACCTCTACGAGACGGTGACGGCGGAGGCGGACCGGCTTTTCGCACTCCCCGAACTCAACGAGGAAGCGCTGTTCGAGGCCACGCCGGTACTCAATGCGGTGCTCAAGGAGACCATGCGGTTGTACCCGTCGGTCCCCGTCCTGATGCGCCATGCCCGAACAGATTTCGTCTACAAGGGTCATCCGATCCGGGCGGGCGAGCGCGTCATGATCGCCACCAGCGTGCCGCACTTCATGCCGTCGTTCTTTCCCGACCCTCACCTCTTCGATCCGGGCCGCTATCTGGATGGCCGCAAGGAACACCTGCAGCCCGGCGCGTACTCGCCCTTCGGCCGTGGGCATCACCTGTGCATGGGGAAGCGGATCGCCGAGGTGATCATCCCGCTGACGGTCGCCCGGATCGTCCATCAGCGGCGGTTCACCGTGTCCGACGACAACTTCTCGCTCACCGACAACTTCGCGTACGGCGTGGACCTGGCGTTGAACCTCAACCTGGGGGTCGACGGGGTGCGCTGCGCCCACCTGGTGAGTTCCGGGCAACCCAACCAATGACAACCGAGGAGTCTCCAGTAGTGGACTACCAGCGCTATACGCCGGCCCGCGAATCCACGATCGCCACGATCCGCGATCTGAACCGGCGCAAGCGGCCCAATATCCTGTTCGCGGGGTTGGCAATCACGATCGAGTGCGCGCAGGTCGGCTATCTGCTGGACGCACTGCACGGGCCGCAGGCTGACCGCGTCACGTACTTCGGGAACTCGCTGGAGGAGGCGGTGTCCGGGGCGATCCGCTTGGTGCGCCAGACCAGCAAGGTCGACGACTTCCGCTCGGCGGACAGCTGGATCCTGGTGGTGGACAACGACGGACGCCTGAGCCACTACTTCGACCCGCTCGCCGAGGGCGGGGAACGCGCGCTGGCGCGGCACCTGAGCTTTGTGCCCACCACCGCCGACGCACTGGCCGCCCTGGACGATCGTCCGTGGTCTGCGGTGCTGGTCCTCGCCGACGGTGGCGAGAACCTCGACGAACTGCTGGCGGCCGCTGCGGACCGCCGAATCATGCGGATCGTCTGCGACACTCGCCCGTTGCCGGCCGCGGGGGAGTGGCGGCCAGGTCGCGCCGACGCCGACGTGTACGTCTACGGCGAGAACATGACCGACCACCAGGTGCCGTTCGGCTGCTACGTCATGACGCCCGACGCTTATCGAGTCTGGAATAACCCCGTCGACGCCATGGCCCAGACTTCCACCTTCGCCGCAGGCGCCACCGCGTTGACGTTGGTGATCAACACGTTGCGCGACAAGGGATACGTCACCGCCAATCAGGAACTGGTGCTCGCCAGGATCGAGACCGACCGCAAGACCCGCAACGAGTACTTCCGGCGTTACGTGAATCCGAGCGCAGGCGACATGATGGAGGCGTTCGGCCTCGACTTCGATTTCGACCGCGCCGATGGCATGCAGATCAGCCTGCGGGACGGCCGGTCACTGCTGGACTGCGCCTGTGGCACGGGCGCGAACCTGCGCGGGCACAATCTGCCCGATCTCGACGACGCGCTGGCAGGCCACGACCCCGATACCGACTATGTCGGTCAGCTCGCCGAGTTCCTCTGTGATCGAAGCGGATTCGACGATGTATTCCCCGCGGTAAGCGGCGCCACGAGCGTCGAGAACGCCCTCGTGCTGGCGCGCCTTGCCCGGCCCGACCGGCCCAGAATCGTGACCTTCTCGGGCAATTTCTCGGGTAAGACCATTGCGACGTTGAACGTCAGCCGATACGGACCACAACGTTCGGCCAGCCTCCCGGGGGCCTTCGAGCCGTACTACTCCGACGTGGTGTTCGTCGATCCGTTCTCGCCCACCGCCGCCCGCGACTTGCGCAGCGCGCTGGATGATCCGCAGGTCGGATTGTTCTGGGGCGAGCTGATTCAGGGCACCACCTGCGAGATCATCCCCCCCGAACTGCTGCGCCTCGTCGCGGAGGCCAAGGCCACGCGGGGCTTCATCGTCGGAGTCGACGAGGTGCTCACCGGTGTGTGGCGAAGCGCCGACACCTTCCTGTACCACCAAGGTGTGCTGGGCGACGTCGTTGACATCGTGACGCTCGCGAAACCGCTGTCGGACATGACCATTCCCGTAGCGGCCACGCTCGCCCGTGCCGGGGTGGTCGCCGATGCCGAGGCGACGAACATGGCGGCGGTGCAGCGGCTGCGCGGCCGCTACCACAACAACCTGGGCGCTCACATCGCCGTGAATGCCATGCGGGCGGTTGACAACCCGGCGTCGCATGAGCAGCGGCGATCAGAACGGGAGACCCTGCTGCGTGGCCTGCAGGCACTGACTGCCGAGTCGCCGCTGATCCGTTCGGTCGAGGGGACCGGCGCGCACGTGCGCATCGACATCGACCGGCGGTACTTCCCGTTCCGCGAGAACACCGTGTTGTCCGAGATGATCGATCAGTCGATCGAGGACCTCATACTCCGCCGCTGTGGCGTGATCCTCGGCCGCGGGCGATTCTTCCCGCCGATCTTCCCGCCGGCCGGTGCAATGGCGGAGGTGGTGGACCGCCTGCAACGCGGATTCGGCGGGTTCACGGTTACTACCGTCTACGCCAACCTAGTTCGCAACATAGCTGCCTTCGCTTCCTTCGGTATCCGCCGCCAGGTTGGCGCGGTTGTCGAGCGCGTCGCGCAGCTCGGCAAAGGCGGCGAGGTACCCGTCTGCGATGCCGTCGAGGTCCGGAACGATCTCCGGGCACGCGATCAGGCCGATGTTTAGCTGATCTTCGATGCTGGCGACACCGACGAAGATTGCGCCGCCGTCGAACAGGGAGCCGAATGGGTAGAAGTCGATCACCCGCGCACCGGCGAAGTTCAAATCACGGTGCCGGCCGCCCATGTTGGACACCACGATGTTCTGCATCACGGCATGACGATCGGCCAGGCGGAGCCGGGAGTACCACCGCAGAAAGGTGCCCCAGTACCGGCCGGCCAACTCGAACCAATCGTGGAACAGGCTGGGGCCCAAAGCTGCTGCGTGTTCCTTGGCTGCGTTGGTGCTCGCCGCGATCGCCAGCGCGCGATCGACCGGGTCGGTCATCCCGGTCTCCAGGCTGGTCAGTAGACCGGTGGTCTGGTTGCGTCCGTGCTGACCGGGCATGTCGTGCACGGAGACGGGGACAAAGGCCTGAAGTGGTGTGTCGGGCAGTTCGTTTCGGCTCAGTAGGTAGTTGCGCAAGGCAGCGGAGGTGAGCGCAAGGATAACGTCGTTGAGGGTGACGCCGAGTTCGCGCTTGACCTGCTTCATCTCGGCCATCGGGAAGGTGGCCCAGGCGACATTACGGTTCTCGGTCAGGGTGGTGTTGAACGAGGTTCGCGGCGCCGAAAGGGATTTGGGGACGCCTTCGGGCAATTGCGGCGTCTTCTTCATCGCCGCGTCCATGAGTGATTTGCCAAGGAGCCGTGCAAGCTTCACAGGCTTGGCGGCGAACTCCTTGAGGCCGGACCGAGCGATCGCGGCCGGCTGCGCGGGCCCGGCATTGCGGACTATCGAGTACTCGGTGGCTTCATTGCCGCACAGCTGTCCGAGCTGCGAATTGCCGCTCACACCATCGAGACTCGCGTTGTGGCGCTTGAGGATCACTGCTACGTTGCCGTCGGCCAGCCCGTCGACGATCGTCATCTCCCACAGCGGAAGCGCAGGGTCCAACGGCTTTCCGCAGATCTCACCGATGACCTCTGCCAGCTGTTCTCTGGACCCGGGGGTCGGCAGGCTCCGGTGGTGCACGTGGCGGTCGAGGTCGAACGATTCATCGGCTGCCCAGACCGGATGGCCGAGGTTATACCATGGGTCATAAGCCTTTTCGGCATAGATCGGGATGCCGGCCATCCGCTCGGCCAGCCAATTCCGGATCGTGTCGAAGCTGTAGCCGCCGGGCATGGGCGAAGGATCGAGGACGATGAGGCCAACGCTTTGGTGGTAATGCGTGGGTGTTTCGAGGTAGAGGAAGCTCGCATCATGACCGGTCAGACGTTCCATAGGTTGACCCTACCTGGGATGCCGCCGTCGATGGAACACCAACGTACCAACCTGACCGAAAATGGGTGAGGTAAGTGTTGAGCTGCGGCCGCGGAGGGCGCTGCCGAGCACGACTTTGATGGGTTTGGTTGGGGGATAACATCTATGGCCCCGACCAGGTTTGACAACGGAAGAGGAGAACGCGCATTTCAACTCACGACGAATGGACGGAAGCCGTTGGTGCCCGCGCGGGCGTGATCGGCATCGTGCGCGACCGCGTCCGGGCAATGGGCCACAGCGAGCGTGCCTGGCCGGTTCGCCGGATGACGGTCGCGTCCGATCGGTTGCTCTACCGACTCACCGGTGGCCGTTGGACCACCACGTCGGTATCGCGCATACCGTCGCTCACCCTGCTCGTCACGCGGAGCAATGGAGACCGGGCCGTGGTGCCTCTGCAGTACGTCTCGATCGACGGCGGTATCTACGTGATCGGCACGAACTGGGGTCAGCCGAAGCACCCGCTGTGGACCGGTTGGTTGCTACGCAACAGCGATTGCGCAATCAATGTCAACGGCCGCGAGCGCGGCTGCACCGCAGTGCATATCGAGGACGCCGAGCGTGACGAAATCTGGCAGCGGGTCTTGCGTATCTCGCCCTACTACGGGCAGTGCCAGGATCGCGCGCAACGTGAACTGAGGATCTTTCGCCTCGACCCCCGGGACTAGCGGCGGGTGCCGACGACCTCGACGGAGAACCTCTGCGAGGGAGTGGTCGACGCCAACCGCTTCTTGAGCTGGTAGCCCGGCGTCAGCCGCAGGTCCAGCCGATACAGCAGGCGGGCCAACGAGATCTGCATGAGGGCTTCGGCCAGACCCTTCCCGATGCACATGTGGGGCCCGCGCCCGAACGGTGAATACGCGCCGGCGACACGATGTTCGGCGTTGCGGCCGTGGTACCGGTCCACGTTGAACGTGGTCGGATCGGTGAAGCAGTCGTCGAGGAAATGAGGCACCGAGGTCGCGACGAAAACCTTGTCGCCCTCGCGGATTCGGTGTCCGTTGAACTCGAAGTCCTTGGCCGCCACCCGCACCATCGTCGCGGCGACCGGATGCAGCCGCATCGCCTCCATGATCGCGCCGTTCAGGGTGGGCGTGGTGGCGAACAGCCGCTCATGGGTGATCTCACCGGCGAACAGCTCGTCGACCTCAGAGCGGATGCGCTCCAGGACATCTGGATGTTTGAGAATGAGGTACAACGCGTAGGTCGCGGTGGCGGACGTCGTCTCCACACCGGCGAAGTACGGCAGCACCGCGTTGAAAACCATGTTGTTCCGCTTGACCGGATCAGGATTGTCGGCGTGCGACGACACGATGTCTTCGATGAGAGTCGATTTGGCTCCGCAGCCCTGGAGTCCGGTCGAATTGCGGGTGTGGTCGATCGCGTGTTTGGCGATCTCGACCACCCGGTTACGCGCCGTCAGGAAGTTGCGCCGGCGCAACAGTGTCTTCGGGATCTGTTGCACCGGGGCGATTTTGAGTACCTGGCTGGCGACGAACCCGACGTCGGCCACGTACGCGTCGTTGGGTTGCACTCCCGCCGCGAACACCCCCACCTGCGAGATCGACAGGGCCTGCATCGAGGGTAGGACCCGCACGCGTGACCCTGGTGCCCAGTCCTTGGCGATCGCCTTGTCCACCAGATCCACCGCTTCGGGATAACGGCCCATGATCGCGTCGCGCGAGTAGCCACGCTGGAGCATCCCGCGCAGTTCCTTGTGCTCTTTGCCGTCCACGGTGACCAGCGATTGGCTTGCGTCGAACTGCTCTTCGACGAAACGCCACGAATCACCGACGCTGAGGCACTCCCGGCCCTCGCGACTGCTCATGAACGCCGATGCTTCGACGCCGGCCAGCACCGTGTAGGTCTGATACAGCGTGTTCAGCTGCGACACCGGGCCGTGCTGCCTGTACTTGTCGACCAGGTAATGCGTCGGGTCGAACATCATGCCCAGCGTGTCGCCGATCCGTGGTATCACAGTCATTTTGCGCGCCAGACGGATTCGCTTCGGGGTCACGTAGGATGCCACGCCGACAGCCTACCCAGGGATTCGGAGGCTCGATTACACGAATCCCTCACGCGGACAAGAAAAGCGGTGCCGTGGCGGCGCAATGCCTCACTGCCGCCGTCAGTGTCGCGTTACGAGTTGTTCGTGAGGGTGTGTTCGGCCGTCTTGGCCGTGGCCAACGCGTCGAGGAAGGCGCGTGCCCACCGGTCGACGTCGTGGGCCAGCACCTGCCGGCGCAGCGCGCGCATCCGGCGCTTGCCCTCCTCGGGGCTCTGTTCCAGCGCCGCCTCGATCGCATCCTTGACACCCTCGAGATGGTGCGGATTGGTCAGGTAGGCCTGGCGCAGCTCGGCTGCCGCACCGGTGAACTCGGAGAGCACCAGTGCACCCCCGAGGTCGCTGCGGCACGCCACGTACTCCTTGGCCACCAGGTTCATTCCGTCCCGCAGCGGGGTGACCAGCATGACGTCTGCGGCGACGAAGAACGCGATGAGCTCGTCGCGGGGCACCGGCCGATGTATGTAGTGCACCACGGGGTGCCCGACCTCGCCGTACTCGCCGTTGATGTGCCCGACCTGACGCTCGATGTCCTCGCGCATCACCTTGTAGCTCTCGACGCGTTCTCGGCTGGGGGTGGCCAACTGAACCAGGACGGTGTCGTCGCGTTTGACCCGCTGCTCTTCGAGCAGTTCGGAGAACGCGCGCAGCCGCACGTCGATGCCCTTGGTGTAGTCGAGCCGGTCGACGCCGAGCAGGATCTTGCGCGGGTTGCCGAGCTCGGAGCGGATCTGCCGGGCGCGTTGCCGGATCGATCGGTTGCGGGCCTTGGCGTCCAGGTCGGCCGAGTCGATCGAGATGGGGAAGGCCCCGACCGTGATGGTGCGGAAGCCGTAGGAGACCTCACCGAAGCGTGAACGCACGCCGATCGAGGCGCGTGAGGTGTTGGCCCCGACGAGGCGCCGGGCCAGGACGAGGAAGTTCTGTGCACCTCCGGCCAGGTGGAATCCGACCAGATCGGCGCCGAGCAGGCCTTCGACGATCTCGGTGCGCCACGGCATCTGCATGAACAGTTCGACCGGCGGGAACGGGATGTGCAGGAAGAAGCCGATGGTGACGTCGGGACGCAGCATGCGCAGCATCTTGGGGACGAGCTGCAGCTGATAGTCCTGGATCCAGACCGTGGCGCCGGGTGCGGCGGCCCGGGCCGTGGCTTCGGCGAAACGCCGGTTCACGTCGACGTAGCTGTCCCACCACTTGCGGTGGTACACGGGTTTGACGATGAGGTCGTGGTACAGCGGCCACAGGGTGGCGTTCGAAAATCCCTCGTAGTAGTCCGCGACGTCCTGCGCGGACAGTTCCACGGGGTAGAGCTGCACGCCCTCTTCAACGAAGGGTTCTTCGCCGCTGTCGGGGATGCCGGCCCAGCCGATCCACGCGCCACGCCGTTTACGCAGCAGCGGTTCCAGTGCGGTCACCAGTCCGCCGGGGCTGCGCTTCCATGTCGTGCTGCCATCCGGCAACCGCTCCATGTCGATGGGCAGCCGATTGGCCACCACGACGAAGTCGGAGTTACCGGAGGCGGCCTTTGGGCCGCCCTCCGGACTCACTTACGCCTCGGTTTTCGAGGGCCCAATGCCGAGCATGGACAGGAACATCCGGCACTCGTCGGCGTCGGTCGCATAGGTCGCCACGACGCGGCGGGCCTGGCTGGCGGTGCTGTCGGCGAGTGGCTCGACGTCGTCGATCTCGGCGGTATCAGTTTTGGCAGGCATGACACAACTGTAGGCGACCGGGAGATCCCCGGTCGCCTCACGCTGTCAGCCGATGGAGCCGTGCACGGTCGGGCTGCTGTCGACGGTGGACTCCGGGACCGGCTGCGGGCCCTCGGACTGCGCTTCCTCGGCCAGGCCGATGCACTCGCCGGAGTTGGCGCCGGTGCAGGGGATGGAGCCGCCGCCGCTGGGCAGGTTCACCGAGGGCAGATCGGGGTTGGCCGCGTTGCTGCTGAACGAGCCGGGGGAGTTCGGCACGGTGTGCGGGACACAGTTGCCGGTGTAGAGGTCCTCCTCCTCGCCCGTCGGGCAGGCCACCGCCGGGCCGGTCGACATGGGTACGGCGAAGGCTGCGATCGCCGGGGCGGTGGCTGCGGCGACCGCAAATCCGCCGGCAAAGATCAGTCGTCGCATCGAGATCGGGAAGGTCGCCATCATCATTCTTTCTCTAGGTATTCGATTGTTCGTTCGGTGGGATTGTATGGAGGCTGTGAGAGATCTGCATCAGATCTACCAGTTGGCTGGGAGTTCTACGGGCTGGCGCTGATGGTCGACCGGGGAATTGCCCGCGGCCCCTCGGCCTCGTCCTCCTCGGCCAGGCCGATGCACTCACCGGCATTTCCTCCGGTGCAGGGGATGGCTCCGCCTCCGCCGGGGAGGTCCACCGCCGGCAAATCCGGATTGCCGGGGATCGCGCTGAACGGCGACGGTGAATTCGGCACCAGAAAAGGGGTGCACGTGGTCGTGTAGACGTCCTCTTCCTCACCGGACGTGCACGTCGCATGTGCGATCGGCGCGCCCAGCCACAGGGACAGTGCGTAACCGGCGCCGGCGGCAGTCAGCACGACGGGCGCGACAAGAGATTTCACCTCAGCAGTCTAGGACTACTGAGGGTTTACTGTGGGATCTCTGCAGTACGGCTGGGTCAGCCGATGGAGCCGTGCACGGTCGGGCTGCTGCCCACCGTCGACTGCGGAACAGGTTCAGGCCCCTCGGCCTGCTGCTCTTCGGCCAGGCCGATGCATTGGCCGGAGTTGGCACCGGTGCAGGGGATGGAGCCGCCACCATCGGGCACGTTCACCGACGGCAGGTTCGGGTTGCCTGCGGTCGGGCTGAAGGCGTTCGGAGAGTTCGGCACGATGTCGGGGACGCACATGTTGGTGAAGGTGTCCTCGGTTTCCCCGTTGGGGCACGAGGCCAGTGACTGAGAGGGTGTCGACAGCACCGTCAGGGTGGGGGCCGCGGCCATGGCTGCTGCGATGCCTGCCGCGACGGCGAAGCGACGGATGCTGGATGGGGAGATAGCCATTGTCATGCTTTCTCTTGAGGGCCTTAGGGAATTTGCTGATGACCCGGCCGAAGTGGTCCGGCGACGGTTGTAGATGATGTCGTCGCCTATCGGCATTCTACCCTTTACAAGGGAAAATAGCTGTGCAATTAGCCCGGGTTCGACGGTGCCGGACGTCCCGCTGTGAAGCGGCTGCATAGTAGCTGTGATCCCGGTGTGAGCCCGGTTGCGCGATACACGTAATGTGCAGTCCGTAACGTACTTACTCTGCCTAAGAGGTGGTCCGAAATGGTCAGTGCCGACGACACAGCCCGCCAGGTCGAGTACGAGACACTCGATGACGGACGCATCGCCCGGATCTGGCTGAACCGTCCGGATGCGCAGAACGCCCAGTCCCGGACACTGCTGGTGCAACTCGACGAGGCGTTCGGCCGGGCCGAGGCCGATGACGCGGTCCGCGTGGTGATCCTGGGTGCGCGTGGCAAGAACTTCTCGGCGGGCCATGACCTCGGTTCCGAAGAAGCGTTGGCCGAGCGTCAACCGGGACCGACCCAACACCCGACGTTCCGCTCCCACGGTGCCACCGCGGCCGGCGTCACCGAGCGAACCTATCTGCAGGAGTGGCACTTCTACTTCGAGAACACCCGGCGGTGGCGTGATCTGCGCAAGATCACCATCGCCCAGGTGCAGGGCAACGCGATCTCGGCGGCCCTGATGCTGATCTGGGCCTGCGACCTGATCGTGGCCGCCGATGACGCCAAGTTCAGCGACGTCGTCGGGGTGCGGATGGGGATGCCGGGCGTCGAGTACTACGCCCACCCATGGGAGTTCGGGGCCCGCAAGGCCAAAGAGCTACTGCTGACCGGTGATTCGATCGATGCCGATGAGGCCTACCGATTGGGCATGGTGTCCAAGGTCTTCGCGCGCGACGAACTCGAAGACAAGACACTGGAATTCGCGCGGCGCATCGCCGAACGGCCGACGATGGCAGCCTTGCTGATCAAGGATTCCGTCAACGCGGCCAGCGACGCGATGGGCTTCACCGAAGCGCTGCGCCATGCCTTCCACATTCACGAACTCGGGCACGCGCACTGGGCGTCGGCCAACGAGAACCGCTGGCCGGTGGGCATGCCGCCCGATGTTCCCGACTGGCGGACGTTGGGGGCTCCCAAGCCCGCTCGGCGTGATACACCATGACCATGCACATTTCGTTAGAGGATCGAACTTATCTTGTCACCGGTGGTGGTAGCGGCATCGGCAAGGGCGCCGCGGCTGCCATCGTCGCCGCCGGCGGTAATGCCCTGCTGATCGGGCGCAATGCCGACAAGCTGAGCGCGGCCGCTGAAGAGCTCGGTGCCCAGGGGCCCGGATCGGTGCGCTACGAACCTGCCGACGTCACCGACGAGGACGAGGTCCGCCGCGCGGTCGACGCGGCCACCGCCTGGAACGGCCAGCTGCACGGTGTGGTGCACAGCGCCGGTGGGTCGCTGACCATCGGTCCGATCACCCAGATCGACTCCGAACTATGGCGCCAGACGGTCGATTTGAACGTCAACGGAACGATGTACCTGATCAAGCACGCCGGCCGGGAGATGGTCCGCGCCGGCGGCGGGTCGTTCGTCGGCATCTCGTCGATCGCCTCGACCAACACCCACCGGTGGTTCGGTGCGTACGGCGTGAGCAAGGCGGCGTTCGATCATCTGCTCAAGCTGGCAGCCGACGAGCTCGGGCCGTCCTCGGTGCGGTTCAACAGCATCCGGCCCGGCTTGACCCGGACCGAGATGGTCGGCCCGGTCTTCGAGCTCCCGGAAGCCCGCGACGACTACAAGGCCTGCACGCCGATGCCGCGGTTCGGTGAGGTCGAGGACATCGCCAACCTGGCGGTGTTCCTGCTCAGTGACGCCGCGGGCTGGATCACCGGTCAGTCCATCGGCGTCGACGGTGGGCACAGCCTGCGCCGTGGTCCCGACATCTCGGGAATGCTGGAGCCGCTGTACGGCGTCGACGGCCTGCGTGGCGTCGTCGCCGAGTAACTCAGGACGGACATTGTGCCGGGGATTGCGGTCGGTACTGGCCGCAATCCCCGGCATTGTCATATCTAGGCCGGGTGCGCTGAGCCGGCCTCCCACGCGCTGAGTGCGCCAACCGCGGACCAGTCGAGATCTCCGCCGCCGGTCGCCAGCAGGGTCAGGAACCGGTCCCGCAGTAGGCTGGCGACGGGAAGTGGTACCTGTAGGTCCTCACCCGCACTCAGTGCCAGCTTCACGTCCTTGAGGCCGAGCGTGGCGGCGAATCCGGCCGGGGTGAATTCCTCACGGGCCAGCAAACCCCCGTAGGTGCGGTACACCGGAGCGTCGAACAGCGTCGAGGTCAGCAGCTCCACGTACTGCTGTCTGTCCACTCCGGCCTTGCCCACGAGTGCCATTGCCTCACCGAGGGATTCGATCACCGAGGCGATCAGGAAATTGCCGCTGATCTTGACGAGGTTCGCGGCTTGAGGGTCTTCGCCGAGGACGAATGTGCGCTGCCCGATGGCATCGAAAATCGGCGACACCTTCTCGACTGTGGCCGGGGCGCCTGCCGCAACGACGAACAACTTGGCCGCCGCGGCGGCCTCGGGCCTGCCGAACACCGGGGCGGCGACGAAACCCTGGCCCGCCGCGGCATGGGCTTCGGTGAGGCGTTCGGCCAGGGCGGTGCTGACAGTCGACGACGAGACATGGACGGCGCCTTCGGACAGCGAGGCGAGGATGCCGTCGTCGCCGAATGTCACCGCCTGCACCGCGTCGTCGTTGGCCAGCATGGTGACGACGACGTCGCCCTGACAGGCGTCGGCTACCGAGGCGGCCGGTTGTGCCCCCTGGGCGGCCAGTGCGGTCACCTTGGCGGGGGAGCGGTTGTACGCGGTGACCTCGTGACCGGCTTTGAGCAGGTTGGCGGCCATGGCCGCACCCATGTTGCCCAGGCCGATGAATCCGATCTTCATGACTCCACTCTTACCGGGTTGGTTCGAACTCTGGCGGAAGACGAAGATCTCGGCGACCGTCCGATCAGGCAACGCCCTCGGATTCGGCGTCTGCCGGCGTATCGGCGATCTCGCGCATCTGGTCGACCAGTCGCGCCGCGACCTGTGCGGCGAGCCACAAGGTCACCTGGTCGTCATCCGACAGTCCGGCCAGGAGCGTGGCGATGCGCTGCTTGCGGATGCCGGCCCGCTCATCCCACAACTGCCGGCCGCCTTCTCCGACCTTGACCAGGCATGCCCGTCCGTCGTCGGGATCGTCGCACCGTTCCACCAGTCCCTGCTGTTCCAGTCGCTGAACAAGCTGCGTCATGCCCGACTGGCTCGCACCTTCCGCCTCGGCCAGTGCGGTGACCCTCATAGGCCCCTCGCGGTTGAGGCGGACCAGAACGAGTGTTGCGCTCGCACTCAGGCCTTTGCGGTCAGCGAGATGTCGCCACATCAGATCAGCGCTCGAGACGAGCATGGCCGAGATCGCTTCCACTCTGCTGTTCGGCGTATCGCTCACGAGGTATTTATATCACTTTCAGGAAGTAATGCGCCGGAAACTGAGGGGCGTGGGCTTGGGCTGATGTGGCGTGGGTTCACGCGCTAACGGTCGACCATTATTGGTAATTCGCGGCGCACAGCGAAGTCACAGACTCGCCGTACGCTGCGGATTGGTGGTCAAAGGGGTTGATAGATAGTTCCTATATGCGATATATCTAGCCGTCATGATCGTTGACCAGCCGGCGGATGAGCGAGGCGACCGAGCGGCCCGACGCCCACTGGACGGAACCTTCCTGAACAAGGGCTGGCTCCCCTTGGTCACCGTCATCGCGGTCGGCATCGGATCGGTGGCCGTGTGGAAGGTGCATCAGATGTCGGAGCCGGGGCCTGTCCCGTCGGTGCTGACCGCTCAGGCGCCCGAGCAGTTCACCCCCAAGCGGCTCACCTACGAGCTGTTCGGGACCGTCGGCAACGGTGGGATGTTGAGCTACATCGACATCAACGGCCACCCGCACAAGGTCGACATCACCGAGCTGCCGTGGACGCACACGGAGACGACGACACTCACCGTCGTGTCGGGCAGCATCTCGGCGCAGGTCGACGGCGGCAACGTGGGCTGCCGGATGCTCGTCAACGACGTTGTGCGCGATGAACAATCGTCGACCCATGCGGATGCGGACGTCACCTGCCGGGTGAAGTCCGCATGAGCGCACACCGGGCGAAGGGGCAGGCCGTCGCCCGTGCCGTACGCGTGCTGGCGGTGCCGATCATCGTCTTCTGGGCCCTCCTCGCCGTCAGCACCAACACGTTCATCCCGCAGGTGGAACGCGTTGCAGAACAACTCGCAGGCTCGATGATCCCGAGTTACGCACCGTCACAGGTCGCGATGCTGCGCATCGGCGAGAAGTTTCAGGAGTCCACCTCCACCAGCCTGACGATGCTGGTGCTGGAAGCCGACCGGCCGCTCGACGACGGCGATCACCGGTACTACGACGACCTGATGAGCCGGCTCAAGCAGGATCCGGAGCACGTGCAGTACGTCATGGACCTGTGGGGCAAGCCGATCACCGCGGCCGGCGCCCAAAGCGTCGACGGTAAGGCGACGTTCGTCCTGCTGCGACTCGCCGGCAACATCGGCCAGCTCCAGGCGAACGAGTCGGTGAACGCCGTCCGCGACCTCATCGCCAACGACACTCCGCCACCGGGACTGAAGGTCTACGTCAGCGGGGCCGCACCACTGGCCGCCGACACACTGACGATCGCCAACTCCAGCCTCAACGACATCACCATCCTGACGATCATCCTGATCGTGATCATGCTCCTGGTGGTCTACCGCTCGGTCTCCACCCTGCTGGTACCGCTCGTCAGCGTCCTGATCGAGATGCTCGTCGCCAAGGGCGTCATCGCCACCCTCGGGCACTTCGGCATCATCCCGTTGTCGTCGTTCGCGGTGAACATCGTCGTGGCGCTGACCCTGGGCGCCGGAACCGATTACGGCATCTTTCTGCTGGGCCGCTATCAGGAGGCGAGGCAGGCCGGCGAAAGCCGGGAAGGCGCGTTCTACACCGCCTATCGCAGCGTCGCCCCGATCATCATCGGCTCCGGGCTGACCATCGCCGGCGCCTGTTACTGCCTGAGCCTGGCGCGTCTCGACTACTTCCACACCATGGGGCCGGCCGTCGCCATCAGCATGCTGTTCACCATCGCCGCCGCACTGACGCTCGCACCGGCGATACTCACGCTCGGCAGCATGTTCGGCCTGTTCGACCCGAAACGGGCGGCCAAGGGACACCTGTACCGACGGATCGCGACGAGTGTGGTGCGGTGGCCCAAACCCGTCTTCGTCGCCAGTTGTGCGGTCGTGATGATCGGAGCGGTGTTCGTTCCCACGTACCGGGTCAGCTACGACGACCGCTTGTACCAACCTGCCGATGGCTCAGCCAATCTCGGTTTCGAGGCGTCGGACCGGCACTTCTCGCAGAGCAAGCTGTTCAGTGAGATGCTGATGATCGAGAGCGATCACGACATGCGTAACTCGGCGGACTTCATCTCCCTGGACCGGGTCGCGAAGAGCCTCATCCGCCTGCCCGGTGTGGCCATGGTGCAGAGCATCACCCGTCCCTTGGGCCGGCCGTTGGAGCACGCGACGATCCCGTACCTGTTCACCACGCAGGGCAGCGGAAGCGGTCAGCAACTGCCGTTCAACGAGCAACAGAACGAGAACACCGACAAGCAGGCCGAGATCCAGGCGCGTTCGGTCGAGGTGCTGCAGCAGGTGATCGGGCTGACCCAGAAGATGTCCGACGAACTCCACTCGACGGTGCTCACGTTGGAGAACCTCAAACAGGTCACCGATGACATGAACGCCGGCATCTCCAACCTCGACGACTTCCTGAGGCCGCTGAAGAGCTACTTCTACTGGGAGCCGCATTGTTTCGACATCCCGGCGTGCTGGGCAATGCGATCGCTGTTCGACTCGCTGGACGGCATCGACAGCCTCGATGCGCAGATCACCAACGCCGTCACGTCGTTCGAGGCCATCGACCAGCTGCTGCCGCAGATGATCTCGCAGTTGGAACGCATGCTGGGCGACACCCGGTCCCTGCTCGGCGTGATCACCAACAACTACGGACCTGCGCACCTGCAGTCCACGCAGACCGATCAGACGTTCTCCGATCTGATCAACGTGGGCAACGACTTCGACCAATCCCGAAGTGACGACTTCTTCTACATCCCCAGAGAGGCGTTCGACAACGAGGACGTCAAGACGGGTATGCAGCTGATGATGTCGCCGGACGGCAAGGCCGCCAGGTTCATCGTCACCCATGAGGGCAACGCCATGGGCCCGGAGGGAATCGACCACGTCGAACAGTTCCCGGACGCGATCAAGGCGGCACTCAAGGAAACCTCACTGGCCGGCGCCAAGATCTACATCGGCGGCGCGGGGTCGAACAACAAGGACATCAAGGCCTACGCCGCGTCCGATCTGCTCATCGTGGCGATCGCCGCGATCGTGCTGATCTTCTTGATCATGCTCTATCTGACCCGAAGTCTGGTGGCGGCCTTCGTCATTCCCGGCACGGTGGCGTTCTCGTATGCCGGAGCGTTCGGGCTGTCAATCCTGGTGTGGCAGCACCTGATCGGCCTGCACCTGCACTGGCTGGTGCTGCCGCTGACCTTCATCATCCTGGTCGCGGTCGGCTCGGACTACAACCTGCTGTTGATCTCCCGGGTCAAGGAGGAGACCGGCGCCGGATTGAACACCGGGCTGATCCGGGCGCTCGGCAGCACGGGTGGAGTGGTGACCTCCGCGGGTCTGGTGTTCGCGTTCACGATGCTGGCGATGCTGATCAGCGATCTGCGCACCATCGGTCAGGTGGGATCGACGGTCTGCATCGGCCTGCTGCTCGACACCCTGATCGTCCGGTCGTTCATCGTGCCGTGCCTGCTACGAATGCTCGGACCGTGGTTCTGGTGGCCGACCTTCATCCGACAGCGACCACTACGGCAGCGCTCGCCACAGCCGGGTCCGCTGCGGCAGGAAGCAGAGGTGTGACATGACGACCTCCACTCTCTTCGGCCTGTTGTCGATCGTCTTCTTCTCATTGATCTGGGTGTTCGCGATCATCGCGTTCGTGTTCACGAGGCGGTCGATGAGCAAGCCTCACGTCACGTCGAAGCTCGACATCGGCGTCCTGCCGGCGACTTTGCGCAAGGTCCGTAAACGGGAGGCGCTCTCGGACGACGAGCTGACCTTGGCGCGTGAGGTGCTCTCCGTCCGTGGCAGCGTCCTGGCGTTCGCCGTTCCGGCCACCCTGTTCTGTATCGGATGCTTCTACGTCTTCGGCAGCCTCGAGCAACTCCACGGGCATACCCCGTCGGAACGCACGTTCCTCGGCGTCTTTCCGATGCTGACCTCCACCAACATGGCCGTCCAGATACTCAGGAGCGTGCGACTGAAACGGCGGCTGCCGAGACCCGGGCCCGGCGCATCGCGAAAGTCATTGCTGAGCTAGAGGCTTGAGCTCGGCGTCGTTGTCGGCGTGTTCGCAGACCCGGTGCACCGCGTTGACGATGCCCTGGTAGCCGGTGCAGCGGCAGAAGTTGCCCGAAAGCCCCTCGCGGATCTCCTCGTCGCTGGGATTCGGGTTATCGCGCAGCATCGCGGTGATCGACGTGACGAATCCCGGTGTGCAGAAGCCACATTGCAGGCCATGGCACTCCTTGAGCGCGGCCTGTACCGGGGACAGCTGCCCGTCCGGGCCGGCGATGCCCTCGACCGTGGTCACTTCCTGGCCGTCCACCTGAACCGCGAACACCAGACATGACCGGACCGCCTGCCCGTCCAGCAGGACCGTGCAGGCGCCGCAGGCGCCGTGCTCGCAGCCGAGGTGGGTACCGGTGAGACCGCAGTTGTCCCGGAGGAAATCGGCCAGCGTGACGCGCGGCTCGACCACACCCTGGTAGTCGCGCCCGTTGACCGAAACCGCAACCGGCAGTTCATGCATTGAGGGCCTCCTTGGCGTGCGTGGTTGCCTGGGTCCAGGCTCTGGAAACCATGGCGGCCCCGACCCGGGTCCGGTACGACGCCGTGCCCTGCAGATCGGAAGGAATGTCGGTGAGCTCGGACATCGCGAGCCGGCCGATCTCGTCGGCGGTGAGGCCGCCGATCGGGGTACCGATGACCGCCGACTCGGCCGGGGTGGCTCGCAGCGGGGTAGAGCCGAGTCCGAGCAGGCCGATACCGCAGCGCGTGATCCGGTCGTCCTCATCCAGCTCGAATCCGACCACAGCGCCGGCGATCGCGAAATCGCCGTGGCGTCGGGCGAATTCGGCGATCCCGAAGCCACTGCGGCTCGATGCGACCGGGAAGCGTACTGCGGTCAGGATCTCGTCTGAGTCCAGCGCGGTCTCCCACAGGCCGGTGAAGAACTCAGCGGCCGGGATCTGCCGGGTGCCACGCGCCGAGGTGGCCTCGATCGTCGCATCGAGCGCCAGGGCGACGGCCGCGTACTCGGCTGCCGGATCCGCGTGCGCGATAGCGCCGCCCAGGGTGCCGCGGCTGCGGATCTGGAAGTGACCGATGTGCGGCGTGGCCAGGGTCAGCAGCGGCACCGAATCGGCGACCTCGTCGTCCAGACCGACCATGACGTGGGGAGTGGCCGCGCCGATCCGAACCTCGTTGCCCTGCAGTGCGATGTCGTTCAACTCTGGCAGTCGCGAGATGTCGATCAGGTTCTCGAAGTGCGTCAGGCGCATGGCCAGCATCGGCACCAGGCTCTGCCCGCCCGCCAGGATCTTGGCGTCCTCGCCGTACTCGCCGAGCATGGACACCGCCTCGGTGACTGTGGCGGGCCGGTGATAAGCGAAGGGTGCGGGCTTCATGACACCAACCGCAGCAGCGCGGCGTGCAGATCCTCGGTGGTCAGCCCGCTGCTCTTACGCTTGTTGCGACCCGCTCGGCCGAACAGGAAGCCGAGCACACCTGCGGCCGCGACCGCGCCGATGGCCGGCGCGAACCGCTTGGCCATCGGCACCGCCATCACCTTGGCCAAGGCGAGTGCGTTGATCGGCGCAGCTTCCTGTGGTGCCTGCTCGGGTGACCCTGCGGTGGAACCGGTTTCGGCCGCCGAGGCCGTCCCGCCGAGGAGTTCGGCCTCCAGGCTGCGGGCGAACTGGTCGATCAGGCTGCCCGCCACGTCCGCCAGCACGCCGCGGCCGAACTGGGCGGCCTTGCCCGAGATGGCCAGATCGGTGGTGACGACCACGAGCGTGGAATCGGCGCCCTCGTCTTTGAGTTGGGCGGTCACGACGGCCGACGCGGTGCCGTTGCCGCGGGTCTCCTTGCCGTTGGCCTTGAGGACCACCCGCTGCGCGGCCACGTCCTTTTCCTGGAACGTCGCATCGCCCTTGTAGGACACCGTGATCGGGCCGACCTTCACCTTGACCGCGCCGGTGAAATCGTCGCCGTCGACGCTCAGCAGGGTGGCGCCGGGCAGGCAGGGCGCCACGCGCTCGACGTCGGTGAGCACCTCCCAGGTTTTCGCCGCAGGTACCGCGACCCGGAATTCGTTGTTGAGCTCCACGATCAGTGATCCCTTCCTTGGTTCTCCTGCGAGCGGGGTTCCTGCGCCTGCTCGATGGCTTCGACGATGGCCCACGGGGTGGCGGGCAGGGTGGTCAGGGTGACGCCGAGCGGGGCCAACGCGTCGTTCACCGCGTTGATCACCGCGGGCGTCGAGCCGATGGCACCGCCCTCGCCCGCACCCTTGTAGCCGCCGACGCCGGGGCCGGGGATCTCGACGTGGCCGTACTCGATCGTCGGGACCTCGGTGGCGGTGGGTAGCAGATAGTCCACGAATGTTGAGGACAGCGGGTTTCCGGCGTCGTCGTAGGACAGCTTCTCCAGCAGCGCGCCGCCGATGCCCTGGGCGGTGCCGCCGGCGATCTGGCCTTCGACCACGTTGGGGTTGATCATCGGGCCGACATCCTCGCTGACGATGTAGCGCGTGAGGGTGACGTGCCCGGTGACCACGTCGACCTCACAGGTACAGGCGTGGGTGGCATTGGCCCAGTGGATCGGGGCGGTCGGCGGTGCGGTGTAGCGGGCGGTGGCCTCCAATGACGCTGACATGCCCGGCGGCAGCATCTGCGGCTCGTAGCGGGCGCGGAAGGCCAGATCGGCGAAGCTGACACTCTTTTCGGGATCGTTGCGCGCAATCGCCTTCGACCCGCCGAGTTCGATCTCGGATTCCTCGACGCCCAGGCGTGCGGCGGCCATCGCGACCAGTTGGTTGCGCAGGATGGTGCCGGCCTCGTTGACCGCGCCCGCGGTCATCGGGGCGCTGCGGCTGCCCTGGGTGCCTGCACCGTAGGGGGTCACCGCGGTATCGCCCTGGATGGTGGCGACGTCGTCGATGTCGGCGCCCAGAGCGTCGGCGGTGAGCTGGATGACGGTGGTTTCCAAGCTGTTTCCGGTGGACCCGCCGTTGACGTACACGTTGATCTTGCCGGTCGGCTCCATCCGGATCGTGCATCCCTCGCTGGCCAGGTGCCCCGTGGCCGCACCGGTCGGCTCGATGTAGGCCGAGAAGCCCAGCCCGAGGTAGCGGCCCTGGGCCAGCGCCTCGGCCTGCTCCTTTCGGAAGCCCTCGTGGTCGAGGATCTTGACGGCCTGCTCGAAGGTCTCGATCGGGGCGACGTGGTCATAGGGCATGCCGTTGGGGTTGAAGTACGGCATCTCGTCGCGGCGCAGGAGATTCTTGCGCCGCAGGTCGACGGGATCCATGCCCATCTTGCGGGCGGCGATGTCGAGAAGTATTTCGCGGGTGAGGGTTTCGTACTGCCACGGCCCGCGGTAGGCGTGCAGGCCCGCGGTGTTAGAGAACACCGTCTTGTAGCTGAAGCTGGCCTTGGGCACGCGGTACGGGCCGGGGAAGAACATGCCGATGGCCGCGGTGGTCAGCACGGGGTACGGGGTCGGGTACGAGCCGACGTCCTGAATGAAGTCGATGTCGGCCGCCAGGATGGTGCCGTCGTCATCGAAAGCCATGCGCACGTCGCCGTCGACGTGGCGGGACTGACCGGCCGACATCAGGTTCTCGCGGCGGTCCTCGATCCACTTGAGCGCCGTGGGAACTTTGCGGGCGGCCAGCATGATGCACATGTCCTCGCGCATCGGGACGACCTTCTGGCCGAATCCGCCGCCGGTGTCGCGCATGATGACCCGCACATGTTGGGCCGGGATGCCGAGCAGCCGGGCCGCGAAGGCTCGCAGTTCGTGCGGGGTCTGGGTGGAGGCCCAGATGGTCAGCTCGCCGGAGGTCGCCGACCATTCGGTGACCATGCCGCGCGTCTCGATCGGCACCGGCACGTGCATCTGCTGGTAGACGTGCTCTTTCACCACATGCGCGGCGGAGCCGAAGACCTCTTCGTCGGGCGGCATGCCGGCCAAGCCGCCGGCGTTGTTGTCGGGGAAAGCCTCGTGAACGGACACCTCGGAGGTGAGGGCCTGCCGGAAGTCGGCGATCGCGGGCAGTGGCTCGTAGTCGACGTCGACCAGATCGACCGCGTCCTCGGCGATGTAGCGGTTCTCGGCGATGACGAGCGCCACCGGATCCCCGACGAACTTGACCTCGCCCTCGGCCAGGGGTGGCCGTGGGGTATCGGCGACATCCTTGCCCGCGACGGCATGCCAGGCCTCTTTGACCTCAGGGTTCAGGTCGGCGGCGGTGAGCACCGCATATACGCCGGGCAGCGCCAGGGCTGCGGCGGCATCGATGACGGTGAACTTCGCATGCGCGTAGGGGCTGCGGACGAAGCAGGCGTGCAACATGCCGGGCCGTGTGATGTCGTCGACGTACGTACCGCGTCCGGTGAGCAGGCGGGTGTCTTCGACCCGCTCGACCCGTCTGCCGGCATAGCGGGTTGCGACGGTCTCCGGTACGGCTGACGCCATAGGATCGCTCCAATCCGTCGGTTACTTCTGCGCGTAAGTAAATGGCCGCCGGAGGCTCCGACGCTGAATAAGAGTGTGGTTATCGTACATCGGAAAGCAACATGCCTGAAGAAGAGAGTGTCATTTCCGCACGGACCCGGCTGCTGGCGCTCACAGTGCTGACGACCGCCGCCATCGCCGTCCCGGTCGCCTCGGCGCCGGCGTCGTCCGCCAGGCCGGCGGCCGAGGCGGGCCTGGTCGACGTGCGCTCAATCGTCCCCGACGCGGTGATCGACCTGCGGTACGCGACCAGCGACAACTTCGTCGGTCAAAGGCTCTACCCGCCCGGGGCGCCGTGCCTGGTCCACGAGTCGATGGCCCCCGGGTTGGCGGCTGCTGCGGCCGCGCTGCGACCGCAGACCCTGGTGTTCTGGGACTGCTATCGGCCACACGAGGTACAGGTCAAGATGTTCGAGGTGGTGTCCAACCCGAACTGGGTGGCCCGGCCGTCAGCGTATGCACGCAGCCACGAGGCAGGCCGCTCTGTGGACGTGACGATCGCCGGGGCTGACATGGGCACCGGGTTCGACGACTTCACCCCGCGCAGCCTGGCCTACGCCACCGACGGGGTGAGCCCGGCGGCCCAGGCCAACCGGGCCCGGTTGCGCGAGGTCATGGGCGTGGGTGGGCTGGCCGTATACCCGGGGGAGTGGTGGCACTTCGACGGCCCGGGAGCGGCCGATCCTCGGCCCTATCTGGACGTGCCGCTGGGATAAGTCCCCGTCAATATTTGCGGACCCTGTCATCCAGGTTTCGGATGTGCCAGCATGGGGAACTGAAAACGTTCGAACGATCCGGTTCGCGTGGAGTCGCAAATGAACGTCTTGAAACTGGTCCATGGCGCGGTGCTGATCGCCGCTTGCGCCGTACCGATCGCACCACTGCCCACCGCATCCGCACAGCCGTGCCCCGACGTCGAGGTGGTGTTCGCCCGCGGCACCTACGAGCCACCGGGGGTCGGCGGACCGGGACAAACCTTCGTCGACGCGCTGCGTGCGCGTGCCGGGGAGCGTTCGATCGAGGTCTACCCGGTGAACTATCAGGCCAGCGGGAACTTCGGCGACCGGATCGAGTTCGCCAGGACAGTCGTCGACGGTATCCGGAATGCGACCGACCATATCGAGGCCACGGCCAGGGACTGCCCCAAGACGAAGATGGTGCTGGGCGGCTACTCCCAGGGCGCCGCGGTAGCGGCCTATGCCACCGCCGCCACCGTGCCTGACGGGATCCCGCCCGAATACAAGCAGTACATTCCAGAGCCCATGGCGCCCGAGATCGCCGACCACGTGGCCACGGTGGTGCTGCTGGGC
The DNA here is from genome assembly GCF_004762045.1 of Mycobacterium sp. DL99. Classification (GTDB taxonomy): domain Bacteria; phylum Actinomycetota; class Actinomycetes; order Mycobacteriales; family Mycobacteriaceae; genus Mycobacterium. The sequence goes on from NZ_SJOM01000007.1 coordinate 1,037,744, forward strand.
GCGCCGTCAACCGAGTTCATTCGCGATATCGGCGCACCGCCGATGGTGATCGGCCCGCGATACAAGGACAAGACCATCGAGTTGTGCGAGCCCGGCGACACCATCTGCGACGGAACACCCGCCGGGGTACCCAACTTCGCGCACACCGCGTACGTGTTCAACGGGATGCCGGGCCAGGCAGCGGATTTCACGGTGGGCCGGCTCTGAGGGTGCCGAGTTGATAACGATATGAAACCTCAATGGTTGCAATGTGATACGTGAGCCCGGGGTATTTGCTGGGCGCCACTATGTTCGACTGAGTGCACCGTCGAACGGCCCTCAAGATCCCGCTGGTACTGGCAGCATCCGCGGCTTTGAGCACACTTCCCGTGATTCCTCGCGCGACCGCAGCAGCGGGCCAGTGGCCGGTTGAGCGTGCCAACGCGTGGTACCAGGCGCAGGGCTGGCTCGTCGGCACCAACTTCATCACGTCGAACGCGATCAACCAGATCGAGATGTTCTCGCCGGGCACCTATGATGCGCGGCGCATCGACAGTGAGTTGGGCGCGTGCCGACTCCTCGGGTTCAACACCGTACGGGTCTTCCTGCACGACCTGCTGTGGGCGCAGGACCGATCGGGATTCCAAAGCCGGCTCGCCCAATTCGTCGGGATCGCGGCGCGTCAAGGAATCAAGCCGCTGTTCGTCTTCTTCGATTCGTGCTGGGATCCGCACCCACAGCTCGGGGCGCAGCGGGCACCGACGCCCGGCGTGCACAACTCCGGCTGGGTGCAGAGCCCGGGCGCACAACGTATCGACGACCCTCGCTACCGCCCCGCTCTGCGTGATTACGTGGTCGGTGTGATGAGCCAGTTCCGCAACGACAACCGGGTCCTGGGCTGGGACCTCTGGAACGAGCCGGACAATCCTGCGAAGCAATACCGCAAGGTCGAGCGCAAGGACAAGATCGACGCCGTCGGAGGTCTGCTGCCCCAGGTGTTCGGTTGGGCACGTTCGGTCAATGCCGTGCAGCCGTTGACCAGCGGTGTGTGGCAAGGCAGCTGGGATCGCGGCAGCCGCAGCGAGATGGACAACTTCCAGCTCGACAACTCCGACGTCATCTCCTTCCACTCCTACGCGGGCCCCGACGAATTCGAGGCCCGCATCGCCGAACTCGCCCCACTGGGCCGGCCGATCCTGTGCACCGAGTACCTGGCCCGGGATCAGGGCAGCACGGTCGAAGGCGTGCTGCCGGTTGCCAAGCGGCACAACGTCGGTGCCTACAGCTGGGGGTTGGTGGCCGGAAAGACCCAGACCTATTTCCCGTGGGATTCGTGGGATAAGCCCTACACCAAGGTTCCGAACGTGTGGTTCAGCGATCTGCTGCAACCCGATGGGCGCCCGTACAAGGAAAGCGAATACCAGACACTTCGGAAGCTGACCACCCGGGTTTGACCGCCCGTCAGCGCGATGTCGATCCGCTCGGTCGAAGGACACCCTTGAACTCGTCCGAGGCGAGGCATCGAGCCTGTGCGGCGACGGCCATTCGCAGACTCGTCGCGGAGTCCAGGCGCCAGCCGGCATCGATGGCTGCTCGCGCGCCGCGGACAGCCGTCGGCGGTTGGGCGGCCAGTCGCTCGGCGAATTCGGTCACCGCAGAATCGAGTTGGCCATCGGGGACAATGCGATTGGCCAACCCGATCCGGAATGCCTCGGCAGCGTCGATGATCTCGCCGAGCAGGATCAATTCCCGCGCTCGAGCCTCACCGATGATGCGCGGCAACCGGAAGGTGGCACCCATGTCGGGCAGCAGGCCGTAGCGCCCCTCGATGAGGCCGACGCGTGCGCCTTCGGCAAAAATCCGGAAGTCACAGGCCAGGGCCAGTTGCAGGCCCGCGCCATAGGCGTGGCCGTGGACGGCGGCGACGCTGGGGCACCGCAGTTCTGGGATGAACTCGAAGACGCCTGCCACCTCGAGGCCCAGTTCGATGGTTTCTTCGTCGTCGGGGTCCCGGTCGGCGAACCGGGCCAGCGTGCCCGTCATCGCCTCCGCCAGATCGAGCCCCGCCGAGAACGACCTGCCCGCGCCCGCCACCACCAGGCAGTGCAACTCATCGTCTTCGGCCAGCCGTGTACCGAGATGACCGAGTTCCGTTCGCATTTGCGGATTCAGCGCGTTCAGCTTGGCGGGCCGATTCAACGTGAGCGTGCCGACGTGCGCTCGGCGGCCGTAACGGATCGTCTCGTAGCCGGTGTCGTCTGCCATGGCATCTCCCCGAAAGCGGTTTGTCCTCACTCCCTTAGACGATGCGCGGCGTTCATTTGTGACACCGGCCATGTGGTGTCACATCCGGGCACCGTCCTTCGTCAACGGTCTAGATACCCAAAACAGAAGGGACACCGCCATGAACATCGCGCTATGGGCCGCCCAGTTGACCTTGGCCGCAGTATTCGCCGTATCCGGCACCGCCAAACTCACCATGACACGCGAGCGACTGCTGGACACCGGTCAAACCGGGGTGGCCGTGTTTCCCATGCCGGTGGTCCGCTTCACCGCCTTGATGGAACTTCTCGCTGTGATCGGGCTGATCGCGCCCGGACTCACCGGAATCGGTGCGGTACTCACGCCGCTGGCCGCCGCCGGGTTGTGCGTGGTGATGGTGGGCGCAGCGTGGGCGCACAGCCGACTACACGAACCCCGGAATGTGCTGGCCAACACCGTGCTCTTCGCCCTGGCGGCCTTCGTGATGATCGGCCGCGGCCTGGTCTCCTGGTAGGACTGCCCGTTGGCGTAGCGCTCTCGGCGGAAATGGCGGCCATTGCCACGGTTGCGGCTCTTGTACGTCGGGAGCTGCGAGACGCGGCCTGACATGCCGTTACTGCAATAGATCTTCTGGCTGCGCTTCTCCAACGGTGAACCACAGCCGCGACAGAGCCTCACATGGGGAAATTACTGACAAGCACCGACAACCAAATCGATGCGTGGAGCCCCCGGTCAGGATTGAACTGACGGCCTACGCTTTACAAGAGCGTTGCTCTACCACTGAGCTACGGAGGCGGGTGGAACGCGCCCTAGCTTAGCGGGTCAGTCGTCGGCGTCGATAACTCGCTGCGAGGCGACCGGCCGTGGGGAGGTCCGCCGGGACGAGCGTCGCGGCAGCGGGATGCGGTCGGCGATGTTGCTCAGTGGATTGACCACCTGGCTCAGCGTGATAACGGCGTCGTGCAGTGCGTCGATCGTGGGGGCCAGGGCCTCGAGCCCGGGTGCCAGTCGATTCAGGGTGTCGGCGACGTCGGCGAGTTTGAGCAGCGGGCCGTCGGGATCGGTCAGGGTGTCGAGCAGGCCGCCCTCGGCCAGCAGGCGGTCGGCCACCCCGTCCTCGCGCAGCACCCGCTCGAACAGTCCGTCGTTGGCCAGCAGTTGATCGGCCAGCCCGCCCGGCGCGATCACCCTGGACACCGCGCCGTCCTCGGTGGTCAGCCGGTCCAGCAGGCCGCCTTCCAGGGTGACCTGATCCACCAGGCCTCCGGGGGCCACCGCCCGGGCCACCGCGCCGTTGTCTGCGGTCAGCCGGTCCAGCAGGCCGCCCTCGGCCGTCAGCTGGTCGACCAGCCCGCCCGGCCGCAGCAAACGGTTGATCGGGCCATCGGGCGCCAGTGCCCGACCCAGCGGCGCGTCGTCGTCCAGCAGCCGCGCCAACCGGTTCGCCCGCTCCACCGCATCGTCGATACCGAACAGTGAGGCCATCGATGACCTGCCGTTGAGCGGGTTCGCATCGGTGAAGCTGCGCTGCACCGCATTGAGGGTCTCGTTGGCGATGCCGAGTCCGGCGTCGGCCACGGCCAGCCCGATTCGCACGGGCGCGGTAGCAACCTGGACCAGCGTCTTGCCGAGGTTCATGGGCGTCAGTGTAGTTACCCGCGTCACAGCTAAACTCACAGGAAGTGCACAGCGTGCATGCAGGTTGAGTTCAAGAGGCACCATCAACATCAGGGAATGGCCATGCCTGCAGTTCCTGAGAGCGTCCCCGAAGCCCGGATCCTCGTCGTCGACGACGAGGCCAACATTGTGGAGCTGCTGTCCGTCAGCCTGAAGTTCCAGGGTTTCGAGGTCCACACCGCATCCAATGGCGCCGCTGCCCTCGACAAAGCGAGGGAAGTCCGCCCCGACGCGGTGATCCTGGACGTGATGATGCCCGGCATGGACGGCTTCGGGCTGCTGCGCCGGCTGCGCGCCGACGGCATCGACGCGCCCGCGCTGTTCCTCACCGCCCGCGACAGCCTGCAGGACAAGATCGCCGGGCTGACCCTCGGTGGCGACGACTACGTGACCAAGCCGTTCAGCCTCGAAGAGGTCGTCGCTCGGCTGCGGGTGATCCTGCGCCGGTCCGGCCGGGGCGTCGAGGAACCCCGCAATGCCAAGCTGTCGTTCGCCGACATCGAGCTCGACGAGGACACGCACGAGGTGTGGAAGGCGGGCGAGCCGGTCTCGCTGTCGCCGACCGAGTTCACCCTGCTGCGCTACTTCATCATCAACGCGGGCACGGTGCTGTCGAAGCCGAAGATTCTCGACCACGTGTGGCGTTACGACTTCGGTGGCGACGTCAATGTCGTCGAGTCCTACGTGTCCTACCTGCGCCGCAAGATCGACACCGGCGACAAGCGCCTGCTGCACACGCTGCGCGGGGTCGGTTACGTTTTGCGTGAGCCGCGCTGAGGTCCGTTCATCGGCGGCATACTTTTGGAGTGTTTGACCGGGTAGAGCGGCACGGTGTGCCGTTGCGGGTCGGACTGGTGGCCGTCGCACTGGTTCTGGTGGCGTGCGGACTGCTGGCCTCCGGCGTCGCGGTGACCTCGATCATGCGGCACACCGAGGTGAGCCGCATCGATCAGACGCTTCTCGACGCCGCGGGAAGCTGGGCCCAGGAGCCGCGCCAACTGCCCATGACCCCCCTGGAGGGGCCGAACCCAGCACGCCCGCCGTCGAACTTCTACGTCCGCGGCGTCGATCAGGACGGCCGGACCTGGATCGCGATCAACGACCGCGAGGCCGAACCCGCACTGCCCGACGACAACAACGTCGGTCCGGCGCCGGTGACCGTCAAATCCGTCGGCGATTCCGACGTGCAGTGGCGGGCCATGACCGTGGAGGGCCCCAACGGTGAACTCACCACGGTCGCGATCGACCTGTCCGACGTGCAGTCGTCGGTACGCGCGTTGATCTGGTCGCAGGTCGGCATCGGCACGGTGGTGCTGGTGGTCCTCGGCATCGTCGGCTACGCCGTCGTGCACCGCAGCCTGCGCCCACTGGTCGAGGTGGAACGCACCGCCGCGGCCATCGCGGCCGGCCAGTTGGATCGTCGTGTCCCCGAACGGGATCCGCGTACCGAAGTGGGGCGGCTGTCTTCGGCACTCAACGGCATGCTCGCGCAGATCCAACGGGCGATGGCGTCGTCGGAAGACTCCGCCGAGCAGGCGCGCACCTCCGAGGAACGGATGCGCCGCTTCATCACCGACGCGAGCCACGAGCTGCGCACCCCGCTCACCACGATCCGCGGATTCGCCGAGCTGTACCGCCAGGGGGCCGCCCGCGACGTCGAGATGCTGATGGGCCGGATCGAAAGCGAGTCCCGGCGGATGGGCCTGCTGGTCGAGGATCTTCTGCTGCTGGCCCGCCTGGACGCGCAGCGGCCGCTGGATCAGCATCGGGTCGACCTGTTGACCCTGGCCACCGATGCCGTGCACGACACGCAGTCGATCGCCCCGAGCCGTCGGGTGCGCATGGAGGTGTTCGACGGCCCCGGGACCCCCGAGGTGCTCGGCGACGAGGCCCGGTTGCGCCAGGTGCTGAGCAATCTGGTCGCCAACGCGGTGCAGCACACCCCGGAAACTGCCGGGATCACGGTGCGGGTGGGCACCGACGACGACCACGCCATCATCGAGGTGTGCGACGAAGGGCCCGGCATGAGCCAGGACGACGCGCGCCGGGTATTCGAACGGTTCTACCGCGCGGATACCTCACGCACGCGCGCGAGCGGCGGCACCGGGCTTGGCCTGTCGATCGTGCATTCCCTGGTGCTGGCCCACGGCGGCACGGTCAAGGTCACCACGGCGCCCGGTCAGGGCTGCCGGTTCACCGTCAGCTTGCCGAGGATTGCAGAGCTGCCAGTGCGGCTTTGATCTTCGCCTGCGCCGCGTCGAGGGATTCGGCCGACGGGTTGTGATCGACGTGAGCGAAACCGAAGTCGGCGAGGTTGTAGGCCGGGAACACGTGCACATGCAGGTGCGGCACCTCGAGGCCGGCGATGATCACGCCGGCACGTTGGGCACCGAACGCCTGGCACACGGCCTTGCCGATCAGCTGTGACACCTCCATCACCCGGCTGAACACCGCGGGTTCGACGTCCTGCCAGTTGTCGATCTCGGCCCGGGGAACCACCAGCGTGTGGCCCTGCGTCATCGGTGCGATGGTCAGGAACGCGACGATCTCATCGTCTTCGTAGACGAATCGCCCGGGCAGTTCTCCGTTGATGATCTTCGTGAAGACGGACGCCATGGTCGCAAGCATAGTGAGCGCCCGATCTGGGCCCGCTGAGAGTTTGGCGCTGCCCGTGGAGTCGTCGTTGAGGCCGATCGTGCTCTATCTTTGCTGGATGGGCGGGGGATTTTAGCTAGTCCGATGTGGTCACATATCGGCTTTAAGGGGATTCATGCAGCAGGAGCTGACCGATGCGGTTTTGCAGGCTGAGCTGGAGCAGATAGCCGAGGTAAACCTCAACCGCCACCTGGCCACCACCAAGGACTGGTATCCGCACGATTACATCCCGTGGGAGTCGGGCAGCAGCTTCGCCGCCGCCGGTGGCAAGGACTGGGATCTAGAGCAATCGCAGCTGAGCGACGTGGCCCGGGCGGCGATGATCACCAACCTGCTCACCGAGGACAACCTGCCGTCGTATCACCGTGAAGCTGCCGGAAGTTTCTCCCAGGACGGACCCTGGGGAGCCTGGGTGAATCGCTGGACCGCCGAGGAGAATCGGCACGGCATCGCGATTCGGGACTATCTGGTGGTCACCCGCGGCGTCGATCTCGTCGCGCTGGAGCAGGCCCGCATGGAGCACGTGACCAACGGCTTCACGTCCACGGACGAAGAGCGGGCGATGCACAACTCCGAATTCCTGATGTCGGTCGCGTACGTGACCTTCCAGGAGCTGGCCACCCGGGTCAGCCACCGCAACACCGGCAAGGTCTGTGACGATCCGATCGCCGACCGGCTCCTGCAGCGCATCGCAGCGGACGAGAACCTGCACATGATCTTCTACCGGAACATGTGCGAGGCCGCCCTCGACCTTTCGCCCGACCAAGCCCTGGACGCGGTCGGCGCTGTCGTCGAGAACTTCCGGATGCCGGGACAGGGGATGCCGGACTTCCGCCGCAACGGTGTGTTGATGGCCAAGCACGGGATCTACGACCTGCGCCAGCACCTCGAAGAAGTGGTCATGCCGAACCTGCGCAAGTGGCGGATCTTCGAGCGCGATGACTTCAGTGCCGCCGGTGAGGCCCGTCGCGATCAGCTGGCGGCGTTCCTGGAAGACCTGCAGACAAAGGTGGTCAAGTTCGAGGAGCAGCGTGATCGGCTGCTCGCGCGCGAGGCCGCCAAGCGCGAGCGCGAAGCGTCCTGAACTCCGGTCACGTCCCGGAGATGGTCTCGTGCAGTTCCTCGACCGTCCACGGCGGCGTGCTGTTGTGGTCCCGGAACCCGATGAAACCGGTTGAGGGCCGGGCGAATTCGCCGATGAACCCGCCCGCCGCGATGAAGATGCGGCCGGTCACGTCTTGGGCCTGGTCGCTGACCAGGTACGCGTAGGTCGGGGCCACGTATTCCGGCGGTGCCGCATCCAGCGCGCCCTGCATGCTGACGTCGTCGAGCAGGCCGCGCCGGTTGAGTTCGGCGATGTGCTGCTCATAGTCCGATCCGGTGGAGAGCCGGGTGCGGGCTCCCGGGCACACCACGTTGGCCCGGACCCCGTGCTCCTTGAGCTCGGCGGCGATGGCCAGCGTCAGTCCGTTGACCGCACCCTTGCCCGCCGGATAGCCGCTGCCGCCGTAATCGCCGAGGAAGGCGAAGGAACTGGTGTTGACGATGGTGCCGCCCCCTTGGGCCACCATCTTCGGTGCGACCGCACGGCAGGTCTCGAACACCGTGCCCAGGTGCGCGTCGAGCAGCTCGCGAAATTCGGTGCTGGTGACATTCAGAATGGAAGACCCGGCCGGTTCTGCGGTACCGGCACAGTTGACCAGGATGTCGACGCGGCCGAACTCGGTCACACAGGTGTCGACGAGCGCGTCGGCCACCTGCGGGTCGGCGGGTGAACCGGCGTGGGGGACGCCGGAAATCCGCTGTGCTGCAGCGTGTGCTGCGTCGGCGTCGCGTCCGTTGACCACCACGCCCGCACCCTGGGCGGACAGGAGTTCGGCAACGGCCAGGCCGATGCCGCGGGTGCCGCCGACCACGATCGCGCCGCGGCCGGCGAGCGCGCCGCTGGTCAGTTCTCTTCCTGCGCGAAGACCATGGCTTCCAGGTTCCAGTAGCCGCGCAGGTTGGTGATCAGGCCTTCGTCGTTCACCTTGTAGGTGAAGACACCGCGCACGGTGGCGGTGAACCCGTTGGGAAACTTGGTGCGCAGCACCAGGATGTAGGCGATCTCGTTCGGCGAGCTGGACGGGAACGTCTCCTCGCACGTGACGGTCAGCTCGTTGGGCCCGATGTTGGCGTCGTAGAAGGCGCCGAGGGCTTCCTTGCCGCGCACGCCGGTGCCGTCGGGGTTGGTGACGGCCTCGCCGATCGGGTCCTCGACCAGGATGTCATCGGCCATGAGGGCCAGCCAGCCCTCGCGGTCACCGGATTGCACGCATTTCCACGACGACCGCGAAGCGACGACGACAGGTGTCTCAGTGGATGTCTCGGTCATGTGTTCCTTTCACACCGAGTTGTGGAGCCGCGGCCGTTCTCGCTACGGCTGCGGCTCCACAAAACGCAGAGTGGTTACCGATCGGCGTCCGTGTAGCGGATGACGCCGCGGATGTTGCGACCCTCGAGCATGTCGGCGTAGCCGTCGTTGATCTGCTCGAGCTTGTACTGCCGGGTGACCATGTCGTCGAGGTTCAACCGGCCCGCCTTGTACATGCTCAGCAGCTGCGGGATGTCGTGGTGCGGGTTGCCGCCGCCGAAGATGGTGCCCTGCAGGCGCTTCTGCAGCAGCGTCAGCATCGACAGGTTGAGCTTCACGTCGTTGCTGGCCATGTTGGCGACCGCGGTGGCGACCACGGTGCCGCCCTTGGCGGTGATGTTCATGTAGTGGTCGATGTCCTCGCCCTTGAGCTCACCGACGGTGACGATGGTCTTGTGCGCCATCCGGCCGTGGGTGACCTCGGCGACGCCTGCCATCGCCGAGAAGATGTCGGGGTAGGCGTGGGTGGCACCGAACTTCAGCGCATTGTCACGCTTGAACTCGACCGGGTCGACGGCGAAGACGTTGCGTGCACCGGCGGCCAGCGCACCCTGCAGGGCACCGGTGCCGACACCGCCGACACCGACGATCACGACGTCGTCGCCGGGGCGGACGTCACCGCTGCGCACGGCCGAGCCGTAGCCGGTGGTGACACCACAACCCACGAGGCAGGCCACCTCGAACGGGATGGACGGATCGATCTTCACGACCGAGCTCTTGTGCACCACCATGTACGGGCTGAACGTGCCCAGCAGAGTCATCGGGATGACGGGCTGGCCGGTCTTGACGGAGTGGATGCGGTGGGTGCCGTCGGAGACGGCGGTGCCGGCCAGCAGGCCTGCGCCCAGATCGCACAGGTTGCGCAGGCCCTCCTGACACGCCGGACATTCACCGCAGGACGGGATGAACGACAGCACGACGTGGTCGCCGGGCTGGATGTGGTCGACGCCCGGGCCGACCTCGGTCACGATGCCGGCACCCTCGTGGCCGCCGAGCACCGGGAACCCTGCCATCGGGATGTCGCCGGTCACCAGGTGGTGGTCGGAATGGCACATGCCCGAGGCTTCCATCTGAATCTTGACCTCGTCCTTGACGGGGTCACCGATCTCGATCTCCTCGATCGTCCACGGTTGGTTGAACTCCCAGATGAGAGCGCCTTTTGTCTTCATCGACATGTGCCTTCCACTAGAGCCGGTGATCACAGACTAGAGCCATTAGTTGCATGCGTCACACCCACCCCCAAGCAACCGCTTGGCAAGGGACTACCAGATCTTCACCGGGGCTTCGCCGAGCGGGTAGTAACCGGGCAGTTTCTCGCCGGCCACCGAACGCTCGATGCGCTTCTGCATGGTGGGGGTGAGATCGCCAGAGGTGATCAGATCCATGAACGCCTTCTGGACGTGGCCGAAATCGAAGAAGTCCCGCTGCCACTCGATGAGCAGCTCGTCGTTGAGCCGGAACCAGCTGCCTCCGATGCCGTAGATCTCGCTCGTGGTGCCGTCGCCCTTGTTGGCGATCTGTTTCCAGAATCCGACGATCTCGTTCTGCTTCTCGTCGATCAGCACCCGCTGGTACTCGTAGACCCAGTTCTCCAGGCCCTCCATCTCCAACCCCAGCGCCACGTCGCGGATCTCGTCGCGGCCGACGCACATCACGTCTTCCTTGGGGCCGATGTTCCAGCCGTAGGTGGCATCTTCGGTGTAGAAGTCGGCCAGCGGCTTCCAGTCACCGGCCGTCTCGGCCTCCTGGTTGGCCTTGAGCCAGCGATCCGACCAGGCTTCCAATTCTTCGCGTGACGCCATTGTCATTCCTTCTCTTTGATGAATAGTGCTTGGGTGGGACACATCTCGACGGCCATCTCGACGGCTCCACGGAGCTCGTCGGGTGGCTCATGATCGAGGATCTCGACGGTGCCGCGTTTGGGAACCCGGAACACGTCCGGGGCTTCGAGCTCACACATGGCGTGGCCCTGGCACAGATCCTCATCGACCTCAACGCGGTAGCAACCCATGGGTGCGCTCCTAAACCCGCTTCCGGTAGCGAACCTTGGCCGGCCGGGCCAGCTGCACCACCATCTTCGAATGGTCGTTCTGGTAGGTCTCGGGCGCCTGTGCCATCTCGAACTCGTACTCGCGCAACAAGACCGAGAAGATCGCCTTGATCTGCATCTGGGCGAACGCCGCCCCGACGCAGCGGTGCTTGCCGGCCCCGAACGGGATCCAGGTCCACCGGTTGATGAGGTCTTCCTGGCGCGGCTTCTCGTACCGGTCGGGGTCGAAGGCATCCGGGTCGGGGAAGTCCTCGGGGATTCGGTTGGAGATCGCCGGTGAGGCCGCCACCATCTGGCCCTTGTGGATCGGGTGGCCGGCCACCTCGAACTCGTCCTGGGCCACCCGCATCAGGATGATCAGCGGGGGATGCAGCCGCAGGGTCTCCTTGAGCGCATTGTCCAGGTTCGGAATCTGGCGCAGCGCATGGAAACTCACCTCTTGGCCGTCGGCGTAGAGGTCGTCGAGCTCCTGTTGGACCTTGGCGTAGAAGTCCGGATGGCGCAGCAGTTCGATCAGCGTCCAAGACGAGGTCCCAGAGCTGGTGTGGTGGCCGGCGAACATCAGTGAGATGAACATGCCGGTGACTTCATTGGCCGAGAAGCGCGGATTGCCCTCCTCGTCCTTGATGGACACCAGCACGTCGAGCAGGTCCCGATCGCTCTTGTCGGTGGGCGGATTGGCGATCCGGCCGTTCATCACCTCCTGCACCAGCTCCACCAGGTTGGCCCGGGCCTCGTCGCGGATGCGGAAGCTCTCGATCGGCAGGTAGGGGTCGACGTAGCACAGCGGATCGGTGCCGCGCTCGAGCAGGTGGTAGTAGTTGGCGAACCGCGAATCGAGCTGGCTGCGGAACTTCTCGCCAATCAGGCAGGCCGTCGAGGTGTAGATGGTCAGCTCGGCGAAGAAGTCGAGCAGGTCGATTTCGCCGCTGTCGCCCCAGTTCTCGATCATCCCGCGGACCTGCCGCTCGATCGTCGCGGCGTGGCCCTTCATCTGCTCACCGCGCAGCGCGGTGTTGTGCAACATCTCGGCCCGGCGCTCCGGATCAGCGTCGAACACCACGCCCTCACCGAAGATCGGGGTCATGAACGGGTAGGCCTCGGCCTGGTTGAGGTCCGAATCGCTGGAGCGGAAGAAGAACTCGTTGGCCTCGGCGCCGCTCAGCAACAGGACCTGCTTGTCGGCGAGCTGGAACCAGCCGACGTCACCGCACTCCTCGCGGATGCGCTTCATCAGGCCGATCGGGTCGGTGCGGAACTCCTCGAGGTGGCCGTGTTCCTCGGCGCCTCCGGAGACGCGCTGTACTTCTTTGAGTTCGGAGCTCGTCATTTGCGTTCTCAGCCTTCCACTCTCAGCTTCTGGCGATCCGTGACGTCGGCCAGCGGCGCCTCGGGCTGAATCTCCAGTTCGGCGATGAAGCCGCCGCGGGGGGTTTCCGCGACGAAGGTGATGGCCCGCGCGAGATCAGCTGCGCGCAAAAAGTAGTCGTGGCGGGCCTGACCCCACTTGGCCCAGTCCTCCAGCATCTCGCCGACCTTGTCCATCGGCGCGCTCCAGCCCATGGCGGTCTTGGTGGGCCCGGGATGGACGACCGAGGCGCGCACACCGGTGCCCTCCAGTTCCATCTGGAGGGTCTTGGCCATGCCCAGCAGGCCGGCTTTGGCGGCGCCGTAGCCGCCCATGTACGGCCGCGGCCGCAGGGACACATCAGAGCCGACGAAGATGATGTCACCGCGGCGGCGCTCGACCATGCCCGGGAGCACCGCGGTGGCAAGGCGGTTGGCGCCGATGAGGTGAATCTGGATCTGATTCTCGAACTCGTCGGTGCTGATCTCGTGGAGCTGGCCGAAGTAGGTGTCACCGGCACCGGCCACCAGCAGCTCGATGTCCCCGAGCGCCTCGGTGGCACCGTGCACGAACGACTTGACCGAATCGGCGTCGGTCACGTCGAGTGGGAGCGCAATCGCCTCGCCACCGTCGGCTTTGATCTTCTCGACCAACTCCTGGCATTTCTCGACGCGGCGTGCACCGAGGGCGACCGGGAAACCGTGTGCGGCCAGTTCGGTCGCCGTGGCGGCGCCGATGCCGGACGACGCGCCGGCCACGATGGCCGGTCGGCGGTCGGGATGGGGTTCGAAACGGGCCATTTAACGTGCCTTTACTGTGATGGGCTTCAACGGTGGGACACCGCAATGGGCAGGTGCGCGAATCCTCGTACGGAACTGGAATGCACTCGCACGGCCGCGGATTCATCCACTTCGTATCCGCGGATTCGCTTGAACAACTCGGTCAGCGCCACCCGTGCCTCCATGCGGGCCAGGTGCGCGCCCAGGCAGAAGTGGGCGCCACTGCCGAAACTCACCAGCTTCGAGCCGATGTCACGGCCGATCTGGTACTGGTCTGGGTTTTCGAAGACCCGCTCGTCGCGGTTGGCCGAGCCGGCCAACAGCACCAGCACATCTCCGGCCGGGACCGTGGTGTCGTAGAACGTCATGTCCTCGACGACCGCCCGGGCCAGGATCTGACTGGACGTGTCGTACCGCAGCGTCTCCTCGATCCACGGCTGGATCAGGTCGTGGTCGTCGAACACCGGGGCCAGCTGATCGGGGTTCTTGAAACCCCAATATGCGGCATTGGCAAGCAGTTTCGTGGTGGTCTCGTTGCCGGCGACCACCATCAGGAACAGGAACGCCATGATCTCGTCGTCGGTGAGCTTGTCGCCGTCGATCTCGGCCTCCACCAGCGCCGAGGTCAGATCGTCGGTGAGCCGCTTGCGCCGTTGTTTGACCATGTCGGCGTAGTAGACCAGCAGCTCGCCCGAGGCCGTGATGGCCGATTCAGGCACGTCGGCGATACCGTCCTCGCGGTGCATGACACCGTCGGCCAGCGCGCGGATGCGCACCCGGTCCTCAGCGGGCACGCCCATCAGCTCGGAGATGACGTCCATCGGCAGCTTGCCCGCGAAATCGTCGACGTAATCGAAGCTGTTGCTCTGCAGCGCCTCATCCAGATGCTGCACGGCGATCTCGGTGACCCGGCCCTCCAGCTCGCGGATGCGCCGCGGGGTGAAGCCCTTGGACACCAGGGTGCGAAGCCTCAGGTGGGCTGGATCGTCCAGTGCCAGGAACGACATGACCCGGTGGGCCTCGTCGTTGCGTGAGATCGGGTCCAGGGCGACACCGTGCTTGTTGGAGAGCGCGACGCTGTTACGGAATCCGGCGACCACGTCCTTGTGCCGGGACAGGGCCCAGAACTTCAGCTCGTCGTTGCGGTAAAGCGGGGCCTCGTCGCGCAGGCGGCGGTAGTACGGGTACGGGTCTTCGTGGAAGTCGTAGTCGTACGGGTCGAGGATCAGCTCGACTTCTCTCAAGGTCATTTGTCTTCTCCCAAGACGAGTCCGACCACGTAGGTCAATCGGTCGGCGATCTGGTGGTAGGTGAAGGCGCCGCTACCTGCATTGACCAGCGCGCCGAAGAACGTCATCTCCAGGGCGGAGACGATCCGGGAATCGGCATCGGGCCCGACGGCCGAACGGATGCGTTTGTGGATCTCGGCGCCGATGCGGTCCCGCACCTTGCGTACCGCCGGGTCGGTGCCGCCGCCCAGCAGGGCTGTGGTGCAGGCGGCCGCGACCTCGGGTTCGTCGGCGACGACGAGGGTCAGTGCACGCAACGCCTTGTCGACGCGGGTGGTCATGGAGTCGTTCACGTCGGTGAAGTACGGGCACTGGCGAACCAGGTCCAGGTACATCTCGGCGATCAGGTGGTTCTTCGACGAGAAGTACGTGTAGGCCGTGGCAGGTGCGACCCCGGCGCGTGCGGCGACCGCACGCACCGTCAGATCGGCGTAGGACGATTCGCGCAGCATCTCGGTTCCGGCGGTCAGGACCTTGCGGAAGGTCTCCTCCTGCCGGCGGTTGCGCGGCGCCTCCTTGCCTGGCTCCGGAGCTGGTTCTGTGACTGCGGACACCGTATCGCTGGACACATGTCCAAGTTATCGGACGATGCCGCAGTTGGGCAAGTGTGGACCGTGGAAGGCCATAATGAACTGCGCGTTCTGGTGTCGTCTGCGGTCCGATGGGGTACGCCCTTGCGGCTCGACATTGTCTGCGGCTATCGTTCGAGACGAGACAGCCGGACAGTTGTCCAGAATTCGTGAAGTGGAGTTCACCGATGCCGGTACTGGCCGATCGCCAGAGTCAACTGCTGATCGACGGCAAGCTCGTCGCCGGCGGTGGCGGAGCATTCGAGACCGTCAACCCCGCCACCGAGGAGGTGCTCGGCGTTGCCGCCGACGCCAACACCGAGGACATGGGCAATGCCATTAACGCCGCGCGTCGGGCCTTTGATGACACCGACTGGTCGACGAACACCGCGCTGCGGGTGCGCTGTCTGCGGCAGTTGCGTGATGCGTTGCGCGAAAATATCGAGGAATTACGGGAATTGACCATCGCCGAGGTGGGTGCCCCGCGCATGCTCACGGCCGGCGCGCAGCTGGAAGGTCCGATCGACGATCTGGCCTTCTCGGCCGACACTGCCGAGAGCTACGAGTGGACAACCGATCTCGGCTACGCCACCCCGCAGGGCATCCCGACCAACCGCAAGATCGCCCGGGAGGCCGTCGGTGTCGTCGGCGCGATCACCCCGTGGAACTTCCCGCACCAGATCAACCTGGCCAAGGTCGGCCCGGCGCTGGCAGCAGGCAACACCCTGATCCTCAAGCCCGCCCCGGACACGCCATGGGCGGCCGCGGCCATCGGTCAGATCATCGCCGAGCAGACCGACTTCCCGGCCGGGGTGATCAACGTCGTCACCTCCAGCGATCACTCGGTGGGCGCGTTGCTGTCCAAAGATCCGCGGGTGGACATGGTTTCGTTCACCGGGTCGACCGCGACCGGACGTGCGGTGATGACCGACGCGGCACTGACGCTCAAGAAGGTGTTCCTGGAGCTGGGTGGCAAGTCGGCGTTCCTGGTGCTCGACGACGCCGACCTGGCCGGAGCCTGCTCGATGGCGGCCTTCACGGTGGCCATGCACGCCGGGCAGGGCTGCGCGATCACCACGCGGCTGGTGGTGCCGCGGGCCCGCTACGACGAGGCTGTCGAGGCCGCGGCAGCAACATTGGGCAGGATCAAGCCCGGTGACCCGAACAGCAAGCGCACGGTGTGCGGCCCGCTGATCTCTGCCCGTCAGCGCGACCGGGTGCAGTCCTATCTGGATCTCGCTCTGCAGGAGGGCGGCCGCTTCGCGTGCGGCGGTGGGCGTCCCGCGGACTTGGACACCGGGTTCTTCATCGAGCCGACCGTGATCGCCGGCCTGGACAACGACGCCCGGGTGTCCCGCGAGGAGATCTTCGGGCCGGTGCTGACCGTCATCGCGCATGACGGTGACGACGACGCCGTGCGGATCGCCAACGATTCGCCGTACGGCCTGTCGGGCACCGTGTTCTCCGGCGACGACGCCCGCGCCCAGGCGGTGGCCTCGCGGATGCGCGTCGGCACCGTCAACGTCAACGGTGGCATCTGGTACTCGGCCGATGCACCGTTCGGCGGCTACAAGCAGTCCGGAGTCGGCCGCGAGATGGGCCTGGCCGGCTTCGAGGAATACACCGAAATCAAGTGCGTCGCGACGCTCGCGAACTAGACGACTGAGGAGATCTTGATGGGACAGTTCGACAACAAAGTGGCCATCGTCACCGGGGCCGGTGGCGGTATCGGCCAGGCGTACGCCGAGGCGCTGGCGCGTGAGGGCGCGGCGGTCGTGGTGGCCGACATCAACACCGAAGGCGCCCAGAAGGTCGCCGACGGCATCAAGGGCGAGGGCGGCAACGCGCTCGCGGTGCGGGTCGACGTCTCCGACATCGACTCGGCCAAGGACATGGCGGCGCAGACCCTTTCGGAGTTCGGCGGCATCGACTACCTGGTCAACAACGCCGCGATCTTCGGCGGCATGAAGCTCGACTTCCTGCTCACCGTCGACTGGGATTACTACAAGAAGTTCATGAGCGTGAACCTCGACGGCGCGCTGGTGTGCACCCGCGCGGTGTACCGCAAGATGGCCAAGCGTGGTGGCGGCGCGATCGTCAACCAGTCCTCGACCGCGGCCTGGCTGTACGCCAACTACTACGGCCTGGCCAAGGTCGGCATCAACGGTCTCACCCAGCAGCTGTCGCGTGAGCTCGGCGGGCAGAACATCCGCATCAACGCGATTGCGCCGGGTCCGATCGACACCGAGGCCAACCGGACCACCACCCCTCAGGAGATGGTCGCCGACATCGTCAAGGGAATCCCGTTGTCCCGCATGGGCCAGCCGGAGGATCTGGTCGGGATGTGCCTGTTCCTGTTGAGCGATCAGGCCAAGTGGATCACCGGCCAGATCTTCAACGTCGACGGCGGACAGATCATCCGGTCATGACTCAGCAGCGATACGGCTACATCGGCCTGGGCAACATGGGTGCCCCGATGGCCAAGCGCCTGGCCGAATGGCCTGGCGGGTTCACGGTATTCGATGTGCGCGCCGAATCCATGGAGCCTTTCGCGGAGCTCGGCGCGACGCTGGCGGACGACGTCACTGGTGTTGCCGATGCGGACATCATCAGTATCACGGTGCTCAACGACGAGCAGGTGCGTTCGGTGATCGCGGACCTGGCACCAAAGGTCAAGCCGGACACCGTGATCGTGATCCACTCGACGATCAGCGACACCACCGCGGCCGAGCTCGCCGAGCATTACCGGCCGCAGGGCATCCATATCGTCGACGCCCCGGTCAGCGGTGGCGGCGTAGCCGCCGAGAAGGGTGAGCTGGCCATCATGGTGGGCGCCGAGCGGCCCGTCTACGAGCGGATCAAGCCGGCGCTCAAGCAGTTCGGCTCGATGGTGATCCACGCCGGTGAGCCCGGCGCAGGCACCCGGATGAAACTGGCCCGCAACATGCTGACCTTCACCTCGTACGCAGCGGCATGCGAGGCGATGAAGCTGGCCGAGGCGGCCGGGCTGGACCTGGGTGCGCTGGGCCGGGTGGTGCGTCATACCGATGCGCTGACCAGCGGGCCGGGCGCCATCATCGTGCGCGACAACATGGCCGAGCTGACCCCGGATCATTGGCTCTACGATGCGTTCACCCACACCCGCGGACTGGGGGAGAAGGATCTGAGCCTGGCCCTCGGACTGGGTGACGTTGTGGGAGTGGACCTTCCGTTGGCCCAGGTGGCCTTGCAGCGGCTCGCAGAGGGCCTCGGCGTACCGCACAAGAACGACTAGGAGAACTTTCGATGGACGAGTTGCGCGCCAAGGGCCTGGCCAAGATGAACGAGGTCTACGGCTGGGAGATGCCGAACATCGAAGGAGATCCGTACTTCGATCTGACCGTCGACCACCTGTTCGGCACCATCTGGACCAAGCCCGGACTGTCGATGCGTGAGAAGCGGCTGATGACGTTGTCCGCGGTGACCGCCGTCGGCTCGCAGGATCTCGCCGAGATCCAGGTGAACGCCGCGCTGCTCAACGGTGAGTTCACCGAGGAAGAGCTCAAGGACATCGCCATCTTCCTCACCCAGTATCTGGGCTTCCCGCTCGGGTCCGGGCTCAACGGAACCGTGTCCAAGGTTGTGGCCAAGCGCCGCAAGGCCGCCGAGAAGGGGCTTGATGAGGACCGGCGCGCCAATGTGAACGCCGCGGTCAAGATGAACACCGGGAGCGAGCTCGATGACAAGTAGGTATGCCTCGCTGACCCGCGATGAGCTGGTCAAGCTGGTACCTGAGCTGCTGCTCATGGGCCAGATGATCGACCGCTCCGGGATGGCCTGGTGCATCAGCAATTTCGGCCGACCGGAAATGCTGCAGATCGCTATCGAGGAGTGGGCGGCGTCCAGCCCGATCTACACCAGGCGGATGCAGAAGGCGCTCAAGTACGAGGGCGTCGACGTCATCACCATCTTCAAGGGCTTGCAGCTCGACATCGGCGCCCCGCCGCAGTTCATGGATTTCCGCTACACGGTTCATGACCGCTGGCACGGCGAGTTCCACCTCGATCACTGCGGTGCGCTGCTCGACGTCGAGCCGATGGGCGAGGATTACGTGCGTGGCATGTGCCACGACATCGAGGACCCGACCTTCGATGCCACCGCGCTGGCCACCAACCGCAAATGCCAGGTGCGTCCCATCCACCGGCCGCCCCGGACCCCCGCTGACCGGCAGCCACACTGCGCCTGGACCGTCATCATCGACGAGTCCTATCCGGAGGTCGATGACATCCCGACGCTCGAGGTGATCGGCCGGACCCGGGCTGCTCAAACGGTTCTGGACCCGATCGATCCTTCCGATGAGGGGGCGTCCGACTATTCGGGGCCGCTGCTGTCGGACTTCGACTTCGCGGCGTTCTCGCACTCGGCGCTGGTCCGCATCGCCGACGAGGTGTGCCTGCAGATGCACCTGCTGAACCTGTCGTTCATTCTCGCGGTGGGTGCCCGGGCTGGGGCGAACACCGAACTGGCCACCGAGATCTGCACCAAGCAGCTGATCGGCGTGGCCGGACTGGGCGCCGAGCGTATTCACCGTGCGCTCGATCTGCCCGGCGGCATCGAGGGGGCTATGCGGGTCCTCGAGCTGCATCCGTTGTTCAATCCCTCGGCGTACATCGATGCCGAGTTCGGTCCGGACACGGTGTCGGTGCGGCGCTCGCCGGCGCACGAGGACGGGTCCTGGGTGGCGCTGACCGGGCCGGCCGAGACCCGGCCGCTGCAGGCTGTCGTCGCCGCCGTCAACCCGCATCTGTCCGTCGAGGTTATCGGATCGGATGCGGAATGGACCGCTCGGGTGATCGAAACCGAGACCGCGGCAAAGGAATTCGATGAGGTCGCGGTGACGAAGTTCAGCGGTGGCGCGTCGTTCGTGTTCGAACCGCGGAAGTCGTTGCCGTTGACCGTGGTGTAAGTGGATCGCCGCGCTAGCCGAGCGATACGGTCTGCAACTGCGATATCACATGCGATATCGCAGTTGTCAGGGCAGCGTCAGCGTCAGGTAGCCGCCACCCTCCGGTCGCAGCACCACGTCGGTCGGCCAGGTCACCCGGAAGTTCTCACCGCGTAGGTAGTCGCCGCTGATTCCGGCGGCCTTGACCGGTTTTCCGTTGAGTTCGAAGATCAGCAGGCTGGCTTTCGAGTTGTAGAAGCGGTCCTTGATTACGGGTGCGCCAACGGTCTTTTCGATGAATTTCCGTTCGGAGTTTTCGTGGAACAGGTGCACCTCGTCCCAATCCCAGCTGGTGAACTCGTTGAGTCGGCCTGTCTTCTTCTCGTGCAGAAGGCTTTCCAGGCCGTCGTTGAGCTTCTGGTCGTTGTAGTCGATATCCATTGACTGCCTCATCGCCTGTCTGGCCAGATCGCAGCCGGTCAGGGAGGCGCAGAGCAAGAGGGCGATCAGCATCGCCCGCGCCAATTTTGACCTCAGCATGGGAGTCCGACTATCGCGTTCGCCACCTCAACCCCGTTCCGCCTGTTCGAGACGGTCGAGTATCTCCAGAGCGACCCGCTCGCTGTCTGGTAGGCCGAGGGCGCTCGAGTTGATCAGCGCAGTACCGGTGAGCCGGTACGCGCTGTAGGCCCCGTCGGCGTGTTCACTGTTGAGTAGCAGGGTATTTGGGTCGGGGCTGTCCGCCGTGCGGCGGTAGTACCCGGTACCCGTCTTGATGCAGCCGGGTACCGCCGTTGTGAGCCGGTCAAATGTTTCCTGTGCGGTCGCCGCGTCCGGGTAGACGGCAATTGTCTGGCGGACATCCGCCATGATGGGGAGCGTCGGCGCGTCAATCAGCGTGGCATAGCCGACGGTGCGGAACTGTTTCCAGTCAGTGCCAAAGACTGCGGGCGGGTCGAACACTGGACGACACGTTTCAGGTGTGTTCGGGACCGCAGACGGGGCGGTAGCCGCCAGTTCCAGTACTTCATGAAATCCGGCGACCCCAGAGATACTTCGTACTTCTTCGACGGAGAGCACAGCTGGCGCAACATCACTCGGTGCCGGCGACGGTGATGTCGACGAGACCGTGGTGCAGGCTGCGGCCAGCAGTGTGAGGCCACAGAAGACAACTGCGAAAGTGCGGTTCGCCGCGGTCGCTTTCTCTGACCTGACATGCCACGGGGCGGGCGGCGCAGGGCATGCCACTCCCGAGTCCGGCCGGCTCTGGTGTTTCATCGCATGGCAGCTAGCCGGCAGGCACAGTCAGTGTGAGATATCCGCCACCTTGCGGATCCAGCACCGCATCGGCCGGGAAGCTGACGCGGTAGTTGTCACCCCTCAGGAAGTCTCCGGGAATGCCGACGGCTTTGACCGGCTGCCCGCCGTCCTCGAAGACGAGCAGACTGGCCTTCGACTCAAAGAAGTCACTTTGGATGACCGGCGCGCCAACGGTTTCCTCGATGAACTCGCGCTCAGTGTATTCGTGGAACAGGTGGACTTCGTCCCAGTCCCACGAGGTGAATTCGCGGAGTTTTGCCTTCGCGTTGGTCTCGACAAGATGGGCCAGCCCTTTATTCATACGCTGATCGTTGTAGTCGACGTCCATCGATTGCCTCATCGCTTGCTGTATCAGTCCGCAACTTGTCAGGAGAATGCACAGAATCAATACGCTGAGTGCAGTACGCATCGGCGACAACGTTGCCACGTCAATACCCTCCCGCGGATGTCCCATAGCCTCCCGGCTCGCCTGGGTCATAAACTCCACCAGGGCCTGCGCCGGTCGGATTCGGTGCCTGCCCCGGAATGGTTGACTTCGACGTCGTGCCTGCCCCGCCCTCGGGGACGGTATCGCTCCAAGCCAGTCTTTCGCCACCACTGTTCGGTGCAACCACGACCGTGTCTCCTCTGTTCACTGCTTGTTCGACCAGGTTTGCCAACTGCGCGGGGGTGGCATTCAGGTTGGCCCTGGCGATATCTCTACCGATTTGGTTGTTGTACAAGTCCATGGCTTCCGCGGTCGAGGGGTTGCTGGGGAGTCGCTCGTGAGCCGTCGCGAAGTCCTGTGTCCATTCTTCGCCAAATCGTTGTGTCATCAGAGCGTTCCAATATGCATGCCGGAACGCATCGGTGTGATTGTCGGCCGTATCGTTGGGGCCGTTTTGCGGGGGAAAGCGGGCTTTGGCTTCAGCCTCTGCTGCTTTCTTGGTCTGGTTCAGATCCCAGAGAGCTGCCGGGCTGAGGTTTTCCAACATCCGCGCTTCTGTAGCGGTGACATGCATGGGCTTGGTAGCCAAGTTGTACGGCCAACCAGGCTCCCAGTCGAGTGCTCCGTCCGGGTCCTCGTCGACCTGGTACTTGCGCTTGATCTCGTCGAGTGGATCTACCGGCGGTGGATCACCCTCAGGAAAGCCTCCTAGCTGTGCCGGCTTTCCTTCTTTGTCGCCTTCTGCTGCGATCGCGTCGTATTCCTTGCGGATGCCCTCGATGCGTCGACCGATCTCATTCATCTCTCCGGTCGATTGCGTGATGACGTCGCTGATCTGGCCGATGCCCTTGCTGGCGAGGATCGCCCGCATGATGTCGCCGGTCTTGCCGGGCGGGATAGACGCGTCCATGCTGCTCACCCAACTCTGGGTTTGCTCAAGATTCTGCCGGCCGGCGCTGACCACCCCGGCTGCCCGGCTGACTTCGGCCGCCATGCGCTGATCGAGATCCGCGAGCTTGCCGTAGACGGCGGCATGCTGCGCGTTCTTTGCCGCGTAGGCCTGTGAGGCCGTGCCCTGCCATCGGTCGTCGGGCGCTGCGGACTCGATCGTGGATTGCATCTGGCGAAGCTGTGCGCTGCCGTCGAACGCCTCGCCCGTCGGCGGAACGCCCTCGCCGAACGTGGTGCGCGCCTGCGACCACGTCGTGTAGAAGGTGTCGAGTGCCCCCACAGCTCACCCCCGGCTGGATCGAGAAATCCAGTCTAATTCCGGGCAGAGGGCCGCTCGGACGCCAATTTCCCGGCCACCGATTTGCCAGTTTCGCGATCTAGAGTCGCGGGGGTGGGCATCGCAACCGTCCGCGTATGTGCCCTCGTGGTGGGCCTGTTCACCGGGTGCACGGTGGCGTGTGCCGGCGGTGCACCGGACGCGGTGCCGGTGCCGGGGACTGTCGCCACCGCGCCGCAGAATCCGCAGCCGGAGCAACCCGCGCGCGTTCAGCCGGTGGACGCGACCGTGCTGGGTGCCGCCTGGCGGCCGGGATGCCCGGTGCTGCCTACTGAGCTTCGCCGAATCGCCCTGTCGTACATCGGCTTTGATGGCCGTTCGCATCGCGGTGAGTTGGTGGTAAACCGTGACGTGGTCAGCGAGGTCATCGAGATCTTCGGGGACCTGTACTCGGCGCGATTCCCGATCGAGAAGATGCGCACGGTGGACCACTATCCCGGCGCTGCCGATGAGCTGTCGATGGAGGACAACAACACTTCGGCGTTCAATTGCCGGCCGTTGCCGAGTGGATCGTGGTCATTGCACGCCTACGGTCGTGCGGTCGACATCAACCCGCTGGTCAACCCGTACATCTCGGCTTCCGGTGACTTGCAGCCGGTCACCGCGCGCGCGTACCTGGACCGCACCCGTACCGATCAGGGGATGATCCGCGACGGTGACGTAGTGGTGCGGGCCTTCGCCGAGCGCGGCTGGGGGTGGGGTGGGCATTGGCGTGACCCGGTCGACTACCAGCATTTCGAACGGCCCTGACGCTCCGTGCCGGTTCAGACCCCCTTCGAGGGCCTCTCGGATGCCACGTGTCCGCTCGCCACCGCCGAGCCGACCCAGCGCGTCAGGTAGCTGCGCAGGGCCGCTCCGGTGCGCGGAGGCCGGCCCGGGTCGATGACGAACGACTGGATGATCCGCAGTACGTGCTCGGCGAGCTCGTCGAGTTCGGCGTCGGTGTACCCGAGCTCAGCCCAGTCGACATCCATCTTGTGCAGCATGGCGCGGGCAAAGTCGACCGCCACATCCGAGGTCACCGACTCGGTGTGGGCGTTCGCGCGTCCGGGAGCCACGAGCAAACCGATGTGCTTGTCCTGGGGCAGCCACGCCAGCGAGGTCGCGATGGACTCGGTGACCGCCTCCACCGGATCGGTCATGCCCTTGATGTGGGCGGCCAACCGGTCCAGGAAGTCGCCGGCCGCATGGACCGCGGCCGCCACCAGCAGGGCGTCGGTGCTCGGGAAATAGCGGTACACGGTCTGGCGGGTGACGCCGAGGGTGCGGGCCACATCGGCGATCGAGAAGTCCGCTCCCCGCTCATCGATCGCCTTCCCGGCCGCGGCCAGGATGCGGGCAATCGCCTCGTCGTCGGTGGCCGGCGCCGAGCCGGACCACCCGTGCGTTCGCATGGGCGAATCCTAGAACAACGAATGAAGCACGCTGCTGGTCAACCAGCGGTCAACGGTGGTAGGAGACCGGCAGGTCCTTGACGCCGTTGATCCATCCGGACCGCAGGCGTTGTGGCTCACCGAGTTTGGCGATGTCGGGGATCTGATCGGCGATCTCGTTGAACATCAGCTTGATCTCCATCCGTGCCAGGTTGGCGCCGATGCAGTAGTGCGCGCCGTTGCCGCCGAAAGCCAGGTGCGGGTTGGGATTGCGCAGGATGTCGAAGGTGAAGGGCGACTCGAAGACTTCTTCGTCGTAGTTGGCCGAGCTGTAGAACAGGCCGACGCGCTGCCCGGCTTTCACCGTCACATCGCCGATCTGGGTGTCGACCAGGGCGGTGCGCTGGAAGCAGTGCACCGGGGTGGCCCAGCGGATGATCTCGTCGACCGCGGTCTCCGGGCGTTCGCGCTTGAAAAGCTCCCACTGGTCCGGGTTTTCGAGGAATGCGTTCATGCCGTGCGTCATGGCATTGCGGGTGGTCTCGTTGCCGGCCACGGCCAGCAGGATCACGAAGAACGCGAATTCCACCTCGCCGAGCGAGTCTCCGTCGACGTCGGCCTGCACGAGTCGGGTCACGATGTCGTCGGCCGGGCACTGCCGGCGCTGCTCGGCCATGGTGTAGGCGTAGCCCATCAGTTCGGCGTTGGCCATCGTCGGATCGGCGTCGAAATCCGGATCGTCGGTGTTCATGATGGCGTTCGTCCAGTGGAAGAGCTTCTCGCGGTCTTCCTCGGGCACGCCGATCAGGTCCGCGATGGCCAGCAGCGGCAGGCTCATCGCGATGTCATCGACGAAATTGCCGCTGTCCTTCTTGGCCGCCGCCGCCACGATGTCGCGGGCCGCCACCGCCAGCTTCTCTTCCAGGGCTGCCACCGAACGCGGCGTGAACAGACGCGACACCAGCTTGCGCAGTCGGGTGTGCTCGGGCGCGTCGTGGTTGATCAGCAGCGCCTTGGTGAGGTCGAGTTGTTCGGAGGTCACCCCTTCGGGCAGGCGCATGACGGCGCCCTTGGCGTTGGTCGACCACACCGCACCGCCGTCGCGGGAGATGGTCTTGATGTCCTCGTGGCGGGTGATCACCCAGTAGCCGCCGTCATTGAAGATCGATTCATCCTGCTCGTTCCACCACACCGGCGCGGTCTTGCGCAGTTCGGCGAACTCGCGCACCGGGATTCCGCGGAGCAGGACATCGGGATCGGTGAAGTCGTAGCCGGCGCCGAACGGGCAAGCACTCATGGTGGTCAAGCCGGATCATCTCCTCGTGTGACGGCGAGCACATTTCTGCTGTCGACCATACACTGTGGCGTCAAGTGTATGCCCACAGGTTTCCCGCTACGCTACGACCGTGCGCGTCCTCGTTATCGGATCCGGTGCCCGTGAACACGCCCTGCTGCTGGCCCTGCGCCGCGACCCGCAGGTCGACGAGTTGGCGGTGGCGCCCGGCAACGCCGGTACCCAGTCCATCGCCGATCAGTACGACGTCGACATCACCTCCGGCGAGGCCGTGGTGAAACTTGCCGAGCGCCTGGAAAGCGACCTCGTGGTGATCGGCCCGGAAGTCCCGCTGGTGCTCGGCGTGGCCGACGCCGTGCGGGCCGCCGGCATCGCCTGCTTCGGCGCCAGCAAGGACGCTGCCCGCATTGAGGGCTCGAAGGCATTCGCGAAGGACGTCATGGCCGCAGCCGGGGTGCGTACCGCGAGCAGTGAGATCGTCGACAACCCGGCCCACCTCGACGCCGCGCTGGACCGCTTCGGCCCGCCTGCCGGTCAGGCCGCCTGGGTGGTCAAGGACGACGGTCTGGCCGCCGGTAAGGGCGTGGTGGTCAGCGCCGATCGCGACGCCGCCCGGGCGCATGCCGCCAGCCTGCTCGACTCGGGGCACCCGGTGCTGCTGGAGTCGTTCCTCGACGGCCCCGAGGTGTCACTGTTCTGCGTGGTCGACGGCGCCACCGTCGTGCCGTTGCTGCCGGCGCAAGACTTCAAGCGGGTCGGCGACGGAGACACCGGGCCGAACACCGGTGGCATGGGTGCCTACGCCCCGTTGCCCTGGTTGCCGGATTCGGTGAAGAACCAGATCGTCGACGAGGTCGTCAAACCCGTTGCCGCAGAACTGGTTGCGCGGGGCAGCTCGTTCTCGGGTCTGCTCTACGCCGGCTTGGCGATCACATCGAACGGCCCGGCTGTGGTCGAGTTCAACTGCCGCTTCGGTGACCCGGAAACGCAATCTGTTCTGGCCCTGCTTGATTCGCCACTTGGTCAGCTGCTGAACGCCGCGGCCACCGGCGAACTCGCCGCATTCGGTGACCTGCAGTGGCAAGACGGCTACGCCGTGACGGTCGTGGTGGCCGCGGAGAATTACCCGGGCCGGCCGCGCGTCGGCGACGTCATTCATGGATCGGAAGCCGACGGGGTGCTGCACGCCGGCACCGCGCGCCGCGAGGACGGCGAGGTGGTGTCCTCGGGCGGCCGGGCGCTCTCGGTGGTCGGCACCGGAGCGGACCTGCCCGCCGCGCGCGATGCGGCATACGCGCTCGCCAAGTTGATCCGGTTGCCGGGTAGCCACTTCCGCACCGATATCGGTCTGGCCGCCGCTGAAGGGCGGATCACGCTCTAGGCGACGAGTAGCGGTGCCATCCAAGCGATCTCGGCGGGCAGCTGCGAACTCCAGAAGCTGCCGTCATGCCCGCCGGGGGAGAAGCCGCCGGCCGGGGGATTGGGCAGCTCGGCGATGAACTGCTTGGTGGCCGAATGGAACGGATCACTGTTGCCGCAATCGATCCGGATCGGGATCGATCCCAGCGCGGGCTGGGCCCAGACACTGTTGGCGGCGTAATCGGCTGCGCTGTCGAAGGCGCCGGGTGCAGCGGCTCCCGATGACGTCCAGAGCGCCGGGCTGACTGCGCAGATCGCCGCGGTGCGTGCCGGCCCGAGCCGGGCACCCAGCAGCAGCGCACCGTAGCCGCCCATGGACCAGCCCAGGAATCCCACCCGCGAGGTGTCCAGGCCCTGATCGGCCAGCATCGGGATCAGCTCGTCGAGGACCATCGCGCCCGAGTCCTCACCGGATGCTCGTTTGTGCCAATAGCTTCCGCCGCCGTCGACCGCGACCACGGCGAACGGCGGCAGCCCGGCCGCCACCGCCTCGGCCAAGCCCTGTTCGACTCCGCCGGCCATCACGCCGGCGGCATCCTGCCCTTTGCCGTGCAGGGCGATCACCGGCCGGAGTTTGCCGGTCTGTCCTGGCGGCCGCGCGATGGCCCAGTTGGTGCTCGTCCCGCCACGCGCCGACGATTCGAACGAGCCGCTGGTGAACGTCGGGGCGGGCGCGGGGCCGGCCGATGAGACAGGGGCAGAGGCGAGGGCTACAGCACCGGCGGCGCCGGCAGCCGCACCGACGCCGAGGCGCAGGACTGCGCGACGGGTCAAGTTGGGCATGCGGGCCATCTTGCCATCGCCCGACAATGGCATCGGCCAGTGGCATTGTTGCGGTGGTAATTACGGCCGGGAAAACCTGAGTAGAGCCTGATGATTGGCCGAAAGCCCGATGTGGAGGGTGCCCGGCTGGCACGATGCTAAAGGTGACGGCAGCGGTCACTCCTAAAGGGGAGCGTCGGCGGTACGCCCTCGTCAGGGCGGCCGCTGAGTTGCTCTGTGAGGGCGGTTTCGACGCCGTCCGGCACCGGGCCGTGGCGCGTCGTGCCGGCCTCCCGCTGGCCTCCACGACGTACTACTTCTCCTCACTCGACGACCTCATCGCGAAGGCTGTCGAGTACATCGGAACCCGGGAAGCCGAACATCTCAGCGCCGGTGTGGCCGCGCTCTCACGGCGGCGTCGCGGTGCCGAATCGACCGCCGACGTCCTTGTCGATCTGTTGCTCGGGGAATCCACGGAGCGTCGCGGAATCGAGGAACTGATCTCGCGCTACGAGCGCTACATCGCCTGTGCCCGGCAGCCCGGGCTGCGCGACATTCAACGCCGCATCTTGCAGCAGCGCACCGACGCCGTGGTCGAGGTGGTGGAACGCTCAGGCCGCTCGGTGCGCGCCGAACTGGTCACCGCGCTGGTGTGCGCCGTCGACGGGGCCGTTGTGGCATCGTTGGTCGACGAAGGGGAGGGGCCCAGGGCCAGCGCCCGCGCCACACTGATCGACGTCATCGACGTGCTGGCGCCCGTCGACGAACGGGCGGGTACGCGTCTGACCGGCTGAAGGAGGGGGAATGTCGCAACCCGCAACCTCGAAGGAGCCACAGCTCAAGCGGGTGATGGGGCCCGGACTGTTATTACTGTTCGTAGTCGGCGACATCCTCGGCACGGGCGTCTATGCGCTGACCGGGCAAGTCGCCAAGGAGGTCGGCGGCGCCGCGTGGCTTCCGTTCCTTGCGGCGTTCCTGATCGCCACCATCACCGCGTTCAGCTACCTCGAACTGGTCACCAAGTACCCTCAGGCAGCCGGTGCTGCTCTGTACGCGCACAAGGCTTTTGGCGTCCAGTTCGTCACCTTCCTGGTGGCGTTTATTGTGATGTGTTCCGGAATCACCTCGGCCTCAACGGCTTCGCGCTTCTTCGCGGCGAGCTTCTTCAAAGGCCTTGAGGTCAACTTCGACTACACCCCCAGTTGGGAGAAGCTCGGCATCATCGCGTTCGCATTGTTCTTCATGGCCATGATCGCCGTGGTGAACCTCCGTGGGGTCAGCGAAAGCGTCAAGCTCAACGTGTTTCTCACATTCGTCGAGATCACCGGCCTGCTTCTGGTGATCCTGGTCGGGCTGTGGGCCTTCACCGGTGGCAGCGCCGAAGTCGACTTCGGCCGGGTCGTCGCATTCGAGACTCCCGATGGCAAGAACGCGTTTCTCGCCGTCACCGCCGCCACGTCCCTGGCGTTCTTCGCGATGGTGGGCTTCGAAGACTCGGTCAACATGGCTGAGGAGACAAAGGATCCGGTACGGATCTTCCCCAAGGTGCTGCTGTCGGGTCTGGGTATCGCGGGACTGGTCTACGTACTCGTCTCGGTCATCGCGGTCGCGCTGGTGCCGGTGGGGACACTGGCCGCCAGCAAGTCCCCGTTGGTCGAGGTGGTTCACGCCGGTGCGCCCGGCCTGCCGATCGACAACATCCTGCCGTTCATCTCGATGTTCGCGGTGTCCAACACCGCGTTGATCAACATGCTGATGGCCAGCCGCCTCATCTACGGGATGTCGCGCCAGCACGTGCTTCCTCCGGTGCTGGGTGTCGTGCATCCGCGGCGCCACACCCCTTGGGTGGCAATCACGTTCACGACATTGCTGGCGTTCTGCCTGATCTTCTACGTGTCGACCTTCGCCAGCGAGGACGCCATCGCGGTGCTGGGCGGTACCACGTCGCTGCTGTTGCTCGCGGTGTTCGCCATGGTCAACGTGGCGGTCCTGGTGCTGCGTCGCGATGTGCGAAAAGAGGGCGGGCACTTCAAGACTCCGACTGCGCTACCCGTCATCGGATTCGTGGCCTCGCTCTATCTGGTGCTGCCCACCTCCGGACGACCGTCCGAGCAGTACATCCTGGCACTGGCACTCGTCGTCACCGGCATCGTCCTGTTCGGCATCACCATGCTGATCAACCGGCAACTCGGCATTCGTGGGGCAGGCATCACCGACCCGACCCACCTCGGCGACGCGCCCTAGGAATCTTTACGCAGCTTTTCAATCCGGTTCTGCAGCAGAGCGATCCGGTGCGCGTTCCCATCCAGCTCGATGTAGCGGTCGTCGAAGACGGCCAACAACGCGTCGTCCAGGCGGCGGACCGCGCCCGGCGGGTAGCGGTAGTCCATCAGCCGGTTGATCTCGTCGGTGTCCACCGAATCCAGCACGCCCGTCAGCGCATCCAGCGAGGTGATGCCGAGCTCGAGCAACAACCCCGAGATCCAGCTGTAGTGGTCCGTGCGCGACCAGCCGGCATCGGGGAAGCGGTTGCCCAGGTAGGTGGCCAGCACCGGGGTGGCGATGCGCGCGTCCGAGGAAGACGCTGCGAACCCCGGGAAATCGGTCTCTTCCTCGGTCATGGTCAGCCGCAGCCGTTCCCGGATCTCGGTGAACTCGCGGTCGGCCAACTCCAGAAGCCCGGCCGCCAACGTGAACCGGCGGTCCAGTTCGCTGACGTGTTCGGCTGGGATCGAACCCTTGTATCGCACGTCATGCTCGAACTCGGCCCACGCGTGCTGCAGCACGGTACGTACCTGGATGGACGCCGGATACTGCTCGCCTTCGACCCCGAACAGTAGATGCCGGCTCGCATACCCCCACCGGCCCTGACGGGCGGTCTGCAGACCCATGTCCTGGTCGTCGAGCAGCCGCATCTCCTCGGCCAGCAGGTTGGCCACCGCGTCGACATCCTCACGCAGATAGGTGATGACGCGCAGGCCCACCTGATCGGTGATCTCCACCAGCGGATCGGTGTACATCCGCGTGCCGTCGACCGCGCGCCGGTTGGCTTTCTCGGCGAACGAGTCGACGCTCTTGGTGCGGGCCGTGATGCTCAGGTAGTTGATGCCCGCCTCGTCGAGCAGCCCGGTCACCCGCTTGAGGTACTGGTCGGTGGCGGCCACCAGATCCGGGCGCCGGGCAGCGTATTCGGCCACAGCCGTCGAGGGTGCCTCCTCGCGGGCCGGTGCCGGGCGCGGTCGGGAGAGTCGATCAGCGGGCAGGGACGGCGTGACGATGTAGCCCGACGCGAAGTCGCCGTAGATCGTCACGTCCTCGGGCCGGTGATACCAATACAGCGCGATGTAGGCGCAGAGCATGGCGTCGACGGGGTCCTCGTCACGGTCGAGCTGGCCCGGCCGGGTGGCCGCCTCGATCCGCTTGCGCAGTTCGACCCAGCTGACATTGCGGTTCGCCCGCAGCCTCGGCGTTGCCGTGTCGAGCTCCTCGATGCACGTCATCAACCTCAGCAGTTCGCGCTGACGGTCGCCGAACGCGCCGCGCTTGTACTTCAGCGTCTTGTCGAGCCCGAACAGGACGACGCTCGCCGGGTGCGGATAGACCTCGATCGCGCGACGGTTCGACAGCGACGACGGATCCATGTCCAGGCCCAGCAACGACGCGATACGCGCCCCACGCGGATGCTTGAATTCGGGTCGCTCGGTGAACGCTGGGCGTGCCCCGGCGTCGAACCGCTGGAAGTCCCGGTTGAGATCCCGCTCGCACGGCCGGTGGCCCGTCGGGTTCTTCACGATGAGGGGCGCATCGATGGCGACCAGGCAGTCGCCGCTGACATAGGGCTCTATGGCCGCCGCGATGTCGTCGTCGTCCTGCGCCACGCCGACGTGTAGGACCCGCCCACCGGAGTCGATGGCAGCCACACCCGTCTGGTTCTTCTCGCCCCACGCGAGGTCGAGTCCGACGAAGTACATCCGTCCACTGTCTCATTCGTCGTCCCGCCCGGGCCGTAAGCTGTGTGTTCGTGACGATCCCGAATGTTCTGGCCAACCGCTACGCCAGCGACGAAATGGTCGCGATCTGGTCGCCGGAGGCCAAGATCGTCGCCGAACGCCGACTCTGGCTCGCCGTGCTGCGTGCACAGGCCGAGCTGGGTGTCCCGGTGCCCGACGGCGTGATCGACGACTACGAGCGTGTCCTGGAGAACGTCGACCTCGCGTCCATCGCGGCGCGCGAGCGCGTCACCCGCCACGACGTCAAGGCGCGCATCGAAGAGTTCAACGCCCTGGCCGGCCACGAGCACGTTCACAAGGGCATGACCAGCCGCGACCTCACCGAGAACGTCGAGCAGCTGCAGATCCGCAGCTCCCTTGAGCTGGTGTTCGCCCACGGCGTCGCGGTGGTGGCCCGGCTGGCCGAACGCTCCGTCGTCTACCGCGACGTGGTGATGGCCGGCCGGTCGCACAATGTGGCGGCCCAGGCCACCACGCTCGGCAAGCGGTTCGCCTCGGCTGCCGAGGAGACCCTGCTGGCGCTGACCCGGCTGCGTGAGCTGATCGACCGCTACCCGCTACGCGGCATCAAGGGCCCGATGGGCACCGCCCAGGACATGCTCGACCTGTTCGACGGGGATACCTCCAAGCTCGCCGAGCTGGAGCGGCGGGTCGCCCAATTCCTGGGATTCACAGAGGTTTTCACCAGCGTCGGGCAGGTGTACCCGCGCTCGCTGGACCACGACGTGCTCTCGGCGCTGGTGCAGGTGGGTGCCGGGCCGTCCTCGCTGGCCCACACCATCCGGCTGATGGCCGGCCACGAGCTGGTGACCGAGGGCTTCGCGCCCGGTCAGGTCGGCTCGTCGGCGATGCCGCACAAGATGAACACCCGGTCGTGTGAGCGGGTCAACGGCCTGCAGGTGGTGCTGCGCGGCTACGCCTCGATGGCCGCCGAGCTGGCCGGTGCGCAGTGGAACGAGGGCGACGTGTTCTGCTCGGTGGTGCGTCGCGTCGCGCTGCCCGACGGGTTCTTCGCCGTCGACGGGCAGACCGAGACCTTCCTGACCGTGCTCGACGAATTCGGCGCCTACCCCGCAGTGATCCAGCGTGAGCTGGACCGGTACCTGCCGTTCCTGGCCACCACGCGCATCCTGATCGCCGCGGTGCGCGCCGGCGTGGGCCGCGAAACCGCGCACGAGGTGATCAAGGAACACGCCGTTGCCGTCGCACTGGACATGCGTGAGCGCGGTCTGGAGCCCGACCTGCTGGACCGGCTGGCCGCCGACCCGCGGCTGCCGCTGGACCGGGCGGCCCTGGAAGCCGCACTGGCCGACAAGCAGGCCTTCACCGGGGCCGCCGGAGCCCAGGTCGACGGGGTCGTCGCCGCCGTCGACGAGTTGGTCAGTCGCTACCCCGAAGCCGCCAAGTACACCTCGGGCGCCATCTTGTGAGCTTGGCGGCCGATCTCACCGACCTGGACAACTTCGCTGCCGGCTTCCCTCACGAGTTGTTCGCCGCACATCGCCGCGAAGCCCCGGTGTACTGGCACGAGCCCACCGAACACACGCCGGACGGCGAAGGCTTCTGGTCGGTGGCCACCCACGCCGAAACCCTTGCGGTGCTGCGCGATGCGGAGACCTACTCCTCGGTGACCGGCGGCGCCCGGCCGTACGGCGGCACGCTGCTGCAGGACCTGGCCATCTCCGGGCAGGTGCTCAACATGATGGACGACCCGCGGCATTCCGAGATCCGCCGGCTGGTCAGCTCCGGGCTCACCCCACGGATGATCCGGCGGGTCGAAGACGATCTGCGGGCCCGCACGCGCCGGTTGCTCGACGACGTGGTGCCGGGCGAACCACTGGACTTCCTGGTCGACGTGGCCGCCGAACTACCCATGCAGATGATCTGCATACTGCTGGGAGTGCCTGAATCCGAACGGCATTGGCTGTTCCATGCGATCGAGCCGCAATTCGACTTCGGCGGCTCGCGTACCGCGGCCATGGCGCAGATGTCGGCGGAGGAGGCCGGCTCACGGATGTACACCTATGGGCAGGAACTCATCGCCGCCAAGCGTGCCGATCCCACCGACGACATGCTGTCGGTGGTGGCCAACGCAACGGACGCCGCGTTGAGCGACCTGGAGTTGTACCTGTTCTTCAGCCTCCTGTTCAGCGCCGGCGCTGAGACCACCCGTAACTCCGTGGCGGGTGGGCTGCTGGCGCTGATCGAAAACCCTTCGCAGATGGCGTTGTTGCGTGAGGATCTCGCGGAACTGCCCACCGCGATCGAGGAGATGGTGCGTTGGACCTCGCCGTCGCCGTCCAAACGCCGTACCGCGACCCGAGCCGTGTCGCTGGGCGGCTGCGACATCGAAGCCGGGCAGAAGGTGCAGGTCTGGGAAGGGTCGGCGAACCGGGATTCACTGGTGTTCTCCGCTCCCGACACCTTCGACATCACACGTAAGCCCAACCCGCACTTGGGCTTCGGCTACGGTATCCACTACTGCCTCGGCGCCAACCTGGCCCGGCTGGAGCTTCGCGTCCTGTTCGAAGAGCTGCTTGGGCGGTTCTCATCGGCTCGTCTGGTCAAGCCCGTCGAGTGGACCCGCAGCAACCGACACACCGGCATCCGACATCTGGTGGTGGAGCTCGGGGTGTGAAACCCGAGGCATCGTTCGCCTAACCTCGGGGCATGGACTCAGGCCCGAATGACCATCTCCGAGTCTCAGACGCCGAGCGCACGACAGTGGGACAACTGCTCGAACGCGCGGTAGCCGAGGGCATGATCACACTCGACGAGTTCGGCGAGCGCTACGACGCCGCGCTGGCGGCACGCACTCGAGGCGAGTTGGGCGCGGTGGTGGCTGACCTTCCGATCGCGTCGCCCCCGGCGGTCCCGGCGTCGCACCTGCCCGCGGCGGCGCCAGAGGAACTGCGCGGCTGGATGTCCTCGATCGTGCGGCGCGGGCAGTGGACGGTGCCGCGCGTCCTGCATGTGAAAAGCCGGCTGTGCAGTACCACTCTCGACTTCACCTCGGCGGTGCTGCCCGGACCCGTGGTGGAGATCGTCGTCGACGATTACTGCAGCACGACGGAGCTCATCGTGCCCGCCTCGGCCACCGCCGACGTCAACGGCGTCAACGCCATCGCCGGCAGCGCCACGGTCAGAGTGCGCACCAGCCCGCCGTCGGATCAGCTGCACCTCGTCGTGCGCGGTCGCGTGCGGATGGGTTCGGTCACCGTGCGGCACTCGTTCGGAAGCTGGCTGCGGCGCCTGAGCGGCACTCCATAGCGAAACGAATTTCGGCGATCACGCGCTGCGGAAACTCGGTCAAATCCAGCCAGGTGAATCGCAGCACCTGCCAGCCCATCAGCGCGATCTCGTTCTGCTTGACGCGGTCTTTCTGGAAATCCTCCTGATCGCTGTGGAACGCCCAACCATCGGTTTCGATCGCGACCTTGTGGGCGGGAAAGGCCACGTCGATCACGTATCGGCTCAGGCGGTAGTTGGCCTTCCACCCGGTGATACGGGCTTCTCTGAGCAGCTTGATCAGCAGCCGTTCGGCTTCCGAGCGGGCGCCGTCGGACGCGGCGATCAGCAACCTGCGGGCAGCGGGCGAGCCGTGTCGGCCCTTGTTGCGCAGATGCGCTCTCCAGAGGTCGCGCAGTTCGGTGTGGCGCTGCAGCGCGCTGTCCATGAGTTTGGCGCCGCCACCTCGCCGGGCAGCGGCCTCCACGACCGTCAGCGGCAGCGCGGTGACCCGCAGCCCGCGGCGTTCCACGATGTCGGCGGGATCGAGATCGCGGCGGCGCAGCTTGGTACCAGGGTGCCCGCGCAGGCGACTGGCACGCGGCGTGGTCGCTTCGACGGTCTCCGGCGGGTACTTGGTGATCCCGTGCCACCATGCGGCGGCCAACCCGGTTGCGACTGCGTTCAGGCCGTACGACCACACACCCACCCGGACGCGGGCGCTGTCGTTGAACGGCCTGTCATCGACGAAGTACACACCGCGGGCACAGCGGATCCAACGGCCCGTCTTCACCCGGAAGTCGACCATGTCCTGGGTGAGCCCTGCCAGTTTGGCCTGGGCCAGGGTGATGACGCCGTCATGGTCACGCAGATAGTCCTCAAGCACGGAGTTTGGACGGAGTTGCCCGGCCAACTGGTTCCCACCCCGCGATTTGTGGAGTTTCAACCGTGCGCGTGACGGCTAAGACTCCACAAATCGCTCGGGAAAATTACTCGATGCGGCGCAGGCGCATGCCGGCGGAACGCAGTTCCAGGGCGGCCAGGCCGCGAATCGCGCGCTGATCTTGACTGCGCCAGGCGCCGACGGGGTCGTCGGACACCGCCGTCAGCTTGGCCAGCGGCCGGTTGGCCAGCGCCCGCAGCGCCAGCAGCTGTTCTCCGGCGGCGGTCGAGGCCAGGGTGATCGCGGTCCACTTGCGCCGGAAGAACCGCACCCGCAGGTACAGCCAGGGCATCGCCACGAACAGGATCGGCGCGGCGGCTACCGCCAGGGCCAGCACCCAGGCCAGCCAGCTCGCCGTGCTGTCCAGGTTGGCGCCCGCACCGGCGATGTCGAGGGCCGCCTCACTGGCGGCGCGCAGCGGCTTGCTCAGCGTGTCACCGATCAGGGGAACGCTGTCGGTGCTGTCACCGGCGGAGCCCAGGTTGTCAGCAACACCGTTGGCGCCGCTCTGGACCTGCCTGCCGACCTCGGCGATGGTCGACACCGCCGAATGCACGGCCAACCCGACCAATATCCACACCGCGGTCCAAGTGATCACGGCCACGTCGCTGAACAACTGTGCCAACAAGCGGCCGGGTCTGCTGGCATAGGGCAGGTACCGCGATCTCATGAGACCGATCCCAACACATAGGCTGGCCCAATGCGTCCTGCTCTGTCCGACTACCAGCACCTGGCCAGCGGCAAAGTCCGCGAGTTGTACCGCATCGACGACGAGCACCTGCTGTTCGTGGCGACCGACCGCATCTCGGCCTACGACTACGTCCTGGACTCACAGATCCCGGACAAGGGCCGGATCCTGACGGCGATGAGCGTGTTCTTCTTCGACCTGATCAGCGCGCCCAACCACTTGGCCGGACCTCCCGACGACGAGCGCATTCCCACCGAGGTGCTGGGCCGCGCGCTGGTGGTGAAGCAACTGAAGATGCTGCCGGTGGAGTGCGTGGCCCGCGGCTACCTGACCGGTTCCGGACTGCTCGACTACCAGGCGTCGGGTTCGGTGTGCGGCATCCCGCTGCCGCCGGGTCTCGGCGAGGCGAGCAAGTTCGACGAACCGCTGTTCACCCCCGCCACCAAGGCCGATATCGGCGAGCACGACGAGAACATCTCGTACAACACGGTGATCGACCTGGTCGGGCCGGTGCTGGCCAGCCAGTTGAAGGAACGCACGCTGCAGACCTACATACAAGGCGCGGACCACGCGTTGACCAAGGGCATCATCATCGCCGACACCAAGTTCGAGTTCGGTGTCGACGGGCACGGGAACGTGGTGCTGGCCGATGAGGTGTTCACCCCGGATTCGTCCCGGTACTGGCGCGCCGAGACGTATCAGCAGGGAGTGGTGCAGGACAGCTTCGACAAGCAGTTCGTCCGCAATTGGCTGACCGGGCCGGACTCGGGCTGGGACCGGCACAGCGACACCCCACCGCCGCCCTTGCCTGAGGAGATTGTGGCGGCCACCCGGGACCGGTACATCGAGGCGTACGAACGGATCTCGGGTCTGCGGTTCGACGATTGGATCGGCGCATGAGCGAGTCCGTGCAACCCCCGGTCGCCAAGCGCGGCAATCACCGTCGCGAGCATCACGGTGACGTGTTCATCGACCCCTACGAATGGCTGCGCGACAAGGACGATCCCGAGGTGATCGCGCACCTGGAGGCCGAGAACGCCTACACCGATGTCGCCACCGCCCATCTGGAGCCGTTGCGGCAGAAGATCTTCGACGAGATCAAAGCCCGCACCAAGGAAACCGACCTGTCGGTGCCGATGCGCCGCAATGGCTGGTGGTACTACGCGCGCAGCTTCGAGGGCAAGCAGTACGCGGTGCACTGCCGGTGCCCGATCGGTGATCCTGACGATTGGACGCCGCCCGAGCTCGACGAGGGTGCCGACATCCCCGGTGAGCAGGTTCTCCTGGACGAGAACGTCGAGGCCGACGGCCACGAGTACTTCTCGCTCGGCGCGGCCACGGTGAGCCTGGACGGCAATATCCTGGCCTACTCCGTCGACGTCCTCGGCGACGAGCGATACACCTTGAAGTTCAAGGATTTACGTACCGGCGAGCATTACGACGACACGATCACTGGGATCGGCGCCGGCGGCACCTGGGCAGCCGACAGCCGCACGCTGTACTACACCACGGTCGACGACGCCTGGCGGCCCGACACCGTGTGGCGGCATCGGCTGGCTTCCGGTCTGGCCGCCGAGAAGGTGTATCACGAACCCGACGAACGGTTCTGGGTCGCGATCGGCCGCAGCCGCAGCGACAAATACCTGTTCGTCGCATCGGGCAGTGCCGTCACCACCGAGGTCGCCTATGTCGATGCGAATGACCCGACCGCCGAGCTCACCACGGTGTGGGAGCGTCGCGACCTGGTGGAGTACTCCGTCGAGCACGCCGTCGTCGGCGGCGAGGACCGGTTCCTGATCCTGCACAACGACGGTGCCGAGAACTTCATGCTGGTGGACGCTCCGGTCGGCGACCCGAGCGATTTCCGCACCCTGATCGAGCACCGGGATGATGTGCGGCTGGACGGTGTCGACGCGTTCGACGGGTTCCTGGTGATCAGTTACCGCAGTGAGGCATTGCCGAAGATGGCACTGTGGCCGCTCACCGCGGACGGTTACGGTACGCGCGAAGAGCTGACGTTCGATTCCGAGCTGACCGCCGCGGGGATGGGCGGGAACCCGAACTGGTCCACGCCGAAGCTGCGGATCGGCGCGACCTCGTTCATCACACCGGCGCGGATCTACGACCTGGACCTCGCCACTGGCGAGCGTACGTTGCTGCGCGAGCAGCCGGTGCTGGGCGGCTACCGGCCGGAAGACTATGTGGAGCGCCGGGATTGGGCGACGGCACCTGATGGGGCGCGGATCCCGGTCTCGATCATTCACCGGGCCGGGTTGCAGTTCCCGGCGCCGGCGTTGCTCTACGGCTACGGTGCCTACGAGTCGTGTGAGGATCCGCGATTCTCGATCGCCCGGTTGTCATTGCTGGACCGCGGCATGGTGTTCGTGATCGCGCATGTACGCGGCGGCGGTGAGCTGGGCCGGCCGTGGTACGAGCACGGCAAGCTGCTTGAGAAGACGAACACGTTCACCGATTTCATCGCGGCGGCACGCCATCTCATCGACGGCGGCGTGACCCGTCCGCAGAATCTGGTGGCTCTCGGCGGTAGTGCCGGCGGATTGTTGATGGGCGCGGTGGCCAACATGGCACCGGAGTTGTTCGCCGGGATTCTGGCTCAGGTGCCGTTCGTCGATGCGCTGACGACCATCCTGGATCCGTCGTTGCCGTTGACCGTGACCGAGTGGGACGAGTGGGGAAATCCGTTGGAAGACCCCGAGGTCTACCGCTACATGAAGTCCTACACGCCCTACGAGAACGTGGCGGCACAGGACTATCCGGCGATTCTGGCGATGACCTCGCTCAACGACACCCGGGTGTACTACGTCGAACCGGCCAAATGGGTTGCCGCACTGCGTCATACCAAGACCGACGGTCATCCCGTGCTGCTCAAGACCGAGATGGTGGCCGGCCATGGCGGGCTGTCCGGACGCTACGAGCGGTGGAAGGAAGCCGCGTTCCAGTACGCCTGGCTGCTAGCTGCCGCCGACGGCGACAACTACGGCAGCGGCCAGGTAGACAGCCTCTTCGGCGGTCCGAACGCTTAACCGCGAAGTCATCGACTTCGGCGGGTTGGGCATCCTGGCCGCATAGATATTGGCCGGGAACATCGCCAGCATGAGCAGGAACAGGCAGACTGCCGCCGCGACGCGGGTAGGCGGGTAGAGCAGGCCTGCGGCGCCGGCCAGCTCCAGCACGCCGGTGACCGTCACCAGCGCGGCCGGCGCGGGGAGTGCCGGCGGCACGATGGCGATCATGTCGCGCCGCAACGGATTGACGAAGTGCGCGACGCCGGTCATGACGAACATCGCGGCCAGTCCGACCGCGATCGCCTCGGGCCAGCTGTCGAGATAGTCCACGCCCAGCAGGCCGATCAGGCGGGCGGCCACGCTACCCAGAATCAGGGTCAAGAAGACGGCCATCGAAGCTCCGATCTTGTCGGTGTCTAGATCGCCACGCTACGCTCAATCTAGGCGCTGTCAAGATATGGGTTTAGGATGGCCCGCATGGGCTATCACCACGGTGACCTCAGGGCCGTGATCCTCGCTCAGGCCGCCGATCTGGTGGCCGAGCGCGGCGCAGACGGCATCTCGCTGCGCGAACTCGCGCGCGCGGCAGGCGTCTCACACGCGGCGCCCGCGCACCACTTCACCGACCGGCGCGGGCTGTTCACCGCACTGGCCACCGAAGGGTTTCAGCAACTGGGCGCCTCGCTGACCGAGGCCAGGCCACAGTTCATCGACGCCGCCAAGGCCTATGTGCGCTTCGCCCTCGACCACCCCGGCCACTACGAGGTGATGTTCGACAAATCCCTCTACGACGACACCGACGCTGAACTGGTTGCCGCCGCGTCGGCCGCCGGGGCGGAGCTGAACCGCGGCGTCGGCACCCTGGCCGACCCCAAGGCGGCCGCTGACCCGGACGGCGCCGCGCTGGCCGCCTGGTCTCTGGTGCATGGTTTCTCGATGTTGTGGCTCAACGAAGCGGTAGACACCGCAGGCGATCCGATCGCCCAGGTGGAGGGTCTGGCCGCGATCTTGTTCGATGATCAGGTCCGGTAGCGTCCCAGTGATGAGCCTCAACAACATCCCGCTGACCACCCTCGATGGCAAGCCGACGACGTTGGCCGAGTTGGCAAGCGGCGCAGTCCTGGTGGTCAACGTGGCCTCCAAATGCGGTCTGACGCCGCAGTACACCGCGCTGGAGAAGCTCGCCAAGGATTACGCCGAGCGTGGGCTGACCGTCGTCGGCGTGCCGTGCAACCAGTTCATGGGCCAGGAGCCGGGCAGCGCCGAGGAGATCCACGCGTTTTGCACGAACACCTACGGCGTGACGTTCCCGTTGCTGGCCAAGACCGACGTCAACGGGGCCGAGCGCCACCCGCTCTACGCCGAGCTGACCCAGGCCGCCGATGAGGCAGGAGAGGCCGGGGACATCCAGTGGAACTTCGAGAAGTTTCTGCTGGCCCCGGGCGGCGCGGTGGCCGGCCGGTTCCGGCCCCGCACCGAGCCGGATGCGCCCGAGGTGATCGCGGCCATCGAGGCCATCCTGCCGGCCTGACCGAAGGGTCTCGCCGAATGGACATTCGGCGTCAGAGTGTTCGACACCATCCCGACATGTGACGTTGCCACACTGGCGGCGTGACCGGACAACTCATCGTCTCGATATCGCAGATCAGCGATCGAACGCTGGCCGATGTCGCATCGTTCTGTGCCGAGCTCGACACCCGTGGCGTTCCCGCCTCGTTGATGGTGGCGCCGCGGTTCAAGGGCGGTTATCGGTTGGACCGCGATGCCGACACCGTCGAATGGGTGGCGCAACGGCGCAGCGGCGGCGACGCGGTCGTCCTGCACGGGTACGACGAGGCGGCGACCAAGAAGCGCCGCAGTGAATTCGCCTCGTTGCCCGCCCATGAGGCCAACCTGAGGTTGATGGGCGCCGACCGGGTGCTCGAACACCTGGGACTGCGCACCAGGTTGTTCGCCGCGCCCGGCTGGACCGTCTCGCAGGGCACGGTGACCGTCTTGCCGCGCAATGGCTTTCGTTTGCTCGCCGATCTGAACGGCATCACCGACCTCGTCCGCCAGACGACGACGCGGGCCCGGGTGGTGGGCATCGGAGAAGGATTTCTGTCCGAGCCGTGGTGGTGCCGCACCGTGGTGCTCACAGCTGAACGCACCGCGCGCCGCGAAGGTACGGTGCGTGTCGCGGTTGCCGCGCGGCACCTGCGCAGGCCCGGACCCCGGCAGGCCATGCTCGACGCGATCGACCTGGCTTTGCTGCACCGGTGCGTGCCCACCGTCTACCAGTGGCGAGGATTCTCGGTCCTGACCGAGGCCGCCTGACTAGGGCTAGTCTTGCGTCTCATGGCAGACGCCGATGTCATTGTCGTGGGGGCGGGTCTCGCCGGGTTGGTCGCTGCGTGCGAGCTCGTCGAGTCCGGGCGCCGCGTGCTCATCCTGGATCAGGAAAACGCTGCCAACCTGGGTGGGCAGGCCTTCTGGTCCTTCGGCGGATTGTTCTTCGTCGACAGTCCCGAACAGCGCAGGCTCGGCATCCACGACAGCCAGGAGCTGGCCCTGCAGGACTGGCTGGGCACCGCGGGCTTCGACCGGCCCGAGGATCACTGGCCGCGGGAGTGGGCCCACGCGTACGTCGATTTCGCCGCCGGGGAGAAACGCAGTTGGTTGCGGGCCCGCGGTCTGCAGACCTTCCCCTTGGTCGGGTGGGCCGAGCGGGGCGGTTACGGGGCACTGGGGCACGGCAATTCGGTGCCGCGTTTCCACATCACGTGGGGGACCGGGCCGGCGATCGTCGACGTCTTCGCCCGCCGGTTGGTGGGGGATCCCCGGGTGCGATTCGCCCACCGTCACCGCGTCGATGAACTCATCGTCTCCGAGGGGGCCGTCGTCGGGGTCCGGGGTGCGGTGCTGGAGCCCTCCGATGCGCCTCGAGGCGCACCGTCGTCACGAAACGTAATCGGCGACTTCGAGTTCCGCGCATCCGCGGTGATCGTCGCCAGCGGCGGGATCGGCGGCAACCACGACCTCGTACGCAAGAACTGGCCGGAGCGCATGGGCCGGGTACCCGAGCAACTGCTCAGCGGTGTTCCTGCACACGTAGACGGTCGGATGATCGGCATCTCCGAGGCCGCCGGTGCGCACGTCATCAACAGCGACCGGATGTGGCACTACACCGAAGGCATCACCAACTACGATCCGATCTGGCCCGACCACGGGATTCGCATCCTGCCGGGGCCGTCGTCATTGTGGTTGGACGCCAACGGAAAACGGCTGCCCGGCCCGCTGTATCCCGGCTTCGACACCCTGGGCACGCTCGAACACATCTGCCGTACCGGGCAGGACTACACGTGGTTCATCCTCAACGCGCGGATCATCGCCAAGGAGTTCGCGTTGTCCGGCCAGGAACAGAACCCCGATCTCACGTCGCGCAGCGTGCGTGACGTCCTGGCGCGGGTGAAACCCGGTGCGCCGGCCCCGGTGCAGGCGTTCGTCGACCGTGGTGTCGACTTCGTCAGCGCGCGCTCGCTGCGCGAACTGGTTGCCGCGATGAACGACGTGCCGGATGTACTCGAACTCGACTACGCCGCGGTGGCGGCCGAGGTGACCGCGCGAGACCGCGAGGTGGTCAACAGATTCACCAAGGACGGGCAGATCACCGCGATCCGGGCGGCCCGTAGCTACCTCGGTGACCGGTTCAGCCGCGTCGTCGCCCCGCACCGGCTCACCGACCCGAAGGCGGGTCCGCTGATCGCCGTCAAGCTGCACATCCTGACCCGAAAGTCCCTGGGCGGGTTGGAAACCGACCTGGATTCCCGGGTGCTCAAAGAGGACGGCACGGCATTTCCGGGCCTGTACGCCGCGGGCGAGGCGGCCGGATTCGGTGGCGGCGGGGTGCACGGCTACCGGTCCCTGGAGGGCACCTTCCTGGGCGGGTGCATCTTCTCCGGCCGAG
Source organism: Mycobacterium sp. DL99 (assembly GCF_004762045.1). Classification (GTDB taxonomy): domain Bacteria; phylum Actinomycetota; class Actinomycetes; order Mycobacteriales; family Mycobacteriaceae; genus Mycobacterium. Next base: position 1,081,413 of record NZ_SJOM01000007.1, read on the forward strand.
CGGCCGGGCGCGGTGCGGCCGGCGACATCGCCTAGTCAGAACGCCACGGCTGAGCCGTCAAATCAGAACTCAGTACCGTTTTCCTCGGTGAGAACCTGGAATTCGGTGTTCGTCATCTCCGCCAGTCGCCCGTAATAGATCCCGCGCGCGTTCGGCTCGATGATGCCCTGATGGATCGGCACCGCCCGCGCCGGCGCCACCGCGCGTAGGAAGTCCACGGCCTCTGAGATTTTCATCCACGGGGCGGCAGCCGGGGTGGCCAGCACGTCGACCGGTTCGCCGGGAACGAACAGGGCGTCACCGGGATGCATGAGCCGGGCCGGATGTTCGTCGTCGCCCAGCAGGTACGAAATGTTGTCGATCACAGGGATTTCCGGGTGGATCACGGCATGTTTGCCGCCGGTCCCGCGCACATTGAGTGAGCCGACCCGGAACTCGTCGCCGGGATGCACTGCCTGCCACGGCTCACCCAACTGGGCGGCAGTCTGCGGATCGGCATACAGAGCCGCCTGCGGGTTGGCGTCGATCAGCGCGGGCAACCGCGCGGTATCGGCGTGGTCTGGGTGCTGGTGGGTGATCAGGATGGCCGACAGACCGGTGATGCCTTCGAAACCGTGCGAGAAGTTGCCCGGGTCGAACAGCACGGTGGTGTCCGAAATGCTGGCCAGTAGGCACGAATGTCCGAAATGCGTGAGTTGCATCCCTATATTGTGGCGCTCGGTGGGGTTGTGGCGGGTGATCGTGGCGATGTCGATCGGGCTCTGCGGGCTGGCCGCAGCGCCCCCTTCGGCTTGGTCGGAGCCCAGTGCCGATTGCCCGCCGCTGTGTGACCGCATCCCCGATTCGGCGTGGGTGGACACGTCGAAGATCCCGTTGGACCGTGAGTACCAGTGGCCCGGGCTGGCCGGGTTGGCCGTGACCGCGGTGGTACCGCGCTTCCGCTTCGAGGAGGAATGCGCGTTGCCTCCGATACCAGGCGACCCGCGCGGGTACGCCGTGGCGGCGCGGTCGGAGGTCGGGCGGCCCGAGGGGCACTGGCAACTACGCGTGCAGGTCCTCCATTGGCGCGGGGAGACGTGGCAGGGCGGTCAGACGGCGCTGGCGGTCGTGCAGGGCGCCACTGCCGCGTTGCGCACCTGCCCGGGGAACCCGCCGTCGATCACCACTGAGCGGACCGGACGCCTGGCGGCAGTGGTGAGCCGCGACGGCGGGAGGGTCCTACACCAGTACCTACTCGCCGATCCGGCCAACAGCACGGTGGTCGAGTTGGCCATGTGGTCGAGCACGCCGCCACAGGTCGCATGGTCGGCCCCAGCGGACGACCGGGTGCTGGATGCGCTGGCCGACCCACTGTGCACGGCCTACATAGGGTCGTGCCGGTAGAGTGTGCGCCGTGGCAAAGGTGGTTGTGCACGTCATGCCCAAGGCGGAGATCCTCGACCCTCAGGGTCAGGCGATCGTCGGGGCACTTGGTCGGCTAGGACATGGTGGTATCTCGGACGTCCGTCAGGGCAAGCGTTTCGAGCTCGAAGTCGATGACTCCGTAGCGGACGAAACCCTGGCTGAGATCGCCGAATCTCTGCTGGCCAATACGGTTATCGAGGACTTCTCGGTGAGCCGGGAGGACGCGTGACCACCCGTGTCGGGGTGATCACCTTCCCCGGGACGCTCGACGACGTCGACGCGGCCCGAGCTGTCCGGCTGGCCGGGGCCGAGGCGGTCAGCCTGTGGCACGCAGACGCCGACCTGAAGGGCGTCGACGCGGTCGTCGTGCCCGGCGGATTCTCCTACGGGGACTACCTGCGCTGCGGGGCCATCGCGAAGTTCGCCCCGGTGATGGGTTCGGTCGTGGAAGCTGCCGGCAGGGGCATGCCCGTGCTGGGCATCTGCAACGGCTTCCAGGTGCTGTGTGAGGCCGGGCTGCTGCCGGGCGCGCTGACCCGCAACGCCGGCCTGCATTTCATCTGCCGCGAGGTGTGGCTGGAGGTCGCCTCCAACACCACGGCCTGGACGACCCGCTATGACGCCGGGGCCGACCTGCTGATCCCGCTCAAGTCGGGTGAAGGCCGTTACGTCGCCTCCGAGGCGGTGCTCGACGAGCTCGAGGGCGAGGACCGTGTGGTCTTCCGCTACCGCGAAAACCTCAACGGCTCGATGCGCGGCATCGCGGGCGTGTGCTCGGCCAACCGCCGCGTCGTCGGCTTGATGCCGCACCCCGAACACGCCACCGAGGCGTTGACCGGTCCGTCCGATGACGGGCTCGGATTGTTCTACTCCGCGCTGGACGCGGTTCTTTCCGTCTAGTCCGGGCGGCGTATTTGGTGCGTCGGCTCCGACGGACTGAACACCGTGTTGTGCCGCCGATGACGTTGCGCTCTGCAGGATCAGCAGTGTCTAGTTGTTCTTACCCCTGGCGGTGTTGCGGCGGGCAACGGTACCTGGTTGGGCCAACCCATGGGCTGACCCGGGCCGAACGGATCGTGGTTGGGCCACGGGTTGGGGCTTCCCGGTGGCGGGAAGCCCTGCGGTGGGAACGTCACAGTTATGCCGTCAACGCGACCGAGGCCTCGGCGGTGTAGGCCAGGAACGTCAGGGTCTCCTGGAGGTACAGCTGCACGCTCTCCGCATCGTGCGACAGGTAGCCGATCGAGACGTCGGTCCCCAGCTGCAGATCGAAGTCCCCACCGCGGGTGGACAATACGAATGCGCCGTCGATCGCGGGTGCCCAGATGATCTCCCCGTCGACCAGCCGGCTCAGGTGCTCGCGGATCGGATACCCATGCGCGGTGGTCTCGCTGACCTTGGTGTAGATGGCCGCCGAAAGCAGCACCGAGTAGGGCCCGTCGACACCGGCCAGCCGCAGCTCCGACAGCGCCTGGGCGATCACGTCCGGAATCTCTCGGGCGTCGTCGGGCAGCGCCAGCGCCGGGTTGGAGCTGGAGCTGCGGATGCCTTCGATCGAGGCCGCCGGGTAGCCCTCGAAGATCGCACGGTCCTCGACGAACGCCAGCTTCTTGGCGGCCTCCTTGACCGGATCCCAATCGGAATCCTGGGCGCCGCGCTCGACATCGTCAATCGCGTTGCGCGACACCGTGAACGGCACCCGCAGCCGCACCAGCGGCTTGGAGTCGCGCAGGTGGGCGACCACGCCGTCCCCGGGCGGCTTCACGTCGAGCAGGTGTCCCGTGCTGATCGCCGCGGTAACCGGGCCGCCGGGCTCGCTGACGTCGACCACGCGCCGCCCGGCGATGTGACGCTTGAAGGTTCGGCTGGCCTCGAGTTCGATCTCGGCCCAGGCGGACTCGGTGATCGGGGCAAGCTCGCGGTACAGGTTGTTCATTGCGGGGTTCCTTTCAGGCTGCCGATCGCCAGGGAGGTGTCTTGCTTGGCTGTCGCGGGTTCTTCGACCGGAACCGGAAGCGGCGGTGGATCATCGAGAAAATCGATGGTGGGCACAAAGAACACGCAGCCGGTCACGGCGGTGGAGAAATCCAGGATCCGGTCGGTGTTGCCGGGTGGATCGCCGATGAACATGTTGGTCAGCATGCGTTCGGTGATGGCCGGGTCCGCGCAGTATCCGATGTAGTACGTGCCGAACTCGCTGCTGCCGAGTTCGCCGAACGGCATGTTGCGCCGCACGATCTTCAGCTCGTTGCCGTCCTCGTCGGTGATGACGTTCAGCGCGATGTGGGAGTTGGAAGGCTTGATGTCGTCCGACATTTCGATGTCGTCGAGCTTGGTGCGGCCGATCACGCGCTGCTGTTCTTCGACCGACAGCGAGCGCCAGTCCGTCATCGCATGCACGTACTTCTGGATGTGCACGTAACTGGCCCCGGCGAAATCGGGGTCCTCGGCGCCGATCTGAACGGCGGCCGCCGCGGTCGACCCGTTGGGGTTCTCGGTGCCGTCGACGAAGCCGAGCAGATCGCGATTGTCGAAGTACTGGAATCCGTGCACTTCGTCGACGACCGTGACGGCACTGCCGAACTCCTGCAGCATCCGGTCGGCCAATTCGAAACACACGTCCATGGACTCGGCACGGATGTGCAACAACACGTCGCCCGGGGTCGACGGGGCGCGGTGACGGCCGCCGTCCAGAGCGATGAACGGATGTAGGTCTGCCGGACGCGGACCGGCGAACAAGCGGTCCCAGGCAGCCGAACCGATGCCGGCTACCAGCGACAGCTCTTTGGCCGGATCACGGAACCAGATGGAGCGGACGATGCCTGATATGTCGGGAAACACGTCGTGAACGGCTTGCTCGCCGCCGTCCTCGATCGTCAGCACCAGGAAGATGGCCGCCCGCGTGAGAGGTTTCAGCACCGGCTGCGGAATCGGAACGGGCACAAACCGACCCTACCGACACCTGAGGGCGGTTCGCCGGTCAAGATGAAAAGATGCCAGCTAGCGCCCAGGGCCTGTGCGAGTTCATCGACGCATCTCCGACTCCGTTCCACGTATGCACCACCGCGGCGCGACGACTGCGCGATGCGGGATACGCCGAGTTGGCCGAAACCGACAGCTGGCCTGCCACCGCGGGAAAGTTCTTCACGGTGCGGGCAGGATCGCTGGTGGCCTGGAATACCGAGGGGACCGACCCGGCCGCGCCGTTCCGGGTGGTCGGCGGTCACACCGACAGCCCCAACCTCCGGGTCAAGCAGCACCCTGATCGAGCCGTCGCCGGTTGGCAGGTGATCGCGCTGCAGCCCTACGGCGGGGCCTGGCTGAACTCATGGCTGGACCGCGACCTCGGGATCAGCGGCCGGCTCTCGGTCCGGGACGGTAACCGCATCGAACACCAGCTGGTCCGGATCGACGATCCGATCCTGCGCGTGCCCCAGCTCGCCATCCATCTGTCCGAGGACCGCAAGGGCGTCAGCCCCGACCCACAACGCCACGTCAACGCGGTGTGGGGCCTGGGGGAGCGGCCGCGGTCCTTCATCGGATTCGTCGCCGAGCGGGCCGGGACCACAGAAGGCGACGTGTTGGGCTTCGACCTGATGACCCACGACCTGACGCCGTCGGCGATCACCGGCGCCGAGGGGGAGTTCGTCAGCGCGCCGCGGCTGGACAACCAGGCCACCTGCTACGCGGGTCTGGAGGCGTTCCTGGCCGCGGGCGCGGACTCGTATGTGCCGGTGCTGGCGCTGTTCGACCACGAGGAGGTCGGCTCGACCTCTGATCATGGTGCCCAGTCCGAGCTGTTGCCGACCGTGCTGGAGCGCATCGTGCTCGCCGCCGGCGGTACTCGGGAGGACTTCCTGCGCCGGGCGGCCGGATCGATGGTGGCTTCCGGGGACATGGCGCACGCGACGCATCCGAACTACCCGGACCGTCACGAGCCCGGACACCTGATCGAGGTCAATGCCGGTCCCGTGCTCAAGGTGCAGCCGAACCTGCGCTACGCCACCGACGGCCGCACCGCGGCGGCGTTCGCCCTGGCCTGCGATCAGGCCGGGGTGCCGCTGCAGCGCTACGAGCACCGCGCCGATCTCCCGTGCGGGTCGACCATCGGACCGATGACCTCGGCGCGCACCGGGATCCCCACCGTCGACGTGGGCGCAGCGCAGTTGGCCATGCATTCCGCCCGTGAGTTCATGGGAGCCCGGGACGTCGCGGCCTACTCGGCGGCGTTGCGAGCGTTCTTGTCACCCGCCTGATCTAGGGTCGGCGCCATGACGCTGTCCGTGGAGATGATCACAGTCGACTGCACCGATCCCGACGCGCTGGCCCGGTGGTGGGCCCAAGCCGTCGGTGGGGAGGTAAACGTCTTTGCCCCAGGCGAATTCGTGGTGTTGGTACGTCCCGACGGGCCGCGGCTGGGATTTCAGAAGGTTCCGGATCCGACGCCGGGCAAGAACCGCATCCACCTCGACTTCACCGCACCCGACGCCGAAGCTGAGGTGGCCAGGCTCGTGGGTCTGGGCGCAACCGAAACCGGACGGCACAGTTTTGGCCCGGAGTTCAATTGGGTGGTACTGGCCGACCCGGAGGGCAATGCGTTCTGTATCGCGGGCTCATAGCGCCGAGCCCGGTGGTGGGGCTCACGGCGGGCAGCTCTCGAATTGGGTGCGCAGCCCGGTCTGAAGGTCCGTCATCGGCGGCGTCCGCGGCTGGGGTTCCCGGGCGTCCGCCGAACAACCCCCGGGTCGGACGGTGATCTGCGCATCCTCGACTTCGTAGACCGTCGGTAGCTCCGAATTCTTGATGAGCTGTAGCTGCTCGATCAGAACGCGATCCGCATCGGGATCGGCGGGCACATCTTGGATGGAAAAGCGGGGCGGCTTCAGGTCGAATTCGCCTTTGGTCGGTGCCAGCTGATCGAGTGCCTCCCACAGCGCCAGTTGCTCCGGGTCAGGCAGGCCGTGGTTTGAACGGATGCCCGGTGCACCGTTGGTGTCCGCATCGAAGATGCTCCAGTCCGCGGTCGAGTCCGGAAAGTCCGTGACCAGCCTCCGGACCGAGGCTGCGAACTCCGAAGCGCTGAGCGGATCATCCCGGTGGCCGAAACTGCGCAGGGTCACCGTCAGACTGGTGCGTGCCGGTTGCCAGGCGCCGTCGGGAGATGCTGACCCGACGATTTCGTACGCGTAGTCGCCCTGCGACAGTTTCAGCCAGTCCCGCCACGGCGGTTCCGGGGTGGTCTTCAACGGTTCGAAGTTGACGTACATCGTGGAGCCCGTTTGGGCGGGGAAGGATTGGGCTGAACGCCTCACGTTGAGGCCGGCCCCCAGCCCGCCGTACACCATCGATCGGTGGATCTGGTCGGCAAAGGTGCGGCCGAGCGCCGACAGTTGGTCCGCGGTGGTATCGGCACCGACGTAGACATCGAAGCCGGCAGTGCGCACCCCGAACCCGCTGTTGCTTGTGACGGTGTGTGTGACAAACGTGACGCCGGGCTGGCGCCGCAACACGTTGTCGATCAAGCCGGCCGACCACGAGCCCCTGAACTGGCAACAGGTCAAGCCGAGGACCAGTACGACGCCGAGAATGGCGAGACGGCCCTTGGCCCCGAGCTTGCGCACCCGCTGAGTATGCCGCCGCGCGGGCGGGCGCAGGCGCACTCAGCAATCGCGGGTCGGACGTGCGAGATCGGCAACGATAGACTCTTGGGCGTGACGTCTGAGCTCACCCACGCTATGGATACGGTGCAGCGGGCAGCCGCCACCCCCGATCAGCCCCAGCCGTACCGCGAACTCGGCCTCAAGGACGACGAGTACGAGCGGATTCGCGAGATCCTGGGTCGCCGCCCCACCGACGCCGAGCTGGCCATGTATTCGGTGATGTGGAGCGAACACTGCTCCTACAAGTCCTCGAAGGTGCACCTGCGCTACTTCGGTGAGACCACCACCGAGGAGATGCGCGCCGGCATGCTGGCCGGCATCGGTGAGAACGCCGGCGTCGTCGACATCGGCGACGGCTGGGCCGTCACCTTCAAGGTCGAGTCCCACAACCACCCGTCCTATGTCGAGCCCTATCAGGGCGCGGCCACCGGCGTCGGCGGCATCGTCCGCGACATCATGGCGATGGGCGCCCGGCCCGTGGCGGTCATGGACCAGCTGCGGTTCGGCGCGGCCGATGCACCGGACACCCGCCGTGTGCTCGACGGTGTGGTTCGCGGTGTCGGCGGCTACGGCAACTCGCTGGGCCTGCCCAACATCGGCGGCGAGACGATCTTCGACCCGTCGTACGCGGGCAACCCGCTGGTCAACGCGCTGTGCGTGGGTGCCCTGCGCAAGGAAGACCTGCACCTGGCCTTCGCCTCGGGCACCGGCAACAAGATCATCCTGTTCGGCGCGCGCACCGGCCTGGACGGCATCGGCGGTGTCTCGGTGCTGGCGTCGGACACCTTCAGCGGCGACGAGAGCGGCGCGGGCCGCAAGAAGCTGCCGAGTGTCCAGGTGGGCGACCCGTTCACCGAGAAGGTGCTCATCGAGTGTTGCCTCGAGCTGTACTCGGCCGGCCTCGTGGTCGGCATCCAGGACCTCGGCGGTGCCGGATTGTCCTGTGCCACCTCTGAACTCGCGTCTGCCGGTGACGGTGGCATGCGCATCGAGCTGGATCAGGTGCCGCTGCGGGCCAAGGACATGACCCCGGCCGAGGTGCTCTCCAGCGAGTCCCAGGAACGCATGTGTGCCGTGGTGACGCCGGAGAACGTCGAGGCGTTCATGGCGGTGTGCCGCAAGTGGGAAGTGCTGGCCACCGTCATCGGTGAGGTCACCGACGGGGACCGGCTGGAGATCACCTGGCACGGCGAAACCGTGGTCGACGTCCCGCCGCGCACCGTGGCCCACGAGGGCCCGGTCTACCAGCGCCCGGTGGCCCGTCCCGACACCCAGGACGCCTTGGTCGCCGACACCTCGGCCAAACTGCCCCGGCCCAAGACCGGCGATGAACTCAAGGCCACCCTGCTGGCGCTGATCGGCAGCCCGCACCTGTGCAGCCGGGCGTTCATCACCGAGCAGTACGACCGCTACGTGCGCGGCAACACCGTGCTGGCAGAGAATGCCGATGGCGGTGTGCTGCGCATCGACGAGAACACCGGCCGCGGCATCGCCGTCTCCACCGACGCCTCGGGCCGCTACACCCAACTCGACCCGTACACGGGCGCGCAGTTGGCCCTGGCCGAGGCCTACCGCAATGTCGCGGTCACCGGGGCCACCCCGGTGGCGGTGACCAACTGCCTCAACTTCGGGTCCCCCGAGGATCCGGGTGTGATGTGGCAGTTCAGCCAGGCCGTCCGCGGGCTGGCCGACGGCTGCGCCGCCCTTGGCATCCCGGTCACCGGCGGCAACGTCAGCTTCTACAACCAGACCGGTTCCACGGCGATCCTGCCGACCCCGGTGGTCGGTGTGCTCGGCGTGATCGACGACGTGAAGCGACGCATTCCGACCGGCCTCGGCACCGAACCGGGCGAGACGCTGCTGCTGCTCGGCGATACCCACGACGAGTTCGACGGGTCGGTTTGGGCCCAGGTCACCGGCGATCACCTGGGCGGCGTTCCGCCGAAGGTGGACCTGGCCCGCGAGAAGCTGCTGGCCGAGGTGCTGACTGCGGCATCGCGTGACGGCCTGATCTCCGCGGCGCACGACCTGTCCGAGGGGGGGCTGATCCAGGCCGTGGTGGAGGCCGCGCTGACCGGTGAAACCGGATGCCGGGTCATCCTTCCGGAGGATCTCCCGGCGGGCATCGATCCGTTCGTGTTCCTGTTCTCCGAGTCCGCGGGCCGGGTGCTCGTGGCCGTGCCGCGCACCGAGGAGAGCCGGTTCCGGTCGATGTGTGAGGCCAGGGACCTGCCGGTGACCCGGGTCGGCGTCGTCGACCAGGGCCCCGAAGGCGGCGAGCCCTCGATCGAGGTCCAGGGACAGTTCAGCATCACTCTCGCGGAGCTACGGAGTACGTCTGAGGGCGTGCTGCCCGGGCTGTTCGGGTGACGGCGAAAGCCCTCAACGAACGTCATCCTCTGCTGCACTGGGCCTGGAGCCTGGTGCGACTGGACTTCGTCGGCATTGCCGTCGGAGCCCTGTTCTTCTGTCTCTCGCTGACCCCGTCGCTGTTGCCGCGCGACTGGTTGTTCGCCGGGCTGATCGGCGGTATCAACGCCGCGATCGGCTACGGCATCGGGGTTCTGCTGGGAAAAGCGCTGTACCGCTTCGTGTTACGCAACCGCGCCTGGTGGCCACCGTCGAAGCGGACGTTGTACTGGCTGAAGGCGCTCGTCGTGACCGGTGCGGCCACGGCCGGAGTGCTGATGCTGATTCCCGCGGCGGCCTGGCAACGGCAGGTCTCGGCGTTGATGGGCATGGAAGGTCCGGCCACGCTCGGCTATCTGCGCACCCTGATCATCGCCGTCGCGGTGGGCGCGGCGCTGATCGCCACGGCACGGTTGCTCCGCGATATCGTGCGACTGCTGGCCAGGTGGTTCATCCGGCGCTGGCATCTGCACCGGGAGGTGGCCCAGTTCATCGGGACCGCAATCGTGGTGGTCCTGGTCGTCACGCTCGTCAACGGCGTGCTCTACCGCGGGTTCCTGGCGGGCGCCAGCCGGGTGTTCCAGCCGCAGAACTCCACCACCCGTGAGGGCATCAGCCGGCCGGTCGAACCTGAAAGATCAGGCAGCCCAGACTCATTCGCGCCGTGGGACTCCCTGGGCTTTCAGGGTCGCAACTTCGTGGCGACCGGCCCGCGTGCCGCCGAGCTCGAAAAGGTCAACGGCGCTCCGGCCCGCGAACCCATCCGGGTGTACGCCGGGCTGCACACCGCCGAGACAGAAGACCAGCGAATTGCGGTGCTGCTCAGCGAGCTTGAGCGCACCCATGCCTTCGACCGCAAGTTGTTGGTCATCGTCCCCACCACCGGCACCGGTTGGGTGAATCCGGTGGCGGCCCGCGCGCTGGAGCTGATGTACAACGGCGACACCGCGATGGTCGGCATGCAGTATTCCTATCTGCCGAGCTGGATTTCGTTCATGGGGGACCGGGAGAAGTCCATGAAAACCGGACGGCTGATGATCGACGCGATCCAAGCGCGCTGGGCGCAGCTGCCACCCGATCACCGCCCCCAGCTGGTGCTCTACGGGGAGAGCCTGGGGTCGATGGGCGGGCAGGGCGCATTCAGCTGGCTCCCCGACATCTCGCGGATGGGCTTCTCCTCGGTGCTGTGGGTGGGCCCGCCCAATGCCAGTCCGCTGTGGCGCGGTCTGACCGCGCGCCGCGACCCGGGCACCCCGCAAGCGCGACCCAGCTATGACAACGGCCGCACCGTGCGGTTCTCCGAGGCCGCGAACGCCGCCGAGATCGCCGAGGACACCGGTGCTCCGTGGGAGGGCACCCGGGTTCTGTTCCTGCAGCACCCGTCGGACCCGATCATCTGGTGGTCGACGGATCTGCTGTTCTCCGAACCGGATTGGCTGGTCGAACCGCCCGGGACGGACCGCACCGCCTCGATGCGCTGGTACCCGATCATCACGTTCTGGCAGGTGGCCGCCGACATCACCAACGCGTCGAGCGTCCCGGCCGGACACGGGCACAACTACGGTGAATCGGTGCTCGACGGCTGGGCGGCGGTGGCGCCACCGGAGGGGTGGACACCGGAGGACACGGAGCGAATCCGGGTAGCTCTGGAGAAGGCCGAGGCCAACAACGGACCCGAATACTGATGCCGGCCAGCCGGATTCGCGCAGTGGCGCTGGCTGTGGGCCTGGTCGCATGGAACGGTCTGGTCGATCCCCGGTTGCCGGCCCGGTGGCAGCCGCTGGTGCGGGCGGCACTGGGCAGCGTACTGATGGTCGGAACGGGTGCCCGCCCGGGCTTTCGGCCCCCGGCGGTGTGGTCGGGTCTACGACTGGGAGCGGCCGCCGCGACCGCGGTGAGCGCGGGTGTGGCGGCGACCTCGACAGTGCCGGTGGTCCGCACCGGGATGCGCCGAAAGGTCCTGCCCGTAGCTCCGGGCAGATGGCTGGCGCTGCGGATTCCGCTGGGAACCGTCTGGCCGGAGGAGGCCGGCTTCCGCGGCGCGCTGGGCAAGGTCGGTGCCGAGGCATTCGGCCCGACGGGTGGTCAGGTGTTGCAGGCCACCGCTTTCGGGCTGTCACACATCGCCGACGCCCGTGCCGCAGGGCAACCCGTGATCCCGACGGTCGTGGCCACCGGCATCGCCGGATGGGTGTTCGGCTGGCTTGCGCAGCGCTCTTCGAGCCTGGCCGCGCCGATGCTGGCGCACCTGGCGATCAATGAGGCGGGGGCACTGGCCGCACTGGCCTACCAAGCCGTGCCAACAACCCTGCCAGCGCGAGGATCGCAGCCGTAGCGGCCAGCGGCCACAACGTGGGTAACGCAAAACTGGTGACCCGCAGGGGGATCAACACCACACAGACCGCCACCACGGTCAGGATCACGCGGGGCGCCTGCTGCGCCGCCGCGGAACCCTCGATACGTGAATTGGCCTCCGTGACAAGCACATAGACGACCAGAAGAAGCAGGGCCGGGACGACCATCTGCAGTCGGCCGATATGTCCCTGAAACCGGCTGAACGCCACAGCCAGGACACACATCACCGCGGGAACCAGGATCGCGACTTCCGGACCGGAACCGAACAACCGTCCCGCGACCCGGGTGGCCGCCCACGTCAGGGCCAGCAGCGCCGCCGACCCCAGGCACAACGACCCGGCGGTGAACCAGTAGTACCCGGCGTCGGCAAAGAACTGGGAGACGATCAGCGAGAGGTTCACGGCGGTCGGGTGGAACCCGCCGGTCGCACCGATGTTGACGGCCAGCAGTAGGGCGACTGTGCCCAGCGCCGTGATCCCCACCGCAGCGCCCACCGGACGCGCGACCGACACCAGGCGGCCGCTGACCACGGTTGCGGCCTCGAATCCCACCAGCCCCAGGCCGAGCGGAATGGCGGCCGCCGTCACCAGCAGGACAGAATCGACGGGCGTGGGCCCGCCGATCTGCATCGGAGGGGTACCTGATGCGACCCGGGCCATGATCGCCAGCGCCAGGTAGAGAAAAACCAGCAGGCCCGCGCCGGCCAGCGCGGCAGCCGTCGCACCCACCGCACGGGTGGGCAGGTAGGCCACCACCGCGCCGGCGATGACCACCACCGCCACCGACCAGCCGGGCCACCACCAGCCGGCCAGCGCGGTCTCCAGGTCAGGCGCCCCGGTCAACGGCTGCAGGGCGAGCGTGAGCGCGGCACCCACGCCCAGCAGCGCGTAGGCCGCCAGTTGGACGAGGCTGGTGAACCGTCCGGCGGCGGGACCCACGGTGGAGGCGACCAGATCACCCGTCGACACCGACTGTGGCGCATTGCGGTGCAGCCGGGCGAACGCGAAAACCAACACGGCGGCGATGGCCGCGGCACACAGGCCGGCCACCCCGTTGAAGACCGCGGCACCGATCGGTCCGATCGACAGGCCGACGGCACGCCACGCGGGAAGCGCAGGGGGCCAGGCTGCGGACGGCTCCGGGCTAGCCGGTACTGCGCGTTTAGGCATCGATCAGACTTCTTGTATCGGCGACGCGTTCACAAATCCCCTTTTCGCGCAAAGACCTCTCCCGAGCAAGATCGTAGAGCGGTCACGGGTTGATCGTGGGCTCACCGATCTGCCGCCCCCAGACATAGTCGGTGAAGATCGGCGAGCCGAGTTCGACATGGTTGTACGGCGCGATCGACAGGCCGGTGTCCATCACCAGATACGGCGCAGGCCACAGGTCTTTGGTGATCGGCTTCCAGCAGCCGGGCTTGCCCTCGGGCCCGCCCTTGGCATTGACCCGCGGCAGGTTGTCCGGATACACGTAGGCGTTGCCCACACCGATGCTCGACAAGGTCCCCGTGCTGTCGAACGAATATCCGTTGTCGCCGCCGAACGTCGCATAGAAGGCGGGCGCGACGTCGTGGTAGTTGCGGATGGTGCAGAACAGCTGCCCCTGATAGTCGTCGAACAGTTTCGACGTCGGGATCAGATCCTGCGCGCCACGCTGCAGATACGGGCCGCCGCGCTCGAGGATGTCGGAACCGGTCCCGGCGAAGCCGATCGCCGCGATCAGCGCGGCGTCGAGGTGAGCGCGCTGGGAGTTGAAGGTGGCAGCACTGCGGGCGGCGTCGGCCAGGCCGTCGAACAGGTCGGGCCCGGCCGCCGCATACCGTTCGCCGAGATCGGCCAGGGCCGCGATGTCATGGCGCAGCGCGGGCAGGCGCGGGTTCACATCGTCGAGGATCGTGTTGCCGTCGGCCAGCGACTGACCGAATGCACTGCCCAGGCCGGTCAGCGCCTGGGCGGTGGCAGACAGGGTCTGGTTCAGCTTGATCGGGTCGACCTGTTCGGTGATGGCGGTGATGGTCTCGAACAAACTGTTGAACTCGGTGGTGACCGCCGTGACGTCGATCGGCGTTGAGCTCGAAACCGGTTGTGAACTCGGATGTTCCGGTGAGGTGAAGGCCACGTACTTGTTGCCGAACACCGTGGTCGCCTGGATCGAGGTCTGCACGTTGGCCGGCAGCAGGTCCATGTACTTCGGGTTGATGTCGAGCCGCACCAGGGCCCGCACCGGGTCCCCGCCGTCGGTGCTCACCGCGCCCACCCGGCCGATGGGAACCCCGTTGTAGGTCACCTTCGAACCCGGATCGAGAACCAGGCCGGCCCGCGAGGCCAGCAGGGTCAGCGGTGTCCTGGGTTCGAAAGCGCCCCGGAACTGCGCCACGATCAACCCGAGTACCAGCGCCAGGATCGCCAAGAGCACTGCACCGGCCGTGCGATACGGCGGATTACGGTGATCGGCAAACACTTTGCGAGACTCTATGGCATGGCCGCGCGAGGCAGTGTCGATCCACAAAAGACCAGGGCGGCGGTCGCCGCAGTGGCCGACTGGCTGCGCGAACCCACCCATGCCGAGCCCACGCGCGCGGAACTGGCCGAGGCGGTCCGGCTGACCGCGCGCACCCTGGCCGCGTCGGCCCCCGGCGCCAGTGTCGAGGTGCGGGTGCCGCCCTTCGTCGCGGTGCAGTGCATCGAAGGGCCCCGCCATACCCGAGGCAACCCGCCCAACGTCGTGGAAACCGATCCCCGCACCTGGCTGCTGCTGGCCACCGGACTGCTCGATCTCGAGGCGGCAGGTGCTGCCGTGCAGATGTCGGGATCGCGGGCCGGTGAGGTGGCCCGGTGGCTGCCACTGGTGCGGTTGGGGAGCGCCTAGTCCCGTTCGCGCGTGGCGGCCAGCGCGATGGCCCGCTCGAAGGTGCCGACGAGTACCGCGCGCCGTTCGACTTTGTAGTCGTCATCCGGATCGAGCTCGTCGATGTACTCGTCCCATACGCGCATGTATCGATCACGCCAATCGCTGAGCGCCGCCACCGAGGGAAAGGTTGCACCGACCCTTGGCGGCTCGGCGATCTCGACCAGGATCTCGAGCCAGGCGGGCACCATCGCTCCGCCCCACTCGTCCGGCTCCAGGGCGGAATCGTCGTCCGCGTCTGCGAACTGCTCCGCGATTTCGTCGATGATCCGACCCGTCAGTGCGCCCAGCCCGTCGGCCACGGTGTCGCTCTCGAAGTTCCCCGGACCCCAAACTCCCACAAAATCCTCCTAGCAGGGCAGATGACGTGCTCGACGAGGCTACCGGGATCACCGCGACTCACCGGAAGTAGGGATACTCCTGCACCCAGTGAAAGCCCCGGTTCCGCAGGGTGAACTGGTTGAGATCCAGCCGATCCAGCCAGATCGCGACGTCGCGGCCGGACAACTCGCCGGTCAGTTGCAGCTGCTCAGGTGTCGGCCGGGACGCGGTGAGCGTGGCCAGGGGTGCGCCGTCCGGGCCCGACACCGTGAGGTTGTTCCCGTCGAGCTTGAGCGGTGCGTCCACCAGTTCGCCGCTCATCCGTTGGTAGGTGAGTAGCTCGGGCAGGTCGAAAACGACCCGCTGCCAACGGTACTGATCGGTGGTCAGCGGCGGCGCCGCTGAGCCGTCGACGTCGAAGCGGCTCACCGTCCAGATCCCGTACAGCTCGGGTTTGGCGCGGCCACCGCCGTACTCGCGCCAGCTCTGCCAACTGGTCAGAACACAACCGGCCACCATCCAGATGCCGAGGACGGCCTGTATCCGCGCCGCGATGGTGTTGGCCCGAGCACCGGCGAACAGTTCGGGTTGGACGGCCGGTTCGGTGGTGCGCTGAAGCACCAGGAAGTCGGCCATCCGCCGGAATTGCGGGGCGAGCAGCACCAGACCCATCAACAAGAGATGTCCGGAGAGAATTTTCACCGGCACATCGAAGGTCATGTTCAGCAGGAACACCTGCACCATGCTGGCCACGCCGAGCAGGGCACCCAGCGTCCCGGTCCGCGGCAGGAACAGCAACAACCCGGCGAGCACCTCGACCGCGCCGAGCGCCATCTCGTACGGATAGGAGCTGCCGACCTGCAGCCACAGCACCGACGCCGGGCTGAACTCGCCGTACGGTCGCAACAACGCCGCCAGCGGCGGCGCCGGCATCTGCGTCGGCACCAGCTTGGCGAATCCGTAGAACAACATCTGGCCGGCCACGCACAGCCGCACGAAGGTCAGGAACCAGGCCCACAGCCTCGAGTAGTCGTGGCGCTGCCGGTCCAGCCATGACCACACCGCTGTGCCGACGACGGCGAACACCAACAGGCAGAAGACCATCACCCAGATCGCGGCCTGGTCCCCGCTGCCCGAGTCCTGATGCAGAACCGCCTCGACGCCGAAGACATGGCGGCCGACCCAGTCCACCAGCGGGCCCAGCACCGTCATCTGCCACATCACCGCCCGATCCGGCAGCCAGTGCCCCACGATCCCCAGGAAGGCGAACGTGATCTGCGCGAACAACAGACAGAACAGGCCGAAGTACAGGAAGCAGAACCGGAATGCGATCTTCGTCACCTCCGGCCACGGTTGCGGCCGGGCCTCCGCGTCGGAATCGAGGGGATCGGTTGCCGGCTTCTCGGAGAGTTGGCGGGTCACGAAATCCATCCTTGCCGTTGGCATGTAGTGGGTCGATGGGGTTATCCCGACGGATCGGGGTAGGGCTGGCCACACCGCTGCGGACGGGCGCGGGAATGGCGATCGTGGTGCGCGCTGTTGCAAAAGCCGGTGCCAGACCGGCCATTCGATTCTTTTGTTGGCCCACCTGGACCGTAGACTCGGTTATGTCACCAACCGCCGCCCCGGGAGCAGCCCTATCGTGACTGTGCAGGAACTCGACGAAAACGAACCGCGCGAAGAGTGCGGCGTATTCGGGGTCTGGGCCCCGGGTGAAGACGTTGCCAAGCTCACCTACTACGGCCTGTACGCGCTGCAGCACCGTGGCCAGGAAGCAGCGGGCATAGCTGTTTCCGACGGCTCCCAGATCCTTGTGTTCAAAGACCTCGGGCTGGTCAGTCAGGTATTCGACGAGCAGACCCTGGCCGCCATGCCGGGCCACGTCGCCGTCGGACACTGTCGTTACTCCACGACCGGATCCACCACGTGGGAGAACGCCCAGCCGGTGTTCCGCAACACCGCCGCCGGGACTGGTGTCGCCCTCGGCCACAACGGCAACCTGGTCAACACCGCCGAACTGGCCGCCCAGGCCCGTGAAGCCGGACTGATCGACCTGAAGGGCGCCCCGGCCGCCACCACCGATTCCGACATCCTCGGGGCGCTGCTGGCGCACGGCGCCGCCGACGCGACGCTGGAGCAGGCCGCCCTGGACCTGCTGCCGACGGTGCGCGGCGCCTTCTGCCTGACCTTCATGGACGAGAACACCCTTTATGCCGCCCGCGACCCGCACGGGGTGCGTCCGCTGGCGTTGGGTCGGCTCGACCGGGGCTGGGTGGTGGCCTCCGAAACTGCCGCGCTCGACATCGTCGGCGCCTCGTTCGTCCGCGACATCGAACCCGGTGAACTCCTGGCCATCGATGCCGACGGCGTGCGCTCCACCCGGTTCGCCAACCCCGAACCCAAGGGCTGCGTCTTCGAGTACGTCTATCTGGCCCGCCCGGACAGCACGCTGGCGGGCCGCTCGGTGCACGCCACGCGCGTCGACATCGGTCGCCGGCTGGCGCGCGAACACCCGATCGATGCCGACCTGGTGATCGGCGTCCCGGAATCAGGCACCCCGGCCGCGGTCGGCTACGCCCAGGAATCCGGGATCCCGTTCGGGCAGGGCCTGATGAAGAACGCCTACGTGGGCCGCACCTTCATCCAGCCCTCGCAGACCATCCGGCAGCTGGGTATCCGGCTCAAGCTCAACCCGCTGCGCGAGGTGATCCGCGGTAAGCGGCTCATCGTCGTCGACGATTCGATCGTCCGCGGCAACACCCAGCGCGCGCTGGTCCGCATGCTGCGGGAGGCCGGGGCGCTGGAGGTCCACGTCCGGATCGCCTCGCCGCCCGTGAAATGGCCCTGCTTCTACGGCATCGACTTCGCCACCCCGGCCGAGCTCATCGCCAATGCGGCATCCGCCGAGCACCCGGGCGAGATGCTGGAGGCGGTGCGGCACGCCATCGGTGCCGACACCCTGGGCTACATCTCCCAGCAGGGCATGATCGCGGCCACCGAGCAGCCGCCCACCCGGCTGTGCTCGGCCTGCTTCGACGGGAATTACCCGATCGAACTGCCCGGCGAGACCGCACTCGGCAAGAACGTCATCGAGCAGATGCTGGCCACCGCGGCCCGCGCCGGCGTTCCGCTGCAGTCCGACAACGACAACGCATCGGCGCTGCGCAGGCCCTGAGGTCTTCGCCCTGGCGTCCTTGAGGGGTCCTTAACACCTCCTGCGCTGTACCCCCGCAACAGCGGGGCGGTAGCCTTGCTTGCGATGACTAAGGGCGCCGAACAGCACGGCATCGCCGAAGACAACATGATTTCGTACGCGTCGGCCGGAGTGGATATCGAAGCCGGTGACCGCGCTGTCGAACTCTTCAAACCCCTCGCCGCCAAGGCGACCCGTCCAGAGGTCCGGGGTGGCCTGGGCGGCTTTGCCGGGATGTTCGCCTTACGCGGCGGGTATCGCGAGCCGGTGCTGGCCGCCTCGACCGACGGCGTGGGCACCAAGCTCGCCGTCGCCCAGGCCATGGACAAGCACGACACCGTCGGGCTGGACCTGGTCGCGATGGTGGTCGACGACCTCGTGGTGTGTGGCGCCGAGCCGCTGTTCCTGCAGGACTACATCGCCGTCGGGCGCACCGTCCCCGATCGGGTCAGCGCGATCGTGTCCGGCATCGCCGAAGGCTGTGTCCAGGCCGGCTGTGCGCTGCTGGGCGGCGAGACGGCCGAACACCCCGGGCTGATGGAACCCGACCACTACGACATCTCCGCGACCGGCGTCGGCGTCGTCGAGGCCGACAACGTGCTCGGGCCCGACCGGGTCCGCCCCGGCGACGTGATCATCGCCATGAAATCCAGCGGACTGCACTCCAACGGCTACTCCCTGGCCCGGAAGGTGCTGCTGGATATCGACCGGATGAACCTGGCCGGGCACGTCGAGGAATTCGGCCGCACCCTGGGCGAGGAACTCCTGGAACCGACCCGCATCTACGCCAAGGACTGCCTGGCGTTGGCTGCCGAGACGCAGGTGCGCACGTTCTGCCATGTCACCGGCGGCGGCCTGGCGGGCAACCTGGAGCGTGTGGTGCCCCACGGACTGACCGCAGAACTGGATCGCGGCACGTGGACCCCGGCACCCGTGTTCCAGATGATCGCCCAGCGCGGACGCATCGAGCGTGCCGAGATGGAGAAGACGTTCAACATGGGTATCGGGATGGTCGCGGTCGTGGCCCCCGAGGACACCGATCGCGCGCTGGCCATCCTGACCGCACGGCACCTGGACTGCTGGACGCTGGGAACCGTCAAGAAGGGCGGCAAGGACAGCGTGCGCGCCCAGCTGGTTGGACAGCATCCGCGGTTTTAGGCAGTTAGACAGGTCGCGCTGGTAAGCGACGTGCGCAACCAGCGCGACCTGTATCTAAGTTCTGCGACAGAATGCAGGCGGCTCAGCGCCGCCAGTCGTCCTCGCCCGACCAGTCTTCGGCGTCGTCGTTGACATCGCCGGAATCGGGAGATCCCGACAGCTCACGTTGGAGCTGACTGAAGTCGGTATTCGGCGAGCTGTACTTAAGGTCACGTGCAACCTTGGTCTGCTTTGCCTTAGCCCGGCCGCGGCCCATGGGGGACCCCCTCGCGCAATAACGGAGCGGCCCAATAGCTAGGCGGCTCCGATCTGTGTGTCTTTATTTCCTGCCAACACTTTACCGTGCCCGTCCGAGAAGTGCTGTCAGGCCCTGCCTCGCGGTGCGCGGCTGGGGTCCCGGCTGCCGTGCGTCGTTGCACGGCAACACGACCGTCCCCAAGATCGCGGAATCCGCGCAGTGACGGTCGTCACGTCCTCGGTGACCGAGTGAGCTTACGTGCTGTGAGCGGTTCCACGGCTCAACGCCCCCGGAGGCGGTCGACTGCCGCCCGCCCGGCGCCCGCGGTGGCGTCCGACTCCGGCATGGAATCCGGGTCGATCGCGGCCGGTGCCTGCGCCTCGGCCCCGGCGACCAGCTCGGTTTCGACCGGCAATCCCCGTTTGAGCAGCGCCAACGCGATCGGGCCCTCGTCGGCGTGCTCGACGACTGTGCCGATCCGACCGACATTGCGCCCGCCGGCAGTCACCGCGTCGCCGGTCACCGGCCGGTCGGAGGAGCCGTCGAGCTGGAGGATCACCAACATCCGCGGGGGTTTACCCAGGTTGTGCACCCGGGCAACGGTCTCCTGGCCGCGGTAGCAACCCTTGTCGAGATGGACAGCTCCGATACCGGGGCCACCGATCCAACCGACCTCGTGCGGGATGGTCCGCTCATCGGTGTCCACACCCAATCGAGGTCGCCCGGCCGCCACCCGGTGCGCCTCATACGCCCAGACGCCCGCCGGCCGGACGCCGGACTCGGTGAGCTGCCGGGTGTATTCGGCTACCGACGCGCGCGGCACCACCAGGTCCAACTCGATGCCGGAGGCAGGTAGCCGGCGCACGAACCCGCCGCCGGGCAACGCCACCGCCGTCGCCTCCTGCGGCAGCTGCCCGCAACCCAGGGCCTTGATGACCTGCTCATCGGCAAGCCCGGGCCCCAGGAGTGACAGCACCGCCATGTCCGCGGGCTCGATCTGCACGTCGGCCCAGAACACCATCTTGCGCAGATAGGCCAGCAGCGGTTCGCCGCGCCACGGCTCGGTGTCCAGGTAGGTGGTGCCGCCGAGGTCGGTCTGGATCCAGTGGTCTTCGACACGGCCCTGGAGATCCAGGCTCAAGTTCTCGGTGACCGCGCCGTCCGGCAATGCGCTGACGTGCTGGCTGGAGATGCTGTGCAGCCACGTCTGCCGATCCTTGCCGGTCAGTGTCAGGACCGCCCGGTGCGACCGGTCGACCAGAACCGCGGCGCCCGCTGCGGCCCGTTGTTCGCCGAGCGGATCACCGTAGTGCCATACGGCCCCGGCGTCGGGGCTGCCTTCGGGCGTGGGCACTGGTGACGGAAGTGCAGTCATAGGCCAACTCTACGTTCGGCGCTCTTCGCGCCAGCGGCTCACGGTTTGTCACAGCTACGCTTTGGCCCCATGGCAAGCCAACCAGCCGTACTGGTCACTCTTGACGGGCGGCTCCACGACCCCAACGCCCCACTGCTGCATGTCGACGATCTGGCCGCCGTACGCGGAGACGGCGTCTTCGAGACGCTGCTGGTGCGTGACGGCAGGCCCTGCCTGCTGGAGGCTCACCTGGGGCGGTTGGCTCAGTCCGCCAAGATGCTCGACCTGCCTGAGCCGGATCGGGACGCCTGGCGGTCGGCCGTGGCGCTGGGGGCGCAGCGCTGGACAGCGGAGAACGACGGCGACGGCGTGCTGCGACTGGTGTACAGCCGTGGGCGGGAGAGCGGCGGGCCGGCGACCGCGTTCGCCACCATCGGAGCCCTGGCCGACCGCGTGGCCGGGGTGCGGCGTGACGGGCTCGCGGCGATCACCCTGGACCGCGGGCTGCCGCTGAACGCCAGCGATATGCCGTGGCTGGCCGCGGGTGCCAAGACCCTGTCCTACGCGGTGAACATGGCTGCGCTGCGGCATGCCGAGCGTCACGGCGCAGGCGACGTGATCTTCGTCAGCTCCGACGGCTACGTGCTGGAGGGGCCGCGTTCCACCGTGGTCATCGCGATCGAAGGCGACGGTGGGCACCCGCTGCTGCTCACCCCACCGCCGTGGTATCCGATCCTGCGCGGCACCACTCAACAGGCGTTGTTCGAGGTGGCTCGCAACAAGGGCTATGACTGCGACTTCCGCGCGCTCAAGCCAGCGGATCTGCTTACTGCGCAAGGGGTTTGGCTGATTTCCAGCATCACACTCGCGGCCCGGGTGCACACCCTCGACGGGCGGTCGCTACCTCATGCGCCGCTGGCTGCCGACATCTCAGGCCTGGTCGACGCCGCGATCGTCAGCGATCGCTGACCAGCGAATAAATCGCTTGTCGGGGTGCGCGGACGGGGGTAGCTTCGTGGGCACACAGGGAAGGAGGTGGTCCGTCAAATTGAGTGACTTATGGACATGTGAGGTGGCTGCCCGCTAGCAGCGCCGGGGTATTGCCTGCGCGCGCTGGCGAATTCCCCGCAGCCACCCGGCCCCCGAGCCCTCCGGTCTGTCCAACCAGGTACCAAGGCTCGGGGGCCGCCCCATATCTGGGGTCGGCCGAAACGGTTACTGCCGCGGCGGTTGTGGCGCCAGTGAATGGCAGGCCTGCATGGCGTCGTCCCATTGGGCCCGGTCGACTCCGGGCGGAGGCAACGGCTTGCCGTCCGAATCCAGAGGTGGCGTCGGGGCACCCGGAGGCGGGGTGGCGCCGGCCGGCGGCGGACCTGGTGGCGCACCCGCCGGTGGCGCCGGGATCCCGTGCTCGGTCAGGCAATCGGTGAACGCGCCATGAGGCGCGGCTGCGGGTGCGGATGCTGCGGCCGACGTTGACTCCGAAGCCGAAGCGGCCGTCGAGGTACCGGGCGACTCTGTGTTCGAACCCGACGAACACGCCACCATGCCGGTGACGAGTGCTGCACCCGTGACGCCGAAAACAGCGGCGCGCAGCGATAACAAGGACACGTTTACCTCCTCGGTGGTTGATGCGCGACTGACGCTATTTGGGCTGACTAGGCCCGGGTTATCAGCACACTGGGAGCCGGCTGTGTGATTGGTTGCGAAACGGTGTAAGACCATGACGCCGTAGTCGGGACGCGGCGTACTCCACGAAATCGCAGCAGTTGCCCCGTGCCGTCAGCATGAGGTCGCCGAAATCTGTTGCGGCGATCGGTAATTGGCCCTTGCGGGCTATGGCGCTGCGCGGCGACGCGCAGCGCCGGGCACTAGTTGCTCGGGCCCGGCGCCAGCGTCGAACACGCCTTGGTGGCCTGCTGCCAGGTCTGATCGTCGACCCCGCTCGGCGGCCCCACGACGGGGCCCGGCGCTGCCGGAACACCGTGCTCGGACAGACAATGCGCATATGTGCCGTGCTCGGGCGGCGGTGAGGTGGGGGCCGGTTGCGGCCCCTCCGACGAACATGCGCCGAGGAACGCTGCTGCGGCAAGCAGACCTGCCGCGATGATCGGCCGGCGCATCAGCCGACAAACCGTGACAGTCGGGCCGACAGGTGCGGTACCAGACCGCCGTCGGCATCCACACGTTCTTCCACGTAGCCCAGATCGCCGCCGTCGACGATGCCGTAGAGCCGCTTGGCGCCGCCGACGAGCAACCCGGACTTGCTGCGGGCCAGCGCATCGGTGACCAGCTCCCAGGAGGCCTGGGTGAGCGGCTTTCCGTAGAACAGTTCGACATAGCCGGCCGAATGGGCCAGCAGCAGTTCGATGGCCTGTGACTCATCACGGCCGGCCGGATCGTCAGGATCGGTCACGAATCGCCAGAAGCCCGTTTCGCGCAGGCCGGGGGAGTCGTATTCACCCGATTCGGTCAACCGCCAGGACCGGGAATCCCAGTTCAGGTAGTCGCCTCCATCATGGGAAACCACGATCTGTTGGCCGAATCGGTAGTCGCCGTGGGTGTCGCGACCTTCGCCTTCTCCGCGCCAGACGCCGACCAAAGGCAACAGCGCCAGCAGCGCATCGTTGAGTTCCACGCCGTCACGCAGGTTGGCGGTGTCGGCGGGCATCGGGAGGTCGTCGAAGGCCGGAATGTTCCGGGCGGCCGTGGCCTTGGCCCGTTCGGCAGCTGCCGCTACGGCGCGATCACCGGAGCCCGGCTCGGCGGCCGGGGCATCGCCGCCGGAGGTCACGACTCGTCGGTGACGAGGCGGTACAGCGCGTACAACGCGAACCACGTGATGACCACGACGGCCGCGACGAGCATTATCTCGAAGAAGAGCACCACGGGAGTGAGTCTAGTTCCTAGTCGAGGGTGTCGGCGCCCCGGGTCGGGACGCCCTATACACGCTGAACGTGGGCTTGTGTGCGAGATGCGTGCAAATCCTCGTACACAAGCCCACGTTCGAGCGGGATCAAGCGATCGATCAAGCGACCTTGACGTCGACCTCGTGGATACCCGCGCCGGTCGGGGCCACGCTGGCGTCGCCGTTGCCCGCGGGGGACAGGGCGCGCAGCGTCCAGGTGCCCGGAGCGGCGAAGAACCGGAAATCACCGGTTGCCGAGGCCACGACCTCAGCGGTGAACTCGTCGCTGGAGTCCAGCAGGCGCACGAAGGCCCCGCCGACCGCCTGGCCGGAGCCGTCCACCACGCGACCGGTGATGACGGTTTCCTTCTCCAGGTCGACGCCGGCGGGCAACGTCAGTCCTTGCTTAGGTGCAGAGCACATATCAACTTCCCAACTCGATCGGGGCGCCCACCAGGGAGCCGTATTCCGTCCAACTGCCGTCGTAGTTCTTCACGTTCTGGTGTCCCAGCAGCTCCTGCAGCACGAACCAGGTGTGCGAGGAACGCTCACCGATCCGGCAGTAGGCGATGGTCTCCTTCTCGCCGTCGAGGCCGGCCGCTGCGTACAGCTTGGCCAGATCCTCGTCGGACTTGAAGGTGCCGTCCTCGTTGGCTGCCTTGCTCCACGGAACGTTGATGGCGCCGGGGATATGCCCGGGCCGCTGGCTCTGCTCCTGCGGCAGGTGCGCCGGTGCCAGGATCTTGCCGGAGAACTCGTCAGGCGAACGCACGTCGACCAGGTTCTTGGCGCCGATCGCGGCGATGACCTCGTCGCGGTACGCCCGGATGCTGTTGTCGAGCGGCTGGGCCGCGTACGACGTGGCCGGACGGCTGACGGCGTCCTTGACCAGCGGGCGCGCGTCGAGTTCCCAGCGCTTGCGGCCACCGTCGAGCAGCTTCACGTCGGCGTGGCCGTACAGCTTGAAGTACCAGTAGGCGTATGCCGCGAACCAGTTGTTGTTGCCGCCGTACAGGACGACGGTGTCGTCGTTGCTGATGCCCTTGTCGGACAACAGCTTCGAGAACTGCTGCTGGTCGACGAAGTCACGCTTGACGGCGTCCTGCAGATCGTCGCGCCAGTCCAGTTTTACGGCGCCGGGGATGTGCCCCTCGTCGTCGTAGGCGCTGGTGTTCTCGTCGACCTCGACAAACACCACGCCAGCGGTATCGAGGTTGTTCCCGGCCCATTCGGTCGAGACCAGGACGTCGGAACGTGCCATGTGCGAATTCCTTTCGGTTGCTTGCTATTTCAGATGTCAGGTGGGTGTCATGCAGGACTGGGGGCGCGACGCAGCCGGGCCACCAGAGGGTAGATCTGGCAGCCCAGGCAGATGCCGAAGGCGGCGTTGAGGAAGGCCGCCACCAACGCGAAAGCGGTGGCGGTCAGGCCGAGGGCGGTGATGCCGAAGGCGAACCCTGCGGTGCCCACGGCGGCGAACACGAAGCCGACCAACTGGGCGAACTTCAGTGGCGGCACCGGTTCACGCTCGGTGACCGGAGCCAGCCGCGGCGCGATGAACGTGGCAAATACGCGGCCGTACGGATGCCGGCGGGGGCCGCCCACCGCGCCGATGGCGAACACCACCGCCTGGGCGCCCAGCAGCACCGCGGCCGCGGGCTCACTCACCCCGGCGACCAGCAGCGTCGCGATCAGTACCGCGGTGGTGACCCAGGCCGCGAACCGTGGCCCCCGCACGTCGACCTGGGCAGGCCGACTGTCAGCGATGGGTGAGGTCGATATCGATGCCATGAGAACGAACTCCTGTTGTTGTAGAAGGTCTGATGGTGTGCAGGCTCAGGGCACAAGGCCCGAGCGGGCGCGCGAAAGCGCGCGGCTGCCCTCAACAGCAACAACAACAGCAGCAACCCGCGACGCGGCACAGATCAACTGCGCGGCGCTTCGTGAGCACAAGCTCAAGGCGGGCTGACACGAGCGACAGCTTACCCAATAACCGCGGGGTCAGGCCAACAGTGGTTCCAGCGCCGAGCGCAGGTCAGCGGCCTTGGGGACCCCGCTGGTGCGGTACCGGGGCCGGCCGTCGCGGTCGAAGATGATGGTGGTGGGCAGCGACAGGACCGAAAGCCGCCTGGCGGCTTCGGGATTGGCGTCCATGTCGATTTCCACATGAGCGACTTCGGGTAGTTCGGCGCAGACCTGGTCGACGACTCGTCGCACCCCGGCGCAGGGTCCGCACCATTCGGCCGAGAAATGCAGGACCGTCGGGCCCGTCTGTGACAGCCCGAGGTCACTGGTGTCGATGTTGGCGGCCTCTTCGCCCGCCCTGATCATGCCGGCGCGCAGCGTGATCAAGCGGCCGATCACGTAGGCCACCCCGAGCGCGGCGATCAGAACCACGATCACCAGCACCATCGAAGAGCTCATGATTGTCTGAACCCCGCCAGGTCGATCGTTACTCCCGTGGCGATGCCTTCGATGATCACGTCGGATCCGCGGGCGCCCGCGGTGGTCGGGGCGATCCCGAACGGCAGCTTCTGGCCGGTGATCGTGTGGCTGAACTCGGACAGGACCGCCGCGGTCTTCTCCTCGGGCACGGGCTCGTCGGCGGTACCCGGGCCGGTCAGGATCCCGGTCGCGGTCAGCACCAGGGTGGTGTCGTCGCTGTCGGCGAAGGACAGGTCGACCGAGACACTGACCCTCTTGTCCATTCCGGAGCCCTTGGGAGTTCCGGTGAACACCAGCCCTTGACTGCTGGAGATGCCGGACTCCGTGGTGCCCCCGGTGGCGTCGTTGGTTTCCCGCGAGGGAGCCTCCACCAGCAGGTCATCGATGCCCATGAACCTGCCGATATGGGTGGAGTCGATGATGATGCGGCTCTCGGTCTTCCTGACCGGCAGTTTCGCGTCGGGGCGGATCAGCCAGGACGAGTCGGTGAGGTCGATGCCGTGCAACGTGGCCTCCAGCGAGGCCTTGCCGACCACGGGATGGTCGACGCCGGCGGCCCGGATCTCGATCTCCTTGTAGCGGTGGTTGCTGACCTGGGTGAGGAACGGGAATCCCAGGATGGCCACCCACGGGTCCCAGTTGAGGTTGGCCGCACTGCGTACGTTGCGGGCGAGCCGGTACTCGGCGTAGATCGCCGAACCGAAATCGGCCCCGACAACCCCGACGACGAGCGCGGTCACGGTCGCGGCGAGCCCGATCAGCAGTTTGCGCACCGCCACATTGTCGCCCACAGCCGCCGGGTCGAAGCGCTCGGCGCGGCTAATCAGCAGGTGAGGCGTTATCGTTAGATCACTAAAGGCCGGTAACGGCTACATGTCAGTCATGAATCCGACCGTGTGGACATCGGGGTCCGGGCGATCGTGGGAAGTGATTGCCGGCGCGCCGGAGGACCTGTTGGATCTACTGCTACTGACCGTCGACCCGCACCCCGAGGCGGTCCTGCCCTCCCTGGCACTGCTGGCCCACACGGTGCGCACAGCACCGACCGAGGTGTCCTCGCTGCTGGAAGCGGGTAGTGCGGATGTGGCGATCGTCGACGCCCGTACCGATCTCGCGGCTGCTCGCGGCCTGTGCCGGCTGTTAGGAACGACGGGTACCTCGGTCCCGGTGGTGGCGGTCATCAACGAGGGCGGATTGGTGGCGGTCAACCACGAGTGGGGCCTGGACGAGATCCTGCTGCCCGGCACCGGCCCGGCCGAGATCGACGCCCGGCTGCGGCTGCTGGTGGGCCGGCGCGGAGGCGGCGCCAACCAGGAGAACGTCGGCAAGATCACACTCGGTGAGCTCGCCATCGACGAAGGCACCTACACCGCACGCCTGCGCGGGCGTCCCCTCGACCTCACCTACAAGGAATTCGAGCTGCTCAAATACCTCGCCCAGCACGCCGGGCGGGTCTTCACCCGGGCGCAGCTGCTGCAGGAGGTGTGGGGCTACGACTTCTTCGGCGGTACCCGCACGGTCGACGTGCACGTCCGTCGTCTGCGCGCCAAGCTCGGCCCCGAGTACGAATCGCTGATCGGCACCGTCCGCAACGTCGGATACAAGGCCGTGCGCCCGTCGCGCGGCCGCGCCGCCGCCGCCGAGGCGAGCGGTGCCGCCGAAGCCGCGCAGGACGGCCACGGTGACGACGACTTCGACCCGACAACCGACGACGTGGACGAGCCGTTGGCCGGGCGGTTGCCCAGCCAGTGACCGAACTCGACTGGCGTACGCGGCTGTCCGAAGCCGAGCAGACCGGGATCCGTGCGCTCATCTCCGCAGCCACCGCGGCCGACGGCGTCGCCCCGGTGGGCGATCAGGTGCTGCGCGAGCTCGGCCACGACCGCACGCGCCACCTCCTGGCGACCGACGGCGCAGACCTCGTCGGGTACCTGAATCTGGCCCCGGCCGGCGACGCGGACCCGGCGATGGCCGAGCTGGTGGTGCATCCGCAGGCCAGGCGCCGCGGCGTCGGTGCGGCGCTGGCCCGTGCCGGGCTCTCCGAGGGCCCGGCAGGCACGCGAATCTGGGCCCACGGCAATCTGGAGGCGGCCCGGGTGCTGGCGGCCGCATTGGATCTCCGATCGGTCCGCGAGCTGCTGCAGATGCGTCGTCCGCTGACGGACCTGCCGCCGCTGCGCACCGCCGAGGGCGTGCGGATCGCCACCTACGCCGGGCCCCGCGACGATGCAGAGCTCCTGCGGGTCAACAACGCCGCGTTCGCCTGGCACCCGGAGCAAGGCGGCTGGACCGAACAGGACATCGCGGAGCGGCGCAGCGAGCCGTGGTTCGACCCCGAGGGGCTTTTCGAGGCGTTCGACGAACAGACCGGGGCGCTGCTGGGCTTCCACTGGACGAAAGTCCACGACGGCGATCTGGGCGAGGTTTACATCGTCGGGGTCGACCCGTCGGCTCAGGGCCGGGGTCTGGGTTCGGTGCTCACCCTGGTCGGTCTGCACCACCTGGCGGGCCGCTCGCTGGAGACCGTGCTGCTTTACGTCGAGGCAGATAACTCGGCGGCCGTGGCGACCTACCGAAACTTGGGTTTTGAGGTGTTCAGCGTCGACGTGGCGTACGCCGTCGGTTAACCCGTTTAGCTGTGAACACGCTGAACCTATTCACTGCTGATTCACCTGCTGTCCGTGAGCCGTCCACTGCGGCCTAATACGTTGCCGGAGAGTTCGAAGCCGTCAACTGAAAGTGGGACAAGTGAAGCTCATCAGCATTGGCAAGCCGTTCGGTGTCGCGCTGTCCGCGACGGCGATTGCGGCACTCACGCTGACCGCGTGCGGTAGCGACAACAACTCCGGCAGCACCGGCTCCTCGGCCGCGGGCACCAACTCGGCCGCGTCGGCTGAGTGCAGCGGCAAGACCGCTGTGACGGCCGAGGGCTCGACCGCGCAGCAGAACGCCATTGCGGAGTTCAACAAGGTCTGGGGCCAGGTGTGCTCCGGGAAGAACCTGTCCTACAACCCGACCGGCTCGGGCGCGGGCGTGGACCAGTTCATCGCCAAGCAGGTCGACTTCGCGGGCTCCGACTCGCCGCTCAAGGACGATCAGGTCGCCAAGGCCGCCGCGCGTTGTGGCGGCAACGAGGCATGGAACCTCCCGCTGGTGTTCGGCCCGGTCGCGCTGGCCTACAACGTCGAGGGTGTCGACAAGCTCGTGGTGAGCCCGGACGTGCTGGCCAAGATCTTCCAGGGCCAGATCACCAAGTGGAACGATCCGGCGATCGCCGCGCTCAACGCCGGCGCCACCCTGCCGGACCTGGACATCAAGCCGATCTACCGGTCGGATTCCTCGGGCACCACCGACAACTTCCAGAAGTACCTGGCCGCCGCGGCGCCGCAGACCTGGACCAAGGGTGCGGGCAAGGAGTTCCAGGGCGGCGCCGGTGAGGGCGCGCAGAAGTCCTCCGGTGTGGTGCAGGCCGTCCAGGCCACCCCCGGCTCGATCGGCTACGTCGAGAAGAGCCCGGCCGCCGCAGCCGGCCTGCCCTACGCCCAGATCGACAGCGGTGCCGGTGCGGTCGCGCTGGACGACGAGTCGACCACCAAGGCCGTCGGCGCCGCCAAGGTCAAGGGTGACGGCAAGGACCTCGTGCTCGACCTGAACGCGCTGTACGCCTCGAAGGAGGCCGGCGTCTACCCGCTGGTGCTGGCCACCTACGAGATTGTTTGCTCCAAGGGCTACGACGCCGACACCGCTTCGGCCGTCAAGTCCTTCCTGACCGTGGCCGCCAATGAGGGCCAGGCCAGCTTGTCTCAGGCCGGATACATCGCGCTCCCCGACGAGTTCAAGCAGCGCCTGCTGACCTCGGTCGAGGCCATCGCGTAGTAGCCGGACTGGCATTAGAGGACGAATCTGGGCGAGGATGGGTTTTCCGACCAAAATGACCAACAGGGGCCCGGACGGGACAACAGTGACATCGCCGAATCCAGCTGATTCGGGGTCGGGGGAGACGCTCGCCTCCCCCCATCCCGAACCAGAACCCATCTCCACCGATCCGTCCAAGGGAGCCAAGGTTCGCCTCGGCGACCGAATTTTCCGTGGGCTAGCAGAAGGCTCGGGCATCCTGATCGTCGCGCTCATCGCGGCGATCGGGGTGTTCCTGCTCTGGCGCGCGGTTCCGGCGCTGACCCGCAACGAGGAGAACTTCTTCCTCTACGGCGGCAACTGGATCACCACCGACACCTCGGCGATGCACTTCGGCATCTTCGAGCTGCTGCAGGTGACCGTGTTCGTCTCGGTGTTCGCGCTCCTTCTGGCGATGCCGGTGGCGTTGGGTATCGCGATCTACCTCACCCAGTACTCATCGCGGCGATTGGCCGGTCCGCTGGCCTATCTGGTGGACCTGCTGGCCGCCGTGCCGTCGATCGTCTACGGCGTCTGGGGCCTGTACGTGCTGGCGCCGGCGATCAAACCCTTTGCGGTGTGGCTCAATACGAACTTGAACTGGCTGTTCCTGTTCAAGACCGGCAACGCCTCGGTGGCCGGCGGCGGCACCATCTTCACCGCGGGCATCGTGTTGGCGGTGATGATCCTGCCAATCATCACCGCGGTGAGCCGCGAGGTGTTCACCCAGACCCCGCGCGGCCAGATCGAGGCCGCGCTGGCGCTGGGCGCCACCCGCTGGGAAGTGGTACGCACGACGGTGCTGCCCTTCGGGCTGTCCGGCTACATCAGCGGCGCGATGCTCGGTCTGGGCCGCGCGCTCGGTGAGACCATCGCACTGCTGATCATCCTGCGCGGCACCCAGACCGCGTTCAGTTGGACGCTGTTCGACGGCGGCTACACCTTCGCCAGCAAGATCGCCGCCACCGCAAGCGAATTCAACGACCAGTACAAGGCAGGCGCTTACATCGCCGCCGGTCTGGTGCTGTTCATCCTCACCTTCGTGGTGAACTCGCTGGCCCGTGCCGCGGTCGCCGGAAAGGGACGCTGATGACCTCCACGCTCGAGCGGCCGGTCAAGGCGCCCGCGTTCCAGGGCGTGAGCCTGCGCCGCAAGCTGACCAACCACTTCGCCACGGTGCTGGTGACGTCCTCGTTGCTGGTCGCCCTGGTACCGCTGGTGTGGGTGCTGTACTCGGTGATCGTCCGGGGGTGGGCCGCATTGAGCTCACCCACGTGGTTCACCAACTCTCAGTCCGGCATGACGACGTTCACCGCCGGCGGCGGCGCCTACCACGCGATCGTCGGCACCCTGCTGCAGGGCCTCGTGTGCTCGCTGATCTCCATTCCGATCGGCGTGATGGTGGGCGTGTACCTGGTCGAGTACGGCGGTGGTACGCGGCTGGGCAAGATCACCACGTTCATGGTCGACATCCTCACCGGCGTGCCCTCGATCGTCGCCGCGCTGTTCATCTACGCGTTGTGGGTGGCCACGCTCGGGTTCGGCCGGTCCGGGTTCGCGGTGTCACTGGCGTTGGTGCTGTTGATGATTCCGGTGATCGTGCGGGCCACCGAGGAGATGCTGCGCATCGTTCCGATGGACCTGCGTGAAGCGAGTTACGCACTGGGCGTGCCCAAATGGAAGACCATCGTGCGAATCGTGATCCCGACGGCGCTGTCGGGCATCGTCACCGGCATCATGCTGGCGCTGGCCCGCGTGATGGGTGAGACCGCGCCGCTGCTGATCCTGGTCGGCTACGCCCAGGCGATGAACTTCGACATGTTCGGCGGGTTCATGGGATCGCTGCCGGGCATGATGTACGACCAGATCTCGGCGGGAGCAGGCGCCAACCCGGTGCCCACCGACCGGCTCTGGGGTGCGGCGCTGACGCTGATCCTGCTGGTCGCCCTGCTCAATGTCGGCGCGCGTGCGGTCGCCAGATTCTTTTCCCCCAAGAAGGTGTAGGAGTTATCCATGGCCAAGCGGCTGGATCTCAAGGACGTCAACATCTACTACGGCGCGTTCCATGCCGTTTCCGAGGTTTCGCTGTCGGTGCAGCCGCGCAGTGTGATGGCCTTCATCGGCCCGTCGGGCTGCGGCAAGTCGACCGTGCTGCGCACGCTGAACCGCATGCACGAGGTGATCCCCGGCGCCCGCGTCGAGGGCTCGGTGCTGCTCGACGGTGAGGACATCTACGGCGCCGGTGTTGACCCGGTGGGTGTGCGCAAGACCATCGGCATGGTGTTCCAGCGTCCGAATCCGTTTCCCACCATGTCGATTCGTGACAACGTGGTGGCGGGGCTGAAGCTGCAGGGCGTGCGTAACCGCAAGACTCTCGACGAGGTGGCCGAGCGCTCGCTGCGCGGTGCCAACCTGTGGAACGAGGTCAAGGACCGGCTGGACAAGCCCGGCGGCGGTCTGTCCGGCGGTCAGCAGCAGCGGTTGTGCATCGCCCGCGCCATCGCGGTGCAGCCCGACGTGTTGTTGATGGATGAGCCCTGCTCGGCGCTCGACCCGATCTCGACGCTGGCCATCGAAGATCTGATCTCCACGCTCAAGCAGGATTTCACGATCGTCATCGTCACCCACAACATGCAGCAGGCTGCCCGGGTGAGTGATCAGACGGCGTTCTTCAATCTCGAGGCCACCGGCAAGCCCGGCAAGCTGATCGAGATCGATGACACCGAGAAGATCTTCTCCAACCCCACCCAGAAGGCGACCGAGGACTACATCTCGGGCCGCTTCGGCTGATCGGCCGCCTGCGGCTCACGGCGTCAATACGACGCGGGTTCCCGAGGGCTCGCCGCCGGTCCACACCTCGGCGATATCGGCCAATGCCCTTGGCCGGGTGCGTAATTCGATCTGACCGTCGGAGACCATGGTGAACAGCCGGGGTAATGCCTCGGTGCGGGCCCGGGCCAGGACGTCGGGCGGCACGCTGCCGATGCCGACCCCGCTCAGGGTGATCCCGGTGCCGCGCAGTACTCCCGCATCCAGCGACAGTGTCGGCCCGGTCATCGACCCGATCTGCACGAATCGGGTCGGGTGGTAGTGCGCGGCCGGGTGACTGGCCGCCAGGGCGGTGAGCACCTGTGCGGCCGGGTCACCCCACAGGTAGTCGAGTACCGCATCGAACGGGCGCTCCGCGTGCATCTCGGCGACCCGGGCGCCCAGATCCTCCTCGCCGAGGGGGACCGTGTCGTGGGCGCCGGCCGACCGTAGCCAGGCCAGCCGTTCGGTGTTGCGGCCGGCGGCCACCACGGTCTCGGCGCCGAACATGCCGCCGGCCAATTGCACTGCCATCGAACCGGTTACACCGGTGGCGCCCAGCACCAGGACGTGATCGCCGGGCTTGACGGCCGCGGCGTGTGACAGTGCGGTCCAGGCGGAGATGCCCGGGTTGGGCAGGGCGGCGGCGGTCACCGAATCCACGTGCTCGGGGACGTCGACACCTCCGGCCGGGTCAACCAGTGCGCGCTGCGCCATCATCCCGGAGTATCCCAGCGCCCCGGTGTAGATGCGACGGCCGTCGGCCAGCCGCGCGACACCGTCGACGCCGGGAATGGCCGGCAGTTGAATCTCCTTGCTGGCGTAGTGCTTTCCCGATACCAGGGCCCGGGTCAGGTTGGTCAGGGCCGATGCCTCGACGACCGCCACCTCGGCGCCGTCGCGCGGTTCCGGCTCGGGCACGTCGGCGTAGTCGGGGTGCCGGCCCCATTTGGTGACCAGTGCGGCCTTCATCGCGGCTCCTTTGGTTTCTAGAGATATGGTTTCTATGGAAACAATCTATCTATGCTTGCCCAAGATGGCAAGATGGTTTCCATGAAAACCAAACTCGAGCTGATCGAGTCCATCGCCGGGCTCATGACCACGGTCGGGGATCGGCTCGAGAACGACGGGGACGGCGACGCCGAGCGTGATTTCATGGCCGACAGGTGCCCGCCGCGGTTGCAGGACGCGGTGCGTACCCTGCCGACGTCGTCGGTGCACCTGCTGGCGGAGATCGCCGAGGGCCCGGTCAGCGTGGTTGGGCTGGCGGCCCGCGCCGGCCGGCTCAAGGGCACGGTGTCCAAGCACGTGCAGAGGCTGGTCGAGGCCGGCCTCGTGGCCCGCACGCCGGTACCCGGCAACCGTAAGGAGATCGAGCTCGGCCTGACCGCCGACGGAGAACTCGTCGCCGACGTGCACCGGCAGCTGCACGAGGAGATGGACCGCGGAACCCGCGATTTCCTGCTGCGCTACAGCGCTGCGGACCTTCAGGTGCTGGTCAAGGTGCTCGGAGACCTGGCCGGGGCGCACAAGGACGGGGTCCGTCTGGTGCCGCCCACCGACCGGCCCTGAGTCACTGCGTCGGAGTAACCGATTCCCCGTCCGGGTAGGAGCCGGTGACCTGGAAGATGACCCGCCGGGCCACCTCGACGGCATGGTCGGCGAAGCGCTCGTAGAAGCGGCTCAGCAACGTCACGTCGACGGCAGCGGTCACCCCGTGCTTCCACTCCCGGTCCATCAGCACCGAGAACAGGTGGCGATGCAGATCGTCCATCGCATCGTCTTCTTCCTGGATCCGGGCGGCCTTCTCCGGGTCCTGGGTGAGCAATACCTCGCGTGCGGCGTGTCCTAATTCGACGGCAACCCGGCCCATTTCGGCGAAGTACCCATTCACTTCCTCCGGCAGCACGTGCTGGGGGTGGCGACGGCGTGCGATCTTGGCCACATGCAGCGCCAGCGCGCCCATCCGGTCCACGTCAGCGACGATCTGGATGGAGCCGACCACCGAGCGCAGGTCGCCGGCCACGGGCGCCTGCAACGCGAGCAACACGAACGCAGACTCCTCAGCCTGGGTGCTCAGCGTGGTCATCTTGTCGTGGTCACTGATGACCTGCTCGGCAAGTGCGAGATCGGCCTGCAACAGTGCCTGGGTAGCTAGCTCCATTGCGGTACCCGCCAACTCGCACATCTCGCCGAGTTGGTCCGTCAGTGAACGCAATTGCTCGTTGTAATGGGTACGCATGATGCAAGATTATGCGGTCAGCAGGCCTGGAGTCACGATGCAATGATGAACGAACGGT
Source organism: Mycobacterium sp. DL99 (assembly GCF_004762045.1). GTDB lineage: Bacteria > Actinomycetota > Actinomycetes > Mycobacteriales > Mycobacteriaceae > Mycobacterium. The sequence continues at coordinate 1,116,767 of NZ_SJOM01000007.1, forward strand.
GAATGCCGTCCGCTCGGGCTCTGGAGACTATTCGCAGGTGGTGTCGGCGGCGTTGGTGACGGTCAGATCCTCGGGGAGGTGTGTCGGGGCGCTGCTGGTGCCCTTCAGCACGTGCACCTGCACCTCCGACCCGCTCGGGGTCGGCGCGTTGACCGTGTAGAAGTCGGAGCCCAGCACCACCTGCACCACGCTGCCCATGCCCGACACCCGCTCGATGGTCGGGTTGGTGAACGAGCTGGCCACCGTCGCGGCAGCCTCCTCGTTACCGGGCGAGAAGAACACCGTGGTCGCCGGAAGCGTGCTCGGATAGTCGTCAGGGGTGTTGACGTTGAAGCCGTGTTCCTGCAGCTCGGTGGCCGCCGTGGAGGCCAGACCGCTCTGGCCGGTCGAGTTCGACACCTGCACCGTGACCTGCTGCGGTTCGGTGGTGACGGCGTTGACCATCTCACCGCTGTCCGTCGTCGCCGGTGCGGGCGCGGGAACGGTCGACTGGAGAGTCTCCGACGGGGCGGCCGCCTGGACGGACGACGTCGTCGATTCCGGGGTGCCGGGCACCGGGGTGTTGTCCGGGTTCTTCTCACCGGGCAGCGGATCGTCGTTGATGATCGCGTCGAAGAGGGAACGCATGTCGTCGGTGCGCGGGACCTCGTTGCCGTACTCGTCGGCGTAACCGACGGTCGGCACCGTGACGAACGAGATGCGCCCGGCGTTGACGCCCTGGACGGACTGCCCGAGGTCGACGAGGTCCTTGGTCCTGATGTTGTCGACGTAGCTGTCGCTGATGAACATGTTGACCACGCTGTTCAGCTTGCGCAGCGAGAAGAAGGTGTCCTTGGAGATAAGGGACCGCAGCAGTGATGACAGGAACAGCTGCTGACGTTTGATCCGGCCGTAGTCGCTGGTGACCTCGGTGGTGACGTGCCGGGCCCGGACGTAGTTCAGAGCGGTGTGGCCGTCGACCATCTGACGGCCGGGGTTCGCCAATACCGTGCCGAGAATCTCGTCCTCCAACGGCGTGGTGCTGCACACCTCGATGCCTCCGAGCGCATCGACCATCTTGGAGAATCCAGCGAAGTCGACGGCCATGAATCGGTTGATCGACAAACCGGAAAGCTTCTGGATCACCTTCACCAGGCACTTCGGGCCACCGAACGCGTATGCCGAGTTCAGCTTGGTCTCGGTGTAGACCTCGTCGGGGCCGTTCGTCCCTGATTCTTCGTCGTATTGGGGACCGTATGTCGCCGTCTCGGGGTTCCAGGGCTCGCATTTCATCGGGGTGATCGACAGGTCGCGCGGGAACGACACGGCGACAACGCGTTTCCGGCTCGCCGGGATGTTCACCAGCATCACGGTGTCGGACCGCACGCCATCGGCGTCCTGAGTGTTGCCCGCGCCCATGCCACTGTTTTGGCCGGCGCGGCTGTCGGTGCCGACGATCAGGAAGTTCTCGTCACCGAACTGGGCGTTGGGGTCGAGGATGTCGCGTGAATTGAGATCCAGTGCCGCGACCTTGTTGAGGCTGTTGTTCTTCGAGGACTGCCACTGCCAGGCCCCGCCGGTGAGCACCAGGGTCAGGACCGCGAGCATCGCGGCGGCGGCGCGGCCGGCCAGCATGACCCGGCGGTCGAGCGGTTGCCGCAGTCCCTCGATCTCGTCGGTGTCCTCGGGGTCGTGCTCGTCGGGCGGTGTCGGGCGGACCCGCCACGCCGGGCGCTCCTGGGGTGCGTCGTAGTCGTACACCGGCAGGACCGGCAGCACATCGGTGTCGGTGTTGTCGGTCTCGATCTCGCGGTGATCCAGCGAGTCATCGAACGGTTCCTCGAATGGTTCCTCGTACGGCGCCGGGAAATCCTCGGCGTCGTGGGAATCGTGGGGTTCATCGGCCTCGGGTTCGATCCGCACCGCCGGAATCACGTCGGTCGGGTCGGGCACCTGCGGGCGGACATAGGCCGGTGGGTACGCCGGCTCGGGTTCCGGGGCCGGATCCAGTGCGTGCTGCGGTTGGGGTTCGGGTTCTGGTTCCAGGTCGAATTCGGGCTCTGGCTCAACCTCCGACTCGTCCAGCTCTGGCTCGTCGGGCTCGTCTGGCTCCAGCCGGTGGCGCGTCGGTGTGAACCCGGTCCCGGCGACCTTGGCGATCAGATCGGCGACAGTTACCCCGTCGGCATGACTGCCGGTGGGCTCATCCAGGGGTGAATCATCGGGTAGCGGCGCATCCTGGCGCTCCCACGGCGCGGCGCCTGGCAAAGGCTGCCGGGATCGGGTAATCCATTGGTTGTCCGACGGCTCCTCCGGCGAGCGGTGTCGACGGCCGGGAGTGGCGTTATCAGCGTCACTCATGTCCTTACCGGCCTCCGACTCTTCGAGCTCGCGCGTGCGCGTCGGTGCGCATCGTTCCCGCGGTGTGATCTGGGTGCTGCTGAGGTTTTCTCCCCATCTCTTCTAGCAGCACACTGCCGGACTGGCTACTTGAAGCCAGCCGCGGCAGGGGTTTCATCGTACTGAGGCATCCTGAGGCTGAGCTAGACCCAACCTGGTGACAGTGCCGTCTCGATGTCATCTCGGTGCGACTGCAGGTCAGCCTCCGGAATGCATCACATCGGCCCCGACCGGCACCGCGCAGTCGTCGGGATCGTCGAGCCACCCCTCGGGCAGCGACACCGAGGCGGCCGACCCCTGGCGCCCGCGGGGACCGGTGGCCGCCGGCGGGAACGGTGCGTCGCCGTCGAGTTGGTCGAGCAGTGCGTCGAGTTCGGCACGGGTCTTGACCAGGGCCAGCCCACGCCGCAGGTCGGCGCCAGCCGGGAATCCGTGCATGTACCAAGCCACGTGCTTGCGGATTTCGCGCATGGCCTTGTCCTCGCCGAAGTGCTCGCTGAGCAGTTCGCCGTGGCGGCGCACGATGTCGGCGACCTCGCCCAGGTTCGGCGGGGTGGCGGCGGGGCGGTCGTTGAAGGCTGCCGAGAGTTCGGCGAACAGCCATGGCCGGCCCAGACAGCCACGGCCGATCACCACGCCGTCGCAGCCGGTCGCAGCCATCATCGCGAGCGCGTCGTCCGCCTCGAAGATGTCGCCGTTGCCGAGCACCGGAATGCTCGTGACATGCGCTTTGAGCGCCGCGATCTGGTCCCAGTCGGCGGTTCCGGAGTAGCGCTGCGCCGCGGTGCGGGCATGCAGCGCCACGGCCGCCGCCCCCTCCTCGGCGGCGATCCGCCCGGCGTCCAGGTGGGTGTGATGCTCGTCGTCGATGCCGATCCGGAACTTCACCGTCACGGGAATGTCGGTGCCCTCGACGCCGCGCACCGCGGCGGCCACGATCTGGCCGAACAGCCGCCGTTTGTAGGGCAGTGCCGACCCGCCGCCACGCTTGGTGACCTTGGGCACGGGGCAGCCGAAGTTCATGTCGATGTGATCGGCCATGCCTTCGTCGGCGATCATCTTGGCCGCCAGGTAGGTGGTTTCCGGGTCCACGGTGTAGAGCTGCAGCGACCGCGGCGATTCGTCGGGGCCGAAGGTCGTCATGTGCAGGGTGACGGGGTGGCGCTCGACCAGGGCCCGCGCGGTGACCATCTCGCACACGTAGAGGCCGCTGACGGTGCCGGCGCGGGCGATCTCGAGCTCGCGGCACAGCGTGCGGAACGCCACGTTCGTCACGCCGGCCATGGGAGCCAGGACGACGGGACTGGGCAACGCGAACGGCCCGATCCGCAGTTGGGATCGGGCCGGTGCTGCCGTTGTGGGCGGCGGTGCGGTCAGAGTCATGCAGTCGACGAGGACGAAACCAGCAGGTTCTTCATGGCCTTCTTCTCGGCCACCTTGCGCTCGCGCTCCAGGCGGCGCTCCTTGGCGACCTCGAACTTGTCGCAGGCATCCTCGAGCTCCTCGATGATGCGGCCGATGTCGTCGCGCAGTCGCGCGCCCTCGCCGGTGAAGTCCTCACGCTCGAAGATGCGCCACTTGCGCAGAACCGGCATCACCACGTCGTCCAGGTGGATGCGCGGGTCATAGACACCGCCGACGGCGATGATGACGGCCTTACGGCGGAAGTCGGGCACGGTGTAGCCGGGCATCTTGAAGTTGTCCAGCACGCGGTGCAGCGACGCCATGCCCTGGTTGGGGGAGATGTCCAGACCGGCCGCCGAGACGTCCCGGTAGAAGATCATGTGCAGGTTCTCGTCGGCGGAGATGCGCTGCAGCAGCTGATCGGCGATCGGGTCGTCGCAGGCCTTGCCGGTGTTGCGGTGGCTGACGCGGGTCGCGAGCTCCTGGAACGACACGTACATCACCGAGTCGAACAGGCTCTCGGCGAACAGGTCGCCCTGCTGGTTCTGGCCGGGGGAGAAGCCGCGGGTGACCTGCTCGACGCGCAGTTCTTCCAGCTCGACGGGGTCGACGGCGCGGGTCACGACGAGGTAGTCGCGCAGGGCGATGCCGTGGCGGTTCTCCTCGGCGGTCCAGCGGTTGACCCAGTTGCCCCAGGCGCCGTCCATGCCCATGTTCATCGCGATCTCGCGGTGGTACGAGGGCAGGTTGTCCTCGGTGAGCAGGTTCTGCACCATCGCGGTCTTGGCGACCTCGGACAGCTTGGACTGCTCGGGATCCCAATCCTGGCCGCCGAGAGCGTAGTAGTTCTTGCCGTCCGACCAGGGGATGAAGTCGTGCGGATTCCAGTCCTTACGCATCCGCATGTGGCGGTTGATGCTGGTTTCGACGACAGGCTCGAGTTCGTGCAGGAGCTGCAGGTCGGTGTATTCCTGCGTCATGTGCCCTCAACCCTCCTCGCGTCCTGCGGACGCTCAGTTATCTGTACCTGTTGGTTGCAGTCAATATATCTGTGTAACCCGGTGACATCAAGTTGCCCCGCGGGTACTTTCGCGAGCCCTGCGGCGCGCCCGTGTCGACTGTAGGATCCGCACGAACATCTGTCGGATACCCACGCTCGGAGGTTGGGCACACGTGAAAAAGCTTGTCGTTGGTGCCGGAGCTGCAGTCGCCACCGGTGCGGTCGTGTCCCTGCTGTTCGGGGCAGGTGTCGCGGCTGCCGCACCTGATGTGGTCGGCCAGACCTACTCGGACGCTTCGAGCGCGATCGAGAACAGCGGCGCCAGCGCGAAGGTTGCGGTCACCGTCGGCAGCAAGCTGTCGCAGGACGAGTGCATCGTCACCAACGCCTGGGACGCCCCGTTCGTGCGGGACGGCAATCACGCCTCCGGCGAGGTCATGGTTGCTTTGAACTGCGACGGCGCCCACGCCAGCGCCAACCACCCGGGCGCCTCGGTCGCGAGCCCGGCTGGCCGTGAGGCCAAGGCGGCTGAAGATCTGGAGGCTGCGAAGCAGGAGTACGCCGAGCAGCAGGCCCAGCTCGCCGAGCAGGCCGAGCTCGCCGAGGTCAGCACGCCCGACGAGTAGCGGTTAAGTAGGGGTTAATTACTCGAAGTGAGCCCCACCGCCGACTAAAATCCACGTCAGCTCCCAAAGAGTCTTCTGTGGCACCCTGCCGCGGAACGAGGGGCAGCTGAAAGCACGGGCGAGAACCCTGGCACCCCACCTCTCCGGGAGAGATCACCGGACGGGGAAGGTCGGCCTAGATGAAGATCGCGATCGGGTTCGGAAGTGTCATCGGTGTATCCGCGGCGGGTTTTGCGTTCGCGGTGGTGGGTGCGGGGGCGGCCCAGGCGGCGCCGGACGTCGTGGGGCAGAAATACAGCGACGCTGTCACCGCCATCGAGGGCGGCGGAGGTACGGCGCATGTCGCTGTCACCGTGGGTAGCCGGTTGCCGCGCGACGAGTGCATCGTCACCAATGCCTGGACTGTCCGGCCGCTGGTGCCGCAGACGTCCGACACCTACTTCGAATACAAAGAAGACGTGACGCAGGTGGCGCTCAACTGCGACGGCGACCATGCCACCGAGACCCATCCGGGCGCGTCGGTCGCCAGCCCGGCGGGCCGTGAGGCCAAGGCCGCCGAAGATGAGGCGGCCGCGGCCCAGCAGGAGCCGATCGCCGAGGCCAGCACCCCTGACGAGTAGTTCCGGGGAGTTCCGTCAGAAACTGCCGACCCGCCCGAGCAGCATGTCGACGCAGTAGTCGATGAACTGTTCGCGGCTGGCCGGGAGTCTCTCGTCGAGATATGCGGTGAACAACGCGGTCAGGGCCCCGATCAGGCTGGTCGCGACCATGGCCTGACGCACCGGGTCGGCGATGCGGGTGAGTTTGCGTTGCAGCAGTCCGATGAAGTCGGGCATCCACTCCGCGCCCGAGCGGGTCAACACCGGTTCGGATTCCGGGGCGAGCAGCAACACCCGGCCCCGGGTGGGGTCGTCGACCATGAGTGCGACGAATCGTTCCACCGCCTCGCGGGGAGTGACTGCAGTGGTCAGGGCTGACATCGCCCGAGCGCAGACGTCGTCGTAGACGGCCCGGACGAACGTGTCGCGGTCAGTGAAGCTCTCGTAGAAGTACCGTTCGGTGAGTTCGGCCGCGCGGCACACCGCACGGACCGTCAGGGCCGGGCCGTCGGCTTTGCCCAGCAAGGTGACGCCTGCGGCGATCAGTTCGTCGCGTCGACGCGCCGCGCGCTCCTGAAGCGGAACACCCGACCATCGGCCGCGTCGTTGACCGGATGGCACATCTACTCCTAAGCTCTTGATGACAACGTCTGTAGTCACATTTGACAACAGGACATCGTCTTGCCGGCAGAAAGCGCACCTGTGACACAAGATACTTCTGAGACATGCCCCGTGACCAGCGGATCCGCTGCCGTGGCGGCGGGTTGTCCGGCCGCCCCGGGTGGCTATGAGGCGCCGCCGATCCCGCTCGGGCCGGATTCGCTCACGTGGAAGTACTTCGGCGACTGGCGGGGCATGCTCCAGGGGCCGTGGGCCGGGTCGATGCAGAACATGCACCCGCAGCTCGGCGCGGCGGTGACGGAGCACTCGATCTTCTTCCAGGAACGTTGGCCCCGCCTGTTGCGCTCGCTGTATCCCATCGGTGGCGTGGTGTTCGACGGAGACCGTGCGCCGCAGACCGGTGCCGAGGTGCGCGACTACCACGTGAACATCAAAGGGATCGACGCTCAGGGGCGCCGCTACCACGCGTTGAATCCCGAGGTCTTCTACTGGGCGCATTCGACGTTCTTCGTCGGCACGATCATCGTCGCGGACCGGCTCGCGGGCGGGATCTCCGAGGCTGACAAGCGGCAGCTGTTCGAGGAACACAAGCAGTGGTACTCGATGTACGGGATGACCATGCGCCCCGTGCCGGAAACCTGGGAGGACTTCCAGGTTTACTGGGAACACATGTGCTGCAACGTATTAGAGAACAACCAGGCGGCCCGCGATGTGTTGGATCTGAGTGAGCTGCCGAAGCCGCCGTTCGCGTCGAAGATGCCGGATTGGATGTGGGCGCTGCAGCGTAAGCATGTGGTGCACCCGTTGTTCGTGTGGTTCACCATCGGCCTGTACCACCCGGCAGTGCGAGAGCTGATGGGATACACCTGGTCTGAGCGCGACGAGAAGATACATCGACTGCTGGGCAAGGTGATCGGCAAGGTTTTCAAACTGGTGCCCGCCCGGCAGCGCATGCATCCACGGGCCCGCAGCGCGTGGGACCGCGTCACCGGCCGCATCCCGGCCGACGCTCCGCTGGTGCACACCCCGGCCCGCAACCTGCCGCCGATCGGGCACCGCGACAACGGGATGCACTACAGCCCCAAGGTCTAGTGCCTTGCGCCAGAGCCTCGTTCGTGGGCCTCAGCGCCCGACGAACGGGGCGTTCTGCGGGCAGTAGACCTTGACCGCACCCCGCACCAGATTCGCGGCCTGGTGTTTGTCGATACCGGCCTGGTTCATCAGCTGGCTGATGACTCCCCGCACCGTCCGTGCGGGTTCGATCTTGCCCTTGGTGAGCGCGTCGCAGACTCCGCGACCGACCTGGCCGGCTTCCTCGGCCGAGGTGGTGGGGATGTTCAGGTCTTTGACGATGGTGAAGAACTGGTCATCCTGAGCGTCTGCGTGGGCCGGTGCCACCCCGAATGCGGCGCTTGCGGCCAGCGCGGCAGCACCGATCGCGGTGGCCATGACTCGAGTGCGCGGGCGCCGGGACAACATCGGTGACTCCTTCATTCCAACTGCCGATCCCCGGCTACAACGATAAACGGGAGTGGCCCGTGGTGCGTGTGGGTTGAGCCACGCGTCACCTGTGAACCGCACCGGACCCGCCTCGCGGCGGGTGTGTGGTGCCCCCAGTAGGGCTCGAACCTACGACCTGCGGATTAAAAGACCGCAGCAGACGTAGTATTGACTGAAGACCCATCCGCAAACCTGCAGGTCATAGCATTACAAAAGCGCACTTGCGCTCACATGAGCGCACTATCTTGGGTACAGCGATTGGGTACAGTTGGTGAAACACAAGGGGGCGCTATGGCCAAGCTCGGCGCGGACGGCAGGGAGATCCGCCGAACACGAGGGGACGGCGGACTCTTCCAACGTGCCGACGGCATGTGGATCGGCCGCGTCGAGCTTCCCGACGGACCCAACGGCGAACGCCGCCGCAAACAGGTTTCCTCGCGCAGCTTCGCTCAGGCCGCCGACAAACTGAAGAGACTCCGCGCCGACGTCGACGAAGGCCGCGTTGCCTACACCAGCTCCACCACCGTCGAGAAGTGGCTACAACGGTGGATCACCGAGATCCACCCGGAGAAGATCCGCCCCACCACCCGCCGCGACTACGAAACCACCATCCGGCTGCACATCGTGCCTGCCATCGGTTCCAGGCGGCTGGACAAGCTGACCACCAATCACATCCGGGCCATGCACACGGCGATCGGCCGGCGCCGCGCAGCGGTGAAGGCGCACGTGATCCTGAAGAAGGCACTCAAGGACGCCGTGCGCGAGGGAGCGCTGACCCGCAACCCGGCCGACATGATCGACCCACCGAAATACGCCAAGGGCAAGCGCACCAGCCTCGCAGTCGACCTGGCCAAGCACGTCATCTCCACCGCGTACGAGACACGTGACGAATCGGAGGCGACTCGATGGGCCGCAGCGTTCCTCACCGGCGCCCGCCAGGGTGAAGTGCTCGGCCTGAGGTGGTCCTACGTGGACCTCGACACCGGCCTGATGGATATCTCCTGGCAGTTGCAGTCCATCACCCAGGCCCACGGCTGCGGCACGCGAGGGGAGAAGGGGTGGCCATGCGGGAAGCACCGAGCCGCGGCCTGCCCGAAACGCAAATGGGACCTGCCCGCCGATTTCGAGTACGAGGTGTGCCACCTGTCTCTGCTGTGGACCCGCCCCAAGACGGAGGCCGGCGGGCGGGTGGTGCCGATCATCGCGCCCCTGTTGGCCAAGTTTCGCTACCTGCATGAGCGGCAGGGCTACAACCCGCACGGCCTGGTGTGGCATCACCCGGACGGGCGACCGATCTCGCCACGGACCGATCACCGGGCGTGGCAGTCACTTCTGGTTGATGCAGGTGTGATCGAAGAGGGTGAGACGATGCCGCTGCACATCGCCCGCCACACCACCTCATCGCTGCTGCGCGCGGCGGGGGTGGATGAGCAGACTCGCATGGAGTTGGTGGGGCACGCGACCGTTGACGCGCAACGGATCTACGCGCACGCGGATCAGGCGAGGCACCTGGAAGCGATGGGGAGTCTGGCTGAACTGATGGCCTGATTGCGCCATTGATCAGTGGCAGTTTTGCGAAGGCAAGGTTCGCCCACGTTGCGCTGGGCAATACCTGTCACTCGTGGACGGGCGTGCGGAGAATCTGATTACCGGCAAGGGTATCCCAGGGTTGGGAATCTGCGGTGCAACTGCGAATAGGTGGTTGAAAAGAACGGCATTGAAGCCCCCCCCCCCGCAGTTTTGTTGTTGTCGCTAACTCGGGCAGATTCGCCGCCGGGAAACGACACGCCCGATCGGCGTTGTGGAGTGTTTAAGAACTGGCGGTTACCAGCTAATCAACAGCTGGTGGGGCCTAGATTCTCAGGTGGGGCGGGGGGTCCAATACTGATCACGAAACCGTAAGGTGCCCAATGCGATTGAAATCGAAGCTCGCGTTAATATTCGCCCACACTGCCCATCCCCTGTAGCTGCTATGTCACCTGAAGAGATCAGTGGCGAACGACCACTTGACGCGGACCAGCACAGGATCATGTACCAGATTCGCGCCACGTTCGACTACATGCCATCGGATCCAGAAGAGGCCGCGGAGCTGATGCCGTGGCTGGAGTGGCAGGTTGATGAGATCCTGGAGCGGGTCCCCAGGTCGGAATACAAGCCAGCCGAGCTGATGGCGTTAGTTGGCCTTCTTGGTCCCACGTTCGCGCGGTTCCTGGCCCGGACTTCGCCGCCCCGACCCCCGACGCCCAAAAGGCCGGTCACCCCCCTGCGGGTCTTGTAGCCCATCCTCCTTGCCTTCGGGCGCTTCATGCGGTGCTCCCGCCGCCGGGGTCGGATCGGCAGGTTGAACGGGGCGCTCGTCATCATCGGTTCCTCTCGCGGAGTTGTGGTCCCGCATGTCCGTGATGATCGTTCGCAACTGACGCCGGTCGCGATCACTCAGTGACGGATCGACGGCGATAGTCGCCAGCGAATCCGTCACCTCCACGGGTCGGGTTTCTATGCCCCACGATTCGAGAGCCGCGTTGGCGACCGCGAGGGGAGTGACGCCGAGGCCGGCGGCAAGCCCGTAGATGTTTGACCGGTTGATGCTTGGTGACATCGCACGGCGAAGATCGCTCACGGTTGTCTTGTTGAGGGACTCGCCCTGTTCCCGTGCGCGACGTTCGACGTCGCGCACGCTCCAGCGATGGTCCGGGTGGTCCATCCGCTGGGCGATCAGGCGGCCTAGTGGGTGCATGGCCACAGATCACCACCTGTCAACGAAGTTGGCCAGCACCTAGGGCACCGGACAGATTGTCCTCTAGGGCACCAATTGATCCCAAGATTCATCACCCCATAGTTGCAGGTCAGCCCCTACCTGCGGAATTACAGGCGTGAAAGTTCTTGACACGGTGGGCACCGGAACCGCATGATTGTCCGGAAATACTGGACACCACGTACAACTAGGAGGTACAGTTCAATGGCATCCCGCACCAAACCCAAGAAACCGCTGGGAGAGCTGTATATGGAAGTCCGAGACCACAAGAAGTTCGCCTCAGTGGTGCTCGTTCAGGGCACACCCCAGAGGGAGCTCGCAGAAGCCGCGGGCTGGTCATCGCACACGTACCTCGGCCGACTACTTCGGGGGGAAGCGAAGACCCTGAGCGACGAGGCCGCGCTCCGTATCGCACACAAGCTCGGCATGCCCGTGGACATGCTTTTTTTGACCGTGGTGTCCGAGAAAACAGGACAGAGCGTCCAGACAAAGAGTCACGCGGGCAAACGGAAGCAACAGTCCGCCGCATAACAAAGCACCCCCCGCGTGCAAGGCGAGGGGTGCGGCGACAACCGAGAGGAAAGCTCGAATGTCAGATCTACAGAGTATCGCGGTCGATTTGACCGACGCCACGGCGCGCGCCGAGCGTGACCGCCTGGCCAGCCGGACCGACGTGATTGATCGGGTGGGCGTGCTCCGCATGCTGCCTGACGACATGCACGTGACGACGGACATGGTCGCCGAGTTCTACCAGGTGCCTCTCGACACCATCAAGACGGTCGTCAAGCGCAACCGCGAAGAGCTCGACGCCGACGGCTTGACTGTGGTCGACCGTGACGACTTTGCACTGAGGTTCAACTTGAACCCCGGTCGTGTGAGTGCCTTCATGCTCTATCCGCGTCGCGCGGTGCTCCGAGTCGGAATGCTGCTCCGTGACAGCACAGTGGCCCGCGATGTTCGCAACTACCTGTTGAACGCCGAGCAGTCCGGGGAAGTTCGCCGACTCACGCCGCTGGAATACGCTCGCCGCCTCGTTAGTGCCGAAGAGAGAGTCGAACTTGAGCACGAGGCGCGCGAAAAGGCCGAGAAGAAGCTTGAGGTAGAGCAGCGCCACCGCCGCGCTATCGAAGCTGGGGATGGCATTCACCTCACCGACTTCGGGAAGAAGTACTTCTCCGAGGTCCCGGCCCGCAAGTTCGAAGAGCACCTGTACTCCCGCGGGTACCTGATCAACCAGCACAACACCCGGGTTCGGGCGGACGGGTCGATCCGGGATGGCTACGACCACCGCAAGCCGACAGCCAAGGGCCGGCCATACATCTATGACCACGATCAGGGCAACTACGGCGGTCGACGCCGGTTCCAGCCCCGTGTGCGTCCTCAGATGGAGATCGCCCTGCGTGATGCCCTTGCGGCTGAGGGGCTTCCGGTCAACGAGCACAGCACCGGCCTGATCATCGTGTCCCGGGACCAGTTGGAGTTGACCAAGTGAATCCCATCGAAAACCTTTCTGTGACTTCGTCGACGGGGCGACGTATGCCGAAGGTCCTCAAGAACGAGGAGACGGAGGGCGTGATCGTGATCGATCCGCCGTCTCGCCCGTGCCCGAGATGCGGGGAGGTGACCCGAGACGGTTCAGCGATCACAAAGTTGTTTATGACGTGGTGGCATCACGACTGTGCCGTCAAGTACCTGACGGGAGCTGGACGTGATGAGGCTTGGCGCGTTCTGGGGGAGCAGTTAGCCGCTCGGCCTGGGGATTTCAACCGGTCGCAGACGCGCGCCATCGTGTCCAACCTGATGCGGATGTTGGTGTCGTCATGACGACGGTCATCGAAGGCGAGGTTGTGACCTCGCGGCGAATCGAGCGGAACGCGGCCCGCACGCCCGAGGTGCTGCCCCCGGATGTGGATACCAAGGTGGTGGCGATCAGTCGCCTTGATACGCCTGAGATGCAGACGCGTGCCGTCACCACGATGCTGAACCATGCGCGGACTGGATTGTTGGCTGCTATTGCCGCGCAGGACCTTCCAGAGATTGTGAAGTTCAAGCAGAAGGCCACGGCGATCCACGACATCGCCAAGCAGGTTCGGCTAGGCAAGGACATCCAGTTGGATGCCGCCGAGTTCGTGCGTCGGGCCGAGCGTGGGCTTGGGGTAGCCATTCGCGAGGGGCAGGCGCGCGGGGAAGTGGAAACCACAGCGGAAGGCAAGGCGCGCGGATCGGCCACAAGGGATCAAGTCGTAACTTACGAGAAGGTTAAGCCGAAGCCGACCGACTTCGCTGGGGTTCACGAACTTACTAATACCCACGGCGGCATCTACGACCTGACGGACAACGTCTCAGATGAGCAGTTTGAGGAAGTCATCACCGAGGCTAAGGCCGAGGGCAACCTGTCCCGCGCCAACGTGGCCCGCAAGGCGAAAGCTAAAGCACAGAGCAAGGAACCGATCAATGCGGACGATCCGCTGATCGACGCCGAAGTCGAACCGGCACCGACGCCCGAACCTGCCTTGCCACGCCCGTTCAAGAAGTCTGACACCGAGATGCTCGCCGAAATCGTCGGCAGCCTCGCCAACTTCGCAGACCTCATGCGCTACATCCGCGCAGACCAAATCAACAAATCCGATGCGATCCGCTTGGCCGACCAAGCCGGCAGCGCCATCGGACTCATTCGTAAATCACTCAAGGGGATCCGCAATGGCAACGCCTGACCGCATCGAGTTCACATCCCACCTTGGCTGGGTCCGACTGGATCAAATGAAGATCAGCCCAGTCGCCCAGCGCGCCCTCAACCAATCGTGGGTCGACCGCCTAGCCGCCGAGTTCAACCCCGACGTGATGGGAATGCTGCACGTATCCCACCGTGACGGTTGGTACTACGTCGTGGATGGTCAGCACCGCAGGGCCGCGGCCATTCAGTGGCTCGGATCCGACCAGCAGGTGCAGTGCCACGTGTACGAGAACCTCACGGCCGCAGATGAAGCCAACCTCTTCCTCCGCCTGAATAGTGTCAAAGCGCAGAACCCAATGGCCAAGTTCAAGGTAGCACTCACCGCTGGCCGCCCCATCGAATCAGACATCGATCGAATCGCGCGAGCTGCAAGCCTCGTCATCGGGACAAGCAAGCAGCTTGAAGAGATCACTTGCGTAACCGCGCTCATCACGACCTACAAGAAATCTGGACCCGGAGGTCTCGCATTCGCTCTGCGCGTCATCCGAGACTCCTACGGGTACGACGGATTCAACCGAGACATCATCTCCGCGCTAGGCCTGATCAAGGATCGGTACGGAGAAGCGATCAACGAAGAGAAGTTGATCATGCGCTTGAAGAAGGTCGGCATCGTTGAGCTACGCCGAAAGGCGAAGGACTGGCGGGAGACCAGCGGCAACCCCGCCAACCAGTGCCACGCGCACACGATGATCGAGTTCTACAACCGCGGCAACGGAGTTCGGGTTGACCCCTGGTGGAACCTCGGCGTGATCGGGGTGGCATGACCTTTCATTCCGCTCCCCGTCCGCGCATTCAACACTGGCCGAAGCCGAAAAAGCCGCTCTACGAGTCGAAACTGAGGTGACCATGACCATGACTCTCACACCCTGGCTGAACCAGAAGGAAGCCGCTGAGTATGCCAAGCAGTCGGTGCATCAGATCCGTGCCGCTGTGAAGAACGGTGAGCTGGTCGCGTATGCGATTGGTAAGTCGGGCAGGGATTTCCGGCTGAATCGGGATGACATTGATGCCTGGATGAGGTCGAGGACGTGGGAGCCGGCCTCGTGATCAACCTGTTTTCGTTCTGGTGCGATCGTTGCGGTACCCCGTTCAGGGCTCCCCTGATCGCTTCTGATTGTCCTCCGTGCATGTATGCGGTTGTGCCGCAGCGGGTTCTCATGGGGTTTGCGCAGCGGACGCCGTTGGTTAAGGCGGTGGCGGTGTGAGTGGCCGCGCAATTGCGTCCGTCGACCTCATCGCGGGGGATCGGGTTCACCGCCTGGGGTACCGGTCCCTTTCGGGGACCGTCCATTCGGTGTCGCCGCTGGGATCCATCACTGTCTGCTGGGATTTGGCAGTTGACGAAGGCGAGTTCTTCTCGGTCGAACCAGCTTCCGAGTTGGTGCTTCGTTCGCGGCCCCACCCGGGCGAGGTTGACATAACTATCGCCCGGGTGGGGCGTCCAGGGGTCCGGCGAGGCAGGCGTGAACAGTCCGCGCCCGGGCGCAGATGGCCTATATCGCCAGGTCACCGACGTGCGGTGTGACAACAAGGAGGGCCAGGTGCCCCTGACACGTCACTTCGCAGCGGCGATGCAACCGGAGGCCGGCCATGGCTCTGACATCACGCAGCAGGCCCGCGAACTGCTCGCCGGGATCACGCCGGGGAAATGGGAAACCCGCACACACTCGATGCCTGGGCATTCGGAGGACGAGTGGTTCGTCCGTGAGATCACTGTGGACAACGGGAACTTTCATCGGATCAATGTTCTGAAGGTTCGCGGCGCGTCTCATGCGAGCAAGGAGTGCTGCTGGCCGCCCACGGATTCCGATGCCGAGTTCATCGCTGCCGCACCGCAGCTCGTGGCCGAACTCGCTGACGAGGTGGAGCGCCTGCGGGAACGGCAGGAGTCCCACGATCTGGCGAACAAGGCGATCGAGTGGAAGCGTCGCGCGCTCGATGCCGAGGCCAAGGTGTCCGAGTGGTTGAAAGCCCGCACCATCGAAACCCCGGACTATCTCGCAGAAGCGATTGACCGGTACGGCCACGAGATCGTCATTGTGGACGCACTCGGTGGCGCATGCCAGAGCTTCTACGACTTTGACCCTGAACAGTTCCCGGCTCGCCTCGTCTGGATTCCGGAGGTGGACGCATGAGAACTTGCGCGATCTGTGGTGAACCGCTGTGGCAGGCGGACATTCGATGCCCCGGCTGCGGGACTGAGATCCCTGAAGCTGACGACGAAGGGGAACGATGAGCATTCTTGAGAATCTGTCTGATCTCGCCCATGAGTTGAAAGTGGCTGTCGGTACCGGGTTCACGATGCTGGGTTCGCATCTGGAGTCTTCGGCGCGTGCTCGTGTGGATGCGTCAGCACTGTGTGCGGGGTGTGGTCATGCCCGGGCGGATCATGTGGAGCTGGTGGGGGAGTGCGGGAAGCGGATCGGCCCGGAGCGTGTGCCGTGCACTTGCCGCGAGTTTGTGGGATCGGTTGGTGCGCAGTGGTTGACCGAGTTCGAGGAACAACGCGACGTGGTTGCGCCGGGGGAGTTGCGCGCCGAGTGCACATGCCCGACTGAGCAGTGCGAACTGCTTGCCGAAGACATCTGCGACGAAGCCGAGGGTGCGGACGAATCGGCGTACACCGTGGACGACATTGACATCGCAGAGGAGATCTGCGCGCGCTCTCCAGGCTGGTTTCGTGCTGAGTGCCCTTGCGGCGTCTATACAACCGGTGCGGAGCCTGTAGTTGAGGACTGGGCGCGTGAGCACGCTCAGGAACACCTAGACTCTGCCGCCGTCAGCGCAGCGGCAGACCCGTCACCCACCGACTCCTTCACGGTCCCCCGTGCGGTGAGTGACGAAGGCTCCGGGGGTGATAGCGACATTCTTCCGTCGCCGCCCCCGGAGCGCTTCACCGACTGCCCGTGCTGGGTAGGGCATGGGGATTGCGGAGGCTGCAGCGGCGTCATTGGTATCAGCCACGAACCTGCCTGCGGATGGGAATGGGACCCGAACTGTCCGCAGCATGCCGATCTCATTCCCGTGCCTCCGGTGGTTGCGGGTGAATCCCCCAGGGGGGTGAGCACAGACCAGCCCTCCCTGGGGGAACCGAACCTCACCCACCCGGATCCAGCCGAGATGCACCTGTGGCCCGATTCGCTGCTGCTGACGTTCGCCGCGAACAGCCTGCTGTGGCCGCAGGAGAAGCGGCTCAGTGAAGAACTCCTCAACCGCGCAGCCCAGTTCGCGGTCCTCGAAGAAGCAGAGAAGTAGATCGGCCCTACCCCGGGGGCATCCAGGGAAGGGCCATGAACAGAAGGAGAAACCAACATGTCCACATCAACCGTATCAGCATCCGTCCATGGGAGGCACGCGCGGACCGGGCCGTCTGTCGTCCCCAACTGGCCCGGATTGGTGGTCCGCGACCCCGGCGACTACGAGGGCAGGCATCGTGTCGATGACGCCCGGGTGGGTTCCGTGATCGTGGCTCGGTTCCACAACGCGCCCGCCCGGTTGGTGGAGCTCACCAGGCCGGCGGTGTCGGCGTGATTCGCAGGACTGTGCATTGGCGTACCGCACGCCGCATCCTCGGAGCATCGGCAGCCGTGTTGGTCGTGGCGGGTACGGGTATCGCCGCCGCCACGGAAGCGAAAGCACTCCCCGATCCGTATGTGCCCAACCCACCGTTCTGGTGCCCCGGCAACGGCCCCGGACTCTCAGCGAGTGGCTACGGCGGCTACTGCGAAGGCCGCACCTTCCCCGACGGCAGCCGACTCAACACATTCCGCATCGGGTACTGGTGGCAGCCGCTGCGCTGCATCATCCCCGACGGTTCACCCATGCCGCCGCTGGCTGGTCCGGGTGGATGCGCGGGGGTACTCGGATGAGCGATCAACTGAGGCAGCGCTTTGAGCGCGTGATTCATCAGCACTACTTCGTCGGCGTCGCCCGGAAACCCATGGGGATGTGTGGCGATCCGGACGGCTGCGACTGGACTGGCACCCACATGGAACACATCGGCCACGTCGCTGATGTCCTGCTGTCGCTGCCTGACGTGGCGGTCGTGGAACTCGCCAGCCAGGAGGAGATGGAGGACTACGGGCTGTCCGTGACGCCGCTCCACGGAGACGCTTTCGGGCTGCCAGTAGCCGAAGAGGTCCCCGATGAGAAGGGGATGACTCGGACGCGGTTCCGGTCGGTGTCTGAGACCAGTTCCTACGCCGCCGCTCTGCTCGCTGCCGCCCATGCTGCCGAGATCGGGGCTGACCGATGAGCGAGTTGACACCCGAAAGGATCCGGGACGCTGCTGCCACGATCAGGATTGCGTGGCCTGACGCACCCAATGGTAGCGCTGCGGGCGTAGTACTCACTGGGCTACATGCACTTGAGCGTGAGCAGGCTGCTGAAGCCAAGCGGGAGAAGCGCATCCAGAAGTTGGCCGAGGCGATGTGGCTGATCGAGACCGGCCTTAACTCGGTGGCTCAGGTGCCCAGCGTGTGTGTTCGCGTCGCGCGCGGACTCCTGGATCGTTACCCCGCACTCGCTGAAGCGGTGGAGGAATGACCCGCGCATTGTGGTGGGCCGCATGGATCTTCGGTGCCACCGCAACCGGGATTGGACTCGCCGCCCTCTTCCATCCCGGTCTCGGATACCTATTCGCCGCCTGCCTTCTCCTCGCCGCCATCTCTGTTTTGGCTTGGGGGTTCCTCGAACCAGCTGAACGGGGGCAGGAATGAAGTGCGCCAGGCCCAAATGTGACAACAGGAAGCACCGAAACGGGCTCTGCACCAAACACGCCCGCAAGGCACCCCACGGATACGTACCCGTAGAGCTGGCGCAACGACACCTCTCAATGCTGCGAACGCGCTACGACAGGCCCGCGTTGATCGAAGCCACAGGGCTGTCACACACGACCATCGCCAACGTCGAACGTGGCCGTCGCGCGCACCTCAAGATGCACGCCCACAACGCCATCATGGGCGTGCAGATCCCGCCCCGTCCCGTCGCCGGCAGCGGCCTGCTGCCTGCAACTGGGTCGGCCCGACGTATCGAAGCCCTGTGCACGATGGGCTGGTCTCAGGGA
The DNA here is from genome assembly GCF_004762045.1 of Mycobacterium sp. DL99. Classification (GTDB taxonomy): domain Bacteria; phylum Actinomycetota; class Actinomycetes; order Mycobacteriales; family Mycobacteriaceae; genus Mycobacterium. Next base: position 1,135,450 of record NZ_SJOM01000007.1, read on the forward strand.
CATATCGCCGAGAAGCTCGGGACTTCGGTTCAGGTGGTGAATCGCTTCGCTGCGCAGAAGTGGATCACATCGAGGTGGGCGGCGCAGCTTGCGGAGCTATTCGATGAGTTGCACATGATTCCTGGCCCTAGCCGTATTTCCGCGCGCTGGGCGGAAATACAGGGCTGGGCGCCGCCGCTTGCCTGGGAGCATTTCGATGACCCCGACGAGCTCCCAGACTTCGGCGCCGACTCCAAACAGTCGTTCCCTGACCGGTACCTGGAGCTGCGGGACCACGTCGGATTGAACAACCAACAGATCGCAGACGCGATGGGGATTGAACTGGAATCCCTTGAACGCCAACTATTCCGCTACGACATGTTCAAGGGGCGTGCCGCATGATCCTCGGCAAGATTCCGGAAATGGTTACCGGCCAAGAAGGTTGGGCCGACGAAGCTCCGTGCAAAGAGTCCGACCCTGAAGCGTGGTTCCCGGAGAAGGGTGGCAGTGCCCGCGAGGCGAAAGCCATCTGCGGCACGTGTCCAGTGAAAGCGCCGTGCTTGCAGTGGGCGTTGGACCGCGATGAACGGTTCGGCATCTACGGCGGCGCGACCGAACGTGACCGCAGGCGGATGAAGAAGGAGCTGGCCGCATGATCGACTCCCGAATTATCAACGCCCACAACGACGCGAAAGCCGCCGCAGCAGCCGCAGACGATGCCCGCTGCCTCATCCATGAACTGCTCACAGAGGGCCCCCGGATTCCGGAGCCCGAGCGGTGGGCGTTGGAACAAAACCTGCAAATCCTCAACCGCGCCATGTCCCGTATCGATGCGGTGGCCGGCTGGCTTCAGCGTTACGCAGACAGGACCACCCAATGAGGCTATCTGAGTACAGCGCGGAGGAGTTGTTGTGGCTTGGCATCAACACCTCACGTGACACCGACACCGCCGAGTACCAGCAGGCAGGTGAGGCGGCATGACGTGCGCCGTCTGCGGCAAGCCCCGCACCAACTCATCCGCTGACCCTCACGGCCAGTTCGGACACCACGAATTCACGCCGAAGCCCGTGCCGGACACTCTGACCGTCCACGACTGTGAGCAACGTTCCGAAGAATGGGACACCCTGCGCAGGGGAATCGTCACAGCATCGGCGGTTGGGCAGCTCATCACGGTTCGAAGGCTCTCGGCTATCGATCATGATTGCCCGGAATGTGGTGCCGTAGCTGATAGTCCGTGTTTGTCGAAACGTTCGGGTAGCGCGATCAAGACTCTGCATCCCGAGCGCGCCGAGTACGCCCGAAACCAGCCATCGTCAACGGTGCTTGAAGTGGCCAGCAACGACGACTCGCGCAGGCTGACCGAGGTCTTGGCGGCTGAACGCATCACCGGCCACACACACCCGACATTCATCGGCCCCGACATGTGGCGCGGCATCGACCATGAGCCGATCGCCCGCGAGTACTACGCACGGTATCGGGACACCGAAGTTACCGAGACGGGCATTCTGATTCGCGACGACGGCACCATGCGCATCGGGTACAGCCCGGACGGCATGGTCGGTGCTGACGGGCTTGTGGAGGTCAAATGCCCGCGCCAGCACGTGCACATGCGGACCTTCAATAGCGACTCGGTGCCGGCGGAGTACATGCCACAGTTGCAGGCCGCGCTACTCGTGTCGGGCCGCAAGTGGATTGACTTCGTGTCATTCGTGGGCGGCATGAAGCTGTTCGTCAAACGGGTCTACCCGATCCCGGATTGGCAGAACGTCATCACCCAGGCTGCGCGCAGATTCGAGGCCAACGCCCGAGAGACGCAACGCATTTACGACGAAGCATCAGCGCACATGCCGATGACCGACCGCATCCCCGAGGAGCCAGAGTTGGAGTTCTCATGAGCATCAATGTCGGCGACTACATCGAACCGGACGCTGACCGGGTATCAGGTGACCACCTTCTCGGAGGGCCAAAGGTAGTGACCATCACCGGCGTCAAGGTGTACCGAAACGAAAAGGGCAAGAGCCGCATCGAGCTAACCCTGGACGAGTTCAACGTCCCATATCGGCCATGCCTATCCATGGCCCGTGTGCTGAATGAGGCGTGGGGCGGCGTTGATGCGTCCACCCGGTACATCGGCCGAAAAATGTTGCTGTTCCGAGACCCTGATGTGAAGTTCGGGCCACAGAAGATGGGTGGTGTCCGCATCAAGGCGCTGTCACACATTGACGGTCCGGTGACCGCGAGTATCACTGTGAAGCAGGGCAAGAAAGGCAACTACACGGTTGACCCGCTGCCCGATGTGCCGGTCAACCCGAACGCGGACCAGATCGCCGCGTTGCGTGCCGAGTGGAAAACGGCCAGCGAGGAACGGCGCCAAGAAATCTCGGTGCTGGTCGCGGAACTGTCGGCGGAGGCGTCGTGATGTTCACCGTTTCGTGTCGCGCGTGTGCCGACATTCTCGGTCGGCCAGTCGCATCTGAATACCCCGATTCGGACGACGCTGCGGCGTTTGTTCGTCGTCATCACGCCCTGGTTGGGCATCGAGCAGTAATCACTGAAAGGCCCGCAGCATGAACGCAACCGAGGACCAATCGGAACCTCTCGGCGAACACGTCGACACCCTTGACGCCATCCAACGAGGCGCAGTGCTCAACATCCTGTCCGCTGCCGATGAAGTACTGGCCACGAAGCAGCTCGCGGAACGGCAAACCCGGGCGCTCAACGCTGTTCGGACACTGCATCGACCGACAAACCCGGCGGATCCGCGGTGGGCGTACTGCCGCCACTGCGGCATCGATTCGACCTATCCCTGCGCTACGGTCCGTGCGATCGATGAGGCCGGCGCATGAGCGAGCGTCCTGTATCTGAGGAAGCCGAAACCCTCGCCGACACCCTCCAGGCCGTCGTGGATCAGATACCGAAGTACTCGGTACGCACACCTGATTTGACGATCGGGTTCGGAATCCAGTTGTCGCGGTTGGTGGCGCGGCTGGCCAAGCAGGTAGAGGAACAGCAATGACCCTGACGCTCATCGACATGTTCTGCGGCGCCGGCGGATCCAGCACTGGTGCACTGGAAGTGCCCGGGGTGAAGCTGGTCGCGGCGGCCAACCACTGGGACCTGGCCATCGACACCCACGCAGCTAACCACCCCGACGCCGAACACATCTGCGCTGACATCAGCCAGTACGAACCGCGACTGTTTCCGCACTCCGACCTCGGTTGGTTCAGTCCGAGCTGCACGAAACACTCCATCGCGCAGGGGAAGAAGCGCCTGGACAAGCAGCCCGATCTGTTCGGGGAGACGCTGCCTGACGCGGCTGCCGAACGATCCCGCGCCACCATGTGGGACGTTGTCCGGTTCACCGAGTACCACCAGTACGAAGCGGTGATCGTGGAGAACGTCGTCGAGGTGACCGACTGGCCGCCGTACTTGGCGTGGCTGTCCGCTATGGACTCGCTTGGCTATGCGCATCAGGTGGTGATGCTGAATTCGATGCACGCCCAGATGTTGGGGCCGGGTGCGCCGCAGTCGCGGGATCGGTTCTATTGCGTGTTCTGGCGTAAAGGCAACCGGGCGCCGGATCTGCACCGGTTGACCCGGCCGCACGCAGTGTGCCCAGAGTGTGGGCCGGTGCGGGCGATGCAGTCCTGGAAGAAACCCGGCAACACAATCGGCAAGTACCGCAGCCAGTACGTGTACGTCTGCCCGCATGTGAAGTGCCGCAACCAGGTTGTCGAACCACACGCTCGTCCGGCCGCCGAGATCATCGATTGGGGCTTGCAAGGTACCCGCATTGGGGACCGGACCCGTCCCCTGGCGGACAAGACGATGGCCCGGATCCGTGCTGGCATCGACCGCTACTGGGTGCCGCTGATCGTTGAGGCGGCCGGCAACACCTACGACTCTGCCGACCCAAAGCATCCGGCGCACGGCCGCGCAGGCGGATACATGCGTGCGTGGCCCATCGATGATCCGTTGCGCACTGTTCACACGACAGGCGGAAAGGCACTCGTTGTCCCAGTGGAGGGCCGAGACGGGAAGGTTGCTCGGCTGACCGATGAGCCGCTGCGGACCGCGACCGCGCGCAACGAGACGGGGTTGGCGTTCATCGCTGAGCTACGCGGCGGCGGCAGCACCGCACGGGCTGTCACCGACCCGCTGGCCACCGTCACCGCATCCGGCAACCATCACGGCTTGGTCACCAGCTACTACGGCACCGGTGGCACCGTTCCGGCCAGTGAGGCTTTGCCGACAGTAACCACGGTGGAACGCCATGGCCTGATCACCCCATCGGGCGGAACCTGGCGGGAACGAGCCACCTCCACTGCTGAGCCGATCCCCGCCCGGACTACACGCGAAACCGACGGCATCGCAACCGGCTTCACCAACAACCTGGACGACGTCCGGTTCAGGATGCTCGAACCTCGCGAGTACTCCCGAGCCATGGACTTCCCGGACGGGTATCGGATGCTCGGCAACCGTCGGGAGCAGGTTCGGTTGGCCGGCAACGCTGTCACCCCACCTGCTGCACGGGATCTCGTCGGGGTGGTCGCTGAATCGTTGGGGGTCGTCGCATGACTGCGGAGTGGATGGGGTGGTTTCGGTGTCGTCGCCGCTATCACCGGAGCGCCTGGAGGAAATGGTGAGCGCCACCGAACGTGACATGTTGGATCTCCTGCTTCAGCGGTACACCAACCTTCGCCGGGGAACCATCGCGGACCGGTGGGTGCGAGCAGAGCACGTCTCATCATCGCTGGGATACGGGCTTGGCGGTACCAAGCGGGTGGCGGACTTCATCGCGGCCGACCGATACCCCGGCCAGCCATACGGCACCTCGTTGGCGCTACATGGCCACGAAGTCAAGGTGTCTCGGTCGGATTGGCTGACCGAGTTGAGGGACCCGTCGAAGGCTGATGCGTTCAAGCGGTACATGCACCACTGGTGGCTGGTCGTGCCAGACGTATCGATCGTCAAGCGGGACGAGCTGCCAGACGGCTGGGGGCTGCTCGTTAAGTCGGGCAGCGGGTTACGGGCCAAGGTTGCGGCGCCACGCCTGTCGCCTGAGTCGGCGCCGTTGGATCTCACGATCTCACTGATGGCGGCTGCCGCTCGTACCGCGTACCGGGACCCGCTGCGGCGCGATGCCCCGGTCGCGTACGTGAAGGACTGGACTCCACGGTGCGGATTCTGCGGCGAGGTGGGCCCGTGTGGGATTCATCAGCCCAGGTGGCTCATGGAGGTGCCCGCATGACGTGTGCTTTGTGCTCGCATCCACGCGAGGACCACACACCCCGATGCACCGCGCAGGTACCCGTCGCGTTCGAGTGGGGATGGGAGCACTCCGACTGTGATTGCCCCGGATACGAGCCACCAGAAGACGAGGAGAACAACTGATGGCCGACAGCCTCGAACGTATCTACCGATCAGTTCCAACCGTCGCCTGCAAGGGCCTATGCGCCGAGGCGTGCGGACCCATCGGAATGTCGGAAGAGGAACGCCGCCGACTCTTGAAACGAGGAGTCCTCATCGACGGGTCACTCGAATGCCCGGCCCTCGTCGATGACCGCTGCAGCGTCTACGAAGACCGACCACTGATCTGCCGACTATGGGGCGCAGTCGAATCCATGCCGTGCCCTCATGGCTGCGAGGTCACTCCTGGGCTGCTGATGGACGCCGGAGCTCATTCGCTTATCGGCCGGTCTCTGCGATTGGACGTGGCTGATGGCTGACATGTGGTTGCCGTACCAGCCTCACCAGTTGATGCGCATGGGCCGGTGCATCAAGTGCGGATGTCATCCCGTGAAGCAGGGACATAAACCGGACTGCCCGAACCGAGAGGAGGACTGAATGTCGACTGAAATCCCATACGACTGGGCCAGGGTCGAGTGCCCCACTTGTGGCGCGCAGCCGGACCAGAGGTGCCGGTCACTGACCACCAATCGCACGACCGACGCTCATGCCCGAAGGACCCAGATGGGGTCGCTGCAGCGTTACAAGTCGAGGCGTGCTGGCGGTGATGTCTGATGGCCAGGGATCACGGCCGCGTCCTATGTGCGATCTGGCGTGACAAGGACTTTCGTCAACGAAGCATCGCCGCGCAACGCCTGTACATGCTTCTGCTGTCCCAAACCAACGTGAACAACGCTGGTGTTCTGCCTCTGCAGGTGTCGAAGTGGGCCAAGGGCTGCGAGCAGACCGGCCTCAACGACATCCAGGCCGCTTTGGATGAGCTGTCGGAGCACAGGTTTGTGTTCTACGACGAGGACACCGAAGAGGCGTTGATCCGGTCGTACATGCGCAACGACGGGGTGATGAAGCACAAGTACATCTGGACGAACGCGTTGCGGTGCGCTGAGCACACGGAGTCGCCGGTGTTGCGTGAGGTGCTTGCGGAGGAGTTGTTGAGGACTCGCCGCAAGGACGCTGAGGCGGTCGCAGCGGTCCTGATTGGAATGCCACCTGAACCGGATCCCGATGGCATTCCGATCCCATCCGAA
>NZ_SJOM01000007.1:1142025-1269571 GCF_004762045.1 Mycobacterium sp. DL99
ATCCTCGCTGCGATCCTCGTCCCAGTGTCGATCATCGGGTTCGCCATCTGGCTCGGGGTGTGGTGGTGATCCGCGCACTCGCCGCCGGGACTGCCCTCGGCCTCGGCGTGTTCACTGTCGCGTTCCTGGCGTTCATGCGCGGCTGGCTCGGCGTCGACGGAATCCTCATCGACACACTCCACCACTTCTGAACTCGTAGCTCTCGCTGAATAGTTCGCCCCGGCACCACTCGGTGACCGGGGCTTCGTCGTGAAAGGACCCCGATGGCCGCCACCAAAGAACAAGTCGCGCAGCTCATCGTCGCTGAGGCGAAGGCCCGGGGCTACACCCGCGATGAGTGCCTGGCCGTGAAGTCAGCGCTGTACCAGGAATCGGGTTGGTCCGAGACCATCTGGGACCCGACCCACACCACATACGGCATCGCGCAACAGGACGGCTCATACCCGAACCGGTTCGACGGCGCTGCAGCTCAGATCAAGGGGTTCTTCGACAAGCTCGACACCTGGCGCAAGAAGCCCGGCGTCAGTACCGATATCTGGCTGAACATCTGCTGGATGCAGCAGGCCCCGAACTGGGAGAGCGCGGCCTACTGGTACGTCAACGGTCGGCGCGCCTACCTCACTGAGATCAAGTCGCGTATCGCGACTGTGACGCCTTACCTCGACAAGTACTGGCCCACAACAGGAGGAACCACGGTGCCCGACACCCGACCCGACTTCAACGAGTTCCCCCTGTGGTCACCAAGCAACAGCAGCCGCGGCGGAACCAAGATCGACGCCGTATTTCTACACACTCAGGAAGGTGGCGGCGGCAACTCCGCAGCCGAAGACCTCGCCAAGTACCTCGGCAACCCAGCCAACCAAGTCTCCTACCACTACACGATCAGCCAGGCGTCCGACGGCGGTGTGACCGTAGTCGACGTAGTGGATACCGACTACATGAGCTGGTCGGTCCTCTCAGCGAACAGTCGATCGATCAACCTGTGCTTCGCCGGATCCCGCGCGTCATGGACCCGGGACCAGTGGATGAAGCAAGCCAAGGCCATCGATGTCGCGGCGTATCTCGCGGTACAGGACTGCAAGAAGTACGGCATCCCAACCACAGTCATCGCACCGCCATACACCGGTCGCATCCCCGGCATCTCGGACCACCGTTACGTCACTCAGGTACTCAAGGACGGATCACACACCGACGTGGGGGATCAGTTCCCGTGGGACGTGTTCGCCGCGGCGGTGAAGAAGTACGCGACTGACACAACGACTCCCGCCCCGGCTGGCCCGACGCCGATCCCGCGCGAAGACGCTGACCTTCAGCTCGTCACGCGGTTCAAGTGCCTCGGTGACCGCACTCTCGTTGAAGCGGCCGGCGCGATCGGCGCAAAGCTCGGCATCGATGGCTGCTACGACACCAAGGCCGAGAAGTGAGGATCGCCGGCGATTACGTCGGTCTCGGTCTTGGGGATAGCTCCGACGAAATCCGCAAGATCAAAGCGTTCATGCGGAACAAGTTCCGTTCCTACGCCGGGAATCTCGCGGATACACCGTTCTACGACGAGCAGATGACGGCCGTTGTCGCCGAGATGCAATCCCGCTACAACGCCGACGGTGACCTGAAGGCCGGGCTGTACATCTCGGGTGTCATCAACGCTGAAACCAAGTACGCCATGGGCTATCTGAAACGCCCCGTCATCGACACCCGCCCGCTGCTGATCACGGTGTGCGGTACCGGTGTTCCGTGGTGGGTGGGCCCGGACGCTGACACTGCCCGCGCGTTGGAGGCGCAGTACTTTTGGCAGCCGGTCGGGTATCCGGCCGCACCGTTCCCGATGGGCAAGTCGATCGCCGCTGCGAACGCTGAGTGCCACACCCAGTTCAATCGTGCTGATCCGGGGTTCATGCACCGCGAACGCATCGAGGAATACGGTCTCGCCTTGGCGGGGTATTCGCAAGGTGCGGTGGTGATCTCGGAGTTGTGGGAGAACCACATCAAACCCGACGGCGGCTCGCTGCATTGGGCGAAGCCGTACCTGACGAAGGCTGTTGCGTGGGGCAACCCGAACCGTGAAGCGGGCAAGGTGTGGCCCGACAACGGCGGATCCCCAATGGCCTCCTACACCTCACAAGGCGTGTCGTCGAACGGCATGCGCGACACCCCCGACTGGTGGCGCAACTACGCCCACCAGGGCGACCTGTACGCAACGTGTGAGCCGGGCGACTCCCAGCAGGACAAGAACGCTATATGGCAGATCGTGCGCGACCTCAACGTGTTCACGGGCCCCGATTCGCTGCTGGCGCAAGTGATCGAACTCGCAGAGATGCCGATACCTCGGATCATCGCCGCGTTCAAAGCGCTGATCGATGCGGGCATGTTCTTCGTCAAACAGACCGGCCCGCACGTGAACTACGGCATCCAGCCGGCAATCGACTACCTACGCAACTGAAAGGCATCACCATGCTCACCCTGCAGTTCTGGAAGGACGCCGCCGACCGTGTCCTGTCCACCGCCGCGTTCGCCTTCATCGGCTACCTGGTGTCGATCGACGGCTTTGACCTGTGGTCGGTGAACTGGAAGGCCGCTATCAACGTCACGGTGATCGCGGCGCTCGGCTCACTGATCAAGGCCGGGCTGGTCGGCAAGCTGCCGATCGGCATGCCAGACTCGGCAACCCCGGTGAAGCTGGACGCCCTCGGATGAGTATGGACTGGATTCCAACGGCTGCCCTGATCCTCACTCCGATCCTGTCCTGCGTCGGCATCGTCGTGGGTGCTTTGATCGGCCGTCGCGCGGGACTCAGGCAAGCGGACGCCGCGGTGCATGGTGCGCAAGCGTCAGCACGCCAGGCCGTAACCGCCGACTGGAAAGCCTTCTCTGACAGTTTGCAGGCGCGGCTCGGCGCGGTCGAAACACGGTCCAGCGCTAGTGAGGCTCGCCTCGATGCGGCCGAAGTACGGGCGTCGGCGGCTGAAGCGCGTGCCGCTCACGCTGAGAGTTTGTACAAGGCGGCATTGAGTTATTTGCGGGAGGTTGCGTCATGGTTTTCCAGTCGGTGGCCCGGAGAGGTGATGCCCGCCCCGCCGACCGAACTAGAAAACGAACTGCGGGACTAGGCCCGGGAGCTGCTGTGACTGATCCTCAGCTTGAAGTTCACCGCACTATCTACATCGCGTTCGTCATCGGCATGTGCGCGGTGTTGCTGACAGCCGTGCTGCTGATGTAGCGCCGCCGCCGCACTGGCAAAACCGCCCCCGACTTCGGTCGGGGGCGGCTTTGTCGTTGTCTAGATAACGCTAGCCAGGTATGCCAGTTCACGCTGGTAACGCAACACAGACGAATTCACCTGTAGGCGCTTGCCCTCCACGGTGTGGAACTGTCCGGTTTTCAACTGTGATATAGGAATGCTCTTAGCCCCGCTGATGCGACCGGATGATACGAAATCATCAGTGACGACGAATGATTCGCTTGGGGGACAGTCGAAGAGATGCGAGTAGTTATTGGCGATTGATAGGGCGCGTTCGATGTACATGCGGGACGCTCGGTCTGGAGTGGACTGCTGCTGACTCTTGGATCCGACCATTGTCATCACAATCGCGGCCACACGTGGCGCATTTCGGCCACCAGCGCGCTCGTTCCATATTGCAAAGTCTTTGTTCGGATTCGATAGCAGTTCGAGGGTGAGCTCCAGTGATGCGATCGAGTGCTCGTCAACTCGGACGGGGATCACTACTGCGTCGGCCGCACACCAGGCGAGGTGTGTTCCACCCGCGTAGAACGGGCTTGTATCCAGCAGGATGCCTTCAACGTTCAGTTCGTTGGCCTGGCCGTCGAGAACAACACGGAGTGAATCTAGTAGCGCACCAACAGCGCTTGGGTTGCTTTGTGCGTTGGCGATCTGCAGCTGCTGATAGAGAGTTGATGGGAACGCGAACATCTCAGGAGATCCGGGGATTACCCAGGTTGGCTTCACTGCCTTGAATGAGTCGCAGTACTTGGAGACCCTGTATGCCACATCCGACGGGGGCGTCCCGAACGCTGGCCCCAGCAGCACGGGCTGCAGAGCATGGACGATATTTACCGGCGGATCGTCAGCCTCTTGCATCAACGCCTCGGACATGTTGCATTGGGCGCATAGGTCGGCGACTAGCAGCGAGCGGCTTTTTGCCAGTTCGTAGGCGAGGTTGAATGACAGTGTGGACTTTCCCACGCCGCCACGCAGCGTTGAAATGGCGTACGTCCGATATCGCGGAGTTCCGGTCCGGACATGGCCGTCCTCGACCACCTCCTTGTGGATCGCGAGCACGCGGTCTAAATCGGATTGCGTCAAAGTGGGCATCCTTTGCACTTCGGTAGAGGAGAATCGCTGTACGGTGCAGAATCTGCAGGTTGTGCAGGTGACACTGTAACACGCAGGTGGTGCAGGTGGATGAAAATACTGCAGGTGGTGCAGGTCTGGCGAGTATCACCCAGATCGACCTAGGCGTTGTCGACGATCCAAGCTATGGTGACGCCTCGTGTCCGAGCCGCTGAGTGTCCGCCAGAAACCCCGATCGAACGCCGACCTTGCGGATCTGACGCTGATCGTCCGGCCACCGGGTAACCCGTTCGAGATCCGCACCTTCACCGACGACCAGCGCGCCGAAGCTGAGCTCTACGCCGCCGAGCACGGCGGCCAGGTCGAGTCGCTGCCACTCGCACCGCCGGGTTCCTGATGCCTGTCGTCGGCGATCTGGTCCGTACGACCGACGGCAAGTGGATGGTCCTGCGACCACAGCACTGCCCGGCCGGCCACCCGCTCACTGGCGGCAAGGTGCTCGTCGGACACGCGCCATGCGGATGCGATGAGCGCGGCGGACACACGACGTGGCGTTGTCTGCAGTGCGATGCGGTGACATACGGGCCACCACTAGCTGAGGGATGCCAGCCGCTCGCAGGGCCTGGGCGCCGCGACTGGGCTATCGGCGGTTAGCCGCGAGGCGCTTCCCGCTTTATCAGGTGAGTGATGCCGATTGTGACAGCGACAATCGAGGGGGTCATAACCAGCGCATTGGCGTCTGCGTAGGTGACCAGACAATAGGAGAACGCACCAGAGGCCAGGCCGATCAATGTCAGCGCCAGGCTGGCAACATCGAGCCGGCGGCGCGAAGCTCGCCTATATGTCGTCGTCACCTGCCGTCCTCCTGTGACTTTCGACCTTCAGAACGGTCCAGTTGGTGCGCGTGCGTCCGTTCTTCACGATCGTATCCTCACGGACCTGGAGGCGGAAGACATCGCTATTGCTGATCGGCAGCCCTTTCGCCACCTGCTTGAGGAACTCGGCGTCTTCGACCACCGCTTTTCGCGCCCGTCCGCCTGCTGGCTTCACCCTCCATTTCGTTGAATCGGCGAAGTCGATGGTCTGCATCTGAGCTGACACCTCGAAGGTCTCCACGGTCTCCGCGACGTCGTCCGTAGGGGCGACGCTGTTGTAATCGGCGCGCTTAAGCGCGAACTGCTCCGGCGCGTTGTCGGCCTCGCCGCTCTCATCGCGGCTCGGCGCGGGGCCACTGACGTCTAGCTCGGATACTCGCGTGTCGCTGAGCGGCGCCATGATCGCTCTCAGGTGCTTTTTGCGTCGTCGCTTTCGCTTGTTCAGCTCCCGCCACACAGACTCGGGTACCTCGTCGGACGTTTCGTCCTGCCAGTTGACCTTCACATTGCCATTTGTGAGGTACTCGAAGTTCTTAACATCTGCCCTAATGGACTTGGTCGACCACCAAATCAGCGTGGCTACTGACGGAACTCCCGCTGCCGTGGCAACGTTCCTCGCCGCCTCCCAGTTCTCGGTGACGACGCGTACAGCCTCGATGATGAAAGATCCCTCTTGGGCTGGACGCACCCACATTTCCGAATCGGCAGGACCCTCCGCATGAAAGACGTGGGCCTTGTCGAAGTCGCTCACTATGCCTGCGAGTCCCTGAAGAACCTCTGAGACGTGCGCGGCTCGTAGTTCATGCAGCGTGACGCCGTTTTCGTCCTCACCGACGAAACGAAGCGTCAGTGAGTCGACGATGGCTTTGTCGGTCACGAAATGCGTCCCCTCACTTCGCCGCTAGCCCACCCTGTTTTGGGCGTAGCCCTTGCAGCACCCCGTTTGACTGCGTGAGTGTATTGCCGCGCGCAAGATGTCATTAACGCGTTGGTCAAACCGTGATCCAGCACACTCTCAGCGTCTGTGGGCAACTTTGGCCGGCAACATGCGCGCGCATGCGCTCCTCCAAGAGAGAATCGACCACCGCGGTAGACCGCACTGGCTCGCCAGCGGCCGCGCGTGCTCGCCGGTACACGGCCAGAACGCGGAGCTCCGCGTCAATGCTCTCCATGTTCCGCGTGCTGTCGGGCTGGTCCATTACTGGAGCTCCGGGTGGACCATTCCGCTGTCGCGGATCTCCCAGATCTGATCAGTGTCGATGCCGCCGAAGTTGATCTTGTCCAGAGTTTCGCGGGTGTAGACCGCATTCAGAATCGTGTCAGTCGATGTGTTCCCGTATTGATCCTTCATGGGGAACTTGCCCTGCACCACAACCCGACTAGCCTGCGGATAATTGCCTCGGGCGTACTGCAGGATCTCCACCGTCTTCATCTGGGCGCCCCGCTTGATCATGCCCTTCGTCAAGTTGTCATGAATCTCGAACTCGGCAAACACAACGTCACCCGCAGACCCAGGCTCGGTACTGAAGGTCACCCCTGACGGTGCGCTCGGAGCCTCTGGGGTCACGGGCACAACTGGCGCCGCTGCCACAGCTTCTGCGGTGGTTGTTGGGCTGGAGGCGGATGACCGGTCCTCGGCCTTGTGATCCTTGTCGTTGTTGCCGCACATTCCCATCAGAAGCAGAAGGGCGAAAATCCCGGCTACCCAAGGCCACACCTTTCGTTTCGAGGTGGGCTTAGGCGCTGCGGGCTGTGTCATGCGCGGGATGCTACTGCCACTGGCGGGTGGCGCGGAGCGGAATCTATCTGACGGATTCCTCAAGCAGCGGTGCTCTAGGGACAGTTTGGGTAGGTCTGCATCGCTGTCAGCGTGAACTGGTCAGCTTGAACTATGCCGCTCCCTGACGCTTCCGCATACTTCGCATTCACTAAGCCCCGGGGCATGCCCTGCTGCAGAAATGCGCATGTCACGTGCGCATCGTGAGCTGCCGAAGCCTCGTCGACGACTGCCCATCCCTTCACCCTCAAGCTGGCGATGAACTGCCGATCCAGTGATTCCACGACTGCTGGCGGGAGAATGCCGGGCTCTGGAGTGGGCGCGGCTTGCGGCACCTGCACAGTGGACTGCACAACCACGGTCGTCACGGTCACCGGCGGCGGGGGCGGCAGTGGGGGAGGTGCGGCCTTCGGGAGCGGGGCGACCGTGGTCGTTGCGGCAACTGGTGTCGCTGGCGCCGACTCGCGTCCCATGTGCACGTACGCCAACACTGCGGCCATCGTGACCAATCCGGCGGCAGCCGAGACAGCCGCAGTCGTCACCCAGAACGGCCGGCCCGATCCCGGCTCATTCTGATAATCATCAGGATCATCGAGGGACCAGGCGTAGGCAGACTGAGTGTCTGCTTCGGCGACACCAGCCATCTCTGTGGGCGCCGCTGCTTCCATAGATTCGACCGACTCCACAACCCCTGTCGGGTCGGCACCATCCCCCATGCGCTGATGGTAATCGTCGCCACCGTCAGCCGGGAGCGGGTTTCCGCATCCGCGCTGGTAGCGAGTTTGGGTACAGAAATCTCCTTAGGGTGCAACGTTGGGTACAGCGTTACTGCCGGTACTGGCTTTGACCAGTGCCCCCAGTAGGGCTCGAACCTACGACCTGCGGATTAAAAGTCCGTAGCTCTACCAACTGAGCTATAGGGGCGCGAGAAGACAGGGTACAAGATGGATGAAATTGGTGTTGCGACCACCGGGTTTGAAGATTTGGGCATCCGTACCCTAAGCTATCGAAGCTCCCAACGGACACGTTGTGAACACCCCGGAGAGATTCGGATTAGGCCCCCATCGTCTAGTGGCCTAGGACGCCGCCCTTTCACGGCGGTAGCACGGGTTCGAATCCCGTTGGGGGTACGCATCGCGGAAACGCGGAGCACGCAGGAAAGCAAGGCCCTGTGGCGCAGTTGGTTAGCGCGCCGCCCTGTCACGGCGGAGGTCGCGGGTTCGAGTCCCGTCAGGGTCGCCATCACGGCGAGGCAGTTCGGTTTGTGAGAGCCGGTGCCTTCCGGCCAGGTAGCTCAGTTGGTACGAGCGTCCGCCTGAAAAGCGGAAGGTCGCCGGTTCGATCCCGGCCCTGGCCACCAAGAGAACCACCTGGTAGCAGGTGGTTTTTCTCGTTTCTGGGTCAGGTTCGGATCGGCCCGATGTGACACGAGGTGACACGCTGGCTTCCTTATTCCTCCGGTGGCGCTCGTAGGTGACACCGGATGTGTCATGTCCTGCACCTACTTCGCGTCCCTCTTCTGCTTACCCGCGGTGATGCTCCCAAGGGTCGCGGCGGCCTCGGCGAGGGCATCGTTGCTGGAGTGCGCATACGTCCGCAACGTGAAGCCCGGCGTCTTGGTGCCCGAGCCACGCGGCTATCACCACGGTGGGGACGCCGTTCAGGTGCATCAAGGTCGCGCATGAGTGCCGCGCATCATGGAGCCGGACGTGGGAGACCAGCAGCGGCGAGTGCCTTGCGCCAGGCCGCGGTCAACGTGTCCGGGTACGGAGCGACGCCGAGCTCGTCCACGACGACATAGCCGGAGTCCTGCCACTTCGATCCAAGCGCGAGCTTCTGCTCCTTCTGCCGCTTCCGAACACGGCGTAGCGCAGCCGCCAGATCCTCAGGCATCGGCAACGTGCGGACGCTGGTCTTCGTCTTCGGAGCTCCAGTCGTTGCGCCGCCCGCTGTGGCGAGGCGAGCGGCCGTCACGGCGAGGGTGCCGGCGTCGAAGTCGATCGCGTCCCACGACAAGGCGAGGATCTCACCCCGGCGAAGGCCGAGAACTGCCAGCCGCCAAGCGATCCCGTAGCAGTGATTGTCGGTCGCGGCGAGCAACTGGGAGACCTGCTCGGCGGTGAGCGTCTGCATCTTCTTCTCGGTGTCGGTCGAGAGGGACTTCACCAGCGCAACTTCGTTGGGGCGTTCCAGGTGCCCATGCGACTCGTCCCTGCCCGCAGTGCCTGCACCACGGCCTCGACGTCGTCCTTCGTGATCGACTGCACCGGCCGGCCGCCGAGGTGGTCGACTATCGGGCGCAGGTTTGTCACGTAGGCGCTCATGGTCTTCGGGCGTATCCGCTGCCCAAGCAGCCAGCTGTCCACGGCCTGTTGCACGGTGAGCTCCGACGGCGCGACATGTACGCCGCGGGAGCGATCGGCCCCGGTGCCCTGGTAGTAGTCGACTGCCTGTCGCAGCGTCTTGAACCGACGACGGGTCTGCTGCCGCTTGCCGTCCGCGCCGGTCACTTCAACTCGGACCTCGTACCGGCGCACGGAAGGGAAGTCGCGCACGGTGACAAACTCGGGGATCTTCGCCATGCGCTGCAGCATCTCAGGCGCGGCCGGTACGGGCGGTGCGACCAGAACGACACGCCGAGCTTCCGGGTGTCCTCGATGCGCAGCGGCGACCGAGTGTCTGTCCCTGCACCGGAATACCTTCACCAGGTGGCGTGGGCCGAGGTGTCACCGAGCGCGTGCGAGGCGTGCGGCGCGGAGCACGAGCCGGGACAGACTCTGGTCGGCTGGGACCCGGGCAACCCCGGCCATCGGGTCTATCACTGCGGGAGCTGTGGTCGCACCACACGGGTGCCGGCGAATCAGGTCACGTTGCGACGGGTACCCGAGCAACCACGGCGGCGACAGCGTTGAATCCACCTCCGCGGCGCGCAGTCTCGTGTCGATGCGGCCGCAAAGTGTCAGGTAACCTCACGACCAGGTGTTCGCCGGTTGGGGGATTGGCATGGCAAACGAGTTGGAAGTCGATGCGGCTGGTCTGTGGGCGGCGGCCGCTAGCAGTGATGCGACAGCCGCGCAGTTGGCCAACGGGGCCGTAGGAGGTGGGCCGGGCGCGACCCCGAGCCAGGCCGGGGTGGCCGCGATCCTGGCCGCCGCCCAGTCCGTCCGCACCCGGCAGTCGCACCGCGTCTCCGGCCAGGCCGACGCCCTCTCGATGGGCGGCGCACGCTACGACACCACCGACGACGACGGCGCCGCCGCGATCACCACGGTGTCCGTGTGAGCGCAGTCCCTTCGCGCTCGGGTGCCCTCACCCGGTCGAAGATTGAGGAGTGGCCCACCCAGCGCCTCGACGACGCGGCCACGCAACTGCGCAGCATGGGCAGCCAGTCCGTCGCGCTGTTCGACGAGCACCGTCGCAACATCGACTCGCCCGGCGGAACCACGTGGGAGGGCAACGCGAAGGACGCCGCTCTCGACAGAGTGACAGCGGACACCGCGGTGGTGCGCCAGCAGACCGCCGTCCAGAACGAGGCCGCCGACATCGCCGAGAACGGCGGCCATGATGTTCGGGCAGCCAAGCAGGAAGCAGTCGGGGCGATCACCGCTGCCGAGGCCGACGGGTTCCGGGTCGGCGAGGACTTAGCGGTGACTGACGCCCGCCGCTATGACATCACCACGATTGTCGAGCGGAACAAGGCGGCCAAGGAGCACGCCGAGGACATCCGCTGGTACGCCGAGCGCCTGGTGCAGGCCGACTCCTTCGTCGGGGAGCGCCTGCAGACGAAAGCCGCGGAGCTGGAGGCGATCCCGTTCGACGGCGAGGGCGAGGGACGCGGCAGCGAGGGCACGGTTCAGTTCGTCAGCAACGAGTTCAAGCTGGACCCACCGCCTTCCGACCCAGGTCTGCCACAACCACCCGGCGGGTGGAGCGACGACCCCGTGATGGAGGACGCGCAGCGCATCGCCTACGGCCACGCCTGGAAGAAGCACCTCGGCGACTTCAAGGGTATGACGCAAGACCAGCTGGCCAAGCTCGTGCACGACATGCTCACCGGCAACCCACAAACCGATCCGTCGCTACACGTGGGGCAGATTCCGGGGAGATCATCGACGGCGATCTACAAGGACGGCATCGTCGTGATCCACGACCCGTTGACCGGGGACGGGGGCACGGTCTATCGGCCGACCGGAGGGTTCGACGAGTTCGTGCGACTGATCGGCGGCGCTGGGGCCGCCCCCATCATCGGTGCGCCTCCGAACCTGCCACCGACGGTTCCGCACCCGATCGAGAACCCCTTGCCGCAGCCCGCTCCACACGTGCCCGCCCCGCTGCCGCCGCCGCTGCCCGCCGATCCGAGTGGGCTGCCTCCGTGGCTGGCGAACCCGTCACTTCCCGCGATACCGGTGTCGCCGGAGGG
This sequence comes from Mycobacterium sp. DL99, assembly GCF_004762045.1. Classification (GTDB taxonomy): domain Bacteria; phylum Actinomycetota; class Actinomycetes; order Mycobacteriales; family Mycobacteriaceae; genus Mycobacterium. The sequence continues at coordinate 1,153,407 of NZ_SJOM01000007.1, forward strand.
TCCGTTGATCCTCCCGAACACCCCGTTGATGCCCGGCCCGGGTGTGGATCTGAGCCCGGGGCAGATCAGTGCGCCCGTGGCGACAGTGGGCGCAGTGGGGCTTGCCGGGATACTGGCGTTCCTATTCTTGGCGCCGGGCTGAGGGTGGTGATTCGTAGTGAGGGAGATGCGGATGCTGGAACCTGGACTCGGGGTGATGCGCGATGAGTGAGACCGCGGCGTTCGGGCACCGTCACGGGGACGAGTCCCCGTGGGGTCGTGTCCTGGTCGAGTCCTCGTTGCTGGACTTCATCTCGGCCCAGGTCGACGGGTGGGCTCCGTTGCCGGCGGCGGAGGCGGTGTGGCTGACCGACACCCCGATACCGGAGGGATGGCAGACGCTGTCGGTTGCCGACGCCGCCGCGACTCCGCTGCGCGTCGTGGGAGCCACGGTCGAGGGGCGGCCCGGGTGGGCGGGACTGCAGGCGCTCAGCGCTTTCCGGTTCACCGGCGTGCCGGATCCCGACGAGTTGATCACTCACGTGGACAGGGGCCTTCGGGACTGGAACGCCGAAGGAATCCGGACCAGCGAGATGGTGCTGCCGAAGCTGCCCGGGGTGTGGGGAGTGCGCGCGAGCGGCTACATCACGGTGAGCAACGAGTCGCTGTGGGTCGAGTACTGCACGCATCTGCGGGGTTCGACGGAACCCCAGCAGGGTCTGGTAGTCGAGCAGATCTTCGCGGCTGCCGCGGGACCGCGGATGCGGCTCGGTTCCGGGATCGGCGCGCTCGCCGCCGCTGCGAGCGACGCGTTCCTCGAACACATCGGTGCCACACCGGCTGATGTTGCGACAGCAGCCGCCGGCCACGCCGAGCAGCTGGAACGTGACGTGGCGGCCGGCCCAAAGCTGTCGGGGGAGCAGAAGCGGTTCTTGGACACTGCGCTGTCGGTGTGGGGTGGGGTCGCGGCCAGGCGGCCGGTGCCGATCGATGCGCTCGGCTACGCGGATAGGGCCGACTTCGACGCCGACGTTGTCCGGCTCCGCGACCAGCTCACCTGTAACAGGCCAAACCTGTCGACGTTGGACTGGACCCGTATCCAGTTCCTGGCCGAGATCAGCTGGGCCAGCGACATGATCGGCGCGGGGGTGGAGTTCGAGCTGGTCAACCCGTTCACCGACGTCGAAGCCCTCGCGCTGCTGCGGTCCGTTCAGCGTGCGTTGATCCGCACGGTGGATCCGGCGGTGCTGTTCCCGGGCGCGGACACCGACCGTGATTAGTAGGTAGGGGTGGCGAACAAGAAGTTCTACTTGTCAGCCGAGCACATCGTGCCGGGCCTCGCTCCCGAGGACGGCGGCCTTGCAACCGACCGAGTCCTCGTGGACGGCCGCCCGGTGGGCTACATGTACCGCGACGGATCGGGATGGGTGTTCACCGCGGGGGACGAGACGCCGCAGTACCTTGCCGAACCCGGTCATCTGAACGTGGTGTCGCTCAACGTGATCGCGAACTACGACCGCGCGATTGTCCCGTACCTGCAGAGTCCGCCGGGGGCTGCGTTCATCCGGCACGGGGATGCCTTCGTGGAGGATCCGGAGGGCGCGCCGCGTGAGCCGGATGAGCCGACACCGCCTGCGCTCAACCCGCAGTTCCCCGTCATCAGCGGTGACCACGAGCTCACCGAATCGTGGGTTCTCACGGTGCCCGAACCGATGAACTTCCGCATCGATCGCGACTCGGGCTCGTCCTCGGCTGTGTTCTGGCGGCCGGGCCTGACGGCGATGCTCACGCCGTGGGGAAATCCGAGGAACGACGCCCCCGCCGTGCGCTTACAGCAGGTGCGGGGTCATGTCTCGCCGCGCGGGTTCGACCACACCGAGTGGTCGGAGGACGGTGTGCATTACCTGACGTACCGCCTGGCCGAAGCGGCTGGAGACGGCCGGCTGCCGGCGCTCTACGGCTTCGCGGTCAGCAGCGCCGGCCACGTGCAGTTGGCCGTGTACTTCGACACCGGCGACGATCTGACCTCAGCGCAGGCACTGGTGCGGTCGGTGAAGAACAGACTATGAACGGGTTCACGCTGCCCGGCAACCAAACGACGACGGGCTGCTCCGCACGTGTTTGAGTTCGTGGAGAACTACCGGAACGTGACCATCCCCGCTCCGGAGATGGAGGGCGTGACGCTCACCTGCAGCCTGGGTTCCGGCCTCAGTAACAGTGATATCCCGGATGGTGTCACATGGCAATTGCGCGAGTTCTGGGGTCGCACTTCCGGCGGGCTACTTCTCGTTGACGAGCAGTTCGGAATATGCGGGTTGACGCTCCACGACCCCACCCAGGCGAAGCAGCGGTCGCGCGAGAGGGCCGAGGACGGCTACGAAGTTGATTCGGATTCGGACTGGGTGCTGGGTGAATTCGTCGGTGACACCGACATGCTTATTGTCGACGCCGATGATGCTGTGTTGATTTCGGCGGGTTCGTATCCTCGTAGCGACTGGTACAGATTCGAATCGCTGTCCGACGTGTTGAGTAAATACGTCGAGACAACCGCCGAGAAGTACTGGGAGCTGGCCCGATAGTTGAGCCGGGAGGGCTTGTTTGGCTTCCTTCCGGACGGCGGCTGGACCGAATGCACAGTCGACTACCGGACGCTCAGCTCGATCGCCGAGACCCAGGCAAGGCTCGTGAGTGCTGATGGCACCGAAGCGCTGATCCCAACAGCGAAGGATTTCAGGTTCGGGTTGAAGCACTTGAGAGACCTCACTGGCGAGTCACGGCCGCGGAGCCTGGCTCTCAGCCGTCCTCACCGCCACACCGGACGGCAAGTGCACGTTCGACTACAACTACGACGCCCGACCGAACTGGACCGTGCAGCCCGCCGACGAGACGTACATCGCAGACTTGGAGAAGTACCCGCGCCCCGCCGACCAGATTCCTGACTGGTACCCGCGTGGGTAGCTGCCTCAGTCGGGTTGTGCCTCGTACCAGGACTCGCCGGTGTTCAGCTCGCGCACATCGATCCCCGCGGAGGTGACCAGCTCTTCGGGCGTCACGAAGTACGCCATGCCGACCGGATCCCCGGTGTACCAGTAGAACCAGCGTTGCGCGCAGCCGCGTCGCGCGGCGATCGTCGCGAACCGCGACAGCACTCGCTCCAGGCTGGCCGATGCCCGACTGCCCTCACCGTCGATGTCACGGACCATGAAGTCGTCCCCGTCGAGTTCGACGAACACTTTCCCGTCGTGGGCACGGATCGATCCACGCTGCACGAGGACGTCCGCGTGGGCCATGGCCACCACCATGCCGCCGATCAACTCGTCGGCCCACTCCCGGGCCTCTTCCTGGGGTGCGAAGTCCCCGTTGATGAACACGCCTCTTTCCTGGCGGTCCTTGCTCCACTCACCGAAGAGCTGGTAGGCCGTCATCTCGTCCATCACAGGACACCTCGCAGGTCGATGAGGTCGCCGTCAGCTGTGTAACCCTCGACCGGCCGCAGCGCGTAACCGGGTGGGATGTCGCCGGTCCTGTAGTACGAGATGAAGATGTCCGCTGCCTCCTCAGCGTCGAACACCTCGGCGGTACTGACGAACTCCGGGCCGCGAGGCAACTCGATCGGCACGTCCAGCGGTGCCTCGCCCTCGTGTGGGTGGCCGATGAAGTACCGCACCCAATCGGCGCCCCACTGCGCACCTCCGGGCTTGCGGATGTCCAACATCATCGCCTCGGCTCGGCCGGCCGCCTGGATGTACTCCGCGGTGGCCACGTCGCGGACCTCCTCGTAGCTCTTGCCCGGCGGCAGCGCGTAGAAGGTGATGAACCAGCGCTCGGTGCCGTTCAGCTGGCGCAGCGGGCTGACGAACTGCAGGCGACTGGAACCACCACCCTTCGTCGTGGCCCAGCCGCTGCTGAACTCCATCACGTGCGAGGGGACTCCCATGAAGGTGAACCTATCGGGCCGAGATGCTGACCGACCGAGTCAGCGAGCTGACGCCACGCCGAGATGTAGACCACGCAGCGAGGTGCGCTCAGCGCGACACGCCGAAAAAGTACGTGATTCCGGCTCGCTTGGAGGTGTCCGAACTCCGTGGCGCGATTAGTGCATGAACGAGAACCAGTCACCCGACATCGCCACCGCGGTCGCCGCGTTGCTGGCCGCCGTCGGACAAGCACAGCCCGCGGCTCCGTCCGCCCCCGTCACCATGCTGACGGTGAAGGAGGCCGCCGAGTACCTGAGGTGCTCGGAGTCGCTGATCTACGCCCAGATGAAAACTTCGGCGGGCCAGTTCGCCTGCTTCCGGTGAAGCAGCCGAAGCTCGACGACACCCGGGCGACGCTCCACCAACTCCAAGTCAACGCGGAGTAGACCGAGCCTCAGATCGACTGCTGACAACGATCGTCGGAACCGTCGCGGCGCTTCTCGATTAGATCTGCCAATCGTTGGAGCCATCGTGCCGGGAGTAGGTGCCGGTGGAGTTCTGAACGATGATGGGATCGCCGGCGCCGAAGTTGTCGAAGAACCACCTCGCGTTGGCCGGGCTGATGTTGATGCAGCCGTGACTGACGTCGCGCTTGCCCTGATCGTCCACCGACCACGGAGCGCTGTGCACGAAGTCGCCGCTGTCGTCGAACCGGACGGCCAACTCGACCGTCACCTTGTAGCCGTACGTCGAGTTGACCGGGACACCGTAGGTCGACGAATCCATCACCACCGACGGCATTTTTTCTTGAACGTAGTAGGTGCCGTTCGGAGTCTGGTGGCCGCCGGCTGCCATACCCATCGACATCGGGATGGTTTTCTCCACGGCCCCGTTGCGGGTGACGGTCAGTTGGTGTGTGGAGTCGTTGGCCGTGGCCACCAGCGCGTCCCCGGTCTTGAAGTTGGACACCGTGCCGGCGGCATCGACGGTGACCGCGGTGTGGGCGGGCCAGAAGCTCAGCGGACGCCAACGCAGCTGCGTGGGGGTCATCCAGTAGAACTTGCCGGGAACTTCCGGGACCGACGAGACATGGATGGCGTTTTCGGTGGCACCGGCGTCGTCGACGGGGCCGGGGAAGTTGATGATGATCGGCTGGGCCACACCGACGGTCGAGCCGTCGACGGGGACGAGCCTCGGTGGCTCGAACGGCCCCGGATCTGCCTGCGCAGCACCGGCACCCAACATGAACGCACAGCCCACCATCGAAGCCGCTCCGGCCGCCTTCAAAGCGCCGAAAAGTCTTCCCCTCGTCCAGTCACTCATCTCACCATCGTGTCACGCTGGTCAGGCCTGTCCGGTGTTTCAGTGGCACACCGACCACCACCGGCGCGGACGAGGGGTGGCACCTGAGTGCGCGTCGCGTTTGTGTCGACACACCTCGCCGGCCGCGGCCACTGCCGTCGGATCGAAGCCGGGTGGCACGGGGCCGCCGGTCACCAGCGCCCGGACCAGGGCTTCCTGCCGCTGAGCCAAGGTGTCTCTCATGCCCACGCCTCCCTCGCCCCGGCGGTGATCGATGGAGCTCCGGCCGCCGTGGCGATCGCGTCCAGCTCATCGAAAAGCTCTGCGGCGGGTGGGAACCGGCCGTCGCGCTCCAGCATGAACGGGGTATCGACCCGTTCCCGCAGCGCTGTGACCAGGTCCAGCACCTCCGTCGGAGTCCGATCGGTGTGGGTGTCGTGGTAGAAGTCCTCGCCCTCCCGACCGCCCGCGACGTGGCTGTAGGCCACCCGCTCCACCGGCAGGCGCGCGATCTCCCGCAGTGGATCACGTCCACGGTTGCGGGCGTTGGCGTAGACGTTCGCCACATCGAGGACCAGTAGCACCCCGGTGCATTCCACCAACTCGGTGAGGAACTCCGATTCGGTGAGATCGGACTCCGGCCATTCCACAAACGAGGCGATGTTCTCCACCGCGAGCGGCACCGGCAGTTCGCGCCGGGTGCGGTCGATATTCGCCGTCAACACGTCGAGCGCCTCCCGGGTGCGTGGCACCGGAAGGAGATGCCCGGCCTCGATCCCGCCGGCCCGGACGAAGGCGATGTGCTCGCTGACCACCGGAGCGTCGAGCGCTTCTGCGCAGGCGGCCAGCCGCCGGACCCGCCTGGGCTGCACGGGTTCTGCGCCGCCCAGCGAGAGTGCGACGCCGTGGGGTACCACCGGAACACCGCGGGCGACCAGATCCGCCAGGGCCGGTTCGGGCCGGGCTCGACGGCGGCGGACCGGGATCGATTCGGCGATCACCTCGCAGAACCCGGGCCGCAGATCGGTGATCACCCCGGCGATCTCACGCCGCCAGCCGATACCCACGTCGCCCAGGGCGGGCACGGTGCGGGTCGCGGTGCTCATCCGCCGCAACCTCCGCACCCGCCACAACCACCGCACCCACTGCAACCGCCGCCACCGTCGCCCCCGCAGGACGCACCGCAGCCGCCGCCGTCGGCTCCGCTGGAGGAGCTGCCGGCCAGCTGCACGGAGGTCGAGTAGTCGGCGTCCAGCGCCCACAGCGCGCCGGTACCGAACAGTGCCACCGACATCGCCACCGCCGCCGGACCGTAGGTGTCGAAGGCGGGCTGCTTCGCCGGTTCCAGATAAGCCAGTTCCTTCTGTTGGGCGGCCAGTAACCGACGGCCCGCGCGGGTCAGGCGGTCGACGCCGAGCAGGTGTGGGAGCACGAGTGCTGCGCACAGGACCGTGGCGAGCACAACCGCGGTGAACGTGACCGCGTGGATCGGGTGGTCGGACAACTGGGTCGCCAGGTACACGCCGTAGCCGATACCGAGCGTCATCACCACGATCGACGGCGCTGTGCCCCAGCGCATGCGGGCCCGTTCGGCCCCGGTCCGCACCAGGCCGCGCTGGCTCAGTTGCTCTTCGAGCGCAGCGAGTTCGTCCCGCGATGCGGCATACAGACCCGGCACGGTGTGCTCCGGATCGGCGGCGACCCGTTCCAGTACCTGCCCGGTGAACCGGTCGGTCTCCGGGCTGGGCACGGCGCGGTCCACCCGTCCGTCCGCGGTGATCCGTCCGGTGGCGCGCAGGCTTGCGAGTGATGTCACCACCGGGGCGATGTCCGATCGCAGGAATGCCAGCTCGGACGCGCTGATCGGTTCCGTCACCGCAGGCCGCCGCGGAGTCATGGCGATCCGCCAGACCACCGCGCAGACGATCGCGGTTGCCAATGCGGCCAGATATCCGTACCCCACTGGGGTTATCGCCTCGGCGTACCGATCAAGCAGGTTCTCGATCGACATCACATCACCTCCTGGTGTTCGGTTTGGATCACCTTGCTCGCGTCAATGCCCCTTACCGGTCACAACTTTCAGGCGAAACCCCGGTCGTGCGGCGCCGCTGAACCAGCCAGCGTGCACGGCGGGGGACAGGGGCCGTTGAGGACTTGGTGGCTGTTGTCTGAGGATGAGGAAAATCCGTGCTGTCACCGGGTGAGCAGGTCGGCAGGCGCGGATGCCACATCCGTCCGATCGGTAACATCAACCCCATGGGCAACGGCATTCACAAGCGTCGCGGCTGTCGGGAGTGAAATGCGCAACTGCCTGAGGGTTCTCGTCGTCGCGCTGGCATGCGCACTGACCCTGACCGCTAGTCCGGTGACCGCGCAGGCCGTCCCGCCCGTGGCCGGCAAGGATTTCACCAAACCCGCCATCGTCATCCTCGGGTACGGGCTGAAACCCGATGGCTCCATGCGCGCCATCCTGTACCACCGCGTCCTCACCGGCCTCGCGATCGCGCAGGCGTTTCCGCAGTCTCCGGTCATCGTCACCGGCGGCAATCCGCAGAACGGTCAAACCGAGGCCGCGCAGATGCGCAATCTGCTTGTCATGCTTGGTCTTCCGGCCCGCCGCATCATCGTCGAGGACCGGGCGAACAGCACCGTGCAGAACGCGCAGTTCTCGGTTCCACTGGCGAAGAAGGCCGGCGCCACCGGCATCATCGTGGTGACGTCGTCGACGCATCAGGGCCGCGCCGATCAGAACTTCGCCGACGCCGGCGGCAATGTGCTGGCCACGGTAAGCTTCCCCGACGGCAATCCGTCGGTGAACATCGCCCAGTTCGTGCGTGATGTGCTGAGTCCATTGACGCCGATCGGTTGACCACCGGGTTACGCTGCGGGAATGGGCAGGATCGTCATCGGGGTCTGTGCGCTGGCCGTGTTGCTGGCGCCGTCTGCCGCTGCGGAACCGGCAGCCCTGGATCCGACCGGGAATCGTTCCGGTGGGCCGGTGCCCACAGTCAACGGGGTTCCGTGCGTGGGCGGCAACCTGGGTGTCTGTCTGAGTTTCCGGCAGAACCGTCCACCGGCCGCCAGTCCGGGTGCACGGTCCAGTGTTGGCCACACCCCCACCGTGCGTCGCTGATCGGCACTACCATGACAGCCCGAGATGAACAGTCCCACGACGTCGGTTGACGCCGACAAGAGCGCGTTCCGGTCGCGCCTGCTCGCCGCCATGAACGAATCGATCGTCGAGGACGGCTATCAGAACACCACCGTCGCTGACATCGTGCGCCGGGCGAAGACTTCGCGCCGTACCTTCTACGAACATTTCGCCAGCCGTGAAGAGTGCTTTGTCGCGCTGCTGACCAGCGTCAATACCCAGCATGTGCGTGAGGTCGCGGGAGGAGTCGACCGGAGCGCGTCCTGGCAGGACCAGGTCCGTCAGGCGGTCGAGGCGTGGATCGCCTCCTACGAGGCCAATCCGGAGCTGATGCTGGCCTGGATTCGCGATCTGCCGACGCTGGGTACCGCGGCGCGGGCGCTGCAACGCGAGTCGATGGAGCATTTCATCGCCATGGTGCAGGCCATGACGAACAACGAAGCGTTCCGCGCGGCCGGGGTGTCGATCTCGCGGCGTCGGATCATCATGATGATCGGCGGGTTGCGTGAACTCACCGCGATCACCGTGGAGAGCGGGGACCAGGTGGGGGAGATCACCGAGGACGCGGTGCTGGCGTGCACTGCGATGCTGACGCCGCTCAGCTGACGGGGACCGCCGCCTGTTGGTGTCGGCGCTGCCGTTCGATCGTGGCGAAGTAGAAGGCGAACGCGAACGCGAAGCTGGTGAACAGGCTCGCCACGAAGAACAGCCAGGGGTGGCGGATGCCGCGGCGCAGCCCGTCGATGATCGTAAACAGCGGCAGCAGTATGACATTGGCGATCGTGTAGTCGGCGCTGGCCGAGCCGGCCGCGGGGTTGGTGTACCCGAGCGCGATGAACTCTTGCCAACTTCCCGGGCCCCAGATCGGGTTGCCGTCCGGTTGGGCGTACTGCGCGACGAACTTCATGTTGAAGTACCAGCAGATCGGGATCGAGGCGAGGCCGACGACGTAGTACGCCAGCTCGACGCGGGACAGCGCCGGCCCGGGCGGGCGCGAGAAGACATGCGGATTGAGGCGGATGACGAGCGCGACGACGGCCACGCCCAGAACTGCATGAACGATGATCGACACCATGGCGTGAGCACACTCTCGATCCCAAGTTTTGTCAATATTGACATTTGTGTGTCCGGGGATCGATCGGCCGTGCGGTAATTTCACTGCCATGGCCAGACCCGCGCAGACCGCGCGCAGTGAACGCACCCGCGAGGCGCTGCGCCAGGCCGCGTTGGTGCGGTTCCTGGCCCAGGGGGTCGAGGACACCTCGGCAGAACAGATCGCTGCCGACGCCGGGGTGTCGCTGCGCACGTTCTACCGGCACTTCACCTCCAAACACGACCTGCTGTTCGCCGATTACGACGCTGGCCTGCACTGGTTCCGAGCCGCGCTGGCCGAGCGGCCGGCCACCGAATCGATCCTCGACTCGGTGCAGTCCGCGGTCCTGGCCTTCCCGTATGACGTCGATGCGGTGACGAAGATCGCCGGCATGCGTGCGGTCGAACTCGACCCCGACCGGATCGTGCGGCACATCCGTCAGGTGGAATCCGACTTCGCTGATGCGGTGGCCGAGCTGCTGGTGTCGCGCCAGGGCCGAATGCCGCAGGGGGATGACCGGCTGCAGATCGTGGTGACGGCTCGATGCGTCGCCGCCGCGGTGTTCGGCGCGATGGAGCTGTGGATGGTCGGCGATGAGGCGGGGGAGCGAACGCTCCCCGAACTGGCGCGGATGTGCCGGACCGCGCTGGAAGGGCTGCGCACCGGGCTGGCGTGATGTTTTGTCATTATTGACAAAACATCCAGCTCGGTGTCAGCCTCAGTCGATGGCGGACTACGACGCGATCGTGATCGGGGCCGGGCACAACGGGCTGGCCGCTGCGGCCCTCTTGGCGCGGGCGGGAATGCGCACCCTGTGCCTGGAGGCCAAGAGATACGCCGGCGGTATGGCTTCGACCGTCGAGTTGTTCGACGGCTACCGGTTCGAGATCGCCGGGTCCCTGCAGTTCCCCACCTCGGCGGTGGTCAGCACCGAACTCGGGCTGGACACCTTGCCGACAGTGGACCTGGAGGTCATGTCGGTGTCTCTGCGCGGAATCGGTGACCCGCCGGTGGTCTATTACGCCGATCCGATGAAGATGCTCGCCCATCTCGGTGAGGTCCACGGCGCCGACGCGGTGGCCGGGATGGCCGGCCTGATGGCGTGGAGCCTGGCGCCCACCCGGGCGCTGGGCCGATTCGACGCGGGGCGTCCGCCCCGCACGCTCGATGAGATGTATGCCTGTGCGACAACGGAATCCGAACGTTCCGCGATCGATGACCTGCTGTTCGGATCGGTAAGCGGTGTCTTGGACCGGTATCTGCCGGACCGGGACAAGCACGGCGCGTTGCGCGGCATGCTGGCCTTCCTGGCGGTCAACACGACCTACCGCGGGCCCGAGACGCCGGGCAGCGCGGCCGCCCTCGCCTACGGACTCGCGGTGCCCGACGAGAACGCCATGCTGATGAAGAAACTGGTGGGCGGTATCGGTGCCTTGACCGACCATCTGCATGCACTGCTGACCGCCGCCGGTGGTGAGTTGCGGTTGCGCAGCAGCGTGGATCGGATATCGGTCGATGGCGGCCGGATCACCGGAGTGCGACTGGCTGACGGTACGGCGATCACCGCGCCCGTTGTGGTGTCGGCGATCGCCCCGGACACGACGGTCACCAAGTTGATCGACGCCGAGGCACTGCCCGCCGAGGTGCGCGAGCGGTTCACCCGCATCGACCATCGCGGTAGCTACCTGCAGATGCATTTCGCTCTCGACGGAGCCCCTACCTTCGATGCCCCGTACGAGATGCTCAACGACCCTGAGATGCAGGCTGCCATCGGCCTTTTCAGCACTCCAGAAGAACTGCAGCAGCAGTGGCAGGATGCCCGCCGCGGGATCGTGCCCGCCGATCCCGCGATCGCCTTCCAGATTCCGTCGGCCCACGATCCGACGCTGGCCCCGGCGGGCAAACACGCGGCTTCGGCGTTCGCGCTGTGGTTCCCGGTCGAGGAGTCCACGTCCGGGTACGGCGAGCTGAAGGCCGAGATGGGCCGACGCGTGATCGAGAAGATCACCAGATTGGCACCGGATTTCGAGCGCCGCATCATCCGGCACACCACGTTCACCCCGCGGCACATGGGCACCATGTTCGGCGCACCGGGCGGCGACTACTGCCACGGGCTGATCCATCCCGAGCAGATGGGTCCCAACCGGCCTGGCCCCAAAGGATATGTCGGCCAACCGCTTCCCGTTGACGGTCTCTATTTGGCCAGTGCCGGGTGCCACGGCGGACCGGGAATCACCTTCATCCCCGGCTACAACGCCGCCAAGGCCGTGCTGGGCGATTAGCGGTTACGCAGCTGTTCGGCCCAGTCTCTGGGCACGCGCCCTTTCGGGCCCGGCACCGGCTGATCTTTCGGATGATGATGCGGCGGGGCGAGTTCGGGCCCGTCGGCGTAGTCGTTGGTCTCGAAGTTCCAGAACCAGCTCTCGCCCGGCTCGAACGAGCGGATGACCGGATGCCCCGTCTCACGCCAGTGCGCCGACGCATGACGGGCCAGCGAGTCGTCACAGCAACCGATATGCCCGCACGCCGCACACCGCCGAAGATGCACCCACCAGCCATGCGCGGCGGTGCACTCCGCACATCCGGTTCCGCTGGGCCGAGCAGTGGGATCAACGGCATTGCTCATATCCCCGAGCGTAGCCCCGAGTAATCTCACCGCATGGCAACCAGCGATTCCCGTGAAGTAGTGATCGAGGCGACCCCGCAGGAGATCCTCGACGTCGTCGCCGATGTCGAGGCGACGCCGACCTGGTCGCCGCAATACCAGCGTGCCGAGGTACTCGAGTCCTACGACGACGGCCGGCCCAAGCAGGTCAAGATGACGGTCAAGGCAGCCGGGCTGACCGATGAGCAGGTCATCGAATACACCTGGAGCGAGAACAAGGTCAGCTGGACGCTGGTGCGCGCCGGCCAGCTCAAGGCCCAGGACGCCAGCTACACCCTGACCCCCGAGGGCGACAAGACCAGGGTCCGGTTCGACATCACGATCGATCTGTCGGTGCCGCTGCCGGGCTTCATTCTGAAGCGGACCATGAAGGGTGGCGTGGAGACCGCCACCGAAGGTCTGCGCAAGCAGGTGCTCAAGGTCAAGAAGGGGTAGACAGCCGCCGGATTAGCTCGAATTGGCGTCCGAGGCGGATTGCGCCAACTCGGCCAGAAGGGGCGGGATGTCCATCCGGCCCAGCATCACCTCGACGAACACCATGCGGTCCGGTGTGGCCGCCGCCGTTCTCAGCGCGTCGTCGAGCTCACCGTAGGTGCTGACCCGGAAGGTGAGCGCATCGGCGACTCCGAGCGCCGCGGGTAGCTCTGTCCAGCGCCAGCCGGTGATGTCGTTGTATTCGGCTGTGACACCGTGGATTGCGCGTTCCACGGTGTAGCCGTCGTTGTTGACCACCACCACGACGGGGGACAGGCCCTCGCGGCCGAAGGCGCCCAGTTCCTGGATGGTCAGCTGGGCGGCACCGTCACCGATGAGCAGCACCGTCCGGCGGTCCCGGGCGGCAAGCCCGGCGCCGAGTGCGGCAGGCAGGGCGTAGCCGATCGAGCCCCACAGCGGTTGGCCGATGAACGTCACCTCGGAGGCCAATCGGTGTCCGGCCATCCCGTAGAACGATGTTCCCTGATCGGCGAGCACCACATTTCCCGGGGTAAGTGCTTCAGAAAGCCTGTCCCACAGCACTTCCTGGGTCAGTGCCGCATCCCGGCCGGGTGGGTCGGTGTGCGGCCGGGTGGGATGCGGCGGCAGCGCCGGTGAGGTGATGCCGCGCTCGGTGAGGATCGCGGTGGCCGCGTCGAGCGCAGCCGACATGTCCAGCGGGGCGTAGACCTGCCCGGCCACCACACTCTGATTGACGCCGATGTCGATGGTGCGGGCCGGGTCGATGCGTTGGCTGAAGAACCCGCTGACCATGTCGGTGAACAACACCCCCGCGGTCACCAGCACGGGAGCGTCCTCGATCGCCTCGCGCACCGAATCCTCGCTGGCCGCACCGGCATAGATGCCCAGATAGTTGGGTGAGCTCTCATCGACGAGGCTCTTGCCCCACATCAGGGTGGCGTGGGCGACGGTGTCGGCCGCCAGCAGCGCATTGAGTTCGTCGACGCAGTCCAGGCGGTGCACCAGGAAATCGGCGAGCACGGTCAGCCGGTGGTCCGCGATCATCTCGGCGGCCGCTGCGGTGAACATCGCGAGTGCGCGCGGGCTCGTGCCGCCGGTGTAGCGGGGCAACGGTGCAGCGGGCGGTTCGGTGGGGAACCGGGCCACGTCGGTGGCGATCAACAGATAGCCGGGCCGCTTCTGCTCACGCACCTCCGAGAGCACCCGGTCGATCTCGCGGGTCGCTGTCGCGGGCGCCAGATTAGCCTGCGCACAGGTGATCTCACGGCTGATCCGCAGGAAGTGCTCGAAGTCGCCGTCGCCGAGCGTGTGGTGCACGATGCGCCGCGCACCCTGGGAATCCTTGGACGGCGCGCCGACGATGTGGACCACCGGCACATGTTCGGCGTAACTGCCCGCGATCGCGTTGGCGGCCGACAGTTCACCGACCCCGAAAGTGGTGACCAGCGCGGCCATGCCGCGTAGCCGGCCGTAGCCGTCGGCCGCGTACCCGGCGTTGAGTTCGTTGGCGCCGCCCACCCAGCGGAGCGTCGGGTGAGCCAGGATGTGATCGAGGAATTCCAGCTGATAATCGCCGGGGACGCCGAAGACCTCGGTCACCCCGAGTTCAGCGAGGCGGTCCAGGAGATAGTCACCGACGGTGTAACCGATTTCGCCCATCCCTTAGTGTGCCTCGCATGACCAACACCGGACCGCTCGCCGGAGTGCGAGTTATCGAACTCGGCGGCATCGGCCCCGGGCCACACGCCGCGATGATGCTGTCGGACCTGGGTGCCGATGTGGTGCGGGTGCGCCGGCCGGGTGGCCTGACCATGCCCGCCGAGAACGTCGACGTGCTGCACCGCGGCAAGCGCATCGTCGACCTCGATGTGAAGAACGAGCCGGGCAAGCTGCTGGATCTGGTCGCCAAAGCCGATGTGCTGTTGGACTGTTTCCGGCCGGGCACCTGTGAGCGGCTCGGTATCGGTCCGGCCGAGTGCGAGGCCGTCAACCCGCGGCTGATCTTCGCCCGGATCACCGGCTGGGGTCAGGACGGCCCGCTGGCCACCACGGCCGGCCACGACATCAACTACCTGTCGCAGACGGGTGCGCTCTCGGCGATCGGCTACCGCGACCGCCCGCCGGTGGCCCCGCTCAACCTCGTCGCCGATTTCGGCGGCGGCTCGATGCTCGTCGTCATCGGCATCGTCACCGCGCTCTACGAGCGCGAGCTCTCCGGCAAGGGCCAGGTCATCGACGCCGCGATGGTCGATGGGGTCAGCATGCTGGCGCAGATGATGTGGACCATGCGGGCCACCGGATCGTTGCGCGACGAACGCGAGTCGTTCCTGCTCGACGGCGGCGCCCCGTACTACCGGACCTACGAGACCTCCGACGGCGGCTACATGGCGGTCGGGTCGATCGAGCCGCAGTTCTTCGCGCAGTTGGTCGCCGGTCTCGGCCTGGACGCCGGCGAGATCCCCGGGCAGTTCGAACTGGCCCGCTACGACGAGATGCGGGCCATCTTCACCGAGCGGTTCGCCAGCAAGACGCGCGACGAGTGGACCGCGATCTTCGACGGCACCGACGCCTGCGTGACACCGGTGCTGACCTGGGGTGAGGCCGCCAAGAGTGAGCATCTGCTGGACCGGTCGACACTGATCTCCGTCGACGGTGTCGCGCAGGCCGCCCCGGCTCCGCGGTTCTCCCGGACGGCGCCGGGAACACCCGGGCAGCCGCCGCAGTCGAGCACCGATATCGCCGACATCGGCTGGGACTAGGAGCGCCTGAGGTCTTTGGTCCCTGGCCATAGTGACGCGCAGCCGCCACGATGAAGGGGTGACTTCCTCGAACGCACCTGTAGTGGTTGGAATCGACGGCAGTGATGGCGCGCTCGATGCCGCCCGGTGGGCCGGCGCGGTCGCCGAGCGGTTCGGCGCTCCGCTGCGCATCGTGCACGCACTGCCGTCGGTCGGCCGCAATCTGACCCAGACCGCGGCCGCGTTCACCGCGGCGATGATGTCCTACCAACGCGACATGGCCGAGGCGTTCCTCAAGGCCGCAGATGAAGCCGTGCGCGGCGATCATCCCGGTCTGTCGGTGTCCACGGTCTCGTTCAACGAACCCGCCGACCAGGTGCTGATCGACGCCAGCGCCGATGCGCGCCTCGTCGTCCTCGGCGGCAAGAAGGTGACGCCCGCCGCGGCGCTGCTGCTCGGATCGACGGCGCTGGCCGTGGCGACGCGGGCGGCGTGCCCGGTGGTCGCCTTCCGCGGGGAGAAGGTGGCGCCCGGTGACGGTCCCGTCGTCGTCGGGGTGGACGACAGCCCCGCCGCGCAGGCCGCACTCGAGACGGCATTCGAGTTCGCCGATCGGTTCGGGCTGGCGGTCAACGCCGTGCGCTCGCTGTCGTTGGCCGCGCCCGCCGAGACCGGTGTCACCATCCCGCTGCTGATCGACTGGGATGGCGTGGAGGCCGCCGAACTGGCCGACCTCACCGAGACCGTCGACGTCCACAACAAGCGCCACTCGGGCGTCGATGCCAAGTGTTTCATCGAGCCGGACTCGCCCGGCAAGGCGCTGTTGAAGCATGTCGCCGACTCTGGGCTCGTAGTGGTCGGGTCCCGGGGCCGCAACGCACTGGCCGGTGTCCTGCTGGGTTCGACGAGCCTGAACCTGCTGCACCACAGTCCGGTGCCGGTGATGATCTGTCGTTCTGCACCACAAGGAGATTCGCATGAGTGACCATGACGTCCGGCACGGCATCGTCGTCGGGGTTGACGGGTCGCCCTCGTCGGACGCCGCCGTGGCCTGGGCGGCCCGCTCCGCCGTGTTGCGGGGCGTCGGGCTGACGCTGGTCCACGCGCTCCCGGGCGCTGCGTCACCGGTCTGGCTGGATGTCGCGTTGCCCCAGGACTATTGGGATTATCAGGACGAGCGCGGGCAGGAGGTCCTCGATGATGCGCGCCGTGTTGCGGTCGAGACTATTGCCGGCCAGCAGGAACCTCGGATCATCGCGAAAGCGGTTCCCGGACACGCGGTGGCCACGCTGATCGATTACTCGCGGCATGCCGATCTGGTGGTTGTGGGCTCCCGTGGCCTGAGTAAATGGGGACGCCGGTTGCTCGGCTCGGTCAGCTCGAGCCTGGCGGCTCACGCCCACGGTGCGGTCGCGGTGATCCCGGAAAGCGAACACCCGTCGGACGGGCCCGTGGTGGTCGGGGTCGACGGGTCGCGTGCCTCCGAATACGCCACCGAGATCGCCTTCGACGAGGCGTCGCGACGCGGTGTCGAGCTTGTGGTGGTGCATACCTGGACCGACCTCAACTTCGAGTTCCCCGACGTGAAGTGGGAAGACCTGAGCGCGGAAGCCGAACGTGCGCTCGCCGAGCAGCTAGCCGGCTGGTGCGAGCGATACCCCGATGTCACGGTGCGGCGCGTGGTCATGCCGGACAAGCCCGCCCGACAATTGCTGGCCCAGGCAGAGACCGCGCAGCTCGTGGTGGTCGGCAATCGTGGACGCGGCGGATTCACCGGAATGCTGCTCGGTTCGGTCAGCTCGGCAGTGGTTCATTCGTCCATATCGCCGGTGATCGTCGCGCGGCAACCCAGCTAATCAGTCCCGCGCTGCTTTCTCGCCGGCGGGTTGGCATCGCAGAACCACAGCCTTGGGCGGCACGCTTCGCTAGATTCGGAGGCGTGGCCGTGCAGGCATCACGCGAGGAGGTCTTCGACGCCTCGCCGGAGGCGATCATGGAGGTGCTCGCCGATGTCGACGCGCTGCCGTCCTGGTCTACGTTGCATCGTCACGTCAAGGTCGTCGATCGCTATCCCGACGGCAGGCCGCACCATGTCAAGGCAACGATGCGGTTGTTGGGCATCACCGACACGGAAATGCTCGAATTTCACTGGGGCGACTACTGGATGGTGTGGGATGCCGAGCCCAACCTGCAGCAGCGCGGCCAGCACGTCGAATACAACCTGATGCCCGAGTTGGACAGGACGCGGGTGCGGTTCGACATCATCGTCGACCTCGCGATGCCGGTCCCGGAGTTCCTCGTCAAGCGCGCGAGGAAACTCGTCCTCGACGTCGCCGTCGAGCGGTTGCGTCAGCGCGTCATGAGCAATTCGCGCCGGCAGTAACGCTCCAGCACGTCGGCCCCGCCTTGTGGAGGAAGGCGGGGCCGACGGCTAGGGGGTGTGGTTAGTCGCTGCCCTCGCTGGAGCCGGCGTTGCCTGCGCCGCTGTCGGTCTTCTTGGTGCCGGGCTTGGCGGGCTTGCTGATGCCCTTCTTGAGCCCGTCGCGGATCTTGGAGACCGTCGAATCCACGTTCTTGCCAACCGAATCGGCAGACTTCTTGATGTCGCCGCGAATCTTCTCGGCAGCCTTGGTGGACTGGACCTTGGCCGTGACGCGGGTGCTGCTGGTGTTGGTTGCGTCAGCGGCGGTGTCGGTCTTCTCTGTAACCGTGGTGCCGGCGTCGTCTGAAACCGTTGTGTTTTCGTTGGTTTCGGTGCTCGCGGGCTCCGTCTTGGTGTCCGCATCGGACACCGTGGTCTGCGAGTCGGTCTCGGTGGCCTTCTCGGTGACGACATTTTCGACCGGAGCCTCAGTCACTGCGGTCTTCACCGCGGTGTCGGTGGTGAGGTTGACCGTGACAGTGTTGGCCGTGGCCGACGGCAGGGCCGCTGGGCTTTCGGGGGCCACGGTGTCGGGCGCGGTGCGCAACGCCATCGGCGATGCGGGTGCCGGGGCGCCGAGTGCCTGCGCGATGGCCCGGCGCACCTGCACCATCACGCCGGCGATCGGGCCGGGCAACGGGGACGACGTGGGGCTTTCGGGCGTCAGGATTCCGGGCGTGTATTCAGTCCCGTTGATCAGGCCATTGAGAACCAAGGCCGGCGTGGCGATCAGGGCGTTCACCGCCGCGACTGCGTCGCCGGCTTTGACCGAGTCGACGAAGGACTGCAGGCCGACACCGAGCTGGCCGGCGGTGCTCGACATGATCTGCAGCGTGCCGAGCACGGTACCGAACAGCGTCATCGGGTTGGCGATGGTCTGGGCCACTTTGTAGAGGTTCCCGGTGATGCCGACGGTGATCGACGACAGCGACATCAGCGGCATCGCGATACCGATCGCCAGCCCGAACAGCGGATACACCATCTGCATGATGGCGTTGTCGATCCGGCCTTGGTCCAGTGCGGCTTTCACCCCGTCCGCGTACATGGGCACGTCTTTCACCCACTGCACCACACCATTGCCCATGCCCTGGACGATGGTGCCGATCGTTTGGGCGTAGCCGGCCCCGTTGTGCAGCATCTGGCTCAGGATCGGCGCGGGGTCGGCAAGGATCTGCTCGGCCAGCGTCGTTGCGCTGACCCCGGTGTTGGTGAACAGCTTCACCCAGGCGTCCAGTGGATCGATCGAGGCGGTTAGCTGAACTGCCGTCGACTGGATTGCCGGCGCGGGTAGATCCGCGGGGATCGCCGATATCGGCGTGAGCGCGATAGCGCTGGCGCTGACCAGGGCGACTCCCGCCGCGAGCGGTGAGCGAAGTGTGACTGGCATCTAGTCCCTTTCGGTGGGTGATCTTGGACACGGGGAGAGTACCTGAGAAATCCCTTAAATCCGCAAAATTGGAACGTGTTCGTACCGGCCGGTCCTGGCGAGATATTTTCGTCAGCGTCTGCCAATTTATTGCTGCTCATACCGGTTGAGTTGCCACGGGCGCATCAACTACGAGGGCTTGCATCCATCGGTCGGCGGCGGATCAAGGTCGTTGCGTTTGGAAGTTTGATAGCCGCTTGTCAGGCGACAGGTATCCAGACCTGCTGATCTTGATGGGGGGTCGGTGGCAAATTATTTGCTGGGCTAAATCGCGGGCGGCCGGGGGGCCGGCCGATTAGCTGAGCCTTTCCAAGGTGTAGCCGAGGATCCCGGAAGAAGTTTGCTGATGGCTGTCGCGGGTATGGCGCAGCGTGAGCGGAAAGGAATAGCCCAGACGGCCGTGCCGGTTGGTGCCGGTATGCCGACCGGAGTCGTCCTCCCCCTGAACCCGTCCGCCCCCAACGTCGTCGACGCCGCGATCTCACAGGCCCGCACCGCGTCCGCGGCCGGGGTCCGTCAGATCTGGCTCGCCCAGCAATTCGACGTCGACGCCATCACGCTGGCCGCGTTGATCGGGGCTGCGGTGCCCGGTCTCGGCGTGGGCACCTCGGTGGTGCCGCTCAATCCCCGTCACCCCCTACTGGTGGCGTCCGCCGCGCAGACCGCGCAGGCCGCCGCGCACGGCAACTTCACTCTGGGGCTCGGATTGGGTTCGCACGCACCCGAACACCGGGCCTTCGGCACGGCGTGGCCCGATCCGGTGGGCCGGCTACGGGAACATCTGCAGGTGCTCCGCGCGATCCTTCACGATGGTGCGGTCGACTTCCACGGCACCGAGTTCACCGCGAGCCCGGAGTGGCCCGTGCACGTGGCCGGCGGTGCCCCCGTCCCGGTGTACGTCGCCGCGATGGGGCCCAAAGCCCTTCGCGTGACAGGTGAATTGGCCGATGGGACATTGCCGTACCTCGCCGGACCGCGCACAGTGGGGGAGTTCATCGTGCCGACGATCACCGCGGCGGCCGCCGCGGTGGGCCGGGCGCAACCGAAGGTGGTGGCCATGGTGCCGGCGCTCGTCGCCGATGACGCGGACGCTGCCCGCGACGCCGCCGCGCAACGACTGGAATTCTACGAGAGCATTCCGTCTTATCGGAAAGTCATTGCCCGCGAACAGGTTTCCAGCGTCGCCGAACTGGCGGCCGTCGGGTCACCGGAACAGGTCCGCGCGCAGTTGCAGCGCTATCTCGACGCCGGTGCCACCGATGTGGTGCTCAGTCCGATCCGGACCGAGCCGGAGGATCTGGCCGCGTTGTGGGCAGTGGCCGCCGCGCTGCCCTAGTAGTCGGTGGGAATGCGCTCCCGCAGGGAGTAGGCGACGGCGACCGCACGCGATGGTTCCTCGGCGCCGCACAGGTCGACCGCGACGACGATATTGGATTTGGCGGTAAGGGCTTGGGTGCAGTCCGGGATCGTGCTCGACGGCGCCGAATCAGGCACCGACAGAATGCCTTCCTGCACTACACGTGCTCCGAGGGTGCGGGGCTGAGCCTCGCCATGACGGTTCACCGCGGCTGCCTTTCCCGCGCAGTAACCCCAGTGGTCCTGGACCGAGGCCATGAAATTCGTGGCCTCGGCGGGGTTGGCGAATCTCATGGCCCGTTGCCGCAACCACACCGGGCCGGAAGTGGTTCCACCGGTGAACTCGCGTTCTCGCGCGGCCGGTACATCTGCCGGGTACGGCGGCAGCGCTGCGGGGATTCCCGATGGATCGCCCTCGGGTACACAACCTTTCGGCGGAGTGGAGTCACCGGTGGCAGGCGCGGCATCGGAGTTGGTGTCCGGGCCGGTGGCCTTCAGGCTGCCGGCACCGACGGTCGTCTGTACGGCCTCGGGTCCGAGCAGAATGGGTTCGAGGTCGGGCTGCCCGAAAGTACGTACGACTTCGGGGCATTGCCAGTACGGGTCGATACTGGGTCCTTTCGCGACGGGAGTCGCGTTCACCACGCCGGTGATGCGGTGTGTCGCGTCGGGCGTCACGGTGATGGAGTAACCCTGTTCCCGTGACCATCTGGCCGGCACCAGAACGTAACGTGTCGAGTTGCACTGCGGTGTAATCACCGTCGGCGGCCCACAGCTGTGTCGAGGCGAACGCGCCGTGGCCCTTGCCCTGGTCGACGGCGTACAGGTCGGTGACCCAGAACAGCGCCACCACCAGGCCCGTGGCCGCCAGGACGAGCAGTGCTCGCTCGGCAATCTTGGGTAGCCGGCCCAAGCCGGTGAGGGTCAGAGTCCAGTAGCCGGTGGCCGGTAGCGTGATGCCGGCGGCGATTGCCACCGCCATGTGCATTTGGGTGGGGTTGTCGACTATCCATTTGATCAGATTGCGCTCGGACGCCAGCCAGACCACGGCGACGGTCAAGCTCACTGCGCCGAAGCCCGCGAATAGCCATGCGATGGTGCGCAACAACGTGATTCGGCGCCCCGTGGCGGCCCAGTGCCGGAACGCGACCCCAAGGACCACCAGCACCGCGAGGACGATCAACACGCGCAGGGCTGCGAAGAAGAAGAGTCCCACTGTGGTGACGGCATAGTCGGCCGACGTGTAACCCAGAGTCGACGGATCGACACCGAAATACTGCAACTTGCTTCGGATGAAGAGCAGGCCGAAGAAGTAACACAGCCCGGTGATCAGTGATGTCGGTGCGACGACCAGGGCCGCCAGGCTCAGCCACCGCTCCGCGGACTGGGTGAGCGATTTCGTCTCGTCGCTCACGCCGGCGGCGCCTGCGTGGTGGGCGGAACCGTCGTTGTCGTGGTGATCGTCGGGGTGGGCAATGTAGTGGTGGTCTCCGGGACCGTAAGAGTGGTGGTGGTCGAGGTCGTGGTCGTGGTGTATCCACCGCTGCCGTCGTTGGTGGTGGTGGGTGGCCTGTGGGTGGTGGGCGGTCCGGACGGGGTCGTCGAAGTCGTGGGCAGGGTCACGCTCCCACTCGCCGGTGGTGGTGGCGGTGGCGAGTCTGTGTGGTCCGCCGATCCGCTACAGGCCACCGCGAGCACCGCCGACGCGACGATCGCAGTCAGGCCGGCAGCGCGCCCAAGCGTTGTCGATCCGAGCTTCATTACGCCTCCCACCAGTGTTTTTACGATGGTGGCAAATTTGGTGAGGCTGCGCGCGAGTATCGGCCTACTCGAATTGCCGGCGCCCTCGGCGGCGACGGCCATATCACTTGATCGCCGGCAGCGTGCCGAAATGGCGCGACAAAGTGTCGCGATCTGCGGTCGATTCCTTACATGATGACAACGTGCCGGCTCCGGCTGGGCTGGAAGCATGGCAGGCCACACGCCACTTCCCCCAAAGGAGTGAACGCCTTGTCCCGCACGCTTTTCGACAGCCGACCACCGCTGGAACTCGTTGCGCGACAAGCGATACGCGATACCGTCGCCACGCGTCCGGCGATCCCGGTCCACCGCTCTCCCCGCAACCTGCCACCACCCGCGCTCGACGAGTGGAGCTGGCAGCTGCACGGGCGCTGCCGGGACCATCCGGCAGAGGCGTTCTTCCCGGACCAGGTCCGGGGGCGCCAGCTGCGCAAGCGGGAGGATGCCGCCAAGGCGATCTGCCGGGATTGCCCTGTGCTGGCCCGGTGTCGCGATCATGCCCTGGCCGCCCCGGAGCCGTACGGCATCTGGGGTGCGATGACGGCCAGAGAGCGCGCCATCGTGTTGAGCGACGAAGGCTAGCCCCGCAACACGCCGAGGCGGCGGATCGCCTCTTCCATGGTGTCGTCGCGCTTACAGAAAGCGAAGCGCACCAAGTGATTCCACAGATCGGCGTGCGGAGCCTCCGGGTCGCAGAACGCCGACATCGGGATCGCGGCCACCCCGGCCCGATGCGGCAACTCGGCACAGAACTGCGTGCTGTCCGAATATCCGAGCGGCCGTGGGTCGGCGCACAGAAAGTACGTGCCGCGGCTGTCGTGTACCTCGAACCCGATGTCGGCCAGTGCATTGCCCAGCCGGTCGCGTTTGGCCTCGAATGACTGGCGCAGGTCGGCCACCCAGCCGTCCTCGTGGTTGAGTGCGTGGGCCACCGCGGGCTGGAACGGGCCGCCCCCCACATAGCTCAGATATTGCTTGGCAGCACGGACCCCGGCGATGAGTTCGGCCGGCCCGCAGGCCCAGCCGATCTTCCAGCCGGTGACGTTGAACATCTTGGCCGCGCTGGAGATGGTCACCGTGCGATCCGCCATGCCGGGATATCCGGCCAGCGGCAGGTGCTCGACACCGAACACCAACTGCTCGTACACCTCGTCGGTGATCACCAGCAGGTCGCGTTCGATGGCCAGCGCCGCGATGGCGCGCAACTCGGCATCGGAGGCCACCGCGCCGGTCGGATTGTGCGGGGAGTTGAGGATCAATGCGCGGGTCTTGGGCGTCACGGCCCGGCGTAAACCTTCTACGTCGATCACGAAACCGGCACCGTCGGCGAGCAGCGGCACGGCCCTACGGACACACCCGGCCATCGCGATCACGGGGGAGTACGAGTCGTAGAACGGCTCGATCACCAGTACCTCCGAGCCCGGCTCGACCAGGCCGAGGACCGATGCGGCGATGGCCTCGGTGGCGCCGACGGTCACCAGCACCTCGGTGTCCGGGTCGTAACTGATGCCGTAGTGGCGTTTGCGCTGGGCGGCGATCGCGTCGCGCAACTCGGGGATGCCGAGGCCGGGCGGGTACTGGTTGTGGCCTTCGGCGATGGCGTTCTGCGCCACCTTGAGCATCTCGGCCGGGCCGTCCTCGTCGGGAAAGCCTTGCCCGAGGTTGACCGCGCCCAGTCGGCCGGCCAGTGCAGACATCTCCGCGAAGATCGTCACGGCGAAGGGCTGCAGTCTGTGCACGGTCATGAGCGTCGAGCGTAGGCGTGGTTGCGCGCCGAGACTGCGGTGAGATCGCGAAATTCGGCGAATCCGCGATCTGGGCGCAGGCTCGGCGGCCTGGACGCAGGCTCGGCGGGAATGATCCGGCCGCGCCCGACGCTTTAGAGCGGCGTGACCTACAAAATGAACGCCGACGCCGCATTGCTGCAGCCGATCCAGGTCGGCGACACCGCCGCTGCCAACCGTCTGTTCATGGCACCGCTGACGCGTTCGCGCGCCGACGCCGATGGCACCCCGTCGCCGCTGGCCGCGCAGTACTACTCACAGCGCGCCGGTGCGGGCCTGATCATCAGCGAGGCTACCGCCGTCGCCGAGACCGCCAACGGTGCCTACATGAACACCCCGGGCATCTACACCGACCGCCACCAGCACGGCTGGGCCGAGATCGCGGAATCCGTGCACGCCGCGGGCGGCAAGATGTTCGTTCAGCTGTGGCACGTCGGCCGGATGGCCCACCCCGACATCAGTGGCGTCGAGCCCGTCGCTCCCTCGGCGATCGCGGCCGATGTGGTTACCCACACCCCCACCGGTAAGAAGCCGCTGCAGACGCCGCGCGCGCTCGACGCCGCGGAGATCCCGGAGATCGTCGAGCAGTTCCGGGCCGCCGCCCGACGCGCGATCGACGCCGGCATGGACGGCGTGGAGATCCACGGTGCCAACGGCTACCTGCTGCACCAGTTCGCCTCCGATGTGGTCAACAAGCGCACCGATGCCTACGGCGGTTCGCCGGAGAACCGGGCCCGCCTGACCGCCGAGGTGGTCGAGGCCGTCGTCGACGAGATCGGCGCGGGCCGGGTCGGGCTGCGCATCTCGCCCGGGAACACCGCCGGCGGCATGCAGGAGAACGACACGGTCGGCACCTACGAGGCGTTGTTGGAGCGCATCGCGCCGCTCGGGCTGGCCTACCTGCATGTGCTCATCGACCCGGCCGAGCACACGTTCGGCGTCGTCCGCGCTCTGTGGTCGGGGACGTTCGTCCTCAACACCGGCCGGGCCACCGGTACCGACTTCTCGCAGTTGGAGGGCTACGCCCAGTGGGGTGCGGTCAGCGCTGTCGCGGTCGGGCGGGCGTTCCTGGCCAACCCGGACCTGATCGACCGGCTGATCCTGGGTGCGGCGCTCAACGAACCCGATATGGCGACGTTCTATGCGCCTGGACCCGTGGGCTATACCGACTATCCGACGCTGATCGAGATCGAGGAGCCTCGCTCGGCCTGACGGCTTCTACCGCACGTTGATTCTGCGGTGAAGGCGCAAAAGTGTGGTCAGTCCGTCTCGACCTCGGTCGCGCTAGACAAGTCCTCGATGGCGACCGGCGCCGACCCGGTGAAACGCACCCCGATGCCGAACTCCTCGCCCATTGCGAGGCCGCACTCGGCGAAGCGGATCATCCAGGAACCGTCGGCCCAGATGATCGCCTCGGGCATGTCGAACGGCGCCTCCGGCCCGTCGAGCCGTTCGCGGTCCACCGAGTCGAGCGCCCACACAGGATCGGTGAGCTCGGCGACGAGATAGCGCGAAGCGGCGGCTGCGAGCCCGTCAAATCCGGCGATCGCCTCTGCAGCGGAGTCGACGGCCGCATCCGTCGGCGGTCCTGCCGGTTCCACGACGATGCTGACCGTGCGCGGTTCGTCACCGGGCAGAGCGGCCGACCAGCAGACAAGCTCCTCCGAGAGTCCGATGCGGTCCAGCACGGTACCCCGCACCTCGACTTCCTCGGGTAGGTCGTTCATGCGGCAAGTCAACCTCAGTAGCTTCTGGCTCTGTGGCTCAGGTCTACGTCAACGCGGAGTGACGAGCGATCGGCGTGTAGCGCGACGTGAACGTGTCCGTGGCTTGCAGGCACTGGTGCTTGACGCCGGAGCGCCTCGGGTCTCGGTGGCGTGCCGGCGGATCTCAGCCTCGAGCGGATCCGGATGAGCTGTGGGTCAGAGACGGGCAGGTCTCAGCGGCTCAATGACCTGGGCCTCGGAGCGCTCGCGCAGCTTGAGAAGCGCCTCGTCAAGGCTCGAGCCGAGTAGGTGGAGGGTGTTCATGCCGCGCGATTCCCACACCGGAAACTCCTCGTCGGCATGGCGGCTTGCGACGTCCCAGAGGAGAAGGTCGCCGTTCTCGCTCCAGCCGAAGACTTCGAGTCGTTCGGCGAGGTCCCAGCTACCGTCGGGCTCGATCATCCAGTCGAATTCCTCCTCTTCGCCGTCGCGGAAGACCGTGTGGAAGTGTTCGGTGAGGTTTGCTGCACGGGCCCGCCCGTCTGCGAAACCGGGTTGCACGGGCGGGTAGATGAGCCACAGGCCGAACGTGCGGGCCCAGCCGCAGGAGCGAACAAACTCGCGGTAACTCTGGGGGTACCCGCTACCGTCCGGGAAACGGAACGAATCGAGTGCCTCGAAGTCGACATGCTCGTGCGAGGGGGATTCAGGCGCGGGGACACTCATGACTCGATTATGGTCGGGTTGCTGGAGCCACGTCCCTGGAGCCAGATGGAGTGAAGGCGGCGACCGTCAGTCCCACACCAGGAACACGATGCGTTCGCGTCCGGACACCTGCAGGGATCCGGCAGCACTCCTCGAGCGACTTCCACGTTCGACTCGATGATTCCGTCGCTCTGCAGCGACTCGGTATCGAGCCGGGCCTCCAGGCCGACCGCGGACGCCGTGGTCGCGCGATGACGATCGATTCGGGGCACACGTCGCCGTTCTCCTCGTCCGTCTCGGTGTCCTAATGCAGCCCGACAGGAGATGCTGAGCACAGGCCCAACCAACGGGTTGGGCGAGCCTGTTAGGCTGCGGTCAGCGTGCTGCCCACATTCGCTGGGCGGTTCCACAACCCAACCTGAACCTGGACGCCGATACGGCAGGGGAGCAGACATGTCCGAAGAAGCCTTCATCTACGAGGCGATCCGTACGCCCCGTGGCAAGCAGCGCGGCGGCGCACTCAACGAGATCAAGCCGGTCAACCTGGTTGTCGGCCTGATCGAGGAGATCCGCAGCCGTTACCCCGACCTGGACGAGACGCTGATCAGCGACGTCATCCTGGGCGTGGTGTCCCCGGTCGGGGACCAGGGCGGCGACATCGCCCGCACCGCCGGTCTGGTGGCCAAGCTGCCCGAGACCACCGGTGGTTTCCAGCTCAACCGCTTCTGCGCGTCGGGCCTGGAGGCAGTCAACCTGGCCGCCCAGAAGGTCCGTTCCGGCTGGGACGACCTGGTGCTGGCAGGCGGCGTCGAGTCGATGAGCCGCGTTCCGATGGGCTCCGACGGCGGCGCCTGGGCGTCAGACCCGGAGACCAACTACCGCATCGGTTTCGTCCCGCAGGGCATCGGCGCCGACCTGATCGCCACCATCGAGGGCTTCTCCCGCGACGACGTCGACGCCTACGCGGCGCGGTCGCAGGAGCGCGCGGCGGCGGCCTGGTCCGGCGGCTACTTCGCCAAGTCGGTCGTCCCGGTCAAGGATCAGAACGGCCTCGTCGTCCTGGACCACGACGAGCACATGCGCCCCGGCACCACCGCGGCTGACCTGGGCAAGCTGAAGTCCGCGTTCGAGGGCCTTGGCGCCATGGGCGGCTTCGACGACGTGGCGCTGCAGAAGTACCACTACGTCGAGAAGATCAACCACGTCCACACCGGCGGCAACAGTTCGGGCATCGTCGACGGTGCCGGCCTGGTGCTGATCGGGTCAGAAAGCGCAGGGAAGGCTCAGAATCTCACCCCGCGCGCCCGCGTCGTGGCCACCGCCACCAGCGGCGCCGACCCGGTCATCATGCTCACCGGCCCCACCCCGGCCACCCAGAAGGTGCTCGACCGTGCCGGCCTGACCGTCGATGACATCGACCTGTTCGAGCTCAACGAGGCCTTCGCCTCCGTGGTGCTGAAGTTCCAGAAGGACCTCAACATCCCCGACGAGAAGCTCAACGTCAACGGTGGCGCTATCGCGATGGGCCACCCGCTGGGCGCCACCGGCGCCATGATCACCGGAACCATGGTCGACGAGCTCGAGCGTCGTGGCGCTCGGCGTGCCCTGATCACGCTGTGCATCGGCGGCGGCATGGGCGTGGCCGCCATCATCGAGCGCGTCTGAGAGGGTTGAGAATCAATGGCTGAGAACACCATTCAGTGGGACAAGGATGCCGACGGCATCGTCACCCTGACGTTGGACGACCCGACCGGTTCGGCCAACGTGATGAACGAGCACTACAAGGAATCCATGCGCAACGCCGTGGACCGCCTTGTGGCCGAGCAGGATTCGATCACCGGTGTGGTCATCACCAGCGCGAAGAAGACCTTCTTCGCCGGTGGCGACCTCAAGGCGATGATCAACATCGGGCCCGACAATGCCCAGGAAGCCTTCGACACGGTCGAAGGCGTGAAGGCCGACCTGCGCAAGCTGGAGACCTTCCCCAAGCCCGTCGTCGCGGCCATCAACGGCGCCGCCCTCGGTGGCGGCCTGGAGATCGCGCTGGCGTGTAATCACCGCATCGCCGCGGACGTCAAGGGCAGCCAGCTCGGTCTGCCCGAGGTCACCCTGGGCCTGCTGCCCGGCGGTGGCGGCGTCACCCGCACCGTGCGCATGTTCGGCATCCAGAAGGCCTTCATGGAGGTCCTGAGCCAGGGCACCCGGTTCAACCCCGCCAAGGCCAAGGAGGTGGGCCTGGTCAACGAGCTCGTCGGCACGGTCGACGAATTGATCCCCGCCGCCAAGGCATGGATCAAGGCCAACCCCGAGGCCGGCACGCAGCCGTGGGATGTCAAGGGCTACAAGATCCCTGGTGGCACCCCGTCCAGCCCGGCGCTCGCCGCGATCCTGCCGTCCTTCCCGGCCCTGCTGAAGAAGCAGCTCAAGGGCGCCCCGATGCCCGCACCGCGGGCCATCTTGGACGCCGCTGTCGAGGGTGCGCAGGTCGACTTCGACACCGCCAGCCGCATCGAGAGCCGTTACTTCACCTCGCTGGTCACCGGCCAGACCGCCAAGAACATGATTCAGGCGTTCTTCCTGGACCTGCAGGCCATCAACGGCGGCGCATCGCGGCCCGAGGGCATCGCCAAGCAGGAGATCAAGAAGATCGGTGTGCTGGGCGCGGGCATGATGGGCGCCGGTATCGCCTACGTGTCGGCCAAGGCCGGTTACGACGTCGTCCTCAAGGACGTCACGCAGGAAGCCGCTGACAAGGGCAAGGCGTACTCGGAAGGCATCGAGGCCAAGGCGCTCAAGCGTGGCAAGACGACCGAAGAGAAGTCTGCGGCTCTGCTCGCCAAGATCACCCCGACCGCCGATCCGCAGGATCTCAAGGGCGTCGACTTCGTGATCGAGGCCGTCTTCGAGAACCAGGAACTCAAGCACAAGGTGTTCCAGGAGATCGAGGACATCGTCGAGCCCAACGCGCTGCTCGGCTCGAACACCTCTACGCTGCCGATCACCGGTCTGGCGACCGGCGTGAAGCGCCAGGAGGACTTCATCGGAATCCACTTCTTCTCGCCGGTCGACAAGATGCCGCTGGTGGAGATCATCAAGGGCGAGAAGACCTCTGACGAGGCGCTGGCCCGGGTGTTCGACTACACGCTGGCGATCCGCAAGACCCCGATCGTGGTCAATGACAGCCGCGGCTTCTTCACGAGCCGTGTGATCGGCACCTTCGTCAACGAGGCGCTGGCCATGCTGGGCGAGGGCGTCGAGCCCGCTTCGATCGAGCAGGCGGGTTCGCAGGCCGGTTACCCGGCCGCGCCGTTGCAGCTGAGCGATGAGCTCAACCTGGAGCTCATGCACAAGATCGCCACGGCATCCCGTAAGGGCGTCGAGGACGAGGGCGGCACCTACGTGCCGCACCCGGCCGAGGCCGTCGTGGAGAAGATGATCGAGCTCGGCCGTCCGTCGCGTCTGAAGGGTGCCGGCTTCTACGAGTACGTCGACGGCAAGCGGACCCAGCTGTGGCCCGGCCTGCGCGAGGCATTCAACTCCGGGTCCTCGACCCCGCCGCTGCAGGACATGATCGACCGCATGCTGTTCGCCGAGGCGCTGGAGACCCAGAAGTGCATCGACGAGGGCGTGCTCACCTCGACCGCTGACGCGAACATCGGCTCGATCATGGGTATCGGCTTCCCGCCGTACACCGGTGGTTCGGCCCAGTTCATCGTCGGTTACGAGGGCCCCGGTGGCGTCGGCAAGGCGGCGTTCGTCGCCCGTGCCAAGGAGCTGGCCGCCAAGTATGGCGACCGCTTCCTGCCGCCGGCCTCGCTCGAGAGCTAAGCGCGAAACGTCAAAAGCCCCCGGCGCGAGTCGGGGGCTTTTGCGTGCGCGGCATCGAGATATCTCAGCCGGGGTTCGAGTACACCCGCGTCGGCGTGATCAGGACCGCGGCGCGGCGCTCCTCGCGCATGACGCGGTCGTAGGTGTCCCAGTCGTCGTGGGTGCCGCCGGCCGCTTCGAAGACGGTGCGCAGGAGCACTCGTAGCGCCTCGGCGTCGGTGTCGGGATCGAGGTCGTCGGGCCCGATGATCTCGACGGTGCCCTCGACCGTCACCCATTGCCAGCCGGCCCGCGCCACGACCGTGGCCCGCGGATCGGCCCGGAGGTGCTGAAGCTTGCGCGCTCCACCGATGGCTACGAGCGCGACGACCGGTTCACCGGTCCGTGGGTGCGCCATCACGCCGGCGTTCACCACCGAGGACTGGATGCTGCCGTCGCGGCGCAGGGTGCTCAGCACGCAGAGCCCGTGATCGCGGGACAACATCTCGGCGAATGCGGAAACTTCAGCCACGATGGCTCCTTTCAATCCGCCACGTCGAATGCAGCATGGATTTTTGTGGGCTTGACCCGCACCACGAGTTCGCCCGGCACGCCGTTGCGCCGGCCGAATTCTTCGGCGCGGTCTGCGCCCATATACCGGCCACCGGTGCGGGTGGCGATGTCGAGCAGCTCGCCGGGATCCTCGCTGATCGAGGCGACGCCCTGGATTTGGACGAACGCATACGGCGGATTGGTGTCGTCGACGCACAGCACCACTCGCGGGTCTCGGGCCAAAGCCCGCCCCTTGGCGGTGTCCTTGCCGGTGTTGAAGACCAGCGCGCCGTCATCCACCACGAACCACACGGGCGCGGCCAACGGTCGGCCGTCGGCCGCAACCCAACCCAGCACCGCGGTGCGGGTGCCTTCGGACAAAAAAGCGATCACGTCGTCGGAGAGTTCGCCCATGCGGCCACGCTACGCCCGCTTGCGAGTGCTGATCACGGAAGCGCGGCGGGCCAGGTAGGCAGCGGCATGGTGTCGTAGAGCCGTACCCCCTTGGTGTTGAGCCGGGCCAGCGCCTGGGTCACACCCAGCGGCAGCAACGAGATCAACTGGCCCGTGCCCACGAGTGCGCGTATGCCCCAACCACTCATGGGCACCACGGTTTTCGCATTGACGCGCGCCAGCTTTCGGCTACCTTCAACTGGCGCGCGCATCGTGCGTTCGCAGGCGGCGAACGCCGCGGCGTAATCGTCACCGGCCCGGACCATCTCGGCAGCCAGGACGTAGGCGCCGTACACCGCGAGGCTGGTGCTGCCGCCGACGGCCGGGCCGGGACAGTAGCCCGCATCCCCGACGAGAGTCACCCGGCCCCGTGACCACGTGGACATCTGCAGCTGGGTGATGGCGTCGAAGTAGAACGTCGGGGTCCGCGGCACCTCGTCGAGCCAGCGGTCCACCTCGGGGGCCATGTGCTCGAACGCGGCGCGCAGTTGCGCCTTTTGGCGCTCCGCATCGCGGTAGTCGTAATCCAGCGGTTGGCTCGGGCGGAAGATGTAGACCGCACGCGCATCGTCGAGGTGGTCGGCAGTGTAGATCCCGGCCATGTGGCCGGGTTTGAAGTAGCCGGTCATCTCGCCGTCACGGGCCATGTCCTTCGGCACCGACACCACAGCGAGGTATCCACCGAGGAAGCTCTCGGAAACGTTGTCGCCGAACGTCAGACGACGCACACCAGAGTGCAGCCCGTCGGCTCCCACCACCACGTCGAAGCGCCGGGGTGGGTTGTGCTCGAAGGTCACGTCCCCATCGGGCGAGATCGAGGTGATGGTGTCGCCGAAGAGATACTCGACATCGTCACAGCCTGCCTGGAAATAGATCTCGCTGAGGTCATCCCGCATGATCTCGACGTGCCGGTCGGACATCGCCCCCATGATCTTGACGTAGTCCAGGCGGGTGGGGTGCGACGTGCCGGGTCGATGGATGATCATCTGGGTGGTGCCGGTGGCGTGTGCCTCGATCTCGGGCAGCACGCCCATGCGTTCGGAGATCTCCATCGCCGGCCGGAACAGGTCGACGGCGTGACCACCTGTCTTGCGTAGTGCGGGTGAGCGTTCGACCACGGTGACGGCGACTCCGTGTCGAGACAGCCAGTAGGCGAGTACGGGCCCGGCGATGCTGGCGCCGGAGATGAGTACCTTCACGATTCCCCTTACTTAACGGTCGGTAAGTGATTCTGTCGTGAGCTTACCTATCGTTAAGTAAGTTAGGCTGGCTACGTGGCCAAGCCTGCATTGGATACCCGGCAACGCATCCTGGATGTGGCGCGCGAGCTGTTCACCGAGAAAGGCGTTGTGCGCACGAGTCTGCAGGACATCGCCGACCGTCTGGGCATCACCAAACCCGCGTTGTACTACCACTTCCGGTCGCGTGAGGACCTGGTCCGCAGCATCGTGCAACCCCTCATCGACGAGGGTGAAGCCTTCATCGCCGAGCAGGAAAGCAGGCGTGGAGCGAACCGGGCCTCGGCGCGGGAGCTCCTCGAGGGCTACTTCGACTTCCACTACCGGCACCTGGCCGACCTCGTGCTGATCGTCTCCGAGCTGACCACCCTGGCCGATCTGGGGCTGATCGACCAACTGCTGGCCTGGCGGGCCAGGCTGGGGGTGCTGGTGTTCGGCCGGCGCCCGACGCTCGAACAGTCCACCCGCTCGGTCATCGCCTTCGGCGGCCTGCAGGACTGTTGCCTGCAGTTCCCCGACACTCCCTACGAGCAGCTGCGTACGGCGACCGTGGACGGTGCCATGGCCGCACTCGGGTTGTGACTCAGCCGAGCTTGCTCACGAGCTTGTCGGCGACCGCGGCGACGACGGCGGGAGATTCGCTGGATGAGACCCCTACGATCGCCGAGCCCGCCAGTCGATACTCCGAGGCGTCGCCGGAGCTCCCGCCTGACAAGCTGGGATTGGGCTTGCGCTTCTCGGTGAAGCGTGCGACGTCAGATCCGGCCTCACCCGGGGTGACGGTGAACGGGATGCCTTCACCCGCTGACGCCTTGGCGCATGCTGGAATCCCCGCGGTGAGCTGTCCGAATTTCTGCGATGCAGCGGCAGCGGTGTCATATAGAGCGATGGTCTGGCTGACATAGTGCTGGCCGGGCGCGCCCGCCCACTGCGAGACGTACTTGGTAGTGGCTGGGGTACCCGCGGCGAAGTACAGCGTGTTCACCGCGTCACACACAGCCATGGGACCCGGGTCCGGTACGCGCGGTGTGGTTTCGGCCGGGTCCAGTGCGTCGAATTCTGCGGCGCCGGGGTTTGCCTGCTGCACAACGCTGTTCAGAGCATCAACAGACAACGTCAGCGTTGCCGGATCGGTAGGTGCGGTTGTGGTGTCCACCGGGGTCGCGGTGACGGAGGCCGCGTGGACGGGACTGGCGGACGGGGTGGCTCCGACGGTCGACGGGCCTTGCGAATGGCAGGCACTCACGGTGAGCAAGGTGGCTGCGCAAAGGGCGTTGAGGGCGGTCGTTCTCATGTTGGTCTCCTGGCTCGGATCGTAGAGGAATCAGTTGGGCCGCACCACGCGGACGGTGCCGTCGGAGGTGGTGGCTGCCTGTGAGTGTGCGGGTGTGCCGGACTCACTGGTCTCGACCGTGACTCCGTTGCCCATGTAGATCGCGACGTGTGCCCCCGCGACCCCCTGGCCGCCGTCGTAGTAGATGACGTCACCGGGTTGCAGTTGCGAGGTGTCCAGCTTCGGCCCGGTCTGCACCACCGACCCGAACGCCCCGGCCCCCTCGGTCATGTGCCCGTACTGCACGGATGTTCCCTTGCCCGGGTCGTACCCGGTGGCCTGATAGATGGCGTATTCGGAGAGGCCGCTGCAATCGAATCCGGTGTGTTCGTAGTCGTGCATCTTGTCCGCGTACTTGTCTGTTCCCCGCGCCGGTGCCCCAGAGGTTGCGCCGTCCTTGCTTCCGCCACCCCAGACATACCGTGTGCCCTGTTGATTCTCGGCCGCACCGACGATCTTGAGCTTTTTGTCGGTGACCGCCTCCGGCAGCGGGTAGGCCTCGGGAGGCTGCCCCGCTGGTCGTTGGGTGCCGTCGCCGTTCTTGCCGTTGAGATAGTCACGCCAATTCTGATCGCGTGCTTCGCCCGGCGGCTGCGGGGGGTATCCGGGCGGATTCGTCTCTCCCTTGGCGTCGACCTTCCACCCTGGCTTCGGGGGCACCTCCGCCGGGTCGCCGGGTGCGTGGGGCACTTTGTACCCGGGGTCGCCCGGTTTGGCATCCGGGCCCGGAACCGGCGCGTTGGTGTCGTCGGTGTTGGGCTTCGGCTGGTCTGGAGGCGGCTGCTGCGGAGTATTCGGGTCTTTGGGCTTGTCCTCGGACGGGTTGAGGCCGTCGGTGGCCTTGCGTATCGCGTCGGCGAGTTCCCGGTCCTGGCTGTCGAATTGGGCCAGCAGGGTCTTGAGCTTGACCGAGTTGGCGGCGGCGAGTTGCCGGAGCTCAAGGGCCGTCACCGGGCTCAGTTTGGCCACCGCATCCAGTGGGCCACCCGGACGGACAGACACAGTCCCGTCGTCGGCCACCTGGAAGCCGAGTTGTTTGAGGCTGTCCACGTCGTTGATCAGGCTGCTTCGGCTGGATGACAATTTCCCGCCGCCGTCTGTCAGGACCGTTTGCAGCCGCTGCAACGTGTCGGCCACCTTCTGGTGATCGGTGAAAGTGCGGTTCGCGCCGGCATTTGCGGCATCAGCGGCCGAGCCCTTCCAACCGTCGTCCAGCCGTTTCAGGGTGCCGTGCCCGTCGGCGATCTGTTGGGAAACCTTGCCGGCGGAGTCTGCCGCGCGGCGTCCGGCGTCGGTCAACTGCTCGGGGTGAGAGTTGCTCACCCCGGAGATCGTCATCGTCATGTCTGGCGGTCCTCAGCATTCCCATACCGAGCACAGCTGAGGGTTCATCGCGGCGAACACATCTTCGTCGGCAGGCGCCTGCCACTGCGCTGCGGGTGTTCCCGTGGACCACACGCTCAGTTCGGTCACCGTGCTTCCGACGACTGCCAGGTACATGTGCGCCGTTACGTTCTTGTCCGGCAGCCGAATTTCGGCTGCCACTTGATTGCAGCCGCCGCGTTGCATGCTCGGGCAGAACTGCTTCGGGGTAGTCACGGTCAGTTGCGCCGTCGGCGATGTCGCCTGACATCCGGTCAGCGTGCCCTGCAGGGCGGTGAACGAAGCGTGCGCGGTCTGGCCCATGGTCCAGGGATCGCCGGGATAGTGCACGATCACCTGCTGAGCCGACCAGTTGTTGTCGCCACGATCGATCAAAGAGCGAGCGTTCTCGCCGCCACCGAGTTGCGTCGGTGTACCTGCGCAGAGGCTGTCGATCTGGAAAGTGTTGTTGCCCAGCGGTTGTGCCGAATCAGACAGATCGGGCCAGTGCTGAGAGTCGTTGAGTGGGAGGCGGTTGGAGTGGATCCACGCAGCCGTGGGTACGGACGTGGCGTGTGGAGCCGTCGTCGACACCGGGCTGGCCGCGGGACTCGTCGCGGGGTGCACCATGCCGGTGGCCGAGGAGGCATCGGGGCTGGGTGTCCCGGCAACCGGGGTGTTCTGACATGCCGTCAGGCCCGCCACCACGGCGCCCGCGGTGAGGACGATCGAGACTGCGCGCGTGAGCTTCACCAATTCTCCTGTCATCGGTCAGTACCCCTGATGGGTGCCGGGGTTTGTCTGCGGAATCTTCGCCCGGATGTCGGATCCGTCGGGATTCACGCCGTACTCCCCGACCAGATAGTTCATCGACGCGGCGATGTTGGCGGCCGGATCGTAGATGTTGTTCGACGTTCCAGGCTGGTGGTACTGGGCGAAGGTTCCTGGAACACACTGGGCGAGCCCGCGGGAGCAGCCGTTGCCGTAGCCATCGGACACGTTGTAGGTCGAGTTCGGTGGTTTCGAGTTGACGTCCCAGTCATTGATCGACATGGGGTTGTACGAGGATTCGTGTTCCGTCAGGGTCAGGTAGGCGTCCATCCATCGTTGCCGGGCCGCCGGATCGGTGACGCCGCGCTGATCCAGCGCCTGGTTGATGTAGTTACGGGTGGCGTCCTGACCCGATGGCCAGGACCCTTTGTCGTAGGTCACCTGATCCACCGGGATGGCCTCTGGCCCCTGTTTGCCGGCCGGCGGGGGAGTGGTGCCGTCGCCTCCGTCGCCGGGCTCATCGGTGCCGTCACCGGCCTTCTTCACATCCTTGCCGAGCTGGGCGTCGGTTTTCTCGTATGTGTCGGCCGCCGAGTTCAGATTGGTCGAGAGTTTGGCGTACTGGTCGGCGACCCGCCGGCATGCGGAGTCCACGGCTGTCCCGGCCTGCTGGCAGGCGTCACCGCTGTTCAGGCCGGGAAGCTGAGCGGGAAGTGCGGAGAACTGCAGCTCTGTGCCGGTGCTGGCGCTGTTGGTGCCCAGGTGGTCGAAATCGCCGGCGGCCGACCGGAGGGCGGCGGGATTCACGCGCAGCGGCGAGGTCATATCGGAAGCCTAACGGCGCTTGGGAGCCCGTCATGACACGAATTCCGTTGCGGCAGAGCCGCTGTGAAGTATCTGTGGGTTTCCTGCGGAGCGGTGCGGGGTGTTGCCTTCGGGTGTCCGGCAGGTGCGCTGTGTCCCGGTCCGATCGCCGGGTTCCTGTTCAGACCCGCCAATATGTTCCGGCCGGAACCTCGGGTAGGCATGATTGACGGCACATCGAACGAGGGGGCTGGAATGTCCGGTGACATGGAAGACGCGAAACTCATCCCACTCGAGGTCCTGCTGGGCCAGCCGGAACGGGCCGCGGCACAGATATCGCCGGACGGCACGCGGTTGTCCTACATCGCCCCGCTCGAGGGCGTGTTGAACGTGTTCGTCGGTGACTCCGGGTCGGGTAATGACAAACCGGTCACCCGCGACACCGACCGCGGGATACAGGGCTACTTCTGGGCGCATGACAATCGCCACCTCATGTACATCCGGGACAAGGACGGCAGCGAGAACTTCCGGCTGTTCGATGTCGACCTGCAGACCGGAGTCGAGCGCGACCTGACGCCGATCGATGATGTGCAATGTCGACTCATCGCTCACCGCAAGCGATTTCCCAACGATGTGCTGGTGGGCATCAACAAGGACAACCCGCAGCTGCACGATGTGTATCACCTCGATCTGAGCACGGGCGAGTTGCGAAAGATCGTCGAGAACCCCGGCTATCTCGGCTGGGTGGTCGACGATGACCTGAAGGTGCGCGGCGCGGCCGCCCCGACCCCCGACGGCGGCCTGATCATCGTGGTTCGTGACGACGAGACGTCGCCGTGGCGGACACTGTTGGAGGTCGGACCGGAGGATGCGGAAACCACCGGCCCCGTTGGCTTCACGAAGGACGGCCGGTCGATGTATCTGCAGTCCTCGGTCGGCTCGAACACCAGCCGCCTGGTCAGGATGGGTATCGAATCGGGCGCGACCGAGGTGATCGCCGAAGATCCCACCTACGACATCAGCGGCGTGATCATCCATCCCGACACCCGGGAAGTCCAGGGCGTGACGGTGTACGGCGAGCGGCTGGAATACCGGATCTTCGACGAGTCGATTCGTGGCGACGTCGAGGCACTCGAGCAGCTGCATCCGGGCGAGCTGGTGATCAGCGACCGCGACGATGACGACAGCACCTGGCTCGTCGCGTTCGACCAAGACTGCGGGCCGGTGAAGTTCTATCGCTGGGACCGTGGTTCGCAAACGGCGACCTTCCTGTTCGATCACCGGCCAGAGCTCAACGACTACCCGCTGGTGCCGATGGAACCGTTCAGCTACACCGCCCGCGACGGCCTGACGATCCACGGCTACCTGTCGTTCCCGCCGGGGGTGGACCGCAAGGATCTACCCGCCGTCCTCGACGTGCACGGCGGGCCGTGGGGCCGTGTCGGCTGGGGCCTCGATCCCGAGGCGCAGTGGCTGGCCAACCGTGGTTACCTCTGTGTGCAGGTGAACTTCCGCGGCTCCAGCGGCTATGGCAAGGATTTCCTCAACGCCGGCAACCATGAGTGGGCCGCCAAAATGCACGAGGACCTGTTGGACGCCATCGATCACCTGGTCGGGCAGGGGATCGTCGACCGGGATCGGGTGGCGATCTACGGCGGCTCGTATGGCGGGTATGCGGCGTTGGTCGGTGCGACCTTCACACCCGAGGTGTTCAGGTGCGCGATCTCGATGGTCGGCCCGTCCAATCTGAACACTCTCATCGAGTCGTTCCCCGAGTACTGGAAGCCGATGATCATGCTGTGGCACAAGCGAGTTGGCGAGGACCCGGACTTCCTGTGGTCCCGGTCGCCGCTGTCGCGGGTGGATGCCATCCGGATTCCGATCCTGATCGGTCAGGGCGAGAACGATCCGCGGGTGAAGCGGGCGGAGTCCGAGCAGATCGTGGCGGCAATGGAAGAACGCGGCCTCGACTACGAGTATGCGATGTACGAGAACGAGGGCCACGGTTTCGTCAAACCCGAGAACCGCCTTGACTTCTACCACCGGGCCGACCGATTCCTGGCCAAGCATCTCGGCGGTCGCGCCGAGTGAGTGCCGCCTGGTAGGGAGTGTGCGGCCGTCCCTCGACGCTACGACGAGCTTGTCGGGAAACTGTCCCTGCCAATCCCGGTAATGACAGGGACTGGCTGGCGGCCCAATCGGCGGAATCGGCGACGGATGGCGGGCGGTTGTTGGGTCTATCGACAACAAACCCCTGTTGAGAGGACTGTCCAATGGCGATCATCCGTTTTCACGAGACAACCACCGCAACACCCGAACAGTTCATCGCCGGGCTCACCGATTTCGGGCCCGGTCGATCGAAGCTCTTCAAGAACAGCGCCGATGGCTACCTGAAGGTGCACAGCCTGGGGCTCCATGAGGCTGACGTAACGGAGGGCTCGGGCGGTATCTGGGAACGTCTGCATTACGACTGGTCGCATCCGCAGTACGTGAAGCTCACCACCATCGACTCCAATCTGTTCGGTGGCGCTTCGGGTCATACCTACACGCTGACACCACAACCTGACGGCACGACTCAGATCGACGCTGTGCTCGTGCGCGAGGGCAAGAATCTCAGAGGACGAATTGTCGCGGGAGTTCTCGGCACAGTGGGAAAGCGCTCGCTGGCCAAGGCGTTCAGTAGCAGCGTCAAGGCGATCGAGGCTCGCGCGGCCGTCCAGAGCTGAGCGGCGATCCGTATCGCCGTCGCGGTAGTCATTGCGCGAGGCCAGGGCGTCGTCGCTTTCCTTGCACCGACAACGCCGTCATGGTGGCAGCATCATGAGTTGGGGATGACGCTCTGGACACCGAACCACCCCGAGATCGGGATCCGACTGAAGGGGCAGCAGGATGATGGCAACGATGCGGTCTGTCGTCGCCGAGACGGTCGGCGAACCGTCCGAGGTGCTGCGTCTACAGGCCCGCCCAATTCCGAAGCCCGGTCCCGGCCAAGTTCGGATCCGGGTGGCCGCGGTGCCTGTCGAGGCCAGCGATCTGCACACGATCCGCGGCCGATACGGATTCACCCCGGAGTTCCCGGCGGTGCCCGGCATCGAATCTGTCGGTGAGATCGACGAAATCGGCAGCGACACAGAAGGTCTGACCGTCGGGCAACGTGTCGTGACGATCGGGGTCACCGGCACGTGGCAGGAGTACATCGTTGCCGATGCCGAGCGGGTGTTGCCAATTCCCGCGAGCCTGAGCACGTCCACGGCCGCGCAGCTTCTCAGCAATCCGCTCACCGCCGTGATCTTGACCAGTGACGTGCTCGACGTCCGGCCGGGTGAATGGCTGCTGCAGACGGCGGCCGGATCAACCGTTGGTCAGTTGGTCATCCAACTCGGGACACACGTCGGCTTCAAGACCCTCAATGTGGTGCGGCGTCGATCCGCCGTCGAGGACATTCTCGCGTTGGGTGGCACCGCGGTGATCTGCACCGAGGACGAGGACCTGCGTGAGCGCGTGGCCGACATAGCGGGCGAGGGTGGGGTGTCCAAAGCGATCGACTGTGTCAGCGGTCAGGTGGGTGCGGACGTGTCGCGGGCTCTGGCACCGCACGGCGAGCTGGTCGTCTACGGTGCACTGTCCACGCACCGCCAGACCGACCCCGCCAAACTCACCATCCCGATTTTCGCGCGTTCACTGATTTACGAAACCAAGTCCGTTCGGGGGTTCTGGCTGTTCCGCTGGTTCACCGAGACCCCGAAAGACCGGATGGCCGCGACGATCGACCGGACGGTCCAACTCGCGGCCGGCGGGGCCCTGCGGGTTCCGGAGGGCCAGCCGATTCCGGTCGAAAAGTTCAGCGATGCTGTCCATCTGGCCGAAGCTCCCGAGCACGGAGGCAAGCCGTTGCTGGTGTTCGAGCCGTAGCGCAGATCCGGCGGGCAAACATGCTCCCGTTGACGACGCGCCAACTGCACTGCACCGTAGCGTGATTCGATGAGGGTCGGGTTATCTCAGTGCTCGAACCACATCTATGCCGCACGTGCGAACAGATAATGCCGCGCCCGGTGAGCGCCGTTCTGGTCCATCACGGGCTCATCCCCGCTGGACAGCAACGTCCAGCCGTCGCTGAAACGTCGTTGCACCTCATCGAACCCGATGCCGGGTACGCCCATCGACGCTCCCGGGATGAACGCCACGATCAGCAGTTGTGTACCGGGGGGCGGCTACCGCGCTGACTTCCCGGACGTAGGCATCGCGGTCGGCGGCGTTCATGCCGTGCAGGCATCCGCTGTCGATGATCAGCTGGAACCCCGTCCCGAAGCCTGATGAACTCAGTTGTGTCACATCGGCTTTGACGAAACACGCGGGCAGGCCCTCAGCCTTGGCCCGAGCCTTCTTCAGCGGTTTGGCCACATAGTCCACACCGGTGACCCGCCAACCGTGTCGGGCCAGGTACACCGCGTTGTCCCCGGTCCCGCAGCCCAGATCGAGCGCGGTCCCGGGGGGCAACGATGTTCTCTCGACCAGATCGGTCAGGCTGTGCGCCAACGGGTGGCCGTCCCAGGGCGTGACCCCGAGCCGGTAGAGCCACCGGAACACCCGTTGGCGCGAGCTCATGGCGTCACAGCGCCCCCAGGTCAGAGGACAGCCAGTGCTCGGGCTTGAAGAACACCGCGACGCTCTCACCGTGCTCACTGCGGGCGAACTCCAGATACGGCTCCACCTTCTCGGGAGCCAGGTAGCGCTTGGTCATCTCGACGAGCTGCTCGTCGGTGCCCGGTTCGATGCGGGAGACCGCACCGTCGACGGCGACGTAACGCACCGTCGGTTCCAGCCGCTCGACCATCAGCGTCGCGTGCCCGGCCGCCTCGATCAGCCGGTGCTTGCGTGATCCCACCCCGGTCAGGACCCACGGCTCCCCACCAGGGCTGTACTGGTACCAGATCGGGACGGTCAGCGGACCGCGCTTGTCGCCCGCGTAC
Source organism: Mycobacterium sp. DL99 (assembly GCF_004762045.1). Lineage (GTDB taxonomy): Bacteria > Actinomycetota > Actinomycetes > Mycobacteriales > Mycobacteriaceae > Mycobacterium. The sequence continues at coordinate 1,195,197 of NZ_SJOM01000007.1, forward strand.
ACCGAGAGGGCGGCGATGTGCGGCTCGGCCAGAAACTGTTCGCGTTCTTCTTTGGAAAGGGCCATAAAACTCAGGCTAGCGCCGTGCCACGACACGCGTCGGCGTCGTAGAGTCGGCATTCATGCGCTTCGGACTCTTCATCCCGCAGGGCTGGCGCCTTGACCTCGTCGACATTCCCATCGAAAGCCAGTGGCAGGTGATGCGTGACCTGGCGACCTACGCCGACGCAGGCACCTGGGACTCGCTGTGGGTCTATGACCACTTCCACACCGTTCCGGTGCCGACCGACGAGGCCACCCACGAGGCGTGGTCGCTGATGGCGGCGTATGCCGCGACGACGTCGCGGATCAAGCTCGGCCAGATGTGTACCGCGATGAGCTACCGCAATCCGGTCTACCTGGCCAAGATCGCCGCCACCACCGACATCATCTCGGGCGGCCGGGTGCAGATGGGTATCGGCGGCGGTTGGTACGAACACGAATGGCGGGCCTACGGCTACGGTTTCCCGTCGGCCGGGGTGCGGCTGGGCCGGCTCGACGAGGGCGTCCAGATCATGCGTGATGCATGGCGTGACGGGCGGGTCAGCTTCGAGGGCAGGCACTACCAGGTCGACGGTGCGATCGTCGCTCCGAAGCCTTTGCAGGACAGTGGCATCCCGTTGTGGATCGCCGGCGGCGGCGAAAAGGTGACGCTGCGTATCGCCGCCAAGTATGCGCAGTACACCAACTTCACCTCTGAGCCGGCGGGCTTTGCCCACAAGTCACAGGTGTTGGCCGACCATTGCCGCGACGTGGGAACCGACTACGGCGCGATCGTGCGATCAGCCAACTTCAACGCCGTCATCGGCGACTCGGAAGCCGACGTCGCCGAGCGGGTCGCGCGGTTGCGGGCACGGCAGGTGCCGGTGGCCGGTGAGGCGACCGTCGATGCCATGCTCGCCAACGTCACCGCCCCCGAATCGGCAAGCGGTACACCCGAACAGGTCATCGAGAAGCTCCAGAGGATGCGCGACCTCGGGTGTGAGTACGCGATTCTGTACTTCCCGGAGGCCGCCTACGACCGGTCCGGTATCGAACTGTTCGAGCAGAAGGTCATCCCCGCGCTCAGCTAGGCGTACCGACCACGGACGCCGCCCGCGCGCAAAGGCCGTCAAACGTACATCGGGTAACCGGTAGGTGACCAGAGGCGGTATTCCAGGTGAAACATGTGCGGTGGCTTTGAATCGCGAGCTGCTCCATGATCCCCTCGTGACGTTGATATCACGGGAGTTCGGGAGCGGGAGCATCTCTGCCTCGACAGTCGGGGCCGATACGGCCGCGGTGTGCAATCCCTTGCCGCGCGTGGTTTCCCGCGCGGCCGCCCCGGTTGCCTGTTCCAGGCCCGCGCACAGCGCTGACGTTGCACAATCGCGGCTGTTCGAGGACATTCTGGTCGGCGAAATCGCCGAGCTGCGAGACCATCTCGCGGCCGCCGAACTCCGGTGGCGACGCCTTCGGGAACGCAGTCGGGTGGCCGACGCGCCCGTGCCGGAAGCGCTGGTCCGGATGCACGCGCGCATCGCCGAGGCGGAGCGTCTGCTGGTCCAACTGCGGAGCCGGTTCGGCTACGACGGGGATTCACTCCGGGTGATTTAATCTCCCGGGCTGCTCGGGGGATTGACGTCGGCGCCGATCACGACGACGTCGCGCTCCACACCGGGCGCGACGAGCTGGCCGGCCAGGTACAGCCTGGAGACCTGCTTTCGTGCCTGCCGCTCCACGAACAGCGGGACGAAGTCACGTATCCGGCTCGTGGCGAACCGCCCATAAGCCAGCATGATGGCCGCGTGAATCGTCGCCGCCGTCACCTCGGGAAATTCCGAGGTCAGTCGGCGCTCCATCTCGGTTAATGCCGCCTGCTCGCTGACTTCGATCATCGATATTGATGATGAGTCAGCGATCAGCCCGGCGTCAACAATTGCCTGTGCCACCTCTGATAACTCGCGCGACGAGCGGTATCAGCACACGGCGCTGACCGGCGCCGTCGCCTCAGTCGGGCACCGCCGACACCTGGTAGTGCACGATTCGCCAGCCCACGTCGCCCTGGGTGACCAGGACGCTGAGGTTAAGGGGGACGACCGTCCCGTCAGGGCGGGTGAAATCCGCACGTAGATAACCGAGTATCACGTTGTCGGCGGGCCGACGGGTTTCATTGATCCGGTAGTCGACGGTCAGCCCCACCGGCTGGGAGTCGTAGTAATCGAACACCCCTTGCGGACCGACGGTGTAGGGGTGCAGGCCCTGGAAGATCGCGTCGTCGGTGAACACCTCGGCCACCCGCTGGGGCTCCTGGTCGGCGATGCCGGCCTGCCACACGTCGAGGACGTCTCGGAGAATCCGCCCGGTGTTCTCAATGCCCGGCACTTTGACCTCCGTCGACGTGCAGGATCTCACCGGTGACGAACCCGGCCCGCTCCAAGTACAGCACCGCGTCGACCACATCGTCGATGTCGCCCATGTGGCCGACCGGATGCAGCGCCGAGAGGAATTCGTGGGTCTCGGGCGAGTGCATCGGGGTGCGGATGATGCCCAGTGCGACGGCGTTGGACCGGATGCCCCGCGACGCGTACTCGACTGCCAGCGCCTTGGTTGCGGCGTTCAGCCCGCCCTTGGTCAGGGACGCCAGCACCGAGGGCACCTGGGAGTTGGCGTGGTCGACGAGGCTCGTGGAGATGGTGACCACGTGTCCGCCTTCGCCGTGGGATTCGATCGCGGCGATTCCGGCGCGGGTCAGTTCGAAGAAGCCGCGCTGATTGACTCCGGTGACGGCGTCGTAGTCCTCGTCGGTGTAGTCGGTGAAGGGCTTGGCGATGAAGATGCCGGCGTTGTTCACGACGGTGTCGACCCGGCCGAAGCGCTCGACGGCCGCGTCGATCACCTGCTTGCCTACGCCCGGTCGGCCGATGTCGCCCGGCACGGTCAGCACCATCGGGTCGTCGCTCTCACCGATGTTGCGGGAGTTGGCGACGACGGCGTAGCCCAGCTTGCGGTAGCCCGCCACCAGGGCTTCGCCGATGCCCTGGGAGGCGCCGGTGATGACTGCGACGTGTGGTGTGGTGCTCATGACGGTGGTCTCCTTGTCTTGGAACTGGTCGGACGCACACCTCAACGCATTCGCCGGGCCGGTGATGTCCGGCCGATGTGACGGGATAGCTCGTTGCTGCGAGGTTCCGCCTAATAGGCTCGTTCAGTGGAACTGCGCCAGTTGCGGTACTTCGTGACCGTCGCCGAGGAGCTGAATTTCGGGCGCGCGGCAGAGCGCCTGCGGATCGCGGGCCCGTCGCTGTCCCAGCAGATCAAAGCGCTGGAACGCGACCTCAAGGTGCAGCTGTTCGACCGTGACCGGCGCTCGGTGGCACTCACTGCGGCCGGGAGCGCACTGCTGCCCGGCGCTCGGGCCTTGATTCAGCAGGCCGACGAATTGCGCAGGAGCGCAGCGGGGATGGCGACGAAGGAACCGGTGCGGGTCGGGTACGTGAACTGGTGTCCGGGTGATCTGGCGGAGCGCGCGGCCGGACTGGCGCAGCTGCGGGTGGACACCTGGGTGATGCCGTCGCACACCCAGGCGGCCCGCGTCGCCGACGGCAGCCTGGACCTCGCGATCTGCTGGGTGCAGACCCCCGACCTCGATGCGTTGGGACTCGACGCCCGCCTGATGGGCGTCGACCGGTTGTACGCCTTGTCCGCGGGGCCGGACGATACGCCGGTGAAAGCCGCCGACGTCCTGGTGCTGGTGGATGCCGACGCCGCCAGCTGGTCCTCGTGGAACCGGTACGGCGAGCAGTTCGCGGCCGACACCGGGGCGCGCGTCATGCGCACCGACGACGGCGGCGTGACCGGGCCGACCTTCTTCGAGCACGTCCGGGAATTGCGGCGGCCGGTGCTCAACAACCCCAAGGGGCAGGACGCGCCGTTGCCGAAGGACCTGGTCCGGCGTCCGGTGCTGGGGCCGGTCCCGCTGTGGACCTGGTCATTGGTCTGGCGCCGCGACGAGGACAGTCCGGCTGTGCGCGCCGTGATCGACGCGTTCACCCGCGGTGTCGGGGACCTCGGTATCGGTGACACCGGAGCGTGGTTGCCCGCTGACGACCCGTATCGAGATCGCGGCGAAGGCGGCGAGTAACACCACGACCGCCCCGGCCGCCAAGGCGGTCCGAAACCCGTTGTGCACGAACGGTGACACCGCGACCGGTCCGATGATCTGGCCGACGGAGTAGCCGGCGGTCAGCAGCGCGACAGCTCCCGGGAACTGCAGCAGCCGGCCGGCGGCCAGTGCCAGCGTGCTGATCCCGATGAACGTACCGCCGAACAGGACCGCGCCGATGAGCGCCGCAAGGCCGTTTCCGATGCACGCCAGGCCGATTCCGCCTGCCTGCAACAGCAGTGCCCCGGTGAGTAGAACGGGGTGGGAGTAGCGGGAGCTCAGCCGTGCCCACACCGCGGCGGAGGGGATTGCCGCCAGTCCGACGACGAGCCACGCCCCGGTGCCCAGCCGGCCCGGCGAGTTCTGCGCGATGGCGGCCACCAGAAAGGTGCCCGCGATGATGTACCCGATGCCCTCGAGGGTGTAACTGCCGAACAGTAGGGCGAACGGGCGGCGCGTGGTATTCCGCTTGCCGACAGTATCTTTCGATGCCTCAGCCGGCGGGGCCGGGCGCAGGCCCCACGCGGCGGCACCCAACACCGCGGTGAGTCCGGCGGCCAGCCACCACGCCGCCTTCCACCCGTTCTGCGCCGGCAGACCGAACACCAGCGCGGCCGACAAGGCGATGCCGACGCCGACACCACCGAATGCCCAGCCGGGTAGGTGCGGCGGATGACCGTGCAGATGATCCAGCACCGTATTGATGGCGATGACGAACACCAGGGCGCTGGCCACCCCGGCCACCACGCGGAGAGCCATCCAACCGAAGACATTGCCGGTCAACGACATTGCCGCCAGGCTGACCACCAGCACCACGAGCGACACTCGGCATGCGGTGATCGAACGGGACAGCCGTGGCGAGCCCGCGCCGGCGACTGCGCCGAGGAGGTACCCGACATAGTTGGCGGTGGCAAGATGGCCCGCCGCTGAGGTGCTGAGCGCGGCATGCGCCGTCATCAGCGGCAGGATCGGGGTGTATGCGAAACGTCCGATCCCCATCGCGGCAGCCAGGATCGCGGCGGTGCGCACGACGTGCATCCAGGGGTGATTGCGCATCGATCCATGGTGTGCGGGGCAGGGCAGACCTGCCACGACCGAATGGCTTGTAGCTGTGAGGTGCTTCCTCCCAGTCGTTTCTGACCCGATGCCCTCCGTGCGCGTTACGCTCCGGGTGACCCTGGGAGCCACTCATGACTGATGCATTTGTGCTCGGCGGTGTTCGCACACCTTTCGCCCGGTACGGCAGCTCGTTGTCACACATCCGTGCCGATGACCTGCTCGGAATGACCATGAAAGGCGCGTGCGAACGCGTCGGCGTACCGATGGACCAGGTCGAGGACATCGTCGCAGGCTGCGTCAACCCCGCCCACGAGGGCATGGGCGATGTCGGCCGGTGGGCCGCGCTGGCAGCGGGCTTCCCCGACACAGTCGCCGGGGCGACCATCAACAGGTTCTGCGCCTCGTCGCTGAGCGCCACGATCAACGTGGCGCACGCGATCCGAGCCGGTGACCTGGGCGTCGGGATGGCATGCGGTGTCGAGTCCATGTCACGTTCGGGCTGGGCCTACATGAAGGGCGACGCACCGTTCTCGCCGCGCGGGCCGGTGATCCTGCTCGACACCATGTGGGCGGGTGCCGGCGGTCCGCCCAACCCGGCGCTGCTGGCCCGCAACGCCTACATCGGCATGATCGAGACCGCGCAGAACGTGGCCGACCGTTACGGACTCACCCGTGAGGAGATCGACGCCTTCGCGCTGCGCAGCCAGCAGCACGCCAAGGCAGCGCGGGACTCCGGCCGGCTGGCCAAGGAGATCATGCCGGTCGAGATCGCCGCGACGAAGAAGGCGCCGGGCCGGACGTTCGAGCACGACGAGTTCATCCGCGACGACACCACCGCCGAGCAACTGGCCAAGCTGCCGCCGCAACCCGGGACCAAACAGATGACGGCGGCCAACTCGACTCCGCTGACCGACGGCGCCAGCGCCGTGCTGCTGGCGTCGGGCGAGCGGGCCGCCGAACTGGGGGTCCGGCCGCTGGCGCGGGTGGTGTCGTCAGCCGTGTACGGCATCGACCCGCTGGTAATGGGCCTCGCCCCGGCCTGGGCGATACCGCTGGCCATCAAGCGGGCCGGGTTGACGCCCGAGCAGATCGACGTGTGGGAGGTCCACGAGGCGTTCAGCGCCCAGGCACTCGGCGTGCTGCGTGAACTGCCCAACCAGCTCGGCGGGTTCACCGTCCCGGATGACAAGCTCACTCCGAACGGGGGCGCCGTCGCGATCGGGCATCCATTCGGTGCCACCGGCACGCGGTATGTGCTCACGCTCGCCACCGAACTGCGCGAGCGCAACGCCCGCTACGGCGTCGTCGGCGTGTGCGTCGGGTCGGGGCAGGGCGTCGCCGTTGTCCTCGAGAACCCCGCCGCCGGCTGACATCTGACCGTCCGATTCGGCCGCTCTGTCTGTGAGAGACCTTCGAAAATGCTGTGTCGAACGGATTTTCGTTGGAAGGCAGCGAGTTGGGCCGACGTTGGCGGATACTCAGGTCGTCTCCCTGCCGAGGCTCGCTGGAGGCGGATATGACCTACATGGGAAAGCCCTACTACCCGGAGTGGCTGGACAACCTGGCCGAGGACGTCACGCTGGAGGCCGCCGCGATGGACGGCACCGCTCACGGTGCCGAGTCGGTGCGGGCCATCGTGGATGCCGCGCGAAGGCACTACGACGACCAGCAATTCGCCCACGCCGGTCCGTGCGGGGAAGACAGATTCATCGAGGACTACTCCAGCAGTGTCCGGGGCGTGCCCACCTACGTGATCGTGCAGGTCACATTCAATGCGGCCGGGCAGACACAACACATCGTGGTGAATCACCGGCCGCGTAGCGCGCTGCTGGGCTTCTCCCGACTGATGCTCGAACATTTCGCAGGAACCCCGCTGGCCAAACATTGGGAAGGCACCCCGTAGAACATGGCTGAACGCTTGTATCTGGTCACGGGCGCAGGTGGCGGCACCGGCGGCGTGAGCCGGCAGGTGATCGAGCTTCTACGCCAACGCGGGCACCGGGTCCGCGCGGTGGTCCATCACGATGACGCCCGTGCCGACCCGCTACGCGATATGGGGGCTGAAGTCGTGGTCGGTGACCTGACCGACCCGCAGAACGTCGCCGAAGCGATGGCCGGTGCCGACCGGATGTTCTTCTCGATGGGTGTGTCCCCGGACTACCTGCAGGCCACGGTCATCGTCTGCGATGCCGCACTGGAATACGGCCGCCTGGAGGTGGTCGTGAACATGTCGCAGATGACCGTTTCCCAGATGACGGCGACCAGTGTCGGGGAGTCTCGTCAACATCGATTGCACTACCTCGCCGAGCACGTCTTGAACTGGTCGGGCGTACCGGTGGTGCACATCAGACCGACAGCCTTTCTGGACAACCCGCTCTTCACCTCGTTCGCGGCGCCTTCGCTTCGTGACCGAAACCTGTTGGCCCTCCCGCTCGGAACCGGTCGAACCTCACCGATCGCCAGCAACGATGTGGCACGAGTGGTTGCCGCCGTGCTTCTCGATCCTGATCACCGCATCGGCGACGTGTACGAGTTGACCGGCCCGGTAAGCCTTAATATCGACGGGCTGGCCGCCGAATACACGCTCGGGCTGGGAAGGCCGATACACGGTTCCGACATAGCGTACGAAACATGGATGGAAACCGTCATCAAGCCGTTGGGCTTGCCCGCACACCTCGAACAGCACTTGGCCACAATGGCGCAACTGCACCGAGCCGGGCGCTACGACCGGGCCACCGACGAGGTCGAACGGATCACCGGGCAACCCGCGACCACCGTTGGCCAGTTTGTCGCCCAGCGCCCCGAGCTGTTCTCGTGAGTGTCAAGTGAAGTGGATATCGCTCAGATCGATAGCGACCATGAGCTCATCGGGCATGAGCTGTCCGGCCGAATCGCACCGGTACGCACGACGTTTCGTCGGAACCTTGATGCCGTCCACGTCGGCGAGGTCGTCGACGTACTGGACGGCCGAGAATCCGCCGGCCACGTCGACCCGGTAGTCGTGCCGCCTGATGAGCCGGTGGTCGTCGAAGTAGAACTCCTGCACCGGACTGTGGGTGGCGATGTGAGGTGGAAAGGAGACGCGCAGACCACGCCACGTCTCGCCGTCGTGCTCGACGGGTGCGATCTCGTCGACCGTGATGCCGGGCAAGCTCAGCAGGAACGGTGTGGTCAGATAAGTCCGCAGTGCGTAGCCGTTGAAGTAGGCGCGCTGCAGTGGATTCCACGGAGTTTCGAGTTCGTGGCCGGCGAATGAGTCTCGCGGACTGGGCAACTCGGCCACTATGCGGCCGTCCAGCTTCTCGATGGCGACGCGATCGGCGGTGAAGTCGGTCTTCTGGTCGGGTGCACCGAACGGCTGGACCGAGGCCCACTGGCGATCCAGGGCGACGGTCATTCGGCGCGGAGTGTCGTCCTGGGGCTGGCCTTTGAGCGTCCAGAGTTTGCCTCCGGTCACGATCGTCGCCTCCACCCGGGAAAACTCGTTCCAGCGGGTCAGGCCACCATGGGCGTCGAGAACTTCGGCAAGCAGATCGGTCATCTCAAACCTCGTCACTTCGGTGGGAACAGGGTGATCGCCGCACCCCACAGCGCACCCGGATTGATCCGGTCGGGGTGCCGGGCCAGCATCCCGGCGTAGAAATCGTGTGCGCCGGTAGATGATTCGACCAAATTGCGCGCATCGGTGAGGTAGCGACGGGTGGCGTCGATCTGAGACGGGTCGTCTGGCGCGTCGGGATTCTTGTGGCCGGCTATCACCGTCGTCGGCCGCAGAGCCTCGGCAATGTCCAGTGCCGCGAGCCATTGGTCAACGCCCTTCACGCCGCCCGACTCCGTGAGATACAGATGCACACCGTTGTAGACCACGTCGCCGGCGACAAGGAGCCCGGCGCTCGGCACGTGCAGCATGGTGGTGGCGTCGGTGTCGGTGTGCCCGACCTCGACGGGACGTAGTTGCTCGCCTTCGAGTTCGAACCCGGCTTCGTCGACGATGCCGACCTCGACATCTCCGGTCGGCAGCTCACCGGGAAACACCTTGTCCCAGAAGCCGGTCCGGAACTCCGGCGAGTTCTGCGCGGCCATGTGCGCTGCTGTGCCCGCCGTGGCATAGACCGCTAGGCCCGGACACCGCCTCAGCAGCGGGATTGCGCCGAACCAGTGGTCGCCGTGCCCGTGCGTGATGTAGATCCCGGTCAGTCGTCGGCCGGACGCCTCGACCCAGTCGCCGACCTCGGCCGCCTGCGCGGTGGTCAGGGGCGGATCGACGAGCACAGCGTCCCGGGAACCTGTGATCAGCGTCGACGAGATCGGCGACCACATCCGCCGGCTGCCGTCGGGCAGTGGGCCGCGGCCCGACTGCGGAATCTGGCCGGTGACAAAAACCCGGTGCGTCAGCGCGCTCATCATGCCTCCTTGAGGAAATGTGTTGACGGGATCGCCCCGGCGAGGCGGTCACGGATCTCGGCGGAGAACCGCAGTACGGCGCCCAGCGGCCGGTGGTGGATCGCGGCGGCGACGATGCGTCCCTCGGCATCACGTTCCAGGATCGTGATACCCCGGATCGCCATCCCACCGAAAGCCGTTGCCCGCCATTGGACGTAGCTGGTGGGGCCATTTGTGGTCTCGGCCGTGAACTCCAGCGTCTCGTAGATCGAGCTCGCGACGCCGAGCACGGTCGCGACGGCTTCCCGACCGGCGACAGGTTCGACGAGGGTCGTGGCGTCGAGCACCACGTCATCGGCGAAGGTGTCGGCGAAGCTCGCCCGCGACTGCTCGGCGAACGCCTGACGCCAGCCCGCGGCAGTCGCACCACCGGCGATCTCGTCGGCGAACGCCACGATGGCGGCTGCGACCTGGTCGGCGAACTCGACATGAACCCAGTGCCCGCCGCCGTCGATCACCCGTTCACGGGCCTGCGGGAAGCGCGGGGTGATCGTCGCGACGAGGTCGGCGGTGACGAAGGTGTCCTCGCTGCCCCGGATCACCAGTACGGGTCCGGTGTAATCACTGATCGACGATGCGTCCGGCACGCCGTCATTCCAGACGTCCACATAACGGCTCACCACATCCGGTCGTGCCGACTCTCCGGCGCGGGTCAATCGGTCGAGCTGGTCGTCCGTAAGGGCCGGGGACAGGTTGGACCGGGCCGCGCGCTGTGCGGCGGGATCGCCGCCCAACGCCCGGAACGGCGCAAGGGCGTCGGCGGGAAGCCGGGTGCCGCCCAACGGGACCGGCGTGAGCAAGACCAGCCCGGTGACCTTCCCGGCGTGACCGGCGGCGACCAGTTCGGCAACCTGGGTGCCCAGGCTCTGCCCGACAACGATGACATCTGAGTCGACGCCGTCGAGGAGCTGGCCGGCCTCGGCAGCCAGCGCTCGCAAGGTCAGCTCCGGGTCGGCGGCACGAGCGCCGAAGCCCGGCAGCTGATAACGGATGACGTGCACGTCGTCGGGTAGTGCAGACACGAGGTCGTCCCAGACCTTGACGTCATCGAGAAAGCCGTGGACGAGAAGCACGGTGCTCATTTCGCGGCCGCCTTCGTCGCGCCGGACGGTGACCATGCGGCGGTGTCGATGGGTGAGAAGTCAGTTGCCTTGCCGTCCAACCGCTCGGCGCGCTGGACCGCCAACGTTTCGGCAAGGCCCTCTGGCAACGGGGTGGTGAAGATGTTGTCGACCATCGTGTACTCGCCCGCCAGGCGGCCGAATGCGTTGAGCGCGCCGACGTCGATGCGCCCGCGCGACAGGTACAGGTCGTCGCGCACGTGGATGCGCGTCACCCGGCCCCACACCACGTGGTCGGGCAGCGGCGGCATCGGGATGATGCGGTCCACGACGCACTCGAACGAGATCGGTGAGTCCGCGATGCGAGGCGCCGAGATGGTCTCCGATGGCGCCTTGGTCAGCCCCAGCGCATCGAATTCGTCTACCCCGGAGTCGAATTCGAAAGCGGATCGGTGTACGGCGTCGGCCTGAGCGATTGTGGCGACATTGACCACGAACTCGCCGGTGTCACGGATGTTGACGAAGGTGTCCTTGAGCGTGACGCCATCAGAGCGCGGCTGCAGCGAGATGGACAGGATCGGGGGCATCCGGCCGACGACGGTGAAGAACGAGACCGGCGCGATGTTGCCCACGCCCTCGGCCGAACTGGTGCTGACCCAGGCGATCGCACGGGGCAGGATGCTGCCGATGAGAAGCTTGTAGCTGGATGTGGGATCGAGGTCGTCCGCATCGATGATCATTTCAGGATTCCTTTCAGGACAGCAGGGCTACGGCGCTGTACCAGACCGGGCCGACATTGAGCCGGTCCGGGTAGAGCCGGGTCATGTAGTCGAAAAATTCGTGAGGACCGGGCTTTCCGGCGATCAGCCGCTGAGCGTCGAGCAGATAGTCGCGGGTCTCGGCGAGGATTGCCGGATCATCGGGGAGATCCTTGTTCTTGTGCCCGGCCACCACGGCGCGAGGCTGTAATGCCGAGATCGTGTTGAGCGCCTGCAGCCAGGACTTGATCCCGCCGTGGTCACTTTCCAGCAGGTACTGGTGCACGCCGTTGTAGGCGACGTCGCCGGCCACCACCAGCCCGATCGAGGGCACGTACAGCACCGTGGTGTCGTCGGTGTCGGTGTGTCCGACCTCGATGGGCACCAGGTGCTCGCCCTCCAACAACAGCCCGTCGTTCGGAACAGGTTGGTAGACAACCGGGCTTGGCGGGATCTGGCCAGGGAAGTCGACGTCCCACATCTGGGCACGGCCTTCGACGGCCTGCTCGTGCATCTTCGCGATGGTGCCCTCGGTGGCGTAGGCGACCGCGTCCGGGAACTGCCGCAGGAGCACGTCGGTGCCGAACCAGTGATCGCCATGACCGTGGGTGGCGTAGACGTATTTCAGTGTCCTGCCGGATTTCTCGACCCACTCGGCGGTACGACGTATCTGATCGTGAGTAAATGGCGGGTCTACGAGCACGGCATCGTGCTCACCCATGACGAGGGTGGAGGCCACCGGCGAGGACACGATGGGGCTGCCGTCGGGCAGTCGCTGTTCGCGATGGCGAGGCAGGCCGTCGTGGACCATTACCTCATAGCGCAGTGCGGTCATGATGTTTCCCTTCACAATTCGGATTTGGTGAGGTATTTGGTGAACCAGTCCCGGGCCGCACCCGCGGCCTGGTCGAACTTGCCGAGGTAGGGGTCGAAGTGCCCGCCGGGAATGGTCACGAGTTTCTTCGGCTCCAGTGCCCGCTCGCAGGCGGCCAGCGCCAGGTCGGTGACGGTGATGGTGTCCTGCAGGCCGACGATCATCAGCAGTGGCGTGGGGGATACCCGGTCGATCCAGGTGCCCGGCTCATACATCCGCGCTGCGCGTGACGAGCGGACCGTCATGCTGTTGTGCCATGCGTTCTCCGGCGTCGTCGGCTGGGTGTAGAACGCAATGGCATCGGCGGATCGGTAGGCGGCCGGGATCGCGGGATCGCTACCCACCACCGCCTGCAGCGCCGGCGGCTCGCCGCGGAATTGGGCCCGGTCGTCCTCGATGAACCCGGCTTGCAGATTTGCGACCTGATCGGGCGGCACGCGGCGCAGGCTCTGCTGGTAGCCGCTGATGGTGGGCACCTGCGCGACGACTGCCCGCAATCTGCGATCGGTTGCACCGAGCACGATGGCGTGCCCGCCCGCGTAGCTCGTGCCCCACAGTCCGATCCGTTCCGGGTCGACGTCCGGCCGGCTCTCCAGGAAGGAGATGGCTCGCCGCCAGTCCGCGATCTGCGCCCAAGGGTCGACGTCGAAGCGGGGCGCACCGTCGCTGGCGCCGAAACCTCGGTGGTCATGCACCAGCACCACGAACCCCGCCTCGGCGAAGAAGCGGGCGAACCGCTCCAGGCCGTGCTCCTTCACCCCGGCGAATCCGTGCGCCATGGTGATGCCCGGATACGGGCCCGGTCCATCCGGCTGGAACAGCCATCCGCGCAGCGTTACAGCGCCTTCGCCGGCGAACTCGATGTCGTGTCGTTCAGCCATGGGTCCACCCTGCGACCGACGGAGACCGGGTGGGAACGCCACGTTGATCCTGGTATCGGCGGGGACAGGCTTACGCTCGACAGGTGGCGGCGAAGAACAATGCCCTCGGCGATTACCTTCGGTCGCGGCGCGAGCAGATCCGTCCAGAGGACGTCGGCCTGCTCGGCGGTGCGCGCCGGCGGGTCGCCGGGCTGCGCCGTGAGGAGTTGGCCTTGGTGGCCGGTATCAGTTCCGACTACTACCTGCGGCTCGAGCAGGGCCGTGACAAGAATCCGTCCGCGCAGGTGCTCGAAGCGCTCGCGCGGGCGCTGCAATTGGACATCAAGGGCACCGAGTATCTCCACCAGCTCGCCGGGCAGACCGGAACTCATTGGGAGCAAGGTGATCTGGAGAAAGCCGTCGACGGGCTAGACGAGCTGATCGATCAGTTCCCGATGCCGGCGATCGTCGCGAACAGGTATCAGGATGTACTGGCGGCAAATCCGGTTGCCAGAGCCCTCGCGCCGGCGTTCCGGCCCGGAGAGAATTTCTTGAGATGGCGGCTGCTCGAGCCGGCTGCGCGCGACTTCTTCGTGGATTGGGATGAGGCAACCGACATCGCGGTCAGTGGGTTACGCGAGGTCGCGGGCAGCTATCCCGACGACCCGCGGCTGCGTCAGATGATCGACGAACTGTCATCTGTCAGTGAGCGATTCCGTGAGCTGTGGGCGCGCGCCGATGTCGGGTACCGGCCGGGGATCACCCATGTGCGTCATCCGCGGGTGGGTGAGCTATACCTGCACCGCAATCGCCTGCATGTGCCGCACTCAGGTGGGCAGCACCTGATCATCTTCCGGGCGGACCCCGGGAGCGACTCGGCGCGGGCACTCGACGAGCTCCGCTCGGGATAGTCGCTCAACCTGCCCCTGCCGCTCCCAGGATTGGCGGGGTGTCCCCAGCCGGTTCACGGTCGCGCCACGGTGGAGAAGTCCATCGAACCGGCGCAACGGAGGAACCGACATGGGAACCACTTTGGGATCTACCCGGATTCGGCACACGGATTTCCTGTTCCAGCACCACGAGGAGTTCGCTGCCGGCACCGCCGCCTTCCTCGATGCGGCGTAACCGAAACTCACCCCGCCCGACCATCAAAGGAGCTGACCAGAAATGAAACTGCTCGACGAAGTCATCGCCGCCCACGGGGGATTGGATCGCTGGAAGGAGATCGACTCCATCCGCATTCACCAGATCATCGGAGGCGGCCTGTGGAAGCTCAAGGGTGTCGACGGCATCCTCGACGACTCGATCGTCGAGATCCGCCCCAAAGAGCAACATGCCTGGCACAGCCCGCTGCCACGCCCGGGTTTCCGCTCGTCGTACAGCCCACAGCAGGTGCTGATCGAAACCGAGGAGGAGTCGCCGAGGGTCGTAGAGACCCTGACGTCGCCTCGCGAATCTTTCGCCGGGCACACACTCGAGACACCGTGGACGCACCTTCAACTGGCCTATTTCGCCGGCTATGCGATGTGGACCTACCTGTCCGAGCCGTACTCTCTGACGTTCCCAGGTGTCCACACCGAGGAACTCGGCGAATGGCGCGAGGACGGGGAGACCTGGCGCCGACTGGGTGTGCGTTATCCCGACAGCATCGCCACGCACAGCTCCGATCAAACCCTCTATGTCGATTCGGACGGACTGATCCGCCGCCGCGACTACGACGTGGATATCGCCGGCGATTCACCGGCCGCGCACTACTCCCGTAACCATCTGATGGTCGACGGCATCGTGTTGCCGATGAACCGCATCGTCTATGTCCGCGACGATGCCGGGCAACCGCTGCGCGACATGGTCACCGTGACAATCGACATCAATGACGTCACGGTCACCTGAGATTCACTGCGCCTGATTCACTCGGGCTTCCTCCGGGGCCGCCGTGGATTCGCCGTGAGCGGCCGCCGGAGGTGGCACGATCTGAGGGTATGGAGAAGATCTCGCTCACCGCGATTGCACGTCAGCAGTTGGCCTCAGCCCGCACGGCCAGCAGCGGACGGAGTGCGCACACGGTCTACGGCGGCCATGAACACCAGCTGCGCCAGACCCTGATCGCGCTGACCGAGGGAAACGGACTCGACGAGCATGAGAGCCCGGGCGAAGCCACGCTGCAGGTGATCGAGGGCAGGGTGAAGCTGGCCAACTCCGAGGCCAGCTGGGAAGGTTCGCCCGGCGATCACATCGTTATCCCGCGGACCCGGCACAGCCTGCATGCACTCGAGGATTCGGTGGTGCTGCTGACCGTCGTCAAGGCCATGGGGCCGCACACCTGAGACTGGTGCTGCGTGTCAGCGATGGCTCAGCACATTGACCACGTTGCCCGCCCCGTCGGCGAAGAAGAACCGCCGGACACCCCACTCCTCGTCGCTCAGGGGATGCACGATCTCCAGCCCCGCCTCGACCACGGCCGCATACGTGGCGTCGACATCGTCGACTTCGATCGAAACCGACGGATTCACCGGTGCGGTGGCGTCCTTCGTCATCAGACTCAGCTGATGGCGGTGCTCCGCATCGGCCAGGGTGATGATCCAGCCGTGGTTCATCACCTCGGCCAACCCGAGCGTCCGGGTGTACACGGCGGCGGTCGCCTCGGCGTCGGACACCGTGAGCACGGGCATCACCCGCCGCACTGTCATATCGCGGGGCCCAACAGGTCGTCGGCGTCCTTGATGACGTAGCCGTAGCCCTGCTCGGCCAGGAAGCGTTGCCGGTGGGCGGCGTACTCGGCGTCCAACGAATCGCGCGAGACCACGGAGTAGAACACCGCACCGCCGCCGCTGGCCTTGGGTCGCAACAGCCGGCCCAAACGCTGCGCCTCTTCCTGGCGGGAGCCGAAGGTGCCTGAAACCTGAACGGCGACAGACGCTTCCGGCAGGTCGATGGAGAAGTTCGCCACCTTGCTGACCACCAGCGTGGAGATCTCGCCGCGGCGGAACGCGTCGAACAGGGCCTCGCGTTCGGCGTTCTTCGTCGACCCCTGGATCACCGGGGCGTCCAGTTCCTGGCCCAGCTCCTCCAGCTGATCCAGGTAGGCGCCGATCACCAGCGTCGGCTCGCCGGGGTGGCGTTCCAGGATCGAGCGCACCACCGCGATCTTGGTGTGCACTGTCGAGCACAGCTTGTAGCGTTCCTCGGGCTCGGCGGTGGCGTAGAGCATTCGCTCGTTGTCGGTCATCGTCACCCGCACCTCGACGCATTCCGCGGGGGCGATCCAGCCCTGGGCCTCGATGTCCTTCCAGGGCGCGTCGTAGCGCTTGGGCCCGATCAGTGAGAACACGTCACCCTCGCGGCCGTCCTCGCGGATCAGCGTCGCCGTCAGCCCCAGCCGCCGCCGGGACTGCAGATCGGCGGTCATCCGGAACACCGGGGCCGGCAGCAGATGAACCTCGTCGTAGATGATCAGCCCCCAGTCGCGGCTGTCGAACAGCTCCAGATGCTTGTACTCGCCCTTGGTCCGGCGGGTGATCACCTGGTACGTCGCGATGGTGACCGGCCGGATCTCCTTCTTCTCGCCCGAGTACTCGCCGATCTCGTCCTCGGTCAGGGAGGTACGGGCCACCAGTTCGCGCTTCCACTGCCGTCCGGCCACGGTGTTGGTGACCAGGATCAGCGTCGTCGCGCCGGCCTTGGCCATCGCGGCCGCGCCGACCAGGGTTTTACCGGCGCCGCAGGGCAGCACCACCACGCCGGAGCCCCCGGCCCAGAACGAGTCGGTTGCCATCTGCTGGTAGTCGCGCAGTTCCCAGCCGTCCTGGGCCAGTTCGATCGGATGGGCCTCACCGTCGACGTAGCCGGCGAGGTCCTCGGCCGGCCAGCCGATCTTGAGCAGCATCTGCTTGATGTGGCCGCGCTCGCTGTTGTGCACGATCACGGTGTCGTCGTCGATGCGCGCGCCCAGCATGGGGGCGATCTTCTTGTGTCGCAGCACCTCCGTGAGCACCGCGCGATCCAGGCTCACCAGGATCAGGCCGTGCACAGGACTCTTCACCAGCTGCAGGCGTCCGTAGCGGCCCATGGTGTCGACGATGTCGACCAGCAGCGGCTGCGGCACCGGGTAACGCGAGAAGCTGACCAGGGCATCGACCACCTGCTCGGCGTCGTGTCCGGCCGCGCGGGCGTTCCACAGCGCCAGTGGGGTGATGCGGTAGGTGTGCACGTGCTCGGGGGCGCGTTCGAGTTCGGCGAACGGCGCGATGGCGGCGCGGGCCGCCCCGGCCTGCTCGTGGTCGACCTCGAGCAGCACCGTTTTGTCGGACTGCACAATCAGCGGGCCGTCAGTCATTTCGTCCATTATTCCGAATGGCTCGGCCCGGCCGCGCGCCGCGCAGCCCGCCGAGACTGAAGTGAGGGACAAGATCGGTGGTGATCATGTCCCTGAGAGCAGTCTCGATACCTGCTAATCGGAGTCCGCCGAGACCACGGACGTGACGCGATGAATGGCGAACTCGCGGACGCGTCCGGCGGCCGGATCGAACGCGGTCAGCTGGCCGCCGCGCACGTTGATGGGGGAGACCACCCGCTGGGTTGCCACCCCGGCGGGGTCGACGTAGCCGATCAGCACAGAGGTCTGGTTGATCGCGGCGTCCTGCAATTGGGTGATGGCCATCGCCGGGTCCAGGCGCACGCTGGCGAACGGTCCAGAGGCCACCTTGCGCAGCACCGCGACGATCGCGCCGAGGGTCTGGGCGGTCGGCGGGGTGGGCGGGCGGTAGATGCGGCGCCGGGTCGGTGCGACGACGCGCGCGCCACGGGCCCTGATGTCGACGACGGTGCCCGTGGAGTCCTCGGCAGCGGGTGCGAACCCGGCCTCACGCAGCACGGTGAGCACGTCGGCGATCGGTGCCTGCGACACCGCCACCGTCGGGGCCAGCAGTCGCAGCTCGAGGCGGTCGGTGCCCGGCGAGGCGATCGCCTGGGTCAGCAGCGCGGGATCTTCGCACCGCAGGAACGACGTGGCCATCCCGACGCGCAGCTGGCCGTGGCGGCGCGCTACGTCGTCGATGAGATACGTCAACCCTTGCGGCACCGGGGTTTTCGAGTGTTTCTCGAACAGGGCGTGCAACTCGCTGGCGGTCCGGCCGGCATCGAGTGCGCGCCGGATGGACGGTTCGCTGATCCGGTAGACCATCGCCGCGCCCGCCGATTCGACGGTGGCGACCTCGGCCAGGTGCTCGGCCAGATCCCGCTCCAGCGGGCCGGGCACGATCACCGTGAGATCGGCCTGCAGCAGGAAATGGTCGAGCGGTTTGGGCAGCACCTTGGCCATCGCGGCCAGCACGTCCTCGTCGGGGTCGCCGGCCAGCAGACCGCGGGCGGGCGTGCTGATCGCGCCGCGGCCCACCATGCCCAGCGAATGAGCCTCGGCGAGCAGCCCGCTGACGGTGGCCGGCTGCAGACGCGCGGCCCAGCGGGGCCGTCGCCAGCCCATCGCCCGGGCGGCCTCGGCGCCGTCGACTCCGGTGCCCGGAGCCAGTTCGGCCAGCACGCTCAGCATCAGCCGGCGGTCCAGCGGAGCCGCGGTCGAGTACAGCGAATCCGACAGTGCGGCAAAGGGTTTGTTGTCCGGGCCGCGGCTGCCGATCAGGGCGGGCCGGGCCGGCAGGTCCAGCCATGTCGCGGCCAGCAGGTGCCAGCGCACGGCAGTGGGGGATTCGATGAACCGGTCCGCGGCCACCGTCGGTGCCCAGTAGGGCCCGGTCCCGTCACCCGGATCCGGATCGGGCATCCCCGCCGCGATCAGCCCCCCGCCCGCCGCCAGTTCCAGGAGAAGGCCGAGGCGCGGTTCCTCGACGCCGGTGGTCTTGGCCAACCGCTTGACGTCACGCACCCCGAGCCCGCCGTTGCGCAACTCGGGAACCGGTGTGCTGCCCAGGGTTTCGATGATCAGGTCGATCTCACGCAGCAGGTCGATGGCCGCACCGGCGGCCACCGCGTCCACATCGGCAGGCGTCGTCGACGTCGTCTGGAGTGCCGGCGTGGTCAACTCCACCGGGCCGGGTGCCTCGCCGCGCATCACCTGGCCGACGACCCGGGGCAGGATCACCGTCTCGTCGTCGATCCGGCGCAACAGTCCGGCCTCCACGAGCCGCGGCACCGGCCGGTCGGGCGGGGTGTCGGGTGCCGCGTCGCGGGTGCGGCCCATGGGCGACCCCTCCAGCAGCCGGGCCAGCAGATCGCTCTGGGCCTCGTCGAGCCCGCCGAGCAGTTCGGCGATCTCGTCGGCGCTGCGCTCGGAGGTCTCCACGGCGGCCTGGCCGACGAACCAGGGCAGGCCCGACGCCACCTCGGGCGCCACCCGGACGGCGGCCTCGCCCCACACCAGGGCCCGCTCGCGCAGGTCTTCCAGCGCGGCGGCCACGTCGCCGGAGCCGACGCGCTCACCCAACAGTTCGCTCACCTCGGACACCGGGACCGGGTGGGTGTCGGCGTGCAGGACCAGTAGTGCATCCAGGACGGCCAGCCGCAGGAAGTCCAGGGAATCGGTGGCAGCCTTGACCGACTGACGTGAGGTGGCGCGCGCGGCAAGCGCGGCAATCGTTCCCGGTGGCGGCTGGCTCAGGTCGGGCCGCAATTCCAGCAGGCGGATGAGGCCCTTGTCGTCGAGGTCGGACAGCCAGGCACCCAGCGGGAATCCGGGAGTCTGTGCGGCGGTCATATCCTGACCAGCGTAAAGCAGCCCGCCGGTCTCGCCACCGGATGAGGAGCCTGCCACAATGTGGGGCGTGGCTGACAACAAGAAGAACCAATACGTCGACAACGGCTGGCCGGTGCTCTCCGACGGCGATGATCACGCCGTGAGTGAGCTCGCCACCGACCGCACCGGCGCACTGTCGCCGTTCGGCGATGTGACCTTTCCATTGCCGGCCGACGAGCTGCCCTTCATCCAGTCAGCAACTGTCGTCAACAGATAATCGTGGGACTGTCGCACCTCGACGAGTCCGGCGCGGCACACATGGTCGACGTCGCGGCGAAGGGTGTCACCAAACGCACCGCGATAGCCGAGGGCATCGTGCACACCCGAGCGGATGTGGTGGCGCTCATCGCCTCGGGCGGCCTGCCCAAGGGTGACGCCCTGGCGACCGCGCGGGTGGCCGGAATTCTGGCCGCCAAGCGGACCCCCGACCTGATACCGCTGTGCCATCAGTTGGCGCTGACCGGCGTCGACGTGGACTTCGACGTGCGCGACGCCGCGGTGGCCATCACCGCCACCGTGCGCACCACCGACCGCACCGGGGTCGAGATGGAAGCACTGACCGCGGTGAGCGTCGCCGCACTGACGCTGTACGACATGATCAAAGCTGTCGACCCTGCCGCCCGCATCGACGACATCAAGGTGATGCGCAAAGAAGGCGGTAAAACGGGATTGTGGGAAAGAAGTACTCAGTGACGCGTTCGGCCCGGGTCATCATCGCCTCCACCCGTGCCGCGGCAGGTGTGTACGACGACCGGACCGGCCCTCTCATCGTCGGCTGGCTTTCCGATCGAGGCTATGACGTCACCGAGCAGATGGTGGTCGCGGACGGTCACGCCGTCGGCGACGCATTGCGGGCCGCCCTGGCCGAGCGCGTCGACCTGATCATCACCTCTGGCGGTACCGGTATCTCACCGACCGACGCGACGCCGGAATCCACCGCGGCGGTGCTCGACTATCAGATCCCCGGGCTGGCCGATGCCATCCGGCGGGCCGGTGTGCACAAGGTGCCCACCGCGGTCCTGTCGCGCGGCATCTGCGGCGTCGCCGGACGCACCCTGATCATCAACCTGCCCGGCTCGCCGGGCGGGGTCAAAGATGGGCTGGGCGTGCTGGCCGGCGTGCTGGAACATGCCCTGGACCAACTGAGCGGCAAGGACCACCGATGAGCGCCTGCGCGAAGAGGAGAAGGACCCGCCGGTGAGCGCAACCGTCATACGCGTCGAGCTGACCGACACACCGATCTCGCTGACCGAGTACGAGGCGCTGGTTGCCCATGAGGCGGCCGGAGCGGTGGTCGGGTTCTCCGGGGTCGTGCGTGATCACGACGGGGGCCGTTCGGTCACCCGGCTCGACTACTCCGCACACCCCAATGCCCTGCTGACCTTGCAAGAGGTTGCCGCCGAGGTGGCCGCGCAGGCGGCCGGGGTGCGGGCGATCGCGGTCAGCCACCGCATCGGAACCCTGCACATAGGAGACGCCGCCCTGGTGGCCGCTGTGGCGGCGGACCATCGCAGGGCGGCGTTCGAAACCTGTGCCCGTCTCGTCGACACCGTCAAAGAGCGGTTACCGGTGTGGAAGCACCAGTACTTCTCCGATGGCACCGACGAATGGGTCGGTTCGGCCTGAGCCGGTTGGAACCTCACAAATCCCACTAGTCACGGCTGGGTGAGCGAGTGTCGTTGTGCCCGGCTGTTAGCGACTTTTCAGCGACAAACGCCACACACTTACCGTGGGCACCATTGGTCGCAGAGCCAGTCACTACTGGCATCACTTCAGGCTGTTTCAGCCTCATCTGCAACACAATTTCGGTTGCCCGGCTATGAGCGACAGAGTCGCTGACAGCCGGGCACTGGACTGATGCGGCTGTTGAGACCCCAGAGCCCGGAAGTGTCACATGTGATCAGTCTCAGCGTGACTACCGAGGTCGCTGGTGCGGAAGTGGCGATTGTCGCTGAAAAGTCGCTAACAGGCGGGCAGATCGGCTAGGCATTCTTCAGCCGGTACCGCTGAGGCGGATGTGACTCATGACCGCCGACCGGCGACAGACAGCAGCCGCGAACCGCGGCACTAACGGCACGGTTCGCGGCTGAGTCAGAGTCAGAGTCAGGCGGATGGGACAGGAACGGCGGCGTCGGCGGGAGCCGGAGCGGCCGGGTCCATCGGTGCGACCGGAAGGTTCGGAGCCTGACCACCCGGGGAATCCGGGGTGGACAGCGGACGCTGGGTCAGCGCCAGCAGGGCATCCTTACCGCTGATGTCCTGGGTCTGGATCGCGTGCCAGATCTCCCGCAGGTAGGTCGCGTTCGGGCCCTGGCCCGGGATCTGCGACGGGCTGTCGGTGGTGGTGCCCGGCGGTAGGTTCTGCGGGCTGGCCAGGTGCGGGACACCCTCGGCGGGCGCACCGTTGGTGACCACCTGGTTGGCCACGTCGACGTTGTTGAGCGGGGCCAGCGGATCCGGTGCGGCGACCGCGGGCGCGGCAGGTGCCGGAGCGGGAGCCGGGGGCAGGACCGAGCGGGCTCGGCGACCACGTTGCGCGGGCTGGCGCCCGAGAGGCCACGGCCGCAGGTGGGCCAGGCGCCCTTGCCCTGGCTGGCCAGAACGCGCTCGGCGACGGCGATCTGCTGTTCCTTGGTGGCCAGGAAGGCGTTGGGTGCGTACTCGCCGCCGCCGTGGGAGGACCACGTGCTGGGGGAGAACTGGAGGCCACCGTGGTAGCCGTTGCCGGTGTTGATCGCCCAGTTGCCGCCGGACTCGCAGCGGGCTACCTGGTCCCACTCGCCGTCGGTGGCGGCCATGGCCTGTCCGGCCAGTGCGAGGCCGCTACCACCGAGCACAGCTCCGGTGAAGGCGATCTTGGCGACATTCTTTGCTGAAGACGAGGAAGCGGGCTTGCGATGCCGTCCACTCATAAGCGTGAAGGTCCTCTCGTATGCGCCCACGAGGTCAGCTGTCGGGTTCGGGTATGAGAGGTCACCCGGCCGTCGTCGTCGAAACTCTGACGGCTTCACCCCAAGGGGCCGCAAGCGGCTCCTGGTCCTGAAATAAATCGGTGGACCGGTTGGGTCCCCCGCCTCCATCCTTGTTGTTCGTCGTAACCCCTGCCCGATGGATGGAGCTCGGCGCGTCGGTATGGGGGTGGGTCAACTGATTAGGGTCGGTTGACTTGGGAATGAACGGTAACTGCTGCCCGCTATCCCGTCACCTTTAGCGGCCTCGGGCGTTTTGGCTCTGGGCAAACTCTAAAAGTTGTTTAAAGGCGCAGGTTATTTTTGCGTTTTCGCAGGTGGGCGTGGCGCTCCACCGTGCCGTAGCCAGCTCGTGACCATTTCGTTATGTGATGCAAATCACGTTAGCCGCCGGCGAAGGGGGGTAACACATCGATGGTCTGAGGCGTTGATACCGGCTTGTCCATGTCGCGGACGGCCATCCCGTCCGACAGGTATGAGCAGCGCTTTAGTACGCGCGCAAGCTCCGCGTCGCGACCGCTGAGGTGCTCGACGAGCGTCGCGATCGTGGAATCTTTTGCCAAATCTAACGTTTCCGTATCAACTCCGGCCGCGGCGGCGGCAGCGGCGAAATAACGGACCGTCACGGCCACGGTGTGCTCCGTCATCTAGCCGCCGATCGCGCTCATCGGCCGTACGGGCTGCACGAAATCCGGGTCGTTGATCCCGTGTCCCGCGGGCTTTGCCCACATCGCCGTCCGCCAGACCGCTTCGATGGCGGCGTCGTCGGCGCCGCCGCGCAGCAGCGTGCGCAGGTCGCTCTCCTCGGTGGAGAACAGGCAGCTGCGGATCTGGCCGTCGGCCGTCAGCCTGCTGCGGTCGCAGTCTGAACAGAACGCGTGGGACACCGAGGCGATCACTCCGACGGTGCCCGCTGGATGATCAGCGCTCGCGCCGACCTGCCAGAGCTCGGCCGGCGCCGAGCCGCGGGGTCTCGGATCGGGCCGCAGGTCGAAATGGCGGCCCAGGGTGCCCAGGATGGCCTCGGCGTCGATCACCGTGCCGCGCTGCCAGGTGTGTCCGGCGTCCAGCGGCATCTGCTCGATGATCCGCAGCTGGTATCCGTGATCCAGGCAGTAGCCCAACAGGTCCACCACGTCGTCAAGACCCGAAACCGGGTCGAGCACCGCGTTGACCTTCACCGGCTCCAGCCCGGCCGCCTTGGCGGCCGCCAGGCCGTCGAGCACGTCGGCCAGCCGGTCCCGGCGCGTGATCCGGGCGAAGTGGGTGGCGTCGACGCTGTCCAGTGACACGTTGATCCGGTCCAGCCCGGCCTGTTTGAGTCCCGCGGCACGCCGGGCCAGCCCGATGCCGTTGGTGGTCAGGGTGATCTCCGGGCGCGGGTGCAGTGCCGCTGCGGCGGCCACCACATCCTCTAGGTGGCGCGTGACCAACGGCTCGCCGCCGGTGAACCGCACGCTGGTGATGCCGAGCCGGGTGACGGCGATGCGCAACAAACGGCTCAGTTCGTCGGCGCTCAGCAGCGCCTCGCCGGGCAGCCAGTCCAGACCCTCGGCGGGCATGCAGTAGGTACATCGCAGATTGCACTTGTCGGTCAGTGACACCCGAAGGTCGGTGGCGACGCGGCCGTAGGTGTCGATCAGCGGGCCACTTGTCGGGGCCGGATCGAGCGATGCGCCGATGGCCGGTCCGCCGGATCGATGCACCGTGGGCAACCCGAGTGGAGTCAGCGTCATGCCGCGGCCTTCAGCGAGTCGACCGGGACGATCTCCTTGCCCAAGGGAACCAGCGAGACCGGGATCATCTTGAGATCGGCCAGCGCCAACGGGATTCCGATGATGGTGACCGCCATGGCCACCGCGCTCACCAGGTGGCCCAACGCCAGCCACCAGCCGAACAAGACGATCCAGATGATGTTGCCGACCAGGGCGCCGGGCCTGGTACCGGGCTTGTCCACGATCGTGCGGCCGAACGGCCACAGGGCGTAGGAGGCGATACGAAGCGAGGCGAACCCGAACGGGATCGTGATGATCAGGACGAAACAGATGAGCGCTGCCAGCAGGTATCCCAGCGCCAACCACAGGCCGCCGAAGATCAACCAGATGATGTTCAGTATCACTCGCATTACCGGCGCATCTCTCTTCCAGAGGTGCTTGCAAGCCTACCGAGTAATAGGGGTGAAGCACCCAGCCAGGGCCGAGTAAGATCTCTCCATCGCGTCCCGGCGCTGACGGGACGCGAACTTTATGTGTGTACGTAGTTATGACAAGACGAGCGGGTGAGTAGCAGTGCCGACCGGCAAGGTGAAGTGGTACGACGCCGAAAAGGGCTTCGGCTTTGTGTCCCAGGAGGACGGTGAGGACGTCTATGTGCGGTCCTCGGCGTTGCCCGCGGGTGTCGAAGGCCTCAAGGCCGGTCAACGCGTCGAGTTCGGCGTGGCCGCCGGCCGCCGTGGCCCGCAGGCGTTGAGCGTCAAGCTCATCGACCCGCCGCCGAGCCTGAGCCGGACCCGCCGCGAGGCCGAGCGTCCCGAGCACAAGCACACTCCCGATGAGCTGCACGGCATGGTTTCGGACATGATCACGCTCCTCGAGGACATCGTGCAGCCCGAGCTGCGCAAGGGGCGCTACCCCGACCGTAAGGTCGCGCGCCGGGTGTCCGAGGTGGTCAAGGCCGTCGCGCAGGAGCTCGACGCCTAGTACTCGCGCGCCGAACGTCGGCTTGTGTTCGAGGATCCGCTGATTTCTCGCGTGCAGGCCGGCTCTCGACGTGGAGACTGGGGCTATGACCCAGGGCTCTTACGTCGCGACCGGCAGCGGTGAGTTCAACCGCGACACGAACTACATCACCACCCGGATCACGCGCGATGGTCGTGACGGTTACCCGGTCGAGCCGGGCCGTTATCGGCTGATCGTCGCGCGGGCCTGCCCCTGGGCCAACCGCACGATCATCGTGCGACGCCTGCTGGGCCTGGAAAGTGTTCTGTCCATTGGCTTTTGCGGCCCCACGCACGATGCGCGCAGCTGGACGTTCGACCTCGACCCCGGCGGGCTCGACCCGGTGCTCAAGATCCCACGGCTGCAGGACGCGTACTTCAAGCGTGACCCCGAGTACCCGAAGGGCATCACCGTGCCCGCGATCGTCGAGGTCGCCACGGGCGCGGTGGTGACCAACGACTTCGCCCAGATGACGCTGGACTTCTCCACCGAGTGGACTGCGTATCACCGCGAGGGAGCCCCACAGCTGTATCCCGAGCCGTTGCGCGAGGAGATCGATACGGTGGCCAAGCGGATCTACACCGAGGTCAACAACGGCGTGTACCGGTGTGGGTTCGCCGGTTCACAACAGGCCTACGAGGCCGCCTACGACCGGCTGTTCACGGCGTTGGACTGGCTGACCGACCGGCTGAGTACCCAGCGTTATCTGGTGGGGGACACCATCACCGAGGCCGACGTCAGACTGTTCACCACGCTGGCCCGGTTCGACCCGGTCTATCACGGCCATTTCAAGTGCAACCGGTCCAAGCTCGCCGAGATGGACGTGCTGTGGGCGTACGCGCGGGATCTCTTCCAGACACCGGGCTTCGGTGACACCATCGACTTCGTCCAGATCAAGCAGCACTACTACATCGTGCATTCGGACATCAATCCGACGCAGATCGTCCCCAAGGGCCCGGACCTGACCAACTGGCTCACGCCTCATGGCCGGGAATCCTTGGGCGGCAGGCCTTTCGGCGACGGCACTCCGCCGGGGCCGACGCCTGAGGGCGAGCGGGTACCGGCCGGGCACTCAGCGGGTTAGCGCGCGTCCGCCCCGTCGCGGTCCGGCCAGACCGTGCTGACCGACCACTCGGCGTGCGGCAGCGCGAACTCCGCGCCGTCCTGATCCTGGACCAGGATCAGCATCTGGACCGCCAGGCCGGTGAGCCGGCCCCGGTTGGGATCGACCGTGGGGATGGTGACGGCCAGCGTCGTCTTGGGTGCGTAGTACGTGACCGTCGTGTCGACCGGGTTCTCGTACACGCGCAGCAGCCGCCACGGGGCCCGGGCGACCGAGCTGGGTACCGAGAGCTGGACCGGATTCTCCTCGGTGACGCGCAGCTCGCCGGTTTCGCGCGATTCCTCGCAGTCGTCGAGGTTGAGCACCTCGCAGTACTGGAACGGCCCGACCCGCACCGAGTGTCCGTGCGAGTACGCACTGATCTCCGGCAGCCGGTCGCCGTGTGAACTGTGCAGCCGCCAGACCCCGACCGTGGTGCCGGCGATCGCCAGCACGACCACGGCCGCCAGGACTGCCAGAGCGCGTTTCATCGGGACTCCCACTGTGCTGTCGTCGGGGCTTCGGCGGGACGGTTGCCGCCTTCTCGTGCGGCGTGGACCGGGCGGTTACCGCCCAGGCCGGGAATCAGTGATTCGCCGCGGTAGCTCACGATGGTCTGCGCCAGGCCCAGTATCAGCACGGCCGTGATCGTAGTGAACCCGACTGTGAGGTCTGTATAGATCAGGACCCCGGTGGCGCCGCCGGCCACCCAGGCTAGCTGTAGCGCTGATTCCGACCGGCCGAATGCCGAGGCCCGAGAGGCCTCGGGCAGGTCGTCCTGCAGGGACGCGTCCAGTGAGGCCTTGGCGATGGCGCTGGCCGCCGAGGTGACGAGTGTCGCCCCGGCAGCCACCAAGAGGTTTCCGGTCAATGCGGTCACCAGGGCGACGACGGTGACGGCGATGGCGGCCCGCACCACGAGTTGTGCGGGGTGGCCGAGTTTGAGCCGCGCGGCGGCGATGTTGCCGCCGAAGTTGCCGATCCCGGCCGCGGCTCCGATCAGTCCGAGGATCAGCAGCTGTTCCCAGCCGCTGGCGTCGTGGGATTTGGCGACGAATGCGGGGTAGAGGAACAGGAATCCGACCATCACCTTGATGGTGCAGTTGCCCCACAATGCGGTGATGGTGTTGCGGCCCAACGGCTGACGTTCGGCCTTCGGCTTGCCCGGGTGGCGGCGCATCTCGCCGGTTCCGCCGCCCGATTGACCGTGGTAACTCAGCGTCGTGGGCACCTCGCCCTCGGTGACCTCGACCCATTTCGGGATCCGCATGGACAGCACCGCGCCGGCGACGCTGACCGCGACCACCACGTACAACGCCCCGGGCAGCTGCGCGACGTTGAACAGGTACTCGGCGCCTGCGGCGATGCCGCCGCCGACGATGGTGCCGCCGAGCAAGCCGAAGGTGGTCAATCGGGAGTTCACCCGGACCAGGTCGATCGACGGGGGCAGCACGCGCGGGGTGACCGCGCTGCGCAGTACCGAGAAGGATTTGGACAGCACCATCATTCCGAGCGCGCACGGGTAGAGCACCCAGGACGGATAGCTTCCGGTGGCGCCGTCGTAGTTGGCGATCAGCACCACGATCAATCCGGTGCGCAATGCGAACGACGCGGCCAGCGCCATCCGGCGGCCGTGCTGCAGGCGATCGAGTGCGGGCCCGATCAGCGGGGCGATCACCGCGAACGGGGCGATGGTGATCAGCAGGTAGAGCGCGACCTTGCTCTTGGACTCACCGCTGGCCGCGGCGAAGAACAGCGTGTTGGCCAGTGCGACGGCCATCGCGGCGTCGACGGCGAAGTTCGCCACCACCGGCCAGGTCAGTGCGGTCAACCCGGACTTGTCGGCGCCGTCGGCGGTGGCGGCGCGGTGCACGAAACCGTACATCCGCGTGCCCATTTCGCGGCTGCGTGCCGCGGCGGCCCGGGTGACGGTGACCTTCTCACCGGCGGCTGACCCGACCCCGCGGGAGGGTTGCGGGTCGTCCTGCCTGGGGTGCGCCGCGGTGTGCTGCTCATCGAGCGGCGGCAGCCAGCGGTTGGAGCTGGGCACCGATTGCCTGCGTGGCCGGCGCGGCGTCTCATCGCTGGGGTAGTTGGCCATTCCGGGATGTTCCGCGCCGGGATCGGCCGGTGGCCGCGGCGGGTAGTAGGTCACCCCCCGATTCTCTCTTATCCGGCGCGCAGGGGGCCGACAGGCGACCGGTGTGGCCCATGGTTGCCCCGATCAGGCACTATGGAGGCGATGGAAAGCGTGACCGAACCAGCTGAGCAGGCCTATGAATCCGACCGGGAAACCGGCTCGGCGGCACCGTCGCCGGAACAGGAGGCCTTGCTTTCGGGTGCCGCCGAGCAAGCTCGCGCGGCGCTGATCGAGTTCAGCGACGAGAGCGCCGTGGGCGAATACCTCGGTGTGAGCATCGAAGATGCCGCGTCGGCCACGCACCGATTCCTGGCTGACCTGCCCGGTTACCGCGGGTGGCAGTGGGCTGTCGTGGTGGCGGCCTACCCGGGCGCCGATCACACGACGATCAGCGAGTTGGTGCTGATTCCGGGCCCGACGGCGCTGCTGGCGCCGCACTGGGTGCCGTGGCAGGACCGGATCCGTCCGGGTGATCTCGGGCCGGGCGACCTGCTGGCCCCGCCTCCGAATGATCCGCGTCTGGTTCCGGGATACGTGGCCACCGGGGATCCGCTGATCGACGACGTCCCTCTCGACCTCGAGCTCGGCCTCGGCCGGCGTCAGGTGCTCAGTGAGTGGGGCCGGGGACAGGCGGCGCAGCGGTGGCACGACGGCGATTACGGGCCGGGTTCGGCGATGGCCCGCTCGACGCGCCGGGTCTGTCGCGACTGTGGTTTCTATCTGCCGCTCGGCGGCGCGCTGGGGCTGATGTTCGGTGTGTGCGCCAATGACCTGTCGGCCGACGGTCATGTGGTGGAGGCCGAGTACGGCTGCGGGGCCCATTCGGACACCCCGCAACCGCCCGGCACCGGGTCGCCGATGTTCGAGCCGTACGACGACGGTGTGCTCGACGTGGTCGAGTGAGCTCTGCTCAGAATCCGGTACTGAGGCGGGCTCAGTTCTCGGCGGCGGCCTTGATCCGCGCCAGCGAGGCCTTCATCCCGTCGACCAGTTCGTCCTCGAAGCTCGGAACTCCGCCGAACAACGCGCCGACCAGAGCGTTGGACACGGCCGTGGTGCCGTTCTCGGCGTGCCGGGATTCGGTCACCCGGGTGCCGGCGTCGGTCGGTTCCAGTTCATAGCTCCAGATGGTGTTGTTGCCCTCCACCAGGAACGCGAGCCGCTTGTTGTCGACCACTTCGGTGATGCGTGACGTGGTGGGCCAGAACACGAACTTGCGCCGGTTGAGATTGAACGTGCGGGTTCCGGGGCGCAGCGGGCCGAGGGGCTTCATCAACCGGCATTGCGGGCTCCACTGCGGCATCCGGGTCAGGTCCGAGATCAGCCCCCACACCTTGTCGACGGGTGCGTCGATGTCGATGCTGGCTTGCAGAAGTGGTGCGGCCATGGTGTCTCCTCAGGTCAATCCGCTTTGCGCACCGCGGGATCCGCGGCGCACGGCACGGCGCTGGATCAGAAAGATGGTCGTGCCGAGAACGCCGATCGCCAGTCCGGCGAGCGTGAACGGCCGCCAGTGTTGCAGACCGCTGACCGTGAAGGCCACGACGGTGGCGATCAGCCATCCCGTGGCGATCACCACGATCACGGGCCACGGTTCCAGTAGCGCGGCGGGCAGGGCCGGCGGCTGCGGCTCCGGTGCGTCGTTGGCGTCCTCGGTCATCGGTGACCAACGTATCCGATGGGGTGGGGATTCATTGGTCTTGGTTCTAGCCCTTTTCTCCCTCAAGCTCAGTACTATTTCCGATGTGAAAGATCCGGAGGCACGGCTCGCGAATGATCTCGCTCTGGCGGTAGTTCGTCTCGCGCGTCAATTACGTACGCGGCGTGCGGAATCCCCGGTTTCGCTGACCCAGTTCTCGGCGCTGGCCACCTTGGCCAAGGAAGGCGCGATGACGCCGGGCGCCTTGGCGTTGCGTGAACGCGTGCGCCCTCCGTCGATGACCCGGGTGATCGCGTCACTGGCCGAGCAGGGTCTGGTGGCCCGTGCCGCCCATCCGGTGGACGGACGTCAGATCGTGGTGTCCGCCTCGCCGGCCGGGATGACCCTTGTCGAGGCCGAGCGCAAGGCCAGCCAGGAGTGGCTCAAGGCTCAGCTGTCGCGGCTGGATCCGGATGACCGCCAGACTCTGGTCGACGCGACCGATCTGATGTCGGCGATAGTTCTCGAAGGCGCGTGAGTCTGCTGCAGGTAATCGATATCGAGGATCCGGCCGATACCCGGTTGGACGATTTCCGCGATCTCAACAGCGTGGACCGCCGGCCCGATCTGCCCAGTGGCAAGGGTCTGGTGATCGCCGAGGGTGTGCTGGTGGCGCAGCGCCTGCTTGCCTCTCGGTTCGTCCCCCGCGCGCTGCTGGGTACCGACCGGCGTCTGGCCGAACTGGCCGCCGAGCTCGACGGCGTGGATGTGCCGTTCTACCGGACCAGTGCGGACGTCATGGCGGCCGTGGTCGGTTTCCACCTCAACCGTGGCGTGCTGGCCTCGGCGTCGCGGGCGCCCGAGTTGTCTGTGGCCGAGGTGATTTCCGGGGCGCGCACCGTGGCGGTGCTCGAAGGCGTCAACGACCACGAGAATCTCGGGTCGATCTTCCGTAATGCCGCCGGGCTCGCCGTCGATGCGGTGGTGTTCGGCGCGGGATGTGCCGATCCGCTGTACCGGCGGGCCGTGCGGGTGTCGATGGGGCATGCCCTGCTGGTTCCGTTCGCCCGGGCGGCTTCCTGGCCCGGTGATCTGGAGCTCTTGCGGGACAATGGCTTTCGACTCATGGCCATGACGCCCGACCCGGCTGCCGCGACACTGTCCGAGGCGATGGCGCAGCTCGACGGGGACCGGGTGGCGGTCCTGGTCGGCGCGGAGGGTCCGGGGCTGACCGAGCACACGATGCGGGCCAGCGACGTGCGGGTGCGCATTCCGATGTCGCGCGGCACCGATTCGCTCAACGTCGCCACCGCCGCAGCGCTCGCGTTCTACGAACGCGCCCGGCTCGGGAGCTGAGATCGCGTTAGATTGACTCCGTGACCGACGATTCCACGCCGTGGGGTACCGGCCTGACGGTGGCCGGATTCGTGGCCGCGGTGCTGGGCGCGGCGATTGTGGTGCTCGGGGTGGGGCTGTTGCGCGTGCACCCCCTGCTGGCGATCGGGTTGAACATGGTGGCCGTCGGCGGGCTGGCCCCCACCGTGTGGGGCTGGCGGCACCGGCCGGTGTGGCGCTGGTTCGTGCTGGGTTCGGGCATCGGTGTGGCGTGCGGCTGGCTCGCGCTCCTGGCGATCGCGTTGACCCAGAGCTGATCCGGACCGCTCAGGCCACCAGTTCTGCCGCGGTGAAGTTGGCGTCGAGCAGCCCGGCGACGGCCTCGTCGCGGCGAAATTTCCTGCCGTGGACCGCGAACATCCGTTCCGCCGTGGTGGTTTCGGGTTGCCAGCCGGTTGCGATCAGGTAGTCCGAGACGGCGTTGCGGTCGCCCGCGAAGATCAGCTCCGACAGGTCGTCCAGCTCCAGGCCCTGCTCGCGTTGGTGGTCGGTCAGTGTCCGTATCCGGCTCTCGGACAGCTCGGAGTGCTTGCTTATCCAGTCGGTGGCGATGCGGCTGCCCGGTGCGCTGAGCGCGGTGATGTTGTCGAACAGCCGGTCCTGGGCGTCGGGCGGCAGGTACCCGAGCAGTCCCTCGGCGATCCACGCGGTCGGAGCCTGTGGGTCGAAGCCGCGGGCGCGCAGAGCGGCGGGCCAGTCCTGGCGTAGGTCGATACCGATGGCGTGCAGTTCGGCGGCCGGGGCGGCGCCCAGGCCGGCAAGTGCACGGCCCTTGAACTCGATGACGGCCGGCTGGTCCAGTTCGAACACCGTCATCCCGGCCGGCCAGGGCAACCGGTAGGCGCGGGCGTCCAGTCCGGAGGCCAGGATGACCGCCTGACGGATACCCGCCCCGACGGCGCTCAGGAAGAAGTCGTCGAAGTAGCGGGTCCGGATGGCCATGCCGTCGGCGATCACGTGCGGATCGAGCGGCTCGGCGGCGCCGTCGACAACCAGGTCGCCCTGGGCCAGACGCACGTAGTAGTCCACTCCGACGGCGTCGACCAGAGGCCGGGCGTACGGGTCGGAGATCAGCGGGTCGGGGACGCTGGAGGCCAGTGCTCGGGATGCGGCCACGCCGGTGGCGGTGGCGCCGACGCCGGTGGCCAGATCCCAGGTGTCGTTCTCGGTGCGCGGCATGACCCCTCCAGATGTATAGCAAAGCTAGTTATTAGACACTATAACTAACTTAGGAGGGTGTGGGCGAGTCGCGTGCGCCACACCGCGATGTCGTCGACGCCCAGAATGCGCAGGACCACCTGATCGGCGCCGGCTTCCCGGTACTCGGCGATGCGGCCGGCGACGACTTCGGGAGAACCCCAGGCGGCGATTCCGTCGAGCAGGCGGTCGCTGACCGTGTCGATATCGGTCGCGGTGAAGCCCTGCCGGATCAGGTTGCGGCGGTAGCCGCCCTGCGACGTCAGGAAACGCAGCGGCTCGGCGGCGGCGCGGCGCGCTGTTTCGCGGTCGGTGACGGGCATGACCATCAGGAGGACCGTCAGCATCCTGTCCGGTCCCAGTGCCGACCGCGCGGCCGTCACATACGACGGCGTCACCAGATAGGGATATGCGCCGCCGGCCCGTTCCCGTGCCAGGGCCAGCATGTTCGGGCCGAGTGCGGCCAGCACCCGCCGGTCCGCGGTGATGTCCGCGGCGTCGAGCTCGTCCAAGTAGGCGTTGAGGGTGGCCATCGGCCGAGGGCCGTGCGCACCGCCGAGGCCGACGAGGAACCGGTCGGGGTGCTCGCGCCGAAGTTCGGTGTAGGTGGCGATGACCTCGGCGGCCGGCACCCGCACCACCGGAATGATCCCGGTGGCGACGGGGATCGAGGTCGTCGCGCGAACCGCTGCGGCGAGCATCGGAAGGTTGCCTGAGCGCCACAACGTGGAGAACCCGAGATCCTCGGCATGGCGCGCCTCGTCGGCCACCACCGCCGCATCGTCCGTGAACGGATTGCTGCAGGCGAGCCCGATCGGGCCAAGGGAGGTCATGCGTGCCGACGCTATGACCTCAAGAACGCTTCAGGTCAAGCGATCAGGGCTGGGTCCCCGACGACCGCACGCCCAGCAGCACGTCCTCCCAGGCCGGAACCGTGGCACGCGCCTTGCGGCTGCGCTTGGGCGCCGGGGGAGCAGGTGCGGGAATGGGCTCGGCCGGTCGGCTGAACTGCTCGGGCGCCGCGGCCGGCGTCTCGGCAACCTCGTGGGTCTCGTGGTGATCGAAAAGGTGGGGCACCGCGGCGACCGGGCGCAGCGGACGGCCGAAATCGGGGTTGATCAGCTGGCGGGCCGCATCGTCCGATGCGGAGACGGTGCCGCCGTGGGCTCCGGGTGTGTACCGGAAATGCGCGACGTTGTCCGACCGGCCGGCCTTCCAGGCCAGCTGCACGGTCCAGCGGCTGTCCTCGTTGCGCCAGGCGTCCCAGGAGATGGATTCGGGGTTGAGTCCGCGGCCCACCAGGGCCGTCGTGACGATCTCCAGCAGTGTCAGCACTGCGGGTCCGTCGGCCAGGACCGGATGTGCCGCGGTGGCCAGTTCGGCCGCGCGGGCACGCTCCAGCAACACCGGATGAGCGAACCGCTCGACCCGCTCGACAGGCACCCCGGCTGCCTCGGCCAACTGCTCGACCGACGCCCCGGCGCGTATCCTCGCCTGAATCTCCTTGGGTCGCAGCACGTTCTGCACCTCTACATCGATCTCGGGCTGATTCGAGGTGACCTTGTCACCGCGCATCGCAGCGCGGAGCCGGTCGTCGACACGCAAGCTGAACATGTCCTTGGCGGAGTCGTCGGATTCACAGATGATGCGTCTGCCGTCTACGTTCAATCCAACGACTCTGAGTTCTCGCATACCGACCTGACCTCCTTCGCGAACCCTACTGCGTTATCGGCCCGTTACCCGGCTGACACGCTGGCGGGAAAGGGAGTGACTGCGTTCGTACGGAGAGGTTCGCTCAGAGGTTCTCGACGACCCAATCGACGCAGCTGGTCAGGGCGCTCACGTCATCGGGCTCCACGGCCGGGAACATGCCGATCCGCAACTGATTACGGCCCAGCTTGCGGTACGGCTCGGTGTCCACGATCCCGTTGGCCCGCAGCACCTTGGCGACCGCCGCGGCGTCCACCGAATCGATGAAGTCGATCGTGCCGACCACCTGCGAGCGCAGAGCCGGATCGGTGACGAACGGCGTGGCGAAGCTTGCTGCCTCGGCCCACGAGTACAGGCGCTGCGAGGAATCCGCGGTGCGCTTGACGGCCCAGTCCAGCCCGCCGTTGCCGTTGAGCCAGTCGATCTGCTCGGCGAGCAGGATCAGCGTGGCGATGGCCGGGGTGTTGTAGGTCTGGTTCTTGAGGCTGTTCTCCACGGCGATGGGCAGCGACAGGAAGTCGGGCACCCAGCGGCCTGATGCGCCGATCGCTTCGATGCGGGCCAGTGCCGCGGGGCTGACGATGGCCAGCCACAGGCCACCGTCACCGGCGAAGTTCTTCTGCGGCGCAAAGTAATACGCGTCGGTGTCGGCGATGTCGACGGGCAGGCCGCCGGCGGCCGAGGTGGCGTCGATCAGCACCAGCGCATCACCGGCCGGACGCTGCACCGGCATCGAGACGCCGGTCGAGGTCTCGTTGTGGGCCCAGGCCACGGCGTCCACCGACGGGTCGGATTGCGGCTGCGGCGCGGTGCCGGGATCGGTCTTGACGATGATCGGGTCGCCGATGAAGGGGTTCTTGGCCACGCACGAGGCGAACTTGGCACTGAACTCGCCATAGGTCAGGTGCAGCGAGCGCTTGTCGATCAGGCCGAAGGCCGCGGCGTCCCAGAATGCGGTCGAACCGCCGTTGCCGAGGATCACCTCGTAGCCGTCGGGAACCGAGAAGAGTTCCCGCAATCCGTCGCGGACCCGGCCCACCAGATTCTTGATCGGCGCCTGTCGATGGGACGTGCCGAACAGATCCCCGGAAGCGGCCAGCGCGGTCAGTTGCTCGGGACGGACCTTGGAGGGGCCACATCCGAAACGGCCGTCGCGGGGCTTGATGTCGGCGGGGATGATCAGTTCAGCCATGAGACCAGCCTAAAGTCGGCCGTTACAGCGTCAAAATTCGGGCACCGTCGGCGGTGACGGCCACGGTGTGTTCACTGTGCGCGGCGCGGGCGCCGGTGGCGCTTCGCAGCGTCCAGCCGTTCGGGGTCGTGGACGTAGCCGGTGGTGCGGTCGGCGACGCGGCGCCGTATGCGGCCAGGATTTCGGCGGCGATCCGGTCCAAATCGGCCGTGGTGTGCCCGGCAACGGCCGGTTCGGTGATCATTCGCAATGTTTCGGCGACTACTGCGCCCGCCGCCGGCATCGCTTCTACCTGCTGTTTCGATTTCACATCGGCCACGGGTGGCTACTTGTCGGCAAACTCATCTAATCAGGCATGGACTTTTACTCGATACCTGCGGTACCGTTTGGACAACAAGTGGGTAGATGTAAACCTCAGACGAGTATAGAGAGGTCTGCAACATGGCACGGACCAAGATGGTCAGGCGTTGGCGCAAGAACATGGACGTCAGCGACGACACCCAGTACGTCGACATGCTCGCCACGCTGTCCGAGGGCTCGGTGCGGCGCAACTTCAATCCGTACAAGGACATCGAGTGGGATTCGCCGGAGTTTGCGGTGATCCCGAACGATCCGCGCTGGATCCTGCCGGACACCGACCCGATGGGTGGTCACGCGTGGTACCAGGCTCAGCCGGTCGATCGGCAGATCCAGATCGGCATGTGGCGCCAGGCCAACGTCGCCAAGGTCGGCCTGCACTTCGAGAACATCCTCATCCGTGGCCTGATGGAGTACTCGTTCTGGGTGCCCAACGGTTCGCCGGAGTACCGGTACTGCCTGCACGAATCCGTTGAGGAGTGCAACCACACCCTGATGTTCCAGGAGATGGTGAACCGGATCGGCATGGATGTACCGGGCATGCCGCGGCTGCTCAAGTGGGTGCAGCCGCTCATCCCGCTGGCCGCAGGCCCGCTGCCGATCCCGTTCTTCTTCGGCGTCCTCGCCGGTGAGGAGCCCATCGACCACACGCAGAAGAACGTGCTGCGCGAGGGCAAGGCCCTGCACCCGATCATGGAACGGGTCATGGCCATCCACGTCGCCGAGGAGGCTCGGCACATCTCGTTCGCGCACCAGTACCTGCACAAGCGGGTGCCGAACCTGCGCCGCCGGCAGCGTTGGATCCTGTCGCTGTTCGTGCCGCTGACCATGCGCATCCTGTGCTCGGCGATCATCGTGCCGCCGCGCGCGTTCTGGAAGGAATTCGACATCCCGCGCTCGGTGCGCAAGGAGTTGTTCTTCCGGGCCCCCGAGTCGCGCAAGATGCTGCGGGATATGTTCGGCGATGTCCGCATGCTGTGCCACGACACCGGCCTGATGAACCCGATCGCCAAGCTGATGTGGCGGATCTGCAAGATCGACGGGCCACCGAGCCGCTACCGTAGCGAGCCACAGCGCGAGCACCTGGTCTCGGTCGCCTAAAGCTCGCCCCGGAGGGTTCTAAGGTTTTTTATGCCCCATGTGATCACCCAGTCGTGTTGTAGCGACGGGTCCTGTGTCTACGCGTGTCCGGTGAACTGCATCCATCCGTCACCGGATGAGCCGGGCTTCGCCACGGCCGAGATGCTCTACATCGATCCCGAGGCCTGTGTGGACTGCGGCGCGTGCGTGAGTGCGTGCCCGGTCGGCGCGATCGCGGCCGATACCCGGCTGACCGAGAAGCAGCTGCCGTTCATCGAGCTCAACGCGGCCTTCTACCCGAAGCGCCAAGGCAAGTTGCCGCCGACATCCAAGCTGGCGCCGGTGATCGCGGCGCCGAGAGTGACCGCTCATTCCGGTGGGCCGTTGACGGTGGCGATTGTGGGCTCCGGTCCGGCGGCCATGTACGCGGCCGACGAGCTGCTGACGCAGCGGGGCGTGCGGGTCAATGTCTTCGAGAAGCTGCCGACGCCCTACGGGCTGGTACGGGCCGGCGTCGCGCCGGACCATCAGAGCACCAAGCAGGTGACGCGGCTGTTCGACGTCATCGGCAGGCAGCCGGGATTCAAGTTCTTCCTCAACGTCGAGGTGGGCAAGCACCTGTCGCATGCCGACTTGTTGGAGCATCACCACGCCGTGCTGTACGCGGTGGGTGCGCCCAACGATCGTCGCCTCGAGATCGACGGCATGGGCCTGCCCGGCACCGGGACCGCCACCGAGATGGTGGCCTGGATCAACGGGCACCCCGAGTTCACCGGCCTGCCCGTGGACCTCAGCCATGAGCGGGTGGTCATCGTGGGCAACGGCAACGTCGCATTCGACGTGGCCCGGATCCTCACCACGGATCCGGATTTGTTGGCCCGTACCGATATCTCCGATCACGCGCTGGCGGCCCTGCGCACCTCGAAGGTTTCCGAGGTGGTGATCGCGGCCCGCCGTGGCCCCGCGGAGTCGGCCTTCACGCTTCCCGAGCTGATCGGTCTGACCGCCAGCTGCGACGTCGTTCTCGATGAGGCCGATCACCAGCTGGTGGTGGCGGACCTGGCTCGTGAGACCGATCCGTTGACGCGCAACAAGCTGGAGATCCTGGCCAAGCTGGGCAATGCCTCCGCACCGCAGACCCGGCCGCGGATCCGGCTGGCCTACCGCCTCACCCCGCAGCGGGTGCTCGGCGAGGACCGGGTGAGCGGTATCGAATTCGGTGTCACCGGCACCGAAGAGGTGCGCACGTTCGATACCGGGCTGGTGCTGACCTCAATCGGTTACCGCGGCAAGGCTATTGCCGATCTCCCGTTCGACGACGACGCTGCCGTCGTGCCCAACGACGGCGGACGCGTCCGGGACGCGTCCGGCGCTTATGTCGCCGGCTGGATCAAGCGCGGGCCCACCGGCTTCATCGGCACCAATAAGTCGTGTGCGGCGCAGACCGTGCACCGGCTCGTCGACGATTACAACGCCGGTGCGCTGACCGATCCGGTGCACAAGTCGGCCGCCTTGGAGAAGCTGGTGCGGACGCGTCAGCCCGCCATGGTGGATGCCGCCGGGTGGCAGGCGATCGACGCCGCGGAGATCGCCCGGGGCGGCGAGGACCGGCCGCGGGACAAGTTCACCTCGGTCGACGAGATGGTCGCGGTCGCCGCGACTGCGCCGAAACCGACGGTGCGGCAGAAGGTTCTGTCGGGCCTGCGCTAGTCCGGCGCGGTGAATTCGAATCCACGTGCGGTGGGCACCGCGATCAGGTCGGCGCACGCTCTCGGCTGAAACCGGGTGATGAACTCGTCCTCCTGGGCGGCCCACCGGTCCCAGTGCGGACGGTAGGTATCGCCGTCGCGCTCCAGTGCCCGGCGCTTGCGCTCGGCATCGTCGGCGTCGACCCAGATGCCCAGGTCGGCGCACGCCCGGGTCTCCGGGGTGAGCGCACCGATGCCCTCGACGATGAGGCGTTGCCCCGGCTCGACGGAGTGCCAGTCGCTGGGCGCGCCCGTCACCCAATCCCAATGCCTCCAGCGCCCGGTGTGCCCGGCGGCCCGCGGCTCGAGCAGCGATCGTCGTAAATGCTCTGCGGCCCACAGCAGTCCGTCCCAGCCCGGGTAGATATCGTCGAGCCGGACGACGATGCTGCCGGCCCAGTCGTCGTGCAGCTCGACGGCCAGCGTCGACTTGCCCGACCCGGAACGCCCGTCGATCAGGACCGTCGTCGCGGCCGCACCGAGGCGGCGCAGGATGTCATCGAGTGCCAATGAAGTTCCACGTCCCGCACGCCACCGACACCGTGATCGCGACCCCCGCGATCACGAATCCCGCTGCGATCAGGGCGAATTCGCGTGCCGCGAAGGGTGACGGGCGCGCCCAGGTCCGCTGCGGGTAGGCACCGAACCCGCGCGCCTCCATCGCGGTGGCAAGCTTCGATCCGCGCCGCACGGCGAACACCAGCAGGGCGAAAGCCTGCCCCGCTATCCGCCGTACCCGGGCGTGGTCGGCCACGCCGCGGGCGCGCCGGGCGTAACCGAGGTACTGCCAGTCCTGCCCGAGTAACCCGACCATGCGCAGGCCGGCCAGCGCACCGAGCACGAACCGGGCCGGGAGCCGCAGCACCTGCCCCAAACCGTCGGCCAGCTCGGTCGATTCGACGTCGATGAACAGGATGACCGACGGCAGTGCGATCGCCAGCACGCGAAGAAACGTTGCCACCGCGAGGGCGATGGACCCGTCACTGATCGTGACCAGGAAGAAATGCCAGTAGACGGTTCCGCCGGTCTGCCCGTAGAGCAGGATGGTGATGGCGGTGAGGGTGGCCGCGACGAGGACCACGGCGCCGCGGGTCAGCGCCGCGCGGAGCCGCACCCCGACCGCGGCGAACAGCACGATCTCACCGACGAGTGCGGTCAGGGCCGAAACCCAGTCCACCGAAAGCACCAGGGCGGCCGCGATGATCAGGGCAGTGAGCAGTCGCGCGACCGGATTGATCACGACGTCGCCTCCCCGGTGGGCTCCCAGTCCGGCAGTTCGATGCGGGCATCGGCGAGCAGGGCGGCGAAGTCGAGATCGTGGGTGGCCGCGACGACGGCCGTTCCGGCATCGGCGATCTCGGCCAGTAGCCGGGTCAATTCCTCCCAGGTGCGGCGGTCCTGCCCGAAGGTCGGCTCATCGAGGATGATCACCCTGGGCGCGGTGGCCAGCATCGTGGCCACCGACAGTCGGCGCTTCTCTCCTCCGGAGAGGGTGTAGGGGTTCACCGCGGCGAGGTGGGTCAGGTGCAGCCGTTCGAGTAGCTCGTCGGTGCGGGTGGTGATCTCGGCGGTGCCGAGCTTGATCGCCTTGGGGCCCAACGCGAGTTCGTCGCGCACCGTGCCGGTGAGGAACTGGTGCTCGGGATCCTGGAACACGCTGCCGATCCGGGTGAGCAGTTCTTTCGACCGCCACTTGACCGGCTTGCGGCGCGACGGGGAGGGGGCGAAGTCGGCGTGCGCCTCGAGGTGGCCGCCGGGCACGGGCAACAACCCGCCGATGGTGAGCGCCAGCGTCGACTTGCCTGCCCCGTTCGGGCCGGTGATCACCGTGGTCTGGCCGGGTGTGATCTCGAAATTCAACCCGACGTGCATCGGGGGATCACCAGGATGCGCCAGCGCGAGATCTACTGCGTGCAGCAATGATTCGGCCGCGGGAGACCGGTGGCGGGTGATCTCGGGCAGTGGTGTGTCAGGTACCCAGACCCCGGATCCCACCAGATAGTCGTGGTGGCGCCGGATGGTCTGATCCGGTGTTCCGTCGGCGATCACCCCACCGTCGGCGCCGAGCACGATGACCCGGTCGATGACCGGCAGCCACACCTCGGTGCGGTGCTCGATGACGATGAGCGTCGCACCGGTGCGCGCAACCGATTCGGCAACGGCGTCGCGCACTTCGATGACACCGGCGGGGTCGAGGTTGGCCGTGGGTTCGTCGAGCAGGATGAGACCGGGATCCATGGCGATCACCCCGGCCAGCGCCAGACGCTGCTTCTGCCCGCCGGACAGCTCCGAAGTGGATTGGGACAGGCCGAGATTCAGCCCGACAGCATCGAGCGCGGCTCGGACGCGGGGCCAGATCTGTTCCCGTTCCACGCCGAAGTTCTCCATGCCGAAGGCGACGTCGTCGCCGACCCGGGACAGGATCACCTGGGAGTCGGGATCCTGCAGCACCATCCCGATCCGGTGGCGCTGCTCACCTGGCGGGCCACCGTCGACCAGTAGTTCGCCGGTCTGGTGACCTTCCTCGGCTCCGCCGAGCAGGCCGGCAATGCCGTGCAGCAGAGTCGATTTCCCGGCCCCGGACGGCCCGAGCAGCAGTACCCGCTCGCCGGGTTCGATCCGCAGATCGAGGTCCCGCACGGCCCAGCTGGCGCGTCCGGCATGGCACCAACCCCAGCTGTGCGCCGTGACGGTGGTTCCGGCGCCGTGCGGTGGGCTCATCGAGCGTGGGGGCCGATCCGGCCCGCGGCGAATCGGCTCAACGCCCCGGTCTTCGCCAGACCCCTGACCGCGTACCAGGACAGCAGGCCGGCGACGAGGGCACCGGAGACGACCGCCGAGACGGTGTAGATCGCCGCGAAGGTGTTCGCCGAACCGGGGTACCACAGGATGAGGTCGTTGACGGCCAGGGCCAATCCGGCGACGGCACCGGCGAGCAGCGCGACGGGCAATCCCCAACGGCGGTACAGGAACACCGCGAAGACCAGTTCCGCGCCGAGGCCCTGTACCAGGCCGGATTCGAGGGTGAGTACACCCCACTGGTTGCCGACCAACGCCGACACCGTGGCGGCGACGAGCTCGCCGTACAGGGCAGCGCCCGGTTTACGGATCACCAGGGCGGTGAGCACCCCGGCGAACAGCCAGCCCCCGGCGAGCAATGCCTGTAGGCCGGGAAGCAGCGCCGTCAGCGGCGCGCTGATCGGGTTGGAGGCGATGTTCCACACGACGAACACCAGTCCGGCCGCCGTCGCGAGGACGCTGGCGACGACGATGTCCACGACCCGCCAGCGCAGCGCCTGGGCGGCCGGCGTGACGTCGGTGGGCTGGGTGTTCATCGGGCTCCTTCGTGGCGTATCGCGAGGAGACCAGTATGGACTGCGCGAACCCGACCGGATGACGCCACAGTGTCGTCGGTCACCAGAGGTCGCCGACGCGCCAATCGCAGATCAGGGGCACTGACGTCGTGAAACCGAGAGCCGTGCTGTCCGTCGCGAACAGGAAGATCAGGTCGGTTGGATCGGAGGTGTCGATCACCCCATCGGGGGTGTCCGCCTGGGTCGGGCCGTCCCACAGTTGCCAGCCGCGGCCGGCATAGAACCCGGCGGCGTCCTCCATGGCGTTGAGTACACCGAGGTCGTGTCGCGTGCGGATGATGGCCTCTGTCTGATCCATCAGCAGGCGGCCCAAACCGCGCCCCTGCTGGTCGCCGCGCACGGCGACACCTTCGACGTAACCGGTGTCGAAGGTGTCGTCCGCGTGGCGCAGCGTGCGGGTCACCACCGCCGAGTGGGCCAGCAATTCGCGATCCTCGGTGATCAACACATGCACGCCGTCGACACCATG
This sequence comes from Mycobacterium sp. DL99, assembly GCF_004762045.1. Taxonomy (GTDB): domain Bacteria; phylum Actinomycetota; class Actinomycetes; order Mycobacteriales; family Mycobacteriaceae; genus Mycobacterium. The sequence goes on from NZ_SJOM01000007.1 coordinate 1,238,268, forward strand.
CAGCCAGTCATGCGGGCGGAAGCCGTCACCGAATGCCGAGCGGACCAACATCTCGGCCGAACTCAGGACGTCGCGGCCCAGTTCTCCGGGCTCCGCGATCAGAACGTCGATCACTGGCTCAGGATGCCACCCCGCGGGCTACTGCCCCGACTGCATGGCCTGTGCGATCTCCTCGGGGCTGACCTCGCGGACCGGCTGACCGAGTGACCACAGCTGGCCGAACGGATCGCGCACGACGCCGTAGCGGTCACCCCAGAACTGGTCTTCCAGCGGCATGACGACCTCCGCGCCGGCGTCGACCGCCTTGGCGAACATTGCCTCGACGTCGGTCACGGTGAGGTGAATCGTCACGGGGCTGCCGCCCAGGGCCTTGGGTGTCGACGGCTTGCCGTCGTTGTACTCGGGAAAGTCGTCATTGAGCATGACCGTGGACCCGTTGATGGTGAGTGCGGCGTGAACCAGCTTGCCGTCGGGCCCCGGCACCCGGCCCAGCTCGGTGGCGCCGAACGCCTTGACGTAGAAATCGATTGCTGCTGCGGCGTCGTCGACAACCAGGTGCGGAATGACTGCGGGAGTTACTTCGATCGCCATGTTCTTCTCCTGAATAGTGAGCGGATTCAATGCAGACCCGCGCGGCGGGCGGATCTCATCGCCGGACAAGTCCCATGCAACCACCGGGGTCTGACATGCGCACGAACCGCGAACCTACGCTCGGTGACGGAAATGGCCCTGATCTCGTCAGAAACCGTGATTTCGGCGGGCCGAGTCAGGTGACGGAGAACGTCCGCGGCAGCTCAGCGCGTCCGGTCAGCGCCATCAGCACGGTCTCGCCCTCGCCTGCCGCCACCGCGATCTGCGTGGCGAGCACACTGGCCGCCTCCAGTACCTCCGCCGGCAGGTCCGCCGAAAGGCCTGTGGCCCGGGCGATGTCGAGGCTGTGCACAGCGAGCTCGAAGATGCGGGTCGGCAGGTAGCCGCTCAACCGGATGCCGAACCCGCCGATGACGGTGATCAACGGATCGCCCGCCTCGTCGATGTCGTCGAGGGCGCGGCTCGCCAGCGCGTCCACCGCCGCGGCGGGATCGGAGCCCAGGTCGTGCCCGGCCTGACGGCCGCGCTCGATGATGGCTTCGGCGCCGGCGTCGGACATGAATCCGCGCATGGCCGCGTAGTACTCCACCGGACCGGCCAGATCGGCCGTCGACGCAGGGGTCTGCAGATACGTGCTGACGGTGATCAGTGAGCGCGAGGTGTGGCCCACCAGGGCGCGCAGATCCCACTCGCCCAGGCCGGGGCGAGCGAACGAGTCCGTTGGCAGCACCTGCACCAATCGGGCGAAAGCATGTGCTGCCGAGGCGAATACGTCGCGGGCGCCGGTCATGTCGTGGCGATCTTGTCCCATCCGGCGACCGTCTCCACGCTGCGCGGTTCGGGGCCGATGTAGATGGCGGCCGGACGCACGAGTTTGCCGAGCCGTTTCTGTTCCAGGATGTGCGCGCACCATCCGGCGGTCCGCCCGCAGGTGAACATCGCGGGCATCATCGAGGCGGGCACCTGGGCGAAGTCCAGGATCACCGCGGCCCAGAACTCGACGTTCGTCTCGATGGCCCGGTCCGGGCGGCGCTCACGAAGCTCGGCCAGTGCGGCCTGCTCCAATGCGGCGGCCACCTCGTAGCGGGGTGCCTCAAGGCGTTTGGCGGTGGCCCGCAGCACCCGCGCCCGCGGATCCTCGGCGCGGTACACACGGTGCCCGAAGCCCATGAGCTTGTCGCCGCGATCCAGGATGCCCTTGACCACCGCGCGGGCGTCACCGGTCTTCTCGACTTCTTCGATCATCGGGAGAACCCGGGCCGGGGCACCGCCGTGCAGCGGTCCGCTCATCGCGCCCACCGCACCCGACAGAGAGGCCGCGACGTCGGCGCCGGTGGAGGCGATCACCCGGGCGGTGAACGTCGACGCGTTCATCCCGTGCTCGGCGGCGGTCACCCAGTAGGCGTCGATCGCCTCGACGTGCTTCGGGTCGGGGTCGCCCTGCCAGCGCGTCATGAAACGCGCTGTGACCGTGTCGCATTCGTCGATCGTGCGCTGGGACACGGCGGGCCGGTAGATGCCGCGGGCGGATTGGGCGACGTAGGACAGTGCCATCACCGAGGCCCGGGCCAACTGGTCACGCGCGGTGGTGTCGTCGATGTCCAGCAGCGGCGCGTAGCCCCAGATCGGTGCCAGCATGGCCAGCCCGGCCTGGACGTCGACCCGCACGTCGCCACTGTGGATGGGCAGCGGGAACGGCTCGGCCGGGGGCAGGCCCGTGCCGAAGCTGCCGTCGACCAGAAGTCCCCAGACATCCCCGAAGGTGACCCGGCGGGTCACCAGTTCCTCGATGTTCACGCCCCGGTAGCGCAGCGCGCCGCCGTCCTTGTCCGGTTCGGCGATTTCGGTGGTGAAGGCGACGACGCCTTCGAGGCCGGCAACGAAGTCTTCCGGTACAGCTGGCATGGCCAGATTCTTGCACCAACCCCAGGCGTAGCGTTACCGCGGTGCCCATACCCCCTGGACAAACCCCTGGACACGACGACCATGACCTGGCTGCCATGCGCGTGGACTACGTCGAGAAGGACGGCTGTGGCGACCTGGACCTCGACTGGCTCGGCGACGACCCGGTAACCGGGTGGCTGAGGCTGCTGCGGACCTGGCTGGCCGACGCGTACCGCGCCGGCGTGGCCGAGGCAAATGCCATGGTGGTGGCCACTACCGACGATGCGGGAAGACCGGTCACCCGAACGGTGTTGTGCAAGAGCATGGACGAGACGGGCATCACGTTCTACACCAACTATGACTCTGACAAGGGTGTACAGCTGGCGGCGAATCCCTATGCGTCGGCGACGTTCCCCTGGTATCGGCTGGGCCGTCAGGTCCATGTACGCGGTTCGGTCACCAAGGTGAGCCGTGCGGACACCGAGGCGTACTGGTCCAAGCGCCCCCGCGGTTCTCAGCTGGGTGCCTGGGCGTCGCAGCAGTCCGGTCCGATCGCATCGCGTGAGGCACTGCTGGCCCAGCTCGCCGAGGTGACCGAGCGGTTCGCCGACCTCGAAACCGTTCCGGTGCCGCCGAACTGGGGTGGATATTTGATCGCTCCGGAGAGCGTGGAGTTCTGGCAGGGCCGGGAGAACCGGGTACACAACCGAATTCGTGTGATCGGCGATCGCGCCGAACGCCTCCAGCCCTAGTGCGTAGGTTCTTCGCCGACACCACGCCGCTGCGCACACGGGATTTCCGGCGGCTGTGGTTGACCGGAATCCCGACCGTCATCGGCGCAAACCTGACCATCTTCGCGGTGCCGGTGCAGCTGTACGTGCTCACCGAGAACTCGGCCTACGTGGGGTTGGCCGGTCTGTTCGCGCTGGTACCGCTGGTGGTTTTCGGGCTGTGGGGCGGCGCCTGGGCTGACGCGATGGACCGCAGGCTGCTGCTGATCATCGCCTCGATCGGATTGGCCGGGGCCTCGGTGCTGCTGTGGCTGCAGGCTGCGCTGGCACTGAACAACGTGTGGGTGGTGCTGTGCCTGCTGGGTGTGCAGCAGGCGTTCTACGCCGTCAACAGCCCGACGCGCTCGGCGGCCATTCCGCGGATGCTGCCGGGCGAGCAGTTGCCGGCGGCGAATTCGCTGAATATGACGGTCATGCAGTTCGGCGCGATCGTCGGCCCGCTGATGGCCGGGTTCCTGCTGAACTGGGTGGACCTGTCGACGCTGTATCTGATCGACGCCGTGACCTGCCTGGCGCCGATCTGGGCGACTTTCCGGCTGGCGCCGATGCCGCCGGCGAGCACCGAGGAAGGCGCCTCCCTGTGGGGATTGGGCGCGGTGCGCTCGGTCTTGGAGGGCTTCCGGTACCTGGCCGGCAACCGGGTGGTGTTGATGTCGTTCGTCGTCGACCTGGTGGCGATGATCTTCGGGATGCCGCGCGCGCTGTTCCCCCAGATGGCGCACGAGAGTTTCGGGGGCCCGGTCTCGGGCGGCACGGCGATGGCCTTGCTGGCGGCGGCGATGTCGGCCGGCGCGGTGGCCGGCGGAGTGTTCTCCGGTTGGCTGCCGAGGATTCGCAGGCAGGGGCTGGCCGTGGTGCTGGCCATCGTGGTGTGGGGCGTGGCGATGGTCGGGTTCGGTATCGCGGGCGGAATGGCGCACGGACAGGCCGGGTTGGTGTTGTGGATTGCGTTGGCGTTCTTGGCGATTGGCGGGGCCGCCGACATGGTGTCTGCTGCGTTCCGGTCGACGATCCTGCAACAGGCCGCGTCCGATGAACTGCGCGGCCGGCTGCAGGGCGTGTTCACGGTCGTGGTCGCCGGTGGCCCGCGGCTGGCCGACACCCTGCACGGGGCGGCGGCAGCAGCGGTGGGCACGACGGTCGCCGCGGCCGGTGGCGGTGCACTGGTGGTCGTCGGCGTGGTGATCGCGGCGCTCGAGGTGCCGGCGTTCGTGCGCTACCGGGTGACTGCGAGCGGAGCGGGTGATGCAGCCACTGCGGGCGGTATGGCCACTGTGAGCAGGGCCGGCGAGCCGCAGGTTCAGTCCGAGGCTGACAAAGTATGACCACCGGCGAATGGCACTCAGCGCCACATAGTTGCCGAAATGGACCGGAAAGCAGGCCTTTGAGCGATAACATCCGATCTCGTGGTTGACGTTGTGCGGCAGGCTGAGACGGGTTTGCGGGAGCGTAAAAAACAGCGCACCCGGGCGATGTTGATCGAGGCTGCCATCGATCTGTGTGACCGTCAGGGGTTCGAGCAGACCACTGTGGAGCAGATCGCCGCGGTCGCGGATGTGTCCCCGCGCACGTTCAGCCGCTACTTCGCTACCAAGGACGCCGTCGTGCTGGCGTTCGTCGACGAGGTGATCGAGATTGTCGCGATCGAACTCGAGGCGCAACCGGCCGGAATCGGCGATATCGAGGCGCTGTACCGGGCCCACCTGCAGGCGTTCCTCAAGACCAAGACCGCGCCGCCCACCCAACTCACATCGGATCGGCTGCTGGCCTCGGCGCGCATCATCACCTCGTCGCCGGTGCTGATCCAGTCGGCTTCGGAGTTCCGGGCGGATGCGGTAAACGCGGTGCTGGCACGGCGGATGGGGGTGCCCGGCGACGATCGCCGGCTCAAACTGACGGCCGTGGTGTGGGGGTCGATCATCATGACCGGCATCGCTGAGCTGGGATCTCGGGCGGATTGGGACACCGTGACCGTGGATGACATCGTCGAGCGGATCGAATCGACGTACGCCGATTTCCTGGAGGTTGTCGCGGGCGTGGAGCAGCGTCCCGACCGAGGCTGAGCCGTTTGCAGTGACCCGTTAGTAACCCCCCGCGGGCAGCGCAGATCGATTGCGACTACCTTTTGTAGAGCAGTTGTCGGTTCCCAGGACGATGAAGGGATTCCCGTGGCCGAAAACCCGTCGAGTGGGCAGGAGATTGCCACTCTCAAGTACCCCGGTGGCGAGATTGATCTCGATATCGTCCATGCCACCGAGGGCAGTGACGGCATCGCGCTTGGTCCGTTGCTGGCCAAGACCGGCTACACCACGTTTGATGGTGGCTTCGTCAACACCGCTTCCACCAAGTCTGCGATCACCTACATCGACGGTGATGCCGGCATCCTGCGTTACCGCGGTATCCCGATCGAGCAGCTGGCCGAGAATTCCACGTTCATCGAGGTCAGCTACCTGCTGATCTACGGTGAGCTGCCGACGGCCGAGCAGTTGGAGTCGTTCACCACCCAGATCCAGCGGCACACCCTGCTGCACGAGGATCTCAAGCGGTTCTTCGACGGCTTCCCGCGCAATGCGCATCCGATGCCGGTGCTGTCCAGTGCGGTCAACGCGCTGAGCGCGTACTACCAGGATTCGCTGGATCCGCTGGACAAGAAGCAGGTCGAGCTGTCGACGATCCGGTTGCTGGCGAAGCTGCCGACGATCGCGGCGTATGCCTACAAGAAGTCCGAGGGGCAGCCGTTCCTGTACCCGGACAACTCGCTGACGCTGGTGGAGAACTTCCTGCGGATGACGTTCGGTTTCCCGGCCGAGCCGTATGAGGTGGATCCCGAGATCGTCCGCGCGCTGGACATGCTGTTGATCTTGCACGCCGATCACGAGCAGAACTGTTCGACCTCGACGGTGCGTCTGGTGGGCTCGTCGCAGGCCAACCTGTTCACCTCGATCTCCGGTGGCATCAACGCGCTGTGGGGCCCGCTGCACGGCGGCGCCAACCAGGCCGTGCTGGAGATGCTGGAGAAGATCCGTACCGGCGACGACGACGTGCAGACCTTCGTCAAGAAGGTCAAGAACCGCGAAGACGGTGTGAAGCTGATGGGCTTCGGTCACCGGGTGTACAAGAACTACGACCCGCGGGCGCGCATCGTCAAGGAGCAGGCCGACAAGATCCTGGGCAAGCTGGGTGGCGACGATGAGTTGCTCGACATCGCCAAGCAGCTCGAAGAGATCGCGTTGACCGACGACTTCTTCATCGAGCGCAAGCTCTACCCGAACGTCGATTACTACACCGGCGTGATCTACCGGGCGATGGGCTTCCCGACCCGCATGTTCACCGTGCTGTTCGCCCTGGGCCGGCTCCCGGGCTGGATCGCGCACTGGCGTGAGATGCACTCGGAGCCCAACAAGATCGGCCGCCCGCGCCAGATCTACACCGGCTACACCGAGCGCGGCTACGTAGACATCAACAAGCGCTGAGTTTCTCTCCGCGAGCAGACACAAAACTGCCCCTTTTCACGCGAAAAGGGGCAGTTTTGTGTCTGCTCGCGCAGTATCTGTCAGCGCACCGCGATCGCGGCGCCGCCGGTGAGCGCCAGTAGCTGCGCGTAGGTCAGGGGCATGACCGAATCGGCGGTGCCCGCGGCCGTCCAGATCACCGGGTAGGACGCCAGGGTCTGATCGACGACGGTGCGTAGCGGTGCCGGATGGCCCGTGGGCGCGACGCCGCCGATGACCTGTCCGGTCGCGCTGCGCACGAGTTTTGGGTCGGCCTTGCGGATGGCAGTGGCCCCGAGATGGTCGGCGACGACGCCGGTGTCCACCCGGCCGGCACCGCTTGCCATCACGAGCAGCGGTTCGCCGTCGCATTCGAACACCAGGCTGTTGGCGATGGCTCCGACCTCGCAGCCCAGCTGTTCGGCGGCTGCCGTTGCAGTCTTGGCGTCGGCGTCGAGGATCTTGATGGCCGGTTCGATGCCGGCGGCGGCCACTGCCGCGGCGACGAGGGAGTTCCGTTCGTTCACGGTGACGATTCTGTCGGATCGGCGCGCATCGCGCTCAGACTATTTCTCGTGGCGGACAACACCGTTCATCATCGTCAGCTTGACCTCGGCCTGGTGGATCTCGTGCGGCGGGATCGCGGTGAGGTCCTTGTCGAGCACGACCAGATCGGCCAGCTTGCCCACTGTGATGGAGCCGAGGTCGTTCTCACGGCGCAGTTGGTAGGCCGGGCCCATGGTTTGGGCGGTGATCGCCCGGTCCAGGGTCAGCCGTTCCTCGGGCCGAGGAAGCGGCGTCTGGTCAGGCTTGCCCAATTCCTGCCTGGTGACGGCGATCTCGATCGCTTCGAGTGGACGGAAGGTGCTGTAGTAGCTCGCGGCCGGCCAGTCGGAGCCGAAGGACAAGCGGGCGCCGCCGTCGGACAGCGACTTGAACGGGTACATGCGATCGGCCCGCTCCGGCCCTAGGCGCACGGTTGTCACGTTGCGCCAGTAGGGGTCCGGTGTGGCCCACTGGGCCGAGACCTGCGCGATGACACCAAGCTCGCCCAACCGCGGAATATCCTGTGGGTCAACACATTGCAGATGTGCGATGGCGTTTCGCCGGTCGCGTTGCGGATTGGCCTTGGCGGCGGCCTCGATCGCGTCGAGCGTCATGCGGGTCGCTCTGTCGCCGATGCAGTGCACGTGGACGTCGATTCCCTGCGCGTCGGCGCGCTTGACGACGTCGTTGACCTGTTCGGCGGAGAACATGGGCTGGCCGCTGGTGCCGGGCTGGTCCGCATACGGCGCGAGCATCGCCGCGGTGCGTCCGGCGTCCACGCCGTCCATCACGATCTTCAGCACGTTGACGTGCACCAGCTCAGTTTGTGGCCCTTCGCGCAGCGCCAGGATCTTGGGCAGCGGGTCGACGTTCGGCTGGTTGTAGTAGTAGCTGCCGGTGACCCGGAACGGCAACTTGCCCGCGGTCTCAAGGTCGCGGTAGTGCCCGAAAGCCTTGTCCTCCGGCATGATCTCGACGCCGGCGTCGAACATCGAGGTGATGCCGGCCTCCGATGCCCTGGGCGCCCATTGGGCCAGCGATTCGGCGACGAACGCCTCGTCCATCGGCACCACTGAATTCAGCACCTGCATGTAGGCGGGCACCTCGACGAGATACCCGGTCGGCGTGCCGTCGGGATCGCGCTGGAACACACTGAAGCCCGGAACCGGATCGGCGGAGTCCTTGGTGATCCCGGCGAGCTCGAGGGTCTTGGTGTTGACCCATGCCGAGTGGGCGTCGATTGCGATCAGCAGCACCGGCCGGTCCGGCCAGATCGCGTCGAGGTCCTCGCGTCTGGGTCCGGTCGCGGGGAATGCGTCGTAGCGCCAGCCGAAACCGCGTACCGGGCCGCCTCCGGCGACGGTGGGTGCATAGTTGCGCAATGCCGCGAGGATGGCGTCGCGTGTGTCGAACTGGAGGTCCACTCCGCGGGTGATGGCGCTGGGCCGGCGAACCGCGGCGGCGGGTTTCGACTTGCCTCCACGATAGTTGTAGTTTCACAATAGTTGTGTGAATACAACTGTCGGCTCGCTCAGCGCACGGCGCAAGGCGATCATCCTCGTCTCGTGCTGTCTGAGCCTGCTGATCGTGTCGATGGACGCCACCATCGTGAACGTCGCACTTCCGAGCATCCGTGAGGATCTGGGTGCGTCACCGTCGCAGCTGCAGTGGATCATCGATGTCTACACGCTGGTGCTGGCTTCGCTGTTGTTGCTGGCCGGCGCGACGGGCGACCGGTTCGGTCGCAGGCGGACATTCCAATTGGGGCTGACGATCTTCGCGGTGGCCTCGCTGCTGTGCAGCCTGGCCCCCAACATCGAAACCCTCATCGCGGCCCGCTTCCTGCAGGCCATCGGCGGTTCGATGCTCAACCCGGTGGCCATGTCGATCATCACCCAGGTGTTCACCGGCCGGGTGGAGCGCGCCCGCGCGATCGGTGTGTGGGGCGGGGTGGTCGGCATCTCGATGGCACTCGGCCCGATCGTGGGCGGGGCGCTGATCCAGTACGTGGACTGGCGCGCGGTGTTCTGGATCAACCTGCCCATCTGCGCCCTGGCCGTCGTGCTCACCGCGATCTTCGTCCCCGAATCGAAGTCGGCGACCATGCGCGATCTCGACCCCATCGGCCAGGTCCTGGGCGTGGCATTCCTGTTCGGCGTCGTCTTCGTGCTCATCGAGGGCCCGGGGTTCGGTTGGACGGACCCGCGCACCCTCGCCGTCGCAGTCGTCGCGCTCGTGGCCCTGGTGGCGTTCCTGCGCTACGAATCGCGCCGCAGGGACCCGTTCATCGACCTACGGTTCTTCCGCAGCGTGCCGTTCGCCTCGGCCACCCTGATCGCCGTCTGTGCGTTCGCCGCGTACGGGGCCTTCCTGTTCATGATGTCGCTGTACCTGCAGACCGAGCGCGGCTACTCCGCGATGCACACCGGCTTGATCTACCTGCCGGTCGCGGTGGGCGCGCTGATTTTCTCGCCGCTTTCGGGCCGTCTTGTCGGCCGGTACGGCAGCCGGCCCTCGCTGCTGGTGTCGGGAGCGACGATCACCGTGGCCGCCATTCTGCTGACCCGGCTGACCGGCGACACCCCGGTGTGGCAGCTGGTGGTCATGTTCGCGGTGTTCGGCATCGGGTTCTCGATGGTCAACGCGCCGATCACCACCACGGCGGTCAGCGGTATGCCGCTCGATCGCGCCGGTGCGGCCTCCGCGGTGGCCTCCACCAGCCGTCAGGTCGGCGTGAGTGTCGGTGTGGCGCTGTGTGGTTCGGTGGCGGGGGCGGCATTGGCCGGAACCGGTGCGGAATTCGCCGCGGCCGCCCGGCCACTGTGGTTCGTCTGTGCCGCACTGGGTTTGGTGATCTTGGTCCTGGGCCTCATCTCCACTACACCGCGGGCTTTGCGTTCCGCGCAGAAGTTGGCGCCGCTGATCGGTCAGCACCATGTCCCGGAGGTGACCCATGTCCGGTGACGGGCAGGCCGAGTTGGCCGACGAGGTGTGGCGCGCCCTGACCGCGTTGGTGTTCGACCACCGTGACCGGTGGCGGCGTGCGGTGATCGAGCGAACCGGACTGCCGTTCAGCCGTATCCGCATCCTGAAACGGCTGGCGCGCGAACCGCTGACGGTCAAGCAGCTGGCCTACGCGGCGACGGTCGATGCCCCGGCGGCCACGGTCGCGGTCAACGACCTTGAGGAGCGCGGGCTGGTGGTGCGTGAGGTCGACCCGGCCAACCGGCGCTGCAAGCTGGTCTCGCTCACCGACGCCGGGCGCGCATTGCTGGCGCGCATCGACCGGGTCGAGGACCCGGCGCCGGAAGTGCTCGCAGCGCTCGACGCCGGGGACCTCGAAGCCCTGCGGGTGATCCTGCGCAAGGTCACCGGGCCGTAGCCGTGTCGATCGGGATCAGCTCTCGCCCCACCCGCCCTGCACCATGGTCTGGAACTTCCAGTCGCCGTCGCACTTGACCAGCAGATCGCCGTAGCGCACCTGCTGGCTGAACCCGTCGGCGGTGAACGTCGCGTCGGTGATGACGAACACCAGGTTCTCGTTGATGAAGTGCGGCGTGCGCGTCGACTCCATCGCGAAATCGGTGTTCTGGCCCAACTGTTCGGCCATCTGGGCGATGAACCCGGCGCGGTCGACGGACTCGGCGCTGCCGTCGGTCACCTCGTTGAGCGGAAACATCGCCTGATCCGCCATGCCCTCGACGTCCTTGTTCAGCGCCAGTGCGTCGTAGCGGGCGAACCAGGCCAGCACCGAGTCGACATCGGCGGTGGTGGGGGTGAATTCGCAGGCCTGTGGCGTGGTCATCAAGGGGCTCCTCGGCGGTAGAATTACTCTGTACGGCATATACTGTACATAGTACAGAGAGGATGGATGGCGTGGCAGAACGCGCAGGTGGGAATCGCAGCAGTGCCGGCGATCCGGTGCGCACGCTCGAACTGCTCTGGCGTGAGCCCGGTCAGGGCGCTCGCACACGCGGCCCGAAGCAACGCACGACGGTGGACGCGGTGGTTGACGCCGCCATCCGGATCGCCGATGCGGACGGCCTTGATGCGCTCACGATGCGGGCGGTCGCCGTGCAACTGGGCGTGACGCCGATGGCCACCTACACCTATGTGCCGGGCAAGGCCGAACTGCTGGACCTGATGGTCGATACCGTGTACCGGCAGATGCCGCGCCGCGACTTCGCCGGAAAGCCGTGGCGGGAAAAGGTTTCCATGATCGCCGAGGACAACCTCGCGATGTTCGAGAGGCACCCCTGGATCACCTACCTGCCCACGACCCGCCCGCCGCTGGGCCCGGGCATGATGGCGAAGTACGACCACGAGCTGAGCGCGTTCGATTCACTCGGACTCACTGACCTCGAAATTGATTCGGCACTGACGTATGTGTTGGGCTTCGTCAACTCGGTGGCCCGGATTGCCATCGATTCGCGCCGGGCCGCAGCCGACAGCGGCCAGAGTGACGGGCAGTGGTGGGAACGCGTCGGCCCGCTGCTGGAGCGTGTCCTCGACGGTGACAGGTACCCGTTGGCCTCACGGGTGGGGACGGCGGCCGGTCAGGCATTCGACGCGGCCTACAGTGCCGTGCACGCCTACGAGTTCGGGTTGGCGCGTGTGTTGGACGGGCTGGCCGACCTCATCGACGCCGCCTGAGCCTGTCGTCTCAGCCTTCGAGTACCGCCATCGCGGCGTTGTGCCCGCCGATGCCGGAGACGGCGCCACCGCGCACCGAACCCGAGCCGCACAACAGGATCCGGTCATGCGCGGTGGCCACACCCCAGCGCTGCGCCGGCGTTTCCAACGGAGCGTCGTCCTCAGCGAACGGCCACCGCAGCGCGCCGTGGAAGATGTTGCCCGCGGTCATCCCGAGGGCCTGTTCCAGGTCGGCGGTGGTCTTGGACTCGATACACAGCCGGCCGGCGCCGTCCTCCATGAGGACATCCTGGATCGGTTCGGCCAGAACCGAATTGAGCGAGTTCAGCACCGCCGAGGTCAGCCGGTCGCGCGTCCGGTCGGGATCGCCGGCGGCCAGTGAGTGCGGGGTGTGCAGACCGAATACGGTGAGCGTCTGGGCCCCCGAGCCGCGCAGGTCCTCAGACAGGATGCTGGGATCGGTCAGGGAGTGGCAGTAGATTTCGCACGGGAGCGGATCGGGGACGCGCCCGGAGGCGGCGGCGTCATAGGCTCCGGCCAGCTGGCTGAAGGTCTCATTGATGTGGAAGGTACCGCCGAATGCCTGCTGGGGCGTGACGTGTTCGTCCCGAAGCCGGGGGAGTCGACGCAGCATCAGGTTGACCTTCACCTGCGCGCCGGGGGCGGTCTCGGGGGCCGGTTCGCCGAGTAGACCGGCGAGCACCGCCGGGGTGACATTGGCCAGCACGCGCTCGGCAGAAACTTGCCGCGCCGTTCCGCCCTGCCGGTAGCGCACCTCACCCTCTGGGTTGACCGCGTAAACATCTGCGCCGGTGATGATTTCGGCACCGAAGCCGGCTGCGGCGGCAGCCAGGGCCCCGCTCACCGCACCCATCCCGCCGACCGGCACGTCCCAGTCGCCGGTGCCGCCGCCGATCAGGTGGTAGAGAAAGCACGCGTTCTGGATCAGCGACGGATCATCGATGTCGGCGAACGTGCCGATCAGGGCGTCGGTGGCCATCACGCCGCGCACCAGATCGTTCGACACCGCGTTGGTGATCGCCTCGCCGATCGGCCGTTCGATCAGCGCTTCCCAGGCCGCGGCGGTTTCGGTGTCGTGTCCGGTGAGCAGGCCCCGGCGCATCTCGGCCCGGCTGCGCAGCGGCTGCAGCAGCGTCGGCCAGATCCGGGACGTGATCAGCCCGCACCGGCGGTAGAAGTCGCTGAACCCGGCCGCGTCGGTGCCGGCGCCGATCGCATCGAATGTCGGCTGCGGGCCGATCAGCAGTCCGGTGGCGCCGCCGGTGGCCGGATCGGGCGTGTAGGACGAGATTCGGCGCCGGGACAGCCGGATTCGGGCTCCCAGGTCGCTGATGATGCGTTGGGGTAGCAGGCTGACCAGGTACGAGTACCGCGACAGGCGGGCATCCACACCGTCGAAGGCGTGCGCCGAAACTGCCGCGCCGCCTACGTGGTCGAGGCGTTCGAGCACCTGCACCCGGCGTCCCGCCCGGGCCAGGTAGGCAGCGGCCACCAAGCCGTTGTGCCCGCCGCCGATGATGACGGCGTCCAACGCCTTTCCTGTCACGTCACGCCCTGCCGGTCAGCCTCGATAGCCTTCGACCTCGTCGGCCCCGCGTTTCTCGGCCAGGCCCGGGTCCTGTCCCGTGTCACGCAGCGCACGACGCTGCCGCAACAGGTCCCAACACTGGTCGAGGGCGACTTCCAGCGATCTCAGTCGTTGTTGCTCTTCGGATTCGTCTATTTCCCCTCGCTGCAGTTTGGTCCGGAGCTCCTGCTCTTCGGCAACGAGCCGGTGAACTTCGGCGAGGATGTCCTGATCTTTGGCCACACAACCAGTCTGCCGGACTACCGTTGATCCGGTGAGTACAAAACCTGAGATCGAGTTTCCGGACGGACCTGCCCCCACCGAATTGGTGATCAAGGACCTGGTGGTCGGCGACGGCGCCGAGGCGGTGCCCGGCGGCAACGTCGAGGTGCACTACGTGGGCGTCGAATACGACTCCGGCGAGGAGTTCGACAGCTCGTGGAATCGCGGAGAATCCATCGAATTTCCATTGCGGGGCCTAATTCAGGGCTGGCAGGACGGAATTCCCGGGATGCGGGTCGGTGGTCGGCGCCAGCTCATCATTCCGCCGGCACAGGCCTATGGCCCTGCGGGTTCGGGGCATCGGCTTTCGGGCAAGACACTGATCTTCGTGATCGATCTGCTCGCCACCCGTTGACGTGTCCTTGGGCTCGGAAAGTATTGGCCGAACCTAACCGTCAATTTCCATTTGCTGCTACCGTCAACCTGTTTCGCGGCTGTAGATAACTGTTCGTCGACTACAGGAGTGCCCAAAATGTCGGGTTCGGACGAATCTCGGACAATCACAGGCTGGCAAACAGCCTCCAAGTTATATCGACGACCACCCGGTTTGGGTTGGTTGCTGGCGCTGGCGGCAGTTCCATTGTTGCTGGGCCTGATCGGATGGGGCGGACTCGACCGCTCGCACAAGAACACTGATGTGACGCTTCCCGATGTGAATCCCACGGCGACATTGAACGTTCCGGACGTGAATGCCCCGGACCTCAACGCGCCCAATGTCAATTTGCCGAACCTCTCGTTCGCGCCGTTGTCGATCGCCCGTAACGGCAACGGCTTCACCCTCACCGGTGATCTGCCCGACGCCGCGGCCAAAGCCTCGCTGTTGGATTGGCTGCGCGGAAAGTTCGGTGCGGACGTCAATCTGGTCGACAACCTGAATCTGCGTCCGGGTGTGAGCACCCCCGATGTGTCGGCCCTGGGCAAGGTGTTCGACGCCGCGGCCGAGGGCATTCCGGATTTCAACTTCAGCGTCGACGGTGACACGCTGACGCTGACCGGTACGGCGCCGTCGGCGCAGGTGCGTGACGCGGTCGAGGCGGCCGCGAAGGCGGCCTGGCCGAACATCAAGCTCGTCAACAACATTCAGATCGCGGCCGCTCCGGCTGCCCCCGCGCCACCGGCGCCCGCGGCTCCTGGTGCACCGGGTGCTCCCGGTGGCACACCGGGACCCTGCGCGGCGTTGCAGGGCGATGTGAGTGCACTGCTGCGTACTCCGATCAACTTCAGCACCGACGGGTTCGCTGTGGCCCCGTCGTCGCAGCAGCTGCTGTCGCAGGTGGCTGACAAGCTCAAGTCGTGCGAAGGCGCAAAGGTGGCCGTCACCGGTTACACCGACAGCTCGGGTAATGACGCCATCAACATCCCGCTGAGCGGCAACCGCGCCAAAGCCGTTGCCGATTATCTGGTTTCGCAGGGTCTGGCGGCCGATCACGTGACGTCGTCCGGCGCGGGTTCGGCGAATCCGATCGCCGGCAATGACACCCCCGAAGGCATGGCGAAGAACCGCCGCGTCGAGATCACGGTCAGTTAGGGAGATTCGACATGGACTTCGTAATCCAGTGGTTGTGGTATCTGCTCGCGTTCGTGGTGGGGTCTCTGGTGGCCTGGCTGATTTCGGTGGTGACCGTCAAGCCCACCAGTGAGGAAGAGGCGTTCGCCGAACTGCCCGGCTCGCGTGAGATTGGAGCAGGACGATGAGCGATCTGAACTGGTGGTTGATGGCCCTGGCCTTCGTGCTCGGGCTGGTGCTGACGCTGGCGCTGACCCTGCGCAGGGTGAAGCGGGAGGTGCCGGTGTACGGCGCCCTGGGGCGTCGGCCCGATGCTGCGGCGGCGGCCGGGGACGGTAAGGCCGCGGCCGCTGGTGGAACGGCCGGTGCTGCAACGGCTGTCGCCGATGACGCCACGACCAAGCTGCCCAGGGTCGGTTCGGGGGACGAGCCCACCACCCAGCTGCCCAAGGTCACCAGCGCGGGTGCCGCGGCGGCGGGTGCGGCTGCCGCCGGTGCCGCCGGGGCGGCCAAGTTCGCCTCCGGCGGGGGTGCTCACGAGGCTGCCGGTGACGGCGTCAAGGTCGTCGAGGAGACGCCGTACGGTGCCGGTTCGGTCCGGGTCTCGGGTGCGGGCACGCCGACGGGTTATCTGATCAAGGGCAACGAGGATTCGATGCTCTATCACTCGCCGGAGAGTCCGTCGTACTCGGTGACCATCGCCGAGATCTGGTTCGCCGACGTCGAATCCGCCGAGGAGGCCGGGTTCAACCGATGGGACAGCGGTAAGTCCCAGCGCGACAAGAAGTAGCGGCAACGCAGATCGCCCGCCTCCACAACCGGAGGCGGGCGATTTGTGTTCGGTGCGTGGTCAATGCGGGCCGGGCAGGCGCAGCAGCAGCCGCGCCCCGCCCAGTGGGCTCGATTCCAGAGTGGCTGTGCCACCGTGTAATTCGGCCTGCTGGGCCACCAGTGCCAGTCCCAGGCCGGAGCCCAACCTCGATGCCGTCGATCCCCGGGAGAAGCGTTCGAACACCATCACGCGTTCTTCCTCGGGCACACCCACGCCGTCGTCGTCCACCGCGATCTCCACGCCCTCGCGGGAGCTCACCGCCGACAACAGCACTCGGGTGGCGCCGCCGTGTTTGACGGCGTTGGCGATCGCGTTGTCCACGGCCAGCCGCAGCCCGGTGGGCAGTCCGATGATGATCACCGTCGGTGAGGGCGCCAGCGCGACGTCGAGATCGGGGTAGACGCGCATGGCGTCGTGGGCGGCGCGGTCGAGCAGTTCGGTGATGTCGACGGTGACGTGGTCGTCGGTGGTGGACAACTCGCCCTGGGCGAGGCGTTCCAAGGCGCCGAGGGTGGCCTCGATCCGCGACTGCGTGCGGATGACGTCGTTGACCACTTCCTTACGCTCATCGTCGGGCAGGTCCAGGGTCGACAGGACCTCCAGGTTGGTCCGCATCGCGGTCAGCGGGGTGCGCAGCTCGTGGGCGGACACCGAGGCGAAGTCGCGGGCCGAGGCCAACGCGGCCTTGGTGCGGTCCTGTTCCTTCCAGATGCGTTTCAACATGCCGTTGACGGCGTCGGCGATCTCGACGGCCTCGCTGGCACCGCGCACCTCGACGTCGGGAGCCTCGTCGCCCGCCTCGATCTCGCGGGTCTGCTCGGCCAGTCGTTTGAGCGGGCGCACCGCGAACGCGGCCAGCACCCAGCCCAGCACCGTGGCCGCACCGACCGCGAACACACAGATGATGAGCACCCGGCGGTGCAGGTTGTTGGTGTCGGCGATGGTGGCGTCGTAGGTCGCGCCGACTGCCACCCACATGGGTCCGGGGGCGGGAATCTGCACGGTGCGCACCCGCCAGCGCACGCCGTCTATGTAGGTGTCGGCGTATCCGTCGGGCAGCTCGGGCAGGATCACGTTCGAGTTCGACGAGACGTTTCCGGCCTGGCGCACGGTGATCACCGCGTCCTGGTCGCTCGGGGAGCGGGGGATCTCGCCGAGGCCCCGCGGCAGGAACGGGATGGCGAAGCCGGCGGCTTCGTCGAGGCGGCGGTCCAGCCGTTCCTTGCGGTCGTTGGTGATGCCGACCCAGACGATGGTTCCGACGATGACGACGACGATCGCCGCGCCTATGGCGGTGGCGAACGCGACCCGGGTCCGCAGCGACGGTGTGCGGCGGAAGATCCGGGTCAGCGGCCTCATTTCGCTATTGGGTCCTGAGGACGAATCCGACCCCGCGGACGGTGTGCAGTAGTCGCGGCGCGCCGCCGGCTTCCAGTTTGCGGCGCAGGTACCCGATGAATACGTCCACCACGTTGGTGTCGGCGGCGAAGTCGTAGCCCCAGACCAGTTCCAGCAACTGCGCCCGGGACAGCACGGCGGTCTTGTGCTCGGCCAGCACGGCCAGCAGGTCGAACTCGCGTTTGGTCAGGTCCACGTCCACACCGTTGACGCGGGCGCGGCGGCCGGGGATGTCGACCTCCAGTGGGCCGACCTGGATGGTCTCGGAAGAGAAGGTGGCCGATGCGCCGCGGCGGCGCAGCAGCGCCTTGACCCTGGCCACCAGTTCCTGCAGCACGAACGGTTTGACCAGGTAGTCGTCGGCGCCGGCTTCCAGGCCGGCCACGCGGTCGTCGACGCTGCTGCGGGCCGAGAGCACGCAGACCGGCACGTCGTTGTCCATCGCGCGCAGCGCGGTCACCACACTGACGCCGTCGAGTACCGGCATGTTGATGTCGAGCACGATCGCGTCCGGGCGGGTCTCGGTGGCGCTGCGCAGCGCCTCGGCCCCATCCACGGCCGTCGAGACGGTGAACCCGGACAGCCGCAGCCCGCGTTCCAGCGACGCGAGCACGTCAGGGTCGTCGTCTACGACGAGGACCCGGGGCGAGGCCATGCCACCGGTAGCGCTATCCATAACCGCCATCTTGCCCGATGAACAACGGTGAATCGCGCAGGCGCCCGGGAAGTCTTTGACCTCAATAATTGTTCAGGTTTTACGGTGATGTACATGAATATGGAAACAGTGGCCCGGCAGTCGCTGTACAGACAGGCCCATGCGCGCGACGGAGACCTCCGCGCGCTGGCCGACCGGCGCCTGCTGTCGCGGATCTGGCGGTTCGCCGCGCGCCACCATCGCAGGCTGGGCGGGTTCGTCGCGATCAGCGTGGTCAGTGCGCTGCTGACGGTGACGACGCCGGTGCTGGCCGGCCGTGTGGTCGACGCGATCACGCAGGGCGGCCCGGCGTCGACGGTGGTGCTGCTGGCCTGCACTATCGCTGCGATCGCCGTCGCTGAAGCCGCAGTGGCCCTGTTGACCAGGTGGTTGTCGTCGAACATCGGCGAGGGTCTGATCCTGGACCTGCGCACCGCGGTGTTCGACCACGTGCAACGCATGCCGGTGGCGTTCTTCACCCGCACCCGGACCGGCGCCTTGGTGAGCCGCCTGGGCAATGACGTGATCGGGGCGCAGCGGGCGTTCTCCGACACGCTCTCGGGCATCGTCGCCAACGTCGTGACCCTGACGCTGACGCTTGTGGTGATGCTCAGCATCTCGTGGCAGATCACCCTGCTGTCGTTGGCGCTGCTGCCGTTGTTCGTGCTGCCCGCCCGTCGCATCGGCACCCGGATGGCTGGGTTGTCCCGCGAGGCGGCCACGTACAACGCCACGATGAACACCCAGATGACCGAGCGGTTCTCGGCCCCGGGAGCCACCCTGGTCAAGTTGTTCGGCAGCCCGGAGACCGAGTCCGACGAGTTCGCGGTGCGTGCCGGCCGGGTGCGTGACATCGGGGTGCGCACGGCGATGCTGCAGTCGACGTTCATGAACTCGCTGACGCTGATGTCGGCGCTCGCCCTGGCATTGGTCTACGGGCTGGGCGGCGTGCTGGCGATCGGCGGGCAACTGCAGGCCGGTGCGGTGGTGTCGCTGGCACTTCTGCTGACCCGGCTGTATGCGCCGCTGACCGCACTGGCCAACGCGCGGGTCGAGATCGCCAGCGCCCTGGTGTCGTTCGAGCGGGTTTTCGAGGTGCTGGACCTGGTGCCGCTGATCGCCGAGGAACCCGATGCCGTGCCTGTGCCGGATGGTCCTGTCGAGGTCGAATTCGACCACGTCCGGTTCTCCTACCCTTCGGCGGACAAGGTGTCGCTGGCCTCGCTGGAAGAAGTGGCGACGTTGGACGACCGCGGCGGTGAGGAGGTGCTGCACGGCATTTCGTTCACGGCCCGGCCCGGCCAGATGGTGGCGCTGGTCGGATCGTCGGGGGCGGGCAAGTCGACCATCGCGTCGCTGCTGGCCCGGCTCTACGACGTCGACTCCGGTTCCATCAAGCTCAACGGGGCCGACGTGCGGGACGTGACGTTCGGGTCGCTCAAGGACACGGTGGGCATGGTGACCCAGGACGGGCACCTGTTCCACGAGTCGATCCGCGCCAACCTGTTGCTCGCGGCGCCGGAAGCTGGTGAGGACGAACTCTGGGAGGCACTGCGCCGGGCTCGGCTCGATGACGTGGTCGCGGCCATGCCCGACGGCTTGGACACGGTTGTCGGTGAGCGCGGATACCGTCTGTCCGGAGGGCAGCGGCAGCGGTTGACCATCGCGCGCCTGCTGTTGGGACGATCACGGGTGGTGGTGCTCGATGAGGCGACGGCGTCGCTGGACTCGGCCTCGGAGGCCGCCGTTCAGCAGGCCCTCGCCGAGGCATTGGGCGGGCGCACCTCGATCGTCATCGCGCACCGGTTGTCCACGGTTCGCGCCGCCGATCTCATCCTGGTCATCGAGGACGGGCGCGGCGTCGAACGCGGCACTCACCGCGAGTTGCTCGCCCGGGGTGGCCGCTACGCCGAGCTGTACGACACGCAGTTCTCCCAGGAGGTCCCGGCGGCATGAAGTTAATCGTTTGCCCCTGATGGGAAGATTGATCCAGTGAGTCAACCCGCGATCGCCACATCACCGAAGCGGATCCGGACCAGTTCAGATCTGTGGCGGCTGTTGCCTTATCTGTTGCCGTACCGGGCCCGCTGGATCGTCATGATCGTGGTGGCGGTGGTCAGCCTCGCTGCGACGGTGGCGATTCCGCTGATGACCAAGGCCGTCATCGACGGTCCGGTGCGTCACCAGGATCCGCACGGGTTGTGGGTACTGGGTTCGGCTGCGGTGGCGGTCGGCATTTCCGAGGCGGTGCTGTGGTTCATCAGGCGCTGGATGGTGGCCCGTGCCACCATGGGCGTCGAGGCCGACATCCGCAAGGATCTCTATGCGCGGCTGCAGATCCTGCCGATGAGCTTCCACGGCCGCTGGCAGTCCGGGCAGCTCCTGTCGCGGGTGATGAACGATCTGTCCACGATCCGCCGGTTCCTGTCCTTCGGGTTGGTGTTCCTGATCCTCAACACCCTGCAGATCGTCGTGGTGACGTCGATCCTGCTGGCCATGTACTGGCCGCTGGGTGTGGTGGTGCTGGTGTCGATCGTGCCGATCACGCTGACCGTCCTGCATTTCGAGCGGGAGTACACCCGGTTGTCGCGGCTGGCGCAGGACCAGACCGGCCACGTCGCAACCCATGTCGAGGAGGCCGCGCTCGGGCTGCGGGTGGTCAAGGCGTTCGGCCGCGAGGACTACGTCTTCGACCGGTTCGACGAGCAGGCCACGCAGCTCTACGAGACGCAGTTCGCCAGGGTGAGCGTCTCGGCGAAGTTCTGGACGCTGCTGGAGGTCATCCCCAACCTCACGCTGATCGTGGTGTTGGGATTCGGTGCGTACGCGGCGGGCCACGGCCACGTCACGATGGGCACCCTGGTCGCCTTCATCACGATGATGCTGTCGCTGGTGTGGCCGATCGCCTCGCTGGGTTTTCTGTTGTCGATGACGCAGGAGTCGTTCACCGCGGCCAACCGCATCGCCGAGATCTTCGATGCGCCCATCGACATCACCGACGGTCCGGTGTCGCAGCCGCCGCGCGGCGGCCGGCTGGAGCTGCGGGATGTGGGCTTCAAGTTTCCCGATGGTGACGAGTGGGCTCTACGCCATGTCAACGCCGTGGTGGAACCGGGACAGACGCTGGCGCTCGTCGGCGCGACCGGGTCGGGTAAATCGGTGCTCGCCGCATTGTTCTCACGGTTGTACGACGTCACCGAAGGCCAGATCCTGATCGACGGCCGCGACATCCGCGAGCTGAGCCTGCCCGTGCTGCGGCAGGCCGTGGCCACCGCGTTCGAGGACCCCACGCTGTTCTCGATGTCGGTGGCCGAGAATTTGCGGCTGGGCCGTGCGGATGCCACCGACGAGCAGCTGGGCCAGGCCATCGAGATCGCGGCCGCACAGTTCGTCTACGACCTGCCCTTCGGGCTGGATACCCGGATCGGCGAGCAGGGCATGAGCCTGTCCGGTGGTCAGCGCCAACGTCTTTCGCTGGCCCGCGCGATCCTGGCGGCGCCCAAGATACTGGTGCTCGACGACACGTTGTCGGCGTTGGACGTGCATACCGAAGCCGTTGTGACGGAGGCCCTCGGGCGCGTCCTGCGCGGGGTGACGGGCATCATCGTGGCGCACCGCGCATCGACCGTGCTGTTGGCCGACAAGGTCGCGCTCCTGCAGAACGGAACGATCACCCACATCGGGACACACGCCGAATTGCTGGCACGGGTACCGCAATACCGCTACCTGCTGGCCGCCGATGACCAACTCGATGACGCCTGCGAGCGCAGTTGCGCATGGGAGGACGACGAGGAGTTGGGCCGGTTGCAGCGCGGGCACGCCGAACGTGCGGCCATCGATGAGGTGGGCGGGCCCCCGCATCTCAGTGCGGAGGTGCAGCGCCGATGACCACTACACAGTGGCGTGGCCGCCTGAGCGACGACGAACAAGACGACTCCGACAACACCGCCGCCGGCACGTCCACCCTTCCTATCGACGAGAGCGTGCCGCTACGCCGTGAGGCCCGGGCACTGCTCATGTCATTGCTGCGCCCCTACCGGTGGACGGTCGCCGTGCTGGCACTGGTGGTCGTGGTGGAAAACGCTGCCCGGCTGTCGGTTCCGATCCTGGTGCAGCGTGGTATCGACCGCGGCATCCCGCCGATTCTGGAGGGCGGCCCGGCCCGTGAGCTGATGCTCATCGTCGGCACGCTGTGCGCGGTGGTCATCGTGCAGGCGATCAGCCGCATGTTCTTCCTGCGGCGCTCCGGCCGGGTCGGCCAGCAGGTGCTGTTGGAGTTGCGCCGCCGGGTGTTCCGCCATTTCGGCCGGCTCGATGTGGCCTTCCACGACCGGTATACGTCGGGCCGGGTGGTCAGCCGGTCCACCAATGACGTCGAGGCCATCCAGGACATGCTGGAAACCGGTTTCGACAGCCTGATCACCGCGGCGCTGACGTTGTTCGGCACCGCGATCCTGCTGGTGGCGCTCGATTGGCGGCTGGGCCTGATGTGCCTGGCGGCGTTCCCGATCCTGGTCGCCCTGGTGTGGTGGTTCCGCAACGAGTCGGGCAAGACCTACCGGCTGGTGCGGGAAAGTGCGGCGCTGGTGATCGTGCAGTTCGTCGAGACCATGACGGGGATCAAGGCCGTGCAGGCCTACCGGCGCGAGCCGCGCAACCAGGAGATCTTCGACGACGTCGCCGACGGGTACCGGGCGCTCAACGAGAAGACCTTCAAGCTGCTGGCGATCTTCATGCCCGGGGTCAAACTGGTCGGCAACCTCACCACTGGCGCGGTGCTGCTCTACGGCGGCTACCGGGTGCTGCGCGGCGAGATGACCATCGGCACGCTGGCCGCGTTCCTGCTCTACCTGCGGATGTTCTTCGAGCCGATGCAGGAGATCTCGCAGTTCTTCAACACCTTCCAGTCGGCGTCCTCGGCTCTGGAGAAGCTGGCCGGGGTGCTGGCGCTGCAGCCCGCCATCGCCGACCCGGAGGTGCCGGTCACATTGCCTGCCTCCAAGGGCGGCATTGTGTTTCACGACGTGCGGTTCGAGTACGCCCCGGGCCGTCCGGTGTTGCCCGGGCTGGAGCTCTCGGTGCCGGCCGGTCAGACCGTGGCGCTGGTGGGCACCACCGGCGCGGGCAAGACCACCATCGCCAAGCTGATCGCCCGGTTCTATGACCCCACGGCCGGATCGGTGACGCTGGACGGTGTGGATCTGCGCGACCTCGCGCAGGCGGAACTGCGCCGCCACGTCGTGATGGTCACGCAGGAGAACTTCATGTTCGCCGGGACGGTCGCCGACAACATCCGCTTCGGTCGACCGGATGCCACCGATGCGCAGGTGCGGGAGGCCGCCGTCGCGGTCGGTGCAAACCGCTTCATCGAGACACTGCCCGACGGGTATGACACCGATGTCGCCAAGCGCGGTGGCCGGCTGTCAGCCGGGCAGCGGCAGCTGGTGGCGTTCGCCCGGGCATTCCTGGCCGATCCGGCGGTACTGATCCTGGATGAGGCGACGTCGTCACTGGATATTCCGAGCGAGCGAATGGTGCAGCGCGCGTTGGAAACCGTGTTGGCCGACCGCACCGCGCTGGTGATCGCCCACCGGCTCTCCACGGTGCAGATCGCCGACCGGGTACTCGTGCTCGAGCACGGCCGCATCATCGAGGACGGCGCACCGGCCGATCTCATCGGTCGGACCGACGGGGCCTACGCCGCGTTGCACCGCGCCTGGATGGATTCGCTGGCGTGACGGTGCCGGCGCCTACCGCTTGGCGGTGACATGCAGTACGGCGTCGTAGCTCTGCGGGCCTGAACCGATGCGCACCGTGATGTCCCACTGGCCCGGCGCGGAGAGGTCTATGTCGGCGCGGTAGTCATCGGTGCGCTCTGGCGTGGCCTCGACCGTTGGTGCGGCCAAACCCATCTCCGGCATCCGTGGTTCGAAACGGACCCACTCCGGCGTCGGGGTTTCGCCTGCGCTTCCCAGGATTTCCACGGTCAGTGGCCCGACCCCGACCTTGGGCGGATCACCCTTGAACCGCACCAGGTACGGCCCCGCGGTGGCCTCGGCGGCGATGGGCGGCCGGGGCTGCGGCCACAACAGCCACAGCATGCCGGCGCCCACCGCGACGACGATGACGGCGATGCCCAGCCAGTGCAAGCGGTTCACGGTGCCGGCTAGAGCTTTTCGATGTCGGGCAGTGTCCAGGTCTTGTCGAACAGCGCGGGTTTCGGGCCGTAGAGCCGGAACAGCACTTCGAACCGGCCGTCGGGCTTCGTCGGAATCCAATTGGACTGCTTGCCTTCTGGAGCCCGCGGTCCGAAGTAGATGTCGACGGATCCGTCGGGGTTCGTCACGAGGTCGGGTCGGTGTGAGGAGCGGCTCGCGTGCGGCAGGTCGCGGATCAGTGCGTGGGTCGCCCGGTCGTACACCGTCGCCGACCAGTAGAGCGAGACCGGCGGGTCGGCAGGGACCCGCAGCCGGTAGGTCGCGGCGCCGTCGAATGGCTCGCCGCTGGCATCAGCGATCGTCATGACGTAGAACTGGCCCTGCCCAAGATGTTTGGCGCTGAAATAGATGAACGAGTACAGCAGGCCGCGATCGTCGACGGGGTAGCTGGCGGGGTCGGCGAATCCGGTTTGCATGCCCTGGACCACCTCGGGCGAGGCGGGCACGGCCCAGTGGGTCCCGTCGAAATACGGCGAGGCGAAGAACCGCGGATAGTTGGCGTCGAGCCAGTCGTGTGCTTCGGCGGCGGCCGCATCGAGCACCGACGTGAGCTCAGCGTCGGGGGTGAAGGGCTTGCCCTGCTCGATACCGATCGACTTCAGCACCGAGATCATCACCCGATCCCGCTGTAGCCACGGCTCGCGCTGGATGAACTGGTGAAGCAGTTCGAAGAACCGGATGTCGTAGGGGATCGTGCTGTCGTACAACGCACCTGATGCGTCGGCGAAGACCGTCGGCTCGGGACCGGACAGCGGATAGACCTTGATGCGCTTGCCGTACTCGGCCGCCGTGGCGACGTCGGCGTCGTCACTCGATGCGACGTTGGACCGCAGCGCCCCGAACCCCGTATAGGTCGCCGACGGCATCGGGATGTAGCCGTCGGGAACCTCACCGTCGAACCCCGGCGGCAGGATCAGGTACTTGCCGCCGGCGCCCTTGTCGACCCCGGCGGGCCCGACGTCTTCGAGCGCTTCCTGCCAACCGTTGTCGACCGACCCGGTGATCGAACCACCTTCTGCGGGTGGGATTTCCAGCACGACCGGGCCGGCCTGGGTGTTGTACAGCGGGAAGAAGTACAGCGTGTCCGGATTCGGGGTCAGCGTCTGGTTCTTCCAGTCCAGCAGCTTCGACCAGAACACCACCTGGTTGTCGCCCGCGCCGACTCCGGCTGCCGCTTCGCGCAGCAGCTCGAAGTTGACGGCGGGCATACCCCAGATCACAGCCTGCACTGCACGGGAACGCATCAACGGGTCCATGCCCAAGACGCTAGTCCGTCACCGTACGGTGTCGAAGAACGTCTTCACATCTTCGACGAACAATTCCGGCTGTTCGAAGGCGGCGAAGTGTCCGCCGCGCGGCATCGTCGTGTAGTGGGTGACGTTGTAGCCGGTCTCGCACCAACTGCGGGGCGCTCGTAGAATCTCCAGCGGGAACGACGCGATACCGGTCGGCAGGCTGACGTATTCGCCACCGCCCCAGGTGTTGTGGCTCTCCCAGTACAACCGGGCCGACGAAGCCGCCGATGCGGTGAGCCAATAGAGCATGACGTTGTCGAGCAATTCATCGCGGTGCACCACATTCTCGGGGTTTCCGTCGCAGTCCATCCATGACCAGAACTTCTCCACGATCCACGCCAGCTGGCCGACGGGGGAGTCCACCAGTCCGTACCCGACGGTCTGTGGCCGGGTGGACTGTTGCTTCATGTAGCCCGAATCCCACTTGCGGTAGTACTCGATCCGGGCCAGGGCCTTCTGCAGGTCCTCGGTCATCTCGCCGATACCCTCGGCCGGCGGCTGCGCGATCGGCATGTTCACGTGAATGCCGACGCACGAGCCCACGTTGCGGCCGATCTGCGTCGTCACCGCGGCGCCCCAGTCGCCGCCTTGCGCACCGTAGCGGCCGTAGCCCAAGCGGGTCATCAACGTGTCCCAGGCCTGCGCGATCTTCCCGATTCCCCACCCTGTTGCGCTCGGCTTGCCGGAGAACCCGTAGCCGGGCAGCGAGGGACACACCACGTCGAACCCGGCCTCGGTCAGCGGCTCGATCACCTTGTGGAATTCGACGATCGACCCGGGCCAGCCGTGGGTGATCAGCAGTGGGAACGCGTCCTCACGCCCGGATCGCTGGTGGATGAAATGGATGTCCAGGCCGTCGATCTCGGTGGTGAAGTGGTCGAACCGGTTCAGCGCGGCCTCGCGGGCGCGCCAGTCGTACTCGTTGGCCCAGTAGGCCGCCAGATCCTTGGTGTAGTCCAGCGGGATGCCCTGGGTCCAGTCCTCGACGCACTCGGCCTCGGGCCATCGGGTCCGGTTGAGTCGCTGCTTGAGGTCGTCGAGATCGGCGTCGGGAATTGCGATGCGGAAGGGGCGGATCTGAGCCATGCCTCCCAATCTGCCAGAGGCAGCTCCAGAGGTCAGGGAATCTGGCGCAGCCGCCGCGCCTTGGAGACCGCCTCGTGACGGTTGCGCGCCCCGAGCTTGGCCGCCGCGCTGCGCAGATAGCTCTTCACGGTTTCCGGCTTCAGTGAAAGCCGTTGGGCTGCCTCGGCATTGGTGCAGCCCAGGGCGACCTGCGCCAGCACGTCGACCTCGCGGACGGTCAAGGGGGCGCTGGCCGGCGGGTCCCCACGCAAGGCGACCGCCAACCGGTCGGCGAGCTCGCGCAACGGCCCGGCCAGATCCGGGGAGTCGGCCGCCAGCCGGCGCAGGTCGGCGTGCACCTCGCGGATCTGTTCGGTGTCGGCCAGTTGGTCGGTGAAGTTGGTCAGCGCGGTCTCGCGCATCCGCATGCGCCGGTCGACCTCGTCGCGCACCCGAAGCTCGTCGCTCAACCGCTGCGCCGAGGCCACCATCGCGGCGGCGGTGCGGTCGCCGATCGGGGCGCTGGTGCGGTGCGCCCCGTACAGCACGGCCCGGGTGGCGCCGTCGACGACGACCGGCACCGCCAGGATCGAGCGGATCCCCTCGGACAGCACCGGCTCGTCGTAGTCGTGGGTGATGGTCGAGGCGCGGCGGTAGTCGGGCACCGAGATGGGACGGCGGGACACCACGCTGGCCCCGCCCAGCCCGGCGCGGGGCAGCACCGCGAGCCCGCGCATGGCGCCGGTACGGGTGCCGAAGAACTCGCTCAACAGCAGGGTGTCGTCGTGCACCTGCCCACCGAAGGCCAGCGGAAGCCCGGTATCGGTGGCCATGCGGCGCAGCTCGGCGCGTACCGCGTCGGCGTCGCGAGGCCGCAGCAACCAGGGGCGCATCGTACGTACACACTTTCGGGGGTAGCGGGCGGGCAAGTGTGACGTAGAGCATAACTGTCATGAATGTCGTCGCGAGCAACACGGACCGCTACCGCGGTGCCCGTGACCAGCTGGTTGCCACCATCGCGGACTATCCCCGCGCCGTCGAGGAGTTCGAATGGCCGCAGATCAGCGGCACCTTCAACTGGGCTGTCGACTGGTTCGACGCCATCGCCAGGGGCAACGACCGCACGGCGCTGTGGATCGTCGAGGAGGACGGTTCGCAGCAGCAGGTGACCTTTGCCGAGATGGCGCAGCGGTCCGACCGCGTCGCGGCCTGGCTGCAGGGGCTCGGCGTGAGCAAGGGCGACCGGGTCCTGTTGATGCTCGGCAATCAGGTCGAGTTGTGGGAGGCCATGCTGGCCATCGCCAAGCTGGGCGCGATCATCATGCCGACGACCGGGGCGCTGGGGCCGGCGGATCTGTCCGATCGCATCGCGCGCGGCGGCGCGCGGTTCGTCATCGTCAACGCCGCCGATGCGGTCAAGTTCGCCGAGGTGCCGGGCGACTACGTGCGCATCGCGGTGGGCGAGACCCCAACAGGCTGGCACCGCTACGCCGACGCATACGACGTGGCACCGCGGCGGTTCGAGGCGTGCACGACGGTCGATGACCCGATGCTCATCTACTTCACCTCCGGCACCACGAGCAAGCCGAAGCTGGTCGAGCATTCCCAGGTGAGCTACCCGGTCGGGCATCTGACCACGATGGCCTGGATCGGCGTCAAACCCGGTGACGTGCACCTGGCGATCAGCTCGCCCGGTTGGGCCAAGCACGCCTGGAGCTGTTTCTTCGCACCGTGGATCGCCGAGGCGACGATCTTCGTCTACAACTACGCGCGCTTCGACGCGGCGGCACTGATGGGCCAGCTGCGGCGGGCCAAGGTCAACACGTTCTGTGCCCCGCCGACGGTCTGGCGCATGCTGATCCAGGCTGACCTGGGCGAGCGGCCCGAGGGATTGCGGGAGATCCTGGGCGCCGGTGAGCCGCTGAACCCGGATGTGATCGCCCAGGTGGAACAGGCTTGGGGGCTGACGATTCGCGACGGGTTCGGCCAGACCGAGACCTCGCTGCTGGTCGGCAACACTCCGGGCCAGCCGGTGAAACCCGGCTCGATGGGCCGTCCGATGCCGGGTGTCCCGGTGGTGCTGGTGGATCCGATCACGTCGACGCCCGCCGTCGAGGGGGAGATCTGCCTGGACCTGGCGGCGCACCCGCGCAACCTGATGACCGGCTATCTCGGTGATCCGCAACGCAATGAGGCCGTGATGGCCGGTGGCTACTACCACACCGGTGACGTCGCCGTCCGTGACGAGGACGGCTACATCACCTACATCGGCCGCACCGACGACGTGTTCAAGTCCAGCGACTACAAGGTGTCGCCGTTCGAGTTGGAGAGCGTGCTGATCGAGCATCCGGCCGTGGTCGAGGCCGCGGTGGTGCCGCAACCCGACGACACCCGGCTGTCCGTGCCCAAGGCATATGTCGCGCTGGCGGATGGCTGGGAAGCCAACGCGGACACGGCGAAAGACGTCATGACCTATGCCCGTGACCATCTCGCGCCCTACCTCAAGGTGCGCCGGGTCGAGTTCTTCGACCTGCCCAAGACCATCTCGGGCAAGATCCGCCGCGTCGAGTTGCGCAAGCGTGAGGACGCGGCTCATGAAGCGGGAGAACCGATTTCCACCGAATACCGTTACGAGGATCTAGTGGAATGAATACGGCGATGAGTTCCTATGACCGTGGCCCCACCGATGTGCCTGTGCTCGAAGAGACCATCGGGGCGAACTTCGAGCGCATGGTGGCGGCCGGGCCGGACGCCGAAGCGCTGGTCGAGGTGGCCACCCGGCGGCGCTGGAGCTATGCAGCGCTCAACGACGAAGTCGACGCGGTGGCGCGGGGGCTCATCGCCCTGGGCGTGCAGAAGGGCGATCGCGTCGGCATCTGGGCGCCCAACTGCGCCGAATGGGTGATGCTTCAGCTCGCGACGGCGAAGATCGGCGCGATCCTGGTCAACATCAACCCGGCGTACCGCACCCACGAACTGGCTTACGTACTCAAGCAATCCGGCATTCGGACCCTGGTGTCGGCCACCGCGTTCAAGTCCTCCGACTATGTGACGATGGTGGCCGAGGTGCAGGCGGACTGTCCGGCGCTGAAAGACATCATCTTCCTCGGCACCCTGGATTGGGACCGGCTGCACATCGAGCAGGCCGACGAGGAACAATTGCGGGCACGATTCGGTGAACTGTCCAACACCGATCCGATCAACATCCAATACACCTCGGGGACAACAGGATTCCCCAAGGGAGCGACGCTCAGCCACCGCAACATCCTGAACAACGGGTTCTTCGTCGGCGGGCTGATCAATTTCGACCGCGGCGACCGGGTGTGCATCCCGGTGCCGTTCTACCACTGCTTCGGCATGGTGATGGGCAACCTCGGTGCGCTGACCCACGGTGCGACGATCGTCATCCCAGCACCGGGATTCGATCCCGGCATCACGCTGGCCGCGGTCGAATCCGAGCGGTGCACCGCGCTGTACGGCGTGCCGACGATGTTCATCGCGATGCTCGGGCATCCCGACTTCGCCCAATTCGACCTGTCCTCACTGCGGACCGGGATCATGGCGGGCTCGGTGTGCCCGGTCGAGGTGATGAAGCGCGTTGTGGCCGACATGCACATGGCCGAGGTGGCGATCTGTTACGGCATGACCGAGACGTCACCGGTGTCGTGCCAGACGCTGGTCGACGACGATCTGGAGCGTCGTACCGGCACCATCGGGCGGGCCCATCCGCATATCGAGGTCAAGATCGTGGACCCGGACACCGGCGCGACGGTCGAGCGCGGGCAGTCCGGTGAGTTCTGCACCCGCGGTTACTCGGTCATGCTCGGCTATTGGGATGAGCCGGTGAAAACCGCGGAGGCCATCGACGCCGAGGGTTGGATGCACACCGGGGACCTGGCGGTGATGCGCGAGGACGGCTATTGCACGGTCGTCGGCCGCATCAAGGACATGGTGATCCGCGGCGGTGAGAACGTCTATCCCCGTGAGATCGAGGAGTTCCTCTACACCCATCCCGACATCGACGACGCCCAGGTGATCGGCGTGCCCGACGCCAAGTACGGCGAGGAGGTCTGCGCCTGGGTCCGGATGAAACCCGGCCGTGCGCCGCTGGACACCGAGGCGCTGCGGGCATTCGCCGCCGGGAAGCTGGCGCACTACAAGATCCCGCGCTACGTGCTTGTCGTGGACGAGTTCCCGATGACGGTGACGGGCAAGATCCGGAAAGTCGACATGCGTGACGAGAGCGTCAAGTTGCTTGGGCTTGGCCCCGGTCCTGCCGGCGGGTGGGCGCCGACGAACGACGATCCCCGTCGATCGTCGCCCGACGTAGCCACAAGTGACCCGGACCAACCTCTGTAATGCGGCACCGACCTGCGACGTTTACCCGGCGGTCAGGGGGGAGGCGGAAACGTCTCGATGGCCCGGGATTCCGCGGTGACCACGCGATTTGACTCATTTGTTAGCGCTCG
>NZ_SJOM01000007.1:1269671-1625968 GCF_004762045.1 Mycobacterium sp. DL99
TATTGCAGACGTAAGTCTCGTTTGTTTGATACTGGTGGGAGCTAGGCCGCTGTGTAAGAAGCCAAAAATTGGTCAGTGCTGTTGCAGCAGCGAGCGGCCGCGTTTGCGCAGCTCGTCAACGCTGGTGACGCCGAGAAGTGCCAGAGTCCGGCTGAATTGATCCGACAACAGCCCGATCGCCTTGTCGACACCGGCTCCGCCGCCGGCGACCAGACCCCACAAGTAGGGGCGGCCGATGAACGCCGCATCGGCGCCCAGGGCCAGGGCGGTGGCGATGTCGGCGCCGTGGCGCACCCCGGAGTCGACGAAGATGGCGAAGTCTGAGCCGGCAGCGTCGCGTACGGGTGCAACGAGATCGATTGGCGCGACCGTACGGTCGAGTTGGCGACCGCCGTGGTTGGACAGGTGCACTCCGTCGATGCCCAGATCGTGGGCGCGGATGGCGTCCTCCGGGCCGAGCGGACCTTTAAGCACCACGGGTCCGGGCCACAGATCGCGGATGCGAGCCAGGTCTTGCCACGACACCGATGGGTCGAACTGCTTGGTGATGTTCTCGATGGTGTAGCCCTCGCCGCCGGTGCCACTGGTGACGTTGGCGAACTCCAGTGCCGGGCTGGCCAGCATCTTCGTCCAGTACCCCGGGCGCAGGCCGATGTCGACGAGACCCTTGAGGGTCATCTGCGGGGGGATTGTCAGGCCGTTGCGCACGTCGCGGACCCGGTAGCCCGAGACGGCGGTGTCGACGGCGATCTCCAGTACCCGGTAACCGGCGGAGGCTGCGCGCGTCACCAGTTGCGCGGTGAGGTCGCGGTCCTTCCAGATGTACAGCTGAAACCATCGGTCGGTGTCGCCGGCTCCGCGATGAGCGGCCAAGTCCTCCAGGGAGGTCGAGGCCATCGTGGACAGCACATAGGGGATCCCGGCGCGGCCGGCGGCGCCGGCGACCGCGGGCTCGCCCAGAGCCGAGATCATCCGTGTGTAGCCGGTGGGTGCCAGACCCAGCGGCATTGTGCTGTGTTGGCCGAGCAGTGTGGTCGATGTATCGACGTTGGCGACGTCGATCAGCACGCTGGGGGTGAACTGCCAGCGCCGGAAGGCCGCGACGTTGTTGGCCAGACTCAGTTCTTCGTCGGCGCCCCCGTCGACGTAGTCGGCAACGGGGCGTGGCAGTCGTCGGCGCGAAAGCCGGTGCAGATCCTCGATGGTCCTGCAGGCGTCCAGCCGGGCGGTGCGGCGATCGATTTGTGGCGGCTTGACCTGAATGAGGGCGCGTACCTCGCGGGCCTTCATGCCGGTGTGGCTTCCTGTTCGTCGGCCATCGCGTCGGCCTGCGGGCTAGGCGTGGACGGGATGGCGTAGGTGGGTTCGGGGTAGTTGGCGCGTGTCGGGAATTTCTTCATGAGGAAGATGTAGAGGCCGCCGGCAATGAAGATGCCGAGGATCCAGGAGATGTCGGCGCCGCCAAGCGCAGTGGCGATCGGGCCGGTGTAGAAGGGGCTGGCGATGAACGGGATCTCGACAATGATGCCGACAAGGTAGGCGGTCATCGCGCGCCAGTCCACACCGCCGTAGTGCCCGTGCGGCTTGAACATGTCGTCGATGCTGTAGCGCTCCTTGCGTATGACGTAGAAGTCGGCCAAGTTGATCGAGGTCCACGGGATCAGGAAGTAAGCCAGCAGCAGGATGAAGTTGCTGAAGTTGATCAGGAAGTTGTCCTTGCCGAGGATGCCGATCGTCGTGGCCACCGCGGCCACGGCCACGATCAGCCCCACGCGCATCGACGGGGAAACCTTCATCTTGAACACCGAGTTGAGCACCGTGCTGGTCGACATGAACATGCCGTAGACGTTCAGGGAGTTCACTCCGATGACGCCGGCGATGATGATCAGGAAGAACAACGCGTGCCACCCGGCAGCCTGGGCGACGATGAAGTCCACCGATCCGCCATCGAATGCATCGGCGGCGACGGCGGTCGCGGTGGCGCCGAAGGCGAACATGAACGTCGTCGACAGCACCGCGCCGGCGTAGGTGTACCAGAATGCGGCGCGTACCGAGGTGTCGGCGGGCAGGTAGCGCGAATAGTCGGCAACGTAGGGTGCGTACGTCAGCTGCCAGGTGGCCGCGATCGCGGCGGCGGCCAGGAACAGCGCCCAGGAGAAGTCGTTCATCGTCCATACCGCGGCGAGGTCGTTGGCCGTCACCAGCCGGTAGCTCAGATAGAGGAAGGCCAGGCCGCTGATCACCGAGAGCCATTTCTCGGCGGCGTGAATAAGGCGGTACCCGACGATGGCCAGCGTGGCGGTGACGACCACGACGACGATGATCGAGGCGTCGATATTGACGCCGGTCAGGCTGGAGAAGGCGGCTCCGCCCTGCACGGCGGTGGTGGCGAAGTAGCCGATGTACATCAGGAGCACCAGAATGAGCGGCAGCACGGCACCGTAGAAGCCGAACTGGGCGCGCGACTGGATCATCTGCGGAATGCCGAGGATGGGGCCTTGCGCGGAATGCAGGGCCATGAAGACCGCGCCGATGAGGTTGCCGACCAGGCTAGCCAGCAGCGCCCACGGTAGCGACAGGCCGATGGCGACGGAGATGGCGCCGGCGGCGATCGCGGTGACTTGCAGGTTGGCGCCAAACCAAAGGGTGAACAGGCTGCGGACCCGTCCGTGTCGCTCGTGATGAGGCACGTACTCGATCGAGCGCTGCTCGGGGTTGAGGATGGACATGGTGTGTGGTCCCTTCGGTGCGCCCGCGGGCTATCGGGGAAGTGGTGTGAAAAGGCAAGTGGGATAGCACAATTTGAGTTGTGGGAGAGGTGACCTCCGTGAGCCGCGGGGAGGACCGGGCCGGGCTCACGGAGGTCGGCCTGTCAGTGCCGGTTCAGTCGGCGGGTGACGGCGAACTCGTGGGCGGGGAAGCCCTCGTGGCGGGTGAAGGCGATCACCGTGTCCGACATCCGTTTGAGCGCCTCGGGCGTGGACTTTGCCACAGCGGTGCGCTTGCGGAAGGCGTCGGCGGTGACGCCGCTGCTGACCTTGGCGTAGCCGCTGGTGGGCAGCGCGGCGGGGCAGCCGATGATGAAGTTGGCCATCGACACCGTGGTGTGTTGACCGATAAGGATTTCTCCGGCATCCACCAGCAGGTCCAGGGCGTGGTCTTCGTCGCGGACGGCGATCTGCATGTGCTCGGGGGCGAACGCGTTGGCGACTTCGGCGGATTCCTCGACTGATGTGGTCAGGACGGCGCCGCCGTTCTTGCCCAGTGCCTGACGGGCGTACTCGGCGCGGTTGTCGGGCAGATCGAGCAGCTGCTTGGCGACCTCGACCTGGACCGCGTCGATGAGGGCCTGGCTGTCGGTGACGAACACGCTCGTGGAATCGGCGCCGTGCTCGGCCTCGTTGAGCAGGTCGGCGGCCAGCAGGTACGGGTCAGCGGAGTCGTCGGCCAGGATCAGTGACTCGCTGGGACCCAGCAGCATCACGCTGACGGTGCCGTAGCGCTGCACCTCGACCTGGGCGCAGGTGACCGGCGGGCTGCCAGGTCCGCAGACCTTGTGGACCTGCGGCACGCTCTCGGTGCCGAACGCCAATGCGGCGATACCGGCCGGACCGTTGGCGCGGAACACGTCGTGGATGCCCAATTCGTCGGCCACGACCAGAACGGCCGGGTCGACCTCTCCGTCCCCGCCGGGGATGGGCGGCACGACCACGGCGATCTTCTGCACACCTGCCACCACCGCTGGGGCGCCCAGCTGAGCCATCACCGACGGGTAGGAGCCCTTGCCGCTGGGCACGAACAACCCGGCGCTGGCGATCGGGGTCACCTTCTCGCCGACCATCAGACCCGGCTCGCTTTCGAAGCTCCAGTCGCCGTGAGCGGTGAGCTGTTCGTTGAACGACTTCAGGTGTGCCAGGAGGTCCCGGATCGCGGTGAGCAGTTCGGGGCTGATCTTCTCCCGTGCCGCGGCGAATTCTTCGGGCGAAACCCGGATGCGATCCGGGGTGATGGAGATCTTGTCCCATTTTTCCAGGGCGCGGATCAGGCCGGCGTCACCGTTCTGGCGGACGTCTTCGATGATTTCCAACACGCCTTCGCGCAGGTTGGGGTCGAAGATCTTGGCGCTGCCGCGGTCGATGAGATCGGCCCGGTCTGCGGTCGACATCTCCTGCCAGAGGCCGCGCTCGAGGATGGGGCGGTCGGTTGACATGTGCATGACTCCCATTGGTTCGGTGACTGTAGGTGAGGCAAGCGTCACACTCGCCGCACGTCTTGTATACGAGACATTGATCTGTAATGCAAGACTCGACGACGGATCGGGGAACATTCTGAAGGGGTTGGAATGCGGCGGGACGCGAACCGCCAGGCGCGCGCCGGATGCGCGGGCCTGGCGGGCAACAGCGTCGTCTAGATGTTGCTGGCCCCGGCGATCGGAATAGTCGCACCGCTGAGGAACGGGGCCTGGTTGGCGAGCAGGAAGGCCACGGTGGCGCCGATGTCGGCGGCTTCGCCGAATCTGCCCGCCGGTATGCGGGCCAGCAGCTCAGCCCGGACCTGTGGATCGTCGAGGTACTGGGCGGTCATGTTGGTGCGGAAATAACCCGGGCACACGCACGTGACGCACAGGCCGTCGGTACTCCACTCCTGGGCCAAGGTGCTCGCCAGCGCGGCCGCGGCGGCCTTGCTGGCGTTGTAGTCGGCGAAGTGCGCTTCGGGTCGCATCGCGTTGACCGAGGCGTTGACGACGATGGCCCCCGGCCGGGTCAGGACGCGGTGCGCGGCCTGGGCTCCGTG
Source organism: Mycobacterium sp. DL99 (assembly GCF_004762045.1). Lineage (GTDB taxonomy): Bacteria > Actinomycetota > Actinomycetes > Mycobacteriales > Mycobacteriaceae > Mycobacterium. The sequence goes on from NZ_SJOM01000007.1 coordinate 1,274,466, forward strand.
CAGGATGCCGAGCACGTTGACGTCGAGTACCCGGCGAAAGGTCGCAGGATCAAGCTGCTCGGCGGGTTTACCCTCCCCGTCGATCCCGGCATTCAGGAAAACTCCGTCGAGCCCTCCGAACGCTGTCGCGGCGTCGTCAAACGTCTGATGGACGGCCGCGGCATCCGCGGCATCGCAGATGCTGCCGCCGGCAGCGCCACGTCCGAGGGCGGCGGCGACGGACTGTTCGCTGGTACCGGTCACCCACACCTGGTGGCCTTCGGCGCTGAGGTACTGGGCGCACATGTCGCCGATGCCGCTGGTGCCGCCGGTGATCAGGTAGCGCCGTGGAGTGGTCATGCGGTGCACCGAATCAGGACTTTGATGGCTTCTCGCATGCCACCGTCGGTCATGAAGGACGGGATCTCGGCGAGGTCGACGGTGTGGGTGACGATGGCGTTGTACCGCTCGGGCTTCTCGGCGAGGGCGGCGAGCGCCTCGTCGACGTGGTGGTCGTCGAATCCGACGCTGCCCACGACGTGCAGGCTGTGCTCGACGATTGTGGCCGGCAACACGGTGGCCGATGCGTGGCCCAGCGCGATGAGCAGAATGGAGCCGCCGAACGCGGTGGCGGCGATGGCGGTCTCCAAAGAGCCGTCATAACCTGCGGCATCGATCACCACGGAGTACCGGTCCGTCCCGGTCAGTACTCCGACGCGAGCACCCTGGGTGTGCGCCAGCTCGGCGCGTAGGGCGTTCGGCTCGACCACGGTGACGGCGGCGTGCGGCCACCGGCGTGCGACCTCGGCGTGGGCCAGCGCCCCGATCGGACCGTAACCGAGAATGCCCACGGTCTCGGGGTGGTCGACGGGAATCTGGTCGATGGCGCACATGACGACGGCCAGCGGCTCGGCCAGCACGGCATCGGCCGTGCTCAGACCGGGCGGCACGCGATAGAGGCTGTCGCCGGGGATCACCATGGCCCCGGCGTAGCCGCCAGGTCGGGCTTCGCCGAGCCATTGGAGATCCTCGGCCAAGCGGTCGGATTGCTGGCGGCCATCGACGACACGACACGGTATCCGTGAATCGGCCACCACCGCTTCGCCCGCGGCGAAGCTCGCATGCCGCGACTGGCGCACCCGCCCGGCCACTTCGTGCCCCAACGTGGCCGGCCAGTAGGCCACCCAGTCACCCGTCTGCAGCACGTGCAGGTCCGATCCGCAGATCCCGGCATAGTCGACGTCAACGAGGACGTCACCGTCGGCCAGGTCGGTCAGCTCGCGCGTGCCGACGCTCAGGGACAAGTTCTCGCCCAATAGCAAGGCTGTGGTTTGCGCCGGCCCGCCACCGGGATCTGTGATCCAAGACATGAGTCTTGATTACCAGACTCGGGGGCAAAGTGGAATGGCAAAGTGGAATAGCGTGCCCGGCGATGGTCAGGCGAGGCCGGAGGCGCCTCCATCGCCCGGCGCCTCATTCACCCGCGCGCCGAAGCTTTCCGAGAAGTCTGCTGCGGTAGCGACCACCGTCTTGGTGATCTCGGCAGCCTGTTCGGCTGTCTTGGTGGCCGACATGTACGCCACGCCGAGTGCCGCGACAGCGCGGCCGTCGCGAGTGAGCACGGGGCTGGCGATGCAGTCAATACCTGAGGTGGTGGTGCCCTGTTCGTGGGCGTAGCCGTGGGCGCGCACCTCGTGGAGCACCTCGCGCAGCGCCGACAACGAGGTTGGCCCCTCGCCTGTGCGCGACTGCCAGGCGTAGCCGTCATACAGCGTCGAGAGCTGCTCGACATCCAGACGGCTGAGGATGGCCCGGCCCACCGCGGTCAAATGTGCCGGTAGCCGCGAACCGACCTCGGTCACCAGTCGAACGCCGGGTGTCAGGGGCTCGCGCTTGTCCAGGTAGATGACGTCGGTGCCCTGCAGTACGGCGAGGTGTGATGTTTCGTTGACAGCATTGGTCAAGGCGAGCATGTAGCGCTGGCCGGCGCGATGTAGTGGTCCTGACCGCATATAGGACGCGCCAACCTCGAAGGCCGACACGCCCAGAGTCCAGGCTCGTTGATCGGGCCAGTACGAGACGAAGCGGCGTTCCCGCATGACGTTGAGCAGATGGTGGGTGGTGCTTTTCGGCAGGGACAGCGTCTCCGCGATCTCCATGGTCGCCATCGGAACTCCTCGTCGCGCAAGCAAGTCCAGCACGTCCATGACGCGCTCAGCTGACTTCACGCGACTTGCCGTGGCCACAGCCCGTCCCCCTCTCGCCCCTAGTCGTCTCGGATACAAGACAACAATCTGTGGTAATAGGTTAGCCGACCTGGGCTCTGGCCCGTTCCCGGTGAATGAGCCCACCAAGTTCTAGAGTCCTGAGCGCGATTCACAGCTCACCCATAAGGCCAAGAGAGCGCTTAGCTAGCCCCTCGCCCTACGTTGACCTCGCTCGAACCGATTCGTGGTTCGACGAAGCCGCAAGGAGGCGGTGAAGATGAGCCCAATCAGGATGCGGTTCAGCGGCTTAGGTGTCGTAGCGGCTGCGCTGGCATCGTCGATCAGCAAAACGCAATCGACGAGTCGATGACGGCTGGGAACAACTAACGGATCTGGCACTTTGTGACTACCGACCGATCACCGATCTTGCGCCGGCCAGATTGGTTGTCGCCTGGTCGCAGCAGTCCCGCTCCACTGCGGTCGCCGCATTCGTCAACTCTGCGACCGCCGTTGCCGCACGCGCACGAGGAGACAAACCACTCTCAAGGTCGTGGTGACCTGACAGTCTCTGTCCCAGGGGCCGCTCGTACCGGGGTTGCCGTCGCTCAGGCGTGGCGGTGAAATGCTGCCCCGGGGGCCTGATTGGTTTCAGCGGCCGCGCAGCCGTGGCTGATAATCGACTCGACACCGTCGGGAGAATCGACGTCATGACCGCGCACCACCACGTCGCCGACCACAAGCTGGTGAACTTCGCCAGCCACATCGACGACAACACCATCGAGCAGGCGAAGCAGACCGCCTCGATGCCGTTCGTGCATCCCCATGTCGCGCTGATGCCGGATGCTCACAGCGGCAAGGGGTCAGCCGTCGGCACGGTGATCCCGACCATTGACGCCGTGATCCCGGCCGCGGTCGGCGTCGACATCGGCTGCGGCATGATCGCTGCCCGCACGGAATTCACCGCCGCCGATATTCAGGGCCGTGACCTGGCTGCCCTGCGTACCGCGATCGAGACGACGATTCCGCTGTCGCCTGGCAACTACAACGACACGCTCGCCCGGTTCCCGTTCACGGAGGGCCGCATCGCCGACCTCGAACACTTGGCAGGAGACGGCGGAATCGACCTCTCCCACTCACCCAAGTGGCGCGAGCAACTCGGTTCCCTCGGCGGCGGCAACCACTTCATCGAACTGTGCCTGGATCAGGACGATCGGGTGTGGCTGTTCCTGCATTCCGGTTCTCGTGGTGTGGGAAACAAGATCGCCCAGAAGCACATCAAGGTTGCGCAGAAGCTCATGAAGCGGTGGTGGATCGACCTGCCCAACCCGGACCTCGCCTACCTGCCTCAGGGCACACCGGAGTTCACCGACTATCTGCGGGAACTCAACTGGGCGCAGCGATTCGCCTTCGAGAACCGCGCCGAGATGATGGATCGTTACATGTGGGTGTTCGCCGCGTGGATGGGTTATGCCCAGTTGGACCAGCCACGTACGGCGGGCGACTTCGAGGTCGAGCGGATCAACACTCACCACAACTACACCCGCAAGGAACACCACGGTGGCCGCGATGTGTGGCTGACGCGTAAGGGTGCGATCGACGCCCACGCAGGCGTCATGGGGCTGATTCCCGGCAGCATGGGGACGCGTTCGTATGTGGTGCGCGGCAAGGGCAACCCCGCCGGCCTGTGCTCAGCGCCGCACGGTGCCGGGCGCCGGTTCTCCCGTAACGAGGCGCGTCGCCGGTTCACTGCCGACGACCTCGCACAGCGGATGCAGGGTATCGAGTACCGCCATGGCGCGGAGTGGGTCGACGAGATCCCCGACGCGTACAAGGACATCGACGTCGTCATGGCGGACGCCGCCGGCCTCATCGAAGTTGAGCATGAGCTGCGTCAGGTGCTCAACGTGAAGGGCACGTAGGTCCTGAGCTGCCAGGTCAGGGCCTACGCCCGGCAACCAGATAGGCCACGGGCAGCACACCCGAGGTGCTCAGCAGTCCGAGTGCGCTGCCCCACAACCACTTTGGTCCCTTGATCTGGTTCGCCTGGCGGCCCGCGAGGTCACGCAGCGCCCAGGCCCGCAGCCCGGCGTCGACTGCGGCCACGGCGATGACGGCCTTCTTGGCATTGGGGGACAGGTCATTCCAGCGCTTCTTGGCCACTAGGGCGTTCCTTTCGAGGAAGTGGGAGCTACGGACTGAGGGGCATCGTCGTCACCGGCGAGCCTCCGGAGCCGGAGCCGCTGCGGCTGCCGCTGTCTGAGCCACTTCCGCGACCGAAGAGTCCGCCGCCGGACGAAGACCCACCAAACGGGGAGTCACCACCAAACGGGGACTGTGGCGCCACCGTCGTGACCGGAGCCTGAGTCACCGGAGCCTGAGTCACGGGCTGTTCGACCGGGGGGGTGTACGCCGGCGCGGTGTGGGCCGGAGCCTCGATCGTCGGCTCCGACGCTTCCGTGGACGTGTGTGTCGGCGGCACGGTGGTGGTCGGCGGCGCCACCGTGGTGGTGGGCGGTGCCGTCGTCGTGGGTGGCGCGGTAGTGGTCGGCGGCGCGGTGGTCGTCGTCGGCGTTGCCGTTGTCGTCGTGGGTGGCGCAGTGGTCGTGGTCGGCGGGGCTGTCGTTGTCGTCGGCGGTGCCGTAGTGGTGGTGGGTGGTGCGGTGGTCGTGGTCGGCGGGGTCGTCGGAGGTGTCGTCGGCACCCACGTCGGCACAGTCGGCCACACAACCGGTGGAAGCGGGACCGGAATGGGCACAGGAATGGGCACAGGTACTGGAACTGGTCCCGGTGCAATCTCGACCGGAGGGGGAGCCGGCACGGCCGGCGGTGCGGCCGGCGGCACCACCGCAGGAGCCTGGTTGACCGGCTGGTTGCCGGTGTCAGAGCGCACCTTGGGCGCAGCCGGAGCGGCCGGTGGCGGGGTGAGCACCGACACGGGCAGTGCAACGGGATCCGGCTCGTGCGGCACCGGCGGAAGGTAGTTACCTGGAACGGTGTTCGCCTGCTGGGTGGGCGCGGGCTGGGCCCGCACATCGGCTGTCGGCCGGACATTGATCGCGACGGTGACGGCCAATGTGGCGAAGCTGACCACCACGAATGCCAAGGCGCTGCCCATCAGCAGCATCCGCGGCGGTGGCGGCGCGATGACGGTCGTGTAATCCGGGTCGTCTTCCTGCTCGGGGACGAACTCGTTGACCGCGTCCATGGGCATCTCGTCGGCCCAGGGCTCGTCATCGGCCGCCTGTGAGTAGGCCAGGTCCGGCCCGACGGCGGCGGCGTCCCCACGGGCGGGTGCGATCTGGGTGGCATCGGCGGCGGCAGGAGCCATTTGCGTGGCATCAGCGGCAGCTGGCGCCATCTGCGTGGCATCGGCTGCGGCGGGAGCCATTTGGGTGGCCTCCGATACAGGTGCCATCTGCGTCGCCTCGAGGGCAGGTGCCATCTGGGTGGCCGCGCCGGCCGGTGCGACATCGCCGACCAGTTGGGCCGCACCCCGGGCGATCGCGTAGCCCGCGTCCGGTGCCACCTCCACCGGTGCGGTCGAACGAAGCTCTGCCGCAACGGAATCAAGATCGAGGCGCTGTCCGACCAACAGCACGCGCCCCGGGGCTTCGCCAGCGGGTACCCGGTGCAGCACGGCTGCACACGCGGCGGCCGGCCCGGCAGTGCCGATCGGCATGGTGGCCAATGTCGTCAATGTCGACGCGGGCGTCTCGCTGCTCTGGCCGACCGTCGTCAGCGACACGGTGTCGTCATCGGCGAGCAGCAGTGCGGCGTCGGCACCTACGCTGCGCGCCAGGGCTGCGGCGGCCTCGGCTTCGGTCACCACTTCGACGTTGGGCACCCCGGCGTCGAGCACCGTCCGGCGCAACGTATCGGCGGCCGAGTCGTCGGGCACGCACAGCCGGGTCGCGGCGACCTGATTACCGGACTCGGTCACCGCGCGATAGGTGCCGATGATGGTCTCGGCCAACTCCGACATCTCGGCAACCAGGTCGTCGGGCAGATCGAGCGCGTACTGGTCCAGAACCTGGCCGCCACTCGCGGGCGAACCGATCATGGCCAAGCGCGCCACACGCCCGGTGACCGCCACCCCGAGGACTACGTCCACGGTTCCACTCCTTGCTTCGTGCATGTTGTTCGAGCCCCGACGGACAAATCCAAGCTACCGCACAGCTGCGACACCCCTTGGTGGTCAAACGGTGCGGCTGCCTGCGCTGCTTGTGCGTCGGGGCAAAAGTGAGCACGCTGGTTGAGTCCCGTTGCGTTGTCACTCATAGAGAGGAATCGGTACGTGAGCGACGAACGTTACGACGCGTCCGCCACCATCCAGGTGGCGACGACGGCCGCTCGGGTCGTGGAGCGGCCCCCGCGGGTCGGCTACGTACCCAGCCGGACCAACCGGGTGCGTGACGGCCTCGCCGTGGCGCTGCTCGTCGTCGCGATGCTGCTCCCGTGGAACCTTGAATTCGGTCTCGGGGTGCCCGGCAGTGCCGGGTCGACGTTCGGCGTGCTGGCCGTCGTGACGCTGCTGGCCATCGGTGCCGCGCTCGCCCCGCACCTCGGTCCGTTCCGCCTGGCCGGCCCCAAATCCGACGTCCGTCGAACCAGCCGCATCCGGCTCGTGCTCAGCGTCGCCTACCTCGTGGTGGTCATCTGTTTTGTCGGCTACCACCTGGCGCAGACGGTGAGCAGCGGCGGAACCGGGGCCGTGCCGCCGGGGGTGGGGCCGGGCATGCTGCTCGGCCTCGCCGGTGCACTGCTGGCCGCGCAGCCGCCCATCACCTCGATCACGATCGAGGACAACAAGTTTCGCCGCTGGTACGCCATCGCCCGGGTGATCGGTTTCCTCTCGATCGCGCTCGCGACGCTGTCGGTGGCGTTCAACCTCTACTGGCGGCTGCGGTACCTGTTCGTCACCCAGGTCGAGTTCGGCGGTCACGACATCGCCGTCATCGTCACCACCCTGCTGTACGGCGCGGAGGCGATGATCGCGCTGGTCATCGCTTCACGCTGGCTGACCGAGCGGACCGGGGCGGCACGGCTGGCCACGACGGCCGTCGGTGTCTCGGGCGCGATCGCCGCCACGCTGGTGTGGCTTGCCGGCATCGGCCGCGATATCGACGCCTTCCACGGCATCGCCCAGAACACCTCGACGGCGGCCGTGGGCTACGAGGGCTACCTCGCCTGGGCCGCCGCGGCCGCGATCGTGGCGCCGACGACGCTGTACGCCGTCTTCCTGATCAAGCCGCCGACCATCGGGGCCTACCGCGGTGCCGCGCAGAAGTGCCTGACGCTCATCGCCTTCTGGGCGTTCGCGGCGGCGGCGCTGCGGATCGTCGACTTCTTGATCGCCCTGTCACTCGACCTCCCTCGGGCGCCGTACGACACCGTCGCGATGACGGTGTTCAACCTGGTCACCGCACTGGTCGCACGGTGGCTGCATCGCCAGCTCGACCAGGGGCTGACCTCGACGACCGTGGCCGCCGCCTTCAGCGCGGTGCTATTCGTCTTCACCGTGGCGAACGTGGCCATTGGGGTGGCTCTGGCGCCGCGTTACGCCGGTCCGGCGCCCGCGGCGATCTACGGCAACAACCTGGCTCAGCAGATCACCAGCACCTTCGATGTCACCGTGTGTGTGCTGAGCCTGCTCGTGCTGGCGGTGATGGTGTTCACCGGGCCGTTCGCCGGCTACCTGGTGCGACGCGAAACCCGTTCCGCCAAGCGGGTGCCCGAGCCACCGACGGAGGCCGTGCCGTCGAAGCCTGCCGTCGAAGAGTTCGCACCGCCGACCATCGTTCGGCAACCCCGGGCGGCGTCCGTCCCGAGAATCGTTCGCCTGAAAGAGGATTCGACGACGGTGCTGGCCGCCCCGCCGACCGCCGATCTTCAGGTTCCGACGCGGGCGCTGCGGATTCAGCGTCGTCCGCAGCGCCCGCCGTCAGAGCGTTAGCCGGCCTTCGCGCTCTCGTGCTTCGAGGGCCGGTTGTTCTGAGTGTCCGCCGACTTCGCGGCCTGCTTGGCCGCACGCTTCGCGGCGCGAACGGACGTCCGGTCTGGCTTGTCACTGTCCGACCCGGCGCTCGGCGCGGACTCATGGGCTGACTCGCCGGCGGGCGAAGCCTTCCCGTCGCGCGCCTGCGAATCGTCCGTGTCGCGGACCACCTTCAACCGCGGCGCCGAGTCGGTGCGCGGGGAGTCCGATCGTGTCAGCGTCGGACGACCGATCGATGTTGACTTCGTCTCGTTGCCGGTCTCGACCGTGGCGGCAACAGTGCTGTCCGCCTTGATTTCTGCCGGAACGGGGCTATTGGCCGGGACAACCGTCTTGTGCGGCGCTGTCGCGCTGCCGATCGCCTGCAGCACCTTGGCCAGTGGCCGGGTGGCGTCGGACAGCGCTGCCGCGACGTCCTCGACCGCGTGGCGCACGCCTTGCTCGAACGGCGAGTTGCCCACCGGGTCGATGGGATGGTCGGTCACTGGTGTTTCGGGTTCGGTGCCCGACACAACGGGCTGGGGCAGGGTGGGGGTGTACTTTTCGCCGCCCAGAATCGCCAGTGACTGTGCGAACGCCGCCGGCAGCTCGTTGAGTGCCTCGTGGATCTTCTCTGGAGGCGTGACCCAGCTGAACTCCTTGACCTGACTGGGATCTGCGGTGCGGTCGTAGCCCATTTCGATGAACACCCGCAGGATCGGGTCCATGGCGTCGACGAATCGTTCCGCGCCGATCAAGGATGCGGGAATGCGCAGCGGTGCCAGCAGTGGCAGGAACTGGGGCAGCATCACGTAGGTGGTGTTGCCGACCTGTGTGGTGACGGCGTTGGGTGCGTCAGGGTGCTCCAGCACGTAGCCGGGAAAGACATGCTGGAACAAGATCCCGGCAACAGCGTTCGCGACGGACAGCACGTTGAAATATGCCGGGAAATCAGCGAATCCGTCGTACTGGTTCTGGTAATAGGTCGTCTTGAAGGGGCTGTCGGACGGCCCCGGCCGGCCGAACGGGAAGATGTCGCCGAGCACGGGCAGATCGCTCCACGAGGTGAAGCGGGTCAGGATGCCGCCGTTGGGCTGGTACGGGTCGCCGATGAAGACGAACTCGTAATTGTCGGCGTTGGCAACATAATTCGGGTCTTTGGCCATGCTGGCGCGCACGATCTCGGCGACTTGGGTACCCTGCGACATGCCGATGATCGTGACCTTGTCGTCTGCGGGGGTGTTGGCGATGTCCTGTTGGAGGTAGCCCGCCCCGATCTCCTCGGATCGTTTGAGCGACTGCGGCCAGTACGGAATGTCGGACAGCCCAGGCAGATCGGAGATGATCGGGAAGCTGAGGTTGATCTGCGCCGGGTAGGGGACTGTGTGGAACGAGTCGCCTTCGGGCACCGTGCTCCCGTAGAAGAACATCGGGATGCTCAACCCGAATCCGTCGAAGGAGGGCCCGACGCCGATCGTCGTACCGATCAGTCGAACGGCGGCGCTGTATGTGGCCGTCGGGGTGCTGACCGTGACTCCCGCCGATACCGCGACGACGACGCCGCCGGTCAGCAACATCGACCCCCAACGGCGTGAACCGCGCTGTCGGCGCGCACCGCGCGACGACTCCCCCCGACCCCAACCCCGCATGCTGTTCCTTCTTTCCTCATCGTGGTGAGTCGGCCGTCCAGATGGCACGGCCGGAACATCTGAGCCTGCGACCAGCACGTCAACAGCGGAATGTGACGTGCGCCACTTCGCATGCTGCCGGAAAGCTACCAGTGGGTAGAGATGAATGACAAGAGTCGCTTTTTGAAACAAGGGCTCTTGTTGCAAACCGGGGTTTGCAGATTCAGCGGGTGGACGCCGCGATCCCGGCGCGAACCACCGCCACAAAGCTCGCGAGATTGCCGATCAGCGTGTCGATGGTCGGCGGTGAAGCGCTGTCGGTCTCCCGCTGGTGCAGCCAGTCGGCCACGCTTTCGAACAGCCCGCCCACGGTCGACACCGCCAAGGCGTGATAGTCGACCGCGCCCGTATCGGGCAGGCAGGGAAACTCGCGCTGCCGCCACAGATTTTCGAGAAACGCCGCAGTCCAGCGGCGATTCTCGCGGCGCAGCCGCTCGACGCGCGGCGAGATGCCGGCACATTCCCCGAAGGCGACCACAGCCACCCGGGGGTCGTCGACGAGAGCGTGGGCGAAGGCCGACAACAGTCGGTGGACGGTTTCGTCGGGATCGTCCGGCGCATCGGCGAGCGCCTCGACCGCTTGCTTCTCGATCCGTGCTGCTATCTGGGCGAGCAGGGCCAGGTAGCAGTCTTCTTTGCTGTCGAAGACTTCATAGAACGCCTTGTTGCCGACATACGCCGTCTGGCAGATCTGCTCGATCGAGGTGTTGGCATACCCGTCGCGCGCAATCAGGTCAAAGGCCGCCGTCAACAACTGCTCACGGCGATACGCACGACGCTGCTCGGCGTCGAGTCCGCGGATCGTGCGCTGCCCGCGGGGCTTTGCAGCCTGGCCCGGCGTTGTGCCTGCGCCGGGCGCCGCCGGCGGTCTATCCATGGCCCGGAGTGTAGTGCGGTCGGTATCCCGAGGTCGGACGGTTAGCCCGCGCGCTTGCGCTTGCGATCCGAAGGGCGATGGCGTTCAGCGGGTGCAGACTTCGCGGCCTTCTTGGCCTTGGCCGCGCCGACAGCCGAGCCAACCGACGAGCGAACAATCGAGCGAACGGAATCCCGGTCGGAGCCCTTCGCCTGCAGGGCCGCCCTCAACCGCTGCACCGAATCGCTGCGGGGCGAGCCCACTTGCGTGTGCGTCTTCGGGGCGCGCAGTGACGTCGGCGCGTTGACGGCGTCGGTCGGCTCGGTGGGCTCGGTGGGCTCAATGGTCTTCTGTGTCCTCGTCGCCTCGCCGATGGCTTGAAGCACTTTGGCAAACGGCCGGGTGGCGTTCGACAACGTTGCCGCCATGTCCTCCACCGCGCGGCGTACGTCCTGCTCGAACGGCGAGGTGCCCACCGGCACAATCGGATGCTCGGTCACCGGTGTCTCGGGTTCGGTGTCGGAGACGACCGGCTGGGGCAGCGTGGGGGTGTACTTTTCGCCGGCGAGGATGGCGATCGATTGCTTGAACGCGCGCGGCAGTTCGTTCAGTGCTTCCTGCACCTTCTCCTGAGGCATGACCCAGCTGAATTCCTGGGCGTGACTGGGATCTGCGGTGCGGTCGTATCCCATCTCGACGAAGACCCGCAGCACGGGGTCCAGGGCGTCGACGAATCGTTCCGCGCCGACCAGGGATGCGGGTATGCGAAGCGGTGCCAGCAACGGAAGATACTGGGGCAGCATCACGTAGGTGGTGTTGCCGACCTGTGTCTTCACCGCGTTCGGGGCGTCGGGATACTCCAGGACGTAGCCGGGGAATGCATGCCCGAACGCCTGGCCGGCAAAGGAATTTACGAGCGACAGCACGTTGAAATAGGCGGGGAAGTCGGCGATGCCGTCGTATTGATTCTGGTAGTACGTGGTCTTGAAGGGGCTGTCGGAAGGCCCCGGACGGCCGAGCGGGAAGATGTCGCCCAGTACCGGAAGGGTGCTCCACGATGCCAATCTGGTGAGAATGCCGCCGTTTGGTTGATAGGGGTTTCCGATGAAGACGAACTCGTAATTCTCGGCATTGGCAACGTAATTCAGGCTTTTGGCCATTGCTGCCCGCGCCAGTTCGGCGACCTGGTTGCCCTGCGATACGCCGATGATCGTGATCTTCTCACCGGCCGCCGTGTTGGCGATGTCCTGCAGCAGGTAGCCGGCGCCGACCCCCTCGGATCGTTTCAGGGACTGCGGCCAGTACGGAAGACCCGACAGCACCGGCAGATCCGAGATGATCGGGTAGTTGAGGTTGATCTGTGCGGGGTAGGGGAGGGTGTGGTACGAGTCGCCTTCCGGGATGGTGCTTCCGTAGAACAACATCGGGACGGTCAATCCGAATGCGTCGAAAGAGGGCCCCACGCCGATCGTCGTGCCCACCAGCCGAATCTCAGCACTGTAAGTGGCTGTTGGTGTGCTGACCGTGATTCCTGCCGATACCGCGACCACGACGCCACCGGCCAACAACATCGAAGCCCACCGATGCGAAAAACGCTGCCGGCGCGGACGGCATGACGATATCCCCCGACCTTTCATTCATGAATTCCTTTCTTAAGAGTTCTCGTTGGTTCTTGAGGGACCTTTATGCCTCCGCCTTCTCGGGGCGCGCTCCATGCTGCGCTGTGTCACAGTGAATTGGTGGGGAAATTCGGAAGTGCCGGATTAGTTGCCGTCATGGCGGCGGCGGCTTCCGTGATGAACAACGTGGCGATTCCGTCCGCCAATGCGACACCGTGTCCGGATGCAGAGGTGGTTTTCGCCCGCGGCACGATGGAAGCGCCGGGCGTAGGAGACACCGGGGAGGCGTTCATCAATTCTCTGCGCGCCAACGTCGCTCCGAAATCGGTGGGGGTCTATCCCGTCGATTACCCGGCGACCACCGATTTCCCAACTGCCGTACAAGGAATCGCTGATGCTCGGGCGCGCATCATGACCACCGCCGCCAACTGCCCGGACACCAAGATGGTGCTCGGCGGGTTCTCCCAGGGTGCGGCGGTCATCGGGTTCGTGACGGCAAGCGTTGTGCCGGACGGGGTTTCACCGGCAGATGTGCCCGCACCGATGCCGTCCGATGTGGCGGACCACGTGGCGGCCGTCGCGTTGTTCGGCAAGCCGTCGCCGCGATTCATGAAGGTGCTCAACAACCCGTCGGTCGTCGTCGGGCCGAACTACACGGCCAAGTCCATCGACCTCTGCGTCGACAACGATCTGGTGTGCGACCCGCAGGGCAGAAGCTTCGGCATCCACACGCAGTACGCGGAAGCCGGCCTGGTGAACCAGGGCGCCGCGTTCGCGGCGAGCAAGCTTCAGGACGACTGGGCGCAGCAGTCAACCCAGCCCGCTGCGCCGGCGATATTGGGCGGCACCGGCCCGGCGCAGCCTGCGCGTGTCCAGCCGGCCCAGCCCGCCCAGGCCGCCCAGCACATGGGCCCGGCGCCGCAGTCACTTCCCGGTCCGGCCCCTGCTCAAAGCCCGCCGGCGACTTCGCCGACCGCGCCCTCGCCGGCACCGGCCGCACCGGCGCCCGTCGCGCCGCTGGCCTGAGCCGGCCTAGCGGTGCGCGTTACCGCCGAACAGGTAGACGCCGGTGTGATGGCCGATGAAATTGTTGGCGATGAACAGCACGCCGGCGACCACCACGACCAGCACCAACGCGAACATCACCCAGCTGAGGCCCGTCAGCAGACGGCGACGGCCGACGTCTGAGGCGTCGTCGGCGACATCACCCGCGATGTGCAGGCGCACACCGATCGCGAACAGGGTCGGCACGGATGCGCCCACTGCCAGGCCGAACAGCAGGATCTTGCCGACGGCCACGAGATTGATCCAGTTACTCATGCGATGTTCCCGCTCCGGTCCTCGACCGCGGTCAGGCTGCCCTGCCACGCGTCGTTCACGTTCTTGTGGTCGATCGGGGGCTTACGCGACCTGAGCCAGATGGGCACGGTCGAGGCGATCAGGGCGACGAACCCGACCAGCGGCCCGGCGAAGCCGCCGATCCCGTGCACGAGGACGTAGGTCAGTGCGCCGATCAGGCCCGCGGCCGGCAGGGTGATCAGCCACGCGGTGGCCATGTTGCGGGCGACGCCCCAGCGCACCTCGGTGCGACGGCCCAATCCGCTGCCGAGGATGGACCCGGTCGCGACGTGCGTGGTGGACAGCGAATAGCCGAAGTGACTGGACAGCAGGATGGTTGCCGCCGAGGAGACTTCGGCGGCCATGCCCTGGGGAGCCTCGGTGTCGACCAGTCCCTTGCCGAGGGTGCGGATGACCCGCCAGCCACCCGAGAGCGTGCCGAGGGCGATGGCGATGGCGCAGGCGGCGATCACCCAGAACGGCGGCATCGTCGCGGAGTCGTCGACGGCGCCGTAGGAGATCAGGGCGAGGAAGATGATGCCCATTGTCTTCTGCGCGTCGTTCGTGCCATGCGCCAGTGAGATCAGGGATGCCGAGCCGATCTGTCCGTAACGAAAGGCGGCGATCGTGCGGTCCTTCGGAAGGCCCCGGATCAGCCGGTAGACCAGCCAACTGGCGATGCAGGCCACCACACCGGCGATCAGTGGTGACAACACCGCGGGCACGATGACGGTCGAGACCACGCCGTGCCAGATCACGCCATGGCCTCCGACGGCGGCGATCATCGCGCCGACGATGCCGCCGATGAGGGCGTGCGACGAGCTCGACGGAATACCCATCAGCCAGGTGAGCAAGTTCCACAGGATGCTGCCGACGAGCCCGGCGAACACCAGCTCCAAGGTCACGAGATTCGCGTCGACGAGACCCTTGGCGATCGTTGCGGCCACAGCGGTGGACAGAAACGCGCCGACGAGGTTCAGCAGCGCTGACAGCGCTACTGCCGTACGTGGTTTCAGTGCTCCGCTGGCGATCGACGTCGCCATCGCATTGCCGGTGTCGTGAAACCCGTTGGTGAAGTCGAACATCAAAGCGGTGAAAACGACAATGCACAGCAGGAGGAACTGTAACGACACGGTAAACAATTCTTGAACACAATCGCTACGGAAGCCTAATTAACTGGCTGAGGTCTCTGTCACGTTCGGGACCCCGAGGTGTGGCTCCGAAAATGGCTCGCGTGTGGTAGCCGGTTTGGTGGGCCGTCAGCGTTTCGGGATTTCGATGCCCAGCAGCTTGAGCCCCTCGTTCATGCGGAGATGGGCCTCATCGATGGTGGTGCCCAACTTCGTCAACCGGGTGGCACTGTTTGCCGGGGTCAAGGCCACGCATTGGTCGGCCATGCTGCGGAAGCCGTCGAAGCCGTCCCCGAGGGCGGCGTTGACCAGGACGTCGGGCCCGGGCAGTACTTTCGGCTGTGTCGAGTCGACGTAGGCGCGCATATCGGTGCAGGCGCGGTGCAGTGCCGGGTAGTCGGTGACGGGAGCCGTCATCGCGTCGCCGATCGGGCCCAGTTGCGTGCCCAGTCCCGCGACCGCGTCCATTACCGCTTGGCGCCATTCATCGTCCACCGGGGCCGCGGTCGGCCTGCCCGCGACTGCGCACCCGGCGAGCACGGACATGGTGGCCAACGCGGCGGCGAGGTACCTCATATGCAGCGAGCTTATGGTGTGCGGCCGCGTGGGTGCGGGCCGATATCAGACGGAGGAGTTTGCGCGCAGATCGCCGCACCCACGTGTAACCGGCGTCACACCGGTAACCTGATCAACGACTGACTAGGCAGATCGGGGGATCGGTATGGATCTCGTGCTCGGCCTCGCGATGACTTCGAGAGCCGTTCGGTGGGTGCTCGTCGAAGGGACGACGGGCGAGGGGCGTCCGCTCGATCGCGGCGCGATCTCGTTCGAGGATGTCGCCGGTTATGACCCCGACGGCCTGCTGCGGGGCTTGGTGGACGACACCGAACTCGACGGCGGACACCGTATCCATGCCATCGGCGTGACGTGGACGAATGATGCCGCGCCACTGGCCGGTCACATCATGCAATCTCTGGATAACCGCGGCTACGGAAATGTCTTCGCGGTCTCGGAGATCGAGGCGGCCGGGATGCTGGCCAGTGGCATCGCCGAGATCACCGAGCACGACGACATCGCGGTGTGCATCGTCGAACCCGACGCCGCGGTGGTGGCGATCGTGACCCCCGACGACGTCAGTGCCGACCGCATCGAGCGGTCCGACACGTTCGTCGCCGACATCACCGGACTGTTGGCGCTGACCGGCCGACCGATCAGCGCGATGTTCGTCCTGGGCTCCGACGCCTGCGGTCCGATCGTGTCGGAGCTGGCCGATTCCGTCTCGACTGCGGTGATCACCGCGGCCGAATCCGATCTGGCGTTTGCGCGGGGCGCAGGACTGGCGGCGGCGCTCGCGGTGAACACCGCGGCCACACCGGCCAAGGCGGTGCACTGGACCAAGGTCGGCGCATTGTCGTCGGTCGTCGGCGGGGCACTGGTGACGCTCGTCGTCGCGACCTCAGCCGCCATCGGGCTGCACCTGCATCCGGGCGCGGTATCGGAAACCGCGCACGCCGCTGGAATCCAGGAATCGGCGCCCGCTGCCGGGCCGGCACCGAAACCGGTGCACAAGCCGGTCGACAAGCCCGCCGTCAAACCGGCCCCCGCGGCTCCGCCGCCGGCTCAGGCGGTCGAGGCCGCCAATCCGCCGGCACACCAGCCACCCGCCCAGATCCCGCCGGCCCCGGCAGCTCCGGCCCCGGCGCCCGCGCCCGCCTACGTTCCGCCCGCACCCGCGCCGGTCTATGCACCGCCGCCGTATGTTCCCCCGCCGGTGACCTACCCGCAGCCGCGGCTGCGGGACCGGATCATCGAGCGCATTCCGATCATCAACCGGTTCCACTGAACTTGGCGGTCAGCCCCGCTCGGGCCAGCCGGGCCTGCTCGGCTCGCACGACCTCGTCCTGATGTGGTGGGGCCTGCTCGGGATGCTGCGCCAGGCGACGGATCGGCTCATCGACGGTGCCCCTGGCCAGCAGCCGGTACACCCGCACGGTGTGCAGTTCGCTGAGCCGCTGGGTGCGTCCGATCACCTGCCGCTCGGTGCGCGGCTGCCACTGGGGTTCGGCGATGATGAACACCACCGGAGCATTCAGCCGGCGCAGGTCCAGCGCGCCGGCCCCGATGTGGGCCAACAGGGTGGCCGGGCCGCGGTCGGTTGCGAACGCGTCGACGACGGCCTGCTGATCGGGTACCGACGCGTCCACCGGTCCGAAGATGTTGCCCGGCAGGGCTTTCCGGATCACCTCGAGTACCGCGGGAAAATGCGAGAACACCACCACCCGGGCGCCGTTGATGTGGGCCTCGTTGGTGAGTTCGATGAGCCGGTCCAGCTTGGCTCCCGGTGTCGGTGAGCCCGACGGCCAGGCGCCTTGCCGAATCGCGCTGAAGTTTCCGCTGGAGACGCACTGTCGGTAGCGCTCACGGTCGGCTCGGCTGAGTCGCACCCACTCCTCGGTGGCGATCCGAACCGGCAGTTCGTCGACAACATCGCGGTAGTCCCGTCGCAGGTACACCCGGTCCACGGCGCGGCGGAAGGCGATCGATCCGCGTTCGCCGGCGTTGGGCGCGACCTTGCCCGCGACGTCGGGTTGCAGAAAGTCGGCGAGATGGCGAAAACCGCCGATCCGCTGGTGCATCGGCACGCCGGACAGGAACAGCACGCGGTTATCGGAGGTCAGCACGTTGCGGACGGCCCGGGACCGGTCGGACTTCGGGTCCCGCAGCAGGTGTGCCTCGTCGATGATGACCAGCCCGGGGCGTTCGGGCAGTTTGATGCGTTGCAGGGTGTTGTAGGACACGATGGCCACACCGCCGGAGGTCTTCCAATCCTCAAGGCGCGCATCGCGTTCGCTGCCGCGGATCTCGATTGCCCGCAGCGCGGTGTGCTTGGCGGTCTCTGCGGCCCAATGGATTCCGGTGTTGGGCTGGCACACCACCAGGGTGTGGCGTAGCTGTGCGGCGGCGGCCAGGTGTGCCACGATCGCCAGGGCCTGCAGGGTCTTGCCCAGGCCGAGCTCGTCGCACAGCAGCACCCGCTCGCGGGCCAGCGCGTAGCGGGCGCCGAATTCCTGGTATCCGCGCAATTCGGTGCGCAGCAGTGATCGGTTCAACGGGGTCTGCTCGACCTGTACGGCCACCTCGGCCCCGACGAATCCCTGGGCTGCATCCACATCGGTTGTCCCGGAGGCGAATTCACTGAGAAGCTGGTCGATGGGGCGAGGGTCGGCGCGGTAGTGTGCCCACACGTCGCCGTCGTGGTGGTGGGCATCGTCGATGCGGTCCAGCAGTCCGCGCGCCGACTCGAGCAGCGGATCCGACGCGGTGTGGCTGCGCAGCCGCGGCATCAGCCGGCGCAACTGCTTGACCGGCACGTCGGTCTCGGCCAGCGTCAGCAGCGAGGACAGCAGCTCGGTGTCCTCCCCGGCGCGCAGCCGGGGCCGGGTGGTGGTGCGGATGTGGTCGGCCATGGCCTGGGCTGCGGCCTGCACCGATTGCGCGGCCTCGATGTCGACGCCGGGAACCTGGGTCAACAGCCGGGCGGGCACCGTGTGGATGTCGGCGACCCTGCGGTACTCGGAGTTGGCCAGCCCGCCGAGACGCGCGCCGGGCGCCAGATACGGGCGCAGGTGCTGCAGCGGCGCCGAGTGCAGGGTCTGCGTAACCACCTCGTCGGTGCGGGCGCGGATACGGTCGGCGATCTCGGCGCGGAGTTTGCCGACACCGGCGAGCGCGGAGTCGGCATGGCGGATCAACTCGGTGAGATCGGCGCCGTCCATGACTCATCATCATGGCACCTCACCTCGGTGGCCGGGTGCACGGAATGTCGGGAATTCTTCGGCGGAATCTCGCCTCCGCTCAGTTTCGCCACGGGGAATGCCCAGGTCGCAGCGATAGCTTGAGGTGACCGTACATAAACGTATGGAAGGTGCGGATCATGCGAATAATCTCTGCCGCCGCGCTGGCTGCGGCCGGCGCCGCGACGTCGATCATCCTCGCGCCCCTCGCGGGAGCCACTGTGGCGGGAGTGCCGATGGCAGTCAGCACATTGCGCCGGCGCCGCAGTCGTGTACCACCACCAACGTCGGCAGTGAGTGCATCTCGCCCGGCAATGCGCAGATCAACGACTCTCCGTCGTTCGTCGACGCGTTCCCGATGTACGGGGCCTTCCCGTGGATTCTGTGATGCGCACTGTTTCTAGGAGGTCGGGGCATGGCCGTCGACAACGAGTTGGAGCTCGGCTTCAAACAGGTGAAGTGGATCGAGGCGGTCGAATTCGTGTCTGATTTCCGTGAAGTCGGTTGGGGCCGTGGTGGGTACAACGAGGACCACGAGTATTTCGGCTACCGCATGCCGATTTAGCCGATTCGGACGATTGATCGATGTGCCCGCCTGTCAGCGACTTTTCAGCGACAATTGCCACACGGCTAACTCCTAGCTCGTCAAACCCATTGTCGCTGACCGTTTTCGCCAATCCGGCACCGCTGACCTCATCAGTCTCACTGGTCCAGTGCCCGCGTATCAGCGACACTGTCGCTGATAACCGGGCACCTCGAAATCTGTGACGAATGAAACTGGTATGCATTCGAGTGGCACAAGTTCACTTCGGGCGCGCGGCACATGGTGCTCACGGTGTGGATGTGGCGATTGTCGCTGAAAAGTCGCTGATAGCCGGGCAACTCGGCACTCCCGTCCCGCCCGCGACACGCCGATCCCGCCGGGCAACACGCGAAAGCCTCAGATCATGTCGTTCTTCGTGAGCCAGCGCATCACCGGCCAGCCGATGAACACCGGCAACCAGCAGGTCAGCACCCGGTAGAGCAGCACCGCCGGCACTGCGATCCCGGCAGGCACGCCGAATGCCGCGAGACCACCGATCAGGGCCGCCTCGACCGCGCCCACACCGCCGGGGGTGGGGGCTGCCGAGGCCAGGGTGCCGCCGACCATGGTGACGACCGTGACGGTGATGAATGAGGTGGTTCCGCCGAACGCCTCGACGCTGGCCCACAGTGCCAGGGCTGCGCCGAGAGTCGTGCCCGCGGCGCCCAACACGATGAGCGCCAACCGTTGTGGTTCGCGGGCCAGTTTGACCAGGTCGTCGGTGACCTCTTTGAGTTTGGGGCGCAACGAGGACGACAGCCAGCGCCGCAGTTTGGGCACGGCCAGGAACGCCCCGATCAGCCCGAGTGCGAGCCCGGCGATGAGGTACAGGACGGTGGAGCTCGGGACGAAATGCGACAGGTCGGCCGAGGCCCCGGCCATGGTGCTGAAGAAGATCAGCAGGATCACGTGCACGATCACCTGTACCGACTGCTGCAGGGCCACCGCCGCGGTGGCACGCGTCGTGCTCAGCCCGCCCTTCTGCAGGAACCGGGTGCTCAGTGCCAGGCCGCCGACGCCCGCGGGCGTGGTGGTGGCGGCAAAGGTGTTGGCCACCTGCATGATCGAGAGGTTGCGGAAACTCACCAGCCCGTCGGCACATGCCCACAGCGCGGCCGCCGCGCCGACATAGGTCAGGGCCGAGACGGTCAGCCCGAGCAGGGCCCACGACCAGTCCACGGTGCGCAGTTCGGAGAAGAACGTCGGCACCGTGCTGATGAACGGGTAGGCCACGTAGACCAACGCCACCAGCAGCACCAGCTGGATCACCTGGGTGCGGGTGAACCGGGTGATGGTCTCGGCCTGGATCTGGTCGGCACCGGTCTGGCGTTTCACCTCATCGCGTGCGGCGGCCATCACTGCTTTGGCGTCGGGAACGGCGTCGCGCACCCGGGACGGCACCGCGGCCTTGGTCAGCCGGCGTGATGCGGTGAGCACGGTGTCGCGGCCGAACGCATCGATCGCCGCGGTGACCGCCGCCTTCGCGTCGTACAACGCCGTGGTGGTGACGAGCAGTTGCGCGATGTCGGACTGCAATTGGGCGTCGGTGGCACCGTATTCGGCGCTGCCGAACCCGCCGAACAGCACGGCGCCGTCGTCGACGGTGATCTCGTTGCTGCACAGGTCGCCGTGGGATATCTGGTGGTCGTGCAGGGTGCGCAGCGCGTTCCAGACGCGACCGACGGTGGTTTCTTCGGTGCTGTGGTCCAGCGGGATGCCGCGTTTGCGGTTGTGTGCGTAGAGCGTCCACCCGCGGTCCAGCGCCGCCACCGACATGGTCGACGTGCTCGCCAGGCCCAGGTCGCCGATGGCGATGGCCATCAAGGCCCGGTGCTCGACGGCGCGGCGCATCGAGGTCTGCAGGGGCGCGGTCTCATTGGAGCGCAGCCGTAGCTTGCGCCACACCTGCCGTACGGCGCCGCCACTCTGTTGGTTGGGGCCGTAAAGCTCGACGATGGCGCTGGAGTCGGGATCCGGCGACTGCGCGGTCAAAGTCAACGGGCCGGCGCCGGCCGGGCGCACCACGGTGAACGCCGAGACGACGAACCCGCGCCGGGCCAGCGCGCGCACCGCGCCGTCGAGCGGGACTTCCAGGGCGGGGGTGCCGACGAGCCACACCACCAGGGCGCCGACGAACCAGCCCGCGGTCAGGCCCAGCAGGGAGCGGGCCGGCACGACGGCGCTGACCACCAGATGGATCGGGACAAATGCCAGCAGCAGCGTCCACCACCAGCGGCGCAGCCGGCGTGACAGCCACGGCCCGGAGACGGTGAGGACAGCGGCGAGCATGCCGATCCAGCGCGGGTCATCGAGGAACTGCGAGAGCTGGGAGCTGAGCCGGTCCGAGAGATCGAAATGCCATCTGGGCGCGGCGATGCCGTTGGCGGTGATCGACAGCGACAGCATGGTGATCAGGGCCGCGGCGGCATAGGCGCCGAGCAGTTTCCACTGGCGTCCCAGGACCAGGCTGACCAGGATCACGAACGGCAGTGCCAGGATCGCGATGCCGTACGCCAGGTAGACCAGGTTGGACTGGGTGGGCGTCAGCACGCCGACGATCTCGGAGATCGACTTCTCCAGCGCCACCCACTCGTAGCGGGTGATCAGCGAGCTGGTGATGACGGTGGCCAGGAAGATCGCGGCCAGCGTCAGCCGCAGGATGTCGTTGGTGCGACGGGTCGGCGGTTGCAGGAGGCTGCCGGTGACAGTGATGTCCCGTCCGTCAACGCGCAATGTTCCCCCTTTCCCAGCCGGTTATCGAGACCCGCTATCAAAGCCCGCGACCAAAGTAGCGGGATCGGATGCGGATATCGGCATTTGGTGGGGATCTGGACCGTTACGAATTCACATCGGTCTCATTCGTCACCGAGGGCGACAATTTTTGCTCGCGCGTTGTGATCCAGGGCGACGCATGCGGCAAACGTGATGTAACTTCGATCGACATGCCGACGCCGAATTGGCCGCTCCGGAGGAGTTGAACGGTGGATTCGACCCCATTCGGGCACTATCAGCTGCAGAAGCTGATCGGTCGGGGCGGGATGGGTGAGGTTTACCAGGCCTACGATTCCGACACCGATCGCGTCGTCGCGCTCAAGGTTCTGCCGCCGCACCTGGCCCAGGACCGGGCTTTCCAGGAGCGGTTCAGGCAGGAATCGCATGCCGCGGCCGGGGTCAACGATCCGCATGTGGTGCCGATCCACGGCTACGGCGAGATCGACGGCCGGCTCTACCTGGACATGCGGCTGATCGAGGGACGCAACCTCGGCGCCATGCTCGCCAACACCGGGAAGCCGATGGAGCCGGCTGCTGCGGTGAGCATGGTCGAGCAGGTCGGAATGGCGCTCGACGCCGCCCACCGGGTGGGGCTGGTCCATCGGGACGTCAAACCGTCGAACATCCTGATCGCTGACAACGACTTCGTCTATCTCATCGATTTCGGGTTGGCTCGCTGCGCCGACGACGTGGGGGTGACCACCGCGGGCAGCACGGTGGGCACGCTGGCGTACATGGCCCCGGAGCGGTTCGAAGGCGGGAAGGCCGATCCGCGCTCGGACATCTACGCACTGGCGTGCGTGCTCTACGAATGCCTCACTGGAGTGCGGCCCTATCCAGGGGACAGTCTTGAGCAGCAGATCGCCGGGCACATGGTGTCCCCGGCGCCGCGGGCGTCCGACAAGGATCCGCGCCTGGCGGCCTTCGACGAGGTGATCGCCAAGGGCATGGCCAAGAAGCCGTCCAAGCGCTATCAGACCGCTGGGGATCTGGCAGCTGCGGCGCGCGCCGCGTCGGCGGTGCCCGTGCGCCCGGGCGGGCGGTCGGGGCGCCATTCGGCACAGCGGGTTCCGACCCGGGCGCGGGTGTCCAAGAAGGTGGCTGTTATCGCCGGAGCGACCGTTCTGGTGGCGGCGCTGGGCGCGGTGGGGGTGTGGCAGCTGCGCGATGACGGTTCGGGCCGTGTTGCCAATGTGGCCGGTTCAGCCGGGTCCGGTCCGGTGCAGGTGCCGACGGGTGCGGTGGACGAGATCGCGCAGACGGTGCCGTCAGGGATCCGCGGCTCCGGGCGACTGGTGATCGGGGTGAATGTGCCCTACGCGCCCAACGAGTTCAAGAATTCCAGCGGCGAGATCGTCGGGTTCGACATCGATCTGATGAAGGCCGTCGCGCGCACGATGGGGTTGGTGCCCGACTTCCGCGAGACCGGTTTCGAGGGGATTCTGCCGTCGGTTCAGGACGGCAACTTCAACGTCGGGATGTCCTCGATCACCGACACCGCCGAGCGCGAGAAAGAGGCCGACTTCGTCACCTACTTCCAGGCGGGCACGCTGTGGGCGCGGCGGGCCGGATCGTCGGCCGATCCCGGATCCCCGTGCGGGCTGCGAGTAGGCGTGGCGTACAGCACGATTCAGGAGACTCAGGAGATCCCGGCCAAATCGGATGCCTGCGTGGCGGCCGGGCTGCCGCCCATCGAGAAAGTGGTGCGCACCCATCAGGACGAGGTGACGGCCGCGCTGATCGCCGGCGAGGTCGACGCGATGACCGCCGATTCACCCGTCGCGGGATTCGCAATCAAGCTCAGCGGCAGTGCGCTGGAGCCGGCCGGTGAGGTGTTCGACTCCGCGCCTTACGGCTGGCCCGTGGCCAAGGGGTCCGGTTTGGCCGAGTCGCTGCGGCTGGCGCTGGAGCACGTGATGAACACCGGGGAGTACCGCACGATCGCCACCATGTGGGGCGTGGAGAAGGGCATGATCACCCAGCCGGTGATCAATGGTGCCTTCCACTAAGGATTTTGGATCTCAGACCGCGTTGCGGCCGGCGATGGCCTTGGCCAGTTGCACCACCTGGCCGTCGGTCAGGTTGGTTCCGGTGATCCGCACATCGACGACGACGTTGTCGACGGCCAGGATCGCTCGGCGGCTGCCCTGCTGCGGGCTGGTCGGTGACTGCTCATTGGTGACGTCGATGTCGTCGACGACGCTCGGGTTGCCGAGCACGAAGGTACTGGGCCGGCGATTGCTGTCGTAGCTGATCGTAAGGTTGTCCCCGGCGCATTGCCGCCAGGTGTCCACCGTGCGGGCGACGAGTGTCTTTGCGGCCGTGGGGGTATCGAAGGCCGTGACGGCCTGATCGACCTCCAGGTCGTCGCCCTCGTCGGCGAACAGGGACTCGCGGAACTGCCGGAATCCGCTGTCGCGGTACACCTCGTCCATGGCATTGCCGATGACAGCCAGGCACACCGGCCGCGACGCGTGCTCGTCGGCGTCGAGCCTGGCGGGCTGACGTAGTGCGGTCTTGGAGCGCAGCCCTGTGGTGGCCAGGATCGTGTTGAGCTCGGATTCGCTGGCGAGCATGCTGCCGAGGACGTCGACATGTGGACTGCCGTCGTCGCCGGTTTGCTTGGTGCTGCACCCGCTGAGGGCGGCACCCGCCAGCGCGATAGCCGCGATGACGGGGACGACCACTCGTTGCACGTCCATCTGACCCCCTTGCCCGTGTTTGCTGATCGTAATCTGTCAGAGGGGCCGGGCGCAGCGTTCGAGGATGCGCTGAACATCCGCAATCACACGGGTCACAGCAGCACCAGGGGGAGTGCCCATATTCGATCCCGGGAAGCGGTATCGCGGGTGATGCCAGTTCCGGGCAAGGCGGACCCGTGCAGTTGACAATGCCTGTGGTGCAGCGTTGACTAGGGTTCTGGCCCGGATCCCGTCACTAGGCACAATCGATCCAAGCGCTAGCGGAGAGCAATCAGTTTTCCTGCGGTATCGCGAAATTCGGTTCAGTTCATTCACGTCGGTCTTGACGTGCTCGGAGTAGCCCGAGATGTCGGCCGCGAGCCGAAGCGAGGGCAGTCATTACGCACATCACCGAGCCGCGGGTAATCGGCAATCACGCAGACATGGGGCCGTCAAAGCCGAAAAGCGCTGACGATTCAGAAGTTTCAATCGCGGCCTTGACCGCCGGGGAAGTGCTTCGCGCCCAGATCATGTCGGGTTCATCTTGAGTGCTCCGTCCGTTCTGCACTTGCCGGCGGGCCCTACCGCGGTGCGCGCCTATCCCGACTCTCTCAGGGTTGGGATCCTCAGCACGTATCCGCCGACTCCTTGCGGTCTGGCGACGTTCAGCGCATCGCTCACGCGCGGTTTGTCCGCGACCGGTGCGGATGTGAGTGTCGTTCGAGTCTCTGATGGTTCGCCGTCCGGCGACGGTCGGGTGGTCGGCGAGTTGGTCAACGGATCCGAGGCATCGATGGCTGCCAGTTCGGATCTGCTCAATCACAACGACATTGCCGTCATCCAGCACGAGTACGGCCTCTACGGGGGATTGGACGGCGACGAGATTGTCGACATCATCGGTGACCTCGACATCCCGTCGATCGTCGTTGTGCACACCGTTCTCAAAGATCCGACGCCCCACCAGCGTTCACTACTCGAGGTAGTGGCGGCGCTGGCGGACCGGGTCGTCGTCATGTCCGAGGCGGCCCACCGGCGACTGTGTCTCGGCTTCCACGTTGACCGACACAAGGTCACCACGATCCCGCACGGTGCGATGGTCCCGGCACCCGCGCAGACCAAGCGCGGCGGCAGACCCACCCTGTTGACCTGGGGGTTGCTCGGGCCGGGAAAGGGTATCGAGCGGGTCATCGACTCAATGGGCGAGCTGCATCAGCTCAACGGCCGACCACGGTACCTGGTGGCCGGCCAGACCCATCCAAAGGTGCTGGCTGCCGATGGTGAGGAGTACCGCGACTTCTGTATCGAGAAGGCACGGTTGAGTGGCCTCGCCGACGCAGTGCACTTCGACTCCGGCTACCTCGATGCGCGGTCGCTGACTGCTCAGCTCCGGGCCGCGGCTGTGGTGGTACTGCCCTACGACTCGACCGAGCAGGTCACGTCCGGGGTGCTGGTCGACGCGATTGCCCATGGGCGGCCTGTTGTCGCTACCGCCTTTCCGCATGCCGTCGAGCTACTCGGGAGTGGGGCCGGCATTGCGGTCGAGCACGGGAATCCGGAGGCGCTCACCGCCGCCCTGCGCAGCGTGCTCACCCAACCGCGCCTCGCCGGCGCGATGGCCGCCGAGGCTCGTCGGCTGGC
Source organism: Mycobacterium sp. DL99 (assembly GCF_004762045.1). Classification (GTDB taxonomy): domain Bacteria; phylum Actinomycetota; class Actinomycetes; order Mycobacteriales; family Mycobacteriaceae; genus Mycobacterium. The sequence goes on from NZ_SJOM01000007.1 coordinate 1,300,725, forward strand.
GCCCGCGATGTCGTGGTCCGTCGTCGCGAATTCGTACCAGTCGGTGGCACGGCAGATCCTGGCCAAGCGATCGGAACGCCAGTGACCGACCTGCCGATTCCGCGGTTCGACCACCTGCTGCGGATGACGGACGGCAGCGGCACCTTCGAACATGCCCGACTGGCTGAACCGAGAGCCGAAAACGGTTACTGCACGGACGATATGGCGCGCGTATTGATCGTCGCCACCCGCGCACCCGGCCCCGACAGTGACCTGAACCGTCTGGCGGGTGTGGCGATGCGCTTCCTCAACGAGGCGCAGACGCTCACCGGCGCCTGCCACAACCGTATGGACCGCACCGGCACGTGGGTCGACGAACCGGCGCTGGAGGACTCTTGGGGCCGCTGCCTGTGGGGCCTGGGCACCGCGGCTGCGCACAGTGATGTCGGCATGGTCCGCCAGATGGCGGTCATCCAGTTCAAGCGTGCCGCGCAGCAGCGGTCGATATGGCCACGGGCGATGGCGTTCGCTGTGCTGGGAGCGGCTGAGCTGCTCTCCGCCCAACCCGGGCACAGTGCCGCCCTCGCACTCATCACCGACTACGTCGCCGGTATCCCCGCGCCCACCGGTAACCCGGCCTGGCCCTGGCCCGAACCGCGACTCGCCTACGCCAATGCGGTTCTCGCCGAGGCCATGATTGCCGCGGGCGTCGCGATCGACGACTCGGCGCTGTACAACCGGGGCCTGGACCTGCTGGCATGGCTGGTCGAGCGCGAGACGGCCGACGATCACCTGTCGGTCACACCCGCCGGCGGCTGGGGTGCCGATGACCCGCGACCGGGATTCGACCAGCAGCCGATCGAGGTCGCTGCACTGGCGGATGCATGTGCCCGCGCCGCAGCTGTTGATCCGAGCGCCATCTGGCCGGAAACCGTGCGGGCCGCTGCCGCCTGGTTTCAGGGTGCCAACGACATCGGCGAGCTGATGTGGGATCCCGAGACCGGAGGCGGATTCGACGGGTTGCACGCCGATGGGGTGAACCGCAACCAGGGTGCCGAGTCGACGCTGGCGGCGCTCTCGACTTTTCTGCAGGCGCAACGCTTTTCTCATGTCACCCCATGACGTCGATCCGGCCGGTAGCCCTCACGCGCAGTCCGCAGTGGTTGAGAGCTGACCATTCACGGGTGATCACGCAGCTGTTCGTACCGGGTCAGGAGGGTTTCGAGCATCAGGAATCCCGGGCGGGCAAGGTCCTCACCCGGATCCTGGATCTGGACGAGACCCAGGTGCTGTCGGCGCTGGACGACGTCCTTCTCGGATACGGTGATCGCCACCGCGGCCTCATCGACACGTTCCGGCGTCACGCCGCCGAACTGGCCGACCGGCTCGCTTCCGGTTCGAAACTGTCCGAGTCTCGAATGTTGTTGCTCGGCGCGGTGTTCACCAACGAATACGCGATCGAGGGTGCCGCATTGTGCAACCCCAGTATCGTCGTGCACCCGGACCAATCCGGAACCGCCACAGGCAGTGTGAGATTCGTGATGAGTGTGCGGGGGATCGGGGAGGGGCACCGGTCTTCGATCGGGTTCCGGACCGGCACCGTGGACGATGACGGCGGCGTCGTGGTCGACGACCCGGTACCGTTCGCCTCCGCCGGTGCGACCGTGCCGACACTCCTCGATGCGGATGTGTTCCGCAGCGAGCTGGCCTGGCTGCACGATGGCGGCGAGGCGTCCGACTATGTGCTCGATGCGCTCGGCGATCGGTTCACCCGTGCCGACCTGGATGAGCGGCTGGAGCAGTTGCAGCGACATCGCAGCACCCGCAGGCATGCACCGGCGACGATCGCGTCGATCCGAGCGATCGCGGACCGCGCGTACGGGGTCGAGTTCTCCGGCGATACCGCACTCTCCGAACGCGTGCTGTGGCCCGCTACCAGTGCTGAAGCCGCCGGAGTGGAGGACGCGCGGTTCGTGCGGTTCGTCGACGACGACGGTGCGGTCAGGTACTACGCGAGCTACACGGCGTACAGCGGCTCGCAGATCAGCCAACAGCTTCTTGCGACCACTGATTTCCGGTCGTTCACTTCTGTGCCGATGGTCGGACGGGCCGCCGCGAACAAGGGACTTGCCCTGTTTCCGCGCCGGATCGGCGGACGATTCGCGGCCATGTCGCGATCCGACCGGGAATCGAACACCATCGCCTATTCGGACCACCCGGCGGTGTGGACGAGCTCGTTGCCGTGCCAGCGGCCGACACAGGCCTGGGAGGCGCTCCAGCTGGGAAACTGCGGTCCACCCATCGAGACCGAGGATGGGTGGCTGGTGCTCACTCACGGCGTCGGCCCGATGCGCACCTACCGGATCGGGGCCCTTCTGCTCGACCTCGACGATCCAACCCGGATTCTCGGTCGGCTGACCGAACCGCTGCTGAGTGCGGCGGACGACGAACGCGACGGTTACGTGCCCAATGTCGTGTACTCCTGTGGCGCGCTCGTGCACGCCGGCACCTTGGTGCTGCCGTTCGGGGTCGGTGACTCCGCCATCCGCATCGCCACCGTTCCCCTGCCCGAACTGCTGGGCGCATTGCGCGCATAGCGCAGCATGGGCACCGGTCACGGGTGCTCGACCTGGTGTGGTGGCAGGGATCGGTATCACCCCTTAGGCTGAAAGTACTTTCATCCAGGTGGCCCGGACTATGCCGCCGTACACAGACGGACCGGGAATTCTGACAATCAGGGATATTGCGGCGTACGCGAAGTTGAGCCGTGCGGACATCGACGCGATCGGTGCCGAGTTCGACGCCATCCGCAGCGACATCGAAGAGTCGCTGGGGGCAAGGGACGCCGCCTACATTCGGCGCACCATCGTGTTCCAGCGGGCGCTCGAGGTGGTCGCACGGCTGCTGATCGCAGGCACCCGGTCGAAGACCGGCCTGTTGGCTGGGACGGCTGCGCTGGCCTACGCGAAATCCGTCGAGAACATGGAAATCGGGCATAACGTCGGCCACGGTCAGTGGGACTGGATGAACGATCCCGAGATTCACTCCGCCACCTGGGAGTGGGACATGGTGGGCCCGTCTGCGCAGTGGCGTTACTCGCACAACTACCACCATCACGTGTTCAGCAACGTGCTGGGCGTGGACGACGACCTCGGCTTCGGCATCCTGCGGATGAGCCGTGACCAGCAATGGGAACCTCAGCACCTGGTGCAACCACTGCGAAATGTGTTGTTGGCCATGATCTTCGAGTGGGGAATCGCGCTACACGACTTCTACTCGGCCCGGGACCGGGCGGACACCGAGGACGGGAAGAACGCCGCGCGAGCACTGTTGCGCGCCAAGATCGGGCGCCAGCTCACCAAGGACTACATCATTCTGCCGGCGCTGAGCCTGCGGCGCTGGAAGCGGACGCTCGTCGCGAATCTGGGTGCGAACGTGCTGCGCAATCTGTGGGCGTACCTGGTGATCTTCTGCGGTCATTTCCCCGACGGCGCGGAGAGGTTCGGCCCGGAAACGTTGCAGGAGGAGAGCCGCGGCGAGTGGTACCTGCGACAAATGCTGGGTGCGGCGAACTTCAAAGCCGGTCCGGTGCTGGCATTTTCAAGTGGAAACCTGTGCTATCAGATCGAGCACCACTTGTTCCCGGATCTGCCGAGCAACCGAATGGCAGAGGTGAGCGTGCGGGTGCGCGACGTGTGCGACAAGTACAACTTGCCCTACACCAGCGGTTCTCTGGCCCGCCAGTATCTGCAGACGCTGCGGACGATCTTCAAACTCGCACTGCCCAATGCGGGGTGGCGATCACTGTTTCGAGCTGCGCCACCCGTCTGACCGGGATCCCGAAAAGGAACTTCACTTCTGCAGTCCCTGTGCCGTTGGTGGTCGAACAGGGAGAAGCTGTCGATCATCGGGTGGCGCGCCCTGTACCCCCAGTACACGCCGTTGTGGGAGCCGTGTCAACGTGGCCGGATGACCGATTGTAATCCATTGTGGTGCAGTGTGTTTCGATGTCGTCTGACCGTGCCCGTCAGACGAGCTCGGTGCCATCCGGCGATGGGGTAGAGACACCGCAGGCCGCGGCGAATTGCACCGGGTTGAGGCCGTCGGCCGAGTTCATGTCGCAGCTGCCGAACGGCGGTGCGCCCTGCGGCAATCCCGGGCTGAAACCGCGCCCGTCGGTGTATTGGTGGGCGACCTTGCCGGGATAGTCGGGATTGCTGCCGTACGCCGCGATGATGAGCCTGATGCCGCTGGGTTTGGTGGGCCACATGTTGTTCAGGTCGCCCACGTTGCCATAGCCGATGATGCGGGCACGGTTGCCGGTGTACCCGGCCAGGTTCCAGTACATCCGGTTGATCCAATCCGACCCGTCACCGCGCGGGTTGCCGCCCTGTTCGACGTCGAGCATGAGCGCGACGCGGGGGTGCAGCCCGCCGTTCGCCTCGATCATCGAGCGCACGGTGTCGGCGTTGGCCTGCCAGTTGGGCCGGCAGTAGGTGTAGACGATGCCGAACACGAGCCGCCCGGAATCCAACGCGCTGCGCATCCAGGCGTAGTTGGCCGCGAAATTGTGGTCGCGGTAGGTGCCGTCGCTGACCCGGATCGACAGCACCTGGTACGGGTACGTGTCGTCGACCGGGCGTTGCCACTCGGAGACGTCGGCGAACAGGGTGTCGGTGATGACGGCGGCGCTGCGCACGATCCACCGGGAACGCAGGGTCTTCGGGACCCTTTGATTCACCACATCGCTCGTCATGTCGTCGTCCTCGCACTTCTGTGACCAGCGTAGGCCGGTCAGAGTGCGTTGCGGCCGGCAATGATCTTGGCCAGCTGGACCGTCTGCTGGTCGTTGATGGTGTAGCCGCTGATCCGCAGGTCGACGACGAAGGCGTCGACAGCCAGGATCGCGCGGTGGGTCATGCGGTCGGTGACATCCGTCGGGTCGTCGTGGGTGATGTTGACACCGTCGAGCACGGTCGGGACGGCCATCCGGCGGGCGTCCCGCGTCTCGCCGCCGTCGTAGCTGAACGTCAGGGTGTCGTCGCCGCAGCGGCGCCAGATGTCGACGGTGCGGGCCACCATGGCCTCGGCGGCCTTGGGGGTGTCGAACCTGGTGATGGCCTGGTCGACTTCCACATCGTCGGCGTCGTCGGCGAGCTGGGTCTCGCGGAACTCTTTGTAGCCGCTGTCGCCGTAGACCCACTCCATCCCGTTGCCGATGACGACGATGCACTCCGGACGGGAGAGCGGCTCGTAGTTGGCGTTGGTCATCGGGCTGCGCAGCGCGGTCTTGGGCCGGACCTTGGCGTTCATCACGGTGTTGATCTCGGATTCGCTCGCCATCATGCTGCCCAGGACGTCGACGTGAGTGCCGTCGGAGCCGGGGACGGTCGGGGTGCAGGCGGCGAGTAGGACCGCGCACAGCGTGACGCCGGCCGCCTTGAGATCGATGCCCATCAGGTCCCCCCTTGGATCTGTTTGCTGATCCTAATCGCGAACCCGGAATGCGCCAGACGGCAATTTGGTGGCCAGTGGGTGACAACTGGCTCGTTCCTTTGCACCGGCCAGCAGGTCTCCCTTGCCGTCGTTTTCTACGCCACGGCTGCTCGTCTGCGTAGTCAACGACCCGTGGGTGGAAATCGGTGAGCTGCTCTGTCGGATGTTCGCGCCCGTTTCTACGCCCGCGTCGTGATGGTCGAGTTGCCACGACCCGGGGGTAGAAAACGGCGCAGCCCGCAGCCCGCAGCCCGCAGCCCGCAGCTCGCACGCGCGCCGGCGAGCCTGCTCGTTCCCCCGATCGGGGGACACGGGATTCGTCCGGTGGAGGGGCCGGTCGGTCGATACAGCCGCGGATCAGATCGGCGCATTCTTATTTCAACGCCGGAACACACCGGACAAAAACACCAAAAGCCTTATCCGACAAAGGAGTCGACATGAGCACCATCACCCGCCGCATCGCCGCCGGTTTCGCCCTCGCCGCCGCCCCCGCGTTGATCGCCCTGGGCGCCGCCACCGCTCACGCCGACGCTTCCGTCGCCAACACCGGCCCGTCGGTCAGCTCGCACAAGGCTTTCCCGAACCAGCACAACATGCCGCAGCCCGGGTCCTCGATTCATCACCACCACCAGAACAACCACGCCAAGTAGGCCAGGGGAGGCGGGGCCCGGACGCAGCCAGCGTCCGGGCTTCCGGCTGTGCGGCCTTCCGCCCAGGAACGAGTAGCGCACTACTCTATTGCCGCCGGGCAGTTCGGTGTGAGCATCGCAATGCAGGAACCGAACATGCCGTGGAGGGCCACGGTACAGCCCAGTAGGAGTGCCTGAAATGACCGAGAAATCCGATACTCACCAGGCCGTCGACCCTGTCCAGAAGGAAGCCGACCGGTTGCGCAAGAAGTTCAGCTCCTCCGAGGAAACGACGTTCACAGTGCAACGTGCCACCCTCGGAGACGGTGACATCGAGTCGGTGGCAGTGACTTTCACTGTGCCGAGCTCAGCTCTCCTCGACAAGATGGTGGTCACCACCGGCGCGGCCCGATCACAACGCCGACACAAAGATCCGTTCTGGGCCGACAACGACGACGGCACCGACGCTTTCAACGACGGTGGTCCTGAACACGGCGGTGATCTTCCGCATTAGCTCGGCAGCGCAATCGATTTGACCAGCGGTCGCATGGTGGCAGCGAGGGGTTGCCGCCATGCACTCCGTTCACGATCCGTTCGAGGAGAACTCGATGACTGATACCGAGCTGACTTTGGCGAGTCTGATCCATCCGTTCAGCCCCGAAGACTTCAAACGTCGGCACTGGGAGCAGTCGCCTCTGGTGATCAAACGTGAGGAGCCCGGTTACTACCACGATTTGATGACGCTCGCGGGTTTCGACGACCTCCTTGCGTTGCCGCTGAGATCTCCACGTCTGCGCATTCTGCGCAAAGGCGACGAAGTGTCGGTGGGGAGCCCGGGGTACGTCGAGGACACCTATGGGCAGTTTCAACAGGGATGCACCATTGCGCTGCAGTTCCTGCAGGAGCGGGTATCTTCACTGGCCCGTCTCTGCCGGGCATTGGCGGCTGAGCTTTCCGCTACTTTCCAGGTCAATGCCTACCTGACCCCGCCGGACGAACAAGGGCTCGACACCCACTACGACACTCACGACGTGTTCGTCCTTCAGATCGCCGGCGTCAAGCATTGGCGTCTGTTCAACGAAGCCGTGAGGTTGCCCTTGCCGGGGCAGGAGATGCGACCCGTCAGCGCGACGCAGAGCGATCTGATCGCCGAGGTCGACTTGTACCCGGGAGATGCCATCTACATCCCGCGGGGCTTCGGCCACGACGCGGTGTCGGTCGGTTCGACATCGCTGCATCTGACCGTGGGCGTCCGGCCGATCACATGGGCGTTCGTGTTGCTCGCGGCCATGGAGGAGGCCATCGAGCGGGACCCGCAACTGCGGGAATCGCTTCCGGTGGGCTTCGCCTGTGGCGGCGAAGCGCGGGTGGACGCCGAGCGTCGACTGGCTGGCCTGATCGAGACCTTCGGCCCGCACGTCGATGTCCCGCACATGATCGAGAACGCCGCTGCGGTGATAGCCCGTCGAACCGGGGCGTCATTGGACAGGCACCTGGTCGATCTGACCGCGACGCCTGACCTGCGGCTCGACACCCGCGTGCGGCGCCGGCCGACTCCGTCTACCTTCGCAGTCGCCGGCGGGAAGGCTGAGCTGACCTTCCACGGCAAGACGCTGCGGATGCCGGAATTCGTCTCTGAAGACCTGGAATTCATCCGCGGCACCGGTGCCTTCACCCCGCAGGACCTACCGGGGAATCTGGACGATCCGGGCCGCCTGGTTCTGGTCAAACGTCTTGTCCGGGAAGGGCTCCTGACGATCGATGCCTGACGGTCGCGGCCGGAGAATCGCATGCTCCAGCATCACGGCGTCGGTATCCGCAGCAACAGGTGGCAACGGCTCGTAGGGTGGAGGCATGGTGGGGTTACCCCCGGGGCCTCCGTTGCCCCCTTTGGTGCAGGCGTTGTTGATGTTGCGTTACTGGCCGCGATTCGTTTCGGCCTGCCGGCGCCGCTACGGCGACGTATTCACATTGCGGGTCGCGGCGATGGGCACGATGGTGTATCTGGCAGACCCCACTGACATCAAGGTGGTGTTCGCCGGAGATCCGACGATCTTTCATGCCGGAGAAGCAAATTCGGTGCTGAGTTCACTACTCGGTGACAGCTCGGTGCTGGTGATCGATGAGGATGAACACCACGAACGCCGGCGGCAGATGCTCCCGCCGTTTCACCGCGACGCGGTGGTCCGCCAGACCGAGATCATGACGGAGATCGCCGCCGCGAACATCGCGGGCTGGCCGGTGGGCACTTCCTTCCCGGTAGCCCCGAAGATGGCCGAGATCACCCTTGAGGTCATCCTGCGGACCGTGATCGGGGCGTCGGATCCGGCCCGGCTGGCCGCGTTGCGGTCGGTCATGCCACGGCTGCTCAGTGTCGGCCCTTGGGAGACGCTGGCGCTGGCCAGCCCGGGCCTGCGGCAGCGGCGCCCGTGGCGGGCCTTGCAGCGCAACGTCGAGGAGGCCGACCGGCTGCTGTACGCCGAGATCGCTGACCGGCGGGCTGACCCAGAGGTCGCGACCCGCACCGATGTGCTGGCCATGCTGGTGCGATCCGCCGGCGAGGGCGGGCACACCATGACCGACCGTGAGCTGCGCGATCAGTTGATGACCCTGCTGGCCGCCGGGCATGAGACGACCGCGACGGCACTGTCGTGGGCGCTGGAACGGTTGACCCGTCATCCCGCGGTGCTGGACAAGGCGGTGCGGGCCGCGCGCGACGGCGATGACGAGTACCTCGACGCGGTGGCCAAGGAAACCCTGCGGATCCGGCCGGTGGTGTTCGACGTGGGCCGGGTGCTCAAGCAGCCGGTCGAGTTGGCGGGCTACCGACTGCCGACCGGGGTGATGGTGGCGCCCGGCATCGGCCTGGTGCACGAACGTGACGACGTGTATCCCGACGCCGACCGGTTCGACCCGGACCGGATGCTCGGCGTGGCGCTCGGCCCCACCACCTGGTTCCCGTTCGGTGGTGGCAACCGTCGCTGCCTGGGCGCGACGTTCGCGATGGTCGAACTGCGGGTCGTGCTGCGCGAAATCCTGCGCCGGGTGGACCTTTTCACCACCACAGCTGCCGGCGAGCAGCAGCGCGTGAAGCACGTGACGTTGGTCCCGCACCGCGGGGCGCGGATCTGTGTGCGGGCGGTTCGGGAGCCGTTCGAGGTTGAGGGCAATCGGGCGGAGTCGGCCCGCCGCTAGTCGATCCGGTAGTCGGGCAGGTCGAGGTCGTCGCGCACGCTGCCGGTGAACAGGCCCGCCACCGGGCGGCTCAGGTTCATCGCCCGCAGCGCCACGTTGCGGAACCACAACCCGAACCTTGTTCTGGTGGCGAAGAAGCCGAGCATCCGTTCGGCCCCAGCCTGCTTTCTCTCGATGAACGGCCGCAGCAGCGACTGATAGTTCTCGAAGGCGCGGCGGTGGTCGCCGTCGGCGCGGGCGAGTTCCCCGGCCAAGGCGTAGGCCTCGGTGATAGCCAGCCCGGTGCCCTCGCCGCCGAGCAGCGAGATGCAGCCTGCCGCGTCACCGATCAGCAGCACCCGGTCATCTGACCAGCGCTCCATCCGGATCTGGCTGACCACGTCGAAGAAGAGGTCGTCGAAGCCGTCCACCGCGGCCAGGATCTGTCTGCATTCCCAGCCCGCATCGTCGAACTGCTTGTGTAACTGCTCTTTTGGCGTCATGCCGTGGTCATCGTGCTCGTCACGGAACACGAACAGGAACATGGTGCGGTCGCCGCGCAACGTGAACTGCCCGACCTGCCGGCCCGGAACGCTGTACGTGAGATAGGCATCCGAAGTCCCGCCGCGATACCCGTCGACCACGCAGGCGGCGACCTTGCAGCCCAGGTAGTGCTCGAACCGCTCCTCGGGCCCGAAGACCAGGCTACGCACGTTGGAGTGCAGGCCGTCGGCGCCGATGACGAGGTCGAAGTCGTCGGCCGGGCCGTTCTCGAACGTCACCCGCACCCCGCCGGGGCGTTGATCGATGCCGGTGATGCTGTCGCCGAACACGGTCGGCACGCGGCCCTCGATCGTGCGGTAGATCGCCGCAGCCAGATCACCGCGCGGCAGGCTGGTGAAGTCATTGCCGATGATGCGCCGGAACACGTCGACGCGGAGTGCCGCGCGCGTCGTGCCATCGGGTCCGACCGAGTGCACCGATTGCACGTCGTAGCCCGCCTCGCGGATCGCCGACTCGATGCCCATCTGCCGGGCCGTCCGGTAGCCGATGCCCCAGAAGTCGATCATGTAGCCGCCGGTGCGGAACGCCGGCGCCCGCTCGATCAGTGTGGGGATGTGGCCGGTGCGGTGCAGCCAATGTGCCAGCGCCGCCCCGGCAACCCCGGCCCCACTGATGGCGATTCGCATAGCGATTCGATGCTACGTGAGCGGCGGTTTCGGGCATGCCGCGCCTTTACGTCGAAAGGCCCGGACGTTGAGTACGTCCGGGCCCCTCCTACCCCCTGGCTTATCTGGCGAGCCGCGTTGGCGAAGTCTCAGCGCCTCTTGTGGTGTAGGACTTCCTCGGTCGAGTGCGCGTCGACTGCCTTGTCCCGCTTGGCCGCGCGTTTCTCCTTGAGCGACTTGCCCGATTTCTTGGTCATGCTCTGGCGTGGCGACTTGTCAGCCATGGTTGGCCCCTTTGACTCGGGGGCCTGTGCGGTCCCGATGGCTCGACCCTACGCGCGGTCCACCGCAACCGCAACGATGTATGCCTACACTGTTGACAGTGCTTATCGGAGCGCGTTGACTTGAGTACTGATCGAGCTTGCGACAAGGGTGCGATCTGGCGGTCGTGCGCGAAACCAACCGGGCCCGTGGAGAAGTGTTCGGGCTGCTGTCAAGATGTAGACGTTCCGTTGTGGGCATGCGATGTAATCTGGCGCTCCCCAGTCAGGTGGAGGAGTCGTCACGATGGTCAAACAGGCGACCGCGGCACGGCGTGGTGTGGAGGGGCAGATAAACCGTTCGGTGATCCTGCAGGCTGCCCTTCGTCTTGTGGACCGCGACGGTGTCGACGGCCTGTCCATGCGCCGGCTCAGTGAGGAGGTCGGCCGGGATCCTGCCGTGCTCTACCGGCATGTGCCCAACAAGGCCGCTTTGCTCGATGGTGTCACCGAGATGGTGATCGGCCAGTTGCGCGTCGACACCGCCGATCCCGATTGGGTCGGCCAGCTCCGTACGGTGGCGCGTGATTTTCGGCAGTTGGCTCTGGCGCACCCAAATGTGGTGCCGCTGATGGTAACTCGTCCGCTCGCCACCCCGTTGGGGCAGCGTCCGCCGGGAATGCTGCGGCCGCTGGAGGACGTCCTGACGCTGCTGACGGCGGCCGGATTCTCCGGGACCGATGCCCTGCATATCTACCGAATGCTCTTCGGCTACCTGCACGGCCACATCCTCACCGAGTTGCAGGAGGTCGTCGAACGGCCAGAGGAGCCCGACGATGTGCTGCGGCTGGGTCTGCACCGACTGTCCATCACCGAGTTCCCACAGGTACGCGCACTGGCTTCCGCGCTGGGTTCCTACGACGGCGCAGCCGAACTCGACCGCGGGCTCGACGTGCTGTTCACCGGGTTGGAGACCACCATGGGCTCACACCCCAGCTGAGGACTGTCCGGGGTCGGGGTGGTCCTCACGCAAGAGTGCTACGGCGTCAGGGTCACCGTGACCCCGCCCGAGAACATCGAGTCATGCAGTTCGATGCGTGCCGGCACCCACGCCAGGCGAACAGGAGAACGTACAAACCGCCACCGACAAGTACGCGCCATGCGTCACGCGATCTGCGGCTGATTGTCAGGCAGGCGTGCCAAGCTGGGGCTATGGCTGCGAATCGTTCCCCGCACCGTGCCGACCTCGTGCTCTCCGGGGGCGGGGTCAAGGGCATTGGCCTGGTGGGCGCCGTCGTCGCGCTCAAGGACGCGGGATACGCGATCGAGCGGATCTCGGGCACCTCGGCCGGCTCACTGGTCGGCGCGGTGGTGGCCGCGGCGGTGCATAGTAACGAGTTGACCAGTGACCAACTGCGCGAGTTGGCGCTGAGCGTGCCGTACCGCAAGTTTCGCGACAGTGGGCCGATCGAGCGCATCCCGGTGCTGGGCACGGCGTGGGGCCTGCTGTGCGAGACCGGTATCTATCGCGGTGACTTCGCGTACGACTGGATCCGCAGCGAGCTGAAGAATCTGGGCGTCAAGACCTTTGGCGATCTGGCCATCGACGACAAGAACCTACTGCCCGAGCGGCGCTACCGGCTGACGGTCACGGTGACCGACGTGACCACCGGGCAACTCGTGCGCCTGCCGTGGGACTACCGGCGAGTCTACGGACTGGACCCCGACGAGCAACTCGTCGCCGACGCGGTGCGGGCCTCGATGGCGATACCGTTCCTGTTCCACCCGGTGACGCTGAAAACCGCTGACGGGCAGGCGTGCACGCTCGTGGATGGCGGGGTGTTGTCGAACTTCCCGATCGACACCTTCGACCGTCCCGACGGCGCCGAGCCGCGCTGGCCGACGTTCGGGGTGACGGTGGTGCCGTACCTGCCCGCGCCGACGGCCGAGCAACTCATCCCCGGGTTGGGCATGTTGCGCTTCGGCCGCCCGACCTTTCTGGAAAGCCTGATCACCACCATGCTGGTCGGCCACGACCAGGCCTACCTCAGCCAGCCGTGGGTGAAGGTGCGTGCGATCCAGGTGGATTCGACCGACGTCGGGGTGCTCGACTTCGACATCACCCTCAATGAGGCCGAAGCCCTGTACGAGAAGGGCTACGCGGCGACGACGGAGTTCCTGTCCACCTGGGACTGGCCGGCCTACCTGGACCGCTTCCGCCGGGCCCATCGGGTGAATCGGCGCTGACCGAGGAGTTCGGCTATGACGGTCCGCTACTGTGCGCCCGGCCGGATCAATCTGATCGGCGAGCACACCGACTACAACTCCGGGTTCGCGCTGCCGATTGCATTGCCGCAGCGGACCTTTGTGGGTTTCGATCCGGACTCGTCGGGTGTGCTGTCGGTGTCGAGTGTGTTCGGTGACGCGCGGATCGGCCTGGACACCGCGCCGGGAGGAGTGACAGGCTGGGCGGCGTACGTCGCCGGGGTGGTATGGGCCCTGCGGCGTGCCGGGATCGAAGTGCCGGGCGGGACCATGACGATCACCAGCGACGTCGAGATCGGTTCGGGGTTGTCGTCATCGGCCGCGCTGGAATGCGGGGTGCTCGGTGCCCTGCTCACCGCGGCCGGTGTCGATCTCGATCGCGTCGCGCAGGCTCGGGTCGCCCAGCGGGCCGAGAACGAGTACGTCGGCGCGCCAACGGGACTGCTCGATCAGCTGGCGTCGTTGTTCGGCGCGCCGGGGGAGGCGATGCTGATCGACTTCCGCGACGTCACCGTGCAGCCGGTGCGCTTCGACCCCGAGGCCTCCAGGGTGGCCCTGCTGTTGATCGACTCGCGGGCCCGGCACGCGCACGCCGGTGGCGAGTATGCGGCGCGGCGGGCATCCTGCGAGCGGGCTGCCGCCGATCTCGGGGTGGCCTCGCTGCGTGAGGTGTCTGGCACGTCAGCGGTCGGGGCGGTGAAGGATCCGGTCGATGCCCGGCGCGCACGTCATGTGTTGACCGAGAACCAGCGGGTACTCGATTGCGTTGCCGCGATGGAATTTTCGGACTTCGCCGCGGTTGGTGAGCTGTGGACCGCATCGCACGTCTCGATGCGCGACGACTTCGAGATCACCACCCCGAACCTCGACCTGATCGCGGAAACTGCGGTTCGGGCGGGCGCGATCGGGGCCCGGATGACCGGTGGCGGGTTCGGCGGCTGTGTCATCGCGCTGGTACCGGATGCGCGGGTGGATGCCGTCGGTGACGCGGTGGTCCAGGCGGTGCGCGATGCCGGATATCCGGAGCCGGCCATCACCAGGACACATGCGGGCGCCGGTGCGGGGCCGGTTACCGCAGCTTGACCAGCCGCGTCGTCGAACTCTCATCCAACTCGACCACATCGGAACGTGATCGCAGGAAATCACTGAACGACTTGAAGCCCAACGACTTCTCATTGAAGGACGGGTCCATCCGCTTCATCTGCGCTTTGACCGCGGAGTTGTGTAGCCACTCGGCATCGTCCTTCTCCAGGCCGATCTGCAGGGCGCGGGTGAGCAGCGCGGTGGCCTCTGCCTGCGGATCGGGTTCTTCCTGCTTGCGGGTTCGCTTCTGCGGTTTGGGTTCGGGCTCGGTACTGAGAGAAGGGACGCCAGGCAGCGAGTCGTAGACGACGAACTCGTCGCACGCGGCGGCCAGCACCCGGCTGGAGGACCCGGCCACCCCGATGCCGACGACGTAGCGCCCCAGCCGTTTACAGCGTTGGGCCAGGGGAATGTAGTCGGAGTCGCCGGCCACGATCACCACATGGGTGAGGTCGGGGAGCCGGAACATGTCCTCGACCGCGTCGACGGCCAGCCGGATGTCGGCGCCGTTCTTGCCATATGCGGCGGCGGGGAACAGCTGCACCAGGTCCACGGCACGGCCGACCAGCTGCTCGCGGTATCCGGCGTTGAGGTCGGCCGACCAGTCCGCGTATGCGCGGGTGAGCACCAGCGTGCCGAAGGACGAGGCGAAGTCGAGGATGGCACCGAGGTCGACGGTGGCCTTGGTGAGCTTGTCGGTCTCCAGGCCTTTGGCCTTGTCCTTTTGAAAAGAGTTGCGGCCGTTGACCTGGTCGTAACGGGAGATGACGATGTTGTCGAAGTCGAGGTAGACCGCGACGCGGGTGTCGAGTTCGGTCACATCAGTCCTCTGATTCGGATCGCCCGATGAGGTTTCGAGCGCCGGTGGGGCCGAGCAGTTCCCGGAATGCCTGCACCGTGTAGCCGATGACGGTGGCGTCCGTCTTGGCGCGTGCGGTGGCCGACCGGGGCAGGCTGAACAGCGGCCCCATCTCGCCGAAGTAGTCGCCGGGACCGACGATTTTGATGACTTCCTCACCACCGCTGGCCAATTCGCGAGCGAGCTCGATGTCGCCGTCGGTGATGATGTAGATCAGATCGCCCATCTCGCCCTGCGCGAACAGCACCTCGCCGGCTTCGATGGTCACGGTTTCGGGGCCTTGATGCTCGACGGCAACGTGCGGGACGAGCTCCACCACCTGGTCGGCGAGCGGGAGGATGCGGGTGTCGTGGGTGGCGACGACAACGACGTGCTCACCGCTGGCGAGCTCACGGATGAGCCGGAGTACCTCCTCGACCTGGATGAAATCAAGGTGTGCAGTCGGCTCATCAGCCAGGATCAGCGGCGGATCGAGGGCGATCGCGCGGGCCACCGCGACGCGCTGTTGTTGTCCGCCGCTGAGATCGCCGGGGCGGTGGTGCAGTCGGTCCTCAAGGTTGACGCGGGTCAGCAGTTCCGTGGCGCGTTCGCGGGCTGCGTGCCTCGTTCTGCCGGCGGCGCGCAGCGGCACCATCACGTTTTCCAGCGCGGTCAGGCTGGGTACGAGGTTGAAGGCCTGGAACACGATGCCGACAGTGTCGCGCCGGTAGTCCGACAGCTCCTTCTTGTTCAGGGTGGTCACATCGACATCGCCGAACTCGATGCGGCCCGCGGTCGGTTTGAGGATCCCGCCCAGGCAGGACAGGAGGGTGGTCTTCCCACAGCCGCTGGGGCCCAGCAGGATTGTCAGTGATCCGGCTGGAACCTCGAGGTCGAGTCCGTCGATCGGGCGCAGCGCGTAGCCGCCGCTGGAGTACTCCACGACGAGGTCTTTGACGAGTAGGTCGGCCATGTCAGGGTCCTCGGAATGCCAGGGCAGGGTCGACGGTGACGGCGCGGCGCAGCCCGGCCACGCTGGCCAGCAGGCCGATCACGACGGCGACGATGGGCAGCGCGATGAACGCCAGGGTGGGGACGTCGCAGCGCATCGGGAACGGCGGCCCGAGCACGAGTGACAGCCCCGCGCCCAGCAGGGCGGCGAGCAGGGCGACGGCGACGGCCTGCATCGCCAATCCGGCCATGATGGATCGGGTGGCCACGCCGACGGCCTTGAACACCGCGAAGTCGCGGGTGCGTTCCAGGGCGGACAGGTAGATCACCGAGCCGACGATCAGCGCCGCGACCGCCCACAGCAGGCCGGCCATCAAGCTCATCGCCTGGTTGGCGCCGCGCAGTGGGCGGACCATGTCGTCGATGGCGCCGGCCCGGTCGACGATGCGGAATTCTGGCGGTGCCGCGCCCGGGTTGCCGACGATGCCGACCGACGAGATCAGCTTCTGCCCGGAGAACAGCAGTTGTTGGGCGCCAGGCACCGTCAGGTAGATGTTGTCCTGGGCGGCCAGGGCGGTGAGGTCGTCGACCAGCCCGACGACGCGCAGTTTGGACGCGCCGACGTCGATATCGGCGCCGATCGGGCGGTCCATCGTCGTCGAGACCGCGACCTCGTCGGGGGCGTGGGGCGCCCGGCCGTCCTTCAATGCCGGAGTGCCGGGGCCCTGGTCCGGGACTCCGAACACGTTCACATTGCGCGGGGTGCCGCCGGCCGGGATGGTCGACGAGCCGTACACCAGTGGGACGGCTGTGACGACACCCGGAAGCTTGGCCGCCAGCTGAACTGAAGTGGGCGGCAACGGCGCCGAGCCGAGGAACGGGCCGGCTGCACCCGACTTGATCATGAATGCGTCCAGGCCCAGGGCGTCGACACTGCGTTCGGCCTCGACGCGGAAGCCATGGGCCAGGCCCGTCAACACCAACGTCATGGCAAAAACCAACGCGGTGCCGACCGCGGCGATCATGAATCGCCGTCGCCGCCACTGCAGATCGCGTAACGCCGCGATCAACACGTCGGTGCCCCGCTCATCGTGTGTGACGTTACCGAGGTGGGTGTGGCGGGTGGCGGTTATTGGGGCATTTGGTGAGGGGTGTGGGTGGCCAGTCGCGATCGTCATGGCAGCTGCGACGGATCGGCCGGGCCGGTTCGGGCGGTATGCGCGGCTGGGACATCGTCAAGATTCTTGACGATCTCTCCCGGCTGACTTTGACCACACAAATCCTCGCTCGGTCGCCGCCGGCGGTGACCGGTCTTGTGGCTGCCGCTCTGGCGACGAGCCCGGTGGCGGTGGCGTCGTCGTCGTGGACCATGCCGAATCTGATCGGGATGGATCTGCAGGGCGCACAGGTGCCAGTCGCTGACGGGCGCTCAGGTGTGGTTCAGCAGCTCGATCGATCTCACCGGCAAGGGCCGGGCCCAGATCAGCGACCGCAACTGGCAGGTGTGCAGTTCGACGCCGCCGGGGGCCAAGTTCTCGGCGGTGACCGACATCGACTTCGGCGTGGTGCGCATCAGCACGGAGAAGTGTCCGTGACGCTGTTACTCATGGGGCTCGAGGCCGTCGCTTCGAGCCCCATGATTCTCTGAGTCGGTAGTAGGCCGGCCCGCTTTAATCTGGTTGACGACGGAACCGGGGGGGACCAGATGTTGCGAGCGATCGTGTGTACGTCCGTGCTGTTGGCATTCGGTGTATCGGTGACGGCGTGCCGCACTCAGGCTGCCCCACCCGTTCAATCGCCCGCCGGCACTGCGCCAGTGCATCCGGATCAATCGAAGGTCTTCTTTCCGGGGACGGTGCAGACCTACGGGCTCGACCTCACACCGACCGACCAGGACCACCTGGCCGAGTTGTACGCGGTTCGTCAGATCGATCCGTGCGGCTTCGTCGACCGGAAAGCCCTGGAAGACAACGGCCACAAGGACTTCAGCTATACCTACACCGCCGCGCACGCGATCGCGGTGGAGGGCGTGTCCCCGGTGTTCCCGATCGGCGGAGACGGCTGCACGATCGCCTTCCCGTCGATGACGGTGGGCCTCGAACTCTCGGTCGCAGCGGGTGAGCGTCGGGGCAATGACATGCAATTCGGCCCCGACCCTGCGCACCCGGGTGTCATGCAGCGGACGTCGATGTGCACGTTCCGCGCCCCGATTCCACTGACGGGGTTGGAAGGCGCGCCCGCGTCGATGCGCGATCCCGTGCTCGAGGTGACTCCGATCAACATCGCCGATGGACGGGTGGAATTCGACGACTTCGCGCTGTGTGAACTCGGTGGCGTGATCGCGGGTGGCGTCGCGGCACACGTCGAAACGAACGGGGTGCCGGTGCATTCCGACAAGTCCTCAAGTGCTACGCGGTTTCTCACTGCCGATCCGTGTGCCGCTGCGGCGGACGTTCACGCGGTGAGCTTCAAGTGGTGGGAACCCAATCCAGAGGCGCAGTGGCCGACCACCTGGCGGCATCCCAGTGTCTGTGAGCTGCAACGGGAAAAGGCCGCTGACGGCCCCGCGGCCCGGTCGGCCATCGTCAAGTACGGGCTCGCCGTCTGGTCCGACGATGTTGTCCAGTCTCCGTCAGGCAATGTTCCTGTCCGCAGCGAGCAGGACGGTGTGCAACTGCTCGACTTCAGTTCTGCCGACTCACCCAGCTGTTCCGTCATCGCCAAGACCGATGTCACCATCGAACCGACCGACGTCCAAACCGGTGCACCCGACCTGGCGCCACCAATTCCCGTGGTCTCGGTCTGGCTGAACGCGCCCGCGGGGGAGAACTGCGGTGACAGCGCCAAGCGGGTGGCACTCGCGGCTGTCCAGCGTGCCAGCTGAGCGTTGTTTACCGCCTGCATTCGTCGAGCAGCTGCGTATCCGCGTCGACCAGTCGATGAACGATGTTGAGGTAACTCATTTGTCGGATGCCGATCTCGCCGTTGGACATTCCGGGTGTGCGGGCCTGCTTGACGATGTCGACCGCCTCAGCCGACAGGTCACTGATCTGTTGCAGATGCCGGCCGAGCGCCGGGTCGTCGACCCGATCGGCATTACGGCCCAATTGAGCTGACCACGCTCGGTACTCGGACAGGTCTGGACCGCCGGGGGCGATCCGGCCGGGGTCGAGAAGATCCTGGTGGTCACTGATGTAGCCCACCACTGTCCGCGCGGTGCGGCAGTCGCGGCCGGAAACGTGGCTGAGCCAAGCGGTTGCGAGTCCGGCTGCGACAACCAACACGAGGACCAGACCGACTCGAAGCCAGCGCTGACGGGCCGTCGGTACCGCAGGCGCCACGGCCTGAGCGACCGCGGCGGCGACCTCTGGATCGGCGTCGGCCGCGGCACGCAACCGTGCCAGATGTGGCTCGCGGCGACGCCGGGCCCATTCCGGCCACACCTGGAGGACGACCAACACCACGGCGAGACCCAGATAGGTCAGCCCCAGCCGCGGCCGGTCCGCGACGAATTCGAGGACCGGAAGCAGAACCGCGAACAATCCGATGAGCACCCAGCTGAGACGGCGACGCGCCGGGGTGACACGGTTCCGATATGCGTGGGCGAGGTCGGTGGCCCGCACGGTCGCAGTCAGGACGGCCCGGTCAGTGGGTATCGGTTCGCCGCGTACCGCACGGGCGACAGCGGTGCGTTGCGGCGCGGTGAGCCCGTTCAGCACGGTGGCGTAGGTGTTGACGACGGGCTGGGTGAGCAGGGTGATCGGGATGCCGGCCAGCAGCCCGAACACGGCCAGGCCGGACACCATGACCCAGGCCGGCCATGGTGTCCACCAAAGGTATTGCGGCTGCAGTACTGCCCAGCAGAACAGCAAGGACCACACCGTCATCCACGCCGACGTGACGAGCCAACGAGCCCACCACGGGGCGATGTTGTACCAAACCCACAACGGACGACGTCCTTTCGACGGATGGCGCTGCGTTCAGCAGACTTCCTGCGATTGTGACATCGCTCGTCGAGGGCTGGTTGCGCCAAATTTCCGTTACCAGGTCAGTTGAACGCGGTGCTACCGGACACGGCGTGGGTCTTGCTGATGAGCTTGGCGTAACAGTGGTTGGAGTCGAAGCCGTGGGAGCTGCACCAGGCCAACGCCCCGCTCGCGTCGGGATAGGTGATCGGCGCGATGGTGACCCAGAAGTTGGGCGCATCGAACGTCGACCAGTCACCCGACCACAGCAGCTTGGCGTCGTACTCCTGGCGCAGGCGCAGATGTTCCTCCAGCGTCAATGCGTTGTTCCATACGACACCCTCGTCGACGACTCCTGGCCGCTTGGAACTCAATTGCGGCACCCATCGATCGGAGCCCTGCGTGCTGACGACGGTGTGGTCTTCCAGTGAGATCTGCCGTAGCTGCGCGGAACTCGACACTTCGGGGTTGCGGGCTGCCGTCGGTGTGTAGGACGGCGTCGTCGGCGCCGGCACCGTCTTGTATACGGTCGGCCCGGCGACGGTCACGCTCGGCGGCGGCGCGAGCGCTGATGTCTGTGCCGGTGACGAGTTGACCGTCGGCGCAGAGTTTTTCGACACCAGCAGACCGATGACGAGTCCCACGGCGCCGAGCAGAAGTGCAGACACCAGCCCGACGACCGCCAACGGCACCAGCGGTTGCCGCGAAGGCGTGCCGGCATCCGGGGTTCCGGATGCCATGTGCGCGAAGACCGGTGGTGCCGTGAACACTGGCGGTGAAAGATACGGCGCCATCATGGTTTCGGCGCTGGCCGCGATCGCCTCGTCCGTCGTGTGCAACGCGCGTTGCGCGGCGCGACCCAATGCGCCGGCGCTGCCGTAACGGTCGTCGGGTTCTTTGGCCATGCCGCGCGCGATGACGGTGTCCAGGGATGTGGGGATCCCCGCGTGGGCCGTACTAGGCCGTGGTGGCGGGCTGGAGAGGTGCGCCGCGATCAGCTGTTCGTGGCTGTGGGTGGGAAAAGGTGCATCGGCGGTCAGCGCCTCGTAGAGCACGCAGGCCAGCGAGTAGGTGTCGGCGGCGGGCGAGCACGGCCCGTCGCCGAACCGTTCCGGGGCCATGTAGCTGAACGAGCCGATCCGCATGTCTGCCTGCGTGATCCGCGAATCGCCTTGGGCCTGAGCGATTCCGAAGTCCAGCAGGTAAGCGAAGTCCGTGGGGGTGACGATGATGTTCTGGGGCTTGACGTCTCGATGGATCAGTCCTTGAGCGTGCGCGGCGTCCAGCGCGGCGGCGATCTGCTCGATGATCGCTACCGCGCGGCGCGGTTCGAGAGGACCTGTGTTGATGAGGTCGTGCAGGGTCTGTCCGCGGACCAGGCGCATGTCGATGTAGAGGTTCCCATCGATCTCGCCCCAGTCGTGAATCGGCACGACGTGGGGCTCCTCCAAACCTGCCGCGGCCTGCGACTCGCGTAGGAACCGGGTCCGGAACAGCTCATCATGCGCAAACTCCGCGCGCAGGATCTTCAGGGCGACGGTCCGGCCCTTGTCGACGTCGACGGCCTCGTACACCTCGCCCATGCCGCCTCGGCCGAGCAGCGCGGTCAGCTCGTACTTGCCGAAACGACCACCCACGCGCGGGTTGTTCTCGACCATCCTGTGCCTCCTCGACTGGCGAACAGGCGAACGTAGCGTGGGGTGCCGACAAGTTTATTCTCGGTTGCCGATTCCGTAGTGGGAATTGACGCGTAATTGCTGCCGGCACGCCTGACCTTCGGGCTGCCGTCAGGGTTGGCCGGACGGGGTCAGCTTGATCGCGGTGAGGTGCAGACGATCGACCGCCTCGGTGAACTCCTCCAGCGTGGGGATGCGCTGATCGCGGAACGTCAACCCCATCATGCGTTGGGCGCGTTTGACGCCGTAGGACTCGGCGCAGCGCCGAAACAGATCGGCGACGCTCGCGCGGTCCTCGATGAGTTCGCCCCGCATGGTCGTTGTCTTGCCGTCATGGAGGACCTCGGCGGTGGCACCGTCGCGAAAGTTGCGCTTCCATCCGGCATCGGTCATCGCATAGAGGGTGTTGTCGACGACGTGTGCGCTCAGCGGAATCACATACTGCCGTCCGGTTTTTCGGCCGCGCACGGTCAGAACCATGAACTGGTGGCGTGCGGGGCCGGCGAGGGGCGTGCGCAGCATGAACCCCAGGGCCGGGTTGACGACGCGCATCATCGCTTTCGGCGGATGCGTCACGGTGATCGCGGGTGATTGCGCTGTCATGACCTCACGCTAGGCCGATTGTCCGACGTTGCCCAGGGTTCCGGTGGATCCCGATTGCTCGCGGCGGCCCTGCGCGGGACCATGGCGGTATGGCCGGCTTCGTTACCGTCCGGGCCTACGCCGAGCTCAACGACTTCCTGGGCCCCGAGTCACGGGGTCTGCCCGTGCACCGGCCAGTCCGGAGTCATCAGACGGTCAAGGATGTGCTCGAGGCGATGGGCATCCCGCACACCGAGATCGACTTGATCCTGGTGAACGGGGAGCCGGTGGGCTTCGAGCATCGCCCAGTCGTCGGCGACCGGATCGCGGTGTACCCGATGTTCGAGGCGCTCGAGATCGGGGCGACGGCCCGGCTGCGTCCGGTGCCGCTGCGGGATCCGCGGTTCGTGATCGACGTCAATCTCGGCCGGCTGGCGCGGCTGCTGCGCCTGCTCGGGCTCGACGTGTGGTGGTCCAACGACGCCGATGATCAGAGCTTGGCCGATATCAGTGTCGAGCAGCAGCGGATCTTGCTGACTCGGGACCGTGGTCTGTTGAAGCGCCGTGCGATCACCCACGGCCTGTTCGTGCACTCCCAGCTTCCGGAGCAGCAGACCCTGGAGGTGCTGCGACGACTGGATCTGCGGCGTCGGGTCGCGCCATTCACGCGGTGCGTGCGATGCAACGGCAAGCTGGCCGCGGTGCCTAAGGAGGCGGTGATGGAGCGTCTTGAGCCGTTGACCCGCCGCTACTACGACGAGTTCAGTCATTGCCCGGATTGCGGGCAGATCTACTGGCCCGGGACGCATTTCGCGAGATTGAACAAACTCGTCGACCGGCTGCTCGGCCAACTCTGATCGCCGGTGCCCTCGGGGGTTGAGGCGCCATGACGAGCGGCACCGAGATTTGTCGGTGCCTGGTGCGACGATGCCCGGTTCACTCAAATGAGGACTGGAGGTTCTGATGAAGACTGGTGTGTGTGGTGTGGCGGTGCTGCTGACGGTGGCGGCCCTGGCGGGGAGCCCGACGGCTGCGGCGGCGCCGTCGTGGACGATGCCAAATCTGATCGGGATGGATCTGCAGGGTGCGCAGGATGCGATTCAGTCGCTGACCCGTGGTGAGGTGTGGTTCAGCAGCTCAACCGATCTCACCGGGAAGGGCCGGGCGCAGATCAGCGATCGCAACTGGTAGGTGTGCAGTTCGACCCCGCCGCCCGGGACGAAGTTCTCTGCGTCGACCAAGATCGACTTCGGGGTGGTGCGCATCGATACCGAGGAATGTCCCTGAGGTAATCGGACCGGCTGTCCCGTCTGCACAGCGCCTGGTCGAAGGCCAGGTGTGGAATCCGGGCGGGGCAGCCGGGGGAACTCGGCCTGGGTTCACGTCTTGCAGTCCTCGACCAGCTGTGTGTCTGCGTCGATGAGCCGTTGAACAGTGTTGAGGTAGTTCACCTTTCGGATCCCGTCACTGCCATTGGATGCGCCAGGTAGCACCTGCTTACTGTGCTGCGGTCTGATTGTGGCGATGCTGGGACGCAGCCAGACGAAGCAATTTCTCGAGCGGTGGTTGAAACGCCGAACGTGTGTCCGGATCCAGTGTTTCGAGGTGGGTCGGTAGCTTCTCGATGATCGTCGTGACGATGATGTCGTTCGACGGCTCGCGCAAATCCATCATGAGCACGTTGTTGTCGTGCAGCTCAACGACTTCTGATCTTTTCGCCCCTTCCGGTAGCTGCTCGGCGAGGAAATCGAACAAGAAGTGGGTCACCGACGAATTCCATGACCAGCCATCGTCGACAAATCGGAAGTATCCGCTCATTTGCCCCCTCGGGAACTCGTTGCCCATAGATTAGTTCCGGTCAGCGTGGGGTGGAGTCGGTAGTTCACGAGGTCAGCCCGGGGCCCACTGCGGAATGCCACGTGAGGGTCGGCTGTGCGGATGCCGCCGAATCGGATGGGCTGGGCGCGAAGGAATTTGAATCCGTTCCCACTCTCAATATACGGCGGGGGGTGGGGCTTGCGGCAAGGCCCCTGACGTGCTGCACAATCTTTCGATCCGTGACGAGATGGGGATGTTGTGACGAGTACGCCGAAACCGTTTGAGGTGCATGAGTCCGGTGCGCTCCTGCACGGCACCAAGGCCGACCTGGCGGTGGGTGATTGCTTGGTGCCTGGACGCGAGTCGAACTACGAAGCTGGGCGGATCATGAACCATGTGTACGTCACCCGCACATTGGACGCCGCGGTGTGGGGAGCCGAGATGGCCGTCGGCGAGGGGCGAGGCCGCATCTACATCGTCGAACCCGAAGGCGCGATCGAGGACGACCCGAACGTGACCGACAAGAAGCTTCCCGGAAACCCGACCCGCTCCTACCGAACCCGTGAGCCGGTGAAAATCGTCGGTGAGATCACCGACTGGGTGGGGCATTCACCCGAGCAGCTGCAGGACATGCGCGACGGCCTGGCTGACCTTCGGCGGCGAGGGCTGGACGTCATCTACGACTGATGTATCGGGGCCGCTTCGTTGTGCCGCTGTTCGCTCGATACGGGGATTTGTGCCCACCCCCCGTACCCTTCCATCGTGAACGCGATCGATCCTGACCAGCTCAGCACGTGCCTGCGGGTGCTGTCCGAGGTGCAAGAACTGCCTCCCGAGCACCCCGACGCCGTTGCTGTGCGCCAGGCCACCGCGAAGATGTTCAAGGCGCTGAAGAAGGCCCGCCGGACCGCCAAGCGTGACGCGATCGCGGCTGCTGACCGCGCTGTCATCGCCGCCACCGCCACGGGTGCGCCGGGGCGGATCGACGACGAGACCCAGGGCTTGCCGTTGGTGTCCACGGCGGTCGGGGCCAGTGCGGGCACGTTGCTGCGCTCGCGGGCCTGCTACATCTGCAAGAACCACCACACCGTGGTCGACGCCTTCTACCACCAGCTTTGTCCGGACTGTGCCGCAATGAACCGGGCCAAGCGCGATGCCCGAACCGACCTGACCGGGCGCCGGGCCCTGCTGACCGGCGGGCGCGCCAAGATCGGCATGTACATCGCGCTGCGGCTGTTGCGTGACGGTGCGCACACCACGATCACCACCCGGTTTCCCAACGACGCGGTGCGCCGCTTCGCCGCGATGGAGGACAGTGCCGACTGGTTGCACCGGCTGCGGGTGGTGGGGATCGATCTGCGTGACCCGGCTCAGGTGGTCGCCCTGGCCGACGAGGTGGCCGCGCAGGGGCCGCTGGACATCCTGATCAACAATGCGGCGCAGACGGTGCGCCGCCCGCCGGGCTCGTATGCCGCACTGGTCGAGGCCGAGCGGACGCCGCCACCGGCATTGGTGGACGTGATCACCTTCGACCATGTCAGTGACGCACACCCGCATGCTCTGGCCGGGAGTCTCGGCGAGCACCCGTCGGCGCATGCGTTGACCGAGCTCGCCTTGACCGCGCGCAGCGCCTCGCCCGAGCGGATCTCCGCCGGGGTTGCCATTGACGCGGGTGGGCTGCTGCCGGATACCGCGTCGGTGAACAGTTGGACCCAACGCGTGCACGAGGTCGACGCGATGGAGCTCCTCGAGGTGCAGCTGTGCAACCAGACCGCGCCGTTCATTCTGGTGAGCCGGCTGCGCCCGGCGCTTGCCGCTTCACCCGCCCGGCGCAAGTACGTGGTGAACGTGTCAGCGATGGAAGGCCAGTTCGGCCGCGGCTACAAGGGGCCCGGGCACCCGCACACCAACATGGCCAAGGCCGCGCTGAACATGCTGACCCGCACGAGTTCTGGGGAGATGCTGGAGCAGGACGGGATCTTGATGACCGCCGTCGATACCGGGTGGATCACCGACGAGCGTCCGCACCCGACGAAGCTACGGCTGGCCGAAGAAGGTTTCCACGCACCGCTGGATCTGGTGGATGGTGCTGCGCGCGTGTATGACCCGATCGTGCGCGGGGAATTGGGCGAGGATCTCTATGGGTGCTTCTTGAAGGACTACTCGCCGGCTAGTTGGTAGGGGCTTCCTCGCTCTGAGCCGGTCAGGCGCGTTGGCCGAGCGCCGCTGCGACCGCCGCGCGGACCGTCGCGGCGACGGTCTCGGGGGAGGACGCGTCGAACTTGCCGTCGAGGTGCAGGAAAGCCAGGCCGTGCACGAGCGCCCACACCGCGTTCGCCATAGCGTCCGGGTCTGACGTGGGAATCGCCTGCCGCACAATCGATCTGAGGTACTCGCTGATCGCCGCGACCGCGGCGACCCGCTCCGGGCTGGTGGGGTCGCACGGTTCGGCGAACATGGCCCGGAACAGGCCGGGGCGTTTCAGTGCGAAGTTCACGTAGGCGATGGCGATGTCGGCGAGGTCGTCGGGCGTATTCGGTGACGGGCTGGCTGCTGCCAACTGGGTGGCCAGATCGCGATAGCCCACCGCGGCGACCGCCGACAACAGCGCGTCGCGGTCGGCGAAGTGCCGGTAGGGCGCGGCGGTCGAGACTCCCGCACGCCGGGCCGCTGCGCGCAGCGACAGTTCGGTCGCGCCGCCCTCCTCGAGCAGCTCCAGGGCCGCCTGCACGAGCGCGCTGGGCAGGTCGCCGTGGTGATACGACCTCGTTGACGTGGGCATTCGGGACTTACCTCACAAGTGTTGACACCGCTTACATCCTGGTCGTATGTTAGCACCCATCGTAAGTAAGCACTGTCAACATCGGTAGGGAGTTCCCATGTCGAAAGCGTCGGAGGCGTTGTTCGCGCCCCTGCAGCTCAAGTCCGGCGAGGTCTTGGGTAACCGGATCGCCAAGGCGGCCATGGAAGAGGGCATGGCCGGGCGGGCGCAGCTGCCCGACGAGCGCCTGATCGCGCTGTACCGGCAATGGGGCTCCGGCGGAACGGGCCTGCTCATCACCGGCAACGTCATGGTCCACGCCGAGGCGATGACCGGGCCAGGTGGCGTCGTGCTGGACGCCGACTCCCCGCTGGAGCCCTTCGTGGCATGGGCACGTGCAGGCAAGGGCGACGGTGCGGCGATGTGGATGCAGATCAGTCATCCCGGCCGTCAGGTCCAGGCCAACATGCCTGGCGTGGTGTGGGGACCGTCGGACGTCGCGGTCGACCTGGGCCGGCACTCGAAGCGCTTCGGGCAGCCGATGGCGATGACGGCCGAGCAGATCGCCGACACCATCACGCGCTTCGCCACCACCGCGCGCCGCGCCGAGCAGGCCGGGTTCGACGGGGTCGAGGTCCATGCCGCGCACGGATATCTCTTGTCGCAGTTCCTGTCTCCGCTCGTCAACACCCGTACCGACGAATGGGGCGGCTCGCTGGACAACCGGGCCCGACTGCTGTGCGAGATCGTGCGCGCCATCCGCGCCGAGGTGGCACCGGGCTTTTCCGTTGCGGTGAAACTGAATTCAGCGGACTTCCAGCGTGGCGGATTTGACGCCGACGACGCCCGAAATGTGATCGACATGCTCGCGCCGCTGGGTGTCGACCTCATCGAGCTGTCTGGCGGCAGCTACGAAAGCCCTGCCATGACCGGCCGCCCGGCCGATGATCGCACCGCGGCCCGCGAGGCGTACTTCCTGGAGCTGGCCGCCGAGCTCGCCGTGAGCAGTCCCATCCCGCTCATGCTGACCGGCGGGATCACCCGGCACCAGACCGCCGAGCGGGTGCTGGCCAGTGGCGTCGCGGTGGTCGGCATGGCCACCGCGCTGGCCGAAACCCCCGACCTCCCCGCACGGTGGCGCCGGGGCGCGGAGGCCACCGGACGACTGAAGCCCGTGACCTGGTCGGACAAGCCGCTGGCCTCCATCGCCAGCATGGCGATGGTGCGCTACCAGATGCGTCGACTCGGTGCGGGGAAGATGCCTGCGCTGGGTGTCGGACCGGCTTTCGCGCTGGTCGTCGATCAACTGGTGTCGCGACGTGCCCTGCGTGGGTACTCACGGTGGTTGAAGACCCGGCCGCGGCCGGCTCGCGTTGTTGGTGCCCAACACATCTAAGGGGAGAGGGGCCATGACGAAAGTTCTGATGGTGATCTCGGCGGCCGACCGCTGGACACTCAACGAAGGGGAGGTCCATCCGTCGGGGTACTGGGCCGAGGAAGTGGCGCGGCCCCACCAGATCTTCACCGAGGCCGGGTGGCAGATCACGGTGGCGACACCGGGCGGTAGGACGCCGACGCTGGACAAACTCAGCCTCGGCATTGCCGGCGGCCTGCCGTGGAAGCGCCGCGAGGTCAAGAGCTACCTCGACAGCATCGCCAACGTGCTGGCCCATCCCGTGGCCCTCGACACCGTGAACGCCGACGACTACGACGTGGTGTTCTACCCCGGCGGGCACGGCCCGATGGAGGACCTTGCCTACGACCGGGTTTCCGGTGCACTGCTGGCGCATCGATTGGCGTCCGGCAAGCCACTGGCCCTGCTGTGCCATGCGCCGGCGGCGATCCTGGCTGCTTCTGGGCCGGACGGGGTGTCACCGTTCGCCGGGACGCGGATGACCGGGTTGTCGAACCGGGAGGAGTTGTTGAACAGCTTCGGGCGCAAGGCGCCATGGTTGTTGGAGGACAAGCTGAAAGAGGCCGGGGTTGACTACTCCAAGGCCTTGTTGCCGCTGCGGCCCCATGTCGTGGTCGACGGGAATCTCTACACCGGGCAGAACCCGCAGTCCTCGGAGAAGTTGGCGGAGCGACTGGTGGCCGACGTGGGGAGAGGCTGATGTCTGTTCAGGATGTGGTCGAGGTTGATCTCGGTGGGCGTCTGATGACTGTGCCCAAAGGTGGCCTGTATGACCAGTTTCGGATGCGGACCGACCTCGACGAGGTGGAGCGCGATCCCCGGGTGTCCAGCGTCGACTTCTTCCGGCGGCTGCCCAAGACCGAGGTGAACTCGGCGATCGGTCCGACGCTGACTCCGAACTTCTACTACCGCATCTCGACGGCACGGCTCGTGATGCTGGCCCGGTCCCGTGACATCCGCACCCGGCTGCCCAAAGCACTTGCGCCCCTGGAGGTTGCGCCGGGACTCGGGATCGTGTCGGTGATGTTCTTCCGGTACGACGTCTGCGACATCGATTTCTACACCGAGGCCGCCGTCGGCGTGGCGGTACGGCCAGCACGGCACGGCAAGCTGGGCTTCGCCGACCTGGCGAGCAGTCTGGCCAACGATCACCTGCACTCCTATGTGCCGTCGTTGCCGGTGAGCACGCAGATCGCCCAAGTGCGCGGGCATGACGGGTATGGCTTCCCGAAGTGGGTGGCGGAGCTGGATGTCTGTATCGACTCGGATCGCGCTGTGGCGCGCGTTGCTAATGACGCCGGTGGGGTGGACCTGGCGCTCTCTGCTGTCACCCCGCCTCAGGTGAAGTATCGGACGGGGGAGCGGGTTTCGACGCTCACGTCCTATACGTCATTGGGCGGCGCCTGGCATTCCACGCTGAGCCAGACCAATGTGCTCTCGGCCGGGACGGCGCGGTTCCCGCGAGGTGTGGACCTGCAGATCGGGCAGGGGCGGATGGCCGATGACCTGCGGGCACTGAGACCGATCAAGACCATTCAGCTCGATGTCGTGACGGAAGGTCAACTGGCCCTGCATATGCCGGTGCCGGTGTCGGTGCGTGGCTGATCGGACCGAGTTATCTCGGTGTTGTGGGGCACTCGTCGCGTGATGGAGGTGGGATATCTGCGGGCTACGGGTTGGGGTCGAGTTGGCTCGGCGGCGGCGCGGGTCGGTTCGGACATCCGTCAACGACAGCGTATGCGGCGCGCGCATTCAGCGACGAACGCCGATTCGCTAGGTCTGCTCACTGACCTTCTAGCGAATGGCGGAGAGATGCGACAAAGCGATCTATCTCCGCATCGTCTAGCGCATCAAGCAGGCGGACTCCGCTTTGGAACGTAGCCGACTTGTACAGCCCGCGGGCCCACTGCGATCGATTGGGTCCGTCGTACGCTTGGACTCTGCCAGCAAGGGCTCGGGCCAGTCGCCGATTGCGAACCAGAGCGCTTCGTTCGGTAAGGCCGACCAATTCGTCTTCTCCCAACGGACGACCGCGGTCTTCGGGCAGGTCACCTAGGATCTCTTGCCGCTGCCACGGGCGTCTCAAGGCGTTTCGGGCGGTCCCGATGAAGCGGTTGATATGGAAATCAGGAAAGCGGACTGCTGCAATATCGGGGAACACGACGAGGGTGAGGAAACTCCAAGTCCCCTCGTGCGCTGCATCTGCGGGAACAATGTTGAGCACGCCGTGGAGCGAACGCCCAAGCGCCCCATCGAATCCTGCCTTGTCCGATATGCGTTCCTGCACGAGCCAAGATGCCATGTGCTCAAGCACAGATTGCCGTACTCCCGCTATCTCCTCCGGAGTCGCAATCCTGCCAGTTGCAACTGGAACCTTGCGCTCGTGATCAAATCTCACCTCGTCGGCGAGCGCTGCACGGCCGCCTACCGCATATCTCGTGCGAAGTTCGTCGAAGATCGCCTCAGCGTCGCCTCGATTCAATCGCGGATAGCAGAGTTTCATGGGCCCACCCCCGCAAACAACAGTCTGTCGAACTTCAAAGGGTTTCGTGTGTATGTCTGAATGGCCTCGTGCAGCGAGCGGTTCAGGAACAACTTGCACATCGAATCGACCACTTGGCCAACGGAGTCTGCCGGAAAATCGTCATCGTCAGAGATTTCCTGCGCGCTCGTGAGCGCGACTAGAGACCGAAGCACCTCGAGCTTGAGCCTGGCCTCGAGTTGTGGCTCAACGGGAGGTGCGAGTAGCGCACGGCCAAGTTCGTGTTCTTCGTTGACCAGGAGTCGAACAGACCCCATGAACGAATCACTCACGTCATCAAACA
Source organism: Mycobacterium sp. DL99 (assembly GCF_004762045.1). Classification (GTDB taxonomy): domain Bacteria; phylum Actinomycetota; class Actinomycetes; order Mycobacteriales; family Mycobacteriaceae; genus Mycobacterium. The sequence goes on from NZ_SJOM01000007.1 coordinate 1,331,610, forward strand.
CCGCGCTGATCGTCCAAGGTGCGTTCTCGAGATGGAGCGCCGAGAACGAAACTGCCTCGGTTGGGAATCGCGAGGCGTCACCTTCTAGCAAGATGTTGCGAGGCGGTCCCACGCAGAGCCGTGATCCGCGCCGCGACGCGGCGCGGCCCTTGGGAATGACGTCCTCAGCCAGGAGCAAAAACGCCGAAAGTTCGAGCCTTTGTGCGGCTTCGCCTGGAGGCAGCTCGATCGACAACTCCACTGTTTGGGTGTCGTCAGTCGACAAGCGCTTCTGAGCGACGAAGCGTCGCAACATTGCCGGACAATCTGCAACTGCGACCGCCTCGATCAGATCGATCTGTTCTAAGCCTGTGGCCTCGAGAACCGTTGAACTCGTGACTTCGACGGAGAGCCCGATGGCATCGGTCGAGGCGTAGTCCCACCCTGGAAGAAGATCTGGAAGGGGTTCGCGAAGGCCGTTCCGTTCCAGCCACCACCCACCCCACGAAACATTGCTGGAGACAAGAGATCTGTATGGCAGCAGGCGTGTCTTACTCATGACTTCCTTCGTCGACAATCCGGACTGTGATGTCGATGGCAACTTCGTCACTCGAGTCGAACCAATACTCAAGCGATTGACCAGGCATGATCACCGCCGTCGCGTTACCGTCAGCGCCCTCCCAGCCGCCGTCTCGCAAGTAGTCTGGATCGATCGATCGTTCGGTGCCGCCGTCTGTCCCGATGCCAATCTCGACCTGGACGCGGGATCCGTCTGACGGGCCACCATCTACGCGGATCGGCAGTGTCGTTCGCGTCCATCCCGGTATGCCACAGTCTGTCCAGCGGGGATCGCCTAATTGCGCCCTAGCTTTGGAGCTCCGGCTAGCACCGGCGCTTGGCTTCGAGCCGCCTGCCAGCGTCGGCGCGGAGCCGATCGACCCAGTCACTAGGCCGGCCAACATATCGCCAACTGCGGCGGCCGAGGCTGAGGACTGGCTTGGCCTAGTAGTGCTGAAAGGCTCGACGAACTTGTCTGCAGCTTCTTGGATTCGTTGGATCGCTAGCTTGACTTGGCTGCGCTGAGTCTTGTCCTGCAGTGATGCGGGGGACCAGTCGTCGTGCGCGGGTGGTTCTGATTTGGCGAATGTGGGATCTAGGTCTGACACCGGCTTGAACACGCCGGCCCATTGGAAGCCTGGCTCAGCGAGCGCCGATCGCTGTATCTGTCGGACAACCAACTCGGCACCGTTGCGCATAAGCGTGATAGCCCGGCTCGGCTCTACTTCTGCAGCTGTGCCGCGAGGCGCGGGGTACTTCGTTAGGGCTAGATGCCCGAGGACCTCGTTGTACCGTTTGATCTCGATGACGTCCACAGCGAATAGCGAGGGTGTAGGAGTACTTCCAGCTTGGATGGCTCGCACTGTGCGTAGACACGAGACCGGGCCACAAAGGACTGGGTGGCTCGATGGATCCGGAATCGGGTAGTCAACGCCGTCGACCTGTACGCGCACGTCCATCGGGTGCATTCCGGAGTTATCGGGAAGCAGCTTCGGCCACAAGTTCCAGAGCACTGCTTCCGTTAGTACCTCTGCGTCATCTTCTGGGCCAGGCGCGCCGAGTTCGGGAGCGAGGATCAGAATGCTGGTGCCAAGCTCATCGTCCCCGAATGTTTTTGCGAAGATTTGGCTTCCAAGCTCCCGGGCGAATGGGCCTACTACCGGTTCTGGGCGTCCCTCGATTGTTCGGCCCCACCAATGTCTACCGGTGTAGCGGTATCCATCCAGCTCGAATACGTCTCCAATAGCAGACGCGATCAAGCGATCTTCCGGTCCTTTGTCCGTAGCACATCTGGACCAGACAATGATGGCGCTGACCTGGCTGACCATGTACGCGATCGACTTACCGAATCCGTATGTCCCCCCGGATGTCGGGTCGCCCTTGGTAGCACCAATGTTAAAGATGAGGTCGATGAAGTGGGTGACGGAGTTCGGAGGGATCGCGCGATCGTTCCGAACTGGCCCGCCTAGGCCAACCGTCCCGCGGTCGGAGATTTCGACCGCCCAGACCTCGTCAGCCGTTAGCGCACCTCGGATCTGAGTACCAGACGCGCTCCCCGTGAAGACGGAATTGCCGAGAAGCTCAGCGGTTTCCTCCGGCAACTGGCGGATATTTATCGTGAACTCCACTGGGCGGTCACCGATCCTGGCATCCCAGCTGTTCTGGGCAGTCTCTCGGACGAGCAACCCTCCCGTCGAGACGTGGGGTGTGCCGAGGAGCTTCTTTGCACCGACACCCTGGATAGCGCCTGGCTCAAACTTCTGAGGAAACCAGTCCAGGGGGCCTCGGGAGATTCGCTGACGAGTCAGTTCCGTCGCTTGTGTGACACCGTCGAGGCGGCTGGGATGTTGGAGAGGCGCCGAGTCTTGCATGTGTCGAGTCGCGTTCACACCGGTCCTCCAGCCCATTCGCATGCGATATTGGCGGCTGCGTCGGTCGATAGCGCCGGAGGGAGCACTCCAAGCAGTAACTCGTACGAGACACCGTCAATACCGACTAAGCGGGATTTCTCAATATCGCTCGCGCGCAGGCCAGGAAACCCGGTATCGACTCTCCACCAGCGGATTTCGCGCAATAGGTAGCGAGTCGGGACCGCGCACTCCATCCCCTGGTAGTAGCCCGCGTCGCCCAGCCTGGTTTCGAGAGTATCTGCGGGAACGCCCAGCGCCAGCAAGGAGTCGATCCGTGCGTCGATGTCGGGCGCGTCCGTCGCAGCGGCAAGGTGAACTACCGCAAGGTGCAATGATGCGGAGAGAGCCGGATCGAGCTGGTCGAGGTTGGAGATCCGAACTGCCGTGGCGTTAACGGCCGCCGTTGCCTTGACTTCGATATCACGTCCCTGTCGGCTGAAGTCGTGAATCGCGCCTGCGGGTCCCGTCCAAGCGAATACCGCAGCGGCAGGATCGACCGCAGCGAGCAGGAGCATAACCTCTAGCTCGCCAACCAGACCGACCACCTCTTCCCGCGACAATCCACCTAGAGCACGACGAAGGAGTGCCCTCCAGTCGTCCAACGTGGTGATCACCGCGTTGAGTCCTCCACTCGGGGCACGTTCAAGCCGATTGAGGACATCTTCGATCAGCCGATCGAACGGACCGACCAATCGAGAAATTGTGCAATACAGGTCCGCGAAGCGGACTGGGCCGGAGCCCACAGAGAGATCGCGATAGCCCAAGTTGATGCCGCGACTGACGCGGTCACTCGGAGAATCCTTCGCAGGAATCGGAACTAACAGGTGGCGCCTTCCGTCTCCGTCAACTCCGAGGAGGACGTGGCCTAGGACGGTGGTGACGCCGCTCTGCCGTGTCAGGATTTGGTCCCCTTCAGGGCGCCGGTCGCTCAGCAAGAGGCTGAAATGCTCAGATACATTGCGGCTCATCATATTTCTCCGGTGGCGAATTCTGCATCGCCCTCGGTGTCCGCGGGCACTTCCTCGCTCGACGGATCCAGTTCCGGCTGCCAGTCGGGAGTAACGCCGATGTAAGTGCCATCCGTGCGGGGGTCGGCGCCGCTACTCGGGAAGATGATGCCGAGCCCGACCAAATGCGCTTCCGTTGCCATCGCGTCGCGAGCTCGACGCGATCCTTCTGTCTGGGGCAGTGAGTCTTTACTGACTACGTAGATGATAATCTGGCCGGCTCCGTTGGCAAGCCGGCGCCGGACGTCCCGTGGCTGTCGGCGCTGTTTCGGGGTCAGGTTCCGTACGTCCTCGGGATCTAAGTCTGCGAACCAGTCATCATGGTTAAGTAAAGACTTGATGTTCGCGGTGCCTGCTGCCGAGTCTTTGAGGGGAGCACGGTTGACTGCCCGGACCTCGCCGAAACCGAGGTCGAGTTCGCCAAGTTCGACGACTCGGCCGCTCTCGTCGCGAGCGGTCCGTGAGGTGCTGATCACGATGACGTTCCAGAGACTGTCCGGGGCAGCGGTGCGGATCCATTCCGTCATGAACTCAGACCGCATCGACACTTGGTCTTTGTGGAACGTGTACTGCTCCAGCAGTTTGGACACGCTCTCTGCCGAGACCTTGGCAAAACGCCAACGGGGTGGGGTGTTGGTGGTCGCTAGGCTGGATTCTTCTTTGCACAGAGCGATGAACTCTTGGACTGCCGCGAGATTGTTCCTCGCGGTCTCGGCCTCGCGGTCAAAGATGAAGGTCTGCATCCGTTCACCGGCATACGTGACTCGTATGACACGTGCCGCGCCCATCTTGTTCCGGGCGACGATCGCAAGACGTCCTGGATGTTCACGCACCCGCACCCCTACATCCATTGGGGTCTGAAGCTGAAGCTCCATATCGGCTATATCTGCTCTGATCTCGGCTTCGACCAACGCGAGAAACCGATACTCGTCAGCCAGAGACTGCTGCAGCCAGATCCGGGGGAGATCTTCATAACCGGGCCTGTACCCAAACCAGCGACCCATCTGAAGCAGCGTGTCGTAGGTGTTCGATGTTCGCGTGAAATAGGAAACGGTCAAGCCCTCAAGAGTGAGCCCCCGAGAAAGGGTGCCACCACCGACCGCGATCACTACTTCACGGATGGGGTTCCCCTGTTTGTCGCGGCGGTCGTAATCCAGTCGATCATCGGACATCCCGTTGTCGACGATCACTCGGACGTCGGAGAGCGTGACCGAAATGTGTTCTGCGAGCTCATCCCACAATGGCATGGGCTCGGTTGCGCAAGATGCTGCCCGCGCTTGTTCCCGGTCGTAGGACGCCTCGAGTGTTGACGTGTTCCCACTGTGCCACTCCACAGCGAGCTGCTCGATGAATCGCTGCATCGTGCTCCGCATCGCGAAGTGAGGGTCAGAGTAATGCGTCGTGTGGATGAGCATCGAGCTGTGATCGGCGTGCCCTCTTGCCCTTCGGATTGCCGTCGCGACTACGAACCACTCTGTAGCTTCGCGTAGGGACATCGGAATGGGCGGGTCGAACGCGAGGCGCGCCTCAGTCCCGCTCGGCGGCCGCAAACCAGCTGCCTCAGCATCCGAGATCTTCCGGATCATGTCGAGGCCAGGATCAGGATCGTCGTCATCTGAGAGGGGTTCCCGACCGAACAGCCTCTCAGCACCAAAATACTCAGTCGGCCGCGGAAGATTAATTATGAAGTTGGATGGATAGAGGTCAGATCCGTCTGGCTCCATGAATATGTTCGCGAAAGGTGTGGCCGTATAGCCGATATAGGTCCCGCTTTGTATGAGGTCCCAGATCTCCTTGACGAGCGCATTGATCGCAGAGCGATTCTGCCGACTGACAGCACTGTTGGGTGTGGCTTGGTCGGCCTCGTCATCCAGCAGGAGCACTGGCGTTCGTCGTAGGACGTCGACTGGGGTCTCCTTGAGCCAGTCGCGCAAGTTTTCCAACCTGGAAGCATTCTTCTTGATGATGATCGCCACAGGTTTCGCCGAGCCAAGTTGCGACGCGCCTCGATGGGTGGCGCTGTTGATGAAGTCTTCTCGCTTGGTTGTCAGCCCCACCCAACCTCCGGCAGCGAAGTTCAGGTCCTTCTCGACTCGGACCTGTGTCTGCTCGCGGAGGTTGTTGTGGATGCCAGACAACACAATGAACAGCCCATAGCCGCGGTCTGCGGCCTTCGCCATCACGGCAGTGAAGTTCGCCGTCTTACCCGACTGGACGTACCCGAGAACCAGCCCTAACTTCTTAAGTCCGTGGATGTTCGGATTCGCCGTTTGAGCGACGACCTTGGTCGATGCTCGATCGATGTCCGGCACCGCATCAGCCATGCGCCCGCTGAGCAAACGAGTCTCAAGGTCCTCCCAATGGTGGTCCCCGGGCTCGGGGCCCGAGTACCAAGGTGCCATCTGCACATTGGCAATTAGGGAACGACGGTCGACGACACCTGTCGGTGAATCGAGTAGATCGTTCTCTGCGATGTCTCGACGGATCTCGTCTGCGGCAGTTTCTAAAGAGATCTGGTCACGCATGATCGGTCGTAGGTCCGCGAGCGTCTCGTCGAGGCTTTGGCGAAGCCGAACCATCTGTCCGATGATGATCCCTCGAACCTGCGCGACTGCCTGGCTATCCATCAACTGTTTCCCTCCGCGCGGAGACGCTAGTGGAACTGGGTGCGTCCAGGGACCGGAATGCGGTTCAGGTTTTGTTCTGGTGTGGAGTCCCCGGCTGACCTGAACTTAGGGCACCTTCGGATGCGCCGTCGGATCGGGGAGATCTCAACCCTCCATTGAACGCACTTAGCGCCCTTGAATACTGGGTCGATAGCGAGTAACAGTTGCATTTTTTCGCCAGTTATCCGAGTCACTGCGCGGATATCGACTGCACGCACGACGCTGACCAAACGTTGTCATTCCGTTGGATGACGCCGATGCTCGACGGACTTGCTCGATAGAAGAATCGCGAGGGCCTCAGCATCGGAGCTTGTCGGCGGCCGTGCTGAGTGCGGAGCTGATCTCGATGCAGGGGCGTTGGAGGGACCTTCCGCCTCATTCGGGTACACCTAGGGGCGGCATACCGCGACGCGCCCTCAGCGGTGATGACAATGAGCTGGGCGCGTGCGTCAGTGCCTACCGCTATCTTCTATCTGTGCCACCTCAGCGCTCGCAGACACCCAAGGGGCCGAAACATGGGTATGGCGTGCGACTGATTCGCGGCCCCTTCGTGAAGCTGGCGCCTCACCGCGACCATGTCGAAGATATTGACTCTTTCGTACAGCATGCGATGTCAGTGCGGCGTGCTACAGGGGCGCCCTTGGCTGCGGACTTCTTCAGCGGCGCCGGCGGACTCAGCTTGGGACTGGAAAGCGCAGGTTTCAAGATAGTTTTCGGCGCAGATCACGAGCCCTTCGCGAGCCGGACGCATGCGCACCACTTTGGCGGGATGTCGGTTGACTGGGACCTGTCGGATCCCTCCGTGGTAGCGCGGCTGGGTGATCTAATGCGCGAAGCGGAGATTGACCTGATCGCCGGCGGACCACCATGTCAGCCGTTCTCCAAGGCGGGCCGATCGATGATTCGCTACCGGGTGCAAACTGGACTTCGAGATCCCCATGATGAGCGCCGTGACCTCTGGCGGTCATTCTTGGAGATTGTCGATCGGGCGCGTCCAAAGGCAGTTCTTATGGAGAACGTCCCCGACATGGCGCTTGATCGGGAAATGTTCATTCTGCGGAGTATGGTCGAGGAACTTGAGCAAATGAGTTACTCCGTCGAAGAACGGGTCGTCGACACGTGGCGGTACGGAGTTCCTCAATTCAGGCAGCGGCTCATCCTCGTTGCGCTTCAGGGCAACACACAGTTCCGGTGGCCGACGGAGACTGCGCGGAAGGTTACCGTCTGGAATGCGATTGGCGACCTGCCTGAGGTTGAAGGCGGGTGGCGCCCAGAGGGCGGTGAACACGGCTGGGCCGACTATGCTGGGCCGATAACGGCCTACCAACGTGAGATGCGAGGCCGCATTGCGCCAGTGGACTCAAACAAGGTGTTCGACCACATCACGCGGCCGGTTCGTGATGATGACCGCGAAGCCTTCGAGTCAATGACGCACGCGACCAAGTACACCGATCTGGATAAGGAACATCAGCGATATCGCGGAGATATTTTTGATGACAAATACAATCGGCTCAACGAGAACGACTTGTCGAGGACAATAACGGCACATATTGCCAAAGATGGATACTGGTACATCCACCCCCGGCAAAGTCGAACGCTGACCGTTCGGGAGGCGGCGCGTCTACAGACTTTTCCCGACGACTTCAGGTTCGATGGGCCACCTTCCGCGGCGTTTCGTCAGATCGGTAACGCGGTACCGCCACGGTTGGGATTTGTGATGGGCCAAGCGATTCGCGAGTCACTCGACAACCGTGCCGATGCGGGACTTTCGACGCGAGAATGCGCACAGATTTTGGCCAGATGGATGTCCAAATCCAAGCATGTCCGGGCGTTGCCGTGGTTGCAACGTACGCCAGGTGGGCAGGTGTCGCGGTGGTTGGTGATAGCTGCCGAAGAGCTGCTCGACCGAGCTCCTAAGCCGCTTATGCGCCGAGTGTGGAAGTTGCTCCAGGAGAACAATAATCCGTGGGCGTTGTCGAAGGCAAAACAGGAGCGTTTCGATGAATACCTGGATTTCGTTGTGGAGAACACTGGGCGCGAAGCTCGCCTGGAACGAATGCAAGGGTTGCGCGATAGAATTGCCACTTCGCCTCAGGTGCTAAACGGATCGGCAGATGATCTGCGGTCGACATTTGAGATTGCGGAGTCGGTAGCCGATCTTGCCGTCTTAGCGGCTCCTGTCGATATGCTCGATGCTTCTGGCGCAGGTCCAGAGGAGCCCGTACTGGTGACCAAAGGCGTGCTGCGAGTAGTAAGCCGCTTCCAGGGCAGCGACGTCGACCGTCGAAACCGCCTTACCGACGGGCGGCTAGCAGTCGCCAGAATGGTGGGGTTCGGCACGTATTCGCGTGATGCGCACTTGGGCTTGATTGAACTAGCTAACAGTTGGTGTCGGCCGACTAACCCGGAATGCACCATGTGTCCTCTGCAGACCCATTGTGTCGAGGGGCGACGGACTATGGAATCCAGTCCAACCCTTTACTGACCAGTGATGCTACAGGCCGAGTGATTTGGCAATACTGGGCTCTGACCTCCTGAGTTCGGCGACGATCTTCTTGAACGATCGCAGTTCGCCTGCATCGAGGGCTGCGCCTTTGAGCGCAATGCCAACGTTCAATCCCGCTGAGAACGTGTCAGTAATGGTGCGGTCTCGCTCCCGACCGGCTTTCGGGTTGGAGGACTTCCGATATTCGCTGTCGGCGAGGCTGCATAGCTCGTTTATCGGTCGCTCGATCATGTGCCGCAATTGGCCAGGTAACGCAACACGCATCTTAGCCACGTTAATGTTGAACGCCTCGTCAAGATCGGTGTCAAACTCCAGACTGGCTCGCGCCAGCTTGGTGTGCTCATCGATGCTGCGAACACCAGCCCAGCCGCCCCACTGGACGAGGCGGTCGGCCCTGTAGGTGTATAGCCCCTGCTGCCGATTCCACTTGAGCGGACCGGACATGCGTTCGAACTCGGAGGGTGAGCTAAAACCATCGCGGCCAGGAAGCACGAAGCGTCGTAGCGTCACCTGTCCGGCGAAGTCGCCGTGCTCGATCTCGAACACCTGCTCTGCCAATTCCTGGGTCTGGGGTTCGCAGCGCGCAAAAGGATCCCACGGCTTTAGCTTCTGTCCGTTGACGGTAATTACTAGACGGTCTTTCCCCAGCTCACCGTTTAGGAACTTGTGGAACACCATAGACAGGTGGTCTGCAGTTTTCTGTTGCAGTGTTTCGAAGCGGCGTCGAGCCCAGCCACCCGACGCGTTCTTCGCGGGTACCACACGATCCAGATTCTCCCAGATCACCACTGTTCCGGGCGCATCCTCGAGAAGGTTTCGTGCCTTGCCGATCACGTCGGTTCGTTCGGGCTCGATGATCAACCAGTCGTCGAACTCCGCGATCAGGTCGAGATCGAGTTGACGAGCCTGGATGACCCGACGTTCAGGGGATGTTCGCGTCACCACAGTCAGGCACCGACCCTGCGACAACGAAGCTGTCTTAAGCCCTAGGCCATAGCGTCCTAGGTCACCTCGACCGTACGCGCGACGGCTACCGAACCGCATTGCCTCAGTTAGCCCGTTGATTGTCATGCCTCGGCCGTTGTCGGCGATGTAAACGCGTGACCGTTCGCCGCAGAACTCGATGACGATGTTCACTTCGGTTGCTTCAGCTGTAATGCTGTTGTCGACGAGGTCCGCAATTGCCGCACTGAAGTCGTACCCGATGTCTCGCAGCGAATCGGTCAGGCGCGCAGCTGACGGTGTGACACTGGCCATCTGTCTCGGCATAAAGGCTCCCTTTTGATTAAGTCCAGGGTCTCACGACCGACCGACAGATTTACCTCCGACCCGCCGAGCGCCCTGTTCGAAGCCGCCATATGTCATGGATCCGCTCAGCGGCGACTGCGGGATCCTCATGCTCCCACACGTGGAGAGCCTCCCACCCGAGGTCTGCGAGCTGGCAGTCTTTGCGGCGATCACGTTCGACATTGCCTTTGAGCTTCGCAGCCCACCATTCCGAGTTGTTCTTTGGTGACGTGCCGTGTTCGGGGCAACGGTGCCAGAAGCAGCCATCGACAAATATCGCCACGCGCGCCTTCGTCAATGCGATATCTGGTGTCCCCGGTATTCCGCGGAGGTGGACGCGAAATCGGAGGCCGAGACGATGCAGTTCCCGGCGAAGTGCGATCTCGGTCGTGGTGTCGCGGCGGGGCATCTTCTTCATCTGCTTGCTGACCGCTTCATTGAGTGGAACTGGGCCTGTGCCGACAGATGACGTCTCGTTTTGCACAGGGGGCCTCATTTCCAAGCTGCGGAGGTTCCTTGAGACTACAAGTCTGCCAAGGCGATTGGGAACGGTGCGTCTCCCCTGGTTGGGATTCCACGCGGTCATTCGGTCGGGCTGGCTGCTTGATGTCGCACGTGTATTCAAACCGGTACTCCGCCGACAACGGAACTGACCTCTTGAACGTATTGCGGATTATTGTCGGATATCAGCGCTACCCTCAGCCCGACTGAACCAGCCGAGAACGATCTCTGTGAACCGAGGAGTGATGACCGAAGAAGGTCCGAGAGCTCAACCGGCCGCTTGGCTTCTGATGGCTGTGGGCGACGATCGTCAGCACGGCTGCAATGATGGCTATGACGACGAGCCCAATTGCAGCTACACCTGGGATGAGACGGTTCCGAACCATGGCAAGTTGCGCGCCGGCGATCGCATTGCGTTGTGGGACAAGCATACGTTGCTTGGCGCATCCGTTATCGAGGAGATCTTCGTTGAGGACAACGTCCCAAAGGTCGCTCATCGTTGCCCCAGCTGTCATAAAGCTAATTTGAAGGCTCGCAGGAAGAAATCGCCAAGGTATCGATGTTTTAAATGCGAGGCTGAGTTCGATGTGCCAGATTCCTCCGTCCGTCTTGTTAGGCAGTACACGTCTCGACACGATGCAGGTTGGGTTGACTTGAACGGCGCTCTAACTGGCGAACAGGTTCGCAAACTCTGTTTCTCGCCCGATTCGCAACTGAGTCTGCGATCTATGAACTGGGAAGCCCTACTCGATGCAATCAAGCATCACCCGCGGTGGAGTGACGTCAGCACGTGGACTTCTGAACGACGCCAGTTAAGGGCCAGCGGTGGCCACCAAATGCGGATGACCCGTGTCAGGCTCGGCCAGACGTCCTTCAGAGCGAGCATCTTGGCCAAATATGGCCCCGTCTGCGCGATCTCGGGCGCCGCGCCAGTTGAAGTTCTCGATGCTGCGCACCTCTACAGTTATGCGGAACTAGGCACACACTACGAGCATGGAGGCTTCATGTTACGGAAGGACGTGCATTTCCTGTTCGACAGGGGAGGGATTTGCATCGATCCACACCAATTTACTGTCGACGTCCTTCCCTCACTCCGACGGTTTGAGCCCTACGCTGGTCTGCATAGTGCGCCATTGCGCGTGCCTACGATCAGCGACCCTCAACGTAGTTGGATCGCTGCGCACTGGAAACAACACCGGGGCTAGGTGTTATGGCGTCGCCTCAAACCCCGGCCCCCGCAACGGCTCTCCGAACCGCGCCCGTAACTTCAACAACGGCTCAATCGTGCGGACGGCAATATCCAGCCGCTCCTCGAGCGTCCCGGTCAACAGCACCCACGAGTGCCCGGCTGCGGTAAGCGCATCGGCGAACCAACCCGTCATCGCGGCACGGATGGCGAGATCACCTTCCCGCATTCCGTCGTCGTCCCACGGCACGCCTTCGTGATCGGTGAGCAGGTACACCGCCCGTGGCGGGGCTTCCGTCCAGGGCCCACTGGAGGCGTCGCCGAGGTAGCGGCGCTTCCAGACGCCTGTCGCAAAGGCGTCGGTGTCGCAGATCAAGACAGGTGAGCCGGTCCGGGCCGCAAGTTCTTCGAGTCGGGTCTGTTCGGGGCCGATGACATCGAAATCATGCCCATCCCACTGCAGTTCGGTGATGCCGACCTCGGGATTGGCCGCCCACTTGAGTTCGGTGTACTCGCGGCCGTACTCGCGCACACATTTCGTCGCGGCCCATGCTCCGCCGCGCGCGCCGTAGTGCTGCGTGATGCGTTCGGCCACCGTCGTGGTCCCGGTCGATTCGGCACCCACTACGACGATGCGCGTGGTCAATCCCGCCCGGGTGGCCGCGGCCAACTCATGCCATTGGCCCCCGAGATCGCGTCGTACCGCGGTGCTGCTGCCGGTGCGTCCCGTCCTCACAGCGGTAGCGTCGAGCCACCGGGCGAGCTCGTCGACATAGTCGTCACCGCTGAACACCGCATCGACCTCCGGCGCGGCGCCGGCAGCGTGCACGCCGGCGCGCATGGCGGCGACCTGAGCTGCCCACACCCGCTGGTCAGTCACGTCAACCGGTGCATCACAAGGGATTCCGGCGATCCGCACGTTCACATCGCGGTTGTGCTCCTCGCGGAGCCACGCCATCCGGTCGGCCAGCGGGATCGTCTCGACCGCCGCCGCCATCACCAGCACTGTGAACACATCGCAGCGCGCCGCCGCCGCGCGGATCGCGTCGTGATGCCCGATCCGCGGCGGATAGAACTTGCCGATCATCAGGCCGTGCCGGAACTCGGTCATCGCACCGCGCTATCTGTGGGCAGCGCAGCGTCTGCCGGTTCCAGCTCGCGTGCCCAGGCACGCAAACCGGCGACGCACAGGCCGAGGAACAACAGGTACACCGCCGCGGTGAGGATCAGCCCCTGACTGAGATAGAGCGGGATGAAGATGCAGTCGGCGGCGATCCAGAAGTACCAGGTCTCGATCCGCCGGGTGTTCAGCAGCCATTGAGCTACCAGCGACAGGCACGTCGTGACCGCGTCCAGGAATGGGGCCGCATCATGCGCGGCGGTCAGGATGACGTACAGAACCCAGGTGCCGAGCACCAAGAACACGGCGCACCAAGCCAACTCGACCCGACCGCACCGACGCACCACGGTGGTGCCCGCATCTGCCCGGCCTTTCAGCCACTGCCACCACCCGGCGAAACCCAGAGCGATGTAGAGCACCTGCAGACCCGAGGCCGCCCACAGACTGGCTGAGGTGAACAGCACGAGGAAGAACGCGTTGTTGGCGATCCCGACGGGGAAGTTGAAGATGTTGCGCCGGACCGTCAGCGCGACGCACAGGCCGCCCGTGACGAAGCCGAGGAACTCGGCCCAACTGACCGCGTCGTTGCCGATCGTGAAGAGCGCACTGTTGAGCGGCTCCACCATCCGGGCCAGCCAGTCGATCATCTGGCACAGCCTATTAGCTACGTCGTCGCCTACCTGGAGGTCCCCGATTGTCTATCGCGGCGTCCTGCGGGCCGAGGTTGCGATGATCTCCGCGGGGGTGATCCGGCTCAGCAAGCTATGCGGTGACGGCACCTGTGTTATCCGGAGAACGACATTCCGAACCAAGGGCCAGATGTCAGTGCCAAGTGCAATCATCGGACTGACGCGTGACGAAGGAAGGGGCTGCCATGACACACCCGAGCGGAGGTAGCGGGACGCGAGATGAGTCGAACCGGCAATCTCAGGTATGGGAAGCGCCGGTGCTGGACCGAAATCCAATCCTTGCGGCGATAGAACGCGTCGATCGAGATTACCCAGGCGGACTACTGACAGGATTCTCGATCTACACGAGCCGATCGCCATATGACCACGAATTCTTTGTGGTGATGTACTTCAATCCGACCCATCGGCAAGCCCCTCAGAAGCTACCGGCGGTCTACCAACTCTTCGAAGCGGTAGGAGCGCGGCGTCGGAGCGATCTCGTCGTAGAGGACCTCATCGACAAGTTTGTCATGACGTCGGTCCCCTGCTTTGAGCTGTCCAACGTCATCGACTTGCAGAAGAGTTTCATCCTGCCCAGCCGCGAGCGCCTCGACGAGCTAGGCATCACGCCTGTCGCGAATTTCAAGCGTCGCCCCAAGGTTTTTCTGAGCCACAACTCGGACAGAAAAGATGAGGTTCGCAGACTGCAGGAACAATTGCTTTCGCGAAGTGTCCCAACGTGGTTCGATGAGATCGACATCGAGTACGGTGAGACCCTGGTATCGGAAATCGAAAAAGGGATCGAGTCGTCTGGCGCCGTGATCTTCTGGTGGAGTGCGGGGTTCCTGTCGTCCCATTGGTGTACCTACGAGCTCGACGCATTTATCGACCGTGTCGCGCGGCTCGGGAAGTCAAAGGTCCAGATCCATTCAATTGTCGACCATAGCGTTGCGTCTGAACAGATTCACCGCAAGGTCCGCGAGTATCCGTGGCAAACCTTCGGCCCGCAGAGTGACATAAGTATGATAGCCACAAAGCTCGCTCCGTCACTTCTGCGCCTGGACGCGCCTTCCTGACGAGCGTTGGTCTCAATGCCTTCACGCGTGGAACCCTCGACGAGATCAACGATTCGTCGCGATGAGACTCGGCTCTCGCCTGCTGCCCGGCGCGCGATCGCTCAGCCTCAGCTCTTGACCGGCTCACGCCCCGAGATCTTCTGCGTCCGCTTGTACAGCCACAGGAGAACCAGCGCGAACCCGATCACCCCGAGGACTTCGGCGAACGTCCCGTCATTGCCGGTGAAGATCGCGAACGGGTCGTCGCTTCCTGTGCCGGCGACGAACCCGGCGAACACCACGCCGTAGAGACTCTCGCCGACGATCATGCCGGTGGCCAGCAGCACGCCGAGGCGTTTCTTGCGCTCGACGTTGCCTCCGGTGCGGTCGGCCCACTTGTTGTAGAAGTACCCGAGCAGTGAGCCGAGCGGGATGATCAGGGTCAGACTCATCGGCAGGTACATGCCCATCCCGACGGCCAGCGGTGGCAGGGAGAATCGGGTTGTCCGGGTGAGGATCTCGTCGACGATGACGATCGCCACCCCGATCGCCGCGCCCAACCCGATCAGGGACCAGTCCAGGGATCCGCCGAATACGCCTTTGGCCAGCGAGGAGATCAGGGCGGCCTGGGGTGCGGCCAGAGCGTGGTCGGTGGCGCCCGGTGCGCCCAGGAACCCGAAGGCGCGTTGCATCAGGTCGAGCACCGGCGGGATGATCGCCGAGCCGAACAACACGCCAATCACCAACGCCACCTGCTGTTTCCACGGGGTGGCTCCGACCAGCTGGCCGGTCTTGAGGTCTTGGAGGTTGTCGTTGGAGATGGTGGCCACCCCGAAGGTGATGGCCGCGACGAACAGCGTGAACGCCACCAGGGCCAGGGATCCGTCGTGCGTGGTCGGGCCGTACACCAGCTTGATCAGCAGTGCGGCGATGAGCACCGTGAGGATGCCGACGCCGGAGATCGGGCTGTTGGACGAGCCGATCAGGCCGGCCATGTAACCGCACACCGCGGCGATCACCAGGCCGATGACGAAGATGAACACCACGCTCGCCACGATGATCCCCGTGGAGCTGCCGTGCAGCACGGTGCCATGGCTGAAATCCCACAGCAGCACGGCAATTGGAATCAGCATCGCCACCACGATGCCCACCACGATGGGGAACGGGATATCGCGCTGGGTGATGTCGACCAGCTGTCCCTGCCGGCGGTCGCGGGCTGAGGCCAGCGCCTCGGTGATGCCCTTGATGATCGGGCGCAGGATCTTGAGCAGCGTCCACACCGCGGCCACGGCGATCGCCCCGGCACCGATGAACCG
Organism: Mycobacterium sp. DL99; assembly: GCF_004762045.1. GTDB lineage: Bacteria > Actinomycetota > Actinomycetes > Mycobacteriales > Mycobacteriaceae > Mycobacterium. The sequence goes on from NZ_SJOM01000007.1 coordinate 1,347,369, forward strand.
CACCTCGTGCACGAACACCCCGTCGATGACGTCGGCCACGGACTCGTCGGTCCCGAACGTCCCAATGGTCCGGATGGGCAGCAGCACCCCGAACGAGATGACCAGCCCGACGAGCATCGCGATGCCGACGGTCATCCCGATCAGATGCCCCACCCCGACCAATGCCAGGGACAGGCTGGCACCGAACATCGAGCCGCCGGCCCCGACCCGGAAATACGCCGCCACGTAATTGGCAAGCACCTTGAGGTTGGCCAGCAGCGCGAACCCGGCCGACACGAGTGAGCCGAACGCGATGACCCGGATCCCGACGCGGTTCTCCTCGACACCGCCGCTGCTGTCACCGACCTTGAGCACCTCGGCGGCGGCCACCCCTTCGGGGTAGGGCAGATCGGAGCCGGTCACCAGGGCCCGGCGCAGCGGGATGGAGTACATCACGCCGAGGATCCCGCCGACCGCGCACACCGCCACGGTGATCCAGTACGGGAACCCGGTCCACCAGCCGATCATGATGAGCCCGGGCAGCACGAAGATGATCGCCGAGAGCGTGCCCGCCGCCGAGGCGATGGTCTGCACGATGTTGTTCTCCACGATGGAGTGGTTGGCGAAGTTGCGCAGCAGCGCCATCGAGATCACCGCGGCCGGGATCGCGGTGGCGAACGTCAGGCCGACTTTGAGGCCGAGATAGACGTTGGCGGCGGTGAACACCAGCGTGATCGCCCCGCCGAGCAGGATCCCGCGGAGGGTCAGTTCGCGCAGCGTCGGTGTGGTGGGTTCTGCGACAGCCAACTCGGCATCCTCTCGGTTTACAGTTGCTGACTAACCGTAAGCGCTGGGTCACGGTGTCGCGGTGTGATCGACGCAGCAGCCCGAGTAGACGGTCACCCGTCGAGCTGTTTCGCTGAAGCGTGATGTGAGCCTCAAATCCGATTTGTGCGAATCCGCCGTCTGCTACGGCGAATTGCTGGCCACCAAACGTGAGCTGTTTCGCCCATTCGACGCATGCGTCAGTTCTGTCGTACGGTCGAAAACGTGGAGATGTACAACCAGGCTTTCGAATGGACAGATACCAATCGGCATTGGCTGATCGAGGTTCCCATTCGGGTTGTCGCTTACATCGTCGTCGCGTTAATCATTCGATTTTTGCTGCATCGCATGATCGACCGCGCGACCACCGGCCGGACCAAGAAGCCCCGTAGCGGAGCGATTGAGGGGCAAGCTAGGAAACCTCCGCTGCTGCGCTATCTGCGGGACCGGGCCTCGGCGACGACCAATGGCATCCGAGCGGCCGAACGTCGTCAGCAGCGGGCTCAGACCATCGGGTCGGTTCTGAAGTCCACCACGTCCATCGTGCTGCTGGTGTGGGTGGTGCTGGCGATTCTCAGCGTGCTGGGCGTGAACATCGCGCCGTTCATCGCCTCGGCCGGCGTGGTCGGCCTCGCCATCGGCTTCGGTGCGCAGAACCTGGTGCGCGATTTCGTCAGCGGCGTGTTCATGTTGCTGGAGGACCAGTACGGCGTCGGTGACAACGTCGACCTCGGGGAGGTGTCCGGGGAAGTGCAGTCTGTCGGGCTGCGGATCACCACGGTCCGCGACATCGACGGCACGCTCTGGTACGTCCGCAACGGGGAGATCGCCCGCGTCGGGAACATGAGCCAGGACTACGCCGTCGCGCGGGTCGAGGTGCCGGTCGCGTTGACCGCTGACGTCGACCGTGCCGAGCAGGTGGCCGTCGAGGCCGCGCACGAGGTGATCGCCGACCCGTCGATGGCCGGCAAGGTCATCGGCGAACCGGAGATGCTCGGTGTGCAGTCGCTGTCGGCGGACCAGCTCACGTTGCGGATGACGTTGAAGACCCGGCCGAACGCGCAATGGTCAGTCCAGCGCAAGCTTCGTCGGGAAATTCTGCGCGCCTACGACGAAAACGGCATCGACCTGCCCTACCCGCAGGGCCGCATCCACGCCGTCGTCGGCGGCCGGGATGCTCCCGGCACGTAATTGGCCGGGTCGATCCGCTTTTCACCCGTCCAGCGGTAGGCCGTCAACGTGCCACCCCTCACCGCGCTGAAGTCCACACATGCGGTGTAGTCCGTCCAGTCGTGCTGATGCTGGGGCGAACCCTGCCGCCAGTAATGCCCGTAGAACACCGGAACACCCGCCGGGTAGACGTAGCTCTGGTCGCTGTCCGACAGTTCCAGTTCCGGTAGCGGCGGGTAGGGCTCACCGGTTGTGGTGGTGAAATTTCCTCCCATTTCAGCGATGTCACGCAGCGTGCGGGCGTCGCTGTTCCACCAGCGGACCCGGGCGTTGGGCCGCGGGATGCCGTCCTTGTCGTGATATTCGGGCTGGCCACGCTCGACCAGACTGATCTCGGGTCCCTTCAGCAGGGTCTCGACCGCCCGGTAGAGCCAGTGGTTCTCATCGGTGGCCGCCACGAGATGGTCCACGTCGTGGAACGGAGTGGCTGAACCACAGTGGTTTTCGACGACCGAGATCGAATCCTGGTGCCAGCAGGCATGGACGACGCGCAGGGCGCCGAGGTCCAGCCACAGCGGAATGGTCTTGAACCAGTCCAGGTACCGCCGTCGGTCAGCACCGGTGACCTGCTCGAGAAACGCCGCGTGCTGCCTGGTGTTCTTCGCCGACCACGGGCTGTCCGGGTCGTCGTGGGCGCGAAGGTACTTGCCGCTGCCGGGCGGCCATTCGGTGTCGTAGCCCAGCGCGTTGAACTCATGGTTGCCCATCACGATCTGCGCGCTGCCGTAATCGACCATGTCCTTGGCGATCTGCAGGACCTGCAGTTGTTCTGTGCCGCGGTCGATCAGGTCACCGACGAAGATGGCCTGGCGGTCGGGATGGCGGTATTCGCTTGTACTGCTGGCTTTCCGGTAGCCGAGCTCGGCAAGCAGCGCTTCCAGTTGGCCGGCGCATCCATGTACGTCGCCGATGATGTCGTAACCCTGGACGGTGGCGTCGGTCATCTGGTGACTCCAATCTTCCGATCGATCATCAGGTTGTCGGTTCGCGCGCCGGCGGCGGGAGAGATCGAATACATCGCTGCGCATCAGAGTCGCTGCCCGGAGTCGGAGCGCGGCGCATTGATCTATCTCGACGATAACCGGGTGCTCCGACAAGTGCGTCCAAGGCGCGGAGTGCACGGCCGCTACCAGCCGCCGGAATAGTGTTTCGGGCATGCAGTTCAGTGGGGCAAGTGAGTGGGCATTCTGGGGCGGGGCGGCCATAGTGATCGCCGGCATCTTGAGCGGCATCTTCCTCAACGATCGCCGCCTCGGGCGGCGGACGTACTGGCTATCCTGGCTGGCCGGCGGACTGTTGATGATCCTCGCTGCCCGGATGCAGAACCCTGATCGGGCGCTGGGCATCGCGGGTTTCTCGGCAGCGATGTCGGTGATGATGGCGTTCTTCAGAACTCCGTACCTCAAGATCGGCAACACCATCTACGCCGCATCGAGCGGCGACCGGAGACCGGACCCGCCCGCAGACGACGGTGAGGCCGACGGGCCGGCAGACAGCTACGGAAAAATGAGTGCGCCGACGTTGTGGTGGTTGCTGGCGATCTTGGTCGGTGCGAGCGCCCTCCTCGTATGGGTCGAAGGTTGGGCCGGTTCGCCGATCATCGCGGCGGCGATCTTCGCCTTGTGCGCGGGGGTGATCGGATTTGTCGACATGGCAGGGGGTTTCCCGCGTTTCCGCCGCCAGTACGTGCCCGCCGCCGTCCTCGCCGTGGCGTCCATTCCTCTGTACTGCGCGCCAGCGCTGCTGTACCTCCTGTGCTACGAGATCGGCAGGTGGCTCAAAGGCTGAGTCCATCCCGGAAGCAACGCGACTGTGGTCCGAGGCTTGGCAGAACCTCCACCAAAAGATCATCGATCAGCGGTGCTCTGCCCTCAACGCCGATGCTCCCTGGGCGAATTCGCGCAGCAAGCTCGTCGTGCTCAAGTCCCTGGACACTGTCGAGGCCGCCGACCGCGCGGCGCTCGCATGGAACCGCCTCAGCGTCGCCTGCCATGTGCACGCCTTCGAGATGCAGCCGTCCACCACGGAGGTCGAGTGCTTGTGCGGCGTGGTCGCGTCGCTGATTCCGATCGGTGAGTGAGGTGCCTGTGACATGCGCATTTGGCCCGTGGTGGCGTCGGAACTCAACTATGCTCGCCGTATGGCTCGGGCCGGTTCGGTGCTGTTGTCAGGGGTCGTGATCGCGGGGTTCACGGGCGTCGTCACCGCCACGGTGGCCCACGCTGAACCACCGCCGCCGTGCGCTTTCACACTGTCGCCGCCCGCCGTCGTCCACGTTGATGGCGCCGACATGGTCAGCGTGACGGTCGCCCCAGCCGCGTGTGGAGCTCCGGCAGACCCCCGCTTCAGCGTGGCGTGCGTACAGCGTCAGGACAACGCCTCACCCATCCAGTGCAATCAGGGCAGGGGAGCCCAACCGGCGGAGGTGTTGACGCCCTACCGGCCCGGAGCGACCTACGTGTCCACCGGCCGGGGATGCGGCGGGTGGATGGGCATTGCGGAGATCGCCCCGCAGTGCCAGGTGCTGGGCCCGCTCTCAGCGCCGCTGTAACCGTCACGGACGGCGCCTGAACCGGACGGCCGATCTGTCGCCGTTCGTTCACCTGTGGAATCCCTGTCAGTTACCTGTGCCAGGCAGGCTCGGTCGACGCACCGGCACAACTGAAGAGGGTGGCGAATGAAACGGGCGAGAGCGGCTGCGGCAGTATCCACGGCGGCAGCGCTGATCTTGGCGGGCTGCTCCACCGAGGACGAACGGCCCGGCGACGTCACATCCCCGAAGGCGACGTCGCCGATCGACTGGAACCTGCCCGACGCGGACCGCTACCACCGCACGGCCACGTACCCGGTGTACCTCAACAAGCCGGCCGAGGATCCGGTCGACAGGGAGACCGTCGCCGAGATATCCACCGTCACCCCCGACGGCAACACGGTTATCTACACCGACGCTGCCGCCAAACGTATCGGCTTCGTCGACATCACCGACCCCGCCAAACCCGTTGGTAAAGGCACGCTTTCCCTCGCAGAGCTGGGCCACAAAGACGACCAGCCCACCTCGGTGGCGGCGGTCGGCGAGTTCGTCCTCGTCGTCGTCGACACCACCGGCGGTGACTTCGCGCATCCCACCGGGCGCGTCGACATCGTCCGCGTCAGTGACCGCACCCGCGTGCACAGCATCGACCTAGACGGCCAGCCCGACTCGATCGCCATCAGCCCCGGCGGCACCTTCGCCGCGATCGCGATGGAGAACCAGCGCAACGAGGAGTTCACCCCGCCCGGCAAGGCGGAAGGCGACCTCCCGCAGCCGCCAACTGGATTCGTGCAACTCGTCGACCTGAAGGGCGCGCCGAACACCTGGACGCCGCGCAAGGTCGACTTCGATGTCGAAGCCGCACGAAAAGCCGGGCTGGACACTCCCGAGGACCTCGAACCCGAGTACGTCAGCATCAACTCCCGCGGCCAGGTCGCGGTGACTCTGCAGGAGAACAACGGCATCGCCGTCATCGACGGCCACACCGGCAAGGTGCAGAAGATCTTCAGCGCCGGAAGCCAATCCGTCCACGGCATCGACACCAAAGACGACGGTGCGATCGACCAGACCGGCTCGATCCCGGATACCCCGCGCGAACCGGACGCCATCGGCTGGATCGGTGACGATCACGTCGCCACCGCGAACGAGGGCGACTGGAAGGGCGGTACGCGGGGCTGGACGATCTTCGACGCGGGCACTGGCGAGGTCACCTGGGACGCCGACAACTCCCTCGAACAGCTCGCCGTGCGCACCGGCCTGCACATCGAAAGCCGGGCGAAGTCCAAAGGGTCCGAGCCGGAAGGCCTGGCCATCACCAACATTGGCGGCCGGCCCACCGCGCTGATCGCCTCGGAACGCAGCAACTTCGTCGCCGTCTACGACGTCAGCGACCCCACGGCGCCGACCTTCCGGCAGATCCTGCCGACCACGCCCGGTCCCGAAGGGGTCCTGCCGATCCCGTCGCGCAATCTGCTGGCCATCTCCTCGGAGGCCGATGACGCCGAGAACCACGTGCGAGCCTCGGTCAACCTCTACGGCTACGGCGAATCCTTCGCCGCCGCAGGCAAACCGAACTTTCCGTCCATCGTCTCGGGCGACATCGATGGTGCGCCGATCGGCTGGGGCGCGCTCGGCGCGCTGGCGGCAGACCCGAAGGACGGCAACCGGCTCTACACCGCCACCGACATCGCCTACGGTCCGGCCCGCATCCTCGGCGTGGACGTGGCGCAGAAGCCGGCCCTGATCGACACCGAACTGCCGATCACCGAAGACGGCAAGCCCGTCACCCTCGACGCCGAAGGCGTCTCAGCCCGGCCTGACGGCGGATTCGTGCTGGCGGTGGAAGGCGAAGACGGGCCCGGGAACCAGCTCATCTACGTTGCCGCCGACGGCAAGATCGAGAAGCGGGTGCCGTTGCCCAAAGACATTGCGGCACAACTCGGGAGCAACGGGCTCGAAGGTGTTGCCGTCGATGGAGACTCGGTCTGGGTGGCGCTGCAGCGCGAGCTCAAGTTCGACCCGAAAGGCGTGGTCCGCATCGGGCGTTACACGCCGGGCGGGGACAAGTGGGAGTGGTTCGGCTACCAGCTGGACTCCACCAGCGCCGAGGACGACTGGATCGGCATCTCCGAAATCTCGGTCCACGACGGCGAATTGCTGGTACTCGAACGCGACAAACTCAACGGACCCGAGGCACGGGTGAAGGCGCTGTACCGGGTGACGATTCCCGAGGGCGCAGCCGCGGCGGCCGACCAGCTACGCGTCCTGCCGAAGACATTGGCCCGCAACCTGTTGCCCGATCTGCAGGCCACCAACGGTTATGCGCAGGAGAAGGTCGAGGGTGTCGCGATCGCCGGCAATCAGAACCTGTACGTGGTCACCGACAATGACGGGCTCGACGACGCCAACGGCGAAACCGTGTTTCTGGATCTGGGCCCGGTTGCCGAGGCGCTGAAGGGGTAGCGCCGGTTCGGCCCCTGAGCCTGGCCGACGTGTCATGATGACGCGCATGGGGACGGCGCTCATCCGATCCGACAAGCTGTTGATCTTTGGTGGCCTTGCCATCTGCGTCGTGGCGGGGCTGTCTCATTACGGCGGCTGGCCGCACCTGCTCGCGTTCGCCGTGAGTGCACTGGCGGTGGGCGTGCTGGCCTCCCTCGTCGGCCTGGCCGTCGATCAACTCGGAGATCGGTTCGGCCCCGGGGCAACCGGAGTGCTGCAGTCCGCGCTCGGCAACCTGCCGGAGTTGTTCATCTGCATCTTCGCGCTCAAGGCCGGGCTGGTCGACGTGGTGCGGGCCGCGCTGATCGGTTCCATCCTGGCCAACCTGCTCTTGGTGCTGGGCTTGGCCTTCGTGGTCGGTGGACTGAAGCATGGATCGCAGAAGCTCGGCTCGGCCCAGGTCCGGACCATCCTCGTGCTGATGGTGCTGTCGGTGACCGCCATGGCGATTCCGTCGATCGCTCACGAGGTGCACTCTCCCGCTTCCGAACACGAAGTGTCCTTCTCGATGATCGTGTCGGTCGTCCTGCTGGTGCTGTTCGGGCTGTCGCTGCCGTACTCGCTGAGCCGCGACCGGGACAAGACCAGTGCGGCTGTGCCGCAACCGGATAAGGAGCCGCCGCGGTGGCCGGTGGGATTGGCGATCGGCATGCTGGCCATCGCCGGCGGATCGGCGGCGTTCGTATCCGATTGGTTCGTCGCCGCACTGGAACCGGCGATGGACTCGCTGCACATTTCGCAGGCGTTCGCCGGTCTGGTGATCGTGGCGATCGCGGGCAACGCGGTCGAGAATGTGGTCGGTGTGCAGTTGGCCGCCAAAAACCAGTCCGAGTACGCCTTTTCGATCATCCTGAACAGCCCGATCCAGATCGCCCTGGTGCTGGCCCCGGTGCTCGTGCTGGTGAGTCAAATCTTCGGGTTGGCGTCGTTGACCCTGGTGTTCGGGCCCATGCTGATCGTCGCACTGCTGGTCGCCGTCGTTCTGGCGGCCATCATCGCCTTCGACGGCGAATCCACCTGGTTGGAAGGCGCGGCGCTGATCGCGTTGTACTGCATCATCGCCGCATCGTTCTGGTGGGGATGACGACTTAGACGGCGAATGCCAGCCAGTAGCCGATCGGGATCGTCGCGAAATACCCGAGGATTCCGACCGGGATCCCGATCAGCGGCGTCCACTTGCGCCATTCGGCCACCGCTGCACCCGCGACAGCCAGGGCGGTGCCGGCAACCAGACACATCCACGGAATCCACACGAGGACGTTCTCGCCCTTCGCGGACAGTTGGCACACCTTGTCGGTGACGCCTTCGTGGCAAGGGTCGGTCGCCATGGCCAGCGGCAGCATCAACACGAAGGCCACTACGAAACCGAAAATGCCCATGACGCTGAGCAACCCGACGAACCACGCCCAGTGCTTCCCGCTGTTGCGGGCGCTGACGGGCGGTGTCGGGTCGGTCATCGGCTATCCCTCAGCAGCCACCAGCGACCCGAGCTTGATGTCGGGGTTGTCGCGCTGGAAACCCTCCAGCCGCCACGGTGTCGAGAACAGCACGAGCATGACGCCGTCACTGCGGGTCAGCACCTCGGCCGACACCTGGCGATTCACAAAGTCGGCGTCTTCGGGGCGGACGACCCGCGCCACCTGATAGGGCAGGTTCTCCAGTGAGATCGGTGCGCTGAGCTCGGTAGCCATCCGGTGGGCGGCCACCTCGAACTGCATCGGCCCGACCGCGGCGAACACCGGCGCCTGCTCACCGCGCTTGTCGGAGCGCAGGACCTGCACGACACCTTCCTGCTCGAGCTGCTCGATCCCCTTCCGGAACTGCTTGTGCTTGCTGGGATCGGTGCCGCGGGCCACCGCGAAGTGCTCGGGGGAGAAGCTCGGGATCGGCGGGTACACCACCGGGATGTCGCGGTACAGCGTGTCGCCGGGGCGCAGGGCCGCGGCGTTGGCCAGCCCGATCACATCGCCGGGCCAGGCGTCATCGAGCGTCGAGCGCTGCTGGCCGAACACCGACTGCGCGTACTTGGTGACGAACGGCTTGCCGGTGGCGGCGTGGGTGAGCACGTCGCCGCGCTCGAACGTGCCCGAGACCACCCGCGCATACGCGATGCGATCGCGGTGCGACGAGTCCATGCCGGCCTGCACCTTGAACACGAACGCGCTGAACGGCGAGTCCACCGGCCGGTGAACCCCGTCGACACCGAGCGAACCGCTCGGCGCCGGGGCCAACTCGACCAGGATGTCCAGCAGCTGGTTCACGCCGAAGTTCAACGCGGCCGAGGTGAACAGCACCGGGGAGGACTCGCCGGACAGGAAGGTCTCGCGGTCGTAGTCGGACCCGTCGATCGACAGCAGCTCGGATTCCTCGACCGCGGTGTCCCAGTCATCCCCGGCGGCAGCGTGGGCGTCGGCGGCCGCGATGTGCTCCTCGGGAGCGGCGGTGGCGCCACCCGCGGTGCGGGTGAACCGGATGAACTTCTCGGCCCGACGGTCCATCACGCCCTTGAAATCGCCGGCGATACCCACCGGCCAGGTCAGGGGAGTGGTGCGCAGCCCGATCCGCTCGTGGATCTCGTCCATCAACTCCAGCGCGTGCCGGCCCGGACGGTCCCACTTGTTGATCACCGTGATGATCGGGATTCCCCGGTGCTTACACACCTGGAACAGCTTGAGGGTCTGCGGCTCAAGGCCTTTTGCGGCGTCGATGAGCATGACCGCGCAGTCCACCGCGGTCAGCACCCGGTAGGTGTCCTCGGAGAAGTCGGCGTGCCCGGGAGTGTCGAGCAGGTTGATCACGCAGTCGCGGTACGGGAACTGCAGCGCCGTCGAGGTGATCGAGATGCCGCGGGCCTTCTCCATGTCCATCCAGTCCGACACCGTGGAGCGCCGGCCCGCCTTGCCGTGAATCGCGCCGGCCTCGGTGATCACCCGAGCGTGCAATGCAAGCGCCTCGGTCAGCGTCGACTTACCGGCGTCGGGGTGGCTGATGACGGCGAAGGTGCGGCGACGGGCCGCCTCGGCGGCGATCCGGGCAGCTTGCGGGGTGTTGGAGGCAGGGGTGGCCAGGGCGTTGTCGGTCATCTCGATTAGCGATGGTATGGGGGTTCGGGTACAAACCCGTAATCGAGCTCCTCGGGTCAGTTGCCCGCGAACCAGGCGGTCGTCACGGTGTACCGGCGAGGGGGCTCAAACGATGTGCCCCGCGGACCCAACTGGCCGACCTGCACCGCCCACGGTTCCTGCGAGCGGTCGATCGCTGATACCAAGTCCTGGCCGGGATCGATAAGGACCCCTCGCGATATGACCCTCGGATCGCATCCGTACGCGGGGACCAGGCCGTCTCTGCGCCCGCCCCAGTCGATGCCGCCGGAGAGCACGCAGCTCGTTCCGTCCTCGAGGAGCAGCGCGAACGGCATCGGTGTACCCGGCGGATCCACCGGCGGCAGTGCGCCCGGCGTGGGGAACCGGCGAAGTTCCTTGCGCCAGGGATCCACCACACACAGCACGGAACCGGGGCTCGGCCAGCACACCTGGGCCAAGGCCTGATTTGGCTCACACGCGTAGATGTCGCCGGCCGTTGCCGCCGGTGACGGGCCCGGGCATGTCGAGAGGTTGGGCGAGGGTTGGCGGTTGATCACGTGGTAGCCGTTGACCGGCTCACCGTTGGCGACGGCCACGACAGTGACGACAGCCGTTGCCCCGGGATCCGCGCCGGCCGGTGCCGGCGACTGCAGAGCGGCAGCGGCCATGACCGTCAGCGCAGCCGCACCGCGCGACCAGCCCGAGACCCGTCCGCACATCACGAGAACCTCCTTCGTGACCTGGCTTCACAATCCCCGAACTTTTGAACCGGCGCGGGCGAATCGTCACTCCCGCTGACGGTGTTGCCACCGCAGACAACAGCACCATTACGACTCGCCCACAACGGGTAGCCGTTGAGCCGAAGACCAGGCCGTCCGGTTACGATTGGGCCACTGATCGGAACCTCGATCAATATGGCCGTCGCCGAACCACATTGGAGTGAAATTGACGTCTGTTCGCCGTGCCTACCTGGCGGTCGCACTTGCCGTGCTGGCCGTGTCGGGTGGTGTCGTTGTCTCGGCCCTGCCGGACTGCGCCGAGCACTGCCAGACGTTGGCCGCGCCGCCACAAGGCATGCCGCAGCCCTCGCCCACCGAGCCGGCCAAGTTGACCATCATCCCCAAGCCTGACGCCGAGGTGGACCCGCTGGCCCGGGTCATGGTCACGGCCGATACCGGCACCGTGGCGAGCGTGAAGATGGTCAACGACGCCGGCAAGGAGATCCCCGGCGTCCTCACCCCCGATGCCAGGACCTGGAAGCCGACCACCACGCTCGGCTACGGACGCACCTACACGTTGAAGGTCGACGCGCGCGGCCCAGGCGGCATGCCGACCCGCAGGACCACCACCTTCTCCACCCTTACCCCCGGCTACCAGGCCCGCGTCTACCTCAACGGCACCTCGTACGCCTCGCTGCAGGACGGCGCCACCTACGGCGTCGGCATGGTGATCGTCGCCCGCTTCGACGAGCCGGTCACCGACAAGGCCACCGCTGAGAACCGGATGAAGGTGATCACCGAGCCCAAGGCCGTCGGCTCGTGGAACTGGATCGACGACCAGACCGCGCACTGGCGTCCCGAGAAGTACTACGTCCCGGGCACCAAGGTCACCGTCGACGCCGGCATCTACGGCGCCAAGCTCGGCGACGACCTCTACGGCGCGCAGGACGAGAAGGTGTCGTTCACCATCGGCGCCTCGCACGTCACCGTCGCCGACGACACCGACAAGCAGGTCAAGGTCTACGAGAACGGCAAGCTCGTGCGCACCATGCCGACCTCGATGGGCATGGGCGGCACCGAGACCATCGCCGGTACGACGATGAGTTTCTGGACCCCGCGCGGCATCTACACCGTGATGGACAAGGCCAACCCGGTGGTCATGGACTCCTCGACCTACGGTCTGCCGGTCAATTCCCGCCTGGGCTACAAAACGACCATCCCGTGGGCCACCCGCATCAGCATTGACGGCATCTACCTGCACCAGCTCAACGCGACGGTGTGGGCCCAAGGCAACACCAACACCAGTCACGGCTGCCTCAACCTCAACGGCGACAATGCCGAGTGGTTCTACAACTTCTCGGTGCCCGGCGACATCGTCGAGATCCGCAACACCGGCGGCGACCCGCTCAAGCCGACCAACAACGGCGACTGGTCGGTGCCGTGGACCGAATGGGTCAAGGGCAGCGCGCTGCGCTGACTTTTTGCCGCTGAGCAGGTCTGCGAACGGCCCCTAGCATTGGACCGTGCGTCGTGCATTCGTGGTGCCGGCCTTCTGGGCTGTGATCGTCCTCGCTGGTGCGACGGCACCTACCGTCTACGCGGCCCCGCCTGGCTTCCCTGATCTCGACGCGTTCTCCGCGGTCGATCCGGCGCCGTACGTGGAGCACGGTCTCAAGGTCTCCAGGATCGGCTTCACCACCCCGACGATGACGTGCACTTGGGACTACCTCCAAGACCGCAACGCACACGTCGTCGCGGGGTGTCGCGGCACCATCGTGGGGATTCCCGCCGACGCGCGTCAGAGCGAGGCCGGATCGTCGTGCGACGGGGTCGGTTCGACTTTCATCCGTGGCAGCGGGCACTGTCCGTCGCCAGAGGACTATCCGAGACTGCGCCCCGGCCACAAGCTCACCGCCGTCAACACCACCTGCGCGGTGACCGATGACGGGGTCGCCTGCATCGACCCGGTCGTCAATCACGGATTCGTCGTGCAGCCCTCGGGCAGTTGGGTTTTCTAGCGGTGCGCCGGGGCGTTCTCGCCGGGCTCGCTGCCGCCACCGCGGTCGCGGTGGCGGTGACCGCGGCGGTGTTGTGGATGCGACGCCACGGACCTGAGCTGCCCGCGCCGACACCGCAGCTGATCGGTTTCTCGCTGCAGAACCCGCCGGCGCAGGGGTGGCGGGTGACGCCGGCCGAGATCGGGCTGCCCGACGAGATTCCGGTCGGCAAGCCGTTCGGCAGCGCCGGTGAGCGGGCCTACTTTCTCGCCGACTGCGATCTGTCCTGCGGGGACGGCTACCGCGGCTGGGTGTACGGCATCGACCTGCGCACGGGCGCAAGGTTGTTCGACCCCATCCTGTTGGAGGGCTTGAAGGGCAGGTTCGACGGAAACTGCCATTTGAACGGCGAGCACACCGCGGTGTGCCTGACCGACGCGGACACCATTCGCGGCAAACCCCGCCGAGTATGGGTGCTCGACCTGGAGCGGGGACAGGTCACCCACTCAGGCGAAACCGACTTGCACATCGAAGGTTACGGTCCCGAGCCGGTCGTAGAAGCGATCGGAAACCCGCGCGGGCAGACTCGGCTGGTGGCCACGGTGCTGGGCGCCGGCGTCTATGGGATCGGGGCCACGGGTGAGCGTACGTGGTTCGTTCCGGGCAGTGGGCAGCTGGACGTGCCGACGCTGACCGTCTCCGACGACGCGCCGCTGACCCTCGCGACGCAGATCCCGACCCCGGAAGACCCGACTTACCGGGTGTTCTCACTGATCGACGGCACTGAGCGGACCCCGACTCCGCCGCCGGGCGCCACGCTCAGACGCGCCGCCGTCTATCCCGGCGGTTTCGCCTATCAATATGAAGCGCAGGATACGGCCGGCGTGCTGTTCTACAACTCGGCCGGCGAATTGCGGGCGGAGCAGGAACTCAAGGGATACAACCTGTTGGACGCCACCACCGTGCCGGTGGTGCTCGACCGTTCTGCGCTCCGGGTGTACTCCCGCGACGGTCGGCAGACCGTCGAGTTACCAGGTGCCGCAGTCGATTACCGCGATGCCAGATTCCAGGTGATCGGCAACGATCTGTATGCGTGGCAGGGCGAGGAAGGCTGGGAAAACGAGACCTGGCAGCAGTGGAGCTTGGACTCCGGCAGCTCCGGCACCCGCTGCCAGGTCGATTTGACCCACTATGTCGGATCCGATGGCCACATCGTTCTCAGCACGATCTATCAAGGGTTGCGCGATGAGATCGTCGCCACCGATCTGACCACCTGCCAACGCCTGTGGCGGATGCCGGCGCCCGATGACCGCGGCGTTGTGGAACAGGTCGGGACCGCGCTGATCGCGAGAAACTCGACCGAACTGGTAGGACTGCGGGCCCAGTAGCCCGGGTGGGCAATTCATGTGTTCACGCCGTGGGACGGCGTCGCCGAGGTGATCCTCGACGTCCTGTTCCAGGAACACGGCGTACGAGCCGCCGGCCGGACAGCCGGTTGCGCTGACCGTCTGACGGTCGAAAATCGGCGTCTGCCGCCCCATGATTCGGCCCATATCCTGGTGTGGACGCCGAACCCGGGGGGTTGCCGTGGCTGTGGACGAAACGCCGCCAGAGGAATACCCGCACGAGTGGGTCGACCGGTTCGGACCGCAGGCGTATGTACCCCAGGTGTATGTGCCCCAGGGGTATCTCCCGCCCACGTCCGCGACCCAGCGTCACTACCAGGCCGTGCTGGCCATCCGCGCCTTCGTCGGGTTGATCGGCGCCGGCGCCGCGGCGCTGTGGGCTCTCGTCGTCTTCGCGATGCTGAGTTCGGCCTTCGACACGGACCCGGCCACCGATCCGCACGGCTACGGGATCGTCTTCGGCGTCCTCATCTCCGTGCCACTGAGCCTTTTCTCGGCCCTGGTGTTGCCGTTCGCCGCACCCAGAAACCGATGGGGGCGCGCCTTCGTCATCTCGTTGCTGGCCCTCGTGGCCCTCAACGCGCTGGTGTTCTCGGCGTTGAGCCTCTCGGGTGCCGGATAGCGCCGCGCTCGAGTTCGCTGACATCCGCTGAACGAGGCATATACCAAGCTCAGCTATACATTTTGCCGCGAAATCGTTAACCGAATTGGTGCGCGATCCGTATGTGATTCAGCCCACGGACGATGTACATTGTGATCGCTGTCATAGGAAAGGGCGTGCAATGGTCGGTGCATTTGTGGGCGTACTTCTGCTGGTGCTCGGCATCGGTGCGGTCGCCGGCGTCGTCACGGCTGTCGCGATGGGCTTGCCCACCCTGGCACTCGTGATCGGCCTCATTTCCGGCGCATTTTTCGCCGGACGCGCCGTTTAGAGCTTCAGCCGCTTTCGCAGGCCGGTCGCTCGGACTGCCTGCCGGGCGATGGCTGCGCGAATCTCCGCCTCGGAACCCACCACGCGAACCCGCGTCTTGGCCCGGGTGACCGCGGTATAGAACAACTCCCTGGTCAACAAGCGGGAGTCTTCCGGCGGTAGCAGCACGGTCACCTCGTCGGCCTGGCTGCCCTGGGACTTATGGATCGTCATGGCGTGCATGGTCTCCACCTCGGTGAGCCGGCCCGTCGCGAATGACGCGGACCCGCCCACGGTCCCACCCACGATGGCCCGCAGTCCGTCCGGGGTGGCGACCGTGACCCCGGTATCGCCGTTGTAGAGCTTGAGCCCATAGTCGTTGGCCGTCACCAGGATTGGCCGTCCCACGTACCACGAGGACCACGTGGGCTCGCCGGTCGCCTCGGCCAGCCACCGCTGTACCTGACGGTTCCATTGCGCGACGCCGAACGGACCGTGCCGATGGGCGCACAACAACCGATGCTCGTCGAGGATGGTCAGGGCCGCACGCGCGTCCCCCAGGATCGCGGCCTGCCGGAGCGCAAGGGCATGCGGCACAAGCACTTCCCGCAGCCGCTCGGTCGGTTCGGCGGACACCCACTCGACGTGCTCACCACCGGCCGCCAGCACCTCCACCGCGACCGAGGCGTCCCCGGCCCGGATAGCTGACGCCAGCGCGCCGATCGACTCGCCGAACCGGTGCGAGGTTTGCAGCGCCGCGACCCCACGCGACCCGAGCCCCTCCACAAGGTCGGCCAACACCGCGCCGGCTTCCACCGAGGCGAGCTGATCGGGATCGCCGACCAGTAGCAGGCGGGTTTGCGGCCGCACCGCTTCCAACAACCGGGCCATCATGGTCAGCGACACCATCGAGGTCTCGTCGACGACGATCACGTCGTGCGGCAAGCGATTCGCCCGGTGATGGCGGAACCGTGACGACGTGTCCGGGCGTGACCCCAGCAGCCGGTGCAGCGTGGTGGCCTGCAGGCCCGAGATCCGCTGACGGTCCACGGCATCGAGCCGGTTCACCTCGAGCAGCACGGCCTCCTGCAGCCGGGCGGCGGCCTTACCGGTCGGCGCGGCCAGCGCGATTCGCAGGGACGGACGACCGGCCAGCGCCGCCTGCTCGGCCAGCAGCGCCAACAGCCGCGCCACCGTGGTGGTCTTTCCGGTGCCCGGCCCACCCGTCAGCACCGTCAATCCCTGCGACAGCGCCACTTTCGCCGCGGCTCGCTGCTCCTCGAAACCCGGCGGGAACAGCCGTGCCACATCGGGCGCCGAGCCGCCCGGCGGGGTTCCCACCAGGGTCAGCACGTCGTCGCAGACCTGTTGTTCCTCCAGCCAGTACCGGTCCAGGTACAGCAGGTCCCCGAACAACCGCAACACCGGGGGAGTGCCCGTCAGCGGGCTGGCCGCCACCGCCGCCAGCCACTCGTCGGGCTGGGGCCACGGCAGCTCCGGCACCTGGGTCTGCTCGGCCACCGTGCGCAGGTCCACGCATACCGAGCCGCCGCGCAGGGCCCGCACCGCCAGCGCCAGCGCCAGGATGACAGAGGGGTCGGTCTCGTCGGCCAGCGTGCTCAACCTCCTGCCCACTTGCACATCGGCGGGTTCCAGGATCTCGGCGAAAGCGTCCAGCATCACGCGGCTCCCTGATCCAGCAGCTCCGACAGCGCGATCACCAGCGCCGCGGGCGGCTCCCAGCTGAACACCCCGGCCGGGTGTCCGTCGGCGACGGGTGTCTGAGCCCCGCACATCCCGCGCACGAACAGGTACATCACCCCGCCCAGATGGGTGGCCGGGTCGTAATCCGGCAGCCGCCACCTCAGGAACCGGTGCAGCACAACGCTGTACAGCAACGCCTGCAGCGGGTAGTCCGAGTGCAGCATGGCCTCGACCATCCGGTCCCGCCCGTAATCGGCGGCGGTGAGCGTCGCGTCACCGGTGCCCAGCCAGTTGGTCTTGTAGTCGACGACGACGAAGCGCTGCCCGATCCGCAGCACCACATCCACCGAACCGGACAGGTACCCGCGCAGCGGCTGGCGGCCCAGCAGCCCCGTCGACAACCGCTCGGCGTAGACGGCCATCGGATCGTCGTCCGGTAGGTGTTCATCGAGCAGTTCCCCGACGTCGGCCAGCCGCGCGAACTCGCCGCCGCGCAGATCGCCGCCGGCCATGGGGAACTCGAAGTCCAGCTCGCACAGGCGGTCGGCCAGCCCGATCTGGCGCAGCGTCACGCCGGGCGCCAACGGGCCCAGCGGGGTGTCGTGCATCGGCAACAGTGCCGCGGCCAGCTCGTCGGCTGACACCTCGACCGGCCAGTGGGCCGCGTGGCGGCGCACCTCGACCTGGAGCTCAGCGGTCAGATCGGCGGCCAGCGGGTCGGCGGTCTCAAGTACCGCGTGCACGAGCGAGCCGAATGCGGCCCCGGTCGGCAGCGCCGCCATCGGGGAGGGGACATCGGCACCCTGGGCGGGGGCGACGACGGCGATGTCGGTCGACTCGTCATCGAGCTCGGCGACCTCCGGCTCGCTGGACACCCCGGAGTTCCCGTCGTCCTCGGCCGCACGCAGCAGCCCCGAGTACGAGGTGCGCCGCCACGCGGTGTCGATGGAGCGATGAAAATGCCGCGCCGCCAGATCATCTGGTATCGCCGGGGCGGGCACCGGTGGCGCCGGAAAGATCAGCGACTCCTCCAACGCCGGACCACCCGCGGCCTCCCAGGCCCGCAACCGGGTCAGCGCATCGTCATCGGAGACCTTGGCCGGCGCGCACCGGTCGGGCACCGCGGCCTGGCCGGGGGCGCGCCCGCGCAGCAGACGCGACAGGCCGCCGTTCGGCTCGTCGTTCGACGGTGCCCACCACGCCACCACCTGGGACTGGGCCCGCGTCATCGCCACATAGGTCAGGCGGCTGTCATCGGCGGCCGCCTCGGCCCGCCCGGCCCGGGTCACCGCCGGGTCCGGCCCGCCGACCTGCAGGCAGCGCACCCCCGCGTCGTGGAACAACACCAGATCCGGCTCCGGCACATACCGATTGAACGCGAACGGCAGATACACGATCGGGAACTGCAGGCCCTTGCTCACCCACACCGTCATGATCTGGACCGCCGCGGCATCGCTGTCCAGGCGACGGTTGCGCTCGGACGTGCCGCCGCCCTCGGAGCGCTGCGTGCGCAGCCAGTCCCGCAGCGCTGCCAACCCGAACCCCTCCCGGTGCGCGGTGTCGCCGAGCAGTTGGGTCACGTGGGACAGGTCGGTCATCAACCGTTCACCGCCCTGCCAGGACAGCACGCGCTTGCCCATGCCGGCCAGTTGCGCGGCCTCGAAGATCGCCGCCACACCGCGCTCGCGGGCGTGACCGGCCCAGGTGCGGAGCGTGTCAGCGACCCTGTCGGTCAACGCATCCCCGCCCGCGGCAAGGGTTTCGGCGGTCTCCCCGAAGAACATCGTGGCCGCCGCGGCGCGCACCAGCCCGGGTCGGTGCGGTTGGTCGAACGCTTCCAGTAGATACAGCCAGTCCTCGGCGGCCTCGGAATTGAACACATCCGAATCCCCGGTGTAGACCGCAGGGATACCGGCCTCCATCAGCGCGGTGTGGCAGGCCCGGGCATCCTTGTGGGTCTCGACGATCACCGCGATGTCGCGGGCCTGCACTTTGTCCCCGTCGAAGGTGGCGCCGCTGGTCAACAGCGCACCGATGTCGGCGGCCAGGTCCTTGCCGATGTGCCCGCGTAGATCGGCGATCGGAATCACCTTGGTGCCGGTGCGGTTCCGCGTCACCACCCGCAGCCGGAACGGATCGTTGTGCGGCGCCCCGGCCAGCCGGTGGCCCTGGTGGTTGGCCTGTACGTCGTGCACCACGATGTCCGGGCCGCCGAGTTCGGCGCCGCGCAGCACGGCCTGCAACCGGTCCACCAGCACGCTGTCGCTGCGCCAGTTGATGCCCAGCGTCTGCTTGTCGCCGGCGGTGGCCGCGGCCCGCAGATAGGTGTCGATATCCCCACCGCGGAACGCGTAGATCGCCTGCTTGGGGTCGCCGATCAGAATCAGGGTGGAACGCCCGGAGAAGGCCCGCTCGATCACCTGCCACTGCACCGGGTCGGTGTCCTGGAACTCGTCGACCATCACGATCGGCCAGCGCTGCGCCATACGTACCCGGGCCGCCGAGCCCTCCGCCGCCAGCGATCCGGCCAGCCGGGTCAGCAGATCGTCATAGCCCAGCACACTGCGGCGGCGTTTACGAATCTCCAACTCCGCCAGCACTGCCCGCGCGAACCCGATCCGTATCCCCGCCGGGGACTCCGGCTCGGGATCCAGCGGGCGCAGTTCTGTCGCCGGATTGGCCACCACGACGCGGGCCAACCGCAGGGCCTCGGCATACCCCAGCTCCGGGACATCCCGCTGAGCACCGAAGTGGGCGAGATACAGATCGTCCACGATCTCGCACACCAGCTCGTCAAGACTCTCGACCAGCGTCACACCCGAATCGCTGTCCCCGGCCACGCCAAGGGATTTCAGCACGATCTGGCAGAACTGATGCGTGGTGGCGATGGTCGCGGCATCGAAACCGGCCAGCGCGTCGCGCAGCCGCTGCCCGCGGGCCTGCTGATCTTCGGATATCAGATACCGCAGCAGATCGTTGTCGGCACGCGAGGGATCCTCCAAAGCCACGAGCGCACCGACGATCTGCGCGCGCACCCGCTCACGCAACTCCTGGCTGGCGGCCCGGCCGAACGTGATGAGCAGCATCTGATCCAGCGTCGCCGCGCCCTCGGCAACGAGCCGGGTCACCAACCCGGCCAGCGCGAACGTCTTGCCGGTGCCCGCGCTGGCCTCCAGCACCGTGGTGCTGTTCTTCTCCGGCAAGGGGCCGAGCAGATCGAAGACCTTCACGATGGTGACCTCTCGGCCCGCAGCATCGGAAGCCACAACCGCTCGGAATACTCACCCAGCCCGACCAACCGGCTCAACGGCACGCCGCGGCCCCACGCCCGCACATGGGCGGGCGCCTCGTCCTCGCCGGGGAATCTGGAACTACGCCACCGGAATCCGGCTTCCCGTTCCGGGTCGTCACCGGCGTGCCGCGCGGCCGCCCACGCATAGGAGGTCTTGATGGGCAGCGGCAACGGCTCCCGGCGGCCCGCGTCGTAGATGGCCACCAGATCGGCCAGCAGCGCGACCGCATCATCGGGGCGGCCCAACCCCTCGACGCGTGGATTGTCGCCGCGCCGGGGCCGCCCGATGCACACCGCCGACCAGTCCCGCCCCGGATGCCCCGCGGCCAACGCCAACAACGGAATCCAGGATTGCAGCAGGTGCTTGCCGTCGAGCTTGGAATACGTCACCGACACCAGCCGGTCGCCGAACACTGGGGAGACCGTACCGGTCAGCCGCCGCCCGGTGCCCAGATCGATGTCGACGTCGTAGGCCTGCGGGTCGGTGCCGCGGTGCCGCAATGCCTCGGCGGCCAGCAGCGCGCATTGATCCCGCAGCGCGATCGCACGGCGCCAGCCCAACTGTCCGGGCGGCAGGGTGCCGCGACGCCACTCGGCCTGCTGAGCGTCGGCCGGGGTCATGCCACGCAGAATGTCGTTCAGCATGCGATCGCCGACGGTCCATTCCTCCAGAGCGTCGATGTCGACCGGCATCACATCCGACACCCCGTCCACATCCCAGGGCAGCGTGTACTCCAGCGCCCGGAAGAAGCCCTTCACCGGATCTTTGAAGAACGTGACGAGATCCTCCAGCGCGACATCCGCGGCAGCTGGTTCCGGCAGCGGGTGGGCGAAGAACGGCGGCCGGTCGGCCCGCTGCCCGGCGCTGGCCTGCGCCGCGGTGAGCGCCGTGGGGTCGAACGTGAACGGGCCGTCGGGCAGCAGGGCGCCGGGGGTGACGTTGCGGATATCGAAGGGCTGCAACGGGTGTGCGGTCACCACATCCACGGGCTGCTCGGCGGTGATCTTGAGCGTGTCGAGCAGCTCGGCCAACGGCACCGCCGGCGGGCGGGCCTGACCGGAGTATTCGTTGGCGCCGGTATAGGTGACGACGAGGGTCTGGGTGGCCGCCCCGATCGCGTCGAGCAGCAACTGGCGGTCCTCGGAACGGATGTCGCGTTCGCCGGTACGCGGGTCACGAGCCAGGACGTCGTCGCCGTCGACGGCCCCCAGCCGCGGGAACACCCCGTCGTCCAACCCGACCAGGCACACCACCCGGTGCGGCACCGAGCGCATCGGCACCATGGTGCACACCGTCAGGGTTCCGGTGCGGAAGTTGGCCCGCGTCGGGCGGCCGGCCAAATGCCGGTCCAGCAGTGCGCGGATGTCACTGAGCCGCATGGGCGTCGCGGCCGCGCCTGCGGCCTCGGTGATCTCGGCGAACTCGCGCTGCACCTGGGCGGCGGGCCACTCCTCGTCGGAGGAGGCGAGCGCCTCGATCCCGGTGCTCAGCGCGGATAGCCACTCACCGAGGGGGCGGACCCCGCTGAGCTGATCGACTGCGTGCCTGAGCCTTTCCACGAACTCGGCGAACCGGCCGGCCAACTCGACGCGGTTGCTGCTGACATCGTCGAGCGGCAGAGTCGTGCCCAGCCAGGCGTGCGAATCGTCGGACATCGCCACCCCGGCCAGCACCCGGTCGATACCGAAACGCCAGGTGTTGTGCAGGAATTCGACGCCGTACGGGCCGCGATGCTCCTGATCGAAACCCCACCGGATGTTGGCCTCACGCACCCAGGCGGTGATGGCGTCCAGATCGTCGTCGGTGAACCCGAACCTGGCCCGCACCGAATCCGACTCAGCCAGATTGAGCACCTCGCTCGCGGTGGCCCGCCCGCCGGCCAGGGCCAACACCGACGCCGCCACCGCCAGCAGCGGATTCGTCTGCACCAGAGCACGATCGGCCAACCGCACCCGCAGCTTGTGCGCCGGATGTGCGCCGCGCACCACATCGCCCAACCCGAACCCCGCCGTGATCAGCGGCGCATACGTCTCGATGTCGGGGCACATCACCAGGATGTCGCGTGGCTCGAGGCTCGGATCGTCGGCGAGCAGGCCCAGCAGCACCTCCCGCAGCACTTCGATCTGCCGGGCCGGGCCGTGGCAGCTGTGCACCTGCACCGAGCGGTCGTCGCGACGGGGCACCCGCCCGATCGGGCGCACCGCGTTGGCGGCGATATCGGACTGCAACCAGCCCAGCACGGTGTCGGGATAGCCGGTGCCACTGAGATATTCATCGGTGTCCGGGGCGGGCAGGCTGCGCTGCAGCTCGCGGAGATCGCGGCCGAGGGTGGCCAGCAGCGGGTGGCCCACATCGCGGTGGCTGCTGTCTTCACGACGCGGCAGCGGTCCGGTGTGCGCCGCCAGCGACTGCCACAGGTCGTCACTGGGGTGCGGCAGCCACAGATGCAGATCGTGATGGGTGGCCAGCGCGGTGAGCAGTTCGATCTCGGCCACCGGTAGCCGGGTATGCCCGAACAACGACAGCCGCTCAGGCAGGCCACTGGGTGATTCAGTCAGCCGGGCAAGGGTTTTCGCGTGCCGGAGGTACGGCGGCTCGCCGCCGATCCGCTCGACCAGCGCCTGCCATAGCGGGGCCTGCCAGGCCAGGTCGTCGGGCAGGTCGGCCCAGTCAACCAGAAGTTGCGGGCGCTGCCGCGCGTAGGAGGCGAACAGCCCGGCCAACCGGCGGGCCACCGCATAGCGCCGGCCCTGACGCAGCTCATACTCGTCACCGGTCTCGAAATGCCCGAGGTGTGTGGCCACCGGCTGACACCACGGCTGATCCAGGTTGTCGTCGATGACCGCCAGCAGGGGCCAGGCCATTGCATCGGCCGACCAGGGATCCTCATCTGTTGTCCCGGTCAGCTCCGCGATCAGCGAACGCGGGTTGCGGAACTCGACCGCCGCGCACACCCCGAGCCGGTTCGACAGCCGCTGACTCAGCCAGCGCTCCACGCCCTTGGCCGGGACCAGCACGAGGTCCTGGGCGAACGGATCGGACGGAGGTTGCGACAGCAGACCGGCCAGTCCGTCGGCGAGCAGATCGGTGCGCTCGGCCCGGTGCAGGTGCAGTGCCATCGACACACACGATAAGACCGCGGGCTGACACCGAAAACCCCAGGCCGACGATCCTGAGCAAATCGACTGACAGCCCGCCTGTGGCCGCCGCACACTGATTGGGATGCGTGTTGTGGTCAGCGGTACCTGCGACGGCGCCGACGCCGCTATCCGGGCGGAACTGCGGCGCAGGGGACACCACCTGTCCGAGGCGGGCAGCTCCGTTGTCCCCGCCGTCGTCCTCCGGCTCGCGTCCCGCGTCATCACGGTGACACGGGACGCCGAGCTGCGCGTCGAGCTGGCCCCGGTACTGGGCCGGGATTCGGCCGGTGCGGCGCGACAGCGTTACGGCGCACCCGTCATCGTCGGGGCCAGGAACCGGCCCAACACGGTGCAGTTCATTCACCACGACGACGTCGCGCGCTTCATCGCCGACGCCGTCGACACCCCGGACTGGGCCGGGACGGTGGGCCTGGCCGCCGATCCGCTGCCGCTACGGCAGGTGGCCGCGCTGCTGGGCAAGCCGTACCTCGAACGGGCCGGCGAGGACCAACCGGTGCTCGACACCACCCGGCTGAGCGCGTTCGGCTTCCGGCCCGGGTGGTCTACGGCCGAATGCGTGCAGGACTTCGCCAAGGCCAACCGGGCCCACATCGTCGTGCGCGGTAGGCAGGTTCGGCTGCCGTGGCGTTACCCGTGGGCGCGTGTGCCTACCCGTGCGCCGGCGCCTCGATACCCGGCCAGCGAGGCCCGCGGCGAATTCGACACCGACATCGATCCACGCTGGCCCGCGTACACCGCGGTGAACACCACCGAGGCGTTTCCGGGGCCGATGACACCGCTGTCGCTGGAGCTTTCGCTCGACGGCATGCGGGCGATGGGAGTGCACGCGGTCGAGGCGATGAGCGTGGACGGTGAGCTGCGCCGCGCGGTCATCGAGGAGCAGACCGGGGCCTTCGGCCACCGCATCTACGCCAACCTCACCGTGCTGTTCGCGGCCGGCGCCGTGCTTCCCGCCGCTGGACCGGCGGGCTGGCGTGACAAGCTGTTCGGCGCCGACCATGACGACAATGGCTCCGAGACCGCGCGGGCGGGGCTGTGGGCGAAGGCGCGCCGGTTGCCGCGGCTGCTGGTGTTCGTGGCATCCTCCGGTACCGAAACCAAGCGGATGGACGCCGACGCGCGCAGCCGGCAGCGCGGTGCCGCCCATTACCGCGGCCGGTCCGACGTGCAATTGCGCGACGAAATGCGTTGTCTGCACGACGAAGTCGTCGACGCCTGGGCCACGGCGGCACTCATCACCCTGGCCTCGGTGTCGTTCACCGGCGTTCTGGAGATCCTGGCCCGCCGCTCGCTGTCCACCGAATTCTTCGGCGGGATGGAGAAATTGGCGAGCGCGGGTCTCACCGTGGCCACCCGTTCGCTGGCCGCCGATGTCGCGTCGGACCCCGCGATCGCGACCATCCTCGGTGAACACCCACCCGCGTCGGCCATCGAACTGCTGAGGACGCAGCACCCGGAGTTCGTTGCGCGGCTCGATGATGTGGTCGCCGCGTGGGGCCACCGGGGACCGGGGGAGAGCGAGCTGGCCAACCCGGTCTACGCCGATGACCCGGCAGTGCTGCTGGAGGTGGTCGGCAAGCTCGCGAGCGCTGCCCGACGTCGAGTGCCCGAGCCGGCGATGTCGCCGTGGGTGCGATTGCTGACCTGGGTCGGAGCGTGGTTCCAGCGGTCCAGGGAACGCGGACGCGACGCCGCGATCCGCCTCACCCATGAATATCGGCTCGCTGCCCGAGAACTGGGAGCGCGGCTGGTGGCGCAGGGCGTCATCGTCGACCCCGACGACGTGTTCTACCTCGTGCTCGACGAACTGCTGTGGCCTCCGCTCGACGTCCGGTACCTGGTACTGCGTCGGCGGGCCGAACGGGCGCGTCTGGAGCGCGAGCGGCCACCGCTGGACTTCGTCGGGACCTGGACGCCGAGTCCGGAGACGGTTCCCGAAATCGGATGTGGCGAAGCGCTTTCCGGAATACCGGCGTCTGTCGGCTCCGCCACCGGTCGGGTGCGGGTGGTGACCGTGGAATCGCTGCACCAACTGAGCCCCGGCGAAATCCTGGTCGCCGACAGCGTCGACGTCGGCTGGACCCCGTACTTCACCTACGCGGCCGCCGTCGTCATGAGTACCGGGGCCACGATGTCGCACGCGGCGATCATCGCCCGGGAGTTCGGCATACCGTGCGTGGTGGGATCGAAGACCGCCAGCCGGGTGCTGCGTACCGGCCACATCGTCGAGGTCGACGGGGCCGCCGGACGCATCGTGCGGGTGGCTTGAGCGTCAGACCGTCAGACCGTCACCGGATTCGGGGCCGACAGCGCGGCGGGTCGGGCAGCCAGGGTGACGAGCAGTGTGACGGCACCGGCGATGACGAACGCCACCCGCACGTTGAACACGTCGGCCGCGCCGCCCAGCAGCGCCGCCGCGAACGGACGCGACCCGAGGAAGCCGACGAGCCACAACGCCATGATGCGGCCCCGCAGTTCCTCTGGGGCACGCTCCTGCACGACGGTGCTCAGGCCCGTCATCGCCCAACCGAAACCCAGCCCCGCGACCGCGAAACCGGCCAGGGCCAAGGCCGTCACGGTGCCCAGCGCCAGCAGGCCAGACCCGGCCACCAGAAGCCACAGACCGATCGCCGACACCTGGGCAGCGGGCAACCGTCCGCGCATCGAGGCCAGCACCACCATGCCGACGGCCGCGCCGAGGCCGAACGCCGCCGACAACGCACCCACCAGGTGGGCGCCGCCGCCAAGCTCCTCTGCCATCGACGGGGTGAGCGTGATCGACGGATCGGAGGCGAACCCGACGGTCGTCACGGCCAGCAGCGCCAGCAGCAGCGGGCGGTCCCGCCAGACGTAATTGAGCGCCGCGCGCACCCGGTAGTCGCCGTCGGGGCTGCGCTCGGGCCGGGCCGGGAAAGTGACCAGCAGCAGGAAGATCGCGAACACCATGTGCAGGCCCGCGCTGATCGCGAAGCCCGGCGCCGCACCGAGACGAGCGGCCAGGAACGCGCCGATGGCCGGGCCCAGGATGCGGCCGATGGTCATCGGAATGCTGTTGAGCGCCATGGCCGTCGGCAGTTCGCCGTCGCGGATCAGGCTCGGCACGACCGACTGCATGGCCGGTCCTCCGATGACGAATCCGAAGCCCACGAGGGTGGAGCCGACGAGTACCGGTACCGCGGCGGCGGTGCCCTGCAGATCGGGGGACAGCGCCAGCCAGACCGCGGTCGAACCGGAGCCGATGATGCACAACACCCGGCCCCACAGGATCTGGCGGGCCGGGTTGCCGACGTCGGCCCACTTGCCGCTGGTCGGGCTGAGGATGAGCTGGGGCAGGAACTGCGCGACGCCGACCATGCCCACCATCACCGCCGAGCCGGTCGCGTCGAAGATGACGATGGCCGCCACGATGCCGTGCGTCCACACCGCGACGACCGAGAACATCTTGCCCCAGAACAAGGCGCCGAAGACCGGGTCGAACATCAGCCGGAGGGCACCGCGCGGCTGCGGGCGGGAAGTGGCCTGGGCCGTCACGAGCTGATCCCCCGCTCGAAATCGGAGACCAGCTGCTCCAACAGGTCGACGAGTTTGTCCACGTCGGATGCGGGCCAGTCGGCCACGGTCTCGGCGACCATCTCCTGGCGCCGTTCGGTCACGTCGGCCAGGGCCTGGCGCCCGGTGTCGGTGAGGGCGAGCGCGCACCGACGCTGATCCTCGACGTCTTGGGTTTTGGTCAGGAGACCGGCAGCGACGACATTGGCGACGGTGCGGCTGGCGGTGGAGTGCTCGACCGCCATGTACTCGGCCACCTCGCCGACCGATGCACTCTGCCCGGCCTTCTCCCGTTGCTCGACGGCGCGCAACACCCGCAGCGTCGACAGCGTCGGAACACTGCCCGATGCGTCGATCAGCCGGCGCCGCCATCCCGGGCGCTGCCGGACGGTGTGGATGCGCACGAGAAGCTCATCGAGTTGGTTGTAGCGAGGCACCATATGTGCATAGCACATAGATATATTGGCGGCCGCGGCGCGTGCGTGGCCGAACTGATCCGCGTACGTAGCGCCAGGGCGCAAAAACGGTCGAAAAATCACCGTGGCGCTACACACGTGAGATGTCGGTAGGCCTCGGCACACTCCGCCCATGGGGGATCCATTCGTCGGAAGCGAAGCGCTGGCCTCAGGTGCTCTGACCCGGCATCAGCTGCGAACCCGGTTCATGGCCGTTCATCGGGACATCTACGTCGCCAACGGCACTCAGCCGACTGCCCTCATGCGCGCCAAGGCCTGCTGGTTGCGATGTCGCGGAAACGGAGTCCTGGCCGGGTTCTCGGCGTCGGCCTTCCATGGGGCGCGGTGGATTGATGCGGGCCTGCCCGCCTACGTCATCAACAACAACAATCGGAGGCCGGCCCGAGGGATCGTCACGTGGGCCGACGCGATCGCGGACGACGAAATCTGCCGGGTCGGCGATATCCGCCTCACCACACCTGCCCGCACCGCGCTCGATCTGGCCTGCAAGTTTCCCGAAGATACGGCAGTGGCGGCCATCGATGCACTGGCGAGATCGGCCCGGCTGAAGGTCTCTGACATCGAGTTGGCGGCCGAACGCCATTCGGGCCGTAAAGGTATCAAGCGGGCCCGCGCCGCGATCGCTTTGGTGGATCCGGGAGCGGAGTCACCGCAGGAAACCTGGTTGCGGCTCTTGGTCGTTCGCGCTGGTTATCCGCCGCCCCAAACGCAGTATCCCGTCTGCAACGAGTACGGCGTGGTGGTCGGCGAGGTCGATCTCGCCTGGCCGGAGCTGAAGATTGCGCTCGAATACGAAGGGCGCCTTCACACCGACCTCGACCGGCTCCGCAAGGACATCGCCCGGGTCGACGAGATGATCGAGATGGGTTGGATCGTCATCCGGGTCACTCGCAGGGACGGTGCCGCCAACGTGCTCGGCCGGATCGCCAAAGCTCGCGCCTCGCGTGCGTAGCGCTGTGGCGGAAAAACGGTCGAAAAATCGCCGTAGCGCTACGTACGCGAAGCCAACGCCCAAAAAACTGCGCCTAGCCCGCGAATTCCTTTGCCAGTCCGTCGATTCCAGCGCGAATCGCGGTCAGGGTCTCGGCGCGGGCCTTGAGCTTGCTGGCCACATGCGCACCGGTGTTCAAGGTCGCGGCGGCCTCGGCGGCGACCTCCTGAGCGCGGGACAGGACCGCGTCGGCCTCGACGACCTCATCGAGCCAGCCGCCCGCGATCGCCGCATCACCGGTGAACACCGCGGCCATGGCGATCGCGCGCTGAAAAGCCGCCCGGGTCAAGCGCATCCGCATGATCTCGATGGCCGCGATCGGCAGCGTCATCCCGATCTTCACCTCGTTGGCCTGACACCGCGCAGTCGACGAGCCGACCCGGTGATCACCGGACAGCAGCAGGAACGAGCCCATCGCGATGGCGTGTCCGGTCGCGGCCATGATCACCGGGACCGGGAAACTCAGACACCGCACCGACAGTTCGAAGCCGCCGGCGAGCATGCCCAGCGTCGCCGCCACGTCGCCGGACGAGAACACGCTCAGGTCGAACCCGCCGCTGAACACCTTCGAACTGCCCGCCAGCACCACGGCTTTCACCTCGCCGGCCGCCGCGCCGGCGGCCGCCTGATCCAGCGCCGCGTTGATCTCGGCCTGCATCGCAGGCGACAGTGCGTTGACTTTGCCGTCGTCCATCGTGATCGTGGCCACGGCATTGTTGAGCTCGTAGCTCACCAGACTGCTCATCGCACCGATGGTAGTGAGTGGCCTCAGGCCCGATGACGCCTGCCGGACGTTGCCGCCGGTTTGATCAGGTCGGTCTCGGGATCGTCATCGTCGTAATCGTCGTCGTCATCGTCATGACTGGCCTCGTAGCGGTCGCGCCAGCGGGACCGCACCTCGGAGCCCAAGGAGTTGATGCGGTTGATCTCGTTCCGCAGCGTCTGCTCGTCGCTCTCCTTGGCCGCGTACTGGAAATAGGTCAGCACACCGCGCAACAACTCCAGCTTCTGCTTCTCCCGGCGCGCCTGGTCATGCGTGGTCAGCAGCTCCATGCGGTCCACCGGCGGCAGCGTGGCCCAGTCCAGCACCGCGGTGTTGCGCAGCTTGCGGCCACTGGGCTTGCCGGGGGAGCCCGGCTCGTCGTAGTAGGTGACCGCGCCATCGAAGCGGGACGCGATGGCCTCACCCAATTGCTTGCGGTCCAGCGCCGAATCCCACACGATGCGCCACTCCTGCGATGGCGCCAGGTACGGGATCTCGGCGGGCAGGTTCAGCGGCACGATGTCGACGAAGTTGTCGTCATAGGAGCTTTCGTACTTGCCGACCGTCGGCGGGTTCGCGAATTCGAACCGCAAACCGTAGGCCGGCCGTTGCCCGTAATTGCGGACGACCAGCTCGACCAGGTGCCAATCGGCACTGCTGGGCTCCATGAACATCGACACATTGGGCTGGGTCAGCTCGGCCTGCCGGTCCTTGGCTTTCAGATACTGCCGCCACGCATAGATCAACGCGATGACGACGACGACAATTGCCACCCATGCCGCGAGCGCAGTCCATGCACCCGGTTCGAAACTAGCCAACTCACGCCCCCGCTCCGTGACTGAATCGATGATCCCCACCAAGTGGGTATATCACGGACATTCGGCGCGGGCAGCGGTCCGGCTCAGCAAACTCCGACCAAAACCGGCCTCATGACGCGACGGCAGTCAGGATGTCGCGGTGCACGGTCTCGGTGACCGGTGTGTGCACCAGGCGCTCACCGCGGGCCAGCCATTCGACGTCGGCCCATTCGATACGCGCGGGCAGTCGCCGCCAATAGTGCGGGTGCGAACGGAGATACACCTCCACACTCGCGTGCACCTTGGCGTCCAGCGGCGGCCGGCACCGACCGATCGTCGGCGCGGTCCCGGCCAGCGCATCGAGGTCAGTGGGGCAGGCACTGTTGTCGACAACCAGCAGCCCCGCGGCAATGGCCCCGTCCAGCATCCAGTCCAGCGCGATATCGGACAGCGGCCAGCACGCGCCGGTGCCGCCGGTGACATCGCAGCGGGTTCCCCGGAACCAGACTTCGTCCAGGCGCTCGCAGTACCGCATGGTCCGGCGCCCGCCATCCACGCCCACCGCGTGCCGACCCGATTCCACGGTCGGTAGCGGGCCCATCTGCTGTTTGGTGCCCGGAGTGGCCGTCGCGTTCCACAGGCCGACGAACCGCACCGGGACCGCGGGGTCGCGGTCGCCGACGAGTTGCGCCGCCAGCACCCTGATCTGTCGCCAATCCTGCGGCGTGCGCGGGGTGCGGGACAGTACGTAGGTGGCGAGCGCGTAATCCAGTACGTCGTCGGAGTGGGCCGGCAACAGGCCGACCGTGCCGAGCAGGGTGGCCAGCTCACCGGCGCGGTGTCCGCCCTCGCCGCCCCCGAACACGAAGATCCGGTCCCCGGGATCCCACGCGTCTCCGAGGAACCGGTACGCCTCGACGATGGCTGTCCGGGCTTCGCTGACGGCGTCGCCGCGGCGGCCCGGCGTGATTCTTCGACCGGGTCGCATCGGCGTGCCGCTGTGATACCAGTTCAGCTGATCGGTGCCGTCCAGCAACCGAAACAGCATCTCGGTATTCGATGCGTCACGGAGTCCGGGATGTTCATCTGTGTGGTCGAAGCACAGCACGATGTTCTTCACGGTGACCCCCGGCGGGACTGTCAACTACTCCTCGACAATTGCTGACATTTACTTTGCCGGGTATGCGGCCTGATGTCCTGAGTATTGCACTACTCGAATCGCGCAAAATGGGCCATAGTTCCCCTTGCAACCATTCAGGCAACGAAATCCGTGGCAGACGGCTGATCCTAAGGCGGAATTGCTCCGTTGCGGCGCCGTTAATTCACTGGATTCCGTATTCGGCCGGACTGGAACGATTCATCAGCCGCCCATCAACATGTTCCATTGCTCAAGGTTTGACGCCCGATACACGTAGTTGCTGCGTTTGACTTCATCGAGTGGGGCGCTCGGTTCCTCCGAGTACCAGTGCCCGGGGAAGACGGTCGGGTCGCCGGGCAGCTTGGCGAGCGCCTGCAGGCTGCGGAACATGTCGTCGACATTGCCGCCGGGAAAGTCGGTGCGCCCGCATCCGTCGAGGAACAACGTGTCCCCGGCGACCAGGCGGCCGTCCAGCAGGAAGCACTGGCTGCCCGGGGTATGGCCGGGAGTGTGTAGCAGCTCGATCTGCACCGCGCCCACCGAAACCTTGTCGCCGTGCACGTGCCCCATCAGCTCGCTCGGCGCGATTCCGGTGACCTGGGAGACCCACTCGGCCTCGTGGGTGTTGACGTGGACCGGCACGCTCTGACGTTCCAGCAGCTCGGCCAGGCCCTTGAGGGAGAAGCCCGCCATCGTGCCGCCGACGTGGTCGGGGTGGTGGTGGGTGACGAGCACGCCGGACAGGTGCATGCCGTCGTTCTCGATCACGTCGACGAGGTCGTTGGCCGCGTACGCAGGGTCGACCACCACGGCGTCGCCCGTCTCGCGGTCGCCGATCAGGTAGGAGAAGTTGCGCATCTGCTGGGCGATCACGTCGCCCGCCGCGTAGTCGCGACCGGACAGCAACTGCCGGAAGTACAAGCGGTCATCAACCTGGGGCTCGGACATGAATCAAGACTATTCGTGGGCGCTACGAGGCCCATGACCGACGGGGTGTGCGGTGCCCTGAATCACCCGCTGCGCGCATCCCCGCAGGTCTAAAAACCGCACGTCACGAAGTGTTTGACCCCACACGGCATAAAACTCGCATCTCAAATGCGGAATTACTAGCGTCAGCGGTATGCACCTCACCCGGTTCACCGACCTAGGACTGCGCACGCTGATGCTGCTGGCCTCGGGTGAGTCCGAGGACCGGCGCATCACCACCCGCACCATCGCCACGGGCGCCAATGCCTCCGAGCATCACGTCGCCAAGGCGGTGTCCAAGCTGTCCGAACTGGGCATGGTGCATGCCCGGCGCGGCCGCGTCGGGGGACTGGTGCTCACCGACGCCGGGCGCAACGCCTCGATCGGCTGGCTGGTGCGCGAACTCGAAGGTGACCGTGAGGTCATCGAATGCGGCGGGGATTCCCCGTGTCCGCTCATCGCGGCCTGCCGGCTCCGCCGCGTACTGGCCGACGCCAAAGAGGCGTTCTATCGCGAACTCGACCGGTACACCGTGACAGACCTGACGGCAGGCAACCGCCTACCGATTGTTTTACAACTCACAACCGAAGGGAATCTCCGATGACCGTCACCAGCCCCGAGCCGTCTGCGGTACGCGACGAACTGGAGCCGCACCACGCCGAGATCGTCTCGGCGACACTGCCTCTCATCGGCGCGCACATCGACGAGATCACCTCGGAGTTCTACCGGCGGCTGTTTGCCAACCACCCCGAGTTGCTGCGCAACCTGTTCAACCGTGGCAACCAGGCCCAGGGTGCCCAGCAGCGCGCATTGGCGGCCTCGATCGCCACGTTCGCCACCCATCTGGTGAACCCCGACCTGCCCCACCCCTCGGCCCTGCTGGCGCGCATCGGCCACAAGCACGCCTCGCTCGGGATCACCGCCGACCAGTACCCGATCGTGCACGACAACCTGTTCGCCGCGATCGTGGAGGTGCTGGGCGCCGACACCGTGACCGCCGAGGTGGCCGAGGCCTGGGACCGGGTCTACTGGATCATGGCCGACACCCTGATCGCGCTGGAGCGGGATCTGTACGCGGGAGCCGGCGTCGAACCCGGTGACGTCTTCCGGCGGCTGCGCGTCATCTCCCGCGTCGACGACCCGTCCGGCGCCGTGCTCGTCACCGTCCGCGCCGCCGAGCCCGTCAACTTCGCTGCCGGACAATACGTCTCGGTCGGCGTGACACTGCCCGACGGGGCCCGTCAGCTACGCCAGTACAGCCTCGTCGGGGCGCCCGGATCGACCGATCTGACGTTTGCGGTCAAACCGGTCGACGCCGTCGCGGACCAGCCCGCAGGCGAGGTGTCGTCCTGGATCCGGGCCAACCTCTGCGTCGGCGACCTGCTCGACGTCACGGTGCCCTTCGGCGACCTGTACAACGGCGGCCGGCCCGATGGCCCGCTGGTGCTGGTGTCCGCGGGAATCGGTGTCACCCCGATGGTCGGCATCCTGGAATTCCTGGCCGCCGAGGCGCCCGACGCCCACGTGCGCGTCCTGCATGCCGACCGCACCGACAACGGCCACCCGCTGCGGGAGCGTCAGCACGAGCTGATCGACGCACTGCCCAACGCCAGCCTCGACCTCTGGTACGAGGACGGCGTCACCGGTGGTGCCCCCGGTGTACACGCCGGCCTGCTCAAGCTCGACGGCATCGAGCTGCCCGCCGACGCCGCCTACTACCTGTGCGGCGGGGCCGGATTCATCGAGGCGGTCCGCACCCAACTGAGCGAGCGCGGAGTCGCCACCGAGCGGGTGCACTGCGAGCTGTTCGCACCCAACGATTGGCTCCTGGACTAGCCGACCAGGCAAAATAGCTCCCCGGCGGCCGCGTTGACCTGCGGTTTGGTGCGGCCGCCGGGGAGGTTGTACCCTCTTTAAGGCCCCGCAGCCGCAACGCTGCGGGACAAGCCCCCTTAGCTCAGTCGGCAGAGCGTTTCCATGGTAAGGAAAAGGTCAACGGTTCGATTCCGTTAGGGGGCTCGGTGGACGAGCAGGCGGTGCGCCGACTCGCCTCATCGGGGCGGTGTAGCTCAGCTGGTTAGAGCGCACGACTCATAATCGTGAGGTCGGGGGATCGAGTCCCCCCACCGCTACAGGAACATCAAAGCAGAGCATGATTTTGAGCAGGGAGAACTGACGTGGCGTCGAGTACCGACGTACGGCCGAAGATCACTTTGGCGTGCGAGGTGTGCAAGCACCGCAACTACATCACCAAGAAGAACCGCCGCAACGATCCCGACCGGCTCGAGATCAAGAAGTTCTGCCCCAACTGCGGCACCCACCAGCCGCACAAAGAGTCGCGATAGCAATTCGCCGTGGCTCTATCGACGAACATCGTCGGGATGCACTATCGGCATCCTGAGCACTATGAGGTCGGACGCGAAAAGATCCGCGAGCATGCTCTCGCGGTCAAGAACAACGACGCGTGCTTTCACGATGAGGCTGCCGCGGCCGAGCTCGGACACGACTCGCTGCTCGCGCCTCTGACCTTTATCTGCATTTTCGGTTACCAGGCGCAGTGGGCGTTCTTCGAATGGGCCGAAATCGGTATTCAGGACGCTCAGATCGTCCAGGTCGACCAGGAGCTGAAGTTCCTCAAGCCGGTCAGGGCCGGTGACAAGCTGTACTGCGACGTGTACGTGCACTCCGTTCGCAAGGCGCACGGCACCGACATCATCGTGACCAAGAACATCATCACCGATGACAAGGGTGAGGTGGTCCAGGAGGCCTACACGACCCTGGCCGGGCGTGCGGGTGACGGAGAAGAGGGTTTTAACTGATGGCGCTGCGCGAGTTCAGTTCGGTCAAGGTCGGTGACACGCTTCCGGAGCGCGTGATCCCGTTGACCCGCGGAGATCTGGTCAACTACGCCGGTGTGTCCGGTGACCTCAACCCGATCCACTGGGACGACGAGATCGCCAAGCAGGTCGGCCTCGACACCGCGATCGCCCACGGCATGCTGACCATGGGCCTCGGTGGCGGCTACGTCACCGAATGGGTCGGCGACCCGGCTGCCGTGACCGAGTACAACGTCCGGTTCACCGCGGTGGTGCCGGTCCCCAATGACGGTGTCGGAGCAGAGATCGTCTTCAACGGGCGGGTCAAGTCCGTGGATCCCGAAGCCAAATTGGTCACCGTCGCCATCTCGGCGACCGCGGGCGGGAAGAAGATCTTCGGGCGGGCCGTAGCGACCGCGAAACTGGCGTAAGGAGTTCTGGGCCAATGGCACTCAAGGCTGACATCAAGGGAATGGTCTGGAAGTATCCGTATCCGTTCCTGATCGGCCGCGAGCAGATCCGTCAGTACGCCAAGGCTGTCAAGGCCATGGATCCGGCCAGCCACGACGAGGCTGCCGCCGCCGAACTCGGCCATGACGCCCTGGTCGCGCCACTCACCTTCGCCTCAACTCTGGCGCTACTGGTGCAGGAACACTTCTTCCAGAACGTCGACATCGGCATGGAAACCAAGCAGATCGTCCAGGTGGATCAGAAGTTCGTGTACCGCAAGCCGCTCAAGGCCGGCGATCAGCTGCACGCCATCATGGAGGTCACCTCGGTCGAGGAGCGCTTCGGCGCCGACATCGTCGTCACCCACAACGTCTGCACCGACGATGACGGTGCGGTGGTTCTGGAAGCCATCACCACCATGATGGGTCACGATGCCGACGATTCCATCCAGGTGAAGTGGGATCCGGAAACCGGCAAGGTCATGCGGAAGGCCGCCGGGGAGTAGTTGTCATCAATGGGCGCGATTAGTTTCTGGCGCCCACGCCGGGTACACTCGGAACCCGGGGTTTTTCCCATTTCAGCGCGCTGTCCGTCGGCTTGACCATCGAGCGATCGGAGAGCGCGCGAATTGTGTAAGCCTCGGCGCAGCACGGTGACGAAAGCGCCAGCATGTCACCAACAGAGGGGCGTAGCTCAACTGGCAGAGCAGCGGTCTCCAAAACCGCAGGTTGCAGGTTCAAGTCCTGTCGCCCCTGCTCAAACTGAATACTCGACAACGTGTGGACACTGGAAGGTGAACACACAAACCAGGATGAAAGGCATGCGGTGAGCGACGAGCGCGAAGGTGCCGGCTCCGCAGACGACACTGGAACCGACGCTGGCACCGATACCGGGGCTACGGACACCACCCACGGTCAGACCGCGGTGGTGACCCGGCCGCTGCGCCCGACCGGTAAGCGGACCCGTCGTGGTGTGGCTGATGAGGCCGACAGCGACGAGGCCGCCGATGGCGACGCGTCGAGCGACGATGCCAAGGCCGACTCCGGGAAGTCGAAGAAAGCCAAGAAGAACGCGAAGGCCAAGAAAACCGGTCCGTCGCGGAACCCGATCATGTTCGTCGTCAACTACCTGCAGCAGGTCGTTGCCGAGTTGCGCAAGGTGATCTGGCCGAACCGCAAGCAGATGGTCAGCTACACCACGGTGGTGCTGGCCTTCCTGGTGTTCATGGTTGCGCTGATCTCCGGCGCCGACCTTGGACTGGCGCGGCTGGTGTCGCTGGTGTTCGGCACCTGATCTGGAATTTGAGAGAGGACTGACAACGTGACTACGTTCGACGGCGACGAGACGGTCGCCGACGAGACCGTCGACGGCGTCGAGTCGCAGACCGACGATCTGACCGAGGGCCAGGAGGCCGTCGAGGCCGATACGGTCGACGAGACGGACGCGGCTCCGGCCGAAGAGGCTGCTGCCGACGAGGCTCCTGAGGTCGACGAAGACGAGGACCCGGCAGTCGCGCTCAAGAAGGAGCTGCGACTCAAGCCCGGCGACTGGTATGTGATCCACTCCTACGCCGGTTACGAGAACAAGGTGAAAGCCAACCTCGAGACCCGCGTGCAGAACCTGGACGTCGGTGACTACATCTTCCAGGTCGAGGTGCCCACCGAAGAGGTCACCGAGATCAAGAACGGCCAGCGCAAGCAGGTCAACCGCAAGGTGCTGCCGGGTTACATCCTGGTGCGCATGGAGCTCAACGACGAGTCGTGGGGTGCGGTGCGCAACACACCGGGCGTCACCGGCTTCGTCGGTGCCACCTCGCGTCCGTCGCCTCTGTCGCTGAACGACGTGGTGAAGTTCCTGCTGCCGCAGGGCGCAGCCAAGAAGCCCGCCAAGTCCAGCGCCGCCGCCGCGGCCGGTGCCAGCACCGAGGCCACCCTGGAGCGGCCCGAGATCCTGGTCGATTTCGAGGTCGGCGAGTCCGTCACCGTCATGGACGGCCCGTTCGCGACACTGCCCGCCTCCATCAGCGAGGTCAATGCCGAGCAGCAGAAGCTCAAGGTGCTGGTGTCCATCTTCGGCCGCGAGACACCAGTCGAGCTGACCTTCACCCAGGTCTCCAAGATTTAGTCGCCACAGCGGCTAGTAACAAAGGGCGTTCACGCGCCCTTGGATGAGCAAGTAAAGGAACACCAGAAGCATGGCCCCGAAGAAGAAAAAGGTCGCCGGGCTCATCAAGCTGCAGATCCAGGCCGGGCAGGCCAACCCCGCCCCGCCGGTCGGTCCTGCACTTGGCCAGCACGGCGTCAACATCATGGAGTTCTGCAAGGCGTACAACGCTGCGACCGAGTCGCAGCGCGGGAACGTCATCCCCGTGGAGATCACCGTCTACGAGGACCGCACCTTCACGTTCGCCCTGAAGACCCCGCCCGCCGCCAGGCTGCTGCTCAAGGCCGCCGGTGTGCCCAAGGGCTCGGGCGAGCCGCACAAGACCAAGGTCGCCAAGGTGACCTGGGACCAGGTGCGCGAGATCGCTGAGACCAAGAAGGCCGATCTCAACGCCAACGACATCGACGCCGCCGCGAAGATCATCGCCGGCACCGCCCGCTCCATGGGCATCACGGTCGAATAGCGAAGCGCATCCCCAGTGGGAGGGCTGGCATCGGCCCGCACCACGACTCCAAGAACACGATTGGATTTCACAAATGAGCAAGAACAGCAAGGCATACCGCGAAGCCGCGGAGAAGGTCGATCGGGACAAGCTCTACACCCCGCTTGAGGCCGCGAAGCTGGCCAAGGAGACCTCCTCCAAGAAGCAGGACGCCACCGTCGAGGTCGCCATCCGCCTCGGCGTCGACCCCCGCAAGGCTGACCAGATGGTCCGCGGCACCGTCAACCTGCCCCACGGCACCGGTAAGACCGCCCGCGTCGCCGTGTTCGCCGTCGGTGAGAAGGCCGAGCAGGCACTGGCCGCCGGCGCCGACGTCGTCGGCAGCGACGACCTGATCGAGAAGATCCAGGGCGGTTTCCTGGACTTCGACGCCGCGATCGCCACCCCGGATCAGATGGCCAAGGTCGGTCGGATCGCCCGCGTGCTGGGCCCGCGCGGTCTGATGCCGAACCCCAAGACCGGCACCGTCACCCCCGATGTCACCAAGGCTGTGGCCGACATCAAGGGCGGCAAGATCAACTTCCGCGTCGACAAGCAGGCCAACCTGCACTTCGTGATCGGTAAGGCGTCCTTCGACGAGGCCAAGCTGGCCGAGAACTACGGCGCCGCCCTCGACGAGGTGCTGCGTGCCAAGCCGTCGTCCTCGAAGGGTCGTTACCTCAAGAAGGTGACCGTCTCCACCACCACGGGCCCGGGTATCCCGGTCGACCCGTCGGTGACCCGGAACTTCACGGAGGCGTAGCGCAGCGGAGCCGACCATCGGCTCAGCGGCGTAATCCGTTAGCCCGAGTGGCCAGTTGCGGCACAAGATTCCTCGAATCGCGTGTCATAACTGGCCATTCGGCATTTCTGGGGCGCATTCAGCGAGGCGGCGGCGCAGGAAGACCTGCGCCGGCTCGGAACCGGCGGCTTCACCGTCAAGTGCGATGCGGTACCAGCGCCGGGCCTCTTCGAAGCGGCCCGCCCGGCGCAGCAGATCCGCACGGATCGGTGCCACCGCATTGGTCCGGGCCAGCCGCGGATCGCCGGCCACCTCGTCGAGGGCGGCCAGCCCGGCCGCGAAGCCGTCGCGAAAGCCAACGGCGAGTGCGCGATTGGCTCGAACGACGGGCGAGTCCGTCATCGCGACCAACTGGTCGTAAGCCAGACAGATGGTGGCCCAGTCGGTGTGTTGCCAGGTGGGCGCGGTGGCATGCAGCGCCGCGATCACCGCTTGCGGAAGGTACGTGCCGGATGCTCCCTCGGCCAACCGCAACTGCTCCAGACCCCGCGCGATACGCCCCCGATCCCAATGGCTACGGTCCTGCTCATCCAGCGGGATCAACGCACCGCCCTCGTCCACCCGGGTGCGGCGGCGCGAATCATGCAGCAGCACAAGGGCGGAGAGTGCATGCGCGTCCCGATTGCCGGGCATCAACGCGCACAGTTCACCCGCCAGCCGCACCCCCTCGTCGCACAGCTCGTCGCGGATCGCCGACGGCCCACCGGTCGACCAGTAGCCCTCGGTGAACACCGAATAGATACAGCCGAGTACGTGCGGCGTGCGCTCCGCCAGAAGCTCCGGCGGCGGAACCCGCAGCGGGATGTTGGCTTTGCGAATCTTGTTCTTGGCGCGAGTGATCCGTTGCCCGACCGCGGTGTCGGATTGCAGCAGGGCGCGGGCGATCTCGGTGACGGTGAGCCCCGAGATCAGCCGCAGTGTCAGGGCCAGCTGCGAGCTGCGGTCCAGCGCGGGATGAGCGCAGGTGAACATCATCCGCAGCTCGTCATCGCGCACCGGGTGCAGCTCCCCGTCACCGCCCGACGCGTTCACCTCCTCGTACACCGCTGCGAGTTCCTTTCCGGGACGGGCAGATTCACGCCGTAACCGGTCCAATGCCCGATTGCGGGCCACCGTGGTCAGCCACGCACCGGGATTGGCGGGCACGCCGTCGGCCGGCCATACCCGCAGTGCCTGCGCACAGGCCTCCTGGACGGCGTCCTCGGCCACCGAGAGATCGCCCGACCACCGTGCGAGCGCGGCAACGGCCGGGCCCCACTCGCGCCGAAAGACGCCGTCCAGCTGGATCATCGGCGACTACAGGCCGGAAACCCCGGCCAACTGGCGGACCTCGATGGCTGACGCCGGAATCATCGACGCCAGCTTGACCGCTTCGTCGCGATCGGCGGCCCGCAGCACATAGAAGCCGTTGGCCACCTCGGCCCCTTCGATGTACGGCCCGTCGGTCAGCACCACCTTACCGTCGCGCACCCGC
The DNA here is from genome assembly GCF_004762045.1 of Mycobacterium sp. DL99. Taxonomy (GTDB): domain Bacteria; phylum Actinomycetota; class Actinomycetes; order Mycobacteriales; family Mycobacteriaceae; genus Mycobacterium. The sequence continues at coordinate 1,387,574 of NZ_SJOM01000007.1, forward strand.
ACGGTGGTTGCGGTCGACGGCGGATGCAGCGGCGCCCCGGCAAGGGTCTTGTCGCCGATGGTCTTGGCGAGTTCGCCGTGCTTGGCCGCCTGCTGGTTCCACTCGTCGGTGCCCGGCGTGTTGACGTCCTCGGGCGGCTCCAAGAGCAATGCCAGCCAATCGTTGCCCAGCGGCTGTTCGGGCGCTTGCCAATGGACCATCGGCCACACCTCGACCGCACCGAACTGGGCGACCGGGATGTCGCGGGCCAACGCAAGGGCCTCATCGAGATTGTCGGCCTCGAACACGTAGTAGCCGCACGCCACCTCGGCGCCCTCGGCGAACGGGCCGTCGGTGATCGTCGGATTGTCCGGCCCACCGGTGATGCGGGTGGCGGCGGCGGACTTGTCCAGCGCGTCGCCCGCCCGGATCGCCGCTGCCGCTTTGGCGTGGAAAGCCTGGAACGCGGCCATGCCCTCGGCCCGCTCGTCGGGTGCGAGTTCCACGTCTCGACTGATCAGTAGTGCGAAGTAATGCATCGTCGTCTCCCGGTGTCAGCGAGTGAGAACCGTCTGTTCCACTCTCTACCTATTCGACGAACGACGGTGCCGGGATGCGACAGGCCGCGCGAGATTGCTTCCGACTACTTCTGCAGCGTGAACTGGTGGACGCTGATGTGACCCGAGGCGAAGTACTTCTGGCAGCCGTTGAGGTACTTGTCGTAGCGGTCGTAGACCTCCTGGCCCTGGATCGCGATGGCCTGGTCCTTATGGGCCTCGAGCGCGTCGGCCCAGATCTTGAGCGTCCGGACGTAGTGCGGGCCGATCTCCTGCAGCTGGGTGACCTTGAACCCGGCTTCGGTCGCTCGTTCCTCCTCCATCGACACCGAGGGCAACCGGCCGCCGGGGAAGATCTCGGTCATGATGAACCGGGCGAACCGGGCGTCTTCGAACGTCATGTGCAGGCCGAGCTTCTGGCCTTGGCGAAGGTCGAATCCGGTGATGTTGTGCAGCAACATGGTGCCGGCGTCGGGCAGCGAGTTGTAGGCCGTCTCGAAGAACGCCGGATAACGCTCGAATCCGAAATGCTCGAAGGCGCCGATCGACACGATGCGGTCGACTTTGTCGTCGAATTCTTCCCAGCCCTGCAGGCGAACTTCGACATTGCGGTCGGTGGACACCTTGGAGAGCTTTTCGATGGCGTATTCACGCTGCTCGCCACTCAGTGTCAGACCGATGACATTGACGTCGTACTTCTCGATTGCCCGCGCCATGCACGCGCCCCAGCCGCAGCCGATGTCCAGCAGCGTCATCCCCGGTTCGAGGCCCAGCTTGCCCAGCGCCAGATCGAACTTCGCGATCTGGGCCTCGTCGCCGGTCATGTCCTCGCGCTCGAAATAGCCGCACGTATAACCCATCGTGGGGCCTAGAAACAGTTCGTAGAATTCATTGGAAATGTCGTAGATCGACTGGAGTTCTTCATATTTCGGTGTCAATTTGGACATATTCGATATGCTCCAAGCTGTAGAGTTCTCCCCGCGAATCTCAGGGTACCGCAGGTCACTACCGCGGGCCTGTTGTCGCCACCGTCAATCAATTTCGTCGGCAAACAAATTTTGCCTGATACGCGATAATTTGTCGGTCGGTGCCTGCGGAAATGCACCGGCCGCGCTTCGTTAGCGAAGGAAATTAAGCGGCGACATGCAGGGTGAACTGGTTGACGTCGATGTACCCGGTCCGGAAGCTGCTCGCGCAACCCGTCAGGTAGCGCATGTACCGGTCGTAGACCTCCTGCGATTGGATCGCGACGGCCTCCTCGCGGCGTTCCTCCAAGTTGGCTGCCCAGATGTCGAGGGTGCGCGCATAGTGCGACTGCAGCGACTGCCGCCGGGTGAGGGTGAACGTGGCCCGCGCGGAGTGCTCCTCGACCATCTCGATCGACGGCAGTCGCCCACCGGGGAAGATCTCGGTCACCATGAACTTGACGAACCGGGCGAACTCGAACGACAACGGCATCCCGCGGTCGATGATCTGCTGTGGTTTCAATCCGGTGATCGTGTGCAGAAGCATCACGCCGTCGGCGGGCAGGGCGTCGTGGGCGAAGCGGAAGAAGTCGTCATAGCGGTCGTGGCCGAAATGTTCGAACGCGCCGATCGAGACGATGCGATCCACCGGCTCGTCGAACTCTTCCCAGCCCGCCAGTAGCACCCGCTTGGTGCGTGGGCTGTCGGATTCGTCGAACAGCTGTCGCACGTAGGTCGCCTGGTTCCGGCTGAGCGTGAGGCCGACGACGTTGACGTCGTAGCGTTCGATCGCGCGCATAACCGTTGCGCCCCAACCGCATCCGACGTCGAGCAGGGTCATCCCCGGTCGGAGGCCGAGCTTGCCCAACGCGAGGTCGACCTTCGCCAACTGGGCTTCCTGCAGCGACATGTCGTCGCGTTCGAAGTACGCGCAGCTGTATGTCCTGGTCGGATCCAGGAACAGGGCGAAGAAATCGTCGGACAGGTCGTAATGGGCTTGTACGTCGTCGAAATGGGGTTTGAGTTGCTCCGGTTGTTTTGCCATGCGGCACCTATCGGGAGGAGGCCCACTGGCGAGAGCTGCGCTATGCCACTTCTTGACCTAGCCGCCCCCCCAGGCTGCTTCCAATGAAGCGTAGAGGCAGTTCGGCCAGCTACCGAGCTTTCCGGTGCCCGGCAAAGCAATTAACGTTGAAGATGCAGAGATCAGGTGGCAATGGCGAAGTTCGTCTTGAGCTCGCCGACGATCTCGTCCCACACGGGTTCGGGGAGCTCATGGCCCATGCCGTCGATCAACACGAGGCGGGCACCGGCGATCGCGCGGGCCACCGCACGGCCCCCGAACGGGCGCATCAGCCGGTCTGAGCGACCGTGGATCACCACGGTCGGCACACTGATCCGCTTGTCGTGGTGGCGCAGGCTGCCGCTGCCGAGGATGGCATCGAAATGCCTGGCGATCCCGGCCGGGTAGTAGACGCGGTCGTACAGCTCGGCGGCCTGGGCCCTGATCTCCTCCTCCGGAGTCGGATAGCCGGGGCTGCCGTTGATCCTGCTGATCCGAACGGCGTTGTCGATGATGGCTTCTCGCGATGAACTGGCGGGCGGGCCGGTGATCACCGACAGCAGCTGCTTGATGCCGGGCGGTGGCAGCAGCGGCTGGTTGTTGCTGGAGAAGATCACCGCCAGTGTCCTGGTGCGCTGTGCGTACCGGGAGGCGAACACCTGGGCGATCATCCCGCCCATCGAGCCGCCGACGATGTGGGCGGTGTCGATGTTGAGGTGATCGAGCAGGGCGGCAGCATCATCTGCGACATCTTCGAGCGTGTAGACCGACGGGCTGCGCAGGCCCAGAAACGACCGGGCCATCCGCAGCGGCAGCGGGGAGTCCACCCGCTTGCCGGACAGCTTCGTGGACAGGCCGACGTCGCGGTTGTCGTACCGGATGACCCGCAAACCCTGGTTGACCAGCTTTTCGCAGAAACCTGTGCGCCACAACAGCATCTGCGCGCCCAAACCCATGATCAGCAGCACGGCCGGATCGTTCGGGTCACCCATGTCCTCGTAGTAGAGGTCGACGTCGCCGGGTTCGGCGGACGACTTGGCGAACCCGGTCCGCACCCTCATCCCGGCCACTCAGGCCTCGTTCCCGTCGGCATTGTCTTTGTGTTCGCGGCCGATATCCACCATGAAGTTCGCGAAGTACCCGGTGAGCTGGGGGTCGTTCATCATCTGCCACTTCGGCGCCAGCAGCTTCATGTAGCGCTCGACATAGAGGAACTGCTTGCCGATGAGCACCAGTTCGCGTGGCAGTTTGACGTCGTAGGCATCCGCCAGTGCCGAGAGTTGCTTGCCGATTTCGGCGTAGGACATATCGCCGAGCGACTTCATCGTGAGGGGGGTAGCGAACTTCTCCAGGTCCTTGGCGGCCTCCGCCTCGGGTTTCACCGTTCCCACGGCTCCCATCAGCACCACGATCTTGCCCGCTGCCGCATGATCCTTCTTGACCAGCAGTGCAAACACGAGCTCGCGCAACAACCATCGGGTACGCGGGTCGATGCGGCCCATGATGCCGAAGTCGAAGAACACGATCTTGCCGTCGTCGTCGACGTAGAGGTTGCCCGCGTGCAGATCGCCGTGGAACAGGCCGTGTTTGAGGCCGCCCTCGAACACGCTGAACAACAGGGCCTTGACCAGCTCGGTGCCGTCGAAGCCCTTCTTGCGGATCGCGGCCACGTCGTCGATACGGACCCCGGTGACCCGCTCCATCGTCAGCACCCGCGGGCTGGTCAGGTCCCAATACACCTGCGGTACCCGGATGTTCTCGCCCAGCGGAGAGGCGTGCATGTGTGACACCCAGGCGTCCATCGACTGGGCCTCCAGCCGGAAGTCGAGCTCCTCGGCGAGATTGTCGGCGAAGTCGGCGACCACGTCCTGCGCCGACAGCCGGCGGCCCAGCTTGGCCAGTTCCACCAGTTGGGCGCCACGCTTGAGGATCTGCAGGTCCGCGGCGACGCGGCGGCGGATCCCCGGGCGCTGGATCTTGACCACCACCTCCTCGCCACTGTGCAGCGTGGCGAAGTGCACCTGCGCGATCGAGGCGGAGGCGAACGGCTTCTCGTCGAAACTCTTGAACAGGTTCGTCGGCTCGTCGCCGAGTTCCTCGACGAACAGCCTGTGCACCTCATCGGTGTCGGCCGGCGGCACCCGGTCGAGCAGGCTGCGGAATTCGCGGCTCAGCGGCTCACCGAAGGCGCCGGGGCTGGACGCAATGATCTGGCCGAACTTGACGTACGTGGGACCCAGATCAGAGAAGGTCTGCGGCACCTGCTTGATGATCTTCTGCTGCAGCGACCCTTTGCCGAACATGTTGGCGGCGACCCGGACTCCGGTGCGGGTGATTTGCCATCCGGTGGCCCCGATTCGGGCGGCCTCCACGGGCAACGGCACCCGACTCAACCTGGCGACCTCGCGGTGCTTGGTTTTCGGCGGCGTAGTGCTCATAGCTGCAGTGTCTCAAAGGCCACCGTGCGCCCGAAAACATCTGTGCCGTGAGTCACACCGACGCAAACCTTTCTTCGATCTCTTCGCGGCTCAGAACCGGGTCGCTCCCGGGTACGTAAGTGGGCTCGGTATGAGGGATGGTGGTGCCTGCGGCGACGCGTTTCTGCGCTGCCCGGAACTCCAAGGTGGGGCCCGCCGCGGTGTGTAGTCCATTGATGATCGACCACACCATGGCGCGCCGGCCCGCGCGCTCGATCGGGTTCGGATCGGTGTGCCCGATCAGCTGTTTGGCCCACTTCGGCATGGTGTCACGGATCGCCCAGTCCACGGCGCTCTGTGGCATCGGCAGGTTGGGGCCGGTGGCCATCGCGGCCCCGTGGGTGAGCGCCAACTTGGGCAGGTAGGAGTGTAGGCAGTCCAGCGTCTCGGCCTTGGTTTCCGGCAGGTCGGTGCCACCCAACGCCTGTCCGACGCGGATGAACTCCTGGTAGTAGCGGTCAAGTTTCTTACCGCGTAACGGGTTCGGATGGTAGATCTCGTGCGCGGTGGCCAGCCCCCACACCACGGTCGCGTAATTCCAGCGCAGCCAGTCCGGATCGTCGGCGTCATAGGCCGCGCCGTCGGGGCGGGTGCCCTTGATGGTGTGGTGCATGGCGCGCACGGTCTTGGCCACCCGTTCGGCGGTTTCGGTATTGCCGTAGGCGGTGCCGATGAAGAACGCGATGGAGTGGCCCAGTCGCACCGCTGCGCCCTGCGGGTCGATCTGAGGTACTCCGGCCCCGGTTGCATCGCCGTTTTCGTCGCGCTTGACCAGGCGCGAATGGTGCATGCCCATCCAGTAGATGGACGGATCGAGGCGCTCGATGTAGGCCGCGCACTGCAGACCAAAGATCAACGCCTCGGTGTGGGAGTGGACATGCCAGACGGCGCTGCCCGGGCCGAACCACCCCGGATCGCCTGCCGGCCCGGCGAACTCCATGCCACGGAAGTAGTGCTGACGAATGTCCTTGTCGAACTTCCGCTGCAGCATCTGCTCGAGCACCTGGTGCGGCATGTCCACCGTGGACCCCCTTCTGGTTACGTCTGTAGCCAGAATACATTTTGGGTACGGGTGTGACCAGACTTAGGCTGAGGGAATGTCCAGTCCTACGCGATGGGCCGGCGTGCCGCTGACGGACCGCCGCGCCGAACGCCGCGCACTGCTCGTCGACGCGGCGTTCCGGCTGTTCGGGGACGGTGGGGAAGCCGCGACCTCGGTGCGCTCGGTCTGCCGCGAATGTGGCCTCAACACCCGCTACTTCTACGAGAGCTTCGCCGACACCGACGACCTGCTCGGTGCGGTGTACGACCAGGTGAACGCGGCCCTGGCGGCCGATGTCGACGCCGCGATGGCCGGGGCCGGGGACTCGGTGCCGGCCCGAACCCGGGCCGGAATCGCCGCCGTACTGGGCTTCAGTTCGGCCGACCCGCGTCGGGGCCGGGTGCTGTTCACCGACGCCAGGGCCAACCCGGTGCTGGCGGCGCGGCGCGCGGCCACCCAGGACCTGTTGCGCGAGGCCGTGCTGTCCGAGGGGGGCCGGCTCAATCCGGGTTCGGACCCGGTCGCCGCCCAGGTCGGCGCGGCCATGTACACGGGGGCGATGGCCGAGCTTGCCCAGCAGTGGCTGGGTGGGAACCTGGGCGACGACCTTGAGGCCGTGGTGGATTACGCGCTACGGCTGGTCCTGGGCCGCTGATTGCTCAGATCCATCAGACTTCGGCGGGCCGCCAGCGCTTGATCCACTCGGTCTCGGGCCACTGCTCCTCGGCGGCCAGCAATTCGTACATCGTTGCGCGGTCGATGGATTCGCGGATGATGTCGGCATGCCCGGCGTGCCGGCAGAGTTCCTCGATCAGGTGCATGGCCACCCACCGCACCGACCAGTGGTCGACGTCTTGGGGGAACCACGGCACGTCATGGGGGACCGGGACCGCGGTGTCCAGATCCCGTTCGGCGAAAACCCGCAGCGTCTCGGCATTCTGGGCCTTGAACGCCTCGAGTAGACCGGCGAGGGTCTCGTCGTCACGCATGACGTGCAGATCGGCGTAGTCGGCCGCCTGTTCCTCGAACGGACGGGGATCCGGCGGCGGGAACTGCGGTGCATACTCGGCGCGGTCGGCCCAGCCCTTCTGTACGGCGGTGACGTGCTTGATCAGACCGCCGACCGACAGCGCGCTGACCGACGGGGTTGACCGCGCCTGCTCATCGGTGAGGCCGTGCGCCACCGCTAAGAAGGCGTTCTGCTGAAAGGCGACGAAATCGATCAGGGTCTGACGTTCGTCGCCGGCGGGTGGGGGCATTCCTGGCATGGCTCAGTTCTCCTCAGCTGTTGTGGGTCGTTTGGTTGGAGTGCACGTAAAGGTCACGGATGCAGGCGATTTCGGCGCCGTGGTGGATTACCTCCCGGTTGATGTGCAGAACAAGTACGGCCATCGGCTCATCGCCGTAGTGCCCCTCCGCGGGCCCGCACGGCTTCTTCAGGTCATCGTCGTCGAGGTTTCTGACCCCGTCGATCCAATGTCGGTAGGCGTCGTCGAGTTGTTTAAGGGCCGTGGCCGCATCGGTGGCGTAAGGCCAGGACTCGTAGTCAGCCGGCGGCCCGCCGAAGTGCGAGTGGTTGCGCATCGCGAACACCCCGACGATCACGTGCGCCAGGCGCCACGCGATGGTGGTGAACGGTTCCGGTTGTGGCGGTGGATAACTGAAGTCGACAGCGCCGTCGGGGTGAACAGTCCAGCAGTCTTTGACCGGTGCCCAGAAGTACTCGTCGTCGGTCAGGCCGTCCAGACGCGGCCTGAGTTGATGGGTCCAATGGAAGTCCAGTTGGTCGGCGAGGAGGTTTGTCCACATAGGACTACCGTTTCATGCATATAGGACCGATTCGGTCCTAAAAGTGCGGCACACTTCTTGCATGGCCGTGAGCACTGAAACCACCGGCCGCGTACTGCAGCTTCTCGGACTGTTGCAGTCGCGCCGGGCCTGGACGGGTGAGGAACTGGCTGACCGCCTCGGCGTCACCACTCGCAGCGTCCGCCGTGACATCGAGCGGCTGCGCGAACTCGGATACCCCGTCCACGCCAGCAAGGGCCAGGGCGGGGGCTATCAACTCGGCGCCGGTGCGGCGCTGCCGCCGCTGCTGCTCGACCCCGACGAGGCCGTCGCGATGGCCGTCTGTCTGCGGCTGGCCGCCGGCGGAAGCGTCGCCGGCGTCGGCGAAGCCGCACTGCGGGCGCTGTCCAAACTCGACCAGGTCATGCCCGCGCGATTGCGTTCGCAGGTCTCGGCGGTGCACGACGCGACCGTCACCCTGACCCCCAACTCGTCGGACGCGCCCGTGGAACCCGAGGTGCTGATGACCCTGGCCCGGGCCTGCCGCGACCACGAACACGTCAGCGCGGACTACACCGACATCCGCGGCAATCACACCCAGCGGCGGTTGGAGCCTTATCAACTGGTGACCACCGGACGGCGCTGGTACCTCATGACCTATGACCGTGACCGCGAAGACTGGCGCAGCCTGCGGCTGGACCGGATGTCGGCGGTGGCGGCCCGCGGCAGCACGTTCGTGCCACGCGAGGCTCCGGACGCGGCCGACTACGTGCGCCGCTCGATCAGCGCCTCGCCGTACCGCTACAGCGCCCGGGTCCGCTACCACGCCCCGCAAGAGGTGGTGGCACAAAAGTTTCCACCGGCATCAGCCACCGTCGAGGCCGACGGACCCGACGCCTGCATCGTCACCGCGGGCGCCGACGACCCCGAACGCATGGTGCTGTACTTCGCCACCGTGGGCTACGACTTCGAGGTGCTCGAACCACCCGAGGTGGCGACGGCCGTCAGTGCTGTTGCCGCCCGCCTGCACGCCGCCTCGCAGCGGACTACGTGATGCCGAGCCGGTCGACGAGCTCCAGGAACGCGGCGGCGAAGTCGTTGTCGGCGGTCGTGACCCGCACCGCATCCCAGTCGACCTGCTCGCGCACCGCACGGGCCGCCGGCAACAGCGCCGCGAAGTCGCAGTGGTGTTCGTTGAGCGACAACAGCTTCTCCGACACCACCAGAGTCGGCGGCAGGACCGGCATCCGGATCGCCAGCACGTCGAGCACCTCGGCGGATCGCAGCGTCGCCGCGTCCACCGAGGCCCCGTTGAGTTGGTAGAGCACGTCGACCAGGACGTCATCGTCGGGATAGGCCTTGAACAACCAGTCCTCGGGGACGTGCACGATCTGAAACCCGGCTTTGCGCAACGTCACCTCGGCCGCCTCGGCGTCGGCCTCCGCGACCACGAAATCGACGTCGTGCACGGGTTCGGGCGCGCCGTAGACCCACAGCGCGTAGCTGCCGGCGAGCGCGAACTGCGGCCCGTGCGCCTTGAACGCCGCCGCGGCGCGCTTCAGTGCGTCACGAAGGGCGTCGTTGCGGTCGAGCATGTGTGATCCCGGGTCTGTCGGGCGCCGATGGTGGAGCCGGCGCGGTTGTGGGTACTGAGTACCCATGCGGCTGGCGACTTTCAACATCCTGCACGGGCGCAGTGTCCACGACGGCGACGTCGACCTGGGCAGATTGGCTGCCGCGGTGGCCGAACTCGACGCCGATATCCTCGCTCTGCAGGAAGTCGACCTGGATCAGCCGCGCTCGGGCAAGGCGGACCTGACCGCCGTGGCCGCTGACGCGATGAACGCCGTGCACCACCGGTTCGTCGCCGCGATCTCCGGAACACCCGGTGCCACCTGGATGGCCGCCACCGGCCGCGAACAACCCGGCACAGCCGCCTACGGCATCGCCCTGCTCACCCGGTACCCGGTCGAGAACTGGCAGGTGTTGCGGCTCCCGCGGATACCGGTCCGGTTCCCGATGTACGTCTCGGGGATCCGCCGGTTCCGGATCGTCCACGAAGAACCCCGGGCCGCGATGGTGGCCCGCGTCGATACGCCACTCGGCGCGATCTCGGTGGCCAATACCCACCTGTCGTTCGTGCCGGGGTGGAACCGGGTGCAACTGCGGCATCTCGTGCGGGATCTGGGTGGCTTCCCGGGCCCGAGGATTCTCATGGGGGACCTGAACTCGGGCGCGCCGGAGCACTGGCGGCCGCTCGGGGCCGCCCCGACGTTTCCTGCCGACACGCCGACCACGCAACTCGACCACATCCTCACCGACGACCCCACGCTGGCCGCTGCCGCATACGCCGCGCCCCACCTACCGATCTCGGATCATCGGGCGCTGGTCGTCGACATTTCGGTGCCTTGACGTCGTAGGGTTTTGCAGATGCACGTCACGTCAGTGGAGACGACGGAGCTGTTTGCCGGGCCCGAGGATGCCCCTCGGCAGCTGGTTCGGGTGCGATACGAGGCCTGCGCCTCGCCGACGCCCGTGCGGGTCAGCGGGGACGGGCTCTCCGGTGAGGCGATCGCCGCGCCCGGCGACGGCGCCGTCGAGGTACCGGTGGACGTCGAGCGGGGTGTGCCCGGCGAGATCCGGCGCGCCCGGGTGGGCTCCACCGACTTCGAGTTCACCGTGGCGGAGCCGGGCTGGACGATGTACATGATCAGCCACTTCCACTACGACCCTGTCTGGTGGAATACCCAGGCCGCCTACACCAGCGTGTGGACGGAGGACCCGCCCGGTCAGTGCCGGCAGACCAACGGATTCGACCTGGTGCACGCACACCTGGAAATGGCCCGCCGTGTTCCGGAGTACAAGTTCGTGCTGGCCGAGGTGGACTACCTCAAGCCCTACTGGGACGCCCGACCCGGAGACCGGGCCGATCTGCGCCGGTTCATCGCCGAGGGCCGCGTCGAGATCATGGGCGGCACCTACAACGAGCCCAATACCAACCTCACGAGCCCGGAGACCGCGATCCGGAACTTTGTGGCGGGCATGGGTTTTCAGCGTGACGTGCTGGGTGCCGACCCGGCCACCGCCTGGCAGCTCGACGTGTTCGGGCACGACCCGCAGTTTCCCGGGATGGCGGCCGACGTCGGCCTGACCTCCAGTTCGTGGGCCCGCGGGCCGCATCACCAGTGGGGTCCCATGCAGAACGACGGCGACCCCGAGCGCATGCAGTTCGCGAGCGAGTTCGAGTGGATCGCGCCCTCGGGCCGAGGGCTTCTCACGCACTACATGCCTGCGCACTATTCGGCCGGATGGTGGATGGATTCCTCGGCATCACTGGCCGAGGCCGAGGAATCCACTTACACGCTGTTCACCAAACTCAAGCGAGTTGCGTTGACCCGCAACGTGCTCCTACCGGTCGGCACCGACTACACCCCGCCCAACAAATGGGTAACCCAGATCCACCGCGACTGGAACTCGCGCTACGTCTGGCCGAAGTTCGTGTGCGCGCTGCCGTCGGAGTTCTTCAGCGCGGTGCGGGCCGAGATCGACGAGCGCGGGATCACGCCGTCCCCGCAGACCCGCGACATGAACCCGATCTACACCGGCAAGGACGTCTCCTACATCGACACCAAGCAGGCCAACCGGGCTGCCGAGGATGCGGTGCTCGACGCCGAGCGGTTCGCGGTGTTCGCCGGGCTGCTCGGCGGCGCCGACTATCCGCAGGCGGCAATGGCCAAGGCGTGGGTGCAGCTGGCTTACGGAGCGCATCACGACGCCATCACCGGATCGGAATCCGACCAGGTCTACCTCGACCTGCTCACCGGCTGGCGCGATGCCTGGGAGCTGGGCGTCACCGCTCGGGACAACGCCTTGGGCCTGTTGTCGGAGGCTGTCGATGGGTCAGTAGTCGTGTGGAACGCGGTGGCGCACAACCGGACCGACATCGTCACGGTGCATCTGGACGAACCGTTCTCCGGTGCGGTGCTCGACAGCGACGGCAATGACGTGCCCGTGCTGGTCGAGCATGACGGCGCGACGGTGAGCTGGCTTGCCCGCGACGTGCCGTCACTGGGCTGGCGGTCCTACCGGTTCGTCTCCGGGACGGCGCGCGGCTGGAAACCGCTGGCCGGAGACGAGATCGCCAACGACCGCTACCGGCTGCGCGTCGACGCGGCCCGCGGCGGGGCGATGTGCTCGCTTGTGGACGACGGGCGCGAGCTCATCGCCGCCGGCGGCGTCGGCAACGAACTGGCCGTCTACGAGGAGTATTCGGCCCACCCCCAAGCCGGGGAAGGGCCCTGGCACCTGCTGCCCACGGGGCCGGTGGTGTGCTCCTCGGCCGGCCCGGCCGACGATGTGCAGTGTTATCAGAGCCCACTCGGGCAGCGGGTGATCGTGCGAGGCCGCATTCCAGACCTGTTGCGCTACACCCAGATCATCACGCTCTGGTCCGGTGTGGACCGCGTCGAATGCCGCACCGTCATCGACGAATTCGTCGGCGCGGACCGTCTGGTCCGGCTGCGGTGGCCTTGCCCGGTACCCGGCGCGCTGCCGGTGAGCGAGGTCGGCGACGCGGTGATCGGTCGCGGATTCGGGCTGCTGCACGACGGTTCGGATCATCACGCCGTTGACGCCGCGCAACACCCGTGGACGCTGGACAACCCGGCCTACGGTTGGTTCGGGCTGTCCTCGGCGGTACGGGTGCGCATCGGCGCGGCGGTGCGGGCGGTCTCGGTGGCCGAGGTGGTCGCTCCCGACGGTGTGAACCCCCGCGATCTGATGGTGGCCCTGGTGCGGGCCGGCGTCACCGCCACGTGCAGTGCCGCCGACAAGCCGCGGTACGGCGACCTCAGCGTCGACTCCAACCTGCCCGACACCCGGTTCGCTCTCGGCGGTCCGGATGAAAACCCGTTCACCGAAGCTGTTCTCGCCGAAGCGGACGTCGCTTACACAGATGAGCTCAAACGTCAGATCGACGCTACCGGATCGGCTCGGGTGTGGGTGCCTGCCGCCGCGCCGTTGATCGAACACTGGGTGCCCGGCGCCGATCTCCGCGGCGTGCGCACGTTGCCGGTGCTGATCCTGGCCGGCGACCTCGATGCGGTGGTCGATGAGCTGGGGCAGGCCGAAATCGCCGTCACCCAACAGGCCCCCGCGGCGGCCGAGCCGTTCGAGGCCCGCACCGTGGCACTGCTGAACCGCGGTGTGCCGAGCTTCGCGGTCGAGCCGGACGGCACCCTGCACACGTCACTCATGCGGTCCTGCACCGGCTGGCCGTCCGGCACCTGGATCGACCCGCCACGGCGCACGGCACCGGACGGATCCAACTTCCAACTGCAGCATTGGACACACACATTCGACTACGCACTGGTCAGCGGTGCCGGTGACTGGCGGGCCGCGGGGGTCGCACCCAGCGCCGCAGAATTCAACCGGCCGCTGCAGCCGGTGGTCGTCGACTCGGACGCCGGTGGCGGGCTGCCGGCGTGGGGATCGCTGCTGGAGATCGAGCCCGCCGGGTCGGTGCAACTCGGTGCACTCAAGGCGGCCGGTAATCCGCTGGCGTCGGGCAGCGTGCGCAGTGCCGATCCGGTCGACGGGGTCACCGCGCGTCTGGTCGAGATCACCGGTAGTTCCGCAGAAGTCACGCTCCGCTCCGGCTTGCGCGCGGTCTCGGCCGCCGCGAACCTGAACCTGCTGGAGGAGCCGGCGCCCGAGCAGCCTTCGGATCTGAGGCTGCACGGCTACCAGATCGCCACGGTGTCGACCCAGCTCAATCTGCCCAAGGTGGTGCGTGCCGAGCACCGGAGGTTGGCGCCGGAAGCCGAGGCGGCGCAGCCGTTGTATGCCAGGTACTGGCTGCACAATCGCGGTCCGGCTCCGTTGGGTGGCCTGCCTGCCGTCGCATACCTGCACCCCGAAAGCACTGACGGGCAACCTGGTACAGACGTCGTGGTGCGCCTGACCGCGGCCAGCGACTGCACCGACGACGCGCTGCACGGGCGGGTCAGGTTGTCCGCCCCGCCTGGGTGGGAGGTGCACCCCGCTGAGCTGCCCTATGTGCTGCCGCCCGGGGAACACCTGGAAACCGATGTGGTGCTGAGCATCCCGGCCGGGGCCGGGCCCGGGCTGTACCCGTTGCGCGCCGAACTCGTGGTGACCGGTGGGGGTGCGGCCCTGCCTCCGTCGTGGCGGCAGGTGGTCGAGGACGTCTGCGTCGTCACGATCGGTGAGACCAGCGCCCAGGTGCTCAAGCTGGTGTCCGATCCACATGCCGTCGACGTCAAGGCCGGTGAGACCGCGCGACTGTCGATCACGATCGGCACCGACGCACTCGCGGACCTGACCGCTGAGGCACACCTCATCAGCCCGTGGGGAACGTGGGAATGGATGGGGCCGGCGGCGGTGGGTGTCGAAGTGCCCGCTGGTGGTACCGCCAAGATCGGGTTCGACGTCGCGCCGCCATCGTGGGTCGAGCCGGGCCAGTGGTGGGCGTTGATCCGGGTGGGCTGTGCCGGGCGGCTGATCTACTCGCCTGCGGTGAAGGTCACGGTGCGATGAACCAGGTGGCTTGGGTGGCGCAGGTGGCCGGAAAACCGGTGTCGATCAAGGAGATCGACGAGCGGGAGGCAACACTGCGAGCAGGAAACCGGGCCTCGGCGCTGCCGCGCCCCGGAACCAGCGAGGGGCGTCAGCTGCGTCGGTGGCTGACTCAACTGGCGGTGGCCGAACGGGTGGTCGACGGCGAGGCCTCCGCGCGCGGACTGTGTTCCGATGGTGTGCCGGCTCTGGGTGAGGTGCTCCCCGACACCGCGGCCCGGCTGGAGATCGGCAGTGTTGCCGCCGCCACGCTGGGCACCCCCCTGGCCCGGGCGGTGTTCGCGGATGTGACTGCGGCGGTCGATGTTTCGGACGCAGAGGTGGCCGGATATCACGCACGCAATCCGCTGCGCTTCGCCGAGACACAGGCCGGGGCGCACGGATGGCGCGCGGGTCCTGTCGCACCGTCCCTTGACGAGGTCCACGACCGGATCGCCGCGCACCTGCGGGCGGCCGCTCGAAGGCAGGCTTACCGGCAGTGGCTCGATGCGCGATGCGCCGCCCTGGTGGAACTGGCCCCCGGGTATGAACACCCCGGTGATCCCCGCCAGCCGGACAACACGCACAAACACTAGGAATGCCCACGTGACCCTGACTCAGCCGGTGACCCTGGCGCTCGACATCGGCGGCACCAAGATCGCCGCCGGCCTGGTGGATCCCGACGGAAAGCTGGTCCATCGGGCCCAGCTGCCGACCCCGGACGGTGATGCCGAGACGGTGTGGGCTGTCGTCGAGATGCTGCTCGGCGAGACCATGCGGGCCGCGGACGGAGCCGCGACCGGAGTCGGCGTCGCCTCCGCTGGGCCGATCGATTTGCCCAACGGCACCGTAAGCCCGATCAATATCACTGAGTGGCAACGCTTTCCGATCGTCGAGCGGGTTGCCGGCGTTGCCCGATTGCCGGTGCGACTCGGCGGCGACGGGCTGTGCATGGCGCTGGGAGAGCAGTGGTGCGGGGCCGCCCGGGGTGCGCAGTTCCTGCTCGGCATGGTGGTTTCGACCGGGGTTGGCGGCGGGCTCGTTCTCGACGGCGCACCGTACGACGGCCGCACCGGTAACGCCGGGCACGTCGGCCACGTCGTCGTCGCGCCCGACGGCGGTGAGCTGTGTACCTGCGGCGGGCACGGCTGCGTCGAGACCATCGCATCGGGGCCGAGCATGGTGCGCTGGGCCCGCCGACAGGGCTGGTCCGGCACTGACGCAAAGGCGCTGGGCAACGCGGCAAATCACGGAGATGAGCTGGCCATCAAGGCCTTTCAGCGTGGCGCCCGCGCGGTGGCGGCCATGATCGCCTCGGTGGGCGCGGTATGCGACCTGGACCTGGTGGTGATCGGCGGGGGAGTGGCCAAGTCCGGGACATTGCTGTTCGACCCGGTCCGTGCGGCGTTGGCGGACTACGCCGGGCTGGACTTCCTGCGCGGGCTGCGGGTGGTGGCGGCCGAACTCGGCGGGGACGCAGGCCTGGTCGGTGCGGCCGCCCTGGCGCGTGACTGACGCTTCCGCTTCTGAATCTCCATGTGGGTGCGACCCCACTCGCACAACGCACCTAGCACCGGGCCCAGCGTCTTGCCGTATTCGGAGATCGAATAGTGCACGCACGGTGGCACCGTGCCCGCATCGTGGCGGTCGATGATCCCGGCGTCGACCAGATCGTGCAGATGCCGGATGAGCATGCGCTCGGTGATGTCGGGAATGCTGCGGCGCAGTTCAGCGGTGCGCATCGGCCCGTCGGCCAACCGCCACAGGATGGTGCCTTTCCAGCGCCCGTCGATGACCGACAGTGTCGCGTCGATCGGGCAGTCGCCGACCTCTTTCTTGGAAACCGCCATCTCCGGCCCTTCGTATGCTGACTAATTTGTCAGTACCTTGTTTTTTATCAGCTTACTGACCAGGCTTGATGATGTGAAGGAAATCGTTCAGATTCTCGCCGTCATCGTCACCGGGCCGCTGCTGGGCGTCGAGTTCGGGGTCGCCGCGTTCACCAACCCGATCCTGCAGCGGCTACCCGACGCCGCCTATCGGCAGGCGCGCGGAACCGGCGCCAAGATCCTCGGGACCGCGATGCCGTTCTGGTACATGGCAGCGGTGGCGCTGATGATCGCCGCCGCGGTGTTCCGTCCCGCGCCCCTGCTCATCGCGCCGGTCGCGCTGATGGTGCTGGTCATTCTGCTGACCCTCACCACGCTCGTACCGATCAACAACCGCGTCGCGGCGGGATTCGGCGGTAACGACGCCGGTGAGGACCCCGGGCAGTTCCACGAACTGGTCCGCCGCTGGGACCGATTGCACTGGTTGAGGGTCGGATTGCTCGCGGCCGCGTTCGTCTGCCTGGTGCTGGCCGGCGCGCGCTGAGGCGCGGCGAGCGTGCTCGTTTTGGCTGATTGGTAGGTGTTCGGCTACTCTGGTCGGGTTCCACCGAAGACCGTCGGTCACCGAGCAATCGGTTGAAGGTCCGGGAAATGTCCCGGCGGCCCACGCAGGAGGACGAGGCTGGACCAGTTTCGTGCTGGGTATATCTGCGCCCCGACCTATCTGCGTCGGGGCGTTCGTCATTTCACGGCCCCAAGTTGGTGGAGCGCCCGATACCCACCACAAGGAGGCATGCATGGCCAAGGCTGATAAAGCCACGGCGGTTGCCGACATTGCTGAGCAGTTCAAGGCGTCGACGGCCACCGTCGTCACCGAGTACCGCGGGCTGACTGTGGCGAACCTGGCTGAGCTGCGTCGTTCCCTCGGCGACTCCGCCTCGTACACCGTCGCCAAGAACACTCTGGTGAAGCGCGCCGCTTCCGAAGCCGGCATTGAAGGTCTCGACGAGCTGTTCGCCGGTCCCACGGCGATCGCGTTCGTCAAGGGTGAGCCCGTTGACGCCGCCAAGGCGATCAAGAAGTTCGCCAAGGACAACAAGGCGCTCGTCATCAAGGGCGGCTACATGGACGGCAAAGCGCTGTCCGTCGCCGATGTCGAGAAGATCGCCGACCTCGAGTCGCGCGAGGTGCTGCTCGCCAAGCTGGCAGGTGCCATGAAGGGCAACCTGTCCAAGGCCGCCGGCCTGTTCAACGCGCCCGCTTCTCAGATGGCCCGCCTCGCCGCGGCGCTGCAGGAGAAGAAGGCTGCCGAGGAAGCCGCGTAGAGGCTTCCGCTTCACTCGCCGCTGTCGCGTAACCGCAACCGCACAAACCACCCAACATCTGTAAGAAAAATCAGGAAGGACCATAAACATGGCCAAGCTGTCCACCGACGAACTGCTCGACGCTTTCAAGGAAATGACCCTGCTGGAGCTCTCTGAGTTCGTGAAGCAGTTCGAAGAGGTCTTCGAGGTCACCGCTGCTGCTCCGGTCGCCGTTGCCGCCGCCGGTGCCGCCCCGGCCGCCGCCGAGGCCGCCGAGGAGCAGTCGGAGTTCGACGTCATCCTCGAGGGTGCCGGCGAGAAGAAGATCGGCGTGATCAAGGTCGTCCGCGAGATCGTCTCCGGCCTGGGCCTGAAGGAAGCCAAGGATCTGGTCGACGGCGCTCCCAAGCCGCTGCTGGAGAAGGTCTCCAAGGAGGCCGCCGAGGACGCCAAGGGCAAGCTCGAGGCTGCCGGCGCCAGCGTCACCGTCAAGTAGTCCAAAACTGGACCGCAAGAACCCCCGAATCCCCACGGATTCGGGGGTTCTTTGCTTGTATGAGCTGGATTGATTCGGTCCGGGTCCGGGTACTCCCGAATATTGGGAGACAAGCATGTGTGGGCGGTGCCCCGTGCGCTATGGTGACTCAAGCCACAGGCCGCAGCAGGTGGCGGGGTGAGCCGTAGGCGGAAGGATCTTTATGGGCGTCCAGATCGATGTGACGGGACTGAGCAAATCTTTCGGATCGTCAAAGATTTGGGAAGACGTCACGTTGACGGTTCCCGAGGGTGAGGTCAGCGTTTTGCTCGGCCCGTCGGGTACCGGCAAATCGGTGTTCCTGAAGTCCCTGATCGGCCTGCTGCGTCCCGAGCGCGGCTCGATCGTCATCGACGGCACCAACATCCTTGAATGCTCGGCCAAGGAGCTCTACGAGATCCGCACCCTGTTCGGTGTGCTGTTCCAGGACGGCGCGCTGTTCGGCTCGATGAACATCTATGACAACACCGCCTTCCCGCTGCGCGAGCACACGAAGAAGAGCGAGAGCGAAATCCGCAACATCGTCATGGAGAAGCTCGACCTGGTCGGTATGCCCAACGACGGCCACAAGTTCCCCGGCGAGATCTCCGGCGGTATGCGCAAGCGCGCCGGCCTGGCTCGCGCCCTGGTGCTCGACCCGAAGATCATCCTGTGCGACGAGCCGGACTCCGGTCTGGACCCGGTCCGCACCGCCTACCTGAGCCAGCTGCTGATCGACATCAACGCGCAGATCGACGCCACGGTGCTGATCGTGACGCACAACATCAACATCGCCCGGACCGTGCCCGACAACATCGGCATGCTGTTCCGCAAGCAGCTGGTCATGTTCGGCCCCCGCGAGGTGTTGCTGACCAGCGAGGAGCCCGTCGTCAAGCAGTTCCTCAACGGCCGCCGTATCGGGCCGATCGGGATGTCTGAGGAGAAGGACGAGGCGACCGCGGCCGCCGAGCAGGCCATGATCGACGCCGGCCAGCACGACGGCGGTGTCGAGGAGATCGAGGGTGTGCCGCCGCAGCTGATGGCGACTCCCGGTATGCCGGAACGCAAGGCCGTGGGCCGCCGCCAGGCCCGCGTGCGGGAGATCCTGCACACCCTGCCGCCGGCAGCGCAGGCCGCGATCCTCGACGACCTCGAGGGCACGCACAAGCTGCCGGTGCACCAGTTTGGCGACGAGCCCACCGCGCGCCACCAGCGCCCGGTCGAGGATGACGCCCCGACCGGCGCCATCGAGGTGCCTCACCAGAGCTGAGTTTCGAACAAGTCAGGCCGGACCCCGAGGGTCCGGCCTGACTTGTCTCGTGGACACCAGGAGCCGATATGCACGCGCAGCCGCGATGAATCCGCCGCGGACGCAGCCGACGGTGTCCGGTGCGCAACCGGGCGCCGGGCTCGACCAGGTGACCCGCACCGTGGGCATCGCCGGCGCCGGATTGGCCGACCAGCTGGCCGCGGCGGCTCGACACAGCACCGAGGCGGGGATCGTGCTTGCGTCAGCCGTCGGCATCCCGCTGTTGACGTTGGTCATCGCCTCGCTCGGGGCGGGGGATTGAGGGCTTCCTCGGTGTTGCCGGCCGTCGTGGTGATGGTGGTTGCCGTCGGCCTCGTCATGTACTTCATGTACTGGGGGATACCGACGCGATTCCGCCGGCTGCTTCCGCCGGGCACTCCGATCGAGGCCGAGTTCGGGCCGCAGCGGATCGGACTACGTCTCGGCGGTTACCTGCAACCGCTGGAACTCGGCTCGATCAGACGCGTCCGGCACGTCGCCTGCGCGTTTCACGTCTCGGTGCGAGGGGTGGCGGCGGGCTGATCATTGCCGAGCAGCTCGTTCCGGCGCAGGTGGGCTCAGCGCTCCTGGCGCGTTTCGGCGATGCGTAGGTGAAGCTCTACCAGCCGTTGCCAGAGCTGCCGCCCGGTCCGGAAATCTCCCACCCGAAACCGCGTGTGAGCACTTGACGGAAGGCCATGGACAGGCCAATCTGTTGGGCAGCATGTGTGACGGGTTTAGGGACGCCAGCCAGCGCCAGGTGACTCGTTTCATACAGTGGATGTGTGGTGGTTGAGGAATGCGCCGTTCTGCGCTATTGTTGGACGTTGCGCTGGCTGCATCCTGCCCATCTCATCTGACCTGCACATCGTAGTTCTAGCCTGAGCATTGCTCAGCACCTAGTCCTTAGTGCCGTGCGTATGGGGTTCTGGACGAGCTGAAGTAGGAAACAGTCAGCCGAACCGACGCAGAATCGCGGCCCAGAAGGACGGCTCTTGCTGGCCTTTTCGAAAGTCGCATGAGGTGCTGGAAGGATGCATCTTGGCAGTCTCTAGCCAGAGCACAGCGAACGCTAACACCAATAACTCCGTCCCCGGAGCACCGAACCGAGTTTCCTTTGCCAAGCTCCGCGAACCGCTTGAGGTTCCGGGGCTTCTGGACGTTCAGACGGATTCCTTCGACTGGTTGGTCGGAGCGGACGGATGGCGCCAGAAGGCCGTTGATCGCGGTGAGACCGACCCCAAGGGCGGCCTCGAAGAGGTGCTCGAAGAGCTCTCGCCGATCGAGGATTTCTCGGGCTCGATGTCGCTGAGCTTCTCCGACCCGCGCTTTGACGAGGTCAAGGCGCCGGTTGACGAGTGCAAAGACAAGGACATGACGTACGCGGCTCCGCTGTTCGTCACGGCCGAGTTCATCAACAACAACACCGGTGAGATCAAGAGCCAGACGGTCTTCATGGGTGATTTCCCGATGATGACCGAGAAGGGCACCTTCATCATCAACGGCACCGAGCGTGTCGTGGTGTCCCAGCTCGTGCGTTCTCCCGGTGTGTACTTCGACGACAGCATCGACAAGTCCACCGAGAAGACGCTGCACAGCGTCAAGGTGATCCCGGGCCGCGGTGCGTGGCTGGAGTTCGACGTCGACAAGCGCGACACCGTCGGTGTCCGCATCGACCGTAAGCGTCGGCAGCCGGTCACCGTGCTCCTGAAGGCGCTGGGCTGGACGAGCGAGCAGATCGTGGAGCGCTTCGGTTTCTCCGAGATCATGATGGGCACCCTGGAGAAGGACAGCACCGCCGGTCCCGACGAGGCGCTGCTGGACATCTACCGCAAGCTGCGCCCGGGCGAGCCGCCGACCAAGGAGTCCGCGCAGACCCTGCTGGAGAACCTGTTCTTCAAGGAGAAGCGCTACGACCTGGCCCGCGTCGGCCGCTACAAGGTCAACAAGAAGCTGGGCCTGAACGCCGGCAAGCCGATCACGTCGTCGACTCTGACCGAGGAAGACGTCGTCGCCACCATCGAGTACCTGGTGCGTCTGCACGAGGGCCAGACCACGATGACCGTCCCCGGCGGCGTCGAGGTCCCGGTCGAGGTGGACGACATCGATCACTTCGGTAATCGTCGTCTCCGCACCGTGGGTGAGCTGATCCAGAACCAGATCCGGGTCGGTCTCTCCCGCATGGAGCGCGTCGTGCGTGAGCGCATGACCACTCAGGACGTCGAGGCGATCACGCCGCAGACCCTGATCAACATCCGTCCCGTCGTGGCGGCGATCAAGGAGTTCTTCGGCACCAGCCAGCTGTCGCAGTTCATGGATCAGAACAACCCGCTGTCGGGTCTGACCCACAAGCGTCGCCTGTCGGCGCTGGGCCCCGGCGGTCTGTCCCGTGAACGTGCCGGCCTTGAGGTCCGCGACGTGCACTCCAGCCACTACGGCCGCATGTGTCCGATCGAGACCCCTGAGGGTCCGAACATCGGTCTGATCGGCTCGCTGTCGGTGTACGCCCGGGTCAACCCGTTCGGCTTCATCGAGACCCCGTACCGCAAGGTCATCGACGGTGTGGTCAGCGACCAGATCGACTACCTGACCGCCGACGAGGAGGACCGCCACGTCGTGGCGCAGGCCAACTCGCCGATCGACGTCGACGGCAGCTTCACCGAAGACCGCGTGATGGTGCGCCGTAAGGGTGGCGAGGTCGAGAACGTGGCCCCGTCCGACGTGGACTACATGGACGTCTCGCCGCGCCAGATGGTGTCGGTCGCGACCGCCATGATCCCGTTCCTCGAGCACGACGACGCCAACCGCGCCCTGATGGGTGCCAACATGCAGCGCCAGGCGGTTCCGCTGGTGCGCAGCGAGGCGCCGCTGGTCGGTACCGGCATGGAGTTGCGTGCCGCGATCGACGCCGGCGATGTCGTCGTCTCGGAGAAGGCGGGCGTCGTCGAGGAGGTCTCGGCTGACTACATCACCGTGATGGCCGACGACGGCAGCCGGCACACCTACCGGATGCGCAAGTTCGCCCGGTCCAACCACGGCACCTGCGCCAACCAGCGTCCGATCGTGGACGCCGGGCAGCGTGTCGAGGCCGGCCAGGTCGTCGCCGACGGTCCGTGCACCGAGAACGGTGAGATGGCCCTGGGCAAGAACCTGCTCGTGGCGATCATGCCGTGGGAGGGCCACAACTACGAGGACGCGATCATCCTCTCGAACCGCCTGGTCGAAGAGGACGTGCTCACCTCGATTCACATCGAAGAGCACGAGATCGATGCCCGCGACACCAAGCTGGGCGCCGAGGAGATCACCCGGGACATCCCGAACGTCTCCGATGAGGTGCTGGCCGATCTCGACGAGCGCGGCATCGTCCGCATCGGCGCCGAGGTCCGCGACGGCGACATCCTGGTCGGCAAGGTCACCCCGAAGGGTGAGACCGAGCTGACCCCGGAGGAGCGCCTGCTGCGTGCCATCTTCGGTGAGAAGGCCCGCGAGGTCCGCGACACGTCGCTCAAGGTGCCCCACGGTGAGTCGGGCAAGGTCATCGGCATCCGCGTGTTCTCCCGTGAGGACGACGACGAGCTGCCGGCCGGCGTCAACGAGCTGGTCCGCGTGTACGTGGCCCAGAAGCGCAAGATCTCCGACGGCGACAAGCTCGCCGGACGCCACGGCAACAAGGGCGTCATCGGCAAGATCCTGCCCGTCGAGGACATGCCGTTCATGCCCGATGGCACCCCGGTGGACATCATCCTGAACACCCACGGTGTGCCGCGTCGTATGAACATCGGCCAGATCCTGGAAACCCACCTCGGGTGGGTGGCCAAGGCCGGCTGGAACATCGATGTGGCCGAGGGAACGCCGGAATGGGCGAGCAGGCTGCCCGATGGTCTGCACTCGGCCCCGGTCGACAGCATCGTCAGCACCCCGGTGTTCGACGGTGCCCGCGAAGAGGAGCTGGCCGGACTGCTCGGCTCGACGCTGCCCAACCGTGACGGAGACGTCATGGTCGACAGCGACGGCAAGGCGACGCTGTTCGACGGCCGCAGTGGCGAACCGTTCCCGTACCCGGTGACGGTCGGCTACATGTACATGCTGAAGCTGCACCACCTGGTCGACGACAAGATCCACGCCCGTTCGACCGGTCCGTACTCGATGATCACCCAGCAGCCGCTGGGTGGTAAGGCGCAGTTCGGTGGTCAGCGGTTCGGTGAGATGGAATGTTGGGCCATGCAGGCGTACGGCGCTGCCTACACGCTGCAGGAGCTGCTGACCATCAAGTCCGACGACACGGTCGGCCGCGTGAAGGTATACGAGGCGATCGTCAAGGGCGAGAACATCCCTGAACCCGGTATCCCGGAGTCGTTCAAGGTGCTTCTCAAGGAGCTGCAGTCGCTGTGCCTCAACGTTGAGGTGCTCTCCAGCGACGGCGCGGCGATCGAGATGCGTGACGGCGATGACGAGGACTTGGAGCGTGCCGCTGCCAACCTCGGTATCAACCTGTCGCGCAACGAGTCCGCCTCTGTTGAAGATCTTGCGTAGATCTCGTCCGAAAATTTCTAGTCCCGAAAGGGGAAAGGGAGTTACGTGTTAGACGTCAACTTCTTCGATGAACTCCGCATCGGCCTGGCCACCGCGGACGACATCCGTAACTGGTCCTTCGGCGAGGTCAAGAAGCCGGAGACCATCAACTACCGCACCTTGAAGCCGGAGAAGGACGGCCTGTTCTGCGAGAAGATCTTCGGACCGACTCGCGACTGGGAGTGCTACTGCGGCAAGTACAAGCGCGTCCGGTTCAAGGGCATCATCTGTGAGCGCTGCGGCGTCGAGGTCACTCGCGCCAAGGTGCGCCGTGAGCGGATGGGCCACATCGAGCTGGCCGCACCCGTCACGCACATCTGGTACTTCAAGGGTGTTCCGTCGCGGTTGGGCTACCTGCTCGACCTGGCCCCGAAGGATCTGGAAAAGATCATCTACTTCGCGGCCTACGTGATCACCTCTGTCGACAACGAGATGCGCCACAACGAGCTGTCCACGCTCGAGGCCGAGATGGCCGTCGAGCGCAAGGCCGTCGCGGATCAGCGCGACGCCGACCTGGAGGCCCGGGCCCAGAAGCTCGAGGCCGACCTGGCCGAGCTGGAGGCCGAGGGTGCCAAGTCCGACGTGCGCCGCAAGGTGCGCGACGGCGGCGAGCGTGAGATGCGTCAGCTCCGTGACCGGGCCCAGCGTGAGCTGGACCGGCTCGACGAGATCTGGACCACCTTCACCAAGCTGGCCCCCAAGCAGCTCATCGTCGATGAGGTGCTGTACCGCGAGCTGCAGGACCGCTACGGCGAGTACTTCACCGGCGCCATGGGCGCGGAGTCGATCAAGAAGCTCATCGAGACCTTCGACATCGAGGCCGAGGCCGAGTCGCTGCGCGACACCATCAAGAACGGTAAGGGCCAGAAGAAACTTCGCGCCCTCAAGCGTCTGAAGGTCGTCGCGGCCTTCCAGCAGTCGGGTAACTCCCCGCTGGGCATGGTGCTCGACGCTGTGCCGGTGATCCCGCCGGAGCTGCGTCCGATGGTTCAGCTCGACGGTGGCCGTTTCGCCACCTCCGACCTGAACGACCTGTACCGCCGCGTGATCAACCGCAACAACCGGCTCAAGCGACTGATCGACCTCGGCGCGCCCGAGATCATCGTCAACAACGAGAAGCGCATGCTTCAGGAGTCGGTGGACGCGCTGTTCGACAACGGCCGCCGTGGCCGCCCGGTCACCGGTCCGGGCAACCGTCCGCTCAAGTCGCTGTCCGATCTGCTCAAGGGCAAGCAGGGCCGCTTCCGTCAGAACCTGCTCGGTAAGCGTGTCGACTACTCGGGCCGTTCGGTCATCGTGGTGGGCCCGCAGCTCAAGCTGCACCAGTGCGGTCTGCCGAAGCTGATGGCCCTGGAGCTGTTCAAGCCGTTCGTGATGAAGCGTCTGGTCGACCTGAACCACGCGCAGAACATCAAGAGCGCGAAGCGCATGGTCGAGCGTCAGCGTCCCCAGGTGTGGGATGTCCTCGAAGAGGTCATCGCCGAGCACCCGGTGCTGCTGAACCGTGCACCTACGCTGCACCGCCTGGGTATCCAGGCCTTCGAGCCGCAGCTGGTGGAAGGCAAGGCCATCCAGCTGCACCCGCTGGTGTGTGAGGCGTTCAACGCCGACTTCGACGGTGACCAGATGGCCGTGCACCTGCCGCTGTCGGCAGAGGCCCAGGCCGAGGCTCGCATCCTGATGCTGTCCTCGAACAACATCCTGTCCCCGGCGTCGGGTAAGCCGCTGGCCATGCCGCGTCTGGACATGGTGACCGGTCTGTACTTCCTGACCACCGAGGTCGCGGGCGACCCCGGCGAGTACGTGCCGGCCGCCAAGGACCAGCCGGAGCAGGGCGTGTACAGCTCGCCCGCCGAGGCCATCATGGCGCTGGACCGCGGTGCACTGTCGGTGCGCGCCAAGATCAAGGTGCGGTTGACGCAGCAGCGTCCGCCGGCCGCCGTCGAGGCCGAGCTGTTCGAGAACGGCTGGAAGCCGGGCGATGCCTGGACCGCGGACACCACGCTGGGCCGGGTGCTCTTCAACGAGCTGCTGCCCAAGGGCTATCCGTTCGTCAACGAGCAGATGCACAAGAAGGTCCAGGCCCGGATCATCAACGATCTGGCCGAGCGTTTCCCGATGATCGTGGTGGCGCAGACCGTCGACAAGCTCAAGGACGCCGGCTTCCACTGGGCCACCCGTTCGGGTGTCACGGTCTCGATGGCCGACGTTCTGGTGCCGCCGCAGAAGCAGGAGATCCTGGAGCGGCACGAGGCCGAGGCCGAGGCGATCGAGCGCAAGTACCAGCGCGGCGCGCTGAACCACAACGAGCGCAACGAGTCCCTGGTCAAGATCTGGCAGGACGCCACCGAAGAGGTGGGTAAGGCGATGGAGGAGTTCTACCCGGCCGACAACCCGATCATCACGATCGTGAAGTCCGGAGCCACGGGTAACCTCACCCAGACCCGCACCCTGGCCGGCATGAAGGGCCTGGTGACCAACCCGAAGGGTGAGTTCATCCCGCGCCCGATCAAGTCCTCGTTCCGTGAGGGCCTGACGGTGTTGGAGTACTTCATCAACACCCACGGTGCTCGTAAGGGTCTGGCCGACACCGCTCTTCGTACCGCCGACTCGGGTTACCTGACCCGTCGTCTGGTGGACGTGTCGCAGGACGTCATCGTTCGCGAGAACGACTGCGAGACCGAGCGCGGCATCATCGTCACGCTGGCCGAGCGCGCTGCGGACGGTTCGCTGATCCGCGATGCACACGTCGAGACCTCGGCGTTCGCCCGGACCCTGGCCACCGATGCGGTCGACGCCGACGGCAACGTCGTCATCGAACGCGGCCATGACCTGGGTGACCCGGCCATCGACGCGCTGCTGGCTGCCGGCATCTCGCAGGTGAAGGTCCGCTCCGTGCTGACCTGCGCCTCGGCGTCCGGTGTGTGTGCCAAGTGCTACGGCCGCTCGATGGCCACCGGCAAGCTGGTCGACATCGGCGAGGCCGTCGGCATCGTCGCCGCCCAGTCCATCGGTGAGCCCGGTACCCAGCTGACCATGCGTACCTTCCACCAGGGTGGTGTTACCGGTGGCGCCGACATCGTCGGTGGTCTGCCTCGCGTGCAGGAGCTGTTCGAGGCTCGTATCCCGCGGAACAAGGCGCCCATCGCCGACGTCGCGGGCCGGGTCCGGCTGGAGGAGAGCGACAAGTTCTTCAAGATCACCATCGTCCCCGACGATGGTGGCGAGGAAGTTGTCTACGACAAGCTCTCCAAGCGTCAGCGCCTGCGCGTGCTCACCCACGAGGACGGCTCCGAAGGCGTGCTGTCCGACGGTGACCACGTCGAGGTCGGCGACCAGCTCATGGAAGGCTCCGCGGATCCGCACGAGGTGCTGCGTGTCCAGGGCCCCCGCGAGGTGCAGATCCACCTCGTCAAGGAGGTCCAGGAGGTCTACCGGGCCCAGGGTGTGTCGATCCACGACAAGCACATCGAGGTCATCGTCCGGCAGATGCTGCGTCGCGTCACGATCATCGATTCGGGTGCGACGGAGTTCCTGCCCGGTTCGCTGACCGAGCGTGCCGAGTTCGAGACCGCCAACCGTCGGGTTGTTGCCGAGGGTGGCGAGCCCGCGGCCGGCCGCCCGGTGCTGATGGGTATCACCAAGGCATCGCTGGCCACGGATTCGTGGCTGTCGGCGGCGTCGTTCCAGGAGACCACGCGCGTGCTTACCGATGCGGCGATCAACTGCCGCAGCGACAAGCTGCTGGGTCTGAAGGAGAACGTGATCATCGGCAAGCTGATCCCGGCCGGTACCGGCATCGCCCGTTACCGCGACATCCAGGTGCAGCCGACCGAAGAGGCCCGCGCTGCGGCGTACACGATCCCGTCCTACGAGGATCAGTACTACAGCCCGGACTTCGGTGCGGCCACCGGTGCCGCGGTGCCGCTGGACGATTACGGATACAGCGACTACCGCTAGCTAGTCAAGGAAAAGCCCCCCGTGCGTCAGCGTGGGGGGCTTTTCCTTTGGTGGGAGTGGCCACTTGTTGCACGCCTATCGGAAATTCATGTGCAACAGGTGGCCACTCGGCGGCGTCACTCGTAGCGGCCGAACCCCTGGATCCCCGGGTCATCGATGATCTTGTAGGTCGACAGCCCCAGCCCACCGTCGCGGCCCTCTCCGCCGCCGATGGTGGTCAGGGTGCCGTTGTCGTCGGCCACGACGATGTTGACGTGCTGGTGTTTGGGGCTGGGCTCGTCGTAGATCACCATGTCGCCCGGCTGGGGCAGATAATCCGTCGGCTCCCAGCGGCCCTCGTTGTGCAGATAGTCGGTGAGCGTCAGGACGCCCGGGATGCGCCAATGCCCGGAGTTGGGGTTGGCGAACGGTTCGCCCGACTCGCGCATCACCCAGCTGGTGAAGTCTGCGCACCATGGCTCGTCGTTGCCTTCGGAGTACTTGAACATGCCTGGTTGCGTCGCGTACTCCTGCGCGACGATGCGCATGACGGCGGCTCGGCCGGGGCTCAGCGACGACGTGTCGACCTGCGGGAACTCCGGTTGGGCGACGTGCTCGCGGTAGCCGCGGTATCCCACCGTCGCGCCCACGGCAGCGACCGTCAGGACAGCCACCGCCATCGCGATGAGCCACGCGCGTTTGTGCATGTTTGCCACACTAAGTCATCGAATCCTCGTCGCCGCGCGGCAGTTTGGGTGTCGGGGCAGCCACCTAGACTTGGCGGTGTGCTCATCGGTTCGCATGTAGACAACACCGACCCATTGGCCGCGGCCGCCGCAGATGGCGCCGACGTGGTGCAGTTCTTCCTCGGCAACCCGCAGAGTTGGAAGAAGCCCAAGCCCCGTGAAGACGCCGAGGCACTCAAGGCGTCGACGGTGCCGCTGTACGTACACGCGCCGTACCTGATCAACGTGGCTTCGGCCAACAACCGGGTGCGGATTCCGTCCCGCAAGATCCTGCAGGACACGTGCGACGCCGCGGCCGAGATCGGCGCGACCGCGGTGATCGTGCACGGCGGCCATGCCGACGACAACGACATGGAGGCCGGGTTCGAGCGTTGGGTCAAGGCCCTGGATGCGCTGAATACCGATATGCCGGTGTATCTGGAGAACACTGCGGGCGGCGATCACGCCATGGCACGGCATTTCGACACTATCTCCCGGCTGTGGGATCGCATCGGGGACAAGGGCATTGGCTTCTGTCTCGACACGTGCCACGCGTGGGCGGCGGGGGAGGCGCTGATCGATGCGGTGGACCGGATCAAGGCCATCACCGGGCGCATCGATCTGGTGCACTGCAATGATTCACGCGATGCGGCCGGTTCGGGTGCCGACCGTCATGCGAATTTCGGTGCCGGGCAGATCGATCCGCAGTTGCTGGCGGCGGTGGTGAAGGCAGCGGATGCGCCCGTTATCTGTGAGACCTCGGAAGCCGGACGCAAGGACGACATCGCGTTCCTGCGCGAGCACGCCGACTGACACGTTCGCGACCTGAACCGTTTTCAACGGCATCGTGACGTAAAGGTGAACTAACGTCACCTCTGTGACCGCGGTTGATGACTCGGTAACCGAAGAAGCGTCAGCGCAATGGGGCGCCGACACCCGCGCCGATCGACTGCGCATTCTGCGATACGTCGCGATCCTGGTGTGGGCGTCGGTCGTGGTCTACCGCACCGTCACCGACGGTTTCGCGTTCAACCGCGAACTTTTGCTGCTCTACATCGCCACCGGGCTGCTGGCGGCGAGCATCGGCCAGGGCAGGCGGATGCTCTATGTGATCCGCGACTGGCTGCCGTTCGCCGCGGTGCTGGCTGCCTACGACCTGAGCCGCGGAGCGGCCACCCTGGTCGGCCGTCCTACGTTGTGGCACTGGCAGGTCGACGCGGATCGCTGGATGTTCTTCGGCACGGTGCCCACGGTGTGGTTGCAGGAACGGTTGAAACTGCTTCACCCGCCGTGGTGGGAAGTGGTGATCAGCACCGTGTACATGTCGTTCTTCATCCTTCCCTACGTCGTCGCAGGCGTGCTGTGGCTGCGTGACCGTGAGGAGTGGAAACGGTTCGTTCGCCTGTTCGTCGGACTGTCGTTCGCGGCGCTGATCATCTACGCGCTGCTGCCCGCCGCCCCACCGTGGGCCGCGGCACGGTGCAGTGCCGATGACGTCGACGGCGGCCCGTCCGGGCCCGGGTGCATGTTCCGATCGGCGCGTGAATCCGTCGACGGAGGACTCCTCGGCACGATGCAGGGCAGTCGGGACGGCGCGCACGACTGGATCGAACGGATCGTCACCCGCGGCTGGGGCAAGCTCAACCTGCACACCGCGACGGCATTGATCGATCAGGGGCAGGCCAGCGTGAACCTCGTCGCGGCCATCCCGTCCCTGCATGCCGGCCTGACGGCTGCGGTCGCGGTCTTCCTCTGGAACCGGGTTAATCGCGGATGGCGGCCGCTGTTGGTGGCCTATCCGCTCATCATGGCCTTCACGCTGGTGTACACCGCCGAGCACTATGTGGTCGACATCCTGCTCGGCTGGACCTTGGCGGCCGTGGTGTTGTTCGCCCTCAATCGGTACGAAGCGCGGAGGGCGCGCGAGGCTGAGGGCGACGAACAGCCCCGGGACAACGAAGACGTACCGACCGCGGTCGGAGAACTCGACCCGGCCTGACTCCCGGAGCAGGGGCGACTGGCGTGACGCGATGGGCCGCCGAGCCGTCTCATTACAAGTATTGTGCAGTTGTCGGAGATTTGTAACACTGGACGTATGGCTGTTGATCCATCGCTCCTCACGTCCGCGGGCACACACGTCGTCACCAATCAGGTCCCCACGCTGGAGGACTACAACCCCGCCACCTCGCCGGTGCTCGCCGAGGCCCTCATCCGCGAAGGCGGGCAGTGGGGCGTCGACGAGGTGCACGAACTCGGCGCGATCAACGGCAGCGCCCAGGCCCAGCGCTGGGGCGAACTCGCCGACCGGAACC
This sequence comes from Mycobacterium sp. DL99, assembly GCF_004762045.1. Lineage (GTDB taxonomy): Bacteria > Actinomycetota > Actinomycetes > Mycobacteriales > Mycobacteriaceae > Mycobacterium. The sequence goes on from NZ_SJOM01000007.1 coordinate 1,418,504, forward strand.
GGCCCGTGCTCCACACCCACGATCGTTACGGCCACCGGATCGACGAGGTCGAATACGACCCGGCCTATCACGAGCTGATGAATGTGGCCGTCACCCACGGACTGCACGGTGCCCCGTGGGCCGATGACCGTGAGGGCTCCCACGTCGTGCGCGCCGCCAAGACCTCGGTGTGGACCGTCGAACCCGGGCACGTCTGCCCGATCTCGATGACCTACGCCGTGGTGCCCGCACTCCGGTTCAACCCGGAACTGGCCGCCATCTACGAGCCGCTGCTGACCAGCCGGGTGTACGACCCGGAACTGAAGCTCGCGACGACGAAGGCCGGTATCACGGCGGGCATGTCGATGACCGAGAAGCAGGGCGGCTCCGACGTTCGCGCCGGCACCACCGAGGCCACGCCCAACGGTGACGGCACCTACTCGTTGCGCGGGCACAAGTGGTTCACCTCGGCCCCGATGTGCGACATCTTCCTGGTTCTCGCCCAGGCTCCGGGAGGCCTGAGCTGTTTCTTCCTGCCGCGCGTCCTGCCCGACGGCAGCCGCAACCGGATGTTCCTGCAGCGGCTCAAGGACAAGCTCGGCAATCACGCCAATGCCTCGAGCGAGGTCGAATACGACGGTGCCACCGCCTGGCTGGTGGGCGAGGAGGGCCGTGGCGTGCCGACCATCATCGAGATGGTCAACCTCACCCGACTCGACTGCACGCTGGGCAGCGCCACGAGCATGCGCAACGGCCTGAGCCGTGCCGTGCACCACGCCCAGCATCGAAAGGCGTTCGGCGCCTATCTGATCGACCAGCCGTTGATGCGCAACGTGCTCGCCGACCTGGCCGTGGAGGCCGAGGCGGCGACCATGCTGGCGATGCGGATGGCCGGTGCCACCGACAAGGCGGTCCGCGGTGACGAGCGCGAGGCGCTGCTGCGCCGTATCGGCCTGGCCGCCGGCAAGTACTGGGTCTGCAAGCGGGCCACCCCGCATGCCGCCGAGGCGATGGAATGCCTGGGCGGCAACGGTTACGTCGAGGACTCGGGCATGCCCCGGCTGTACCGGGAGGCCCCGCTGATGGGTATCTGGGAAGGCTCGGGCAACGTCAGCGCGCTGGACACCTTGCGCGCCATGGCAACCCGGCCCGAGAGCATCGAGGTGCTCTTCGACGAACTCTCCAGGACCGCCGGGCAGGACCCGCGGCTGGACCGCCACGTCACCACCCTGCAGAACGATCTGCAGGATCTGGAGACCATCACCTACCGGGGCCGCAAGGTCGCCGAGGACATCTCGCTGGCGCTGCAGGGCGCGCTGCTGGTGCGTCACGGACACCCGGCCGTGGCCGAGGCCTTCCTGGCCAGCAGGCTCGGCGGGCAGTGGGGACAGGCCTTCGGCACCCTGCCGACCGGGCTCGACCTGGCGCCGATCCTCGAGCGTGCCCTGGTCAAGGGATGACGGTCGACACGCTGAAGACGATGACCTACGAGGTCACCGATCGGATAGCGCGAATCACCTTCAACCGCCCCGAAAAGGGCAACTCGATCGTCGCCGACACCCCGCTGGAACTGCAGGCCCTGGTCGAGCGCGCGGACCTGGACCCGAACGTGCACGTGATCCTGGTGTCCGGGCGCGGTGAGGGCTTCTGTGCGGGATTCGATCTGTCCGCGTACGCGGACGGGACCGGCGAAGCCGGGGGAGGCCGATACGACGGGACCGTGCTGTCCGGGAAAACCCAGGCGATCAACCACCTTCCGGATCAACCATGGGATCCGATGGTGGACTACCAGATGATGAGCCGGTTCGTCCGCGGCTTCTCCAGCCTGATGCACGCCGACAAGCCGACCGTGGTCAAGATTCACGGCTACTGCGTGGCCGGTGGCACTGACATCGCGCTGCACGCCGACCAGGTGATCGCCGCCTCTGACGCGAAGATCGGCTACCCGCCCATGCGGGTGTGGGGCGTTCCGGCCGCCGGCCTGTGGGCGCACCGGTTGGGGGATCAACGCGCCAAACGCCTTCTGTTCACCGGGGATTGCATCACCGGCGCGCAGGCCGCCGAATGGGGCCTGGCCGTCGAGGCGCCCGAACCGGAAGACCTCGATGAGCGCACCGAGCGCCTCGTCGCACGCATCGCCGCCATGCCCGTCAACCAGCTCATCATGGCCAAGCTGGCCTGCAACTCCGCGCTGCTGCAGCAGGGGGTGGCGACCAGCCGGATGGTGAGCACGGTGTTCGACGGCATCGCCCGGCACACTCCCGAAGGGCACGCCTTCGTGGCCGACGCCGTTGAACACGGCTTCCGCGAAGCGGTGCGCCATCGCGACGAGCCGATGGGTGACTACGGGCGCAGGTCTTCCGAGGTCTGACATGCCCGCGCTCACACGGATGACGGCCCGGTCGGTGGTGCTGAGCGTGCTGCTCGGTGCCCACCCGGCCTGGGCGAGTGCCGCCGAACTGATCAGGCTGACAGCCGATTTCGACATCAAGGAACCTACCCTGCGGGTGGCGTTGACCCGCATGGTCGGCGCCGGTGACCTGATCCGTTCGGAGGACGGCTACCGGCTGTCGGACCGCCTGCTGAACCGCCAGCGGCGCCAGGACGACGCGATCGACCCGAAACTGCGGGACTACGACGGACAGTGGCAGACACTGGTCATCACCAGTGTTGGCACCGACGCCCGCACCCGCGCTGCGCTGCGGAATGCCCTGCAGCAGTATCGGTTCGGCGAACTGCGCGAGGGTGTGTGGATGCGCCCGGACAATTTGGACCAGGTGTTGCCCCAGGAGATCACCGGCCGGGTGCGGCTGCTGCATGCCCGGGACGAGGATCCGGCCGGCCTGGCCGCCACGCTGTGGGATCTGCCCGGCTGGCGGCGCACGGGCGAGCAGCTACTGGAGGAGATGGCCGCCGCGACCGACGTTCCGGGCCGGTTCGTCGCGGCCGCGGGCATCGTGCGTCACCTGCTGGCGGACCCGGTGCTGCCGGACGGGTTACTGTCGGGTGAGTGGCCGGGTGCCGAACTGCGTAAGGCGTACAGCGACTTTGCCGCCGAACTCGTCGTGCGGCGCGACCATACCGAACTGATGGAGGCAACGTGACCGAAGCTGTCCGGGTTGAGCGCAACGGACCGGTGACCACGGTCATCATCGACCGACCGCACGCCCGCAACGCGGTCGACGGCCCCACCGCCGCGGCCTTGTTCGCGGCCTTCGAGCAGTTCGACGCCGATGAGGAGGCCGCGGTCGCGGTGCTGACCGGTGCCAACGGCACCTTCTGCGCCGGCGCCGATCTGAAAGCCTTCGGCACGCCGGAGATGAACCGGCTCGACCCCGCGGGGCCCGGTCCCATGGGGCCGAGCCGAATGGCGTTGTCCAAGCCGGTGATCGCCGCGATCGGCGGCCATGCGGTGGCCGGCGGACTGGAACTGGCCTTGTGGTGTGACCTGCGCGTGGTCGAGGAGGACGCCGTGCTGGGGGTGTTCTGCCGTCGCTGGGGAGTGCCGCTGATCGACGGTGGCACCGTGCGGCTGCCCCGGCTGATCGGGGAGAGCCGCGCGATGGACCTGATCCTGACCGGGCGCGCCGTCGATGCGGCCGAAGCCCACGCGATCGGTCTGGCCAACCGGGTGGTGCCCAAAGGTCACGCCCGTGCGGCGGCAGAGGAACTGGCCGCAGAGCTGTCCCGACTGCCGCAGCAATGCATGCGGGCGGACCGCCTTTCGGCACTTCATCAGTGGGGCGAATCCGAACAGGCCGCAATGGAATTCGAATTCGCCAGCATCCCCCGTGTTGCCGAGGAGGCCGCCCATGGCGCCGGCCGGTTCGCCGGAGGTGCGGGCAGACACGGCGCGAGTGCCTGAACGAGCCTGACGAATACAAGGCGCTCGGTGGGATAACCCGCCCGAGCACCTTGCATACGTCATGCCGTCAGTCGGCGTCAGTCGGAGTGATCACCACCCGCACGGTGTTTGGCACCGCCGGTGCCTGCTTTGGCTTCGTGCTTGCTCTCGTTGCTTTCCCGCTTGGCCGCGCGGTGTTGCACCTTGGCCTCAGCCCTCGCAGCTTTGGCTTCCTGCTTGGCGGCCCGCTTGGCAGCTCTCGTTGCCAAACGATCGTCCCGACCGGACTTCGCCTCGGTCTTGGCATCCGGCGTTGCGGAGGAGGCGGGTGCCTCTGCCGAACCGGACCCGACCTCGGCACCGTCGTTTTCGGCAGGCGTGCCGGCGGTTTGAGCGTCCACTGCGTTGCGTTGCGGTGCGACCGACAGGGTGACGGTCTTGAGCTTCTCGACCGCTGCGGAGGTGGTCTCCGAGATGCGGTCGACGGTACTGGTGACATCGGCGGCGGGATGGCTCACCACCGCCGCGGTGCCGAGTGCCTTGCGCTGAACCAACGGTGACGCCGTGGGCAGGTCGGTGCCGGCATCGGTTGGTGCCGGCGCTACGTCCTCGATGGCGGTGCCTTGCATTTGCATTGCGCCAGGCCCTTGCCAGCCAATGGCTTTGGCGATCGTCTGGGGCACGGTCACGAGCAGGGTTTGGAGCAGGCCCCTGTTCAACACGAACTCTCCGTTGGTGAACAGGCCGGAGGTCCCGGCCCCCATATCGCTGAGGTACCCATTCAGGATCGCGTCGGTGAGTACCGCGGGAGTGTTGATGAGCGAACTGAATGCCGCGGCCGGATCGCCGGCGTTGACGGCGTTGAGAACGTGCTGGGCGCTGTCACCGAATGCGTTGATCGCACCCTCCACCGGATTCAGCACCCCCAACCCCAGGGGCATCATCAAGTCCGGCACTGCGGAGAGCGCGTTCATGACGTTCTGACCCGTTCTCAGCGGGAGCTGCATGATATTGAGCAGCGGGTTCGCAAAGGCAAACAGGCGGAACACAACACTGGTGACGACACTCGCCACCCCGGCCACATCGCCCGACTGGAGGTAGTCGAGAGCCATCCGGGCAAGGAACTTCAGCTTGTAGTCCTCATCCGAGGTGAAGAAGCTGATGTAGCTCATGGCGGCAGCGTCGAGCGAGCTCGCGAGAAGTTGTCCGTTGGCCATCTGGTTGGCGATGACCTGCTGCAGGATCGGAAACGGGTCGGCGGCCATCTGGCCGCCGATTTTGGCGGCGTTGTCGAACGTCGTCCCGAAAACCCCCAGCCATTCGGTGAGTGGATCGGTAAGAGATGGATCCTGAAGAAGCCCGTCGGCGAGAGCGGTGAGTTCGACTGGGGCCCAGGAGGAATGGGGTATTGCGACCGGAGCGTCGGCCACTGGTGCCGCCACCGGGCTGATCGGACTCACCGCGATGGCGCCTGCGCCGGCCAGCGCTATACCGGCGGTGAGTGTCGATCGGATAGCTAAGTGCATGGAGAGCTCTCTTCTGTGCGTGATCTTGACAGCGTCAGAAGGTATCCGAAGAAATCGGGTGTCTGGCTGAACGGCGAAATGTTTCTTGTATTGCGCGGGAATCGGCAACGGGAGGTCTTGATGAAAGCCCCAATCAGCGGCTGCGTCCCAGTTTTCAGCAAAGAAATATTCAGAGATTTTTACTTCACTGGAAAAGTACTTTATGGACAACTGCAACATGTTGTACCACATCAGTGCATAGCTGCAAGCAGAAATGAACGATTCCGAGATGCTGATACCGTGTCAGTGACGATTAGCTGTGAGGGGGCAATCGAAAATAGCCGCGCATCGGTTTTGCGTTCCGACCGGCTAATGGTGGCAACGCCGAGATGACCGTCGCTCGATGCGGTGGCAGCGGTTCGGTCGGGCCTACGGAGTTGTGGCCGGCCCTTGATCGTCGGCAGTCACGGCCTGGCTTGCGTCAGTGCCATTCACGGAAATGTTCAGGACCGTCGAGCGGACGGTCAGCAAATTTCGGTGACCACTCCCGGCGGGTTACACGCTGTCGAACCACCGGCGGACCGGCGGCAAGTCTGAGTTGATCCGGCGGCAGCTGTCACCAAGTGCGGTCATGCGGCGACGCGAAAGCCGATCCAGGTACAGCTCACGAACGGTTCGTGCGTAGGTGCACGTCGCACGTTGCATGCAGGCCCGGCCGTCGCGAGTGATGATGGCCAGTACTGACCTTCGGTCGTCCTTGTTGCTGATGCGGCTCACAAGTTTCCGTGATTGCAGGCGCTGGATCCGCGCGGTCACGCGGCTGGGCGTCAACGTCAGGCGGTTGGCGAGATCGCTCATCCGGGCCGAGCCGCCGTCCGATTTGGCGAGTGCGTCGAGCAGAAGAAAGTCGACCAGGGTGAGGTCGTGCTCGTCCAGCAGTCGCTGGTAGAGGATCTCGCCGACTTGGGTCGACGATGCGAGAAAGGACTGCCAGCAGTCGTACTCGACTTCGTCCAGGCCGGGCAAGCGGCTTCCGAGACGGTTCGTCCGCGTCTGCTCCACGGTGCGGGACTCTAACAGCCTCGGACCGGTCCTTGCGCACTAAATGAATTTATTTAGCGACTGGGCGTTGAGTGGTGAAATCTGCTGCCGCAGTGCGGAGAATCGTTCCCGTTCGGCGTGATGGTCCGCGGGGTGCCAATCCGACGATGGGGATAAGTATTCAAAAGGCGCGGTTACGCCGGCGTCGACCGGTACGGTGTCGGTCGGCACTTGTCGGAAGATCGCACTGTCCGGGGTCAGTCGCTCCTCGGCCGAGAAACCCCGGAAGCATGGGGGCCGAGGAGCGCAAACATCTTCGACCGCAGTGTGATTGGCCTCGACGCGAAGCCGCACGCAAAACTGGACGCGGAACACCTCCGGCGGATCGCCGCCGCCATTGGCCGGCGAAATCCGCTACGGAGGACCGATCAGCCCTTGCTGACCTTGTTGTTGCTGCCGGTGTTGGTGACCTTCGGGTCACCGGCGGAGTAGCTGACGGTGTTGTTCAGCCCGATGATCGTCAGGCCCTTGTCGATCCGCTCGAACGTGATCTTGTTGTCGGATCCGCCGATGTTCACATTGGCGCAGGTGCCCTTCACCGTCAGGGTGTTGTTGGTGCCGCCCACTGTGAGGGATTTGCCGTCGGCGCAGTCGATGTCGGTCGTGGTGCCGACCGACATGTAGTTGATGGTGTTACCGACCTCGACGTTGACACCGGACGGTCCCGCGGTGGCGCTGGGCGTGTTGGTGTCCGAGCTTTCGGATCCGCAGGCCGCCAATGTCAGTGCAGCGGCGGCGGCGGTGATACCGAGGATCAGTCGGGTGTGGGGAAAACGGGTGAGCACGGTGTGTCTCTGCTTTCTGCGTCGGGCTTGATCAGGCGGGGACGCGACCGATCTGGTTGGTCATCCCCAACTCTCGGCCGCGGTCGACGAGTATCGGATCGCCATTTTTGAAGAACACGGTTTGGTTGAAGCCGTACACAGTGACGTCGTTGATGACGTTGTCCGCGACGATCACGTTGGACCCGCCCTGCACGGCGATCGCCCAACAGGTGCCCACTGCGGTGATCCGGATATCGGTTCCATTGACGAACAGCGTGCCGTTGTTGCAATCAATGGTTTGTTCGACGCTCTGGCCGGTGATCGTGGTGTCACCGTTCTTGGCTACCGCGCCGGGCGTGCCGACGGTGAGCGCCAGCGGCAACGTGAGCGTGCCGGCTGCCAGCCCAACAAGCACCCTCCGGCCCACAGCTGTCCAATTCACGGTGAGTTCCCCTTCCGATCTGCTGCGAGAAGAGTACGTGGCGCTCTCCCCGTGGCGGTAAGTGTTGACCAGTTTGACGGGCGTTCGCCGACAGGTCGCGTGCGGTGTCGGTGCTGGGTACCGTGTTCAGCAATGCGTCGGTGTGTTGTTCAGGCTGCTGCCGTGGCGGTCACAGCCGTGGTGACCGTCGCGGGGTGTTCGCACACCATCGACGGGGCTGCCCGGCGCGCATCGGCCGATACCGCTGACCCCGACCGCAGTTTCGGATACGTCGACGACCGGTGCGGGCTGCTCGTCGACAGCACGATCCAGGAGATCCTGGCCGCCGACAACGTCGTGCGCCCGTACAGCGGTGCGGTCTGTCAGTACGTCTTGTCGCGTAAGGCCCAGCCCGCTCCCGGGCTGGATGCGGGCTCGCCCGCGATGCTCGACGTGATCTTCTCCTGGTTCGAGAAGGGCTCGCTGAAGCGCGAGCGGGCAGTGGCCCGCAGCCGGGATGCGGAGATCACCGACGTCGTGGTCGAGCGGCATCAGGCGTTCGTGGCGCGCCGCGATGTGACGGGCGCGGCGTGCTCGGCGACCGCGGCCGCCGGGTCGGGCGTGATCAGTTGGTGGGTGCAGTTCCGCAGTGCGGGCGCAGCCGGAAGCGCCGCCAAGGGCGATCCGTGCCAGGACGCCAAGAAGCTGCTGTCGGCCACGCTTCAATCGGAACTCTGACCCGTGGCGCATCGCTACCTCGCAATGAGGTGTCTGGTCGGCGTCGCAGCCGCAGCGGCGCTGCTGACCGCGTGCGGGTCGACCGACGTACCGCCGGCTCCGGAGTCGGCTCCCGCCGGCGACGGATTTCACGGCGCGGACTGCAACGGCGTCACCGACGCTGACATCGCCGATGCCGTCGGCTCCTCGATGTTCACCAAGGCTGTGGTCAGCGATACCGGGTGTTTCTGGCAGGAGAACTCGGTCCTGGGCACTTTCGGCGCCGGGATGGGCATCTCCACCTGGTGGTACCGGGGGAGTGACATGGACACCGAGAGGACGCTGGAGACCCGGGCCGGCCGCACCCTCACCGAACTGTCCATCGACGGCAACCAAGGCTTCCGCGCGGCGGATGCGAATGTCTGCAGTATCTATGTCGCCAAGGGGCAGGATGTGATCACGTGGTCGATTCAGACGATGAACCCGGCCACGCTGCCTGATCTGTGTCAGGTCACCGAGAAACTCGCCCGGCTCAGTCAGGGCCGGATGAACTGATCTGCGCTGTCAGAGGGGCTACAGTTTCACGGCGACCCCAACGGGGGGCGTCAATCACTTCGATTCGAAGGCAGTGCGTACATGTCAGCTCGGCCGGAGCCACAGGTGGCCAGTGCCCGACGTTCCCAGTCGCGGCCGGCGCGGACCACCAAGCTCAGCCGCGATGCCATCGTCAACGCCGCGCTGACGTTCCTGGACCGCGAGGGCTGGGATGCCCTGACCATCAACGCGCTGGCCGGCCAGCTCGGCACCAAGGGCCCGTCGCTCTACAACCACGTGCAGAGCCTTGACGACCTGCGTCGCACGGTCCGGATGCGCGTGATCGACGACATCATCGAGATGCTCAACACCGTCGGGTCCGGCCGTACCCGTGACGATGCGGTGGCAGTGATGGCCAGCGCCTACCGCAGCTACGCCCACCACCATCCCGGTCGCTACTCGGCGTTCACCCGAATGCCTTTCGGCGGAGACGATCCCGAGTACTCGGCGGCCACCAGGGCCGCTGCCGGCCCGGTCATCGAAGTGCTGACCTCCTATGGGTTGGAGGGCGAGAATGCCTTCTATGCCGCACTGCAGTTTTGGTCTGCCCTGCACGGCTTCGTCCTGCTGGAAATGACGGGTGTGATGGATGACATCGACACCGATGCGGTGTTCACCGATATGCTGCGACGACTGGCCGCAGGTATGGGGCAACTGGAGTCGTAGCGTCTGACCTGGGAATAGGTCGTCGTAAGCGGGTTTGGTTCGGCGCGGCCAGCCCTGGTATTGTGGTAGATCGTGCCTGGCCGGAAGGCGCACGCTGCTGAGTGATTCGCAAGCGTGCCCGCACGCCGGGCCAATTTGCATGTCTATCACGCATCGGAATTCCACCGGTGTAGGCACGTGCGACACGCCCGGACGCGGGGTACGCGGTCGGGGGATAACAGCAGTACAGAGACTTAGAACAGCAAAAAAGAGCAGAGCAACACAGAGAAAGCCGGTACATGCCAACCATCAACCAGCTGGTCCGCAAGGGTCGCCGCGACAAGGTCGCGAAGGTCAAGACCGCGGCCCTCAAGGGCAGCCCGCAGCGCCGTGGCGTGTGCACCCGCGTCTACACCACCACCCCGAAGAAGCCGAACTCGGCGCTTCGCAAGGTCGCGCGCGTGAAGCTGACCAGCGGCGTTGAGGTCACCGCTTACATCCCCGGTGAGGGCCACAACCTGCAGGAGCACTCGATGGTGCTGGTGCGCGGTGGTCGTGTGAAGGACCTCCCCGGTGTCCGTTACAAGATCATCCGCGGATCGCTCGACACCCAGGGTGTCAAGAACCGCAAGCAGGCCCGTAGCCGCTACGGCGCCAAGAAGGAGAAGAGCTGATGCCGCGCAAGGGTCCCGCGCCGAAGCGTCCGTTGGTCAACGATCCGGTTTACGGGTCGCAGCTGGTCACCCAGCTGGTCAACAAGGTTCTGCTGGACGGCAAGAAGTCACTGGCCGAGCGCATTGTCTACGGTGCGCTGGAGCAGGCTCGCGACAAGACCGGTACTGACCCGGTCGTCACCCTCAAGCGTGCGCTCGACAACGTCAAGCCCGCTCTCGAGGTCCGCAGCCGCCGCGTCGGCGGTGCCACCTACCAGGTGCCGGTCGAGGTTCGCCCCGATCGTTCCACCACCCTGGCCCTGCGCTGGCTGGTCAGCTTCTCCAAGGCTCGTCGCGAGAAGACCATGATCGAGCGCCTCGCCAACGAGATCCTGGACGCCAGCAACGGCCTGGGTGCCGCTGTGAAGCGTCGTGAGGACACTCACAAGATGGCCGAAGCGAACCGGGCTTTCGCGCACTACCGCTGGTGATACCCGCGCCCGGCATCCAGAGTCGGGTGCCGGCCGGCGCGCAATCGAACACCTAATCAAGCAAGCGAAAGAGTTGGGAAGACTTCCGTGGCACAGGACGTGCTGACTGACCTGAACAAGGTCCGCAACATCGGCATCATGGCGCACATCGACGCCGGTAAGACGACGACGACCGAGCGCATCCTCTATTACACCGGCGTCAATTACAAGATCGGTGAAACGCACGACGGTGCCTCCACCACCGACTGGATGGAGCAGGAGCAGGAGCGTGGTATCACCATCACCTCCGCAGCCGTCACCTGCTTCTGGAACAACAACCAGATCAACATCATCGACACCCCCGGGCACGTCGACTTCACCGTTGAGGTGGAGCGCAGCCTGCGTGTGCTCGACGGTGCCGTTGCCGTCTTCGACGGCAAGGAGGGTGTTGAGCCGCAGTCTGAGCAGGTGTGGCGTCAGGCCGACAAGTACGACGTGCCGCGGATCTGCTTCGTCAACAAGATGGACAAGCTCGGCGCGGACTTCTACTTCACCGTGCAGACCATCAAGGACCGCCTCGGCGCCAAGCCGTTGGTGATCCAGCTGCCGATCGGTGCCGAGAACGACTTCGAGGGCATCATCGACCTGGTCGAGATGAACGCCAAGGTGTGGCGCGGAGAGACCAAGCTCGGTGAGAGCTACGAGACCGTCGAGATCCCCGCGGACCTGGCCGACAAGGCCGCCGAGTACCGCAGCGAGCTCATGGATACCGTCGCCGAGACCGACGAGGCGCTTCTGGAGAAGTACCTCGGCGGCGAAGAGCTGACGATCGATGAGATCAAGGGCGCGATCCGCAAGCTGACCGTGAACAGCGAGCTGTACCCGGTGCTGTGTGGCAGCGCGTTCAAGAACAAGGGTGTGCAGCCGATGCTGGACGCCGTGATCGACTACCTCCCCTCGCCGCTGGATGTCGAGTCCGTCAAGGGCCACGTCCCCGGCAAGGAGGACGAAGAGGTTCTGCGCAAGCCGTCGGTCGACGAGCCGTTCGCCGCGCTGGCATTCAAGATCGCCGTGCACCCCTTCTTCGGCAAGCTCACCTACGTCCGCGTGTACTCGGGCAAGGTCGAGTCCGGTGCGCAGGTCATCAACGCCACCAAGGGCAAGAAGGAGCGTCTGGGCAAGCTGTTCCAGATGCACGCCAACAAGGAGAACCCGGTCGAGTCGGCGTCCGCCGGTCACATCTACGCCGTGATCGGTCTGAAGGACACCACCACCGGCGATACCCTGTGCGATCCGAACCAGCAGGTCGTGCTGGAGTCGATGACCTTCCCCGATCCGGTGATCGAGGTGGCCATCGAGCCCAAGACCAAGAGTGACCAGGAGAAGCTGGGCACCGCGATCCAGAAGCTCGCCGAAGAGGATCCGACCTTCAAGGTGCACCTGGACCAGGAGACCGGCCAGACCGTCATCGGCGGTATGGGCGAGCTGCACCTGGACATCCTGGTGGACCGCATGCGTCGCGAGTTCAAGGTTGAGGCCAATGTCGGTAAGCCCCAGGTGGCCTACCGCGAGACCATCCGCCGCAAGGTGGAGAAGGTCGAGTTCACCCACAAGAAGCAGACGGGTGGATCCGGCCAGTTCGCGAAGGTGCTCATCGACCTCGAGCCGTTCAGCGGCGAGGACGGTGCCACCTACGAGTTCGAGAACAAGGTCACCGGTGGCCGCATCCCGCGTGAGTACATCCCTTCGGTGGATGCCGGTGCGCAGGACGCCATGCAGTACGGCGTGTTGGCCGGCTACCCGCTGGTGAACGTCAAGGTGACGCTGCTCGACGGCGCCTACCACGAGGTCGACTCCTCGGAAATGGCGTTCAAGGTGGCGGGTTCGCAGGTGCTGAAGAAGGCCGCGCAGGCGGCTCAGCCGGTCATCCTGGAGCCCATCATGGCTGTCGAGGTCATCACACCCGAGGACTACATGGGTGAAGTGATCGGCGACTTGAACTCCCGCCGTGGTCAGATCCAGGCCATGGAGGAGCGCAGCGGTGCGCGTGTCGTCAAGGCGCAGGTGCCGCTGTCGGAGATGTTCGGCTACGTCGGCGACCTTCGGTCGAAGACCCAGGGCCGGGCGAACTACTCCATGGTGTTCGACTCGTACGCCGAAGTTCCGGCGAACGTGTCGAAGGAGATCATCGCGAAGGCGACGGGTCAGTAAGCTCGTCGCGGCAACTGTCGCGGCTCACAACTGAACACATCAACATTGCTTTAAGTAAAAGCACCAACAAGTCCAGGAGGACACCACAGTGGCGAAGGCGAAGTTCGAGCGGACGAAGCCGCACGTCAACATCGGGACCATCGGTCACGTTGACCACGGCAAGACGACGCTTACTGCAGCAATCACCAAGGTTCTGCACGACAAGTACCCCGAGTTGAACGAGTCGCGCGCATTCGACCAGATCGACAATGCGCCGGAAGAGCGTCAGCGCGGCATCACGATCAACATCTCCCATGTGGAGTACCAGACCGAGAAGCGGCACTACGCCCACGTGGACGCCCCCGGTCACGCCGACTACATCAAGAACATGATCACCGGTGCCGCCCAGATGGACGGCGCGATCCTGGTGGTCGCCGCGACCGACGGCCCGATGCCGCAGACCCGCGAGCACGTGCTGCTGGCCCGCCAGGTGGGTGTGCCCTACATCCTGGTGGCCCTGAACAAGTCGGACGCCGTGGACGACGAGGAGCTCATCGAGCTCGTCGAGATGGAGGTCCGCGAACTGCTGGCCGCCCAGGACTTCGACGAGGACGCCCCGGTCATCCGGGTCTCCGCGCTGAAGGCGCTGGAGGGCGACCCGAAGTGGGTCAAGTCGGTTGAGGACCTGATGGACGCGGTCGACGAGTCGATCCCGGATCCGGTTCGCGAGACCGACAAGCCGTTCCTGATGCCCGTTGAGGACGTCTTCACCATCACCGGTCGTGGCACCGTGGTGACCGGTCGCGTCGAGCGTGGCGTGATCAACGTCAACGAAGAGGTCGAGATCGTCGGCATCCGCCCGACCACGACCAAGACCACCGTCACCGGTGTGGAAATGTTCCGCAAGCTGCTCGACCAGGGCCAGGCCGGCGACAACGTCGGTCTGCTGGTTCGTGGCATCAAGCGCGAGGACGTCGAGCGTGGCCAGGTTGTGGTCAAGCCCGGCACCACCACCCCGCACACCGAGTTCGAGGGCAGCGTCTACATCCTGTCCAAGGACGAGGGCGGCCGCCACACGCCGTTCTTCAACAACTACCGCCCGCAGTTCTACTTCCGTACCACGGACGTGACCGGCGTGGTTACCCTGCCCGAGGGCACCGAGATGGTGATGCCCGGTGACAACACCGACATCTCCGTCGTGCTGATCCAGCCGGTCGCCATGGACGAGGGTCTGCGTTTCGCCATCCGTGAGGGCGGTCGTACCGTCGGCGCGGGTCGCGTTACCAAGATCATCAAGTGATCTGACTTAGCACGCGAAAGCGGCGCTCACCTTCGGGTGAGCGCCGCTTTTGTTTTCCCGGCGTGTTCTTGCTGGGTCTGGTGTAACGCCTGTGGTAGCTGAGACGATCTTTATTGCATAGGCGAGCTACGGGGTTGGGGGCACGAACATGAGACAACTGCGACGGATATGGGCGCTGGCTTCAGCAGCAGTACTTGCCGCCACGGCGGTCGGATTTGCGGCGGGAGCGGCGCAGGCCAGTCCTGGATGTCCGGACCTGCACTGGATCGGTGTCGCGGGCTCGGGTGAACGTGACGACCCGACGGTCGACGCCGGCATGGGCCGGGTGGTGTACAACTCCCTGCGGGATCTGTCTCAGTGGGTGCAGCAGGACGGCCGGACCATGACCGCCGAAGCGGTGGTCTACCCCGCGGCGCCGGTACCCGCCGACGGGGATCTGCTGGGCTGGGGTGGATTCATGAGCAGTGTCGACACCGGGGTGGCGGCGCTGGGCAACCAGTACGCGGCGTTCACCCAGCAGTGCCCGTCCAGCCAGGTCGTTCTCGCCGGCTACTCGCAGGGTGCGATGGTGGTTCACCGCAATCTGGCCGCGTTGTCGGCCAGCCCGAATCTGGCCGGCGCGCTGTTGGTCGCCGACGGTGACCGGTTGCCTGCCGACACCACCGTCAACCTGGGCACGGCCACGGGATTGTCCGGAGCCGGTAAGGGCGTTGCGCAGGACTGGCCGATCCTGGCTCACGCCCCGGCCGTGCTGCCCGCGTCGGTCGGCAGTCGCACGATCAGCGTGTGCGATCGTGGCGACGCGGTCTGCGACTACGACGAGGATGCCGAACAGGTGACCGCCACGGCGATCGCCGTGCACACCAGTTACGCCCGGTCGGCCGGCGGGGGATACCGGTGGACCTGGCCGCTGTACCGGATGCTGGGCCCGTCGCCGATGCAGCAGCAGGTGGGGCCGACGGGTGGCGCGGCGGGTGGAGTCGTTCACTCCTGATCTGCGCGGTCCCGGGCGTTAATCTGATGGCGCCCGACCGACGACAGGAGCCTGTGATGTCCACATTCTGGCGGTACGTGCGCATTCAGGCCTTCGTGCTGCTGTGTGGCATCGTCGGTCCGATCTTCCTCACCATCTACTTCGTCAGCGGCGGTGATCCGATGATGAAGTGGATGTTCTGGGTGGGTCTGTTGATCACCGCGATCGATGTTCTGATCGCGCTGGGGCTCACCGCAGCCGGGACGAAATCGGCGGCGCAGAACCAGAAGCTCGAACAGGTCGGGGTGCTGGCGCTGGCCCAGGTCACCGGCATTCAGGAGACCAACACCCGCATCAACGAGCAGCCGCTGGTGAAGCTGGATCTGCAGATCTCGGGACCTGGCCTTGCGCCGTTCGCCAGTCAGGACCGCGTGCTGGCCTCGGTGTCGCGGCTGCCGATGATCACCAACCGCAAGCTGGTCGCCTTGGTTGACCCGACCACCAACGAATACCGGATCGATTGGGAGAGAAGCAGTCTGGTCAGCGGTCTGATGCCGGCGACGTTCACCATCGCCGAGGAGAACAAGACCTACGACCTGACCGGCCAGTCCGGCCCGCTGATGGAGATCTTGCAGATCCTCAAGGCGCACGGCATCGGTATCAACAACATGGTCGACCTACGGGTGAATCCCGCGGCCCGCGAACAGGTCCAGGCGGTTGTGCGGCGAGCCGCTGCGCAGCGGGCGGCGCCGTCCCCGTCGGTGGTGACTCCGGAACCGGGTACGCCGTCCGCGCCATTCATCGCACCGCCCGCGCCGTCGACCGCCCAACGTCTTCAGGAACTGGAAACGTTGCGTGCGACGGGCGCTATCAGCGAAGACGAGTACACCTCGAAGCGACAACAGATCATCGCCGATCTTTGATCTGGGCCGCGGCCGAGGTGGCGGGCACGGTATGACCTGTCCGATCATCCGAGATCCCGTTCAGTGGTAGGAGTCCAGGAACACGTTCTACTTCTGCTGTTAGCCTGTGGCCAGACTCACTGAAAGGACCCTGGGATGGCGGCAGGTAACGCAACACTGGAAGGCCGGGTGGCATTCGTCACCGGTGCTGCACGCGGCCAGGGGCGCGCGCACGCGGTGCGGTTGGCCAACGAGGGCGCCGACATCATCGCGATCGATGTGTGCCGGCCCGTCGACGACTCGATCACCTACCCGGCCGCGACATCGGAGGATCTGGCCGAGACGGTCGCGGCCGTCGAGGCCGCGGGCCGCAAGGTGCTCGCGCGCGAGGTCGACATCCGCGATCTGGCCGCCCAGCAGCAGGTGGTGGCCGACGGCGTCGAGCAGTTCGGCCGGCTCGACATCGTGGTGGCCAATGCCGGTGTGCTCAGCTGGGGACGGCTGTTCGAGATGTCGCCCGAGCAGTTCGACACCATCATCGACGTCAACCTGAACGGCACCTGGCGGACCATCCGGGCCGCGGTGCCCGCCATGATCGAGGCCGGCAACGGCGGCTCGATCATCATCGTCAGCTCCTCGGCCGGGCTCAAGGCCACGCCGGGCAACGGCCACTACTCTGCCTCGAAGCACGGGCTGGTCGCGTTGACCAACGCTCTGGCACTTGAGGTGGGGGAGTTCGGAATTCGGGTCAACTCGATCCATCCGTACTCGATCGACACTCCGATGATCGAACCGGAGGTAATGGCCGAGGTCTTTTCCAAGTACCCGAGCTATCTGCACAGTTTCGCCCCGATGCCATATCACAAGGTGACCGACGGCAAGAACGAGGGACTCGCGGCGTTCATGGCGCCCGAGGAGGTTGCCGACGTGGTGGCGTTCCTGGCCGGTGACAACTCGGCCACTCTGTCGGGCAGCCAGATCGCCGTCGACCGCGGAGTGCTCAAGTACTAGAACCCCGGCGGCTACCGGACCCAGAACAACAGGTCACGTCCACCGGCGTTGTACACCACGCCGTCCGGTGGTGGTCCCACGACATCGAAGTAGAGCTTGCCGGAAGACTGCCCCCTTTGGGCGAGCATGGCGGGTTGATGCCCTGCGGGGTGGGGATGGCGAGCATCTGGTGGGTCGACGTTGCGGCGCAGTCAGATTGAGGCCCTAGGCTGTGTCGTCGCTGACGAGGTTGAGATGCGTTGCCTCGGGGATCCGGACTGGCGGGCGGGTTAGGCGTTATCGGTATTGCGTGTGCTTCGAGAAAACGTCAGAAGCCTCGATCAACGGTGTTGTGCCGCGATGGGAATCGTATCGAGGCGTGGGGCCCGCCGGCGTTTACGGTCGAGGCAGCCCGTGTCAACCGCCGGTGAAAGTCGGCTTCTGCTTAGACAGGAATGCCGTAACGGCTGCATTGTGATCTTTGGATGCGCCGGCCCGCGCCTGTGCTGCGGCCTCTTCGGTGAGTGTTTCTTCGAGGGTGCGGGGGTATGAAGTTGCGAGAAGTCGCTTGGTTTCGGCGTAGGCCCGAGTCGGCCCGGCAGCGAGTCGGCCGGCTAGCGCGTTTGCCTCTTCGACGGCGTTGCCTGGTTCGACGAGACGGCTGACCAAACCCATGCGGTCCGCCTGCTCGCCGGTGAAAGGTTCGGCGAGCAGGATCAGCTCTTTGGCGCGCGCTTCGCCTAGTACACGGGGGAGCGAGTGTGCCAGGCCGGAGTCGCAGGTGAGGCCGATGGAGCTGAAGGCGGTGGATAGGTTGGCGTTGTGGGCCACGACTCGTAGGTCGCAGGCCAGGGCGAATCCCAGGCCCGCTCCTACGCAGACGCCTTCGATGGCCGCGATGACTGGCTTCGGCATCTGCGCCAGTGCGAGCACAATTGGTGAGTAGTGCTCTTCTACGGTGTCGAATGCGTGGGCAGGCCGGTCGGTCAGCACGGTCGCATGTTCGGCGAGATCTTGGCCTGCGCAGAAATGCCCGCCTGCGCCTGTGAGGACGACTGCTCGCACTGTGCGGTCACCGGCGAGGCGGTCGAGTTCGTCGCGAAGGGCTGTTTTGACGGTGTGGTTGAGGGCGTTTCGTCGTTGGGGCCGATTGATTGTGACGGTGGCTACCGAGTCTTGTTGGGTGGTCAGAACCGGTGCGTCGTTGTTGTTCAGCGGTGTCATCTCTGCTCCTGGATGATGGGGCGGCGAAGTGATCGGCTGCGTCCTCGGAACTCGGCGATCACGGTGTCGGTGTTTCGGACGGTCACGTCGTAGACGCCGGAGCGGCCTCGCAGCGCGATCTGTCGGGCTTCGGCGACAAGGGTGTCGCCGAGCCGACCTGACTCGAGGAAGTTGATGTCGAATCCTGCTGCTACGGTGACGATTCCGTAGCTGTTGCACGCCAAGGCGAACGCGCTGTCTGCCAGGCTGGCGATCAGGCCGCCGTGGCACAGGTCCCAGCCGTTGACCATATCGTCGCGAACCTTCATCGACACCTGGGCGGAGCCGGGTGCCACCTTGTCTATGACCATGCCCAGTGCCTTGCTGGCGTGGTCTTTGGACCACATGATCTCGGCGCTGCGCGAAGCGAGCTCCTGGGCGTCAGGGGTCACCATGTGTAGAAACCTTGACCGGTCTTGCGCCCGAGGTGTCCGGCGGCAACTTTGTCGCGCAACACCTTCGGGGGTGTGAAGCGGGGCCCGAGTTCACCGGTCAGATGTTCGGCGATCGCGAGACGTACGTCGAGGCCAACGATGTCGGTCGTCTTGAGAGGTCCGACGGGGTGGCGGTAGCCCAGTGTCATGGCGGTATCGATGTCTTCTGCCGAGGCGACCCCTTCGTCGAGCATCCGCATGGCTTCTAGTGCGATGGCCACACCCAGCCGGCTGCTGGCGAAGCCAGGGGAATCGGTCACCGTGATGGCCGTTTTGCCCAATCCGGCCACCCAGCGTTGGGCCTGCTCGACGAGTTCGGGTGTCGTCCGGCTGCCGACCACGACTTCGACCAGATCGCTGACGGGGACCGGGTTGAAGAAGTGCAGTCCGATGACCCGGCCGGGATCCGGAAGGTGTTTGGCGATCTGGTCGATGGACAGGGAACTGGTGTTGGAGCCGATCGCCGCGTGTGGGGCGACATCGGCGATCACGGTGAGGATTCGGCGTTTGAGATCGACCAGCTCCGGCACGGCTTCGATAACCAGTTCTGTGTCGGCCAGTGCCGTCGGATCGGTGACGACGGTGATGTTGCCAGTGGCGTTGACGCCCTTCTCGGCGGCCTTGGCTAGGCCCTTTTCGACGCGTTCCCGGGCCGCTTCCGCAGCGGGCTCGTCACCTTCGATGACTGTGACCTGTGCTCCGACGACGGCAAATGCGTGCGCGATACCGGCGCCCATGCGGCCGCCGCCGTAAACGCCTACCTTAGAGGGTGATTCGGTCACTTCTTCTCCTTGCGCCGTTCGAGGAACGAGGTCATTCGGTCGTGTTTGTCCGAGGTTTCGAAGAGGACGGCCTGGGCGACGTTGTCGATGAGGGGATGGGCTGCCCGAGGCGCATGGAAAACTGACTTCGTGAGCCGGACCGCCAGTGGCGCCTGACCTGTGATCCGGTCAGCAAGACGGTGTCCGGCGGCTTCGAGGTCGGCGGCGGGTACCACCTCGTTGAGCAGTCGCGCCGCGTGCGCCTCGGTTGCGGTCAGGGTCCTGCCTGCAAGGAGAATCTCTTTGGCCAGTGGTTCACCGACAAGCTCGCTGAGCCGCCACGCGGCGCCGGCGGCGGCCAGAATGCCCAGCCCGGGCTCGGGGTTGCCGATCTTGACCGTTGGTGTGCCGATACGGAAATCGCAAGCGTAGGCCAGTTCTGCGCCGCCGCCGAGGGCGTACCCGTCGAGCAGTGCGACGACCGGCATCGGCAGGCGGTGGATCCGATCGAAGATGGCGGAGTTGATGCCGGCCAGAGCATCGTCGCGGCGTCGTTCACGCAGTTGGCCGATATCGGCGCCGGCGGCGAAGGTACCGCCGGAACCGATAAGCAGTGCTACCCGTGGATAGCGTTCCAGTTGTGCACAGGCGTCGTGGAGCGCAGACACCAGGGCTTGGTCGATGGCGTTGCGCACTTCAGGCCGGTTGAGTCGCAACACCACCCGGTCATCGAGTTCTTCCACCAGAAGGGGCATTTCGCTCATGACCGCTCCAGTAGCAGCGCAGATCCTTGCCCGACGCCGACACACATGGTGGCCAGTCCGCGACGACCACCAGCGCGCTCGAGCCGGTTCAGCAACGTCACTGTGATGCGAGTGCCTGAGCATCCCAGCGGATGACCCATGGCGATCGCGCCACCGTCGCTGTTGACGAGTTCGCTGTCGAGGCCGAGGTCGCCGATGCACGCCAACGCCTGCGCAGCGAATGCTTCATTCAACTCCACTGCATCGAGATCATCGACGGTCCAGCCGGTTCGGGCGAGCACCTTGTGCGTGGCCGGAACCGGGCCGATACCCATGACGTCGGGGGCGACGCCGGCGTTGGCTGCACCGACGACCCGGGCGCGTGGCGTCAACCCGTGCCGTGCCGCATAGCTCTCGCTGACCAGGATCACTGCGGCGGCACCGTCGTTGAGCGAACTCGAGTTACCGGCGGTGATCTTTCCACCCGGCCCGTGGATCGGTTTGAGCCCTGCCAACCTCTCCAGTGTGGTGTCCGGTCGTGGACCTTCGTCGACGGCGGTCTCACCTACGGCGATCACCTCGTTGTCGAAGTGCCCGTTCTTCCAGGCATCCACAGCACGCTGGTGGGAGCGCAGCGCGAAAACATCACATTGTTCGCGGGTGAGGTTCCACCGTTCGGCGACGCGCTCAGCGGTCTGCGGCATCGTGAGCGTGGTATCGGCATCGAAGGTTGGATTGGTGAACCGCCAACCGATCGAGGTGTCGAAACTCCGGCCGGGTTTCGACCAGGCGCGGCTGGGCTTTTCAGTGACCCATGGCGCTCGGGTCATGGATTCGACGCCACCTGCGACCACTACATCGGCGTCGGCGGCGGCGATCATCTGCCGTGCCATCGCAATGGCGCTGAGCCCGGAGGCGCACAGTCGGTTGACTGTGACACCCGGTACGGAGTCCGGCAATCCGGCCAGCAGGGCGGCCATCCGCGCGACATTGCGGTTGTCCTCGCCGGCTTGGTTCGCCGCGCCAAAGATCACTTCGTCGATGTCGGAGGGATCAACCCCGCAGCGGTCGACGACCGCGCGCACTGCGGTGGCGGCCAGATCGTCCGGTCGGATCGCGGCGAGGGCGCCGCCGTAGCGGCCGATGGGCGTACGAAGACCGTCGAGGATGAATGCCTCGGGCATTGGGGTCCTTTGGTTGTCGGGGCGTCAGGCGTCGAAGTCGACGGTCACTGCTGCACTGATGGGGAAGGTCTGGCAGGCCAGGATGAAGTTGTCGGCCACCTCTGCGGGTTCGAGCGCGTAGTTACGCACCATGTCGACCTCACCGTCACAGACCTTGGCGCGGCACGTGCCGCACACTCCGCCTTTGCAGGCGAAGGGCAGGTCGCTGCGGGTCTCCTGTGCGGAGTCCAGGATGGTCTTGTCCCGCGCCATGGCGGTGGTGGCGGCCCGCCCGTCGAGCACGACGGTGACTTCGCTGGTGTCGCCGCCGATTACGCGGTCGCGGTGGCGCAACTGCGGGGGAGGGGCGTCGACGTAGAACAGCTCGAAGTGCACCCGCTCGGCGGGGACCCCTAGCTCGGTGAGCACCAGCCGCGCGTCGGACAGCATGCCGAAGGGGCCGCACAGCCAGACGTGATCGACCTCGCCGACGGGCACCAACGCGGTGAGCAACTCGCGCAGTCGTTCTGCGTCCAAGCGGCCGGAGAACAGCTCGACGTCACGGGCCTCGCGGGAGAGCACGTGGATCAGATCGAATTGATGATGATGGGCGTCTTTGAGGTCGGCGAGTTCGTCGGCGAACATCACCGAAGTGGTGGTGCGGTTGCCGTAGAGCAGCGTCATATGCGCCGACGGGTTGGTCAATACCGTCGCCGCGATCGACAGCATTGGGGTGATGCCGGATCCTGCGGCGATGCAGAGGTGGCGCCCCCCTTGCTGGGCATCGGCGCGAAAGCTCCCGGTGGGTCCCTGCACCTCGATGCGGTCGCCGACCTTGACATCGCGGACCAACCATGACGAGAACAGCCCGTCCGGGATCTCCCGTACACCGATGCGGGGCGCGCTGCCCGCTGGTGAGCAGATCGAATAGCTGCGGCGGTGCTCTACTCCGTCGACGATGCGTCGCAGTGTGAGCGCTTGGCCGGCATGGAATTCGAAGTTCTCGCGAAGACTGTCGGGTACCGCGAACGTTACGGCCACCGCATCGTCGGTCACGCGCGCGATGCGCGTCACCGTCAAGGGGTGAAACGCCGAACGTGTGGCGCGGTCCTCGGGGGTCAGTGTCCCGGTCACCTCAAATCTCCTTCACATGGTCGAACGGCTCCAGGCACGTCCGGCAGCGGTAGAGCGCTTTGCACGCCGTCGAACCGAACTCCGAGGTCACCTCGACCTCGGAGGAAGTGCACTGCGGACACCGCACGGCGCGGCGGGTGGGTGACAGTTGCAGGGCGACCGGGCCGTGGTGTCGTGGTGCGGGCCCGGGTGCTGAGATTCCTGCCTTGGTCAGCGCGGCCCGACCCGCCGGGGTGATCCAGTCGGTCGTCCATGCAGGCTGCAGCGAAACCCGGACACGAACATCGTCGAAACCGTGGTCGTGCAACCGATGTACGAGATCGTCACGCATGGTGGCCATGGCCGGGCACCCGGAGTAGGTGGGGGTAATCGACACGACGACTGTGGCGCCGTCGAGCTCGACCTCGCGCAGTACGCCCAGGTCGGCCAGGGTCAGCATCGGCAGTTCAGGATCGACGACGGTCGCCGCCACCGTGCGAGCACGATCGAGGTCGACCACGCGAGGCTCGATCATGGTGCTCACCAGGTTCCCTCGGGATGTGCGCGGGCGACGACCTGCATTTCGGCCAGCAGCCTGCTCAGCGCTTCGGTGTGCAGACCATGGCGGCCTGTGCGGCGTTGAACCCCGGCCAGGGGCCGGGCCGTCGGCCGCTCGAGACCGGCGGCCACCAGTACCTGCTCGATCACCACGTCGATCTCGTCGGCGACGGTGGCCGGGTCGACCCCGACTCCCGTGGCGGCGGCTTCGCTCTCCACCGGATGGGTGTCCCGCAGCTCTCCCCACAGCGGCCAGAGGCCGGTCACAGCGGCAACGAGCCGTCGGCGAGACTCGTCGGTGCCCTGCGCCAGCGTCACGAACCAGCGGCCCGCGAAATCTCGATGATAGGCAAGCTCTTTGACGCCCTTGGCCGCGACGGCGGCCAGCACCGCGTCGGTGCTGTGCGCGAGGCGTTCGAACAGCGCGAGCCGCCAAGTGGCGAACATCAGGATCCGGGTGATCGCCTCGGCGAAGTCACCGTTGGGAACTTCGGCTATGTGGACACTGCGGAACTGGTCCTGGTCGCGGAAGAACGCCAGCCGGTCCTCATCGGGTACCGGTGATCCTGAGGGCAGGGTGGGAACGACCGACGGGTCGGCAGCGGCGGCCCGGGCGAGCAGCAGCCGCGCCTGCCCCAACAGGTCGAGCGCGATGTTAGCCAGCGCGATGTCCTCTTCGAGGTCCGGAGCGTTGCTGCACCACTGCGAAAGCCGTTGTGACAGAACCAGTGCGTCATCGCCGAGCATCAGACAGTATTGCGCCAGGACGGTCGGGTTCACGCCGGCGGGGATGGTGGTGTCCACTCCAGCGAGCGGGTCTTCGAAGTCGGTGCCGAAAGCCCAGTGGGCGTCGTTGACGAGCAGGCCAGCGTAGGCATTCTCGTGCTCGTCGGTTTCGGGGGTATGTACGTCGGGCATATGTGTCTCCGCGCTCACATGTGGGGTACGTGGTCGGGGATGTCGTAGAAAGTGGGATGCCGGTACACCTTGTCGCCGCTGGGGGCAAACAACGGATCCTTCTCATCCGGGCTGGAGGCCACGATCAGGTCGGAGCGAACCGCCCAGATGCTGACACCTTCGTTGCGTCGGGTGTAGACATCACGGGCATGGCGCAGCGCCATCTCGTCGTCGGGGGCATGCAGGGAACCGACATGCACGTGGTTGAGACCTCGCTTACCACGGACGAAGATCTCATATAGCGGCCATTCACCGCTGATCTGGAAGGTCATCGGGTGAGCTCCTTCTGCTTGGACGCGAACGCGGTGGCTGCCTCACGCACCCACGCCCCCTCGTCACGGGCCTTTCTGCGGTGGGCGATGCGCTGAGCGTTGCAGGGACCGTCACCTTTGACCACGGCCCAGAACTCATCCCAATCGATCTCGCCGAAGTCGTGTGACTGCCGCTGCTCGTTCCACTTCAGGTCCGGGTCGGGCAACGTGACACCGAGTGCTTTGGCCTGGGGGATCGACATGTCGACAAACCGTTGGCGCAATTCGTCGTTGGTGTGGGTCTTGATACCCCATGCCATGGATTGCTCGGTGTTGGGAGAGGCGTCATCGGGCGGGCCGAACATCATCAGCGCCGGCCACCAGAACCGGTTGACCGACTCCTGCACCATGGCGCGCTGGGCGTCGGTGCCGCGCATCATCGTCATCAGCAGCTCGTACCCCTGCCGCTGGTGAAACGACTCCTCCTTGCAGATTCGGATCATCGCGCGGCCATAGGGGCCAAAAGACGTACGGCACAACGGAACCTGGTTGCAGATCGCAGCGCCGTCCACCAACCAGCCGATGGTGCCGACGTCGGCGTAGGACAGGGTGGGGTAGTTGAAGATCGACGAATATTTCTGTGCGCCGCTGATCAGCAGGTCGGTCAGTTCCTGCCGGGACGCACCCAACGTCTCCGCCGCTGAGTACAGGTACAGCCCGTGACCGGCTTCGTCCTGCACCTTGGCCAACAGGATCGCTTTGCGTCGCAGTGACGGTGCGCGACCGATCCAGTTGCCCTCGGGTTGCATGCCGATGATCTCTGAATGCGCGTGCTGCGCAACCTGTCTGATGAGCGTTTGGCGGTAGGCATCGGGCATCCAGTCGCGGGGTTCGATGCGTTCCTTGGCGGCGACGGTCGACTCGAACTGTGCGGCGAGTGTGGGATCTGCGACGGCCGAGGACATAGGCACCTCCGGTGCTTGGACGACTTCTCGCGGGCTATTTACTGACCGAACGGTCTGTACTATGTTGGCACACGCAGAGCGAGCCGCGCAATGGCCCGCGCGCATCAATCGGAAGGAAGCTCATCGTGAGCGCACTGCTGGAGAGCTATGTCGCGGGACAGTGGTTTCGCGCCCAGGACGAGGGAGAGCCGGTCGCAGACGCGGTGACCGGAGAGGAAGTCGCCCGGGTCTCGAGCCGCGGCCTGGACTACACCGCATTGGTGAACCATGCCCGCTCGGTCGGTGCACCGGCGATCCAGGCCCTGACCTTCCACGAGCGGGCGGGCCTGCTCAAGGCCCTGGCCAAGCATCTCGGCGGTTTCAAAGACGAGTTCTACGCCCTGTCCGCGCGCACCGGTGCCACCCGGCGCGATTCGATGGTCGACATCGACGGCGGTATCGGCACGGCGTTCTCCTACGCGAGCAAAGGCACGCGCGAGCTGCCCAATGACACCATCGTGCTCGACGGCCGGTTCGAGCCGCTGGGCAAACAGGGCACCTTTCTGGGCCAGCACATCTACACCTCCCGGCCCGGGGTCGCGGTGCAGATCAACGCCTTCAACTTTCCGGTCTGGGGCATGCTGGAGAAACTCGCGCCTGCCTTCCTTGCCGGACTGCCCAGCATCGTCAAGCCGGCCAGCCAGACCGCGTACCTGACCGAGGCCGTCGTGCGCAGGATCGTCGAGTCCGGCATCCTCCCCGAGGGCAGCATCCAGCTGGTGTGCGGCAGTGCCGGCACGCTGCTCGACGAGCTGACCGAACAGGACTGCGTTGCGTTCACCGGTTCCGCCCACACCGCGGCGATCCTGCGCAACCACCCGTCGGTGCTGCACGGCGGTGTCCAGTTGGGGGTGGAGGCAGACTCTCTCAACAGCTCGATCCTGGGCCCCGACGTCACGACCACCGATCCTGAATTTGACCTGTTCGTCAAGGGCGTGGTGACCGAGATGACGGTGAAGGCCGGCCAGAAATGCACGGCAATCCGCCGGGTACTCGTCCCGGAGGCCATCGCCGATGAGGTCGTGGATGCGATCAGCGCGAAACTTGCCAAGGTTACTGTCGGCAACCCCGCCGACGACACCGTACGGATGGGAGCGCTGGCCAGCCTCGCCCAGCGTGACGAGGTACGTAAAGCCGTGGAGGCACTGGGGAATTCGGCCGACATCGTGTTCGGCGACCCAAATCGGGTCGATGTCGTCGGCGCCGACGCCGAGAAGGGCGCGTTTCTGTCCCCGGTGTTGCTGCGTGCCCGTCCGGGTGCAGTGGAACCGCACGATATCGAGCCGTTCGGTCCGGTGGCCACCGTACTGAGCTACGGCAGCATCGCCGAGGCGGTCGAGCTTGCCGCGCGGGGCCGGGGCAGCCTGGTCGCCTCCTTGGTGAGCCACGACCCCCAGGTGGTCCGGAACGTGGCGCTCGGGGTGGCGCCGTGGCACGGCCGGCTGCTGGTTCTCGATCGCGACGACGCAGGCGAATCCACCGGCCACGGCAGCCCGCTGCCGGTGCTGGTGCATGGTGGGCCCGGACGCGCAGGCGGCGGCGAGGAACTCGGCGGCATCCGCGCGGTCCTGCACCATATGCAGCGCACCGCGATTCAAGGATCACCGGACATGCTGACGGCCATCACCGGCCAGTGGTTCACGGGATCGCAGCGCCGCGGTGGCGAGGTGCATCCGTTCCGCAAGAGTCTTGCCGAGTTGCAGATCGGCGACAGCATCGAATCGGATTCCCGGCAGGTGACGCTGGCCGATATCGATCACTTCGCCGAGTTCACCGGTGACACGTTCTACGCGCACACCGATCCGGAGGCAGCAGCGGCCAATGCGTTGTTCGGCGGCATCGTCGCTCACGGTTACCTCGTGGTGTCGTTGGCTGCCGGACTTTTCGTTGAGCCCAACCCGGGTCCGGTGTTGGCGAACTTCGGAGTCGATAATCTACGTTTCCTGACGCCGGTGAAGGCCGAGGACACCATTCGGGTGACGTTGACTGTCAAGCAGATCACGCCTCGTTCGAGTGCCGACTACGGCGAGGTGCGCTGGGACGCGGTGGTGGTCAACCAGGAGGGCGCTGCGGTGGCCACCTATGACGTCCTGACACTGGTTGCAAAGATCTGGCCACAGGAAGGACAGAACTGATGTACCGCTTGACGATTCAGTATCAGACGCCTGCTGATCCGGAGACGTTCGACACACGCTATTTCGAGCAGCATGTGCCGCTGTGCCGGCCGCTGCCCGGGTTGCGGGCCGCGTCGTTCTCGAAACCGCGGAAGCTCGGTGACGGTACGGCGCCCTACCTGGTGGCCGAGTTCGATTTTGACGATGCCGCCGCCCTCAAATCGGCGCTGCGGTCACCGGAGATGGCCGTCGTGGCCAAGGACGCCGAGACGCTTCCCGCCGAGCGGGTGATGTTCACCGCCGAAATCATCGGCGGGTGACTCGCCGGCGCGCTGCGGCCCCTCGTCGCGGAGGGCCCGCGGCGCGCAGCGTGGGAGCATGGTGGCTATGACCGACCGCTCCAACCAGGGCACGCGCCTGCCGTCGGGCGAGCTGCGTCCGATCTACAATCTGGATCTGCTGCTGGACGTCGCGGTGCGGGTGTTTACCGAACGCGGATACGACGGCACCAGTTTTCAGCATCTGTCTCTGGCCTCGGGACTGTCGAAGTCCTCGATTTACCATCACATCGAAGGCAAGGAACAACTGCTGCGCCTGGGCCTGCAGAAGGCGCTGGAACCCCTCATGGCGAGCATGAGCGAGCCGGCGGCGACCACCGGCTCGGCGGTGGACCGGTTGACGTATCTGATCCGCAGCAACCTTCAGATCATGGCGGATCGGTTGCCCTACGTCACTTTGCTGCTCAACGTCCACGGCAATACCGAGACCGAGAGGTGGGCGCTGGAACAGCGTCGTGCCTATGACAATTTCGTCGCCGCGGTGGTGCAGGAAGCGATCGACGAGGGCGACGTCCGTTCTGACCTCGACGCGCGCACCACGGCACGGTTGATCTTCGGCATGACCAACTCGGTGCGGGAGTGGTACCGGCCAGACCGCAATACCACTCCCGACCAACTTGCCGTACAAGTCAGCTCGATGCTGATGGACGGCATCCGCGCGCGCTGAGTATCAGCGGACCGGACGCTGATCCACAATGCGGCGCATCTTGCCCGCGGACCGCTCTACGGAGTCCGGCGCCACGACCTCGACGTGGACGGAGACACCGATCTTGTTCTTGACTAACCGCTTCAACGCAGCGGAGGCGTCGCTGGCGTCCGCCGAGGTGCACAGTGATCGTTGTTCCACCCGCACGGTGAGCTCATCGAGTTTGTCGCGGCGGGACAGCACGCACTGAAAGTGCGGGGACAGAGCAGGCACCTGCAGGATGAGTTCCTCGATCTGGGTGGGGAACAGGTTGACACCGCGGAGAATGATCATGTCGTCGGTGCGGCCGGTGATCTTCTCGATTCGGCGCATCGACCGGGCGGTCGGGGGAAGCAACCGGGTCAGATCCCGGGTGCGGTACCGGATGATCGGCATCGCCTGCTTGGTCAGCGAGGTGAAGACCAGCTCGCCTTCCTGGCCGTCGGGCACCGGCTGAAGCGTTTCGGGATCGACGATCTCGGGGTAGAAGTGGTCCTCCCACACGGTGAGACCGTCTTTGGTCTCGACGCACTCGCTGGCCACGCCGGGGCCGATGACCTCCGACAGGCCGTAGATGTCGACGGCGTGCATGTCGAGGCGCTGTTCCATCTCTGCGCGCATGTCGTTGGTCCACGGTTCGGCCCCGAAGATGCCGACTTTCAACGATGTTGAGCGGGGGTCGATGCCTTGCCGTTCCATCTCGTCGATGAGCGAGAGCATGTAGGACGGCGTGACCATGATGATGTCGGGCTGGAAATCGCGGATCAGCTGAACCTGTCGCTCAGTCATGCCTCCGGATACCGGAACCACTGTGCAACCGAGCTTTTCGGCGCCGGCGTGCGCGCCTAGTCCGCCGGTGAACAGGCCGTAACCGTAAGCGTTGTGCAGGATGTGCCCGCGTCGGCCGCCCGCGGCTCGGATACTGCGGGCCACGACCGTTGACCAGGTGTGCAGATCCTGAGCGGTATAACCGACCACAGTCGGACGCCCGGTGGTCCCTGACGATGCATGCACGCGCACCACGTCCTCGCGGGGAACGGCGAACATGCCGAACGGATAGTTCTCTCGTAGATCGCTTTTCGTGGTGAAAGGCAGCTTGGCGAGGTCCTCGAGCGACTTGACGTCGTCGGGGTGGACCCCCGCGGCATCGAACGAGGCGCGGTAATGCGCAACGTTGTCGTAGGCGTGCCGGGTCGAGCACTGCAGTCGATCCAACTGCAGCTCCCGCAACTCGTCGGCAGATACCGTTTCAACTTGGTCCAGATCGCCCGGGCGTGGGCTCATGTCCAGCATGGAATTCTCACTTCGCTAGTGGTGCAGGTCTATACAGTCGCCAATCGGCGGCGGCGGAACTTGGACTGTGCCGCACCAAACTTGACCGACCGAACATTCGGTGAGTACGGTGACGGTAGTCACATGGATGGGCGGTCGAATGGAAGCGAATATGGCTGTCGCACCTCGGAATTTCGACGACTGGCGCGAACGCATCTGCCGCACCTTCGTGCCCCTGCGCGCCCACTGCGCCGACAACGGGCATGGCTTCTCCGGCGACGTGGAGTCGACAAATCTGGGTGCGGTGATTCTCGCGGAGGTGGCCGCCTCGTGTGCAGTGGTCGAACGTACGGCGCGGCTGATCCGGCAGGACGATCCGGAGCTGTACAAGTTCGGGCTGCTGGTCAGCGGGGAGTGCGTCATCGAACAGCGCGGGCGCCAAGCGCATTTGCGGGCCGGAGACTTCGCGATATATGACACCTCGCGCCCCTACCGAATCGCCTTCGGCGACAACTTTCGCATGACGATCGCGATGTTCCCACGATCCCTGGTACGCCTGCCTGCAGCTCAAATGGCTGATCTGACCGCGTTGCGCCTCGCCGGTGACACCGGGCTGGGTTCGCTGATCGCGCCCTTGATGCGGGGCCTGAGCGCAGGCGTCAGCGACGGCCGGCCGGTCATCGCTCACCACCTCGGCGACGCTGTGGTGGATCTGGTGACGGCAGCCTTCGCCCAGCAGTTGCAAGCCCCGCTGGATCCGGCGACCTCCACCGCGCAGCGCAAACTCCTGGCGCAAGCCACCACCTACATCGACGATCACCTGCATGATCCCGACCTGGGCAGCAAGACCATCGCCGAGGCCCACTTCGTCTCGGTGCGGCTGGTGCAGAAGGCTTTTGAGGCCGATGGAACCTCGGTGTCGGGCCTGATCCGGTCCCGACGGCTGGAACGGTGCCGGCGCGATCTGGTGGACCCGGGGTGCCGGCACCTGTCGATCGCCTATGTCGGCCACCGGTGGGGTTTCCCAGACCCGGCCTATTTCTCGCGGGTGTTCCGTAACGCCTACGGCCTGAGTCCGCGCGAGTTTCGCAAGGTTCATGCGGCGGGGTGACCGTTCGGCTCGCGTGACTGCAACGATGAACGGTATGACTGCTGAATCGGACCGCGCCGCCGCGCCACGTCCGCGGCGCCCGCGCGGCCGACCGGGCCACACCCGTGACGACGTGCTGCGGCAGGCCATCGGGTTGTTCAACCGCCGGGGGTATGACGCCGCTTCGATCAGCGACTTGGCGCGGGAGCTAGGAGTCACCAAATCGGCCGTCTTCTATCATTTCGACAGCAAAGAGTCGATGTTGGCGGCTGCCCTCGACGAAGCCCTCGATGCGCTGTCCGATGCGGTGGCAGACGGTGAGCAGGCTGTCGGCGGCAGCGACGCATACGACCGGTTGCGTTCCACTGTGCAGGCGTCGGTGACCATCTTGGTGCAGCACCTCCCGGCGGTGACGCTGCTGCTGCGGGTGCGAGGGAACAGCCCGCTGGAGCAGCAGGCACTGCAGCGGCGCCGTGACCTCGACGACCGGATCGCGGTGCTCGTGCAGAACGCGGTGCAGGAGGGACGGCTTCGGGGGGATATCGCTCCCGACGTCATCAGCAGACTGATTTTCGGCATGGTCAACTCCCTCACCGAGTGGTACCAGCCCGGTGGCGCTGTCGACGAGAGCGCGCTGGCAGCGTCGGTCACCAGTGTGTTGTTCGACGGATTGGGCAGCGATCACGGCTGATGACGGCGGTGAGCACGACATCCGTTTGGCGGTAATCGCTTTCATCGGAATAGTTGAGTTTGTCCGGGCCCGTCGGTCGACCTCGCCCGGTCGCAGCGGGCCGCGACCGGGCGAAGAACCTTACTGCAGCGGAGTCGTGGTGGGGACTGTGGTCGGGACTGCGGCCGTGTCGCCGTGCCTGAGGTCGTAACGCTCCATGTCGTCACGCAGGTTGGCGTACACAGTGGGTCGGCGGGCCTTCAACCAGAACGCCGTCGCCACGCCGCTGACCAGGCAGAGCGCCAAAAGCCATGGCAGCCGCCCGATCACGGGGTCTTCTGAACCCGCCAACACCGAGAAGTTCACGATCGCCAAAGTGACAACGGTCGCCAGCCCGAGCGAGCCGGCGGCGGGGGCGAGGATCGCGCGCACCACCCGCGGGTCCCGGGTGCGGGTGAAGTACACCGTGATCGCCGCCGCAGCAAGAGCCTGCAGCGTGAGAATCGCCAGGGTGCCGAAACCGGTCATCGAGGGCGTCAGTGACGTCATCGGATCCAGGCCCAGCGCAAAATAGATCGCCGCGACCGCCAGGCCGAAGCTGAGCTGGGCAAGGCTCGCGTTCTGCGGGCACCCGTTGGAGTTTCGGGTGCGGGCCAGCACACTCGGCAGGATGCCGACGCGGGCGTGGGCGTAGATGTAGCGGGTGGCCGAATTGTGCAGGGCCAGAATCGCTGCGAAAAGCGAGACCAACAACAGCACCATCATGGTGTTGGTCAGGAAGGTGCCGAGGTACTGCTCAGAGAGCATGAAGACGAGATCTCCGGTGGGCAGGTGCTCGATCGCCGCGCTTTGCGCCTGCGCGACACCCAATGCGCTCACGATTGCCCAGGTGGTGACTGCGGCGAAGACGCCGATGAAGGTGATGGCGATGTAGGTGGCGCGCGGAATGGTCCGACGCGGGTCCTTGGCTTCCTCGGCGAACAGACCGGTCGCCTCGAAGCCGACGAAGGCGTTGGCGGCGAACAGCAAAGCGATTCCGACCGAGCCCGTGGTGACGGTCTGGGGAGCGAACGCTTCCATGGAGTATCCGGTGGCGGCGAGGATTCGGAGATCGAGCAGGATCAAGATCGATACCTCAAGAACCAGACACACACCGAGGAGGCGTGCACTGAACCCGATCCCTCGCCGCGTGAAGACGAAGATGAGAACGACCACGATCATGCTCCAGACGAACCAGGGCAGAGACAGGCCGGTGAGCGTCTCGATGATGGTCGATGCGAAGAACCCGCCGACGCCCAACGCTCCTGCGACGAAGCAGTTGTAGCCGAGCATCGCGGTGAAGCCGGCCGCCACTCCCATGGGGCGTCCCAGTCCTTTCACGACGACGGCGTAGAACCCGCCGGCGCTGACCAGTTTCTTCGACATTTGGGCGTAGCCGACAGCGAACAGCAACAGGATGACGGTGGTGACGATGAATGCTGCGGGCATTCCGCCACCGTTGCCGAGGGCGATGCCCAGTGTGGCGATGACGACAATGCCGGTCAGGGGCGCGACGGCGGCAAGGACCAGGAAGACCACACCACCCACTCCGAGGGTATTGGTCGCTAGATCGGACGTCGCCGCCGGCGCGGCGTTGAAGGGTCGTTTCATCACAGCTCTTTCTGGGTGAAGGTGCACGAAAAGGGCAGTGCAGAGAAGAATTTCCCGGTGCGGAAAATACGGACCGTCCAGACACGCAGGTGATTCGGTGAGCGAGGCTCGGTCCCGCCGGACAGCGGAAGCGGCGAAGGCTGATTGTGCGGGGTTGTCGGCCGGCTTGTTGCGGGCCGTGGGCAGCGCGGGCTCGTGACGCCGGTGCGCGCCGAGCCGTCTCGTGTGCACGAAGTTGGGAGGGCGCACGGTGGAGTGTGCGCCGTTCGAGCTGCACGGGAGGAAATGGTGGGCAGGATTTCGGCGGCGTTGCGCGGTTTAGGGTGGGCTTCGGTCCAGCAGTGTGCTCCGCCACGGACGTATCGTGGGTGATCGCCGTGATTCGGCTGATCGCCTTGTCCGGCAACAGCATTGGACTGGCGAGCTGGCTGCGGTGATCATGAGGTGGTCACCGGCGGACTTGGGCGAGGGACTTGGCGAACGCATTGACAGCGAAGTCGGCGTGGTCGGTGTCGAAGGCCAGCGGCGGTCGGATCTTGAGGACTTCGTCTCGGCGCCCGACCCGCCCGATCAGGACACCGTTGGCGCGCATGGCCTCGACGACGGCGCGCGCGGTGGGGCCGTCGGATTCACCGGAGTGGGGATCGACGAACTGCATGCCGAGGAACATGCCGGCCCCGCGGACACCGACGAGTCTGTCGTCGCCGTCGACCAGATCCTGCATACCGGCGGCGAACATTGCTGATGCCTGTTGCGCGCGCAGCATCAGCTTTTCGGTTTCCATGACATGGAGCACTGCCAGTCCGGCGGCGCCCGCGGCGGGGGAGGTGGCGAAGGTGTTGAAGTAGAGGTTGGCCTCGGAGAAGGACTCGATGAGATCGGCGGGAGCAATGACGGCGCCGAGGGGGAATCCGTTGCCCATTGGTTTGCCGAGCACGGCGAGATCGGGAACAAAGCCGGTGGCTTCGAAACCCCACATGTAGTCGGCTGTGCGGCCGAGTCCGCTTTGCACTTCGTCGGCGATCACCAGGCCGCCGGCTTGGCGGACACGCGCGCACAGGCCGTCGAGGTATCCGGGGGGCAGTTGTGGCAATCCCTCGGTGGAGAACAGCGGATCGAACAGCACCGCGGCCACGCCGTGGCCGGTCCGCTGCAGCTCGGCGATGGCGTGGTCGATCTGGAGCAGTGCGTCCTCGACAGAGAAGGACGGGTCCAGGTTGTCGGGGGCAGTGAAGGTGCGTATGTGGGCGCCGAGCGGCTCGGAGGTGGGCAGGCCGGTGGTGAGGGAGACCAGCGCTTGGGTGTTGCCGTGGTAGCTGTGGTCGCTGACCAAGACGCCGGTGCTGCGGGTGTGGAACCGTGCCAGCCGCAGCGCGAGGTCGTTGGCCTCGGAGCCGCTGTTGGTGAAGAACATCATGTCCAGCGGGGCGGGGAAAAGCGACAGCAACCGCTCTGCGTATTCGATGGGGGTGTCGGTCAGGTAGCGACTGTGCACGTTGACTGTGGACATCTGTTGGCTGATCGCCTCGATGATCGCGGGGTGGCAGTGGCCGACGTGCGGAACGTTGTTGTACGCGTCGAGGTAGGTCCGGCCGTCGGACCCGGTGACCTCGACGCCGCGCGCTGCCACGATCTGGAGGGGTTCGCGGTAAAACAGGGGGGTGTGGCGTCCCAGAACCGTTTGGCGGCGCAGCAGAAGATCCGAGGCTTCCGATGGCGGTCGTGTCTCGAGAGTGGGGTGCAGTGCTGTCATGGCGAACCTTTGGTGGTAGTCGTGGCGCCCGTAGGTTGGGCGGTGGCGGCGGTGGTGCCCTTAGCGGGCGGTGGCGACCGCGAGGTAGTGGGCAGCGTTCTCCGTGACCTGGGGGACGAGGTGCTCGGCGATGAACTCGGCGGTGGGGTCACCGCGCCGGGCCGCAGCCCATCCGAGGTAGGTCAACCCTCGCGCCAGCAGCATCGCGGTGAGCAGCTCGTCCTCGATTTGCCCGCGAGCATGGGCGTACCCATCGAGGAGTGCATCCTTGAGCTGGCCGTAGCCAGGGTGGGGCTGGAACCAGAACAGCATGGTCGCCAGTTCAAACGGGTGCCAGCCGGCGCCGCAGTCGTCGAAGTCGATCAGCACCAAGTCCTCGCCGGCGAGCAGGACGTTCTCCGGGGTGAAGTCAGCGTGGATGAGCGAGAAGTTCTCTGGGCTGGTGCCGACGCGGGCGAGGTGATGCTGCATCTTGGCGACGGCATCGTTCAAAAGCGGCCGCGCCGAGGCGATTTCGGGCAGCGCGAATGGGTCGCCCCAGACCGCGTGCGGACCCACCAAGCCGTCGAAGTCCCAACGGGGCCGGAGTCGGCTCAGGTCGGTGCCGTGTGCGCTCAGATGGTTGTGGAGCCGGCCCGCCAGTTCGCCGACGCGGCGGAAGTGGTCCGGCGTGACTTTTGATGTGCCGTCGAAGGCGCTTTCGATGTCACCGAGGGGTGCGGCGTCGGGGATCCAAGTCAAGACGCTGACTGTCCTGGTGGTGCCGTTGTGGGTCGTCGAGGTGTGGAGGTCGCCGTCGGCGGCCTTGATTACGCCGGGCACCGTGAAGCCGTGGACGGCGAGTTGGTTGAGCAGTTCGAGTTCGGCGTTGATCGCCGCTGTGCTGTTGTACTGCGCACGATGGAGGCGAACGGCGAATTCGCCTCGCCGGTGCACAAGTCGGAAAACGTGGTTCTCCCGGTATTTCACCAGCGTGAGGTCGCCCTCTTGGAGTCCGAAGGCGGGTAGTGCCTCGCGCACGGCGGTGGTTGCGGAACTGGCTGCGTCAGCGGACATGGTGACTGTCTTTCCACGAGAAGTCGACCCGGTGTCGGGGAGCGGGTGATGGCGCTCACGTTCGGCGCCGTATGATCAGCATCACTGATCGGACCGTGCATAGTCAAGACGGAATGAACATTTATTGAACGAAACCGTCAGATTTAATGTGCCGACAACAGGTCGTTACCTTGACGACGTCAGTCCCGCGGCCACGGCGGCGATGGCGCGGCACACGTCGTCGCGGGATTGAGTGCCCCGGGCGACCGTGTTCAGGGCCGCAGTCAGGGCGCCGGTGAGCAGCATGGCGATGCTTTCCGGCGCCACGGCCGATCGGGATCGCGGCCGTCGGGATACGGTGGCGGCGTAATCCTCGGCGATGTGTTGGGCGATGACGCTGGAGGCGTGCCCGCGCACCGGGGGCAGAGCCTGGTCAAGTGACGGGTCGTCGATGGCGTAAAACCGGCCCAGCATCGGGCGTTCGGCGACATCGACGACAGCCTCGCTCATGGCCACCAGTCGGCTGGAGAAGTCTCCACCGTCGGCACCGGAGTAGATTTCGGTCGCCTTGTCGATGAGCTCGTTGTTGATCTCTTCGTAGAGTTCGCAGAACAGCTGTTCGCGTCCCTGGGGGAAATAGGTGTAGAGGGTGCCTTTGGCGGCGCCGGCGCGCTCGGCGATCTTCTCCACGGTCGCCGAGCCGAAACCGACCTCGGCGAAGACCTCCAGGGCGGCGTCGAGCAACTCGCGCCGGGTCCGTAGGCGATTGCGTTCGCGCAACGACAGTTTGGGTTCGTCGTGTTGCGTTTGCACTGTCACCAGTCATCCTCCTCGTGCGGTGATGACGCCTGCCTCACCCGGCACCTCGCCGGCCAGTCGATCTACCACCTGACACGGGTAGCAGGCGGCGTCGGCGCCCGGTCGCAGCTGTCGCTCCTTCGATGCTATACATCCGCCCGCGGGCGGGGCCGGCTACCGTATCGCTTCGGCGCGCTCGTACACCCTGCGCCCGGCGAAGTGTGCGTACTCAACTGCGGTGTGGTGAATG
Organism: Mycobacterium sp. DL99; assembly: GCF_004762045.1. GTDB lineage: Bacteria > Actinomycetota > Actinomycetes > Mycobacteriales > Mycobacteriaceae > Mycobacterium. The sequence goes on from NZ_SJOM01000007.1 coordinate 1,455,454, forward strand.
TCGTGAGGGTCGACGCTGTACAGATCCTGGTCGATGATGACGAAGCCGGCGGCCTTGCCCGGGGTCACCGTTCCGGTCTGGGACGCCACCCCCATCGCTGCAGCCGACTGGGAGGTGCACGCGTGCGGCAGCACCGGGTGGCCGGCGCTGACCCGAGACGAGGGCGCTGCTGGACCCTGGGTCAGGTGCCCAGCAGCGGGCCTGTATCAGAAGCTGATGATCTGGGGCGCACCCAGTTGTTTGAGGCCTTCGACCCCGAACTCCAGGCCGTATCCGGATTGCTTGGCGCCGCCGAACGGCACCCGAGGATCGACGGCGCCGTGTTTGTTGATCCACACGGTGCCGGCTTCCAGGCGGGCTGCGACCTGCCGGGCAGCCTCGGGATCGGACGACCAGACCGAGGCCCCCAGGCCGACGTCGAGGGCATTGGCCATCTCGATGGCCTCCTCGATTTCTGTGTACCGCACGATCGGCAACGCCGGACCGAACTGTTCTTCGGCGACAAGAGGATTGGAGTTGTCGATATCGGCGATCAACGTGGTGGGGTAGAAGAACCCCTGTTGGTGCGCGTCGGGTTCGCCGCCGACCAGCACAGTCGCGCCACTGTCTTTGGCGGCGCGCACCAGGTTCGACACGATGTCGTACTGGGCCTTGTTCTGCAGCGGGCCCAGTACGTTCTGCTCGTCAAGGCCCACTCCCATCGGCATGTTCTTGGCGACCTCGACCAGGGCGGCGCAGACGTCGCCGTACACGTCGTCGTGGACGTACAGCCGCTTGAGGGCAGCGCAGGTTTGGCCGGTATTGATGAAGGCGCCCCAGAACAAGTCCTCGGCGATCGCCTGGGGGTCGACATCGGGCAGCACGATCCCAGCGTCGTTGCCGCCGAGTTCGAGTGTCAGACGCTTCACTGTGTCCGCAGAGGAACGAATGATGGCTTTACCGGTCGCCGTTGAGCCGGTGAACATGACCTTGTCGATATCAGGGTGGGCCGACAAGGCCTCGCCGACATCGCGTCCGCCGGAAACGACGTGCAGCACATCCGCCGGCATCGCGCTGTTGATCACGTGCGTCAGTGCGAGAACCGACAGGGGCGTGTACTCCGACGGTTTGAGCACCACTGTGTTGCCCATCCGCAGTGCGGGCGCCAGCTGCCAGACGCTGATCATCATGGGCCAGTTCCACGGCCCGATCGCACCCACCACACCGAGCGGTCTGTAGTGCAGCTCGGCCCGGCCGCCGTCGTCGTCGACCAGCACCTCCGGCTCGATCGGGAAGGCTGCGGTCGTGCGCAACCACATCGCGCAGGCACCAACCTCGAAGCGTGCGTTCGGACCGTTGAGCGGTTTGCCCTGCTCACGCGATAGCAGCTCGGCCAGCGCTACAGCATTCGCATCGACCGCATCGGCAGCGCTAACCAGTAATTCGCTGCGCTCGCCGTGCGAGAGCTCACCCCAGGCGGGCTGCGCTGAACGGGCGGCGGCCACCGCGGCCTGCAGGTCGGCGACCGAGTGACGCGGGGCATGACCGACCACGGCGCCGGTCGCAGGATCACGGATTTCTCTGCCTCCGGTCGTCGACACGATCGCGGCGAGCAGCTGCTCGTAGTTCAGTACTGGAGCAGTCGCAGTAACCGTCACGGCATTTCCCTTCCTAGAGTGATGCAGATCATGCAATCATACGATTGCGTCGGTTTCTAGTCGATGCGTGCAGAAATATGACGCATCGTTTAGGTGGTGCTGTGCCGTGAAGGCGTTCGTCGAAGAGACCACCCAGAGGAGATAGTGATGGACAGTGTCGAAGTGCCGTGTCGGATCATCATCACCGGAGGCGCCTCGGGCATCGGGGCGGCGGTGGCGCGGCTGTGGGCCGAGAACGGGGCTCGCGTCGGAATCATCGTTCGCAGTGAAGAATCGATACGCCGCGCGCTCAGTGGTGAGTTACGCGATCAAGGGCACGCAATCGAGTTCCACGTCGCCGATGTGGCCGACGAGCGTGCCGTCGGCGTCGCTGTTGGTGCGCTTGCAACGCGTCTGGGTGGACTCGATGCCGTGGTCGCCAGCGCGGGAATCGAAGGCGAAATGGGTGCCGCACTCGGGGAGGTCACCTCGGAGAGTTTCCGGCGGGTGCTCGACGTGAACGTACTCGGCGTCTTCCACCTCGTGAAACACGCAGTGCCGCACCTCATCGGGGCCACCGACCCGTCGATCACCCTGATCGGGTCGGATTCGGGATTCGTGGCCGCCAGGGGAATGCTGGCGTACAACGCCTCCAAGGGCGCCCTGGTCCAGCTCACGCGTGCACTCGCCGTCGAGCTATTCGACGATTTCGGCATCCGGGTCAACAGTGTGTGCCCGTCGATCGTCGACACCCCCATGGCCCGTCGCGGAATGGGAATCGATTCCTTCGATGACATCTCCGAGTTCCCTGTCAACTCTGCCGACGACATCGCTTGGAGCGTGAGCTATCTCGCCTCTGCCCGCTCCCGCGCCATCAACGGGGTGAATCTGCTGTCCGACTTCGGGTACTCCGGACGCTCGTCATTCCCGGCCTGAGCACGCCGGCCGTCGAAGCGCAGACCCGGACTTAGGCATCGCGGCGGCCAACGGGCTCGCAATTCTTTGCGTGGACCGGCCACGGGACGACGTCGCTGCTGGGTTGCAGGTAGTCGACCCGCCAGGCGGTGACGATGATGCCGGCGCCGTCGACGAGACGCTCAGTGCTGCCGGACTTCTGAATCACCGGCAGAATGGAGTTCCCTGTGCCGCCCCCGGCGTGCCGGCGGGTCCCTGATGCGGGCTAAGCGCTCGGTCGGGCCAGGGTGTCGGCGAATTGGTCAACGGCCCAATCGAGCTCGTCGGCGGTCACCACCAGGGGTGGGGCGAACCGCAAGGTCGAGCCGTGGGTGTCCTTGACCAATACGCCGCGTTCGGCCAGCGCCGTTCCGAGCTGTTTACCGTTGCCCAGAGCGGGGTCGACGTCCACCCCCGCCCACAATCCCATGCCCCGCACGGCCGTCACGCCGTGCCCGATCAACGACCGCAGTCTCTCGTGCAGGTGGGAACCGAGTTCGGTTGAACGGAGCTGGAATTCGCCACGGCGCAGCATGCCGACGACGGTGGTGCCGATGGCTGTGGCCAGTGGGTTGCCGCCGAATGTGGAGCCGTGCTCGCCGGGGTGCAGCACGCCGAGTACGTCGCGGTCGGCCACCACCGCGGACAGCGGTACCACGCCACCGCCGAGAGCCTTGCCGAGCAGATACACGTCGGGAACCACATCCCAGTGTTCGCAGGCGAAGGTGCGTCCGGTGCGGGCCAGGCCGGACTGGATCTCGTCGGCGATCATCAGCACGTTGTTGCGGGTGCAGATCTCGCGGACCCGGGGCAGGAAGTCGGCGGGCGGGACGATGATGCCCGCCTCACCCTGGATCGGCTCGATCAGCACCGCGGCGGTGTTCGCGTCGATCGCGTCGGCGAGCGCCCGATGGTCCCCGAACGGCACCGAGCGGAACCCGGGTGTGTAGGGGCCGAAGCCGCGGCGCGCGGACTCGTCATCGGAGAAGCTGATGATCGTGGTGGTGCGGCCGTGGAAGTTGTTGTGCGCCACCACGATGTTGGATGTTTCTGCAGTCACCCCCTTGACGTCGGTGGCCCACTTGCGGGCCACCTTGATGCCGCTCTCGACAGCCTCGGCGCCGCTGTTCATCGGCAGCACCATGTCCTTGTCGCACAATCCGGCCAGTGCCTGCGCGAACGGACCGAGCCGGTCGGAGTGGAAGGCGCGGCTCACCAGGGTCAGCCGGTCCAGTTGGGCGTGTGCGGCGGCGATGATCTCGGGATTGCGGTGTCCGAAGTTGACCGCCGAATAGGCGGCCAGGCAATCGAGGTAGCGCCGGCCGGTCACATCGGTGATCCAGGCTCCCTCGGCGCTTTCCGCGACCACCGGCAGTGGCGAGTAGTTGTGGGCGACATAGCGATCGTCGAGCGCGATCGCCGAGGCGGTCACAGAATCCGGGGTGGCCTGGTTGTCCACACTGTCCAGCATGGTCATGGATGTAGCTCCAGGGTGCAGCATTTGACGGATCCGCCGCCTTTGAGGAGTTCGGACAGGTCGACGCCGACCGGCTCGAATCCGGCCCGGCGCAATTGGCCCGCGAATCCGGAGGCGGCCGCGGGCATCACGACGTGGTGGCCGTCGGACACCACGTTGAGGCCGAGGACATACGCATCGGCCGAGCCGACTTCGATGGCGTCGCTGAACAGTTCGGCAAGATGCCTTCGGGCGTCGTCGCTGAAGGCCGGGGGATAGTAGGCGATCGTCGAGTCGTCGAGCACGGCCAACGCGGTGTCGAGGTGATAGAAGCGCGGGTCGACGAGTTCCAGGCTGGTCACGTCCAGGCCGGTGATGGCCGCGATCTCGTCATGGGCGCGCCGGTCGGTGCGAAAACCGTATCCGGCCAACAGGTTTGACCCGACGAGCAGCAGGTCGCCCTGGCCTTCGTTGACGTGGTCGGTGCGGACGGGGCGGTAGCCGGCCTCGGCCATCCACTCGGCGTAGGCATCCGCCTCGCCGGCCCGCTGCGGGTAGGCGAAACGGGCCACCACCGCGGTGTCCCCGACCAGGAAGCCGCCGTTGGCGGCGTAGACCATGTCGGGCAGGCCGTCGCGCGGTGTCACCAGGTCGACGGTGTGGCCGAGGTCGGCGTACACCCGGCGCAGCGTGTCCCACTGGGCCAGTGCGAGCGCGGTGTCGACGGGCGTGGCGGTGTCCATCCACGGGTTGATGGCGTATTCGACGGTGAAGTACTCGGGGGCGGTCATGGCGTAGTGGCGGGTTGTCGCGGACCGTGTCGGTGTCGCCGCGCCGCTCCCGGGCGCAGCGTCGGGCATGACTTCCTCGGAAATCGTCATGAATCGACGATAAGAAGCGCAGGTGACGCAATCAATCGCTGCCTGTTGCGTCATGTATGGGGATATATTGCACAAGTCGCGTCACGGCGATGGTTTGTTGCGTGGAGGTCGATGTGGAGCGTCTGGACGACACCGACGAGCGGATTCTGGCCGCACTCACCGAGCACGCCAGGGCGACGTTCGCCGAGATCGGGCAGCGGGTGAATCTGTCGGCGCCCGCGGTCAAGCGGAGAGTGGACCGCATGGTCGCCGACGGGGTGATCCGCGGCTTCACCACCGTGGTCGACCGCAATGTGCTCGGCTGGAGCACCGAGGCCTATGTACAGGTGTTCTGCCAAGGCACCATCTCGCCGGATCAGTTGCGCGCAGCCTGGATCGACATCCCGGAGGTGGTCAGTGCGGCAACGGTGACCGGTACCGCGGACGCCATCCTGCACGTGTTGGCACGCGACATGCGCCACCTTGAGGAGGCGCTGGAGCGCATCCGATCAACGGCCCGTATCGAGCGCAGCGAGAGCATCGTGGTGCTCACCAATGTCATCGACCGGGGCCGGTCGTGACGCCGCGCACGCGAGGAGCAAAATCGGCGGTAGGTCATCGGCCTGCGCAAACGTAGGGTGCCCTACAACGCTTAACCCCGATCGTGTAAAAACCCCACGTGACTACTTCTACGGGTTCAGCGGCGGGCATCGTCATCGTCGGCGGCGGCTTGGCTGCGGCCCGGACGGCCGAACAGCTGCGCCGGTCGGAGTGCGCCGGGCCCATCACGATCGTCAGCGACGAGGACCATCTGCCCTACGATCGGCCGCCGCTTTCCAAGGAAGTCCTGCGTGCCGAAACCGACGACGTCACGCTCAAGCCGGCCGAGTTCTACGCCGAGAACGACATCACGCTGCGGCTCGGCTCGGCCGCGCAGTCGGTGGACACCGCCGCCAAGACGTTGAAGCTCGCCGACGGCAGCGACGTGGCCTACGACGAGCTCGTGATCGCCACCGGACTGGTGCCCAGGCGCATCCGGTCCTTCGGCGATCTGGCCGGCATCCACGTGCTGCGGTCCTACGACGAGAGCATGGCCCTGCGCGAGCACGCCGGGAAGGCCCAACGTGCCGTGGTGGTCGGAGCTGGCTTCATCGGCTGCGAGGTGGCCGCGAGCCTGCGCAAGCTGGGTGTCGAGGTGGCGCTGGTGGAGCCGCAGCCGACACCGCTGGCTTCGGTGCTGGGCGAGCAGATCGGTGCGTTGGTGACCCGGCTGCACCAGGCCGAAGGCGTCGACGTGCGCTGCGGCGTCGGGGTGTCCGAGGTGCGGGGCGCCGACAAGGTCGAGCAGGTGGTGCTCGGCGACGGCACCGAGCTGGACGCCGATCTCGTGGTAGTCGGCATCGGATCCCACCCGGCGGTCGAGTGGCTGGAGGGCAGCGGGATCGAACTGGACAACGGTGTGGTGTGCGACGAGGTCGGCCGGTCCAGTGCCGCGGGCGTGTGGGCCATCGGCGATGTCGCCTCGTGGCGTGATCACGTGGGTGGCCAAGCGCGCGTTGAGCATTGGAGCAACGTTGCCGATCAGGCGCGGGCGATGGTGCCGGCCATGCTGGGCCAGGAGGCCTCGCCCGTCGTGTCGGTGCCGTACTTCTGGAGCGATCAGTACGACGTCAAGATCCAGTGCCTGGGCGAGCCCGAGGCTGACGATGTCGTGCACGTGGTCGAGGACGACGGCCGCAAGTTCCTGGCCTTCTACGAGCGCAACGGCGTCGTGGTCGGTGTGGTCGGCGGCGGCATGCCCGGCAAGGTGATGAAGGCCCGCGGCAAGATCGCCGCAGGCGCCCCCATCTCCGACGTCCTGGGCTGACTTTCCCTGCGATTTGTGGAGTTTCAGCCGCGCTGGGTGCGGCCAGAACTCCACAAACCGCTCTAGAACTGGCCGAGGTAGAAGCGGCCGCCCTGGTCGTCGGTGCACTCGGCCATCAGTCCGTAGGGCTGTCGTGACGGCTGTTGCAACACCGTGCCGCCGGCCTCGACGACGCGGCTGACCGCGGCATCGATATCGGCGACGGTCCACATCGGCACGGTCACGGCCCGTGCCGCGCCGCCGGCCATGCCGGACATCGGCTGGCTGCCCTGCACCCCCCAGCCGTCGTCGACCCGGCCGGATTCGAAGGTCCAGAAGAACAGCCGGCTGTAGAACGCCTTGAACGCCGTCGAGTCGGCTACTTCGTAGGTGATGTACGAAAGCTCGCCCGGCCCAGCACCATTGAGCTTGGGGCGGGGGATGACGGAGGTCGGCTGGAACACCGCGAAGGCGGTTCCGGCCGGGTCGGTGGCGTCCAGCACGGTGCCGAAGTCGAACTCGTGGGTCTCCCCGGGTTGGCCGCCGCCTGCCAGGATGGCCTGGCGGGCCCCGTCCAGATCGGTCACGGCGTATGCGCAGAACAGGGTGGACGGGCCGTCGGCGTTGAAGATGCCGATGTGCTGTTCGGTGTTGGTGACCTGCCGGGTGGCCGGGTCAAAGGTCCAGCCCAGCACGTGGCCGTAGAACCGGGCGGCACGCGCGATGTCGGGTGCCCAGACCGAGACGTAGCCGACGTCGCCGTGCTGGATGGGGGTGACGGCTCCGGTCGCCGCCCCGGTCAGCATCCAGCGGTGGCCGGACGGGTCGATGATCGCCGCATTGCGGGTGCCGTAGCTCTCGTAGGGCTCACGCTGTACGAGTGCCCCCAGGTTCCTGGCCCGCTCCAGGGTGGCATCGGTGTCGCGCACCTGGAGCATCAGGCTGACCGAATTGGCCTGTGGTGCAGGTGCCTTCAGGCCCAACTCTGGGTACTCGTCGGCCAGGTACAACACCCCGCCGCCCAGCTCGAGTTCGGCGTGGCCGATGCGTCCGTCGTCCATGACCACCGGTTCGCCGATCTGTACGGCCCCGAGGGCTTCGATGTACCAGGCGATGGCAGCGCGGGCGTCGGGTACGGCCAGATAGGGGATCGCCGCCGCGGCGGGCCCGCACCAGCAGGGCCTCGGTGGCGTGTACCGTGCGGCCGATCAGCTCGGCGCATTCACCCACCGTGCAGTCGTCGAGGTAGCGCAGGACGAGGACGGTGCGGTGATGTTCGGGTAACCGGGCCAAAACCGATTCGGCGACAATGCGATCCAACTCGGCATCCCAGTCGTCCACCGGGTCCACCGGTTCGGGCAGCTCGGCTACCGGCACGGTGAGCCGATCGTGCCGCCGACGGTAGTGGTCGGCGAGTTTGTGCCTGGCCACCCCGATCAACCAGGGCACCGAGATGGGCGGCGGCGACGGTCTGCGGGCCGCGTCCATGGCGGCCAGGAACGTCTCCGACGTCAGGTCTTCGGCGGTTCCGCGGTCACCGCAGCGTCGTACGAAGTAGCCGTACACCGCTGGCAGGGCCTCGTCGTAGCACCTCAGCAGTACCCGCGGAGCGTCAGTTTCGGCGCTCACACCCTTATCGTCGTCGCCGGGGACCGAACTCCGACGGGGTTGTGCGAAGAAATTTTCGCCGGAAAATCATTGGCCGCGGCCGGGCGGGGTGCGTCATGGTGGTCGGCGTGGTGAACATCGACGTATTCCAGCGGGACGGGTTCGTCAAGATCGCGCAGGCCGTCCCGGCCGAAATCGCCGATGCGGCCAGGGATCTGCTCTGGCGGCAGATCGGGCTGTCCCCAGATGAACCGGCGTCGTGGAAGAACCCCGTGGTGTGGGCGGCCGATCTCACCGGCGCGGGCCCGTTCCGGCAGGTGGTGAGTAGCGCCCCGCTCGCCGATGCCCTGGACCGGATCTGCGGAACCGGGGGTTGGCTACCGCGCGGTGCCCTGGGCAACATCCCGGTCCGGTTTCCGGTCGATCCGCCCGCGGAGGACCGGGGGTGGCACGTCGACGCCAACACCCCACTGCCGGGAGGCGAATGGGCGGTCAGTGGTCGCCCGAGCACGCTGTTGGTGCTGACGCTGCTGTCCGAGGTGGGGCCCGACGATGCGCCGACGCGCATCCGGGTCGGTTCACATCGCGACGTCGCCCGGGCGCTGGGGCCGGAGCCGATCGACTTCATCGAAGCCGGCGCGCTGGTGGACGAGGTGAGCCGGACCCGTCCGGTTGCCCATGCCACGGGCCGGCCCGGTGACATGTATGTCGTCCATCCGTTCACGGCACATGCCGCCGACATACATCGCGGCAGCACACCACGTTTCATGTCGCAGGCGCCCGTCATGCTCACCGGGAAACTCGGTCCGGCCGGTCCGGCGGCACTGGCCTGCGTGTGGGACGAGCTACCGCGGGGCTAGGGCCTCCAGTCCTGGCCGCGTCACCTCGAAGGCGTCGGCGATGGCATCTGCCAGGGCGACCGACTCATCGGCGAGCCAGTGCTCGTACGCCGACAGTGCGACGCCCAACATGAGCCAGCCCACGGTCTGCGGCATCAGATCGCCGGGTGCGGCGCCGATCCGCCGTGCCACGTAGGCCGCGATGACCTCACGCCAGCCGGCGTACATGGTCATCGAATATGCCTGCAGTCCAGCGGTTTCCAGGATCACTCGCATGCGTCGTCGGTGTTGGGCCATCTCCTGGTCGTCGTAGGTGTTGAACGACAGCAGAGCTTCCCTCAGCGCCTCGGCCAGCGAGATCTCGGTGCTCAGGGAGTCGAGCAGCTCACGCAGATGTTGCAGGTGGGCGTCGAAGTCTCCCCAGGGGATGGCGTTCTTGGAGGCGTAGTAGCGGAACAGTGTGCGCCGCGCGATCCCGGCGGCCTTGGCCACGTCGTCGACACTCACCTCGTCGAAGCCTCGGCTGGCGAACAGGGCCAGCGCGACGTCGGTGATGTGATCCTGCGTGGTGGACGGGCGCCGACCGACGCGGGGCCCGGATGCCTGCCGCATGAAACCCGCCCTTCCATTTGTGCACTCGATGCCATATTCTTGCGACTCAGGTCACAATTGTCGAGACCCACAGTTGCAGGAAAGGTGCGATTCATGGATCAGAACCCGCAGGTTGAAACCGAAACCCAGCTCGTCACCGAGACGCTCGTCGAAGAGGTCTCGATCGACGGTATGTGCGGGGTCTACTGACGGTGTCCGCAGAGGTTGCCGATATGGCTGGGCGCACCGGCGTCGTATTCGACCCTGATGTCAGCTGGCGGTTGCACCACCAGGTGGCGGTGCGGCCGGAGCCGTTCGGTGCCCTGCTGTATCACTTCGGAACCCGCAAGCTGTCGTTTCTGAAGAACCGGACGGTCGTCGAGGTGGTCAACTCTCTGGCTGATCACCCCGACGCCCGGTCCGCGTGCCGCGCGGCCGGTATCGCAGACTCCGACCAAGGCCCCTACCTGCACGCGTTGAGTGTGCTGGTGTCCTCGAAGATGCTCATCCCCGGGAATTCACAATGACTTCTGTTGCACCTGTGCCAAGGCTCGTCGAGCAGTTCGAGCACGGACTCGACGCCCCGATCTGCCTGACCTGGGAGCTCACCTACGCCTGCAACCTGGCGTGCGTGCACTGCCTGTCCTCCTCGGGCAAGCGGGATCCGCGCGAGCTGTCCACTGAGCAGTGCAAGGACATCATCGACGAGCTGGAACGCATGCAGGTGTTCTACGTGAACATCGGCGGTGGCGAACCCACTGTGCGCCCGGACTTCTGGGAACTGGTCGACTACGCGACCGAGCACCATGTCGGGGTCAAGTTCTCCACCAACGGTGTGCGCATCACGCCCGAGGTCGCCGCGAAGCTCGCTGCCAGCGACTACGTCGACGTGCAGATCTCCCTGGACGGCGCCAACGCCGAGGTCAACGACGCCGTGCGCGGCAAGGGCTCGTTCGACATGGCCGTGCGCGCGCTGGAAAACCTTGCTGCCGCAGGCTTTTCCGATGCCAAGATCTCAGTTGTGGTGACCCGTCACAACGTCGACCAGCTTGATGAATTCAAGGCGCTGGCCGACCGGTACGGCGCCACGCTGCGGATCACCCGGCTGCGCCCGTCGGGCCGCGGTGCCGATGTCTGGGACGAGTTGCACCCGACCCCGGACCAGCAGCGTCAGCTGTACAACTGGCTCGTCGCCCACGGTGAGCGGGTGCTGACCGGTGACTCGTTCTTCCATCTGTCGGGCCTGGGCGAGCCCGGCGCGCTGGCCGGTCTGAACCTGTGCGGTGCCGGCCGGGTGGTGTGCCTGATCGACCCGGTGGGCGATGTCTACGCCTGCCCGTTCGCCATCCACGACAAGTTCCTGGCCGGAAACATCCTGGAAGACACCGGTTTTGGGGCTGGCTTCCAGAACGTCTGGCAGAACTCCCCGTTGTTCCGCGAGCTGCGCGAGCCCCAGTCGGCCGGCGCCTGCAGCGGTTGCGGGCACTACGACGCCTGCCGCGGCGGCTGCATGGCAGCCAAGTTCTTCACCGGTCTGCCGATGGACGGACCGGATCCCGAGTGCGTCGAAGGCTGGGGCGAGCCCGCCCTGGCGCAGGAGCGCATCAAACCCAAACCCAGCGGTGACCACTCCCGCGGTACCAAGCAGGGGCCGGTGGCACTCAAGTTGCTGACCAAGCCCCCCGCCCGAATCTGTAACGAAAGTCCGGTGTAATCCATGGCCCGTGATACCTGGTTCGAAACCGTCGCCATCGCCCAGCAGCGGGCCAAGAAGCGGCTGCCCAAGTCTGCCTACTCGTCGCTGATCTCTGCCAGCGAGAAGGGCGTGACGGTCACCGACAACGTCGAGTCGTTCGCCGAACTCGGCTTCGCGCCGCACGTGGTGGGTGCCACCGAGAAGCGCGAGATGGCGACAACCGTGATGGGTCAAGACATTTCGATGCCGGTCATCATCTCGCCGACCGGTGTGCAGGCGGTTGATCCCGACGGTGAGGTGGCGGTGGCCCGCGCGGCTGCGGCACGCGGAACCGCCATGGGGCTGTCGTCGTTCGCCAGCAAGCCGATGGAGGAAGTCACCGCCGTCAACGACAAGATCTTCTTCCAGATCTACTGGCTCGGGTCCCGTGACGAGATTGCCGAGCGCGTGCAGCGCGCCAAGGACGCGGGTGCCGTCGGGCTCATCGCCACGACCGACTGGAGCTTCAGCCACGGCCGGGACTGGGGTAGCCCGAAGATCCCGGAGCGAATGGACCTGCGCACGATGCTGCGGATGTCCCCGGAGGTGCTCACCAAGCCGCGCTGGCTGTGGAGCTTCGGCAAGCATCTGCGTCCGCCTGACCTGCGTGTGCCCAACCAGGGCCGGCGTGGCGAGCCGGGGCCGACGTTCTTCGAGGCTTACGGGCAGTGGATGGGCACCCCGCCCCCGACTTGGGAGGACATCGCCTGGCTGCGTGAGCAGTGGGGCGGTCCTTTCCTACTCAAGGGCATGGTGCGCGTCGATGACGCCAAACGTGCCGTGGATGCGGGTGTTTCGGCGATCACGGTCTCCAACCACGGCGGCAACAACCTGGACGGGACCCCCGCGGCGATCCGCTGCCTGCCTGCCATCGCCGACGCGGTCGGGGATCAGGTCGAGGTTTTGCTGGACGGCGGGATCCGCCGCGGCAGCGACGTCGTCAAGGCCGTGGCGCTGGGCGCCCGGGCCGTCATGATCGGACGTGCCTACCTGTGGGGCCTGGCCGCCAACGGCCAGGCGGGTGTCGAGAACGTGTTGGACATCCTCAGCGGTGGCATCGACTCCGCGCTGCGCGGGCTGGGCAAGTCTTCGATCCACGACCTGACGCCGGATGACATCCTGGTTCCGGAGGGCTTCACCCGGGCGCTCGGCGTTCCGCGCGCCGACGCCTGACGGTTGCTCCCGGCGCCCCGCGGTGTGGCGTGACAGGGGTGGCAGGAGAGACGTACGTGATGCTCACGGCCCGTGTCGGGAAAGCTAAGGCAAATCAATTGCTGCCCGTGCTCCAACAATTGGCGCACAGTAGGTGAATTCGGCCTACGATCGGCACGTGGCTTTCCCCAGCGGGCTCGGGAACTCAACGTCGAGACAGCTACGCAGCATGTCGCCAATGTTGATCATCCCGGTGGGCTCTACCGAGCAACATGGTCCACACCTGCCCCTGGACACCGACACGCGTATCGCTGCGGCCGTCGCCCACGGGGTTCTCGAGCAACTCGACGGCGGCCCGGACGGTGACTGGATGGTCGCGCCGCCCGTCCACTACGGCGCCAGTGGCGAGCACGAGGGGTTCCCCGGCACGGTGTCGATCGGCACCGCCGCTTTGCGGTCGTTGCTGGTGGAGTACGGACGCTCCGCGTCGAGCTGGGCGTCGAAACTCGTCTTCGTCAATGGTCACGGGGGGAATGTCGAGGCGCTGGCCGGAGCGGTCGCCCTGTTGCGCCAGGAGGGCCGCGACGTTGGCTGGGTTCCGTGCATCGCCGCGGGTGCCGACGCACACGCGGGGCATACCGAAACATCTGTATTGCTACATATTTCGCCCGGCGATGTCTGGACCGACGACCTGACTGCGGGGAACACCGCCCCATTGGCCGAGCTGATGCCTGCGATGCGCAGTGGCGGGATCGCAGCGGTCAGCGAAGTCGGGGTGCTCGGTGACCCGACAACCGCCACGGCTGCCGAGGGGGAGCGTATCTTTGCTGAAATGGTCAACGGCTGCGCCCGCCGGATGAAGCGATGGCAGCCGGACCGGAACGGATTGTTGACATGACCGGACCGAGGCTGCCCGACGGTTTTGCCGTCCAGGTGGATCGCCGTGTCAAGGTGCTCGGGGCCGGCGCCGCGCTGCTCGGCGGGTCACCGACCCGGTTGCTGCGGTTGGCGCCGACGGCGCAGACCATGCTCAACGGTGGCCGCCTGGAAGTGCATGATGCGCAGAGCGCGCAATTGGCACGGACTTTGCTCGACGCCACGGTCGCCCATCCCCGTCCGCCGAGTGGGCCGTCGCATCGCGACGTGACGGTCGTTATCCCGGTGCGCGACAATGTATCCGGTCTGCACCGATTGATCGCAGCTCTGCGGGGCCTGCGGGTGATCGTGGTCGACGACGGTTCGGCGGTTCCCGTCGCGCAATCGGAGTTCGCCGGGATGCACTGCGATGTGCAGGTGCTCCGGCACCTCCGCAGCAACGGTCCGGCGGCCGCCCGCAACACCGGCCTGGCCGCGTCCGGGACCGATTTCGTGGCGTTCCTGGATTCCGATGTGGTGCCTCGGCGCGGGTGGCTGGAGGCATTGCTCGGACACTTCTGCGACCCGGCGGTGGCGCTGGTGGCGCCGCGCATCGTCGGGCTGCACACGGCCGACAATGTAGTGGCCCGGTACGAGGCCGTTCGTTCGTCGTTGGATCTCGGAGTGCGTGAGGCGCCGGTGGTGCCTTACGGTCCGGTGTCGTACGTGCCGAGTGCGGCCATCATCTGCCGGCGGTCGGCGCTGGCCGCGGTGGGCGGGTTCGACGAGACCATGCAGTCCGGTGAGGATGTCGATCTCTGCTGGCGGCTGGTCGAGTCCGGGGCCCGGCTACGGTACGAGCCGATCGCGCTGGTGGCCCACGACCACCGGACCGATCTGCGAGAGTGGTTCAACCGCAAGGCTTTCTACGGCACGTCCGCGGCACCGTTGAGCGTCCGGCACCCGGGTAAGACCGCCCCGGTGGTGATCTCCGGGTGGACGTTGATGGTGTGGCTGTTCCTGGCCATGGGGTCGTACGTCGGATATGTGGGCTCCGTGGTGATCGCGATCTTCACCGGCCGGCGCATCGCGCGCTCCCTCAGTACCGTCGACACCGAGCCCACCGAGGTCGCCGCGGTGACCGCGCGCGGGTTGTGGTCGGCGGCTCTGCAGCTGTGTTCGGCGATCTGCCGGCACTACTGGCCGGTGGCCCTGATCGCCGCCCTGTTTTTCCGGCGAGCCAGGCACGCGGTGCTGGTGGCCGCGGTGCTCGACGGCGTGGTCGACTGGGCGAGCCGGCGCGGCAACGCCGACGACGACACCAAACCGGTGGGCCTGCTGGCCCATATTCTGCTGAAGCGTCTGGACGACCTGGCCTATGGGATCGGCTTGTGGACCGGGGTGGTGCGGGAACGCCAGCTGGGTGCGCTCAAGCCGCAGCTGCGGAGCTAAAGCCAGTTGCAACTGCCATCTTGTCCTCCTCGCGTGCGGGACGTCCTGATCGTCGGTGCCGGAAGCGCCGGATCAATTCTGGCTGAACGGCTTTCCGGCGATCCCGGCTGCAACGTCACCGTCGTCGAGGCTGGTCCGGGGCCCAGTGACCCGCGGGTGGAGGCGCAGATCACCGACGGTCTGCGGCTGCCGATCGGGACGGCCAGCTCGGTGGTGCGCCACTACGCGTCGGTGCTGACGGAGAACCCGCCGAGGCACACCGAGATCATCCGCGGGTCGGTCGTGGGTGGTTCCGGTGCGGTCAACGGCGGCTACTTCTGCCGGGGGTTGCCCACAGACTTCGACACCTGGGCGGTACCGGGCTGGGGTTGGCGGGATGTGCTGCCGCATTTCCGTGCCATCGAGTCGGATCTGGATTTCGACACCGCACTCCATGGCGGCAGCGGCCCGATCACGGTTCGGCGGGTGCGCGAATTCGACGGTTGTACAGCGTCATTCGTCGACGCCGCCACCAGATCCGGGTTCGGTTGGATCGAGGATCTGAACGGCTCGGATGCCGGCGCGGCGCTGCCCGCCGGGGTCGGGGCGGTTCCGTTGAACATCAACGGCGGGACCAGGGTTGGGCCGGGCGGTGCGTACCTGAAACCGGCGCTGGAGCGACCCAACCTCGAGGTGCACACCGACACCCGGGTTCATCAGGTGTTGTTCCGCGCGAACCGGGCCGTCGGGGTCCGGTGCGATGACGGTGCGGTTCTCCGCGCTGATCGAATCGTGCTGTGTTCTGGTGCAATTGGGTCCGCGCACCTGCTGCTGCTGTCCGGTGTCGGGCCACCGTCCGATCTCGAGGCGCTCGGTGTCGAGGTGGTGGCCGGCCTGCCGGTGGGCATGCGCACCGTCGACCATCCGGAATGGGTACTCCCGGTCTCCTGGGTGCCCACGCATGACCTGCCCCCGTTGGAGGCCGTGCTCACCACGGCCGACGGTATCGAGGTTCGCCCGTACACGGCCGGTTTCGCCGCCATGGTGCACGGGCCTGGACATGATCCCGCCGAACTCCCGCACCTGGGTGTGGCCCTGATGCGACCACACTCGCGCGGTCGGGTCCGGTTGGCGTCGGCCGATCCGACGGTGGCGCCGGTCATCGAGCACCGCTACGACACGGTGGCAGCGGACGTCGACACACTCCGCCGGGGTGCCGAGCTGGCCCGTGAATTGATAAGTCACACAGCGAAAGTCGGTGATGCGTCGTGGTCGACATCGCAGCATCTGGCCGGGACCGCGCCCATGGGAACCGGGCCCGACGCGGTACTCGATCCGACCTGCCGGGTGCTGGGAGTCGAGGGCCTGTGGGTCGTGGACGGGTCGATCATGCCGGCCATCACCAGTCGCGGCCCGCACGCGACCATTGCCATGATTGGTCATCGGGCCGCGGAGTTCCTCGCGATCTGAGTTGGGACCGTTAGCCTCGTGGCGGAACGGTAGGCGTGTTTGGTGGAGGTGGGACGGCGAATGACTGCCGAAAACGGTGACCCGCGCCCGGCCCGGTCCCGGGCCCGGCTGCTGGAGGCGGCGACCGCGCTGTTGCGATCGGGCGGGCCCAGCGCGGTCACCGTCGACGCGGTCACCAGGGCGGCGAACGTGGCCAGGGCGACGTTGTATCGGCACTTTCCGAGCGGAAATGACCTGCTGGCAGCGGCATTTCGCGCACTCATCCCGGCCGCGCCGATGCCGCCGGAGGATGGCTCGCTGCGTGACCGTCTGATCGGGCTGGTCCAGGCGCAGGCCGACTCGATCGCCGAGGCGCCGATCAGCATCACCGCCATGTCATGGCTGGCGCTGGGCGGCGACATCGAGCAACCGCCCCCGCGGACGGGCGACAGCGCCGAGGTGCGGACCCTGCGCGATCGGGTGGCCGAGCACTACGCGGCGCCGTTCGAGGCGATCTTCGACAGCCCCGAAGCCATGGCGGAACTCGGCGAGGTGGATCGCACGCAGGCTGCCGCACTGCTGCTCGGCCCGATCGTGTTGGGCAAGCTCACCACGTTTTCGGACTTCGACCACACCACGTGCGTGCGGGCCGCGGTGGACGGCTTTCTGGCCACCCACCGCCGGTCCACGGCGTCCCCTCAACGCAACGAGTAGCGAACCGGCAGGTGCTTGAGTCCGCCGACGAACGTGGTCGCGGAAAGCTGTGGCGTTCCGGCCAATTCGATGGAGTCGAGCCGTCTCAACAGCTCGGTGAACAAGCTGTTCATCTCCATCCGGGCCAGAGCCGCGCCGAGACAGAAGTGCACGCCGTATCCGAATGCCAAGTGCTTGTTCGGATCCCGCCCGACGTCGAAGCGGTGCGGGGCGTCGAACACTTCCTCGTCACGGTTGCCGGAAACATAGGCCAGGTACACGGAGTCGCCCTTGGCGATCGGCACGCCGCGCACGGTGGTGTCGGCCGTGGCGGTACGCATGAACTCCTTGACCGGGGTGGACCACCGGATCATCTCCTCGACCGCCGTGCCCATCAGCTCGGGCTGTGCCTTCAGTCTGGCCAGCTGGTCCGGATTCTCGATGAGCGCATGCAATCCGCCGGAGATGGCGTCCTTGGTGGTGTCGTGGCCCGCGCTGGCGACGATGACGTAGTAGGACGCGGTATCGACATCGGACAGCGGCTCCCCGTCGATCGTGCCGTTGGCGATGGCCGAGGCCAGATCCTCGGTCGGGTTGGCGCGGCGCGACGCGGTCAGCGACGAGAAGTAGGCGAAGAAATCCAACAGAACCGCCAGGCCGTCCTCCAGGGACTTGCCGCGCTGGTACTCCTCGTCGTCGCCGCCGAACATCTCCTGGGTCAGCATGTGCATGCGAGCGAAGTCATCCTCGGGCAGCCCGAGCAGCGACATGATCACGTAGAGCGGGAAGTCGACGGCGATCGCGGTGACGAAATCGCATTCTGGTCCGATGTCGCGCATCTTGTCGACATAGCGTTTGGCGAGCTCGTCGACGCGGACCTTGAGGTCACGCATTGCCTTGGGGCGGAACCAATCTGCACCGATCGCCCGAACCTTGCGGTGGTGCGGATCGTCCATGTGGATCAGCGTGCGCAGGCCCATGCCGGCCTCGAGCTGTTGCTTGGCGAGGTCGTCGGCTGCCGCGGTGGCCAGCAATGGCCGTGGCTCGCTGATGAACAGGTCGTTGTCCCGCTCGACGGCCATGATGTCGGCGTGTTTGGTGATCGCCCAGAAGGGACGGTAGGGCGCGTTGTCCACCCACGCCACCGGATTGTTCGCGCGCAGATGGGTCAGCGCGGTGTGCAGGCGCGCGTCGTCGGCATAAGCCGTCGGGTCGGCGAGCACCTTCGCGGCGTCGTCCATCGTCGGCGCGCTCATACAGACTCCTCACGTGACCGGTACTTGACGGGTGTCAATTGCCACCATATGTGATCGCCGCCACGTAAGGGAGAGGATTTTTCCGATCGGCCCCGTACGCTCACTGCCATGCGGTCAGGGCGGTGCGCCGTCGCAATGCTGGCAATGCTGGCGATGCTGGTTGCAGGCTGTGTTCGCGGTGGCGGGCAGGCGGTGACGCCCGGCCATCCACAGGGCCACGCTCAGGGGTCGGACCAGGCGCTGGTCCAGACCGCGGCCGGAACCTTGCGCGGCGCAGTGGTATCCGACCATCGGTTGTTCGCCGGGATTCCGTACGCCGCCGCGCCGGTGGGTGCGATGCGGTTCGCCGCGCCGGCTCCCGCGCCGGGATGGCCGGGGGAGCGCGACGCCACCCGCCCCGGCCCGCGGTGCATCCAGGACCCCGATTCAGATCCCGAACGCGGCGCCAACACGGCCGAGGACTGCCTGAGCCTGAACGTCTGGACACCGCCCGTCTCGGATGAGTTGCGCCCCGTCATGGTGTGGATCCACGGCGGCGCGTTCGCCGGCGGCAGCAGTGGCATCTACGACGCGGGACGGCTGGCCGCGCGCGGCGACATCGTCGTGGTCACGGTCAACTACCGGCTCGGCACCCTGGGCTTCCTCGCGCACCCGGCCCTGGGGGCCGGTGGGGACGTCGGAAACTACGGTCTGGCCGACCAGCAGGCGGCGCTGCGGTGGGTGCGGGACAACATCGCCGACTTCGGCGGCGATCCGGAAAAGGTCACTGTCGCCGGCGAATCCGCGGGCGGCATGTCAGTGTGTGATCATCTGGTGTCGCCGGGCTCGGCGGGGTTGTTCCGCGCCGCGATACTGATGAGCGCCCCGTGTCAGGCACAGGCCGATCTCCCCGCAGCGACCCGCCGGTCGCTCGATTACGCGGCCGCCGCCGGATGCCCTGACCCCGCGACCGCTGGTACCTGCCTGCGGGCACTTCCCGTGGATGGTCTGCGAAAACCGGTGTGGTACTTCAATATCGGCAGTGACGAGCTGACCGGTCCGGTCACCGGATCGGCATTGATCCCCCAAGCCCCGTTGGCGGCGTTCGGATCAGGTGGGGCCGAAGCGGTGCCGGTGTTGATCGGCACCACCCGTGATGAGTTCACCCTCTTCGTGGCGTTGCGCTATCTGCGGGAGGGGCAGCGCTACACCACCGAGGATTACCCGCGGCTACTGTCCGAGACCTTCGGCGCCGATGCCGCGGCCGTCGGGGTGCATTACCCGATTGATCGCTATGGCGGTGTGGCGCAGGCATATTCGGCGGCCGTTACCGACGGTGCGTTTGCCTGTGTGTCGGACCGGATGGCCGGTGAGCTGTCCCGTACCGGTCCCGTCTACGCCTACGAGTTCAACGACCGCTCCGCGCCGGCGCCGGAGGTCATGCGGACGCTGCCCTTCCCGGTCGGGGCCAGTCACTCACTGGAGCTTCGCTATCTGTTCGACGTCGGCGGGGCGCCCCCGTTGAACCCGGCGCAGCAACAGCTCTCGGACCAGATGATCGACTACTGGAGCGCCTTCGTGCGCACCGGTGATCCCGCGGTCGACGGCCAGCCGGGCTGGCCGGAGTTCGACGGCTCACGAATGTCGTTGCAGGCCGACGGCAGTCGCGTCGACAATGGCTATGCGCACGTTCATCAATGCCCGTTCTGGGCGGGGCTGAGGGAGAAGTGAACTCGATGGCGACACCGGATCCGCAGGCCTTCGCCGAAGAGTGGGTGAGTGCGTGGAACGCGCACGACGTCGAGGCGGTGCTGGCCCATTTCCACGACGACGTGGTGTTCAGTTCACCGGTCGCCGCGCGCGTGCTGCCCGAGACCGGTGGCGTGGTGCGGGGCAAGGACGCATTACGTCATTACTGGACGACGGCGCTGGCCGGCATGCCGGATCTGCAGTTCGAGGTGCTCGGCACCTATCGCGGCGAGTCGGCGCTGGTGATCCACTACCGCAATCAGCGGGGCGGGCTGGTCAATGAGGTGCTGCTGTTCGACGGCGCCCTGGTGCGCGAAGGGCACGGCACCTACCTGGACTAGGCCGGAGTGACCCAGGTGGTGATGTCGGCGTGCACCACTTCCACGCCGTTGCGGTCGGTGATGCTGACGGGCACCACGACGTCGGTGCCCTCGGTGATCGCGCCGAAATCCGGCGGTGCGAGCTCTGCGGTGGCACGCAACGAGGTGGTCGCCTTCGCGAGGTACTGCACGTTCATCGCCTTGGGGATCCAGCGGTGCGTCGTCGGCACGGTGGCCTCCATCAACATGCCCATCGCCATCTCGGCGGCATTGCATGACGCGATGGCGTGCACGGTGTGCAGGTGGTTGTAGACGTAGAACCATTTGGGCACCGTCACCTCGGCCAGCCCCGGTTCCATGCGCACCACGTGCGGCAGGATCGACGCGAAGTAGGGCACCCGGGCCATGGCCGCGGCGGAGAACGCCCAGCTGCCGCCGGGTAGCGCTGACAACTTCTTCCATGCTCTGTAGGTCGGGCTGGGCTGCGTCATGTGCCAAACCTTACTCAAGAGTAAGTTCGGTGCGGAGGGTTGGGCTCGCGCCGCCCGTAACGTGGTGGCCGCCGCGGGCGACTTTTTCCGCCATGGCGTTACGTACGCGATCACGGTCGCCGGAGCGCAGGAATACTGCCTGGAAATCCGGAAGCCGGACGCCGTTTTTCCCCGTTGCGTCGACCGGCCCCGACCTGCTCGATCGCGGATTTGGAGCACGCCCGGATCTAAGGCATACTGTTCGGGTTGCCTTGCGCCGGGTATTCCTGGCCAGGCATCCGACCCGCGCCCCCACGGGCGCATCCGGTCCCAACACTAGATCGCGACTGATTTCCAGGGCGAGAAAGTGTGCGAGAAGGCGACACGCCCGACCGCGGGGGCCGGTGGACCACAGACAGGTAAACAGCGGCGGCAATACTCGGCGCACCCGCGCCGGGGACCAGGCCCGACGGGTTTCGGTGGGTTTCCCATCGAGGCTTCGATACGGCCGGCCGATGTACGAAGTAGAGGTAGGAGAAGCGTGGCGGGACAGAAGATCCGCATCAGGCTCAAGGCCTACGACCATGAGGCCATTGATGCCTCGGCGCGCAAGATCGTCGAGACGGTCACCCGTACCGGTGCCAGCGTGGTGGGCCCCGTGCCGTTGCCGACCGAGAAGAACATTTACTGCGTCATCCGGTCGCCGCATAAGTACAAGGACTCGCGGGAGCATTTCGAAATGCGCACCCACAAGCGACTGATCGACATCCTCGACCCGACGCCGAAGACGGTTGACGCGCTCATGCGCATCGACCTGCCGGCCAGTGTCGACGTCAACATCCAGTAGGAGACCCGAGAAAAATGGCTAGAAAAGGCATTTTGGGCACCAAGCTGGGCATGACGCAGGTGTTCGACGAGAACAACAAAGTCGTCCCGGTGACGGTCGTCAAGGCCGGCCCCAACGTGGTGACCCTTATCCGTACCCCCGAGCGCGACGGCTACAGCGCCGTGCAGCTCGCCTATGGCGAGATCAGCCCGCGCAAGGTCAACAAGCCCGTCACCGGCCAGTACGCCGCCGCGGGTGTCAACCCGCGCCGCCACCTGGCTGAGCTTCGGGTCGACGAGGCTGCCGCTGCCGAGTACGAGGTGGGCCAGGAGCTGACCGCCGAGATCTTCGCCGACGGTGCTTACGTCGACGTGACCGGCACCAGCAAGGGCAAGGGCTTCGCCGGCACCATGAAGCGTCACGGCTTCGCCGGCCAGGGCGCCTCGCACGGCGCCCAGGCAGTGCACCGCCGCCCCGGCTCCATCGGTGGCTGCGCCACCCCGGGCCGCGTGTTCAAGGGCACCCGGATGTCGGGCCGCATGGGCCACGATCGGGTGACCACGCAGAACCTCAAGGTTCACAAGGTCGATGCCGAGAACGGCGTGCTGTTGATCAAGGGCGCCATCCCCGGACGCAACGGTGGTCTGGTGGTTGTCCGCAGCGCAATCAAGCGAGGCGAGAAGTAATGACTCTCAAAATTGATGTGAAGACGCCGGCAGGCAAGAAGGACGGCTCCATCGAGCTGCCCGCCGCGCTGTTCGACGTCGAGCCCAACATCGCTCTGATGCACCAGGTGGTCAACGCTCAGTTGGCGGCCAAGCGTCAGGGCACGCATGCGACGAAGACCCGCGCCATGGTCTCCGGTGGCGGCAAGAAGCCGTACCGGCAGAAGGGCACCGGTCGGGCGCGTCAGGGCTCGACCCGTGCACCGCAGTTCACCGGTGGTGGCGTCGTCCACGGCCCGCAGCCGCGCGACTACAGCCAGCGGACCCCGAAGAAGATGATCGCCGCCGCCCTGCGCGGTGCGCTCTCGGACCGGGCCCGCAACGAGCGGATCCACGCGATCACCGAGCTGGTCGAGGGTCAGACCCCCTCTACCAAGAGCGCCAAGGCGTTCCTGGGCTCGCTGACCGAGAACAAGAAGGTTCTCATCATCATCGGCCGCACCGATGAGGTCGGGCTCAAGAGCGTCCGCAACCTGCCTGGTGTGCATGTGATCTCGCCGGATCAGCTCAACACCTACGACGTGCTCAATGCCGACGACCTGGTGTTCAGCGTCGAGGCGCTGAACGCGTACATCTCGGCGAATACCAAAGAGGAGGTGTCGGCCTGATGGCTACCGTGACCGACCCCCGCGACATCATCCTGGCCCCGGTCATCTCGGAGAAGTCGTACGGGCTGATCGAGGACAACGTGTACACGTTCGTCGTGCACCCGGATTCGAACAAGACGCAGATCAAGATCGCTATCGAGAAGATCTTCGACGTCAAGGTGAGTTCGGTAAACACCGCCAACCGGCAGGGCAAGCGCAAGCGCACCCGTTCGGGCTTCGGTAAGCGCAAGGACACCAAGCGTGCCATCGTCACCCTGGCCGCCGGCAGCAAGCCGATCGAACTGTTCGGAGCCCCGGCGTAACGCCGGGAACTAAGAGGATTTAACTGATATGGGAATTCGCAAGTACAAGCCGACGACCCCGGGTCGTCGCGGTTCGAGCGTCTCCGATTTCGCCGAGATCACTCGCTCGACTCCGGAGAAGTCGCTCATCCGTCCGCTGCATGGCACCGGTGGGCGTAACGCGCACGGCCGCATCACCACCCGTCACAAGGGTGGCGGCCACAAGCGCGCATACCGCCTCATCGACTTCCGTCGCCACGACAAGGACGGCGTCAACGCCAAGGTCGCTCACATCGAGTACGACCCGAACCGCACCGCGAACATCGCGCTGCTGCACTACCTGGACGGCGAGAAGCGCTACATCATCGCGCCGCAGGGTCTGAAGCAGGGCGACGTCATCGAGCAGGGGCCTAACGCCGACATCAAACCCGGCAACAACCTGCCGCTGCGCAACATCCCCGCCGGCACCGTGATCCACGCTGTGGAGCTGCGGCCCGGTGGCGGTGCCAAGCTGGCCCGTTCGGCCGGCGTGAGCATCCAGCTGCTGGGTAAGGAAGGCACCTACGCCTCGCTGCGTATGCCGTCCGGTGAGATCCGTCGCGTCGACGTGCGCTGCCGCGCCACCGTCGGCGAGGTGGGCAATGCCGAGCAGGCCAACATCAACTGGGGTAAGGCCGGCCGTATGCGGTGGAAGGGCAAGCGCCCGACCGTCCGTGGTGTCGTGATGAACCCGGTTGACCACCCGCATGGTGGTGGTGAAGGCAAGACCTCCGGTGGCCGCCACCCGGTCAGCCCGTGGGGTAAGCCTGAGGGCCGCACCCGCAAGCCCAACAAGCCGAGCGACAAGCTCATCGTCCGTCGCCGGCGCACCGGCAAGAAGCGCTAGGCCGCGGAAGGAGTAGCAGCGATGCCTCGTAGTCTTAAAAAGGGTCCGTTCGTCGACGACCATCTTCTCAAGAAGGTCGACGTTCAGAACGAGAAGAACACCAAACAGGTCATCAAGACCTGGTCGCGTCGGTCGACCATCCTCCCCGACTTCATCGGGCACACGTTTGCGGTGCATGACGGCCGCAAGCATGTCCCGGTGTTCGTCACCGAGGCGATGGTCGGGCACAAGCTCGGCGAATTCGCCCCGACGCGAACCTTCAAGGGTCACATCAAGGACGACCGGAAGAGCAAGCGGCGATGAGTACCACAGTCATTGAATACCCGTCAGCGCAGGCGAAGGCGCGCTTCGTGCGCGTCTCCGCCAGCAAGGCCCGCCGGGTCATCGATCTGGTCCGCGGCAAGAGTGTCGAGGAAGCCCTCGACATCCTGCGGTGGGCGCCGCAGGGTGCCAGCGAGACGGTCGCCAAGGTGATCGCGAGCGCTGCCGCCAACGCGCAGAACAACGAGGGCCTGGACCCGACGACGCTGGTGGTTGCGACCATCCACGCCGATGAGGGTCCGACCGCCAAGCGCATCCGTCCGCGTGCCCAGGGGCGTGCGTTCCGGATCCGCAAGCGCACCAGCCACATCACGGTGATCGTTGAGAGCCGTCCGCCCAAGCAAAAGGGTGCGGCCGCCGCATCCGCGCGCAGCCGTCGTGCGCAGGGCAGCAAGGCTGCTGCTGCGAAGGGCACGGCCGAGACGAAGGGAGGCTCGGAGTAGTGGGCCAGAAGATCAACCCCCACGGCTTCCGGCTCGGTATCACCACCGAGTGGAAGTCCCGTTGGTACGCCGACAAGCAGTACAAGGACTACGTCAAGGAAGACGTTGCCATCCGCAAGCTGCTGGCCACCGGCCTGGAGCGGGCCGGCATCGCCGACGTGGAGATCGAACGCACCCGGGACCGGGTCCGCGTCGACATCCACACCGCGCGTCCCGGCATCGTCATCGGTCGCCGCGGCACCGAGGCCGACCGCATCCGCGCCGACCTGGAGAAGCTGACCGGCAAGCAGGTTCAGCTGAACATCCTCGAGGTGAAGAACCCTGAGTCGACGGCGCAGCTCGTCGCCCAGGGTGTCGCCGAGCAGCTGAGCAACCGCGTGGCGTTCCGCCGCGCGATGCGCAAGGCGATCCAGTCGGCCATGCGTCAGCCCAACGTCAAGGGCATCCGGGTGCAGTGCTCGGGCCGCCTCGGCGGTGCTGAGATGAGCCGCTCGGAGTTCTACCGCGAGGGTCGGGTCCCGCTGCACACGCTGCGTGCGGACATCGACTACGGCCTCTACGAGGCCAAGACCACCTTCGGCCGCATCGGTGTGAAGGTCTGGATTTACAAGGGCGACATCGTCGGTGGTAAGCGTGAGCTCACCGCCGCCGCGCCGGCCAGTGACCGGCCGCGTCGTGAGCGTCCGTCGGGCACCCGGCCGCGTCGTAGCGGTGCGTCGGGCACCACGGCGACGAGCACCGAGGCCGGCCGCGCCGCGACCGGAGACGATGCACCGGCCGCAACCGAGGCCGCGGCAGCTTCGGCGCCCGCAGCTGAGAGCACGGAGAACTAATCATGCTGATTCCCCGCAAGGTAAAGCACCGTAAGCAGCACCACCCACGGCAGCGTGGCATCGCCAGCGGCGGCACGTCGGTGAGCTTCGGTGACTACGGCATCCAGGCCCTCGGTCACGCCTACATCACCAACCGGCAGATCGAGTCCGCTCGTATCGCCATCAACCGGCACATCAAGCGTGGCGGCAAGGTGTGGATCAACATCTTCCCGGACCGCCCGCTGACCAAGAAGCCCGCCGAGACCCGCATGGGTTCCGGTAAGGGTTCGCCGGAGTGGTGGATCGCCAACGTCAAGCCCGGACGCATTTTGTTCGAGATCAGCTACCCGGATGAGAAGATCGCCAAGGAAGCTCTGACTCGCGCAATCCACAAGTTGCCGATCAAGGCACGCATCGTGAGTCGAGAGGAGCAGTTCTGATGGCAGTGGGAACTACGCCTGGTGAACTGCGCGAACTGTCCGACACCGAGTTGAAGGACAAGCTGCGCGAGTCGAAGGAAGAGCTGTTCAACCTGCGCTTCCAGATGGCGACCGGTCAGCTGGCGAACAACCGTCGGCTGCGCATTGTGCGCCAGGAGATCGCACGGGTCTACACCGTGCTGCGTGAACGTGAGTTGGGTCTGGCTTCCGGACCCGTTGGTGAGGATTCGTAATGGCAGATACCAAGGGCCCCAAGCACACCCCGGCCACCGAGACGCCGCGCGGCCGTCGCAAGACCGCCATCGGCTACGTGGTCAGCGACAAGATGCAGAAGACCATCGTGGTCGAGCTGGAAGATCGTAAGAGCCACCCGCTCTACGGCAAGATCATCCGGACCACCAAGAAGGTCAAGGCGCACGACGAGAACGGCGACGCCGGCATCGGCGACCGCGTCTCGCTGATGGAGACCCGGCCCCTGTCGGCCTCCAAGCGGTGGCGCCTGGTCGAGGTTCTCGAAAAGGCGAAGTAGTCTTTTTCGCGCGAGCAGACTGAAAAGTGCCCCAAACCTTCGGGTTTGGGGCACTTTTGTGTATCGGGCTGGCCGGTTGACGGCGCCGACAAGATGTCTATCTCGGTGAACACACTCAAGACTCACCAGCGGTCGATCGACCGTAAGCTCGGCGCGGTCAACCGCCGTGAGGCCATCAGGAAGGCCGGCCGGTAACGTGACGACATGATCGACGAACTCGTCGCGGAGTACGACGCCGACGGCAATGTGATTGGCGCGGCGCCACGTTCACGTGTCTACGCCGAGGGCCTGTGGCACGCCAGCGCCGGAGTTCTGGTGCGTTCTCTGGACGGGACACGCATCTACGTTCACCGACGCACCATGACCAAGGCGGTGTTCGCCGGCATGCACGACTGTCTGGCCGGCGGCGTCGTCGACCCGGGGGAGACGCCGGCGCAGGCCGCAACCCGGGAACTGGCCGAGGAACTCGGCGTCAGCGGCCCACCTCTGACAGCACTGGCGTCCGTGGCTTGGGACGGGCAGTGGGCCGGAAAACCCATGCGCTGCCATCTGTTTGCCTACGAGGTGGGCTGGGACGGCCCGATCCGGCACCAGCCCGAGGAGATCGTCGACGGCTGGTGGTGGACCGACGCGGAGCTGGCCGCACACCTGGCCGACCCGGATTGGCCGTTCGTACCCGATACCCGGGTGCTGATCCCGCAGCTGCTGCGCTTACGTCAACACCCTTGAGGTAGTGCGGGAAATCCTTCTTACTGGTGGTACAACACCGTCTAGGAAGATACCCGTGCAAACCGTTTTCGAACGAAACGCTCCCGCTGCCAGCCTCGTCGACCGTTCGCTGGCCAACACCACCCTTCAGCCCTTCTGGCTCGATGACGTGCCTGCTCAGCCAAGCTATCCGGGGCTGACCAAAGCGTCATCCCAGTACGACCTGGTGGTGGTCGGTGGCGGCTACACCGGGCTATGGTCGGCGCTGTTGGCAAAGCAGCGGGATCCCGGTATCCGGGTTGCCCTGATCGAGGGGCAGACAATCGGCTGGGCGGCCTCAGGCCGCAACGGCGGCTTCGTCGAGGCGTCGCTCACCCACGGTGAGCAGAACGGCCGCAACCGCTGGCCCGATGAGATGGATGTCCTCGACCGGCTCGGGTTGGAGAACCTCGACGGCATCGAGAACACCGTCGACTCACTGGGCCTTGATTGTGACTTCGAACGGACCGGCTCGCTCGCGGTCGCGCTCGAGCCCTACCAGGCCGCCGAACTGGCCTCCGCCGCCGTGCAGCCGGGCCAGGTCTACCTCGACCAGCAGGCGATCCGCGCCGAGGTCAACTCCCCGACGTACCTGGCCGGAGTGTGGTCGAAGGACACCACCGCGATGGTTCACCCCGCCAAGCTGGCGAGCGAACTCGCCCGTGCCGCAACTGAACTCGGTGTGGAAATCTACGAGAACAGCAAGGTGCTCGGTCTCGGGCGCGGCCGGCTCGGCGGGCCGCTCTCGGTCCGCACCGAGCGGGTGTCGGTGCAGGCCGACCGAGTGATCTTGGCGACCAACGGCTTTCCGTCGCTGTTGAAGCGGTACCGCTACCACACGGTGCCGGTCTACGACTACGCCTTGATGACCGAACCGCTGACCGATGCCCAGCTGGCCGAAATCGGCTGGACCAACCGGCAGGGCATCAGCGACATGTCGAACCAGTTCCACTACTACCGGTTGTCGAAAGACAACCGCATCCTGTGGGGCGGGTACGACGCTGTCTACCACTTCGGCGGGCAGATCCGGCCTGAGTACGAGGACCGCGATGCCACCTACCGCCGGATCGCCGGCCACTTCTTCACGGCGTTCCCACAACTCGAGGATGTCAACTTCACCCATCGCTGGGCCGGCGTGATCGACACCTCGACGCGATTCTGCGCGTTCTTCGGCTCCGCGTACGGAGACCGGGTCGGATACGCCGCTGGGTTCACCGGGCTCGGCGTCGCGGCCACGCGGTTCGCCGCCGAGGTCATGCTCGACCGTTTCGCCGGTAAACCGACGGCGCGCACCGAAGTCGACATGGTCAAGTCGATGCCGCTGCCATTCCCGCCGGAACCGTTGGCATCGGCCGGGATTCAGGCCACCCGCTGGGCGCTGGACCGGGCCGACCACCGTGAGGGGCGCCGCAACGTCCTGCTCAAGGCGCTCGATGCCGTCGGGCTGGGGTTCGATTCATGAGCGAGAACGCAGCGCTGCCGGGCAATGCCGTCGACGCCGCCGCGTTGGCGCTCGACCACACACCGCTCGCCGACGAGCTGGTGGTGGACGGGGCCCCGACGACGGCGCATCGCGATCTGACCGAGTTGTCGGACGTGACCATCGGGATCTGGGAACACACACCCGGGGTGTCCCGCGATGTGGAGGCCGACGAGGTGTTCGTCGTTCTCAGCGGTGACGGGACCGTCGCGTTCGACGACGGTTCCCCGGCGATCGATCTGCGTCCAGGCAGCCTCGTTCGCCTGTACGAGGGGCAACACACCACGTGGACGGTGCGCGAGACGCTGCGGAAGGTGTACATCGCCTAGGTCCGGAAACGACGTCGGCCTAGCGAAGTCGGTCGCGGGCCTTTCACGCTCAGACGAATGGCTCTGTCAGCGTGCTGTGTTGAGCTCTGCGCCGAGGATTGCGGCCACATGCTGACCGCAATCCTCGGCACAAGTACCTCGAAGCCCAGACATCTCCATCTTTGCAAGGGGCCGGTGTGACCGGCTGAAAGCGCCGTCCGGGGATGCGCATTCGCCACAGTGCCGGCTCATGACGTCATCGACCGCGTCAGCCCCCGGCCAGGGTCTGGGCGATCTCTTGCGAGCCGGCGCCGGTGCGGCGGAGCACAAACGCCACGGCGCCGAGCGCGATCAGCGTGAGCACCAGCATCAAGGTCGACACCGCAGCCACCTCGGGCCGAAGGCCCACCTTCAGTGACGAGAAGATGTACACCGGCCACGGTGTTGAGCCGGGAAGCTGGACGAAGCTCGACACGATGGTGTTGTCCAGGCTCAGTGTGAACGACATCAGTGCACCGGCCAGGATCGCGGGGAAGGCCAGTGGCAGCGTGATCTGACGGAATGCGTTCCACTTGCCGGCGTACAGGTCTGCCGCGGCCTCCTCAAGTCGTAGATCGGTGCCTTGCATCCGCGCCCGGATGATGAATGTCACCACGGCTACCGACATGACTGTGTGGGAGATGACCAGGCGGATCAAGCCGTTGTTCATCGGCAGGAAGCCGGCGTCGGTGCCCAGGGTCACGAACCAGGGCAGCAACGAAATGCCGGTCACCACTTCGGGTGTGACCAGGGTGACCGCGAGGATGGCGGTCAGTGCCGTCGCCCAGCGACTGCCGTTGCGGGACCGGGCCAGCGCCAATCCGCCCAGCGTGCCGAGGATCGTGGACAGCACCGCGGCCCCGACCGCGGCCTGCAGCGAGGTGAGCACCGAGTTCTTGATCATGATGTTGTCGAATGCGCTCGTGTAGGCGCTGAACCCGAATCCCTGCCACGCAGCGAGAATTCGGCCGGTATTGAACGAATACGCGACGATCACGATGATCGGCAGAAACAGGAACGCGTATACCACGATGCCCCAGACCCGCAGGCCGAGAGCGATCAGATCCCGGGATCGGCGCCTGCGCGGCGCCGCCGCGACCTCGGGTGCGGGACGCTCGAGTGTTTCGGTCATGCTTGTGCCCCTTCAGGAATGGTGACGCGGCGCGACCGCTTGATGAGGGTCTTGACGGTGAGGGCGACGAGGCCGACGGCAGCCACGGTGACGAGGATGAAGGTCATCAGGACGATCGACATGGCCGATCCCAGCGCCCAGTTCTGGGCGACGTTGAACTGCGCTGCGACCAACTGGCCGACCATGTTTCCCTGCGCGCCGCCGAGTACCGACGCCGTGATGTAGTCGCCCATCAGCGGGATGAACACCAGCAGGCAGCCGGCCGCGATGCCGGGCAGCGCGGTCGGGACCGTCACGTCGAGGAACGTTCGCAGACGGCCCGCGCCGAGGTCGTGACTGGCCTCGCGCATGCTTGCCTCCGACCGCTCCAGCGCGACGTACAGCGGCATGATCATCAGGGGGAGATAGTTGTAGACCACCCCTATCTGCACCGCGGTCTGGGTGTAGAGCACCGACAGCGGGCCGTCCATCAAGCCCAGCTTGTTCAGTGCACCGGAGACGAAACCCTCTGGGGAGAGCATGATCTGCCAGCCCAGGGTGCGAACCAGGAAGTTCGTCCAGAATGGGATCAGCACCAAGGCCAGCAGCATGGCGCGCCAGCGCGGAGCGACCTTGACTGCCAGCCAGTACGCGAACGGCAGGCCGACCGCCAGGCAGATCAGGGTTCCGAGGCCGGCGATGCGCAGGGTGTTCAAGAACGTGCTCAGGAATGTCGCGTCGGTGGCTTCGACGTAGCGGTCGAACGACAGCCGGTCGTTGGACCGTGCGGTGTAGATGTCGGGCTTGTACCCGAAGCTGTACCAGCCGATCAGTGTGGTCGGAATCAGGAAGAAGAAGACCAGATACGCCCACAGTGGGAAGGACAGCGTGGCAGTCGATCTCGTTCCAGCGGAGAGCTTTCTCATGCCGCGGCTCCGGCCTGCATGCGGTTCAGGATCTTCACGAGCCGGGGCGTGGCCTCGGTGACTTCGCCGGGGGTCAACCGGTCGAGTGTCGCCTTCGGGGGATAGATCAGATCCGTCATCTCAACCTCGTTCTGCTCAGCCAGGTCCCGCTGGCCGGTCAATCCGGTCGGGTAGCCGATGTACTCCATCTCCTTCATGCCGATCTCGGGTTCGAGCATGTAGTTGATGAATGCGTGGGCGGCGTCGGGGTGCTTGGCGCCCTTGGCTATGGCCCACGTGTCCATCCACAGGTTGGCGGTGGGGGTCGGGAACACGAAACGCCAGCGGTCCGGATCGTTGTCTTCGAGCAGGGCCAGGCGCACGTCACCGTTGAACGCGTGCATCAGGGCGAATTGCCGCTGCGCCAGTTGCGCTGACACCTGGGACACGAATGCCGAGATTGTCGGCGCGATCTTGTCGACCATGTATTGCTCACATGCGTCCAGATCGCGTCCGTCGGTGGTGTTCGGGTTGATGCCGTTGGCCGCGAAATAGATCGCGCACACCTCCCACGGATCCTCCAGCACCGTAGTCTTGCCCCGCGCTTCGTTCTGTGCAGCGTCGAGAAAGTCGCGCCACGACGTCAGCTCGCGGTCGATCACTCGCGTGTCGTAGACGAATCCCGTTGTGCCCCAGTTCTTGCACACCGCGTACTCGTTGTTCCTGTCCCAGGGCTGGTGCCGATAGACGGGTTCGACGTTGGCGAGGTTGGGCAGGTACGAATGGTCCAGCTTCTCCAGTAGGCCGGCGTGCGCCATCATGGGGACGTAACTGCCGGTCGGAACGACGATGTCATAACCGCTGGTGCCCCGGGCCGCGCCGAGCTTGGCGACGAGTTCCTCATTGGAGCCGAAGTTGTCGACCTGGACGGTGATACCGCGCCGGCCGAATTCCGCCAGGTTGCCCGGGTCGTCGTAGTCGCCCCACGAGTAGATGTTGAGTTTGTCCTCCATCTGTCCGTCCGCCGCCGGGGACGGCACGCCGCCCTTTGAACAGCCGGACATCGCCAGACCGGCTCCTGCCACGGCGAATCCGGCGAGCAGGCTGCGCCTGGTGATTCGCCGGGCATCGCTGGGGGAGGCCAGGATTCGTAGTCTGTCCACCTGATTCACCCAGCCGTCGCGATATTCGACGGATCCGCCGCGAAGACGTGCACCGGGTCGCCGTCCCAGCTGCACCGGACGGCTGAATGCAGCTCCAGGTGTTGGGCATTGCCCGCCGGCATCCGGGACAGCAGCTCCAACCCGGAGTCGGTCTTCACCACGTATTGGACCGTCTCTCCGAGGAAGGAGACGTTGGCCAGAATGCCGTCGACCGCGTTGATCGGGGTTTCGCCCACGGCGGGGCTCACCGAGATGGACTCGGCCCGCACCACCGCGATCACCGGCTTGCCGGTGGCATGACCGTCCATCGTGGCGCGGTCGGGCCGGATCGTGAAGTCGGGTCCGGTGAGCGTATCCGGGCCGGAGACCATGCAATTGAGGAAGTTCTGCTTCCCGATGAACCCGGCGACGAACGAGTTCGCGGGTGATTTGTAGATCTCGGCCGGGGTGCCGATCTGCTGGATGGCGCCGTCGCGCATGACCACCACCCGGTCACTCATCGACAGCGCTTCCTCCTGGTCATGCGTGACGAACACGAAGGTGATGCCCAGCTGTAGTTGAATCAGCTTGAGTTCCACCTGCATTTCTTCGCGCAGCTTGCGATCGAGGGCCGACATCGGTTCGTCGAGCAGCAGCACCTTGGGCCGGTTCACCAGCGCCCGCGCCAGCGCCACCCGCTGCTGCTGTCCGCCGGAGAGGTTCTTCGGATTGCGATCGGCGAAGCTCTCCATCCTGGCCAGCCGCAGCGCGTCGCCGACCCTGCGGCCGATCTCGGCTTTCGGGGTACGTTGCTGACGCAGCCCGTAGGCGACGTTCTCCGCGACGGTCATGTGCGGGAACAATGCGTAGGACTGGAACACGGTGTTGACCGGTCGCTTGTTCGCCGGCAGTCCGACGATCGACGAGCCGTCGAGCAGGATGTCCCCGTCGTCCGGCTCCTCGAACCCCGCGATCATCCGCAGCAGCGTCGTCTTGCCGCAGCCGGACGGTCCCAGGAGCGACAGGAACTCTCCTGCCCGGATGTCGAGGTCGACGCCACCGACCGCCGTTGCGCCCCCGAACTGCTTGGTGATCTTGCGCAATTGTATTGCGGTTTCGGGCTTTTGTGCTCGCGCCGGTGCCTCGGCGAGGCTGGCTTCGGTCATGCCGGTTCCTTCGATCGTTGGGGCGGGTGGTCAGCGGGTGGTCGGTGCCGGGAAGGTGTCGCTGTAGACGAGTTCACCGTCGACGTAAGTTCGCGCCACGCGGGTCTGTGCGATCTCCTCGGCCGGTAGTGCGAACGGATCCCGGTCGAGCACAACGAGATCGGCGAGATAGCCAGGTCGGATCACCCCGGTGTCGTCGAGGTGGTTCACGTAGGCAGACCCTGCTGTGTATGCCGCGATCGCAGCAGTGAGGTCGATGCGCTGCTCGGGGAGGAAGACCCGGCGCTCCGACGTGCCGGGCGCCAGGCGGTTGACCGCGACGTGGATACCCTCCATCGGATCGGCGCTGCTGACCGGCCAGTCGCTGCCGGCGGCGAGTACCGCGCCGGCTCGCAGCAGGTCCCCGAACGGGTACTGCTGGCGGGCTCGCTGCTCGCCGAGGAACGGAATGGTGAGCTCGTCCATCTGCGGTTCGTAGCAGGCCCACAGCGGTTGCATGTTCGCCGTCGCACCCAGGGTGCGGAACCGCGGAATGTCGTCCGGATCGACCACCTGCAGGTGTGCCAGGTGGGGTCGGGTGTCGCGAAAACCGTTGGCACGCCGGGCCGCCTCGACCGCATCGAGAGCCTCGCGGACCGCGCGATCGCCGAGCGCATGGAAATGCACCTGAAATCCAAGTGCGTCGAGCTCTATGACGTACTGTTGCAAGGCTTTCGGGTCGACGAAGCTGACGCCGGCATTGCTCGTGCAGCAACCGCACCGGTCCAGATAGGGCTCCAGCAAGGCGGCGGTCTGGTTCTCGGCGATCCCGTCGATCATGACCTTGACCGTGTTGGCGGACAGGCGTCCGCGCTGCAATGCGTCCCGGCGTTCGACCATCTCCGGGATCTGTTCGGCACCCCGGTCGCGTTCCCACCACTGTGCCGCCGCGACCCGGACGGTCAGGGTCCGCTCGTCGACGGCTCGGCGGTACGCCTTCTCGGCGTCCGGCACGGCGGCGTACTTGCCCAGCATCGCGTCCTGCCACGCGGTGATGCCCAGCGAGTGCAGATGGCTCTGTGCGTTCAGCAGAGCCCGGTACAGCTCGTCCTCCGTCGGGCGCGGCACGTATGCCGCGACCAGGTCCATCGCGGCTTCCTGCAGCATGCCGGTCGCGACTCCGTCGGCGTCGCGTTCGATACGTCCGCCGGGTGGATCGGGGGTGTCGTCGGTGATCCCGGCGATCCGCAGGGCCAGGGAGTTCACCCACGCTCCGTGATGATCGCGGTTGGGCAGGTACGCCGGGCGGTCGGCAACCACGGAATCGAGCATCCGGGCGGTGGGGATGCCGCCGTCGAAGGCGTCCAGGGACCAACCGCCGCCGGTGATCCAGGCCCGGTCCGGCTGCGCTGCAGCGTACGCGCCGATGGCTGCCAGGGTTGAGGCGGCGTCGTCGAAGTCGAGCAGGTCGCATGTCATGCGCTCGACGCCTGCTGCCACCGGGTGGACGTGGGCATCCTGGAAGCCGGGGATGAGCAGCCTGCCGGCCAGATCGACGACCTCGGTGTCGGGCCCGATCAGCTCCCGGGCGGCGTTTCCGACTGCGGTGATCCGATTTCCGGTGACCGCGACGGCGCCCACCCGAGATCGCGCGGCATCCATCGTCAAGACCGGGCCTCCGGTGAATACGATGGTCGCCGGCGCAGCAGGCATCAGGCTGTCTCCTCGTGTCGATCTGATTCGGTGGGCGTTGGCCGATCGGTCGGCGCACCGGTTGTGACCTGGACCCAGATCACAATTCGTTGTGCGCCATGACACAGCAGCGCCGCAAAATGGGTCAAGGGTGTTGACGTAAGCACCGGAAGGCAAGGCGGATGGGTCGAACCTTGAAGTCGCAATCTCCGCGGCAGCGACGGAGACAGACGAAGCAGGGCGTGGTGCTGTCCGAGCAGCTGATCGTCGACGCTGCGTTGCGAGTGCTGCAACATCACGGTGCGGTCGGCCTGACCGTCAGGCGCCTCGGCACGGCGCTCGGAGCCGATCCGACCGCGCTGTACCGCTACTTCCCCGGTATTGAGGACGTGGTGCTGGCCATCACCGACGAACTCCTGCGACGTGTCGTGGAGGGCTGGGAGCCGACCGGTCGCTGGCGAGAAGACATGCGCGAACTCGGGCTGCGCGTGCACCGCGTCTACCTTGAACATCCCCAGGCCGGGGTGCTGGCCGCGAGCCGGGTGACCGGGAGCGCACACGAGATCCACGTCATCGAGACGGTTTTGGGGATCCTACGGTCGGCCGGCTTCCCGGAGCGGGAGGCGGTCGAGGTGTATCACGCCTTCATCGATCAGATGCTGGGGTTCGCGGCGCTCGATGCCGCCTTCGAAGCCCTGCCCACCGAGCATCAGCAGCGCGACGAAGACAAGTGGCGCGACACCTATGCGCGGTTACCCGCCGAGACGCACCCGAACATCGCTGCCAGCAGCCGTCTACTCGACGAGTCGATGACGGAGAGCGCGTGCGAGCCGGCTTTGGACCTACTACTTGACGGCATTGCCGCGCGCCTGGAGTCCTACCGGCGGTAGGCGCCTGCGCTCACCCCGTCTTGGCGGCGATGCCGTCGAGCAGTTGGTCCAGGCCGGAACGGAATTCGGTCATCGGGTCATCGTCGGGTTGGTCGAACACCCCGCCGTCGATCGCGGCTGCCAGTGCGGGGAACCGGGTCGAGGTCACCAGGCGGCGCAGGAGTCCGGGGTACTCGCGGTCATCGACGTCGCGGGCCTCGACGGCCAGCGCCGCCGAGCCTCGCGTGAAAATCAGCACTGCGATGACCGCGGTCAGCTTCTCGCGCTCGGTCAATCCCGTGCCCGACAGGGTGGCCAAGCCGGCGTCCAGCCAGGCCAACTGGCCGGGATCGGCGGGCAGGCCGGCTGACGCCGTCTGCAGGATCCATGGATGGCGGTGGTAGACGCCCCACAGCTCATGGGCCCAATTCGTCAGTGCGCCACGCCAATCCGAGCCCTCGGGCGTCGTCGGCGGCGGGCCTGGTCCGGTGGCGAGCATGAACGTCACCAGCTCGTCTTTGTTGGCCACGTGCCGGTACAAGGACATGGTGCCGCACCCGAGTCGCTCGGCCAGCCGTGCCATCGACAGGGCGGCGAGCCCGTCGGAGTCGGCCAGTTCGACGGCTGCCCTGACGATCGCGTCCCGGGTCAGGCCCCGCGACCGCCGCGGCGTCGGGTCCGGTTGCCAGAGCAGGCGTAACGCGCGGGGGAGCGGGGTATCGGGGCCGGTCATCAAGGATCAGCGTAATCAGTGACAGCCGAATGCGTATGCCATACCCTTTTGCGTATGGCATACGCAACAATGCGCTCCACCCGGCTGGCCAGGGCGCTCGCGGTGATCGTCGTGGTGTTTCTGGCGTATTCGATACCGCCGTATCTGACCGGCGGCACCCGGGTGCAGTCCACCTTCGGGCTGCACTATCCGCTGCTGGTCGGGCACGTTCTCTTCGCGAGCACGGCGATGGTGTGCGCGGTGGCGCAGATCTGGCCGGGCCTGCGGCATCGTCACCCGGTCCTGCACCGGCGTACCGGACGCGTCTATGTCGCGATGGCGATCCCGGCGGCCGTCTGCGCCGTGGTGATCGGGGCGGCGACGCCGTTCGGCCCGCTGGTGCGGGCCAGTGACGTCGCTCTCGGGGTGCTGTGGCTCTGGTTCACCGTCGACGGCTTCGTTGCGGGGCGGCAGCGCCGGTTCGGTGCACATCGACGCCAGATGCTGCGCAGTGCGACGCTGACGATGTCGATCATCACCAACAGGATCTGGACGCCGGTGCTGTACCCGGGTTTCGAGCCGTTGCGCGACAGCGTCTTCGGCGGGAGCGAGGAGAAGTATCTCTGGGTGGTCGCGGGTATGGGCGCCTGGCTGGGCTGGACGCTTCCGCTCCTGCTGCTGCAGTGGTGCATGGGTCGACAGGCGGCGCGCACCCGGGCCCAGCCGCCGTCACTGAGCGGGGTCTGAGGTGGCAGTGATCCGATCGATCACTGCCAGCAATCCGTCGTCCTGGTCGGCCTCCACGATGTGGCCGCCGAGTGCGCGGTGCAGCGCGCTGTAGTACAGCCCGTCGCCCATCAGCTTTACCGCGCGGGCCACGTCGAGATCGCCGAGTGCGTCGTGCAGGACGTTCAGCCAGTCGGCCGAGACGGCCTCGATGACCGTCCGTGCGTGACTGTCACCTGCCTGCTGCAACCGGGACACCGCCACCAGGGTCCGATCGAGCGGCGTGCCCGCGTAGTGCGAGGACCGGATGTAGTAGCGGGCGGGCCCCTCCGCGGCTGTCAGCATCGCTTGCACATCCTCGGCCGCCAGCGCCAGAAGTCGGTCGCACAATGCGGCGGCGAGACGGTCCTTGGACGGAAAGTGGTAGAGCAGACCGCCTTTCGACACGCCCGCTTTGGCGGCCACCGCGTCGAGGGTGGCGTAGCGCTCGCCTTCGACGGCTAGTACGTCCTCGTAGGCGTCGAGGATGCGGTCCCGCGACGAAGCCATTCCGAGAGCTTACGACAACACGGTGGAACTATACCGTCTGGACGGTATAGTAAGTCCGGGTCACGTCGGTCGAGTCACATGGAGAAGAGGGTCATGCGGGTGTATCGCGACGTGCTCCGGACCCCGGGCGTGCTGAACGTGACTGCTTCCCAGTTGTTCGCCCGCCTGCCGTTGGGCATGCTCAACCTGGCGATCCTCCTTCACGTCCAGTCCAAGACCGGGTCTTACGCACTGGCCGGTGCTGCTGTGGCATGCGTCTGCATCGGGGAAGCGCTGGCGATGCCCGTGACCGCGCGCCTCGCCGGCCGAGCCATGACGATGATCCTGATCATTGCGGCCCTGACGAACGGCGCCGCCATGCTGGCGCTGGCGTTCGCCGGTGCCTCTGAGCCGCTGCTGCTGATGCTCGGGGTGCTCGTCGGCGCATCCGTGCCGCCGCTGATGCCGGTGGTTCGGGCGCTCTACCCACAGCTGGTGCCCAGCGACGGGGTCCGCGCGTTGTTCGCGTTCGATACCACTGCGCAGGAACTGATCTGGGTTGTCGGCCCGGTGGCCACGACCTTCCTGGCCTCGACGCTGTCGACCGCCATCCCGTTGGTGGTGTCCGCGAGCGTCACCGTCGCCGGCACCGGATGGTTTCTGCTGAGCGCCAGGCACCTTCGGCCCCAGAGGGGCAGTGGCGCGTCTGCATTCGGCCGGGTGGTCGCCAACCGTGCGGTCATCCTCGCGATGGTCGCGAGCCTCGCGCTCGTCGCGTCGTTCATGGCACTGGAAGTCGGCGTCGTCGCCGCCCTCGGACGCACCGGTGTCACCGCCGGTCTGGCGATCGCGGTGGCAAGTGTGGGGTCCCTGGTCGGCGGCTTGGCGTTCGGACACCGGCGATTCGGGCTCGCCGGCCTCGTGGCGGCGCTGGGAATCGTGGCCGCCGGGACGGCCGTGTTCGGCCTCGTCGACAATCTGCTCCTGCAGTTCTGCGCATTGTTCGTATCCGGATTGGGTTTCGCCCCGGCGATGTCCGCGCTGTATCTCATGGTGTCGCGCGAGATCGAAGAACATTCGGCGGCAGAGGCGTTCGGTTGGCTCAACAGTGCGGCACTCGTGGGCGGGGCCGCGGGTACGGCCCTCGCCGGCGTGGCCGCCGACGCGCACGGTGCATCCGGTGCCGTCGTGGTGTCGGCGGTGCTGGCCACCCTGGCCGTGGGCTCCCCGGTCGTGGCTCGGATGGCCGGTCCGCTAAGGGGTCTCAGCGATCAACCGGATGCGGGACATTACCCGCCGGCAACGTCAATTTCCCCGGTAAACGCCGGCGAGCAGGTGTAATCTCCTCCGCGATCAGTCTTACCGGTGCTGAATCGCCTACCGGAGTGAGGTCGCCATGGCAACCGAGTTCAACGGCAAGATCGAACTGGACATCAGGGATTCCGAACCGGACTGGGGGCCCTACGCGGCACCCACCGCCGTCGAAAATGCCCCCAACGTCCTGTACCTGGTGTGGGACGACACCGGTATCGCCACCTGGGACTGTTTCGGTGGCTTGGTGGACATGCCCGCGATGAGCCGCATCGCCGAACGCGGAGTTCGGCTGTCACAGTTCCACACCACGGCGCTGTGCTCGCCCACCCGCGCCTCACTGCTCACCGGACGTAACGCCACCACGGTCGGGATGGCCACCATCGAGGAGTTCACCGACGGATTCCCCAACTGCAACGGCCGGATTCCGTACGAGACCGCCCTGCTCCCGGAGGTCCTCGCCGAGAACGGTTACAACACATACTGCGTCGGCAAGTGGCATCTGACTCCGTTGGAAGAATCCAATCTTGCTGCCACCAAACGGCATTGGCCGTGCTCGCGCGGGTTCGAACGGTTCTACGGCTTCATGGGCGGCGAGACCGATCAGTGGTATCCGGACCTGGTGTACGACAACCATCCGGTCGAACCGCCGGCGACGCCCGAGGAGGGCTATCACCTGTCGCAGGACCTGGCCGACAAGACCATCGAGTTCATCCGCGACGCCAAGGTGATCGCCCCCGACAAACCCTGGTTCACCTACCTGTGCCCAGGAGCCGGCCATGCCCCGCACCATGTGTTCAAAGAGTGGGCCGACCGGTATGCCGGGCGGTTCGACATGGGCTACGAGGCCTACCGCAACGTCGTGCTGGAGAATCAGAAACGGCTGGGTATCGTGCCGCCCGACACGGAGCTGTCGCCGGTCAACCCCTACGCGGATGTCAAGGGGCCCAACGGTGAATCGTGGCCCCCGCAGGACACCGTCCGGCCGTGGGAATCGTTGTCGACCGATGAGAAGCGGCTGTTCGCCCGGATGGCCGAAGTGTTCGCCGGGTTCCTGTCCTACACCGATGCCCAGATCGGCCGGGTGCTGGACTTCCTGGAGGAGACAGGACAGCTCGACAACACGATCATCGTGGTGATCTCCGACAACGGGGCCAGCGGCGAGGGTGGGCCGAACGGGTCGGTCAACGAGACGAAGTTCTTCAACGGCTATATCGACACCGCCGAGGAAGGGCTCAGGTTCATCGACCGGTTGGGCTCGCCGGAGACCTACAACCACTACCCGATCGGGTGGGCGATGGCGTTCAACACGCCCTACAAGCTGTTCAAGCGCTACGCCTCGCATGAGGGTGGAATCGCCGACACCGCAATCATCTCCTGGCCCAACGGCATCGGTGCCCACGGTGCGGTGCGCGACAACTACATCAACGTCTGCGACATCACCCCGACGATCTACGACCTACTCGACATCACCCCGCCCGCGAGCGTGCGCGGGGTTCCGCAGAAGCCGCTGGACGGTATGAGCTTCAAGGTGGCCCTGGACAATCCGGACGCGCCGACGGGCAAGGAGACCCAGTTCTACACCATGCTCGGCACCCGCGGAATCTGGCACAGAGGCTGGTTCGCCAACACTGTCCATGCGGCCACCCCGTCGGGCTGGTCCCACTTCGATGCCGACCGCTGGGAGCTGTTCCACATCGAAGCCGACCGGAGTCAATGCCACGATCTGGCCGCCGAACATCCGGATAAACTCGCCGAACTCAAGGAGCTGTGGTTCAGCGAAGCTGACAAGTACAACGGGCTGCCGCTG
Source organism: Mycobacterium sp. DL99 (assembly GCF_004762045.1). Classification (GTDB taxonomy): domain Bacteria; phylum Actinomycetota; class Actinomycetes; order Mycobacteriales; family Mycobacteriaceae; genus Mycobacterium. The sequence continues at coordinate 1,496,709 of NZ_SJOM01000007.1, forward strand.
GCCGACCTCAACATCCTCGAGACGATGACCCGGTGGCGGCCCTACCTGGTCGGCGAGCGGTCCCGCTACACCTACTACCCGAACACCGCGGAAGTCGGCCTGGGGGCGGCCGCCGAACTGCGCGGGCAGTCGTTCACCGTGCTCGCCGATGTCACCGTGGACGGCGCCGACACGCAGGGCGTCTTGTTCAAGCAGGGCGGCGCACACGGCGGTCACGTGCTGTTCCTCGCCGACGGGCGGTTGCACTACGTCTACAACTTCCTCGGTGAGCACGAGCAGTCACTGGTCTCGCCGGATCCGATCCCATTGGGACGGCACATCTTCGGTGTGCAGTACCAGCGCACCGGCACCGTCGAGGGCAGCCATACCCCACTCGGGGACACCACCCTGTACGTCGACGATGCCGCGGTGGCCACGCTGGACGGAATGCAAACGCACCCCGGCATGTTCGCGCTCGCCGGGGGCGGTATCTGCATCGGCCGCAACACGGGATCGGCGGTGTCGCAGCAATACCGGGCTCCGTTCGCCTTCACCGGCGGCACCATCGGGCAGGTCACCGTGGACTTGTCGGGCGAGCCATATCAGGACCTCGAGCGGGAACTCGCCGTCGCGTTCTCCAAGGACTGAAGGGCTGTCGATGAGAGTGAACGCGATCAGAGTGGGCGCCGGTGCGTTGACGCTGCTGGCATTGTCGGGCTGCGGGGGCGGCGTCGACATCGCGGATCCGCTCGCTCCCACCACGACCTCGGCGGGGCCTGTCACGACGCTTCCCGTGACAACACCTCAGCGGGAACGGCCGTCGGAGTTCGCCGTGCCTGCTTACGGCGTCGAGCCGACCACCACAAGGGTGCTGGCCGCCGGCGAGGTCACCTGCCCGCCCCCGGCCGGCCCGACCCTCACCGCCGGGAGCCAGGCGCCCGGCTCGCCGACGCTCACCGTCGCCGTGCCCGAAGGGTTCACCGAGGTGACACCGCATGCGGCAGCGGTACGGCTGACCGGCCCGGCGGGGATGACCGCCGAGATCACGCTCACCCCGACGACGCGGACCGCCCGGGCAGATTTTGAGCAGTACGCCGGCGACCGCGTCGCGAAGTACCCGATCAACAGTGTCAGCGTGCTCCCCGGTGACCTGTGCGGGTACAGCGGGCAGAAGCTGATGGGCACCCTGGCGGAGCGGCCCGGAAAGGGCATCGAATACGCCGACCGGATCGTTCACGTATGGACCAATCAGGGGGCTTTCCTGGCCGTCGTGCGCCTCGAAGCCCCGAGTGAAACGCCGGGATTCGACGAAGCCAGGACGGCGATGCTGGCAGACTTCGGAATCACGATGCCGGGCTGAATCGGCCGATGCCGGGCCCGACTAGCCTCGGTGCCGTGGTCACCGAACTCGTCGCGCTTCCCGGCGGGACCTTCCAGATGGGTTCGACGGCGTTCTACCCCGAGGAGGCCCCGGTCCACTCCGCGACCGTCGCCGCATTCGCCATCGAGAAGCATCCCGTGACCACCGCCCAGTTCGGCGAGTTCGTCGCGGCCACCGGGTACGTCACGATCGCCGAACGGCCGATGGACCCGGCGCTGTATCCCGGGGTGGACGAGGCCGATCTGGTGCCCGGGGCCCTGGTGTTCAGGCCGACCGATGGCCCCGTCGACCTGCGGGACTGGCGGCAGTGGTGGGACTGGGCGCCCGGCGCCGACTGGCGCCACCCGTTCGGGCCCGATCGCGACGCTGCCGCCCCCGAGCACCCCGTCGTACAGGTGGCCTATCCCGACGCCGCGGCCTACGCGGCCTGGGCCGGGCGCCGGCTCCCCACCGAGGCGGAATGGGAGTACGCGGCGCGTGGGGGAGTCGAGGGGATCTACGCGTGGGGCGACGAGGTGACCCCCGGCGGAGCGCTCATGGCCAATACGTGGCAGGGCCGGTTCCCGTATCGCAACGACGGTGCGCTCGGCTGGCACGGCACCTCGCCGGTCGGCAGCTTCCCGGCGAACGCGTTCGGTCTTCTCGACATGATCGGCAACGTGTGGGAGTGGACCACCACGCGGTTCACCGGGCAGCACCGGTTGGCGGCCGACGCCCCGGCGTGCTGCCCACCTGCGGGATCCGCCCGGCCGGCGACGCCGGAGTTGGTGGCGGATCCGACCGTTAACCAGGTGCTCAAGGGTGGTTCGCACCTATGTGCACCGGAGTACTGTCACCGGTACCGTCCAGCAGCCCGGTCACCGCAGTCGCAGGACAGCTCGACGACGCACATCGGGTTTCGCTGCGTGGCGAGCTGAGGCCAGGACCCACGCTCGACGGGTAAAGTGCCGCGATTTGGCGCATTCGCCGTGCTCACCTACTATGTAGGGGTTGCCTTGGGCAGACCTCGGTTGACTGCTGTTTTGAGTCAGCTCTGCGTGCCCTTCGGAAACAAAGACCGCGCACGTCCAGGTCGGTATCTGGCGTGCATACAAATCCAGGTCAGGAGATCGAGTGATTCAGCAGGAATCGCGGTTGAAGGTCGCCGACAACACGGGCGCCAAGGAAATCTTGTGCATCCGCGTGCTCGGTGGCTCATCGCGACGCTATGCCGGTATCGGCGACATCATCGTCGCGACCGTCAAGGACGCCATCCCGGGCGGCAACGTCAAGCGTGGCGATGTCGTCAAGGCCGTCGTGGTGCGCACCGTCAAGGAGCGCCGCCGCGCCGACGGCAGCTACATCAAGTTCGACGAGAACGCCGCCGTCATCATCAAGGCCGACAACGACCCCCGCGGCACCCGCATCTTCGGGCCGGTCGGTCGCGAACTGCGCGAGAAGAAGTTCATGAAGATCGTCTCGCTGGCTCCGGAGGTTTTGTAAATGAAGGTCCACAAGGGCGACACCGTGCTGGTGGTCTCGGGTAAGGACAAGGGCGCGAAGGGCAAGGTCATCGAGGCCTACCCGACCCGCGACAAGATCCTGGTCGAGGGCGTCAACCGGATCAAGAAGCACACCGCGCAGTCACAGAACGAGCGCGGCGCATCGTCGGGCGGCATCGTCACCCAGGAAGCCGCGATCCACGTGTCCAACGTGATGGTCGTCGATTCCGACGGCAAGCCGACTCGTGTGGGTTACCGCGTCGATGAAGAGACCGGCAAGAAGGTCCGCATCGCCAAGACCAATGGCAAGGACATCTGATGACCGCACCTGAGAAGGTTCAGCCTCGGCTCAAGCAGCGCTACCGCGAAGAGATCCGTGAGTCGCTGAACAAGCAGTTCGAGTTCGACAACGTCATGCAGATCCCGGGCGTCGTCAAGGTTGTCGTCAACATGGGCGTCGGCGACGCCGCCCGCGACGCCAAGCTGATCAACGGCGCGGTTGCCGATCTGGCCCTGATCACCGGCCAGAAGCCGGAGATCCGCAAGGCCCGCAAGTCCATTGCACAGTTCAAGCTGCGTGAGGGCATGCCCATCGGCGCGCGCGTCACGCTGCGCGGCGACCGGATGTGGGAGTTCCTGGACCGGCTGATCTCCATCGCCCTGCCCCGTATCCGCGACTTCCGCGGCCTGAACGGCAAGCAGTTCGACGGCACCGGTAACTACACCTTCGGCCTCAACGAGCAGTCGATGTTCCACGAGATCGACGTCGATTCCATCGACCGTCCCCGCGGCATGGACATCACCGTGGTCACCTCGGCGACCAACGACGACGAAGGCCGTGCGCTGCTGAAGGCGCTGGGCTTCCCCTTCAAGGAGAACTGAGCACATGGCAAAGAAGGCGTTGATCTACAAGGCCAACAAGAAGCCCAAGTTCGCGGTTCGCGCGTACACGCGGTGCAACAAGTGCGGTCGCCCGCACTCGGTTTACCGCAAGTTCGGGCTGTGCCGTATCTGCCTGCGCGAGATGGCGCACGCGGGTGAGCTGCCCGGCGTGCAGAAGTCCAGCTGGTAACACCCAGCAGGCACCGCGCGCGAGCGCAGCAGACCACAGACCAATCCAAACAGGTTGCGGAAGGCCCTGAAGAGGGAACCGCCGCGAGGAAGGTGAGCCGGTTGTCATGACGATGACTGACCCGATCGCAGACTTTTTGACACGTCTGCGCAACGCCAATTCGGCGTACCACGATGAGGTGACTCTGCCCCACTCGAAGATCAAGGCGAACATCGCCGAGATCCTCAAGAAAGAGGGCTACATCTCCGATTACCGCACTGAGGACGCCCGCGTCGGCAAGTCCCTGGTGGTCTCGCTCAAGTACGGCCCCAGCCGTGAGCGCAGCATCGCCGGCCTCCGCCGCGTGAGCAAGCCCGGTCTGCGGGTTTACGCAAAATCCACCAATCTGCCTCGGGTGCTCGGCGGCCTGGGCGTGGCGATCATCTCCACGTCCTCGGGTCTGCTCACCGACCGTCAGGCGGCACGAAGCGGCGTGGGCGGCGAAGTCCTCGCCTACGTGTGGTGAGGGGATAGAAGACATGTCGCGTATTGGTAAGCAGCCGGTCCTGGTTCCCGCCGGGGTCGATGTGACGATTGACGGCCGCAACGTCTCGGTCAAGGGCCCCAAGGGCACGCTGACCCTGGACGTCGCCGAGCCGATCACCGTCGAGCGCAACGAAGACGGCGCCATCGTGGTCAGCCGTCCCGATGACGAGCGGCGCAGCCGCTCCCTGCACGGGTTGTCCCGCACCCTGGTGGCCAACCTGGTCACCGGTGTCACCGAGGGCTACACCCGCAAGATGGAGATCTTCGGCGTCGGCTACCGCGTCGCACTCAAGGGTTCCAACCTGGAGTTCGCGCTCGGTTACAGCCACCCCGTGGTGATCGAGGCGCCCGAGGGCATCACCTTCGCCGTCGAGACGCCCACCAAGTTCTCGATCACAGGTATCGACAAGCAGAAGGTCGGTCAGATCTCCGCGGTCATCCGCCGCCTGCGCCGCCCCGACCCGTACAAGGGCAAGGGCGTGCGTTACGAGGGTGAGCAGATCCGCCGCAAGGTCGGAAAGACAGGTAAGTAACCATGGCTGCAAAGACTGAAGCTGCCGCCGTCCGCAAGCCGGTGGGGCAGAACATCTCTGAGACCCGCCGCAACTCACGGCTGCGTCGGCACGCCCGGCTCCGCAAGAAGGTCTCCGGCACCGCCGCGACCCCGCGTCTGGTGGTCAACCGCTCGGCACGGCACATCCACGTCCAGCTCATCGACGACCTGGAAGGCGTCACGCTGGCGGCTGCCTCGTCGATCGAGGCCGACGTTCGCGCCGTCGAGGGTGACAAGAAGGCGCACAGCGTTCGGGTCGGTCAGCTGATCGCCGAGCGCGCCAAGGCTGCCGGCGTCGACACCGTGGTGTTCGACCGTGGTGGCTACACCTATGGCGGCCGGATCGCCGCGCTGGCGGATGCCGCGCGCGAGGGCGGGCTGAAATTCTGATGACTGTCAACGAGAGGACTGCATGATGGCCGAGCAGGCAACTGGTGCCGGCGGCCCAGGCGCTTCCGACAACCGTGGTGGCCGCGGCCGCCGCGACGACCGCGGTGGCCGTGGTGGCCGCGACAGCGGTGAGAAGAGCAACTACATCGAGCGCGTGGTGACCATCAACCGCGTCTCCAAGGTGGTCAAGGGTGGTCGGCGCTTCAGCTTCACCGCTCTGGTCATCGTCGGTGACGGCAAGGGCATGGTCGGCGTCGGCTACGGCAAGGCCAAGGAAGTTCCGGCCGCCATCGCCAAGGGCGTCGAGGAAGCTCGCAAGAACTTCTTCCGTGTCCCGCTGATCGGTGGCACCATCGTCCACCCGGTCCAGGGTGAGGCGGCCGCGGGTGTGGTCATGCTGCGCCCCGCCAGCCCCGGTACCGGTGTGATCGCCGGTGGTGCGGCTCGCGCGGTGCTGGAATGCGCCGGCGTGCACGACATCCTGGCCAAGTCGCTGGGCAGCGACAACGCGATCAACGTGGTGCACGCCACCGTTGCCGCGCTGAAGATGATCCAGCGTCCCGAAGAGGTGGCGGCCCGTCGCGGTCTGCCCCTCGAGGACGTTGCGCCGGCCGGCATGCTGAAGGCCCGGCGCGAGAGCGAAGCGCTGGCTGCCGCAGCAGCGCGTGAGGGATCGGCATAACCATGGCAGAGCTGAAGATCACCCAGGTGCGCGGGACCATCGGCGCACGCTGGAAGCAGCGCGAAAGCCTGCGGACCCTGGGACTGAAGAAGATTCGTCAGTCGGTGGTTCGTGAGGACAACGCGCAGACCCGCGGTCTGATCAAGGCCGTTCATCACCTCATCGAGGTGGAGGAAGTCAAATGAGCGTCATTAAGTTGCACGACCTGAGGCCCGCCCCCGGGGAGAAGAAGGCCAAGACCCGCGTGGGTCGTGGTGAAGGCTCCAAGGGTAAGACCGCCGGTCGTGGTACCAAGGGAACCAAGGCCCGCAAGAACGTCCCCGCGACGTTCGAGGGTGGCCAGATGCCGATCCACATGCGGCTGCCGAAGCTCAAGGGCTTCAAGAACCGCTTCCGGACCGAGTACGAGGTCGTCAACGTCGGCGACATCACCAAGGCCTTCCCGCAGGGCGGCACCATCGGTGTCGACGAGCTGGTTGCCAAGGGCCTCGTTCGCAAGAACAGCCTGGTGAAGGTGCTCGGCGACGGCAAGCTGGCCGTCAAGGTCGACGTGACCGCCAACAAGTTCAGCGGTAGCGCCCGTGAGGCCATCACCGCTGCCGGCGGTTCGGCCACCGAACTGTAGTTTCTCTGCGCGAGCAGACACAAAAGCCCCCGCTTCGGCGGGGGCTTCTTGCGTTGAGCGCCATGGGTTCGGCGAGCGTGGAACCTCTGCGAGAAAAGCCGCGAAATCTCGCAGATGATCCACGCTCGCGGTGGGGTGGACGGATCTAGGTGAGCTGCGGGATCACATCGGCGGCCAGGCGTTCCATCTGCTCGCGGTCCTCGGCGACGCTTGCGCCCGTGGGGTTGAGCACGATGGTCTGCGCGCCCGCATCGAGAACCTCGCGTAGGCCCCGCACCACGTCGTCCGCGGTGCCGGCCACGGCCACATCTGCCAGCCAGGACGTGTCCCCGTAGATCCGCCGCAGGCCCGCGTCCACCCGCTCCCGCGCCCGGGCCGTGTCGTCGTCGACGATCAGGTACACCCGCTTGCCGATCCGGAAGGCCGCCGCATCCTTGCCCTGCTCGTCGATCTCCCGGCGCACCGTGCGCACTGCCTCGGCGAAGGCCGCGGTGGTCGAGGAACCGGCCCCGAGAAACGCATCGCCGTGGCGCACCGCCCGCGCCAGTGCCGCCGGCGCGTTGGCGCCGAACCAGATCGGCGGGTGCGGACGCTGAACGGGCTTGGGGCTGATGGCCAGGTCGTCGACGTCACGGAACCGGCCGTGAAAAGTGATCCGGGGTTCATCCGACCAGGCAGCCTTCATCAGCTCCAGGCCCTCGGTGAAGCTGGAGATGAACGTCGAGGAGTCGACCCCGAAGGCCGGGAACTGCCGGAAGCTGCCGCCGGGTGCGACCCCGACGTCGAGGCGGCCGTGGCTGAGCCGGTCCACCGCGGTGATCGCGGAAGCCAACTGCAGCGGGTCGTGTAGCGAAGTGACCAGGACCGCCACGCCCAACCGCAGCGTGGTCGTGACCGCCGCGGCATACGACAGCAGCTCCAGCGGGGCGATCGTCGGTGCGGGGCCGACGGTCTGCTCGATCGTCCAACCGCCCTCGAACCCGAGTTCCTCGGCGCGAGCCAGATATGCCTTGAAACCCGTGTCGTCGAAGCCGTCGTGATCGAGCTGCGGGAGCGAGATGGAGAACGTCACCTGTCTCACGGTACGACGGTGGATCCGGTGGCCGGCGACTTCTCGTCGACGCGCGCAGAATCCGCGGATCGGTAGGCTCGGTTCATGTTCGCTTTTCTCCCAGGGCTGCCCGGCCAGGACGATCTCAAGACGTTGGTCCGGCGCGTCGACACCGCTCGGCACAACGGAGTGCCCAACGGGTGTGTGCTGGAGTTGGACCTGCAGTCGATGCCGCCGGAGACCACCGGTTTCGACCCGCTGGCCGTGATCTCGGGCGGCGGCCGGCCGCTTGTTCTGCGGCAGGCCGTCGCGGCGATCCACCGTGCCGCCGAGGACGATCGGGTGGCCGGGCTGATCGCGCGCGTCCAGCTGCCCGCTGCCGCCCCCGGCCCGGTGCAGGAGCTGCGTGCCGCCATCGCGGCATTCAGCGCCGTCAAGCCCACGTTGGCCTGGGCCGAGACCTACCCCGGCACGCTGTCCTACTACCTGGCATCGGCGTTCCGCGAGGTGTGGATGCAGCCGTCGGGCACGGTCGGCCTGGTTGGTTTCGCCACCAACGCGATGTTCCTGCGCGATGCGCTCGACAAGGTAGGTATCGAGGCACAGTTCGTTGCGCGCGGTGAATACAAGTCCGCCGCAAACATTTTCACGCAAGCCAGCTACACCGACGCGCAACGCGAGGCTGACGGCCGGATGATCGAGAACCTGCAGTCGCAGGTGTGGCAGGCCATCGCCGAATCACGGCAGCTGGCGGTGGAGAGAATCAACACGCTGGCCGACGCGGCGCCGGTGCTGCGTGATGAGGCGGTCACCGCCGGCCTGATCGACCGGATCGGGTTCCGTGACGAGGCCTATTCGCGGATCGGTGAACTTTCCGGAGGCCCGACCGAGGCCGGGGCGGACGCCGACAATCACCCGGATGCCTTACCGCGACTTTATCTTTCGCGTTATGCGCGGACGTCGCCGAAGGTGCCTGCGCCGCAGATACCGGGCCGCAAGTCCAAGCCCGCCATCGCGGTGGTGACACTGCACGGTCCCATCGTGAGCGGGCGCGGCGGGTCACAGGTGCTGCCGCTTGGTAAATCCAGCGCCGGCGGAGACACCATCGCCGCGGCCCTTCGTGAGGCCGCCGCCGACGACGACGTATCGGCGATCGTGCTGCGGGTGGACAGCCCCGGCGGCTCGGTCACCGCATCGGAAACGATTTGGCGCGAGGTGGTTCGGACCCGCGAGCGCGGCAAGCCCATCGTCGCCTCGATGGGTGCGGTCGCCGCGTCGGGCGGCTACTACGTATCGATGGCGGCCGACGAGATTGTGGCCAACGCAGGCACCATCACCGGATCCATCGGTGTGATCACCGGCAAGCTGGTCTCGCGCGAGCTCAAGGACAAGCTCGGGGTCGGATCAGATTCCTTACGCACCAACCTCAATGCCGACGCCTGGTCTTCCAATGCGCCGTTCACCGACGAGCAGCACGCCCACGTCGAAGCCGAGACCGAGCTGTTCTACACCGATTTCATCACGCGGGTGGCAGATGGACGGAAGCTGTCGGTGGAGCAGGTCGACGAGGTGGCCCGAGGCCGGATATGGACCGGTGCCGATGCCCTGGAGCGCGGTCTCGTCGACGAACTCGGCGGGCTACGTGCCGCGGTCACCCGGGCCAAGGTCTTGGCCGGACTGGATCCGGACACCAAGGTGCGAGTGCTGAACTACCCCGGTTCGTCCTGGCTGGATATGTTGCGGCCCAAGCCTTCCTCGCAACCTGCCGCGGCCTCGCTGCCGCAGGCCGTCGGTAACCTCCTCGGCCAGTCGGTGCTCGGCCTGCTGGACCAGGCTGGGCGCACGGTGACCGGTGCCAATGCGCTATGGCTGGGGGACTACCGGTTCTGATGCGGACCCGCCGATGACGGTAGGTGATTCGCATCGTGGCGCGTGGCGCGGTAACGTCGGCTCCGGAGCAGAAGGTAGCCAATCAAACTACGGTCTGGCCCTGCGGTGTTGATCTGAATCAGCCGACGTCGAAGATGTGATCCGACGGGAGCAGTGTCGTCAGGCACGAGGAGGGTTCCCGTGGGCACCGCGCACTCGGACAGCACGAGCAGTACGGGCAAGACGTCAGATTCGCCGGAAACGGCAGAACCGGCCACCGTGGAGGACACGCCTCCCGAAGTTCAGCGGCGTGCCGTCGCCGCATCGGCGATCGGTAACGCCACCGAATGGTTCGACTACGGTATCTACGCCTACGGCGTGACCTACATATCCGCGGCGATCTTCCCCGGCGATGCGAAGCAAGCGACACTGCTGGCGCTCATGACGTTCGCGGTGTCCTTCCTGGTCCGTCCCCTCGGCGGATTCGTCTGGGGTCCACTGGGAGACCGGATCGGCCGAAAACAGGTGCTGGCCATAACAATTCTGTTGATGGCGGGTTCCACCCTGTGTGTCGGTTTGGTCCCGACGTATGCCGCGATCGGTCTCTGGGCGCCGGTGCTGATGGTGCTGCTGCGGATGATCCAGGGCTTCTCCACCGGCGGGGAGTACGGCGGCGCAGCGACATTCATGGCCGAGTACGCTCCGTCTCGTCGGCGCGGATTCCTCGGCAGCTTCCTCGAGTTCGGCACGCTGGCCGGGTTCTCGCTGGGCGCGTTGATGATGCTGGGCTTCTCGGTGATCCTCACCGAGGACCAGATGGGTTCGTGGGGTTGGCGATTGCCGTTCCTGGTCGCCGCTCCACTGGGGTTGATCGGTGTCTATCTGCGTACCCGGCTGTCTGAGACCCCGGTGTTCCGCGAACTCTCCGAGGCGGAGGAGGGGGAGCCGCAACCTTCCACCGAACTCAAGGATCTGCTGCTGCGGTACTGGGGACCGGTGCTGCAGCTGGGCGGTCTGGTGGTGGCACTCAACGTGGTCAACTACACCCTGTTGACATACATGCCCACCTACCTGAAGAGCGCCATCGGCCTGTCCACCGACATGTCGCTGGTCGTGCCCATCATCGGCATGCTGGCGATGATGATCTTCGTGCCGTTCGCCGGCCACATCTCCGATCATGTTGGGCGTAAACCGATGTGGTGGTTCTCGCTGATCGGGCTGTTCGTGGCGGGGGTGCCGATGTTCCTGCTGATGGGCACGGGCGTGGTCGGTGCGGTGATCGGTTTCGCGGTGCTGGGGCTGTTGTACGTGCCGCAGCTGGCCACCATCTCGGCGACCTTCCCGGCGATGTTCCCCACTCAGGTCCGATACGCGGGCTTCGCGATCGCCTACAACGTGTCGACGTCGATATTCGGGGGCACCGCGCCCGCGGTCAACGACTGGCTGGTGAGCCTCACCGGCGAGGACCTGGTACCGGCCTACTACATGATGGTGGCCTGCGTGATCGGTGCGGTGGCGCTGGTGAGAATCCCCGAGACCGCGCGGTGTCCGATCAGCGGCACCGAGATTCCCGGCACGCCGGAGGCCCCGCCGCCTGTCGGTTATGACGCCGAATCAATCACGGAGCCGTACACCGCAGCCGGCCGGGCCGTCTGACCGCTCCTCAGTCCAGAGTGCCGCTGATGTAGACGATCTCGCCCATCGGGTCGTTCAGGTCACGGTCGGGAACCGCCAGACCGTGGCGGCCGAACAGCTCCGAACGGCCCACCCCGGTCATCTTCCAGCCCTTGGCGGTCAGGTAGTCGGCGGCCGAATGCCTTTCGCCGTGGTAGATGAGCGACGGCATGTCCATGTTCAAACCGATCTGGCTGAACGTCGCGGTGGCGGCACGGGCCGTCTCCGGGTCGAAATCCTTGAGCCCGGGCACGAACTCGGTGGCCACCGCACTGCCGGGTGCGCTGAGTTCGGCGATGTTGTCGAACAGCCGGTCCTGCGCCTCCGGCGGCAGGTAGATCAAAAGCCCCTCGGCACACCACGCCGTGGGCTTGGCCGGATCGAATCCCGCTGCCCGCAGGGCGGCCGGCCAGTCGTCGCGCAGGTCGATCGGTACGGTACGTCGTTCTGCCGTTGGTTCGGCGCCCAGACCCGCCATGGTGCGGGTCTTGAACTCGATCACCTCGGGCTGGTCGATCTCGTAGACGATGGTGCCCTCTGGCCAAGGCAGCCGGTACGCACGCGAATCCAGACCGGAGGCCAGGATCACCGCCTGCCGGACGCCTGCCTTACCGGCCGCGAGGAAGTAGTCGTCGAAGAACCGGGTACGCACGGCCATTTCATCGATGTTGGACCGGGCCCGCTCGGCGGCCTCCGGTGCGAGCTGGGCCAGCGCATCCAGACTCAGCTCGCCATCGACCATCTTGGTGAACACCTCGATGCCCACCGCGCGGACCAATGGAGCGGCGAACGGATCGTCGATCAGCCCATGGGAATCCCGGCTGGCGATCGCCCGCCCGGTTGCCACCAACGTTGCGGTTGCGCCGACGCTGGAGGCCAGATCCCAGCTGTCGCCATCGGTGCGTGCCATCTTGCGCCTCCTGGTCGTCTAGTGCGATGTCTTCAGTGTTGCTGACAGATAACCAGAATCACCGGCGAGATCGGCAAGCTCCTCGGGATAGGCGAAACCGTGGGACTCGTAGGCCGCCCGGGTGGGCTGCACCGTGGCGTCCCATCCCAGCGTGGTGAGGTGGTCGCGGGCCGAGGTGCGCTCACCCGAATAGAACAGGTCCATCAGATCGACATCGGACCCGACCTTCTTGGACCATTGGGTCACCCGCTCGGACCACTTCTCGGTGAGCGAGGCGGCGTCCATGTGCTCGGTGGCCAGGCGGCTGCCCGGGGCGCTGAGCGCGGTGATGTTCTCGAACAGCCGGTCCTGGGCTTCGGGGGGAAGGTAGATCAGCAGCCCCTCGGCAATCCAGGCGGTCGGGATCTGCGGATCGAAGCCGTTGTCACGCAGGGCTTTCGGCCAGTCGTCGCGCAGATCGACCGGCACGGTGTGCAATTCGGTGGCCGGCTCGGCCCCGAGTCCGGTCAGGGTGCGGGACTTGAACTCCAGCACCGCGGGCTGATCCACCTCGAACACCACGCTGCCGGCAGGCCAGGCCAGCCGGTAGGCGCGGGTGTCCAGCCCGGAGGCCAGGATCACCGCCTGGCGGACGCCGGCGTCAGCGGCCGCAAGAAAGAAGTCATCGAAGAACCGGGTGCGAACGGCGATCTGCTCGCACATCCGCTGCCGGTCCAGCATCAGATCGCCCTCGACGCACGCCTCGCCGTCGGCGAGGCGGATGCTGTGTTCGAGACCCACCGCACGCACCAGGGCGTCGGCGTACGGATCATTGATGAGGGGGTCGGGTTGTTTGGTGGCCAGGGCGCGGGACGCCGCCACCCCGGTGGCAGTCGCCCCGACGCTGGTGGCGAGATCCCAGGTGTCGCCTTCGGTGCGTGTCAAGGTGGTCCTAACCTCGTATCGCGATGATGGCCTGTGAATTGCGTTGCGGCGCTGCGGCTTCTCCGTCGGGGAAGGCGCGCCCGTATTCGGCGAACAACTCGGGCCGCCGCCGTGCGGTCACCGACCATCCGCTGCCGGTGAGGTAGTCGACGACCGAATTGCGCTCGCCGTCGTACCAGAGGTTGGCCAGGTCGAGGTCGAGGCCGTGTTGACGCCACTGCTCGCTCATCGCGTTGCCGCGCTCGCGCAGGTTGGCCGCGATGTCGGGATGGAACTCGGTTGCCAGCCTGCTGCCCGGGGCGCTGAGCGCGGTGATGTTGTCGAACAACCGGTCCTGGGCTTCCGGCGGCAGATAAGCCAGCAGGCCCTCGGCGCTCCACGCACTGGGCGCGGCCGGATCGAAGCCGGCCGCCTGCAGTGCGGCGGGCCAGTCCTCGCGGAGGTCGACGGCGACGGTGCGGCGTTCGGCCGTGGGCGTGGCCCCGATCTGGGCCATGGTGGCCGTCTTCGCGCCGATCACCTCAGGCTGGTCGATCTCGTAGACCACGGTGCCGTCCGGCCAGGGCAGTCGGTACGCGCGCGAGTCCAGACCCGAGGCCAGGATGACGGCCTGGCGGATACCGGCCTCGGCGACGGCTTCGGTGAAGAAGTCGTCGAAGAACTTCGTTCGCACCGCCATGATCCCGATCATCAACTCGGCGCCGGCGGCCAGCTCACCGTCGAGCGCGATCTCGCCGTCGACGAGCTTGGTGAAGAACTCCACCCCGACAGCACGGACCAGGTCCGCGGCGTACGGGTCGTTGATCAGCGGATCGGGTTCGGCGCTGGCGATCGAACGGGCCGCGGCGACCATCGTCGCCGTCGCGCCCACACTGGAGGCCAGATCCCAGCTGTCGGTGTCAGACCGTGCCATTGCTTGCCCTACCTCACTTCTCGGCGCTGATGTAGAGAACCGATGCCGCGTGGGCCTCATCCTCGACCGGTGGCAGGCCGGTACGGACCAGCAGATCGTTCGACGAGATGCCGGTGGTCCGCCACGCGTGGCCTTCCAGATACTTCGTCACGTCGGCACGGTCGCCGAGGAAGATCAGCTCGTTGAGGTCCATATCGAGGCCGTGTGCCCGCCAGCGGTCGGTGAACTCCTGCATCCGGGCCCGGATGGTCTCCTCGTCGTTGGTCTCGGTCGCCGGCACGCCCTCGACACCGAAGCGGCTGCCCGGCGCGCTCAGCGCGGTGATCTGGTCGAGCAAACGGTCCTGGGCATCGCCTGGCAGGTAACCCAGCAACCCCTCGGCGATCCACGCCGTCGGCACCGACGGGTCGAACCCCGCCTCGGCCAGTGCCGAGGGCCAGTCGAAGCGAAGGTCGATGGCCACCGTCCGGCGCTCGGTCGTCGGCACCGCGCCCAGGCCTGCCAGGGTGGCGCTCTTGAACTCGATCACCTCGGGCTGGTCGACCTCGTACACGACGGTGCCGTCCGGCCATGGCAGCCGGTAGGCCCGGGAATCCAGCCCGGCGGCCAGGATCACTGCTTGCCGGATACCCGCGCGGCTCGCGCTCAGGAAGAAGTCGTCGAAGAAGCGGGTGCGGGCAGCCATGCCGTTGGCGAACCGGACCAGGCCGGTCGCCGCCTCTTCGTCGAGTCCCTCGGTGGTGAAGTTCTCGTCGGCGAGTTGGGAGAAGAAGTCCATCCCGACGGCGCGAACCAGGGGAGCGGCGAAGGGGTCGTCGATCACCGGATCATCGGCATTGGTGGCCATCGCACGCGCTGCTGCGACCATGGTCGCCGTGGCTCCAACGCTCGACGCCAGATCCCACGAATCGTCAGCAGTCCGGGCCATGGATCCCCCTTTTGTTCAGTGAAAATCAACGTGTTAGTTAGGTGATGTAATGAGCTGTCGCCGACTGTACGCTCCGATTCTGAAGAGATGCTCTGCTCCGTCGTTGGGCGGAATCTCGGACGGATCGGGCGGGCCGCAGTGGGCTGCCGCGGGTGCATGCAGGGTGGTCTCCGAGGCAACTGTTACTCTCGTAGACTGATTTGACGGCTGAGTTCGCAGGCTGCGCGCCTGCAGGGCGGCCGGACATGACTTGACCATTGACGCTGGCTCCACCAGCCCCATTTGGCACGCCGCGCTGAGAAGTCGGCTGCGCAGGAGGAAGAGTGCTTTCGGCTTTCATCTCATCACTGCGGACGGCCGACCTCAGACGCAAGATCCTGTTCACGTTGGGCCTGGTGATCCTGTACCGGGCCGGCGCGTCGATCCCGTCTCCGGGGGTTAACTACCCGAACGTCCAGAAGTGCATCGAGCAGGTCAGCGGCGGAGATTCGGCGCAGATCTACTCATTGATCAACTTGTTCTCCGGCGGCGCACTGCTGCAGCTGACCGTCTTCGCGGTGGGCGTAATGCCCTACATCACCGCGAGCATCATCGTGCAGCTGTTGGTCGTGGTGATCCCGCGCTTCGAGCAGCTGCAGAAGGAAGGCCAGGCCGGTCAGGCCAAGATGACGCAGTACACGCGTTATCTGTCGATCGCGCTGGCCGTCCTGCAGGCCACCAGCATCGTGGCGCTCGCCGCCAACGGCGGGCTGTTGCAGGGCTGCAGCCTCGATATCATCCAGGACACCTCGATTTTCGGTCTGATCGTCATCGTGCTGGTGCTGACCGCAGGCGCGGCGCTGGTGATGTGGATGGGCGAGCTGATCACCGAACGCGGTATCGGCAACGGCATGTCCCTGCTGATCTTCGCCGGCATCGCGGCCCGGATCCCGGCCGAAGGCCAGACCATCCTGGAGAGTCGCGGCGGACTGGTGTTCACCGCCGTCGTCGCCGCGACTCTGGCCATCATCGTCGGCGTGGTGTTCGTCGAGCAGGGCCAGCGCCGCATCCCGGTCCAGTACGCCAAGCGCATGGTGGGCCGCAAGATGTACGGCGGCACCTCCACCTACCTGCCGCTCAAGGTCAACCAGGCCGGTGTCATCCCGGTGATCTTCGCGTCGTCGCTGATCTACATCCCGCACCTGATCACGCAGCTGATCCAGAGCGGCAGCTCCAACCCGGGCACCGGATGGTGGGACAAGTTCGTCGCCGACTATCTGACCAACCCGGCGGATCCGGTGTACATCGCGCTCTACTTCGGCCTGATCATCTTCTTCACGTACTTCTACGTGTCGATCACCTTCAACCCCGACGAGCGCGCCGACGAGATGAAGAAGTTCGGCGGATTCATCCCGGGCATCCGGCCCGGAAAGCCGACCGCGGACTACCTGCGGTACGTGCTCAGCCGGATCACCCTGCCCGGCTCGATCTACCTCGGTACGATCGCCGTTCTGCCCAACCTGTTCCTGCAGATCGGAAACACCGGCTCGGTACAGAATCTGCCGTTCGGCGGAACCGCGGTTCTCATCATGATCGGTGTCGGTTTGGATACCGTCAAACAGATCGAGAGCCAGCTCATGCAACGTAACTACGAAGGGTTCCTGAAGTGAGAGTCGTCCTACTCGGACCGCCCGGCGCGGGCAAAGGCACGCAGGCAGAGAAGCTGTCCGAGAAGCTCGGCATCCCGCAAATCTCCACCGGGGACCTGTTCCGCAAGAACATCGGTGAGGGCACCCCGCTCGGGCTGGAGGCCAAGGGCTACCTGGACGCCGGCGACCTGGTGCCCGCTGAGCTGACCAACCGTCTGGTCGAGGACCGCATCGATCAGGCCGACGCCGCTGACGGATTCATCCTCGACGGCTACCCCCGATCGGTCGAGCAGGCCGGTGCGCTCAAGGACATGCTTGCCGCGCGCAACACCAAGCTCGATGCGGTGGTGGAGTTCCAGGTGTCCGAGGACGAGCTGCTGACCCGGCTCAAGGGCCGTGGTCGCGCCGACGACACCGACGAGGTCATCCGCAACCGGATGAAGGTCTACCGCGACGAGACCGAGCCGCTGCTGGAGTACTACCGCGACGACCTGAAGACCGTGGATGCGGTGGGTGCCCTCGACGAGGTGTTCGCCCGCGCGTTGCACGCACTGGGTAAGTGATCAGATTGCCGGGGTTGCGTAAGCGCAAGGTCGTTGCGCAGCGTAGCGCCGGAGAGTTGGACGCGATGGCCGTGGCCGGGGCGCTCGTCGCCTCGGCGCTGCGCGCAGTCCGCGCTGCCGCCGCCCCGGGCGTGTCCACCCTCGAGCTGGACCAGATCGCCGAGTCCGTCATCCGTGACGGTGGCGGCACCCCGTCGTTCCTCGGCTATCACGGATTCCCGGCCAGTATTTGCGCATCCGTCAATGACCGTGTGGTGCACGGCATTCCGTCGGCCGGAGAGAAACTGGCCGCCGGAGATCTGGTGTCCATCGACTGCGGCGCGATCGTCGACGGGTGGCACGGCGACTCGGCGGTCACCTTCGGAATCGGCGCGCTCATCGCGGCCGACGAAGCCCTTTCTGCCGCAACGAAATCGGCCATGGAGGCCGGCATCGCCGCGATGCTGCCAGGAAATCGGCTGACCGACGTCTCGCACGCGATCGAGGTCGAGACCCACGCCGCCGAGGCTCGCCACGACCGCAAGTACGGCATCGTCGACGGCTACGGCGGCCACGGCATCGGCCGGCAGATGCACATGGACCCGTTCCTGCCCAACGAGGGCTCACCGGGGCGCGGCCCGTACCTGGAGCCCGGCTCGGTACTGGCCATCGAACCCATGCTCACCCTGGGTACCACCGAGACCAAGATTCTCGACGACGAGTGGACTGTCGTCACCGCCGACGGGACCCGCGCGGCGCACTGGGAGCACACCGTCGCCGTCACCGAAGACGGCCCCCGAATCCTCACCCGGTAATTAGCGCCAGCAATCACTACCCGAATCGGGCGCCTGCGCTGGTGTATGCCCGCGCGCAAAGGTAGTAATTGAACCGGATCGCCACCAACGTCGTATCACAGACGGAGGTAGGGAATGGATGATCCGGAGGCCGCCATGATGCGGGTGCTCTACGACGAGCATGCTGCCGCGCTATGGCGCTACGCACTTCGGCTCACGGGTGACCGTGCCCGGGCCGAGGACGTGGTGCAGGAGACGCTGCTGCGTGCGTGGCGTCACCCTGACGTCACCGCCGATACCGATCGATCAGCACGTGCCTGGTTGTTCACCGTGGCGCGCAATATGATCATCGATGAGCGTCGGAGTGCCCGGTTTCGGAATGAAACCGGTGTGCCCGACCCGGAACAGGTGGCAGACCATGCCGGGACTGTTGCGACCCCCGACCAAGTGGACAACGCCTTGGATCGAATACTGCTGACCACAGCGCTGAGCCAACTGTCCGACGAACACCGGGCAGTGGTCCGCCGGGCGTACTACCAGGGCTGGACCACCGGGCAGATTGCCGACGATCTGCATATACCCGAGGGCACCGTGAAATCACGGCTGCACTATGCGGTACGCGCGTTACGACTGAACTTGCAGGAGATGGGGGTGACACGATGACACAGTTCGGTGTACCCCACATTCCTGATCCGGTGGAATCCGATCGTTACCGGACCTGGGATGCGGCCTACGTGCTGGGATCGCTGGAAAGCAGCGAGCGCCGCGAGTATGAGGCCCATCTGGAGGGCTGCGGGCGGTGCCGTTCCTCGGTGGCCGAGTTGAGTGGTATGCCCGCGCTGCTGGCCATGCTCGACCTTGACGACGTGCTCGCCCTCGAATCAGAACAGCCCGATCCGCCGCTGCGGCCCGAGGTGCTGCAGTCCGTGCTGGCCAAGGTGAGCTGGGGGCGGCGGCGCTCGCGGTGGGTGACCACGGCGGCCGTGGGCCTGGCCGCGGCGCTGCTGGCGGTCGGTGTGGTGATCGGTATCCGTCCCGAGGTGTTCGGCCTGCACAGCGGCACCGAACAGCAGACCTCGCAGATGCTGGCCATGAGCAAGGTCTCCGACACTCCCATCAACGCCAGCATCGCGATGACCAGCTATTCGTGGGGCACCCGGATCGACATGGCCTGCAGTTACGGCAGCTGGGGCAAGCAGGATACGCCTCCGCAGAACCTGGGCATGGTGGTGATCGGCCGGGACGGCAGCCACAGCGAGATCGCGACGTGGCTGGGGCTGTCCGGCGCCACCGCACTGCCCAGCGGCAATACCCAGATGCCGATGACGGATATCGCTGCGGTGCAACTGGTTACGTCCCCCGAAGGCAAGGTACTGCTGGAAAAGCAGCTCTGAGCTTCCGGCCCTGCCGACCGGCTCAGGCGCAGCTTCGTCACGCTGGAGTGGCCCTCGGACCCGAGGGACACTCCAGCGTGACGTTCGGCGTGGCTACCACCTTGGGATGTCCTGCGATATCGCGGGGAGTTTGCACAAATCCCGTCTCGCGGTGAACCGACGCCGTCCACGCGTCGTGTCACTGGCAGAGCACGGAAGTAGGTGACACATGGTCGAGACGCACAGGGTGGTGGACCACATCGTCAGCCATCTGGCCGCGAATGGGGTCTCACACATCTTCGGCGTGGACGGTGCCAACATCGAGGACCTCTACGACGCGGCGTACTTCCGTGACGACATCACCGCGGTGCTGGCCAAACACGAATTCTCCGCTGCCACAATGGCAGACGGATACAGCCGCAGCGGCGCCGGGATCGGCGTGGTGGCGGCGACTTCCGGCGGCGGCTGCCTGAACACCGTGCCCGGGCTGGCGGAATCGCTGGCCAGCCGGGTTCCCGTGCTGGCCCTGATCGGGCAGGCGCCGACGACGCTCGACGGCCACGGTGCCTTCCAGGACACCAGTGGGGACAACGGCAGCCTGGACGGGCACGCCTTGTTCTCGGCGGTCTCGGTGTACTGCCGCAGGGTGCTGACGCCCGCTGACATCGTCACCGCGTTGCCCGAAGCTCTGGCTGCCGCCCGCACCGGTGGACCCGCGGTGTTGTTACTGCCCAAGAACATTCAGCAGGCCGAGCTGGGGGAGTTCGGTGCCGGCAACGGACGGGCCGGCGCCACCGGGACGACCGCACGCCATTCCGATCTCGGCGTGCTCGAACAGGCCCTGCGCGGCGTCGACGGCCCGATCACGATCATCGCCGGTGAACAGGTGGCGAGAGACGACGCCCGCGCCGAACTGGAACGACTGCGGGCCACGCTGCGGGCGCAGGTGGCCACGGTGCCCGACGCCAAAGACGTGGCGGGCATCCCCGGGCTCGGCTCGTCCTCCTCGTTGGGGGTGGCCGGCGTGATGGGCCATCCCGGGGTGTCCGTTGCCGCAGCGCGGAGCGCACTGTGCCTGCTGGTCGGCACCCGCATGACGGTGACCGCCCGGACGGGCCTCGACGGCGCGCTGGGTTCGGTACCGACCTACTCGATCGGCGCCCAGGTGCCCCACCTCTCGTGTACCCACCTCCATTCAGATGATCTGCGGGTATCGCTGACGCTGCTGGCCCGGGCGCTGTCCGGTCCCGGCCGACCCGCCCAGCTTCGGGTGGCGGACATGGCCCCGCGGACCGAATTGCGCCCACCGGCCCATGACGGTCCGGGCATCCGGTACCGCGACGCGATGGCCGTGCTCGACGAGGCCCTGCCCGACGGCACCGACATCGTCGTCGACGCGGGCAACGTCGGGGCCTCGGCCATCCACTATCTGCCGGCCCGGCGCGACGGCCGCTTCATGGTGGCGCTGGGCATGGGCGGGATGGGCTACAGCTTCGGCGCGGGCATCGGGATGACGTTCCACCGGGCCACTGCGGTCGGCGCTGTGACCAACCGGCGCACCGCGGTGATCGCAGGTGACGGCTCATTCTTCATGCACGGCATGGAGATTCACACTGCGGTGCAGTACCGGCTGCCGATCACGTTCGTGCTGTTCGACAACCATGCCCACGCCATGTGCGTCACCCGCGAACAGCTGTTCTACGACGATCGCTACTCCTACAACAGGTTCGGCCCGAGCCGGCTGGGTGCCGGGCTGGCGGCGATGTTCCCCGGCCTGCCCGCATACGACGTCACCGAGATCCGTCAACTGCCCCAGGCACTCGGCATGGCACTGGACACCGACGGCCCATCGGTGCTGAGCATCGAATGCTCAGCCGACGAAATCCCGCCGTTCGCAGCATTTCTCACCCCCAACGACAGCACACCTTCCACGTCAGAGGAGAACAGGACCCATGTCACTGCCCGCGCTTGAAGACATCACGGCCCATCGGGCCACCCGCACCCCGCTCGACGGACTGATCCGGATCGAGACCTCACCCAAGGAGCAGGCCACCCCGATCATCATGGACATGATGCGGTCGGTCTACCCGCATGACCAGGTGTTCGGTCAGTACTGCACGGTCAACGACTACATCGAGTGCCCACCCGACGAGTTGTTCGACTACATGTCCGACACCCGCTGCCTGGAAGAGTGGACGTACAGCCTGCGTGGTTTCACCCCGACCGAGGAGCCCGGGTTGTGGCTGGCCCATGATCGGCTCGGTGCCGGGCCGTCGGGCCCGGGCAGCGCGATCTACACCCGCACGGTGGCCAACCGCGACGCGCTCACCGTGGACTACCACTGCGCCTGGGATCAGGGCAAGCACCTGTGGATGATCTACCTGATGCGGATCGTCGATGCGCAGGTGGTCTTGGACAAGCCGGGATCGGTTGTGCTGTGGACGAATTGCCATCATCCGTTCTACGACGAGAACCCCTACCCGGAGACCGCGCCGCAGGCGCGACCGGTCTGGGTGGGCGACTTCTGGGACATGTTCGGCCCCGGCCACCTGCTGGAATTGCGAAACCTCAAGGCGATCGCCGAATACCGGCACCGCAACGGCCTGCCGGTCACCCCGGCCTGGATGAAGTGAGGCCCGGCCATGTCTGAGAAAGCTCCCGTCAGCCTCATCGATCTGTCCACCTACCTGCCCGGTGACCCGCTCGGCGCCGACTACTACGCCGGGTTCGCCGAAACCGATGAGCTGGCCGAGAACGTGATGTTCCGTGCGCCGCGGTTCCGTCATCATGTGGCGCCCGAGGAAACCGCGATCGACATGGTCGAGCGGGCCGCCGCCGGGTTGATCGAGCGGCACGGTTCCGACGTCATCACCGGGGCTGATGTGCTGATAACCCACACCCAGCTGCCCGACATGCCGTTCTACGGTGGCGGCGGCGGCATGGCACACCGGCTGGGGATGAAGCCCGACTGGGTGATCGACCTGCACAACGGCGGCTGCGCGGC
The DNA here is from genome assembly GCF_004762045.1 of Mycobacterium sp. DL99. Taxonomy (GTDB): domain Bacteria; phylum Actinomycetota; class Actinomycetes; order Mycobacteriales; family Mycobacteriaceae; genus Mycobacterium. The sequence continues at coordinate 1,519,007 of NZ_SJOM01000007.1, forward strand.
ATTCGTGCTCGGGCTCAAGGTGGCCCGTACGCTGCTGAGCGCGGGGGAGGGCCGGACCGCGGTGATCGCGATCGCCCAGAACGCCGCGGGCACGGTGTTCGACCAGCCGACCGTCCGGCGCAAAGCCCAGGCCTCGGTCCCCGGTGACGGCGCGGCGGTTGCGCTCGTGACGCTGTCGGACTCCTCGCCCATCCTCGACATCGAATGCCGCACGTACGGCGAGTACGCGGGTGATATGACCCTGGCAATCGACCCGCCGGCCAAATGGTGGCAGGCCCGCACGGGAGAGGCCTCCATCGGCTTCACCGAGAGCAAGATCACCAAGGTGCTGGCCCGCGGCAACCGACAGGTTCCCGAGGTGTCGTATGCGGTCTGCGATCGGATCGGTGTGCAGCCCAAGGACATCGACCTGCTCGTCACGAATCAGCCCAACCGGGTGTTCCTCCGCAACTGGCGCGATGCGCTCGAGTTGCCGCCCGAACGCCACGTCGACACCTTTGACGAATGTGGAAACCTCTTCGCCGCAGGCATTCCCGTCAATCTGGACCGGGCCGTCACCGGCGGTCGGGTGAAGGCCGGCGACACCGTGCTGATGGCCGCCTTCGCCCACGCCGGTGACTTCGCCGGAGCCGCCGCAGTGCGGTGGGGCGGGCGGGCCGGCAACGGCGGCGACCTGGGGAACGGGTGATGGTGGCACCGCGCACCGCACTGTCCGACGTGGTCGGCGCGCTGCCGCAGGCGGTCAACCCGTTGGCGTTGTCGCTCAACGAATGCCCGTTTCCGCCACTGCCCGCGGTTCGCTCAGCGCTGCGCGCGTGCGATGAGGCCGCCAACCGGTATCCGGAATTCCTGCCGCAACGGTTGCGATCGCTGATCGCCGATCACGACGGAGTGGCCGAGGAGCAGGTGATCGTCGGGGCCGGAGCCACCGGGGTCATCATGCAGGTGCTGCAGGCGGTGACCAGTCCCGGCGACACCATGGTGATGGCGGGGCCCACGTTCGACGGGTATCCGATCTTCGCGCAGATGGCGCGGTTGCGGACGGTGACGATTCCACTCGATGCGCACGGCCATCACGATCTGGATGCGATGGCCGAGGCCGGGAAGGACGCGAGGGTCGTGGCGGTCTGCCGGCCGCACAACCCGACGGGCACCGTCGAACCGGCCATCGAGATCGAGCGCCTCCTGACCCGGCTTCCCGAGAACACCGTCGTGCTGCTCGACGAGGCATATGCGGAGTTCTTGACCGCCGAACACCGGATCGACGGGCCGAGCCTGGTGGCCCGGTTCGGCAATGTCGTGGTGGTGCGCACCTTTTCGAAGGCCTACGGCCTGGCCGGGCTGCGGATCGGCTACGGGTTCTGTGCCCCCGATCTGGGCCGGCAGCTGTGGCAGATGCAGTTGCCGTTCGGAATCGGGCTCAGTGCCCAGGTGGCTGTCGCCGCCTCATACGATGCGGAAAATCAGTTGCGCCAACGTATCCGGATGATCGCAGCGGAACGGCGCTACCTGCAGACGCGGTTGCGCGCGCTCGGGGTCTACAGCACCGACGCTCAGGCGAACTTCCTGTACCTACCCGGCGGGTCCCTGTCGTGGCCGGAGGTGTTCGACGGCACCGGACTTCAGCTCCGCCATTACGCCGACGGCGGGGTGCGGATCACGATCGGATCGAGGCAATCCACCTGCGCCGTGCTGGGTGCGGTGACAGCGGCCGCCTGAAGGCCACGATGCGCGCCCGGATGGGCGCAGAATGCGCGGCGCCTGCACGGTGATGCGGTAAGAAGAGGCGTGCCCTCACCACCAGACAAACGTGACCCCATCGCGCAGGCTCGCGCGAACTGGGAGGCAGCCGGATGGGGCGACGTGGCCGGCGGCATGGTCGCGGTGACGTCGGTGATGCGCGCCCACCAGATCCTGCTGGCCCGGGTGGAGTCTGCGCTGCGGCCGTACGATCTGAGCTTCTCTCGGTTCGAGCTGTTGCGACTGCTGGCGTTCAGCCGGGCCGGTGCACTGCCGATCACCAAGGCTTCCGATCGCCTCCAGGTGCATGTCACCAGCGTCACGCACGCCATCCGGCGCCTGGAAGCCAACGGTCTGGTGGAGCGCATCCCGCACCCGACCGATGGGCGCACCACCTTGGTGCAGATCACCAAACTCGGGCGTTCGACGGTCGAGGACGCCACGGTGACACTGAACGAGCAGGTGTTCGCCGATGTCGGGATGTCGGATGAGCAGTCCCAGGCCCTGGTGGCGTCGATCGAGACGCTGCGCCGACACTCCGGGGATTTCTGACTCCCGGTTTCCCGGCCACCCGGTGCGAACCCACTACCCTCGAACACAGCTGAGGGGAGCGGCGGATGAACGCCAAGCGGGTGGGAGCGGCACTGGGTGCCGTCGCGGTCGTGTTGATGGCGGCCTGCAGTAACACGACTACCGGGGTGGCCACCGCCCCCGATGACGTCACACCGTTCACGTCGGCGTCGAGGGCACCCGCGCGAACTGCCACAAAGAGTCCCAAGCCGAGCGCGACCCCTGGCGGTGGTTCGGGGGCACTGCCACCTGAGGCCTATGCGGAGGTGCGGGCGGGCGGCCTGCAGGGTTCCGATTCGGCGATCCGTGATCAGCTGATGCTCGCCTGCATCATGGGCGAGAGCAGTTTCAACAAGACAAAGCAGGATGTCGTCAACACGCTGATCCAGATGGGCAGCAGGATCTCACCCCCCGCGCTCATGACGATCGTGACCGTGGCGATCAAGTACGAGTGCCCCGAGCTCGCCGGGAAGCTCGGCGGTTAGTCCGCGATATGCAGGCTGAGGAACTCGGGGGCCTTGATCACCCGGCGCAGCATGAATCTGATGAACGCGGGCATGTCTGTGGCGTTCTCGTCCCGGTAGACCTCGGGCGCGGTCAGCCGGTACCGATGGTGGCGGGCCTCCAATTCGCACCCGTCGGCGGCCAGCACATTGCGCACCCAGTCTGCCTGCGAGCCGTAGGTCAGGGCGATGACGTAGCCGTGCGGTCGTCGAAAGGCCCACAGCGGTGTCCGGAAGGTCCGGCCGGAGCTGGTCGCCACCGCCCGGCGGCTGTTCGCCGAGGGCGGCTACGACAAGACCTCCCTGCGCGACATCGCCGCCGCCGCGGCCGTGGATCCAGCCCTGATCCGGCACTATTTCGGCAGCAAGGCCGAGCTGTTCCGGGCCACCGTGGGCTGGCCGTTCGACCCCGAGCAGTTCAGCGGGCGACTTCTCGACGACGGTCGCACCGGCCTGGCCGAACGCCTCACCCGGGCCTTCTTCGAGCTGTGGGAACATCCCAACACCCGTCCGCCCCTGTTGGCGATCCTGCGCGGCGCAGCCACCCACGAGGAATCGGCCGCACTGGTCCGCCAGTTCATCGAGCAGCGGCTCTACCCGCAGATCGCCACCGCGCTCACCGGCGCCGACGCCGAACTGCGGGTGGACCTGGCCATGGGTCAACTGCTCGGCATCGCCTACCTGCGCCACATCCTGCGGATCGAGCCGATCGCATCGCGATCGACCGAGGAGCTGATCGCCCGCGCGGTGCCCGCCGTGCGCGTGCACCTCGGCGAGGACGGCTGACGGCCGGCGGCTACTCCATCACAGCCGGTAGCGGGATGGTTGCGGTCACCGTGGTGCCCGCACCCGGGCGCGACCGGATGTGTAGCCGGCCGCCGACGATCTCCGCCCGCTCCGCCATCGACAGCAACCCGTAGCCGCCCATCTCGTCACTGCCCAGCGGATGCTCGAATGTGTCGAAACCCTTTCCGTCATCGACGATTTCGAGCCGGGCTACGCCGTCGTCGACGGCGAAGGTGAGCCGGGCCCGGTCCGCCTCGGCGTGTTTGACCACGTTCTGCAGGCATTCCTGGGCGATGCGGTACAGCGCCAGCTCGATATGGTCGGGCACCCGGGTCTCGGCGAGGTCGACGTCGATCGGGATCCGCGGGATCGAGCGGGCCAGGCTGGCCAGCCCGCCCGACAAGCCGAGGTCGTCGAGGACCGGTGGGCGCAGCCCGCTGATCGCGGCCCGCGCTTCCTGCAGCGTCAGCGCGACCAGTTCCCGTGCGGCCGCCAGCTGCTCGGCGACCATGTCAGGCTCGACCGCGCGGGCGGCGGCGTCGAGCCGGTACGACAGCGTCACCAACCGCTGGGAGATGCCGTCGTGAATGTCCCCGGCCAACCGGCGCCGCTCGATCTCCTGCGCCTGGATCACCTGCTCGACGAAGTTCTCGTGTGCCCGCTCGCGTGCCACCAACTGGCGGTGCAGCCGGGCCTGGTGCAGCGCACCGGCGATCAGCCGGCCGATCACCAACAGCAACTCCACGTCACGCGGCGTGAACTCGCGGCGATCGACCGTGTGCACGTTGAGCACCCCGACGAGCCCGCCCGGTCCGGTCTCCATCGGGACCGACACCATCGAGGTGAAGTCCCGCCCGCGTAGCGACTCGAAGGGCTTGTAGCGGGGATCGGATTCCTTGTCGTGGCTGATCACCACGGGCTGGCGGTGGCTGGCCACCCAACCGGAGATGCCCTGCCCGAGCGGCAACCGGATCTTGCCGATCTCGGCATCGAACGGCGGCGTGGCCCCGGCCAGCGTGAGGGCGCGTTCCGAATCGTCGAGCACGTGCACGAAGCACACGTCGGTGGCGGTGGCCTCGGTGATCATCCGGGCCGCCGCGGCGGCCAGCGGCTCCACACCCGGGCCGCTCGACGCCGCCCGGATGAGCTCGCGCAGCAGGGCCAGTTCACGGTCGGCGGTGAGGTCGATGGGGCCGAGTTCGCGCTCGGGCTTCCCGGCGGTCACTGGTAGATACCTTCACGTAGTGCCGTGGCCACCGCGCCGGCCCGGTCGCTGACCCCGAGCTTGCGGTAGATGGAGCGCAGATGGGTCTTCACCGTTTCCTCGCCGATCACCAGTTTGTTGGCGATCCCGCGGTTGGACAGGCCCGTGACCACGAAGGACAGGATCTCGCTTTCGCGTTGGGTCAGCCCTTGCCGTACGCCGGGCCAGAACTCGTCGCGCTGTAGCCGGGCCGCGGTGCCGGCCGCGCGGGCCGCCATACCCGGATCGATCGCGGTCTGGCCGCTGTGGGCGAATTCGAGCTGACGGACGAGCTCGTCACTGCTGATGCTCTTGAGCAGATACCCGGCGGCTCCCACGCGTAGCGCTTGGAACAGGTACTGCTCGTCGTCGTAGACCGACAACATGACCACCTTCCGGTCCGGGTCGCGCTCGCGCAGCACCCGGCACAGATCCAGCCCGCTGGAGCCCTCCATACGCACGTCGCACAAGACGATGTCGGGGTTGAGCGTCTCGATCACGCTCAGTGCCCGTTCGGCGCCGACGGCCTGGCCGACCACCTCGACCCGGTCGTTGAACGCAGCAAGCATGGCCTTGAGACCCTCGATGACCATCTCATGGTCATCGACCAGCACAAGGCGCACCGGATTGGAGGGCGCCATGGCATCACCCTAGAGGTGGTGACGGGTACCGAGGGCCGGAGCAGATCAACATCAACTCTTCTAATCCCCCCTACGGGGGACGCGCGACAGATGTGACGTGGGCCACTGTCATGTGGTGCCCTCACTACAAGAGAAGTCATGGCGTGCCGGACGGTTCTGGTGGGACTGTCCGCAGACCGAAGTCAGTGCCCGTCCGCTGCGTGCGGTGGTCTTCGACCTCGATGCGCTGTCGGACCTCGACCTGGAGGGGCATCGCGTCGTCTTCAACGCCGCCTTCGCTGCGCACGGTCTGCCGATCCAATGGAGCGTCGGCCGTTATCAGCAGCTCCTCGCACTGCACGACGAACGCCAGCGGGTCACCGCCGAACTGCGCAAGCAGTGCGTCGGACCGGAGTGCGATGTGCTCACTGAAGTGCTCGCCGACGAAATCTGCATGACCAAGGACATGATGTTCGACGAGATGATCCTCGACGCCGGCCTGACAGCACGGCCAGGTCTGGAGGATCTGGTGAACGACGCGTTCCTGGCCGACCTGCCGGTCGCGGTGGTTGCCGGAGGCCGTCGGCGCTGGGCCGAACCCCTGGTGCGCCAGCTCGTCGGCGACGGCGTGGTGGAGACCGTCGTCACCACCGATGACGTGAGCGCAACCGGGGCCGAGCTATACCGGCACGCCCTGGCCGAACTGGGGGTGGTGGGCCACGATGCGTTGGCCATGGTGGGCTCGGCAGCGGGCCTGCGTGCCGCCAACGGCGCCGGGATGGCCAGCGTCCTCATCGACCCCGACGCCGGTGCCGGTTCATACGCGGCGGTTGCGGTGCGGCCCGATTTCGCCGGTGCCGACGCGCTGCGCCTGCCGGTATGCCAGCGCCTGCACACCCAGTGGTGGGTGCAGCGCAGCCCGTCTGCGGCATAACAGTCCGACAAGATCCGCGTTCGTAACGTGGTGGCGGTGAAACGCGTTTTTCTTCGCCACCACGTTACGAACGCGAGGCTGTCGGTGGGTGCGGGCACACTTCTCCCGCATGGTGGACCCGTTCATCGGGAGTGAGGCGATTGCGGCCGGAGACCTGACCCGCCACGAACTGCGAGTGCGGTTCACCGCCGTGCACCACGACATCTATGTCCCGCGGGGGACTCGGCCTACCGCGGTGCTGCGCGCGAAAGCGGCCTGGTTGCGATCACGACGGCGGGGCGTGCTGGCCGGGTACTCCGCGTCGGCGCTGCACGGGGCCCGTTGGATCGATGCTGCGCTCCCCGCCAACATTCTCGACACCAATCGGAGGCCGACCCGGGGAGTCGTCGCGTGGGCCGACGTGATCGACGATGACGAAATCTGCCGAATCGGCGACATCAGATTGACCACCCCGGTTCGTACCGCGGTGGATCTCGCCTGTCGGCTGCCTGAAGATGCCGCTGTGGCAGCGATCGATGCGCTGGCTCGCGCCACTCGCCTGAAAGTCGCTGACATCGAACTGGCCGCGCAACGGCACAACAGACGCAAGGGCATCAAACAGGCACGCGCGAGCATTGCCCTGGTCGACCCGGGAGCTGAATCTCCGAAGGAAACGTGGTTGCGGCTGTTGGTTGTTCGCGCGGGATATCCGCCACCGCAGACACAGCATCCGATCTACAACGAGTACGGCACGTTGATCGGGGAGGTCGACAATGCGTGGCCAGAGTTGAAGATCGCGATGGAGTATGAAGGCCTGCACCACACCGATCCCGATGTCCTCCGCAAGGACATCGCCCGGATCGACGAAATGATCGAGATGGGCTGGATCGTCATTCGCGTCACCTGCCGCGACGGCGAGGCCAACGTTCTCTGCAGGTTGGCCAAGGCCTGGGCTTCACGTTCGTAACGTGGTGGCGGTGAAACGCGTTTTTCTTCGCCACCACGTTACGAACGCGAGGACGAGTCAGCTGCGTAGTGTTTCGATGACCGCGCTGAAATCCTTGCCGGCGTTGTCAACGGCGAACTTCGTGTAGATCTCGGCGGCGTGGGTGCCCAACGGGGCCGACGAACCGGTGGACTCCACGGCCGCCATCGCCAGGCCCAGGTCCTTGTTCATCAGCGCGGTGGCGAACCCCGGCTTGAAATCGTTGTTTGCCGGGGACGTCGGAACCGGTCCGGGCACCGGGCAATTCACCTGGACGGCCCAGCAGTTGCCGGTGGCACCGGTGATCACGTCGAACAGGGCCTGCTTGTCCAGACCCAGCTTCTCGGCCAGGACGAATGCCTCACCGACGGCGATCTGTTGCACGGCCAGCACCATGTTGTTGCACACCTTGGCGGCCTGACCTGCACCGGTGGCGCCGCAGTGAATGATCTTGCCCGCCATGGGTTCCAGTACGGCGCGGCCGCGCTCGACGGCATCGTCCTCACCACCCACCATGAACGCCAACGTGCCCGCGACCGCGCCCTTGACCCCGCCGGACACCGGGGCGTCGAGCTGGGCGAAGCCGTGCTCGAGCGCAACCTTGTGCACTTCGCGGGCGTCATCGACCGAGATCGTCGAGCTGTCGATGAACAGTGCGCCCTCGGCGGCAGCGGGCAGCACCTCGGCGTAACAGCGCTTCACCAACGCGCCGTTGGGCAGCATGGTGATCACCGCGTCAGCACCGGCAACGGCCTCCGCGCCGGTGGCGAACACGTTGACGCCGTTGTCCTTTGCCGCCTCCTGCGCGGCGGGAACTGGGTCGAAGCCGCGCACGGTGTGCCCGGCGGTCACCAGGTTGGCAGCCATCGGGCCGCCCATGTTGCCCAGCCCCAAGAACGCGATCGTGCTCACGTACGCCTCCTATGCAGAATTGCGGGCCCGGCTCGCCTCGGAGCGGCCGATCACCACGCGCATGATTTCGTTGGTTCCCTCAAGGATGCGGTGCACCCGCAGATCCCGGACGATTTTCTCCAGACCGTACTCGCGCAGATACCCGTAGCCGCCGTGCAACTGCAACGCCTGATCGGCCACCTCGTAGCACGTGTCGGTGACATACCTCTTGGCCATCGCGCACAACGTCACCTTGTCGGGATGGTTGGCATCCAGCGCGGAGGCCGCCCGCCACAACATGTTTCGTGATGTCTCCAGGCCGGTCGCCATGTCGGCCAGGGTGAATCGGATGGTCGGCTCGTCGAGCAGGGCGCCACCGAACGCCTGGCGGTCGGCCAGGTAGCCCAGTGCCTTGTCGTAGGCGGCCTGTGCTCCGCCGAGCGAGCAGGCGGCGATGTTGATCCGCCCGCCGTTCAGACCGTTCATCGCGATCCCGAAGCCGGTGCCCTCGGTGCTGCCCAGCAGTGCCTCGGCCGGAACCCGCACGCCCTCGAAGATCACCTGCGCAGTGGGCTGGGCATTCCAGCCCATCTTCTGCTCCTGTGCGCCGAAACTCAGCCCCGCCGCGTCCTTTTCGACCACGAAAGCGGAAATGCCCTTCGGGCCGTCGGCGCCGGTGCGGGCCATCACCACGTACACATCGGAGCTGCCCGCCCCGGAGATGAACTGCTTGACCCCGTCGAGGACGTAATCGCTGCCGTCGCGGACCGCCCTGGTCCGCAGCGCCGCCGCATCCGAGCCGGCACCCGGTTCGGTGAGGCAGTAGCTGGCGATGGCCTCCATCGACGCCAACCTGGGCACCCAGGTCTTGCGCTGCTCCTCGGTGCCGAAGCTGTCCACCATCCACGCGCACATGTTGTGGATGGACAGGAACGCCGCCAAGGTGGGGTCGGCGGCGGCGAGTGCGGTGAAGATGCGCACCGCATCCAGTCGCCGCAGCCCGCTACCGCCCGCGTCCTCACCGCAGTAGATGGCGCCCATGCCGAGTTCGGCCGCCTCGCGCAACACGTCGGTGGGAAAGTGATGGGTCTCATCCCATTCCAACGCGTATGGCGCGATGCGCTTTTCGGCGAACGCGGTCGCTGTCTCGGCGATCACGCGTTCGTCGTCATCCAGGTCGTCCAGATTCACAGGTGCACTACTTCATGGTCGGGATGACGAACTCAGCGCCATCCTTGATGCCCGACGGCCACCGCTCCGTGACGGTCTTGGTCTTGGTGTAGAACAGGATCGAATGCGGCCCGTGCTGGTTGAGGTCGCCGAATCCGGACCGCTTCCAGCCGCCGAACGTGTGGTAGGCCACCGGAACCGGGATCGGCACGTTGACGCCGACCATGCCGACCTGTACCCGGGATACGAAGTCGCGCGCGGCATCCCCGTCGCGGGTGAAGATGGCGACGCCGTTGCCGTATTCGTGCTCGGACGGGAGCTTCAACGCTTCCTCGTAGTCGTGGGCCCGGACGATGCACAGCACCGGACCGAAGATCTCGTCGGTGTAGATCGACATGTCGGTGGTGACGTTGTCGAACAGGGTGGGGCCGATGAAGTAGCCGCGCTCGAGGCTGGCGTCGCCGAAGGTCAGCTCATTGCTCGCCCGTTCGCGGCCGTCGACCACGAGTTCGGCGCCGGCCTCGACGCCCTGGCCGATGTAGTCGCGCACCCGCTCGAGGGCCGCGCCGGTGACCAGTGGCCCGTAATCGGCCTTGGGGTCGAGGCTGTGGCCGACCCGCAGCTGGTTGATGCGCTCAACGAGCCTGGCGCGCAACCGGTTCGCAGTGTCCTCGCCGACCGGCACCGCGACACTGATGGCCATGCAGCGCTCGCCGGCGCTGCCGTAGCCGGCACCGATCAATGCGTCGACGGCCTGGTCCAGATCGGCGTCGGGCATCACGATCATGTGGTTCTTGGCGCCGCCGAAACATTGTGCCCGCTTGCCGTGCGCGGCCGCGCCCGAGTAGATGTACTGCGCGATGTCGGAGCTGCCGACGAAGCCGACGGCCTTGATGTCGGGGTGCTCGAGGATCGCGTCGACGGCTTCCTTGTCGCCCTGCACCACCTGGAACACGCCGGCCGGCAGACCGGCCTCGATGAACAGCTCGGCCAGCCGAAGCGGAACCGAGGGATCACGCTCGGAAGGCTTGAGCACGAACGCATTTCCGCACGCGAGCGCGGGGCCGGCCTTCCACAGCGGGATCATCGCCGGGAAGTTGAACGGGGTGATGCCCGCGACCACGCCCAGCGGCTGGCGGATCGAGTACACGTCGATGCCGGTGCCTGCGCCCTCGGTGAACTCACCCTTGAGCAGGTGGGGGATGCCGACCGAGAACTCGATGACCTCGAGGCCGCGCTGGATGTCGCCCAGCGAGTCGGCGACGGTCTTGCCGTGCTCCAGGGAGAGCAGCTCGGCGAGCTCATCGGAATTCTGGTTCACCAGTTCGATGAACTTCATCAGCACCCGGGCGCGGCGCTGCGGGTTGTAGGCGGCCCATTCCTTCTGGGCCTCGACGGCGCCGGCCACCGCGGCGTCGACGTCGGCGGCCGACGCCAGGACCACCTGCGCCTGCACTTCACCGGTGCTCGGGTTGAGCACATCGGCGGTGCGGGTCGACCCGGCGGAGGTGCGCTGGCCGTTGATGAAGTGGGGGATCTGAGTGGTCATGGCGTTCCGTCCCAAGAGAGATGCGCAGTTATGAGGCTCGGGCATGCCCGAGATACTTGCATATCCTAGTAATTGGTCGGAGTGTTTGGCAAGGGTTCGGGATCTACGCTTCTGGCGGTGAGACCTTTTCTTTACGGATCCGTATCGTTAATATATTCGGCATGATCGCTACCGCTCCGGAAGTCGTCGTTGTGGGCGCCGGGCCGACGGGACTCACCCTCGCGTGTTCACTGCGGCTGCAAGGTCTTTCGGTTCGCGTCATCGACCGTGCGCAGGGACCGGCCACCACGTCGCGGGCCAACTTCCTGCACGCCCGCGGCTCGGAAGTGCTGGGCCGGATCGGCGCCTTGGGGTCCCTGCCCGACGAGTCGTTGCGAGCCATGCGCATCACAAACTATCTCGGCGATCGCCCCGTGATGACCCTGGAGTTCGGCGATCCCGGCATGCGGACGGCGGCCCCGCCCATGGTGGTGTCGCAAGCCAAGGTCGAAGGGGCGTTGCGGGCCCGTCTGGCTGAGCTGGGGGTTGAACCGGAATGGGGCCGAGCGCTGGTCGGCGTGCGGCAGGAGGGTGGCACCGTCGTGGCCGAGCTCGGTGACGGTGAGCGCATCGGTGCCAAGTGGCTCGTCGGATGTGACGGCACCTCCAGTGTGGTCAGGCAGCAGGTCGGCATCGCATTTCCCGGCGTCAAACTCTCTGAACGCTTCCTGCTGGCAGATGTCCACCTGGACTGGGCGCTCGACCGTGGTGGTACGACCGGTTGGATCCACCCTGACGGAGTGATCGGGGCGATGCCCATGCCCGATTCGACTGGGCGTGACGACTTGTGGCGACTGTTCGTCTACGACCCGACGCTCGCGCAAAAGCCAAGTGAGAGCGAGATTCTGGACAGAATCAAAGAGGTTGTGCCGCACCGGACCGGACGTGCGGTAGCCGTAGGCGACGCCGAGTGGCTTTCGGTGTTCACGGTGCACCGCCGGCTCGCAGACACGTACCGGCACGGGCATGTCCTCATCGCTGGTGACGCCGCGCACGTCCACGCGCCATTCGGCGGACAGGGCATGCTGACCGGCCTCGGGGATGCGGAGAACCTGGCATTCAAGCTCGCTCTGGTGATCCGAAACCTGGCCTCCGACAAACTGATCGATACCTATGAGGCCGAGCGCAGGCCCCTGGCAACCGAAGTGCTGCGCGGCACCAGCGCGGTGACCCGGGTCAACGTGGCGAGCAATCCGGTCGGCCGATTTCTGCGTGACCACGTGGCTACCCGGCTGTTCGGCCTGCCATTCATCCAGCGGTGGACAACGTACACCGCCTCGCAGCTGTGGGTGAGTTATCGCAAGGGGCCGCTCGGCGGTCGCGGCCGCAAGCCGCGGCCCGGGGATCGGATTGCCGACCGTGACTGCACGCGCCCAGACGGCACCTCCACTCGACTGCATCGTGAGCTCGGCAGGCACTGGGCGTTGCTGCTGCCCGGCGGCGTGGGCGATGAACTTGAGCCGGTGCGGCGCCGGCTTGGCGAGTTCGTCGCAACTCTGCGCCACGACGGCGCGGACATCATGCTGATCCGGCCCGACGCGCACCTCGCGTGGCGGGGCAAGTTGAACAAGGTTGATGAGCTCTGTCGTTGGCTGACAGCCGCTTTGGGCTCGGGGACGGTGCGGTGACCACGTCCGGTCGCGGGCGGCCGCGAGATGCGGCGGCCGAACGCGCAATTCTGCAGGCGGCGTTGGACGCATTCATCGAGCGCGGTGTCGAGGGCTCCAGCATCGAGCAGATCGCCAAGCGCGCCGGTGTCGGCAAACCGACCATCTATCGGAGGTGGTCCACCAAGGACGAGTTGATCGCCGCTGCGATGGAGACGTTGATCGCCGAGGAGGTGGGCTGGGCCTCGCCGGACGAAATCGACATCGAGTCCCCATATGAGCTGGTGGAGACGGCAATCGAAAGCGCCGCCGTTACGACCACCACGCCGTACTACCGTGCGCTGGTGGCAAGGGTCTACGGATCAGCGGTCAGTCATCCAGGGCTCATGGCGGTGTACTGGAATCGCTACATCGTGCCGCGCCGCGTGCTTGCCACACGTCTGCTGGAACGGGCTCGCGAGTGCGGGACTGTAGCTGCCGACACCGATTTCGACGTGGCCATCGACATGATGGTGGGTGCGATCACCTACCGAGTCCTACAACCCGACCCTCCCGACACCGACGAGATGCGCCGCTATCTGCGGGCCGTGTACCGCCAGGTCGGGTTGCTGCCCTAACCCTTCTGTTGCTGCCAGCGATCCAGCAGGGTGGGAATCTCGGCCATCAGAAACGCGTAGAAGTCGCGCATCTGAGTCAGTCGGTGGTGAGCCGGGCCATTGCGGTCGGTGGCCGTGATCCCCGCGTCGGCGGCGGCTTGCATGGCCGCGATCGTCTCGTTCTGGCTGGTGAACAAGACCGCCCACGCGTCGTTACGCAACCGGAAGTGATCGCGCCGGCTGGCAGGAACGGGAACCCGCTCGGCCAGGCCGACCGACGTCAGCATCTTGAGCGAACCCGAAATCGACCCGGCGCTGGCCTGCAGGGTGTCGGCCAACTCGGCCATCGTGACACTGGGTTGCTCGGTGAACAGCAGAGTGGCAAGCACGCGTGCGGGCATCCGTTGCATGCCGTGACTGCTGAGCACCAGGGCGAGTCGCTCGGCTTCGTGCTGCATATCTGCCGCTTTCGCCACTGCGAATCCTCCTCGCCAGGAATATCCTTCAATTATTTCTGAAAGTTTAGTACAGTCGTGGCCGGTGCTCCGGGAAGTCTGGTCGGAAACAGTATTCGCCTGCGCGGAAGGGCACTGATGCAAACTGCGACCGACGTCATCGATGTTCGGGATCTGACATTCACCTACCCTCGGTCGACCGAGCCGGCGGTGCGAGGAATGGACTTCGCCGTCGGAAACGGGGAGATCTTCGGGTTCCTCGGGCCCAGTGGCGCTGGGAAATCCACCACCCAGAAGCTGCTCATCGGTCTGCTGCGCGGGCATGGCGGTCAAGCCACGGTGTGGGGCCGGGACCCGGTGGCCTGGGGGCCGGACTACTACCAGCGTGTCGGCGTGTCCTTTGAGCTGCCCAACCACTATCACAAGCTGACCGGGCTGGAGAACCTCAAATTCTTCGGTTCCCTCTATGACGGTCCCACCGCCGACCCGATGGAGCTACTGGAGGCGGTTGGACTGGGTGACACCGCCAACACCCGAGTTGCCAATTACTCGAAGGGAATGCAGATGCGGCTGACGTTCGCCCGGTCGCTCATCAACAACCCTGAGCTGCTGTTCCTTGATGAGCCCACCTCGGGGCTCGATCCCGTCACCGCCCGCAAGGTCAAGGACATCATCCTGGACCTGAAGGCGCGTGGCCGCACGATCTTCCTCACCACACACGACATGTCCACAGCCGATGAACTGTGCGACCGGGTGGCCGTCGTCGTCGACGGCGCGATCGTCGCGCTGGATACCCCGGCCGAACTCAAAATCGCCCGTAGTCAACGCCGTGTCCGGTTGCAGTACCGTACCTCCGGCGGTCTCGCCACCGCCGAGTACGGGATGGACGGCCTGGCCGACGATCCGGAATTCCATGCCATTCTGCGCAATCATCATGTCGAGACGATCCATAGTTGCGAAGCCAGTCTCAACGACGTCTTCGTCGAGGTCACCGGGCGGCGGCTGTCATGACCCGGTTGCTCACCGCGGTCCGGCTGGAACTGACCATCGCGACCCGCCAGAAGTTCCTGCACGCGGGTGTGTTCTCCGGTCTCATCTGGTTGGCAGTCCTGCTGCCGATGCCGCGCGACCTGCGCCCAGTCGCCGAGCCGTACGTGCTCGTCGGTGACATCGCGATCATCGGATTCTTCTTCATCGGCGGCTCGGTGTTCTTCGAGAAGCAGGAGCGCACGCTCGGCGCCATCATCTCCACCCCGTTGCGGTTCTGGGAGTACCTGACAGCCAAACTCTGTGTGCTGTCGGCTATCTCGTTGTCCGTAGCGATCGCGATATCAACCATCACCGACGGCTTCAGCTATCGTCCGGTGCAGCTGATCCTCGGGGTCCTGCTCGGCACGCTGCTGATGCTGCTGGTCGGGTTCATCACGTCACTACCGTTCGACTCGGTCACCGACTGGTTTCTGGCCGCCACCATCCCGCTCGCGGTCATGCTGGTGCCGCCGCTGATCTACTACTCGGGCCTGTGGCCGCATCCCATGCTCTACGTCGTGCCGACGCAAGGTCCGCTGCTGCTGCTGGGTGCAGCGTTCGGCCAAGTGACGTTGACGGGCTGGCAGCTGCTCTATTCGGTGCTCTATCCCGTGCTGTCGCTGGTTGTTCTGTGGCGGGCTGCCCATGTGTTCTTTGGTCGCTACGTCGTCGAAAGGTCGGGAGTGCTGTGACTGCGATGCTGAGCTCGGCAACGGGAAAGGCTCTGGCGGCGTTCGGCCGCAACGATATTCGCGGCACATACCGTGACCCGCTACTGGTCATGCTGATAGTCGCACCGGTGATCTGGACCAGCGGAGTGGCGATTCTGACCCCGATGTTCGCCGATATGCTCGCGCAGCGCTACGACTTCGACCTGGCGCCCTACTACCCGCTGGTGCTGACCGCTTTTCTGCTGTTGACCAGCATTATCATCGCGGGCGCCCTGGGTGCGTTCCTGGTACTCGACGAGGTCGACGCCGGCACCATGGCCGCGTTGCGGGTGACACCCGTTTCAATGTCGACATTCTTCGCCTACCGCGCGGCGACTGTGATGGTAGTCACAACGGTGTATGTGGTGGCGACGATGTCGTTGAGCGGAATCCTGCCGCCAGGATTGGTCGGCGTGCTGATACCGATCGGTTTGGTAGCAGGGTTGTCGGCGGTGGTGACGTTGCTGCTGATCGTCACATTGGCGGGCAACAAGATCCAGGGCATCGCGATGGTGCGTGCGCTGGGCATGCTGATCGCCGGGCTGCCGTGCCTGCCCTGGTTCATCGACTCGCCGTGGAACCTGGCGTTCGGTGTGCTGCCGCCCTACTGGGCAGCCAAGGCGTTCTGGGTGGCGAGCGCACACGGAATGTGGTGGCCGTATCTGGTGGGAGGTGTGGCATACAACCTGGCGATCACCTGGCCGTTGTTCCGCCGATTCCTCACGAAGAACCGCTGAGCAGCGGTTCAGCGGCTCTGGCTGTTGCGCCACCGCAAGGGCGGTGCGCCGTACCGGCGCTGGAACGCGCGGCTGAACGCGGAATCGGATGTGTAGCCGACGGCTTGCCCGATCTTGCTGACCGAGGTAGTGGTGGATCGGAGCAGGTCCGCGGCCCGGTCGAGCCGACGCTCTGTGACGTAGGCGGCCGGCGACTGCCCGAACAGGCGGGTGAACCGTTCGGCGAACGTTGACCGCGAATGTCGTGCGAGGTCGGCGAGTTCGGTGACTGACCACTGATGTGCCGGATCGTTGTGCACAGCCGTGAGAACCGGACCCAGTTGGGGATCCATCGCCGCGGTGAGCCAGCCTGGGGCGGCGTCCGCGGACCCGGACCACGCACGCAGGGCGTGGATGAACAACAGATCGAGAATGCGGGAGATCATTACCTTCGCGCCCGGCCGGGGTTCTGTGGTCTCGGCCAGCAACAACTGCAGGCTCAGCGGCAGCCACTCGTGGCCCTGCGCGCCGGCCCGGATCATGATGGCCGGTGGCAGCACCGACAAGAGCGGGCCGGCGACCGTGCTGTCCACGGCGAAGATTCCGCTGAGCCAGCGCGGCGAGTCCGGATCATCCTGCCCAGGATCGGAATTCCGGTCACTTCCGGACAGTGTGCGGGGGCCGGCGCCACGCCCGTGGGAGATGCTGTGTGCGTCGCCGCGGGCCAGCAGTGCCATGTCGCCGGCGTCCATCGACAGGGTCTGATCGCCGATGTGCAGGGTGAGTCCGTCGGTCTCGGCGATGTGCAGTACTCGGGCCGCAGCCGGGATGGCCACATGGAAGGGCGCGGCCGGCGACCAGCGCGTCACGGTGTCCCCGCGGAGGCGCACGGTGCGCAGGATCTCCGACAGGGCGTCCGAATCGGCTAGGCTTGCGGACGGCGGACTCAGAGGATCGGCTAATTTTCCCGGCGAATGGGTCATGGCTGTTGCCTCATCCTCCAAATATGGTGGAACGGTCGCGGGTGGTCAACGCCCGGGATTCCGAGACCGAGGAGGGTCCGAAGATGACCGACAAGCCGGCAATCGTTCTGGTGCACGGGTTTTGGGGTGGAGCGGCGCACTGGGCGAAGGTGATCGTGGAACTGCGGAGGCGGGGCTACGACAAGCTGTATGCGGTGGAGAACCCCCTCACGTCCCTGCGGGACGACACGCACCGCACGCAGCAAATGGTCAAGCAGGTCGATGGGCCCGTGTTGCTGGTAGGCCACTCGTACGGTGGGGCGGTCATCACCGAAGCGGGGGATCTGCCCAATGTCGTCGGGCTGGTCTATGTCGCGGCCTTCGCACCCGACGCGGGGGAGAGCCCCGGCCAGATCAGTGAGCAACTGCCACCGGCGGCGTTCGACAACATCGCCCCGGACTCGGATGGCTACCTGTGGATCAAGCAGGACAAATTCGGCGAGAGCTTCGCTCAGGATCTGCCCGACGACGAGACCCTGGTGATGGCGGTGACCCAAAAGGCGCCGCTCGGTTCGACTTTCGGTGACGCCGTGTCCACCCCGGCCTGGAAGACCAAGCCCACCTGGTATCAGGTGTCGACCGCGGACCGCATGATCCATCCGGACAACGAGCGCCGGATGGCTCAGCGGATGAACCCCCGCAAGGTCATCGAACTCGACGCCGGCCATGCCTCGTTGGCGTCCCAGCCCACCGCGATTGCGAATCTGATCGACGAGGCGGTGGCCGAACTCGGCGGCTAACCGAGAGGTTCGGCCGGCCCCGCATGCGCGGAACGTACCGCGCCGATGCTCGCGACGGTGACCAGGGCCACGCCCAGATAGCCGAGCAGTCCGATCTGCTGGCCGAGCACCACGAGCCCGGCCAGCGCGGCGGTGACCGGTGACAGGCAGGTCAGCACGGCGAAGGTGGCAGGCGGGAGGCGGCGCAGGGATATCAACTCCAACGAGTACGGGATCACCGAGGACAGCATTCCGACCGCCGCGCCCACCCCGAGCACGCGCCAGTCGAGTGCGTCCAGGGGTACCGAGGCGACCGCGAAGGGGGCGACGACGAGGGCTCCCATCGCCGTGGCCAATGCCAGGCCGTCGACGCGACGGAACTCGGCGGCGGTACGCGCAGACGCCAGGATGTAGCCGGCCCACGCCACGCCCGCGGCAGCCGCGAAGGCGAATCCCGTGGCCTCGAAGTGCCCGCCGTCCCCGTGCGGCAGGCCCAGCATCGCGACCCCGGCGAAGGCCAGCGCGGCCCACAGCCACGCGACGCGGCGGGTACCCGTCACCACCGAAAGGACCAGCGGGCCGAGGGCTTCGATGGTCACCGCGATGCCGAGGGGAATCCGCTCGATGGCGAGGTAGAAGCAGTAGTTCATCGTGCCCAGCGTCACGGCCAGTGCGATCGCCGCGCCCCAGGCCTGCCGCGTCAGGCCCCGCACCGATGGGCGTACCGCTGCGCACAGGATGACACCGGCGACCCCGAACCGGGCGAACAAGGCCCCCACGGTGCCGACCGCGGCGAACAGGCCGACCGCGAACGCCGCGCCCACCTCCTGGCTGATCGCGGCGACCACCACCAGCAGCGCAGCCCCGAGTGGGGCGCGCGTGGTCACACCGCCACCGTCACACCGTCACCGGAAGGTGGGCCCCCGTCGCCAGTTCGGCATAGCCCCGCATCAGCCGTAGCGCAGTGGCGCGGTCGAGGTCCGGGTCCCGCGCCACGATTCGGTACCCGAGATAGTCCTCCATGGACATCAATGTCATGGCGATATCGCGCGCGGGTGCGGTGAGTGTGAAAATTCCTGCAGTAGAGCCTGTTTCGAGGATCGAAGCGTAGAGGCCCACCTGCCGGTGATAGATGTGCTGGACGTCGGGGCGTTGGTCGAGCACGAATCCGGCGGCCATCACAGCCCGCCAGATCGACCGCCACTCGACGTCCTCCGGTCCGGACGGCAGCCCGGCAGCGATCATGAACGTGATCTGATCCCGCGCGTCCTCGGTGCGCTCGACGACGGCGAGCCGGTCGTCGTAGAACTTGCTGTCCGAGCGCTGCGCCAGCGCCGAGAGCAGCTGGTCCATCTCGCGGAAGTAGTAGCGCACGGCGTTGGGGGTCAGATTGAGCTCAGCGGCGACGTCGGCGATCCGGAACGCGGTCAGATCGTTGCGCTCGATCAAGGCGATCGTGGCGTCGAGGATCTCCTCACGTCGTTGCGCCTGTCGGTTCGGCCGTCCCACGGGTCCCATCCTTCACGAATTCGGTCACTTCAGTTGACTCCGGTGGCTACCCACCGCCATTATTTTCCAATCCTGAAAAGAATTTGGCCACAACTTTCCGGAGGACGCATGCTGGACTGCTCCTCGCGGCGTCCGCGCGCCCGCGATATCGGCGTCGTCATCGGCGAGCACCCCACGGGCCTGAACAACGCCATCACCGATGTCGCCGGCGTACGCGTCGGGCACACCACGATCCAGCGGCCCGGACCCAACCCGGTCAACACCGGCGTCACCGTCGTGATCCCACATCCCGAGATCTTCACCGAGCCGGTGTTCGCCGGGGCCCACCGGCTCAACGGCAGCGGAGAACTCACCGGACTGGAGTGGATCCGTGAGTCCGGTGAACTCACCACACCCATCGGCCTGACCAACACCCACAGCGTCGGCGTCGTCCGCGACACACTGGTCCAAGCCCAGGTGCGGGCCCGTGGCGATGGGCTCTACTGGTCCCTGCCGGTCGTGGGGGAGACCTATGACGGGCTGCTCAACGACATCAACGGCCACCACGTCCGCCCCGAACACGTGGGCGCCGCACTCGCCGACGCCACGGGCGGCCCGGTCGCCGAAGGCAATGTCGGCGGCGGGACCGGCATGATCTGCCACGGCTTCAAGGGCGGGATCGGGACCGCATCGCGGGTCACCGACACCGTGGCCGGGCCCTACACCGTCGGCGTGCTCGTGCAGGCGAATCACGGTCGGCGGGAACGCCTTCGGGTCAACGGGGTGCCTGTCGGGGAGATGGTGAGTCCCGAGCTGGTGCCGACCCCTCACCTTCCGATTCCGTATCCGGCGGGATCCGGCTCGATCATCGTCGTGATCGCCACCGACGCGCCGTTGCTGCCACATCAGTGCACCCGGCTCGCGCAACGCTCGGCCCTGGCCGTCGGCCGGGTCGGCGGAACAGGGGAGCAGTACAGCGGCGACCTGATGCTGGCCTTCTCCACCGGCAACCGGGGAATCCCGCCGTACGGGTGGGACGAGAACCCCGATGCCAACCGGCCCGAGATCGCGGTGCGCATGGTGGCGCCACAGTTGATGACCCGACTGTTCGACCTGGCGATCGAGGCCACCGAGGAGGCCATCGTCAATGCTCTGGTGGCCGCTGAGACCATGACCGGCCGCGGCGGGTTGACCGCGCATGCGCTCGATCACAAGCTGCTCCACTCGGCCCTGGTGCTGGAAGGTCACTGAGCTCGACACGGGCGCGTGTCGAGCTGATGCGCTCATCGTCGCCCCGCCGCACGGCCACGTATGCAGTAGTGGACTACCTCATTCAGCCCTGGACGCGGGCGCGCAACTCGTCGACGAACGCGCGGGTGTCGTCCCACGTCGGCAACAGCCCCGCGGCCCGCACCTGCTCCAGCGTCGGGGCGGCTGCGTCACGGTCGGACAGCAGCGGTTCGCCCTCGATCGGCCAGTCGATCCCGAAGTCGGTGGCCAAAATGGTGTGCTCCCGCTCCGGGCTGTACGGCGCTGAACACAGGTACATCACCGTCGAGTCGTCCTGCAGCGACAGGAAGGCGTGACCGAGCCCCTCGGACAGATACACCGAACGCCGGTCGAGTTCGTCGAGCAGCACCGAATCCCACTGTCCGAAAGTCGGGGAGCCCACCCGGATGTCGACCACCACGTCGAGCACGGCGCCGCGCACACACGTCACGTACTTGGCCTGGCTCGGCGGCAGCTGAGCGAAATGCACACCGCGCAGCACCCCGGCCGCCGACACCGAGCAGTTGGCCTGTCGCACATCGAAGCGGTGGCCGGTCATCTCGGTGAACCCGGCCTCGGTGAACCACTCGAAGAACATGCCGCGTGCATCGCCGTGCAGCTTGGGGGTGATCTCCCACGCGCCGGGGATGGTCAGTTCGCGCGCGGTCACTGGCCGCGCACCAAGTAGTTGGTCTCCACGTTTTCTTTCAAAGGGCCCCACCAGGATTCGTTGTTGCGATACCAGTCGATGGTGGCCGCGAGGCCTTCGTCGAAATCGGTGTGTTTGGGCGCCCAGCCCAGTTCGTCGTGCAGCGTCGACGGGTCGATGGCGTAGCGCAGGTCGTGGCCTTCCCGATCGGTGACGTGGTCGAAGTCGTCCGGGTCGCGGTCCATCAACCGCAGCAGGGTGCGCATGACCGTGAGATTGCTGCGCTCGCATTCGGCGCCGATGAGGTACGTCTGCCCGACGCGGCCCCCCATGAGGATCTGCCACACCGCACGGTTGTGGTCGTCGACGTGGATCCAGTCGCGCACGTTGGCGCCGGTGCCGTAGAGCTTGGGGCGCCTGCCGGTGAGGACGTTGGTGATCTGGCGCGGGATGAACTTCTCCACATGCTGATAGGGCCCGTAGTTGTTGGAGCAGTTCGAGATCGTCGCGCGCACCCGATAAGACCGCACCCAGGCCCGTACCAGAAGATCGGCGGCGGCCTTGGTCGATGAATACGGGCTCGACGGGTTATACGGCGTGGCTTGCGTGAACCGGGCCGGATCGTCGAGCTCGAGATCGCCGTACACCTCGTCGGTGGAGATGTGGTGCAACCGGGCCCCGTGCGCGCGGACCGCCTCCAGCACCGTGAACGTGCCGATGACGTTGCTGTGCAGGAACGGTTCCGGGTTCGCCAGGGCATTGTCGACGTGGGTTTCCGCCGCGAAGTGCACGACGGCGTCCGCCTCGCCGACCAACTGGTTCACCAGGCCGGCGTCGGCGACATCGCCTTGTACCAGCCGAATCTGGCCGGCCACGGGAGCCAGAGATTCCTGGCTGCCCGCGTACGTCATCGCGTCGAGCACCGTCACCGACGTGGTCGTCGCCTCCCCGACGGCAAGTCGCACGAAGTTTGCGCCGATGAACCCGGCGCCGCCGGTGACCAGTAGCCGCATGCGCCAACCCTAACCGGCCGCAGCGTCAGCCCTTCAGGCCCAGTGGCCCGGCCAATTCGGTCAGTGTCGGGATCAGCTTGTCCGGACCGCCGAGCACCTGGATCGTGACATGGTCGGCGCCGTTGGCGACGTGCTGCTGCAGGCGCGCGGCGATCGCCTCGGCGGTCCCGTGCGCGACGACCGCATCGATCAACTTGTCGCTACCCGGCTTGGCGATGTCATCTTCGGTGAAACCGAGCCGGCGCCAGTTGTTGAGGTAGTTGCTCAGGTTCAGGTAGAAGTCGACGGTCTCGCGCCCGATCGCCCGGGCCGCCGCGGCGTCGGTGCTCAGCACCACCTTGTGCTCGGGTGCCAGGAACACCGACTCGCCCAGCACCTCGCGGGCATGGGCGGTGTGCTCGGGCGTCGTGAGGTAGGGGTGCGCGCCGGCGCTGCGCTGTGCGGAGAGCTTGAGCACCTTGTCGCCCAGTGCGGCGATCACCAGCCGGCTGGTCGGTACTTTGGCCGCGTCCAGCACGTCGAGGTATTCGACCAGTGCTTCATACGGCTTGCGGTATTCGCCGGTGTGCTCGGGATGCCCCACCCCGATGCCGAGCAGGAACCGGCCCGGGTAAGCCGCCTCGATGCGGTGGAACGATTCGGCGACCGCGTTGGCGTCGGCCGTCCAGATGTTGACGATGCCGGTGGCCAGCTGAAGTGTCTGCGTGCGCTCCAGGATCGGCTCGGCGAAGGCGAGGTCGGCGGACGGCGAGCCACCCACCCAGAGTGCGCCGTAACCCAGCTTCTCGATCTCGACGGCCTGCTCGGGCGGCACCGCCCCGAACGTCCACACTCCGTAGCGACCCAGATCCGGCTTGAGCGAGAGCGATTCGGTCATCTGAGAGTCCTTGTCTGTCGGTCCTCTTAAGCCAGGCCGAGCGGCCCGGCGAGTTCGGCCAGTGCGGGTACCAGTTTGTCCGGTGACGTCAGCACCTGTACAGGCACGTGGTCGGCGCCGGCGTCGCGATGCTGCCGCAACCGGGCGGCCACCTCGTCCACTGTGCCGTACGCGACGACGGCGTCGATGAACCGGTCACTGCCCGGTTTGGCCAGATCCTCGTCGGTGAAGCCGAGCCGCTTGAAGTTGTTGAGGTAGTTGCTCAGACCGAGGTAGATGTCGAGTGCCTTGCGACCCAGGGCGCGCGCCTTCTCGGTGTCGGTGGTGAGCACCGCCTTGTGCTCGGGAGCCAGGAATGCGTCGGGACCGATCAACTCGCGTGCCTGTGCGGTGTGTTCCGGCGTGGTCAGGTACGGGTGCGCACCCGCCGAGCGGGCCGCCGACAGTTGCAGCACCTTGGGGCCCAGAGCGGCGACGACCCGACGATGCTTGGGAACGCCGTACTCATCGAGCTTGTCGTGGTAATCGGTGAGCGCGTCGAGCGGTTTGCGGTACTCGCCGATCGCTTCACGGTGACCGACCCCGATGCCCAGCAGGAACCGGCCCGGGTAGGCGGCCTCGATGCGGTGGAACGACTCGGCGACCGGGCCGGCGGCCGCACTCCAGATGTTCACGATGCCGGTGGCCAGCTGCAAGGTGTCGGTGGCTGCCAGGATCGGATCGATCCACTCCAGTTCGGCCGGCGGCGATCCGCCGGCCCAGATCGCGCCGTAGCCCAGCGCTTCGATGTCCCGCAGCTGCTGCGGCGAGAGTTGCTGGAACTGCGAATAGTGGCCGAACGCGCCGTATGTGCCGAGATCGGGCTTGCTGCCCGCCGTGGTCTGGGTCATGAACGTGTCAACCGGGGTCCGTGCGGGGGCTATTCCGGGCGAATCACGCTGATTGTGGATCTGGCCGGGCCGGCACTACTCCGACGCTTCAGTCTCGGCGGCCCTGGTCTCGGGTGCGGGAGCCTCCAACGGCAACAAGACGATGAAGCGGGTGTCGCCCGGCTTGGACTGCACCCGCAGATCCCCGTGGTGCTTCTCCACCACGATGCGCCAGGCCAGATCCAGGCCCAGGCCGGTGCCCTCGCCGAACGGCTTGGTGGTGAAGAACGGCGTGAAGATCCGGTTGATGTCCTCGGCGGGGATGCCCGGCCCGTCGTCGCCGATCTCCACCCGGATCATCTCGTCGGTCTCCCGGCAGGTGCGCAGGGTCAGCGTGCCGTGGCCGCCCATCGCCTGGACGGCGTTGTCGATGATGTTGGTCCACACCTGATTGAGATCGCCTGGGTAGCAATGCAATTCGGGCAATGACTTGTCCAGGTCCTTGCACAGGCCGACCGGCTTGTCCTTACCGATCTTGTCGCCGAACATCATCAGCGTGCTGCGCAGCAGTTCGTGGACGTCGGCGCTCTGATAATCGCCGCGGTCCATCTGCGAGTACTGCTTGGCGCCGGCCAACAGCGCCGAGATCCGCTTGCTCGCCTCGGCGATCTCGTTCATCCGCAGCTCGGTGTCGATCGTGTACTTCAGCCAACCCAGAGCCGCCTGCAGGGTGGCCGACGCCTCCCCGTCCTTGAGCGCGTCATCGACGGATGCCGAGATACGTTCCAGCCAGTCGATGTCGAGACCGGCCTCGACGAATGTCGGGGCGTAGTCCCAGGCGAACACGATGTCGTGGTCCTCGAGCCAGTCGCCCATCTCGTCTTCGCGGTCGGAGGTCTCCAACGCGGTGAGCTCCAACCCCTTGTGCTTGGCGACCTGCTCGGCGACCTCGTCCTGGATGGTCACCAGCATCCGCAGCGCCTGCGGGGTGAACTTGCCGTCGGCCAGCATCGCCAGCTTGTGACGCATCTTGCCGACGCCTTCGCGAAGGTCGGCCACGGCGCGGGCGGTGGCCGCCGCCGGGTTGTTGAGCTGATGGGTCAGGCCCGCCGTGATGTTGCCGAGGGCCAGCAGCTTCTCGCGCTGACCGATGATCTGGCTCTGCCGCCGGCCGCCGACCTTGTGGCCCTCCAGCAGGTGCACGGCCATCGGGAACTGGGACTGCATGAACCCCGCGAACGCATTGGCATCCAGGACGAACACCCGCGACGGCTTCGTCAGGCGTACGGACGCCTCGTAGACGTGTTCCTCACCGGGGATATAGGCCGACCAGGCGCCGAAGTACACGCCGCGCATCGAGGTGCGGTTGGTCTGGATGTCGACGCCGCCGGAGCGCTTCGACATCACCAGCTCGCCATCGAGCATCACGTAGAAGCACGTGGCCGGATCACCTTCGGTGACGATCGGGCCGGCCGGGAACGTCTCGATGCTGCCGGCCTGGCACAACGTGTCGAGTTGCGCGTCGGACAGGTGCTCGAACAGAAACAGTGTCCGTAGTTCGTCCCGCACGCAGGTCTCGCCCATATCCGTCCTCAACTCCTCAGGCCTCGCCGGCCATCACGCTTCTGCCAGGTAACGGTGCACGAGCATCACAGCCATCGACCCTTCGCCGACGGCGGCAGCCACCCGCTTGGCGGACTCGGCACGCACATCTCCTGCAACAAACACACCGGGCACACTTGTTTCCAGATGGTGCGGCGGACGTTCCAGAGTCCAGCCGCACACGTCGCGCAGGTCGGGGCCGGCCAGGATGAACCCGTGGTCGTCGCGGGCGACCACGCCGTCGAGCCACTCGGTGCGCGGGGTCGCGCCGATGAAGCAGCACAGGCGCGTCGCACGCACCTCCTCGTGCTGGCCGGACTGCCTGTTCACCAACTCCAGTCCGACCAGGTGGTCGTCCTCGCCGGTGGCACCGACCACCTCGGTGCAGGTGCGCACGAAGATGTTGGGCGTCTGTTCGATCTGCTGGATCAGGTAGTACGACATCGACGCTTCCAGCGACGGTCCGCGCACCAGCAGCGTCACCGACTTGGCCTCGCGCGACATGAACATCGCGGCCTGCCCGGCCGAGTTGGCGCCGCCGACGATGTATACGTCCTCGCCCTTGCATTCGGAGGCGTCCGACACCGATGCGCCGTAGTACACGCCGCGGCCGACGTAGTTGTTCGGATTGTCGGGATCCGCGAAGCATCCCGGCACCGGGAGCTGCCGGTACTCGACACCGGTGGCCAGGATCACCGCGCGGGCGCCGATGGTCTCGCCGTCGGCGAACGTGATGGTGCGGGCCGCGCCCGCGATGTCGAGCGCGACGGCTTCGCGGGTGGTGATCACCTCGGCGCCGAACCGCTCAGCCTGCCTGCGGGCCGAGGTGGCCAGTTCGGCCCCCGACACCCCGGTCGGGAAGCCCAGGTAGTTCTCGATCCGGGAACTGCGACCGGCCTGTCCGCCGGTCGTGGTGCCCTCGATCAGCACGGTCTTGAGACCCTCGGAAGCCCCGTACACCGCGGCGGCCAGACCCGCCGGGCCGCCGCCGATCACCGCGAGGTCGTACATGGTCAGCGACGGGGTGGTCGAGAGCCCCAGCATGTCGGCGAGCTCGCCGTCACTGGGTTCGACCAGCGTCTCGCCACCCTCGGTGATCACCACCGGGAGCTGCAGACCGTCCAGTCCCGCGGCATCCAGGAGTTGACGGCCGACGGGCTCGTCGGTGGTGAACGCCCGGAATGTGTGCTGGTTGCGGGCCAGGAACTGGCGCACCTCCCAGGACCGCGAACTCCACTGGTGTCCGATCACCTTGGTGTGCGGGATGGCCCGGTCACCGACGGCGTGCCAGGCCTCCAGCAGGCCGTCGACCACCGGGTAGAGCTTCTCCTCGGGCGGATCCCACGGCTTGAGCAGGTAGTGGTCGAGGTCGACGACGTTGATGGCGTCGATCGCCGCCGTGGTGTCGGCGTACGCCGTCAACAGCACGCGCCGGGCCATCGGGTAAAGGTCCATCGCCGACTCGAGGAACTCGATGCCGCTCATCTGCGGCATGCGGTAGTCGGCGACGAACACCGCGACGGTGTCGCCGCGCAGCTTCAGCTCGTTGAGAGTCTCCAGGGCGTCCGGGCCGGATTCGGCACGCACGATCCGGTAGCGCTCGCCGTAGTGGCGGCGCAGATCGCGGGCGACGGCACGCGAAACCGCGGGATCGTCGTCGACGGTCAGGATTACAGGTTTACGGGGCTGGGAGGCGGGGCCAGTCATCGTCACCAATTATGCGCCCCGCCGCCAGCAGTTTTCTCAGCTCGGGTGCGAGCTGCTCCCGTTGTTCGCGTTGGCACCCTGGAGCATGGACGCCACGTCGATGCCCGAGGCCTTGAGCGACTCCAGGATGTTGGCCACCGCCAGGGGGCTGACACCGAGCAGGCTGCTCACAGCGTCCTGGGTGTCGCCTGACCCGCCGATGATCGACAGCCGCTCGATTTCGGCCAGCGGTGCGGCGGCCGCCTCCGTCGCCTTGACCACCGAGGCCAGCACGTCGGGCAGCATCAGCAGGCGCGCGGCGTCGGCCGTGTAGCCGTTGAGTGCGGCGGCGATCTCCTTCTTGCCGTTGGCCTCGGCCAGCAACTTGGCCTCGATACCGGCGGCCTCGGCCTGCTGTTCGACGCGCAGCGCGTCGGCCAGTTCCTTCTTGCCGGCAGCCTCGGCGACCAGCTTGGCCTGCAGGCTGTCCGCCTCGGCCTGCTTCTCGACGCGCAACGCGTCGGCGGCGGCCTTGCGGGCGTCGGCGTCGGCCTGGCCCTTGCGCCGCTCGGCCTCGGCAGCGGCCTCGGCAGCCAGGATCGTGGACTGGCGCTGACCTTCGGCGAGCGCGATGTCGGCCTGCCGTTTCGCCTCGGCGGGCGCGATCACGTCGGCCTGCAGAGCGGCCTGCGCCTGCTCGGCGCGACGCTGCTCCACCTCGATGCGGGCCTGCACCCGGGCCGCCTCGGCCTGCTCGGTGGCGATGCCGACGTCCTTCTGGGCGCGGGCGTTGGCCAGCGGTCCGGCCTGGTCGGCCTGGGCGTTCTCGGCCTCGGTCTGCGCGCGCAACCGGGCCAGTTCGACATCGCGCTTCTGGTTGGCGGTGGCGATCGCGGTGTCGGCCTCGGCCTGCGCGATCGAACCTTCCTGGCGGGCCTTGGCCGACTGGATCTGGGTGTCGCGCTCGGCTTCGGCGGTGCCCACCGTGGCGTCCCGCTTGACCTCGGCGATGCGCCGCTGGCCCAGTGACTTCAGGTAGTCGTTGGCGTCGGAGATACCGGCGATCTTGAGAACGTCGACCTCCATGCCGATCCGGGCCAGGTCGCCGCCGGCCTCCTCGACCACGCTGCGGGCCAGGCTGTCGCGGTTGGAGTTGAGGTCCTCGACGGTCATGGTCGCGGTGATACCGCGCAGGCTGCCTGCCAGGATCTCGTTGATCTGCCGCTGCAGCTCGTTGAGGTCGGACGTCAGGAAGCGCTGCACCGCGGTCTGCACGGCCTCGTCGGCCGAGCCGATGCGGACCAGGCCGACGGCTTCGACGTTGACCGGCACACCGTTGTTGGACAGCGCGTTCTGCAGGTTGATGCTGACGTTGAACGGTTCCAGGCTCATGATGTCCACCCGCTCGATGCCGGGCATCCGGAACCGGGCCCCGCCCCGGACCACTTTGGGTGTGCCCCGACCGGTGAAGACCGCCACCTCGTTGGGCGGCACCTTGATGTAGTTCTTGACGTAGACCAGCGGTATGACCACCAGGATCAAGATGGCGGCGATGGCAGCCAGGAGGACGATGAGCGCCAGTGACACTGTGGTGGCCTTTCTGAAGGTTCGGTGCTCGGGTACTACTCAGGTTTCTGGAACAGCGACGACGTGAACGAAGTCGGGATCGATATCGGCGATGTAGACACGGGTGGCCTTGGGCAGCGCGGCGGTCTCGTCGCTCTTGGCCCGGGAGAACACCCGGTTGCCGTCGGTGTCGACGAAGGAGACCTCGCCCCAGCCGCCGGGCGGGACATCGAGGGTCACCGTGCCGAGCAGGCCGACGTAGGAGGACCGGCCCCGGTGCGAGTTGGACTGCTGGCGGCGCATGTAGGGCAGCAGTAGTCCGTTCAGGGCGAACACCAGCACGACGGCGCAGGTCGCGGCCAGCGCTGCGGTCCACACGGTGCCCAGCCCCAGCCACGTGCCGATCAGGCCTCCGGTCCCGGCGCCGAGCAGGGCCACCGACAGGCCGGTCAGGCTCAGGAACGGCATACCGTCCCCGTGCCCGACATCGGCGAGCAGAAGGGCGGCCAATACAGCGATGCCGCCGACGACGAACGCGGCCAGGTAGACAGCCATCACGTGCTCGTGGTCTCCGTTCCCCGGACAGCGGATCAGTCCGTACCATTCTCGCTTGATCCAGGCGTCCGCCGCGCACCAAATTTCGGCGGAGGTATCGGGCGGCCAGAGCTGATCAGCCGTGATTTTGGCGCGGGCCGTCGAGCGGGTATTGTGGACCAACGGTGCGGCTATCGTGCCGACTTTTTGCGTGCCCCGTCTTGGAACTGCTGAATTTCTGCAATTTCTCTCGATCCGGCTCACGTTTCGAAGTCGGTCGCCAGCAGCATCACGACGGGCTGCATTGCGACTGATGAAGCTACGAAACGAAAGCAAGGATCGCCGAAAAGTATGGCCAAGAAAGACGGTGCCATCGAGGTCGAGGGTCGCGTGGTCGAACCTCTGCCCAATGCGATGTTCCGCATTGAGCTGGAGAACGGACACAAGGTCTTGGCCCACATCAGCGGCAAGATGCGGCAGCACTACATCCGCATCCTGCCCGAGGACCGGGTAGTGGTGGAGCTCTCTCCCTACGACCTGTCCCGGGGCCGCATCGTGTACCGGTACAAGTGACCCGATAGAAGCCCGACCAGTAACGACGAGAGCGGTGACGTGCGCATGTGCACGCCACCAACAGAGCCAGAAGGATCGAAAAGCCGTGAAGGTGAACCCGAGCGTCAAGCCCATCTGCGATAAGTGCAGGGTGATCCGCCGGCATGGGCGGGTCATGGTGATCTGCAGCGATCCGCGCCACAAGCAGCGCCAGGGCTAACCGTCCACACACGGACGGCGCACGACAACTGAATGATGAACTCCCAGCACCACTGAGCGATACGCCGCTCATCTGCGATGCAAGCCGAGCGCAAGCATCCACGTCCGGAACGGAGGCCGGACCCCGGAGAGTCCTTAGGGGCTGATGGGAACGGGCTGGGACCAGACCTCCGCAGAGAAGAAGGAACACCGCCACATGGCACGTCTCATGGGCGTCGATCTTCCGCGCGACAAGCGCATGGAGATCGCGCTGACCTACATCTACGGCATCGGCCGTACGCGCTCGCAGGAAATCCTTGCCGCCACCGGCATCGAGAAGGACCTGCGCACCAAGGATCTGACCGACGATCAGGTGTCCCAGCTGCGCGATTACATCGAAGGCAACCTCAAGGTTGAGGGTGACCTGCGCCGCGAGGTGCAGGCCGACATTCGCCGCAAGATCGAGATCGGCTGCTACCAGGGCCTGCGGCACCGCCGCGGTCTGCCGGTGCGTGGCCAGCGGACCAAGACCAACGCGCGCACCCGTAAGGGCCCGAAGCGCACCATCGCCGGCAAGAAGAAGGCTAGGTAACCCCGATGGCACCACCGAAGAAGGCCGCGGGCGCCAAGCGCGGCAAGACCACCCGTCGCCGGGAAAAGAAGAACGTCCCGCACGGCGCCGCGCACATCAAGAGCACGTTCAACAACACGATCGTCTCGATCACCGATCCCCAGGGCAACGTCATCGCCTGGGCATCCTCGGGTCATGTCGGCTTCAAGGGTTCGCGTAAGTCGACCCCGTTCGCCGCGCAGCTGGCCGCCGAGAACGCCGCCCGCAAGGCGCAGGAGCACGGCGTGAAGAAGGTCGACGTGTTCGTCAAGGGCCCGGGTTCGGGCCGTGAGACCGCCATCCGCTCGCTGCAGGCCGCAGGCCTCGAGGTGGGCGCGATTTCCGACGTCACTCCGCAGCCGCACAACGGCTGCCGTCCGCCCAAGCGGCGCCGGGTCTAGGGAGGATCTGAACAATGGCTCGTTATACCGGACCCGCCACCCGCAAGTCGCGCCGTCTCGGCGTCGACCTCATCGGCGGAGATCAGTCGTTCGAGAAGCGCCCCTACCCGCCCGGCCAGCACGGCCGCGCGCGGATCAAGGAGAGCGAATACCGCACGCAGCTGCAGGAGAAGCAGAAGGCTCGCTTCACCTACGGCGTGATGGAGAAGCAGTTCCGCAAGTACTACGAAGAGGCCAACCGCAAGGCCGGCAAGACGGGTGAGAACCTGCTCCAGATCCTGGAGAGCCGCCTGGACAACGTGGTGTACCGCGCCGGCCTGGCGCGTACCCGCCGGATGGCCCGTCAGCTGGTCAGCCACGGCCACTTCACCGTCAACGGTGTCAAGGTGAACGTCCCGAGCTTCCGGGTGTCGCAGTACGACATCATCGACGTCAAGGAGAAGTCGCTCAACACCCTGCCGTTCGAGGTTTCTCGGCAGACCGCGGGTGAGCGTCCGATCCCGTCGTGGCTGCAGGTCGTCGGCGAGCGTCAGCGCATCCTGGTGCACCAGCTGCCCGAGCGCGCGCAGATCCAGGTGCCGCTCGCCGAACAGCTCATCGTCGAGTTCTACTCGAAGTAATGACTTACCGGCCACCCGGCCGGTAAGTACCCAGACGGCATCAAATAGCGGGTGCCGAGAAGGAGAAGAACACAATGCTGATCTCTCAGCGACCCACACTGGCCGAGGAAACCCTCGCCGAAAACCGCTCCAAGTTCGTCATCGAGCCGCTGGAGCCCGGTTTCGGTTACACGTTGGGTAACTCGCTGCGGCGCACGCTGCTGTCGTCCATCCCGGGCGCGGCCGTCACGAGCATCCGCATCGACGGTGTGCTGCACGAGTTCACCACCGTCCCCGGGGTGAAGGAAGACGTCACCGACATCATCCTGAACCTCAAGGGCCTGGTCGTGTCCTCCGAGGAGGACGAGCCGGTCACCATGTACCTGCGCAAGCAGGGCCCGGGTGCGGTCACCGCCGGTGACATCGTCCCGCCGGCCGGTGTCACGGTGCACAACCCGGACATGCACATCGCCACCCTCAACGACAAGGGCAAGCTGGAGGTCGAGCTCGTCGTCGAGCGCGGTCGCGGCTACGTCCCGGCCGTGCAGAACAAGGCGTCGGGCGCCGAGATCGGCCGTATCCCGGTCGATTCCATCTACTCGCCGGTCCTCAAGGTCACCTACAAGGTGGAGGCCACCCGTGTCGAGCAGCGCACCGACTTCGACAAGCTGATCCTGGACGTCGAGACCAAGAACTCGATCAGCCCGCGTGACGCCCTGGCGTCGGCCGGCAAGACCCTGGTCGAACTGTTCGGTCTGGCACGGGAACTCAACGTCGAGGCCGAGGGCATCGAGATCGGGCCGTCGCCGGCCGAGGCAGACCACATCGCCAGCTTCGCGCTGCCGATCGACGATCTGGACCTGACCGTCCGTTCGTACAACTGCCTCAAGCGCGAGGGTGTGCACACCGTGGGCGAGCTCGTCGCCCGCACGGAGTCCGACCTGCTGGACATCCGTAACTTCGGCCAGAAGTCCATCGACGAGGTGAAGATCAAGCTGCACCAGCTGGGTCTCTCGCTCAAGGACAGCCCGGCCACGTTCGATCCGTCCGAGGTCGCAGGTTACGACGCCGCTACCGGCACCTGGACCAGCGACGCCGGCTACGACCTGGACGACACCCAGGACTACGCCGAGACCGAGCAGCTCTAAAGAATTCCGTCCCGGTCCTACCTGATACGGGGACCGGCCCCAATTAGGAGATAGTCGCAATGCCCAAACCCACTAAGGGGCCCCGCCTCGGCGGGTCGTCCTCGCACCAGCAGGCGCTCCTGGCCAACCTGGCCACGTCGCTGTTCGAGCACGGCCGGATCAAGACGACCGAGCCCAAGGCCCGGGCGTTGCGTCCGTACGCCGAGAAGCTGATCACCCACGCCAGGAAGGGTGAACTGCACAACCGGCGCGAGGTCATGAAGAAGATCCGCGACAAGGACGTCGTGCACGCCCTGTTCGCCGAGATCGGTCCCTTCTTCGCCGATCGCGAGGGTGGCTACACCCGCATCATCAAGGTCGAGAACCGTAAGGGCGACAACGCCCCCATGGCGGTCATCGAGCTGGTGCGGGAGAAGACCGTGACCTCCGAGGCGGACCGCGCTCGTCGCGCCGCCGCCGCGCAGGCCAAGGCTGCCGAGGCCGAGGCTCCCAAGGCTGAAGAGGCCGAGGAAGCGGCCGAGGAGACCCCGGTTGCCGAGGTCGAGGCCGAGGACGCCGCCATCGCGGATGCCGAGACCGCTGAGGCTGCGGCTGAGGATGACTCTGCCAAGTCGTAGTGACAACATGAACATGCCCGCCACCGATTCCGGTGGCGGGCATGTTCGTTTGCGCCTGGACATCGCCTACGACGGCACGGATTTCGCGGGCTGGGCGGTGCAGGCGGGTCAGCACACGGTTGCCGGCGTGATCGACGACGCGCTGTCGACGGTGTTCCGGACGCCGGTGGTGACGCGCACCGCGGGCCGTACCGACACCGGGGTGCATGCAACCGGCCAGGTCGCCCACGTCGACATCCCCACCGACGCACTTCCCCACGTCTATCCGCGGACCACCCATGCGGGCGATGCCGAATTCACGCCGCTGGTTCGGCGATTGGCGCGGCTGCTGCCGACCGATGTCCGGGTCCGCGACATCGTGCGGGCGCCCGCGGGTTTCGATGCCAGATTCTCGGCACTGCGCCGGCACTACACCTACCGGCTGAGTCTTGCCCCCTACGGGGTCGAGCCGGCCGAAGCCCGGTTCATCACACCGTGGTCGAAACCCCTGGACCTCGACGCGATGGCGGCCGCATCACGGGAGCTGGTGGGGCTCAACGATTTCGCGGCGTTCTGTCGCCACCGTCCCGGGGCCACGACAATTCGCGATCTGCAGCGGTTGGAGTGGGTGCGCGACGGTTTCTACGTGACGGCGCACGTCACCTCGGATGCGTTCTGCTGGAACATGGTTCGCTCGCTGGTCGGCGCAATGCTGGCGGTGGGGGAGGGCAGGCGGTCGGCTGAGTGGACGGCCGGGCTGTTGAGTGAGACGAGCCGGTCCAGTGATTTCGCCGCCGCTCCTGCCCGCGGGCTCACGCTGGTGCAGGTCGATTACCCGGCCGATGACGAGCTTGAGGCCCGCAACTTGATTACCCGTGACGTGCGGACGGCCGACTGAGCGCTGCAGCGCGTTTCGGCGTTGGGGCTCTCAGAGTCGGGCGGAGACGAACCTGGCCGCCTGGGCTACCATGCCCGAGCGGATATAGCCGGGCGCCAGGTGATCCTGCCATCCGGCTTGCCATTTGTACGGGCTGCTCGGATTGCAGATCGGATCATCGGAGTGGCACAGGTCGATGGTGCGGTTCTGATAGGCCGGGTTCAACAGGGTGATCGGTGCGGCCCAGTTGGCGCCGTTGCCGAACAGTGCCACCGCGGCGACGTGCCGGTCGGTGCCCTTGGGAAGCGGACTGTTGAAGGTGAACGCCGAGATCGGCATCGCCAGAATCAGATCGGTCGCGACGGCGCCGAGCGAGTATCCGCCCAGGACAAGTCGGGTGTTCGGACAGTTGCGGGTCATCCACTGCACGTGGCGGCTCATGTCGTTGGCGGCTACGTCGGCCTGGGTGTCGGCCGGGTACCTCACCGAATAGAGGGCGACGTTCGGTCCGCGCAGGGTACGCAGGGCGTTGACGAAGGCGGCACCGACTTGTCCGGGACCTGGGGGCTCCATACGGCCGCGGGCGAACACCACCTCCGCCGGTGGGCACGTGGCGGCCTTTGCGGCGCCAATCATGCTGGGCGCCACCGTCATTGGTAGCACAACGGCAGTCAGAGCGGTGATCAGTGCGGCCGACATCCGACGGCCAATCACGCGTTAGATGGTATTTACGGTGCCGTCGAGAATAGGTGCCGGTCCGGCAACGATCCGGCGACGAAGTTGATCTCGGTGGTTGGTCAGGGCCAACTCAGAGGCGACCCGCGACGAAATCTGCGGCCTGGTTGACCATCCCGCCGTCGATGTAGGCGCCCGCCAGGTGATCTGGCCAGTTGTTCTTCCAGGTGTCCGGGTCGGCCGGGTTGCAGATCGGGTCGGCGCCGTGGCACAGCTCGATGGTGCGGTCGGCATAGACCGGGCTGAAGCGCGTGATCGGACCGACCCACGCGGCGCCGTTGCCGAACAGGGCTACGGCGGCGATGTGCCCGTCGGCGCCCGCGGGAAGCGGAGTCTTGAAGCCGAAGCCGGTGAAGGGGACGGCCAGCACCACGTCGGCGACTGCCGCGCCCAGCGAGTACCCGCCGATCACCAACCGGGTATCCGGGCAGTTGTCCATCATGTACTGGATGTGGCCGCTCATGTCGTTGGCGCCGATGTCGACTTCGGTGTCAGCGGGGTACTTGACGGCGTACACGCCGATGTTCTTGTTGACCTTGGAGCGCAGGGAATTCACGAACGCGTTCCCGAGGGTGCCGACGCCGGCGGGTTCGGTGCGGCCGCGGGCAAAGACGACCTCGACGGGAGGACACGAAGCGGCGTTGGCCACCGCCGGCGAACTGGGAAGGACAGCCGAAGCGACCGGCAGGACAGCTACGGTTGCCGCGATGACGGCAGCCGCACCGATCCAGCGCCGGAGCAGCCGGGTTACACGGTTACCGCTAGGAAGTTCGACCACCCCAGCGATCGTAGCGGACAACGGCTACAACAGACTGGCGACGAAGTTCGCGGCATCGTTGGCCGGGCCTTCGTATGCCCGGTGTGCCGGCACGCTGTCGCCGTCGCCGCAGATCGGATCGCCCGGGTTGCACAGGTCGATGGCGCGGCCCCCGTACACCGGGCTGGAGGTCAGCGGCAAACCGAGCTTGGCCGACGGGTTGCCGAAGACCGCGACCGCGGCGACGTGCTCGGGGACGTTCGGCGGCAGCGGTGCGTTGAAGCCGACGGCCGGGAACGGGACGGCGGCGATCACGTCGATCACCGCGGCGCCCTGGGAGTACCCGCCGAGGACCAGGCGGGTGCCGGGGCAGTTGTCCACCATCCACTGGATGTGGCCGGAGGCGTCGTTGGCGCCGCCCGCCGCGGCCAGGAAGTCGAAGCTGGCCGGGTAGTTCACCGCATAGGCGCCGACCGAACGGCCGCCGACCTTGTTGCGCAGCGAACTGACGAATGCGTTGCCGATCCGGCCGAGGCCGGCGGTGTCATTGGTGCCGCGGGCGAAGACCACCTCGATGTCGGGGCAGTCGGCCGCCGCCACCGGAAGTCCCGAGGAGGCGGCGGGCACCACAACCGGTGCGACGACGGCGGCGGCAGCGGTCAGCGCTGCCGCCACGAACAGGGTGCCGCGACGAACAAGATCAAAGGCCACACCAAATCCTAACGTCTGTGGTCGACTAAACGATTCCGGCGACGAAGTTGGCGGCCTGATCTGCCATGCCAACGTAGTCGCTGTGCGCGAACGGGTTCCGGCCGCGAGAGCAGATCGGGTCCCCGTCCTTGCAGAGGTCGATCGCTTTGCCGCCGAAGATCGACGAGGTGAGCGGGATTCCGAATTTGGTCGAGGGGTTTCCGAAGACGACCGCTGCGGCTACCTGGGGGACCAGTTCGCCGGCCAGGGGGGGTGCCGATCCGACTTCCCCGACCTTGTTGCCGAGCGGCGGGATGCCGGCCAACATGTCCACGACCGCGGCGCCCTGTGAGTAGCCACCGAGCACGACCCGGGTCGACGGGCAGGAGGACGCGAGCGTGGCGATGCGGTTGGCGGCGTCGTTGGCGCCGTCGGCTGCGGCCAGGAAGTCATAGCTGGCGGGATAGTTCACCCCGTACGTGGACACTGTGCGGCCGCCGACCTGGGAACGCAGCGCGTCGGCGAAGGCTTGCCCGGGACGTCCCAGATCTGGGAGATCGTTGGTGCCACGGGCGAAGATGACCTCGATGTCGGAGCACGGTGCGGCCGCGGCGGGCGCGGCGAGCGCCAGCGGAAAAGCCGCGCTGGCCAGGGTTGAGACGATCGCGGCCACCCGGGCCGACTTCCGGAGGAGACTCACGGGGGACATAGTCACACAAATTGCTTAGCCGCGGCTAATCGATTCCGGGTTCGGACGTCTCCTGTATGGCCATATCGGGCCAGGTCGCCAGCTCGACCTGAGTGGCTGTGTGGGGGTCCGCCTGCTCGCTGCGATCGCCCTGTCGGGCCACGGCCAGACCGACCAGTACGACTGCGCCCCCGATGGCCTGGCTCACCGACATGGCCTCGCCGAGCATGATCCAGGCGATCAGGACCGCGAAGAGTACTTCTGACAGCCCGACCAGGGAGGCGAAGCGCGGCTTGAGCCTGGCGATCCCGACGATGCCGAGGGTGTAGGCCAGGGCGGTGGGGATCAGGCCCAAGGCGATCACCGGCACCAGCCACGCGGTGGTGTGCCCCGCGATGGTGACGGCGTTGGTGGTGAAGGTCAGCGGCATGACGCCGGTGACGCCGAGGAGCGTCACGGCCGCGGTGCCGACGACCAAGCCGCCGGCGGCAAGGCTGATCGGGCTCAGCCCCTCGCCGTCGGTGCTGGCCTGGTTGGACATCATGAAGTAGCAGGCGGCACACACGGCGGCGGCCAGGCCCCAGCTGACCCCGGCGAGGTTGATCTGGGCGCCGCTGAACACGTCGAGCACCAGGATGATGCCGGCGATGGCGACTGCCACGCCTGCGAAGGTCGTCGCGCTGGGGCGGTGTCGCGTGGTGGCCCATACCCAGCCGACGACGAGGATCGGCGCGGTGTACTCCAGGAGTAGTGCCACGCCGACGGACAGGTGTGCGACGGCGTTGTAGTAGCAGAGTTGCGCGCCGGCGATCGGGATCAGGCCGTAGCCGACGACGGTCTTGGCGTGGCCGAGCACCTCACGGACCCAGCCGGGCCGGACGATGCTGGCGAAGACGGCCATCATGAGCGCGCCGCCGGCGAGCCGGGCCGTGACGGCCGCGGTCGGGCTCCAGCCGGATTCCATCAGGGCTTTGGCGAAGGGGCCCGATGAGCCGAACGCGAGCGCGGAGCTGACGGCGAACATTAGGCCGAGCCGGAAGTGGTTATCGGCGGTCGTGCGGTCGAGCTGGGCTTCGGCAGTCATCGGTACACCTCCCCTGGGGTATGTCATGAGTAAAGTTGACTATGGTAATGACAACGAGGTCGACGCTACGGTGACAAGGGGTCATGAGTCAAATGCTTTTTACCTATGACACGGAGCTCACGCTCCGGGCCGCGATGGTGCTGGTGAACACCGATCGGGTAGAAGGCGAACAACTGTCTGACCAGGCCGATTTGAACGCCTACCTGGACGGCTTCGGCTGGACCGGACGACGAGACCGCGACGACGCCGAACTGGAGGCTGTGCGCGCGCTGCGCGGGCGGCTCGGGGGGATCTGGGCGGTGGCCGATGACGAGGAGGAGACGGTCCGCCGAGTCAATGCCCTACTGAGCGACACCAAGGCATCGCCGTGGCTGACCCGGCATCCGGAGATGCCCGAATGGCACCTGCATCTGGCCTCGGTCGACGACCCGCTGGCGCAGCGGATGGGCGCCGAGATGGCGATGGCGTTGGCCGACCTCATCCGCGGCGGCGAACTCCGCCGTCTCAAGAGCTGTGCGGCCCCGGACTGTGAGGCCGTCCTGACCGACCTGTCGCGCAACCGCTCGCGGATCTTCTGCGACACAGGCAATTGCGGTAACCGCCAGCACGTCGCGGCTTACCGGCAGCGCCAGCGCGAGGACTAGGGCGTTTCGGGACTCACCCTCGTCGTGCGCCTCATCGAAGGAGAGGGCTGTGACTGACGACGCCACAGTCCCGGCCGACGACCAACAGGTGCGGTCACCGTCCCCGGTCCCGGGTTAGGGTTCTGCCCGGGGGATATATGGCACGGCGAACGGCCACTCGATTACAGCTCAACGGGCATCGATTTCTGTTGCGGCGCATGGCACACGCGCTGGTTCGCGGTGATGCCCGCATGCTCGACGATCCATTGCGCGCGCAAGCCGTGGCGTACGGAGCGGGCTGTGTGCTGGCGGCCATCGCGATCGCGGTGTGCGCGGTGCTTGCTCTCGTGCGTCCCGGCTCGGTGCCCGGCGACGCGCCGATCCTGTTGGCGCGCGACGCCGGTGCGCTGTACGTACGCATCGACGACACAGTGCATCCGGTGCCCAATCTCGCCTCGGCCCGACTCATCATCGGCGCCCCGGCGAATCCGGTTGTGGTCAACGATGCGGTGATTGCGAAGTTCCGGCGCGGGCCACTGGTCGGCATACCGGGCGCCCCAGCTCAGATCGGCCGGCCACTGAGTCTCGACGAGTCGGGCTGGGCGACCTGCGATGTCGCCGAACCCGCCGAGACGGTACTGCTGGCGGGCCGGGCCGACCGTGAGATCTCACCGTTGCGCGGCGGTCAAGCCCTGTTGGTGTCGGCGCGCGCAGTGGGAGCTCCGACCTACCTGCTCGCCGACGGCTGGCGCGCCCGGGTGGACCTTCGTGACATCGCCGTCGTTCGCGCGCTACACCTGGAAGGCATATCGGTCCAACCGGTTTCGCAGGCCCTGTTGGACTCGGTGCCCGAGGCTCCCGCGCTGCAGGCGCCTTTGATCGCCGGCGCGGGCCGTCCTGGACCGGCCGCGCTGGGAGGGCTCGCCGTAGGAACCGTGGTACGCGTGATGCGTGCCGGTCCCGCCGAGTTCTACGTGGTGCTTGCCGATGGGCTGCAACGCATCGGCAGGGTGGCGGCCGACGTCATCCGCTTCAGCGTGAAGCAGTCCGATGACGAACCTCCTGTCGTTCCCGCCGATGTGGTGGCCGACGTACCGGTCGCCGCCGGACTCGCAGTGGCCCGGTTCCCGGAGCGGGTACTGCCTCGTGGGCGGGCGGTGGTGTGCGCTCGCTGGGACCCGAGACAGTCCGGCCCTGATACGAATACGACTGTGGCGATTGCTGATTCACTCCCCGGCGACTCCGTGTCGTTGGCTCAGGCCGACGGTGCCGGGTCGAGTATCGACCGTGTGCACATCCCGGCAGGCCGCAGCGTTCTGCTACAGGCCGGCAGTGTCGTCCGCGGGGCGACGGTCGGTGGACCGCTGTATCTGTTGAACGATCTCGGTGTGCTGTTCGGGATCCGCGACGGGGCGACTGCCGAACACCTGGGACTGGGGACGAGCACTGTCCCCGCACCATGGCCCATGCTGGCCATGTTGCCGCGCGGGCCCGAACTCGACCGCGATGCGGCGTCAGTCGTGCGAGACGTGGTGGCCGCGCCGGCGTAACCGGTTGGCCGCCAGTGCCAACGCGGTCACCACCGTCATGGCGACACACACGGCTGCTCCGCCGAAGGCGATGCGCCGGGGCATGGGGTCGGTCGGCGTGGGGACCGTAGATGCCACCGAAACCGGGGCCGCGGTCGCGGCTGCGGGCGACGGGGTGCTGCCGCTGACCGCGGCCAGGGCGTCGACCACACCGTGTCCGACGTACGGATTCCAGCCGCCGGCCGGGTTGTGTGCGGTGTCTTCGATGCGGCGCATCACCTCTCGCGCGCTCATCTGCGGGAATCGGGAGCGTACGAGTGCAGCGACTCCGGCCACCACTGGTGCGGCATAGCTGGTTCCCGATATCGGGGCATCCCGTCCGATCGTGTCGATCAACTGCTCGCCGTCGGGATGCAGCGACACGAGGTTCTCCCCGGGTGCGGCTACATCCACCCAGGGGCCTGCCAAGCTGAAAACCGATGGGGTGCCGTCTGATCCGACCGACCCCACAGAAAGCACCAGGTCGTCGTACCAGGCGGGGCTGGACACCGTGCGCACGCTGTTCCAGTCGGGTTCGCCGGATCGTCCGACAGGGCCGTCCTGCTGGGTGCAGCCCGCTCCCACGTTGCCGGCCGCGACGACCACCACGACGTTGCGCACGTCGACGGCGTAGCTCAACGCTGCGCCGAGGGCACGGTCGTCGGGTGCGGCGGCGACCGGCACGCAGGCTACCGACGAGATGTTGATGACGGTCGCACCGAGGTCGGCCGCGGTGCGCACCGCCGTGGCGAGGGTGTCGACGTCGCCGACACCGATCGCGCCACCGTCGACGGCGAACTTGTTGCTCGACTGCCGGATGGCCAGGACCGCGGCATCGGGGGCGACCCCGCTGAAGCCGGCGTTCGGTGCGGCAGTGGCGATTCCGGCGACGATGGTGCCGTGCCCGTCGCAATCTGCGGTGCCGTCACCGTGTGACACATAGTCGCCGCCGCCGATCAGGCGTGGCAGTAGCCGGTGCCTGGCTACCCCGGTGTCGATCACCGCGATCTTCTGGCCGTCGCCACGGGTGAGCGGCCACACGGCATCCAGATTCAGTGGCGTACCCGTCGCGCCGGCCGCACCGCTTGCGGACTGGTAGCAGGGCTGACGTTGCTCTGTGCGCGCGACGGGCGCAGGCGGCGCCGGGCGGGGCAGCAAGGTGGAATCCACTGCGGGCGGTACGACGACCGGTGGCACGACGGCCGGGGCCGGCGCGATGGCCAGCAGCGGAAGCCCGGCGATCAGCGTCGCGGCCATCCGGCCTGACCGGTTCACCGCAGTCCCAGGTCCCGAAACAGATCGAAGGCACCGGCGAGCCAACATGCCAGCGGCACCACGGCGGCCAGCGCGAGGTACTCGATGGCGTCGGCGAGCCGCGCCGCCACCGGACTCTGGACGGTGACCGGCCAGATCACGGCGATCCCGGTCCCCACGGCGAGGATGCCGGTCCAGCTGCCGTGGGCGGGATTCCATGCCACCACGAGGATGAAAGTCGCTGTGAGCGAGAGAAATCCGCAGACGGCGGGAACGGTCCGGCAGCGTCCGGGTGCGTAGGTACGTGAGCGGAACAGCAGCGCTACCCCGACGGCGGCGGCAAATGCGACCTCGATGACCGTGACCTGTCGAAGACCGGCGAGAGCGAGTATTGCGGTTCCCAGTGCGGCCGCGACCGCACCACCGGCCACCAGGCCAACCAGGTTCTGATGCCCGAGAAGCGCACGTGCGTCGGCGTCGAATGCGTTGTCGTCCAGAATCTCTTCGTCGCTATCGGGATACCCCGGTACCGCAGGTGTCAGGCCTGCCAGAGCGATGGACAACCGGGGGGTCAGCGGTAGCAATGCCATCCCGACCGCGCTCACCACCGCACCCAATGCCGGTGTGGCCAAAGGCCACAGCACTGAGAACCCGGTCGCCACGGCCAGCACCCCGGCAACGGTCACGATCGCGAGCAGGACCTGTCTGCCGCACCCGGATGCCCGGATCAGCACCGCGCCCAACGAGCCCGTCGCGGTCACGGCCAGGAAGAAGTTCGCCGGTGCGGGTCCGGCCGGAACCACCAGGAATCCGAGAACCCCCGCGAATGCCACGGCGGCGACGTTGAGCGTGGCGATCACGGTCGGACCCAGACCCAGACGCGGCGCGGACACTGCGACAGCGGTGACGGTGACAGCCACCGCTCCGGCGGCGGCGATGCGGTCCCATCCGGCACTGCCCAGCCCGGCCCACACCAATGCCACCAGGCCCAGCGCACAGGCCCACAAGCAGGCGGCGACCCGCAGTCCGGTGGGGATGCCGTCATCGGGCGAGTCGACCGTCAGCGCGTCCATCAGCGCCCGCTCGGGTGTCGGCCGATCACAGGACCGGGTCAGGATCAGGAGATCGCCGTCACGAATATCGTTCTGCACCAGGGTTGCCGACTCATCCAGGCCGCGACCACCGAGGTGGGCGAGCTGCCACCGGCGTGGTGTGCCGTCCCCGGCGCCGAGCGCATCGATGATCCACGGCAACAACTCGCCCACGGTCATCGCAGCGGGCAAGGACAGATCGACCGTGGCACCGTGTCCCACCTCGGTCGGCGGTCCGCAGTGAACCGATACATGGCGTAAGGAATCCGGCATCGCATCACCCCCCCGGTAGACGCCGACACATGTCACGCTAGCCGACCCGTCATGCACCCCCGCGCACCAAAATTCCGCTGCGGAACGGGAACCCGAAGGGCTCGGCGTGCGTCCAAATGTCGATGGAAACCCTCCGTACACCACACGTCACCCGTGGGCTCCCGACTGCCGAGCCGCCGCCCGGGGAGATGGTGATCGATGCGCCGCCCGCACTGCCTCGCCATAGCCCGGGCGGCTCGCTGACCAGGTTGTTGCCGCTGGTGCTTGTGGTGGCGATGATCGGCATGATCGCGGTGTACGTCACCTCGGGCGCGGCTGCCACCCGCGGCCCGGCGTCGACGATGTTCCCGATCATGATGGCGATGTCGGCGATCGGCACGGCCGCTTACAGTTTGAAGAGCAACGGCCGGGCTCAGCAGCTCCACCGGGACCGCTGCGAGTACCTGCGCTATCTCGACGGGATCGACGCCGCGACCGGTGAAACGGGCCGCTCGCAGTGGTTGGGGCTGCACGCGGAACATCCTGCACCCGCACGATTGTGGACACTTGCCGGTAGCGCGCAGATGTGGAAGCGCCGCCCCGGTGACCCCGGCTTCTGTGAGGTGCGGATCGGAGTGGGGGAGCGACCACTGTCCACGCGGCTGGTCGCCGGCGACACCGGCCAGGGACGCGATGTTGATCCGGTGACGGCATCGGCGCTGGCGCAACTGATCCGGCGTCGGTCGACGGTGGCCGACGTGCCGCTGACGCTGAACCTGGGCGGGCTCGGCCATGTGACTGTGGGTGGGCCGGCCGATGCGGCCCGAGCGTTGCTGCGTGCCATGATCTGCCAGCTGGCCACGGCACACAGCCCGCGACATGTCCGCATCGCCGCGGTCGTCGACGGGTCGACCGGGCGTCACTGGGAGTGGCTGAAATGGCTTGCCCACCATGGGACTCCCGATGGCCGTGGCGGGGTCACCGCGTTGCGGTTGCGCACTCTGGCAGAGTTGCCGACCGCGACG
Source organism: Mycobacterium sp. DL99 (assembly GCF_004762045.1). Lineage (GTDB taxonomy): Bacteria > Actinomycetota > Actinomycetes > Mycobacteriales > Mycobacteriaceae > Mycobacterium. The sequence continues at coordinate 1,563,171 of NZ_SJOM01000007.1, forward strand.
CCTCCAATGCACACCGTGGTCATCGTCGACTCTGCTTCTGCCGCACTACCTGTGCCCGGCGCCGCTGTCACGCTGCTGGTCGTTGCCGGTCCGGGTGACATCGACACAACCGGAGCCGATCTGCATCTGGACCTGGGCCCTGAGGTGGTGCGCTGCGGTGGTGCCCCGATGCAACCCGACCAGATGAGCCAGGAGCAGGCCATCACCTGTGCCCGCAGGCTGGCGCGCTACCGTCCGGCGCGAGAACCCGATGACTGCGGCTGGCCGGCGCTGATCGGTATCGACGATCCGGCCGCGTTGGATCCGCTCGACACCTGGCCGGCAGCGGATCCGCAGCGGTTCCTTCGGGTTCCGGTCGGCCGGTGTGCCGACGGCACCCCGCTGCACCTCGACCTCAAGGAAGCCGCGCATGACGGCATGGGACCGCATGGGTTGTGCGTCGGGGCGACCGGGTCAGGGAAATCGGAGTTCCTGCGTACGTTGGTGCTGGGCCTGATCGCCACGCATCCGCCCGACGCGCTCAACCTGGTCCTCGTCGACTTCAAAGGCGGGGCAACATTTCTCGGCCTGCACAAGGCGCATCACATCAGCGCGCTGATCACCAACCTCGCTGAGGAGGCGCCGCTGGTGGCCAGGATGGCCGATGCGCTGGCCGGGGAGATGACCCGTCGTCAGGAGTTGCTCCGGGCGGCCGGGAATCTGGCCGGCATCGCCGAGTACCGGTGCCGGGGCGATCTGCCTGCGTTGCCGGCCCTGCTGATCGTGGTGGACGAGTTCTCCGAACTGCTGCAGCAGCACCCGGATTTCGCCGAATTGTTCGTGGCGATCGGCCGGCTCGGGCGATCACTGGGCATGCACCTACTGTTGGCCAGCCAGCGCCTCGACGAGGGCAGACTGCGCGGACTGGAAAGCCACCTGTCGTATCGGGTGTGCCTCAAGACGTTCTCGCCCAGCGAATCCCGATCAGTGCTCGGTATAGCCGATGCATACGAGCTGCCCAGCACCCCGGGCGCGGCCTATCTCAAGACTCCGTCCGGCGAGATCATCAGGTTTCAGACCGCATTCGTCTCAGCTGCGTGCCCAGTGCCGGAGCGGCTGCCGCGCATAACGCAGGAGGAGCTGCGGCCGCGACGATTCACCGGGGTCGGTGTGGAGACCGATCGCCGCCCGGCCGCACCGGCCACCACCACTGTGCTGCACGAGGTTGTCGGCCGGCTGGCCGGGTACGGCACCCCGGCACATCGGGTATGGCTGCCGCCGCTGCCGCCTGCCGTCCCGCTCAGCGACGTGTTGTTGTCCGATTCCGCGCCGCTGGCGGTAGCGATCGGGCTTGTCGACTGTCCGTTCGAGCAGCGTCGGGATCGACTGATGCTCGCCCTGGGCGCCGCTCAGGGCAACGTGGCGATCGTGGGCGGTCCCCAGTCTGGAAAGACCACGGCTGCCAAGACTTTGGCGGTGGCACTGGCTGCCACGCATCGTCCCCGCGACGTGACGATCTACTGTCTGGACTTCGGCGGCGGAGCGTTGAGCGCACTACAGGTGCTGCCGCATGTCGGCGCGGTCGCCGGCCGCGCTGACACCGACCTGGTCCGGCGCACCGTGGCCGAGTTGCACGCCCTGGTCAACGCCCGCGACGCACGTTTCACCGCCCTCGGCATCGGTTCCGTGGCCGAATACCGGGAACGTCGTCGTGCGGGGGACATCGACGATCCGTTCGGCGATGTGTTCCTGATCATCGACGGCTGGTCGACATTCCGCGGAGAATTCGAATCTCTGGAGCCTTCGATCACCGCCCTTGCGGTGCAGGGGCTTTCGCTCGGTGTCCATGTGGTCGCGACGGCGTCGCGGTGGGCGGAGTTCCGGCCGGCGCTCAAGGACCAGCTCGGAACCCGCATCGAGTTGCGGCTCGGTGATCCGGCCGAATCCGAGATGGACCGCAAACGCGCCAGGCAACTTGCCCAGCAGGCACCGGGGCGGGGTCTGACCCGTGAGGGGCGCGAGCTGTTGATCGCACTGCCCCGGTTGGATGGCACCCCGAGCGATAGCGGGATCGGCACGGCGCTGGCAAGGATCGGGGACACCCTGCGCATCCAGTACGGGGATGCCCGAGCGCCGGCGGTCCGGCTGTTGCCCGCATGCGTGCGCGAGCACGAGCTGGCCCGGGCCCCGCGGGCCCGGCCCGCGACCGACGTACTGCTGGGCCTCGGTGAACACGAACTGGCACCGGTGTTGGTCGATTTCGCCGCCCAGCCGGATCTACTGATCCTCGGAGACACCGGCTGCGGCAAGTCCACGGCGCTGCGCACCCTGTGCTGTGATCTGGTCGCCGGTAACGATCCGTCATGCGTGCAAGTGCTCATCGTGGACTTCCGGCGCGCCCTGCTGGGAGTCGTCGAATCGGAGCATCTGGCCGGGTACGCGCCCTCGACAGGGGCGCTGGACGCCGCGCTGCCGAGAGTCCTTGATGCACTGCGCGCTCGGTTGCCCGGTCCCGAGGTCACGCAGCGGCAGCTCCGCGACCGTTCGTGGTGGAGCGGCCCGGAACTCTACGTCGTGGTCGACGACTACGACCTGGTGGCCGGTGGCGCGACGAATCCGCTTTCGCCGCTGTTGCCTTACCTGCCCCATGCCCGTGACCTCGGACTGCACCTGCTGCTGGCCCGGCGTTCCGGCGGCGCGGCGCGGGCGATGTTCGATCCGGTTTTGGCCGCCGTGAAGGACCTCGGCTGCATGGGCCTGATGATGAGTGCGAACCCGGACGACGGCGTGCTGCTGGGATCGGTACGCCCGGTTCGGCTTCCGCCCGGGCGGGGCACTCTGATCACCCGTGGGGCACCCGACCAGCTGGTGCAGGTCGTGCTGTCCGGCGCGGCGGATGCGTGGTGACATTGACCATCGTCGAGGTGGGTCCGGTGACCGTGCGCGGACCCGGGCCGCGCTCGGACCTGGCCGGGGTCGCAGTGGCCGCCGTCGACGACGAGATCACCCTGGTCGACGACGAACCGTTTGCGGTGTCGGACCTGTGGGCCGATGTGCTCGCCGCCGCAGCGGCGGGGGCGCGGAACCTCACCCTGGTGTGCCCGACCTGGTGGACCGCCGATCGTTGTGACCGGGTGCGGGGCGCTGCCGCCGCTTCCGGTGCAGAAGTTGTTGTGATGCAGCGGGTTCAGGCCGTGGGCGCGACGCTGACAGGTGCATCCTGGGTCGTCGTGGAGATCGCCGACGAGGTCATCGTGGTGTCGGGCGCCCCTGCCGGAGGCGTGACACTCGCCCGCCACGCCGAGGGTGACGTGGATCCGGAGGCGGTGGTACGCGCAGTGATTGCGATCGCCGGGGCATCGGTTGAGGTTGCCGTCGATGCACCGGTGGATGTCGCCGGAGCGGTGACATTGGGTAACGCGGTGATGTCCGGACTACGCCGTCGCGGTGCGTTGGTCACCCTGGCCGACAGCCGGACGTGGCGTGACGCCCTCGTCGTCCCGGATCCCCCGGCCGCCGCCGTTTCGGTCGGCACGCGGGTGCGGCCGGGCCGGGTCGCGATCGGCGCGGCAGCGGTTCTGGCGGCGGTGCTAGGCGCAATCTCGTTCGTCGCTCGCGGCGGGCCGGCGGACGACGTGGCGTTGACGGTCCTCGCCGAAGGCCGGGTTGGCGTGCAGATCCCCACCGGATGGGATGTACAGCGGGTCACCGATGGGCCGGGATCGGCTCGGGTTCAGGTGGTTTCGCCGACCGACCCGCAGCTGATGATTCACCTGACCCAGTCCGGCATCGGGGACGGCGCGGTGGCGGACACTCTGCAGCGGGCTCTGCAGGAGCAGCCTGCCGGGATCTTCGTCGACTTCGATCCGTCAGCGGTCGTCGCGGCGCGTCCGGCGGTCAGCTACCGAGAGATCCGTGACGGCCGGGAGATCCGGTGGGCGGTGTTTGTCGACGGTGGGGTACGGATCGCGATCGGGTGCCAGAGTGCACCGGGGCAGGCCGAGGCCGTGCGGCCGGCGTGCGAGGCAGCCGTCCGTTCGGCGCACGCGGCGTTCTAGAAATCGGGTGGAACCGAACCGGCCCGTGCTGCGTCGAATTGTTATATCCCGCAAGACAAGACCGGAGGGGCAGGGAACATGTCACCAGGACTGACGGGGCCGTTGGGCACCGACTTCGAGGTAATGACGAGAGTTGCCGGCCGGATCGACGTCCTCAACGACGACGTCCGGGCCATGCTGCAGACGTTCATCGGGAAGATGGGCAGTGTGCCACCGTCGGTATGGGGCGGGGTGGCTGCTGTGCGCTTTCGCGACGTCGTCGACCGCTGGAACGGCGAATCGCTGACCCTGTACTCAACACTGGGCCGCATCGCCGAGACCATCCGGACCAATGAGCGCACGTTGCGCGGCGCCGCCGACGCACACGCCCAGCGGCTCGGCACCATCGGCGACGGAATCTGATCGGCGTCGACGATGGATCACGTGCTGTCCTACGACTTCGGCGAGATCGAGTACTCGGTGCGCCAGGAGATCCACACCACCTCGAGCCGGTTCAACGCCGCTCTCGACGAGTTGCGTTCGCAGATCGAGCCTCTGCAGCAGGTCTGGACCCGTGAGGCGGCGCAGGCCTATACCATCGAGCAGGCCCGGTGGAACCGGGCGGCTGCGGCACTCAACGAGATCCTGTTCTCCCTGGGCAATGCGGTGCGTGACGGTGCCGACGAGGTGGCCGCCACCGACCGCAGTGCTGCCAACGCGTGGGGTGTCTGACCCGCCACCCCAGAAGACATGTGCGGCCCCGCCCGGTGGAGAGGACCGGGCGGGGCCGCACACTTTCGTCTGGTTCGGGCTAGCGACTCGAGCCCGAGTCGCGACGGGGACGCCGGGGTCCGCCACCGCGCTGCTGTCCGCCGGCACCGGCACCGGACCCGGACCGCGCCGACGGGGCACCGCCATTGCGGGAAGCGGAACCGTTGGGGCGGCTGCGGCGCTGCTGCTGACCCGACTTGCCCGGCTGTCCGGACCTGTTGCCCTGGCGCCGCGGCGCCGGAGCGGCCTGGGCGACCGGCTCGGGACGGATCGGGTCACCGAAAACGCGGTCGCCGGGGGCGATCTCGCGGAGCACCGGATGATCGGTGCTGTTCACGCGGGTGATCGTGGGCTTGACCCCGGCCTTTTTGGTCAGGGTGCGTACATCGGAAACCTGCGCGTCGTGCATGAGGGTCACCACGGTGCCCTCGTTCCCGGCGCGGGCCGTGCGACCGGACCGGTGCAGGTAAGCCTTGTGCTCGACCGGCGGGTCGGCGTGCACCACGAGGCTGACGTCGTCGACGTGGATGCCGCGGGCGGCGATGTCGGTGGCCACCAGCACTGCCGCCGATCCGTCGGAGAACGCCGTCAGGTTGCGGGTGCGGGCATTCTGAGACAGGTTGCCGTGCAGCTCAACTGCCGACACGCCACGCGAATTGAGCTGACGGGTCAGGTTTTTCGCGCCGTGCTTGGTGCGGGCGAAGACGATGGTGCGGCCCGGGGCGGCAGCCAGATCGGCAACCACGTTGACCCGTGCGGCGTTGTCCACGTGCAGCACGTGGTGCACCATCGCGGTCACCGGGGACTGTGCCGAATCGACACTGTGCACCACGGGGTCGTGCAGGTAGCGCTTGACCAGCACGTCGACCCCGGCATCGAGGGTGGCCGAGAACAGCAGGCGCTGGCAGTTTTTCGGGGTGCGGTCCAGCAGTCGCTTCACGCCGGGCAGGAAGCCGAGGTCGGCCATGTGGTCGGCCTCGTCGAGCACGGTGATCTCGACCGCGGACAGGTCGGCGTGGCCGGACCGCATGTGGTCTTCGAGCCGGCCCGGGCAGGCGATCACGATGTCCACGCCGCCCCGCAGCGCGGAGATCTGCGGGTTGGCGCCCACGCCACCGAAGATGTTGACCGACCGCAGACCGGTGGCCTTGGCCAGCGGGGCCAGCGAGGCTTCGATCTGGGTGACCAGTTCGCGGGTGGGAGCCAGGATCAGCGCGCGAGGCCGGTTCGGTGCCCGGCGGGTGCCGCTGGTCGCCAACCGCGCCACCAGGGGCAACAGGAACGCGTAGGTCTTGCCGGAGCCGGTCCGGCCGCGGCCGAGGACGTCACGGCCTTTGAGTGAGTCAGGCAGGGTCGCGGCCTGGATCGGGAACGGGGTCTGGACCCCGCTCGAGGCCAGGGTCGCGACGATCTCGGCGGGCAGGCCGAGTTCGGCGAATGTGGGCACAGCGGTGCCAGGGGTTTCTTGGACAGACAAAATGAAAGCTCCGAAAATAGAGGGCGGTCGTCCTGCCCGGCGCGAGTGATATCTCGCGGCGCTCGGTGTGACGATCGAGAAGGCGGCAAAGGCAGAACAGACAAGCCGCCGTGCCCCAACTATACGGGTAGCGGGGTGGATTCCCCGATTTCTGCTGGTTGACCTACCGGTGGTATCCATCACAGGTCGGGCTGGTCAACTATCCTGGCGGTTACGCGTGAATGCCATGTCAATGGCCCGACGCCGGGAGAGATGATCGCCGTGGCCGCATCGAGGAACGCGGGAGGCCGGATGTCTGCCCGGGCACTGCCCGCGAAGGTGCGCGCTATCCATGACCTGTTCATCGACGGCCAGGTGGACGCGGATTCCCTGGATTCCACCCCGGTGCGCCGCGTCATCATGGAGAGCTGGCAACGCAGCCTGGCCACTGGCGTCGACCCCGATCTGGGCACCCGGGCGGCCGCCGCGGCGGCCGCATTGACCGAATTGCGCAACACGCATCCGCTCGCGCCCACCCTGCCGCTGATCCGTCGCCTGCTGGTCGACGACGCCGTCGGTGCCGGGGTGGTGGTGGCGATCACTGCGGCCGACGGCACCCTGCTGTGGGTCGAGGGAGATCCGGGCGTACGCCGCAAGGCCGAGGCGATGAACTTCGTGCCCGGCTCGGACTGGAGCGAGCGGGCGGCCGGGACCAACGCGCCGGGCACCGCGCTGGCGCTGGACCGTGAACTGCAGATCCTCGGGTCCGAACACTTTTCCCGCACCGTGCACTCGTGGAGTTGCACCGCGGTGCCCGTCCACGACCCAGCGACCGGGGTGCTGCTGGGCGCCATCGACCTGACCGGCGGGTCCGCCGTGGCGACGCCGCAGACATTGGCGCTGGTCAGGGCCACCGCCGTCGCGGTCGAGAACCAGCTGGCCCTGCTGCGGCTGACCGGGCCCGTCGCACCGTCCGCCCCCGAGGGGGCACGGTTGACGGTGCTGGGCGCCGACCGCCCGCGCTGGCAGGTGACCGACGCCGCGGGCCGGCCCGAATCCAGCGGGCTGACCGGGCGGCACGCCGACATCCTGGTCCTGCTGATCCGGCACCCCGAGGGGCTCAGCGCCGATCACCTGGCCATGCTGCTCGACGACAAGGACCTCGATGTGGTCACCGTGCGGGCCGAGGTGTCGCGGCTGCGGCGGGTCATCGGCAGCACCTACATCGAGTCGCGGCCGTACCGGCTGATGGCCCCGGTGGCCAGCGACATGGGCGACGTTTCCGACGCGCTGGAGGCCGGGAACGTCTCGGCCGCCCTGGACGCGTACACCGGGGCGCTGTTGCCGCAATCGGTCTCACCTGCCATCGCGCGGCTGCGCACCGAGCTGAGTGCCAGCCTGCGCGAAGCGGTGCTGGCCGGGGGCAGCCTGAGCCTGCTGCGGCGCTGGTTGGGGCTGCCCGACGGCCGTGACGACCGGCAGGGTTGGCGGGTGCTGCACGACCATCCCGAGGCCGACCCGCTGGCGCGGGCGCAGGCCCGCGGTCACCTGGCGGGAATCGACTCCGAACTGGCCTGATCCGGTCCACGGGCCGTGTGCAACGTTGCTTTTGATCAGTGCAACTGTGCTGCAACCTACTGCTGACTACCTTTAGTGATGACCGACACATCTGGTGTCCGATGCAGGAGATTGCCATGACTGTTTATGCACGTCCGGGCGCCGAAGGCGCCCTGATGTCGTTCGAGGCCCGCTACGACAACTACATCGGTGGCGAGTGGGTCGCACCCGCCGAGGGCCGCTACTTCGAGAACCCGACGCCGGTCACCGGTCAGGTGTTCTGCGAGGTGGCCCGCTCTTCTGCGGCCGACGTCGAGAAGGCGCTGGACGCCGCCCACGCCGCCGCGCCGGCATGGGGCAAGACCTCGCCGGCCGAGCGTGCCGTCGTCCTCAACAAGATCGCCGACCGGATCGAGGAGAACCTCGAATCCATCGCCCTGGCCGAGTCGTGGGACAACGGCAAGCCGATCCGCGAGACGCTGAACGCCGACATCCCGCTGGCGGTCGACCACTTCCGGTACTTCGCGGGTGTGCTGCGCGCCCAGGAGGGCTCGCTCTCGCAGATCGACGAGGACACCGTCGCCTACCACTTCCACGAGCCGCTCGGCGTGGTCGGCCAGATCATCCCCTGGAACTTCCCGATCCTCATGGCGGTGTGGAAGTTGGCCCCGGCGCTGGCCGCCGGCAACGCGGTGGTGCTCAAACCTGCTGAGCAGACCCCGGTTTCGGTGCTCTACCTGATGTCGGTGATCGGTGACCTGTTGCCCGCCGGTGTGGTCAACGTCGTCAACGGCTTCGGTGTCGAGTGTGGCAAGCCGCTGGCTTCGAGCAACCGGATCGCCAAGATCGCCTTCACCGGTGAGACCACCACGGGCCGGCTGATCATGCAGTACGCCAGCCAGAACCTGATCCCGGTGACGCTCGAGCTGGGTGGCAAGAGCCCGAACATCTTCTTCTCCGATGTGCTGGCCGCTGCCGACGATTTCCAGGACAAGGCCCTGGAAGGGTTCACCATGTTCGCCCTGAACCAGGGTGAAGTGTGCACCTGCCCGTCGCGGTCGCTGATCCAGGCCGACATCTACGACGAGTTCCTCGAATTGGCCGCCATCCGCACCAAGGCGGTGCGTCAGGGTGACCCGCTGGACACCGAGACGATGATCGGCGCGCAGGCCTCCAACGATCAGCTGGAGAAGATCCTGTCCTACATCGAGATCGGGAAAACCGAAGGTGCCCAGCTGATCACCGGTGGTGAGCGGGCCGATCTGGGTGGCGACCTCAACGGCGGTTTCTATGTGGCGCCGACGATCTTCACCGGGCACAACAAGATGCGCCTGTTCCAGGAGGAGATCTTCGGCCCGGTCGTTGCGGTGACCTCGTTCAAGGACTACGACGACGCCATCTCGATCGCCAACGACACCCTCTACGGCCTGGGTGCCGGCGTGTGGAGCCGCAACGGCAACACCGCCTACCGGGCCGGCCGGGACATCAAGGCCGGCCGGGTGTGGACCAACTGCTACCACGCCTACCCCGCGCATGCGGCGTTCGGCGGCTACAAGCAGTCCGGTATCGGCCGGGAGAACCACAAGATGATGCTCGACCACTACCAGCAGACCAAGAACCTGCTGGTGAGCTACGCCAACAAGGCCCAGGGCTTCTTCTAGGCCGTCAGGTCGACGGGTCAGGCCCGGAAAGGTCGTCATGCTGCCGCGCTGGCAGCGCCGGTACGTGCCGGTGCTGCCAGCGGATCGGATAACCGAATAACAACAAAAAACGGCTGCCAGCAACACCTTTCAACGATGGGACCGACTCATGACCCAGACTCTCGACGACAGCGTCGGCGCCAACAGTGCCGGCCGGATGCGCGCGGCGGTGGTCACCGAATTCGGTGCACCGCTGCAGGTTTCCGAGCTCGACCTGCCGACGCCCGGACCGGGTGAGGCATTGGTCAAGCTGGAGACCTCCGGCGTGTGTCACACCGACCTCCATGCCGCACACGGCGATTGGCCGGTGAAGCCGAGCCCGCCGTTCGTACCGGGCCACGAAGGCTACGGCACCGTGGTGGCGCTGGGGCCCGGCGTGGCCGACCTGAAGGTCGGCGACAAGGTCGGCAACGCCTGGCTGTGGTCGGCCTGCGGCACCTGTGAGTACTGCCGCACCGGCTGGGAGACCCTGTGTGAGCAGCAGCGCAACGGCGGCTACAGCGTCGACGGCAGCTTCGGCTCCTACATGTTGGTCAACGCCGCGTACGCCGCCCGGATCCCGGACGGCGCCGACCCGGTCGAGGTGGCGCCCGTCCTGTGTGCCGGGGTGACGGTCTACAAGGGCCTGAAGGTGACCGACACCCGGCCCGGCCAATGGGTGGCGATCTCAGGGGTCGGGGGACTGGGGCACGTCGCGGTGCAGTATGCCCGCGCGATGGGTCTGCGGGTAGTCGCGATCGACATCGACGACGCCAAGCTGGAACTGGCCGGTCGCCTCGGCGCGGAGGTGACGGTGAACGCCCGGACGTCCGACGCCGTGGCCGAGGTGCAGAAGGCCACCGGCGGCGTGCACGGCGTGCTGGTGACGGCGGTGCATCCGCAGGCGTTCGGCCAAGCCATCGGGCTGGCCCGCCGCGGTGGCACGATCGTGTTCGTCGGGCTGCCGCCGGGAGACTTCCCGGCACCGATCTTCGACATCGTGCTCAAGGGGCTGACGATCCGCGGCTCGATCGTGGGTTCGCGGCAAGACATGGTGGAAGCCCTCGACTTCTACCACCGCGGCCTGATCCATCCGATCGTGGAGACGACGTCACTCGATCAGATCAACGACGTATTCGACCGGATGGAACGTGGGCAGATCGACGGTCGGATCGTCATCGACTATCGGTAGCCGATGACAGACGGACGATGGCGCGAGTGGCCGGACGGTCTCCTCGCGGCGTCGTCGTGTCGACCTGTTTGCCAATAGCATTGGCGGACAACGTGATTCGGTCCAGCTGTGACGCTGGACAAATTTCGTCCGCAGGGTGATACTTCTTACTCAAAGGTTGGTTTACAGACCTTTAACGCGATTGGCCCGGCACGGAAGGCCGGCGTCGCCGAAGATAAAAGCGTTGCAAATGAAGGAGTTTGAAATGGCGGGTGTGGAAGAACACCTGGAGAGCGCTGACTACCTACAGAAACGTCAGCTCAAATCCGGAAGCGCGGGCTGGCTGCTGCTGGCCGGTCTGGGCGTCAGTTACGTGGTGTCGGGCGACTTTTCGGGCTGGAACTTCGGCCTCGAGCAGGGCGGCTTCGGCGGTCTGCTGATCGCCGTGGTGGTCATCGCCGCGATGTACTTCTGCATGGTGCTGGGTTTGGCCGAGCTGTCCTCGGCACTGCCCGCGGCCGGCGGCGGGTACACGTTCGCCCGTCGCGCGTTGGGCCCCTGGGGCGGTTTTGCCACCGGCACCGCGATCCTGATCGAGTACTCGATCGCGCCGGCCGCGATCGCCACCTTCATCGGCGGCTACGTCGAATCCCTTGGTCTGTTCGGCATTCACAAGGGCTGGTGGGTCTACCTGGCGGCGTTCGTCATCTTCATCGGCATCCACCTCGCCGGCGTCGGTGAGGCGTTGCGGCTGATGTTCGTCATCACCGCGATCGCGCTGCTGGGCCTGGTCATCTTCGCCGTGAGCGCCATCGGGAGCTTCGACGTCGCCAACCTGACCAACATCGCCCCCGACGCCGCCGCGGCCGGTGCTTCGAGCTTCCTGCCGCACGGCTACCTGGGCATCTGGGCGGCGATCCCGTTCGCCATCTGGTTCTTCCTGGCCGTCGAGGGCGTCCCGCTGGCCGCTGAGGAGACCGCCAACCCGGAGCGCAACGTGCCGCGCGGAATCATCGCCGCGATGACGGTCCTGATCCTCACCTGCGTCACGGTGCTGTTCCTGACCACGGGAGCCGGTGGCGCGGAAGCGATGTCGACTGTGGACGATCCGCTGGTGCAGGCCCTCGGCGGGACCGGTATGGCCGCCAAGGCGGTCAACTACATCGGCCTGTTCGGGCTGATCGCGAGCTTCTTCTCGATCATCTACGCCTACTCGCGGCAGACCTTCGCGCTGTCGCGGGCCGGTTACCTGCCCACGAGGTTGTCGGTGACCAACAAGCGCAAGGCCCCGACGCTGGCGTTGATCGTCCCGGGTGTCGTCGCCTTCCTGCTGTCGCTGACCGGTCACGGTGATCTGATCCTGAACATGGCGGTCTTCGGTGCGGCCCTGAGCTACGTGCTGATGATGATCAGCCACATCGTGCTGCGGGTGCGCGAGCCCAACATGCCGCGGCCGTACCGCACCCCGGGCGGGATCGTCACCACGGGCTTCGCCCTGGTCATCGCGGTCGTGGCACTGATCGCGACCTTCGTGGTCAGCCCGGTGGCCGCGGGTCTGTGCCTGGCTGTGTTCTGCGCGTTCATGCTCTACTTCGCGCTCTACAGCCGCCATCGTCTGGTGGCCAACTCGCCCGACGAGGAGTTCGCGATGCTCGCAGAAGCGGAGAGTGCCCTGAAATGAAGTACCACCAGCAGGTTTCGGGGGTGACCTACAGCTTCGACGGTCTGGTCGAGGTGATGGCCAAGGCCACCCCGCTGCGCTCCGGCGATCAGCTCGCCGGCTGCGCGGCCGAGCACGACGGTGAACGCGCCGCGGCCGCCTGGGTGCTCGCGGACCTGCCGCTGGAGGTTTTCCTCAACGAGGAACTGGTGCCCTACGACACCGACGAGGTCACCCGACTGATCATGGACAGCCATGACCGGCAAGCCTTTTCGGAGATCTCGCATCTGACCGTCGGCGGGCTCCGGGACTGGCTGATGGACACCGCGGCGCATGATCACAGCGCCGAGCGGCTGGCCGCCGTCGCACCGGGACTGACGCCGGAAATGGTTGCGGCGGTCAGCAAGATCATGCGCAACCAGGATCTGATCGCGGTGTCGGCCGCCGCGGAGGTGACCGCGGCGTTCCGGACCACCGTCGGTGCGCGCGGCACCCTGGCCACCCGGCTGCAGCCCAACCACCCGACCGATGACCCCCGCGGGATCGCCGCGGCGGTGCTCGACGGGCTGCTGCTGGGCTGCGGTGATGCGGTGATCGGGATCAACCCGGCCACCGACTCGCCGCAGGCCACCGCGGATCTGCTGTATCTGCTCGATTCGATCCGCACGCGCTACGACATTCCCGCACAGTCCTGCGTGTTGTCCCATGTCACCACCACGATCGGGTTGGTCGAGGCCGGGGCGCCGGTGGACCTGATGTTCCAGTCCGTGGCGGGCACCGAGGGCGCCAACTCCGCATTCGGGGTGAACCTGCAGTTGCTCCGGGAGGGCAATGAGGCGGCGCGTAGCCTGCGCCGCGGAACCGTCGGCGACAACGTCATGTACCTCGAGACCGGGCAGGGCTCGGTGCTCAGTTCCGGCGCACATCTGGGTGTCGGCGGCAAGCCGGTGGATCAGCAGACGCTGGAGGCCCGTGCCTACGCGGTGGCCCGGGATCTGCAGCCGCTCCTGGTCAACACGGTTGTGGGGTTCATCGGGCCGGAGTACCTCTACGACGGCAAGCAGATCATCCGGGCGGGCCTGGAAGATCACTTCTGCGGCAAGTTGCTCGGCCTGCCGATGGGTGTCGACGTCTGCTACACCAACCACGCTGAGGCCGACCAGAACGACATGGACAACCTGCTGACGTTGTTGGCCGCGGCCGGAGTGGCCTTCGTCATTACCGTGCCGGGCGCCGACGACGTGATGCTCGGCTACCAGAGCTTGTCGTTCCACGACGTGCTGACCACCCGGCGCACCCTGGGGCTGCGGCCGGCCGCCGAGTTCGAGGCATGGCTGCGCAGCGTCGGGATGGTCGACGACTCCGGCAAGCTGACCCCGTTCGACCTGGAGCGTTCGGTGCTGCGGTCCCTGACTTCCGCGGAGACGTCATGAGTCCCAATGAGATTGCGGTTCAAGAGTTCTGGGACGAGCTGCGCAAGACCACCCAAGCCAGGATCGGGCTGGGCCGGGCCGGCAACGCACTGCCGACGCGCCGGGTGCTCGAACTGGCCGCGGCGCATGCCGCGGCCCGTGATGCTGTGCACGTGCCGTTGGATGTCGACAAACTCTCCGGCGAGGTCCGGGCGGTGGGGATCGGTGAGCCGACCGTGGTGACCAGCAAAGCCACCTCACGCGACGAGTATCTGCGCCGGCCCGATCTGGGGCGGGAACCCGCCGAGAGCATGCAGGTGCCGGACACCCCGGCCGACATCGGCTTCGTCGTGGCCGACGGGTTGTCGCCGACCGCACTGGATCGTCACGGTGCGACGCTGCTGGCGGCGTTGGTGGCCGAGCTACAGGATCGCTACACGCTGGCCCCGCCGGTGATCGCGACGCAGGCCCGCGTCGCCCTCGGTGACCACGTCGCGGCCCGGGCCCACATGCGGACGGTGCTCGTCATCATCGGGGAGCGGCCCGGTCTGAGTGTGGCCGACAGCCTCGGCATCTACCTCACTCACCTGCCGATGCCTGGCCGTACCGACGCCGACCGCAACTGCATCTCCAACATCCACCCGCCCGACGGCCTGGGATATGCCGAAGCCGCACGGGTGGCAGCCGGATTGGTCGACGGTGCGCTGGCGCTGGGCCGCTCCGGCGTCGACCTGAAGGACACCTCACGGACCTCGGCGCTCGGCACCCCGGGCCTCGCCGAATTGACCTAGTCGAACTCACCTGACAGGAACCCCCTTGATGACCTCACGCGCACCACTGTCCCTCCTTGTCGCTGCCGTGACGGCGGCGCTGACCGTCGCCGGGTGCGGCTCCGGCACCGAGTCGGCGCAGTCGTCGGGCACGTCCGAGAAGGACCCGGCGACTCCCGCCGCCTCCTGTCGCACGCTGGCCGAGAACCCCGGTTGGTACGGCGACAACCGGGACCGCATCGACGCGATGCTCGCGGATCTGGGGACCTGCGGGGCCAACGGCTCGGTGGCCGACGGTGCACCGCTCGCGCTGTTCGACTGGGACAACACGCTGGTCAAGAACGACATCGGCGACGCGACGTTCTTCTGGATGGTGCGCAACGGCAAGGTGCGGGCACCGGCAGGCGGTGACTGGTCGACCACCAGTGAATTTCTGACCCCGCAGGCCACCGCCGCGCTGTCCAAGGCGTGCGCCGCGGCCACACCGGGCCAGCCGATGCCGACCAACACCGATCTCGGGTGCGCCGATGAACTGCTGTCGGTCTACACCGAGGCGAAGACACGGGCGGATGAGCCGGCGTTCGCCGGGTTCAACGCCCGCCGGTTCGAACCGGCGTATGCATGGAACGCGCAGATGCTGGCCGGCTGGTCGGAGTCCGAGCTGACCGGTTTCGCCGAAGCCGCGCGCAAGGAGAACCTGGATGCGCCCGAGGGCACCGAGCAGAAGGTGGGCAGCGGCGAGGAGACCGGCTGGGTGCGCTACTACCCGCAGATGCGGGATCTGGTGGAAACGTTGCGCGCCAACGGCTTCGACGTGCGAGTGATCTCGGCATCGCCGGAACAGGTGGTCCGGGTGTGGGCGGCCGACCTCGGTTTCACCCCCGACAAGGTGATGGGGGTGCGGACCGAACTCGACGGCGGGGTGCTCACCTCGAAGATGGTGCCCTGCGGCGGCGAGACAGCCATCCCGTACATCGAGGGCAAGCGGTGCCGGGTCAATGAGGACGTCTTCGGAGTCAAGGGGCCCGCCGCGTTCGAGCAGCTGGCCGAGCCCAAGCGCGCGGCGTTCGGTGCCGGGGACTCCGACACCGACGTCACGTTCCTCACCGATGCCACCGCCCTGCGCCTGGTGCTCAACCGCAACAAGACCGAGTTGATGTGCTCGGCCTATGACAACGCCGACGGTCGCTGGTTGGTGAATCCGATGTTCATCGATCCGAAGAAGAAACAGGGCGACGCGTACGAGTGCGCGACCGAGGGCTACATCGAGCCCAGCGGTAAGGAAGCCCCGCTGCACCGTCCGGACGGAAGCGTGGTGCCCGACCAGCAGGACCGGGTGTCCTGACGCCGTGAGAATGCCGGCGTAAAGCTCGGAATTTCCCTCAGCAATTACACAGCCCGGTGACGGGGTGCCCTACAGAATTCGGGCGTCACATATGTGCCATGAGCGCAGATGAGGGGCAGCTGAAACTCAAGGGGCACAGCCGGATACAGGTAACAAGTCTGTTACTTGGCGTCGCCGCCATCTCGGCGATGGCGGCGTTCGCGTTCGGGCATCCCGAGGGATTGCCTGCGGGGCAGAGCACCCCGCTCGCCGGATCTGGTGATGCGCCGACGAATACCGTGTTCACCCAGCCCGTGGTCGGCCCGATGAAACTCGGCAGCACGGTCACGGCGACCATCCCTCCGGTTGCGAAATAGGTTGTGGTGGAACGTATGTCAGCGCGCACTCGCGGAGTGGCGGTAGCCTTCGCGGCTCCGCTGGCGGCTCTCGCCATGAGCGGCGTCGCACACGCATCGTCGCCCGACGTCGTCGGCCAGAAGTACAGCGACGCATCGGGCGCTCTCAGCGGAGCCGGGTACTCACCGGTGGTGGAAACGACGGTCGGCGACCGCGAATCCTGGTCGGACTGCGTCGTCACCCGTCAACAGGACCGCACGGTGCAGCCGCCGCCCAACACCTCGGGCTCGGCGACCAAGCAGACGCTGGTGTCCCTCAACTGCGACAAGACAGTGGCATCGGCCACCGGACCTGGTAGCTCCGCGGCCAGCCCGGAGGGCCGCGCGGCGATCCAGGCTGCCCAACAGCAGGCCGCGCAGGACCAGGCGCAGGCCGAGAAGAAGCACTAGACCGGCCTCGGTGACGGCCGCCCCTCAGGGCAGGGCGGCCTCCTCTGACGGCAATGCCGCCGGGCCGGTGATGTTCGGATGCGCCTTCGCCGTCGCCATGGCCAGCGGCGCCCGTACACCCGTTGTCGTTGTGGCGCCCAATGTCATGGACGCCGAGGCCACGGTGGGGGGAGGCGGGGGCGAGTGGAAGGCCACCGGGGCGCTGTGGTCGGCCGGCGTCGCGCTCAACCACGCCAGCGTCGCCACGGCGCCTCCGCCGGCGATTGCTGCAATCCTTCGGATGCTGAAGTTCATTTCGGCAGTCACGGTGCTGAGTCCTTCGTTCCTCCAGTTGAGTGTTGTCTAATGCCATCGGCCACCCCAGTGCACGCCTGGAATCTGGGAGTTGCGATGCGGCTGTGGTGTGAGTTCTCTAGGAGCGGCGTTGAACGCCGGGTGACCTGAGGCGGGGCTTTGCGGCCCAGCCTCCGCGCGAGGCCCGCAAGGGCGTTTTGACCTGCCCCGACGCCGACCGGTAAGCTGCTCCGTTGGTGTGTGCTGCCCATTGGGCGGTTCTCCCGGGTCAACGTCGGTCGCCGGGAGGGCTGAATGCATGCGCCGCGACCGGCACCCCGGGTCAGCCTGGGAATCAACCCGAGATAGAAGAGGTATGCGCTGTGCCTACGTACACGCCGAAGGCGGGTGACACCACGCATCAGTGGTACGTCATCGACGCCCAGGACGTGGTGCTCGGCCGGCTCGCCGTCGAAGCAGCCAAGTTGCTCCGCGGCAAGCACAAGCCGACATTCACGCCGAATGTCGATGGTGGCGATTTCGTCATCGTCATCAACGCCGAGAAGATCGCCGTCAGCGGCGACAAGCTCACCAAGAAGTTCGCTTACAGCCACTCGGGTTACCCGGGCGGTCTGCGCAAGCGCACCATCGGCCAGCTGCTGGAGAAGCACCCGACCCGCGTCGTCGAGAACGCGATCATCGGCATGTTGCCCCACACCAAGCTCGGTCGGCAGATTCAGAAGAAGCTCAAGGTCTACGCCGGTCCGGATCATCCGCACGCCGCGCAGCAGCCGGTTCCGTACGAGATCAAGCAGGTGGCCCAGTGACCGAAACGATTGAGAACGGCGACGTCGTCGAAGCCGTGACCGAAAGCGTCGAGGTGGTGGAGCAGGAGCACCGCGAGCCGGTCATCATCGACCGCCCGATCCAGACCGTCGGCCGCCGCAAGGAGGCCGTGGTGCGGGTTCGCCTGGTGCCCGGCACCGGCCAGTTCAACCTGGACGGCCGCACCCTGGAGAACTACTTCCCGAACAAGGTGCACCAGCAGCTGATCAAGGCCCCGCTGGTGACCGTCGACCGCCTCGAGCAGTTCGACATCTTCGCCCACCTCGATGGTGGCGGCCCCTCGGGCCAGGCAGGCGCCCTGCGTCTGGCGATCGCCCGTGCGCTGATCCTGGTGCAGCCGGAGGACCGGCCCGCCCTCAAGCGCGCCGGCTTCCTGACGCGTGACCCGCGTGCCATCGAGCGCAAGAAGTACGGCCTCAAGAAGGCCCGCAAGGCGCCTCAGTACAGCAAGCGCTGATCTGTCGCCTTACGGCCGAACGAACCCGCCGGGTGTGTCCTGTACACACCCGGCGGGTTTGTTTTGTGTGCCCCCGGGCCGTCGCCGGTTCGGGCGCCGCCGCTTTCTACGCCAGGGCTGTTCTCCTCGCTCTGCACGACCCTGAGGTAGAAACCGGCGTCATCGCCCGTGTTCCTGGCGACGAATTTCGGGCCGATGACCTCGGCAGATGCTCACCTGAGGCAACTTTCTCGCAGATTCTCGTTTGAGGACCGCCGCGGAGTGGAAGACCACTGGGTGGAGAGCAGGGGGCTGCTTTGTGTCAGCAGGGTTGTGCCCGCAGGACCTTCCTGCCACCGGTAGACGTCGTACCGACGTCGGGGGACCGGATGCCGCTTTCCCACCGGAAGGAGTAATTGTGGGGAACTTCGTGAAGACGGCGACTGCGGGCGCGATGCTCGGCGGGTCGCTGCTGTTTACCGTCGGGCTGGGTATCGCGCACGCGGCGCCGAACACGGCCGGCGACGGCAAGGTGAATCTCACGCTCGGCACCGTCTCGGTTCTGGAGAATATCGACGACGCCGCAGCCGCCCAGATCGCGGCGGGGGTGTGTGAGAACACCGACACCGCATCGCTGACCACCGCCGTTCAGGGGGTCGACGCGAACGGTACCGACCATGTCGTCTGCACCAACAACCTCGGGACCATCTCGTTCAGCCAGAACGGCACCGCTGAGCTGCCGGGTAACGCCCCGCAGGGGACCGCGCCGCACAGCCTCGCGCCGACGACGGCACCCCCGATGACGCCGGGAGGCACCCACTCGTCGTCAGGCACTGACGGCAGCTGACGATTTGTCGCCGATCCCCGCCCGCGAATCAGCCCGCGGGTGGGGACGCGGTGATGACACAGTCGAGTATCACGATGGCGTATCAATTGAGCCCCGGGATGGTCGCTGACCTCGTCGGTTGTGTTTCAGACAGCCAATTATGAGAAGTTTGAGGGCATGGGTCGACTGTTCGGCACCGATGGGGTGCGCGGAGTCGCCAATCGCGATCTGACTGCTGAACTGGCAGTTGCACTCGGTTCGGCGGCGGCACGGCGTCTCGGCAATTCGGCGGGACGCAGCCGGCGGGTCGCCGTGGTGGGTCGTGATCCGCGGGCCAGCGGCGAGATGCTGGAAGCCGCGGTGATCGCCGGTATCACCAGCGAGGGTGTCGATGTGCTTCGGGCCGGCGTGCTGCCGACACCTGCCGTGGCCTACCTGACCAGTGCGTATGACGCTGATTTCGGTGTGATGATCTCTGCGTCGCACAACCCGATGCCCGATAACGGCATCAAGATCTTCGGTCCCGGCGGGCACAAGCTCGACGACGCCGCAGAGGACCGCATCGAGGAACTCGTCAACGGTGGCCCGGGCCTGCGTCCGACGGGGGCAGGCATCGGCCGGGTACTCGACGCCGAGGACGCGATGGACCGCTACCTGCGCCACGCCGCCAAGGCCGTCACCACCCGGTTGGAAGGCCTCACCGTGGTCGTCGACTGCGCCCACGGTGCCGCCTCGACGGCCGGTCCGCGCGCCTACCGGGCCGCTGGAGCCAACGTCATCGCGATCAACGCCGAACCCAACGGGCTCAACATCAACGACGGCTGCGGATCGACCCACATGGAGGTCCTGCAGGCCGCCGTCGTCGAGCACGGCGCCGATCTGGGGCTGGCCCACGACGGCGATGCCGACCGGTGCCTGGCGGTGGACGCCGGAGGCCGGGTCATCGACGGCGACGCGATCATGGTCGTGCTCGCGCTGGCCATGCGGGAAGCCGGCGAGTTGGCCTCCGACACGTTGGTGGCCACGGTGATGAGCAATCTGGGATTGCACCTGGCCATGCGGGCGGCCGGTATCGAGGTCCGCACCACAGGTGTGGGGGACCGCTACGTGCTGGAGGAACTGCGGGCCGGCGAGTTCTCGCTCGGTGGTGAACAGTCCGGCCACATCGTGTTGCCCGGCCTGGGCACGACCGGTGACGGCATCGTCACCGGTCTGCGGCTGATGTCGCGGATGGCGCAGACCCGCACCACCTTGGCCGGCCTTGCCGAGCCGATGCGCACGCTGCCGCAGGTTCTGATCAACGTTGCGGTCGACGACAAGGCCGCGGTGGCAAAGGCACCGTCCGTGCAGTCCGCGGTCGCCCAGGCCGAGGCCGAACTCGGCGACACCGGCCGAATCCTGTTGCGGCCCTCGGGCACCGAGCAGGTGGTCCGGGTGATGGTCGAGGCCGCCGACGAGAACACCGCCCGACTGGTCGCCGTGCGGGTGGCCGAGTCGGTCAGCGGCCACTCAGCCTGAGGGAACCGAAGAGCGTCCGGCTGCGTCTAAACCGGGCATGGGAGATGTAACTGCCGCGCGCGTCGACGCCGAGGCGCTGCTGCAGGTGGCACGACAATTCGGTGCTACCGCCGAGATCATCGAGTCCGGCGCCCAGGTGCGGATGCGGTTCGACGGCGCGACGGCCGGCCGGGCGCACACCGTGTCGGGTGAGTCGCTGCGGGCCGCGCTCGAAGAGCGGATCGCGCCCCTTCGCCAGTGGGCCCGGGCGGCAGGCGAGGTTGCCGCGGTACTGCGGAACACCACTGACCGTTACCTCGCCGCAGATGCCGGCGCGGCCGCCCGGGTGGGCTGAGACGTGGCCCAAATCGGTGATGTCGCACGACGTTTGGATCAGGGGCAGCCTGCGGTCGAGACTTTTGCCGAGTTCGTGTCGGCCTGCGGCCTTGTGGGCTACCAGCATCCGGACCTCACCGCGCACGTCGGCCAGGTGCAGGACTGGTACGGCACGGAGGACGGCCTGGACCTGCGGACGCTGGACGCCGACTGCACGGCGCTGGCGGCGGTCGCGGAGTCGGCCGAACAGGCACTGCGGCTGCAGGACGATCAGCTGACCGCACTCGAGCGGGCATGGCAGGGGCGCGGCGCACAGGCCGCGCGGGAGTTTCTGCACCGCCAGGGCGGCGCGGCCCAGCGGGCTGTCGCCGCCGTGCGCAGGGCCGCCGACACCCTGGCCGCGCTGCATGAGCAGTTGTGGCGGGCAGTCGACACCAAGGTTGCCGTGACCGAGCGGATCGAGGCACGATGCGCGGCACAACGCCAGGACTGGTTGGCCGCGGCGCGCATCCTGCGGGCGGGGCTCGGAGATCGCGACGCAGCCAGTGAACTGATCGACGCGCAGGTGAAACCGTTTGTCGCCAACGACATCGGCGCCGACTGGGTGCCGGCGATGCGCTCGGCGACCGCCGCGGTGGCCGACGCCTACGCCGCGGCGATCGCGGCTCTCGCCGATGGCCCGGCTCTGGTGTTCGAGATACCCGGCGACCTCGGCCCGGCGTTGACACCGCGGATCGGCGCGGTGGCTCTGGCGGATCCGCGGGTGGGCAGTGCCGGGTCGGTTCCCGCGGGATTCGTACCGTCGGCCGGTTCCGGCCCGGCGTCGTGGACGTCCCCGGCCGGCGCGGTGAGCCTGCCGCCGCCGGACCCTCAGATTGCCTCTACGGCACCAACTCTCGCACCGCCGGCGATCGATCCGGTGACCCCTGTGATACCGCCGGCGACCAATCCCGCCGCAGCCGATCCGGCCGCCGGATGGGGCTCGCCGCCGGGTGGCGGACTGCCCGGGGCCGGGTTGTCAGGCATGGGATCCGGGGTGTCCGGCCTCGGTCAACAACTCGCCGACTTGTTCGGCGGGCTGATCGGATCAACCGCGGACGGATCGCTGGGGTCGAGCGCCGACACCTCGCTGCCCGGGCAGCTCGACACACCGGAGATCGCTGACCCGGCCGATGGTGCCGATGATGCGGACAGCCTCGACGAATCGAGCGACGAGGACGAAGACCGCGATGACGAGACCGCCGAAGATGCTGCCGAGGAGGACACCGACTCGGACGCGGCCGCCGATGATCAGGCGGTCGAGGCGGATTCGACCGCCGTACCGGCGCCTGCCGACACCGCCGTCGAACCGCAGTCCGAACCGCGGCCCGCCGCCGCGGTTGCTGCGCCCGGGGTCCCGACCCCGCCGGCCGCGCAGACGGCGGCACCGGCAGGCGAGAGTCCGTGTGAGATCGCCGCCGAAGAGCTACCGCAGGTCGGCGGCTAGGTGTCTGCGTCAAGTCGGATTTTGATCCCTGCCAGTGGGACTTTTGGCACCAGTGGGCCATCTCGGTGTTAGACCGTATTGAGACGTGAGTAACGGTCGCCGCGAAATTTCGGAGGGGGTCCCCGATGACGATGGAATCCGAGTGCGAGGTGCGCCAGATAGAAGCCGAAGCGCCGCCGGGACGCTTCGCGCGGGGCTGGCACTGCCTGGGTTTGACCCGCGACCTCGGCGACGGGAAACCCCACGGAATCAACGTGTTCGGCAAGAAGCTCGTCATCTTCCGCGGCGGCGACGGCAAGATCAACGTGCTCGACGGATACTGCCGGCACATGGGTGGTGACCTGTCCCAAGGCCAGGTCAAGGGCGATGAGATCGCCTGTCCCTTCCATGACTGGCGGTGGGGCGGTGACGGTCGCTGCAAGAACGTGCCGTACGGCAGGCGCGCTCCGCGACTGGCTCGCACCGCCACCTGGACGACCCTTGAGCAGGACGGGATGCTGTTCGTCTGGAACGACCCGGAGGGCAATCCGCCGCCGGCCGACGTGACGATTCCGCGCATCGAAGGTGCCACCAGCGACCAGTGGACCGATTGGCATTGGTACACAACGGTCGTCAACGCCAACTGCCGTGAGCTCGTGGACAACGTGGTGGACATGGCGCACTTCTTCTACGTGCACGGATCACTGCCCACGCACTTCAAGAACATCTTCGAAGGCCACATCGCAACGCAGTACATGAATGCCAATACCCGTGCCGACCGCCACGATGTCGGGGGCGCGACGATGCTCGGCACCACCTCGGTGGCGTCGTACTACGGACCGGCCTTCATGATCGATGATCTGACGTACCACTACGTCGAGGCCGATCATCACAGCGTGCTGATCAATTGCCACTATCCGATCGACGCGAATTCGTTTGTCCTGCAATACGGCATCATCGTCAAGAAGGCCGAAGGGGTGTCCGACGAGCTGGCCATGCAGAGCGCCGTCGCGCTGGGAGACTGGGTCAAGATCGGTTTCGAACAAGACGTGGCGATCTGGAAAACCAAGGCCCGCATCGACAACCCGTTGCTGTGCGAGGAAGACGGGCCGGTGTACCAGCTGCGTCGATGGTACGAACAGTTCTACGTCGACGCTGCCGATGTGGCCGCCGACATGGTCGACCGGTTCGAATACGAGATCGACACCACGAGCGCGCAGCATGCCTGGACTCAGGAGATCGAAGAGAACATCGCTGCCGGCGCCACCACCCAGCCGGCACGATGACCGTCCGTCTCGACCCTCGGCTCGAAGAATTCCCGATGATGCCGGTGTCGTGTCGCAACTGCGGCGCGGTCGTCCTGGCGCGGAAGAGCAGTTGGCAGCAGACCAGCGTGCAATGGAATGCCACGGCGACCGGACTGTGCCGGCAGCGTCGCGACGCCGAGGCGCTCGCCGGCCACAGCGATCGTGGTCTGTTCCTTGGCTGCGATGCGATGGCTGCTTCGGTCGTGGTGGCCACCATCGACGGCGTGCTGCCCTTGGCAGACGCGGATAGCAGGTCTGACGCCCCGTCGATCAGGTGAGGATCGACGCGAGCCGGCTGATGCTGTCGCGGATGGCGGCCTCGCCCAGTGCGCCGTATCCGATCACCAGGGCCGGCGGCGCTGAATCGGGGTCGGCCCAATTCCAGCGGGCGCCGTCCAGGCGCAGTCCCTGGTCCCGGGCGGTGGCGACGACGGTGTCCTCGTCCGAGTTGCCCGGCAGCCGAAGGTAGACGTGCAGGCCGGCGTCGATTCCCGTCGGCTGCGTCTGAGGCATCGACGCGCTGATCGCCGCGAGCATGGCGTCGCGTCGCCGGCGATACATCGGGCGCACCCGCCGCAGGTGGCGAGTCAACCCGCCGGTGCCGATGAACCGGGACAGGGCAAGTTGTTCGAGCGCGGAGTTGCCCATGTCGTCGTACAGTTTTTCGGCCGCCACGGACTCCACCAGCCAGGGCGGCAGTGCCATCCAACCGAGTCGCAGGGCGGGAGTCAGCGTTTTGCTCACGCAGCCCGCATAGGCTACGTGATCCGGGTCGAGTCCCTGCAGGGCGCCGACAGGACTTCTGTCGTAACGGAATTCGGCGTCGTAGTCGTCTTCGATGATCAGCGTGTTCCGGTCGCGGGACCATTCGATCAGCGCTGCCCTGCGGTCCGCGGCGAGGACGACACCGGTCGGATATGAGTGGGCGGGAGTCACCAGCACGCCGTCGACGTCGAGTTCGGCCAATCTCGCGACCTCGAGCCCGTTCTCGTCGACCGGTACCGGCACCGCGCGCAGCCCGGCGCGTGCGATGGCGTCGCGGTGAAATCCGAAACATGGGTCCTCGACGGCGAGGGTGTGGCATCCCCGCGCCCGCAGTGCCCGGGCCAGCAGCACGATCCCCTGTGTGAGACCCGATGTGACGATCAGCCGGTCGGGCGTGGTCGAAACTCCGCGTACCCGGGCCAGGTAATCGGAGAGGGCTTCGCGCAGCGGGCGAGTTCCGAGCGGGCCGGGGTAGCCGAGCTGGGCGTTGGGTACCTCGGTGAGAGCGTTGCGGTAGTGCCGCAGCCATTCGGTACGCGGAAACAATGCGGCGTCCGGCAGGCCGCCGCCCAACGGCGCGACCGGATCCCGCGCGCGACGTACGTGCGGAGATGGTTGTGGGGCAACCTGTTTGACCCTGGTTCCGGAACCTTGGCGTCCGGTCAGGTAGCCATCGGCGACCAGATGTTCGTAGGCGGTGACGACGACGCTGCGGGCCACGCCGAGCTGTGCTGCCAGCGCGCGGGACGGCGGTAGGAGTGACCCTGCCGCGAGCCGGCCCTGCTGTATTCCCACGCGGAGTTGATGTTGCAACTGCACCGCGAGCCCGTCGCGCGACGTCCGATCCAGGGCGACCAGAAGATCCGGGGGAAATCCGGCATCAGCAAAATTGGTCTGCTGAATGCCTCCACGATTGGACCCTGACATATACCAATACTAGGAGCGATCGTGATGGCATGTCTTCGATCAACAACCTCGCCTCAGCCGTCGTCCGACCGCTGATCGTCTCCTGGATGCCCGGGCCCGCCGCCGACGACGGGCCGGTCGTCGTAAGCGTGACCGAATATGCCGCGCATTCTCTGAGGCATCTGCCGGGCGTCGCCTACAACGGGATGCGGATGCGGGAAGGATGGTATGCCATGCCGGGCGCGGTCGGGCTGTGGTTGTGGAGCCTGCCCGCTTCGGGTCTCAGCGGGTCGATCTCGGTCTGGACGAGCCGAGAAGCACTGCAACGGTTTATCGGTCTGCCGCACCACGTCGACATCATGCGCCGCTACGGAGACCGCGGCGACGTCCGGTCCACCACTTGGGAGGCCGACACGTTTGATCGGGCGGGCACCCTCGCGCGGGCCCGGGAGTGGATCGGGCAGTAGGCGCGGCGGTTAGTCGGGAGCGCGGTTGACAACTGACGTGGTCACCCCGGACCCCGTGTCTCTGCGTCAAGATGGTCCGATGAGCGCGCCCAAGACTGCCAGAACCGGACCGGGACGGCCCGCGGGCATCGACAGCGGCGACACCCGCCAACGGGTCATCGACGCCGCCTGCCACTGCTTCGCCGAGTTCGGCTACGGACCGGCCACCAACAACCAGATCGCCGAGGTGGCCGGCGTGACGGCGGGCTCGGTCTACTACCACTTCGGCACGAAAAACAAGTTGTTCGAAGCGGTCTGCGACGACGTCTACGGCAAGATCCTGGCCAGCGCCGCACCGGCGATGGCCGGGCCGCACTCGATGGACGAGCTGCTGCGTGCGGCATTGACCGAATCGATGCGGATCAACCGCGAGTATCCCGAACTTGCCGGTTTCGTCGCGACGGCACCGATCGACGCCCGTCGGCACCAGGAGCTGATCGCGGGTTACTCGAAGCAGGGCGCCCGGATGACCGATGCGCTGGCCCGCTCTGTCGTGGCGGGCCAGCGAGCCGGACGGATCTCCGCGGAGTACGACCCGGTTCAGGTGGCGCGCGTGATCGGCGCGATTGTCGACGGTTTCGCGCACGCGGCGGCTGTCACCGAACCAGAAGAGATGGACGGCGTGAACCGGCTGTTCGAATCGTTGCTGCTGAATGCGGCACTCGGCAAGCGGTCAGCTGCCAAGACACCTGGCTGATATCAGTCCGGCTGCTGCCCGCCCATCGTCTTGAGGTTGTCTTCGTCAACCCGTTCTCAGGACGTCTGCGGTTTCCAGCCTTCGGGTATAGATCACCGGATACACCGCGGCGGCCAGGACCGACACCATAAGCGCTGCCAAGGCTGTGAGCAGCGGCAGACCCAGCACCGCCCAGTCGACCTTGATGCCGTAGTACACAGGCGATCCCAATGTCCACAGGTAGGTCATGCCGATGCCCCCGACCGTGCCGCATACGGCGACCAGCAGCCCGAGAAGCCCGGCCTGGGCGATGATGACGGCCTGTTCCTGGCGACGGGTCACGCCGATGGCCCGCAACACGGCTCGTTCACGTTTGCGTTGGAGCAACCCGAGCACGAACACATTCAGCACGCTCAATCCAGCGGCCGCCATCACCACGTACCCCGCGATCGTGAACGGTTTCAAGAAGCGGGTGAGGCCGGAACTTGCTGCCGAGCGCCACCGTTCGTTGTCGTACACCGAGAGGCCGGCGTCGAGGTTGATGAAATCGTCGCGGTGGGCGGTGGCGTCGGCCGGTGAGAGGTATTGCACCGCAACCTGATCCCGCACGGCGGCCCAATCTGAACGCGCCGCGCTGTCCGATGTCAGGACGATGTCGCCCACAGCGGTGTCGTCGATCATCCGGGGATGGAAGACACCGGCCACCTGGAACTGTTCGGGGCCACGGACGGTCGGCAGCTCGACCGTACCTCCGGTGGTCGCCCCGAGTCGGCTCGCGGCAATCTGGCTCAGGCCGACCTGTCCCTCCCGCAGCCCCTTCCACAACCTGTCGCCGTCACCGATCGGTTGATACAGCGCCTGGCTGTACCAGTCACCCGCTTCGACTCCGATGACGAGGCGCGACAACGTTCCCGACGAGATCGTCGATCGCCATCGCGACGACACCTCGTGCCCGTCCGCGGCCTGGGTGATCAGATCGAACGTCGGCCCGGTGATCTGGCCGTCCCGTTGATCGAGCACCGATTTGGCGGTGATCAGCGAGGACGACGGCAGCCGGTCTGCCTTCTCCGCGGCAACCTGGGCAGTGCCGAGCAATTGCATACTCTGCGAGCTGATGGCCAGACCGGTGCCGTCGACGAGTATCGCGGCCGACAGGGCGAACAGCACCGCGTAGCGCCGGACGTCGGCATGCAGCAGGCGCCCGACATCGGGGCGCGCGACCGTCAGCACGTCGATCATTCTCGAGGCGCCACGCGGGGCGAACCAGATCGTCACCAGGATGACCCCGTACAGGCCGGCAGTCATCCCATTGATACCGACGTTGAGCGGCAACGACCCACGCTCGAAGACCTTCAACAGCACGAGAGCGCCTGCGGCGATGATGATTCCGGCCGGCAGCGGCCACACCGGAATCGTCCTCACGCGTTGCACACCGCCTGCGCTCGCCATCGATGCCAGCGGTCCCTCGCGGACAAGCCTCAGCGCCGGGCCGATCATCGCGAGGACACCGGCCACGACCCCCGCGAGGGCACCGATCACGATCAGGCTCGGCGTGAAATGTGTGGTGATGGTGCCGCCGGAACCGGCCAACATCGGCCGACCGAACGTGTTCACCAGATACGTGCCGAGCAGGAAACCGCCCGGCACACCCAACAACCCGCCCAAAAAGCCCACCACAATGCCTTCTCCGAGCATCCCGCCGAAAAGCCCGGCCGGCTTGGCGCCGATGGCGCCGATGGTCCCCATCACCGCCCGACGGTCCTCGATGGACAACAGGATGGTGTTCACCGCGATGAGGCAACCGATCAATATGCCGGCCAGGACGGTGAGATTGAAGCTCTGCGTGCCGTTTTCGAGCATGGCCGGTAGTTGCGGTCGAGGCGGTCCCGCCGTCGCGACATCGCCGACGATGCGATTGACGTCCGCGGTGATGTCGGCATTGTCCTTCGGTATCACGAACGCCGCCGTTGCGTACCCCGGCGCCCCGAGCAACCCGGCGGCGACATCCGCTGACGGCGCGAACATCACATAGCCGTCGTTGATCCCCGCGACCCGGTCGAACTCGGGGAACGTAGAGCCCACCTGCGCCGAACCGGGAGGCAGGCCGGGAATGCGCAACTCGTCACCGAGCCCGAGACCGTGCCGCTGCGCGATGACGGCCGGGATCTGCATCGGAACGCCCGGGCCGTCGGCGCCCTTTCCCTCTCGGGCCCGCTGCTCGCAGTTGAACGATCCGACGAGCAACTCGATCTGGCATGACCCGCCCAGCAGGAAGAACCCGTGCGTGGAACCGGCTCGGGCCCCGGAAACCGAGACGGGTGTCAGGCCCGCCACGACCGGGATGACGGCTTTGGCCCCGGTGACCTTGGCGCGCAGTTCGTCGACTGTCCCGAGCGGTAGCCGGCCACCGATGTTCGGGACGACTTCGACCACTCCGCGGTCCGCAGCGTGGGTGAGTGCCGGACCGAATGCGTCGAAAGGACGGTTCAGTTCGGCCTTGAGGATCAGCGTTCCCAGTACCAGCGTCACCCCGACCGCGACCCCGGTCATGCTGAGCAGGGTTCGCCGCCAGTCGGTGATCAGTGCACTGAGGTGAATGCGCCGGAAGGACAACCACGCGGCCCGCAGCCGGCGCATCATCATGCCTCGACGGCTCGGGGATCGCCTGAACACACCCGCCCGTCGACGAGGTGCACCTCGCGGGTTCCGTAGCCGGCTGCGGTCTGATCGTGCGTCACCAGGACCACTGCGGTGCCGTCTTCTTCTGACAGTGAGCGCAGTAGATCGAGCACCCCGACCGAGGAATGGCTGTCGAGGTTCCCTGTCGGCTCGTCGGCCAGGACGATGGACGGCCCGGCGACCAGTGCGCGCGCCACTGCCACCCGCTGCATCTGTCCGCCCGACATCTCGGCGGGCCGGTGCCGGGCCCGATCACCCAGGCCGACCCGGTCCAGTAGCTGCCGTGCCCGTGCGTCGGCGGATCGGGCCGGCATACCGTCGAGCACGAGCGGTAGCGAGACGTTTTCGACCGCACTCAGCGTCGGCACAAGGTTGAAGAATTGGAAGACGAATCCGAGGTTGCGGCGCCGGAATGCGGCACGGGCTCCGGTGCTCATCGTCCACATGTCCTGACCGGCCACCGTCGCCGTGCCCTCGTCAGGCTGGTCGAGTCCGCCGGCGGTGTGCAGGAGGGTCGACTTGCCGGACCCCGATGGCCCGCTGACCACGACGAACTCACCCGCGTGCAATGCGAAGTCGATGCCGTCGAGGACGCGCACCTGCTCCTCGCCGGTGCGATAGGTCTTGACGACGCTCACGAGCTGCAATACCGGCGCCATGGCATCTCCCTTGGTCACGGTGACCAATCGATGCTCGCCCGCCCACGGCCGGACGGAGTGAGTAGTGCGGTACTGCATTCTGGGGAGGCTGCGTAGCGGTATCACCCAGTGCGTCCGACGGCGGTGTCAATATCGCCATTCCTCGTTGAGGCGCGCCTTATCCTTGGCCAATCGAGGGTGCACGAACCCAAGATCGGCGGTTCTGGGATGACGGCGGACGCGGCATGCGGGTCCTGCGGTACCGGTCTGCGAGCGAACGCCAGGTTCTGCGACGAGTGCGGTACCCCGGTCCTTGGTACCGCGGAGTACAAGCAGGTCACGGTGTTGTTCGCCGATGTCGTGCGGTCGATGGACCTCGCCGCCACCTTGGATCCGGAGCGTTGGCGTCAGATCATGACCGAGCTCGTGGAGCGGTCGACGTCGATGGTGCGCCGCTACGGCGGCGGGACCGTGGAGTTCACCGGCGACGGGTTGATGGCGGTGTTCGGGGCCCCGGCGGCGTTGGAGGACCACGCCTTTCGGGCGTGTCTGGCGGCATTGGGCATCCAGGATGAGGCGAGCCGGTTGGCCGAGGAGATTTCGCGGCGCGACGGAGTGACCCTGCGAATTCGGGTGGGCCTGAACTCGGGTCGGGTGATCGCAGGAGAAATCGGGTCGGGCTCGTTGGGTTACACCACCACCGGTGAGCCGGTCGGGTTTGCGCAGCGGATGGAATCGGTGGCGCCGCCGGGTGGAGTGATGTTGTCGGGGTCCACGGCGCGACTGGTCGAACATGCCGCAGTCTTGGGTCCGCCGGAACTGGTCCACATCAAAGGTAGTGACCGACCCGTGCCGGCACGCCGGTTGCTCGGGACGAATCCGGGCCGCGGGACGGTATCGCGCGGAGAAGCGAGCCTGGTCGGCCGCCGTCGGGAGATCGCTTCGCTTGACGCCGCGCTGGACCGTGCGATCGATGGCGGCGGCAGTGTGGTGACAGTGGCGGGGCCACCGGGTATCGGCAAAAGCCGGTTCGCGCGGGAGGCCGCCACACTCGCATCAGGCCGTGGGGTACCGGTGTTCTGGACCTTCTGTGAATCCCATGCACGCGACGTTCCCTTCCACGCCGTGGCACGGCTGCTGCGCGAGGGCACCGGCGTGGCTGACCTTCACGGTGAAGCGGCGCGGGCCCGGGTTCGTGAACGAATTCCGGACGCCGACCCGCAGGATCTGCTGTTGCTCGATGATCTTCTCGGGATTGCCGATCCCTCGGTGTCGCCACCGCAGATCGACTCGGACGCGCGGCGGCGGCGTCTGACGGCATTGCTCAATGCGGCCACACGTGCACGCACCGGACCGGTGCTGGTCATCATTGAGGACGCCCACTGGATCGACACAGCCAGTGAGTCGATGCTGGCAGAACTCCTCACCGTCCTACCTGACACCCCGTCGCTGGTAGTGATCACCTTCCGCCCCGACTATCAGGGCACACTGTCGAAGATGCCTGGCGAGCAGACGATAGCCCTTGTCCCGCTGAATGATTCGGAGATTACAGCGCTGTTGGGCGAGCTGCTGGGTTCGCATCATTCGGTCGGTGCGCTGACGGCGATCATCGCCGACAGGGCAGCGGGAAACCCGTTCTTCGCCGAGGAGATGGTGCGTGAGTTGGTCCAGCGCGGAGTGCTGACCGGCGATCACGGCGATTACGTGTGCCGGGTGGACGTCGCCGAGGTGAGTGTGCCCGCCACGGTGCAGGCAGCCATCGAGGCGCGTATCGACCGGCTGAGCGCCGCGGCCAAGCGGACGGTGTGTGCGGCATCGGTGATCGGTGTCCGCTTTCAGGCTGAGTTGTTGGGGGCATTGGGGATCGAGGTGGATGTGGATGAGCTGCTGCACGCGGAGTTGGTTGACCAGGTAGATGCCATGCGGCAAGCCGGGTATGCGTTCCGTCATCCGTTGATCCGCGCGGTGGCCTACGAATCGCAGCTCAAATCGGATCGCGCCGACTTGCATCGGCGCTTGGCCGCTGCCATCGAAGCGCGCAGCCCGGAAGCCGCCGACCAGAACGCCGCGCTGATCGGCGAACATCTTGAGTGCGCAGGTGAGCTGCGCGCCGCGTACCGCTGGCACATGCGTGCCGCCGGGTGGTCCACCCACCGGGATGTCGCTGCCGCGCGGCTCAGTTGGGAGCGGGCCTGTCGGATCGCCGACGATCTGCCGGCCGACGACCCCGACCTACTGCCGATGCGGATCGCGCCGCGCGCCATGCTCTGTGCCACCGACTGGCAGGCCCGTGCCGCCCACGAAACCCGCGGCCGCTTCGAGGAGCTGCGCGAGTTGTGTGACGAGGCCGGGGACAAGGTTTCGCTGGCCATCGGCATGACCGGTCTGGCCACCGAGCTTCTCTACGCTGGGCGTTCGGAGGGCGCGCGGTTGGCATCCGAGCAGATGGCGCTACTCGAATCGGTCGGCGATCCCGCCCTGAGCATCGGGTTGGCGTTTGTCGCGTTCGCCAACTGGTTCAGTGTCGGTGAGTTCGGCGAGATCCTGCGGTGGTCGCAGATCCTCATCGACCTGGCCGAGGGCGATCCGACCAAGGGTGCCGGTTTCGGGTTCGGAGCACCGTTGTCGATTGCGGTCGCATTTCGCGGCGTCGCGCGGTGGTGGTTGGGTCGACCAGGATGGCGGCAGGACGTCGACGACGCTGTCACGATGGCCCGAGACAGCGATCCGGCAACCTTCGCCGTGATCGTCAGCTGGACCTACGGACTGGATTTGGCCTACGGGGTGCTTCAGGCCGATGACGCCGCACTGCGCACGATCGAGGAGGCGCTGCAGACCGCGAAAATGGCCAGCAGTGACATCGCATTGGTCTTCGCCGAGTACGCGTTGGGCAGCGCGCTGTTGTGTCGAAACTCCCGGGCCGAACGTGACCGCGGGCTGGAACTGGCTGTGGAGGCCCGCGACCGACAGCGTGAACGTATGCCCTCCCTGGTGCCGGTCACCGAGTTGTTGATCGGCCGTGAGATGGCCAGACGCGGCGATCGCGATGCTGCCATACCGGTGATGCGCCAGGCCGCGGACGATCTACATCAGGCAGGCCGGCCCGGGTATGGAGTATTCGGAACCGCGGCGCTGGTGGAGGTGCTGCTGGATCGTGGCGCCGACTGCGACCTGGCCGAGGCTCAAACAACGATCGACCGATTGAGCGACCTTCGGGCCGAGCAGGACTCGGCGATCCGTGACATCACGCTACTGCGGCTGAATGCGCTGCTGGCTAGGGCCCGCGGTGACGACATCGCCTTTCGGGGCCTGGTGCCCCGTTACCGTGCGATGGCGGAAACCTTTGGCTTCGAAGGGCATATCGATTGGGCAGACGGCATGAGCAATGCTGCGTCGTGATGCGTCAATGGTGTCACGAGTGCTTCTTGTGCCGGAGGAGGCTTGCGATGTCTTCACGACTGGTGGTCTCCGTCTTGAGCATCGCCCGGTAGATGTGGCTTTCCACGGTGCGCACCGAAAGCGTCAGCCGCGCGGCGATTGCCTGGTTGGACAAACCCTCGGCGATCAGCGACACGATTTCTCGTTCTCGGTTGGTCAGCGGCAGGGTCTCGGCGGCTGCGCGGAGGGCCGGAGTGCTGACACCGCAGCGTTCGGCAAGGTCGGTGGCGCGCGTCGAGCACTTCAGCGCCGATCCTCGCAGACCTTGGACGCGATACACCAGAGAGGCATGAGCGGCGCAGTCGATTGCGGTGACGAGGTCACCGATCTTCTCGAAATCCACTGATACGTTCGACAACTCGGCGGCGTTCGACTTGTGCAGGGCTTCGGCGAATCGAGCTGCGAGGACGACGCGGGGTCCCTCCACGGTTGATTCGAGTTCCCGCAACCGCGCGACGCCGGACCGATCGCCGAACTGCGCGGCGGTCTGCAGGCAGAACACCTCTGCTGCGAATTGCCCTGTGGTGCGGGCCTGTTGGGCCGCCGCCATGGTCAGTGAGATCGCCTCGCTGACCGCACCCTGGCTCCCCGCCACCCAAGCCCGGGCGATGGCACGTTCGTAATCCAACAACCGGAATCTGCGTGGCCGTTCGTCGAGCGCGGCCAGGTGGGCAGCCGCCTCGTCTGTCGCGCCGCGCAAGGCGAGCGCGGTGGCCTGAGTGACCTGGTAGCGGTAAGCCCAGCCGGTGAGGTACCCCGCGCTGGACAGGCCCGATGTCGCCTGTTCGAGCAGCGCGCATGCGGTGGGCAGGTCACCAGCGCCGAGGGCGGCCCGGCCCGCCACCGCGGCACCGAGTAACTGCGCGGTGCCCGGAAGATCGGCGGCCTGCGCTCGTAGGCGGTCGGCCAGGTCGATCGCGGCGTGGACTTGGCCGGACAACAGCAGCGCGCTGACGTGGGCGTCGGCGATGTTGAACCTCATCTGCGGAGCGTCGAGAGATCGTTCCGCAACCGAATAGCCGGTTTCTGCGGCGGCGACGGCCGCGGTGGTGCGGCCCGCATCCGCGGAGACGGCGGCTACCACCCAGGCGATCTCCGCGCCGACGATCGCGGGAAGTCGTTCGAGATCGAGGGTTTCCGCGTACTCCATCGCTCCGTGCGGGTCATCCGTCGCAAACGCATATACCGAGAGGAAGGCATCGGTGTAGATGATGCGGGCCTGAGGTGAGAGGGCCCGGGATGCCTCGGTGATCAGGCGCTTGGCTTCGGCGGGGGAGCCGAGTGCCCACAGCATGTTGCTGGCCCGCAGAAAAGCGAGTCGCGCGCGCTCGGTTTCGGTGAGCGGGTCGGGGTCGATCCGGGCGAGTACCGCTTCCGCCTCCTCGCCGCGGCCCAGCCATGACAGGGCATGGGCGCGAACGAAATTCGGTTCCGGTCCGGCGCCGGCATGGATCGCAGCCTCGGCGAGGCGGTCGGCGAGGGGGAGATCGGCCAGCCAGACGGCCCCATGGGCGGCCCGGACGAGCAACTCGTGGTCAGGGGTGAGGTCGGAATCGAGGCTGAGGGTGGCGCGGCGCACCACGACCCGAAGATCGTCGCGGTCAGCGGTTGAGGCGAGTTCTGTGGCGACCAGGCCGCGTAGACGCCGGAGGCGGGTTTCGGGCGCGCGCCTGCGCCGCACCTCCCCGTAGAGCGGATGCGCGACGCGGATCTCCACGCCGCCGGCGACCGGATCGAGTGTGATGAGTCCGCGGGTGTCCGCATCTTCGACGGCCGATGGTGCGGTGATGCGTTGCAGCGCAGCAAGTCCGATGGGCTCTCCGACCGCGAGCGCGTCGACCACGTCGCCGACCGGAGTGGGCAGGTCGCCGATTCGGGATTCGATCAGCTCCACGAGCCCGGGCGGCATGACCGGGTCACCGGTCCATTGCCAAACGCCGTGCTGCCGAACCAATCGACCGTCGGCGATCTCTTGCTCGACGATGTTCTGCAGGTACAGCGCGTTGCCCTGGGTCAGGGTCCACAGGCGTCGGGCGGCATGAGGGTCCATCGGTCCGCTGAGGACGGTCGACAGAAGGGTCGAGGTTTCCTCGATGGTGAGCGGCTGGAGGTCGAGCCGGTCGAACTGGCCGAGTTTCAATATCTCCAGTAGCGCAGCCGAATTCGGCTCGTCGCGAATCGTGAGAATGAGCTTCGCTGCGCCTCGTTGCACTACCTGGTGCACGACGAATGTCGACAGTTCGTCGAGCAGGTGGACGTCGTCGACACCGACCACCACCGGCGCCCCGGAAGGCGTCGCGGTCAGCGATTCGATCACTTCGCGCAACAACCGGATCGTGTCGGTGGTGCCCGATGTGGCCCACGTGCTGAAGGCGCCGAGCGGGACGGACTGCGCCGAGGATGTGCCCACCACCCAGCGGCACTCGTGGCCCCGTGCGGTGGCGGCCGCCAATGCTTCCCGCGCGACCCGGCTCTTTCCCACCCCTGCGGCCCCGCACATGAGGATGCCGGAGACGCCCGGAGCCGAAAGAGCAGCCTCGATGGTGCCCATCTCCTCGGCGCGTCCGGTTAACGGCCACGTCAAACGCACTGTTGCAGCTTATGAGCGTCAGGGAACTCAGGGGCCGATTCTGGGAACCGCCCTGATACGGCCCCGGCTCTAGCGGGTGAGCGAGACGAGCTCCTCGCAGAACTTCACGGTCTCGGCCGTATCGGTGGCCAGCGGGTGCACCAGCATCGTGGTCACCCCGGCTTCGGCGTAGGCGGCGAGCCGCTCCTTGACGAATCCCTTCGGTCCGACCAGCGACACGTTGCGCACCAGGTCGTCGGGGACGGCTGCGATGGCCTCGGCCTTCTTGCCGGCCAGGAACAGGTCCTGGATGTGGTCGGCCACCTCGCCGTAGCCGTACCGGGTGGCCAGCTTGTGGTAGAAGTTCTGCCCGCGTGCGCCCATGCCGCCGATATACAGCGCCAGTTGGGGTTTCGCCCAGGCGAGCCGGTCATCGACGTCGTCGCCGATGGCCAGGCTGGCGCTGACCATGACGTCCAGCGGCCCGAGTGCCGGATCGCGCTTGGCGGACCCGGCCCGCAGCGCGTCGCCCCAGACCTCGTCGGCCTTCTCCGGGAGGTAGAACACCGGTTGCCAGCCCTCGGCGATCTCTGCGGTCAACTCGACGTTCTTGGGTCCCAGGGCCGCGATGGTGATCGGAATGCGGTCACGGACAGGGTGATTGATCAAATGCAGCGACTTGCCCAAGCCGGTGCCGCGGTCGGCGGGCAGTGGCAGCTGGTAGTACTTGCCGTCATAATCCAGGTTCTCGCGGCGCCACACCTTGCGGCAGATCTCGACCACCTCGCGGGTGCGGCCCAGCGGCGCGTCGAACGGTACGCCGTGGAAGCCTTCCATGACCTGCGGGCCGGAGGTGCCGATGCCGAGGCGGAACCGGCCGTCGGACACGTAGTCGACACCGGCCGCGGTCATGGCCATCAGGGCCGGCGTGCGGGTGTAGATCGGGACCACCCCGGTGCCGAGCTCCATGGTGGAGGTCTTGGCGGCCAGGTAGCCGAGCTGGCTGATCGCATCGTAGGAGTACGCCTCGGCGACCAGGGCGATGTCGATGCCCACCTTCTCCAGTTCGACGACTTGGTCGGCAGCCTCTTTGAAGCCGCCGGCATAACTCAGGAAGATGCCTGTCCGCATGAAGGGGTTATATCACAATCAACCGGTTGGTTGGGATTGTGGCGGGTGTTACGCGGTCAGCCTCATCGGTTGCGGTGATCGGCAAGGTTCAGATCCGGTTCGACGTAGAGTGTCGCCGGACTGGCGGTAGTGCGCACAAGGGCTCAGACAGAGAGTGCCGGGGCGTTGCGAACCGAAGTGGTGCTTCTCAGCGGCCGTTGGGTGACCGTTGCAGCTTGAGGGTGTCGCTAGCTCCCAGAATAGTGATTGTCTTACGCGCTCGCGA
The DNA here is from genome assembly GCF_004762045.1 of Mycobacterium sp. DL99. Lineage (GTDB taxonomy): Bacteria > Actinomycetota > Actinomycetes > Mycobacteriales > Mycobacteriaceae > Mycobacterium. The sequence continues at coordinate 1,600,352 of NZ_SJOM01000007.1, forward strand.
GAGTGCTACATAAAGATCGTTAATGCTCGCATGCTCGTTGACGTTCGCGATGATGACGTGGTCGTATTCCAGCCCTTTAACCAAGAGGGTGCGGGAGATGATGCGCCTACGTTCGCGCCGACCGGCGTATCTGAGCACCTCACGTACCTTGGCGAGCTCGTCCAGCAATACTCCGGTGTCGTCTCCGCGAGTTGTCGCTCCGCGGATCGACGCCTGCACGTCGTACCAGGCCTCGTGTGAATGTAGTTGCAGCGCTGGCGATGTGGGCACGGCGGCCATTGCAGCGGCCAAGGTCGGCAGCGTCGGATCCAGCACGACCGAATCGAGCGCACGGATCGCAGGCTCAGCGCCAGCCCTACTACTTGAGCCGCCGGCCAGCAGATCGCTCGCGGTTTTACCTTTCGCGTAGCGTTTTCTCAGAGTCTGGGTGTCGAGGACGCCGTGGCCGCAATGGCACGATTTGGTCAGGTCGAACAGCCACAGTGGGTATTCGGTTGGGCTGACGTTGGCCAAGCCGTGCAAATGCGTGGCCATGAATTTTCCGGCGATCTCTTCCATCACGGTGAAGGCTCCGTTGAGATTGCCAGCGATCGTGCGGGCAGTGTCGGCGCGGGAAGCGATGATGAGGACAGTCTCGTCCGAGGCCCGGGCCGTGAGGGCGGCTTTCAGCACGCCTTGGGGGTTTCCGGAGATGTTTTGGAATGTCACACCGGTCGGGAGGGCGATGTTGTTCCACCTCACCACGTGGCCGGGGACCATGTGGGGGCGGATCTCCAAGAGCCAGTGTCCGAGCTCCTCGTTGTGGCCGTACCATCGGTTCGGCTTGATCGTCGTCGGGTGGGGTGGCAGCTCAACCTGTACGGCGGCCCAGTCGGCGAGTCGCTCGTTAAACCCGAAAATGGCCTGCAATGGATCGCCGAACACCCCTGTTGCCGGGACAGCTGCACGGACAGCAGCGACGAATGCGTGATGCGTCTCGCTACAGTCCTGGTACTCGTCAACGAGTAAGTGAGTGAACGAGGCGGCCAGCACGGCTCGGATGTTTTCGCTCTCTGCGACTCTGGTGGCCGCTTCGACATAGGACTGCGACTGCGACGGAACCATCACCCGGGGGACACGCAGCCGACCCAGCTGTGGGTAGGCACGTGCGAGGCGGAACGCAAACGAGGTGATGGTCGAAACCTGGACGCTCTTAGCGATGCCGAACCGCCTCAGGCGTGAGTTGATGGCGTATACGCCCGCATTGGTGTGCGTCAGAACCAGCACACGACCGCCCGCTTCGATGATGTGCTTGGTGGTCGCGGACAGCAGGTGGGTCTTCCCAGCACCGGCCGGCATTTCGATTGAGGCTGGCAGCGCAGCGGCGAACGCAGCCGCGTCCGCCGCCAGTTCAGGTGAGATCTCCTCAGGCATCTGCAGATCCGGGCGCGACCGGTGGTTCAGTGGCACCCGGATGGCTCGTCGGTGCTTCCGACTGCGTCTCGTTGCCGTCGGAGTCGGGATTCGTGGTCGGCTGTTCGGGCACCGACTGTGCGTAGATCGCAGCTCTGAGTTCGTCGACCGTCTTCTTGAACAGGCCCGTCTGCAGCGCTGGGGTTTCCAAGACGAAAGTTCCTAGACGTTGTCCCTTGTCGACGCGTTTGAACCAGCTTTTCGACTTCGACACCAGAGCGACCGCGGCTCGGCAAGCTTCCACGCTGATCCCCGCAGCCGTCCACGTGGTCATGTCTAGGATCTCAACGCCCTCCGGCGTGACGCCATCGAGGACGGCGTGCTTGCGTAGGTTGTCGGTGAACGACGGCCGGGATGCATCAGGGTCCTCGGCGACGTCGAGGGCGGCCGCGATGTAGGCATTGAGGCCAGTTTCGTCGAGTTGGGAGCAGACCGCCGATTCGATGCACTCGTCCCCGGGCCACTGAACTACCACGCCGCCGAGTTGTTGCACACCGGGCACCAATGCGTTCGCATTCGGGTCGTCGCTGTCGATGAACAGGACGACTTCGTAACCTACGCTGAGGAACTCCTTCGCCCACTTGCAGGACCCGGTGCCACCGTCCCCCTCCAACGCCACCACCCCAAGGGCGGCCGATGGGATGGTCTGCTCCGGGCGGTTGTCCCACTCCTGTAGCAGTCGCAGCACTACGCCATACTCGGTCTTGCCCTCATTGATCACGATCCGGCGCGACAGGAACGCCTCAGGACTGCGTTTGAGCAACCCTCGCAGACTAAGTGGGTCGCCGAGTGATCGAATCTGGGTGGTTCCAGCCGCGGTGGAACGAACCATGGTCAGGTCGTCGGGTTCGAGGTGTCGCAACGCGGTCGGCGAGTGAGTCGTAATGAACACCTGCGAGAAAGCGTCTCTGTCCCTCAAGTAAGTCAGTAGATGTATGAGGCGGTGGGGTTCCAGGCCGTACTCCACTTCGTCGACTAGGAGCGTGGCTGTGCCACCGTTGGCGAGCTGCTGGGTCGCAGCACCCGTCAACCGACGGGTGCCGAGTCCGAAATTGGTGAGCGGCACGTCCCCCTCAAACAGTGCGAGGTTTCCCCGCGTGCTAGATAGCGACACGTCAAGGCCGGGCTTCAGCTCGTCGAACTTGGCGGTCCCGATGGCCTGGACGGCTTCTTGTACTTCCTGCGCAAGGACCTTGAGATCCTCGGTGACCGCAGCCGCGGCTGCGTCCCGCGCAGCGCGGCTTGCGGCAGTCAGAGTCGCTTTCGTGTCGCCGCGCTTTGCGGTGAGCTTGCCGAGCGACGATGTCGTCGACCAGCGCAGGTGAGCATCGACGCGATCGTCGATGCGGTACGCGGTCATTCGAGCTCGGTGTCGTGCGCGCACCGGATGCGGTTCTTCGTCCTCGTCCTGCGACCCGCCCAGTGGTGGCCGGTAGGACTGCCACACAGGCTCAAGGTCGGCCTCGACGAGAAGCTCCACGATCACGCACCGTTCCGACTCATCGACCGGGTCGTGCATCCATTCACCAGAGTCATCGATGCCGGCTAGGAAGGTGCCGAACGTGTCCATCGCAATGAGCTCATCCGGTAGGTCGCCAATCGCCACCCGAATCCGAATGGGTTCATCAACCGCGGCCCCGTAGAAATCCGTGTCGACGAACGTCATACCCGCCCGGTCGTGCAGCGTCCGCTCGATGGCCGTCAGGAGCGTCGTCTTCGTCGAGTCACCAGGGCCGATGAGGGCGAAAAGCCTGCGGCCCTTCGGGAGTCGCCACGACGCGGACTTGATGCCGCGGAAGTTCTGAATATCGATACGGCGAATTCTCATACAAACCTCACTGAATGGAATAGCGAGTCAAGAGCATCTACTTGTCCGTCATCAACAGTCGGGTTCGCCGTTGATCGATCTGCAGATAAACCCGATCTGCGTCCGTGCCGGCAATTCACCCGGTCTGGGTTCGAACATTGCTGCACAGCGGCGGACTGGGTGCGGCATGTACCCGATGATGCCGTAGCGACAGGGGACAGCTCTCAGGTTGTCATTGCCTTGTCGGGCACTTCGGCACTGCGCGAATGAACTTCGGCGCTTGAGTCACCGGGTCGCCGCTATGAACAGCAAACCGAAAAACATGATCGCAGAGCTCCTGTCCCTAGGCAGTACACGCGTCGCCACTAACCGTGACTGCAGACTGTCTAGTTGGTCTCACGGTACGAGCGACGGCAACCCTAGCACCGAAGCGCTTTGCGGACGTCGGATTCGCCACTGGGTGATGGCAGTGTCGCCGACGGCCGCGGCGCGCCAGGCTGTTCGGCGCTCGACGGGGGCACGATAAGGCGAGAACTTCGGTGACGTTTCCTCGCAAAGCCTTGTGTCGATGCCGGGCCGAGAATATTTCGGACTGCAAGCGAGAGCATACCCCGATGCCCATGTCACCGAGGGCATGAACATCAATTCCGAGCTTCCGCGGTGCATTCGGACAGAAGTGGCGGCCCACCAGGTCATCGGGCCGGACCGCTTGCGGATCGGCAATCGTGGTGCGCTTGACCTTCCCACGGCGAGCGCCGTGCAGGCCGAGTTCGCCCATCAATCGTTCGACGGTGCAGCGAGCCACCTCGATTCCTTCACCGCGGCATTGCAGCCACACCTTGCGTGCCCCGTAGACCGCATAGTTCTGCCGGTGCACCCGGGCGATCTCGACCTTGAGCTCCTCGTCGCGCACCTGCCGCTTGGACGGCTGGCTGCGGCGGGCGCAGCCGTCGTAGTAGGTGGACGGCGCGATCTTGCAACCATGCGCGGACAGCACACAGCAGATCGGCTCGACGCCGTACTCCTGTTTATGGGTATCGATGTAGTCGAGGATCACCGATTGCGGCGGTCGAGCTCCGCCGCGAAGAAAGTCGATGCAGATTTCAGAATATCGTTGGCCCGCTTGAGTTCTCGGTTCTCCGCTCGCAGCTTGCGCAGCTCTTCGGCCATGTCGCTTGTCACCCCGGGTCGAGTGCCGGAGTCGATCCGGTCCCGGCGCACCCACGTCAACAAGGTCTGCGGGGTGCCGATGCCCCGCTTGGTCGCCACCGACTCGATCGCTGCCCACTCCGACGAATGCTGATCGCGCACCTCAGCGACCATCCGCACGGCCCGTTCACGCAGCTCAGCCGGATACTTCCTCGAACCTGCCATGACTCCATCCTTCACAAGAGATGAAGTCTCCGGACTCACCGGGGCGATTCACTGGGGGCGTGGGTGGCCGCGCAGCGGAGGAATCGTGCGAAGGGGACGTTAAGTCCGGAACGGGAGCGCCAGTTGAATGAGGTTAAAGGCTGGGTCTGGAATGTCCGCTAGGTTGGCTCGTCGAGCGCCACATACTGTCGCATAGGGAGCCGCCAGCCGCTTCCCGGAAACGCTCTGAGAATCGGTTTGTTCCATTAGACCAGACGCGTCCCACTGATCTGTATTGATCGTGCGTAAGTGATGCGACTGGCGCCATCACCGCCCTGACACTCCGAAGGAGCCGCATCGCGTTGGCGCAATTGGTGACTACTGAGTACACACCACACCCCGGGATTGGCCCGGCCGTCAGGTGCCGATGCCGCCCATGCTGAGAATATTTCCGTTGGGGTCTAGGTTCAGCACGAAGCCGTTGGTGAGCTGACGCAGATTGGCGAGTGTATCCGTGATTACAGAGTCGACGGCGGTGGCGATTGTCCGGACACCCTCGCCGGCGAGTTGTGTTGTGCGATCAGTCAACCCGTCGCTGATCTGATGACCGCGACGTTTCGCGGAAACGCGGCGGCCTATGACGTTTCCGGCATGGTCGTGATAGTCAGTTGCCCGTCCCGAATTCTGGTCGACTCCCCGCACTGATTCATGCTCTTTGCGCCAGCGGTGGAAGTTTTCGGCCCTGATAGCGGATAACGATTTCCAAATTGGAGTTGAGATGAGTGTGTGGAGCGCAGCTACAGAACCTTGGTGGATCGCTGGTGTTGCCTTGCGCAATGCCCGTAGCGTGTCGGCGTTAAGCGACAGCCACGCTGAGTGGGCTTCGGTGATAAATGGCTCGTAATCTTCTGCGAGCGGTATCAATTTGTCGGCCAGGGCAAACCGTTCTCGTGCAGTTGGGTTGGTTCGCGCGACCCGAGCAACGAAGTTGATGAGACGGTGTCCGACGCTGACGGCTGTGTCGACGGACGCGTCGGCGAGATAGCGTTGTGCGAGCGACATTCCGGCCGGCTCGGTATGGGCGGCAATCGCGCGGCTGTGCCACTCTGCCTCGAGATAGCCGGCAGCGCTGAGCATCAGTGACTCAGCGATGGAGCCTGCGAGTGCACATGTCTCTCTCCACTGGCTAGTCGCTACTGAGACGAAAGGGTTCGGCTCGAAGTCGGCTCTGCTATAGCCCCAGGCGCGGTTGCAAATCCGATGGACTTCGTCGAGACCAAGTTCGTGCAAGTCGGGCCGCAACGGAAGGTCTCCTTGGTGCACTCCGATATGCATGAGTTTCGACCAGTCGGGCGCCACTGCGTTGACCCTGGAATCGTTGACCACCCTGCAATCTTCTCAGGATTCTCGATGCGCGGCCCTTAATATCCGGCGCGCTACTGCAGCGATGTCACTGTGCTGTGGCCCAACAGTCGCCCCGGTGTTCCGTAGCGTCTGACCCGGCCGCAGCCGCCCGATTTGCTGGCGGTTTACGCCGGCGTGGAACGGCTTGGCCAACGGTCTCACTGCAGCGGCCGTAGATGTGTCGTTGCGCCTGCAACTCTGATGCGTGCCGGAACCCACTGAACTGGGCTTATGCAGTGAAGATTGACAGGCATCAACGACACCCCGAAGTTCTGTCAATCTAGTCAGGCGTGTCTTGTCAAACTTCGTTGCATCTCGACAAGCAAAGGTTGCCGAGTTGGCGTTGTGTCAAGGCGTGGAACTCGTCATCGGTCAACAAGAACCGGTAGTAAGCGATTTCGATGGAATCCCGACTTGTCCACCACTTACCGGCCCGCCAAGGTCTAGCTGCACGAAACTAGGCTGCCCTGCAGCGAATGGGTTGGGGGCAGGCGGCGGTCGGTACGGCGTTACCTCACGACCACCACATCTGTTCGGCGGATCAGGCTGGTGGCCTGTCGATTCGGTCATTTCGGCGCCTTCGTTCTATCGCGGACATTCACAATGAAACCGACCATCGCCACTAGCATGAGCACTGCAAAGGCTGCGACGTACATCCACATTGGGGCTGAGGGCTTACTCAGGCCGCTGACAACAGCCACAGTTCCGCTGACGACAGCAGCCATCAAGGTGGCCAGCGCTCCGATGAAGGCCCCGAGGGCTCCCGGAACGTACCTGACCCGTGTCCAGAAACAAGCATGTTTGAACTTCACCTTGACAAAGCCCTGGCTGTCACCGGCAGCCGACAGCTTGTTGTAAACATCGGCCGCCACCGGGATGCCTATCTCAATTGGGCCGTGAGCCTCCGGGAGTTTTTCTGCGTATTCAACTTCACCCTGCGTCGCTTGATATATGGATGATGCTGAAACAAGGCGTTTACCGCCGCCGTCACTGCGGCCCATTACCAGCGGGTTCGGCGGCTTACCACCACTTGCTTGCACCCATGTACTCGGAAATGCCACGCCCGCGACGCCGGTTGACAAGGTGACTTTGCCTTCGATCGCTCCATTCATCCACCGCGGGGCTTTGGGCGCCTTCGCCGATTTCGTGGTCATGCCATGCCCTGGACCACTGGCATGGACTGTGCGTAAAGATCAGACAGGACAAGCGTTCCCGTATCGACTCCGACGACGACCTCCAACTTTTCGAACGGCGATTGCCCAGGAGCAAGGTTCCACATGTAGGCGTTGAGTCCGAGTGCATCAGCGAGCAGCAAGATATCGATCGCACCGCCGGACCCGAACCGCTCACCGATCCAGACTGTCTGGTCCACTGGTTCATGGATCCGTGCCATCCAGTCGGGAAGACCATCGACAAACCACTGCTGCACTCGGGCGATGATGTTCTGAATCCCAGTGTTGGTCAGGGCATCTAGCCCGCCACGTTCCTCGAATACCAGGCCGAGACGGTCGCTCTGGGCCATTTGTTCCTGTGCGCGCACTTCTACGGGCTCATGCAATGTCTCTCGCGCTCGCGTGAGGAATTCGTCTCGGGCTCCGTTGTCGTCTAGGAGCAGCGCGAACAGTCGACGCAAGGACTCATAAAGTGACTCGCGGAAGATCTCGCGGCGCCATCGAGCGGACACCCGGGCCAGCAGCGGTAGCTGGATTTCAAAGTCGAGTGAGCTGGTGAACCTGACACCCTGACCGCCGGGTTGATCCGGTGGCTGAGGGTTGTTCACCGGCAGCCCGCCAGGTGGGGGAGGCCGAGGGGGGTTCTGGCCCCCGGAACTGATGGTGCAGATCCCAGTTATGCATGTGCCGCATTTGAACTGAGGTACGCCTAGCAGGCGACCCCCGTGTCCGGCGCAAGCCAGGTTGTTGCAAATGGAGCAGACGCCGATAGCTTCGGGGTCGTGATAGGTGATGCCTACCGTGCACGGATAACAGTTCGGCATGAGTACTCCTGGACACGATTGACCTCGGACGCCGCCCCGAAAATGGCGTCTCGTTGGCACTATGATCCCCCGAAATTGTCATAGACGGGTGGCTTTCGGGGCATATCGAGTAGTGGGGTTGGCCGGCCCTCGACGCGAATGGTGGTATTCATAGCTGCCATAACGCCTCTAGTGTTTGATCGGACTTTTTACCCCGGCATCTCACCGGGGCTGAGCAACTGGTGGGTCCAGTTCGAATGCGGTGGCTAGGTTGGCGATCGCTTCGGGATCGCCGTTGGTGACGAGTGTTTGGTTCGCAATCGCGTCGATGAGTGTGGCTGAGTAGATATTGATGGCCCGCTCAGGCCAATTTCAACGCGAAGCTGGGCGAAATGGCGTCGAGGCAACCGTCGAATCAAAGCAGAAATAAATACCTCAAAAATCGACAGGAGCGGCCGGAGCCGGCCGATCAAGCCTATCGTTGATCGATCGGGGCAAGCGCTGGTGACCTGGCATTATGCAAGGCATTCTCACAAATTTCCGAGGGACACCGAAGTCTTGTCAAAGTAGGTAGGCGTGTTTTGTCAATCTTCGTTGCATCTCGACAGCGATGCCGAGATGGCCGCGTGCATCAAACGCCCTTCAAAACACGATCAAGTGCGGCCCGGCCAGCAGGTCCTAGTTCGGCTTACCGCCGGGGAGGCCCCGATCTTCGTTCTGCCCCATGAGCATCAGGAAGAGGCTCTTCATAGCGACCAGCCCGCGGGCGCGCCGGATCGCCGCCTCATTTGCTTGCGCGCACATGCCGAAGAACCGCGACGCCGTGCCCGCGGGGGCAGCACCCATGCGGCAGCGAGCCCCACGCCGGATCGCCGGCGAACATGTCACCGAAGTCGACGATGCCCGAGAGCGTTCCGTTTCGAGACGACGATGTTCGCGGGATGGAGGTCGCCGTGCACCCACACCTGCGGGCCCTCCCACGTGGTCCAGCGGCTTGCCGGGAACCCACGTCATCACGGTCCAGTGCTTGGGGAAGTGCTCGGACGGTTCCCCGAACCGCACCGGGAGCGGCAGGCGCCGGGCTAACACGGGTAGCCACCGCCGCTCGTTGAGCTGCACCTCCGGGGTGGGGTCCATGCGCAGCATGCGCACGGCCAATTCGTCCCCTAGGCGCCACTTTTGGTCCCGCCACCTCGCGGATGGTCAGCCCTGCAAGGTCTGGATGTTGCTCCTGCTGCAGGTCGCGAACCAGCTCTGCGGTGATCTCGATCTCGGTCGCCCGAACTCACTGTACTGAGGCAGCAGGCCCAGGCGGCAAGGCTCGATGCGATGCGCGACAATTCCGTGCCCAGGTGACGCAGCCCAAAAGCGTCAGTAGCGGCCCGCCTCACGTGACGGTGCGGATCAGCTTCTTGTTCACGAACTCTCCGATGCCGAGCGTGCCGAGCTCGCGTCCGAAGCCGGAACGCTTGATGCCACCGAACGGCAGTTCCACGCCGTCGGCCTGGACTCCGTTGATGAAGACCATGCCGGCGTCAATCTTTGCGGCGACCCGTTTGGCCTGTTCCGCATCGGTGGTGAAGACGTAGGAACCGAGCCCGAACGGGGTGTCGTTGGCCAGCGCCAGCGCTTCGTCCTCGGATCCGGCCCGGAAGACCATCGCAACCGGCCCGAACAGTTCTTGGTAATAGACGTCGTTGTCGGGTTTCACGTTGGTCAGCACGCCGGTCGGGAAGAACGCGCCGTCACGCTTTCCGGCGCTGGTCAGTGTCGCGCCCTGTTCGACGGCGCTGTCGACCTGCTCCTGCAACCGGTCGGCGGCCAGGACCGAGGACAGCGGCGTGATGCTCTCGGCGGCGGCGAGCACGGCGGCGGTGAACTTCTCCAGGAACGCGTCGTAGAGTTCGTCGGCCACGATGAACCGCTTCGCCGCGTTGCACGCCTGCCCGGTGTTGTCCAGGCGGGCCGCCGCGGCCTTGGCGACGGTGTCGTCGAGATCGTCGGTGGACAGCAGGATGAACGGATCGGAACCGCCGAGCTCAAGGACGACCTTCTTCAGGTTGCGCCCGGCGATTTCGGCGACGGCCGCGCCGGCGCGCTCGGAACCGGTCAGCGAAACGCCGGCTACCCGCGGGTGTTCGATGAGCCTGGCGACCTGCTCGTTGGTGGCGTAGATGTTGACGTAGGCCCCCGCGGGGAAGCCGGCGTCGTCGAAGATCTGCTGGATCGCCGCAGCCGACTCCGGGCATTGCGGGGCGTGCTTGAGCAGGATCGTATTGCCGACGCACAGGTTGGGCCCGGCGAACCTGGCCACCTGGTAGGCCGGGAAGTTCCACGGCATGATCCCGAGAAGGACGCCGTAGGGGCTGCTCGTGATCAGCGCTTCGCCAGTGCCGTCGAGCAATTCGATCGGCTGGTCGCGCAGTAGCGCTTCGGCATTGTCGGCGTAGTACTCGTAGATCAAGGCGCTGAATTTGACTTCGCCGATCGCCGCGGCGAGCGGCTTGCCCATCTCACGCACGATTATCGCGCCGAGTTCGTCCGCGCGCTCGGCATGTAGCTCACCGACGCGACGGACCAGCGCCGCGCGTTCGGCGACGCTCGTCGTCGCTGACCATGTCTTGCCGGCCGCCACCGCAGCCGCCAGGGCGGCCTCGATCTCGGCGTCAGTAGCGGTCGGGTACTTCTTGACGACGTCGCCCGTGGCCGGGTCGGTCACGACGTACAGGTTCATTGTGTTCTCCAGTTCTGGTGTGATCAGTACAGTTCGATGACGAGTTTGTCGCTGAGAGAGCGGGATACGCAGAGCGCCATTTCCTCGTTGTTGGCCTTGACCGTTGCCGACAGGCAGTTGTCGCGGTGATCCGGAATGCCCTCGACGACACCGGAGACGCAGGAACCGCAGATGCCTTCCCCGCACGATCTGAACACGTCGCAACCGGCTTCCTCGAGCACGTCGAGAATCGAGCGGTCGGCCGGGATCTCGAACACCTCGCCACTGGCCAGCTCGACGGTGAACGCCGTGTCGCCGGATGTGTCGACTTCCTTCGGTGTGAACGCCTCGAGGTGGATATGGTCCGCGCCGACGGCGGGTGTGAATGCGGCAACCACTTGGTTCATGAATCCTTCTGGACCACAGGTGTATACGTGTGTGTCGGCCGAGATTTTCGCCGCCATCTGCTCGAACAGCGCGAGGTGCTCCGTGCGCGGCACGCCGACGTGCAGGGTGACGAAGTCGCGGTATTCGACTCGTTCCGTGAGGAAGTCGTCGAATGCCATCTCCTCCCGTGACCGCGCGAAATAGTGCAGCTCGAAATCGGCGCCCCAGCTGTACAGCTCGAATGCCATGCTCATCAACGGCGTGAGACCGATACCGCCGGCGATCAGAATGTGCTTGGCGGCCGCTGGGACGATACCGAGCATGTTTCGCGGCTTGCTGATCTTCAGGTGGTCGCCGACCTTTAGTTCGTGTATCGCGGCTGAACTGCCGTTGGGCCCTTCCTTTTTCACTGCGACCCACATCGACGAATCGTCTTTGGGCGAGCCGGCCAGCGAGTACTGGCGAAGCACCCCAGTGGGGCCGGTCACGTCGATGTGGGCGCCGGAACGCCACTCGCCGAAGGGGGAGCCGTCGAGCTGCTCCAGCCGGAGACCCCGGATCTCCGGTGTCTCCACCTGGATCTCGGCGATGCGGACAACGATGGTGTTTTCCATCATTGGGCTCCCAGGCCAGGCTGGTTGGTTGGTGCTGAAGGCTGAACGCCGGCCGCAAGGAATTCGGCGAACAGCTTGTACAGCGGGTCCAGGGGCCCGTCGTCGTCCTCCGGGTGGAATTGCACGCCCAGCACCCAGTCCGTCGGATGTTCCACGCTTTCGACGATGCCGTCGAGGGCTCGGGCAGCGGCGACGAGCTCATCCGCCACGTGATCGACGGCCTGGTGGTGACCCGACCGCACGACGAGTGGCCCCGCGCCGAGGATCGCAGCCAGCCGGGTCTCGGGTGCCACCTCGATCTTTTCGTCGATGAATATCGGTTCGCCCGGCCCGCCGCGATGGAGCTGATAGTCGGTGATGTCAGCGATGATCGTGCCGCCGTAGCAGACGTTGATCAGCTGCGAACCGCGACAGATGCCCAGCACCGGCCGGTTGGCGTCGATGTAGGCCCGGATCATCCTCAGGCTGACGCGGTCCGCCTGCTCGTCGACACCGTAGGAGTTCGGCACCGGCCCGTCCGGTCCGCCGTAGCAGACCGCCGCGATGTCGCCGCCGCCGAGTACCAGCAGACCGTCGGCATCGACAACCACATCGACGGCACCGGGGTCGGAGGTGTCCACCAGCCCAAAGCTGGCGTCGAGGTCCGCGAGCGCGGTCAGCGCGGTGCGGGTGAAGCGCCGTTGCAGTGCCGCGACCGGCTCGGTGAGATCGGGGAAGTTGAGTGACAGCAACACCGCAATGTGCGGCCGTCCTGGCTCGCGGCTCCGCGCGTTGGATGGTTCGACTTCTGTGCGCAGGATGACGGGGTTGTTCATACAAGGGCCTCCACCCTGGACTTGGCGGCTCGTTCGGAAAGGTCGGCGAAGAGGGCCGCGTCGCTGGACGAGGATGCGTGGAGATCCTCGGGATGCCATTGCACGGCCAGCAGCGTCCCGGCAGTGTGTTCGAGAGCTTCGACGCAGCCGTCGTCGGCGGTTCCGACGACCCGCAGGTCCGCACCGATCACACCGACCGCCTGGTGGTGATACGACGACACCGGGATCCGCGTCGAGCCCACGACTTCGAAGAGTCGGCTGTCCTCGACCACCGCCACACCGTGGACGCCGTTGCGGTGTGCGACGTTGCTCGACGGCAGGTGCTGGACCAGATCGCCCCCCTGGATCACGTTGAGGATTTGCAGGCCGCGGCAGATCGCGAGGGTCGGGATGCCGAGTCCGATGGCGCAGGACATGACCGCCATGTCGAATGCATCTTGGTGTGCCACGGGATCTTCGGTCTCCGCTGCGGGCTCCTGGCCGTAGTGCCGGGGGTCCAGGTCGGCTCCTCCAGGCATGCAGATGCCGTCGAACCTTGCCAGCCGGTTGGCCAACTCGGCGGCGGGGTTGCCGTCCGGGCTGTGTAGCACGAGCGGTTCACCGCCGCCGGCCCACACCGCCTCGCAGATGGCCTCTGCCGCCAGCGTCGCGCTGAAGCGCAGGATCGGCACGCGGGCGGCACGCCGGCCCGGCACCGCGATCAGTGGTCGCATGTCAGCTCACCTCAAAGGGGTAGTTGAGCGTCGGCAGCCACTGCGCCCACGCGGACTTCAGCCGTCCGTCGGCGATGATCCGCTCCAGTGCGCCATCAAGGGCCGCAAGGGTTTCGGGACGGTCCTTGGCGACCGCGATACCCCACGGGTTGTTGGTCTTGACGACGAACGCGAGCTCGAAGTCCAGGTCGGAGTCGCCGAGCGGAACGAACACGACGTCGTCGTCACAGACGGCGTCGACCTCGCCCGAGCGCAACGCGGCGAGCATGTCCTCGTAAACATGCTCCGATTCGAACTCGATCACCTCAGCACCGGTGAACGAAGAGGCCAGGTTGTAGTTCGCTGATGCGCGGATGGCGGCGATCCGTTTGCCGGCCAAGCCCGCGGGGTCGGGAACAGCCTCGCCGCGGCGCATCAGGATGCCTTCGTGGAAGATCCCGTATGGCCGGGTGAAATCGGTCTGCTCCAGGCGGGCGGGAATGATGCCCTGGCCGCACAGGACGCCGTCCACCCGATGGTCGCGGGCGGCGGGCAGCATGTCGCCCCATGCCATGATGACCCACTCGAGTTCCCGGTCCAGTTCGGCCGCAAGGAGTTCGGCGACGGCCGGCTCGTATCCGGCCCGGCCACCGGGGGACGACGCGAGCCCGAACAGCGGGGGCGCGTCGGCGTCGATGCAGGCCAGTCGCAGAGGCTCGGTCACGGGGTGTCCTCCCAGTACATCGTGCGTTCCCAGTCGGTGATCGAGCTGTTGAACCGCGCCCACTCGTCGGTCTTGTACTCCAGCAACAGGTTCCCCAGTGGGGCGCCCAGCGTATTGGTCAGGTAGTCGTCGGCCTTGAACGCGGCCAGCGCATCACCGAGGGTGAGCGGCAGCTCTCCGAACAGTTCGGGGCCCGTGGACTCGTAGCTCGAGCCGACGGTGGGTTCGCCGGGGCTGATCTGGTTCTTCAGGCCGTCGTCGATGGAGACCAGCATCGCCGCGTGGGTCAGGTACGGGTTGCATGCAGCATCGGGGAGTTTGTACTCGAGCCGGCCGTTCGCCGACAGGCGCACCGTGCATGTCTTGTTGTCCAGGCCCCAGTTGATCTTCGACGGGGCGAACTGACCGGCGTCCCAGTATCGCTTGTAGGAGTTGACCGTTGACCCCATGATCAGCATCGCGCCCGGGGTATGGGTGAGCAGCCCGCCCAGGGCGTACTGTCCCTCTTCGGTCAGATGTAGATCGTGGCGACCTTCGTCAGCCAGGATGTTGACGTCGCCGCGCCAGAGGCTGAAGTTGTGGTGGCAGCCGTTACCCATGTAACCCTGACCGGGTTTGGGCATGAAGCTCGCCTCAATACCGAGCTCCCGGGCGACCTGCTTGCAGATCTGCCGGTAGGTCATCAGTCGGTCGGCCGTTGCGTCGCTGTGGTCGTACATCCAGTTGAGCTCGACCTGACCGGCGTCCTCGAAGTCACCTTCGACCATCTGGAAGCCCATGAACTTCGCGTAGGCGATCACCTTCTGATAGATCGCGCGATACCGCTCGAGGTGCTCGATGTGATAGGCGGGGCTTGAGTCCGGCCGCGACGATGTGGTGAAACCTGGTCCTTCCCAGGTCATCTCGGGCTCGGTACCAGTGCGCAGCTCCAGCCCGGTGCGATCGGTGAACGCGGCGTGCAGTCGCTTCATCAGGCCGCGGGTGTCGGTCGGGAGGGGAGCGCCGGGATCGACCATCACGTGGTCGGGCTCGTAAAGGCTGCAGAAGACGCGTGCGGTCTTGTGGTCCCACGGCAGCACCGAGAAGGTGTCGAGGTCGGGCACGGCGCAGTACTCGGGTGCGCCGACGCCACCCCCGAGCAGCGCGCCTTCGCGGGTGGTCTGCAGGTTGGCGATGGCGGTGCGGTGCTGCATGACACCGCGCGTCGCCAGCCGGGCGAATTGGTCTGCGGGAACGACTTTTCCGACCACTCTCGCGGTGATCGTGACGGCCTGGAAGTAGACGAACTCCACGCCGTATTCCTCGATCGCCGCGAGTGCGGCGTCGAGGGCTCCAGGTGCGGAATTGGCGTCACGGTGTTGGTCGAGCGCTGTTGTGCTCATGGACGCGGACCTTTCGGGATGGGTGTGGTTGGTGGGATGGATGGCCCGCTCAGGCCGGGGTGAAGCTGATCGGGAGCTTGTTCGCGCCGGTGTTGCCCGAGTCGGGCATCCAGTCGGCACCGTCGAGCATCTTCGGGTCGCGGAGCCGGCGGGCCAGCAGCGGCAGCGCCTCGGCCATGTCGGCCCGGGCGACGAAGTGCCCCAGGCAGTGGTGCGCCCCGCCACCGAAACCGAAGTGCGGCTTGCGTTCCGCGGCGATGTCGAAGCCGGGCGGCCCGAACGCCCGTGGATCAGTACCGGATGACTCGCTGAACAGGTGGACGGTGGTTCCGGCGCTGATCGCCAGCCCCTGGTATTCGAAGTCCTCGGTTGCCTCGCGGGTGACCCAGCGGACCGTGGGGTTGGTCCGCATCACCTCCTCGACAGCCTTGCCGCCCAGAGTGGGGTTCTGCGCGAGCAGATCCCACTGAGCTGGGTTGTCGATGAAGCTCTGCATCGCCAGGCCCAGTTGGTTACGGGTGGTGTCATAACCGCCGAAGATCATCAGGACGAAGGCATCGCGCAGTTCGTCGGCGGACAGCCCACCATCGTTCTTCGCCTGCACCAGCGTCGTCGTGAAATCATCGCGCGGATTGGCCTCGCGGTCGGCGATCACGGCGTCGGCGTACTCGAAAAGCGTGGCCAGGGCGGCCTCGATCCGCGGCAGCTCCTGTTTGAAGGTGATGCCCATCGCCAGTCCGATGGTGGCGGACTCGCGGGCGATGACCTGCCATTCCGACTCGGGCAGCCCGAGCATGATGGCGATGACTCGAGCGGCGTACGGGTCGGCGAACTCGCCGATGAACTCACACTCACCCTTGTCGGCGAAGGCGTCGATGAGTTCGCCTGCCAGTGCCTGAAATCGAGGTACCAGGCCTTTGATCAACCGCTTGGAGAACGCCGGGTTGAGCAGGGTACGCAGCCGTCGGTGCTCTTGGCCTTCTTTGTTCAGGATCCAGCTGTTCCACCAGTCCAGGAACGGGCCGTCGGTCACCCCATTGTGGGCCGGCCAGTGCACACTGCCCTGACGCAGGCTCGGATGGTGCATGAGCTCGCTGACCTCGTCGTAACGCAGGACGGCGATCCCGTACTCGGTATGGGCGAACCAGCTGGATTCCCGGGCCTCGTGGACCACGGCCGAGGTGATCGAGAACGAGGGATCGGTCACGTTCAGGCGCGGGCCCTCGGTGCCAGTGTTGGCGGTGATGGTGTTCGGAGTCATGGTGACTCTCCTTTGGAGATCGTAATCTGGCTGGTCGGCTAAACAGGCTGCGCCACAACGGGTTTATCCGGTGAGGTAGCCGGCCCCGGGATCGCGTCGGCGTGCGGCGTGGTGCCGTTGGAATGGGAGCGGACGATGGCCATGTAGAGCAGACCCAGCCCGATGACGATGCCTGACATCAGCAGCACGATGTAGTTGTCGTACCAGGGCGCTTCGGGCGTCCGGGGCCAACAGATGTTGATGATGGCTGCCACTCCGTAGACCAGGGCGCCAACGTTGACCAGCATTCCCCATCGGCCGAGGCGGTACTTCCCACTCGGGTTCCATCCTTTGATGCGTGCCCGCAAGGCGGCGAACACGACCATCTGGAAAGCGATGTAGATGCCGACCGAACCGAAGCTGATGAGCTTGGTCAGCGCGTCGGTGGAGACGATCGATCCGATGATGAGGGCAGCGGGGACGACCGCCGCGGCGAGCAACGCATACGGGGGCACGTGGCGTTTCTTGTCGAATCGGGCCCACAGCTTGGAGCCGACGATCATGCCGTCACGGCCGTACGAGTAGAGCAGTCGGCTGGCTGCGGCCTGCAGGCTCAGAGCGCAGGACACGAACGAAATCAGCACGATGCAGAGCACGATCTTGGATCCGACCGGGCCGAAGGCCGTGGCCAGCACGGTCGAGATCGGATCGACGTCCTCGCCGCGGATCACGGCGCCGATGTCCACGACCGACAGAACCAGGCTGAGGCAGACGAAAGTGGCTGCGGCGCCGCCGATGTAGATCGTTCGTCGCATCGACTTCGGGATCTGCACTCCGGGGTTGCGGACCTCCTCGGCGACGTCACCGCAGGCCTCGAATCCGTAGTACTGGAAGACGCCGATCAGGCTGGCCGCGAGAAACGCGTAGAGGAAGCTGTGCTCGCCCTGTGCTCCGAAGCTGTCGAACAGCACGCCCAACCCGTGGTGGCGTTGCGTGAGCAACAGCCACCCGCCGACGATCAGCGCGCCGATCAACTCGGCGGTGAAGCCGAAGATCGCGAAGTAGCTCAGCATCTTGGTGCCGGTGAGATTGATGACGGTGGCCAGCAGCAGCACGATCAGTGCGCATACGACGGTGGTGTAAACCGTTGAGGTGAAACCGAAAACGGTCGCCACGAACGGGCCAGCGCCGTAGGCCACGCCGGCGATGGTGGCCAGCAGCGCGAAGATGTACACCCACCCGGTCATCCATGCCCATTTGCGGCCCCACAGTCTGCGGGCCCACGGGTACACGCCGCCGGCGACCGGGAATTGGGCGACGATCTCGCTGAACACCAGCGCGACCAGCAGCTGGCCGACGCCGGCGATCAACAGACTCCAGATCATCGGCGGCCCGGCCGCGGCGAGCGCGAATGCGAAGACGGTGTAGATGCCGACGACCGGCGAGAGATAGGTGAAGCCGAGCGAGAAGTTGGCCCAAAGGCTCATGTCTCGCTTGAACTCGGACTGGAAGCCGAGCGCGGCGAGTTGCGCGTGGTCCTCGTCGTGCGGGTCGGGAGATGTCGACATAGGCGGCCGGCTTTCTGTGTCAGGGGCCATGTTCAGGGGCGGGCTGTGAGGCAAGCCATAGAATTAAAACATAAAGGACCATAGTTCATAGTTCAAGACTTATCGCGTACTATCGTCGAAATTGCCCTGGCAGGAGGAACAGTGGCGGTCGAACAGTTGCGCGGCCTGACCGCGGTGGGGGCTGTGTTGTCGCCGCTGGCGGGCGGCGGTCCACGCACGGATGCCGTGGTGGCGCGGATCTCTGCCGCGATCGGCCTCGGGGTGATCTCCGACGGAGAACAACTTCCGAGCGAGATCGATCTGGCCACCCAACTGGGCGTATCGACCATGACTTTGCGGGAAGCGCTGGCCATCTTGCGGGAGCAGGGGCTGGTTGTGACGAAGCGAGGTCGCGGCGGCGGAAGCTTCGTGCGTGCCTCAGCTGAAGACGTGCACACTCGATCATTGGCACTGCTGCAGGAGCTGACCGTCGAGGGGTTGCGTGATCTCGGGGACGAGCACTTCGCGGTCGCCGGTGCCACTGCGGTTCTCGCGACGCGCCGTGCCGTCGCAGCCGATATCGCCCGGCTTCGGACGCTGGCCGATCGCCTGGCGAACAGCGAGGACGCGATCTCCAGCCGTCGTGCCGACAGTCGCTTCCAGATCGAGATCGCGGTGTGTTCGCAGTCCGCTCGCCTCACCCGCACGGAGGTGAACATTCAGGCTGAGCTGGCGGCGATGGTCTGGTTGCCGCGGCTGGGGTTGGACCCCGCGGTTGAGGCGGCCACGCATCACCGTCTCGTCGACGCGATCGAGGCCGGGGATGAGGCCGCCGCGCGATCATTGGCAGAGGAGTACGGCGCGCTGACCATCCGACGGCTCATCGGCCTGCGGATGGAGCTCGCCAGAGCATGAGACCGCAGATCGATCCGGCATCCTGCCGGGCGCCGGTGCCGAGGCTGACGCCGATACAGACGGAAGGGCATTCGAGATGATGGCGAACGGAACGGACGGGTCGTTTCGCGCCGAGAACGGCGATGCGGCGCTCGAGTTGGTGTCCGCGGCGGTGACCTCACTCGTCGAGGACATCTTCGCCTCGCTGAGCACGGTCGCAGTCGCAACCCGTGCACTGTGGGACCGCATCGAAGACTCGGGTGCCAGGCCGACCTCGACTGACCTCGCGGCGCTCCGCGACCCGGTGATCGCCGAATTGCATCGGCAAGCGCATTTGGTGAATGGGGTCGGATTCGTCGTCGCAGACAGCGCGTTGGCCGACGTCCCTCGGTACCTCGAGTGGTGGCAGCCAAATCCCAAAACCGGTGGAGAGGCACAACGCCTCGAACTGGATCTCAATCCGGGCAGCGAGTACTTCTACGACTACTCCACGATGGAGTGGTATTCCGTGCCCCGCGATCGCGGCACCCGGTGGGTGTACGGGCCGTACCTGGACTACACCGGCGTCGATCTGTACGTGTGTACGTTCGCCGTCCCGGTGACCTCCGAGCGTGGGGAATTCATCGGCGTGGCAGGCGCCGATGTGCCGGTAGCCCGACTGGATGCCGCCCTGTTGCCGACATTCGCGGCGCATCGCACGCCGCTGGCCCTTACCAACTCGGAGGGCCGGGTGATCGTCGCCAACGACGCCGAGCACGTCGCTGGATCCAAGCTGGAGAACCCGAGTTCTGCCACGGCGCTGCCGGTTTCGGCGACGCCATGGTCGTTGGTGTCGCTGAGCGGCCACCAGTAACTGGCCGGCTGATCGGTTGCGCCGGCTCAGTGGACCAGGCAGTCCGTATGGCGAAGGAGTAGCGCGAGTTCGGCGAGTATGGCCGCCCCTCGGGCAACGTCGATGACGCTGTCGCGGCCCAGTTCGGCGCGCATCTGGTCGAACCGCGCCAGCGCTGTCGCCGCGCCGTGACGCCACACGCGAAGTGCTTCGTCGGGATCGGCGGCCAGACTCAGAACCGTGGCCGTCAGCTGATGATGGGTATCGGCGAACTGGTCGCGTATGGAGCTGGCGCCCATGGCATCCCACCAGGTCGATGTGGTGTGGGCCTGCAGTCCGCGTTCGATCCAGTCCAGGTCGAGTTGGTCATCGATCGCCAGGAACACACCAGCCACGACAGTGATATCTACGCCCATTCTGGTGGCTGTGCGGCTGAGGTCGAATGAGTCCGGGCGCAGTCGCGGCCAACGGTCGTCGAAGTCATGGCGGTGGTGGTACAGGGTGTCGACATGTCGCCGGTAGTGCGCGATGGTGGTGCCGATGTCGAGGTTCCCGCGGTGGCGGCGCAGCAAGCGTCCCGCGGTGTGCTCGATGAAGTGCTGCACCGAGTGAAGTGCAACCGTGCGCTGCCCTGCGCCGCCGGCAGTCTGTTCCAGCGCCTCGCGCCACATCTCATCGACCCGGAAGAGATGCCGCACGACGGTGTAGGCCGCTGCAACCGTCGGTGTGGGTACCCCGAGGCGTTCGTCGAGTTGATAGATCAGGCCGGGACCGACGTGGTTGATCAGGTCGTCGGCGATTTGGGTGGCCACGATCTCCCTGGCAAGCCGATGGCAAGCGATGTCGGAGTCGAGGTTGATGCGGAACGGTGTGGGGAAGTAGTCGCGCAAGGCGGTGGAGAAGATCGGGTCGTCGGGTACCGCGGAGTCCAGCAGTTCGTCGCGCACGACATTCTTGGAATGAGCCAGCAGCACCGCGATCTCCGGACGTGTCAATCCGCGGCCCGCGCGAGTGCGTGAGACGAGTTCGGCTCTGGTGGGCAGCATTTCGGCGGTACGGCGGATACCGGAGACCTGCTCGAGATTCTCGATCAGGCGTTCGTGGCGGTTGAGCAGCTGAGCTGCTTGCGCTTCGGCCAGACTGATGGCCAGAACCTGGTTCTCGCAGCCGCTGAGGACCGCTGCGGCGACCTCGTCCTGGCAGTCGGCCAACAACTCGTCGCGCGCGGCAGCGCTGATGCGCTCCGAGCGTAGGGCCGACTGCAGGGCGACCTTGAGGTTGACCTCGCGGTCGGAGGAGGCCACGCCCGCGGCGTTGTCGATGAAATCGGCGTTGATGCGGCCCCCGGCCAAAGCGTATTCAATGCGGGCACGTTGCGTCAGCCCGAGGTTTCCGCCCTCGCCGATCACGGTCACCCGCAGCTGGTCGGCATTGATGCGGATGGCGTCGTTCGCCGGATCTGCTGCATCGGTGTTGTTTTCGCGCGCGGACTTCACGTAGGTGCCGATGCCGCCGTTCCACAGCAGATCCGCATCGGCGGTGAGGATGGCCCGGATGACTTCGTTGGGGGCGACGGTTTCGGCAGTGATGTCGAGTACCGCGCGGGCCGACGCGGGCAGATCGATTCGTTTGGCGTTGCGCGACCAGACCCCACCGCCCGGGGACAGGGCGGTGCGGTCGTAGTCGTCCCAGCTGCTCACTGGCATAGCGGCCAATCGTGTTCGCTCGGCGTAGCCGGCCCGTGGGTCGGGATCCGGGTCGATGAAGATGTGGCGGTGATCGAAGGCCGCCACCAGTTTGAGGTTGGGAGACAACAGCATTCCGTTGCCGAAGACGTCACCTGACATGTCGCCGATACCTACGACGGTGATGGGATCGACGTTGGCATCGCGGCCGAGGTCGGCGAAGTGCGCGCGGACCGACACCCATGCTCCGCGGGCGGTGATGCCCATCTTCTTGTGGTCGTATCCCGTAGAACCACCAGATGCGAACGCGTCTCCCAACCAGAATCCGCGGTTTACCGCCAGCTCGTTGGCGGCATCAGAGAATCGGGCGGTGCCCTTGTCAGCAGCCACCACCAGGTAGGTGTCGTTTCCGCCGTAGGTGACGGTGTGTTCGGGCGGGCAGACACGATCCCCGAGGAGGTTGTCGGTGAGGTCGAGCAGGCCGGCGACGAAGGTGCGGTAGCACTGTTCGGCGCTGACCATCGGGTTCTTGCGCACGAATGCGCCCTTGGCGCCGACCGGCACGATCGGTGAGTTCTTCACGGTCTGGGTCTTCATCAGCCCAAGGACTTCGGTGCGGTAGTCCTCAGGTCGGTCAGAGAGTCGAAGCCCGCCGCGCGCGACCGGTCCACTGCGGGCGTGGATCCCTTCGACGTCCTCGCTGTCGACGAAGATCTCTCGGAACGGAACGATTGGTCCGCGCGGATGGAGCATCGAGGAGTCGATCAGAAACGAGGCGTAGCGTTTGGGCAGGCCGTCGGGGCCACGCTGAAACCAGTTGGTGCGCAACGTCGCTGACACGAACGAGGCGAATGCCCGCAGAATCCGGTCCTCGTCCACCGACGTGGTCGCCTCGATCAGGCTCTCCAAGCGACGCTGTACGTCGGCCACCTGCGATTCCCGATCGCACAACTGCGGGTCGAACCGTGCCGCGAACAGGTCGACCAGGGTCGCAACGAATTCGGTGTGATCCGTCAAGGTGTCGAGGACGTAGCTGTCCGACATGGCCAGCCCCGCTTGGCGCATGAACCGGCTGGCCGAGCGCACCAGGACGACCTCGCGCCACGCGATGCCCGCCGAAATGACCAGGCGCGCATAGTCATCGATCGGGAATCCATGGGCGCTGCGCGCAGCGAACGCGTCGGCCACCTTGTTCTCGGTACTGGCGCGCCACTTGTCCGGGGCAACGAAATCGAATACCGACACGGTCAACGGATAACCGGGGGCGGCGACTGAATGCTGAGCCGCTACCTGCAGACCGAAATGCTCGAACAGTGCGCAGGCCTCGGTCAGCAACGGCGCCGGGTCCGCCCAGACGACCACCGCGCGGGGTGTCTCTGCCACGCCAGAGTCGACGAAGAACATCTGTTCGCGCGGCGGCGTGTCCGACGACTGCATCCGGTTGAGCGCATCGGCGATCGCGTCGGTATCAAGTCGCCCGGCGGTGGCGACGTCACAACCCATCACAGTCTCTCCATTCGGCGTCCCGCTATTCGAGGCTCACAGTGTCGAGGACCCCGCCGGCGATCTGGAATATCCAACATGGACAACCAATCGCATGAAATTGTCCAAGCGGGCGATGGGTGTTCGCGCGAGGTGATTCATAGGCTGACGCCCACATCGACGGAAGGAACGAGCGAGATGACGATGCTCGACACAGTGGTCGGCGGTCCGGAACTGCGCCAGGAACGCCGACTGGTTACTGAGGTGCCCGGGCCGCGCTCCCGCGAACTGGCTGCGCGCCGCGCCGGCGCCCTGCCCGCGGGACTGGCCAGCAGCGCGCCGATCTACGCGGCCGGCGCCGGCGGCGGGGTGATCGTCGACGTTGACGGCAACTCGTTCATCGACATGGGCAGCGGCATCGCCGTCACCACCGTGGGCAACGCCGCGCCGGCCGTCGTCGCGCGCGCCGCCGATCAGCTGGCCCGCTACACCCACACCTGCTTCCTGGCCACCCCGTACGAGCCCTACATCGAGGTCGCCGAAAGGCTCAACCAACTCGCCCCCGGAACACACGAGAAACGCACCGCACTGTTCAACACGGGCAGCGAAGCGGTGGAGAACGCCGTCAAGTACGCCCGCGCCGCCACGGGCAGGTCGGCGGTCGTGGTGTTCGACCATGCCTTCCACGGTCGTTCGCTGCTGACGATGACCATGACCGCCAAGAACCAGCCCTACAAGCACAGCTTCGGGCCGTTCGCCCCCGAGGTGTATCGCGCGCCGATGGCCTACCCGTACCGCTGGCCGTCCGGTCCGGACAATTGCGCCGCCGAGGCGTTCAGCCAGTTCGCCCACCTGATCGACGCCCAGATCGGCGCCGATGCGGTGGCCTGCGTCGTGGTGGAACCCATCCAGGGCGAAGGCGGATTCATCGTTCCCGCCGAGGGATTCCTGCCCGCGGTGGCCGACTTCTGCCGCGACCGCGGCATCTTGTTGGTCGCCGACGAGGTGCAGGCCGGAATTGCCCGCACCGGAACGTGGTTCGCCAGTGAGCATGACGGTTTGGTGCCCGACATGATCGTCACCGCCAAAGGCCTGGCCGGTGGCATGCCGCTGGCGGCGGTCACCGGGCGCGCCGACGTCATGGACGCCGCGCATCCCGGCGGGATCGGAGGCACCTACAGCGGCAATCCGGTGGCCTGCGCGGCCGCCCTGGGCGTCTTTGACGAGATCGAGGACCATCGATTGCTCGACCGCGCGCAAGCCATCGGCGACATTCTGGTGCGCGAACTGCGCGGAATCGCGGGCACGACAGACGTTCTCGGCGACATCCGCGGCCGCGGCGCCATGATCGCCGCCGAACTCGTCGTTTCCGGCACCCGCACCCCCAATCGCGATGCCGTGGCCGCGGTCAGCCGCCACTGCCTGGACAACGGCGTGCTCACGCTGACCGCCGGAACGTTCGGCAATGTACTGCGCTTCCTGCCGCCGCTGTCGATCTCCGATGACCTCCTCATCGAGGCAATGGGGGTCGTACGCGACGCCTTTGCCGCGCTTTAACCTCACCCACCGAATCTCGCCTAGGAGTTCCCTCATGACGCTGACCGCCACCACCGCTTCGGCTGCCAAGAAGTCCACCTACCGGCCGCTGGAGTTGTTCGACACCGACCGGTTGCTCGATGCCGACGAACGCGAAATCGCCGCGACGGTCCGCAAGTTTGTCGATACCCGGCTGCGGCCCAACGTCGGGCAGTGGTTCGAATCGGCCACGCTGCCCCGGGAGCTGGCCAAGGAGTTCGGCAAGCTCGGCGTGCTCGGCATGCACCTTCAGGGTTACGGCTGCGCCGGCACCAACGCCGTCAGCTACGGCCTGGCGTGTATGGAGCTGGAAGCCGGCGACAGCGGGTTCCGCAGTTTCGTCTCCGTGCAGGGCTCGCTGTCGATGTTCTCGATCTACCGCTATGGATCCGAGGAACAGAAGGACGAATGGCTGCCCCGGCTGGCGGCCGGGGAGGCGATCGGTTGCTTCGGCCTGACCGAGCCCGACTTCGGTTCCAACCCCGCGGGCATGCGCACCCGCGCCCGCCGTGACGGTGCCGACTGGGTGCTCAACGGCACCAAGATGTGGATCACCAACGGCAACCTCGCCGACGTGGCCACGGTCTGGGCGCAGACCGATGACGGCATCCGGGGGTTCCTGGTGCCCACCGACACCCCGGGATTCACCGCCAACGAAATTCATCGCAAGCTGTCCCTGCGGGCCTCGGTGACCTCCGAGCTCGTGCTCGACAACGTGCGGCTCCCCGCTTCGGCGCAACTGCCGCTGGCCCAGGGACTGTCGGCCCCGCTGTCCTGCCTCAACGAGGCCCGGTTCGGCATCGTGTTCGGCTCACTCGGCGCGGCCCGCGACAGCCTGGAGACCGCGATCGACTACGCGGGCGCACGCGAGGTGTTCGACAAGCCGCTGACCAGCTACCAGCTCACCCAGGAAAAGCTGGCCAACATGACCGTCGAGCTCGGCAAGGGGATGCTGCTGGCGATCCAGCTGGGCCGCATCAAGGACGCCGAGGGCGTTCGGCCCGAGCAGATCAGCCTGGGCAAGCTCAACAATGTCCGCGAAGC
>NZ_SJOM01000007.1:1626068-1628815 GCF_004762045.1 Mycobacterium sp. DL99
CCTGGCCATCGCACGGGAATGCCGGACCTTGCTGGGTGGCAGCGGAATCACCCTCGAATACTCACCGTTGCGCCACGCCAACAACCTCGAATCGGTCCTCACCTACGAAGGCACCTCCGAGATGCACCTGCTGTCGATCGGCAAGGCGCTGACCGGCCAGGCCGCCTTCCGCTGAACCGCCGCAACCTGATTGGAGCAATCGGATGACCACGCACACACCTGCACGACTGCAGCACCTCATTGCCGGGCAGTGGATTTCCGGCGAGGGTGACGGCGTCCGCAGTGTCGATCCTTCGCGGCCACAGTCGGTCGTCGCCGAAGGCGGGGCCGCGAGCGCGGACGATCTCGAGGCGGCGGTGGCCGCGGCCGGCGACTCGGTTCGCGCGTGGGCGGCCACCCCGATGGCCGCGCGCGGTGGTGTGCTGCTGGCCGCGGCCGAGATCCTCGACGACAACGCCGGCGAGTGGGGCCGCGACCTGTCGGTTGAAGAAGGCAAGACGTTGACCGAAGGCATCGGTGAAGTGCGTCGTGCTGCCCAGATCCTCCGCTACTACGGCAACGAGGGGGACCGGCAGGCCGGGGAGATCTATGCCTCCCCGCGTGCCGGTGAACAGATCCTGGTGACCCGCAAGCCGGTTGGCGTGGTCGGGGTGATCACCCCGTTCAACTTCCCCATCGCCATCCCGGCATGGAAGATCGCGCCGGCCCTGATTTACGGCAACTCAGTGGTGTGGAAGCCCGCCAGCACCGTGCCGCTGCTGGCGATGCACCTGGCAAGTGCGCTCGACACCGCAGGTTTGCCGGCGGGTGTGCTCAACCTGCTCATCGGCGGCTCGGCCATCGGCGACGGAATCGTCAACCATCCCGACGTCGATGCTGTCACGTTCACCGGATCGACCGATATCGGGCGGCGTATCGCGAGCATGGCAGCCGCCCGCGGGGTGCCGGCGCAAGCCGAGATGGGCGGTAAGAACGCCGCCGTAGTGCTCGACGACGCAGATCTCGACCTGGCGGTCGATCAGGTGATGCTGGGTGCGTTCCGTTCGACCGGTCAAAAGTGCACGGCCACATCCCGATTGATCCTCACTGAGAAAATCGCCGACCGCTTCCTGGACATGCTCGCTGACCGTGCCGGGGCACTCGTCGTGGGCGACCCGGTTGATGAGGCCACCCAGATGGGGCCGGTCGTCAGCGAGTCGGCGTACAAGACGATCACGACCGGCATCGAAAACGCGCGGACCCAGGGAGCGACAGTCCTGGCCGGCGGGCGGGCCTATGCCGACGAAATGCGGGCTCGGGGCTACTTCATCGCGCCGACGATCATCGAACTCGGCGACCAGCCCGCCGACCTGTGGACCGATGAGTTGTTCGGCCCAGTTCTCGCGGTGCGCCGCACTCGCCATCGCACGGGAATGCCGGACCTTGCTGGGCGGCAGCGGAATCACCCTCGAATACTCACCGTTGCGCCACGCCAACAACCTCGAATCGGTCCTCACCTACGAAGGCACCTCCGAGATGCACCTGCTGTCGATCGGCAAGGCGCTGACCGGGCAGGCGGCCTTCCGCTGATGACCGCCGCCATCGAGCACCTGATCGACGGGCGATGGGTGCCCGGCACCGGCGACACGCTGCTCAGCGTGAACCCGGCGCACCCGAGTCTGATTGTGGCCCAGGGAAGTAACGCCCGCACTTCCGATGTCGACGCTGCAGTCGGCGCCGCCACCGCGGCTGCGCCAGCCTGGTCCGCTGCCCCGATGCATCAGCGCGGCGCGGTGCTGCTGAGCGCCGCTGACGTCGTCGACCGCAACGCCGAGGCGTGGGGCCTGGAACTGGCCCGCGAAGAGGGCAAGACGAAAGCCGAAGGCATCGGCGAGGTTCGGCGGGCCGCGCAGATCCTGCGGTATTACGGCAACGAGGGCGATCGGGAGGCAGGCCAGATCTTCGCCTCGCCCCGGGCCGGTGAGCAGATCCTGGTCACCCGCAAGCCCCTCGGCGTGGTCGGGGTGATCACCCCGTTCAACTTCCCCATCGCCATCCCGGCCTGGAAGATCGCGCCCGCACTGATCTACGGCAATACCGTGGTGTGGAAGCCTGCGAGTACCGTTCCGCTGCTGGCGATCCGGCTGGCGCAGGCGCTGACCGAGGCCGGCCTACCCGCGGGTGTGCTCAACCTGTTGATCGGCGGATCCGACATCGGCAACGCCATCGTCGAACACCCCGGCGTCGACGCCGTCACGTTCACCGGCTCCACCGGGGTCGGTCGGCGCATCGCGGCGGCCGCTGCGGCACGCGGAATCCCGGCGCAGGCCGAAATGGGTGGCAAGAACGCCGCCGTCGTCCTCGATGACGCCGATATGAACCTCGCACTCGAGCAGGTCATGCTGGGCGCTTTCCGCTCGACCGGGCAGAAGTGCACGGCGACCTCCCGCCTGATCGTCACCGACGGGATCGCCGAGAAGTTCCTGGCCGCCCTCGCCGAACGTGCCGCGGGGCTGACCGTCGGCGACCCGACCGACGACGCGACCCAGATGGGACCGGTCATCAACGGCGCAGCGCACCAGTCCATTTCGGCCGGTATCGATGCCGCGACGGCCCAGGGTGCCGCGGTGCTGACCGGCGGGCTCCCCTACACCGACGGCCCGCTGGCCGAGGGCTACTTCATCGCACCGACCATCGTCGAACTCAACGGGGCACCGGCCGATGTGTGGACCGAAGAACTGTTCGGACCGGTCCTGGCGGTCCGGCGG
>NZ_SJOM01000007.1:1628915-2024682 GCF_004762045.1 Mycobacterium sp. DL99
GCCGCCGACGCCGAGGCCGCGTTCAGCCTTGCCAATGACAGCGAGTTCGGGCTCTCGGCAGCGATTTTCACCCAAGACCTGACCCGGGCACTGCAGGCTGTCGAACAGATCGACGTGGGCGTGCTGCATGTGAACTCCGAGTCGGCCGGCGCCGATCCGCACGTACCGTTCGGCGGCGCCAAGAAGAGCGGACTGGGCCCCAAGGAACAGGGACCGGCGGCCCGGGAGTTCTTCACCCACACCACAACGGTGTACCTGCGCGGCGGAGCGCCGCGCTCATGATCGCCGGTGCGCTCGACGGAATTGCCGTTGTCGACTTCAGTCGCGTACTCGCCGGCCCGTACGCGACCATGATGCTCGGCGACTTCGGTGCGGACGTCATCAAGATTGAGCGGCCCGGCGTCGGGGACGACACCCGCGAGTGGGGGCCGCCGTACGATTCATCAGGCGTGGCAACGTATTTCAATTCCGTCAACCGCAACAAGCGGTCGGTCGTGCTGGATCTGACCGACCCGGACGACCGGGAGCGCGCCCGATCCCTGGTGGCCGGCGCCGACATCGTGGTGGAGAACTTCCGGCCTGGCACCATGGAGAAACTCGGGCTGGGCTACGAGGACCTGCGCGCGATCCGTCCCGATCTCATCTACTGCTCCATCACCGGATTCGGCCGTGACGGCGGCGCCGAACTGCCGGGCTATGACCTGCTGGTGCAGGCGGTCGGCGGGTTGATGAGCGTCACCGGAACCGAACCGGGCGATCCGACCAAGGCCGGCGTGGCACTGGTCGACGTACTGGCCGGCCTGCATGCCGTCACGGGCATCCTGGTGGCGCTGGCCCACCGCGACCGCACCGGGCAGGGACAACGCGTCGACACCAACCTGCTGTCAGTGCTGTTGTCGTCCATGGTCAACCAGGCCTCGGGATTCCTGGGCGCCGGCAGCGTCCCGACGATCATGGGAAATCGCCACCCGAGCATCGCGCCCTATCAAACCTTCAATACCGCGGATCGGCCCATCGCGTTGGCAGTCGGCAACGACAAGCAGTTCCGGCTACTGGTCACGGCCCTCGGGCTCGACGCGCTCGCCGACGACGAACGATTCACCTCGAACGCGCTACGCGTGCGTCACCGAGATGAGCTGTGCGCTCTGTTGGAGGCCGAATTCAGCAATCACGGCGCCGATCACTGGTATGGCGTCCTCACTGCTGTGGGAGTGCCCGCCGGGCCCATCAACGACATGGCCGAGGCGTTCACCTTCGCCGAGAAGCTGGGCTTGGCCGTGACCGTCCCGGTTCCCGGGAACAGCACCCCTCAGGTCGCCAACCCCGTGTCGCTGTCGGCGACGCCGGTGCAATACCGCAGTGCACCGCCTCGACTGGGAGGGCACGTGCTCGGCGACCCCGCCGGCATCACGGCTTGAGTAGCGCGACGACCTTGTCCTCAAGGGCGACCGGATCGGCGTTCGGGTCGGCCGGTTCCGTGTGCGGCAGATCGCCCTCAGGATCCGCGAAGTCGCGGTAGGTCTTGTCGCCGGCCAACGTGGCCAGCAGATACCCGGTGAGCAGGCCGCGAACGATCTTCTGGGTGTCCCGGTCGGCGCCGGGCAGCCCGATGAACCGGGCCAGTCGACGACCCTCGACCAGGCCACCGGCCTGCGCTTTGCTCACTGTCCGCAGCGTCGCACCCTCCCAGGCCCGCGCCAGCTCCACGGCGTTCGAGCGCAGCGTCATCGGGTCGCCGGGGGCGGTCAGGACCAGGCCGGGCACCTTCAGCGTCGACGCCGGTTGTTCGGCCGGCGGCTTGGTCACCGTCGGGAATAGCGACACCACGGCCTTCGGGCGGTGCGCGTCGCCTCCCATGCCCGCGGCGGCGAACACGGCGGCGGACCCGC
The DNA here is from genome assembly GCF_004762045.1 of Mycobacterium sp. DL99. GTDB lineage: Bacteria > Actinomycetota > Actinomycetes > Mycobacteriales > Mycobacteriaceae > Mycobacterium. The sequence goes on from NZ_SJOM01000007.1 coordinate 1,630,805, forward strand.
CGAAACCGTGCCCGACCACACCGCGCTTGCCGGGGTGCACGCTGATCTTGCCCGTCCCCAGCCGCACCCCGGTGATGATTTCGAGGGCCGCGCCCAGGTCGAAGGCGAAATTGAGCACCGACGGAGCCAACCCCGTCTCGGTGTTGGGTGCCGCCGCCACGATGCCCCAGGAGGCCAGGTGCTCCAACGTGCGCGTGTAGTTGTCCGCCTGAGTCATCCACTCGTGGCCGAACACCACACCGGGCAGATTCAGGCCGGACTCCGGCGTGTACACCACTCCCGGCATGCCGGCGAACGCCAAGTCACCGCGCAGAACCCGATGCGGTCCGCGGCGGGTCAACCCTGCGAAGAGCTTCTTTGTGCTGGCCACGCGTTGACCGTAGCGCAGGGCGACGCGGCGCGTGACGCGCCAATTGAGGCTGAGGCGCGCCCGGGTGCTTTCGTGGTGATTTGCGTCAAAGGCCGTCGCGCAGAATCGGGCCAGGGCTCCGTCTGCACTACCCTGGGATCCTATGTGTGGAATCGTCGGCTACGTCGGGGCGCGCCCGGCCCGCGGCATCGTCGTCGACGCGCTGCGCCGGATGGAATACCGGGGTTACGACTCCGCGGGAATCGCGCTGATCGACGGCAACGGCGGGTTGACGGTGCGTCGCCGCGCCGGCCGCCTGGCCAACCTGGAGTCGACCCTCGCCGAGACCGATGACGGCGTGCTGACCGGCACGACCGGACTCGGCCATACCCGGTGGGCCACCCACGGCCGGCCTACCGACCGCAACGCGCACCCGCACCGCGACGCGGCAGGCAAGATCGCCGTCGTCCACAACGGCATCATCGAGAACTTCGCCGGCCTGCGCGCCGAGCTGGAAGCCGACGGGGTCGAGTTCGCCAGCGACACCGACTCCGAGGTGGCTGTGCACCTGGTGGCCCGGCAGTACGCCAACGGCGACACCGCCGGAGACTTCCCGGCCTCCGTGCTGGCCGTGCTGCAGCGCCTGGAAGGCCACTTCACCCTGGTGTTCGCCAGCGCCGACGATCCGGGCACGATCGTGGCCGCTCGCCGGTCCACCCCGCTCGTCGTCGGCGTCGGTGAGGGCGAGATGTTCGTCGGCTCCGACGTGGCGGCGTTCATCGAGCACACCCGGCACGCCGTGGAGCTCGGCCAGGACCAGGCCGTGGTGCTGACCGCCGACGGCTACCGGATCACCGACTTCTTCGGCCGGGACGATCTGCAGGCCGGCCGGGACTACCGGGAATTCCACATCGACTGGGATCTCGACGCCGCCGAAAAGGGTGGCTACGACTACTTCATGCTCAAGGAGATCGCCGAGCAGCCCGCCGCGGTGGCCGACACCCTGCTGGGGCATTTCGTCGACGGTCGCATCGTGCTCGACGAGCAGCGCCTTTCCGATCAGGAACTGCGCGAGATCGACAAGGTCTTCATCGTCGCGTGCGGCACCGCGTACCACTCCGGCCTGCTGGCCAAGTACGCCATCGAGCACTGGACCCGGCTGCCGGTCGAGGTCGAGCTCGCCAGCGAGTTCCGGTACCGCGACCCGGTGCTGGACCGCAGCACCTTGGTGATCGCCATCTCGCAGTCCGGCGAGACCGCCGACACGCTGGAGGCGGTGCGGCACGCCAAGACGCAGAAGGCCAAGGTACTGGCGATCTGCAACACCAACGGCAGCCAGATCCCGCGCGAGGCCGACGCGGTGCTCTACACCCGGGCCGGGCCGGAGATCGGCGTGGCCGCCACCAAGACGTTCCTGGCCCAGATCGCCGCGAACTACCTGGTGGGCCTGGCCCTGGCGCAGGCCCGCGGGACCAAGTACCCCGACGAGGTCGAGCGCGAGTACAGCGAGCTGGAAGCCATGCCGGACCTGGTCAGCCGGGTGCTGGCCGGGATCGAGCCGGTGTTCCAGCTGGCACAGCGGTTCGCGACGTCGCCCACGATCCTGTTCCTGGGGCGGCACGTCGGCTACCCGGTGGCATTGGAAGGCGCGCTCAAGCTCAAGGAGCTGGCCTACATGCACGCCGAGGGCTTCGCCGCCGGTGAGCTCAAGCACGGTCCGATTGCCCTGATCGACGAGGACCTGCCGGTCATCGTGGTGATGCCGTCGCCCAAGAACGCGCAGATGCTGCACGCCAAGCTGCTCTCGAACATCCGGGAGATCCAGGCGCGCGGCGCGGTGACCATCGTGATCGCCGAGGAGGGCGACGACACGGTGCGGCCGTACGCCGATCACCTGATCGAGATCCCGGCCGTGTCAACGCTTTTCCAGCCATTGCTGTCGACCATCCCGCTGCAGGTGTTCGCGGCCGGGGTGGCTCGGGCACGTGGGTACGACGTCGACAAGCCCCGCAACCTGGCCAAGTCGGTCACCGTCGAGTAGTGGATCTGCGGGTTCCCACAGTCAACATCGCCGGGCGGTGGGACCGGAGTGGGCTGGGCGCATTCGTCTCCGACGGGGCGTTCGAGCATTTCCTGGGCACCTACCGGGCCGGGATGGCAGCCTTGCCGCCGTTCGAACTGTTCGATGTGCCAACCTCATTCGGGACGGTGCGGGCCTACCGCTTCGCCGGCCCGGGGGATGGCACGCCGGTGGTCCTGTTACCCGGCCGCAACGCGTCGACGCCGATGTATGAGACCAACCTCCGGCCGTTGCTGGAACGTCGCACCGTATACGGCATCGACCTGCTCGGTGAGGCCGGTCTGTCGGTGCAACACAAGGTGATTCGTGACGCTCAGGATCAGGCGCAGTGGCTTGATGGGGCGCTGGCCGGTCTCGGACTGGAACGGGCACATCTGCTCGGGGTATCGATAGGCGGCTGGACGGCCGTGAATTGCGCGGTGCACCGGCCCGGCCGGATCGCATCGCTCACCCTGCTCGATCCGGTGTTCACCTTCACCGGCGTTCCGGCCAAGGCCATACTGGCGTCGGTGGCACTGTTCGCGCCGCGCGTGCCGGAACGTTGGCGCCGGCGGGTGCACAGCTGGATAGCCGGGGGCGCCGATGTGGAGGCCGCCGAGCTCGAATCCGCGCTGATCGATGCCGGGGCAAAGGATTTCACGCTGCGCACACCGATGCCGAAACTGTTCGGCGATGAGCAGCTCCGGGGGCTCGACGTCCCGGTGCTCGCGTTGATCGCGGGCCGCAGTGTCATGCTCGAACCGACGCGCGCCGCTGCGCGGGCCCGAGAGTTGCTGCCGCGCGCGCAGGTCGAACTCTGGTCCGATGCATCGCATGCCGTCAACGGTGAATACCCGGAAGAGATCGCGCAACGTGCGGGCAGGTTCTGGGACGAGCTGTGAACCTCCGCCTGATTGTTCCTCAGGCTCGGATCACCGACGGGCCCAGTGCTTCATAGCGCTGAGCTTCCTCCGCGGGTAACTCGGTGCCGGTGACGATCCACTCGAAATCGGAGACGTGAGCGAACCGGCAGAAACTCGTCTCCCCGAACTTGGAATGCGCCGCCACCAGTACGCACCGTTGCGCGACCTTCACCGCCGTCTGCTTCACCGCTGCCACCGCAGGATCCGGTGTGGTGAGGCCATGCTCGACAGTGATCCCGTTGGTGCCCAGGAAGGCGATATCGATTACCAGGCTGCTCAGTCGCTCTACCGCCCACTGGTCGACGGTGGCCAGGGTGCGTCCCCGCATTCGCCCGCCGATCATCAGGACGGTGACGGTCTCGCTGTGCGCCAGCGCTTCGGCGGCCAGCAGCGATGATGTCACCACGGTCAGTTCTTGATCGGCGAGCTGTTCGGCGATCAGCCGCGGCGTGAAACCCTCATCCAGGTAGACGGTTTCGGCGCCGTGCAACAGGTGTGCCGCCGCGGCCGCGATGCGGTGCTTCTGAGCCAGGTCCACCTGGCTGCGGTATTCGACGGTGGATTCGAACGCTGCGGTCTCCAGTGGGATCGCGCCGCCGTGCACACGTTTGAGCAGTCGTCTCCCGGCCAGCGCCTTGAGGTCGCGGCGAATGGTCTCGGCCGCGACGTCGAGTTCGTCGGCCAGCGTCAGCACATCGACGCGGCCCCGGCTGCGCGCGAACTCGACGATGCGACTCTGGCGGGTATCTGAATCCACGCTTGCCATTCTGGGGCACCCGGGTGCGGCGTCGGTTATTTGCTGTCGGAAAGCACTGCGCGCACGTCGTCGGCGCTGGTCGCCGCCCGCAGCCGGGCCACCTCGTCCTTGTCGAGGAAGACGTGCGCGATCTTGGTCAGCAGTGCCATGTGGTCGTTGCCCAATCCCGCGATGCCGACGACGAACTCAGCGGGCTTGCCGTTCCAGTCGATCGGTTCGGGGTAGCGCACGAACGAGATCCCGGTGCGGCGGATCGCGGTCTTGGCCTCGTTGGTGCCGTGCGGGATGGCCAGACCGTTGCCCATGTAGGTCGACACCGACTTCTCACGCTCGTGCATGGCGTCCACGTAGGCCGGCTCGACGGCGTCCGCCGCGACCAACAGGGCACCGGCCTCGTCGATGGCGGCGTCCGCTGAAGTGGCGGTGCCGGCCAGCACGATCGAATCGAGGGGCAGCACGTCGTCTGCTTTGCTCACGGGCTGTTCCTCGGCAACCGCTGCGCCGCTGGCAGAGTTCGTGTCACCGAGCATCTCGACGATCTCGTCGTAGCGGGGTGAACTCATGAAGTCCTCCACCGAGACATGGACGGCCGAACCGGTTTTCAGGCGGGCGCGGTCGGTCAGGTCGCGGTGGGTCACCACCAGGTCGTAGGTGTCGGTGAGGTTCGCGATCGATTGGTTGGTCACGGCGATGTCGCCGAATCCCGCGGAACGGATCTTCTTGCGCAGCACCGACGCTCCCATCGCCGAGGAGCCCATACCGGCGTCGCAGGCGAACACGATGCTGGTCACCGGAACCCGGGGTGCGCCGACCAGGGCGGAGGCCACACTGGACTTCTTGCCCTTGAGTGCCTCCATCTCGGCGGTGGCCGCAGCCAGATCGGGTTCGTCGCCGGCACGGTCGGTCTTGAGCAGCAGTGAGGCGACGGCGAACGAGACGGCGGTGGCCCCGAGCACCGACAACGTCACCCCGAGGAAGCTGCCGCCGGCGGTCTGCGCGTAGATCGCGATGATCGAACCGGGCGCGGCCGGCGCGCGCAACCCGGAACCGAACAGCACGTTGATGAACACACCGGTCATGCCGCCGAGGACGGTGGCGGCGATCAGCTTGGGCTTCATCAGCACATACGGGAAGTAGATCTCGTGGATGCCGCCGAAGAACTGGATGATCGCGGCGCCCGGTGCCGAGGCGCGGGCAGCGCCGCGGCCGAACACCATGAACGCCAACAGGACTCCCAGGCCGGGACCGGGATTGGTCTCGAGCAGGAACAGGATCGACTTGCCGGTCTCCAGTGCCTGGGTGGTGCCCAGCGGTGTCAGCACCCCGTGGTTGATGGCGTTGTTGAGGAACAGCACCTTCGCCGGTTCGATGAGCAGTGAGGTCAGGGGCAGCAGGTCGTTGCTGACCAGGAAGTCCACCGCGTTTCCGGCGGCACGGGTGAACGATGACACGATCGGTCCCACCCCGAAGAAGCCGAGGATGGCCAGCAGCATGCCGAGGATGCCCGCGGAGAAGTTGTCGACGAGCATCTCGAAGCCGGGCCGGATCTTGCCTTCCCAGAGCGCGTCGGCCTTCTTCATCGCCCAGCCGCCCAGTGGCCCCATGATCATCGCGCCCATGAACATCGGGACATCCGCGCCGGCGACCACCCCCATGGTGGCGATCGCCCCGACGACGGCGCCGCGGTTGCCGTGGATCATCCGGCCACCGGTGTACCCGATCAGGACCGGGAGCAGGTAGGTGATCATCGGGCCGACGATGCCGGCGCCGTCGTAGCTGCCCCAGCCGCCGATTCTGGCCACCCATCCGTCGGGGTCCTTGAGTCCGGAGAAGATGGCCTGCAGCCAGCCCTGCTCGATGAAAAGGGCCGTGATCAGGCCCCAGGCGATGAAGGCGCCGATGTTCGGCATCACCATGTTCGACAGCGAGGTGCCCAGCTTCTGCACGTGCACCCGGACTCCGGTGCGTGGCGCTTCGACAGTGGACATCTGACGACCTCCGATCTTGCCGGCTGCTGGGTGACGCCGGTCACATGCACCTCAGTACACCGCACAAGTGGGCACTAGTGCAAGCAATCGGGCGTAAATGGGCAGACTAAAATGTGGTTTTATGACCGCATCGGAGTTAGGGTGCTGATACCGAACCGGTTATCGCCAGTCCCTGTGTGAGTCGAGAGGACCGCCATGAAAGCCCTGCGTTACTACGCCCCCGAGGACGTCCGGTTGGAGGATGTGCCCGAGCCCCAATGCGGCCCAGATGAGGTGAAGATCCGGGTTCGCAACTGCTCCACCTGCGGCACCGACGTCAAGATCCTGCACAACGGGCACCAGAACCTGACCCCACCGCGCACCATCGGCCATGAGATCGCCGGTGACATCGTGGAGGTGGGTGCCGACGTGAATTCCACCTATGGCACCGATTGGGCCGAGGGTGACCGAGTTCAGGTGATCGCGGCGGTCCCGTGCGGGGAATGCCACGAGTGCCGCAAGGGCTGGATGGCTGTGTGCCAGAACCAGACATCGATGGGCTACCAGTACGACGGTGGGTTCGCCGAGTACATGATCGTTCCGCACCAGGTACTCAAAGTCGATGGGCTGAACCGGATTCCGGACAACGTCGGTTACGACGAGGCGTCGGCGGCCGAACCGTTCGCGTGCGCGATCAACGCGCAGGATCTGCTCGGTATCGAAGAAGGCGACACCGTCGTGGTGTTCGGCGCCGGCCCCATCGGCTGTATGCACATCCGCATCGCGCGCGGTGTGCACAGCTGCGGCCCGGTCTATCTCGTCGACGTGAACGAAGGCCGGCTCAAGATCTCGGCCGACGCCGTGCGTCCCGATGAGGTGATCAACGCGGCGGAGGTCGACGTCGTCGAGAAGGTGATGGAACTGACCGGCGGCCGCGGCGCGGACATCGTCATCACCGCCACCGCGGCCAACATCACCCAGGAGCAGGCCATCGCCATGGCGGCCCGCAACGGGCGCATCTCTTTCTTCGGTGGACTGCCCAAGACCAACCCGACCATCACCTGTGATTCGAATGTGGTGCACTACCGGCAGTTACACATCCACGGCGCCAACGGTTCCGCGCCGGTGCACAACAAGCGTGCGCTGCAGTACATCTCGACCGGTCAGGTGCCGGTGAAGGACCTCATCACCCGCCACATCCCGCTCGACGATGTGCTCGACGCGTTCTCGATCGTGCAGAACGGTGAGGCCATCAAGGTGACGGTTGAGCCTGCCGCCGCGACGGCAGCGGTCTGACGGCGCGGTCCTCGCTGAAGCCCAGCGCCAGCCCGCACGCGATCAGGCCGATCCCGGCCCAAACCGCCGTGCCGGGAATCGCCCCGGTGACGGGCATCCCGATCACGGCGGCGGCCACCGGCGCCACTCCCGTGAGCAGGCCGGCCCGCCCGGCGCCCAGCTGCCGCACGCAGGTGTACCAGAGGATGAAGGCGACCGCCGTCACGCAGACGGCCAGATAACCGATGGCCAGAATCTGGCCCGTGTCGAAATTGCTTGCTGCTCTCCACCCTTCGGCGCTCAGCGCGAGCACGCCGAACGTCGCGGCGGCCATCCAGGTGGTGTGCACCGATATTCCCGCAGGCCCGTGTGAGCCGAGTACCGGCACCGCCAGCAGCGTGAAGCCGGCCTCGCAGCCGAAAACGACTACGGCCCAGAGGAGTCCGACGGTATCGGCGCGGCCCAGCCCTTCGACGGCGACCGCCCCGATGCTGACCACGACAGCCGCGGCCAACACCCGCCTTCGCGGCTGGTGGCCTTCCAGTAGTGGCCCCACCGTCGCCAGTGCCACCGGTACACACGCCACTGCCACTGCCAGTACTGCCGGTTCGGCGTGCTGAGATCCACGCACCAGGGCGAGGTTGAACAGCACCAGGCCGGTGACGGTGACCCCCATCAGCCAGAGCCACTCGGTGCCTCGGGGGCGGCGCAGGGGTTGGCCGGTGAATCGGACCCATGCGAGCAGCAGCGCGCAGGCAATGGCGTAGCGCAATGCCTGCGCGGTGTGCATGGGCGCATCGGCGAGTGCACCTGAGACCGCCACGCTGCCGCCGACGAACGTCATGCCGAGTGCGCCGGACAGGCCGGCGCGGGTGGAGCTGGACATGCTCCTATGCTGGCGCCAATATGGTCCAACAAGTAGAACCAAGTTTGGATATATGTCATGGACCAAGTTGCGGGCGCAGACTTTCTGCAGCTCGACCCGGCGTCCGCCCCGACCCGCGGACTCACCGACTGGCTCGCGGATGCGCTGCGCACCGCGATCGCAGACGGGAGGCTCGTCCCAGGCACCCGGTTCCCGGCGACCCGGGTGCTGGCCGGCGAACTCGCGGTGTCACGCGGTGTGGTTGTCGAGGCCTATCGGCGCCTTGCCGACGAAGGTCTGGTCAGCGGGCATGCGGGTGGTGGCACCCACGTACTCACGCAGCCGGTCCGGCCGCCGCGGGCAGACGTCGGGGCGCCGGCGGTGGCACGGCTGCCGCGGCCCCGTTTGCCGGTCGGCGAAGGAATCGATCTCTCGCCGGGTGTGCCCGATCTGTCGGCATTCCCGCGCGGCACCTGGTTGCGCGCCGAGCGCGCGGTGCTGGCCGAGACCTCGCCGGAAGACCTCGGCTACGGAGATCCGCACGGCCATCCGCGGTTGCGGGCGGCGCTCGCCCCGTGGCTGGGCCGGGCCCGTGGGCTGCGGATCGAACCCGACGACATCCTGGTGGTCGCGGGTGTCGCCCAGGCCGTCGCATTGCTCGCGCAGCAGTTGCATCGCGAAGGCCTCGACACGATCGCCGTCGAAGATCCCGGTTCGCGCGGAGCCGTCGACGAACTCGAGTACTGGGGTCTGCGCCCGGTTCCCGTCCCCGTCGACGACGACGGCATCGTCGTCACGGAGCTGGCCGCCACCGGCGCACCCACCGTCTTCCTGACCCCGGCGCATCAGTTCCCGACGGGCGTGGTGCTCGGCCCGCATCGGCGCCGGGAGCTGCTCGAGTGGGACGGGGAGCTGATCATCGAAGACGACTACGACGCCGAATATCGCTATGACCGGGCACCCGTGCCGGCCTTGCACCCGTCGGCGCCCGATCGCATCGCGTATGCCGGCAGCACCTCGAAGAGCCTGGCGCCCGCGCTGCGTCTGGGCTGGGTGGTCGCGCCCCCGCGGCGCCATCCGGACCTGGTGGCCGCCAAGCATGCCACCGACCTCGGCAGCCCGACCCTGCCGCAGCTGGTGCTCGCCCGGCTACTGGAATCAGGTGAGTACGACCGGCATGTCCGGCTGGTGCGCGCACGGCACCGGGCCCGGCGCGATGCACTGCTGGACGTGTTGTCGGTCGCGATGCCCGCCGCGAAGGTGAGCGGTGTCGCCGCCGGCCTGCACCTGCTCGTCACGCTGCCCGAGGGCATCGATGACGTCGCACTGGCCGACGATCTGCGTGCAGCCGGTGTCCTCGCGCATCCCGTGTCCTGGCACCGGCGGCTGCCCGGACCGCCCGGGCTGGTGCTCGGGTACGCCTCGCATCCACCGGACCGGTTACGCGAAGCCGCAGCCACCATCGCGCGGATCGCGCGAAAGTGACGCAGCGGTCGTTCCTGCGCGTCGGCAGCAGCCATAGCGTCACTTTCGGTGACGTCCCGAGCAAACACACGTAACCTGTTGGCGCGCGGCAAAGTCGAACACATCTCGAGTGGAACGGGAGCTGATGCGGTACTACTACTCGGCCGATGCGATCCGTGCCGCCGAGGCCCCACTGCTGGCATCGCTGCCCGACGGTGTGCTGATGAGCCGTGCCGCCTATGGGCTGGCGACGGCGATCGCCACCGAACTGAAGCTGCGGACCGGTGGTGTTGCGGGCCGGCGGATCTGTGCGGTGGTGGGCTCCGGCGACAACGGCGGTGACGCCCTGTGGGCGGCGACGTTCCTGCGCCGCCGCGGAGCGGCCGCCGATGCCGTCCTGCTCAATCCGGACAAAACTCACGCGAAAGCCTTGGCGGCGTTCCGGCGGGCCGGCGGCCACGTGGTTTCCCGCATCGCCGCAGCAACCGATCTGGTGATCGACGGAGTCGTCGGCATCTCCGGGCGCGGCCCGTTGCGCCCCAATGCCGCGGCGGTATTCGAGGCCAACACCGCCCCCGTCGTCGCCGTCGACATCCCCAGCGGGCTCGACGTACAGACCGGAGCCGCCGAAGGCCCACATGTGCGTGCCGCGCTGACCGTCACGTTCGGCGGTCTCAAACCCGTACACGCACTGGGGGAATGCGGCCGCGTCGAACTCATCGACATCGGCCTGGACCTGGCGCCGACCGACCTGGCCGGGTTCGAGGTGGCCGATGTCCGGGCCCACTGGCCGATCCCGGGCCCGCACGACGACAAGTACACCCAAGGGGTGACGGGTGTGCTGTCCGGTTCGGCGACCTATCCCGGTGCGGCCGTGCTGAGCACCGGCGCCGCGGTGGCCGCGACCTCCGGCATGGTCCGCTATGCGGGAAGTGCTGCACCGCAGGTGCTTTCACATTGGCCTGAGGTGATCGCCGCGCCCAGCCCGCAGGAGACCGGGCGGGTCCAGGCGTGGGTGGTCGGGCCCGGGCTGGGCACCGATGACACGGCGGAGGCCGCGCTGCGGTTCGCGCTCGAATCCGACCTGCCGGTGATCGTCGACGCCGACGCTCTCACGCTGCTGGCCGCCGATCCCGGCCCGCTCGCCGGGCGCAGCGCACCCACTGTGCTCACCCCGCATGCCGGCGAATTCCAGCGGTTGGCGGGAGATCCCCCGGGCGCCGATCGCGTCGCCGCCACCCGCGGCCTGGCCGAGCGACTCGGCGCCACCGTGCTGCTCAAGGGCAACGTCACCGTCATCGCCTCGCCTGGGGGAACGGCATATCTCAACCCGGCGGGCCAATCCTGGGCCGCCACAGCCGGATCCGGCGATGTGCTGTCCGGAATCATCGGCGCCCTGCTGGCCGCCGGACTGCCCGCCGGCGAGGCCGCAGCCGCGGCAGCCTTCGTCCATGCCCGTGCCGCCAACCTGTCGGCGGCCGATCCCGGTCCCAATCCGGCGCCGACCTCGGCGTCACGCATCCTCGCCCATGTCCGCGCCGCAATCGCGGCGCTGTAACGAAAAGGATCTCCATGCCGCACAAGCACCCTCGCACCCCGCACATCTCACCGGCGTATACCGGCAGGTTGGCGATGGCCCCGGTTCCTTCATTGCGCCTGCCCGATGACGCGATGGAACCCGGTGCGGCGTACCGCTTCATCCACGACGAGCTGATGCTCGACGGCAGCTCCCGGTTGAACCTCGCGACGTTCGTCACCACCTGGATGGACCCCGAGGCCGAGAAACTCATGGCCGAGACGTTCGACAAAAACATGATCGACAAGGACGAGTACCCGGCCACCGCCGCGATCGAAGCGCGCTGCGTGAGCATGGTCGCCGAACTGTTCCACGCCGAAGACCTGAGCGACGAGGATTCGTCGGCCGCGTGCGGCGTCTCCACCATCGGCTCCAGCGAGGCGGTGATGTTGGGCGGCCTGGCCATGAAATGGCGGTGGCGCGAGAAGGTAGGTAAGGATTGGAAGGGGCGCACCCCGAACCTGGTGATGGGCTCCAATGTCCAGGTGGTGTGGGAGAAGTTCTGCCGCTACTTCGACGTCGAGCCGCGTTACCTGCCGATGGAGGAGGGGCGCTACGTGATCACCCCGGAGCAGGTGCTCGACGCGGTCGACGAGGACACCATCGGCGTCATCGGGATCCTGGGCACCACTTACACCGGGGAGTTGGAGCCGATCGCGGAGATCTGCGCGGCGCTGGACCAGCTCGCTCAAGACAAGGGCCTGGACATCCCCGTCCACGTCGACGCCGCCAGCGGCGGATTCGTCGTCCCGTTCCTGCACCCCGACCTGGAGTGGGATTTCCGGTTGCCGCGCGTGGTGTCGATCAACGTCAGCGGCCACAAGTACGGGCTGACCTACCCGGGCATCGGCTTCGTGGTGTGGCGCAGCAAGGAGTACCTGCCGGAGGATCTGGTGTTCCGGGTCAACTACCTCGGCGGCGACATGCCGACGTTCACGCTCAACTTCTCGCGGCCCGGCAACCAGGTGGTGGGCCAGTACTACAACTTCCTTCGGCTCGGCCGGGCCGGATACACCCAGGTGATGCAATGCCTGTCGCAGACGGCGCGCTGGCTGGGGGACGAGCTGCGTGACAGTGAGCACTTCGAGCTGATCACCGATGGATCGGCCATCCCCGTCGTCAGCTTCCGCCTCAAAGGCAAACCGGGCTACACCGAGTTCGACGTGTCCGAGGGGTTGCGCTCCTTCGGCTGGCAGGTGCCGGCCTACACCATGCCCGAGGGGGCCACCGACGTCGTGGTGCTGCGGGTCGTGGTGCGTGAGGGGTTCTCCGCGGACCTGGCCCGGGCGCTCAAGGACGACATGATCACGGTGCTTCAGCGACTCGACAAGCTGAAGCCGAGCGGAGCATTCAACGACCTGCAGCCGTTTGCGCACTAAACGGGGCCTATCGGTCCGCTGATCTGCCCCGATGAGTGCCTCTGGGACAATGGTCGGCGGTGATATGACATGCAGACGACTGAACTCCAGACATCGCTGACCCCGCACGCATCCCCGCAGGCAGTTGTGGACCTCGCCGCGATCGACCACAACGTCCGCCTGCTGCGTGAACACGCCGGCAGCGCCCGGGTGATGGCTGTGGTCAAGGCCGACGGCTACGGGCACGGTGCCGTCGAGGTGGGCCGGGCCGCCCTGGCGGCCGGGGCCGCCGAACTCGGGGTGGTGACGATCGCCGAGGCGTTGGCACTGCGGGCCGGCGGGATCACCGCTCCGGTGCTGTGCTGGCTGCACCCGCCGGGTACCGACTTCGCCCCCGCGCTCGAGGCGGATGTGCAGATCGCGGTGTCCTCGGTACGCCAGATCGACGATGTGGTGGCGGCCGTGCATCAGACCGGGCGAACGGCGACCGTCACGGTGAAGGTCGACACCGGCCTGAGCCGAAACGGTGTCAGCCCGGCTGATTTCCCCGAGGTGATCGCCGGGCTGGGCCGTGCCCAGGCCGCCGGGGCGATCCAGGTGCGCGGCATCATGAGTCACCTGGTGCACGGCGACGAGCCCGACAATCCGTTCAACGATCTGCAGGCCAAGCGGCTCACCACGATGCGGGAGCAGGCCGCGGCCCAAGGTGTGGTGTTCGAGCTGGCCCACCTGGCCAATTCGCCGGCGGCGATGACCCGTCCGGACCTGGCGTTCGACATGGTGCGGCCCGGGATCGCGGTCTACGGACTGAGCCCCATCCCGGAGCGTGGCGACATGGGGCTGATTCCTGCCATGACATTGAAATGCCCTGTCGCGCTGGTGCGTTCGGTGCATGCCGGCGACGGAGTGTCCTACGGTCACCGATGGATCGCCGACCGGGACACCACCCTGGCCCTGCTGCCGGTGGGCTACGCCGACGGCATCTTCCGCTCGTTGAGCGGGAAGATCGAGGTGCTGATCAATGGCCGGCGCTGCCCGGCCGTCGGGCGGATCTGTATGGACCAGTTCGTCGTCGACCTCGGCCCGGGCGCCACCGACGTCACCGAAGGCGATGACGCGATCCTGTTCGGCCCCGGTACGCAGGGGGAACAGACCGCCCAGGACTGGGCCGAACTGCTGGGCACCATCAACTATGAGGTGGTGACCAGCCCGCGCGGCCGGATCACCCGCACGTATCTGCAGGCGGGTCGCGCGCGTTGAGCCGCAATGCGCAGTGGCTGGCCGGCGCCGCCGGGCTGACCGCTGTGGGTACGGTCGCGGGCAGATCGGTGGCGCGGTCGCTGACCCGGCGCAGAGCCGGCGAGGATCCCTACCTGAGCGAGGATTTCGAACGCCTCGATGCTGACCGCAGCTCCGTGGTGACGACCGACGACGGGGTGCCGCTGGCGGTACGCGAAGTCGGCCCCAACGACGCTCCGCTGACGGTGGTATTCGCTCATGGTTTCTGCCTGCGCATGGGGGCCTTCTACTTTCAGCGCACCCGGCTGGCCGAACAGTGGGGTCCGCAGGTGCGGATGGTGTTCTACGACCAGCGGGGCCACGGTCAGTCCGGGGCCGCGTCACCGGACACCTACACCGTTGAGCAACTCGGGCGTGATCTGGAAGCCGTTCTGGCCGTGACGGTTCCACGCGGACCCGCGGTTCTGGTCGGTCATTCGATGGGTGGCATGACGGTGTTGTCGCATGCGCGGCAGTTCCCGCACCGCTATCCGAAACAGATCGTCGGCGCCGCGGTGATCTCTTCGGCGGTCGAAGGTGTGTCCCGCTCGCCGTTGGGGGAGATTCTGCGTAACCCGGCCCTGGAGGCGGTGCGGTTCGTGGCCCGCTATGCCCCCGGCGCGGTGCACCGCACCCGCGGTGCGGCCCGGTCGGTGATCGGGCCGGTTCTGCGCGCGGCGTCCTACGGCGACGAGGCGGTCAGCCCCAGCGTGGTCGAGTTCTCCCAGCGGATGATGCACGGCACCTCGATCACCACGCTGGTCGAGTTCCTGCATGCCCTCGAGGTCCACGACGAGGCCGGGGCCCTGCAGGTGCTGGCGAAAGTGCCGACACTGATCGCCTGCGGTGACCGTGACCTGCTCACCCCAATGGAATACTCAAAGGCCATGGCCGCACAGCTACCCCGTTCCGAACTGGTGATCGTCGGGGGAGCGGGTCATCTGGTCCAGCTTGAGGAGCCCGTGGTGATCGACGACGCACTGGTCCGTCTGGTGGAGCGGGCCACGCCCTCCAAACTGGTCACCCTGACCCGCCGGGTCCGCGACCGGGTCCGGTTCCGTGGCTGAACGCAGCGCCGGCACAGCCCAGCTGACCACCACCGAGGACACGATTGCCCTGGGCGCGACGCTGGGCGCGGGTCTCAAGGCCGGTGACGTGGTGGTGTTGTCGGGCCCGCTGGGTGCGGGCAAGACGGTGATGGCCAAGGGCATCGCGCAGGCCATGGATGTGGACGGGCCGGTGGTCTCGCCGACGTTCGTGCTGGCCCGCGTGCATCGCGCCCGTCAGCCCGGCCGTCCGGCGATGGTCCACGTGGACATGTACCGCTTGCTCGACCACCCCGGCGTCGACCTGCTGGGGGAACTCGACGCACTCGACCTCGACACGGACCTGGACGACGCCGTGGTGGTCGTCGAATGGGGCGAAGGTCTGGCTGAACGTCTTTCCGAACATCACCTGGACATCCGGATCGAGCGGGACACCGAAACCGAGACGCGCACGGTGATCTGGCAGTGGAGCGCCCCATGAACGTGTTGACCATCGACACCGCGACCCCGGCGGTCAGTGCCGGCGTGGTCCGTCGCGCCGAGGACGGCACGGTGGAGGCCCTTGCCGAACGTGTGACCGTGGACGCCCGCGCCCACGCCGAACAGCTCACGCCGAACGTGCTGGGCGCCGTGTCCGATGCCGGGATCACGGTTGCCGATCTCGACGCCGTCGTCGTCGGGTGCGGACCCGGCCCGTTCACCGGGCTGCGGGTGGGGATGGCCAGCGCCGCGGCATTCGGTCATGCGCTCGGCGTCCCGGTGCACGGGGTGTGCAGCCTGGACGCCATCGGAATCCACACCGACGGCGACGTATTGGTGGTCACCGATGCGCGGCGGCGTGAGGTGTACTGGGCGCACTACCGCGACGGGGTCCGGGTCGACGGCCCCGCCGTCAACGCGCCCGGCGATGTCGCGGCCGTACTGCAGAGCTCAGTGGCCACCGTGGCCGGATCACCCGAGCACGCCGCAATGTTCACCCTGCCCCGGCTCGACGTGGTGTATCCGACGCCTGCGGGCCTGGTGCGCGCCGTCACCGATTGGGATGACCCGCAGCCGCTGGTTCCGCTGTATCTGCGCAGGCCGGACGCCAAACCCTCTGTGGCGGTGCGGAAATGACCGTATTCGACGCGCTGACCAGTGCCGATGCCACGCGGTGCGCGGAGCTGGAGGCCAAGCTGTTCGTCGGTGACGATCCCTGGCCGGCCCGGGCGTTCCTGGCCGAACTCGATGCCAAGCACAATCGCTACATCGCGGCCCGCAGCGACGGGCAGCTGGTCGGCTATGCCGGTATCTCCCGACTGGGCCGAATGCGCCCGTACGAGTACGAGATCCACACCATCGGCGTCGACCCCGACTTCCAGGGGCAGGGGATCGGGCGGCGGCTGCTCCACGATCTGCTCGACTTCGCCTCGGGCGGCACGGTTTTCCTGGAAGTGCGCACCGACAACGAGGCGGCCATCGCGCTGTATGAGAGCGCCGGATTCGTCAACATCGGCCTACGCAAGCGGTATTACCGCGTCAGCGGGGCCGACGCCTACACCATGCAACGCCTTCCCCAGGGGGACCCGACGTGATCATCCTGGCCATCGAAAGTTCTTGTGACGAAACCGGAGTCGGCATTGCCGACCTGGCGCAGGACGGGACCGTACGGCTGCTCGCCGACGAAGTCGCCTCCAGCGTCGACGAGCACGCCCGCTACGGTGGCGTCGTTCCCGAGATCGCCTCGCGCGCGCACCTGGAGGCATTGGGGCCGACCATGCGCCGGGCTCTCGACGTCGCCGGCATCGAGCGGCCCGACGTCGTCGCCGCGACCATCGGGCCCGGGCTGGCCGGAGCCTTGCTGGTCGGGGTGGCCGCCGCCAAGGCGTACGCGGCCGGCTGGAACGTCCCGTTCTACGGGGTCAACCACCTTGGCGGACACCTGGCCGCCGACGTGTACGACCACGGGCCGCTGCCCGAGAGCGTGGGCCTGCTCGTCTCGGGTGGGCACACCCACCTGCTGCACGTCCGGTCGCTGGGGGAGCCGATCATCGAGCTGGGCAGCACCGTCGACGACGCCGCCGGGGAGGCCTACGACAAGGTGGCCCGGCTGCTCGGGCTGGGCTATCCGGGCGGGCGGGTGCTCGATGAGCTGGCCCGCACCGGGGACCGTGACGCCATCGTGTTCCCCCGGGGGATGACCGGACCGCGGGACGACCCGTACGTGTTCAGCTTCTCCGGCCTCAAGACCGCGGTGGCCCGCTACGTCGAGGCCCACCCGGATGCCTCGCAGGCCAACGTGGCGGCCGGTTTCCAGGAGGCGGTCGCCGACGTGCTTACCGCCAAGGCTGTGCGTGCGGCCACCGACCTCGGAGTGTCCACCCTGCTGATCGCGGGCGGGGTGGCGGCCAACTCGCGGCTCCGTGAACTCGCCGAGGAACGCTGTGCGGCGGCCGGCCTGACGCTGCGGGTACCGCGGCCACGGTTGTGCACCGACAACGGCGCGATGATCGCCTCGTTCGCCGCGCACCTGATCGCGGCCGGCGCGGCGCCGTCGCCGCTGGACGCGGCCAGCGATCCGGGGCTGCCGGTGGTGAAGGGGCAGGTGGCATGAGCGTCGCTGACAAGCTTGAGGTCACCGAGCTGCTGTACCGCTATGCCGAGCTGATCGACGCCGGCGACTTCGACGGGGTCGGGGAGCTGCTCGGCCGCGGCGAGTTCATGGGGGTGGCGGGTGCGCCGGCCATCGCCAAGTTGTTCGCCGCCAGCACCCGGCGCTTTCCGGACCACGGCAACACCCCGCGGACCAGGCATTTGGTGCTCAACCCGATCGTCGACATCGACGGCGAGCGCGCAGCCGCTCGCTCGACGTTCTGCGTCGTGCAGAACACCGACACCGTGCCGCTGCAACCGATCGTGGTCGGCCGCTACGCCGACGTGTTCGCCCGTGACGAAAACGGCTGGTATTTCACCGAGCGCAAAGTCGACGTCGAGATGGTCGGGAATGTGTCTGACCACCTCATGATGGATCCGAGCGCTTTCAGCCGGTAATCAGAGGCCACCCTTGAGTGCTAGCACTCGCATGTATAGAGTGCTAGGTGGCATGCGGCCTAACCCAGCGCCGGCACCCGCGACGACGGAGCAAGGGCACGGACGCTTGCCGAACACCTGGTAACCGGCATCTGGGGATCCCCCCG
The DNA here is from genome assembly GCF_004762045.1 of Mycobacterium sp. DL99. Taxonomy (GTDB): domain Bacteria; phylum Actinomycetota; class Actinomycetes; order Mycobacteriales; family Mycobacteriaceae; genus Mycobacterium. The sequence continues at coordinate 1,648,898 of NZ_SJOM01000007.1, forward strand.
GATCCACACCCCGAAAAGTGGAGGGCTTCCATCGTGGCAGTCAACATCAAGCCACTCGAGGACAAGATCCTCGTTCAGGCCAACGCGGCCGAGACCACGACCGCTTCCGGTCTGGTCATCCCGGACACCGCCAAGGAAAAGCCGCAGGAAGGCACCGTCGTCGCAGTTGGCCCCGGCCGCTGGGATGAGGATGGCGAGAAGCGGATCCCCCTGGACGTTGCCGAGGGCGACACCGTCATCTACAGCAAGTACGGCGGCACCGAGATCAAGTACAACGGCGAGGAGTACCTGATCCTGTCGGCACGCGACGTGCTGGCTGTCGTTGCAAAGTAGTTCCGTAAAGGACCTCGTGTAACCGCCCCGGAGATCCCCGTGTTCAGCACGGGCGGTTTCCGGGGCGGTATGCGTTAGGAGTCATGAAAGAGACTTATGAGCAAGCAGATTGAGTTCAACGAGACTGCGCGCCGGGCCATGGAGGCCGGCGTCGACAAGCTCGCCGATGCGGTCAAGGTAACGCTGGGTCCGCGCGGTCGGAACGTGGTGCTGGCCAAGGCCTTCGGTGGCCCGCAGGTCACCAACGACGGTGTCACGATCGCCCGGGAGATCGACCTGGAAGATCCGTTCGAGAACCTCGGCGCCCAGCTGGTGAAGTCGGTGGCCACCAAGACCAACGACGTCGCAGGCGACGGCACCACCACCGCCACCGTGCTGGCACAGGCCCTGGTCAAGGCCGGCCTGCGCAACGTGGCCGCCGGTGCCAACCCGATCGAGCTGGGCCTGGGTATCGGCAAGGCCGCCGACGCGGTGTCCGAGGCCCTGCTGGCCGCCGCCACCCCGGTGTCGGACAAGACCGCCATCGCCCAGGTCGCCACGGTGTCCTCGCGCGACGAGCAGATCGGTGAGCTGGTCGGCGAGGCCATGACCAAGGTCGGTCACGACGGTGTGGTCACCATCGAGGAGTCCTCGACGCTGAACACCGAGCTCGAGGTCACCGAGGGCGTCGGCTTCGACAAGGGCTTCATCTCGGCCTACTTCGTCAACGACTTCGACGCCCAGGAAGCGGTGCTCGAGGATGCCGTGGTGCTGCTGCACCGCGACAAGGTCAGCTCGCTGCCCGACCTGCTGCCGCTGCTGGAGAAGGTCGCCGAGGCCGGCAAGCCGCTGCTGATCATCGCCGAAGACGTCGAGGGCGAGGCCCTGTCCACACTGGTCGTCAACGCCATCCGTAAGACGCTCAAGGCCGTCGCCGTCAAGGCGCCGTTCTTCGGCGATCGTCGCAAGGCGTTCCTGGACGATCTCGCGATCGTCACCGGTGGCCAGGTCATCAACCCCGACGTGGGCCTGGTGCTGCGTGAGGCCGGCCTGGACGTGCTGGGCTCTGCCCGCCGCGTGGTGGTGTCCAAGGACAGCACCGTGATCGTCGACGGTGGCGGTTCCGCCGAGGCGGTCGCCGACCGGGTCAAGCAGCTCAAAGCCGAGATCGAGACCACCGATTCCGACTGGGATCGGGAGAAGCTGCAGGAGCGGCTGGCCAAGCTGTCCGGCGGTGTCGCGGTGATCAAGGTCGGCGCGGCCACCGAGACCGACCTGAAGAAGCGCAAGGAAGCAGTCGAGGACGCCGTCGCGGCGGCCAAGGCTGCCGTCGAGGAGGGCATCGTCACCGGTGGTGGCGCCGCACTCGTGCAGGCTCGTTCGGCTCTCGACAAGCTGCGCGGCGAGCTCAAGGGCGACGAGGCCCTCGGCGTCGACGTGTTCTCCTCCGCGCTGTCGGCCCCGCTGTACTGGATAGCCACCAACGCCGGCCTGGACGGCTCGGTCGTGGTGAACAAGGTCAGCGAGCAGTCCAACGGGCATGGCTTCAACGCCGCCACCCTGACCTACGGTGACCTGGTCGCCGAGGGCATCGTGGATCCGGTCAAGGTGACCCGCTCCGCGGTGCTCAACGCCGCATCCGTGGCACGCATGATCCTGACGACCGAGACGGCCGTCGTGGACAAGCCTGCCGAGGAAGAAGATCACGGGCACGGCCATCACGGCCACGCTCACTAGGTAGTCACGTGGAACACCCCCGGTCCTATTGGGCCGGGGGTGTTTTCGTCTCGCTGTAGGTGGGACGACGCGGCTAGCCCGTCAGGCCGAATGCGAGCCGCCTCCGCACCGCTAGGCGGCGGGTTTGAGGTAACGCCGTTGGGTCGTGCGGCCGGAGGGAGGTGTAGTGCGTGAGTGAATGGAAACGAGTGAGCCGGTACGTACGACACCGATCGGACCGGGTCGAAGGAAACGTGCCACTTCAGTTGTGTGCAAGGCGAGCCCGGCGTTGGCTTGACGGTAACCGATCCGTACGCCGGCTGCCCCGAAGGAGAGTAAACCGCCGAGGCCGGGCAATGCCGCATAGAAGATCGACCATAGCGACAGCGCCACCACAATCGCCGCGACGGTGTCCTTGATAACCGTGGGCGCCGAGCGGTGCGGGGGCGCAGGAGCCGCGAGTGGTGCAGGCTCCAGTTGCTGCCGCTGTGCGGTCAGCAGTGTGATCCCCCCGTCCGCCTCGATACCGCTGCCATGGACCGCAAGGGGGCTGCTGCCGGGACCCGAAGGAGCCTGTGAGAGTGAGACCACCAACAGGTTCAAGAGCGCGACGTTTGGGGTGGACATCAGTGCGTGGTAATCGCCGACACTTGGTGTATTCCACGGAATGCCAAGCGCAGCACGGATTTCCGCCGGAAGGTGCATGATCGCGTCGACGAAATCTTTGGCCGATGCCAGTACCCGCAGGAAGTAGACAACGGCCTCTCGGAACGTCGGTGCCGCGACGGGAGCCTCCGGCGACGTCGCGGCTGGGGCCGCGGTGCTGGTGGTCCCGACGGATGGTGTCGACGTGTCCTCTGCCGTGGCTGTCACCGAGGCGGTCACTGAAGAAGTCGCCGAGGAAGTCGCTGAGGAAGTCGCTGAGGAAGTCGAAGCCAGCGGCTGCGCAGATTCGGCGGTGTCCGAACTGCTCGTTGTCGCATCGGAGGCAGCCGAGTTGGCGGTCGAGTTGGCGGCAGATTCGCTCGGGGCGTCGGTGCCGGCCAGGATCTCGTCTACTAAAGGAGTCTGGATCTGCGAGCCGGCCGTGGGGGACGGATCCGCAATCACAGCTACCGCCGCTGTCGGTTCGGCTGCGGCCGTGCGGGACGTTTCGGGTGACGCCGGCAGTTTGGCGTCCGCGGTGCCTGCGGTGCCTGCGGTGCCTGCAGTGCCTGCGGTGCTCGCGGTGCCTGAGGTGCCTGAGGTGCCTGCGGTGCCCGCGGTGCTCGCCGCTTCCGCGGTGCCCGAGGATGTGTTCGTCTGAGCGGAGACGGTCGAAGTGGGTTTGTCGGCGCCGGCCCCTGAAACTCCCGTGTTCTTGGGGGCACGTTCTGCGGCGGCCACCGGATCATCTGCAGAAGTACCGGTCTTCGCTGTCGAGGTGGTCGACAGGATCGAGGTCCTACCGCCCTCACTGGTGGAGCTATTGGTGCCCGGACTCGAATCCGACTTGGCATTGTTCTCGGAATCCGCGGATGCAATCGCCCCGCTCATGCAGCTCATCAGGAGTCCGGTCGTCAATAGGCACACGCCCGCTAGTTGGTGAATACGTGTGGCCATGGCATCTCCTCGCAGCGGAGCATTGTGTTTGCCACTGACACGAGGATCGAGCGTGACGTAACTAACAGCTGTGCTCAATATCCTGATGGGGGACAGATTTTGTCAAGACCCGGATAGGGCCATTTTCGGTTCGAAATTTGCGAAAACAACCAAGCGCCGCGCGGGCGAGTTGGCGCCCGCCTCCGCCCGCTTCGAGGAAGCGAGGTGCCGGGAAGGCAGTCGGTGTGTAGCTCTCGGTGTCCTTGGTCTCGCGGTGCTCGGATCGCTGGGGTATGACAAGGGAAAGTCGACTCGGGCGCACAGCTGGCTACGTTGTGCTCGGCGCCGGCCACAGCTGAAGCCGCCGCAGCGAAAGGTAGCCAGGCATCGACGCCCGGGTCACTCGGCGCCACCTTCCACCTACGCGCGGAAGGCGACGATCTGAACGCTCGCGACCGATGTGATGTGGGCACCTCTGCTCGGGGTCGTTGTCGGTGGGATCGCCGGGGCGACCGGCTGGCGACTGGTCCAGTACGCGATCGTCGGTGCCGCGTACGGCGCTGCCATCGGGGTGATCAATATCCACAGTTTCGTGGAGGGAGCGATACGGCCGGTGCGGACCGCCGTCGCCGGTGACAGCTGCCCGTGGTCCAGGACGTCGACCTCGGTGCGCTGTCGGCTTCGTTCAACCGGATGCAGGTGGGTTTGGCTGAGCGGCAACGGCTTCACGTGGTTGGATGTCGATCGACTCCGGGTTGGAGTACAGCCCTTGGGAATTCAGGTAGCGGACTACTCACGCCAATTCTTGGAGAAAGCTCAATAGTTGCTGTGGGGGTCACGGAACGGGTGAAGAGGATGAGTTAGCGGATGCTTCGGCCGCTCACCGACCTGCCTAAAACCAGTCGAGGTACAACCGGCAACGTTGGGAGCGCGAAATGTCCAAGAACGTCATCGTGACGCTGCACAGCATCAGGAATGTGCATAACGGATCCGATCCAGGGAACGCCCTTGAGATCTTCGGTCGATTTGATGTCTCACACAATATGTTCAACCCCGACATCGGGGAGATCGTGACGCTAGGCGCGGTCACTCTGTTCGACCACAACGGCGACAACGCCCTGGAGATCAGTCAGGGCACCGAGTTCGTTCTCAACACCAGAGCCGAATTCCGGGTCAATGAAGGGGAATTCCTCAAGATCACAGGTCATCTGGGTGAGCAGGACGACTTCGGTCCGAATGATCAACTCGGCAGCTACGAGGAGCAGTTCTCGTTTGGCCAGCTCAGCACACGGCCACACGAGATCACGGATTTCGAGGACGACGGCCAGAACTGTTCAGTGAAGATGTCTTTCGTCGTCACCTAGGACGGTCGATACCCGGCATCACCGAGGCGGCGAGCATCGCCAGGGCCACGCCCACGAGGTAGTCACGTGGAGCATCCCCGGTCCTTTTGGGCCGGGGGTGTTTTCGCTTTCTGCGAACTTGGTGGGCTGATGGCGTCTACCGTCGCGCCATGGACCGAATCTGGCAATGGGCGTGGGATCGGTACGGAGCACGGTACTTGTGGGCGGCTTGCGTGATTTCGCTTCTCGCGGTGCAGCCGTCGTACAGGTTTTCGGGCTCAACCCATAGTCCCACCGCGCCGAGACTGCGGTGAGATCGCGATTTTCGGCGAAAAAGCGATCTGAGCGCAGGCTCGATGATCCACGCGCAGTCTCGATGAGTTTGTGACCCGTCGTCGGTCGGTACAGGTATGACTGACGACATCATGAGCACCGCGTGCACCATCAATGCGCCGGCCGAAACCGTGTTCGCGGTGCTGGCCGACCCGACCACCCATCAGGCGATCGACGGCACCGGTTGGGTGCGGGAGTCGCTCGACGGCAAGCGGCTGACCGAAGCCGGGCAGATCTTCCGGATGGCGATGTACCACGACAACTACGGGGGCTTGCATTACGAGATGGCCAACCGGATCGAGGTATTCGAGCCTCCCCACGCGATCGCGTGGCTGCCGGGCCAAGGCGCGGACGACGCCAACCTCGACTTCGGCGGCTGGATCTGGCGCTACGACCTCAAGCCACTCGGCGACGACCGGACGGAGGTCACCCTGACGTATGACTGGTCGGCGGTGCCGGCGGCCACTCGCGAACACATCGAATTCCCGCCGTTCGACCGGCAGCATCTGGACAACTCGCTCAAACACCTGGCCGGGCTGGCGCAGGATCGGGCATAGCCCGTTTCGTCCTAGGCCGTCGGCTGAATCGACACCAGCCGGAACGTATCCGGCCGAGCGTCGTCCGGCGTGAACCGGACGACGAGGACGTCGGCGGGAAGCTTGGTCGCCAGGTCATTCAAGGTCCTGGGCAGGAACACCCTGGCCTTGGCGTTGCCGTACCAATTGGGGTCGGAGGGGGAGGTGTCGAGGTCACTGACCTTGTCGATCGAGGTGTCCCATTGCTGAACCGCATCTGGCGGTGTGTCGCCGAATCCCGTTGATTTCTGGTACGCATCTGCTGGTCCCGCAAGGGTGATCGCCGGGCCGCCGCCAACAGGTGTCCCGGTGATCGTCCCGTCGACGACATCGGCCGTCACCGACGTCAGGCGCGCGGTGCAGACGTTGTCGACAACACTGGGCGGCACGCAAAAGCCAGGCAGCGGGTTCGCCTGGGCCGGGGCAACGTTCAGGACGGTCGGAATCACGAGTGCCGCTACTGCAGCACCGACGGCTGCCATCACACGGCGGCGATCGTTCGGCATCGGGCTTACCCCCTTCGGACGCGCTGAACTATATGTCGGCGCGTCCGCCACGGAAGTTACAGATCGTCAGCTGTCGATCGGGGCGTACCAGTCGGCGTTGGTGAGCAGCACCCGGGTGCCGAGGTCGCGGTTCCACTCCGGTTCGATGCCGTGGCGCCGCACGATGGGGAAGACGACCTCGTCGAGCATCCGGGCCACGTCGCTGAAGTACAGGTCCTCCTTCGCCTGATCGCTGAGCCGGTTGTACGCCTCCTCGTCGAAGTTCTCCGGCTCGAACGCTCCGTAGCCGACGTAGGTGGAGCCGTCCTCGACCAGGCGGTCAGTGTCCTGGCTGTGGAAGTAGATGAAGCCGCTCCAGTGGCGGCTGTCGTCGCGCTCGTCGCCGATTTCGGCCGAAGCGCAGGTACCGCAGCAGGAGAAGTCGGCACGGGCGATCACGCCGTTGGCGTTCAACTCGTCGAACGCCGCCCGGGTCCGTGACTGGTAGTCGCCGATCTCGGTCTGCTGGCGCAGTCTCGCCTCGCGCAGAGCGGCGAAGGCGTCGGTGAGCTGCTCCTCGGTGAGTTCGTAGTCCTCGGCGTAGATCTCGAGGAACTCTTCGACGTCGTCGTTGCCGGTGACCAGCATGCCCCAGATCTCGGAGGTGAGGGTGGCGCGGGCCTCATCGTCCAGTGGGAGGTTCGGGAGCGTGGCTTGGGTCGGGATCGCGTTCGGGTTCGACGGTGCGCTCACGCGCTGGCCTCCAGGTCTGCAGTCGGAGCCGGGCGGATCACCCGGCGGTGGCGATCGTAGCTTCGGACGGCGCTGATCTCATCGCCCAGGGGGCCGACGCCGAATCGGTATCGGACCGATACCTCGACACGTTGCACGGTGCGGCGGATTTCGCCCCGGGTACCTCAAAATTCGGGCATGACGGAACCGCGGGAGTCACCGCGTGGTATCTCACGTCAGACGTTTCTGCGGGGTGCCGCTGGGGCGTTGGCAGTCGGGGCGGTGTTCGGAACGACGCGGGCCAGTGCCGATCCGGCAACCTCGGGCTGGGGCGATCTGACTGCCGCCATCAGGGGGCAGGTGATACTGCCGGACAGCGGTGGGCAATTCGCCTCGGCCAAGGCGGTTTTCAACACCAACTTCAACGGCCTGGCTCCTGCGGCGGTCGTCGCCCCGAGTTCGACGGCGGACGTACAGAGGGCAATGGCCTTCGCTGCCAATCACAATCTCAAAGTCGCTCCGCGCGGCGGTGGGCACTCCTATGTGGGCGCATCGACGGCGAACGGCACCATGGTCCTTGACCTGCGCCAATTGCCCGGTGACATCAACTACGACGCCGGCACCGGGTATGTCACGGTGACCCCTGCAACCGGTCTGTATGCGATTCACCAGACGCTGGCCGGAGCCGGCCGGGGGATCCCGACAGGTACCTGTCCGTCGGTCGGCGCTGCCGGACACGCTCTGGGAGGCGGGTTGGGCGCCCAATCGCGGCATGCGGGCCTGATGTCCGATCAATTGGTGTCGGCGACGGTGGTGTTACCCGGCGGCGCGGCGGTCAACGCTTCGGCCAATGAGAACCCAGATCTGTTCTGGGCGTTGCGCGGCGGGGGCGGCGGCAACTTCGGGGTGACGACGGCGCTGACCTTCGCCACCTTCCCGACCAGCGATGTGGATGCGGTGAGTCTTCACTTCCCGCTGCAGTCATTCGCGCAGGTTCTGGTCGGTTGGCAGAACTGGCTGCGTACCGCCGACCGCAACAGTTGGGCGCTGGCGGACACGGTCACCGACCCGGGAGGCGCGCACTGTCGCATCCTTGCGACCTGCCCGGCAGGCTCAGGTGACGCAGTGGCGGCCGCGGTCTCCCAAGCGGTCGGGCTGCAACCGACCGGGGTGGACAAGCACACGTTCAATTACTTGGACCTGGTGCAATTCCTGGCCGTCAACAACCTCAACCCGTCGCCGCTCGGCTATGTCGGCGGATCCGATGTCTTCCAGTCGATCACCCCGGCTGTCGCCCAGGGGATCGCCGCGGCGTTCAACGCCTTTCCCAGTGGAGCCGGCCGTCCGTTGGTGATCATGCACGCGCTCGACGGCGCGCTCGCCACCGTGGGCCCGGGGGACACCGCCTTCCCGTGGCGGCGGCAGTCCGCACTGGTGCAGTGGTACGTCGAGAACTCCGGCTCTCCGGCGGCGGCGGCCCAGTGGCTCAACACCGCCCACCAAGCGGTGGCGGCGTATTCGGTGGGTGGTTACGTGAACTATCTCGAGGTGAACCAGCCGGCCTCGCGGTATTTCGGCGCCAACCTCGCCCGGCTGGCCGCCACCCGGCAGAAGTATGACCCCGGTCGGATCATGTTCTCGGGCTTGAACTTTTGACGGAGTACTGACAGCCGTCCACATCGTGCGCGCGCAGCGTTATCTTGGTCATCAGCTCTTTGAGAGAAGGCGCGATGGACGAGATGGTTCCGCAGACACCGGCGGCTGCAGCAGCCCTTGCCGTCGCAACGCAATTCTATTCGCCTGCGTTGCTCAATCACTGCATCCGTTCGTATCTGTGGGGTTCGACGTACGCAGCGGCACATGACATCACCTTCGACAACGAGCTCTACTACGTCTCGGCCCTGCTGCACGACATCGGTCTGACCGGCCCGTTCGACAGCCACCGGGTGTCGTTCGAGGAGGCGGGTGGGGACCTGGCCTGGGTGTTCGGGGTGGCCGCCGGCTGGCCTGCCGACCGGGCAGCCAGGGCGACGGAGATCATCGTGCTGCACATGCGCGACGACGTTTCGGCGGCGGTCGATCCCGAGTCCCACCTCTTGCAGGTGGCCACCGGCTGGGACGTCGTCGGACGCCGGCCAGAGGAGTTCCCCACCGCGACGCGAGCCGACATACTTGCGCGCTATCCCAGGCAAGGGTTCGGCAGCGAATTCATTGCGTGCTTCGAGGATCAGGCGCGACGCAAACCGGGTGGCGCCGCTGCTGCGTCGGTGGCCAACAATGGTGCCGAACGCATCAGAGCCAATCCGTTAGACACCTAGGCGAAGTCGCTTCAAGCCCGAGACGGAGCGCTCGAAATGCTTTCCGAGTCAAGAAGAGTGGCGACGAAATACCCGGCATGAGCGTCAATACTCCACATTGTCGCTGGTAGTGCGATATACATCCGTGCATAGACCCCGGCCGAACTGACAAAAGGGGGCGGGCGTGCGAACACCACAGCGCTACCTGATTTTAGGACTGCTACCGGCGATGCTCCCGTTCGGAGCCGTCACCACGATGGCACCTCCGGCGAGGGCGGACTGCACAAGTTCGGGCTATGCCACGGTCTGTGCGCAGGGCGACGTGCGCGGCGCAGATGGAGTGCCACGGGCAGCCACACCGGTAGTTCCCTATCCCTGTGCCAACGACTGGTACTGCGATACCGGATGGGATCTCGATGTCATCTGGGATCCGGGCCGCCCCGGCGGGCCCGGTGGTCCAGGAGGTCCTGGTGGTCCGGGAGGCCCCGGCCGTCCGGGTGGCGGTGGCGGCATCAGACCGCGTTGAGGAACTACGTCATGAACCGTGGACAACTTGCTGAAGGAGCCAACATGTCGTCCTCTCATCTCACACACCGCGCCGCCGGCGCAGCGATCGGCGCCGGCGTGTTCGTCGGCCTGACACTTCTGAGTGCCGCGGCGGCCGCGGCGGATCCACCTGTCCCGCCCCCGTGCACGGCCGCCGAAATGGCGCGCGTGATGTCCGGCGTCTCTTTCGAGACCTCGAATTATCTGACCGCCCACCCCGACGTCAACGACTTCTTCACCAGCCTCAAGGGCCAGCCCAAGGACCAGATCGGGGAGAAGGTTCGCGGTTATCTCGATGCCAATCCCGCCGTTCGCGGGGATCTCGACCGCATCAGGCAACCGTCTTCTGACTTCCGGGAGCGCTGCGGACTTCCCGCGACTCCCTGATGGTTTGATGTCCATCGACCCAGAGCAGAGGTGAGCGATGGGCGGCTTGAGCCTGGCGGGCTTGGGGTTGTTTCTAGCGGGGGTCCTCGCAGCGTCAGCCTTGCTGGCTGTCGGGAGCGTGTGGATCGCCAACAAAACGGTGTACCGGTCCGGCGCCGAGAAACAAACGGGGACTCTGTCACCGTTTCTGACCACCGTGGCTCTCGTCTACGGCGCGCTGCTGGGCTTCACGGTCGTTGTCGCGTGGGAGCAGTTCTCCTCGGCGGAGGAGAACGTCACCAATGAGTCATCGACGCTGGCGACGATGTACCGGCAGACTGTGAGCCTGCCGGGGCCTGAGCAGGCGCGAATGCGGGAACTGCTGCGTACCTACACTGTCGCCGCACAGGCCGAGTGGGATACGCGGCAACGCGATGTCGCGAGTGATTCGGCGCGAGGGGCGATCACCGACATGTACCGGGTACTGGGTCAAGAAGCGCCCACCGCCCACCCGGTCAACGCCGAGATCCGCGATCAGCTCAATGTCCTTACATCGCAACGGAACACGAGAGTCCTCGACGCGAAGCCCCGGATACCGGGTCTGCTGTGGAGCGGCCTGCTGTTCGGGGCTGTCCTTCTCATCGGGCTCATCGGCTTCACACATCTCAGCAATGTGGTGAGTCACATGATCCTGTCGAGCGCGATCGCCATCCTGCTCGGCCTTCTGCTGTTCCTCATCTTCTGGCTCGACCATCCGTTCGGGCAGCAGCTCGGCGTCACGCCGACATTGCTCGACTACGCCGTGCAGGTCTTCGACGGGGTCGATCAAGGAAAGTAGGCGGTGAGGTCACCACGTGACGGGCACTTCCTCAACGCCATAGATTTCCTGCTGGTTCTGAAACGGCAGCTCGTCGACAGGGACAGTCAGGGACAGTCCTGGCAGTCGACGGGCCAGCGTGGACAGTGCGACCTGCATTTCGACTCTGGCGAGGTTCTGCCCGATGCACTGATGCACGCCGAATCCGAAACCCAAATGCCCACGGGTGTTCCGGTCGATGTCGAGGAGGGCGGGATCGTCGACGAACGTGGGATCCCAGTTCCCGGCAGGCAGGTTCATCAACAGGAAATCCCCGGCGCGGACCAACTCGCCGCCGAGGGTGAGATCCTCGGTCGCCACCCGGTCCACCTGGCTGTGCACGATCGTGAGGTAGCGCATCAACTCTTCGACGATGTTGGCGACGACGGCGGTGTCGTCGGTCCGGCTGAGCACCTCGAAGACATCGGGATGTTGCAGCAGTGCAACGGTTCCCAGGGAGATCATGCTGGCTGTGGTCTCGTGTCCGGCCTGCAGGAGGATCAGTCCGTTCATGGCGGCCGTCTCACGGCTCAGTTCACCGGATGCGACGTGGTCGGTGATGAGCCGGCTCATCAGGTCATCACCGGGCTCGCGTTCTTTGCGTGCGACCAGGTCGAACATGTAGCCGAAGAGTGCCCCGATCGCCTGGGCCTTCTCGTCCTCGGACGACCGGGCATCCAGCCCGACCGTGCTGTGGTGTTGGAAGAACGCGTGATCGCTGTAGGGCACACCCAGCAACAGCGAGATGACGAGCGACGGCACGGGCAACGCGAAGCCCCGTACGAGATCTGCCGGCGGTCCGGTCTCGATCATGGTGTCCAGGAATTGATCGACCAGTTCCTGGATCTTCGGTCGCATCGCCTCGGCCCGCCGCCAGGTGAAATCGCGAGTCATCATGCGGCGCAGTCGATTGTGTTCGGGATCGTCGATGCGTGCGAAGATCACCGGCAAGGCGTCGCCGGCGCCGACCTCGCGCAGACGCGGCTTGATCGTGTCCGCGCTGAGGCGAGGATCGACCAACGAAGCCCGGATGTCCTCGTACCGGCTGACCACCCACGTCGGCCGGCCCTGCCATATCACTCGTTGTGGTGCAGCCGATTCGCGCCACTCGGAGAATTCGGGTGGTGGTGCCAGCGGGCATCGTGCGGATCGCGGCCTCGGGATGGTGGGCAGGTCGACGTCGTCGCCGACGGTCCGGGTCATGAGTACGAACCTATCGGCCCGGTAGAACAAATGTTAGGTTTTCTCGCGATGCGGGTTCGCGCCCATGGGGGAGTCAACTCGAGTCGCACTTCACTCCCCAGGCCACGCACACCGGCCTAGCCTCGAGGCGTTGGGTCTCACCTGCCACCCGGACGAGTGAAGGAACTGAGCATGCGAGCAACCGTGATGTACGGCGCCGGCGACGTGCGTGTCGAGAATGTGCCCGACCCCATCGTGAAGGAGCCGAATGACGCCATCGTGCGCGTCACCCGTGCCTGTATCTGCGGCAGCGACCTGTGGCCGTACCAGTCGATGCCGCACAAGGATGGCGGCCGCCGGATGGGTCATGAGTTCATCGGCGTCGTCGAGGACGTCGGCTCGGATGTGTCCGGATTCCGGCGCGGCGATCTGGTGGTGGCCCCCTTCGTCTGGGCGGACAACACGTGTGACTTCTGCAAGGAGGGGCTGCAGACGTCGTGCCGCCATGGTGGCGGCTGGGGTGAGCGGGGTGTCGATGCCGGCCAGGGCGAGGCCGTGCGTGTCCCGCAGGCGCAGGGCACCTTGGTGAAGCTTCCGGTGGCCGAGGATTCTGCGCTCATGCCCTCCCTGCTGACCTTGTCGGACGTCTTCTGCACCGGCCATCACGGCGTGGTGACCGCCGGGGTGGGGCCGGGATCGTCGGTGACCGTCATCGGGGACGGCGCGGTGGGACTGTGCGCGGTGCTGGCCGCCAAGCGGCTGGGTGCCGAGCAGATCATCCTCAATGGACGGCACACCGTCCGGACCGACCTGGGTCGCGAGTTCGGCGCCACCGACGTCGTCGCCGAACGCGGCGACGAAGCCGTCGAGAAGATCCGCCAACTGACCGGCGGCGACGGTACCCACGCGGTGATCGAATGCGTCGGGACCGAGCCCTCGGTCGCCACCGCTCTCGACGCGGTACGCGCCGGCGGCCGCGTCAGCCGGCTCGGGGTATCTCAATACACTGAGGTGCCAATGGGTTTCGGCACGTTTTTCCGCAACGTCACCCTCACCGGCGGAGTCGCGCCGGCCCGCGCCTACATCGAGGAACTCATGCCCGACGTTCTCGACGGCGCCATCGAACCCGGACGGGTCTTCGACCGCACCATCGGTCTCGACGAAACCCCCGACGGCTACCGCGCGATGGCCGACCGCGAGGCCCTCAAGGTGTTGATCGAGCCATGACACTGCTGCTGCAAGATCGCGACGACCGTGTCGTCGTCACCCTGACACTGAACCGCCCGCAGGCGTTCAACGCGTTGTCCGAGGCGATGCTGACCGCGCTCGGTGACGCCTTCGACGCTCTGGCGCAGGACGACACGGTGCGTGCCGTCGTGCTCGGGGCATCCGGCAAGGCGTTCTGCGCCGGGCATGATCTCAAAGAGATGCGGGCTGAGCCGTCCCTGGAGTACTACCAGCGGTTGTTCGCCCAGTGCACCGCGATGATGCTGTCGGTCCAGCGGCTGCCGGTACCGGTGATCGCGCGGGTTCAAGGCCTCGCGACGGCGGCGGGCTGCCAGCTCGTCGCGATGTGCGATCTTGCGGTGGCCAGTGATGACGCGCGCTTCGCGGTCAGCGGCGTCAACGTCGGGTTGTTCTGTGCCACTCCGGGTGTGGCGCTGTCGCGCAACGTGCCCCGCAAGGCTGCCTTCGAGATGCTCGTGACCGGTGAATTCGTCTCTGCCGAGCAGGCCCGGGTCCTGGGTCTGGTCAACCGGGTAGTGGCAGCGGACGCCCTCGACGCCGAGGTCGAGGCGGTGATCGCGAGCATCGTGGCGAAGCCCCGCGTCGCCGTCGCGATGGGTAAGGCGTTGTTCTACCGGCAGATTGACGTCGACATCGAGTCCGCCTACGCGGACGCGGGCGCGACGATGGCCTGCAACATGATGGATCCGAGCGCACTCGAAGGAGTGCAGGCCTTCATCGACAAGCGCCCGCCGCGTTGGTCGGTGGCGCCGACGTAGCAGCCGAGTCGTCCCGCATCAGGCGGCGCGGCGGTGGCCTGCCTGCGCTGATGACACTTCGACGGCATTCGATTCGTCGCCGCGAACCACGGCCATTGCCCGGTCCGCGGTGGCACCTTCTTCACTGTCACCGCGGTAGTTCCGCAGGTACCGGTCCATTTCATCCCGGCGCAGCGGCGTGGAGAAAATGCTCACGTTGTTGGTCGGGGCATCGGGTTGCCGGTCTCGGGCCAGATTGCGGGCGCCGGTGCGGAAGCCGGCAACGGCGCCGACCAGGCATGCGATCAGCGCGATGCCGGCGACCACCGCCAGGTCACTGCCCGATGCCAGGGCTGCGACGAAAAGCCCGAGCGAGACGAACCCGACGAGCAGCAGAACGTACGCAAGGCCGGGAACCGGAATACGGCCCACGCCTTTGAACATGTGATCACCTCACGAGAACTCGAACCTACCGAATAACTACGCTACGCGTAGCGTATCGATTGCTACGTATAGCGTAGCGCATGGCGGGGCCGAAGTATTCCCGTCGACTGACGGACAGACCGGGTAGGGGACCGATGGCACAAGGGCGGGTCGAAGACGGCATCGCTGAGTCGACGCTGTACCTGTTGCGCGCCGGAGGACCTCGGGCGGTGACCGTCGAAGCTGTTGCCGCGCACTCAGGAATTGCGAAGACGACGATCTACCGACGGCATCCCAACCGGCGGGACATGTTGGCCGGCGCGCTGTCGCGACTCGCCTCACCGGGGCCACTCGATCCCCGCGCCGACGCCCCGGAACGGCTCCGGTGGCTCATCACCCACGCGATCGCAACGGTCGAGGGCGGCATCGGACTCGGCGGGCTCGCGGCATTGCTCACCGAGGATGACCCCGAATTCACCACGGTGTTCCGGCGGATCCTGATCGACCAGCGCGCGGCGCTGGCCGCCGTGATCGACGACGCCAAGGCCGATGGTTCGATCCGCGCGGACGTTGATTCCGAGACGCTGATAGACGGGGTGGTCGGTGCGTACATCGCCGAGAATGCCCGCATCGGTGACATCGAAGACGGTTGGGAGGAACGCTTGTTCAAGCTTTTCTGGCCCGCGGTGCGGGCGGGCAAATAGCCTGCTCCACGAAGCAGACAGGGGGTTGAAGAAGCAGTGCCGTTGATCGATGTGACGTGCGGGGCGTGGGCCACCGATGCCGTGCGGTCGCGGCTGGCGGAAGTGCTACCGGCGGCGGTCTCGATCGCCGTCGAATGCGGCGACGAACCCTACGATGGCAACCTCCAGCCGGGGGATGTGCTGATCCGGTTCCACGACGTCGGACCGTTCGATCGGTTCGACCTCGATGTGCTGATCGAGGTCAAGTCGAAGTTCTTTCCAGATCGGGCTGAGGATCGGCAGGCCGGTGCCGACGCCATACTTGCCGCCGCGCAGACCGCGACCGGTGCGGGCTGCCGGATCGGTGTCTATCTGACCCTGCCTGTGGCGGCTTGGTCTCAGACGGAGGTCAGCTGACCGTGTCGGCTGAGCTCACCGGCGCTGCAGCTCGATGATCGGGATGACGCGGTCGGTCTTGGTTTGGTATTCGCCGAATCCCGAGGCCTGCTCGACGATGCGCGGATAAGCGGCGTCGCGCTCGGCCAGCGGCATCTCCCGCGCGTGCACGGCATAGGCGTCGGTGCCGATCTCGATGTGGGCATCGGGATGCGCGCGCAGGTTGTGTAACCACGCGGGGTCGACGTCGGCGCCCGCGTACGAACCGACGATGGCGAGCTTGCCGTCGAGGTCGAACGCCATCACCGGGTTGACGCGCTCCTTGCCGCTCTTGGCCCCGGTGGTGTGCAGCAGAAGCAGCGTCGCGCCCTCGAACGGTCCGCCGACCTTGCCGCCGTTGGCGCGGAACTCGGCGATGATGTTGTCATTCCAGTTGTCTGCCATGACTTCCTTCCTACGCCTGGGCTCCGCGACGGTGCATGCAGATCACGAAATCGCCCGGTCGATTCATCGCTCGGTAGTGGTGATGTGGACCGACGACGTCAGAGTCTCATGTACCGGGCAGCGTTCGGCGATGTCCATGAGCCGCTGCCGCTGAGTGTCGTCGAGTTCGCCGATCAACTCGATCTCGCGGTCGATATGGTCGATCATGCCTTTGGTGGTCTCGCAGTCGGCACAGTCTTTCGCATGAATGCGTGAGTGCCGCAACATCACTCGCACCTTATCGAGGGGCCAGCCCTTGCGGTTGGCGTACATCCGCACCGTCATCGACGTGCATGCTCCCAGACCGGCCAACACCAGGTCATAGGGATTCGGGCCGGCATCGTCGCCCACCGGGAGGGGTTCGTCAGCGATGAGTTGGTGGCGCCCGGCGGTGATCTGCTGGGTGTAGGTCCCTGCGCCTGTCTCGGCGACCGTCACGTCAGTGGTCATATTCACGAGTTTCCGCGAGCAGACGCAAAACTGCCTCGAAATGCTGATCTTTGGGCAGTTTTGTGACTGCTCGCCGAACCTGTTGGTCGTTCATGTCGTCACCTTTCACGCGCGGCAATCGTCAACAAGGTGAACCCCTTGGCGGCCGGACATCGGAGGCGACAACCATGACCCTACAACTCGGCGTGATCGCGACGCTGATCGTCGCGATCACCATCGCGGCCAATGCGGCAATGGCGCTCGGGAACCTTGTCGGGGCCAGCTTCGTGCTGGCCAACTCGGCGGAGGTCGGCGTCCCGCGGACCTGGGTACCGGTGCTCGGGTTACTCAAGGGCGCGGCAGCCGTCGGACTGCTCGTGGGCCTGCTCGCGTTCCCACCGCTCGGCGTCGCGGCCGCGATCGGACTGATCGCGTTCTTCATCGGTGCCGTCATCACCCACATCCGCGCACAGGTGTTCTACAACATCGCTTTTCCCGCTACGTTCCTCGTGCTCGCGGTGTTGTCGCTGGGGGCCTTTGTCGCGGGCTGACCACCTGGACCCAACTCGACACAACTGAAAAGGCCCCATCCCTTGCGGGATGGAGCCTTTCAACTCGGCGTGACGCTCAGGCGCTACAGCCGATGCCCTGCTTGAGCAAGAGCTCGCGCTCGGACTCACCCAGGCCGCCCCAGATGCCGTACGACTCACCGATAGCCAGTGCGTGTGAACGGCATTGGGTGATCACCGGGCACCTGTGGCACATCTCCTTGGCGCGCACCTCACGTTGAGCCCGGGCCCGTCCGCGTTCACCATCGGGGTGGAAGAACATCGACGAATCGACACCACGGCAAAGTCCCTGCATCTGCCAATCCCAGATATCCGTATTGGGTCCGGGAAGCTGCTGCGGATGTTGCATTTGGAAAACCGCCTCTCTGCTCGCCCATCTCGCCAAAGCGGGCGGGGTTTGAATTCGGTTGAACCCAACTGAGGATGTCGATGGGTTCGGTCGGCCCGATCAACTCAGGACAGCTCAGTCGAGGTCGTAGCAGGCCTCCAGGAATTCCATTTCCAGGTGGAGGATCTCGGACACCAGGGCGCCGAGGTGCTCGATCTCGTCGTCACTCACGACGAGGCTGTCGACCTCATGGGTGAGGAAGTCGACGGTGTCGATGTAGGGCAGCTCCGCATGCGAGGTAATCCATTCCTGCAGGGCCTCCGACCGCTGGGCCGGCACGGCGGCTGCTCGCGAACACCACAGCGCGTAGAGCCGTTCCGACGGGTACATGCAGGCGACGATCTCCGCATAGGTTCCGGTATCGCAGATCTCCAGCACGCGCTCGCCGAGTTGCTCGGCGCGACGCCGGGCGTTCGGTCCGGGTTCGGCCGCGCCGCCCGCCGCCGATACCTGGTCGAAGAAGTCGTGCTGGTCACCGATGAACGAGGCCATGGTGGCCGCGTGTCCGCGAATCGCCGGCAGTCCCGGCGCTCGCAGGATGGCCGACCCGAGGGCGCGTGCCGCCACGGTGACGAACTCGGCCTCCAGCAGCATGTAGCGCGCCAGGACGTCTTCGGAGAGCGTGCCGTCGGTCGCCTCCCTGATGAACCGCGAGTCGAGCTTCGCCTCCCACGCCGAGGCGGCCGCCCCGATCAGGCGCTCGCTCACCGGGCTCACTGCCGTCGACTGCGAAGTTGTTCCGGTCTGCTGCACTGACATTGTCAGTTTTCCTTTCCGTTGATCAACCAGGTCACCAAGCCGCCCCAGAGCCGTGAGTAGTCCTGCGAATCGAGGTACTGCCGTGAAGCCCAGTGCTCGCTGCAGTCGCTGGCGTAGGCCAACGCCCTGCCCTCGCCGTACGGCCAGGTGACAAGAATCGGATCCGCCCCGACGTTGAGGAGCACGTCGCCGCCGTCGCGGGCCACCAGCCGGTTGTAGCCGAGAAGCGGGCCGAAGGTCTGGGCACCACCCAGGGCCGCGTGGTCCGGATGCGCGGTTGTCGGATCGACCCCCTGAGGCAGCTCGACGCGGTCATCGGCCGCGGCGATGGTCACCGGAAGGACCTCCGCGATCGGCGTATTCGCATAGGCGGCACGGTTTTCCAAGCCGGCAAACGAGAGGTACCCGCCGATCATGGCGAACCCGCCTCCAGCGCGCACGTAGTCGACGATCTGAGTCAACGGGTTGATGGTCGGGGTCGCCCGCTCCCAACACTGCGCGGTCAACATGAACGTGTTGGCGCCCACGTCACTGAGGAGCACGGCGTCGTACTTGTCCAGCTCCGGCCATTGGGCGTCCACCAAATGCGCCGGGAGGTGATGGAAGCGGTGTCCGGCCGAGGTGACCGCCCGCTCGATCCATTCGGTACCCACGCCGTACGAGCTGTAGGTGAAGGAGTCAAATCCTTTGACGTCCGTGGTGTTTCGGATCCAACTCTCTCCAATTAGCAATATGTCGCTCATGCGTTTTCTCCTTGTGTAGACATTGGTGCGAAAAGTCGAAGCGGTCAGATGCGAATGCGTGGGTCTGCCGCCGCCTGAAGTACGTCGATGATCGCGTTCACGGTCACGTACCCGACACCGACCACCAGCGTCACACCCGCGATCCCGGGGAAGTCGCCGGACGGAATGCTCTGGGCCACATACGCGCCCACTCCCGGCCAGCCGAAGATGACCTCGACCACCGCCAGGCTGGCGAAGATGCCGCCTACCTGAAGCCCGATCATCGAGAGCGTCGAGCCGATCGAGTTCCGAATGCCGTGCCGCGACAGGACTCTCCACTCGCCGAGGCCCTTTGACCGCGCGGTGCGGATGTAGTCCGAGTCCATCGTGTTGGTCAAGCTGCTGCGAAAGACGCGGGCGACGGCAACCGCGGGAGTCAGCGCAAGGACGGTGACCGGGAGAACCAGATGCAGGGCGGCATCTCCGGCCAGTGCGAAGTCGCCGGCAAGCAGAGAGTCGATGAAGACGACCCCGGTGGGGCTCTGGGGAACATCGAACGCCGCGGTCTGACCACTGGCCGGAAGCCACGCAAGTTGGGCGTAGAACACCACGACGGCGATCAGCCCCAGCAGAAACGGCGGGACCGAGGCCAGACCGATGAGTGCGTTGTTCAGCACCGAGGTGCCGCGGACACCGCGCCCGGCGAGCGCGCCCACCGTCAATCCGACGACAACAGCCAGCGTCAGCGCCAACGCGAGCAGGGTGAGACTGGCCGGCAGGTACTGGAGCACGTCCTCGCTGACCGGTCGCCGGGTGCGGATGGAGATACCCAGATCGCCGTGGAGCAGCCGATCGATGTAGTGGATGTACTGGGAGGGCAGCGATCGATCCAGCCACAACTCGTGACGCTTGGCCGCCAACGCCTCCGGCGATGCGCTGGCGCCGAGAATCTGCTTGGCGGGATCTCCCGGCGTGGCCTGGCGAAGCAGGAACAGGGTGCCGGTGAGGACGAGCAACACGGCGACGAGCGCGAGCAGTCGATTGACGACAAATCGAATCATTGAACTACCTCCTATCGATTGCCGAGCATGATGCGGAGGGCGTCCCCGGCCTTGTTGGCGATGAAGGCGGCCAGAAGAACCGTCATTGCAGGCGCGACGGAGATCCAGGCGGCGTTGAGCAGCATGGGAATACCGGCGGCGGCCATGCTTCCGAGCTCCGGTGCCGGTTGGGGTGCGCCCAGGCCGATGAACGACAACCCGGCCAGGGTGACGATCAGGCCGCCGACGTCCAGGCTCGCAGCGACCAGGATTGTGGGGATCGCACCGGGGAGCAGGTGCCGCCCCCAGAGCCGGAGTACTCCGACCCCGGCCACCCGAGCCGCCTCGACGTGAGGCCGCGCGGCGAGCTGGCGGATCTCCCCGCGGACGATCCGGGAGTAGTAGGGCCACCACACGACGGCGACGCCGATCAGGGTGTGGGTCAGCGAAGGCCCGAGGGCGGAGACGACCGCGATGGCGAGCACCGGCGCCGGCAAGGCAAGGAAGAGATCGGTCAGGCGCATGAGAAGCGTGTCGACCCAGCCGCCCACCGCTCCGGCAACCAGACCGATTCCGCCGCCGATGACCAGGCCGGAGGCGATCACCGCCAAGGCAGCGAACCAACTCGTCCGCAGGCCCAACAGGCACCGGCTGAGGAGATCCCGGCCGGCATCGTCCGTGCCGAACAGGAATGCGGAATCCGGCGGGGTGAGGGGAGTTCCGGCCGGAATCAGGGCACTGTGCGGCGCCAGCAATGGCGCGGTCAGCGCAACCAGGGTGAGCGCGATCAGGGCCCCCACCCAGAACCGCTCGGACCAGCCCGCGTGCGTGCCAGTGCGGATCGCCCGGCGGGGGATCAACCAACGGCCGGGGCGGACAGCGACCTCGGTCATTGCGGGGCCTCCTGATTGAAGCAAGCGACGCGCTGCCCGACCACGGGCGTGGCCGTCAACGTGGGTATTGCCGTGCACTCCGGCAGTGCGCGATCGCACCGCAGGCGGTAGGCACATCCGTCCTGGGGGAGTCCGGATTCATCGGTGGCAGCGGCGGTGACGTGCGGGTGGGGTTCCAACTTCGGTATCGCATCGAGCAGTGCCCTCGTGTAGGGATGCCGGGGCGCGGAGATGACTTCCTCGACCGGTCCTTCTTCCACGATCCGGCCCATGTACATGACGACGAGCCGATCGGCGACGATGCGCGCTGCGGCGATGTCGTGAGTGACGAAGAGCATTGCCATGTCGAGGTTCCGGCGCAGGTCGCCCAGCAGATTGAGTACCCCGGCGGCGCGCGAGACATCGAGCGCGCTCGTCGGTTCGTCCGCGAGAAGTAGGGCCGGGGGTTCGACGATCGCGCGAGCGAGCGCAAGGCGTTGCCGCTGACCGCCGGACAGCTGGCGGGGCTTGAGCGGCAAGGCGGACTGCGGCAATCCGACATTGGTACAGGCGACCCGGACCTTCTCCAGCCGGCTCGCCCGATCGAGCCCGATACCCCGCAATCGCTCACCGATGAGTTCGGCAGCGGTCATCCACGGCGTCAGAGACGCGCCGGCATCCTGAAACACCATCTGAGGTCGTACCGCGCCGCCGAAGTTCAACTGGCCGGCCGACACCGACTGGAGCCCGGCCACCGCCCGCAGCAATGTCGACTTGCCCGAACCGCTCTCTCCGACGATGGCGACGCACTCCGTGTTCCCGACGGTGAGGTTCACTCCGTCCAGGGCGTGCAGGACGTGGCGGCGGCCCCAACCCGACCGCGACGTGAACGTGACGCTGACGTCGCGGACCTCGAGGGGGACGGTTGTCGCCGCCGCGTCGGCGATGACCTGTGAGTCGATCAGCTGCCCGACCGCCCCGGTGTCGGCGGTCGGCGCCGGCACGTCATCGAGGACACAGGCGGCCAGGTGCTTGGGCACGGGTCCACGGAACTGCGGGGTTCCGGCATCGCACGCGTCGTGGTGGTACTCGCACCGGGAGCTGAAGATGCACCCGCCCGGCTCACTCGTCGGCGCGGGAAGATCACCAGGCATCTGGGGGAGGCGGTGGGTGCGGTCGGTGGACAGACTCAGGCGAGATTGCAGCAGAGCCCGCGTGTAGGGATGCCGGGGCGTGTGGATGACCTCAGAAGCCGGCCCCGCCTCAAGGAGGCGCCCGGCGTACATGACGGCGATCCGATCGGCGATCTGTGCCGCCACCCCGAGGTCGTGGGTGATGAAGAGCATGGACGCATCGGACTGGCCCCGCAGGTCATGCAGGAGCCGGAGGACACGCGCCTGAACCGTGACGTCGAGGGCCGTCGTCGGTTCGTCCAGAACGATCAGGCGCGGCCGCCGGACGATGGCCATCGCCAGCATGACGCGCTGTCTCTGGCCGCCGGACATCTGGTGCGGGTACCAGCTCATCCGCTCTTCCGGCTGGGGCACGCCGACTTCGGAGAGGATGCGGATCGCCTCGGCCCGATCGGTCGCAACCTCCAGGATCTGGTTGCCGATCGTCATCGTGGGGTTGAGCGAGGTCATCGGATCCTGGAAGACGGCTCCCAGCGAATTCCGTCGCAGCTCACGCATTTGGCCCGGCGAGGCCGAGATGACAGGTACACCGCACACTGCCATCTCGCCCTCGATGACGGGCCCGGCCTCGTCGGGCAGCAGGCCCAGCAGGCTCAGCCCCAGGACGGTCTTGCCCGACCCGGACTCGCCGACGAGACACACCACCTCGCCCGGCTGGATGTCCAGAGACACCCCACGCACGGCGCGGACCGTTCCGTCCCCGGTCGGGAAGGACACCCGCACGTCCTTCAGGCCGGCGACCGGAGCCGGGGTCGCTTCCTCCGATCGATCCGCCTTCGCGGGCGACGGGCTCAGCATGGCTTGATCGATGGGAGGCGCAACGCCCACATCGTCGTGAAGTCGTGCTCCCACCCGCACAGACCGGAGCGCGCCACGATGACGGCCCGCTGATCCGCCAAGGGCAGGTAGTTCCCGCTGGTGGTGTAGAGGTCTGCCGCCGCCGCGTACTTCTGTGCAGCTGCCGCCTCGGACTCCGCCCGCAAGCCATCGACGATGAGCTGATCAGCGGCAGCCACGTTCGTCGGGGCGAAATAGCTCAGTCCGCCTGTGCGGGAGTAGAAGACCGTCGGAAACGCCGAGGGGTCCGCGTCGTCAGAGTTGGCCGGCAGGATGAGCATGTTGGGACGACCCTGATCCTGCGTCGGCCAGGCCCAGGTCGTCTCCTGAGTGACCCCGCGGGTGGTGACCTCGAGCCCGGCAGCGCTCAACTGGGTCTGCAGCAACTGGGCGACCTGGGCGTTCAGCGCGTCGTCGGTGGTGTAGGCCAGATCGACTTTCTTCGAGGGCAGCGTCGCGACCAGAGCCTTCAGCTTGCTCGGATCGTAGGTCGGGTTGAAGACGCCCTTGCCCCCGGGGAGCACGCCAGCCGGGAGGATGCTCGTCGCCACCGAAGCGGTGTCTCCGTACACCTGATCGACGATGGCCTTGCGGTCCACTGCCTGCGCGATCGCCTGGCGTACCGGCTCGGAGTTGAACGGCTCCATGTCCGGGTTGATCCAGGCGTTGAGCCGAACGATGGACGGCAACATCTGGGTCTGGAATTTCGGCTCGGCGAACCGCTGCAGGTCGCGGAACGGCACCCCGTGGTAGATCAGGTCGAGTTGCCCCTGTTCGAGCATGAGCTGCTGGGTGGTGAAGTTCGGGACCATCGAGAACTGCATCGTCGGGAAGCCGGCCTTCTCACCCCAATACCCGTCGAAGCGCTTGAGTTGATAGCTCTGCCCGGGGCTTACCGCCCCGAGTTGGTAGGCACCCGTGCCCGCCGAGTGTGTCGCAAGCCATTTCTGTGCGTGGTCCCCGTCGACAGTGTTGTCCGCCACCGCTTTTGAGCTCACAGCGCGAATTCCGTAGGGGGACGCGAGATAGTGCAGGAAGGCCGAATTGGGTTGTGACAGTTTCAGCACGAGGGTAATTGGATCGGGCGTCTCGATGGTCTCGACATCCTTGACGAGGTACACCGTCGCGAGGTCGAGAGCCTTACGGCGTTCGATCTCGGCCTTCCAGGACGCGGAGTCCATTGCTGTGCCGTCGTGGAACTTGACCCCGTCACGCAAGTGGAAGGTGTACGTCAGCCGGTCGGGTGAGACGTCCCAGGAGGTGGCCAGCAGCGGATCGATCTCCGTCGAGGAGTCCCCGCGGTACTGGACCAGGCCTTCGTAGGCCGCCTGGACCACACTCATCCCTTCGCCGTCCATGAAGACGTCCGGGTCCAGCGACCCGGGGTCGTACGAGAAGGCCAGGCGCAAGGCATCGCCGGGAGGCTGGCCGGCGACGTTGGAGCCACCGCAGCTGGCGACCGTGAATGCCAGGGCGATTGTGGCGAGCACCGTGGGAACGAGTCGTCGATTCATGGTCAGGGCACCATCCGATCGGGTGTGGGCGGTTGAGATTGTTCGATGAGGGAGGCAAGGGTTGGGCGACGTGCGGTTGTCGCCGGGTGTTGTCAGGCTTCGGTGAGGTAGCGGCGCACGACCGCAGCACCCGCTGGGTCGTGGTTGTCGAGAAATTGCACGACGTCGCCGACGGGCCCGATCCCGGCCTGAGGGCCGAACTCGGTGACGGTTCTGGCGGCAGCCGCATTGGCGAATACCAGTGCGGCCTGCAGGTCCCAGCCGGCAGTGAGGCCGTACATCAGCGAGCTGCCGAAGGCGTCGCCGGCGCCGGTGACATCCACGGCCGAGACGGGGATGCCGGCGATCGCGATCCGGGTGCCGTCGTCGGTGTGGGCCGTGGCGCCGCCGGCACCAAGGGTGACGACGACGGTCCTGATCCCCTTCGCGAGCAGAGCCTCGACTCCACTCCCTCCGGGTGAACGCGCATCGAGCCGGGCCATGCCCACCTCATTGACGAGAACGATGTCGACCGCGCTCAGCAGGTCGTCGTGTTCTTCACCTTCGGCGCAGACATCGAGGTCCACCGCCACGGTGACTCCCGCCGCGCGCACGTCTTGCAGCAGCTCGCGGCCCGAGACGTCACCGGGCGGCCGGAGCCGGTGCAATTCCATCGGCGTGGAGTAGATGAACGGTGCCGTCGCGAGATCTCGCCCCAACTCAGGCGTTACGGGGACCTGGTATTCCCCGACCTCGGGAATGAACACCACATGCTCGTCCCCGACGAGGTAGATCATCGTCCGTGAGTCGTTCAATGCCGGATCGGTGAGCACGTGGCTCACCCCGACGCCGTTGTCCCCGAGACGGTGCAGCAACTGCTCTGCCACCGCCCCACCGTTGAGCGCCGTCACCAGTTCGCAGGAACCGGAGTACCCGGCATACCGGCAGGCCGCGTTTGCGATCATCCCGCCCGTAACCGGAGGGAGCATCTGCACCATCGCCTTGTCGGGTGGAGTCGGCCACTTCTCCATGCGGTAGTACTCGTCGAGGGCAACATCGCCGATGAAGACGGCGGTGCGCCCGGCGGCAGGGACCGGCGCGCTCATCCGATCACCACGGGGCCGTCGAGCAGGTCCACCCACGCCGCGTCCGATTCGGGGACGCGGCCGGCGATCCACAGGTAGCTCGTCGCCGAGTCCCGGCCGCGGCAGGCGTCGTGCCAGACACCCGGCTCGAGAATGACGACATCACCACGTTCGAGAGTGAAAGCCTCGACCTGCGCGGCCATGGGCGCAGGCCCCTGGGTGGGCGGCGCGACAGCGAGCACGATCGGGGCGTTCGTGCACACGAGGACCTCTGTCGTGGTGCGGTGCCGCTCCATCTGCTTGCATTCCCACGGGCCTTGGGCGCATGACGTCATGCCCAATTGGGCTGAGCCCAAGGTCAATTCGCTTCGGGTGTGTACGTCGCTCCAACCGATACCCGCACCCCGCCCGACATCGTCTGAGTCCTCGGACAGGCGGAAGTGGGAACCGTAGGCCGCGAAGCCGGCCGAGGACACCGGCCGAGCGTCACACCGCATGGCTGACCTGTCGCCGTGCCGCCTCGAAGGCTGTCGCGAGGCTGGCGACGTGCTCGGTCTCCACCGGCTGGTCATCGCGGTGGAAGCGCTTGAAGTAGCTTCCGACGATCGCGCCATCAGTATCTGCGAGTTGCAGTGCCACGTTCTGCTCCGTCACCCCGGCACCCACGATCAGCGGGAAGTCGGGTCCGAGCAGATCCCGGAAACGTCCGATCTTGTTCATGTCCGTCACGCGTCCGGTCCCCGTACCCGTGACGACCACCGCATCGCACCGCTGTTCGGCCAGGGCGAGGTCGTCCCGCAGGGGCAATCCGGACAAGTACGGCTGGTACTTGAAGCGCACTCCGCCGAGTACGACGACGCCGGTGGATGAGCGCAACTCGGCCAGCCGGCTGCCGAATTCGGCATCCTGGTCGGGGGGAAGGTGTCCGGCCACCGAATCGAGCTGGACGAATCGCGCGTAATACTGGCTTGCCAGACGGAATCCCGCTTCCATGTCGCGCAGCGCATTGACGCCGTACACGACATCTGACCGGTGCGAGGCCAGGTAATCCAGGACTTCCTCGACGACCGGGAGGGTCGCGAAGTAGTCCTCGACGATGACAGCGTCAACCCCGTTGTCCAGGTACTGGTCGAGTTCCTCCTTCGCGATGGCGACCTTCTCGGCGTTGTCGTCTCCGCGAAGGTGCAGCATGCCGATCAGCGGTTGGTCGACGCCAAAGCACTCGCGAAATCTCACACGCGCAGTTCTCACTGTGGTTCTCCTGTTCTCACACCGGCGATGGCGCCGGCAAACTTGCTGGTCGTGACACGCCGACGACAGGCGTCGGGCGTCGGGTTCGAGGTGGGTGGCGGGTCTGTGCGCTCGCAGGCCTACGTATCGGTCCCGCCCACGGTGACCATGACCCGCACGGCGGCGGCCTGCGGTGAGTACTGGACCGTCGTGCGTTCCACGATCTCTCCGGCGGCGTCGTGCACCACGCCATTGACCTGGGTGAGGCAGCACACGGAGGGCTGCAGGTCAAGCCACTCCCGCGCCAGATCGGTCGGTGGCACCGCGCAGATCTCCAGTTCGGTGTGGTGTGGGGAGACGCCGTACTCCTCGCGGAGAACCTGATACAGCGATTCGACGGAGAAGTCGTGCTGGTCCAGGTTCGGGAAGCGTTCCAGTGACAGTCGGGATTCGTCGATGTTGACGAAGACGGTTTTGGAGTCGGTCTTCAATCCTCGGACGCGCACCAGGTGCAGCATCGGCTCGCCGGTGCGGTGATCGACCTCGCACTGGATGACTTTGGTCGTCGGCCGTTGCTGCTGGCTGCGGGCGAATTCGGTGAAGCTGCCGAAGTTCCAGATGCTGTGGCTCACCGGCGCCATCCGGACGTAGGTCCCTTTACCCCGGACCTGCTGGACCATTCCCTCACTGACCAGGATGGCCAGGGCGTTGCGGATCGTCCCACGCGTGGTCCCGAACATGCGCTGCAGTTCGGACTCCGACGGCAGGAGGCTGTCGTCGGGGTACGCGCCCGACACGATCATGCGCTTGAGATAGGCGCCGATCTGGACGTACAGCGGTGAGCGATCCTGCTCGTCCAGCAGCGGTGAGCGATCCTGCTCGTCGTCCAACAGCGTCATCGGCGTCCTCTCCGGGGTAGTTGTCTACCTGTCTATACATCTATCCCAGTGAGCTCGATCACGTCAAGGGTTCCATGGGACCGGAGTCACGTCCCACTGAAAAAGGCCCCATCCCTTGCGGGATGGGGCCTTGTCAGCTCGGCGTATGAAGTTTGCTGTGAAGCTCAGGCGCTGCGGCGGATGCCCCGCTTGAGCAAGAGCTCGCGCTCGGACTCACTCAGGCCGCCCCAGATGCCGTACGGCTCGCCGACGGCCAGTGCGTGTGAACGGCACTGGGTGATCACCGGGCAGCTGCGGCACATCTCCTTGGCGCGCACCTCACGTTGAGCCCGGGCCCGTCCGCGTTCACCATCGGGGTGGAAGAACATCGATGAATCGACACCACGGCAAAGTCCTTGCATTTGCCAATCCCAGATATCCGCATTGGGTCCGGGAAGCTGCTGCGGCTGCGGCATTTGGAAAACCCCTCTCTGCTCGCCCATTTCGCCAACGCGGGCGGGTTTGAGTCGGTGGAACCGAACTGAGCTCATGTCGCCGATGACCGCTCGTGCACACAAACTAGGGGGACTGAATAAACCGCGTCAATAGCCTGCCGGTGTGCTAAAGGGCATAATCGCAGGTCGAGAATTTACATCACGTTCATCGTTGCGATGCCTTGACGGAGACATGAGTGTTAGGGCAGTGGCAACGGTCTTCAGGTTTCCCCTGTTCGGGCAGGCGGGAGCGTTGTGTGCAATTCCGGGCGGGCGATAGTTAGTTGACATGCCATTAACATTTGAGTCATCAATTGTTAACTAATGACCGGGGAGCAAAGTGAATTTCGGAGTATCCGCCGGCCCCGCGTTGCCCGGGGGTTTGCAAGGGCCTCGGGATTGATAGCGTCGCGAACCGATGACTGCAATCGCAGCGGCCGCTCCGGCCCTGGCTGACGCCGCCTTCGGGGCCGACCCCGGCCGGTGGCCGTTGCCCCCTGCAACCACCCCGCACGAGCGGTGGCTGCGGGCGGTCGCCGCCGGAGCGCAGGGGCGTTACGGCTGTGCCCTCACCGAACTCGACGCGATCCTGCGGTGCCGGGACTCCGGTCCGCTGGTGTCGCTGGCGCACAGCACCCGGGCCTCGTTCCTTCGCCAGCTGGGTGGGCATGAGCGCGCTCGCGGCGCCGACGGTCAGGCGTGGGCTCACTGCGGCGACGATGACGAGGCTGCCTCCGACGCGCTCGTCGGGCTGGCCGCCGATGCCCTCGGGGTCGGGCGCTTCGGTGTATCGGCCCGGCTGCTCGACCGGGCGCGCGCCGTCGACACGCCCGGCGACTCACGTCAGCGGATCCGGCTGGCATGGGTGAGCGCCGAACTGGCGATGGTGCAGGGCGACGGTGCCACGGCGGTCGAACACGCCCGCCGCGGTGTGGCGGCGGCTGCCGGTCACCGTTCGACGCGCCACGCCGTGAAATCTGATGTCGTGCTCGCCGCAGCGCTGTGTAGTGCCGGCGAGGTGGACGCGGCGCGGGAGGTCGCCGACGCGGCACTGCCGGCCACCGAGAAATCCGGGTTGATCCCGCTGCGGTGGGCGGTGGCCTGCGTGCTGGCCGATATCGGGAGTGCCTCGCACGACGCCGCGCAAATCGGCCGGATCCGTGACCTCAGCGCCGATACAGTGCGTCGCAGAGGCGGGGTATGGGCCGGCGCGTAGAACCGGCACCGTCACGGTTCCGCCTGATTTGATCGTTATTGTTTAGCTGAGCCAATCGCCGCGAGTGTCGGTGCAACGTAACGCTGGAGAGATCGCCCACGATGACAAGTTCGGGAGACCGTCTCGACATTGTCGTTGCTGAGGCAGTGGCAGGTGATCGGAACGCGCTCTCGGAAGTGCTGGAGATCATTCGGCCGATCGTCGTTCGGTATGTCCGGGCGAGGGTGGGGGCGACCGAGCGCAGTGGTCTGTCAGCTGATGACGTTGCGCAGGAGGTGTGCTTGGCCGCCATAACGGCGCTGCCGCGCTACAAAGATCAGGGACGCCCGTTCCTGGCCTTTGTGTATGGCATCGCTGCGCACAAGGTTGCTGACGCGCACCGCGCGGCGGCCAGGAATCGTGCCGAGCCCACCGATGTGGTGCCCGAGCGGTTCTCCCTTGACGCGGGGCCCGAGCAGTCTGCGCTCGACACCGAATCTTCTGAACGGATGGCCAGGCTGCTGTCCGTGCTGCCCGAAAAGCAGCGCGAGATCCTGATCCTGCGTGTCGTGGTCGGCATGAGTGCCGAGGAGACCGCCGAGGCGGTCGGCAGCACCGCCGGTGCGGTGCGCGTCGCTCAGCACCGTGCCCTGGCCCGGCTGAAGAACGAGATCATGGCGACGGGGCGGGATCATGCCTGACTTCGGCCGCTGGACCTCAAACGGTGGTGATCCGTCCCTCAACGAGATCAACCGGTCCGAGAAATTCATCGAGGCCTTGTCCCTCGAGCGTCAGGTCTATGCCACCGACCGGGAGGAGGCCGAACTGGCCGTCCTGCTGGCCGGGTGGCGTGACGACGCACGGCGCACCCCGATGTCGGGCATCGCGACGCCCCGCGAGGCGGTTGCGGCGCTCAACAAGGCCACCGGGCAGGGGCGTGTGCGCATGCCGATGGCGCTGGTGGGGTCGATGGCCGCCGCGCTGCTGTGCCTCGGCGGGTTCGGCGCGGCCGTGTACGGCTCGGGCCCCGGCGACGCGCTCTACGGCGTGCGCGGACTGGTCTTCGGGTCGGCGCCGGTGACGCGCGATGTGGGCGTCGAGTTGGCGTCCAGTGAGCTCAAACAGGTTCAGCAGCTGATCGACGAAGGGCAGTGGGAGCAGGCGCAGCAGAAGCTGCAGACCCTCACCACCACGGTCGCCACCGTCGGTGACGAGCAGCGCAAACAGGAACTCGTCGACCAGTGGCAGCAGCTGTCGGTGAAGGTGGAGAACCGCGATCCGAACGCGACCGTGCCGCCTGATGCGCCGCCGGTGGTGTTGCCTGAGGTGACCGTGACGACGACACCGTCGTCCCCGGCTGAGAGCACGTCCGAGCAGACCCCGACGACGACGCCGACAACCGGACCCTCGACCTCACCGACCGAGACCACACCCGGCTCGGAGACATCGAACCCGTCGGCGACATCGACGCCGTCGGAGACCTCGCAACCGACGACCACTGCGCCGTCGACGCCGCCGTCCTCGTCCGCGACACCGTCGCCGACGACCAGTGCCGAGCCGACGACGAGCGCGTCGGCCCCGGCGACCGCTCCGTCGTCGGCGACCTCACAGCCTTCGGCGACGCACACGACATCGGTACCGACCACCTCGGCCGCTCCGGCAGCTGAGCCACCGCCGGTGACCACCACGACCGTCGCGCCTGCGGTGGAACCCACGTCTGTGCCGTCGGCACCGCCGGTACGCGCCACGACGCCTGCGCCTGTCGAGAACGGTAGTGGCGCAGATCACGAGGGCCCGGCGGGCGGGCGAGGTGGGGGGTCGGCGTTGCCGACGGTCGAACTGCCCCTGTTGCCGGGGCTAGGCGGCAATCAGCGGTAGCCGTCGGTGTCCGAGGTGGCCTCGTTGAGGGAGGCGTCGGCGTAACCGCGGCAGTAGTCCCACGTCACGTAGGCATCAGGCTCGGGATCATAGGCCGGCTCGTGCGGGCGTACCGTGCCGTCGACAAGTAGCTGCAGCAGGTTGGCCCGCAGCATGTCCCAGTCGTGGTAGTGGTCCTGCTGGCATTCGTCGCAGCAGACGACGAGGCCACGAATTCCCTTGTGCGCCAACAACGCTTCGTACACCGCGAGATCGGCTAGATCAGCCTCGACAGCCGTCCGTTCCTGGGGGTCCAGAGGCTGGCCCGGCTCGATCGCGTCCAGCGCAGCCGACGGATCGCAAGGATCGTCGGCAAACGGATCGGGCGGCAAACCAGGGGGGAGGTGGTCACGCACGAGTCCCACACTACGCAGCCGTACTCCCATCGCGCCAGCCGTCCTGATGTGCGCCGTGAGGTGCAAGGAACGGCAACATCACTGTCAATATCCGAGCCGATAGAATCGGGTTACAAGCCCCACGCCTGCCACTGGAGGCCCCACCCATGTCGATCGCTGAAAGCAGCGTTCCCATTGCCGTACCCGTGCCGACCGGCGGCGATGATCCCACCAAGATCGCAATGCTCGGTCTCACCTTTGATGATGTGCTGCTGCTCCCGGCAGCCTCCGATGTGGTCCCGGCCACCGCTGACACCTCGAGCCAGCTGACCCGCAACATCCGTCTGCGGGTGCCGATGGTCAGCTCCGCGATGGACACTGTGACCGAATCGCGGATGGCCATCGCGATGGCCCGTGCAGGTGGCATGGGCGTACTGCACCGCAACCTGCCGGCGGCCGAACAGGCCGCCCAGGTGGAGACGGTGAAGCGGTCGGAGGCCGGCATGGTCACCGACCCGGTCACCTGTTCGCCGACCAACACCCTGGCCGAGGTCGACGCGATGTGCGCCCGGTTCCGGATCTCCGGCCTGCCGGTCGTCGACGACGCCGGCTCGCTCGTGGGGATCATCACCAACCGCGACATGCGCTTCGAGGTGGACGAGAACAAGCCCGTCGCCGAGGTGATGACCAAGCCGCCGCTTATCACCGCGCAGGAAGGCGTCTCGGCAGAAGCCGCGCTGGGCCTGCTGCGCCGTCACAAGATCGAGAAGCTGCCGATCGTCGACGGGCACGGAAAGCTGACCGGCCTGATCACGGTCAAGGATTTCGTCAAGACCGAGCAGTTCCCGCTGGCCACCAAGGACAGCGACGGCCGGCTGCTGGTCGGCGCCGCTGTCGGCGTCGGTGACGATGCGTGGGCCCGGGCCATGACGCTGGTCGACGCGGGGGTCGACGTGCTTGTCGTCGACACCGCCCACGCCCACAACCGGGGCGTGCTCGACATGGTGGCGCGCGTGAAGAAGACGGTGGGCGACCGCGTCGAGGTGATCGGCGGCAACGTCGCGACCCGCGCCGCGGCGGCCGCTCTGGTGCAGGCCGGTGCCGATGCGGTCAAGGTCGGTGTCGGCCCCGGCTCGATCTGCACCACCCGCGTGGTCGCCGGTGTCGGCGCCCCGCAGATCACCGCCATCCTGGAGGCCGTCGCGGCCTGCAAGCCCTACGGGGTTCCGGTGATCGCCGACGGCGGTCTGCAGTACTCCGGCGATATCGCCAAGGCGCTGGCCGCCGGCGCTTCGACGGCCATGCTGGGGTCGCTGCTGGCCGGCACTGCGGAGTCGCCCGGTGACCTGATCTTCGTCAACGGCAAGCAGTTCAAGAGTTACCGCGGCATGGGCTCACTGGGCGCCATGCAGGGACGCGGCGGTGGCAAGTCCTACTCCAAGGACCGCTACTTCCAGGACGATGTGCTCTCCGAGGACAAGTTGGTGCCGGAGGGTATCGAGGGCCGGGTGCCGTTCCGCGGTCCGCTGGGTTCGGTGATCCACCAGCTGACCGGCGGGTTGCGGGCAGCCATGGGCTACACCGGCTCGGGCACCATCGAGCAGCTGCAGCAGGCGCAGTTCGTCCAGATCACGGCGGCCGGGTTGAAGGAAAGCCACCCGCACGACATCACCATGACTGTCGAGGCCCCCAACTACTACACCCGCTGAATCGGTGGGGCAGGAGACTAAGAACAGTCATGCGCGACATGGTTGAGATCGGCATGGGCAGAACCGCCCGCCGTACCTATGAGCTCGACGACGTCACGATCGTGCCGTCGCGGCGCACCCGTTCGTCCAAGGACGTCTCGACGACCTGGCAACTCGATGCCTACCGCTTCGAGGTTCCGGTCGTCGCGCATCCCACCGACTCCCTGGTGTCGGTGGAGTTCGCGATCGAGATGGGTCGGCTCGGCGGGCTCGGCGTGCTCAACGGCGAGGGGCTGATCGGCCGGCACGCCGATGTCGAGGACAAGATCGCCCAGGTCCTGGACGTCGCGGCGACAGCCGACGATGATTCGGCCGCCATCCGGATGCTGCAGCAGCTGCATGCCGCACCCCTGGACCCCGAGCTCCTCGGTGCGGCGGTGACCCGCATCCGTGAGGCCGGCGTGACCACGGCCGTCCGCGTCAGCCCGCAGAACGCCCAGGCACTGACGCCGACACTGGTGGCTGCCGGGATCGACCTGCTGGTCATCCAGGGCACCATCATCTCGGCCGAACGTGTCGCATCCGACGGTGAGCCGCTGAACCTGAAGACGTTCATCTCCGAGCTCGACGTGCCCGTGGTGGCAGGCGGTGTACTCGACCATCGCACCGCACTGCACCTGATGCGTACCGGCGCGGCCGGCGTGATCGTCGGCTACGGCTCCACGGCCGGGGTCACCACGAGCGACGAGGTTCTGGGCATCAGCGTGCCGATGGCCACGGCGATCGCCGACGCGGCCGCCGCGCGCCGCGAGTACCTCGACGAGACCGGCGGACGCTACGTGCACGTGCTGGCCGACGGCGACATTCACTCCTCCGGAGACCTGGCCAAGGCGATCGCCTGCGGCGCCGACGCCGTCGTGTTGGGCACGCCGCTGGCGGTGGCCGCCGAGGCCCAGGGCGGGGGCTGGTTCTGGCCGACCGCGGCCGCGCACCCGTCGTTGCCGCGCGGTGCCCTGCTGCAGGTGGCGGTCGGGGAGCGGCCGGGCCTGGAGCAGGTGCTGACCGGGCCGTCCGATGATCCGTTCGGTTCGCTGAACCTGGTCGGTGGCCTGCGCCGGTCGATGGCCAAGGCCGGGTACTGCGATCTCAAGGAGTTCCAGAAGGTCGGCCTGACGGTCGGGTCTTAGCGCCGAGCGGGGGATCGCATCGCCGATTTCTACACCACGGTAGTGATGGGCTCAGATCGCGACCCAGACGTAGAAATCGCCGCGGCATGACGGGACCCTTCTTTACAAGTTAGGGCTTCCTGTCTAGAAGTTACCCGGCGGTAGCGTCATACTGATCACATGAAGCCTGACTACGACGTCTTGGTGATCGGTTCGGGGTTCGGCGGCAGCGTCAGTGCGCTGCGGCTGACGGAGAAGGGCTATCGGGTCGGTGTACTCGAAGCCGGCCAGAGGTTCGCGGACGCGGACTTCGCCAAGACCTCGTGGGATCTGCGGAAGTTCCTGTGGGCTCCGCAGTTGGGCATGTACGGCATCCAGCGCATCCACCTGTTGCGCAACGTGATGATCCTGGCCGGTGCGGGTGTGGGCGGCGGATCGCTGAACTACGCCAACACCCTTTACGTGCCGCCGGCGCCGTTCTTCAACGACCCGCAGTGGAAGGACATCACCGACTGGCGTGCCGAGCTGATGCCGCATTACGACCAGGCCCAGCGGATGCTCGGCGTCGTGAAGAACCCGACCTTCACCGACGCGGACCGCATAGTCAAAGAGGTCGCCGACGATATGGGCTGCGGAGACACCTTCGTCGCCACGCCGGTGGGGGTGTTCTTCGGCCTCGACGGCGAGATGACACCGGGCAAGACCGTGCCCGACCCGTTCTTCGGCGGGGTCGGACCGGCCCGCACCGGGTGTATCGAGTGCGGGGAATGCATGACCGGTTGTCGCCACGGCGCCAAGAACACGCTCGTCAAGAACTACCTCGGGCTGGCGGAATCGGCTGGGGCGCAAGTGCATCCGATGACCACGGTGACAAGCTTCGAGCAGCGTGCCGACGGTCTGTGGGAGGTCACCACCGTGCGCACCGGCAGCAAGCTGCGTCGTCGCCGCAAGACCTTCACCGCGACACACTTGATCTTGGCGGCCGGGACGTACAACACCCAGAAGCTGCTGTTCAAGATGCGCGATACCGGCAAGCTGAACAAGCTCTCGGCCAAGCTCGGCGTGCTGACCCGCACCAACTCCGAGTCCATCGTGGGTGCGCAGACCCTCACGGTGACACCCGGCATGGATCTGACCCACGGCGTGGCCATCACCTCCTCGGTGCATCCCACCGCCGACACTCACGTCGAGCCGGTGCGCTATGGCAAGGGCTCGAACGCGATGGGGCTGCTGCAGACGCTGATGACCGACGGCACCGGGCCGCAGGGCACCGACGTGCCCCGCTGGCGGCAGTTCCTCGAACAGGGTCGCCAGGATCCGGGCAAGCTGATCCGTCTGCTCAACCCGCAGCGGTGGAGTGAGCGCACGGTCATCGCCCTGGTGATGCAGCATCTGGACAACTCGATCACCACGTTCACCAAGCGTGGGCCCGGCGGCAAGCGGGTCATGACGTCCAAACAGGGCCACGGCGAGCCGAACCCGACGTGGATCCCGGTGGGGAACGAGTTCACCAGGCGGATGGCGGAGAAGGTCGACGGGGTTGCGGGCGGCACCTGGGGCGAGCTGTTCAACATCCCGCTCACCGCGCATTTCCTGGGTGGGGCGGCCATCGGCGACAGCGCCGACCACGGTGTCATCGACCCGTATCAGCGCGTGTACAACTACCCCACGCTCTATGTCATGGACGGCGCCGCGATCTCGGCGAACCTCGGGGTGAACCCGTCGTTGTCGATCACGGCCCAAGCCGAACGCGCTGCGTCGTTGTGGCCGAACAAGGGCCAGGACGACCAGCGTCCGGAGCAGAATGAGCCGTACCGGAAACTGGCGCCGATCGCGCCCGAGCATCCCGTGGTGCCGGCCGAGGCGCCTGCCGGACTGCGGCGGCTGCCGATCGAACCCGTCAACTCGGGCGGTTAGTTCCCGCCCCGTTCCGGGTACCTAACCGTCGCCGGGCGGCGAGGTCCGGCCGGGAGGGGTGTGGCGCATGCGGAAGGTGTTCCACGACGAGTTGGCGGCACTGTCCACTCAACTCGCCGAGATGTGCGCGCTGGCGGTGAGTGCGATGCAGCGCGCCAATGCGGCCCTGCTCGACTCCGACCTGTCGTTGGCCGAGCAGGTCATCGCCGACTACGAACACATCGCCGCCTACGACTGCCGTATCGAGGAGTCGGCGTTTCGGCTGCTGGTCCTGCAGCAGCCGGTCGCCGGCGAACTGCGCGCGATCGTCGGTTCGATGCACATCGCCGCCGACCTCGACCGCATGGGAGCGCTTGCGGTGCACGTCGCCGACATCTCCCGGCTGCGCCATCCGGACTGCGCCCTGCCGGAGGAGGTGCGCGCCTGTTTTGCCGAGATGGGAGACCAGGCGGTGGGCCTGGCGCGGGCCGCAGAAGAGGTGCTGGTTTCCCGCGACCCCGATGCCGCCGCACGTCTGCGCGACGAGGACGATGCCGTCGACGCCGCGCATCGACATCTGTTTACTTTGCTGCTGGACCGCCCCTGGGATGACGGGGTGTGCTCGGCGGTCGACGTCGCACTGCTGGGCCGCTACTACGAGCGATTCGCCGATCACGCCGTCGAGATCGGCAAGCGGGTGATCTTCGAGGCGACCGGCGGGCGGCCGGTGCACAAGAAGCTGGCCTGAGCCGCTACCGGCCGGGAGCCGGGCTGGATTCGAGCAGCGCGGTGAACAGCCGGGTGAGTGTGTCGACATCGACCGTCCCCGGTTGCAGCACCTCCTCGGTGGCGATGCCGGAGATGATGGTGACCACCAGTTGGGCGAGTGCCGACAGCTGGTGACCGGGCAGGGACGTGCCGGCCTGTTCGACGATGCGCAGCGCTTGATCGGCAGCGGCGCGGCGGCGGGCCACCAGGCGTTCGCGCAGCTGGGGATCTCGGACCGCACGCAGCCAGTACTCGGTCAGCACGATCTGGTACTCGGTCTGATCGTGTATCGAATCAAGCGTTGACCGGCTCAATGCCGCGGCGATCGCGGCGGTGTCGCCGTGCCCACTGTCGAGAGCGGTTGCGATGAGGGCGCCGCGACTCTCGAACTGCCGGTCCAACAGGGCCAGGAACAGCTCGTCCTTGGATTCGAAGTTGGAGTACACCGCGCCTTTGGTGAATCCCGCGGCGTGACCGATGGCGTCGATGGTGGCGCCGGCGAACCCTTCGGCCGCGAAAACCTTGAGCGCTGCGTCGAGGATCCGGTCGCGGACCTCGTCGCGGGTGGGACGGGTCCGGGCGGGTTTGACAGCCGACATGGGGAACACAATACTCGCTGGTATCGTTTGGATACCAGCGAGTATCGAAAGGTCGGAGATGGAAGATCAGGACGACGCCGAGGACACCCGGGCGTCCGAGGGGGACGACGCGACCGAGGCGCCCGACGAGGACGCCGCGCAGGACGCGCCGCAGATCGTCACGGCCGGGTTGGGGGTGGACGGCGAGCACGGACCGTTGTTCTCGAACATCGACCTCGAGCTCACGCCGGGATTCCACGCCATTCAGATGCCCGGCGGCTGGGGCCAGACCGCACTGCTGCTCACGCTGGCCGGCCGGCTCAAGCCCACCCGCGGCACAGTGACGGTCTGCGGCGAGACCGCCCCCCGAGCGATCCGGCGGCACTGCGCAATCGCGGCGTTCGCCGACATCGACGAGCTGGAGGACTCGGTCACCGTGCAGACGGTGCTCGCCGAGCAGCGCCGGTGGCTGGCCCCGTGGTATCGACGGGTTCCGATCGAGGCCGGCGAATACGCACTGCGTGAAGTCTTCGGAGAACTGACGCCGCCCGCGGCCGAGACCTACATCAGCGAACTGTCCGATCTCGATCTGTTCCTGCTGAAGGTCACCCTGGCCCTGTTCTCGAATCGTCCGATCCTGGTGGTCGGCGACCTCGAACAGGTAAGGGACAACTCGCGCCGGGCGGTTGCAGTCGAACGACTCGGCGCCATCGCCACCCAGCGCACCGTCGTTGTCGGCGTGACCAATCCGCTCGGTGTCGAAGCCCCCGACCACGGTCTGCACGATCACCGCATCCTGACCGGAAAGAACGAACAGTGTTGAATTTTCTTCGCGCAAGCGGCTCATCCCCGCTTGCTGGAATCAACTTCGGTGCCCCGGCCGCCGGACTCGCCTTCGGCTCTGAGATCAAACGCTTCGGCCGCAGCCGGATGACCCGCGCCGCGATAGTGGTGCTGATGCTGTTGCCGCTGGTGTACGGCGCGTTGTACCTCTGGGCGTACTGGGACCCCTTCGGTCAGGTCGACAAGATGCCGGTGGCACTCGTCAATGCCGATCGGGGCGCGGTGGTTTCGGGCCAGCACATCAATGTCGGTGCCGAGATCGCCAAGAGCCTGACCGACGATGCGAGCCTGAACTGGCATGTGGTGGATGACGACGAGGCGCGTAGCGGCGTCGAACACGGCCAGTACTACTTCATGCTTGAGCTCCCGGCCGATTTCAGTGAGGCGATCGCGTCACCGCTGACCGGGAACCCCAAGCAGGCCAACCTGAATGCGGTCTACAACGACGCCAACAACTACATTTCGTCGAACATCGGCCGCACCGCGATCGACCAGGTGCTCAATGCGGTGTCGACGCGGATCTCGGGCCAGGCGGTCAACCAGGTGCTCTCGGTCGTGGTCAGCTCGGGCGCCGGGATCAAGCAGGCTGCGGACGGTGCGGCCCAACTCGCCGACGGGGCGGTGAAAGTCGATGACGGCGCCGGTCAGCTGGCAACCGGGCTTCACAGCGCCCGGTCCGGCTCGGCCCAGTTGGCCACCGGCGCCAAGCAGCTCTCCGACGGGATCACCAAGGCCACTGACCCGCTGGTCGCGGTGAGCTCGGCGCTGTCGAAGGTCGGTGGCGACACCCAGAAACTCGAAGACGGCACCGCGGCGTTGCGTCAGGCCAATGACCAGATCGGTGCCATCACCGGGGCGCAGGATTCCGCTGCGACGGCGCTGACGTCGGTGATCGATCAGCTCTCGGCCAGCCCGGATCCGCTCGCCAACAACGCGGCCGGAACGCTGCGGGGTGTCCAGGATGACCTTCGGGCCCACCAGCTCACCCCGCAGATCCGCCAACAGCTCACCGATGCGGAGAATGCGGCGATCTCGATGACCTCGTCGCTGCGCAACCCCGGCAGCCCGCTGAACTCCGCGCTCGATCAGGTCGGCAGCAAGAACTCCGATCTCAACGCCAAGCTGAACCAGCTGCGCAGCGGAGCTCAGCAGCTGGCCTCGGGCAACGCCGAATTGGCGAGTGGCATAGCCAAACTCGACACCGGTGCCGGGCAGCTGAAATCCGGCACCTCGCAGTTGCGGTCCGGATCGGCCGAGTTGGCGACCAAGCTCGCCGACGGCGCCGGCCAGGTGCCCGATTGGACACCCGCGCAGAAGGAGGCGATCGCCGACACCATCGGCGGCCCGGTCCACCTGCAGAACTCGGCCGAGAACGCCGCGCCGAACTTCGGCACCGGGATGGCGCCGTTCTTCATCACGCTCGCCCTGTTCTTCGGTGCGCTCGTGCTGTGGATGGTGTTGCGTCCGTTGCAGAACCGCCCGATCGCCGCGGAGGTACTGGCGATCCGAGTGGTGCTCGCCAGCTACGTGCCCGCCGCGGTGATCGGGATCTTCCAGGCCATCATCCTGTATTGCGTGGTGCGGTTCGCCCTGGGCATGCAGGTGGCACATCCGGTCGCGATGCTGGGCTTCATGATGCTGATCTCGTGCACCTTCGTGGCGGCGACGCAGGCGATCAACGCATTCGTCGGCCCCGCGGTGGGTCGGGTGCTGCTGATGGCCCTGCTCATGCTCCAGCTGGTCAGCGCAGGCGGGATGTATCCGGTGGAGACCACGTCACGCCCGTTCCAGGCGTTCCACAACTACGACCCGATGACATACGGTGTCAACGGATTACGTCAGCTCATCCTCGGCGGTATCGATCACCGGCTCTGGCAGGCGATCATCACCCTGCTGCTGATCTGGGTCGGTGCCCTGACCATCTCGTCGCTGTCGGCCCGGCGCAACCGGCTGTGGAACATCATCCGGCTGATGCCGGCGATCAAGATGTGAGTCAGACCGCCTGGAGCAGAGCGGCATCCGCGAGCGGCCGGCTGCGCTGCCCGTGGATGTCGACGGGCACGTCACCGGAGAGCGTCACGCGGTGCATCACCCGGCGCTGGTTGTCGTAGTCGTCGACAGCGCGGTGCTGGGTGGCCCGGTTGTCCCAGATCGCGACGTCGCCGGGCGCCCAGTTCCAACGAATGGTGTTCTCCGGAACGGTGATCCGGCGCTGCAGCAACTCCAGTAGCGTCGCGGATTCGTGGCTGTCCAGGCCGAGGAAGCCGCGGGTGAAGTCGCCGGCCACCAGGGTGCGCTCGCCGGTCTCCGGATGCACCCGGACCACCGGGTGCTCGGTACGGAAATCGGGCTTCTCGAACGCGGCACGCATCTGCTGTTGTTCGTCGGTGAGCGCGATCGCGGCTGCGGCGGCGTAGTCGTACCGGTTGCTGTGCACTGCCCAGAGGTTCTCGGTGAGGTGCTTGAGCGGGTCGGGTAGTGCCTCGTAAGCCGCGGCGGTCGATGCCCACAGGGTGGAGCCGCCGTACTCGGGCAGGGTGACTGCGCGCAGGATGGATGCGGCGGGGTAGTCGGGGACGAAGGTGACGTCGGTGTGCCAGCGGGTCGCCTTGGCGTACTCGGAGTCGATCGGCGTGATGATCGGAGCGCCGTCGTTCTTGAGCGCGTGATGACCGACCGGGGTTCCCAGCAGTCGCGCGAAGGCGTGCTGTCCCTCGTCGGTGAGGTGGTGCTGGCCGCCGAAGAAGATCACCTTGTGCTCGAGCAGCGCGCGCCGGATGTCGGCGACCGTGCTCTCGTCGAGATCCCCGCCTAACTGGACCCCGTCGATACGGGCGCCGATACGGCTGCCGAGCTTCTTGACGGTGAGGGGAGCGATGGTGGAAGCGGTCATCGGAACAGTCCTTTTCGCTGGTGGGAACAACTGTAGTCAAGTGACTACACCTGCATGTGAGCTAGTGTAACCACGTGACTACACCGACGCCACCGGCGAAAGATCCGGCGAGCCCGGTGGGCCGCGACGAGGTGGTGGCCGCGGCACTGTCCGCGGCGGCCGAACTGTTCGCCGAACACGGCCCGGCGGCCACGTCCATCCGTGACATCGCGGCCAGGTCCAAGGTCAACCACGGACTGATCTACCGGCACTTCGGTACCAAGGAGCAGTTGGTCGGCGCCGTACTCGATCATCTCGGTGGCCGGCTCACCGTGCTGTTGGACGACGGGGGCCCAGCCGACGAGATCGACCGGACCATGGACCAACACATGCGGTTGATGGCCAGAGCGCTGCTCGACGGCTACCCCGTGGGCCGGCTGCAGACCCAGTTTCCGGGGGTCACGAGGCTGCTCGGACAGGTGCTGCCGCGTTTCGAGGATGAGCGCACCGGGCGGCTGGCCGTCGCCAACGCCGTTGCGCTGCAACTGGGGTGGCGCTTGTTCGAACCGTTCCTGAAGTCGGCGACCGGCCTGGACTCGATCAGCGACGACGACGTGCGCGCCACGGTGAGCGCGGAGATCGCACAGATCCTCGCACCCGACGACTCTTCTGCGGGTTAGTCAGCCGCCGCCGCTGACCGCGGCTTCGACTTTGTCGCCGAGCTGTTTGTCGACGTTCTTCCAGTACTCGAAGGCCCGTTCCAGGACGTGGTCGGAGACGCCCTTCGACAGGTGACCGGCGATGTTGGAGACCAGCCGGGCCCGCGCCGCGTCGTCGAGCACTTCGCGCACCATCGTGCCGGCCTGGCCCCAGTCGTCGTCCTCGGCGTGCAGCGTGTACGCGGCGCGAACCATGTCGCCGTCGGCGTGCCACAGTGATTCGCCGGTGCGGGCCGGATCGGCCTGCGGGCCGCCGTACGAATTCGGGGCGTACACCGGATCGGAGGCGTTCGTGATGCGCATGGCGCCGTCTTTCGAATAACTGTGCACGTCGACCTTGGGCGAGTTGACCGGGATCTGCTTGTAGTTGGTCCCGAGCCGAGCGCGGTGGGCGTCGGCATACGAGAAGTCACGGGCCAGCAGCATCTTGTCCGGACTCAAGCCGGTGCCGGGCACGCGGTTGTTCGGTTCGAAGGCGGCCTGCTCCATCTCGGTGTGGTAGTCGGTGACGTTGCGGTCCAGGCGCAGAGTGCCGACGTCGATCAGCGGATAGTCGCCGTGCGGCCACACCTTGGTCAGGTCGAACGGGTTGAACCGATAGTCCTTGGCCTCCTCGAACGGCATGATCTGCACTTTCAACGACCAGGTCGGAAACTCGCCGCGCTCGATGGCCGAGTAGAGATCGCGCTGGTGGGCGTCGCCGTCGATCCCGGCCATCTTGTCGCCTTCCTCCTGCGTGAGGAACTCGACGCCCTGGTCGGTCTTGAAGTGGTATTTGACCCAGAAGATCTCCCCGGCCGCGTTGATCCAGCTGTAGGTGTGGCTGGAGTAGCCGTTCATGTGCCGCCAATCGCGGGGGATGCCGCGATCACCCATCAGCCACGTCACCTGATGGGCCGACTCCGGGGACAAAGTCCAGAAATCCCACTGCATGTCGTGATCACGCAGGTTGTTGCCCGCGCGCCGCTTCTGGGAGCGGATGAAGTGCTGGAACTTCAACGGGTCACGCATAAAGAACACCGGGGTGTTGTTGCCGACCATGTCGAAGTTGCCCTCGGTCGTGTAGAACTTCGTGGCGAAGCCACGAGGATCACGCCAGGTGTCGGGGCTGCCGCGCTCACCGGCCACGGTCGAAAACCGGGTCAGGGTATCGGTTTTGACGCCCGGCTGGAACAGTGCGGCCTTGGTGTAGGCGCTGACGTCGCTGGTCACCTCGAAGTGGCCGAATGCGCCGCCGCCCTTGGCGTGCGGCTGGCGTTCCGGGATGCGCTCCCGGTTGAACATCGCCATCTGCTCGATCAGGTAGTGGTCCTGCAGCAGGATCGGTCCGTCCGGACCGATCGTCAGCGAATGTTCGTCGCTGTACACCGGAATTCCGGCGTCGGTGGTTGTCGGCTTGGGCTGGGTACCGGTCACCCCGTCGCTCCTCTCGCTCTTCAGCGGAAAGCGCCGCGCGATGCGACGCCACCGCTGTGACGGACGGGAGCTGAGTACCCAGTGGCTTTCGA
Organism: Mycobacterium sp. DL99; assembly: GCF_004762045.1. GTDB lineage: Bacteria > Actinomycetota > Actinomycetes > Mycobacteriales > Mycobacteriaceae > Mycobacterium. The sequence goes on from NZ_SJOM01000007.1 coordinate 1,692,666, forward strand.
ATCCACACCCGGCGAGCCGGGTCGTTACTGTTCGGCGTGGCCGGCGCGACGGCGTACCGGTTCCCGGCCGGGCGGCTGAGGCGGCGGAGGCAGCAGCGGATGGCGGGGAACGACCGCGACTGTGGTCGGTCCACTGGTGCTGAGCACCACGTCGTCCCCGGCGTGGCGGATGGCCAGCGACCCGTCCGGCCCGTCGCGCAAGGTGTACGTGACGGCGTCGTGATGCGTGTCGACCGTCAACCGGAATCCCTTCCAGCGCAACCGGAAACGTAGGCACGAGATACCGTCGGGCAGATGCGGGTCCAGCGACAGGACGCCCTCGTCGTCGCGCAGCCCACCGAAGCCGGCCACCAGAGCCGTCCAGGCACCGGCCAGCGAGGCCATGTGCAGACCGTCGCGCGTGTTGTGCTGCAGATCACGCAGGTCGATCAGCGCGGCCTCATAGGCGTAGTCGTGGGCCAGCTCGAGGTGGCCGACCTCGGCGCACATCACCGCCTGGGTACATGCCGACAGTGACGAGTCGCGGGTGGTGCGCCGCTCGTAGTAGTCGACGTTGCGGGCCTTCTGTTCCGCGGTGAACGCGTGGCTCCGCCACTGCATGGCCAGCACCAGATCTGCCTGCTTGAGCACCTGGGCCGGGTAGAGCCGGACATACGGCTCGTTCAGTAACAGCGGATAGGTGGTGTTGGACGTGAAGTCCCATTCGGCCAGCGTGGTGAAGCCCTGGCACTGCGGGTGCACCCCCAGTTCGTCGTCGTAGGGGATGTGGGCGGCGTCGGCGGCGTCGCGCCAGGCCGCGGTCTCCTCGGTGGTCACGCCCATCGAGTAGGACGCCTCCGGGTGGCGGGTGCAGGCGTCGACGGCCACCCGAAGGTTGTGTGCGGCCATCAGATTGGTGAAGACGTTGTCGCGCACCACCGCGGTGTATTCGTCGGGTCCGGTAACGCCGTCCAGATGCCAGATCCCGTGGCGGTCATGGTGACCCAACGACATCCACAGCCGGGCGGTGTCTACCAGGACCTCCAGGCCGCATTCCTGCTCCAGCGAATCATCGCCGGTGACAACGCGATAGCGCTCGAACGCGGCGGCGATGTCGGCGTTGATGTGCCATGCGGCGGTGCCCGCCGGCCAATACGCCGAGCATTCCTCACCTCGGATCGTGCGCCACGGGAAACTGGCGCCCTTCAGATCGAGCTGTTGCGCACGGTCGCGGGCGAGGTCCAGCGTGGAGGCCCGCCACCGCAGTGCGTCGGCGGCCGCCTGGGGATTGGTGTACGTCAGCACCGGCAGCACGAAACCCTCGGTGTCCCAGAAGGCATGGCCGTCGTAACCCGTGCCGGTCAGCCCTTTGCCGGCGATCGCACGTCGCTCCGCACGGGCACTGGCCTGCAGCACGTGGAACAACCCGAATCGCACCGCCTGCTGGCAATCCGGGTCACCTTCGACCTCGACGTCCGCGGAGTCCCAGAACTCGTCGAGGTAGGCGCGTTGGGAGTCAAGCAGCCCCTGCCACCCGCTGTAGCGGGCGCCGGCGATGGCGCCGGCGGCCTGATCGCGCAGGGCGGGACGCGAACGCAGGCTCGACCATCCGTAGCCGAGATATTTGACGATGCGCAGCTTCTGTCCGGCCCGCAGCCCGCAGATGACGGTGGTCCGGGCCAGGTCGTCACGGGAGTCGGTGCTCACCTCGACCCGCCCCGGCACCTCGACGTCATGGTCCATCGCGGCCGCCATCATCAGTCCACTGCTTCTGGTGCGGTGCACCAAAAGCGCACCGGTGTCGGTGTTTTCGTGGTGCACGGCGTGCAGCGGATGTTTGAGCACCGCCGATACCCGTGGGTCGCCGGCGGTCTCGGGTTGATCCTCGTTGGTGACGAGTTCGGATTGCACTGTCACCCGGGTGAATTCGCCGACAGCCTCCACTGTGTACTCGATGGCGGCCACGCCGCGGTGCGCGAAGGACACCAGGCGGGTGGAGACCACCCGGACCTGCTTTCCCGCCGGGGAGCGCCAGTGCGCGAGGCGAGTCAGGGTGCCGGCGCGAAGATCCAGGATGCGCTCATGGTCGATCAGATCGCCGTAGCGCAGGTCGAAGGGCTCGTCATCGACCAACAGTCGCAGCAGCTTGCCGTTGGTGACGTCGACGACGGTCTGCCCTGCCTCGGGATAGCCGAATCCGGCTTCGGCGTAGGGCAGCGGGCGCACCTCGAAGAACCCGGCCAGGTACGTCCCGGGCAGGCCGTACGGCTCGCCCTCATCGAGGTTGCCGCGCAGGCCGATGTGACCGTTGGACAGTGCGAACAGCGATTCGGACTGAGCCAGCAGGTTCAGGTCCAAACGGGTTTCGCGCACCTGCCACGGTTCGACCGGGTACGCGTCGTGGGTGATCATCATGGCGCTACATCAACTCCGCCAGGTCGGTGACGACGATGTCGGCGCCGTCGCGGCGCAACTGCTCGGCTTGCCCGACCCGGTCAACGCCGACCACGAAGCCGAACTTTCCGGCCCGCCCGGCTGCGACCCCGGCCAGCGCGTCCTCGAACACGGCGGCCTGCGCGGGGGAGACGCCCAGGAGTTCGGCGGCGCGCAGGAAGCTGTCCGGCGCCGGTTTGCCCGGCAGGTTCTCGTCGCGCATCGTCACCCCGTCCACCCGCTGCTCGATGAATGTGTCCAATCCCGTCAGCTTGAGTACTTCTTCGGTGTTGGCGCTGGAGGACACCACGGCCCGGCGCAGGCCGGCCTGCGCCACGGCCTGCAGGTAGCGCCGCGATCCTTCGAACACCTCGACCCCGTCGGACTGCAGGGTCTGGTGGAACATCGCGTTCTTGCGGTTGCCCAGGCCCTCGACGGTGTCGGCGTCGGTGCCGTCGTCCGGTGTGCCCTCGGGCAGCTCGATCCCGCGGCTGGCCAAGAACGACCGGACACCGTCCTGCCGGCGCTTACCGTCGACGTAGTTCAGATAGTCGGCGTCGATGTCGAAGGCGACGAACGGTTCACCGGTGCGTTCGGCCCGTGCCTTCAGGTACCCGTCGAACATCGCCTTCCATGCCTTCTTGTGCACGCTGGCGGTATCGGTGAGCACGCCGTCGAGGTCGAACAGGCAGGCGCGCACCTCGTCGGGAAGACCCAGCACAGGCAACCTCGCTTCCGGATGCGTACAGGTACCACTTCAGCATGCCCAGTTCGGTGCGCGGGGTACTTCGTGACGTTCCCTCAGTAACACCATCCGAGCCCAGGCGAGATTGCAGTGGCGCGCTACTGCGCTCGTCGCAACACGCGGCAGCCACGATTTCCGTTGTGGAGCGAATCACCGGATCCGGTGGCCGCCGTTTCGCCGGGATACCGCGGCAGGGACGATGATGGGTGAGGCAAGCACATCCGTCGCGCCCGACGCCCTCAGCGTTGACCGACCGTTGCCGACCCGTCCCTCCGATCAATTGCCCCTGGTCGCGGATCGACTGTACGAAGTCCTTGTCAGCGGTGGCAGTTTCGATGCCATCTACCGCCACATCCTGGCCGTCCCCGGGAAACGGGTCTGAGCCGGGATGGCGCTGGTCTGCGCCTGTCTGCAGCCCTCGGCCGCCGCGGTGCCGCTGAGCGACGCCGTCGACGTGGCCTGTGCGATGGAGATGTTCCACGAGGCGTCGCTCGTGCACGACGACATCTGCGACGGATCGCTCTTGCGGCGCGATGCGCCTTCCGTGCCCGCCGCGTTCGGCGTCCGCACCGCCGCCCGGGCGGGATTTCATTTGGCCGGCAAAGCTCTGCAGGTGCTCGCGCGAGTGCTGGCCGACAACCCGGCCGTCTTCGCGCGGCTCGGTGAGGTCCCGGGCGTCACATATCTCGACCGGATCTCCGAGCTCTCCGCCGGCCAGCTTGTCGAGAGCCTGCCGCCCGCCGTCGACGACGCCGCCGCCCTGCGCCGGCATTACGAGCTCGTGGCCGGCGCGAAGACCGGCACCCTGTTCCGGCTGGCCTGCTCCTACGGCGGCACTGCGGGTGGACTCCACCACCATGGGCTGTCAGCCCTGATGCGGTACGCGGACCACCTCGCCCTCGCCTTTCAGATCATGGATGATGTTCGCGACGTCGAGGGCGGCCCCGCAGTGGGCAGCTTCGCCCTGCTGGCCCGGGTCGGCCCGTGTGTCTCCAGGCGCCGTGCCCGGGCGGCGGTGGCCCATATGACCATCACCACCACGGCGTTCTTGTGCACGGCAGTCGGGGCGCCCGCGCCGTACCGGCGAAGACTGCGGCTGGCAGCGGCAGTGCTGGCCGCCCGCTCACAGGTTGGCTGGGCCACGATGCTGGAGCGGGTGCGGCGTTCCGCCGACGGGGCGATCCACCAGGTGCTGCGTGCGTCGCCCAAGCCCGTTGCCGAGGTCAGCCCCACTCGGTCGAGCCCGGTCGCGGAAGTCCTCGGTCTGGGTGACCTGCGTTCGATGTGAGCTTCACGTACCGGCCGTTGAAGGCGCTCCTCGGTGATTGCGCCTGGGTTGGGTCGTGCCTCACAGACGCTGGATTCGCTGACCGCCCGGATCATCGACACGCGTATCCGCGAGCCGCACGACGAACCCATCGACCTACTCGACCTGCTGTCCACCGGACAGGATGGGCAACCGTTGTCCCGCGCGGAGATCCGGGACGAGGTCATGACCCTGGTCATTGCCGGACACGAGACCACAACCAATGCCCTGACGTTCATGCTGCCCCTTTTGTCGCAGATTCCTGCCGCCTACGAGCGTCTGATCGCCGAAGTGGACGACGTATTGCGCGGCCGGGACCCAGCGGCGGCCGACGTCGAGGTGCTGCCGTGGACGCAGGCGGTGGTGTCAGAGGCGCTGCGGCTCTATCCGCCGGCGTGCTACATCAATCGCGACGCCGCGCAAGACGACGACCTCCTGGGCATCCCGGTTTCCGCCGGCGACACCGTCGGACTCTCGCCGTACCTACTGCACCGTCATCCCGAATTCTGGCCAGAGCCAGAGCGATTCGAACCTCAACGATTCCTCCCGGAGAACGCGTCCACCCGCCCGCGCTATGCGTATGTCCCGTTCGGCGGCGGTCGTCACATGTGTCTGGGCGCGAGATTGGCCCAGTTGGAGCTGACGCTCATTCTGGCCGTCCTGTCACAGTCCGTACGCCTGGACCTCGTGCCTACGGCACCCCTGCGGGCGCGGGCAGACGTGACGCTGAATACCGTCGGCCCCGTGATGGCGACAGTCACGCCGGCTCATCCGAGTCGGCACTCCATCAGGGTTCAGGTGCTTCCCTCGTCGGTTCATCGACGTGATGGCTGATCTACTCGCTGTAGCAACCGAGTTGATAGGTGAATGTCGGATCGAGGGTAACGGGCGCTCCCGCGAATTCGGCCAGCGCGTGTAGCGACCTGTCGTCCGGTATGTCGAAGCTAAAGGGCTCGATCGGAATGTCTTCGGGCACATTCAAGATCTGGCGTATTGCTGCTGGAGTCAAGCGGGGCAGCGGGTAGTCGTGAACCAGTTGTTCGGTATCGGGGTGGAACCCTTCGAGAACCCACTGCAGTGGCATGGCGCTACCTCCCCCTGGAAGATCGTCGACCCGAAGTATAGGACCCGCTCACAGGTGCCATCTGCCGAGATTTCCGGCGCCGCGAGCACGCTCTGACCTGCCCACTAGACTGTTGCGGTGACGTCTGCATCTCCCCGTCCTGTCCTCGTCGTCGACTTCGGCGCTCAGTACGCACAGCTGATCGCTCGCCGGGTCCGTGAGGCGCGGGTGTTTTCTGAGGTCATCCCGCACACCACCACGGTCGAGGAGATCAAGGCCAAGGATCCGCAGGCCATCGTGTTGTCGGGCGGCCCGGCCAGTGTCTATGCCGAGGGCGCCCCACGACTGGACCCCGCGTTGTTCGATCTCGACGTCCCGGTGTTCGGCATCTGCTACGGCTTCCAGGCCATGGCCCAGGCGCTCGGCGGCACCGTCGAACACACCGGGACCAGCGAGTATGGACGTACCGAGCTGAATGTATCGGGTGGTGACCTGCATGCCGAACTGCCGGGCACCCAGCCGGTGTGGATGAGCCACGGCGACGCGGTCACCGCGGCGCCGGATGGGTTCAACGTGATCGCCTCCAGCGCCGGCGCCCCTGTCGCCGGCTTCGAGAACCGGGCCCGCCGGCTTGCCGGCGTGCAGTACCACCCCGAGGTGCTGCATTCACCGCACGGCCAGCAGGTGCTGAGCCGCTTCCTGCATGAATTCGCCGGCATCGGTGCGACGTGGACCGCCGCCAATATCGCCGATCAGCTGATCGAGGCGGTGCGGGCCCAGATCGGCGACGGCCAGGCCATCTGCGCATTGTCGGGCGGCGTCGACTCCGCGGTGGCGGCCGCGTTGGTCCAGCGCGCCATCGGAGACCGATTGACATGTGTGTTCGTCGACCACGGCCTGCTGCGGGCGGGGGAGCGCGCGCAGGTCGAGCGTGACTTCGTCGCGGCGACCGGTGCGAAACTGGTCACCCTCGACGTCGCTGATCGCTTCCTCGAGGCACTGTCCGGGGTGACCAACCCCGAGGGCAAGCGCAAGATCATCGGCCGCGAGTTCATCCGGGCGTTCGAGCGGGTGGTTCGCGACACCTTGGGCGCGAGCGAGGGCGAGATCGAGTTCCTGGTGCAGGGCACGCTGTATCCCGACGTCGTGGAATCCGGCGGCGGCACCGGCACGGCCAACATCAAGAGCCACCACAATGTCGGTGGGCTGCCCGACGATCTGAAGTTCAAGCTCGTCGAGCCGCTGCGACTCTTGTTCAAGGACGAGGTGCGCGCGGTCGGCCGGGAATTGGGCCTGCCGGAGGAAATCGTTGGCCGCCAACCCTTCCCGGGCCCGGGTCTGGGCATCCGGATCGTGGGCGAGGTGACGGCCGACCGGCTCGACACGCTGCGCCGTGCCGATGCGATCGCCCGCGAGGAACTCACCGCCGCCGGCCTGGACCAGCAGATCTGGCAGTGCCCGGTGGTGCTGCTGGCCGACGTGCGATCGGTCGGTGTGCAGGGGGACGGACGCACCTACGGTCACCCGATCGTGTTGCGCCCGGTGTCCAGTGAGGACGCCATGACCGCGGACTGGACCCGGGTGCCTTACGAAGTGCTGGAACGGATTTCGACCCGGATCACCAATGAGGTGCCCGAGGTCAACCGGGTGGTGCTGGATGTCACCAGCAAGCCGCCGGGCACCATCGAGTGGGAATGACGGGGCGCGCCGGGCATTGGTTGGCAACCCTTTGTCTGAGAACAACACCATCCCCGCGAAGATCAGAAAGAACCTCGAGGAAATACGCCTTGCCAAAGACGTGATCCGGTCTTGGCGGAGCCTGAATGACCAGGAATTGTCGACAGCTGTTGCAAAATATGACAGAGCGGTAAGAGCGGAACGCTCGCAGTATTATCGTGAACTGTTCGAGGATGGCGAATTCGCGCGGTTGCTTCTGAGCATTCAGAAGGCTCGCCCGAATGACGACAAGCTGACGATTCTGGTCATCTCTGCGATCGGTAACATGCTTCAACGGTATGGCTTGCAGGAAACCTCCGAAATCTACGACTTGATGTTGTCGAATGCTCGCAGAAATAACGTCGGGCCGTACGTTGCGATCTTCCTTCCTCGCATGCGCACGTTTATGGCCAGTGAAGAGAATAAGTGGGATTACTTCATCGGCATAAAGAGCTTGTCTCCGAAGAAGGTTGCCGAACGATCCTTCGAGGTGGTGCTTGACTTATATGGCGACGATATTCCGGAACAACACCGAGGCGCGGTGGTGCAGTATCTGGAAAAGAAGATGCAATCCGCGAACAATGAGTACGGTCGGCAGTACTATGCGGACTTCAGGAACAAAGTGCGGCAAAACAACTGACAGGCCATAGGGCGTCATCCGCACGGCGGGCGTTTGATTTCCGCGGGTTTCGGGCCGCGGTCACGTCCGCTCGCCGGGGTTGGTGGCAGCGTTCTCGACGTACTCGGTCAGCATCTGACTGACGACCGATTCGATGGTCGACTCGATCGAGGCGGCCAGTGTCGCGCTGACCGCGGACACCGCCTGGGTCCGGAATTGAATCAGCATCGTGATCAGTTCGGCCACTTCGGTATCCGCCGGCAGCGACTCGCCGGGCTTGATCTTCTCGGACACCTGATCCACCCCGGCCTGCACCAGGATCGAGCTGATCTGGTCGAGGAGCGGCACCACCTGCTCGTGCACGTTGATCAATGTGTCGATCGGGACACCGTACTGCCGCACCTCGTTGAATGCCTCGATCAGCTTGGGCCGCACGATGATTGCCTCACCCGATGACTTCTCGAGCTTGATCACGCCGTTGCCGACCAGCCGGTCGAAGGCAGCGTCGTCATCGACCAGACGTTTCGCATCGGCGAGCGGCATGCGTTCGGGCTTCTCGGTCGCCCAGTTGCCGGCGATGGCGTCCTCCAGCCCGAGGACGTCCCCGATGTCCTTGCCCTGCTCCCATGCGCTGAGCATCTCGTGGACGTGCGCGATGTTGTAGCCCCGATCCAGCATCGAGGTGATCAGCCGCAGCCGGGTCAGGTGGGTGTCGTTGAACAACGCGATCCGGCCGACCCGCAGCGGTGGGTGCAGCAGTCCCCGGTCGCGGTACACCCGAATGTTGCGGGTGGTGGTGTCGGCCAGCCGCGCGAGTTCGTCGATGCGGTATTCGCCGGACGCCGCGACGCCGTGCGGCTGCACGGCGGCGTCGAAGAGTTGGGCCACCGCCGTTTCGATGACGTCGCGCGATCCGCGCCGGATCTGCCGGGGGGCCCGGCGCAGACCGGTGAGGATCGTCGAGATGGCGCCCGCCGACTGCCGGGGCTGCTTGGCCGCCATCAGGCCGAGGAGCTGATCGCGACACGTGCGTCGCGTGCCACGTCGTAGTCACCGAGCCGGAAATCCCGCATCTGTCGAAGATACTGGGTGGCGGTTCCGGGATACATCGACGCGTTGAATCCGTCCGCGGTCAGGTACCAGCTGGTGCACCCTGACATCCAGGTGGTTTTCGTCAGTCGCCGCTGCAACCGGGTGTTGTGGCGCTCCTGGACGTCGGCGCGCACGTCGAGATATCGCAGATTCTTGCGCAGGATCGTGCGGATACCGGCGACGGCGTAGTCGATCTGGCCCTCGACGTAGACGAGCAGTGAGTTGTGGCCCGGCCCCGAGTTGGGGCCGGTCATCAGGAACAGGTTCGGGTACCCGTGGACGTTGATGCTCTTGTAGGCCTGGGCGCCGCCTGTCCATTCATCGGCCAGCGACCGGCCGCCGAGACCGGTGACGGGATACGGCGGACCGGTGAGATGGACGTCGAAGCCGGTGGCGAACACGATCGCGTCGAGGTGGTGTTCGATGCCGTCGCTGGTACGGATACCCACCGGGCTCATCGTGGCGATCGGCCAGTCGATCAGCTTGCAGTTGTCGCGCTGCAGCGCCGGGTAGTAATCGCTGGAGACCAGCATGCGTTTACAGCCGGGGGTGAAATCCGGGGTGAGCTGCCTGCGCAGCCACGGGTCGGAAACCTGCCGGCGTAGATGCGCCTTGCCGAGCCGCGCGACCAGGCCCGTCAGCGGGGTGTCCCACACCATCGCCGTCGCGCTCGCCTCATGACCCCAGAACAGGATCTGGCGGGCGAGCTGTTGGACGGCAGGTACTTTCGTGAACAACGTGCGCGCGGCCGGGGGAGTGGCGATGTCCAGACGCGGGATCACCCACCCTGGAGTGCGTTGGAACACCTTGACGAAGCCTGCGGTCTTCACCAGCTCCGGGATGATCTGTACGGCGCTGGCTCCGGTGCCGATGACGGCGACGCGCTTGCCGGTGAAGTCGTAGTCGTGATCCCAGTTCGCGCTGTGGATCTTGTGGCCCTGATAGGTGTCCAGTCCGCGGATGTCGGGCCACTTGTGGTCGGGCAGGGGACCGGAGGCCAGTACCACTGTCCGGGCCCGAAAACGCTTGCGGCCAGTTGTCTTGACCGTCCAGACCCCGTCGGCTTCATCGAACGACAGACCGTCGACCTCGATACCGAACTGGATCCGCCGGCGCAGGTCGAACGCGTCGACCATGTCCTCGATGTGCTGACGAATCTCGCCGGCCGGGGAATAGGCCCGCGACCAGTCCGGGTTCTTGACGAACGAGAACGAGTACAGCAGCGACGGAATATCGCATGCCGCACCGGGATAGGTGTTGTCGCGCCACGTCCCGCCGACGCGGTCCGAACGGTCCAGGATGACGAAGTCATCGACTCCGGCCTCGATGAGCTTGATCGCGGTGCCGATGCCGGTGAACCCGGCGCCGACGATCAGCGTGTCGTAAGTCCGATTCGCCATGTCAGGCCGCCGGCTCGTGGGTCAGTTCTTTGAACCAAGAGGGGATCGGCCGCAGCAGCGTCTTCGGATAGCGGTCGGAGGCCCACACCATGGGATTGGCGATCCAGTGATAGGGGTGGCGTGGGTTGGTGACCATCCGGCCGTGCAGCTTGAGCAGCTGATAGGTCGGGACCCGCCAGGTGTGCTCACCGCGGCCTCCGATCTCCTTGAAACGCATCATCGCCTTGTACAGCTTCTCCGGTTGCAGGCCCATGTCGACGATGTTGTTGCGCATCCGGTTGAGCAGCGGGACATACATCAACGTGCCGATGATCACTCCGGGAGAAGCCACGTTGCCGACGAATTCGACCGCCAGTCTCCGCGCGGTGGAGTTGCCGATCATGTCGAGAACCTCGAAATCAACCGCGATATGGCGGGATTCGTCGTTGTTGATCTTCTCGAAGACCTGGTGACACACGGGGTCGTCGACCTCTTCGAGCAGGAACTTCAGCAGTGCTCCGTCGAGAGCCACCTCGAGCATCGGGATGACGGTACCGAGGACCGACAGAGACATGTTGTCGGAGAAGGTGTCCAGCCACTCGATGGCCAACCGGATGTTGACGTTCGGTTCGGGCATCTCGCCGTCTTCGAGCATGCCCCAGCGCTTCATCAGGGCCAGCTCGGCATTGGCGTGCCGCTGCTCCTCGGCGTGGAAGTAGCGGTAGATCTCGGCGATGGTCGGGGTCGGCGCCTTCTTGGCCAGCGCGGCGAACCCACGCGCACCGACATTCTCGATCCAGCACAGATCGGCCATGAAAGCCTTGAGTTTCGGCCGCATCTCGTCGGTGATGGTCTCGGCCCCCGGTGCATCCCAGTCGATGTCGGCCAGGGCCCACTGGCGGTCCTTGATCTTCGCCAGCATTCGTTCCATGTCCATCGTCATTACGAAACCTCCTCAGAACTGCTGATGCGGGTGGCAAGGCCGACCGTGCGGGTGTACACCGTCGGGGTGAGTCGTTTTATGCCCCAACCGATCCGGGCGTCCGGTTGCGGCATGCAGTACAGGCCGCCACGGTCGTTGGTGTCCAGGCACATGCGGGCGACGCGCTCGGGGGAGAACCCGGTCCAGCGCATCAGCCGGTCGGCCAGCTGCGTCGATTGGGCTGTGATCCGGCCGGCTTCGACGATGTTGGTCTTGACGAACGTCGGACACAGCACTGTGACGTTGATGCCGGTGCCGGACAGTTCTGCGGCCAGGGTCTCCGACAGCGACAGCGTCCCGGCCTTGCTGACGTTGTAGGCGGCCATTCCCGGGGCAGCGCCGAATGCCGCGGCGGAAGCGACATTGATGATGCCGCGTGGTTGGTCCGTGTCCGCGGCACGCAGGATCGGCGTAAACACGTGGCAACCGTGGATCGGCCCCCACAGGTTGATGCCGAGCACCCAGTTCCAGTCGTCGATGCTGGTGTCGCCGATGGGTTGTCCGCCGGCCCCGACGCCGGCGTTGTTGACGACGAGGGAGGGTGGTCCGCCGAACCAGGCTTGCGCGGCGTCGGCAAGGTGGGTGACTTCCTCGATCCGCGAGACGTCGCAGCGCACCGCGGTGGCCTGCCCTCCCTCGGCGGTGATGGCCTCGGCGGTGGCGCGGGCGGCGGCCTCGTCGATGTCGCTGCACACCACCCGACCACCGCGCGTAGCCAGTTCGCGTGCGAAGGCGGCGCCGATCCCGCTGCCCGCACCGGTGACAACCGCGTCGGCGTACCGGCTGCGCTTGCGGCTCGATCCGAAGATGTTCACCCGGCGACCTCGATGTTGTTCTCGATGGTGTTGCAGCGCAGGGATTCCGAGATGAATCCTGCGGCTTGTTGCACGGCTGGGGCGGCCTCCGGACTGAGCCGGGGTAGGGCCTGGAAGACGTGCACCTGGTCGGGCCACACTTGCAGTTCGGCATCGCCCCCGGCAGCGCGGATGTCCGCGTCGAGCGAGCGGGCGTCGGCAAGCAGCATCTCGGCGCCGCCGGCCTGGATCAGGGCCCGCGGTAACTGTCGCCCGCCCGCGACGTCCAGTTTCAGTTTCGGATGGCTGACATCAACTCTCCCGCAATACAACTCGACCAGGCGGGCAGCATCGGCGACGCGAATCGCGGGGTCCGGGCGCAGGCTCTCGCGGCCACGCGCGAGGGCGAACGTCAGATCGATCAGCGGGGAGAACAGCACCAGCCCGGCGGGGTGGACGACATCGGGTTGCAGCAGCAGATCCACGGCGAGGTGTCCGCCCGCGGAATCGCCCGCCATCACGATGCGGCCGGGATGGAGCCCGCGTTCGGTGCAGAGCCAGTCCCAGCCCGCGCGAACGTCGTTGGCGGCGGCGGGGAACCGGTGTTCGGGAGCCAGCCGGTAGTCGATACAGAACACGGGCAGTCCGGTCAGGCGCGACAGCCAGGCGGTGAGCCGACGGTGGGTCCGCGGCGAGCACAGCGCGAATCCGCTGCCGTGGAGGTAGTAGATGGCGCGTTCACCTTCGGTCACTCCGGGGCCGCGCACCCATTCACCCACGACGCGTCGACCGTCGGCCATGCGTACGTCGACGTGTTCGACGCGGGTGCCCGACAGTGACGGCCCGAAGGTGGCCATGATCCGGGCGATCAGTCTGCGGGAAGTCCACAGGCCCCAGCCGGTGTCCGGCGGCAGAGCGGCGCTGACCTGGCGCAGGGTGAGGCTGCTCACTGTGGACGCGCTGCGGGATCGCAAGGATCCGCGTTGGGCCGGGGGAATTCCGGTGGTTCCGGACATGGGGCCTCCTCGTCGAAGCGTGCGAGGAGTACATCAGCAATTGATGACATTTGTCAATGTCACCAATTGGTGATGGTGATGTTTGATTCGGCTCAGCGGGCCGGGTCGCCGCGCCACCGAAAACTGTTGACGTACTTGCCCATATCTTGCGCCAGGTCCAAATCGGCACCGGACGGAATGCCGGGGCCGAAATCGGGGCCGAAGGCGTGATAGGGGCCGGTGGCGACGGCGATCAGTGCCAGGTCGTTCTTGACCGCGGCCACGATGACAACCCGTATCCGCATGTAGTCACCGGTGGCGTTTTGCGGCCAGTTGTCGAGGACCATCCCGTATCCGAGCTGATAGCCGACCATGGCATTCGGGATCTCGTAGTCGACGTCGGAATCGGGATACGTGTCATCGACCAGAGCGGTGGCGATCTCCTTCGGCGTTCGTCCGGTCGCGGGCCTGCCGATGAGTTGCATCGTGCCGCCGTCTCCGGCCAGGAAATCCGCCGTGACACCGTCGTCGGCGGTGGTGACCGAGTAGGCCGCACCGGCGGCCGGATACGCGACGGAGAACGCGCCGTCCGAGGCGGTGAAGCGGGGATTGGCCGCCACCGGTTCGGCCGTCGGCGGAGTGCCGCAGTCCGGCGGGCATGCGTAGAGCGCGGGTGCGTGGCTGACCAATGCCGACACCCCGGCGAGGCCCGCTGCCACTGTTGCGACCCCGGCACCCCAGGCCCCCAGTAGCCGGCGGTCGCCGGCCCCGTACACCGGTCGCGACAACGCCCGGACCGCGGACCCGCAGTTCGGGCAGAACGCCATGGCGGAATCGGGGTGGTCGCATTGTGGGCACGACAGGGGTCCGTCATCGGGAACGGCGTCGTGCGCTCCGTGGAGCAATGCGAGCTGCAGACCGACTCGCAGTGCCAGCATTGCCAACACCATCACGGCCAAATGCACTGCCAGCACCAAGATCTGTGACACCGGCGCGATGTCGATCAGACCGAGAATCGCATAGCAGGCTGGGACGGATGCGGCCGTCAGCAGCACGGCCGTGCGGACCCGCGCTTTGTCCGGCGCCGGGGTGAACCACAGGGCGATGCCGACGAGGGCACCGGCGGCCGCGGCGGTCAACGGCACCGCCACCGCCTGGATGCCGGCCTGTACCAACAGCCCGCTGAGCGGCCGGTCGTGGTCCACCATCCCGTCGTCGAATTGCGGAGCCAGTCGGCTCAGCGTGGCAGCCGCGGTGAACGCAAGGGCGCCGAGCGCACCGATGGCAAAGCCGCCCAACGGGTCTCGTGTTCGCCGCCCGAGCAGGCGGATCGCCACCACTGGGGTGAGCATCAACAGCATGGCGCCGAGCGGGATACCCAGACCGTCGCGCATCATCCGCAACTGCGGCACATCGACGCCCATCGGCATGTCGTACTCCCTGGCCACTGCGGCTCCGGTCGTCAATGTCCAGGCGGCGCCCAGCGTGGCTCCCAGGACGGCGGTCGGCAGCAGTGTGCGTACCGGAACATCCGGAGAGACAACGGATCTCCGTAGATACGCGACGAACAGGAGCGGCACGCCGAATGCGGCGAACGCGTTCATCGCCGCCGGCAGTCGTAGCAGTGCGCAAGCGACCACTGCGATCACCAGCGCACCCACTGCCAGCCGGAACGGTGCGCGCGAATGTTGCGGTAGCTGTGGGAACAGCGAACTGACCGCCGACGGCCGCAGCAGATGCTCGCGGCCCGCACAGTACGCCCGGATTCGTAACCACCCGGGTCTACCCCGTGACGGGTCCAGGTATGCACCGCACCGTCCGCAGAATGTGCCCGCCGGAACATCGGTTCGGCATGCTCGGCAATCGACGGTGCTCATGGCGTGAGTGGCCGCAGGGTCAGCGGCCGATTTCCGACGGTGCTACTGCCGGTGGGGGCTGCCGATCCCGTGACGCCCGGTGGGTGGCCCGGGCGGTTCCACGTGGGTGGGCGTGAAGCTGTTGGCGCCACCGGGGGTGACCTGCTTCTCGGTGGGGGCCACGGGCGGTGGGGCCGACGGCGTGGTCGTCGTCGTTGTCGTGGTGGTCGGGGTGGGGCTCGTGGTCTCGGGCGCTTTCTCGCCGGTACCGCAAGCACTGAGTCCGACCATCCCGATGATCGCGGCGGAGGCTGCGGCGACTGCGAGGCGACGAGTTGATGGGCCTGACCTCATGATTAGTCCTCACTGTCCCCCGCGGACGATACAGAAACAGGCCCCGAACAGGGTCTGCCAGCAAACCCTAGCCCAGTGCGCTCCGGCGCGGACGTCAATTGCGAGGTTTTCTGGTCGCGGCAGCGGGCGCGTCTACCGCGGGGGTCAGCGGTTGGGGTCCCCGCGCCAGCGGAAACTGTTGACGTATTTGCCCATGTCCAGGGCCAGCTGCAGGTTGGCGCCCGAGGGCTTGCTGGCCCCTGAGCCAGGGCCGAATTCCCGGTAGGGTCCGACGGCCGATGCGATGAGGGCGAGGTCGTCTTTGACCGCGACCAACACCAGCACCCGCATCCGCATGTAGTTACTCGTGGCGCCCTGTGGCCAGCAGTCGGCGACCAGGCCGAACCCGGGGTGGTAACCGACCATCGCGTTGGGGATGTCGTAGGCCGTCTTGGTATCCGGAAATGTCTTTTTGACAAGAGAATTGGCGATGTCCTCGGCGTTGCGTCCACCGGCCGGCTCACTGAACAACTGGAGCATGCCACCGTCACCGGCCTGGAATTCCGCGGTGACACCGGTGGGGTTGGCGGTGACCTTGTAGGCCGAGGACGCCACCGGGTAGGACACCGAAAAGCTGCCGTCGGGGGCGGTGAACACCGGATTGATCGCTACCGCCTGCCCGGTCGGGGGTTGTCCGCACTCGGGCGGGCACATGTATCGCACCGGTGGCTTGCTCGTCGCATGGGAGACCCAGGCGAGCGTGCCGGCAACCAGGGCGATTCCCGTACCCAGGACCGCCAGCACTTTCAGTGCCGAGGTCTTGCGGATGGCCCGGGTGCGGCCGGTGGAAATAGGTACCGCATAGCCGGGAAAGAACGTGCTCATCCCGGGTCACGCACCGGCCGGTGCTCACGACGCTCTTCTCTGGACGTGCGTGACGAGGCATGGGTGGCCGCACCGCAGTGCGGGCAGAACGACATGTCGGGCACGACGTGGCCGCAGCGCGGGCAGAAGATGGGTTGGTCGGAGGCGATCTCGTCCTGTGCTTCGTGCAGCAGCGCCAGATGCAGACCGACGCGCAGCGCCAGTAGCGCCATCATTGCCACCGTGATGTGCACCGCCAGCTGGATCCACTGGGGGATACGGGCAACATCGACCAGACCCAGCCCGGTGTAGATGATCAGCACCGCAAACGCGCAGGAGAACATCACCAGCCGGACATAGCCGACATGTTTGTCGATCTTGGTGGCGGGGCGGGTGAACCACAGCGCCGCACCGATCAGACCGCCGATGGATGCTGCGGTCAAAGGCACGGCAACACCGCGTATCCCGGCCTCGACGATCAGGCCGGACATCGGGCGGTTACGCGCCACCATGCCGGCGGTGAGCTGCGGTGCCAGCCGGGTCAGGGTGGCGGCCGCGGTGAAGGCTGTCGCACCGAGCGCGCCGATCATGAAGCCGTCCAACGATTCCCGGCTGGCCGGTCGAGTGATCCGGACCACGACAGCGGGCACCAGCATCAGGGCCGCACCGCCCAGCGGAATCCCCAAGCCGTTGCGCATGATCCGGAAACCGGTCACCCCGGCACCGAGCGGGACGCCGTAGGACTTGGCCATGACATGGCCGGTGAGAAGCACCCATCCGACTCCCAGTGCGATTCCCAGCACGATGGTCAGCACCAGATTGGCGCGGCGCAGGTCGCGGAAGGCGTCGGACTCATAGAGATAGATCAGGAACAGCAGTGGAAGGCCGAGCGCAGCGACCGCGATCAGGGCTGCGGGCAGCCGCAGCAGCGCGCACGCCACCAACCCGGCCAACAGGACCAGCATCGCGACGCGGAACGGGGTGCGGGATTGGTGCGACAGGTGGGGGAACAGCGAGCTGGTGATCGACGGGCGCAGCAGATGCTCGTCGGGGGCGACGCAGGATGCACTGAGGCGCAACCATTCCGGTCCGTCTCCTCGCTCCTTGTCGATCGGTACCCCGCACAGCCCACAGAATTTGCCGTCGGGCACGTCGACCTTGCAGACGCGGCACTCGGTGGTGGGGACGTCGGTGTCGTCAGGCGTGTCGGTCATCGGTTCGCCTTCTGCAGGACGAGCAGGTTCTTGACGAGGTTCTCCACGTCAGGCGAGCCCAGCCCGGTCACCAGGTCGTAGCCGGGTGCGGCGGTGGCCACCGCATTGCCGCCGAGATCGACATCACGGAAAGCCGGCAGCGGTGCTCCTTTGGCGATCTTGTACAGCTGGGGATTGAGATCGCCGAGGGCGCGGCCGCCGTTGGCGATCAGGTACTGATTCATCACCGCGGCCATCCCGGCCCACAACGGGGCGGACTGCGATGTGCCTCCGCCGACCAGAACCTGGCCGTTCAGAACGATTTTCACGCCCGTGAACGGGTCGGCCACGGCGGCCACATCCGGGGTCAGTCGCCGTTGCTCCCCGCGATCGCCGGGTGCGGACAGTCCGTGCTGCCACTCGGGGCGGTCGAACAGTGAGGACACCCCGCCGCCGGTGCCCTGCGACAGCGGGACGTCGAACCAGGCCTGCTCGGCCAGCCAGCCGCCGTCGGCGTCGGTGGACAGCGTCGTGCCGCCGACATCGGTGATCTCCGGCAGGGAGGCCACTGAGTCCAGGCCGATGTCATCTTCTTCGGGTGCGGACGACCAGTCTTGTCCGCCTTTGCATTCCAGGCCGGCCAGGTCACCGCTGGCGTTGAATGCCGTGGTGCCGTGGGTGTGTGCGGTGACCAGTGCCGAGCGGACGGGGGCGAGATCGGCTGCGGTGATCAACTTGTCGCAGCCCCAGCCGATCGAGAAACTCCACACTGCGCCGGGGAACTGCTGGTCCGCGGACTCCAGCATCTTCCCGATCTTCTCGTAGGCGCCGTCCCCCTGAACGGTCGGCCGGGCGTTGACCACGACCTTCTGTGCATCAGGGGCGATGGCGTGGGCGACCTGCAGGTCCATCGTGGTCTCACCGTGCGGGGCACTCGGTTGCCCGCCGACCACGGTGGGAGTGAACCTGGGCAGGCCGAAGGTGGTGGCGAACGTGTCCAGATCGGCCTGATCGAAACCGTCGAATGCGAAGAACACGATGGTGGTGCCCTTGCCGGTGAACCCCTGTTTCGCCAGGTTGGTGAGGTTGTAGGTGTTGAGCACCGCCTGCGGCGTCAACCCCTGGTCCGGAACATCGATAGGCAGGTTCCGCAGGTCCGGCAGCGACATCCGGTACGGCGTGTAGCCCAGGATGCGGCCGACTCCGGAGACCTCCCCGGTCAGTGGTTCGGGTACCGACGGCTGCTGCGGTGAGGCATAGAACTCCTGACCGCGTAGGCCGCGGTAGTCGTGGATGTCCACGCCGAAAGCGGTTGCCATCGCGGCGGATCGGCCTTCGGCGATCGCCCAGGCATCACCGGGTCGCCACCGGACCGACAGCGAATGCTCCTCGGCCCACCCGAACAGCGCAGCCGGTCGGGTGATGCCGTGCAGCGTCATGGTCAGCTGTGCCGAGCCGCTCTCGGCGGGTCCGAGATCCGTTGAGGCAGAAAGCAGTTGGGCGTACGGTCCCGTAATTTGCGTGGGACCGTACGCCCGATCGCCTGTGGCGGGGCCGGCTCGCAGGTCGGAGACCAGCAGGGCGCTGAACAGGATCAGCGCCAGTAACGCCCGTCCGGGGGCGATGTTCATCCCCGCCATGGGCGAACGACCGACTTTCTGCGCTCCCGCGACCTAGCGGTGGGTGCCGGGGATGCCGGTCGGCGCCGGCGGTGCCTTCACGTCAGGCGTGAACAGATTGCCGCCGGTGGGGTTGATCGACTTCTCGGTCGGCTCGACCGAAGGTGGCGGGGCGGGAGCGGCCGGCGTGGTGGTGGTGGTCGTCGTCGTGGTGGTTGGCGTGGTGGTCTCGGGACCCTTCTTCTCCTCGGTACCGCACGCCGCGGTGAACGAGATCATCCCGATGACTGCCGCACCGCCCACGATGACGGTGAGCCGACGAGTCAACTGCCCAGACTTCATGATGCTGTCCTCACTGTCCCCCGTGCTGTTACAGAACTTGGCCTTCGGCGAATCGCAGTGGATTCCCACTACCTGCAACGCAAGTTGTGGCCAGTCCCATCCCGAAGCGGGTTCTGGTGAACGGAACTCTAACCCAAGGTCCGCGCGGGTGCAGAGCCATTACGGGGGGCCTTGTCCTGGGGGGTCGGTGGCCGGCTCTCGCAGCTTGACGCTGTCGGGGGGTGGGTGTTTACTCGAGCGATCGAACATATATTCGAAAATGGTGATGGGCAGATGGTGCGGGAGGTGTTGTTGTGACTGCTGCGGCAGAGCTCGATTTACGCCTGCTTACCCGCTCCGAACAGGTAGAACACCTCCGGCGCAAGATTGCCTCCGTGTCCGGGAAGGTCGGCCCGGTACATCGCGGTGTGCCCAGGTCGTCGGCGGTGGTCCCGGCTCCAGAATCTTTGCTGGAGCCGCCTGAGGCGCTGGTTGAGACGCTGCCCGAGGGCCTGCCGACGATGCTGCCACGCGGGTCCGTCGCGGTGGCCGCGGGTGCCCGGTCGCTGTCGCTGGGGATGGTGGCGGCGGTGACGGCTGCAGGTGGGCACGCGGTGATCATCGGTCAACCCGATGTCGGCCTGCTGGCCGCAGTGGAGATGGGCGCCGATCTGAGCCGGCTCGCGGTGATCCCCGACCCGGGCGCCGATCCCGTCGAGGTGGCCGCGGTGCTGATGGACGGGATGGATCTGGTGGTGCTCGGGTTGGGTGGGCGTTCGGTGCCGCCGAGCCGGGCCCGGGTGATGGTGGCGCGGGCCCGGCAGAAGGGCTGCACCCTGCTGGTCACCGATGGTGACTGGCAGGGCGCGTCGGCTCGGCTGGAGGCCCGGGTGTCCGGCTATGAGGTGGTCGGTGCCGACCGGGGTGTCCCGGTGCCCGGGCGCGGTCGGATCAGCCGGGTCCGGCTGGCCATGCGGGCCCGTGGTCGAGGCGTCGGACCGGCTTGCGCGGCAGGCGGATAGCTCATGCCCGCGGATTCCAGGGTCCTGGCCCTCTGGTGTATGGACTGGCCCGCGGTGGCCGCGGCGACGGCGGCAGGCCTGACGTCGACGGTGCCGGTCGCGGTCACTTTGGCCAACCGGGTGATCGCCTGCTCGGCGTCGGCGCGTGCGGCCGGGGTCCGACGCGGGCTGCGCCGCCGCGAGGCGCAGGCCCGGTGCCCACAACTGCATGTCGTCACCGCCGACCCGGCCAGGGATGCCCGCCATTTCGAGAACGTGACGCTTGCCGTCGACGATCTGGTGCCGCGCGCCGAGGTGCTGCGTCCGGGACTGCTGGTGCTCTCGGTACGCGGCGCGGCACGGTACTTCGGGTCCGAACCGGTGGCGGCCGAACGATTGATCGACGCCGTCGCCGCGGCGGGGGCCGAATGTCAGGTCGGTATCGCCGATCAACTTTCCACCGCTGTCTTCGCCGCTCGGGCGGGTTGCATCGTCGAACCCGGTAACGACGCGCTGTTTCTTTCTGGCCTGTCGATCCGGCAGTTGGCCACCGAACCGGCCCTGGCCGCTCCCGGCCGTGAGGACTTGGCAGACCTGTTGTGGCGGATGGGTATCCGAACCCTTGGGCAGTTCGCCGAGTTGTCCCGTACCGATGTCGCCTCCCGGTTCGGCGCGGATGCGGTGACGGCGCACCGGTTTGCCTGTGGGGAGCCGGACCGTGGCCCCTCCGGACGGGATCCGGCCATCGAACTTGATGCGGTGATGAACTGTGACCCGCCGATCGAACGGGTGGATGCCGCAGCCTTCGCGGGACGGTCACTGGCCAGTGATCTGCATCGTCATCTGGAGGCGGCCGGGGTCGGCTGTACCCGGTTGGCCATCCATGCCGTCACCGCCAATGGTGAAGAGCTGGAACGGGTCTGGCGGTGCGCTGAACCGTTGACCGAGGATGCCACCGCCGACCGGGTGCGCTGGCAGCTGGACGGCTGGCTGAACCGCCGCACTTCCGAGCGGCCCACGGCCCCGGTCACGGTGCTGCGCCTGCGCCCGGTGGAGGTGGTGTCCGCCGCGGCGCTGCAGTTGCCGCTGTGGGGCGGGATCGGGGAGGAAGACCGGTTGCGGGCCCGGCGTGCGCTGCTGCGGGTCCAGGGTCTGCTCGGGCCGGAAGCGGTAAAGGTGCCGGTGCTCAGCGGCGGCCGCGGGCCTGCCGAGCGCATCACCTTCACGCCGTTGGGGGATGAGCAGGTACCGCGAGCCGATCCGCGGCAGCCCTGGCCCGGCCAGCTTCCCGAGCCCTCACCGACCGTACTGCTCGATGATCCAGTGGAACTTCTTGACGTACAAGGAAACCCGGTCCGGGTCACCAGCCGCGGGTTGTTCTCGTCCGACCCGGCGCAGCTGGCCGGCGCCGGCCAGCGTGACGGCAGGCTGCGCTGGTGGGCGGGGCCGTGGCCGGTCGACGAGCGGTGGTGGGATCCGGAGAACCGAGGGGCCGGGCGCACCGCGCGGGTCCAGGTGCTGCTGGGGGGTCACGAGGGGGCCGGCGAAGGAGACCTGGCTCTGCTGCTGTGTTACCGGCAGCGCCGGTGGTATCTGGAGGGTGCCTATGAATGAGGGTCTGGGCCGGATCAGCTCGGGCGTTGCGCGAACTCCCCGACCCGGCTGATGAACCGGTCGAAGAACACCGTCGGGTCGACCTCCGTGCCGACGAGCGCATTGGGCGGACGGCCCCAGTGTCCGCGCCAGTCGGCCACCGTCATACCGCGGGTCAGGGTGCCGCTCAGCTCTACATCGACCGTGGTTTCCCGGCAGCTCACCAATTCCGGATCCAGCGCGACCGCGGCGGCCAGGGGATCGTGCAGGTGCGCCAGGTACCCGTCGCCGGTGTCGAAGTGGAACTCGAAGTAGAACCGCATGGCGTCTTCGAGCACGCGGATCAACGGGTTGTCCGCCGTGGACCGGGTGCCCCGCTCGTCGAGCACACTCATCAGTGCCGACGGCGAGCCGGACGCGGCCGCCAGTCGGTTCAGCAGCGCGGGAGTCAACGCGATGTTCTCGGTGAGGTTGAGGCCCAGCACGATAGGGACATGTGTCGCCTCATCCAGACCCCAGGCGGCATTCCAACCGCGGAACACCTCGGCGGCGGACTCGGGATCCACGCTGATGTTCCACTCCGACACCGGCGTGGTGTTGCCTCGGTAGTCGAAGGCCCCGCCCATGATGACCAGCCGGCGCAGCAGCTTGGGCAGGGTGGGTTCGGCGCGCATGGCCAGGGCCAGGTTGGTCAGGGGGCCTGTGGCCAGCCCGATCAATTCACCCGGGTATGCACGTGCAGCGCGTACCCAGGCCTCGGCGGCGTCGTGTGCGGTCAGCAGCCGGTCGGTGTTCGGCAATTGCGCGTATCCCAGACCCTGTGGCCCGTGGGTGTCCTCGGCGGTGCGCAACGGTGCGCTCAACGGCTGCTCGGCTCCCTTGGAGACCGGTATCCCCGCCACCCCGCACAGTTCCAGCAGGCCCAGATTGTTGGCGCATACCTGTTGCACCGGAACATTTCCCCCGGTCGAGGCGATACCGACCAACTCGGCTTCAGGGCTGGCGAGCAGATATGTCAGCGCCATGGCGTCATCGACACCGGTATCGACATCGGCGAATACGGGTAGCGACGTCACGTCGCCAACCTTAAGCGTGGGCGGGCTCACTGCTCAACAAATCGCAGGCCGACCAGGCCCACCACGATCAACGCGATGAACGTCATCCGCAGCGGTGTCAGCGCATCACCGAACAGCACCACGCCCGCGATGGTGACCCCGACCGCGCCGATTCCGGCCCACACCGCGTACGCCGTGCCGACCGGAAGGTGTTTGACCACCAGGGCCAGGATCACGAAGCTGACCACCGCGGCGATCACGCACACCACGCTCGGCCACAGTCGGGTGAAGCCCTCGGACTGTTTGATGGCCAGCGCCCAGACGATCTCCAGCAGTCCGGCGAAGGCCAGCAGAAACCATGACATTGTTGCCTCCCGGGCGTCAGGCGTTGTAGCCGCCGTCGACGGTCAGGGTCGTGCCGTTCACGTATTGCGCATCCGGACCGGCGAGGTAGGCGACAGCGGCGGCGATTTCGTCGGCCTGCGCGAAGCGTCCCAGCGGAATGTTCGGGAGGTCGGCGATGGCCTCGGGACTGTCGGCCGGATTCATCTCAGTGTCGGTATTGCCCGGCTGTACCACGTTGGCGGTGATGCCACGTGGCCCGAGATCACGGGCCAGTCCCCGGGCGAGCGCGCCGACGGCCGCCTTGGTCGTCGAATACAGCGTCACGCCGGGAAAGGGGGTGCGGTCGGCCAGGTTGCTGCCGATCGTGATGATCCGGCCGCCCTCGCCCATGGCCGCCGCGGCAGCCTGACTGAACAGGAACGGCGCGCGGATGTGGAGGTTGATGGCCTGGTCGATATCGCCGGCGCTCACCCGGTCCAGCGGACCGTTGGGAAAGACTCCGGCGTTGTTCACCAGGATGTCCAGCCGGCCGAACGCGTCGAGGACGGCATCGACCGCGTGCGGTGCGGCGTCTGGCGCAGCACTGTCGAGTTGTAGTGCAAGGGCTTTCGCGCCGAACCCGGTGATCGCGTCGACCACTTCGGCCGCTCGCTCGGGCGATGAGTGGTAGGTGAAGGCCACGTCGGCGCCTTCGGCCGCGAGGCGGCGCGCGATTGCCGCACCGATTCCGCGGCTGCCACCGGTGATGAGTGCGGCCTTGGATGTCAATGCTTTCAACGCCATACGTGGCTCCAATCAATTTTGTAATAGACACTACAAATATAGACTGTCCGTATGCCCCGTCAACCCACAGCACGTCGCGGCCGGCCACGCGCGTTCGATCGAGACACCGCGCTGCAGGCCGCAACTGACGTGTTCTGGGAGCGTGGGTACGAAGGCACCCGGGTGAGTGACCTGACCGAGGCGATGGGACTCAACGCACCGAGCCTGTATGCGACATTCGGCTCCAAGGAGGACCTGTTCCGCGAGGCGGTCGCGTACTACGGCGCCCCGGAACGCTCCCCGCTCATGATCGCGCTGCAACGCCCGGTTCCGATTCGAGACGCGGTCGAGGCCATGTTGCGCGACAGCGTGCACCAGTACGCCGACCCCGACAGCCCGCCTGGTTGCCTGATCGTGCTCGCCGGGATCGCCTATTCGACCGAGACCGAGGCGTTGCGGGATCTGCTCAAGGCGTACCGGGACGAGGACCGCGCGCAGTTGCAGGCCCGGATCCGGGCGGCCATCGCCGACGGTGAACTACCGGCTGATCTGGACTCGCAACGGCTCGCGTCGTTCCTGATCACCGTGCTCCACGGGTTGTCGATCCAGGCAAGAGACGGCGCGCCCCGGGCTGACATGGATGCCACCGTGGACCTGGCAATGCTGGCCTGGGACAGCGCGGCCGGAGGCGCCGGTACGAAAGCGGTTGGTACGCCGTGACTTACCAGTGCACCCCGGGCACCAATCGCACTGCCCGTTTGACCGGGCGCGACACCGCACGCGGGACCCGGATGTTTCGGGTGCTGCGGACCGGTCGCTTCGGCCGTCGTTGCGCCTCACCACCGGTCGTAACGTCGGTGCCGTCGCCGGCCTGCCCACGTGCGGCCGCCGAGTCCGGGTAGCCCAGATACAGCTGATGCAGAACGCGGCGAGACAGTTTCGGGGTCAGGTAGGTACCGAAATCCGCCACGGTGCCCAGTGGGGTGTCGATCCGGGCCGGCTTTTCCACCAGACCGCGCACCACCATGGCCGCGGCGTGCTCGGCGGAGATCGGGGGCACCGGGTTCAGCTTGCGCGACGGTGCGATCATCGGCGTCTTCACCAGCGGCATATGGATATTGGTGAAGGTGATGTGATCCGAGAGGGTCTCGGTGCCGACCACCTCGGAGAACGCGTCCAGCGCGGCCTTGGTCGGTAGGTAGGCGCTGTACTTCGGGCTGTTGGCCTGCACGCCGGCGCTCGACACGTTGACCACATGGCCGAACCGGCGTTCGCGCCAGTGTGGCAGCAGCGCCAGCACCATCCGGACCGAGCCGAAGTAGTTGACCGCCATCACCCGCTCATAGTCGTGCAACCGGTCCGTCGAATTCACCACGGATCGTCGGATGGACCGGCCGGCGTTGTTCACCAGGTAGTCGACGTGGCCGAACCGGCCGAGGATGTCCTTGACCGTGTGCTCGACCGACGCCGAATCGGTGACGTCACAAGTGAATGCGTAGGCCTGACCGCCGGCCGAGCGGATCTCGTCGACCAGGTCGTCGAGTGCGTCGCCGTTGCGCGCCAGGGCGAAGACGCAGCCGCCGCGTTCGGCGACGGCGACTGCCGAGGCCCGGCCGATGCCGCTGGAAGCGCCGGTGATGATGACGTGCCTGCCGACCAGAGGGCCGGACGGGTCGTCGCGCCGCGCCCGGTCCGGATCGAGGTGCTGCGCCCAGTATCGCCAGAGTTTCGGTGCGTAAGAAGAGAATTCGGGAACCGCGATCCCGGTACCGCGTAGCGCGGCGGTGGCGTTGTCCGCGGTGAAGGTCGGCCGCAACTCGACGACGTCGAGCACCTCGCCCGGGATGCCCAGCTGGGTGGCGACGATGTTGCGCACTGCCTTGACCCGTCCCCGGGCTCGCAACACCGGAGCCGCGGTGGCCCGCGGCAGCGATCCGCGTAGTGGAGGCAGCCCCGCCTCGGCGGCGACCCCGCGGTAGATCTCGCGCAGCCCGATGGTCTTCGGCGCGGTGAGATGGAACGTCTCACCGTCCTTGCCTTCGACATGCATGAGCGCGACCATCGCGTCGACCACGTAGTCCACCGGCACGACGTTGGTCCGGCCGGAGTCGGGCAGCATCATCGGCGTGAACTTGGGAAGCGCGGCGAGACGTGCCAGTACACCGAAGAAGTAGTACGGGCCGTCGATCTTGTCCATCTCACCGGTCTGCGAATCGCCGACCACGACCGCCGGGCGGTACACCCGGTAGCGCAGGCCCGGTGTCGAGCGCACGAGCAGTTCGGCCTCGAACTTGGTCTGGTGATACGGCGTGGGCAGGTCCTGGGCGACGTCGAAATCGTCCTCGGTGAACACGCCCCGATGGTTTCCGGCCACCGCGATCGAGGACACGTGGTGCAACGTGGCGTCCAGGCGCCGGGCCAGCTCGATCACCGCACGGGTGCCGTCCACATTGGTGGCCCGTTGCTCGGACTCACCGACGGTCATGTCGTAGATGGCCGCACAGTGCACCACGTGCGAGATGTCGCCCAGCTCGGCGATATCGGTGTCGGTCAAGCCGAGGTCGGCCGCCGTCAGGTCGCCGACCAGCGGTTTCACCCGCTCGTCCCAGCCTTGGGCGAGCCGCTCGAACCGGGTCAGCGACTCGCGGCGCACCAGCACCCACACCTCGGCGCCGGGCTCGCGGGACAGAATCCGGGTGATCACTCGGCGACCAATAAACCCGGTACCGCCGGTAACGACATAACGCATGCGAGCCATCGTGGCCCCAGATCGGGCAAACGTCAACAAGGGCGGTCGACTCAACTATCGTCGGCACGCATGCCCCTCAACCCGGACGCCATTGGCGAGACGACCGATCCGATTCCGTTCGACTGGACCGACCGCGACACCCTGCTGTACGCCCTCGGCGTCGGCGCAGGCACCGATGACCTTGCCTTCACCACCGAGAACAGTCACGAGATCGAACAGCAGGTACTGCCGACGTATGCGGTGATCGCGTGCTCGCCCTTCCCGGCAGCGCTCAAGATCGGCACCTTCAACTTCGGCATGCTGCTGCACGGTTCCCAGGAGATCCGGCTGCATCGGCCGCTGCCCCCGTCCGGAAAGCTGACCGTGGTCTCCGAGGTCGCCGACATCCAGGACAAGGGCGAAGGCAAGAACGCGGTGGTCATGCTCAAGGGCATCGGTTCCGATCCGGCCAGCGGTGAGGTCGTCGCGGAAACCCTTACCACCGTGGTGATTCGGGGTGAAGGCGGATTCGGCGGGCAGCCCGGGCAGCGTCCGGTGGCGCCGCAGATCCCCGACCGTGAACCCGACGCTCAGGTGGTGCTGCCCACCCGCGAGGACCAGGCGCTGATCTACCGGCTCTCCGGGGACCGCAACCCGCTGCACAGCGATCCCTGGTTCGCGCAGAATCTCGCCGGTTTCCCGAAGCCGATCCTGCACGGGCTGTGCACCTACGGCGTGGCCGGACGGGCGCTGGTCGCCGCGCTCGGCGGCGGAGATGCCACGAAGGTTCATGCGGTGGCGGCGCGGTTCAGTTCGCCGGTGTTCCCGGGCGAGACGCTGACGACGTCGATCTGGCGTACCGAACCGGGACGCGCGGTGTTCCGCACCGAGGCCGCCGGGCCCGACGGTGCCGATGCCCGGCTCGTACTCGAGGACGGCGCCGCCGAGTATTCCGAGTGATCCAGCCGATCCGGCAATTTCGTAGAAGCCCTGCACACCGCGTGGTGGGTTGACAGGATCGACCCACTACGGTCGGACGGCGCGGTGCCGGGATGGGTGGTGGCAGATGACGCAGGTGAACCTGGTCGTTGGATATCTGGCCACTCCCGGTGGCGCCGATGCGTTGGCCCTGGCGGTCCGGTTCGCCCGAACACTGGGTGCCGAGGTCAACATCTGCATCGTGCTACCGCCCGACACCGCGCCGCCGGGTACCGTGCCCAAAGGCGGCGGCTACGAGGAAGTGCTGGCCGAGCAGGCGCAGGGCTGGTTGGACGACGCCCTGGCCTTGGTGCCCGACGACGTTGTGGCACACCCGCATCTGAGCTTCGACGAGTCGTTCACCGACGGCCTGATCCGCCAGGCGCTGCGGTTCGAGGCGATCGCCATCGTGGTCGGCGGTGCCGGCGGGGGACTGGTCGGCAGCTACTCGCTGGGGTCGGTGGTCAACGAGCTGTTGCACTCCTCGCCGGTTCCGGTCGCGGTGGCGCCGCGCGGAACCCGCGATTCGACGATCGAGCGGGTACACGAAATCACCTGTGCCATCGGTCAACGCCAGGGTTCGGATCTGTTGCTCGCCACCGCGGTACGGGCCAGTCGGGCCGCGGGCATCCCACTGCGGCTGGTGTCGCTGGTGGCGCTCGATCCGACCTTCGGCTCGCTGCGAGGTGACGCCGAGGCGGTCCGGGCACACGCACTCGCGCACGCGGAGCGGACGCTGGAAGCCGCCAAAGATGAACTGCCGGACGATTTTCCGGTGACCTCCACGATCGTGAACGGTCCCAGCGTCGAGGCCGCCGTCGAACAGTTGGGCTGGGATGAAGGCGACATCATCATGGTCGGATCCAGTCGGCTCAGTGCACCGCGGCGGATCTTCCTCGGTTCCACCGCGGCCAAGATGTTGCGGGTGTTGGACGTGCCGATGGTGGTTGTGCCCCGGGACGAACTGAAAGACGGCGAGGACGCTCATGGCTGAGTCCGCATCGGAACACGAGTCCCACCAGAAGCTCGAGGACGCCGAACACTCCGCGGGGCTGGTGTCCAAGGGGCTGGCCGCAGGCAAGGTCGGCACGTTCTCGGGTGCGATCCTCGGGATCTCGTGTGTGGCACCGGGGTACACGCTGACGGCGAGCATCGGGTTGATCGTCGCGGCCGTCGGACTGAAGATGCCGGCGATCTTCATCGCCGGGTTCATCCCGATGTTCCTGACTGCCTACGCCTACCGCGAATTGAACTCGCGGGCGCCGGACTGCGGCGCGTCGTTCACGTGGTCCACCAAGGCATTTGGCCCGTATGTCGGCTGGATGTGCGGGTGGGGCATGGTGATGGCCTCGATCATCGTCCTGTCCAACCTCGCCGCGATCGCCGTCGAGTTCTTCTACCTGTTCATCGCCCGGGTCACCAACCACCACCCGATCGCCGAGCTCGCCGGCAACAAGGTCATCAACATCGCCACCACGCTGGTGTTCCTGGCCATTGCCACCGCCATTGCCAGTCGCGGTATCACCACCAGTGAACGGGTGCAGTACGTGCTGGTCGGGTTCCAGATGGTGGTGCTGCTGGCGTTCGCGGTGATGGCGCTGGTGCACGTGGGTCGCGGTGACGCGCCGGCCGGGCTGTCCTTCGACCTGGACTGGTTCAACCCACTCACCGGACTTACCTTCGGCGTCTTCGCCGTTGGTGTGACCGGGTCGATATTCGCGTTCTGGGGCTGGGACACCTGCCTGACGCTGGGGGAGGAGTCCAAGGACCCGACGAAGGTGCCGGGCCGCGCCGGGCTGTTGTGCGTGCTGTCCATCCTGGCGACGTATCTGCTCATCGCCGTCGCGGTGATGATGTACGCCGGGGTCGGTGAAACCGATCTGGGCCTGGGCAATCCCGACAATGCGGAGAACGTGTTCGCCGCGTTGGCCGACCCTGTGCTGGGCACCTATGCCGGGCCGCTGCTGTTCCTGGCGATCCTGGCCTCGTCGGTGGCGAGCCTGCAGACCACGTTCCTGCCCGCGGCGCGGGCCATGCTCGCCATGGGGGCCTACAAGGCTTTCCCGCCCAGATTCGCCGAGGTCAGCCCGCGTTATCTGGTGCCCACCTTCGCCACTGTCGTCGCCGGCGTGGTCACCGGGGTGTTCTATACCGTGGTGAGTCTGCTGTCCGAGAGTGCGCTACTGGATACCATTGCCGCCCTTGGCATCATGATCTGCTGGTACTACGGCATCACGGCGTTCGCCTGCGTCTGGTATTTCCGTCGGGAGTTGTTCACCAGCGCCCACAACGTGCTGTTCAAGTTCCTGTTCCCGTTGATCGGCGGCCTGGTGCTGGCCTGGGTGTTCGTCCTCGCGATCAAGGAGAGCATGGATCCGGAGAACGGAAGCGGCGCCGCGATCGGCGGTATCGGACTGGTGTTCTTCATGGGCTTCGGCATCCTGCTGCTCGGCGTCGTGCTCATGTTCGTCTGGCGGTCGGTCAGCCCGGCATTCTTCAGGGGCGAGACATTGCGGCACGACACACCGTCGCTCGTGGAGTAGGCATACTCTCCAGTTCAGCGAATTCAGTGAAATAAGCGACAGTGCACGTCATTTAGATCCACATCGCGCTGTTTGCGCGGCACAGTGGCGGGGCCACGCTCACTTTCCGCGTATGTAACGTGGTGGCGCAAAAATAACCCCTCGAAAATCGCCACCACGTTACGTGCGCGAACTATCCGGCCGCGCCGCCGATGCCGGAGTTGCCTTTGTTGTGCGCCAGCTCGAACGGATCAAGCAGATCCCACACCGTGGTGACGGCCTGCACCTTGAGATCGGCGCCTTGGTCTTCCACGTTGAGCAGGTCGACGGCAATGTCGTACCCGTAGTACAGGAGCGATCCCGGCGGGGTGGTCTTGATCAGCTCGTTGATGATCGTCTGCCGTGCATCGCGGGCCGCGGCATCATCGCCGAGGGCGGGCGCCAGGCTTGGCAGAATCTTGCTGATCGGAATCACCGCGTTCACCCACGGCACGATTTGACTGCCCCGGTAGATCTGCTCGGTGGCTTCCCTGATGAACGGGTCGAGTTCGTCGGGAAGTGCGGTGTTCATCAACGCGTTCCGGAGATTCAGGATCGGCTCGGGGATGTCCGTCGGCTCCGGATCGTCGTCGCGGAACGGGTTGGGGTTCCACGGTGTATCCGCCCGTGCCTCAGCGGTATCGGCCTGGGTCCGCACCGCGCCGAGCTTCGGGGTGGCCAAGGTCCCGCTCTTCGGCTGCGCGACGGACTCGGTCTCCGGCTGGTCTGCCACCACGGGCGAAGGCTTGGGAGTCGCGGCCTGCTTGGGGTTGAACAGGTCCTTGAGCTTGGCGACCTGGCCGGCCTCGAACTCGTCGGCACTGAGCTTCGGCTTGGGCTTGACGGACACGGGCTTGGCGGGCTTGGCGGCCTGAACGGCCTTGTTGACGTGTGCCGCCGCTTTCTCGATCTTGTCGGCCTGCTTGTCGATGTTGTCCTTGAACGTGGACAGGGGCTTGGCCCGCTTGGTGTCACCGGCCTTGGCCTCACCGCGCTTCGGCCCGGCGTTGACGTGCTGCGATGTACTGCTGCTGGTCGATTCCTTGGACGCACCGTCCGTCGAATCAGCGTGTGCGGTGCCCTGGCCGGCCACGGCGATCGCCGCCCCGACTCCCGCCGCGACCGCGACACCACCGACATAGCCGATGTACTTCGTTGACGCCATTACCGTCCTTTCACAGCGGATCCCCAGCCCACGGGCATCGTAGGGGGCGGCGGCGTGATCGGCATCACGAGGTGACCTACATGTTCGGGCAGGATGGACACACCCCGCTGGATCTCGAACAAATGTTCGATATACTGACGTGGTGGGCTGGCATAACGGACCGCCGAGCTGGTCGGAGATGGAGCGGGTACTTACCGGCAAGCCCCGCCGTTCCGGACTGCCGTTGGAGCCCGCGGGCGACGGCGGGGACAGCCCGGCCTGGTCGCGTAAGCGCGGTAGTTATCAGCCGCCGGAACTCGACCGGCCGCGGACATCGGTCCGTTACGCCGAACTGCACGCACATTCGGCGTACAGCTTCCTCGACGGCGCGAGCACGCCGGAGGAGCTGGTCGAGGAGGCGGCCCGGCTGAACCTGCGGGCGATCGCGCTGACCGATCACGACGGGCTCTACGGCGTGGTCCGGTTCGCCGAGGCGGCCAGGGAGTTGGACGTGGCCACCGTCTTCGGCGCCGAGTTGTCGTTGGGGAACATTCCCCGCACCGAGGATCCCGACCCGCCCGGCCCGCATCTGCTGGTACTGGCCCGTGGGCCGGAGGGCTACCGGAGGTTGTCCCGCGAGATCGCAAAGGCGCACCTGGCCGGTGGTGAGAAGGGTAAGCCCCGCTATGACTTCGACGGGCTCACCGAGGCTGCCGGTGGGCACTGGCACATTCTCACCGGATGCCGTAAAGGCCATGTCCGCCAGGCGCTTTCTTGCGGTGGGCCGGAAGCCGCCGCGGCCGCCCTGGCCGACCTGGTGGACCGATTCGGGGCCGGCCGGGTCAGTATCGAGCTCGCGCATCACGGCCATCCGTGTGACGACGAACGCAATGCCGTCCTGGCCGGGCTGGCCCCGCGGTTCGGCCTCGATGTGGTTGCCACCACGGGTGCGCACTTCGCCGCCCCTGACCGGGGCCGGCTGGCAATGGCGATGGCGGCGATCCGGGCCAGGAACTCGATGGACACCGCGGCGGGCTGGCTGGCCCCGCTGGGCGGGTCCCACCTGCGGTCGGGGGAGGAGATGGCCCGGCTGTTCGGTACCGAAATCGTGACGGCCGCAGCCAATCTCGGTGAGCAGTGTGCGTTCGGTCTGGCGCTCATCGCCCCGCAGCTGCCACCGTTCGACGTCCCGGCCGGGCACACCGAGGACAGCTGGCTGCGCGAGTTGGTGATGGCCGGGGCGGCCGAGCGGTACGGGCCCGTGGACAACGCGAGAAAGGCCTATGCGCAGATCGAACACGAGCTGCGCATCATCGAGCAGCTGAAGTTCCCCGGCTATTTCCTTGTGGTGCACGACATCACCCGGTTCTGCCGGGACAACGACATCCTGTGCCAGGGCAGGGGATCGGCGGCCAACTCGGCGGTCTGCTACGCACTGAAGGTCACCAACGTCGACCCGATCGCCAACGAGCTGTTGTTCGAACGGTTCCTGTCTCCGGCCCGCGACGGGCCGCCGGACATCGACATCGACATCGAATCGGACTTGCGCGAGAACGTCATTCAGTACGTCTACGAGCGTTACGGCCGTGACTACGCCGCACAGGTGGCCAACGTCATCACCTATCGCGGCCGCAGCGCGGTCCGCGATATGGCCCGGGCGCTGGGTTTCTCCCAGGGACAGCAGGACGCCTGGAGCAAGCAGCTCAGCCGGTGGAACGGTCGCCCGGACTCGCCGGAGGCCGAGGACATTCCGCAGCCGGTGATCGAGTTGGCCACCCAGATCGCCAACCTGCCGCGCCACCTCGGTATCCACTCGGGCGGCATGGTGATCTGTGACCGCCCGATCGCCGACGTGTGCCCGGTGGAGTGGGCCCGCATGGCCAACCGCAGCGTGCTGCAGTGGGACAAAGATGACTGTGCGGCAATCGGTTTGGTCAAGTTCGACCTGCTGGGCCTCGGTATGCTCTCGGCGCTGCACTATGCGATCGATCTGCTGGCCGAGCACAAGGGCATCACCGTCGACCTGGCCAAGCTGGATCTGTCCGAACCGGCGGTCTACGAGATGCTGCAGAAGGCCGACTCGGTCGGGGTGTTCCAGGTGGAGTCCCGCGCGCAGATGGCCACCCTGCCCCGGCTCAAGCCGAGGGAGTTCTACGACCTGGTGGTGGAGGTGGCGCTGATCCGGCCCGGCCCGATCCAGGGTGGCTCAGTGCATCCCTATATTCGTCGCCGCAACGGTCTGGAGGACGTCACCTACGACCATCCGTCCATGGAATCCGCACTGCGCAAGACGCTGGGCATCCCGCTGTTCCAGGAACAGCTCATGCAATTGGCGGTCGACTGTGCGGGTTTCACCGCGGCCGAGGCCGACCAGCTGCGCCGGGCGATGGGCTCCAAACGCTCCACCGAGAAGATGCGCAGGCTGCGCAGCCGGTTCTACGCCGGCATGGCCGAACTTCACGGCATCACCGGCGAGGTGGCCGAGCGGATTTACGAGAAGCTGGAGGCGTTCGCCAATTTCGGTTTCCCGGAAAGTCATTCGCTGAGTTTCGCGTCGCTCGTCTTCTATTCGTCGTGGTTCAAACTGCACCATCCGGCGGCGTTCTGCGCGGCACTGCTGCGGGCCCAGCCGATGGGGTTCTACTCGCCGCAGTCGCTGGTCGCAGACGCGCGCAGGCACGGGGTGGTGGTACACGGCCCCGATGTCAACGCCAGCCTGGCCTACGCGACATGCGAGAACCACGGCATGGACGTGCGGCTGGGGTTGGGCAGTGTCCGCCACATCGGTGACGAGTTGGCGGGGCGTCTGGTCGACGAACGAAATGCCAACGGGCCGTTCACCACCCTGATCGACCTGACCAACCGGGTGCAGCTGTCGGTATCCCAGACCGAGGCGCTGGCCACCGCCGGTGCGCTGGGTTGTTTCGGGGTAAGCCGGCGCGAGGCGCTGTGGGCCGCGGGTGCGGCGGCCACCCAGCGGCCGGACCGGCTGCCGGGGGTGGGCTCGTCCTCACATGTCCCGCCGCTGCCGGGGATGAGCGCGCTGGAGCTGTCGGCCGCCGACGTGTGGGCTACCGGTGTCTCGCCGGACAGCTATCCCACCCAGTACCTGCGCGCCGACCTCGACGCGCTGGGCGTGATTCCCGCCGACAGGTTGCTGGATGTCGTCGACGGAACCCGGATCCTGGTTGCCGGGGCGGTAACTCACCGGCAGCGTCCGGCGACCGCACAGGGGGTGACGTTCATGAACCTGGAAGACGAGACCGGGATGGTCAACGTGCTGTGTGCGCCCGGGGTGTGGGCGCGTTACCGCAAGCTGGCGCAGACGGCGCCGGCACTGGTGGTCCGCGGCATCGTGCAGAACGCCAGCGGTGCGGTCACCGTGATCGCCGACCGGATGAGCCCGGTCGAGCTGAGGGTCGGCTCCCGGTCGCGAGACTTCCGCTGAGGCCCCGGCGGTCAGCTCGGATCGGCGCTGGAGGCGATGGAGACGGTGGAGACGCTGGGCGGGCTCGCGCTGGTGCTGTCCTCAAGCCCGGTCCGCAGCAGCGACCACGCCAGCCGCCGCGCGGCGGTGGCCCGCTCGTGCAGCAGGCGTTGGACTGCCGGGATGGGGTTGGTTTCCGGGGCCCGTCCCTCGACCACGTCGGCGTGCAGGTCCTCGGCGACCTGGATGGCCAACAGCACCGCGTCGTTGACCCGGTTCAGCGCATCCTGCAGACGGTCGTCCTGGCTGAGCAGGTGGGCGTTGTCCAGCTCGACCGAAACGTCGCTGACAACTTGGCTGATCTGCTCGAAGAGCGCGTTCATCGCGGCTTCCCGCTCGTCGCGGTCCGGGTTGCGCAGTTGCGTCGCGCCTTCGGTCCACAACGTGGCGAGCATCCGGGTGTGTGCGCCGATCGCACGCGACACCTCGATCATCGCCTGCTTCTGAAGTTGTTCGAGCAGGTTGTTGCGCTCGATCCGGGCCAGTTCCCGCTGGGCCACCAGTTCGGCATCGTGCAGCTTCTGCTGCGACTCCATCTGGGCCCGATGCCATTTCTGGGTCAGGGCGAGTTCCAGCGCCGAGCGTTCGTCGGCGGCCGCGAGCTCGCGGCGCAGACGCTCGTCGGCCTGGGCGATGTCGTATTTGGCCTGACGCTGGACGGTGAGGGTCAGCCACATCGTCACCATCACGACGACGAAGACGACGGCACCGAAGAACCACTCGGCCTTGCTGCCGAGCTCGCCCGGGCTGAACAGCAGGTACCAGACGACGGCCAGGCTGCCCAGGCCGCCGCACACCAGCCAACCGATGCCGGCCTTGGTGTCGATCGACATGGCTTTGGGAGCCGGGTCTTGATCCATCGCAGCCACCCGCATCGGCTCGGTCGTTTCACCGCTCTGGCCGTAGTTCAACGGGGCACCCCCTGAAGACTCAGCGACCCTTGTCGATTCAGTTAGTCCGGCCATGTCGACCTCCCATCGGCCAAGCCTGCCACCGGGCCGGCGTTCAGAGTAGGGCCATCCTCGGCGGCAGGTGCTACCGGCTGGCGGCACTCGTGTTCGCATACCCTGTTTTTCGTCATTCTTCAAGTGCCCCTAGCGATGACGGGCCGCTCGGAAACCGCTAGTGTCATCGGCGTGCTCACCGCGAGCGGCGGTGAATCGGACCTACGGGGCCGGCAACCGGCCGCTCACTTTCTGTTGATCTTTTCGCTGGAGAATTGAGGGCCCATGGGACAAAACGCGACGCTGGAAGGTGATTCGGCGGTCATCGTCAGTCTGTCGGAGGCGGCGATGCACATGTATTCCGCCGCTATCGACGCACTGCCTTTCCCCGAGGACAAGAAGTTCCACAAGCGCGCCGACGTCGTCCTGTCCGGCCTGCGCAAGCTGCGTGCCTCCCTGGCTGAGGCGGCCAGCAGCAACCGGCCTTCTCCCGCGGTCATCGTGGCGCTCAGCGGAGTTCGTCAGCGGTACGACTCGCTGATGGCGCATGCCGCCGCGGCGCCGGGATCCTCTCTGGGGCAGCAGATCTACGTCACCCGCGTCCACGCGAAGCTGTCGGCCCAGGAAGTGGCCAACGGCGCCGGTCTGCGTGACGGACTGCTCGACGAGCTCGAGGCCGGCGCAACGCCGACCGACGCCGAGGCAACGAAGATCCGCGACACCATTGCCGCTCTGGGCGGGTTGCCGGGCGACGATCACGGCATCCATGCCGTGCCGAACGCGGTCGACTTCGGGTCGGCCGAAGAGTCGCAGGGCACCGGCTGGGACCCCGTGCTGGTCTCCGATAACGTCGGCTGATCGACCCGCGCGCCGTCGCCGATGAGGCGGCGGCCCGCAACCCTCATCTGTTAGCTGAGTTCCACTGCGGCGCACGATGATTGGCAGCTCCCCAGCAAACCGCTGGGGAGCTGCTCTGGTTTCGGTCCGCGGTTGTACTCTCGCGGGATGACAGCCGAACCAGCCCTGAACTTGACCGTCGATGAGCTCCTCACCACCACCCGCTCGGTGCGCAAACGTCTCGACTTCGATAAGCCGGTGCCGCGTGAGGTCATCACGGAGTGTCTCGACCTGGCACTACAGGCCCCCACGGGGTCGAATGCACAAGGCTGGCAATGGGTTTTCGTCGAGGACCCGGCAAAGAAGAAGGCCCTGGCTGACATCTACCGGGCCAACGCCTACCCGTACCTCGACCTGCCCGCGCCCGAGCGTGGCGACATCCGCGATCACCAGGCGGATGCCGTGATGAGCTCCGCCAGGTACCTCACCGACAACTTCGAGAAGGCGCCGGTGCTGATGGTGCCGTGCCTTGAGGGCCGCCCCGACGGCGCACCCGCCGGTATCGGTGCGTCCTACTGGGGGTCACTGCTGCCCGCGGTGTGGAGCTTCATGCTGGCGCTGCGGTCCCGCGGCCTGGGATCGGCCTGGACGACGTTGCACCTGCTCGGTGACGGCGAGAAGCAGGCCGCCGAACTGCTGGGCATTCCGTTCGATCGGTACGCGCAGGCGGGCCTGTTCCCGATCGCCTACACCTTGGGCACCGATTTCAAGAAGGCCAAGCGCCTTCCGGCCGAGCAGTTCTCGCACTGGGACAGTTGGTGAGCCCAGGGCGTCCTGGGGCGCCTGTTGCCCCCCGGTGCAATTGTGAAGCCGCTGTATGAACTCTCTGTGAGATTCGGGCGTGGGTCGCGTGGCGGCCCACGCCCGCGGCGTAACTAGACGCCGCCGGCGAACCCGTGTTGGCGCCACGCCTCATAGGCGGCGACTGCCGCGGCATTGGACAGATTCAATGAGCGCCTGCCGGCGAGCATCGGAATGCGTACCTGTGCGGTGATATTCGGGTCGGCCAGAGTTTCTGCATCCAGTCCGGTGGGTTCCGGGCCGAACATCAACACGTCTCCCGGCTGGTAGGCGACATCGGTGAACGAGGTCGACGCGTGGGCGGTGAACGCGTACACGCGGGCCGGCATCAACGCCCGCCACGCGGCCGCCAGATCGGCATGCACGGTCACCGATGCCAGGTCGTGGTAGTCGAGGCCGGCCCGGCGCAGCTTGGGCTCGGACAGATCGAAGCCCAAGGGCTCGACCAGGTGCAGCTCGCACCCGGTGCCTGCCACCATCCGGATCGCATTGCCGGTGTTGGGTGCGATGCGGGGAGAAAAGAACAACACCCGGAACATCCGACGATGATCGTACGAATGCCCACCCGTGGGCGAATCGGGATGTAATTGAGGTCCGAATCGGCGCCCGGAATAGGGAGTGGAAATCGGCACGCGATTCGGCAAGGACAGCGCTGTTTGCTCGATTACCACACAACTGCGCTACGGCTCGGTCACGAACTCTGTCTGTTCAGTAAGAATTGTGGAAACGCTCGCGAGCTGCTGTCATACTCGTGCAATTGCCAAGGCGTTTGACGCCCGCCCGAGCGTGGGCGGAAACAGCAGGAAGTCCTATGAATCACGCCCCACGAGTTAATTGCGGCCACGCAGCCGGTACTACGGTTGGGCGCCGATGACTGCCTTTACGCAGCTGAAACAGGCTGACGGCACCCTCGTCGAATTCTCCCCAGCACCATCGGCTCCGGCCAAGCGCCCCTCGCGCTGGTCGCCGGCCAACTGGCCGGTCAATCGAAAAGTCCTTGCCATCGTCCTCGTGCCACTCATCCTGGCGGCGACGTTCGGTGGCCTGCGCATCTATGCCAGCGCCAGTGCTGCCGGAGATCTGCGGTTGGCGGCCGACCGGGCCGAAGTGATTCCCGACGTCGACAGGTACATGGCTGCGATGGAGGGCGTCCTCATCGCGGCTACCGAAGGCGGCGACGGTCAGTCGGCCGTGTCCACGTTCAATGAGCGCAAATCCGACTTGCAGCAACGAGTCGATGCCACCGATGTGTCTGAGGATGTCGGTCAGGCCGTGGCCGGCCTTCTCGGTAAGGGGCAGCAGCTTGTCGACGCGGTGATGTCCGAGTCGATCGATCTGCGTCAGCGCATCCTCGATTACGGCCCGCTGCTGCTGACCGGGGAAGCCGCCATCACGGGCTCGGTGCACAGCAACCAGCAGTCGGTTCAGGCTCAGGTTGAGGCGCTGGCCCGCGCGGTCGGCGCCCGCGGCCAGATGGCGATCCAGCGGATGCTGGTCAACCGGGGCGGGGACGAGCCGGAGCCGTTGTTGCGCACGTCGATGATCACGATGGCCGGTACCGAGCCGTCCACGGTCGCCGCACTGACGAAGGTGCTCGGCGGCGGTTCTGAGGCGGCGGCGACGCTTCGCGCCGAGATGGTCAAGCGCATGGCGATGATGTCGAATCCCGGCATCCCACTCGTCGGCAATCCGGACATGTTGGCCTCGCTGGAAGCGACCGACAAGATCGCCGGGCAGATCATCGAGGACACCACCACGGGCATTCCGGCCGCGGTGGAGGCCCAGGCCAACGATGCCCGCAACGACGCGATCCGCGACGCGATCCTGGTGGCGACCGCGATCGTCAGCGCCATGGTCATCGTGTTGCTGGTGGCCCGCTCACTGGTGCGCCCGTTGCGGACGCTTCGTGACAGCGCGCTCAAGGTCGCGCACCAGGACCTGGCCAAGGAGATCGAACGGGTCCGTGCGGGCGGAGAGTTGGTGCCGGTCACCCCGATCCCGGTGCAGACCACCGAAGAG
This sequence comes from Mycobacterium sp. DL99, assembly GCF_004762045.1. Classification (GTDB taxonomy): domain Bacteria; phylum Actinomycetota; class Actinomycetes; order Mycobacteriales; family Mycobacteriaceae; genus Mycobacterium. Next base: position 1,732,270 of record NZ_SJOM01000007.1, read on the forward strand.
GTCGGTCAGGTGGCCCATGCCGTCGACGAGCTGCACGAGCAGGCTGTGTTCCTCGCCGGGGAACAGGCTCAGCTGCAGTTGCAGGTCTCGGACATGTTCGAGACGCTGTCTCGCCGCAGCCGCTCGCTCGTCGACCAGCAGTTGTCGCTCATCGATCAGCTGGAGCGCAACGAGGACGACCCGGAACGTCTGGAGAGTCTGTTCCGGCTCGACCATCTGGCCGCCCGTATGCGCCGGAACGGCGCGAACCTGTTGGTGCTGTCCGGGTCCAAGCTGGCGCGCGAGCACAGCCGTCCGGTGCCGCTGGCCACCGTGATCAATGCCGCCGCCTCCGAAGTCGAGGACTACGCCCGCGTGGTCACCGCGTCGGTGGCCGACGTCGAGATCACCGGTTCGGCGGCGGGCGACCTGATTCACCTCCTGGCCGAGCTGCTCGACAACGCGCTGCGCTACTCGCCGCCGATCTCGCAGGTGCGGGTGTCTGCCGTGCACGCGGCCAAGGGCGCGTTGGTGATCGAGGTGAGCGATGTCGGCCTGGGCATGACCGAGGCCGATCTGCGGGTCGCGAACACCCGCCTGCAGTCCGGCGGTGAGGTCAACCCCTACACCGCGCGTCACATGGGTCTGTTCGTGGTCGGGCGACTGGCCACCCAGCACGGTCTGGTGGTGCGGCTGCGCAGCACCGTTGCCGAAGAGCCGAGTTCGGGTACCACGGCAGGGGTGTACATCCCGGCCACGCTTCTGGCCCGCGACGGCGGAGACTCGGTCGACGACCTTCCTTATGGCAGGCCCGTTGATGCCCACGCCGGGATCGCCACGGCCCTGTCGCTGGACGGCGATCCTGCCGATGCGTCGGCCTTGGGGTCCGGCGGAGCCGAGCCCCACCTCAACGGTGCCGAGATGCCGTTCGACCTGCTGCCGCAGCGCAGTCCCGGGGCCAGTGGCATCTCGGAGCTGCCGGGCACGCTTGCCCCGCAACCGGAACCGGCTGCCGAGGCGCCGGTCGAGGAGCCCGCGGACGAGCCGGTCGGCGAGTGGCCCCAGCAGTGGCCGGTGCACACCGAAGAGAGTGCGGCCCTGGCCAAGGGAGCAGCCAAGGGTGACGTCGCGGGTGCGGCCGACCCGGCGGCTGCCGAAGAGGACGACGTGGAGGCCGGGCGTCAGGCACCGACCAACACCTCGTCGTTCTTCGCCTCCCGAGGGCAGGCCGCCACGAACGGTGTCAACGGAGCCGGCGCCCTCAACGGTCACAACGGCCTGAACGGCCACAGCGGCCTCAATGGCGTAAACGGCCTCAATGGCGTCAACGGTGCGGCTCACCAAGCCGAGCCCGCACCCGAGGAGCCGGTCGGATCCACCGCGGTCGAGGCCGAGAGCCCCGAGGTCCAGGGCGACTCGATCTATCAGTCGATGGTCTCGGAATTCGAGATCGACCCGACGACCCACGTGCGCAGCGCCGACCTGGACTGGAAGACGGTCTGGGAGAAGGGCTGGACGGTGGCGGCCGCGGCGCAGGATGCGCCCGTCGAGCAGCACACCGAGGAAGGCCTGCCCATGCGTACGCCGGGTGCCCGCCTGGTGCCGGGTGGCGTGGCCGCAGCCGTGGGCGCGGCCGGCGAGTCCAACGGCCGTCACCGCAACGGTGGAGTGCACCGTAACGACGACGGCTCGGAGACGGTAGCATCGGCAGACGAACCTGACAGCGGCATGTTCGCGGCGTTCAAACCGCGTGACCCCGAGGCTGTCCGTACGAGCACCAGCAACCTTTTCGGAGGCGTGCACGCCGGACGATCGCATGCCCGTGAGACCAGAGGAACCGATAACGAATGACCCGCCCGACGCAGCGCGACTCCCTGGACTGGCTCGTGTCCAAGTTCGCCCGCGAGGTATCCGGGGTGTCCCACGCGGTGCTGGTTTCGGCCGACGGACTGCTGATGGCTGCCAGCGAACACATGCCGGTCGAGCGGGCTGACCAGCTCGCCGCGGTCTCCTCCGGCCTGGCCAGCCTGGCCACCGGGGCGTCCCAGTTGTTCAACGGTGGCCACGTGATGCAGTCGGTGGTCGAGATGGAGAACGGGTACCTGCTGCTGATGCGGGTGGGTGACGGCTCCAACCTGGCCACGCTGACCGCCCCGTCATGTGACATCGGGCAGGTCGGCTACGAGATGGCGATCTTGGTCGAGCGGGTCGGCGCGGTGGTTCAGTCTTCGCGCCGTACCCCGCAGCCGTCCTGAGTCCTCTGTCCCCTTCTGCCTTCGCGAGGTGCCTGTGGGCGAACCAGAACCCACCGATCGACCGAGTTTGGTGCGGCCGTACACCCTGACGGCCGGTCGTACCGACTCGCGCGTCCACCTTCCGCTGGAAGCGCCGGTACAAAAAACCGACACGACACGTGAACCGCGCTGGACTGGGCACGATGTGCGCGCACAGATCGTAGAGTTGTGCACCGGCAGTCCTTCGGTTGCCGAAATTGCCGCTCATTTATCTCTCCCGCTCGGCGTGGCGCGCGTGCTGATCGGGGACTTGGTGACGCAGGGTTATCTACGGGTGGAAGCCACCCTTGATGATTCGGCTAGCTTCGACGAACGCCGCGAATTGATTGGAAGGACCCTGCGTGGCCTACGAGCACTCTGAACCCCGCTCGGCCTCCGCCGGTGGCGCCCCCCGACGTGGGGCCGCCTCGACGAAGATCGTCATATCTGGCGGGTTCGGGGCAGGGAAGACAACATTCGTGGGCGCGGTCTCCGAGATCATGCCGCTGCGCACAGAAGCGTTGGTCACCAACGTGTCTGAGGGCGTCGACGCCCTGGACGGCACTCCAGACAAGCGCACCACCACGGTCGCGATGGACTTCGGCCGGATCACGCTGGACGAGGATCTGGTGCTGTACCTGTTCGGCACCCCCGGGCAGCGCCGCTTCTGGTTCATGTGGGACGACCTGGTGCGCGGCGCGATCGGTGCGATCATCCTGGTCGACGTGCGTCGCCTGCAGGACAGCTTCGCCGCGGTCGACTTCTTCGAGGCCCGCAAGCTGCCGTTCATCGTCGCGGTCAACGAGTTCGACGACGCGCCAAAGCATCCCACCCAGTCAGTGCGCAAGGCCCTGGCGCTGCCGGAACACATCCCGGTGGTGGCCGTGGACGCCCGCGACCGCAACTCGGCCAAGGCCGCGTTGATCGCGGTCACCGAGTACTCGCTGAGCACGCTTTCCGCGTTGCCTGGCTGAGGCGTGGTAGCTGACGAAACCGCCTGGGCGGACAGGGAATTCACCGGTCACGATTTCCGCGAGGAAGACCTGAGCCGGTTGCGCACCGAGCGCGTGGTGTTCACCGAGTGCGACTTCAGCGGTGTGGACATGTCCGAGTCGGAGCATTTCGGCTCGGCGTTCCGCAACTGCACGTTTCGTCGTGCCACGCTCTGGCACAGCACGTTCACCAACTGCAGTCTGTTGGGCTCGGTGTTCACCGAGTGCCGGCTGCGGCCCATCAAGATCGTGGAGTCGGATCTGACCCTGGCCGTTCTCGGCGGCTGCGATCTGCGCAGCGTTGACCTGTCGGGCTGCCGGTTGCGTGAGGCCAGCCTGGTCGGGGTGGACCTGCGCAAGGCGGTGCTACGGCAGGCGGACCTGACCGGCGCACGGGTGCAGGATGCCAAGCTCGACGAGGCCGATCTGCGTGGCGCCCGCGTCGACCCCACCTTCTGGACCACCGCGAAGCTGCGCGGCGCCAAGATCGACATCGCCCAGGCGCTGGCCTACTCAGCCGCCCATGGTCTCGACGTCCACGGCGGCTGACCTTTCCTGCCCAGCAGACACAAAACTGCCCCTTTTCCTGCGAAAAGGGGCAGTTTTATTGGGGGCCCTCCCGCTTGCGGGGGACTGCTCGTGGGAGGACTCAGCCGGCCTTGAGCCGGATCCGCCAGCGAACGAACCCCGTGTAGATGATGCACAGCAGCAACAGGATGCCGATGTTGATCAGCCACACCGTCGGGGTGTGCTTCCAGTGCGAATCGGCGGGCAGCAGCGGCGGCGGCACCAGGCGGGTCAGGTCGACGGTGGATGCGGAGGCCGCGAAGCCCCAGCGGGCCGGGGTGATCCAGGACAACTGATCGAGCACCACGCGGCCGGTCACCGGGATCATGCCGCCGGAGAACACCAGCTGACTCATCACGGTCACCACCAGCAGCGGCATGATCTGTTCGGCCGAGCGGGCCAGCGCCGACAGGGCCAGGCCCACCATCGCCGAGGCCACACACGTCATGGAGATGTCGATGAACAACTCCAGGTTGCGGCCGCCGATGAAGGCCCCGCTGTCGACTGAGCCCGGGCCCCAGCCCTTTCCGAGGATCGTGATCACCGTGACGATGGCCGACTGGATCACCGCGAACACCGCGAACACCGCGATCTTGGCCAGCAGGTAGGCCGTCGTCGAAAGGCCGACCGCCTGCTCGCGGCGGAAGATCGCCTGCTCGCCGATCAGCGCGCGGATGGTCAGCGCGGTGCCCATGAAGATGGCACCCACGTTGAGCATCACCAGGATCTGGCCCGGTTCGTTGGGTGCCTCGCCGCCTTGGACGGCCGGGACCGGCAGACCGAACCCGACGGTACCGGGCACCGACAGCGACAGCACTCCCATGATGAACGGCAGCATGAGCAGGAACGCGGTGTAACCGCGGTCGGACACGATCAGCCGGACTTGCCGGCGAGCGATCGTGGACAGCTGCCGGAACAGGCTGGTCTTGGCCGGCTCGCCCAGGTCGCCGGGCTGTGCCGACGACGGTTCGGCTGCCGGTGCCGGGCCGGTACGGGCCAGGTAGCGCCGGTTGGCCTCGACCGGATCGCCCGCGACGGTGCTGAAGATGTCGGCCCAGTTGGTGGTGCCGAGTTCGGGGCCGATCTGGTCGGGCGAGCCGCAGAACGCGGTCTTGCCGCCGGGGGCCAGCAGCAGCACCTGATCACACACGTCGAGGTAGGTCAGCGAGTGGGTGACGACCAGCACCACGCGGCCGGCGTCGGCCAGCTGGCGCAGCATCGTCATGACCTGGCGGTCGAGTGCCGGGTCCAGGCCCGAGGTGGGCTCGTCGAGGATCAGCAGTGACGGGCCGGTCAGCAGTTCGAGCGCGACCGAGGCACGCTTGCGCTGCCCGCCGGACAGCTTGTCGACGCGGGTGTCGAGGTGCTTGGTCATCTCGAGTTCCTCGAGCACCTGCATGACGACCTGTTCGCGGTCTTCCTTGGTGGTGTCCGGCGGCAGCCGCAGTTCGGCGGCGTACATCAGCGCCTGCCGGACGGTGAGCTGGCCGTGCACCACGTCGTCCTGCGGGACCATGCCGATCCGGGAACGCAGCGAGGCGTACTCGGCGTGGACGTCGTGGCCCTCGAAGGTGATGGTGCCGGTGGTCGGATGTGTGTAGCCGGCGACCTGTTTGGCGAACGTCGACTTGCCCGCACCCGACGGGCCGATCACCGCGGTGAGCGTGCCGGGCCGGGCGTCGACGGAGATGTTGTCGAGCAGCGTCTTGTTGCCCTCGATGGTCCACGTCAGACCGCGTACCTCAAGGCCGCCGGTGCGGGTGTCGGCCTCGGTCTCGCTGCGGCGGACCAGGGTGCCGCCGCTGAACACCAGGTCGACGTTGCCGATGGTGACCACGTCGCCGTCGTGCAATATCGCGCTGTCCACCCGCGCGCCGTTGACGAAGGTGCCGTTGATGCTGCGCTCGTCGCGGATCTCGGTGCCGCCGGTCAACGGGATCAACGTGGCGTGATGGCGTGAGGCCAGCACGTCGGGGATGACGATGTCGTTGTCGGTGGCGCGGCCGATCTTCACCGCACCTGCCGGCGCCGCTGCGGTGCGCCCGGGCCGCAGGATTTTCATCATGCTGGTCGCGATGTTGCCGCCGGCCTCGCTGCCGCCGCGGTCCGAGGCGGCGGCCGGCGCCATCGAAGTCGCTGCCTGGGACGGGTTCGCCGGGGCCGGGGAGCGAACCGGTTGCGACTGGTACGCCTGGGGGCCGCTGGGATATCCCGACTGCGGTCCGCTCGGATAACCACCCTGGGGGCCGCTCGGATATCCGGTCGGCGGGGTCGGGTAGCGCGGCTGCGGGCCGGACGAGTATCCGGGGCGCTGGGGCGCCGGCGGCTGCCCGTACTGCTGACGCCCGGGGGCCGACGCCTGAGTGGGCCACGCCCCGCTGGGCCGGTTCCCGATGGGTACCGCCGCGGTCGGTGTCCGGCCGACGGAGCCCTGGTGCCGTCCGACCTCGAAGGTCACCTGGGGTCCGTCCGGGTTGCCGATGTTGACGACCTGGCCGTCGTGGATGTCGATCGAGGGCACCCGGCGGCCGTTGGCATACATGCCGTTGAGGCTGCCGTTGTCGATCGCGATCCACCGACCTTGGTCGAAACGCAGCACCAGGTGGGCGCGCGAGATCAGCGGGTGGGCGATGCGGACGTCGGCACGGAGGTCTCGGCCGATGACGACATCGTTGCCCGGGGCAAAGGTACGGGTCGATCCGTCGTAACGAACAGTCAGCGCAGGGCTCATCGCGCTCAACTCTATCGGTACTTTTCGCCGGGGCTGGGCCGTTGCGGAGGTGTCGCGGCGTGTGACTATGGCTCACATGGTTTCTGAAGGGGCGCAGAAGACGGCCGGCCGCGTGCTGAGCCTGCTGAGGGCGGTCGGCACGATGCTGGCCGGCGCGGCGGTGGTGTTGTTGGTGTGGGCCGCGGCGCTGGGTGCATGGGCGCGGTTGGTCGCACCGCGCAGCGCCGGGGAGAGTTCCTGGTACGTGCTGGGCCTGCACCGGTGGGGCGACGCCCTGCCGAACCGGATGGCGTTGGTGGTGGCGGTGATCGCGGTGGTGCTGATCGCGGCGATGGCCTACGGCGTCTGGCGCGGCCACACCGGCCGTGACCTGGCGGCCACCCCGGCCGGGGCGGCAGGCGTGGCGGCGCTGCTGGTCATCGCGTACATCACCCAGGGGATCCCGGCGTTCTACCGGATGGCGATGGACAACGCGCCGGTTACCGCGGCACTGCCCGCCGGGATGGCGTCGTGGTGGTTGTGTCTGGCCGGGGCGGCGGCGACCTTCCTGGCGGCACGGGCCTTCCCGCGGTTGGAGCGCGGCGCGGTGAAGTTGCTGGCTGTCGGCGCAGCGATCGCCGTCGTGGTTGCCGCGGTGGTGACCGTGGGTGCGTTGCGCGCCGGTGATGACGGCCGCTTCGTCGATGCGACGACGGCGGCAGCTAGCGATGTTCCGGCGATGCCCGGTGCGCTGGGGCAGCGCACGTTCACGGTGTCGGCGCCCGACGCGTTCACCGACAAAGATGTGCCGTTGTACGACATCGCTGCCGCCGGAGCCGGTTTCGCCGTCTATCAGAAGGGCCGCATCACGGCCTATGGCGCCGACGGCAAGGAGCGCTGGTACTACTCACGGACCGGGCCCGGGGAAGTGCGCGTCAACGGGATGCGCGTGGTCGACGATGGCGCCACGGTGCTGGCCTTCATCGACGCCGGGCTCGTCGGCCTCGACGCCGTCACCGGCGACCGGCTGTGGACCAGTGGCGATCCGGATCTGCTCGAGGCGGCCCGTGGGCGCTACCGATTCGCCACCGGACCGTTGGTGGTGGGCTGGAACGACGAGCAAATGTGGACCCGGTACGACAGCCGGACCGGCCGGCCGATGTGGAACGTACGTGCGCCGCATCCCGATTGCGGCATCGTCGAACCAACCGTGACCTCGTCGGGTGTGGTGTCCGCGGTGCAATGCCGGGACGGCAAAGTCTGGTTGACTGTGCTCGATCCCCAAACCGGGGAAATCGGTTGGGACACCACGCTGTTCGAGAGCCACATCGACCCGGCGGCGCCGATCGAACAGCGCTACCTCAAGCTCGGGGTGAGCGTCGGCAACCGCGTCGGAGTCTTCGTGTCGGCCGTCGGACCCGGTGCACCGGCCGGAGCGATGTACGCCAATATCGTCGACCGCACCGTCAGTACCCTGCCGCCTCGCGGACGCCCCAGTGAATCATCGGGCCTCAACGACGACTTCCTGGTGTGGTACCTCGAGGACGTATCGACCCGCCTGACCCTGTTCGGCCCCGACGGACGCGAACGATGTGGCCTCCCCGGCGATATCGAGCCGGTCCGGTCGAACGTGCCGAGTCAGCCGGTCGATCAACCGGCCTACTTCACGGCGTCCGGTTCCCTCGTCGTCGCCGACCGCGGTCCGCGCGGCGGCGCGGCATCGTTGCGCACGTTCGATGCGAAGTCGTGCGCTCAGACCGCAGCGGTGCCCGTGAAATCGGTCGAAGGATTCGTCCCGGCGCCGGGCGCGGTGCTGGTGCTGTGGCGTGACGGGCAGACGCTGCAGATCGACGGGTACACGGACTAAGTGGGACTGTTGGCCAGCGTGGGCACGGCCTCTTCCGGGTAGCGGTCCTGGGCGTCCCAGACGTCCCAGGTCTGCACCGCCCAGAACACGGCGAACAGCACGATGAGGATGAGTTCGACGGCGAGCACCCCGAAGTGCCATCCCAGGATCAGCAGCACGACGCCGGCCACGACGGTGATCAGCATCAGCGCGGCGATCGCCGCATAGAACCGGGCCAGGTGCCGGCGCACCGCGGCCCTGGCGTAGCACGCGTGGTAGACCGCCACGAGCGTGATGGCCAGGAACATCGCGACCGCCGCGATGGCGTGTGCGTGATCGGCAAACCAGTCCCAGAGCATGAGCGGCGCCCCGGCGATCGCGAGGATCACCAACACTGTGGGAAGCCATTTCTCGGATCGCAGCAACGCGGTGGCGACGGTCTTCCACAGGGAGGCGGCCTCGGCGCACGACAGCGGGGACGGCACGGGTGCGTCCCTGGGGCGGCGCCAGTGGTCCAGCGTGAAGTACATGGTGGCGCCGACGGCCACGGCCACGAACAGCGCGGCGACGTTGTTGGCGACGCCGCCGAACGGGTCGGCCACGCTGGGAAGCCACGGCTGACACAGGTCGGCGGGACCGGTGGGCACCAGGGCGACGATGAAGGCCAGGAATCCGGCATAGTTCAGCAGCGCCTCTTCGCCCACCCGGCTGCCCTTGTAGGCGATCAGGCAGATGCCGATGGCGCACAGGGAGGCAAGGAACACCGCGTGGGTGCGGGTGTAGAAGAACGCGCTGATGGAACCCTGCGGGCAAGTGTGCGCCCAGGTCAACGCGAGAGAACACAACAGGAACACCACCAGCGCCACCAGACCGACCCGCACGTAGCGGTAGGTCACCATGGTGTCGCTGGGGTTGCCGACCATGGAGCTATTAGCTCACGAGTGAGTCCGGGGCTCCCGTCACCACGCAGTGAGTGTGGCTGTAGATCGTCGGCATGCACATGTTGCAATGCGTACACAGCGACTTGACCGAACCCTTGGCTTCCTCGGCCTTGATCCGGTTGAGCAGGTCCGGCTCGGCGAGCAGCGCGCGCCCCATCGCGACGAACTCGAAGCCCGCTGCCATCGCCCGGTCCATCGTCTCGCGGTTGGTGATGCCGCCCAGCAGGATGATCGGCATGCTCAGCTCGGCGCGGAACTTCTCGGCGTCGCGCATCAGATACGCCTCGTGGTACGGATACTCGCGGAAGAACTTGTTGCCGCTCATCCGGATGCCCCAGCTGATCGGGGGTTTGAAGTTCGCGGCGAACTCCTTGACCGGCGCGCCGCCGCGGAACAGGTACATCGGGTTGACCAAAGAGCTGCCCGCGGTGAGCTCGATGGCGTCCAGGCCGCCGTCCTCTTCGAGCCACTTCGCCGTCTGCAGGGACTCGTCGATCGGGATGCCGCCGCGGACACCGTCGCTCATGTTGAGTTTGGCGATGACGGCGATCTTCCGGTCGCCGTGCTTGTCGACGGCGTCGCGCACCGCGCGCACGACTCCACGGGCGACCTTGGCCCGGTTCTCCAGCGATCCGCCGAACTCGTCGGTGCGCCGGTTGATCAGCGGGGACAGGAACGAGCTGGCCAGGTAGTTGTGGCCGAGGTGAACCTCGACCGCGTCGAAGCCGGAGTCGATGGCCAGCCGTGCGGCGTTGGCGTGCGCTTCGGTGACGTCGCGGATGTCGTCGATCGAGGCCTTCTTGGCGAACCGCATCGACAGCGGGTTGAAGAACCGGACCGGCGCCAGCGCCTTGGCCTTGTTGGTCCGGGAGTTGGCCACCGGGCCGGCGTGGCCGATCTGGGCGCTGATTGCCGCGCCCTCGGCATGGATGGTCTCGGTCAGTTTGGTCAGTCCGGGTACGGCCTCGGGCCGCATCCAGATCTGCCAGCCGTCAGTGCGGCCACCGGGTGCCACCGCGCAGTAGGCGACGGTGGTCATGCCGACACCGCCGGCCGCGGGTAGCCGGTGGTAGTTGATCAAATCCTCCGTGACCAGCGCATCAGGCGTGGACGCTTCGAAGGTGGCGGCCTTGATGATGCGGTTGCGCAGCGTCACCGGGCCGAGCTTGGCCTCACTGAAAACATCAGTGAACACATTGGGCTGGGTGTTCATATGCTGAGCCTGCCACGCGGCTGACACAATGGGGAGCGTGGGTTCCATTGTGTTGGACGGTAAGGCGACGCGCGACGAGATCTTCGTCGACCTCAAGCAGCGCGTAGCGAAGTTGACCGAAGCGGGACGGACGCCCGGCCTCGGAACCGTGTTGGTCGGTGACGACCCTGGCTCTCAGGCCTATGTGCGCGGCAAGCATGCTGACTGCGCAAAGGTCGGGATCAACTCGATCCGCCGCGACCTGCCCGCCGATATCACGCAGGCCCAGCTCGATGAGACGATCGACGAGCTCAACGCCAACCCGGACTGCACGGGCTACATCGTGCAGCTGCCGCTGCCCAAGCATCTGGATGAGAACGCCGCGCTGGAGCGCATCGACCCGGCCAAGGACGCCGACGGTCTGCATCCGACCAACCTGGGCCGACTGGTGCTCGGAAAAGATGCGCCGCTGCCGTGCACGCCGCGCGGCATAGTGCACCTGCTGCGCCGGTTCGATGTGCCGATCGCCGGCGCCCATGTCGTGGTGATCGGCCGTGGCGTCACCGTCGGCCGGCCGATGGGCCTGCTGCTGACCCGGCGCTCGGAGAACGCCACCGTGACGTTGTGCCACACCGGGACGCGGGATCTGCCCGCGCTGACCCGGCAGGCCGACATCATCATCGCCGCGGTTGGCGTGCCGCACATGGTCACCGCGGACATGGTCAAGCCGGGTGCGGCCGTCGTCGACGTCGGCGTGAGCCGGGTGGACGGCAAGCTGACCGGAGATGTGGCGCCGGACGTGTGGGACGTCGCCGGGCACGTGTCGCCCAACCCGGGCGGGGTGGGGCCGCTGACGCGGGCGTTCCTGCTGACCAACGTCGTCGAGCTCGAAGAGTCGAAACTGGCGTGACGGCAAAGGAGTTCGTCCAGAAGGTGGTCGCCGGGCAGTGGCCGATCCTCGTGGTCGGGCTGATCTTTATCGCGGCCTTCGCCTTGGTGGTGGCGGGCTATTGGCGCCGCGGCGCACTGGTGATCGGGATCGGCGTCGGTGCGGCGGCTGCGCTGCGGCTCGCGCTCACCGACGACCGGGCCGGCCTGCTTGTGGTGCGAAGCCGGACGATCGACTTCGCCACCACCGCGACCGTGAGCGCGGTGGTGCTCTACATCGCCTGGACCATCGACCCGCTGGGCACCAGCTAGTCCACCGCGGCGAACAGGGCCGCCCACTGCTGTGCGGACAAATCCCGCGGCAGTGCCGATGGTTGAATTCCGTTGGCCTGCAACCACCGCCGATCTACGTGAGGTCGCAGGATCTGCGCCAGGCCGCGGCCCCGCGCGGTGAACACCTCGTGTGCCAGGGCCTGATATCGGCGCCGGTCGGCCGACGGGATCAGGGGTTCACCGCGGCGTTTGATGGTCAACAGCCCGGCGTCCACACCGGGTCGTGGTCGAAACGCGTCCGCGGAAACCTTTCGTGCCAAACCGAATTCGAACCACGGCCACCACTGCGCCGTCATCATGGTGGCGCCGCCGACCGCGGCCCGCCGCCGGGCCACCTCCCACTGCATCAGCAGTACGGCGTCGGTCCAGCCCGGGCCGTGTAGCAGCCGCCGTAGGATCGCGGTGGTCAGGTGAAAGGGCAGGTTGCCCACCACCACGTGCGGCGTTGCGGGTAGTCGGTACTGCAGAAAATCTGCACTTACCACCTCGGCCGAGGTTCGGTCCGCCAATCGTCGAGCCCGCCGCCGGTCGACCTCGATGGCGGTCAGCGGCCGGTCCAGCCGTTGCAGCGGCAGGGTGAGCGCGCCGTCGCCGGCGCCGATCTCGAGGATGGGACCTGTTGTGTGCGAGACGATTCTGACGATGTCGGCGACCACGCGTCGGTCGCACAGGAAATTCTGGCCGTATTCGTGCCGGCCGTGATGAGTTGAAGACACGGATACTCCGCAGTCGCAGGGACAAAGCAGCTGCGGCGGATGTTCCGGGAAGTGAAGATCCGCCGGCTATGTGGTGCGCAAGCGGATGTAGGTCACTGACATGCCTGCCACGGTAGGCAGAGTGGCGGCCTGGCCTCAACTGATTTTCACAGGAAATGCCCAGGGGGCAATATTGCCCAACGGGCAATATTTGGTCTACCGTGAAGACATGGCACCCGGACTGCGAGAACGCAAGAAGCTCGATACCCGCAGGGCGCTGAGCGATGCCGCGCTGAGCCTGGCGTTCGAACGTGGGTTGGAGAACGTCACCCGCGAGGACATCGCCAACCTGGCAGGCGTTTCGCTGCGCACGTTCACCAACTACTTCGCCGGCAAGTACGACGCGCTCGGATACCGGCAGCAGGAACGCATGCGCTGCAGCATCGACATGCTGCGCGAGCGCCCCGCCGACGAGCCGTTGTGGACCGCGATCACCGAATCGGTGATTAAACCGTTGGACGCCGACATGTCCGACGTCTATCGTGCGGAGAGCGCGCTGCCGACCCGTCGGCAGCTGGCCGAGGTTCGAAAACTGCTGATGATCCCGGAGATTCGCGACGCCACCTTTCGGGGGATGAACGACGAGTGGGTCGCGGCGATCGCCGAGCGGACCGGCACCGATCCGGAGCGCGATATGTACCCGCGGCTCGTGGCCGCCGTCGTCCGGGCGGTCGGCGATGTCGCGATGGACGAGTACGGGAACTCTGATCCGCCGGTGGCATTCACGTCACTGCTGCGCAAAGGGTTCGCGGCGGTGGCCGCGGGCCTGCCGGAACCGGGAGGGAAGAAATGAAACACACAACAGATCGGGTAGATGTCGTCATCTCGGGCGCGGGGCCCAACGGCCTGCTGGTGGCGGGGGAGTTGGCCCTGGCCGGGTTGCGGCCGGTGGTGCTCGAGCAGCTGGCTGAGCCCAGCCCGGAACTCAAGGCCAATGGCATTGTCGGACAGGCCAATCGCGTGCTCGACCTTCGCGGCTTGTATCAGACGCTGAGCGGGTCGGATGCGCCTCCGCAACCAATGGACGGCTACATCTTCGCCGGCATGCAGGTGCCGTTCACCGACGTCGTGGACAACCCCATGTACGGCATGCTGATTCAACAGCCCCGAGTGGTGCGCGAACTGGCGGACTGGGTTCGGGGCCTGGGGGCTGAGATCCGGTGGGGACATGAACTCACCGATTTCGAACAGGGATCCGACGGCGTGGTTCTCGATGTCGCTTCGTCTGAGGGGAACTACCGGTTGCCGGCGACCTACCTCGTCGGGGCTGACGGTGGCCGCAGTCCGGTCAGGAAGAAGGCGGGCATCGACTTTCCCGGGCTGACCACCGATGTCATAGCGCGGGTGGCCCACATCAGCCTGCCGGACGAGTTGCGCGCCGGCTACGGTGCGCTGAACATCCCGGGTGTCGGTCGAATCCCGTTCGGTCACAACAGGTTCGAAGGCGGTGTGCTGATCTATGCGGAGTTCCAGGCGGGCCGCTCGATGCTCGGGACCATCGAATACGGTTCGGTCCTGCCCGACGACGCCCCTGAGTTGACCATCGACGAACTGCGCGAGAGCGTGAAGCGGGTGGTCGGCGCCGACCTGCCGATCCAACCGCCGAGCGGGCCGGGGCCGCACGCCCTGCGGCGGATCAATGGTCAGAACACCCGTCAGGCCGCGCAGTACCACGCCGGCAACGTCTTCCTGGTGGGCGATGCCGCCCATGTCCATTCGGCGATGGGCGGGCCCGGCCTGAACCTGGGCATGCAGGATGCGATGAACCTGGGCTGGAAACTCGCCGCCGCCGTGCAGGGGTGGGCGCCGGACGGTTTGCTGGACAGCTATCACAGTGAGCGCTGGCCGGCCGGGCAGCGGGTGATGATGCATTCGATGGCTCAGGCTGCCCTGATGGCTGCCGGTCCCGAAGTCACGGCGCTCCGAACGCTTTTCGGTGAGCTGCTGGCGACGCCGGACGGCTCATCCCATATCGCCGGCGTGCTTGCCGGTTCCGATGTCCGCTACGACGTCGGCGATGAGCACAGGCTGTCCGGGCGCTTCGTCCCGGCGTTGACGTTGTCCGACGGCCGCCGGATCGCGCAACTGTTGCACCGCGGACGTCCCGTACTGCTCGACCTGTCCGGCGGCGGCTGTGCCGACGCGGTCTCGGGCTGGCAGGATCGGGTGGACGTCGTCGAGGCGACCGTTGCCGATCGGCCTGCCGCGGCGTTGTTGATCCGACCCGATGGCTACGTCGCCTGGGCCGCAGACGAATTCGACGGGGAAGGGCTGCGTGCGGCGCTGGAGCGCTGGTTCGGTGCGGAGACCGAGATGGCCGCGCTCAGCGCCTGAGAGCGCGGCGCAGGACGCCGGGATGGCGGACGAGTTTCGGTCCGAGCCGCATCGCGAACACCGTGGTCGCAAGCCACGGCCGCAGGTGCGGACGCAGGCGTCGGATCCGCCCGCTTCCATTGAGTTCGAACACCAGCGCATCGGTGATGGTGACGCCCGCAACCCGGCCCTCGCTTATCGCGACGCGGGTCGGGCCATCGCCGATCACTTCGTCCCAGGTGAGGTCTCGCAGGCCGCCGTACACCGCGCCGAGGAGCTGCCGAAGGTCGTCGTGTCCCCGGAACACCATTCGGCCGGAGAGCGGTGAGACCAGCTCTGCGTCGGGCGCGAGGGTCGCGACGAGCGCGTCGAGGTCGTTGGTGCGGGTGGCATCGCAGAACGCGGTGACCGAATCGGTAGTCGCTGTCATGCCCTGTCCTCACCTGGATTGCGATTTGCAATCTACTCAACCGTAGTTCATTGCGAATTGCAATGGACTACGGTTGAGGGGTGCCGAAACAGTCCTTCAGCGACATCTCGTGCTCGATCGCACGTGCTGTCGAGGTGGTGGGGCAGCGGTGGACGCCGCTGGTCCTGCGTGACCTGTTCGCAGGGATGACGCGGTTCGAGGACATCCGGCGCGATCTCGGTATCGCCTCGAACATCCTGGCCGCGCGTCTGGACGAACTCGAACGCCACGGGGTGGTGGAACGACGCCGGTACCAGAGCGCACCACCGCGCTACGAGTACCTGCTCACCGACAAAGGACGCGATCTGTACCCGGTGATCGCGACACTGCTCGCCTGGGGAGACAAATGGCTGGGTGACGCGGACGGACCACCGGCGCTGATCGTCCACAGCGAATGCGGCCGCGTCACTACGGCCAAGACCGTGTGTGCACAGTGCGGCGGCGAACTCGACGCGGCGACGGCAACGGCCGCCCCGGGCCCCGGGGCCCGGCCCGGCCCCGGCACCGCCGTCATTGGCGAGTTCATCCTCGGCCGCTCAACGGGCTAGTCGAGACTGGCCCGGATACCCACGGTGACGTACGGCAGCGCCAGCCCCGAAGAGTTGGCCAGCGCGGGGTGAGTGGCGAGCAGCTCGCGAACCTGTTCCAGCGTCCTGGTGCGCACCTTCTCCGGTGAGGTGATGCAGTAGCTGCGGGAGGCCACCAGATCGATGAGGGCCTGGGGCGTCAGGTAACTCGTCCACTCCACCTGATGCCGTTCGATCTCGCCGAATGGCGCGGCCAGTGTCACCTCACTGTTGAACGGATCGTGCTCGGGGCCGATGATGCGGCCCAGATCCTTGACCCAGCCCAGCCGTTCGTCTCGGGTGTTCCAGACCAGGCCCAGCCGGCCGCCGGGGCGCAGCACCCGGCTGACCTCCTTGACGGCCCGCTCGGGGTCGAACCAGTGCCAGGCCTGGGCCACCAGAACCGCGTCGACGCTGTTGTCGGCCAACGGGATCTCCTCGGCCGTGCCCAGCAGTGCCGGAGTATCCGGCAGTGAGTTCGACAGCAGCTCAAGCATTTCCGGGATGGGATCGACGGCGATCACGTCCAGCCCGCGCTCGACGAGCCGGGTCGTCAACTTACCGGTGCCTGCGCCCAGGTCCAGCACGTCGTGGGCTCCCTCGGGGAGCAGCCAGTCGATCGCCTCCGGCGGATACGACGGCCGGCCGCGTTCATATGCCGCGGCTTCTGAGCCGAAGGACAGGGAACGCTGTTTGGGCGAGCTCACCGCTGTGCCAACTCCAGTGTGCGGCGGATCAGCTTGCCCACCACTTCCGTCTCGACCAGGAAGCCGTCGTGACCGTACGCCGAGTCGACGACGTCCAGGCCGTTGCAGCCGGGCAGTAGCTCGGCCAGTTCCTGCTGTAGCCGGATGGGGTAGAGCCGGTCGGAGGTGATCCCGCCGACGATGACGGGCACCGGACAACTCCGCAGCGCACTGGAAACTCCGCCGCGGCCGCGGCCCACATCGTGGGTCGACAGCGCATCCGAGAGGGCCACATAGGTGCCCGGGTCGAATCGGCGGGCCAATTTACCGCCCTGGTATTCCAGGTAGCTCTGCACCCCGTAGCGCCCTCCGTTGGTCGGGTCCTCGTCACCCTGGGCGTCGTTGGCGAACCGCTCGTCGAGTTCTTCCTCGCCGCGGTAGGTCAGGTGCGCGAAGCGCCGGGCGATCTCCATGCCGGCCAGCGGGGTCCGGCCGGTGTCGTGGTAGTCCCCGCCCTGCCAGTCCGGATCGGCCTTTATCGCGGCCACCTGGGCGCTCTGGGTGCCGATCTGATCGGCGGTGGCACGGGCGCCGACGGCCAGGACAAGGCCGGCCCGGACTTCCTCGGGATGCCCGACGAGCCATTCCAGCGCGCGGGCTCCACCCATCGACCCGCCGACCACCGCGGCCACCTCGGTGATGCCGAAGGCTGCCAGTGCGGCCCGGTCGGCCTCGACCTGGTCGCGGATCGTGATCTGGGGAAACCTTGAGCCCCAGGGCTTTCCGTCGGGGGCGATCGAGCCGGGGCCGGTGGACCCGCGGCAGCCGCCGAGCACGTTGGTCGAAATCGCGCACCACTGATCGGTGTCGATCGGGGCGCCCGGTCCGGCCACCCCGTCCCACCAGCCTGCGGTCGGGTGACCGTCGCCGGCCGGTCCCGTGACGTGGGAGTCGCCGGTCAGCGCGTGCAGCACCATCACCACGTTGTCGCGTGCGGGTGACAGCTCACCCCAGCGCTGCACGGCGATCGACACGTCGGGCAGGACGGTGCCGTTCTCGAGCGTGAGCGCACCGATGTGCACCACGCTGATCTCGCCTTCGGCAGGCAAAGGGACGGTGGACACGGCTGGTTCTTCGGTGATCGTCATGCCGGTCTTCTCTCGCCGTCCTACACCGTCGCCGCAGTCTGCGGCACGCCGCTGAACGGACGGGCGGCGGCGAACCCCTGCTCCAGGTCGGCCAGGATGTCGTCGATTCCCTCGATGCCGACGGCCAACCGGACCAGGCCGGGCGTGACGCCGGTAGACAGCTGCTCCTCGGGGGAGAGCTGCGCGTGTGTGGTCGAGGCGGGGTGGATCACCAGGGAACGCACGTCACCGATGTTGGCGACGTGGCTGTGGAGGGTCAGGGCGTTGACGAACGCCTTTCCGGCCTCGATCCCGCCCTCCAGCTCGAACGCCAGCACCGCGCCCGTGCCCTTCGGGGCGATGGTCCGGCCCAGCTCGTACCAGGGTGAGGTGGGGAGTCCGGCGTAGTTCACCGAGGTGACGCCGGAGTGCCCGGCCAGGTACTCGGCGACTTTCTGCGCATTGGCCACGTGGCGTTCAACACGCAGGGACAGCGTTTCCAATCCCTGCGAGATCAAAAAGGCATTGAAGGGGGAGATGGAGCTGCCCAGGTCGCGCAGCAGCTGCACCCGGGCCTTCAGGGCGTAGGCGGGCGCACCGAGCTCGGCGAAGACCACGCCGTGGTAGCTGGGATCCGGCGTGGTGAAGCCGGGGTGGCGGCCCTGCGTCCAGTCGAAGTTGCCGCTGTCGACGATCACGCCGGCGATCGCCGAGCCGTGGCCGCCCAGGTATTTGGTCGCCGAGTGCACCACGATGTCGGCGCCGAGCGCGATCGGCTGGATCAGGTACGGGGTGGCGATGGTGTTGTCGACGATCAGCGGGACACCGTTCTCGTGTGCCACGGCGGATACATTCGGGATGTCGAGGATGTCGATTTGAGGGTTGGAGATGGTCTCGCCGAAGAAGGCCTTGGTGTTCGGCCGTACCGCAGCCCGCCAGCTGTCCAGGCTGTCGGGGTCGTCGACGAAGCTGACCTCGATGCCCAGCTTGGGCAGCGTGTAGTGGAACAGGTTGTATGTGCCGCCGTACAGGCGCGGGCTGGACACGATGTGGTCACCGGCGCCGGCCAGGTTGAGGATCGCGAACGTTTCGGCGGCTTGGCCCGAGGACAGGAGCAGGGCGGCGACGCCGCCTTCGAGTGCGGCGATGCGCTGCTCGACGACGTCGGTGGTGGGGTTCATGATCCGGGTGTAGATGTTGCCCGGCTCGGCCAGCCCGAACAGGGCGGCGGCGTGGTCGGTGCTGTCGAAGGTGTAGGACGTGGTCTGGTAGATCGGCAGGGCCCGGGCCTTCGTGGCGGCGTCAGGGCTCTGGCCGGCGTGGACCTGCTTGGTCTCGAACGACCAGTTCGCGACGTTGTCTGGGGTTGTCATGGCTAGGTGTCTCCTCCGGTGACGGGATGAGGGTCACGAGATCGGGAAGGTAGAAATGTGGTCGGCTACTGGGAGTCGCGCCTGTCGTCAGCGACGACAGGCAGCAGACACCAACAATTCACGGACACATACATATGGGTGGCCTCCATCAGGTTTCCCTGTCTGTCTGGGGCCCGTACCTTCGGACCCGCGCTTGCCTTACAGCCGCGAACGACTGCTCAACCTGGTCATCACCCGGGGCACCCCACCGCGGTTGGAGGGTTGCCGGCCAGCAAGCCGGGGCTTGATGCTGACACTCATGACCGGTCTGCAGCTTATCGCAACGCGCTGAGGCCATGCCAGTCGGTTGTCCGGGGTGTTTGCCGGTTCTGCACGAGCGGGACTGAAACATGTTCAGTTCGGGGGGCGCGCGGGGCTGTTTGATGCCTGGACGCAAGCCAAAGTTACTGGTCAGTAATGAAAGCTGCTCCTTCGAGGTGCTGCCCGCCCTTGTAGTCTGGCCGCGATACAGAGCAGCGAATAACCACGAGTGACAACGAGTGATCCTCGTCGAACCGAGACTGACGCCGGGAGAGCAACCATGACTGCCCAGCAGCCGACCATCATCTACACGCTGACCGACGAGGCGCCGCTGCTTGCGACGTACTCCTTCCTGCCGATCATCCGCGCCTTTGCAGAGCCGGCGGGTATCGATATCCAGACCAGTGACATCTCGGTGGCGGCCCGCATCCTGGCCGAATTCGGTGACTACCTGACCGACGACCAGAAGGTGCCCGACAACCTCGGCGAACTCGGTCGTCTCACCCAGCTGCCCGAGACCAACATCATCAAGCTGCCCAACATCAGCGCCTCGGTCCCGCAGCTCATGGCCGCGGTCAAGGAGCTGCAGGGCAAGGGCTACGCCATCCCGGACTACCCGGGTGACCCGAAGACCGACGAAGAGAAGGCGATCCGCGATCGCTATTCGAAGATCCTCGGCAGTGCGGTGAACCCCGTTCTGCGCGAAGGTAACTCGGACCGTCGTGCCCCGAAGGCGGTCAAGGAGTACGCGCGCAAGCACCCGCACAGCATGGGCAAGTGGTCGCAGGCCTCGCGGACCCACGTGGCCACCATGAAGGACGGCGACTTCTACCACGGTGAGAAGTCGATGACGCTGGACAAGGCGCGCAACGTACGCATGGAGCTGGAGACCACCGCTGGCGAGACCATCGTCTTGAAGCCCGAGGTGAAGCTCGACGCGGGCGACGTCATCGACTCGATGTACATGAGCAAGAAGGCGCTGATCGAGTTCTACGAGGAGCAGATCGAGGACGCCTACAAGACCGGCGTGATGTTCTCGCTGCACGTCAAGGCGACCATGATGAAGGTCAGCCACCCGATCGTGTTCGGCCACGCCGTCAAGGTCTTCTACAAGGACGCCTTCGCCAAGCACGAGAAGCTCTTCGACGAGCTCGGCGTCAACGTCAACAACGGTCTGTCGGATCTCTACAGCAAGATCGAGGCGCTGCCCGCCTCGCAGCGTGAGGAGATCATCGAGGATCTGCACCGCTGCCACGAGCACCGGCCCGAGCTGGCCATGGTGGACTCGGCCAAGGGCATCTCGAACTTCCACTCGCCCAGCGATGTCATCGTCGATGCGTCGATGCCGGCGATGATCCGCCTCGGCGGCAAGATGTACGGCGCCGACGGCCGCACCAAGGACACCAAGGCCGTCAACCCCGAGTCGACGTTCTCCCGGATGTACCAGGAGATGATCAACTTCTGTAAGACCAACGGCCAGTTCGATCCGACCACGATGGGCACGGTTCCCAACGTCGGCCTGATGGCGCAGAAGGCCGAGGAGTACGGCAGCCACGACAAGACCTTCGAGATCCCCGAGGCCGGTGTCGCCAAGATCGTCGACATCGACTCCGGTGAGGTGCTGCTGAGCCAGGAGGTCGAAGAGGGCGACATCTGGCGGATGCCGATCGTCAAGGACGCCCCGATCCGCGACTGGGTCAAGCTGGCCGTCAACCGGGCCCGGTTGTCCGGCATGACGTGTGTGTTCTGGCTCGACGACGAGCGCCCGCACGAGAACGAGCTGCGCAAGAAGGTCAAGGCGTACCTCAAGGAAGAGGACACCGAGGGCCTGGACATCACGATCCTGCCGCAGGTGTGGGCCATGCGGTACACGCTTGAGCGCGTGATTCGCGGGCAGGACACCATCGCCGCGACCGGCAACATCCTGCGTGACTACCTGACCGACCTGTTCCCGATCCTGGAGCTGGGCACCAGCGCCAAGATGCTCTCGATCGTGCCGCTGATGGCCGGCGGTGGTCTGTACGAGACCGGTGCCGGTGGTTCGGCGCCCAAGCACGTTCATCAGCTCGTCGAGGAGAACCACCTGCGCTGGGATTCGCTGGGCGAGTTCCTCGCGCTGGGTGCCAGCCTCGAGGACCTGGGCAACAAGCTGGACAACGACAAGGCCAAGGTGCTGGCCACCGCGCTGGACACCGCGACCGGGGAGTTGTTGGACGAGAACAAGTCCCCGTCGCGCAAGACCGGTGAGCTCGACAACCGCGGCAGCCAGTTCTACCTCGCGCTGTACTGGGCGCAGGCGCTGGCCGAGCAGACCGAGGACAAGGAGCTGGCCGCGCACTTCGCACCGCTGGCCAAGGCGCTCGGTGAGCAGGAGCAGGCCATCGTCGCCGAACTCAATGCGGCGCAGGGCAAGCCGGCCGACATCGGCGGCTACTACTACCCGGACCCCGAGAAGACCGCCGCCGTGATGCGTCCGAGCAAGACGCTCAACGACGTGCTGGCGGCTTCCGAGAAGGTCTAGCCGCTGGGGCTCGGCGCGGCCATCATCCGCGCCGAGCCTGCGCTCAGATCCCCGAGCCTGCGCTCAGATCGTCAAAACGCCCGAATTCTGGATCTGTACGCAGACTGGATGTCCTACGCGCATGGTCGATCACCCCGTCGCGCGCGTTTGACCGATGTTCCGGTCGACGAATTCGGTGATCACCCCGGTGATGGTGTCGGGCGCCTCGAACATCGGGACGTGCCCCACTCCCTTGAGTGTGGTCACCACCGCGTCCGGCGCCAGGCTCTTGGTGAAGTGCCGGGTGAATCGTGGTGCCGGCAGCACGCGGTCCTTCTCGCAGATCACCAGTTGGGTCGGAGTATGGGAATCCCCGATCTCCATCAGTCCGGCGGTGGTCAGTGCCTTGACCATGAGCTTGAAGTAGGCGGGGCAGTGTGCCACGTCGTCGATCAGGTCGTGGCGGTCGCCGGCGTTGAGGACCTCGGGTGTCGCGCTGACCGCCAGGTATGAGATCTGCTTGGACAGCGGCAGTTTCAGCACCTGCTGGCGCAGCGCCGCGGTGGCGAGGACCACCGGCAGGGCCGCCAGGAACTTGCCGATGATCTCGTACTTGGCGGGCGTGAACATCGACCAGCCGCCCGCGGGGGCGATGCCGGTCAGCGTGCGGGCCCGGCCGCGCCGTTCCAGTTCGAAGGCCACCCAGCCGCCCAGCGAGTTCCCGACGATGTGTGCCGTGGTCCAGCCGAGCTCGTCGAGCCGGCGTTCGACGTCGTCGGCCAGCGTCGCGACGTCGAGGAGCATGGGTGCGTGCGCGCCGCCGTGGTGGCCGGCCATCGTCGGGGCGAACACGTCGTAGCGGCCGGTCTGCGCGAGTTGCGGTGCGACGTACTTCCACACGCTCTGCGACAACAGGAACGGATGCAGCAGCAGGATCGGATCACCGTCGGGGCTGCCGAGGTGGATGGGAGCACGTTCAGCCATGTCGCCCGACATTAAGGTGATACCGCCGGTACCGCAAGAGGGTATCGGTAGGTGTCGGCGGGGGTCGGTAGGGTCTGGGCCGTGGCATCTCCGGGACCTCTGACCGTCAGCACCATCAACGTCAACGGCATTCGCGCAGCCGTCAAGCAGCGGTCCACCGACAACCTCGGCCTGCTGCCCTGGCTCAAGGAGACCGAGGCCGACGTGGTGTGTCTGCAGGAGACCCGGGCCGATGACGAGCAGCTCAACGATGCCTTGGCGCCGGCTTTGGCCGATGGCTGGAACCTGGCCTCAGCCGAACCGCATGTCAAGGGCCGCAACGGGGTTGCGGTGTTATCCCGGCATCCCATCAAGGCGGCCCGGCTGCTGGTCTCCGACGAGTTCGAGGCCCACGGGCGCTACCTCGAGGCGGATACCGCGGGGGTGACGGTGGCCAGCTTGTATGTCCCGACCGGGGAGGCTGAGACGGACCGTCAGCTGGAGAAGGAACGGTTCATGGCCACCATCGCGGCGCGGATGGCGGAACTGCACGGTCGCGACGCGGTGCTGTGCGGTGACTGGAACATCGCGCACACCGAGAACGACATCAAGAACTGGAAGGGCAACGTCAAGAAGGCCGGCTTCCTGCCCAGCGAGCGGGCCTGGCTCACCGAGCTGTTGGGTACGGGCTGGGTAGACGTGGTGCGGGTGCTGCATCCCGATGTGGCCGGGCCGTACAGCTGGTGGTCCTGGCGCGGCAAGGCTTTCGACAACGACGCCGGCTGGCGCATCGACTATCACCTGGCCAGCCCCACGTTGGCGGTCAGGGCCACGTCGGCACAGGTGGACCGGGCCGAGCTGTACGCGCTGCGGTGGTCGGATCACTCGCCGGTGACGGTCAGCTACAGCTGACGCCAGTTCGGGCGCCGGCCCAGATGTAGCAGGACCTTGTCGAAATCCGTTGCCGCCGAACCATTGACGGCCCGGTCGAACGGTGAGGCGGAAGTCTCACGGAAGTCGCCGTCGGGGATCGCCATGACCAGTGGCAGGACCGCGGCGACGACGTCGTCCGGTAGTTCGTAGGCCGCACCGAGGGTGGCCGCGACATCCCAGCCGTGCACGGCGTAGTCCACGAAATGGAATCCGATCGCCAGCGCGCCCGGGAACGTCGCGTTCGGGCCGAACTCGGGTAAAGCGAACGTCGCCTCGGTGACCCCGTCGGCGGCGAAGGCGTCGAGCACGTCGTGCGCGGCCGCCGTGTATGCGCCGACCGGGTCGGCACGCACGGCATCGGCCACCGTCTCCACATTCCAGAGCGCTTCATCGGAGCCGTGTCCGCGGGCGGCCGCGGCGAACCCGCGATGCTGCACGGTCATGTGGGCCAGGAGATCGCCCAGGGTCCAGTCCGCACATGGGGTCGGACGGTCCAGGTCGGATGTGCGGACAGCATCGACGGCTTCGACGGAGCGCAGGACCGCGACGCGGTGCAACGGGCGCAGGTCGGTTTCAGTAGTAGGCATACGCATACGATAGGCGGAAGCGCATCATATGGCAACGCCTACAGTGCTCGAATATCTACGATGAGCGAATGCCGAAGCGCCCCGACCTGGCGGCCATGCTCGCCCCGCTGTTGCGGGAGATGATCGCCGCCGAGCAGCCGGTGCTCGACGCTCACGGCCTGTCGATGTGGGGCTACGTCGTCCTGCTCGCGCTGGACCGGTCCTCGGTGCGGACGCAGGCGGCACTGGCCGACGCGATCGGCGCCGACAAGACCCGCATCATCCGCACCCTCGATGACCTGCAACAGCAGGGCTTCATCGAGCGCGAGGCCGACCCCGACGACCGCCGGGTGCGGCTGCTGGCCATCACCGAGGCGGGCCGCGCGATCAAGGATGCGGTCCAGCGGGAGATCCAGCGCGGGGAGGAGCACTGGCTGGGTGAACTGACGGCCGATGATCGGAAAGTGTTCCTGCGGGTGCTGCAGCAGCTGACCCGCGAAGAATCCGGATGACGCCAGTGCGAAAATCAGATCATCATGAGTAGCGGAAGCAAACAGGTCGTATTCTCGGGCGCCCAGCCCACCTCTGACTCTCTGCACCTCGGCAATGCCCTGGGTGCCGTCACGCACTGGGCGCAGCTGCAGGACGGTTACGAGGCGTTCTTCTGCGTCGTCGACCAGCACGCCATCACCGTGCCGCAGGATCCCGAGACCCTGCGCCGGCGCACGTTGGTGACTGCCGCGCAGTACCTGGCGCTCGGCATCGACCCGGCGCGCAGCACCGTGTTCGTTCAGAGCCACGTCCCTGAGCACAGCCAATTGGCATGGGTGCTGGGGTGTTTCACCGGTTTCGGTCAGGCGTCGCGGATGACGCAGTTCAAGGACAAGTCACAGAAGCAGGGTGCGGACGCCACCACCGTAGGTCTGTTCACCTATCCGGTGCTGATGGCCGCCGACGTGCTGCTCTACGACACCGATCTGGTTCCGGTCGGGGAGGATCAGCGCCAGCATCTGGAGTTGGCCCGGGACCTGGCGCAGCGATTCAACGCCCGGTTCCCGGACACCTTCGTGGTGCCCGAGGCGATGATCCCCAAGGCCACCGCCAAGATCTACGACCTGCAGGACCCCTCGGCGAAGATGAGCAAATCGGCGGCCAGTGACGCCGGGCTGATCAGTCTGCTGGACGACCCGAAGGCCACGGCCAAGAAGATCCGCTCGGCGGTGACCGACAGTGAGCGGGAGATCCGGTTCGACCAGGAGAACAAGCCGGGCATCTCGAACCTGCTGACCATCCAGTCCGCGGTCACCGGTACCGATGTCGACAAGTTGGTCGAAGGTTATGCCGGCCGCGGCTACGGCGATCTCAAGAAGGAGACCGCCGAGGCCGTGGTGGAGTTCGTCACGCCGATCAAGACCCGCGTCGACGAATTGCTGGATGACCCGGCCGAGCTCCAGTCGGTTCTGGCCTCTGGAGCCGAACACGCCCGGGAGGTCGCAGGGAAGACCCTCGCCCGGGTTTACGACAGGATAGGGTTTCTCCAGCAAACACCATAAGCACCGGGGAGGGGTTGGCGGTGGACGAGCCCGAGAAGCCGGGATTACTGGCACGCGTGCGTGCGCGCTTTCCCTGGTTCGACCACGTGATGCGGGCGCAGGAGCGCTACAACGACTGCAACGGCAACTTCTACGCCGCTGGCATCACCTATTTCACGATCTTCGCGCTGTTCCCGCTGCTGATGGTCGGCTTCGCTGCCGGAGGTTTCCTGCTGTCGCGGCGGCCTGATCTGCTCGACGAGATCGAGGAGCGGATTCGTCAAGCGGTGTCTGGTGATCTCGGCCAGCAACTGGTGACGCTGATGGACTCGGCCATCGCCTCGCGCGGCACGGTCGGCGTGATCGGCCTGGCGACCGCGGCGTGGGCGGGCCTCGGCTGGATGGCCAATTTGCGCGAGGCGCTCAGCCAGATGTGGGAGCAACACACAGAATCGAGCTTCGTCGGCAACAAGCTCTCGGACCTGCTCGCCCTTGTGACGGCATTTCTGGCGATGGTGATCACCATCGGGTTGACCGTGCTCGGTGACCCCGCGTTGATGCGGAAAGTCTTGCACTGGATCGGTTTTCACGACGGCGCGCTGCTCGGTAGCGGGTTGCGCGTCATATCGATTGTCGTGTCGGTCTCGATCTCGTGGCTGTTGTTCAGCTGGATCATCTCGCGGTTGCCGCGCGAACCGGTGCCCTTCCGCCGGTCGATCCGGGCCGGCCTGCTGGCGGCGGTGGGCTTCGAGATCTTCAAGCAGGTGGCGTCGATCTACCTGCAGTCCGTGCTGAACGGACCTGCCGGGGCGACGTTCGGCCCGGTGCTGGGCCTGATGGTGTTCGCCTACGTCACCGCGCGGCTGATCCTGTTCGCGACGGCCTGGGCCGCCACGTCCACGGAGAGCCTGGCCGAGGCGCCGGTGCCACCACCGAACCCCGCGCAGATCGTCACCAGGGTGCAGGTCCACGAGGGGATCGGGGTGTCCGGCGCTTTGGCCGCGGCCGCGATGGGAGCCATTGGTGCTCTCGGGCTTTCGCGACTACTGCGGCGTTAGTGACTGACGGCCTTCAGGCCGACGATGCAGCCGACGACACCGAGCATGAGCACCACCTTGATCACCGAAGCGGATTCGGCGCCGGTGATCATTGCGTAGCCGACGGTGAGCACCGCGCCGATGCCCACCCAGATCGCATAGCTGGTGCCAGGGGGCAGGCTGCGCATCGCGATGGCCAGTCCGACCATCGAGAACGCAAGCGCCACAAAGAACACGACTGACGGAACCAGGCGGGTGAAGCCTTCGGTCTTGCTCAGGGCGGTCGCCCATACGGCTTCGAGAACACCTGAGACGACGAGAATCAACCAGGCCATGGCACACCTCCAAACACCCCGTCTTTTCGCTGGCCGGGTACGGGTGCGCCTCGTCCGGTGCCATCTGGTGGCAGTTCCATTGTAACAACGACGTAAAATTGCAGGCTGTGAGCTTGGCAACCACCTGGTCGCGGTCGATCGGCATCACTGTCCCCATCGTCAACGCGCCGATGGGCGGTGCGGCAGGAGGCCGGCTGGCGTCTGCGGTCTCGGCCGCAGGCGGCCTGGGCATGGTCGGGATGGGCAGTTCGGCGACGGCCGAACAGTTGACCGGCGAACTGGCGCAACTCGATGGCCAGCGATTCGGAATTGGCCTGGTGCACTGGGTTACCCAGGATCGGCCGGATCTGTTCGACGTTGCGGTGGCCGCCCGTCCGGCGCTGCTCAGCGTGAGCTTCGGGCAGGACTGGGATTGGGTGCGCCGGGCGCACGACGCGGGCCTGACGGTGACGACCCAGGTGGCCACGGTCGATGCGGCCCGCCGTGCGGTCGATGTCGGTGTTGATGTGTTGGTGGCGCGCGGAGCCGAGGGCGGCGGTCATGGTGAGCCGACGATGGGCACGCTCCCGCTGCTGGCCGAGGTACTCGACGCCGTCGACGTTCCCGTGCTCGCGGCCGGCGGAATCTCCTCGCCACGGGCGGTCGCTGCAGTGCTGGCCGCCGGGGCGGGCGCCGCCTGGGTCGGCACCGCGTTTGCCGCATGCGCCGAGGCACTGACGCCCCGGGTGGCGCGCGACGCCCTGCTGGCTGCCGAGGGTGAGGCGACCGAGCTGACCACCGAATACGACGTCGCCGCCGGATATCGGTGGCCGGAGACCATCCCCGAGCGCGTGCTGCGCGGATCGCCGGTCAACGCGGGGCAGGGCGTGGGGCTGGTGCGGCGGCAGGCGGGCGCGGCCGAGGTCATCCGATCGCTGTCCGAAGGGGCGGAGCGGCTACTCGGGCGTTGGCATGGGTGAGCCTGCCAAACCGCCGAGAGCGGCGGCGGATTGGCAGGCCCGGGATGTATTTAACTTGAGCGGCAATTGCGTGTCAGGCAAACCGGCAAATTGATCACCAGTAGCTGGCAGGCGCCGCCGGCGTGCGGAACCCGGGCAACCGCCGAATGCACGCGATGGGCTCCTCCCAGAAGAACGGGAGGAGCTCACCAGTTGTGGAGCGCCCGGCCTGAGGTTGGTTACCTGTCGCTGCCCTTGTCGGCGCGGTGCTTGCCGCCGGGGCTCTTCTTGGCGTTGGACTCGTGCTTGTCTGTCTTCGCTTCCTGGCGCGCCTGCTGGCGATCTGCCCTGGCTTGTTGCCGGGCTTGCCGCTTGGTTTCCGCGGCTTCCTTCTTGGATACCTTGGTGGCCTTGGCGTTTGACGCGTCCGACGCATCGTCGTCGGCGCCCGTGTTGGTGCCGGCTGTGACGCCGTCTGCGGAAGGCTCACTGGCAGCCGGAGTCTCGGTCGCAGCGGGCTTCGGATCGACTTTCAAGGTCACGGTTTTCACCGCATTGAACGCCGATGCAGCAGCGCTGGTGAGGCTGTCAACGGTGTCGGTCACACCGCTCGCGAGCTGTTTGGCGGCGAGTTCAGAAGGCGCGGACGTTTGATCCGCGGTTGAGGGCAATGCCTTGGGTGTGGTGGTGTTGGCCTCGACGGCCGGCGTTTCCGTGGCAGGTGGCGCAACGGTAGCCAACGTGTCGGCCGCCAACGTGCCGGGCGCAGATTCCACGGCTGCGGGTACGACCGGGGAAGCCGGGGGCTTGAGCACCTCCGCGATGATCTTGGGGACGCCCACCACCAGAGCGCCGACAAGTCCGGTCGAAAGCTCGGTGGTGTATGGCTTGAGCAGCTCGTCGAGGAGGGCGCCCGTCATCGCGGCGGGAATGTTCAGCACAGCGTTCGCCGCGGCGACCGGGTCGCCGGCGTTCACCGCGTCGGCAAGGCCTTGCACCTGACGCCCAAACGCATGAAATGGCGACTGGGCCGCGATGATGGTGCTCAGCCCGATCATCGTGACTGCCCCTGGTATGGCCTGAACCACATCAGCGAAGTTCTGCGCCATCGCGCCCGGGATCTTCAGGGTGTCGAGCATCGGGAACATCGCCGTTGCTATGCCGGACACGGCGTAGACAAAATAGCTGATCGCGTCACCGATCTGGCCCGCTTGGAGCTGTTCGTACGCATAGTCCAGCATCCACTGGTTGTTGGTCTGCCACATCGCGAGTCCAAGGCCCGTGTTCTGGAGTGCGGTGCCGTAGGTCTGGACGTAACCGGTCAGGTTGGCGAGCACCTGGGTCATGACGGGCGCGCCGTTGTCGACTACCTGCCCGCCCAGCGCGGCCGCATTTTGGGCAGTGCTCGTGAGGACCTCGATCAACGCAGTGATGGGGTCGCCGACGGGGTTGGTGACGCCGGTGAGGTCCACCGCCGTCGACGAGGCGTGAACTTGGATGTCGGGCAGCGACGGTGCGACGGGGCTGATCGGACTGACCGCGATGACGCTGGCGCCGGCCAGCGCTATGCCGGCGGTGACGTAGGGGCGAAGTGCGAGTTGCAACAGGGGTTCCTTTGCTGAAGGGCCAGGCGGCCTGATCGGCGATGAATTTAGCAGTAAATGTGTGTTTTTCAATCACTATTGGCAATAGTGAAAAAAGGTTCGAAAAATATTCGAAATGTTTGAAAAATAATGTGTAAGTGTCTGATGTGTCTGGGCCTGGCCTGTCGCGGTTATAGCTGGTCAATGCATGAATCAGTGCAAGGTTCAATCACGTTTCGACGCCGGTCCTGGTCGCATGATGTGCTGATGAATCGACCGACTGGAACACGTTCATTTATGATTGTGGGAACGGCTGAACCGGCGGTGGATCTCGGTGCCGTACGGCCAATCTCTCATCGTCCGATGTTGAGTACTCGATCGACGGCTGCGAGCACCCGTCCGGCACCGTCCTCGGCAGCGATAGCTGCCGCCATCTTCGCCGCCTGGTCTCCGAAGCTGTTATCTGACAACACGGCGTGTATTGCTTCACCGAGGTTGTCGGCGCTGAGTCGACGTTGCGGGATCGGCGGCGGGCTGACTCCGAGGTCGAAGAGCCTTCGCGCCCAGAACGATTGGTCGCCGTAGGGGCCCGGTGCCGCGATCGACGGCACACCGGCACGTAGTCCCGCCGCGGCAGTGCCTGCGCCGCAGTGGTGCACAACGGCCGCCGCCTGCGCGAACAGCCAGTCGTGGGGCACCTCGCCGACCGCGATCACGTCGTCCCCGCTGAAGTCGAGCCCCGCCCAGCCGGCCTGGATCACCGCACGGGCACCCGCGCCCCGAACCGCCTGTGCGACAAGCGTGGACAGCTTCTGGGCCTCGGCGCGGCTGTTGACGGTGCTGCCGAAGCCGATGACGACCGGCGGCGGGCCGGCGTCGAGGAACTCCACCAGCTCGGTGGGCGGTTGCCATCCGGTCGCGCGCTCCGGCCACCAGTAGCCGACGACGTCGATACCCGGCCGCCAGTCGGCCGGCCGGGGCAGGACCATGGTCGAGTAGCCATACAGGATCGGCCAACGCGCATCAGTGCGCCGGCGTCGCAGCGCCCGGGCCGGAGCCGCCGGGAGACCGAGTTGCGCACGAAAGTGGTTGACGGCCTTGCCATACAGTCCGTCGATCATCGCCTCACCGATCCGCGCTGTCGCCCTGTTCCCGAACCGCCCGGCGGACCACGCTCCCAACACCGCCGGTGGATGGTCGGCGGTCGCCGAGAACGGCTGCAACCGAACGCCGATGCCGGGAACGGCGAGCGCGTCGGCAAGCGGATGGCCGGCCAGTTCCGCGAATGGTGACAGCAGCAGCGCGTCCACCGGTTCGTCACGGACGGCGGCCAACACGCGATCGCCCAGCATCCGCATGCCGCGCGGTGAGAGGAATGCCGCCATGGCCTTCGCGGCTTGGCGTGCTGACACGTCCGACAGATCGGCTGAGGTGTCGGCGAGTTCCTCGGCCAGTCCGCGAATCTCCAGCCCGCATCCCGTGACGAGTTCGGCGAATGCCTGATACG
The DNA here is from genome assembly GCF_004762045.1 of Mycobacterium sp. DL99. Classification (GTDB taxonomy): domain Bacteria; phylum Actinomycetota; class Actinomycetes; order Mycobacteriales; family Mycobacteriaceae; genus Mycobacterium. Next base: position 1,763,474 of record NZ_SJOM01000007.1, read on the forward strand.
CCACCACGATCACGCGATGCCCAACTCGCTGCAATCGCGCACCGACCCCGGTCAGCGGCGCCACATCGCCGCGACTGCCGATGGCGATGATCGCGATGGTCGCCATCTATCCGCCCGGGGTGGCGAAGACGAACAACGCCATGAACGCGATGTTGATGAAGAACGTCGCCTCTACGAGGCTCACCGTGATGAAAAACGGTGTGTACAAACGTGCTTGGGATTCCGGCTGGCGCGCTACACCGGCGATGAACTGCGAGCCGGCGAGCCCGTCGCCGATGCCGGCGCCGATCGCTCCGCCGGCCAGCACGATTGCCCCGGCCAGGAGGGCGTTACCCATCAATGCGTCACTGGCCATGGTGTACCTCCTGCGATCGAGTGAGCAGTTCGGTGATGTGGAGCGTTGCCAACCCGGCTCCGTCCTCGCCGGCGAGCAGAGTCGAGAGCTGTTGAGCGCGTGCCTGATACGACGGATCGCCGCACACCTCGCGCAGGGCAGTGGCGAGTTCTGGGGCGGTCACGTTGGCGCGTGGAAGGGCTGCAGGTGCTGCGCCCAGGAGTCGCAGGCGCTTCGCCCAGAACGGTTGATCCATGATTCCGGTGACCGGTATGGACGGGACACCGGCCCGGAGCGTCGCTGCGGTGGTGCCCGCACCGCAGTGGTGCACGACCGCCGCGACCCGTGGAAACAACCATGAGTGCGGAAGCTCGTCGACCATCAGAACGTCGTCGCCGGTGCAGTGCAGTCCGGCCCAGCCGCTCTGCACCACCGCCCTCGTGCCGGTGGCACGCAGCGCTGAGCCGATGACGTCGGACAGTTCGGGTCCCCGCGCCGTTGCGGTGCTGCCGAGACCTACGAACACCGGTGGCGGACCGACTTGCAGAAAGTCGACCAATTGCGCAGGTGGCGACCAGTTGTCGGGCTCCGACGGCCACCAATAGCCGGTGACCTGCAGGTGTGCCGGCCAGTCGGCGGGCCGCGGCACCACGTGTTCGCTGAACCCGTGCAGGATGGGCCAGGTGGCTGCGCGTCTGCTCTGATACCCGGCCAACGTGGTCGGGCGCAGCCCGAGGTCGGTGCGTAGCTCGTTGATAAGTGCCAGGTGTGCTTTCTCGCCGAGCGCGCCCAACCGGCCGACGATGCGGTTGCCCCAGCGGCCGAGCGATCGGGCGCTGAGCACCGACGGCAGGAAGTCGCCGGTGGGTGCGGTCGGCTGTAGCCACACCCCGACGCTGGGGATGCCGAGTCCTTCGGCGACGTGGTATCCGAGGAGGGCCGCGACGGACGGAAGCAACAGCAGGTCAGCGTCTTTCGCGGCCTCGATCAAGCCACGGCCCAGCCGGCGCAGATCCTCGCGCATCTCGTCGAGCAGTTCCCGGGACGGCCGCATCCTGGCGCCGTCGACGAACGCCTGCGCGGCCGGTGAGGCCTTGGTGGCGCGTTCGGTATCCCCGGACAGTGAGCGGAATTCAATTCCGCAGCCAGACACCCGTTCCCGGTACGGCTCTTGGGCGGCGACGGCGACGCGGTAACCCTCGAGGGCGAGCCGTCGCGCCAGACCCGAGTACGGGGCGACATCCCCGCGGCTGCCGAAGGCGGCGATGACGATCGTGGTCACGGCGCGGTGGCCTTCTCGAAGATGTCGACGAGCACTTCGCCGTGGGTGATGACGTCGTAGTCGGGGTCGCGGGCGTACTCCTGTGCGGCGCTGTCCAAACCGCCGCGCAGGATGTTCTTCATGAACAGCGGTGACAGTTCCCGGAACTCACCGCTTTCCAGACCCTCGGCGAAGATGCTCTGCGGGTCGAGGGCGGCCAGGTCGCCGGTCGGGGGATTGTCCTGGACGGCTTTGGCCGCGGCTTGGTCGACCCGCAATCCGTCCGCGTCGCGGTATCCGGAGATCAGCTCGAGCATCGCTACGGCCGCCGACCGATTGGCTGCGACGAACGCAATGTTGGCCCGGATGTAGGCGGACAGCTTTGCCGCTGCAGTGGTTTCGGCGTTGACCACTGGGACGATCACCGCGGATCCACGGGCGAAGATCTCGGTGAAGACCGCCTCGACCACTTCGGATTTGCTGTTGAAGTGGTACAGCACAGCGCTTTTCGCGATACCGATGTGTTCGGCGATACGCGCCAGCGATGCCTGTGGATAGCCCTGTTCGGCGATCACCTCCAGCGCGCCGTCGACAATCTGCCGACGGCGGGCCTGTTCGGTAAACGTCTTCGTGCCGCCTGACCGCATGGTCTGAGATTAGACCGATCGGTCAGACTTCGGCAAGGGGTAGCCGCGGGTCGAGCGTGAGCTCCGGAATATCGGCTGGTTGGAGGCCTACCGGAAGGTGTAGGTCAGCGAATGGTGCGGCGGTTCAGTGACCGCGCACCGATCATGAGCAGGAACACGATGACGGCACCGACGATGGCCACACCGACCCGCACCGGTAATGAATCGGCAGGTGGCAGAACGGAAGCCGCCTGGGCCGCGGTTGCCTCGTCGGCCTTGGGCGTGATCAGTGACGGATCCGGGTCGACGAGGGTTCCGACCTTGGTTCCCGGTGGGGTCGCGAACCCGTAGTCGAGCAGGTGCGCCGCCTGCTCCCACGGAGCGATCGGCACTCGCGTGCCCTTCATCAGGATGGCGACCAAGCGCCGGCCGTCGCGGTTGGCGGCACCGACGAAGGTCTGGCCCGCGTCATCGGTGTATCCGGTCTTGCCGCCCATTGCGCCCGGATAGTTGTAGAGCAGCTTGTTGTCGTTCTCCACCGGGTAGGACGGATTGCCGTCGCGCCCGGGGAAGTCGTAGGTCTGGGTCGCCACGATGTCGGCGAATGCTGGGTTCTGCCAGGCGTATCGGTAGAACAGCCCGATGTCGTACGCCGAGGTGCTCATGCCGGGGCCGTCCAGGCCCGATGGGGTGGCGGCCCGGGTGTCGCGGCCGCCGAGCTTGCCCGCCAAGATGTTCAGCTTCTGCAGCGCAGGGTCCATCCCGCCCAACTGAGCCGCGAGAGCGTGTGCGGCGTCGTTGCCGGAGTGCATCAGCAGGCCGTGCAGCAGGTCGTTGATCGTGTACTGGCCACCGGGGCCGACGCCGACGCGGGTGCCTTCGGAGTTGGCATCGTCCTGGGTGCCGGCGACCAACTTGTTGAGGTTGAGTTCATTGAGTGCGGCGGTGGCCACGAGCACCTTGATGATGCTGGCCGGACGGTGGCGTCCGTGCGGGTCCTTGGCGGCGATGATGTCGCCGGTGTCCAGGTCCGCGACCAGCCAGGCCTCGGCGGAGACGTCATTGGGCAGTGGGGGAGTGTTCGCCGCGGTGATCACGCCGCAACCGGAAAGCGCTTCGCCACCAATCGTCTTGGTGGGTACCGGCAGCGGTCCGGGCGCGACCTCGCCCGGCTCGGGTGCTTCTGAGGCATCAACTGCCGGGGGCGTCGTCACCTTGTAGGGGCATTCGGGCGCCGGGTCGGCGGCGGCCGTGGGCATGCACAGCACGGTCGGCCCGGCGAGCATCGCCAGGGCCGCGAGTGCCGAGAGCCCGCGCGTCAACGCACGTGTCGGGAGCCTTCGCTGGATAGCCATCGTCTGCGCAGATTAGGCGAGCGAGGATGCGATTCCGCGTAGCCACGCTGTGACTGATGTGGTTTCTGTGACAAATGTGATCTTGGATCCCAGGGCGCCAGGATCGTGTTCAGGGCATGGGGCGGGGGACGGAACCAAGCCGTTGAGCGCGATTGTCCAAGATCACACCACCGAAGGAGCCGTCCCCCTGCTCAAACGATAGCCCGGTTGTCAACGATCAGGCTGTACATCTTGGTCGGCCGGCTTGGAGGAAGGGGGCAGACGAGGGGGTGCGGATCAGCCGTTGCCGGCGCTGCCCGGAGGGTTGCTGGTCGCCGTCGTTCACCGAGAAGCGCGCGTCCGGGTTTGCGATGGCAGCTCGCCGAACAGGCTGCGGTATCGGGCGGACATGCGACCGAGCTCGCTGATGCCCCACCTGTTGGATACGTCGGCGATCGTGGCTCGCGGATCACTGCCGGCGAGCAGATCGGACCGGATGCGATGCAGGCGCATCCGCGCGATGTAGGACTGTGGTGACTCGCCGAGTGTCTCGTCGAACGACCGGGCCAGGGTCCGCCGGGACACGCCCGCCATCCGCGCGAGGCCTTCAATGTCGAGTCGTCGGTCGAGGTTCTGGTCGATGTGGGTGCGGGTCAACTCGACGATCCGCTGACGCTGCCTGAGCTGGCCGACCGGCAGGCTCGCAGGCTCCTGGGTGAAATGGCCGATGAATGCCGCGACGATGTCGGCAAATGCGCCGGAGGGAAGGAGGGCCTGACTGCCGTCCTGATGCAGGCGGGTCAGGAACGAAGAGATCGTGATGAGATGTGCCCGCGCCATCGGCTGAGGGTGAATGCCGGTGTGTCGAAAACTACTGAGGGACAACCTGATGCCATGACGCTCGGCCTCCCGCTCCAACATCTCCTCGCTGAGGGAGACAACGGCGTAGAGGGAGTTCACATCGTGAAATGCCTCTTGCTCGTCCCCCGGGCGAAATATCGTCACGACCCCTGAGCTGATCTCTCGCAGCAGGAGCCGGTTGCGCGGCGGGATCCGCAGGCCCACGGCGATCGAAAGTGCGTCTCGGGACAGCGGTCCGCGGATCTGTACCCGGCTGTCGAAGCGTCCCGAGCTGAACGCGACACCGTCGTGGACGGCATGCACGAGGCTGCCGCTGGGTGCTTCGCGCGACATCTGGAACGCACTGAGGCCAGCGTCGGCGACCGCGTCCCTCAGATCCTCGAGTTGCGTGATCCGCGTCCGGACCAACGGCACGTTCATGGGCCAGCAGTCTAAGACGCAACCCGGTTGTCCCATTCCGCATAGACCGCATTCGTTGGCTCGGCTGAGATTTCGGGAGCGGTCGACGACGGAGGGGTGGCGACGATGTTGGTGTTCGAATCCGTGGAGCCTCGAGAATCTTGCGAACTCAGCGACGATGAGTGGCGGATTTGGAAGCGATTCGGGCAATCAGCCGAACTGCTCTACCGGCAAATCAATGCCGCCCTGATTGACAAACATGATCTCTCGGTGCCCGATGTGCACCTGCTGAATCTGCTCAGCACCGGCCCGTACAGATGGGTCCGAATGGGCGTGCTGGCAGAGGCTTTGGTGCTCGCCCCCAGCCGCGTGACGTGGCAGGTCCGCCGATTGGAGGAGCGAGGTCTGGTCCGCAGGTTTCGCAGCCGCGAAGACGGGCGAGGCGTCGTCGTCGGGATCACCAGGCGGGGGAGGGATTACCTGCCGCCGACGCTGCAAACCTACGCCGTGCTGGTGCGGCACCTCTACCTCGCACCGCTGAATCGGGAGCAGATGACCGCACTGGGAGACAGCGCCAGACGCGTCAGCCATGCCCTGAAGAGTGGCACCGCCACACCGCACTAAGTCAGAGCGGCGAGTTCGGTATACGCGAGTGCCGGGAAGGCGATCGTCGACATCCAGAGCTTGCCCGCGGATTCGACCAGCCCGGTGACCGTGCCGAAGTTCGGATGCGTCATCTGTACACCCGCGACCACGGCCCCGAAGCCGGCGTCGAACGCCAGGACCCACACCTGCGGCCGGATTTGCGGTTGGAGCCGGTCAGGTAGATGCCACAGGACTTTTCGGACCACCGGCGCCCGGGGCGCGAGCCATTCGGCCGCGGCGTTCGGCGGGGAGACCATCGCGACCCAGATTCGTCCGTCGGCACCGGTGGAGATGTTGTCCGGGTAGCCCGGCAGGTGGACTGCCAGCGGAGTGGCGGTGCCGGCCTGCGGCCCGCCCAGCCAGTACTTCGACAGCCGGCGGCCCTGGGTCTCGGCGAACACCAACGCTGATTCGTCAGCGGTGACGGTCAGGCCGTTGGCGAAGTACAGGCCGTCCAGCAGCGTGGTGACGGACCCATCGACACTCAGCCGGAACAGGCCGCCCCGCCCGCGGGCCTCCATGATGGCTCCGGAGAAATGCTCGAACTGAAAGTGGCTTGTCGACTCGGTGAAATAAATTGTGCCATCTGATGTTTCGGTGACATTCGAACAGAACTTCAGCTTCCTGCCATCGACTGACTCGACAAGCGTCGTTATCGTGCCGGTGGTCGGGTCCAGCGCCAGCAGCCCGCGGAGACTGTCGCAGATCAGGACCCTTCCGTCGCGCGCGACGTGCATGCCGAGCGGGCGTCCACCCGTATCGGCGACGACAGTAGCGGCGCCGTCGGGGGAGACGCGCACGATTCGCCCGTCCACCAGTCCGGTCCACAGCTGTCCGGCTGCATCCGCGACGACGTCCTCGGGTCCTTCCCCGGGCATCGGCACGATGGTCAGCTCGGCCGGCCCGAAGTCGGGCAGCGGGTCGATGGGAGGTGGAGTCCAACGGACCGGATCGATGGGGGGCTTGCGTGGCATCCGGTCATTCTCGTACCGAGACTGCGGTGAGATCGTCAATTGGCGACAAAGCGCGATCTCACCGCAGACTCGAGCGACTTCAGGCGAGAGTTACAGCAGCTTTCCCGCCTCGGTCAGCACACCGTGCAGGATCTCGTAGATCGCGTCGAACTCGGCCTGCCCGCTGATCAGCGGCGGGGCCAGCTGGATCACTGGGTCGCCGCGGTCGTCGGCGCGGCAGTACAGCCCGGCCTCCCACAACGCCGGCGTCAGGAACCCGCGCAGCAGCCGCTCGGACTCTTCGTCGTTGAAGGTCTCCTTCGTCGTCTTGTCCTTGACGAGCTCGATGCCGTAGAAGAATCCCTCACCGCGGACATCGCCGACGATCGGCAGGTCATACAGCTTCTCCAAGGTGGCCCGGAATGCCGGAGCGGATTCCTTGACGTGGGCATTGATGCCCTCGCGCTCGAAGATGTCGAGGTTGGCCATCGCCACCGCAGCCGAAACCGGGTGTCCGCCAAAGGTGTAGCCGTGCCCGAACACCGTCTTGCCGTCGTTGAACGGTTCGAACAACCGGTCGCTGGCCACCATCGCGCCCAGCGGTGAGTAGCCCGATGTCAGGCCCTTGGCACTGGTGATGATGTCCGGCACGTAGCCGAAATCGTCGCAGGCGAACATCGAACCGATGCGGCCGTACGCACAGATCACTTCGTCGGACACCAGCAGCACGTCGTACTCGTCGCAGATCTCACGGACCCGCTCGAAGTATCCGGGCGGCGGCGGGAAGCAGCCCCCGGCGTTCTGCACCGGCTCGAGGAACACCGCGGCCACGGTGTCGGGACCCTCGAATTCGATGGCCTCGGCGATGCGGTCGGCGCAGTAGCGGCCGAACGCCTTCTCGTCGTTACCGTATTCGGCGGGTGCCCGGTAGAAGTTGGTGTTGGGCACCCGGAAACCGCCGGGGGTCGGCGGATCGAACGGCGCCTTGAATGCCGGGATGCCGGTGATGGCGAGGGCTCCCTGCGGCGTGCCGTGATAGGCGATCGACCGCGAGATCACCTTGTACTTGCCCGGCTTGCCGGTCAGCTTGAAGTACTGCTTGGCCAGCTTCCATGCGCTCTCGACGGCCTCGCCGCCGCCGGTGGTGAAGAAGACCCGGTTCAGGTCACCCGGTGCGTAGTTGGCGACGCGCTCGGCCAGTTCGATGGCCGGCGGAGTGGCGTAGGACCACAGCGGGAAGAAGGACAGCTTCTCGGCCTGCTTGGCCGCGGCCTCGGCAAGTTCCTTGCGGCCGTGGCCGACCTGGACGACAAAGAGGCCGGACAGGCCGTCGATATAGCTCTTGCCCCTGTCGTCGAAGATGTGGGCACCTTCGCCGCGCGTGATGATCGGTGGTGTGATGCCCTCCCCGTGGCGGGCGAAGTGCCCCCACAGGTGGCGGTTGGCTTTGGCTGCCAGATCGGATTTTTCAGTGACGCTCATCGAGTTCCCCAATTGTATTGCTGTTTGACGAGTTTCAGATAGACGAGGGTTTCGGTGGTTATCACTCCTGGCAATGAGCGGATCTGGGTGTTGAGAAGTTCCAGCAGGCTGTCGTCGTCCTCGCAGACCACCTCGCAGATGGCGTCGAAGGACCCGGCCGTCAGCACCACGTAGTCCACGGCCTCGATGGCAGACAACTTCTCGGCCAACTTGAGGGTGTCGCCGGTGCAGCGGATGCCGATCATCGCCTGCCGGGCGAACCCGAGCTGCAACGGATCGGTCACCGCGACGATCTGCATGACGCCGGCGTCGACCATGCGCTGCACGCGCTGGCGCACCGCCGCCTCGGACAGGCCCACGGCCTTACCGATTCCGGCATACGAACGTCGGCCGTCGGCCTGCAGCTTCTCGATGATCGCCTTCGACAGTTCGTCGAGTTGAAAGGCGGTGCGAGAATTGTTCACGCGCAGTGGGACGGCCTGAAGATCGGGACCATCAGGGTTGGTCATGCACCGATTGTGCACGGAATCCGTCGTTTAGGGCAACCGAATCGATGAAATCCCTCGTTCAAACCGGCCCTAAGCGCGGGATTGCGTAGAGATCGGATGATCCATCGGTTACCGTGGGGCCCCATGAACGTGGCAGTGAATGTGACGAGCAGCTGGATAAACGGTGCGCCTGTGGCGACGGCCGGGGGCACCCATCAGATCATCGACCCCGCGACCGGCCGGCCTGTCGTCGACTACGCCCTGGCCACTCCGGCCGACGTGGACAACGCCGTCGATGCCGCCCGCAAGGCGTTCCCCACCTGGTCGAAGGCGACGCCCGCCGAGCGGTCGGCGGTCCTGGCCAAGCTGGCCAAGCTCGCCGACGAGCACGCCGATCAGCTGGTGGCCGAGGAGGTCAGCCAGACCGGCAAGCCGGTACGCCTGGCCACCGAATTCGATGTCCCCGGCAGCGTCGACAACATCGACTTCTTCGCGGGTGCGGCACGCCACCTGGAGGGCAAGGCCACCGCCGAGTACTCCGGTGACCACACCTCCAGCATCCGGCGTGAAGCCGTCGGCGTCGTCGCCACCATCACGCCGTGGAACTACCCCCTGCAGATGGCGGTGTGGAAGGTTATCCCGGCGCTGGCCGCAGGCTGTTCCGTCGTCATCAAGCCCGCCGAGATCACCCCTCTGACGACCCTCACCCTGGCCCGGCTGGCCACCGAGGCCGGCCTGCCGGACGGTGTGTTCAACGTCGTGACCGGCGGTGGCGCCGACGTCGGCACCGCGCTGGCCGGGCACCGTGACGTCGACGTCGTCACCTTCACCGGATCCACTGCGGTCGGCCGCAAGGTGATGGCCGCCGCCGCGGCACACGGACACCGCACCCAGCTTGAGTTGGGAGGCAAGGCGCCGTTCGTGGTGTTCGACGACGCCGACCTGGACGCCGCGATCCAGGGTGCCGTCGCCGGTGCCCTGATCAACACCGGCCAGGACTGCACCGCCGCCACCAGGGCGATCGTCGCCCGCGACCTGTACGACGACTTCGTCGCCGGCGTGGCCGAGGTGATGAGCAAGATCGTCGTCGGCGATCCGCACGATCCCGACACGGACCTGGGCCCGCTGATCTCGTTCGCGCACCGGGACAAGGTCGCCGCCATGGTGGCCCGCGCGCCTGAGCAGGGCGGCCGCGTCGTCACCGGAGGCGTGATCCCGGATCTGCCCGGCGCGTTCTACCGGCCTACCTTGATCGCCGATGTCGCGGAGACCTCTGAGGTGTACCGCGACGAGATCTTCGGTCCGGTGCTGACCGTGCGGGCGTTCACCGACGACGACGACGCGATCCGGCAGGCCAACGACACCGACTACGGCCTGGCCGCCTCGGCCTGGACCCGGGACGTGTACCGGGCGCAGCGGGCCTCCCGCGAGATCAATGCCGGGTGTGTGTGGGTCAACGACCACATCCCGATCATCAGCGAGATGCCGCACGGCGGCGTCGGTGCGTCGGGCTTCGGCAAGGACATGAGCGATTACTCGTTCGAGGAGTACCTCACCATCAAGCATGTGATGAGCGACATCACCGGTGTGGCCGAAAAAGAGTGGCACCGAACGATTTTCAGTAAGCGCTGAGCGTCTGGTCGAGAGGTCGCCCGCCGTGACCATGACGTGCGTGGTGATCGGGGCGGGCGCGTGGGGGTTGCCCGCCGCGGCTGAGCTCGCCCGCCGCGGGCACCGGGTGACGCTGATCGACCGCTACGGCCCGCTGAACGGACTGTCTTCCTCGGCGGGATCGACCCGGTTGTGGCGGCTCGCCGACCCTGACCCGATGCGGGTGCGGACGGCGCAGCGTGGTGTCGACGCGATGCACCGCCTTGCCGAGCGGGCGGGAACCCCGGTGTTCCTCACCCGTGGTCTGCTGTGGCGCGACGACGAGTCGCTGCCGGCCGTGGAGTCGACATTGGCGGCCCTTGGCGTCGCGTACGCCAATGTGCCTGCGGCGGACGTGGACCGGTTCTTTCCTGGTCTGCGCGGCGACGGGCGTGACGCCCTCTGGCAGCCGGTCGCCGGAATCGTGCTCGCCGAAGCATCGCTGCTGGCTCAGTCGAAGATCTTTCAGAGTGCCCCCGGCACAACGCTTCTCGAGCGTGACGTGGCACGCGTCGAGAAAGCCGCCAACGGCGTCCGCGTGGTGCTGGCAGACGGCGACATCATCGATGCCGATGTCGCGGTGATCGCGGCCGGGCCGGGAGCGGCGCCGCTGCTGTCGCCGCTCGGGCTGGACCTGTCGCTACACCCGTATCTGGAACAGGTGGTGTACTTCGGCGATCCCGCGAATCCTGCTGCCACCGACGACTTTCCATGTCTGTTCGATGGACCGTCGGGCGACCGTCCGGGCATCTATGCCATGCCGTCGCCCGGTGCGGGCTACAAGATCGGTTTGGATGCCCCGTTGCGGGACTACCGGGCCGGCGATGTCGATCGGACCCCTGATGATGGGCGGTCCGCGGTGCTCCGTGACCGGGTGCAGACCGACATGCCCGCAGTGGTTCCGACCGTGCTCAATGCTCAGGTCTGCAGTTGGACCGACTCTCCCGATGGCACCTTCGTCGTCGACCGCCTCGACGGTGGGATCGTCGTCGCCTGCGGAGACTCGGGGGAGGGCTTCAAGTATTCCGCGCTGATGGGTGAGGTGCTCGCCGACCTGGCCGAGGGGCGCACGCCGGACCCGGATGTCGCCCAGTGGTCGTTGGCTCGCTTTGCGACGGGCGTGCCTGAACGCACGGGCCCACACGTGCTCGGCAGGCACTAGGCGCCCGTCAGGGGGCCACGAAATCCCTCGTAAAGGCCGACTATCGCAACGGTAATCGTGGGTGGATAGGCAGAACGCCGCCGATACCGCATGAGTGTGTTCTGCATCACAATTCTTGGGGAATGTGATGGAAGCCTTGCGGACCGTCCTGGACCAGACATAGGGTTCGTTTTCAGCGAACAAAGTGTTCGCTGAAAACAATCCTCTTGCTCGTATGAGACGAACGGACATTTCGATATGAGTGCGACTGTCGAGCCTGATCCCGCTGGGACGGCAGACACCGTGGTCGGTGCCCGGATCCGGCAGTTCCGCGCCGCGCGGAAGATGTCCCTTCGCCAGTTGGCCGATCGCGCCGGCATCTCCCCGGGCTTTCTCAGCCAAGTCGAACGCGGACAGGTCAACGCGAGTGTCGGGACCTTGCGCCGGTTGGCGCAGTCGCTTGGCATCGTGCTGCCCGACTTGTTCACCGACGACGAGGTCACTGACGTTCGCATTCTCCGGAAGGCGGCTCGTCCCACCATCGAGGTGTCAGAGCTGAGCTCGAAGTACCTGCTGTCGCAGAAGCCGCTGCGAAACCTCGAGGTTTACGCGGGTGAACTGTCGCCCGGATCGAGTGCGGGCGAGGCGTATGTGCACGGTGACGCGCAGGAGATCCTCATCGTCATCGCCGGCACCCCGACCCTTGAGCTCGACGGTGAGCGTTATGTGCTCGAACCGGGCGACAGCGCGGAGTACCGGACATCCATGCCGCACACCGTCCACAACTTGAGTGACGCACCGGTCGAACTCATCTGGATCGTCAGCCCCCCGACTGACTGGCCGACCTGACGGGCCGCTCGCCCGCTGCGGATGTGCCCGCATCCGCGAACCCCTTTCCGCCCAGATCAAAGGAGATCCGCAATGAACATGTCACCCGTAGTCCGCAGTGTGCCCGCCTTGATCGCCGCAGGCGTTCTGCTGGCCACCGCGTGTACGCCTGCGGGTCCCGGCCAAGCGGCCGACGTGGATCTGGGCGGCGGACCGCCGCAGGCCGGCACCGTCAAAGAAGGCGCACTCAAGGGCATGACCCTGACGTTCGTGTCGTACGGCGGCATCTTCCAGGACGGTCAGACGAAGGCGGCGATCGAGCCGTTCGCAGCGCAGTCCGGCGCAAAGGTGTTGCAGGACGGGCCTACTGAGAACTCGAAGATCAAGGCTCAGGTCGACTCCAAGAACGTGACCTGGGATGTGGTCGATAGCACCAACGTGTTCACCGCCAAGAATTGCGGCACGCTGTTCATGCCGCTGGACACCAGCATCGTCGACATCAGCAAGCTGCCCCCGGGCACCAAGACCGACGACTGTTCGGTCCCCGCAATGGGTTACGGACTGATCGTGGTCTACAACACCAAGAAGTACGGGGCGAACCCGCCGAAGACCTGGACCGACTTCTACGACACCGCGAAGTTCCCCGGCAAGCGGGCGATCGAAGGCGTGCCCGGTGAACTCGACCCCGGCGTCCTCGAGGGTGCGCTGCTCGCCGACGGTGTCGCCCCGGACGCGATGTACCCGATCGACATGGACCGGGCGCTGGCCAAGATGAACAGCATCCGCAAGGACACGGTCTTCTGGACCACTGGCGCACAGTCCCAGCAGCTCATCGAGTCCGGCCAGGTCGACATGGCGTTGGTGTGGAGCGGTCGTGCGTACTCGGCTGTCAAGAACGGGGCGCCGTTCGCTCCGATCTGGGACCAGTGGATGCCCGAGGCCGACACGATCGCCGTTCCCGTCGGCGCCAAGAACCCCAAGGCGTCGATGGCGCTCATCAACTTCTACCTCGGTGCCCAGCAGCAGGCCAAGCTTGCCGAACTGACGTCGTACAGCCCGATCAACGTCGATGCCAAGCCGCAACTCGACGACCTGGCCCGGTCGTACCTGACCACCACGCCGGAGCGGGAAAAGGACCGGTTCCCACTTGATCTCGGGTATTGGGCCGAACACCAGGAAGACATCGCCAACAAGTACACGTCCTGGCTCGCGGGCTAGGAGGTCTCGTTCCATGACGATGGTCGATGTTCTGGCGGGCGGAGCGCCACCCAAGACCCAGACCACTCCCACCACCTCCGGTCGGAGGCTCGGCGACATCGGTTTGTTGGCGCCGTCGGTTCTGCTCGTCCTCGGGGTGTTCGGACTGCCGCTGGCCATCATGTTCTGGCAGGCGTTCAGCGACCCAGAACTCGGCTTCGGCAATTTCGCCTGGTATCTGGGCGATTCCGTGCAGCGCAGCGTCCTGTCGCGCACGTTCACGACGGGCCTCGAAGTCACGGTGATCTGCCTGGTGCTCGGCTATCCCTACGCCTACGCCATGGTCGCGTTCGGGCCCGCGGTCCGGATCGCACTGACCCTCATCGTGTTGGTTCCGTTCTGGACCAGCCTGATGGTGCGCACGTTCGCCTGGGTGATCCTGCTCGAGGACGGCGGACCGATCCAGACCCTGCTGTCGTTCGTCGGGCTGGGCAGTGTGCCGTTGCTTCGGACGAACCTGGGTGTGGTCATCGGCATGAGTCAGATCCTGTTGCCGTTCATGGTGTTGCCGCTGTACGCCGTGATGTCTGGAATCGACCGGCGCCTTGTCCTCGCATCCTCGAGTCTCGGTGCGCGACCGGTCATCTCGTTCGCGCGGATCTGGGTTCCGCTGTCGCTGCCCGGCGTCGGAGCCGGGTGCCTGATGGTGTTCATCAGCAGCCTCGGCTTCTACGTCACCCCCGCGCTGCTCGGTGCACCTGATGACGCTCTGATCAGTCAGCAGATCTACGTCCAGGTCACCAGCTTGTTGGCCTGGGGCAGGGGAGGGGCGATGGGTGTGGTGCTGCTGCTCGTCACGTTCCTGGTGCTTGCCGCCCTGCTGTACCTGCTGCGCCGAAACCGTAAGGAGCGCACGGCATGACACGGTATGCAAAGACGTTCTGGAACGTCCTGCTCGGGTTGTTCTGTGCGGGGGTCGGCTTGTGGTTGGTCGCACCGTCGTTGATCGTGGTGCCGCTGAGCTTCACCGATCGTCCGTCGTTCGCGTTCCCGCCGACCGGATGGTCGACGCGCTGGTACCACACGTTCTTCGAAGATCCCGCGTGGATTGCCGCGCTGAAGGCAAGCCTGGAGGTCGGTGTCCTGGTGGTCGTGTTCGCCACCTTGTTCGGCACGGCCGCGGCGGTGGCGCTCAGCCGCACCCGGCTGGCCGGCCGGCAGGGCATACGTGCGTTCCTGTTGGCTCCCATGGTTGTTCCGGTGATCGTGGTCGCCGTCGGCCTCTACGCCTTGTTCCTGAGGCTGAACTTGCTCGGGACCCTGTTCGGCTTTGTCGTCGCGCACACCATGCTGGCACTGCCGTTCGTCATCGTGCCGGTGATGGCCAGCCTGCAGGGATTCGACCGGCGGCTGGAGGATGCGGCCGCGATCTGCGGTGCCGGCCGCTGGACCACGTTCCGTACCGTCACACTGCCGCTGGTGGCGCCGGGGGTGCTCTCGGGCGCGCTGTTCGCGTTCGCGACGAGCTTCGACGAGGTCGTGCTATCGCTGTTCATCCAGAACCCGTACCTGCAGACGCTGCCGGTCAAGATGTACGCCTCGGTCACGCGCGACACCGATCCCACGATCGCTGCGGCCGCCACCCTCATCCTCGCCCTCACAACGGGTCTGACCGTCGTTGCGGGCATCTACTCGCGCAGGAGGAATCGTGTCCACTGACAACACCCCGCACGGTGCGTCGATCACCTTGCGCGGTCTGACCAAGACCTACGGCTCGGAGAAGGCCGTCGACGCCATCGACCTCGATGCGCGGCCGGGTGAGTTCCTCACTCTTCTCGGCCCGAGCGGTTCGGGAAAGACCACCACCCTCAACATGATCGCCGGCTTCGTCGACGTCACCGAGGGGGAACTGCTGATCGACGGCCGGCCGGTTGCCGATCTCCCGCCGTACCGCCGCAACATCGGCATGGTGTTCCAGCACTACGCGCTGTTCCCGCACATGACGGTGACAGACAACGTCGAATACCCGCTGCGCCAGCGCAAGATGGCCAAGGCGCAACGTCGCGAGAAGGTGGCGGCCGCGCTGCGTACGGTCGGTCTCGACGGCTACGGCAAGCGGATGCCCAAGGAACTGTCCGGTGGTCAACAGCAGCGCGTCGCCTTCGCGCGGGCCATGGTCTACGAGCCGCGCGTGCTGCTCATGGACGAGCCGCTGGGCGCGCTGGACAAGAAGCTGCGTGATTCGCTGCAACTCGAGATCAAGCGCATTCACGGTGAACTCGGCACCACGTTCGTCTACGTCACCCACGACCAGGACGAGGCGCTGGTGCTGTCGGACCGCATCGCGGTGTTCAACAAGGCGCGCATCGAGCAGATCGGTTCGCCCACCGACCTTTACGAACACCCGAAGAGCGTCTTCGTGGCCCGGTTCCTCGGCGAGTCGTCGCTGTTCTACGGAAAACTCGAGGACGGGCGCGCCGTCAACGCCTATGGCCGGCGGATCGTGGCCGGTCGGGGTGATTCGAGGCGTGGTGACTCGGTGGCCGTCGTGGTGCGGCCGGAACGGCTTCGCATCGTCACCGGTGACACCGAGCCGGACGCTGTCAATGCGGTGCCGGGCACCGTGATTCAGGAGATCTACCTCGGCAACTCACGCAAGGTCGAGGTCAGCCTGCCCGACGGCACCGTCGCGCTGGTCCGCGAGAGCGCGGACAGCATCACACCGACCCAGGCGGGGCAAAAGGTGTGGTTGACGTTCGATCCCGACGTCGCCACCATCCTGCCCGCCGACAACTGATCAACCGCCACAAGTACAGGAGAACCAAGATGTCCCCCGACGGTCGCACGACCAGCGGTCTTGCCAATGACTTCGTGAACGGCAGCGTGTCGTTCTGGTATCGCGCGGCGGGCTGGCCGGAATCAAGACCGGCTCTGCCGGGTTCGCTCGAAGCCGACGTCTGCATCGTCGGGGCGGGCCTGACCGGCTTGTGGGCCGCCTACTACCTCAAGCGCGAACAGCCAGACATCCGGATTGTCATGCTGGAGAAGGAGTTCGCCGGGTTCGGGGCGTCCGGCCGCAACGGCGGATGGCTCTCCGCCGAACTCGCAGGATCCCGCGATGCCTATGCCTCCACGCACGGCCACGACGGCGTCGTCGCACTCATGCAGGCCATGCGGGGCGCCGTGGACGAGGTCATCGACGTCACGAAGTCCGAAGGCATCGACGCCGACGTGGTCAAGGACGGCGTGCTGCATGTGGCGCGCAACCAGGCGCAGATGGGCCGGCTCCGCGAATCTCTCGACTACGAGCGGAGTTGGGGTGCCACCGAGGACGACTTCGTGGTCCTCACCGGCGACGAATCCAATGCCCGCATCCGGGTCGAGCGCGCCATGGGCGCTCTGTTCACCCCGCACTGCGCGCGGGTGCAGCCGGCCAAACTCGTTCAGGGGCTGGCCCGCGTGGTGGAGGGCATGGGCGTCGCCATCTACGAGCAGACCGAAGTGACCGACATCAAGGCCGGGCGTGCCATCACGGCCCGTGGCGATGTCCGGGCACCGGTGGTCCTGCGCTGCCTTGAGGGCTTCACCGCGACCATGCCGGGACAGCGCCGGGCGTGGCTGCCGATGAACTCCTCGATGGTGGTGACCGAACCCCTCCCGGATTCCGTTCTGCAGCAGGTCGGTTGGAACGGCGCCGAGCTCCTCGGCGACTACGCGCACGGCTACATGTATGCCCAGCGCACGGCTGACAATCGAATTGCGCTGGGCGGCCGGGGGATCCCCTACCGGTACGGTTCGGCACTCGATCATCGCGGAGCCACCCAGCAGTGGACCATCGATGCTCTGGGCGCCCTGGTGCGCGACATGTTCCCGGCGACCCGCGACGTTCCGATCGAGCACGCGTGGTGCGGGGTGCTCGGGGTGCCGCGCGACTGGACTGCCACCGTGGACTTCGACCGGGCGAGCGGGCTCGGCACCGCGGGTGGCTATGTCGGCAGCGGCCTGACCACCACCAACCTGGCCGGGCACACCCTTGCCGATCTCGTGCTCAAGCGCGACACCGCGCTCACCCGGCTGCCCTGGGTGGGGCGTCGGGTCCGAAAATGGGAGCCGGAGCCGTTGCGGTGGTTGGGAGTTCAGGCGATGTATGCGCTGTACAGGACCGCTGATCGTCGCGAGTCCACGCGTGGCCTGTCCGGCACGAGTGGGCTGGCACGTGTGGCGAACAAGATCACCGGGCGCTGACGCGATGGAGACGAGTGTGAACCTGCTTCATGTTGACGCGGACACGGTCGAAATGCCCGAGCCGCAACCGAAACCGACGAGCGTCAGCGGCCAGCTGGAGTCCTCGCTCGGTGTCTGGGCCGATGCGGTGACCGATACCGGGGTGTGGGAATGCGGCCCGGGTGAGTTCAGCGCGGACCGGTCGAGTGCGACCGAGGTGTGCCACATCATCTCGGGCTCCGGCACCGTCGTCGGTGAGGACGGAACGAGCGCCGACATCAGGCCCGGCAGCCTGCTGGTCCTGCCAAAGGGGTGGCGAGGAACGTGGTTCGTCAAGGAGGCGATCCGCAAGACCTACGTCATGGTGGGTGCCTGAGGGCGTCGTTCGTCTGATGCGTCCTAAACTGGGGCCATGACCGCGAGCGCTCGGGTCGGCGAGTTCGAGGAATTGCGGCCCCATCTGCTGGCCGTGGCCTACCGGCTCACCGGAACCTTCGCCGACGCCGAGGACATCGTCCAGGATGCGTGGATCCGCTGGGAAGCCAACCAGACCACGATCGCTGACCTGCGGGCCTGGCTGACCACCGTGGTGAGCAGGCTCGGCCTGGACCGGTTGCGCTCGGCGGCCCACCGGCGCGAGGCCTACTACGGGGAATGGCTGCCAGAGCCCGTGGTGACCGGGCTCGACGCGAATGACCCACTCAACGCGGTGGTGGCCGGGGAAGACGCCCGGTTCGCCGCGATGGTGGTGTTGGAGCGGCTCACCCCCGATCAGCGCGTGGCCTTCGTGTTGCACGACGGGTTCGGCCTACCGTTCACCGAAATCGCCGGTGTGCTCGGCGTCAGCGATGCTTCGGCCCGCCAGTTGGCCTCCCGGGCCCGTCGTGCGGTCGCCGACAATCCGCCTGCGTCGTCGGCCGACGATTTGCACAACCAGGTGGCGGGCGAGCTGATGGCCGCGCTGGCGTCGGGGGAGCTCGACGCCGTCGTGCGGTTGCTGCATCCCGACGTCACGTTCACCGGCGATTCGAACCGTCGTGCCCCGACGGCTGCCCGCGTCATCCGCGGGCCGGACAAGGTGGCCCGGTTCATCCTCGGGCTGGCCAAGCGCTACGGGCCGAATTGGTTGGCGGGCAGTCAATTTGCGCTCGTCAACGGCCAGTTGGGCCTCTACACCACAGGGGCGCCGGCCGGTGACGGCTACCCCGAGATGATGCCCCGGGTCACGATCTTCACGGTGCGGGACGGCTTGGTCTGCGCGGTCTGGGACATCGCCAACCCCGACAAGTTCACCGGATCCCCGCTGAGAGGTGCACAGTGATGCCGAACGAGCCCGGAACCCTGGCGCACACGTTCAGCCGAATGATGTTCCGCGGCATGGACAAGATGCGCCACCGCGATGCCTTCGACATCGGACCGGCCACCGCGAGCACCTTCGCCGGGTTCGGGAACTACCGGCAGATCGTGTTGGTGACTTTCAAGAAATCGGGGGAGGCGGTGCCCAGCCCGATCAACCACGGCATCGCTGACGGCAAGCTCTACGTGCGCACCGATGCGTCGACCGGGAAGGTCAAACGCATCCGTAACAACCCGGATGTCCTTGTGGTGGCGAGCAGCCTGCGCGGCAAGCCCATCGGCCCCGTGGTGGCCGGCGTGGCGCGCATCCTGCCTGAGCCGGAACACGCGCATGCCAACGCGGTGATCGCCGCCAACTGGAGCTCACCCATGAAGCTGCTCGAGCGCAGCCTCGATGTGAGTAGTCAGACCCTGGGTGTGCCAATGGCTTTCATCGAGATCACGCCCGCCGGGGCGTGACAGCATCCGGCGTCACAAGACGTACGGGATCAACGCTTTGCGGTCGGTGGGGTACTCGGGAAACTTCTCCTGATACCAGTCGTGGGTGCCCAGCGCCCGGGGGATCAGGTTGCCCGCGGTGATCAACAGGATGGCAACCCCGGGCAAGGCCCAGGTCAGTATTGCGAAGCCGGACCAGGCGATGATCTCGCCCAGATAGGCCGGGCTGGTGACGAACCGGAAGCCGCCGCCGAACGGGATCCGGTATTCGGCAGCACCCGGGTTGTTCTTGTCACGCAGGTTCCGCACGATCGATTCGGAATTGACCAGTAGCGCGAACCCACCCAGGTAGATCACCAACCCCACCAGGAATCGCGGGTCGGTCAGCCACTCGGTGGTGTACTGCCCGAAGAAGTCCTGGCTGAACAGGGTTCCGTTGAGGTAGCCGTGCATGGAGGTGACGAGCATGCCCATCACGATCACCGAGATGTTGAACGTGCCGCGCTTGCCGGGCACCTGGCGGATCGCGAGCGGGAAGAACCAACCGCGGTTGGCGTAGTGCAGCAGCCAGATCCCGGCGAGCACCAGGGACGTCGGCTCGAATCGGTTCGGCCCGGCCAGGTAGCTGATCAAGAACACCACGGTGGCGGGGATCTCCATCAGCCACCAGCCGAGCTTCGGGTTGAGGTTCAAGCCGAGTTTCGTCGTCGAGAAGCGCCCGTAGGAACTCTGTGCGAAGAAACCGCCGATGATCACGAATGCCGCGAACGCGAAGGCCGCGGTCAGCACCGTGTCATAGAACGTGTTGCCGGTGTACCAGTGCATGGCTGATTCCTAGGTGAGCTGGCGGTTTCAGCGGCTGCCGCCGCTATTTCTGTAACGTGTTCTACCACCCTGGCTCAGCCTGATGCCAGCGACACGGTCACTGGGCCCACGGAACGCGGCATGCATCTCCGGAGTTGAAGCCCTGCTCGGTGATGCCCAGTGCCGAGTACATCCGGGACCGCATGTTCTCCACGCCGATCTGGTAGGTCAGCTCGATCACGCCGTCGTCGCCGAAACGCCGGCGTAGGTCGGCCACCTGCTCGTCGGTGACGGTGTGCGGGTCTGTCGTCATCGCATTGGCGTAGGCGATGGCGGCGCGCTCGTCATCGGTGAACAGTGGCGACGTGGCGTAATCGTCGATCGACTTGAGCCGTTCGACGTCGAGGTTCTCCAGCCGCATCAGCATGGAGCCGAAGTCCACGCACCACGAGCAGCCGACGGTGCGGGCGGTCCAGAACACCGCGAGCTCGCGGACCGTGGCGGGCAGCTTCTTGGAGCCGCCCTGCAGCAGCATCTCGTGGACGCCGTTGGCGACCAGCAGACGCGGGTGGTTTGCGGCCACGGCGAACGGTTCAGGGACCTCGCCGAACTGGCGCTTGGCGTACCAGTACATGGCGCGGGTCAGCAGGCCGGCCTGTTTGGGGGTGACGGCGGGAATTCGTGTCTTCGTCTCGGTCATACGAGTTAGACGAGGCAGCCCCGCAATGTGTGACAGTGCAAAACGGGCGCCGACTCTGCGCTCAGATCGTGATTCCCCTCGAAAACACGATCTGAGCGCAGAATCGACGCCCGGTAAGCAGCGTCGGCGACGAGACCTAGCGCGCGAACATCAGCGCGCGCTTGACCTCCTGGATCGCCTGGGTCACCTGGATGCCACGCGGGCAGGCCTCGGTGCAGTTGAACGTGGTGCGGCAGCGCCACACACCGTCGACCTCGTTGAGGATGTCCAACCGCTCGGCGGCCGCCTCGTCACGCGAATCGAAGATGAACCGGTGTGCGTTGACGATCGCGGCCGGGCCGAAGTACGACCCCTCGCTCCAGTACACGGGGCAGCTGGTGGTGCAGCACGCGCACAGGATGCACTTGGTGGTGTCGTCGTAGCGGGCCCGGTCGGTGGCGCTCTGGATGCGCTCCTTGGTGGGCGGGTTGCCACTGGTGATCAGGTACGGCTTCACGGCGCGGTAGGCGTCGAAGAACGGCTCCATGTCCACCACGAGGTCCTTCTCCACGGGCAGGCCGCGGATCGGCTCGATGGTGATGGTGAGCTGCTTGCCCGCTTTCTTGGGCAGCAGGTCACGCATGAGCACCTTGCAGGCCAGCCGGTTCACGCCGTTGATCCGCATGGCATCCGAGCCGCACACGCCGTGGGCGCAGGAGCGCCGGAAGGTCAGCGTGCCGTCCAGGTAGCCCTTTACGTACAGCAGCAGGTTCAGCAGCCGGTCCGAGGGCAGGCAGGGAACCCGGAAGCTCTGCCAACCCGCGGCGTCGGGGTTCTCGGGGTTGAACCGGGCGATCTTGAGAGTGACCATGACCGCGCCCTCGGGGACGGGGGGCAGCTCCGGGTCGCCGGCTTCGGGCTTGTCGATGACTGGGGCGCTCATCAGTACTTCCGCTCCATCGGCTCGTAGCGGGTCTGGACCACGGGCTTGTAATCCAGGCGGATGTCGGAGAGCAGCTCGTTGCCCTCCTTGTAGGCCATGGTGTGCCGCATGTAGTTGGTGTCGTCGCGGTCGGGGTAGTCCTCACGCGCGTGTCCGCCGCGGGACTCCTTGCGGTTGAGCGCACCGACCACCGTCACCTCGGCCAGCTCCAGCAGGAAGCCCAGCTCGATGGCTTCGAGCAGGTCGCTGTTGTAGCGCTTGCCCTTGTCGTGCACCGTGATTCGGCTGTACCGCTCCTTGAGTGCGTGGATGTCGGTCAGCGCCTGCTTGAGCGTTTCCTCGGTGCGGAACACCGCGGCGTTGTTGTCCATCGACTGCTGTAGGGCAGTGCGGATGTCGGCGACGCGCTCGTGGCCGTGCTCGGACAGGATGTCGCCGACCCAGCCCACGACCATGTCGGCCGGGTTCTCCGGCAGGTCGACGTGATTGTGGTTGGCGGCGTACTCCGCGGCGGCGATACCGGCACGGCGGCCGAACACGTTGATGTCCAGCAGCGAGTTGGTGCCCAGACGATTGGCGCCATGCACCGACACACACGCACATTCACCGGCGGCGTACAGGCCCGGGATGACGTTGGTGTTGTCGCGCAGCACCTGGCCGTGGATCGTGGTCGGGATGCCGCCCATGACGTAGTGGCAGGTCGGGTAGACCGGCACCAGTTCGGTCACCGGGTCCACACCCAGGTAGGTGCGGGCGAACTCGGTGATGTCGGGCAGCTTGGCTTCCAGCACGTCCTCGCCGAGGTGACGCACGTCGATGTAGACGTAGTCCTTGTTCGGTCCGGCGCCGCGGCCTTCGAGCACCTCGAGCACCATCGACCGGGCGACGATGTCACGCGGCGCGAGGTCGACGATCGTGGGCGCGTAGCGCTCCATGAACCGCTCGCCCTCGCCGTTGAGCAACCGGCCGCCCTCGCCGCGAACGGCCTCGGAGATCAGGATGCCCAGGCCGGCCAGGCCTGTCGGGTGGAACTGGTGGAACTCCATGTCTTCCAAGGGAAGTCCCTTGCGGAAGATGATGCCCAGCCCGTCACCGGTCAGCGTGTGGGCGTTGGAGGTGGTCTTGTACATCCGGCCCGAACCGCCGGTGGCGAAGACGACCGCCTTGGCGTGGAAGATGTGGATGTCGCCGGTCGCCAGCTCGTAGGCGATGACGCCGGTGGCCACCGGGCCCGCCGGGGTGTCGGTCAGGGCGATGTCCAGCGCGTAGAACTCGTTGAAGAACTCCACGTCGTGCTTGACGCAGTTTTGGTACAGCGTCTGCAGGATCATGTGGCCGGTGCGGTCGGCGGCGTAACAGGCCCGGCGCACCGGAGCCTTGCCGTGGTCGCGGGTGTGCCCGCCGAAGCGACGCTGGTCGATGCGGCCCTCTGGCGTCCGGTTGAACGGCATGCCCATCTTCTCGAGGTCCAGCACCGCGTCGATGGCCTCTTTGGCCATGATCTCGACGGCGTCCTGGTCAGCGAGGTAGTCGCCACCCTTGACGGTGTCGAAGGTGTGCCACTCCCAGTTGTCCTCTTCGACGTTGGCCAGCGCGGCGCACATGCCGCCCTGTGCCGCGCCCGTGTGGGAGCGCGTCGGGTACAGCTTGGTCAGCACGGCGGTACGGACGCGCGGACCGGCCTCGACGGCCGCGCGCATGCCGGCGCCGCCGGCACCGACGATGACGACGTCGTAGCGATGTTCCTGAATCATTGGTTAGCCCCCAATATTCGGGTCGAAGGTGACCAGGACGTAGGTGCCCAGAACCAACGTGAACCCTGTCGCCAGCAGCAGCAGCGAATTCAGGTAGAACTTCGTGACGTTCTTACGGGCGTAGTCGCCGATGATGGTGCGCAGGCCGTTGGCCCCGTGGATCATCGCGAGCCACAGCAGTGCCATATCCCAGATCTGCCAGAACGGGGAGGCCCAGCGCTGTGCGACATAGTTGAAGTCGATGCGGTACACGCCGTCCTGCCACATCAGCATGATGAACAGGTGGCCGAGCGCCAGGAACACGAGTGCCAGACCCGAGAACCGCATGAACAGCCAGGCGTACTTCTCGAAGTACGGAATGCCGCGGGGACGACGGGGCGCGCGCGGGTGATCCAGCGCGGCCGGTCGGTCGTGTTCGCGTTCCAACACCGGTGCCGGACGGCCCAACCTCGACTCGCCCGCTCCTGGCGCGCTCACAGGAACCGCTCCGCCATGTGCATACCGAGAACTCCTAGTGCTGCGATGAGGACCACGGCAAAGACGCCGACGGCGACCGCGAGCATCTGCCGCTGGTAGCGGGGACCCTGCTGCCAGAAGTCGATGAGGATGACGCGGATGCCATTCAGTGCGTGGAACAGCACTGCGGCGACCAGGCCCATCTCCATCAATCCGACGATGGGGGTCTTGTACGTCTCGATGACCTCGTTGTAGGCCTGCGGGCTCACCCGGACCAACGCGGTATCTAGGACGTGTACGAACAGGAAGAAGAAGATCGTGGCACCGGTAATACGGTGCAGCACCCAGGACCACATTCCCGGATCACCGCGATAAAGGGTGCGCCGTCGTGCTTTCCTGGGTTGCGGAGCCGGTACCTCCGTCTGAGTACTCATCGGGCCCTCCAACGCCATCGGTGGGACGTCTGGGACTGCCTGTTAATTAGCCCCAAACCTCGGGGCGACTCTAAACCCATTTGTAGTGGCGAACGAATTACGGTTGAGCAGTTCGGCCCGCTGAACACACAAAAGTTAGGCTTACCTATCTTAATGTACGGGTCGGGAATTGGGGTTTCGGAATGCATTCAGAACCTACGTCCGGGGTTGTCGCATGACGATCGACATCGACTGGAATCTCTTGCGTAACAAGGCAATCGAAGTTTCAACCCGCGCCTACGCGCCTTATTCGGGCTTTCCGGTGGGGGCGGCGGCCCTGGTTGACGACGGCCGGATCGTGGCCGGATGCAATGTGGAGAATGTCTCATATGGCCTAGGTCTCTGTGCCGAGTGCGCTGTGGCCTGCGCCCTGCATTCCGGGGGCGGCGGAAGGCTCGTCGCGCTGGTGTGTGTGGGCCCCGACGGCGGTCTGCTGATGCCTTGCGGGCGCTGCCGGCAGGTGCTGCTCGAACACGGTGGGCCGGAGCTGCTCATCGACCACCCGAACGGCGCGCGACCGCTGCGTGAGCTGCTTCCCGACGCCTTCGGGCCCGATGATCTGATGCGCGGGTAAGGCCAAGTGGTCCAACAACTCCGGGGGCCCCGCAGTTACCGGCGAGTAGGTTGACGGCCATGCCTCATCTCGACGCGCCGACCGTCATCCGGACCAAGCGTGACGGCGGTGTGCTGTCCGACGCCGCAATCGACTGGGTGATCGACGGCTACACCCACGGCCGGGTCGCCGACGAGCAGATGTCGGCGCTGCTGATGGCGATCTTCCTGAAAGGCATGGCACCGGCCGAGATCGCCCGCTGGACGGCAGCCATGGTCGGCTCCGGAGAGCGGTTCGACTTCACCGATCTTCGTCGTGACGGAAAGCCGCTTGCCCTGGTGGACAAGCACTCCACCGGTGGGGTGGGGGACAAGATCACCATTCCGCTGCTGCCGGTCGTGATGGCCTGCGGTGCCGCCGTTCCGCAGGCGGCCGGGCGCGGGCTCGGGCACACCGGGGGAACGCTCGACAAGCTGGAGGCGATCCCGGGATTCACCGCGGAGCTGTCGAAAGCCCAGATCCGGCAACAACTTCGGGACATCGGTGCGGCGGTGTTCGCGGCGGGCGAGCTGGCACCGGCAGACCGCAAGATCTACGCGCTGCGCGATGTCACCGGCACCACCGAATCGTTGCCGCTGATCGCGAGTTCGGTGATGAGCAAGAAACTGGCCGAGGGCGCGCGATCCCTGGTCCTGGATGTCAAGGTGGGCCGCGGTGCGTTCCTGAAGACCGAGGCCGAGTCGCGTGAGCTGGCAGCCACGATGGTCGGCCTCGGCAATGCCAACGGGGTCCCGACCCGGGCCCTTCTCACCGACATGAACTGCCCGCTGGGCCGCACCGTCGGCAATTCCGTGGAGGTCGCCGAGTCGCTGGAGGTGCTGGCCGGCGGCGGACCGTCCGACGTGGTCACCCTGACCCTGGCGCTGGCCACCGAGATGCTCGACGCGGCCGGTGTCGACGGCACAGACCCCGCCGAGACGCTGCGCGACGGCAGCGCCATGGATTGCTTCCGTGCGCTGGTGGCGGCCCAGGGCGGGGACCTGAGCCGCCCGCTGCCGATCGGAGCGGCCAGCGAGACCGTGACGGCCCCGCACGGCGGCATCATGGGCGACCTCGACGCCATGGGAGTGGCGCTGGCGGCCTGGAGGTTGGGTGCCGGCCGTGCCCAGCCGGGGGAGCCGGTGCAGCTCGGTGCGGGCGTGCGGGTCCACCGCAAGCCGGGGGAGCCGGTGGTCGCAGGGGAGGCGCTGTTTACCCTGCACACCGACACCGCCGAGCGGTTGCCCGGCGCACTTGCCGAGCTCGATGGAGCCTGGACCGTCGGCGACGCCGCGCCGACGCAGCGAGCATTGATCATCGACCGGATCGGCTGACGCCCCGGATCGAGCCACGGGAACAACCGGGCCCGCCGAACGGGTTCTTCGTTGGACCATGAGAGCAGTCATCTATCGCCGCACCGGAAACGCCGACGAGGTTCTGGAACTGGTCGAGCGCGACCTGCCCGAGATCCGCCCCGGGCAGGTGCTGGTCCGGGTCGCGGTATCCGGTGTGAATCCGACCGACTGCCGAAGCCGGTCGGGTGAATCGTCGGACATGAAGTTCGCCGAACAGGTACCCAACCAGGACGGGTCCGGTGTCGTCACCGCCGTCGCCGACGGCGTCACCAACGTCCGTGTCGGACAACGGGTGTGGTTGTGGGAGGTGGCTTTCGACCGGCCGGCGGGGACGGCGCAGGAATACGTTGCGGTGCCCGCGCGGCACGTGGTGGCGCTTCCCGACGGTGTGAGTCTGGACGTGGGCGCCTGCCTGGGCATCCCGGCTTTGACCGCCCACCGTGCGCTCACCTCGGCCGAACGCGGCCCACATGAGTTGGCGCCCGGGGCGCTCACCGGGGCCTCGGTTCTCGTTCACGGCGGCGCCGGCGCCGTCGGCCACGCCGCGATCCAACTGGCAGCCTGGGCGGGCGCCACCGTGATCGCCACGGTGAGCGGTCCGCAGAAGGCGCTACTGGCCCGCAATGCCGGTGCGGACCACGTCATCGACTATCGCGCCGGCGACGTCGTAGCCGAGGTTCTGGCGATATCGCCGGGCGGAGTGAGTCACATCGTCGAGGTGGACCTGGCCGCCAATCTGGATACTGACGTCAATGTCATTGCCCCGCACGGCAATATCAACGTCTACAGCTACCGTCCGGGCGACGTGGTGCCGCTTCCGTCGCCGGCCATCCTCAGGAAGAACGCCCAGATCGGTTTCACCTACACCTACGGCACCGACCCCGAGTACAAGAACGCCGCGTTGCGTGATGTCAACGCCGCGGTCGCCGCAGGCGCCATGGGGGTCGGTGCCGAGCACGGACTGCCGATCCATCGCTACGACCTCGGTCACACCGCGGATGCGCATGCCGCGGTAGAGCAGGGTCTGGTCGGAAAGGCCCTCATCGACGTGTGCGTGCATGGCAGACTCTGACGATGACCGTGGTGGTGAAAAACGACCTCATCGACGGGATCCTGGACCGCTTCGCGGTACCGCCGAACTATCGTAACCATGTCTACCGCGGACTGAACTACCAGCTGAAACTACTTGGTACTGAAGAGGTTCCGAACGACATTGCGCTGGCCTGGGCCCTGCACGACATCGGCCTGTTCACCGCCGGTTGGGACTATCTGGGACCTTCGGTGAAACTCGTCGACGAACTTGCCGGCGACTACGACGTCGGCGACGTCGCACGGGTACGGCAAATGGTCGAGCAGCACCACAAGCTGCGGCCATGCCGGGACACCTGGGTGGAGAGTTTCCGCATCGCCGACCGGATCGACGTGACGCGGGGCGCGCTGGCCGGTGGTCTGGACCGGGCGGCCGTCGCAGAGGTCGTCGCGGCACATCCCTATGAGGGTTTCCACGGTTTTCTGCTGCGCACCGCCGCGGGCTGGGCGGCTCGCCACCCGCTTCGGCCCATGCCGATGATGCGCTGGTGACCTGACCGGCCGCCGTGCCGCCAACCCCTGGATGCGCGCGGGTGGGCCGGTATTGGCCTGATCGTCATCAGCAACGGCGTGGTTTCCTCGGCGCAGGTCTGCCGGCGTCGCGCATGATGGGGACATGAGTACGCCGCTGAGTCTGGACAAGATCCAGCACGCTCCCAAGGCCCTGCTCCATGACCACCTCGACGGCGGCTTGAGGCCGGCCACCGTGCTCGACCTGGCCGGCCAACTCGGCTATGACGACCTGCCGGCCACCGAGGTCGACGAGCTGGCCACGTTCTTCCGAACCGCCGCGCACAGCGGCTCGTTGGTGCGCTATCTGGAGCCGTTCGCCCACACCGTCGGGGTGATGCAGACCCCGGAGGCGCTGCACCGCGTCGCCTACGAGTGTGTGGAGGACCTTGCCGCCGACAATGTCGTCTACGCCGAGATCCGGTTCGCCCCCGAACTGCACATCGACCGCGGCCTGTCGCTCGACGACGTGGTCGACGCCGTGTTGGCCGGCTTCGCCGATGGGGAGAAGGCGGCCTCGGCCGAGGGCCGCGCCATCACCGTGCGCTGCCTGGTCACCGCGATGCGCCATGCTGCCCGGTCGCGGGAGATCGCCGAGCTGGCAATCCGGTTCCGAGACAAGGGCGTTGTGGGTTTCGACATCGCCGGAGCGGAGGCCGGGTACCCGCCCACCCGGCACCTCGACGCGTTCGAATACATGCGAGGCAACAACGCGCGCTTCACCATTCACGCCGGTGAGGCGTTCGGTTTGCCGTCCATCCACGAGGCCATCGCCTTCTGCGGGGCCGACCGTCTGGGCCATGGGGTGCGCATCGTCGACGACATCACCGAGTTCGACGACGGGACCCAGCACCTGGGTCGGCTGGCATCCATCCTGCGGGACAAGCGAATTCCGCTGGAGATGTGTCCCAGCAGCAACGTGCAGACCGGCGCGGCGCCCAGCATCGCCGAGCATCCGTTCGACCGGTTGGCGCGGCTGCGGTTCCGCGTGACAGTCAACACCGACAACCGTCTGATGAGCGACACCACCATGAGTCAGGAGATGCTGCGCCTGGTCGAGGCCTTCGGTTACGGCTGGAGCGACCTCGAGCGGTTCACCATCAATGCGATGAAGTCGGCCTTCATCCCGTTCGATGAACGGCTCGCCATCATCGACGAGGTGATCAAGCCGCGGTACGCGGTACTGGTCGGCTGAGTGATTGGCGCGGGGCGGGCAGGAACGGCTGAACTAGACTCCGGCTGTGAGCCAGTGGGGGAGTTCGCCGTGGGGCGACAACGATGGTCAGCCCGGTTCCTCGCCGTTCGGTCCGCCGGTATTCGGCGCCGCCCCGGGGTTCGCGTCTCAGCCACCGGGGTACGGGTACCCGCCCCAGTTCACACCCCCGCCGCCGGAGGAGGATCGCCGACGCAGGGCGAAGTTGATCGGGATGATCGTCGCGGCGGTGGTGGTTGTTGTGGCGCTGGTGGTCGGCGGCGTCCTGGCCTGGACGTTCGGTTCGGGGCCGCAGCCGTTGTCGGAGGCCGATACCGCGGCCGGTCGGGCCGAGATCGCCGCGGAGGAGCGTCCGCCGGGCGCGGTGAAGGCCCCCACCCTGACCAGCGCGCCCACCACCCCGCTGTGGACCTATCCGCCAGGCGAGAACACCCTCGGTCTTGTCCGCCTCCTCGGCGGTGATGCCAAGACCGTCATCATCACGGCGAGCAACTCCTTGATCGCGCTAGATGCCACCAACGGCTCGCCGCGATGGCAACAACCGGTGCCAAGCGCGCAATTGGGTTGTGTCATCGGCACTTCGGGCAAGGCCGCCCTCTGCAACGGTGGAGCGAAGGCCAACCTCATCGACATGGCGACTGGTGTGACAAAGGAATCGAAGTCGGCCGAGGGAATCAACGCCGACGTCTACGGCAGCGCCGGCCTGTTGGCCGTGAAACTGGGAAAAGAATTCACGGTTTTCGATGATTGGGGACGGCAGCTGTGGTCGAAGCGGTTTTTGACGGAAACTACCTCGGTGTTCCTGGATCAAGGCATCGTAGGCAACTTGGTTGGTGGCACGATGACGTTCTACGCCGCCAAGACCGGCGACCAGCTATTCGCGGTCGATGAAACCTACCGCCTGGCAATCGCCACCAGTCGCGGCATTGCTGTGTCGGTCACCCCCGATGGGTTGGATACGCGTTCCGGGTCGCAGATCGACTTCTACTCGTTCACCGGCAAGCTCGCCTGGCGGATCACTGCAGATCGTGGCTATCAGCTTCCCTCCAGCACGGAGACAGGCAGCGAAAATCCTGAATCGGGTACGTGGACGAATAGGGGTCGGCCGTCGGGTGTCACATCGCTGATCGTGTACCACGGGAAGAAGAATGAGATCGCCGGGGTGGATGACCTGACCGGAGAACTGACGTGGACCCAGCAGATTTCGCTGCCTGCGAAGGAGAACGTCAGTCTCGGCGGTTTTGACAGTCTGTGCGTTGTTTCGAACGCGGGCCCTGCCGGGGGAATGCGGGTACGGGACTGCAGTGACGGTACCGGCGCGTTTCTGGACAGGTCGAAAATCGTTCGACTCATCGCCGCCAACGGCACCCAGATTCTGGGCTTCGGTTACCCCGACTCGGCGAGCCGCAGTCGCTGGGGTCCGGTGACCGCCTTTGACTCCGCAACCGGCCGGCCGTTGTGGCAGT
Organism: Mycobacterium sp. DL99; assembly: GCF_004762045.1. GTDB lineage: Bacteria > Actinomycetota > Actinomycetes > Mycobacteriales > Mycobacteriaceae > Mycobacterium. The sequence continues at coordinate 1,794,025 of NZ_SJOM01000007.1, forward strand.
TGCCCATCGAGATGGGCACAATCGACTGGGTGGGTGACGGGCTGTATTCCTCCTGGACGTCGCTGCCCTACGGCATCCAGCGGCTGGCCTGAGCCGGTGCCGGAGGCCTGATAAATGTGACCTGACAGGAGGGTCTGCAGGAGTCCAGGATTTCGTTGAATGGGCTGATCGAGATTTCAGGATTCCCGCTACGTCTTGGACACCGGAACAACGTGCGGTGTACAAAACAGTGGGAAAGTCTTTGACTAGTGCGGCAGAACAAGATTCAAATCTCGTCACGAAACACCGCATAGAACAGTCCGCATGCTGAATGAGCAGTGGTTCATGAGCGGCGAAGTGCCCCAGATGCCCTACCAATTCAAGATCTGCACGATCTTTCGGCGCGGCGACGGACCGGCGGTCATCGTCATCGCCGAAATGCCCGGCATCACCCCCAAAGTCCTCGACTTCGCCCGCAAGGTCAGCGGATCGGTTGCACAGCAGTCCTTCCGCTTCTGTTCGGAGTCCCCGGCCGCGATCCGAACCCAGACGCGCATGGTCAGGTTGCCTTCGTGGCGAACGCAGTCAGCACCTCCGAGGCCTTCGGCTACGGCTGGAGCGACCTCGAGCGGTTCACCATCAATGCGATGAAGTCGGCCTTCATCCCGTTCGATGAACGGCTCGCCATCATCGACGAGGTGATCAAGCCGCGGTACGCGGTACTGGTCGGCTGAGGCGCCGCGTCGGCTCGTCGCAGCGAGCGGCAGCGTGTCGGGAAATTCTCCCCGGCGAAAACTTCCACTCCAAACGCTGTAACAACAGCGGTTGTGGCTGCGACAATCCAGCAGGCTCGACCCCGACATCGTGCCCCGATCACAAGGAGGCCCCATGGCCCGACCTCTCACCACCGTGTTGTCCGGCGCAGTGCTGGCAACGGCGGCGGTGTTCCTCCCGGTTTTCGCGGTACCGACAGCCGGTGCCGACGTCTGCGCCGGGGCCGACGGACGCCACTTCGCCGCCGGCGGCTGCACCAACATCGCCGGTGACGTGGCCACCGGCGCTGCCATCGCGGCAGCACATGTCCCGTACGTGCCGGGCGAAGTCCCTTGCTACACAGTCGAAGGTGTGCCCTACTACACGCCTCCGGGCGACCCCTGCTGAGAATTTCCCTTCTGACTGGCGCGGCAGTGAACTGCCGCGCCAGTGACGTTCGCGATGAGGAGTATGGATGAGGTATCTGGCGTACGGACTGACCGCGTTACTGCTTGCTTCGGTCGTTAGTTGTGGCGGGTCCGACCAGCCGCCGACCGCGGCGCCGACACCGGAGATGGTGCGCCAGATCGCCAAGGAGGCTTACATATACGGCTTCCCGATGGTCGACTCCTACCGCATCCAGCACGCCTACTTCGTCGACAAGGCCAACCCCCAGTACCGGGGCGACTGGAACCAGACGCACAGTATCGCGCGGGTGTTCACCCCCGAAGACACCACGATCCAGACGCCCAACTCCGACACGCCCTACACGATGCTGGGTGCGGACCTGCGCGCCGAACCGTTGGTGCTCACCGTCCCGCCGATCGAGGCCGGCCGGTACTACTCGTTGCAGTTCATCGACAGCTACACCTACAACTTCGCCTACGTGGGCAGCCGCACCACCGGCAACGGCGGCGGCAAGTACCTGTTGGCCGGCCCGGGTTGGAAGGGCGACAAGCCCGCAGGCATCACCGACGTGATCCGCTCCGACACCGATTTCGCGTTGGTCATCTACCGCACCCAGCTGTTCGATCCCGATGACATCGACAACGTCAAGAAGATCCAGGCCGGATACACCGTCGAGCCGCTCTCGGCGTTCGTCAAACAGCCCGCTGCGAGCTCCCCCGCGGTGGATTTCATCGCGCCACTGACTCCCGACGAGCAGAAGACCTCGCCCAGGTTTTTCCAGATCCTCAACTTCCTCCTGAAATACGCGCCGGAAGTGCCGTCGGAGAAGGACCTTCGGGCTCGCTTCGCGACCATCGGCATCGGCCCCGACGGAGACTTCAACCCCGACGCGATGAGCAAGGAAACCCTGCAGGCCGTGCAGGACGGGATGGCCGACGCCTGGACCGAGCTCAACACCTTCAAGAAGGACAAGTTGGACACCGGGAAGGTGACCTCGAGTCAGCTGTTCGGCACCCGAGAAGTCATGAAGGACAACTACCTGTACCGGATGGCGGGTGCGGTGCTCGGCATCTACGGCAACTCCAGCGCCGAGGCCATCTACCCGGTGCTGGCCGTGGACTCGACCGGGGCACCGTTGACCGGCAACAACAACTACACCGTGCGATTCGCGCCAGGGCAGCTGCCGCCGGTCAACTCGTTCTGGTCGACCACCATGTACAAAATGCCGCAGAGCCTGCTGGTGGCCAACCCGATCAATCGGTACCTGATCAATTCGCCGATGCTGCCGAGTCTGATCAAAGACCCCGACGGCGGCGTCACGATCTACGTGCAGAACCAGTCGCCCGGCCAGGACAAGGAGGCGAACTGGCTGCCCGCGCCGGACGGCCCGTTCCAGATGATCCTGCGGTTGTACTGGCCCAAGGAAGAGGCGCTCAACGGCACCTGGCACGCACCGAAAGTCCTCAAGAGCTGACCGGTGCGCGGAAGGTCAGCCGCGCAACACCCTGCGGAGCACGTCGGCGAAAGCCCCTGGTGCGCCCATGAATCCACCATGGTCGCCCGGGAACATCACCGGACGTGCACCCAGCAGGTCGGCCAGGGCAACCGTGGTCCGCTGGGTCAGCAGATGTCCGGACTCCTCGCCGAGCCCCACCACGACCTGGCCGCGTTTCAATGCCTGGACGTCGGGCCGGAACCGGGTGGTGGACCGGAGTTCGTGGTTGAAGAAGTGCGCCGCGTCGCGCAGCTCCTGATCACTGGGCTCCGCCATTTCCGGCATCTGCGGCGCACCGGCCGGAACGTCGAAGCCGGCATTGGCCATGAACTTGCCCCACGCCGCGAACATCCCATCCCGGTTGAAGGTGGCTATGATGTCCTCGGTGGCGGCGCGCTGCTCGGCGGCGTCGGGCAGCAACTCGAGTAGGGGAGGCTCGTGCGCCACGAGTGTGCCCACCCGGCCGGGGTGCCGGGCGATCAAGGCCAACCCCGTCACCGCGCCGCCGGACGAGCCGAAGACATCGGCTGAGGTGGCGCCCAGGTCATCGAGGATCGCCGCGGCGTCATCGGCCCTCAGCTCCGGGGTCGAGTCCTGGTCCGGATCGTCGACGGAGCTTGCGGCGACGCCGCGCGGGTCGGCGGTCACCACGGTGTGGTTACCGGCCAGCGCGTGCGCCAGCGGCGCGAACTCGGCGGCCGCCATCGGGGCGCCGAGAATCAGCAACAGCGGGCCCGTACCCCGTACCTCGTAGTGCAGGCGGGCACCGGGAACCGAGACGGTGTGGGTGGAGAGGCTGGTCGATGCGGTCATGAGTGGTCTGACCGCATCGACGGCCAGAACTCATCGCCGCGGCGGCTACTCCGCCCGCAGGCGCGACTCCACGAACCGCTCCAACGCGTCCCACTGCTCGACGGCCTTGGCGTACGGGGCCTCGGGCTTATGGGCGTTCTCGTCGCCGAGCACATAGGTCACGAACTTGCCGAGCGCCTTGGTGTCCGCCAACGTCTCGTCGACGGTCTTGTCCTCGGAGTAGTCGCTGACGTCGCGCAGCAGTTCGACGGCCAGCTCCAACTGGTCATGGTCGACCGCGTCGGGTCCGTCGGCGATGTCGTCGGAGATGCCGGACAGGACGTAGACGTTCTCCTCGGCGACGTCCACCCGCAGGGAGCCGTCGGTGGCGGCGGTCCTGATGTCGTCGTAGGTGGCCAGGTCCGACAGGTCGTGGTCATGTTCGTCAGCCAGGTAGCGGGCCAGTGCACGCTCGGAGCTGAACACGCTGATGCGACCGTTGCGGCCGAGGAAGACCGGATCGTCGTCGAGGTAGCAGCGCAGGGTGTAGACGGTGCCCGAGCCGGTCATGATGCGGACCGGGTCGATACCGACCTTCTGCCAGAAGTCCTCGTCGTCACCCAGGACGGCGGTATCGGCAGCGCTGCGCACGGGTTCGCCCGCGTCTGCGGTGTCGTCTTCGTCGTCGCCCTCGGTATCTTCGGCGTCAGCGTCGACAGCGAGGTCGTCCTCGTCCTCCTCGGGAGCGTCCTCCTCGAGCTCGGCCTCGGCCTTCTTGACCGCGTCGGCGTCGATGTCCTCGGGGATGGTCACGATCTCGTCGATGGCGTCGAGCACGCCGTCCCAGCCCCGGGCGATCACGGCTTCGATCTCGGTCCAACGCTTGCGCCCGGAGCGGCCGGTGAAGCCTTCCAGCCCGCCGCCGAGCGTGCCGAGCACGGGGTTGCCGTTGAAGAACTTGCTGATGGCCGCCAGTTCACAGACCGAGCCGATCGACGACACCACCACCAGGGTGCGGTGCAGGCTCGCGACGGACTCCTCGGTTGGCTTGTCGGCGACCAGGTCGGGCACCCCGACGACGTCGTATTCGCGGTCCTCCGACGGCTGCAGCTTGTGCGCGTTGGCCGCGGCCAGCTTGTCCCACTTCGGGTGATCGGCGAGGTCGTTGTCGGTGTTGGTACGGACGAAGGCCGCCAGTTCGGCGGCCGATTCGAACGCATACAGGGCGTCACCCTCACCCAGGAAGGCCTCCCACTCGTCGCCGGCATCGCGCCAACGCGGAGCCCACAGTGTGTAAAGGTCACCCTTGGTGAGCCCGAGCCGGACCGGCACGATGTCAGCAGCCATGCGGCACAGCCTAATGGGGTGCCTCCGACGCCAGTCAGGTTGTCTCCCGTTCGAGGTGGACACCAGGTGCGAGTACGGGCGACGCGATATCGGAGATATCTCTGACCTGCGGTGACACGATGGCGGTGTTCGGCGCACCGATCGCATGCGAGGACCACGCCGCCCGCGCCGGCCTCGCGGAGGTCGCCCGTCGGGACGGGATCGATCTGCGCTTGCGTGTCGGCTTGACGGTGAGCACGTCGGGTTGGCGCAGCGGATGGAGTCGGTGCTATGGGCGCGGGGAGACGCGGGGGCCTAACGAGACACTCGGGATCGCTACCGGGCGCTGGCAATGACGCGGGGTTTCGAAGTGCATCTGAAATGGGCCGACGAGCTGCCGTGACCGTTCACACCGTGGGGCGCCAGAATCCCTGAAAACCCTGACCGGCGTTCGTGGTTCGGACGGGTGACAGTCTGACCGGATCCCCGGCCTCGATCATCGTATTCGCGCCGACGATCATCGCGACGTGCCCGTCCCATACCGCCAGATCACCCGGCCGTAAAGAGCCCGCCGACACCGCCTTTCCGATGTCCTGTTCCTGGGCCAGCCGTGGAATGTCCAGTCCGGCTTCGTGATAGGCCCATTGAGTCAATCCACTGCAGTCCAACCCGACGCCTGGCGTGGTGCCGCCCCACCGGTAGGGCACACCCACCTGGGTCAGCGCGTGCCGGACGGCGCTGGCCGCGACGGCATTGGGCGCCACCGCAGTGGTGCCGTCGGGCAACCGCACCGCCACGCCCTCGCCGAACATCCCGGGGTCACGCAGTCCGACCGGGGCTTCGGAGCGATCGGCCCCCGATGCCGCCGGAAGATCCGCGGCACCAGTCCAACCGCTCACCGGGGTGGCGGACGGCGCACCCCCGGAGAACCCCGGCGAGGCCGGTGCGACACCGCCGGAGCCGGCCGAGAAACCTGCCACGGCCGGGGCGTTGATGGCGCCGGTGACGGCACCGGCTTGACGGTCCAGTTCGGCGCGCAGTTCGTCGACGACGGCCGACGCCTCGGTGACGGCACGTTGCGCCTCGGCCTGCAACTCCTGGGCCACGCCGGGCTCATCAAGGTGCGGAGCCAGCGCGGCGGCGCGTTCCTCGAAGCGGTCGATGATCGCCTGCAGCCGTGACCTCGCTTCGGCCACCGCCGAGCCCGCACGGCGGGCAGCAGCGCTCAATGCCTTCGCCTCCTGAGCCAGGCCGGTCACCTCGGCGGCGGTGCCCGTCGCGAAATCGGCGGCCGCGGCTGCGGCCGTACCCGACCAATCGGCACCGGCGCGCTCCCACGATCGCCCGAGTGCGGCCGCGATATCCGACAGGGCCGAATGTGCGGCATCCAGGGCCGTCACGGTGGGACCGGTTTCCGGCCGGCCGCTGCCCACCAGGTCCCGCAGTTCGTATAGCGGCGCGGCCAGAGCGGTGGCGGATGCGGGCACGGCTACACCCGCGGCAACAACTGAGCGGCCTGCTGACCGGCGGCGTCGTAGCCGGTGGCGGTGTTTCCGGCGCTGACGGCCCCCGCGCCGGTGCGTGCACTCAGCGTCGTGACCGCATCGCTGTGTGCGCTGACGGCGTCGGCGAAGGCAGCGGCGAACCGTTCGCCGATCGGACCGAGGGCGGCCTCCGGTGGCGGCATCGATCGGAGGGCGGTGGCCACGGCGGCGAGATCGGCGGCGTGTGCGTCGAGGGCGTCGCCAAGAGCGCGGACGGCCGCCAGGTCGGCGCGCAGGGTGTCGGCGGGCATGTGGTTAGGACGCCCGCCGACCCCGATCGGTTCCCCTGAATCGTGACCTGTCTTAGATGGCGGTGCTCGCCGGTTTCTACCTCAGAGCTGCTCGTGCGCGAGGATGACTGCCCTACGGTAGAAATCGGCGCACATCGCGCGAGAGGTGCGACATCAGAACACATCGAGCGCGCCGTCCCGTCACCGGATCGATCTGCACGGCAGCGGTACCGACCGATAAGGTCAGCGCATGGATGTACGGGTCGTCGACCACCCCCTGGCCGCCGCACGGCTGACCACCCTGCGGGATGAGCGGACCGACAACGCCGGGTTCCGCTCCGCGCTGCGGGACCTGACCATGATGCTGGTCTACGAGGCCACCCGGGACGCGACATCCGAGCAGATCGCGGTGCGCACCCCGGTGACCGACACCACCGGCTCGCGATTGGCCAACCCGCCGTTGCTGGTACCGGTGTTACGGGCCGGGCTGGGGATGGTCGACCAGGCGCATGCCCTCATTCCCGAGGCGCAGGTGGGTTTCGTCGGGATGGCGCGCGACGAGACGACGCATCAGCCGACGCCCTACCTGGCGTCGCTGCCAGACGACCTGAGTGCACGGTCGGTGTTCGTGCTCGACCCGATGCTGGCGACTGGCGGGTCGATGGCGTACACCATCGACCTGCTGCGGGAACGCAACGCCGTCGACATCACCGCGGTGTGTGTGGTGTGCGCGCCGCAGGGGATCGCCGCGATTGAGAAGGTTGCCCCCGAAATGCGGCTGATCACCGCGACCATTGACGAAGGCCTCAATGAAGCCGCCTACATCGTCCCGGGACTCGGGGATGCCGGGGACCGTCAGTTCGGCCCGCGCTGAGGCGCTCTGGCCGTCAGGTAGGGCCGGGACAACACCAGTGCCGCCGCCGTGGCGAGCACGAGTACGTACACCGGCAGCAGATGGATGAAGGTGGTATAGCCGATCGCGTAGTGCACGGCCAACGCCGGCAGCGTGCCCGTCACGAACCCGATCAACAGCGACCACCACACCCAGCGCTCGCCACGACGGAACCCCCACATCGCGATCATGGCGATCGCGAGCCCGGAGCCGATCAACGCGCCGCCGAATCCGGCCCGGTCGTGGGCAATGAAGCTGAGCAGCTGCGGGTCGGCGGACCGTAGCGCCGCACCGTGCGTGTGCATGTATCCCAGGTCGGTGGAGACGAATACGTCGGTCAGGCCGACGAACGAGATGGTCGCCCCCGCGACGGCGAGCCCGGCGCCCAGGCCGATGAACAGCAGCTGACCCCACAGCGCGCGCCGGCGCTGGGACTCCGGACCGTCGGGCAGTGACCGCCAGCGGGGCGGGTCCGGCTTGTTCCACACCGCGGCGAGCAGCATCGGGAACAGTGTCACCACCACCAGGGTGTGCAGCGGATCGACGAAACCTGTTCCGACGAAGTAGAACAGCGTGAGAAACGCGACCAGCCCCGAGATCAGCAGGGCATTGCGGGCCCACGCCAGGCCACGCCTGATGCCGCCCCAACACAATCCGGTGTACAGCGCACCGAGGCCGATCATGTTGCCCGCCATGCTGATCCGGTCGTGCTGGATGAAATGCACCAGGTTGTCGTTGATCCGGCGCAGATCATCCACGCCGAGGCCGAGATAGGACCGGTCATAACTCAACAACACCGGCCCGAGCGTGATGGCGCCCGCGCCGATACCGGCCACGATCAAGCCGAGTCCGGCCAGCACACCCCACAACCAGCCCGGCCAACGAAACGGGTTGAGCCCGGCATCGGCCAGGCTCGGCGGCCGCGTCGTCGTCCGGGAGGCCGCCTCGACGACCCGGTTGAACCAGCCCGGCCCGCTCGCCAGCAGCACGGAGGGCCGGGCCAGCACGACAGCGTCTGGATCCTGCAGCACCGCAACGGCGGCGGAGATATCCGGGTCGGTCAGATAGCAGTTCTCGCTCGTGTCACCGATGGCCACCTCGTCGACGTCATCGGCGAGCAGCTCGGCGACCTCGGCGGAATCCACCCGGGCGACGACACGGCAGCGCCGACCGGTGGCGGCCTGCCGCACGGTCTCGACATCGGCAGCCGTCACCGGTGCGATCTCGATGATGCCGGCGCCCTGGACCGGCAGCACCCGCACGGCATCGCGCGCTACGGACGGCGGAACCACCGCTCCGAAGCGCTCGGCCCAGTCGGGCGGCACCGGCGGGTGATCGAATACCCGTGGAATCCATCGATACCCACCCGCCTCGACCAGCGTGGCCAAGAACCGTAGCGCCCAGCGCTGGGTACGACGTTCCCCGACGACCGCGGACGCGATGGGGCGAAGTGGTTGATATGTCCAGTCCGGCATCGCTTTTGCGGCTACCAGCGTGTTGCGGCGTCGGCGAGGTCCTGGCTGAGCTTCTGGGCGTGCGCCCGGGCGGTATTCAGGTCATCGGTCGGTGCGCAGCGGACTTCGGTGTAGGACTTGAGTTTCGGCTCGGTTCCCGACGGGCGCACCACCACTCGGACCGAGGTGTCGGCGTCGCTGCCGGTGAAGATCAGTGCGTCGGTGCGCTGTTGTCCCACCCGCTCCAGCAGATCATCGACGGTGACGCCGATGCCGGCCAGTTCGGTCGGCGGGGCTCCGCGCAAACGGGTCATGGCCGCCTCGGCATCGTCGACGTGGCGCGTGACCGCCCCCGTCACGTGCACGCCCTGGACCTTGGCCAGATCGTCGAGGGCATCGAGCATGGTGCGACCCTGATCGCGCAGTGCGGCCACGAGGTCGGTAGCCAGGATCGCGGCGGTGATCCCGTCCTTGTCGCGAACTGAGGCCGGGTCGACGCAATGCCCGATGGCTTCCTCGTAGGCGTAGACCAGGGTGTTGCCGGGAGACTGGGCGCGGGCCAACCACTTGAATCCGGTGAGGGTTTCGGCGTGCTGGGCGCCGTGCGCCGCAGCGATCGACGCCAGCATCCGCGACGAGACCACGGTGCTGGCCACCAGGGCGGCTTCGCTGACCGGGCCCGGTTCGAGCTGAGACAGGATGTAATCGCCCAGCAGCCAACCGGTTTCGTCGCCGGTGAGCATGCGCCATCCATCGGGTCCGGGCACCCCGACGGCGCACCGGTCGGCATCGGGGTCCAGCGCGATCGCGATCTCTGCGTCGACGTCGTCGGCCAGGGCCAGGAGTGCGTCGACGGCGCCGGGTTCCTCGGGGTTGGGGAAGCTGACCGTGGGGAAGTCCGGGTCGGGGTTGAACTGCTCTTCGACCACGTGGACGTCGTCAAATCCGGCCAGGGCCAGTGCATCAAGGGCGTACTCGCCGCCGACACCGTGCAGCGGGGTCAGCGCCACCCGCACCGAACCGGTGGTGCGCCGTACTCGGGCGGCCCGCTCCAGGTAGCCGTAGACCTGATGGAGGCCACCGGTTTCCACTGCGGCCCGGCGTATCTCGTCGGCGTATGGGGCGCGGGCCACCGCGGCCTCAATCTCGTGATCGGCGGGGGAGATGATCTGCATGCCGCCGTCGAGAAACACCTTGTAGCCGTTGTCGGTGGGCGGATTGTGCGATGCGGTGATCTGGATTCCGGCCACGGCGGGAAGGTGCCGGACGGTATAGGCGACCACCGGTGTCGGGACCGAGGCCATCATGAGAAGGACCTGGAAGCCCTCGGCGGCAAGGACTTCGGCAGCAGCCAAGGCGAACTCGTCGGAGCGGTGTCGCGCGTCGCGGCCCACCACCACGTGCGACCCGCCCAGGCCTCTGTCCTTGAGGACCTGGGCCAGCGCCCATGTGGTGCGCATGACGACGGCCAGATTCATCGCGTCGGGCCCGCCCCGCAACGGTCCGCGCAAACCGGCAGTGCCGAAGGTCAGCGGATTGTTGAAACGGCGGTCGAGCTCATCCGGGCTGCAGGCGGACAATTCGGCCGCGGTCAGCGGGTCGGGGTCATGTGCGATCCAGTCCGCGGCGGCGGTCGCGATGGCAGTCATGACCCAAGTGTGCCCGCAGCGGCGTCGGAGTACGCCAGCTTGCGCAGGACCGGTGCCACCAGCATCAGCAGATCGAACTCCAGATCAGTCAGGTTCTCCCGCATGGTGGCGTGCAGCCAGGCGTCCCGTTCGGCGCGGTCGGCCTGCAGCAACGACGTCCCCGCTGCGGTGATCTCGATGAGCTGACGGCGACGGTCGTGGTCGTCGGGACGGCGGGCGATCAGGCCGCGGCGGACGAGTTCGTTGATGCTGTCGGTCAGCGACTGCGCCCGGACGTGCAGACGGGCGCCCATCTCGGCCGGCGTGGTGGTTCCGCTGCGACTGGCCTCGCCGAGCAGTTCCAGCTGGCTCAAGGTCAGGCCATGGTCTGGACGGTGCCGCCGCATCTGGCGGGTCACCGCCATCATCGACTCACGTAGTTCAGTCGCCGACGTCGCTGCCATAGAGAAGTTATACCTTGGCATTGATAGCAGTATGGGCACTTAGAGCCCTATTGGCCATGAATAGTATGAAGACATACCTTACTATTTCGGTAGGAGGTGCGAGACGGGGATGACGCGGATGCTGCGGTGGGCACTGCTGGCCGTCGCGACTGCCGCCGTCACCGTCCCGCTCAACCTCGTCGGCGTTCCCTCGGCCGCGCTGTTCGCCGGGCTCGCGGTGGGCATCGTGCTGGCCCTGGTCGCGCTGGCCCCGGCGCGCATGCCGCGTCCTGCCGGGGTGATCGCCCAAGGTGTGCTCGGTGTCTACATCGGCACGATGGTTCACCGAGACGCGGTCAGTGCGATCGGCTCGGACTGGGTGATCGTGCTGGCGATCGCCGTGGCCACGTTGCTCCTGAGCATCGTGGCCGGCGGGCTACTCGGATTGCACCGCGATGTCAGCCCGTTGACCGGGGCCCTGGCACTGGTGGCCGGCGGCGCGTCGGGTCTGGTGGCCATCGCCCGCGAACTCGGCGGCGACGATCGGGTTGTCTCTGTCGTCCAATACCTGCGGGTCGCACTCGTCACCGCGACCATTCCGCTCGTGGTGACCCTGGTCTTTCACGCCGATCGGTCGCATCCGGCCGCAAATGTGGCCGAATCCGACTCGGCGCCTTGGTATCTCAGTCTCGCAATGCTGGCCGTCATCGTCGCTGTCGGCGCCGTCGGCGGGCGATGGGTCAAACTGCCCGGCGCCGGACTGCTGGGCCCGTTGGCCCTGACGGTGACATTGCAACTCACCGGTCTGTCCTTCGGCCTGACGGTCCCGGCGCTGCTCGTGCAGGCGGCCTACATGGTGATCGGCTGGCAGGCCGGCATCGCCTTCACCCGGGAGTCGCTACGCGCCATCGGCCGGATCCTTCCGCTGGCGCTGACCCTGATCGTGGTGCTCGGCGCGGCCACCGCGGGCCTCGGCGTGGTGCTGGCCGACGTCACCGGGATGACCCAACTCGAGGGCTACCTCGCAACCAGCCCGGGCGGGGTCTACGCGGTGTTGGCCACCGCGGTGGAAACCGGCTCCAACGTCACCTTCATCATCGCCGCCCAGGTGCTCCGGGTCCTGCTGATGCTGTTCGCGGCGCCGCTGATGGCCAGGGTGATGGCCCGGATGGGCAGGCGACGCAGTCTGCGTCACGGTCAGCGGGATGAGGAACCGGTCGCCGCTGCCCGGCCGTGAAATCGGCCATGCTCAACGTCGGTTCAGGCCGGACAACCGCCAGGCCAGCGCGCGGCGGACGGCGGGCAGCTTGCCGGCGATGCGCATGACGCGATTGCGGATGGGCCGGCGGCGGGCTGACGCGGTGGCAAGTTCGGTGAGCCGGCTGGTCATCGCGACGACGCCGCCTGCGGTGTGGCGCCGGGTGGCTGCGTAGTCGTCGAGCAGCGCCTCGTCGGACCCGGCGTCCAGCACCTGCGAGAGGTGCTCGCCCAGGACGACGGCATCCTCGATCCCGAGGTTCATGCCCTGTCCGCCTGCGGGCGAGTGCACGTGTGCGGCGTCGCCCGCCAGCAGGATGCGGTTGTCGCGGAACGCGTCGGCGATCCGGTGATGTACGCGGAAGCGCGATCCCCAGACGACTTCCTCGACCACCGCGGGCCGCGACACCGGGCCGCGCTCGTCCAGCAGTGATTGCACGAACGGGATGTCGGGGTGCTGCGGCGCCTCGTCCACCGTGGCGACGATGCGGTACATCGCGTCGGGCAAGGGTGCGACCACCACCAGTCCGGCCGGCGAGAAGTAAAGGATGACCTCATCGGCGGGCACACCGCCGGACAGGCGGACATCGGCGAGCGCGAACGATTCTCCGTACGTACCGCCGCTGAACGCGATACCGGCCTGGTCCCGGACCGTGCTGTGCATGCCGTCGGCACCGACCAGATACCTGGCCCGGATCTGACGGCCGTCGGCGAACGTGGCGATCGCGCGGTCGGCGGACTGCCGGATCCCGGTCACCGACGCGGGTCGGATGACCTTGCCACCCAGCTCCTCCAGCCGGTTGAGCAGAAACGCCTCGGTGTCGGCCTGCGAAATCATCAATGTGTACGGGTAGCGGGTCGGCAGCGCGCTGAACGGCACCGCGATCAGGAGATCGTCGCGGTCCCGGATGGTGAAGGTCGGGGTGTGAACGCCCCGTGCGACGAGTTCGTCGACCACCCCGTACGGCTCCAGTAATTCCAGGGTGTGGGGATGGACCACGGCGGCCCGAGAGGTGTTGGCGCCCTCGGCTTGGTGGTCCACCACGGTCACGTCGTGGCCGTGCTGGATGAGCACGATGGCGGCGGTCAGGCCGACCGGCCCGGCCCCGACGATCAGGACGTCTGCAGTGGTCGTTTGCATCCTCGACTCCTTTGTCAACAACTGTTGGTCAACAACTGTTGACTTCAACCTAGGAGCCTTTCGATCCGATGTCAACGGTTGTTGGCCTACACTTGTTGTCATGCGACGACCGGCAGCTGAGACCAAGTCCGTCATCCTCGCGGCGGCCCGTGAGCGATTTGCCGCCGACGGGTACGAACGGGCCACCATCCGGGCCATCGCGGCCGATGCCGCCATCGACCCGTCGATGGTGATGCGCTACTACGGCAACAAGGAGCGGCTGTTCGCCGCGGCTGCCGAATTCGATCTGGAATTACCCGATCTGACCAAGGTGCCGCGCGAGCAGATCGGTGCCGCGCTGGCCGCGCATTTCCTCGAACGCTGGGAGCGAGACGAAGCGCTGTTGATCCTGTTGCGGGCCGGCGTCACCAACGAGTCCGTCGCGGAGCGGATGCGCACGATCTTCGCCGCACAACTCGCCCCGGTCGTCGCGGAAACCACGGGCAACGCTCCCGACACCCCGGTGCGGGCCAGCCTCGCGTCGTCGCAGGTGCTGGGGATGGCGTTGTGTCGCTACGTGCTGAAATTCCCGCCCTTGGTTGCCATGGCCCGGCAGGAGGTCATCGACTGGATCGGGCCCACGCTGCAGCGGTATCTGGTCGGTTAGATCTGTTTGATCACCGAAGCCAGCAGGGAACCCATCCGGGTCGCGGACTGACGTCCGGCCTCAAGCACCTCGGCGTGACTGAGCGGTTCACCTGTCATCCCCGCTGCCAGGTTGGTCACCATCGAAATTCCCAATACCTGCAGGCCGGCGGCCCGGGCGGCGATCGTCTCGTGCACCGTCGACATGCCGACCAGGTCGGCGCCCAGGGTTCGCAGCATCCGGATCTCGGCCGGGGTCTCGTAGTGCGGGCCGGGCAACCCGGCGTAGACGCCCTCGGCCAGGGACGGATCGATGTCCCGCGCCAGTGCCCGCAGCCGGGGGGAGTAGGCGTCGACCAGGTCGACGAACTGGGCCCCGACCAGCGGGGACCGGGCGGTGAGGTTGAGGTGGTCGCTGATCAGGACGGGCTGGCCGACCTGGTATTCGGCCCGCAGGCCGCCGGCGGCATTGGTCAGCACCACCGTCGACACGCCCGCAGCCGCCGCGGTCCGCACCGGATGCACCACATGCTGCAGGTCATGGCCCTCATACGCGTGGATGCGCCCGGCCAGCACCAGCACCCGATGGTCGCCGATGCGCACCGAGTGCACCTGGCCACCGTGGCCGTCCGCGCTCGGCGGGGTGAAGCCGGGGACATCGGCCATCGGCACGGTGGCGACCGGATCACCGAGCTCGGCCACCGCGGGTGCCCAACCCGAGCCGAGCACGACCGCGACATCGTGGCGATCGATGCCGGTGCGTTCGGCGATGGCGGCGGCGGCGGCCTGGCTGGATGCCTGGGGATCGGTCACGATAGGCGAGCTTAACGGCCCTGAACACGCAGTGAGATACTGCGAGCATGCCGTCTGCCACCGCCTCGCTGAGCGTCGAGGAAGCCGTCAACCGGCGTCGTGGCGACCTCATCGAGCTCTCTCATTCGATCCACGCCGAGCCCGAACTGGCCTTCGCCGAGCATCGCAGCTGCGCAAAGACACAGGCGCTGCCCGCCGAGTACGGGTTTGAGATCACCGAGGCCGCAGGCGGGCTGGACACCGCGTTCCGGGCCTCCTACGGCAGCGGCCCGCTCGTCATCGGGATCTGTGCCGAGTACGACGCGCTTCCCGAGATCGGGCATGCCTGCGGGCACAACATCATCGCGGCCTCGGCGGTCGGCACCGCGTTGGCCTTGGCAGACGTGGCCGACGACCTGGGGCTGACGGTGGTGCTCGTCGGTACCCCGGCCGAGGAACTCGGCGGCGGAAAGGTGTTGCTGCTCAACGCCGGAGTGTTCGACGACATCGCCGCAACGGTCATGCTGCACCCCGGGCCGGTGGACATCGCCGCGGCCCGTTCGCTGGCGCTCTCCGAGGTGACGGTCAATTACACCGGGCGGGAGTCGCATGCGGCCGTGGCGCCGTATCTCGGCGTCAATGCCGGTGACGCGGTCACGGTCGCGCAGGTGGCGATCGGCCTGCTGCGCCAGCAGCTCATGCCGGGGCAGATGGTGCACGGCATCGTCACCCATGGTGGGCAGGCCACCAACGTCATCCCCGGCCGGGCCGAGATGCGCTACACCATGCGCGCTACCGAGATGTCCGCGCTGCATGAGCTGGAAGACCGGATGGCGGGGTGTTTTTCAGCCGGAGCACTGGCGACGGGCTGCGAGCACCAGGTCACCGAGATCGCGCCGGCCTACGCCGAACTGGCGCCCGACCCGTGGCTGTCGGAGACCATCCGTGCCGAGATGCTGCGACTGGGCCGTAACCCGTTGCCGGAGAACGTGGAGGCGAGTGTGCCGCTGGGCAGTACCGACATGGGCAACATCAGTCAGGTGATGCCCGGCATCCATCCGGTGATCGGGATCGACTCGGGCGGGGCCGCGATCCATCAACCGGCGTTCACTGCGGCAGCGGCCGGGCCAAGCGCCGACAAGGCCGTGCTGGAGGGTGCGATCATGTTGGCCCGCACCGTCGTTCGGCTGGCCGAGACGCCGGCAGAGCGAGACCGGGTGCTGGCGGCGCAGCAGAGGAGGCGCGCTTCATGAGCGTGTTGCAGCATGCCGCCGCCCGGTGGTTGTCGGCGAACTATGACGAGATGGTGTCGTGGCGGCGGCATCTGCATGCGCATCCGGAACTGGGCCGGCAAGAGTTCGCCACCACCGAGTTCGTCGCCCGCCATTTGGCCGAGGCCGGGCTGAACCCCAAGGTGCTACCCGGCGGCACCGGATTGACCTGTGATTTCGGCCCGGAGGACGGTCCGCGCATCGCGCTGCGTGCCGACATGGACGCGCTGCCGATGGTTGATCGGACCGGGGCGTCCTACGCCTCGACGGTGCCCAACGTCGCGCACGCCTGCGGGCACGATGCGCACACCGCGATACTGCTGGGCGCCGCGATGGCACTGTCGTCGGTTCCGGAGTTGCCGGTCGGGGTGAGGCTCCTGTTCCAGGCGGCCGAGGAGCTGATGCCCGGCGGCGCGATCGACGCGATCAACGCGGGCGTCCTGAACGGCGTGAGCCGGATCTTCGCCCTGCACTGCGATCCTCGGCTGGCCGTGGGGCAGGTGGCCACCAAACCCGGGCCGATCACCTCGGCGGCCGATTCCATCGAGATCACCTTGCACTCGCCGGGCGGGCACACCTCCCGGCCGCACCTGACCGGTGACCTGGTCTACGGGCTGGGCACGCTGATCACCGGGTTGCCCGGCGTGCTGTCCCGTCGCATCGACCCGCGCCACGACACCGTGATGGTGTGGGGTGCGGTCAACGCCGGGGTGGCCGCCAACGCCATCCCGCAGATCGGCACCCTGGCCGGGACGATCCGCACCGCCAGCCGCGATACCTGGCTGACCCTGGAATCGATTGTGGAAGACACGGTTTCCGCCTTGCTGGCCCCGCTCAACATTTCCCACAGCCTCAACTACCGGCGCGGGGTGCCGCCGGTGGTCAACGAAGAGGTGTCCACCCGCATCCTCACCCACGCGATCGAGGCGATCGGCCCCGAGGCGCTGGCCGACACCCATCAGTCCGGCGGTGGCGAGGACTTCTCCTGGTACCTCGAAGAGGTGCCCGGCGCCATGGGGCGACTCGGCGTGTGGAGTGGGCAGGGCCCACAGCTGGATCTGCACCAGCCCACGTTCGACATCGACGAGCGTGCACTCGGCGTCGGTGTGCGCACGATGGTCAACATCATCGCCGCATCTGCCTAGCCGGCTACGGCCCGATGTTGCGGGCGGGACGGGTGCGTAGATCGTGCACATACTGGTCGGGCGCGCCGGCGATCTCGGCGGCGTCGGCCATCACCCCGAGATAGCGGGCCGAGGGCAGGCCGCCCTCCCAGGCGTCGACCACGTACAGCCAGGCCAGTACCGGATCGGTGTTGGTGTCCGACGAGGTCCGGTCCACGCGGCAGCGGATCTTCTTGTGGAATCCGAGCTCGGAGCCCTCCCAGTGGTCGAGGCTCTGCTCGTCGGCCGGCGTCATGTCGTAGAGCACGACGAACACCTTCGCCAGCGGGTCCTCGACGACGGTCGCCAGCGCGCCTTCCCAGCCGATGTCCTCACCGCCGAACGTCAACCGCCAGCCGTGCAGCCACCCGGTACCCGCCATCGGCGAGTGCGGAGCCCGCTCGAGCATTTGCTCCGGGTGCATATTCGATCCATACGCGGCGTAGAGCGGCACGGTAAGACAGCTTAATCGGCGAAGTTGGTTAGGTTAGTGCCGTGGCTACCCGCATCGTGATCATCGGCGGCGGACCCGCCGGATATGAGGCGGCCCTCGTCGCCGCTGCCCGCGGCCCCGAGGTCGCTCACGTCACCATCGTCGACTGCGACGGCATCGGCGGCGCGTGCGTGCTGTGGGATTGCGTGCCCTCCAAGACGTTCATCGCCTCCACGGGGGTGCGTACCGAACTGCGGCGTGCCCCCAACCTGGGATATTCGCTGGATTTCGAGCAGTCCAAGATCTCGCTGCCGCAGATCAACGAGCGGGTCAAGAATCTCGCGACGGCGCAGTCCGACGACATCGCCGAGCGGCTGCGCAACGAGGGCATCGAGTTGATCGCGGGGCGTGGCGAACTGATCGACGACGTCCCGGGCATGGCCCACCACCGGGTCAAGGTGACCGGCCCGGACGGCGCGGCGAGCCAGCTCACCGCCGACGTGGTGCTGATCGCCACCGGCGCCAGCCCACGCGTCCTGCCCAGTGCGGCACCCGACGGGGAACGCATCCTCAACTGGCGCCAGCTCTATGACCTCGAAGCGCTGCCCGAACACCTCGTGGTGGTCGGATCGGGTGTCACCGGCGCCGAGTTCGTCAACGCCTACACCGAACTCGGGGTGACCGTGACGGTGGTGGCCAGCCGCGACCAGATCCTGCCGCACGAGGATTCCGACGCCGCCGCGGTGCTGGAGGAGGTGTTCTCCGAACGCGGTGTCACGCTGATCAAGAACGCCCGCGCGGAGTCGGTCACCCGCACCGACACGGGCGTCCGCGTCACCATGGCCGACGGCCGTTCCGTCGACGGCAGCCACGCCCTGATGACGGTCGGATCGGTCCCCAACACGAGCGGCCTGGGTCTGGAGCGCGTCGGCATCGAACTCGGATCGGGCAACTATCTCAACGTCGACCGGGTGTCGCGGACCTCGGTGCCGGGCATCTACGCGGCAGGGGACTGCACCGGATTACTTCCGCTGGCCTCGGTGGCGGCCATGCAGGGACGCATCGCGATGTATCACGCGCTGGGCGAGGCGGTGGCCCCGATCCGGCTGCGAACCGTGGCCGCTGCGGTATTCACCCGCCCCGAGATCGCCGCGGTCGGCGTGCCGCAGGCGGCGATCGACGACGGGTCGGTGCCGGCGCGAACCCTGACGCTGCCGCTCAACACGAACGCCCGGGCCAAGATGTCCAGCCTGCGCCGCGGCTTCGTCAAGATCTTCTGCCGTCCGGCCACCGGTGTGGTGATCGGCGGTGTCGTGGTGGCGCCGATCGCCTCCGAACTGATCCTGCCCATCGCCCTGGCCGTGCAGAACGGCATCCCGGTCGACGAGCTGGCCCAGACCTTCTCGGTGTACCCGTCGTTGTCCGGCTCGATCACCGAGGCGGCGCGCCAGTTGATGAAACACGACGATCTGGACTAGAGCTGGGCGCCCGGGTGGGGTCACGCCTTGCGGCGCCATCGCAGGATTGCGGTGACGGTGAGGGCCACGATCCCGACGCCGAACAGGAAGCAGCCACCGAAGGCCGCGACAATTGCGCCGACGACCCAGGTCGTCTTGGCGTCGCTGCCCACCCCGAACTGATCCGACGCCGCGCCCTCACATGTGACGGAGTATTCAGACGCCTTTTGAGCGGTCACGGTGAACACGGCCTGCCATTGGTTGATCGTGAGGCCGCCGTTGTAGTTGTCGATCTTGGCTTCGTCGTCAGAACCGCGTTGAGTGCCGACATTGCAGTGCACCTTGTGGTGCTCCCCGGGATTGGCGACGAAGATCACCTTGCTCTCGCCCGCATCGAAGTGCACCGTCGTCATTTCGCCGTTCCCGAAGGTGTGTTCGGCATCGGGCGCTGAGCCGGAGAAATCGGAGGACAATCCCACACCGGCGATCACAGCGATTGCCAGCCCGATGATGAGCAGCGCAGCGCCGACGCCGTACCAGCGCTTCCTGGGCGGCGCCTTCCGTTGGGGGTAGCCGGGAACGTAACCCGGAAGCGGCGGGTACTGCTGGCCGGGCCATCCCGGGGGTGGAGTCGACACGACGGGAAACCTACCCATCAATGTGAGCGAATCGGCACTGCACCACGCGGGATCCGGCAAGACACAGACCGGCGGCCTGCAGAATCGGGCGGATCCCACGTCGTCCACGTAGCCTGGGGATCGTGACTGACCCGATCTCAGCACCGGGCGACGGGCAAACCTTCCTCGGACCGGAGCAAAGGGCGCAAGCCTGGCAACGACTCGGCAGCGAACAATTCGACGTGGTGGTGATCGGCGGCGGTGTCGTGGGCGCCGGCGCTGCGTTGGACGCAGCCACCCGAGGATTGAAAGTCGCGCTGGTCGAGGCGCGGGACTTCGCGTCCGGCACCTCCAGCCGCAGCTCCAAGATGTTCCACGGCGGCCTGCGCTACCTCGAGCAGTTGGAGTTCGGGCTGGTGCGAGAGGCCCTGTACGAGCGTGAACTGAGCCTGACCACGCTCGCACCGCATCTGGTCAAACCGCTGCCGTTCCTGTTCCCGTTGACCAGCCGCTGGTGGGAGCGGCCCTATGTGGCGGCCGGTATCTTCCTCTACGACCAGCTCGGCGGTGCGAAATCCGTTCCCGCGCAAAAGCATCTGACCAAGTCCGGGGCGCTGCGTCTGGCCCCGGGGCTCAAGCGCAGCTCGCTCATCGGCGGGATCCGTTACTACGACACGGTCGTCGACGACGCCCGGCACACCATGACCGTGGCCCGCACCGCCGCCCACTACGGCGCGGTGGTGCGCTCGTCGAGCCAGGTGGTGTCGCTGTTGCGCGAGGGCGATCGGGTGGTAGGTGTGACACTGCGCGATTCCGAGGACGGGGCCACCACAGAGGTGCGCGGCCATGTTGTGGTCAACGCCACCGGGGTGTGGACCGACGAGATCCAGGCCCTGTCCAAAGAGCGCGGCCGGTTCCGGGTACGCGCCTCCAAAGGCGTGCACATCGTGGTGCCGCGGGACCGGATCGTCAGCGAGGTGGCGATCATCCTGCGCACCGAGAAATCGGTGCTGTTCGTGATTCCGTGGGGCACGCACTGGATCATCGGCACCACCGACACCGACTGGAATCTGGACCTCGCGCATCCGGCCGCGACCAAGGCCGACATCGACTACATCCTGGGCCATGTCAACACCGTGCTGGCCACCCCGTTGACCCACGACGACATCGACGGCGTCTACGCCGGGCTGCGTCCGCTGCTGGCCGGTGAGAGCGAGGAAACCTCCAAGCTCTCGCGTGAGCACGCCGTCGCGGTGCCCTCGCCGGGCTTGGTGGCCATCGCGGGCGGGAAGTACACCACCTACCGGGTGATGGCGGCCGACGCGATCGACGCTGCCGCAGAGTTCGTCCCCGCCCGGGTGGCACCGTCGATCACCGAAAAGGTCCCGCTGATGGGCGCCGACGGGTATTTCGCGTTGATCAATCAGACCGAGTTCGTCGGGAAGCATTACGGGCTGCATCCCTACCGCGTCCGGCATCTGCTGGACCGCTACGGCTCGCTGATCGGCGAGGTGCTCAAGATGGCAGAGGGCCGGCCCGAACTGCTGGCCCCGATCACCGACGCGCCCGTGTACCTCAAGGTCGAGGCCTACTATGCCGCCGCGGCCGAAGGTGCTCTGCATCTGGAGGACATCCTGGCCCGGCGGATGCGGATCGCGATCGAATACCCGCACCGCGGAGTCAATTGCGCCCGCGAGGTCGCGGAAGTGGTTGCACCCGTGCTGGGGTGGACCGCCGAGGACATCGACCGCGAGGTCGCCACGTACATCGCCCGGGTGGAGGCCGAGGTGCTTTCGCAGACCCAGCCCGACGATGAGTCCGCCGATGCCCTGCGTCAGGCCGCACCCGAGGCCCGCGCCGAGATCCTCGAGCCCGTGCCGCTCAATTGAGAAAACGCCCGCCGCCGCTGCCGGTGCGTGACGGACTCGGCCCGGCGCGGCTGCGGTTGCTGGGCGGCAACGTGCACGACGAGTTGCAGGAGCGGTTCGGTATCGGCGCGAAAGTGCTTGCCGGAGAAGTGTTTCTGCCCGACGGTGCGGCTGCGGATGCGACGACGACGCTGCCCGCGGGCGCGCACGTCTACTTCTACCGCGACCTGGTGGACGAGGTGGAGGTGCCGTTCGACATCCCGGTGCTGTACCGCGACGACGACATCGTCGTGGTCGACAAGCCCCACTTCCTGGCCACCATGCCCCGTGGTGGCCATGTCGCGCAGACCGCGCTGGTGCGGCTGCGTCGCGAACTGGACCTACCGGAGCTGAGCCCCGCGCACCGGCTGGACCGGCTGACCGCGGGTGTGCTGCTGTTCACCGCGCGGCGTGAGGTCCGCGGTCGCTATCAGCGGCTGTTCGCCGAAGGCAGGACGCGCAAGACGTATCTGGCCCGCGCCGAGGGCACCGCCACGGTGCCGTTGCCCACCACATTGCACAGCCGGATCATCAAGCACCGCGGGCAGTTACAGGCCTTCGAGGAGCCCGGGGAACCCAACGCCGAGACGTATGTCGAGGAGCTGGGAGAGGGGCTGTACCGGCTGTTGCCCCGAACCGGGCGGACGCATCAATTGCGGGTTCACATGGCCTCGATCGGGTTGCCGATCATCGGTGACTCCTTGTACCCCAACGTGATCGACGTCGCGCCCGATGATTTCGGCGACCCGCTGCAACTATTGGCCCACCGCCTGGAGTTCACCGATCCGATAACCGGTGAGGACCGCGAATTCGTCAGTGCCCGGATAGTGGGCCGAAGCCTTGCGTGACCGGACCGCGGTGATGTTCTACTGACGGGGTGAACCGTGAGACTTTTGACCATCTGTTCGACATGACCGACCGGACCGTGATCGTCACCGGCGGCACCCGTGGCATCGGATTGGCTCTCGCCGAGGGCTTTACGCTGGCCGGCGCCCGGGTGGTCGTCGCCAGCCGCAAGCCCGAGGCCTGCGAGCGGGCGGCCGAGCACCTGCGGGAACTCGGGGGACAGGCAATCGGGGTGCCCACGCACAGCGGCAACATCGACGACCTCGGCGCACTGGTGGAGCGCACGGTCGCCGAGTTCGGCGGGATCGACGTGGTGGTCAACAACGCCGCCAACGCGCTGGCCCAGCCGCTGGGGGAGATGACGCCGGAGGCCTGGGCGAAGTCCTACGAGGTGAACCTGCGCGGGCCGGTGTTCCTGGTGCAACACGCGCTGCCCCATCTGAAGGACAGCCCGAAGGCGGCCGTGCTGAACATGGTGTCGGTCGGGGCGTTCAACTTCGCCCCCGCACTGTCCATCTATGCCTCGGGCAAGGCCGCGCTGATGTCGGTCACCCGGTCGATGGCGGCCGAGTTCGCGCCGCTGGGCATTCGGGTGAATGCCCTGGCGCCGGGACCCGTCGACACCGACATGATGCGCAACAATCCGCAGGAGGCCATCGATCTCATGAAGGGCGGGACCTTGATGAAGCGGCTCGCCACCCCGGACGAGATGGTCGGCGCGGCCCTGCTGATGTGTTCGGACGCCGGCAGCTACATGACCGGGCAGGTGGTCATTGTCGACGGTGGCGGGACACCTCGCTGACCTCGGCCAGGCTTCCGGTGCCGACGGACAGGATCTGGCTGCGGTTCTCCACATGCAGCGCCGTTTCCAGGCAGCCGGCGTCGAGGTTGGCCCAGAGCACCTGCTTGGTCGATTCCAGTCCGAACTTCCCGTAGCCGCACAGGGTTTCAGCGATTTCAAGGGCGGCGTCGAGCAAGTTCGCCGTGTCGTCGACGATGCGGGTGACCAGTCCGAGTCGCAGCGCCTCCGGCGCCTCGACCGCACGCGCGGTGAGGATCAGGTCGAACGCCGGGCCCGCACCGATGATCCGGGGCAGGGTGTAGCTCACCCCGATGTCGCAGCCGCCGATGCCCAGCTTGATGAACTGCGTGCAGAACTTCGCCGACGGCCCGGCGATGCGAATGTCGCTGGCTGCGGCCAGCGCGAAGCCGCCACCGTATGCCACGCCGTTGACCGCGGCGATGACGGGTTGGCGCAGCCGGTGCAGTTTGACCGTCAGGTTCGCGATGCGTTCCTGCCAGCGCATGCCCGAGCGAGGGAACTCGGTGCCGCCGCTGGCTTCGGGCGGGTTGGGATTACTCAGATCCAGGCCCGAGCAGAAGCCGCGTCCAGCGCCGGTGAGCACCACGACGCGGCACTCGTTATTCGCCGCGATCGCGTCGAGGGTGGCGTGCAGGGCCTCGACCAATTCGTAGGACAGCGCGTTGAGCTTTTCGGGGCGATTGAGCGTGATGACGGCGATTTCGGGCCGCGGGTAGGCGAGATCGAGTGGCTGTGCTGGGGGCATGAGCGGACCCTAGCCGGTGCTGTGCCACCCGTTGACGCCAACGGCGATCATCCGTAGTTGTTTGACCGCGGTGCGGTGGATGGCCTCGACGGCCGCCGCATCGCCCGCATCTTCGAGGCTCTCGGCTATCGAGATCATCGAGTTGACGAACAGGTTGGCCAGAATGTTGAGATCCTCGCTGCTCCAGTCCTTGAGGCCGGGGAAGCGGGCCAGGTCGATCGCGAGCTCGGACGTGATCAACCGGATCTCGGTGCGAATCGCGTAGCGCAGCACCGACATACCGCTGGAACGTTCGCGGGCGATGAACCGCCAGTACTCGCGCCGGTCGTTGAAACTGCCGATCAGGATCTCGGCCGAGGATTCGATGACGTGGTGCGGGTCGAGCTTGCCGGCACGCGCACCGCGCAGCATGTCGCGCAGGGACCGGAACGACTCATCGATGAGCACCAGGCCGAGCGCATCCATCGAGTCGAAGTGCCGGTAGAACGCGGCGGGAACGATGCCGGCCTCCCGGGTGACCTCCCGGAGGGACAGCGCGCTGAAGCTGCGGTCTTCCAGCAGGGTCAACGCGGCCGTGATGATCGCGCGCCGGGTGGCCTCTTTGCGTTCTTCCCGGGACAGCGTGTCCCGCGACCGCGACGACGATTCGGTTCGGCGCGTTCGTGAGCTCGATGTTCGTGAATTGGGCGTACGTTTGTTCACTGATGTGAACCCTACCACTTGCTGGGTTTTTATCGTTGACAGAGTCATGTGTGCACGCGCACTGTGTACACATGTTCACTCAAACTTTGGCTGAAGGTGTTGGCCGGCGGCTGCTGGCCGGCCCGCGAATGAGTGCTCTCGCGAACCTGCTTACCGGCCCCCACGGGGTCGACCGCTACACCGAGCTGGTCGAGCCGACATGGACCCGCGGCGACGCCCGGGCCAAGGTGGTGGCGGTGCGGCGCCAGACGCCGCGCAGTGTCACGCTGACCCTGGAACCGAACGCGGCCTTCGCCGGATTTCGAGCCGGTCAGCACATCAACCTCTCCGTCGAGATCAACGGCCGGCGCCGTACCCGGTGCTACTCGCCGGCCAATGCCGAAGGGGCGGGCCACCTTGAGTTGACCATCGGCCGCCACGACGGCGGGCTGGTGTCGACCTACCTGTGTGACCACGCCTACCCGGGCATGGTGCTGGGCCTCGACTCGGTCGGCGGAGATTTCGTCCTGCCCGAGGCGCTGCCGCGGCGCATCCTCTTCGTCTCCGGCGGCAGTGGCATCACCCCGGTGCTGTCCATGCTGCGCACATTGCGTGCACAGGCGTTCACCGGGGAGGTCGCGTTCCTGCACTACGCACGCGGCGCCGACGAGGCCTGCTACCGCTCTGAGCTGGCGGCCATGCGTTCGGCCGGCGTCCGGGTGCTGCACGGTTACACCCGCGACGGGGCCGTCGGCGACCTCGACGGGTACTTCGGTCCCGCGCACCTCGCCGCGGCCTTCCCCGGCGCCCAGCCGGACGCGGTATTCGCGTGTGGCCCGCAGGCATTGGTCGACGCGGTGCGGGAGGTGCGTCCCGACGCGCAGTCGGAGAGCTTCGTCCCACCCGTGTTCGCAGTGCCGACGGGATCCACTGGAGGCACCGTCCGGTTCGCCAACAGCAACGTGGAGGTGACCGACGACGGTCAACCGCTGCTGGTGCAGGCCGAGGCCGCCGGCCTCACTCCGGAAAGCGGTTGCCGGATGGGCATCTGCCACACCTGCACCCGATTCAAGGCCAGCGGCGCAGTTCGCAACCTGATCACCGGCGCGATCTCCAGCGCCGACTGCGAAGACATCGAAATCTGCGTCACCGCACCAGTCGGCGACGTCGTCATCGACCTCTGAGACCTATCGACCTCCGAAAGGCACAGACATGACTCACTACACCCTGACCCCCGAGCAGTTCGAAACCTTCGGCGCCGAACTCGACGCCATCCGTGAAAAGGCAATTGCCGATCTCGGTGAGCGCGACGCCACCTACATCCGCGACATCATCAAGATGCAGCGCAAGCTCGAGATCGGTGGCCGTGCGCTGCTGTTCCTACCGCCGGCCTGGCCGGTCGGCACGGTGATGCTCGGGCTGTCGAAGATCCTCGACAACATGGAGATCGGCCACAACGTCATGCACGGTCAGTACGACTGGATGGGCGATCCGGCGTTGCGCGGCCAGAACTTCGAATGGGATTCGGCCTGCCCGTCCAATCAGTGGCGGCACTCCCACAACTACATGCACCACACCTACACCAACATCGTCGACATGGACCGCGACATCGGCTACGGCGTCCTGCGGATGAGCGAGGACCAGAGATGGAGCCCGTACTACCTGGGCAACCCGCTGTACGCATTCCTGCTGATGGTGTTCTTCCAGTACGGCGTGGCTCTGCACGAACTGGAGACCGAGCGGATCCGCACCGGTGAGATCAAGCTGCGGGACAAGAAGGACATGCTGCGCGAGATGTGGGACAAGGTGCGCAAGCAGACCGTCAAGGACTATGTGGCCTTCCCGCTACTGGCGGGCCCGTTTGCGCCATTCGTGTTCGCGGGCAACATGACTGCCAATCTGATGCGCAACGTGTGGTCCTACACGATCATCTTCTGCGGGCACTTCCCGGAGGGCACCCACGAGTTCACCATCGAGGAGACCCAGGACGAGACGCGCGGCCAGTGGTACTTCCGCCAGCTGCTGGGTTCGGCAAATCTGACCGGCGGCAAGTGGTTCCACATCTTCAGCGGCAACCTGTCGTTCCAGATCGAACACCACCTGTTCCCGGACATCCCGGCGCACCGCTACGCCGAAATCTCCGGTGAGGTCAAGGAGATCTGCCAGCGCTACGGTCTGCCCTACAACACCGGCCCGATCCACACGCAGTTCGCCTCGGTGGTGCGCAAGATCGTGCGGCTGGCGTTCCCGTGGGGCAGCAAGCCCAAGGATCCCGAGCCGGCCGCCAAAGAGCCTGCACCGGAACCGGCTTCGCGGCCGATCTGTGAGCCGGAACTCGTCAACTGCTGACCGCCAGGCTGCACTGCAGCAGCACCGTGTCCAGCCACCGTCCGTGCTTATAGCCGACCGCGCGCAGTCGCCCGGCCTCGGTGAAACCGTGCTTGCGGTGCAGGGCAATGGATGCCGCTGCCTCGTCGGTGTCGACCACCACGGCGATGACCTCACGGATACCTGCCGCGGTGCAGCCGTCCAGAAGTCCTTGCAGCAGTAGCGTTCCGATCCCACGACCGGCGCACTGCGGCGTGAGATAGATCGAATTCTCCACGGTGTGCTGATAGGCCGGGCGCAGTTTCCACGGCGAGCAGTAGGCATAGCCCACGATCTCGTCGTCGAGTATCGCGGTGAGGAACGGCAATTCGCGTTCGCGGGCTGTCGCCAGCCGACGCTCCCACTCCTCGCGGTGCGGTGGGATCAGTTCGAACGTGGCCACCCCGGACTCGACATGGTGGGCGTAGATGGCGCTGATCGCGTCAAGGTCATCCGGTGACGTGGGGCGGACGACGGCGTTGGTCATGTTTTCACCCTAAGGGGCGTCGACCCGGTCGGTTGTCTGACTTTCTCCTAAGCTGTCGCTCAGTCGAGGGAGGGATTCCGATGGCCTACGTCAAGGCAGCCGAGCGTCACGAGCAGATCGTCGCGGCGGCGATCCGCGTGCTCAGTGAAGTCGGCGTGCCGGGTACGACGCTGCGTGCCGTGGCGGCCGAGGCGGGCATCCCGTTGGGCACGTTGCATTACGTGTTCCCGTCCAAGGACCAGATGCTGCGCGCCGTCATCGCCGCGGTCATCGACGACGTCGTCGCCACCGTGCACGACAGTCTGCAACTCGACCAGGGCCTGGCGCACGCGATGCGCCACGGCGTCACGACGTTCTGGGACACCCTGGTCGAAGGTGATGTCGGCGTGCAGGTCATGCAGTACGAACTGGCGATGTACTCCGTGCGCAGCGAGGGATCGGGGGGATTGGCCCAGCTGCAGTACGACCGCTACACCGCACTGGTGACCGAGTTCTGTGAGCAGGCGGCGAACGCCGCCGGCGAGCGGTGCGCCGTCGATTTCGCCACCCTGGGCCGGTTGGCACTCGGGATGCTCGACGGGCTGATCATCCAGTACATCGCGTGCCGAGACGGCCGTCGCGCGCGCAGCGACCTCGAGCGCGCGATCCAGATGCTCGTGACGCTCGCAGGCCCCCAGCCAGTGGCGGGTATGCGCAGCTAGCCGTCGACGGCTGTTGCCCCGGGCCGCCCCGTGCTACAAAAGTCGGACGGTTGACCGACTTGGAATCTGGAGGTCTCATGACGGCGCAGGGCAGCGCGAGGGACGCCACGGTGGTCGTGGTCGGCGCAGGTGTGGCGGGGCTGACCGCGGCCCGCGAGCTTCATCGCCGCGGCATCGACGTGGTCGTGCTGGAAGCCGCCGACCGGCTCGGCGGACGAACGATGAGCGAGACCACCGCGCTGGGATCGACGGTTGACCTCGGTGGTCAGTGGATCGGCCACGATCACCGTCGTCTCATGGCGTTGGCCGACGAGCTCGGACTCACCCGGTATCGGATGCACACGGGTCCGATGCCGGGCCTGATCGACCGCTCGCGCCGGTTGTCGGCGGTTGCGCCACCGGTTCTCGCCGCCATGGTGGTTCTTGCC
This sequence comes from Mycobacterium sp. DL99, assembly GCF_004762045.1. Taxonomy (GTDB): domain Bacteria; phylum Actinomycetota; class Actinomycetes; order Mycobacteriales; family Mycobacteriaceae; genus Mycobacterium. The sequence goes on from NZ_SJOM01000007.1 coordinate 1,822,709, forward strand.
GGCCTCGAAGTGCTGTCCCGTACCGGGGTGCCACAACGCTGGAACGACACGACGGTCGAGTCGTGGCTGCGCCGGGCGCCGGGCCGTACCGCACGCCGGCTGCTGGAAGTGATTGCCGCGGTGTCCTGGACGGCAGACCTGGACCGACACTCGGTCTACGCGATGATGCGGATGATCCGCCAGCAGGGCGGTGTGCGCACCATGTTGTCGACCAAAGGGGGCGCGCAAGACTCCTTGCTCGTCGAAGGGATGAAGGGACTCGCCAACGGTTTGGCTGTCGACCTGGGCTCCCGGATCCGCTTGGGGCATAAGGTCGTATCGATCCGTCGCGACAACTCTGGCGTGACCGTCGGAACGACGGCGGGCGCCTTCCGGGCCGCCAAGGCCATCGTCACCGTTCCGGCACCCATGGCTGGATCCATCGCCCATCAACCACCGCTGCCGCCGGAACGGGCCCGGCTCGCGGACTGCACCTATATGGGATCGGTCTACAAGGCCATCGCGGTGTACGACCGGCCGTTCTGGAGGGAGCGCAAGGGTGGCGAGCTGATCGTCCTCGACGGACCGGGCAGCGGTGTCTTCGACACCAGCCCGCCGGATGGGCCGGGCCACCTGTGTGTGCTCATCGGTGGACCTGCGGCGCGTCAGCTCGATGGCCTCTCTGTCGAGGAGCGGCGAAGGGCAGCGCTGGACCCACTGATCGGCCACATCGGGCCGGAGGTGCTTGAGCCGGTCAGCTGGCATGAGAAGTCATGGCATACCGATGAATACGTCGGCGGTGGCTACATGGTCCTACCCATTGCGGGCACCCTGGAGGGGCTTCTCCCGTTGCCCTCCACGCCCGTCGGCGGCATTCACTGGGCGGGTACAGAAACCTCGAGCGATCACGCGGGTTACATCGAAGGCGCGATCGAATCCGGCCTCCGCGTGGCGCAGGAGGTCGCCCAGGCGCTGAGTGTGGCAGCGGGCTAGAGGCCGAATGCCCCAGCGAAACGCCGTTCAGAATGGTGGGGGTGGTCCGTATTCTTCGGCGAGCCAGGCTTGGTATTGGCGTTCGATGTCGAGGTCGTTGTTGAGTTCGGCGCGTAGCCGTCGTTCGGCGTTGATCCGGTCTCGGCGGTCTTGTTCGCGGGTTTGGCGGCGGGTCGGCATCCTCGCGCCCCGGTTCGGGCTCGCGGCCGGGGGTTCGGGAAGGTTCAGCTCCCCAGTGGGTTGCGCGAGGGTCGGGAACATGCCGGCGCCGTGGGGTTCAGTGGTGTAGGTGTGCCCGGTGGGCCCGGTGAATTCGACGGTGCCATCGGGCAATTGACGGTCCGACCACCCGGCGCAGAAGGTCTTGACCAAGTGGTGGGCGCGGCAGTAGAGCTTGGCGTTCGACGGGTGGGTGGGGCCCAGCGGGTAGGGCATCGTGTGGTCGATGTCGCAGCGCTCGACCGGGGCGTCACAGCCCGGGAACCGGCACGTCAGATCGCGCCAGCGGATGAACTCCGAGAGGCCCACCGATGGGCGATAGCCAGGCTCAGACCCATCAGACGCATCACCCGGCTCGCTGGGTTGGTCCGGCCCGGCCGGCACGTGCAGCGGCTTGATCTTCGCCGTGGCCGCAAGGTCACGCACCGACTCGGCGGGCAGGATCCCATGCCCCGGTAGATATCCCGGATCATCCGAGCTGCCATCGACGGTAGCCCGATCGGCCAGCACATGAACCACCGCCGCATCGGCCGCCGCCCGCTTCTGCGCCGCGGGGCACTCGTCACGACCACACCGGCACGGCAGTTGGGAATCCAACCGGGCCAACGGCCCCACCGCATCCGCGCGACGCTGCTCACGGGTACGCGGATCGTGCTCACACACCGTCGCCGCCAGGGCGTTGAGGCGTTGATCGAATGCTGTCCCGTCGGCGGCATCCAGGTTGGCCCACACCGTCGCCTTGCCCGGGCTGCCCGCCTCGATCTGCACGAACCGCTCCTCGGCCACATCCGGGGGCACCCGCACCCCATTCGGATCCAGCTTGGCGATCCACTGATCCACCCGATCCCGCAACTGCCGCTGCGAAAACCGCATCCACCGATGCGCCCGCGCCGCCAACTCCGCATCCAACCCCGCCCACACTGCCGGATCCACGATGCCAGTGCGGGCAATGATCGTGCACACCACCCGATAATCGATATCCCCAACCGCGAACCGCGCCGCCACCTGGGGCAGCTTGTCCCGCAACACCCGGGCATGGTGAACCTGGGTCCCGGCCCGACCCCGACTGATCCGCAACGCCGCCGACACCTCCGCGGCCACTTCTTCGAACGGATCAGTCCGCCACAAAATGCTTTCGACCAACTCCTGTTCCCGCAGGCTGTCCAACGCCCCGATCGCCGCCAACCGGCCCGCGATCGCCACCGACTCCGCCCGCGCCCCGGCACTGATCCTGTCGATCAGCTCCACATCCGACACGGTCTCGAACATACGTTCGAGCATGCCATGCGTGACCGACATTGACTCTGTTTTCGGGTACGAGTTCGGGTCCGGGTGAGGCTCGAACCTGGCCGTTCCTCGTCAACGCGCAGTGCGTCAATGACCCTGACCCACGAGAGAATTCAGGATTGGCAGGTTGGGCACCAGTACGTCACCCGCTCGGTGCCGGCGTCGGTCTCGATCAAGGTCCCGCATCGGCGGCAGGGCTCACCGGCGCGGCCGTAGACCCACAATTGTCGGCCGGGCCGCGTGTCCCCGGTCGTTGTGCGATTCCATCGGGACCGGTTGAGCCACAGCATGTCCCGGGCGCGTTGCACGACGCGCAACGGGTCGGTCAGCGTGCTGACGGGTGAGGTCGGCAGCCGGCCGAAGACGAAACACAGTTCGTTGCAGTAGACGTTGCCGACGCCGGCCATCACCCGCTGATCGAGCAGGGCCTGCGCCAACGGACGGTCGGGGTCGGCGGTCAGATTGGCAGCCGCGGTCCGTGGCTCCCAGTCAGGGCCGAGCAGGTCCGGACCGAGGTGGGCCACCGCTGCCATATCGGCGTCGCGGTCGAGCACTTCGAGAACGCCGAGGTCGATCCCGGTGGCCCGACTGTCGGCGGTCTCCAGCACGATCCGGATCCGGTGGGCCGCACCTTTGGACCACCCGATGCGCCAACTACCCTCCATCTTCAGATGGGAGTGGATGCTGGCCGGACCAACTCGGATGAACAAGTGCTTACCGCGGCTGAGCACCTCGTCGACCACGTGCCCGGTGAGATCGACGGTGGCGTAGCGTGGAACGCGAATGTCGCATCGCGTCAAGGATTTTCCCGCCAGAGCGGTGCGCAGTGCCGTGGCGGTGTGGAAGACGGTATCTCCCTCTGGCATGTTTTCATTGAACCAGTTGTCATGGAAGTTGACGGTCGCTCGATGGCATAATCGGCCGATGATCAATTCTCGACCCGGCGGGAGGGGCGTTCCCGCCCTCCAGTGAGCGGCGCGGAGGCGCCGCACCCGGCGCCTCGCATTCGAACCCGTAAAGAGATCCACCGGCAGCGGCGCTCTGGCCGTCGCCAGTGCTGGAACCACATCATCGTCGCACCACTCTGGCCCAAGCACGGCGTGAATCTGGGCACGTTGCTCCGCACGTGCGACGCCGTGGGTGCATGTCTGGCCGTACCACGCCTGCCGTGGGCTTCCGAGGCTCTACGCAAGGGAAACACTCTGCGGCACAGGTCATGCGTCCACTGGATCTACGGCGACGTCGTCGGCTGGCTGGAGAAGCAACGGGAGCGGTCGCACATCATCGGTGTCGAACTCGCCGACGAGGCGATCCGGCTGGCGGATCTGCCCGCGGCGCGCACGCGCACGGTGTTGGTTCTCGGCAACGAGGGCAGCGGTATGCCTGCCGAAGCAATGGAATTGCTCGACCTGGCGGTCGAGATTCCAATGGTGGGCACCGGTCACAGTCTCAACGTCGCTGTTGCGGGATCGCTCGTGCTGTACAAGGTCGCCGGCCTCCTGTGAGGCGGTTCACCGCAGCCGCTGACCACGCGGCGTGCGGGCGAACCCCGACGCCGCCTCAGCGTCAACAACCTCGTACGGGCCGGTCATGCCACCACGTATCAGTCGTCGCCGATGACTGACCGCAGAAGCGCAATGTGTACATGAATCTGGAACAGGTGGGTGGCCTCCACAATTGCGGCGCCACCGATCAGCAGACCCGGCGCGAATCCGTACAGCTCATCGAACCGCAGGGCGCCGAGATGCTGGTAGACCCGTTCGAACATAGGCGCTTCGTTGCGGTCGTAGAACTCGAACCGCTCCATCCCAGATGCGGTGAAGAATGCGTGCAGCGAGCGCTCGAATCCACCCGGCGTCAGATCTCTGGCCGGCGGTTTGAGGAACAGAACTCCACGTACCGGATCAACAATGAGCGATATGCCGTACCCGGGCGTGCAGAACCACACCTTCCCGAAAGCGCTTCGGATGAAAGGAATGTACTGCGCGTAGGTGCCCAGCCGCGGGTGCTGAACCTTATCGAGGAGGACCTGTTCGGTGGTGACCCTCCATTCGGCCGGATCCACCAACCAGGCCGTCCCGTTGCCGAATCCGGAGAACCCGAACTCCTGCCAGTAGGAGATCAGGCAGTCCGGGACTAGCCCGGTGTAGGCGCGCACGTGCTCGTCAGTGCACGGGGGACCAGGGATCGAGAACGGAAGCTCTTCGAGGAAACACTCGAAGAATTCGTCGGGCATGCCGTCACCTCCCGTCAAGTGCGTCTAGGCCTGCAGCCGGTCTCGGTTAGCCAGCGATGGGGCCCGCGAGCGATGCCATGCGCCACGCGGCCCCCAGGATGGCCCCCTGGGCGAGAATGCCGATCAGCGGCCACCAGAACCCAATTCGGTTGCGGGCCAGCTGAATGACGCCGACACAGAAGAACAGCCCGGCCGGCACCATCGTCGCGAGCGCCGTCCACATCGCGTAGTTGATCCACTTCTCATCGCCGCATTCCACGTAGGCGCAGTTGTCGATGCTCATCGGGAAAACCATGAAGCTCGTCAGCGCGACGAAACCCAACCCGGCCTGGACTACGAACAGCAACACACAGACGGTGATGTCGGCGATCCGGACACCGCGGGGGAGTCGACGCACCTCGTCGTGCGCAATGTCGTTACCGAGCGTTGGCTGAACCTGTTCGGCCGGCTCGTTCATACCGCTCAGTATCCCGGTGCCGATCAGACCTCTGCGGTCACGGCGCGCCCCCGATCGACCAGTCATTCTTACTGTGACTTGTAAGAACTCATCCGATCATCGCAGCCGCAAACCGCGCGGGGTGCGGGAAAATCCGGCCCCGGTCAGCGCGTCCTGCACGGCGGCACGGTCCGCGTCGACGCCGGGATCGAGCACCGCGACCCCGTTGATCCGCTCCACCAATAACGACGGCATGCGCCCGGCGCTCACGAGTTCCGCCAGAGCCCCCGCCGCGGCCCGCTGCGTATCGGCGTCCGAGGTGAAGCTGAGCAGGGTCCGGCCGCCGCGCTCCAGGAACCACACCAATTGCCCGTCGACCAGCGCGACCAGGGCTCCGGCTTTGCGGCCGGGCCGGTGCGTGTCGTCGCCGCCGCGTTCCGGCCAGGCCAGTGCCGCTCCGTAGGGATTAGCCGGATCCGTCGCCGCGAGAACGACGGCGTGGAACTCGGGCCGTTGAGGATCAACCCCGTCGAGGTAGGACCGCAACCGGTCGACTGTCGAGGCCGCCGCGAACTGTGCCCCGCCCAGCGACTCCACGAAGTAGCCCCGCTGGCAGCGGCCGGCGTCCTCGAACGCGCTCAGCACCTTGTAAAGGGTGGCGAACCCGCCCGGTACCCCTTCGGCCGCTGCCGCCCCTTTCGTCAGCACTCCGTGCCGGTTGAGCAGCAGCTCGGCCTGGAAGTGGGCTCGTACCGTCGAATCCGGTTCTGCACCAGGCAATGCCGACCACCGGCCGGACACCATCGGATCGGCCGCCCGGGTGTGCGGGCGCGCCACGCTGTAGCGGCTGAGCCGGGGCGGACGTTGGCGTTGCCGGTGCGCCGGCGTCCCGGACCGCCGAGGACCGCTCAGCATCGCGCGCACGGGCGCGAACGTGTCCCCGGTGACCCATCCGGCCCAGATCAGCTCCCACAGCGCGGTTTTCAGCTCAGGCTCGCCGGCAGTATCGGTGAGTTGCCGGAAGAAGTACGCCCCGCCGTGCCCCAGCGTCTCCATGATCGCCCGGTGGGTATCGGTGAACTCGATCTCGGCGGGCACGGGCAGCGTCAACGGCGCGGTCTCGGCCAGATGGAAAGTCGCCCAGCCGTCACTGCCGCCGATCTGGCCGGCGCCCGACCACATCACTTCACCGGAGGCGAGCAGCTCGTCGAGCATGGCCGGTTGATAATCGCGGACCCGTTGTCCGAAGACGAGCGACTCCACCGCCGATGCGGGAACGGGAACGCCGGCCAACTGCTCGATCACCGCGGCCAGCCCGTCGATACCCGCACTGTGGGTCGATCCGACGTGTTGCCAGGCAGGCAGGAAGCGACCGTAGGCCGCCGTGCTGACCGGTTCGACCTGAGCACGCAGCGCGGCCAGGGAGCGGCGGCGCAGGATCCTCAGTACTTCGGCGTCGCACCACTGATCGCCGGCGAGATCGTCGACGAATTCACCGCGCACCAGCCGGCCGTCGACAGCCATGCGACCCAACACATCCGCGGTCACCCGAAGACCCAACCCGAACCGGGCGGCCACCTCGGTGGTGGTGAACGGCCCGTGGGTGCGGGCGTAACGGCCGATCAGGTCTCCGAGCGGGTCGTCGACGGATTCGGTGAATGCCGCGGGCACCCCGACCGGCACCGGCGCGCCGACCCCGTCGCGCAACAGGCCGATGTCTTCGACCGCCGCCCACCAGGTCTGGCCGCCATAGGTCACCGGCAGCGCACGCTTGGCGGCGTGCAGCCCGTCGAGCCAGCCGCCGATCGTGTCGGTGGTGGCGCGTGCGGCGATCTCGGCCTCGGTGAGCGGACCGAGCATCCGCAGCAGATCTGCCACCGCCTCGGCGTCGCGCGCCGCGCGCTCCTCGGTCAGGTGTTGCAGTTGCGCGGACGTCGACGCGACCACCGCCGGGTCCAGCAGTTCGCGCAACTCGACGCGCCCCAGCAATTCGGACAGCAGCACGGTGTCCAGTGCCAGCGCCGCGGCCCGTCGCTCGGCCAGTGGGCTGTCGCCCTCGTACATGAACGCGCCCACATAGCCGAACAGCAGCGATGCGGCGAACGGTGACGGGGTGGCGGTTTCTACCTCGACCACCCGCACCCGACGCTGCGCCACCCGCCGCATCAGCTCGGTCAGGGCGGGCACGTCGTAGACGTCCTGCAGGCATTCCCGCACTGTTTCCAGCACGATCGGGAAGTCCGGGTACTTGCGGGCGATGTCGAGCAGTTGTGCGGCGCGCTGCCGTTGATGCCACAGCGGGGAACGTTTGCCCGGGTGCCGGCGTGGCAGCAGCAGAGCACGGGCGGCGCACTCACGGAACCGGGACGCGAACAACGCCGAGCCGCCCACCTCCGCGGTGACGATGGGCTCGACCTCGTCGGCGTCGAACACGAACAGGTCTGCGCCCGGAGGGTTTTCGCCGCTGTCGGGCAGTCGCACGATAATGCCGTCGTCGGAGGCGGTCGGCTTCTCGTCGATACCGTAGCGTTCCCGCAGCCGTCGGCCCACCGCGAGGGCGAGTGGTCCGTGGACCCGCAGCCCGTACGGGGAATGGAGGATCACCCGCCAGTCACCGAGCTCGTCCCGGAAGCGCTCCACCACGAAGGTGCTGTCGCTGGGGACCACACCGGTGGCCTCCCGCTGATCGTGCAGCAGCTGATACAGGTTGTCGGTGGCGAATCCGGCGAAACCCATTGCCTGGCAGCGCTCATCGAACTCAGCGCGGCCCAGTGTGGCCAGTTCGCCGGTGAACGCCCCGACGGCCGCGCCCAGCTCGGCGGGCCGGCCCACGCTGTCGCCGCGCCAGAACGGCAACCGGGCGGGCTGGCCCGGCGCCGGGATGACCAACACCCGATCGTGGGTGATCTCCGTGATCCGCCAACTGGTGGCGCCAAGGGAGATGACATCACCCGGGCGTGACTCGTAAACCATCTCCTCATCGAGTTCGCCTACCCGGGACGGTTTTTCGGAATCGGTGGCCAGGTAGACGGTGAACAGTCCGCGGTCGGGGATGGCCCCGCCGGAGGTGACGGCCAGGCGCTGCGCGCCCGGGCGGGCGGTGAGCGTTCCGTGGTCGCGGTCGTACACGAGCCGCGGCCGCAGCTCGGCGAACTCGGTGGACGGATACTTCCCGGACAGCAGGTCGAGGGTGGCCTCGAAGGCGCTGCGCGGCAACGTGGCAAACGGTGCGCTGCGCCGGACCGCGTCGAACCAGGCGTCGGCATCCACCGGCTCCAGGGCGGCGACGGCCACCGTGTGCTGGGCCAGCACGTCGAGCGGATTGGCCGGGACATGCATCGTCTCGATGTCACCGGAGCGCATGCGCTGCACCGTCACCGCACAGCCGATCAGATCGGTCCGGTGCTTGGGGAGCAGCACGCCCTGAGAGATCTCGCCGACCTGATGCCCGGCACGCCCGATGCGTTGCAGCCCACTGGCCACCGACGGCGGTGATTCGACCTGGATCACCAGATCGACGGCACCCATGTCGATGCCCAACTCCAGGCTGGAGGTGGCGACCACGGCGCGCAGCCGACCGCTTTTGAGATCGTCCTCGACCTGGGCCCGCTGCTCCTTGCTGACCGAACCGTGGTGCGCCCGGGCCAGCAGTGGCGGCGCGCCGTTCGCCTGGCCGCTGGCCATGAGCTGAGCCGGGGCGCCGCCCCCGACCTGCGGGTTACGGTCCAGCGAGAGCTCGATTCCGGCACGTTCGGCATGAATCTCGTTGAGCCGTGAGGTCAGCCGCTCGGCCAGCCGGCGGGAATTGGCGAACACGATCGAGGACTGGTGCGCCTCGATCAGGTCCACGATGCGCTCCTCTACATCGGGCCAGATGCTGTTGTTGTCGAGGTTGGCCATGTCCGGAACCGGAACCTGGACCGAGAGGTCGAAGGTCTTCGCGGCAGGCGGGGCCACGATGGTGGTGGGCGCCTGCCCGGACAGGAACCGGGCCACCTCCTCGGGCGGCCGCACGGTCGCCGACAATCCGATCCGCTGGGCCGGCTTGTCGAGAAGCTGATCCAGCCGTTCCAGTGAGAGTGCCAGGTGCGCACCGCGTTTGGTGGCGGCGACGGCGTGAACCTCGTCGACGATCACGGTCCGCACCGATGCCAGCGTCTCGCGCGCCGCCGAGGTCAGCATCAGGAACAGTGACTCCGGGGTGGTGATCAGGATGTCTGGCGGCTTGCTCAGCATCGCGCGGCGTTGACTGGGCGTGGTGTCCCCGGAACGGACCCCGACGCTGATCGACGGGGCGGGCACTCCGTGGCGCTCGGCGACCCGCGTGATCCCGGTCAGCGGGGTGCGCAGGTTCCGCTCGACGTCGACGGCCAACGCCTTGAGCGGCGACACGTACAGCACCGTCGTGCCCGACCGCGGGTCGGCGTGGGTCCGGGCCAACTCGTCGATGGCCCACAGGAACGCGGCGAGGGTCTTGCCCGAGCCGGTGGGGGCGATGACCAGGGTGTTGTGGCCCTCGGCGATGGCGGACCACGCCTGTGCCTGAGCGGCCGTCGGCGCCGGGAAGGCAGCCGTGAACCACTCCCGGGTCAGTGCACTGAACCGGGCCAGCGGATCGACCGGCGTGGTGGCCACCTAGCCATACTGCCGCGCGGCACCGACAAGTGGGCGTCAGCGGTGTTCAGGGGCGGCAGCGCAGAGCAGTTCGGCGGGCAGTCCGGGCACTCGGCCGATGGCATCGAGCAGGGCGTGCGCACAACTGTCGGCGACGAAGCCCGCATCGATCGACGGATCCTTGAGCCGTTGCCGGCACATCTCGAAGGTCAGTGCCAGCCAGCCGTACACGGTGGCCCGCAGGTCGCGCTCGACCTTGGCGTCCAGCGGTTCGGACACCGCGTCGCCGATCCGGCCCATGATCCGGTCGGCCTGCCGGTCGTTGTCGACGTCGTCGACGCCGCGCAGCACGGGGTCGGTGCGGCCCAGGCCCATGTACGCCGCCCACGCACCGTGCGGATGCTCCTCGTCATAGCGCAGGTAGGCAAGCACGCCGGCGCGCAGCTGGCCGAACAGGCTCTGGCCAGGCTCGGGAGGGGTACTGGTGGCCTCGAACAGGCGCTCGCCCTCGGCCTGCACCACGGCGGCGAAGAAGGCCCGCTTGTCGGGGAAGTAGTGGTACATCAGGGCCCGGGACACCCCGGCGCGTTCGGCGATCTCGTCGATGCGGACCTCGTCGTACGGTCGTTGGCCGAACACTTCGGCTCCCAGCGCCAGCAGCTCGTTGCGTCTGTCGGCGGGGGACAGCCGGCGTCTCGACTCGGCACCCACGTCTGCAGCTTAACTTGCAGGGCCGCTCATCCCCGGCGAAGCGACTTCCTCGCGCCTCCTTACTTGACACATGTACAACAAGGGCGGAATCCTGGTGGCATGACCGTCTCGGGTGTGCGGACCTCACCTTCTGCGGGGGCCAAGTACCCGAGACTGCCCCACCCGCCGCGACGGGTGCCGCTGCTCGGCGACGTGCTCGGACTGCAGCCCGACTCGTCGATGCAGAACGCGATGGGGATGGCCGAGCTGGGGCCGATCTGCGAATTCCGGTTCCTGGGTGCCCGCTACGTGGTCGTCACCGGTGCCGACGCGGTCGCCGACCTCAACGACGAGGCCCGGTTCTGCAAGCATGTGGGACCCGACATCGAGGCACTGCGGATCGTCGGCGGCGACGGGCTGTTCACCGCGTACAACGACGAACCGAACTGGCACAAGGCCCATCAGCTCCTGATGCCGGCATTCAGCCAGGCCGCGATGCGCCGCTACCACGGCGTGATGTTCGACGTTGCCGGGCAGCTGACCGACCGCTGGGATCAGCGGGCCGCCGAGGGCGACACCGTCGATGTCTCGGCCGACACCACCAGGGTGACGTTGGAGACCATCGGGCGGTGCGCGGCCGGATATTCGTTCGGATGCTTCCAGGACGACGCGATGCACCCGTTCGTCGCGCACATGGTGTCCGCGCTTCTGGCGGCTGACCGCCTCGGGGTGCTCCGCGAAACCTTCCTCCCCGCCTTCGCCTACCGGCGTTACGAGCGCCGGGTCCGCAGCGATGCGAAGTACCTGCATGAGTTGGCCGACGACATCGTCGCCGGCCGGCGCGCGCAGCAGTCGGGCAGCCACGACGACCTGCTGCAGATCATGCTGGGGTCCGACCTCGACGCTGCGAACATCCGCTATCAGCTGATCAATTTTCTGATCGCCGGGCACGAGACCACATCTGGCGCATTGTCATTCGCGCTGTATTTCCTGTCGCAACATCCGGATGTGTTCGCCCGCGTCCGCACCGAGGTGGACGAGGTGTGGGGCGATGAAGCGCGACCGGAGTTCGAGAAGATCGCCAAACTACGGTATGTCCGGCGGGTTCTCGACGAATCGCTGCGATTACAGCCGACGGTGCCGGCGTACTACCGCGCCGCTCGCCACGACACCGTGCTCGCCGGAATCCACCCGATGCGCGAGGGGGATTGGGCGCTGGCGCTGACCTCGACCCTGCACCGCGACCCCCGCTGGGGCCCCGACCCGGACGCATTCGATCCGGACCGGTTCACACCGGAACAGATGCGGGCCCGGCCTGCTGGCCTGTACAAGCCGTTCGGCACCGGTGAAAGATCATGCATCGGAAGGCAATTCGCACTGCACGAGGCGGTTCTGATGCTGGCGGTGCTGATCCGGCGCTATGACCTGACGGCTGATCCGGACTACACGCTGCAGGTACAGGAGCGCCTGACCATGATGCCGTCCAATTTCCGGCTGGGTCTGCGACGGCGCTAGCTCGCCGTACGAGGCGTGAATCGCCCCGAATCGGGGTACCGTCATCGTGGATAGACCCGCAACGTCGGCAGGTCCGCGTATGGAATGGTTCAACGCAGACGAATATTGGTTGGCCAGACAGGTGTTGCAGCGGGGGACCGCCGCGATCTACCTGATCGCGTTCATTGCGGCGGCCCGGCAGTTCCGCGGGCTCCTCGGTGCGCGGGGGCTGCTCCCGATACCCCGTTTTCTGGCCGCCAATTCGTTCCGGCGCGCCCCGAGCCTGTTCCAGTTCCACTACTCGGACCGCTTCTTCGCCGCGGTGTGCGCAACCGGCGCGGTGCTTTCGGCGGCACTGGTGGCCGGCGCCGGAGATCTGGTGCCGCTGTGGGCCGCGATGCTCGCCTGGCTACTGCTGTGGGTGCTGTACCTGTCGATCGTCAACGTCGGGCAGACTTGGTACTCGTTCGGGTGGGAATCCCTTCTGCTCGAAGCCGGGTTCCTGGTGATGTTCCTGGGCAACGACGACGTCGGGCCCCCGCTTCTGGTGATATGGCTGGCCCGCTGGCTGCTGTTCCGCGTCGAGTTCGGTGCGGGACTGATCAAGCTGCGCGGTGACCCGTGCTGGCGCAACCTGACCTGCCTGTACTACCACCACGAGACACAGCCCATGCCCGGGCCGCTGAGCTGGTTCTTCCACCACCTGCCCAAGCCGCTGCACCGAATCGAGGTGGCCGGCAACCACTTCGCCCAACTCGTCGTGCCGTTCGCCTTGTTCGCCCCGCAGCCCGTGGCCAGCGGGGCGGCGATCGTCGTGGTCATCACCCAACTGTGGCTGGTGGCATCGGGCAACTTCGCCTGGCTCAACTGGGTCACCATCGTCCTGGCGTTCGGCGCGCTCTCGGATTCCACTGCCGCGGTGGTATTCCCGGTCTCTGAACACCAATTCGGACCAACCCCAACATGGTTCGTCGTCGTGGTGGTCGGGTTCGCGGTCGCGGTGGCAGCTCTCAGCTACTGGCCCGCACGCAACCTCGTCTCCAAACGGCAGCGGATGAACGCCTCCTACAACCACTATCACCTGGTGAACTCCTACGGGGCGTTCGGCACCGTCGGCCGCACCCGCGATGAGGTGGTGTTGGAGGGCACCTCGGACCCGCGTTTGACGGATCACACCGTCTGGAAGGAGTACGAATTCAAGGGCAAGCCAGGCGATGTCCATCGGTGGCCGCGCCAGTTCGCGCCCTACCATCTGCGGCTGGACTGGCTGATGTGGTTCGCTGCCATCTCGCCGGCATATGCCCACGGCTGGCTGCGCATGCTGCTGACCCGGCTCCTGGAGAATGACCGAGACACGCTGAAGCTGCTGCGGTGCAACCCATTCCCCGATGAACCGCCGCGCTATGTCCGGGCCAGGCTGTACCGGTACGAGTTCAGCACCTGGACCGAACTGCGCCGCGACCACGTCTGGTGGCACCGCATCTCGCTGGGCGTGTACGTCCCGCCGCAAACCTTGCCTTCTGCCGGGCGCTCATCGGCCGGCGCGCAGTGACCGCTGGTAACGGCGCATCCCCGCGATCCACCGGTCGTAGTCGGAGCCCTTGTGGCGGTACATGTCGAGCACCTGCGGGTGGGGGAGCACCAGAAATGTGTCCGACCGCACCGCCGCCACGGTGGCCGCCGCGACATCATGGGCACTGATCACGTCGCCGGACTGCACGATCGACGCCGCGCCGGCCGCGGAATCCGGATCCGCCGAAGCGCGCACCGCGTCGAGCAGCGGGGTGGCGACCCCCAACGGGCATACACAGCTGACCCCGATGCCGTCATCGCCGTACGTGATGGCCAGCCATTCGGCGAATCCGACCGCGGCGTGCTTGGTGACGGCGTATCCGGCCGCGCCGATCTGGGACAGCAGACCGGCGGCCGAGGCGACCGACACGAAGTACCCGCCGCCGCGCGACCGCCATTGCGGGACAAGCACTTGCGCAGCTCGGACGTGGGAGCGCAGGTTGACGTCCAGGATCGAATCCCAATCCTCGTCGGTGCCGAGACCCGGCGCGCCGATGATTCCGGCGTTGGCGACGTAGATGTCGACGGGGCCGAACTCGGTGGCGGTCAGGGCCTCGATGTCCGCCGTGACACCGGCGTCGGCCCGGACTCCCAGAGCCTGCCCGCCGCCGGAACAGATCTGCGCGGCGGTCTGTTCGGCCGACTCCTGATGGAGGTCGGCGGCCACCACACGGGCGCCTTCCGCGGCGAACGATTCGGCCAGTGCGCGGCCGATGCCTGATCCGGCACCGGTGATGACCGCGACCGAGTTCTCAATCTGCATGCCTCCTGCTTACAGCCGATCCTCCTTGAGAGCCAGAGCCGAGGTGCCCTTGGTGTAGCTGACTTCCCGGATCCCCAGGACATCGTGCAGGCGGCCGGCCGGGAGGGTCACCGGTTTCGGTGCCGGCCCGTCGCCGGGATGCGGCAGCGGATAGGCCGTGGTGGTGCCGCTGTAGAACGTCACATTGCCCTCGGTTTTCGAGAACAGCTGGTGGACATGCCCGTTGAGGCAGGTGACCGAGGAGAACCGGCGCAGGTGGCTCAGGGCCTGGGCGGAGTCGTCGGTACCCCAGCCCCAATCCGGGTACATCGCGAACAACGGCATGTGGCTGAACACCACGATCGGGGTGTCCGAGGACAACGGGGCAACGTCCTTCTCGATGAAGTCGAGCTGATCGGCACCGAGGTGTCCGAGCTTCTTCAGATTCAACGTGTTGACCAGTCCGATGACATGCACCCCGGCGATGTCGAAGCTGTACCAACCGTCGCCGCGGGTGCCTGCGCCGAACACCGACCGGTACTTCTGGCCCGCATCGTCGACGGAGTCGTGTTCACCCGGCACGGTGAAGACGTGCGGTGTGTTGAGTCCCTGCATCATCTGCTTGACCTGGTCGAACTGGGCGGGAGTGGACAGGTGGGTGAGATCGCCGGTGTGGATCACGAAATCCGGTGTGTAATCCAGCGAGTTGATCTGCGCGATGGCCCGGCCGAATGACCCGGCCACATCGGTGTTGGCCGCGCCGGTGAATCCGATATGGCTGTCTGAGATCTGAGCGAAACGCACCGTCGGCCCCGCGACGCCGGCGGTGTGCGAGGTGGCCGCGTGAGAGACGACCTCGCCACCGACCACGACGAGACCGACCGCGGCACCGAACCAGGCGCCGTGCCGGATGAGCTGGCGCCGCGTCATGGTGTGGGGATCGGTCATGGTGTCACCACCACGGTGCCGTGCATGACGGGATGGATCGAGCAGATGTAGTCATAGCTGCCCGGATTGGTGAAGGTGAAGCTGAAGGTGGCGTTGGCGCCCATGCCGGGGGAGCGGAAGGAACCGTCCCCGGCGGCGACGGTGTGCGGTTCCTCATCGTGGTTGGTCCACGTCACCGTGTCGCCGCGGTGGACCGTCAGGGTGGCGGGGGCGAATGCGAAGTTGTCGATGCTCACCGCGGTGCCGGCGACCGGGGCGGGAGCTGTGCTCATCGGTGCTGCCGGGCTCATCGGCGCCATTTCGTGCATCGGGGCCATGCCGACCGATGTGCCACCGCCGAAGTCCACGGTCGGCGGTGCTGTGGGCGGCGTGCTCGAGCACGCGGACGCCGTCGCCACCAGGGCGGCGATAACGGCAGATGTCGGGAATCGTCGGACCATCGGGACCTCCGTTGTCTCTCAAAGCGGTGCAAACCGGTCACCAGGAGATAGCGCACCGGGTTACACGGGTGGATGCTGATGGGGTGCGAACGGCGTTCGCGTGTAACCGCCCGCCCTATCTAGGTGTGCGGAGCCCTGTGTCGGACTCCGCGCGACGAAAGGTGGGTGGCCGGTGATGGTCCGACGTGACCGCCCCGAGCTGCGGATCGTGCCCGAGGGGTGTTACCCCAGCTGGGAAGCCGTCTACGACGACAACGTGACGTGGGTGTACCGGCTGCTCTACGCGCGGCTCGGCAGCCGCTCCGACGCCGAGGACCTCACCTCCGAGGTGTTCCTGGCTGCGCTTCGGCCGCTGCGGCTCTCGGCGAGCGTGGCCGAGGTCCGGTCGTATCTGCGTGCCACCGCCCGCACCGTGCTCGCGGCGCATTGGCGGGCCACCATGGGACGCGAGATCACCGTCATCGACGACGATGTGGCCGCGCCTGACCCGGGCCCGGACGGCGAGACCAGTACCGCGCCGCAGCGCGTGGCCGCAGTGCTGGGGCAACTGCCGCCGCAGTACCGCCGGGTGCTGGAACTACGTTTTCTGCAGGGCCGTTCGGTGCGGGAGTCGGCGAATGACATGGGAGTAAGCGTCGCCAATGCGAAGGTGTTGCAGCACCGGGCGTTGCGATTGGCCGCTCAGATCAACGAGGGAGAGTCACGGTGACCAGGCGCGGGGTACGCAAATACGTCGACGATCTACTCGCCGGGCGACGACCGGGATCCTTCCCTGCCGACGATTTCGACGCCGCCCAGATCCGCACGGCAATCGAGCTGCGGGCCGCCCAGCCCGATGCCGACGAGCCTCGGCCCGAGTTCGTGGACGACCTCAAGGACCGTATCGCCCAACAGTTTTCCCCGGAGCAGCCGGATGAACCGGGCCCGACCCGCCAGGGTCCGTCGGCGACGCGGCGGCAGGTGATCGTCGGCACCGCTGCGGCGGCGACCGCAGCGGTGGCGGTCGTCTCGATCGAGCACGTGATGACCGGCCGGGGTGCGTCGCCGGGTTCCGAACAGGCCGGATCCGAACTGGTGCCCAGTGAAGGTGCATGGTTGCCGGTGGCGAACAGCGCTGACCTGGTGGAGGGGTCGGTGTTGCCGTTCGACCTATCGACGGTGTCGGGATTCGTGCGCCGGGTAGCGGGCGGCAACGTGGAGGCGGTGTCCGGGGTGTGCACCCACCAGGGCTGCAAGCTGTGGTTCGACAACTCCGCCGACAGTCTGCGCTGCCCGTGCCACGTGACGTCCTTCTCACCCGCCGGCCAGGTGCTCACGCATCAACTTCCGATCGCGCCGAAGCCCCTGCCGCACTTCGAAGTCCGGGAACGGGACGGGAATGTCGAGGTGCTGGCGCCGCAACCGCCGCCCCGGCCGGCCTGAGCCGGTGTAACCACCGCGCATATCGATAGGTGAAACCTACGGATGCGGGAGGTCCACCAGATGAACAGATCGATATGGGCAATTGCGGTGGCGGCGGGGCTCGTCAGCGCCGCTGTGCCGGCC
Organism: Mycobacterium sp. DL99; assembly: GCF_004762045.1. Classification (GTDB taxonomy): domain Bacteria; phylum Actinomycetota; class Actinomycetes; order Mycobacteriales; family Mycobacteriaceae; genus Mycobacterium. Next base: position 1,839,904 of record NZ_SJOM01000007.1, read on the forward strand.
GGCCCGGCGTCGGCAGCACCCACCGGCGGCACCAAGGCCCCCGATGTGGTGCGAGAGCTGACCGCGGCCGGCTATGCCGTGCAGATCAACGGGGACAACGGAGTTCCGCTGTCACAATGCACGGTGACCGATGTGCACGGGGTGCCCGCGTCGCGTACCAGCGCGCTGCAGTTCACCACCGTGTACGTCGACGTCGAGTGCGAGCAAGAAGGCTGAGCCGCCTACCCGAAGTGCACGCCCTGGGCCAGCGGCAGCTCCGAGGAGTAGTTGACCGTGTTGGTCGCGCGGCGCATGTACGCCTTCCACGCATCCGACCCGGACTCGCGGCCTCCGCCGGTGTGTTTCTCACCGCCGAACGCGCCGCCGATCTCGGCGCCGGACGTCCCGATGTTGACGTTGGCGATCCCGCAGTCGGATCCGTCGGCTGCCATGAACCGCTCGGCTTCGCGCACGTCGGTGGTGAAGATCGCCGATGAAAGACCCTGCGGTACCGCGTTGTTCAGCGAGATCGCATCGTCGATATCGTCGTAGGTCAGCACGTAGAGGATCGGGGCGAAGGTCTCGGTGTGCACGACCGCGGTCTGCGCGGGCATCCGGACCACCGCGGGGGCGGCATAGAACGCACCCTCGTCGCCGAGGTCGTGACGCTCACCGCCGAACACCTCGCCGCCGTCGGCACGGGCCTCCTCCAGCGCCCCGACCATGTCCCGGTAGGCGCGGGTGTGAATGAGCGGACCGACCAGGGTTCCGTCCACGCTCGGGTCACCGATGGGCAGGCTCTGATAGGCCGAGACGATCCGGGACACCAGGTCGTCGGCGACAGAGGAGTGCACGATCAACCGGCGCAGCGTCGTGCACCGTTGCCCGGCGGTGCCCGCGGCGGAGAATACGATGGCCCGCACCGCGAGGTCCAGATCGGCCGAGGGGGTCACGATCGCGGCGTTGTTGCCGCCGAGTTCGAGCAGTACCTTGCCGAACCGGGCGGCGACCCTTGGTCCGACCTGTCGGCCCATCCGCACCGAGCCCGTGGCGCTGACCAGGGCGACCCGTGGATCGTCGACCAGTCGCTCACCCAACTCGCGCCCGCCCAGGATGAGCCGGCTCACCGCCGCGGGCGCACCGACATCGGTCGCAGCTCTTTCGATCAGGGCCTGGCAGGCGATCGCGGTGAGCGGGGTCAGCTCCGAGGGTTTCCAGACCACGGTGTCGCCGCAGACCAGCGCGACCGCGGTGTTCCACGCCCACACCGCCACCGGGAAGTTGAACGCGGTGATCACGCCGACGACGCCCAGCGGATGCCAGGTCTCCATCAGCCGGTGTCCGGGACGTTCGGACGCGATGGTGCGGCCGTACAACTGGCGGGAGAGGCCGACGGCGAACTGGCAGATGTCGATCATCTCCTGCACCTCGCCAAGTGCCTCGGAGGTGATCTTGCCCGCCTCCACCGTCACCAGGGTCGCCAGATCTGACTTGTGTTCGACGAGCAGCTCGCCCAGGCGTGCCACCAATGCACCGCGCACCGGTGCCGGGGTCGTGCGCCAGGTCGAAAAGGCTTGTGCGGCATCGGCGATCGCGGAATCGACCTGTTCAGGACTGTCTTCGGACAGGGTGAACAACACATCGCCGCTGATCGGTGTGCTGGCATGCAGGCCGGGTCCCGGGGATGTCGGCTCGCCGAGTTCCGCCCGCGCACCGACAGCCTCCAAGGCCTGGCGCACCCGCCGGCGCAGCTCCTCTGCGGTAGGGAGATCGGTCCGTTCGGTGGTGGTCATCGTGTGCCTTTCTGGTTCGCTGCGGTGCCGGATACAGTGCGGGCCATGGGTGAAGCCGACGAATACGTGCTGGACGACACCGACCGGACCCTGGCCCGCGCGCTCGCCGCTGACGGCAGGGCCACGCTGGCGCAGCTGGCATCGGCGGCCGGGCTGTCGGTATCGGCGGTGCAGGCGCGGGTGCGCCGGTTGGAGTCGCGAGGTGTCGTGACCGGATACGCCGCACGACTCAACCCCGAGGCGTTGGGCAACATGCTCTCGGCGTTCGTCGCCATCACTCCTCTCGATCCGTCCCAACCCGATGATGCACCCGCGCGGTTGCAGCACATCCCCGAAATCGAATCGTGCCACTCGGTGGCGGGCGAGGAGAGCTACGTCCTGCTGGTCCGGGTTGCCTCGGCCCGGGGCTTGGAGGACCTGCTCCAGCGGATCAGGACCGCGGCCAACGTCCGAACGCGCAGCACCATCATTTTGCAGACATTTTACAGTGGTAGAGACTACATTCCGTAACAGTTCCTGCTGTAGGGGGTAACGGCCGTAAAGATTCCGTTAGTATGGCGGCATGACCGCAGTGCTGACGACTACTCCGCACGTAACGCCAGACCGGGTGCGAGCGGTCCTGGCGCGCAGCGTCCTGACCGACGGTTTCGACTTCGTCCTCGACCTGGACCGCTCCCGGGGGGCCTACCTGGTGGATGCGCGCACCGGCGCACGCTTCCTGGACATGTTCACGTTCTTCGCCTCGTCTGCACTCGGGATGAACCATCCGGCGCTGGCCGCGGATGAAGATTTCCGCACCGAGTTGGGCCGGGTGGCGGTCAACAAGCCGAGCAATTCCGACATCTACAGCGTGCCGCTGGCCCGTTTCGTCGACACCTTCCGCCGCGTGCTCGGCGACCCGGACCTGCCGCATCTGTTCTTCGTCGACGGCGGAGCCCTGGCGGTCGAGAACGCGCTCAAGGTGGCATTCGACTGGAAGAGCCGGCACAACGAGGCCCGCGGGATCGACCCTGCACTGGGTACCAAGGTGCTGCACCTGCGCGGGGCGTTCCACGGCCGCAGCGGATACACCATGTCGCTGACCAACACCGATCCGGTCAAGGTGGCCCGCTTCCCGAAGTTCGACTGGCCCCGCATCGACGCCCCGTACGTGCGGCCCGGTCTGGATATCGCCGCACTCGAAGCTGATTCGCTGCGCGCGGCCAGGGCTGCGTTCGAGGCCAACCCGCACGACATCGCCTGCTTCATCGCCGAGCCGATCCAGGGTGAGGGCGGTGACCGGCACATGCGGCCGCAGTTCTTCGCCGCGATGCGTGAGCTGTGCGACGAGTTCGACGCTCTGCTGATCTTCGACGAGGTGCAGACCGGGTGCGGGGTCACCGGAACTGCCTGGGCCTACCAGCAATTGGGGGTCACCCCGGATGTGGTCGCCTTCGGGAAGAAGACGCAGGTGTGTGGGGTGATGGCGGGTCGCCGAGTGGACGAGGTCGCCGACAACGTCTTCAGCGTGAGCTCGCGGATCAACTCCACGTGGGGCGGCAACCTGGTGGACATGGTGCGCTCACGACGAATCCTCGAAGTCATCGAGTCCGAGGAGCTGTTCCGCGCCGCCGCGGTGACCGGTGATTATCTGCTCGGTCAGTTAGCGGCGCTGGCAACGGATTTCTCTGACACAGTGCTCGCGCCACGTGGCCGAGGCCTGATGTGTGCGTTCAGCCTGCCCACCACTGCCGCACGTGACGAGCTGGTTCGGCGGTTGTGGGACCGTCGCGTCATCATGCTGCCGAGCGGCACCGATTCGGTACGGTTCCGGCCCGCGCTGACCGTCACGCGCAAGGAGATCGACGAATGTCTCGACGCCGTGCGGGAGGCGCTGCGATCACCGCTGGCGGGCTAGGGCTGGTCGGTGGCCGGTTCTGAAGATGCCGCGCGGCGCAGGATCGACTTGAGCCTGGGGAGGTCGGCTCCGCCCACCAGATCGCAACCGTGAAGTTCGGCGAGTTTACGTGCAGCCGGGGTGAATTCGTTGTTGGTGACCACCATGGTCCTGCTGCAGTCCTGCATCGGCGCGCCTGCGACAACCTCCTGCACGGCGCCCGCGCCCACCGGCCGTGACAGTCGTTTGCATTGCACGGCGATCCGATTCGGCCGGTGTCCGACGATCAGATCCACGCCCCAGTCCCCGGTGAGCGGAGTCATGATCACCGGCAACCCACAGGTTCGGGCCACATGGGCCACATGGTCCTCGAATTCCAGCCCGGTCATCTCGGTCGTCGGCTGCTCACGGGCGCTGGGCGTGCTCGCGCCCCGGAATGCGCCCAGCAGGAACCGCGGAGTCGCCGCCAAGGCCAGTGGCACCGCGACACCGATCGCCAGGCTCCATGCGGCGTCGACGCCGGCGACGTGACTCGCGAACGCGGCCGCCGCGCCGGCCGCGATGAAGAGCTTGATCCTGAGCCGTCTCACGGCGTCGAATGTAAATGTCACGTGTGACAAATACGGTGAGCCGGCGTCAGCTCCGCGCGATAATCTCAAGCTGTGACGAGTGAGCCCACCACGGGAAACGCCGAGTCGCCGATCGCGCACGCACTTGCCGGCGGCGAGCCGCAGCGTGTCGGTTGGTTCCGGTTCTACTTCGCCGATGAGCGCTGGGAGTGGTCACCCCAGGTGGAGCGGATGCACGGATATGAGCCGGGTACGGTGCAACCGACGACCGAGCTGGTGCTCTCCCACAAGCACCCCGAGGACTACGGACAGGTGGCGGCGACGCTGCTCGAGATCCGGCGCACCTCCGGCGCGTTCAGCACCCGGCACCGGATCATCGATACAGCCGGCGATGTCCACCATGTCGTCGTCGTGGGGGATCAGCTCTTCGACGATGCCGGCGCGGTCATCGGAACACATGGTTTCTATGTCGACGTCTCACCGTCGATCACGCAGGCACGGGAGGACGCCGTCAGCGAGGTGGTGGCCGAGATCGCGGAGGCCCGTGGTGCTATCGAGCAGGCCAAGGGCATGCTGATGCTGATCTACCGGATCAATGCGGATGCGGCGTTCGAACTGCTGAAGTGGCGGTCGCAGGAAACCAACACCAAGCTGCGGCTGTTGGCCGAACAGCTGGCAGAGGATTTCCTGAATCTCGATTACAGCGAGACGCTTCCCAGCCGCGCGGTCTTGGACCGGTTGCTGCTCACCACCCACCTGCGGGTCAGCCCGGAGGTTTAGCCCGACTCCGGGTGGTGGATCGCCAGCGCGCACCTACGCGTGCGGCGTATCGAAGAACGTTGGTACACAGAGCATCCCGACGTGATCAGGCATTCGAGATGGCCCAGCCAATGGCGGCTGGGCCATCTCTTCAAACAGGCCGGGGCTCGCGCTCCAACTAGGGGCGCTGGCTGGCCTGCTCGCGTTTCTCGGCGGCTTTGGCGCCCGCCCGGGCGGCTTCGGCTTCGGCTTCCTTCTTGGCGACGTCCTTCTGGGCGTCGGCCTTGTCCTGCTGGGCTTTACCCTCGCGGACCAGATCTTCGCGACCGGTCACGGTACCGACAGCTTCCTTGGCCTTGCCCTTCACGTCCTCGACGGCGCCCTTGACGGCTTCTTGAGGTCCTGAGTTCTTCTCGGTCATGCTTACCTTTCCGCTACTGGAGTGGATTGGTGATCACCGCACGGCTTCTCCGCGCATCCTCCTGGATTCCCGAATGGGCCCGTACTAAACGTGAGGTGACGAATCCGGTGTTGGTGCTGGATATTTCGCCTCGTGCGGAGACCCCCGTCGCAGCGGTGGTTTGGGTGCCGCTCCCGGTTTGTGAGCGTCCTTGTCCGGGTATTCCGAAGCAGAATGAGAATTGAGGTCAGTCATGTCCGGGGCAGCACAACCCGATCGGTGCGGGTTAGAGCTCGTCTTCGAGCGGATCGCCGAGGTTATCGATTGGCAACATAGGCGTGCTCTGATCGAGCAGGCCTATGTCGAACAGGTATGGCATTGCCCGGGTCACGCGATAGCTGACCGCGCAGGGCCGGAGAGCGGCCACCGCGCAGCGTGATGTGGCCGGATCAACGGGTGATCACTCGACGGGCGGTGTTTCGCCACCTTCGCGCTCGAACTCGTCGAGACCCGGATCCTCCGCGACCACTTCACGTTGTTCTTGCCAGTCCTGATCCGTCGCCTCCAGCGGCGGGCTGTCCAGATCGGAGACCGGGGCTTCGGCGTCCGCCACCGGTTCGCTCTGCTCACGCTGCTGCTCGAGCGCATCGGCCAGGGGCACCTCGTCGGGCACGTTGTTGCGTGTCATACGGCCGGAATACCCAGTGGGCCCTTGATCAAACGCTTCCCGTAGCCCGGCCCGCCGACGACGCTGCGGCGCAGCCTCATTGAGTCCGGCTCTTCGGTTTAGTCACCGGATGGCTGTGGGTACGCGACGAATATGTCATCGTCAGGCCGCGCACCGAGGCACCCGCTGACTCTGCTGCACGGTCAGCGAATTCCCCTCCGGGGATCTGGTCACATCAGCGGACCACGAGCGGTGGAACTCCGGGTGCCCGCCCGAACTGAGGCACTGGCCGTAGTGAGGGCAATGACGGGCTGCCTGGCCGACTATGAGGATCTGAGCGGCGACACGGCTGCCGACTTGGCCTTGGCGGTGGATGAAGCCTGCACCGTGCTGATCGGCCTGGCTTCGCCCGGAGCCACTCTCGCGCTGGTCGAACACCCCCGCGCACGGGAGCTGAGTGTTCGGGTGTCGACCATCTGCGACAGTGTCGACAGCGACGCCGACAGCGTCTTGAGCGGTTTCAGTCGCCGGGTCCTCGAAGCGCTCACCGACGAGGTCGACACCTTCGTCGACGACGCTGACTTCAGGCGCCGGGGCAGCGGCCGGGTGGTCGGCATCTCGCTGACCATCCGGCGGGATTGGGCCTCAGCGAGCCGTTAGCGATGCACGTCCACCATCTGCAGCTGCCGTGGCTGATTGCGCAGCATCGACAGGGCGGTAGGCAGGCCGGTGGAGGTCGGAAGGGCGCAGGCGGGATCGCAGATGCCCAGCACCCGGGACACCGCGGTGCTGGGAATCAACACCCAGTCGATATTCTCCCCGGCGCAGCGCACATTGAGGGTATGCAGGCAGGCGAAACAACCTGCGCCGAAAAACTCGACCTCGGTCATGTCCAGGACGAGCTGTCCGCTCGGCCTGCTGTTCCGGATTCCGCATTCGGTCAGCTCAGCGGCATTGGACGCGTCCAGCTCACCGTGGACGCTGATCACGGCGGTGGCCGGCCACAACCATTGGGCACAGAATTCCGCGCGGGTGTGATCGTTGGCACGTGGTGTGGCTCGTTTCGCCACGTTGATGGTGGACATTTGGGTTGACTCCTCAGTATGAAAACTGTGGTGACGTCACGTTTCGGGTTCTGTGGGCTCAAAACCCTGGGTGCGGGAGCCTCACGACCCTGCACCCGATGACGATTCCGGGGCGGCTGTGAACTCAACCTGTTTTGGGACTTTACCCCTCATCCTGGGCTCGAACAATCGATCCGGGGTTCCGTGTGAACCTTCTGTCGCTTCGGTCACATGCGCCACACCGATACCTCCGGTATCCGGAAGGAATTGGGGCGCAACGCGATCGACGTCGGGGTCAGAGGCGGTCGAGCAGGGTTCTCGCGCCGGTACCCGTGAGTTCCTCGGCGGCCTGCCGGCGGCCGGTCATGGCCAGCAGCAACGCCTCGCCGGTTCCGGTGACTTCGGGGCCGCTACCATGCTCCCACTCGATATCGTTGGCGTGCAGTCGAAGTCCTCTGATTCGCCGGCCCGCCCCGAGCCGCGGGTTGCCCGGTACGAGGGGCAGGATTCGTCGCAGGCGCTGCGCCGGCACGGCGCGGGGGCGGTCGAGTGCACGGCGGATGTCCTGATGATGGACGGTGCCGTCGACCAATCCGATCATTCCGCCGAATCCCGCGGTCAGCCCCTGCGGCCGCAGATGCTGGTTGAGGAACTCGAGCAGTTCATCGGTGGACATGGTCGAGTATTCGGCGACACCGACCTCGTTGGCCCGCACGATCCGACCCTTCGCGAATCGCTTGAGCAATCCCGCAGGACCCAGATCCTCGTAGCTGATGACGTGTGCCACAACGTCTTTCACTGTCCATCCCGCGCACAGCGATTCGGTCTGCCATTGCGCAGCGGTCAGGGTGGCGAGGAATTCGGCAAGGTCGGTTCGCTCGTCACGTGCCAGGTCCATGAGTGACGGCTCGTCGGCGTTCATCGCGATGCCTCCTGTGAACGTGGACTCTACGCTTGCCGTGGTCCCGGATTGGGGCGCGATGTCGGCCGCACGTTTGACCCACGCGTCAGCGGGGTACATCGCATGCCATGAGACTTGGTGGATTGTTCGGAACACTCGTGCTCATCTGGTTGATCATCGGCGTGGTGGCAGCCTGGCAGCGCGACTATTTCCATGGTGGATCAACTAACTGCGCGACCGCCGGGGCCATAGCGCTGACGGTCCTCGCCGGCCCGCTCAACTATGCGGGCGTCAATCCGAAGGTGGACGAGTGCCGTTTGCCGCAACCCAGCGCGATGGAATCCATCGCCGCCCTGAATTGAGGTCGCCATGATTGTTCTCGGGGCAATTCTGCTCATCCTCGGCTTGATCTTGAATGTTTACCTGCTCTGGGTGGTGGGCGTGATCCTGCTGGTCATCGGCGGGGTGTTCTGGCTGCTCGGCGCGGTCGGACGGCCGGTCGCCGGGCGGCGAAGCTGGTACTGACAGAGGAGGTAGCTCGATGCCGAATCCGTCGATCAAGGACGAGAAGCTCTACGAGGAGCTGCGGGACGAAGGCAATTCGAAGGAAAAGGCCGCGCGGATCTCCAACGCCGCTGCCGCCAGGGGTCGTTCGAGCGTTGGCCGCTCCGGCGGCAAGTCCGGTTCCTATGCCGACTGGACCGTCGACCATCTGCGCAGCCGGGCGAAAGATCTTGGCATCAAAGGGTATTCCGACAAGAAGAAGCGCGAGCTGATCGGGATGCTCCGAAACCACTGATCCCTGGCCGGAGGGGAGGCCGGCCCACGGCCCCGCTGCACCGGAGCGGGGCCGTGGTGTTCGGCCTGAGTCCACCGGTGCCGTCTGTTCGGCGTATGACCTGCTCAGGGCGCTTTGTCTGGCCTCAGCCGGGGCCGTTGTAGACGATCATGGTGTTTTTCTCGCCAGACCTGCCCAGGCGATCTACCGTGGAGTCAGCCCATGCACGGCAGGTGGGGCAGGAATGGCGGGAAGGAGCAGCCATGCACGGCCCAAAAGATCCGGTTGATCACGCTCGGACAACCCGACCGCACGCCGGAGAGTCGATGAAGGACAACGTCATCTTGCCCGCGCTGGTATTGATCCTCGTGGGGCTGGTGCTGTTCGTCGGCACTTTGGCGGCTTTCGCCACTGGCCACTCCGATGTGGGCCTGACCGTAGGCACATTGTCTGCGGCCGGATTCGTCATCGGATCGATGTGGCTGGCGCTCGAACATATGCGGGTGCGGCGTATCGAGGATCGCTGGTACACAGATCATCCCGGCGTCATGCGGCAGCGGCCGAGCAGCTGACGTCCGCGCCGAGCGACCCGGCCGCGGTGCGGCCGGGTCCGTGTCTTGTGGTGCGGTGGGTGCTCAGAAGGTGAGTGCCAGTACGGCGAAATCGATCGCCAACAAAGCTAATCCGGCCAGTGGGACGAGAATGCCGTACCGAAGCCGGGAGGTGAAGATCGATACGGCGATCGTCACCACCGGCACCACGGGCGCGCCGTAGAACAGGATCCCGAACCAGAATTCTCCTGGACCCTTGGTCGCACAGCCCTCGCCGGTGCAGCCGGCCATGCTCATCACCGCAGCCATGCCGTACAGGTACACCGCGACGGCAGCGGGCACTGTCAACAGGACCAGTACCCAGGTCAGCGAAATCCGCATCCGGCGCTGGCCGTTGTGCTGTGTCTGCACAGTCTGTGATTCGGTCATGGCGTCCGCATACCCAGTTTCGGGACTTCTGCACGGGTGGCAGCTCGACTTCGAGGTGATCTGGGCCAACAGCGATTCCTCGACGAGGCGGCAGGTCCGGATCCATGGCGTCGATAATCCCGCGTTGATCACAGGTTTCGGGTTACGCAACGATGGGCATCCCTGGCGGGGGTCCCAGCTTGGGATACTGTCGATCCGAGATGTCGGGAGGTGAGATGGCCGACGAACAGGGCCAACCCAGGCCGCCGCACCGCACGGAGCGGGCGGTGGAGATTCGGGTCGCTGCCAGGTTGGAGAACCTGGCCGTAGTGCGCACACTGGTCGCTGCGGTAGCAGCATTCGAGGACCTTGATTTCGACGTCGTCGCCGATCTGCGGCTGGCCGTAGACGAGGCCTGCACCGCCCTGATCCGGGCCGCGGTCCCGGATTCGAGCCTGCAGCTGACCGTCGACCCGGGTGATGAGACGGTGGTGATCACCGCCGCCACCACCTGCACGGGCGCCGGGGTGGTCGAGCCGGGCAGCTTCAGCTGGCACGTGTTGAGTTCCCTGACCGACGAGGTCAAGACGTTCAACAACGGTGACGGGCCCGACACCGGCCACGTATTCGGCATCACCCTGACGACGAGGCGAGCGAGCCTGCTGCGGTGACGTCCGAATATGCGGATGTTCGCGACATGTTTCGCGAACTCAGCGGACTGTCCGAGGACTCGTCGGCCTACGAACGCCAACGTGAGCGGATTGTCGAGCGGTGCCTGCCGCTCGCCGATCACATCGCACGCCGATTCGACGGCCGCGGTGAACCGCGTGACGACCTGACCCAGGTGGCCAGGGTCGGCCTGGTCAACGCGGTAAACCGATTCGATGTCGAGGCCGGATCGGACTTCGTGTCGTTCGCGGTGCCGACGATCATGGGGGAGGTCCGGCGCCACTTCCGGGATAACAGCTGGTCGGTGAAGGTACCGCGGCGACTCAAGGAACTGCACCTGCGCCTGGGCGCGGCGACTGCGGAGCTGTCCCAGCGCTTGGGTCGGGCGCCGACGGCCTCCGAGCTTGCCGCGGAACTCGACATGGACCGCGAAGAGGTGATCGAAGGACTGGTCGCGGGCAGTTCGTACAACACACTGTCGATCGACAGCGGCGGCGGGGGCGACGAGGACGCGCCGGCGATAGTCGACACGCTCGGCGATGTGGATGACGGCCTGGATCAGATCGATGATCGAGAAACGTTGCGGCCGTTGCTCGCTCAATTACCTGAGCGGGAACGAACGGTACTGGTGCTGCGATTCTTCGAATCCATGACCCAGACGCAGATCGCCGAGCGTGTCGGTGTCTCGCAGATGCATGTATCGCGACTGCTGGCGAAATCGCTAGCGCGACTTCGTGACCAGCTGCAGTAGCGGAGTTTTGCCGTTCAGCATGGACAGTGCCGCGGCCACGCTGTAGCACGTGCGCAGCGCCGAATCCGGGTCGCAGATACGCAGCAGCCGGTTCACGGCCCTGCTGGGCGCCAGCACCCAGTCGATATCGGTCGTCGAGCACTGCAATCCGATGGCCATGAGGGCGGAAAACCCTGCAGTGCCGAAGAATTCGACATTGGTGAGGTCGATCACGACCCGCTTGGCCTTGATGGTGTGCCGCAACGCGTAGTCGGCGAAATCAGCTGCGTTGACGGCGTCGATTTCGCCGTGGGCGCTGATCACCGCCGTTGACGGCGGCAGCCAGCGCGTGGCGAATGTGGCTGGCGATTCGTCGGTCTGGTCTATCAGTGCGCTCGTCGAAAAGACGGTCATTGGTAGCTCCATCAGTCGTAATACACGTATTCGTACTGTTGGTGCGGCGTCAATCGACAATGATGCGAGTTCCCGCGCGTATGTCGATGACGCTCGCTGCGGCTGTGAACTCAACCTGCCAACGACCCTACCGCGATCAAGGTCATCGAACAATTTGTCTGAGTGGATTCTTATAGTTCCAGGTCAGACTGTTTCGCATGCCGAACACCAACGCCATTGCCGGGGTGCTGCTGGCCGCCGGTGCGGGCACCCGCTTCGGAATGCCGAAAGTTCTTGCTGAAGAGGGTGATTGGCTGTCGCGGGCGGTGATCGCACTCGATGACGGCGGTTGCGATGACGTGATCGTGGTACTCGGTGCCGCCGTGGTCGAGGTGCCTGCGCCCGCCCGCACAGTGGTGGCCGCTCGCTGGGCCGATGGCATGAGCGCGTCGGTGCGCGAAGGGCTGGAGGCCGTCGGCGACGCCGAATGGGTCGTCCTGCACACCGTCGACACCCCGGATGTCGGGGCCGGGGTCGTGGCCCGGGTCCTGGGCGCAGCGCGCGCCTCCGGCTCCGGCCTGGCACGCGCCAGCTACGACGGTCGCCCCGGTCACCCCGTCGTCGTGTCCCGCAGGCATCTGGCGGCCCTCGCAGCCACGCTGCACGGCGACCAAGGGGCCCGTGCGTTCCTGGGCGGCCGCGACGACGTCATCGCCGTGGAATGCGGTGACCTGGCCACCGGACTCGACATCGACGAACGCTGACCGCTAGAGCAGGCCGAGCCGCTCGACCGCCTGGCGCTCGTCGAGCAGTTCGGCCACCGACGCGTCGATACGGGCCCGGGAGAAGCCGTTGATCTCCAGGCCCTCCACGATCTCCCAAACTCCGTCGACCGCGCGCACCGGCAGCGAGGCGACAACCCCCTCGGGCACCCCGTAGACACCGGGAGAAGGCAGTGCCACCGACGTCCAGTCATCGGGATCGGTGCCGTCCACCCAGTCCCGCACATGGTCGATGGCCGCGTTGGCGGCCGACGCCGCCGACGAGGTGCCCCGGGCCTCGATGATCGCGGTACCGCGGGTGGCGACGGTCGGGATGAAGTCGTTGGTCAGCCAGTCGGTGTCTGATGCGTAGTCGGAGCCCGGCCGCCCGTCGACCACCGCGTGGAAGATGTCGGGGTACATGGTCGGGGAGTGGTTGCCCCACACGGTCACCCGGGACACGTCGGTGACGTGCGCACCCGCGTGGGTGGCCAGGGCGGCGACGGCCCGGTTGTGGTCGAGCCGGGTCAGCGCGGTGAAACGCTGCGCCGGGATGTCGGGGGCGTGCGCGGCGGCCACCAGTGCATTGGTGTTCGCCGGATTGCCGACCACGACGATGCGCACGTCATTGGCCGCGCCGGCGTTCAGGGCCTTGCCGGACTCGGCGAAGATCGCGGCGTTGGCCGCCAACAGGTCCGCACGTTCCATGCCTTTACTGCGCGGCCTGGCCCCGACCAGCAGCGCGACGTCGACACCGTCGAACGCCCGCACCGGGTCGTCGTGAATCTCGATGTCGACCAGCCCATCGAAGGCGCTGTCGACCAGTTCCATGACGACGCCTTCGGCCGCACGGACCGCTGAGGGCAGTTCCAGCAGGCGCAGCTTCACCGGGACGTCACGTCCCAGCAGGGCGCCCGCCCCGATGCGGAACAGCGCGGCATAGCCGATCTGGCCGGCCGCACCGGTCACCGTGACGACCTTGGGGTTCGCGGGCGTGCTCACGTGTGCACCTCCAGCCCGAGGATTTCCGTCGCGTACCGCCGCACGGTGTCCTCCGAGATCGCGGCGGCATCCTCGAAGCCGGGGCGGCCCCGACTGCTCAGGAATCCGGTGGCGGGATCGAGGATGACCTCCGCGAGCAGCTCGCCGGTGGTCGGTTCACATACCGCCCACGTGTACCGGGTGTCATCGGCCCAGCCGTCCTCGGCGTCGTGAACGTAGTCCAGGTCCTCCTCGCCCAGGTCGGTGAGCGCGGGCCGGTCGTCGACCCGGTCGTCGGCACGCAGTCCGCGCAGATACCACTGGCCGTTGTTGATCTCCACAGGTTCCACAGGACCAGCGTTCCATAGGCGCCCGCCTGAAACGCCGCGAGGCCGTAGTCACCTGGTGACTACGGCCTCGACGGAAAGAACTGGGCGTTACTTGATCTCGGCGATCACGGTGCCCTGGGTGATGGCGGCACCGGCCTCAACGGACAGGCCGGTGATGACGCCGTCCTTGTGGGCGGTCACCGGGTTCTCCATCTTCATGGCCTCAAGCACCACCACGAGATCGCCTGCGGCGACTTCCTGACCCTCTTCGACGGCCACCTTGACCACGGTGCCCTGCATGGGTGCGGTCACCGAGTCACCCGAGGCCGCGGTGGCACCGCCGCCACCGCGCTTGCGGGCCTTGGGCTTCTTGCGGACGACACCGGCGGCAGCGCCGCCGCCGCCACCGAGCGCCAGGTCACCGGGCAGCGACACCTCGAGGCGACGTCCGCCGACCTCGACGACCACGGTCTGGCGAGGAATGGTGTCCTCTTCCTCGATCGGATCGCCACCGGTGAACGGCTCGACGGTGTTGTCCCACTCGGTCTCGATCCAGCGGGTGTGCACGTCGAACTTCTCGCCGTCACCGATGAAGGCCGGGTCGGCGGTCACGGCGCGGTGGAACGGGATGACCGTGGCCAGGCCCTCGACGTTGAACTCAGCCAGGGCGCGACGTGAGCGGGCCAGGGCCTCTTCACGGGTGGCGCCGGTGACGATCAGCTTGGCCAGCATCGAGTCGAACTGGCCGCCGATGACCGAGCCGCTCTCCACACCGGAGTCCATGCGGACGCCCGGGCCGGTCGGTGCCTCGAACTTGGTGACCGGGCCGGGGGCGGGCAGGAAGCCGCGGCCGGCATCCTCACCGTTGATGCGGAACTCGAACGAGTGGCCGCGCGGGGTCGGATCCTCGGTGATGTCCAGGGCTTCGCCGTTGGCGATCTTGAACTGCTGCAGCACCAGGTCGATGCCCGAGGTCTCCTCGGTGACCGGGTGTTCCACCTGCAGACGGGTGTTGACCTCCAGGAAGGAGATCAGGCCGTCCTGGCCGACCAGGTACTCAACGGTGCCGGCACCGTAGTAGCCGGCCTCCTTGCAGATGCGCTTGGCGGACTCGTGGATCTCCTTGCGCTGCGCGTCGGTCAGGAAGGGGGCCGGGGCCTCCTCGACCAGCTTCTGGAAGCGGCGCTGCAGCGAGCAGTCGCGGGTGCCTGCGACCACGACGTTGCCGTGGGTGTCAGCGATGACCTGGGCCTCGACGTGGCGCGGCTTGTCCAGGTAGCGCTCGACGAAGCACTCACCACGGCCGAACGCGGCGACGGCCTCACGGGTCGCCGACTCGAACAGCTCGGGGATCTCTTCGAGGGTGCGGGCGACCTTCATGCCGCGACCGCCACCGCCGAAGGCGGCCTTGATCGCGACGGGGACGCCGTACTCCTCGGCGAACGCGACGACCTCGTCGGCATCCTTGACCGGGTCCGGGGTGCCCGGCACCAGCGGTGCCTGTGCCTTGGCCGCGATGTGGCGCGCGGTGACCTTGTCACCGAGATCGCGGATCGACTGCGGGCTCGGCCCGATCCAGATCAGTCCGGCATCGAGCACGGCCTGGGCGAAGTCGGCGTTCTCCGACAGGAAGCCGTAACCCGGGTGGATGGCGTTGGCGCCGGACTTCGCGGCGGCGTCCAGGATCTTCTCGAAGACCAGGTACGACTCGGCTGAGGTCTGACCCCCCAGGGCGAAAGCTTCATCGGCGAGCCGTACGTGCGGTGCATCGGCGTCCGGCTCGGCATACACGGCCACGCTGGCAAGTCCAGCGTCTTTGGCGGCCCGGATCACCCGGACCGCGATCTCCCCGCGATTGGCGACCAGCACCTTGGAGATCTTTGAGCTGGCGTGGTTGGCCACGGTGCCTCCTCGGCAGTTCTCTAAGAAACGTCTTTAAGAATCTATCGCGGGCAGTTTATGCGCCGCACCTTGAGGCTTCCCAATCCGGTATCGGTTACCGATGAGTAGGTTTTGGCTGAAATCTGTCGGTGGACACATCGATCCTGCTGACGTGCGAAATTCCCGTCTCGGGGGACAGTCCGACGCTATTACCGTTGGCCCGTGGGCGCGGGGATATTGGTCATTGTCGTGGGCGTGTTGGTGGGCGGGGCCATGGCGACCTCACCGAAGCGCATCTGGTGGGTCACCCAGTCGTGGAAGTTCAAGGATCCGGAGGCGAACGAACCGAGCGACACTGCCTACGGGATGACCCGGGCGGGCGGGGTTTTCGTGATCCTTCTGGCGCTGTTTCTGGGTGCGTCGACCATTCACAGTCACTTCCAGCGGCAGAACCGCCGCGAAGCGCAGGAGCAGCAGCAGGCGGCTGAGGCGGCCTTTGTCGCCCCCGCGCCGGAGAACCGCGGCCAGCTGCCGGTGATCGGCTATTTCGCCGAGGAGAGGGAGCGCGGCGCGACGATCACGGTGTATTACCTGGCGCCTGGCGAATCGGTGCGTGAGGCGATAAGCCACATGAACCACAGGGACAGTTACCCGTGCTACACCTCGGCGGGTCCGAGTCCGGCGTGGGACGCGCCACCGGTCGTGAACCCCGAATTGATCTGGGCGCCCAAAGAACTCGGCGACCTCGCGAAGTCCGAAGGCTGCCGTCCTGGCGCCGGTCGTGAGGTTCACGAAACGTCACGGTTCGTCGACAGTTCGGTGGCACTGCCGGTCGTCACCGACTCGGCCATCGTCGATCGGAACGGAACCGAGATCCGGCCGGCGGCGCCGGGCAACGTCGTCCCCAAACTCTCTGAGGAACTCCGGACAGACCCCTGAGCGCGCGCTCAGGCCGCGCGCAGCCGCCGCTTGATCCGCGTCAGCATCGCCGACATTCCGCGTAGACGCAGCGGGCTGATCAGCGCGGCCAGGCCCAGCGCGGTGTAGAAGTCGTCGGGCACCGCCAGGATGTCATCGGCGGACTGGCCGTCCAGGCCGGTGGCCAGGATCGCCGCGAACCCGCGTGTTGTGGGGGCCTCCGGGGGAGCGCTGAAGTAAAGCCGAACCTTCTCCCGGTCGGACGCGTCGACGTCCAGAAACAGCGGGGACTGACACTCCGGAACCGGCTCCATGGCCGCTTCCTCGAGGTGAGTCGGCAAGGGTGGCAACTCGGTGGCGAACTCCAACAACAGCTGCAACTTGTCCTGGCCGGTCACCTCCTGGAAGTCGGAGACAACCTCCGCCAGGGAGTCCGGCATCGAACTCATGAGGCGCTCGGGGCGTCACCTGGATCCGGGCCGACGGCCACGGGGACCCGAACCGCGTTGCCCCATTCGGTCCATGAGCCGTCGTAGTTGCGCACACCGGGCAGCCCGAGCAGGTGGGTCAGCACGAACCAGGTGTGGCTGGAGCGCTCACCGATCCGGCAGTACACCACCGTCTCGTCGTCAGGGTTGAGGAAGCTGTAGAGCTCCTCGAGTTCGGCGCGGGTGCGGAACTGACCGCTGTCCTTGGCTGCCTTGGCCCACGGGATCGACTTCGCGGTGGGGATGTGCCCGCCGCGAAGCGCGCCCTCCTCCGGGTAGTCGGGCATGTGGGTGCGTTCGCCCGTGTATTCCTGGGGTGAGCGGACGTCGATCAACGGCTGCTTCCCGAGGATGTCGAGCACGTCGTTCCGGTAGGCGCGGATCGGGGCGTCGTTGCGCTCCACCACCGGGTAGCCGCTGGACTGCCGGGTGGGCACCTCAAGGGTGGTGTCACGACCGTGGGAAACCCACAGGTCGCGCCCGCCGTCGAGAAGGCGCACGTCAGGGTGGCCGAACAGGGTGAACACCCACAGTGCGTAGGCCGCCCACCAGTTGCTCTTGTCGCCGTAGATGACGACGGTGTCGTCGCGGCTGATGCCCTTGCGGTCCATCAGCTCGGCGAACTGCTCACCGTTGATGTAGTCGCGCACATTGGGGTCATTGAGGTCGAGATGCCAGTCGATCTTGACCGCGCCCGGGATGTGGCCGGTGTCGTAGAGAAGGACATCCTCGTCGGACTCGACGATGGCCAAACCGGGCCGACCCAGGTTGCTGGCCAGCCAATCGGCAGTGACCAGGCGCTCCGGATGGGCGTACTCGGCAAGGGTGGGGCTGGGATCAGCAGGCAGCGGCACACCAAGAGCGTACCGTCGGTCCGGATATTGGCGCCGTGGCACTGTCGACGGGTCGACGGCCGGTGCTGATCGACACCTAGGCGGTGAATGCCACCTCGTAGGCCACGGCGAAGCGGCGGGCGCCATTGTTGGCGCGGAACAGCGAGCCGCCGTTCTGAGACCAGGTCACCACACGCAGCAGTCGCTTACCCGGCGACAGGCGCTTGGAGATGATGTCGGCGAATGCGGCGCGCAGCCGCTCCAGATCGCATGTCTCGAAGTCGCGTGCTACGCGAACATCCCACATTGTTTCTTCGACTGGCATCGGCCCAGTGTCAACCCGTAGTTGAGACTATTCGGGACGTCGGCGCGGCGTGCCGCCTCTGAGAAGGTTGCAATTTGGTCACTGTGCGCCGGTGGAATTCACCACGGTGGTGCCGACATCGAGTCGGCCGGCCTCAGTCGAAGAGAATCGGCGCTGTGGAAGGCGTTGTGACAACGAACTTTTCGGGTGCTTCTACGGTGCTCGCAGCCCGGTGAGCTGATCGAAGCGGTACCCGACCAGAGCGTCACCGACCTGGAAAACCCCGTTGTAGTCGACGGGCTGCCGCCACAGGACCCGACAGGTGGCCATATCGGTGGCTACGAGATTGATCCCGTTGGGGCTGTCCGTGGTTGTCAGGACGACCGATGCCTTGCCTGCGACGTAGTCTGCGAGGTCCACACCGCAGGCCTGACCGCTCGCCCCGGTGGCCAGATCCCAACGCTGCCAGCGATGGTCATTCGGCTTGTCCGAGATCGGTACGTACAGCTGCGAACCCACGTTGCGGAACGACGATGGAGTGTTGCGCGTGACCGGGATCGTCGCGACTTCTCCTCCGTCCGGCTGGAAAACCCGAAAGACGTCCCGGTCCATCGCGATCAGCACGGAATCGATGGCGTAGACGCCGTAACCCGTGAGTTCTCGACGGGCCAGCAATCGGCCGGTGTTGTCGTAGAACAGCACCCCAGCCGTCGGACCGCTCTCGAATTGGTAGGCAAAGCCGGCCGGGTAGGTAACCGCGCGCTTGAGTGCGGTGCCGGGAGGTGGCGTCGGGGTGAGTTCGTGACCGTCGGACACCGAGAACACGCGGTATGCCGGGTCTTTCGTACTCGCCAGCTGTACCGCCACTGTCGCCGAGGTGCCGCTCGATTGCGGCTTGTTGGGTTCCGCTCCATCGCCTGGCACGAACCACGTCAACTCGGCGTGCTCCCCGATGCCGCGCAGTCCCTCGCCGGGAGCGCTCGCGGCAAGCCAGATGGGGTGTCCGCCCACGGCGGCCGTCGCCACCACACCGTCGAAGCCACCATCGAATTCGGCATCGCCGGTGAAGCTGACCGCACCCCGGTCAAGATCGACCACTGTCACTCCGGTCTTGCCGTCATGGCCTTGTCCGTACGGCAGGCACAGGGCCCTCGCCGGACCGTTGCGCATGCAGGTCCCGAACCTGCTGCCGGGAAAATCTGGCAATTCCACCGGCGCGAAAAGCGCTTCGCCCGAGTGGGTATCGATCCCGAACAGCCAGGTTTTGGCAGTGCAGTTCTCGGCGCAGTCCGCGAGGAAGTACGCGAAATGCCCACGGGTGGCGAATGGGCGGCCACCGATCGAGGTGTCTGCGGGCAGGCCCAGTGATCCGGCGGTGACCTGCCATCCGGGAACCAGCGCGCGATCGAGCCCGAAGGCCACGAGTTGACCCGGCTCGTCCGCGGGCGCAGCCCGCGAAACCTTCGGTACATCATTGGTTTTCGTGGGAGGGGTGGTGATGATCGAGTCGGTGTGTCCCTGGATTTTCGGTACGGCGAGGCCGGCCGCAATGGCCACGACCACCACGGCCACGAACGTGCCGACGACCAGCCACAACCCGCGCCGCCGCGACATCAGAACGTCCAGCTTCCCGCCGGGGTCAACATGAACCCACGGTTGACGACCGGATCGATACATGCGGTCACATTGCCCTCTGCGACCGCACACGTGATGTTCGACGAGGTCAGTTTCTGGCCTGGCTTGAGCACGGTGGATGGCCGGGCGACATCCGCTTTCGGGCAACTGCCACTGCTCGCATAGCTGTGGAGAAATCCGTACGTGTCGGCCCCACCTACCCAGTCGCCCTGGAATCGCACTTCGGTGCATCCTGGTTCGTCGCGGTCGACGACATGAGAAGGAACACCGGGGACATTGCCGATGCAGTTGATTTCCGGGTGCTTGACGACATCGTTCGACTGCTGCCAATTGCAGTACACCCCATCGGGAGTGCCGAACGACACGGTGCTGCCCTTGCCGCCCCGGCCGTAGTCATAGCTGTGCGTGAACGGCCCGGCATCGACTGCCACGAACTTGTCGAGGTCAGGAAACCCGGGGGGATACGCGTGAGCCGCGGGAATGCCGATTGTCATCACCGCGGCGGCGATCACAGCGACCAGCCCACGTCGCGCGGTCCCCACCCAAGCTGGCACGACTGCCATCGTAAGTGGGCGAACGATCAGTCTTGCGCAGAACTTTTCCACAGATCGGCGATCGACACCCCGGCCGCGGCAAGCATCCGGCGCAGCAGTGGCAGACTCAGGCCGATCACATTGGACGGATCGCCGTCGATGCCGTCGATGAACCAGCCACCCAGCCCGTCGATCGTGAAACCGCCTGCGACACCGAGCGGTTCGCCGCTTTCGAGATACGCGTCCAGGTCGGCGTCGGTCGGTGAGCCGAAATGCACTGCGGTGATACCGGTATCGGCGATGCGATGGGTGACGGCTCCGTCACGCACGACAAGCACCGCGTGGCCCGAATGCAGCTGAGCAGTCCGGCCCGACATCGCCTGCCATTGCCGCCGTGCGGTATCGACGTCTTTTGGCTTGCCGCACAGCTGCCCGTCGAGAAGCAGCATCGAGTCGCAGCCGATGACGACACAGTCTCCGGCGATCGCCGGCGGCAGATGGGTGAACACCTCGTCGGCCTTGGCGGCGGCCAGTGCGCTCACCACCTGCTCGGGTGGGGCGTCGGCCAACGACACGAGGACGGCGTCCTCGTCGACACCGGACACCACCACCAACGGATCGAGGCCGGCCTGGCGTAGAACGCCAAGCCGGCCCGTCGATGCCGAACCCAGAACGACCCGGGTCATCTAGCGCCGCATGTGGGTGCGCTCCCACAGCGTGATGCGCTGCCAGCTGAAGATCGAGTAGCGCAGCTTGTCCACCGGATGCCCCCACAGGTTGCGGTCGCGCACCACGGGGCCTTCGACGCCGCCACCGGCGGTGCCGAGGATGGCCATCAGCGCGGCCATCTCCTCGTCGGTGGGCTGACCGCGCAGCACCTTGATGTGTGCCTGGTGGTCCGCCTTGCCCTCGTCGGCGGCGACGTCGGCCTGCTCCGCCACGGTTCCCTCGCTCGCCCCGCTCACAGTGGGATGTTCCCGTGCTTCTTCGGCGGCATCTGGATGATCTTGCGCTCCAGCAGCCGCAGGGCGTTGGCCACGTAGCCACGGGTGTGCGACGGGGGGATGACCGCGTCGACGTAACCGCGCTCAGCGGCGATGTAGGGGTTGACCAGAGTGTCCTCGTAGGTCTGCTGCAGCTCCAGGCGCAGCGCGTCGACATCCTCGCCGTTCTTGGCTGCGTCCCGCAGTTCGGAGCGGTACACGAAGCCCACCGCGCCCGAGGCGCCCATCACGGCGATCTGAGCCGTCGGCCAGGCCACCACGACATCGGCGCCCATGTCCTTGGAACCCATCACGCAGTACGCGCCGCCGTAGGACTTGCGGGTGATGACGGTGACCTTGGCGACCGTGGCCTCACCATAGGCGTAGAGAAGCTTGGCGCCGCGCCGGATGATGCCGTTGTACTCCTGGTCGGTGCCGGGCAGGAAGCCGGGAACGTCGACCAGCAGGACGATCGGGATGTTGAAGCAATCGCAGGTCCGGATGAACCGGGCGGCCTTCTCCGAGGCGTTGATGTCGAGGCAGCCGGCGAACTGGGTCGGCTGGTTGGCCACGATGCCCACCGGGCGGCCGTCGACCCGGCCGAAGCCGATCAGGATGTTGCCGGCATACCCGGCCTGCACCTCGAGGAACTCATCGTCATCGAGGAGGCGGGTGATGACCTCGTGCATGTCGTACGGCTGATTCGGGGAATCCGGGATCAGCGTGTCGAGCTCGATGTCCTCGTCGGTCAGGGTCTCCTCGATCGAGCCCTGCGCCGCGGCCACCGGGTAATGCGGCGGCTCGGCGTAGTTGTTCGGGGGCAGGAAGCTCAGGAGATCGCGGACGTACTCGAAGGCGTCCTGCTCGCCGGAGGCGACGTAGTGCGCGGTGCCGGACTTGGCCATGTGGGTGTGGGCGCCGCCCAGCTCCTCCATGGTGACGTCCTCGCCGGTGACCGTCTTGATGACGTCAGGCCCGGTGATGAACATCTGACTGGTCTGGTCGACCATGACGATGAAGTCGGTCAGCGCGGGGGAGTACACGTGGCCACCGGCCGCGGCGCCCATGATCAGCGAGATCTGCGGGATGACACCCGAGGCCTTGATGTTGTTGTGGAAGATCCGGCTGTACAGGCCGAGGGAGACCACACCCTCCTGGATGCGGGCGCCGGCGCCGTCGTTGATGCCGATCAGCGGACGGCCGGTCTTGATGGCCAGCTCCTGGACCTTGACGATCTTCTCGCCGTAGACCTCACCGAGGCTGCCGCCGAACACGGTGGCGTCCTGGCTGAAGATGCAGACGTCGCGGCCGTCGATGGTGCCGTAGCCGGTGATCACGCCGTCGCCCAGCGGCCGGTTGCTCTCCAGGCCGAAGTTGGTGCTGCGATGCTTGGCGAGCGCGTCGAGTTCGACGAACGACCCCTCATCGAGCAGGGCAAGAATGCGCTCGCGGGCGGTCAGCTTGCCCTTGGCGTGCACCTTGTCCACGGCAGCTTCGCCGACGGGATGCAGCGTCTCCTCGGCCCGCCTCTTCAGATCGGCCAGCTTGCCTGCAGTGGTGTGGATGTCCACCTGGTGCTCGGCGGACGGCTCGGTAACGCTCGTCATGAGTCACGATGTTATCGGTAACCCTAAGACTGGTCTAAGAGAGGTGGACGTGGCGCGCGTCACTGCGGTGGGCGTTGTGTGCTGTGGCCTGCCGCCGCAGCGGGCCGTGGGCCTACGCTCTCGACCATGACCACCGGGCCGCTTGTGCTGTCCGAACTGGGCACCGATCCCGCATCGGTGCTGCGGCTCGTCGCGCAGTTCGACGCGCTGGAGGAGCAGGAGGCCAATGCCGACGCGGCCATACGGTTTGCCGCACTGATCGCCGGGTGCCCCGTGGGTGTCCGTTGGCCGGGCGGCACCGTCGTCCGTTATGACGCGTCCGGACACCTCGATCCGATCGAAGACGGGGCCGCGGGGGCATCGGATCAGCACGAGACGGTCGTCTGGGTGGAACGCGACGGATCCGGGCACCCGTTGGACGAGGTGCTGCTCGACCGGCTGCGACGACTGGTGGGCCGGGTCGCGGCGCGGACCGGGGTGAGCGGCACTCCGCATCTGGGTGATCCCGCGCTGCTCGAGGTCGTGCTGTCGGCCAAGGAACATCGCGAGGACCGTGCCCGGGCGATCCGGTTGTTGGGGCTCGACGAGACCAGGCCGACGTGCGTGCTGGCGGCATCGGGGCATTCGCCGCGGGAGACGGTGCGCCTCATCACCGGTGAACTGGCCGCGCCGACGGTGCGGTCGGCGGTGATCGGCAACGCGACGGCCATCGTGTGCCAGGGATCGTTCGACATGAGGGAGCTCTCGGATCGTCTGGAGCGCCTCATCGTCGAACAGTTTCCGGCCGTGGTGAACATCGGCACGGCGTCGGGCCCTTGGATCGGAATCGGATCGGTGGGCAGCGCATTCAGTGCCTCGACCTCATGGCACGAGGCCGTACGCGCACTGCGGTTCGCGTCGTCGACCGGATTCGGCAGGCGCGTGGTGGCCTATGAGCGGCTGAGCTCGCTGGAACTGCTGGCCGACCTTCCGATCGACCGGGTGCGACGTAATCGAGATGTGGCCCGTATCAACGAGATTGCGTCAACGCCTGCCGGGGATCTCGATGTGCAGACCACCGAGGCGTTCTTCGTCTACGGCTCGCTGCGGCGGACGGCCGCCGAAATGCACGTGCACCACAGCACGGTCGCGGCCCGGCTGGCGCGGGTGCAGGCCGCGATGGGGTGGTATTTCGAGGATCCCGTCGACCGCTTTCTGGGCACCCTGGTCCTCATGGTCCGGCGGATCGCGATCTCGTCGGCGGAACTGGCCGATGCGGACCTGCTCTAGTGGACGCATCGAAACTGAAGCCAGGGACAAATGTGGGCCCTTTTTTGTCCCTCAGTTCAGTCTCGGCGTCCGGTGCCCGCACCCGACCGACAACTGTCGGATGAATTGGCGAAATCGGCCGACGTATGGCGGGTGACGGGCATCACGGCATTGGCCAAGATTGCGATGCAGCCCAAACAAGCAAGGAGGCCGATATGGCCATCATCGATCCGACCAAGACCTGGGTCCCCGTGGAAGAACGTCTCGCCGTCACCACCAACGAGCGGCACCGTCAGGTGCTCAGCGTCGTTCTCGAGCACATGAAGGCCGAGGCCGAGCCCGATATGGAACGGCTCATGGCGACTCTGAGCCCCAATCCGGACTACCACTTCTGGTACGCCAATTCCGATATGGGCCCCAAGACCACTGAGGGGGTGCGCGCCTATTACGAGGCATTCATGGCCAGCGGCGCCAACCACCTCGTTTTCGAGATCGATCGCCTTGCCGTCGACGATGATCTGGTGATGACCGAAGGCTGGATGAAGATGATCTATCCGGGTGCGGCCGCCCAGGCGATCGGCGTCGAGGTGGACGATCCGGACGGCGACTACCTGCTGCTGTTCCGTCAGCTGATCAACTGGCCGATCGACGCCGACGGCCTGATCGTCGGTGAGGACGCCTACCAGACCGGCCCGGTCAGCGTGACCAGGCTGAGCCAGGAAGACTTGCCGCAGAAGTACATCGACCAGAAGCGCGCCGCCGCCGAAGCTCATGCCTGACCCAGTGCGTGACTCGATCGGCCAGATGCTGCTCGACCGGGTCGGCGATCAGCATCTCGGCCTGCGCACCCGCGACCGCGACTGGACCTGGGACGAAGTGGTCGCGGAGTCCGCCGCGCGCGGGGCGTACGCGACGGAGCTCCGCGGCTCATGCCCAATTGAAGGCCCCTTTCACATCGGCGTCCTGCTGGACAACGTGCCGGACTTCCTGTTCTGGTTGGGCGGTGCCGCACTCGTCGGCGCGACCATCGTGGGGATCAACCCGACCCGTGGCGCCGCTGAGATGGCGGCCGAAATCCGCCATGCCGATTGCCAATTGATCGTCACCGATACCGCAGGTGCCGAGCGACTGCGTGGCCTGGACCTCGGCCTGGAACCCGATCGGTTCCTCGTGGTCGACTCTCCCGGGTACCGCGAGGCGGTCGACGCGCTTCGGGTCACCCCGGCGTTGGCACCGGGCGTCGGCGAGGACTCGCGGATGCTGCTGCTGTTCACCTCGGGGACGACGGGTGCCTCCAAGGCCGTCATCTGCAGCCAGGGCCGGTTGGCCCGGATCGCCTACGCGGCCGCGGAGAAGTTCGGCCATGCGCGCGAAGACGTGGAGTACTGCTGCATGCCGCTGTTCCACGGCAACGCGATCATGGCGCTGTGGGCGCCGGCGCTGTCGGTGGGTGCGACGGTGTGTCTCACGCCCGCGTTCTCGGCCTCCGGATTCCTACCGGACGTGCGGTATTTCGGCGCGACGTTCTTCACCTACGTGGGCAAGGCGCTCGGCTACCTGATGGCCACCGCCGAACAACCCGACGATGCCGAGAACCCGTTGGTCCGCGGTTTCGGCACCGAGGCGTCGCCCGATGACCAGAACGAGTTCCGTCGTCGCTTCGGTGCCGAACTGTTCGAGGGCTACGGATCGAGCGAAGGTGGCGGGGCAGTGGTGCTCGCCCCCGACATGCCTGCCGGCGCGCTCGGCCGGCCCGCGCATCAAGGGGTGGCGATCGTCGACCCCGAATCGCTGAACGACTGTGTCCCAGCGGTTGTCGACGAGCACGGCCGCGTCCTCAACCCCGACGACGCCGTAGGGGAGATCGTCGACAAGTTCGGCACCCGCACGTTCGAGGGCTACTACAAGAACGACGAGGCCAACGCCGAACGCATCCGCAACGGCTGGTACTGGACAGGGGATCTCGGCTACCTCGACGAAGACGGGTTCATCTACTTCGCCGGCAGGCGCGGCGACTGGATCCGGGTGGACGGTGAGAACACCTCGGCGCTCAACATCGAGCGGGTCCTGCGCCGCCACCCGGAGGTGGTGGCAGCCGGTGTGTACGCGGTGCCCGATCCGCGTTCGGGCGATCAGGTGATGGCCGCGATCGAGGTGGCCGACCCCGACGACTTCGACGCCTCGACATTCGTGTCCTACCTGGCCGACCAGGATGACCTGGGAACCAAGGGAATTCCGCGGTTCCTGCGGGTGTCGAAGAACCTGCCGGTCACCGGGTCCAACAAGGTGCTCAAACGTGAACTGCAGCAGGAGCGCTGGCACACCGACGAGGTGGTGTACCGGTGGGCGGGACGCGGCATGCCCCGGTATCAGGCCATGGGCGACGATGACAAACAGTCGCTGGACGCAGAGTTCGCGCAGTACGGGAGGCAGCGTTACCTATGAAATGGGCCGACGAGTGTGACGTCCTGATCGCCGGGTCCGGCGGTGGCGGCGTGGCCGGCGCCTACACCGCAGCACGCGAGGGACTGTCGGTGATCCTGGTTGAGGCCAGCGATAAATTCGGTGGCACCACAGCGTATTCCGGTGGCGGCGGGGTGTGGTTCCCGTGCAACCCGGTGCTCAAGCGGGCCGGCACCGACGACACCATCGAGGACGCGCTCGAGTACTACCACGCCGTCGTCGGCGACCGGACCCCGCGGGAGCTGCAGGACACCTATGTCCGCGGCGGCGCCGGACTGATCGAATACCTCGAGGCCGATGACAATCTGAAGTTCGCGCCGATGCCGTGGCCCGACTATTTCGGCAAGGCGCCCAAGGCCAGGACCGACGGTCAACGCCACATCGCGGCCCGGCCCCTCAAGGTGGAGAAGGCCCCGCACCTGCGCGAGCTGGTGCGCGGCCCGCTCGATGCCGACCGCCTCGGCGCCGAGCAGCCCGATGACTACTTCATCGGCGGCCGGGCCCTGATCGCCCGGTTCCTGAAAGCCATTGAGCAGTACCCGAATGCGTCGCTTCGACTCAATGCCCCGCTGGTGGAGTTGGTCGTCGAGGATGGGACCGTGACCGGCGCGATCGTCGAAACCGACGGTGAGCGACAGGCCATCCGGGCCCGCCGCGGCGTGCTGCTCGCCGCCGGCGGTTTCGAAGGCAACGACGAACTGCGCCGTGAACACGGTGTACCGGGTGTCGCCCGCGACACCATGGGACCGCCGGCGAATGTGGGCCACGCGCATCGGGCCGCGATGGCCGTCGGCGCCGACGTCGACCTGATGGAGCAGGCCTGGTGGTCGCCGGGCCTGACGCATCCCGACGGACGCTCGGCGTTCGCGCTCTGGTTCACCGGCGGCATCTTCGTCGACCAGAACGGACAGCGCTTCGTCAACGAGTCGGCGGCCTACGACCGCATCGGCCGCGCGATCCTGCCGCGACTGGCCGACGGTTCGATGACGTTGCCGTACTGGATGATCTACGACGACCGGGAAGGCGAGGTTCCCCCGGTCAAGGCCACGAATGTCTCGATGGTCGACACCCAGCGCTACATCGACGCCGGGTTGTGGCACACCGCCGACACCCTCGAGGAGCTGGCCGCCAAGATCGGCGTCCCCGCCGCGAACCTGGCCGCCACCGTGGCGCGCTTCAACACCTTCGTCGCCGCCGGATCGGACGAGGATTTCGGCCGCGGCGACGAGGCGTACGACCGGGCCTTCTCCGGCGGCGCGTCACCGTTGGTCCCGATCGAGAAGGGGCCCTTCCACGCCGCCGCGTTCGGCATCTCCGATCTCGGCACCAAAGGCGGGTTGCGTACCGACATCGCGGCCCGGGTACTCGACACCGACGGTCAGGTCATCACCGGTCTGTATGCCGCGGGCAACACCATGGCCGCCCCCAGCGGCACGGCCTATCCGGGCGGCGGAAATCCGATCGGAACCAGCATGCTGTTCAGCCACCTGGCGGTCAAAGACATGCTAGGCAGGGACGTGGGAGGCTCTCATGAGTGACATCCGGGAAATCGACACCGGCGCGGAGATGACGCGGTTCGCCCGCGGCTGGCACTGCGTCGGGCTCGCTGAAACGTTCCGTGACGGGCAGCCGCACGGCATCGAAGCCTTCGGCACCAAGCTCGTCGTCTATGCCGACTCCGCCGGCGAACTGCATGTGCTCGATTCCTACTGCCGGCACATGGGCGGCGACCTGTCCATGGGATCAGTCAAGGACGACAACCTGGCCTGCCCGTTCCACGACTGGCGCTGGGGCGGCGACGGAAAGTGCAAGCTAGTGCCCTACGCGAAGCGCACCCCGCGGCTGGCGCGCACCCGCAAATGGGACACCCGTGAGGTCAACGGTCAGCTGCTGGTCTGGCACGACCCGGAAGGCTCGACCGGGTCCGCTGAGCTGATCCCGCCCACGATCGAGGGCTACGAGGACGGCATCTGGTCGCCGTGGCAATGGAATTCGATCCTGATCGAGGGGTCGCACTGCCGCGAGATCGTCGACAACAACGTCGACATGGCCCACTTCTTCTACATCCACCACGCCTACCCGACGTACTTCAAGAACGTCATCGAGGGCCACACCGCGAGCCAGTTCATGGAGTCCAAGCCGCGTCCGGACTACGCCACCAGGGAACTCTGGGACGGCACCTACCTGCGTTCGGAGGCAACGTATTTCGGCCCGGCGTACATGATCAACTGGCTGCACAACGATCTTGCCCCGGACTTCACCGTCGAGATCGCCCTGATCAACTGCCACTACCCGGTCACGCACAACTCTTTCGTGCTGCAGTGGGGTGTCGCGGTCCAGCAGAATCCCGCGCTGTCGGCGGACAAGGCCGAGAAGCTCGCAGCCACGATGAGCCGGACCTTCGGCGACGGCTTCATGGAGGACGTCGAGATCTGGAAGCACAAGGCCCGGATCGACAATCCGTTGCTGACCGAGGAGGACGGTCCGGTCTACCACCATCGCCGGTGGTATGAGCAGTTCTACGTCGACGTCGCCGATGTCACGCCCGACATGACCGATCGCTTCGAGCAAGAGGTCGACACCACGCACGCCAATGAACTCTGGCATCAGGAGGTTGCCGAGAATATGGCCAAGCGGTAGCCCGTCACCGATGCGAATAAGCTGACGGCCCATGGATGATCGTCAGCCGAACCGCCCACCGCTCGATGTCGCCGCCTTGCGGGGATCGTTGGGCGCGCCCTGGCACCGACTCGACATCGTCGACGAAACCGGATCCACCAACGCCGACCTGCTGGCACGCGCGGCCGCCGGTGAACAGATCGCCGGCGCGGTGTTGTTGGCCGAGTACCAGAACGCCGGGCGCGGCAGGCATGGCAGGCAGTGGTCGGCGCCGCCGCGGTCGCAGTTGGCGTTGTCGGTCGGGGTCGACGCGTCAGGGGCACCCGCGGATATCTGGGGATGGCTGCCTCTGGCCACCGGCGTCGCCGTCGTCGACGCCGTTGCCGAGGTCACGGGCGTGCGCGTCGGCCTGAAATGGCCGAACGACGTCCTGGTCGGCCCCGGTGGGGGAAAGCTGGCCGGCATCCTCGCAGAGGTGGCATCGCCGGCGCCGGTCGTCGTCGTCGGGCTCGGCCTGAACGTGACCATGACCTCGGACGAGGCCCCGGACCCGCGTGCCACCTCACTGTCGCAGCTCGGCGCGGGCACAGTGGACCGCAACCCGCTGGCTCAGGCGTTGCTCCGGCATCTGGCCGCCCGATTCGCCGGCTGGCGCAATTCCGATCCGAAGCTGGCCGCCGATTACCGCGCACGCAGTGTCACCATCGGCAGTAGGGTCCGCGCGATCCTGCCGGGGGACAACACGTTGGTGGGCACGGCTGTCGACGTCGACGAGCTCGGGCGGCTGATCATCGACACCGGGACCGAACGGGTCACGGTGTCGGCAGGCGACATCACGCACCTGCGCCCCGACGAGCCGTAGAGTGCTGCCGTGGGCTACCCGGAAAATGTGCTGGCCAACGACGAGCAGGTGGTGCTGCATCGGCATCCGCACTGGAAACGTCTGATCGGTGCGGTACTCGTCCTGATCCTGATCACCGCGGCAGCTGCGTTCGTCGCCGCCGTGGTCAACACCATGGACTGGCAGGCAACGGCCAAGAACGTACTGTTCATCGTGATCGGCGCGATCTGGCTCATCGTGGTCGGCTGGCTGACGGTCTGGCCGTTCCTGAACTGGTTGACCACGCACTTCGTCATCACCGACCGGCGGGTGATGTTCCGGCACGGCCTACTGACCCGCTCGGGCATCGACATCCCGCTCGCACGGATCAACAGCGTCGAGTTCCGCCATGGGCTGACCGACCGGATGTTGCGCACCGGCACCCTGATTATCGAATCGGCGTCGCAGGATCCCCTGGAATTCCACGACATTCCGCGCGTGGAACAGGTGCATTCACTGCTGTATCACGAAGTCTTCGACACCCTGGGGTCCGAAGAGTCACCGAGCTGACGCGCCCTCGCGCGGCCGGGTGTGAAACCCGGCGAAAATGGCTACCTATCAGCCATGACCGCACGGGTGAACCAATTGGCGACCGCTTTCGATCAGGCAATCGTCGTTATTCCGGCCCACAACGAAGCCGCGCTTTTGCCCCGCTGCCTGCGTGCGGTGACCACCGCCGCGGCCTGTTGCCCGATGCCGGTGCTGACCGTCGTCGTCCTTGATTCCTGTGACGACGGCAGCAAAGAGCTGGCGGGCGAGTTCGGTCACGACCTCCACTTCGTCAGCGTGGAGGCGGGCAACGTCGGCGCGAGTCGGGCCGCCGGTTTCGCCTATGCACATGCGCTGTGCAACCACGTCGAAGACCCCCGCGCCTGGTACGCCACGACCGACGCCGACAGCCAGGTGGACCCCGACTGGCTGCTGCGTCAGACCGCGTCGGCGGCCGCCATGGTGCTGGGCGTCGTGCGGGTGGCGGACTGGCGGCATCACCCCGCGGCGTTGGTCCGGCGCTACGTGCATTCCTACGAGTCGAGAGTGCGGGGCACCAAGTGGCACAGCCACATCCATGGCGCGAATATGGGTTTTCGTGCCGACGCATACTGGGCACTCGGGGGCTTCCGGCCTCTGGCCACCGGCGAGGACGTCGAATTGGTCGAAAGGTTCGAGACCGCCGGCTACCGGATAGAACGGGACTCGACCCTGTCGGTGACCACGTCAGCGCGCCGAAACGGCCGGGCGCCCGGCGGCTTCGCCGGTTACCTCCGTGATGTGTCGCGGTCGGTATTTCGTTCGGCCGAAAGGGGTTCCGCATGACGGCCGGTTTGGTTCGGAGCTGGCTGGAGTCAGGCCGTTTGGACCTGCCGCTGCCGGGTTCCGGTGCGACGGAGCGGCGTTGGCAACGGCTTGCGGAGCTGACGGAGATCGACGTCGTCGCCGGACGACTCGCGGAGGCTCACGTCGATGCCGTCGCGATCCTCGACGAGCTGGGTGCGAAACCGCCTGCGGCAGGCGAGCTGTGGGCGGTGTGGGCTGCCGAAGATCCGGACGCGGTGCTCAATGCGCACATCGCCGGAGACGGTGAAACAGACACGGTGAAGCTGTCGGGCACCAAAGCGTGGTGCTCGGGGGCGGGCCTCTGCACACACGCGTTGGTGACGGCCCGCCGCGACGACGGCCGACGCGCGCTGTACGCGGTGACGACGAGCAGCGAAGGGGTGAGCCCGTTGCCCAGCACCTGGAGGAATCCCGGCATGGCGGCCAGCGACACCCGCTCGGTCCAATTCAGCGACGCGCGTGCGGTGCCCGTCGGTAATCCCGGCGACTATCTGGATCGCCCCGGCTTCTGGCACGGTGCAATCGGTGTCGCGGCGTGTTGGGTCGGTGCTGCCCGCGCGGTCGCCGCGCCCCTATACGAACGCGTCGCCCGCGGAGCTGCTGATACCCACGTGCTGGCCCACCTCGGGGCTGTCGACGCCGCGATCGCTGCAGCCGAAGCGATGCTGGTCGCGGCGGCCGAGGCGACCGATGCTGACCCTTTCGACCGGTCCGGGTCCGCTCAGTTACTGGCCCGGCGAACCCGCGCCGTCGCCGAAACCGCTGTGGATGAGGCGATTACCCGCACTGGCCGCGCACTCGGGCCCGCGCCGCTGTGCCAGGATGCCCAGCACGCACGTCGCGTCGCGGATCTGACGATCTATGTGCGGCAGAGCCACGCTGAGCGTGACCTCGCCGCGCTCGGGAAGCTGGCGGGGGCGCGCCGATGACAGCCGCAGAGCCCGCTGAACAGTGCGGCAATGCCGCGAGGTTCGGGTCAAGGCCGCTGAGCTGTGGTGGCACCCCGGGTCACGCCTGGACGACCTGGGACCGCTCCTTCAGGGAGCTGGACCTCGCGACATGCCCTGCCCTGGTGGTGGTCGCACCGCATCCCGACGACGAGACCCTTGGCTTCGGGGCGACGATGGCGCTGCTGGCGGAGCGGGGTATCGATGTACGGGTGGTGTCCGTCAGTGACGGCGGGGCCGCCCATGAGGATCTCAGCCCATTCGACCGTATCCGGCTGGAGCGCACCAGAAGCACCGAGGTGAGAAAGGCCGCAAGGATTCTCGGGGTGGGGGAGCCGGTCAGCCTCGCACTGCCCGACGGTGAACTCACCGGCCACCAAGACTCACTTGCCGATCTGCTGACCGGGATACTCGAGGCGTGCCCGCCGGGCACCTGGTGTGCAACGACGTGGCGCGGTGACGGGCACCCCGATCACGAGGCGGTTGGACGGGCTGCTGCCACGGCCGTGCACCGCACCGCGGCGGTTCTGTTGGAGTACCCGGTCTGGATGTGGCACTGGGCCACGCCCGGTGACTCCGCAGTGTCGTGGGATCGGGCACTCATGGTGCCGTTGACGGCCTCCGCCGTGGGGCGTAAACAAGCTGCGGCGCAATGCTTTCGCAGCCAGTTCCTCCCGCAGGCACCGGGCGCGGGCCCGGTGCTGCCGCCGTTCGTGCTGCCTCGGCTGCTCGCGGTCGGGGAGATGGTGTTCCGATGACGGAGCGCCTGCCCGATTCGTACTTCGACCGCATGTACGCGACCTCGGCGGACCCGTGGCGACTGGCCACCCGCTGGTATGAGCAACGCAAGTACGCGATCACGCTGGCGATGCTGCCGCAGCGGCGCTATCGGCATGCCTTCGAGCCGGGTTGCTCGATCGGCACTCTCACGGCGTTGCTCGCCGAGCGCTGCGATCACGTCACCGCGATGGATGTGGCGGGAGCCGCCCTGGACATCGCCGATGTGCGACTGCGGGCCGATGGCGGCCGGGACGGGATGCGGGATCGTGTCACCCTGTCGCGAGGCTCGCTCGACGGTCATTGGCCGCCAGGACCTTTCGACCTGTTGGTGCTCTCGGAAGTGGCGTACTACCTGGAGGAGGAGTCGCTGGCCGGGCTGCTCCGCCGCGAGTGTCCGCAGTTGGCCCGAGGTGCAACCGTGATAGCGGCACACTGGCGTCACGAGGTGGCTGACTATCCGCTCACCGGTGATCAGGCCAACAGGGTCATCGCGGCGACGCCGGGGCTCATCTCGATCGGCAGCTACCGCGACCGCGATGTCGTCATCGAGGTCTTCGATACCCATAGCGCAGCATCTGTCGCCGAGCGCGACGGTGTGCCGGGTGCCGGTTGACCAAGGCGAATGAGCTTGTTCCCCAATGTACTTGGGTATGCCGCCCGGGTGGCGGTCTAGTAGTAATGACTGCGGCCGCCGACGGCATGTCCCGCCCTTCCCATGACCATCAGCACCAGGCCGATGATCAGGAGGACGACCCCGATGGTCCACAGCAGAGAGATTTTCAGCAGAAATCCTGCGATGAGAAGGATGACTCCGAGAACGATCATGGTGTTCACCTGGTTTCGATGTAGATGGAAGAGGCCGGGCAAGATCAATTCGTCGTCGCCAGCAGCTCAACTTTGTGTGGCCCTGATATACCCGCATTGACCAGTCGCGAAACCGCGATGGTCATCGCCGATCTCCCGAGGGTGTGGTTAGACATTGCCGGGATGGGTATCCCGTGGTGGCAGCGTGACGAATATCGTTCGCACGCTGCGCCATTCCGTGTCGCGAATCCGCGGCATGGCCAGCGCAACAATCGGGAGAAACACATGAGCGCCGTCGACAAGGCTAAGAACAAGGTCGAAGAGTTGGCTGGGAAGGCCAAAGAGAAGGTCGGGGAGGCAACCGGCGACAGGGAAACCCAGGCCGAGGGCCATAAGGATCAGGCCAAGGGCAACCTCAAGCAGGCCGGCGAGAAGGTCAAGGACGCCTTCAAGAACTGACGGGAATGATGCGGGACTGAGCGCGCACTTCGCCAAGGTGCTGGAGGTTCCGATGCTTGAACCTGAAAGCGATTCGCCGTCAACGGCTGTGGGGCCGACGGCGCACAACAATGCCGTCGGGCAACCCCACACCGAGGCCGAGGGTCAGGCGATCGTCGCCGCAGAGCAAGACGCGGCGCGGATCAGCTCACCCGCCCATCCGTTGGGTGAGGCTGGTCCCAGGTTCAATCGCAAGTCACCATTCATGATCGGCATGGTCGCCGCGGCAGGGGTGGCCATCACCTACGGCGGGATCCAGTTGCTGATCACCGCCCGCGGGGTTCTGGTCCTCATCGTCATCGCCGCATTTCTCGCGATCGGTCTCGAACCTGCCGTGTCCTGGTTGGTGCGACACCGTATTCCTCGCTGGGCAGCTGTGGCCCTGGTCTTTCTGGTGGCCTTCGGCATGCTTGCGGGGTTTCTGGCTGCCGCGATTCCGCCGATGGTTGCCCAGGGCACCGCACTCGTCCACAACAGCCCGGACTATTTGCACCACCTCCAGCAGCGTTACCCCGCCATCGACCAGCTCAACAGTCGATTCCACCTCCAGGACAAGCTCCAGGAGGCGCTCGGTGGCGGAAACGTTCCCAACGTCGTCGGCGGGATCGTCGGTGCCGGGGAGTTCGTGTTCAGCGCCGTCAGCGGAGCCATGATCGTGCTGGTCCTCACCGCCTACTTCCTCGCCAACTTCGCCCGGATCCGCGCGTCGCTCTATCGGCTGGCACCCAATTCCCGGCGTCCCCGCACGATCCTGATCGGTGATGAGATTCTCGCCAAGGTAGGCGGATATGTACTGGGAAACATCCTGATCTCGGTGATCACCGCAGTCCTCACCTTCATCTGGCTGATCGCCTTTGGGGTGCCCTACCCGCTGCTGCTCGCCGTGCTGGTCGCGGTGCTGGACCTGATCCCGATTGTCGGATCGACGATCGCCGGCATCGTCGTCGCACTGGTGGCTTTGACGGTGTCGGTGCCCGTTTCACTCGCCACAGTCGTGTTCTTCGTTGCGCTGCGACTGGTCGAGGACTACCTGCTGGTGCCACGGATCATCGGGCGGACCGTGCAGGTGCCGCCCTTGGTGACCGTCGTCGCTGTCCTGCTCGGTGCGGCGTTGCTCGGAATCGTCGGTGCACTACTGGCAATTCCGATCGCCGCGGCCATCTTGCTGCTGGCGCGGGAGACACTCTTCCCGCAGCTCGACCGCCGATGAACCGGCGCATCGATTCGTTTGGGGTCACCCCCGCGGTATCACGAAGTCTTCGACACCCTGGGGTCCGAAGAGTCACCGAGCTGACGCGCCTTCGCGCGGCGACTCGGCCGGCGCAGCGGCGTCACGGTGGCGGACTTGTGTTCGGCATGATCCTCGAACGCCTCGGCGAATCCGCCGCCGGTGAGCGTGGATTCCAGCGCCAGGTCGGGCTTGTCGACGAACTCGTCGGGGAACACCCAGCGGCGGAATGCCCAGAACCGGAACGCCATCTGCAGCAGGTTGCCCACGATGTAGGCCGAGATGAAGTCGGCGATGTTCTCCACTGTCAGCGACACCTCGGGAACCCGAAGGCCCAGGACGTAGCTGGAGAAGTACAGCGGCAGCATCGACAGCAGCACACCCACGCCACTGAACGCGAAGAACAGCAGGGCCTCGTGGTGGCGCTCGCGGCCGCCGCGGTTCTGGAAGCTCCATTCCCGATTGAGGATGTAGGACGCGATGACCGCGACGACGCCGGCGATGATCTTGGCGGTCACCGGCTTGGGTTCAAGAACCGTGAGCTTGAGGGTGAAGAAGATCGCCGAATCGATGACAAACGTCGTCGCGCCGACGATCGCGAACTTGATCAGTTCGTGATGCCGCTCGGCATAGGGACGGACGAATCGCGGCAATCGAGCGATTGTCGCATCGGCGAAGGACACAGCTAGGCAGTGTACGTAAATGCGCCGTTCGATGCCGCATCGCTGCGGATGCCGGACTTTAACCGCAGGTCAATGCACCGGTCACGACGAGGACATGAATCCGCGCATGACACCATAGAGGGCGTGCCGACAACTCCCAAGAATCCACCTGTGGTGGCGATGATCGGCGGTGGCCAGCTCGCGAGGATGACGCACCAGGCGGCCATCGCGCTCGGGCAGACCCTGCGGGTGCTGTCCGCCGGGCCGGACGAATCCGCCGCGCAGGTCACTCCCGACGTCGTCATCGGCTCCCACACCGACCTGGATGCGCTGCGCCGGGCGGCGGACGGGGCGACGGCAATAACGTTCGACCACGAGCACGTGCCGACCGAACACCTGGAGACGCTCGTGGCCGAAGGGGTCACGGTCAACCCGCCGCCGCAGGCGCTGGTGCATGCCCAGGACAAGCTGCTCATGCGGCGCAAGCTGCAGAGCCTGGGTGCCCCGGTGCCGCGCTTCGCCGAGATCACCTCGGTCGCCGACGTCGAGGAATTCGTGCGGCAGATCGACGGTCCGGTGGTGATCAAGACCGTGCGCGGCGGGTATGACGGCAAGGGCGTGGTGATGGCCGACGACCTGGCTGCCGCGCGCGAGGTGGTGGCCGGTTACCTGGCCGACGGGGTGGCCGTGCTGGCTGAGGAGCGCGTCGCGATGCGCCGGGAACTCGCCGCGCTGGTGGCCCGCTCGCCGTTCGGGCAGGGTGCGGCCTGGCCGGTGGTGGAAACCGTGCAGCGCGACGGCGTCTGCGTCGAGGTGTACGCCCCGGCGCCCGGCCTGTCCGACGAACTCGGTTCGGCCGCAGAGGAACTCGGCCTACGGGTGGCGAACGAGCTGGGCGTGGTCGGGGTGCTCGCGGTGGAGTTGTTCGAGACGGTCGACGGCACGCTGCTGGTCAACGAGCTGGCCATGCGTCCGCACAATTCCGGGCACTGGACCATGGACGGCGCGGTCACCAGCCAGTTCGAGCAGCATCTGCGGGCGGTCCTGGACTACCCGCTGGGCGACACCTCGGCGATCGCGCCCGCTGCGGTGATGGCCAACGTGCTCGGGGCGCCGCAGACGCCGACGATGTCGATGGACGAGCGGATGCACCACCTCTTCGCGCGGATGCCCGACGCGAAGGTGCACCTGTACGGCAAGGGCGAACGGGCCGGCCGCAAGCTCGGGCACGTCAACATCATCGGCACGGACATGGACGAACTTCGTGAGCGTGCGGTGCGGGCAGCGCACTGGTTGTCACACGGCGAGTGGACTGACGGATGGGATGAACATGCCGGAAAGTAATGGCCCCAGGGTCGGACTCATCATGGGCAGCGACAGCGACTGGTCGGTGATGTCCGACGCGGCCACCGCGCTCGCCGAGTTCGAGGTGCCGTTCGAGGTCGGTGTGGTGTCCGCAC
Organism: Mycobacterium sp. DL99; assembly: GCF_004762045.1. Classification (GTDB taxonomy): domain Bacteria; phylum Actinomycetota; class Actinomycetes; order Mycobacteriales; family Mycobacteriaceae; genus Mycobacterium. Next base: position 1,877,618 of record NZ_SJOM01000007.1, read on the forward strand.
ACCGCACCCCGCAACGGATGCTCGACTACGCCACGACCGCGGCGGACCGGGGTGTCGAGGTGATCATCGCCGGAGCGGGAGGAGCCGCACATCTGCCCGGCATGGTGGCGTCTGCAACACCGCTCCCCGTGATCGGAGTTCCGGTGCCACTGGCCCGCCTCGACGGCATGGACTCCTTGCTGTCCATCGTGCAGATGCCGGCCGGAGTGCCGGTGGCCACGGTTTCCATTGGCGGAGCACGTAATGCGGGCCTGCTGGCCGTGCGGATCCTCGGTTCGTCCGATACCGCGCTGCGGGACCGGATGGTGAAATTCCAGGCAGACCTGGAAACCATGGTGTTGGCCAAGGACGCCGCACTGCGCGATCGCCTGTTGGGCGAAGGCTGAACGAAGCGCGCGGGTAACAGCCCGCGCGTGCAGTCAATCTCCGATCAGCCCGCGAATGCGGGGGGTCAGGGACTCGATCGGTTCATCGGTCGACATCACCACAACCGCGGTGCGGCCGGCGCCGCCCCGGTAGATCGGCCATGTCGCGGCCAGCGCTTCGGCCAGGTCCGACCGCGGGTTGGCCGAGTCGCCGCGCAGCCATCGGCGCAGAACATGGTTGTGCGCAGCGACCACGGCGTTCGCGAATAGCTCGGCGCGCAGGTCCGCCGTCCAATCCGCGGTCTGCGCGGTCCGCAGGTGTTTGGTGAACAGCCGGACATAGCGCGACACCACGGCCGTTTCGAAGTCGCGCAGGGCAGGTACCGAGCGGGTGAGCCGATAGCGCGTACGGGCGCGCTCGCCCTCGGCGAGATAGTTCTCGAAGACCGACGTTGTTGCCACCGCGATGACTTCGGCGGGGAGCGATTCGGCAGGCGCCGTCGACAACCTCTCGTCGGCGCGGCGCAGCAACGCCTCGTGGTCGGGAAAGATCAACGCCTCTTTCGATCCGAACTGACGAAACGCGGTGGTGCGTCCCACCCCCGCCCGTGTCGCGATGTCATCGACGCTGGTGGCCTCGTACCCACGTTCCTCGAACAGGTCGAATGCCGCGCTCACCAGGCGCTCCCGGGTGCTTGGCAGGTCGGGCATGAGTGCACCTTTCATGGTACTGAGTGCCGATGCTATGGTACTGGGTACCAAAAGTAGCAGGACGATGTACTCGATGTGCAGTCCGCGCAACGATTGATCCAACAGAGCCGAGAGCTGAAAGCTAGGGAGAAGATCATGGCCGGCTGGGGCGGTAACCCATCTTTCGATTTGTTTCAGTTGCCTGAAGAGCACCAGGAGCTTCGGGCGGCGATCCGGGCGCTGGCGGAGAAGGAAATCGCCCCGCACGCTGCCGACGTCGACGAGAATGCGCGCTTCCCGGAGGAGGCCCTGCAGGCGCTGAACGCCTCGGGTTTCAGCGCGGTTCACGTGCCCGAGGAGTACGGCGGTCAGGGCGCCGATTCGGTCGCGGCCTGCATCGTGATCGAGGAAGTGGCCCGGGTGGACTGCTCGGCGTCGCTGATCCCCGCCGTCAACAAGCTGGGCACGATGGGCCTGATCCTGCGCGGCTCCGACGAGCTGAAGAAGCAGGTGCTGCCGTCGCTCGCCTCCGGTGAGGCGATGGCCTCCTACGCGCTGTCCGAGCGCGAGGCCGGTAGCGACGCGGCGGGCATGCGTACCCGCGCCAAGGCCGACGGTGATGACTGGATCCTCAACGGCACCAAGTGCTGGATCACCAACGGCGGCAAGTCGACCTGGTACACCGTGATGGCCGTGACCGATCCGGAGAAGGGTGCCAACGGCATCTCGGCGTTCGTCGTGCACAAGGACGACGAGGGCTTCAGCGTCGGCCCCAAGGAGCGCAAGCTCGGCATCAAGGGCAGCCCGACCACCGAGCTGTACTTCGAGAACTGCCGCATCCCGGGCGACCGGATCATCGGCGAGCCGGGCACCGGTTTCAAGACCGCACTGGCGACCCTGGATCACACCCGCCCGACGATCGGTGCGCAGGCCGTGGGTATCGCCCAGGGCGCGCTGGACGCGGCGATCGCTTACACCAAGGACCGCAAGCAGTTCGGTACCGCCATCGCCGATTTCCAGGCCGTGCAGTTCATGCTGGCCGATATGGCGATGAAGCTGGAGGCCGCGCGCCTCATGGTTTACCACGCTGCCGCGCGCGCCGAGCGTGGCGAGACCAACCTCGGGTTCATCTCCGCGGCGAGCAAGTGCTTCGCCTCCGACGTGGCCATGGAGGTCACCACCGATGCGGTGCAGCTGTTCGGCGGCGCCGGCTACACCGTGGACTTCCCGGTCGAGCGGATGATGCGTGACGCCAAGATCACCCAGATCTACGAGGGCACCAACCAGATTCAGCGCGTGGTCATGAGCCGCGCCCTGCTCAAGTAATCCAACACCGCCCAGTGGCCAGTTAACGCACACTTTCGCCGAAAGGCCGTGCAATAACTGGCCATTGGGCATTTGGTCGGCGAAAGAAGCTAGCCGCGGGTGACCTTCTCCGTCGTGCGACGCCGTTCCTGTGCGCCCGCATCGGGATTGGCCACCTGCACGAGTGACGCCCCGGCGGCGAAGACCGCGACCAGATTCGCGATCAGCTCATCCGGGGTGGCCCACGATGCGGTGGACAGCACCCGGTCGCGGTCGGTGAAACCCTGTGTGGCCGCGGCATTCCGGGCCGCGTCCAGTACCTCGGCGACCGTTTTTCCGGCCAGGGCCGGACCGGGAACGCGCTCGGGCACGATCTGGTCGCCGTGCACGCGCACCGCGGTGGCGTAGTCGGTCACCCCGATGGGCAGATCCGGGGCGGGCTTGCCGAACGGGTCGAGCGACAGCACCGCGACCTCGCCACCGGAGACCGCGTCGTCGGCGTCATCGAGTAGATCCCGGGTGCACAGCGCCATGTCGGCTTCGCCGTCGAGCACGACTTCACCTCCGATCCACCAGATCCCGAACAACACCGCTGCGGTCTGCCAGTGCGCGGGCAGAAGCACCGCCACCCGCGTGCCCGGGCCGGCCCCCATCTCGTCGCGCAACAGGTTGGCGGTCTTGGCGGCCCAGTTGGCCATGGTTACCGTCGACAGCTCGATCCGTTCACCGGTGGCGTCGTCGTAATAGGTGATCCGTGGCCCCGCCGGATCCGCTGCCAACAACGGATCCAGCACCGCGGCGCTGACTGTGCTCATAACCCCTGGTTTTACTCGAGGACGATCAGTTCACGCACTTGGGATCGTCCGAACCCGCGTTGAGGATCGGCGACGGCGGTGGTGGCGGGCTCTGTTCGCCGGTGTCGCTGTAGGTGTCAGTGGCCGCGGCCGGATCCACGATGCCCGCGGACGGATCCATGCCATCGGAGCCGGGTCCGGTGTAATCCGCTGCGAGCACCACCCGCACCGCGCCCGGCGGCAACGACGAATCCTCGTTCACCGGCAACCCACCGAGATCCTTCGACACCGCCTGGGCACCGAGATCGTCGGCCTTGGCGGCCAGCACCTGGCTGGACGCGGGCGCGACACCTTCGTGATTGCCGGTCGCGCCCGGAACGAATCCCTTGTTGCTCAGCACCTGTGACACCGCGGCGGCCAGGCCGTTGATGTCGGTGCCGTTGACCACCTCGACAGTGGTGCTGTCCGGCGAGTAGCTGAGTTGTTCGGTCTTGCCCGCGTCCTGATCCTGCAAGAGGCCCGACACCCACTGGCGGACATCGGCGGGATCCACCCGGACCACGCTCTGCATGCCGTCGTCGCTCCAGCCGTCCTCACGCAGGATCGGGATGGTGGCGAACGCCACGCTGCCGCCCGCCAGCTTCTGCAGCTGTTCGACGAAATCCATGATGTCCCAGCCGTCTGAGATCACCATCGACCGCTGCACGGCTTCCTTCAACCGGCTCAGCGTGCCCGGGCTGGACAGCGTCTTGCTGGAGATCACATCGTGGGCCAGCGACGCCATCACCGACTGCTGCCGGGTCACCCGGTCGAGGTCGCCGCGCGGCAGATCATGGCGCTGGCGGACGAAGCTCAGCGCCTGCGGGCCGTCGAGCTTCTGCCAGCCGGCGGGAAAATCGGCGCCCGAAAGCGGTTCGTAGACAGCATCTTTGAGGCAGACGTTGACGCCGCCCAGGGCGTCGGTGATCAATGCGAAGCCGAGCAGCCCGATTTCGGCGTAATGGTCAACGGTGACGCCGGTCAACGAGGCGACCGTCTTGATCAGCTCCTCGCGGCCGGCCTCGGTGGCCTTGGGCTCGGCGACGGCCGGATCTTCACCCTCGACCTCGACGAGTTGCTTCATCCGGTCGAGCTTGACGTCGCCGAACACGCCGTTGATCTTCATCTTTCCCCAGCCCGGCGCTTCGACATACGAATCGCGCGGGATGGAGATGGCGGTGGCCGACTTCCCGTTGTTCGGAATACGCACCAGGATGATGGTGTCGGTGTTGGTCGAGACGTCGTCTCCGGCGCGCAGCGTCTGCAGCTCCTCGGCCGACAGCGGGTTGCCGTGTGCATCGGTACGGCTGTCCATACCGACCAGCAGGATGTCGATGGCGCCGTCGTCGCCGCCCCCGCCGAGCGCCGCCGAGCTGATGTGGTTGATGCCGGATTCGAACGAGCGGATCTGGGTCCAGGCCACCCCCGTTCCGAGCACCACGGCCGACGCCGTGGCGACAGCGATGGAGCGAAGCAGGGGGATAGGCACCTGCCCAGGCTACTTGCGGCGCAGGCGTGAGCCGGGTAACGGCGACCGGCGTGCCAGACTCGGCGCATGGCGCAACGGATTGTGATCACCGGGGCCGGCGGCATGGTCGGCCGGGTATTGGCTGATCAGGGACGCGGCGAGGGTCGTGACGTGCTGGCCCTGACCTCTGCCGAATGTGACATCACCAACGTTGACACGGTGCGAGGGTTCGTCGAGCCCGGCGATGTGGTGATCAACTGCGCGGCATACACGCAGGTGGATACCGCCGAGACCGACCAGGTCAGGGCCTACGCCGTCAACGCCACCGGTCCGGGCAACCTCGCCACGGTGTGTGCACAGGCAGGCGCTGACATGGTGCACATCTCCACGGATTACGTGTTCGGCGCGTCCGCGCAGCGTCGCACCCCGTATGAGGTGGACGACCAGACCGGACCGGTCAACGTCTACGGCCAGACCAAACTGGCCGGGGAACACGCGGTGCTGGCCGCCAAACCCGATGCCTACGTCGTCCGCACCGCCTGGGTGTACCGCGGGGGCGACGGAGCCGACTTCGTGGCGACCATGCGCCGGCTGGCGGCCGGGGACGGCCCGGTCGATGTGGTCGCCGACCAGATCGGGTCGCCCACCTACACCGGTGACCTGGTCGCGGCGTTGCTGCAGATCGCCGACGGTGGTGTGCGGCCCGGCGTGCTGCACGCCGCCAACGCCGGACCGGCCAGCCGGTTCGACCAGGCGCGGGAGACCTTCGCGGCCGTCGGTGCCGATCCGCAGCGGGTCCGGCCGGTCGACAGCAGCCGCCACCCGCGGCCCGCGCTGCGGCCGGCCTACACGGTGTTGTCCGCGCTCCGGTCCGCCGAGGCGGGCCTGACCCCGCTGCGGGATTGGCGGGAAGCCCTGGTGGCCGCGGTTGGAAAAGAGTGCCCGTCCGGCCCGCTACCCTCTACGCCGTGACTGAGGATGCGGCCCGCCCGCTCGTGGTGGTGACGGTGACGTACTCGCCGGGCCCGCACCTGGACCGTTTCCTGGCCTCGCTTGCGTTGGCCACCGATCGGCCGGTGACCGTCATCATGGCCGACAACGGCTCGACCGACGGTGCACCCGAGCAGGCCGAAAAGCGTTACCCGAACGTGCGCCTGCTCCGTACCGGCAGCAACCTGGGTTACGGCCGCGCGGTCAACCGCGGCGCCGAGGAGATATCGGATGCGGAGTGCTCGGAATTTTTTATCGTCGCCAACCCGGACGTGCAGTGGGGGCCCCACTCGATCGATCTGCTGCTCGACGCGGCCCGGCGCTGGCCGCAGGCCGGGGCACTCGGGCCGTTGGTCCGTGACCCCGACGGCTCGGTCTACCCGTCGGCGCGGCACCAGCCCAGCCTGGTTCGCGGCGGCATGCATGCCGTGGTCGGCCCGTTCTGGAAGTCGAATCCGTGGACGGCGGCCTACCGCCAGGACCGCCAGGATCCCACTGAGCGCGAAGTCGGTTGGCTTTCCGGTTCGTGCCTGTTGATGCGCCGGGCGGCCTTCGACGCCGTCGGCGGGTTCGACGAGCGCTACTTCATGTATATGGAGGACGTCGACCTCGGTGACCGGATCGCCCGGGCCGGGTGGCAGAACGTCTATGTGCCGTCGGCCGAGGTGCTGCACGACAAGGGCCACTCCACCGGCCGTGACCCGGCGCGCAACTTGGCCGCCCACCACCGCAGTACCTACACTTTTTTGGCTGATCGGTATCCGGCGCCCTGGCAGGCGCCGTTACGGTGGACGATTCGGGGCGCGCTGGCAGCACGTGCGGGCCTGGTGGTCGGTAGTTCGCGACGTAAACATGCGAAAGGGCACTGACGTGATCAATCCCGCGGAGGTGGACGCTGTCGTCCTCGTCGGTGGACGAGGCACCCGGCTTCGGCCCCTGACGCTCTCGGCGCCCAAGCCGATGCTGCCGACGGCCGGAGTTCCGTTCCTCACCCATCTGCTGGCGCGGATCTCCGCGGCCGGGATCAATCATGTGGTGATGGGCACCTCGTACAAGGCCGAGGTTTTCGAGGAGGCGTTCGGTGATGGCTCCGATCTCGGGCTCGAGATCGAATACGTCACCGAGACAGAGGCTCTCGGCACCGGTGGTGGCATCGCCAACGTGGCGGACAAGCTGCGCTACGACACGGCCATGGTGTTCAACGGTGACGTGCTGTCGGCGGCCGACCTCGGTGCGCTGCTGGAGTCACATGACACCCACCAGGCCGACCTCACGCTGCATCTGGTGCGCGTCAGTGACCCCCGTGCGTTCGGTTGTGTGCCCACCGATGCCGACGGCCGCGTGACGGCATTCCTGGAGAAGACCCAGGATCCGCCGACCGACCAGATCAACGCCGGCTGCTATGTGTTCAAAAAGCATGTCATCGACCAGATCCCGAAGGGCCGGCCGGTATCGGTCGAACGTGAGGTGTTCCCGGGCCTTCTCGCCGACGGGCTGAAGGTGTGCGGGTACGTCGACACCTCCTACTGGCGCGATATGGGCACACCCGAGGATTTCGTGCGCGGATCGGCCGATCTGGTCCGTGGCATCGCGCCTTCGCCGGCGCTCAACGGCCAGCGCGGTGAGTCCCTGGTCCATGAAGGTGCGGCGGTCGCTCCCGGCGCCTTGTTGATCGGCGGCACCGTGGTGGGCCGCGGAGCCGAGATCGGTGCAGGCGCACGGCTCGACGGCGCGGTGATCTTCGATGGTGTGCGCGTGGAAGCCGGTGCGGTGATTGAACGTTCGATCATCGGCTTCGGCGCCCGCATCGGCCCGCGGGCACTGATCCGCGACGGCGTGATCGGCGACGGGGCCGACATCGGTGCCCGCTGCGAACTGTTGCGCGGTGCCAGGGTGTGGCCCGGGGTGAACATCCCGGACGGCGGCATCCGGTACTCCACCGACGTCTGAACTGCGCCGAAACTACGCTTTCTGACAAGAATTGGCGGCACCGCATCCCAGGCCGTCGTCTCGGCGTTGACACAAGAAGTGTATTTGCCGACCTCTGCCGCGCCTTAAGATTCGATGGGCGAAAGGGGAGGGCCATGTTGAACGGACTGGGACGTAAGGCGGTGGCGCCGCTCGCGGTGGCGTTGGTGCTCGGAGGGGTTTTCGGAGCCACCGCGCCGGAGGCGGCGGCCTGGCCGATACCGCTGACCGGTGAAGACAACGCTTATCTCAAGGCCACACGAGGTGTCTTTCCCGGCGATGACGACCAGTTGCTGCTGGTGGGCCGGGAGATGTGCCGTCTGCTCTACACCGGTCAGCCCGCATCTGCGGTGATCGACCAGATGGCAGGACAGTACGCGGCCACGCCGGAGCAGGCCGCGGTTGCGTTGCGTGCCGCCCGCCGGGCGTACTGCACGCAGGCGCCCGGTTAGACGCCGACCATCTCCGCGCTGCGGTCCCAGAGCTGTTGTGCCAGAACAGGATCGTTGGCCTGCTTGTTCGGCCGACCGGGCTTGCGCCGGGCGTAGTACTGTCCGGACGTCCAGTCGGAGCCCGGGGTCGACGTGGCCAGCCATACCAACTGATCTGCCCCCTTGTCCGGGCTGACTAGGAGGAGCTTCTTCAGCGGTGTGCGGTAGAGCAGTTCCAAGGCCGGGTTGTTGGCCTCCGCGCCGAAGTTCGAGGCCACCGAGCCCGGGTGGAACGCCGCCGTGCAGATCCCGGCAGAGTGGTAGCGGCGGTGCAGTTCCTTGGTGAACAGGATGTTGGCCAGCTTCGCGTCGCCGTAGGCCTTCTGCGCCTTGAAACCGCGTTCGTGGTTCAGGTCGGTGATGTCTATGTGGCCGAACAGCCGGTTACCCACGCTGGAGGTGTTGATCACCGATGCCTTGGCGTCGATCAGGCGATCCAGCAGCAGGGTGGTCAGCAGGAACGGGGCCAGGTGGTTGACCTGGAAGGTCTTCTCGAAGCCGTCGACGGTCGCCTGCCGGGTGCCGCTCATGATGCCGCCGGCGTTGTTGGCCAGCACGTCGATGCGCGGATACCGATCCACCAACTGGGCGGCCAGATCGCGGACCTGGCTGAGTTCGGCGAAGTCGGCAACGAGGTAGTCGGCGCCGAGCGCGCCGGCCACCGCCGCAGTCTTGCCGGGTGACCGGCCCACCACCACGACGTTGTCGCCACGCCGGCTCAACTGGCGGGCGGCCGCGGCACCGACGCCGTCGCTGGCGCCGGTGATGACGATGGTCCTGCGCTCCGGGTTCACCGGCCCAGACTAGACCGTTCCGGTGACAGAGTCGGTGAGTTGTTGAAGGCCGAAGTCGGTGCTCTCCGGCAGCGCATCCAACGGCCACCAGCGCAGGTCCAGAGACTCGTCGCTGCAGGCGATCTCGGCCCCTTCCGGTGCCCGCACCACGAACTGCATGTCGAGGTGGCGGGTCGGCACGCCCAGCGAGCAGGTCACCGGATGCACGTGTAGCGCGGCCAACTGCGGGTCGATGGTCAGCCCGGTGATGCCGGACTCCTCGGTGGCCTCGCGCAGTGCGGCGGAGCGAATGTCGGAATCTGTTTCCTCACAGTGCCCGCCGAGCTGCAACCAGCGGCCGAAGCGGGGATGCAAGGTGAGCAACGTCTGGGTTCCGGTGTGATCGACCACCAGTGCCGAGGCGGTGATGTGGCCGGGTACGCACGCGCGCAGGCAGGCATCGGGCCGGGCGGCCAGAAACGACAGCACCGCGTACCGCAGGGTGTCCTGGCCGGGATCGGCTGTCTGCCAATGCGTCAGCATCTCGACGGCGGAGGCGTGCAGGCTTTCGGCGCTCACTTCACGACCAGCAGGCCGTCGGTGGGCACCGGGTCGCGCGGCGGTTGCGGATCGGCGGCGTGACCGATCGCGATGGCGCCCAACGGCTCCCAGTCCGCAGGCAGATCGAGCTCGGCACGCACCAGGTCACCGGCGAAGATGGTCGAGCCGATCCAGCAGCTGCCCACGTCGCGTACCGCCAGCGCCACCAGCAGGGCCTGCACCGCCGCACCCACGGCGACGGTGAACATCGTGTGCTCGGCCTGGGTGCGGGCCTCGTCGGGATAGCTGTGGGCGCCGTCGGGAACCAGGAACGGAATCACCAGTTCCGGGGCGTCGTACAGGATCTGACCGCGGTTCACGCGGCGCTCGACGGACTCCGGGTCCCGGCCGTCCCCGGTGAGATCGGCCCGCCACCGGTCCTTCATCCGGTCCAGCAGCCGGGTCCGCACGGCACCGTCCTGCACCCAGACGAAGCGCACCGGGCGGGTGTGATGCGGGGCGGGCGCGGTGAGTGCCTCGCTGACGGCGGCTTCGATGAGTGCGTGGTCGACCGGTTCGTCGGAGAACGTGCGCACTGAGCGACGCAGTAGCTGAGCTTGGTTGCGCCCCATCTCGATTGCCTCGGCGGTACCGAGCCAGAACAAATCGTCCTCGCCGGACCGCAGCAGCGTGCGGGCGTTCGATCCGTCGTCGGTCAGCTCCAGCCCACGCACCACCGCGACGGGGATCGCAGTGAGCTTGCCCTTCACCAGATCGGCTGCCGCAGCGATCTCGTCGGCCACCGCCACCTCGGTGACCAGAAGTTCGTTACCGTGCCGATCGCGTGCGCCCGCATAACCGTGCAGCACGGTGAGCCCGGATGCGCCGATGGCGAAATCGGCCTGGCCGTTGCGCCAGGCGCGGCCCATGGTGTCGGTGATCACGACGGCGACGGTGACGCCGAGTCGCTCACGCAGGTTTTCGCGAAGCGCCTGTGCGCTGCCGTCGGGATCGACCGGCAGCAGGGCCAACTCGTTCGAGTCGACATTGGAGCCGTCGACTCCGGCGGCGGCCTGGACCAGTCCGATGGCGTTCTCGGTGATCAGGGTCCGGCCCTTGCGTGCCAGCACGCGGACCGCCTCGGCGTCGATGAGCTTGCGCCGCAGGGTGTCCCGCTCGTCTGGGTCGGAAGGGGCGGTGACGATGCGGCCTTCACACTTGGACACGATCTTGCTGGTGATGACCAGCACGTCCCCGTCACGCAGCCACGGCGTCGCCTCGGCGAGGGCAGCGGCCAGATCATCCCCGGGTCGGAACTCGGGAAGCCCTGGCACCGGCAGAATCTCGACCCGGTCGGCAGACCCGTGCTCGGTGTTCACCCCGGTGGTCACAGCGCAACGCCTGCCACATCCAGACCGGCCCGCACCATCTCTGCGGTGGTCGGCGGGTCGGTCATCAGCAGCGGTACCGCGCGCACAGCCACGCCCTCGATCTCGGCGTCATCGCCCTCGTGTACCAGCCAGCCGTCCAGGATCCCGGTGCCCGACCGGGCGCCGAAGTGCTGGCCGACGGCCTGCGAGGTGGATTCCACGCCGATGATGGACAGACACTCATCTGCCATGCCGCGCAACGGTTTTCCGTCGATGATGGGGGAGTAGCCGACCACGGGTGCCTTCGTCGAACGCAGCGCGCCGCGGACACCGGGGATCTGCAGGATCGGCCCGATGCTCACGACGGGATTCGACGGTGCCAGCAACACCACGTCGGCCTCGGTGATCGCGTCGGTGACGCCCGGCGCGGCGGTTGCCTGTTCTGCACCGACGAACGCGAAGCTGTGTGAGGGCACCTGTGCGCGGTAGCGCACCCACCACTCCTGGAAGTGGATCGCCCGTCGTTCGCCGTCTTCGGGGTCGGTGATCACCACGTGGGTCTCGCTGCGGTCGTCGGTGACCGGCAACAGCCGCGCACCCGGTGACCAGCGCTTGCACAGCGCCTCGGTGACCTGCGACAGCGGGTAGCCGGCGCGCAGCATCTGGGTGCGGACCAGATGGGTGGCCAGGTCCCGGTCGCCCAGGCCGAACCAGTCAGGTTGCACGCCGTACGCGGCAAGTTCTTCCTTGGCGTGCCAGGTCTCATCCTTGTGACCCCAGCCGCGCTCGGGATCGATGCCCCCACCCAGGGTGTACATACAGGTGTCGAGGTCCGGGCAGATCCGGACGCCGTGCATCCACGCGTCGTCGCCCACGTTCACGATCGCGGTGAGTTCATGCTTGCTGTCGCTCCCGGCGAACTGGCCGAGGCCCAACAGGTGCTGTACCCCCAGCAAAAACCGGGCGCCTCCGACGCCGCCGACCAGAACGGTGATCTTCACAACGTCCGACCCTAAGCTCTGAGGGCGCGCGGATGGAAACGACGTCGTCACGGGCAGGACACGCCGATGTCGCGACGCGCCGATTTGACATTACGAGATGGTATGAATTCGCGTCCCGGCGCTTGACCCTGGCAGCTAACACGTGTGTAATCACATATGTGTCATTTCCCGGTCGGTGACCGATTCCGGTGTCGCGGACCGAGATTCGATCAACTGTTCGAATGGGGTGACCGCACATCGCAATAGTGGGGCTCCACTTAGGATCTATGAGACCGAGTGAGGAGGCGGGGGATAATGTCTTATGAGAGCGGCGATTTCGATCATGTGGTCCGGTTCGACAACCGGCTACTCGGCTCGGTAGACAACGCACCGCACATCAACGCCGGGCCGACACCGCTGGGGATGCCCGCACGTCCTCAGCTGAGTTTGGTACCCGAACACATTGATGTTGATCCGGAAAACGAAGACGACCAATGGCAGGAACGTGCGCTGTGCGCACAGACCGACCCGGAGGCGTTCTTCCCGGAGAAGGGCGGGTCTACCCGCGAGGCCAAGCGCATCTGCCAGGGATGCGAAGTGAAGGACGCATGCCTGGAATATGCGCTCGCGCATGACGAGCGTTTCGGAATTTGGGGAGGGCTGTCCGAGCGGGAGCGTCGCCGGCTCAAACGCGGCATCATCTGACGCTCTTCCCGGCAGGGCGCTTCATCGCAGGGGTGCGGCGCTCGATGTCAGTCGTCGTCGATCGTTGGGTCGATGACTGACGGTTCAACTCCCAGATAGGTGGCCACTTGGGCCACCAGGATTTCATGCAGCAGATCGGCAAGCTCATCGGATCCTTTGACCCGGCGCTCGATGGGCTTGCGGAACAAGACAATTCGAGCCCGGGTCGCGTTCCCTCTGACGTCGACCCCAGCAGGTATCAGCCGTGCCAGCGCGATCGGCCCATCGGCGATGACCTCGGGTGGCCATTGCACACTGTCCGGGTCTTTCGGGGACATCCGCGGAATCTCATCGACGGCGACGTCCAGTTCTCGCAGCCGCGACGCCCACCGCCGTTCGATCGGTTCGTAAGCCTCCAGCACCGCCATGTCGAACCGCTCGGCCCGGCTGCGCCAGCCGGGAACCGAGCGCGGAAGTAGCGGCCCGCGCATATCGCGGCCGCGGCGCGATCGCCATGGGTTGCGCTGGGCCACGGCGATGATCGTAACGGTTCGGGATCGGGGCCCCGACGGCTGCGCGTGTCCGGCGGCCCACAGCGATCGTCCAAAGTAATCTCTGGGGCGTGAATGTTCCCCGTCGCTGCTGCCGGCCCGGGTGCCCGCACTATGCCGTGGCGACGCTGACTTTTGTCTACTCCGACTCCACGGCGGTAGTCGGACCACTGGCCACGGTGTCTGAGCCCCATTCCTGGGATTTGTGCGTCGGCCATGCCGGCCGCATCACTGCGCCGCGCGGTTGGGAGCTGGTCCGTCACGCCGGGCCGCTGCCCACCCATCCCGACGAGGACGATCTGGTGGCGCTGGCCGATGCGGTCCGCGAAGGTCAACCCGGTGCGGTTCCCCGGGGCGGGGTGGTGGCCGGATTCTCCGATCCCTCCACCGGTCTGGGCGCCAGCGCGGTGATGGTGCCACCGGCGCGTCCCGCGGAGACCAACGGACGTCGTCGCGGCCACCTGCGGGTGTTGCCGGATCCCACTGACTAGACAGCGGTCGGGCCAAGAGTAGTGAACGTATCGACGCCGCCCGACGGTTAGGCTGGCGCCAACGATTCCGTTTCACAAGGAGCTATATGTCTAGGCCAGCGGCGGCTGTTCACGATGTCATCAAGGCCTATGACGTCCGGGGACTGGTCGGCAGCCAGATCGACGAGGCGTTCGTGTCCGAGGTCGGCGGTGCATTCGCTCGGCTGGTCCGCGCCGAAGGTGCGGGACAGGTGGTGATCGGTTACGACATGCGGGCCAGTTCGCCGACGCTGGCCTCAGCGTTCGCCGACGGTGTCACCGCCCAGGGCCTGGATGTGGTCAGAATCGGCCTCGCCTCCACCGATCAGCTGTATTTCGCGTCGGGCCTGCTGGACTGCCCGGGGGCGATGTTCACCGCCAGCCACAACCCCGCTGCCTACAACGGGATCAAACTGTGCCGCGCCGGGGCCAAACCGGTCGGCAAGGACACCGGCCTCTCGATCATCTCCGACGAGGTGATCGCCGGCGTGCCGGCGCACGACGGCCCGGCAGGCGTCACGTCCGATCGCGATGTCCTGTCCGACTACGGCAGCTTCCTGCGGTCCCTGGTCGATCTCAGCGCGCTGCGGCCGCTGCGCATCGCGGTCGATGCGGGCAACGGCATGGCCGGTCACACCACGCCCGCGGTCCTCGGGCCGATCCCGGGTGTCACCGTGCTCCCGCTGTTCTTCGAACTCGACGGCAGCTTCCCCAATCACGAGGCCAACCCGCTGAATCCGGCCAATCTCGTCGACCTGCAGGCCCACGTCTTGGCCTCCGGCGCCGACATCGGCCTGGCGTTCGACGGGGACGCGGACCGCTGCTTCGTGGTCGACGAACTCGGCCGTCCGGTGTCACCGTCGGCGGTGACCGCACTGGTGGCAGCCCGTGAGCTCAAACGCGAGATCGGCGCCACCGTGATCCACAACCTGATCACCTCGCGCGCCGTTCCTGAATTGGTCATCGAGCGCGGCGGCACGCCCGTACGGTCCCGGGTCGGGCACTCCTACATCAAGGGTCTGATGGCCGAGACGGGCGCCATCTTCGGTGGGGAACACTCGGCCCACTACTACTTCCGGGACTTCTGGGGTGCCGATTCCGGCATGCTCGCGGCCCTGCACGTGCTGGCCGCGCTGGGCGAGCAGGAGCGTCCGCTGTCGGAGTTCATGGCGGACTACCAGCGGTACGAGGCGTCCGGCGAGATCAACTTCACCGTCAGCGATGCCCCGGCATGCGTCGACGCCGTGCTCAAATCCTTTGCCGGCTCGATCCACTCCATCGATCACCTCGACGGTGTCACAGTCGATCTCGGTGACGGCAGCTGGTTCAACCTACGCACGTCGAACACCGAACCGCTGCTCCGGCTGAACGTGGAAGCGCGTGCCGCCGAGGACGTCGCCGCGCTCGTCGACAGAGTTTCGGCACAGATCCGTGAGGTGAGCGAGCCGGTGCCGTGAACGCCGTGGACGCCACGGTCGACTTAGGCGACGGTGACGGACTTCTCGCCGCCGATCGCAACGGTCTGCTGCGGGCCGCGGCAATGGCGGGCGCCCAGGTTCGGGCCACCGCCGCGGCGTCGGCAGAGGGTCTGCTCGACCCGCTGCGTGCCGATCAACCACCGCGCACGGTGATTTGGGTTGCCGGCCGCGGTACGGCCGAGAGTGCCGGCGCCATGCTGGCCGCCGTGCTCGGCGCGTCGATCTCGGCGCCCATCGTGGTGGCCGCCGAGGCCCCGCCGTGGCTCGGCGCACTGGACGTGGTGATCGTCGCCGGTGACGACCCGGGCGATCCGGCCCTGGTGAATGCGGCGGCCACCGGTGTGCGCCGCGGTGCCCGGGTTCTGATCGTGGCGCCCCATGAGGGGCCGCTGCGTGACATCGCGGCCGGGCGCGCGGTAGTGCTCGCGCCCCGGCTGTGGGTGCCCGACGACTTCGGGCTGGCCCGGTACCTGGCCGCAGGTCTGGCCGCGCTACACGTTGTGGATCCGGGTATGCGTGTGGATCTGGCCGCACTGGCCGACGAACTCGACGCCGAGGCGCTGCGCAACAGCGCCGGGCGAGAGCTGTTCACCAATCCGGCGAAGACGCTGGCCGAGCGGATGTCGGACAGCGCGGTCGTGCTGGCCGGCGACAATCCGGCCACCCTGGCGCTGGCCCGGCACGGGGCGGCCGCGATGCTGCGCCTGGCCGGGGAAGTGGTGGCGGCCGCCGGGCTGAGTGATGTGCTTGCGGCGATGGGCAGCGGGGCAGTGGGGGTGCCTGCGGCCCGATCGTTGTTCCATGACGAAGAGATCGACGGACCGCTGCCACGCCGCATGCGTACATTCGCGTTGATCACCGACACCGAACGACAAGCGGTGGGGGCACGGGTCAGCGGCTTCGACGACATCGCCGTGATCGGTGCCGAGGACGTGCCGGAAGCGGCTGGGACGACCCTGCCGGTCGGGCGCCCGGAACAACAACTGGCGATTCTGGCTGTCCGTGTGGAGATGACGGCCGTATATTTGAAACTGGTTCGAGGATAAGAAGTGCATCTGCTACGGGGCGCGGTGCGGACCTATGCCTGGGGTTCGCGCACGGCAATCGCTGATTTCACCGGAAGGCCCAGTCCGACAATCCATCCGGAGGCTGAACTCTGGCTCGGGGCGCATCCGGGCGACCCGGCCTGGCTGCAGACCGAACACGGTGAAGAGTCGTTGCTGCAGGCGATTAATGACGACCCCGAGGGGCAATTGGGCAGTGTGGCGATCGGCCGATTCGGCGACGCACTGCCGTTCCTCGTCAAGGTGCTGGCTGCCGATGAGCCGTTGTCGTTGCAGGCGCACCCCAGCGCCGCTCAGGCCCGGGAGGGCTTCGACCGTGAGGACCGGCTCGACATCCCGGTGTCCTCACCTGTCCGCAACTACCGCGACCGGAGCCACAAGCCCGAGTTGCTGGTTGCCCTAGGACAATTCGATGCGCTTGCCGGATTCCGCCCGGTCGACCGCACGGTCGAGCTGATGCGCGCACTGGCGGTCTCGGACCTCGACCCGTTCATCAACCTGCTGTCCGATCAATCCGGTGCCGACGGGTTGCGGGCCTTGTTCACCACCTGGATCACCGCTCCGCAGCCCGACCTCGACGTGCTGGTGCCGGCGGTTCTCGATGGAGCGGTCCACTACATCCGGTCCGGGGCAAAGAAATTCGCTGCCGAGGTCAAGACCGTGCTGGAGCTCGGTGAGCGTTATCCGGGTGACGCCGGTGTGCTGGCCTCCCTGCTGCTCAACCGCATCAGCCTGCGGCCGGGGGAAGGCATCTACCTTCCGGCCGGAAACTTGCACGCATATCTGCACGGTGTCGGTGTCGAGGTGATGGCCAACTCCGACAACGTGCTGCGTGGTGGGCTGACCCCGAAGCACGTGGATGTCCCCGAACTCCTGAGGGTGCTGGATTTCACTCCGACCCCTGACGAGCGGCTGCGTCCGGAAACCGTCACGGAAGGGCCGGAGACCATCTACCGGACGCCGGCGCAGGAGTTCGCGGTATCGGTGTTGTCGGTCGAAGGTGACCGCCTCGGTGACGAGATCGACGTGCACTCCCACCACGACGGGCCGCAGCTGCTGCTGTGCACGGAGGGCGCCGCGGTGATCTACGCCGACGACGACAAGCTGACCTTGGAGCGGGGCGCGGCAGCGTGGGTGGCGGCCGAGGACGGCCCCATCCGGCTGACTGCCGCCGAGCCGACGAAACTGTTCCGCGTCACCATCGGGATCTAGCCGGAATCCGTCACGCCGAGGGGTTGACGACGTCGACCTCGGACTCACGGTCGCTGCGCTCGGCGAGCCATTGCTTGATGTTGTTGCGCATGGCACGGCCGACCAGGCGGGGCGGCGGCACCAGATAGAGGCTGTCGATCAGGCTGGTCCTGCTCAGAAACCATTCGGCCACAAAGGGATCGGTCTCGGCTGCTGCGACAAATTGATTGAACAGCTCGTACGCCGGGCGGTACCACCAGGGGCGGTCGCCCACCGCCCCGTGCTCGGTATGGTCCGCTGCGGCGTTCATCAGCCACACGGGCCAAATCGTCTTGGCGTTGCTGAACGCCAGTCGCCACATCACGTTGTCCATTCCGCCGGCCAGCGCCCGGCGCAGGTTGTCGGCCTGCAGTGCCGCCATCGTCACGCCCTGCCCGAAGGTGGGGTTGAGGCTGGCGATGGCGTCACCGAACGGCAGGATCCCCGTGGGAAATCTGCCGATCCGTTCGTAGCGCCGCCACTTGCTCGTCGGGTACCGGTGAAGGTTCATTTCGCCGACGGGCGTACCGGCTCGCAACGCGGCACTGATCTCGGCCGGCAGCAGCTCGTCGGCCAGCGCGCAAACCCCCGCGAAGTCACGGGGCGGTTCGGCCTTGGCCACCCCGAATGCCGTCACCATCCAGATGCCGTCCTCGTGGAAAAGCATGCCCATCCCCAACGGGCGGTTTCGGGTGGCGCCGACAATGACCATCTTCTGCGGCATCATCCCCTCGGGGATCTTCACGCGGTGCGAGGCGTAGGTGACGCCCACCTGTACCGAATCCTCGCGTGGGCGCTCGAATCCCCACTGTTGCAGCCACGCCGGAAGCCGGCTGCCGCGGCCTGACGCGTCGATGACCAGATCGGTCGGCGTGACATCACCGTCATCGAGGACGACGCCGGTCACCCGCTCGGTCGCCGGGTCGTACTGCGGATGCGCGACGGCTCGGTGCGCAATCTCAACCCTGGCCAATGCGCTGACCCGCTTGCGGATCTGCCATTCGAGGTGACCACGGCTGGGAACGTAGGCGGTGTATTTGTCGTCCAGTCCGGTTTCCAGGACGTGGCCGGCCGCGTCGAAGTGGATCGACTCGCGGCGGTTGCGTATCACCGGGACGCCGGAGGCCGCCATGTCGTGGAGCAATCCGGGAAACAGCGCTTCCAGTTCCTGACCGCCACGGGCCATCAGCAGATGGACGTGCTGGCCCTGCGGGATGGCGCTGCGATTGACCGGCTGGTCCGGCAGCTCGTCGCGTTCGTAGACGGTGACGTGGTCGAAATGGTCGGCGAGTACCCGGGCCGCGCACAGCCCGGCGATGCTCCCTCCAACGACAACGGCTCGATTCGGCGAAAGTTCGTGAGTCCTGCGCATATGACGGCTACGGTACTGCGACCACGGCGTGAACCGGATCGGAATGAGAGGCGGCGTCAATTTTGTCTGCCTTTCGGTCGTCGCCGCGAGCGCATCTGTCGGCTGCGGGGGCGGATGAAGCCCACGTCATCGTCAGTGCTGGTACCGGCCGCCTAACGGGCTTGCAACAACTCGTGGCACAATCCCGTGGCTGAAGACGTGATACGGCTCTCAGATTGATACCCTCTGCAAGAAACTTCACACATCAACGGATGGGGCGATGACAACGGTCAGCGACGCGGACGGCACAGCAACTGGGGACCTCTATTTCGACAGGGTGGAGGCCCTCTCTCGTGCGACTGTCCGTCGACGCTTCGATCCCCATGTCGACATCGACTGGGACGCCCCCGAGAATGCGTTGCAGGACGACGATCCGCGGTGGCAGTTGGACCCGGAGAGCGCTCCGCTCGCGGCGACGGACTGGTATGCCGAACAGCCGTTGCAGCGCCGCATCGACATGGGCCGTTGGGTCACCGCGAACACGCTCAAGGTGACGCTGCAATTCGAGATGATGCTGATTCGCGGTGTGGTGCACTACGCCGGTAAATTGCCGAATCGGTCGCCGGTGTTCCAATATCTGCTGCATGAGCTGATCGACGAATGTAATCACATCCAGATGTTCCAGGAATTCGTCAACCGCACCGGCGAGGATGTGCCCGGAATGCGGCGCGGCTCGCGGGTGATCGGGCCGATCCTCGGCTTTATCGGCGGCTATGCCAACATCATCCATTTCATCGGAGTGCTGTGCGGTGAACAGCCGCTGCACTTCCAGCAGACTCTGCAGCATCGTGGCGCGGCTCATGTGCCGCCGTTGCTGAACAAGATCACCTACATTCACCTGGCGGAGGAAGCGCGGCACATTTCGTTTGCCGACGACCTTCTGGCTCAGCGAATGCAAAAGGTCACCCGCCTGAAGAAGGCGTGGTACGCCATTCTGTTCCCGTTCTTTCTCCGGTGGTTGATCGGGGAGATGATCGGGCCGCCGCGCACCTTTGCCCGGGAGTTCGGGGTTCCGCGACGGGTCTTCAAGTCTGCGTTCTGGCGGAGTGCCCGGTCGCGCCAGATGATGGCGGAATCGGCCGCCGACGTTCGGCGGGTGGCCGAGGACCTTGGTCTGCGGACGGCATGGTCGCGGTGGATCTGGCGAATGTTGGGTATCGAGGGACGGCTACCGCGGTACCGCGGTGAGCCTGACCGGAGCCCTGCGGTCGCGCGGGTCGCCGAGCTCCGCACCGCCCTGACGGCACGCCTCACGGCGGTGGCGGTCATGGCGAGCGTTGCCCTGCTGGCGACACCGGACGGTGTGCGGATCATCGCGTGCGCCGCCGCTGGGGCCGGCGTGTGGGCGGCCTATCACACCCTCCGGGAACGCCGCGGCGGTGTGGTGGGGAACCAACCGTTCGAATGGCCGCGGCTTTTCGTGTGGGTTGTGGTGTGCGTGGCCATGATTCCCGCGGGTGGGCTGATCGGGCTTGCACTGGTGGTGTTCATGATCCTGGCGCTCGCCGAGTTCATGCCCACCCTCTGAACCGGACCCGAATCATTCGCGGCACGCCTACCGCCTGACTGCACGAACGACGAAGCGGCGCCCCGAGGGGGCGCCGCTGGTCAAGGTGCTTCAGGTCGAACGGGCTGCTGTCAGACGGGCTTGTGGTACGTGTAAACCCGGTACTGGATGAGGCCGAGCTTGGACAGCCACTTCATCCAGCGGGTGCCGACGATCATCGTCTTCTGGGCATCCGCTGAGCCCTGCTCGCGGAAGAACTTGAGCAGGAAGGGATACGTCGGCAATGTGTTCTTCCGGATGTTGCGCTTTGCCGTGAGTTCGAGGCCCGCACGCTTGCCCATGGACTTGTAGCCCCGCAGGGGCACATTGCCGAGCGTTCCGTAGGACTTCGCGATCCGGGGGCGGATCGCCATCCAGATCGGTGTCTTACCGAAGAACATCAGGGTAGGCACGAAGTCGGACACCGCCAGGTAACCGCCCGGCTTCAGCACCCGCGCCGCTTCCGCGAGGAACTTCTCACGGGACGGGAAATGGAAGATGCACTCGACGGCCAGGACTCGGTCGAACGAGTTGTCCTCGAACGGCAGCTGACAGGCGTCGGCCTCGATCCAGCCGATCTTGTTGCCGTTGACCGGCTTGGTTTGGGCACCGGCGGCCGCGAGCTGGCGCGGATCGATGTTCAGGCCCGTGAGGTCCATGTTGGAGTAGGTGCCGTTGATCTGCTGGATGGTTCCGCCGAATCCGCAGCCGGCATCCAGCAGCTTCTGTCCGTCGGCAACCTTTCCCGCCGCGAACAGCACATGGTCCATCTGCTCCATGGCGGCCTTGTAGTCGGCCCGGGTGCCCGTGGCGGTCTTGGGATTCTCCCAGTAGCCCCAGTGCACCTGGTTATCCCACAGCTGGCCGGTTTCGCCGCCGTCCTGCCTCTCATCGATCAGCAGGTCAAAGTAGGGGAGCTCAGCCATGCGCGGGACCGTATCACGATCGGAGCCGAGTGTGACGTAGACCCCACTGGGCGGCGAGGGCACGGTTCGGCGAAGTTTGAGAGTCCTACCTGTTTCGCCGCCACCGTGGTGGGAACATTGCGTGACCCAGGTCAGGATGAGAGGCCACACCACATATGTCTGCCCTTCGGCGAACCAAATCTGTCGAGCAGTCGATAGCCGACACCGACGAGCCGTCGACGCGGCTCCGCAAGGACCTCACGTGGTGGGACCTGACGGTGTTCGGGGTGTCGGTCGTGATCGGCGCGGGCATCTTCACCATCACCGCGTCCACAGCGGGCAATCTGACCGGACCCGCGATCTCGATCGCCTTCGTGATCGCCGCCGTGGCATGCGGTCTGGCCGCCTTGTGTTACGCCGAGTTCGCTTCGACCGTGCCCGTCGCCGGCAGCGCGTACACCTTTTCCTATGCCACGTTCGGTGAATTCGCGGCGTGGATCATCGGGTGGGATCTGATCTTGGAGTTCGCCGTCGCCGCCGCGGTGGTGGCCAAGGGATGGTCGAGCTACCTGGGCACGGTGTTCGGGTTCGGCGGCGGAATAGCGGATTTCGGTGGCCTGGCGGTCGACTGGGGCGCGTTGGTGATCATCGCGCTGGTGACGGTCCTGCTGGTGGTCGGCACCAAGTTGTCCGCGCACTTCAGTCTGGTGATCACCATCATCAAGGTGTCGGTCGTGCTGTTGGTGGTGATCGTCGGCGCGTTCTATATCAAGGCCGCGAACTACACCCCGTTCATCCCGCCGAACGAGGCCGGCAAGGGGGCCAGCGGGGCTGACCAGTCGTTGTTCTCGTTGTTGACCGGGGCTGCCGGCAGCCACTACGGCTGGTACGGCGTGCTGGCCGGCGCCTCGATCGTGTTCTTCGCGTTCATCGGGTTCGACGTCGTCGCGACCACCGCCGAGGAGACCCGCGATCCGCAGCGCGACGTGCCCCGCGGCATCCTGGCCTCACTCGGCATCGTCACGGTCCTCTATGTCGCGGTGTCGGTGGTGCTCTCGGGCATGGTGTCCTACACCGTGCTGCGGGATGCGCCTGACGGCCACGCGAACCTGGCCACGGCATTCGAAGCCAACGGTGTGCACTGGGCGGCGAAGGTCATCTCGATCGGAGCGCTAGCGGGCCTCACGACTGTGGTGATCGTGCTGATGCTCGGACAGACCCGGGTGCTGTTCGCGATGTCGCGCGACGGTCTGTTGCCGCGCAAACTGGCCGTGACCGGCAGCCATGGGACGCCGGTCCGAATCACCGTGATCGTCGGTGTGCTCGTGGCGATCGCCGCCTCGGTGTTCCCGATGGGACGGCTCGAGGAGATGGTCAACATCGGCACGCTGTTCGCCTTCGTGCTGGTCTCAGCCGGTGTCATCGTGCTGCGGCGGACTCGCCCCGACCTGCCGCGCGGATTCCGCGTGCCGTGGGTGCCGGTGTTGCCGATCGCCGCGATCCTGGCGTGCCTGTGGTTGATGCTCAACCTCACCGGATTGACCTGGATCCGGTTTCTGCTCTGGATGGTGATCGGCGTGGTGGTGTACTTCGCGTACGGCCGGCGGCATTCGGTCCTGGCCAGCCGGGACGTCGCCACAGTTTGAGCGGCACGGCCTAGGAGCCACCGAAACTGAAGCCAGGGACAAATCCAGCGCCGATCTTGTCCCTGGCTTCAGTTTCGAGCTGCAGCCAGAAACCCCACCTGCCCGGTTTGTGACGCCGCACACCCGCAGCGCTTTACAAAAGATAGTTGAATGTCTAGACAGACGACAGCGCGCGTCATATAGTCAAGTCATTGCAGTGATAGCTCTCACAACAGGAGGCTCATCGTGGTGGCGGAACTCTCGAACGGACCGGACGTCGCAGACGTCGGGCAGTGGCGGGACAAGAAGCGGCATCTGTGGCTCATGGGTTTGATCGCCCCGACGGCGATCTTCGTGATGCTGCCGGTGGTTTGGGCGCTCAATCGGGCCGGCTGGCATGTCGCGGCGCAGGTGCCGCTCTGGATCGGCCCGATCCTGCTCTACGTCCTGCTGCCGCTGCTGGATCTGCGGTTCGGACCCGACGGGCAGAACCCGCCCGATGAGGTCATGGAGCAGCTGGAGAACGACAAGTACTACCGGTACTGCACCTACCTCTACATCCCGTTCCAGTACGCGAGCGTCGTGATGGGCGCGTACCTGTTCACCGCGTCCGACCTGCACTGGCTCGGGTTCGACGGTGGGCTGGGCTGGCCGGCCAAGATCGGCATCGCACTGTCGGTGGGTGTGCTCGGCGGGGTGGGTATCAATACCGCGCACGAGATGGGGCACAAGCGCGACTCGCTGGAGCGCTGGCTGTCCAAGATCACGCTGGCCCAGACCTGGTACGGCCACTTCTACATCGAGCACAACCGTGGGCACCACGTGCGGGTGGCGACTCCCGAGGATCCCGCTTCGGCGCGTTTCGGCGAGACCTTCTGGGAGTTCTTGCCGCGCAGCGTGTTCGGCAGCCTGCGCTCGTCGTGGGAGTTGGAGGCCCAGCGGCTGCGCCGGCAGGACAAATCACCATGGCACTGGTCCAATGACGTCCTCAACGCGTGGGCGATGTCGGTCGTGTTCTGGGGCGTACTGATCGCGATCTTCGGCGTCGGCCTGGTCCCGTTCATGGTGATTCAGGCGATCTACGGCTTCAGCCTGCTGGAGTCGGTGAACTACCTGGAGCACTACGGACTGCTGCGACAGAAGATGTCCAGCGGCCGCTACGAGCGCTGCGCACCCGTGCACAGCTGGAACTCCGACCACATCGTGACCAACCTGTTCCTGTATCACCTGCAGCGCCACAGCGATCACCACGCCAACCCGACACGCCGGTACCAGACCCTGCGGAGCATCGACGGCGCACCCAATCTGCCCAGCGGGTACGCCTCGCTGATCGGGCTCACCTATCTACCGCCGTTGTGGCGCAAGCTGATGGACCACCGGGTACTGGAGCATTACGACGGCGACATCACCAAGGTCAACATCCAGCCGCGGCTGCGGGAGAAGGTCTTGGCCCGGTACGGGGCCTCCGGCACTGGTGCCGCGGCATGAGCGCCTACCGGTGCCCCGGGTGTGGCTACATCTACGACGAAGCCAAAGGTGCTCCGCGCGAAGGCTTTCCGGCCGGAACTCCGTGGGACGAGGTGCCCGACGAATGGTGCTGCCCCGACTGTGCCGTCCGGGAGAAGATCGATTTCGAGGCGATAGGAGTAGTGACGTGAGCGAGCCATACAAGCTGTTCCTCTGCGTGCAGTGCGGTTTCGAGTACGACGAGGCCAAGGGCTGGCCCGAGGACGGCATCGCCCCGGGCACGCGGTGGGACGACATCCCCGAGGACTGGAGCTGCCCGGACTGCGGCGCGGCGAAAGCCGATTTCGACATGGTCGAGGTCGTACGGCCTTGACGGCTTCGTGCGACGCGCTCGATAGCGGCCCGGAAAGCGATATTGTCGCCCGTGTGAGTCGGCCGCGAGAAAAGCAGCGCATTCCGTACGCGGAGGCATCGCGAGTGCTGTTGCGGGATTCGATCCTCGATGGCATGCGCGAGCTGCTGCTGACCCGTGACTGGTCGGCCATCACGCTGTCGCACGTGGCGCAGGTCGCCGGTATCAGCCGTCAGACGATCTACAACGAGTTCGGTTCACGCCAGGGCTTGGCCGAGGGATACGCCATGCGCCTGGCGGACCGCCTCGTCGACGCGGTCGACGGGGCCATCACCAACAACGTCGGCGAAGTGCACGCGGCGTTTCTGGAGGGCTTCCGCGCGTTCTTCCTCGAGTCCGCCGCCGATCCGCTGGTGATCTCGTTGCTCACCGGTGCGTCCAAGCCCGACCTACTGCAGATCATCACCACCGGCAGCGGGCCGATCATCTCCCGCTGCTCGCAACGGCTGACCGGAACCTTCCAGAACAGCTGGATGAAAGCCAGCGACGAGGACGCCGGGGTGCTGGCCCGGGCGATCGTGCGGCTGGCGATGAGTTACGTGTCGATGCCGCCCGAAGCGGACCACGATGTGGCCGGTGACCTGGCCCGACTCATGACGCCCTTCGCCGAGCGCTACGGTGTCATAGATACCCCCTAGCTGTCAGAGCGCCGCCGCTGTCAAAAACACATTGAGCGCCTGTCCCGCGAGCCCGCAGGCTAGAGGTATCTGCACGTGGCGTCGCTTTTCGGCGTGCCCGTGCGCTGGCAAGCAATCACGAATGGAAGAGGGCTCTACATGACTGAGTTGAAGGCTGACAGCCGGGGCGGCATCGACTTCAAGGTCGCCGACCTGTCGCTGGCCGATTTCGGCCGCAAGGAGATCCGCCTGGCCGAACACGAGATGCCAGGCCTGATGGCACTGCGTCGTGAGTACCACGACGTGCAGCCGCTCAAGGGCGCACGCATCTCCGGCTCGCTGCACATGACCGTGCAGACCGCGGTGCTGATCGAGACGCTGGTGGCTCTCGGCGCCGAGGTTCGCTGGGCCTCCTGCAACATCTTCTCCACCCAGGATCACGCGGCCGCCGCAGTGGTGGTCGGGCCGCACGGCACCCCCGAAGATCCCAAGGGCACCCCGGTCTTCGCGTGGAAGGGCGAGACGCTGGAGGAGTACTGGTGGGCCGCCGAGCAGATGCTCACCTGGGAGGGTGAGCCGGCGAACATGATCCTCGACGACGGTGGCGACGCCACCATGCTCGTGCTGCGCGGCGCGGAGTACGAGAAGGCCGGCGTGGTCCCGCCTGCCGAGGAAGAGGACTCGGCCGAGTGGAAGGTCTTCCTGTCCCTGGTGCGCAAGCGCTTTGAGACGGAGAAGGACAAGTGGACCAAGATCGCGGCGTCGGTCAAGGGTGTCACCGAGGAGACCACGACCGGCGTGCTGCGGCTGTACCAG
The DNA here is from genome assembly GCF_004762045.1 of Mycobacterium sp. DL99. Taxonomy (GTDB): domain Bacteria; phylum Actinomycetota; class Actinomycetes; order Mycobacteriales; family Mycobacteriaceae; genus Mycobacterium. The sequence goes on from NZ_SJOM01000007.1 coordinate 1,903,706, forward strand.
TTCGCCGCCGCGGGTGAGCTGGCGTTCCCGGCCATCAACGTCAACGACTCGGTCACCAAGAGCAAGTTCGACAACAAGTACGGCACCCGCCACTCGCTGGTCGACGGCATCAACCGCGGCACCGACGCGCTGATCGGCGGCAAGAAGGTGCTGATCTGCGGCTACGGCGACGTGGGCAAGGGCTGTGCCGAATCGCTGGCCGGTCAGGGTGCGCGCGTGCAGGTCACCGAGATCGACCCCATCAACGCCCTGCAGGCGCTGATGGACGGTTACGACGTGGTGACCGTCGAGGAGGCGATCGGCAACGCCGACATCGTGGTGACCGCGACCGGCAACTTCGACATCATCCTGCTCGACCATATGAAGGCGATGAAGGACCACGCGATCCTGGGCAACATCGGCCACTTCGACAACGAGATCGACATGGCGGCCCTGGAGAAGTCGGGTGCGGTGCGGCTGAACATCAAGCCGCAGGTCGACCAGTGGACCTTCGGCGACTCGGGCAAGTCGATCATCGTGCTGAGCGAGGGCCGGCTGCTCAACCTCGGAAACGCCACGGGCCACCCGTCGTTCGTGATGAGCAACAGCTTCTCGAACCAGGTGATCGCCCAGATCGAGCTGTGGACCAAGAACGACGAGTACGACAACGAGGTCTACCGCCTGGCCAAGCACCTCGATGAGAAGGTGGCGCGCATCCACGTCGAGGCGCTGGGTGGCTCGCTGACCAAGCTCACCAAGGAGCAGGCTGAGTACATCGGCGTCGACGTCGAGGGTCCGTACAAGCCGGAGCACTACCGGTACTGATTTCCCTTTCTGCGCGAGCAGATGCGAAAGTCCCCGTCATCCAAGGATTTCGGGGACTTTTGCATTGGGGCACCTCCCTGACGCCCAGGGTGGTGGTGGCGGTCCCAGGTTGACTGAGCCCTTTTCGGCTCGGCGATCGCGCGGCACGGTGGAGGCATGAAGTTCGGTGTCAGCACATTCCTCACTGACCGGGGCCTGGCGCCCACGAAACTGGCGATAGCCCTTGAGGACCGGGGATTCGACTCACTTTTCGTTGCCGAGCACACTCATCTGCCGGTGGCCGGGCCGGTACCGCCCGAAGGTGACCTGCCCCCGCACGATTACTACCGGTCGTTGGACCCCTTCGTGGCACTGGCGGCGGCGGCCGTCGTCACCGAACGACTGCTCCTCGGTACCGGGATCGCATTGGTGGTGCAACGTGATCCGATCACGCTCGCCAAGGAAGCGGCGAGTGTGGACCAGCTCTCCGGCGGTCGGTTCCAGCTCGGCGTCGGCGCCGGTTGGTTGCGTGAGGAGATGCGCAATCACGGCACCGAACCGAGGACCCGACTGGCCTTGATGCGCGAGCGGGTGCTGGCGATGAAGGAGATCTGGACCGCCGAGAAGGCCGAGTTTCACGGCGAGTTCGTCGATTTCCACCCGATCTACTCATGGCCCAAGCCCATCCAGCGGCCTCATGTACCGGTGCTCGTCGGCGGCAACGGTCCCACCGTATTGCAACGGGTACTCGAATACGGGGACGAGTGGGCGCCGAATCTGGTTGGCACACCTGAGGGGTTGGTGACCCGGGTGCAGGAACTTCGGCGGCGGGGTGACGAGCGGGGACGCGACCGGATTCCGGTGACGCTGATCGGTGCCGACCAACGTGGCTACCTGGGGCCCGACCGGCAGAGCACGATCACGCCGTTGACCCGACGCGAGCTCGAGGTGTTGGCCGAGGGCGGCGTCGACCATTGCGTCTTCTTTCGCGACGCCGCCGCCGCGGAGACCGAGGCGTTGCGCTACCTCGACGAACTTGCCGAATTGACCAGGCCGTTCCGCGATTGAGCCCGCACCAGGGTGTCGAGCCGTTCGTCGGTACCGGTCCCGGGTCGCGGGTTGTACAGCACCAGGTGCCAGCCCGGAAGATCGGTGACGGCCAGGGTTGTCTTGTCGAACACCAGCTCGCCAGCCCGAGGATGCAGCACGGCCTTGACCGCCTGTGAATGGCGACCCACGTCGTGCCGTCCCCACAGCTCGACGAACTCGGGGCTGACCGCGCCGAGATCATCGACGATCTCGGCGAACCGGACATCGTCCGGATACCGTGCCGCGTCGGCGCGGAACGCGGACACCACACCCGGCGCGGCCGCTGCCCAGTGGACGTACATGTCGCGGTACCGGCTGTTGGTGAAGAACGTGACGAGGCAGTTGCGATCGGTGTCGCCGTAGCCGAACACCCGCCGAGTCGCTTCGTTGACCGCGAGCAGATTCCAGTACCGGTCCTGCAGGATCGCCGGTCGCGGCGACCACGCCTCGAGCAGGTGGAGAAGCTCGGGCGTGACTTCGGTCGCGTGCTCCCCGGCCGGAGGGGGATTCATCCCCGACAGCGAATACAGGTGCGAGCGTTCGGGTTGCGAGAGCTGCAGGGCCGCGCTGATCGCGTCCAGCACGCTCGATGACACGTTGATGTCGCGGCCCTGCTCCAGCCACGTGTACCAGGAGGTTCCGACACCGGCCAGCAGGGCGACCTCCTCGCGGCGCAGTCCCGGGGTCCGTCGCCTGCCGCCGACCACCAACCCGACGTCGGCCGGCTTGAGCCGGGCACGGCGAGTCCGCAGGAAATCGGTGAGCTGCTCGCGCTTCATAAGGCGATGGTAGAAGTGCCGCCAGGGCCGGCGCACACGTCGGATTGGTGGTGTCACCCCCTGGATTGGCGTGACTCCGGCTTGGTTACTTCTTGTTGTCGTGCTTGCTCTTGCTGTCGGCGTCCTTCCTGGCCGGGCTGTCCGAGCCCGCCCGTGCCGAACCGGACGTGCTGGAGCCGTACGCACCGGCGCTGGAACTGCTTGAGCTGGAAGTGGATTCGGTCGACTGGCGGGTGCTGGGTCCATTGAATCCGTTGCGGACGTTCTTGACCGCGTCCTTGATATCCTTGACCAGCTTGGGCTGCGTGTTGAGCGACGTGCCGGTCCGGACCGTAGGACCTTCGCACCGGTCTGAGACTTCGGCTTCGTCGCATCGGCATCGCCGACTGATTCCGTTTGTGCCCCGGCCTTTTCGTCGGTTCCGGTGACCTCGCCTGCGGGGCTGGTCTGGTCGGCCGGACTCGGCAGTGGCACCGCCACCGTCTTGTTCGAGGTGGTGTGGATCAGTTCGGTGGCCGCGGCGCCCGCGTCGGAAGCTGCGTTGTCGACGGTCGTGGCTGTGGCTGCCCTGTCGGCAACGGTCTCAGTTTCCGGGGCGATGCCTTGCAGCTTCTTCACGATGTCGTTGACGGCGGCGGTCTTCAAGGCCTTGCAGGGCCCCGATCGGGCCTACCGCCTCGCCGTTGACCGAGATGCCGATGGCGCCGAGTTTGACGTCCAGACCGAGGCTGTTGAAGATCGATTCGCCGACCGAGGGGATCGTGACCTTGTTGCCGTCTTCATCGGTGTACTCGTACGTGCTCCGGTCGGTGGAGCCGGGGGTGAGCAGATCGCCGGGCGATCTCGGGCACCGAGCGACGGCACCGGACAAGAATGCTAAGCATGGCTATCTTTATGGAAGGAGCTCAGGGCAATGAAGGAAGTGACCATCGCCTTCGACATCGACGGGACGTTGCGTGACAACACCATCACCGATGCCTACGTTGCCAATGAGCGCATCCGCACACTGCTGATCACCCTGGCGAGCATGAAGAACACGCGAATCATGCTCTGGTCCGGCGGTGGTGAGGGATATGCGCGTCGGGCCGCCGACGCGATGGGCATCGTGAAGTACGTCGACGTCTACGCCGACAAGGGCTACGGCGGCTACGACGCCGAGGGGCGTCCCATCTTCCACACCGACCTGAAACCGGACATCGCCTTCGACGACATCGAGGAGTGCTCGCTCGGCGGCCTGAACCTCATCGTGCAGGAACGAGGGTTTACACCGGGTTACGTTCCGCCGCAGCAGCGGCCGAATTAGTCGGCCTCAGATGACGTCGCGGCCGAGAATGATCCAGTCGTCGGCATCGTTGACGATCTGAACTCCCGGGATTTCCGCTGTGCCCCTTGTCATGTCGACAAGGCTCTCCCAGGTGATGCCGCCGTACGTGATACCCGGGCGGGTGCGGGTTGTGTAAGCCAAGATCCAACCGCTTCGCCCAGCCGCCGCAGAAGTGTGCATCGTCTGTTGCGCGCCGGGCGACGCATTGCCTCGCAGATGGAGGTAGAGCTCGCGTCCGCGCAAAACGGCCAGCGCAGATTCAAACCAATCTTCGGGTCTGGCATCAACCGAGCAGGAGATGGCCTTTTCAAGCTCGTCACCCCTCAGATCGGCGATGACAGCGGGCATGTGCTCACGCGAAATGGCAACTGTCTCGTTCTTGAGATTGGTGATCACGAGCCAGTCTGCCTGGAGCGATTCATGCGCAATTTCGAGCAGCGTCGGCCAGTGCGCACCGGCGAAATGTTGCGGTAGCTCAGCGTGCCTCTTCGACGAGTAGACGAGCATGGCAAGACTGCCGTCATCGAGTCTGCGAAGCGGGGTTGAAAACTTGCGTCGGCCGTCCACTTCGACGGCGGTTGCCGCGTAGTACATCTCCTTCCCGGCCAACGCCCGGAAGAGTTGCGCCCGCGGCAGAGCGCCACCGTCTTGTGCGGCGATCGTGAACAACTGCGCTGTCTGGTCGCTGGACATCCTGACCCCCCCATTTTCCGAATTCGACCGGCAGCAGCCTCCGACTCAGCAGCCTAACCGTGGCAAAACCTGACCCGCCGCACCGATTACGCTGCCACTGTGCTCATAGCGATCGAGGGCGTCGACGGCGCGGGTAAACGTACGTTGACCAACGGCCTGCGAGCGGCGTTCGAGGCCGATCACCGCTCCGTCGGCAGCCTGGCGTTTCCGCGCTATCACCATTCGGTGCCCGCTGACCTGGCCGCCGAGGCGCTGCACGGGGCGCACGGGGACCTGGCCGATTCGATCTACGCGATGGCCACCCTGTTCGCGCTCGACCGGGCCGGCGCGCGTGAGGAGATCGAACACCTGCAGGGCGCCTACGACGTCGTCATCCTGGACCGCTATGTCGCCTCGAACGCCGCTTACAGTGCGGCCCGGCTGCACCAGGGGGCCGACGGTGAGGCGGTGGCCTGGGTGCGCGAGCTCGAGTTCGACCGCCTCAGACTTCCCAGGCCGGATTGGCAGGTACTGCTCGACGTCCCGACGGAGCTGGCCGCACAGCGGGCCGAGCACCGGGCCAACACCGAGGCCGACCGCGCCAAGGATGCCTACGAACGCGACGGTGGACTGCAGCAGCGCACCGGCGAGATATACGCCGCCCTGGCCGCCACCGACTGGTGCGGTCGATGGGCCACCGCGGGCCCGGATGTGGACCCGGCAGCCCTCGCGGGTCGGCTAAGCAGCAGATAAAGCCGAGAAACCCGCGTGTGGTACCCCGGTTTTATCGCGATTGGGTGACACCATGGACACCATGAGGCAAAGGATCCTTGTCGTCGACGACGACCCATCGCTGGCCGAGATGCTCACCATCGTCTTGCGTGGTGAGGGATTCGACACCGCGGTCATCGGCGATGGCAGTCAGGCGCTCACCGCGGTCCGCGAACTGCGGCCCGATCTGGTCCTGCTGGACCTGATGTTGCCCGGCATGAACGGGATCGACGTGTGCCGGGTGCTCCGTGCCGACTCCGGCGTGCCGATCGTCATGCTGACCGCCAAGACCGACACCGTCGACGTGGTGCTGGGCCTGGAATCCGGCGCCGACGACTACGTGATGAAGCCGTTCAAGCCGAAGGAGCTCGTCGCCCGCGTGCGCGCGCGGTTGCGCCGCAACGAGGACGAGCCCGCCGAGCTGCTGTCGATCAACGATGTCGAGATCGATGTGCCGGCCCACAAGGTGACCCGTCAGGGTGAGCAGATTTCGCTGACACCTCTGGAGTTCGACCTGCTCGTGGCGCTGGCACGCAAACCGCGCCAGGTGTTTACTCGTGATGTGCTGCTCGAACAGGTGTGGGGATATCGCCACCCCGCTGACACCCGTTTGGTGAACGTGCATGTCCAGCGGTTGCGGGCCAAGGTCGAGAAAGACCCGGAGAACCCGCAGGTGGTGTTGACCGTTCGAGGAGTGGGATACAAGGCCGGACCCCCGTGATCTTCAGCTCCAGACGGCGCATCCGTGGTCGCTGGGGAAGCTCCGGCCCACTGTTGCGCGGATTGGGGACGCTCGGCAGAGCGCTGAGCATGGTGTGGCGTCGATCGCTGCAGCTGCGGGTGGTCACCCTGACATTGGGGCTCTCGCTCGCGGTCATCCTGGTTCTCGGATTCGTGCTGACGAGCCAGATCACCGACCGGATTCTCGAGGTCAAGGTCAAGGCCGCCACCGAGGAGGTCGAGCGCGCCCGCATCACGGTCGGCGGCATCGTCGGCGGTGAGGAGAGCCGCTCGCTCGACAGCAGCCTGCAGCTGGCCCGGAACACCCTGATCGATCGCAAGGCCGATGCCCGCGCGGATATGGCCGGGGCGTTCGACGCGGTGCTCATGGTTCCCGGCGACGGTCCGCGCGAAGCCGCTGCGGCCGGGCCGGTGCAGCAGGTGCCGAAGGCGCTGCGGGACTTCGTCAAAGCCGGGCAGGTCAGTTACCAGTACGCCACGGTGCAGACCGATGCGTTCTCCGGACCGGCGTTGATCGTCGGCAGCCCGGCGTCCTCGTCGGTACCCAATCTTGAGCTGTACCTGATCTTTCCGCTGAACAACGAGGAAAGCACCATCTCGCTGGTGCGCGGCACCATGGCGACCGGTGGTGTGGTGTTGTTGGGTCTGCTGGCCGCGATCGCCCTGGTGGTGGCGCGGCAGATCGTGCAGCCGGTGCGTTCGGCTTCGCGGATCGCCGAGCGGTTCGCCGAAGGCCACCTCACCGAGCGGATGCCGGTGCGGGGTGAGGACGACATGGCCCGGCTGGCGGTGTCGTTCAACGACATGGCCGAGAGCCTGTCGCGCCAGATCCAGCAGCTCGAGGAATTCGGTAACCTGCAGCGCCGCTTCACCTCTGACGTCAGCCACGAGCTGCGCACCCCGCTGACCACGGTGCGCATGGCGGCCGACCTGATCCACGACCACAGTGAGGACCTGGACCCGGCGTTGCGCCGGTCCACCGAACTGATGGTCAACGAACTGGATCGCTTCGAGACGCTGCTGGCCGATCTGCTGGAGATCTCCCGCCACGATGCCGGTGTGGCCGAGCTGTCGGTGGAGTCGGTCGATCTGCGGTCCACGGTGCAGAGCGCACTGGACAACGTGGGGCACCTGGCGGCCGACGCCGAGGTCGAACTCGACGTCAACATGCCAGGTGACGAGGTGATCGCCGAGGTGGATCCGCGCCGGGTGGAACGGATCCTGCGCAATCTCATCGCCAACGCCATCGACCACGCCGAACGCAAACCGGTGCGAATCCGCATGGCCGCCGACGAGGACACCGTCGCGGTCACCGTTCGCGACTACGGCGTCGGCCTACGTCCCGGCGAGGAGAAACTGGTGTTCAGCCGCTTCTGGCGATCGGATCCGTCGCGGGTCCGGCGCTCCGGTGGAACCGGGCTCGGCCTCGCCATCAGCATCGAGGACGCGCGACTGCACCAGGGCCGGTTGGAGGCCTGGGGTGAACCGGGCAAGGGGGCCTGCTTCCGCCTGACGCTGCCGCTGGTACGTGGCCACAAGGTGACCGCCAGCCCGCTGCCGCTCAAACCAGCTGCGCCCCAGCAGAAGTCGCGGCAGAGTCCCAACCGGGACCGGGAACATGCTGAGGAGAACGTGTGAAGCGCCTGCTGACGGTGGTGATCGTCGGTCTGGTAGTTCTGGTGTCCGGGTGCGCGGGAATTCCGAATTCATCGTCCCCGCAGGCCATCGGCACGGTCGACAGACCGGCGCCACCGAATCTGCCCAAACCGGCGCCGGGGATGGACCCCGACGTGCTCCTGCGTGAATTCCTCAAGGCCACTGCCGATCCCGCGAACCGGCATCTGGCAGCCCGGCAGTTTCTGACCGAGTCGGCCTCCAGCTCATGGGACGACGCCGGCAGCGCGCTGCTGCTCGATCGGGTGGTGTTCGTCGAAACGCGTGGCTCGGACCGGGTTTCGGTGAATATGCGGGCGGACATCCTCGGATCCCTGTCCGATATGGGAGTGTTCGAGACAGGGGAGGGGGCACTGCCGGACCCTGGTCCGATCGAGCTCGTCCAGACTCCGGGCGGCTGGCGGATCGACAAGCTGCCCAACGGCGTTTTCCTTGACTGGCAACAGTTTCAGTCGACGTACAAGCGCAACACCCTCTACTTCGTCGACCCGACCGGAACCACGGTCGTGCCCGATCCGCGCTACGTCGCGGTCTCCGATCCCGACCAGTTGGCCACCGAGCTCATCTCCAAACTGGTGGCCGGGCCACGTCCGGAGATGGCCAGGACGGTGCGCAACCTGCTCGAAGCGCCACTGCAGCTGCGCGGTCCGGTGACCCGGGCCGACGGTGGCAAGACCGGGGTGGGCCGCGGATACGGCGGTGCCCGGATCGACCTACAGAACCTCTCGACCACCGATCCGCACAGTCGTCAACTGCTTGCCGCACAGGTCATCTGGACCCTGTCGCGGGCCGGGATCAGCGGGCCTTATGTCATCAACGCGGACGGTGCACCGCTGGACGATCGGTTCACCGACGGATGGGAGACCTCCGACGTCGCGGCCGCCGACCCGGGGGCGGTGCCCGGTGCCGCCGCCGGCCTGCATGCGCTGGTGGGCGGCTCACTGGTGGCGCTGGACGGGCAGAGCACCAGCCGGGTTGCCGGGGCGTTCGGCTCGGCGCCAAATCAGATGTCGGCCTCGGTGTCGCGCAACGGTCAGGACGCGGCCTCGGTCGTGGTGCTGCCGGATGCGCCGGAGGCCACCGCCGCCTCGCTGTGGATGGGGCCGCTGGGCGGGCCCACCGCCATGGCCATCGAAGGCCGCACCCTGACCCGGCCCAGCTGGTCGCTCGACCAGGCCGTGTGGGTGGTGGTCGACAATGCCAACGTGGTGCGTGCCATCCGTGACGCATCCGGTGTGCCGGCGCGCATTCCGGTCGATGTGGCCGCGGTATCCACCCGCTATCCGGGTCCGATCACCGAATTGCAGCTCTCTCGCGACGGCACCCGCGCGGCGATGGTGATAGGTGGACAGGTGATCCTGGCCGGGATCGAGCGAACGCCCGAGGGACAGTTCCTGCTCACCTATCCGCGGCGCCTCGGCTTCGGTCTGGGCAACAGCGTGGTGTCGCTGTCCTGGCGTACCGGCGACGACATCGTGGTAAGCCGGACCGACCCGACCCACCCCGTCTCGTATGTGAACCTCGACGGGGTGAACTCGGACGGGCCCAGCAGCAACCTGGTGGCCCCGGTGTCCACGGTGGCCGCCAATCCGTCGACCGTGTACGTCGCCGACCAACGCGGCGTGATGCAGCTTTCCGCGTCGGCCAGTGAGGGCAACCCCGGCTGGGTCGAGGTGCGCCCGCTGATGGTTCCCGGCTCGCTGCCGGTGCTGCCCGGCTGAGCCGCTGCCGCGCCGGTTTCTGCACCCGGGCTGTGCACCCGCCCGGATCCATGACCCAGGTGTGGAAAGCGGCGAAGTGGAAACCGGCGATGTCGGTGCCGGCGCGCAGACTGCCGGCATGCTCGACCTCATCCTGCCGCTGGAGTGTGGCGGCTGCGGGGCGCCGTCGACCCGGTGGTGTGCGTCGTGTGCCGCACAACTCGGCGTCGCTGACGACGAGCCGCACCTGGTGACTCCGCGGACCGATCCGGGAGTCCCGGTCTTCGCGCTGGGACGCCACGCCGGTGTCCGCAGGCGCGCCATCGTGGCGGTCAAGGAGCACGGCCGTACCGACCTGATCACCCCGCTGGCCGGCACGCTGAGTACCGGCCTTCAGCACCTGCTGACCTGGGGCATCGTCGGCACTCCGGTGACCGTCGTACCCGCGCCCACCCGGCGTGCGGCAGCGCGTCGCCGCGGAGGTGATCCGGTCGGCCGGATCGCGACGTCGGCGGCGTCCGGTCTGCCAGGTGTGCGCGTCGTACCGGCGCTGCGCCTGCGGCCGTGGGTGCGTGATTCGGTGGGCCTGTCGAGCGCCGCACGTCAGCGCAACATCGCCGGCCGGGTGCGTCTGATCCGACCGGTTGCAGGTGAGTTGGTGTTGGTCGACGACATCGTCACCACCGGGGCGACGGCCGCCGAATCGGTGCGGATGCTCACGCGCGCCGGGGCTCAGGTGTCCGCTGTGCTGGCGATTTCGCATGCCTGACGCACGCGTCATTTCGCTGCGATCAAACCCACATGAAGAACTGAAAACACGTATTTGAAATTGGTGGCACGAGTGGGTGAACACGGACTACCGTCGGCAGCAACCACCCGTGAATGACTCACGGCGGCGCTCCCGTAACGCAGCGCCACTTCACCGCTGAACGGTAGGAGGTGAGTACCCGACACCTTTCGCCGATGGGTGGAGCAAATTTTCCGGCCCGTCGGCACGATCACGATTCGTTGAGAAGTAGGGCACGCGTGAGCGTGTGACAACTGAGAGAAACGAGTTGCCGAGTATGTCAACCCATTCCCCGGAAACAAGCGCCACCATGGTGGTCGACCCCGACGAGCAGGTCGGCGACACCACCCCGGAGCCGAACGCAGAAGTTGTGGTCAAGGGTCGAAACGTCGAAGTTCCAGACCATTTCCGTATCTACGTCTCGGAGAAGTTGTCGCGCCTGGAGCGGTTTGACCGCACCATCTACCTGTTCGACGTCGAGCTCGACCACGAACGTAACCGCCGTCAGCGCAAGAACTGCCAGCACGTCGAGATCACGGCCCGCGGCCGTGGCCCGGTGGTGCGCGGCGAGGCCTGCGCTGACAGCTTCTATGCCGCTTTGGAGTCAGCGGCCGGCAAACTCGAGAGCAGACTGCGCCGCAGCAAGGACCGGCGCAAGATCCACTACGGCGACAAGACCCCGGTCTCGCTTGCCGAAGCGACCGCGCACGAGGCGGTGTTCGAAGCCCAACCGACGTCGACGGCCGACGCCGGATTGGCGGATGGCCTCGACGACCACGAGCCTGGCCGGATCGTGCGGACCAAGGAACACCCGGCGAGGCCGATGACGGTCGACGACGCCCTCTATGAAATGGAGCTGGTAGGCCACGATTTCTTCCTGTTCCACGACAAGGAGAGCGATCGGCCGTCGGTGGTCTATCGCCGCCATGCCTACGACTACGGGCTGATCCGCCTGGCGTAGTGCGTCTCGGGTAGACACGAAGAAACGAAATCGCACCTCGGAGCAATCCGGGGTGCGATTTTGTTTCTTCGCGCCAGCAGAACCAGCGACTTCGACCGGTCACCTACGATGGAGGCCAACTAAGCCCGAGCGATCCCGCCCATGGGATCCATCGAACCCACAGGGGAAATAGCGTGCTGTCGAAGTTGCTCCGTCTCGGTGAAGGCCGCATGGTCAAGCGCCTCAAGAAGGTGGCCGATTATGTCGACACCTTGTCCGACGACATGGAGAAGCTCTCGGACGCCGAGCTGCGAGCCAAGACCGACGAGTTCAAGAAGCGGATCGCCGACGGCGAGGACCTCGACGACCTGCTGCCCGAGGCGTTCGCCGTGGCCCGTGAAGCCGCCTGGCGGGTGCTGAGCCAGAAGCACTTCGAGGTCCAGATCATGGGCGGCGCGGCCCTGCACTTCGGCAACGTGGCCGAGATGAAGACCGGTGAGGGCAAGACCCTGACCGCGGTGCTGCCCGCCTACCTCAACGCGCTGGGCGGCGAGGGCGTGCACGTCGTCACGGTCAACGACTACCTGGCCAAACGCGACAGCGAGTGGATGGGTCGCGTGCACCGGTTCCTGGGTTTCGACGTGGGTGTCATCCTCTCGGGCCTGACCCCGGAGGAACGCCGGACGGCCTATGCCGCCGACATCACCTACGGCACCAATAACGAGTTCGGCTTCGACTACCTGCGCGACAACATGGCGCACTCGACCGACGACATGGTCCAGCGTGGCCACAACTTCGCGATCGTGGACGAGGTCGACTCGATCCTCATCGACGAGGCACGTACCCCGCTGATCATCTCGGGCCCCGCCGACGGCGCCTCCAACTGGTACAGCGAGTTCGCCCGGCTGGCCCCGTTGATGGAGAAGGACACCCACTACGAGGTCGACATCCGCAAGCGCACCATCGGTGTGCACGAGCTGGGTGTGGAGTTCGTCGAGGACCAGCTGGGCATCGAGAACCTCTACGAGGCCGCCAACTCGCCGCTGGTCAGCTACTTGAACAACGCCATCAAGGCCAAGGAGCTGTTCCAGCGCGACAAGGATTACATCGTCCGCGACGGCGAGGTGCTCATCGTCGACGAGTTCACCGGCCGTGTGCTGCTGGGACGCCGCTACAACGAGGGCATGCACCAGGCGATCGAGGCCAAGGAGCACGTCGAGATCAAGGCCGAGAACCAGACACTGGCCACCATCACGCTGCAGAACTACTTCCGCCTCTACGACAAGCTGTCCGGCATGACCGGCACGGCCGAGACCGAGGCCGCCGAGCTGCACGAGATCTACAAGCTGGGTGTGGTGCCGATCCCGACCAACAGGCCGATGGTCCGTCAGGATCAGGGCGACCTGATCTACAAGACCGAGGAAGCCAAGTACATCGCCGTCGTCGACGACGTGTCCGAGCGCTACGAAAAGGGTCAGCCGGTGCTGATCGGTACCACCAGCGTCGAGCGCTCCGAGTACCTGTCGCGGCAATTCACCAAGCGCAAGATTCCGCACAACGTCCTGAACGCGAAGTACCACGAGCAAGAGGCCAACATCATCGCCGAGGCCGGCCGGCTCGGCGCCATCACCGTCGCCACCAACATGGCCGGTCGCGGTACCGACATCGTGCTCGGCGGCAACGCCGACTTCCTGGCCGACAAGCGGCTGCGCGAAAAGGGCCTGGACCCGGTGGAGACCCCGGAGGAGTACGAGGCCGCCTGGGACGACACCCTGACGGCCATCAAGGAAGAGGCCGGCAAGGAGGCCGAGAAGGTCACCGACGCCGGTGGGCTGTACGTGCTGGGCACCGAGCGCCACGAGTCCCGGCGTATCGACAACCAGCTGCGCGGCCGCTCGGGCCGCCAGGGTGACCCGGGCGAGTCCCGGTTCTACCTGTCGCTGGGCGACGAGTTGATGCGACGGTTCAATGGCGCAACGCTGGAGTCGTTGCTGACCAGGCTGAACCTGCCCGACGATGTGCCGATCGAGGCCAAGATGGTGACCCGCGCCATCAAGAGCGCCCAGACGCAGGTCGAGCAGCAGAACTTCGAGGTCCGCAAGAACGTCCTCAAGTACGACGAGGTGATGAACCAGCAGCGCAAGGTCATCTACAAGGAACGGCGGCTGCTGCTGGAGGGCGAGAACCTCCAGGAGCAGGCCCACGACATGCTCGTCGACGTGATCACCGCCTACGTCGACGGTGCCACCGCCGAGGGCTACGCCGAGGACTGGGATCTGGCCAAGCTGTGGGACGCGCTGAAGACGCTGTACCCGGTCGGCATCGACCACCACGATCTGGTCGACTCCGACGCGGTCGGTGAGCCCGGTGAGCTGACCCGCGAGGAGCTGCTCGAGGCGTTGATCGCCGACGCCGACCGCGCCTACGCCGAGCGCGAGAAGCAGCTCGAAGAGCTGGCCGGCGAGGGCGCCATGCGTCAGTTGGAGCGCAACGTCCTGCTGAACGTGATCGACCGCAAGTGGCGCGAACACCTCTACGAGATGGACTACCTCAAGGAGGGCATCGGCCTGCGGGCGATGGCCCAGCGCGACCCGCTGGTCGAGTACCAGCGCGAGGGCTACGACATGTTCGTCGGCATGCTCGACGCGCTCAAGGAGGAGTCCGTCGGATTCCTGTTCAACGTTCAGGTCGAGGCCGCGCCGGCTCCCCCCAGCGCTCAAGTCGCACCCGTGGCTGCGCCCAGCGGGCTGGCCGAGTTCGCTGCGGCCGCCGCGGCAAAGGCCGGGGAGGCCACGGCCGCTGATCCGGAGTCGGGTGCGGTGGCCACCAAGGAGCGCCCCGCGCCGGCGTTGCGTGCGAAAGGGATCGAGACCGAAGCACCGCCGCTGACCTACACCGGACCGTCCGAGGACGGCACCGCGGAGGTGCAGCGCTCGGGCGGCGGACGGCATTCCGCGCCGACCGGTGGTGGCACCCGGCGTGAGCGTCGTGAAGCGGCCCGCAAGCAGGCCAAGACCGGCCGGCCGGCGAAGTCGCACCGCAAGAGCTAACCCAACTGCAGCGCAGTGAGTTGCCAACGGCCACTGCGTAATTCGATACGGCCGGCGATGGCGCGCACCCGGGCCCCGCGGGTGTAGGTGGCGAACAGCTCGGCGGCCTCTGATGAGGCTGCCGGGCGCAGCCCCACCCGGCGCAGGCTCGCTGTGGTCGGGTGGCGGGACTTGGCGGCGGCGATGACTGCGTCGAGCACGAGTTGGCTCATCAACGACCTCAGCTGAGCCGGCGGCCTGCGCCGATCGAGGACTTCGAGGACCCGGCGCAGTGCCATGTCGGTGAACTGCGCGGCGCCGGGCTGCAGTCGCCGTTCCGGCTCGGGAATGGCCAGCCGCAACCGGCGCGGGGTAGGCCCGTGCAGCACGGTCGGCGCCGTGCAAGCCGGTGCGGCTCCCAGCGGCAGCGCGGGCGGCTCGCAGTCGATCACCGGGGCGGTCAGCGCGGTGAGTTTCGGGATGGGCACAGGCAACCTCCAGCGGTCGGCATCATGGACGACATCTGCTGGAGAGGTGCAGACCTCCCCATGATCGCATGCGTTCGGCGTGCCGAAAGCACGGATCATGGGGCCATCGGTTTTGCCGGATAACGTGACGGTGACGCACACCTCGGGCACTGACCAGGGGGACAGATGGTTGAGCCCAGTATCGATTGGCCGGCCGAGCCGCTGCGCTCGCTGATATGGACGTTGCAGGCGTGGGTGATCACCTTCGTGGTGTTCCTTGCAGTCGCGCTGCTCATCGCGAGGTCCACCCGGTGGGGACGACAGTTCTGGCGGGTCAACGCCCCGTTCTTCCGCGGCCGGGGCAGTTGGCGCACCTGGGCGCTGCTGGCGTTCATCCTGTGGCACACCGTGTATTCGGCCCGGGTGGTGGTGATCTTCACCTATCAGTACGCGGATCTGATGAATGCGATCCAGGCCGGTTCGGAGGCACTGGCCACCCACGACGCCGACAAACTGGATGCCGCGCGCCAGGCGTTCATGACGTCGTTTGCGATCAGCGGGATTCTGGTGGCGCTCACGGTGATCTACACGGTGGTCGACCTGTTCCTGCGCCGGGTCTTCTCCATCCATTGGCGCATCTGGCTCAACACCCGCCTGGTCGACGATTGGATGACCGGTGATGCGTTCTACCGCAACCGCTTCCTGGATCCTCCGGTGGAGAACCCCGACCAGCGCATCCAGAACGATGTCGAGACTGTCACCACCAAGTCGGTCGACATGAGTGTCGGGGCGGTCAACAAGTCGCTGCTGATCGTCATGTTCACCGGCGTGCTGTGGCAACTGTCGGGGCCGTTGCAGTTGGGCGGCTGGGTGATTCCGCGGGCGATGGTCTTCGTGGCATTCATCTTCTCGATCACGGTGACGGTCATCGCGTTCTGGATCGGCCGCCCGCTGGTGCGGCTGAACTTCCTCAACGAACGGTTCAGCGCCAGTTTCCGGTACGCGTTGGTGCGGTTGCGGGACAGTGCCGAGCGCGTGGCCTTCTACCGGGGCTCCGAGCGCGAACGGCGGTTGCTGCACTCCCGGTTCGCCGAGATCATCGCCAACATGTGGCGCATCGTGTTCGCCCAACTCCGGCTCAACGGTTGGAACCGCGGCGTCGGCGATGTGACGACCGGCATGATCCCCTACATCGTGCAGGCACCCCGGTTTTTCGCCGGTCAGATCACTCTGGGTGGTCTGCTGCAGACCGTCGCGGCATTCGGAAACGTCTGTGCCGCAATGGCGTTCTTCCGGGACAGCTATGACGAGTTCACCGTGTACCGGGCCGCGCTGATGCGGATCGACCAGATGCTCGACAGCGATCGCCGGGCTCGGGAGTTGCCCAGGATCGCCGTCGGTCCGACGGCGGAATCGCTGGCACTGACCGATGTGGAGGTCGGTGACCTGCAGGGGCGTCCGCTGATCACCGATCTGACGATGGTGTTGAACCCGGGGGACAGCGTGGTGGTGAAGGGACCGTCCGGGTGCGGTAAGACCACCCTGCTGCGCAGCCTGGCCGAGTTGTGGCCGCGGACAGCAGGACTGGTGGAATACCCGTCGGGATGGGCGACGCTGTTCCTGCCCCAACTGCCGTATCTGCCGCTGGGCGATCTCCGGGCCGCGGTCGTGTACCCGCTTCCGATTGCCGATGTGAGCGACAGCGAATTGCGGGACACGTTGTGCGCGGTGGCCCTCGGGCACCTGGCCGAACGCCTGGAGGAAGAAGCCGACTGGGCGTCGGTGCTGTCGCTGGGCGAACAACAGCGCGTCTCGATCGCACGGGTGTTGCTGGTGCGCCCGCGGGTGGTGTTTCTCGACGAGTCGACATCGGCGTTGGACGAGGGGCTCGAAGACGCCATGTATGGGTTGGTGCGGAAACGGTTACCCGATTGCGTGGTGGTCAGTGTGGGGCACCGGTCCACGGTCGATCGTCATCACCGGTCCCGGTTGAGCCTGGAGGGCGACGGGAGATGGGAGCTTTCGGTGATTTCGGTCTGAAGTCCGGGTGGCGCCGGCGTGACCAGGAGGATGAAATTGACGGGCGGCAGTACCCGTGATGCGCGGGGACAGAATCGCCGGTTAACGTGACGGGGTTCGAGCGGAGCGAGATGGGGGAGGTTGGCGCCGCATGGTGAGCAGGCTGTCGGCTTCCGACGCAGCGTTCTACCACTTGGAGAACACCGCCACGCCCATGTACGTCGGATCCTTGTCGATCCTGCGGAAGCCGCGTGCCGGCTTGAGTTACGAGACCCTGCTGGAGACCGTCGAGCACCGTTTGCCGCAGATTCCGCGCTACCGGCAGAAGGTGCGTGAGGTGACGTTGGGCCTGGCCCGGCCGGTGTGGGTGGACGACCGGGATTTCGACATCACCTACCACATCCGGCGCTCGGCGCTGCCTTCTCCGGGCAGCGACGCTCAGCTGCATGACCTGATCGCCCGGCTGGGTTCGCGGCCGTTGGACCGGACCCGGCCGCTGTGGGAGATGTACCTGGTCGAAGGGTTGACCAAGAACCGCATCGCGATCTACACCAAGACGCACCAGGCGCTGGTCAACGGTATGACCGCACTCGAGATCGGGCACGTGATCGCCGACCGCGCGCAGAAGCCGCCGGAGTTCGGCGAGGACATCTGGATTCCGGCCCGCGAGCCCAGCGACCGCCAGTTGATGCTCGGTGCGATCGGGGAGTGGGTCACCCGGCCGACCAGCCAGCTGGCCGCCTTGCGGGACACCGTGACCGAGGTGGCAACCAGTGCCACCGAATTGGCCGCGGTGGGTCGCCGGGTTGCCGACGTGGCTCGCACGGTGGCGCGTGGCACCGCGCCCAACAGCCCGCTGAACACGACGGTCTCGCGCAACCGCCGGTTCTCGGTGGATCAGCATCGGTTGGAGGACTACCGGCTGGTGCGGGCCCGCTACAACTGCGACATCAACGACGTCGTCCTGGCCGTGGTGGCCGGCGCGCTGCGCAACTGGCTGCTGTCGCGCGGGGAGCCGGTGACCCCGACCACCACGGTGCGGGCGATGGCGCCGATGTCGGTGTATCCGGACGCCGAACTGGACTCGTCGGGGCCGGGGCAGGCGATCAGCGAGGTCTCGCCGTTCCTGGTCGATCTCCCGGTCGGTGAGGGCAACCCGGTGGTGCGGCTCTCTCAGATCGCCCATGCCACCGAGTCGCATTCCACCGCGGCCAGCCTGGTCGACGCGCGCACGATCGTGACCCTGTCCGGGTTCGCGCCGCCGACGTTGCACGCCATGGGTATTCGTGTGGCGACGGGGTTCTCGGCGCGGCTGTTCAACCTGCTGATCACCAACGTGCCCGGGGCCCAGAAGCAGATGTATGTCGCGGGCACGAAGCTGCTGGAGACCTATGCCGTGCCGCCATTGCTGCAGAATCAGGTTCTGGCCATCGGGGTCACCTCGTACGACGGCATGTTGTATTTCGGGATCAACGCCGACCGTGACGCGATGAGCGACGTCGACGTCCTGCCGAGCCTGTTCCGTGAATCTCTTGACGAGTTGCTCGAGGCCGCCAAGTAAATCTGGCAAAACGCATGACGTGTTTGACCTGAGCTGGAATTCGCGGTCTGATGAATTGATCATGCCAGCTGAGATACGAAAAAGTAGATCCGACAAGCACACGCAAGAAGCCGACGAAACCGCAGTAAAGAAAACGCAAGGCACGCTCAAGTCGCGCGTCACCGATGTGGTGCCGCACCATCCGGCGCTCGATGTTCCGGTGGAGCAGAAGGCCTATACCCGGCGAGCCGGGGTGGACTGGGTGGTCTTCGGCGTCACCGCCGCCATCGCTCTCGCTTTCCTGGTCTGGGGATTCGTCAGCACGGATTCGCTTGCCGCGGCGTCGTCGAACGCGCTCAGTTGGGTGATGGCCGATGTCGGTTGGCTTTTCGTCCTGACCGCGTCGGGGTTCGTGGTCTTTGTGATCTGGCTGGCCATGAGCCGTTACGGCAACATCCCGTTGGGCCGTGACGACGATGAGCCGGAGTTCCGCACGGTGTCCTGGGTGGCGATGATGTTCAGCGCCGGTATGGGGATCGGTCTGATGTTCTTCGGAGTCTCCGAGCCGCTGTCGCATTTCGCCTCCCCGCCACCGGGCACCGGCGCACCCGGCAATTCCGAGGCCGCGCAGACCGCCATGGCGACGACGATGTTCCACTGGACGCTGCATCCGTGGGCGATCTATGCGGTCGTCGGCCTGACCATTGCCTACGGCGTGTATCGCAAGGGCAGGCTGCAGCTGGTCAGTGCGGCGTTCGAGCCCCTGCTGGGCAAACGTGCCAACGGGCCGTGGGGCAAGGTGATCGACATGCTGGCGATCTTCGCCACGCTGTTCGGGTCGGCCGCCTCACTGGGGCTCGGCGCGCTGCAGATCCGCAGCGGGTTGCACATCGTCACGGGGATCGGTGAGACCGGCAATGCCATCCTGATCATCATCATCACGGTCCTGACCATCGCGTTCGTCCTGTCGGCGGTGTCCGGGGTCGCGCGCGGGATTCAATGGCTGTCCAACACCAACATGGTGCTGGCGGTTGCGATGGCCCTGTTCATCTTCGTGGTCGGTCCCACGATGTTCATGCTGGACATGATTCCGACGGCGATCGGCAGTTACCTGGGAGACCTCCCGCAGATGGCAGCCCGTACCGGGGCTGAGGGCCCCGCGGTCAGCGCCTGGCTCCAGGACTGGACCATCTTCTACTGGGCGTGGTGGATCTCCTGGACCCCGTTCGTCGGCATGTTCATCGCCCGGATCTCGCGGGGCCGCACCATCCGGCAATTCGTGACCGGGGTGCTGCTGGTGCCCAGCGTGGTGTCGCTGGTCTGGTTCTGTGTGTTCGGCGGTGCGGCCATCTTCGAGCAGCAGAACGGTGTGGACCTCGCAGGTATGGGCAGCCAGGAGCGGCAGTTGTTCAGCCTGCTCGGTGAATATCCGATCGCTACTGTCACCAGCGTCGTGGTGATGGTGCTGGTCGCCATCTTCTTCGTGTCGGGCGCTGACGCCGCGTCGATCGTGATGGGTTCGCTGTCCGAGCGCGGCACCATCAAACCGACCCGCCCGACGGTGATCTTCTGGGGTGTCGCCACCGGTGCGGTCGCCGCGGTGATGCTGCTGGTAGGTGGTGCCGATGCCCTCAACGGTCTGCAGTCGATCACCATCGTCGTCGCGGTGCCGTTCGTGCTGGTGATGATCGGTCTCGCGGTGGCACTTGTGCGCGACCTTCGCCAGGATCCGTTGGTGGTTCGTCGTCAGTACGCGGTGGAGGCGGTGAGTAGCGCCGTGGTCAGCGGTGTCACCCAGCATGGCGACGACTTCGTGATTTCGGTGGAGAAGGACCCGCAAGCCGCGGATCGAAAGGACGCCGAGGACGGCTAGGGTCGCGGTGTGCGCGTCTACATCCCGACGACTCTGGTCGCCTTGCAGCAGCTTGTCGCCGACCGCCACCTGCTCGTCGTGAACGGAACCGCCTTCGCGGTCACCCCGACGCTGCGGGAGGCCTACGCCGAGGGCGACGACGACGAACTCGCCGAGGTGGCGTTGCGGGAGGCCGCGTTGGCCTCGCTGCGGTTGCTCGCGGGTGCGGATTCGCGGCCGGACTCGGGCCTGCCGCCGCGCCGTGCCGTGGTGGTGGCCGATACGGGGGCCGATGTGGAGGTGACGATCCGGCCCGACCTCGACGACGCCGTCGTGCGGTTGTCCGGGCCGTTGCCGATCGACGCCGTCGTCGCGGTGTACGTCGACAACGCCGATGCGGAGCCGGCGGTGCTGGCCGCCGTGGACGCCATCGACGATGCGGATCTGGGGGATGAGGACGCCGAACTCACGGTGGGAGACGCCCAGGATCACGACCTCGCGTGGTACGCCCCGCAAGAATTGCCGTTCCTGCTCGAACTGCTCTGACCGACGAGGCAAGGATCTTCATGCGCGCATTCGGGCTGTTGGCGTCGATGGCGGTGATCTTGGCCAGTGTGTCGTGTTCGGCCGGTGACGGCGACACCGCATCGGCCGGATCTTCCGAGCCCGACCGACCGGCAGAGTCCGCGCCGGCGCCGCCGCCTCCGGCACCTTCTGCCGCCGGGATGGCCATCACGGACTTCCGGAACGTCAAAATCTTTGACGGCCACAGTGATCGGCTGTCCGCGCCGTCGAACGTGCGGGTCAAGGGCAACCGGATCGAGCGGATCTCCACCGAGGCGCTGCCGGAAGAGTCGGGGGCCACGGTGATCGACGGCGGCGGCCGGACGTTGATGCCGGGGCTGATCGACAACCACTGGCACACGATGCTCGTGAGGCCGCCGGTGACCCAGTTGACGACCTTGGATCCGGGGTACCTCAACCTGTTGGCCGGTGCCGAGGCCAACGACACTCTGATGCGCGGGTTCACCACGGTCCGTGATCTCGGCGGCCCGAGCTTCGGTCTCAAGCAGGCCATCGACGAAGGGGTCATCGACGGACCACGCATCTACCCGTCCGGCGCGATCATCACGGTGACCAGCGGCCACGGTGATTTCCGTACGCCCGCGGACCTTCCGCGTAATCCGGGTGGCCCGCTGTCGCGCCAGGAGGAACTCGGCGCCGCCATGGTCGCCGACAGTCCCGACGAGGTGCGGATGCGCGCCCGTGAGCAGTTGTTCCAGGGCGCGTCGCAGATCAAGCTGACCGCCGGGGGCGGGGTGTCCTCGCCGCACAGCCCGCTCGACGTCACCACCTTCACCGAACCCGAACTGCGGGCGGCCACCGAGGCGGCCGGCAACTGGGGCACGTACGTGACGGTGCATGCCTACACCCCGCAGACCATCCAGCAGGCGATCCGTGCCGGCGTCACGTGCATCGAGCACGCCCACCTGATGGATGAGGCGACGGCAAAGGAGATGGCGGACAAGAACATCTGGCTGAGCACGCAGCCCATCCCGGCCGAGATGATCGGTGCGTTCCCGCCGGGCTCCGACGAGGCCGCCAAGGCCAAGGAGATCGTCGACGGTGTCAACAACGTCTACCAGTTGGCCCGCAAGTACAAGCTCAAGACGGCCTTCGGCACGGACATCTTGTTCTCGCCGCAGCTGGCGCCGAAACAGGGTGCGCTGCTGGCCGGTCTCGGTAAGTGGTTCTCGCCCGCCGAGACGCTGACGATGGCCACCGGAACCAACGCCGAACTGCTGGCGATGTCGGGCAAGCGCAGCCCCTACGCCGGCAAGCTGGGCGTGGTTCAGGAGGGTGCACTGGCGGATCTGTTGCTGGTCGACGGCGACCCGTTGGCACGCCTGGACCTGGTGGCCGATCCGGAACGCAACTTCAAGGTGATCATGAAGGACGGGAAAACGTACAAGAACACTTTGGTGTCCTGACCTGCAACAGCAGTCGTGCGACTAGCTACGTGGCAGTAACCTACGGTACCGTAGGTTCATGGCCAAGAACTCCATCAAAGTCTCGGCCAATGTGGCCGACACGGTCCGTCCCACGATTGCCGGCGCTGCGCGGCGTCCCGGCTGGAATGCTCTTCGCCGCATCGTCGGTCAGGTGACCACCCCGCTGCTGCCCGACGATTACCTCAAGCTGGCCAACCCGTTGTGGTCGGCGCGGGAGCTGCGTGGCCGGGTCGTCGAGGTGCGGCGGGAAACGGCTGATTCCGCGACATTGGTGATCAAACCGGGTTGGGGATTCTCGTTCGACTACGAGGCCGGCCAGTATGTGGGCATCGGTGTGCTGATCGACGGGCGGTGGCGCTGGCGGTCGTATTCGCTCACCTCGACGCCGGAGAAATCCCCTGCGGTAGGTGCGCGCACCATCACGATCACCGTCAAGGCGATGCCCGAAGGGTTCTTGTCGACTCATCTGGTCGACGGCCTGCGTCCCGGAACCGTGGTGCGGTTGGCCGCGCCACAGGGCAACTTCGTCTTGCCCGATCCGGCGCCGGCAACGGTGTTGTTCGTGACGGCGGGCTCGGGCATCACCCCGGTGATGTCGATGCTGCGCACCCTGGAGCGCCGCGACCAGATCACCGACATCGTGCATGTGCATTCCGCGCCAACGGAATCCGACGTGATGTTCGGCCAGGAGTTGGCGGCGCTGCACGATGCGCATCCCGGCTACCGGCTGCTGTTGCGCAGTACACGGACCGAGGGCAGGCTTGATCTGGCGCAGATCGGCGACGTGGTTCCCGATTGGCGTGAGCGTCAAGCGTGGGCATGCGGGCCGGAAGGCATGCTCAACGACGCCGAGCGGGTGTGGGCGGCGGCCGGTATCGCTGACAGCCTGCACCTGGAACGGTTCGCGGTATCGCGGGCGGCTCCGCATGGCGCCGGGGGCACGGTGACGTTCGAGCGCACCGGCAAGCAGGTCACCGTTGACGGGGCGACGCCGTTGATGGATGCGGGGGAGCAGGTCGGTATCCAGATGCCGTTCGGCTGCCGGATGGGGATCTGCCAGTCGTGCGTGGTGAGTCTGGTCGACGGGCATGTGCGCGATCTGCGCACCGGTGTCGAGCATGACCCGGGCACCCGGATCCAGACGTGTGTTTCGGCTGCTTCCGGCGACTGTGTTCTGGACGTCTAGGCTTTACTGGCTAGTAACCTACGGAATCGTAGGTTACGCTACCGTAGGTAATTGAGAGGAGGCTGACGATGGCAGTTACCGACGTTCCCGCATTCGCGCATCTGACCGATGCCGACATCGAGAACCTGGGCATAGAACTCGACGCGATCCGGCAGGACATCGAAGACTCCCGCGGTGAACGCGATGCGCGCTACATCCGCCGCACCATCGCGGCACAGCGTGCGCTCGACGTCGCCGGCCGCGTCATGCTCGCGGCGAGCTCCAAGCGTTCGGCGTGGTGGGCGGGCACCGTAACCCTGGGCGTGGCCAAGATCATCGAGAACATGGAGATCGGCCACAACGTCATGCACGGCCAGTGGGACTGGATGAACGATCCCGAGATTCACTCCTCGTCGTGGGAGTGGGACATGAGCGGGGCGTCCAAGCACTGGCGGTTCACCCACAACTTCATGCACCACAAGTACACGAACATCCTCGGCATGGACGATGACGTGGGCTACGGCGTCATCCGCGTGACCCGGGATGCCAGGTGGAAGCCGTTCAACCTCTACGGCAACCTGCTGTTCAACACCCTCCTCGCGATCGGCTTCGAGTGGGGCGTGGGGCTGCAGCACCTGGAGCTCGGCAAGATCTTCAAGGGCCGCGACAATCGCAACGCCACGTTGGTCCGGGTCCGCGAGTTCGGCGTCAAGGCCGGCCATCAGCTGGCCAAGGACTATGTGGTGTGGCCGGCGCTGACGTCGCTGTCGCCCGGCGCGACCTTCAAGTCCACCTTGAAGGCCAATGCGGTGGCCAACGTCATCCGCAACGTGTGGGCCAACGCGGTGATCTTCTGCGGCCATTTCCCCGATGGCGCAGAGAAATTCACCAAGACCGACATGGTCGGTGAGAGCCGCGGGCAGTGGTACCTACGGCAGATGCTGGGCAGTGCCAACTTCGACTCGGGTCGGGCGCTGGCCTTCATGAGCGGCAACCTGAGCTACCAGATCGAGCATCACCTGTTCCCGGATCTGCCGAGCAATCGGTACGCCGAGATCGCGGTCCGGGTGCGGGCGCTGTGCGACAAGTACGACCTGCCTTACACCACGGGACCGTTCCTGGTGCAGTACGGCAAGACCTGGCGCACGATCGCCAAGCTGTCGCTGCCGGACCGGTTCCTGAAGGACACGGCCGACAACGCCCCGGAAACTCGTAGTGAGCGGATGTTCACGGAGCTCGAAGGCTACGGCGTCACCGATCCCGACACCGGACGCCGTCGTGGCCTGAAGACGGCCATCGAGACGGTGCGGGGCTGGCGCCGCAAGTAGCTTCATCCAGTTTCTTCATCGAATGTGGGCTTGTGTTCGAGGATCCGTCGGGATCGGAGAGCGCAAGCCCACATTCGTGTCTGACCGGATGCCATATTCCAAGCAATCGCCCCACGTACTCCCAGGTTCCTCGCAGCCGTCGCTCATACTCTGTCGCTCGTGAAGAGGAAGCTCGGCGCGGCTGCCATGGTGCTCTGTGCCTCGGTCGTCCCCATGGGTGCGCTGGCCACCGGTGTCGCCGCGGCCGACGATTACGCGGGCCAGAAGTACTCTGACGTGCAGTCGGCGCTGGCCGGTTCCGGCATGAAGGGTGTCATCGCGACCCGCTCCGGTGATTCGGAATCCGACGACGACTGCGTGGTGACGAGTTCGGAAAAGGCGTCCTGGCACAAGGGTGACAATTTCGCACCGGTCACCGACACCGTGCTGCTAAACCTCAACTGCAATGCCGGGGTGGCGTCGGCGAAGACGCCGGGCAACTCGGCCGCCAGCCCGGAGGGACGCGCCGCCATCGCGGCGGCCAAGCAGCAGGCCGAACAGCAGCAGCAGCAGGCAGCGGCCGACGAGGCCAAGACCAAGCACTGAGCTGGCTTGACCTCGCCGGGGCGCGTCACATATTCAGCTCCCAGACCTTCGGCCAGTCTTTCCCGCGGAACGCGGCGTCGGTACCGCCGTCGATGAAGATGACCGACCCGACGAAGTAACCCGCCTCGGGGCCGAGGAGGAACGCCACCAATGCGGCCACCTCTTCGGGCCGCCCGCCGCGTCCGGCCGGGATGGTCTTGAGGAACTGCTCCATCGCCTCGCCGGTCAGTGGGTCCTTGCGCCCCTCCTGGGTCATCGGCGTATCGATGAGCCCGGGTGCGATCGCGTTGAGCCGGATGCCTTCGGCGATGTACTCCGCGGACTTGGTGCGCGCGTAGTACGCCAGTGCGGCCTTGGTGGCCGGGTAGGCCTGCAGCGCCGCGAAATCGCCATAGGTGGAGGCGACGGTGTTGGCGCCGACCTCGTCGCCGGCGAGGCAGGCCTCGGCCATCTCGACCGGCCAATTTGGTTGGCTGGTAGTCGAATTCGAGCTGATCAGTACCACCGAAGCGTTCTCGCTGTTGGCCAGCAGCGGGCGCAGACCTTCCAGCAGCTCGACCGCCGCGAAGTAGTTGACGGCGATCAGCAGGTGCGCCGGACGGCCGGCTGCGGCGGCCAGCCCGGCGAACGGGACGAAACCGTCGATACCGTCGCCGGCCAGCTCGGTGACCTTCGCGATCGCCTCCGCGCGCCCGTCCGGGGTGCTCAGGTCCACGTTCACGTCGGCATCGTGCAGGTCGACGCCGATCACCCGATGTCCGTCGGACTCCAGCCGTTTCTTGGTCGCAGCGCCAAGTCCCGAGGCGCTGCCGGTGAGAACATAAGTAGCCACAATCAGCGACCCTAGTGCGCCGCGGCGGTGGATTTGCGCGATGTGCCGCCCAGCGGTACGCGGGAAGCGATCAGGCTTCCTTCAAAACCGCCAACAGGCGACGAGCGGCCGCGACGCGGCCGGCCGCCGGGCCGGACAAATTGTCCAGGGCGCACTCCGGGTCGGCGGGCGGGCCCATGTGGCCGCACCCGCGCGGACAGTCGTCGATGGTCTCCGCCAGGTCCGAGAACGCCAGGATCACGTCATCGGGTTGGATGTGGGCCAGGCCGAACGAGCGGATCCCCGGGGTATCGATCACCCAACCGGTTCCATCGAGCGGCAGCGCCACCGACTGAGTGGAGGTGTGCTTGCCCTTGCCCACCCCGGAAACCTCGCCGGTTGCCCGGTCTGCCTCTGGGACAAGACGATTCACCAGGGTGGACTTGCCGACCCCGGAGTGGCCGAGGAACACGGTGACCTGATCGATCAGCAGCGGGGCGACTGCCTCCAGGGGATCTTCTCGGCCGGCGTTGACGATGGTCAGGTCCAGGTCGGCAAACTGTGCAGCGAAGGGTTCCGGCGGGGCCAGGTCCGACTTCGTCAGGCACAGAATGGGTTTCAGCCCTCCGGCGTAGGCGGCGATCAGTGTTCGTTCAACGAACCCGGTGCGCGGGGGCGGGTCGGCCAGCGCCACCACGATCAGCAGCTGATCGGCATTGGCGACCACGACACGTTCGGTCGGATCGGTGTCATCGGCGGTGCGGCGCAACACTGTTCGGCGCTCACCGCGGCGCACGATGCGGGCCAGGGTGTCGGGCCGCCCGGACAGGTCGCCGACGATGTCGACGTCGTCGCCGACCACGATCGGGGTGCGGCCCAGTTCACGGGCCCGCATGGCGACCACGCGGTGATGCGGGTCGCGGTCGAGCGCACAGCCCCACCGGCCACGGTCGACGGTGACCACCATCGCCGACTGGGCATCGGCGTGGTCCGGCCGGGTCTTGGTGCGCGGACGCGAGCCTTTACCCGGCCTGATCCGGACATCGGACTCGTCGTAATCCCGCGCTCCCAAGGTGGCTTACTTCCCCCTCACAGGCGGGTCGCCCGCCAGCATCAGCGCCCACATCGACGGGAAGTCCGGCAGGGTCTTGGCCGTGGTCGCGATGTTCTCCACCTCCACACCGGGCACCCGCAGGCCGATGATCGCGCCGGCCGTGGCCATCCGATGGTCGGCATAGGAGCGCCAGGTACCGCCGTGCAGCGGCCGCGCCGTGATGAGCAGGCCGTCCTCGGTCTCGCGGCAGTCGCCGCCGAGCCCGTTGATCTCGGTGGTCAGTGCCGCCAGCCGGTCGGTCTCGTGCCCGCGCAGATGCGCGATGCCCCGCAGCTGCGACGTCGCGCCGTCACGGGCCAGCGCGGCCAGTGCGGCGACGGTGGGGGCCAGCTCGCCCACATCGTGCAGGTCGGCGTCGAACCCGTCGTAGCCTTCGGCGCCACTGACTTCCAGATGTGAATCACGCTGGTGAACAGTCGCATTCACCTTCGTGAGCAGGTCGAGGATCGTGTCGGCAGGCTGGATGCTCACCGACGGCCAGCCGGCGATCCGCACCGTTCCGCCGGTGACGATCGCGGCGGCCAGAAACGGCGTGGAGTTGGACAGGTCAGGCTCGATGCTCCAGTCCCGTGCGGCGACCGGGCCGGGGGACACCCGCCACCGGTTGGGGACGGAGTCGTCGACCAGCACGCCGGCGTCACGCAACATCGCCACCGTCATCGACACATGCGGGGCCGAGGGCACCGAGGTGCCGGTGTGCACGATGGTGAGCCCGTCGGCGAACGTCGCACCGGACAGCAACAGCCCGGAGACGAACTGCGAGGAGCCCGAGGCGTCGATCTCGACCGTGCCGCCGGCCACGGCGCCACGGCCGCGCACCGCGAACGGCAGCGCGTCACCATCGACATCCACCCCCAGACCGCGCAGCGCGTCGAGTAGTGGGGCGATGGGCCGGGACCGGGCCTGCTCATCGCCGTCGAACGTCACCGAGGTGGTACTCAGCGCTGCGACCGGCGGCACGAACCGCAGCACAGTGCCGGCCAGTCCGCAGTCGACCCGGGCATCGGTGGCCGGCGCGATACCGCCGCTGACCGTCAACTCGGTGTCGTCGTGTTCGGCCGGTTGCACGGTGACACCCAAGGTGCGGATGGCGTCGATCATCAGATCGGTGTCGCGGCTACGCAGCGAGCCGCGGACCGTCGAGGGGCCCTGTGCGGTGGCCAGCGCGGCCAGCACGAGCGCTCGGTTGGTCAGAGACTTCGAACCGGGCACCGTCACCGTGGCATCGACCGGGGTTGTCGTCGACGGAGCCGGCCAGTGCTCCCACTGTTCCTCACGCGCGCTCACGCACTACATCCTGCCTTGTCCGCCGATTCTGCAACCATGGGCACTATGTGTGGACGTTTCGCGGTGACCACCGATCCCGCGCTGCTGGCGCAGAAAATCCAGGCCATCGACGAGAGCACGTCGAGCACGGCGAGCTCGGGGGACAAGGATGTCGCGGGCGCGAACTACAACGTCGCGCCCACCACGACCATCAGCAGCGTGGTCAAACGGCACAGCGAACCCACCGACGAGTCGACGCGCCGCGTCCGCTCGATGCGCTGGGGACTGATCCCGCCGTGGGTGAAAACCGCCGAGGGCGGCGGCCCCGACACCAAGGGCCCGTTGTTGATCAACGCGCGCGCCGACAAGGTCACCAGCTCAGCGGCATTCCGCAACTCCGCCAAGAACAAGCGCTGCCTGATCCCGATGGACGGCTGGTACGAGTGGAAGCCGAATCCGGACGCAAACAAGAAAGCCAAGACGCCGTACTACATGTACGGCGCCGACGGTGAGCTGCTGTTCATGGCGGGGCTGTGGACCACGTGGCGCCCCCAAGGGGCCCCCAGGGACGCGCCGCCCCTGCTCAGTTGCACGATCATCACCACCGATGCGGCCGGTCCGCTCGCCGAGATCCACGATCGGATGCCGCTGACCATCAGTGCGACTGACTGGGACCGCTGGATGGATCCCGACGCGCCGATCGACGAGGGGCTGCTGCGCGGCCACGGGGATCTGGACCGGATCGCGGTTCGCGAGGTGTCGCGACTGGTCAACAGTGTCCGCAACAACGGCCCGGAGCTCATCGAGCCGGCGGGGCCCGAAGAAGAGATGGGGTTGTTTTGAGCGGTTTCGGGGGTGGCGGCGTTGATGTAGACGTCGTCGACGCGATCGGTGCCGACCTCCGCTCGGCCGGGTTCACCACCGACGGCGTGGCCGATCTGCTGGGCGCCGACGCCAACGCGGCGCTGAGCCGGGGGGTGTGGTGGCCCGCACTGCGGGTCACCCATGCCGTGCCGGCCGACCGCCAGCGCCTGGGTGTGCTGGTGCGTCTTCTGCTGCTGGGCACCGAGGAGACGCCGCCGTCGGTCGAGGCGGCGTTCCCGTCCGTCAGCGTGCAGACGTTGGCCGCCAATGGCGTTCTGGAGTTCAACGGTGACAGGGTGCGGGCGGCCCTGGACATCCGGCCGCACAGTGACGGCGAGCGGGACTTCTACGTGGTGTCGGATCAGGACGCTGCGGTGCGGCGTGGGCCGTTGCGCCACGACCATGTGCTGGGCATCGGTGGGGCGTCGGTGTCACTGGCCCGTGCGGTGACGCGCAACCCCGCCGGCCGCGCGCTCGATCTCGGCACCGGATGCGGTATCCAGGCTCTGCATTTGAATGCGCACAGCGACGAGATCGTCGCAACCGACACCAACGAGCGGGCTCTGGCCCTGGCGGCGATGACCGCGCGGCTCAACGGTATGGCGTGGGATCTGCGGCATGGCAGCCTGTTCGAGCCGGTCACCGGTGAGCGTTTCGATCTGATCGTGTCGAACCCGCCCTTCGTGGTGGGCTCCGGCGCCCGTGACTACATCTACCGCGACTCGGGTCTTGCCGGGGATGCGTTGTGCCAGAGCCTCATCGAGCAGGTCGGCGATCATCTGTCGCCGGGCGGTACCGCGCACATCATGGCCAACTGGATCGTGCGGGACGGCCAGGAGTGGCGTGACCGGGTCCGTGGCTGGCTGGCAGGGACCGGCCTGCACGCCTGGGTGGTGCAGCGCGAACTGGCCGACCCGGTCAGCTACGTGTCGCTGTGGCTGGCCGATGCGGGCGAGGATCTCGAACGGCAGGCGCAGCGGGGCGGGCAATGGCTCGACTGGTTCACCGAACAGGGCATCGCCGGAATCGGCATGGGCATGATCTCGCTGCGGGTCCCGCGCGACGGGGAACCGCCCGAGCAGATCCTCGAGGAGATCACCGGCGCCGACGAGGCGCTCACCGGCTCGGAAGTGGACGCGTTCTTCGCCCGGCGGGTCTACCTGCGCGACACTTCCGACGATGCGCTGCTGGCGGCCCGGCTGTCCACGGCGCCGGTTTTCCTGGAGGAGCAGTCGCTCCCAGGACCAGAGGGCTGGCAGGAGGTCGGGGCCGCGGTGCGCCGCCCGGGCGGCCCGGCCGCGGTGATCGGCGTCGACGAGGTGCTGCGGGCGCTGCTGGCAGGTTGTCGCGGCGAGGTGCCACTCGGAACGTTGATCCAGCTGCTCGCCGCCCATCACGGGGTGGATTCCGATGCCCTGGCGCAGGCCGCACTGCCGGAGGTGCGGGAGGCGATCGGTCGCGGAATCCTCTATCAGGCGGAGTGACAGGGCTCTAGAGGATTCCTCGGTTTTGCTAGAATATTTCTCGTGGGACCGTCCAGGGCCAGAGGTGCGCGAGACCGGTTGATCTCGGTTGCGCGTCGTCGTTTCGCTGCCGAGGGGACCATCGCGCCGACGCTGGATGAGGTGCGGCGCGAGGCCGAGGTGAGCGTCGGATCGCTCTACCATCACTTCCCCGACAAGCCCGCGTTGGCGGCGGCGGTCTACGCACAGCTCATGGCTGAGTACCAGGTGGGTTTCCTGGCCATGTTGCGCGAACAGGCCACCGCCGAAGACGGGATCCGGGGCGGTGTCCGCAACCACCTGAACTGGGTGGCGACCCACCGCGGTGAGGCGGCGCTACTGCTGGGCGATCGGCTGGACAGCCCGGAGCTGCGTGACGCCAACCAGAACTTCTTCGCGACCATCCGGGACTGGTGGCGCCCGCACCACACCTACGGGGCGCTGGTGGACATGCGGCCGGGTATCACGGCCGCCCTGTGGCTCGGTCCCGCGCAGGAGTACGCCCGCTACTGGGTAGCCGGCGGTACCGCCGACATGGACAGCGACGCCGTCGAGACATTCGCCGATGCGGCATGGAAAGCACTGCAGGCCAGACCAGTTGAGGAGCTCTCGTGATGGACAAGCCCTTGTATCGCAGCATGGTGGCCGACGGGGACGACCCGGACGCTCCACAACGGATTCTCGTCGACCGCAGCGGTGATCGCGCCGTGGTGACTCTCGATGAACCCGACCGGCTGAACGTACTGTCCGCACCACTGGTCCGGCAGTTGCGCCGGGCTCTGGAAGGTCTGGCTGCCGACAACGACATTCGCACCGTGGTGCTGACGGGCGCCGATCCGGGCTTCAGCGCGGGCGGCGACCTGCGCATGATGCGGGCGGCCATCGAGAGCCGGTACGAGGGTGAGGGAACCGCGGACGTATGGCGCTGGATACGGCGTGAATTCGGTGGCATCGCCCGGCTCATCGCGGGTTCGGACACCATCTTCGTGGCCGCCCTCAACGGACCCGCGGCCGGCGTCGGGCTGGCATGGGCGCTCACCTGCGATCTGACCATCGCCAGTGAGAAGGCCGTCATCGTGCCCGCTTTCGCGCGCCTCGGATTGATCCCGGAGGTCGGCACCAGCTGGGCGCTGACCCGGAGGCTTGGCTATCAGGGTGCGCTTGCCTACTACCTCAAGGGTGAGCACATCGACGCCGAGACCGCGCAGCGGCTGGGGCTGGTGCACGAGGTCGTCGCCCACGAGAAGCTGCTCGAAACCGCGGATGTGTGGTGCTCGCGGGTCGCTGCGCTGCCGCCGCACGCGGTCGCGATGGCCAAACCCCTGTTGCGCGCCGCGGCTGACGCCAGTTGGAACGATGCGCTCACGCTCGAAGAGTTCGCCGAGCCGACCTGCTTCACCACCGCGGCCTTCGCCGGCAGCGTCGAGACCATGCTGTCCGGCGGGACGCGTCCGCGCTAGAGAGCTACGGCTTTTCGGTCGAAAGCTGTTGCAGGACAGCGTGGGCCGCGGTGACGCGCGCGGCGATCGGATAGTTCTTGTTCGCGAGCATCACCAGGCCGATCCGTTTGTCGGGTACAAACACGACATAGGCGCCGAAACCATCTGTAGAGCCGGTTTTGTTGAACAGCGCCGGGGTCGAGGTGGGTTGGGGCGTGAGCGGAGTAGCCGGATTCGGCTGCATGGCCATGGTGTTTGAGTTGCCTGCCAGCAGCCGGTCGAGGGTGACCGGGTAGGAGTACTGTTCCCAGCCGAGCCCTTGGATCATGTCGCCTGTCTGGAAATATCCGACGTGCGTTCCTTGGACAGCATCGCGCATCGGTGCCTCAAGATCGTTCGGCGCGATGTTGGTTTCGACGAAACGGAGCAAGTCAGCCGCAGAGGACTTGACGCCGTAGGCTTCGGCATCGAAAACGCCTGGGTTCACCCGGATTGGCTCGTTGTCGGCGTTGTAGCCCCAGGCGTAGTCGGCCATCTGGGATTGCGGCACTCGGATGTAGCTGTGGTGCAACTGCAGCTTCGGGAAGATCTCCCCTTCAATCAGGTCGCTGAAGTCACGGTTCATCGCCAGTGCGGTGAGGTGGCCGAGCAGGCCGATGCTCGGGTTGGAGTATCGCCGCTGCCGGCCGGGGGCGGCATCGGGCTCCCACTGCTGAAAGTAGGTCTGCATCTGGGCGTCATCCGTGACATCCGACGGAAACTGCAGGGGCAATCCACCCGCGGTGAACGTGCCGAGGTTGAGCAGGTCGGCCTTGTCGATGGCGCTGCCCGTCAACTGCGGCATGTAGGTGCTGGGGTGATCAGTCAGCGAGATCTGCCCGAGTGCGTGCGCATAGGACGCCAGTGTCCCCGTGAACGTCTTGCTGACCGAACCGATCTCGAAGAGCGTGTCCTGGGTCGCCGGTGTCCCGCGTTGTCTGTCTGCGACGCCGAAATTGAAGTAGCGCTGTTGGCCGTTGGCGGTCACCGCGATGGACATGCCCGGTATGTCGTACTGGGCCATGAGCGGTCGAAACGCACGGTCCACGGTGGCCGCGAGCGTATCGGGGCTTCCGGAAGCGGTCGCGTTGGCGAACGCACAGAGCAAGACGACGACGGCGAGTAATCGCGGCACGGCTTTGGCGCTGCTCCTCATGTCATGCAGCATGTTTCATGCCCTGCGGCGAGCGGAGACCACGGCATACGGTGCGTCGAAGGCCACCCGGCCTTCTTCGTCGGCCTGTGCACTCAGCGCGCCGGTGAACGCGTCGAGCAGACGGCCCCGCATTGGCTCGTCCAGCCGGCTCAGCAGGTCCACATGCATCGGTGATTCGTCTGCGATGAAGCGCGCCGCGGACTCGACGGAGTCGAATTGCCAGGTATGTGAACCGGTTTCGAAGTGCACGTCGTCGCACCCGGCGGCCAGCCGAGCCTGCACGATGTCGAGGTCGCCCCACTGATCGGGCGAATACACCGAGGCCGGCGGCCGGCCCAGGGTCTCGACGATCGGGGTGAAGAACGGGTTGCCCGCCTCATCGCGGACCCAGGTGGAGAACGCGAACACGCCGCCCGGGGGCAGCAGGCGGGTGACCTCGGCGACCAGGCTCGTGGGCTCGACGAAGATGATGCCCATGTTCGACACCACCGTGCCGAAATCGCCGTCGGGCAGGCCGGTGTGCGCGGCGTCGGCGACCACCCACTGCACCGCATCGGCACCGGGCCGCTCGGCGGCGATGGCGATCAACTCGGCGGTGAGATCCACGCCGGTGACCTGGGCGCCGGCTTCGGCGGCGGCAAGTGCCGCGCTTCCGGTACCGCAGGCCAGATCGACGAGCGCGGTGTCACGCACCGGCCGCAACCGATCGGCTGCGGCGATGACCTTATCGGCGATGACGGCGATGCGTTCGGCGACGGCCTGGTAGCGGCCGGCGGCCCAGTTGGTGGCTTGTGGGTCAGGCATACCGACGAGCCTAGCTGGACGGATACGCGATGCTGCCGGTCCGTGCGCGGGGCAGATCCGCGCATCGTTCGGTGCGTCAACGCCTCTTGGCGCGAATTCCCTTAGTAGGGCGCGGGTTTGTCTTGTTCGGTGTTGAGTCGGCGTTCGGTGTTGATGCGTTGGGTGCGGGCTTGTTGACGGGTTTGTTGGCGGACCGGCATTTTCATGTGCCGGTCGGCGGTGGTTGTCGGGGCTGGTTGTGTGGGTAGGGCTGGGGTGTGGTTGGCCCAGTCGGGGAACAAGATCTGGCTGAAGGGTGTGGTCTGGTAGGTGTGGCCGGTCGGCGCGGTCCAGGTGTGGCTGCCGTCGGGGTGTTGCACATCGGTCCAGCCGTTGTCACCGGTCTCAAAGGTCTTGAGGAGGTGGTGGGTTCGGCATTTTGGTCCGAGGTTGCCGGGGTGGGTGGCACCGACGGGCCAGGGGGTGGTGTGGTCGAGGTCGCAATTGTGGGCTGCTACTCCGCAGCCGGGGAACATGCAGACGAGGTCGCGCATTTGGACGAACGCGGCCAGCTTTGATGAGGGCCGGTAATGCGGTTGGGCGGTGAGGTCATCGGGGTGGGTGACGTGTTTGACGGTGGCCCCGGTGGCGATCAATTCGGCCAGCAGCGGCGCGGGCACGACCCCGCCGCCGAGAATGACTGCGGGACTGCCGGATACGGCTGGTGTGCGATCGGCGGGTAGTCGCTGGGGTCGGGTTTGCCGTGGATGCGTGGGTCCCGGGGTAGTTGCGCCGGGGCTGGGGCGTCGTCGTTGTGGGTGCTGGTGGCGGACTCGGGCAGGGTTTGTCCGAGGAGGTGGATGACCACGGCGCGAGAGCGGGGATCAATGCCGGTGGCTTCGCAGTCCGGGCTGCCGCACTGGCAGGTGAGGTGGTCGGCTCCGGCGCCGATGGCGCCGAGCGCATCGGAGCGGCGTTGCCCGATGGTGCGCGGGTCGTTGTCGCAGACTCCGTGTGCCATGGTGCTGAGCAGATTCTTGAGCAGGGCCGCGTCGGTGGCCAGCAGCCGTCCCCAGATGGAGACGGTGCCGTTGGGATCGTCGGGGTCGCCGAAGTGGACGTCGCGTTCTCGGGCGGCGGTACGGGTTTTCCGCACGGCGGCGGAATCGAATTTCTCCACCCAGACATCGATGGCTTGTTCGGTTTTGGTTGCGGTCAGCGCACCGTAGGTGGTGGCGGCGCCGGCCAGGGCAGTGTCGATCAGTGCCAATGCGTCATCGTCGGTGACGAGCTGGGTGCGCCAGGTGATGGTGGAGACGACTTTCGCCGAGATGTCTCCGCGGGCGAAGACGGCGGCGACCTTGGGGAGCCGGTCGCGCAATGCCTGGGCGATGCGCATCTGGGCGGACGCGGCACCGCGACTGAGGTTGCACGCCGCGCTGACCGCGGCGGTCGCGGTTTC
Organism: Mycobacterium sp. DL99; assembly: GCF_004762045.1. Lineage (GTDB taxonomy): Bacteria > Actinomycetota > Actinomycetes > Mycobacteriales > Mycobacteriaceae > Mycobacterium. Next base: position 1,939,399 of record NZ_SJOM01000007.1, read on the forward strand.
CCAGCCGTCGATCGCCCGGTAGGCGGACGTGTCGTCCTCGTCGTCGCAGTGGCGGGCCACGATCTCGGCGATGGCGGCCAGGCGCCCGGCGGCCTCGACCGCTTCGGCGCGGGTGCGGTGCTCGACGGCATCGATCAGCGCGGCGTCAGTGAGTTCACCGAGCGCCGGCCGATCGACCAATTCGAACACATGTTCGACAATGGTCGTGAATTGGCACCCCAGCAACGTTTTTCAGGTTGTCGCCGACGGTCGCCGCGCCCGGCTACGGCTGGACGTATCCCGGCGGGTTGGGGGTGTCCACCCACAGGTCTACGCCGAGGTCCGATCCGGGCACACAGTCGTACACGGACAGATCGGTGACACCATTGTCGAGTAGGACGTCCTCGCAGAGCAGGCTCTGCCCGGTGTACTCCCGCGCGGGCTTGTTGAAGATCGTGTACGCCGCATCGGCATACACCGAAGGCTTGCGGGCGCGACCCATCGCCTCGTCACCGCCGAGCAGGTTCTGCACCGCTGCGGTGGCCACCAGGGTGCGCGGCCACAGCGTGTTCGAAGCGATGCCCGCCTCCCGCATCTCTTCGGCGATACCCAACGCGCACAACGTCATTCCGAACTTCGCCATCATGTAGGCGGTGGGCTTGAGCCACTCGGACTCCAGCCGGATCGGCGGGGAGAGGGTGAGGATGTGCGGGTTTTCGCGACCCTTCATGTGCGGAATGCAGGCCTGCGACACGGCATAGGTGCCGCGGATCTGGATCCCGTTCATCAGATCGAAGCGCTTCAGCGGCACCTCCTCGATGGAGCCGAGATTGATCGCCGAGGCGTTGTTGACGCAGAGGTCGATGCCGCCGAACTGCTCGACGGCCTTGGCGACCGCGGCTGCCACCGAGTCACCGTCGCGGACGTCACCGACGATCGGCAGGGCCTGCCCGCCGGCCTCCTCGATCTCCTTGGCCGCGGTGTAAACGGTGCCTTCGAGCTTGGGATGCGGTTCGGCGGTCTTGGCGACCAGCGCGATGTTGGCGCCGTCGGCGGCGGCCTTCTTGGCGATCGCCAGGCCGATACCGCGGCTGGCGCCGGAGATGAACATGGTCTTCCCGGACAGAGTCATAGGGACACGATAAGCGCCTCTAGGTCGCCAGTTTCTACGCCTGGGCTTTGGTCGACGTTTTCCACAACCCTCAGGTAGAAATCGGCGCGGTTCAGCCCGCGGCGTCGGCCTGCAGCGGGGGACAGTTGCCCGCCGGGTCGGCGACGAGTTCGAAGTGCCACAGCTCATTGGCATAGATCTGGCACAGCCCGAAGCGCCCACCGTTGGCGATCAGCCAGCGATCGGCCTGCGGACCGCCGACATCGACCGCCTCCCCGGTGACATGCCGGGACGCGGTCGGCGTCTGGACGTATTGGCGTGCGGCCGCGAGGCTGCCGTACGTCTGCACCCCCTGGTCGAGCAGTGACTGCTGGAAATCAGCCGACCGCCACCCCGAGTTGATCGTCATGGTCACGCCGTCGGCAGCCGCGGCATTGGCGGCGTTCTGGATGGCGGCCAGCAGCCGCGGATCCAGCCGGCCGATCGCCGGGTTCTGCACGTCGAACGGGGTCAGGACCTGCCCGTCGGCCAGTGATCCGTCGCCTTGGGTCATCGGGACGGTGTCGTCGACGAGACGGATCTGTGGTGCCGGTGCGGACGTGCCGAGCAGGGCCGCCAGTGCGGCGACGCTCGAGACCACACTTGCCCCCACCATCATCGGCATCACCGGAAACACATTACTGCGCCCGCGTGCGGGCCAGTACCAACGCCAACTCGGCCACCAGCGCCTCGATCTCCGCCGGGTTTTTCAGCCGATCGGGCACCCAGGCCAAGGCGATCCGGGCCGGTGACCAGGTGCTCTCATCGATGGGCACCAGCGTGAACTCCGGCGGGGAGAAGATCTTGCCGATCAGCGATTCGGGTGCGTAGGGCACCAGCGCGACGAGGTGGCGGTTGGACACCTGGGCGGCCATCTCCAGTTCGCCGCCGAACTGGTTGGTGGTGCGCACGATGCGCGTCACCCCGCGTGCGTTCAGCGCACGGGTCAGGCCGGCCAGCATGACCGGATTGGGCCGGGCGAAGTCGATCACCACGTCGCGATCGCGTAATTCCTCGATCGACACCAGGTCCTCGGTCGCCAGCGGATCGTCGAAACGCACCGCGACCGCGCCCTGGAAGGTGGCCACCACGCGGTATTGCAACCGCTTGTCGGAGGTGGGCAGATGGATCAGCCCGAGGTCGAGGTGGCCGGACACGAGCTTGGCCGTCACCTCCGCAGCCGACCCGGGAACACTGAACTCGGTCGGCACGGCCAGGTTGGCGACGGCGGTCCGGACCTGCGCCACGAAATCCGATGGCGCATAAGCGGTTGCGCCGACCCGGACCGTCGCGGCTCCCTCGGTGAGCCGTACCGCGGTGGCCTTCAACTCATCGACCTGGCGCAGGATCTCGCGGGCGGGACCGAGCAGCTTGGCGCCCAGCGGCGTCAGGCGGACCTCGTGGTAGTTGCGCTCGAAGAGCGGCCCGCCGAGCTCCTTCTCCAGCAGCTTGATCTGCTTGCTCAGCGGCGGAGGCGTGATCCTCAGCCGGTCGGCGGCCCGCTTGAAGTGCAGTTCCTCCGCGACCGCCACGAAGTAGGAGAGTCTGGTGAAGTCCATGCGGTCATTTCCGGCTGTGCGAGGGCGGTATTCGGGGTGTGATCCCCGAATCGTACGAGATGCGTGATCAGCGTCCGGTCGCTTGCACGGTCTGTGGAACTTCGAGCACCCCGGCGCTGATCAGCCCGTCGATGTCGGCATCGTCCATGCCGAGCAGTTCGGCGGCGATCTCCCGGGTCTGCTCGCCGAGCAGTGGCGCCTGTAGCAGTGGTGGATCAGCGATGCGATCCGAATGGATCTGCACGTTCTCCATCGTGAACGGCTCGTCGGCGTGGGGGTGCAGTTCCTCGCGGAAAGCGCGGCGCTGCACGTAGTAGTCCCAGTCGGCGACCTCGGCGGCGCGCAGCGCTGCGCCGGCCGGAACACCGGCCGCCTGCAGCAGATTCATCGCCTCGGTCGCCGGGCGCTGCGACGTCCAGGCACGCACGGCCTCGTCGACGCGGTTGCGGTGGGCGTCCCGTCCGGTGCGGGTCCACAGCTGTTCATCCACGCCGAGATCCGGACGATCGATCACCCCGCACAGCGCGTGCCAATCGGCGTCGTCGCGCACGGTCACGGCGAGCCAGCGATCCTCGCCTGCGGCCGGAAACAGGCCCCAGGGGGCGTCATGGACGGGTTCGACCGTGGGTTCGTGCCCGCGACGCACCAGGACGTCGGCGGCGATCTCGCCGGCCAGGTGGCTCAGCATCACCTCCGATTGCGCGACGCTGACAGACCCGCCGGTGCCCGTGCGTTCGCGGCGCAGCAGCAGAGTCAGCGCGCCGAGGGCACCGATCCGGGCCGCCACGTGATCGGGGTAGACGGTGACCGTGTCGCAGAACGACTCCGGTTCGTCGGGGTACACCCACAGGTCGGTAAAGCCTGCGGCCGCCCGCACCAGTGGGCCGTAGCCCATCCGTTTCGCCCACGGCCCGCTGGGTCCGAACGCCGAACTGTCGACCACCACGATGCCCGGGTTCAGTTCCCGCAAGCTCCGGTAGTCCATTCCGAGGGTCTCGGCCACGCCCGGTTTGAAGTTCGTCAGCACGACGTCGGAATGGGTGACCAGTCGGTGCGCAAGCGCCCGGCCCTGCGGCGTCCGCAGATCGATGCCGATCGAGCGTTTGTTTCGGTGGCCGGCGGCGTAGGTCTGCGACATGGAGGTCAGATTGCCGCGCAGTCCGTCCGGGAAGGCCGAGTTCTCGATCTTGATGACGTCGGCGCCGAGGTCGCCGAACAGTCGTCCGGTGTCGGATCCGACGACGATCACGCCGAGATCCAGTACGCGCACCCCCTCCAGCGGCAGGCCCTCGTCGCGGCGCCGGCGACCGGCGAGCAGCGGCGCGACATCAAGGCGGCGCGGGTGGCCGGCCCCCGCGGGCTCGGACACGTTCACCGTGTTGGCCCGGTGCCCGTCGATCTCGACGACACCTGCCGGCACCGGCGCCGACATTCCGGGGGACAGATCGACCTCGTGGAAGTACCCGCGGCTCTTGACCTGTTCGGTGCCGAGGGTTTCGGCCAGGGTCAGCACCGCCGCCGTCGGCACCCCGTGCCGCTGGCCGGCGACCTCCAGCTCGGCCCGGGTCTGCCCGGCACAGAAGCGCCCGATCTCAGACATCAGCTCCGGCGAGCTGAACCGCACCCGCAGCCGGTCGAACGACGGATCGGCGAACTGAACGGGGCGGCCCATCCACTCGAACATGCCGTGCCACTGGCGTTTTGCCAGCAGACAGATCCGCACGTGCCCGTCCTTGCACGCGATGATCGGGTACCGCAGGCGTTCGGCGTTCCAGTCGCGTCTCTGCGCGCTCAATGCCACGCCGGCCGATGCCGTGCCTGCCGTCCCGTACGGCGGATCGAGAGTCTGCATGGCCCCGTCGAGGATCGAGAAGTCGATGAAATCGCCTTCACCGGTGCGCAATCGGTCCAGGTACACGCTCATGGTCATCACGGCGGCCTGCGCCGCCGCCACGTGATAGGGCAGTTGCGCGGCGGGCGGCACCGGGGGCTCGCGTCCCGGGATGCCCGAGCGGGACAGCTCACTGGTGAGTGCGTGCAGCACCGGGGTGGTGGCGTGCCAGCCGCGGTAGCTGGTGTCCCGGCCGAAATCGCTGATGGACAGGATCACCAGGCCCGGGTGTTCAGCGTGAATGTTGCGTGCCGCCAGGGCCTTTTCGGCATCCGAGCCGGGCCGGGTGTCCTCGATGAGGATGTCGGCCCCGGCCAGCAGTTGCACCCATCGGCTTTGATCGTCTCGGGTCGACAGATCGACGACGACGGTGTCCACTCCGTGTCGGTTGATCGCGATGCCCACCGATTCGGGATCGACTCCGGCGCCCTCGGCGATGGGGCCTGCGGGTTCGTCGGTGACGCCCGGCAGGTGCACCTGGGTCACCGCGGCGCCGAGGTCGGCCAGCAGGCGTCCCACCGCCGTCATCGGGCCGCGCGACAGGTCGAGGATGCGAACCTCGGCCAATGGTGGGTCGTAACCGTCCGGATTGGCCATCGGTGTCAGCTCCGGCGGGCCTGGCGGAACGGGATGTCGCGATCGACCTCGGGTTCCTTGGCCAGTCCGAGGACCCGCTCGCCGATGATGTTGCGCTGGATCTGGTCGGTGCCGCCGCCGATCGACGTGAAGAACGCGTTGAGGGTAAGGAAGTTGATGTCGTCGGCTTCGGGGTTGTCGGGGCCCGCCAAAAGTGCTTCCGCACCGATGATCTCGGTCTTGAGCCGTGCCTCCGCATGCAGGATGTTCGACATAGCCAGCTTGCCCAGCGACATGATCGAGCTGGATGTACCTTGTGCCGCTGCGGCTTTGGCGCGGGCGTTGTTGAGGGAGTTGAGTTCACGCAACGCCAGCACGTTCGCAAGTTCCTTGCGGACGGCCGGATCCTCCAGGCGGCCGTGCTCGCGGGCCAGGCCGATGAGGTCGTCGGCCCGGGTCCGGTTGCGCGAGCCGCGCCCGCCGTCGCCCATGATGGACCGCTCGTAGGCCAGCGCGGTCTGCAGCACCCGCCATCCGTTGCCCTCGCCGCCCAGGAGGTAGGCATCGGACACCCGCGCGTCGGTGATGAACACCTCGTTGAAGTGCGATTCGCCGGTGATCTGGACCAGCGGACGGACCTCGATGCCGGGCTGACGCATCGGAATCATGAAGAAGCTCAAGCCTTTGTGCTTGGGCACGTCCCAGTCGGTGCGGGCGATCAGCAGCGCGTACTCGGACGTGGTGGCACCCGACGTCCACACTTTCTGGCCGTTGATCACCCACTCGTCACCGTCGCGGACCGCGGTGGTGCGCACCGCGGCCAGATCGGACCCCGCGCCCGGTTCGCTGTACAGCAGGCAGGTGCGGATCCGTTCGGTCAGGAAGTCACGCACCAGGTCGTTCTTGAGTTGGTCGGTGCCGAACTTGAGTGCCGTGTTGGCCGGGATGCTGTATTTGTCCTGGCGCGCACCGGGGGCCTTGACCGCCCGGAATTCCTGCTCGATCACCGCGGCCAGCGCATTCGGGTACGCCCGCCCGAACCATTCGGTGGGGTACGTCGGCACGGCGTAGCCCGCGTCGAGCACCTTCTGCAGCCAGGCCACCCGCTCGGGCGAGCTGACCCACGGATCGGTGGATTTCGGTAACCCGGCCCAACTCTGGGCGAGCCAGTCGCGCACCTCGGTACGCAGTTGATCGGCGCTGGGCAGGTTGTTCGCCGTCATCTTCAGGCGCCTTTCGACGAGAGGTAGCGCTCGCGGTGCAGATCGGAGCCGCCGAACAATTGGAGACCGGTGCGGGCCCGGCGCAGGAACAGGTGTGCCGGATGTTCCCAGGTGAACCCGATACCGCCGTGCATCTGGATCGCCGACATGGTGGTGGTGCGGTAGGCCTCCGCGCACGTGAAACCAGCCAGAGCGATTGCGCCACTGGCCTTTTCGCTTCGCGCGTCATGTTCGGCCGCGGCGTGCTGGGCGGCTGACGTGGCTGATTCCACCTGCACCAGCAGGTCGGCGGCCATGTGTTTGAGGGCCTGGAAGCTGCCGATGGGGCGGCCGAACTGAATCCGGGTCTTGAGGTAATCGACGGTGATGTCGAAGATTCGCCGGGTCCCGCCGACCTGTTCGCCGGCCAGCGCGATCAACGCGAGGTCGAGGGCCTCCTGCACCGCGTCCCATCCGGTGGTGCCGATGCGGCGGGCCGGGGTGGCGTCGAACGTGTACGTCGACAGTGGGACGGTCGGATCGAAAACCGTTGCGGCCGTGCGCTCGAAGCCGTCGGCGCCGGGAGCGATCTGGAAGATGCCGAAGTCTCCGTTGACGCGGGCCACGACCAGGATCACGTCGGCCACCTGACCGTGGATGACGTAGTGCGCGTTGCCGGTCAGTGTGTGGTCGGCGTCGCCCGGGGCGTCGGCGGCCGCGGCGCGTACGGCGACGCCCTCCGGCGCCCAGGTCCCGCGGGAGCCGGTCACCGCGACGGTCCCCACCGAGGTCCCTTCGACCAGGCCGGGCAGCAGTCGTCGCTTGTCGTCTTCGGTACCGGCCGCACCGATCAGCGCCGACGCCAGCACCGCGCTGGACAGGAACGGAGCCGGCAGCAGCGCGGCCCCGGTCGCTTCGGCGACGGCCTCGAGCTCGAGGGCGCCGAGCCCGACGCCTCCGTACTCGCTGTCGACCAGCAGGCCGGTGACGCCCTGGGCAGCGAGTTTGCGCCACAACCGGCGATCGAACCCGTCGTCGGTGCCCATCACCCGGCGCACGTCCTGCTCGGTGCATTCGTCGTGCAGCAACCCGGAGACCGCGGCGGCCAGTTCCGCTCGCTCGGCCACGCTGATCGTCATGTGCACCCGCCTTCCTCGTCGGGTCCATGCAATCTGGCCTCGGCCGTGGTGTAAATCACGCATTCGCACACCCACACGTTTCCGATTGCGACATGCCGGTGTCGCCGTCTTACCGGAATTCAGGCGGGAACGCCGATATCGGCTGTCACCGCCGATGTCGCGCGGATCAGGTCCTCGGGTGACAGCGCGATGTCCAAGCCGCGTTTGCCGGCGCTGCAGAGCACCTTGTCGAAGGCCAGCGCCGAGGTGTCGACAACCGTCGGCAGGCGCTTGCGCTGGCCCAACGGGGAGATCCCGCCCAAGACGTACCCGGTGGACCGCTGCGCTGCCGCCGGATCCGCCATTTCTGCCTTCGGAACGCCCAACGCGGCCGCCGCGGCCTTGAGCGACAGCTTGGTCGGTACCGGCAGTACCGCCACCGCCAGTCCCTTGGGCAATGCGATGACCAACGTCTTGAACACCTGCTCGGCGACGATGCCGCCGGCCGCCAGCTGGGCCACGGCCTCGTCGCCGAACGACTCGTTGCGGGAGTCGTGCTGGTAGGCCACCACTTCGTGGTCGATACCGGCCGCCACCAGAGCTGCGATCGCGGGTGTTGCTGCGCGTGCCACGGCGCTCAGCGTAGCCGGGAACATCGGGGCCCCCGCATGCTGTTATTGCTCTCGACACCTGCTCAGCGCTACTTGTCGGTAGCACGCTCTAGGATCTGTAAGGAGGATTCTGGTGCCAACCGTATGCCTGGAACGGCCGCCGGATACCTACTGGTATTCCGGACCTCTTGGTGGCGCCGTGACAGAAGGGAAGGTGTTTCCCACGATGACTGACGTCGAGCAGGCTGAGCCTGACACGCCGCAGCCGACTGCCGAAACTGATGCCGAGCTGACCGCCCGGTTCGAACGTGATGCCATCCCGCTGCTGGACCAGCTCTACGGCGGCGCTCTGCGGATGACCCGCAACCCCGCCGACGCCGAGGACCTGCTGCAGGAAACCATGGTCAAGGCCTACGCCGGCTTCCGGTCATTCCGCGAGGGGACCAACCTCAAGGCGTGGCTGTACCGCATTCTGACCAACACCTACATCAACAGCTACCGCAAGAAGCAGCGTCAACCCGCTGAGTACCCGACCGACGAGATCACCGACTGGCAGCTGGCCGCGAATGCCGAGCATTCTTCAACCGGGCTGCGATCAGCGGAGGTCGAGGCACTGGAGGCGCTGCCAGACACCGAGATCAAGGCAGCGCTGCAGGCGTTGCCCGAGGAATTCCGGATGGCGGTGTACTACGCCGACGTCGAGGGCTTCCCCTACAAGGAGATCGCCGAGATCATGGATACTCCCATCGGGACTGTGATGTCCCGACTGCACCGCGGCCGCAAGCAGCTGCGCGAACTGCTGGCGGATGTGGCCAGGGATCGCGGCTTCATCCGAGGTCAGCAGCTTGGTGAGCCGGAGGAGGTCTCGTCATGAGTGACAAGCGCGATGAGGACGAGCGCTGGACCCCGCCGGTCGGTCCCGTTGATCCCGAGCACCCGGACTGCGCCGCGGTGATCGCTGAGGTATGGACGCTGCTCGACGGTGAATGCACGGCCGAAAGCCGTGACAAGCTCAAGCACCACCTCGAGGAATGCCCGGCCTGCCTGCGTCACTACGGGGTCGAGGAGCGGGTCAAGCGGCTCATCGCGGCCAAGTGCAGCGGTGAGAAGGCCCCGGAGGGCCTGCGGGAGCGGCTGCGCATCCAGATCAGCCGGACCACGATCATCCAGGGCTGACGGGGCAGCCGGCTCCGAGTGGCCCGACGACAAACCGCCCGATCTCCGAAGGGAGTCGGGCGGTCACAGTCAGCCGAAGTGGCTAGCGCACTGACTTCGAACCGGCGTTGGGGCGCTTGCCGTGGTTCGCCTTCGAGTGCTTGCGGTCCCGCTTCTTGCGGCCACGCTTGGCCATGATGATCCTCCAGATGGTGTAAGAGCTTGCTCCCTAGTGTCTCATGACCCGGGGGCGGCGCTCACCACCCGGTGTTGTGGTTCGATATAGGCCGCAGAAGTAGTCGCGTAGCAGCCGGAGTGAAGTGGGGTGAAGATGGCCGAGGACGTTCGCGCCGAAATCGTGGCCAGTGTGCTGGAGGTCGTCGTTCACGAGGGCGATCAGATCGGTGCGGGGGACACCCTGGTGCTGCTCGAGTCGATGAAGATGGAGATCCCGGTCCTCGCCGAGGTCGCGGGCACCGTGACCAAGGTCAACGTGGCCGAGGGCGACGTGATCCAGGCCGGCGATCTCATCGCGGTGATCGAATAGACGCCGCAGAGCCCCGGTAAAGGTGCTGACTGATGTCCACCCTCGGTGACCTGCTCGCCGAGCACACCGTGCTGCCCGGCAGCGCGGTGGACCATCTGCATGCGGTGGTCGGGGAGTGGCAACTGTTGGCTGACCTGTCGTTCGCCGACTACCTGATGTGGGTGCGTCGCGACGACGGCGTACTGGTGTGCGTCGCGCAGGTGCGCCCGAACACCGCCCCGACGGTATTGCTCGCCGACTCGGTGGGCACGCTGGCGGCCGCCGCGGATCAGCACGTCATCACCACGGCCTTCGAGTCCGGGGCGATCGGGCGGGGAAACGGTGGTACGCAACGACATTCGGCAGACCTGCCCGGGCTGAACGTGGAAGCGGTGCCGGTGCGGCACCGCGATCACGTGGTCGCGGTGCTGACGCACCAGACCGCGCTCGCCGCCCGCCGGATGGCCAGCCCGCTGGAGGGCGCCTACCTGGACTGTGCCAGCGATCTGCTGCACATGCTGTCCGAGGGCACCTTCCCCAATGTCGGCGATCTGGCCATGTCGCGTTCCAGCCCGCGGGTGGGTGACGGGTTCATCCGGCTGGACGAGGTCGGCGACGTGGTGTTCGCCAGCCCCAACGCCATCTCGGCCTATCACCGCATGGGACTGGCCTCCGAAATCGACGGGCACAATCTGGTCACCGTGACCCGGCCGTTGATCTCCGACCCGTTCGAGGCCCAGGAACTGGCCAACCACGTGCGCGACTCGCTCGCGGGCGGCTCCAGCATGCGCATGGAGGTCGACGCCGGCGGTGCGGCGGTGCTGTTGCGGACGCTGCCGCTGGTCGTGCACGGCGCCGCGGTCGGCGCCGCCGTCCTGATCCGCGACGTCACCGAGGTCAAACGACGTGACCGTGCATTGCTGAGCAAGGACGCCACCATCCGGGAGATCCACCACCGGGTGAAGAACAATCTGCAGACCGTGGCCGCCCTGCTGCGGCTGCAGGCGCGCCGCACCAACAATCTGGAGGCCCGGGAGGCGCTGATCGAGTCGGTGCGGAGGGTGTCCTCGATCGCGCTGGTACACGACGCGTTATCGATGTCGGTCGACGAGGAGGTCAACCTCGACGAGGTGATCGACCGGATCCTGCCGATCATGAACGATGTCGCCTCGGTGGACACCCCGATCCGGATCAACCGCGAGGGCGCCCTCGGCGTGCTCGACGCCGATCGCGCGACGGCGCTGATCATGGTGATCACGGAATTGGTGCAGAACGCGATCGAGCACGCCTTCGACGCGAATACACCCCAGGGTTGCGTGACGATCCGGTCCGAGCGTTCGGCCCGCTGGCTCGATGTCGTGGTGCACGATGACGGGCGTGGGTTGCCCGACGGGTTCAGCCTGGAGAAGGCCGACCGGTTGGGTCTGCAGATCGTCCGGACGCTGGTCACCGCGGAGTTGGACGGGTCGCTGGGCATGCATGACGTCGCCTCGGGCGGAACCGATGTGGTGCTGCGGGTGCCGATCGGTCGTCGCAGTCGCGGGATCCAGTGAGGCCCGCCGTCAGGGTTCACAGGGCGTCCACAGTGGGACGTCAGTACCAATGAAGTAATTACGCAGTTGCGTCAAAAACGAAATGTGACGACTATTACGCAATTTGCCATCGATAATTGCCACAAAAATAAGCTATGGCCCCGACATTCGTCGGGGCCATAGCTTGCGTCGGGGTCTGGACTGAAGGTCAGACTCCGGTGCGGGCCTTGGTGCGGGCGTTGCGACGCTTGAGCGCACGACGCTCATCTTCGCTCATCCCGCCCCACACGCCGGCGTCCTGGCCGGAGTCCAAGGCCCAGGTGAGGCACTCAGTGGTTACGGGGCAACGGTTGCACACCAGCTTCGCGTCGGCGATCTGAGCAAGCGCCGGGCCACTGTTTCCCACGGGGAAGAACAGCTCCGGATCTTCGTCGCGACAGACGGCCTTGTGGCGCCAATCCATAAGATCAAACTCCTTGTTAGACATGTCATGCGTGCGCGGCGAAGCGCACTAGATTTTCTTCGGCTGTTAACGCGTGCACACGAATGTTTCTGCACTGTTGCATTGATGCTTTCACAGGCTGAACAGATGTCAATAGCATTGAGTTAACACGTGGGCAAAGTCACTGGGTGGGTCGGTGACCGGACCGCTCACTCCTGTGTACTACACTTCAGAACTAGCTGCGCCCTAATTCCACCTTAATCGGTGTGTTTGTGCAGGTCAATCACTTTTCTTTGTCGGTGCGACGACGCTCAGCGCCTCGGGAACCGACGTGAACGTCATGGTTTCGCGCTTGCCGATGTAATCTCCGTCAATCTGGCATGCGACAGGCGTGTTACTCGTCACGGTGACCGCTGACACATTGTCGTCACGGATCAGGTGCTTGGCTTCGAGGCGCGGATTGCGGGCCACCATCTGGCGGACCACCCGCAGATTCGCCCAGACGTTCATGCTCGTGATGGCGAACACGCCCAAGCCGGTATCGAACGTGGTTTCGGGGTTCGTCCACACGGGGCGGCTGTTCGCATACGTCCACGGACTGGAGTTCGACACGAAGGCGAAGTGCACTCCGTCGACGGGGTCGGTGCCCGGCAGCTGAAGCGTCAGGCTCGGGTGCTTGCGTGCGCTGGCCAGCATCTCGCGCACCGCCACCCGGATGTAGCGCGATGCGGTGACCTTGCGGCCCTTCTCGCGCTGGGCCTCGACGGCCGCCACTACGTCACCGTCCACCCCCATCCCCGCGGTGAACACGCCCCAGCGCTCGCCGCAGTCCATCAGGCCGATGCGGCGCCACGGACGCCCCATCCGATACCCGCCGAGCAGGTCGACGAGCTGATTGGTGGCCTCGATGGGGTCGGGGCTGATGCCGAGTGCCCTGGCAAAGACGTTGGCAGATCCTCCCGGGACGACCGCCACAGCGGGGGCCAGGGCGGGATCGGGGCGGGTGCCACAATCCCCGAGCACGCCGTTGACCACCTCGTTGACCGTGCCGTCGCCGCCGTGAACGATCAGCACGTCCACACCGTCACGGGTGGCGTCTCGGGCGATTTCGATGGCGTGACCACGGTGGTTGGTGTGTTCCACGGTCAGCGTCACCCGGCTTTCCAGCGCATGGGCGAGCAGGTCGCGACCCGCGGGGGTGGTCGAAGTGGCGTTCGGGTTGACGATCAGCACGGCACGCACGGGGCATGAGCCTAACCGGGCAAGGTGTCCCGCCGTTATTCGTAGAGCTCCCCGTCGAGGTAGCGCCACTCGCTCTTCACCCGTTCGAAACGACTGCGTTCATGAAGGATGTGCCGGCCGCCGCCGTGGACGTACTGGGCGCGGAATTCGACCACGCCGCTGTCGTCGGCCTCACCGCCCGCGTCGGTGTCGACGATCTGCAACCGGCGCCAGGTGATGGCCTCGTCGAGGGTCAGGTCGGCGGGGCGGGTGTCGGGATGCCAGGACGCCAGCAGGTAGCCGACGTCACCGACGGCGAAGGCGCTGAACCGCGATCGCATCAGTGCGACGGCCGTGGGGGCCCGGCGGGCGCCGGTGTGCAGCGGCCCGCAGCAGTCGGTGTAGCGGCGGCCGGTACCGCACGGACAGAGGTTGACGCTCGACACGCGGTCAGTGTGGCAGGCCGGCGTCTTGCCTGCCGGGACCCCTGCGCCGGTACCGTACGGAGGTGACCGAACGCCCTGTGAAGCCTTGTCTGTTGCTCGTCAACGGGCCGAATCTCAACATGCTCGGCACCCGGCAGCCCGAAATCTACGGATCCACCACCCTGGCTCAGATCGAGCAGCGGGTGGCAGAGGTGGCCGCCGGGTTCGGCTTCGAGGTACGCGCGGTGCAGAGCAATCATGAGGGCGTGCTGGTCGACGCCATCCAGGCGGCCCGCGTGGACTGCACGGGCATCGTGATCAATCCCGCGGCCTACAGCCACACCTCGGTGGCGATTCGCGACGCGCTGAGCGCCGCCGAACTGCCGGTGGTGGAGGTGCACCTGAGCAACATCCACACCCGGGAATCGTTCCGGCACCACTCGTATGTGTCGGCCGTCGCCGAGGTGGTGATCGCCGGCGCCGGACCGGCCGGATACGAGTACGCGGTGCGCTACCTGGCGGAGCGGCAGTCATGACCCAGCCGCCTGCCATCCGGTACGCAGGTTTTCTGACCGCCGCCGAAGGGGTGGTCCTGTTGGTCTGGGCGGTCGTGCTGCTGGTGCGGGCGGTGGCCGGCGCCGACCAGCACATCGTCAGCGGTTACGGCACCGCGATCTGGGGTGCGCTGATCGGTGGCGGCGTCCTGGCCGGTGGCTGGGCGCTGATCACCGGACGCCGTTGGGGCAGGGGCATCGCGGTGACGGCCAACCTGTTGTTGCTACCGGTGGCCTGGTACGTCGTGACCTCGCACCACATCGTGTACGGCCTACTGATCGGACTGCTCGGCCTGGTGACGTTGGGCCTGTTGTTCAGCCCGTCTGCGGTGGACTGGATCGCCGGACGCGGCTAACCGCTGCGCTCGGCGGACCAGGGTGCGGTGCGTGACGTGTCGCTGATCGAGGCTGCGAGTCGGGCCGGGGCTCCGGCCCGACTCGCAGCACCGGGAGCCGCTACAACGCAATGTTGACGGCTTTGATCTGGGTGTAGAGGTCGAGCGCCGATGCACCCAGCTCCCGGCCCCACCCTGATTGCTTGTATCCACCGAACGGCATCGCCGTGTCGAAGCCGTTGTACTGGTTGATCCACACCGAGCCGGCGTGCAGTTGCCGGGCCAGCCGATGCGCTCTGGAGATGTCACGCGTCCAGATGCCTGCGGCCAGCCCATAGATCGAGTCATTGGCGGCAGAGGCGATATCATCATCGGCTCGAAACGGCATGGCGGCCACTACCGGGCCGAAGATCTCCTCCGCCACTACGCTGAATTCGGGTTGTACGTCGACGAATACGGTCGGCTCGACAAAGTAGCCTTGGTCGCCCCACCGCTTTCCGCCGCACAGGGCGCGTGCCCCGTCTGCCAGTCCTGCGGTCAGATAGCCGGTGACCTTGTCGAACTGGCTCTGTGAGATCAGCGGCCCGAGCTGTGTGGCGGGGTCGAGGCCGTGGCCGATCGTGACGCGTGACGCGGCGTCGGCCACCGCGGCGGTGAACTCGTCGAATATGTGGTGCTCGACGAACAATCGAGTTCCGGCGACGCAGCATTGGCCGTGGTTGAACAGCCAGGCGTTGAGCGAACCGGTCACCGCGGCGTCGAGATCGGCGTCGGCGAACACGATATTGGGACTCTTCCCACCCAACTCAAGTGACACCTTCTTGAGGTTGCCACTGGCCGCCGCCAACACCCGTTTGCCGACCTCGGTGGAACCCGTGAACGCGATCTTGTCCACGCCGTCGTGTGCGGCCAGCGCGGCACCGGCGTCGCCGAACCCGGTCACCACGTTGACCACACCCGGGGGAAAGCCGGCCTCGACGAAGAGCTCGCCCAGCAGAAGAGCCGAAAGAGGGGTCTGTTCAGCCGGTTTGAGCACGACGGTGTTGCCGGCGGCCAGAGCGGGAGCAAGCTTCCACGCCGCCATCAGGATCGGGAAGTTCCAGGGCACGATGAGTCCACAGACGCCCACGGGCTCACGCAGGGTGTAGGCATGGAACTGGTCGCCGGGGACGAACGGCATGGAAACATCGACCGTCGTGCCCTCGATCTTGGTGCACCAGCCGGCGTAGTAGCGGAATACATCGGCGGCCCAGGCCACATCGACGGCCGTGGCGACTGCAGCCGATTTTCCGTTGTCGAGAGCCTCCAGCTGGCCGACCTCTTCGGCGCGCTCCGAGAGCAGATCACCGACACGCCACAGCAGGCGTTCGCGCTCGTTGGGTTTCAGTGTGGGCCAGACTCCGGTGTCGAAGGCACGTCGGGCAGATCGCACGGCTCGGTCGACATCGTGAGTGTCAGCCCGTGCGACATCGACGAGGCGTAGTCCGGTGCCGGGGTCTTCGGTCGAAAAGGTTTGGCCAGAACCGGAGTCGGTCCAATCGCCGCCGATGAGCAGTCGCTTTGGGCCGTGTAGGAAGCGGGCGACGGCTGGTAGGAGGGTATGGCCGGCAACGGTGACCGTATCGGTTGTCGTAGACGTCATGGTTTGTCCTCAGCCCTCCTCGCGGTAGCGCCGGCCCACCGCATCAAGTTGGTCGAGTGTGTGCTGCAGCGGTAGCACATTGAAGTTCTCGTCGAGCTGGTTGCACGCGGCGTCGAAGATCCCCTCGACGCGCGGCTCGCCGGTGGCGATACCGCTGACGGCTGCGGTGTACCCACGTTCGAGGAACGCTTGTGGATGGTGCACCACCAGCACGGTGTCACCGATCGCCGGCGCCGGCTCCCCGGACCCGAATACACCGTGGGCATCGACCATTTCGTTGTAGAGGTAAGGAATCCGGCACTGCCGTGCGGAGTCGAGATCGGTGCCGGCCGCGGCGGACATGGGCTCGGGGTCGTACAGATCGGAGACGAAGCTGAAGACGCCGCCGGCGGTGTAGACGTTGTCGCCCCAATAGTGGCTTACCTCGGTGACCACGACTTGCGCTGGCCGTTCGGCCATGTCCTGCTTGGCGTGGAAGCCCCCGGAGCCGGCTAGCGATACTCCCGGCTCGACCTCGGTGACGCCGTAGCTCGCGAGCACCGGAAACGTTCCGACGTTGGCGTTGCCACCGACGTTGAGATGGAGATCGCGCAGGCCGAGCTCTTTTTCCAGCAGCTCCTTGGCCCGCAGCATGGTGAAGAATGCCGCCGTGGGTTTCACCACTGACGGATCCCCGGTCTCGCCGTAGCTGATCGCGGAGAACTGGGTCAGCCCCGCGACCTCGACGTTCGGCAGTTCCAGCAGCGGACGGATTCCCGCAACACAGGTGTCCTCGGTCCAGCCGCCGACAAGCCCGCTGAACGCGCCGTCGTCGACACCGACAATCGCTGTTCCGGTCGATACCTGATTGGTTACCCGTACATACAGCCGCTGCGTGATCCCGAGGCGCGACGCGGCGGCGGAGACCCTTTGGGCGGCCTCGTAGGTGTAGACGGTGATGAACTCGGGACGCATCGACACCACCGCCGAAACCTGGGCCGCCGGGATGTTCTGGATGTGACCGACATTGCCTAGAGGGAACCCATAGCGGTGAATCCGGTGTGCCTGAAGCGTTTCCACAGCGCATGTCGACGGGATGCCGCACTCGAGCATCACCTTGGTCATAAAGGGGTTCAGGCCGTTCTGTTTGGTCATGGCATACACCCGCAGTCCGTTTTCCTCGGCGGCCGCGGCGGTACGGCGAGCATTCTGGGCGATCACGTCCAGGTCGATCATCTGCGTCGCAGATGGAATCGCACCTGCCTGGTGCAGTTCAACTGCTGTGCCGAGCATCGCGGGATTGAGTTCGAAGGCGCGATCGAGAAGTGTTTTCATATTTCAGCTTTCGGTGTAGTAGGCGGCCAGTTCCGGCAGTGACATGGCCGGGGGATTGTCGAGATCGAGTCCCGTGCACGTGCGCAGATGTTCTTTAAACCACCGGTCGAACGGTCGTGACGACGCGCTCATCCGGTGCAGTGCCACCGAGAAGTCGACCGATTCCAGGTAGGCGACCAAGACGTCGTCAGCTCCGGATCGGACGATGAACCAGGCCTCTTTGGTCACTTCGAGTTCGTGTTGTGATGCGGCATAGGCCTCAGCGCGAGGGCCGTCCAATTCGGCCAGGAATGCCTCGGTTGCGGGTGTCTGTCCGGCAAGGATCGGAAGATGTAGACAGGTGGGGGGCATGCGATTCCTTTCAGTTGGTAGAGCTGGACGTGGTGGTTCTTCTGCCGGCATCGGGTGCGGGGTTCAGATATCCGAAATCGGCATAGCTGGCCGGCCGGTTTTGGCGGAGGTAGTAGGCACCCAGCACCCCGATTGCGAAGGCCACCGGCAGCAGCACCCAGAGATGGTTCATCAGGTCCGACGTCGCACCTGTCAGCGCCGGGAAGTGCCATATCGACAGGCCGATGCCGGTCGCCAAGAGTGCGGCCGCGGCCGTGGGTGCGATGGTGGTCCGCCACAGTCCGCGATCGGGCCTGCCGGCGAAGAATCCGACCACTGCGCAGCTGGCAAGGCCCTGCAGACACAGCATCCCCAGAGCGCCGAGGCCGAGGAACCCCGCCGCGATGTCTTCGACGTCGAGCCGCGTGAGCGCCATGATGACAAGAACCGCTCCGGCGAACCCCAACTGAGTACGGCTCGCAATGTGTGGCGAACCGTGCCGCTGATGTACACGGGTCAGAACGTGCGGCAGTGCGCCATCGCGGGCCAGCGCGAACATGTAACGCGCTGTGGCGTTGTGGAACGCCAGAAGCGCGGCGAACAGGCTGGTGCATACCAGCAGGTGCATGATGTGGCCGGATATTCCGCCGACATACAGGCTGTTGGCCTTGAACACGAAATCAGAGTCCTGTTGCGCCGCTTGGACTGCGCCCTCGGCGCCGAATGCCGCGATCAGCGACCAGGTGGTGAGCACGTAGAAACCGGTAATGAGTGCCAAAGCGATGTAGGTGGCCCGCGGAATGGTGCGACGTGGTTCGCGTGCCTCCTCGCCGTAGATCGCCGTGGCTTCGAAACCCGTGAACGACGAGAACGCGTAGACGACACTCACCCCGATGGTCGCGGTGAATACCGAACTCGGCTCGAAGGATTGCAACGGGAATGCGGACGGTCCGTTTTTGACCAAGACCATCACGTCAAGCAGTCCGAGGATGACGAACTCGGCCGCCAGGAGAACACCGAGCACCTTCGCGCTGAACTCGATCCGGAAGTATGACAGCCCCACCAGCACCAGATAGGCGAGCAATGACCAGACCTGCCACGGCAGTTCGATGCCCATGTCGGCTGCAGCGGCGCTTTGGGTCGAGATGCCGACGAATGCGATCAGTGCGACGACGTAGGCGTTGTAACAGATCAGCGCGATCATGGCCGCTCCCATGCCGCAGGCACGGCCCAGCCCGCGGGTGATGTAGACATAAAACGCCCCGGCGCTGACCACATGGCGGCTCATGGCCACGTATCCCACGGCGAACAGGGCGAGGGTCACGCCTGCGATCACATAGATGCCCGGCGTGCCGATACCGTTGCCGTGTCCGATGGATGCGCCGGCCCCCACGAACATCGCACCGAGTGGGGATGCTGCCGCCACGACCATGAAAACGATTGCGCCCGTGCCGATCTGACCCGATCGTAGGCTTGGGGGAGGGTTGCTGTCCGAGGAAGCCATGTAGGCCAACTTTCTGAGGGTCGCATGGTGAAAGGAACTGCGGCCCAGGCGCTGTCGAGGTCGCGGTCCGAAGGAGTAGTCGCATCGGCGACTGACAGAAGCGTATAAGTCATCAGACAACCTGACAAGAGCGGAAGTGTGATCGCGTCGACTTTCGGGTACCCAGCGTGGTGTGGCTCTCACAAGGCCCACCGGTCACGGGCCGACACATCAGACAAGCTGATAGCGTTTCGCCATGCCAGAGCTTCGGAGGTCTTCACTCGTCGAGCAGGCGGCGGACCAGATTGCGGCACGTATCGCGGCAGGCGAATGGGAAATCGGAGCCAAACTTCCCCCGGAGTCGGCGCTGGCCGGTGAGCTCGGTGTGGGCAGATCCACTGTGCGCGAAGCCGTCAAAGAACTGCGTGGTCGAGGACTGGTGGAAGCCCGGCAGGGCTCCGGGGTCTTCGTCATTGCGCTCGAGCGATCCGAGGAGTGGGACGCAGTACTACGCCGGGCCGATATCGACGATGTCCTCGAAGTTCGGGAAGCCATCGAGGTGAAGGCCGCTGAGTTAGCGGCCAGCCGAAGGGATTCCAGGGATCTCGACCGGTTGAGGACGACGCTGAAGGATCGAGCGGGCGCCGAAAACGGTCGATCGGACGACAATCTGGTCGATGCGGACCTCGAGTTCCATCGCGCGGTCGTACGCGCGGCGCATAATCCGGTGCTTTCGGAGCTGTTCGAGTCCTTTGCGCCGCGGATCCGGGCGGCAATGCTCGACATGTTGCGTCTGTCGCCGGATGGTCGGCATCGCCATGACCAGGATGCCCACTCCCGGATCATGGAGGCAATCCGTCAGCGGGACCCGGTCAGGGCTGCGGCAGCGATGCTCGGGCAGTTG
Source organism: Mycobacterium sp. DL99 (assembly GCF_004762045.1). Lineage (GTDB taxonomy): Bacteria > Actinomycetota > Actinomycetes > Mycobacteriales > Mycobacteriaceae > Mycobacterium. The sequence goes on from NZ_SJOM01000007.1 coordinate 1,959,348, forward strand.
GAATCCGACCGCCGGGGTAACGAACAAGCCGCCATGGCGCCCGACTGATGCCGGCGTTGCCGCCGCCGCTCGGGTGGCGGCAACGCTGACTCTGACTAGCCTTGTGCGGCAAGCAGATCCGGTCGTTGATGCGACCAAGGCCGTACCCGCTCGTAAGCTGCCGCGGCGTTGAGGACCGCCGCGTCAGCCCGCAGGCCGCCGACGATCTGCAGTCCGACTGGCATCCCGGCCGCGGTGAATCCGGCGGGTATCGAGATTGCCGGGTTGGTCGTCATGTTGAACGGGTAGGTGAGCACCCAACCCATCAGCTGGTGTGGCAGTGGAGCATCCGACAAGTTGCCAGGGCAGAACTCGTCGGCTGCGAAGGTGGGCTGGGTGGTGACCGGCGTGACGAGAAAGTCGAAATCGCGCATGAATGCTGTCATCTGATCGACCATGCGACCCCGCGCGGCGTCGGCTCGCTGGATGTCGCGCGCTGTCAGGCGAGCGCCTGCCCTCATCACTTCAATGAGCTGTTCGTCCACCCGGCCGGCCTCTGCATCCCAATCGGCCGCGTCGAGCATCGACGAATACACCGGGGCCCAGACGCCTTCCCACATTGTCTGTTCGGGGCTGTCCCAACCCGGATCGGCTTCTTCGACAACGCAGTCCAATTCGGTGAAGGCCGACACCGCCCGGCGGCAGACCTCATTGATCTCGGGGTCGACGGTGGCGTACCCCAGATCCGGCGACCAGGCGATGCGCGCACCCTCGATGCCCCGGTTCAGCGCCGCGACGTAGTCGATCCCATCCGGCGGCAGCGAAAGCGGATCAGCCGAGTCGAATCCCGCCATCGCGTTGAGCATAAGTGCGGCGTCGGCCACCGTACGGGTGATCGGGCCATGGTAGGCAAACGTGTGAAACCGACCGGCAAGTCGCGTCTGCGGGATGCGGCCGAGGGCTGGTTTGAACCCGACAACCCCGTTGACCGCCGCCGGAATGCGTACCGACCCACCACCGTCGGTGCCCTGCGCCAACTGGCCGATTCCCGCTGCGACAGCTGCCCCCGCGCCGCTACTGGAACCGCCGGCGGTCATGCCACGTCGCCAAGGGTTATGGGTCGTGCCGTACAGGTGATTGGACGAGTTGGCCTTGTAACCGCCCTCCGCCGGATTGGTCTTGCCGAGGAACAAGCCGCCGGCCGACTTCAGTCGTGCGGCCACGGGTTCGTCATGGTCGGCTACGACATCCTTGAATGCGATGATGCCGGAGGTCGTCGGCGTTCCCGCGGCGGCGCACACTTCCTTCAGGCTGTATGGGATGCCGTGCAGCGGCGATAGTGGGTGCCCACCCGCGAGCTGCTCGGTGAGTGCTTTCGCATCGGCCATCACCTGATCAGGGTCGTGGTGGACCAACGCGTTGAGTTTCGGATTGGCCTCGGAGATCCGGCGCAAGACGGCTTCGGCTACATCGACCGGGGTGATCTCGCGTTTGGCAATTCTGCTGGACAACTCGACCGCAGGCATCCAGCACAGATCTTCGTAATCGGACATGGCCCTCACTTTCCGACGGGTGACTTGGAGCAGGCCTGCCTGATGGAGCCTACAACTTATCAGACAACCTGATAAGTCCTATGGTTGTCGAAAATTGAAGGAGGGGAGAATTGTGTCGAATGGTCCTGACGGCGAAGGGAGCTACTCGGGCGGGCGGTTTTCACGGGCCAGCGCCGAAAGCTCGGGGCCCGACACCCGGTAGGTGGTCCACTCGGTCTGTGGCTTGCCGCCGACGGCGTCATACAGCGCGATGGCGTTGACATTCCAGTTCAGCACCGCCCAGGTCATCCGGGTGTAGCCCTGATCGACGCATTCACCGGCCAACGTGGACAACAGTTTCCGGGCCAGACCGCGGCGCCGGAACGCCGGACGCACGTAGAGGTCCTCCAGGTAGAGCCCGGCGACGCCGTCCCAGGTGGAGAAGTTCAGGAACCACACCGCGGTCGCGGCGACCTGCCCGTCGATCTCCACCATGTGCGCATATGCCACCGGCCGGTCACCGAAAAGCGCTGTGTGCATCTGCTTTTCGGTCACCGTGCACTCGTCTGCGGCCCGTTCAAACTCGGCCAACTCGCGAATCATCGCGGTGATCTCGACCTCGTCGCCCGGCCGTGCCCGGCGGATCAACTCGCTCATGTCGCCCCTAGTCCAGTCAGGATGGTTCTGAATTTCGTGGTGGTCTCGTCGACTTCGTCATCTGGATCGGATTCGGCGACAATACCGCCGCCGGCGCTGGCCAGTGCCGTGTATCTATCCGCGGACAACACCGCGCACCGGATCGAGACCACCCAGCGTCCGTCGCCGTGACTGTCGCACCAGCCGACGGCGCCGGCGTAGAACCCGCGATCGCCCTCCAGCTCGGAGATCAGTGCCGCGGCGCGATCGGTGGGAACTCCGCCGACCGCCGGGGTGGGATGCAGTGCAAGCGCCAGATCGATTGCGGTGGTCTGTTTTTCGCGCAACCGGCCCACAACCGGGGTGCTCAGGTGCCACAGCGCGTCGGTGCCGTGCAACTCGGGCTCCTCGGCGATCTGCAGATCCGCGCACAACGGGTCCAACGCCTGGCGCATGACGTCGACCACGAGCTGATGCTCGTGACGGTTCTTCGCCGATGCGGCCAGCGCGGAGGCGTTGGCCGCATCGATCTGGGGATCGGCCGATCGTGGTGCCGATCCGGCGAACGGCTGGCAGATCACCATCTCGCCCTCGCGCGCCACCAACAACTCGGGGCTCGCGCCCACCAGGGCGGTACCGGTGTGCGCTTCGCCTGCCGCGGAGAGATCCGCCAGGTAGACCGTGGCGGCCGGGTCGGCGTCGGCCAGCCTGCGCAGCACACTTCGAACGTCCCACGGGGAATCCGCGGTCAGCCGCAACGAGCGGGCCAGGACCACCTTGTCGATCGGGACCTGTGGGTCGCGCAGTCGCCGGATCGCCTCGGCCACCCGCCCGCGATGCACCGGACCGGGCGGCAGGGTTTCGCGATCCAGTACCGCCGGGGGCGGGCTCGCGTGCCAGCCCGGCAGTGCGTCGGTGAACTGAACTGTGTCGGGTTCGTACAGGGCGGCGGGCGTCGATAGATCGAATGGCAACGCGCCCAACACAATTGGTGTTCCAGAACGCAATGCTGCCTGGGCGTCGGCGATGTCGGCATATCCGGCGCGGCTGCCTTCGGCCAGGACGGCGCCGGTCGGGCCGGCCAATACGAACGACGGATTCACTGCGACAGGCACGGGTTGGGGTGACCGGTCAGGCCGAGCGCGGTGATCTGGCGCACGCCGTGCTCGAATCCGCACACCGCGAGAGAGGCGGGCACCATCGATACCCGGATGCCTTCGGCCACCGGCAGTTCGGTCCAGCGGGTCAGCATCGCGCGGGAGAAATGCCCGTGCCCGACGAACACCACATCCCGGGTGGGCACATGCGCCAGCGCCAGTGCCACGGCCCGATCGGCCCGGGCACTGACCTGCGCGACGGTCTCCCCGCCGGGGCAACCATGCGTCCACACCAGCCAATCGGGCACGGTCTGGCGGATCTGTGGGGTGGTCAGTCCCTCGTAGTCGCCGTAGTCCCACTCGGACAGCACAGGGTTGACCTCATCGACGTGCAGGCCGGCCAGTTCGGCGGTGGCCAGCGCGCGGCGCCGCGGGCTGCTGATCACCAGCGGATCGCTCAGCTGCAGTTCGGCGAGCGCGGGGCGGGCCAGTACGGCCTGCTCGCGTCCGGCCTCGGTGAGTTCCAGCTCGGTGCGGCCGGTGTGCCTGCCGGTCGCCGACCACTCGGTCTCTCCGTGGCGGAGCAGGATCAGGCGGTGCAGGCGGTCGCTCACAACGGCGATTCTGCCCCACGTTCCGGTAATGCCGCCGAGAGCGTGCTTGGATAACAGTGTGACGCGAGTATTAGCGGTCGCCAATCAAAAGGGTGGGGTAGCCAAGACGACGACGGTGGCATCGCTGGGTGCGGCGATGGCCGAGCAGGGGCGGCGCGTTCTGCTGGTCGACCTGGATCCGCAAGGCTGTCTGACGTTTTCATTGGGACATGACCCGGACAAGCTGCCGGTGTCGGTACACGAGGTATTGCTCGGCGACGTCGAGCCGGGGGCGGCTCTGGTCGAGACGGCCGAGGGGATGACGCTGCTGCCGGCCAACATCGATCTGGCGGGCTCTGAAGCCATGCTGCTGATGCGGGCCGGGCGGGAATATGCGCTCAAGCGGGCCCTGGCCAAGGTCGAATCCGATTTCGACGTGGTGATCATCGACTGTCCGCCGTCGCTGGGGGTGTTGACGCTCAACGGTCTGACCGCGGCGAACGAGGTGATCGTGCCGTTGCAGTGCGAGACCCTGGCGCACCGCGGCGTGGGCCAGTTCCTGCGCACGATCTCTGACGTGCAACAGATCACCAATCCCGAACTGGCACTGCTGGGCGCGCTGCCCACGCTCTACGATTCGCGCACCACCCACAGTCGTGACGTGCTGCTCGACGTTGCCGACCGGTACGAGCTGCCGGTGTTGGCCCCGCCGATTCCGCGTACCGTCCGGTTCGCCGAGGCCAGCGCGTCGGGATGCTCGGTACTGGCCGGCCGCAAGAGCAAGGGAGGCCTGGCCTATCGAGAGCTGGCCCAGGCCCTGCTCAAGCACTGGAAGTCCGGCAAGAAGCTGCCGACGTTCACGCCTGAGGTGGTCTAGGGCGCTACTTGACCTTCTCCTACGGGCAGACCCGATGCTGACGACATGAACGAAGATCTGCTGAGCATCGGGGAGTTCGCGGCCCGGACCGGGTTGTCGGCCAAGATGTTGCGTTCGTATGCGGCATCGGGGGCATTGGTGCCGGCCGCTGTCGATGAACTCACGGGTTACCGGTACTACTCGCGGGGCCAGATTGCTCAGGCTCGGACGGTGGGGTTGCTCCGGGGAGCCCAGGTACCGGTCGCCGAGATCGCTGAATTCCTGCGGGACCCGACCGAGCAGCAACTGGCTGCCTGGCGGACAGCGCTTGATGATGAATATGCGCACCGCCGTAAGGCGCTCGTGATGGTCCGCGGCGCGCTGCTCGCTCAATTTTCTCCGGTGGCAGGGGGTCGCCGGAGCGACGAGAGGACGATCTGGATGGCTTCGGTGTTACGGTCCGCGACGGCCACTGATCAGGGGCCGGTGCGGGAGAGCAACCAGGATTCACTGCTCGCGGACGGCATCCTGTACGCGGTCGCCGACGGTTTCGGGCCCGGCGGTGAACACGCCAGCCGGATCGCGGTCGAGGTGCTGGCCGCCGGATTCGCCGCCGCACCTGACCGCGACGGGCTCATCGGCGCGGTGCAGGCCGCCAACGAGCAGGTCTTCGCACATGTCAGCGCATCGGGTACCAGCTCGGGGGCCACGCTGACGGTGGTGGCGATGTTCGACGACGAGCAGGGCGGCCCCATGGCCATCAACATCGGGGATTCGCCGTTGAACCGGATCCGCGACGGAGTCATGTGTCAGCTCACCGACGATCACAGTGTCTCGGGGGAGCTGGTGCGGGCCGGTGAGATCACCCGGGAGGAGGCCCGCTTCCACCCGCACCGGCACCTGCTGACCCGGGCGCTGGGCATCGGCCCCTTCATCCGGCCGGATCTGTTCGATCTCGACTGCCGTCCCGGCGACCGGTTCCTGATCAGCAGTGACGGACTGTTCGCCGGAGCCGAGGATGCCGACATCGCGGGCGCCGCCGCGGATGACGAACCCGAGGTCGCGGCGCAGCGGCTGGTTCAGGTGGCCAACGATGCCGGCGGCAGCGACAACACCACCGTGATCGTTATCGACATCGGCTGAGCCTGACCAGGCCGGGTCACGCTGGGCCCAGCGCCACCAATTGCGTGCCGCGCTGTTCGAGCAGGGTGTCTCCGGCCACCACCGGCACGACCGGCGACACGCTGGGTGTCCGTGGCAGCGCGATGTGCCGCTGCCCGGCACCGGTCTGCTGATCGAAGACGTCGTAACCGTCGTTGACCGGAACCAGGAGCTGCCCGGCCATCACCGTGGCGGGTCCGACGGGCATATGACGTCCGGACTCGTCCACGGTGGGCGTCACGGTGAACTTGTACTGAAGGCCGGCGGTTCCGGTGGTGCTGAATACCAGCACCGAGTCCCCGGTCCACCAGCTGATCAGATCCCCGGTGCGGGTGGTGGTCGACTGCGGTGCGGCCGGCTTGGCCAGCGGCAGGCTGGCAAGAGTCTTTCCGGTCTCGTCGATGACGTTCACCATCGGCTTCGGGGAGGGCAGGTATACCGCGGTCGTGGTGCCCGATACCGCGACCACCTGGGCCCCGGATTCGTCGGTGATGTCCTGCAGTTCGACGTACCGCACGTCGGGGGTGTCCTCTTCGTCGGCCGGGCGCAGCAGCGTCAGCCGGATGAACTTGCTCTTCGGGCAGGATTCCAGCACCGACACCGCCGAGGAACTCGCCGCCGCCGACAGCTGGCGGCACACCGGTGAGGCCGGTACGTCCGGTTTGATGCGGGCGTCCAGGGCGCCGTAGGAGAGCATCCGGACCATGTCCGAGCGCCACAGCTCGAGGCGACTGTCCCCGGCCGAGAGCACCGTGGAGCCGTCGGAGGACAGCCGGACCTCGGGGTCGGCGTAGGCGGTGCGGGCCGGCCCGCGCCTGCCGGTCTTGCCGTCGACGGTGCTGACCTGTCCGCAGCCGCGGACATCCGGATACACCGCGACGGCGTACTGGTACACCGACGTCACACCGCACAGTTCGAGGTCGCGGGCGTAGCTCCACAACACCGCACCGGTGACCGGATCACGGCCTTCGACGGTGGATGCGTCGCCGGTCACCACCGACCCGCCGGCGAGCACGGGTTCGGTGGTCTTCGGGCTGTCGGTGGTCCACAGCTCCTGCAGACCGGCCGGCACCTCGCGCGCCGGAGTCAGGTAGGGGACCGGTGACGCGGCGGGCCGGCTGATGGTGGCCCGGGCGTCACTGGTCCACCAGATCAGGCCGGCCGCCAGCGCGACGATCGCGACGATTGCCGCCGCGGCAGCGATGTCGCCGCGGGTGCGGCGTTCGGGTTTGACCACTGACAGGTCTTGTCTGGCGTTCGCCGGTCAGCCGGCCGTGGCGGTCTCGGTCTTCCGGGGACGACGCCGGCGGCGGCGACGTCCGGCGCTCGACCCGTCGCCCGCGGCGGTGTCCTCCGACTCGATCACCGGTGCGGCATCGGGGCCGTCCTGCGCCGGAGTCGAGGCGCCCTCGGGATGACCGGAGCCTGACTCGCCGCCACGGGTACGCCGACGGCTGCGGGTCCTGGTCTTAGCCGGCCGATCCTCGTCCGCCGAAGAGATGCGCTTCTCGTCGGGGCTGCGCTTGGCCTTCGCCTTGCGCGGTTCGCCGATCCGGCCGGTGGCATCGGTCGGGATGCCCAGTTCCTCGTAGATATGTGGTGAGCTGGAATAGGTTTCGGCGGGATCGGGACACCCGAGCTCCAGCGCCTTGTCGATCATCTCCCAGCGGGCGAGTTCATCCCAGTCGACCAGGGTGATCGCGACACCGGTCTTGCCGGCGCGGCCGGTGCGACCGATGCGGTGCACGTAGGCCTGCTCATCTTCGGGGCACTGGTAGTTGATGACGTGCGTGACGTCGTCGATATCGATGCCGCGCGCCGCCACATCGGTGGCCACCAGCACGTCGACGGCGCCGGTGCGGAACGACTTCAAGGCTTTCTCACGCGCGCCCTGGCCCAGGTCGCCGTGCACCGCGTCGACCTTGAACCCGCGCTCGGCGAGTTCGTCGGACACCTTCTGCGCGGTGCGCTTGGTGCGGGTGAAGATCATTGTGGCGCCGCGGCCCTCGACCTGCAGGATCCGGCTCACGAGCTCGGACTTGTCCAGCGCGTGGGCCCGATAGGCGAACTGTTCGGTGGTGTCGTGGGTGGCCGCCGAGTGCGGGGCCTCGGCCCGGATGTGGGTCGGCTGGTTCATGAACGTGCGAGCCAGCGTGATGATCGGGTCGGGCATGGTGGCCGAGAACAGCATCGACTGCCGGTCGTCGGGGGTCAGCCGCAGGATGCGCTCGATATCGGGCAGGAAGCCCAGGTCCAGCATCTCGTCGGCCTCGTCGAGCACCAGCACGGACAGTCCGCCCAGCTGCAGGTGGCCCTGCTGGGCCAGGTCGAGCAGCCGGCCCGGGGTGCCGACGACGACGTCGACGCCCTTGCGCAGCGCCTCGATCTGGGGCTCGTAGGGACGGCCGCCGTAGATCGAGGTCACGGAGAACTTGCGGTCGGCGGTGGTGAGGTACTTGGCCGCTCCGGCGAGGTCGTCGTAGACCTGCAGACACAGCTCGCGGGTGGGCACCACGATCAGGGCCCGGGGGGTCCCGTTGAGCGGGCGGGTCTCGTCGCTGGAGACCCGGTGCAACAGCGGGACACCGAAGGCGTAGGTCTTGCCCATACCGGTGCGGGCCTGACCGATCAGGTCGTCCCCGGCCAGCGCCAACGGGAGGGTCAGTTCTTGGATGGCAAACGGGTGGTGAATGCCGTTCTCGGCCAGTGCGCGCACAATTTCGTCGCGGACGCCGAGCTCGGCAAACGTCTTATTCAGATGAGTCATGGTTGGAGGAGGTGGCCTTTCACTGTCAAACCTCATGGGCATCCAGCGCACACGAGTTTGACGGTGAAACGGTCGGGTTCGCCGGGATACAGGTCGTATCCCTCGGCGCTGCCGATCCGTTGGGCCCAGCTCCACGGGGCGGGCCAACTGCGTGCACGCACATTTCCTGGTAGCGGTTCGGGCGCCGAAATTGTCGGCTCGAAGCCGTTACCACATGCCATTGTAGCTGGTCGCGGGATCTGGGCCGATTTGCCAGCCGATCACGGTGGCCTGGCGGCGTCTAGAGTTGGCCTCATGAATTCGCCTCAGCCTGCCGCGGAACAGATCGCCGAACCGGTCGATTCGGGCGTGACGGCGGACCATCCGGGCGTCAACGAATTGTTCGCGGTGCTGGCCTACGGTGAGGTCGCGGCGTTCTACCGGCTCACCGAAGAGGCGCGCATGGCGCCGAACCTGCGCGGCCGGATCAACATGGCGAGTATGGCCGCTGCGGAGATGGGCCATTACGAGCTCTTGCGGGATGCGTTGGAGCACAGGGGAGTTGACGTTGTTCCGGCGATGACGAAATATGCGTCCGCCTTGGAGAACTACCACCGGATGACCACTCCCAGCACGTGGCTGGAGGCGTTGGTCAAGACCTACATCGGCGATGCGCTCGCCGCGGACTTCTACCTGGAGATCACCGACGCGCTGCCCGAGGCGGTGGCCACGGTGGTGCGAGCGGTGCTGTCCGAAACCGGGCATTCACAGTTCGTGGTCGCCGAAGTGCGCGCGGCGGTGACGGCCAGCGATCGCCAGCGTCACCGGCTGGCGCTGTGGGCGCGTCGTCTGCTCGGAGAGGCCGTCACCCAGGCCCAGTTCGTGCTGGCCGATCACGACGAGCTCGTCGACTTGGTGATGTCCAGCGGTGAGGGCCTGACCCAGTTGGCCGAGTTCTTCGGCCGGCTGCAGAACACCCACCAGTCCCGGATGCAGGAACTGGGCCTGGCGTAGTACCCGCCAGACCCAGTCCGCACTTCTCGGTTCGGTCCGCTACTGCGTGCAGGTGGTGATCATCGTGTTGTTGGCCTGCGCGACCAGCACGGCGCCCGACGCATCGGTGATCGAGCAGTTGAGCTGCCCGGCGACGCTCGTCGCGGTCACCGACTTCAGCGTGACACCCGGGTTGAGCACCACGGTCTTGGCCCAGGGCAACGCGACGTTGATGTCGGTCTGCAGTGCGCCCTGCTCGTCGGTGTAGACGATGGTCACCAGGTCGATGAGCTGGCGGTTGCCGGTCACCCGGTAGGTGACGGCGGTCGGGGTCGCAATACCCGCGGGCGGTTCCGCTGCGGCGGGCGGTGCGGGCGCGGGTGTCGCGGTGGCGCTGGGTGCCGGCGTCAGTGTGGTGACGGTCTCGGGTGACAGCGGAGCGGTCGGCGCCGCGGGCGGAACCGGCTTCGACGTGGCGTCCTGCGCGGGCTGGGTGGTCTGTGTCGGCTGCGCAGAGGGGGAGGTCAGGGTGGCCGACACCGACCCGCTGTCGCCGCCGCCCAGGATCACCACGGTGCAGATGACCGCGATCAGCAGGATGGCGCCGGCCACGGCGGCTACCCAGATCCAGCGCCGGTCGATGGGGTCCTCGTAGAACGTGACCTCGTCGTCGTAGTCGGCGTCGTAGCCGTAGTCCGACTCGGCGTCGGTCGAGTAGTCCGTCGTGTAGTCGGAGTACCCGCCCGGCTCATGCGAGTGGTCCCCGAAGCGCTCGGTCGGGGTGGTGTCATACGGCGAATAGTGCCTGGTCATGCGGCTGCCCCAGTCGTCTCGTCCAATGTCGGCACTGATGCTATCGAGGCAGAAGTGACAGATGAGGTTGAGCTTGGGGCGTGTCGGTCACGGTCCGGCCTCGGTTCGGTATCTGCGTTTCGCGGACGGCGTAGCTCGGTCGGCACCCGCTGGCGGCGGTGGGGTCCGGCTGTCCACTAGCCTGCTCAGGGAAGTCGACAAACGACGTGAGAAAGAAAGAAGGGTCCAGCGTGGAGGTCAAAATCGGTGTCACGGACAGCCCGCGCGAGCTGACCTTCAACAGCGCGCAGACACCCTCCGAGGTGGAGCAGCAGGTCACCGAGGCAATCGCCAAGGATTCGGGTGTGCTGGCGCTGACCGATGAGAAGGGTCGGCGATTTTTGGTGCAGAACAGCCGGATCGCCTATGTCGAGATCGGCGCCGCCGACGTGCGCCGGGTCGGTTTCGGTGTGGGAGCGGAAAGCGCCTGAGATCAGGACCGGGTGAGTGGCACGTGTGACAGTCCGCCCCAGGCGAACTGCACCGTGCCATCCACGGCCGTATTCCGGTCGATCGGCCGGTCATTGGTCAGCCAGTACCGCGCCGAGTCGACGCTGACGGCCACCAATCCGACCGCGATCATCCTTGCGCGGTGCGCCTCGAGTCCGGAATCGCGGCTGATCAGATCGAACACCGCATCGGTGCAGGCCTCGGTGGCAACCTTCACCTGCGCCGCCACCTGCGGCTCGCTGACATAGTCATTCTCGAAGATCAGCCGGTAGCCCTGGCTGTCGTGCTCGATGAAATCGAAGAACGCCTCGACTGCCGCGCGCAACCGCTGCCGGTTGTCGGTTGTGGTGCGCAGAGCCTGACGCACGCCGGACACGAGGTTGTCCACGTGGCGTTGCAGCACCGCCAGGTACAGCTCGAGCTTCGATGAAAAGTGTTGATACAGAACAGGCTTGCTCACACCTGCGCGTTCGGCGATCTCATCCATGCCCGCCGCGTGGTAGCCGCGTTCGACGAATACCTCGCTGGCGGCCGCCAACAGCTGTCCGCGCCGCTCATCACGAGGCAGGCGGTTGCCGCGTCGACCAGTGGTCGCAGGCTTGTCGCCTCTCCTCTCGGCGGTGTTGGCGAGATCGCTCATCAGGTCCTCAATCTGTATTGCTCTGGCGCACTTGGACATGTTCATCGAAGCCGCTGATCGCACCGACACTACTACCGTGGGACGCCACTTCCGTCGCGCGGTCGTCGCGAAACGGGCGCGGGTTTCGAAATGACACCAGCGCGGTCACGGCATAGCTGCGCTGAGAACCGATCCACAGGAGTCTGTGCAATCCTGGTCCGGTGACCTACGACCCGGGACGTCGCGGGGGTGGCCGTGTCCCGGCGCTGCGCAACGAGTGGCGGGAGCCGCTACGCGCTCAGCGGGATCCGATTGCCGCTGATTCAGGACGAGCCAGATCCAATCGGGACGACCATCAGCAGTGGCGCAAGCAGACGTGGATCGGCCATTTCGTATCCACCTACGGCTGGCGCGCGTATGCGCTGCCGGTGCTCGTCGTGCTGACCGTCGTGGTGATGTACCAGACCATCACCGGCACCAGCGCGCCGCACACCGCCCAGGAAGAGGAGGGCCCGGTGCAGGGCCCGCCCACCATCGACGTGGCCAGCACCTCGATCATCGGCGCGCCGCCCAAAGGCCTGACCCAGTTCGACGCGAACCTGCCCACCGGGATCCTGCCGGCAGGCGGTCAGTTCACCGAGGCCGGTACACGGACCTGGCGGGTCGTGCCGGGCACCGCGCCCAAGATCGGTGAAGGCACCACCAAGTCCTTCAACTACACCGTCGAGGTCGAGGACGGTGTGGACACCACTTCCTTCGGCGGCGACGACGGTTTCGCGCGGATGGTCAGCGAGACCCTGGCCAATCCGAAGAGTTGGACGCACAACGGGCTGTTCGCCTTCACCCGGGTGGATGAGACCAGTGGTATCGAACCCGATTTCCGGGTGTCGCTGACGTCGCCGATGACGGTGCGCGAGGGCTGCGGCTACGACATCCAGCTGGAGGCCTCCTGCTACAACCCGTCTTTCGACGGGCATCAGCCCCGGGTGTTCGTCAACGAGGCCCGGTGGGTTCGCGGCGCGGTGCCGTTCCAAGGGGACATCGGCTCCTACCGGCAGTACCTGATCAACCATGAGGTTGGTCACGCCATCGGGTATCAGCGGCACGAGGCATGTGAGGCCAACGGACAGCTGGCGCCGATCATGATGCAGCAGACGTTCTCCACCTCGAATGACGACGCGGCCAAGTTCGACCCCGAAACCGTCAAGGCCGACGGACTGACCTGCAAATTCAACCCCTGGCCGTACCCGATCGCCTGACCGCCGGAGCTGTGGTCGGATTCGTGACGCCGTGCCGGCATCGGGAGCCGGAGCTGAATCGTCATGTATGCGGTCGTGGTGGCCGGACGGCGGGAAGCATCAGCACCGGATTACCGTTGTGTGTACGAGCAGCTGGGACGATGAAGTGACCCAAAAAACTGAGGAGACATGCGGTGTCCGCGAATTTGGACGTGTCGTTACCGCCGTTGGTTGAACCGGCCGCCGAGCTGACGCGCGACGAGGTGACGCGCTACAGCCGGCACCTGATCATTCCGGACGTCGGCGTGATCGGGCAGAAACGGCTGAAGAACGCCAAGGTGCTGGTGATCGGGGCCGGCGGGCTGGGGTCGCCGACCTTGCTGTACCTGGCCGCCGCCGGGGTGGGCACCATCGGCATCGTCGAGTTCGACGTGGTCGATGAGTCCAACCTGCAGCGGCAGATCATCCACGGCCAGTCCGACATCGGCCGGTCCAAGGCGCAGAGCGCCAAGGATTCGGTTCTGGAGATCAACCCGCTGGTGACGGTGAACCTGCATGAGTTCCGCCTGGAACCCGACAATGCGGTGGAGCTGTTCAGCCAGTACGACCTGATCCTGGACGGCACCGACAACTTCGCCACCCGCTACCTGGTCAACGATGCCGCGGTGCTGGCCGGCAAGCCCTACGTGTGGGGCTCGATCTACCGGTTCGAAGGCCAGGTGTCGGTGTTCTGGGAGGACGCCCCCGACGGTCTGGGCCTCAACTACCGCGACCTCTATCCCGAGCCGCCGCCACCGGGCATGGTGCCCTCGTGTGCCGAGGGCGGGGTGCTGGGCATCCTGTGCGCGTCGATCGCGTCGGTCATGGGTACCGAGGCCATCAAGCTCATCACCGGCATCGGCGAACCGCTGCTCGGACGGCTCATGGTGTACGACGCCTTGGAGATGTCGTACCGGACCATCCGGATCCGCAAGGATCCGACCACGCCGAAGATCACCGAGCTCATCGACTACGAGGCCTTCTGCGGTGTCGTTTCGGAAGCCGCTACCGACGCCGCCGCGGGCTCGACGGTCACCCCGCTGGAGCTCAAGGAGCTCATCGACTCCGGGAAACCGTTGGCGTTGATCGATGTCCGCGAACCCGTCGAGTGGGATATCAATCACATCGAGGGTGCCGAGCTCATCCCGAAGCCGTCGTTCGAGTCGGGCGATGCGCTGGCCAAACTCCCGGTGGACCGGACACCGGTGCTGTACTGCAAGACCGGGATCCGCTCGGCCGAGGTGCTCGCCATCGTCAAGAAGGCCGGTTTTTCCGACGCGCTGCATCTGCAGGGCGGAATTGTGGCCTGGGCCAAGCAACTCGAGCCCGACATGGTGATGTACTGACCGCTGGTTTGCCGGTCAACACCTTAGGCTGAGGTTGTGAGTGTGGAACGGCCGCCGGAACATGTGCTGGCGGCGTTCGGCCTGTCCGGGGAGCGCCCGGTACCGCTCGGCGAAGGCTGGGAGGGTGGCTGGCGCTGCGGCGAAGTGGTGATGTCGATGGTGCCCGAGCACGCCCGTGCGGCGTGGTCGGCCAAGGTGCGTGAATCGCTGTTCATCGACGGGGTGCGGCTTGCCCGCCCGGTCCGTTCGACGGACGGCCGTTATGTGGTGGCCGGGTGGCGGGCTGACACCTTCGTCGCCGGCACGCCCGAACCCCGTCACGACGAGGTGGTCTCGGCGGCAGTGCGATTACACGAGGCCACCGCGAAGCTGGAACGGCCACGCTTCCTCACCCAGCCGCCGGTTGCGCCGTGGGCCGATGTCGACGTGTTCATCGCCGCTGACCGGGCGGCCTGGGAGGACCGGCCGCTGCACTCGTTGCCGCCCGGCGCCAGGGTGTCGCCCGGCTCGTCGGACGGCCAACGTTCCGTGGAACTGATCAATCAGTTGGCCGGCCTTCGCAGACCCACCAGGAGCGCGAGTCAACTGGTTCACGGCGACCTTTACGGCACAGTGCTTTTCGCCGGAACGGCGGCGCCGGGGATCACCGACATCACCCCGTACTGGCGCCCGGCACCATGGGCCGCCGGTGTGGTGGTGGTCGACGCGCTGTCCTGGGGCGACGCCGATGACGGCTTGATCGAGCGGTGGGGCTCCCTGCCGGAATGGCCGCAGATGTTGTTGCGGGCGTTGATGTTCCGGCTGGCCGTGCACGCGCTGCACCCGCGATCCACCGCGGCCGCGTTCCCGGGCCTGGCGCGCACCGCCTCGCTCGTTCGGCTGATCCTCTAGCTCACCTGCTCGCGGTCAGAACTGGTGCCGGTACTCGGCCAGCCGCACCCGCCCGTCGACGGCCAGCACCCCCTCGGCGCGGAGCCGTTCCAGCTGGCGGGTGGCCAGGTGCGGGGCGGGCCGACCCGATGCCGTGATCACCCGGTGCCAGGGCAGGTCCGAAGAATCGGTACGCATGATCCAGGCGACGATCCGTGGGCTGGAAAGGTCTGCGGCATCGGCGATGTCGCCATAGGTCGACACCTTGCCGGACGGGATCGCGGAGACCAGCGCCCGCACGGTCTCCACCTGTTCCTCGGTGACGGCAGCCATGTCAGCCCAGTTGCTCGAGGATCAACTTCGCGGTCTCGGCGGGTTTGGCCTGGGCCACCATGTGGTCGCAATCCCAATCCAGCAGCGTGAAATCCGGGCCGAGATGCGCACTCAGCGCGCTGATGAGACCGTCACGGGCATACGGCGGGCTGGTGCGGGTGGCGCGGACCAGAACCGTGGGAGTGCCCTTGCCCGGCAGGGCAACCGGGCGGGCCAGCTCGCTCCAGTAGGACATCATCGCCGGGATGCTGATCCGCCACCCGAAGCGGCCGCCGGGCAGTTCGACGAGGTGCTCGTCGAGGTCACGGTCCAACTCCTCCGGTGCCACCTCGCCCCACGAACCGTTCGCTTTCTCGGCGCGCGCCTCGGCGCGGTCGGGATAGTCGGGCGAGGCCATCATGCTGTCGGCGATCTCACGCATCCATTCGCCGTCGAGCTCCACCGCGGGGTCCAACAGAACCAGCCCACTGACCAGATCCGGATGTGCGGCAGCGAGATTGAGGGCCACCGCACCGCCGAACGAATGCCCGGCGACCAGAGTCGGGCCATCCAGCAGCGAGGCCAGGGCCTCGACGTTGGCATCGAGCGTCCACGGGGCGGCCCACGATGTGCGGCCATGCCCGAGCAGATCGGGGGCGAGCACCGCCAGCTCGGGGAGGTGCTGCTCGGCCAGCGTCTTCCAACGTTGGCCGTGCCCGGTCAACCCGTGGATGAGCAACAGCTTCGGGGGCTGGTCGGGGCCGTAGCGGTAGACGTGCAACTTCTCGGCTGACATCCGTTCATGCTGCCAGAGCAGCTACTTGTCGGGCTATTCGCTCCAATCCGCTCCGCTACTTGCGGGCTATTCGCTCCAATCCGCTCCGCTACTTGTCGGTCCCTTCTGGTGTCATTCCCCTCATGACCGCACAACACGTCCAGCCCGCCCTGACCGGCACCGAGCTGCTGGCACCGGGGCGCAGCGGTGTGGTGCGGGTGCTTGGCGGTGCGGGCACCGGCAAGAGCTCGCTGTTGATCGGCACTGCGGTCGAGCACATCGCCTCGGGCACCGATCCCGAGTCGGTGTTGTTGTTGACCGGTTCGGCCCGGTTGCGCTCGGAGGCCAGGGCCGCCATCACCGCGCGACTGCTCGGGGCGGGCACCCATGGCGTGGTTCGCGAACCGCTGGTACGCACCGTGCACTCCTATGCCTTCGCGCTGCTGCGGCTGGCGGCCCAGCGCAACGGTGATCCGCCGCCGCGGCTGATCACCACCGCCGAGCAGGACGGCATCATCCGCGAGTTGCTGGCCGGCGACCTGGAGGACGGTGCCGATTCACCCGTGGGCTGGCCCGAGCAGCTGTGGCCCGCGCTGAGCACCGCGGGTTTCGCCACCGAGCTGCGTGATCTGCTGGCCCGCTGCACCGAGCGCGGTGTGGATCCGCGTGCCCTGCAGCGGCTGGGCCGCTCGGCGGGACGCCCGGAATGGTTGGCGGCGGGCCGGTTTGCGCAGGCCTATGAGCAGATCATGCTGTTGCGGTCGGCGGTCGGTATGGCCGCACCGCAGGCCACGGTGCCGGCACTCGGGGCGGCCGAACTCGTCGGGGCGTCGTTGGACGCGCTCGGGACCGACGCCGACCTGCTGGCCGGCGAGCGCGCGCGGATCAGCCTGCTGCTGGTCGACGATGCACAGCACCTCGACCCGCAGGCCGCCCTGTTGGTCCGGGTGTTGGCTGCCCGGGCGGGGCTGACGGTCATCGCCGGCGATCCCGATCAGGCGGTGTTCGGTTACCGCGGCGCCGATCCGGCGTTGTTGCGCGATCACGGCGACGAGGACGCCCCGGCCCTCACCCTCGCCCGGTCGCACCGCTGCGCCCCCGCCGTGGCATCGGCGATCTCGGGTATCGCGCGCCGGCTGCCCGGAGTCGGGCCCGGCCGCGTGCTGGAGGGCAACCCGGAGCACGGACAGGGGGAAGTGACCCTGCGGATGGCGGCCACGCCGCACGCCGAGAACGCGTTCATCGCCGATGCCCTGCGGCGCGCCCATCTGGTGGACGGGGTGCCGTGGTCCGAGATGGCTGTGGTCGTGCGCTCGATTCCGCGGGTGGGGGCGGCGCTGGCGCGGGCACTGAGCGGCGCCGGCGTGCCTGTGCAGGCCGCGGGCCCTGATCTGGGGCTCGCGCAGCAGCCCGCGGTCGCCGCCCTGCTCACCGTGTTGGAGGTGACGGCGACCAGGCACCTGGACGGTGACAGCGCGATCAGCCTGCTCACCGGCCCGATCGGCCGGGTCGACCCGGTGACCTTGCGGCAGTTGCGCCGGGCGCTGCGCCGTGCCGACGGCTCCACGCCGCCACGGGATTTCACCGACCTTCTGGTCGCAGCGATCGATGCAGAGCCGGCTGGGCTGTCGGCCGAACACGCCAAGCCGCTGCGTCGGCTTCGGTCGGTGCTGGCCGCCGCCCGCCGCAGCGAGCGTGACGGTTCCGATCCGCGCTACACCCTGTGGCAGGCCTGGAACGCCTGCCGGTTGCAGCCGCGCTGGCTGGCGGCCAGTGAGCGGGGCGGCACCATCGGGGCACAGGCCGATCGGGACCTGGACGCTGTGACGGCGGTGTTCGATGTGGCCGACCAGTATGTGAGCCGCACGGCGGGGGCGTCGCTGCGGGGGCTCGTGGACCACGTGACGACCCTGGGCACGTCGATGTCGGCATCGGATGCGAGCTCGCAGACCGAGGCGGTAGCGGTGCTCAGCGCGCACGCCGCGCTCGGCCGCGAATGGGATTTCGTGGTGATCGCCGGGGTGCAGGAAGGGTTGTGGCCCAACACCGTTCCGCGTGGCGGCATCCTGGGTACGCAGAATCTGGTGGACGTGCTCGACGGGGTGGCCGCTCCGGACGACCGTGCGGTATCGACCCGGGCACCGCTGCTGGCCGAGGAGCGTCGGTTGTTGATGGCCGCCATGGGCCGGGCCCGGACGCGGCTGCTGGTGACCGCGGTCGACAGCGATGGTGGCGACGAATCGCTGCTGCCCTCGCCGTTCTGTGCCGAACTGGCCGAGGTGGCAACTGAATCCGTGCCGTTGCCGCCATTGGCCGCACCGCGGGTGCTGCTGCCCTCGGCGGTGGTCGGTCGGCTGCGGGCCGTCGTGTGCGCGCCCGAAGGTGCCGTCGATGACGAGTCTCGGTCTTGTGCGGCAACTCAATTGGCCAGGCTGGCCGCCGCAGGGGTGCCCGGGGCCGACCCGTCGCAGTGGCACACCATGACCGCACTGTCCACCGAGGATCCGCTGTGGTCGGATCCCGAACACGTGGTGAAGCTGTCGCCGTCGACGCTGCAGATGCTCACCGACTGCCCGCTGCGGTGGCTGCTGGAGCGGCACGGCGGCAGCGACGGGCGCGATGTGCGCTCGACGGTCGGGTCGCTGTTGCATGCGCTCGTCTCCGACTCCGGCAAGACCGAGAGCCAGCTGATCAACGACCTGGAGAAGGTCTGGGAAGACCTGCCTTTCGAGGCGAAGTGGTATTCGGACAATGAGCTGTCGCGGCACCGGGAGATGCTGGAGACCTTCACCCGCTGGCGCGCGGACTCCCGGGGCCAGTTGACCGAGGTAGCCACCGAGATCGACGTCGATGGCGTGATCATCGAACCGGGACCTGATGGGCCGGGCGTTCAGGTACGGGGCCGGCTGGACCGCCTCGAGCGCGACCAGGCGGATCGGCTCGTCGTGGTCGACCTCAAGACGGGCAAGAGCCCGGTCACCAAGGACGACGCGCAGAAGCACGCCCAGTTGGCCACCTATCAGCTCGCGGTGGCCGCGGGGTTGTTGCCCCACGGTGATGAGCCGGGCGGGGGACGGTTGGTATACCTGGGCAAGGCGGGGGCGGCCGGCGCCACCGAACGCGAACAGGATCCGATGACACCCGACACTCGTGCCGACTGGTTGGGCACTGTCAGCAACGCCGCTGCTGCCACGGCCGGGCCGCAGTTCGCGGCCCGGGTCAACGATGGTTGCGCGAACTGCCCGGTGCGTACATCGTGCCCGGCCCAGGCCGTCGGGGACCGGTCATGACGGAAACCGCCCCGGCCGGCGTGCGGTACAGCCCGGCCGAGTTGTCCACCGCGCTGGGCCTGTTCCCGCCGACCGAGGAGCAGGCCGCGGTGATCGCCGCGCCGCCCGGGCCTGTTGTGGTGATCGCCGGGGCGGGCGCCGGTAAGACCGAGACCATGGCGGCCCGGGTGGTCTGGCTGGTGGCCAACGGCTATGCCACGCCATCGCAGGTGCTGGGGCTGACCTTCACCCGTAAGGCCGCCGGCCAGTTGCTGCGCCGGGTCCGCACCCGGCTGGCCAGGCTCGCCGGTGCCGGTCTGGCTCCGGTCGCCGGTGGCGCCGACGAGGTCGCCACGGTCAGTACCTATCACGCGTTCGCCGGCACGCTGCTGCGTGAGCACGGGCTGCTGCTCCCGGTGGAACCGGACACCCGGCTGCTCAGCGAAACGGAGCTGTGGCAGTTGGCTTTCGACGTGGTCTGTGCACACCCGGGGGAGCTGGCGATCGAGAAGACTCCGGCCGCCGTCACGGACATGGTGCTGCGCCTGGCCGGTGCGCTCGCCGAGCATCTGGTGGATACCGACCAGCTGCGCGACACCCATGTGGAGTTGGAGCGACTGGTGCTCACCTTGCCGGCCGGTCCGTATCAACGTGACCGTGGACCCAGCCAGTGGCTGCTGAAAATGCTGGCCACCCAGTCCGAGCGCACCGAACTGGTGCCGTTGATCGATGCGCTGCACCAGCGGATGCGTGCCGACAAGGTGATGGACTTCGGGATGCAGATGTCTGCGGCGGCGCGGCTCGCGTCGAGATTCCCTCAGGTCGGTGAGCAACTGCGCCAACGTTTCCGGGTGGTACTCCTCGACGAGTACCAGGACACCGGGCATGCGCAACGGGTGGCGTTGTCCTCGCTGTTCGGCGGCGGCGTCGACGAGGGCCTGGCACTCACCGCGGTGGGTGATCCAATCCAGTCGATCTACGGTTGGCGGGGCGCCTCGGCGACGAACCTGCCCCGGTTCACCACGGACTTTCCGCTCGCCGACGGCACGCCGGCCCCCACGCTGGAACTGCGGACCAGCTGGCGCAACCCGCCGAGCGCCCTGCATCTGGCCAACGCGGTGTCGGCCGAGGCGCGCCGCCGCTCGGTGACGGTGCACGAGCTGCGGCCCCGGCCTGACGCCGAGCCGGGCACCATCCGGTGTGCGCTGCTGTCCGATGTCGAGACCGAACGTGATTGGGTGGCAGACCATCTGGCCCGGATGTATCACGGCGCGGTGGCCCAGGGGGCGGCCACGCCGACCGCCGCGGTGCTGGTGCGGCGCAACGCCGATGCCGCGCCGATGGCCGAGGCGCTGAGCACGCGCGGTGTGCCGGTCGAGGTGGTCGGGGTGGCCGGACTACTGGCCGTGCCCGAGGTGGCCGATCTGGTCGCGATGCTGCGGCTGGTGGCCGATCCCGCCGCGGGGTCGGCGGTGATGCGGGTGCTGACCGGACCGCGATGGCGGTTCGGCGCCCGGGACATCGCCGCGTTGTGGCGGCGTGCCAGGGAACTGGACGACCGGTCAGTGGGGGAGCCCAGCCCCGCCGAGATCGTGGCACAGGCCGCCCCGGATGCCGATGCGGCTTGCCTGGCCGACGCGATCTGCGATCCTGGTGCCGCCGAACACTATTCGCCGGCCGGCTATCAGCGGATCGAGGCCCTCGGGCGCGAGCTGACCATGCTGCGTGCGCATTTGAGCCACCCGCTGCCCGAGCTGGTGGCCGAGGTGCGGCGCGTCGCCGGCCTGGATGCCGAGGCGCGTGCCGCCCGCCCGGTTGCCGCGGGCTGGACGGGGACCGAGAATCTCGACACGTTCTGCGATATCGTGGCCGACTTCGCCGGGCGTCCGGGCGGATCGGTGCTCGCACTGCTGGCCTACCTGGACGTGGCGGCCGACGTGGAGAACGGGCTGGCCCCTGCCGAATTGACGGTCTCGCACGACCGGGTGCAGATCCTCACCGTGCACGCCGCCAAGGGGTTGGAATGGCAGGTGGTGGCGGTTCCGCACCTGAGTGGCCGGGTGTTCCCGTCGACTGCCTCGGCGCGCACCTGGCTCACGGATCCGTCGGATCTACCTCCGTTGCTGCGCGGCGACCGCGCGACCGAATCGGAGCTGGGTGTTCCGGTGTTGGATACCTCCGACATCAACGACCGGAAGATCTTGTCGGACAAGATCTCCGATCACAAGCGCAGCCTGGAGCAGCGTCGCGTCGACGAGGAGCGCCGGCTGCTCTACGTCGCGATCACCCGGTCCGAGGACACCTTGCTCATCTCCGGGCATCATTGGGGTGCCACCGAGAGCAAGCCCCGCGGGCCGTCGGAATTCCTGTGTGAGATCAAGGAGATCGTCGAGGATGCCGCCGCACAGGGCCATCCCTGTGGGGAGATCGAGCAATGGGCGCCCGATCCGCCGGCCGGTGAGGTAAACCCATTGCGGGACAAGGCTGTCGAGGCGATCTGGCCGGCGGTTCCGGCCAGGGCTTCTGATGTCGACCGGGGCGCGCAGCTGGTGGCACAGGCGCTGGCGGGCGACGGTGCCCGAGAAGGCAGCGCGCAAGAAGACAGCGCGCAAGAAGGCGACGCCGCCGACGAGGAGGGCTGGGCCGCCGACGTCGATGCCCTACTGGCCGAACGCGATCGTGCACCGCGGGTCACCCCGGTCGAACTGCCCGGCCAATTGTCGGTCAGCACACTGGTCGAACTCAGCCGTGATCGGCAGGCCGCGCTGCAGCGTCTGCACCGGAGGCTGCCGCAGCGTCCGGATCCGCATGCCCTGTTGGGCACCGCATTCCACGAGTGGGTGCAGCGGTTCTTCCACTCCGAGCGGTTGTTCGACCTCGACGATCTGCCCGGCGCGGTGGACAGTGACAGCGGCCGTGCCAATGCCGCCGAACTGTCCGAGCTGCAGGATGCGTTCGTCATGTCGCCATGGGCCGCGCGCACCCCGATCGAGGTGGAGGTGCCGTTCGACATGGCGATCGGACGGACGCGGACCACCGTCGTGCGTGGCCGCATCGATGCGGTGTTCGCGCAGGAGGACGGCACCACGACCGTGGTGGACTGGAAGACCGGCGAGCCTCCGGCTACGCCGGAAGCGCTGGCGCAGGCGGCGGTTCAGCTCGCGGTGTACCGGCTGGCCTGGGCGTCTCTTCGGGGGTGTCCACCGGAGTCGGTGCGTGCCGCGTTCCACTACGTGCGGTCGGGGCAGACCGTCAGCCCCGAATCGTTGCCCGGGGAGGATGAACTCGTCGCATTGCTGACCGACCCCACGACCGCCTCCGCGGACCTGGCGCAGGAGTCCTAGCCGTCGCCGGCAGACGTCAGGTTCGCGATTTCGGATCCCCAGACGGCCCGTGCTCCGAGATCACCGACGCGGTAGATCTGAATGATCGAGGCCGCGCCCACCAGGACGGCGACCACCGCGACAACGCCGTTGTAGATCAGCCGCCGGCTGCTGTCGCGCCGTTCGGCGAAATGCAGTGCCACCAAGGCCAGTGCGACGACCAGTAGGGCGAGCGAGAAGTAGATCATGGTGTCGCCGCGCTCGGCGTGCTCTTCCAGCACGGCATCGTGAGCGGGTCGCAGGTCGTAGAGCCATTCGCCGGCGTACGTCGTGAGCGGCGTCAAAACCGTTGTCACGACGGCCAGGATGAGTGTCAGCCACAACAGATGGCCTCGGCGGGCGGAGGGCCACAGCGCGCAGAGCATCTCCAGTGCCGCGGTCAGCGGCACGAATACCACCAGAGCGTGGACGAGCAGAACGTGGGCCGGCAGGCCGTTGACGACGGTCACGGGACTCCTTGGCTGGTCGGGATGATGCGAGGCGGTCAGGTGATGGTGGTCCCCACCAAAAGGCCGATCAGATAGGTGATTGCCAGGGCCAGGCCGCCACCGATCACGTTGCGCAGCACCGCGCGGCCCTGCGGTGCCCCGCCCAGCCCGGCCGACACCGCCCCGGTGAGCATCAGCGACAGCAGAACCGCCACCACGGTCACCGGGATCCGCCATGTCGTCGGCGGGACCAGGATCGCGATCAACGGCAACAGCGCACCGATGGTGAACGACAGCGCAGAAGACGCGGCGGCCTGCCACGGGTTCGTCAGGTCCTTGGGATCGATGCCCAATTCGACCTCGGCGTGCGCGGCGAACGCATCGTGGTCGGTGAGTTCCTTGGCCACGGTGCGCGCGGTCGCTGTCGACAGGCCCTTCGCTTCGTAGAGCGCGGACAACTCGTCAAGTTCGGCGGCCGGGTCGTCACGCAACTCGCGGCGTTCCTTGCGTAGCAATGCGCGTTCGGTGTCACGTTGCGTGCTCACCGAGACGTACTCACCCAACGCCATCGACACCGCTCCTGCGGCAAGGCCGGCGATACCGGCGGTCAGAATCGGCGCCGTCTCCACGGTGGCGGCTGCCACGCCCACGACGATGCCGGCCGTGGAGACGATGCCGTCGTTCGCGCCCAAAACCCCCGCACGAAGCCAGTTCAGTCTCGACGACAGTGAACCCACGTGCGGCTCGGACGGATGGCTGGGATTCGTCACGGTCCGACGATATCGGCCAAAACCACATGCCACCAGCAACGATAGCCTTGCCAAACTTGGCTCTGTGCGGGGTTCAGGCCGAGTCGGGCAACGAAACAGGCTGCCGCCCAGGAGTTCTGGTCAGCCGGTGAGACCAGGAGTATGCGACTACGAGTTGCGATACACCCGCAGGGCCCAGGTGATCATCGGGATCTGCAGTGGCAGCCGGGCGATGGCGACGATCCGCATGGGCCATGGCTTGTCCCACCACAGCCGGACCATGTTCAGGTTCCCGGGGAACACGGCGATGAACAACGCCACGGCGGCCAGCGCGCCGAGCCGCCGGGTGCGGGGCACGGCCAGCAAGGTGCCGGTGGCCAGCTCGCCCACCCCCGAGGCGTAGGTGTAGAAGCGGGCGCTGCCGGGCAGCTCGGTGGGGATGATCGAGTCGAAGGGCTTGGGTGCGACGAAGTGCAGCGTGCCCATGCCCAGAAGCAGGGCCGCCATGCGTTGGGCGGCGGGTGCGGCGGAGATCCGCTGAGGCTGGGGTGCGGTCATGGTTACATTGTGGCGTGCGTCTGATCAGATTGATCCCGGCGCGTCCCGGGGAGCTTTGCTCGATGATGGGGTCGCGTGGCTAAAGGCAGGCTGCGGCGCAGCCTCGCCGCGATCGACTCGAACCTGACTTCCCGCCCGGATGCCGCGCTCGTCGATGTGTTGCGCATCCCCGAACCGTTCGTCAGTCCGGCGCGCAAGATCTTCATGCGGGTGCTGTACGCGCTGGGGGCGCTGTTCGCCGCGGTGCTCATCGTCTACGCGGATCGCTACGGCTATCGGGACAACGACAGCGCCCCGGATGCCAACAACCCGCTGTCGTTCCTGGACTGCCTGTACTACGCGACGGTGTCACTGTCGACGACCGGGTACGGCGACATCACGCCGTACACGGATTCGGCGCGTCTGGTCAACGTCGTGGTCATCACGCCGCTGCGGGTGGCCTTCCTGATCGTTCTCATCGGTACCACCGTGGAGACCCTGACCACCCAATCCCGGCAGGCGCTGAAGATTCAGCGATGGAGGAACAAAGTGCGTAACCACACCGTCGTCGTCGGATACGGCACCAAGGGGCGGACGGCGGTCGCCGCGATGGTCGGCGATGAAGTCTCCCCGGCCGACATCGTCGTCGTCGACGAGAACGCGGCCGCACTGGAACGCGCCAAGGCCGCCGGCTTGGTGACTGTGCACGGCGACGCCACCAATTCCGGTGTCCTGCGACTGGCCGGTGCCCAGCACGCCAAGTCGATTGTCGTCGCAGCCGACAACGACGCCAGCGCGGTGCTGGTGACGCTGACGGCCCGGGAGCTGGCGCCCAAGGCCAAGATCATCGCGGCGGTGCGGGAATCCGACAACCTGCATCTGCTCAAACAGTCCGGTGCGGACTCCACCGTGGTGTCTTCGGAGACTGCCGGCCGGCTGCTCGGCATTGCGACGCAGACCCCCAGCGTCGTGGAGATGATGGAGGATCTGCTGACCCCCGATGCCGGCTTCGCCATCGCCGAGCGTGAGGTGACTCCCAAGGAGGAGGGCGGCTCACCCAGGCATCTGCACGACATCGTGCTGGGCGTGGTGCGTGAAGGCCGGTTGGTGCGGGTCGACGCGCCGGAGGTGGATGCTCTGGAGGCCGGGGACCGGCTGCTCTACATCCGCAGTGCGGACACTGAGCGATGACCGAACGCCTCACCTTCGGACTGCGCAACGTCCCGCTGCTCTCGCGGGTCGGTGCCGATCGTGCCGATGCGCTGCGTACCGATATCGACGCCGCGACCGAGGGCTGGCAGGACGCGCTGTTGCTGCGGGTCGACCGACGCAACCAGGTGTTGATCTCGGGTGGCCAGGTGGTGCTCGGCAAGGCCTCGAGCCTGGGCACCGACAAGCCACCGGAGCACGCGGTGTTCCTGGGCCGGCTGGGCGACGGTAGGCACGTGTGGGGCGTCCGCAGCGCGCTGGAGGCGCCCGAGGATCCCGAGGCACCCGCCGAGGTGCTCGATCTACGCCGGGCCGGCGAGGTCTTCGACGACGTCAGCGCCCAGCTGGTGGCG
The DNA here is from genome assembly GCF_004762045.1 of Mycobacterium sp. DL99. GTDB lineage: Bacteria > Actinomycetota > Actinomycetes > Mycobacteriales > Mycobacteriaceae > Mycobacterium. The sequence continues at coordinate 1,985,370 of NZ_SJOM01000007.1, forward strand.
ACGGCCACCGCGTTGCTGAACTGGCATGACAGAGCCCGGTTCAATGCGGTGGACGGCGCGGCAACGCGGTCGGCGAAAGGCGGTTGGTCGCGGGTCGATCCGGTCAGCGGTCATGAGGAGTTCCCGCGCATCGATCCGGCGGTGATCTGTCTGGTCCATGACGGCCATGACCGCGCGGTGCTGGCCCGGCAGACCGCGTGGCCTGAGCGGTTGTTCTCGATCCTGGCCGGATTCGTCGAGGCCGGTGAATCCTTCGAGACCTGTGTGGTGCGGGAGATCGCCGAGGAGGTTGGCCTCACGGTCACCGACGTGCAGTACCTGGGCAGCCAGCCGTGGCCGTTCCCTCGGTCGCTCATGGTCGGATTCCATGCCATCGGCGACCCGGAGCAGCCGTTCTCGTTCAACGACGGCGAGATCGCCGAGGCAGACTGGTTCACCCGGGCGGAGGTCCGCGAGGCACTGGATCAGGGTGACTGGAGTGCGGCCGACGGCGATTCGCGGTCGAGGCTGCTGCTGCCCGGTTCGATCTCGATTGCCCGCGAGATCATCGAGTCCTGGGCGGCCCTGGACTGACGGTCCGCGCCTGATCTGGCTGTGGAGCGCTCAGTTGAGCTTGGCCTTGACCTGCTTGATGGTGGGGTTGGTCAGCGTCGACCCGTCGGCGAACTTCAGGGTCGGGACCACGTGGTTTCCGCCGTTGACGGAACCGACGAACTCGGCTGCGGCCGGATCCTGCTCGATGTCGACCTCAGTCCACGAGATGCCCTCTGACTTGAGCGCCATCTTGAGCCGCGAGCAGTAGCCGCACCACGTGGTGGTGTACATCGTCACAGTCGGTGTAGCAGTCATAGTGCACATAACGTAGCTGAACCGCCGCCTCATGCCCGCAGTGACGCAGGTCTCCGGCCTGCACCGGTAAGTTGCTAATCCGCAGTGGACGGAGCTGAACATGACCAGGTTGGTGCCGCCGGTGGCCGGCGACCCGCATGCGCTCGACGAGTTGCGGTTGCAGGTGCGGCAGTTTGTCAGCGAGCAACAGGAGGCCGGCACGATCGGCCGGTACGCCGACAGCTGGCTGACCGGTTGGGACGAGGACTTCAGCCGGGCGCTGGCCGCCCGCGGGTGGCTGGGTATGACGGTGCCCGTCTCCTACGGCGGGCACGGGCGCAGTCACCAGGAGCGATTCGTGGTCACCGAGGAACTGCTGGCCGCCGGGGCTCCGGTGGGGGCGCACTGGATCGCCGACCGCCAGATCGTTCCGTCGTTGCTCAAGTACGGCACCGAGGAGCAGCGGCGAAAGTTCTTGCCCGCCATAGCCAAAGGCGAATGCTATTTCGGAATCGGCATGAGCGAGCCGGATTCCGGATCCGATCTGGCCAGCGTGCGCACCAAGGCCGTGCAGGTCGATGGGGGCTGGGCGATCACCGGCGCCAAGGTGTGGACGTCAGGGGCGCACCTGGCGCACGCGTTCATCTGCCTGGCCCGCAGCGCGCCCGCGGATCCGGCGCACCGTCACGACGGCCTGAGCCAGTTCATCGTCGATCTGCGCGCACCCGGCGTCGACATCCGGCCGATCATCTCGATGAACGGCAAACATCATTTCAACGAAGTGATCCTGGATGAGGTGTTCGTGCCGGACGCCATGGTGTTCGGCACCATCGGCAACGGCTGGCAACAGGTGACCTCCGAGCTGAGCTTCGAACGCAGTGGGCCCGAGCGCTTCCTGTCGACGTTCCCGCTGCTCGCCGACATGGCTACGCACATGGGTGACGGATCTCTGCCCCGTCACACCGATCTGGGGCGCTACCTGGGCCGCATCACCGGCCTGCACCAGATGTCGATGGCGGTCGCCGGTGCGCTGGAGCGGCACGAACCGGCCGATACCGCGGCCGCCGTGGTCAAGGTGGTGGGCACCGCCACTGAAGGTGACATCGCCGATTTCGCCGATGTCCTCGGTGAGACCGATGACGAGGATTACCGCTCGATGCTGGCTGACGCGGTGGTCCAGCGCCCGGGGTTCACGCTGCGTGGCGGTACCAACGAGGTTTTGCGTGGTGTCATTGCGCGGGGATTGGGGATGCGCTAGTGGACGCTGTCGACGCCGAACTGGTCGAGATGATGTCGGCGGTCTTCGCCGCACACCGCGAGCAGCACCCAACAGGTGAGGTCACCACCGAGTTGTGGGGCCGGCTGGTCGAACTCGGCCTGGTCCGGCTGACCGGGTCCGAGGAATCCGGTGGCAGTGGCGCCGGCTGGGCCGAGGCCGGGGAGCTGCTGCGCGCCGCCGCCTGGCACGGAGTGAGAATCCCTCTGGCCGAACATGATCTGCTGGCCTGCTGGTTGTTGGAGACGGCGGGGTTGGGGGTCGATGACGCGCGACGCACCGCTTGTCTGCTCGACGACGACGGTGTCGCGCGTGGCGTGCCATGGGCGGCCGGCTCGGAGCGGGTGGTCCTGCTCTGGCGCGACGGCACCGGTTACCTCGTGGCCGATGTGGACACCGCGTCGCTGTCGATCACCGCAGGGCGCAACAATGCGGGGGAGCCGCGCGACGTTGTCCGCGCGGACCTCGCGTCTTTGACCGGAAACCCGGTGCCCGACAACGTGGTCGAACAGTTCAGGCGGCGGGCCGCCCTGGTGCGCGCCGTTCAGGTGTGCGCCGCGCTGGACCGGATCCTGGCGCTGTCGGTGGCACACACCGGCGAACGCACCCAGTTCGGCCGGCCGCTGGCCAAGTTTCAGGCCGTGCAGAATCTGGTGGCCGACATCGCCGCCGAGTCTGCGCTGGCCAGGGCGGCCACCGACGGTGCACTGGCCGAGGCTCTGCGATCGGACTGGTCCTCGGCGCACCTCGATTTCTTTGTCGCCGTGGCACGTTCGTGCGTCGGGCACGCCACCTCGGTGGTGGTGCGCAACGCCCACCAGGTGCATGGTGCGATCGGCACCACCCTTGAGCACCGGTTGCACGAGTTCACCATGCCCGCGTTGTCCTGGCGTTCGGAGTACGGCTCGGTTGCGCACTGGGATCAGGTCCTCACCGAATACGCCATCGCTGCCGGCTCGGACGGACTGTGGGACCTGGTCACTGCCGCCGATGTCTGAGCGGCTCGCCGTCGAGGATTCGGAATGTCGACGATATGACACTTGCTGTCCTATGGGACCATGTATGCGGAGCGTGCGTTGTGATCAGGAGGTGTCATGAGTGCTCTGTTGCGTGCTGTGCGTCAACAGCGGGGCATGACCCTTGAGGAGCTCGCCGAAGCGACCGGATTGACCAAGAGTTACCTGTCCAAGGTCGAACGTCAGCGTTCCACGCCGTCGATCGCGGTGGCGATGAAGCTGGCGCGTGCGCTCGAGGTCGATGTCGCACAATTGTTTTCCGAGGATCCAGCGGTCACGACGTTGTCGATTGACCGCGCGGGCGAGCGCGGCAACAACCGCTATCAAGCCGTGGCGGCGGGGATGCTCGGGAAGTCGATGTCGCCGTTCATCGTTCGGCCGACCCTCAAGTTCGCCGAGCATCCGCATCCGGAGCACGCCGGGCAGGAGTTGGTGTTCGTCCATGCGGGCGTGGTGGAGCTGCGCTACCAGGATGATCTGGTCACCCTGGAGACCGGAGATTGCGCGTATTTCGACGCCTCGTTGCCGCACCAGCTGCGGCAGCGGGGGAGTACGCCCAGTGAGGTTCTGGTGATCACCCACACCGAGTACGGCCGCAATCGTTGACTTGCGCTCCTGTGCCCCACGGGCCGTCAGCATTTCAGGTTCACGTGCACTGTGGGGATGGGTTCGAAATCCGGTAGGCCGTGAATGGTGACGGTCTTCGCTTGCGGGCGCACGACGACCGTGTGGACATTGGTCACCGTGCACTGACTGAGCGGACCGCTGCCGACTTTGTTGATGATCACCCGTTTGCCGTCGGCTTGTAGGCGCGCGATGGTTTCTGCTGCCGACGGGCCGGTGGGGGCCGCCGCGGCAACTGCGGCTCCCGCGGTGAGCCAGCTGATGACGGCGCCAATAGAAAACGCCGTGGACATTGCGATGTGCTTCATGGCTTCTCACTCCTTCTTCGATGATTCGATCAGTGCACCTCCAATCCTATGACACAAAGTGTCCTAATGGAAACCTAATTAGCGCGGGCTCGAGCCTTCCCTAGGTCGACGTCCTCGACTGCGCGCCGGCGACGTTGCGTCGGTACCAGGGTTGGCCGTGCCAGCGCTGGTAGTGCCAGACTGCGCCGGGTAGGAGGCCCCGCTTGTGCAGCCAGTAGCCGGCGGGGGCGTGGAGCTCGGCGTCCTGCCGGCCGGTGGTGATTTCGCCGAGCACCACGCCCTCTCCTTCGTCTGCACGCCGCTCGGCGACGATCTCGCCGGATGCGGTGGTGATCATGGTTGCGCCTTCAAACCGGCCGCGATATTCCATCGGCAGCCAGGGCATCGCGCAACGGAGATCGCCTGCGTGGCCGGCGTGGACGCACGGGGCGCCCACGTACCTGGAGAACGAGGCTGCCGCGGTGTGCGCGTTAATCCGGTTGTTGTGTTCGAGGCGGTCGAACAGGGCGTGCGGCCGCCACCGGGGAATCGACCACCACCCCGATCCGGCCATCACCAAATCGACGCGACCTCGTAGTCGTCGGACGGTCTGCGTGCGCATCAGTTCCCAGCACACCGCGGCTCCGACCTGGTAGTCGCCGGCGGCGATGACTCCGTCGTCGCCGCCTCCCACGTAGAAAGCGTTCTCCCACATGGTGGGGAGATCCTTGTCGTGCCGTCCGATCACTCCGTTCGGGTCGGCGAGCAGGTAGGCGTTGCGCACGTGTCCGTCGGGATCGCGGCACAGGAACGAACCGCCGACAAGGGCGGCGTGTCGACGGGCGAGTGTTGTGAGGAGTTCTGTCGCGGGACCGTCGGGAGGCAGCGCCGCCGCGGCCAGCGAGTCCGCGAATCCGATTCCGGTGGAGAAGAACTCCGGCAACGCGATGATGCGCGCACCCGCATGTCCTGCCTCATCGCCGAGCCGTTCGCAGGCCGCGAGGTTGGTTGGAACATCGGCGAATGCCGCGTCCAGTTGGATGGCAGCTGCCAGAACCATGATCGAGCCCTTCCTGATGGTGGACACCGAGTGTCATTCGGTAGAGAGCGTAGCGCGCACCGCAAGACGCCGGTTCTCACACGATCGGCTCACCTATGTTGACGAAAGGACACAATGTGTCCTATAGTTCGAGTTGTGTCGCCGACCCCTCAACACGGAAAGGTGGGCCGAGATGACCACCACGCTTGGTGATTCGAAGCAGGTTCTGATGCAGCGTGCCCTGGATGGGCTGTCTGTCCACATCGAGGAGTCCACGCTGACGACGCGGCAGAAGTTGGCCCTGACGTGCCGGGCGCTGTTCGATGCGGGCCACGACTCGGGTCTGGCGGGCCAGATCACCGCGCGGGCCGAGAAGCCGGGTACGTACTACACCCAACGGCTCGGGTTGGGCTTTGACGAGATCACCGAAGGCAATCTGCTGCTCGTCGACGAGGACCTCAATGTCCTCGAAGGCGGGGGAATGGCAAACCCCGCCAATCGATTCCATAGTTGGATCTATCGAGCGCGCCCCGACGTGCAGTGCATCGTGCACACTCACCCCTTCCACGTAGCGGCGCTTTCGATGCTGGAAGTTCCGTTGCAGGTGTCGCAGATGGACATCGCGCCGTTGTATGACGACTGCGCCTTCCTGGCCGACTGGCCGGGCGTTCCGGTCGGCAACGAGGAGGGCGAGATCATCAGTGCCGCGCTGGGGGACAAGAAGGCCATCCTGCTGGCCCACCATGGCCACGTGATCGCCGGAGCCAGCATCGAGGAGTCGTGCTCGTTGGCGATGCTGATCGAACGCGGCGCCGAACTGCAACTGGCCGCCATGGCGGCGGGAACGATCGCCGAACTGCCTCCGCGACTGGCGCGCGAGGCCCATGACTGGACGTTGCGGCCCAAACGCAGCCAGGCCAACTTCGCCTACTACGCCCGGCGTGCGCTTCGTAACCATCCCGATGCCCTGACCAGCTGACCTCTCGAACCGGCCCCCAATCCGCACCGAAAGAAGGACAACGAAACATGCCGTCCAACACTGAGATCCACGGAATTCTCGCCTATCCGGTGACACCCTTCACCGAAGACCACCAGATCGACACGGGCAAGCTTGCCGCCCTGGTCGACCGGTTGGTGAGCGGCGGTGCGCACGGGATCGTCCCGCTCGGCAGTACCGGTGAGTCGGCCTATCTCACCGAGGCCGAGTTCGACGCCGTCATCGACACCACGATCGGCGTGGTCGACCGTCGGGTGCCCGTCATCATCGGCGCGTCAGACCTGACCACTGCCAACACCATTCGCCGGGCGCAGTACGCCGAGCGGTCCGGCGCGGATGCGGTGATGGTGCTGCCCATCTCCTACTGGAAACTTTCCGAACGGGAGATCGTCCAGCACTACGCGGCGATCGGCGCCGCGATCGGCATTCCGATCATGGTGTACAACAATCCGGCTACCAGTGGCATCGACATGCGGCCCGAACTGCTGGTTCAGATGTTCGAGGACATCGACAACGTCACCATGGTCAAGGAATCCACCGGCGACATCACCCGCATGGAGCGCCTGTCCGCGCTCACCGACGGCCGGCTGCCGTTCTACAACGGCAGTAACCCCATGATTCTCAAGGCCTTCAAGGCAGGGGCCAAGGGCTGGTGCACCGCGGCGCCGAACCTGTTGCCGCGGCCGTGCCTGGATCTGTACGCAGCGGCACAGGTCGGAGACTGGACGAAGGCCGAGGCCATCTACACCGAAGTCAAGCCCTTCCTGGAGTTCATCGTGGCCGGCGGCCTGCCCACGACGATCAAGGGTGGACTTGAGCTGCTCGGCCAGGGTGTCGGGGTGCCGCGGCTCCCGTTGCTTCCCCTCGACGATAGCGGCCGCGAGGAGCTGCGCCGGCTCCTCGCCGTGTCCTGAGGGAGACGAGATGGATTGCAACACGCAGGTTCTGGAAACCGCCACCGCGACGACGTTGCTCGCGGCCGGGTTGATCTTCCTGCTGGCTCTGGCGCTCGGAGTGTGGAAATACCGGCAGATGGTCACCTCCGAACACCATGTCGCGCATCCTTATGTCGACATCGCTCACCGCGCATCGTTGCTCTACGCGTTCGCCACGTTGCTGACGGCCGTGTTCGTCGAGCTCAGTGCCTGGCCGAGCTGGGTCAATCTGACCGCGGCGTTGGTCCTGGTGTTCTTCTTCCTGGCGGCGATCCTGAGCTACATAGTCCACGGCGCCCGGCGGGATACCGCCAATCAATTCGAATTCCCGAGTCCGGGGCTGCACATCTCGATGGCGCTGCTCATCGCGGCGGAAATCGGCGGATTCGCGGTTCTGCTCGTCGGCTTCGCGGTCGGGCAGTGGGGCTGAGCCGCGGTGCGGCTGATCCGTTCGAGGCCCTCACCTACCCAACAACTTCCGGGTGCGCGCCGGCGCCGCGACGGGCAGATCGGCGAGGATGCCGGCGAGGGTGACGCCGTCGAGGCTGGCTCGCCAGGCCTGGTGTGCGTCAGCCATTTTCACGGCCAGGATGCACTCGTGCCGGCACCAGCTGTCAGGTAGTGCGCCACGGCCCTGCCGGCGGATCTCGCGGCATTCGTACGGCGGGGACGCACCGTCGACGGCCTCGACGATCTGCAGCAGTGTGATATCGGCGGGTGCCCGTCCGAGTCGGAAGCCGCCGCGCGGGCCGGTCGTGGCGGCCAGCACACCCGCGCGGGTGAGCGCCTGCAACTGCTTGGCCAGATAAGGGGCGGGCAGGCCGAAATGCTCCGCGAGGTCGGCGGCCGATGCGGTGGCCCCGGGTTCGAGCTGCGCCAGCGACGTCGCGCAGTGCAGGGCCCACTCGGTGGCCACGGGGAGTTTCACGGCCCGTAGTTTATTGCAGATATTACGGACCTATATAGTCCGAGATATCTATCGGCCGGGACGGGAGACCCCATGCGAATCGCAGTTGCCGGAGCTACGGGAAACATCGGGGCGCGCGTGGTCGCCGCCCTGCAGGGTGCGGGACACGAGGTGATGCCGATCAGCCGCTCGGCCGGGGTGGATCTGTCCACCGGGGAGGGGCTCGACGCGGCTCTGGCCGGGGTACAGGCGGTGGTCGACGCGATCAGCGCCCCGCCCGCCGATCGGGACCGCACGGTGGATTACCTGGGCACCGCCACCCGCAATCTGTTGGCCGCCGAGGAACGGGCCGGCGTGGGACACCATGTGTTGCTCTCGATCGTGGGGATCCACGACATCGAGGGCAATGCTCACTACGCCGGAAAACGTGAGCAGGAGAAGCTGATCGAAGGTGGGCCCGTGCCGTGGACGATCGTGCCGGCCACCCAGTTCCACGATTTCGCCGAGATGGTGGTGAGCTGGACGGCGCACGATGGCCCCGACGGGGTCTCCGCCGATATCGCCCCGCTTCTGGTGCAGCCCATCGATCCCGACGACGTGGCCGCCGTGCTCGCCGAGGTCGTCGTCGGCAACCCGCAGGGCCGCCATGTCGACGTGGCCGGCCCGCAGACACAGGATCTGGTCGACATGGCCCGGCGGACCCTGGCGGTGCGCGGCAAGGAGGTGATGCTGGTGCCGACCTGGTCGTCGATCTTCGGCGTGTCGATGTCGGGCAATGCACTGCTGCCCGGCGACGGGGCGCGCATCGCGCCCACCACCTTCGAGCAGTGGTTGAGCCGGCAGCGGTAGGCCGGGGCCACGCCGGGCCCGGGACTGTCACCGGTCCCTGACATCATGGACCGCATGCCGTTGGAGGCTCCCTCGCCCGCGCTGGGCGATCTGGATGATGAGCAGCGGGAGGCCGTCCTGGCCGCCCGCGGCCCGGTCTGTGTGCTGGCCGGCGCGGGTACCGGCAAGACCCGTACCATCACCCGCCGGATCGCGCACCTGGTGGCCGGCGGTCACGTCGCGCCCAGCCAGGTGCTCGCGGTGACGTTCACCGCGCGGGCCGCCGGCGAGATGCGGGGCCGGTTGCGGCTACTGGGCCAGGAGTCCGGGGTGAACACCGCTGCGGTGCAGGCGGTGACGTTCCACGCCGCGGCGCGCAGGCAATTGCAGTACTTCTGGCCGCGTCTGGTCGGCGACACCGGGTGGGAGCTGCTCGACAGCAAGTTCGCCGTGGTCGCGCAGGCCGCGAACCGGGCCGGGATGCAGACCAGTACCGACGACGTCCGTGACCTGGCCGGTGAAATCGAGTGGGCCAAGGCGTCTTTGATCACCCCGGAGGCCTACGGCACCGCGGTGGCCAAGGTCGGGCGGGACATCCCGTTCGATGCCGCGAAGGTCGCGGCCGTCTACTCGGGGTACGAGGCACTCAAGGCCCGCCGGGACGGCTCGGCGCTGTTGGATTTCGATGATCTGCTGCTGCACACCGCTGCGGCCATCGAGAACGACGCGGCGGTCGCCCAGGAGTTCCGCGACCGCTACCGCTGCTTCGTCGTCGACGAGTATCAGGACGTCACGCCCCTGCAGCAGCGGGTGCTCGACGCCTGGCTGGGGGAGCGCGACGACCTCACCGTGGTCGGTGATGCGAACCAGACGATCTATTCGTTCACCGGGGCCACCCCCCGTTTCCTGTTGGACTTCTCGCGGCGCTTCCCCGACGCCGCGGTGGTGCGGCTGGAACGTGACTATCGCTCCACGCCGCAGGTGGTGTCGTTGGCCAACCGGGTGATCGCGGCCGCACGCGGCCGGATGGCCGGCAGCAAGCTGCATCTGGTGGGCCAGCGTGACGCTGGTCCCGAGCCGTCGTTCTCCGAGTATCCCGACGAGGTGGCCGAGGCCAAAGCCGTGGCCAGGTCGATCAAGAAGCTGATCGAAAACGGAACGGAGCCGGCCGAAATCGCGGTGCTCTACCGGATCAACGCGCAGTCGGAGGTGTACGAGGAGGCGCTCACCGAGGCTGGGATCGCCTTCCAGGTGCGCGGCGGTGAGGGCTTCTTCAGCCGTCAGGAGATCCGTCAGGCGCTGGTGGCCATGCAGCGCTTCGCCGAGCGTGACATTCCCGAAGACAACCTGCCCGCACTGGTGCGTGAGCTGCTGGAGCCGCTCGGCTTGACCGCCGAACCGCCGGCCGGCACCAAGGCTCGCGAGCGCTGGGAGGCGTTGACGGCGTTGGCCGAGTTGGTCGACGAGGAGGTTGCGCTGCGCCCGGAGCTGGATCTGCGGGCACTGGTCGCCGAGCTGCGTCAGCGGGCCGACTCGCGACATCCACCGGTGGTGCAGGGCGTGACGTTGGCATCGCTGCATGCGGCGAAGGGCCTGGAGTGGGACGCGGTGTTCCTGGTCGGCCTGGCTGACAACACGCTGCCGATCTCGCATGCGCTCGCACACGGGCCCGACAGCGAGCCGGTGGAGGAGGAGCGCCGCCTGCTCTATGTCGGGGTGACCCGGGCCCGGGTGCACCTGGGCCTGAGCTGGGCGCTGGCCCGCACTCCAGGCGGGCGCCAAGGCCGTCGGCCGTCGCGGTTCCTCAACGGCATCGCACCGCAACTGCAGAATTCGGCCGGTTCGGGGCCGGATCGGACGCGTCGTCAACGCGGCCCGGCGCCGCGCTGCCGGGTGTGCAATGCCGCCTTGTCGACGCCGCCTGCGATCATGTTGCGCCGCTGCGAAACCTGTCCGTCGGACCTGGATGAGGAGCTGCTCGCCGAGCTCAAGGACTGGCGGCTGCGCGTCTCCAAGGAGATGAAAGTGCCGGCCTATGTGGTGTTCACCGACAACACGCTGATCGCGATCGCTGAGTCGATGCCGGCAGACGAGGCCGCGCTGGTGGCGCTCCCAGGAATCGGTGCGCGCAAGCTCGAGCAGTACGGCCCGGACGTTCTCGAGTTGGTCCGCGGCCGCCAAAATTCGTAAAGATCGCGCCAAAACCGCAGGTAGAAAATAGGTTGTGCGAATTGGCTGTTAGGCTTTAGCCTCGTAACACAGCTCTGGTGACGAGACGGAAGGAGGGTGCCCGCAATGGATAACAACATCGAATTCAGCGGTGTAGCGGTTGCTGGCATGCCGTCGTCCGTGTTCGCCGTCGCCGCTGCCGCGGTTTCCCCGGCAGCTCGCCGGTACGCCGCACCCGCTGCCCCCGCCGCCGGATGGCTGGCCGCCGCTGCTGCTATTGCACCGCAGCATAAGCGCCGCCCCGCCGCCGCGACTGGCGCGTCCGTGGATCGGAGCCCCTACTAGGTAGAGCTCCCATCACAGCCAAATGGCCACGGACCCGCAGTCAATCGGATCCGTGGCCAATTTTTTTGGGAGTCGTTCTCCACCCCCAGAAACCTGGTCGCAGATCCATCGAAAGACAGATCGCAACAAACTACGACCAGGAAGTAGGGGGATAAGCACATGTCCATTGCGATGACCGCTCCGGAGGTGAGCGTCGCGCCGTTGACATGCGAGGAGCGGCTGCCGGCGGTGCCGTGCCACATCGGGAATCCCGACCTGTGGTTCGCCGAGAGCCCAGTCGATCTGGAGCAGGCCAAGGCACTGTGCGCGGATTGCCCGATCCGCAACGCGTGCCTGGCCGCCGCGCTGGAACGACAGGAGCCGTGGGGCGTTTGGGGCGGCGAGATCCTCGACCGCGGAAGCATCGTGGCCCGTAAGCGGCCGCGTGGGCGTCCGCGTAAGAACGCCGCGGGTAACCCGGCCGCCGCGTGATACCTGAAGACACCGACGGCGCCGAGTGCGAGACACTCGGCGCCGTTCGGTCCTTCGGCGTGCAGCGAAATCCGTTGCGCTAGGCCGCTTCCTCGGCGAAACCCGGAACCAGTTCGGTGGCAATGGCTTTCACCGGCACATGGGCATCGAGCTGGCAGCACATCGCGATCGTCGAGGCGATCACACGCAGCGGGATGGCCAGGTTCGGCGGCAGGTCGAGCTGTCGGGCCGTCTTGATCTGGGCCACCCAGTTGTCCATCTGGCCGGCCGCCATCTTCTGGATCCACCGGCGGTTGTAATGGAAGACGTCGACCTCGATCGGCTCGACGTACTGGCGCAACATGTCGTCGACTTCCTCGATCGAAACCTGTTGTCCCTTCTGGATGAAACCGGCTTCCTCCATGGTGGGCAGCAGGTCGTCGTAGTTCTTGTCCCGGGCCAGCCGGATGCATTCGCCCAAGGAGGTCGGGAAGCCGTCGGGCAGCGGTGCGACCGCGCCGAAGTCGATGACGCCCATCCGCCCGTCGGGCAGCAGCATGAAATTCCCGGGGTGGGCATCGCCGTGCATCATCTGCAGCCGCTTGGGCGCGTCGAAGGTGAGTTCGGACAACCGGGTGCCCATCAGGTCGCGCTGTTCGGGGGTGCCCTCGCGGATGATCACCGACATCGGGATGCCATCCATCCATTCGGCGATGACGACCTTCGGTGCGCTGGCGACGATCGCTGGGACGCAGAAGTGCGGATCGTCGCGGTAAGCCTTGGCGAACGCACGCTGATTCTCGGCCTCAAGCCGGTAGTCCAGCTCCATGTCGGTGCGTTCGATCAACTCGTCGACGATGCCCTGGATGTCGATGCCGGGGGCCAGCTGCTTGAACACGCCGACCAGACGCTGGATCGTCTTGAGGTCGGCGCGCAGTGCTTCGTCGGCGCCGGGGTACTGGATCTTGACGGCCACCTCACGCCCGTCGGACCAGACCGCCTTGTGCACCTGACCGATGCTGGCCGAGGCCACCGGGGTGTCGTCGAACGAGGTGAACCGGTCGCGCCATTTGGTGCCGAGCTGCGCATCGAGCACTCGGTGCACCTTGGGGGCCGGCAGCGGCGGAGCTTCTCGCTGCAATTTGGTCAACGCCTCGCGATACGGCTTGCCGTACTGCTCGGGGATGGCCGCCTCCAGCACGGACAGCGCCTGGCCGACCTTCATCGCCCCGCCCTTGAGCTCCCCGAGCACGGCGAACAATTGTTGAGCGGCTTTGTCCATCAATTCGGCAGTGACTTCGTCCTTGGACTTGCCGGTCAGACGCTTGCCGAAGCCCAGCGCTGCCCGTCCCGCCATGCCGCCGGCCAGGCCGGCGAGCTTCGCATTCCGTGCGACGCTTCCCCGTTTGATGTCGGTCACCAGACCATCATCCATGACTCGGCCGCACCGCCCACACCCAACTGGCAACAATCGTTTTCAACATGGGCAGTCGGGGTGCCGGGACCAGCGCCGCGCGACGATCGAGTAGCCCTCGATATCGAGTTCGAGGGTGGTGTTCAGCGTCGGCGGTGCCTCGGGCGCCGGCTGGTCGTCACCGGTGTGCCCGACAGCCCGGATCACCAGGTCCACCTGGTGCATCGCCAACGCCGCGGTGGCGAGGATGGTCGCCCGGCCGGCACTGCCGACTGCGCCCCGGAGTTGGGTGGCCACGGCCGGCCACGCCGCATCGCGATCGGTGCGGTGCAGGTCGGCGCAATGCAGGCAACTCGTCAGCCCTGGGATCACCAGCGGCCCCACCAATCCGGCGCCATCGCGGACACACACCGACAGGTGGGCGATGCCGTCATGATGCAGGTCCTGCAGAAGCCGTGGGTCGGTGATCTGATCGTCGGCCAGCACCACCAGGTCAGTGGAGGCTGCCACGTTCCTGCTGTGCGGGTTCGTGCTCCGCCTCACCTTCGCGCCCGAACAGCGCAGGCCGTTGGCCAGTAGATCTGACAGGGGTCCACGGCCGTGGACGCGGATGGAGGCCGAGCGGGGCCGCCGAGAGCCCGCGCCCGCCGTCGTTGTGAGCATTCCCGTCTCGGTCAGCGCATCGAGCAGCTCATCGATGGCCGCGGTGTCACCGAATGATTCTGTGGCCGTGAGCAATTCGTCCCGGGTGGCCCCTGCCTGCAGTGTGCGCAGCAGTTCGGCCAGTTGTGGCTGGGTCATCCCGTCCGGGGGACGGACCAGCATCGCGCGCCGCGGGTCCCAGCCCAGCTGAACCGCCTCGTCGGGACGCAGCAGGATCGGCCTGCCTGCGGCGAGCACATAGCGCGACATGCGATGACTCTGCCACGGCGGCGCTGACCGCCGTTTCAGTTATCCACAGGCCGTGCGGGGGTCAATTGCCGCCGTCGCCACCTTTGTCGCGGCCCTCGCCCTGCTCCTTCTCCAGGTCGGCGATGGCCTGTTCGAAGGCACTGTCGAGGCCGCTGGTGTCGCCGCCGATCATCCGGTCGATGAAGCCGGCCGGCTCGTCGAGATCGGCCGCGCTCGGCAGCAGGTCGGGGTGCTGCCACACACCGTCTCGGGCGTCGGTGCCGACCGCTTCGGTCAGCCGCTCCCACAGCACCGCGGCCTCACGCATCTTGCGGGGGCGCAGTTCCAGGCCGACGAGCGTCGCGAAGGTCTGTTCGGCCGGCCCGCCGGTGGCGCGCCGCCTGCGCAGCGTCTCGGCCAGTGCCGAGGTGCCGGGGATGCGTTCGCCCAGTGCTGCGGTGACGACGGTCTGCACCCAGCCCTCGACCAGCGCGAGCAGGGTTTCCAGCCGCTCCAGGGCGGCTTCCTGCTCCGGGGTGGCTTTCGGTTCGAAGATGCCTTGGTTGAGCAGTTGCTCCATCTCCGACGGGTCGCCGAGGGAGGTGGGGTTGAAGCCGCGGGCGAAGTCTTCGATGCCGGTCATGTCGACCTTCATGCCCTTGGCGAAGGCCTCGACCGCACCGAGCAGCTGGCTGGACAGCCACGGCACGTGGCTGAACAGCCGATGATGCGCGGCCTCACGGGCGGCCAGGAAGGTCAGGATCTCGCTGCGCGGACGCTCCAGCCCCTCTGTCAGCGATTCGATCGCCTCGGGCATGAGGGCCGCGACGCCCTTGGGGCCCAGCGGCAGGCCGATATCGGTGGAGGTCAACACCTCGCGGGACAGCTTGCCCAGCGCCTGGCCCAGCTGGGAGCCGAACGCCATGCCGCCCATCTGCGACATCATCGCCAGCAGCGGACCGGCCATGCTCTTGGCCTCCTCGGGGAGCGCCGAGGCCCACACCGAGGAGATCTGCTCGGCCACCGGGTCACACAACCGCTTCCAGGTGTCCAGCGTGTTGTCCAGCCAGTCGCTGGGAGTCCACGCCACCGATCGGGTGGTGCCCGCGGGCAGCGGGGTGACCCCGTCGAGCCAGGTCTCGGCCAACCGCACCGCGTCGGCGACTGCGCCGGTGGTCTTTTCCGACACGGGGGCGACGAACCCGATCGAATTGGATGCCAGCTGCCGGGCCAGGTCGTAGTTCACCGGACCGGATTGTTTGCCGCCGGCCATCGCGTTGCCTGCGCCGCTGAACATCTCGCCGAGCTTGGTGAAGATCTGCCCGAGGTCGCCCATGTCGAAGTTGGCTCCGCCCATGCCGAAACCGAACGGATCCGAGCCCGGACCTGGTCCGGAGTTGCCGGAACCGGACCCCGAATCGGGGTCCTTCTTGTCTTTGTCTCGGTCGGGGTCATTCCCGGCGGAGAAGCCGAAGGGCAGGTCAGCCATACCCATAACGGTACTCATGCCCGGGTGCCCGGGTGTGGCTGTGGGTCACGCTGTGGGTGAACATGGCGGCAAAGGCTTTACTGTGGGCGGCGTGAACAGGCGGATTTTGACGCTGCTGGTTGCGCTGGTGCCGATCGTGGCGTTCGGCGTGCTGCTGTCGGTGGTGACGGTGCCCTTCGTCTCATTGGGTCCCGGTCCGACCTTCAACACCCTCGGGGAGGTCGAGGGCAAGCAGGTGGTCGACATCCACGGACCCGACGCTGACGTGCACCCCACCTCGGGGCATCTGAACATGACCACGGTGTCCCAGCGCGACGGCCTGACTCTGGGACAGGCGATGGCGTTGTGGATGTCGGGCCGTGAACAGCTGGTCCCGCGCGACCTGGTGTACCCGCCGGACAAGTCCAAGAACGAGATCGACGAGGCCAACAACTCCGACTTCAAGAAGTCCGAGGACAGCGCCGAGTACGCGGCGCTGTCCTTCCTGAAGTACCCGGTGGCGGTGACCGTGCAGAGCGTTACCGACCCCGGTCCTTCGGCGGGCAAGCTGCGCGACGGCGACGCGATCGACGGGGTGAACGGCATTCCGGTGGCCAACCTCGACGAGTTCCAGGCCATCTTGAAGAAGACCAAGCCGGGTGACCAGCTGGTGATCGACTTCCGCCGCAAGAATGCGCCGCCCGGGGTCGCGACCATCACGCTCGGCGACAACCCCGACCGGGACTACGGATTCCTCGGCGTCGGCGTGCTCGACGCCCCGTGGGCGCCGTTCGACATCGACTTCAACCTGGCCAACATCGGCGGCCCGTCGGCGGGGCTGATGTTCAGCCTGGCGGTCGTCGACAAGCTGACCACCGGTGACCTCAACGATGGCAAGTTCATCGCCGGCACCGGAACCATCACCGGCGACGGAAAGGTCGGGTCCATCGGCGGCATCACGCACAAGATGCAGGCCGCCAAGGAGGCCGGGGCAAGCGTGTTCCTGGTGCCCGCCGACAACTGCACCGAGGCGCGCTCGGCGCCCCAGGACGGCATGGATTTGGTGAAGGTGGACACGCTGACCCAGGCGGTCGACGCGTTGCACACGATTTCTGCCGGTGGCGAACCACCTCGCTGCTAGACCGCACGCAGCCCGTGGATGGCTAGAGTTATAGAAAATCGGGCGGCCCCATCGGGCATGTCACGAGTCCACCGAGGCTGAAACGGGAGTTCACGAGTGGGGATGCGGCCCGCGGCGAGGATGCCGAAGCTGACACGACGAAGTCGGGTGCTGATCGGCCTGGCACTGGTGGCGGTGCTGGCGTTGTTGATCGGACCTCGGGTGGTCGACGGCTACGTCGACTGGTTGTGGTTCGGCGAGTTGGGGTACCGGTCGGTGTTCACCACCGTGCTGGCGACCCGGCTCATCGTGTTCCTCGTGGTGGGGCTGCTCATCGGTGCGGTGGTGTTCGCCGGGCTGGCGTTGGCGTATCGCAGCCGTCCGGTGTTCGTCCCGGCCGCCGGCCCGAATGATCCGGTGGCGCGTTACCGCACCACGGTGCTGGCCCGGTTGCGGCTGTTCGGGATCGGGGTGCCGGTCTTCATCGGCCTGCTGGCCGGCGTGATCGCGCAGAGCTACTGGGTCCGGGTGCAGTTGTTCCTGCACGGCAGCGATTTCGGGATCACCGATCCGCAGTTCGGCCGGGATCTGGGCTTCTACGCGTTCGACCTGCCGTTCTACCGGCTGGTGCTGACGTACCTGTTCGTCGCGACCTTCCTGGCGTTCGTCGCGAATCTGCTGGGGCACTACGTGTTCGGCGGGATCCGGCTGACCGGTCGCAGCGGAGCGCTGAGCCGCGCCGCGCGCATCCAACTGATCAGCCTGGTCGGCTTCCTGATCCTGCTCAAGGCTCTCGCGTACTGGCTGGACCGCTACGAGCTGTTGAGCAACACCCGCACCGGCAAGCCGTTCACCGGTGCCGGCTACACCGACATCAACGCGGTGCTGCCCGCCAAGCTGATCCTGTTGGCCATCGCGCTGATCTGCGCGGTGGCGGTGTTCTCGGCGATCGTGCTGCGCGACTTGCGGATTCCGGCCATCGGTGTGGTGCTGTTGCTGCTGAGCTCGATGGTGGTGGGTGCGGGGTGGCCGCTGATCGTCGAGCAGTTCAGCGTCAAGCCGAACGCCGCGCAGAAGGAAAGCGAGTACATCAGCCGCAGTATCACCGCGACCAGGCAGGCCTACGGGCTCACCAACGACACGGTGACGTACCGCAATTACGAGAGCAACGGTCAGACGACGGCCGCGCAGGTGGCTGCGGACCGGGCGACCACGTCGAACATCCGGCTGCTGGATCCGACGATCGTCAGCCCCGCATTCACCCAGTTCCAGCAGGGCAAGAACTTCTACTTCTTCCCGGATCAGCTGGCCATCGACCGCTATGCCGGTCCTGACGGCGGTCTGCGCGACTTCGTGGTCGCCGCACGCGAACTCAACCCGGACCGGTTGATCGAGAACCAGCGCGACTGGATCAACCGGCACACCGTCTACACCCACGGCAACGGATTCATCGCGTCACCGGCCAACACGGTGCGCGGTATCGCCAACGACCCCAACCAGAACGGCGGTTACCCGGAGTTCCTCGCCAGCGTCGTCGGCGCCAACGGCAAGGTGGTCTCACCCGGACCGGCGCCGCTCGACCAGCCCCGGGTCTACTTCGGGCCGGTGATCGCCGATACCGCGGCCGACTACGCGATCGTCGGCAAGAACGGTGATGTCGACCGCGAGTACGACTACGAAACCAACACCGACACCAAGAACTACACGTACTCGGGCACCGGCGGTGTGTCGATCGGCAACTGGCTGGCCCGGACGGTGTTCGCCGCCAAGTTCGCCGAGCGGAACTTCCTGCTATCCAACGTGATCGGTGAGAACAGCAAGATTCTGTTCAACCGTGATCCGGCCCATCGGGTGGAAGCGGTGGCGCCGTGGCTGACCACCGACACCAGTGTGTACCCGGCGATCGTCAACAAGCGCATGGTCTGGATCGTCGACGGCTACACCACGCTGGACAACTACCCGTATTCGGAGCTGACCACGCTGTCGAGTGCGACGGCGGATTCCAACGAGGTGGCGGTCAACCGGCTGGCTCCCGACAAGCAGGTGTCCTACATCCGCAACTCGGTCAAGGCCACCGTCGACGCCTACGACGGCACCGTGACGCTGTACGCCCAGGACGAGCAGGATCCGGTGCTCAAGGCCTGGATGAGCGTGTTCCCCGGCACCGTCAAACCGAAGGCGGACATCTCCCCGGAGTTGCAGGCGCACCTGCGTTATCCCGAGGATCTGTTCAAGGTGCAGCGTTCCCTGCTGACCAAGTACCACGTCGACGATCCGGTGAAGTTCTTCACCAACGCCGATTTCTGGAACGTGCCGCTGGATCCCAACCCGACGGCAAGCAGCTATCAGCCGCCGTTCTACATCGTCGCCAAAGACCTCGTGAACAACGATGGTTCAGCGTCGTTCCAGTTGACCAGCGCGCTGAACTGGCTGCAGCGGGAATTCCTGGCCGCCTATGTCAGTGCCAGCTCGGATCCGTCGACCTACGGCAAGATCACCGTGCTCACCATTCCGGGTGAGGTCAAGGGTCCGAAACAGGCATTCAACGCGATAAGTACCGACACCGCCGTCACGCAGGACCTCGGTGTGATCGGACGCGACAACCTGAACCGAATCCGGTGGGGCAACCTGTTGACCCTGCCGGTGGCCGATGGCGGGTTGCTGTACGTGGCACCGGTTTATGCATCGCCGGGAACCAGTGACGCGGCGTCGACCTACCCACGCCTGATCCGGGTGGCCATGCTCTACGGCGACAAGGTCGGTTACGGTCCGACCGTCAGTGACGCGCTGACCGAACTGTTCGGCCCGGGGGCGGGTGCCACCGCCACCAATGTGGCTCCTACCGACGGCAAGCCGCAGGCTGCCGGTACTCCGGAAGCGCCGCCGGCCGCTCAGCCGCCGGTCAGTCCGGATGGTCAGGCGCCACAGGTCGTTGCGCCGCCGGCGGCGATCCCGCCCGGTCAGCCCATGCAGCTGTCGCCGGCCAAGGCCGCCGCGCTCAAGGACGTCGAGTCGGCGCTGTCGGAGGCGCAGGATGCGCAGCGCAGTGGTGACTTCGGCAAGTACGGGCAGGCGTTGCAGCGCTTGAACGATGCGATGAACAAGTTCAACTCGTCGAAGTAGCGGAGCGGATTGGCGCGTCGCCGGGCCGGTCCGGAGGGTGACAATGGGCCAGTAGTTCGGCGGACGGGGGGACTCGTGAGGTCGTGTCTGGCCGTGTTGTTGACCCTGCTGGTGGCGGCGGGGCTCACCGCTTGCCGGACCGGGGACCGCCGGTGGTCGGATGCGCCGTTCGCCGCCCCGATGAGGCCGGCGTTCGGCGCGCGGGTCACCGATGGCAAGCTGGAGATCTGGGTGCCGCCGGGCTGCGTCGGGGTGCGGTCGGTGGAGATCGGGTTTGGATTTGGCCCGAAGCTCGTGTTGACCGATACCTCCGGTACGGCGACTCTCGACCGGTTCACCGTCGGTGGACCCTATCCGGGTCTGACCGTGACGGAAGCGCCGCCGCCTGGCTTCGATTGGCGCACAGAGGAATATTTGTTTCTCAATGTGCAGTCCACGCCCGGGGGGTACCCCGCGACCGCTCGGACGGCCGAGGTCGTTGCCGGATCGAACAGTTACCCGGCCGACACCTTCTTCTTCGACGGCGTCGGTTGGCTAGATCCCGCGGGCGTCGCCGAGAAAGAAGGCAAGGAGTTCGCAGGGGTGTGCACGCCGCAAGAGAAATGAAGCGGGTGCTCGCCGGGTTGCGGTGCCGACAATTAAGCTGCGTCGGTGCACTTTCGTTTGCTCGGACCGCTGCAGGTAGTGCACGCCGGTGCGACCGTGGATGTCGGCGGACCCAAACAGCGCACGGTCTTGGCGCTGCTGTTGCTGGCGCACGGCCGGGTCGTCTCGGTCGACCGGCTGATCGACGCGGTGTGGGGTGATGATCCGCCGGCCAGCGCTAATGCGAGCCTTCAGGTGTACATCTCCAACTTGCGCAGGGCCCTGCGGGACGGTTCCCCGGTTGCTTCGCCGATCGTGCGTCAACCGCCGGGCTACTACCTTGATGTGCCTGCCGATGCCGTCGATGTCACGGTGTTCACCGCCGGATGCGCGCGGGCCGCGGCGGCCGCAGGCCAGGCAAGCTGGACAGAAGCACTGACAGTTGCCGATGAGACGTTGGCGCTGTGGCGGGGAGATCTGCTGAGCGATCTGGGGGATCAGCATTGGGTCACCCAGGATGCGGCACGTGTACGGGAGCTGCGCTCCGAATGTCTCGACCATCGGATCACGGCCCTGCTGGCATTGGGGCAGGTACCGGCGGCGGTATCTGCGGTTGCCGAACTGCGTTCGGCTGAACCGTTTTCCGATCGCGGTGTGTGGCTTCAGATGTTGGCGCAGTACCGGTCGGGCCGGGCTTCGGAGGCGTTGGAGATCTATGCCCGCTATGCCCGCCTGCTCGATGAGGACCTGGGTCTGACGCCGGGGGCCGAGCTTCGGGAGCTACAGACAGCCATACTGCGTCAGGCACCGGAACTCGCGGCCTGGCCCCGCTCCCCGGAGTGGTCGGGTGCCGGCGAGGTGCCCACCCCGGCGGCGTTTGTGGCCCAGGCCCCGGTACCGGATCCCGGCGGGGCCACGCTGATCGGGCGTGACCGTGAATTGAATGTCGCGGCAGAGCTTCTCGCCGAAGTGCGGGCGGGGGAGACGCGGTGGCTCGTGCTTTCCGGCCCGCCGGGGATCGGCAAGACCCGTCTGGCCGAGGAGATCGACCGTCGGTTCTACGGCGAAGCCGTCTGGGTGAGTTGCCCCGACGAGCAGGCGACCCCACCGTGGTGGCCCATGCGGCAACTCGTTCGGGGGTTGGGTGGTGACGCGGACGAGGTGCTCGAGGTGCCTGCGGACGCCGACCCCGACACGGCGCGGTTCCGGGTCTACGAACGGGTGCAGACTCTGCTGGAGTCGGCGCGCGGGCCGCTCATGGTCGTGATAGACGATGTGCAGTGGGCTGATTCGACATCGGCCGCCTGTTTGGCCTACATCGCCGGTGCATTGTGGGGCCATCCGGTCGCCGTGGTGCTCACGGTCCGCGATGGTGAACACATCACCGACGTCGCGCGCCTGCTCGCGACGGTGGCCCGCGGCTCCGGCAACCGGCAATTGGAGCTGGCCGCGCTGTCGTCCGAAGATGTTGCGGTACTGGCCAATCAGATCGCCGATGATTTCGTCGACGACGCCGAGGCGGGAGTGCTGGCCGAACGAACCGGCGGCAACCCCTTCTTCGTCTCCGAGTACGCCCGGCTGCCTCGGTCCGAACGCGGTGAGATCCCGGTTGCGGTGAAGTCGGTGCTGGAACGCCGGCTGGCCGGGTTGGGGCCCGAGGTGCTGGGGTTGATGCGAGTGGCCGCGGTGATCGGTGACACCATCGACGCCGACGCGGTGCCCGTGCTGGCCCGGGTGGCCGGGCTCGACTTCGACAGCCTCGCCGACCATCTCGACGTTGCGGCCGACGAGCGGATCGTGGTCAGCGCGCATGCCGGTGATGGTTATGCGTTCGCCCACGGGCTGCTGCGTGACCACCTGATCGCCGGCCTGCCGGCGATGCGCCGTCAGCGTCTGCATCTGCAGGTGGCGGACGCGTTGGCCGACAGTGCATCCGAGGAGGCGGTGACCCGGCGCGCCCAGCATCTGGTGGCGGCCCAACCGCTGGCCGATCCGCAGGAGGTGGTGGCGGCGTGCCGGTTGGCCGCAGAGCAGGCCACCCAACGGTGGAGTTCGGATATCGCGGCGCGGTGGTGGCAGGCGGCGCTCGATGCCTATAACCGGTTGCCGGGTTCCGCGCGCCACGATGCCGAGCGAGACGTGTTGACGGTGGCCATGCTCGACGCGTATTCGCGTGCGGGCCGGGGACGATTGGTGCTCGGTGCCGTCGAGCGAAACCTGGCTGATGCGTTGCGCAGCGAGCGGGCCGATACCGCCGGGAGGGTGGCCAGCGCGCTACTGCGGGCCAGTGGGGGATGGCCTTGGCTGGCGCCGGGGGAGGATCCGGGTCCGCTGCTGTCCTTGTTGGAGCAGGCCGCGAAGATGGCGTCCGCCCACCCGGCCGCCGGCGCGCGGGTGCTGGCGGCGCTGGCCGTAGGTTGCTGCTATCACCCGGACCCTGCGCTGGCGGCCGGATATCTGCAGCGGGCCGATCAGTTGGCCGACAGCACAGGCGATCCCGATGTCATCGCTGACACTCTGATGGGCCGGCTCATCACCTATTCCGGGGTGGCCGAGTTCAGTACCGCGACCTTCGACTGGATCGACCGGCTGAATTCTCTGCAGCACAGCAGGTCCCGTGAGGATGCCGTCATCGCCCACTCGGTGGCGACGATGGCGGCACTGAACCTGGGCGACATCGACCTGACCGAGCGGCATCTGCGTGCGGGTATCGCGGGTAGTGAGGAGCTGCAGCTTCCGGTGCTCCGGGCCCAATTGCGTTGGATGCAGTCGGTATTGGCGATCTGGCTGGGCGACTTCGCCGAGGCGCGAGCCCACCACGCCATCGCGGCGCGCGTGCACGAGCAGACTGAACTCTACGGCGCCGGAAGCGGTCTGCTGGCCGAGGCGACCTTGCTGCACGAGACAGGTGGGCCGGTCGAGGGGCTGACTGCCACGCAGGCCGGCATCGACAGCGGGGGGCAGGGGATGGAGGCGTTGGTGCGCACCGTTCTGCTCACGGCCGTCGAGGGCTCCAGGCGCGAGGCCGTCGAGCGCCTGGACGAGTGGCGTGCGGAACTCGGCCGGGGACAGGTGTGGACCGGGTTGGGGCAGGCCGCGTGGATGGCGCATCTTGCCGCCGACTACGGGTTGGCCGACTACGTGGGCGACCTGTTGGCGGTACTGGAGCCGTTCGCCGACCGCGTCGCCGTGCTCGGCCAGGTCGGGCATGCCGGGCCGGTGGCGTTGGCCACCGCCCGGCTGCACGCGCTCCGGGGCGATCGGGAGCGGGCCCTGGCGGATCTGGTCCGGGCCGAGGACATCGCCGATCGCACCGGGGCCAAGCCAACGAAACTGTGGTGTGCGCTGTTGCGGTGCCGGCTCGACCTCGAGATCGACGCAGACGGCCCGGCACCGCGCGCGGCGGCGCGCACGCTGGCCGCCGAGGCCGGGGCGCTGGGAATGCGCGGCCTGGCGACCCTCGCGCAACAGCTGGTCTGAACTGCGGCTTGTCCCCTTCTTGAACCGGTCGCCAAGTAGATGCCAAGTGGTCCCGGTGATGCTGTGCGCCGAGAATTTGCACGGATTTTTCGAGAGGATCCCGATGACCCTGACCGATCTCGCGCACGAGGGCCTGGACGACGCACTGGAGGGGCTACGCGCCCACGTCACCGCCCCTGTCGCGCTGCCGGGGGAGGCCGGCTATGAGCGGGCCACCCCGTGGAACGTGGCGGCCACCGTGGAGCCCGCCGCGGTGGTGTTGGCGACCTCCGCCTTCGACATCGCCAACACCGTGGGTTTCGCCGCTGCCCGGGGATACCGGGTGGGCGTGCAGGCCACCGGCCACGGTGCGCTGTCGGTCGCGTCCGACACGATCCTGGTGGTGACCTCCGGCATGACCGACGTCACCGTGGATCCGGTGGCCCGCACCGCACGGGTGGCGGCCGGGGCCACATGGCAGCAGGTGCTCGACGCAGCGGCTCCGCACGGCTTGGCCGGGCTGTGTGGTTCCTCGCCGGGGGTCGGCGTCGTGGGATTCCTGACCGGCGCGGGGATCGGGCCGTTGGTGCGCACCGTCGGGTTGTCGTCGGACTATGTGCGGTCCTTCGAGTTGGTCACCGGCGCAGGGGAGTTGCTGCGCGCGACCCCGGAGGAGAACGCCGAACTGTTCTGGGGTCTGCGCGGCGGGAAGTCGACGTTGGGCATCGTCACCGCCGTCGAGATCGAATTGCTGCCGATCTCCGAGTTCTACGGCGGCGCGGTGTATTTCGACGGCGCGGATGCCGCGGCGGTGCTGCGTGAGTGGGCCCGCTGGTGTGCTGACCTGCCCGAGTCCGTCTCGACTTCCCTTGCGCTGCTACAGCTGCCACCGCTGCCCGGCATTCCCGAGCCACTCGCCGGCCGGTTCACCGTCGCGGTGCGCTACACCGCCCTCGGCGACTTCGTCGAGGCTGAACGACTCCTGGCGCCGATGCGTGCGGTCGCCACCCCGGTGCTCGACACCGTCGCGGTGATGCCGTACGCCGCAATCGGTGCCGTACATGCCGATCCGGTCGATCCGATGCCGACCTACGAACACCACACATTGTTGCGCGAACTGACCGCGGAGACGGTTGAGGTGCTGCTGGGGGCGGCCGGGCCGGATTCGGGCTCGGTGCAGACGATCGTCGAAGTTCGGATGCTCGGTGGGGCTTTGGCACGTGAGGCACAACACCGCAGCGCGTTCTGCCATCGTGACGCCGCGTTCGCCGTGACCGTCATCGGGGTCCTGGCGCCTCCGGTCGCCGAACTGGTGGTGCCGCAGGCCGGCGCGCTGATCGTGGCGCTGTCGGAATGGTCCAGCGGCGGCCAGCTCCCCAACTTCGCGCCTTCCGAGGACGCGGGGCGGGCCGTGCGGGTCTACGACGAGGAGACCCGGCACTGGCTGGCCGCGCTGGCCGAGCGTCACGACCCGGCGGGCGTGTTCCGATGTGGTCAGGTGGTGCGTTTCATGGCCTGACCCTGGGCCGGAATATCGACCGAATTCGGCCAAAAACCGCCTCTGAGCAGACGATTTGGAGGTCTTCGTGAGACCCCGGTAATCTTGTATTTGCAACGCGGGGTGGAGCAGCTCGGTAGCTCGCTGGGCTCATAACCCAGAGGTCGCAGGTTCGAATCCTGTCCCCGCTACTAAGAGGAAATGGCCCTCGGAGATTACCTCCGGGGGCCATTTTCTATGGCTCGTCGACACGATGGGGAACATCAGGCGGATGCGTCTCGTGGTGCGTCGTATCGTCGGTCTAACTGAGAGCCGCCCGTTCGATGTGGGCGAGCTGGAGGGAACTCCCGACACCGCGCGATCTCGCTAGATGCGAGCATGGCGCGGCTGAAGGTGTTGCTGCGGTCGTTCGCCAGCAGTAGTACCAACTGTGGTTCACGAGGGAGGTGCTCGATGATGTATGCCATCACCGCAGTTGTAGACGGTGCGGCGGGAGATGCCGAGCGTGTCGGTGACATCGGACGCCGTTGTTTGTGCCGCACCTAGCCTGTCCAATATTCGCAGCGCTGTGTCGACGATGCGCTTGCGCGCCTCTTCGTCGTCGGCCGGGGCGCCGGCCGGGCCGGCGCAGTGGAAGACTTGCCGCTCGATGCCGTCGGAGAGCTATTTGAGGTCAATGTATTCGGACCATTGGAACTGAAACTCGCATACCTCCCCACGGTGCGAGCTGAATCATGGGGCGCAATCATCTTCATCGGAATGCTGAATCACTGAAGTGTGCGTCTCGTTCCAAAGCAGTTACGCTGCATCGAAACTGGGTCTGGCGGGCTTTGTGCAATCCCCGCGCCCCGGCCTTCAGCGCGGCAGCCCGAGCATTCGCTCGCCCACCAGCGACAGCAAGACTTGTGCGGAGCCCCCGGCGATGGAGAGTGACCGGGTCAGGAGGAACTCGAAGGTCTCGGGGCCGGTGCAGATGCCGTCGGCGCCCTTGAGGGTCATCGCCAACTCGGTGACTCGTTGGCGCTGCCGCACGCCGACGAGCTTGTGCAATGACGCCTCGTCGCCGGGTTGAACGCCGCTCATCCGGTCGAGAATGCTGCGATGTGCCAGCAGGCTGTTGGCCGTGGCCTCCGCCACCAGCTGGCCGACCTCATCGAGTACCCCGTCGTCGTTGCAGTCCTTCGTGAGCTCGAGCAGGCCGAGGGTGGGACCGCCGAGGGTGCCGGTATTCATCTCGACGCGTTCGTTGGCCAGGGTGCTTCGCGCCAGCCGCCACCCGTCGTTGACCTCACCCAAGACGCAGTCGTCGGGCACGAAGACATCGTCGAGGAAGACCTCGTTGAGCATCGGTTCTCCGGTCATGGCCCGCAGAGGGCGGACGTCGATCCCGGGCGTCGACATGTCCAGCAGGAAGTACGTGATGCCCCGGTGTTTGGGCGCGGTGCGGTCGGTGCGTGCCAGGCAGATGGCCCAGTGCGCGTCGCGTGCCTGCGTGGGCCACACCTTCTGACCGTTGAGTCGCCAACCGCCGGTTTCGCGGGTAGCTAGGGTGCTCAGCGACGCCAGGTCCGAGCCCGCGCCGGGTTCACTGAACAACTGGCACCAGATGAGGTCGCCGCGGAGGGTGGGAATGATGTAGCGGTCCAACTGCTCCGGGGTGCCCGCCTCGAGGATGGTCGGCGCAGCCCACCATCCGATGATCAGGTTGGGCCGCTCGATGCGGGCCATCTGCATTTCTTCGCTGATCAGAAGTTGCTGCGCGGTGGAGGCGTTTCTGCCATACGGGTTGGGCCAGTGGGGCGCCAGGTAGCCCGAGTCGGCCAGCGCCCGCTGGCGCTCGTCCTCGGGAAGGGCTGCGATCTCCGCGAGGTCCTTGCGGACCCGAGGTCGTTGTGCCTCGTCCGCGCCGAGATCGACACGCAACGTGCGAGGTGTGTCCGAGCGGGCGCGCTGCGCGGTGAGCTTGCGCCAGCGGGTGCTGCCGCCGCAGTGGTGGCGCAGGGCCAGTGCTTTTCGCAGGTAGAGGTGCGCGTCGTGCTCCCACGTGAAGCCGATGGCGCCGAGAACCTGAATGCAGTTCTTGGCGTTGGTGACCGCGGCGTCCAGGCAGATAGCCCCTGCCGCGGCGGCGGCCAGAGGACGATCTGTGCTGTCCGCAGCGGCGGCATCCCATACGAGGGCATCCGATTGTTCACCACGACAAAGCATTTCGGCGCAGAGGTGTTTGATTGCTTGGAACCGCCCGATCGGCTGGCCGAACTGCTCGCGGGTCTTGGCGTAATCGGCGGCGATCTGCACACAGCGCCGCGCGATCCCGGTACAGATCGCCGCCGTGGCGATGAGGTACAGATCCTCGATCTCGGAATGCGGCTGCGTCAGCACCGCGGTGGCGGGGACGTCGCGAAACGTCACTCGAGACAGCGGTGCAGCGAAGTCGATGCCGGGTAGTGCGTTCAGCTTCGTCCCAGCGTTCCCCGCCTCCACCAAGGCCCAGACTGGACGATCACCTTGGCGGGCTGACACCAACAGCAGGCTGTCCACCGAAGCGCCGTCGACTGCGGGGAAAGTTCCAGTCAGAACCTCGCGCCCGTCTTCGGTCCGACGTATCTCCGCATCAGAGCTTCCGACGGCGAGCGCGACCGGCATGTTGCCGGCAACGATGTCCGCGCAGATCGACTGTGGCACCGCGGAGTCAGTGCCGCAGACAAGCGCGGCGACCACGGTGGCGATCACGGGGCCCGGGATCAGTTCGGCGCCACATTGTTCGAGCATGGCGGCCAGATCGCTCAGCGTCCCGCCGGCGCCGCCAAGCTTTTCGGGAAGCGCGACGCCGAACAGGTCGAGCTCACCCAGTGCCGGCCACAATCGGCGCCAGCTGAGTCCGTCCTCATCGCGTGCGGCGTCGATGACATGGTGGCTGCGGGCGAAGGCGCGCACCGCGTCCTGGGCTGCCGCTTGCTCGATGGTGCGCGCGACGGTCATGTCGATCTCCCTTGGTGAGCAAATGCGGCGGGATGCCGGAATCCAGCCACCGCTATGACAGCGGCCATGGCTGCCGCGGGGGCCGGGGCAGTCGCCGAACAAGCGACGGCCTCCGATGTAAAACAACTACGTTTTTGGAAGAGTGTCAAGATGGGTTACGCCAACCGCCCAGGGCTGTCGTCGGCGTCACCGCCGGGCATCAGCATCTCGACGAGGTCGCCCAGTTGTTGGCTCAGGACCGTCAGGGAGGTGGTGTTGGTCGACGCCTGCACGACCGCGCCGAGTAGCGCCAGTTGCAGGGCGGACACCAGTTCGGGCCAGGCTCCCGGCCCCAGCGCACCCGACACGTGGCGACGGATCTCGGCATCGATCTCGGTCCTGATCGGCCGCACCGATTCGGCGTCCGACATCAGCGCCCACACGCAGGCAACGCCGTAGCGCGGCTCGTGCGCCAGCAGCGTGATGAGCTGGTGGAACTGGCCGACCATGCGTTCGCGAGCCGACTCGTCCAACTCGACGTTCAGCGGCGATTCGCGAAGCCTGTCAAGGCAGGTTTCGGCGATCAACGCCTCGATGGATGCGAATTGAGCGCACACCTCCCGATAGGACAAGCCGGCCCGGTCGGCGACCAATTGACGGCTCAGCTCGCGGTGGTCGTGTTCCCGCGAAAGTTCTACCGTCGCATACCCGACAGCGCTAAGGAGCGTCTGATGCCTGGAGCTCCCGTCGCCGTCGTCGGCAAGCTGTTCTCTGGAGGCCTGTGTCGAGGGCATGGTCGCTCCGTTCAGTTGGGTGGTTAGGTGAGACCGGAAGTCGGACTCATACGGCGTCACCCGCTGGTTGCCAAGCGCCTAACGAGTAGGATAAAACTACAGTGGTTTTGTACCAACTCGGGTCAACAAGCGACAAGTCAGGGCCGAAGATCGTGGACGAAGTCGTTGACCGGCAGAGGGTTTTGATATGAAAGTTCATTTTCAGGTTGAGGGGTCACCGCAGCGGGTACGCGATCATGCCCGCCAACTCGCGGAATTGGGTGTCGACGGCGCATTCACGTTCGAGGGTCAGCACGACGTCTTCCTGCCTCTCGTGGTCGCCGCGGGCGAAACCTCGCTGGAGCTGATGACGAACGTCGCCATTGCGGGGCCACGCAGCCCGCTGCATTTGGCGCACGCCGCCTACGATTTGCAGGTCTATAGCGGCGGGCGGTTCCGGCTGGGGCTGGGGTCTCAGGTCAAGGTGCACATCGAGAAGCGCTACGGCTCCCGGTGGGAGAAGCCGGCGGCCAAGATGGCTGAAACCGTGACCGCGATCAAAGCGATTTTCGCCGCGTGGGAAGGGCAGGTGCCGTTGAACTTTCGCGGCGAGTACCACACCCATACGCTGATGCCGCCGAACTTCAACCCCGGCCCCAACCCGTTCGGGCCGCCGCCGGTACTGATGGGTGCGCTCGGCCCGATCATGACCCGCAAGGCGGCGGAGGTCGCTGACGGACTGCTGGTGATGCCCTTCAACAGTGCCCGACACTTCACCGAGCGCACCCTGCCCGCGATGGCCGAGGGCTTGCGCCGATCGGAGCGAACTCCCAAGGACTTTCAGGTCGTGGCCCAGGTCATCGTTGCCGTCGGACGGACGGACGCTGAACTGCGCACGGCCACCGACGCGGTCGCCAGGTTGATCGCCTTCTACGCGTCGACTCCGGCGTACCTCCCCGTTCTCGAGGTCGAGGGGTGGGCCGACATCCACCCCGAACTCAATGCGCTGTCCAAGGTGGGTAAGTTCGCCGAGATGAGAGCACTGATCAGCGACGACATGGTCGCGCGCCTCGGAGTGGTCGGGACGCCGGAGCAATGTGCCGCTGAGATCGGGCACCGTTTCGGAGCACACGCCTCCGACGTCTGCTGTTACTTCCCCGGCTACGATCCCGACGCCGCTACGCTCACCGACCTCGTCGGCGCGCTGCACACCATCCCGGCGACGGCATGACCGACCTCACCGTCACCGTCTCGGATGGTGTAGCGCTACTGACTCTCAACCGGCCCGAATGGCGTAACGCCTACACCACGGAAATGGGTGCGCTGCTCAACCGCGCCTACCGGGAGTTCGACGATGACGACGACGTCCGCGCGATCGTGCTCACCGGGGCGGGCGACGCCTTCTGCGCCGGCGCCGACTTCTCCACCGAGACAAAGCCGTTCGATGCTCCATCTACCGAGGGCAACTTCAGCGCCTCACCGACCGATCCCGCCGCATTCGAGCTGCGCACACCGGTGATCGCGGGGGTCAACGGCCACGCCATCGGAATCGGCTTGACCATCGCGCTGCAGGCCGACATCAGGATCATGGCCGCGAACGCCAAATATGCTGTCGCGCAAGTCCGGCGGGGCGTCATCCCCGACTGCATGGCGCATTGGACGCTGCCCCACCTGGTAGGTGGCGCGGTGGCTGCCGACATCCTCCTGACGGGCCGTACCTTCGATGGCGCGGAGGCGATGTCGATGGGTATCGCCAGTCGGACGGTTCCCGCGGACAGCGTGTTCAGTGAAGCGATGACGGTGGCCCGCGACATCGCCGAGAACGTGGCGCCGATGTCGGCAGCGCTGAGCAAGCGACTGCTCTGGGACACGATGGCCAAGGGCTACACGCCGCGCCAAGTCGCTGACCTGGAAACGACACTGCATCACCGGGTGATGGGCAACGCCGATGCACGCGAGGGCGTGGAGGCCTTCCTGCAGCGCCGTCCTCCGCAGTGGACCCGGTCGGTATCCCGGGACTGGCAACCGCTGCCCGAACTCTGACCGGTGGCCCGGGAAAGGGACATCCATGCACATCGACGTGCTGGCGACCGAACTCGGATTCACCGAGGGCCCGGCCTGGTTGCCTGACGGTCGGATCGCCCCCACCTCGGTGGGTCACTGACACCCGCACCGAACCCGACTTCGCCGCAGGAGAATTCGGAGTGCCTGGGTGGGTCTGGGCGTGTGCGGTCGACGGTTCCGCACCTGAGCGGATCGTCGAGGACGATCCTGTGTTCATCAATGGGCTTGCCTTCACTGGTGACGAACGATCGCTGCTCGTCACCTCGACGTTGACGTCCCAGTTGCTGAGCTATGCCGCGCCTTCGTGGGCACGGGCGCAGCCGGTGCACACATTCGACAATGACGCCATCGACGCCGCCGGCAACCGATGCGCCAGCATCGATCTGCCCCCTGGGTCGCTGCCGACCGATGTATGCATCGGTGGTCCGGGCCTCGACGAGCTCTACGTCACTGCCGCCCACGGTCAATCGCTGCTGCACGTGCGATTCGACGACGACGATCCGCACCATCCGACGAGTGTGCCTATCTGATTTCGGCTGGCCCACTCAACCGAGCGGCCGAGTGGGCGTGAACACCACAGGCATCTCCTCGAAGCCACTGACGAAATTCGCGGGTCGTAGCGGCAGCTCGCCTTCATCGGAGAGGCGCAGATCAGGCAGCCGCTCGGTGAGTCTGCGTGTCATCGCGCTCAGCTCGAGGCGGGCTAACTGATTGCCGAGACAGAAGTGAGTGCCAAAGCCGAAGGCGACGTGGTTGTTTGGGGTGCGCCGAATGTCGAAGACGTCTGGCTCCGCGAAGACGGCTTCGTCGAAATTCGCCGATTCGAACAGGAGCAGGCACTTCTGGCCGGCACTCAGTTCGACCCCGTGGAAGTCGACGTCTGAGGTGACCGTCCTGTTCATGTTCTTCACCGGCGATGTCCAGCGCAGCATCTCCTCGACGGCGCCGTTGTACAGCGTCGGATTCTTGGCGAGTTCGTCCCATTGCTCGCGGTTGCGCAGAAGCTGCTCCGTGCCACCGGAGAGCGTGTGGCGGGTGGTCTCGTCGCCGCCGATCAGGATGAGGAGTATCTCGTGTGCCAATTCCTCGTCGGTGAACCGCTGTCCGTCGATCTCGGCGTGCACCAACACACTCACCACGTCGTCCTGAGGGTGGGCGCGGCGATCGGCCATCATCTCGTGAATGAAGGACCAGTAGGCGGTGAACGACTCCATCAACGTCTGGATAAGGTCATCGGTGACGGTGGAGCTCAGCCCAGAGACCATGTCGTCGGACCACTTGAGGAGCTGACTGCGATCCTCGGGTAGTACCCCCAGCATGTCTCCGATGACGGCCATCGGAAGGGGAGCCGCCAGGTCGCGGACGAAATCGCATTCGCCGCGCTCGCAGACCGCATCGATCAGCGCATCGCACAGATCGTCGATCGCGCCGGCTCTGTCCTGGACTCTCTTTCTGGTGAACCCGGAATTGATCAGCTTGCGGCGCAGGAGATGGCCAGGATCGTCCATGTTGACCATGTTCGGATTCGGGTCCTGATCCGGTCGCATACCGCCCGCATTGGAGAACACCTCCGGTCGGCGTTCGGCCTCGATCACGGCGGCATGACCGGCGATCCCGACCAGACCGTTACGGTCACGGAATACCGGTTCATTGGCCCGCATCCAGCGGTATGCCTCGCGAGCATCTGGCCGGTTGGCATAGAACGTCCCGTCGAGGAAGTCGATGTCGGGCCTGGTGCTGATTTCGGTTGGGAGGTGGAGCGTCATTTCCGTCGTGAATCCGTATCCGTCGATGGGTTGGCCGCTGAGCTACGAGTAATTCAGCGATCAGCGTCGGTGTGGCGATGATCCCGCCGATGTTCTTGCCGCTCAGAAAGAATGGAACCCTTGGTCGTCATCCTCGCTCTTCCTCGGCCGAACTGAGATGTCTGGTCGTTGACGCGGCACAAACCCATCGACGCGCGGCGTCGCCGAGACCGGCCGGATGGCTGGCTCGGCCATTCGGCTTAAGGTAACACTGTCTTTTGATTCAGGGGTCAGGATCAGATTTGTCGGGGGCGGTGGCTCCGCGTCGGTGCCCCAAAGCGTCAACGTGGCGCAGCGGCCTTCGCGCGCGTCGATGTCCTCGCGCGCGACGGCGCGTTCTCAGCCTGCTGGCGCACGCCGGCGATAATCCACCGGATGACCATGGGAAAGTTCTTGGCGATGTTGGCGATTTCCGCCTCATTTCCCGCCGAGTGTTCGGGTTTGCGGCGCGCGCGCACCTCCACGACGGTGTGGTTGATCGTGACGTTCACCAAACCGCGGCAGCATTCGATCGCCAAGCGCCGTGGAATACCTTCTCGTAAGGCAGCTTTCAACAGCTCATTCACGTAGCCCTCGATGGCGTTACGGTCGCCGATTGCCATGAGTTCGGTGAGGTGGGGATGCGCAGCCAACGTGTCGTGCAACGACAGGCACCAGTGCAGCGCGGTGCTCTCCCACGTCTTGCGTTCGTGGAACTCCAGCTTCAGCGCAGAGAAGTGGCGGGCCACCAGGGCTCGAGTGAGCTGTTCCTGATTGCCGACCTGCTGATAAAGCGTGCGCGTGGAGATCTTCAAATCGGCAGCGAGACGCCTGGCCTGCAGTGCCTTGGGCCCCTCGGCATCGAGCAGTTCCAGCGCGCGAGAGTATATGGCGTCAACGGGTATCAGAGGCCGGGCCATCGCAGCATCGTACCCGCGGCGTCATGTCGTCCGGCAACGACGCACGGCGGCTCAGGTCGATCGCCGGCGTTTGGGAAAACTATGTGGTCGTTTGCTCTGGCGCGCTGTTCCGCCGGCTCGTAGGTCGCTCATTGCCAAGAAGTGCGGCAACGATGTGATGGGGGTCGGCCACCACGGTCGATGGGCTCGGCAAAAACTCGTTTCCCTGACCCCGGGTGTCCCACCTACCCTGGGTGGCTGCGCAGACGAAGCTCGGGGAGACAGGGGAGTGGTAATGACGACGGGCCCGAGCACGGGGGAGATCGCGGCACAACCGCGTGTCCAGTCGAGCGCCAACGTCATCATCGGGCTGTTGGTCAGCTCGGCGTTCGTGATGATCCTCAACGAGACGATCATGAGCGTCGCACTGCCGGCCCTGATCGTCGATCTGGACATTTCCGCCAGCACGGCGCAATGGCTGACCAGTGGGTTCCTGCTGACGATGGCCGTGGTCATCCCGATGTCCGGTTCACTGTTGCAGCGCTTCCCGGTGCGGAGCATCTACCTGGCATCGATGACGTTGTTCTGCACCGGCACGTTGGTGGCCGCGTTGGCGCCGGGGTTCGCGGTCCTTCTGGCCGGACGGATCGTGCAGGCGTGCGGTACCGCCGTGATGATGCCCTTGCTGATGACGACGGTCATGACGTTGATCCCGGCCGATCGGCGCGGGCAGATGATGGGCACCATCTCGATCGTCATCGCCGTCGCGCCGGCGATCGGTCCCACGCTGTCGGGGTTCATCCTCGGCTCGCTCGACTGGCGGTGGATGTTCTGGATCGTGCTGCCCATCGCACTGGTGGCGCTCAGCGCCGGCCTCGCCTGGCTGCGGGTCGACGATGAACAGCAGGACCCGACGCCGATCGATCCCGTCTCGGTACCGCTGTCGGCGATCGCGTTCGCGGGCCTGGTGTTCGGGCTCTCGCTGATGGGCGAGTCCGCACACGGACGGCAGGCGATACCGGCGTGGGTGCCGATGGCGATCGGTGCGGTGGCGATGGTGCTCTTCGGCGCGCGGCAGATACATCTGCAGCGACGCGACCGCGCGTTCCTCGACCTGCGGCCGTTCACCTATCGGCGGTTCTCGGTGTCGCTGAGCCTGGTGGTTCTCGGCTTCATGGGGCTGTTCGGCGCCATCATCATGGTGCCGCTGTATGTGCAGAACGTACTGGGGCAGAGCGCGTTGGTCGCCGGATTGACGAGCCTGCCGGGCGGACTTCTGATGGGCGTGGCGGGTCCACTGGTCGGCCGGGCCTACGACCGTCACGGCGCCAGGGTGCTGGTTGTGCCTGGGGCGTTGATGCTGTGCGTGGCGCTGTGGGGATTCACCACGCTGTCGGCGGCGTCGCCGGTCTGGGAACTGGTTGTCCTGCAGACGATCATGATGGTCGGGTTGTCGATGATGTTCACCCCGTTGATGACTGACGCGCTCAGCGTTCTGCCCGACCGGCTCTACTCACATGGCAGCGCCATTCTCACGACACTGCAACAGGTCGGGGGCGCGGCTGGTACGGCCCTGTTCGTCACGGTCATGACGAAGGCGTCCCACTCGGGCGGGGCCCCGGATCTGCCCGGCGTGCACGCGGCATTCGTGGCCGCGGCAGTGATCAGCGTGATTGCCGTGGCCACGGCGTTCTTCACCGCGGCGCGCCCGAGTCCCGCGGGTGGTACGCCGACGCATTGAGCGTCGCCTAAAAAACTTTGGCCACTTTGGTCACGTCAGTCCCAATCCGGGGGTTCTTGTAGGGGGCCTCACCTGCCGTGACTGCGGCATTTCTGCCAAGCCCGCCGGTAGACGAGTAGTGCACTACGCGTGCGTGGTCCGCGACCGCGGCCGACAGTGGAAATGCCCATCGACCAGGGGGCGCATCGCATCGGCACTCGGCACAGGAGTTCAACATGAGCTGGAGATGGACTGGCAATCACGGGGACGCCCCGTCGGCGGCGGCCGCGGCCACCGCATCGGGAGCAGGTCCAGGCGAGGCGATCTTCGAGGTCAATGACGGCGGGACGGTCGGCCTCTATATCTTCGACAACCACACGGGCACCGGTGGCCGGTCTTGGAACTGGACAGGCAATCACGCGGATGCACCGTCGGCGGTGGCCGCCGCCAATGCGGCCGGCGCCGGCCCCGGTGAGGCCGTCTACGCGGTGAATGACGGTGGCACGGTAGGTCTTTACCTGCTCCGCTGAACTCCCTCGCCTCAGCGCAACCGGCGATCCTGGATGCGCTGAGGCGAGGTCGGGCACAATCGAACCCGTGCGGAAAGTCGTGATCATCACGGGCGCGGGCAGCGGCATCGGCCGCGCGACGGCCCGGGTTCTGTTGGACGCCGGCCATCAGGTGGTGCTCGCGGGTCGCCGGCCTGAACCGCTGGCGGTCGTTGCCGACGGGAACCCCAATGCCCGCGTTGTCCCGACAGACGTCACGGATTCCGCCTCGGTGCAGGCGCTGTTCGCCGATGTGGTCTCCGCCCTCGGACGCGTCGATGTGCTGTTCAACAACGCCGGGGTGTTCGGTCCGTCGGCTTCGATCGCCGACATCGACGATGCGCAGTGGCACTCCACGTGGCGCACCAACGTCGACGGCGCCGTGTTCTGCGCCAGGGAAGCCGCACGCGTCATGGCCGCCCAGTTACCCAGGGGCGGGCGGATCATCAACAACGGATCGATCTCCGCGCACCGGCCTCGCCCCAACAGCCTGGCCTACACCGTCACCAAACACGCGATGAGTGGGTTGACCGCATCAATGTTGTTGGACCTACGCGATCTCGATATCTGTGTGACGCAGATCGACATCGGCAATGCCGCAACGGACATGACGGCCGGATTCAGTCACCAGACCTTGCAGGCCGACGGAAGTCTCGCGGCTGAGCCGACTTTTGACGTCGAGCACGTGGCCCGCGCCGTCGCGCATCTCGTCGATCTGCCGCTGGAGGTGTCGGTTCCGTCGTTGACCGTGATGGCCCGGGCCATGCCGTACTTCGGCCGCGGCTGACGGTTCCACCCTTCGAAAGCAACAGAGCCGGGGCCTTCGGGCCTCCGGCTCTGTAAAACGGAATCGTTGTTTCAGTGCTGTGCATCCTGAAGCTCGTACCGCTGGACCACTGCGATCAACTCCTCGCGAACCGATGAGTTGGGCAGTTCGTTGATCCGCGCGTAGAGGCGGCGCCGCATGTTGGCCCGCTTCTGGTTTGCACGGAATTGTGCGAACGACATACTTCTCACTCCTCAAAAGTGCCCCGGATCACGGGTACTCGTTTATTCGACATCCACATCGGGGATCGCCCGAAGATAAGGACACTTCCATGCTCCCGGTCAGCGATGATTAAAACCAATTCTTAGAGTGTGAGTTTCGCTACAGCTCAACCATTTTCACTGCTGACAAGTGCTCGTCGTCACAATTGCGTATCGAGGTGACGCCGGTGACCGCCGAAAAGGAGTAAGACTGCTTCTGTGGCGCTCACTGTGCGGGACCTGGCTGAGGTCGACAGCCTCGGCCTTGTCGTGGTGGCAGGAGCGCGGGGCGCCGACCGTGAGATCTCCTGGGCGCATGCGATCGAGCTGACGGATCCGACCCCGTACCTGGCCGGCGGCGAGCTGGTGATGACGACGGGCATCAACATCGGTGCCGACGCCGCTGCGCAATCCGCCTACGTTGCGCGCCTGGCCGCAGCCGGGACGGCAGCGCTGGCCGTCGACACCGGCACCACGATTGCCGATGTGCCACCTGCCGTGCGCGCTGCCGGCGACGAATTCGGGATTCCGGTGCTCGAGGTGCCGGCGTCGACGCCGTTCATCGCGATCGCACGGGTGGTGATCGATGCGCTCAAGGCTGACGAACTGCGCTCGGTGCAGGGCGTGGTCGACGCTCAGGAGGTGTTGGCCCGGGCCACGCTGCGGGGCGGGATCCCAGGGGTGGTCGGCGCGCTGGCGGAGTGTCTGTCGGCCACGGTTGTGGTGGTCGACCCCGACGGCACGGTGTTGGCTGCCGCGGGCAGCGCGCAGGCGCGCCTGATCGCCGTACTGAGCGAGCAGGTCGACACAACTCGCCGGCACGGTGCGTACGTCACCGTCGACGGGGACGCCTATGTCACGATTCAGAACCTGCGGGCCGCCCAGCCGGTGCGCGGACGGCTCGCGGTGCGCACGCCCGGACCGATGTCCAATGCCGACCGTCTCCTGGTCGCACATGCGTTGTCGCTCATCTCGATTGCGATCGAGAAGCCGGCCCGGGTGGTCGACGCCGAGCAACTGCTGCGGATCGCGGTAACCCGCGAGATGCTCACCGGATCAGGTGCTGTCGACGATGCGGTGTTGCGCTACTTCGGTTTTGATCCCGATGGCGAGGTCGTCGTGGCGTCGTTCACCGGGGCGGGGCCGTTGTTGGCGGCCGAGCACGTACTGGGCCGCACGCTGACCTCTTTTCTGATGGCCCCGACGGGCGATGCGATTGTGATCGTGGTTCCGGCCGGTGGGAGCCGACGACGCATCCGCACCGTCGTCGACGAACTCGAAAAGCAGACGGGGATCACGGTTGGCGGCGGAATGAGCCGACCGGTCCGCCTGACAGATCTGCCCACCGCCCTGGAGCAGGCGCGCATCGCAGCTCATTCCAGCGCCGGGCGGTTCTGTGAATTCGGTGAACTCAGCCCGATGGGAGTGCTGCTCGAGGGTCGCAGCGCCGCCGAACTACGCGTATTGGCCGCACCATTGGATTCGCTGGCCGGCGGTGACGAGCTGATTCCCACCTTGGCAGCCTTCCTCGGGCGCAACGGCCAGATGGAGGCCGCGGCCGCTGAGCTCGCGGTCCATCGCCACACCATGCGCAACCGGATGCGTCGCATCAGTCAATTGTTGGGTGACGACCTGGAATCGGCCGATACCCGGGCCCAGCTGTGGCTGGCGCTCAAGGCGTGGCAGCTGCTGGCGTCTCGCCGGCCGGGCTGAGATCGTCGTCACCGCTGCCGAGCCGAGGCGGCCCGCTACGGTAGGTGACCGGTGTCGCCGACAACGTGATCGGGTTCGCCACTTGGGGGGTGGCCGTTCCAGGTACCGCGACCGTCGCCTCGATCCCGAGCCGGCGGGCGAAGGCGAAGGCCTCCGACAGGTCGTTGATCGGCCCGGCGGGCACACTCGCGGCGGTCAGCACCGAGTACCAGTGGTCGGCTCCGTGGTTGCGCAGCGCGGTTTCGATGATGGCGCACAGGGCATCCCGATGGGCGACCCGCTGTGGGTTGGTACCGAATCGGGGATCATCCGCCAGTGCCGGCTCACCGATGGCGATCGCGAAGGCCCGGAACTGCTTGTCGTTGCCGACGGCGACAGCGATGGGCCGGTCGGCGGTATCGAACGTCTGGTACGGCGCGATGCTCGGATGCCGGTTACCCATCATCTGCGGCACCGCACCGGCGCCGAGATACCCGGAGGCCTGGTTCACCATGGAGGACAACAGCACTGACAGCAGGTTGGTGTCGACGCGTTGCCCCGCCCCGGTGCGGTCGCGGTGGGCCAGT
>NZ_SJOM01000007.1:2024782-2136330 GCF_004762045.1 Mycobacterium sp. DL99
GCCGAAGTCGGGCTCGGTGAGGCCGAAGCAGCCGATCGCCTCCCCGGCCGCCAGCCGGGGCAGCCATTCGTCCTTCTGTTCCTCAGATCCATAGCGGTAGATCGAGAACATCGACAGCGAGCCCTGCACGGAGACGAAACTGCGGAACCCGCTGTCGCCGGCTTCCAGCTCCATACACGCCAGGCCGTAGCTGACCGCGTTGGTGCCGGCGCAGCCGTAACCCTGAAGGTGCATGCCGAGCACCCCGAGCTTGCCGAACTCCTTGGCCAGCTCCCGGGGCAGCGTGGCCGATTCGAACCATTCGCCGACGTTGGGCCGCAGGCGGGTATCGACAAACTTGCGTACCGTCGCGGCGATTTCGCGTTCGTCGTCATCGAGCAGCCGGTCGGTGTCGAACAGCTCCAGCGGCCGGTAGGTGGACTTCTTGGCAGCCGAAGCGGTGGTGGCGGTCATGAGTCAAGGCTAGATTTGCCGGGCAAATCCGCCTATGGCCGATTTGTACAACTGATGTGGGAGATGTTGTCCAAATGGGTGGTTATCAGCGCTTGGATGCCGGAATGGACCACTCGTTGCGGTGGCCTATGCTCGGTGCGGCAAACGGCGTGGCCCCAGGTGTTCTCGTCGTCAGTGACCGGCGAGGACAGCCCAGGGAAAGTTTGACTGTGCAGGCGATTGTTGGCGATCCGGTCCGCGTTCCCGGCGTAGAGCGTCGGGTTCGTGATGACCTGATCGGGTTGAGCGGCGTGGCCGTCGTGATGGTGGTGGTCTGCCATTTCTGGTTCGGTCGGGCGCCCGGCGGGCTGGATGTCCTGCTGGTCTTGTCCGGATTCTTCATCGGCGGTCGCGTGCTCCGCGGCATCGGTACGGCGAGCGTGACGGATCTGGCCGCCGAGTTGGGGCGGGCGGCGCGCTGGCTGGTGCCGCCGTTGGTTCTCGTGGTGGTCGTGTGTTCGGTGCTCACAACGTTCGTTCAGCCGCAGACCCGGTGGGAGGCATTCGCCGATCAGACGCTGGCCGGGCTGGGCTTTTACCAGAATTGGCAGTTGCTCCAGTCGGCGGACGACTATGTGCAGGCCGGTGAAGCGGTGACGCCGTTGCACCATCTGTGGGCCATCTCGGTGCTGGGCCAGTTCGCGCTCGCGTTCTTCCTGCTCGCCGGGGTCATCATCGCGGTGACGGTACGTCGGGGTCGCGGCGCGCGCCGCACGACCCTGGTTGCCGCTTCCGGTATCGCGGCGGCGGCATCGCTGTATTACGCGCTCACGACGCAGCCGGACAACCCGATGCTCGCGTATTACAGCACCGCTGCCCGGGCCTGGGAGCTGTTGGTCGGAGTGCTGGCAGCGGCCTTCGTGGCCGGCCCGGTGGGGCGGCGAATCCGATGGCCCGGCTGGTTGCGGGCCGGTGCGGCCGCGGTCGGCCTGGCGGCGATCCTGGTGTGCGGTGTGCTCACTGACCGCGCCGTGCAGTCCCCGGGAATCTGGACATTGATTCCGGTGGCGGCGACGGTACTGGTGATCGTGAGTGCAGCCCAGGGGCTGTCCCCGAGGACGAACGAGTTCCTGCGCAGCACCCCGCTGGTGACCATTGGGGCGGTGGCCTACCCGCTGTACCTGTGGCACTGGCCATTGCTGATCTTCTGGCTGGCCGCCGTCAACGACGATGCCGTCGGCCCGGCCGATGGCACCGCGATCATGTTGGTCGCAGTGCTGCTGGCGTTGTTGACCGCGCGGTGGGCCCAGCTGCCGTGGCGTCGGGGGCCCGGCCTGCGGGTGGTCTCGGGTGCGGTCGTCGTGTTGGTCGCGGTGGCGCTCGTGGCGGCGTCGCTGATGTGGCAGGGACATGCCGCCCTGGCCCGGGCCAGCGGCGCGGAACTCGGCATGCTCTCGATTCGCGACTATCCGGGCGCGCAGGCGCTCATCGAGCATCAACGGGTCGCGAAGCTGCCGATGCGCCCGAGCGTGCTGGAGGCCGATGACGACATCCCGCCCTCATCGCAGGATCATTGCGTCACGGGATTCACCGGTGCCGAGGTCGTCACCTGCGTGTACGGAGACCCCAAGGGTTCCCACACGATTGCGCTGGCCGGCGGGTCGCATTCGGAGCACTGGCTGACCGCGCTGCACCAGATCGGGCGTCAACACGGCTTCAAGGTGACCACCTACCTGAAGTTCGGCTGTCCGCTGACCACCAAACGTCTGCCGATCATCGCGGGATCCTTCGAGCCGTACCCGTCCTGCCGGACGTGGTCGGACAACGCATTGGCGCAGATCATCGCCGACCGGCCCGACTACGTGTTCTTCACCGCAACGCGCCCGATCCTCAACAGCCCGGGCGACTACGTGCCCGACTACTACCTGGGGATCTGGGATGAGTTGTCCGCCAATGGGATTCCGATGCTCGGCATGCGTGATACGCCGTGGATGATCCGGGACGGATGGTTCTTCTCGCCGGTCGACTGCCTGTCGAAAGGTGGTGACGCCGACTCCTGCGGGCTGCCGCGGGCCGAAGCCCTGGCCGAGCGCAACCCCACCCTCGACTACCTGGCGGACTATCCGCTGATGAAGATCCTCGACCTCAGTGATGCGGTGTGCCGGCCGACGATCTGCCGTGCCGTCGAGGGCAACGTGCTTGTGTACCACGATGCCCACCATCTGTCGGGGACCTACGTACGCACTCTCACCACCGAGTTGGCGCGGCAGATGTCCGGCGCCCTCGGATGGTGGTAGCCGTCATTCGACGATGAAGACCGGAATCTGTCGGGTGGTCTTGGTCTGGTATTCGGCATACGGCGGATAGGCCTCCACGGCCAGCTTCCACCAGTGCTCGCGCTCGTCACCGGAAAGTTCACGGGCGGTCAGCGACGCGGTCTTGTCGCCGTCCTGCACCGTCACGGCCGGGTTGGTCTTGACGTTGAAGTACCAGGACGGGTGTGCTGGATCGCCGCCCTTGGACGCCACCATCGCGTAGCGGCCGTTCTCCTCCACGCGCATCAGCGGTACGTATCGCTTCTTCCCTGATTTGGCGCCCGTTGTCGTGAACAACACGATGGGGCGGTCCAGCACCTCGACGCCGTCGGTGGTGCCTTGTTCCAGGATGCGTTGGGTCTGGTCGCGTACCCAGTCGGTCGGGCTCAGTTCGGCATGTTCAGTCACGCAAGCGGGAACACCGGGCGCCGCGCCGCTATTCCGCGGGTCAGGTCAGGCATGGCGCGACGGGCTGGGGGCTTGGTCCAGCATGTTGACCCCGAACCAGCGCGGCATCCGTGGCGAACAGCGCCAGAGCACCGACGGCCAGTCCGGCGCCGATCCACGGCACTACCGGGTAACCGATCCCGGCCGTCAAGGCCATCCCGGCCAGCCACGGGCCGAAGGCGATCCCGACGTTGAACGCGGAGGTGGTTCCGGCCGCAGTCAGCGTCGGCGCGGACGCGCCCAGGGCGAAGACCCGCGAATTGAGCGCTGGGTTGGTGCCGAATCCGGTCAGTCCGAGCAGCACGCTCAGCGCGCTGACCAGCAATGCATGGTGGCTGACGATCGCGATCGCGACCAGAACGACGCACAATGCGCTGAATCCGACGAGTAGCACCCCGCGCGGCCAGCGATCGGCCGCGTAGCCGCCCACAGCCATCCCCGCCAACGCCCCGACTCCGTAGCCGAACAGGACCAGCGGCACCCATTCGGACCTCAGGCCGCTGGTTGTGATCAGCATGGCGCCGAGATAGGTGAAGGTACCGAGCAATGCCGCGGTACCGACCGCGGTCATGGCGTAGGACAACCACAGCCGGGGCACGGCGAGTCCACGCAACTCGTCGGCTATCCGCGGTGCGGCGTCAGGGCGTGCCGTCGGGACTGCCGCGAGGACTGCGCCCGCAGCCAGGGTGGACAGGGCTGCGACGGCCCAGAACGCGCCGCGCCAGCCCAGACTCTGGCCGATCCAGGTGCCTGCGGGCAGCCCGATGACCGTGGCCACGGTCAGTCCGCCGGCAACGACACTCATCGCGCGGCCGCGCCGGTCGGGGGTGACCAGTGACATCGCGGTGCCCGCGCCGACGGCCCAGAAGCCGGCGTAGACGAATGCCGCGATGAATCTCACCGCCACCAGCACCGGGTAGGAATCGGTGAGGGCACCGGCAACGTGCGCCAGGACGAAGATCGCCAGAAATATCAACATCGCCCGCCGGCGCGGCCATCGCAATGTCGTAATCGCGAGGATGGGGGCGCCGACCAGCATGCCGAGCGCGA
Source organism: Mycobacterium sp. DL99 (assembly GCF_004762045.1). Taxonomy (GTDB): domain Bacteria; phylum Actinomycetota; class Actinomycetes; order Mycobacteriales; family Mycobacteriaceae; genus Mycobacterium. The sequence goes on from NZ_SJOM01000007.1 coordinate 2,029,027, forward strand.
ACACCGACACCAGCAGGCCGGCTTGGGGAACCGTCACATCGAGATCGGCCGACAATTCGGGGAGTAGGCCGGCCAACATGAGTTCGCTTGTGCCCTGGGCGAATATTGCAACGCCGATGATCCAGATCGCAACCGGCATCAGAGCATCGACCCTCCGCTGGCGTCGATCCACTGGCCGGTCACCCACCGGGCGTCCTCGGAAGCCAGGAACGCGACGATGTCGGCCACATCGGCCGGTTGGGCGACGCGGTTGAGCGGCGACTGTGCGGCCACGGACGCGCGGCCTTCCTCGGAGGCCAGCCGGGCCGCGTTCATGTCGGTGTCGGTGCTTCCCGGTCCGACCGCGTTCACTGTGATGCCCCGCGCAGCAACGTGTTTGGCCAGGGTCGCGGTGAACGAATCGAGGGCGGCCTTCGACATCGCATAGGCGAGCAGCTCTGGTATCCGAGAGCCGTGGGTGAACCGCGTCGAGATGTTGACGATCCGGCCGTTGTCGCGAATCCGTGACAACCCCTGTTGGGTGATGAAGACCGGCGCGCGGGTGTTCACTGCGAAGATCTCGTCATAGGTCGATTCATCGAGGTCGTCGAAAGCGATTCTGCCGCCGAGTATCCCGGCGTTGTTGACCAGGATGTCGAGGCCGTCGGCGTGGCCGTCGAACGCCTCCCAGAGTTGTGATGCGTCGCCGGTGCCGCCGAGTGTCGCCGGTATCGCGAAGGCCTCGCCGCCGGCCTCGGCGATCTGCCGCACGGTCTGGTGGGCGGCGTCCGCTCGGTTGCCGTAGTGCACGCCGACACGGGCGCCGTCGGAAGCCAGGCGAAGGGCGATGGCCCGGCCGATTCCCCGGCTGGCGCCGGTCACCAGGGCGGTCTTGCCGATCAGTGATGGCACGTTGCCAACCTTTCTATAGCGGGCGATACAAAAATGGACGCTAGCACATTAACTAGCGGTCGCTATAGAATGGCTGGGTGACCTCGGTACGTGGACGGCCCCGCTCATTCGACCGTGACGCGGCGCTGGACAAGGCGATCCTGCTGTTCTGGGAGCGTGGTTACGAGGCGACCTCCACGCGCGATCTCAGCAGTGCGTTGGGTGTTGGAATCCCCAGCATCTATGCCGCTTTCGGGGATAAGCAGTGCCTGTTCAACGAAGCGGTGCAGGTCTATGACGAGCGGTACGGCGGGTTCATCAATGCCGCGCTGAGCGAAGAACCCACCGCCCGCGAGGCCTTTGTCCGGATTCTGCGCGAAGCTCCCGCCCGATATACCAGGCGTGGGCTACCCCACGGATGTCTCATCGTCAGCGGCGACGACGGCACCGTCGACCCGGAGGTGCGAGCAGCCCTGCAACGCATTCGCCGGCACAAAACAGGTGAGCTCGCCGACAAGGTCGGCGCGGATATCGCAACCGGGGACGTCCCGGCCGATACTGATGCGCAGGCGCTCGCCCAGTACGTGATGTCCACGCTGAGCGGCATCGCCCAAGCCGCCCGGGACCGCGTTCCGCGGGCGACCCTCGACCGGGTCGCCGCGATCGCGGTCCGGGCTTTGCGGTGAGTTCGGTTACCTGAGTTTCAGCACCACTTTGCCCTTGGCGCTGCGGTTCTCCAGTGACGCGATGGCTCGCGCGGCCTGCTCCAGTGGGTACACCTCGGGCTGGGGTGCGGGCACCGCGCCCGAGGCCAGCAGCGGCTGCAGCTCGGCCCACTGCTCCTGCAGGTATCCGGGATGGGAGAACGTCCAGGCGCCCCAGCCGGCGCCGATCACGTCGACATTGTTGAGCAGCAACCGGTTGACCTTGACCGTGGGGATCTCGCCGCCGGTGAACCCGACCACCAGCAGCCGTCCGCCCACCGCCAGCGAACGCAGTGAGTCGGTGAAGCGGTCACCGCCGACCGGGTCGAGGACGATGTCCACGCCGCGCCCGTCGGTGAGTTCTTTGACCGCATCGCGGAATCCTTCGGCCAGCACCACATCGGATGCGCCCGCGGCCCTGGCGATCCCGGCCTTCTCCTCGGTGGACACCACCGCGATGGTGCGCGCGGCGCCCAGCGCCGGGGCGAGTCGCAGCGCGGAGGTGCCGATGCCGCCCGCCGCGCCGTGCACCAGGACGCTCTCGCCCTTGGCCAGCCGGCCGCGGGTGCGCAACGCGAACTGCACCGTCAGGTCGTTGAACAGGATCCCGGCGCCGGCCTCGAAGGACACGGAGTCCGGCAGCGCGAACACCCGCTCGGCGGGCAGTGCCACGACTTCGGCCATGCCGCCGGACAACATGGTCAGCCCCAGCACGCGGTCACCGGCGCGGACATGGGCACCGGCCGGGGCACTGCGGACGACGCCAGCGACCTCGGCGCCCGGCGTGAACGGCAGATCCGGCTTGTACTGGTAGAGCCCGCGGGTGAGCAGGGCGTCCGGAAATGCGACCCCGGCCGCGTGGACGTCGATCACCACGGCGTCGCCGGAGTCGCCGTTCGGTTCCTCCACCTCGGCCACCTGCACCGCGTCGGGACCGTCGAGCCGGGTGATCTGTGCTGCACGCATCGGTGTCTCCTTCTGGTGGGGTCGCCAGCCAATTGTGACAGGTGTCAAGTCGGTGGCTAGCATCACCGGATGCTCAACGCCCGCGCCGCCGTGGTGTTCGACGCCGGAGCCGATCCACGGCTCACCGACGTCCAGATCCGGGAACCGGTCGGCGACGAAGTGCTGGTCCGCATCGAGGCGGTGGGCATCTGCCACACCGATGTGAGCGTGGCCGCGCGCTTCCGTAAGTTGCCGATGGTGTTCGGCCACGAAGGCGCGGGCACCGTCGTCCAGGCCGGGCCGGCTGCCGCTCCCGATGTCGGCGACCAGGTTGTTCTCACGTTCGCCAGCTGTGGCACGTGCCGTAACTGCCAGTCCGACGCTCCGGCGTACTGCGAGCATTCGACCGACCTCAACATGCGCGGTGGTGGTCGCGACGGCTCCGGTGCACTGCACTGCGACGGTGCGGCCATCGGGGGCGGATTCTTCGGCCAGTCCAGCTTCTGCACCTACGCGATCGCCGGCAGCCGCAATGCGGTGGTGCTTCCCGAGCCGGTCGACCCGGCGCTGGCCGCTCCGCTGGGCTGCAGCGTGCAGACCGGTGTGGGTGCTGTGCTCAATGTGCTTGCGCCGCAACCCGCGGATGCACTCGTGGTGTTCGGTGCCGGCGCCGTCGGGCTCTCGGCGGTCATGGGGGCCCGCATCGCGGGGTGCCGGACCATCATCGCCGTCGACCCGATCGCGCAGCGGCGCACGCTGGCAGGCGAATTGGGTGCCACCGCGACGATCGACCCGATCGCGTCCGATGCCGCTGCGGTCATCCTCGAGCTGACCGGGGGAGTGACCGCCGCGGTCGACACCACCGCGCGGCCCGATGTCCTCGCCGCGGCGGTCGGGGTGCTGCGTGAACGCGGCACTCTGGCGCTGCTGGGCCTCGGCGCGATGACGGCCGACCTGCCCGTCGCGGCCATCATGGGCAAGGGCCTGACCGTGCGCGGTGTGGTGGAGGGGGACAGCGAACCTCAGACCTTCATCCCGCGCCTCGTCGATCTGCACCGCCGTGGCGAACTTCCGCTCGACAAGTTCGTGAGCCGGTACCCGTTCGACGACTTCGACCGGGCCTGGGCCGCCGCCAAGGCCGCTGACGTGGTCAAACCCGTGCTGATCACCAGCGCGGCAAGCTCATGAATCCCCAGTTCCACCTGGCAACGGCGCCTATGATCGGAGCAGCATGACCCTTCCTCAGCTACCGCCGGGACGCAACGTCGAGGTTCGCGCCATCGACGGAGTGCGGCTGCATGCCGAGGTGTTCGGCCCCGAGGACGGCTACCCGATCGTGCTGGCCCACGGCATCACCTGTGCCATCGGGGTCTGGGCCCACCAGATCGCCGATCTGGCCACCGACTACCGCGTCATCGCCTACGACCATCGCGGGCACGGCCGCAGCGAGACTCCGCACGGGCGGCGCAGGTACAGCCTCAATCACCTCGCGGCCGACCTCGACGCAATCCTTGCCGCGACGCTGAAGCCCGGCGAAAGGGCCGTCGTCGCCGGACATTCCATGGGTGGCATCGCGATCACCTCGTGGTCGCAGCGATATCCGGCCCAGGTGGCCGCCCGCGCCGACGCTGTCGCGCTGATCAACACCACCACCGGGGATCTGGTGCGCGACGTGAAACTGCTGCGGGTGCCGGCGCCGCTGGCGTCGACCCGCATCCTGGCGGCCAGTACTGCGATCAGGACGTTCGGCGGGGCGTGGGTGCCCCGGATCACCGAACGCCCCAACAAGCATTTCGTCGCTCACCTCGCGGTGGGTCACGACGCGGAGCCGTGGGTAGCGGAGTTCGTCTATCGGCTGTTCGCCGATACCCCGGCCGCCGGGCGCGGCGGTTGGTCCAGGGCGCTGGTCAACAGTCTTGGACCGCAACATATCTCGCTGCAGAACCTGACGGTGCCCACGCTGGTGATCGGTAGCGTCAAAGACCGCTTGCTGCCCATCAATGCCGCCCGCCGCATCGCTTCTGACGCCCCGAACCTGAGCGCCTTCGTCGAGATGCCCGGCGGACACTGCGCGATTCTGGAATGCCCGTCACAGGTGAACGCCCAATTGCGCGCCCTGGCCGCATCGGTGGCCTCGCCCCGGGCGGTCAATCAGTAAGCCGGCCCGCGACTTCGGCGGCCGCGCGCTGCCCGGACCGGACCGCCCCGTCGAGGAATCCGGTCCACTCGTCGGCGGTTTCGGTGCCGGCCCAGTGGATGGAGTCCACCGGTTCACGCAGCCACCGGCCGTACTGGGTCCACGAGCCCGGCGGCACCGCCGCTGTCGGGCCGCCAGGCGCGAATTGTTCTGTGCTCCAACAGTGGTCGATGTAGTCGATCGGCTGCAGCGCCGCCTCGCCGAAAAGGGTGGCGAACCCGGACAGGGCCTGCTCGCGCCGTTGATCCGGAGGCAGCCGGTCGAACGTGCGAGCATCGGTGAACCCCAGCAGGATGCCGGGACCACCATCGCCCGGGCTGACGTCGAAGGTGATGAACACCGGCCCCTCGTCAGACAGTGCCTCGCCCGAACAGCCGTTGGCGCGCCAGAACGGTCGGTCATAGGCGGCGTAGGCCTTGCTGAGGTTGCCCTGCGGCCAGTTGTCGGCCAGCTCGGTATAGGGCTTGGGGAGTGGCGGGTTGAACTCGATACCGGCCCGGTGCTGCGGCGGGATCGCCACGATCACCGCACGTGCGTGTACTTCGCCGGCCGGGCAGCTCACCGCCACAGTGCCTTCGGGGCGACGCTCGATGCTGCCGACGGGAGCGTTGAGCACCACCCGATCTCCGAGTTCGTCGGCCATCTTGCACGCGATCTGCTGGGTACCGCCGGGAAACCGGTCCTGCTGGGCACCGTCGCGGACGTCGAGCATGCGGTCCAGCCCGCCGGCGGCCTTGACGTAGCGGGCGGCGTGCAGCATCGACACCTCGTCGGGTTCGGCACCCCAGGTGACCCGGGACATGATCGCCATGAGGTTGAGTGTCGAGGCGTTGGCACCCGCCGAGCGCAGCCACTGCTCCAGGGTGAGCTCGTCGAGTTTCTGGGCGTTCGGACTTGTCCACGGCTCGTTGATCCGGATCGCCCGGCAGATCCGTTCGAAGCGCCACTGGATCCGCGAGACATCGAACAGTTCCATCATCGACAGCCGCGGGATGGTGCTCCGGTACGACCGCACCCGTCCGTGCCACCGGATCAGGTTCTTGCCGCGGTCATAGGTGGGCACCGTGCGGCACCCGAGTTCGTCGGCCAGCGCCAGCACCGCATCCTGGGTGGGGCCGACGAACGTCCCGCCCAGGTCGACCGGCACCTCGGCGATCGTGGCGGTCGACGAGCGTCCTCCGACGCGGTCGCGCCCCTCCAACACCACGACCTGGTGTCCGAGTCGGACCAGGGCGCGGGCGGCGGACAGGCCGGCGAATCCGGCGCCAACCACGACGACGTCGGTGCTCGTTGGGATGCTCACCTGTCTAGGCTCTCACGCGTGAAGGTCATGACAGCGTTGTTCGGGCCGCAAGACGCGATCGATCGGGCCGCGGCCCTGCGCGAGGCCGGTGCCAGTGGGGTGTTCACCTTCGAGGGACCCCACGATGTGTTCGCTCCCTTGACGCTGGCCGCCACCGTCGGGGGTCTCGACCTGATGACCAATGTGGCAATTGCCTTTCCTCGCAACCCGATTCACCTGGCACATCAGGCGATCGACCACCAGATCCTCTCCGGTGGCCGATTCACCCTCGGGCTCGGCACCCAGATCCGCGCCCAGATCGAGAAGCGGTTCGGCGCGGAGTTCGACCGCCCGGTGGCCCGGATGTCGGAGTTCGTCGCGGCGTTGCGGGCAATCTTCGCTGCGTGGGAGACCGGCGAGCGACTCGATTTTCGGGGCGAGTACTACCGGCACACGCTGATGACGCCGACGTTCACGCCCCGGGACAATCCGTACGGTCCGCCGCCGATCTATGTCGGCGCGCTGGGCCCGCGGCTGACCCGGGCCACCGCGCAGTTCGCCGACGGGCTGTTGGTCATGCCGTTCGGGTCGAAGCGGTTCCTGCAGGAGGCCACGCTGCCTGCGGTGCGTGACGGGCTGGCCGCCGCCGGCCGTGACGCGGGCGAGTTGGCCATCGTCCCGGAGATCATCGTGTCGGCCGGGGACGATCACGACGCGACACGACGACTGCTCGCCTTCTACGGCTCCACCCCGGCCTACCGGCCGGTGCTGGAGGTACACGGCTGGGGTGATTTGCAGCCCGAGCTCAATGTGCTGTCCAAACAGGGCCGCTGGCAGGAGATGGGTTCGCTGATCGACGACGAGGTGCTGCACACCATCGCGGCCTGCGGTACCCCCGCGGAGATCGCCGCCCATATCCGGGACCGGGTGGACGGGGTGTCCGACCGGATCTGCCTGTACCAACCGGGTCCGATCGCGGTGGATGCGCTTGCCCAGATCGTTGACGCACTGCGCGACTGAGCACATAGGGTGGTGGTACTGAGCGGGACCAAAGGAGGTTCGCCATGGACGGCGCTCGTCGGGCTGCGGATCCGGACTACTCGGATGTGCTCATCATCGGGGCGGGGATCTCAGGGCTGGGCGCGGCCTACCGCGTGCATGAGAAGAGCCCCGGGCTGACCTACACCGTCCTGGAACGTCGGGAGCGGATCGGTGGCACCTGGGACCTGTTCCGCTACCCGGGAATCCGCTCGGACAGCGACATCTTCACACTGAGCTTCCCCTACCAACCGTGGACCAGGCCGGAGAACGTGGCCGACGGCGACGACATCCGCGACTATCTCACCGAGACCGCTCGGGTGCACGGCATCGACCGCCATATCCGGTTCAACACCCGTGTGCTGTCCGCGGATTGGGATTCGGCCACCGACACCTGGACCGTGCAGGCCGAACAAGACGGCCGGTCGAAGACCTACCGGTGCCGCTACCTGTTCTGCGGCACCGGCTACTACAACTACGACGAGCCCTATGCCCCGGAATTCCCCGGTATCGAGAGCTTCACCGGCGACGTCGTGCACCCGCAGTTCTGGCCCGAGTCGCTGGACTACACAGGCAAGCGCGTCGTGGTGATCGGCAGCGGCGCCACGGCGATCAGCCTGGTGCCTGCACTGGCCCGAACCGCCGGGCATGTCACGATGCTGCAGCGTTCGCCGACCTACATGATGTCGATGGCGCGTATCGATCCGATGGTGCAGGCCATCCGGAAGTTCTTGCCGCGCAGGGTATCTCACCAGGTAGTGCGGGCCCGCAATGCGACGATCCAGTTCCTGACGTACACCTTCTTCCGGAAGGCGCCCAAGGCGGGCCGCTGGCTGGTCCGCAACCGCGCGGTCGCGGCCCTGCCCGAGGGCTATCCCGTAGACGTGCATTTCAAACCCCGGTACAACCCGTGGGACCAGCGCATGTGCCTGGTGCTCGACCGCGACATCTTCAACGAGATCAGCAGCGGCCGGGTTGATGTGGTCACCGATCACATCAACCACATCGATGCCACGGGCATCGTGCTGGAATCCGGTGCCCGGGTCGATGCCGACGTGATCATCACCGCGACCGGTCTGCAACTGCAGGCGCTCGGCGGGATCAGGCTGGCGGTCGACGGCCAGGAGGTCAAGCCGACCGAGCGGTTCGTCTACAAGGAGTACCTGCTGGAGGATGTCCCGAACCTGGCCTGGTGCATCGGCTACACCAACGCTTCGTGGACGCTGCGGGCCGACATGACCGCGCGGGCATTCGCAAACCTGGTGTCCTACATGGGTGCTCATGGCTACACCCATGCGTATCCGCACAAGGGTGCGGCGCCGATGCCGGAGAAGCGGACGTGGGACCTGGAGGCCAGCTATATCCAGCGCTCCGAGCATGCGCTGCCGCGTTCAGGCACGCGGCGGCCATGGCACGTGCGGCACAACTATGTGTTGGATGCCATCGACCACCGCTTCGACCGCATCGACGAGTCGATGGTCTTCGGCAGGGCGCCGGTCGCCGCCGAGCCCGTCGCTTGAGCACCCCGCACGCTCGTCACGGTGTGCGGATACGCAATCCTGTGGTCAGCAGCTGTGTGGCCGAAAGCCCGAACGTGCTCTTGAAGGAGTCCGCCAGGTGTGACGGGCTGGCGAACCCGGAATCGGCCGCCGCTGTCGTCAGATTCTGCCCGGCCGCCACGGCGGTACCTGCTGACACGAGCCTGCTCCACATCCGGTAGCGACGCAGGCTGGTCCCGGCCTCGCGGCGGAACAGATGCAGGAACCGGGATTCGGAGAGCCCTGCGGTGGCCGCGAGCTCACGCGCCGATACCGCATCCGCCGGGTTTTCACGAATCTGCTTGGCCACCAGTTCGATTCGATGATCGATCCGATGCGGTGTGTCCGGGGCGGCCAGGTCCAGCCAGCGGCGGGCGGCCCCATCGTCGTCCGGCGTCATCGTCAGCGCGGGCTCGGCGGCGTGGCCGATGCCGATGTTGTCCCGGAATTCGGTGAACTGCTGTCGGCACGCCGCGCTGCGCTGCGAACTGGGATCGAGATAGCACGACACCATCGCTCCCGGCATCGACAGGTGGTGGGTCAGTCGCGGTGGAATCAACACACTGCCTGCGACGATCGCGTTTCCGGACACCGTGACAGTCAGCGGTCCGTCGACGCCGACGACCAGGCACCACACCGATCCGGAGTGCGGTTGCAGCCCCAGGCCGGGCCCGGAGTAGAGCGCTTGTCCCGGCCACAGCCACACCGTCGGGTAGCAGGTTTGTGGAAGCGGTGGCACGGGTTCAGTCTGCATGCTGAACGGGCAACGTGAACAGGAGGCTACCGTGGCTGTTGCTGTCATCGCCGTCGTCGGCGTGTTCTTCGCCGGCATGGGTCTGTACGCGCTGGCGGCTCCCACCGCGATTCTGCGCCCGTTCGGGTTCCACATCGAGACCGCGGCAACCCGTGCCGAAGTGCGGGCCGTATACGGCGGATTCGGGTTGGCGATCGCGGGTGTGCTGGGCTATGCGGCCGCGACACCGGGGGAGGTGCGCACCGGAATCCTCATCGCGGTGGGTGCGGCGCTTGCCGGGATGGCGTTCGGCCGCATCGTGTCCGGGGTGCTGGGGGACCGAACGGCCTTCTACCCCAACTGGTTCTATTGCCTGGTCGAGGCGATCGGCGCGGGCGCGCTGTTCTGGGCCGCCTGATTTCTCCGGCGAGCAGACGCAAACCTGCCATTTTCAGTAGAAAACGGGCAGTTTTGCGTCTGCTCGCGCGAAGAAAGGGACTAGGGAGCGACGGTGAGCCAGTCGGCGAAGCCGGACGGGTCGTGCCGGCCGAGTGCGCCGTGTTCGAACAGACCCCAGCCTTCCACCGGCTCACCATTGCCCTCGGTGCACAGGGCCCGTCCGACGTGGTCGATCACGCCGAACGCGGTCCGGCCGGCCACTGCCGGGTCGGTCATGTCGTAGGTGCGCCGTTCGGTGAACTTCTCGCCCTTCCACACGCCGTGGATCCAGTCGGTGTCGCCGCCGTAGCCGCCGCCAACGTGAATCGGCACGGGCAGTTTCGATTCCACGTCGAACCGGACGGGGGTGCCGTCGAGCGCGGTGGCCTCGATGGTGGCACCGGTCGGGATGCGGGTGCCGGAGCGGTAGTGGATCTTGATGCGCGGCCAGCCGAGCTGCTCGACGCGGCCGTCTTTCCAGACCCGCGTGCAGTCGTTGAGCGAACGGAACCCGTTGGGCTCCTCCTGGATGATGAGGACGATCGCGAAGTCGTCGAAGGCCATCGGCACATACAGCCACCACATGCCTTCGAACGGCGGGTCGGCCGGACGTCCGGCGGGCTCGGCCTCACCGATGGGCCGGATACCCCAGGACCGGTCGCGCGAGCCGATCCAGGTGTCCGGGTCGACGTCGATGCGCTGGCCGTCGATCTCCAGATAGCCACTCCAGGAACCCAGTTGGGCGAACCGCTGGGCGTCGAGGGTGACCCGGTTGCCCTGACGCATCAGGTGGGGCTGTTCCTGGACGACGTCGAACAGCCCGTTCCACGTGAGATCTGCTGCGATGCCCTCGGTTTCGTCGAGAACGATGCGCACCTTGTGCAGTGGTTCGGGGACCTCGACCCGGTAAGCGCCGACGTGCTGGTTGAGCCGGTCCTGATCGATCGCGTCGGACAGGTGCACAGCGGTCTGCTCGTCACCGCGGCGTACCAGGAAGTACGCGTCCTTCACCCCGAGGTTGGGGTAGTAGCCGAGGCCGGTGATGACGAAGATGTCGCCGGTGCGGTCGTGGGCGTTGAAATACGAACGGTCGTAGAAGTTCCGGTCCGAAGAGCCGGGCCAGGCGATCGGCTGGGGGATTTGGTGGACCGGGAATTCGTCCATCGGGCCGAGCATTTAAGACTCCTCGATCAGGCGCCGCAGCAACGGCGCGTGGTAGAACATCGACTCGATGTCTTCGGGTTTCTCCATCTCGCCGAAGTGCACGCGCCGTGCGCCGGTGCGCATGAACACGCAGCACCAGATGACGCCTGAGTAGATGTAGAACCAGCGAAGGTCGCCGACCTCGACACCGGTGAGGTCTCGATAGGTGGCCCGCACATCCTCCTCGCGCATCACGTCGGGCAGGCCAGGTAGTCCGGCCATCCCGGCCAGCTCCTGAAATACCATGTGCGCAAAGATGATCCAGGAAACATCGAGCTCGCGCGGGCCGACAGTGGCCATCTCCCAGTCGAGTACGGCAGACGGCCGGAAGTTGTCGTAGAGCACGTTGCCGATGCGTGAGTCGCCCCAGATCAGGACGGAGTCCGACGCCGCCACATCTTCGGGGAAGTTGTCCTCGAGCCACTGCAGTGCCCGCTCCACCAGCGGTGAACGGCCAAGATCGGGTACCGCGTATTCGTACCAGCCCTTGAGCCAGCCGAAGTGCCGGCGCAGCGGGGTGTCGCCGGGAGGATCGATCTCGGACAGGAAACCGAACCGCTCTGCGGCGTCGGGGATCGCGTGTAGCTTCGCCAGCACCTCGACGGTGCTGTCCTGCAGCTCGCGCTGGCGTTCGAGGGGGGCATCGGCGAACCAGTTGCCGCCGAAGGTGTAGGGCATGACGTCCGGCGGCACCTGGCCGTCGACCTGGTCCATCAGGAAGAACGGAGTGCCCAGGACCTCGCCGGTGGTGTCTATCCAGCGCACGTTGGGGACCGGTACCTCGGTGAGTTCGCCGACCTGACGCATCACCTCGAACTGGTGATCAAGCCGGTAGGACGAGAACACCGGGACATCGTCGGCGGTGGGGGCGACTCGGGCCACCCACTTCTGCTCCTTCGGCTCGCCATTCTCTTCCCAGCGACCGGTCAGCATGATCGTCTCCGAGGACATGCCGTTGGAGTCGACTCCGCTTTCCACGGTGATCTCGGGGGCGATGCCGCCCGGCATCAGGGTGGACAGCCATTTCGACAGCACCGATGGCAGGGTGGTGACGTCACGGCTGGAGCGTTGCAGGTGGTCGACGTTCTCCACAGGAGCGTCCACGGCCTCGTTTGCCATTCAACTGTTCCTTACGGCCACAATTACGATACTGTTAGTAGCGTTATGAAAGCAGAGCCATCACCGGTTGGCAAGAGCGCCGGAGCGGGACGTCCTCGCGACCCGCGCATCGACGCTGCCATATTGCAGGCGACCGCGGACCTGCTTGTCGAAATCGGATACGCGAACCTGACCATGGCGGCGGTCGCCGAGCGGGCCCAGACCACGAAAACCGCGCTGTACCGCCGGTGGTCGAGCAAAGCGGAGTTGGTGCACGAGGCCGTGTTCCCTGCTGCCGCGAGTGCGTTGTCGGCGCCGGCGGGTGACATCGCCGCAGATATCCGGGCGATGATCGGTGCGGCCCGTGACGTGTTCACCAGTCCGGTGATGCGTGCGGCGCTGCCCGGGCTGGTCGCCGATGTCGTAGCCGACACAGACCTGAACGCCCGGGTGATGCAGCGGTTCGCCGGGACCTTCGTCACCGTGCGCGCCCGGATCGTCGACGGCATCGTGCGCGGTGAGGTCCAGGCCGATGTGGACCCGGACCGTCTTGTGGAGCTCATCGGCGGGTCGACCATGCTGCGGATGCTGTTATGGCCCGACCGTGAACTCGACGACGAGTGGGTGGCGCAGACGGCGGCGATCCTGGTGCACGGGGCCACTGTCGGCAGGTAACGTCTGACGCTGTTGCGTCAGGCTGAGGGCGCAAACATCGCCACGGTTGGTTGACATCAACCGCTCTTCAGGTTCGACACTGGTGTGATGAACGCGAAGGATCAACAGGACATCGGAGCCGTCATGAGTGCTGCCACCGACCTGTGGGTGGCCCACGACATGGACGGCTGGGGTCGGTTGTTCACCGAGGATGCCGACTTCGTCGCGCACAGTGGCCTGTGGTGGACCTCGCGCGGCGCCAATGTCGATGGGCACCGCGATGTGCCGGAAGCCGTTGTCCGACAAAAGCGCAACTACACCCAGCGGGTCGAGGCCATCGCCGAGATCGTGCCGGGTGTGGCGCTTGTACACACCCGTTGGGACTGGCCCGACCACGTGCAGCCGGGAGCAGGCGCCGAAGACCGCAGCGGCATCATCAGCTACGTCCTGGTCGAACACGACGGGCGCTGGTTGATCCGCTCCGCCCACAACACGCGGGTGAGCTAGCCATGGCGGTGCAACCTTTTCCCGCAGATTGGCGGAGGGCGCTGGTGTTGGTGCCGCATCCGGATGACCCCGAGTACGGGGTCGGCGCGGCGGTCGCGATGTGGACCGCTGCGGGGAAGACCGTGCATTACGCGCTGGCTTCACGGGGCGAGGTCGGTATCGCCGGCATGCCACCCGAACAGGCAGGCCCGCTGCGGGAAGGGGAGCAGCGCCGGTCGGCCGCCATCGTCGGGGTTGACGATGTGGCGTTCTGGGACTTTCCGGACAGCAACATCCGCGACACCCCCGAGCTGCGGGCGAAGATCGCCGAGGCCATCGTGGCGCTGCGTCCCGACGTGGTCATCACGCTGTACAGCGGGCCGAGCTGGGCCCCTGGCGCACCCAACCAACGTGATCACATCGAGTTCGCCCACGCGGTCGCCGCGGCTTACGACACCCTGGCCGATCCGCCCACTTGGCTCTTCGAGAACGGGCCGGATCCGACGCATTGCGAGGTGGTCGACGGCTACACCGAGGTGGCGGTGAATTCCCTTGCCGCCCACAAGGTCTACCTGTCGGTGCTCGACCCGGAGACGCCCGTCGTCGACCAGGCCCGTCAACAGGTGGAGAACTCGACACCCGCGCGGCCGGGCTTCGGTGCGCGAACCGTTGGCTTCATCCTCAAGCGGCATCGCTGAACCGGCCGGGCCTCGGCCTACCATCGCACTTGTGCGTGCAGTGGTGTATTCCGAGGTCGGCGTACTGCCGACGGTGGTCGAGGTAGCCGATCCCGAGTGTCCTGACGACGGAGTAGTCGTCGAGGTGGCGGCCACCGGCGTGTGCCGGTCTGACTGGCACGCCTGGCGGGGGCATGATCCGGTTGCCTTGCCGATCATCCCCGGGCACGAATTCGCCGGAACCATCGCGGCGGTCGGTGTGAACGTGTCGGGTTGGCAGGTGGGCGACCGGGTGACGGCCCCCTTCGTGCTGGGGTGCGGACGGTGCGAGTTCTGTGCGGCCGGCGACGCTCAGGTGTGCCCCGACCAGGAGCAGCCTGGCTTCACCTTGCCGGGATCGTTCGCGCAGCAGGTGGCGGTGCCACGGGCTCAGGCCAATCTCGTCCGCCTGCCCGACGGGGTCTCGTTCGCCTCGGCCGCCTCGCTCGGGTGCCGGTTCGCGACGTCGTTCCGGGCCGTGGTCACTCATGGCGAGGTACGGCGCGGCCAGTGGGTCGCGGTGTACGGCTGCGGCGGGGTCGGCCTCTCGGCGGTGATGATCGCGAAAGCGTTCGGCGCCAACGTCATCGCGGTTGACCTGAACCAGGACGCACTGGCCGCGGCCGGTCACCTCGGTGCCGATGAACTGGTCAACAGCAGCGAAAGTGCCGACATCGCAACAGAAGTGGTAGAACGCACCGGCGGTGGCGTGCACATCGGTGTTGACGCCCTTGGTCATCCGGCACTCGCGGCCGCCTCGGTGTCCTCGCTGCGCCGACGGGGTCGGCATATCCAGGTGGGGCTGCTGCTGGGGGACGCGGCACAGACCGCATTCCCGATGGACCGGGTGATCGCCCAGGAACTGGCGATCCTCGGATCGCACGGCATGCCCGCTGTCGACTATCCGGCGATGCTCGACCTCATCGCGTCCGGAGCGCTGCAGCCGGAGTTGTTGGTCGCGCGGCGGGTGGGCCTGGACGACGCGGGCGCGGCGATGGCCGCCATGGACGCACCCACGGGTCCGGGAATGACGATCATCGAGCCCGTGCCGGCCGGCTAGCCGTCAATCTGGCCCCGGTTCCGTTGGGCTACAGCACGATAACGGTCGCCCAGGCCGTCGAGGTCGCGCGTCTGCGCACCGGCGATGGCCTGCTCGGCGGCGAGGGCCGGACCGATGAGGGGATCGCTGCCGCGGGTGTAGATCTCCTTCAGCCCGGCCATGATCGGGCCCGGTACCTCCGCGATCTGACCGGCCACCTCCAGAGCGCGGTCCAACAGTCGTTCGTGTGCGACCACCTCGGTGACCAGGCCGAGGCGTTCGGCGCGGGCGGCGTCGACCACCTCGCCGGTCATCGACAGCCTGCGCGCCATCGCGGCGCCGACCACATGGGGCAGCCGTGCCGTCATCCCGCCGCCGGGCAGGATCCCGACCCGGGCGTGGGTGTCGGCGAACACCGCGCGTTCAGAGGCGATCAGGAAGTCGCAGCCCAGCGCCATCTCCAGCCCGCCGGTGAATGTCGCTCCGTTGATCGCCCCGATGATCGGGGTGTGCAGCTCGCCGGTCTTGGTGATGCAGTTGTGGGACTGGAACTTCGCGAAATACTCCATGCCGAGCGTCTGCGCCTCTTTGAGGTCGACGCCGGCACAGAACGCGGGGTCGGTCCCGGTGAGCACGATGGCACGCACGGTCTCGTCGGTATCGGCGTCGCCCAGAGCTGTGTACAGTGCCTCGATCAACTCACGGCCCAGGGCGTTCCGCGACTGCGGGCGATTGAGCGTGAGGACCCGGACGGCGCCGTGGTCAGCGGTGAGGACGGTCGTCATGGATCGAATGTAGCCGGTCGTATCGCGTACCGGAGAGAATGCTGTCCACTTACTCGTAACTTGCTGTGAGCGTGGTCGATTGGTCCTCGGATCAACGCGGATATTCGAGTAGTCGAGTACGCAGGCGCGCCACCGCCAGCGAATGCAGTCTAGGGGTAGAGCTGCGGATCGACCGCGCTCGACGCCGAAGGAGCCCACCATGTCGACAGTCCGTGCTTCTAACGCCGTACTCGCCGTGAATGTCTTCTGCGGCGACGCCAAGACCCTGCTGGCTTTCGACCTGACCGCCGACTCGGCGCGGGCGGGACTGGCCGGCTTCACCGTCGAGGTCCATCCGCCGGGAGTCCCGCCGTACTACGTCGACAACAACCTCCGCTTGGCAGCCTCGACCGACCATGCTCAGGTCGCGGGGCAGTCCGCGTATTCGAGTGTGAATGCCCCGATCCACAAGTTCCGCTGGGTGCATGTGCCGGGCCTGGTCCATCAAGGCGGTAGCCCCACTTTCGGCACGTACAGTTACGTCGTCACGCCGCGCTATTTCAGCGCCGCCGGTGCTCTGCAGCCGCTGGATCCGAGTCTCGGTGTGACCATCGATGTGGAAGTCGGCCCCTTCGTCAAAGGCAGCCTGACGGCCAGTTTCACTCGCGGCTATGTGCAATCTCAGGCGTTCGTCCGCCATTTCGGGCCCACCACACACCTGCGCCCAGCGGATGACTCGTTGACGTTCGATACGGCGGCGGCAGCAGCGACTGGACCTGACGGCCAAACCTACAGTTACGCACAAGAATACGAGTGGCTCGGGTTCACCGCGCGGCAACGGATCTTCGACCTGCTGACCGAAGTGCAGACCGATCCGACGCTGACGGTGGACGTATTCGCATACGACCTCAATGAGCCCGACGTGTGTGCGCTTCTGCTCAAGCTCGCCGCAAGCGACCAGGTCCGGATCATCCTCGACGACTGTCCCGAACATCACAGCACGACCAAAACCCTGCCCGAGGACCAGTTCTATGATCAATTCACCGCTCAGTCCGGCTCCACCTCAATCCTGCGCGGGCATTTCAACCGCTATGCCCACGACAAGGTTTTGGTGCTCTCCGACAAGGACGGCCCGCGCACGGTGCTGACCGGATCGACCAACTTCTCGATCAACGGGCTGTATGTCAACGCGAACCATGTGCTCGTCTTCGAGGACCGGGACGTTGCCGGCACCTACGCCGCTGTATTCAACGAGGCGTGGCAGGACGGAATCAAAGCCAAGCCGTTCGCAGCGTCGCCGTGGGCAACCCAACCGTACGTGTTCGGTGGAGGTACGTCGGCAACCCCGTCCACCTCGATCACGTTCTCTCCGCACACGGCGGACATCGCCAGTCAGATTCTGGGCGCGCTGGTCGACCGGGTAAAGGCCGAGTCGTCGGTGACGCCACCTCCGTTCGGTTCGGTGTTCTTCGCCGTCATGGATCTGGGCGGGACCTCAGCGAACCCGGTCTATGAAGCACTGAATGAAATACACTCAGACACTGCGGTATTCAGCATGGGCATCTCTGATTCGCCGAAGGGCATCTCACTGTACGTGCGCGGTCAGAAGGCGGGTCTGCTGGTCTCGGGAAAGCCCGGGCACGTCGTGCTTCCTCCGCCGTTTGACCAGGTGCCGCAAGTCGTAGGGCACGAGGTGCACCACAAGTTCGTCGTGTGCGGGTTCCGCGGTGCCGATCCAGTGGTGTACTGCGGGTCGTCGAATCTGGCGCTCGGTGGGGAACAGGCCAACGGCGACAACTTGCTGGCGATCCGGGATGCCGACGTGGCCACGGCTTTCGTGATCGAGGCCGTGGAGCTGGTGGACCACTACCAGTTCCTGGACACGCTGAGTACCAAGTCCGCAACGTCTGTGAGCGCCGCCGGCGCGACCGCCGACCGCCGCTCCGCCGCCGCGGCCGCGGGCTGGTTCCTGGGAACCACCGACGCTTGGGCGCAGAAGTTCTTCGATCCCGACGATCTGCACTGCGCCGATCGCGAGTTCTTCGGAAGCTGACTCAGGCAGAGCTGGGAACGGCCGCGATAATGACGGGGATATCTGTGTTTTCGTCGAGATAGTAGCTCGCGCATACGCGGTGATAGCCGTCGGCGATCTGCGCCGGCACGGCCGTGGAGATCTGGCCGCGCACCAACAGGATCGGTGACAGGGGCTTGCTCTGATTCACTTTCTCCAGGTCCGCTTTGACGTGCAGGTTGTCCTGCGGCAGCAGCGGAAGCCGGGCGGCCCGCAGGATGTCTTTCGCCTTCTTGTGCACGACCGTGCCCTCGCGGAGAGCGTCGACGATGTGAGAAACGGTTTTGGCGTCGGCGATCAGCTCGAGATAATCGGCGGCCGCGGGGTAGTCGTGTGTCTCGGGCTTCTTCAGCCAGCTGACTTCCGGCATCTTCGTGTCCCTTTCGAATTCGAGTTGGTGGGCGGACGGTGCGTCACGCCGGGCTTCCTTTATCTTGCCTACCGAACCGGGCCGGGTGATGCGTAGGACGCTACTCGAATCGAATCAGGAAAAGCGCTGTGAGACAGCCGATATTCGGCTGTGAAGAGCTAGCGCAGGAAGGTCTCGGCGCTATTGGCCAGATCCAACAGCGGTTGCGGAAGTGCACCGAGCGCGAACGTGACAGCCGCGGTGACGGTGATGACGGCAGTGGTGATTCCGCTGGGGACGACGACCTCGGGTGCGTCCTCGGGTGGATCGGTGAAGAACATCAGCACGATCACCCGCACGTAGAAGTAGGCCGCGACGGCACTGGCGATGACGCCGACGATGACCAACGGGATCGCCCCGCCCTCACCCGCGGCCTTGAACACGGCGAACTTGCTGACGAACCCGCTCGTCAGCGGAATCCCGGCAAACGCCAGCAGAAACAGCGAGAACACCACGCCCACAATCGGATACCGCCGGCCCAGACCCGCCCACTGGGACATGGCGGTGGCCTCCTCACCGGTGGCGTTGCGAACCAGGCCGACGACCGCGAACGCGCCCAACGTGCTGAATCCGTACGCGAACAGATAGAACAGCGTCGAGGACACCCCGGCGGGGTTGGCGGCGATCACGCCGGTGAGGATGAATCCCGAGTGTGCCACGGCGGAGTACGCCAGCATGCGTTTGACGTCGGTCTGTGTGACGGCGGTGATGGTGCCGACCACCATGGTCAGGATCGCGATAGCCCACAGAACCAGCCGCCAATCATCGCGTAACTGCGGTAGTGCGACGTAGAAGATCCGCAGCATGGCGCCGAACGCGGCGATCTTGGTGCCCGCGGCCATGAAGGCCGTGATCGCGGTGGGTGCACCCTGGTACACGTCGGGGATCCACGAATGGAACGGAACAGCACCGACTTTGAACAACACCCCGACGAGCAGCAGGGCGATACCGGTCAGCGCCAGCGGCGTGTTGGGCGCCTTGGTGACCACGGCGTTGGCGATGCCGCTCAGGTCCAGGGTGCCGGCGTAGCCGTATAACATGGCCGCGCCGTACAGGAAGAACGCTGACGAGAATGCACCCAGCAGAAAGTATTTCAGCGATGCTTCCTGCGACAGCAACCGCCGGCGGCGAGCCAGCCCGCACAGCAGATACAGCGGCAGCGACAGCACTTCCAGCGCGATGAACAAGGTCAGCAGATCGTCGGCGGCCGGGAACAGCAGCATGCCGCCGATGGCGAACATGGTCAGCGGAAAGACCTCGGTCTGCATCACACCGGTCTTCGTGGCCAGCTTCTCGGCGACACTTCCCGGTACCGCCGACGCCTGCGGTGTGAAGCCGTCCAGACCGCGGGGATCGCCGGAAGTTTCTGAAGCGGGCTGGCGTTCGGCGATGAGCAGGATGCCCAGGATGCCGACGAGGGCGATGGTGCCCTGCAGGAACAATGCCGGGGCATCGAGCACGACCGAGCCCAGCACCGCGGGCCTGCCGGGAGTGCCGTGCAGGTCGCGGGCGAGCAGAACCACCGCCACCACGGCGGCCACCAGCCCACCCAGTGCGAGGGCGACCTGTGTCCCGTAACGCGCGGGCCGGGGCAGGAATGCCTCGACCAGCACGCCGGCCACACCCACTCCGAAGACGATCAGCATGGGGGAGAGCAGGCCGTATTCGATGCTCGGCGTCACCATGATCAGCGGCCCCCCTCGGCGATGGTCGGTGGTGCGCTCGGCACCGGATCGCTCTGTCCGATGGTGGTCAGGGTGTGCTGCACGGCGGGATTGATCACGTCGAGTGCGGGTTTGGGATAGATGCCCAACACCAGCATCAGCGCGATCAACGGTGCCACCACGACGAGTTCGCGTGGTACTAGATCAGGTAAGCCGCGCACACCGTCGTCGCCGTCGAGCAGCCCGTCGCGCACCGGACCGGTCATCATCCGTTGGTACATCCACAGGATGTACACCGCGGACAGCACCAGCGCGGTGGCGGCGAACACCGCGACCACCGGATAGCGCGTGAATGTGCCGATGAGAACCAGGAATTCACTGATGAAGGGTGCCAGACCCGGCAGTGACAACGTCGCCAAGCCGGCCACCAGGAACGTCCCGGCGAGCACCGGGGCCACCTTCTGCACGCCGCCGTAGGCGTCGATCAACCGGGAACCGCGCCGCGACACCAGGAACCCGGCGATCAGGAACAGTGCGGCCGTGGAGATCCCGTGATTGATCATGTACAGCGTCGACCCGGCCTGGCCCTGACTGGTCATCACGAAGATGCCGAGAATGATGAAACCGAAGTGCGAAATCGAGGTGTAGGCGATCAGGCGCATCACATCGGTCTGACCGATCGCGAGGACGGCACCGTAGATGATGCCGATCACCGCGAGCGTGATGACCAGCGGACGGAAATAGGTTGAGGCATCGGGAAACAGCGGCAGGCAGTAGCGCAGCATGCCGAATGTGCCGACCTTGTCCATGATCGCCATCATCAGCACCGCGCTGGCCGGGGTGGCCTGGACCGCGGCATCGGGCAGCCAGCGGTGGAACGGCCACAGCGGAGCCTTGACCGCGAACGCGAACATGAAGCCCAGGAACAAGAAGTTCGCCACCGCGGGGTTGATCACGAACTCGCCCGACGAGACCGCGGCGACGATCGCCCGGAAATCAAAGGTGCCCGAGGCTGGATTGTCGGCACCGCCGACGGCCGCGAACGCGTGGCTGCCCGCGGTGACCACGTACAGGCCGATCACCGCGGCCAGCATGACCAGACCGCCGAACAGGTTGTACAGCAGGAACTTCACTGCTGCTTTGGAAGCTTGAGCTCGGTGTCCGCCAAACCCGCCGATCAGGAAATACATCGGGATCAGCATGGCTTCGAAGAACACGTAGAACAGCAGGATGTCCAGAGCCACCAGGGACATGAACACCATGCCCTCGACGGCCAGCGTCAGCGCCAGGTAGGCCTGCACGCCCCGGCCGCCGAGCCCGGTCTGGTGGGCAGCATCGTTCCAGCCCGCGATGATCAGAAGCGGCAGTAGGACGGCCGTGAGAACGACCAGGGCCAGGGCGATTCCGTCGACCCCGAGGATGTAGCCGGTACCGAAGGACGGGATCCAGCGGTGCGATTCGACGAACTGATACTGCTCGCCGCCCGGATCGAAGCCGACGGCGATCACGCCCGCCAGACCCAGGGCTGCCAGCGAGATCGCCAGTGCCAGCCATTTCGCGAGTGTCCGTTGAGCGGCCGGGAGCAGCATCACCACGGCGGCGCCCACCGTCGGGAGCGCCCACAGCGCCGTCAGCCACGGAAATGTGCTCACCACAGTCGCACCGCCAGGATCGTCGCCACCACCAGAGCCGCCCCGCCGAGCATGGACAGCGCGTAGGACCGGGCGAAGCCGGTCTGCAACTGGCGCAATCCATTCGATGTTCGGCTCACCAGTGCGGCCAGTCCGCCGGCGGTGCCGTCGACCACCTTGTCGTCGACGGCGACCAGCGCCGCGGTCAGGGTCTGGCCGCCTCGCATGAACACCGCCTCGTTGAATGCGTCGCCGTACAGATCGCGGCGGGCGGCCACCGTCAGCGCCGACCCGTCGGGCACCTCAGCCGGGACCGGTCGCTGCGCGTACATCCGGTAGGCCACCGCGATGCCGACCGCGACGACCGCGAGCACCATCACCGTGACCACCCAAGCCGGGATCGCGTGGTGCGCCTCGTGGGCGCCGACCACCGGCTCGAGCCAGTGCGACAGCGTGCCGCCGATCGCCAGCGCACCACCGGAGACCACCGAGCCGACCGCGAGCAGGATCATCGGCCAAGTCATCACGGCTGGGGCCTCGTGCGGATGCGCCTGTTCCTCCCAACGAGGTTCGCCGAAGAAGGTCATCAGCATCACCCGGGTCATGTAGAACGCGGTGATCCCGGCTCCCAGGATCGCGGCCCCACCGAGGACCACGCCCCGTACCCCTCCGGCACCGAGCGCCGCCTCGATGATGCTGTCTTTCGAGAAGAAGCCGGCCAGCGGCGGCACCCCGATGATGGCCAGATAGCCGAGCCCGAAGGTGGCGAACGTGATCGGCAGGATCTTCCGCAGCCCGCCGTATCGGCGCATGTTCACCTCGTCGTTCATGGCGTGCATCACCGACCCCGCGCCGAGGAACAGTCCGGCCTTGAAGAAGCCGTGAGTGAGCAGGTGCATGATCGCGAACGCGTAGCCGGCCGGCCCGAGCCCGGCTGCCAGCACCATGTAGCCGATCTGGCTCATCGTGGATGCGGCCAGGGCCTTCTTGATGTCGTCCTTGGCGCAGCCGACGATCGCACCGAACAGCAGCGTGACGGCGCCGACGATGACCACACCGGTCTGGGCGCCCGGGGTCAGATCGAAGATCGGCCCCGACCGCACGATGAGATAGACACCGGCGGTGACCATGGTGGCGGCGTGGATCAGCGCCGACACGGGGGTCGGGCCCTCCATCGCGTCTCCGAGCCAGGACTGCAACGGCACCTGGGCTGATTTACCGCATGCGCCCAGCAACAGCAGCAGACCCATTGCGGTGAGCGTGGACTCGCCCAATGCCGGTGCGGCGCTGAAGACTCCGGCGAATGAGATCGACCCGATGGTGGCGAACATGATCATCAGGGCGATGGCCAGGCCCATGTCGCCGACCCGATTGACCACGAACGCCTTCTTGGCCGCGGCGGCGGCCGAGGGCTTGTACGACCAGAACCCGATCAGCAGATACGAGGCCAGGCCCACGCCTTCCCACCCGGCGTACAGGCCGAGGTAGTTGTCCGCGAGAACGAGCAACAGCATGGCTGCCAGGAACAGATTCAGGTACGCGAAGAACCGTCGCCGATCCGGATCGTCGGCCATGTACCCGATCGAGTAGATGTGGATCAGGGACCCGACGCCGGTGATCAGCAGCACGAAGCACACCGACAGCTGGTCCAGTTGAAGCCCGAAATCCACCTGCAGGCCGGCCACCGGGACCCACGAGAACAGGGATTCGGCGACCACGCGGTGCTCGCCGTCGCGGCCCAGCATCTGCGTGAAGAGCACAGCCCCGAGGACGAACGCTCCCAGCGCCGTCGCACAACCCAGCAGATGTCCCCACCGATCGGATCGGCGGCCGCTCAACAGCAGCACCGCGGCTCCGGCGGCGGGGAGGGCGATCACGAGCCAAATCGGAATCGTCATGTTGCCCTTAGTGCCTCAGCAGACTGGCGTCGTCGACCGAGGCCGAACGGCGGGTGCGGAAGATGGTCATGATGATCGCCAGGCCCACCACCACCTCGCAGGCGGCGACCACCATGGTGAAGAACGCCACCACCTGGCCGTCGAGCTGGCCGTGCATGCGAGAGAAAGCGACGAACGCCAGATTGGCGGCGTTGAGCATGAGCTCGACGCACATGAACATCACAATGGCGTTGCGTCGCAACAGCACTCCCGACGCGCCGATCGTGAACAACAGTGCCGACAAGTAGAGATAGTTGTCGGGATTCATCGCATCACCCCTCCCCGTTCGGCGAGTTACTCATCGTGCGCTGCGGCAGAATGGCGCTGACCGATGATGCTGCATCGGAGCCATCGGGCAGCCGCGCCGGGACGTCGACGGCGTTGTGCCGTGCGTAGACACCGGGATTGGGGAGCGGGGTCGGATGCCCGCCGGCCTGGAAGCGTTCGACCGCCAGTTCGCGTTGAGTCTTGCGGTGCTCGAACCGCTCCCGGTGGGCCAGCACCATCGCCCCCAGTGCCGCGGTGATGAGTAATGTGCTGGTCAACTCAAACGCCCACAGATACCGGGTGAAGATCAGCGCTGCGAGCCCCTCCACATTGCCGCCGCTGTTGGCCTGCGCCAGCCCGGTGAAGCCGGCGACCGAAACGCTACCGATCCCCGCGATCAACAGGATCCCGAATCCGGTGCCGGCGGCGAGCGCCGCAAGGCGTTGGCCGCGTAGCGTTTCGGCGAAGGTTTCGGACAGGTCGACTCCGATCAGCATCATCACGAACAGGAACAGCATCATCACCGCGCCGGTGTAGACCACCACCTGCACCACACCGAGGAACAGAGCGTCCTGGGCGATGTAGAGCGCTGCCAGCGAGATCATGGTGCTGGCCAGGAAGACCGCGGAGTACACGGCTTTCGGTGCCGCCACCACTCCGATGGCGCCGAGCACCGCGACGGTCCCGAGGATCCAGAACAGAACTGCTTCCGACGTCGATGTCCTCGCCGCGCCTTCCGCCGCGGCGAGCCGCGAAATATGCTCTGCGGCGAGCAGTGCGGCGTCGGGGCTCACGGGACGTCCTCGGTCAGGGGGTTGATCCGGCCGAGGTAGTAGTCGTCGTCGGTGCTGCCCGGCGCCATGTCATGCGGGGGCGCCTGCATGCCGGGTTGCAGCGGAGCCAGCAGCTTGTCCTTACCCCAGATCAGATCTGCCCGGTTGTCGTCGGCCATCTCGTATTGGTTGGTCATGGTCAGGGCACGGGTCGGGCAGGCCTCGATGCACAATCCGCACCCGATGCAGCGCAGGTAATTGATCTGGTACACCCGGCCGTAGCGCTCACCCGGCGAGAACCGTTCTGCGTCAGTGTTGTCGGCGCCTTCGACGAAGATGGCGTCGGCCGGGCAGGCCCAGGCGCACAACTCGCAGCCGATGCACTTCTCCAGGCCGTCGGGGTAGCGGTTGAGTTGATGGCGGCCGTGATAGCGCGGCGCGACCGGACCCGGTTCTTCGGGATACTGTTCGGTGAGTGTCTTTTTGAACATCGAACTGAACGTGACCGCGAATCCGGCCAAGGCGTCGAGGAACTTAGGCATCGACGGCCTCCTTTCCAGCGTTCGGCAGCGGCGGTACCGGATAGGCGCCGGCGCTCTGCTGCGGTATCGGCTGAACGGTTCTGGCCCGCAGTGCCTTCCACAGCGCGACGGCCAGCACCGTGACGACCACTACCGCGGTGGTCACCAGGCCGGTGGCCCAGTTGTGGTAACCGTGCTCGCGCAGGCTGTGGGTGACAGCGACGACCATGATCCAGACCAGGGACACCGGGATGAGCACCTTCCAGCCCAGCGCCATGAACTGGTCGTAGCGCAACCGGGGCAGGGTGGCCCGAAGCCAGAAGTACATGAACATGAACGTCCACACCTTGGCGGTGAACCACAGCAGCGGCCACCAGCCGCTGTTGGCGCCGTCGATCAGGTTGAACGGGAACGGCGCATGCCAGCCGCCGAGGAACATCGTGGTGGCCAGAGCGGAGACGGTCGTCATGTTCACGTACTCGGCGAGCATGAACATGGCGAACTTGAGCGACGAGTACTCGGTGTGGAATCCGCCGACCAGTTCTCCCTCGGCCTCGGGCAGATCGAAAGGCGCCCGGTTCGTTTCGCCCACCATCGAGGTCACGTACACCACGAACGACGGCAGCAGCAGGAACACGTACCAGGTGCGGTCCTGCGCCGCGACGATGCCGGAGGTGGACATGGTGCCCGCGTAGAGGAACACCGCGGCGAACGACAAGGCCATCGCGATCTCGTAGGAGATCACCTGGGCGCTGGATCGCAGGCCACCCAACAGCGGGTAGGTGGACCCGGATGCCCAACCCGCCAGAACGATCCCGTACACCCCGATGGAGGTGACAGCGAGGATATAGAGCACCGCCACTGGGAGATCGGTCAATTGAAGTGCGGTGCGGTGACCGAACACTGACACCTCGCCGCCCATCGGGATCACCGCGAAAGCCATGAAGGCGGGGATCACCGAGATGATCGGTGCGAGTAGGTAGATCGGCCTGTCTACACCTGCAGGAACGAGCCCTTCCTTGAGAGCGAGTTTCACGCCGTCGGCCAAGGACTGCAGCAGACCCCACGGACCGACGCGGTTGGGGCCGGGTCGCAGCTGCATGCGGCCCAGCACCTTACGCTCGATCAGGATCGCTGCGAGCACGGTGAGCAGCAGGAAGACGAACACCCCGAGCGCCTTGGCCAGGATCAGCCACCATGGGTCGTGACCGAACAGGGTGGGGTCGGGGTACGTCATGAGTCGGCCCGCGCGATCGAGACCAAGCCCCCGGCGGTCACCCCGAGTTGGCGATGGATCGCTGACCCCGGAGAATTGGTGGGCAGCCACACCACCCGGTCGGGCATCTCGGTGACCGACAGCGGCAGCGTGACGGCGCCGCGGTCAGTGCTCACGGTCACCGGATCTCGCGGTGCGACACCGAGTTCGGCGGCCGTGGCCGGGGACAGGCGCACCACGGGACTGACCGCGGTGCCGGCCAGGTACGGTTCGCCGTCCTGAAGGCGTCCGGCGTCGAGCAGCTGGCGCCAGCTGGCCAGCACGGCCTGCCCGGGGCCCGGGGTCGGCGGCGGCGCGGGCACTGCCGACGGTTCGGCGGCGCGGGGTCCGGTCCAGGTGCCGAGCCCGGCCAGCTCGCCGTCGGCGGCCTCGGGTCCGGTCAGGCCGAGATCGACGCCGATCTCGTCGGCCAGGTAGTGCAGGACGCGAAGGTCGGGGATGGCGTTGGTCTGCAAGGCCGGTCTGAACGGGCGAATCCGGCCTTCCCAGTTGAGGTATGCGCCGCCTTTCTCCACCACCGGCGCCACGGGGAAGACCACGTCAGCCAGTTCGGTGACCTCGCTCTCACGCAACTCGAGGCTCACCACGAACGGAGTGGCGCGCAGCGCCGCCAATGCGGCGGCAGGGTCGGGAAGGTCGGCGACCTCGACACCGCCGACGATGAGCGCCGAGAGCGTTCCGTCGGCGGCCGCGGCCAGGATGGCGCTGGTGTCGCGGCCCGCGGTGTCAGACAGGTCGGACGTGTTCCACACCGCGGCGGTCTGGGCCCGGGCGTCGGCGTCGTCTACGGGGCGGCCGCCGGGCAGCAAGTTGGGCAGGGCACCGGCCTCCAGAGCGCCGCGCTCACCGGCCCGGCGTGGAATCCAGGCCAGCTGGGCGCCGGTGGCCGAGGCAAGCCGCAGCGCGGCCGACAGCGCACCGGGCGAGGTGGCCAGTCGTTCACCCACCAGGATCACCGCACCGGGGCGACGCAACCGCTCATCGGTTTCCAGCGCCTCCAGCGCGCCAGCTTCGGCCCCAGGGACCGTCGGGACCAGTGTGCCCACCATCTTGGTCAGGCCACGGCTGGCGAACGGGGCCACCGCGAGTACCTGCAGGCCGTTCTTTCGGGCGGCTTTGCGCAGGCGCAGGAAGACGATCGGGGATTCCTCTTCGGGCTCCAGCCCGACGAGCAGCACGGTCGGCGCCTTCTCCAGTTCGGCGTAGCGCAGTGTGATGGGATGCCCGGCGACGTGTGCCGCGAGGAAATCAGCCTCCTCGCCGGAATGCGGGCGGGCACGGAAGTCGATGTCGTTGGTGCCCAGAACCATTCGAGCGAACTTCGAGTACCCGTATGCATCCTGCACAGTGCAGCGCCCGCCCACCAGCACGCCGGTGTTGGCACCGGAGGCCAGCAGGCCCGCTCCGGCCACCGTCAGCGCCTCCGACCACGAAGCCGGTCGTAACGCACCGTCTTCACGGATCAGCGGCGTGGTGATCCGGTCACCGACCGTCGCGTAGGTGAATGCCCACCGGCCCTTGTCGCAGTTCCACTCCTCGTTGACCTCGGGATCATCCCCGGCCAAGCGGCGCAGTACCTTTCCGCGTCGATGATCGGTGCGCTGGGCGCAACCCGACGCGCAGTGCTCACAGACGCTGGGGCTGGAGACGAGGTCGAACGGCCGGGCCCGGAACCGGTAGGCCGTCCCGGTCAGCGCCCCCACCGGACAGATCTGCACGGTGTTGCCGGAGAAGTAGGACTGGAGCGGTTCCCCCGGGGCGATGCCGACCTGTTGCAGCGCACCGCGTTCCAGCAGCTCGATGAACGGGTCACCGGCGATCTGCGCGGAGAACCGGGTGCAGCGTGCGCACAACACGCACCGTTCGCGGTCCAGCAGTACCTGCGCGGAAATGTTGATCGGCTTGGGGTAGGTCCGCTTGACGTCCTCGAACCGGGTTTCCGGGCGCCCGTTGGACATTGCCTGGTTCTGTAAGGGACATTCGCCGCCCTTGTCGCAGACGGGGCAGTCCAGCGGATGGTTGATCAGCAGCAGCTCCATCACGCCGCGTTGTGCTTTGTCGGCGGCCTCGGAGCTGTACTGGGTGTGTACGACCATGTCCGGGCTGACCGTGGTGGTACACGAGGCCATCGGTTTGCGCTGACCCTCGACCTCGACGAGGCACTGTCGGCACGCCCCGACCGGATCGAGCAGCGGATGGTCGCAGAACCGGGGGATCTGGACACCCATCAGCTCGGCGGCGCGGATCACCAACGTGCCCTTGGGGACACTGATCTGCTCGCCGTCGATGGTCAGCGGCACCATCTCCACCGGCGGGGCGTCCTTGGTCGGCTCAGCCAATGTCACGTACGGCCCCCTTTCCTCGCGGTGAGAAATCTCGCGGTGAGAAACATCTACGCACCCGCCCCTTCGGTCGCCATCAGCGTCGAGGCGTGCGGATCGAACGGGCACCCACCGTCCAGGTGCGCCACGTACTCGTCGCGGAAATGCTGGATCGAGGACATGATCGGGCTGGCCGCACCGTCTCCCAATGCGCAGAACGACTTTCCGAAGATGCCGTCGGCGATGTCGAGCAGCTTGTCGATATCGGCCTGGCTACCCGCACCGGTTTCCAGCCGGGCGTAGATCTGGGCCAGCCAGTAGGTGCCTTCGCGGCACGGTGTGCACTTTCCGCAGGACTCGTGGGCGTAGAACTGGGTCCAGCGCCGCACGGCCCGCACCACACAGGTGGTCTCGTCGAAGATCTGCAGTGCCTTGGTGCCGAGCATGGACCCGACGGAGGCCATGCCCTCGTAATCCAGTGGCACGTCGATGTGTTCGGCCGTGAGTAGCGGTGTCGACGAACCGCCCGGGGTCCAGAATTTCAAGGTGTGCCCGTCGCGGAGCCCGCCGGCATAATCGAGCAGTTCGCGCAGCGTGATCCCGAGCGGTGCCTCGTACTGGCCGGGCCGGTTGACGTGGCCGGACAGCGAGTACAACGTGAAGCCGGGGGATTTCTCCGAACCCATCGACCGGAACCAGTCCACCCCGTTGACCAGGATGGGCGGGACACTGGCGATGGACTCGACATTGTTGACGACGGTCGGGCAGGCGTACAGGCCCGCGACGGCGGGAAACGGTGGCCGCAACCGCGGTTGGCCGCGCCGGCCTTCCAGGGAATCCAGCAGCGCGGTCTCCTCGCCGCAGATGTAGGCGCCCGCACCGGCGTGCACGGTCAGCTCCAGATCGAAGCCCGAGCCGAGGATGTCGGTGCCCAGATATCCGGCCGCATAGGCTTCGGCGACCGCGGCCTGCAGACGCCGCAGCACCGGCACCACCTCACCTCGCACGTAGATGAACGCATGGCGGGCCCGGATCGCGTATGCCGCGATGATCACACCTTCGACCAGGAAGTGCGGGGTGGTCAGCAGGAGTGGAATGTCCTTGCACGTACCGGGTTCCGACTCGTCGGCGTTGACCACGAGGTAGTGCGGCTTGGCCCCCGCGCCGTCTTCGCCCTGCGGGATGAACGACCACTTGGTCCCGGTCGGGAACCCGGCGCCGCCGCGTCCGCGCAGTCCGGAATCCTTCACCAGCGCGATCACGTCGTCCGGCCCCATCGCCAGGGCCCGCTGCAGCCCGCGGTAACCGTCGTGGCGGCGGTAGGTGTCCAACGTCCACGGTTCTGGTTCGTCCCAGAATCGGCTGAGTACCGGGGTCAGTGCGGTCATGTGATCGGACCTGCCTCAGGAGCGGACATTCCGCGTTTGTGGGCTTCACGCAGGCCGGCCAGGGTGGCCGTGCCGGGGGCGCCGCCCGGTGTATGCGGATTGGTCAGGCCCGCCAGGGTGCGCGCCGTTTCCCGGAAGGTGCACAGGGGTGCCCCGCGCGTCGGTGCCGGGGGCGTCCCGCTACGTAAGCCGTCCACCAGATCCCGTGCCGACGACGGAGTCTGGTTGTCGTAGAACTCCCAGTTGACCATCACCACCGGGGCGTAGTCGCACGCCGCGTTGCATTCGATGTGTTCGAGGGTGACCCGACTGTCGGGGGTGGTCCCCCCGGCGTGGATGTCGAGATGATCCTGTAGTGCGTCCAGGATCGCGTCGCCGCCCATGATCGCGCACAACGTGTTGGTGCAGACGCCGACGAGGTAGTCGCCGGTAG
This sequence comes from Mycobacterium sp. DL99, assembly GCF_004762045.1. Lineage (GTDB taxonomy): Bacteria > Actinomycetota > Actinomycetes > Mycobacteriales > Mycobacteriaceae > Mycobacterium. The sequence goes on from NZ_SJOM01000007.1 coordinate 2,059,423, forward strand.
GGGTACGCCGGTACATCGAGTAGAACGTGGCCACGGCGGTGACCTCGGCATGGCTCAGGTCCAACAGCGCTGCACAGAAACCGATTCCGGCAGGGGTGAGGCAAGCGTCCTCTGCCTGCACCAGATGAAGCAGCGGCAGCAGGGCGGAACGGGCGTCGGGATAGCGGGCGGTGATCTGCTCGGCGTCGACAGTGAGCCGGGCCGTCACCTCGTCCGGATACGCCGCGGGCCCGTTGATCGGCGGGCCCGCTTCATCGGGGCGCTGCCCCAGTTGAATGAATACGTCGCTCATCCGTGCTGTCTCCTCTTCGCGCAAGCGCTCCTGCCCGGTTTCCTCTTCGCGCAAGCGCTCATCAGCGATCAACTCCACCCATGACCGGATCAATCGACGCCACCGCGGCAATGGCGTCAGCCACCATGCCGCCCTCGCACATCGCCGCCACCGCTTGCAGATTCGTGAACGAGGGGTCGCGGTAGTGCACGCGGTACGGCCGGGTGCCACCGTCGGACACGATGTGCACCCCGAGCTCCCCGCGCGGGGACTCCACCGCGACGTACACCTGCCCGGCCGGTACCCGGATGCCCTCGGTGACGAGCTTGAAGTGATGGATCAGCCCCTCCATGGAGTGGCCCATGATCTTGGCGATGTGCTCGGGGGAGTTGCCCAGCCCGTCCGGGCCGAGCTTGAGATCGGCCGGCCAGGCCAGCTTCTTGTCGGTGATCATCACCGGACCGGGGCCGAGTTTCTCCAGTTTGGCCACGCACTGCTCGACGATCTTCAACGACTCGCGCATCTCCTTGACCCGGATGATGTACCGGCCGTACGAGTCGCAGCGGTCATCGGTGATGACGTCGAATTCGTAGTCCTCGTAACCGCAATACGGTTGTGCACGACGCAGATCGTGGGGGAGTCCGGTGGAGCGCAACACCGGGCCGGTGATCCCGAGCGCGATGCACCCGGTCAGGTCGAGATATCCGACACCGACCGTGCGGGCCTTCCAGATGTAGTTCTCGTTGAGCAGATCCTCCAAGTCCTGCAGGCCTTTCGGCAGCAGATCGAGCAGCGCGCGAATCTGGCTCACCGCATCGTCGGGTAGGTCGGCGGCCAGCCCGCCCGGTCGGATGTAGGCATGGTTCATCCGCAGGCCGGTGATCGACTCGAAGACCCGCAGGATCTCTTCACGTTCCCGGAATCCGTAGAACATCGCGCTCATCGCGCCGAGCTCCATCCCGCCGGTGGCCAGCGCCACCAAGTGCGAGGAGATCCGGTTGAGCTCCATGAGCATCACCCGGATCACGCTGGCGCGCGGCGGGATATCGTCGGTGATGTCCAGCAGCTTCTCCACACCCAGGCAGTACGCCGTTTCGTTGAAGAACGGCGAGAGGTAGTCCATCCGGGTGACGAACGTGACGCCCTGCGTCCAGTTGCGGTATTCCAGGTTCTTCTCGATGCCGGTATGCAGATAGCCGATGCCGCAACGGGCTTCGGTGATGATCTCGCCCTCGATCTCCAGGATCAACCGCAGCACCCCGTGGGTCGACGGATGCTGAGGACCCATGTTGACCACGATGCGTTCGCCGGCATGCTCGCGGGCCGCAGCCACCACGTCGTCCCAGTCCTGTCCGCCGACCACCACGACGGGGGATTCGGTACTCATCAGGTGTAGGACCTCCGCTGATCGGGCGGCGGGATCTGCGCGCCGTGGTATTCGACCGGAATACCGCCCAGCGGATAGTCCTTGCGCTGGGGATGGCCGACCCAGTCGTCGGGCATCTCGATCCGGGTCAACGCCGGATGCCCGTCGAACACGATGCCGAAGAAGTCGTAGGTCTCGCGTTCGTGCCAGTCGGTGGTCGGATAGACCGAGAACAGCGACGGAATGTGCGGATCCGCATCGGGCGCCGCGACTTCCAGCCGAATCCGGCGGTTGTGGGTGATCGACATCAGCGGGTAGACCGCATGGAGTTCGCGGTCGGTGTCGTCGGGGTAGTGGACACCGCTCACACCGAGGCACAGCTCGAACCGCAATTGGGGATCATCGCGCAAAATGCTGGCCACAGCGGGGAGTTGGACCCGGCTGACCTCCAGGGTCAGCTCATCTCGATGAACCACCACGCGCTCGATCGACACCGCATAGCGCTCCTCTCCGAGGATCTCGGTGAGCAGGTCCACCACCTCGTCGAAATACCCGCCGTAGGGGCGCGGGGAACTGCCGGGTAATGCCACCGAACGCACCAGCCGGCCGTACCCCGACGTGTCGCCCGTGCCCGAGGCGCCGAACATGCCGCGGCGCGTCGCGATCACCTCGGGCCCCTGGCCGGTACCCTCGGTGCTTCCGTTGGCCGTGCTCACCGCAGCAGACCCTTGAGTTCGATGGTGGGCGTGACCGCCAGCGCTGCCTTCTCGGCTTCCCGGATCGCCTCCTCGCGGTTCACCCCGAGTGGCATCTGCTGAATCTTGTCGTGCAGCTTCAGGATTGCGTGCAGCAGCATCTCCGGTCGTGGTGGGCAGCCGGGCAGGTAGATGTCGACGGGCACCACATGGTCGACGCCCTGGACCACCGCGTAGTTGTTGAACATGCCGCCGGAGGAGGCGCAAACCCCCATGGCCAACACCCATTTCGGCTCGGCCATCTGGTCGTAGATCTGCCGCAGCACCGGTGCCATCTTCTGGCTCACCCGGCCCGCCACGATCATCAGATCAGCCTGCCGCGGCGTCGCCGAGAATCGTTCCATCCCGAACCGGGCGATGTCGAAACGCGGTCCGGCCGTCGACATCATCTCGATTGCGCAGCAGGCCAGGCCGAAGGTGGCCGGCCACAACGACCCCTTGCGCACGTATCCCGCGACCGCTTCGACCGTCGACAGCAGGATTCCACCGGGCAGACGTTCCTCTAGTCCCAATTCAGGCCTCCTCGCCGCCAGACGTAGGCGTACGCCACGAACACCGTGAGCATGAACAGCAACATCTCCACCAGCGCGAACAACCCGAGGTTGTCGAAGGCCACCGCCCACGGATAGAGGAAGACGATTTCGATGTCGAACACGATGAACAACATCGCGGTCAGGTAATACCGGATGGGCATGCGTTGGCCGGTCACGCCGGCGGCGCCGGGCTGCATCGGCTCGATACCGCATTCGTAGGCCTCGAGTTTGGACCGGTTGTAGCGGCGCGGGCCGATGACGAGCGCGATCCCCACGGAAACCACGGCGAACGCCGCCGCGATCGCTCCGAGAACCAAGATGGGCGTGTATAGATTCATGCCACTTATCGCTCCCTCGGTGGGCTGTCGATGTGAGCTAACCCACAGCCTAGCGAGGTTTGCGGCCTGTGCCACACATTTTGGTTAGTATCGTTTCATATCGGGGCAGCGTGTCGCTGCGGCCAGAGCCATGCCGCGAACAATCAACGGCAACACGGCAATTCGAAAAAGAGTTACTGGACCGGGGCGCGCAGGAGCGACACCACCGCATCGCCCAACCGGATCGGATCGATCGGGTGCGGCACGGCCGCCTCGGCCCGTGACCAGCTAGCCAGCCAGGCATCGTCAGGACGCCCGGTCAGCACCAGGATCGGCGGGCAATTCGCGATCTCGTCCTTGAGTTGTTTGGCGACGCCCATGCCCCCGGCTGGGGTGGCCTCACCATCGAGGATGGCCAGGTCGATACCCCCGGCGTCCATCCGCGAGATCACCATCGGTGCGGTGGCGATCTCCACGTATTCCAGTTCGGGCAGTTCCGGATGCACGCGTTTGCCCAGTGCGAGACGTACCTGTTCGCGGGTGCGCGGGTTGTCGCTGTACACCAGGATGTGCAGCGGCGCGGGGCCGGCCATGAAACCGATGCTACTGCGCGGGGCCCCGTGGGCCGGACAACTCAGCGAATCCTGTTGTGGGGCATCAGACTCGGGTGAACAGAAGTTCACCGGACAGGACTGTGGTCGGACCGACCATCCCCAGCAGGTCTCCCGACACGCCGAAGTCGTCTCGTTGAACCTGGCACTGGCCCGACAGCCGCAGCGCGCCGTCGTCGAGGACCTGCACATCGACCGGTAAATCGATGGGCTTCGACACTCCGCGAACCGTCAGGACCGTCGTCAACTGCACCCTGTCGTCGGACGGGCCCAAACCCGTCACCTCCATCGTGATGCCGGGATGGGCCTGGGCATCGAAGAAGTCGGCGGATCGCAGATGGTTGTCCCGCTTGCTGATCCCGGTGCGCACCGATGCCGCGGCGATCACCACCCGGCCGTTCACCCCGGCGCCGGCGGAGCCTTCACCGGTGAACTCGGTGAACCGCCCGGTGACCGTCGACAGGCCCCACAGTGTCTTGTTCCGAAACGTCACGGCGGACCGATCCGGAACCAGTGTCCAGTTCCCGGCGCTCGCGGTGAGGATGTCGCTGATCGTGGCCATGCCATCTCCAGTCTTGTCGGGCCGGATGATCGGCTCGGGTCAGGTGAGCAGCGGCGCGATGTCCTTCGGATCGAAGTACTCGTCGATGCGGTGGATCAGACCGTCGGTACCCACTTTGATCACGATGCACACCCGCAATGCGATCAATGTGCCGTCAGGTGCACCGGCGTGCAGGACGTGCTGCTGGACGAATCCGCCGTCGAAGAACTGCCGGTCCAACACCTCGTAGCGGCGCTCCCGGGTGGCGTTGATGAACCAGTCGATGACTTTCAACGCGCGGGGCCGGTCGTTGTCCCTGGCATCGCCGGCGTGCCACACGGCGACGTCGTCGGCCCACAGTTGAGCGACACCGGCCTTGTCGCCGCGCTCGATCGCGTCGAACAGTCGGTGCGCGACGTCGTCGATGACTTCGACTTCGGCAGGGGACATCATCGGCTCCTCGGGTAGGGCTTGACCTCAATGGCTATTCAGGTTTCAGACTCGAATCATGAACTCCACGCCTGCACAGTCGCTGTTCGACGAAGCCTATGAGTCCCGGACCGCGCCCTGGGTCATCGGCGAGCCGCAACCGGCCATCGTCGAGCTGGAACGCACCGGTCGTGTGGGCGGCAAGGTGCTCGATGTCGGCTGCGGCGCTGGTGAGCACACCATGCTGCTGACCCGGCTCGGGTACGACGTTCTCGGTATCGACTTCTCCGAACAGGCCGTCACCCAGGCCCGGGAGAACGCCGCGCAGCGGGGTATCGACGCGCATTTCGCCGTCGCCGACGCGACCCGCCTCGGTGCGGAGCAGGACCCGCGTTACGACACGATCGTCGACAGTGCGCTGTTTCATGTCTTCGACGATGCCGACCGGCCGCGTTATGTGGCCAGCCTGCACCGGGTAGCCCGGCCTGGTGCGACGGTGCACGTCCTGGCGCTGTCCGACGCGGGTCGTGGGTTCGGACCCCAGGTCAGCGCCGAGGTGGTCCGCCAGGCCTTCGCCGATGGCTGGGAGCTGGAGGCGCTGGACACCACGACATACCGCGGCGTGGTGGGCGCGGCCCATGCCGAGGCGCTGGGGGAGCAGGTCGGAGCCCGGGTGGACGAGCCGGCGTGGCTGGCCCGGGTCCGCAGGCTCTGACGGGTTCACGGTTCGTCGTAACCCGGATGCGCGGCGGCAAGCCGTTGACGCACCAGGATGCGTAGGCAGGCGGTGACGTCGTCGGCCCGGTCATCGAGTTCGCCGGCGCGGATCGCCGCCGCCAGCGCGGCCTCATCGGTGAACCCGACCCCGGCCAAGGCCTCAGACGAGGCGGTGGCCGCAGCAGGGGTGTCGGAGGCCATCAGTTCGCGTTCGACCATCCGTAGCGCGTTGGCGGCGACCCTGGCCTGAAATTTCACCGGAGCTGCGACCGTCTCACTGTCGCGCACCTCGGTGTCGAGAAATTCCGCGACCGCGGCGACGAGTTCGGCCGCGGTCGGCCGTCCGTACAGGTTGCTCACCAGCTGCTCCCGTCCAGCAGACACAACAGGTCCCACTCGGTCTCACAGACTCGACGCCCGATCGTCGCCAGCTCTACCGACGGGGTCTGCCCGCTCAGGTGTCGTTCTGCCTGATAGCGGCAGATGACACCCCAGCGCAGCGTGGCGAGCACCAGCCACCAGCGGATCGCGGACCTGTCGAGGGTGACGCCGCCGGCTTCCTCGTAGTCGTTCAGAAAGCTCTCGATGCTGCCCAGCCCGCCTGCCCCGAGGGCGGGCGGGGCCCCGAACCGCCAGGCCCGGATGCAGAACCAGGCCAGGTCTTCGTACACCTCGCCGAGGTGCACCAACTCCCAGTCCAGTACCGCGGCCAGGCCTGAGTCGTCGACGATCACATTGCCCATCCGGAAGTCACCGTGCACCAACCGCAGCGGCGACGCGGGCGGCCGGTTCGCGGCCAGCCAGCGAAACACCCACTCGAAAGTGGCTGTGGTATCGCCCATCTCGTCGAGCTGCTCCCGCCATTGGGATATCTGGTCCTGCTCGACGAGGCCGGGTAGCGCGGGCGGCTCGGCCCGATGGATGGCAGCCAGCGCCTGTGCGCACTGAGTGAGCAGCCGGGCCCGGCCGGCATCGTCGAGCGTGCGTTGAATGCGTCGCACGATGGTCTCGCCACCGATGAAGTCACAGATCAGGAAGGGATCACCCAGCGCGGCAACGGAATTGTCGGCGATCAGTACGTGGGGGACCGGCGCCCCGGCCAGAGCCGCCGCCCGTTGAGCGCCGGCCTCCAGCTCCATCCCGGCATGTACCTCATCGGGTGCCCCGGTGCGCAGGATCAACGGGCGCCGAGCCGAGTCCGTGATGGCGTCGAAGGACCACGTGGTGCGGCTGGCTCCGCCGGTCAGCTCACGCAGGTCCTCCACGGCCACCCGGTCGCCGAGCACCGGGGTGAGAACATCGACCAGCCGGGAGGTGAGCAGGCCGGTCTCGGTCACCGCTTGGCCTTGCCGAACCCGAACAGCCGCTGCGCCACCCGGCGCATCTGGATCTCCTCGGCGCCTTCGGTGATGCGGTAGCGCCGGTGGTGGCGGTAGATGTGCTCGAACGGTTCGTGACGGCTGTAGCCGATGCCACCGTGCACCTGCATGGCCCGATCGGCCGCTTCGCACACCAGGCGGTTGGCGCGGTAGTTGGCCATCGACACCTTGTCGGACACTTCCATGTGGTGGTTCTGGTCCAACTGCGTCGCGGCGTAACGGACGAGCAGCCTGACCATCTGCGCTTCGGTCTGCAATTCCACCAACGGCCACTGCACGGCCTGGTTCACCGCCAGCGGCTTGCCGAACACCATGCGTCGGTTGGCATAGTCCACTGCACGATCGATACAGAACTGGGCCGCGCCCAGGCTGCTGGCGGCCTGACGAATCCGGTTCTCGTGCAGGAACGTCTGTCCGACCTCCAGTCCGCGGTCGATCTCGCCGAGCACCGCATCGGCAGGCACCCGCACGTTGTTCAACTCGACCTCGCCGTGATCGGTGGGCATGTTGAACGTCCACCAGTAGAACGGGACGGTGAATCCGGGCGAGTCGGTGGGCACCAGGAATGCGGTGATGCCACGGGCCTGGCCGGGCTCGCCGGAGGTCCGGGCGAAGATCAGATCGTGGGTGGCGCGGTGTACTCCGGTGTTCCACCGCTTGCGGCCGTTGATGATCCAGCCATCTCCGTCAGGTATCGCCGTGGTCTCCAGCCAGGTGGCATCCGATCCGTGGTCGGGCTCGGTCAACCCGAACGCCATCGAACGCCTGCCGGTGAGCATCGCCTCGACCCAGTCGGCCTTCTGCGCCTCGGTGCCGAACCGGTCCATCATGATCACCTGCGGGAAGTTGCCCACGATCGAGGACTCGTCCTGCAGGTCGTTGTGCAGTCCGAGGCCCTTGTGCGCCAGGTGTTCCCGGATGACGGCCATATCCAGGTTGCTACCGTCCCGCCCGCCGAACCGGGCGGGCAGACCGTAGCGCAGCCATCCGGCCGCATCGGCCCGGCGACGCATCTCGTCGAGCAGATCCTCCCAGGCCCGGGCGGGCACTCCGCCGTTCTCCCAGTCGGTGCGGGCATATTCGCGGCGCTGGTCGAAGTACTGCATATGCTCGCGCTCAAGCGGCTTGATCTCGGCCTCGATGAACTCGTCCATCTCGGTGAGCACAGTCGAAAGATGGTCGGGTAAAGCGAAATCCACGATGATCTCTCTTTCTCGGGTCAGAAGCTCGGGTCAGAAGCCGTACAAGGTTCTCTTCCAGATGGTGGACAGGGTGGCGATGGCGTCGGCATCGCTGATCTCGATACCCAGCCCGGACTGGCCGACGAAGACTGTGGTGAAGTTCTCGAACAACAAGGCGATGGCCGCGCCGACATGTTCTGGATGCAGTCCTTTAGCGTGGCCCTGCCCCTGGGCGTGGTGCACCGATGCGATGACGATGTCGATACCGAACCGGCGGAACTTGTTCTGCACGTCGGCGAATCGCTGCTGGGTGGCCGCCAGTTGGGCGACGGCGATCATGATGCCGATGTTCTGTTTGAAGATGTTCCAGTAGCCGGTGACCACCGTGGTGAAGAACTCGGTGTCGTCGGGAGGGTCCGGCAGGTGCAGGTTCAGGCCGGATGGTTCCACGACGTCGTGCAGGAACGATTCGGCCAGCGCTGCCAGTAGATCCTCTTTGTCGGTGAAATACCGGTAGAACACCGCCGGGCTCTTGCCCGCGGCCGAGGTGATGTCGGACAAGGTGGTGCCGTGAAAGCCCCGCTCGGCGAACAGTTTCCGCGCGGCCAACTCAATGGCAGACCGCGTCTGGCGACCCTTGGTGCCCAGCTCGGCAGCGGTCATCGACGCCTCAACCCAAGATCCGGTCGCCGGCCCGCAGCAGCGCGCTGGGAAGCTCATGGCCCACGGCGTCCTGGGCGACACGGGCCGCGTCGATGGCGGCGGTCAGTTCGACATCGACGTCGATATCGCTGTCGCGCAACATGTAGACGAGGTCCTCGGTGGCGATGTTGCCGCTGGCGCCCGGCGCGAACGGGCAGCCGCCCAAACCGCCGACCGACGCGTCCAGGCGGGTGACCCCGGACTGCACGGCCGCGTAGGCACTGGCCAGGCCTGCTCCGCGGGTGTTGTGGAAGTGTGCCCCCAGCGGCAGGTCACCGATCAGCGGCCGGACCTTCTCGATCAACGAGCTGACCCGGCGCGGGGTGGTGGTGCCGATGGTGTCGGCAATGGCTATCCGTTTCACGCCGAAACCTACTGCAGCCGAGGCGATGTCGAGCACCCGCTGCGGATCGGTCGGGCCGTCGAACGGGCAGTCCCACGCGGTGGCGATGATCACCTCCACCGAGGTGTCGCTGTCACCCGCGATGGCCACGATGTCGGCGATCTGTGCCGTGGCCTCGGCCGAGGTGCGTCCCACGTTGGAATGGGAGTGGGCATCCGATGCGGATACCACGTACTCGATGGAACGCAGGCCGGCGGCGATGGCTCGTTTGGCGCCGTTGGGGCTCGCGACCAGCGCGGAGAACTCCACCTCGGGAAATCTATAGAGCTCTTCGGCGAGTTCGGCCGCGTCGGCCAGTGCCGGCACCTTCGACGGTGAGACGAAGGCGGTGGCCTCCACCTCCCGCACCCCGGTGGCGACGATGGCTTCGAGGATCGCGACCTTGGCGGACAACGGAATCGGCGTCTCGATCTGCAGGCCGTCCCGCAGGCACACCTCGCGGATATCGACCTTCGTCGGCAGGTTCATCTCACAGCACCCCCTCTGCGCGCAGGGTTTCCAGGTCTTGTGCACTGCGCCCGAGCAGGTCGCCGTACACCTCGTCGTTGTGCTGGCCCGGTCGGGCTGAGCCGGCGTTGCGGATCGTGCCGGGTGACGCGGAGAGCACCGGGACGACGCCGGGGCCTTTTACGGTCCGTCCGATCCGCTCATCGAAGTGGTCGGCGATCATCCCGCGGGCCTGCAGTTGCGGATCTTCCACCACCTCGGCCACGGTGTTGATCGGCCCGCTGATCACACCGGCCTGCGACAGGGTTTCGATGATCTCCTCCGGCTGCCGCTTGCCGGCCCAATCGCCGATGATCTTGTCCAGCTCGTCCTGATTGCGGCCGCGGGCAACGTGATTGGCGAATCGATCGTCGGTTGCCAGCTCGGGGCTCCCCATCGCCGCGCACAGCCGGCGGAACACGGTGTCCTGGTTGGCGGCGATCACCACCCAGCTGCCGTTGGCGCTCTGGTAGATGTTCGACGGCGCGATACCTTCCAGCCGCGTGCCCGACGGCCCGCGTACCACCCCGCCGATGTCGTAGTCGGGGATGGTGGATTCCTGTATCGCCAGACAACTTTCGGTGAGCGCGGTGTCGACGATCTGCCCCTCGCCGGTGACGGTCCGCCGGTACAGCGCGGCCAGGGCGCCCTGGGCGGCGAACATGCCGGCCAGGCTGTCGCCCAGGGACAGGGCCAGCCGCGGTGGGGGGCCGCCGGGGAACCCGTTCATGTGCCGCAGCCCGCTCGACGCCTCGGCCACCGAGGCATAGCCGGCCTTGCCGGCGTCCGGCCCGGTCTGTCCGTATCCGGATACCCGCACCAGGATGATGCCCTTATTGCGTTCGCGCAGAACGTCGTAGCCCAGATTCCACTTCTCCAGGGTGCCGGGCCGGAAGTTCTCCACGATGATGTCCGACCGGTCGACCAGCTCGAGGAACAACTCCCTGCCCTTGGCGGTCCGAAGGTCCAAGGTGACGGCCTTCTTGTTGCGGGCGTGCACGGTCCAGAAGAAGTGGTGCCCGTCGAGCTCGGCCTGCCCCCAGGTGCGCAGCGGATCCGGGGTGGCCGGCAGTTCGATCTTGATGACCTCGGCACCCATGTCGCCGAGCAGGCGGCCGGCGAACGGACCCGAGATCAGGGTGCCGAGCTCGATCACCCTGATGCCGTCCAAAGCTCCGGTGGTCATGCCGGATCCAGCGGAAATCCGTGCCGGTGCAGCCAATCCGTGCAGATCGCGACGGCCTGGCGGAGAGTGTCGCGCTGATCCGGGCCCGAGTAGTAGTGGTTGGCGCCGGGGATCTCGTGCATCTCCTTGTCGGAATGGCCGATCGCCTCGTACAGCCGGCGGGTGTGGCTGGGGGTGCAGGCGTCGTCGGCCAGGTTGCCGATCACCAGGGCGGGGATCGCGATATCAGGCCCGGCCTTGACGGCGTCGCCGTTGGCGTCGTCGTAGCTCCACTGCGATAGCCAGCTGCGCAGCGTGCAGAATCTCGCCAGGCCGACCGGGCTCATGTTGACCACCTGGGGATCACCCAGATAACACGTACCGGGTTGGCGATCGTTGGGGTCGACGGTGGGGTCCAGCCACCGCGGGTCCGCCATGGTGCCGTGCACGACGAAGGCGAACTCGTCATCGGGACGTCCGGCGGCCTTGAGTTCCGCCAGCTTTTCTTTGACCCACTTGGTGATTCGCCGGTTCCGGGCGATCTGGGCCTGGTGGTAACGCTCCAGGAACTCCGGCGTGTAGGGCGGCTGGTTGGGGTTGTCCGGGTCGTAGAGATCGAGTTCCGGGTCCCGCTTGGTCGGGTCGTTCTCGTCGAGGATGGACGCGTCCATCCATTCGGTCATCGTGCCGTGCCGGCTGATGTGCGCGGCCAACAGCATGATTCCGTCGGCGGGGATCAGGCCGAGCTTGGTGAGGTCTGGCCCGTCACCGGACGGGCTCGCCGTCACCGTCGGATGCTGGGCCTGCTGTTGGTAGAACACCGACAGCGACCCGCCGCCACTCCATCCGGCCAGGACGACCTTGTCGTAGCCCAGTCGGCGCTTGGCGTCCTTGATGCACTCGCCGAGATCCTCGACCACCTTCTCCATGAGCAGTGCCGAGTCGGTGCCCCGGAACCGGCTGTTGCAGTAGATGACGTGGTGTCCGGCGCGGGCCAGGGCATTGATCATGGGCAGGTACGCGCCGCCGCCGATCGGGTGCATGAACACCAGCACTGTATCTGATGTCGCCGCCGGGGCGGCTCCGACGGCCGACGGCTCTGGCGCTTTGGGCCGCAGCAGGTAGCTCTCCAGCACGACGAGTTCTGCGACGCCGCCGTACACGTCGCGCACCGACGAGTTGTTCTGGTAGGCAACCAGATACGGGATGCGGTCGTATTCGTGCTTCACAGGCGCTTCAACAGTTGTCATCTCTAGTGCTGCCCCAGATCGTTGGCGAGGATTTCGGCGGACGGGATGAGACGGCGGCGGGTGTCGATGGCGATCACCGACCAGTCGACGCGGTCGTAGTCGTCGAACTTTCGGCGGGCACGTTCCCGCGCCTTCTCCGGGGCTCCGTGGTGAACACCCTGTGGTGCATGGGAAACCAGGCCGGGCGGCATCGGGATGCCGTACAGCGAACCACCGTGGAAGAACGCGATCTCGTCGTAGTCGACGTTGCGGTGATACCACGGGGTGCGCTCGGTGCCCGGCACGGTTTCGGCGGGCTTGGGCAGGAAGTTCATCACGTACACACCGGTGGCCTGCATGAAGAGGTGCACGGTCGGTGGCAGGTGCACGCTCTCGGAAGTGATGACGGTGTAGTCCTCGATATTGAAGGTGAACGGGAAGTTGTCGCCCCGCCAGCCTTCCACGTCAAGGGGATTGTGTTGGTAGAACAGCGAAGTCGGCCCGCCTTCATGAATCAGACGGACCTCGTATTCTCCGGCGTCCTGCGGCCCGACGCCGTCGTCGATCGGCTGCGGCTCTGGAATGGTGACCTGCGCCGGGTCGAACGGGAAGTGGCGGCCCAGGGTGCCGGCCGGCGGGACCCGGAAATCGTCGGTGGCCTGGATCATGAGCCACGTGCTCTCGGTGTCCGGCACCTGGCGGAACGTGCAGGCCTTCGGGATGTAGACCCAGTCGCCCTCGCGGTAGCGCAGCGGGCCGAACTCGGTCTCCAGGAGGCCCGATCCCTTGTGGACGAACAACAGTAGGTCGCCGTCGACGTAGCGGACGAAGAACGGCATCTCCTCGGTACGCCGGCTCAGCAGCACCTGGCAGTCGGCGTTGGAGAACATCAGCAGCGGGCCGCCCTGGGCATCGGTGGCGTCGCTGGGCTTGAGCTCACTGGACAACACGTCGGTGGGGCGCAGCGGGCCGACGGTGCGGTAGGCGGTGGGGTCGTTGCGCCGGTACATGTTGGCGGTCCGGCCGACGAAACCGCCGCGACCGAGTTCGTCGTCCTTGAGGCCGTCGAGGTCGGCATGCACCCGTTTCGGGGTCTTGCCTTTACGCAGGTGGACGAAGGATTCCATGCTCGACTCCTGAAAGGTGCGGGGCAAAAACTGAAAGTGACTTTACTTTTTGTTAAAGCCGGTGACAAGGGGTTCTGCGGACTGAACTTCCGCGTTTTGGGCCCGGCTTCCCGGGGTAGCCCTCCAGCGGGCGCCCAGGCTGGATCCTGCCCGTCGGTGTGAACGAAAGGACTGTCATGAGAAAGGAATTGGAAGGCCGCAGGGTCGGGATTCTTGCCGCCGACGGTGTCGAGCGCATCGAGCTCGAACAACCCCGCGCGGCCGTCGAGAACGAGGGCGGTCACGTCGAGCTGCTGTCACTGAGGGCCGGTGAAATCCAGGCTCGTGATCACGATCTCGAACCGGCGGGCACCTTTCCGGTGGACCGCACGGTTGCCGAGGCTAAGGTCGATCAGTTCGACGCGCTGATCCTGCCCGGGGGGACCGTGAATCCGGACAAATTGAGGCTCGACAAGACTGCGGTGGCGTTCGTCCGCGATTTCGTCCGATCGGGCAAGCCCGTCGCGGCGATCTGCCACGGACCGTGGACCCTGGTCGAGGCGGACGTGGTACGCGGCCGGACGCTCACCAGCTATCCGAGTATCCGCACGGATCTCGGGAACGCCGGTGCGACCGTGGTGGACCGGCAGGTCTGCATCGACGGCAACCTGATCACCAGCCGCGCCCCCGGCGATCTGCCCGCGTTCTGTGAGGTGATCATCGAGGCGTTGGCGTGCACACCGGCCCAGACGTGAGCGCCGGTCGACCCCGTCAGATCATGGACGTTCGGGGGATCTTCATGCCCAGCGCCAATGCACCGGCCAACTCGCGGCTGGTGTCGTAGTCGAACACCACGTGGCCGGACAGGACGTCGACGTCGCGCTTGAACCGCTGCAGCGGGCTGGACAGGAAATGGATGCTCGCGCCGCCTGCGCCCAGTAGATCGGCGATCACCGCCTTGGACTCGCTGACGATATGCGCGGCCGACAGCCGGGCCTGCGCGCGCACCGGCTTGTCCACCGAGTCTCCGGCCGCCACGATGGCCTCGATCTCGCCGACGGTGTCGGCCAGCAGGGCGCGCAACGCCCGCACCCGCACCTGCGCCCCGGCCAGATGGGCCTGAGCGATCGGCTTGTCCTTCTGTATGACGCCTTCGTAGGGCAGCACTCGTTCGCCGAGGCGCTGCGCGTAGATCTCGGTGACCCGCTCGGCGCTGCCCAGCGCGGGCATCGCTGCCAGCAGGGCCAGGGCGGGCACCATCGGCCAGCGGTAGGAGGCGCTGTCGTGTAATCCGGCGCCCGGGGCCGTGCCGGAATAGATGTCGAGCACTTTCACCAGTCGGTGCTCCGGCACGAAGACGTCGGTGGCGATGACGTCGTTGGAGCCGGTGGCCCGCATGCCATCGGTGTGCCACACGTCGGCCACGGTCACGTCGCTGATCGGCAGCAGCGCCAGCGCCGGATACAGCGCATCGTCGGGGCCGCACAGCGCGGCGACGATGATCCAGTTGCCGTGCATGACGCCGGTGGCCCAGGACCACCTGCCGGTCAGGCGGATCCCGCCGTCGGCCGGCAGCCCGCGTCCGGTCGGCGCGAGTGGGGCCGGGGCCAGGAACGGTCGGCTCGCGAACGCCTCCTCCTGGGCCTGCTCACCGAACAGCGCCAGCATCCAGTTGTGCAGTGCCAGGAAGCCGATGGTCCAGGCGCTCGACGTGCAGCCATGGGCCATTCGGCGCACGGGATCCAGGACCGCCGGGAAATCTGCCTGCTGACCGCCGTAGCGGGCGGGCACCAGGAGTTCGGTGAAACCGGATTCCACAAGTTCGGTCACCGTCGCGTCGGGAAGCCGGCGCAGCTCTTCGGCTTCAGCGGCCCGCTCGGCCAGTCGTGCGACGAATTCGGTGGTGATGGAGCGCTCAGTGATGGGGGGTGACGTCATGGTCCGAAAGCTACCATACTTTTTAGTATGGTCAGGTTTGGGGCCTGTCGGAGGGCTCCGAGCGGGCATTTCGAAAACCGGTTGGCGACGATCGGATAACCCTCCGGACACCAGTTGTGAACAGAAAGGCATCGGCGTTCATCGAGTGCGGTGGGCGCGGACCGGGGGTTGGCGGCGTTTTCCCAGGTAGATCAACTGGGTGCGCGTGATAGATAAAGCCGAATTCACTTTTTTGAATCCGTAGATATGCAGTTCGGCGGCGCGCGGCGGGTTTTCCACCGTCGTGGGCCCGTGATTTACTCATGGCGCAACAACTGAATTCTTCGGTCCGCTCTTCAGAGGCACCGGCTCGGGCGAGCGGGCGTGACAGTGCAGTGACTCCGTCGCTGCGGTGTCGCTGGGCGATGCTGATCGCTGATCGCGCAAATGGCGTAATGACCGGAAGACGGATGGATTCGCAGTATGACCTTCATTGACAAGATTCGTGGCCATTGGGCCCGCCGCATGACGGTGGCGGCTGTGGCAGCCCTGATGCTGCCTGGCTTGATCGGCGTTACCGGCGGATCGGCGACCGCGGGGGCATTCTCCCGGCCGGGCCTGCCGGTTGAGTACCTGATGGTCCCGTCGCCGTCGATGGGCCGTGACATCAAGATTCAGTTCCAGAGCGGTGGGCCGGGTTCGCACGCGGTGTACCTGCTCGACGGCCTGCGCGCCCAGGACGACTTCAACGGCTGGGACATCAACACCAACGCGTTCGAGATGTTCCTGAACAGCGGTCTGTCGGTGGTCATGCCCGTCGGTGGTCAGTCCAGCTTCTACACCGACTGGTACTCGCCGGCCTGCGGTAAGGCCGGCTGTGTCACCTACAAGTGGGAGACCTTCCTGAGCAGCGAGCTGCCGGCATGGCTGGCCGCCAATCGCGACGTCGCGGCCAACGGCAACGCCGCGATCGGTCTGTCGATGGCAGGCTCCGCCTCGCTGATCCTCGCGACCTACCACCCGGACAAATTCATCTACGCCGGTTCGATGTCGGGCTTCCTCAACCCCTCCGAGGGCTGGTGGCCGTTCCTGATCAACATCTCCATGGGTGACGCCGGCGGCTTCAAAGCCAACGACATGTGGGGTCCGACGGAAGACCCGAACAGCGCCTGGAAGCGCAACGACCCGATGTTGCAGATCCCGACGCTCGTCGCCAACAACACCCGCCTCTGGATCTACTGCGGTAACGGCCAGCCCAACGAGCTGGGCGGCGGCGACCTGCCTGCCACCTTCCTCGAAGGCCTGACCATCAAGACCAACCGCACCTTCCAGGACAACTACATCGCCGCGGGTGGCACCAACGGTGTGTTCAACTTCCCGGACAACGGCACGCACAACTGGGCCTACTGGGCCCGGGAGCTGCAGGCCATGGTTCCGGACCTGCAGCGGGTGCTCGGCTAAGCCGAACAACACGCGATAACGAAATCGCCCAGAACACCATGTGTTCTGGGCGATTTCGTTGTGTGCGGGTCCGTACCTGGTCTGGAAGCCGCCGGAGACCTTCGCCACCGCACGTCCTGAGTACCAGCCGGCCCAGGCCGCGCCGCCGTACTCCGGGGTGTTCAGCACATCGGTCGGCGTCGTCACCCCAGTTGGCCGAGCAGACGCAAAAACCCCCCAACACCATGGTTTTGGGGGGTTCTCGCGTCTGCTCGCGCAGAAAAAAAGGGCTACTTCAGTTCGGCCGAGGACAGCCCCAGCAGGCGGCGGGCGACCACCAGCTGCTGGATCTGCTGCGTGCCTTCGAAGATGTCGAGGATCTTGGAGTCGCGGGCCCACTTCTCCAGCAGGGTCTGTTCGGAATAGCCGGTGGTACCGGCCATTTCGACGGCCTTGAGGGTGATGTCGCTGGCCACCCGGGCGGCCTTGGCCTTACCCATCGAGGCTTCTTTGGAGTTGGGGATGCTGTTGTCGGCCTGCCATGCGGAGCGGACGGTCAACAGGTACCCGGCCTCCCAGTCGGCCTCCATCCGCAGGAACTCCGCCGCGGGGGCGCTCTGCGCATGGGCCGGCTTGTCGTAGGAGATCTCGATGCCCGCATCGGTGAGGATCGCGCGCAGGTCCTCCAGCGCGGCCCGGGCGATGCCGACCGCCATGGCCGCCACGATCGGCCGGGTGTTGTCGAAGGTCTCCATGACCCCGGCAAAACCCTTCTCCACGTGGATCTCCGGATCACCCAGCAGGTTGTCCTTGGGGATGCGGGCGTTCTCGAAGCGGATCACCGCGGTGTCGGACGCCTTGATGCCCAGCTTGTGCTCCAGGCGTTCGACGGTGACGCCGGGATGTTCGCGCGGCACGATGAACGACTTGATGGCCGCCCGGCCCAGCGACTTGTCGAGCGTCGCCCACACCACGATGTGGGTGGCACGCGAACCCGCGGTGACGAAGATCTTCTCGCCGTTGATCACGTAGTCGTCGCCGTCGAGCACCGCGGTGGTCGTCACCGCCGCCGAGTCCGAGCCGAAGCCGGGCTCGGTGATGGCCATGGCCGCCCACACGTCCTTGCCGAGGCGCTCGAGCTGCTCGGGGGTGGCCACCGAGGAGATGGCGGCGTTGCCCAGGCCCTGACGCGGCACTGACAGCAGCAGGGCGACATCGCCCCAGCTGACCTCGAGTGCGTTGACGAGTGCGGACATGTTGGCGCCGTTGACCGTGACCTTGTCGCCCTTGGTGTTGGCGTCGTCGCGGAACGCCTCGGCGCCGGCGAACGAGATCGTCTTGGCTTCCGAGATGCCTTCGAACAGCGTGGCCAGCGTATCCAGCTCGACCGGGTAGGCGTGCTCGGCGAGGTCGTACTTGCGCGAGATCGGGCGAAGCATCTCGGCGGCGCCCTGGTGGCCCTTCTCGATGACCGCCTGCAGCTTGCGGGGCATTTCCAGATTGATTGCCATGATTAGTCTTTCAGCTCAGAAAAGGAATGACACCGGGCTAGATAACGACGACACCCTCGGCGACGCCGATGGCCCGCAGATCGCGGTACCAGCGCTCGACCGGGTGCTCCTTGGTGTAACCGTGACCGCCCAGCAGCTGCACGCCGTCCAGGCCGATCTGCATGCCCTTGTCGGTGCCGAGCTTGCGCGCGAGGGCGGCCTCGCGGGCGAACGGCAGACCCTGCTCGGCGCGAGCGGCGCCGCGCCAGGTGATCAGCCGCAGGCCGTCGAGCTCGATGGCGATGTTGGCGGCCATGAACGCCACCGACTGACGATGGGCGATCGGCTCGCCGAACGCGGTGCGTTCCTTGATGTAGGGGATGACGTAGTCGAGCACCGCGTGCGAGGTGCCGACGGCCAGCGCGGCCCAGCCCAGCCGGGACAGCGCGATCGCTTCGGAGTAGTCCTGATCGGT
The DNA here is from genome assembly GCF_004762045.1 of Mycobacterium sp. DL99. GTDB lineage: Bacteria > Actinomycetota > Actinomycetes > Mycobacteriales > Mycobacteriaceae > Mycobacterium. The sequence goes on from NZ_SJOM01000007.1 coordinate 2,077,936, forward strand.
GGCCCCGTCCTCGCCGAGGAGGTTGCCGAGCGGCACCGCCACGTTGTCGAGTTCGATCTGGCCGAGGGCGGCGGCACGGATGCCCATGCTCGGGTCGGCCTTGACGGTAAGCCCGGCCGATGAGGCTTCGACGATGAACAACGCCGGCTTGCCGTTCAATTGTGCTGCCACGATGAACAATTCGGCATCGGCGGCGGCCGGCACCAGCGACTTGACGCCGGAGAGGCGGTAGCCGCTGGGGGTGCGCACCGCGGTGGTCTTGAGCGCGGTGGGGTCGAACAGGGCGTGCGGCTCGGCGATCGCCACGCACGCTTGCGGCACGTTCTCGCCGGCGAAGTCCTTGAGATAGGTGGCCTGCTGGTCGGCGCTGCCCCAGTGGGTCAGTGCCGAGGCGACGCCACCGGGAGCCAGGATCGGCAGGGCCAGACCCATATCGCCGTAGGCCAGTGCCTCTGCGACGAGTGCATTGGTCACGGTGCTGCGGTGTTCGGCGATGCCGTCGAAGTCCTCGGGCACGTTGACGGCGGTGATGCCCAGTTCAGCGGCCTTGGCGATCAGATCCGCGGGGTAGGCGGCGGCTTCGTCGGCGTCATGCGCGGCGGGGCGCAGGATCTCCGCGGCGAATTCGGAAACCGTCTCGACGATCATCTGCTGGTCTTCGTCGGGGGTCAGATCGAAGTAGTCGGCCCCGCTGGACTTCAGCCGGGTCGGTGCCTTGCCCAGGCCCTGAACCCGCTGGAATTGCCGGGTGACCGCACCTGCAGCCGAAAAGCCGTGTTTGACACCGTATTTGATACCGCGATTGAGCGAATCCCGCAGGCCGTAACGGTCCAGGAATTCCTGACCGACGATGGGCGTGATCAGCGCCAACCCGATGTCGGTCGCGGTCCGTTTGTGCTTGTGCAGCCCGACCGCGCTTTGCTGGCCGGAGCTGGAGGGACGGGAGGGGGTGCCGTTCTTGGACGGCAGGGTGTTGGTCATGTCAGCTGCCTCTGCTGGTCGGGGCGACGCATCTGACCGTATCTTACTCCAGAGTAAGGTATGGCATCTGTTACCAACTTCACACCGTCGGGGGATCAGGGTTCCGCTGCCGAAAGGCGGTCGTGCCGCTCGCGGTCTGCGCACACCACGTCCATGTGGGCCTCGGCCCACGACTTGATCCCGACCATCGGATGGTGCAGCGAAAGGACCAGGTCAGTGAGCTCATAGGTGACCGTGACCGGCACGGTCGTGGTCACCGTCCGGGTGGGCAACCCGTCGCCGTCGAGGGATCGCAGCGGCTGGGTGAGCATCTTCCGGCTGACTCCGTCGTGGCGCCGGGACGGTGCATCGGACGCGGTTCGCCCGCGCCGCCGACTCCGGGGCGCGGGCCGTCGCCACCGAGCGTCGCCAGGATCAGCGCGACCCACTCGTCGCTGATCCGGTGGAGTAGTTGACGGCTGGGGTGGTTCGCCAGGAAGGCGTCGTATTCGAGCTTTGCTCGCTGATGCCCACCGGACGCTCGCCGATGGCTGCGTACGTGGCCGGCCTGTCCTCCGGCCGTGAGCTCAGTTGCCGGCGAGCCTGTCCAACACCGCTGCATGCAGCGGCCCGTTGGTGGCCAGCGCGCTGCCTCCGTGCGGGCCCGTGGCGCCGTCGATGCTGGTGAATGTGCCGCCGGCCTCACGGATGAGAATGTCCAGCGGAGCGATGTCCCACAGCTTCACCTCGGGCTCGCAGGCGATGTCTACCGCGCCCTCGGCGACCATGCAGTACGACCAGAAGTCGCCGTAGGCGCGCACCCGCCACACCGCGTCGGTCAGTTCGACGAAGCGGTCGCGACGGTGCTCCCACCCGGTCGTCAGATCCGAGTACGACAGGCTGGCCGACGCGAGGTCCGTGACCCCCGACACCGACAATTTCCGAGTTGCCCCGGCGAACGAGCCGAACGCGCCCTGGCCGAGCCCGGCCCACCAACGCCGCGCCAGGGCCGGCGCGCTCACCACGCCGATGGTCGGGACGCCGTCTTCGAGCAACGCGATCAACGTGCACCACACCGGGACGCCGCGGACGAAGTTCTTGGTTCCGTCGATCGGGTCGATCACCCACTGGCGGCCGGTCAATGTCGTTGTGCCCCCGAACTCTTCGCCGAACACCGTGTCTTCCGGGCGGGCCGCGGCCAGCGAGGCGCGCAGCGCTTCCTCGGCGCCTCGGTCCGCATCGGTGACGGGGGTGAGATCGGGTTTGGTCTCGATGTGCAAATCCAGGGCGCCGAAGCGATCCATGGTCAGTGCGTCGGCCTGGTCGGCCAGTTCGAGGGCCAGTGCCATGTCATCTGCGACGGAACTCATGGCTGCAGTCCTACCATGGGCCTCGTGTGGGAATTCGGCATACTCCTCTTGCTTGTCGGCGCGCTCGTGTTGCTGCTGGCGCCACGAATCATGCGGCGCCGGGGAATTCGCGGTGAACTGGCGCACGGCACGTTGCTGGTGACCGGGGTCAGCCCGCGTCCGGACGTGACGGGGGAGCAGTACGTCACGATCACCGGCGTCATCACCGGGCCGACCGTCACCGAGCACGTCGTGTACCAGCGCATGGCGGTCGACGTCGACAACTGGCCGACCATGGGCGCGCTGTTCCCGGTCGTCTACTCGCCGAGCAACCCGGACAAGTGGGCGTTCGCGGCGAACGGGTCGCCGGAGCCGCCGCCCGCCTGATCAGGTGTGCGCGACCCGGAGCAGCTCGGCCACACTGGCCAGCTTCACCCGGGGGCGGCCCAGTGGTTCCCCGGCGGCGCGCTCATGCGCGTCGATCAGCTGCCAGTGCTCGCCGGTGACGAGGGCGGGCTGGTGTTCCAGCAGCCACTCGGCCAGTTCGCGGCCGTACTCGGACCCACGCTCGTCGACTCCGCCGGCCCGAAGGTCTTCCAGCAGGGTGTTGACGGTGTCCTGTGAGTCTTTCTTGTTGCTGCCGATCACGCCGGATGGTCCCCGCTTGATCCAGCCCACCACGTATTCGTTGCGGCTGCCGTCGATGCGTCCGCCGGTGTGTGGAATGGTGCCGGAGCGTTCGTCGAATGGCAGTCCCGGTGTCGGCACGCCCCGGTAACCGACCGCCCGCACCACCAGCTCGACGGGCAACTCTTCGCGCTCGCCGGTGTCCTGGGCTACCATGCGCCCGTCCGCGTCGCGGACAAGTTCGTTGCGGCCCAGCACAATCGACTCGACACGATCCTCGCCGCGCAACTCGATGGGGGAGGTGCAGAAGCGGAATACGATGCGCCGCTTGGCTTCGCGGGGTTGCTCATCGACGTACTTGCGGAGCACCCTGATGTTCTGTTTGACGGTCTTGCCGGCCGCCTCGAGATCTTCGTCGGTGATGCCGTCGAAATCCGCCGGATCGAGGATGACGTCGACGTCGCCCAAACCCTCAAGGTCGCCGAGTTCACGGAGTTCCAGCGTGGTGAACGTCGCCTGCAACGGTCCGCGGCGCCCGATCACGACCACCTCTTCCACCCCGCGGGTGTCCAGTGAGGCCAGCGCGTGGTCGGCGATGTCTGTGTTGGCCAGGGCCTGTGGGTCGCTGACCAGGATGCGGGCCACGTCCAGGGCGACGTTGCCGTTGCCGACGACGACCGCACGTCCGCCCGCCAGATTGGGTGCCATGCCGTCGAAATGGGGATGGGCGTTGTACCAGCCGACGAAATCGACCGCGGCCACGCTGCCGGGCAACTCTTCCCCGGGGATGTGCAGCGCCCGGTCGGATTGCGCACCGATGGCATAGACCACGGAGTCATAGCGCTGCGCCAGCTCGGCCGGGGTGATGTGCTCGCCGACCTTGATGTTGCCGAAGAATCGGAACCGGGGATCGGCCGCGGTCTTGTCGAACTGCGCGCTGATCGACTTGATCTTGGGGTGGTCCGGCGCCACTCCCGAACGCACCAACCCCCACGGGGTCGGCAGCATCTCGAGCATGTCGACTCGCACGTCGCGATCCGAGTCGGGCAAATCGGCGAACTTCAGCAGCGATGCAGCAGCAAAGAAACCCGAGGGGCCGGAGCCGACGATCGCTACGTGATATGGGCGCATACCCTGCCTTCTTACGAGCCGGAAAAGCCGTTACTACCCGGCCCTTGGCGTGCTGGACCGGGTACCACCCGATGCTAAACACAGATCGTCTGCGCTGCCGCGAGTCGGAGAGAACTGCCGCCGAAATGCCGCCGGGTACCCTGAACATTCGTGGATCCAGACCGCCAAGCCGCCGTAGCCGCACTCGACACCACCCTCACCACCGTGGAGCGGGTGCTCGACATCGATGGCCTGCGCCAGCGGATCGACATGCTCGAGCAGCAGGCCTCCGACCCGAAGCTCTGGGACGACCAGTCCCGGGCGCAGAAAGTCACCAGTGAGCTCTCGCATACGCAGAGTGAACTGCGCCGGGTGCAGGAGTTGCGTCAGCGTGTCGATGACCTGCCGGTGCTGTTCGAACTCGCGGCCGAAGAGGGCGGTGAGGACGAGCTGGCCGAGGCCGATACCGAGCTCGCCAAGCTTCGCGAGGAGATCGAGACCCTCGAGGTCCGCACCCTGCTGTCGGGTGAGTACGACGAGCGCGAGGCCGTCGTCACGATCCGTTCCGGCGCCGGTGGCGTCGACGCCGCGGACTGGGCCGAGATGCTGATGCGGATGTACATCCGGTGGGCCGAGAAGCACGACTACCCGGTCGAGGTGTTCGACACGTCCTACGCCGAGGAAGCCGGGATCAAGAGCGCGACCTTCGCCGTGCACGCCCCGTTCGCCTACGGCACCCTCTCGGTCGAGCAGGGCACCCACCGGCTGGTGCGCATCAGCCCGTTCGACAACCAGAGCCGCCGGCAGACGTCGTTCGCCGATGTCGAGGTGCTCCCGGTGGTGGAAACCACCGACCACATCGAGATCCCCGAAGGGGACCTGCGCGTCGACGTGTACCGCTCCAGTGGTCCCGGCGGGCAGTCGGTGAACACCACCGACTCCGCCGTGCGCCTCACCCACATCCCCACCGGGATCGTGGTGACCTGCCAGAACGAGAAGTCGCAGCTGCAGAACAAGGTCGCGGCGATGCGGGTTCTGCAGGCCCGGCTCCTGGAACGCAAGCGTCTGGAGGAGCGCGCCGAAATGGATGCGCTCAAGGGCGACGGTGGCAGTTCGTGGGGCAACCAGATGCGGTCCTACGTGTTGCACCCCTATCAGATGGTGAAGGACCTGCGCACCGAGTACGAGGTCGGCAACCCGGCCACGGTGCTGGACGGAGACATCGACGGATTCCTGGAAGCGGGGATCAGATGGCGCAACCGGAAAGATGACGACGACTAACACGCTGCTGACCCTGTCCCTCGCCGACCGCTGGCACGATTTCTGGCACGGCGAGATCGGTGTCTGGATTCTGACCACCGGGCTGCGGATCGCGCTGCTGCTCATCGGTGGCCTGCTCGCTGCGCGCTTCATCAACTGGGCCGCGCAACGGGTGGTGCGCCGGATCGACGCCGAGTATCAGGAAAGCGATGCGCTGGTGCGCTCGGAGAGCGCCAAGCACCGGCAGGCGGTCGCCTCGGTGATCTCGTGGGTGTCGGTGGCGTTTGTGTTCGTCATCGTGCTCGTCGAAGTCACCGATGCCCTCGCGGTACCGATCGCCTCCCTGGTCGCCCCGGCGGCGGTGCTCGGTGCCGCGCTCGGTTTCGGTGCGCAGCGCATCGTGCAGGACCTGCTCGCCGGTTTCTTCATCATCACCGAGAAGCAATACGGCTTCGGTGACCTGGTCAGGCTGACGATCGCGGCCGCCAATGAGGCCGAGGGCACGGTCGAGGACGTCACGCTGCGGGTCACGAAGCTGCGGTCATCCGAAGGCGAGATGTACACCGTGCCCAACGGGCAGATCGTCAAGGCGCTGAACCTGTCCAAAGACTGGGCACGCGCGGTCATCGACATCCCGGTACCGGTGAGCGTCGACCTCAACCTGGTCAACGACGTGCTCAACGACGTCGCGGAGAAGGCCACCGAAGATCGTGAGCTGTCCAGGCTGCTGCTCGACAAGCCGCAGCTGATGGGCGTCGAGAGCATCGGGGTCGACACAGTCAACTTGCGGATGGTCGCGCGCACCCTGCCCGGCAAACAATTCGACGTGGGCAGACGGCTGCGGGTGCGGGTGGTGCGTGCACTGCGCCGGGCCGGCGTGGTGACATCGTCAGAAGCGTCGGTCGCGGCCGCGGGGGACTTCATGAATCAGGCCGCGGTCGCCGAGACGGTCACACCAGCGGCATCGGCCCAGGAGCCGAAGAAGTGAAACTGGACTTCACGCGGGTGGCCGAGGCCGTGACCAGGTTCTGGCACAGCCGTGTCGGTCGGATTCGCACCTCGACGGTCGTGCTGATCGTCGTGTTCATCGCGCTGTCGTGGGTGCAGCAGGAGTACCGGCCCAAGCCGGCCGCGCCGCAGTCGCCTGAAACCCAGGTGGTGCCGCCCGGGTTCGTGCCCGACCCGGACTACACCTGGGTGCCGCGCACCAAGCTGCAGACTCCCCGCACGACGACGCCGACGGTGACGCCGGAGACCACCGAGACCACCGTCCCGACGACCACGACGCCGACCGAGACCTCGGAGACCACCGAGACCACCACGCCCGGCGCGCCGACGAGTCCCACCACGACGCCGCCGCCGGGGGCTCCGAGGACGACGGTGATCGATCCGGACGGTCCTGGACTGATTCCGCCGATCACGTTGCCGGTGTTCCCAGGGCCCGCCCCGAGCCCTACGGTCGAGCAGCAGCAACCGGGCCTGGAGCCGGTGGCACCGACATTGCCGCGATAGCCTGACCTGCCGGATGCTGTCGCCCCGCTACACTGGCGTGCCGTGATGATCACCCTCGACCACGTGACGAAGCACTACAAGTCTTCGGCGCGCCCAGCGCTCGATGACGTCTCGTTGAAAATCGACAAGGGTGAGTTCGTTTTCCTGATCGGCCCGTCGGGTTCGGGCAAGTCGACGTTCATGCGGCTGCTGCTGGCGGCCGAGACGCCTACCTCGGGTGACATCCGAGTGTCCAAGTTCCACGTCAACAAGCTGCCCGGGCGGCACGTCCCGAGCCTGCGTCAGGTCATCGGCTGTGTGTTCCAGGACTTCCGCCTGCTGCAGCAGAAGACCGTGTTCGAGAACGTGGCGTTCGCGCTTGAGGTGATCGGCAAGCGCGGCGAGGTGATCAACCGGGTGGTCCCGGACGTGCTGGAGATGGTCGGCCTGTCCGGGAAGGCCAACCGGTTGCCGAGCGAACTGTCCGGTGGCGAGCAGCAGCGCGTCGCCATCGCGCGGGCCTTCGTCAACCGCCCTCTGGTTCTGATCGCCGACGAGCCCACCGGAAACTTGGATCCTGAGACCAGCAAGGACATCATGGATCTGCTGGAACGGATCAATCGCACCGGCACCACGGTGCTGATGGCCACCCATGACCATCACATCGTCGACTCCATGCGTCAGCGGGTCGTCGAACTCGAACTCGGCCGGCTGATCCGTGATGAGCAGCGCGGCGTCTACGGAATGGATCGCTAAGTGCGCTTCGGCTTTCTTGTCAATGAAGTTCTGACCGGGCTTCGTCGCAACGTCACGATGACGGTGGCGATGATCCTGACCACCGCAATCTCGATCGGGCTGTTCGGTGGCGGTCTGTTGGTGGTGCGCCTGGCCGACCAGTCCCGTGACATCTACCTGGACCGGGTCGAGAGCCAGGTGTTCCTGACCGACGACATCTCGGCCAACGACCCCAACTGCGACGCCGAAGCATGCAAGGCGCTGTACCGCATGATCGACGACCGCGACGATGTGCGCTCGCTGAGTTTCCTCAATCGCGAGCAGGCCTACGACGACGCGATCAAGAAGTTCCCGCAGTACAAGGATGTCGCGGGCAAGGACGCGTTCCCGGCGTCGTTCATCGTCAAGCTCAACGACCCCGAGCAGCACGAGGCGTTCGACAAGGCGATGCAGGGCCAGCCCGGTGTGCTCAACGTGCTCAACCAGAAGGACCTGATCGACCGCTTGTTCGCGGTGCTCGACGGTCTCAGTAGCGTCGCGTTCGCGGTGGCGCTGGTGCAGGCGGTCGGTGCGGTGCTGCTGATCGCCAACATGGTCCAGGTGGCCGCCTACACGCGGCGCACCGAGATCGGCATCATGCGTCTGGTCGGTGCAACCCGCTGGTACACCCAGCTGCCGTTCCTGGTGGAGGCGATGATCGCCGCCCTGATCGGTGTGGTGATCGCGATCGTGGGGCTGATCGTGGTGCGCGCGGTGTTCCTGGAGAAGGCGCTCGACCAGTTTTATCAGTCGAATCTCATCGCCCGGGTCGACTACGCTGACGTGCTCTACTTCAGCGCACCGTGGATGCTGTTCCTCGGCCTGGCGATGTCCGGAATCACCGCCTACGTGACGCTGCGGCTCTACATACGAAGGTAGTCGTGAACTAGTGGCGACCAAGAAGTCCAGCCCCGCCGGCAATAAGCAGATTGTGGCCAGCAATCGCAAGGCGCGGCACAACTACATGATTCTCGATACCTATGAGGCGGGCATCGCTCTCATGGGCACCGAGGTCAAGAGCCTGCGCGAAGGCCAGGCATCACTGGCCGACGCGTTCGCGACCGTCGACGACGGCGAGATCTGGCTGCGCAACGTGCACATCGCCGAGTACCACCACGGCACCTGGACCAATCACGCGCCGCGGCGCAACCGCAAGCTGCTGTTGCACCGCAGGGAGATCGACAACCTGATCGGCAAGATCCGCGACGGCAACCTCACGCTGGTGCCGTTGTCGATGTACTTCTCCGACGGCAAGGTCAAGGTCGAACTGGCGCTGGCCCGCGGCAAGCAGGCCCACGACAAACGCCAGGACCTGGCCAAGCGCGACGCCGACCGGGAGATCACCCGCGAGTTGGGCCGCCGCGCCAAGGGCATGTCCTAGTTAGCGGCACCGCGGGCTTGCCTCGCCCTCGCCCGACTACGGGCTGGTCTCGTCAGTCCGCTGGCGAGGATGGTTGAGGATCTTCCAGTGGCGTGTAGATGACGATCTGAAACTCAGGCTGATCCGCTGGCCGCAGTTGGTGGTGTTCGTAGCTGACGGTGCCCAACTCCGGGTGGTGGAAGATGCGCTCGCGAGATTCGAAGCCACGGATATCGTGTCGTTCCCAACCGGCGCGGAACTCGGAACTGGCGTCCGCCAGCCGGGCGATCAGATCGACGAGCGCGGGATCGCCCATGCGCGAACCGATTCCGGCGCGGAACTCGGCCAGAAAGCGCTGACTGGTGACCTGCCAGTCATCGAGCAGGACACGGACGGAGGGGTCGGTGAAGACGACCCACAGCAGGTTGCGCTCGGTGGCCGGCTTTGTCGCCACGTTCGGGTAGAGCCGCTCGTAAGCGGCGTTCCAGCCCGCGATACCCCATTCCGGGGTCAGGGCATAGGCGGGGTTTTCGCCGATCGCGTCGAGTAACCGTTGCACGTGGGACGGCACCGTCGTCACCTCGTCGGCGGTCGGTGCGGGCAGCGGCGCGAACCCGGCCAGGCCGAGAACGTAACGGTGCTCGGCCACCGTGAGGCGCAGTGCGCGACTGACTGCGTCGAGCACCTGGCGCGAGGGGTTGATATCGCGGCCCTGTTCCAGCCACGTGTACCAGGTGACGCTCACGCCGGACAGGTATGCCACCTCCTCGCGGCGCAATCCGACCGTTCGTCCTCTCCCGCCGGCGGGCAGACCGAAGTCGACGCGGATCAGGCGTTCGCGGCTCGACCGCAGGAAGGCGCCGAGCTCGGCTCGTCGGTCGGGGTCGGTGGGCATCGTCCAAGACTAGTACTGCCACTACTAGTATTGAAGCCGTCTTCCCAGGGTGCGGCCCAGAACCGACAGTGGAACCATGATCCCGCTGCGTTCCCGCACTGTCACCCACGGCCGCAACATGGCCGGCGCCCGCGCCCTCCTGCGTGCCGCCGGAGTCGCCCGCGAGGACTTCGGCAAGCCCATCGTCGCGGTGGCGAACAGCTTCACCGAGTTCGTGCCCGGACACACGCACCTGCAGCCCGTCGGGCGGATCGTCTCCGCGGCCATCCAGCAGGCCGGGGGAATCCCGCGCGAGTTCAACACCATCGCCGTCGATGACGGCATCGCCATGGGGCACTCCGGGATGCTGTATTCGCTGCCGTCGCGCGATCTCATCGCCGACTCGGTGGAGTACATGGTCGAAGCGCACCGTGCCGACGCGCTGGTGTGTATCTCGAACTGCGACAAGATCACTCCGGGCATGCTCATGGCCGCACTGCGGCTGAACATCCCGACGGTGTTCGTCTCCGGTGGCCCGATGGAGGGTGGCCGCGCGACGCTGGTGGACGGCCGGGTCCGTACCGGGCTGCACCTGATCGATCCCATGGCCGGCGCCGCCGATCCGACGATCTCGGACGAGGACCTGGCCCGGATCGAGGAGGCGGCCTGCCCGACATGCGGATCGTGCTCGGGCATGTTCACCGCCAACTCGATGAACTGTCTGGTTGAGGCGCTCGGCCTGGCCTTGCCGGGCAACGGCACGGTGTTGGCCACCCACACCGCCCGGCGCGCGTTGTACGAGAAGGCCGGTGCCGCCGTCATCGACCTGACGACCCGCTACTACGGCGAGGGAGACGCCTCGGTCCTGCCGCGTGCCATCGCGTCGCGGTCGGCTTTCGAGAACGCCATGGCGATGGATGTCGCGATGGGCGGGTCCACCAACACCGTGCTCCATCTGATGGCCGCGGCGTATGAAGCCGAGCTGGATTTCGCGATCACCGAGATCGACGAGATCTCCCGTCGGGTCCCGTGCCTGTGCAAGGTCGCTCCCAACGGCACGTACCTGATGGAGGATGTGCACCGGGCCGGCGGCATCCCCGCGATCCTCGGTGAGTTGCACCGCGCCGGGCTGCTGGCCAAGGATGTGCGGTCGATTCACGCCAAGACGCTGGATGATTGGCTCGATGTATGGGACATCCGCGGGCTCAACGCCTCCGCGGAGGCCCTTGAGCTGTTTCACGCCGCACCAGGTGGACACCGCAGTGCCACCGCGTTCTCACAATCCGAACGGTGGGAGAGCCTGGACGCCGATGCCGAGCACGGGTGCATTCGTGATGTCGCCCATGCCTATTCACCTGATGGCGGCCTGGCGATCCTGACCGGCAACCTCGCCCCCAACGGGGGAGTGGTCAAGACGGCGGGTGTCGACGCCGGCGTGCTGATCTTCGACGGTCCGGCGGTCGTCGTCGAGTCCCAGGAGGAAGCGGTCGACGCCATCCTCGGGGGCAGAGTGACCGCGGGCGACGTGATGGTGGTCCGCTACGAAGGTCCCCGGGGTGGGCCGGGGATGCAGGAAATGCTCTATCCGACTTCGTTTCTGAAGGGAAGGGGGCTGGGCAAGGTGTGCGCGCTCATCACCGATGGCCGGTTCTCGGGAGGTAGCTCGGGACTGTCGATCGGGCACATTTCGCCGGAAGCCGCAGCGGGCGGTCCCATCGCCATGGTCCACGACGGTGACCGCATCCTGATCGACATTCCTTCGCGCACCTTGACTTTGGATGTGCCCGACGACGAACTCGCGCGTCGACGCGTCGAGCTGGAGGCGTCCGGTGGTTACCGGCCGCGCGATCGTGATCGCCCCGTCTCGGCGGCGCTGCGCGCCTACGCACTGTTGGCGACGTCCGCGGATCGGGGCGCGGTCCGGGATGTAGGGGAGGCCGGCGCCCACGAGCGACACGAGAATGCCGCGGAATAATGGCTTGGCGTTGGCCGTTGGGTGTGACGTACCATTGATTGTCCTGCCGAGATTCGGCAGGGATGCGAGGGGCTGATCGGTTTCGACTTCGCGCATCGAATCAAGGGAAGCGTGCCGGTGCAGGCAAGAGACCACCGTAAGCGTCGTTGCAACCAATTAAGCGCCGATTCCAATCAGCGCGACTACGCACTCGCTGCCTAAGCGACTGCGTGTCTGTCAGACCGGGAGCGCCCTCGGCCCGGACCCTGGCATCAGCTAGAGGGACCCACCCACGGGTTCGGTCGCGGGATCCGTGGGGACATCAAACAGCGACTGGGATCGTCATCTCGGCTTGTTCGCGTGACTGAGAGATCCGAGTAGAGGCAAAGCGAACTGCGCACGGAGAAGCCTCGAGGAAGTGCCGTAGGACCCGGGTTCAATTCCCGGCAGCTCCACAATAGAATAAGCAGTAACCGAGCAGGTCAGAGTGTATTTTCGCTCTGGCCTGTTTGCTTTGTGGGCACATTCTGGGCACACCCCGCTACGAGGTCGTCGATCTTGTCGGCTACCGCGTCCAGATCGTCGGGGAACAGATGGCCGTACTGATCAAGCGTCATCGTGGCCGTCTTGTGCCCTAGTTGGCTCTGGACCGTCTTCACGTTGGCACCGCTGGCGATCCATCAACGAGTCAGCGGTGTGGCGCAGCTCGTGGACCGTGACGCGGGGGAACAGCGCGTCGGCTGCCTGGCAGCGCTTCACGGCCGCGCCGAACCAATGCGTCGTCGTCGGGGGCCGCAACGGCTGGCCATCGGCGCGACACCAGAGCAATTCATCGGGGAACTTGCCGACCATCGCCGGAGTCAACAGCTTGAGCACCGACGTTGATACCGCGACATTGCGCGCCGCGTGCGTTTTGGTGGTGCCGATGATCGTTGTGGCGTTCACTTTGGACGCCGACCGTTCGACACGAATACGTCCGCGACCGAGGTCGACATCGCGAACTCGCAGCGCGGCCATTTCGCCCCACCGCAAGCCGGTCGTCGCGAGCAGTAACACAATGTCGGGGTGTTTTGACTGTTCGGCCAACGAATACACTTGTGCAGCGGTCAGGTAGTTGCGTGGCTTGGTCACCGTCTTGCGGGGCATTTTCACGCCACGAGCCGGATTGATCGCAAGTCGCCTGTCGGCCACCGCATCATCGAGAATGCCCGCCAAAACGGTATGAGCGTGCGCCACCGACGACCCGGACAATGGCAGCTCAGCAATCCACTTCTGAATCTCGGTGGGCCGGATGTCAGCGATACGCCGCGTACCCCATTTCGGTTCGACGTGAACCCGCCAGACTGATTCCAGCCGTGCCGACCAACTGGCTTTGTGGTGCGCCTGGCGGGTGAGCCACGCTTTGCCCAACTCGCCCACGGTGATCTGGCCGAGTGCTGGCGCAACGTTGACGGCGAAGCGGTTCAACCCCAAAGCAGCACACCGCGAGGGTCGGACGCTCACGAAGGGCTACCGCAAGCAAGCGAAATCCGTACGGAAACGGACTCGAAAACGTCGGTGAATCAATCCGATTCCTGGTTTTCGCCCCGCTTTGTGGAATTGTCGGGGCTATCGCCTTGCTTGGTATCTTGCGAATTCTGGCGCTTTGCGACGATTGCCCTCACCACGCTTCCAGCTACAGCATCGGAAATTTTTTTCTTGAACTCTTCGTCCTTGAACTTTTCCTTGACTGCGTCAATGATCATTTCAGTGAGCATGATTCGTATTTGTATACCGAGCGATCGCCAGCTTCCTTTGAGCCTGGCGCGGAATTCTTTAACCGCTCGTAATGGATGCCGGAGACGGTAGAACATAGCGCTCAGCCAGTGTCTCCTATTGGAAGCATTCTTACGTTTCCGCAGTTCCGGCCGATGAGTCGCGATATCTCCCACCTCCCATGACCGCCCCTTTGAGTCAATGAACGTCAGAAAAATTCCCTGATAGGGAGTCGTGCGGTCAATGTGAAAATCGAAAGAGCTGCCAGCTACGAGTCTCTCTGCGTCGGCGGGTTCAAATGCTTTCCGGTACGGAGCCTTCTCGTACTCGTTGGCGGTCTTGTCCACAATTTCCCGTACCGCTTTCTTTGATGGATCGGGGGAAATCATGAAAGTTTCTGACGAATCGGACAGCACGGCTTTCCAGAGGTCTATTCGCCGTAGCTCGATTTGAAGATGGAAGACACTGTTGGTCGAATAATTTTCGACCAGGACTCGCACTTCGTCGCCAACCGCATTGCCAACTAATCGCGGAAGGATAAGTTTGGCTTGAGCGCGTCTCGACAGATTTGAATCCCGCATGTACACGAGGGCTGCGATCATGAACGCGCCGCCTGTCACGATCGCGCTGACCCAATCCGAAACAGTTCCCCATACCTCTGCCGTTGGCGGCATGTGCGACAGGTCTCCCCAATTCACCGGCTGAGTATGTCAGGAGGCAGCCGTTGAAGCGCGGAGGTTCCAGACGGATTGGACGATAGGAACCGAACCGATGCGTTGCGGTCCAACTGGCAGGCGCATTCGATCACCTTTTGTCGGATGCAACCCTTACACTTCGCGGCGTGACTGATGTTGATCCAGAACTTGCAGCGACACTCGACGCGGAATACCGCGAACTCGTTCGTTCGCTCCACCAGGAAACCATTTCAATCATTAGTGACTTCGAACAGTGGTGGATAGGGGGAGATTCTAAGCTGCCGGGTTGCTTTGCCGCCACGGTGACCAAAGGCGGCGGTTTCGAGCTGAGCGCGAAAGATCAGCGGACGGCGGACAGGGCCGAGGAACGTTGGCGCAACTACGTGCATCCTCGCATGTCGATCCTGATCAACGGTCATCCCGACCCCGATGTGCGTGAAGCCGCAGACGTTCTCGACAAACGCAGCTTCTTCCCAATCGTTTTGTTCCATCGGCCCGACGGCGAACGGAGCGAAGAACGAAAGGAAGAAAACCATCTCGCGGTTAAATTGATTCACGACGGGCTGAGCGATCTGCGCCGAGCGGCCTATCGCGCGCCGTTCCGAGTGCATCGCCCTGAACCGGACTGGGATGGTGTACCTACCGGTAACAGAGAGGGTCTGCCGGGAACCATCCTCAAGCAGATGAAGGAACGCGGAGAGAACTGGCGGGGCTGACGTTCCTAGGGTCGAGAGGCTCCGACCCCGACGACCCCCGCCGTGGTGGCGGCGATTGATCTGGTGCGGTGGGAGCTGGAACTACTAGGTTCGACGCTCGCGGGGTCGGGCCCATCCGTGGGCACATTTTGGGCACAGTTACAGGTAAATCGGCGCAATCCCGGTGAATCTCAGTGAACCCAAACCAACACGTCAGAGCCGGTTTGCGCCCCTGTCCACGGGCGCTGAAACGGGTTCAATTCCCGGCAGCTCCACCGGAAGATGCAGGTCAGGGATCTAATCCCTGACCTGTTTTCTTTTTCTATCAACCAGGCGCAGACGGACTGAGCGCGGTTCTGGGCCGAGGTCAACAGCCGACGGCCAAAGTCGTAGAACAACCAGCTGCAGCGGCGGATGGTGATCGGCGTCCTGGGTCCGCTCGCCGAGTACGAATGGGAGCTGATCAAGGAGCGGACCGCGTTGAAGCGAGCTGCCTCTCGCAGCAACGGCACCAAGTTCGGCCGTCCCCGCAAGGTCACCGACGCCGACAACATCAACACCGCTAGGCGCATGAAAGCCGACGGCCGGACCAGCAAGGACATCGCCAAATGCTTCGGGGTCAGCAGGGCGACGCTGTACCGGAACCTCGCCGATAGTAAGCAACTGCAGCGGGGGACGCCGAGTCTGCTCAGCCCGGCCTGCTGTCGCACCAAGTCATTGTGATCGCGCCGGGGCCTTCGGGGTAAGAGGCGCCTGCGATAGATAGACCGCCCTTGGCCTGATCACCGGGGTCCAGAACAGCCTCAAGGTCTCCCGGCCTTGGAGCTGTTCGCATATCCGGGAGAAGAACACATGACCCTCATCCGTGCGGGATGCCGGAGTCCCTTTGAGTTCACCGTGCGCCCTGGCGGCAAGCCCCAGTTCTGCACACCAGTGAAAGAGCCGCCACCACGGCTGCAGGGGCTACGCGCCCGCAGCATGGTGTCCTTCCCCGAGTACACCGTCTGCGCAGAGGTCTTCTGCGCACGCACGCGCAAGGACATGCCCATGGCCTGCCCCAAGTCTGAATGCAAGAGAGCACTCAAGGCCTCGCAGCAGAGGGCATGGCTGGCGCAGTACCGCACGCAGGACGGCCACGGCTATCCCCACCATTGCGCTCCCACTCCGGGAGCTGCACCCGGTGAACGCCATCACCGCTGGATGGGCGATGACATCACCTATAACAAGCGCACACATCCGGGTGATCCGAGAGCGTGGGCAGGCCTGTGCACAACCAGTGCGCCGACTGCGCCGGCCAGGCGCAGGACTGGTCCTACGACCACACCGACTTTCACGAGCATGCCGACCACCTCGGACGCTCGTTCAGCACTGACCCACAGCACTGTTCGCTTCGGTGCCGCAGATGCCACAAGGCCTACGACCGAGACCACCAGTCTGGTGAGCCCCCGATGCTGAGCACACCGGGCATCAACGCGATCCTGGCCAAGGTCACCTACAAGCAGGGCTGGACCTTCACCGCCTACGACGCAGACTTCGACGGCCAGCACCCTGTTGATCGGCACACCGCAGACCAACAGTTACAACCCGAGCGAGACCATCGACCTCGGCATCCGGTCACCGCTTCCGCCGATCCAGGACGAGGGCTACCGGCATCAAGTGGCTGATGTGGCGCATCGGCATGGTGGAGACCATGAGCTGCGCGGGTTCTGCGAGGTCGACAGCAAGGGCTTCTCCGACCCGCATGCCGTCGAGTTGCGGGCGCTAACGGGGCATTCGCTGACCGAAGTCAGCGGTTAGTAGGGTGACCGTTCGGTTCGGACGAGTCCGTTACAGCGCCATTAGATGCAATGCTCCAAGTATGAACCCTGGAGCGATTCGAGGAGGCCACCCGATCGCTCATGGCGTCTAGTTCTTTAACCCAGTTCTGCCACGCCGCCGTATTCGCCACCTCACGCAGCGTGTCAAGCTGGTAAGGGGTGAGGCCGGCGTTGTGAGTCACGTTCTCGATCACTTCGCGCATAGCTAGAAACTTCGGGTCGAAATTAAGACCCGGAACGCTTCCATCGGTCAGACGGCTCTTCCGTAATTCGGCTCGAAGCTCCTCCATGTCAGTCTTGAGGTCAGCTAATGCGAGCTGTTCGGGGTCGCCTGAGGTTCGTAGCTGATCGAGGTTGACTGATCGCGTAACTGGGCTCACGACCTTGTATCCGTCGCCGCCATTCAGAATCTCTTGCGCTGCTTCTCGCACAAATCGTCTTGCGGCGTAAACACTGTCAAGAACGGTGATGTCGTAGAACACGGTGCGTTGTTGAGCGATGTCAAAGGGAATGCGTTGACCCTGCGCGATCATGTGGATGAAAGGCTTCCCGAAGGCGTGCCGCAGGGCAATCTCGTAGAAGACGTTCGGGTTGTGATCGGAGAGATCGGCGACGACGAGATCAGCATTCAACAGTTCGGAGACAATCTGCTCGGTGATGTCTCCGGCCTTGCTGGTCAGATCGGCGCGGGTCACCTTGTACTGCAGCGGCTCCAAAGCCTCGATCAGGATGTACTTGCGTACATCGTCGCTGCGCTTGCGCTCAGGACTGCCGTCGTCGCCCAGAGGTGACACGAAGAAGCAGGTGCGCTGTCGCACCTCCTCAGGACCACCGCCGTCGATCACATCCGCGCCTGAGTTCGCCATGACCGAAATTCTGACACGGCACCTTGGACATGGGGGGTCAAGTGGTCGCAATTGCGACTAGCCGACGGACCGTGCACTCGTAGCGAATGTTGATGCCATCAACACCTTTCGGCATATCCGCAGGTTGCGCCGCGTCGTTCCGCGTACATTCGCGTTCTGATTCAAGGGTGTCTTCGCAGGTCACGGAGATTTCTGCGCCGGGTTCAATTCCCGGCAGCTCCACGACAGAAGGCCCAGGTCAGAGTAAATCTGACCTGGGCCTTTACCGGTGCTCCCTAGATCACGCAGTGTGACGGGTCTGCCCCGGGAAGCGGAAACAAGCCGATACATTCCGTCGGATTCGGAGGCGGTGGGGTAGGCGGAATGTCAAGGGGCATGGGGTGAAAGACGCCGGTGCCCAAGTCGATCCAACCGTACTGGCCGCCTTGTCCGCTGTACTCGTAGCAGGACGACCAGTCGAAGTCGGGCCACGGCGCCACGGCCGGGCGGGGATCCCCCGGGCACCAGGTGGGCCGGGCCTGCGCGGTACCCGCGAGCGCTAAACCTGCCAGGCACAAACCGGGCACCACCACAGCCGTCGTCAACCCGACGATTCCTCGTTTCAGGATCTCGGTGCTGTTCATGGTCATATCTTCGGTCGAGCGGCTACCTGTGTATGGAGTAGCGGACCACCTCAGATTCGGGCGGAAGTCGCCGTGAACTCATGACGGGTTACCGCCACTGAGAAGATGCAGGTCAGAGTGCTGTTTCCGTCGCCGCCAACGTCTCGCAACGCCGTCGCCGGGCAGGCCTTCCAGGCGTTGAGCTTGATCATCCCTGGATACGGGTTAGGTTGAGGAATGTTCTCTCGCCGCATACACAGCCCTGAGGCGGGCAGTGCGCGGTCAGGTGGTCGCTGGGTCGGGCTTGGCGCTGCTGCACTTCTCACCTCTGGTATCCCACTCGTAGGACTCTCCGCGCCGCCGATAGCGGCTGCCGCCGACTGTGCTGACGCCGAGGTGGTCTTCGCGCGCGGCACCGATGAGCCGGCCGGTATGGGCCGGGTCGGCGATGCCTTCGTCGATTCGCTGCGTAAGCAGGCCGCCGGCATGAACATCACCTCCTATGGGGTGAACTACAAGGCCAGCAAGCTGCAGCTGCACGGCGGTGACGGCGCCAAGGACGCGATTTCCCACATCAAGTCCACGCTGTCCTCGTGCCCCGACACCAAGATCGTCCTAGGTGGCTATTCGCAGGGTGCGAGCGTGATCAACATCGTGGCCGGCAACCCGCTGGGTGGCATCACCTGGGGCGATTCGCTCCCGCCTCAATACGCGGACAACGTCGCGGCGATCACCACCTTCGGCGACGTGGGCACCCGCACCAAGCAATCGATATCAACCCAGAGCGCACTGTTCGGGTCCAAGGCGATCGACCTGTGTAACCCCATGGATCCGATCTGTCACGAGGGCCAGGGCAACGAATGGAGTGGACACACCGAGGGCTACGTCCCCGTGTACACCACCCAGGCGGCGGCTTTCGCCGCATCCAAGCTGCTGGCCGGCTCGGGCCAGACGGTGCCCGGGTACGGGCCGGCACTGCCCGATTACGGGTACGGACCGGAGACGCCGGGCTCCAACCAGTACCCGGGCTACGGGTCGGCGCCGGGATATGACCCCAATACCTCCGTGCACGGCCCGCAACCGGGGTACAGCCCGGAGACGCCAGGGTACGGCGGCCTGCAACCGCCGGGGTCTGGTCCGTCGACACCAGCGCCCGCCTCCCCGTCCACCGGAATCGGTTGGGTCTGAGCGGGCTGTTTCAGCTCGCAGTCTGCGACGGTAGGGAGATCGCGATCTCGGTGCCGCGGGTGTCGTGAACGTCCAGTACGCCGCCGAGGGCCAACACCTTGGCGCGAATCGACGCAAAGCCGATGTGACCGGTTTCGACGCTCAGCGCGAGGCGCTCCGATTGAATGCCGACGCCGTCGTCGGCGACGGACAAGGTGGCTCGCCCGGCGGACCACTGCAGGGTGAACCACAGGTTGTCGGCCTTGGCATGCTTGATCGCATTCGTCGAAAACTCGCGCGCGGCACTGTAGAGCAGGTGATCAGCGTCGGTTCGCAAATCATCGGGCCAGCCCTCGAAGTCCATATGGACGGCAAGGTTGGTGCGCGCCGCGATGCCGTCGGCCAGTGAGGTGATCGCGGCCCTGAGCCCGGCTCGTGCCAGTACCTCGGGGTGCAGTTCACGGACCACGTCGCGAAGCAGCCGGGAGCACTCGCCGAGCGCCAGATCAACGCGGTCCATCGATTCCGCGGATCCCTCTCGCACCTCTTCCATCTCCCGGCGTGATGCCAGGACGTATTGCAGCGCTCCATCGTGCAGTCTTTCGGACAGGGTTTGTCTTTCGCGCTTTTCGAGGGTGACGATCTCTTCGAGCAGTTGGCTACGTTCTTGGGCCAACCGGGCGATCGTTCGCTCTTTCGATTGCTGGATCCACGACAGCGCGACCGACCCCGCGGCCAACCCGAACAACACTCCTGTTGTCGTGAGGATCGAACCCCATGGTTCGTTTCCGTTGGCGGCCTGGTTTACCCAGAGCACGACGACGTATGCGGCGACCGTGGGCACGGCGATCACCGCACTCACGAAGGGATCAAGCTGAGCCGCCGCGATCAGGGGGATCAGAAACAGTCCGTAGTGGAGCACATCGGAGGTCCAGGTACTCGGCGAGCTGAGGCCTGATTCCACCGAAAGTGCCGACACCACAGCGACATCCGCGCACAACATGAGCAGCGCAACCGAACGTCGGGCCTCGATCCCGGCATGATTGGACGGCCGCATCGCCCAGAAACTCCAACAGGCGATCGTTGCTATGTAGCCGATCCAGAGCAGTCCGTAGGGCCAGCGGTAGGTTTCGGGCGGTTGCAGGAACAACGCGAAGAAGATGAACGCCACCAAAAGAACCCGCAGAGCGAATTGCAGCAGCAGCCCGCGAAAAGCTGCGCCCTGGGAGTACTGCCACAAAGTCGTTGCCGCCGCGCGCCTGACCATTCTCTACTCCCGCCAACCGCAGGGTTCGGCAGGAGTATAGGGCGATTCGATCGTGTCCTGAGGCGGGTTAATGAACTTTCCCACCTCGCCTGCGATCATGGATAACGGTCCCTGCGACGAAACGGGGGAGTTGATCGAAGTGTTGTCTGCACAGCGCGAGTTTTCGGCGTACGGCCCGTCGCACTGGGTCGTGCTGGCGGTGTTCGCAACGGGCGCCGTGCTTCTGGTGGCGATCGGCCGTCGGCAGACCGAATCGCGGGCTCGCATTCTGAGCCGCCTCCTGGCGGTCCTTCTCATCGCCGCATTCGTCGTGGCGCTGGCCTACAAGCTGGTCGAGCCCACCGTCGACACCTCGATGCCGCTGCAGTTGTGTGACCTCGCGGAACTCGCGGCGGCGTATGCCTTGTGGTCGCAACGGCATTGGGCCTTCGTCCTCACCTATTACTGGGGCCTCGTCCTGAGCTCGCAGGCGTTGATCACCCCGGATATCGGTACGCCGAAGGAGGGCGCCCCCGACTTTCCCCACCACCTCTTCGTCACGTTCTTCACGCTTCACGTGCTCGTCGTGTTGGCAGCCATCTATCTCACGTGGGGGAGAGGGACGCGTCCGCGCTGGCGGGACTACCGATTCGCGGTCATCGCGACCTTGGCGTGGGCGGCATTCACTCTCGTGTTCAACGCGGTCACGGGAGCCAACTACGGCTATCTCAACCGGAAGCCTCCCACCGCGTCGCTGCTGGACGTATTGGGCCCGTGGCCGGTGTATCTACTGGCCGAGGTCGCGATAGTCCTCGTCGTGTGGGCGCTGATGACCTGGCCGTGGGAGCGGGCGCGGCAACGCGCGACGACGGCCGCGCCCCAGCTGTGAAATTGCTGTCAGTTGACGCGCAAAGTAATTATTGACACCAACACTTTGACGGGCTAGGTATATTACGCGCGTTTGCGAATGTGTATCGCTTGCGACCTGTCCCACCCGGGCGACAGTGGCCTGATCGAAGGGGCGGGTTGTGCAGACCAGAGCATCACGTACACGCGCGGGATTTCGCACCCGGGAGCACACGCGATGAGCAGCCACAGCAACGGCGCGCAGAACGGTTCGGGCATCGCCCGGGTCATCCGCGTGCTGGCGGTGCCCATCGTGCTCGGCTGGGTCGCGCTGACCATCCTGACGAACACTCTCATCCCACCGCTTGAGAAGGTCGGCGAGGAGAACACCGTCGGGCTCAGCGCCAAAGACGCGCCGGCGATGATCGCCATGCGAAAGATCGGCAGCGACTTCCAGGAGTTCGATTCCGACAGCAACGCCATGGTGGTGCTCGAGGGTGAGCAGCCCCTGGGCGACGACGCCCACCGTTACTACGACGGCGTCGTCGACCAGCTCGAGGCCGACACCGCCCGTGTGCAGCATGTGGCAGATTTCTGGGGCGACCCCCTGACGGCGTCGGGTGCGCAGAGCAACGACGGCAAGTCGGCCTATGTCCAGGTCTATCTACGCGGCAACCAGGGCGAGACGCTGGCCAACGAGTCGGTGGCCGCGGTGCGCGAGATCGTCAACCAGTCGTCGCCTCCGCCGGGCATCAAGGTGTACGTGACCGGCGGCGCGCCGCTGATCAACGACCAGCACCATGCCGGTGACAAGAGCATCGCCAAGGTCACCACCATCACGCTCGTGGTGATCGCCGTGATGCTTGTGCTCGTCTTCAGGTCTGTCGCCACCATGATCCTGGTTCTGCTGATGGTGTTCATGGAACTCGGCGCTGCCCGCGGCATCGTGGCGTTCCTGGCCCACACCGGGGTGATCGGGCTGTCGACCTTCGCGGTGAACCTCCTGACTCTGATGGTGATCGCGGCGGGAACCGACTATGCGATCTTCGCCATCGGCCGCTACCAAGAGGCGCGCGGTGCCGGTGAGGACCGGGAAACCGCGTACTACACGATGTTCCGCGGTACCTCTCACGTCGTCCTGGGGTCCGGCATGACCATTGCCGGCGCCATGTTGTGTCTGAGTTTCACCCGCCTGCCGTACTTCCAGACCATGGGTGTTCCGTGTGCGGTCGGCACGTTCGTCGCAGTGGTCGCCGCACTGACGATGGGCCCGGCGATCATTGTGATCGGCAGCCGGTTCGGGCGATTCGAGCCCAAGCGCAGCATCCGGTCGCGGGGCTGGCGTCGCGTCGGCGTCGCCGTGGTGCGGTGGCCCGGCCCGATCCTGGCCGCGACGCTGGGCCTGGCACTCATCGGTCTGCTCACGCTGCCGGGCTACAAGACCAATTACGACGCCCGCAAATACCTGCCCTCCGATCTGCCGGCCAATGTCGGATACGCCGCCGCCGAAAGGCATTTCAGCGCTGCCCGGATGAACCCCGAACTGCTGATGATCGAGACCGACCACGATTTGCGAAACCCCGCAGACTTCCTGGTCATCGACAAGATCGCCAAGGGCATCGTCCGGGTGCCCGGCGTCTCCCGGGTGCAGGCGATCACCCGGCCCAACGGCCGCCCGATCGAGCACACGAGCATCCCGTTCCTGCTCAGCCGGCAGGGCACGACCAACACGATGAACCGGAAGTACCAGCAGGACCGCATGGACGACATGCTGGTTCAGGCCGATGAGATGCAGAAGACCATCGACACGATGGAGGAGATGTCGCGCCTGACCCAGCAGATGGCCGACACCACGCACTCGATGGTGACGAAGATGAAGACGATGACCATCGATGTCGCCGAATTGCGGGACAACATCGCGGATTTCGACGATTGGTTGCGTCCCCTGCGCAACTACCTCTACTGGGAGCCGCACTGCTCCAACATCCCGCTGTGCTGGTCGATCCGGTCGATGTTCGACACCCTTGACGGCGTCGACACCATGACCGATGACATTCAGAAACTGCTGCCCGACATGGAGCGGCTGGACACGTTGATGCCGCAGTTGGTCGCATTGATGCCCCCGCAGATCGAGACCATGAAGTCCATGAAGACGATGATGCTGACACAGCGGTCGACGCAGGCCGGCCAACAGGATCAGATGGCCGCCCTGCAGGAGAACTCGACCGCGATGGGCAAGGCCTTCGACGAGGCCCGCAATGACGACACGTTCTATCTTCCGCCGGAAGCCTTCGACAACAAGGACTTCAAGCGTGGCATGAAGAACTTCATCTCGCCCGACGGAAAGTCGGTGCGGTTCATCATCAGTCACGAGGGTGATCCTGCGACGCCGGAGGGCGTCAGCCATGTGGACCCGATCAAGCTGGCGGCCAAGGAAGCGCTCAAGGGCACGCCGCTGGAAGGTTCCAAGATCTACCTGGCCGGCACCGCGGCCACCTACAAGGACATGAAGGACGGATCGTTCTATGACCTGCTGATCGCCGGAATCGCCGCGGTATCACTGATTTTCATCATCATGCTGCTCATCACGCGCAGTGTGGTCGCGGCGGCGGTGATCGTCGGTACGGTGCTGCTGTCCCTCGGCGCTTCATTCGGATTGTCCGTGCTGGTCTGGCAGCACCTGCTCGGGCTGGAACTGCACTGGATGGTGCTGGCGATGTCGGTCATCCTGTTGCTGGCGGTCGGTTCCGACTACAACCTGCTGCTGGTGTCGCGGTTCAAGGAGGAACTCCCCGGTGGCCTGAAGACCGGCATCATCCGGGCGATGGCGGGAACCGGTTCGGTGGTGACCTCCGCGGGTCTCGTATTCGCCTTCACCATGGCGTCGTTCGCATTCAGCGATCTCAAGGTCATGGCACAGGTCGGCACCACCATCGCACTCGGCCTGCTGTTCGACACCCTCATCGTGCGGTCGTTCATGACCCCGGCGATCGCTGCGATGCTGGGCCGGTGGTTCTGGTGGCCGCAGGTCATTCAGTCGGCGGCGTCCAAGCGGCGCCTGGCTGAGTTGCGGCACGACAACACATACAAAGCGTCTGCACAGCCCTGACTTAATAAGCGGGCCTAACGTAATTGATGGAAGTCGGAAACGACCGCTTCCGCTGACTCTGGACCGACGGGGCGATCCACAGTCTGGGTTCCGCAAGTCAGAGGGGTTTGGAAGATGTTGAAGTCCATCGCCATCAGCGCCGCAGCGGCCGGCGCGCTGGGCCTGGCTGTCCTCGGTATCGGCTCAGGTGTCGCCAATGCTGCCCCCGCACCGGTGGCCGGATCGGGAGTCGGCTGGGCTGAGCACCCGGGGTGGGGTTACGGCCCCGGCCCGTGGGGCCCGCCTCCGCCGCCTCCCGCGTACGGAGCCGGTTGGGGTTACGGCGGTTATGGCCCGCCGTCCGTATGCGCCACGGGGCCGTTCCGGCTGGTGCAGGTCTGTAGCTGATCCGCAAAACGAAACTGCCCATGTGCGAGCCGAAAACTCTCGCACATGGGCAGTTTCGCTTAGTTACTTCTTGTTGCCCCCAGGCCGCGGGGGTGGCGGCGGCTTGGCCTTGGTCGTCGGCTCGAATTTGCCGCCCTTTTTCGGATCGAATGTTCCAGCCATGGTGATCCCTCTCGCTCGTTTCGATAGATCCACCAATGCCCACCGTAGCCACGATCGCAAGGCCAGGCGTGGCGAACGGCGATGAACAGCTGAGAGTTCCGTGTGAACCACGCAGGTGCCAACGGCTTTCACGGCGGATCGGCGCGACGAGGCGGCGAGAATCACGACGAGTCGAATGCAGCCGGCCATGCCGGGTCACCGTGGCGACGCGTGGCAAGGCGACACGCCGGGTCTGTTGCGACACGGTCACGGGACGGTACCTATCAGTGCATCACCGGTCACATCGGCAACATTGATCACTAACGTCACATCAGCCAACTGTGACGTCATGTCGACGTCCCTGCATTGGGAAGGTGTGACATGTCGCGACGTCCTCGAGGTGCTTCGACGATGGCAGCGGCGGCCGCAATCGGACTCGTCGTCGCCGTCGGCGTAGCGCCCTCGGCATCGGCTGAACCCTGTGAAGGCGCTGCTGCGGCCGCGCAACCCCTCCCGAACCAGGCCTTCCAGATCCCCAAGCCCTCCAGGCTCGCCCCGCTCAACCGTCCGATCGGGCACATGCCGGCCGGGGCCAACGATCGGGCTCCGTTGCCCAAGCTCGGGCAGTTGCCGTTGGCCCTCCTCAAGGCGCTGATGCCGAACACCGGGCAGGTCAGGCAGAAGGCGGCGGTCGTCCCGGCACCCAATCCCGGCGGTGCCCAGCCTGTTCCGAATGCGGCTCAGCCGGCTCCGGTCCCGGCGGCGGCCCAGCCTGCCCCGGCTCCCGCAGCACAACCGGCGCCGGGCGCGCCTCCCGGAACGTCGATCGTCGGGTGGGTGACGGGTCCCGACAGCCCCAACCAGACGATCAAGCGCTTCGCCATCACGGGTACCGACCTCGGAATCATGTGGGACAACGGCGATCCGGTGAACCGCCAGGTACTGATGGCCTTCGGCGATACCAACGGATACTGCGGCATTCCCGGCAAGCAGTGGCGCTACAACGCGCTGTTCCGCAGCCAGGACGGTTCGCTGGCTCAGACCGTCGCTGTGCCCGACGGGGTGGTCGCCAACAAATACTCGGGTTCGCCGGTGTGGCGGCAGGGCATCTCCAAGCAGATCATCAACAGCATCGGCCGGGCGCCGGAGGAGACCGGGATCATCCCGACAGCGGGGATTGCCGTCGGGCGCAACCAGTATCTGAACTTCATGTCGATCCGGAACTGGGACAGCCCGGGAGCGTGGTCGACCAACTTCTCGGCGATCGCGATGTCGCCGGACAACGGTGAGAACTGGGGTGTCTACCCGGGGACCATCCGTCCGCCCGGCGGAGGTAACGAGAACTTCCAGATGGGCGCGTTCCTCAAGCCTGGCCCTGGTGATCCCTACATCTACACGTTCGGCACGCCGAACGGGCGCGGCGGTTCGGCCTATATCGCGCGGGTGTCGCCGGCCTTCATCCCGGACCTCACGAAGTACGAGTACTTCAACGCCGACAACAATGCCTGGGTGCCGGGCAATCCGGCGGCGGCAACACCGGTGATCCCGGGTCCGGTGAGCGAGATGTCCGCGCAGTACAACACGTATCTCAAGCAGTACCTCGTCATGTACGGCAACGGGATGAACGATGTGGTGATGCGTACCGCGCCGGCCCCGCAGGGGCCGTGGGGACCTGAGCAGTTGATCGCGCCCTCATCACAGATCCCGGGCGGTATCTACGCGCCGTACCTGCATCCGTGGTCGACGGGCAAGGAACTGTATTACAACCTGTCGTTGTGGTCGGCCTACAACGTCATGCTGATGAAGACCGTGCTGCCGTGACCCGACCATTGATGTGCCCCAGCGGAGCCAACATCGCGTCGAGGCCGTATTCGAACACCGCGTCGTAGTCGGTGGGGGACTGCAGGGCCGCGACGAGCGCCTGATCGGGCCAGTCGGCGGTCCAGAGGGACGGGTCCTCCTCCTCGTGTGCAGGGCCCCGCACCGCCGAGAACAGCATCACCGCAGAGGCGGTCACGTGCACCTGCACGGCCCGTAATACCAGTGCGGCGTGGGTTCCGGTGACGCCGGCCTCGGCCAGCTCGGCGGCGAGTTTCTGCTGGACCGGCAGGAACAACGTCGGTGTCCGGTCTCGCTCGTGGGCGATCGCCAGCAGATGCTGGCGGCGGATCAGCAGGCTGCGCTGGTTGCGGGCAAGCGCGGCGATCCGATTCACCGGATCCTCGCCCTCCATGGGCAGTCCGGCCATCTCAGCGACCAGGCGGTCGACCAGGCTGTCGAAGAGCGCGTCACGGCCCCCGACATGCCAGTAGATCGAGGTCACGGCGACGCCGATCCGCTCGGCGAGCCCGCGCATCGAGAACGCCTCCACCCCATCGGATTCGATGAGACTTGCGGCCGCGTCGAGGATGACCTCGGCGTCGATCGGCTTTGCCTTCGGGCTCATCGGCCGGCTTCCGCCTCGGAGATGCGTTCGGGCTCGGGCAGGTCCAGGTAGCGCTCGAGATTGCGGTGCATGTTGATGATTCTCCGCTCCTCCGCCGACAGCACCAGATGGGTGAACCCCGGTTGGTGCAGACCGCGCTGGAGGCCGGTCAGTACGGCGATGTCCTGGCTCATCACCACGCCGGGGTGAGCTTCGTCGGCGCCCATGCGGACGTCCGTCGGCCGGACCCGGGGTGCCTGCGCCGGCATGCGGGCCATCAGCGTCATCACGAGCTGCCCCCGGTCGGGGTCAGGTCCGGGCAACGACGTCATCACCGTGAGATGGTCGGCGCTGGCCAGCAGGGTCAGGTTGGGGAAGACGTTGTACTGGTGCAGGCACATCACCTGGTCGGTGCTGGCCCAGCCGATGTCGACACCGCGTCCGGCCGCGAATTCCTTGATCTGCGTGGCGATCACGTCGGCCACCGTCTGGCCAGGGGCCTGCCGGTCACGGGGGAACGGCGTACCTTCGGCGAGACCCATCAGGGCTCCCTGGGTGTACACGTAGGCGTCCCACACCTCCTCGTCGCTCAGCGATCCCGCGAGTCGCGGGCTCGGAACTCCGTAGAGGGATTCGGATTTACCGGTGTGACCCCAGATCTTCTGCGGTGCGTACACATCGTCCATGCACCGGTGCAGTTCGGGATGCAGGGTCTGGACGTGATAAGTCTCGCTGTAACCGTCGGCGATGGTCTTCCAGTTGGCATCGACGTCGATGGTCATCGTTGCGTAGCAACGGAAGTCGCCGAGGCCGCACCAGGCGATATCGCCGGGGACCGCCTCCAGATAGTCGGCGAGGGACATCGCGTCGGGGTCGAGGTTGACGAAGACCAGTCGTTCCCAGGTGTCCACCTGCACCGGAGCCAGTGGGAACTCGGACATGTGCACCGTCCCGAACCCTTTGCGGTTCGGGATCCGTTTCAGCGCGCCGGCCAGATCCCAGGTCCAGCCGTGATAGCCGCATTTCAATTCCCGCAGCGAGGAACCGGCACCGGTGCACAGGGCGTTGCCGCGGTGACGACAGGCATTCTGGAAGGCGCGCAACTCGCCGTCATCTCCCCGGATGATGAGAACCGAGTAGGGGCCGCAACGGTATTCGAAGTAGTCGCCGGGTTCGGCGACATGGTCGACCGTGCATGCCTGCTGCCACACCCGCGGCCACATGCGTTCCACTTCGAGTTGAGCGAACGCCGGTGAGATGTAGCGATCGGCCGGCACCAGCGTGGGACGTGCCGGCGGGTCGCCGATCGCGTCCACGCGTCTCGGGTCGTCGGTGTGCGTGGAACTCAGGGTCATGGAGGTGCCTCCCATTGAGAAGGACAAACTCGGGACGGTGGCAATGTAACGGTGTTACATTGCCACCGTAGCGGCCTGAACGCCTCAAGGGAGCAGAAACGTGTTCGATCTCAAAATTACCGGCGGCACTGTCGTCGACGGGACCGGTGCGGACCGGTTCACCGCCGATGTCGCGATCAAGGACGGCAAGATCGTCGAGGTGCATCGGCGCGGCGCCGGCGACCCGGCTCTGGGCGGCGACGCAGCCGAAACCATCGACGCCACAGGCAAGATCGTCGCCCCCGGATTCGTCGACATTCACACCCACTACGACGGGCAGGTCTCCTGGGACGCCGTGCTCGAGCCGTCCAGCAATCACGGCGTCACCACCGTGGTGGCGGGCAACTGCGGCGTCGGCTTCGCGCCGGTGCGTCCCGGCCAGGAGGAGTGGCTGATCTCCCTGATGGAGGGCGTCGAGGACATCCCGGGTACGGCCCTGACCGAGGGCATCACCTGGGGCTGGGAAACCTTCGGCGAATACCTGGACGTGATCGGACAGCGCGAACTGGCCGTCGACATGGGCACCCAGATCGCCCACGGTGCGATCCGGGCCTACGCGATGGGCGAGCGCGGCGCCCGCAACGAGCCGGCGAACCCCGATGACATCAAGGCCATGGCGAAGCTGGTGCAGGAGGCCATCGAAGCTGGGGCACTTGGTTTTTCATCGTCGCGTACCATCGCGCACACCGCGATGGACGGCGAGCCGGTGCCCGGCACCTTCGCCGCCGAGGACGAGTTGTTCGCCCTGGGCCGGGCCACGGCGGCCGGTGGCGCGGCGGTGTTCGAGCTGGCTCCGCAGGGGGCTGCCGGTGAAGACATCGTCGCACCCAAGAAGGAACTCGAATGGATGCGCCGTCTCGGTGAAGAGATCGACTGCGCGCTCAGCTTCGCCCTGATCCAGGTCGACGCCGACCCCAACCTGTGGCGCGACCAGCTCGACCTGTCGGCGGCGGCGCACCAGGCCGGCAGCCGGTTGTTCCCGCAGGTGGCGGCGCGACCGTTCGGCATGCTGCTGGGCTTCCCCGGCCACCACGCCTTCACCCATCGCCCGACCTACCGGCGCCTGCAGGCCGAATGCACCCGCGAGGAGCTCGCGGAGCGGCTCGCGGACCCGAAGGTGCGCGCCGCGATCCTGGCTGAGGAAGACCTGCCGATCGACCCGAACAAGCTGTTCGACGGCATGTTCATGCTGGCGCAGAATGTGGCAAATCGGCTGTACCACATCGGGGAACCGCCGGACTACGAACCGACCGACGAGCATACCGTCGCGGCCATCGCCAAACAGCGCGGCGTCGACCCGCTGACGGCGATGTACGACCTGATGCTCGAGGCCGACGCCGGCGCCATGCTGATGTACCCGATGTTCAACTATTCCGACGGTAACCACGATGCGATCCGCGAGATGCTCACCCATCCTGCGGGTGTGCTGGGCCTGTCCGACGGCGGCGCGCACTGCAGCATGATCTGCGATGCCTCGTACCCGACGTTCCTGCTGACGCACTGGGCCCGCGACCGTCATCGCGGCGAGAAGTTGCCACTGGAGTACGTGATCCGTAAGCAGTCGCACGACACCGCGCAGCTCTACGGCATGTCGGACCGCGGCGTGATCGGCGTGGGCAAGAAGGCCGACATCAACGTCATCGACCTGGACGCGCTGACCTTGCATGCGCCGAGGATGGCGTATGACCTGCCCGCCGGCGGAAAACGGTTGGTACAGGGCGCAAGTGGTTACGACGCGACAATCGTGAGCGGCGCGGTGACCCGCCGTCACGGTGTCGATACAGGTGCCCGCCCGGGGCGTCTGGTGCGCGGGACCCGCTGATAGGTGTCTTTCCGCTACGACCCGCGTCAGCGGCCGGCGCAGCCTCCGGCACCGGCCGCTGACGCGTTCGCCATCCATACTGCCGTTGTCGCCGAAGGGGTTTCGCTGGCATTCGTCCGCGAGGGTATCGGCGGTGTGCCCCTGCTGCTGGTGCACGGGTATCCCGAGACCAAGCGGATCTGGTGGCGCAACATCGCGGCCCTGGCTGCGGCCGGCTTCGAGGTCATCGTCCCGGACCTGCGCGGCGTGGGGGACAGCGCGATCCCGCCCGACGACCAGCACGACATCGTCACGTACTCCCGCGATCTGTATGCGTTGGTGCATGACGAGCTGGGGCACGACTCCTGCCTGATCGCCGCGAGTGATGTCGGGGCTGTCGTGGGCACCGACCTGATTCACCGATTTCCCGGATTCGTCACGGGTTTCTGTGTTTTCAACACTGTGCCGCCCATGGCCGTCGACTACTCGGGAATCGGCACCCAGCATCCGGCATCGGTCGGCGGCGCGGCCGACCCGACCGGCGACTACCGGTGGATGCAGGGTGCTTTCCCCGACGAGCTCGCTGCGATGCTGACGACGCCCGAAGCCCGCAGGCAGTGGGTGGCGGCGATGTACACCAATCGGTTGTGGGGCTCGGCGTACGCGTTCACCCAGTCCGACGTGGATTTCATGACCGAGCCGTTCGCCCACGAGGCACGGCTACGGGCCGGCTGGGCGTCCTACCAACTCGCCTACGGCCGCGCCATGTCCGAGATCCCGTTGATGGATGCGGTCGAGGTGCCCACGTTGGTGCTCTACGGTCCCGACGATCATGTGGTCGGCGAGGACTTCGTTCCCTGCACCGAGCGCGCGTTTCTCAATCGCATTGGGCCGTTGGTGGTTCCGGGTGCCGGTCACTTCCTGCAATGGGAGCGCGCCGACATCTTCAACCGGTTGATCCCGGCGGTGTTCGGCGACGTCATCGCGAACCATCGGCAGGCTGCGCCAGAATCGACCCGCCCAGCCAGCGTCTGACGAAGCGCCGCAGCTCCTCGGGGCTGCGGGCGGGGTCGTTCGGTGCGACGAAGAACGACAGCATCGTGCGCAGGGTGAATTCGACCAGGTCGCGCAGCGATGATTCGTCGTACCCGTATTTCTCCCAGTCGACGTCGAAGCGCGTGATCATCCGCATACCGAACGCCTGGCCTTCGTCGGATGCGACATTGACCGAACTGGCTGCGGCCTGGGGCCCCGACAGCATGATGCGCAGGTGCGGTATCCGGGTGACCTCCGCCAAGGTGAACATGACGCCTTCGGTCATCGCCTCGGCGGGATCGGTGATGCCGCGCACGCTCTCGGCGAGCCGGTCGAGAAATCCGTCGACCGTGGCGATGGCCGCCGCGTGCATCAGGGCCTCTGCCGTGGGGAAGTAGCGGTACACGGTCTGGCGGATGACGCCGAGCGATGCCGCGACATCGGCGATGCTGATGCTGGTGCCGGTCTCGGCGATCAACCGCACCGCGGCGGCCACGATCCGTTCCGAGGCCTCTTCGTCGCTGCCGGGCGGTTGCCCGTCCCACCCACGCCTACGCGCCACAGTCTGGATTCCTCGCAGGCAACACCCCTGCAGGATATCGCCACCCATCGTTGACGGGCCGCATCCGCGTGTAGTAATCATACAAACCTGGCGTTGTTTGTATGATTGGTCTCGATCAGCAGGCAGCCGCGGTTCGAGAGTCCAAGACAAGGCGAGGTGGCACCGATGACGGATCTGATCGTGCGGAAGATGAGGTTCGCGTTCGCGGACCACCGCGTCCCGTTCCTGTGGAACGAGACGAACCCGGCGTTCTCGTCGATGGCCAACGCGGTGTCGTTCCTGGCCATCGCGTTCGAGAAGATGATCGGCCACATGATTACCGAGGCCATGCCGTTCATCACCGATCCGGCGGTGGCCGAGGAGGCACAGGCCTTCGTGCGGCAGGAGGGCCAGCACTCGATGGCCCACCGTCAGCACGCCAAGGGACTGATCAAGACGTACCCGGCCCTGAAGGAGACCCTCGACGAGGTGATCAAGGCGTTCGACGACCTCGCCGCCGAGACGCCGCTGAAGTACCGGTTGGCATACACCGCCGATCTGGAGGCGACGTTCACGCCGGTCTTCAAGTTGATGCTCGATCATGACGACACGCTGTTCGCTCCGGGGGATGACCGGGTGGCGTCACTGTTCCTGTGGCACTTCGTCGAAGAGGTCGAGCACCGCAGCTCGGCGTTGATCATCTACGACGCGGTGGTGGACGACCCGTGGTACCGCATGCGGGTTGCCCCGTCGATCTTCAAGCACGTGTGGGCCGTGCTCAAGATCGCCTGTGAGGGCTTCAACAAGCACGTCCCCCTGGAAGAACGCCAGATCGACGCGGTGTCGATGTTCGGCATGCAGGCACGGAAAAAGGCCATCCTGCAAAAACTTCCGTTCACCAAGGCGCCCTACGACGGTCCATTCGACAACGCGTTCGCCCACCTGCCGGTGCGCGAGATGCTGACTGCCCTGGTAGGGGTGGTCCGCAGCCAGGTTCCGGGCCACAACCCGGCCCACGAGAAGCTGCCGGTCTTGGCTGACGAGTGGTTCCAGCGTTATCAGGACGGCTACGACGTCACGCTGTGGTACACCGCCGACCAGACCCCGAGCCAGAAGGTGGATACCGCCGATGTCTGATCTGTGCACCCCGACTTTCTCGGGTTTGGCTGAGCGAATGGGCTTTTCGTGTGACACGGCCGGGGGTCTGGTCGAGTTCCGCAACCCGTTCGGGCTGGAGAACTGGACGCTGCCGGTGCTGGAGATCACCGTGATCGTCGGCGCGGTGCTGGCCCTGGTGTACGCCATCGTGCGACTGCGCCGTCACAACGATCCGACCAACCTGGTGCTGTGGTTCGGTGCCATCGCCTATCTGCTGATCATCGAACCGCCACTGTATTTCCCCGGCGCGTTCGGGATCGCCGACCACGTCGACACGATGTTCGCGCACAACGTGTTCACCGTCGACTTCCTGTGGGGCCGGCTGCCGCTGTACATCGTGGCGATCTACCCGATGATGGCCACGGTGGCATACGAGATCGTCCGGATTCTCGGGATCTTCCGCCGGCGCGGTGTGCTGGTCGGCGCGATCTGCGTCGGGTTCGTCCACCACGCGTTCTACGAGATCTTCGACCACATCGGTCCGCAGCTGCGGTGGTGGGAGTGGGCGCTGGACCATCCGATGAACCAGCCGTTCTTCGCCTCGGTGCCGCTGCCCAGCGTGGTCGTGTTCGCGGCATTGTGGCCGATGTCGTTGGCCTTCTGCGTGCAGCTGTTCGTCGGCCGCCACGTCCAGGACGGCAAGACGTTCACCGGCCTGCAGATCGTGGGCCGCACCATCGTGGTCGGCGTCCTGGCGTCGATCGGAACCGCGGTGCTGCCTCTGCCCGCCACGCTCGCCGCGTCGATCTCGGGCAGCACCACGGTCGGCGGGGTGGTCTACGCCGCCGAACTCGTCGTGCTCACCGTGGTGGCGATTCCGGTGCTGTTCAATCAGTGGTCGAGCCTGCGCCGGGACCGCGACCCGGCAACAGTGCGTTATTCGAACCCGCTCATCCTGCGCTACGCCGCGGTATATCTGGCGGTCATGACGGTGCTGTGGCTGACTGCTCTGCCGGCGTACTTCGGCGCGGTCGACGGTGTCACCG
This sequence comes from Mycobacterium sp. DL99, assembly GCF_004762045.1. Classification (GTDB taxonomy): domain Bacteria; phylum Actinomycetota; class Actinomycetes; order Mycobacteriales; family Mycobacteriaceae; genus Mycobacterium. The sequence goes on from NZ_SJOM01000007.1 coordinate 2,112,361, forward strand.
CCGACGGCGACCCCATCGGCAGCCTTGCCTACACCGTGATCTGTGTGCTCATCGCTGGATTGTCGATCGCTGCAGGGGCCACCGTTAATCCCGCTGGCCTGCAACAACTGCCCGATGCGGTGGCGCAGGAACTGGCGGGTGAGCGGGAATGAGGAGCGAACCCACAGGCGCGCCACACGGCTGACCGCGTGGGTGATGGGGCAGAATTGCGGAGGTGCCGACACCGCCGCAACGCCCCGGTGAACCCGGCTGGCAACGACGCGGCCCTGTGCCGCCGCCCGATCCGGCCACCCGGCGGCTGCCCCGTCCCGGGCGGTCGGAGGCTCCGACCGAACAGATCCGGGCCCGCAGTCAGCCGCCGGAGGCCGCGACCGAGAAATTCAGACCCCCAGAGCCCGCGACCGAGAAAATCGTGCAGAACCGTCCGCCGGTCGCGCCCCGGCCCGGGGGACCACCTCCGCCGCCGCTGCCCCCGGTCGAGCCCAATCGGCCGCCGCCTGAGCCGGCGAAACCGTCGTCACGGTGGCGCAGCCCGCAGGCGATCATCCTGGCCGCCGTTATGGTCGTCGCACTTGCGATGATCGGACTGACGGGCGCCGAACTGTACGCCCGGCACAAGGCCGGCTCGGTTCTCGTCGCCGTCGCCGAATGTGTCGTTGAGGACAGTGCCTCGGTCTCGTTCGGGGTCAAGCCGCCTTTCCTGTGGCAGCACATCACCGGCCACTACACCAACATCTCGGTGGAAACCGGCGGCAAGCAGGTGCAGGCCGCCAAGGGCATGACGGCGGACGTGGCATTGTCCGACATCCGCTTACAGGGCACCGAGGATTCCAAGGGCACCATCGGATCGTTGAGCGCGACACTGACCTGGACGACTGCCGGGATCAAGAACACGGTGGCCGAGAACCTGCCCGGCGTCGGCTCCCTGGTCACCGATGTCAGCACCGATCCGTCCGCGGGCACCATCACCATGGAGGCGGTAGGGGACACCAAGGTGACTGCAAAACCGGTGGTGAACAACGGAAACCTCGATCTGCAGATCACCGACGTCAGCGGGCCCTTCGAGAAAGACACCGTGCAGACGGCGCTCGACAGCCTCATGACGAAGCTGAACGAGGCCTACCCGCTCGGGATTCATGCGGACAGCGTCTCGGTGACCGACTCCGGCGTGGTGGGCAAGTTCTCCAGCCAGAATGCGTCCATTCCCAACGACGAATCCAACGACGCCTGCTTCTCCAAGCTCTGATGCTCGCCCGATTCGCGACGGTCGGCGTACTGACGCTCGCGGCGCTGTGCGGCGCTCCACTCGCCCGCGCGCAGGACGCGAGCCCGCTGCTGCCGTTGGTGGACGCCGCAGCGCAGCGCCTTCAGACCGCAGACCCTGTGGCCGCCAACAAGTTTCGCACCGGCGGACCGATCGAAGACCCGCGCCGTGAACAGCAGGTCATCGATGCCACCACGGCCGAGGCCGGCAGTCGGCACATCGACCCGGCCTACGTGGGCCAGGTGTTCCGGGATCAGATCGACGCGACCGTCGCAGTGGAGGACGGTCTGTTCGCGCAATGGAAGCTGGATCCGGGAACCGCTCCCACAAGCGCGCCCGATCTCGCGGCGTCGAGAACCGCCATCGATGCGCTCAACCACACGATGGTGAACGAGATCGCCGACCAGTGGCCGACCCTGCACTCACCGTCATGCCCGGGCGACCTGGCGAGCGCCGTCGATGGCGTGGCCGCGGCCCGAGATCTGGATCCGCTGTATCGGCGGGCGCTGGACTACGCCACCAGGTCCTATTGCCGCTGACGTCGGACCCAATCGGGAATTGACGTTTCTGTCGACGGTGCGCGGGTACTCCTTGCCGCAGGAGGTCTGGAAATGCCTACATGGAGTTGGATCGTCATCGCTGTGGTCGCCGTGGTGATCGTGCTGCTCGCGGTGGTCGTTGCCGCATCGATGATGCGTCAGAAGCGGAGCGAACGGCTCAAGGATCAGTTCGGGCCGGAGTATGAGCACGCCGTCGAAACAGCCGGTGGTCAGCGTGCCGGCGAGCGGGAACTGCGAGCGCGCGAACGCAAGCACGACAAGTTGGACGTCAAAGAGCTGACGCCGGAGTCCCGGGCGCGATACGTCGAGGCGTGGGGCGTGACGCAGACCGGGTTCGTCGACAATCCGTCGAGATCGGTCGGTGACGCCGATCGCCTGGTGACCGAGGTGATGCGCGAACGCGGTTATCCGATAGACGATTTCGAGCAGCGTGCCGCAGATGTGTCCGTGGATCACCCTGAAGTGGTCGAGCACTATCGGGCGGCGCACATCCTTCACCTGGCGCAAGAGCAGGGCGACATCGGAACCGAGGCGCAACGCGAGGCGATCGTCCACTATCGCGCGCTCTTCGAGCGATTGGTCGGAGTTGAACCCGCGACCCGTCAGACCCGTCAGCCCGAGACACGCGCCGAGGGGGAGCCCGGCACGGATTCGCCGAAGGAGGCGGGTGCGTAGGGCTACAAGCTGTCGACGATCGCGTTCTTCAGCGCCTCGGAACCTGTGCCGAACACCGCTTGAACGCTGTTACCGACCTCGATGACGCCTGCCGCGCCGAGGGCCTTCAGCCGGTCTTGGTCGACCTTGGTCTTGTCGGCCACTTCCATGCGGAGCCGGGTGATGCAGGCGTCGACATTGACGAGGTTCTCCCGGCCGCCGAACGCGGCGATGATCTGTTCGGCCTGAGTGTCTGCTCGCGCAGGTGCGGTGAGCGTGCCGGTGCCGCCGGTCGGCACGGTGGTGGCGGAGTCGGCACCCTCGCCGAGGTTGGCCTGTTCCTCGGCCTCGAACTCCGTCTCTGGTTCGCGGCCGGGTGTGAGCATGTTCCACCTCTTGATCGCGATGTAGAACATCACGAAGTAGACGACCGAGAACACCGCTCCCATCACGACCAGCAGCCAGATGTTCTTCGCCGCGGGCGCACCGCCGTAGAGCAGCAGATCGAGGAGTCCGGCCGAGAACGAGAAGCCCAGGTGGATGTCGAGCAGATAGGCGATCGCCAGGGACAGCCCGGTCAGGACCGCATGGATGACGTAGAGCGGGAACGCCACGAACATGAACGCGAACTCGAGCGGTTCGGTCACGCCGGTCAGGAACGCGGTGAGGGCGGCCGCCGAGAGGATGCCGACCGCAACCTTGCGTTGCTTCTTGTTCGCGGCGAGGATCATCGCCAGCGCCGCGGCGGGTAGACCGAACATCAGCACCGGGTAGAACCCCGAGGTGAGGATGCCCGCGGTCGGGTCGCCCGCCGCGAACCGGGTGAGCTCACCGGTGACCACCGTGCCGTCCGCGTTCTGATAGTCGCCGTAGATGAACCACACGTAAGAGTTCGGGATGTGGTGCAGGCCCAGGGGAATCAGCATGCGGTTGGCGAATCCGTAGACGAATGCCCCCAGCGCGCCGCTGCCGCCGATGAACCGGCCGAGCCCGGTCAGTCCCGCGTCGAAGATCGGATAGAAGTAGCTCATCAGGAAGGCGATGAAAAGACTTGCCAGGGACACCACGATCGGGACGAAACGTCGCCCGCCGAAAAAGCCGAGATAGGACGGTAATTGGATGGTGTGGTAGCGGTCGAACAGCCATGCCGTCACCAGACCCACCACGATTCCGGCGAACACGCTGTAGTTGATCTGGGCCTGATCGCCGGCCTTGTCCACTTCGCCGGCCAGCACGATGGGGGACATGGTCTTGAACACCGCGGCCATCACCAGATAACCGACCACCGCGGCCAGCGCCGTCGAGCCGTCGGCCTTGCGGGCGAAGCCGATCGCGACACCGACCGCGAAGAGCAGGGGCAGATTGGTGAACAGGGCATCGCCGGCGGCGCTCATCGCCTTGAAGAACGGGCCGATGACGGGGGAGTCGATCCGGCCCAGCAGGTCGGGTTGGCCCAGCCGCAGCAGGATGCCCGCGGCGGGCAACACGGCGATCGGCAACATGAGGCTCTTGCCGAGTCGTTGCAGCTGCGCGAAAGCGGGTATGTGCAGACCGGATTTCTCCTGTGCACCTTCAGATTTCGTCGTACCGCTCATCGCCTTCTCGCCCTCCTGGCCACCCGGCGCGACCCGCCGCGAAGCTGTGCGGAAGCTTAGACGAGAACCCGTAAACTCGCGGCCGTCTTTCGGTCACGCTCGTATTGTTGGGGCACGAGCCCCCCGCCACAAAGGAGCCGCACAGTGAGCAGCACGCGAGTACTCGCCCCGGTCGCCGGGCGCGCAGTGGCACTCCAGGATGTTCCGGACCCGGTGTTCTCGGCGGGCATGGTGGGGTACGGCGCCGCCGTGGACCCCCCACGGGGCGTGATCGACGCGGTTGCCCCGGTCAGCGGCAAGTTGTTGAAGCTGATGCCGCACGCCTACGTGATCATGACCGCCGACAATGTCGGCGTCCTGGTCCACCTCGGGTTGGACACCGTCGCGCTGAACGGCGAAGGCTTCACAGCACACGTGAGTCAGGGGGATGAGGTCACCGCCGGCCAGGTGGTGATCACCTACGACGTGCCGGCCGTCGAGGCCAAAGGCCTGAATCCGATTGTCCCCGTTGTGGTCATGGACGAGCGTGAGCCCGGCAATGTGACCGTGGCCGGGCCGGTGGCCGCCGGAGCCGACATCGACTCGGGTGCGGACCTTTTCACGGCGAACAAGTAGATGGAAGTCATCATCCTCGCCGATGCCGCGAAGATCGGCGGCGTGGCCGCGGATGCGGTCGGCGCGCTGTTGGACCGCAAACCGGACGCGGTTCTGGGCCTTGCCACCGGCTCGTCACCGCTGGCGATCTACGACGAGCTCATCGCGCGGTGTACCGCGGGGCAGATCTCGTTCCGGCAGGCCCGCGGGTTCACCCTCGACGAGTACGTCGGCCTGCCCGCCGACCATCTTGAGCGCTACCGCAACGTGATCGACACCGTGTTCGTCTCGCGCGTCGACTTCGCCCCGGGTGCGGTGCTGGGCCCCGACGGCCTGGCGAGCGACATTCCGGCGGCATGCGCGGCATACGAGGACGCCATCCGCGGCGCGGGTGGGGTCGACCTACAGATCCTCGGCATCGGCACCGATGGACACATCGGCTTCAACGAGCCCGGGTCCTCGCTGGCGTCGCGCACCCGGATCAAGACGCTGACGCAGCAGACCCGCCTCGACAACGCCAGGTTCTTCGGAGGCGATCTGGACGCGGTGCCGACGCACTGCCTGACCCAGGGTCTGGCCACCATCATGGCGGCCCGGCACGTGATCCTGGTGGGGCTCGGCCGTAGTAAGGCCGAAGCGGTGCACCATCTGGTCGAGGGTGCCGTGAGTGCCATGTGGCCGGCGACCATCCTGCAGCATCACCCGCATGTCACGGTGCTGCTCGATGACGCTGCGGCACAGCGGCTTCAGCTGATCGGCTACTACCGTGAGACCTACCGCTCGAAACCGGATTGGCAGGGCACTTGAATGTTGCTGACCGCCGGCACGCTGATCACGGGCGCAGATCTGTTGCGGCCGGGATGGATTGACGTGTCCGGTGACCGGGTGACGGCGGTGGGTGCGGGTGCGCCACCCCGGCCCGCCGATCGTGATCTCGGCCCGGTGACCGTCGTGCCGGGTTTCGTCGACACCCATACGCACGGTGGTGGCGGCGGCAGTTTCTCGGTCCCATCGGAGGCCGACACGTCGGCCGCTGTGGCGCTGCACCGGCGGCACGGCACCACCACCATGATCGCCTCCCTGGTCACCGCGAGCCCGGACGATCTGCTGCAACAGGTCGGTGCGCGGGCCGAGGACGTTCGGGCCGGGCGGATCGACGGAATCCACCTCGAAGGTCCGTGGCTGTCGACCGTGCGGTGCGGGGCCCATCAACCCGCGCTCATGCGCGACCCGGATCCGGCGGAGATCGACCGGGTGCTCAGCGCCGCCGCGGGGACGATCCGGATGGTGACGATCGCGCCCGAACGTAGCGGTGCGCTTGAGGCGATCCGGCAGTTCGTCGGCGCCGGTGTGGTGGTGGCCGTGGGTCATACCGAGGCGACCTACGAGCAGACCCGCGCAGCGATCGCGGCCGGTGCCACGGTGGGCACGCATCTGTTCAACGCCATGCGTCCGATCGACCGGCGCGAACCGGGCCCGGTGATCGCCCTGCTCGAAGACCCCGCCGTCACCGTCGAACTCATCACCGACGGGGTCCACATCGATCCGGCCATCTACCGGCACGTCACGCGTTCGGTCGGTCCGGATCGCGTTTCGCTGATCACCGACGCGATGGCGGCCACCGGCATGTCCGACGGGCGTTATCACCTGGGGCCGGTGCGGGTCGACGTGATGGACGGGGTCGCGTTCGTCGGCGGCACCGACACCATCGCCGGGAGCACGGCGACCATGGACCGGGTGGTTCGATTCGCCGTGGCCCATTGCGGGTTGACGAGTGACGAGGCTCTGCTGCTCGGTGTTCGCCAGGCGTCGATCAACCCGGCGCGGGCGCTGGGCCTTCCCGGTGGCGGCCTGATCCCCGGGGCCGCAGCCGATCTCGTGGCACTGGATGCTGATCTGACCGTCGCCGCGGTGATGCGCCGAGGCGTGTGGGAGCTGGAACCGGCGGGGTAGTCGCCCAATGGGCATGTGGGCCCGAGAAGTGTTTTCTGAGGCAAGGATTCGCGTTGCTGCGGCGGTGATTAGCCGTTACGAATTCTTGCACCGGCGTACCGTCACCCGGGTAACGCCGCAGAGCATCTGGGGGTCGTTTTTTGCCGGACTGGCCGTTTGTCGCACGGGATTCCGAACTGCGCGACGCCGCGCAGGCGTTGCGGGGCGGCGCCCGCGGGGTGGTCTTGGCAGGTAAGGCCGGAGTGGGAAAGTCGGCGCTGGCCCGCGTACTGGCTGAGGGCCTTGAGACAGACGGTTGCGCCGTCCGGTATGTGCTGGGCACCGAGACCGGGCAGGCGGTGCCGCTCGGGGCATTTCGCCACGCGCTCACCCTGACCGACGCGCGTGACCCGACGGTGATGCTCGCCGTGGCACATGAGATGTTGGCCACCGATCCCGACCTCGTCATCGTGGTCGATGACGCTCAGCACCTCGACCCGTTGTCGGCGCTGTTGGTCCAGCAACTGGCCGTGCACGGCGCGCCGAGGCTGATCGTCACCATCGGGAACGGCGCGGCTCCGTCCGATGCGGTGACCGCCTTGTGGAAAGAACAGCTGTTGCTGCGGTTGGACCTCGAACCCTTCACCCGGGAGCAGACCGCTGAGTTGGCTGCCGCGGTGTTGGGCGGCGAAGTCGACGAGCGTGCGGTCGGAGAACTGCACCGGTTCTCCTCGGGAAGTCCGCTCTACCTCCGGGGTTCGCTCAACGCGGCCCTGGGCGACGCGGTGTTCGTCTGCGAGCAGGGACGCTGGCGGTTGCGCGGGCAGCTGCGGGCGAGTGCCGATCTGCACGCACTGATCAATTCGCGGTTCGACACCCTCACACCGGACGAACGCGACGTGATGGAGGTGGTCTCCACCGCCGAGGTGCTCGACTGGGACGTGTTGGTGGGAGCCTGCGACCTCGACGCGATCGCCAGGCTCGAGCGCAGGGGAGCGATCCAGGTGCTCAACGACGCGGCCTGCACCCTCGTGCAGCCCGGCCACCCCATCATCGGTGAGGTGGCCCGCAGCCGGTGCCCGAAAACCCGTTCCCGGCAGATCAATACGCAGTTGGCGGCCCTGCTGGGCGCGCACCTGGAATCGCCGAACAACGGCCGGCTCCCTGACGTCCGGGGACGCATACAGCTGGCACGATTCATGGCGGGAGGCAATGGTCCGGCCGATCCGGGCGCCATCGCCGACGCCGCGGCCAGTGCGGTCACGATGTCCAATCTGGCGCTGGGAGAAGAACTGGCGCGATACGCACTGGATCACGGCGCCGGGGTGCCCGCGGCGATCGTCCTGGCCGACGCGATGAGCTGGCAGGGCCGCGGCGAGCAGGCCGAGGAGTTACTGGCCCGGTCGGTGCCACCGGCCGACGACGAACCGATGCTGGCGCGTTGGGGCTGCCTGCGGGCATCCAACCTGTTCTTCGGGTGTGCCCGACCTGACGCCGCGCGTTCCGCACTCGCCATGATTCGGCGGCAGGTGCACTGCCCGCAGACGTTGAGCCTGGTCGTGGCGATGGAGGCGGTTTTCGCGTTCTTCGCCGGTGAGCTTGCCGGTGCGATCACGCTGGGCATCGAAACACTCGGCGCTGAGGCGTGGTCGATGGCCAACAGGTCGACGGCCGACGTATGGGCGGCACTGGCCACCTCGAGTGCGCTGGCCTTGTCTGGTCGCCCGGGTGAGGTCGCCATGGTGGCGCAGGCGGGTGAATTGGCCGCCGAGGATTGCGAGTCGGGGCCGCAGCGTTACTGGCTGGCCTTTGCACAGGTCGCGGCGGCCGCGGCCGAAGGGGATCTGGCACGGGCGCAGCGGGTCTGTGACCGCTACGCGGTGTTGGCGGCCGGTTCTCCGCAGGCCGAGGCCATCGTCACCGCGCTGAATGGGCGGGTGGCGTTGGCCCGCGGCTGTCTGCCTTCGGCGGGTGAAGCACTGCAGGCCGCGGTGTGGACCACCCCGCAGGTACTCCCGCCGGGGTGGTTGATGGTGGTCGCCGCGTGGCTGGCCCAAGCCGAGGGGATGCGCGGTAACGGCTCCGCCGCGGGCGCCGCGTTGCTACAGGCCGAGTCTGCCGCGGTCGGGCCGCTTGAGGTGTTCCGGCCCGAGCTGGAGTTGGCCAGAGCCTGGACGGCGGCAGCGAACGGTGACACGGGATCGGCCGTGGACCACGCTGCCCGGGCGGCGCAGTGCGCCAAAGCGGGCGGAATGAACACGGTCGAGCTCACGGCCCTGCACACGGCGTTGCGATTCGGGCAGACCGCGGGTGACCGCAGGATCCAGCAACTGGCGCGCCGCCATGGTGGCCGGCTGGCCGAGGCCATCGCCGCACACAGCCGCGGCCTCGCCCGCCATGATCCTGATCAACTCGTCGCGGCCACGGACCGGTTCGAGGCGATCGGTGCGTTGGGGCTGGCCGCCGATGCGGCCGCCCACGCGGCCAGGGAGTATGCCGGGGCCGGCTGCCGTGGCGGTGAATTGGAATCGGCTGCCAGGGCATTGTGGCTGTCGGGCCAGAGTGGTGCGATGACGCCGGCCCTGTGCTGCGCCGGAGACCCGCTGCCGCTCACCGAGCGTGAGTGGGAGATCGCCACTCTCGTCGGTATCGGGATGAGCAACCGCCAGATCGCCGGCAAGTTGTGCGTGTCGGTGCGCACCGTCGACGGACATCTGTACCGCATGTTCGCCAAGCTCGGCGTGGAGGACCGCGACCACCTGGCCCGGCTGGCGCGCTTCGGCCCGGCCAGTTGATCAGGTGGGGTGTTCGGGGTCCTCACTGGAACTCCGGGCACCCACGAATTCGAGGAGACGCGGATCTGTGGAGGTGAACCGGTCCACTTCCTCACCGCCGTCGCATCGCAGTAACGCGATCGTGAGGCTGTCGGCGGTGCGGGTGAGGACGTGCCAGTGTGCGCCGGAATCCTCCCAGCGCTGTAGATCGGCCAACCGGTCCGGGCCCATGCCTCCTACGATGGCATGTCATGGCCCCAAAAAACCGGGTGCGGGTGGCCCGTGTGTACACCGAACCGGAACCTGATGAGGGGCAGCGGGTCCTGGTCGACCGATTGTGGCCCCGGGGCTTGAAGAAGGCCGATCCGCGGGTAGGGCGTTGGCTGCGCTCGGTTGCCCCGTCCACGGAGTTGCGTCACTGGTACGACCATAAGCCGGAGCGGTATGACGAGTTCGTCGCGCGCTACACCCAGGAGTTGCAGTCCGGCGAGGAGGCCGCGGCTCTCGATGAGTTGCGGGCGTTGGTCAGCGACGGCCCGGTCACCTTGGTGACCGCCACCCGTGAACTCGACCTCAGCCACCTGACCGTGCTGGCCAAGCTGCTGACCTGAGCTTCGAGCCCGGAGGAAGGTAAACCTACCCTCATTCGCTGCGGTAGGCTCGGCGCTCAAATGAGCGATATCGATACCGACGTGACCGACGTGCCGGGGGCCCCCGTACTGAAGCGCGAGCTGACCGACATCACCGCCGAGGTGCGCGCCGTCGAGGCCCCTCGCACCCCGGTCCTGGCTGAGCCGTACGACATCCGTCCGGCCGACGCCGGTGCCGACGCCGAGCTGGTGTCGGAGTGGATGAACCGCCCGCACCTGGTGGAAGCCTGGGAGTACGACTGGGCGCCGGACCGCTGGCGCCGGTACCTGCAGGCTCAGCTCGACGGTGAATACTCACGGCCTTTCATCGCGAGCTTCCGCGGGAAGCCCGTCGGGTACATCGAGTTGTACCGGGCGGCCAAGGATTCCATCGCGCCCCGCTACGCCGCCGATCCGTACGACATCGGCATGCATGCCGCGATCGCCGATCTGAGATTCGTCAACCGCGGCATCGGCCCGATCCTGTTGCCGCGCATCGTGGCCAACGTGTTCGAACTCGAACCGAACTGCCGGCGGGTCATGTTCGATCCGGATCATCGCAACACCGGCGCCCGGCGGGTGTGCGAATGGGCGGGGTGTGAATTCCTGGGCGAGCACCAGATGTCCAACCGGCGGATGGCCCTCTATGCGCTGCCGCGCACACCCGACGACGCCCTCGGCGACGCCGGGTAACTGGAGAACCGGTTCAGGCGCCGGCGAATTCGGCGTAGCCGTCGTAATCGGGCTTCATGGCCGCGGCCACCAGCTCCCACAGCACCTCATCGGTGCCACCACCGACACGGGCCAGCTTCATGTCGCGCCACCACTTGCCCAGCGGCGTCTCGTCGACGAGATAGCCTGAGCCGCCGAAGATGTGCATGCACTCCGACGCGACCTCCTCGCCCAGCCGTGCGGCGGTCACCTTGAAGGCGGCGGCGGCTCGGAGATCGAGCTTGCCCTGCGCGGCTGCCCCGGCCAGGGCGTAACGCAGCAGGTCGACGCGAGCCTGCAGATCGGCGATCCGCATCCGCAGCGCCTGGTGCTCATAGAGGGTGTGGCCGAACTGCCGGCGTTTCATCATGCGTGCCAACGTGATTCCGAGGATCCGTTGTGAACCTGCGGCGACCTGTCCGGCGATCGACATGCGTTCGTGGGCCAACCCCCAGGAGATCGCCGCCAGCCCGGTGCCGGCCCTGGCCACCAGATGATCGGCGGGCACCCACGTGTCGATGTGCACCGCAGCAGTGGCCAGCGGTCCGTTGCCAACCTTGCGATAGGGCGGCTGGATCTCGACCGCCGACGTGGGCACCGCGATGACGACGACGTTGCCGTGTCTGCTGGTCGGATCGTGGTCGACGTTTCGGGCCACCACCATGATGTGGTCGGCGATCGTCGACAGGGACACGAACTTCTTGATGCCCTTGATCTCGAATCCGTCTCGGGCCGTGCGGACTTCGGTCTCCACGATCTGCAGGTCCGAACCCCCGGATTCCTCGGAGGCCGCGATGCACAGCACGGCTTCGCCGTGGACGGCCTGTTCGCAGATGGTGCGCAGGTGGTCGGATTTGCCGAAGCGGCGTAGCAGGGCGATGGCCGAATCATGCAGGCTGACACCCACACCGATGCCAGAGGAACCGGTCCGGCCCAGTGCGGAGGCCAGTTCGATCAGCTTGGCCACGTCGGGTTGTTGACCGTCACCCCACTTCTCGCTGAACACCCCGTTGCGGCCGAGGTGTTCGATGAGCCGGCGCGGAAAGCTCTCGGTCTCTTCGGCTTCGGCGGTCCAGGCCTTGACCTGATCGTCGAAAACCCGATCCAGCAGGTCTCGGTACTCCTCGACCGTGGTGGTGGCCGGCGTTGGCGTGAGCGCGGTCATGACTTCGCTGTCTCCAATTGTCGTTTGACCTCCAGGCGGCGCAGCTTGCCCGAGGAGGTGCGGGGGAGCGACCCCGGCGTCAGGAACACCACGTCGGCGGGCACGATGCCGCACTCGGATGCCACCTGTTGGATGACCTGGCTGCGGGCCCCGGCCTCGTCGGGTCCACGGAACTCGGCCGCGATCACCAGGCCGGAGCGGACCGACTTCTCGCCGGCACCCACGGCCACGACGGCGCCTTCCCGAACGCCCTTGACCTGAGCGGCAACTCGCTCGATCTCGGTGGGGAAGATGTTGCGCCCGGCCACCGTGATCAGTTCCTTGGTGCGCCCGCAGACCACCAGTCCGCCGTCGACGAAGTAGCCGAGGTCGCCGGTGGCGAACCAGTCGTCAGGCTTCAGCGGTGGCTGACCGAGGTAGCCCGACATCATCGAGGTGCCGCGGATCTCGATCTCGCCCACCTCGCGGTCGACGATGCCTGCGTTGTCCTCGCCGGGCCGCAGGCGCACTTCCATCCCGCCGATGGCGTCACCGAGCACGGCGAGCTGCTGCCGATTGGACCCGGCGTCCGTCGCGACGGTGATCTCGTCGAGGACCACACCGTGCCCCGGCACGGGAACCGTGACCGCGCAGGATGATTCGGCCATCCCATAGGACGGTGAGAGGGCTCCGGGGTTGAAGCCGAAGCGGGACAGTTCGGTGCCGAACCGGCGCGTCGCCTCGCAATCCACCGGCTCGCCGCCGTTGAGCGCGAACCGCAGGGCCGACAGGTCCAGATCGGTCAGGCGTCTGGAGTACTTGCCGATCAGGCCGTAGGCCATGTTCGGCGCGGCGGTCAGGGTGGCGCGGCTCTCGGTGAGCCACCGCACCCAGCTGAACGGTGAGGCTGCGAAGGCCATTGTCGGGGCCTGCCACACCTCGATGCCGTTGACCGCTCCGGCCAGCAGGAAGGTCAGTCCCATGTCGTGGTACAGCGGCAGCCACGAGCATCCGATGTCGCTGTGCGACAAGCTGATCCGATCGCTGAGCCCACGCAGGTTGGCCAGCACCGCTGATGGCGTCAGCTGGGCGGTGCGAGGGGTGCCGGTGGAGCCGGCGGTGCCCTGCAGGACCGCGACCGGGCCGGTTCCCGGCGCCAGCGTGGTGGAGCGTTGAGCGTGGGCGACGACGCCGTCGTCGTGGATCCTCAGCGAGGTCTCGGCCGTCCGCAGCAGCTCCAGGTGGGCGCCGTGGCTGAACACCGTGCCCGCGCCGATGTCGGAGAGCCGGTTCACCGTGGACTGCGCCCAGGTATTCGCGTCCGCGCCCCGGATCGGGCCGGGCAGTACGGACAGTGCCGCGCCGGCCAGCAGAGCGCCGAGGACCGTTGCGATGCCCTCCACGGTGGGCTCACCGACCACGCCGACTGCGGTCGAACCGTCCTGGCCGATCTGTTCGGCGACGTTCTCGGCGCGCGTGTACACCTGGCCCCATGGATGGCGGGCCCAGGTGCGTGTCTCGTGGTCGTAGACCACGAGGTCGGCGTCGGTGGTGGTCAGCGACGCGGCGAGCGCCGTGGCCAGCACGCTCACTGGCTGCTCTGCGCGGCAGGCGCTTTCGCCAGGATGGCCGCCTCGAGATCGCCGACGGTGTCGCAGCTGAGCAGGTCTTCTTCGGACAGGGCGACCCCGAGCTTGTCCTCGATCGCCACCATGCCGACGGCGAACGCCACCGAGTCCAGGCCGACGTCGTCGATGAGTCGGGATTCCCTGGTCACCCGGCGGACATCGACATTCATGTCGTCACGAAGGATCTCGGTGAGAGCGGCGCTGACCGCTTCGGATGTTGTCGACTGCATGGGGTGGCACGGTACACGCCGGAGGAAAGATAGGCTAGCCTTACCAGGTCGCCTGTGAGGTCAGTAACTGAAGCGCGCCAGATCGGTCCCGCCGTGCCGGTGTCCGGCATCGACAACCGTTGCCGAGGGCACCATCTCGGCGCTGACCACGCCGTGCTCGCGGGTGATTTCGTCGACGATCTCGAACGATGCGGCGATCCGGTCGGGGGTGTCCACCACGATGGTCGTCACCGGGACGTGCCGTCCCAACTGGAAAAGCTTGTCCCCGCGGGGTTTACCGTCGTCGCTGTAACCCCAGACCCCACGCAGCACCGTCGCGCCGCCGGCCACATTGGACTCCAGCAGCCTGCGGACGATGGCCCGGTGGATCGGCACCCCGTCATGTTGTGCGGTTTCGGCGGTGTGGACCATCAGCTTCTGCCACAGCGGACGGCCCTGAGCGTCGGCGCCGGGCAGCGCGGCCGGCCGGGTCAGCAGCTGCCCGCCCTGCTTGCACAGTTGCGCCCGTTCGACGGTGAGCAGCGGGTTCTCCAGCAGCTCGGTGAGTTCGCCCAGCACCGCATTCACCTGCGCCCCGGTTCCCAGCCCGATGATCATGAGCGGCACCTCGGCATTGCGGCTGAAGAACGCGGCGCGTCGACGCTGGCCGTGGGCGGTCCCGTCCACCCCGAGAAACACCGTGGTCGCGGCGAAGCCGCGCCGGTGCAACAGATCGCACACCGCGCGGTAGGCCGGAATACCGGCGACCCGGTGATGACGGCCGACGTACACCGTCAGCTTGCAGACGTCGGTAACCGTTGGGGCCGGCGACTGGCGGCGGACCAGCTGGGCCCGCTCCAGGGTGATCAGGCCACGGGGAAGCAGCTCCACCGTCTGCTCGGCCAGCGCGGAGATCTTGTCGGCCGCATCGACAGCGGCGATCGCGATCGGGGGATCCTCTGAGGCACTCAGTGTCTCGTCGGTGCGCAGGTGGTGGTGTGGACCGAAGCTGGAGATCCCGCGCAGCATCACGCTGATCGCGATGTCGCTGGCTCCGTACAGGTCCAGGAGCGCATCGGCGACGAAGCGGTGCTCGTGGCGCAGCCGCTCGGCGAAGTACGCGGTCAGCTTGAGGTAGTCGGTGGTGGTCACAGCCGGCTCCCCAGTGACATGCCGAGCCACGCCGCGGCCAGGCCGAGTACCACGCTGACGACGATGTTGCCGACCGCGGGCCAGATCCGGCGCTCCTCGCCCAGGCGCTGGGTTTCCAGCATCCAGGTGGAGAACGTCGTATAGGAGCCGACGAATGCGGTGCCGGCCAGCAGCGCGGCGTGCCGGTCCAGGGCCAGGCCGCCGAGGAAGCCGAGCAGGAAGGCGCCGCTCAGGTTCACCGCCAGGGTGCCGAACGGGAACCCCCGGGTGTGGCGTGCGGACACCGCACGGTCGAGCAGGAACCGGCAGACCGCCCCGACGCCGCCGAGCAGCATCACCCCGGCCCAGACGGCGGCGGTCATCGCACCGCGGCCCGGCGCACCAGAGCGGTCGCGAGGACCACCGCGAGTAGACCGGCGGCGATGCTGGCGGCGGTGTAGCCCGCGGCCAACGCCCAGTTTCCGTGCTCGAGCATCGTGATCGTCTCGACCTGCATCGTGGAGAACGTGGTCAGCCCGCCGCACACCCCGGTACCCAGCAGTGGCCGTCGGTAACTCGACACCGGCAGCCGCTCCAGCAGTCGCGTGGTGAAGTACCCCAGCATGAACGCGCCGATGATGTTCACGATGAACGTCGGCCACGGCCAATGGCCGGGTTGAGGTGCCGCGAGCACCGCCAGGACGGCGCGCGCCAGCGTGCCCAGGGCGCCGCCGACGAAGACCGCGGCCAATTCTCGGGGGTCATGGCCAAACATGAAGTAAAAGTATGGCGGCAACTGCGCGACTGGCGGGCACCGACATCCGTTCGGGAGCAGAATCGGGAACCATGGCTGCCAATCCCCGTGCCGGGCAACCGGCTCAACCCGAGGATCTGATCGACATCGCCGCGGTGGCGACCGCCTACTACACCAGGCGGCCCGACCCCGATGACATTGCGCAGCAGGTGGTGTTCGGTACCTCCGGGCACCGCGGCTCCAGTCTGGATACGGCGTTCAACGAAGGCCACATCCTGGCCACCACCCAGGCCATCGTCGAGTACCGGGCTGCACAGGGCACCACGGGCCCGTTGTTCCTCGGCCGCGACACCCACGCCCTGTCGGAACCGGCCTGGGCCTCGGCACTCGAGGTGCTGGCCGCCAACGATGTTGTGGCGATGATCGATTCGGCCGATCGCTATACCCCGACCCCCGCGGTCAGCCACGCCATCCTGACGTTCAACCGCGGCCGTGACGCCGACCTGGCCGACGGCATCGTCGTCACCCCGTCGCACAACCCACCGCGCGACGGCGGCTTCAAGTACAACCCACCCAACGGCGGTCCCGCCGATACCGATGCCACCGGGTGGATTGCCAAGCGCGCCAACGAGATCCTGCGTGAGGGCTTCAAATCGGTCAAACGCATGCCGCTGTCGCGGGCGTTGCAGATGGCCCAGCGCCACGACTACCTGGACGACTATGTCGCGGACCTGGCCAATGTGGTGGATCTGCACGCGATCCGCGCCGCGGGCATCCGCATCGGTGCCGACCCGCTCGGCGGGGCCAGCGTGGACTACTGGGGCGCGATCGCCGAGCGGTACGACCTGGACCTGACCGTGGTGAACCCGCTGGTGGATGCGACGTGGCGGTTCATGACCCTGGACACCGACGGCAAGATCCGGATGGACTGCAGCTCACCGAATGCCATGGCTGGGCTCATCGCCAACCGGGATTCCTATCAGATCGCCACCGGCAACGACGCCGACTCCGATCGGCACGGCATCGTCACCCCGGACGGCGGACTGATGAATCCCAACCACTACCTCGCCGTGGCGATCGACTACCTCTACACCCACCGGCCGAACTGGCCGGCGGCCACCGCGGTGGGCAAGACCGCGGTGAGCAGTTCGATCATCGACCGGGTGGTGGCCGGGCTGGATCGCAAGCTGGTCGAGGTGCCGGTCGGGTTCAAGTGGTTCGTGGACGGGCTGATCGGCGGCGGCATCGGTTTCGGCGGCGAGGAGAGTGCCGGGGCGTCGTTCCTGCGAATGGACGGGTCGACGTGGACCACCGACAAGGACGGCATCATCCTGGCGCTGCTGGCCTCGGAGATCCTGGCGATCACCGGGTCGACGCCGTCGCAGCGGTATGCCGAACTGGCCGAACGCTACGGGTCGCCCACGTATGCGCGCATCGACGCGCCGGCCGACCGCGAGCAGAAGGCGCGGCTGGCGAAACTGTCGCCCGAGCAGGTCAGCGCCACCGAGCTGGCCGGTGAACCCATCACCGCGAAGCTGACCTCCGCGCCGGGCAACGGCGCGCCGCTGGGCGGGCTGAAGGTCACGACGGAGAACGCCTGGTTCGCGGCCCGACCGTCGGGCACCGAGGATGTCTACAAGATCTACGCCGAGTCCTTCCTCGGCCCCGACCATCTTGCGGAGGTGCAGGAGGCCGCCAAGGACGTGGTTAATACAGTCATTGGGTGAGCCTTACGGAGGATGACTGTCAGACCAAGGCGAAGCTGCCTGGTGAAGTCTGGGTCCTGATCGTCGCCAACGCCGTCATCGCGCTCGGCTACGGCGTGGTGGCGCCGGTGCTGCCGGCCTACGCCCGCCACTTCGGGGTCAGCATCAGCGCCGCGACGTTCGTCATCACCGCGTTCGCACTGATGAGGCTGTGTTTCGCGCCGGCCACCGGTGTGCTGATCCAGCGGCTGGGCGAGCGTCGGATCTACGTGTGGGGACTGCTGATCGTCGCCGTCACCACCGGTGCCTGTGCGTTCGCGCAGACGTATTGGCAGCTGCTGCTGTTCCGGTCGCTGGGCGGGATCGGCTCGACGATGTTCTTCGTGTCGGCGCTGGGGCTGATGATCCGGATCAGCCCCGAGGACGCCCGCGGCCGCGTGGCCGGCATGTTCTCCTCGGCGTTCCTGGTCGGCTCGGTCGGCGGGCCGGTGCTGGGGAGCATGACCGCGGGCCTGGGCCTCAGCGCTCCGTTCGTCATATACGGCGCCGCCCTGTTGGTGGCGGCCGCGGTGGTGTTCATCAGCCTGCGGCACTCGTCGTTGGCCGCGCCCGCGCCGGATGAGGGTGCCAAGGTGACCGTCCGCACGGCGCTGCGCAACCGCGCCTACCGGGCGGCGTTGTTGTCGAACTTCGCCACCGGGTGGTCGGCCTTCGGGCTCCGAATTGCCTTGGTGCCGTTGTTCATCGTCGACGTGTTGCATCGCAGTCCCGGGATGGCGGGGCTGGCGCTGGCCACTTTCGCCGTCGGCAACGTGTCCGCGGTGATCCCCAGCGGGTATCTGTCCGACCGGGTGGGGCGACGCCATCTGCTGATCGTCGGGCTCACCGCGGCCGGGATCTCGACCGTGATGGTCGGGTTCACCGACGGGCTGACGCTGTTCCTGGTGAGTGCCTACATCGCGGGCTTCTCGACCGGCATCTTCACCGCACCGCAGCAGGCTGCGGTGGCCGACATCATCGGCAACAAAGCCCGTGGCGGCACCGCGGTGGCGACGTTCCAGATGATGGCCGACGTCGGATCGGTCGGCGGGTCGCTGCTGGTCGGGCTGATCGCGCAGTACCTGTCGTTCTCGTGGGCCTTCGTGATCAGTGGGGTGATCCTGCTGGTGGCCGCGGTGGGCTGGGTCTTCGCTCCGGAGACCCGCGGACGGCCATCTGCCGAGCACACTCCGGCCCGCGCGCTGGGCCCAGAGGCCGGTGGCGAGGTCCCCTGACCAGCGATTTTGAACCTGGGGTAGCGGTGGTGTAACTTCGTGGGGCACGACAAACGGGGCTATGGCGCAGTTGGTAGCGCACCACACTGGCAGTGTGGGGGTCAGGGGTTCGAATCCCCTTAGCTCCACGTTTGAAAAACCCGCTCTGACTTCGGTCAGGGCGGGTTTTTTGGTTTGCTGCCGGGTTCTGTTTTTCAGTGAATATTCACAGCGAACTGTGCGTTCACGGAACGGGGATAAGCCGTTTGATGAGGCGTGCGGGGACAGCGGGTGAGAGGTTCCAGACGGCAGCGTTGTCGATCCCTGAATAGGCGGGTATGCCGTCGACGAGTAGGCCCGGAACGCGTGACTCGCCGAGCTCGTCGGCTGACCACGTGAACAGTGCGTCGATGCGTGGGCGGATCAGCCCGACGTCGAGGACGTGGCCGAAGCTGTGTTCAGCGTCCACGTAGTCCGAGAGGTTCCCCTGTAGCGGGTACGTGTCGGGCAGAACTCGCGAGAGGGACAGGAAGATGCCGGTCATGCCGAGGCGCGGGTCGCCGAGCAAGGGGGCCAGCGGGGCGCACCAGCCGAGCGCGAGACGGGGCGCTGCGACGAGTGCGTGAGCGAACAGCACCCGCACCAGCACCAGGTTGATGAAGAACCGCTCGATCGGGTTCTCCTTCGCCGCCAGCTGTTCATGGTCGAGATAGGCCGCGACCACGGCGGCGTTGTGGGCGCGGTACCAATTGTGAACCGTTGGGCACCGGGCGAATTCGATGCACAGCCGTGCGCTGGGTGAGGATGCCTCGTTCTTGTACCCCTCCAGAACCGCCCTGGATTCAGCGGTGTCGTGAAGTAGTCGCTCGTTGACCGCGCGCCACCACGGGCTTCCTGGTGGAATCTCGCCGGCCGGCCGGGCGGGATTGAGCAGCCCGCGGCGGAACTGCCAGTCCATGAACGCCAAGGCCGCGCGGCGGTAAGGCAGATGGTCGCCCCGTCGGTTCGGAGAGCCCTCGTAGAGCGCGGCCATCAGGGCGACCCGTCCGGCCGGGTCGTCGCGGACGGTTGCCACCTGGTCGGCGGCGCGGTCGGCGGCGCTCTTCATCAGGAGAAATTCTGCCTCGGAACAGTGGCGCAGGCGGCGTTCCCGCAGGAGCCGCACCAAGTCGGACAAGACCTTGCGGGCGGCTTCGACCCGCGACCGTCGCCGCACGCCCTGCGCCACCCCTATGTCGGCTGTTTTCCGTACCTCTGCTGAGCGCCTAGCATTTGTGTAGCCCCAAGGGAGGCGAAATGAGCGGACCCGAGGACCTCGACTTCTTTACCGACAAGTCGCTAGTCGATAACCCCTACGACTATTACGACGCCCTCCGCCGTTGCCCTTTACGGCGCGAGCCGGCGCACGGCGTAGTGATGGTGTCGGGGTACGACGAGGCCATCGCCGTGCAGCGCGACACGGAGGAGATCTTCTCGGTATGCAATATCGTCAGCGGACCATGGTCGGGGATTCCGATCGCAGCCGACAGCGATGACGTCTCGGATCTGATCGAGCGGTACCGCGACAGGGTTACATTCGGCGACTACTTCATTACGTTCGATCCTCCGCGACACACCGCACACCGCTCGCTGTTGAACCGGCTGTTTACGCCGAGGCAACTCAAGAACAACGAGGAATTCTTGTGGCGTCTTGCCGATGAGCAACTCGACCATTTTGTTGCGGATGGCAAGTGCGAGATCGTCGTCGACTACAACTTTCCGTTCACCCTCGACGCGATTACCGACCTGCTTGACGTGCCCCAGGCCGACCGTGAGCGATTCCGCCGCGCGGCGATAGCCAGCAGGCTCGAAGGCGAACGCAGCGGTTTCGTTGGTGTGAAAGAGGAGTGGTTCGTCGACTACATCGAGGAACGTCGGCGCGAGCCGCGCGACGACGTCCTCACTGAGCTTGCGCTGGCAAAGTTTCCAGACGGCACGACACCCGAGGCCATCGACGTCGCCCGTGTCGCCACGTTCATGTTCGCCGCCGGCCACGGCACGACGATCGACCTGCTGAGTCTCGCGATGCTGATGCTGGCGGAGCGACCGGACTTGCAACAGCAGCTGCGCGAGGACACGTCAAAGATCCCCGGCTTTATCGAGGAGATGCTGCGCTTCGAAAGCCCGATCAAATCGAACTTCCGCATGGCGCGGCGCAGTACCAAGATCGGCGACGTCGATGTGCCGGCCGGTACCAGTTTGCTGGTGATGAACGGTGCGGCGAACCGCGATCCGCGACGGTTCGACGAGCCCGGAGAGTTCCGCCTCGACCGTCCAAACGTATTGCACCACATCGCGTTCGGTCGTGGTATTCACACTTGTCCGGGGGCTCCGATTGCACGCGCCGAAGTGCGGGTGAGCTTGGAACGTATCCTTGACCGGATGGCCGACATTCGGCTTTCAGAGGCCGAGCACGGTCCTGCAGGCGCGCGTCGATTCAAATGGGACCGCACCGTTCTGTTCAGGCGCCTCAAGGAATTGCACCTCGAGTTCACTCCAGTTCACTGAACATTTCCATGGTGAACACCGACGATCGCGTTCGATAGACAACGGTCACCTAACCGAACGGCTGGCGGAACGGCTGGGATCTGTGAACTAGCAAGCAAATCCGGGCTGCGCTTCCACCTCTGGGCGGGTATCCGAGGGCGGGACATCGTCTCGCCGGATGTTTGGTCCAACGCCCGCCCGGGAATTTGAACTTAGGTTCGGGGGTCTTCGTAACATCTGTTAGGAGGACGCTTACGACGAACATCGCTAGTGCGCTGGCAGCCCCGGCTGATCAATGGACTCATCGTCGAATCGGACCACCCGTGCCGCCTGCCCGATCTGTTGGTGCGTCACCGAGGACGCCCAGCGGCTCGCACGGACTCGGGCGAACCGATGACGAGAGGTGGCGAGCCATGCTGGTCGCGACCTCCCGGCAACCCGCGTGGCGCACCGAAGTATGGCCGTCTGAATCACGCCGAAAACCCCGCCGACCCGGCTGTCCTCCAGTGGGGCTTGGCCCTGGTCACGGCGACGCGGGGGTTGGAGAACACATGAGCGTCAACCTTTTTGACGACAACGAAGGCAGCTCTTTCGACTTGGCCGTACACGGGGAAGCGGACCAACCGACAGGGGTCAGGCGTCGGCTTGATGGGACAACTCGATGGAAACGCGGCTAACTGAGGGTGTGTTTCCGCTGATGCGGGGACAGCTGGACATATGGCTTGCCCAGGAAACGGATCGTCTCGCTGCGAGGTGGCAGCTGGGCTATCTCGTGCGACTCGAGGGCATTGTCGACCCCGGTTCGCTTGAGTGGGCGGTCCGTCAGGTGGTGCGCGAGGCCGAACCACTTAGAGCCGTCTTTTTCCAGGTGGATGGCCAGGTTTTCCAGAAGACGGTCGATTGCCCGGATGTTGAGCTTGCCTGCCATGACCTCAGAGGCGCGCAGGATCCCGTCCGGGAAGCCCATCGGCTGGCATCCTCGATTCAGCGCACGGTGATGCCGCTTACTGGCCCGTTGTTCAAATTTGCGTTGTTGCAGACGCGGGTAAATGAATTCTATTTTTTCGTGTGCTGCCATCACATAGTGGCAGACGGAATTGGCCTTGCTCTTGTTTGTCATCGGATCGGCGATGTCTACAGTGCGGTAGCTTCGGGCGCATCGATTCCCCCGGCTTATTTCGGGTCGCTGGGAGATCTGATTGCTTGGGAGTCGGAATACGAAGCGTCCGCCGACTATCTCGATGATCAGGCCTACTGGACCGAGAACCTGCCGCAGGAAAACGAAACACGGTATCGGTTGGCGCCCGCGCCCGCGGCCGCGGCCGCGGGCGAGCGTGATCCGTATGAGTCGTCTGTACCCGTTGAATTGGACCCTGTCGTCGTCGCCGGGATCCAGGAGTTCTCTGAGGCGTTGGGGGTGCGGCGCTCATCGGTGCTAACCGCGGCGTGCGCGCTGCTGGTGCTTGGGTGCGACGTCGAGAGTTCAGATGTGGTGTTCGAATTTCCGGTAAGTAGGCGTGTGCGTCCGGAGGCGCAGACCGTGCCCGGAATGGTTACCGGGTTCGTCCCACTGGCGTTGAGAGCTTCGCCGGGGTCTGAGGTTTCCAGCTTTTGTGAACACGTCGATGCGCGACTGCGGGAAGCACTGCAGCATCAGCGGTTCCCGGTGCGTGCCATCGAGAACAAGGCACATCTCCGCGGCTCCGCGCAGGCGCCAAATCGCGTAATTCTCAATTTCATTCCGACCACGCACCTGGCGAATATTGCCGGCGCGACGGCGACGGGGACCCTGACCCATACCAACCTCGTCGATCAGTTCGGACTGGACTTCTTTATTGACGATGATCGGCTGTTTCTCGGCGCGCAGCCGAGCGAGACGACGAGTGGGTCCGCGGGTGCTGGGCAATGGCTTTCGGATTGTGGTGCCCGCGATTTGGTGCAGCGGTTGGAGCGGGTGTTGGTGGGTTTGACTGCTGATCCGACTCGGTTGTTGTCGTCGGTGAATCTGCTTGGTGCCGATGAGCGTGCTCGGTTGGATGGGTGGGGTCATGGGGGGGTGTTGAGTAGGTCGGGGCTTGTGCCGGTGCCGGTGTCGGTTCCGGAATTGTTCGCCGCACAGGTGGGTCGCTCACCGGAGGCGGTGGCGGTGAGTTTTGAGGGCCGTGGCTTGACGTACCGAGAGGTGGATGAGGCCGCTAATCGGTTGGCGCACTTGTTGGCTTCTCATGGTGTGGGCTGCGGTCGGTGTGTGGGGGTGTTGTTGTCGCGGTCGGTTGAGGCGGTCGTGGCGATTCTGGCGGTGCTCAAGACGGGAGCGGCGTATTTGCCGATTGATCCGGGGCATCCGCGGGAGCGGATTGGGTTCATGCTCGGTGATGCTGCGCCGTTGGCTGTGGTGACTGCCACGGGTTTGCGTTCGCGGTTGGATGGGTTTGATGTGGTGGTCATCGATGTGGATGATCCACGCATTCAGACCTTTTCGTGTGCGGCGATGCCGGCGCCGGCTCCTGACGATGTGGCGTATCTGATTTACACCTCGGGGACTACCGGTGTTGCGAAGGGGGTGGCGATCACCCACCGCAATGTGACCCAGTTGTTGGTGTCGCTGGATGTGGGGCTGCCGACGGCGGGAGTGTGGAGCCAGTGCCATTCGTATGCCTTCGATGTTTCGGTGTGGGAGATCTTCGGTGCGTTGTTGCGCGGCGGGCGGCTGGTGGTGGTGCCCGAGTCGGTGGTGAGTTGCCCGGAGGATTTCGCTGAGGTGGTGGTTGCGGAGGGGGTCAGTGTTTTGACTCAGACTCCGTCTGCGGTGGTGGCGCTTTCGCCGGTGGGGTTGGGGTCGGTGGCGTTGGTGGTGGCTGGTGAGGCGTGTCCGGCTGAGGTGGTGGATCGGTGGGCTCCGGGGC
>NZ_SJOM01000007.1:2136430-2249533 GCF_004762045.1 Mycobacterium sp. DL99
CGACACCACCACCATCGGCAACGAGATCGTGCACTACGACGACTGGGTGGCCCGCGGCCACTGATAGCTATGCCGAGGGCGTGAATTCGCCCGCACCCGGAGAGGTCACCAACGCACATCGGGGCGACCTCTCCGGGTTGTGTCATCGCTACGGCCAATCGGCCGCATTGCAAGACTGGTTCACGATCACCGATTGACGGTGCCCGGGCCGGCCAACGCAGCCATTCTGCGCTCTGGCCGGTCCGATTTTGGTTTGTCGACTATCTGGTCGGAATCTCTAAAACCGCGAGGCGGCAAGGTATTTCGCCGAAATGGCCGCTCGGCTGCGCTGTGTGCGGTATTGCGCGAACATCTAGCACGGATGACGCAATCAGGCATTGACGTAGATCACACATGCGCTTATATTTTCCATCGGTTGAACTTTTGTTCAAAGTAGGCCGCGGCGAGACATGTCTCAGAAGGAGACCGTATCGAGATGACCACCACCCAAGACCCGACGGAGAGTGCGGGAGTGACGCCGCAGCAGCTCGTCGGTCGCCTGACCACGACCAAGTTGATCCTCACCGTGCTTGCCATGTCGGCTCCGCTGGGAGCGGTCGCCGGGATTGTGCCGCTGGTGATTTCGGAAGGCAATGGCATCGGTGCGCCGATGACCTACGCGGTCATGGGCCTCATCTTGCTGATGTTCGCCGTCGGTTTCACCACGATGGCACGCAATTTCCCTCGCACGGGCGCGTTCTACGCCTACATCACCGGCGGCCTGGGTAAGCCGATCGGCTTGCCGGCCGCTTTCCTCGCTCAGCTCGGTTATCTTGCTCTGCTGGTGGGCACGTACGCTTTCTTCGGCGACTCGGCCAAGGTATTGATGGTCTCGCTCTTCGGGGAAGCCTTTGTGCCGTGGTGGATCTGGGCGATCGCGCTATGGGCCGCGGTGTCGGCACTGGGGCACTTCAACGTCGAACTGTCCGGCCGCATCCTGAGTGTTCTGATGGTTCTTGAGGTCGTCATCGTCTTGATCTTCAACGTCAGCTTGACCGCCACGGGGGGACCTCACGGACTGCAGTTCGAGTCGTTCACTCCCTCGGCGTTCACCTCTGGTTCGGTCGGGGTAGCCATTCTCTTTGCGAGTGCCACGTTCCTCGGTTTCGAGGGAACCGCGATCTACCGGACCGAAGTCAGGGATCCCGCACGGACGGTGCCACGTGCTACGTACCTGGCGATCATCCTGATTGGCCTCTTCTACGTGTTCTCGTCGTGGGCGCTGGTCACCTTCTACGGCGTCGACGGTGCGGTGGATGCCGCGAGAGCGGACTCGACCGGAATATTCGCCGCCGGGCTGCGTTTCTATGCCGGCGACGTGGTCGCGGAGATCATGACTTGCATGGTGGTGACAAGTCTCTTCGCTGCCACTTTGTCCGCTCATAATCCATTGGCGCGCTATACGTTTGCACTTGCACGCGATGGTGTGTTGCCGCCGGCGTTGGGTCGCGTGCATCCGAGGCACGGGTCCCCGGCAATCGCCTCCGCAACGGTGTCGACCGTCGCGCTCGCGCTTACCCTCCCGTTCGTCTTCCTGGACGTGAATGCGGTGACGTTCTATTCGTGGATGTTCGGTATCGGCACGTACGCCATCCTGACTCTGATGGCGCTGACCTGTCTTGCCGTGCTGGTGTACTTCCGCCGCGTGCCGCATCAGGAGCGTCCGTGGAATACCCTGATCGCGCCTGGCCTGGGCCTGGCCGGTCTGATCACGATGCTGGCGATCAGCAGCTACTACTTTCCGTTGCTCGTCGGTGGCAACTTCGCCATCGGCCTGGGGCTGCAGCTGTTCATTCTCGGACTCGCAGTATTCGGATTCGTTCTCGCTCTGGTGTGGCGCCGGACGCGCCCCGACGTCTACAGCAGGATCGGCGGCGAGGCAGCGACACCCGAAGGCGTCGATGTTTAACCCAGCGGTGCTGTCAGCCGGCCTTGGCCACTTTCCTGGAGGCGTTCTTGCGCTTGCCGGCTTTCGGCTTCTCCTGGCTCAGGATCAATCGGAACAGCGGTTCGGCGTCGCTCGCGGACTTCACCGAGCCGCCCATGACCAACTGGACACCGATACCTTCCCAGGCCGCTTCAAGACGTTGGGCTGTTTCGCTGCTGTAGAGGCGCGCGAGTTCCGAGCGGGTGGAAGCCGACCAGTTCTCGACCAACTTGTGATAAGCGGGATCGCGAACGGAGTGGGCGTAGATCTCGAAGAGCAGGATTCGGTCCTTCTCGTCGCCGTACATGACGGAGAGCAGGTGGAGCACTGCGGCTACCAGCGTGTCCTCATCGACAGCAGTTCGGAACGGCGGCATGAAGCGGTCGCTCTGCGTTTGCACCCAGGCTGCAAACGCCTCGAACATCAGTTCATCGATGTTCTCGTAGTGATAGCTGGCCGAGCCGAGGGCAACGGATGCCGCGGCGGCGACGCGGCGGTGGGTGACTCCCTTGACGCCGTACTCGCTGGCCACGTCGAGAGCCGCTTGCCGCAAAGCGGCCCGTGTCGGTTCGGACCGGATGTTGTCTCGGGGCACCTGAGCTCTGCCTTTCCGCACCGTTCTTTCAACGTATGTTCATGGCTCAGAGTAACAGGGCGCCGGGGCGTACCTGTGCACGACAGGTGCGGTGAAGTGGTTCATACGAACACATCTCGGTCCTGTCGGACCAGGTTGACGACGCCGATCCGGGTTTCGCGGCCAGTCTCGCCGAAAATGCCGCAGCGCATGGCTTTCCTCAACCAAATCAACAGTGGTGGGAGATGATGGTGAGACAGGACAGCGCACCGATTGTGCGCGAGCGAGCAGCCCAATCCAGTTCCGGTGCAAGGGCGCAAACTTCCAGTCGGCAATCGCGGACGGTTCCCACGGCGGCCGCAGCTCCTGGTGATGTCGATACTCTCTCGGAATTCGATTGGGATTTGGTCACTTTCGTGGTCCGGTGGGCTCGGTACGGTGGGCCTGACCCTGAAGAGGTGCTCCCGAACTTCGGGATGAGCTGCGCTCGCCTGCGTGAACGCCTCGGGCAGATCGTGGAGTACACGGATCGCCATCCCAACCGGGTGACCACCGCACAACGGGAACTCGTTGGGCGTGCGGAGCGCTGGTTGTCGACGGTTGACGCCGGTCGGCCCAACGGCACGCGGCCCGGTGGCGCTGACCTCCTCGAGTTGCTCGGCCGGCCGACGTTGAGGCGAGGGGTCTGGCGGTGGCGGTAAGCAGCGCATCTCAAGGCCTCGACGAGTTCGCACCCGCGCGTGTCGCTCAACTGCCACAGGGCTTCGAGGCAACGGTGGCCGATTATGCGCAGGGGGACCCGGTCATCATCGGCTACGGTGCCGAATGTTTGATGGCCCTTGCCGGGGCCCAGGCGACGCCCCACGGGACGGCCGAATTGGTCCGCTACGGAGCCGGGGTGATCTTCGTTGCGATGCACAGTCAACGGCTAGACGCCCTGCGCATCCCGCCTATGCTGGCCGATCATGGCTCTCGGTGCCCAAACAGCTACGTTGCCGTGGATGCGTCGAGCGGAATCAGCACCGGCATATCGGCATTCGATCGGGCCACGACCATCAGGAGGCTCAGTGACCCCGACAGCACACCGGATGCTTTTCGACGCCCCGGCCATGTTCTACCGGTGGCGGCCGACCTGGTCGTAGGAGCGGTTGCCACGGCTCCGCAGATCGCGCTGATGTTGGCGTCTCTCGCCGGCATCGAGCCCGCGGTCGTAGCTTTCACTGCCCTGCCTTCGGTGGAACATCCTTGGGAGAACGCCACTTCGGTTGAAGGTCGGCGCATCGCTGAGCGATTGGGCCGCAGTTTCATCGACAGGCAGACGATCGCGGCCGCCTTCTACGGTTGTCGGTAGTCGGCGCGGGTCTTATCCCGTCGTTCCGGCCGAGACCGGAGTGCGTTGCTGGACGATCGCCAGCGGCGATACTCGTTCAGTCCTCCAGCCCGTATTCGTCGAACCAGTAGGCGAGTTTGCCGCGCCGGCTCACGGCACGCATCCGCGCCTCGGCGGCGTGCCGCATCTTGCTGGTGGTGACGATGAGCAGTTCGTCGCCGACGGCGATGCGGGTGTCCGGCAGCGGGACGAACGTGCGGCCGTTGCGGATGATCAACGTGATGACCGCGGGATCAGGAAGCCGCAATTCGAGGATCGTCACGTTGTGGAGCCGGGAATGGGGCTGCACGGTCATGGTCAGCAGCTCGGCGTCGAGCACATCAAGCGGAGCGGCTTCGACCTGGATCTCGCGGGTGATGTCGCGGGTGATCAGACCCAATGCATTGGCCACGAATCGAATACTGGGCGCCTGCACCAAGGTGAAGATCACCACGAGGACGAACACGATATTGAGCAGCCGGTAGCTGTCGGGCACGCCGGCGACGATCGGGAAGGTCGCCAGCACGATCGGCACCGCACCGCGTAACCCGGCCCACGATAGAAAGAGTTGTTCGCGCAACGGGATCCGGAATCCGGCCAGGGACAGCACGACCGATACCGGCCGGGCGATCAGCAGCAGCACCAGCCCGATGACGATCGCCGGGATGATGTCGCCGGCCAGATCGTGCGGGTTCACCAGCAACCCGAGGAGCACGAACAGCCCGATCTGGGCCAGCCAGCCCACCCCCTCGGCGAAGGAACGGGTGGCGGACCTGTGCGGCAGGCCCGAGTTTGCGAGGACCACCGCGGACAGGTACGCGGCGATGAAACCGCTCGCGTGGGCACTACCTGCGGCGGCGAACGCAATGAAACCCAGCCCGAAGGTAGCGATCGGGTAGAGACCCGAGGCGGGCAGCGCGATCCGGCGCAAGGCGAACGCACCGGCGAACCCCACGCCCAAGCCCAGCAGAGAACCGGTGACCAGTTCGTAGAGCAGGTCGGTGATGGCACCTTCGGGGTGGAACACGAACGGCACCACGCTGAACATCAGCACGAGGATCACCGCGGGCGCGTCGTTGAAACCGGATTCGGCCTCCAACAGGCCGGCCAGCCGTCGCGGCAGCGGCAGGATCCGAAGCACCGAGAACACCGCGGCCGCGTCGGTGGAGGCCACGATCGCCCCGAGCAGCAGCGCGAGTTGCCAGTCCATGCCCAGCAGCAGGTGCGCACCGAAGGCGGTGATGAGGGTGCTGACCACCACGCCGACGGTGGCCAGCACTGAGGCGGGTGCCAGTACGCCGCGGATATCGGAGAACCGAGTGGTCAACCCACCTTCGACCAGCACGATCGCCAGTGCGGTGGTGCATACATTGCGGGCCAGTTCGACGTTGTTGAACTCCAGCCCGATCCCGTCGACGCCCAGCACCATGCCGACGAGCAGGAAGAACAGCAGGCTGGGGAACCCGATCCGGGTCGCCACGCGCGTGCCGATGATGCTCGCCAGGAGCACGATGCCGCCGGTGAGCAAGGTCAGGTACAGCTGGTTCAGGCTCATCGGGATTTAGTTAATCAGGACGAAGGGCCGTGAGTGTGCCGTGCGAATAGGCGAAAATGGCTGAGTGGCGGAACGGAACATGCGAGTAGTGGTTGCCGGTGCGGGCAATGTGGGCCGTTCCGTTGCGCGCGAGTTGCTCGAGAACGGTCATAAGGTCTTGCTGATCGAGCAGCTGCACCGCCGATACGAGCCGCACACGGTGCCGGGCGCCGACTGGTTGCTGGCCGACGCCTGCGAGCTCTCGGCGATGGAGGAGGCCGGGATCGAAACCTGCGACGTGCTGATCGCCGCCACCGGTGACGACAAGTCCAATCTCGTGGTCGGGTTGCTGGCCAAGTCCGAGTTCGGCGTGCCGCGGGTGGTGGCCCGCATCAATGACATCCGTAACCAATGGTTGTTCGGTCAGGACTGGGGCATCGATGTTGCGGTGTCGACGCCGGGTTCCCTGGTTGCCGGTGTCGAGGGCGCCATCGACGTCGGGCACCTGGTGCGACTGATGATGTTGCGCGGGGGACGGGTGGAGCTGACGAAACTCACGCTCCCGCAAGATAACCCGGTGGTCGGGCAACGGGTGGACCGGCTGGATCTACCGGCGGACACCGCGTTGGTAACAGTCGTTCGCGGCAACAAGGTCAGGCTGCCCAAGCCCGATGATGTGCTTGAAGCTGGCGACGAGCTGCTTTTCACCGCCACCCGCAACTCGGAGAATTCACTGCTGGCCGCCATCCACGGTGGGGAGTTCCTCAGGGAAGTGGTTTCCGAGGAGCCGTGACGCGTGGCGCCACGTTCACGAAACATCGGCGCTATGCGACTTTCGGTGGTGGTTGGGGTTGGAACACCAGCCGGTCGGCGGGCCCGGTGATCGTGATGGCGCCACGGTGATGCAGCCGGTGGTGATACGGGCACAGCAGCACCAGGTTGTCGAGCTCGGTGGGTCCGCCGTCCTCCCAATGCCGCAGGTGGTGGGCGTGCAGTCCGCGGGTGGCCCCGCAGCCGGGCACCACGCAGCATCGGTCACGATGTTCCAGGGCCCGGCGTAGCCGGCGGCTGATCGCCCGGGTGCTGCGCCCGGCGCCGATCACCTGCCCGTGGCGTTCAAACCACGCTTCGTAGGTGGCATCACACAGCAGGTAGCGGCGTTCATCCTCGGTCAGCACCGGCCCCAGATGCAGTGCGGCGACCGGTTTGTCGCCGTCCTTGTCCAGGTCGACATGCACGACCACCGTGGTGTGCTGCCCATGCGGACGACGCGCCGCCTCGGTGTCCCAGCCGGCCTCGATGACACTCATGAATGCATCCACGCTGTCGGGAAACGGCTGCTGCTGCCCGTTGTCGCCGTCGGAGTGGTTGTCGTCGGTGTCGTGATCGCGCTTCCAGTCGGCGATCAGCCCATCGTGATGGGCTTGCCGGGCGGCGTCGAACGTCGCCGCCTCGATCCGCGGCAACCGGATCCGGTAGGTCGTGTACTCGTCGTTGACGGTTTTGGTGATCGAGCGTTCGGGTTCGGGCTGTGCATCGGGTTCGGGGCGTGGCTCGAGCTTTACGGCCGTGCGCAGCTGAGTAACCGTCGCCACCGCCGCCAACTCCGCATAGTGCTCATCGGATCCGTCGGCAGCCTTCTCGGCGATCACCCCGACCTGATCCAGCGACAGCCGACCCTCCCGCATGCCTTCGGCGCAGCGGGGGAACTCCTCGAGCCGCCGCGAGACGGCCACCACGGTCTCCGCGTTGCGCGGGCTGACGCCGGTCTTCCAGGCCACCAGCGCCTTCATCGAGCGGGCGCCGGTGGTACCGCACAACTCGTCGCGTTCCATCTCGGCGACGATCTCGACGATGCGTCCGTCGATCGCGTTACGTTGGCCGGTCAGCTCCTCCAACTCCTCGAACAACGCCTCCAACCGCTGCGCAGGACTCACTTCAGCGTCGAAAGTGGCTGCGGCCGAGGACATAACCCCATCATCGCAGAGGGGTACGACAAGTTCTGGATGAAGCTTTAGTCTGATGCCATGGACGCCGAAGACGCCGAACCGGAACGCCGGCTGGTGATCAGGGTCAACTCGAACGCCAAGATGTCGCGCGGCAAGGCCGCGGCGCACGCGGTGCATGCGGCGCTCAAGCTCTACGGCATCGAATACGAGCATCCGGTCATCGTGATCGGCGGTAAGCCCGACGAGATCCTGGCGCAGACGGTGCACGTGCGCGACGCCGGGCGCACCGAATTGGAGCCCGGCACACTGACTGCGGGGGCGAGCTGGGAGTACAAGGACCGCACCGAACCCGACGATTAGCCGCTAACCCGTTGCGGCCGTGTGCTCCCCGTGCCCCGGATGCTCGGGCAGCGTCAATCCCAGATGCTCGCGCAGGGTCGTTCCCTTGTAGTCGGTGCGGAACACACCGCGCTCCTGCAGGAGCGGGACGACGCGCTCGACGAACGGGTCGAGCCCGCCCGGGGTGACGTGGGGGACCAGGATGAATCCGTCGCTGGCATCGGATTGCACGAGATGGTCGATCGATTCGGCGATCGTGGCGGCCGACCCGACGAAGTTCTGCCGCCCGGTCACCTCGACGATCAGCTCACGGGTGGTCAGGTTCTGTGCCTCGGCCTTGGCGCGCCATTCGTTCGCGACCGCGATCGGGTCCCGGTGCATCCGCACACTGGCCCGGCCCTTGGCGATGGTGTTCTCACCGATCACCGGGTCGACCGAGGGTAATGGCCCGTCCGGGTCGTGATCGGAAAGGTCCCGGTTCCACAGCTGTTCGAGGAACTTGATCGCGGTGGCGGGGGACACCTGGGCCAGACGCACCTCGTGGGCCAGGTCGGCGGCCTCGTCGTCGGTGTCCCCGAGGACGAAGGTGGCCGCGGGCAGGATTAGCAGCTGGTCGTGACGGCGGCCGTGCTTGGCCAGGCGGCCTTTGACGTCGGCATAGAACTTCTGACCGTCCTCCAGCGTCCCGTACCGCGAGAAGATGGCATCGGCGGCCGCCGCGGCGAACTCACGTCCGCGATCGGAGTCCCCGGCCTGGAAGATCACCGGACGCCCTTGCGGGCTGCGGGGGACGTTGAACCGGCCACTGATATCGAAATGATCGTTGCGGTAGGCGAACTCGCCGGCAGCCGGATCGGACAGGAATGCACCCCGGTCTTTGTCGGCGACGACTTCGTCACCGTGCCAGGAGTCGAACAACGTATGGGTGGCGGCCAGGAAGCTCTCGGCGCGCTCGTAGCGCTGGTTCTCTGGCAGGAAGCCGCCGCGGCGGAAGTTCTCGCCGGTGAAGGCATCCCAGGAGGTGACGACGTTCCATGCGGCCCGGCCGTCGGACAGGTGGTCCAGCGAGGCGAATTGCCGTGCCACTTCATAGGGTTCGTTGAAGGTCGAGTTGATGGTGCCGGTCAGCCCGAGCCGATCGGTCACCGCGGCCAGCGCCGCCAACACCGTGAAGGTGTCCGGGCGCCCGACGACGTCGAGGTCATAGATCTGGCCGCCTTGTTCGCGCAGTCGCAGCCCCTCGGCCAGGAACAGGAAATCGAACTTGCCGCGTTCGGCGGTCTGCGCGAACCGGACGAACGAATCGAATTCGATGTGGCTGCCGGATTCGGGGTCGCTCCACACCGTGGTGTTGTTGACCCCCGGGAAATGTGCGGCCAGGTGAATCTGTTTGACGGGCTTGCTCATGGGCGTTTCCTGGTCCGTGTCAGACGGTCGTGTAGCGGTTGGCGGGGCGGGTGAGGCCGAGCAGCCCACGCAGCGTGGATGCTTCGTAAGCCTTGCGGAACAGACCGCGGCGCTGCAGGTCAGGGACCAGTGCATCGGTGATCTGCTGCAGGTCGTGTGGCAGGGATGCCGGGCGCAGCCGGAAGCCGGTGGCGCCGGCGGTGTGCCAGTCCTGCAACAGATCGGCCAATTGGCTCGCTGTCCCGACGAAAATCTCAGCGTCACTGCGGTATTCGGCGCCGGCTAGCTCATCGAGGCGGTCGCGTCGGGCCTGCGCCGCATCGGTCGTGTCGTCGAGGAACACCACCAGGTCGGCGAATGCGCGCACCGGCGGGGCCTGCGTGGGGCGGAGCACGGCGATGGTGTCGACCAGGGCGGTGACTTCGTCGGGGCTGTGCGGGGTGACGAAGCCGACGTCAGTGTTGTCCGCAATGAGTTGGTAGGCGGGGTCGACGTGGCCGAGCGCGGCCACGATGGGTTGTCCCTGCGGTGGCCGCGGGGTGATGGAAGGCCCCTTCACCGAGAATGTCGCGCCCTCGAAATCGATGTAGTGCAGTTTGTTTCGGTCGATGAACCGTCCACTGGCCACGTCGCGGATCTCGGCGTCGTCCTCCCAGCTGTCCCACAAGCGGCGCAGCACTTCCACGTAATCCGCTGCTTCGCCAAACAATTCGGTAGTGAGCGTGGCGCGGTCCTCGGGCAGTTCGCGCCGGCCGAAGTGGGCTGCGGCATCCCGGCGGGAGGACACCTGGACCCGTACCCCGGCCCGGCCGGTGCTCACGTAGTCGAGTGTCGCGATGGCCTTGGACGCGTGGAACGGCTCGGTGTGGGTGGTGACGACGGTGGGCACCAACCCGATGTGTCGGGTGCGGGGCGCGACGCGCGCCGCGATGAGCACGGCGTCGAGGCGGCCGCGCACTCGGTCGGTGCGGTCGTCGGGGCGGAATGGATGATCGGACTGCAGTGTGAGTCCGTCTTCGATCGTGACGAAATCCAGTAGGCCGAGTTCCGCCAGGCGGACCAGGTCGGTCCAGTACCGCGGCGAGAGTGTTTCGCCCGCGCGGGCCAGCGGCTCGCGCCAGGATGCCGGGTGCCAGCCGGTGCCATCGAGTGCGACGGCGAGGTGCAGTGGGGTGCCCATCGACGGTTCTCACTTTCGGTCGCGGTCTCTGGCGACAACGCGAGCTCACACCCGGGTAATCCCGGGCGGGTGCCGGTGCGAGTGCCCAACCCAGTTTGACCTGCCTGAAGAGATCGGCGCAGGGTGATGCGAAACCGGTGATGGTCGGCGGGGGTCAGGCCTGGGCCCAGGGTGTCACCCGGGGAATCCACCGCGGCACGTGCCGGCGGTACGCCTCGTACTGCGCGCCGAACCGCCGGAGGAGGTGCGGTTCCTCGATGGTCGGGATGGCGATGGCGACGATCGTGGCGAACAGGGCGAACCAGGCGAACAGCCAGGGGGAAGCCGTAGCGACGGCGGTACCGAGCTGGATGCAGAACACCGCGGTCATCATCGGGTTCCGGACGTGCCGATACGGTCCCCGCAGGACCAGGTGGACCGGGGAGCCGATACCCAACGTGCCTTCGCCGACGTGGTCGAACAACACCTCGGTCCAGACCAGGAACCACAGCCCGAGCGCGATCAGTGTTCCTCCGACGAGGGCGAGGAGGAGGCCTGCCGGGGTGCTGAGGTCGGGTGCTTTCACCCCGGTAAGCCAGATGATCAGGCCCGGAATGAAGACCGTCATGGTGGCCGGGGCGATCAGCACGGAGATCAGGTGTCGCCACCAGAGGCGCCGATTCGTCATGTCGGACTCTTTCTTCAACTCATGTTGAAGAAAAACGCTACGCTCGCCTCCTGCACAGGTCAACGGGTGTTGAAGTAAGCTCCGGCCATGTCGGAGACCCGGCGGAGCGGCCGGTGGCGCACCGGTCAACCGAACAAACAGCGGATCATCGATGCGGCGCGTGAGCACTTCATGCGCGACGGCTATGAACGCGCGACGGTGCGCGGAATCGCCACCGATGCCGGGGTCGATGTCGCGATGGTCTACTACTTCTTCGGCAACAAAGAGGGCTTGTTCAATGCGTCGGTGCTCGATACTCCGCAGCATCCGTTGCACCAGTTGGCGCTGTTGCTCGACGAGGGCACCGCGGATATCGGCGCACGTCTGGTCCGTGACGTCGTCCAACGCTGGGACGCTGCCTCGTTCGATCCCTTGCTGACGGTGTTCCGGTCCGCGGGCATCCAGCCGATGGCGCGCAAGCTCTTACACGATTCCCTGGCCGGACCGGTGGCTCAACGGGTGGCGACGGAGTTCGGCGTCGACAATGCCGAGCTTCGAGTCGAATTGGTGACCGTGCACCTCGTGGGACTGGCGTTCGCGCGGTATCAGCTCAAGATCGAACCGATGGCGTCGGCCGGTATCGACGAGCTCGTCGCCTGGATGGGGCCGACCGTGCAGCGTTACCTGACGGATCCGAATCCCTGAGTCCGTAGTGGAGGCAACCAGGGATGGTCGGGGTAGAGCCGGGTCAGCCAGCTCAGGAGCCGTGTTCGCCCCGTGCTCGTCAGCCGTGGTGCCGCGCGGCGGAAGTCCTGCTCGTCCTTGGTCGCGGTGCGGTTCGCCTTGAACAGCAGCGCGGCTTCCGGCACCAGGTAAGGGATTCCGTCGCGGAAGCCGATCAATTCCTGGTAGGGCAACGTGATCGACGGATCGCGCCGGCACAACCATTGATCTCCGATATGGGGCTCGCGGAAGACATCGAGGTGATACCGCCCGGTGGTCGGGTCGCGGCACCAGGTTTGGTGCAGGGCGGGGTGATCGCTCACGTCCGGGTACGGCCACAACCGGCCGTCGCCCGCCACGTCCCATTCGAATTCGTCCAGTGCGGCGGCGATCTGCGGAAAGTCTCGGCGGGGAACGGCAATCTCGATGTCCGCGTGTGGCCGCGGCGGATCACCGAGGTACAGGTCGATCGCCCATCCTGCGGCTACGCACCACGGAGTATCGACGCCGGCCAACCGGCGGGCCACCTCGGCCGGAGTCCATGGGTCCCAAAGCTGGTCAGCCTCATCGGCGCTGATCGCCAGGCCGTACGGGGGAAGGTCATCAGACATCGGCATCCAATATCCTCTGTGGCCGCAGCCGTCCGCGCAGCACCGCCATGATCGGGCGCGGATCGGCGCGCCCGTCGCGCCGGAACGGCATCGAGTCCCGGGATGCACCGATCCACTCCGAACGGGACAGGTCGTCGAGGAACAACCGGCGTCCGGCCCGGCCGGCTAGCAGGTGCAACAGCAGCGTTCCGGTGCGCCCGTTGCCTTCTCGGAACGGATGGATCTGGTTGTAGTCGGCATAGATTCGGGCCAGTCGATAGGACAGCGTGCCGTCGTCGATCCCGGTGCCCTCGTCGGTGAGTCTGCCGATCTCGGCGTGCAGTGCCTCCAGGGCGTGTGGAATGCGGGCACACGGGCCGAAAGCGCTGTCACCTTTGCGGAGTTCGACGATGCGCGGCTCGCCTGCCCACGCGTACACATCTCCGAACACATGCTGATGCAGCGACCGGATGTCCAGATCGGTGTCCTGGGTTCGCAGGTGCACCTGCAGGATTCGGCCGGCGGTTGCCACGAATTCCAGCTGCCCGAGCACGGTGGCGTCCTGCACGCCGAAGTTGTTGCGCAGCACCGACGTTCCCGGGATGAAATACGGCCGGCGGCGGGCGAACGCCCGGCGGCGTTGCGGTGGGTTGCAGATTGGGAGTTGGCGCCCCAGGTACTCGCCGAAGGTCACTGCGCCGGTGAGCAAGACGGTCAGGGAATCGATCTGCTCCGGTGTGGGCTGCCAGCCCTCCAGGCGTTCGGAGGCGATGGTCTGGGCCAGGGCATGACGGTCGGCCCCATCGAGTTCGGCTACCACGAGGAGAACGTCGAGGTCGACGCCAGGTAGTCGAGTTTGCGTCGGACGCCGGTGAGTTCACGCCCGATGCTGCGCAGGGCGGTGCGGTCCTGTGGCGGGAGTTCTGACAAATCGACCCGCTCCGCGAAACCGGCGGAGTCGCCGTCGGAAGCCGGCCAGCGGGCGGCCCGCACCCGCCAGCGGATGCTCGACCCGATCGCGTGACATTTCGCGAGCACCCGGGCGTCGTCGGCATCGAGGTAGCGGGTGCCGGCCGCCGCGGCGATCCGGTCGGCGGTGGGCAGTGCGTCGGACCCGCAACTGAGCGCGGCCCAGCGTGCGATGCGGACAACCGGGTCCACCGCGGCGAGTTTGATGTCGACGCTGCCCTCGCCGGACGTCAGCGCGCGTAGCCGAGACGGGACGTGGGCGCGGGCGAAGGTGGAGTCCTGCAGCATCGCGGCCAGCGCCGCGGGTTGCGCCCGCGCTGCGATACCGACCTGATCACGGATGTCAGGTCCGTCACCGACGGGGACGGCGTCGGCCAGCAGACCGATCATCACCACACCGCGATCGGCTGCCGGGTCGGCGGCCCACCGGCCGATGCCGACCGCCCAGTCCTGGGCGGTGCGGTTGAACCGCACCCGGGAGGCGACTGCACCGTTGTCGTCGGCACGGATCCCGCAACAGGCCAGCAGATCGTGGACATGCGCGGCCTGAGTCAGAGCCGACTCTGCTGTCACGTCGGGGCTGCGGACCACCAGGGTTTCCAGGTCTGATCCCGGCAGTGCATCGCCGCGGCCGACGCTGCCCGAGGTGTACCAGTAGAGGCCGGGGGTCACCAACCGCGCTGCGGTCGACAGCGCGGCGCGGACCACGGCCGACCACGCCTCGGCGACCGAGGCGGCCCCGACGCGGGTGTCGATCACTTTTGTCACCGCATCGTGGGCTGCGGCAGCGGCCGTCACCAGGTCGCCCTCGCTGTCCGCGGACGCAATCCGCCGGCGGGCATCGTCCAACGGAGCCACAGCCATGTCGGCGATTGTGACAGGCGATGGGTCCGGTGAGGATTCGGCAACCCAATGCTTACTGCTGGCTACATGAACGAAACACGTGGGTGACAGCTCGGACACGCCGAGAGGCTTATCTGTCAAGTGACAGTTAAGGAGCTGGCGGCATCGCCCCCGAGCCTGAGAGAAACGCCTATGACCAGCAGCGCTACCGAGAGACGGCACGATGTGGCCGACCGGTCTGGCGACCGCGACGACCTGGCCGAGTTTGGTTACGACCAGCAGTTGCACCGTCGGCTCGGCAAGTTCGAATCGTTCGCCGCGGGCTTCTCGTTCGTGTCCATTCTGACCACCATCTTCCAGTTGTTCGGCCTCGGGTTCGGCTTCGGCGGCCCCGCCTTCTTCTGGACCTGGCCCGCGGTGTTCCTCGGCCAGTTCCTCGTTGCGCTGTGCTTCGCCGAGTTGTCCGCGCGCTATCCGATCTCGGGGGCCATCTATCAGTGGTCCCGGCGGATGGGCGGCGAGGTGATCGGCTGGTTCGGCGGCTGGTTCATGATCCTGGCGCAGATCGTCACCGCCTCGGCTGCGGCGATCGCGCTGCAGGTGGTGCTGCCCACGATCTGGTCCGGATTCCAGATCATCGGCGAGGACCCGGCCCTGACCTCACCGAGCGGGGCGGCCAACGCGGTACTGCTCGGCACGGTCCTGCTGGTGCTCACCACCACGATCAATTGCCTTGGTGTCAAATGGATGTCGCGCGTCAACAGCGCCGGCGTGATCTGCGAGATCGTCGGTGTCATCGCGGTCATCGGGGTGTTCTTCACCCATGCCCAGCGCGGCCCCCAGGTCGTATTCGACACCGGCCACGCCGGCGGCCAACCCGGCTACGTGTGGGCCTGGATCATGTCCGGGCTGATGGCGGCCTACGTCATGGTCGGTTTCGGTTCGGCGGGTGAACTCGCCGAGGAGACCCGCAATCCGCGTCGCGTCGCGCCCCGCACCATCCGTCTGGCCTTGTCGGTCTCGGCACTCGGCGGCGGCCTGATGATTCTGGGCGCGCTGATGGCGGCCCCGAGCCTGACCGACGGACGCCTTGCCACCGAAGGTCTGCCGTACGTGCTCGACACCGTGCTGTCCTCGCCGTGGGGCACGGTCCTGCTGATCGATGTCTGCATTGCGATCACGATCTGTACCTTGGCAATTCAGACGGCCGCCTCCCGGCTGATGTTCTCGATGGCACGTGACGGGCGACTGCCGGCGTCGGCGATCCTGTCCCGGGTAAACAGCCACACCGGAACACCCATCTGGCCGTCGGTGCTCATCGGCCTGCTGTGCATCGGGGTGTTGCTGGTCAACGTCGGCAATTCGGCGATCTTCGCGACCCTGGCCAGCGTCTGCATCATCCTGATCTACCTCGCCTACCTGCTGGTGACCGCTCCGCTGCTGTATCGCCGGCTCAAAGGCTGGCCCGCCCAGCGCAATCAGGTCGATGCCGAAGGGTTGCCGCTGTTCTCACTCGGCAAGTTCGGCCTCGTCGTGAACGTCCTGGCGGTGCTCTACGGCGCGGTGATGATCGTCAACCTGGGGTGGCCGCGCGCCGAGATCTTCAACCCCACAGGTGAACTGCCGATCCTGCAATGGGCCGGACCCCTGAGCATCGCGGCCGCCGTCATCCTCGGCGCAGTGTGCTTCCCGCGTGGCAAGACCCACCCCAAACCCGTCACGATCGGAGCCTGACCGATGACTACCGCGACAACCACAGGCGCCCGCGACCACGCCCGGGCCCAGGCCGGCACCCTCACCGACTCGATGCCCGTCGTACCGGCATCGGCGTGGCCCACGCCGCCGCAGAATGTTGCACCTGAGCAATTGACGTGGGCTGAAACAGTTCCCGGCGGCCGCTACACCAGCAAGGTGCTGGCCCGCGGCACCCGGCTGCGTTTGCGTGATCTGGACGGCACCGCGTGCGCTCACCTGCTGCTGTGGCGGGCCGACGCACCCTGGGAGCGGCTCAACGTCGCCGACACAGTGAAAGTGCCCTGGCAGGCCTATCTTTCGGCAGACCACCCCCTGCTCAGTGACCAGGGTCGGGTGCTGGCGACCCTGGTGTCGGACACCTCGGGGCACCACGACGCCCTGTGCGGCACGACCACCCGGACCGGCAATACAGCCAAATACGGTGCGGGCGAGGTGGAGTCGTCCAGCCCTGCCGGGCGTGAACTGCTCGCCCTAGCCGCCCTCAAGAACGGCCTGACCCGTCGCGACGTGGCACCGAGCCTGTCCTTCTTCCACGGTGTGCGAGTGGACGCCGACGGCACGTTGGTGTCCACCGGATCGGCCGGCGCCGGCACCGCCGTCGAACTGGTCACCCATCTCCCGTTGATCGTGGCGATCGCCAATACCGCTCACCCACTGGATCCGGCGCCGCAGTTCACCGTCGGCCCGCTTGAGGTGCTGGCTTGGTCGGCGTCCGGTGACCTGGCCGAGATCGGCGCCACGGTCGGTGACCGCGATCCCGAATATCAACGCGCCTACCTGAATTCCGAAGACGTTTGGAGTGCCCGATGACGATCACCACCGCCAACACCCTTGTCGATGAAATCGTCGCACCGCGCGCCCCGTGGTCGAAGATCGTGTGCGCCGGGGATGTACTCACCATCGTCGACCTGTACGGCAACCAAGCCGTGGACACCCTGTTCTACGGCGCCGAGGACCACACCGTGCGCTACAGCGCTCCGGCCACGATAGCGGCACAGGGCAACATCTTCCTGACCACCGGATCGGTCCTGCGCGACAGCGACGGCGAGCCCATGTTGACCATCGTCGATGACGAGGTCGGCTATCACGACACCCTCGGCGGGGCCTGCTCGCAGGAATCGAACACCTTGCGCTACGGGCACCACACCAAACACCAGCACGCCTGCGTGGAGAACTTCATCGGCGAGGGTGCCCGGTGGGGGCTGACCAAGGCCGACATCGTCAGCAACATCAACTTCTTCATGAATGTCCCGGTGGACCCCGACGGCTCACTGGGCATCGTCGACGGCCTCTCCGCTCCGGGTAAGACCGTGTCGCTGCGCGCCGAGATCGACACCTTGGTGCTGGTGTCGAACTGCCCGCAGATCAACAACCCGTGCAACGGATTCGACCCGACGGCCGTGCGGATGATCGTGACGCGCCCGTGACCACGACGGAAGTCATCCGGCCCGGCATGGCCACCACGGTCCAGGATTGGCCGGGTCGGACCGGGTACTGGCAGATCGGGGTGCCGCCGTCGGGCCCCATGGACGATGTGTCCTTCCGGCTGGCCAATATCGCGGTGGGCAATCCGGAGGGCGCGCCCGGTCTCGAGGCCACGATGGGCGGGCCGGCGTTGCGGTTCGACACCGACACCTGGGTATGTGTCACCGGCGCACCTGCGCCGGTGACCGTCGACGGAACGCGGGTCGCGCAGTGGGTGCCCGTCCTGGTCAAGGCCGGCCAGGCCCTGGACGTGGGAATGGTCGACGGCCCGGGCCTGCGGATCTACATCGCGCTGGCGGGCGGGCTGCAGTCCGATGAATACCTGGGCAGTGCATCGACATTCACTCTCGGCCGGTTCGGCGGCCACGAGGGCCGGGCGCTGGCCGTGGGGGACAAGCTGGAAACCCTGGATGTGCCGACCGGAACACGGCGCCGCATCCTGTTCGAGGAACAGCCGGCCATCAGCAACCACTGGTACATCGCGGTGACCGTCGGCCCGCACTCCGCGCCGGAGTTCTTCACGCGCAACGACATCGACACACTGCTCAACCATGACTACGAGGTGCACTTCAACTCCGACCGCACCGGCGTCCGGTTGATCGGGCCGAAACCGGAATGGGCCCGCCCCGACGGTGGGGAAGCCGGATTGCACCCGTCGAACATCCATGACAACGCCTATTCGGTGGGATCGCTCGACTTCACCGGGGATACCCCGATCCTGCTCGGCCCGGACGGACCGAGCCTCGGCGGTTTCGTCTGCCCCGTCACCGTCACCGCTGCCGACCGCTGGAAACTGGGTCAACTCGCCCCCGGCGCCACCATCCGGTTCGTCCCGGTCCGGGCGTCCGCGGCACCCGCGCCGGCCACGGTCGGTCCTGCGCGGCGCGCCTCGATCCCCGCGGTGTTCTCCGCCGGCGGTGACGAGGACGACGGAATCATCGTCGGCACAACCTCATCCGATGGCACGACGGCAGTCACCTACCGCCGGATCGGGG
Organism: Mycobacterium sp. DL99; assembly: GCF_004762045.1. Lineage (GTDB taxonomy): Bacteria > Actinomycetota > Actinomycetes > Mycobacteriales > Mycobacteriaceae > Mycobacterium. The sequence goes on from NZ_SJOM01000007.1 coordinate 2,154,755, forward strand.
ACGACAACGTCCTGGTCGAGTACGGCGAGATGCGACTGGACCTGGCGCTGCGGGCCCGTGCCCACGCACTGCACCACGCGCTCGAACAACACCGGCCGGACGGACTGATCGACCTCACACCCGGGATCCGTTCGCTGCAGGTCAAGGTGGACCCGGCCCGGCTCCCGCAGGCCAAGCTGGTGCCGCTGCTCACCGAGCTCGAAGCGTCGTTGCCCGCCGCGCAGGATCTCGTGGTGCCCAGTCGCACCGTGCGGTTGCCGCTGAGCTGGGACGACCCGTCGACCCGGGAAGCGATCGAACGCTACATGCACGGCGTGCGCGCCGACGCGCCGTGGTGCCCGTGGAACATCGAGTTCATCCGCCGGATGAACGGCCTGGCCTCGGTCGACGATGTGCACCGAATCGTCTATGACGCCGAGTATCTGGTGCTCGGTCTCGGCGATGTCTACCTGGGTGCGCCGGTCGCCACCCCGCTGGATCCGCGTCACCGTCTGGTGACGACCAAGTACAACCCGGCGCGGACCTGGACCCCGGAGAACGCGGTCGGTATCGGTGGGGCATACCTGTGCATCTACGGGATGGAGGGGCCGGGCGGATACCAGTTCGTCGGCCGCACCACCCAGATCTGGAACCACCGGCACCCACTGGTGGCCCAGGGCTTCGAACCCGAACACCCCTGGCTGTTACGGTTTTTCGACCGCATCCAGTGGTATCCGGTGTCCGCCGAGGAGCTACTGGACCTGCGTGCCGACATGGCCGCCGGACGCGGCCAGGTCGAGATCACCGACGGAACGTTCTCACTGGCCGAGCATGAGCGGTTCCTGGCCGCCAATGCCGGGGACATCGCGGCGACCCGCGCGACGATGGAAGCCGCCCGGGGTGAGGAGCGCGAGCGTTGGGCGGCGGCAGGAGAATTCGCACGAAAGGAGTCTGCGTGACCCGCATTGCCGAGATCTACCGCGCCATCGCCGAGAGCGGACGCGACGAGGTGTTCATCCACCTGCGCCCGCAAGCCGAGGTGGAGTACGAACACCGCGCCGCGCTTGCCGGTGACGGCCCACTGGCCGGGTTGCTGCTCGCCGTCAAGGACAACGTCGACGTGGCCGGGATACCGACCACTGCGGCGTGCCCGGATTTCCGTTATATTCCCGATGCCGACGCACCGGCGGTGACCGCTCTCAAGGCCGCCGGTGCTGTCGTCATCGGGAAGACCAACCTCGACCAGTTCGCCACCGGATTGGTGGGGACACGCAGTCCCTATGGCGCCGTGCGGGATTCCCGCCGACCGGACTACATCTCCGGCGGGTCGAGTTCGGGGTCGGCGGTGGCCGTCGCGCTCGGCTTCGCCGACATCGCCATCGGCACCGACACGGCAGGGTCAGGTCGCGTTCCGGCCGGACTGCAGGGCATCGTCGGAATCAAAGCCACGGTCGGCCTGGTCTCCACCGAGGGTGTGGTCCCGGCTTGCGCGAGCTATGACTGTGTGACGATCTTCGCCGCTGACCTGTTTACTGCCCAGTCGGCGATGGCCGTGATGAGTGCCGGTGCGCCGCAACGGCAGTGGCCGGCCGACGTTCCTTTCGCCGCGCCGGTGATTCCCAGAATCGCGATACCGGACACGTTGGCCGGACTCGATGATGACTGGCAGGCCGCGTTCGGCGCTGCCGTACGCCAGGCGAACGACGCCGGATTCGACACGGTCCCGATCCCGATGGACGATTTCTTCGCCGCCGCCAACCTTCTTTACAGCGGCGCACTTGTCGCTGAAAGGTGGGATGCGGTAGGGGAGTTCGTCGGCGCAGCCGGTCCCGATACCGGGCTGGACCCGACGGTGTCGGCCATCGTCACCGCTGCTGGAGCGCATTCGGCGGCGGACTTGCTGCGGGACCGGCGGCGGGTCGAGGAGCTCAGAGCCAAAGCGCTGGCCCAGCTCGCTGGTTGTCATGCGCTCATGGTCCCGACGGCTCCCGAGCATCCCCGCATCGACGACGTCGCGGCCGACCCGGTCGCGGTGAACTCCCGGATGGGCCGGTACACCAACTTCTGCAACCTGTTCGACATGTGCGCCATCGCGATTCCCGCGGGGGTGGTGCCCGACGGTGCGCAGTTCGGAATCACCCTGCTGGCACCAGGATTCCACGATGGCGTCATCGCCGATCTGGCAGCTCGGTTCCTCGACGTTCCGTCGGCCGAGACCTGGCCGGAGTCGGGCGGCGCGCCGTTGACCGAACTCGCGGTGTTCGGTGCGCATCTGCGCGGGCAGCCGCTGGAACATCAGCTCACCGGGCGGGGCGCGCGCTGGGCGGGTCCGATCACCACCGCGCCGCACTACCGCCTCTATGCGCTCGACACCGTTCCACCCAAGCCGGGTCTGACCCGCGTAGACGAAGGCGGGGCACCGATCGTGGGTGAGCGGTGGCTGTTGTCCCCGGCCGCACTGGGGGAGTTCCTGGCCGAGTTACCCGCGCCGATGTTGCTCGGGAAGGTGGAACTCGATGACGGCCGCTGGATCACCGGATTCGGCTGTGACCACATCGCTCCCGCGCAAGGCCGCGACATCACCGAGTACCGGGGCTGGTTGGCCGCGATGGCGTGAGCCGGCACGAGTGGCGTGTCAGCCCCCGGGCACGATCAGCGAGACCATGGTCTCGAGCTGGCGGGCCATCTGCCGGTAACTCATCGCGCCCGATTGTGCCTGCAGCAGTGCGCCCCAGAACACTGATTCCAAGGTGGCGAGTACCTCGGGCCACGCTCCGCCGCCCAAGGCGGTCGAGATTCGGCGCGTGATCTCAACCGCGATCCGCCCACGTACATCGTCGACCATCTCGTCGTCGGTGCTCATCAGTGCCTGGGTGCAGGCGCGTGCCAAACGGGGCTCATCGGCCATCAACAGCGTGAGTGCGGTGAGCTGCTGGGTGACGCGGTCGGTGGTGCTGGTCGCGGGATCGATGTCGAGCGGCAGCTGAATCACCCGGTCGAGGTACAGCTCGGCGAACACCACCTCGATGGATGGGAAATGTGCGTAGAGCGCCGCGGGCGCCATCTTCGCGCGAGCTGCCAGCGCCGGCACCGAGACGTCGTTGTCTGCATCGAGAAGTTGCGTCGCCGCACCGAAGACACGGCGTTGCGTGCTGATGCGCTGACACTGTGCGTCGTGTAGGCGAGTGACCGTAGCCACCGCTGGCCTGGACATGTGTCCAAGATATAGATCCGCGGCACGATTGGCAATTGTTCAGTGAAATTGCTTGTATCAGCGCATTTTCGGCTGTGATTTTTGTCCAGCTCGGCCACCCCGAGCTGTAGTGGTGCCACCTGCGTCTGGCAAAATCAGACAGGTGTCCAGTATGATCTGCCCAGATCTGACAGGGGAGGTCCGATGGCTTACGTGATCACGCAGAACTGCTGCAAGGACGCCAGCTGCGTGCCGGTGTGTCCGGTGGACTGCATCCGTCCGGCCGAGAGCGGGCTGGATTCCGCGTCGGCCGAGATGCTCTACATCGATCCGGAATCGTGCATCGACTGCGGAGCGTGCTTCGAGGAGTGCCCGGTCGGCGCGATCCACTACGAAGAGGACCTGCCCGGCGAACTGAAACGGTTCAAGGACCTCAATGCCGCCTATTTCGAGCGCCATCCGCTCGAGCCGGTGACCGCACCTGCGCCGGTGTCCCGCGCGCGGGTCGAGTCGGGATCACTCCGGGTGGCCATAGTCGGGCTGACCTCGGCCTCGATCTGCGGATCGGGATCGCGCGGAGTGCGGGTGGCCAAGATCGATCCGGCGAGGATCAGCGCGAGCCCCGCCACGTTGTAGACGGTCAACGGCTCACCCAGCACGATGACCCCGGCGGCCAGCGCTACTGCGGGGTTGACGTAGGTGAACACCAGTGCCCGCGCGCCACCGACCTCGCGGATCAGCGCGAAGAACACCACGAAGGCCAGTGCCGTGCAGATCACGGCGAGTGCGGCCAGCGCGATGAGCACACGCCGCGACGGCATCTGGTCGGGCCAGGTCAGCAGCGCCGGGGTGGTGTAGATCAGCGCCGCGATCGTCAGACACGCCGCCGTCAGCGGAAGGGCGGGTACGTCGCCCAGATAGCGCGCGGCGATCAGCGGCGCGATCGCGTAACAGGCTGCCACCAGCAGCACTTCGGCGATCGGCCAGCCGTGCCCACCGGTGAGCCCCGGCCCGGCGAGCACCGCCACCCCGGCCAGGCCAATCCCAAGGCCGGTGATTCGCTTGGCGCTCAACCGTTCTCCACCGGTCAGCCGGTCGAGAACCGCGGCGATGATCGGTGCGGTGGCGATCAGCAGGCCCGTCAACGAGCTGCTCAGGTGGCGTTCGGCATCCGAGAGCAGGAACCACGCCGCGATGATCTCGAAGAACGCGAACGCCAGCACGGGCCGCCAATGCCGCAACACCGGCGCCCACGCGGCGCGAGACATCACGAGTGGCAACAACACGGCTGCGCCGACGGCCGTGCGGGCCAGGACCAGCACGGGTACCGAGACGCCGTCGACGGCGATTTTGATCAGCAGGTACGGGATGCCCCAGATGATGCTCATCGCGCCCAGCAGCAGCCAGCCCCGCACACTCACCCGATCCAGATTACGGATGCTGAGGAGCTAGCGGCCGGCCTTGTCGACCAGCCGGCGGGCCGCGTCGATCAAATTCAGCGCGTGCAGCTCGAAAAGCGCGATCAGATCCACTGAATCGCCACCGATCTCCCTGGCGATGAACAGCCCGTCGGCGCCGGCGATCGCATAGGTCGCCAGGTGGGAGACGTCGGCGTCGCTGAGTTCGGGTGTCCAGCTCCGGATCGTCTCGGACAACTGGCTCAGTGCCTGCGCGCGCGCCTGCAGGAACATTGCCCGGGCCCGGGGCTCGACGGGGCGCCGTTCCAGCGCGAGCATCAGACCCAGCCGGATGAAGTCGGGTGAGTCCACCAGCGCTTTGGCTACGTGTGCGCCGAGGCCTACGGCGCGATCTTCGGTGCTGCCGTCGTCAGGCACCTGCCAGGCCGCCAGCCAGGTTCCGAAACTGCGCTCGATCACTGCCGCGATCAGATCGTCCTTGTCCTTGAAATGCCAGTAGATCGAGCTGGCCGGCAAGCCGCACTTCTTGCTCACCAGCGCGATGCTGGTGCCTTCATATCCGCGCTCGGCGGCGATTTCAGTGGCGGCGTCGAGGATCCGTTCCCGCGACTGCTCGCCATCGAGGCGGCGACGGCGTGGCTTGGGCTGCTCGCCAGCGGGCATGTGGACTCCCGTCATTTCCTTCTTGACGCTGTAGTGATCGCTACATTACCGTAGCGATCACTACGGAAACAAGTTCTCGACGATGAGAGATGCCACTGTGACTGCAGACCTCTATGACGTAGCGGTGATCGGCTATGGGCCCACCGGGGCTACTGCGGCGAACCTGCTGGGTGCGCAAGGGTTGAAAGTGCTTGTCGTAGAGCGTGATCCAGATGTGTACGGCAGGGCCCGGGCGATCAGTACCGACGAAGAGGTGCTGCGCATCTGGCAGTCGGTCGGACTCGCGGATAGGTTGCAGCAGGACATGCTGCCCGACCGGCCCGCGGCATTCGTCGACGCCGAGGGCGTGCCCTTCATCGAGACGACGATCGTCGCGCGAGGATCAGGCCACCCGCCGCAGCAGTTCATCTACCAGCCCGCGGTCGACCATGTCCTGCGCGAAGGCGTGGAGCGCTTCGACACCGTCGCGGTGCTGCTCGAACACGAATGTCTGCGGGTGCTGGCCAAATCGGATCACGTCGAGCTGATGCTGGCCGACCTTCGCACCGACACGTTCAAGCGAGTGCGGGCTTCCTATGTCATCGCCGCCGACGGCGGATCCTCCCCGACGCGTGGGCAACTGGGCATCGGGTATTCGGGTAACACTTACGCCGAGCGATGGGTTGTCATCGACACCAAGGTGCTCACCGAATGGGATGCCCACGACCGGCTCCGATTCCACTGCAATCCGGACCGTCCCACCGTCGATTGCCCGACACCGCTGGGGCACCACCGCTGGGAGTACCCGGCCCGGGCCGGTGAGGACGAGCAGAAACTGGTCAGCGAGCCCGAGATCTGGAAGGTGCTGGAGGATCAGGGCATCACTCGCGAAAATGTCGAGATACTTCGGGCCGTGGTCTACAGCCATCATGTCCGGGTTGCCGACCGCTGGCGGGTGGGGCGCATCTTCCTGGCCGGCGACGCTGCGCACGCCATGCCGCCATGGATCGGCCAGGGTATGTCGGCCGGTGTGCGCGATGCGGCCAACCTGTGCTGGAAGCTCGCCGCGGTGCTGGTCGGCCAGGCCCCGGATGCGCTCCTGGATTCCTATGAGGCAGAACGCAAACCGCACGTCGTCGAAGTCACCCGCCGCGCCTGTCTGGTCGGCCGCGTGATCACCGAGCGCAACCGGGTTCTCGCCGCCGTCCGCAACCACACCCTGCGGGCACTGACCAGGCTTCCCGGGGTGCTGGGCGGCGGCCAGAAGCTCTATTGGATCCCGGATGCGCGATACGACGAGGGCCTCTTCGTCCGGACCGGCAATCGGGCAGTGGGTTGGCAGCTCCCGCAGCCGTGGGTCATCGACGACACCGGCGTGACGCGTCGCCTCGATGACGTCGTGGCTGGGCGATGGGCGGTGCTTCACACCGGCGTGGCCCCGGCCGGCGCGCAGGCGTGGACCGACATGGGCGTGCCTGCGATCGCGTTGGCCGGTCCTCGGAGCGGCACCAGACCCGGTGCGGTCCGCGACATCGACGGCAACCTCGTCGCCTGGCTGCGACGGAAGAAGGCCGCCGCCGTGGTGCTACGGCCTGACGGATTCGTCTATACCGCAGCCGAACCCGGGCAGCGGCTACCCGCACCACCAACCGGCTACAAGCCGGCTACCCCGATCAGAACTGGAGTCCGCGCATGACCACGACCGAACTTGCCGAACACACCGTGACGGTCGCAGGCCGATCCATCTTCTATGCCGAGGCCGGCGCCGGTCCTGCCGTGGTGATGTTGCATGGTGGCGGTCCCGGGGCCGCCGGGCTGTCCAACTACGGCCGCAACATCGACGCTCTCGCAGCACATTTCCGGGTCATCGTGCCGGATATGCCCGGCTATGGGCGCTCGGCCAAGGGAATCGACAAGGCCGATCCATTCGGGTTCCTCGCCGACGTGATCCGCGGCCTGCTCGACGAACTGGGCATCGAGACAGCGCATCTCATCGGCAACTCATACGGCGGCGCGGCAGCATTGCGGTTGGCGCTGGACACCCCACACCGGGTGGAAAAGCTGGTTCTGATGGGCCCCGGCGGGATCGGGACGACCAGAGGCTTGCCGACCGCGGGCCTCAACAGCCTGCTGGCCTATTACACCGGCGACGGTCCGAGCCGCGAGAAGCTGGCTACCTTTATCCGCAATTACCTGGTCTACGACGGAAGTTCGGTGCCCGATGATCTGATCGACCTGCGGTACCGGGCATCCATCGATCCCGGGGTGGTCGCCGATCCGCCGTTGACCCGGCCGTCGGGACCGAAGGCCTTGCGCACGCTGTGGCGCATGGATCTCACCCGTGACAGCCGGCTGCAGAACCTGCAGACGCCCACCCTGATCCTGTGGGGTCGCGACGACAAGGTGAACCGGCCGGCCGGCGGCCCGATGCTGCTCAACGCCATGCCGAACGCTGAACTCGTGATGACCTCGCACACCGGCCACTGGATGCAGTGGGAACGCTCCGCGTTGTTCAATCAACTTGTTACCGAGTTCCTCCGACAGAACTCGAATCTCGCTCATGCCTAGCGTATTTGGCAATGTGCACCTCGGCTACGTCGTCATCGAGACCGAGAAGTTCGGCGATTGGCGGCGTTTCGGCCGCGACGGGGTCGGCATGCACGTCGACGACGCGGTGTCGGATGTCCTTCGCTTCCGACTCGACGACCACGAATGTCGCTTCCTGCTGCGGCGTGGACCGGCCGAGGACGTCACGGCGCTCGGATGGCAGCTCGACGACCATGCCACGTTCGACGACATCGTCGGACGCATCGTGGGTCACGGTGTGCCGATCACCGAAGGCAGCTTAGAAGAAGCCGCCCTGCGCGGGGTGGAGCGGCTCGTGCGGTTCCCAGGCCCCAACGGGTTGACGCAGGAGATCTTCACCCGCGCCCATTCCGCCGCCGTACCACTGCAGATGGCCGTGCGCGGTGGGTTCGTGACCGGTGACTGCGGCATCGGGCATGTCGCGATCGCCACGAAGAAGCCGCACCAGATGCGGGGCTACTACAACACTGTGTTCGACGCCCGGCTGTCCGATTTCATCGACGAGACGATCGGCGGCGTCAAGATCAAGATCCGGTTCCTGCGGGTCAATCAGCGCCACCACTCGGTGGCCATCGCCTCAGTGCACCGCCTGCCCGTCAACCCGATCCGTACCCGTGTCCAGCACCTCAACATCCAGGTCGCCGACCTCGACGATATGACCACGTCCTACCAGCGGATCAAGGAACTCGGCTTCGATATGGCATTGGGAGTCGGGCAGCACACCAACGACCGGCAACTGTCCTATTACGCGATGACGCCGTCGGGGTTTGAATGGGAGGTGGGGTGGAACCCGCTGGTCGTCGACGAGATGACCTGGGAGCCCACCACCCACCAGGGCATCAGCATCTGGGGCCACACCCCGGAAGGACAGACGGTCATCGACAAGCTCGCCCAGTTCAAGGCCGGCGCCCGCTCGCTGCTGCGGGCCGAGGACAGCGTCGCGGCGCTGGCCGGTGCCGGCATCGCCGACAGCTAGGGAAGGACGATCATGAACCGAATCGATACCCATCACCACATGATTCCGCCCGCCTACGGAAAGGCGTTGCAGAAAGCGGGGATCGACGAAGCCGGTGGACGGGCAATGCCGGACTGGAGCCCGGAGGGCTCATTGCAGACCATGGCAGAACTCGATATCGCCACCGCGATTCTGTCGGTGTCGACGCCGGGAACCACCTTTCTGCCGAATGCGTCCGACGCTACGGCTCTGGCCATCGATGTCAACGATTACGGAGCCGAGGTGTTCGCCTCGCAGTCGGATCGGTTCGGTTTCTTCGCCACGCTTCCGATGCCGCACGTCGAAGCCGCGACAACAGAGGCCATCCGCGCGCTCGACACCCTCGGTGCCGACGGAGTCGTCCTGCTGGCCAACAACGGTGGGACATATCTCGGGCAAGGGGGACAGGACGAGTTGTGGGCTGCGCTCGACGCCCGGTCCGCGGTGGTGTTCATCCACCCGGCCGAGTTACCCGGGCCGACGGTGCCCGGCGTGGTTCCGTTCGCCGCAGACTTTCTGCTCGACACCACTCGTGCGGCTTACCTGTTGGTGCGTAACGGGATACGGCGCAAGTACCCGAACATCAAATTCATCCTCAGCCACGCCGGCGGGTTCGTCCCGTACGCCTCGCACCGCATGGCGGTGGCCATCATGGCGGATACCGGCCGCAGTCCAGCCGACACCCTCGACGACTTCGCGAGTTTCTACTTCGACACCGCGCTGTCGTCGAGCGCCGCCGCGCTACCCACCCTGCTCGCGTTCGCCAAACCCGGCCACATCACCTTCGGTTCCGATTGGCCGTTCGCCACACTGCCCGCGAGTCAACTGTTCGCCGCGGGCCTGCACACCTACGACGGACTGGATGCCGCTGCCCGTCAGGGGATCAACCGCGATAACGCGCTGGCGCTGTTCCCACGGCTCGGCACCGCCCCGGCGGCCCCGGCGCCGTCACCGCTGGATCAGGTGCGGCACCAGGCCACCCGGGTGGTGATGCGCGGAGTCGCCCGCCTCATCAACACCAGATGAACCCGTCTGGAATACCGAAACTGAAGCCAGGGACAAAATCGGCGCTGATTCTGTCCCTGGCTTCAGTTTCGGTTCGGGCGGGTCCCTTGGTGCAGTCCCTCAGGCCCGCGTCAGCTCCGCGTAGCGGGTGACGTGGTAATCGGTTGAGCCGAACTCGTACTGCACTGCGGTGAGCCGTTTGAAGTAGTGACCGATCGCCAGTTCCTCGGTCATGCCCATGCCGCCGTGTAACTGCACGGAGTTCTGCCCGACGAAGCGAGCCGCCCGTCCGATGGTGGCCTTGGCCGCCGATACCGCCTTGGCCCGTTGCGCGGGAGCGGCGTCGAGGTTCAGTACGGCGAGATAGACCGCAGCCGAAGCCTGTTCGACTTCCATGTGCATATCCACCATCCGGTGCTGCAGCGCCTGGAAGCTACCGATGGGCAGGCCGAACTGCTGGCGTTGTTTGCAGTACTCGACCGTATCGGCCAGTACCTTGCGCATTCCGCCCACCGCCTCGGCGCACACCGCCGCCGCTCCCTCGTCCCGGGCCAGGTTCAGCGACGGCCAGGCCTGACCCTCGGTCCCCAACAACGCCCCGGCAGGCAACCGCACATCGGAGAACGTCAGGTCCGACGCCCTGCGGTCGTCCACCGTGCGATACGGGTGCGCGGTGAATCCCGATGTCAACGAGGCGATGTCGACTAGGAACAGGGAGATCCCGTCGGTATCGGCGCGTTCCCCCGAGGTACGCGCGGTCACCAGCAGATGGGTGGCCAGCGGTGCGTCGACGACCATCACCTTGGCGCCGTCGAGCACCCACTCGTCGCCATCACGGCGCGCGCTGGTGGACACGTCGCGCCAGTTGTCCCCGGAGGTCGGCTCGGTGGCCGCAAGTGCGACGATCGCCGAACCCGCCACGATGTTCTCCAGCAGGGCTGCGGCGGCCGCGTCACCGGACCGGTGCAGCAGGCCACCGGCAACCACCACGGTGTCCACGAACGGCTCGATCACCAGGGCGCGGCCCAAAGCCTCAGCGATGACCATGGTTTCGACCGGGCCACCACCGATGCCACCGGCCTCCTCGGGCAGGGTGGCGCCCAGGATTCCCAGTTCGTCGGCGAAGCCGCGCCAGATCTCGGGCTGCCAGCCGGGACCGGTCTTGGCCGCGGCACGGCTCGACGCCAGGTCGTAGCGACTGGCCAGGAACTTGGTCAGCCCGTCGCGCAGCAGTTCCTGTTCGTTGGTCAGGTTGAAGTCCATCTAGAGCCCCAGTTCTGCCTTGGCGAGGATGTTTCGCTGAATTTCGTTGCTACCGGCGTAGATCGAACCGGCCCGGTCGTTGAAGTAGCGCAGCGGGGCGACCGCCTGCCAGGGCGCTCCGCTGTGATAGCCGTCGGCGGGCGGTTCGTATTCGGCCACCGGGCCGCCCGGGAACGTGGCGTGCGGTTGGTAGGCGCGGGCGAGCGGACCCGCGGCCTCCATGGACAGTTCGGTCAGGGTCTGGCTGAGTTCGGTGCTCAGGATCTTCAGCATCGACGACGCCGTGCCCGGATGGCCGCCCTCGGCAACCGCGGCCAGTACCTGGTACTCCAGGATTTCCAGCACATCGGTGCGGATCCGGGCGTCGGCGAGCCTGCGGCTGAAGGCCGGGTCATCGATCAGCCGGCCGCCGGCCGGTCCGGGCTGTTCGGTTGCCGCCGTGGCAATCTCTTCGCCGAGTACCTGCAGGGCCGGCGCGTTGGCGCCGCCGCCGCGCTCGAATTCCAGCAGATATTTGGCCACCGTCCAGCCGTCGTCGATCGTGCCGATCACGTTGGACTTCGGTACCCGGACTTCGTCGAAGAAGACCTGATTCTGAACCTCTTCGCCGGAAGTCATGACCAGCGGGCGGATTTCGATGCCGGGGGAGGTCATGTCGATCAGCACGAACGTGATGCCCTGCTGCTTCTTGGGCCCACGCGTGGTCCGCACCAGCGCGAACATCCAGTTGGCTTCCTGGGCGTGGGTGGTCCAGATCTTGCTGCCGGTGCACACCAGGTCGTCCCCATCGGACACCGCTGCCATCGACAGCGCGGCCAGGTCCGAGCCGGCCTCGGGTTCGGAGTAGCCCTGGCAGAAGAACACCTCGCCGGTGAGGATGCCGGGAAGGAAGTAGTCCTTCTGCGCCTGTGTGCCGAATCTGATGATGGCGTGGGCCACCATGCGGATGCCCATGGGTGATAGCGACGGGGCGCCGGCCAGCGTCGATTCGCGGCTGAAGATGTAGTGCTGGGTGAGGCTCCAGTCGCAGCCGCCGCGTTCCACCGGCCAGGCCGGGGCCGCCCAGCCACGCTCGTGGAGGACCTTCTGCCAGGCCATGCTGGCGTCGTGATCGGCATACACGCTGGTCATCAGCTGACCGGCCTGCCGGAGTTCGGGAGTCAGATTCTCGGCGAGAAAGTCGCGAACCTCGTCGCGGAATTCCTGGTCGCTCGTCGACCACTTCAGGTCCATGCCTGCCCCTGTCTGCTGGTGTCGCTCCACAGAGTAAACCTAGTTAGTCAAGTGGCGCAGGCCACCCCGGCCCCGCGGCTCGGTCCGGCAGGGATGCGTCATCGCCGCACGTTGCTGGGCGGTGGTGGCACCTGCAGGGGGCCGCGGGCGATAATCGATGCGTGGAGCGTCGCCAGAGCGGTCAGGACCCCGAATCTCCGATGGCACTGCTGCAGAACATTCCTGCGCTCGTGGTGCTGGAGCGGTTCCCGGTGCCGGTGTTGGCAATCGCCGAAGACGGAACGATCCTGTTCGCCAACACTGCTTTCGGCGAGATGGTCGGCCGCGACACCGATGCGGTCAAGAGCATGCAGTTTGCTGAGGTGTTCCACTCGCTGCCGGCCGACGAGTCGGCGGTCTCGGTGATGCGGGCCCACGCCGGCCTGCTGGTCGACCTCGTCCACCGTGACGGTTCGATCGTGCGGGCGCGGATGAGCAAGTCGGCGCTGCTGCGCGGCGACGACCCGGTGGCGCTCGCGACGTTCCAGGACCTCACCGAGCGGTTGTGGGCCGAAGAGCTGTAGGACGTCAGCCGGCAGCCTGCGTCCGGCGCAGCGATTCGCGGGCCAGGAACTCGTGGAAGTAGTCCAGCGATTCCCGGCTGACGATCGCGGGGAGCAGAAGATCCCAGGTGTGGACCACCCGTTCGCGCAAGTCGGTGTCGGTTGCGTTCGCGCGCGACAGAGCCTCGGCGCCCAGCATGGACCCCAGGATCACCTCGGCGGCGCCCGCGATGTCCAGGCTTTCCCGTAGGTCGCCTTCGTCGGCCGCCTGGATCAACTGCTTCCTGAGCTCATCGAGCCAGCTCATGTACACGTCGGTGGCGGCGGCATTGATGCCGCTGAACGTTCGCAGCAGTTGCATCCCGATCTGCGCCACCTTGTCCGAGCGGGCGAAATCGGCCACCACGAACAATCCGTGGATGGTGTTCTCCAAAGCCGGTGATGAGGATTCGGCGATGACGCGGAACGCGGCCAGCATCGCGGTGCCGCCGTCGCTGATGATCGCCTCGGCCAGTGATTCCTTCGAGTCGAAGTGGTAGTAGAGCGCGCCCTTGGTCATCTCGGCCCGCGCGATGATGTCGCCGAGCCCGGTCGCCGGATAGCCGTGCTCGCTGAACAGGTCGACCGCGGCGGTGATGATCTTCTGCCGGGTCAGCTCCGATCGAGCCTGGCGTGCCATGTCAGGCCGGCCCGACGGCTGGGTTGGAGGCGCCGTCCGGTGCGTGGGGGCGCAGGGCCACGACCTTCTTGGCGCCCACCGCGGTGCGACGCCGGATGAACTGCCTGAGGTAGGCGAGCCGCTCCGGCTCGACGAACCCGGGTAGCGCCAGCCGCCAGCTGTGCTCGAGGTCGGTGAGGAACCGCGGGGGATCGTCGAGGTCACTCGTCTGGCGCACACCCAGGTAGATCGACACCAACAACCGGGCGACCGCTTCCGGGTCGCTGTCGGCGGTGAAATCACCCTCACCGATGGCGCGTTTGGCGATCCCGGCGAAACCCTGTACCCATTCGTCGATCACCCGCGGCCCCAGGCCGTCCGTCCGGCCGATGGATTCGACCAGGTTCAGGGCTGCCCGGGCCATCGGATCACCGATGTCTTCCGCGGCGACCAGGCAAGAGAGGTCGATCAACGTCTCAGCTCCGGACAGATTGCGGGCCAGGACGTCTTCGACGGACTTGTTGCCCCGTGCGGACCGGTGCTCGACGATCGAGACTGCCAGCGCGTGCTTGGACCGGAAGTGGAAGTACAGGGCGCCCTTCGTGACATTGGCGTCGGCCAGGATGTCGTCGAGGCTGACCAGGCTGTAGGGCGTGTGGGCGAACTGCCGCGCTGCCGCCTGCAGGATCTGGAGGCGGGTCAGCTCTGCTCGCCGGTCGAGCTGCTCAGTCACCTCGGGGCCTTCCTGACTCTGAGCGGCCGGTGGCGCTGTCTGATTTCGCCATCACCACCAGCAGACTCAAAGTCTTCGCCGTACGTGCATTACATTCTAAAGGTATGTATCGTGCTTAGCGTGATAACTCTTGGTTCGTCACGGGTTGCCCGCCCGGCGGTGGCGCACGCCACGGCCGCGGGCGCTGTGATGAGCGCCCCCTTTTGGCGGTCGACAGTAGCCAAGGGCTATCCTGGAAGCGTTGCCATGGCCTGCACCGGCAATCCCCCTCGAATCCCGGTGCGGGCCATGGCGACCCCATCTCCCGGTGTCTACCAAGACGATTCGATCTTGATGTGGCACCGCGCGGTACGTTCGGAGTGTCGCTAGCCGATGTGGGATGACGAAGTCGACGTCGTTTGCTACGGCTCGGGCGTCGGGGCGTTGGCGGCGGCGGTCGCGGCAGCGGATGCCGGGCTCGACGTGCAAATCGTGCGGCCAGGCGTAGCCGGCAGCCCTCAACCGGTGACGCCCAGTCCCGAGGCCCCATGGTTGGGCGTGGGCATCGAGGATCCCGAGACCCGTGACTATCTCGACGAGTTGGCGGCGGATCTGCCGCCTGTCGAGGATGCCGAATACGACACCGCCCCCAGCGTCCGGCCGGTCAGCGACTGGGCCCCGGTTTCCGGACGCGGCCGGATCGCGCCGTTCTACGGTGCTCGGCTGCAGGAATGGGCGCAGCGGTGCCTGACGTCTCCCTACGGGGTGCTCTACACCCGGTTGGCGGATCGGGGGACGACCTCGATGAAGACCCGCGCCGGCGAGGAGATCCAGGTCAAGGTGCTCGGGACGGTGGACGCCGAGAGCGAGTCCGGCGCCGCGTCGGTGCTCGCTGACTGGCTGTCGGCGCAGGTGCACGACCGGCAGATCCAAACCCTGGACGGCGGCACGCTGCGGCGCGTCGTGTTCGAGGAGGGCGAGGTTGTCGGGGCGGTATTCGACACCGCCGACGGTCCGCTGGCCCTGCGGGCGCGCCATGGCGTGGCAATCTCGACGGAACCACGCGCTGCAGGCGGCGCCTCGGTGGCCGGGCAGCTCATCGAGCCGGGAAAGCCCCTGCAGGTAGGACTGGTCGGCTACAGCGCCAGCAGATTCGGTCGGGTCGAGTTGCTGGACTTCGAGCCTGACACCGGACGATCGGACTACTGCCGGTCGGGAGGAGTGCTCGACTCACCGCGTGAGTCGTACCGATCACGTGCGCGGCGCGGCTGAGAAGTGCACCGGTACCCGCCCTTTGGCCAGTAACGCGGCCATCTCATGTCCGAGGATCGGCTTGGACAGCAGGAAGCCCTGTGCGCGATAGCAGCCGTGCCGCAACAGGGTCAGCGCGGCCCGTTCGGTCTCCACCCCTTCGGCCACCAGTTGTAGGCCGAAGGCACCGGCCAGAGCGATCACCGCGCGCACGATCGGCAGGTCACCCGGGTCTGATCCGAGCCCGGCGACGAAGCTGCGGTCGATCTTGAGGGTGTCCACGGGGAGCGATTTCAACAGCGACAACGCGCTGTAGCCGGTGCCGAAGTCGTCAATGGCCACCTGCACGCCCACCTTGTGGAGTCCGGTCAGCGTCGAGCGGGTGGTTTCGATGTCCTGCACGACGATGCTCTCGGTGATCTCCAGGCATACCGATCCGCGGGGCAGGCGGAATTCGTTCATGATGCCGGCCACCGACGCGACGAATCCATCGGTCACCAACTGCACCGGCGACACGTTGATCCGCAGCACGATGTTGCGGCCGACGCCATTGGACCGCCACCGGGCGAACTCGGCGCACGCGGTTCTCAGTACCCACCGGCCCAACTCGCCCGCCAGGTTTATGGATTCGGCCACGCCGATGAACGAGTCGGGGGACAGCAGGCCCCGGGTCGGGTGCTGCCATCGCACCAGAGCCTCGGCGGCCAGGACCTCGCCGGTCCGCATGTCGATCTCGGGCAGGTAGTGCAACACCAGCGCGCCGCTCTCGATCACGCTCTGCAGGTGCAGCTCGATGTCGTTGCGGAAGTCGATCTCCATCGCCATCTCATCGGAGAACACCGCGACCCGGTTGCCTCCGGAGTTCTTCGCGGTCAGCACCGCGTGGTCGGCCCGGTTGAGCAGATCGGAGGTGGAGTCGCGGCCCGGAATACCTTGGGCCAGACCGATGCTGACGGTACGGGTGAGCATCTCGCCATCGATGGTCACCCGCTCGCGCAGCACCGACTGGAGTCGGTAGGCCAGTGCCGTGGCCGCCTCGATCGTCATCGAGGCGGCCGGGACCACGACGAACTCGTCACCGCCGAGTCGTGCGATGAGCTTGGGGGAGTCGTCACCACGTTGCAACCGCTCGGCCAGGATGCTGATGAAGGCGTCACCGGCGGTATGACCCAGATAGTCGTTGATCGCCTTGAGCCGGTCCAGGTCGAAGAACATCACCACAACCGGGCCGGGTTGGCCCGGAGCCAACCGGGCCTGCAGATGGGCCATGAGCGCCCTGCGATTGTGCAGTCCGGTGAGGTGGTCATGATCGGCCAGATAACGCAACCGGTCCTCGGCCTCGATGCGGGCCTGCACCTGGGCGAACAGCGAGGCAATCGCCTTGAGCGCGTTGAGCTCCGCGGGTAGCCACTCGCGATCACCGAATTTGACGAACCCCAGGACGCCGGTGGTGATGTCCCCGGACAACAACGGCACACATGCCATCGAGGTGCTGGGGATGTGCCGTCCCGCCTCGATCGTGCGCTGGTAGTCGTCGGTGGCCGGCTCCGGACGGAACACCGCCGGTTCCTTGAGGTGCTCGGCCATCGCGAACACCGGATCGGCATCGGCGAAGTGGATCACCGCGATCGGGTCGGTCAGGGCGTCCGGCGGCCGCGCCGGCCACTCGGCCACCAACCGCGTCGCATGCGCCTCGTGATCGTTGTGACGCAGGAAGCTGACGTCCACGTCGAAGAACGAGACCAGCTCTGCCAGCACCTGCTGGCTCACCGTGACCGAGGTCGCAGCGTCGACCGCCATCAGTTGTGTGGCAACCGATGTGACGAGCAGTTCGAGGCTGCCTGGCACCAGATACCTCCGCGTATACCTCGGCACGTGACTCAGCCGTACTGCGATGTCGAACCCGTCCGGGCTCGGCGCCGGCTGCGTACGGTCGGCCGCGGCGCGTAGGACAACCTCAACACCAGCGCCTGTGATTCGTCGCGCTCGGTGCTGGTCAACCTGCGAAAAGCGTACTGCAGGTCGCGTAGCGCGTCGGCGTGACCAGGAGATAGTGCACTGCGGTCCCGGTCATCGTGGGCGTAGAGGAACACCGGCGACACCGGTTGAACCGCCAGCCCGTGGCGTTGGGCGCCCACCCAGACTGCTTCGACGGCCGATCCGGCCTGCGCGTAGTCGGTCAGCCGGCGGCCCCGAACCGAGACGACAGCCAGCGCCGAGCTCGAGGTGACCCGTTCGTAGGTGTCGTCGCCGAGAGCCGAGCCGGCGTCCCAGTCGGACAACTTCGCCATCACCTCGGGCCGGCGCAGGATGTCGAGCACCACCATGTCGGCCGGGTCCAACCCGAGCGTCGTCACTTCGATACCGGTATCGGGGTCTGGATCACCGGGCCAGCGCAGCTCCGACATCATCTCCCGGTGCAGGTTCGGGGTCAGATAGCGGATCCGGTCCGCTTCGGCGAGTAGGCGCGCGGCGTTTTCGATCTCGGTCCGGTCGTCGAGGATCGTCAGTTCGGCACCCTCGTTGGCGGCGGCGGCCCGCAGACCGTCGAGCACGTCGGCGGCGATCGGAGTCGCCGTGCCCCGGAGTCGGTTGGTCTCTC
Organism: Mycobacterium sp. DL99; assembly: GCF_004762045.1. GTDB lineage: Bacteria > Actinomycetota > Actinomycetes > Mycobacteriales > Mycobacteriaceae > Mycobacterium. The sequence goes on from NZ_SJOM01000007.1 coordinate 2,172,833, forward strand.
TGGCCAGCATCGGTTCGTAGAGCTCAGCCAACTCCGGTGCGCTGCCAGCGGAGAATTCTGCGATCCCGTACAGGGGCGTGCCCTCGTCGCCGCGGGACCACTGCACATGCCCGGTCAGACCGTGTGCGGCCGCGGCCACCCTTGCGTTGAACGCGGCCGCCCCCAGCGCCACTGCGCTGCCGCGGTACCCGACGTCCATGGCCGTGGTGTACTTCGTCGCCAACCGGAGGTTGATCTGGTCGTCACTCGCCTCGATGTGCCACGGTTGGACATTGCCGCCCGAGGGCGCGCGCGTCGCCGCGTCGGTGGTGGCCGTGCAGTCGGTGCAGCGGCTGCCGATCAGCTGGGGTTCGGCGTCGGGCCAGGTCGAGATCTCCGGCGCGAGGGCCTTCTGCATGCGTCCGATTCCTCCGTGGTCGGCCAAAAATGTCTAGCAACTGTAACTCTTACAGTAACGTAGTCCAAGTGATCGAAGGCAAGGCTGAGTTCAAGGTGACGTTCTGCCGGATCTGCGAGCCGCTGTGCGGCATGATCGCCACGGTCGAGGACGGCAAGCTCACCGCGCTGCGCCCGGACAAGGAGCACCCGCTTTCAGCCGGATTTGCCTGCCAGAAAGGCATCGCGTTCACCGAGGTGGTCAACGACCCCGATCGGGTCACCACGCCGTTGAAGCGCACCGCGGACGGTTTCGCACCGGTGAGCTGGGATGTGGCGCTCGACGACATCGCGGCCAGGCTCACCGAGATTCACCGCCGCCACGGATCGGGCGCCTTCGCGTGGTACATGGGAAACCCGGCGGCCTTCAGCTACTCGCACCTGTTCGCCGCGATGGCGTTCGCCAAGGGCGTCGGCGGCAACAGCCACTTCTTCAGCTCCTCCACCCAGGACACCAGCAGTAGGCTTCTGGCCAACCAGTTCCTCTACGGCGCGCCGTTCCCCGTGCCCATTCCGGACCTGATGCGTACTGATCTGTTGGTCATGCTCGGCGCGAATCCCGTGGTGTCCCATGGCAGTTTCCTTACGGCGCCGCGGATCAAAGACCGCATTCACGACATCGTCAAGCGGGGTGGGCGGGTTGTGGTGGTCGATCCGCGGCGCAGCGAGACCGCCGCTCAGTTCGAATGGCTTGGGATCGTCCCGGATGCCGATTCCTACCTGCTGTTGTCGATCCTGCACGTGCTGTTCGCCGAGGGGCTCGTCAGTGCGCGGGCCCGGTCCCAGGCTGACGGGCTGGACTGGCTGCAGGCGCAATCGTCGCGGTTCAGCCCGGAGGCCACGCAACGGCACACCGGTATCGACCCTGACACCGTGCGCACATTGGCCCACGATCTCGCCGCCACCGAACGGGCCGCCGTGTACGGCCGGCTCGGCACCTGCGTCGGACGCAACGGAACCTTGACGACCTACCTCCTCGATGCCGTCAATCTCGTTGCGGGCAACCTGGACACCCCGGGCGGCAGCGTGTTCAGCACCCTTGGAATCCCCGGCCAGAAATGGGGATCGCTCGCGATGGGCGCCTCGCTACGGCGTAGCTACCGGAACAAGCGGACGCGGGTCGGTGACCTGCCGTTGGTCATCGGGGCGGAGCCTGCGGCGTTCATGGCCAAGGAGATCACGACACCGGGCCGGCGGCAGGTCAAGGCGATGTTCATCGGCGCCGGTAACCCGGTGCTGTCGGTCCCCAACGGCGCGGAACTAGAAGAAGCAATGGAATCGACTGACCTTTCGGTCGGACTGGACCTCTACGTCAACGAGACCACTGCACATTGCGACTACGTGTTGCCCGTGACGACGATGTACGAGCGTGACGACTTCGCGGTCACCTTCCAGATGTTCCAGGCCACGCCATTCCGTCAGGCCACCGACGCGGTGGTGGCACCGCGAGGCCAGGCCCGCACCGAATGGGACATCGTCGTCGACCTGATCAGCCGGATGCGGGTGCGCACACCGGTTTTCGTTGCGCTTCGGCTGGCGGCCACGCGGGCTGCGCGATGCGGGAAGAGGCTCAGTCCGCGGCCGATGATCGACGGAATGATCCGGATGGCCGACGGTGGTGACCGTTTCGGGCTGCGTCGGGGCGGGCTGACGTTCCGCCGCCTGGCCGAACAGCATCCCCACGGCGTGGTGGTGGCACCGAACATCCGTACCGGCGTGCTCGGTGAGGTCGTGGTGTATCCGAAGGGGCGGGTTCGGCTGGCGCACGAAGACATCGCTTCTGAGATCGCCGCGCTGTCACGGCGTGCCGAGCCCGATGGTTACCCGCTGCGAATGATCGGCATGCGGGAACCGCGCTCAGAGAACTCCTGGTTGCACAATTCGCCGTTGCTCATGCGCGGCAAGAGGATTCATCGAGCGCTCATGCATACCGAGGACGCTGCGGCGCGCCACCTCGCGGACGGCGACGCGGTGCGGGTGCGTTCGCCCTACGGTCAGATCGACATTGCGCTCTCGCTCACCGACGACATCGTGCGTGGCACGGTCGCGATACCGCACGGCTGGGGGCACAAGGGGAGTGGTGGCTGGCGGATCGCCAACCAGGCGGGCGGGGCCAACGTCAACCAGCTGATGTCGAGTGATCCCGCCGACGTCGAGGCATTGGCCGGCATGTCCTGGCTGACGGGCGTGCCAGTGCAGGTGGAAGCCTGCTGACCTACCGCGAAACTGTATTCCAGCAGGCCGGTACTCGAACTTTCTCGGCTGGAATGCGGTTTCGGCGATTGGGTGCGTTACTGTAAGTGTTACAGTTGTGCGCGTGAGCGAAGTCGTCGACCAGGCCGCTACCAGTGTGGACATCGGCGCCCGCGCCGGCGCCCGGGCCGAGAAACGCATGCTGATCGACGGTGCGTTGGTCGCCGCGGCGTCCGGTGCTGAATTCGACAATCCCAGCCCTGCCACGGGCCTGGTTCTGGGGCAGACCGCGGCCGCCGGTCCCGAGGACATGGATCGGGCGATCGGGGCGGCCCGGTGCGCGTTCGACGATTCCGACTGGAGCACCAATCGTGAGCTGCGTCAGCGCGTGCTGGCCCAACTGCAGGAGGCGATCGAATCCGAAAAAGATGACCTGCGTGAGGAGTTGATCGCCGAGGTGGGGTGCCCGGTGATGACGACGGAGAATGCCCAGCTGGACTGGCCGCTGGCCGACGCGCTGCGGTACCCGGCCCGGCTGATCGACGAGTTCGAGTGGGAACGCACGCTCGACGGCGGTGGGCTGTTCGGTGAGCGCAACGCCCGCACCGTGGTCAAGGAGGCGGTCGGTGTGGTCGCAGCGATCACCCCGTCGAATTTCCCCATCGAGGTGATCCTCAACAAGCTCGGGCCCGCGCTGGCCGCCGGCAACACCGTAGTGCTCAAACCCGATCCGAACACGCCGTGGAATGCCACCCGGCTGGGCCGCTTGATCGCGGAGCGCACCGATATGCCGCCCGGCGTGGTCAATGTGGTGCCCACGCCGTCCAACGAGGTGGCCGGGCAGTTGGGCACCGACCCGCGTGTCGACATGGTGTCGTTCACCGGGTCGACGGCCGTCGGCGGGCACCTGATGCGGGTGGGCGCCGACACCATGAAGCGCACTTTCCTGGAGCTCGGCGGCAAGTCGGCGATGATCGTGCTCGACGACGCGAAGCCCGGCCACATCATCCCCAGTGCGATCGGAGCCTGTGTGCACGCCGGCCAGGCGTGTGCGGCCAATACCCGGATGCTGGTGCACCGCAGCCTGTTCGATGAGGCGGTCGCCAATGTGACGATGGCGTTCGGTGCGGTGCCCGTCGGCGATCCCGCACTGCCGACCACCCTGGTTGGCCCGCTGATCAGTGCGGCGCAGAAGCAGCGCGTGCTCGGTGCCATCGCCGGCGCCCGCCGCGACGGCGCCGACATCGTGGTGGGCGGTGGTGAGGTCGCCGGGTTGGCCGATCATCTGCGCGACGGGCACTTCGTCGCACCCACCGTCATCGTCGGGGCCGATCCGGGATCGTCCATCGTGCAGGACGAGGTGTTCGGACCCGTGTTGGTGATGATCCCGTTCGACGATGACGACGAGGCGGTGCGGATCGCCAACGACAGCGCATTCGGCTTGGCAGGAGCGGTGCTGTCGGCATCGTCCGAGCGGGCGATGGGCATCGCGCGGCGCATCCGCACCGGGGCCATCGGCGTGAACGGTGGCATGTACTACGGAGCCGATGCACCCTTCGGCGGATACAAGAACAGCGGTGTCGGAAGGCAGTGCGGCATAGAGGGGTTCGCGCAGTACACCGAGACCAAGACGATCGGCTGGCGGCTGCCCCGTCAATGACCGACGGGGCTGTCCACATCCGGAACCGTCAGGCGCGGGTTTGCTCCGGCCGCCACGACGCGCATCACGAATGCCGCGGCTTCTTCGGCCTGCCGGGCAGCATCGAGTCCGCCGAGAATCGCCGTGCGCGCCCCCAGATCGGCGATCAACGTCTCGCTCTCCCGCAACGCGGTGGCGTCGTCACCACAGATTGCGACCACGGGAGACATGCTTCGTTCCCCGGTGAAAGGCCATGAGACGCCCGCGAACAGATGCAGCGCTTTGACCACGTGGGCGCCGACGGCAAGCTGGGCGACCAGTTCGGCAGCTGACCCGGATTCCGGATGCAGGCGTCCGCTGCGGTAATCCACCGGATTGGTGCAGTCGACGACGGTTTTACCCGACAACGCCGCGGTCGGGCCGCCGACGAGCGTCAGTGCGTCTGCCAACCCGTCCCAGGCGATCGCGACCACGATGACGTCGGCCAGGCCGGCCAGGTCGGAGGGGGCGACGGGCCTTGCCGCGGGGCCGATCTGCGTTGCCGCGGCGTTCGTATGGTTGGGGTTACGTCCCGTGACCACAATGGCATGCCCGGTGCCGGCCCACGCCTTTCCGAGTGCGACCGCCAGGTTCCCGGTACCCAAAAGTCCGATGACCACGTTTCTCTCCTTCGCCGAGTAGTTGTCGTCGTGGCGACGCTAGAGGGCCGGTTCCTACCGATCGGTGTGCTGCGCAGTGGGATACTGGCCCGGTGATCGACGGGAATTGCCAGTCGTTTGTTTCGGACTGTCACGTACGTGCTGCTGTCGCACTCATCAACCACACTTGGGACCCGGTCGTCCTGTCCGCACTGCGACTCGGCCCAACCCGCCGCAGCCTCCTGCTGCACCGAATCTCCGGCATCAGCGACAAGGTTCTGACCGAATCGCTGCGCCGTTTGAAGTCACGTGGCCTGGTTGCGCGGACGGTTGACGATTCACGATGCGAGGCAGCCGTTTACGAACTCACCGAGTTGGGCACTTCATTCGCATGTGGGCCGCTGGCACACCTCGCCCGGTGGGCGGCGGAGAATCAGGCCGAGCTGTCAGCGTGACAAGAACGCCTCGCCCCGGTCGAGGATGCTGTCGAGGATGTGGTCGAAGTTGCCGTCGTCGGCCATGCCGATTCGGTAGCCACGCCCGGGGATCGACGCGATCAGTGGCATCGCGTCGGCGTCGAGTACCTGTTCCCAGTACTCGCGGGGGAACTGGTCCTCGGCGGTGCGGCTCTGCAAGCGCTGTAGCACAGCGGAACTGCGTACCAGCACGGAGATGGCCGTATAGGTGTCGAAGGCCTGTTTGGCAGTGAGTCCGGCCGCCACCAGTGCGGCCACCGGCTGCTCGATCTTCTCCAACGCGGTGCGGGCCGCCGGTACGCCCCGGGTCCCGCGAATGAGGATGAGGTCGCACATGATCGGGTTCTCGGTGAACATCGCGCGCATGCGGTGGGCATGGGCGCGCAGGGACTCGCGCCAGGTGGCGGCGTCGATGGACAGCACACTGAGGTCATAATCGCGCAGGACGCGCTCGGTCATCGCGTCGAGCAGCTGATCTTTGCGGCGAAAATACCAGTAGATGCTCGTGACGCCGACATCGAGATGACGGGCCAGCTGCGGCATGCTGAGGTTGTCGATCGACACCTCGTCGGCGATTTCAAATGCGCCGCGCAGGATTTCGTCGACGCTGATCGACCCGCGTTCGCGGCGCTGGCGACCGCTGGTGTTCGCGGGCCTGACCATTGCATCGTCCTTCAGCGGATCGGGTCGAACGTGACGGGTATGGCGGTGGGGGAGCGGAACGGCTGACCGAAGATGTGCGGGTCGTCCTCGGTGACCAGTTCAAGGTTGCGTACCCGGCCGAGCAGGCTCTCCATTGCCACCCGGGTTTCCATCCGGGCCAGGTGCAGCCCCATGCAGGTGTGCTCGCCGGCGGCAAAGGTGATGTGCGGTAACCGTTTCCGGAAGATGTCGAATTCCTCGGGCCGTTCCCAGCGGTTCTCGTCGCGGTTGGCCGACCCCATGCAGACGTCGATCACCGCGCCGGCCGGCAGCGCCACACCGTCAAGCTCGGTGTCCCGGGTGGCCGAGCGTTGCACGGTGGTGAGTGGCGTTTCGTAGCGCAAGGCCTCTTCGATGGCCTGGCCGACCAGCTCATGGTCGGCCTGTACCGCGGCGAACTGATCAGGGTGGGTGAGCAGCAGGTAGATCAGATTGCCCGAGGACCGGTAGGTGGTCTCCAGCCCGGCCGGCAAGAGCAACCGCAGGAACGAATAGATGGCCTCGTCGGTCAGCTTCTCCCCGTCGATCTCGGCGGTGACGAGGTCGCCGATGATGTCGTCGGTGGGGCGGGAGCGGCGCAGGTCGATCTGGCCGAGGAAATAGTCTTTCAACGCCGCAGATGCCTCGAAGGCGCGTTTGTACTTCACCGTGTAGCTGATCAGTTCGACGGCCCGTTGCCGGAACCAGGGCAGGTCCTCCTCAGGCAGGCCGAGCAGCTTGGAGATCACCCGGGTGGGGAATTCGAAGGTGAAGTCGCGCACCAGATCGGCGGTACCGGCTTCGATGAACTCGTCGACCAGGGCCTCGCAGATCGGGCCGACGATCTCGGGTTCCCAGCGCTGCAGCGAGCGTGACTTGAAGGCGGCCGAGACGAGGTTGCGGTGGTCGCGGTGGGTCTTGCCGTCCATGGCCAGGATGGTGGGCCCGATGAACAGCCCGATGGTGTTGTCGTAGATCTTCGAGTTGAACGACTTGCCGTCGCGGAACACGGTGTTGACCGCGTCGAAGGACACCGCGGCGAATTGGTGTTCTGGCAGTAGCGATTCCGGTGTCTTGGACCAGTCCATCACCGAGCCGCGGAAGACCCCGTGCCGGGCGCGGTGCCGCGCGAAGATCGGGTACGGGTCGCGCAGCAGGGTGGCTGTGTCGTCGACCGACTCATCAGCGGTCAGATCCCGCACTTCACTCTCCACAGCCCACCCCACCGTCCGCAACGGATCCACGATGCTGATGCATATTACTGTAAATCTTACAGTAGTGGAATCTGTGCGGTTCTGGGTGGTCAGAGGGGGATCGGGGCTCCATTGGTCATCGAGGCGATGAAGCCTGCGTCGACCTGGATGTCCTGACCGTTGATCCAGCGCGACTCGGGGGAGGCCAGGAAGGCGATCAGTGGAACCACGTCGTCCACGGTGGCGTGCCGGCCCACCGTGGCCCGCACCAGGTCGAGGACGTCCTTGCCCATGGTCTGTTCGAAATCGGTCAGGATCGGCGTCTCGACGGGGCCCGGGCTGACGGTGTTGACGCGTACCCCGTACTTGGTCCAGGCGGGCCCGGCCACCCGCTTGACGAACAGGATTGCGGCTTGCTTGGAGGTGGTATACACCGGGAAATCCGGATCTTGTCCGGCCTGCCATTGCACCACCGCGTCTCCATCGGTGAGCTCGAGCAGCCCTTCGAGGATATCGAGGCGTTGTTGCCAGCCCAGGGCAGCGGTGGACGCCACCGTGACGATCGAGCCGCCGTGGCGGAGCAGCGGCAACATGCCCTCGGCCATGAGCCGCATCCCGAGATAGTTGACCTTGAGGACGTCGGCCGCAGGTGCGGTGCCCGGAACCCCCGCGACGTGCGCGAGCATGTCCCAGCCGTCCCCGATCTCGCTCAACAGCCGGGCGATGTCACCCGCGTCCCGTAGGTCGCAGGTGGCGTGCTCCGACGCCGGCGTCTCACTGGCGCGCACATCGACGGCGAGCACGTGGTCGCCGCGTTCGTGGAAATGCGCCGCGGTGGCTGCGCCGATCCCGGATCCGGCTCCGACGACGACGATTCTGCGTGCGGTTTCCGACATGCGCCGACCTCTCACTGAATGAACGACAGTAAGCATCACTGTAAACAAATCCGTCCGCCTGGACAATTGCCTACGACCTGCGTGGGCAGTGCTACCGTTAGCCTCCCCGGGACAGATCTCCGGAAGTGAAATGTCCTGTGCCTGGCGAGGAGACGGATTCGATGAGCGCGATCGAGGAGCGTGCGGCGGTGCGGCCGCAGCGCGACGGTCTGGATGAGCTGCTGGCTGCCCAGCGCAGGTCCTTCATCGCCGACGGCCCGCCCGATGTCGCGCTGCGCCGCAACCGCATTGATCGGCTGTTGGCCATGGTCCTGGACAACTCCGAGGAGTTCGTCGCCGCCACCGCGGCCGACTACGGATCGCGGTCGCGGTCGGCGGCATTCCTCTCCGAGATCATGGGCATGCTCTCCGTCATCGAGCACACCAGGTCGCATATCCCGCAATGGATGCGCGCCACGAAGCTGATGCGGGCCGCGCGATTCGCGGGCCTGCGCGCCGAGGTGCTGCCGAGCCCGCTGGGCGTGGTCGGGGTGATCGGTCCGTGGAACTTCCCGATCCAGCTGACGGTGCTACCCGCGGCAGCGGCATTCGCAGCGGGTAACCGGGTGATGATCAAGATGTCCGAGGTCACCCTGCGCACCGCGGAGTTGATGGCGGCGACCGCGCCGAAGTATTTCGACGCCACTGAATTACAGGTCGTGACCGGCGGTCCGGATGCGGCTGCCGAGTTCGCCGGCCTGCCGTTCGACCACCTGTTCTTCACCGGCTCGCCCTCGATCGGTGCGCTGGTAGCCCGCGCGGCGTCGGAAAACCTGGTTCCGGTGACGTTGGAGCTGGGCGGCAAGAATCCGGTGGTGGTTTCCCCTGGGGCCGACATCGAACGGGCGGCGAGCCGAATCGCCCAGGCGCGCATGGTCAATGGTGGGCAGGTCTGTGTCTGTCCCGACTACGTCTTCGTCCCCGATGCTCAGGTGGACCGGTTCGTCACGGTGGCGCGCAAGACATTGACCAATCTGTTTCCCACCATCGTCGACAATCCCGATTACTGCTCCTCGGTGAACGAGGCCAACTTCGACCGGGTGGTCGGCCTGATCGCCGACGCCCGCGCCCATGGGGCTCGCATCGACTCCGTCGTGCCGGCGGGGGAGGTGCTGCCCGATCCGGGCTCGCGCAAGATCGCCCCGACCATCGTGCGTGGCGTCGACGACCGGATGCGGATCGCGGGCGAGGAGGTGTTCGGACCGGTGCTGGTGGTCCGCGGCTACTCCGCGCTCACCGAGGCCATCGACCACATCAACGCCAATCCGTCACCGTTGGTGGCGTACTGGTTCGGCCCCGACGACGCCGACTTCCGGAACTTCGTCAGCCACACCCGTAGTGGCGGGGTGGCCCGCAATGACTTTGCCGCGCACATGATTCCGTCGGACGCCCCGTTCGGTGGCGTCGGGCGCAGCGGGACCGGCGCCTACCACGGCAAGGCCGGCTTCGATACGTTCAGTCACCACCGCTCCGTGGTGGGCAGTGACCTGCCGTTCAGCGTCACCAGCCAGGCGGCCAGGCCGTTCACCGCGTCGATGCGGGTCACCACCGACCTCGCGCTGCGGCGGGCCCGGAGCCGAACCGCCGCCCGGCTCAAGAAGTTTCGCTGACCGCCTGCTCGCGGGCCCATCGGTAGTCAGCCTTGCCGGCCGGGCTGCGCTCGATGACCGGGCGAAACACCACGGCCTTGGGCAGCTTGTAGCGGGCGACGGAGGATTCGGCGTGCCGGATGAGCTCTTCGGCTTCCGCTGAGGCGCCATCGGCCAGCGCGACGATAGCCACCACTTCCTGGCCCCAGCGTTCACTGGGCCGGCCGGTGACCACCACATCCCGCACCGCCGGATGTGAGGCGATCGCGGATTCGACCTCCTCGGCGAAGATCTTCTCCCCACCGGAATTGATCGTCGCCGAGTCACGGCCGAGCAACTCGATCGCGCCGCTGTCGAGATGGCGGGCGCGGTCACCGGGTGTCGCATAGCGCACGCCGTCGATGACGGGGAAGGTCGCCGCCGTCTTGGTGGCGTCGCCCTTGTATCCCAGCGGCACGAACCCGCGCTGTGCCAGCCAGCCGAGCCCGTCGTGGCCCGCAGACAAGACCGCGGTGAAATCCTCGGCAACCACGCAGGTATCGGGTCCGGCGTTGAAGGTTCCTGTCGACACCGCACCCGGGGCCGACATGTGGCTCATCTGAGCGCCGGTCTCCGATGACCCCACCCCGTCGACAACGATGAGGTTGGACTTGGCGTCGATGAGTTGTTGTTTGACGTACGGGGTCAATTGCGCCCCACCGTTGGCCACGACAGACAGGGAGGACACATCCACCGTGCCGTCCCGCAGGCCGGTCTTGATCGCATCAAGGAGGGGACGCGCCATGGCGTCACCCACCACCGTGGCCACCAGCACCCGCTCGCGTTCGATGGTGCGGACCACGTCATCAGCATCGAAACGGTCAACCACACTGGGGAATACGACAGTCTGGCCGGTCGTCAGCGCCGTCATCGCACCCCATTGGGCGGCGCCGTGAATCAGGGGCGGGAGGATGAGCAGCTTCGTGCCCGGGTTGTCGACCGCACGCCCCACGATCTCCTCGACGGACTGCGCCTTCTCGCCGGTCACCATGTTGCGGCCGCCGAACGCGGTCATGAAGATGTCGTGCTGCCGCCACAACACCCCCTTGGGCATGCCGGTGGTACCGCCCGTGTATAGCACGTAGAGGTCGTCGGGGCTGGGCTCAACCGCGGGTGCCGTCAGCGTCGGGGAGCCGGCGATCGACTCATAATCCACTGCGCCGTAGAGCAGTTCATTGCCAGAATCGTCAGCGATCTGGATCAGAACCCGGAGTGCCGGCAGATCTCCGAGAATCTCGGCGACCCGCGGTGCGAACGCGGCGTGGTACACGAGCGCAGAGGCGCCGGAATCGGCCAGCAGATACTGCAATTCGTTCTTGACGTAGCGGTAGTTGACGTTGAACGGGGCGACGCGGGCGCGGAAGGAGCCGAGCAGGGATTCGACGAACTCGGGGCCGTTGTAGGCGTAGATGCCGAGCAGGTCCTGACCCACCTCGTGGCCGGCCAGCTGACTGCGTTCGGTCCGTGCACCCAGCCCGCGCGAATGCAGGTACGCCGCCAGCCGATTCGACCGGTCCACGATCTGGCGGTAGGTAAAGCGGCGGTCGCCCTGGACGATCAGTGGGCGGTCTCCGAGGGCGGTGGCGACGGCCTCAGCGACAGCCGGAACGGTGAACTGCACGAGTGCTCCTCTTGGGCGGTCAGCGCTGCCAGGCGTGCAGCAGGTTGTCGGTGGTGGTGATGGTGGCGAGCAAGGACAGTGTGTTGTCGATGACCGCGTCGGAGTAGGCCGTCGGAATACCGGCTACTGCGTCGCGGGGCAGCGCCACCCGGTACCCGGCGTTGACCGCGTCCATCACCAGGTTGGTGATCGCGATGTTCACCGAGACGCCGACAGCCACGATGGTGCGCACCCCGAGGTTGCGCAGGATCGCGTCCAGGTCGGTGCCGCCCATCGGCCCCAGACCATGCCAGCGGGACAGCACGAGATCGTCTGGCTCCGGGCCGAATTCGGGTAGCAGCGTGGCGCCGGCGCTGCCGGGAAGGATGCCGACGTCATTGCGGCCGATGGCGAAGATCTTGGCGTTGTGGTTGGAACCCAGTCCGTCCGGGCGTCGCTGCACCAGACAATGCACCACCCTGGTCGAGGCGGCCCGCGCTGCCGGCAGGAGCCTGGCGATATTGGGCAGCGCTTCCCGGCGGGCCTCGTCGGCCAGTGCGGCCAGCCCGGCGTCGGGACCGACCACGGCGCCCTGACATTCCTGGGTGACGATCGCGGTGTGCTCGGGCGCGACCAGTTCGGCCAGGTCGGGCCTCATGAGACGGCGACTGCGTTCTCCACGGGCGGGACCTCGTAGAACTGGGTCGCCCACTTACGCATGGCCATATACGGTTTCGCATCGATCTTGGCCAGCGGCGGATGCTCGACGTACCTCTGGTAGCGCCAGATGTCGCAGTCCTCCCACACGGTTTTGAGGAACTGCTTCTCGACCTGCTTGCGTACCGCGTCGGGCGGGATGTCGGACGTCTCGCCCGCAAGTTTGGGCCACCAGATCGAATAGAACATGTCCGACACCTCGTCGTCGACCGGTGTGCAGGCGAAGATCAACCGGTGGTTGGACGAGCCCTCGAAAGCGCTCATGGCGAAGCCGAGGCCGGAGAAGTGGCTGTGAATCCGCAGTGCCATCTTGTTCGGATCGTCACTGCGGGCGTCGGGCCAGCCCGTCAGGAACCGCCACTCCTCGTCGACGTGCTCCCAGTGCAGACACACCGGCGTCACGGTGGCGCCGTGGACGTAGCGGAAATGTGAACTGTCCGGGCCGTTCTCGGCCACGATCTGCGGGTGGACCGGGATTGCGTCGGCCCGGCTGGAGAACTCCGGGTAAGGCCGGTAGTACGCATCCGGATCGGTTTCGAACTGGGGGAACTTGTGAAAGATGTCGGGCAGTTCCCACTGCGGTTCCGAGCCGGCGGGCTGGTACCACATGAAGATGCAGCCGTACTGCTCCTTGACCGGGTAGGAACGCAGCCGCAGACCGCGGTTGGGCTTGTCCGGCTGATACGGGATGTAGGTGTTGTTGCCTTCGGGGCCCCAGCGCCAGCCGTGGAACGGGCACTCGACGCAGTCGCCGACGACCTTGCCGCCGTGGCCGATGTGGGCGCCCAGGTGCTTGCAGTGCGCTTCCAGTACGTGCAGCTCACCGGACTCGTCGCGATAGGCGGCGAGATCCTCGCCGAAGTACTTGAGCGATTTCACCTCACCGACCGCGTACTCAGCTGACCACCCGATCATGAACCAGCCGGTTACCTTCCAGGTGAACGGCACTTTCATGGCCAGCGGCCTCCCTGCTTCACGGCTCTCACAAAATACGTACGGAAGAGATTACAGTAGCGGTTACCGCATAGAAAGTGGTCAAATCGCGGTCGCGAACCGGTGTGGGCGCATTCGGTCGGGCGGGGGCTCGTGGGCGCGTTATTGATTATACTGAATAGCTTACGGTAGCGTTTACAAAAAGTAGGACTGGCCGATCCCCGCCCGGACGGGTGACCTGGTCAGGGGTTATGTCGCGGACCGTGACTCGTCACAGAGTCGGAAGAGGATTATCGATGACTGCGGCCACGGTGGTGTTCGACCCGTTCTCCGAGGACTTCTTCAACAGTCCCTACGAGATGTACCGCCAGATGCGCGTGCATGCACCGGTCTACTACAGCGAGCAGTACGACTTCTACGCGCTGACGCGTCATGAGGATGTCGCCGCGGCGTTCAAGGACTACGAGACCTACTCCTCGGCCTACGGCGTCGACCTCGCTCAAGTTCGCAAAGGTGATGTCACCGAGCACGGTTCGATCATCGCGATGGATCCGCCGGCACACCGGAGGATGCGCAGTCTGCTCAACAAGGTCTTCACGCCGCGCGCTATCCAGTCCCAGCGGGACTTGGTGAACGGACTGGTCGACAAACACCTTTCGGCCGTGGACCCAGCAGGTTTCGACTTCGTCCAGGACTTCGCAGCCCTTTTTCCCGTCGATGTGATGACCACGCTGCAGGGCGTCCCCGACCAGGATCGCCAGCAGGTGCGGCTGTGGATCGACGACCTGCTTCACCGGGACGCGGGACAGATCGAGATGAGTGCGGCCGGGGTGGAGTCCGCCGTCAACATGGCCGTCTATTACTACCGGCTGATCAAGAAGCGTCGCGAGGATCTCGGCGAGGACTTGCTAAGCAAGCTGATCGAATCCGAGATCGAACGGGACGACGGTGAGATGTCCCCGCTGACGAACATCGAAATCACCGAATTCGCCACGCTGCTCGGCGGTGCCGGTGCCGAGACGGTGACCAAGCTGCTCGGCAATGCGGCAGTGGTCTTTGCTCAGTTTCCGGACCAGTGGCAGAAGCTGCTCGAGGACCGTAGCAAGGTGCCGGCGGCGGTCGAGGAACTGCTGCGCTACGAGGCGCCGGCGCAGTACAACGTGCGCCGCTCGATGCGCGAGGTCGAATTGCACGGGGTGACGATTCCGGCCGGCAAGCCGGTGTTCCTGGTGGGCGGTTCTGCCAACCGGGATCCTGAAGCGTGGACCGAGCCGGACCGGTTCGACATCGACCGCGATCGATCGCAGGCGCAGAATCTCGGGCTGGGCTACGGAATTCACAGCTGCCTGGGTGCGGCGTTGGCGCGTCTGGAAAGCGTGATCGCACTGGACAAGATGCTGGACTTCATGCCGTGCTACGAAGTGGATTACGACGCCTGCAAGCGGGTGAACATGCAGAACGTCGCGGGCTGGAGCAACGTGCCGGTGCGCGTGTTGGGCTGAGTGGCCAACCGGCGGCCGGCATCGTAACTGAGGTGCTTACCGTATAGTTCGCCGTAGTCGACCAGGAGGTGACCCGTTGTCCGACGACATCGAAGCGATCAAGCAGCTGAAGGCCCGTTACTGCCGGTTCCTGGACACCAAGGACATCGATGCCTGGCGCGCGTTGTTCGTCGACGACGTTGTGGTGAAGCTCGACATGGCTGTCTCGACCGGTGGGGCCGATCCGCAGACGGCCCCACCGCTGAACAGCTTCGACGAGTTTTTCCCGGTGGTCTGGGGCGGTGTCGAGAATGCGGCGACGGTGCACCACTGTCACACTCCGGAGATCATGCTGACCTCCGATACCACCGCGACGGGTATCTGGGCGATGGAGGACATGTTGTACTTCCCCGATGGCAGCGAGCTGCACGGCGCCGGTCATTACCACGAGACTTACGAAAAGCGCGACGGGACATGGCAGATCACGAGCCTGCACCTGACCCGGACCCTGTTGAAGTTCAAGACGGCCTAGCCGGCTGAGCTGCCCGCGCGCGTAGCGCTGTGGCGAAAAATCAGGGTGCTCACCGCCGCAGCGCTACGAACGTGATTCCGAGATGCCATGTCTTGCGGCAAGATCCATCGATCTCATCGTTTTCGGGCGCTACTGAAAGCGTTACCGTAACATCCATCGTTGGTCGTCAACTGGGATGGAGTAGCGATGGATCGCCGGCGAAAAGTACTCGTCATGGGCGCAAGCGGAAACGTAGGAGCCTGTGTCACCCGTCAACTCGTCGAGCGGGGCGACGACGTGCGGGTGCTGCTGCGGCGGAGTAGTTCGACCAAGGGCATCGACTGTCTCGACGTTGAACGGTGTTACGGCGACATCTTCGACACCGATGCGGTGGCGGCGGCGATGGCCGGCCGGGACGTGGTGTTCTATTGCGTCGTCGACACCCGCGCCCACCTGGCCGACCCGGCACCACTGTTCTCCACCAACGTCGAGGGCCTGCGGAATGTCCTCGACGTCGCGGCGAATGCCGACCTGCAGCGGTTCGTCTTTCTCAGCACCATCGGGACGATCGCCGTCGGTGACGACGGCGCGACCGTCGATGAGGACACCCCGTTCAACTGGGCCGGCAAGGGCGGGCCGTACATCGAATCCCGACGCCAGGCCGAACGTCTGGTGCTGTCCTACGCCAGGGAACGCGGACTGCCCGCTGTGGCGATGTGCGTGTCCAACCCGTACGGACCGCCGGACTGGCAGCCGAGACAGGGTGCGCTCGTCGCGATGGCTGCGTTCGGCAAGTTGCCCGTGTATGTGCGCGGCGTCGGCTCGGAGGTGGTTGGGATAGACGACGCAGCCGATGCGCTCATCCGGGCCGCCGAGCACGGCCGGATCGGTGAACGCTACATCGTGTCCGAGGGCTATATGTCTCAGCGGGAGATGTTCACCACCGCCGCGGAGGCAGTGGGCGCGCGACCACCGCGATTCGGAATCCCGATGGCCCCGTTGTATGTCTTCGGATGGTTTGCCGGCATGTCGAATCGGTTGTTCGGCACCGATTTTCCGATGAACCTCACCGCCGCGCGGCTGATGTGGCTGACATCGCCGGCCGACCACGGCAAGGCCACTCGCGATCTGGGCTGGAAACCGGCACCCACCGCCGAATCGATCGGCCGGGCCGCGCAGTTCTACATCGACCGCAAGAGCCGCAACGAGAAGGTCATCGACTTGTGAGCGATACCGATTTCGATGCGATCGTCGTGGGTGCGGGATTCTCCGGCTTGTACGCGCTGCACCGGCTGCGGGAGCAGGGCCTGCGGGTGCGGGTTCTGGAGAAGGCCGAGGCCGTCGGCGGCACCTGGCTGGTCAATCGGTATCCGGGTGCTCGCTGCGACATTGAGAGCATCGAATACTCCTACAGCTTCAGCGATGAGATCCAGCAGGAGTGGGTCTGGACCGAGACGATGCCCGCGCAACCCGAGATCGAGGCATATCTGAACTTCGTCGCCGACCGACTCGACCTGCGCCGTAATATCGCATTCGGTTCCGAGGTCGTGACGATGACGTTCGACGAGGGCACCTCTCAATGGGCCGTCACCACCGCCGACGGTCAGACACTGCACACCCCTTTTGTGGTGGCCGCCACCGGAATCCTGTCGGTGCCACTGGAACCCGACATTCCCGGGACGTGCCGATTCGCCGGCACGTCGCTGTTCACCAGCCGCTGGCCGCGCGAGGGCGTCGACCTCACCGGCAAGCGCGTCGGGGTGATCGGTACCGGCTCCACCGGTGTGCAGCTGATCCCGGTGGTGGCCGGGCAGTGCGAACACCTCACGGTATTCCAGCGGTCCCCGGCGTTCACCCTGCCGTGGCAGGTCCGGTCTTTCGAACCCGGGGAACTCGACGCACTCAAGGCTGACTACGCGAGCATCCGGGCTGCGCAGCGGGAACATCCGGTCGGGGCGGCGCGGCTCAGTGCGTTCTCGGTGCTCCTCGAGATGCTCGTGCGGCCGCCGGTGAAAACTGCCTCACGCGAGGAGAAACGGCGCGCCGTCGAGGAAGGCGGTGTCATGGGTGCACTGAATTGGGGCGATGTCTTCTTCGACATCGACGCCAACCGGATGGCCACCGAGCTGTACGGACAAGCCGTGGCCCGCATCGTCACCGACCCGCACACGGCGGCGTCGCTCACGCCCAGCCACCCGTTTGCCTGCAAGCGGCCGATCATCGACCAGGGCTACTACGAAACATATAACCGCGACAACGTCACCCTTGTCGACTTGCGCAAGGGTGCCATCCGTGAGGTGACGGCGACCGGGATTTCCACCGAGCAAGGCGATTTCGACCTCGACGTGATCGTGTATGCGACCGGGTTCGACGCCATGACCGGCGCGTTGAGCCGGATCGATGTGCGGGGCCGGGACGGAGTGGTGCTGGGGGAGTACTGGTCCAAGGAAGGTGCGCTGTCCTACCTGGGCTTGGCGGTGGCCGGGTTCCCGAATCTGTTCACGATTCAGGGACCGGGAAGTCCCTCGGCAGCAACGAATTTCGTGGCCGCCCTGGAGCAACACGTCGAGTGGATCGCGGACTGCGTCGCGTACCTGAGAGCCGGTGGGTACTCGAGTATCGAGGCTGCGCCGCAGGCGCAGGCCGAATGGGTCGAGCACACCACGGCGCTCGTGGCGCCCACTGTGTTGGTGCACCCGAGCTGCAACTCCTGGTACAACGGCGGCAATGTGCCCGGCAAGAAGAGGATGTACCTCGGATACACCGCGGGCATACCCGAGTACCGTCGCCGCTGTGACGAGATCGCCGCTGACGGCTACCCGGGATTCATCATTGCTTAGGGCGACCCGGATAGCGTGGGAGCTCGGCGGCGTGGTGCCGCGCTCGGTGGGCGCTATGGCAGGCGCGGGGGATTGGAATCCGCTTTCCATCACCGGTCTACGTCAGCTCGGCGAGGTCGCCCTCGACGAGCTCGTGGTCACCGGTATGACGCTGACCGGCCCACCGCCCCAACTCCCGCGACCACTGGGCGAGTATCAGCGGGCGTCCGACGAACTTGGCGCGCTCGGTATCGACGCGGCACATTCGCGCCCGGATGCTCTGCAGGTCAAACACATCCGGCCACGCCGGTTCGGCGCGCTGACGTTCGATGAGTTGGTCTTCGAACACGAACCCGCGCTGCCGGCCTCAGTGCTGGCCGACGGTCACGGCGGGGTTGCCACGGCCAGGGTGCGGTTGTATCGGTGCGGCGACGACACCCGGCCCTGGCTGATCTGGGTGCATGGGGCCGGTCAGGGCGATCCGATGGATCTGCTGGTCGCGCGGGTCCGACGCCTGCGCGAACTCGGATTCAACGTGGCGTTGCCGGTGCAGCCGGGGCACGGTGCTCGGCGCGGTTGCCGGCCCGAATATCCCGCCCGCGATCCGCTGGCCAATGTCGCCGGCATGATGCGGGCGGTGTCAGAGGTGCGGGCGTTGATCGGCTG
The DNA here is from genome assembly GCF_004762045.1 of Mycobacterium sp. DL99. Taxonomy (GTDB): domain Bacteria; phylum Actinomycetota; class Actinomycetes; order Mycobacteriales; family Mycobacteriaceae; genus Mycobacterium. The sequence continues at coordinate 2,191,378 of NZ_SJOM01000007.1, forward strand.
GCTGGAATCACAGGCGTCGTCGATCGCGGTAGCCGGTCTGTCACTGGGCAGTGCGGTGGCGGCGCTGGTGTCACATCTGGACGAAAGGGTCGGGGCGGTGGCGGTCTACACCCCCATTCTCGGGCTCAACGCAATGATCGGAATGCACCTGGGACGCTGGGGAGCAGCGGGACAGCAGTCGGCGCGAGAGTTGCAGTCGGCCACAGTGGCGGCGATGACCTCGGTGATCGACCCGCTGCGCACCCGGCCGCGTGCCGAGCGTCGCCTCATCGTCGGTGCCTGGCATGACCGGATGGCGCTGCGCAGTTCGGCGCTGGCCATGCATGAGCAGTGGGGCGGCGAGCTCTACTGGCACGACGGCAGCCATGTCGGACACCTGTTTTCCGGTGCGGTACAGGATGAGACCGAGCGGTTCTTAACGACCGTAGCTTGAGGTGATCCGGGCCCGCACACAGTTGATCTCGTGGTCGAGATCGTGGTCCTCGGGCAGGACCACCCACTGGAAAGCGATCCCGAAGATGGACCCGGTGATGTCCCGCAGCGCCACATCGACATCGATGTCGGCCCGCAGAGAACCGTCGGCGATACCGGTGCGCAGGCCCGCCTCGATCTTGACGGCTGCCCCGGCCAACTGGGTGCGCACGCCGTCGCGCAGTGGCGAGGTGGTCTTCACGGCCTCGAATGCCGATACGAACATGGCCCTGGTCACCGCGGCATCCTCGGCGTGAATCTCCTGCACGCGGTCGAAATGTGCCAGTACCTGCTGCAGTCCGGTGGCGCCCGGTTCAGGGTCGGGGTTCAGACGCGCCACGTACACATCCTGGAAGGCATCGAGGATGGCGTCCTTGTTGCCGTAGCGGGCGTGCACCATGGCCCGGCTGTACCCGGCCCGTCGGCCGATCTCGGCGGCAGTCGTTGCTTCCCAGCCCTTTTCGACGATCAACTCAGCGGCAGCCTGCAGCAGCCGGCGCGAGGACTGCTCGACGCGCTGCGGTTGGGTGAGGCCCTGAGCTGGGGAAGGCACCCTTGCATATTAGACGGTCGACAACTAACTTAGTTGTTTAGCGTCAAATTTCTGTGCGGAGGTCAACGATGACATCAGTCGCAGTGCCTTTCTCTGGGCCGGTACCCACCGGCATCGATGAGGTCACCGCGCCCTGGTTGACCGAGGCGCTGGGCGCACAGGTGACGGCGGTTCGAGCGGAGCGGATCGCTTTGGACACCGGTTTCTCCGCAGCGCTGTACCGGATCCATCTGAGCGGATCCGATGATGTGCCAGAGACTTTGATCGTCAAACTGCCCGCGGACTCACTGGCGCGTGGCGGGATGGAGATGCTCGGCGGCTACCAGCGCGAGCTGTACTTCTACCGGCATGTCGCGTCGGAATCTCCTATTGCCACGCCGCGCTGCCATGTCGCCCGGATGTCCGGTCCCGACTTCGTGCTCGTCCTCGAAGATCTGCGGGACTGGGAGAACGCCGACCACCTGGCCGGGCTGTCGCTCCCGCGCGCCCGGCTCGGTATCGAACAGTTGGCCGGGCTGCACACATGGTCGACAGGTATCGATGATGCTGTACTGCAGGAATTCCCGAGCATCGACAGCTCGTTGACGCGCGACCTGTTCCTGCCGGCATTTGCGGCCGGGTGGCAGCTCTACCGAGACCGCACCGACCGGACGGTTTCGCCGGCGGTGGCGCATTTCGCTGAGCGGTTCGCCGATCTCGCACCCGCCGCGCTGTCTGCGCTCTCGGACCGGAACATGTTGCTGCACGGAGATATTCGAGCTGACAACATGTTCTTTCGCGACGATGCGCTGAAGGTGGTCGACTTCCAGCTGACGGTCCGCGGTGCGGGTGCGGCCGATATCGCGTATCTCATCAGCCAGGGCCTGCCCACCGAGGTCCGCCGCGGCCACGACGCGGAGTTGCTGCGCGAGTATGTCAGCCAGGTCGAGGGGTATTCGTTCGATGAGGCCTGGCGGCACTATCGCTTTGCGACCGCCCTGCTGATGTACATGCCGGTGGTGGCGCTGCTCACCTGGGACGTCGCACCGGAGCGGTCCCGGCAGCTGTGTCTGACGCTCATCGACCGCGCCGTCGCGGCCATCGAGGACATCGACGCCTTGGAGGAGTTTTCATGAGGACGGCGCGTGAAGTCGTGGAGCAGTACAACTGGGTGGTCTGGAACGAGAAGGACTTCGCCCTCGCCGATGAACTGTTGGGGGACACAGTCACCCGTCACGATGTGGGCGAGGTCAACGTGCTCACCCATGAAGAGGCGGTGAACCGGGTGATCGACCACTGGGCGATGTTCGAGACGATCCGGTTCGACCTGAACCTGATCGTCGCCGGTGACGACGCTGAGCACGTCGCGATCGTGTACGAATCCCCGATGACGTTCCCGGACGGCAACGCCATGACCGTCAGCAGCATGGAGATCTTCCGCGTGGTCGACGGTCGCATCACCGAGGTGTGGAACTGTGGTTACAAACAAGGAGTTTGGGCATGAGCGAAGTGGTTCTCGACGAACTTGGCTACTACCTGTTGGCCGGCGCCGGCGGTGAAGGCCCGGCCACGCTGATGGACGAGGCGCGCCGCGGCGAGGAACTCGGCTTCGGTACCGCGTTCATCTCAGAGCGGTGGAACGTCAAGGAAGCATCCTCGCTCGTCGGCGCCGCCTGCGCGGTGACCGAACGCATGCAGATCGCGACGGCGGCAACCAATCACAACACCCGCCACCCGCTGATCACCGGGTCATGGGCCACCACGATGCACCGGCTGTCACGCGGCCGATTTACCTTGGGCATCGGTCGCGGCGTTGCGGCCATGTACAACGCATTCGGGGTACCCGCGGTGACCACCGCGCAGATGGAGGACTTCGCGCAGGTCATGCGCAGACTGTGGCACGGCGAGGTGGTCTTCAACCACGACGGCCCGATCGGCAAGTACCAGGTGCTGTTTCTCGACCCGGACTTCAACGAGGACATCCGCCTGGCGATCGTGGCCTTCGGACCGAAGACGCTGGCGTTGGGCGGGCGGGAGTTCGATGACGTCATCCTGCACACCTACTTCACCCCCGAGACGCTGCAACGCGCGGTGAAGACGGTCAAGGAAGCCGCCGAGCAGGCCGGCCGCGACCCCGCCAGCGTGCGGGTCTGGTCGTGCTTTGCCACCGTGGGCGACCACCTGCCCGAGGAACTGCGGCTCAAGAAGACCGTGGCTCGGCTCGCCACCTACCTGCAGGGCTATGGCGACCTGCTGGTGGGCACGAACAACTGGGATCCGGCTGTGCTGCAACGCTTCCGGGAAGACGCTGTCGTCACGTCGATTCCGGGCGGTATCGACCACAAGGCGAGTGCCGAGCAGATCGAACACATCGCGACCCTGATCCCCGACGAGTGGCTGGAACCGTCGGCCACCGGATCGGCACGCCAATGTGTGGACCGCATCCGCAAGGAGTTCGACTACGGCGCCGACGCGGTGATCATGCACGGTGCCACCCCCGACGAGCTCGAGCCGATCGTCGCCGAGTACCGGGCGACCAAGGTGTCATAACGCTACTGCTCCCGCGGCAGCGTCCGGCTTTTGAAAAATTCTGCGCGGCGATCTCACGTTTCGTCGTTCCCGTCCGTCTACGTGGGCAGGTACCTGATTCGGGGACCTCTCGGAATCTGATGGAAGGACGGATGAGCAATGTCGATTGAGGAGAATAAAGCGGTCGTCGGTCGTTGGTTCACTGAGTTCTGGGGTCGGGACTTCAACCCGGAGGTCATCGACGAACTCGCTGCGCCGGACATCCGATTCGAGTACTCGATGCATGCACCGTGCCGCGGGCGCGATGAGGTCCGCGCATTTGCGACCAAGTTCCGCGCCGCCTTCCCTGATTTGGCGTTCGGCGGTACCGCTGATCTGATCGCCGAAGGCGACTATGTGGTGGGACAGTGGATCGGCGGCGGCGCCCAAACTGGTGACGCGTTCGATGACATCCCGGTGGGGTCCTTGCCGGCGGGAACCGGCAAGGCGATGCGGTTTTCCGGGACCAGTGTTCTGAAGGTCGTCGACGGCCTGATTGTCGAAGAGATCGGTCTTGATGACGGTGTGACCGCCCTCAAACAGCTGGGTCTGATCCCGCAGGCCTAGCGAGGCGGTCGTATCCGACGCCTGATACCCGAATGCTCAACGGATCACGGCCACAAGCAATCTGGTCAGGCGTTCGAGCGAGGTGGGCTGCTGGGTGCGACACCCAGCAGCCCACCTCAATCGCCGCATCGCGACTCGCCGCCATCCCCGAGGTTCAGTACCGCTCACCTGACATCGACCGCGCCCAGCAGGAGCTGGAATCACTCGACGATCAGGTGCTGGCGTCCTGAGACGCCGCGGCGCGGTGGAGGGCTAGGGCGTGATCACGGTGCGCGACACTGGTTCGGCGACCGCCTGGCGGCTGAAGATGCCGTGCTGCAGCGTCGTCAGCAGGGCGTTGCGGGTTTCTTCGGGGGAGATCAGCTCGTCGAAACCGAGGTGACCCGCCGACCGGAAGGACGCCTCCAGCTCCATCCGCTTGAGCACCTCGGTGTAGTCCTCGCCGGCGTGGGTGGCGGCGCTGAGTGCGGCCGCGCCCATCGCGCCCATCGTGGCTCCGGGATAGGCGAATGTCGCCACCTGATCGTCAAACCCCAGTAGCGACATCACCATTGACCCGAACCCGAAGGCCTTGCGCAACGTCACGTGCAATTTGAGAGTGGTGGCGGCGGTCTGGGCGGCGAACATGCGTGCCCCACTGCGCAGCACGCCGCTGCGTTCGGATTGGCTGCCCGGCAGCATTCCGGGATTGTCGGCAAGGAAAACTATCGGCAGATGGAACGAGTCGGCCACGGTGATGAAATGCGCTGCCTTGTCGGCGGCGTCGGCATCGATCGAACCGGCCATCACCTGTGGCTGGTTGGCCACCACCGCGACCGGATAGCCGCCCAGATGAGCTAGCGCACAGATGATCGCGCGACCGAACTTGGGTTGCACCTCGAACCAGTCGGGCCGGTCGAAGATCTCGTCGATCACCGCGCGGATGTCGTAGATCTGGCGGTTGTCGCGGGACACGATGTCGAGAATTTCCGGGGTGAGTCTCGGGTCTGCGGTGTCGTCGGCAAGCCGGGTCGGCGGATACGACCATGCGCTGGACGGGAAGTAGGAGAGGTAGCGCCGGATGTCGTCGATGACCGTCTCGTCGTCCTCGGCGTAGTTGTGAATGACGCCGCTGGCCAATGCCACGTTCGGGCCGCCCAGATCCTCCTTCGAAATATCCTCTCCGGTCGACTCTTTCACCACCGGCGGGCCGGCAGTGAAGATCGCTCCCTGACGGCTCATGATGCTGAAGTCGCACACCGGGGCCACCAGGGCACCGTGGCCGGCAGACGGGCCGAGGATCGCCGATACCGTGGGCACCTTTCCCGAACATCTCGCCTGGGCGATCAGATCGGTCGGCGTGCGCCCGTAGTGCTCACCGCTGGGGCGAAAACCTGCGCCCTCCAACAGCATCACGAGCGGAATCTTGTTGCGAAGCGCCAACTCGGCGAGCCGGTACCGCTTGGCGTTGCCGCCCGGGCCGATACTGCCGGCCAGGGTGGTGAAATCCTCGGCGCCCACCATCACCGGTGTGCCGTCGATACGGCCCGCCCCCGCGACGAGGCCATCGGCGGCGATGTCGCCGCCGACCAGCGTCCCGAACTCCTGAAAGGTGCCGGGATCCAGCAGGCGCGCGATCCGCGCACGGGCGTCGAGCTTGCCCTTGGCGTGGTGCTTGGTCAACCGATCGGGACCGCCCATGCCATGGGTGTGTTCACGCCGACGAGCAAGGTCCTCGAGAGTTTCCTTCCACTCCGGGTCGTTCGTCATGCCGCCGTCCTTTTGTCGAGCGTTCGCGCTTGGGTGCACAAGCCTACCGCCGTTGACCATACTGAATTGCTTACTGTAGCGTCGATCAGGTGGTCGCTTTGCACATGGTGAAACACGCTGGCAAAGGAATGCGTCGCCGATGAGTGACCCCGTTCCGCGCGTTGTCAAAGTCGACCGAGGCGTCCCCAGCCGGTTGGCCGATGTCCCGGACATCGCCCGTGAGCTCGAGGCGAGCGGTTACGACGGGTGCTGGACGGGCGAGATCAACCACGACCCGTTCCTGCCCTTGGCGATCGCGGCCGAACACACCGAGCGGATCCAGATCGGCACCAGCATCGCGGTGGCCTTCGCGCGCAATCCGATGAGCATGGCCCAGTTGGGTTGGGATCTGCAGACCTATTCGGGAGGACGTTTCATTCTCGGATTGGGCACCCAGATCCAGCCGCACATCGAGAGGCGGTTCAGCATGCCGTGGAGTCATCCGGCCCGCCGCATGCGAGAGTACATCGAAGCGCTGCATGCGATTTGGGGCTGCTGGCGCGATGGCACCAAGCTGCGGTTCGAGGGGGAGTTCTACACCCACAAGATCATGACTCCGATGTTCACCCCGGAGCCGTCGACGCTGCCGTTTCCGAAGGTGTTCCTGGCCGCGGTGGGTGAACTGATGACCGAGGTGTGCGGTGAGGTGGCCGACGGGCTGCTGGCCCATGCGTTCACCACCCGGCGATATCTGGACGAGGTGACCACGGTCGCGCTGCAGCGGGGCATGGACCGCAGCGGGCGCGACCGTGACGACTTCGAATTGTCCTGCCCGGTCTTCCTGGTCACCGGTGCCGACGAACAGGAGATGGCCGCGGCGTCGGTCGCAACCCGCAAACAGCTCGCGTTCTACGGCTCGACACCGGCCTACCGCAAAGTCCTGGAGCTGCACGGCTGGGGCGATCTGCATACCGACCTGCACCGGCTGTCGCTCGCCGGGGAGTGGGACGCGATGGGCGAGCTCATCGACGACGAAGTGCTCGGCACCTTCGCCGTGGTCGCCCCGATCCCAGAGCTTGCCGTGGCATTGCGGCGCCGTTGTGACGGCGTCATCGACCGCGTGCTTCCAGGCTTTCCCGCCGCTGTATCCCCGGAAACCGTGAACGCGGTGTTGCAGGAGTTTCGCGAATGCCCGCCAGTGAGGAGCAACGTATGACCGTCCGCACGATCGACGATGTCGCCAAGATGTTCGCCAACCCGTCGGCCTATACCGACGAGGCGACAATCCATGCGGACCTGGCCCACCTGCGGGCCAACGCCCCGGTTTCCTGGGTCGAGGTGCCCGAGTATGCCCCGTTCTGGGCGATCACCAAGCACGCAGACATCATGGAGATCGAGCGTGCCAACGACATCTTCACCAACTCTCCCCGCCCGGTACTGGTCACCCGCGAGGGTGACGAGCAGCAGGCCGCCATCGGAATCCGGACGCTGATCCACACGGACGACCCTCTGCACCGCGACCTGCGGGCCATCGGTGCCAACTGGTTTCGGCCAAAGGCCATGCGCGCGTTGAAGGATCGCGCCGATGAACTGGCCAAGCAGTTCGTCGACAGAATGGTCGATGAGGGGCCGGAATGCGATTTCGTGCAGCAGGTCGCCGTGAACTATCCGCTGTACATGATCATGACGCTGCTCGGTGTGCCCGAGTCCGACTTTGCGTTCATGCTCAAGCTCACCCAGGAGCTGTTCGGCAGCGACGACGACGAGTTCAAGCGCGGCACCAGCATGGAAGAGCAGGGCATGGCGCTGCTCGAGATGTTTCAGTACTTCACCGAACTGACTGCCTCGCGTCGGGCGAATCCGACCGACGACTTGGCTTCGACGATCGCCAACGCCACCCTGGATGGGGAGCCGCTGTCCGATATCGACACGGTTTCCTATTACGCGATCATCGCCGCGGCCGGCCATGACACCAGCAGTGCCAGCATTTCTGGCGGCATGCACGCGCTGCTGCAGAATCCCGACCAACTGGCCCGGCTGCAGAATGACATGAGTCTGATGCCGCTGGCGGTCGAGGAGATGGTCCGGTGGTCGACACCGGTCAAGGAGTTCATGCGTACCGCGCAACAGGACTACGAGATTCGCGGTGTACGCGTTGCGAAGGGCGAGTCGGTGCTGCTGTCCTATGTCTCGGGTAACCGCGACGAGGATGTCTTCGTCGATCCGTTCCGCTTCGACGTCGGTCGAGATCCCAACAGACACATCTCGTTCGGCTACGGTGTGCATTTCTGCCTCGGTGCCGCACTGGCCCGGATGGAGATCAACAGCTTCTTCTCCGAGCTGCTACCGCGGTTGCGCTCCGCAGAGCTCACCGGCGCACCGCAGCACATGGCCACTACGTTCGTCGGCGGGCTCAAGCACCTGCCCGTGCGCTACTCGCTGCGGTAGGGCGCCGAGCATCACTCGGCTCTGCGATGGGCGATCTGAAAGAGATTGCCCTGTGGGTCGGCCACCATGGCACGCCGGTCGCCGTACGGGGTGTCGCGCGGCGTTTCGATGCTCGTCGCGCCGGCGGTGAGGGCCCGCTGATAGGCGCGGTCGGCGTCGTCGACGTAGATGTAGAGGAAGGCGGGGAACAGCCCGCGCTCGCCGACCGAGGTGACCATGACCAGTGAATCGCCGATGCGCATCTCGGCAGGGCGATCAGGATGGACGTCGCCGGTGGCACCGAAGACTGTCCGCAGGAAATTCACCGCTACCGCGACATCGCCGACAACCATGCGGGGCGTGACCGTGTGGTACCCCGGGGGTGGATCGAGCATGCGATGCACCTTCCCTCCTGACCCTCGTGGGAACCACTTGGCGGGTCAGTAGGAAAGGTACGCCTCGCGGGTCGGACCCGGTGTCGACTAGCTCGACCCCGAGTTCCCCCGCGCCGCGGCGTGCAGCGCGTCACCGCGGGTGCCCTGCTCGTGGTGGCTCAGCGCCTGGATCGAAACATCATGACCCTCAGCGGCTTTGCGCAGCGCGCCAACCGTCGCCTGATCGCGCGAGATGTGCGTGAACGGGTCGAACGAGTACCAGCGCATGGCGTTCTCGTGAGTCATCTTGTTGATCTCGTCATCGGGCACGTTGTTCTCGGTCAACACGTCCCACAGCTCCTCGGGGGCGCCCGGCCACATCGAGTCGCTGTGCGGGTAGTCGGCCTCCCAGCTGATGTTGTCGACGCCGATCCTGTCGCGCAACGCGACGCCGACCGGATCGGAGATGAAGCAGGTCAGGAAGTGCTCACGGAACACCTCGCTGGGCAGCTTGCCGCCGAAATTCTGGTGCGTCCAGGTCGAGTGCATCTCATAGGTGCGGTCGACGCGCTCCAGGAAGTACGGAATCCAGCCCGTCCCGCCCTCGGACAGCCCGATCTTGAGATCCGGGTAATCCTTGATGGGCTTGGACCACAACAGATCCGCGGCGGCCTGCACGATGTTCATCGGCTGCAGGGTGATCATCACGTCCAGCGGCGCGTCCGGGGCGGTGATGGCCAGCTTGCCCGACGATCCGATGTGCACATTGAGCACGGTGTCGGTGTCGCACAACGCCTTCCACAGCGGGGTCCAGTAGTCGTCGTGGAAACTTGGGTAACCCATCGCGGCGGGGTTTTCGGTGAACGTCAGCGCGTGCACACCCTTCTTCGACACCCGGCGGACCTCGGCGGCGCACGCCTCGGCGTCCCAGATCACCGGAAGTGCCATCGGGATGAACCGGGCCGGGTAGGCGCCACACCATTCGTCGATGTGCCAGTCGTTGTAGGCCTGGACCAGGGCCAGGGAGAACTCGGGATCCTCGGTGGCGAACAGGCGGCCGGCGAAACCGGGGAAGGACGGGAAGCAGATCGAGCCGAGGATGCCGCCGGCGTTCATGTCCTTGACCCGCTCGTCGACGTTGTAGCAGCCCTTGCGGATCTCGTCGAGGCCCTGTGGCTCCAGGCCGTACTCCTCCTTGGGCCGGCCGGCGACCGCATTCAACGCGACGTTGGGGATGACGATGTCGCGGAACTGCCAGGTGTCGCTGCCGTCGGGATTGTGCACCAGACGCGGCGCCTCATCGGCGTATTTCTTCGGCAGGTGGTTCTTGAACATGTCAGGCGGTTCGACGATGTGATCGTCCACGCTGATCAGGATCATGTCGTCTTTGTTCACGAACGCGCTCCATTCACGACGGCCTTACCGTATGGACGACAGTTTAGCCGGGCGTGACGGCTTCAGGCCAGGCCATCAGCAGATTCGCGGTTCAGCAGCAGCGCGCCCCTGGATTGGCCTCCGTGTTGCGGTGCCGCATTTTCCAATAATCCCGCTCGGACAGCACCGGGTCACCCGGATGGGTGCGCTCCCGATGGGCGAGGTAGCGCCGATAGTGGTTGTCGCCCATCAATGTTGACCAGTACCACCCGATGTGGCGTGCGGCCTGGCGTGTGCTCCGGGCAAGGCGTCCCACTGCTTCTGCACCTCCTTCTCGACCGAAGTGGCGATCAGACCTGATGGGGCGAAGATGCGCGAGGGCACCTCCTCATCCACGGCCAGCGGTCGCCCGGTTCCACGTAGCGCCTGCAGCGCCATCACGACGCCCGCGATGAACACGATCAGCACCAGCACCGCGAAGACCACCGACAAGGTGCCCTGGATGAAGGTGTTGCGGATGACCGCGTCGATCTGATCGGGGTTCTTCGCCGCACCGAATGTCGACTTGCCGGCCTCCTGGGCGGCGACGTACTGCGAATGCTGCTTCCAGTAACCGACTTTCGGGTCGGCGGAGAAGATCTTCTGCCACGATGCCGTCATCGTCACCGTCAGATCCCACAGCAGCGGAATACCCGGAATCCAGGCCCATTTCACCAGCCCGCGCTTGATCACCACCACCGTGACCACCGTCAATGCGATCGCGGCCAGCAGCTGATTGGCGATGCCGAACAGCGGGAACAAGGTGTTGATGCCGCCCAGCGGGTCGGTGACGCCCATCAGCAGGATCGAACCCCACGCGGCGACCACGATGACGCTGCAGGCCCAGGCGCCGGCCCGCCAGCTGGGATTGCGCAGCTTCTTCAGCGGCCCACCGAGATTGCCGAGGCCGTCCGACAACATGAATCGCGCGACCCGGGTGCCGGCGTCGACCGTGGTGAGGATGAACAACGCCTCGAACATGATCGCGAAGTGGTACCAGAACGCTTTGAGGCTCTCGCCGCCGAACACCTGGTGCAGCACCTCGGACATGCCGAAGGCCAGGGTGGGTGCACCGCCCGTCCGCGACACGATCGAGTGCTCGCCCACGCCCTCGGCGGCTGCGGTGATCTCCTGTGCAGTGATCGGCTGACCGGACAGGCCAAGGCCGTTGACGTAGTCGGCCGCGGTCTGTGCCGTCGTACCGGTAGCGGCTGTTGGTGCGTTGATCGCGAAGTAGAGGTGCTGGTTGAGGATCGCCGCGGTGATCAGCGCCATGATCGCGACGAAGGACTCGGTGAGCATGCCGCCGTAGCCGATCAGCCGCATCTGGCTTTCCTTCTCCAGCAGCTTGGGCGTGGTGCCCGAGGAGATCAGCGCGTGAAAGCCCGATAGAGCACCGCAGGCGATGGTGATGAACAGGAACGGGAACAACGAGCCGGCGAACACCGGGCCGGTGCCGCTGGTGGCGAACTGCGAGATCGCGGGTGCCTGCATCACCGGCCGGGCGATCAGGATGCCGACGGCAAGCAGTGCGATGGTGCCGACTTTCATGAATGTCGACAGATAGTCACGCGGGGCAAGTAGGAACCACACCGGCAGCACCGAGGCGGCCAGGCCGTAGATGATGATGCACCACGACAGGGTGACCTTGGAGAGGGTGAACCAATCGGCGCCCCAGGATGTTTCGGCCACCCAACCGCCGGCGATCACCGCGAGCAGCAGCAGTACGACACCGATCAGGGAGACCTCCGACACTCGGCCGGGGCGGAAGAACCGCAGGTACAGGCCCATGAAGATGGCGATCGGGATCGTCATCGCGATCGAGAAGACACCCCAGGGGCTTTCGGCCAGCGCGTTGACCACCACCAGCGCCAGCACCGCAAGCAGGATCACCATGATGACCAGCACGCCGACGATCGCCGCGACACCGCCGACCAGGCCGAGCTCGTCGCGCGCCATCTGGCCCAGCGACCGGCCGCGGCGGCGCACCGAGATGGACAGCACCAGGTAGTCCTGGACACAGCCGGCCACCACGGCGCCGATGATGATCCAGATCGTGCCGGGCAGATAGCCCATCTGCATGGCCAGCACCGGGCCGACCAGCGGGCCGGCACCCGCGATCGCGGCGAAGTGATGACCGAACAGCACCCGCCGATCCGTCGGCATGTAGTCCGTGCCGTTGTCGAAAAGTTCGGCCGGAGTGGCATTGTCGTCGCGAGGCCGGACGATCTTCATCTCGATCAACCGGGCGTAGAACCGGAAGCCGATGACGTAGGTGCAGATCGCGGCGATCACGAACCAGACCGCATTGACGGTTTCACCGCGGAAGAAGGCGATGACCGCCCAGGCCACTGCGCCCAGCACCGCGACTGTCGCGAAGATCGCCTTGTGTTTGGCGGTGATCGGAGAGCGGTCGATGATCGCCACCGGCGGAAGATCTTTGTCGGTGCGGATATAGGTGACGTCGCCGTCGTGCTCCTCGATGCGGTCCGCCGGTGGGGCGTCCGGTGTTGCCACGGTCTCTCCTCGCTCACCCAGTGTCATACGCGTCGTCTGTGATCTTTTCATCGCGCCAAACCGCGCGGCATCGAATCCCGGTTTCCGAACCGTAACCGGGAAATCGTCGGCAGGTCAGGTGAGGAATGCGCGCACGGTGTCGATCGTGCTCGGTCTGCCGCGTCAGCATCACGCGGTCAAGCCCCGCGAAGTCAGTTGGCTGCGATGTCAGCCGCAAACTCGCCCGCGACGTTGATCGGCCGGCGATGCCACCACCAGCCGTCCTTGTTCTCGATGCGGTAGAACCTGCCAATTGCGAGGCCTCCGTCGTCCACCGTTGCGGCGCGGAAGCGGGCGTCGAGCGCCTCCAGCTCCCCAACGCGTGCGCCGCGGACGCGGTCGGTCAGCATCGGCCACACGAGGGCAAGCCAGTCCCGGCAAGCCATGTCGTTGGTGTACTCATACGCCATCTGGTCGTAGCCCCGCTCGACTTCTGCGACGAGTGAAGCCCATGCAGCGAACATCTCATTCACCGTGAATGCCTTGCGCCATCCGCGAGCGTGGAGTTCGCGGGATGCCCGATCGATGGACTCGTAGTCCTCGGCGGTGAATTCGCCCATCGGACTACTCGCCGTCGCGCCAGGAAACGAGCGCCTCTGCCAGTTTGCGATCTGCGCCGAAATCAGGGTTCAGGCCGAAGTGGTCGACCCGTTCGCGTGCGATCCAGCCGTGCAGGAACACGGCGTCGGCTCCGCTCCGAATGTGGCCGAGAAGCGGACCGATCATGCAGTCGTACTCGTCTTGGCATTCGACGGCGTCCGCAACGCCGATGGCGTCCCACTCCATGAGCAGAGCACGTACTCCTGCCATCTGCTTCTCGGGCTCCCGATTGTCCACGTCGCCATTCTCGGCGACGCTGCCTCGCATGGGAGACCGATTGTGGTCACGGGCTGGCGAGATACGACCGCACCGTGTCGATCGTGTCGATCTGATCCGGGGTTTTGTCGTCCCGGTAACGCAGCACCCTGGCGAAGCGCAGCGCGACGCCACCGGGGTAGCGGCTCGACCGCTGGACCCCGTCGAAGGCGATCTCGACGACCTGCTCCGGCCGGACGGTGACCACCCAGCCGTCGTCATCGACCTGCAGTTCCCGGAAGCGCTCGGTCTGCCAGGCCAGCATCGCGTCGGTCATGCCTTTGAAGGTCTTGCCCAGCATCAAGAATCCGCCGGTGTCGGGATCGCGCGCGCCGAGGTGGATGTTGGACAGCTTGCCGGTGCGCCGCCCCGACCCCTGCTCGACGGCCAGCACCACCAGATCCAGGGTGTGCACGGGTTTGACCTTGAGCCAGCCGGCGCCGCGGCGGCCGGCCTCATACGGTGCCGTCGGTGACGTCGCCATGACGCCCTCATGGCCGGCGGCCAGGGTGCGGTGCAGGAACTCCTGCGCGACCGCGGTGTCCGACGTAGCCACGCGATCGACGCGGCGGTCCTGCGGAACCAGCGCGTCGAGGGAGGCCAGTCGCTGGTCGGTGGGCAGATCGAGCAGATCCCGGCCGTCGACGTGCAGCAGGTCGAAGAAGAACACCGACAGCGGTTCGAGGTCGTTCGGGGTCTTGCGGCCGAACCTGGCTGCGGTGACCTGAAAGGGGTGCGGGCGATTGTCTGGCCGCAGTGCGATGGCCTCGGCATCGGCGATCAGATCGGTGGCCGGCAATGCCAGCGTCGCCTCGACCACCTCGGGCAGCCGGTGGGTGACGTCGTCGAGGCTGCGCGTGAACACCGACACCTGTGATCCCCTGCGGTGGATCTGTACCCGGGCGCCGTCGAGCTTGGCCTCCAGAATCGCTGTGCCGCCGAGGCGTTCGAGCGCATCGGTGACACCGGTCGCGGTCTGCGCGAGCATCGGCCCCACCGGGCGCCCGACCTGTAACTGAAACCCGGCCAGCGCGTCGCGGCCACCGGTCAGCGCTGCGGCGGCCACGGCGGGCAGATCGCCGGCGAGCATCGACGCGCGCCGGACCTCGGCTGCCGGTATGCCGGAGGCCCGGGCCACGGCGTCGGCCATCACCCCGGCCAGGGCGCCCTGACGCAGCTCGCCACCGAGGAGGCGGCGCAGGAAGGTCTGCTCGGTGTCCGTGGCTGTGGCGAAAAGGTCCCGCACCAATTCGGCGCGCAGGGCCTGCGAGCCCTTCCCGGAGACCGCGCCGATCCGGGTGAACCGCTCGTCGACCCCGTCCACTGTCAGCTCCGGGTCCTCTGCCGGTGCCGGCAGTGAACGCAACGCCGCCCACCCGACGCCGATCTGGCGTTGGGGGAGCTCTCCGGACAGCCAGGACACTGTGACCGCCACCGTGCGGGCGTCGCCCTCGGCGGCGACCACCGACAGCAGGGCGGCGATGCGGTCGATCTTGGCCACCCGCGCCGACGTCCCCGCGATGTCGGCGGATGCGGCGGTGACGTCGGCGAGCAACACGCACTCAGCGTGCCACGGGGCTCAGACAACCTCCGGGGTTTGGCTGAGCATCTGCGCCAGAACAGTGGCCTCCGATTGCAGATCCGCCGCCCGCTCGTGATGCCCGTTCGCGATGTATTGGTCTGCCGCCGTGAGTCGTTCATCGACCTCTGTCTGAATGAGGCCGCGAATCTCGGCGTCACTGAGCGCCCGGCGGGCGACCTCGGTCGAGCCCACCCCGGACACCGCACCCGCGATCGGTCCGCCGATGCGGGTATCGGTCTGGTCGGCGTGCGGCGTCTCCGCGTTGTCGATGGCGCTCAACGCCGATCGGATCGCGGTGACGCTGGTGGCGTCGCGGGACTTGCGCGCCGACAGCAGGGATTCGCGGAGTCGGTCGCGCCAGTGCTGGGCAGGTGTCATGGCAGGCGAACTTAACGGGGTCGTGGGGCGGCGTCGAGGGTTTTTCGCACGCTCGTCGACGGTGAGGGAGCGCGGAATGCCGGCGACATGCGGCGTGTCAGGGAACAGGCATGGACGGTCGCGGTGCAGGGGAACCGGAAGAGGAAGAACAAAAAAGGGGGAACCCGAAAGGCTTACCGGAAGGGTTGATGGGATAGGTTGCTTTACGATTTCGGTCATTTTTGGAAAGGAAGCTAGATGGAGATCGAAGGCAAGAAGGCGATCGTCGTCGGCGGCGCGTCGGGCTTCGGCCGGGCCACCGCTGAGGCATTGGCCAAGCGTGGCGCCAGCGTGGCTGTGCTGGACCGGCCCCAGTCCAAGGGACAGGAAGTGGCCGACGCGATCGGCGGCTCGTTCTTCCCCGTCGACGTCACCGACTTCGACGGCACCGAAAAGGTGCTGGAAGAAGCCGTCGCGGCGCTAGGTGGCCTGCACATCATCGTGACCACCGCAGGTGGCGGCATCGGTGAGCGCACCATCAAGAAGGACGGTCCACACAGCCTGGACTCGTTCCGCTCCACCATCGACCTCAACCTGATCGGCACGTTCAACATCAGCCGGCTGGCGGCCTGGCACATGAGCAAGAACGAGCCGGTCGATGCCGAGGCCGAGGAGCGCGGCGTCATCATCAACACCGCCTCGATCGCGGCGTTCGAGGGTCAGATCGGTCAGGTTGCCTACACCGCGTCCAAGGCGGCCATCGCCGGGATGTGCCTGACCATGGCGCGCGACCTGGGCAGCCTGGGGATCCGGGTGCTGGCCATCGCGCCGAGCCTGTTCGCCACCGGACTGACCGAAGGCATCCCCGACGAGTTCGCCGCGGTGCTGACCAAGGACGCCGCGTTCCCCAAGCGGTTGGGCAAGCCCGAGGAGTACGCCAAGCTCGCGGTCGCGATCGCCGAGAACCCGATGCTCAACGGCCAGTGCCTGCGTCTGGACGCCGGCCAGCGCTTCGCCCCCAAGTAGAGTGAATCCGGCGTGATCGAGGGCGCCCAGCGTCACCGATCACGCCGGAATCGCATACCGGGGAGGCGTCATGGCGACGATTGCAGACCAGGTCATCTCCACCCTGACGTTGAGCGGGGTACGACGGGTCTACGGTCTTCCCGGCGACAGCCTCAACGGCTTCACCGACGCCATCCGGCGCAGCGGCGAGATCACCTGGGAGCACGTCCGGCACGAGGAGACCGCCGCGTTCGCCGCGGCCGCTGACGCCGCACTGACCGGGCAACTGGCCGTGTGTGCGGGTAGTTGCGGGCCGGGCAACCTGCACTTGATCAACGGACTGTTCGACGCGCAGCGCAGCCGCGTCCCGGTGCTGGCGATCGCCGCCCACATTCCGCGCACCGAGATCGGGTCGGAGTACTTCCAGGAAACCCATCCCCAGGACCTGTTTCGCGAATGCAGCGTCTACTGCGAACTCGTCAGCACTCCCGAGATGGCGCCGCGCATCCTGGAGATGGCGATGCGAGCGGCCGTCGAGGAGAACGGCGTCGCCGTCGTCGTCATCCCCGGTGAGATCTTCCTGCAGCGTGCGGGGGAGACCGGTTGGACGGCACGCTCGGTGCGGCCCACCCGATCGATCGTGCGCCCGGACGACGAGTCGGTGCGCCGGGCCGCCGACATCCTCAACAGCGCCGAGCGCGTCACGATCCTGGGCGGCGCGGGCGTGGCCGGTGCGCACGACGCCCTGATCGAACTGGCGTCAGCCCTGCAGGCCCCGATCGTTCATGCGTTGCGCGGCAAGGAATTCATCGAGTACGACAACCCTTTCGACGTCGGCATGACCGGACTGCTCGGGTTCGCCTCGGGCTACAAGGCCATCAAGGAGGCCGACACCCTGCTGATGCTGGGCACTGACTTCCCGTATCAGCAGTTCTATCCCGAGGGCGCCACCGTCATCCAGGTCGACATCCGCGGCCGCAATCTGGGCCGCCGCACCCCGATCGACCTCGGCCTGCGCGGCAGCGTCGCCGACACCCTGGCCGCACTCCAGCCGCTGCTGCGGCCCAAGACCAACCGGGAGCACCTCGACCAGTCGTTACGCCACTACCGCAAGACGCGCTCCACCCTCGATTCGCTCGCCGTCAACGATCGCGACAAGACCCCGATCCGGCCGGAATATGTTGCTGCGCTTGCCAACCGGCTCGCTTCCGACGATGCGGTGTTCACCTGCGACGTGGGGTCCCCGGTGGTGTGGGCGGCCCGCTACCTGACCATGAACGGTCGGCGCAGGCTGGTCGGGTCGTTCAACCACGGCAGCATGGCCAACGCGCTGCCGCACGCGATCGGAGCGCAGACGGCGTTCCCGGGCCGGCAGGTGGTCGCACTGGCCGGTGACGGCGGTCTGACGATGCTCTTCGGTGAGTTGGTGACGCTGATCCAGAACCGGTTGCCGGTCAAGCTGATCGTCTTCAACAACTCGTCGTTGAATTTCGTCGAGCTCGAGATGAAGGCCGCGGGCATCGTCACGTTCGGCACCGACCTGGTCAATCCTGACTTCGCCGCAGTCGCTCAGTCCATGGGTGTGTTCGGCCGGCGGGTCACCGAACCGGCAGACCTCGAGCGCGCCATTGCCGATGCCTTCGCGCACGACGGCCCCGCCGTCATCGACGTGCTCACCGCCCGCCAGGAACTGTCGATACCGCCGGCGATCACGGTCGAGCAGGCCAAGGGGTTCTCGCTCTACGCGATCCGCACGATCCTCGCGGGGCGTGCCGACGAACTCCTGGACCTTGTCACCACCAACGTCGCCCGCCGGATCCTGGACTGACCGCTCAGGCCGGCCGCGGAATCGCAGCCGCAGTGCTCTGGCCCAGCCATTTCGGGATAGCCCGGCGGACGTCAGCGGAACCTGACAAGGCGACACTGCCATCGAGCACGGCACGCGCCCACCCGGCGTCACCGCGCCAGATCTCGATCAGCGTGCGCAGGTGGGTCTGTACGGTGCCGGCCACCTCGTAGCCGGGATCGAAATCGCAGACGTCGGCCTGCCCGTCGCTGACCGTCAGCCACCACCTCGACGACTTGGGCGCGACACCGTCGAGGACGAACGCGATCGTGGTGCGCGAGCGCGGCCAGTCCCCGATGGGGATGGTGCGGCGCATGTCCCACATCAGCAGGTGCGGATCGAGATCCTGCTCGCCGAGCTCACCGATCCACCGCACGCCCCACGACCCGAGTGCATCGACCACGCCGGCGAGTTCCTGGCCACATGGAGTGAGGGAATAGTTTGTGCGCCCGTCTATTTCGGAGCGTTCGATCACCCCGGCGCGGGTCAGCGATTTCAGCCGCTTGGACAACAGTGCCGGGGACATCTTCGGCACACCGCGGCGCAGATCGTTGAAGTGGGCGCTGCCCCGCAGTAGTTCCCGGACCACCAACAAGGTCCAGCGTTCGTCGAGCAACTCCATGGCCTTGGCCACGGGACAGAACTGGCCATATGTCGACATCGGCGGTCTTCCTCCCCGGGAGAGTGCGCAGTGCCTTAAGTACACCGCTGTCGTGGCCCGGAAGCCAGTACAGATCCAGAACCTGGCCCACTACAGATCTGGTACTGGAATGGCCGCACCTCGCGGGATGACGATGGAACCGACCGGAGAAATGGACGATGGGAGCCCGGCCATGAACGTCACGACCGCCGACAGTGAGCTTGAGGCCAAACACCGGGCGCTGTGGGCGCTCGGAGACTACGCGGCGATCGCCGCGAACATCGTGCGCCCGCTGGGCCCCGTGCTGGTCGCAGCCAGCGGCGTCGGGCCCGGTGACCACGTGTTGGACGTGGCTGCCGGCACCGGCAACGCCGCCATCCCCGCTGCCGCGACCGGTGCGCGGGTGACCGCCAGCGACCTGTGCCCGGAACTGGTCGAACAGGGACGTCAACTCGGAGCGGAAGCCGGAGTGGCGATCGACTGGGGAGAGGCCAACGCCGAGGCATTGCCCTACGGCGACCACTCCTTCGACATTGTGTTGTCCTGCATCGGGGTGATGTTCGCCCCGCACCACCAGCGGGCCGCTGACGAACTCCTGCGCGTGACCCGTCCGGGTGGGCGGATCGGTCTCATCGCCTGGACGCCTGAAGGTTTCATCGGGCAGCTGTTCGCCACCATGAAGCCGTACGTGCCGGCGCCGCCACCGGGGGTGTCCCCGCCGCCGCGGTGGGGAGACGAGGACTATGTGCGCACCCTGTTGGGGGACCGGGTCGGCGAGTTGACCTGTGAGCGGCGGCAACTGGAGGTCACCGCGTTCACCGACGGCACCGCGTTCCGCGACCACTTCAAGGCCAACTACGGCCCGACCATCTCGGCCTACCGGGCCATCGCCGCAGACACCGATCGGGTCGCGGCACTGGACGCCGAGATCGCCGCGCTCGGCGACCGGTTCCTCACCGATTCCACGATGCCGTGGGAATACCTGCTGACAGTGGCAGACGTACGCTGATCGGCCGAACCACCCTGGGCGACCGGGGGCAGCTGGCACCATGACTGCATGCCCGACGATGTTCAGGAATTGCCGTCACTCAGTGCCACCGATCAGGACGCCATTCAGCGGTGGTTGCAGGATCAGCGGATCGGAACGACCCTGACCGACGTGGCACCGCTGACCGGCGGGACCCAGAACATCGTGGTGGGCATGAGCGTCGACGGTCGTCGAATGGTGTTGCGGCGGCCGCCTTTACACCCCCGTCCGACCAGTGACAAGACCATGCTGCGGGAGATCGCGGTGCTGCGCACGCTGGCCGGTTCAGCCGTGCCGCATCCAGGATTCATCGCCGCCTGCACCGACCTCGACGTCATCGGCGTCGTGTTCTACCTGATGGAGGAGGTCGACGGATTCAACCCCGGTACCGAGGTGAGTCCGGCGTATGAGGCCGATGCCGACCTGCGTTACCGCGTCGGATTGTCGTATGCCGGCAGCCTCGCCGAACTGGGCAACGTCGCCTGGGAGAACAGCGAACTCGCCGCGATCCGCCGGCCGGGATCCTTTCTGGCCCGGCAGGTTCCGCAATTCCTGGGGCTCCTCGACAGCTACCGGCATGAGCAGTATTCACCCGAATCGTTGACGGGCGTGGGGGAGTTGGCGCAGTGGCTGGAGGACAACCGCCCACCGGACGCCGAACCCGGCATCATGCACGGCGACGCACACCTCAACAACGTCCTGTTGCGCCGGGACACCCCCGAGCTGGCCGCGTTCATCGATTGGGAGATGTGCACGATCGGCGATCCACTGCTCGACCTCGGGTGGATGCTGGTGTGCTGGCCCGACGATCCCAATCCGATCAACGCGGGGTCGGCGCTGGCCGCCCTCGGCGGTCTGGCCCACCGCAGTGAACTCATAGCGTCCTACCGCGCCGCCGGGGGTCGCCAGACCGACCGGCTGGATTGGTATGTGGCGCTGGCCTGTTTCAAACTCGGCATCGTCATCGAGGGCACCTGGTCGCGGTACCTGGCCGGGCGGGCCAGCCGCGACGCCGGCGAGCAACTTCACGCCTCGGCGGAGAACCTCCTCGCTCTGGGGACTCGGGTCGCCAAGGGGGACAACCCGTTCGAGTAGTCCCGAGTAATCCGCGCGGGGGGAGCCGCGGGGGAAATCAGTACGTGTCGAGCGCGAGCTTGACGGCAAGGGCCACACCCGCCGCGCCGATCAGGAATCGCAGCGGAGCAGCGGGTGCGTGCCGCACGATCACCGGGCCCAGGCGTGAGCCGATCAGGCACCCGGCGCCCAACGGGATGACGGCCGGCCAGTACACCGGGGCAACCACGATGAACGCCACCGCGGCAACCGAATTGGCTACACCGAGGATCACGTTCTTGGCGGCGTTGGCATGCGCGAGCGTCGCGCCGCCGGTCCGCAGCAGCAGCGCCAGCAGCAGCACCCCGGCCGCGGCACCGAAGTAGCCGCCATAGATGGTGATCAGGAAGATCGCCCCGGCCTCCATGGCCACCTTGATCCGATGCTCACGGTGATCGGCCACCCGCGACTCCCGCTGGCGGCCACGCGGCAGCAGAATCGCCACCGATGCGAACGCCAACAGGAAGGGGACGACCTTCTCGAAGCCCTCGGCCGGTGTGCACAGCAGTAGGGCCGCGCCGAGTGCCCCACCGGCCACCGCGACCGGGATGATCCGTTTGATCCACGCCCCCTGCCCGGCGAGCTCGGGCCGCGACCCCAGCACCGAACCGACGCCGTTGAACACCAACGCCACGGTGTTGGTCACGTTGGCGGTGACCGGAGGCAAGCCGATGAGCAGCAGTGCGGGATAGGTGGCCACCGAGGCCAGTCCGGCGATACTGCCGGTGAGTCCGCCGCCGATACCGGCCAGGACGAGCAGGACGACCTCACCGACGCTCATGCCGTCCCCACTCCGCCGACACTACGTACTCAAGGTGTTTGCGTGACCGGCCGGGCTGCGTCTAGCATCGCCAACGTGCCAAGGCGACTTGTAGTAGCAACCCGCAGCGGGGTCTGATCAGACCGACCCCTCGCTGTGGGTCGTTCGCTACTTCCGTCGGTCACTTCCTCTAACCAGAGAAGACCGGCACATGCACACCTCTCCTGAAACGACTCCGCAGTCGTCGTTCGCGGCCCATTTCGCCGACCCGCTGCCGCGTGGCCTGCGCGAAGCCGGCCGGACCGCCTCCTGGGACCAGTTCCTGGACGAATACGCGGCCGGCCCGGGAGTGTTGAAACTGGGCCAGTGGACCTGCACCGATACGGAGCGTTCAGCCAGCAGGCTGGGGCCGCAGGCTCGCCACTACCAGGCCACGTTGGCCCTGGGCGACACCATCAGTACCTTGACCGCGGCCGCGAGCGGGCCCATCGCCGCACTCACCGAGATGCTCTACGCGCGGGGGATCACGGTCGAGACCATGTCGTTTCACCAGCTGCCCACCGGCGGTCGGACCGCGACTTTCATCGAAGGCTGCGACGGCCTGCACAGCGAGTGGGCCATGGGGCTCGCCGATGATCCGGAGCAGTCGGCGCTGTACGCCGTGATCGCCTGTGCCAACCGGCTGATGACCGCGGCGTGAGCGGCTACCCGTCGACGAATGTGACGGTTTCGCTCAACGGCGCGCGGCCGGTGCGGATGTAGCTGACAGCCGGGTCTTCGCAGCCGATCGACATGCCACAGAACAAGGTGAGTTCGGGCGGCGGTGACAGCACGTCGGCGACCGTGCTGCGGACCTGGGACCACGCCATCTGAGGGCAACTGTGCAGGCCTTCGGCGCGCAGCAGCAGCATCACGGTCTGCAGGTACATCCCGGCGTCGGCCCACTGGGCCGGGCCCAGGTTGCGGTCGATGTAGCAGAACAGCGCCGCGGGTGCGCCGAAACAGTCCCAGTTGGCGATCGCGGCGCGTTGGCGGGCTTCCCAGTCGTCGCGGCCGATGCCGAGGGCGCTGTAACGCTCCTTGCCGAAGGTGGCACGGCGGTCGCGGTACGGCGACTTCATGTCGGCCGGGTACATCTCGTACTCCCGCTCGTCCCACGGCATGCCGGTCGCGACGCGTTCGGTGGCCCGCTTCTTGAGTTCGGCCAGCGGCGCTCCGGTGACCACATAGATGGTCCACGGCTGGATGTTCGAGCCGGACGGCGACCATGCGGCGGCCGTGAGCACGCGCTGCAGCACTTCTGTCGAGACGGGTTGATCAGTGAATCCGCGCACCGCCCGTCGGCTGGTGACCGCGTCATAGACGTCCATCATCGGGTGCCTCCCGGGACTACTATTGTCACGTTTGCGACTATCTTATTCAAGACAATCGCAGGCGAGATTATTCCCGGGTCGAGCAGGGCCTCAAGACTCCGGCTGGGGGCTGAACCGGGTGAGGATCTCCTTCAAGTGATCGGCCTCGCCGGGGCGCAACGTCGACACCAGTCGCTCGGCAAGTGGCCGCGCGGCAGCGTGCGCTTCATCGAAAAGTTCGAGGCCCTTGGGGGTGATCTCAACTGCCCGCACCCGACGGTCACCGGGAACCGGCTTACGCACCGCGAGGCCTTTGTGTTCCAGGTCGTCGATGACGCGCATGATGGCGGACTTGTCGGAGCCCGTTGCCTCCACCAGGTCCCGTTGTTCGGTCGGGCCGTGATTGACGAGCTCGAGGAGGATCGCGAAATGGCGCAACTCGATTCCGAGCGGATGAAGCGCCTCCGACATGACCTCTGCCGCATGCCAATGGGCGCGCCTCAGCAGCAATCCGAGAGCGAACGGCGAAGCGTCGCCGGGGCGGTCGGTGGCCCGAGGGGTGGAGGCCTCCCTGGGGGCGTCGGCGGTCATGTCGCGACGGTAGACGCCAAAGACGACGAATGGCCGGTTATCGCACGGTGATTCGTACTCCGTGCAATAACCGGCCAATCGGTCATCGAATGCCTCAGTGCAGCGGGCGCAGCACGATCGGCATACCGTCGATCGGTACCGGCATGCCCCCGTAGTCGTAGTGCGGCCGGTAATCCGGGCTGGCGAGTTCCAGCTTGTAACGCCGCAGCAGCCGGTGCATCACGGTCTTGATCTCCAACTGGCCGAACACCATGCCGATGCACTTGTGCGCGCCACCGCCGAACGGGGCGAACGCGTAGCGGTGCCGCTTGTGCTCGCTGCGCGGCTCAGCGAAGCGGTCCGGGTCGAACTTGTCCGGGTCGGTCCATAGCTCGGGCAACCGGTGGTTGATCGACGGCCAGGTCACCACGCTCGTCCCGGCCGGGATGAAGTAGCCCAGCAGTTCGGTGTCGCGCACTGCCTCGCGGAAGTTGAACGGCAGCGGCGTCAT
The DNA here is from genome assembly GCF_004762045.1 of Mycobacterium sp. DL99. GTDB lineage: Bacteria > Actinomycetota > Actinomycetes > Mycobacteriales > Mycobacteriaceae > Mycobacterium. The sequence goes on from NZ_SJOM01000007.1 coordinate 2,215,632, forward strand.
CATCCGCAGTGACTCGTTGATCACCAGGTCGTAGGTTTCCAGCTTCTCCAGTGACTCGAAGTCCAGCGGTCCGTCGCCGATACGCGCGGAGTCGTCGCGCAGGCGTTCCTGCCATTCCGGATTGGCCGCCAGGTGATAGGCCATCGTCGTCATCGTCGAGGTGGACGTGTCGTGCGCGGCCATCATCACGAAGATCATGTGGCTGATGATCTGGTCGTCGGTGAAGGTCTGTCCGTCCTCGTCGGCGGAGTGACACAGCACGCTGAACATGTCGGTGCTCTCCGACCGCCGCTTCTCGCCGATGCGGCTGGCGAAGTACTCCTCGAGGGTTTTGCGCGCCTGGATCCCGCGCCACCACTTCAGCGGCGGCACTGCCGTCCGAACGATTGCATTGCCGGCCCGGGTGGTGGTGGTGAACGCGTTGTTCACCGTGGTGACCAGGGCGCGGTCGGTGCCGGCGGCAACGCCCATGAACACCTCGGAGGCGATATCGAGCGTGAGCTCTTTGATTGCCGGGTGGAATAGGAACCGCGGGTCGTTGGCCACCCAGTCATCGGCCAGCACGGTCGAGGCCACCGAGTCGATGTGGGGGATGTAGCCGCTCAGTCTCGTGCGGGTGAACGCCTCCTGCATGATCCGGCGGTGGAACATGTGCTCGTCGAAGTCGAGCAGCATCAGGCCGCCCTCGAAGAAGGGACCGATCACCGGATCCCAGGCCCGCTGCGAGAAGTCCTTGTTGCGGTTGGAGAAGACCGCCTGGGTGGCGTCGGGACCCAGCGCCATCACCGATGACAGCGCGGGGGACTGGGCGTAGTAGAGCGGTCCGTACTTGCGGTACTGCTCCAGGACGAAGTCGGGACCCCCGCGGAAGATCTCGATCATGTGGCCGATGATCGGCAAACCGGAGTCACCGAGGATCGGCTTGAGGCCACTGCCGGCCGGCGGTTCTGCGAACACGAACTGGTCCCAGTCCTTGGCCTTCAGCCTCTTCTCCAGCGCGCCCATGCCCGGCAATGTGTTGGGCGTCGGGGTGAACCGGCGCTTGGCCTGATCGAGCAGGTAATGCGGGGTGCTGATGGTTGCCATGGGCCGCTCCTGATCATTTGAAGCCTGACGAAGTGTGGTCGATGTCACCACTTGAGGCCATCCTGGCTGCCAGACTTGACGCATGTCAAGTTTTGAACTGGCGCGTCGCGGTGCAAAGGTCTAGTGCCATGACCGCCGAATCGATACCGGGGAGCGGTAGTGGCTCCACCGGGCGTCCGCAGGCCCGTCGCAGCCGGGGCGACCGGCAACGCGAGGCCATCGTGGCGGCCGTGCGGGACCTGCTCGAGGAACAGTCGTTCGCCGATTTGTCGGTGAGCACCATCAGCGAACGCGCCGGGGTGGCCCGATCGGGCTTCTACTTCTACTTCGATTCGAAGTACGCGGTGCTGGCCGTGATCGTGTCCGACGCGATGGAACAACTCGCCGCGTTGACGCACAACTACGCGCCCCGGGATACCGGTGAAACACCTGCCGCTTTCGCCAAGCGGATGGTAGGCAGTGCGGCAACCGTGTTCGCCACCAACGACCCGATCATGTCTGCCTGCACCGTCGCTCAGAACACCGACGCCCAGATCCGGGAGTTGATGAACGACTACGAGGACGCCGTGATCGGTCAGATCGTCGGCCTCGTCGAACAGGATGCGGGTGCCCGCCCGATCTCGGACGACCTCCCGGCGCTGGTACGCACCCTGGTGGCGACGACGGCGATGACGCTGTCGCACGACTCGGCCTTTGTCGGGCGGGGCGCCGACCCGGCCCGCGCGGTCGACGTGGTCGAGCGACTGTGGCTCAACGCACTGTGGGGTGGCCAAGCGGGTTAGCGTCACAGGTAAGGTCACCGCTATGGGGAGTGATACCGCGGGTAACGGCCGAGCCGACTTTCGTGGCAAGAGGTGTTTGATCACAGGCGCCGCCAGCGGCATCGGCCGGGCCACCGCGCTGGCCCTGGCAGCTCGGGGCGCTGAGTTGTACCTGACCGACCGGGACGAAGTCGGGCTGGCCCAGACCGTTGCCGATGCCAGGGCGCTGGGCGCCCAGGTGCCCGCACACCGGGCGCTGGACATCTCCGACTACGACCAGGTGGCGGCCTTCGGTGCCGACATCCATGCGGCGCATTCGGCGATGGACGTGGTGATGAACATCGCCGGAGTGTCGGCCTGGGGGACCGTCGACCAACTCACCCATCAACATTGGCGCTCGATGATCGACGTCAACCTGATGGGCCCGATCCACGTGATCGAGACGTTCCTGCCGCCGATGGTGCAGGCCCGCCGCGGTGGGCACCTGGTGAATGTGTCCTCGGCGGCCGGCATCGTCGCGTTGCCGTGGCACAGTGCCTACAGCGCCAGCAAGTACGGGTTGCGCGGGTTGAGTGAAGTGCTGCGTTTCGACCTGGCGCGGCACCGCATCGGGGTGTCGGTAGTGGTGCCAGGTGCGGTGAAAACCGGTCTGGTGCAGACGGTTCAGATCGCCGGTGTGGATCGGGAGGACCCGAATGTGCAGAAGTGGGTGGACCGGTTCGCCGGCCACGCGATCTCCGCGGAGAAGGCCGCCGACAAGATCCTGGCCGGGGTGGCACGCAACCGCTTCCTGATCTACACCTCGGTGGACATCCGTGCCTTGTACGCGTTCAAACGCACCGCGTGGTGGCCCTACAGCGTGGCGATGCGACAGGTCAACGTGCTGTTCAGCCGGGCGTTGCGGCCGAAATCCGTGCAGCCCTAGCGTTTTCCCCAATGCCAGGAGGGCGTGTTGAGCATGCCGAACCCTTCCACCTTCGTTTCACCCCATTGCTTGTAGAGCTCCACCTCGATCGCCGTGCTCGGCTGCTCGTCGGCTGCGGGCGTGGTTTCCAGGAAATCCAACAGTGCACGTGAGTGCGTCACCACGACCACCTGGGACTGTTTCGCGGCGGTCTTGATGAGGGAGGCCAGTGGTCGGACCAGATCGGGGTGCAAGGATGTCTCGGGCTCGTTGAGCACCATGAGAGATGGTGGCCGGGGGCTGGCCAGCGCCGTGGCCCACAACAGGAAGCGCAGTGTGCCGTCAGATAATTCGGCGGCGCGCAACGGGCGGAGCATGCCGCGTTGACGCAGCTGCAGATCGAACAGCCCGTCGTTGACCGCGACCGAGATGGTGGCCCCGTCGAACGCATCGGCCACCGCGCGGGCCAGATCGTCGAAGGTCGTTTCGACGATCGTCTGAACTGCCGCGGCCAGATCTGAGCCGTCGTCGGAGAGCACCGGGGTGCGGGTACCGACGTGGGGCCGGCGAGCCGGCGCTCCCGCGTCGACCCGGAATCCGTCGTAGAACCGCCAGTCGCGCAGCCGGTCCGAGACGGCCGACAGTTCCGGCAGCGCGTCCGGGTGTGCGTATTCGGCGAGCACGCTGCGGTAGGAAGGCAGAGAGCGCGTCAGCTCATCGAACCCCCGGCCTGATTGCGCGGCCACCTCGGCGTATTCGCGGGTGCGGCTCACCAGCGTCGAGGCCGGGCGCAGTACCGGTCCGGCGAACACCACTTCGCGTTTGATCTCGGGATCCTGGGCGAATGCCGACGGCTCGCCTCCCGATCCAGCCATCTGCGGCAGGCCCAGGTCCACCAGATACCCGAAATCGTCTGCGGCGAAGCCGAGTTCGAGCGACACCGGGCGGGTCCGGGTGGTGCCCTGGGTCTGTTCGTTCGGCTGTTCGGGTCCCGCCCACAGGACTGACTGCAGGCCCCCCTCCCGGGCCAGTGAGCCGATTACCTGGCCCCGCCCGCAGTCCGCCAGCAGCCGCAGCGCGCGGTAGATCGATGACTTGCCGGCGCCGTTGGCGCCGGTGACCACCGTGAGTTCGGCCAGCGGCAGGATCACCTCCCGCAATGAGCGGTAGCCCCGAATCGCGATGGTCTGCAACATGGGGTCGAGGTTATTGGTCGGCGGTGACAACCGGGCCGATGGGACGCTCGGATTTGCCGTCATCCATGGACAGTTCCAGCCGTACGCCCAGCAGCCGGATCGGTCGGTCCAGCTCGAACTGACCAAACACCGCCAACGCGGTCTCGGTGATGACGCCGGCGTCCGTGCCGGGCGAACTCAGCTTGCGGATCTTCGTGCGCGTGTAGAACGTCGCGGTGCGGACCGTGACCGCCACTCTGGTGACAATGCGGCCCTGCTCGACCACCTCGTCGAGGGTCCGCCGGGTCAGCTCGCGGATCGCGTCGTCCATCTCGCTGCGTTCGGTGAGGTCGGCGGCGAAGGTGATGACGTGACTGCGTGATCGCGGAATCCAGGGTTCGGAGCTCACCTCGGTATCGCCACCGCCTTTGGCCAGCAACAGGATCCATAGCCCCGTACTGGGCCCGAACGCCGAGGTGAGGATGGTGGCATCGGTGGCGGCCAGATCGGCAACCGTGGTGATGCCCAGCGTGGCAAGCTTTTTGGTGGTCTTGGGGCCGACGCCCCACAGCGCATCGGGCGGACGGTCACCCATCACCGACATCCAGTTGGCTTCGGTGAGCACGTAGACGCCCGCGGGTTTGGCCAGCCCGGTCGCCACCTTGGCGCGCTGTTTGTTGTCGCTGATGCCGACCGAGCAGGACAGCCCGGTTTCGGCGGCGATCACGGTGCGGATGCGCTCGGCCAGCTCGACCGGATCGCTCACGTCGGCCCCCAGATAGGCCTCGTCCCAACCCCAGACCTCCAGCGGGTGGCCGAGATCGCGCAGCAGACCCATCACCTGCTCGGACGCCGCGTCGTAAGCGTCAGGGTCCGACGGTAGGAAGGTGGCGTCGGGGCATTTGCGTGCCGCGGTGCGCAACGGCATTCCGGCGTGCACACCGAACTCACGCGCCTGATACGACGCACAGGTGACCACCTTGCGGGGTTCGGTCGGATCACCGCTGCCGCCGACGATGACGGGCAGGCCCTCGAGTTCAGGGCGACGGCGCAGCTCCACCGACGCCAGGAACTGGTCCAGGTCGACGTGCAGCACCCAAGCGGTCATGGTGCTAGTGGCCACACAACTTGCGGGCGGTGTCCTGCCACGCCGCTGTGAGCTCGTCGAGGCTGCGGCCGAGGGAGAGCTGGTGGGCCAGGTAGTCGGGGTTCAACAGCGCGATCAGGGCGTCGGTTTGGGCATCGAGATCACCTGTGGTGCCCGCGGTTTCGAGCAGCATCCGGACGTGGGTGCGGTGCAGGGTGAATGGGCCGGCGTAGCGCAGGGCGGGATCGCGGATGGCGTCGGACAGTAGGGCTTGGTGGCAGTGCACGAACCGGAGCCGATCCGCGCCGTAGGCCAGCAGCCGCTCCAGCGGGGGCGCGCCGGGCCCCAGTGGGGGTGGGCCGAACATGAAGGCGTTCTGTTCGGCGGTCTCGTCCTCGTCGAGCAGCACCATCATCAGCCCCGCACGGCTACCGAACCTTCGGAACACCGTTCCTTTTCCGACGCCTGCCTCGACCGCGATATCGTCGGTACTGACCGCGTCGGGCCCGCGTTCGGCGATGAGCCGGCGCGCGGCATCGAGAATAAGGGCGCGGTTTCGAGCGGCATCGCCGCGTTCCTGTGGCACCTGGTCGATGCCCGCGAGCTGGGTCGGGCGGTCGGAGGCTGCCACAACTGCACTTTAACTCAGGTGGAATTAATCGGACCACAGTCCGGTTGATCGTTGCAAGAATCGGGTCAGACGAACAAGGAGTGGTGAACATGGCCGATGTCAAGGTCCTGGTGTTGGTAGGAAGTCTGCGTGCGGCGTCGATCAACCGGCAGCTCGCCGAGTTGGCGGTGGAGCAGGCGCCCGACGGCGTGGAATTGCGAATCTTCGACCGGCTGGGGGAGTTGCCGTTCTACAACGAGGACATTGACACCGCGGATGTGACCGAGCCCGTGGTCGCGCTCCGGGTGGCGGCCGCCGAGGCCGACGCCGCGCTGGTCGTCACGCCCGAATACAACGGCAGCATCCCGGGTGTGTTGAAGAACGCGATCGACTGGCTGTCCCGGCCGTTCGGCAACGGTGCGCTCAAGGACAAGCCGCTCGCCGTGGTGGGTGCCGCGCTCGGGCAGTACGGCGGCGTGTGGGCGCACGACGAGACCCGCAAGTCCTTCGGCATCGCCGGACCGCGCGTGGTCGAGGATCTCAAGCTCTCGGTGCCGGCCAAGGCGCTCGATGGCAAGCATCCGAGGGAGAACGCGGAGGTCGCCGAGGCGCTGCGCGACATTGTGGGCAAGCTCACAGTTGAGGTCGGCTGAGGGTTCGTCTTCGCGTTTTGCCGTTCACGCCGCTTTCCGGCAAAATCTTGCCGCCGGCTGGGTCACTCCGACCCGGCCGGCGGCTTTGCTATTGGGGGGCGCCCCGGTGTGTGCCAGGCCACTTTGTCGGTGGCTGGTGCTACATCTAGTGGTGCGGCGCGACACGGTCTGTCAAGTCGAGCGCGACACGCCGTGGACGTGGTTGCTGGCAAGCTTACGACCTGGGAATTTCAGAAATGTTATTCAGAACATGTTGTATGACTTCGAACTGTCGGCCACTAGGTGTAGTGTCTGTGAGACCGACAGGCCACCACAGTTCGGGAGCCGGCCGGAGCGCAGCGAATCCGGCTGAGTCGGTTTCAAGACCAGCCGGAGGGCGGCTTCGACCGGCAGGAATTTTGGCGGCCCGAAGGTCGCTGAACTTAAGCGAAACGTAAGACCCGATCAGTTGCCAGTCACCTGTCTAGTTTGTTCACTTTCCGCAAGAGGAGCCGTACCGAAGATGACCGTCACCGTGTACACCAAGCCCGCATGCGTGCAGTGCAACGCCACCTACAAGGCGTTGGAAAAGCAGGGCGTCGCGTTCGAGAAGGTCGACATCACCCTCGACAGCGAGGCCCGTGACTACGTCATGGCGCTCGGTTACCTGCAGGCCCCGGTTGTGGTAGCCGGCAACGAGCACTGGTCCGGCTTCCGGCCGGATCGGATCAAGGCACTCAGCACGGTCGCGGCCACCGCGTAACGGAAGGCAATCACTACGGGGGAGGACGGAGAACACGATGAGTCATCTCGTCTACTTCTCCAGTGTCTCGGAGAACACCCACCGCTTCGTCCAGAAGTTGCAGTGGCCCGAAGACCGAGTCACCCGGATCCCGCTGCACGGCCGCATCGAGGTGAACGAGCCCTACGTTCTGATCCTTCCCACCTACGGCGGCGGCCGTGCCACCCCCGACCTCAACAACGGCGGCTATGTACCCAAGCAGGTCATCGCGTTTCTGAACAATGAACACAATCGATCGTTGATCCGCGGCGTCATCGCCGCGGGCAACAACAACTTCGGTGCGGAGTTTGCCTACGCGGGCAACGTGGTCTCGCGCAAATGCGTGGTGCCGTACCTGTATCGCTTCGAACTCATGGGAACCCCGGACGACGTCGACGCTGTCCGTGCGGGGTTGAAAGACTTTTGGAAGGACCAGACGTGCCACCAACCGTCACAGCTGCAGAGCCTGTAACCAATCCCGGGCACGCCCTGCCCGGCGAGACTGATTACCACGCGCTCAACGCGATGCTGAATCTGTACGACGCCGACGGCAAGATTCAGTTCGACAAGGATGTGCTCGCCGCGCGGGAGTACTTCCTGCAGCACGTCAACCAGAACACGGTGTTCTTCCATAGCCAGGACGAGAAGCTCGATTACCTGATCGAGAAGGAGTACTACGAGCGCGAGGTGCTCGATCAGTACAGCCGCAATTTCGTGAAGTCACTGCTGGATCGGGCCTTCGCCAAGAAGTTCCGGTTCCCGACCTTCCTGGGCGCGTTCAAGTACTACACCTCTTATACGCTCAAGACCTTCGACGGGAAGCGCTACCTCGAGCGCTTCGAAGATCGCGTGGTGATGGTCGCGCTCACTCTCGCCGCCGGTGACACCGAGCTGGCCGAGAAGCTCGTCGACGAGATCATCGACGGCCGATTCCAGCCGGCCACGCCCACCTTCCTCAACTCGGGCAAGAAGCAGCGCGGCGAGCCGGTGTCCTGCTTCCTGCTGCGCATCGAGGACAACATGGAGTCCATCGGGCGCTCCATCAACTCTGCGCTGCAGCTGTCCAAGCGCGGTGGCGGAGTCGCCTTGCTGCTGACCAACATTCGTGAGCATGGCGCCCCGATCAAGAACATCGAGAACCAGAGCTCGGGCGTCATCCCGATCATGAAGCTGCTGGAGGATTCGTTCTCCTACGCCAACCAGCTCGGAGCCCGCCAGGGTGCCGGTGCGGTGTACCTGCATGCGCACCACCCCGACATCTACCGGTTCCTCGACACCAAGCGTGAGAACGCCGACGAGAAGATCCGGATCAAGACGCTCTCGCTGGGCGTGGTGATCCCGGACATCACCTTCGAGTTGGCCAAGAAGAACGAGGACATGTACCTGTTCTCGCCGTACGATGTCGAGAAGGTCTACGGCGTTCCGTTCGCCGACATCTCGGTGACCGAGAAGTACCACGAGATGGTCAACGACGGCCGGATCCGCAAGACCAAGATCAAGGCGCGCGAGTTCTTCCAGACGCTGGCCGAGCTGCAGTTCGAGTCGGGCTACCCGTACATCATGTACGAGGACACGGTGAACCGGGCGAATCCGATCGCCGGCAAGATCACCCACTCCAACCTGTGCTCGGAGATCCTGCAGGTCTCGACGGCCTCGGAGTTCAACGACGACCTGTCCTATTCCAAGGTGGGCAAGGACATCTCGTGCAACCTCGGGTCGCTGAACATCGCCAAGACGATGGACTCGCCGGACTTCGCGCAGACCATCGAGGTGTCCATCCGGGCACTGACCGCGGTGAGCGATCAGACCCACATCTACTCGGTGCCGTCGATCGAGCAGGGCAACAACAGTTCGCATGCGATCGGCCTCGGGCAGATGAACTTGCACGGCTACCTGGCCCGCGAGCGGATCCACTACGGCTCCGAAGAGGGCATCGACTTCACCAACATCTACTTCTACACCGTGCTGTTCCACGCCCTGCGGGCGTCGAATCTCATTGCGATCGAACGTGGTAGGAGCTTCGGCGGCTTCGAGAAATCCAAATACGCATCCGGAGAGTTCTTCGACAAGTACACCGATCAGGTGTGGGAGCCGGCCACCGACAAGGTCCGGCAGATCTTCGCCGATGCGGACATTCACATCCCGACGCAGGACGACTGGAAGCAGTTGAAGGAGTCGGTGCAGAAGCACGGCATCTACAACCAGAACCTGCAGGCCGTCCCGCCGACCGGGTCGATCTCCTACATCAACCACTCGACGTCCTCGATCCACCCGGTGGCGTCGAAGATCGAGATCCGCAAGGAAGGCAAGATCGGCCGGGTTTACTACCCGGCGCCGTACCTGACCAACGACAACCTGGAGTACTACCAGGACGCGTATGAGATCGGTTACGAGAAGATCATCGACACCTATGCCGCGGCCACCCAGCACGTGGATCAGGGTCTTAGCCTGACGTTGTTCTTCAAGGACACCGCCGACACCCGCGAGGTCAACAAGGCGCAGATCTACGCCTGGCGCAAGGGAATCAAGACGCTGTACTACATCCGGCTTCGCCAAATGGCTTTGGAAGGAACCGAAGTAGAGGGTTGCGTCTCCTGCATGTTGTAAGCGCGTTGTAGCTAAGTCGCAGGCCAGGGAAAGCATCCCCTGGCCTGCTTCTTTGTTCGGGGGCCGTTTGTTGGGCTGGAAGCGGATCCGCGCGTAGGTGTTCATCACCGGGGACGAGAACCCGGATACCTTGCCGAACCCGACCGAACATGTTGTCGCTCAACGTGATCGCCAACTATGACCGTTCGATCGTTCCGTACCTGCTGGCTCCGCCTGGGGTCTGCGCTGACCTGGTCGCGTGGTTGCCGCTCCAGGCCCTCGCGGCCCTGGAGGGTTCCGACGCGCCGCTGTCGGCGGTCGACGCCAAGCGATGAGCTGCGTACGGGCATTGCGACGGCGATCTGGTCACCCTGCGGGACCCGCGACGCACCCCCGGCCTCAATGAGGATCGGAAGGCCGGGGGTGCCGGTGTTCCGGGCACAATCTCTCGACGTTGCGCGGCGGCAGTGACGGGATTGGTCAGGCCCGGTTCAACTACTTCGCGGCGGGTTCGGCCTCGTAGGTGACCCAGTTCGTGCGTGTGGCGAGGGTGTTGTACAGGGCTTGGGCCGTGTGGTTGTCGTCCGCGGTCACCCACTGGACCACGGCCCGTCCCTCAGCGTGGGCCATCTCGGTGAGACGCTCAATGAGCGCGCGTCCGATGCCCCGGCCGCGAACCTGGGGATCGGTGAAGAGGTCGTCCAGGAAGATGCCGGTGGTGCCGGTGTAGGGCGAGGAGAAACGTCGGTGATGCGCGAACCCCACGATCGCCCCGTCCGCTTCGGCGACAAGGGCTTTGCATTCGTGTCGGGGGTCCATGAACCACCCCCACGCGCGTGAGACGACCTCTTCGGACTCGGTCAGCTTGTAGAACTCGCGGTATGCCCGAAAGAGGACGCGCCAGCGGGCCTCGTCGGCGGCGGCGAGCGGACGGATCGTCGGGGTGGTGTTCGTCGTCATAGGTTGCTCCGATTGGTTGGGATCTCAGTGGTGGATCGGCACTGCCAGGTCGCTGGGCGAGCGCTTCGCGCGCGGTACGGTCGTGCATTTGCGCAGCGCGCGATGCGGTATCTGAGGGGGCTACGTGATCATGGGGGCCTCCTTCGATTCCTCGGTGCGGGCCCTCTCCCGGCGTGGGGCGAGGATCATGTGCACGGCACCGCCGGCGACGAGGCCCCAGAACGCGGCGCCGACGCTCAAGACCGCGACCCCCGACATGGTGACCGCGAGAGTCGTCAGGGCGGCCAGCCCCGCGCGACCGTCACCGCCCATCGCGCCCTTGAGGGCGGCGAGCGCTGATCCGAGCAGCGCAACGGCGGCGAGCACTGAGACCGTCTCGGTAGGGACCGTGCGGAACCCGGCCACGAGCACGCCTCCGAAGGAACCGACGAGCAGGTAGGTGCAACCGCCTGCGAGGCCTGCGATGTAACGCCTGCCCAGGTCCGGGTGCGACTCCGGGCCGAGCGCGATCGCAGCGGTGATCGCGCCCAGGTTGATCCCATGGCAGCCGAAGGGCGCGAGGATCGCGGAGACCGTTGAGATGGAGCCGACAAGCAGGCGGTCGTTCGGTTCGTACCCTTGCGAGTGGAGCAGGGTCAGTCCGGGCGCGTTCTGGGAGGCCATCGTGACGATGAACAGTGGCAGCGCGATGCTCACGAGTGCGGCCGGAGTGAACGCAGGCATCGTAATGACCGGACCGCCGAGCGTGAGCGACGGTGCGAACGGGTGGAACGACCCGGTCGCCCACGTCACCGCGAGCCCCACGATGAGGGCTGCGAGTACGGCATAGCGGTCGACGAAGCGCTTGCCAAGGAAGAAGGCGATGACGATGCTTCCCGCGATCAGCGGTGCGCTTGCGAACGCGCCTGCGGCGGACACGACGAACGGCAGCAGGATCCCCGCGAGTAGAGCCTGCAGCACGGGGCTGGGCACTCTGGCGAGCAACCAACCGAACCATCCCGTGTACCCGACCACCGCGGCCGCGACCGAGGCGACGAGGAATGCTCCCACGGCCTCAGCAAAGGAGAACCCGCCGAGTGAGGCGATCAGCAGCGCCGCTCCGGGCGTCGACCAAGCGACGATCACCGGGATGCGGGTGAACAGACTCAACGCGATGCTGCACACGCCGTTTCCGATCGACAACGCCCAGACCCAGGATGCGGTCTGCGCCTCGTCCAGACCCGCTGCGCGGGTGGCTTCGAGCACGATCAGGAACGGGCCTGCGAAGTTGATGAGCGCTGACAGGAAGCCTGCGACGATGGCGGAGACCGACGCATCCCGCAACATCGAACGGCGGCCGGTCACGGTTGTGTGAGCGGGGGAGTCGGTTCCGCGCTCTCTATGAAGAGTAACGGACTTGCCGCAATCGGAGTAACGTTATCTACTATTTCCATGTCCAACGATAACAGGTCGTCCGCCATTGCGATGCAGCTCCAACAATGGATCACGACGATGCACCCCGGCGAGAAGCTCCCAGGCGTGCGGGAACTCTCTGCGCAGTTCCACGCGAGCGCGGCGACCATCTCTGCAGCGCTGTCGGAACTGAGCGCAGCCGGGCTGGTGCGGGCAGAGCCCGGACGGGGAACGTTTGTAGCGGGCCGCGAACGACTACCAGAACCGGACTTTTCCTGGCAGTCCCAGGCTCTCGGCCACGCCAGAGTCGACGCCGACCGGGCCGCACGCCTGGGCGTCTACGGCACACCGGAGCACATCCCGCTCTCCTGGGGGTACCTCGCCCCCGAACTACTACCGAACGAGGAACTGCACCGCCTCGGCTCGCGTGCGGCGAAGAGCGGTCGTGCATGGATGATGACACCGCCAGCGGGATCGCCGGAACTGCGGCGGATCCTCGCCTCCGAGTATCGCGCCGACCCGAACGACGTGCTCGTCGTATCTGGCGGGCAGCAGGGCCTCCTCTTCGCGATGCGCACACTTGCCGAGCCGGGATCGGCGGTCATCACGGAGAGTCCGAGCTATCCGGGCGCGATCCTCGCTGCGCAGAGCGCGGGCCTCAACCTCTCGTCGGTACCCGCCGACGCCAACGGGATCCTGGTCGACCGTCTCGGCGACGAGCTCGAACGCACGCGGGCGCGAGTGGTCTACCTTCAACCCAGCTACGCGAACCCCACCGGCGCGGTCCTCAGTGCAGAACGGCGGACGCAGGTGCTCGAACTCGCTGCTCGGCACGGGGCGTTCATCATCGAGGATGACTGGGCGCGGCACCTCGGCATCGACGGGCAGGCGCCTGCTCCGCTCTTCACCGAGGATCCGCACGGACATGTCGTTTCCATCCTCACACTCTCGAAGCCGGCCTCGCCCGGACTCAGACTCGGTGCGATCATCGCTCGCGGTCCGGCTGGTGCCAGGCTCCGGGCATCCCGCACCGCTGACGACCTCTGCGTCGCCCCGATCGTGCAGGAAATCGCACTGAGTTTGGTCACCTCGACCGTGTGGCCGCGGCACTTGAAACGACTCCGCGGCGAACTCGGCGAACGACGTGACGCACTCGTGACCGCCATCCAGGCCACCCTGCCCGGGGTGCGCATAGTCGGCACCCCGCGTGGTGGGCTCCACCTCTGGGCGCGACTGGCGCTGGGCGCCGACACACGAAGGGTGTGTGCGGACGCCTACAGGGCCGGGGTGCTCGTCGGCGACGGACGACACTTCTTCGTGGATGAGCCACCCGCGCCGTTCCTGCGCTTCTCCTACGGGGCCGCAAGCGTTGCCCAGATCGCCGAAGGCGTCAGGCAACTCGCTGATCACATCCAGCTGGGCGACTGACCGGGCGCCGAGACGGAGCCGGGGCCGAGCGCTGAGCTCCCGGTTGGGATTGAACCGACGACGTTGGGCGGGGAGGTCCGGCAGTTCACGTTCGGCTGCGACTACGGGAGCATCATGCACCGGAAGCTCCCCCGGGTATCCGACGAGGCCATGCCGCGGCGCGCCTCACACCGCCTCCGGCCACTACCAGGTGCACGATCCCGAGTCGCGGGCAGCGGCCCGCATGTGCGACGTCCCGGCACGACTGGTCCCGGGCTCAGTGTGCTCGGCGTCTGCAAGGCCACGGCGGCTGCGGTCACGCGGCGCGCCAGAATCTGCGCTGTGTCGCATCACACGGTGTGGCCTGGCAAATCACTCGAAACAGAGCCTCGCTTGCGATACAGGGGCTTCAAGTCCCGCGTCGTGAACGGGGTAGGTTTCTCGGCGTGGAAAACGAGCTCGAGTCTGGCAAGCCTGATGAGATTGCTGACGACATGGGATTGGGTGTTGGTGACCGGGCGCGGATACACCCGGGAACCGCCGAGGAACAGGCCGGAGTGGTTGTCGAGGACTTCGGAAACGACGCCGGTCTCCCTGTCGACATTGGCGACCAGCGCATCGTCGATCCCGCACGCCGCTGGGCCGTATCCCTAGACAACGGAAACCTCGTCTTCGTAGATGACGGTGACATCGTTGCCGACGACGGTGACTCAACTACTCGCCAAACCTCAGAAGTCCAACAGGCCGGCGATTAGAGCAACCGCTGCGCCCCGACACCGCGGCCACCACATATGTCCCGTTGACCGGCACTGTCACGACGCTGCGCCAATGCTGGGTTTCTGTCACGCACTATTCCTCTGGGTGGCTGGTGCGGAGGTGATCTGGCTTTTTCCTCAGCAAACCTGATCTTGGAAGGTGTACATCACGCAGCAACCGCCACCGCCACCCGGAAGTTACCCGCCGCCACCCTCGGGTGCTTACCCCGCTCCTCAGGGGCCGCAAGGTAGGCAGCCCGACAGCAACCTTATGTGGGCGATTCTGTCGACTGTGCTGTGTTGTCTGCCGCTGGGCATCGTGGCCATCGTCAAAGTCGACCCAGGTGTCGGGCTTACTGGGCACAAGGCCGCTACGCCGAAGCACAGAAGTCGGCCGATGATGCCAAGAAATTCGCTATCTGGGGTGCAGCCGCGGGAGTCGTGGTCGCGGTGATCTGGGTGATCATCGCCGTGGTGGATGGCATGGCCGGAATGTCGTCGTCGGGATACTGATCGACTGATCGTGGTGAACACCAACAGCACACCCACACATCGGCGTCCGGTCGCCGCTCTTGGGGTGGCGCTCGCGGCCGGGTGTGGGTGTGTTGCGATCTGGTTCGGTGACCCCACCACACCGGGGGGTCCGCTGCCGGTCTGCCCCACTAAGTTGCTGTTCGGTGTCTCCTGCCCCGGCTGCGGGTCGCTACGGATGATCTACTCATTGCAGCACGGCGACATCGTGGCCGCCATCGGATTCAACGTCGTGACCCTACTCGCGTTGGCACTGCTGTCGTACGCCTACGCGGCGTGGACCTACACGCGACTGACCGGTCGGCCTGTCCGCACCTGGCAACACCACTCCTGTTCTGCCCCAATAACACTGGTGGTCGTGTTGGTGTGGTTCGTGGTCTACCCACCGCGTCGCCGAGATCCTGAACGTTGAGTCTGAGCCACCCGGGCGGTCTCGGCCGCGGTGTTCGCGATCATGCTGAGATCGTCACGAGGTGGCGGCGCACAGCACCTTCTTCCCGGCCTGATCTGCGTTGTGATGGCCTAGCTGATCTGGCACACCCAGCTGTTGGAGTCGTCGCTCCAGATGTAGGTGCCGGAGACACCCATGCCGGTGGTGCAGGGCTTCCCGCCCGGATCGTCGTCCCGCTGTTCCGGTGCGGGTGTCGCATTTTCGTCACCGCCGTTCTCGTCCGGGTCCGTGCCGGCGCCGTGGTTGGGGTTGGTGCAGATGGTGCCTTCGCACGGCACCGATGATCCGTCGCCGTTCGGGTTTGGCATGACGGCTCCGCCGTTCTCCGATGGGTCATCGCCAGCACCGTGGTTGGGGTTGGTGCAGACCGTGCCTTGGTCTGGCCCGGTGCAGTTCGGCTCGGTGCTGTTGTTGTCGTGAGCGGGCGTGTGCTGACCGTTGCTGCTGCCACTTGTTCCACGTTCAGCGCCGTGTGGAGCGGTGGTGGAGCTGGACGACGGCGCGGGTGGGTTCGTGGGGTCGCCGCACGCCGTGGTGGCGAGAGTGAGCGCGACCAGCGCCGCGACGAAGAAGAGTGTGCGCGTGAGCAATGTGGTTCCTCATTCGTTTCCTTGGAGGGACTACTGGTTCCGGGTCTATTCCTTGTGGTCTGCCGTCCGATGTTGCCGAGTGATTCACGGTACAGCGCGCCCGCCGCCTGTCTGCGGGCATCAACGCGAAATCCGGTTGCCCCCATGGATTAAGAGGCAACCGGATCGCACGTCTACGACGCCTATTCGTACGACGCGTTAGCCAGAATAACCAACTTCGTTTGCTGAGGCTTTCGAGATCCAGCCGTGCATTTGCCGAAAAAGTTTGTCCTTAACGGCTGCTCGCCGGCGATCGATTCATGCGGCCCACGCGGCGCAATAGACAGCAAGGTGACCGTGTTCCTAGCCGTTAGGGCTTGAGCACCCCATTAGCATCAGCCTGTGTGAACGTCTACATCCTTGATCTCGCCATTCGTGGGCGGGGCCGAACATGGAGATGGCGCTGTTGAGCGATCTTGAGTTCGGCTTCATCAGCGAAAAGATTGTGAAACCTACGGATTGGGTATTCGACGCACCCCACCACGTGCTCGCGATCTACACCGGCGGTCTCGTGCGTTCGAAGGAAACCGAGTTCGACCGCGGTGGCCCTTCGCACCGCACCCTCCCGAAGATCGGGGACATCCTGGTGGTCCCTGCGGGCCAGCATGTCGGCATCACCGCGCAGGGAGACCGCGCTGAGTTCAGCCAGGTGACGGTACCCACGAAGCTGCTCGAAGATCGTGAGCTCGCACCACGGTTCAGCTACCGGGACCCTCTGCTGCATCAGATAACGCGACGGGTACGCAGCGTCGCCGATCGCGAGGATCTGATCGCGAGACTGCTCCGCGAGTCTTTGACCGATGTCGTGCGCCTGCACTTGGTCGACCACTATGCGAATATCCGGCGCCGACCTGATCACCGCGTCCTGGACCCGGCCACGCAGATCAGGATCGTGGAGTTCATCGAAGACTCACTTGACGCGGACATCAGCCTCGCCGCCCTGTCCCGGTACACCGGGATGTCCACCAACCAGTTCACCAACGCTTTTGTGCGTGCATTCAAGACGACGCCGTATCAGTTCGTCCTGACCCGTCGGATCGACCGGGCTAAAAGCCTATTGGCTACCACGATGTTGTCGATGACCGAAATTGGTTTGGCCGTCGGGTTTTCGACCCCGAGCCACTTCGCTACCGCATTCAAGCAGCGCGTCGGGGTGACGCCGACCGCCTACCGGAGCGGCATTTGATCGCCGCCCCCGGCGTTAGGTTCTGGCCTCGGGTCCCACTGATTCGCCCGCAGTGAGTTCGTTGGCGATCTCCGTGCGGTAGCCGATGACCACGGAGGCGATCAGCGCCACTGCGATCACGGTCTCGGCGATGAAGAACGAAGCAAAGTCGATCACCGAGCCGATCGGGGGGTTGCCGGGTACTGCGTTGCGCAGCGGGATCAATGCGAACAGGATCGCGGCCATCATCGAGCAGGCGGGGAACAGCAGCCCCCGCCGCCACCGCAGGATGTAGTAGCTCGCCGTGACCGCCGCGGCTGCCAGACCCAGCATCAGCACCATCACGAACACGGCGAACACCAGTGTCGGCATCGACCGCGTCGACGTCAGGTCGATATCGACGCGGCCGTCGGGTTGATCGGTCGATGGTGGCGGAGCGGTGGGTACGTTCCGGAAGAACGGGTCCGCACTCGAGATCACCACTGCGACGGGCACGGTCGCGCCGTCGGAGGTGGCGGAGAAAGTCATCAGCGAGTGGTACCGGTCGAACGGGTAGTCGGTGACGGTTCCGTTCACAGCGAATGTCTGGGGTGCGTCAGAGCCAGTCTGCCCCTTGCCGATGGTGATCGGCGCGC
Organism: Mycobacterium sp. DL99; assembly: GCF_004762045.1. GTDB lineage: Bacteria > Actinomycetota > Actinomycetes > Mycobacteriales > Mycobacteriaceae > Mycobacterium. The sequence continues at coordinate 2,233,179 of NZ_SJOM01000007.1, forward strand.
CTAGCGCCGAGGTGGTCAGAACCGTGTCCCCGGTGAAGCTGCCGTCGGGGCCGGCCAGCGCCCCGGTGGGTTCCACGTCGACAATCTCGACCGACATGGTTTGACTGGTGGTGTCGACATGTCCGATCCAGACTTGGACGTTGACCCGACCCGGAACGTCTACTGCACCGAAGTCCGTCGAGGAGTTCGCATTTCGGTGCACCAGGTACATGCTCAGGCTGGCTGCGATCGCCAGCAGTAGGGCCCCTCCCGCGATCAGCGCGCCGCGCAGGCCCAGCCTCTTGACGGCCGCTCGGTTCGACGTCACATCTGGCCGAGGGCGTTGACGTCGGTGACGCTGACCCAGAAGCCCTCGTTGGTGTGGTTGTTGGTGAACCGGGTGCCGTCGCTGAACGCCTCGACCGCCCAGCCGTTGGCGATGTAGGTCTGGTCGTAGCGGATCGTGTGCGGTGGGTCGATCACACCGAGATCCGCGGCCAGGTACGTGAAGGTCCCGTTCTGGTTGAGCGTCACCGAGTTCGCGAAATCACCGGCCGCGGTCACCGGTGGATTCACGAACTGCACTGTGCAGTTCACCGCGTCGCCCTGGACGCCGCACAGCGTGCGGCCCGACTCGGTTCGGATGTAGGTCACCCCGTTCGGACCCGTTGGCAGAATCTCATCCGCCGCGGCGACACCCGGGGCGGCCAGTGCACCGCCGAGGAACACACCTGCAACTGCGGCACCGACCAGCGCCAGTCCACGAACATTCATCACGCACTCCTCACGTTCACGCGCCGTCGAATACCAGTCGGCGCTGCAGATCGCGCCGTGGCGCGAGATCACCGATCGGCAGCCCCGAAACCCCCGGCCGGGGCTGCCTCACCTCCGCGGCGCGATGGCACGCGGCTAGTTCACCCGCTCGGTCGGGTTGTCGGTGTTGTGCAGGTACCACAGGCCGTCGTCGTGCTGCACGCAGTACCAGTACTTGAGGAACGCGTCGTCGTCGGTGTTCTGCAGGTGCTGGTCGGGTCCGTCCTTGATGCAGGACGCCTCCGTCGGCCAGCTCCACGGGATGCCGTTGGCGTCCCTCACGACCACGTCATCGGCGTGTGCGACGCCGCCGGCGGCCATTATGGTGCCCAGCGCCAGCGCGCCAGCTGCGGCAAACCTCTTCAGCACGGGATCTCCTTGCACTCGGGGCAGGGGCAGGGGCCGGGGCCGGTCGGCCCCGAGCAAACCAAGTGGAACCTATCGAGCAAACGTCTGGTTCGCTTTCAGAAAACTCACAGACTTGCGAGAAGCGCGCAGCTGGCTGGTGTCGTCTATGTCACGTTTACCCGCTGAGATCAGTCGGTGTCGTAGAACCACCGGCGCGGCATCACCTCGGGGCCGATCCGCAGATCGCCGTCCCGGTCCGGCTCCGCTATCCCGGCGGGCACGTAGAGCAGCGCTGGCCTCGTACAGGATTGCCGCAGCCACGAGCCCGGCAAGAGCGGCGAGGGGCCAGCCGGGTGGACGCCGGCACCAGGGCAAGGTGGGTACGGGTAGCCTGGGATCCGTTGCCATGTCAGATCTCTCGCTTCGGTCGTGGCGCGAACCCACGGCTCCACACCTCACGCACTGCCACCCCGATCAGCACCAGCACGAACACCGCGGTGAGGTTCAGCTGCAACTCACCTGCGAACCCACTCCGGTAGTGGAGCGCGGTGAGGATCAGGGCCGAGCCGAAGATCGGCGTGACGACCGTGGCGATCCCCGCCGGCCACCGGCCGACCGCCACCGCCTCGACCACCGCGGCGATCACGGTCACCGCCAAGGCAGCTGCCGCGACGGTGGCGATGATGTTCGCGCTGTAGAACGGGTCGGTCAACGTCGACGGCGGCTGGTCGGTCAGCGGCTCGTAGGCGGTCCAGCCGAAGTCGCTCTGGCCCAACCCGACCCCGAAGGTCGACTCGTCGTAGTCGGCGTAGCGGCGCGGCATCCCGAACGAGGTCATCTCGGTCATGAGCCGGGCGACGACGAAGATCCACCACGACACGTCTCCGGTGACGCGAGCGACCCGCGCGACGAGGTAGCGCCTTCCGGTCAGCTCGACGAGGCTCACCCGAACACCGGCAGCCCGTTCGGCCCGATCTGCGGCGGCGGCATGAAGCACGGCGGAACGCCCGGCGCGTACGGCGGCACGCACGGCTGCGGGAAGCACGGCTGACCATTCCAGTTCGACGGCTGGTTCGGCGGACACACCGTCATCGGTTCGGCGCCGGCCGGAGCTGCAGCAGGGAGCGCGATGGTCGCGGCGAGCGCGGTGACGATGGCTGTGCCCAGCTTTGCCAGGAAGGTGATGGACGACTTAAACGACGTCGTGGGACGCATGTTGATGAACAATAGCGGGTAACTGTCTCGTGTCGGCGCGCTCGGTCCGCAGTCAGATCGCGTCGCCGGGAACGTTGGTGCCGACCTGCAGGCCACCCTCGTTGATCCCGCCACCGCCGTGATACTCGTTGAGGTACTCCCCGTGCCACCGCGGCCAGTCCAGGTAAACGGCTCCCGTGACCGCGCGATAGTGCCGGTACTGCCTACGAGCAGTGCGCAGCGAACGTCGAGCCTCCCGCGCCGCTCGCCGAGCCGCGTTCCTGGCCGAGGATTCCTGCGCAGGGGTGAGTTCGACGGCCGAGTCCCGGAAGATCTGCCGGTTGCTGAACATGAAGCGGAGTCTAGATCCGAGCACCTAGTAGTGCGCGGCGAGAAGAACGACGACGTTGCCGACCGGGTTCGTGTCCCCGCTACTCGGTGCTGCTCCGCGCCCGGTGCCGCACCCGCCGCAGTGATACACCCGGTGGCCAGGGCTACCCGGATCCCGGCCGACGAGGGTGTGGCCCGAATGGTTCACCGCACTGCTCGCAGCGGTCTGGCGCCACCTCCGCCCACGCCATGGAGAGAACGTAGTCCCGGGTGAGATAGGCGCCCACCGATCACCGTCAGGCTTCCCGTACGGCTCCGCGTCGAGGAGCGCGCCGTAGAACTTCGCGGCCCTGTCCAGGGTCGGCGGCGGCACGTACAACACGATCAGCGACAAGTTCACGCGGCGCCGCCCAGCGATCACGCGGCGCTTGAGCACGGATCTCCTGCCGAAGGGCGGAGACGAGCGCGGTAATCGCGGCGGTGACAGGGTCAGATTCGGTCATGTACCCGAAGCGTAAGACCGGCAACTGAATTGCCCCGTTGCCGGCATCGATGCAGACTCTGGCGCCGGTGGGCTACGCCGCACCGTTGCCGTGGCGGTCGGGGCGCGCCTGCTCTCCGATCTGCTCCAAGTCGGCCACGGCGATCCGGAGACCGCCGCTTGGCATCTTGCGGGCGTCCAAGTGGCCGTTGGTGATCCAGCGGCGCACGGTCCAGTGCGAGACATCCATCAGCTGCGCGGCGTGCTCCACGCTGAGGAACGAGGGGGCGATGCCCCCGACGGTGAGAGAGGTGAGGTCGAGCTTCGACACGGGGAACTCCAGACATCGCGAACGATGCTGGTGCGCCCTCTGCAGTCCCCTCCGAGGCGGGAACAGAGCGGCATGTCCAGCTGGTGCGGCACTCGCCTGCGGAGTCCCGTGGGACTACGGCCACGCTCGGAGTCGCGACCTGTCAACATTGTGCAGACCTGATGTGACAAGCGCTCGTGAGCAGGTCTGAATGCCTTCGGCGGGTCGAGGTTTCGCGTGGGGCGCGGGTGGGGCATGGGGGAGTGGACCCCGTCTCCTGCGGAGCACCTACCTGCACGGACGGCTGATAATAGAGCTGCGTCTCCTGCATGCTGTAGGCGCGTTCAAGCAGAGTCGCAGGCCAGGGACGACATCCCCTGGCCTGCTTCTTTGTTCGGGGGCGGCCTGCTGGGCTGCCGGCACCGGTAACCTCACGACCAGGGGTTTCGCCGGTTGGGGGATTGGCATGGCAAATGTTTTACAGGTCGACTGGCCAGCCGATCGCGTCGTCGCTGCGATGACGGAGACGCTCGCCGCGAACGGTCGCGACGGGGTTCCGCGCTGAGCGGCTCCGAGGAGGAATGACGATGGCCTACATCGCGGGACAGCTGCTCTTCTTCGCGATGGTCGCGGCGTTGATCGGCGGCGTGATCTGGGCGGTGTTGGTGATGCGCGAGCCGCGCCCGCCGCTTGAGGACGACGACGACAGCGAGTGGTGAACTGATTCTCTGCGCCGCACACAGCGCGTAGGGACCGCCACACTGCGGGAGGTGCCGGAACGGCAGCGCCGCAGGCAAACACGAGGTCTCACTCGACAGCTATTATCGCGCGGTGACCGACAACAGCGTTCCTCCTCAGTACTCGCATGACCCGCAGAACCCTTACGGTGCGCAGAACCCGTATGGGGCGCCGAACCCGTACGGGGCGCCCGCGCCGGGTCCGGCGGCCTTCGAGGTGCCAGAGAAGTGGCGCAGCCGGTTCGACTTCTTCTCACGCTACGGCCAGCCCGGGTCCTCGCCCGAGGCGACGGCCGCGTTCAAACAGCTCTCGTTCGGACAGCGGATGCGGCTCGGAGCGAACGGTCCGGCGTTCTTCTTCGGCCCGATCTACTTCGCTATCAAGGGGCCCTGGCGCAAGGGCCTCACCCTCTTCGGCATTTCGTTCGTGTTGAGCTTCATCATCGCGCTCATCGAGTTGACCCTGAACTTCACCTTCCCGCCGGCCGCCTACGGCGCCGCAATCGGCGTGCTCTACTCCAGCACCGCGAACTGGGCCTACTTCCTCCACGTCACCCGCGGCAGTACCAGTTGGAACCCGTACGAGGGCGTGCCGCTTTTCGGCCGGAAGCGCTGACGTCCGCGGGCTGGGCCGCGTGGCCGGAGGGGAGAACGTGTACGCGAAGATGTTCCGATGTCGACGACCGTTGAGGCCATCCTTGTCACCGCTCTGGTTCTCGGCATCGTTGTCGCGATATTTGGACTGATCTACGCGTGGGAGAAGTGGGGCAAAGGCACGCGGCTGGAGCAGCGCATCGATCGCTTCTTCGACCGCGTGAGCGATATGTTCGATCGGTAGCGTCGCGCATGGCGTGATCGTGGCGTCGGTCACCCGGCCGCAGTGATGACCGCCGCAGTACGCCCGAGCGTTCGGGAATTGTGAGCCGGCGCGCAGGGTTCGTGCACATATGACAACAAGCGGTGACGTTGCTTCGTTCGGTCCCAATGCGCCTGGATATGTATGGAAGTCGACTACGGACATCGAACCGATCGAAGTCTTTCCAGGGATCACCGTCCAACTGCTCTGGCAGGGTGTCAACGGTGCCAAGGCGGCGGTGACAACCATCGCGCCGGGTGCCGTCTGGGTCGGTGAGGACCTACACGACCCGGGCCCCGAAGAGGTCTATGTTGTCTCCGGTGTCTTCAATGACGGCGTGAACGACTACGCCGCAGGCACATTCCTGCACGCCCCGGCCGGGTCCTGGCATGTACCGCAATCCGCGGAGGGGTGTGTGTTGTTCCTTTTCTACCCAGAAGGCTAGACAGCGCCCGGGTGAGTGCACGGCCAGACGGGCTCGAAAAACCGGCAGCGGTAGTCGGATTGAGCCCGCACGCGGAGTCGGTAGCTAGGGCGCCGGCGCTTCTGGGGGTGCCGGCGGAGCCGGCGCCGGGTCGGGCATGTGCCCGGGTTCGTCGGGAAGTACGTTGTCGGCACGCACCTCGTAGGTGTCATCACTCCTGACCATGTCTTCGACCCAGCCGCCAGGGTAATAGGTGCAGTTGCTGCCAAAATAGGAGTTGGAGCAGCTGCTGGTCGGGTTCTGATAATGGCGAGGAACTCCGATGACTCGGTGTCGTGTCCAGGACCCGTCGGGGCGGATCGGTTGGTCGCAGATCTGACGCGTCTCCGACCCGAGGAAGCCCCACGGGCGATTCTCGCAGTTCGGAGGAATTTCGGCGTTGGCGACGGGCGCGTAGATAGTTGTTGCGCCGATGACGATTCCTAGTCCGAACAAGAGAAGCGTACGGCCGGTGCCGCTGGCGGTCATTGGGGTCCTTTTCGGGTGTCGATGATTGAAGGCAGCGTCAATTTAGGTGAATCTGGATGCTTGCAGTGCGCAAATGGCGGTAATGCCTATGACACCGACAACGTGGCCAAACTCTGTCGCTCTGACTCCGGCGGGGACTGGAAACTCGGTCGCCACGTATCGGGCCCGCCCGCTACCGTGCGCGCGTGGACTTCTTCACCGCCGACCTGCACCTCGCGCACCCGAAGCTGGCGGGCTTGCGCGGGTTTGACACCGTGGCTGCGCACGACGCCGCGGTGATGGCGCCGCTGCACCAGCTTGATCCGAAACAGGACATGTTGTGGGTGCTCGGCGACATCTGCGCCGGCGGCGTGGCGTCCATGAAATCGGCTCTGGCGCAGCTGAGCACGCTGCGGGTGCCGATGCACCTGGTGACCGGTAATCACGATCCGGTGCATCCGATGTACGGGGGCGCGCAGAAGCATTTCGCCGACTATGCCGCTGTGTTCGCCAGCGTGCAGCAGGTGGCGCGGACGAAGGTGGGCGGTGAAGGCGTGATACTCAGCCACTTCCCGTACGCCGACGTCCCGGACAGGTTCTCGCGCAAGAACTTCGACCAATACCAGTTGACGAACCTCGGGATGTGGTTGATCCACGGACACACACACTCGGACCAGCGACGGTCGGGGAAGCGGTCGATCTGCGTGTCGCTGGAGGCGTGGGATCGGCGGCCGGCATCGGCTGAGGAGATCGCTGTGGAGATGCAGACACCGAGCCTGCATTGCGTCAGGGCGTAGTCGTGGGACGCCCTACCACTTCGAGGTGATCTGGTACCAGTGTTCGCCGATATTCAGCTGTCGCACATCAACCCCCGCTGAGGTGATCAGCTCCTCGGGGCTGACGAAGAACGCAGAACCGGCCGGGGCTCCGCACACGTACCAGCGTTCGCGTCGGCCGCGCTCCGCGGCGATCTCTTCGAGACGACCGAGGACAGTGTGGACGGCGTCGAGGCAGTCGTTGTTGATGTCACGTGCCAGGATCTCCTGACCGTCGAGAGCGATGTAAATCTTGTCGTCGGCCGTGCGCAGGGATGTGCGGGTCACCTGGATGCCGATGTTCGCCAGCACCGCCAGAGCTTCGGTCACCAACTTCTCCACCCATTCCTGCGCCTAGCAGTCGGGGACGTAGTCAGTGTCGACAGTTGCTGCCCGGACCCAGTATTCGTTGCTCCAGTCGCCGAAGACCTCGCGGATTGTCGTCTCGTCCATTACTGGTTCCTTGCGAACGATTATCTCGTTGAGTGTCGGGTCAGCTCGGTGTCACGATTTCGCCGCGCGGCGGCAGTTGACCGTCGCGGAGCGCCTGGTCGACCTCGGCGAGCAACTCGCTCTCGCTGAGGCCCTCCACGTCTTCCTCGTAGAGGTAGCCGGCATCGAGCGCGCTGCCGTCGGGGTATTCGAGGTAGATCAAGACGCCGTCGTCGAGGTCGTCCAGGACGTAGGTCGCGCTGGCGTACTCCGGGTCGTCACTGACGACCGCGTACGTGGCTGGCACGGAATCTGTCACGTCTCGTAGTCTGCCGCACTTCGGCTACTGCTCCACACGGAACTTTCCGACGATGTCATCCCGGTGGAGTAGCGTTCCTGCTCATGCGCACAACCTCGGCCGGCGGTCTCAGGAGACCGCGGTAGCCCTGCCCCGCAGCGGATCTGCGGACTCGGTGGGGCTGCCCCAGTTCCGAGGATCCGCATGTCTCGCACCGATGCTCACGCTCCCTTCGCCGTCCGCCTGCTCCGAGATGAAGTAACCCATCACCCGGTCCACCTCTGTGGTGGTGATCCGGCGCTCTGCTCCCTTCCTGATCTGGAAGCCGGCTGGACGACAGGTCCCGGCTGCTGCCGATGGGAGTGGACTTTCACCGGCCAGAAGTGGTGCTCGTGCTGGATGTGCCACTGGCACAGCCGTCGTCAGCCTCGCCGGTCGGGTCGGGGTGCGTACCGCGGTCGACTGCGTGGAGTCGCCCGCTTGTGGAACGGCGGAGACAAGGAAACAGCACTCGAAATATGACCGCTAGCGTTGTCGGTCGTCCAGTGGCCAGTTATTACCCGCGTACCGCGAAAGAACGTGCGATAACTGGCCATTCGACGTCTAGGCGTCGCGAGCCTGCTCCGCGCGCTGCGCCTTCAGGCGGCGCTGCTCCTGTAGCACGTTTGTGTAGCTCTCGCGTTCGGCGATCAGCCACTCCGGCTGCTCCTCGAGCAGCTGATCGATCTGCTCGGTGGTCAGCGCATCCCCGACGCCGCCGCGCGCGAGGCCGGCGATCGAGATACCCAACTTGGCCGCCACGAGGTTCTTCGGGTGCGGCCCGTTCTTGCGGAGCTCCTTGAGCCACTGCGGCGGGTCCTCCTGGAGGGCGGCGAGCTCGGCCCTGGTGATCGCGTTCTCCTGGAACTCCGCAGGTGTCGCGGGCAAGTACACGTCCAGCTTCTTCGCCGCCGTGGCGGGCTTCATGGACTGCGCGTTCGGCCTGCTCATGGAACCAGCCTATCGGTAGCCTGAAGCAGTGACCCTGCTGTCCCTCACCCTCGGGTACGTTCCCGGGGGGACCCCGGCGAAGTGGGCGCGGATCTGGGCGGACCGCCACCCCGACGTGCCGCTGCGGTTGAGCTCTGTCGACGCGGCCGACGCGGCCGATGCGGTGCGGGCCGGCACCGTCGACGTGGCGCTGCTCCGGCTACCCGCCGACACCTCTGGGCTGGCCGTCATCCCGCTCTACGAGGAGACAACGGTGGCCGTGGTGCCGGCCGATCATATTTTCAGTGCCGTCGACGCGATCACCACCGCGGACCTCGACGGCGAGCCGACGCTGCTGCCACTCGATGATGTCGTCGACTGGGCGCGTGCTCCCGGAACGCCGGTCGATCACCGCCCGGAGACCACCGCGGATGCCATCGAACTGGTCGCCGCGGGGATGGGCGCTCTCGTCGTTCCCCAGTCGCTGGCACGGCTGCATCACCGCAAGGACCTCACCTACCGGCCGATCACCGACGCACCCACCTGCCACGTGGCGCTCGCCTTCCCCGAAGGGCAGCAGCCGGCACTGGTCGAGGAGTTCATCGGGATTGTGCGGGGCCGTAAACCCGGATCATCGCGCGGGCAGGCCCAGCCGGCACCGAAACGCACCGCACGGGAGAAGACCCTCGCGAAGCAGGCCGCCCGTGCCGCCGCGGGCAAGGTCGCCCGCAAGCCGGGCCGGACCGAGCGTGGCCGACGCTGACTTCAGGGTTCCGTGACGGTCGTGAACACCGCGACCGTGCTGTCCTGACGGTAGAAGATGTCCACCGGCGGATCGGCCAGATGCGAGTCCGGGAGCCAGCTGTAGTCGATGACCCGAACTTCGAGGGGCCCGGCCGGTACGGTGAGCTGCACCTCGATCCCGTCGGCAGGAACGGCCGAGAACTGAAAACCCTTCTGCGGCACCGGTGTGACGTCGCGTCCGGAGACACGCAGCGCCTGTGGTGGGCTGTCGTATCGCAGGGCGATGGAGTTCGCCCCGCGGGTTGAGCGCAACTGCAGTCCGACGGTGCGATAGCCGGAATCGGTGGTGTCGGAAAGGATCTCGGCACTGGGTGCGGTCAATGCGTGGACCGGAGCGGAGCCGCTGGCGAGCGCCTCGGGCCATAGCTCGGCGAACTGTATCCGTGGCGGGCTCGGCTCGACGAACTGTCGCGTCCAATGATCGGGCCGTTGCTGCGAAACCCACTGTGCCTCATGATGGTCAGCGTCGAGTGCATAGGACATCTGGGACATCAGCGGATGCCGATCATCGAAGCGGTCGACAGCCAGACCCGCGGCCGCCAGCACCACGGTGAGCGCCAGTGCCGTGGACGGAATGATCGCGATCCGGGCCGACGGCCAGGAGTGTGTGAGCGTCGGTAGCAACAGCGCGCCGATCAACATCACCGCCGGAGCCGTGAGGTACGGTGCGCCGGAGATTCCCGCCTGTAGTCCCGAGAATGCCATCGTGCCCAGCACTACCGCACCTGGAACCAGCAAGATCGTGAGTATGGGTAGCCGCCACGGATCTGGCACCACGAAGGTGAGCGAAACACCCAGCGCCGCAGTGAAGGCAGGTACGACGACCACGACCGCGGCCGCCGGTGCGATGGCCGTCGATATCGCGGCGATCACCGCTACGCCGCCCAGCAGTCCCGCGACGGTTGCCGACGCTCCGAACCACCGCCGAGACAGCGCATACCACGCGGCGAGTACGGCCACGCACAAGACGAGTACGGCCGCGTAGTAGAACTCGGGCCGGTACGGATCGACGAACAGCGAGCGGTACTGCGGCCGAATCGCGACGATCGCTTCCCACAGTCCGTAGACGGCGGCCATCGCGACCGGTACCGAAAGTACCGCCGTCGCCGCCGAACCGAGCGAGCGGACCATGCTCGCCTCACCGCTGCGCCGCATCCGCCACATCACCCAGCCGACGACGAGCACCGTGGTGACCGCGAGCACGATGATCACCCAGAGCGGCAGTATCACAAGCACTCCGAACGGCAGTGGGAAGTACGCGCTGTTCTCCTCTATGGATGTGCCGAGGTCGCGCTGACCGAAATCGCGGGCCAGTGCGAGGGTATTGTCACCGAACTGCTGCACGGTGGCGAGGTTGACATGGCTGGGATCGTCGAACGGATTGTGGTAGTAGGCATTCCGGCCGACGAACGCCCAATCGAGCACTTGCAGACCGCTGAGGTCGAGGGCGGCGAAATCGGTATTGCTGCCGGTCTGAGCGCCGGCCAGGGTAGTCGTCAGCGAGTCGGTATTCGGGTGCGGGGCAGCGCCTACCGCCCTGATCAACATGCTGCTCGGCCGGCTCGTCCGCCACATCAGCGGCGGGCCGCTCGCCCCACGGGCCTCGTGGTTGATGACCACTCCGCCGCGCGGATCGACGCCGCCCGATGCCACAAACGCCTCGGCGCCCAGTAGGCCGGGTTCCTCTGCATCCGTCAGCAGTACTACCAGGTCGTTACGCAGTGCCGTTGCGCTCGCCTGCAGCGCGCGTACGGCTTCCACGATGGTGGCGACTCCGACGCCGTCGTCATTCGCGCCGGGGCCCGACGGCACTGAATCGTAATGCGCCATCAGGTAAACGGTGCCGGTGGAGTCGCTTCCGGGTCGGTGCGCGACGATATTCCCCACGCGCGCCATGCCGAGCACGTCGTGTTTCAGCTGCGCGGGGTATCGGCCGACGCCATAGCGGATCTCGGTGTCCAAACCCAGATTTCGCAATTGGCCGACGAGATGTTCACGCACCCGGCCGTGTTCGGCGCTACCGACCGGATGCGGCCGCGACGCGATCGCATTGACCGTGTCGAGCGCGCGCTCGGCGCTGAACATCTCCATGGGCGCGGAGGTATCGCGGTGGCCACGCGGTTGCTGTTCCCATGCGGTGCCGGCTACTACTGCCAACAGGATCGCGAACGCCAGCACCCCGGACAGTCGACGGCCCACCCCACGATCGTATCCCCGTGAGGGTGGTCGGCCTGCTGCCCGGGGCCAAGCGCCTATGAACCACAGTCTGATTCGCATCGGCGCCGCGTCCCGAGAGCGTCCTCACGTGCCTACGTGTGTTGCGGACTCTGCGCCTTCTTGTACAGCGACTTGAGCAACATGTCGCGGAAGGTGTGGTTGTCCAACGCCTTCAGGCCCGCTCCCGCGACCGCGGGAATCCCGGCCAGCTTGTTGAAGAAGCGGCCCCGGCGGTATTCACGACCCCACGCGGCGCGCATCCGCTGCTCGTAGTTGGTGAAGTCATCGGGCCCGCCGTTGGTGAGCGCGGCGATCGCGCACTCGCCTGCGGTCAGCCCGGATTCGAGCGCCTTGGAGATGCCCGCACCGGACACCGGCTTGCCTGCGCCCAGCGAGTCACCGGCGAACAGCACACCGGGACGCCACGGCGGCCAGGCGGTGAAGCCCATCGGCAATCGCCAGGCCCGCACGCTCTTGTTCTTCTTGAGTTCCTCGATCGGCGGCAGTTCCCATTCGGCCGGCAGGGTCCGCATGAAGTCGCCGAGGAACTGGGTGGCGTTGATGGACTGCCAGTTCTTGTAGCTGTTGACATAGCCGAGGCCGATGTTGAACCGGCCGCCGCCCATCGGGAAGACCCAGCCGTAGCCCGGCAGTTGGTCACCCTGGAACATCAGCTTGAGGTAGATCTCGAAGGCATCGCTGTCGGGACGGTTGGCGTGCATCTCGGACCGGATGGCGATAGCTGAGTAGCCGTTGTACTCCGAGTCGATCTTCAGTGCGCGCTTGATGGGGGAGTAGGCACCGTCGGCCGCGATGACCGCGTCGCCGTAGACCTTCTCACCGCTCTTGAGCACCACGCCGACCACCCGGCCCGCGGCGTCGAACTCGGGCCCGGCCACCTCGGCGCCCTGGCGCACCTCGGCACCCGCCGACTCGGCGTGCTTGAGCAACAGCGTGTCCAGTTCGGTGCGGCTCACGGTGTGGCCGTGGTCGGGCATGCCGGGACGCCGCGGGAAGGACAGCTCCCACTCGCTGGGGCTGTACACCGTCACCTTGTTGACCCGATGGAACTTGGCGACCTCGTCGGCCAGTCCCATCTTCTGCAGGTAGCTCACCGCGCGGGCGGTCAGCCCGTCACCACACGGTTTGTCGCGAGGGAACTCCGCCTTGTCCAGCACCAATACTTTGGCGCCGGTTTGAGCGGCTTGCCACGCCGCTGCCGACCCCGATGGGCCGCCACCTGCTATGACCAGGTCGTATCGCTGCGTCATGAGCCTCGTCTCATTGGTTGACTGTGGCTGCGATAGTACCCAAGCGAGGTGTCGGCGGCTTGACGGGCGAACGCCCGGGTCAAACGGTAAAACCGCGTGTTGTAGGGCGGTCTGGGCAGGTCAGCGCTATCAGGGCGGGTACAGTGATCGCGTGCGGCGAACGTCGAGATCACATTCCAGCGATGTCCCGGGCGTCAAGGTTGACGCCCGCAGTGAGCGCTGGCGTGAGCACCGTAAGAAGGTGCGTTCGGAAATCGTCGAAGCATCGTTCAGGGCGATCGACCGGTTGGGTCCCGAGGTCAGCCTGAGGGAGATCGCCGAAGAGGCCGGTACGGCCAAACCCAAGATCTACCGTCACTTCGCCGACAAGTCCGACCTGTTCCAGGCAATCGGTGAGCGGCTGCGCGATATGCTGTGGTCGGCGATCTTCCCGGTGATCAACCTCGGCGCAGACCCGGCCCGGGAAGTGATCCGGCGCAGCGTCGAACAGTACGTGCGGTTGGTCGACGAACACCCAAATGTGTTGCGGTTCCTGATTCAGGGCCGGTTCGCTGAACAGAGCGAATCGACCATGCGGGCACTCAACGAAGGCCGCGGCATCACCCTGGCGATGGCCGACATGTTCTCCAACGAACTGCGCGAGATGGAACTCGACGGGGCCGCGATCGAACTCGCCGCTTTCGCCACCTTCGGGGCGTGCGCCTCGGCCACGGACTGGTGGCTGGGCACCGACGAGGACAGCCCGCGCCGGATGCCGGCCCAGGAATTCGTAAACCACCTGACCACGATCATGGTCGGTTCCATCAACGGCACCTGTGAACTGCTCGGCATCTGGATCGACCCGGACCTGCCGCTTCATGAGGGTGTCCAGCGTCGCCAGCACGCCAGCTGACCATTTCGTTGACAGTCGGGTCCCAGGTCCGGAGACTGGGAAGTATCCGGTACCGCCGTTCCCAGAAAAGGACCTGAGCTATGACGGCTGCCCAACCCTCGCCGCAGGGTCAGCAACCAATCCACACCCGCGCCCTGATCATCGGCAGCGGGTTCTCGGGGATGGGGATGGCGATCGAGCTGCAACGCCGCGGCGTCGATTTCCTCATCCTGGAGAAGGCCGACGAGTTCGGCGGCACATGGCGCGACAACACCTACCCGGGTTGCGCCTGCGACATCCCGTCACACATGTACTCATTCTCCTTCGAGCCGAAGGCGGACTGGAGCCACATGTGGTCGTTCCAGCCCGAGATCCAGGATTACCTGCTGGGTGTGGCGTCCAAGTACGGGCTGCGCCGGTACACCCGGTTCAACACCCATGTGGACCGCGCGCACTGGGACGACCAGGAGCTGCGCTGGCACGTGTTCAGCGACACCGGCCAGGAGTTCATCGCCCAGTTCCTGGTCTCGGGCGCCGGTGGCCTGCACATCCCGCAGATCCCCGATATCGAAGGCCGCGACGAATTCACCGGTGTGACTTTCCATTCCGCGCAGTGGGACCACAGTGCCGACCTCACGGGCAAGCGGGTCGCGGTGATCGGCACCGGTGCCAGCGCGATCCAGATCGTGCCTGCGATCGTCGACGACGTCGCCGAGCTGCACCTCTACCAGCGCACCCCGGCCTGGGTGATGCCCCGGGTGAACACCAAGTTCCCGCAATCGATTCGGCGCATGTTCAGCTATGTGCCCGGCACGCGTGCGGCGATGCGCGCGGCGATCTACTGGATCCACGAGGGCGTCGGCTTCGCCATGACGCAGCAGCCATGGCTGCTCAAGATCGGCGAGGCGATGGGGCGCTACAACATCAACCGCAGCATCAAAGACCCCGAGCTGCGTCGCAAGCTCACGCCGCGCTACCGCGCCGGGTGTAAGCGAATTCTCAACTCCGACACTTACTACCGCGGGATCGCCAATCCCAAGACCCAGGTGATCACCGAGTCCATCACCCGCATGACGCCGACCGGCATCGTCACCGCCGACGGCGTCGAGCATCCGGTCGACGTAGTGGTGTTCGCCACCGGCTTCCATGTCACCGACTCCTACACCTACGTCGACATCAAGGGTGCCGGCGGTGAGGATCTGGTCGACCGGTGGAACCGCGAGGGGATGGCCGCGCACCGCGGCGTCGCAGTGGCCGGCATGCCGAATCTGTTCTTCCTGCTCGGGCCCAACACCGCGCTGGGGCACAACTCGGTGGTGTTCATGATCGAGCAGCAGATCCGCTACGTGGGTCAGGCGATCGCCGCCGTCGACAAGGCCGGCGCCGAGGCGCTCTCACCCAACCCCCGCGCCCAGGCGGAGTTCAATGCCGAGCTGCAACGTGATCTGGCCGACACGGTGTTCAATACCGGAGGTTGCCGGAGCTGGTACATGGACGCCCACGGCGTCAACCGCACCCTGTGGAGCGGCATGACCTGGCAGTACTGGCTGGCAACGCGCAAGCTGGATCCCGCGGAATTCGATTTCCTCAAGGCTGGGCGCGACACGAAAACACTAGATGTTCCGGTCCCCGCGGGTGGTTAGCCCCAGGGGTAGTGTCATGGGTATCTGCTGGCAAACACAACGACCTGGTGAAATGAGGTTCCGGTGAGCGAAGGCATGAAGCTGATCGACCGCGTGTCAGCGATCAACTGGAACCGGCTCCAGGATGAGAAGGACGCCGAGGTCTGGGATCGGCTCACCGGTAATTTCTGGTTGCCGGAGAAGGTGCCGGTGTCCAACGACATCCCGTCGTGGGGAACGCTGACCGCGCACGAGAAGCAGCTCACCATGCGCGTGTTCACCGGTCTGACGCTGCTGGACACCATCCAGGGCACCGTCGGCGCCGTCAGCCTGATCCCCGATGCGCTCACCCCGCACGAGGAAGCCGTCTACACCAACATCGCGTTCATGGAGTCGGTGCACGCCCGCAGCTACTCCAACATCTTCTCCACCCTGTGCTCGACGGCTGAGATCGACGACGCGTTCCGCTGGTCGGAAGAGAACCCGAACCTGCAGCGCAAGGCCGAGATCGTCATGCAGTACTACAAGGGTGACGAGCCGCTCAAGCGCAAGGTGGCCTCCACGCTGCTGGAGAGCTTCCTGTTCTACTCGGGCTTCTACCTGCCGATGTACTGGAGCAGCCGGGCCAAGCTGACCAACACCGCCGACATGATCCGGCTGATCATCCGCGACGAGGCCGTGCACGGCTACTACATCGGCTACAAGTACCAGCGTGGGCTGGCCCTGGTCGACGAGGAAAAGCGTACGGAGCTCAAGGATTACACGTACGAGCTGCTCTTCGAGCTGTACGACAACGAGGTCGAGTACACCCAGGACCTCTACGACGAGGTCGGGCTCACCGAGGACGTCAAGAAGTTCCTGCGCTACAACGCCAACAAGGCGCTGATGAACCTCGGTTATGAGGCGTTGTTCCCGAAGGACGAGACCGACGTGAACCCGGCGATCCTGTCTGCGCTCTCGCCGAATGCCGACGAGAACCACGACTTCTTCTCGGGCTCGGGTTCCTCGTACGTGATCGGCAAGGCTGTCGTCACCGAAGACGAGGACTGGGACTTCTAGTCACGCGTTTTCCCGCCA
>NZ_SJOM01000007.1:2249633-2353554 GCF_004762045.1 Mycobacterium sp. DL99
ACTAGTTGGCGTACGGGTTGCGTCCCTCGCCGGTGTTGAGCAGCAGCGGATTGTTCGGATCGAGGACATGGCTGCTCGCCGGGCTGAGGACGAACCCAGCCCCGTCAAACGAGTTGCTGCACATCGTCACCGTGCCGTCGGTCCCACACGTCACATTGCGGAAGCTGATGCGTGATCCGGGCAGCAGCCGGTTCGGCAGCCCGTCGAACACGAACAGCGGCCGGTTGTCGCTGACGAACGTGGGCAACCCCTGTTGCGCGCCGGTGACCGCGTTGGCCCCATCTGGTGCTGCGGGCAGCGGGCCACTGCAACCGTAATTGCCCGACTTGCGGCTGATGGCGCACGCGATATCGCCCGGCACCGCGAATGCGTAGTACTCGCCGTTCTGCATCGCGAAGTCCGACGGCTTCACCGGCGTAAGCGCATTGAGATTGAGCGGCGGTGGGGGCGGAGGCGGGGGCGGGTCCGCTGCAGCCACGCCCGGGATGCAGAGGCCGGCGCCGACCGCCGCGCTCACCAAAGCCATCAGAAGTCTCCTGCGCATCGGTTCACCTTATGACGTCACATCGAGGCACGCAGTAACACCGGGGCGTTAACGTGCCTGGCCCGGCAACCGTCGCAAGTGGCGTGCTCTCGAATCTGGTCGATCCGTCCGCACCGATGATCACGCCGTTCTTTTGTCCCGATCGACGGATCTGGTGTCGACTTGGCCGTGGGCTGTATACGTGTGCCCCAATTCGGTTGATGCAACTTGGCCGTCGGTGACGGGCGGGCGCGCTATTCTCCCGTCGAGATCTCTGCAGTCCGAACCGGGGAGGACCTATCGATGACGGTGCCCATGCCGCCAGGCTGGTATGACGACCCGGACGGGTCACCCAACTCCGAACGCCGCTGGGACGGCCAACAGTGGACTCCAGAACAGCGGATGAAATCCGGGTCGAACCCTCAACCGGCCTACCCACAACCCACTCCACCGCCACTGCAACCACCGCCACCGATGGCACAGATGCAATATCCGCCGCTACCCGCTCACGCGTCGTATTCGCCGCCGCCGCCGTATCCGCAACCGGATGTGCACGCGCAGTATCCGCTACCGCCACAAGCTCAATATGCGAACGGGTCCGCGTCGTCCAATCTCTTCTCGATCATTGCCTTTGTATGCGCGGGTGTCTCCGTGCTGTTCTGCCCGATCCTGTTCGGGCCGGCCGGCCTTATTCTCGGAGCGGTCGGCCTCACGAAGAAGGAACGCTTCGCGCCTATCGCAATCGCCGCGGCGGCCGGCGGCATGATCGCGGGGATCGTGCTCGGAGTGGCTGTTTGGGCCAATTAGCCGGATTTGGTTTCAGCTGGCGCCGGCGGCGGTTGCGACGTCGTCGCCGAACCACTTCTCTTTGATCAGGTTGTAGGTTCCGTCTTCGCGCATGCGAAACAAGGCCTGATCGATCGGTTTACGCAATGGGCTGTTGGTGCTGATGACAAAGCCCTGGTTCTCGTCTTGGAATACCGGACCGGCCGTGACTGCGACGCCTTCACCGCGGTGAGCGACGTAGTAACGCAGCACCGGGGCATCGAAAACGACAGCGTCATAGCCCTCTTCGCGCAGTAAGTGGTACGACTCCTCGATGGTGGATGTCTCGGTAGCGTCAATGCCCATCGAGTGAAGGAAGTCCGCCGCCGTCGTCCCGTGCACCGTAGCCACGGATTTCTCGTAAAGATCAGCCGGACCGGTGATTTTCGCGTCCAGCTTTGCCACGGTCAGGGTCGCGCTGAGGTTGGCCGAGTAAAACGAAACGAACACGATTGCGGCAAAACCCCACAGGATCGCCAGCGCTTTGGTGATCGTTTGGGTGGCCGAGACGCTCTGGCGTCCGACCAGCGAACCCATTCCCCAGCCGAACGCCTGAAAAATGCCCGGGAAGTACGACCGCGACACCACGGGCCGTTCAGTGCGTCGCCGCTCCACCAGCCAGAAAACATGGGCGGGAACAACACTGACCACCACCGCGGCAGCGAGCCAGACCAGCATCGTGCGCGACAGCAGCAGGTCAAGATAGCCGCCCAACCCAGGCACCGAAGGCCGGGTGTCCTGCACCGGGACGATGATCTGCAATCCCGCGTCCAGGGTCGGTTGGGTGAAGTCGAACGACTGTTCGCGCTGCGCCGTCAGTGAAATTCCGCCGACCGCGACATCAGCACGTCGGGCAGTCACCGCCGCCAGCTGCCCGCGGACATCATCAGTGGTCAGGTAGTCGGTTGTCCATCCCACACGTTTGGCAACTTCGTCCCACAGATCGATGCTGAACCCAGTGAGTTCCCCGCTGCTGGTTCGCATCACAAACGGCTCTAGTTGATGGACGGCAACGCTGACCGTCTCCGCCGTTGTTCCTGGGTCTTTGGGGGGCACCGGCTCGGCAGCGGCCCGCGCTGCAACAGCGGGTCCCATCGCAAGCAACGACGAGGCGATCGCGAGAGCCGCCAACCCCAAGCATCGACGTATCAGCACACTACCTACACTTCCTGCCCGCATGGCAAGTGTTACAACCACACGAAGCGTGACGGTGCCACCAGAGCGTCTTTCACCATGCCAGGCGCTGACGCTGCGTAACACTCGACCCGTGCCGGTTCAGCTGTTTCTCGGGTGGGGCGGGCTTTCACCGCCGAACCGGCTCACGTGCGACCATCAACCAGGGCAGTCGTGTAAACACGCTGCGGTACAACAAGGTTGAACAGTTGGCGATTCGCGATCAGATGAAGCCGAAACCGGGGAAGCCGTAGAACTCATCCTCGCCGGGGTACACCCCTGGGGTGGCGTCGATTTGGGTATTGCCTTCGGATGCGCACTCGGTGGTCTGCCCACCAGCTACCGAGCTGCCACCGGTCACCTGGCATTGCGGCAGCAGTGAGGGATCGGCGCCGGCGTTCGGCGCGCCCAGCAGTGCAACAGCCGCACCGACCACCGCAGCACTCCCAATCAGAACCTTACGAACATGCGGCATTTGCGACGACACCTTCCGTTTTGGCGCGAACCACATCCACGACACCTGCTGACCCGCTGGTTATCTCGATCCGTGCACCTGATTGTCACGCACGATATGGTTGCATGCAAACATTAACCGCAGCTCGTAAACCGGAACCGATGATTGATGGAGTCGCATGAAGCCTGCAATGCAATCGCTTGGCCGTGCCACCGCGGCGGCACTGGGAACGGCGGCGGTAATCCTGAGCGCGTCGGCAACCGCCTCCGCCGAGGCGCCGAACTGCACAACTGCTGACGTGACCGCCGTGATGGCAAGTGTTTCGACAAACATGACCGGCTACTTGTTCACCCACCCGGACGTCAACGCGTTCTTCACCGGGCTGCAGGGGCAGAGCAAGTCGGCGACAGCCGCGCAGACGAAGGACTACCTCAACCAGAATCCGCAGGTACGCGCCGAGCTCGACGCGATCCGGGCGCCGGCGCTGGACCTGCGCAATCGCTGCAACATCCCGCTGGAAGCCGAGATATCCGGCGTGATCTGAGAGTCACACTTTCGCTGGTAGTACCGGAGCCTGCAGAGGCTCCCAGGCGTGGAGGTGCGCGGTCCTACCGACCACGGCCCCCCGGGACGCGTTGTTGGATTTGGTTGCGTCGCAACGTGATTGGATCAGAAATACCCACCGCACCGGCGGTTCCGGCCGGGACGGCGGGCGATGACGACGTCGTGGCGTGCACCTGCCCATGCAGAAACCACTCAGCGAGTTGACAGCTGGCGTTGATAGGAAATGAGCTGATGTACCAGCTCATTGCACAGATCTCGCTGATCCACGGCTGGTTCCCATTTGCCGTGCAGGCGATCGCGGCCCTGCTGCTGGGAGCCGCGGTGGGCTGGCGCTCGCCGCGCTGGCGCCGTAGGTTGCTGCCGGCGCTCGTGGTCACGGCGGCGGTGCTGGCGGCCGTGACCTACTGGTATATCGACTCGATCGGGGTAGCGGGCAACGCCGGGCCACCGGAGCTGTGGGTCTGGATCGCATTGACCGCGCTGGCCGCCGGGGTTGCGTTGCTGGGTTGGGTGAGTGCCCGATGGTGGCGACGGACCGCGTCGGTCGCGGCGGTCGGGGTTTGCGGGCTGGCCTGTGTGCTGACACTGAACATCTGGGTCGGATATTTCCCGACTGTGGACGCCGCGTGGAAGCAGCTCACCTCGAGCCCACTGCCGGGGCAGACGGACCGGTTGACCGTGACGAAGATGCAGCTCGCCCACTTCCGGCCGACAAGCGGCGTTCTGGTCCCGGTCACCATCGACTCGACGGATTCGGGGTTCAGCCACCGCGGTGAACTCGTCTACCTGCCGCCGGCCTGGTTCGCCGGCAATCCGCCGCCGCAACTTCCGGCCGTGATGATGATCGGCTCGCAACTGAACACCCCAGCCGACTGGCTACGCGCAGGTAACGTGCTGGGCATCCTCGACGGCTTCGCGGCCGCCCACGACGGCAACGCGCCGGTGTTCGTATTCGTCGATGCCACCGGCTCATTCACCAACGACACCGAGTGCGTCAACGGCGTCCGGGGCAATGCCGCCGACCACCTGACCAAAGACGTTGTTCCGTATCTCATCTCGAACTTCGGTGTGCGCCCCGATCGTGACGGGTGGGGGATCGCAGGCTGGTCGATGGGTGGTACCTGCGCGGTGGACCTGACCCTGATGCACCCGGATATGTTCAGGTCATTCATCGACATCGCTGGGGACCTGCGACCCAACACCGGCGACAAGACGCAGACGATCAACCGGCTCTTCGGTGGGGACGCCGACGCGTGGGCGGCCTACGACCCGGTCACCATCATGCGCCGCCACGGCCCGTACTCCGATGTCACGGCGTGGTTCGAGGTGCCGATCTCGCAGCGTGGTGCGAACACGCACGATCCCACGGCGAATCCCGAGGCTCAGGACGTCGCCGCGAGCACGCTGTGCGGCGCGGCCCGCGCGGACGCCATCACGTGCTCGGTGCAGACCGCGCCGGGCCGCCACGACTGGGCATTCGCCGCCAACGCGTTTGGCGCCGCCCTACCGTGGCTGGCCGGTCAGCTTGGCACCCCCGGCGTGGAACAGACCGAACTGCCACCGTCGACGTTGGGGTCGCAGCCCACCAACGTCCAGGCCGCGCCGCGCTGAGTCAGCGGCCCCGCGCGGGCTGGGCAGCCGTCGATGCTGACGAGGACGGCAGAGTCGACGGGCGTTCGATGATGGTCGAATTCTGCCCTCCCACGCGGTAACTGGCACCGCGATGCTCATCGGCCAGGCGATCGCCGTGCCCCAGCAGCTTGTTGCGCAGACTGCCCGGCGCGTATGCCGGCTGGTAGGCACCGCGCTCGGTGAGGACCGGAACGACGTGCTCGATGAATTCCGAGAAGGATCCCGGCGTGATCGCATAGGCCAGGTTGAAGCCGTCGACGTCGGTCTCCTCGACCCACTCCTGCAGGGTATCGGCGACGTGCACACCCGACCCGACGATGCGCGGCCCCATGCCGCCGATTTCACCCCACTCGGCGATATCCCGCACATTCCACTCACCGCCCTTGTCCGAAGCGGACTGAAATGCCTTGACCGCGGACAGGATTGCGTTGGAATCGACATTGCCGATCGGTTCGTCGAGGCCGTAACGGGCCAGATCCACGCCCATCCACCCGGACATGAACACCAGTGCGCCCTCGGGATCGCCGTAGGCCAGATACTCGGCGTGCCTGGCGTGGGCTTCTTCGTCGGTCTCGCCGGTGATGATGGTCGTGAGGTTGAATATCTTGGCCGAGTACGGATCCCGGCCCGCCAACTCAAGCTCGGCCCGTATCGTGGAAACTGTTTCGCGCAGAAGGGCTTTGGTGGGAGCGGCGGTGAAGATCGCCTCGGCGTTCTCCGCGGCGAAGCGGACCCCGCGCGGCGAGGAACCGGCCTGGTAGATGACCGGCGTGCGCTGCAGCGACGGTTCGGCCAGATGCACCCCGGGGACGCTGAAATGAGTGCCGGAATGACCGATATGGTGCACCTTGGCCGGGTCGGTGAAGACTCCGCGTTCGGCGTCGCGCACCACCGCGTCGTCCTCCCAGGAGCCCTCCCACAACTTGTAGAGCACCTCGAGGTACTCGTCGGCATGGTCGTAGCGGGCATCGTGCGCCGGTTGGTCGGTCTGGCCCATATTGCGTGCTGCCGCAGGAAGATACCCGGTGACGATGTTCCAGCCGACCCGGCCGTTGGTCAGATGGTCGAGCGTCGACATCCGCCGGGCGAACGGATACGGATGCTCGAATCCGGTACCGGTGGTGATTCCGAACCCCAGATTCTCGGTGACCAGCGCCATCGCCGATACCAGCAGCATCGGGTCGCCGACCGGGATCTGGGCGGCCTGACGGATCGCCGCTTCGTCGCTGGCCCCGTACACGTCGTAGGTGCCCAGCACGTCCGCGATGAACAGGCCGTCAAAACGCCCGCGTTCCAACAACTTCGCCAGCTCGGTCCAGTAGGTGATGTCTTTGTAGCGCCAGGACTGATCGTCTGGATGACGCCACAAGCCCGGCGACTGGTGGGCGACGCAGTTCATGTCAAAAGCGTTGAAACGGATCACACGGGTCACTGCGCCGAGAATGCCGGGACAGCGGTGGACGGTCACCGGTTGCGCTCAGCGGGATTGTATTTGGCGGTGAACCACGAATGAATGGCCGCCCAACTGTCGGCTCCTCCAGTGGTGGGTCGGCCTCGCAACCGCGAAACTTAGTCGGGTGTCAACAAAGTCGCTGCTGATCTCGGTCCTGAACTGGCTGCGCGCCGGCTACCCGGAAGGCGTGCCGGGCACCGATCGCGTGCCTCTGCTCGCGCTGCTGCGGGCCACCCCGCTGACCGAGGAACAGGTGGCCGAGGTGGTGCGCAACCTCGCTGAGGCTGCGGCACCTGCCGACGTCGACCATCCCATCGACCGCGACGACATCGCGGAATTCATCGCCGAAGTCACCGACCACGACGCCGGTCCGGAGAACATTCAGCGGGTGGCGGCCAAACTGGCCGCTGCGGGCTGGCCGCTCGCCGGCGTCGACCTGGTGTCCGACGCCGGCCACGACGGCGCAGCTCCTGGTACTGACTAGCCGCGCAGCGAGGCGGTGTCGATCACGAAGCGGTACCGCACATCACTGGCCAGCACCCGCTCGTAGGCCTCGTTGATGTAATCGGGCTGGATGACCTCGATCTCGGGGGTCACGTTGTGCTCGGCGCAGAAGTCGAGCATCTCCTGGGTCTCCGGGATGCCGCCGATCATCGAACCGGACAGGCTGCGGCGGTAGGCGCCGAGCGGGAAGAACGGCACCACCAGCGGCTTCTCCGGCGCTCCGAGCTCCACCAGCGTGCCGTCGGTCTTGAGCAGGCCCAGGTAGGCGCCGAGGTCGAGATTGGCCGACACGGTGTTGAGGATGAGGTCGAAGCTGCCGGCCAGCTTGCGGAAGGTGTCCGGGTCGCTGGTCGCGTAGTACTCGTCGGCGCCCAGTCGCAGGCCGTCTTCCATCTTCTTCAGCGACTGTGACAGCACGGTGACGTGCGCGCCCATCGCGTGTGCGAGCTTGACTCCCATGTGGCCCAGGCCGCCGAGGCCGATCACGGCGATCTTCTTGCCTGGCCCGGCGTTCCAGTGGCGCAGCGGTGAGAACAGCGTGACGCCGGCGCACAGCAGGGGAGCGGCCTTGTCCAGAGGAATCGAATCGGGGATGCGCAGGACGTAGTTCTCGTCGACGACGATCGCGCCGCTGTAGCCGCCGTAGGTCGGGGTGCCGTCGCGCCCGGTCGCGTTGTAGGTGCCGATCATGCCGCCGCCGGTGCAGTACTGCTCCAGCCCGGCCTTGCAGTTGTCGCACTCCCGACAGGAGTCGACGAAGCAGCCGACACCGACATGGTCGCCGACCTTGTACTTGGTGACCTCCGAGCCCACGGCGGTCACCACGCCGGCGATCTCATGACCGGCCACCACGGGGTAGTTGGGGGTGCCCCACTCGCCCTTCACGGTGTGGATGTCGGAGTGACAGATGCCTGCGAAATGGATGTCGAAGGCCACGTCATGAGGCCCTACTTCACGGCGGGTGATGGTGGTCTTGGCCAGCGGTTCGGTCGCCGAATTGGCGGCATAGGCATAAACAGTGCTCATCAAAGCCCTCTTTGCTCGTCGTCTGTGCGTATCCCGGAAAAGGTTAGTCCGGTTAACTGAATACTGCCTGAGCGGCAGGCTCGTAGATGCAACGACGCAGGCAGCGGCGATAGTCCCGCCGCCGGTGTGACAAATCTCCCCGATCGAAGCCGGGCGCGGGTCACAACCCGGGTGCGCGGACCGACCCGTTGAAGGACACGCGCTCGCAGCGAATGAGCCCGGCCAGGCTGTAGGGGTCGCGGGCGATGACGTCCTCTACCTCCTCTTCGCTGAGGTCCCCAGTGACCAGGACCGCGCCGGTCGCTGATTCCAGACGTCCGGCCAACAGGATGCGGCCCGCGGCCACTTCCTCCTTGAGCCACGCGACGTGCGCGGGGCGGGTCTGGTCGACGACGTCGATGGGTTGCACGTAAGTCGTGGTGAGGACGTGGAACATGCAATGCAGACTACGGGTCGGATGCGCTGTTCCTGTTATGCCTGTCGATCTCCCGGTGGCTACGAGAACGCAGGGCTGCGGCCGCATCGTCAGGAATGCCCAGGACGCGCATGCAGGCATCCGCCACGTGGAACGGCATATCGGAACGTTTCGGACCGGGCGGCATCGACCACACGTTGACCAACGATTCGACGAGCCGGAACGGGAGGTCGGCGGCTGCTTCGTGAACGCCGGTCCGCCGGCTCAGTGCGCGACTCACAGACAGATAGTGCAGCCGTAACCGCTCCCGGTCCGACCAGAACGGTTCGAGCTTGGCTTCACGCAATTCGGGCAGCAGGTAGAGCGCACCGAGGTTCCACCTCCCGGACATCAGTTGCGCGCCGTCGAACGCCGCCAATGCGTGCAGATGTTCATCGGCGGTCAAAGCGGGTTCGGTGCCCAGCAGGCTCGGGATGAACTCGAGGGTCGGCGCAACGGTCTGCTCGAGCAGTGCGCACAAGATGTCGTCCTTGGTCTTGAAGTAGTGGTACAGGGATGCCTGGCGGACACCGACCGCCTCGGCGATCGCCCGCGTCGAAGTACCCGCGTAGCCGGTTGCGGTGAACAATTCCCCTGCGGCGTCGAGGATTTCGTCACGAGCGGTGTGCCCCTGCCGACGCTGGGCGTGTACCCGTGGTCTTCCTGCCATAGGGCCATGGTTGGCTCTTCAGCCGCGAACAGCCAGCGCAGGGGGTATCGGTCACTCGATAGAAACGCGCGACACGTGACGGTTACCGGGCCCGTCAATTCCTTTACACCTCATTAACGCCTGTGACACCCAGTGACGCCGCCGCCGGGGAAAACTGTCGCTCGACAGGCTGCGGCACAGGGTGGTGACGCGGAACAGCCAAATCGCTTCTGGGAGGCCCACGATGGCTGAGGTCACGATCGACATGACCTTCCCCGCGGATCTCGGCGCAGATGACCCCGCGACTGACGACTCGGCGATACACGCTGAGCCGACGTCACTCTCACCGCCACAGCCGGTTGCCACCATCGACGACCTACACGTCACCTTTCGTCGCAATGGCCGCGACATCCACGCGCTGCGCGGAGTCTCCCTCACCATCGCCCCGGGGGAGATCGTTGGTCTGGTCGGTGAATCCGGTTCCGGCAAAACCGTTCTGGGGTTCACGATGCTCGGCCTGCTGGCCAAGAGCGCCAAGATCGGCGGGTCGGTCCGGGTGGTGAACTCCGACATGGTGAACGGCGGAACCAAGGCGTTGCGCAAGGTGCGCCGCCTCGACCTGGGCGCGGTGTTCCAGGATCCGATGACCTCGCTCAACCCGACCATGCGTATCGGCAAGCAGGTGGCCGAGGCGGCCGGCAGCGAGCAAGAGGCGCTGCGCCTGCTCACCGCGGTCGGTATTCCGGAGCCCAAGCGCCGGATGCGGGCATATCCGCACGAACTCTCCGGCGGGCTGCGTCAGCGCGTGATGATTGCGATGGCGGTCGCGGGGGACCCCGAACTCGTCATCGCCGACGAACCGACCACAGCGCTCGATGTCACCGTTCAAGCCCAGGTGTTGCGGCTGCTGCAGCGGCTGCGGGACGAGATCGGTTGCAGCATCGTGCTGATCACCCACGACCTGGGCGTTGCTGCGCAGATCTCGGATCGCATCGCGGTGCTCTACGCGGGGCGCATAGCCGAGATCGGCCCCGCCGCCGAGGTGCTGGCCAACCCGGCCCATCCCTACACCAAAGGACTGCTCGGCAGCCGGCTCACCCTGGATACCGCACGTAACCGGAAGCTCGCCGCGCTGCCCGGCTCGGTGCCCAGCCCGGCCTCGCCGTTGCCCGGATGTGCCTTCGAGCCGCGGTGTGCCGTGGCCTCCGGGGGCTGTTCAACGTCGCTACCGGAGCCCGTTGTCGTTGCGCCCCAACGAGTCAGTGCGTGTGTCCGGCCGATGGCGGACATCGCCGGCGTGGTAGGGCCCTCGACAGCGAAGGCCGCAGATTTGTTCCCGGCCAAGGTGGCGGACAGCGCCGAGCAGCCACCGGCCGTGGCGCTGGCCAATGTCGCCAAGACGTTCGCGGTGTCGCGACGATGGCTGGATCGTTCGGCCGACAATCACGGAAAGCTGCACGCGCTGCGCGGCGTGACCATGCGTGTGCGCCAGGGCGAGTCCGTGGCCCTGGTCGGGGAGAGCGGCTCAGGCAAGTCCACACTGTTGCGAATCATCGCCGGGCTGGAGAGTCCGACCTCGGGATCCGTCCAGGTGGCCGGCGGTCAACGACCACAGATGGTCTTCCAGGACGCGGGCGCCTCACTGACACCATGGCTGTCGGTCGGTGAGTTGATCGCCGAGCGGTTGCGCGGCACCAAGATGCCGGCGGCTCAGCGCCGCACCGCCGTGGCGGAGGTACTCGAACGGGTCGGTCTGCCGGCCGAGGTGGCCAAAGCGCGTTCAGGGGAGCTGTCCGGCGGGCAGCGCCAACGGGTTTCGCTGGCGCGGGCCACCGTCGTGCCACCGTCGGTTCTGCTGTGCGACGAGCCGACCAGCGCGCTCGACGTGTCGCTGGCGGCTTCGGTCCTCAACCTGATCGGGGATCTGCGCCGCAGTCTGGACATGTCCGTCGTCTTCGTCACCCACGACCTGTCCGTCGCCCGGGTGGTGGCCGACCGGATCGCCGTGATGTATCTGGGTCGCATCGTCGAGATCGGACCCGCAGATCAGGTGATCGGCGACCCGGCCCATCCGTACACCCGGGCACTCGTCGACGCGATCCCCGACCTGGGCCGCGAATCACGCGTACTGGCAGGCGAGCCCGCCAGCCCACTGTCACCGCCGGATGGCTGCGCGTTCCACCCGAGATGTCCGATCTCGATACCGGCGTGCGGCGGTAGCGAACTCGACGTCCGGTTGGAGGGCACACCGGGCAACCCCCATCACGTTGCGTGTATCGAAAGGCGGGCGGTCTGATGGCGATAGCCGTTGCGTTCCCCACGTTGGCGAGCGGGCGTGCACGCCCGTGGTTGTCGCGGTCGTGGCCACGGTCCACGGTGCTCAACTGGGCCGGATTCTCGATGGTGATCGTGCTGACGATGCTCGTCATCGCGGTGCCGCTGATCGCCCCGCACGACCCGCTCACACCGGTGGGCATGCCGCTGCAAGCGCCTGGCAAGAACGGGTTTCTGCTCGGCACCGACAGCGTCGGCCGCGACATCCTGTCCCGAGTTCTCTACGGCGCCCGTTCCAGCTGGTTCGCCGCGCTGGTCGTGGTCGCTGCCGGACTCGCGATCGGCGGGTTGATCGGCCTGATCGCCGGCGCGTCCGGAGGTTGGATCGACTCGGTGTTGATGCGCATCACCGACGGGTTCCTGTCCCTGCCCGCCCCGGTGCTTGCGATCGCCGTAGTCGCCGCGCTCGGACCGAGTTTCGTGCACACCCTGTTCGCGGTGTCGATCGTCTGGTGGCCGTTCTACGCCAGGTTGGTACGCGGCGAGATTGCTCGCCTGGCTGCCCGTCCACACGTCGAGGCCGCCAAACTCGCTGGGGTGAGCCGATTCCGGCTTGCGACGCGGCACCTGCTTCCGGGTGCGGTGCCGAGCGCCCTCGTCGCCGCCAGCCTGGATCTGGGCACCCTGATCCTCACCGTGGCGGCACTGTCGTTCCTCGGGCTCGGGCAGGCCGCGCCGGCACCCGAACTGGGTGCCGACTCGGCCCGCAACCTCAGTTATTTCCTGCAGCAGTGGTGGATTCCGGTGATGCCGGGTCTCGGTGTCCTGGTTCTGGCGCTCGTCGGAAACATCGCCGGGGACTGTCTGCGCAACCTGATGAAGAACCGGTGAGTGAGGAGGATTCGAATGAAGACTTTCGTGGCTTCCCGGCTGGGTGCGATGATCGCCATCCTGATCGCCCTTACCGGAGTGATGTTCGTGCTCCAGCACGTCTCGCCGCTGGACCCCGTGAAGGCGCAGTTGGGTGCACAGGCCTCGGCCCAGGCGGTCGCCGCCAGACGCGAGGAACTCGGCTTGAACCAGCCGGTGCTCGTGCAGTTCTGGCACTACCTGACCAATGCGGTGACCGGTGATCTCGGAACCTCCTACCGCACCCGTCACCCGGTGTTGTCGGACCTCGGCAGCTTCCTGCCGGCCACCTTGGAACTCGCGATCTTCGGGATCGCCATCGCGCTGGTGCTGGCGGCCCTGCTGGCCTTCAGCACCACGCTGAAATGGCCGGGTGCCCAGGTGCTTCGGGCGGTGCTGTTCACCGGTGCCGCGGCGCCGATGTTCCTGCTCGGCATCCTCGGGCTGATCGTGTTCTACCAGGAGTTGGGCTGGGTTCCGGCCAATGGGCGCATCGCGGTGTCGAATCCACCTACCGGGCCGACGGGCCTGCTCACCGTCGACGGCCTCCTGCACGGCCGGTTCGACGTGGTGGCCGATGCCGTACAGCACCTGATGTTGCCGGCCCTCGTGATCGCGATCGGCCCGGCCGTGGCGATCGGGCGGGTACTGCGCAGCAGCCTGATGACCGACATCGACAGCGACTACGCACGGACCGCCCGGGCCAAGGGGCTGTCGGAGGGCCAGATCATGACGCGGCACGTGCTGCGCAACTCCGTCGGGTCTGCGTTGTCGATGACGGGTCTTCAAGTGGGCCTGATGTTCTCGGGCGTGCTCGTCGTCGAGCAGGTCTTCGGGTGGCCGGGAATCGGCCAGTACATCGCCCAGAGCATCCCGGTTGCCGACTTCCCGGCCATCGCGGGCGTCACCTTGATGTTGGGTGCGCTCTATGTAGTCATCAACACCGCCGTGGACCTGCTCCAGGCGGCAGCCGATCCCCGTATCGCAGTAATAGGAGGTTAGGTGCCCAAACAGCCACTCATCGTGGGTAATCCAGTACTTGTCGTGGTCGACATACAGGAGGGCGGTGGAATGTCGGCCCAGGACGCCGGGATTCCGGTGATGCCCGGTCATGCCGAGCGCGTCACCGTCGCCGAGAAGCTGCTCGCCGCAGCGCGTTCGGCTGATGTGCCGGTGGTGTTCTTCCAGGAGGTCCACCGGCCCAGCGGCATCGACTTCGGCCGCGAGCTAGACGGCACCGAGGGCGTCCACTGCGTCGAGGGCCAGCCCGGCACCGACCTGGAACCGACCCTGCGGCCACTGCCCGACGAGTTCCAC
Organism: Mycobacterium sp. DL99; assembly: GCF_004762045.1. GTDB lineage: Bacteria > Actinomycetota > Actinomycetes > Mycobacteriales > Mycobacteriaceae > Mycobacterium. The sequence continues at coordinate 2,263,391 of NZ_SJOM01000007.1, forward strand.
ATCGTGAAGCGGCGCTACTCCGGGTTCATCGGAACGGATTTCGAGATCGTCCTGTCCGGTCTCAAGGCGTCGACGCTCATCCTCATCGGCGGACTCACCGACGTGTGTGTGCACTACACCTTCGCCGACGCCCACCAGCGTGACTTCTACGTGCGCGTCGTCACCGACTGCGTGGGCGGGTCGTCGCAGTACCGGCACGATGCCGCGCTCGACGCCATGGAGTACCTGCAGACCGGTGCGCTACGAACCTCCGACGAGATCCTGGCCGCCTTCACAGAATTCGCCACGTCCCAGCCCGTTCTCGAAGGAGCCGCACGATGATCAACCGATGGACGACCATGGCCGCCGTGAGTGCGGTGGCGGCGTTGATGCTGAGCGCCTGTGGCGGTTCGGATTCCGGGAGCGGCACACCCAGCGCGGCACCGACCGACAAGGTGCTGCACCTTTCGTTCCTGCAGGACCCCGGTCAGCCACCCGACCCTGACATCTACTACGCCGGCCAGGGCCTGCTGCTGACCACCAATATCTACGAGGGGCTGCTGCAGTACCAGGCGGGAACCGACAAGCCCGTATTGGAACCTCTGCTGGCCACCGAGTGGAAAGCATCGCCGGACAACAGAGTGTTCGATTTCAAGCTGCGCCAGGGCGTCAAGTTCCATGACGGCACCCCGTTCACCGCGGAGGCTGTCAAGGCGTCGTTCGATCGCAGGCTGGCGGTCAATCAGGGGCCGGCCTACATGGTCAAGGACGTGGAATCGGTTACCCCACACGGTGATTACGACGTCACCATCACGCTGAAGGCGCCCAACGCGGCCTTCCTCGACTACCTGGCGTGCGCCTACGGGCCCAGGATGCTGAGTCCTCAGGGCCTGCAGCAGAACGCGGGCTCCGATCACGCACAGAGCTATCTGACGAATCACGATCTGGGGACCGGCCCGTACACGCTCACCGCGGCGGAGGTCGGATCACGCTATGCACTGGCGTCATTTCCGGAGTACTGGGGTGCCAAGCCGTACTTCGAGAAGGTCGAGATGCCGGTGATCACCGACGTTTCGGCCCAACAACTCCAGTTCAACAACGGGCAGCTCGCCGCGATCCTGCATGACCTGCCCTCGTCAGCGGTCCAGTCGTACCTGGACAACAAGGCGTTCGCCAATTACTCGCTGCCGACCATGATGTCCAACTACCTTTACGTGAACCCGCACAAGGGCATGATGGCCGACGCCAAGAACCGCACTGCGGTGCTGCAGGCGATCAACGTCGACGAGCTGGTCAAGCAGACGTACTTCGGGCGCGGTGATGTGGCCGGACAGATCTATCCGCCCAACATGATGGCCTCGGACTTCGCCAATCAGGCCGTGGCTCACGATCCGTCGGTGCTCAGCGGCATCGCAGGGGCACTGCCCGCCGACCAGAAAGCGATCACGATCGGCTACGACTCGAGCAATCCAGACAATCAACTGGTCAGCAATCTGCTTCAGACACAACTTGCCGCTGCAGGATTGACCGCCAAGGTACAGGCCTACCCGACGTCAGAAATCTACGGCTGGGTCGGCACCGACGGTCAATCGGCTCCGGAGATCTTCACCGCGCTGGCGTGGCCCGACGCCCCGTCGCCGTACACCTGGGGACACATCACGTGGGATGCCGACGGCGGCCTGAATTATCTGGGCTGCTCGGCACCGCCGGTCACCGAGGCGTTGGCCGGTGGCCTGCCCACCGGTGACTCCGCGGTGTTCTCACGGGCCGGGCTGGAAGCGGTGAAGACCGGCTGCTGGCTCAACATCGCCGACGTCAACGACTTCATGGTGGCCCAGCCCTGGCTCAAGGGTGTCGAACAGTCCCACGTGGTTACCAACCCCAATTCGTTGCGGCTCGCCGCGCTGTCGGTGGGCTGATGGCGACGCTGGTCCGCAGGAGCGGAGTCCGCCACATCATTCTGCTCACCCTGGGTTGGGAGGAACTGCCGAAATCGGTGTCGGTGTACGGAGCGCCGGCCGCGGAGCGCATGCGTGAACCCGTTCCGGGCGTGCTGCTTCAGACCGATGGCGGCTGGGTGCTGCTCGACACGGGGTTCAACACCGCACTCGTGCGTGACCCCGCGTTGTATCGCCGGTTCTTCCCGACCGTGGAGTACCGACCGGTGCTCCCGGGGCCCGGCGAGCCGATCGAGCAACGGCTCGCCGAGGTCGGAGTCGACTTCGACGACATCCACACCGTCGCGGTGAGCCATCTGCACCACGACCATGCCGGTGGGCTCAAGCTGTTCGCCGGCAAGGTCCCGGTGCACGCCCAACGCCGTGAGCTCGAATACGGTCTGTCCAACCACCCTGAGCCGGAACGCAATGCGATCGTCCGGGTGGACTTCGACGATCCGAACATCGACTGGCGGCTGGCCGACGGCGAGGCCACGATCGCACCCGGCGTCACCGCGATCCCGACGTACGGACACACGCCGGGGCATCAGAGTTTCGCGGTGGAGCTCGATGAGTCAGTCGGCGGCGGCGGGTTCGTATTCGCGTTCGATGCCGCAGATCTCACGGAGAACATCGAGCACGAACTCCCGATCGGCGGGTTCATCGACGTCGATCCCGAGGAAACGGTCGAACCGATCCGCAAGCTCAAGAAGCTGGCGCGCGACAAGGGATATCAGTTGATTCCCGGCCATGACCCGGAGGTGTGGCCCGGGCTGACCGAGCACTTTCACGAGCGCTTCGGTCCGGTTTCCCACGGGCTGGAACAGGAATTCTCATGAAGCCGGTGATGGCCGCGGAGTGTGCCGGACTGTGGCGGCGCACCTTGCTGATCGAGGCCGACGGATCACGTGACACCGGGACAGACATCGCGTGGTTGCAGGCCGGCAGCGCCTACGTCGACTCTCGGGGCTTCGGCGGTGAGCTGGTCCAGCGCGGCACCGTCTTCTCCTGGCGCCGTGATGTCGAGCTGGTGCCGTCGGGCCCGGCTCCCGACGAGGGTGAGATGCGTTGGGAAGGAGACACTCTGATCGAGACCGGGGTGCATGAGGACTACGTCGAGCACTGGGTGCGGGAGCTCGGTCCGACGACTCCGCGCGGCGGGTTCTTCCTGCGGGCGCCCGACGGAGGCCAGGCCATCCTGGTGCGGGTCGGCCCGATCTTCGCGTGGCTGGGCGCCGGTGAGGTGGTGATCGACACGGTGGGCGGGCCGCGATGGGCCGCACTCGCGATCGACTTGGAAGGTCAGCAGATTCAGGCCAACGGCGTGCGCTGGGTCGTGGAACGAACTGAAGGGACAGTGAATCTGTGAGTGGCACATCATCGTTGGCGGCGTTCATGTCCGTGCCGATCGTCGACATCAGTGGGCTGCGTTCGGCGCGGCGTGACGAGCGGGAACGGGTCGCGGCCGAGATCGGCACGGCGGCCCGAGAGGTCGGCTTCTTCTACATCAGCGGATCCGGCATCGAGGAAGCGGTATTCGACCGGATGCTCGCTGTCACCAAGCAGTTCTTCGCCCTGCCGATGGAGGAGAAGATGCGCAGCTACATCGGGCTGTCCCAGTGTCACCGCGGTTACGTCCCGGTAGGGGAGGAAGGTCTCGAATCCGACAGCCCGCCCGACCTGAAGGAAGCCTTCGACACCGCACTGGACCTGCCGGCCGACGACCCCGACCATCTGGCGGGCAACCCGATGCTCGGACCGAACACCTGGCCCGAACTCCCCGGATTCGCCGAAGCGGTGACGGCGTACTACCAGGCTGCGATCGATGTTGGCCGGCAACTGTTGTGGGCGTTCGCGGTGGCGCTGGGGGAGGACCCCGAGGTGTTCTCCCGGCACACCACGAAAACGCCCAGCCAACTGCGGTTGATGCACTACCCGTACAACGCGGACGCGCAGGACGGACAGGGCATCGGCGCGCATACGGACTACGAGTGCTTCACGCTGCTCAAACCCACCGCGCCCGGCCTGGAGGTGCTCAATGGCGCCGGCGAGTGGATCGATGTGCCGCCGCTGGACGGGACGTTCGTCGTCAACATCGGCGATCTGCTCGAACTGTGGACCAACGGAACATTCGTGGCGACCAGTCACCGGGTGCGCCGAGTCGCGCAGGAGCGCTATTCGTTCCCGCTGTTCTTCAACGTCGACTATCACACCGAGGTGAAACCGCTGCCCCGGTTCGTCACGGGCGACGGCTCGCGGCGTCCGGCGCTGCGAGCCGGTGAGCATCTGTTCGCCCAGACCGCGCAGACCTTCACGTATCTGCGCCGCCGCATGCAGGCCGGGGAACTGGTGCTACCCGACGGGTCGCTGGCCACCGGCCAATTCGGCCAACAGGCCGTGTACGGAGTCGACGGCCGGATCAGTTGATCGGGGCGTTCACCCAGCGCAGGTCATCAAGGATGCCGCGGGCGGCCACGATGTTCTGCCCGGTCTGCCAGACCTCGTTGTTCACCACGAACACCCGGTTGTCCTTGGCCGCCGACAGGGCCCGCCAGGCCGGGCTTTCCAGGATCTTGGGTGCGTTGTCCTTGGCTGCCGCGGACGCGAACGAGACGTAGACGATATCCGCATCGGCGCTGCGGTAATCGGCGTCGGCGGTGCCGAGCTCCTCGTAGGGTTTGTCGGTAAACCGTTGCGCGGCAGGGCGATCCAATCCCACCGCGGCCAGTACGCTGCCAGCGAAGGTGTCGGCGCCATACACCCGGACACTGTTCTCGGTCAGTTGCACCACCGACGCCTGGAAATGCCCGGCGTCGTTCTGCGCGCCGGTATCGCGGGCGGCGTCGTCGAACTTCGCGATCAGGTCGGCCGCGGCGTCCCGGCGACCTGTCGCCTCACCCACCGCGCGCAGTGTGTCGCGCCAGGCGGCCCCGGGCGCCCCGGTGAACACGGTCGGGGCAATCGCCGACAGCGCGCCGAACGATGCAGGGGTGAGGCTCGCGGAACCGAGGATCAGCTCCGGGTTGGCCGACTTGATGGCCTCGAGGTCCGGCGCGTTCCGGGAACCTGCCGGGGCGACCCCGTGCACGACGGCCCCCAGATAGGAGGGCTGCTCGGACGAACCATCCGGAAGTGCCGCCGCGACGATGCGCGACTGCAGGCCCAGCGCGCACAGCGCATCCAGTTGGTCCCCGGACAGCGCGACGATGCGCTGCGGGTCGCCACGCACCTCGGTGGACTCCGGAATATCGGCACCTTCGGCGCGCGCGTTGCGGACCTCTCGTGCCGACTGATCGGCGGCGGCCGGCTCGGCCGCGCAGGATTCGTCGGGGCGGCGCTGATTACCCAGCACGCCGGCGTCGGCGATCTTGGTGACACTGGTGGTCATCGACGTCTGCGCCTGTTGCGTCTGCTCGGCAGAGCCGCACCCACTGGCGAGTGTCGCGGCCGCGGCGATCACCGCGACGGTGGCGCGGGGTCGGTTGGTCAGCACCGGGCGACGGTAGCATTCATCGTCTTATCGCTGGTCAGGGCCTCGCGGCTGAAAGTCGCGACTCCAGGGAGCGACTCAGTACGACGGTTTGTAGGACCCACGGGCGCACAGGCCGCCGGGAGCGTTAGGATTCAGGTCGATATGCGGGATTTCCCGACGAATCTTTGGAGGATCTCTTGGTAGCCGAAGCGCCCCCAATCGGAGAACTCGAGGCACGTCGTCCTTTTCCGGAACGGATGGGCCCCAAGGGCAACCTGATCTACAAGCTCATCACGACGACCGATCACAAGTTGATCGGCATCATGTACTGCGTCGTCTGCTTCGCCTTCTTCTTCATCGGCGGTCTGATGGCGCTGTTCATGCGTACCGAGCTGGCGATGCCTGGGTTGCAGTTCCTGAGCAATGAGCAGTTCAACCAGCTGTTCACCATGCACGGCACGGTGATGCTGCTGTTCTATGCCACCCCGATCGTGTTCGGGTTCGCCAACCTGGTGCTCCCGCTGCAGATCGGCGCGCCCGACGTGGCGTTCCCGCGACTGAACGCGCTGTCGTTCTGGCTGTTCCTGTTCGGCGCGCTGATCGCCCTGGGCGGCTTCATCACGCCGGGCGGTGCCGCGGACTTCGGTTGGACGGCCTACTCGCCGCTGACCGACGCCATCCACTCGCCGGGTGCCGGCGGTGACCTGTGGATCCTGGGTCTGGCCGTCGGTGGTCTGGGCACCATCCTCGGTGGCGTCAACATGATCACCACCGTGGTCTGCATGCGTGCGCCCGGTATGACGATGTTCCGCATGCCGGTGTTCACCTGGAACATCCTGGTGACCTCGATCCTGGTGCTGATCGCGTTCCCGATCCTGACCGCCGCGCTGTTCGGTCTGGCCGCCGACCGCCACCTGGGCGCACACATCTACGACCCGTCCAACGGTGGTGTCCTGTTGTGGCAGCACCTGTTCTGGTTCTTCGGTCACCCCGAGGTGTACATCATCGCGCTGCCGTTCTTCGGCATCGTGTCCGAGATCTTCCCGGTGTTCAGCCGCAAGCCGATCTTCGGTTACACCACGCTGATCTACGCGACCATCAGCATTGCGGCCCTGTCGATCGCGGTGTGGGCTCACCACATGTACGCCACCGGCGCGGTCCTGCTGCCGTTCTTCTCCTTCATGACGTTCCTGATCGCGGTCCCGACCGGCATCAAGTTCTTCAACTGGATCGGAACAATGTGGAAGGGCCAGTTGACGTTCGAGACGCCGATGCTGTTCTCGGTCGGCTTCCTGATCACCTTCCTGCTGGGCGGCCTGTCGGGCGTGCTGCTGGCCAGCCCGCCGATCGACTTCCACGTCACCGACAGCTACTTCGTCATCGCGCACTTCCACTACGTGCTCTTCGGCACCATCGTCTTCGCCACCTACGCGGGCATCTACTTCTGGTTCCCGAAGATGACCGGACGTCTGCTCGACGAGCGCCTGGGCAAGCTGCACTTCTGGCTGACCTTCATCGGCTTCCACCTCACCTTCCTGGTGCAGCACTGGGTCGGTAACGAGGGCATGCCGCGCCGCTACGCCGACTACCTGCCCAGCGACGGCTTCACCACGCTCAACGTCGTCTCCACGATCGGTGCCTTCGTCCTGGGCATCTCGACCCTGCCGTTCGTGTGGAACGTGTTCAAGAGCTGGCGCTACGGCGAGCCGGTGACGGTCGATGACCCCTGGGGTTACGGCAACTCGCTGGAGTGGGCGACCTCCTGCCCGCCGCCGCGGCACAACTTCACCGAGCTGCCCCGAATCCGTTCGGAGCGACCGGCGTTCGAGCTGCACTACCCGCACATGGTCGAGCGGATGCGCGCCGAGGCCCACGTGGGCCGCGCACATCACCCAGAGCTCGAGTCTGCGGACCGCTCCAGCTGACGGGTGGCAGCATCCGGGGGTGAGCACGTCGAGGATGTTTCGATGACCGGTGCTCCACGAGAGCGCTCGTCAGTACTGATCACCGTCACCGGAGTCGATCAGCCCGGTGTCACATCGGCGCTGTTCGAGGTGCTCGCCCGCCATCAGGTGGATCTCCGCAACGTCGAACAGGTCGTGGTCCGCGGCCGGCTCACCTTGGGTGTGCTGGTCGCGGCACCGGTCGAGTTGGTCGACGGCGATGCGCTGCGCAGTGACGTCGAGACGGCGATCCACCGGCTCGGCCTGGACGTCACGATCGAGCGCAGTGACGACATGCCTGTCATGCGCGAGCCGTCGACCCACACGATCGTGGTGCTGGGCCGTCCGATCACTGCCGAGTCGTTCAGCGTGGTGGCCCGTGCGGTCGCAGGTCTGGGCGTCAACATCGACACGATCCGCGGGGTGTCCGACTACCCGGTGACGGGCCTGGAACTCCGTGTGTCGGTGCCTGCGGGGGCCGCTTACAGCCAGCTGCAAACGGCGTTGGCCCAGGTGGCGGTCGACGAAGGTGTCGACATCGCGCTCGAGGATTACAGCCTGGCACGGCGGGCCAAGCGGCTCATCGTCTTCGACGTCGACTCCACGCTGATCCAGGGCGAGGTCATCGAGATGCTGGCCGCCCGGGCCGGCATGGAAGCCCAGGTGGCCGCCGTGACGGAAGCCGCGATGCGCGGCGAACTGGATTTTGCCGAATCGCTGCACCGCCGGGTCGCGACCCTGGCCGGTTTGCCGGCCTCGGTGCTCGACGATGTCGCCGAACAGGTGGAGTTGACGCCCGGCGCCCGGACAACCATCCGGACCCTGCGGCGGCTCGGCTTTCACTGCGGCGTGGTGTCGGGCGGTTTCCGCCAGGTCATCGAGCCACTGGCGCACGAACTCATGCTGGACTACGTGGCGGCCAACGAACTGGAGGTCGTCGACGGCAAGCTGACCGGACGGGTCATCGGCCAGGTCATCGACCGACCGGGTAAAGCCAAGGCACTGCGCGATTTCGCCCAGCAGGTCGGCGTGCCCATGGAACAGACCGTGGCCGTGGGGGACGGGGCCAATGACATCGACATGCTGGCGGCAGCCGGCCTCGGCGTCGCCTTCAACGCCAAACCTGCGTTGCGTGAGGTCGCCGACGCGTCGCTGAGCCATCCCTACCTGGACACCGTGCTGTTCATCCTCGGCGTCACCCGCGGTGAGATCGAGGCCGCCGACGCCCAGGACGGCATGCTGCGTCGCGTCGAGATCCCCGAGGACTGACGTCGGGAAGGGTGAACCGGCAGGCACCCTGAAGTAGGGTGTGGGCATGGCGAACCTGAAGCACACGGTCGTGGTTGGCGCGTTCGCCGTTGCGGCAGTCCTGGGACAGTTGGCGGTCGCGGCCCCGGCGGAGGCCAAGCGGTGCCCGTCGGGAACGGTGCAGACAAAGTTCGAGGGTGTGTGCGTGGCCGGTTCGTCCGGCGGCGGGATGGGTGCAGTGGCACCGCCGGTGATGGCGCCCAGCGCCGGGGGAACCAACATCACGAACCAGCCGGGCCAGCTGCCGACGGTGAATGGGATTCCGTGCACCATCGAGCACTACAGCACGTGCTACGCGATGTCGCAGCAGCCTTGATCGCTGACTAGACCACCAGCGTCTGCGGTTGCGCGCTGAGCGTGCCGGTGATGCTGTGCCAGGCCCGCACCAGCAGGTGCACCGCGTCTTCCAGTTCGGATTCCGGGAGCGCATAGGGCAGCCGGATGAACCGTTCCAGCGTGCCGTCCACCCCGAACCGCGGGCCGGCGGGCACATCCAGGCCCAGCCGCATCGCGGCGGCCGACAACGCGGTGCTCATCGGCGCGGGCAGCTTCACCCACAGCGACATCCCGCCGCGGCCGTGCCCGGGCTGCCAGTCCGGAAGCTCACGGGCCAGCAGCGCCACCAGGAACTCCCGACGGACGCGCAGGATCTCGCGCCGTTCCGGTAGTACCTCGGCGTGCATCTCGAGCAGCTTTGCCGCGGCGAGTTGTTCGAGGATCGGGGTACCGAGGTCCACCGAAGGCCGGATGGCGGCGATGGTGGCCAGTGTGCCGCGCTCGGCGCGAATCCAGCCGACCCGCAGACCGCCCCAGAACGATTTCGACATCGAGCCGACGGTCAGCATCAGATCGTTGCGGGGGACCGAGGCCGCCAGCGGTTCGGGAGGCGCCTCGTCAATCCACATGTCGATGATCGATTCGTCGACGATGGTGCGGGTGCGCGTGTCGGAAATGATCTGCCCCAACCGCTTTCGCTCCGCTGCGGGCATGGTGAAACCGGTCGGGTTGTGACTGTCGGGAACCAGGTAAGCCAGGCTCGGGGCGAGCTGCCGCAGCGCGGCCTGTACGGCATCGAGCTCCCAGCCGTCCCCGGTGAGTGCGACCGGCACCGCCCGCGCTCCCGCGGTCGAGATCGCCGACAGCGCGCCGTGATAGGTGGGTTGCTCGACGAGTACCCGGTCGCCGGGCTGGGTGTGGCTGGCCAGGATCAGCCCGATCGCGTGCTGGGCTCCGCTGGTCACCATGATCTGGCTCGGTTCGGTGGGTAGTCCTCGGGCGCAATATCTTTCGGCGATCGCCGCGCGAAGCGGTCCGACACCCATCAGTTCGTGACCGGGCTCGCGCAGATACGGTGCGATATCGCGAGCGGCTTCGGCGAACGCCTCCAGTACAGCGGTGCCGGGCGCGGACAGGGCGGCGGCGGCCAGGCTGACCGTGGGTGTGGTGGCGTCGGGCCCGATGTGGCCGGCGGCCGGCAGGGCGGTGATGCTGCGGGCCCCGCGGCGGGCGTGCAGGTAGCCGTCGTCGCGCAACTGGGCGAAGGCGGCGGTGACCGTCGTGCGCGACACCCGCAACGACTCGGCCAGCGCCCGTTCGCTGGGAATGCGTGACCCGACCGGGACCCGGCCGTCCACGATGAGCAGCCGGATGGCGTCGGCCAGGCCGAGATAGGCGGGGCCACTTTGGCTGGAGGTGCGCCAGTTGCCCAGTTCTCGGGCCAACAGGTCCACGTCGAGGGCTCTAGCCGCCATGTCCATCGACATAATGAGGCCAGTATGTGCCAACTGGATATTGAAGGGCAAGCCAGATGGTCGAGATCATGGGTGCATGGCCCGGAACTGGATTTCCCGACTGGCGGAGAATCTCCGCCGTATGTACGACCCCGGCAACTACCCCGGAGACCGCGACGTGGACGCCCGCCGGGTGCGCAGCGAGCTCGACGCGATCCGCGTCCGATTCCCTGACCACGCATGAGGACCGCATTCAAACGCGGTGCCCTGCTCATGATCGGCCTGTGCGGCTACGGCGCGTCGATGGCGATGATGGTGCGTGCCGGGCTCGGCCTCGATCCGTGGGACGTCTTCCACCAGGGCCTGACCCGGCACACCCCGCTGTCCCTCGGAATGGCCTCGGCCGTCGTCGGCGTCGTCGTCCTGCTGGCCTGGATCCCGCTGCGGAACCGGCCCGGGATCGGGACCGTCGCCAACGTCATCGTCATCGCCGTCATGGTGGACGCGACGCTGGCCATCCTGCCCGCGCCGTCGGCGATGCCGGTGCGCATCGCGATGATGATCGGCGCCGTCGTGCTCAACGCCATCAGCACCGTGCTCTACATCGGCGCCGGCCTAGGCCCCGGACCCCGGGACGGCCTGATGACCGGACTCGTCGCCCGCACCGGGTTGTCGGTGCGTCTGGTGCGCACCGGAATTGAGGCGACCGTGCTGGCGGTGGGCTGGCTGATGGGCGGCACCGTCGGGATCGGCACCGTCATCTACGCGTTCGGGATCGGGCCGCTCGTGCAGCTGTTCCTGCGGCTGATGCCACGGTCATTGTTGTTCCACGATTTCAGCGGCGGACGTGCCCGGGCGGATCGGGAACCGGTCACTACGATGAGCGAGTGGCCTCAGGGGAACGTACCGACTCGACAATCGGCGACGACGAAGACGGAACCGACCCCGACCTCTTGATCGACTTCGCCAGGGTGAGCCTGCGGCGTGGCGGCAACACCCTCGTCGGGCCCATCACCTGGGCCGTCGAACTCGACGAACGCTGGGTGGTGATCGGCCCCAACGGGGCGGGCAAGACCTCGCTGCTGCGGATCGCCGCCGCCACCGAACATCCGTCATCAGGCACCGCCTACGTGCTCGGTGAACGGCTCGGGCGCACCGACATGTCCGAGCTGCGGGCCCGGGTCGGCCTGAGCAGCTCGGCGCTGTCCCAGCGGATCCCCGACACCGAGGTGGTGCGCGACCTGGTGGTGTCGGCGGGCTACGCCGTTCTGGGCCGCTGGCGCGAGGATTACGAGGACGTCGACTACGCGCAGGCCATCGACATGCTGGAAAGCGTCGGTGCCGAACATCTTGCCGAACGGACCTACGGGACCCTGTCGGAAGGTGAACGCAAACGGGTCCTGATCGCCCGGTCACTGATGACCGACCCCGAACTTCTGCTGCTCGACGAGCCGGCGGCCGGGCTCGACCTGGGCGGCCGCGAGGAGCTGGTAGCCCGGTTGACCGATCTGGCTGCCGACCCCGATGCGCCGGCCATGGTGTTGGTCACCCATCATGTCGAGGAGATTCCGGTCGGGTTCAGCCACGCGCTGATCCTGTCGGAGGGCAAGGCGGTGGCCTCGGGTCTGCTGACCGAGGTGTTGACTGCTGAGAACCTCTCCAAGGCGTTCGGTCAGTCGATCGCCCTGGACACGATCGACGGGCGCTACTTCGCCCGGCGAACCAGGACCCGAGCGGCGCACAGGAGGCGTGAATGAGCAGCAGTACCCCCGACGATCCACTGGTGCCCCGGCCGGCGGCCACGGTGATGCTGGTCCGCGATGTGCATTGCGGAGGTGCGCCGGATATCGAAGTCTTCATGATGCGTAGGCATGCGGCGATGGAGTTCGTCGCCGGGGTGATGGTGTTCCCGGGCGGGGGAGTCGACGACCGCGACCGCAATGCCGACATCGCCTGGTTCGGACCCGAACCGGACTGGTGGGCACAGCGGCTCGGCGTGGACACCGGGCTGGCCGAGGCGCTGGTATGCGCCGCGGCCCGCGAGACCTTCGAGGAATCCGGCGTGTTGTTCGCCGGGCCGCACAGCGGACCAGGCGACCCGGGCATCGTGTCCGACGCCTCTGTGTACGGCGAGGCGCGGGCCGCCCTGGCCAACCACTCACTGTCCTTCGCCGATTTTCTGCGGGACGAGAAACTCGTGCTGCGCGCCGACCTGCTGCGGCCATGGGACAACTGGATCACTCCCAAAGAGGAACGCACCCGCCGCTACGACACGTTCTTCTTCGTCGGTGCCCTGCCCGAGGGCCAGCGGGCCGACGGCGAGAACACCGAGACCGACCGGGCGTTCTGGAGCACCCCGCAAGCCGGTCTCGACGACTTCGAGCAGGGCAACTCGTTCCTGCTGCCGCCGACCTGGACCCAGCTCAACTCCCTCCACGGCCGTTCGGTCGCCGACGTGCTGGCGACCGAACGCAAGATCGTCGCCACCGAACCCAACCTCTCCCTCGGCGAGGGGAGCTGGCAGATCGAGTTCTTCGACAGCGGCCGGTACAACGCGGCCAGGAACCACCGGGCCCCGCTGGGCCGCGGCGGGGCGGCCGAGGGATCGGGTTCGGCGGGCAGCAGCGAAGCTGCCGGGGAATCGGTTCAGTGAACGAGTTCGTCAACGCGATCACCGGGGCGGCGCCGGAGCAGGACCGTATCGGCACCCTGATGCTGTCGCGGCCACCCACCAATGCCCTGACCCGGCAGATGTACCGCGAGATCATCGCGGCGGCCCACGAGCTGGGTGAGCGCACCGACATCTCGGTGGTGATCCTGTTCGGCGGGCATGAGATCTTCTGCGCCGGCGATGACGTTCCCGAACTGCGCACGCTGAACACGGGTGAGGCCGCCGCCGCCGACGCTGCGCTACGCCAGTGCATCGAGGCCGTGGCCGCCATCCCCAAGCCCACGGTGGCCGCGATCACCGGCTACGCGCTGGGCAGCGGGCTGAGCCTGGCGATGGCCGCCGATTGGCGGGTCAGCGGCGACAACGTCAAATTCGGTGCAACGGAGATCCTGGCCGGTCTGGCGCCCCGCGCCGGCGGCGGTGCGCGGCTGGCCAAGGTCGTCGGGGCCAGCAAGGCCAAGGAACTCGTGTTCAGCGGCCGGTTCGTCGGCGCCGAGGAGGCGCTGGAACTCGGGCTGATCGACCAGATGGTGGCACCCGATCACGTCTATGACGAGGCACTGGCCTGGGCACGGCGATTCGTCGACCATCCGGTGGACGTGTTGGCCGCGGCGAAGGCCGCCGTCGACGGAGTGGTGGACCGGCCCTGACGCCCACCCCACCCGGGCCGTTAGGCTGCCCTGCATGACTGACATCAAGGATTCCGGCGCCGACGTTGACGCGGCGGTCGATGTAGCTGGCATGCCGACTCCTAACCCGCACGCCACGGCCGAACAGGTCGAGGCCGCGATGCACGACAGCAAGCTCGCGCAGGTGCTCTACCACGACTGGGAAGCCGAGACCTACGACGAGAAGTGGTCGATCTCCTACGACCAGCGGTGTATCGACTACGCCCGCGGCCGGTTCGACGCGATCGTCCCCGAATCCGAGCAGCGCGAGCTGCCGTACGACCGGGCCCTCGAGCTGGGCTGCGGTACCGGGTTCTTCCTGCTCAACCTGGTCCAGTCCGGTGTGGCGCGGCGCGGTTCGGTGACCGATCTGTCCCCGGGCATGGTCAAGGTCGCCACCCGCAACGGTCAGTCGCTCGGCCTGGACATCGACGGGCGGGTCGCCGACGCCGAGGGCATCCCCTACGAGGACAACACGTTCGATCTGGTGGTCGGGCACGCCGTGCTGCACCACATCCCCGACGTCGAACTCTCGCTGCGTGAGGTGGTCCGGGTGCTCAAGCCCGGCGGCCGTTTCGTCTTCGCCGGTGAGCCCACCACGGTCGGCAACAAGTACGCCCGGGAGCTGTCCACCCTGACTTGGCACGCCACCACCAACCTGACCAAGCTGCCCTGGCTGAGCGGCTGGCGCCGTCCCCAGGCCGAACTCGACGAGTCCTCCCGCGCCGCGGCGCTGGAAGCCGTCGTCGACCTGCACACCTTCGATCCGGCCGATCTGGAGCGGATGGCCACCAACGCCGGTGCGGTCGAAGTGCGCACCGCCAGCGAGGAATTCACCGCGGCGATGCTCGGCTGGCCGGTCCGCACCTTCGAGGCCGCGGTGCCGCCGGGGCGTCTGGGCTGGGGCTGGGCCAAGTTCGCGTTCAACAGCTGGACCACGCTGAGCTGGGTCGACTCCAACGTGTGGCGCCGCGTGGTGCCCAAGGGCTGGTTCTACAACGTGATGGTCACCGGGGTCAAGCCGTCATAGTGTTCGATCCCGCCGACGTCGCATATCTGCGGTCGCAGGCGGGAGCGCAGGCCCTGGATGAGGTGGCCGGGCGCCGCCTCACCGGGGCCAGCCTGGTCAGCGACATCGCCGCTGTCCGAACACAATTCGGTGATCACGCCGGAATTCTGGTGGAGACCGTACAGCTGAGGCGTCGGGCCGCGGCCAAGTTCGACGACCCGGGGCAGTGGCTGTTCACCGACGAGGCGCTGCAACAGGCCACGGCCGCGCCGGTGGCCGCGCATCGGGCCCGCCGGCTGGCCGGGGCCCGGGTGCACGATGCCACCTGCTCGATCGGCAGTGAGCTTGTGGCACTGCGTGATTGCGCAGCACAGCTGGTCGGCAGCGACCTCGATCCGGTGCGGCTGGCGATGGCCGCAAACAATCTTGATGACGGCGGTCCCGCTGTCCCACTGTGCCGTGCCGACGCGCTGGCGCCGGTCACCCGCGACACGGTGGTGATCATCGATCCGGCCCGCCGGTCGGGCGGACGGCGCCGCTTCGACCCACGGGCCTATACCCCGGCGCTCGACGCGGTCCTGGACGTCTACCGCGACCGGGACCTCGTGGTGAAGTGCGCTCCGGGAATCGATTTCGACGCGCTCACCGAGATGGGTTTCGGCGGTGAGATCGAGGTGACTTCGGTCGGGGGCAGCGTGCGCGAAGCCTGCCTGTGGTCGCCCGGTCTGACCGAACCCGGTGTACGCCGGCGGGCCAGCATGCTCGAAACCCGTGAAGAGATCAGCGACGCCGAACCCGACGACTGCTCCGTGGCCCCGGCGGGGCGCTGGATCGTCGACCCCGACGGTGCGGTGGTGCGTGCCGGGTTGGTGCGCCACTATGCGGCGCGGCACGGCCTGTGGCAGCTCGACCCCGATATCGCCTACCTGTCCGGTGACGAGTTGCCCGCCGGGGTGCGCGGTTTCGAGGTCCTCGAGCAGCTGCATTTCCAGGAGCGGCGGTTGCGCGCCGCACTGGCGGCCCGGTCGGTAGGGGCGCTGGAGATTCTGGTTCGCGGCCTGGACGTGGATCCCGATGCGTTGCGGGCCCGGATGCGGCTGCGTGGCACCGAGCACCTGGCGGTGGTGATCGCGCGGCTCGGTTCCGGGGCGGCCAGCCGGGCAACGGCATTCATTTGTCGCCCGTCGCGATAACCGCCAAGTAACCTGGTCCCAAACACGCCGGTGGTTCAACCGGTGTGAGTTGATCGCCTGCGAGGACGACTGACGATGCGAATTCCCCCTGTGACAGCGCTGCTGGCAGCCGGTGCGCTGCTCGGCTGGCTCGGCATATCGGTGGCAGCTGCGCAGTCGGCCTGCGCCGACCTCGGCGGAACCGTCGACGGCGACGAGATATGTCAGGTGCACACCGCGAATGCCACCTACACACTGGATTACACGTTCCCGCTCGGGTACCCCGATCAGCAGGCTGTTGCCGGTTACCTGATCCAGACCCGCGACGGCTTCGTCAACGTGTCGGGAATGCCCGGCTCACGCGATCAGCCCTACGTCCTGGACGCCAAGGGCACCGCCTACAGCTCCGGGACGCCTGCCCGCACCCAGAGCCTGGTGTTCGAGGTGTATCAGAACGTCGGTGGCGCCCACCCGCAGACTTGGTACAAGACGTTCAACTACAACGTGGCCACGCGGGCACCGATCACCTTCGACACCCTGTTCAAGCCGGGCTCCAAGCCGTTGGACGTGATCTTCCCGATCGTCCACCGCGAATTGCAGAAACAGTCCGGCGTCGAACTGGCGATCCCGTCGACCGTCGGACTGGACCCGGTGCACTACCAGAACTTCGCGATCACCGACGACTCGGTGATCTTCTACTTCGGGCAGGGCGAACTGCTGCCGGAGGCCGCCGGAGCCAGCCAGGCCAACGTCCCGCGGTCAGCCGTGGCGGCACTCCTGGCCTGACGCGCGAGATCGCGCCTGACGCGTGATCAGGCCGGCGCGAACCCGTACACCTGGCCGTCACTGGTCGCGGTGACGATCCGATGGTCGTTCCCGATCGATACCCCGACGGGCCAGCCGGTGGCCTCCGGAACGGGATAGGCATTGAGGGTGTGCCCGTCGGAGGTGTCGAACACCAACAGGGTCTGGCCGTGTCCGCCCTCGCGGGCAACCGTGTAGCCGACACCGTCCGCGCGACTCGATGTGGTCAGCGGGACCACATCGTCCCGGGTCCAGGCCACCTCGCCGTGGTCTCCGGCATCGCGCACCGCGGTCAGCTTGGCCTCCGGTCCGCCCCCGGCCACGATCAGCCCTTCCGGCGACACGGATGGCGGGGTCTGGGCCAGATAGTTCAGTGGCACCGACCATTTCGGCGAGCCGTCGGCAGAGTTGAGTGCCCACAGCTTCTGGTCACGGCCGTTGACGTACACCGTCGAACCGTCGGCGGACAGTACCGGGCTGGCCAGCGGTCCGCGGCCCACGGCGTTGCTGGTCCATTCCTGGGTCAGAAGAGTGGCCTGGCCGGGGTGGTAGCGCAGCCCCATCAGCACGGGCGCCTCGGCCCCGGGCTGCCACACACTGAGCACCACGAGGCCGGCCTGATGGGAGAAGGCCGGTGCGGCCGCCACCGGGCACCGCGACCGGGCCGGCTGGCAGTCGCCCAGACCACGCTGCGAATCGGTCGGGTCCACACCGGAAACCAGATCCAGCGGTGTTCCCTCGACCGTGCCGCGGTGCCCGTCGAACACCAGCACCTGGCCCAGATGGGTGACCACCAGCAGTTGGCCGTCATCGAGGAGCCGGGGCGTGGTCGGCATGCCGATCACCGGTTGACGCCAGCGGATCCACTGTGTCGGCGGGAAGGACAGGATGGTGCCGGGCTGCCCGACATAGACGTTGTCGAAGCCGTCGAACAGGGGACTGGACCAGCCACCGCCCAGCACCAATCGCGTGCACCAGCGCTGGCGGGCGTTGTTGTCGGCCTCCCACACCATCAACGAACAGCCCCCGGCGGTCTGCGCGTTGACCGCCAGGCGATTATCCGTGCTCAGTGCCACCTGGGCACCCAGCTCACCCTTGACCGACCGGCTCCACTCCAGGCGGAGCGCCTCGGGGCCGCGGGATCGGATGTAGCTGCTGTTGGCGGCGTCTCCGTACTGCGCTGACCAGCCCTGTGCGGCGTGCGCTTCCACCCAGGAATCGGTGTTCTCGCAACCGGCGAGCAGGCCTGTGAACAGCACCGCGACCGCCAGTGCAAGGTATCGCCGGAACACGATGTCCTTTCGTCGCCGAACACGCATGGGGCAGGTATGAGTGGCCCAGGTGAGGGTACCCGGCCGCGCGGCAGGACCTGGTAACGCGCCTGTTGGCCTCGCGTAGGCTGTCCGGCCATGACGACGATGTGGGGCGCCCCGATTCACAAACGCTGGCGGGGCTCCCGGCTACGTGATCCGCGCCAGGCCGACTTCCTGACCAAGGCGTCGCTGAAATGGGTGATCGACAACCGTGCCTACACCCCGTGGTACCTGGTGCGGTACTGGCGGCTGTTGAAGTTCAAGCTGGCCAACCCGCACATCATCACTCGCGGCATGGTCTTCCTCGGCAAGGGTGTGGAGATCCAGTGCACGCCGGAGCTGGCGCAGATGGAGATCGGTCGCTGGGTTCACATCGGCGACAAGAACACCATCCGCTGCCACGAGGGCTCGCTGCGTATCGGCGACAAGGTGGTGCTGGGCCGCGACAACGTCATCAACACCTACCTCGACATCGAGCTCGGCGACTCCGCGCTGATGGCCGACTGGTGCTACGTGTGCGACTTCGACCACAAGATGGACAACATCGACATGCCCATCAAGGACCAGGGGATCATCAAGGGCCCGGTGCGCATCGGCCCGGACACCTGGATCGCCGCCAAGGTCACCATCCTGCGCAACACCTCGATCGGCCGCGGCTGCGTGTTGGGCGCCCACGCTGTGGTCAAGGGTGAGATCCCCGATTTCTCGATTGCCGTCGGGGCGCCGGCCAGGGTGGTCAAGAACCGCAAGCTGGACTGGGAGACGTCGGCCGCCGAGCGCGCCGAGCTCGCCGCGGCACTGGCCGACATCGAGCGCAAGAAGGCGGCCAACAGCAACTGACCGGGCCGCTCAGGCCCCGTTGCATACTCCGGAATCGCGGATCACGTTCCCGTAGACATTCGCGGTGGCGATGTTGGCGTTGATCACCCCGGCCGGCTGCTGTTTCTGGATCTTGTCGCTGATCTGGGTCAGCTGATACCACAGGTGATAGATCGAATCACCGTTGTACAGCGGTGAATACTGGCTCTGGTCGGGGTAATTGGTGATGTACAGGGTGTGAGCTCGGGGATCGAGGAACGCCGCCGACTGATCGACGTTGGCTTTCACGGCGTTGCCCGCGGCCTGCACGCCGGGTGCGGTCCAATAGTCGTGCTGCCCGCCCAGGAAATTCTGGAAACCCACGATCTGACTCATCAACGTGCCGTATTGGGCGTTGAACCACTGGCAGGACTCGCGCTGGGCGTCGATCTGCCCGGGAGTGACGCGCACCTGCCACAGGTTGTAGGGGAACACCGTGTAGTTCGGTGACCAGTCCGAGGGTTGGGGCACGAACGCCGGCAGTGAGGGCGCGGTGCCGTTGGGCTCGGCGGTCGCCGGTGCGGCCAGGCCGAGTGTGAGCGTTGCGCCGACGAAAGCAGCGCAGACCGTACGTAGATGTCGGGGGATCTGGACCACGCCTCGATTGTGCTTGGTCAGTGCGGCGCCGACAGCGGATCGACGATTCTCGAACGCGCGCGTCAACCCGCCCAGTCGATGCCGAAGCGGGCGCTCAGGGCGGCGATGGCCAGACCCTGCGCCAGCATCATCGCCGCACCCAGTCCCTGAACCGCCCGTGCCACCAACCCGATCCGCAGCATCCGGCGCCGGCTGAACCGGTCACCGAGCGATCCTGCGGTCAGCAGAAACGCCGCGAACGTGACGTTGTAGGCGTCGATGGTCCATTGCGCACCGGTCACCCCGCCGCCGGGTCACTGCCGATCGCGGGGAGCGCCAGGTTGACGGCGTTCGCGTCGACCAGGCCGACGAACAGCCCGAGGTAGGCGGCGATCAGCGTGAGGATGGGCGAGCGTTGTGGTGCCATAACCGCACGCTAGGTGCGGAATGGTTCGACGCCGGTCGAATCAGCGGTCGGGCAGGGCGTGCTCGACGATCGGCCGGCGCGGATGTGGCTCCCGCTCGGCACGTTTGGCGGCCAGATAGACCTGGCTGGTCTCGGCGGCCACGGTGTGCCAGTCGAAGTCGGCGCTGAGCCGCTCGCGCGCGGCGATCGCCCGCCGCTGCGCGGCCTCGGGATCGTCGAGCACAGCGCGGACCGCCGCGGCCAGCCCGACCACATCCCGTGGTGCAAAGGACATTCCGGTCTGGCCGTCGATCACCGCTTCGCCCAGGCCGCCGACGTTCGAGGTCACCAGCGGGGTTCCGGTGGCCGCGGCTTCCAGTGCCACGATGCCGAACGGCTCGTAGTGGCTGGGCAGCACCGCGGCGTCGGCGGCCTGCAGGGCCTGCAGCAGTTCCTCGTGCCCGAGCCGTCCGACGAACCGGGTCGCCTTGAGCACCTTGTGCTTCCGGGCCTGCTCGACAAGCCACTGCTGCTGGGTTCCATCGCCGGCGATGGTCAGGGTGGTGCCGGGATGTGCGCGCCGGATACGGGGCAGGGCCGCGATCGCGTCGTGCACACCCTTCTCGTATTCCAGACGACCGAGATAGAGCAACTCGGGTGGACCCTGCCGGGGACGTCGCGGCGCGAACGGCCAGAGATCGGCATCGATCCCATTCCGGATCACCCTGATCTCGGACAGCTCGGGTCCGAACAGCTCGGTGATCTCATCGCTCATCGAGGCCGAACACGTGATCAGCGAATCGGATTCGCGCACCAGCCAGGATTCCACGGCATGCACCTGGCGGCTGATCGGGCCGGAAACCCAGCCGGAGTGCCGACCCGCCTCGGTGGCGTGGATGGTGGAAACCAGTGGCACATCGAAGAATTCGGCCAGGGCGATGGCGGGATGGGCCACCAGCCAGTCGTGGGCGTGAACGAGGTCGGGCACCCAGCGGTCGCCCGAATTGTCTTTGACGGCAAGGCCGGTGCGCACCATGGCGTGGCCCATGGCCAGGGTCCAGGCCATCATGTCCGTGCCGAACACGAACTCATGCGGATCCTGGGCGGCGGCCACCACCCGTACTCCCTCGCTGACCTCGTCGGTGGACGGGTGCGTGCTGGGATCGGTGTCGGTGGGCCTGCGGCTGAGCACCACGATCTCGTGTCCGGCTTCGGCCAGCGCGGTGGCCAGGTGGTGCACGTGTCGGCCCAGACCGCCGACGACTACGGGCGGGTACTCCCATGACACCATCAGGATCTTCATGACTGCGTGCCTTCGTGCCGGTGTGCGGAAAGTGCTGAGGGTTGGTGGCGTGTCGGGCGGCAGACACGCAAGCTCGCGTTGATGGTCATTTTGGCAGACGCCGGGCGTCGAGGGCACCGAACAGTCCGTCCGCCTTGTTCCATCCGTCGGCGAGGCGCTCGGCGTGGTCGCGACGGCCAGAGGCCAGTGCATCGGAGATCTCGCGCGTCGCGTGGGCGTGCAGATGGGCGCGGTAGCGCGCGTAATCGGCGGCCGAATCCTTGCTCACCATGAACGGCCAGTCGCTGGACACGGTCAGCAACGTCTCCCGCAGGATCTGATCGGCCACCCGGTCGCGCGGGGTCGGTGCACCGACCGCGGCATGCTGGGTGAGCGCCTTGTCCACAGTGCTCAGCGCACCGTCGACCACTTCGCTGTTCAGCCGCACCAGATCGGTGACCTTCTCGCCGTTCCAGACCTGCCAGTTCTTGCCCGAACCCCATGAACTGGGCGGCAATTCGACCGGGTCGCCGACGAATCCACCGGCCTTGGCATCCGCCAGCGTGCCCACCTGCACGCCGGCTGCCGGCAGTGCCCGCAGTACCCGGCCCAGCCACTCGGGGCCCTCGTACCACCAGTGCCCGAACAGTTCGGTGTCGAACGCGGCCACCACATGTGCCGGGCGGCCGATCCGCTCGCTCTCGCTGACCAGCCGGCGGCGGACCACTTCGACGAAGTCGGCGACGTGCTCGTCGATCGCACGGTCGGCGCGCTGCGGATCGTAGGGAGCCTTCTCCTCGGACGGGACGTTGCGGCCGGTGACCCGGGCCGGCTTGAGGCCCGTGGTGTGGTCGTAGGTGTGGAAATCCCGGTATGCGGCATGACCGGGGTAGCCGGACTTCGGCGACCACACGCGGTAGCTGACCTGCAGGTCGCGCCCGAAGGCCACCACGTCGGAGTCACCGACCGGGCGGCCGAGGGAGGTGTCGCCGTGTAGCGACGGGCCGTCCACCATGAAATGACCGACACCGGCCGCGGCATATCCGGTCTCCATGCCCGGCGCGTACGCGCATTCGGGCGCCCAGATTCCGACCGGGGTGTGCCCGAACCGCTGCTGCGCATCGGCCAGGCCTTCGCGCAGTGCGAACTCGCGCAGTCGCGGGTTGAGCAGGGGCTGGAACGGGTGCGACAGGGGACCGCCGAGCAGCTCGATGGTCTCGGCATCGATCAGCTCGCGCAGTAGCCCGCTGGCGCCGTGCCGCCAAAGGGTGGTGAATTGCTCGATGGCCGCGCCGGCCTCGGCGTACTCGCGAACCCCGAACTGCTGCAAGGCTTCTTGACCGCGCAGCGTCGTCGCCTCCTGGGCGCGCAGCTGCCAGTTGGCCAGCCAGTGATGCATGCCTGTGAGGCAGTAGGGGTCATCGAGCTGCGCGGTGACCACCGGCGTCATGCCGAGCGTGATCAGATGGCTGCGGTCCTCTGCGGCCAGACCGCGCAGCACCCGCATCAACGGCAGGTAGGCCGCGGCCCAGGACTGGTAGAGCCACTCCTCGCCGACCGGCCATCGGCCGTGATGGGCCAGCCAGGGCAGATGGGTGTGCAGGACGAGCGTGAACAACCCCGGAACCGGATCGCCGGCGACATCGGGCCGGGGTACAGGTTCGGGTTCGGGGTCGGCAGCGGGATGTGTCACGGCCGCACCGCGATCGCGACCAGGTCCAGGCTGTCGTCAATGTTGCGTTCGTTCGCGGACGTGAGATCGAAGTCATCGATGCTGACGGCGGCCACGTCGGCGAGCAGCTGTTCGGGCCACGGAGCGTCGGCCACGGCCCGCTGCACCTGTGCCTCGATGATCGAGCCGCCGTGCCGCGCGTCGAGTTCGGCCAGCCCGGCGCCGTGAAACACCCCGAGCATCGACTCGACGGTGAAACCGGCGTCGTGCAGCAGTTCGGTCAGCTCCGCGGCATTGAGCTCACGGGTGTGGAACGGGTTGAGCGGGGTGTCGCGACCGGGGGAGAAGGTGATGCGGTTGGGGGTGGAGACCAGGAATACGCCACCTGGCCGCAGCACGCGGAAACACTCGGAGACGAATTGACCCTGATCCCACAGGTGCTCGATGACCTGGAAATTCACCACGACGTCGACGGACTCGTCCGCGAGGGGCAGCTCGGCCAGGTTGCCGTGCCGGATGTCCACCCGGGGGTAGCGGGCCCGCACGTGTGCCACCGTGGCCTCGTCGTAGTCCAGTGCGACGACGCGGCGCGCCACGTCGGCGATCAGGTCGGCGCCGTAGCCTTCACCGCAGCCGGCCTCCAGGACCTCGCGATCGACGCACCGGCCGGCCAATCGCTGATACACCACCTCATGACGGCGAAACCAGTAATTCTCCTCGGCCAGGCCGGGGATGGTCCGCTCGCCGGTCAGGGGTAGGGCGTTATCCGGGTCGCCAACGAATGCGCTCATTGGAAGGCAGGCTAACCCAGGCGAAGCGGTGGTGGACTATCCGCGAACGGTTCCCTTACCTCAGAGGTGTGGTAGGGGAGGCCGGAATACAAACTCCGACCAGCTATGGTGTTCCTGCGAACCATCAAAAGTTACCGACCGGTAACATGGTGCTAGTTGCCTAGAACGTGATATGAGCCCGGGCCACCGGTCTCATCGAGGAGGACGAACCAGAGTCATGACGAACATCGTGGTCCTGATCAAACAGGTCCCAGACACTTGGTCGGAGCGCAAGCTGTCCGACGGCGATTTCACCCTCGACCGCGAGGCTGCCGACGCCGTGCTCGACGAGATCAACGAGCGCGCCGTGGAAGAGGCGCTGTTGATCAAGGAGCGTGAGGGCGGAGACAGCACGGTCACCGTGCTGACCGCCGGCCCGGAGCGCGCCACCGAGGCGATCCGCAAGGCGCTGTCCATGGGTGCCGACAAGGCTGTACACCTCAAGGACGACGGCCTGCACGGCTCCGACGTGATCCAGACCGGGTGGGCACTGGCCCGCGCGCTGGGCACCATCGAGGGCACCGAGCTGGTCATCGCCGGTAACGAGGCCACCGACGGTGTGGGCGGCGCAGTCCCGGCCGTGATCGCCGAGTACCTGGGCCTGCCGCAGCTCACCCACGTGCGCAAGCTGACCGTCGAGGGCGGCAAGGTCACCGCCGAGCGTGAGACCGACGAGGGCGTGTTCAGCCTCGAGGCCTCGCTGCCGGCTGTGGTCAGCGTCAACGAGAAGATCAACGAGCCCCGCTTCCCCTCCTTCAAGGGCATCATGGCCGCCAAGAAGAAGGAAGTCACCGTGCTCACCCTCGCCGAGATCGGCGTGGAAGCCGATGAGGTCGGTGTTGC
Organism: Mycobacterium sp. DL99; assembly: GCF_004762045.1. GTDB lineage: Bacteria > Actinomycetota > Actinomycetes > Mycobacteriales > Mycobacteriaceae > Mycobacterium. Next base: position 2,287,864 of record NZ_SJOM01000007.1, read on the forward strand.
CAATGCCGGTTCCAAGGTGCTGTCTTCGACCCCGAAGCCGCCGAAGACCGCCGGCGAGAAGGTGACCGACGAAGGTGACGGCGGCACGAAGATCGCCGAGTACCTGGTTGCCCAAAAGCTGATCTAGCCCACCCACTTCCGAAAGACGTAACGAGAACTCATGGCTGAAGTACTTGTGCTCGTTGAGCACTCCGAAGGCGCATTGAAGAAGGTCAGCGCCGAGCTCATTACCGCCGCCCGCGTGCTGGGCGAGCCTGCCGCTGTTGTGGTGGGCAAGCCGGGCACCGCCGCCCCGCTGGTCGACGGCCTGAAGGCCGCCGGCGCGGCCAAGATCTACGTCGCCGAGTCCGACGACGCGGAGAGCTACCTGGTCACCCCCGTCGTCGACGTGCTGGCCGGACTGGCCGAGACGGCCGCCCCTGCCGGCGTGATCGTCGCCGCCACCGCTGACGGCAAGGAAATCGCCGCCCGCCTGGCTGCGCGTATCGGCTCGGGCCTGCTGGTCGACGTGGTCGAGGTCCGCGAGGGTGCAGTGGGCGTCCACTCCATCTTCGGTGGTGCCTTCACCGTCGAGGCCCAGGTCACCAGTGACACCCCGGTGATCACGGTCCGTCCGGGTGCCATCGAGGCCGCCCCGGCCGACGGTGCCGGCGAGGTCGTCAACGTCGAGGTCCCGGCCCAGGCCGAGAACGCGACCAAGATCACCAAGCGCGAGCCCGCCGTTGCCGGTGACCGCCCCGAGCTCACCGAGGCCAGCGTCGTGGTCGCCGGTGGCCGTGGTGTCGGCAGCGCCGAGAGCTTCTCGGTCGTCGAGGAGCTGGCCGACTCGCTGGGCGGCGCCGTCGGTGCCTCCCGCGCCGCGGTCGACTCGGGCTACTACCCGGGCCAGTTCCAGGTCGGCCAGACCGGTAAGACCGTGTCGCCGCAGCTGTACATCGCCCTCGGTATCTCCGGCGCGATCCAGCACCGCGCCGGCATGCAGACGTCGAAGACGATCATCGCGGTGAACAAGGACGAGGAAGCTCCGATCTTCGAGATCGCCGACCTCGGCATCGTCGGTGACCTGTTCAAGGTCAGCCCGCAGCTGACCGAGGCGGTCAAGGCCCGCAAGGGATAGATCCCCAACGCGTCAACGCAGAACCCCGGTGCACCTGGTGCGCCGGGGTTTTGTGCTGTGTGGGGCAAACGGGCGCACACAACGCGCACCGGGTGTCACGCTTGAAGTGGCGCTCGAGCCCGAGAGCCACTCTCGCGTGACAGGGCGGCGGCACGGTCTGCCGTCTCGACTACGGACTTTCCAGGGTTTGGATCTCGGCCTGCGGTGCCAGTGTTGGTTCTGCCAGCACGTCGAGAAAGGGATTCGCACAATGAAAATCACAGTCATAGGTGCCAGTGGCCAGATCGGTTCGCGGGTCGTGCGGTTGCTCACCGAAGCCGGGCACGACGTGGTGGCCGCCTCCCTGTCGTCGGGTGCCAACGTCCTGACCGGCGAGGGCCTGGCGGACGCGCTCAACGGCGCTGAGGTGCTGGTCGACGTGGTCAACTCGCCCTCGTTCGAAGACGGCGCCGTGATGGACTTCTTCACCACGTCCGCACGCAACCTGACGGCCGCCGCGAAGGAGACCGGTGTCGGGCACTACGTCGCGCTGTCGATCGTGGGCACCGACGGCCTGCCGGACAGCGGCTATATGCGGGCCAAGGTGGCCCAGGAGAAGGTCATCACCGAGTCCGGGCTGCCGTACACGATCGTGCGGGCCACGCAGTTCCAGGAATTCGCCGAGGCCATCACCGGGACGCTGGTGGTGGGCGGCGAGGTACGCGTCCCCGATGCCCGGATCCAGCTGATCTCCGTCGACGACGTCGCCGCCGAGGTGGCCAAGGTCGCCCAGGGCGCGCCGCTGGGAGGCATCGTCAACATCGGCGGGCCCGACAAGATCTCGTTCGCCGACATGGCACGCGCCGTGCTGGCCAAGCAGGGCGACGACAAGCCGGTCGTGATCGATCCGCAGGCAACGTATTTCGGCACCGCCGTCGACGACGACAGCCTGGTGACCGGCGACGACGGGATCCTCGGTGAAACTCGTTGGGTCGCATGGACCGGGGCTCACTGACATGCCTGTCACAGCGGAGCAGGAAAAAGCCCTCCACGATGCGATGACTGTGATCGCCACCGCGACACCGCCGTTCATCCCGCCGAATGCCGAGGTGATGACGACGATCATCGAGTGGCCCGCGGGATCCCCAGGGGCGCCGCCACACCGGCATCCGGCCGGACCCGCCTTCGGCTATGTGCTGGAGGGCGAGATGCTTTTCGAGCTGGAGGGCGAGGCGCCGCGGGTGGTGAAGGCGGGGGAGGCCTTCTGGGAGCCCGGCGGTGACGTCATCCACTACTCGGATGCCAACAACCGTGACGACATTCCGCTGAAGTTCCTCGTCAACATGCTGTGTGTGCCAGGTGAACCCATGCTCGTCATCGTCGAAGACGAGGAGCTCGAGGCCCGCAAGGACCGGCGAGTTCGCTGATGGCCGAGTTCGGAGACGTCGTCCGGTCGCGTCGTTCGTCGCGAATGTTTCTGCCGGACAAGCCTGTTCCGCGTGAGCTCCTGGACGAGGCGCTCGCGTTGGCCGTGCGGGCGCCGTCGAACTCGAACACGCAACCCTGGCACGTCTTCTTCGCGACCGGCGAGCGGCGCATCCGATTGGTGGACGCGCTGCTCGCCGCGGTCGAGGCGGCACCGCCGGCGGTCGGCTCCGCGGGCCTTCCGCCGCGGTTCGCTTACCTGCGCCGCGAGAGCGGCGCCCTGGTCTACGGGGCAATGGGGATCGCCCGCGACGACGCCGAGGGACGCTGGGCGGCCCAGAAGCGCAACTGGGAGTTCTTCCACGCGCCCGTCGCCGGGGTGGTCTGTATGCACCGGGATTTCACCAACGTCGACGCGATGGGGGTCGGGATGTTCCTGCAGACCCTGCTGTTGGCGTTGAACGAACGGGGACTCGGCAGTTGCGTGCAGGTGTCCATCTCGTTCTATCCGGACGTACTGCGCGAACAACTGGACGTTCCCGACGATCTGACGATCCTGAGTGGGCTGTCGATCGGCTATGCCGACCCCCAATTTGCGGCGAATCACCTGGACACACCGCGCAACCCGATCGGCGAGAACGTGGTGTTCCTGCAGGACTGACCGGCAGCCCAAAAAGTCACCTGGCGCTCACAGACATGTCACACAGGCGATGCCGTATGGAGACCCGGCTGGGCGACCGTGCTGGTTATGAGCACTGCATCTGTACTCATCGCCGCTGACCACGCCGACAGCGCCGCGCCCGATGCGCCGCGCTACACCCTGTTGTTGTCCGCCGATCCCGAGCTCATCGAAGCCGCCCAGCGGCTCCGTCACGACGTGTTCACCTCCGAACCCGGATTCGCCCTCACCGGGGCTGCCGATGGACGGGACGCCGATCGATTCGACGAGCACTGCGACCACCTGCTGGTACGTGAGGACCGCACCGGCGAGTTGGTGGGCTGCTACCGGATGCTGCCCCCACCCGGCGCCATCGCCGCGGGCGGGCTCTACACCGCCACCGAATTCGATGTCCGCGGTCTCGACGCACTACGGCCGTCCCTGGTCGAAATGGGCCGTGCGGTGGTGCGGACCGACCACCGCAACGGCGCCGTCGTCCTGCTCATGTGGGCGGGCATCCTGGCCTACCTCGACCGCTCCGGGTACGACTACGTGACGGGCTGCGTTTCGGTGCCGGTCGCCGGGAACGCCGACGGCCCACCTGGAACCCAGATCCGCGGGGTACGTGACTTCGTGCGGCGTCGCCACGCCGCGCCCGCCGAACACACGGTGTACCCGTACCGGCCGGTCGTCCTGGACGGCAGAGGGCTCGACGAAATCGACCCGCCGTCGCGGACCACGGTGCCTCCGCTGATGCGGGGCTACCTGCGCCTGGGCGCCCAGGTGTGCGGGGAACCCGCCCACGACCCAGACTTCGGGGTCGGGGACTTCCCGGCTCTGCTGGACAAACGCCGCGCCGATGTCCGCTACCTCAAACGCCTGCGCTCCGTCTCGGCCGCAGCCGACATGGCCGACGGGACGGCCGGGGGCGCGTCATGAGCACCGCCACGAGTGAACATTCCTGGCTGCCCAAGGCCTCGTGCGACGGCAGTTGCGTGCATGCCGGCGGCGCCGATGCCGGCCGTCGGATCGTGGTCTGGACCCGCACCACGGTGCGGGTGGTCATGGCCGTTCTTCTGGCGCCCGGGGTGCCGCTGCTGGCGGTGCCGATGCCGGGCCGCTCACACGTGCAGCGCTTCTACTGCCGGTTGATGCTGCGCTGCTTGGGGGTACGAATCGCCTTGTCGGGCGGACCTATTCGTAACCTGAAGGGCGTGCTCGTGGTCAGCGGCCACGTGTCTTGGCTGGATATCTTCACGGTCGGTGCGGTGCTGCCCGGCTCGTTCGTGGCCCGTGCCGATCTGGTCGAGTGGCCGGCGGTGGGCCGGCTGGCCCGGGTGATGAAGGTGATCCCGATCGACCGGGGCAGCCTGCGCCGGCTGCCCGCGGTGGTACACACCGTGGCCGAGCGCCTGCGCGCGGGGCACACGGTGGTGGCCTTCCCGGAGGGCACCACCTGGTGCGGCCTGGCCTACGGGCCGTTCCGGCCGGCGATGTTCCAGGCCGCGATCGACGCGGCCCGGCCGGTGCAGCCGCTGCGGCTGGTCTACCGCCACCGCGACGGCCGGCCGTCGACGATTCCGGCCTTTGTGGGGGAGGACACCCTGTTGCGATCGGTGCGGCGGGTCATCACCGCACGTCGCACGGTGTGCCATGTCCATGTGGGGTCGCTGCAGCTGCCGGGAGACGACCGGCGGGCACTGGCGGGCCGCTGCGAGGCGGTGGTGCGCGGCCACCAGGAGCTCCCCGGCGCACCCGCGCACGTCCTGGTGGCCTGAGGCGGCTGGAGGGACGGTCGCCTGCCAGCGGCTATCCTAGGAGGGTTATGGCCTCCATCCTGACCTCCACCTCAGGCCGGCCGGTCTATCTCGATCACGCCGCCACCACCCCGATGCACGCCACTGCCATCGAGGCGATGACCTCTGCATTGGCCACCGTCGGCAACGCGTCGTCGCTGCACGGTTCCGGCCGGATGGCGCGTCGCCGGATGGAGGAGGCCCGCGAGACGCTGGCCCGCCTGCTGGGCTGTCGCCCCTCGGAAGTGATCTTCACCGCCGGTGGCACCGAGAGCGACAACCTCGCCGTGAAGGGCATCTACTGGGCCCGCCGCGATGCCGAGCCGGCGCGGCGCCGGATCATCACCACCGCCGTCGAGCATCACGCCGTTCTGGACGCCGTGCAGTGGCTGGTCGACCACGAGGGTGCCGAGGTGACCTGGCTGCCGGTCGACGCCGAGGGCGCCGTCGCACCCGAGTCGCTGCGCTCGGCGCTGGAGGCGGGCGACGGACCCGCTGACGTGGCCCTGATCAGCATCATGTGGGCCAACAACGAGGTCGGCACGATCATGCCGATCGCCGAGCTGGCCGCCATCGCGGCCGAGTTCGAGGTCCCGATGCACAGCGACGCCATCCAGGCCGTCGGACAGATCCCGGTCGATTTCACCGCCACCGGGCTGGCGGCGATGAGCGTCGCCGCGCACAAGTTCGGCGGTCCGATGGGAATCGGCGCGCTGGTCCTGCGTCGGGACACCGCGTGTGTGCCCCTGCTGCACGGCGGCGGGCAGGAGCGCGACGTCCGGTCCGGGACACCCGACGTGGCCGGCACCGTGGCGATGGCCGCGGCCGCGGAGGTGGCCATCGGCGGGCTCGCCGAACACAGTGCCAGGGTGCAGGCGCTGCGGGACCGGCTGATCGAAGGTGTGCTGTCCACGATCGAGGACACCTACGTCAACGGGCCGCGTGGAGCCGACCGGCTTCCGGCCAACACCCATTTCACATTCCGTGGCTGCGAAGGCGATTCGCTTCTGATGCTGCTCGACGCCAAGGGCATCGAATGTTCCACCGGCTCGGCGTGCACCGCCGGCGTGGCGCAGCCGTCGCACGTCCTGATCGCCATGGGCGCCGACCCGGCCACCGCGCGGGGATCACTGCGATTCTCGTTGGGGCACACCAGCACCGACGCCGACGTCGACGCTGTGCTGCAGGTGCTGCCCGCGGCGGTCGAGCGGGCCCGGCAGGCAGCGCTGGCCAGCGCGGGGAGGACGTTCTCATGAGAGTCCTTGTCGCGATGAGCGGCGGCGTGGATTCCTCGGTGGCCGCCGCACGGATGGTCGATGCCGGCCACGATGTCGTCGGAGTGCACATGGCGCTGTCCTCGGCGCCGGGGACGCTGCGCACGGGATCCCGGGGTTGCTGCTCCAAGGAGGACGCCGGCGATGCCCGCCGGGTGGCCGACATTCTTGACATCCCGTTCTACGTATGGGATTTCGCCGACCGGTTCAAGGACGACGTGATCGACGATTTCGTCGAGTCGTACGCCCGCGGCGAGACCCCGAACCCCTGTGTGCGGTGCAATGAGCGGATCAAGTTCTCTGCGCTGGCGGCGCGGGCGCTGGCGCTCGGTTTCGACGCGGTGGCCACCGGTCACTACGCACGGCTGTCCGACGGCCGGCTGCGCCGCGCGGTAGACGCCGACAAGGACCAGTCCTACGTCCTGGGTGTGCTGACCGCCGAACAACTGTCACATGCGCTCTTCCCGATCGGTGACACGCCCAAGTCGCAGATCCGGGCCGAGGCCGCCGAGCGTGGCCTGGCCGTCGCGAAAAAGCCTGACAGCCACGACATCTGCTTCATTCCCTCCGGAGACACCCAGGCGTTCCTCGGTGCGCGGATCGGGGTCCGCCGCGGCTCGGTGATCGACAACGAGGGCACGGTGCTCGCCGAACACGAAGGCGTGCACGGTTTCACCATCGGACAGCGCAAGGGTTTGGGTATCGCGGGACCGGGTGCCGACGGCCGGCCTCGCTACGTCACGGCGATCGACGCCGATACGGGCACAGTGCGCGTCGGACCGGCCGAAGACCTCGAAATCTGGGAACTGGTCGGCGACAAGCCCGTGTTCACCAGCGGGGCCGCGTTGCAGGGGCCGGTGGAATGCCAGATTCAGGTGCGGGCGCACGGCGGGATCACCGACGCGGTGGCCGAGCTGCGCGACGGTCGGCTGGCGGTATCCCTGCGGGCACCGCTGCGCGGGGTGGCCCCGGGCCAGACCATGGTGCTGTACCGGCCCGACACCGACGGTGACGAGGTCATCGCCAGCGCCACCATCGCGCGCGTATGAGCGCGTTCGCATGAGTCTCTTCGCAGCGGCAACCGGTATCGGTTCCTGGCCGGGCACCCAGCCGCGGGCTGCCGCAGAAGTTGTCGTCGGTGAACTGCACACCCTGTCGCACCTCGTGGAACTGCCTGCGCGGGGAATCGGCGCCGACCTCATCGGTCGGGCCGGGGCCCTGTTGGTCGACATCGCCATCGACACCGTGCCGCGCGGGTACCGCATCGCCGGTGGCCGCAGTGCTGCGCTGCGGCGGGCGGTGAGCCTGCTCGGCGAGGACATCGATGCGCTGGAAGAAGCCTGGGAGCGCGCGGGGCTGCGGGGCAGCGGGCGCGCCGTCAAGGTGCAGGCGCCCGGACCGATCACGCTGGCCGCCCAGCTGGAACTACCCAACGGACATCGGGCCATCACTGATCATGGTGCGTTGCGGGATCTTTCGGCTTCCCTGGCCGAGGGGCTGGCGATCCACCGTGCCGAGGTGGCCCGGCGGTTGGAGACCCCGGTGGTGGTCCAGATCGATGAACCGTCGCTGCCCGCCGCGCTGGCGGGCCGGCTGTCCGGGGTCACCAGTTTCACCCCGGTGCATCCCGTGGACGAACCGTTGGCGATCAACCTGATCGAGGCCTGTGTGGCAGCGGCTGGCTCCGATGTCGCATTGCACTGCTGCGCTCCCGAGATGCCGTGGAAGGCGTTGTTGCGCAGCGCTGTTCACGCTGTGTCGGTCGACGTCTCGACTCTGACGCCCGCGGATCTGGACGGTGTGGGGGAGTTCGTCGATTCGGGGCGCACTGTGCTGCTCGGCGTGGTGCCCTCGACCGCGCCCGAGGGCAGGCCGTCGGTCGAAGAGGTCGCCAAGGCGGCGGTCGCGCTGACCGATCGACTCGGGTTCGCCCGGGCCGTGCTGCGTGACCGCATCGGCATCACGCCGTCCTGTGGGCTGGCCGGCGCCACCTCCCAATGGGCGCGCACTGCGGTGGAACTCACGCAGAAGGCCGCCGACGCGTTCGCCGAAGATCCCGAGGCCATCTAGTTAAAGCAACCAAAAGGTTGCGCGTTATTGGCGATGGACTTAGGCTGAAAAGCAACTGAAAGGTTGCATATGAGTACTGATCGGATCGAGAAAGAAGTTCTGCTCAAGGCGTCCCTGGACCGGGTGTGGCGGGCCATCAGCGATGCCGAGGAATTCGGTCGCTGGTTCGGGGTCCGGTTCGACGGGCCGTTCGTCGCCGGGGAATCGGTCAACGGGGTGATGACGCCGACCGAGGTCGATCCGGACGTGGCGGTGTCCCAGGAGCCGTACGCGGGCGAGGCGGCCAAGTGGCACATCGTCGCATTGGAACCGCCGCACCGAATGGCCTACCGCTGGCATCCCTACGCCGTGGATGCCGACACCGACTACTCGGCCGAACCGACCACGTTGGTGGAGTTCACCTTGACCGAGGCTGAGGACGGGGTGCTGCTCCGGATCGTCGAGTCCGGATTCGACGCGATCCCGGCCCACCGTCGGAGCGCGGCGTTCGAGTCCAACAGCGAGGGGTGGGCCATCCAGGCCGAACTGGTGCGCAAGTACCTCGCGCTCGGTGAGCCGGTGTGACGGCCACAGTCGCCGAGCGCGCACCACTTTTCGACGCGCTCGGCGATCCCAACCGGTTACGGATCGTCACCCGGCTCTGTGAGGCTGGTCCGTGTTCGACGGTGCAACTGACGCAGGTGATTCCGGTGACACGTCAGGCCGCGACCAAGCACTTGCTGTTACTGGAGGCGGTGGGTCTGGTGACCAGTGATCGCAAAGGCCGCGAACGGATCTGGCGGATCCAGCCCGAACCTCTGGTGCAGGCCAGTGACTACCTGACGGCGCTGTCGCGGCGCTGGGACAGCGCGATCGACCGCCTGCGGGCCTACGTCGAGGACTAGTTGTCGCGCAGCTCCCGGCGCAGGATCTTGCCGGCGGACGACTTGGGGATCGCCTCGATGAACTCGACCTGCCGCACCTTCTTGTAGGGCGCCACCAGGCCGGCCACGAACGCCATCACTTCATCGGCGCTCAACTCGGATGAGGGCTGTTTGACCACAAAGGCTTTCGGCACTTCCTCGCCGGATTCCTTGTCCTGCACACCGATCACCGCGGCATCGGCGATGCCGGGATGGCCCAGCAGCACAGCCTCCAGTTCGGCGGGCGGGACCTGGTAGCCCTTGTACTTGATGAGCTCCTTCAGCCGGTCGACGACGTAGACGCAGCCGTCGGAATCGACCTGGGCCAGATCCCCGGTGTGCAGGAAGCCGTCGGCGTCGATGGTCTCCCGGGTCGCCGCCTCATTGCCGAGGTAGCCGGCCATCACGTTGGGCCCCTTGAACCACAGCTCGCCGGTCTCGCTCAAACCCTCTGCCGGGATCTCGATTTCCTTGCCGGTGTCGGGGTCGACCAGCTTGCTCACACCGTTGGGAACGGTCCATCCGCACGAGTCCAGCGGTGCGATCGTGCCGACCGACGCCAGTCCACCGTCATGCGGGGTGATGTGGCTGACCGGGCTCAGCTCGCTCATGCCATAGCCCTGAGACACCGTGCAGCTCAATCGATCTGCCACGGCGCGACCAAGGTCGGCATCGAGCGAGGCCGCACCGGACAGGACCGCGCGCAGTGAGGACAGGTCATAGGAATCGACCAGTGGGTGCTTGGCCAGGGCGACGGCCACCGGTGGGGCGATGTAGACGAACGTGCACCGGTGGGTCGCGATGTTGTCCAGGAATTCAGTGAGGTCGAACGACGGCATGATGACGAGTTGGGCGCGCGCGTGCAGGGCGGCGTTGAGCAGCACCGTCATGCCGTAGATGTGGAAGAACGGCAGCACTGCCAGCAGCCGGTCATCGGCGGTCATGCCCTGCAGCGGGCGGATCTGTGCCACGTTGGCGGTCAGGTTGGCGTGGGTGAGCATGACGCCCTTGGGGTTCGCCGTGGTGCCCGAGCTGTAGGGGAGTGCGGCCAGATGCGTGGCCGGATCGAAGCTCACGTCGGGTGCCGGGCCCTGCGCACCGAGGCCGTCGCCGTCGAGCACCACCACCTGGTCGGGGGCCAGACCCGCGGCGGCCGCGCCCTCGGTGGCCTGCGGCAGCAACGCGCTCACCGTGACCAACAGGCGCGCCTTCGAATCCTTGAGCTGCTTGGCGATGTCACGCGCGGTGAACAGCGCGTTGACGGTGGTGGCGGTGGCGCCCGCGCGCAGGATCCCGTGGAACGCGATCGCGAAACCCGAACTGTTGGGGGACAGCAGTGCCACCACGTCGCCGACGCCGATGCCGCGCGCCGCCAGCCCGCCGGCGAACGCGTCGATCCGGTTCACCAGGTCGCCGTAGCTGGTCTCGGTACCGGACTTGGCGTCCACCATGGCGATCCGGCCGGCATCGGCCGCTGACATGCCGGCGAACAGGTAGTCGTAGACGCTGACGGCAGGCAGGTCGACGTCGGGGAATGGGCTGGCGAAACTCATGGCGCTTCCGATCAGTTCTCGTCGAGTTGTTTGATGAGCCGGCGCGCGGCGACCAGGCGGAACGAGGCGTCGATGAGTTCGCGGACCTCGCCCCAATCCACCTTCGCCGCAGTGAAGTCCAGACCGAGCCAGCCGAACGGGCCCATGTAGGCCGGGAAAAAGAAGCGGTTGTCCTGCTCTAGTGCCCGGCGGTCGCTTTCGTCGACCTTGATCAGCAGTGAATGCGGATACGGCACCATCTCGCCGCGACCCTCGGGTTTGACGTTGCCGCCGTACATGGCGAACATCTTCGGCGCACAGAACACCGGCCGGCCCCACGAGATCTTCTCGTAGGCCTCGGGAAACCCCAGGGCGACGGTGCGGAGTTCGGCCAGGCCCACGTCGTCGTCGCTGAACATGATCGGGTGCGGCATGCACCTAGATTAATGGGACGCCCGGTCCCGCCTGCGGGCGCAACCCAGCAGGCGATTCGGCCGTTCTGCGCCTTGGGCAATCCTGTGGTGTCACGCTGAATCGATGATCGATCGGCGCGGATTTCTGGTGTTGTCCGCGGCAGGCGCCGCTGCGGCGCTCGGCGCCTGCACGTCACGGACGCCGTCGGCCGACCTTTCTGGCAAACCCGTCGAAGTCGCGTTCACCGCGGCCGAATCCGACGTCGACCTCGGTGGCGTCGCGGTGCGCACCTGGACGTACACCGGCACGGTCCCCGCCACCGAGATCCGGTTGCGAAAAGGCCAGACGCTGCGCGTACCGGTGACCAACAAGCTGCCGCAGGAGACCAGCGTGCACTGGCACGGCCTGGCGATTCCCAATGCGATGGACGGTGTTCCGGTGCTGACCCAGCCGGCGATCGCTCCGGGCGGGAACTTCACCTACGAGTTCGCCGTCCCCGACGCGGGCACCTACTATCTGCACTCCCACGTCGGGACCCAGCTCGACCGCGGCATGTACGGACCGCTGATCGTGGAGGACCCTGCGGACGGCAAGGACTACGACGACGAACTCGTTGTCGTGCTCGATGACTGGATCGACGGCACCGGCACCGATCCGGATCAGGTGGCCGAAAATCTCAAGAGCAAGGGCATGAAGCCGATGTCCGGTGCGGGACCGATGCTCAGCCCGACGACGCCGCTCGGCGCGGACGGGGGTGATGTCACCTATCCGTACTTCCTGGCGAACGGGCGCACCATCAAGGACCCGCAGACGGTCGATTACCGGTCCGGGCAACGTATTCGGCTGCGGATCATCAACGCGGGCGCCGATACCGCGTTCCGGGTCGCGGTGCCCGGTACCGAGCTGAACGTCACCCATGCCGACGGGTATCCGGTGCAGCCGCAGCGCACTGAATCCGTGATCCTCGGCATGGGCGAACGCGCCGACGCCATCGTCACGCTGGGGTCCTCGGTTCCGGTGATCGCCGCGGCCGAGGGCAAGGACGGTTATGCGCGTCTGAGCATGCGGGTCGACACGTTGCCGTCAACGCTCGACGTGGAGGCATTCGTCAAGACGCTGCGTGCGCGGGCCCCACTGAACACCGCGACACTCAGGCCCACCGCGGCTGTCCTTCTGCCGCAACGCAATCCGGATATCACCGTGGATCTACGGCTGGCCGGACCGATGGCCGGCTACACCTGGCCGATCAACGGGAAGCTCTACGACCCGCCCGACAACGGCATCGTCCTGGCGAAAGACAAGCGGGTCCGCATCCGGTTTCTCAGTGAATCGATGATGTTCCATCCGATGCACCTGCACGGCCACACGTTCCAGGTGGTCGGGCGCAGCGGTCCGGCGGCCCGCAAAGACACCGTTCTGGTGCCGCCCAAACAGACCGTGGAGGTGGACTTCGACACCGACAATCCCGGCAAATGGATTGTCCATTGTCACAACGACTACCACCTCGACGGCGGAATGGCGACATTCTTCTCCTACAGCGGCTGATCGGCTTGTCGGCGCATTCGACTAACCTGCGGGGGTGACCTCGAACGACACTGGAGACGCTGACCTGCGACGACGTTGGCAGGAACTCGCAGAAGAGGTGCGGGGCCATCAGTTCCGGTACTACGTCAAAGACGCACCGGTCATCTCCGACGCCGATTTCGACGTGCTGCTGCGGCAGTTGCAGGCGCTCGAGGAGGCGCACCCCGAGCTGCGGACCCCGGATTCCCCGACGCAACTCGTCGGCGGCGCCGGGTTCGCCACCGAATTCGCGCCCGCCGAGCATCTGGAACGGATGCTGTCCCTGGACAACGTGTTCGATTCCGATGAGCTCTCGGCGTGGGCGGCCCGGATCAGCGGGGAGACGGGCGACGCCGCGCACTTTCTGTGCGAGCTGAAGATCGACGGCGTCGCATTGGCGCTCGTCTACCGCAACGGCCGCCTGGTGCGGGCCGCCACCCGGGGTGACGGGCGCAGCGGTGAGGACGTGACGCTCAACGCCCGCACCATCACCGACATCCCTGAGCAACTGACGGCCTCCGACGAGTTTCCGGTGCCCGACGTGCTGGAGGTGCGCGGTGAGGTGTTCTTCCGCGTCGCCGACTTCGAGGAGCTCAACGCCGGGTTGGTAGCCGAGGGCAAGCCGCCGTTCGCCAACCCCCGCAACAGCGCAGCGGGCTCGCTGCGTCAGAAGAACCCAGCGGTCACCGCGCGCCGCCGGTTGCGGATGATCTGCCACGGGCTCGGGTACACCGAGGGTTTCAACCCGCCGTCGTTGCATGACGCCTACCGGGCGCTGGGTGCGTGGGGGCTGCCGGTATCCGCGCACACCGCAAAGGTTTCCGGCGTCGCCGCGGTCGCCGAGCGGATCGCCTACTGGGGTGAGCACCGCCACGATGTCGACCATGAGATCGACGGCCTGGTCGTCAAGGTGGACGAGGTGGCGCTGCAGCGTCGGCTCGGCTCGACCTCACGCGCGCCCCGCTGGGCGGTGGCCTACAAATACCCACCTGAAGAGGCGACCACGAAGCTGCTCGACATCCGGGTGAGCGTGGGGCGGACCGGCCGGGTCACGCCGTTCGCCTACATGGAGCCGGTCAAGGTGGCGGGCTCGACCGTCGGCCTGGCCACACTGCACAACGCGACGGAAGTTCAGCGCAAGGGGGTGCTGATCGGCGACACCGTGGTGATCCGCAAGGCCGGCGACGTGATCCCCGAGGTGCTCGGCCCGGTGGTCGACCTGCGCGACGGATCCGAGCATGCGTTCGTCATGCCGACCAACTGTCCCGAATGTGGCACCGAGCTGGCGCCGGCCAAGGAGGGCGACGCCGACATCCGCTGCCCGAATACCCGTAGTTGCCCGGCGCAGTTGCGGGAGAGGGTGTTTCACGTCGCGGGCCGCGGCGCGTTCGACATCGAGGGGCTCGGCTATGAGGCGGCCACCGCGCTGCTGCAGGCCGGGGTGATCGCCGACGAGGGTGATCTGTTCACCTTGACCGCCGACCAGTTACTGCGCACCGAACTGTTCACCACCAAGGCCGGGGAGCTGTCGGCCAATGGCAAGCGGTTGCTGGCCAATCTGGACAAGGCCAGGGCCCAGCCGCTGTGGCGGGTGCTGGTGGCGTTGTCGATCCGCCACGTGGGTCCCACCGCGGCGCGGGCGCTGGCCACCGAATTCGCCAGCCTGGACGCCATCATCGCGGCCAGCGAGGAACAGCTGGCCGCGGTCGAAGGGGTCGGCCCGACGATCGCCGCCGCGGTCATCGACTGGTTCACGGTCGACTGGCACCGCGCGATCGTCGACAAGTGGCGCGCCGCCGGGGTCCGGATGGCCGACGAACGCGACGCCAGCATCGAGCGCACGCTGGAAGGTCTGTCGATCGTGGTGACCGGGTCCCTGCCTGGGTTCTCCCGTGACCAGGCCAAGGAGGCCATCATCAGCCGCGGCGGCAAGGCCGCCAGCTCGGTCTCCAAGAAGACCGCCTACGTGGTGGCCGGGGACGCGCCCGGATCCAAGTACGACAAGGCCGTGGAGCTCGGGGTCCCCATCCTCGATGAGGACGGCTTCCGCACCTTGCTGGCGGTCGGCCCGCAAGCGGCACCTGATGGGGAAACGTCCGAGGAGAGCTAGTCGCAGGGCGTTTCAGCGCAGGATCGTGGCGACGATCCCGGCCAGATAACCCAACCGGGCCACCTCCGAGGGCCGGAACCCCGGACCGCCGGGACGGCCCAGCACTACCGCGGTGTTCGGGTCACCCAAGGGCGCGGCGGCCAGGGTGGTGTCCATGTCGCGCCACACCCGCGGCACCCAATCCTCGGTGCCGTCGAGTGCGGCGGCGTGCTGCAACGGCAACCATGGAGCCGACTGGGCCTGCGTCTCGGGAGCGCCGTGACTCCCGGCGATGCGTTCGACGCCGGTTGCGGTGGACCGGACCACGACACACCAGCTGACGCGCAGGACCCGGGGTGCTTCTTCGGCGAGCACCTTCAGCCGGCCGGCCTTTGAATGCGCGGCGGCGACGTGGTCGATCAATTCAAGTTCGCGGTGTGCCTCCAGCAGCCCGGTATGCGGGCGGATGCTGTCGACAAAGACGCCCGACAGGTTCTCGGCGGCAGTGATCAAGGTGTCCGGCATGGAGCCCTGCGGCAGGTCGACGACCAGATCGTCGATCGCGTAGCCGGCTCCGCGCTCGACGACGTCGAGCGACAGGATGTCGGCACCGACCGAGCCCAGAGCCACGGCGAGTGAGCCGAGGCTGCCTGGTCGGTCCTCTAGCTGGACCCGCAGCAGATACGAAGGCACGCGCATCACTGTTGCACAGGGCGCGTGCCGGGGCATGCCGGCGCATCGTCGGTTGTACTGCCGACGGGAGCCCGATTTGGCGGCTTGACTAGGCTGCATTGTCGTGTCGAAGATCTCCCGAGACGAGGTTGCCCATCTGGCGCGTCTGGCGCGCTTGGCGCTGACCGACGACGAACTGGACAGTTACGCCGGCCAGCTGGATGCCATCCTCGGCCACGTCAGCCAGATCCAGTCCGTCGACGTCACCGGCGTGGAAGCGACGGACAACCCACTCAAGGACGTCAACGTCAGCCGGCCTGACGTTGTCGAGCCATGCCTGACGCAGGAAGAAGCGCTGGCCGCCGCGCCGCGCGCCGAAGACGGGCGCTTCGCCGTGCCGCGGATTCTCGGAGAGGGTGAATGACGAGCATGAGTGAGCTGACCCGTCGCGATGCGGCGACCCTGGGTGCCCAGATCGCGGCCAAGGAGGTCTCCTCGACCGAGGTGACTCAGGCCCACCTCGACCAGATTGCGGAGACCGACGACCGCTTCAACGCCTTCCTGCATGTGGCGGCCGATTCCGCACTGGCCACCGCGGCCCGGATCGACGCCGCCGTGGCCGCCGGTGAGACGCTACCCTCGCCGCTTGCCGGGGTGCCGCTGGCGCTCAAGGACGTCTTCACCGCCACCGACATGCCCACCACCGCGGGTTCGAAAATCCTCGAAGGATGGCGTGCGCCGTACGACGCGACCGTCACCGCGAAACTGCGCGCCGCGGGCATCCCGATCCTCGGCAAGACGAACATGGACGAATTCGCCATGGGATCGTCGACCGAGAATTCGGCCTACGGTCCGACGCGTAACCCGTGGAACACCGAGCGGGTGCCCGGCGGGTCAGGCGGCGGCAGCGCCGCGGCTCTCGCCGCGTATCAAGCTCCGCTGGCCATCGGCACGGACACCGGCGGCTCGATCCGTCAGCCCGCCGCGCTGACTGCCACCGTCGGCGTCAAGCCGACCTACGGCACGGTCTCGCGGTATGGGTTGATCGCCTGCGCGTCCTCACTGGACCAGGGTGGCCCCTGTGCCCGCACGGTGCTCGACACCGCGCTGCTGCACCAGGTGATCGCCGGTCATGACCCGCGCGACTCCACCTCCGTCGACGCCCCGGTGCCCGATGTCGTCGGTGCGGCCCGGGCCGGTGCGGCAGGCGATCTCAAGGGCGTGCGGGTCGGCGTGGTCAAGCAGTTGCGCGGTGAGGGCTATCAGCCCGGCGTGCTGGAGTCGTTCAATGCCGCCGTCGCCCAGCTGACTGCGCTCGGCGCTGAGGTCACCGAGGTCGACTGCCCGCACTTCGATCATGCGATGGACGCCTACTACCTGATCCTGCCGTCGGAGGTGTCCAGCAACCTGGCACGTTTCGACGCGATGCGGTTCGGGCTGCGCGTCGGCGATGACGGCACCCACAGCGCCGAGGAGGTCATGGCGTTGACCCGGGCCGCCGGATTCGGGCCGGAGGTCAAGCGCCGGATCATGATCGGCACCTATGCGCTGTCGGCGGGCTACTACGACGCCTATTACAACCAGGCGCAGAAGGTGCGGACGCTGATCGCCCGCGATCTCGAGCACGCCTACCGGAGCGTCGATGTGCTGGTGTCCCCGGCGACGCCGACGACGGCGTTCCGGTTGGGGGAGAAGGTCGACGATCCGCTGGCGATGTACCTGTTCGACCTGTGCACGCTGCCGCTGAACCTGGCCGGGCACTGCGGTATGTCGGTGCCGTCGGGTCTGTCGCCCGACGACGGCCTGCCGGTCGGTCTGCAGATCATGGCGCCCGCCCTGGCCGATGACCGGCTGTACCGCGTCGGCGCGGCCTACGAGGCCGCCCGCGGTCCGTTGCCCAGCGCGCTGTAATTCCCCGCTCGGTCTACTGAAACGGCCGGCGCGGGGCAAGATGGTGCCCATGCGGATCGGAGTTCTCACCGGCGGCGGTGACTGTCCTGGCCTGAACGCGGTGATCCGGGCGGTGGTGCGTACCTGCGACCAGCGCTACGGCTCGTCGGTGGTCGGATTCCTCGACGGCTGGCGAGGTCTGTTGGAGGATCGCCGCATCCAGCTGGCCAACGACGATCGCAATGACCGGCTGCTGGCCAAGGGCGGCACCGTGTTGGGCACCGCGCGGGTCAACCCGGACAAGCTGCGGGCGGGCCTGGACCAGATCAAGCAGACGCTCGAGGACAACGGGATCGACGTGTTGATCCCGATCGGCGGTGAAGGCACGTTGACCGCCGCACACTGGTTGTCCGAGGAGAATGTCCCGGTGGTCGGGGTACCCAAGACCATCGACAACGACATCGACTGCACGGACGTGACTTTCGGCCACGACACGGCCCTGCAGGTGGCGACCGAGGCCATCGACCGGCTGCACAGCACCGCCGAATCGCACCAGCGCGTCATGCTGGTCGAGGTGATGGGCCGGCACGCCGGCTGGATCGCGCTGAACGCCGGGATCGCCTCTGGCGCGCACATGACGCTGATCCCCGAGCAACCCTTCGACGTCGAGGAAGTGTGCCGCCTGGTGAAGAAGCGGTTCCAGCACGGATCGTCACACTTCATCTGCGTGGTGGCCGAGGGTGCGAAGCCGGCCGAGGGCACCATGCAGCTGCGCCAGGGCGGCATGGATGAGTTCGGACACGAGAAATTCACCGGTGTGGCACAGCAATTGGCGCTCGAGGTGGAGAAGCGGATCAAGAAGGACGTCCGGGTCACGGTGCTGGGGCACGTCCAGCGCGGCGGCACCCCGACGGCGTATGACCGGGTGCTGGCCACCCGGTTCGGAGTGAACGCCGCCGACGCCGCGCATGCCGGCGAGTTCGGGATGATGGTGTCGTTGCAGGGGCAGGACATCGGCCGGGTATCACTGGCCGATGCGACCCGCCACCTCAAACTGGTACCGCAGTCTCGTTACGACGACGCCGCCGAGTTCTTCGGCTAGGCCAGGAGATCACGCGCTCTTGAGCGCTTCGCGGCGTAGCAGCTGCCACATGGACGGGGTGTCAACCGTCGTCGAAATCGTCACGGTCGCACCGGTTTCGGGTGATTCAGCCACCTTCAGCAAGTAGTCGGCGAGATCGGTGCGCGACGTGAACGCGCCGACCGGGTCGCGCCGGCCGGCGATGTATTCGGTGACGTCGGGCAGGTCGAACAGCCCGGACGGCCGCACGATCGTCCAGTTCAGTCCGCTGCCGGTAACGATGTCCTCCATCCTGCGCATGTCGGCGTAGAGCGTCTTGCCGAAGATGCGGCTGATCACGGGCTGGACCACGCGCAGCGCGAGCGGCGTATCGGTTCGGCCGGGGTAGTCGGCGATCGCGGTGGAGCTCACGACGGCCAATCGGTCGACTCTGGTGGCGCGCATCGCGGTGACGATGTTGCCGACGCCGACCGAGTAGGTGTCGACCGGATCCATGGTGAACGTGACACCCAGGGTGGACAGCACCGCGTCGGCGCCTTCGACTACGGCGCTGACCGCTGCTGCGTCGCGTACGTCGGCTTCGGCCACTGTGAGTGCGGCGTCGGTGAGCGGGAACTGTTCGGGGTGGCGCGTGACCGCCACGACGGTGTGGCCGGCGTCGAGGGCTCGGCGGGTGAGCAGACGTCCGGTTGCACCGTTGGCGCCGAAGATGACGATTCGCATGTGAACTCTCCCATATAGTCACTAACAGTGACAATCACTGTAGATGACAATCATCGGCAGTGCTAGTGTCCGCAGCGTGGCTGAGGAACCGATCGGTGTGTCCGCGCTCGACCAGCGCATACCGTTTCTGCTGTCCCAACTCGGCGCGTATGTGGCCGAGGGGTTCAAGGCCCGCCTCGAACCGCTGGGCCTGCATCCCCGGGCCACCGCAGTCCTGCTGGCGCTGGCCGCGGCCGACGGGCAGTCGCAGCGCGAGCTGTACGAACGCCTCGGTCTGCACCGCAACGTCATGGTCACGCTGATCGACACATTGGAAGCCGAAGGGCTCGTCGAACGCCGGCAGCACCCCGACGACCGGCGGGCATTCGCCGTGTCGCTGACCGAGCGGGCGCGCGAGCTGATCCCGGCGCTGGACGCCACGGGTCGTGCACTCGAGGACGAGGTGACGGCGTCGTTGTCGGATGAGGAACGTGCCGCGCTGCGACACGTTCTGCGGCGGCTGTCGGCCGCGGCCGGTCTGATCCCCGGCGTCCACCCCGGACTGGCCTGAAAAGCTGCCCAACTAGGATCGACACCATGTCTGTCGCTACCGCTGAACTCGTCGACTACGACGACGTCATCGCTGCCTACGAGCCCGTGATGGGCATGGAGGTGCACGTCGAGCTGTCCACGGCCACCAAGATGTTCTGCGGCTGCGCCAATCAGTTCGGTGCCGAGCCCAACACGCTGGTCTGCCCGGTCTGCCTCGGCCTGCCCGGCTCCCTGCCGGTGCTCAACGAGTCCGCCGTGGAGGCGGCCATCCGCATCGGTCTGGCGCTCAACTGCGACATCGCACCGTGGGGCCGGTTCGCCAGGAAGAACTACTTCTACCCGGACCAGCCGAAGAACTACCAGATCTCGCAATACGACGAGCCGATCGCGATCAACGGATACCTCGACGTGCCGCTAGATGACGGCACCACCTTCCGCGTCGAGATCGAGCGTGCGCACATGGAGGAGGACACCGGCAAGCTGACCCACCTGGGCAGCGACACCGGCCGCATCGCGGGCGCGACCACGTCGTTGGCCGACTTCAACCGCGCCGGCGTGCCGCTGATCGAGATCGTCAGCAGACCCATCGAGGGGACCGGGGCGCGTGCGCCGGAAATCGCCCGCGCCTACGTCACTGCCCTGCGGGATCTGCTGCGCGGCTTGGACGTATCGGATGTGCGGATGGACCAGGGATCGATGCGATGTGACTCGAACCTGTCTCTCAAGCCGATCGGCGCCGCCGAGTTCGGCACCCGCACCGAGACCAAGAACGTGAACTCGCTCAAGAGCGTCGAGGTTGCGGTCCGGTACGAAATGCGCCGTCAGGCAGCAGTTCTCAATTCCGGCGGCACCATCACCCAGGAGACCAGGCATTTCCACGAGGACGGCTACACCTCGCCGGGGCGCAGCAAGGAGACCGCGGAGGATTACCGCTACTTCCCCGAGCCCGACCTGGAACCGGTCGCTCCCAGCGCCGAGTTGGTCGAGCGGTTGCGCCAGACCATCCCTGAGCTGCCGTGGTTGGCGCGCAAGCGGATTCAGGAGGACTGGGGCATCTCCGACGAGGTGATGCGCGATCTGGTCAACGCCGGTGCGGTCGAGCTGGTGGCAGCCACCGTCTCACACGGCGCCTCCAGCGAGGCCGCCCGCGCCTGGTGGGGCAACTTCCTGGTGCAGAAGGCCAACGAGTCCCAGATCGAGCTCGACGCGCTGCCGATCACCCCGGCCCAGGTGGCCGCCGTCGTCAAGCTCGTCGACGAAGGGAAGCTGTCCAACAAACTGGCCCGCCAGGTGATCGAGGGCGTGCTGGCCGGCGAGGGAGAACCCGAGCAGGTGATGACCGACCGCGGGTTGGCGCTCGTGCGTGATGACTCGGTGATCCAGACCGCTGTGGACGAGGCGCTGGCCGCCAACCCGGACGTCGCGGAGAAGATCCGCGGCGGCAAGATCCAGGCCGCCGGTGCGATCGTCGGTGCGGTGATGAAGGCGACCAAGGGTTCGGCCGACGCCGCCCGGGTTCGTGAGCTGGTCCTGGCCGCGTGCGGCCAGAGCGGGTAATCGCCCGTCAGCGCACCGGACCGGCGAACATCGTCATCGCCGCGGCGGCATATTGCTCCAGTCGCTCGCGCGGGTAGTTGTCCGGATCGTGTACGGCCAGTCGGCCCAGCATCTCGGCGAATGAGAGCAGGGTGTGGCCGAGCAGCTCGGGGTCCAGCGCGGAAAGCCGGGGGTCCACCGCGATGCCGGCTTTCGCCATCTGCTCGAGCTGCGTGAGGATCTGGTTGCGGGCGTTGCGGACCGCCGCGCGGTAGTCCCGCGGAGTGCTGTCGGGCACGGTGAGGATGAGCCGCCAGCGCGTCGGGTTCTCCAACACGCAACGCAGGAACCCGGTGACGGTCGCGGTGTAGGCGTCCGTCGGGCCCGCGACGGACAGTTTCTTGGGCAGGGCGCTCAGTACCTGGCTCAGCCCGTTCTGGTGTTCGCGGATGAGCAAGGCGGTCACCAGCTCGGTGCGCGTCCGGAACGCGGTGTAGAGGACAGGTTTGCCGACTCCGCCGGCCTCGGCGACCGCCTCCATCCTCAGCTCGTGCAAGGGGCAGTCGTGGAGCACGGTCATCGCCGCGTCCAGCAGTTGCTCGCGCCGTTCTTCACGCGGTAGCCGCGGTGCATATCTGCGGCGCTGGCGGTCAGGCACCCGGACAATGGTACGTGATAGGCGAACCATTTCTAAGAGCGCATCACGCACGTTGTATTCATCTCGACCCGTTGACTCAGCCGGTCCCGGTCAGGCCCCGAGGGTCGATCTATGACGAAATGTCTTGTGCCTCAGGTGTTGTCGGCATTGCTGCGCGGGAAGCCGCCGCCCTGCGGGAAGAGCGGGAAGACGACGTCATCGAAGCTCTCGGCATCTCCGGCAGTTCGGTTCACCGTCGCGCCCCACACGTTGCCGTCGGGGGAGAGCTGCAACGCCCAGGCGTGACCGCGCACGTTCTCCCGGACCACCTCCGGGTCGCCGGTGACCGCGCCGGTGTCGGGCGCCAGCCGCACGGCGACGGTCTTCTTGGAGTTGACCAGGTTGACCAACACCGTGCCCTCCAGGGCGGCGCACCCGGCGACTCCCGGTCGGTCCGGCCAGGTCCACACCGTGGACACCTTGGAATCCTTGGTGATCCGCTGCAGCCGATCTGCGCTCGGAGTGCGGTCGGTGACGTAGAGCGAGCCGTCCGACGAATCGACACACATGGCCCCTGCGGCGCCCAGACCGCTGAGCGCCGTGGTGACCGGGGCCTGGTTGACCGTGGTGGGCTGCTCGATGCGCAGCACCTTGCCGGCCAGTGATCCAGGATCGGCGCCCAGTGCCGGATCGCCCGCATCACCCGTCTGCACCAGCAGGGTGGTCTTGCTGGTGAAGGTCAGCGACCCCATATTGCCGCTGGCGCCCTTCGGGATGCCGGTGAGAATCGGCTTCGGCACGTCGCCGTCGGCAATGCGTATCACCCGGTTGTCGGTCGGCGTGCTGACGTACGCGTACATCAACCGGTCCTGGCCGTAGGTCGGCGACAACACGATGTCCATCAGGCCGCCGTCACCGGACGGATCGACCGGGATCGTCACCTTGACCTTCGGTTCGGCCTTCACCGACACCTGCTTGACCGCGCCGGTGAGCCGCTCGCCGACCAGGGCGGACTGGCTGTCGGGGAGCATGATCAAACCGCTGGTGCTGTCCAGGCAGCCCTGCATCACGCCCGTTGCCTTGCATTCCTTGGGGAACGGCTTGGCCGGCAGTGGTGGCGGAGGCGGTGGCGTCGTGGTCGGCCCCGGCTCCATCTTCGGTGCAGTGGTGAAAGGCTCGGACTGGGCCGCGTCGAAACGGGCACAGCCCGAACCGACCAGCATCGCGGCACACAGAACGGCGGCCACCCCCGTCATCCGCCGGCGCGATTTCATGCCCGCCAGATTACGGATGCCTCGGCAGTGCGCGCCACGTCGGCACCTTGTGCCGCGTCCATAGCAGCCTGATACCAGGCAGAAGCGCCGGGGTAAATACCAGGATCGGACCGACCTTGCACTTACCCTGGCAGCTGTGACCAGTCACTCGCAGGACCCGCAAGCCTGGCAACGACCGGGTTACTCGGACGATTCCGCCAGGCCGGCTGGAGCCAGCCTGGTCGACCCGGAGGACGACCTGCCGTCGGCGGCGTACGGCGGGGACTTCGAAACCACCGCGATTCCGCGCTACGACTCCAAATCGGGCGACCAGTCGGCGTTCAGCCTGGTCGCCGACCCTGAGCCACTGCCGTATGTGCAACCGGGCGGACCAGCCCCGATCGGACCCTTCTCGGCTGAACCGGCCGAGATCGAGCGCGACGAATTCGTCGACGACCGCATCAAGGCCGCCGGGCGGCGGGGCACCCAGGACCTGGGTCTACTGATCCTGCGCGTGGCTCTCGGCGGGTTGATGATCATCCACGGCCTGCAGAAGGCGTTCGGCTGGTGGGGCGGCCCGGGACTGGACGGATTCAACGCCTCGCTGGGCGAGATGGGCTTCAAGAACGCCGACATCCTGACCTATGCGGCCACCGGAGGCCAGATCGCCGCCGGTGTCCTACTGGTTCTCGGGCTGTTCACGCCGATCGCGGCTGCCGGCGCACTGGCCTACCTGATCAACGGGTTGCTCGCCACGGCGATGGCGGCCCATGAGCAGGCCCGGCTCTCGGAAGTCATCACCGACGGCACCGAATACCGGATGATCGTCGTCGTGGCCGCGGCCGCGATCATCCTGACCGGCCCGGGTCGCTACGGATTCGACGCCGGTCGAGGCTGGGCCCGGCGGCCCTTCGTCGGATCCTTCGTGGCCCTGTTGCTCGGCGTGGCCGGCGGCATCGCCATCTGGGTGCTGCTCAACGGCGGCAACCCGCTCGCCTGACAG
Source organism: Mycobacterium sp. DL99 (assembly GCF_004762045.1). Taxonomy (GTDB): domain Bacteria; phylum Actinomycetota; class Actinomycetes; order Mycobacteriales; family Mycobacteriaceae; genus Mycobacterium. The sequence continues at coordinate 2,312,009 of NZ_SJOM01000007.1, forward strand.
AGCTGAGCCGTCAGGCGTAGGGATTCGGTACTCGGCCGCCGCTCACCTCGGTAAGCAACGGCAGCGTGGCGAACGTCACGGCGGGCAGGCGCAGGTCGGTTCCGTCGTTCAACTCGGCAATCGCCCATGACGACCGGTCGAACCGCAGTCCCTTGATCTCGCCCCACGGCACCGTGCGGCTGCGCGTCAGAGAACGTGCGGTGACGGTGTCGGCATCGACAACGGTGCGGTACCGGACGATGGCCGTGGACAAGGCAATCGGGATCACCAGCAGCACCGAGAATGAAGTCGGATTGCTCAGCACCAGGGTCAGTAGGCCGAGCGTCAGGAAGCCGACTGCCAGGTGCGCCATGGGCGATATCCGGATGACGACAGGGGCGGTTGCCGAACGTGCGCTCACGGGTTCATCCTTGCACCAGCCGAAGGGCGGTCCTCGCCCATCACCCCGTCTCCGGCGGCAATTTGACCTTTAACCTGTACGGCAGCTACCGTCGGGTGCTATGCAGACCCCCGGATTGCTCGTAGTAATTGGTTGGCGCGTTGATGCCGCGCTGGCCCTCTGCCGGGCATAGCAAAACGCATCGACGCGCCACCCTCGTACAGCTGCCAGCTGACGGGGGTTTTTTGTTTGCCCACAAGCGCACCGGAATCATTGGAAAATTAAAACTTCCTGAACAGGAATGTGACGCAGACCGTGAAGAGGACATCGTGAGCGCACCGACAACGCGACCGCCGGCCCGGTCGGGATCAGCGCCTGCCAACGGCGCAGCCAAGGCCAAATCAGAATCCGGGCAGCCCAATCGGGTTGCTCCGCAGCAGCTCACCGGTGCCCAGGCGGTCGTCCGGTCGCTGGAAGAGCTCGGCGTCGACGTCGTCTTCGGCATCCCCGGCGGCGCCGTGCTGCCGGTTTACGATCCGCTGTTCGACTCGCAGAAGCTGCGCCACGTGCTGGTCCGCCACGAGCAGGGGGCCGGCCACGCGGCCAGCGGCTACGCGCACGCCACCGGCAAGGTCGGCGTGATGATGGCGACGTCGGGCCCCGGCGCGACCAACCTGGTCACCCCGCTGGCCGATGCCCAGATGGACTCCATCCCTGTGGTGGCCATCACCGGGCAGGTGGGTCGCGGCCTGATCGGCACCGACGCCTTCCAGGAAGCCGACATCTCCGGCATCACCATGCCGATCACCAAGCACAACTTCCTGGTGCGCAACGGTGACGACATCGCCCAGGTGATGGCCGAGGCCTTCCACATCGCCAGTTCTGGGCGCCCGGGTGCGGTGCTCGTCGACATCCCCAAGGACATCCTGCAGGGCCAGTGCACCTTCGCGTGGCCGCCGCAGATGGATCTGCCCGGCTACAAGCCGAACACCAAACCGCACAGCCGTCAGGTGCGCGAAGCCGCCAAGCTGATCGCCGCGGCCCGCAAGCCGGTGCTCTACGTCGGCGGTGGTGTCATCCGCGGTGAGGCCAGTACCGAGCTGCTCGAACTGGCCGAGCTGACCGGTATCCCGGTCGTCACCACGCTGATGGCCCGTGGCGCGTTCCCGGACAGCCACCCGCAGCACCTGGGGATGCCGGGCATGCACGGCACCGTGGCCGCCGTGGGTGCATTGCAGAAGAGCGACCTGCTGATCGCCCTGGGCACCCGGTTCGACGACCGGGTCACCGGCCAGCTGTCCTCGTTCGCCCCTGAGGCGAAGGTGATCCACGCCGACATCGACCCCGCGGAGATCGGCAAGAACCGGCACGCCGACGTGCCGATCGTGGGTGACGTGAAGGCTGTCATCACCGATCTCATCGAGGTGCTGCGCCGCGACGGAACCACCAGTGCCGCACTGAAAATGGACAGCTGGTGGGAGTATCTGTCGGGCCTCAAGTCGACGTACCCGCTGAGCTACGGTCCGCAGAGCGACGGCAGCCTCAGCCCCGAGTACGTCATCGAGAAGCTGGGCCAGATCGCCGGACCGGAAGCGATCTACGTCGCGGGTGTGGGTCAGCACCAGATGTGGGCCGCGCAGTTCGTCAAGTACGAGAACCCGAAGACTTGGCTGAACTCCGGCGGGCTGGGCACCATGGGCTTCTCCGTCCCCGCGGCCATGGGCGCCAAGTTCGCCCGTCCCGAGGCCGAGGTGTGGGCCATCGACGGCGACGGCTGCTTCCAGATGACCAACCAGGAACTGGCTACCTGCGCCATCGAAGGTGCACCGATCAAGGTGGCGTTGATCAACAACGGCAACCTCGGCATGGTGCGGCAGTGGCAGACGCTGTTCTACGACCAGCGCTACAGCCAGACCGATTTGGCTACGCACTCACGCCGGATCCCCGACTTCGTCAAGCTGGCCGAGGCGCTGGGTTGCGTCGGACTGCGCTGCGAGCGGGCCGAAGACGTCGAGGACGTCATCAACCAGGCCCGGGCCATCAACGACCGCCCGGTGGTCATCGACTTCATCGTCGGTGCCGACGCGCAGGTGTGGCCGATGGTCGCCGCCGGTACCAGCAACGACGAGATCATGGCGGCCCGCGATATCCGGCCGCTGTTCGACGAGAACGATGAAGAGGGGCATGCCTGATGAGCAACTCCACCCCCACCCACACCCTGTCGGTGTTGGTCGAGGACAAGCCCGGCGTGCTCGCCCGGGTGGCCACGCTGTTCTCCCGTCGCGGCTACAACATCCAGTCCCTGGCTGTGGGTGCCACCGAGCAGAAGCACCTGTCGCGGATGACGATCGTGGTCAGCGTCGAGGAATCGCCGCTGGAGCAGATCACCAAGCAGCTCAACAAGCTGATCAACGTGATCAAGATCGTCGAGCAGGAGGACGACAATTCCGTCTCGCGCGAACTCGCCCTGATCAAGGTGCGGGCCGATGCGACCAACCGCGGCCAGGTCATCGAAGCAGTGAACCTGTTCCGCGCCAAGGTCGTTGATGTTTCGACCGAGTCCCTGACGGTCGAGGCGACCGGTACGGCGGAGAAGCTGGAGGCCCTGCTGCGGGTCCTGGAGCCCTACGGTATCCGCGAGATCGCACAGTCCGGCATGGTGTCGGTCTCGCGCGGACCCCGTGGTATCAGCGCAGTGAAGTAAGCACGTCAAGTAGCGTTAATCGGCTGTAGAGCTAGAAAGAGAAGGAATATTTCGCATGGCAGTTGAGATGTTTTACGACGCCGACGCGGACCTGTCGATCATCCAGGGTCGTAAGGTCGCCGTCATCGGCTACGGCAGCCAGGGGCACGCGCATTCGCTTTCGCTGCGCGACTCGGGCGTGCAGGTCAAGGTCGGTCTGAAAGAGGGCTCGAAGTCCCGCGTCAAGGTCGAGGAGCAGGGCCTCGAGGTCGACACCCCGGCCGAGGTGGCCAAGTGGGCCGACGTGATCATGGTGCTCGCACCCGATACCGCGCAGGCCGAGATCTTCAAGAACGACATCGAGCCCAACCTGGAGGACGGCAACGCGCTGTTCTTCGGCCACGGCCTCAACATCCACTTCGGTCTGATCAAGGCCCCGGCCAACGTCACCGTCGGCATGGTCGCCCCCAAGGGCCCCGGCCACCTGGTGCGTCGCCAGTTCGTCGACGGCAAGGGCGTGCCCTGCCTGATCGCCGTCGACCAGGACCCCAAGGGCGAGGGCCAGGCCCTGGCGCTGTCCTACGCCGCCGCGATCGGTGGTGCCCGCGCCGGCGTCATCAAGACCACCTTCAAGGAAGAGACCGAGACCGACCTCTTCGGTGAGCAGGCCGTGCTCTGCGGCGGCACCGAAGAGCTGGTCAAGGCCGGCTTCGAGGTCATGGTTGAGGCGGGCTATGCCCCGGAGATGGCCTACTTCGAGGTGCTGCACGAGCTCAAGCTCATCGTCGACCTGATGTACGAGGGTGGCATCGCCCGCATGAACTACTCGGTGAGCGACACCGCGGAGTTCGGCGGCTACCTGTCGGGTCCGCGCGTCATCGATGCCGACACCAAGCAGCGTATGCGGGACATCCTGACCGACATCCAGGACGGCACCTTCGTCAAGCGTCTGGTCGCCAACGTGGAGGGCGGCAACAAGGAGCTCGAGGCGCTGCGCAAGGCCAACGCCGAGCACCCGATCGAGGTCACCGGCAAGCAGCTGCGCGACCTGATGAGCTGGGTCGACCGGCCGATCACCGAAACGGCCTAATTTTTCACGCTGACTGGCCAGTTATTGCACGCAAGCATTGAAAGCGCGTGCAATAACTGGCCTTTCGCGTTCTAGACAATTCGGTAGTCGAGCGCGGCCAGCGTGCGGGACACGTTCCTGCCGTCGGCGCTTCCGGGCAGCTTCCCGGTACCGTCGATCTGCAGACCTTCACCGACCACGCCGTAGAGCTCGGTCGACACCGGATCGTCAGGCTCGGCCGGCTCGATCCGACCATCCGGGTAGATGCACTGCGCGCGCATGGCCCACAGCTGTTGTGAAGCGGCCACGACGTTGTAGCCGTGCAACGGCGGACTCACGTGATAGAGCTCCAGGTCGCCCACCGCGAACAACGTCATGATCGGATCCGTGTGGGGGACGGTTCCCACCAACCGCGCGAAGCCCGTGTTCACCGTTCAAATCTAAGCGGTCCCGGCAGGTCTGCGGCGCAGCAGTTCTCGTCAGGAGCTCAGGCGCGCAGCCACGCTGACCACACGACGGGCCAGGTGATCCAGCGCGTCGTAGGTGGCGTCGTCGAATTCGCTGATGTTGTCGTGGTTGGCGATCAGGCTCGCGCCGTACGGGTTGCCGTCGACGAATTTCAGCGGGTCCGTGTAGCCCGGCGGCACGATGATCCCACCCCAGTGCATCAACGTGACGTACAGCGTCAGCAGCGTGGTCTCCTGCCCGCCATGGGCGGTGTTGGTCGAGGTGAACCCGGCGTAGACCTTGTCGGCGAGCTTGCCCTGCGACCAGAGGCCGCCGAGCGAGTCCAGAAATCCCCGCAATTGCGAAGCGACAGAACCGAATCGGGTGGGGGAGCCGAAGATCACCGCGTCCGCCCACACGATGTCGTCACCGGTGGCCCTCGGTTGATCTTTGGTGGCTTCGTAATTGGCGGTCCAGGCCGGATTGTGGGCGAAGGATTCCGGGGCGGCGGTTTCGGCAACAGGGCGCAGCCGCACCTCGGCACCCGCGGCTTCCGCAGTGGCGGTGACGCGTCGGGCCATCGTGGTGCCGTGGCCGGTCGCGGAGTAGTAGATGACGGCGACCTTGGGCTTGGTGGTGGTCATGGCGCCAGCTTAGGCAGATCCTGGATGCCGAACTCGCGTTTCAAGACGGTGCGGGCCGCGTAGAACCCGGCCATCCCGTGCACGCCACCGCCGGGCGGGGTGGCCGACGAGCACAGGTAGACCTTGGGGATCGGTGTGGTCCAGGGATCGAACCGCGGAGTGGGTCCCAGCAGAGCGCTGGCCATGTTGTTGCCGCCGACCCCGATATCGCCGCCGACCAGATTGGCGTTGTGTTCGTCCATCCGCGACGCCGGCACGCTGCGTACGGCGACCACGACATCGCGAAAGCCCGGGGCGAACCGTTCGAAGATCCCGGTCACGGTCTCGGCCATGTCCAGCGTGGAGTTGTTGGGTACGTGGACGTAGGTCCACAACGGGCGGCGGCCGGCGTCATCGATGCGGGAGGGGTCGGCGATATGGGGGAGTGCGGCCAGCACCATGGGCCACTCGGCGTGGCGGCCTGCGGCGATCTCGGACTCGGCCAGCGCCATCTGGGCGCGGCTGCCGCCCAGGTGCAGCGTCGGTGCCAGGACCAGACGTGGGTCACGCCAAGGTATCTCGCCGCTCAGCACGAAATCGACCTTCGCTACCCCCGGCCCGTAGGTGTAACGGCGCAACGCCCGGGCGTAGCGAGGCGGCAGGGTCTGGCCGTAGATCGACAGCAGCGCGGTCGGTGCGGTGTCGTAGAGGACCACTCCCGACGGCGGTTCGGTGACCTCATGTCCGAGGACCAGTTCGCCGCCGTGTGCGGTGAGATCGGCGATCAGCGCATCGGGGATGGCCTGGGATCCGCCGAGCGGGATGGGCCATCCCACCGCGTGTCCCAGTGTCGCCAGCATCAACCCGGCGCCTCCCGAAACCAAGGACGGCATTGTTGAGATCGTGTGTGCGGCAACACCACTGAACAGTGCGCGGCCATCCTCGCCTCTGAGTGACCGCCACAGCGGGGTGCCTTGGGCCAGGAGTCGGGGTGCGACGCGCACCGCCGCGCCCAGAGACGGGGGTATCGACCGTTTGTCACCGAGGATGAGGCCCACCACGCCATCGCAATCGGCGGCCAGTGGGCCGAGTAGCCGTCGCCAGGAATCTCCCGAGTCCAATTCGGCGCAGGTGCGCTCGATGTCGCGGTAGCCGACCGCGGCGGGCCGGTCGGTCAGCGGGCTGGCATAGGAGATCTCGGGGACGGCCAGGCGCACCCCGCGGGCCTGCAGGTCGTAGGCGGCGAAGAACGGCGACGCCAGCGCCAGCGGATGTACTGCCGAACAGATGTCGTGGCTGATGCCCGAAAACTCGGGGTCGCTCACGGTGCGGGCGCCGCCACCCGGGGTCGGCTGCGCTTCGATCACGCGTACCGACAGTCCGGCTCGGGCGCAGATGACCGCGGCGGACAAGCCGTTGGGGCCGCTACCGACGATTGTGACGTCCACGCCCATCAGTACACCGCACGCGGTTCGGCTGTGGTAGGGCCCACACATTAGGCTGTCCGCGTGAGTCTTCCCGTTGTTTTGATTGCCGACAAGCTCGCGGAATCGACCGTCGCCGCCCTCGGCGACCAGGTAGAGGTCAGGTGGGTCGACGGTCCGGACCGCGAGAAGCTGCTCGCTGCCGTGCCGGAAGCCGACGCGCTTCTGGTGCGTTCCGCCACCACGGTGGACGCCGAGGTCATTGCCGCGGCTCCCAAGCTCAAGATCGTCGCCCGCGCCGGCGTCGGCCTGGACAACGTCGACGTCGACGCCGCGACCGCCCGCGGGGTGCTCGTGGTCAACGCGCCGACCTCCAACATCCACAGCGCCGCCGAGCACGCCCTGGCCTTGCTGCTGTCCACGGCCCGGCAGATCCCCGCCGCTGACGCGACCCTGCGCGATCACACCTGGAAGCGGTCGTCGTTCTCGGGCGTCGAGATCTTCGACAAGACCGTCGGCGTCGTTGGCCTGGGCCGCATCGGGCAGCTCGTCGCCCAGCGCCTCGCCGCCTTCGGCGCGCACATCGTGGCGTACGACCCCTACGTCTCGCAGGCCCGCGCCGCCCAGCTCGGCATCGAGTTGCTGCCGCTGGACGAGCTTCTCGGCCGCGCCGACTTCATCTCGGTGCACCTGCCCAAGACCAAGGAGACCGCAGGCCTGCTCGGCAAGGAGAACCTGGCCAAGACCAAGCCGGGCGTCATCATCGTCAACGCCGCCCGCGGCGGCCTGATCGATGAGCAGGCCCTGGCCGACGCCATCACCAGCGGCCATGTGCGCGCCGCCGGCCTCGACGTCTTCTCGACCGAACCGTGCACCGACAGCCCGCTGTTCGAGCTGCCCCAGGTTGTCGTGACCCCGCACCTGGGCGCCTCGACCTCTGAGGCGCAGGACCGGGCCGGTACCGATGTGGCCGCCAGCGTGAAGCTGGCGCTGGCCGGCGAGTTCGTGCCGGACGCGGTCAACGTCGGCGGCGGATCCGTCGGCGAAGAGGTCGCGCCCTGGCTGGACCTGGTGCGCAAGCTCGGTCTGCTGGCCGGTGCCCTGTCTGACGCGGCCCCGGTGTCGCTGTCCGTGCAGGCGCGTGGCGAGCTGGCTTCCGAAGACGTTGAGATCCTGAAGCTGTCGGCGCTGCGTGGGTTGTTCTCCGCGGTGGTCGACGAGCAGGTGACGTTCGTCAACGCGCCGACACTGGCCGCCGACCGTGGCGTGGCCTCCGAGATCAGCACCGCCACCGAGAGCCCTAACCACCGCAGCGTGGTCGATGTACGTGTCGTGCACGCTGACGGCAGCGCGCTGAACGTGGCGGGCACCCTGTCCGGGCCGCAGCTGGTCGAGAAGATCGTCCAGATCAACGGACGCAACTTCGACCTGCGGGCCGAGGGCTACAACCTCATCGTCCACTACAACGATCAGCCGGGCGCGCTCGGCAAGATCGGCACCCTGCTCGGTGGCGCCAACGTCAACATCCTGGCCGCGCAGCTGAGCCAGGATGTCGAGGGCGACAGCGCCATCGTGATGCTGCGGCTGGATACCGATGTGCCCGAGGATGTGCGTTCCGCGATCGCCGCTGCGGTTGACGCCACGACGCTGGAAGTGGTCGACCTGTCATGAAACTCGCTGTAATCGCCGGCGACGGCATCGGTCCGGAGGTCATCGCCGAGGCACTGAAGGTGCTCGACGCGGTACTGCCCGGTGTGGACCGGACGGAATACGACCTGGGTGCGCGGCGCTACCACGCGACCGGGGAGACCCTGCCCGAGGGCTTCGTCGACGAGCTCAAGGGCTACGACGCAATCCTGTTGGGCGCCATTGGTGATCCCTCTGTGCCCAGTGGTGTGCTCGAGCGCGGACTGCTGCTGAACATGCGGTTTGCGTTGGACCACCACGTGAACCTGCGCCCGTCGCGGTTGTTCGCCGGGGTTTCCAGCCCGCTGGCGGGCAACCCGGAGATCGACTTCGTGGTGGTGCGCGAGGGCACCGAGGGTCCCTACACCGGAACCGGCGGCGCGATCCGGGTGGGCACCCCGCACGAGGTTGCCACCGAGGTGTCCACCAACACCCGGTTCGGTGTGGAGCGCGTGGTGCGCTACGCGTTCGAGAAAGCCCGCGCGCGGCGCAAACACCTCACTCTGGTGCACAAGAACAACGTGCTGGCGTTTGCCGGCTCTCTGTGGAAGCGCACCGTCGATGAGATCGGTGCGGAATACCCGGACGTCGAGACGGCTTACCAGCACATCGATGCCGCAACCATCCACATGGTCACCGACCCGGGCCGCTTCGACGTGATCGTCACCGACAACCTGTTCGGCGACATCATCACCGACCTGGCGGCCGCGGTGTCCGGCGGTATCGGCCTGGCCGCATCGGGCAACATCGATGCGACGGGCACCAACCCGTCGATGTTCGAACCGGTGCACGGCAGTGCTCCGGATATCGCCGGGCAGGGTCTTGCCGATCCGACCGCTGCGGTGATGAGCGTGGCGCTGCTGCTGACCCACCTCGGGGAAACCGACGCGGCGGCGCGGGTCGACAAGGCTGTCAGCGAGCACCTGGCCACCCGTGGTGACGCCAAGCTCTCGACCAGCGAGGTCGGCGAGCGCATCCTGTCGCTGCTGTAAAGATCTCTGCCGAGCAGACGCAAAGTGCCCCAGATCGCTTGATTTGGGGCACTTTTACGTCTGCTCGCGGTATCGGCGGCGTCGCTACACCGGCAGTCTGCGGTTGACCAGCAACGCGCACCCGGCGGCGGCGAGTGCGGCCAATGCGCCGGCCCGCAGCCACCATCCGCGATCGGGGCCGCTGATCGTCTGATATCCGATCTGCTGCTGGATCGCTTGATAGTTGCGGTTCAGCTCATCGATGTCAGTGGCGGTGTAGGGCTCACCACCGGACAACGTGGCGATGCGCTTGAGCATCTCGTCGTCGACGGGTACCGGCACCTGATTGTTCTCGAGCGCGACCCAGCCGTCCTTGGTGCCGAACGCAATTGTGGACACCGGTACGCCCTGGTCTTTCGCGGCTCGTGCGGCGGTGTAGGCGCCACGCGGGTTGTCGGGATTGGCGGGTTTGTTTGCCGCGCCATCGGACTCGAGCACGATCCGCGCGGGCGGAGCATCGGAGTTATCGGCCGCGAGTACCTGGCCGACAGATGAAATCGATTGCAGTGCAGTGAATATTGCTTCACCTGTGGCTGTCGCGTCGTTGAGACTCAGGTGGTCGAGGGCCTGCACCGTGGCTTCGTGATCCGGCGTCGGTGATACCAGTAGGGCAGCGTTACCCGCGAAAGCCACCAGGCCCAGGTTCACCCCGGGTGTGAGCTGTTCGGCGAACTGTTTGGCGGCGTCCTGGGCTGCCGCCAGCCGTGTGGGGGTGACATCGGTGGCGCCCATCGACCGGGACTCGTCGATGACGAGCATGATCACCGCACGGTTGCGAGGGATGCGGATCTCGCGCGTCGGCCCCGCCAGCGCCACGGTGAGCAGGACCAGTGAGCACAGCCCGAGTGCCACCGGTAGATGACGTTTCCACCGGCGCGGCGCGGTGTGGCCGGTGAACCGACGAAACAGACGTTGTCTGCGGATCTGGGCGACGACATAGAGCACCAGCAGCGCAACCGGCACCGCCAGCAGCGCCAGCCAACCCGGTTCAGACAGCGCCCTCATCAGCAGCGCCTCCTTGTCCGGGCCAGGCGAACGGAACTATCGGCCGAGTCGAATCTCACCGTTGACACCATCCGTTCCGTTTCGCTGCGCCCAGTCGAGCCACCGGGTGTACTTCAGGTTCAGTTATATACTCAAGCAAGCGTTTGATCGTGATGGGATGCATCGAAAGGCCGGAATCTCATGCTGAACGACCTGAGCCTTTCCGGATTTGCCCATCCTTTGTACTTCCTGTGCCTGCTCGCCGTCGTGGCGATTGCTGTCGCCTACCTGTGGGTGCAGCGAACCCGGCGGAAGCGCGTGTTGCGGTTCGCCAACATGGAGGTGCTCGAGCAAGTCGCTGCCGCACAGACGCCAAGTCGTTGGCGTCACCTGCCCGCCGCGCTGCTCGTTTCTGCACTGGCCTTGATGACCACCGCGATGGCCGGCCCGACTGACGACATCCGTGTCCCGCGGAATCGCGCGGTGGTCATGTTGGTCATCGACGTATCCGAATCGATGGCCGCCACAGACGTGCCGCCGAGCCGGATCGAGGCAGCCCGCGATGCGGCGACGCACTTCGCCGACCAACTCACCCCGGGGATCAACCTCGGACTGGTCAAATTCTCTTCGAGCGCTGTGATGCTGGTGGCCCCGACAGCGGATCACGATGCCGTCAAGCGCGCGGTCGCCACGCTGCAACCCGAGCCACGCACCGCGACCGGCGAGGGGATCTTCACCGCACTGCAGGCCATCGCTACGGCCGGGGCGGTAATGGGCGGAGGCGATGGCCCACCGCCGGCCAGGATCGTTCTGGAGTCTGATGGCAAGGAGACGGTGCCCGGGAATCCGGACGATCCGCGCGGCGCGTTCTCTGCGGCACGAGCCGCACGCGACCAGGACGTGCCGATCTCGACGATTTCGTTCGGAACCCCTTACGGCACTGTGAATATGGACGACCAGCAGATACCGGTTCCCGTCGATGACAGCACCCTGCAGAAGATCGTCGAGATCAGCCACGGTCAGGCCTATCACGCGGGCAGTCTCGATGAACTCAATTCGGTCTACTCAGAATTGGAGCAGCAGGTCGGGTATGAGACGGTGCGCGGGGACGCCAGCGCCGGTTGGATCGGGTTGTCGCTCTTGGTGATGACAGCCGCGGTGACTACGGGCATTCTCGTCAATCGGCGGCTACCGTTGTAGGACATGGATGTGGCGCGCCAACGTTGGCGACAACCGGTCGCGGTCATCGCCGCCACCGCTATCCTGCTCGCCTCAAGCTGCAGCGGCCACTTCGCTTCGCCCATCCCGGAAGGGATCCCGCCGCCACCGGGTGATCCGGTGCCCGATATCGACATCTCGGCCCGGGGCCGGCCCGCCGACCAACTCGCAGCATGGGCTGCACCTCGCGCCGCCGCGATGGGCCTCCCGGCCGCCGCGCTGGAGGCGTACGCGTACGCGGCCAAGGTTGCGGAGGTGGTGAATCCGGGGTGCCATATCGGCTGGACCACCTTGGCCGGAATCGGCACCGTGGAAAGTCGCAATGGCACCTACCGGGGAGCCACGATCGCACCCAACGGCGATGTTGCCCCGCCCATCCGTGGTGTGAGACTCGATGGCACCAACGGCAATCTCCGCATCATCGAAGAGGCCGGCACCGACCAAGCCGAGTACGCGCAGGCCATGGGGCCCATGCAGTTCATCCCGGAGACGTGGCGACTCTACGGTGTCGATGCCCACAACGACGGGGTGGTCAATGTCGACAACATCGATGATGCGGCGCTGGCCGCGGCGGGATACCTGTGTTACCGCGGCGGCGATCTGTCCACCCGGCTGGGATGGCTGGATGCGCTCTTGGCCTACAACGACTCCGGACTGTATGTGCGTACGGTCCGAGACTGGGCGACGGCTTACGCGGCAGGGCATTCGTTGTGGGCGTGACCGGCGTCGATCTGTGCCTTCGGACAAGCGCTCACGGACTATTGCTCTTCGCGCAAGCGCTCATCGTGCCCTATTGCTCTTCGCGCAAGCGCTCATCGGCCGGCACGAGGGGGACCGCCAACAACGGCAACAACGCACACACCGCAAAAGCCGCCGGGTAGCCCGCCACACCGATCAGCGCACCGAACAACGGTGCCGAGCTGGCGGTCGCCAGGTGCTGGCTGGTGTTCTGTGTACCCAGTGCGCGTCCGCTCCAGAACGGACCGGCGATCTCGGCGATCGCCGTGAACGCCAAACCGTTGTCGGACACCGTGATCACCGAGGCGATCACGATCAGCGCGACACTGATCGGTGAACCCAGCCAATCGGTGAGCGCCAGCAGCCCCATCGTCGCTGCTGCGGCCAACGCAATCGTCCGGATAGGCCGCAGCCGCTGCCCGACGACATCGGACCATCGGCCCGCCGCGATCCGCCCTGCCGCGCCCAGCAATTGAGCGACGGTCACCAGTGTGCCCGCCGATGCCGCAGACCAACCCCGGTCGCTCATCAACCACACCAGGGTGAAGGTCCACACCACGCCCTGGGGGATCACCAGCAGTACCGACACCGCGTGGATGCGCCACAACACGTTTGAGCGGCGGTACGGGTTGGCCAGGTGTTCGGCCGGTGCCTCGTGGCGGGCCGGCCGGGGCGGATCCAGCACGCCCACAGCGCAGATCACCGCCGAGAGCACACACACCACCGCAGGGAACAGCAGTGCCGTCGCGGTGCCGTGGCTTTCGGCCAGGCGCGGAATCACCAACGCGCCCGAGCCGACACCCAAAGGTGTTGCCGTCTGCCGGATTCCCATCGCCAGCCCACGCTGTTCAGGTGGGAACCAGCCCACCACGACCCGCCCGCTCGCCGAATTACTACTGGCCGCAGCCATTCCACCCAGCAGCAGGAACAGTCCGACGGACATCAGGGAATCCGCCGCAGCCGCCCCGAAGGCCGCCGCGGCGGTCAGGGCCGAGCCCACCGTCAGCACGATCCGTTCGCCTACCCGGTCAACGATGTACCCCCAGGCGATCAGGGTGAGCACCAGTCCGAAGCTCGGCATCGACGACAGCAGACCGGCCTTGGCCAGATCCAGGCCACGCTCGGCGTGCAGGGTGGGGATGAGGAACGCGGCGCCGTTGATGAACACGTTGGCGCATGTGGTCGCGGTGAGTGCGATCGCCAACATCGACCAACGGCGAAACGTGCTGATCGACGAAACAGCCATGCGTGCATCGTTCCACGGATATCTCAAAATATTGAACCTGTGTCCCAATATATGAGACCGATGAAAAGCTGACCTAAGCTGTGCCGGTGAAGTTGTGGTTGACGGCAACCGTTTTGCTGATGTGTGGACTTGTGGCGGCACCGACCGCGGCGGCGGCCGTGCCGAACTGGTCGGGCCTCGATGCCCGTCACTACGACGCGCCCATTCCCGTGGCCGGAACCCTGATCGAGGCGGTCCCGTTGGATCCCGCACTGTCGGTACCGGGTGCGGCGAGTGCCTACCGCATCCTCTACTCGACTGTCGATCAACATGATTCGCCGGCGCTGAGTACCGCCGTGGTGTTCATCCCGCACGGCCAGGCGCCCGAGGGTGGCTGGCCCACGATCGCATGGGCACACGGCACGGTCGGACTGGGTGACGATTGCGCACCGTCGGCACAGCCGCGCACCGCAAGGGATGTCGAGTATCTGACGCACTGGCTTGACCAGGGCTACGCCGTCGTCGGCTCCGATTACGCCGGGCTGGGCACCCCGGGGCTGATGAGCTACCTCAACACCGTGGCCACCGCCCACAGCGTCGTCGACTCGGTGATCGCGATGCACCACATGGATCTGCCGTTGTCGCCGAAATGGGCCATCGTGGGTCAGTCTCAGGGCGGCGGGGCCGCGGTCAACAGCGCACGCTGGGCCACCGAATTCAGCCGGGGGACCGGCCTGGACTATCGCGGCGTGGTGGCCACCGGGACGCCGTTCAATGTCGAGGGCATCGTGAAGCAGGCGGGCCCCGATATGGCGCTGCCGCCGAATCTGGGACCGGCGGCCAACAGCTATACCGGCTACATCCTGGCCGGGTTCCGGGAAGCTCGTCCCGACATCGACGTCAACAGTGTCCTCACCCCGGCCGGGCTGGATGCCGTGGACAAGGCGGAGACGCTGTGTAAGCCGCAACTCGATCAGCAGCTCACCGGGATGACGCCGACGGCGTTCTTCCGCGCGCCGCTGGACACCCTGCCCGGCGCCTCGGAGGCTCTCGACGCCTACCTGGGCACGCCGACCAGCGGTTACGACCGGCCGATCTTCCTCGGCGTCGGACTCCTGGACCGCGATGTCCCGCCGAACATGTCACTGCAACTCGATGAGCAGCTGCGGGCGAACGGACAGGACGTCACACTCAAGGTCTATCCCGACGAAGATCACTCGGGCACCGTGCTGGCCTCGGTCCCGGATTCCACGCCGTTCCTGGCCGCGGCATTCGCGGCCGACTGACGGAATCCGACCGGAGGCGTCCGCGCTGGTGGTCGGACGCTGCGCACTACCCTGGTCAAAATGCGCTTAGGTCGAATCGCCAGTCCCGACGGCGTCGCTTTCGTCAGTGTCGAAGGCGACGGCGCCGATGCCGTCTGCAAAGAGATCGCCGAGCATCCGTTCGGCAATCCCAACTTCACCGGGCGGAGTTGGCCGCTGGCCGACGTCCGCCTGCTGGCGCCCATCCTGGCCAGCAAGGTCATCTGTATGGGCAAGAACTACGAGGCCCACGCAGCGGAGATGGGTGGGGTAGCTCCCGAGGATCCGGTGATCTTCCTCAAACCCAACACCGCGATCATCGGGCCCAACGTGCCGATCCAGTTGCCGGCCGACGCCAATCCCGTTCACCACGAGGGTGAGCTGGCCATCGTCATCGGGCGGCCCTGCAAGGACGTGCCCGCCGCACGTGCGGCCGAGAACATTCTGGGCTACACCATCGCCAACGACATCTCGGCGCGCGACCAGCAGGCCAAGGACGGCCAGTGGATGCGGGCCAAGGGCCACGACACCTTCTGTCCCGTGGGCCCGTGGATCGTCAACGATCTCGATCCCTCGGACCTGGAGATCCGCACCGAGGTGAACGGAGAAGTGCGCCAGCGCAGCCGGACCTCGCTGATGATCCATGACATCGGTGCCATCGTCGAGTGGGCCTCGGCGGTGATGACGCTGCTTCCTGGCGACCTGATCCTCACCGGAACCCCCGAAGGTGTCGGCCCCATCGAAGACGGGGACACCGTGAGCGTCACCGTCGAGGGCATCGGCACCCTTACCAATCCCGTTGTACGCAAGCAGAAGTAGAGGTAAGTGATGACATCTCCCTCTGGTCATGTCAGGGTGCGGTTCTGCCCGTCGCCGACCGGGACCCCGCACGTCGGGTTGGTGCGCACCGCGCTGTTCAACTGGGCCTATGCCCGGCATACCGGCGGAACCTTCGTCTTCCGTATCGAGGACACCGATGCCGCGCGCGACAGCGACGAGAGCTACGCCGCGATTCTCGACGCCCTGCGGTGGTTGGGCCTGGACTGGGATGAGGGCCCCGAGGTCGGCGGCCCGTACGAGCCGTACCGGCAGTCACAGCGCAGCGAGATCTACCGCGATGTGATCTCCCGTCTGCTCGAGGCCGGCGAGGTCTACGAGGCCTATTCGACGCCCGAAGAGGTCGAGGCGCGGCATGTCGCGGCCGGGCGAAATCCCAAACTCGGATACGACAATTACGACCGCGACCTCACTGACGAGCAGCGCAAGGCGTTTGCCGACGAGGGCCGTAAGCCCGTGCTGCGCTTGCGTATGCCTGACGAGGACCTCGGCTGGACCGATCTGGTGCGCGGCCCGGTGAGCTTCCCAGCGGGCTCGGTGCCGGATTTCGCGATCACGCGTGCCAACGGAGATCCGTTGTACACCTTGGTCAATCCGGTCGACGACGCGATGATGAAGATCACCCACGTGCTGCGCGGCGAGGACATCATGCCCTCGACACCGCGGCAGATCGCGCTGTACCGGGCGCTGATGCGGATCGGCGTGGCTGAGCGGGTACCTGAATTCGCTCATTTGCCAAGTGTTCTCGGCGAGGGCAACAAGAAGTTGTCCAAGCGTGATCCGCAGTCGAATCTGTTCCTGCACCGGGACCGCGGCTTCCTGCCGGAGGGGCTACTGAACTACCTGGCGCTGCTGGGCTGGGGCATCGCCGACGACCACGACGTGTTCAGCCTCGACGAGATGGTGGCCGCATTCGACGTGGCCAACGTCAACTCCAACCCGGCGCGGTTCGACCAGAAGAAGGCCGACGCGATCAATGCCGAGCACATCCGGCTGCTGACGCCAGAGGATTTCACGGCCCGGCTGCGCGCCTATCTCGACGCCCACGGTCACGACACCGGTTTGGATGACGCCGCATTCGCCGAAGCCGCCGCGCTGATCCAGACCCGCATCGTCGTCCTCGGCGATGCGTGGGGGCTGCTGAAGTTCTTCGACGACGACTCCTACGAGATCGACGAGAAGGCGGCCGGCAAGGAACTGCGTGAGGAGGCCGCACCGGTCCTGGACGCCGCGCTGAGCGCCTTGGAGGGCGTCGGGGAGTGGAACACCCCCAACATCGAGGCGGCGCTCAAGGCGGCGCTTCTGGACGGTCTGGAGCTCAAGCCCCGTAAGGCGTTCGGGCCGATCCGCGTCGCCGTCACGGGCGCGACGATCAGCCCGCCACTGTTCGAGTCGATGGAGCTGTTGGGTGCCGACCGCAGCCTGGCGCGGTTGCGGGCCGCCCGGGGCCGGCTGTGAACGCCCAGGCGTGCCGGGGGTTGGTAAAGAGAGCCGAAAATCTTTGGTAGTCTGCTCGTCGGCCCGAAAAGCAAAACGGGGAAGCCCCCGCTGAGCCGATCGGATCGAAATTGCCTGTGACCTGCGGTGATGGGCAATTATTGGGGTATGGTGTAATTGGCAACACAGCGGTTTCTGGTACCGCCATTCTAGGTTCGAGTCCTGGTACCCCAGCCATCCGGAGAGGATCAGCCGGATTAGGTGAGCACGACCGCCTAAGCTAAGCTGACCATCCGGAAGTTCTAGCCCCCGTCGTCTAGCGGCCTAGGACGCCGCCCTCTCACGGCGGTAGCGTGGGTTCGAATCCCATCGGGGGTACAGAAGTAAAAGCGCCCAGTTCTCACGAACTGGGCGCTTTTGCGTTATGCGGACACGGCGCCCGCCCGCGCCCCATCGTCACGCCAGAATGGCCCCGGGTGGTGAACGTCACTCCGTCGTGAGGCTGGTCGGATTCGGGGCCGGCGACGTCCCGCCACGCCGGGCGCGTCAGCCGCGTGTTGAGATTCGTCTCACAGTCGGCGGGTGAGCGCGTCGGAGGCGGCAAGCAGATCGGCGGCCCAGCGGGCCCCGGGTCGCCGGCCCATGCGGTCGATCGGCCCGGACACGGACACCGCGGCGATCACCGCGCCACGGCCGTCACGCACCGGTGCCGAGACGCTGGCCACACCCGGCTCACGTTCGGCGGCGCTCTGCGCCCAGCCGCGCTTGCGGACCTCGGCCAGGGTGCGGTCGGTGAACTTGGCGGCCGGCAGCACGGCCTGCTGGGTGGCCGGGTCGGCATAGGCCAGTAGCACTTTGGCGCCCGAGCCGGCCGTCATCGGGAGGTGGGTGCCCACCGGCACGGTGTCGCGCAGCCCGGCCGGAGGTTCCAGCGCCACCACACAGACCCGGGATTGCCCTTCGCGCCGGTACAGCTGCACGCTCTCACCGGTGATCTCACGCAGGCGGGGCAGGACCGCGGCGCCGGCCGCCAGGAGCGGATCGTTGACGTGGGAGGCCAATTCGGTCAATGCCGGGCCGAGGCGCCAGCGTCCGTCGCCGTCGCGGGCCAGCAGCCGGTGGGTTTCGAGCCCGGCGGCCAGCCGGTGCGCGGTCGCCCGCGGGAGCCCGGTCCGCTCGCAGAGTTCGGCCAGCCCGCAAGGTGACTCGGCCACGGTGTGCAGCACACCCACGGCTTTGTCGAGAACGCCGATGCCGCTATCATTTCTCACAGAGAGATACTAGCGTCTCGCATTGTGAGATGACAGATGAGATGGCGACAGTAACTCCCAGCCCTGGCGGACTCTTGATGCAAGCCCGCGTTGCCGTTAATCGAATCGAGAAGTAGCGATGGACCAATCGACACAGACATCCGTGAAGCCGCGCACCCTGGCCGAAAAGGTTTGGGACGACCACGTCGTGGCGCGCGGTGAGGGAGAGGGCGCGGCCAGAGAGCCCGACCTGATTTACATCGACCTGCATCTCGTCCACGAGGTCACCAGCCCGCAGGCGTTCGACGGCCTGCGATTGGCGGGCCGGCCGGTGCGACGACCGGACCTCACGATCGCCACCGAGGACCACAACGTGCCCACGGTCGACATCGACAAGCCGATCGCGGATCCGGTTTCGCGCACCCAGGTCGAGACACTGCGGCGCAACTGCGAGGAATTCGGCATCCGGTTGCACCCGATGGGCGATGCCGAACAGGGCATCGTGCACATCATCGGACCGCAGCTGGGGCTGACGCAGCCGGGCATGACGGTCGTGTGCGGGGACAGCCATACCTCGACCCACGGTGCATTCGGCGCCATCGCGATGGGTATCGGCACCTCCGAGGTCGAACACGTGATGGCCACGCAGACACTGCCGCTCAAGCCGTTCAAGACCATGGCGGTCAACGTCGACGGCGTGCTGCCGCCCGGCGTGAGCGCCAAGGACGTCATCCTGGCCGTGATCGCCAAGATCGGTACCGGCGGCGGCCAGGGCCACGTCATCGAGTACCGGGGCAGCGCCATCGAGGCGTTGTCCATGGAAGGCCGGATGACGATCTGCAACATGAGCATCGAGGCCGGGGCCCGGGCCGGCATGGTCGCTCCTGACGAGACCACCTTCGAATTCCTCAAGGGCCGCCCGAACGCTCCGAAGGGGGCCGACTGGGACGCCGCGGTGGCCGCCTGGAGCGAGTTGCGTACCGACGAGGGCGCCGAATTCGACACCGAGGTCTACCTGGACGCCGCCACGCTGAGCCCGTTCGTGACATGGGGAACCAACCCGGGACAGGGCGTCCCGCTGTCCGCGTCGGTGCCCGATCCGGAGTTGATCGGCGACGACGGCGAGCGTCAGTCGGCGGAGAAGGCCTTGGCCTACATGGATCTTCGACCCGGGATGGCCATGCGTGACATCGCCGTGGACACCGTTTTCGTCGGGTCCTGCACCAACGGCAGGATCGAGGACCTGCGGGTGGTCGCCGACGTGCTGCGCGATCGCAAGGTCGCCGACGGGGTGCGGATGCTCGTCGTGCCGGGCTCGATGCGGGTCCGGGCCCAGGCCGAATCGGAAGGTCTCGACCGGATATTCACCGCCGCGGGCGCCGAATGGCGGCAAGCCGGCTGCTCGATGTGTCTGGGCATGAACCCCGATCAACTGTCCCCGGGGCAGCGCTGTGCCTCGACGTCCAACCGGAATTTCGAAGGCCGACAGGGCAAGGGGGGCCGCACGCACCTGGTCTCGCCGGCCGTTGCCGCAGCCACCGCCGTACGCGGAAAGCTGGCGTCCCCTGCCGATCTGCCCGCCGCGACCCGCTAAGAAACCAGAAGGAGAAGCCTGATGGAGGCTTTTAGCACTCACACCGGCATCGGCGTCCCGCTGCGGCGGTCCAATGTCGACACCGACCAGATCATCCCCGCCGTCTATTTGAAGCGGGTAACCCGAACGGGTTTCGAGGACGGATTGTTCGCCGCCTGGCGCGCTGATCCGTCGTTCATTCTGAATCTTCCGCCATTCGACAAAGGCTCGGTGTTGGTCGCCGGACCCGATTTCGGCACCGGATCGTCACGCGAACATGCCGTCTGGGCGCTCATGGACTATGGCTTCCGGGTGGTTATCTCATCCCGTTTCGCCGATATTTTCCGCGGCAACGCCGGCAAGGCCGGGCTATTGGCCGCCGAAGTCGCCCAAGACGATGTCGAGCTCTTATGGAAGCTCATCGAGCAGAATCCGGGGCTGGAAATCACTGTGAATCTTCAAGATCGAAATATCGTCGCCGGAACGGTTGTGCTGCCGTTCAGAATTGACGACTACACGGCTTGGCGACTGCTCGAGGGACTCGACGATATAGGCCTTACGCTGCGGAAACTCTCTTCGATCGAGGATTACGAGAAGCACCGGCCGGCCTGGAAGCCGCGCACTCTGCCCGCCTGATCGGGGGCCTCGTACGGGTGCATCGGAGCCCGAATTCGCCGCGTGCCAAACCGGTTCTGGACCCAACCTGGGGGAGTCCAAGTGGGGCAAGCGGATTGCCGGATTGTTCGCTAGCTACGCCTGAAATTGCGCGTGGCTCTTGGAAATCAGTGGTTACAGGGTTTACCGTGTCCTCTAGTCGGTCCAAGGAGGACCACTGGTTTCGGAGGTTTTGGATGAACAAAGCGGAGCTCATCGACGTACTCACAACCAAACTGGGCACCGATCGTCGGCAGGCTACCGCCGCGGTGGAGAACGTTGTGGACACCATCGTCCGCGCGGTGCACAAGGGCGACAGCGTCACGATCACCGGCTTCGGTGTCTTCGAGCAGCGCCGCCGCGCTGCCCGTGTGGCGCGCAACCCGCGCACCGGCGAGACGGTGAAGGTCAAGCCCACCTCGGTGCCGGCTTTCCGTCCGGGCGCTCAGTTCAAGGCGGTTGTCTCTGGGGCACAGCGCCTCCCGTCTGAAGGTCCGGCGGTCAAGCGTGGCGTCACCGCAGGCCCGGTCAAGCGCGCCGCCGCCAAGAAGGTGGCCACCAGGGCAGTGGCCAAGAAGGCCGCCACCAAGGCAGTCAAGAAGGCTGCGGTCAAGGCCGTTGTCAAGAAGGCTGCGACCAAGGCCGCTGTCAAGAAGGCACCCGCCAAGAAGGCTGCGACCAAGGCACCCGCCAAGAAGGCTGCGACCAAGGCACCCGCCAAGAAGGCTGCGACCAAGGCACCCGCCAAGAAGGCTGCGACCAAGGCACCCGCCAAGAAGGCCGCGACCAAGGCACCCGCCAAGAAGGCCGCGACCAAGGCACCCGCCAAGAAGGTGGCTGCCAAGAAGGCACCGGCCAAGAAGGGCCGCAAGTAATTACGGTAAAGGCACGTCGTGAGCCGTAGGTGAGCTCACGACGTGTCTTTTCTCGTGTGTAACTAGCCGCCGGCGGGCAGGGGACTGCCGAGGTGGTCTGCAGCGACCAGTCGGCCGTCCGTCATCGACAGCACCCAGGTGCTGCCCTTGCGGTTTCCGGTGGTCTGCGGGCGCACCTGTGAGCGCGAGCACCACCACGAGATGAGATCGGGAATCACCTTGCCCTGTGTGCAGATCACCGGGGTCCCGGCCCGGGTCGCGAGTTCGAGCACACGATTGCGGCCGGCCTTGTGGTCGGAGTTGTACGCTTCCTCGGTCAGCGTCGGCTCATTGTGAATATCCACCCCGAGTTCCTGGGCCAACGGCTCCAGGGTCTGGTGGCAGCGCAGCCGATCAGCCGCGTAAAGCGTTGTGGCACCGAATGCCAGTAGTTGGGCGACCAGGGCTTCGGCCTGTGCCCGCCCCTTCTTGTCCAGCGGACGCTTGCGGTCGTCGCCCTTGAATCGGGATCGCCGGCCGGCCACACCGTGCCGCACGATGAGTACCGTCTTGGTATCCGGCGGCTGTTTTGCAAAGCGGCGCAATACTTTTCGGTCATGCGGGTAGATCAGCTGATCCATCGCGGATTCCACCGGCAGCCAGATGAGCTTGTCCACCTCATCGTTGGGGGTGAAGTCGCCGCCGGTCGCGCGCGCAGCCCAGTACCAAACCCGTTTGGTTCCCTGCGGAATGTCATACGAGATCGAGCCGAGCCGGCGCCCGAGCTGCGCGGTGTAGCCGGTCTCCTCGTGAACCTCGCGCACCGCGGCCACCGGATCGGTTTCGTTGAACTCGACCTTTCCCTTGGGCAGGGACCAATCGTCGTACCGTGGACGGTGGATGACGGCCACCTCGGGCACGGCAGTGCCCGCGGCGTCCTCGCCGCTGCGCCACAACACGGCGCCTGCTGCGGGCACCAGCTTGTTGCCCGGCTGCGCTGCTGTCGTGCTGTCGTTCGACACCTCAACTCCTGCAGGTCATTCACCGGCCCGGGCCAGGTGGGATCAGGGGTGCCGGTGACGTTCCATCAGTGACACCTGGTGGTCGCGAACTGTCTGCCCCTCCTGGGGCAGCGCCGTCCAGTGACCATCGTGTCGTAACTCCCAGCACCGGGTGGCCGGATCCATCGCGGACTCGAACACCTCGTTGAGTTGCGCCGTCAGCCTCGGATCCTTGACCTGAGCCATCACTTCGACACGGCGGTCGAGATTACGATGCATCATGTCGGCACTGCCGATCCAGAACTCATTGATGGCGCGGAAGTGAATAATCCGCGAGTGCTCGAGGAAGCGCCCCAGGATCGAGCGCACCCTGATGTTGTCGGAGTACCCGGGCACGCCTGGGCGTAGGGCGCAGATGCCCCGCACCACGATCTCGACCGGGATCCCGGCCTGCGACGCCCGGTACAGCGCATCGATCACCTGCTCGTCGACCAGTGCGTTTGCCTTCAACCGGATTCCGGTCGTGGCTCCCTCATGATGGGCGGCGATCTCACGGTCGATGCGTTCGATGATGCCCTTGCGCACACCGCGCGGAGCCACCAGCAGGTTGCGGTAGGCGTCTTTGCGTGAGTAGCCGGTCAGTGAATTGAACAGATCGGTCAGGTCGGCGCCGATGTCGGGATCGGCGGTGAGCAACCCGACGTCTTCATACAGCCGCGCGGTTTTCGGGTTGTAGTTGCCGGTGCCGATGTGGCAGTAGCGCCGGATGGTCGACCCCTCACGGCGCACCACAAGGCAGGTCTTGCAGTGGGTCTTGAGGCCGATCAACCCGTAGACCACGTGCACTCCGGCTTGTTCGAGTGCTCTGGCCCACTTGATGTTGGCCTGTTCGTCGAAGCGCGCCTTGATCTCGACGAGCGCGACCACCTGCTTGCCTGCCTCGGCGGCGTCGATCAGTGCGTTGACGATCGGCGAGTCACCGGATGTGCGGTAGAGCGTCTGTTTGATCGCCAGCACGTTGGGGTCGGCGGCAGCCTGCTCGATGAAGCGTTGCACGGTGGTGGAGAACGAGTCATAGGGATGATGTACCAGCACATCCCCGTCGCGCAGCGTCGAGAAAATGCTCTTGGGCGTCTCACGTTCGCCGAATGCCGGTGGGGTGGCGGGCACGAACGGCCGGTCCTTGAGCGCGGGCCGGTCCACGGCATAGATCTGCCACAGCGCGGACAGATCCAGCAGCCCGGGCACCTCGATAACGTCGCCGGGCGCCACATCCAGTTCCCGCAACAGCAGTTCGAGCATGCTCTCGGTCATGTCGTCGGACACTTCCAACCGCACCGGCGAGCCGAATCTGCGGCGCGCCAGCTCGCGTTCGAGCGCCTGCAGCAGATCCTCGTCGCGATCCTCTTCGACTTCGAAGTCGGCGTTGCGAGTGATCCGGAACGCGTGGTGCTCGACGATCTCCAGGCCGGGGAACAACACCGGCAGGAACGCCGCGATGAGTTCCTCCATGGGCAGGAACCGCACCACGGTCGATCCATCGGTGGGGGCGCTCAGTTCCACGAAGCGGCCGACGTTGTCGGGCACCTTGATCCTGGCGAAGTGTTGCCCGCCGTCCTCGGGATGCTTGACGGTAATTGCCAGGTTCAGGCTCAGCCCGCTCACGAACGGGAACGGGTGGGCCGGGTCCACCGCGAGCGGGGTGAGCACCGGGAACACCTGCTCGTGGAAGTAGGTGGAGAGCTTGGCGCGTTCGGTTTCGTCGAGCTGGGCCCAGTTGACGATGATGATGCCCTCTTCGGCGAGCGCCGGGCGGACCGAGCTGAGGAACACGTTGGCGTGCCGGTTGGCGATCTGCTGGGTGCGTTCGTTGATACGGCGCAGCTGTTCACGCGGGGACAGACCATCGGCCGAGCGCACCGAAAGCCCCATCTCGTCGCGCCGTTTCAGCCCGGCCACCCGCACCATGTAGAACTCGTCGAGATTGGACGCGAAGATCGCCAGGAACTTCGCCCGCTCGAGCAACGGCAGTGACGGGTCGGCCGCCAGCGCCAGTACCCGGGCGTTGAAGTCCAGCCAGCTCAGCTCGCGGTTGAGGTACCGGTCTTCGGGCAGTGCGTTGTCCACTGCCGGCCAGGTCGCAGCCGGTGGGACTTCCGGTGTTGCTGACTCGACGGACTGCCCCGATGCGGCTGCGGTGTTATCCCGATGGGAGTGCTCCGCCCGGGTCGCAGGCTCGGCTTCGGTGGCTTCGCTCATTCGTCCGATCATTCCCTATCTGGTGGGGTCGCGGCTACCTGCTGGCATGCCTACCGAGGGTGTGCGTGGTTGCGGTACCGACGCCGAGGCGTCGCGCGGTCTGAAGATCGTCGGGTGTGTCGATGTCGCAGCGCAGACCGGGCCACGCGCCGGTGAGTTCGATCGCGCCGGAGTGTCGATGGCGCGCAGCTGAATCGGATCCGAAGCGCGGAGCCAGCGAAGTGCCGAACGCGAACAGCGCCGAGGTACCGGTGCCGTGCCGGTCACCGACGAAGCTGCGTTGATAACCGCGGGCCATGGCCAGGGCCTCGGCCAACTCCTGGGGCTGCAGGGCAGGCAGATCTCCTTGGAGAACAACGATATTCGGGGCGGTGGAGCGAAGTTCGGCCTCGGCCGCGGTGATGGCGTTGTTGAGTGGGTCACGATGACCGGGCGGTGTCGGGTCCATCAACACCCCGGCCCCGAGCTGCCTGGCCGCGTCGGCCGCGGTGTCGTCGGGGGTGACGACTGTTACCGGGGCGATGGAGGACGCGGCGGTGATGGTGTCGACGAGCATCGCCAGCACCACGGCCTCGCGGGTAGCCGCGGAGAAGATGGGCGCCAGCCGGGTTTTGGCGGCCGACAGCCGCTTCACCGCGATCACGAGGGTGACGTCAGCGGCCTGCGGTGCTGCTGCGGCGTTGTCGCTTCGGGAGCCGCTCATGGGTTCATCCTGCCAGCCCCGCTGGTGTCGGTGAGTGGTGCAGCCGCCGGGATAGGGTGAGCGGGTGGTAGAGGCTGCGGTGATGGGTGCCGGTGCGTGGGGGACGGCGCTGGCCAAGGTGCTGGCGGACGCGGGCAATCCGGTGACGATGTGGGCCCGGCGACCCGAGGTTGCCGACGAGATCAACACCGACCATCGCAACAGTCGGTACCTCGGCGACGTCGTGCTGCCCTCGACGATCCGGGCCACCACCGATCCGGCCGAGGCATTGACCGGGGCCTGCACGGTGCTGCTCGGAGTTCCGGCGCAGCAGCTGCGGGCGAACCTCGAAGGTTGGAAGCATCTGATCGGTGACGACGTGACGCTGGTGAGCCTGGCCAAGGGCATCGAGCTCGGCACGCTCATGCGGATGAGCCAGGTCATCGTCCAGGTGACCGGCGCCGATCCGTCCCGGGTCGCAGTGGTGACCGGGCCGAACCTGGCCAGCGAGATCGCCGACGAGCAGCCCGCAGCCACCGTTGTCGCATGCAGCGACTCCGGACGCGCGGTCACGCTCCAGCGCGCACTGGCCACCGGATACTTCCGGCCCTATACCAACGCCGACGTGGTGGGCGCCGAGGTGGGCGGGGCCTGCAAGAACGTCATCGCGCTCGCCTGCGGCATGGCGGTCGGAGTCGGCTTGGGGGAGAACACCGTGGCCGCCATCATCACCCGCGGCCTGGCCGAGGTCATGCGGCTGGGCATCGCGCTGGGCGCCACCCCCGCCACGCTGGCCGGGCTGGCCGGCGTAGGCGACCTGGTAGCTACGTGTACCTCCGGACATTCCCGCAACCGCACCTTCGGCGAGCGACTCGGCAAGGGCGGCACCATGGAATCAGCGCTGATCGCGGCAGGTGGACATGTGGCCGAGGGAGTGACCTCGTGTGAATCGGTGTTGGCACTGGCATCCAGCTACGGCGTCGAGATGCCGTTGACCGACGCCGTTCATAGGGTGTGTCACAAGGGATTGTCGGTTCACGAGGCAGTCGCAGGCTTGTTGGGGCGCAGTACCAAACCGGAGTAACGGCCTCCGGACGCGAGGAGGTAACAGGTATGGACGGCTTGTACGGGGATTCCACCCGGAGCGTCAAAGCCGTTGGTCTGGAATCGATTCCGGGACAACCGGTGGCCCCGATCCCGGTACCGGCATCGACGTACCATCTCTCGCCCGACGAAACCGAACCGCTGGACAGCTACGGGCGCAGTTCCAACCCGTCATGGCGACAACTGGAATCAGCACTCGCCGAACTGGAAGGGGCCGGCGCCGCGCTCACGTTCGGGTCCGGCATGGCCGCGATCACCTCGGCTCTGCGGGTGCTCGCCAAACCCGGAACCACGCTGGTCGTGCCGGCCGACGGCTACTACCAGGTCCGCCGGTACGCGGCAGAATATCTTGCCCCGCAAGGGATCACCGTGATCGAGGCGAATGTCGCCGAAATCTGCGAGGCGGCCGCTCGCGCTGACGTGGTGCTTGCCGAGACTCCGGCCAACCCCGGGCTCGACGTCGTCGACCTGCACCGGCTGGCGATGACCTGCCGTGCCCGCGGCGCCACTCTCGTCGTCGACAACACCACCGCCACACCGCTGGGCCAACAACCGCTTTCGCTCGGTGCCGACCTCGTGGTGGCCAGCGCCACCAAATCACTTTCGGGACACAGCGATCTGGTGGCCGGCTACGTCGCGGGCAGCCAGCCCGAGCTGATGGCGGCGGTAGAGCGGGACCGGCTGCTGGCCGGGCCGATCCTGGGCGCGTTCGAGGCCTGGCTGGTGTTACGCAGCCTCGGCAGTGCCGGCCTGCGCTTCGAGCGGCAGTGCCAGAACGCCGCAGCCCTGGCGATGATGCTGCGCAACCATTCGGCGGTGCGCTCGGTCCGGTACCCAGGGCTGCCCGAAGATCCGGCCCACGAGCTGGCGGCCACCCAGATGAAGCGGTTCGGCGGATTGGTGTCGATCGAGCTGGCCGACGCTGCCGCAGTCCATGCCCTGGTGGAACGCAGCGCCCTGCTCATCGCGTCGACCAGCTTCGGCGGCATTCACACCTCGGTCGACCGCCGGGCCCGCTGGGGTGACCCGGTACCTGCCGGGTTCGCCCGCATCTCGGCCGGGATCGAGGACACCGAAGACCTGATCTCCGACGTGGAGCAGGCGTTACCGGGGTGAAAGCCCCAGGTCGGGATGCGCCGGAAGGCAGGGACCGACCGGGACGGTAGCCTCTCTAGGTTGTGACAGGCCGCAATCAGACCGGATCCCGCACCCGCGTCGCCGTCGTCTACGGCGGGCGTAGCTCGGAGCACGCGATCTCGTGCGTATCGGCAGGCAGCATTCTGCGCAATCTCGACCCAGAGCGGTTCGAGGTGGTCGCCGTCGGGATCACCCACGACGGCTCCTGGATGTTGACCGACGGACGCCCCGAGACGCTCGCGATCACGGACGGTCAGCTGCCCGAGGTCACCGAGACGTCCGGTACCGAGCTGGCGCTGCCTGCCGCCCCCAACCGCAGCGGCCAGCTGCTGGCGCTGAGCAACGGACCCGGTGAGCTGCTGGCCGCCGTCGACGTGGTCTTCCCGGTGCTGCACGGCCCCTACGGCGAGGACGGCACCATCCAGGGACTGCTGGAGCTGGCCGGGATTCCCTACGTGGGCTCAGGTGTGCTGTCCAGCGCTGCCGGCATGGACAAGGAGTTCACCAAGAAGCTGCTCGTCGCCGAGGGCCTGCCGATCGGTGACTTCGTGGTGCTGCGTGCCAACGACCCCACCCTCGATCTGGAGCAGCGGGAACGCCTCGGCCTGCCGGTGTTCGTCAAGCCCGCCCGCGGTGGCTCCTCGATCGGCGTGAGCCGGGTCGCGGCGTGGGACGAGCTGCCCGCGGCGATCGAGCTCGCGCGCCGCCACGACCCGAAGGTCATCGTCGAGGCCGCAGTCCCGGGGCGCGAACTGGAATGCGGTGTGCTCGAGTTCCCCGACGGCAGCATCGAAGCCAGCACGGTCGGCGAGATCCGGGTGGCCGGAGTGCGCGGACGCGAGGACGGCTTCTACGACTTCGCCACCAAATACCTTGTCGATGCAGCCGAGTTGGATGTGCCCGCCAAGGTCGACGATGACGTCTCCGAGGAGGTCCGCCGGCTGGCCGTGCGCGCCTTCGCCGCGATCGACTGCCAGGGGCTGGCTCGCGTCGACTTCTTCCTCACCGACGACGGGCCCGTGATCAACGAGATCAACACCATGCCGGGGTTCACCACCATCTCGATGTTCCCGCGGATGTGGGCGGCCAGCGGCGTCGACTACCCGACCTTGCTGACGGCGATGGTCGAGACCGCGCTCGCGCGCGGCACCGGCCTGCGCTGAGCCGCGCACGCGAGGAGCGAAAAACGCTTCAGCGCACCGCACCCGGTGCCGGCTCCTGAGCCGGCATCGTGCGGGCGACCTGTCCGGAGATCTGCTGAATGGGGGTCGGTCCCGAGCCGGCCGGCAGGGTCAACGCGACGTACACCGGGCGGTCGACCGCGTACCAGGTGCTGCGGCCCTGATCGTCGGCCTCGTTCGCCGGGCCCGCCACGCCCGTGTCTGTAACCCGGAACCACTGGACCTCGTCGACCACCTGCAGTGGCGTGCCCACGACGAAATCAGTCGGGCGTTCGAGCCCGCACCGCAGGACGACCGGCTCGGTGTCCGGCTCGGCGCGCCAGGCCGCGGTGGCAGGAGGCGTCGGATCGACGGTCGGGGCGCGCCGGAAATCACCGAGCTGCTCGGGCAGCGCGTTCAGCAGGTCGTGGCACTGCTGGCTGTCGGCCTGGGGTGCCGGTATCGCCGGGATGGCGACGGGTTGCTGGTCGGGGGATTGCTGCCGTGACGCCGCGATCCCGAGGACGGTGATCAGCACCGAGACTGCGACGACGACCGCCGCGATGAGTAAGGCGCGGGGCGGTCCATCGGCGGCGTGCGAGTCGGTCACACCACCAACTCTATGGCCGGCCGGCGTTGGCGATCGGGCAGGTCAAGGTCCGGGTGATTCCGGGTACCTGCTGCACGGCGGGCACCACATCGGACTGGAGCAGCGCCAAGGTGTCGGCACTGATGCGCAACACCACGTCGTAGGGCCCGGTTACATACTCCGCGGACACCACGCCCGGCAGGCCGGCGAGCTGTTTGGCGACGACTTCGGCGCGGCCCACCTCGGTCTGGATCAGCACGTAAGCCTCCACCACCGGCTGTCTCCTCCATCTCGCTGCATAAACTGCTGGCCGCAGGCACCAAACGTACCGCAGGTCGGGTTCGGGTTCAGGACGCGGCAGCCGACCGGCAGGAGGCCATATGACCGACGAGACGATCGGCGACGATTCCGGTGACGCCAACGACGACACCCTGGCAGGAGCCGGGGAATTCGTCGTCATCGACCGCTTGGTGGCCGGACGTACGCAAGCCGACTCGGTGACGCTGGGCCCGGGTGATGACGCGGCCGTGGTGGCAGTGGCCGACGGCCGCACCGTGGTGTCCACCGACATGCTGGTGCAGGACCGCCATTTCCGGCTGGATTGGTCGACGCCGCACGACATCGGCCGCAAGGCGATCGCCCAGAACGCCGCCGATATCGAAGCCATGGGCGGCCGGAGCACCGCCTTCGTGGTGGCGTTCGGCGCACCGTCGGACACCTCCGTCACCGCCGCCGCGGAATTGGCCGACGGTCTGTGGGACGAGGCGCGCCGGCTGGGCGCCAGCATCGCCGGGGGAGACCTGGTGAGGGCACCGCAGTGGGTGATATCGGTCACGGTTCTCGGGGATCTCGGCGGCCGGGAACCGGTGTGTCGCAGCGGTGCCCGGGTCGGCGACACCGTGGCGGTGGCAGGCGAACTGGGTCGCTCCGCGGCCGGATATGCACTCCTGCACCGTGGCATAGAAGGGCAGGCCGGGTTCTCCGAATTGCGGCAGCGGCACCTGACCCCGCAGCCCCCTTACGGGCAGGGAGCACGGGCGGCCGACGCCGGTGCCACCTCGATGACCGATGTGTCCGACGGCCTCCTTGCCGATCTGGGACACATCGCGACGGCCTCCGCGGTCGGCATCGACGTGGACCGCAGCCTTCTCGACGGCGATCGGCAGGAGGTCGCCGAGGCCGCCGCGGCAGTGGGTGCGGATCCGTGGGAATGGGTGCTCGGCGGAGGTGAGGACCACGCGCTGGCAGCGACCTTCCCGGGTGCACTTCCGCCTGGCTGGCGGGCCATCGGGCGGGTGCTCGAAGGCCCGGCCGTGGTGCTCGTCGACGGCGCGCCGTGGGCGGGTAATGCGGGATGGCAATCGTTTGACTGAGCGCTCACGCTAAGTTGGCTTTCCGTGACTGCGGACGCGAGGAGCGAGACGGTGGGGGCGGATGCGACGAGCGATTCAACAGGTGCACGCCCCCTGAATGAACTTCTCGAGGACGGCTGGGCCCGCGCGCTGGAGCCGGTGGGAGCGCACGTCGCGCAGATGGGGCAGTTCCTCCGCGACGAACTGGCCGCGGGCAGGCGCTATCTGCCGGCAGGCCAGAATGTTCTGCGCGCCTTCACGTTCCCGTTCGAGCGGGTGCGCGTGCTGATCGTCGGTCAGGACCCGTACCCGACGCCGGGGCATGCCGTCGGCCT
This sequence comes from Mycobacterium sp. DL99, assembly GCF_004762045.1. Classification (GTDB taxonomy): domain Bacteria; phylum Actinomycetota; class Actinomycetes; order Mycobacteriales; family Mycobacteriaceae; genus Mycobacterium. Next base: position 2,343,044 of record NZ_SJOM01000007.1, read on the forward strand.
CAGTTTCTCGGTCGGTGCCGACGTGCGTCCGCTGCCGCGCAGTCTGTCGAACATCTTCACCGAGTACTCCGAGGATCTCGGCCATCCGAAGCCGGCCAACGGCGATCTCACGCCGTGGGCACAACAAGGCGTGATGCTGCTCAACAGGGTGCTGACGGTTTCCCCGGGCACTCCGGCCTCGCACCGCGGCAAGGGCTGGGAAGCGGTGACGGAGTGCGCGATCCGGGCGCTGGTGGCGCGCGAGCAACCTATGGTGGCGGTGCTGTGGGGCCGTGATGCGTCGACGCTGAAACCGCTACTGGCCGAAGGCGACTGCGCGACGATCGAATCACCGCATCCCTCGCCGTTGTCGGCGTCGCGCGGATTCTTCGGGTCGCGTCCGTTCAGCCGGGCCAACGAACTGCTGCAGCAGAAAGGCGCCGACCCGATCGACTGGCGGTTGTCATGTCCCCACCGCCTCCGGTCGCGGGGCCGGGCATCTCCGCCGACGGCGATGCCGGGCCGGGCGATACCGGGGTTTCGACGACGGTGGTCTCGGTGTGGGTCACCGGAGCCTCGGTCGTCGAAGGGGTCTCCGAAGTGGTCTTGTTGTCGTCGGAGGCGGTACCGCCACACGCGGTCAGCATCGAGCCGACCGCGATGGCGGCAGCAAACGCATAAAGCGATTTATGTGATGCAGGGCATAAGGTCATGACGGCAGGAATTACCCCGCCGTGACCTCAGCTAAACAAGATGGTCGCGCACCCGATCAGGCGTGCGACGTCAGCCGCGCGAGACCTTGCCGGCCTTGATGCAGGAGGTGCAGGCGTTCACGCGCTGCTTGTTGCCACCCGGACGCGCAACGGTACGCACCGACTGGATGTTCGGATCCCAGCGCCGGCTGGTCCGCCGATGCGAGTGCGACACCGACTTGCCGAAGCCTGGGGCCTTTCCGCAGATATCGCACACGGCAGCCATATCAACAACTCCTTGAAATCAGTACTTGGGGGGTCTGGGCCCGCTCGCCGCAAAACGGCGGGGCTCAACCCGACAACCTGATCAGAATACCGGGAGGCCGGAAGATCGCCAAAACGGCCCGTGAACACCACCCCAGGTTGTCCACAGCCGGCGGTGCTCTGATCAAGATTGTCGCCGTCAGTCGATAGGCTGGCGCCCACGGCGGTGACTGCGGGGGACGGCCGCGGGATTCTGTGGGATCTGATGGGGATTGGGAGGTCCGATGTCGGCTCGGCGGCTGGACGCCCCTGCTCTGCGGGCATGGGCCCACGCTGCCGTTGATGACCTGATCACCCATACCGACGAGATCAACCGGCTCAACGTGTTCCCGGTGGCCGACGCGGACACTGGGACAAACATGCTGTTCACGATGCGTTCGGCATGGGCGCATGCCGATGCAGAACCGGTAGGCGGGGACATCCCGTCGGTGGCCGGCGCGTTGGCGGCCGGGGCGTTGCAGGGGGCCCGCGGCAACTCCGGGGTGATCCTGTCGCAAATTCTGCTCGGCCTGGCCGAGGTGGTCACCACCGCGGCGGCCCAGCGTGACGGCGACCTTGCCGTTGTGGACGCCGCGCTGTTCGGTGCGGCGCTGCGCCATGCGGCAGCCCTGGCTGTCACCTCGATGGGTGAGCCCGTGCCGGGCACGATCGTGTCGGTGCTGGAGGCCGCGGCCGAGGCTGCCGAACACTGCGCGGCCGGGGGAGGTGACGTCGCCGATGCGGCTACCGCCGCCGGCGATGCCGCATCAGCAGCCCTGGATCGCACACCACAGCAACTCGACGTGCTTGCCAGGGCCGGCGTGGTCGATTCCGGTGGCCGCGGTCTGTTGGTCCTGCTCGACGCGATGACAGCGACCCTGGTCGGGCATGCGCCGCGGCGGCCGGTGTACACCCCGGCCTCACCGCAGGCCGCACTCGCGGTCACGGCCCTTGCCGCCGCAGAGGCCGCGCCGCAGTTCGAGGTCATGTACCTGCTCACCGGATGCGGCGCACCCGCCGTCGAGGGGTTGCGGGCCGCGCTCGAGCAGATGGGCGAGTCGGTGGCGATCGCCGCTTCGGGAAGTGATCAGTACTCGGTTCACGTCCACGTCGACGACGCCGGGGCTGCGGTCGAGGCCGGGCTCGCGGTCGGCGCGCTGAACCGCATCCAGATCACCGCCCTGACCGGGGCCCCGGGCCTGCGGTCTGCCGGGGCCTGGGCCCGCGAGCGTGCGGTGCTGGCCGTCGTCGACGGGGACGGCGGCGTCGAACTGTTCGCCGGTGAGGGCGCGCACGTATTACGGCCCGACGGAGGCCAGCCCATCAACGCCCAGCAGTTGTTGCGTGCCCTGATCGACGTGGGCGCTGCCCAGGTCATGGTGCTGCCCAATGGGTACGTCGCCGCCGAGGAGTTGGTGGCGGGCTGCACGGCGGCGATCGGGCGGGGCATCGATGTCGTGCCGGTGCCGGCCGGCTCGATGGTGCAGGGGCTGGCCGCGTTGGCGGTCCACGACGAGAGCAGACAAGCGGTCGATGACGGGTACACCATGGCGCGAGCAGCGGCAGGGGCGCGGCACGGAGCCGTGCGGATCGCCACCGAAGAGGCGTTGACGTGGGCGGGTACCTGTAAGCCGGGCGACGGGCTGGGCATCGCAGGCGATGAGGTGCTGATCGTGGGGCCCGACATCACCACCGCGGCCGCCGGATTGATCGATCTGATGCTGGTGGCGGGCGGAGAGCTGATCACGGTGCTGACCGGGGATGGTGTTGACGGCGCGGTGGGGGAGGCGCTGCAGGCCCATGTCCATCGCGAGCACCTCGGCGCCGAGTTGGTGACTTATCACACCGGCCACCGCGGTGACGCCCTGCTGATCGGGGTGGAGTAGTGGTCAGTCTCAGCGACCGCCTCGAGTTCGTGGTCGGAAAGAAGAACGCGGACAAGCTGAATGCGAATTTCGGCCTGCGCACGGTCAACGATCTGCTGCGGCACTACCCGCGCAAATACAGCGACGGTATGACGGTGCGTGAGGAGGGTGAGGCGCTCGACCTGGAAGAAGGTGAACACGTCACCTTCATCGACGTGGTGACCAAAGCCGAGGTCGGTGAGATGAAGTCGACCGTCCGAACGAAATCCGGCGGGACCAGGCGGGCCAAATACCTGCGGGTGGCCCTGGGCGATCATCGGCCCGCGGTGACGGCCACGTTCTTCAATGCCGGGTGGATGGTTGACAAGGTGGAGGAGGGCACCCGCCTGATGCTCTCCGGCGAGGTCAAGTACTTCCGCAACACCCTGCAGTTGAACCACCCGGCGTTCCTGGTGCTCAATCCGCCACCCGGAAAGCAGATCGGCACCAAGTCGTTGACCACCATCGCGTCGGCGTCGGGGGCCAGCGGCGAGGACATGCTGGCTGAGTTCGAGCGGGACTTCTTCCCGATCTACCCGGCGTCGGCCAAGATTCAGAGCTGGGACATCTACGCCTGCGTGCGGCAGACCCTCGACATGCTCGACCCGATCCCGGATCCGCTTCCGGAGGACTTTGTCCGCCAGCACAACCTGGTATCCGAGGACGAGGCACTACGGGCGATCCACCTGGCCGAGAACTCCACCCAGCGCGAGCGGGCCAGTGAGCGTCTGACCTACGACGAAGCCATCGGGCTGCAGTGGGGGCTGGTGGCGCGGCGCTACAGCGAGCTGAGCGAATCCGGTCCTCCCGCACCGCGAATCGACGGCGGGTTGGCCGCGGCGATGCGCGGCAGGCTGCCCTTCGAGCTGACCGCCGGGCAATCCGAAGTGCTGGAGGTTATCTCGGGAGAGTTGGCGTCGACACGGCCGATGAACCGGATGCTTCAGGGCGAGGTGGGTTCGGGCAAGACCATCGTGTCGGTGCTGGCGATGCTGCAGATGGTCGATGCCGGCTACCAGTGCGCATTGCTGGCGCCCACCGAAGTGCTTGCCGCCCAACATGCGCGTTCGATCCGTGACGTGCTGGGGCCGCTGGCAATGGCGGGACAGCTCGGCGGCACCGAGACGGCCACCGGTGTCGCGCTGCTCACCGGGTCGATGACGGCGCCGCAGAAGCGTGCCGTGCGCGGCGAGGTGGCGTCCGGGCAGGCCGGAATCGTCGTCGGTACGCACGCCCTGCTGCAGGATGCGGTGGAGTTTCACAACCTCGGCATGGTGGTCGTCGACGAACAGCACCGGTTCGGCGTCGAGCAGCGGGATGCATTGCGTGCCAAGGCCCGTGATGGGTTGACTCCCCACCTCCTGGTGATGACGGCCACCCCGATCCCGCGCACCGTGGCGCTCACGGTGTACGGCGACCTGGAGACCTCGACGCTGCGCGAGCTACCCCGCGGCCGTCAACCCATCACCACCAACACCATTTTCATCTCGCAGAAGCCGGCCTGGCTGGACCGGGCCTGGGCCCGCATCCGGGAGGAGGTGGGCGCGGGCCGGCAGGCCTACGTCGTCGCTTCACGCATCGACGAATCCGACAAGCCCGGCGACAAGAACGACGGGCGCGGCGGCCCACCGCCCATCACGGTGGTCGATCTGTTCGATCGGTTGAGCGCAGGCCCGTTGTCGGGGTTGCGGATCGGGCTCATGCACGGCCGGTTGTCCGGTGATGAGAAGGACGCCGTGATGGGTGCGTTCCGGGCCGGCGAGATCGACGTGCTGGTGTGTACCACCGTCATCGAGGTCGGCGTCGATGTACCCAACTCGACGATGATGGTGGTGATGGACGCTGACCGGTTCGGCATCAGCCAGCTGCACCAGCTGCGCGGCCGGATCGGTCGTGGTCAGCATCCCAGCCTGTGCCTGCTTGCCACCCGGCTGCCCGAGACCTCCAAGGCCGGTGCCCGCATCACCGCGGTGGCCGGAACGCTCGACGGTTTCGCTCTGGCGGATCTGGATCTCGATGAGCGTCGCGAGGGAGATGTGCTGGGCCTCAACCAATCCGGGCGCACCATCAATCTGCGCTTCCTGTCCCTGCGGGATCACCTCGAAGTGATCCAAGAGGCCCGGGCGTTCTGCGAGCAGCGTTACTCGCAGAGCCCGCACGATCCCGGGATGGATCTGCTGGCAGCGCAGTTCGTGAACACCGACCGCGTCGAATACCTGGACAAGACATGACCCGCCGCCGGGTGTGGTGGCTGACCGCGGCAGTCGCACTCGCGGTGGTGGTCGCCGTCCAGGTGAGCACGTCGACCCAACACTCCGTGCGGTTCGCGGCCCAGGCGCAACCGCCCACTATCGCCGCCGGGGTGGACCTGTTGGCCGGAGTGCCAGAGATTCCGGTGCGGGTGCGCGGCAACGACTATCGTCGCGCGGCGTTCGGTGAGTCCTGGGACGATGACAACAGCGCGCCCGGTGGCCACAACGGCTGCGACACCCGTAACGACATCCTCAACCGCGACCTCGTCGACAAGACGTTCGTCGCGATCAAGCGGTGTCCGGACGCCGTGGCGACCGGCACGCTGCACGATCCGTACACGAATGCGGTGGTGTCGTTCGTCCGCGGCAATCAGACCGGCGCATCGGTACAGATCGACCACATCGTGCCGCTGGCGTTGGCCTGGGATCTGGGGGCCCGCGACTGGCCCGACGATCTGCGGCTGCGGTTCGCCAACGACCCGGCCAATCTGTTGGCGGTCGCCGGCAAACCCAATCAGGACAAGGGCGACCAGGAGCCGGCCCACTGGATGCCGCCCAACCGGGCGTTCTGGTGTCAGTACGCGGTGCAGTTCGTCGAGGTACTGCGCGGCTACGCGCTCCCGGTCGACACCGCGTCGGCCGGGGTGCTGCGCGAAGCCGCGGGCACCTGCCCCACGGGCTGAGTGACTCCCGCGCGAGGTGGTCACAGCAGGTATGACACCACGAAGACTCCGACCGAGAGCGCAAGCATGCCCAGGCAATTGAGCCAGAACTCCTGTTTCAAGAACTTGGCACGATAGTGCGCATAGATGGCGCAGAGGAAGTAGGCGATCACGCCGACGTTGGCGGCCACGCCGATACCGGGATATCTCAATCCAGCCACCAGACCGGCCGCAGCCAACAACTTGACTACCACCAACGCCCACCACCAGTCCTGCGGAAGGCGCACTCCCTCCAAACATTTGCGGATGAACTGTGGTGGGTGGATTGACATCACGGCATCGCCGAAGAGAGCAAGCGCCAACAGGGCTGTAGGCCACCAGTAGTGCGGAACGCCAGTCACAAATCATCTCCTTGTTGTGGATGCTCGATCACGGAGCGGACCGCATCGCGCAGTTGGTCGGGCACCGATGCGCCGCCGGACACGTAATTGCCACCGGTCATGACGATGCCCAGATACGCGAAGTAGACGACTCGGGCTGCGCGCGCGGCGGCGGCATCGCAGAGGGCGGCTCGTGCGAGCACTGCCTGAAATTCGGTGACCAATGCGACGGCGAGGTCGCCGAAGATCGCTGATTCGTGGGTGCCGCGAACGACGATCGACGAGTACTGCCTGGACAGGGCCGGATCTTTGGCGAAATACCGCAAGAACGGCATGAGCAGATCGATCACCGCGTCGGCCGCGCCTTCGGGGGTCAACGGCTCTTGCCGTTCGCCTCCCGGTCGGTGTGCATGCACTGCGGCGATCCAGTCGTCGAACACCTTGATCAGCAGGCCGTCCTTATCGCCGACGCCCATCACCGTGCCCGTGCTGACGCCCGCCTCCGCAGCGATCTGGCGGATGGTCGTGTCAACGAAACCCTGTCTGCGAAACAGCCGTTCGGCGGCCACCAGGACCTTGCGCCTGGTCTCGTCCTTGGCGGCGGCGCGTGACTGAACATGTTCAGTGAACATGTTCAAATAATGGAGTGTGCGCGCACGAACGTCAAGGGCTCGGAGACATACACCGGTGCAGGCACGATTGCAGATGTGCCGACGACCATCGCGAACGGACGAGAAACCCCCTCTTCCAATGGAAAAGGGGGTTTCTCGTCTGCTCGCGCGGGGAGTTACCCGCGAACGTGGCTAGCCCGTGAACGTCGCCGGGTCCGGCCGGAACCGGGTGCCGTCGTCGAGGCCGTTGAGGCTGTCCATCTGCTCGGCGGTCAGCTCGAAGCCGAACACCTCAAGGTTGGACGCGATCCGCTCCGGGTTGGTCGACCGGGAGATCACGATGTTGCCCAGCTGGATGCTCCAGCGGATCAGCACCTGTGCCGGGGTCCTGCCGTGTGCCTCGGCGATGGCCGTGACAACCGGGTTGTCGAGCAGATTGCCGACGCCGAGCGGGCTGTAGGCCGCGGTCGTGACGTTGTACTGGGCATTGGCCGCCCGCCAGGCGCTCTGGTTGAGCAAGGGGTGCAGCTCGATCTGGTTGACCGCGGGTGCGACGAAGGTCAGGTCCACGATCGTCGAGAGGTTCTCGGGGCTGAAGTTGGACACGCCGGTGGAGCGGGCCAGCCCCTCCTGCTTGAGTGCCATCAGCCCACCCCAGCTGTCGACGTACTTGCCGATGTCGTTGCCGGGCCAATGGATCAGGTAGAGGTCCACGTAGTCCAGGCCCAGCCGCTCCAGGCTGGCCCGCCCGGCGTTCTGGGACGACTGGAAACCCTGATCGGTGATGGCCAGCTTGGTGGTGACCGAGATCTCCTCGCGCGGAATGCCCGATGCCGCGATGGCGCGCCCGACGCCGGCCTCGTTTCCGTAGGCCGCCGCCGTGTCGATCAACCGGTGGCCCGCCTCCAGCGCCGCGGACACGACACGCTCTGCCTCGGAATCCGAGAGGCCGCCGACGCCGAGACCGACGACGGGGATCGTACGGTCGTCGTTGAGCGTGACGGTGGGAATCGCAGCCCCGTCCGAGGAGGTCATGTCACCTATCCTGTGAAGTTGAAGGTTCGGGGATCGGGTCCCAGGCGGGTGTCCGTCTCCAACGTGGCGATGGCCGCCATGTCCGTTTCGTCCAGATCGAAATCGAACACGTCGAAATTACTGACAATGCGCTCGGGGTTCACCGACTTGGGGATGACGATATTACCCAGATGGATATGCCACCTAATCAGTACCTGTGCGGGGGTTTTACCGTGCCGTCCGGCGATGCCGGTGATCACCGGATCCGTGAGCAGCGAACCCTGCCCCAGCGGGCTCCATGCCTCGGTGGCGATGCCCAATCTGGCGTGCACTTCACGAAGCTCGCGTTGCGGAAACAGCGGGTGCAATTCGATCTGATTGACCGCAGGCACGATGCCGGTGACGTCGATGAGCACAGTGAGGTGTTCGGGCGCGAAGTTGCTCACCCCGATCGAGCGGACCCGGCCCTGATCGTGGAGGTGTGCGAAGGCCTTGAACGTGTCGACGTAGGCGTTGTTGGCCGGTACCGGCCAATGGATGAGGTAGAGGTCGAGGTAGTCGACGCCGAGCCGGTCCAGGCTCGCGTCGAACGCAGCCAGGGTGGAGTCATATCCCTGGTCGCTGTTCCACAGTTTGGTCACCAGGAACACGTCTTCGCGGGGGACCCCGGAGTTGAGCAGGCCGCGGCCGGTCTCGGCCTCGTTGCGGTAGGCGGCGGCAGTATCGATGTGCCGATACCCGGCCTGCAGGGCTGCGGTCACCGCGCGTTCGGTCTCCTCGGCAGGGGTCTGCCAAACCCCCAACCCGACCTGCGGTATCGAATTACCGTCGTTGAGCGTGACACGAGGACTCACAGAGGGAGCAGCCATGACTGAAAGTCTGCCAGGCGGACAAGCCGGAGGCGGACCTGACGGTCATCGCCGGGACACGGTCAAACACGTGCTGCTTGAGCGGGCGACCGGGTTGACCTTGGCCGCGATTCCCAGGATTTCGGATCGGACCAAGCGGCTGCTGCTCGGCGGGCGTTCGGTGACCGTCGACGGCAACACCCTGGACACCACCCTGCAATTCACCTTGGCGGCAGAACACGCGGCCGGAGTCGGGGGCCTGGTCGCCGATTACAGTCCGGAGTCCGGTGTCGCCGTCTCGCGGGCCGCGCTGCGAGCCACGGCGGCCATGATGAAGGCCCGGATCCGAGCGGATGTCACCGACATTTCGATTCCCGGGCCGGCCGGGCCGATCCCGGCGCGACGGTACGTCCCCGACGGCACCGGGTCCCCGGCGATCTCGGCGCTGCTGCTGTACTTCCACGGCGGCGGCTTCGTGATCGGTGACCTCGACACCCATGACAGCCTGTGCCGGCTGATCTGCCGGGACGGCGGAATCCAGGTGATCTCCGTCGACTATCGGCTCGCGCCCGAGCACAAGGCGCCGGCCGCAGTCGACGACGCCTACGCGGCCTACCGCTGGGCACTCGACCACGCCGCCGGCCTGGGGGCCACGCGCATCGTCGTCGGGGGAGACAGCGCGGGCGGCAACCTGGCCACCGTCGTGGCCCAACAGGCCCGCGACTCCGAACTGCCGCTACCTGCGCTCCAGCTGCTGCTCTACCCGGTCACCGACTGGTCGAGCGAGACGCGATCCAAGACGCTGTTCTCCGACGGCTATTTCCTGGGGAAGCGTGACATGGACTGGTTTGCCGGGCACTACCTCGACGGCGCCGAGGTATCGGCCGAGGATCCGCTGGTGTCACCGTTGCTCAGTGAAGATCTCTCCGGCCTGCCGCCCGCGCTGGTGGTCACTGCCGGGTTCGATCCGTTGCGGGACGAGGGCAACCGATATGCCGGGGCGATGCGCGACGCCGGGGTGGTCGTGGACCTCCGGGAAGAGCGGTCGCTGATCCACGCGTTCGCCAACTTCTTCCCGCTGGGAGGCGGCAGCGCCGCCGCCACGGGCGCAATGATCTCTGCGCTGCGCGCACATCTCAGCCACGCCGAAAGTTGACCTGTCGACGCCGGTACGCTTGTCGACGTGGCCAAACCGAAGAAGACCGCGAAGTACGACCTCAAGGCGGCTGACCGCAAGCGCAACCTGTTCGTTCAGATCGGGCTGACAGCCGTTGTCGTGCTGTTCGCCGTCGGCCTGGTGCTCTACATCGTGACGACGGGCCACAAGCGGCCGGCCTCCGGGGAGGCCAGGGCGGTGCACGTCGCTGCGCCCAGTGTCATCACCAAAGAGGGCACCACTGAGCCCAAGGTGACGCTGAGCATGTACGAGGATTTCCTGTGCCCGGCGTGCGGTCATCTGGAACAGCAGTTCGGCCCGACGATCAACAAGCTGATCGACGCCGGCGCGGTGGCCGTCGACTACCACATGGTGGCGATCCTGGACAAGATGGGCAACGGCTACTCGTCGCGGGCCGGCGGCGCTGGCTACTGCGTCGCCGACGAGTCCGTCGAGGCGTTCCGGCGTTTCCACTCGGCGCTCTTCACGCCTGGAATCCAGCCTGCGGAGGGCGGCGGTGTCTACCCGGACAACGCCCGGATCATCGAACTCGCCCGCCAGGCCGGCGCTGCCGGTGAGGTGCCCGACTGCATCACCAAGAGCCGCTACGTGGAGATGGTGCAGGGCATGGCCGCGGCCACCGGAATCAATTCCACGCCGACCATGCGGTTCAACGGCGAGGAATACAGCCCGACCACTCCTGACGCGCT
>NZ_SJOM01000007.1:2353654-2945819 GCF_004762045.1 Mycobacterium sp. DL99
CCGGCGCCGGCCAACCCATGAGCGACACCGCCGCCGAGCTGGACGAACTGGGGACCGAGGAGTCCCCGGGCGTAGCCGTCGGCAAGGCCAGTGCCGTCTGGATACTGATCGCAGGTGTCCTCGGTCTGGCGGCGTCGATGGCGCTCACGATCGAGAAGATCGAGCTGCTGATCGATCCGTCGTACGTTCCGACCTGCAGCCTGAACCCGGTGATCTCCTGCGGCTCGGTGATGACCCGCGAGCAGGCATCGGTCTTCGGATTTCCCAACTCGCTGATCGGACTGGTCGCCTTCACGGTCACCCTGGTCACCGGCGTGCTGGCCGTGGCAGGTGTTCGGCTGCCCCGGTGGTACTGGGCCGGGCTGGCGACGGGGACACTGCTCGGTGCCGTCATGGTGCACTGGCTGATCTTCCAGAGCCTCTACACCATCGGCGCCCTGTGCCCGTACTGCATGGTGGTGTGGTCGGTGACCATCCCGCTGCTGGTGGTGTCGAGTTCCATCGCGCTTCGACCGCTGCACACCAACGGGGTCGCCCGGGCCATCTACCAGTGGCGGTGGTCGCTCGTGGCGCTCTGGTTCACCTCACTTGTGCTGTTGATCTTGGTGCGTTTCTGGGAATACTGGTCAACGCTCCCGTAACACCCACGCAATAACTTGTCGGTTAGGTCTACCCGTGATTTCCAAGCTGTTAGTCGCCAATCGTGGCGAGATTGCAATCCGTGCATTTCGTGCTGCCTATGAGATGGGTATCGCGACGGTGGCTGTGTATCCGTATGAGGATCGCAATTCACTGCACCGTCTGAAGGCCGACGAGTCGTATCAGATCGGCGAGATCGGCCATCCGGTTCGGGCGTACCTGTCAGTCGAGGAGATCATCCGGGTCGCCAGGCACTCCGGCGCGGATGCGGTGTATCCGGGCTACGGGTTCTTGTCGGAGAACCCGGAATTGGCGTCGGCCTGCGCGGAGGCGGGAATCACCTTTGTGGGGCCCTCGGCGCACGTTCTGGAATTGACCGGCAACAAGGCGCGGGCGATCGCGGCGGCGAAGGCAGCTGGATTGCCGGTGCTGGCGTCCTCGGCGCCGTCGTCGTCGGTAGATGAATTGGTCGCTGCGGCACGGGATATGGAGTTCCCGTTGTTCGTCAAGGCGGTATCGGGTGGTGGTGGTCGCGGCATGCGCCGGGTGACCGATCCCGATGCGCTGCCCGAGGCGGTGGAGGCGGCTTCGCGTGAGGCGGAGTCGGCGTTCGGCGATCCGGCGGTGTACCTGGAGCAGGCCGTCATCAACCCGCGTCACATCGAGGTACAGATCCTCGCCGATACGCAGGGCAACGTGATGCACCTGTTCGAGCGCGATTGCAGTGTGCAGCGGCGCCACCAGAAGGTGATCGAGCTGGCTCCGGCGCCGAATCTGGATCCTGCGCTGCGCGAGAAGATCTGCTCGGATGCGGTGGCCCTGGCCCGCCAGATCGGCTACAGCTGTGCCGGCACGATCGAGTTCCTGCTCGACGAGCGCGGGCATCACGTGTTCATCGAGTGCAATCCACGGATCCAGGTGGAGCACACGGTGACCGAGGAGATCACCGATGTGGACCTGGTGGGCTCACAGTTGCGGATCGCGGCCGGGGAGAGCCTGGCCGATCTGGGTTTGAGCCAGGACTCGTTGGTGATCCGCGGGGCGGCGATGCAGTGCCGGATCACGACCGAGGATCCGGCCAACGGATTCCGTCCGGACACCGGGCGGATCACCGCCTACCGGTCACCCGGCGGTGCCGGTATCCGCCTGGACGGCGGATCCAACCTGGGTGCGGAGATCTCCGCGCACTTCGATTCGATGCTGGTCAAGCTGACGTGCCGGGGACGGGACTTCTCCACGGCGGTGTCGCGGGCCCGGCGTGCGCTGGCGGAGTTCCGTATCCGCGGTGTGTCGACGAACATCCCGTTCCTGCAGGCGGTGATCGACGACCCGGACTTCCGTGCCGGACGGGTCACCACCTCGTTCATCGATGATCGCCCGCAGCTGCTGACCTCGCGGTCGCCTGCCGATCGCGGTACGAAGATCTTGAATTACCTGGCCGACATCACGGTGAACAAGCCGAACGGGGAGCGTCCGACAGGGGTGTATCCGCAGGACAAGCTGCCTGCGTTGGATCTGTCGACGGTACCGCCGGCGGGTTCCAAGCAACGTCTGGTCGAGCTGGGCCCCGAAGGGTTCGCACGCTGGATGCGTGACAGTAAGGCCCTCGGGGTCACCGATACGACGTTCCGTGATGCCCATCAGTCCTTGTTGGCCACCCGCCTGCGTTCCACCGGCCTGCTCAAGGTGGCGCCGTACGTGGCTCGGACGATGCCGCAATTGCTGTCCATCGAGTGTTGGGGTGGGGCGACTTACGATGTGGCGCTTCGGTTTTTGAAGGAAGATCCGTGGGAGCGGTTGGCCGCCCTGCGCGAGGCGGTCCCCAATATCTGCCTGCAGATGTTGTTGCGGGGCCGGAACACCGTGGGCTACACGCCCTATCCGGAACTGGTGACGTCGGCATTCGTCGACGAGGCGACCCGCACCGGGATCGACATCTTCCGGATCTTCGACGCGCTGAACAATGTCGAGTCGATGCGTCCGGCGATCGATGCGGTCCGTGAGACGGACACGGCGATCGCCGAAGTGGCGATGTCCTACACCGGGGATCTCAGTAACCCCAACGAGAACCTGTACACGCTGGACTACTACTTGAAGCTGGCCGAGCAGATCGTCGACGCCGGTGCGCATGTGCTGGCGATCAAGGACATGGCCGGGTTGTTGCGTCCGCATTCGGCGCACACCCTGGTCTCGGCGTTGCGGTCGCGGTTCGACCTGCCGGTGCATGTGCACACCCATGACACCCCGGGTGGACAGTTGGCGACGTACCTGGCCGCCTGGCAGGCCGGCGCGTCGGCGGTCGACGGCGCAGCCGCGCCCCTGGCCGGCACCACCAGTCAGCCGGCGTTGTCCTCGATCGTGGCCGCCGCCGCGCACACCGAGTACGACACCGGTCTGTCCCTGGATGCGGTCTGCGATCTGGAGCCCTACTGGGAGGCACTGCGCAAGGTTTATGCACCGTTCGAGTCGGGGCTGCCTGCGCCGACCGGGCGGGTGTACACCCACGAGATCCCCGGCGGGCAGTTGAGTAACCTGCGCCAGCAGGCCATCGCCTTGGGGCTGGGGGACCGGTTCGAGGAGATCGAATCCAACTACGCCGCGGCCGACCGGGTGCTGGGCCGGTTGGTGAAGGTGACCCCGTCGAGCAAGGTGGTCGGGGATCTGGCGCTCGCGTTGGTGGGCGCCGGGGTCAGCGCGCAGGAGTTCGCCGCCGATCCCGCCCGCTACGACATCCCCGACAGCGTGATCGGGTTCCTGCGTGGTGAACTCGGTGATCCTCCGGGCGGATGGCCGGAACCGTTGCGCACCAAGGCTCTTGAGGGCAGAGGGCCCGCCAAGCCGATCCAGGAGCTCTCGGCGGAGGACGAGGCGCTGCTGGCCGCGCCGGGGCCCAAACGTCAGGCGGCATTGAACCGGTTGCTGTTCCCGGCGCCGACCAAGGAGTTCGAGGCGCACCGCGAAACGTACGGCGACACGTCGAGTCTCAGTGCCAACCAGTTCTTCTACGGGCTGCGCTACGGCGAGGAGCATCGTGTCGAACTCGAGCGCGGTGTGCAGTTGCTCATCGGTCTTGAGGCGGTCTCCGACGCCGACGAGCGCGGGATGCGCACGGTGATGTGCATTCTCAACGGGCAGCTGCGTCCCATCACGGTGCGTGACCGCAGCATCGCCAGTGAGGTCCCGGCGGCGGAGAAGGCTGACCGCAACAACCCGGCTCATGTCGCGGCGCCGTTCGCCGGTGTCGTCACCGTCGGTGTCGCGGTAGGGGACACGGTGGAGGCCGGCGCCACGATCGCCACCATCGAGGCGATGAAGATGGAAGCCGCGATCACCGCACCCAAGGCCGGCACCGTCGAACGTGTCGCGGTGGCTGCCACGGCCCAGGTCGAGGGCGGTGACCTCCTGGTGGTGGTCGGTTCGGCGGGCAGGAGCGAAGCGACCGGGGAATCAATCTGACCCGCATCATTGCGGGGACGCTCGGCGGCCGTCGGATTGCGGTGCCCCGCAGCGGTACCCGGCCGACGTCCGATCGGGTCAGGGAGGCCGTGTTCAACGCGTTGACGGCGCGGCTGGATTTCACCGGATTGTCGGTGCTGGATCTGTACGCCGGTTCGGGAGCGCTCGGCCTGGAAGCGCTTTCACGAGGCGCGACCTCGGCGACCTTTGTCGAGGCCGATGCTCGCGCGGCGGCGGTCATCGCCGAGAACATCGCCTCCCTCGGCGTCCGCGCCGCCACGGTGCGCCGCGGCAGTGTCGAGGTGGTGTTGGCCGGGGGTGCCACGCGGCCAGTGGATCTGGTGTTCGCCGACCCGCCGTACGACCTCGACGATGCCGCGGTCGATGCGATGCTCGTCGTGTTGGCCGAAGCGGGCTGGGTGACCGTCGGCAGCGTCGTCCTGGTGGAGCGGCGCGCGTCGAGTGGGCCGGTGAGTTGGCCGGCAGGCTGGGATGAGCTGAGTAGCCGACGCTACGGCGATACCCGGGTGGAACTCGCCGAAGTGGGCTGAAGCGCCCGTCGATGCGGCGGCCTGTAGCGTCGTCACCCATGAGTGGCGCGGTATGCCCCGGCTCCTTCGACCCGGTGACCCTTGGCCATGTCGACGTATTCGAACGTGCGGCCGCGCAGTTCGATGAGGTCGTGGTGGCGGTTCTGGTGAATCCGAACAAGAAGGGCATGTTCGACCTCGACGAGCGCATGGCGATGATCGCCGAATCCACGACACACCTGCCGAATCTGCGGGTCGAGTCCGGTCAGGGCCTGGTGGTCGACTTCGTCAAGGCACGCGGTTTGACCGCGATCGTCAAGGGTCTGCGTACCGGCACCGACTTCGAGTACGAGCTACAGATGGCACAGATGAACAAGCATGTGGCCGGCGTCGACACCTTCTTCGTAGCCACCACACCGCAGTATTCGTTCGTGTCGTCGTCGTTGGCCAAAGAGGTTGCGTCGTTGGGCGGCGACGTTTCGGAGTTGCTGCCCGAGCCGGTGAACCGCCGGCTGCAGGAGAAGCTGAGCGGCTAGCGCATCGGGTACCCGCGCTTCGGCGACCTCCGGACCCTCCGGCGGCTTGCGGGCGACACACCGATTGTGCTCCCAAGTCACAGGCGTAACACCAGGCACACTAGTCACTGACAACGACGACCTGGAGGGTTTTGCCGTGTACCGAGTTTTTGAAGCGCTCGACGAGCTCGGCGCGATCGTCGAAGAAGCGCGTGGTGTGCCGATGACCGCCGGTTGCGTGGTCCCGCGCGGTGACGTGCTGGAACTGATCGACGACATCAAGGACGCGATCCCCGGTGAGCTCGACGATGCGCAGGACGTGCTAGACGCACGCGATTCGCTGCTGCGCGAAGCCAAGGATCACTGCGAGTCGGTGATGTCGAAGTCCAACGCCGATGCCGACGGCATGCTCAATCACGCCAGAGGCGAGGCTGATCGCTTGCTCGCCGACGCCAAGGCGCAGGCCGACCGGATGGTCGCCGAGGCCCGTCAGCACAGTGAGCGCATGGTCGTCGAGGCTCGTGAAGAGGCGGCGCGGGTCGCGACCGCGGCGAAACGCGAGTACGACGCGACCACGGGCCGTGCCAAGGCCGAGGCCGATCGTCTGACCGAAAACGGCAACATCTCCTACGAGAAGGCCGTGCAAGAAGGCATCAAGGAACAGCAACGCCTGGTGTCGCAGACCGAGATCGTCTCGACGGCGACCGCCGAGGCCACCCGGCTGGTCGACGCGGCGCACGCCGAAGCCGACCGGTTGCGCGGCGAGTGCGACATCTACGTCGACAGCAAACTGGCGGAGTTCGAGGACTTCCTCAACGGCACGCTGCGCTCCGTCGGCCGCGGACGTCACCAGCTACGCACGACCGCCGGCACGCACGACTACGCCACCCGCTGACACCCCTGTGC
Organism: Mycobacterium sp. DL99; assembly: GCF_004762045.1. GTDB lineage: Bacteria > Actinomycetota > Actinomycetes > Mycobacteriales > Mycobacteriaceae > Mycobacterium. Next base: position 2,359,701 of record NZ_SJOM01000007.1, read on the forward strand.
AGTTCTCGGCGCGCACTGCGTCGTGGTGCGATCTGACGCCGCCGTAGGATCGATTCATGGCGACGCATGCAAGATCGGGCAGGCATGGCGCGGGACACGGTGATTCGCGATCGCCGCTGGTGATCGATGTCTCGCGACTGGGCCGGCGGCCGGGTTCGTTACTGGCCCACCAGGAGTCGGTGCCGAGTCCGGTGCGGATCGGGGCCGAGCTGGTCGCCATCGAGAAGGGCGCACCACTGGAACTCGACCTGCAGTTGCAGTCGGTGTCGGAGGGCGTGCTGGTCAGTGGGACCGTATCGGCCCCCACAGCCGGCGAATGTGCGCGCTGCCTGACCGAACTCACCGGTGACGTCGAGATCGACCTCACCGAGCTGTACGCGTACCCGGACAGCACCACCGACGAGACCACCGAGGCCGACGAGATGGGTCGGGTCGGCGCCTCCGGCCAGGCCGACACGGTCGACCTGCAACAGCCGATCATCGACGCTGTCGGATTGGCATTGCCGTTCTCCCCGTTGTGCCGCCCGGATTGCCCGGGCCTGTGCCCCGAATGCGGAGTGGCGCTTGCTACCGCCGAGCCCGGACACCACCACGACAAGATCGATCCCCGCTGGGCCAAGCTGGCTGCGATGCTTCCCGACGACGAGCGGCCCAGGGGTGACGAGTGACCGACTCGCGTGAGGCGCTGCTGGACGCACTCGGCGTCGAACTTTCCGCCGAACTGCTCACCATCGCGTTGACACATCGCAGCTACTCCTACGAGAACGGCGGCGTGCCGACAAACGAGCGGTTGGAGTTTCTCGGCGATGCCGTGCTCGGGTTGACGATCACCGAGGAGCTCTATCACCGCCACCCCGAACGCTCGGAGGGTGACCTGGCGAAGCTTCGGGCCAGCATCGTCAACACCCAGGCGCTGGCCGATGTCGGCCGTGGCCTCACCGACGGCGGCCTCGGCAGTCATCTGCTATTGGGCAAGGGCGAAGAGAATTCCGGTGGTGCCGACAAGTCCAGCATTCTCGCCGATGGTGTCGAATCCCTGCTCGGCGCAATCTATTTGCAGCACGGACTGACCACTTCGCGTGAGGTGATCCTGCGGTTGTTCGGTGAGCTGCTCGACACCGCGCCGACGCTGGGAGCCGGGCTGGACTGGAAGAGCAGCCTGCAGGAGCTGACCGCCTCCCGTGGGCTCGGCGCCCCCAGCTACGTGGTGACCTCCACCGGACCCGACCACGACAAGGAATTCTCGGCGGTCGTGGTGGTGGCCGATGTCGAATACGGCAGAGGTGTGGGGCGCAACAAGAAAGAGGCCGAGCTCAAGGCTGCGGCCGCGGCCTGGAATGCACTCGACAATGCGTGAGGACCGATGCCCGAACTGCCCGAGGTAGAGGTAGTCCGCCGGGGCCTGCAGGAACACGTTGCGGGCAAGACGATTTCAGCGGTACGTGTGCATCATCCGCGTGCCGTACGCCGTCACGAGGCCGGTCCCGCCGATCTGACCGCGCGACTCCTGGGCGCCCGCATCACCGGAACCGGCCGCCGGGGTAAGTACCTCTGGCTGACGCTGGGGGAGGACGGCAGCGAGGACGCGACCGATGCCCTGGTGGTGCATCTGGGGATGAGCGGCCAGATGCTGTTGGGGCCGCTGCGCGACGACCGGCATCTGCGAATCGCCGCGCTGCTCGACGACGGGACGGCCCTGAGCTTCGTCGACCAACGGACGTTCGGGGGCTGGCAGCTGGCCGATCTGGTGACGGTCGACGGCGCCGCGTTGCCTCAGCCTGTCGCTCACATCGCGCGCGATCCGCTCGACCCGCTGTTCGATCGAGACAGCGTGGTTACCGTGCTGCGGCGCAAGCACTCTGAGATCAAGCGTCAGCTGCTCGACCAGACCGTGGTGTCCGGTATCGGCAACATCTACGCCGACGAGGCGCTGTGGCGGACCAAGATCAACGGCGCCAGGACCGCCGCGCTGCTGCCGCGCCGCCGACTGGCCGAGGTGCTCGACGCCGCCGCCGAGGTGATGACCGATGCGCTGAGCCAGGGCGGGACGTCATTTGATTCGCTGTATGTGAACGTCAACGGCGAATCCGGTTACTTCGAACGGTCTTTGGACGCCTATGGCCGCGAAGGGGAGCCGTGCGGGCGGTGCGGCGCGGTGATGCGCCGTGAGAAGTTCATGAACCGGTCGTCGTTCTACTGCCCGAAATGTCAGCCCCGACCCCGGGGCTGACCGGAACCGATCACGGCATGCTGGGCATGCCCGGCATGTCGGACATGCAGATCTTCCACGATCCGCTTTCCTTGCGCAGGTACAACTTGCCGGGGCCCGCGCTGCTGGAGATGTCGACGACCGCCTTGCTGCCGTTCACCGTGATCTTGGTGATCTCCGCCGACCCGCTGGAGTTGGTGGTCTTCGGAATGTCGATCGCATCCAGCCCACCGATCTTGTCGAACAGATCCTGATCTGCCTGGCAGAAATAGGGCAGGGCTTCGCTGAGGTCGCTGGAGCTGGACATCACCTCATCGAGGAAGTCGCGGACTTCCTGCTCGGCATCGCTCCCGCTGGACTGCGAGGAGCCGGCGCTGGTGCGGCCGCCGTTCGATTTCGAATCGCCGCTCAATGCGAAGATGACGCCGCCACCGACCAGTGCCAGCACCACGACCACCGCAGCGGCGATCGCGAACCACTTGCCGTTGCCGCCTTTGGGTGGCTGCGGCGTGGGGTAGCCGTAGGGCTGCTGCGGCGCACCATACGGCTGCTGCGGCGCACCGTAGGGCTGCTGGACCCCGTAGGGCTGTTGCGGCGCTCCATACGGCGTGCCGTAGGGCTGCTGCTGAGGCTCACCGTAGGGCTGCTGAGGCGCTCCGTACGGGGATCCGTACGGCTGCTCGGCGTTCGGATACCCCTGAGGCCCGCCCGGCTGCTGGGGGTATGGCTGTTGCCAGGGGCCGGTGGGGCCCGTCGGCGGAATGGGCGGATACGTCACGGTGCTCCTCAAGCGAAGTCGGTTGCGCCGAGTCTATCCCCGGCACAACGGTGTGGGGCGGTGGCGAAACGGTCACCCGTGGGCGCATGCACTCATTTCCCAGGTCTGGCGGACATACAGACCTTCCACTCGTCACCCTCGTTGCGGAAGTAGAGGTCGCCGCCGGACGATTACCGCTGGAATAACCGTGTGCCGCGACGTGTAGAAATACCGCATGACCGAACTTTGGGTTGATCGCACCGGTGTGCGCAGGTACGTCGGGCGCAGTTCGCGCGGTGCAGAGGTACTCATCGGCAGTGAGGACGTCGAGGGCGTGTTCACCCCGGGGGAACTGATGAAGATCGCCCTCGCGGCGTGCAGTGGGATGTCCAGCGATCAGCCGCTGCGTCGCCGCCTGGGCGACGACTATCCGGCGACGATCCGGGTGTCAGGGCCGGCGGACCGGGAGCAGGAGCGTTACCCGCTGCTGGAGGAGAAACTCGAAATCGACGTGTCGGGCCTTTCGGAGGCCGAGGTGGCCAGGCTGTTGACCGTGGTCGAGCGCGCCATCGACCAGGTCTGCACAGTGGGCCGCACGCTGAAATCCGGCACCGAGGTGAAGTTCGAGGTCGCCACTCGATGACCGGACCGGAACTCCCCGCCGCCGGGCCCGAATCCGAGGTACGCCTGAGCGCCTGGGTACACGGTCAGGTACAGGGCGTGGGGTTCCGCTGGTGGACCCGGTCACGGGCGCTCGAGCTGGGTCTGGCCGGGTTTGCTTCCAATCGGCCCGACGGCCGGGTGCATGTCGTGGCGCAGGGCCCGCGGGATAAGTGCCAGCGATTGCTTGAGCTGTTGCAGAGCGGTCAGACCCCGGGGTCAGTCGATAACGTCGTCGCAGATTGGGCGGATGCCGACGCCCCGATGGCGGGGTTTCACGAACGGTAGCCGAGTCGGCGGTAGGGTAAGACGCCGTGCACCTCAAGAGTCTGACGCTGAAGGGCTTCAAGTCCTTCGCTTCGCCGACGACTCTGCGCTTCGAACCCGGCATCACCTGCGTCGTCGGCCCCAATGGGTCGGGCAAGTCGAACGTGGTCGACGCCCTGACCTGGGTCATGGGCGAGCAGGGCGCCAAGACGTTGCGCGGCGGCAAGATGGAGGATGTCATCTTCGCCGGCACGTCCTCGCGGGCGCCGCTGGGTCGCGCCGAGGTGACACTGACCATCGACAACTCCGACAACGCACTGCCGATCGAGTACTCCGAGGTGTCGATCACCCGCCGGGTGTTCCGTGACGGCGCAGGCGAATACGAGATCAACGGCAGCAGCTGCCGACTGATGGACGTCCAGGAGCTGCTCAGCGACTCCGGTATCGGCCGGGAAATGCACGTCATCGTCGGCCAGGGCAAGCTCGCCGAGATCCTGGAGTCGCGCCCAGAGGACCGCCGCGCCTTCATCGAGGAGGCTGCCGGCGTTCTCAAGCACCGCAAGCGCAAGGAAAAGGCGGTGCGCAAGCTCGACTCGATGGCGGCGAACCTGGCCCGCCTGACCGACCTGACGACAGAGTTGCGGCGCCAGCTCAAACCGCTGGGCCGACAGGCCGAGATGGCCCGGCGCGCGGCGACGATCCAGGCCGATCTGCGCGACGCCCGTCTCCGGCTCGCCGCCGATGACCTGGTGAGACGGCAGGTCGAGTTCCACAACACCAACCAGGCCGAGACCACGCTGCGCCGCGAGCACGACGAGGCGACCGTTCGGCTGGAAACCTCGACCGTCGAACTGCAGGCACACGAGGCCGCGGTGGCCGAACTGACCCGCCGCGCCGAGGCGGCCCAGCAGACCTGGTTCCGGGCGTCGGCCCTGGCCGAACGGCTCAGCGCCACCGTGCGTATCGCGACCGACCGCGCGCAGCTGTTCGAGTCCCAGGCAGAGGTTTCCACCGGGCAGGACCCCGAGGCGCTGGAAGCCGAGGCCGACGAGGTTGCCGAGCTGGAGATGGAGCTGCTCGGCGAGCTCGAAGAGTCGCGCATCGTCTTGGAGAGCGCCCGCGCCGAGCTGGCCGAACGTGAACAGATCGCCGCTGAGGCCGAGCGGGCGCACCTGGCCGCGGCCAGGGCTGAGGCCGACCGTCGTGAAGGGCTGGCCCGGTTGGCCGGGCAGGTCGACACGATGCGTACCCGCGTCGAGTCGATCGACGACGGGGTCATGCGGATGTCGGTCAACATCGAGGAAGCCGCCGCCAAAGCCCAACTGACACAGGCCGAGTTCGAGACCGTGCAGAGCCGGGTCAGCGAACTCGACGCCGGAGAAGTGGGCCTGGACGAGCAGCACGACCGTTCGGTGGCGGCGCTGCGGCTCGCCGATGAGCGAGTGGCCGAACTGCAGTCGGCCGAGCGCGCCGCCGAACGGCAGGTGGCCTCGCTGCGGGCCCGCATCGAGGCCCTCTCCGTCAGTCTGGACCGACGAGACGGTGCCGCCTGGTTGCAGAAGAACCACAGTGGCCCAGGACTTTTCGGCACCATCGGGGAATACCTGAAAGTCCGGCCGGGTCATGAGGTGGCGGTGGCCACGGTGCTGGGTGCGGCTGCCGACGCGTTGGCCGCCGAGGATTTCGGTGTCGCTGCCGCCGCGGTGGCCGCGCTCAAGCAATCCGACGGTGGCCGGGCGGCGCTGTTGCTGGGGGACTGGAAGGTCAACGGCTCGGAACCATCGGGAGTACTGCCCGAAGGCGCGATCTGGGCCAACGAGGTGGTCTCCGTCCCGGACCGGCTGAGTGGGGCGATTACCGCGATGCTCGCCGGGGTGGCCGTGGTGACCGATCTACCCGCCGGGGTGCAACTGGTGACGGCACGACCGGACCTGCGTGCGGTGACCGCGGAAGGTGACCTGGTCGGTGCCGGCTGGATCAGTGGTGGGTCCGACCGCAAGCCCTCCACACTGGAGATCAGTTCCGAGATCGACAAGGCCCGACGCGAACTGGAAATCGTCGAGCGGCAGACCGGTGAGCTGGCGGCCGCATTGTCGGGTGCGTTGACCGAGCAGGCGGCCCGACAGGAGTCGGCCGAAGAGGCGATGGCCGCGCTCAACGAATCCGACGCCGCGATCTCGGCCATCTACGAGCAACTGGGCCGGCTGGGGCAGGATGCCCGTGGTGCCGGTGACGAGTGGAAGCGGCTGATCCGCCAACGCGACGAACTCGAGGCCGGGCGTACCTCGACGGTCGAGGAACTCACCGAACTTGAATCGCGGTTGCACAACGCCGAACAGCTTCCGATGTTCGAGGCCGAGCCGGTGGACCGTCAGGCCTCGATGGCCGCCGCGGAGGCGGCCCGTTCGGTCGAGGTGGAGGCCCGGCTGTCGGTGCGTACCGCCGAGGAACGAGCGAATGCGGTTCGCGGACGAGCTGATTCACTGCGCCGGGCCGCTGCTGCCGAGCGCGAGGCCCGGGTACGTGCACAACGGGCTCGCGAGGCCCGCGAACATGCGGCGCGGGTGGCCGCCGCGGTGTCCGAGTCGGGACGCATTGTGGCCCAACGGTTGAGCGCGGTCGTGTCGGTCGCCTCGCGGATGCGTGACGAGCTGGCCACCGAGCGTCAACTGCGTGCGACGGCGTTGTCACAGGTGCGTGAGGTGGTCACCGAACTCAACGCGAGGATCAACAAGCTCACCGATGCGCTGCACCGTGATGAGATGGCCAAAGCGCAAGCCTCACTTCGTATCGAGCAGCTCGAGGCGCAGGTGCTCGAGCAGTTCGGCATGCCCGCCGCCGACCTGATCGCCGAGTACGGTCCGCAGATTGCGTTGCCGCCCAGCGATTTGGAGATGGCGGAATACGAGCAGGCGCGTGAGCGGGGCGAGCAGGTTATGGCGCCCGCGCCGATGCCTTTCGACCGGCCGACCCAGGAGCGTCGGGCCAAGAAGGCCGAACGTGAGCTCTCAGAGTTGGGTCGGGTCAATCCGCTTGCGCTGGAAGAGTTTGCTGCCCTGGAGGAGCGCTACAACTTCCTGTCCACGCAACTTGAGGACGTCAAAGCCGCGCGCACCGATCTGCTCGATGTGATCGCCGATGTCGACACGCGCATCCTGCAGGTGTTCACCGAGGCCTATGTCGATGTCGAGCGCGAGTTCGAGCAGGTGTTTTCCACGCTGTTCCCCGGCGGCGAGGGCCGGCTGCTACTGACCAACCCCAGTGACATGCTGACCACCGGCATCGAGGTCGAGGCCAGGCCGCCGGGCAAGAAGATCAAGCGACTCTCGCTGCTGTCCGGCGGCGAGAAGTCCCTGACGGCGGTGGCCATGCTGGTGGCGATCTTCCGGGCTCGCCCGTCCCCGTTCTATGTGATGGACGAGGTCGAGGCGGCACTCGATGATGTGAACCTGCGCCGGCTGATCAGCCTGTTCGAGCAGCTGCGGGAACGTTCCCAGCTGATCGTGATCACCCACCAGAAGCCCACCATGGAGGTCGCCGACGCGCTCTACGGTGTGACCATGCGCGGTGACGGCATCACCACCGTGATCTCGCAGCGGATGCGGGGACAGGAACTGGCGTCCAGTTCAGGCTGATTCGGGAGCTACTCCGATCGGTATACCGCGGGCGGTCCCCAGCCGGGCTCGGTGGTGCAAGCGGGGACGGAATTGGCGGGGCAACCGCTGCCCTGTCCCGGTTGTGGTGTCGGTGCCGGCTGTGATGGGTCGAGCTTGAACATGATGCGCGACGACTTCATGATCCCGCTGGATGTGAGGGGCCGCTCCCGGTAGAACGCCTTGACCTCGAATGGTTTCGGGATCTGCTGGTCGCTGGTGGCCACTACGTTCCATTTGCCGTCGGTGACATCCGTTTCGGCCGTCACGAGAGGTTCTTTGGCGTTCGGCGCGCTGACCTCTACCCGTACGGCCTCCACGGACGGACTCGCGGAACCCCAGAGTGCAAGCGCTTTTTGCGAGTCACTGAGTTTGGCATCTTCGACGGCAACGCGGTCGGAAGGTTGGGTCGCGGTGATGGGTGTCGACGGAATGCTGCCGGGCTTGTCGAAGAAATTCGGCAGCTGCGTGATCAACGCCGTGCCGAGGGTGCCGACCAGTCCGATGATGGCCGCGGTCATTGCGTTCGGCTTCTTGATGGTGCTTGAGCGGCGGCGTTTCGGGCGCGACTGCGTCGTGGTGCCGACGGCTGGTGAGTTCGTAGTCATGGCCGTGTGCCTTGTGTGTCGTTGAACCTGTCCGCCGACGGTTGTCGGTTCGGTACAGAAATGATCACGCCATGATCACGCGCAGCGCATGAGTAGTGGACTACTCGAATGTCCCGATCGCGCGCGGGATGTCAGAAGCCCGCGCGCTGGGATCACCGTCAGGAAAAACTGTGCCGAGTGTGCGGACAGGGCCCGGATTCCCCCGTGGATCCGGGCCCTGTTCCGCATGCTCGACCGATGCGCCCCTATGCGGCGTCGGAGTGCCCGGAACGGGCTTGGGCGCGGCGGGGTTTGACTTGCGTGCCGCCGTCTTTGGTGTGCTTGGCGTCGGGTTTCGGCTGGGCCGAATCATTCTGGCCGGAGCGGCGGATTGTGCGGGGAGGACGCGGGCCGTCTTGTGGCGCATCTGCTTTCGCCTGGGAGGCATCGTCAGACGGCTTGTCGGGCATGAGCGCCTGCCGGATTGACTGCCGGATGAGCTCAGGCTTGGACTTCGGCTGCCGCTCGGGCGGCGCTAGTTGCCGAGTCGTCGGCGACTCGGTTTTGGTCTTGGTGTCGGTCTCGGGTTGGGCCGTGGTGTCGGTCTCGGTCTCAGTCTTTATCTCGGGGTCCTGTGCCTTGGGACCGGACTGCGGGGTATCGGTGTCACGGGTGAGGGCGTCGGCCCCGGTTGCAGGGTGCGTGCCGGCCAGTTCCGGACGAGTGTGTTCCAGCCATGATCTGGCGGGCACCGAGGTATCGAGCGTCACCTTTGTGGGAGCCGACTTATCAAGTGTGGCAAGGGTTTCTGTGTGGCGGTCGGTAAGGTCGGCGGTCTTGATGCCCAAGCCGGCGAGCGCATTGCGCACGCCCTCCTCGGCCGCGGCCCTCAGATCCGACGCCAACTTGTCGAGGTCGATGTGGGGCATGAGCCCGGCACGGGTGGGGACACCCATGTTGGCCGGCGTGCGGTCGTAGGCGAGCTCGATCAGCACCCGCAGGGTGGGCTCAACCAGGTCGATCACCGGCGCCGGGATTCCGATGTCGCGGAACGGCTGCAGCAGCGGAAGGTGCTCGGTGTGCATCAGATAGTAGGTGGTGTTGCCGGAGGTATAGGACGAGTACTTACTCGGATCGTTCAGGTCGACCACCGATGACCCGTAGTTCGGATGCAGGTAGACGTAGCCCATCAGGGCGTTGAGATCGGCCAGCAGGTTGAGTGGATATTTGGGAAAGTCGGCGATCAGGTCGTACTGGCGGGCGACGTCGATCGTCTTGTATTCGTCATCGGGGGTGGCGCCGTCGAAGCTGACGCCGAGGATCGGGATGTAGAGGCCCTCGAACCGGGCCAGGATTCCACCGTTGGGCCGGTTGGGGTTGGCCACGAACACGAATGACAACTCGTCAGGGGAGGGCACCGGGGCGCCCTGGGCGCGAAGCTCGGCCAGATTGCGCTTCTCCCGGGTGGCGATGTTGGCACTCTGTGAGTAGCCGACGACGACTTTGTCTCCCGGTGTGTTCAGTACGGCGTTATTGAGGCTGAGGACGCCGCGGGCGACCGAGGTGTCGAAGCTGATGTCGGTCAGGCCGGTCGCGGGCCAGAACTGCTCCGGGGTCTGCACCCACTTCAGGTCGTCCTCGTCGAGGTGCCGGTCGGACAGATACGTGTTGTTCACCTGGTCCATATAGGTACCGGCACCCCATTGGTGCGGGTCGCCCAGTGCTTTCATCCCGGTTCCGCCCATGATGAGCGCCGTTGCCGCCAGCTGAACCAATGTGGTCATGCTTGCCGTCAGCACGAGTCCGACGGTGCCGACCAGGGCGACCAGCGTCAGTGCTGCCCCCCGAAGCACACGAATGTGCATCCTTGTCCTCCCTTTCGTGAAAATCCCAAGGGAAGGACCACACGCCGACCACACGCAGAAGTCATTCCCGACCCGTGTGGATCGTGGACCATGGCAATGCCGGTTGTCAGCGAATTGGTAAAACTGCGCAGAATTGTTGAAGGCCGCAGTTGAATCGCGATTTATCGCCGAATTATCGCCCAATGCAGCTAAGCCGTAGATGAAATCTACGGCTGGCGTCAGCGCGTTGGAACGATGGTGTGGTGAGGAGGAAATACCGCTGTGGTACGTGAGTGTACCGCTATTCTGGGCGATCCGGAATGCCTATCTTTCCGGCCGAATCGGCAGGTGCGGACCTCGCCGGACACAGGCCGGGAACGGGGCCGGTCGTTGCCGGTCCGCTGCCCTGCGACAATGACGGCGTGACAGAAGGTGCGTTGTTGGGTCTGTGGATCGCTATCGCGGTCGTCGCCGTTCTCGTCGTCGTCGCGCTCACCGTCGGGTTGGTGCGTTACCGGCGGCGGCGGATCAACCTGTCCGAGCGTGACGCGACGAAACCGATCGACCGTTCCGGCGGCTACACGGCTTCCTCGGGCATCACGTTCAGCCAGTCGGGCACCGCGACGGTCGAGCGCATCGACACCAGTGGGCTGCCCGCGGTCGGTGATGACGCCACCATTCCCCGGGACGCACTCAAGCGCACCATCTCCGATGTTCAGCTGCCCGAACCTCCGGCCGAGCCGGCCGCGCCGCAGAAACCGGTCGAACCGGCCGAGCCGGAAGTGGTCGCCGAGCCGGAACCTGTCGTCGAACCGATCGATACCCCCGATCCGGTCGCCGCTGCTGTCGAGGACATCGCCCCGGCCGAAGGCCGGATGGACCGGTTGCGCGGCCGCCTCGCCAAATCCCAGAACGCATTGGGCCGCAGCATGCTCGGGCTGCTCGGCGGCGGCGATCTCGACGAGGACTCATGGGAGGCCATCGAGGACACTCTGTTGATCGCCGACCTCGGCCCGGTGGTCACCGAATCCGTTGTCGCGGCATTGCGTGAGCGGATGGCCAGCAAGAGCGTGCGCAGCGAAGCGGATGCCCGTGCGGTGCTGCGCGAGGTGCTGATGTCCGAGCTGCGACCCGAGCTGGACCGTTCGATCAAGGCGCTGCCGCACGCCGACAAGCCGTCGGTGCTGTTGGTGGTCGGCGTGAACGGCACCGGTAAGACCACCACGGTGGGCAAGCTCGCGCGGGTGCTGGTGGCCGATGGTCGCCGCGTCGTGCTGGGTGCCGCCGACACGTTCCGCGCCGCGGCTGCCGACCAGTTACAGACCTGGGCTGCCCGCGTGGGCGCCGACGTGGTGCGGGGAGCCGAAGGTGCCGACCCCGCATCGGTGGCATTCGACGCCGTCGACGAGGGGGTCAAGGTGGGGGCCGACGTCGTCGTGATCGACACCGCGGGCCGCCTGCACACCAAGACCGGCCTGATGGACGAACTCGGCAAGGTCAAGCGGGTGGTGGAGAAGCGTGCCGCCGTCGACGAGGTGCTGTTGGTGCTCGATGCCACCATCGGCCAGAACAGCCTGCCGCAGGCCAAGGTGTTCGCCGAGGTCGTCGACATCACCGGGGTGGTGCTGACCAAGCTCGACGGCACCGCGAAGGGCGGGATTGTGTTCCGGGTCCAGCAGGAACTCGGTGTCCCGGTCAAGCTCGTCGGTCTCGGCGAAGGGCCCGATGACCTCGCACCGTTTGAGCCCGGCGCCTTCGTCGACGCCCTTCTGGGCTGAAAAACCGGCTGAAAAACCCAGGGAAAAGCACGGTGTAACACCGGCGAAACGCAGCCTGCCTATCCGTTCACACGAGCGAAACGCAACAGCGTCGTAGCTGAAACATCCACTCAGCATTGTCTTGGACCAGGTCAATGGTCGTAAATCCTTGCGGCCGTGGTGTGGTGAAGGAGGAAACTGCGAGTGGAGCAATTCCCGATACTGGGTGCGCCGGACACCGGTGACACGGCATGGATGCTGGCCAGTGCCGCACTTGTGCTGTTGATGACGCCGGGTCTGGCCTTCTTCTACGGCGGCATGGTGCGTGCCAAGGGCGTGCTCAACATGATCATGATGAGCATCAGTGCGATGGGTGTCGTGACCGTGCTGTGGTCGCTGTACGGCTATTCGATGGCCTTCGGTGACAACACCGCCGGCGTGGTCGGCAATCCGGCACAGTTCTTCGGACTCAAGGGGCTGATCGGGGCGAACGGCTCGGCCGATGCACCTATCGCGCTCGCGGGGACGATCCCGGCCAGCGTGTTCGTCGGCTTCCAGCTGATGTTCGCGATCATCACCGTCGCACTGATTTCCGGCGCGGTCGCCGACCGCATCAAGTTCGGCGGCTGGCTGCTGTTCGCCGCGCTGTGGGCGACCGTTGTCTACTTCCCGGTCGCGCACTGGGTCTTCGACTTCGACGTCAAGGGTTCCGACGGCGAGACCGTGATTCACCATGGCGGTTGGATTGCCAACCAGCTCAAGGCAATTGACTTCGCCGGCGGCACCGCGGTGCATATCAATGCGGGCACCGCGGGTCTGGTCCTGGCGATCATCCTCGGCAAGCGGATCGGCTGGCCCAGTACGCCTATGCGACCACACAATCTGCCGTTCGTGATGCTCGGCGCGGGCCTGCTGTGGTTCGGCTGGTACGGCTTCAACGCGGGTTCTGCGGTGTCGGCGAACGGAACTGCCGGTTCGACATTCATCACGACCACGGTGGCGACCGCGACGGCGATGCTGGCCTGGCTGCTCACCGAGCGCATTCGCGACGGACACGCCACTTCCCTTGGTGCCGCATCGGGCATCGTTGCGGGACTGGTGGCCATCACGCCGTCCTGCTCCTCGGTGAATGTGGTGGGCGCATTGGCGATCGGTGCATCTGCCGGTGTGCTGTGTGCGCTGGCTGTCGGGCTCAAATTCAGGTTCGGCTTCGACGATTCGCTCGACGTCGTGGGCGTACACCTGGTCGGCGGCATCGTGGGCACGTTGATGGTCGGCCTCGTGGCGACCAAGGAAGCGCCTGCCGCGGTTGCCGGTCTGCTCTACGGCGGCGGCTTCGATCAGCTGTGGCGACAGGCGATCGGGGCCGGTGCTGTTCTGCTCTATTCGGCGGTGGGTACCGCTATCTTGGCGTTGATTGTCAAATACACCGTGGGCCTGCGCCTGGACAAAGAAGAGGAAGCATCCGGTATCGACGAGTCCGAGCACGCAGAGAGCGCTTACGACTTCGTCGCTGTCGGAACCGGTTCTGTTCTTGGTCGTCACGGCGGGGAGGAATAAGGAAATATGAAGCTGATCACTGCGATCGTCAAGCCGTTCACGCTGGAAGACGTCAAGACAGGTCTGGAGCAAACCGGCATTCTCGGAATGACGGTCAGCGAGGTCCAGGGTTATGGCCGTCAGAAGGGGCACACCGAGGTCTACCGCGGTGCTGAGTACTCCGTCGATTTCGTGCCGAAGGTCCGGGTGGAGGTCGTTGTCGACGATTCCGCGGTCGACAAGGTCGTGGACGTCATCGTGCAGGCCGCACGTACCGGCAAGATCGGCGACGGAAAGGTATGGGTCAGCCCGGTCGACACCGTGGTTCGGGTGCGTACCGGTGAGCGGGGAGCTGACGCGCTGTAGTCGGAGCGTCCAGCGAGACGTCTTCTCCCCGGCCAGCAATCGCGTGAGCACTACCCGGTGATCGGCCGGGGAGGAGTCGAAATGACAGAGAACAGCCCAGAATCCGCCGGGGCCTCTCCTCGGGAGGCTCCGGCGGCGCCGTCACGGCCCGCCAGCGATCTGGCCGCGGCCACCCAACAGTTGCTCACCGGGGGATCGCGTCAGCTCGATGCTGCCGCATTGCGGAACGCATTGCTCGATCTGCACGAATTCTGGCTCGCCACAAAGGCTACCGAGATCGGCATCACGGCCACCAGCGGATTTTCGATCGTGGCCACAGGTGGTCTGGGCCGCGGCGAGATGCTGCCGTACTCCGACCTCGATCTCACGTTGCTGCATGACAACATGCCCGCCGAACTCGTCTCCGAGGTCGCAGAGAAACTCTGGTATCCCTTGTGGGACGCCAATATTCGTATCGATCACAGTGTGCGTACCGTGCCCGAAGCGCTCAAGGTGGCCGGTGAGGACATTGCGGTGGGTCTGGCGATGCTCGACGCGCGTCATATCGCCGGCGATGCCGACCTGTCGGCGCTCCTGGTCGGCGGGGGGCGCCGGCAGTGGCGGATCGGAATCGCCTCGCGGTTCGACGAACTCGTCGAGCATGCGCAGGCGCGATGGGAGCGCAGCGGCCAGATCGCGCACCGTGCCGAACCGGACCTCAAGTCGGGACGGGGTGGCCTGCGGGACGTTCAACTGCTCAACGCGCTCGCGATCGCGCAACTGGCCGACGTGTATCCGAGTCGGGCGCTGGCCTCGCCGACCGGAACCCTGGGCGATGCGCACCTGGCGCTGCTGAACGTCCGGACCGAGCTGCACCGGGTCTCCGGTCGGGGCCGGGAACTGCTGTTGGCCCAGCATGCAGACGAGATCGGTGCGGCCTTGCGGATCGGGGACCGATTCGACCTTGCCCGCACGCTCTCTGATGCCGCGCGCACGGTCAGCTACTACGTCGATTCCGGGATTCGTACCGCCGCCAACGCCCTGCCGCGGCGCGGCTTTGCCGCTCTGCGCCGTCCCGTGCGCCGCCCGCTCGACGAAGGCGTGATCGAGTACGCCGGCGAGGTGATCCTGGCCCGCGACGCCCGGCCGGAACGTGATCCGGGCCTTATACTGCGGGTCGCGGCCGCGTCGGCCAGTACCGGGCTGCCGATGGCGGTGTCCACCTTGAGCAGACTGGCCGAAACCGCACCGGAACTGCGTACCCCGTGGCCGCATCAGGCGCTCAAGGACCTACTGGTGCTGCTGGCATCCGGACCCGCGGCGGTCGCCACCATCGAGGCACTGGACCGTACCGGCCTGTGGGGCCGACTGTTCCCGGAGTGGGGTGCGGTGCGAGACCTGCCTCCGCGGGATGTGGTGCACACCTGGACAGTCGACCGCCACCTCGTTGAAACCGTCTCGCGGGCAGGTGCTTTCACCACGCGGGTGTCACGTCCGGATCTGTTGCTGCTGGGCGCGCTGTGCCACGACATCGGCAAGGGCCGCGGCGGTGACCACAGCGTGATCGGTGCAGAGTTGGCGACGCAGATCGGTACCCGGCTGGGTCTGTGGCCGTCCGACATCGAGGTGCTGTCGAAGATCGTCCGCTACCACCTGCTGCTCCCCAACACAGCGACGCGACGAGATCTGCAGGACCCCAAGACCATTGACGCGGTAGCCGACGCTCTCGGTGGGGACATGGTGCTGCTGGAGCTGCTCGACGTCCTCGCCGAGGCCGATTCACTGGCCACGGGGCCGGGGGTGTGGGGAGATTGGAAGGCATCGCTGATCGGTGACCTGGTCAGGCGGTGCCGGCTGGTGATGGCGGGCGAACCGCTGCCGCAGCCCGATCCCATCGAGCCGCGGTTCATGGAGCTGGCGGCGGACGCGGGTATCCATGTCGAACTCACGCCGGGCGACGGCCCGCACATCTACAACGTGACGATGATCGCCCCGGACCGGCGAGGCCTGCTGTCCAAGGCGGCCGGCGTACTGGCGTTGAATACCCTGCGGGTCCATTCGGCATCGGTCAACAGCCACGAGGGCTCGGCGATCAACACGTTCGCGGTGTCCCCGCACTTCGGTGCGCCACCAGCTGCCGAACTGCTGCGTCAGCAGTTCATCCTGGCGCTTGAGGGCGAACTGGACGTGATCGGTGCGCTGGAGCGGCGCGACCAGGAGGCTGCCCAGCATCCGACCACCCGGGCCGGCGAGATCCTGGCCTCGGTGCCTGCCAACCACGTGCCCGCCCCGCCGCGCATCCTGTGGTCGCCCGGCACCGCGCCAGAAGACCTGATCGTCCAGATTCGCACGATCGACCGGGCCGGCCTGTTGGCGCGGCTGACCGCGGTGTTCGAGCGGGACGGCGTGGATATCTCCTGGGCGAAGGTGACCACGCTGGGCTCCTCGGTGGTCGACGTGTTCTGCATCACCGCACCGGCGCTGGCCGCCGACGAGGCGCGACGGGCCGCGTTCCGCGAGGAACTGGAGCGCGACATGTTCGCGATCCTGCCCGCGCCGCCGCCGGCCAAGCCGGCCAAACCAGCTGAGCACGCCAGCTGATCCACGCCGATAGGTCATGATTGCCGGCGTGACGGATTACGGGGGGTACGGAGACGGGTTCGGCGCGCCACCTCAGTACGGATACGGCCCGCCATCTCAGTACGGATACGGTGCTCCGCCTCAGTTTGGATATGGCGCGCCCGGACCGATCCCGACTTCACCACCGACGGCGGAGCGGATCCCTCCCGGCGGGCAGATCCTCATCAGCGCTCTGCTGATACTTCCGACGATCGCGATTTTCTACGCCGGCTCGCGGTCGTTCCGGAGAGCCTGGCTCGATGGATGGTCGGCGGATGTGGCGTCGTTGGTATTGGCAACCGTCCTCGCGCTGTACTACGTCGTCGTCGTCGTCAGCTGGGCCCGACGAGGCCGCCGGCGTGCTGTGCTGGCAATCGTCCTTGTCGTGGCGTTGGTCGACTTGGCGCTGGCGGGGGTGGACTTCTATCTCTACCGGCTTTCGCTCGTTCCGGACTCGCACGGTCTTCCTCGGGCTCCGATCACCCTGCCGGCGTGGGTACTGATCACTGTCCCGGTGCTGGTCCTGGTGGGCTATGTCGCTGCCTGGGGGATGGCACGCAGGCGCAACGGCATCTGGGTCGCCGGATTGATCGCGGCTGTGGCATGCGGTGCTGTCGTGCAGTGGATTCAGCGGTCGCTGCCGATCGATGTCATCGTCAACGATTCCTGGTGGATCAAGTCATGGGCCCTTCACGTGGGTGCATTCGTGCTGTCTTGCCTGATCTGCTGGGCACTGGACGCGATAGGCAGCAGGTCGCGGCGCGCAGCCACAAATCCCGGGCCGCTAGGCTTACCACGTGTTTGAGAGCCTGTCTGACCGGTTGACCGGAGCCCTGCAGGGCCTACGCGGCAAGGGGCGGTTGACCGACGCCGATATCGACGCCACGGCGCGCGAGATCCGGTTGGCCCTGCTGGAGGCCGACGTCTCGCTGCCGGTGGTGCGTGCCTTCGTCGCGCGCATCAAGGATCGCGCCAAGGGCGCCGAGGTGTCGGCTGCGCTGAATCCCGCGCAGCAGGTGGTCAAGATCGTCAACGAGGAGCTGATCGGCATCCTCGGCGGCGAGACGCGTCAGCTGGCGTTCGCCAAGAACCCGCCGACGGTGATCATGCTGGCCGGCCTGCAAGGCGCCGGTAAGACCACGCTGGCCGGCAAGCTGGCGAAATGGCTTAAGGGACTGGGGCATACCCCGTTGCTGGTGGCGTGTGACCTGCAGCGCCCCGGCGCGGTCAACCAGCTGCAGATCGTCGGTGAGCGCGCCGGCGTCGGCGTCTTCGCCCCGCACCCGGGCACCTCACCAGACGGCCTGGAGATCGGTGGCCACGGCGATCCGGTGGCGGTTGCGTCAGCCGGTATGGCCGAGGCCCGGGCCAAGCACTACGACGTCGTCATCGTCGACACCGCCGGCCGGCTGGGCATCGACGACGAGCTGATGGGCCAGGCCGCGGCCATCCGGGACGCCGTGCAGCCCGACGAGACCCTGTTCGTGCTCGACGCGATGATCGGTCAGGACGCCGTCGCCACGGCCGAGGCATTCCGCGAGGGCGTCGGCTTCACCGGTGTCGTGCTGACCAAACTCGACGGCGACGCCCGCGGTGGTGCGGCCCTTTCGGTCCGCGAGATCACCGGCGTGCCGATCCTGTTCGCCTCCGCGGGGGAGAAGCTCGAAGACTTCGACGTCTTCCACCCCGACCGGATGGCCAGCCGCATCCTGGGGATGGGCGACGTGCTCACCCTCATCGAGCAGGCCGAGCAGGTCTTCGACCAGCAGAAAGCCGAGGAGGCCGCCGCCAAGATCGGCTCCGGTGAACTGACGCTGGAGGACTTCCTCGAGCAGATGCTGGCGATCCGCAAGATGGGTCCGATCGGCAACCTGCTGGGCATGCTGCCCGGGGCGGGCCAGATGAAGGACGCGCTGGCCGCGGTCGACGACAAGCAGCTGGATCGGGTGCAGGCCATCATCCGTGGCATGACCCCGGCTGAGCGGGCCGATCCGAAGATCATCAACGCCTCGCGCCGGCTGCGCATCGCCAACGGCTCCGGTGTGACCGTCTCGGAGGTCAATTCTCTGGTCGACCGGTTCTTCGACGCGCGCAAGATGATGTCGTCGATGGCCGGCCAGATGGGGATGCCGTTCGGCCGCAAGAATTCGCCACGCAAGGCTGCCAAGGGCAAGAACAAGCAGGCCGGCAAGAAGAAGGGGCGTGGACCGACCCCACCGAGGAACCCGATGGGTGCCGGGATGCCGGCCGGCTTCCCGGACCTGTCCAACATGCCCAAGGGACTGGACGAGTTGCCGCCCGGTCTGGCCGATTTCGACCTGTCGAAGCTGAAGTTCCCCGGCCAGAAGTAGTTCGGTGCACGCGCTCCACGTCCGGGGACGCGGCCTGCCCGACGGTGAACCCGTCGAGTGGTGGGTGGACCGGGGCGTGCTGTCAGCGGAGCCGATTGCCAACGCCGACACCGTGTTTGACGGCGGCTGGATCATCCCCGGCCTGGTCGACGCGCACTGTCATGTGGGGCTGGGGCCCGGTGGCGCGGTGTCACTGGATGAGTCGGTGGCACAGGCCGAGACCGAACGCGATGCCGGCGCATTGTTGTTGCGGGATGCCGGCTCACCGGTGGACACCCGGAGCTTCGACGAGCGCGACGACTTGCCGCGCATCATCCGGGCCGGCCGGCATATCGCCCGGCCCAAGCGTTACGGGCACGGAATCGCCTTCGATGTCGAGGACGAGTCGCAGCTGCCCGACGCAGTGGCCCAGCAGGCCCGCTGGGGCGACGGCTGGGTGAAGCTGGTCGGCGACTGGATCGACCGGGGGATCGGCGACCTGGCCCCGCTGTGGTCTGACGACATTCTCAAGGCCGCGATCGACGCGGCCCACGCCGAGGGCGCCCGGGTCACGGCGCACGTGTTCGGCGAGGATGCCCTGCCCGGGCTCATCAAGGCCGGCATCGACTGCATCGAGCACGGCACCGGGATCACCGACGACACCATCGAATTGATGCTCGACCACGGCACCGCGCTGGTACCGACCTTGATCAACATCGAGAACTTTCCCGGTATCGCCGACAGCGCCGGCAAGTACCCGGCGTACGCCAAGCACATGCGCGATCTCTACGCGTCCTGCCGGAGCCGGGTCGGCGCGGCCCACGACGCGGGCGTGCCGATCTTCGCGGGCACCGACGCCGGCGGGATGATCGCCCACGGCCGCATCGCCGACGAGATCGAGGCGCTCAAGGGCATCGGGATGAGTCCCACCGCCGCGTTGGGGGCGGCCAGCTGGGATGCCCGGGCCTGGCTCGGCCGGCCAGTGCTGGAGCACGGGGCGTCAGCGGACCTGGTCTGCTATACCGAGGATCCACGTCACGGTGGGGTCAGCCACCCGGATCTTGTGATCCTGCGCGGCCGGGTGTACTGACCGGCCGCGGCCCCGGTGATTTGTGCACCTGCCGTAACGCCCACCGTTACCCGAGGTGCACACATCGCGCGGAGAGCCCTAGTAGACGTCCCGCAGGTAGCGGTGAGTCTTGATCAGGTCATTGACGTAGGCGTGCGCGGCGTCGGCGTCCATACCGCCGCTCTCGGCGACGATCTCGTGCAGGGCGGCATCGACATCCTTGGCCATGCGGTCGGCGTCACCGCACACATAGAGGTGGGCACCGTCCTGCAGCCACGCGAACAGCTCGGCTGAACTCTCCCGCATGCGTTGCTGCACATATACTTTCGCGTCCTGATCGCGGGAGAATGCCACATCGAGCCGGGTCAGTGCGCCGGACTCGACGAATCCCGTCAGCTCCTCACCGTAGAGGAAGTCGGTGGCCCGGCGCCGATCCCCGAAGAACAGCCAGGACCGGCCCGATGCGGCGGCGGCCTGCCGCTCCTGCAGGAAGGCGCGGAACGGTGCGATACCGGTGCCCGGCCCGATCATGATGATCGGCACCTCGGCGGCAGGCAGCCGGAAATGATGGTTGGGGCGCAGGTGTACCCGAACGGTCTGGGTGCGCTCGGCCAGGTAGGTCGACGCCACGCCCCCGTGTCGGCGGTCGCCTGCGGGGTAGCGCACCGTGGCCACGGTCAGGTGCACGCGATCGGGGTGGACCAGTGGGCTTGAGGCGATCGAGTAGTCGCGGAACTGCAACGGGCGCAACGTATCGACGACCTCATCGACGGTGAGGTCGGCGCGCCTGATGAGATCGAGGACATCCTCGCCGTAGGCGGCGGGGCCCGCCAACTCCTGCAGTGCGCGTGAGGGTGTGCGGATCTCGAGCTGCTCGGTGAGCAGAACCCCCAATGTCTCATCGGTTCCGGTGACGCGGTGCTCGGGGCCCACTTTGAGTTCGGTCAGGATCGCCGCGACCAGATCAGGATCATTGACTGCGTGGACGGCCAGCGAATCGCCGGCCTGGTAGGCGATCCCGGAACCGGTGAGGTCGAGCTCGTAGTGGCGAACCTCCTTGTCGGATTCGGCTGAGGTGAGCAGCCGATTGACCGTCAGGGGTGCCGCGAAGGGGTGGTTGCGCTCCTGGCCGCGGTGCGGGGGATCGGCCGGGGGGTTTTCGGCGACGGTGATGGCTGTGGTGCCGGGTCCGGTCTGGGCGGCGGTGAGCTGCTTGACGAGGTCGGTGGTCCAGGCAGCGGCGGGTTCTTCGTAGTACCCGTCGACGTCGACCCGGTCGGTCAGTCGAGTTGCGCCGAGCTCCTCCAGCCGCGCGTCGAGGAGTTTCCCTGCGTTGCAGAACAATTCGTAGGACGTGTCTCCGAGGGCGAGCACTGCGAAACTCATGTGCTCCAGCCGCTCGGCCGATGCGCTGATCGCCTCCCAGAACAACGTGGCCGTGTCAGGGAACTCGCCGTCGCCGAAGGTCGACGTCACCACGATGAAATGCGTTGTGGTCGTGAGATGGCCGAGTTCAACCTGGTTGAGTTCGACGGCCTCGGCGGGGATTCCGGCGGCCGTGGTGGCTTCGGCGAACGACATGGCAGCGTCCTCGGCGTTGCCCATGTCGGTGCCATAGGCGACCACCAACGAGAACTCACGGTCGGACACATCGTCTCCCCTCATCGCGCGCGGGCACACCACGCGAATTTAGGGTTACCTTAGTTTGGTGTGAGTCCCGGTGGGGCCCTACCTTTTACCGCCGGCGTCCGCGGTCAGTGCGAGAAGCCGTAGTCGAACAAGTCGGTCGCCTGGCCGTACAGATCGCCGGTGCCGTACATCTGGACCACGACCAGACGTCGGTTACCGCGTTGGGCTGCACCGACATACGTTTTGCGGGCGAGATCGGTGTACCCGGTCTTGCCGGCGATGTCGCCGGGGTAGCGCGCCAGTAGCTCGTTCTGGTTGGTCAGGGTCTTACCCGGGAACTGGGCCGACGGTTGGCGCATGATCTGTGCGATCAGAGGGTAGTTCAGCGCCGCCCGCAGGATCACCGCGAGGTCGTGCGGGGTGGTGACGGTTTCCCAGCCGGGGCCGTCGAGGCCCGACGGCGAGGAGGCCCGGGTGTTGCGGGCGCCGACGCTGGCCGCCTTGCGCGTCATCGCCGCCACCGTTGCGGGCTGACCGCCGAGCATGTCGGCGAGCATGTTCGCCGCATCGTTGCCCGACACCATGAGCAGCGCCTCGAGCAGTTGGCGGGTGGTGTACGGCTGGCCCGGTTTGAGGCCCACGCATGAGCATTCGACCTTGGTGTGCGACTCGTTGGCCCGCGCGAAGTTATCGGGCCGAAGGTGGTCGAGCACGACCATCGCCAACAGCGGCTTGATGGTGCTGGCCGGGGCGTACGAGCCGTTGGGATCTTTGGACGCCAGGACCTGGCCGGTGTCCATGTCGGCGACCAGCCAGGCCTTGGCCGGTCCGTCGGGAATCTGGGCGCCTGCCGGCTGAACACTCGGCTGCGCGGTGACCGGCGGGGCCCAGACGGTGGCAGCGGTCATCGCCGTACCGAGGGCGAGCACCGCCGTCACGAACAGTCTTCGCACGAGCGCCGACGCTACGCAGCGTTGGACTCGGTGCGCGCACGGTCAGGTTTCCTTCAGATATCGGACCGGTACGCAGCGCTACAGCGACCCGATGCTGGCCGAATGGTCCTGAGCGAAACCCCAGTCCAGCAGTGTCGAGGCCTGATCCCAATAGGTGGGGCCGCCCTCCTTGACCAGCCCGTACATCATCGCGACCACCAAACGCCGGCCGTCGCGCTGAGCGGCGCCGACGAAGGTCTTCCGGGCGATGTCGGTGAAGCCCGTCTTGCCGCCGATGGCGCCGGGGTAGCGCTGCAGCAGTTCGTCCTGGTTGACCAGGACCCGATCGCCGGTCTTGGTCGGGAACGTGGTCGAGGGCATTGCGGTGATCTGCGCGAAGACCGGGTTGGCCATCGCCCCGCGGAAGATGGTCGCCATGTCGTGCGGCGTCGACCAGAACGGCATGCCCGGCCCGTCCAGGCCCGACGGCGTCACCACATTGGTGCTGTTCGCCCCCAGTGCCGCCGCCTTGGCGTTCATCTTGGTCACGGCCGCTTCGGGGCCGCCGACCATTCGCGCCAGGGTGGTGGCGGCGTCATTGCCCGATGCCAGCAGTGCCGCCTCCAGCAATTGGCGCGCCGTGTAGGTCTGTCCAGGCGCGACGCCGGCGCAGTTGCACTCGACCCGGGTATCGGCGTCGTCGGCGACGATCGTGGAGTCCAGCGGCACCTCATCGAGCACCACCTGGGCCAGCAGCGTCTTGATCGTGCTCGCCGGCGCGTAACGGGCGTTCTCGTTGCGGGCGGCCAGCACCTGGCCGGTGTCGAGATCGGCGACCACCCAGCCTTGCGCGGGACCGTCCGGGATGGGTGCGGATCCGACCTGCTGCACTTCGATATCGGCTCTGGCCGCGGGCGCGGCGCCGATCACCGATGAGAGCGGGATCAGCGCGGCGGCAATTGCGACCGTCGCTCCAACAGAGAACCTGACGAACCTCCCCATGGCGGGCCAGCCTAGTCGCCTTGATCGTGTTGAATCGAGACATGTTGAGCCTGGCCGAGATTTCGGATCGCTTGGAGATCCAGCAGTTGTTGATTGACTACTCCACGGCGATAGACCGTCGACTGTTCGATGACCTCGATGCGGTGTTCACTTCTGATGCCTACATCGACTACCGGGCAATGGGCGGTATCGACGGCCAGTTTCCGGAGGTCAAGGCGTGGTTGGCCGAGGTGCTGCCGAACTTCCCGGCCTACGCGCACATGCTCGGCAACTTCGATGTGCGCATCGACGGGGGCAAAGCCTCGTCCCGCACCATCTGCTTCAACCCGATGGTGCTGCCGGGGCTGGAGCAACAGGTGTTGTTCTGCGGGCTCTGGTACGAGGACGAGTTCGTCCGGACTGCCGACGGCTGGCGGATGAGTCGCCGCGTCGAGACCAAGTGTTTCGACAAGGTGGTTTGAGTCGCCTCCGGCGACTGTCGTCTGAACCGGCGCGATTTTGGCCAATACTGCCTGCTCTGGCACAATTGGCGGCTGTCTGCCGCGCGACTCGTTCAATGCGCTGTGCGGCGGTCACACACGTAAGGCAAAACCGGATCGGGCAATTCCGCCCGCATCGCCGAATTGCAGCGTGACATAGAGGAGAAGTCTCAAACATGGCTGTCAAGATCAAGCTCACCCGGCTTGGCAAGATCCGCAACCCCCAGTACCGCATCGCTGTCGCCGACGCGCGCACCCGCCGCGAAGGCCGCGCCATCGAGGTCATCGGCCGCTACCACCCCAAGGAAGAGCCGAGCCTGATCGAGATCGATTCGGAGCGCGCGCAGTACTGGCTGGGTGTCGGCGCCCAGCCCACCGAGCCGGTGCTGGCCCTGCTGAAGATCACCGGTGACTGGCAGAAGTTCAAGGGCCTGCCGGGTGCCGAGGGCACGCTGAAGGTCAAGGAGCCCAAGCCGTCCAAGCTCGAGCTGTTCAACGCGGCACTGGCCGAGGCGGAGAGCGGCACCGGTGCTGCGGCCGTCACGCCCAAGAAGAAGAAGGCCCCTAAGAAGGATCAGCAGGACGAGGCCACCGGCGCCGAGGCTGAGGCACCTGCAGCCGAGGCCGCTGCCGGCGAAGCCGCAAGCGAGAGCTGAGTAACGCAGTGAGTTCTGTCGTGGTCGACGCCGTCGAGCACCTGGTCCGCGGCATCGTGGACAATCCCGACGACGTACGCGTCGACATGGTCACCAGCCGCCGTGGGCGGACCGTCGAGGTGCACGTGCACCCCGATGACCTGGGTAAGGTCATCGGCCGCGGTGGCCGCACCGCCACTGCACTGCGGACCCTGGTCGCAGGCATCGGTGGGCGCGGTATCCGCGTCGACGTGGTGGACACCGACCAGTAGCGTCGGATCCATGGACCTGGTTGTCGGGCGGGTTGTCAAAGCTCACGGCATTTCCGGTGAGGTTGTCGTCGAGGTCCGTACCGACGACCCCGACGCGCGGTTCATCCCTGGCGTGGCCCTTCGGGGCCGCGCCAAGGGAGGTGCCGAGCGTACTTTCTCAGTCGAGTCCGTGCGTGATCACGCCGGTCGGCTGTTGATTCGTCTGGCCGGTGTCGCCGATCGCAATGCGGCCGACGAGCTGCGTGGCACGGTGTTCATCGTCGACACCGCCGATCTGCCCGCGATCGACGATCCCGACGAGTTCTATGACCATGAACTCGAAGGCCTGCGGGTCGTCACGGCTGACGGCACCGCGGTGGGCGCGGTCCGCGAGGTACTGCACACCGCGGCCGGCGAGCTGCTGGCGGTCAAGGCCGATGCTGACGGCCGCGAAGTGTTGATTCCGTTCGTCAGTGCCATCGTCATCTCGGTATCCCGGGAAACCGGAACCGTCGTCATCGATCCTCCAGACGGTCTGCTGAACCTGGACCTGGTCTAGAAGGTGCGCAACTGTGCGTATTGATGTCGTCACGATTTTCCCGGCCTACCTCGATCCCATCCGGCAGTCGTTGCCGGGCAAGGCGATCGACGCCGGAATCCTCAGCGTGGCCGTACATGACCTGCGGAACTGGACCCACGATGTGCACAGGTCGGTGGATGACTCACCGTACGGCGGGGGTCCTGGAATGGTCATGAAAGCGCCGGTGTGGGGTGAGGCGCTCGACGAAATTTGTTCCGAGGAGACACTTCTGGTCGTACCGACCCCGGCGGGGCGTCCGTTCACCCAGGCTGTCGCCGAACGCTGGAGTACGGAATCTCACCTGGTGTTCGCCTGCGGACGATACGAGGGGATCGACCAGCGGGTGGCCGACGACGCGGCCCGCCGGATGCGGGTCGAAGAGGTTTCCATCGGCGACTACGTCCTCAACGGCGGCGAGTCGGCGGCCTTGGTGATGATCGAGGCGGTGGTCCGGCTGATGCCCGATGTGTTGGGCAATCCCGCATCCCACCAACAGGATTCGCATTCCGACGGCCTGCTTGAGGGGCCGAGCTACACCCGGCCGCAGACCTGGCGTGAGCTTGACGTGCCCGATGTACTGCTGTCGGGGGACCACGCCAAGGTGGCGGCGTGGCGCCATGAGCAATCGCTGCAACGCACCCGCGAGCGCCGGCCGGATTTGCTCGAGGAGTCCTAGATCCGCCCGCCGGGGAACATTGTCTTCACGGCGTCGGTGATGGTGTCGCGCGCGGTGGCGGCGTCCGTAGGCTGCAGTGAGCCGATCACCATGATGAAGCGGCGGTCGGGGCCGATCACGCCGGTCGACAGGTGCATCCAATCCGAACCGATACAACACATCCAGCCCTGCTTGACCGCGACCGGCTCGGCGTAAAGGCCTTCGGGGATGCCGAATCGCTGGGGGTAGACCCCGCCCGGTTGCATGCCATCGATGGCGTTCGGAGTGGACTGAGCCAGGTTGGACAGGATGACATTGGCCTGTTCTGCGGGAAGACCGCCGCTGCCGTTCATCAACATGTCGTAGTAGCGCACCAGATCAGCCGCGGTGCTGATGGTGTTCCACCACCGCCCGTCGTTCGGCGGCCGGGTCGATTCCAGGCCGTAGCGGGCGGTCACCCGGGTGACGATCGCGCTTCCGCCACCGCGGTTCCAGAAGACCTCGGCGGCGCTGTCGTCGGAGGATCTCAGCATCACGTCGAGGTTCTCGCGGTCCTCGGGGCTGAGGACGGTCTGTCCCTTGGCTTCCTGCAGAAGCAGATCATCGGCGATGAACAACTTGGCCACCGACGCGATGGCGATGGTGGTCTCATTTCCGTTGGACACCAGCTGGCCGGTGTTGCGGTCGAGCACCAGCAGGGTGATCTCGGCGCCGGCGTCCGCGGCGGTGTCGGTGGCCAGTTGCGCGCGGTCCGCGAGCCCCATGAATGCGGCGGTGGGTTCGCCGGGCGGCGCCTCGGGCAGCGGAGCCATGCTGCCCTGCGGGACGACGACGGTCAGCTGCGGCGCGCCGGCGGGGGCCGGGGGAGTCCCATAGACCCGGGCCTCGCAGCCGACCGTTACGACAGCCATCGCGACCACTGCCGTCACGCCGGCTGCGCTCGCCATCCTCAGCTTCGACGGCCGCCGTCGCATGGTCCTCCTTGAACCGTCAACAAAATCCGATGGGCTCTGCAGGACCGGCACATCGGTGGGTGAAGCCTAACCGTTCGCCTCGTGGCTCGCGTGCGTAGTCGTGCTCGAAGTATGCTGCCGGAGTCGGTGCTGATGGGGGGCTGCGACTCGCCGGATTTCACGGTATGGGGACCCATCTGGCACAATTGAGCAGTTGTCTGCGCAGGACTGGGCCGGCTTGTCCGCGTTCCGCTGCGAGATACACCCCGATACACCCGAAAATAGCTTCGGCTGCGCGCCATGTGCACGCTCGTCCGGAGCCGCGAACAACAAGGAAGTGTCACCGATGAACACGCTGGACTTCGTCGATCAGGCGTCGCTGCGCGACGACATCCCGACCTTCAGCCCCGGCGACACCGTCAACGTGCATGTGAAGGTGATCGAGGGCTCGAAGGAGCGCATCCAGGTCTTCAAGGGTGTCGTGATCCGTCGTCAGGGCGGCGGTATCCGCGAGACCTTCACCGTGCGGAAGGAGAGCTACGGCGTCGGCGTCGAGCGGACCTTCCCGGTGCATTCGCCCAACATCGATCACCTCGATGTCGTGACCCGCGGTGACGTGCGTCGCGCCAAGCTCTACTACCTGCGCGAACTGCGTGGCAAGAAGGCGAAGATCAAGGAAAAGCGCTGAGCGCGCTGCTCCGCCTGACGAAGCTCTCGTCGCGGGACCGGTCACGACGCTCGCTACTGTGGTGCCTGTGACCGGACCCACCGACTCTGCCGATGCGCGCGCGGAGGACGACCTCGAAACCGACTCGGATCCAGATTCCGTTTCAGATTCGGCGGAGTCCGCTGCCGGCGAAACGCCGGACGAGTCACCCAAGCCCAAGCATTCCACGGCGCGCGAGGTTGCCATTCTGGCCACCATTGCCTTGGTGCTTTATTACGTCACGCTGACGTTCATCGCGCGGCCCTATCTGATTCCTTCGGAATCCATGGAGCCGACGCTGCACGGCTGCGCCGGCTGCGTGGGTGACCGCATCATGGTCGACAAGGTCACCTACCGGTTCTCGAAGCCGGAGCCCGGTGATGTGGTGGTCTTCAAGGGGCCGCCGTCGTGGAACATCGGCTACAAGTCGATCCGTTCGGACAACACCGCCATCCGCTGGGTGCAGAATGCCCTCTCGTTTGTGGGGTTTGTGCCGCCGGACGAGAACGACCTGGTCAAGCGGGTGATCGCGGTCGGCGGTCAGACAGTGCAGTGCCGTGCCGACACCGGGCTGACAGTCGACGGCAAACGGCTGAACGAGCCCTACCTGGATCCGGCCACCATGATGGCCGACCCGAGCATCTATCCGTGTCTGGGCAATGAGTTCGGCCCGGTCACCGTCCCGCCTGATCGGCTGTGGGTGATGGGTGACAATCGGACCCACTCGGCCGACTCACGGGTGCACTGCAGCAATTTGCCCGCCGACGCACGGGAAGGTCTGTTGTGCACGGGCGATCCGATGGCCGGCACCGTTCCGGTGGAGAATGTAATCGGAAAGGCACGGTTCATCGCCTGGCCGCCATCGCGCTGGGGCGGTATCACTGGCGGGGACCCGCAGACCGACTCCTAGGAGCTGCCCTGTGCCTCCAGCGGTGAAAGCGTCGTGGCCGCCTCGGACGGTGATCCGGCGGTCATCCGGTCTGCGCACCCTGGAATCCGCGTTGTATCGCAACGGTCTCGGCCCGGTCGCCGGGGTGGACGAGGTGGGCCGCGGGGCCTGCGCGGGACCGTTGGTCGTGGCGGCCTGCGTACTGGGTCCCAACCGGATGGACAGCCTGGCCTCTCTCGACGATTCCAAGAAGCTGGGTGAGCGGGAGCGGGAGCGGTTGTTTCCCCTGATCCGCCGGTATGCGCTGGCGTATCACGTGGTGTTCATCCCGTCGGATGAGGTGGACCGCCTCGGTGTTCACGTGGCCAATATCGAGGGCATGCGGCGTGCGGTGGCGGGGTTGTCGCTGCGGCCCGGGTACGTGCTGTCCGACGGGTTCCGGGTTCCGGGACTGGCGGTGCCTTCCTTACCGGTGATCGGGGGAGACGCCGCGGCCGCCTGCATCGCCGCGGCCAGCGTGCTGGCCAAGGTCAGCCGGGATCGGTTGATGGTCGAGATGGAGCAGCACCATCCCGGCTACGGGTTCGCCGAGCACAAGGGGTACAGCACTGCGGCGCACTCCGCGGCGTTGACGGAGTTGGGGCCGTGTGCGGAGCACCGCTACTCGTATGTGAACGTGCGGCGGGCCGCAGAGATCACCGGCGTGCGGCGGGCCGCCGAGATGGCGGACGTGCGGCGGGATATGGCACCAATGCGGCATGCTGAAGCGGCGTACGCAAAGATGGTCGACAGGGCATCAGCACAACCAGAAGGACAGCACACCAGATGAGCGCCGAGGATCTCGAGAAGTATGAAACCGAGATGGAGCTCTCGCTTTACCGCGAATACAAGGACATCGTCGGGCAGTTCAGCTACGTCGTCGAGACGGAGCGCCGCTTCTACCTGGCCAACAGTGTGGAGCTGATTCCGCGTAACTCCGAGGGCGAAGTCTATTTCGAATTGAGGCTCGCCGACGCCTGGGTGTGGGACATGTACCGCCCGGCCCGGTTCGTCAAACAGGTGCGGGTCATCACGTTCAAGGACGTGAACATCGAAGAGGTCGAAAAGCCCGAGTTGCGGTTGCCGGAGTAACAGCGGTCAGGGGGCGAGGCGATGGCGACGGTCGGTACCGGACCCGACGATGTTCGTCGCCGCGCCGAGGCCGTGCTGGCGCACCTGCCTGAGGTGCGCGCATGGCAGGAGCCGCTCTACCGGGACCTGCATCAGCATCCCGAACTCTCGCATCAGGAACGGCGTACCGCGGGTGTCGTGGCTGCGCGCCTGCGGGAGTCTGGCCTGGCCGTCCATGAAGGTGTCGGGGGAACCGGTGTGGTCGGGGTGCTGGGTAACGGCGACGGTCCTCGGGTGCTGTTGCGTGCGGACATGGATGCGCTGCCGGTGACCGAGGCGACGGGTCTGCCGTATGCGAGTGACGAGCCCGGCGTGATGCATGCCTGTGGCCATGACGTGCACGTCACGTGTCTACTGGGCGCGGCCGAATTGTTCGCCCGGGCGACGGATCACTGGCGCGGCACCATGATTGCGGTTTTCCAGCCGGCCGAGGAGGTCGGTGATGGGGCGCGCGGGATGGCCGATGACGGCCTGGCCGATCTCGTCGGCCCGGTCGATGTGGCGTTGGCCCAGCACGTGTTTCCGGCCCCGGCCGGGCAGCTGCGTACCCGCAGCGGTCCGGTGTTGTCTGCGGCCGACAGCCTGCGCATCACGGTCTACGGCCGTGGTGGGCACGGTTCGATGCCGCAGACCACGGTGGATCCGGTGGTGCTGGCGTCGATGATCGTCATCCGCTTGCAGACGATCGTGTCCCGCGAGGTCGATCCGAGCCAGACCGTCGTGCTGACCGTCGGCAGCATTCAGTCGGGGATCAAGAGCAACGTCATCGGCGACCATGCGGTGCTCGAACTCAACCTGCGCACCTTCGACGAATCGGTGCGCACCGCGGTACTCGCGGCGATCCGGCGCGTGGTCATCGCCGAGTGCCGGGCATCCGACTCGCCCCGCGAGCCCGAAATCGAGTTGTACGAGAGTTTTCCGCTGACCGTCAACGACGGTGCGGTGACGGCGCGCGTCGAGGCCGCGTTCGGCGAGTACTTCGGCGACCGGGTGCAGTCCATGCCGGCCGGGTCGGCCAGTGAGGACTTCGGTGACATCCCGGCTGCCCTCGGCGCGCCCTACACCTATTGGGGCTTCGGCGGCGTCGACGAGCAGGCCTTCCGTGCGGCGGTGGCCGCTGATCGTGTGGGCGCCGATATTCCGATGAACCATTCACCGCGGTTCGCCCCGGTGCTCCAGCCGACGTTGGACACCGGAACAGAGGCGCTGGTGGTGGCCGGGCTCAGTTGGCTTTAGCCGTCAGGTGCTCGTCGAAGAACGCGAACACCCGCGACCAGGCGTCGGCGGTGGCGGCCTCGTTGTAGCCGAAGCCGGCGATGCGCAGAAAGGCCTGCCCGGGCAGTTGATTGGCGAAGCTGTGCCCGGCTTCGGGGTAGACCTTGATGTCGGCCGGGATGTTCTTGTCGCCGACGATGCGCTGCAACCGGTCTGCGGCACCGATGCCCATCGGGTCGCGGCGGCCGAAGCTGGCCACCACTGGGCACGAGGCGTCCAACGTCTGGTCGAGCCGCTTGGGCAGCGGGGTCCCATAGAACGGCGCTGAGGCGCCAAATCCTTTGGGGCCCATGATCAGCGCGAATTGGCCGCCCATGCAGAACCCCGCGATGCCGATGATCCCGTTGCATTGCGGGTGCGCACGCAGGTGGTCGCGGGCGGCCAGGATGTCGTCGAGCGCCCGGCCGCGCTGGGTCAGCAGTTCACGGAACACCCGGGTGATGCAGCGGGCCCGGCCGCCACGGGAGTAGAGGTTCGGCGTGAGCGCGAGATAGCCGGCGCCCGCAACGCGTTCCGAGATCGCCTCGTTGTCCGGTCCATAGCCGATCGCGTCATGGATGATCACCACCCCGGGCCGCGGTCCTTCGCCGCTGGGGAGGCTGAGCAGAGCGTCGATCGGGCCGGCCGGGGTGTCCATCGTGATCGTCGTCACCCGACCCACGGTAGCGCCTGGTCCTCAGGTTCCGCAGAACGTGCGGTAGGCGCCGAAGTCGGCAGGCGCCGGAGCGGCATACCGATCGAGCCCGGGGCGGTCGTCGTAAGGCGCCGCGAGGGCGGTCATGAGGTGCTCGACGGGTTCCATGTCGCCGTTCATCGCCGCGTTCAGGGCTTCCTCGACGAGGTGATTGCGCGGGATGTAGACGGGATTGACCCGGTCCATCGCGGCGGTGTCGGGGCCAAGGGCGCGCCACCGCGCCAGCCATTCGTCGAATTCGGCGGCGATCGTGCCTTCTCCGCGCGCGGCACGGCCGAGGTCGCGAAAGAACGACGTGTAGTCAGTTCGGTTCTGTTGCAACAGCACAATCAGGTCGTCGATCAGGGTGCGTGCCACTTCGCCGTCGACATCGGCGGACAGTCCGAGCTTGGCGCGCATGCCGGCCGACCACGCCGCGTCGAATTGGGGGCCGAAGCCGTGCAGCGCTTGGGTGGCGATCTCGACGGCGTGCTCGCCGTCGTCGTCGAGCAGGGGGAGCAGGGTTTCGGCGAAGCGGGCCAGGTTCCACGCGGCCACTGTCGGCTGGTTGCCGTAGGCGTACCGGCCGCCATGGTCGATCGAGCTGAATACCGTTGCGGGATCGAAGGTTTCCATGAACGCGCACGGTCCGTAGTCGATGGTCTCGCCCGAGATGGTCATGTTGTCGGTGTTCATCACGCCGTGCACGAACCCGACCAGCATCCACTGCGCCAGCAGTGAGGCCTGCGCCGAGATGACCGCCTCATACAGTGCCAGGTACGGGTTGGCGGCGTCGGCCGCTCCGGGATGGTGGCGGGCGATGGCGTGGTCGGCCAGCCGGCGCAGCAACCCGATGTCTCCGACGGCCTGCGCATGCGCGACGGCGTACTGGAAACTGCCGACCCGTAGATGGCTGCCGGCGATCCTGGCCAGCACCGCCCCGGGCACCAGGGTTTCGCGGCGGACGTCGCGACCGGTGGCGACGACGGCCAGTGCCCGCGTCGTGGGAATGCCCATGGCGTGCATGGCCTCGCTCACGATGTACTCGCGCAGCATCGGCCCTACGACGGCCAGGCCGTCGCCGCCGCGGGCGAAAGGCGTGCGTCCCGATCCTTTGAGATGCAGGTCACGGGGACGGTCGTCGGCATCGACGAATTCGCCGAGCAGCAGCGCACGGCCATCGCCCAGGCGAGGGACGTACCCGCCGAACTGGTGCCCGGCGTAGGCCTGCGCGACCGGGGTGGCGCCGTCGGGCACGACGGTGCCCGACAGCAGGCCGAGCCCGTCGGGGCTGCGCAGCCAGGAGACGTCGAGGCCGAGTTCGTCCGCCAGTGGCTCGTTGAGCACGAGTAGTCGCAGAGCCGGGGCCGCCTCGGCCCGCCATGCGACCGCCATCTCGGGCAGGGCGCGGGCGAAGCGGTTGTCCAGAACAACGGTCGGCTCGGATGCGACGCTCACGCCTTGAGCCTACGGAGCCTCAGAGGCTGCCCAGGTCGTCGGGCACATCGACGGCGTACTGCTGAAGGACGTCGAGGGGCACGAGGTCGAGGGTGCGTTCATGGGTGGCCGCCAGCACCACCGGGGCCGCCTTGCCGTCATTGTGTGCGCGCAGCCAGTTGACGGCGGTGACACACCAGCGGTCCCCGGGCGTCAGGCCGGGAAACCGGTACTGCGGAGCCGGTGTCGACAGGTCGTTGCCGATGGACTGCTGGTGTTCGAGGAACTCGGCGGTCACCACCGCACAGATGGTGTGCCGGCCCGCATCGGCGTCGCCGGTCGAGCAGCACCCGTCGCGGTAGAAGCCGGTGAGCGGGTCGGTGCCGCACTCCGCCAGCGGGCCACCCAGCACGTTGCGATCAGCCATCTCGGTATCGCCTCTCCAGAGTTCTGCGCGAGTTCACAGTGCCGCGGAGATTCGGTGCGCGGTCTCGCGCACCGCACTTCCGAACCTGGCGAACTTGTCGGCCGTAATCCTGCTGCTCGGTCCCGATATCGAGACCGAGCCGATGGGTTCGCGCTGTGCGTTGACGATACTGGCGCCGAGTGCGGTGATGCCGGCGTTCAGGCCCTGCTCGTTCACCGAGTATCCCCGCGTCCGCACCAATTCGATGGTCTCGCGCAACCGGCCCGGATCGGTGATCGTGTGTTCGGTCTGCGGCGCGAGGTGGTGCGAAAGGTACTGCGCAACGTAATCGTCGGTGCTGGCAGCGAGAAACGCTATCCCGGTTGCTGAGGCGTGCAACGGAATTCGCGATCCCAACGGCATGAAGGCGCGCAGCGGATGTGGGGTGTCCAAGCGCTCGATGAGTACCAACTCCGGCCCGTCGGGTGCGGCCAGGTGGATAGTCTCAGTGGTATCGAGCTGCAGCTCGTTGAGGAACGGGAGCGCGGTTTCGCGCATCAGTTGATGATCGCCGGCCCGGCTGCCGACGGAAAACGCCCGGTACGTCAAGTTCCATCGGGTGGGTTGCGCGGAGGTCGGTCGTAGCCAGCCGATCTCGTGCAGCGTGAGCAAACACCTCTGCACCGTGCTCTTGGGCAGGCCGACCGCGCGCGTGAGCTCGGACAGACCTACGGGCTGCATTCTTGCGACCGTTTCCAACACCTGAAACGCGGACACCACGCTGTTCGTCGACACGCGCCCTCCTCGGCGACCCACATTGACCCGTGGCGCAGATGTGAGCTAGCTTACCCGCACCGGTTCATACAGTAGACCACTGTGCCACACAGTGGACCAGTTGGGAAGCGGGTCCAACGTTTCGAAAGGCGAGGAATGACAATTCAGCTGCTGGCGCTGGCGATCTTTGTCGGCGTCTTCGCGGTTTCGGCATGGCGCAACGCCCACCTGGGCGTGTTGATGTTCGCCGCGGCATGCGGGGTGGGGCTCGGGTTGGCGGGCATGCCGATCGACGACATCGTCGACGGCTTCCCGATCGACATCCTGGTGCTGCTGGTCGGGGTGACGTACTTCTTCGGGATCGCCCACGCCAACGGCACCATCGACCGGATCATCGAGGTCACCCTGGCCAAGGTCGGGCATCGGACGGTGCTGCTGCCATTGGTGTTCTTCCTGCTGACCGCGGCGATCTCGGCGATGGGCTCCCCGCTGGGTGGGTTGGTGATGGCGCCGATCGGCATGATGGTGGCAGACAAGCGCGCGATCGATCCGATGCTGATGGCACTGTCGATCGGAACCGGCCTGAGCGCCGGGGCGTTCGCGCCCACCAGCCTGTTCGGCATCGTCACCTACGGCACCGCACATCAGGCCGGCATCGACCTCAACCCGTTCGTGCTGTTCTTCGTGGCGCTCATGGTCAACCTGGCGCTGCTGACGGCCGCGTACGTCCTGTTCGGCGGACTCAAGCTGCTGCGCCGAAATGTGGCCGCAGCTCCGGCGGTGTCCCTGTCGGTGGATGACCGACTGGTCGCCGTCGGCGGCGGTACGCGGGGTGTCCCGCTGGGCGCCGCGTCGAGCCCGGACCTGCCATCCGGTCGGGAACGAAACCCTTTCACCCGCAATCAGATCGCCACCGTGATGGCCATGGTCGGCTTGATCGGTGCGGTCATCGGAATGTCGCTGGCAGGCATGGATCCCGATATCGGCGTCTTGGCCTTCGCGCTCGGCGCGGTGCTCACCCTCGCGGACCCGCGATCGGGAAACAAGGCGATTCCCCGTATCGACTGGTCGACAGTTCTGCTGGTGGGCGGCATCATCACGTTCGTCGGCGTGCTCGACAAGCTGGGGGCGGTCGATCTGCTCGGTGAGTTCGCCGGCCACATCGGTGTTCCGCTGCTGGCCGCACTGTTCATATGCCTTGTGGCAGGGCTTGTTTCGGCGTTCGCCTCGACCACCGGCATGCTGGCGGCTCTGGTTCCGCTCGCGTTGCCTCTGGTGGCCGCCGGCGGCATCCCCGGCTGGGCGTTGATGTGTGCGCTCGGTGTGTGCGCGTCGATCGTCGACGTCTCGCCTTTCTCCACGGTGGGCGCGACGCTGGTCGCCACCACCGTCGACGAAGCGCAACGACCCCGGATGACCAGGCTGCTGATGCGCTGGGGGTTGTCGATGGTGGTGATCGGCCCGGTTCTGCTCGTCGGGACCCTCGTCCTCCCGGGCACGGTGTTCTGAGTGTCAGCCACCAGCAATGAAAGGACCTGTCCGCCCATGCTTTTGACATCTCTTGACCCTGCCGGGAGCGACTCAGTCGACACCGCCGCCGCGATCTCGGTCGGTGCCCGGAGTATGTCGCGGGCGCAGCTGTTCGATGCTGCCTGCGCGCTTGCCGGCGCATTGCCCGACGGGGGACCGGTCGCGGTGTGTGCCCAACCGACGCTGGAGACGGTCGTCGCTGTGGTCGGCTGCCTGTTGGCCGGCGTCCCGGTAGTTCCGATTCCACCCGACTCCGGCTCTGCTGAGCTGCGGCACATGCTCACCGACGCCCGCGTCACGTGTTGGGCGGGACCGCCGCATCGGGACTCGGAACTTCCCGTGATAGCGGCAACCGTCCAGGGCCGTGGGAGTGGCGAATTGCCAGACGCACCGTCACCCGACGCGGTCGCGATGATTCTGTACACGTCGGGGACCACCGGTGCACCCAAGGGGGTCAACCTCAGTCATCGGGCGTTGGCGGCCGGCATCGACGCCGTGGCCGACGCCTGGCAATGGACCCGCGACGACACGGTGGTGCACGGTCTGCCGTTGTTCCACCTGCACGGACTGATGCTCGGTGTGCTCGCCTCGCTGCGCATCGGCTCCCGGGTGGTCCATACCGTCAAACCGCGACCGGAGCGCTATGCCGCCGCGGCCGGCACGATGTACTTCGGCGTGCCCACGGTGTGGTCGCGCATCGCCGCCGACGAAGCATCGGCGCGGGCGCTACGTGGTGCCCGCCTGCTGGTATCCGGTAGCGCGCCGTTGGTGACCCCGGTTTTCCACCGCATCACCGAGCTGACCGGTTGCACGCCGATCGAGCGTTACGGGATGAGCGAGACCATGATCACCTTGTCCACCCGCGCGGACGGGGAACGCCGGCCCGGCTCGGTCGGTCAACCCGTCCTCGGCGTCGATACCCGGCTGCGCACCGAAGACGGTCAGGTTGTTCCCGACGACGGCAGCAGCATCGGACGGCTCCAGGTGCGCGGCCCGATGCTGTTCGACGGCTACCTCAACCGGCCCGAAGCCACCGCGGACGCCTGGACCGACGACGGCTGGTTCATCACCGGAGACGTCGCCACCCGCGACACGGACGGGTTCCACCGAATCGTCGGGCGGGAATCGGTGGATCTGATCAAGTCGGGCGGATACCGAATCGGCGCCGGCGAGGTCGAAACCGCACTGCTCGCCCATCCGTCGGTGCGTGAGGCAGCCGTTGTCGGGCGTGCTGACCCCGACTTGGGACAGCGGGTCGTGGCATACGTGGTGACCGATGACGGGAACCGGCCTCAGCTCGCCGACGGTCTCATCGAATTCGTGGCCCAGACCCTGTCGCAGCACAAGCGGCCGCGTGAAGTCGTCTTCGTCGGCGAGCTGCCCAGAAACGCCATGGGCAAGGTGCAGAAGAAGCTCCTGATCGACTGAGCGGATCAGGGTGTCGGCTGCGGACTGGCGCTGCCCTGCGCGTCGAGCACGAGCAGCGCCACGTGCAGTGAGGTCATCGATTCACCGTCATCGAGGTTGACGCCGAGGCGGCGTTCGATCGAGGCCAGCCGGTTGTAGAGCGCGGGACGGCTCATGTGCAGGCGTTTGGCCAGTGCGGACTTGTTGGCTGCCAGTTCCAGGTAACCCCGCAGCACCTCCATGTCGTCACTGCCCCGCTCGGCGTCGTGGATCAACAGGGCCTTGAGTTCGGTCTCGGCGAACATCTGGACCCGGGGATCATCGAGCAGCAGGGTGATCAGTCCACGCAGGCGGACGTCGGAGGCGCGTACGAACGGGCGTGGCAGGTCCGACATCGACGCCGCGACCTCGGCGA
Source organism: Mycobacterium sp. DL99 (assembly GCF_004762045.1). Lineage (GTDB taxonomy): Bacteria > Actinomycetota > Actinomycetes > Mycobacteriales > Mycobacteriaceae > Mycobacterium. Next base: position 2,397,135 of record NZ_SJOM01000007.1, read on the forward strand.
CGTGGGTCGCCTCGCGCAGGCCGTGTACGGCATCGGCGAACGCACCGGCGTTGCCGCCGACGGCGATGATGACCTTGTCGGCGTCGCCGCCGCGGGCGACCGCCTCGCGCCAGCCCTCGGCCAGGCGGCTGAGTGTGGCATCGGCGCTCACCCCACGTCGCGGGTTGAGAGCAAGCACCAGGCCGATCTCACCGTCGCGCCGGATGGAGCAGATCGCGCTGTGCCCTTGGGATTTCACGCCGTGGGTGACCGCGTCGAGGATGCGGAGGTTGCGGCGTTGGGTGCCGACGGGGTCGAGCCGGTCCGCCGGCGCGCCCACCCGGACGGTGGTCGGCAGGTAGGGCCCCGAGGCGCGCAGGCCGAGGGCCAGGGCGCGGGCGTCGGCCTCACGGTCGTCAGCGATCCGCCCGCCAAGGACGTCGTCGATCAACCCGCTCTGGGCCTGATGCTCGAGGCCGGTCCGTCCGCGTTCGGCCATCCGGTGCAGGGCCAGTGCCTGTGCGGCCCGTTCCAGGACCATCTTGGTCTTGGCCGGGGCGGCAGGGGCGTGCGGCACGATGAGCCGGCCCCACTCCTCGGTGCGAGGTCCGACGGCGGTGGTCGCCCAGGGTTCGGTCATCGCCCGGGATCTGCGCTGCCAGTCGGTGAGCACGGTGGTGGCCGGCTCATGGCGGGGGGAGATCGCCAGTACCTGGCGGGACAGGTCCTCCAACACCACCGATTCGTCGATCATCTCGGCCGTCGCCCGCACGATGTCCGCCATCGACGGGCGTTTCATGCTGAGCTCGGTGAACGTCTGGTGGGTGCGGTGGGCGAACTCGAGCTCCTCGTACTGGTCGGCGACGATGAGCCGGTGCACCGCCTCGGTCACCTCGACGAACTTGGTCTGCTGGTGCAGCACCACCAGCGCCAGGCCGAGGGTCTGGGCCATTTCGCCGACGCTGGTGGGCAGCGATTCGATACGGGTGCCCAGTTCGACGACGACGCCGACGACGCCGGCCCGCTGCATCCGTCGCAGATAGTCGCGCGGCGCATCGCGCAGTGCCGCGCCGGTGGTCAGCACCAGCTCGCCGCCCTGCAGCAGCCCGGCCAGGTCGGGCATATCGCTCACGTGAACCCAGCGCACCGGGCGGTCCAGTTGTTGTGCGCTGAGGACCTCGGGCTCGCCGGCCTGCACCACCGGGAGTCCTACGATGTCGCGCACGGTTGGGATCATTTTACAAAGTGTAATGAACTAATCGGCCAGACTTACAAGATGATGGCTTCGACGGAGCCGATGGTGACCCAGAGTAATACCTGTACTTACCGCCACAGGAAGGGTCGGAATCCATGAGCAATGTCATCCAGCACTGGCGCGACGGCAAGGTATTTGCCGGCGCTTCGGCGGCCACGGCCCCGGTTACCAATCCGGCGACAGGCGAGGTCACCGGCGAGGTCGCGCTGGCCAGCGTGGATGACGCGCGTGCGGTGATCGATGCCGCGGTTGCGGCGTTCCCGGCCTGGCGTGACGCGTCGCTGACCAAGCGCACCTCGGTGCTGTTCGCGTTCCGCGAGCTGCTCAACGCCCGCAAGGAAGAACTCGCCGCGATCATCACCAGCGAGCACGGCAAGGTGCTCTCCGATGCGCTCGGCGAGGTGAGCCGCGGTCTGGAGGTCGTCGAGTTCGCTTGCGGTATCCCGAATCTGCTCAAGGGCGGGTTCACCGAGAACGCCTCGACCAACGTCGACGTGCATTCCGTGCTGCAGCCGCTGGGCCCGGTCGGCATCATCTCGCCGTTCAACTTCCCGGCCATGGTGCCGATGTGGTTCTTCCCGATCGCCATCGCTGCGGGCAACACCGTCGTGCTCAAGCCCTCGGAGAAGGATCCCAGCGCCGCGCTGTGGATGGCCCGGTTGTGGGCCGAGGCCGGCCTGCCCGAGGGCGTGTTCAACGTGCTGCAGGGCGACAAGACCGCGGTCGACGAGCTGCTGACCAACCCTAAGATCAAGGCGATCTCCTTCGTCGGGTCCACCCCGATCGCCCAGTACGTCTACGCCACCGCCACCGCGGCCGGCAAGCGCGTACAGGCCCTGGGCGGAGCCAAGAACCACGCGGTGATCCTGCCCGACGCCGATCTGGACCTGGCCGCCGACGCCATGGTCAACGCGGGCTTCGGTTCTGCCGGTGAGCGCTGCATGGCCATCTCGGCCGCCGTCGCCGTCGGCCCGATCGCCGACGAGCTGGTCGCCAAGATCGCCGAGCGCGCCAGCACCATCAAAACCGGTGACGGAACCAAGGATTCGGACATGGGTCCGCTGGTCACCAAGGTTCACCGGGACAAGGTGGCCTCCTACATCGACGCCGGCGAGGCCGACGGTGCCAAGGTCGTGGTTGACGGCCGCACCGTGATCGCCAACGGCGGGGCCGACGGATTCTGGTTGGGCCCGACCCTGCTGGACAACGTCACCCCCGAGATGAGCGTCTACACCGACGAGATCTTCGGCCCGGTGCTGTCGGTGCTGCGGGTGGAGACCTACGACGAGGCTCTTGCGTTGATCAACAACAATCCCTACGGCAACGGCACCGCCATCTTCACCAACGACGGCGGCGCCGCACGGCGCTTCCAGAACGAGGTCGAGGTGGGCATGGTCGGCATCAACGTGCCGATCCCGGTTCCGATGTCCTACTACAGCTTTGGCGGCTGGAAGGCTTCGCTGTTCGGTGACAGCCACGCACACGGCGCCGAAGGCGTGCACTTCTTCACTCGCACCAAGGCCATCACCACCCGCTGGCTTGACCCCAGCCACGGTGGCATCAACCTCGGCTTCCCCGAGAACAAGTGAGAGAATTTCAGCCATGACTGTGACTCAAGAGTCCGCCGTGCTGCCCAACGGGTTGACCGTGGAGGCGGCGAAGGCCGAGGCCGCGCGGGCCTATGAACTCGACCGCGCACACGTGTTCCACTCCTGGTCGGCGCAGGAGGAGATCTCGCCGATGACGATCACCGCCGCGCAGGGCTCCTACGTGTGGGACGGTGACGGCAACCGCTTGCTGGACTTCTCCTGCCAGTTGGTCAACACCAACATCGGCCACCAGCACCCGAAAGTTGTTGCCGCCATTGCCGAGCAGGCCGCCAAGCTGTGCACGGTGGCCCCGCAGTACGCCAATGCGGCCCGCTCGGAGGCGGCCCGGCTGATCGCCGAGCGCACCCCCGGCGATCTGAACAAGGTGTTCTTCACCAACGGCGGCGCCGACGCGGTCGAGCATGCGGTGCGCATGGCCCGTCTGCACACCGGCCGCTACAAGGTGCTGTCGCGGTACCGCGCCTACCACGGCGGCACCGACACCGCGATCAACCTGACCGGTGATCCGCGGCGCTGGCCCAACGACCGCGGCAACGCCGGCGTCGTGCACTTCAACGGACCGTTCCTGTATCGCTCGTCGTTCTACGCCGAGACCGAGGAACAGGAATCCCAGCGCGCGCTGGAGTACCTCGACAAGATGATCCAGATGGAGGGCCCGTCCACCATCGCCGCGATCATCCTGGAGTCGATCCCGGGTACTGCCGGCATCATGGTGCCCCCGCCCGGATACATGGCCGGGGTGCGGGAGATCTGCGATCGCTACGGCATCGTGTTCATCGCCGACGAGGTGATGGCGGGATTCGGCCGCAGCGGAAAGTGGTTCTCCATCGACCACTTCGACGTGGTGCCCGATCTGCTCACCTTCGCCAAGGGCGTGAACTCCGGTTACGTGCCGCTCGGTGGTGTGGCGATCAGCCCGGCCATCTACGAGACGTTCGCGCATCGTTCCTACCCGGGTGGGCTGACCTACTCCGGTCATCCGCTGGCCACCGCGGCCGCCGTGGCGACCATCAACGCGATGGCCGACGAGGGCATGGTCGAGAACGCGGCCAAGATCGGTGCCGAGGTGCTGGCGCCGGGCCTGGCCGAGCTGGCCGCCAAGCACCGCAGCGTCGGCGAGGTGCGCGGCGCCGGTGTGTTCTGGGCCGTCGAACTGGTCGCGGATCAGCAGGCCCGGGAGCCGTTGGCGCCCTACGGTGGCTCCAGCCCGGCGATGAACGCCGTGATCGGCGCGTGCAAGGCCAACGGCCTGCTGCCGTTCGCCAACTTCAACCGCGTCCACGTGGTGCCGCCGTGCAACGTCACGGAGGAGGAGGCGCGCGAGGGTCTGGCGATCCTGGACAAGGCGCTCGACGTCGCCGATCAGCACACGAACTGATCTCTGGGGCTGCCCTTCACTGAGACTGCGCTCAGGGACAAGAATCGCGAAAAATCTGTCCCTGAGTGCAGTCTCGGTGTGCGTTTTACACCGCTATTGCCCGGTTGAGCCCTGATCCGTAGCGCGAATTGGGACACTGGACCCGTGCGTTCACCTGCCCAGTGCTGGCTAACCGACATGGACGGCGTCCTGGTGCGCGAAGAATATGCGCTGCCGGGTGCCGCCGAATTCCTGCAGACATTGGCCGACAAGCAACGGCCGTTTCTGGTGCTGACCAACAACTCGATCTTCACGCCGCGTGATTTGGCCGCCCGTTTGGCGCGCTCGGGCTTGATCGTCCCCGAGGCGTCGATCTGGACGTCGGCCCTGGCGACGGCCGCGTTCCTCGATGATCAGCTGCCGGGGGGCTCGGCCTATGTGATCGGTGAGGCCGGGCTGACCACCGCCCTGCACGAGGCCGGTTACACCCTGACCGACATCGATCCGGACTACGTGGTGTTGGGTGAGACCCGCACGTATTCGTTCGAGGCGATCACCAAAGCCGTCCGGCTGATCCTCGGCGGTGCCCGGTTCATCGCCACCAACCCTGACGTCAGCGGCCCGTCGGCGGAGGGGCCGCTGCCCGCGACCGGGTCGGTGGCCGCGATGATCACCAAGGCCACCGGCCGCGATCCCTACTTCGTCGGCAAGCCCAATCCGATGATGTTCCGCAGCGCGCTCAATCGGATCGAGGCACACTCGGAGAACACCGTGATGGTGGGGGACCGGATGGACACCGATGTGGTGGCCGGGATCGAGGCGGGGCTGGACACCATCTTGGTGCTCACCGGTTCGACGTCGGTCGAGGACATCGAGCGTTATCCGTTCCGGCCCAGCCGGGTGCTGCCGTCGATCGCCGAGGCGATCGAGCTGATCTGAGATGACAATCGAGCCCATCGACTCGTATTTCACCGCGACGGTATCGGCGCTCAGCGCGCCGGGCCCCGGGGGAGTGCCGACGCTGAACGTGCGGAATCCCTTGGAGCTCTTCGATGCTCAGCTGGGCAGCAGGCACCTGGACCTGGCCGCGCGTTGGCTGCGCTCACAGGGGCAGGGCTTCTACACCATCGGATCCTCCGGGCACGAGGGCAACGCCGCCGTCGCCGCGGCACTGCGCCCCAGCGATCCGGCGCTGCTGCACTACCGGTCGGGCGGCTTCTACCTGGCCCGCGCCGCGCAGGTCGACGGCTCTGATCCACTGCGTGACGTGCTGCTCGGGTTGGTGGCGGCCACCGCCGAACCGATCTCCGGTGGGCGGCACAAGGTGTTCGGCCGTCACGACCTGAACATCATTCCGCAGACCTCCACCATTGCCTCACATCTGCCACGGTCGGTCGGGGTGGCGTTCTCGATCGCCCGCACCCGCAAGCTCGGTGTGACCTGCCCATGGCCGGAGGATGCGGTCACGGTGTGCAGCTTCGGGGACGCCTCGGCCAATCACTCGACGACTGTCGGCGCTGTCAACGCGGCCCTGCACGCCGCTTACCAGGGCCTGCCGATGCCGCTGCTGTTCGTCTGTGAGGACAACGGCATCGGGATCAGCACGCCGACGCCGCGCGGCTGGATCGCCCGCGCCTATGGGGACCGTGCGGGACTGAGGTACTTCGCGGCCGACGGCAGCGACCTTGTCGATGCGTTCGATACCGCACGCGCCGCGGCCGGTTGGGTCCGCCGCGAGCGCAAGCCTGCGTTCCTGCATCTGCGTACGGTGCGATTGATGGGACATGCAGGCACCGACTACGAACAGGCCTACCGGCGGCCCGCCGACATCGTTGCCGACTATGAGCGTGACCCGGTACTCAATACCGCGAGAACACTTGTTGCCCATGGCATCCTGACGCCAGAACAGGTGCTGCGACGCTACGAGGCCAAGCGCGCCGAGGTGATCGACCTGGCGGGGGAGCTCTGCCGGTCTGCGCAGCTCGACAGCGCGACGGCGGTGATGCAACCGCTGCGCGAAACGCTCGACGACGCCCGGGCGGTGTCCGTCGCCGTCCCGGGAGAGCCCGGTGGGCCGCCACTGACCCTGGCTCTCGCCATCAACCGGGCCCTCAAGGATGTGCTGGCGCAGCACCCGGAGGCGATCGCGTTCGGTGAGGACATCGCCCGCAAGGGTGGGGTCTACGGGGTGACCCGCGGCCTGCAGGCTGCTGCCGGACCCGCGCGGGTATTCGACACCCTGCTTGACGAACAAACGATTCTCGGCCTGGCCTTGGGAGCGGGTGTCTCGGGCCTGCTGCCGATCCCGGAGATCCAGTACCTGGCCTATCTGCACAACGCCGCCGACCAGATCCGCGGCGAGGGAGCCACGCTGCAGTTCTTCTCCAACCGGCAGTACCGCAACCCGATGGTGGTGCGGATCGCGGGCTACGGCTACCAGAAGGGATTCGGCGGTCATTTCCACAACGACGACTCGATCGCGGCGATCCGCGACATCCCCGGAGTGGTGATCGCCTCGCCGGCCCGGCCCGACGATGCCGCGGCGATGCTGCACACGTGTGTTGCCGCAGCGAAAAGTGCTGGCGTGGTGTGTATTTACCTCGAACCGATCGCGCTGTATCACACCAAGGACCTCTACGAGGACGGCGACCAGCAGTGGCCGGCGCCCTACCCTGGGGAGCCGGTACAAATCGGCCGGGCCCGCACCTACGGCGACGGCACTGATCTGACCATCCTGACGTTCGGGAACGGACTGTGGATGAGCCTTCGGGTGGCCCGTCGGTTGGCCGAGGCCGGCATCGCGGCCCGTGTGGTCGACTTGCGTTGGCTGTCGCCGCTGCCGGTCGAGGACATGCTGCGCGAGGCGGACACGACCGGCCGGGTGCTCATCGTCGATGAGACCCGCCGTACCGGGGGTGTGGGTGAAGGGGTGCTGGCCGAACTGGTCGACCACGGCTTCACCGGCCGGGTGCAGCGGGTGGCCAGTGCCGACAGCTTCATCCCACTCGGCGATGCCGCACTGGAGGTGCTGTTGTCCGAGGACACCATCGAGGGCGCCGCGGTGAAACTGGTCGGTGAACGGGCTTGATAGCTTGACCGAATGGCAGAACCTGTGACGCCGGATCAGACCCGTCCGCTGGCCGGGGTGCGCATCATCGAGATCTCCAGCTTCGTCGCCGTGCCGCTGGCCGGCATGACCCTTGCCCAGTTGGGTGCCGAGGTAGTGCGGGTGGATCCCATCGGGGGAGCTGCCGACTATCACCGCTGGCCGCTCACCGATGGCGGCGACAGCATCTACTGGGCCGGCCTGAACAAGGGCAAGCGCTCGCTGGCCGCCGATATGCGCTCACCTGAGGGACAGCAACTGGTGCAGCGGCTGATCGCCGAGGCCGGCGTACTCATCACGAATGTGGCTGGACGGCAATGGCATTCGTACGATGTCCTGTCCGCGTTACGCCCCGACCTGATCCACGTCGAGGTGTCGGGGCGCGCCGACGGCGGCACCGGGGTGGATTACACGGTCAACGCCGGGTTGGGCTTCCCGATGGTCACGGGGCCTGCGCAGTTGGCCACCCCGGTCAACCATGTGCTGCCGGCCTGGGATGTGAGCTGCGGGTTGTATGTGGCGCTGGCAGTCAGTGCCGCACTGCGCCACCGCGATTCCACTGGTGCGGGCGCACGGATCAGCATTCCCCTGGAGAACGTCGCACTCGCCACGGCGGGCAATCTCGGATTCCTGACCGAGGTGATGATCAACGGCACCGGCCGCGAACGGCTCGGCAACACCCTGTACGGCACCTACGGGCAGAACTTCACCAGCAGCGACGGCGTCGGCTTCATGCTCGTGGCGCTGACCGGCCGGCATTTCCGCGACCTCACCGAGGTCACCGGGACCACCAAAGCCGTTGCCGCCCTTGCCGAGGCATTCGGGGCCGACTTCAGCGACGAAGGTCAGCGCTACACCCACCGCGACGCCCTGACCGGCCTATTTACTCTCTGGTTCAGCGAGCGCACCGCCGAGGAGATCAGCGCGGCGCTCTCGGGTACCTCGGTGCTGTGGGAGCGGTACCGCAGCTTCGCCGAAGTTGCCGTCAACGAGCGGGTGGTCGCCAACCCGCTGTTCACCCCACTGGAGCAACCCCGCATCGGTACGTACCTGGCACCGGGTCTGCCCGTATCGATCGGTGGGATATACCCGCCCGCGGTCCCCGCGCCCGCACTCGGGGATGACACCACCGCCGTACTGGCCGAGCACCTCGGGCTGGGTGCCGACGAGATCGTGGCGCTGACCGAATCCGGCACCGTCGCAACGGGTACCGACGAACGGTGAGCACACTGCTGACGCTGTTGGACGTACGGGCCGACGCCGAAACCAGCACCGTGGCCGAGGTCGCTGTCTTCACCGGACAGGCCAGCGGTCCGGCCGGCAAGCGGGCCTATGGCGGTCTGCTGGCCGCGCAGAGCCTGGCGGCCGCCTGCCGGACTGTGGGCGATGACCGGGCGCCGACCAACATGCACCTGCAGTTCCTGCGCGGCGGGGACGCCGGGGAGGCGGTCGAGCACCGCGTGCACCGGGTGTATGACGGGCGCACCGCCTCGGCCCGGCGCGTCGAGTCGTATGAGCACGGCCGCATGCTGACGACGGCAACGGTGTCGTTCGCGACGGCGCTTGCCGGACCCGAGCACGGGTTGGGGGCGATGCCGCACGATCCAGAGGTCCTGTCGTGCACCGGCCCGCCCGGACCGGCGCCGTCCCTGCCTCTCGACGAGTTCGACATTCGCATCGCCGACGACGGGGCGGGCGACGAGTTCGTGCGCCGGATGTGGTGGCGGGTCACCACCGACCTGCCCGACGATCCGTTGGTGCACACGCTGATCGCGGTGTACATCACCGACCTGTACGGCATCGATCCGGCGTTGGCCGTGCACGGGCACAGCATGCGTTCGCGCAGTCACCGCAGTGGCACGACGGATTCGTCGATCTGGTTTCACCGTCCGGTGCGCGCCGGGGAGTGGAATCTGCTGGAGTCGCGCTCACCGGCTGCCGCGCGGGGCCGCGGCCTGATCACGTCGAGCCTGTTGCGCTCCGACGGTGCAGTCGCCGCCACCCTGGTGCAGGAGGGGCTGGTCGCCGAGCGCGATCCGGCGTGAGGTTCTGCCCGCCAACTGCTTCCGTGTCACGTTCACGAGGTACGTGAGTGCCACGCCCACGATCAGTGCGGCCAGCACCCCGATCACCCGGTGGTCACCGAACAGCGGGTAGATCTGATAGTGGGTGAGGTAGATGTACAGCGACGCCTCGGCCAGCAACCCGCAGCCTGCCGCCACCACGGCGGGACAGCGCACCGCGGGCAGCCAGATCAGCAGCACGAACCCCGCCAGCACCAGGGTTTCTCGGCCACTGTTGCCGAAGTAGCCGTGCAACCCGATCGCGAGCACCACCGTGACGATCATCCGCTGCCAGGTGGCTGTGGCCTTGGCCGCCGCCCATCCGGCCGCGAAGAACCAGAACGCCAGCACCGTGAACCAGGCTTCGCGACCCAACCCGAAACCGGGTAGGTCGTAACGCAATACCAGCCCCACCGCCAGGAACGCCGCGGCGAAGGCGAACGGGCGGCGTCGCTCCAGCCGGTCGGCTCCCGGCAGCGCGCACACCACGGTCAGCGCCACCAGGATCCAGAACAGCACCTCGACGAACCACAACCGCCCGGCGGTCATGCTGTCGTGTGGCCCGAGGAACTTGTTGGCCAGCAACAGGTTCGACGCGTGGTAGTCGTCGGTGAGGATCAGCGCGACGGCGACCCACACGATCGAGGGCACCGCGATCCAGGCGATCGTGTTGCGCAGGTGACGCAACCGGGTCGACCGTGGCACCGGTGTCAGGCAGAACCGGCCGAAGTTGTAGCCGGCCACCCCCAGCAGAATGTGCGCACCGCCCCACAGCGCGAACAACTCGGCGTGCGAGCCGACGATGAGAACGATGGCCGCAGCCCGTAGGGCGACGCTGGTTTCCACGGTCGCCCATCGGCGCAGACGCGGTGGGCCGCTGCGCTCCAGTTCCCGCAGCGGAATCCGGTGCCAGTCCTTCGGCAACCCTCCCAGGGCGCGTTCGAGCCGAACCGACATCGTCACATAGGTCAGTGAGTTACCGCCGAGGTCGACGAAGCTGGCGTTGCGGTCGATGGATTCGGCAGGGATATGCAGGACCGCGGCGAACAGTCTCCTCAGATCCGTGACCTCGGCGACGGGCGGTCCGGCGGCCAACGTGCGCACCGCGGCGTAATCGGGCTTGCCCGAGACCAACCGGGGCAGCTCGGCGACGAGCGCAGCCCGCACCGCTCCGGCCGGCACACCCGCCAGGGTGGCGGTCAACTGCTGAACGTCGTAGGCGGTGGCCGTACCGGTGCCGACGGCTGCCACCGCGAGAGTCTCGCCCTCTTCCGTGCACAACGCCGTCACTCCGTGCTCGGCCAGGGTGGTTTGCAGACGGTCCAGGTCGATGCGCAGTCCGAACAGTTTCACGAACCGGCCACTGCGGCCGATGATCTCATAGTGGCCGTCAGGCGTGCACCGCGCGATGTCGCCGGTGCGCAGCTCTTCGACGGTGGCACCCAGGGCCAGATCCTCGGGCCGCTGCGCGTACCCGAGCATCACATTGGTGCCGCGGTAGACCAGTTCGCCGGTACCGTCTGGCCATGCGGCGCCGGGGCGGATGGACAGGCTGCCGCCTGGGATCGCACGGCCGATGGATTCAGGATGTGACAGGGCCAATTCCGGTGGCAGATAGGCCATCCGGGCGGTCGCCTCGGTGGCCCCGTACATCACGAACAGCTGCCAGCCGCGGCGGCGTCCCAGCGCTGCGTAACGACGCACCCGATCGGGTGCCATCTGTCCGCCCGCCTGGGTGATGTACCGCAGGTGGGGTAGGTCCATGCTGTCGAAGCCGATCCGGTCGAGCAGCTCGAACGTGTGGGGCACCCCCGCGAAGGTGGTGGCACGGTGGCGGGTGAACTGGTCCCAGAACTCGTCATCGACCACCGAGCGATCCGTGAGGATCAGGCCCGCACCGCGCAGCAGATGGCTGTTGACCACCGAAAGGCCGTAACAGTAGGACAGTGGCAATGTGGTTGCGGCCCGGTCAGTTTCACTGATGTCGAGGTACTCGGCGATGGCGGCGGCATTGCCGGCCAGGTTGGTGTGTGACAGTCGGACCAGCTTCGGTGACCCGGTGCTGCCCGAAGTCGACATCAGCAGCGCAAGGTCGTCGTGCAGCCGGTGTGTGCTGTGGGTGCGCCGGTGGTGGATGCCCCCGGCGTCGATCACGGTGTCGGGGGAGTAGGTCCGCAGGATCTCGCGGTGATCGCCGCCGGTGGGTACCGGCAGGGCTACGTGGCCGCCGGCGAGTGCGCCCAGGTAGTGCATGAGGGTGGGCAGGTCGTTGCGTGCTTCGAGTAGCACGAGCCGACGTTCGCGGCCCAGCGCCGCCGAGGCCTGCGACACCAGATCGGCAAGAGTCGCGTAGTTGACCTGTTGGGTCTCGGTCACCACCGCGATCCGGTCACCGTGGGCCGCCAACGCCTCGACGATGTGCCTCAAGGCAACGCCGTCCCCGTGCCCCGCACGTCGATACGGACCTTGGTGTCACGTGCCGGCGGATTCAGGCTGTGCTGACGCACGACGATGGACTCACCGGCTGCCGGGGGTTCGATGGTGAGCAGCACGTCGTGGCCGAGGAACTCGGTGGCCACCACCGTCCCCACGGTGGCTGCCGCTTCGAGATCATCCGCGCTGTCCGAGATCGCGGTGGCGACAAGCTGTTCGGGTCGCAGCACCAGCGTGCACGGACCGTCGGCGGCGCCGGGTTGAACCGGGATGCGGCCCAGCTCGCTGTCGGCCCACCCTGAGGTGACGGTGCCGGGCACCGTGATGCAATCCCCGAGGAACTCGGCGGTGAACCGGTCGGCGGGTTGGCGGTACACCTGCTCGGGGGTTCCGACCTGAGTGAACCTGCCCTCACGCATCACCGCGACCTGATCCGAGATCGAGAGCGCCTCCTCCTGGTCGTGCGTCACGATCAGGGTGGTCACCCCGGTGTCGGACAGCGCCCGGGCCACCGACTTGCGGGTGGCCGCGCGCAGCCCGGTGTCCAGGGCGCTGAACGGTTCGTCTAGCAGCATCACCACCGGCCGGCGGGCCAGGGCCCGAGCCAGTGCGACGCGCTGCTGCTGACCGCCGGAGAGCTGGTGCGGCCGGCGTTGCGCGAACGAGGAATCCAGGGACACGGTAGCCAGCAACTCGTTGACCCTGGCCCGGGCCGCGGCACCGCGCTCGGGTAGGCCGTAGGCCACGTTCTGGGCCACCGTCAGGTGCGGGAACAGCGCGCCGTCCTGCGCCACGTAGCCGACGTCGCGGCGGTGGGGAGCGACAGTACTTGTGGGGCTTGTCATCTGGCGCCCACCGATGGTCACGGTGCCCGCGTCGGGGGATTCGAAGCCGGCGATCACCCGCAGCAGCGTGGTCTTGCCGCAGCCGGACGACCCGACTACCGCGGTGATGGTCCCCGGCGTCAGGGTCAGGTCGATGCCGTCGAGCACGACGGTGCCGTTGAAGGACTTGTGGAGTCCACGTACCTGCAGAACGTCCTCGGTCACAGGGCGGCCACCTTCGTCGACTGGCGCAACAACATCAGGGTCACTGGGATCGACAAGGCGATCAGCATCAGGGCGTAGGGCGCCGCTGCGGCGTAGTCCAGTTCGCTGCTCAACGACCAGAACCGCATCGCCAGGGTGCGGGTGCCGGTGGGCGCGAGCAGCAGCGTCGCCGTCAATTCCGTTGCCACCGCGACGAATACCAGCGAGGCGCCGGCAGCCGCGGCCGGGGCGGTCAGCCGAAGCGTGATACGCACGAACGTGCGCGCAGACGAGGCTCCGAGTGAGCGCGAGGCCTCTTCCACCGACGGCGGCACCTGCGCCAGGCCCGAGCGCAGGCTGACCAGGGCGCGCGGCAGGAACAGCAGCACGTAGGCGCAGATCACCAGGGCCGCAGTCTGATAGAGCGGGGGAGCGTAGTGGATCGCCACGGTGACCAGGGCGAGTGCGGTGACGATGCCGGGCATCGAGCTGGTGATGAAATTGGCGCCCTCGATCGAGCGGGCCAGCAGGCCGCTGTAGCGGACGGCGACCCAGGCGAACGGGAAGGCCAGCACCGTGGTCAGGACCGCGGCAGCAGCGGCCAGCGCGGCCGTCTGGGCCAGCGCGGTGCCGATCGGTGCGGGTTCCCACACCTGCGCGCCGCCGATCCACAGCCACCGTGTCAGCGTCCACAGCGGCACTCCCAAGGCCAGTGCGGCCAGGGTCAGTAGCCCGGCGGTGGCCGGCAACATGGTGCGGCCCAGGCGCATCGGTGTACTGGAGCGTTGCGCTCCGGAACCGATCCGCGCGAAGCGCGCGTTGCCGCGGGCCGCCGCCTCGGTGACCAACAGCAGCAGGCACAACAGCACAAGGACGGCGGCCAACGTGGCGCCGGCGGCGCCGTCGAAGGTGGCCTGGAACTGTTCGAAGATCGCGGTGGTGAAGGTCGAGAAGCGGATCATCGCGAACGCGCCGTATTCGGACAGCAGGTGAACACCGATCAGCAGGGCGCCGCCCAGGATCGCCAGGCGTAGCTGGGGCAGTACCACCCGAAAGAACACCCCGGACGATCCGGAGCCCAGCGCCCGGGCCGATTCCTCCAGTGCCGGATCGATGCGGCGCAGTGTGGCCGCGGCCGGCACGTAGACGAACGGGAAGTACGACAGCGTCGCGATCAGGATGCCTGCCGGCATTCCGTGCAACGTCGGCAATACGCTGACCCAGGCGTAGCTGTTGACGAACGCCGGTACTGCCAGCGGCGCGACGAACACCGGCCGCCACCACGTGCGCCCCGGCAGGTCGGTGCGCTCAACCAGCCACGCCGCGCCGACTCCGAGCACCACGCACACCGGCACGGTGATCAGCACCAGGCCCGCGGTGTTCAGCAGGAGCTCCCCGACGCGGGGCCGCACCACGAGCTCGATCACGCGGCTCGGACCGGTGGTGATCACCGACCAGGCGACGTAGCCCAGCGGGATGAAAGTGGCCGCCAGCAACAGCGCCACGGCGGTGCCCAGTACCGGCCCCGGCCGTGCGCCTGCGGAGCGCTGCAGCGTCGCCGGCGGCGTTGACGGGGGCTCTGTCGCGACCAATTAGAGCAGGCCAGCCTTCGTCATCAGATCGGTGACCTTGGCGGCATCGAGATTGGACGGGTTGACCGCGGGCGCCTGCAACGTGTCCAACGGAGGCAGGGCCGGATTGGCCGCGACGCCGCTGGCGACCGGGTATTCGAACGAGGTGCCCTTCTGTAGCACCTCCTGACCGGACTTGCCGGTGACGAACCGGAGGAACTGCTGGGCCTGATCCTGCTTCTTGCTGGATTTCAATACGCCGCCGCCGGACAGGCTGACGAAGGCCCCGGGATCCTGGTTCTTGAAGTAATGCAGCGCGGTGTTGCCGCTGATCTCCTTGGTCTTGGCCTGATCGCGGAACCAGTAGTAGTGGTAGATGATTCCGCCGTCCACCTGGCCGTCGTTGACGGCGCGCAGCGTGGCGATGTTGTCCTGGAGCACAACGGCATTGGTCTTCAAACCGGCCAGCCACTGCGCGGTGGCCGGCTCGCCCTTCAGGTCGAGGATGGCCGCGACGATCGCCTGGAAGTCCGCCTTGGCCGGCGGTGCACCCCAACGGCCCTTCCACTGCGGCTGCTGCAGATCCATGATCGAGTGGGGCAGCTGGTCGGCCGGCAGCTTGGCCTTGTTGTAGACGAAGACCGTCGAGCGGGCCGCCACGCCGGTCCACTTGCCCGACGACGGCCGGAACTGGTCCGGGACCTGATCGAGGGTCTGCTGCTGGACGTCGGCGAACAGCCCGGCCTTCTCGACAGCCGCCATCGCCGGGGAGTTCTCGGTGAGGAACACGTCGGCGGGTGAGGCATTGCCCTCGGCCACCAGCTGGTTGCCGAGCTCGGTGTCGCCGCCCTGCCGGTAGGTGACCTTGATCCCGGTCTCCTTGGTGAACGCGTCGATCCATTCCTTGGTGAGGGACTCGTGCTGGGCGTTGTAGATCAGCAGCTCGTCAGACTCCGAACTGGAACACGCGACCATGCCGGCCGCGACCGCGACGGTCGACAGGACAACAGCAACCCGGCGGGTCCAACGTGTGCGCATCAAGTGAATCCTCTCGGTATTAGCTGAGCATCACCTAAGGACACTACCGGGGCCGGCGGGTGCGAAACCTGAGACGCCGGGAATCGCCGAGCTGTGGAAATGTCCAGGTGCGATCATCCGGTCATGAGCTTCGAGGGCACCGGTGTGACGATCGACCTGTCCAGTGACGAGGCGCTGGTGTTGTTCGACTGGTTGGCGCGGACATCCCGCGCGGATCGGCCGGCCCCGTTTGTCGATCAGGCGGAGCAGCGGGTCCTATGGGACATGGAGTGCCTGCTCGAAAGGACGCTGTCAGCGGTGTTCGCCGGCGACTATGGATCGTTGTTGTCCGCGGCGCGGGCGGTGGTTCGTGATGAATCCGGTGCGTGAGAGGGTGCCCACCTGCCTGTGGATGAAATCGACGCTGGGGATAAGTCGGCCTGATTGAGCCGGTTCTGTCGGACCGTGTCCGCACGGTGTGGGCATGAGTTCTCTGACACGGGCCGAGATCGGCGCACTGGGTGAACAGTTGGCCGTCGAGCATCTGGCGGCACAGGGGTTGCGGACGTTGACGCGCAACTGGCGGTGTCGATACGGCGAGCTCGACGTGATCGCCGAAGAGGTCGCCACGAACACGGTGGTCTTCGTCGAGGTGAAGACCCGCACGGGGGACGGTTTCGGTGGGCTTGCCGAGGCGGTCACGGCGCAGAAGGTGCGCCGTATCCGCCGGTTGGCGGCGCTATGGCTGGCTGAGCAGGAGTCTCGCTTCGCCGCGCTGCGTATCGATGTGATCGGGGTGCGCGTCGGCCGGCGCCGAGAACCGGAGCTGACGCACCTCAAGGGGGTGGGTTGAAATGGGTTTGGGTAGAGCCTATTCGGTGGCCGTACGCGGCGTGGACGGCGTCATCGTGGAGATCGAGGCGGACATCACGTCGGGGCTGCCCAGCGTGAACCTGGTGGGGCTGCCCGACGCCGCCCTGCAGGAATCGCGGGACCGGGTGCGCGCGGCGATCACCAATTGCGGCAACACGTGGCCGATGTCGCGCCTGACGTTGGCGTTGTCCCCGGCCACGTTGCGCAAGGTCGGGTCGGTCTACGACCTGGCTCTGGCGGCGGCGGTGCTCTCGGCGCACACCAAGACGGCGTGGGCACGGCTGGAAAAGTCGGTGTTGCTCGGTGAACTCGCACTCGACGGCCGGGTCCGTCCGGTGCACGGCGTGTTGCCGGCGGTACTGGCGGCCAAGCAGGAGGGCTGGCCCACGGTGGTGGTGCCGGTCGACAACCTGGCCGAGGCCAGTCTGGTCGACGGCATCGAGGTCTGCGGTGTGCGAACCCTGCGGCAACTGCAGGCCTGGCTCGACGGTAAGGGCGATCTGCAGGCCCGGGTCGCTGCGCCGGGCCACGCTCTGGAAGCGACGGCGGATCTCGCCGATGTGGTCGGGCAGGCCCAGGCCCGTTATGCCGTCGAGGTGGCGGCCGCCGGTGCCCATCACCTGATGTTGACCGGGCCGCCCGGTATCGGGAAAACAATGTTGGCGCAACGGCTTCCGGGCCTGTTGCCGCCGCTGTCGTCGGCTGAATCACTCGAGGTGACGGCGATTCATTCGGTGGCGGGGTTGCTGGCGGGAGACACACCGCTGATCACCCGGCCTCCGTTTGTGGCGCCGCACCACACCTCGAGCGTGGCGGCACTGGTCGGCGGCGGAAGTGGGTTCGCGCGTCCCGGGGCGGTCAGTCGGGCGCATCGGGGTGTGTTGTTTCTCGACGAGTTCGCCGAAATGGGATCAAGTGCCCTCGAAGCGTTGCGAACTCCCTTGGAGGACGGCGAGATCCGGTTGGCTCGCCGCGATGGGGTGGCCTGTTATCCGGCCCGGTTCCAACTGGTTCTGGCGGCGAATCCCTGCCCGTGTGCCCCACCCAATTCGGCCGATTGCGTCTGTTCGGCCCAAGCCAAGCTCCGGTACAGGGGCAAGTTGTCGGGGCCGCTGGTGGATCGTGTCGACTTGCGGGTGGAGCTGTACCCGGTCAGCGCAGGGGCGTTCATGCCACAGTCGGCCGAGTCCAGCGCGGTGGTCCGTGAGCGGGTCGCCGCGGCGCGCCTGGCCGCCCGGGAACGGTGGAAACCGTACGGGATCGGCACCAATGCAGAGGTCGGCGGACCGCTGCTGCGGCGCGAATTCCGATTGCCCAAAGCCGCGATGGAGCCGTTACGGTCGGTACTCGACCGTGGCGTGATCAGCATGCGCGGTGCCGACCGGTGTTTGAGGGTCGCCTGGACCCTGGCGGATCTGGCCGGACGGACCATGCCCGCCCATGAGGACGTCGCCACCGCATTGAGCTTCCGGCAGGCCGGGGGTGTGGCATGACCGACGAGGTGCGGCGTGCATGGGCGTATCTGTCGCGGGTGGCCGAACCGCCGTGCCCGCAGTTGACGGCCTTGGTCAGGCAGGTGGGTCCGGTCGAGGCGGCCGGCCGGGTCAGAGCCGGACAGGTCGACGCCGAGGTGTTGCGCCGAGTCGAGGCGCGGCGGGAATTCGTTTGTGCGGCAGAGGACCTGGATGCCCTCGAGAGGATGGGTGGGCGATTGATCACGCCCGATGACGACGAGTGGCCGCTGCTGCGATTCCGAGCCCTTCGCGGGGACAAGGAGCTCAAGCGCCCGAATGCTCATCCTCCGTTGGTGTTGTGGGCGGTCGGGCCCGTGCGCCTCGACGAGGCGGCCGAGCGGGCCGCGGCGATCGTCGGGACCCGTGCTGCCACCGCCTACGGCGAGCACGTCGCCGCTGAGCTGGCCGCCGGTCTGGTCGAACGGGACGTGACGGTGGTGTCCGGCGGGGCCTACGGCGTCGATGGGGCAGCCCACCGCGCAGCGTTGGCATGTGAGGGAGTAACGGTCGCGATCGTGGCCGGTGGTATCGACAACCCGTACCCGGCCGGGCACAGCGCGCTGTTCCACCGGATCCGCCAGGACGGCCTGTTGGTCAGCGAGTATCCGCCCGGGACAGCGCCGGGCCGGTTGAGGTTTCTCACCCGCAACCGGTTGGTGGCCGCCCTTTCCGGTGCGACGGTGGTGGTCGAGGCGGGGGTGCGCAGCGGCGCGGCCAATACCGCGGCGTGGGCCAGGTCGCTGGGCCGGGAAGTGTGTGCCGTTCCGGGGCCGGTGACCTCGGCCGCATCGGCGGGCTGCCATGCGCTGTTGCGGAACGACGCTGTCCTGGTCGACCGAGCCGAGCAGATCGTCGAACTCGTCGGTCGCATAGGCGAACTGGCGCCAGAGGAACCCCATCCGGCCGGGCCCCTCGATGGGCTCGCGCCGGTTGAGAAACAGGTCTACGACGCGCTGCCGGCGCGCGGCGCACACACCGCGGACGAGATCGCGATGCTCGCCGCGCTTCCGCCGCACCAGGTGCTGGCGCCGTTGACGATGCTGGAGTTGGCCGGGCTGGTCGAGAGCGTCGACGGATGCTGGCGGATCGCGCGTCGGCGCCGGGTCCGCTCAGTAACCCCCGGGTCGGCAGGGGAGGGCCAGGTATCCGCCGACTTGTTGTGAGGCCGGCCGGGGTCCGGGGGAGATCCGAGGCCTGATTCACGTAGCACCCAGGCCGGCCCGTGGTCTCCGTATAGTCGATGAGGTCGGCTAATAAACGAGCGGCAGATGATCTTGGAGGCGCCATGGCAGGACGACCAGTGCACACATTCCAGGTGGTGCATCGCGAGCAGTTGACCAACCACATGGTCAGGTTGGTGCTGGGCGGATCGGGTGACGGGACGGGCTTCGACACGTTCTCGCCCAACGACTTCAGCGATGCCTACGTCAAGCTCGCCATCGTTCCTGCTGCTGTCGATGTGTCAGCGCTGCCGAAACCCTTGACGCTGGACAGCTTTCAGGAGTTGCCCGCCGAACTGCGCCCCACGGTGCGGACCTACACCGTGCGCAGGTTCGACAAGGAGCGCCGCGAGATCACCATCGACTTCGTCGTGCACGGTGAGCAGGGCGTGGCCGCACCCTGGGCCGCGGCAGCGGTGCCGGGCCAGCCCGCCTACCTGATGGGGCCCAGTGGGGCCTACAACCCGGACCCGGCCGCTGACTGGCACCTGTTGGCCGGTGACGAGGCCGCTCTGCCGGCCATCGGTGCCGCCCTCGAAGCCTTGCCCGCCGATGCGACCGGCAAGGTCTTCATCGAGGTCGCCGGCCATGAGGACGAGGTCGAGCTCACCGCTCCGGCCGGGGTCGAGGTCAACTGGATCCACCGAGGGGGGCGAGCCGACCTGGTCGGTGACGACAAGGCCGGAGACAACGCACCGCTGATCGCCGCGGTCAAGGAGGCGGCCTGGCTGCCGGGTCAGGTTCAGGTGTTCATCCACGGCGAGGCCCAGGCCGTCATGCACAACCTGCGTCCCTACATCCGCAAGGAGCGCGGTGTCGCGGCGAAATGGGCGGGTTCGATCTCGGGGTACTGGCGCCGCGGGCGCACCGAGGAGACGTTCCGGCAGTGGAAGGCCGAGCTGGCGAAAGCGGAGGCCGACACCGCGGGCTGAGATCAGGTGGCAAGGTAGCCGTCATGGCGTACGGCGACTATCAACTCGAGATCTACCTGCAGGGGCTGTCCGGCGTGCTGCCGACCATGCCGATGGACTACGCGGGGCTGGAGGCCAAGGCCCAGGCGGCCATGCCGGCCTCGATCTGGTCCTATGTGGCAGGCGGGGCCGGCGACGAGCGCACCCAGCAGGTCAACCGCACCGCTTTCGACCGGTGGGGGCTGATGCCGCGCATGTTGAACGCCCACCGGGAACGCGACCTGTCCGTCGACCTGTTCGGGCTCAAACTGCCGACGCCGTTGTTCATGGCACCGATCGGGGTGCTGGGCATCTGCGGGCAGGACGGTCACGGTGATCTGGCCGGCGCCCGCGCCGCCGCGCGCACCGGGGTGCCGATGGTGTTGTCGACGCTCACCGAGGACCCGCTGGAAGACGTCGCCGCCGAATTCGGGGACACCCCAGGCTTTTTCCAGCTGTACACGCCGACCGACAAGGATCTGGCCGCCAGCCTGGTGCAGCGCGCCGAGAAAGCCGGATTCAAGGGCATCGTCGTCACGCTCGACACCTGGGTGCCGGGTTGGCGGCCGCGGGACCTGGCCACCTCCAACTTCCCGCAGTTGCGCGGCAAGTGCCTGGCCAACTACACCAGCGACCCGGTGTTCCGGGCCGGGTTGCCGCAGCCGCCCGAGGAGAACCCGCAGGCCACCGTGCTGCGCTGGGTCAGCCTGTTCGGCAATCCGCTCACTTGGGACGACCTGCCGTGGCTGCGGTCACTGACCACGCTGCCGCTGATCCTCAAGGGCATCTGTCACCCCGATGACGTCCGGCGGGCCAAGGATGGTGGCGTGGACGGTATCTACTGCTCCAATCACGGTGGGCGCCAAGCCAATGGCGGCCTTCCCGCGATCGACTGCCTGCCCGGCGTGGTCGAGGCCGCCGACGGGCTGCCGGTGTTGTTCGACTCGGGAGTCCGCAACGGCGCCGACATCGTCAAGGCGCTCGCACTGGGTGCCACCGCGGTAGGTGTGGGCCGCCCGTATGCGTACGGGCTGGCGCTGGGCGGCGCCGACGGCATCGTGCACGTGCTGCGGTCGATGCTGGCCGAGGCCGACCTGATCATGGGCGTCGACGGGTACCCGACGCTGGCCGATCTCACGCCCGACGCGTTGCGGCGGGTCGACTGACCAGACCGGCGTTGCCGGACAGCAGATCACCGGACGTCCGCGGGATTACGGTCAAAGGGTGCGCTCCGTCGTCGCTCGCGGTTTGACGATCGCGGCTGTCGCCGTGCTGGTCCTCGGTGGGTGCGGCGGCGGGCCCCGGCAGCCGTTTCCGCCCGCCGCGGGGCGCGGGCCGTGTCAGGTGACCGAACAGACGGATGTGCCGGCGACCATGCGCGACGGCACCGTACTGCGCGCCGACGTGTACCGGCCGCGTATCGACCGTCCCGTTCCGGTGCTGCTGATGCGCACCCAGTACGGAAAATCGGGCGCCCAGGCCGAGACGCGCTACCGGCCACCGGATTGGTTCGCGTCGCACTGTTATCTGGTGGTCATTCAGGACGTCCGTGGCCAGGGCGCCTCGGGCGGAGTCTTCGAAGAGTTCACCCACGACATGGACGACGGCTACGACTCGGTGGAGTGGGCTGCGGCGCTGCCAGGGTCCAGCGGCAAGGTCGGCATGTACGGGTCGTCGTATGTCGGCGCCACGCAGTGGTTGGCGGCAGTCACCGCTCCGCCACATCTCGTGACGATCGCGCCGGCCAACACCGCCTCGGACTACTACGACGGATGGACGTATGAGGGAGGGCAATTCCGGCTGGCATTCGTCCAGCCGTGGGCCATCGGCTCGCTGGCGTTGACCGCCGCGGAGAACCGTCACGATCAGGCCGCTGCAGCGCAATTGACCGCGGCCGCGGCCGATCCCACCCGCTGGATGAACTTCCGGCCGTTCAAAGACGTGCCGCCGCTACAACCGGGCAACCCCGCTGTCGCGCCCTGGTATTTCGACTGGATCCGGCATTCGACTCGTGACGACTTCTGGCAGCGGGTCAGCATCAGGGAGCGCTACGGTTCGGTGCGGGTACCCGTCCTCGACTTCGAAGGCTGGTATGACGCCTTTCTCGCCGGCGGTGTCGAGAACTTCACCGGCATGGTCGCACACGGCGGCACCCAGGCGGCCCGGGACAACCAGCGCCTGGTCATCGGTCCGTGGGACCACGTCAACTGGGGTCGGCCCGACTCCGAACCGGCTCCACTGCTCCGCGGTATCGGGGCGGTCGGCAACAGCCCGATCAATGAACTGATGGTGGCCTGGTACGACCACTTCCTCAAGGACACCGATGCTCCCGACGGAAATCCGGTCACGACCGGTCAGCCCCGCGTCGACTACTTCCTCATGGGGGCGAACAAGTGGAAGTCGGCGACGCAATGGCCACTGCCGCAGACCCAGTGGACGACCATGTACCTGTCCGGGCCGGGCGGAATCGCCGATCGCCAAGGCCAACTCGTGGCCGCCGCACCCGGTGCACAGGCAGCCGACACCTACACCTACGACCCGGCTTTCCCGGTGCCGAGCACAGGCGGGCATTCATGCTGCGGCGCGCTGAGTGGCCCACAGGGCCCGTACGACCAGACCCCCGTCGAACAGCGTTCCGACGTCCTGGTCTACAGCAGCCCACCGCTCGACCATGACACCGAGGTGACGGGGCCGGTATCGGTGCGGCTGTGGGCCCAATCCAGTGCCGTCGATACGGATTTCACGGCCAAACTTGCGGTGGTGAAACCAGACGGCCAGGTGATCAACCTCAACAACGGCATCGTGCGGACGGCGTTTCGGGATTCGCTGTCCAACCCCACTCCGATCCTGCCCGGGCAGCCCTATCCCTTCCAGATACAGGTCTGGCCGACCAGTTACCAGTTCGGCACCGGTGATCGCATCCGACTGGAGATCTCCAGCAGCGACTATCCGCAGTTCGCGCCGAACCCGAACACCGGCGCGCCGTTCGGGCAGGACACCCAGGTCCGCACCGCCAACCAGACCGTCCTGCATGACGCGCAGCACCCGTCCGCGGTGACCCTTCCCGTCATCCCGTGACGCTCGGGCCGCTGTAGCGCTGAAACTCTGAACAGGTAAAACGCCAGGTAATTGATGGTGGCGCCAAGAATATTCATGCGTGTAGTATTTTCCTTCATGAGTGTAGAAACCGTTCGCGGGCGGGCCGCCCACCTGGGCCCCGAGCGGCGGCGCCCGCAGGTGCTGGATGCGGCCCTGGCGATTGCGGTGTCCGAGGGGGTCGCGGCGGTCACGATCGGCGCGGTGGCTCAGCGACTCAAGGTCACCCGCCCGGTGGTGTACTCGTGCTTTCCCGATCGGGTCGAACTGCTGAGGGCCTTGCTCGAGCGGGAGTTGGCGCTGTTGGTCCAGGGGGCGGTCGATGCGCTGCCCTACGGCCGCGCGGACGCTGACGAAGCCGTCTTCGTCGAGGGCTTCCAGGCGCTGCTTGAGACGGTCGCCGGCCGGCCCGATTCCTGGCGGCTCGTGATGAGCGCCGACCCGGATCCGGCCGTGGCCAAACACTTCCGCAACGGTCGCGCGCTGATGGTCGGCAAGGTCTCCCGACGGCTGGCGCCCACGCTGGAACGTTGGGGCACCACCGACGCCGACAGGAAGCTGCCGGTGCTGGTCGAACAGTTCGTGTCCACCTGTGAAGGCGCGGTGCGGACCTTGTTGCACGACGACGGAAAGAACTGGACCCCAACCACATTGGGTGAATTCATCGGATCGGCCACCTATCGGGCGTTTCGCACCGCCTGATCCAGAACAGAGGAGTTATCGCATGTCTGATCTCCAGCCGATGGCTGACTATGGGTTCTTCGGGCCGGATTCGGTGACCTGGAAGGTCTGGGGTCATGCGACAACGCCGATCATCGGACTGCAGCGCGCCGTGGTGGTCGAGGAACTCGATCCCGCCCTGATCGCCGCGGTCGACACCACCGGCGCCAATTACGACCGGCCCCGCACGCGTTACGACCGGACTGTGCGTTACTTCGCGATGGTCGCGTTCGCCGACACCGAATCGGTGCTCAAGGCCGCCGATGTCCTGGTGAAAGTCCACTCGAAAGCCATTGGTACCGAACCGCTCAGCGGCAACAAGTACGACGCCAACGACCCCCAGTCGCAGCTGTGGATCCTGCTGACCGGCTGGCACTCGGTGCTCAAGGCCTACGAGCTGTACGGCGGCGGAAAGCTGACGGCCGAGGAGGAGGCCCGCTACTGGCAGGACTGCGCCCGCGCGGCCGAGTTCCAGACCTGCGATCCGGCCGACGTCCCGCGGACCCGCGAGGGCATCAACGAGTACTTCGAGCAGATGCGGCCACACCTCGCCGTCAGCGAGGCCGCCCGCGCGATGATGGACCACCTGCTCAACGCCAAGGTGGTGCTGCCGCCCGCGCCGCGGATCGCGAAGCCGGCCGTCGAGATTCTCAACTGGTTCCTCCGTGCGGGCACCATCGCCACGATGCCGCGGTGGATGCGCAGGCTCAGTGGATTCGATCAGCCGCGCGTGGTGGACCTGGCCGTGCGGCCGGTGCTCAAGCTCGGTTTCGGCGTGGTCAACCGCGTGCCGCGGCTGAAGCTCTTGGTGGCCAAGATCATTTCGCCGTCCGTGGTGCCGATCGCGGGCCCTTACATCATGGGCATACCGCCGCGGTCGACCGAGGTGCTCAGCCCCGAAGAGGGCCGCAAGCGTTACGGCTACGCCAAACCCGCCGATGCACATCACGAGCTGCGGGCCCGCCAGCACGAGCGGGTGTTCGGGCAGGGGCAACTGCCCAGCGACGAGGGCCTCATCGAATCTCAGTCCTACCTAGGGAGTTTGGCGTGACCGCACGATCTGATGTCCTGTTCGACCCGAACCGGACCGACTTCGACCAGTTCGACACCAGAACCCGGGAGATCTTCCGGGCCACCATCGACTTCTTCGAGTCCCACGGCAAGCGGTGGCTCAAGCAGCAGGACCGGGATCGGGTCTGGTACAGCGACTTTCTCGACCTGGTCAAGCGGGAGGGCATCTTCGCGACGTTCCTGACCCCGGCATCGGAGGCCGACGGCGACCCCGACAAACGCTGGGATACCGCGCGCAACGCCATGTACAGCCAGATCCTCGGGTTCTACGGCATGCAGTACTGGTACGTCTGGCAGGTCACGATCCTCGGGCTTGGCCCGATCTGGCAGTCGGAGAACGCGGCGGCGCGGAAGAAGGCGGCCGCCCTGCTGGATTCGGGGGAGATCTTCGCTTTCGGGCTGTCCGAGCAGGCCCACGGCGCCGACGTCTACTCGACCGACATGGTGCTGACACCGAATGCGGACGGGTCGTACGCGGCGAGCGGTGGCAAGTACTACATCGGCAACGGCAACCTGGCCGGCATGGTCTCGGTGTTCGGCCGTCGCTCCGACAAACCCATCATCGACAGTTCCGACCTCGACCGGCGCCGTCCTGAGCAGGATTTCGACGGATACCTGTTCTTCGCCGCCAACAGCCAACATTCGAACTACCACCTGCGCAAGAACGTCGTCGATGGCCAGATGTACGTCGCGGCGTTCGACCTGGAGAACTATCCGGTCAGTGCCGACGACATCCTGCATGAGGGTAAGGCGGCCTTCAACGCCGCGATCAACACGGTCAACATCGGCAAGTTCAACCTAGGATTCGGGGCGATCGGGGCCTGTGAGCATGCGATGTACGAGGCCGTCACCCACGCCGAGAACCGCGTGCTGTTCGGCCAGCGGGTCACCGAGTTCCCGCAGATCCGCCGCATGCTCGCCGACGGCTACGCCCGGTTGATCGGGATGAAGCTCTACAGCGAGCGGGCCATCGATTACATGCGCAGCGCAAGCCCGGACGACCGGCGCTACTTGTTGTTCAACGCGATCGAGAAGATGAACGTCACCCGCGAGGGCGAGAAGATCGTGACGTTGCTCGCCGACACCATCGCGGCCCGGGCGTTCGAATCCGACATGTACTTCACCATGGCGCTGCTGGGCCTCACCGGCTTGCCGCGGCTGGAGGGCACCGTGCACGTCAACATGGCGCTGTCGCTGAAGTTCATGCAGAACTACATGTTCGGCGCATCCGATGCGGGGCTGGCGGCGCTGTCCGCATTACCCGTGGGCCGGGCTCCGGCGCCGCTGGTGAGCGCACTTGCCCAAAGCCTGCGGGCGGCCGGGGGTGCCATCGCTGGTTCACCTGTGGCGCAACATATTCCGCAACTCAAGTCGCTGCTGGCCGAGGTGCCGGAGATTCCGACGCGCCGGGATGCGACCAACGACGACTTCTTGTTCCGGCAGGGGCCCAGCAGTGGGTTGGCGAAGATCAGGTTCGGGGACTGGCAGTCGGTGCTGCGCCGATCTTCGTCGACGCCGAATGTCGCGGTCTTCCTCGACCAGGCCCTGGCGTTGCAGACCCTGCTGGCGGTGGCGACCCCCACCGCCGATCAACAACGCAACGTGGACTTCCTGTTCGCGATCGGTGAGATGTTCACCCTGATCCCATACGCCCAGCTGATCCTGGAGCAGGCGGAGATCGAAGCGATCGACACCGATCTGATCGACCAGCTCTTCGAGGTGCTCGTCACCGACATGTCCACGCACGCGACCAAGCTGCATTGCCATCCGGATGCCACCGGCGTGCAACAGCAGCGCGCCCTCGACATCGTCAAGCAGCCCGTGGCCGACGCCGCCCGCCGGGATCGCGTGGTGGCAGGTGTGCGCGGACTGGCCGGCCGCTACGAGATGAACCCGTGATGGTCACGCGACGGTAGCGGCTCGGCGCGTCGGGTGCGGGGCGGGCGTCCTTCTGCCACCGTGGCACGGTGCCCGCAGTCCAGGATGTGCTCGCCGAGTTCGACGAATACCTGGCGCTGCAGTGCGGCAGGTCTGAGCACACCCGCCGGGCGTACCGCGGTGACCTGTCGGCGTTGTTCGACTTCACCGGCGGTGGCCTGGATACCGTGACCCTGCCGGCGCTTCGGTCCTGGCTGGCGGGCCAGGCCACGACCGGAGCAGCGCGGACCACGCTGGCGCGACGCACCTCGACGGTCAAGACCTTCTGTACCTGGGCGGCTCGGCGGGGATTGCTGCCGGAGGACGTCGCGGCCCGGTTACAGGTACCCAAAGCGCACCGCACCCTGCCCGCGGTGTTGCGTCGCGATCAGGCGATCGACGCCATGGAGGCGATGAATTCCGCTGCGCGCGAAGGTGATCCGCTGGCCCTGCGGGACCGGCTGATCGTGGAGATGCTCTATGCCACCGGGATCCGGGTCAGCGAGTTGTGCGGACTGGACATCGACGACATCGACACCTCACGCCGGGTGCTGCAGGTGCTGGGCAAGGGCAACAAGCAGCGCACCGTCCCGTTCGGCGAGCCCGCGCACGTCGCGTTGACGGCATGGCTCACCGAAGGCCGCCCCGCCCTGGCCACTGCCGATTCCGGTCCGGCACTGCTGCTGGGGGCCCGCGGTAAACGGATCGATCCGCGTCAGGCGCGCACCGTCGTGCACCAGACCGTCTCTGCCGTCGACGGTGCCCCCGACATCGGCCCGCACGGGCTGCGGCACAGTGCTGCCACCCACCTGCTCGAAGGCGGCGCCGATCTACGCATCGTGCAGGAGTTACTGGGCCACACCTCGTTGGCCACCACGCAGCTTTACACCCACGTCACCGTCGAACGGCTGCGGGCAGTGCACGACCAGGCCCACCCACGGGCCTGACATCCCGGAACGGAAGATTTAGGAGAACGCGCAATCCGATCCATCGTGGACCTGCCATCCGGACCTGTCTCGTATCTCACCTGGGCACCCCTCGATCCCGTTTCGACCGTGGTGTTGCTGCACGGCGGCGGCGTGGACAACGCATCGTTGTCATGGGGCGACATCGGCCCGCGACTGGCCGACGCGGGTTACCGCGTTATCGCCCCGGACCACCCCGGCTACGGTCAGAGCCCGCCGGCGCACCGGCCGGTGACCCAGGACCGGTTGGTCGCCTACGTGGCGGAGTTCGTCGACGGGATGGAGCTGGACCGCTATGTGATCGGCGGGCTGTCGCTCGGTGGCGGCATAACGATCGGCCACGTGCTGGACCGCCCGGACCGGGTGGCCGGCGCGATGCTGCTGGGCAGCTACGGCATCATGCCGCGGCTGTCGGACGGAGCGCTGTCGGGCGCCCGTCAACTGGTCACCTGGGCGATGGTGCGCACGGGTCTGCTCGGCGCGGTGACCCATTGGGTCGGCACCAGCCGGGCCGCGATGACCCGCAGCATGCACGCGCTGATCAGGGATCCGCGGCAGCTGACCGACGCGTTGATGGACGAGATCATGGCTGCGGCAGCACAACCCGACGGATTCGACGCGTTCGAACAATGGCAACGCGACCAGGTCGGGTGGAACCGGCTGCGCACCGACTACACGTCGCGGCTGTCGGAGGTGAGGTGCCCTGCCCTCGTCATCCACGGCGATCGAGACCCCGGCGTTCCCGTCGCGCGAGCCCGCGCCGCTGCCGAGCTGATCCCGGATGCGCAGCTGAAAATCGTTGGCGGTGCCGGACACTGGGTTCAGCGTGATCAGCCGGACGTCGTACTCGCCGCGATCAGCGGATTCCTGCGGGACATCAACGCAGCAGCCTGAGCACCTCGGCTAGGTGCGGCAGAGCTGATTCGCGGCCGGGCCATTCGTCGAACACCGTCCAGTAGCTGATGCCGAATCGGTGTTGACGGTCGACCAACGCCTCGGCCATCTGCTGATACGTGCCGAGCAGTACGAACGGGGATTCCAGCAACAGCTTCGGATCTGTATCCAACCGGGCGGCGAGTTCCGCGACCGCCTCCGCTGGGTTCTCCGTGGGCACCACGAACTGGATGAGCGCGTTCAGTTCGATGTCCTCGAAGCGATCACCGGCCGCCTCGCGCACAACCGAGATGCGGTCCTGCAGGCCCGCCGCATCGAAATGGGTCAACCGCACTTCGGTGGCGTCGTGGTTGTGACTGAAACCTGCCAGGCCGGCGATATCGGCCACCCGCCCCGCCAACCGCAACACCCGGGTGCCGTTGCCCCCGACGAGCAGTGGAACGGCAACGTCTGGCGCCGCGACCAGCTCGCCGGCAGCGGCGCGCACACAGTAGTGCGCCCCGTCGACGTTGATCGGCTCGCCGGCGAGCAGCGGGCGGATCACCTCGACCGACTCGACCAGACGGTCCACGCGCGTGCCGGCGGAATCGAACCTGAGGCCGGCGGCGTCGTACTCGGATTTCATGTGGCCCGCGCCCAGGCCCAGCTCGAACCGTCCGCCCGACAGTGCCGCCGTCGTCGCCGCTTCGCGCGCGACGTCGACCGGGTGCCGAAGATCGTTGTTGAGCACCAGAGTTCCGGTGTGCAGTCGGGTGGTCACCGCGCACGCCGCTGCCGCGCCGGCGAACGGTGACAGTGACCCGATCAGATGGTCGGGAATGGTCAGTACGTCGAATCCGGATTCCTCGACTGTCACGGCGAATTCGGCGAAGTCCGTGCCGCGGGGCAGCGCGGTGTGCAGACCGAATCGCATGGGCCGGTTGCGGTGGGATCGCGACGCGGTGGTCATGGTTCCGACAGTAGGCCTCCCTGACTGCGGTGTGAGTGTGCGCAAAACTGTCACCGGTGGAGCGGTTTGAGCCGGATCGGGGTCTCGGCCAGCAGCCCGAGCGGGTCGACGTAGTCGGCCCGGGCGGCCGCCCCCCACATCGCACCCCAGTGCAGGCACGCGGCCGCGCCACATCCGGGATGGCCGGCCAATACCGTGCCGAGGAGCTGGCCGTCACTCACGGTCTGACCGGGCCGCACCGATGCCTGCACTGGTTCGTAGCTCGTGCGTAAACCACCCGGGTGGGCCAGCGAGACCACCGGACGCCCGGCGAGCACGCCGGCGAAGACCACGGTGCCCGGGCCGGCGGCGTAGATGGGTTGTTGAGGCGTGGCCGCCAGATCGACGCCGCGGTGGCCGCGGTTCCAATTGGGGGAGGGGGCGTCGAAACCCCTGGCCACCGCCGGTCGCGGTGATACCGGCCAATGCAGCCGCGAGCCCTCGGCGTTGGCGGTGACCGGCCAGAACGATGCCAATCCCAGCATCAGCACGGCGGCGCCAAACCTCACCATCTCAGTTCAGCGCCGTCCCGGCGCGGGCGAAAGCCCCGAAACCCGGGTTGTGGATGAATGCGTCCGGCTTCGCTGCGTGGTAAAAGCACCCCTGTTCAGCGTGTAAACTTCTACCCGCAGCTCGCTTGCGGGCTGACTTCGCGTGTCTGCGCATTCGACTGCCGCCATGGGGTCGTACACGGGTGCCGACGGTCCTGACCTGGGATTTCCCAGATCGGGTTCGGCAACCAGTGGGCACCAGGGCCTGGCATCACCCGACGCCGGGCGACAACCGACATAAAGGAACCACCAACTCATGGCTGTTGTAACCATGAAGCAGCTGCTTGACAGCGGCGCTCACTTCGGGCATCAGACCCGTCGCTGGAACCCCAAGATGAAGCGGTTCATCTTCACCGACCGCAATGGCATCTACATCATCGACCTGCAGCAGACGCTGACCTACATCGACCAGGCGTACGAGTTCGTCAAGGAGACGGTCGCCCACGGTGGCACCGTCCTGTTCGTCGGCACCAAGAAGCAGGCGCAGGAGTCCATCGCCGAAGAGGCCACCCGCGTCGGCATGCCCTACGTGAACCAGCGCTGGCTGGGCGGCATGCTCACCAACTTCTCCACCGTGCACAAGCGCCTTCAGCGTATGAAGGAGCTCGAGGCCATGGAGCAGACCGGTGGCTTCGAGGGTCGCACCAAGAAGGAAATCCTCATGCTCACGCGTGAGAAGAACAAGCTTGAGCGCAGCCTCGGCGGTATCCGTGACATGGCCAAGGTGCCGTCGGCCATCTGGGTCGTCGATACCAACAAGGAGCACCTGGCGGTCAATGAGGCCATCAAGCTGGGCATCCCGGTCATCGCGATCCTGGACACCAACTGCGATCCCGATCAGGTCAACTACCCGATCCCGGGCAACGACGACGCGATCCGTTCGGCCGCCCTGCTGACCAAGGTCGTCGCCTCCGCGGTGGCCGAGGGCCTGCAGGCTCGCGCCGGCCAAGGTGCCGGTGAGAAGCAGGACGCCGCGGGTGTCGAGCCGCTCGCCGAGTGGGAGCAGGAGCTGCTGGCCGGTGCCACTGCCGGTACCCCCGAGGGCGAGGCCGCTGCTGCACCCGAAACATCCACTGACGCTTCGTAATTCCAGGAGAAGTCTTAAATGGCTAACTACACCGCTGCCGACGTCAAGCGACTGCGGGAGCTGACTGGCGCCGGCATGCTCGACTCGAAGAACGCTCTGGTCGAGGCCGGCGGCGACTTCGACAAGGCTGTCGAGCTGCTCCGTATCAAGGGCGCCAAGGACGTCGGCAAGCGCGCTGAGCGCGCCACTGCCGAGGGCCTGGTCGTGGCCAAGGACGGCGCGCTGATCGAGTTGAACTCCGAGACCGACTTCGTCGCCAAGAACGCCGAATTCCAGGAGCTCGCCGAGCAGGTCGTCGCGGCTGCCGCCGCTGCGAAGGCCGGCGACGTGGATGCCCTCAAGGCCGCGAAGGTCGGGGATACCACCGTCGAGCAGGCCATCGCTGACCTGAGCGCCAAGATCGGCGAGAAGCTCGAGCTGCGTCGGGCCGCCTACTTCGACGGCACGGTCGAGACCTACCTGCACAAGCGTGCCGCGGACCTGCCGCCGGCCGTCGGTGTGCTGGTCGAGTACCAGGCCGGGGACGCGGACAAGGGCAAGGAGGCCGCGCACGCGGTCGCTCTGCAGATCGCCGCGCTCAAGGCCAAGTACCTCACCCGTGAGGACGTGCCCGAGGACATCGTCGCCAACGAGCGTCGCATCGCCGAGGAGACCGCGAAGGAAGAGGGCAAGCCCGAGCAGGCTCTGCCCAAGATCGTCGAAGGTCGCGTCACGGGCTACTACAAGGACGTCGTGCTGCTGGACCAGCCGTCGGTGTCCGACAACAAGAAGACCGTCAAGGCACTGCTGGACGACGCCGGGGTCACCGTGACCCGCTTCGTGCGGTTCGAGGTCGGTCAGGCCTAACACACCAGAAGACCCGGGCGGCACACCCACCGCCCGCCGCAAAACCCCGCGCTCATTCCGGCGATCCCGGAAAGTGCGGGGTTTTGTTCATTCGTGATGCGGTCGGTGCCGGGTAGTTGCTTTCGCAGGGGCTAGGGGCTTTGCCGATGTGGGAGTGTGGCAGGTACCAATGGTGTTGGAGGTGACATGCGCGTAGGTGTGGTATTTCCGCAGACGGAACTCGGCGGAGATCCGGGAGCCGTGCGCGCCTACGGCCAGCGTGTCGAGGAGCTGGGCTTCACCCACATCCTGGCTTACGACCACGTCGTCGGCGCCGATCCGGCCGTCCACCGGGACTGGGCGGGGCCCTACGACCTCTACACCACATTCCACGAGCCGATGGTGATGTTCGGTTACCTGGCCGCCGTCACCTCGCTGGAGTTGGTAACCGGGGTGGTCATCCTGCCGCAGCGTCAAGCCGTACTGGTGGCCAAACAGGCGGCCGAGGTTGACCTGCTCACCGGCGGGAAGCTGCGCCTGGGCGTCGGGTTGGGCTGGAATGCGGTCGAGTACGAGGCGCTCGGCGAAGATTTCGGAAACCGCGGCAAGCGGTCCGAGGAGCAGGTTGAGCTGATGCGCCGGCTGTGGACCGAATCGTCGGTCACGTTCGAGGGCCGTTACCACCGGGTGACCGGTGCCGGCCTGGCGCCGTTACCCGTGCAGCGCCCGATCCCGGTGTGGTTCGGAGCGGCCTCCGCCCGGGCGTTGGAGCGGGCCGGGCGGCTGGGCGACGGCTGGTTCCCCATGATCGGACCCGGCCCGGAGCTCGACGATGCCCGGGCCCGGGTCGAGCGCGCCGCCGTTTCCGCAGACCGCGACCCGGCGACCATCGGGATGGAGGGGCGAGTGGGCTGGGCCGGCGATCCGGACCAGACCGCAGCCGACATCGCGGCATGGGCCGACGCCGGAGCCACCCACGTCACGGTGAACACCATGGGTGCCGGACTGCGGACAGTCGACGAGCATCTGGCCGCGCTGCAGAGCGTGGCTCGGGCGCAGTGATGTCGGCTTGCTAGCGTCACAGCGTGACTAGCGGTCCGCGCCCAGCGCGAAATGCCCCGACCCGCCTGAGCGCCTTCGGCGACGATGCCCTCGGCGAGCACGATGCCGTCGGCCTGGTAGAGGAACTGCGGGCCGGCCGGGTATCGGCAGCCGACCTGATCGAGGCCGCCGTCGCGCGGGTCGAGGCGGTCAATCCCACCCTCAACGGTCTGGCGTTCGAAGCCTTCGATCGGGCCCATGCCCGGGGCGCGGCCCCCAGCCGCTACGGCGGGTTCTTCGACGGTGTCC
Organism: Mycobacterium sp. DL99; assembly: GCF_004762045.1. Taxonomy (GTDB): domain Bacteria; phylum Actinomycetota; class Actinomycetes; order Mycobacteriales; family Mycobacteriaceae; genus Mycobacterium. The sequence goes on from NZ_SJOM01000007.1 coordinate 2,430,575, forward strand.
CGACCTTCGTCAAGGACAACGCCGCGGTCCAGGGCATGCCGACCATGCGCGGTACCGACGCGTGGGAACCCCGGCCCGAAACGGCCAACGGTGACTTCGCCCGCGCCTACCTGGCCACGGGTCTGGTACCGCTGGGCAAGACCCGGCTCTCGGAGTTCGGTTTCAGTGCGTCGTGTGAGCATCCGCGGCTCGGGCCGGTCCGCAACCCGTGGAATCCCGCCTTCACCGCGGGTGCGTCGTCCTCGGGCTCCGGTGCGTTCGTCGCAGCGGGGGTGGTTCCCATCGCCCACGCCAACGACGGGGGCGGGTCGATCCGGATCCCGGCCGCCTGCAACGGGTTGGTCGGCCTCAAGCCCACCCGGGGCCGGCTTCCGCAGGACAAGGACATGCGGATGATGCCGTTGCGGATCGTGTCCGACGGGGTGCTCACCCGATCGGTGCGTGACACCGCCGCGCTGCTTCGGGAGATGGAACGCGTCTACCGCAATCCCAAGCTGCCGCCGATCGGCGATGTCAGCCGCCCGGGCAAACAGCGCCTGCGCATCGCGGTGTGCACGCAGTCCATCGTGCACGATGCCGGTCCGGAGATGACCGAGCTGACGCACAAGACCGCCGCGCTCCTCGAGGAACTCGGCCACCAGATCACCGTGATCGGCAACCCGGTCCCGGCCCGGTTCAAGGATGATTTCCTGCTGTACTGGGCGTTCCTGGCGTACGCGCTCGTACGCGGCGGGAAGCGGTCCTTCGGCCCGAGTTTCGACCGCGACAAGCTCGACAGCCTGACGCTCGGGCTGGACCGGCTCGCCTCGCGCAACTTGCATCGGGTCCCTCCGGCGATCGTCCGGCTGGCGCGGTCGCGGCGGATCACCGAGCGTCTGTCCAACAGCTATGACGCGGTGCTCATGCCGACCCTGGCCGAGCCCACCCTCGAGATCGGCCGTCTCGACCCGACGGCGGACTACGAGCAGATCATCGACCGTCTGCTGGGGTGGGTGGCGTTCACCCCGTTGCAGAACGCCACCGGGGATCCGGCCATCTCGCTGCCGCTGGCCCAGACCGACACCGGCCTGCCGGTGGGCATGATGCTGTCGGCGACCCGGGGCCGGGAAGCCCTGCTGCTGGAGCTGGCCTACGAGCTCGAGGAGGCCAGGCCTTGGCCGCGCATTCAGGATCCGGCCCCCGCGGCCCCGCGCAAACGGGCGCGAAAAGCGGTGAAATAGCCGGTTTTTGCGCACCCCGGGCGCTGGTACAGAGGTGCGGCCCCGCCTTCGCGCGCCGGTTTTGGTCAGGTGCTGGACACGCAACTGGCAGCGTCCTCCTATGATGACCGGCAGGTGTCAGAGTTTGCGGGGGTGGGAATGACGTCTGGGCCAGACGACCAGTGGAGCCAGGACGGTCGGGGATCGATACGTTGGCAGGATCCGGCTACCGCCACGCCGCGGCCACCGACCGTGGCCGAGGCACGTCAACGCGACAAGGCCCAGAAGGCCCGCGAGGTGGCCGCGCAGTTCGCGGCCCTGCAGGAACAGAAGGCCCAGGACCGCAAGGCCAGGAACGGCAAGATCCTGATGGGGTCGGTGGCCGTGGTGGGCGTGGTGGGCGTGGTCGCGCTCGGCTACCACCTGCTGCACAAAGAGGAAATCGCGGCGTCGTGCGTCAAGGAGGGCACCAACGAGGTGGTGCCCGATTCGTATTGCTCCAGTGGACACAGCGGTTCCGGGGGCACGTTCATCTACCTGGGCTCGCCGTACCGGTACTACTACGGCGGCAACAACGGCGGGGTGGGCACCATTGCCCGGGGCGGGACCATCGAACAGCCCAAGGGCACCACGGCCAAGACCAAGTCTGGGACGTCGATCTCGCGCGGCGGCTTCGGTTCGTCGTCGAGCTACGGCAAAAGCTCGGGAAGCTGAATGCGCCGTCAACGTAGTTCCCCGCGGGCCGGCTGGGAACAGATCGTCGCCGACCAGGGGATGTGTTACGGGACTCCGGCGCGCGACGCGACCGGTGCCGACCGTCCGTACTGGGACGAATCGGTGCACTACGTCTTCGACATGGACGAGGTGCTCTCGATCGAGGCCTCAGTGGAGGTGCTGCACTCGATGTGCCTTGAGGCCGTCGAGCACGTCGTACTGACCGGGCGCTACCGCGACTTCGGGCTTCCCGAATGGAGCTGGGAGCACATCGAGAAGTCCTGGCGGCGCAGTGATCCGCACCTGTACGGCCGGTTCGACCTACGCTACGACGGCCGCAGGCCGCCGGTGCTGCTGGAGTACAACGCCGACACGCCGACCACACTGCTGGAAGCGGCGATCCTGCAATGGCACTGGAAGACCGACGTGTACCCGGCCGACGATCAGTGGAACTCGTTGCACGAGAAGCTGGTTGCCCGCTGGGCTGAGATCAGGGACCGGCTTCCGGGACCGGAGACGTACTTCACCTGGTCGGGGGCCGAACTCAGCGGTGAGGATCACGTGACCGTGGCCTACCTCCAGGAGTGTGCGGCCGAGGCCGGGCTGCGCACCGTGGGTCTGGCGATCGAGGACATCGGGTTCGACCCGGATCTCGACCGATTCGTCGACCTCGAGGAAGCCCCCATGGCGTCGATCTTCAAGCTCTACCCGTGGGAGTGGATGCTCGACGACGATTTCGGCCGCCGGGCGGTCGAACAGCTGCCTGCCACCATGTGGGTGGAGCCGCTGTGGAAGACGCTGCTGAGTAACAAGGCGATCCTCGCGGTGCTGTGGGAGATGTATCCCGGGCACCCGAACCTGTTGCCCGCCTACGTCGATGACCCGCACGAGCTGACCGACTACGTGCGCAAACCCAAATTGGGACGTGAGGGCGCCAACATCACCATCGTGGGCGCCGGGTACGAGACCGAGACGGGCGGCGTGTACGGCGAAGAGGGCTACGTGTACCAGTTGCTCGATCCGCTACCGCAATTCGACGACATGCGTCCCGCATTGGGCGCCTGGATCGTCGGCGACGAATCCGCCGGACTCGGGATCCGCGAGACCTCCGGTCTCGTCACCGACAACGGCGCTGCCTTTGTGCCACACCGCATCCCGCTGTGACCTGGAAGGAATAACCCCTATGACAACCACTCTGGTTGCGCTCGGCCCCGATTACTGGTCGGTCCTCGGTCACGGGGTGTCGGCGATCGTGCTGTACTCGATTGTCGGTGTGGCGCTGTTGATCCTGGGTTTCTACGTGATCGACTGGACCACGCCGGGACCGTTGCGGGCCCTGGTGCAGGCCGGGCGCCCCAACGCCGCTGCGATTGCGGCGTCCGGCGTGGTCTCGATGGCGTTGATCATCGTGCTGGCCATCTACAGCTCGTCGGGTGACCTGATCCAAGGTCTGATCACCACCCTGGTGTTCGGTCTGTTGGGCATTGCGGCCCAGGCGTTCTCGGTCCGGCTGGTCGGTGCGATCAAGGGGATCGACATCGGCGGCGTTCTGGCCTCCGAGAAGTTCACCCCGCAGGTCCTGGTCGTCACGGCTTCCTATCTGGCCTTCGGCCTGATCATCGCGGCCGCCATCCTCTGATTCCCTCCCGCTTGCGGGGGACTGCTCGGGCTAGAGAGTGCGGCAGACGGCAGCGGCCGCACGGGCCAACGCGGCCGGGCCGTCACGTAAGGCCTGATCCAGCGGAGTGCCCGGTGCGGTGATGGCCACCAGTTTCTCGACGCCGTTGGCCAGCAGTACATCGGCGTCGGCCGCCACCCGGCCGGCGAATATCACCACCCGCGCACCGGTACGCACGGCTACCCGGGCGACACCGAACGGTGTCTTGCCCAACATGGTCTGGGCGTCCACGCTGCCTTCGCCGGTGAACACCCAGGCCGCCCCGGCCAGCGACTGTTCCAGTCCCACGGCTTGGGCGATCACGTCGACACCCGGCGCACATTCGGCGGCAAGGAATTCCATCAGGCCGAAGCCCAGGCCGCCGGCGGCACCAGAGCCGGGACGGTCAGGCCGGGCGTGACCGAGCGCAGCGCCGGTCACCGCGACCAGGCGGGTCAGCGCGGCTTCGAGAATCTCGACGTCGTCAGGTGTGGCACCCTTCTGCGGGCCGAAAACTGCACTGGCACCACCGGTTCCGAGCAGCGGTGCGGTGACGTCGGACGCAATCCGGATGTGAGTGTCAGCCAGTCGGAGATCCAGACCCGAGACATCGATGTGCCGGAGCCGGGCGAGGGCCGCGCCGCCCGGCGGTAGTGCGGCACCCGCGGCGTCGGTGAAGGAGACGCCGAGGGCGGTGAGCATGCCGGCCCCGCCGTCATTCGTCGCCGATCCACCGATCCCGATCAGCAGCTCGGCCGCGCCGTGGTCCAGCGCCGCGATGATCAGCTGGCCTACCCCGAACGTGCTGGCGCGCAGGATGTCTCGATCCGCCGGAGCCACCAGCTCCAGGCCCGAGGCGCTGGCCATCTCGATCACGGCCAGGCGGCGCTCGGCGATGTAGCCATAGGTGGCGCGGACCGGCCGACCCAGTGGATCGCTGACCTCGACCGTGACGCGGTCTCCGCCGAGCGCGTCGACGACGGCGTCTACCGTCCCTTCGCCGCCGTCGGCCATCGGTACCCCGATGCACTCGGCGTCGGGCAGTACCGACCGGATGCCCTCGCGCATCGCTGCCACCGCTTGCGACGCGGTCATCGACTCCTTGAACGAGTCCGGGGCCAGAACGATCTTCATGCGCCTGGGACATTACCGACTGCGCGGCCGTTCGGCGCGCCACGCGCGCCCCTCAGATCACCGCCTGGGCCAGGAGTCGCTTGAGTTCGCGTCGCTGCAGGGGGTCGAGCCGGTCGAGCACATTGTCCTCGGCGGCGAGCACTGCCGCTTCGGCGCGTTTGAGCAATTCGGCTCCCTCGGCCGTCAGTTCGGCCGGGAGTGCCCGTCCCGAATTGACGGTGGCGGGTCTGCGTACCGCATCGCGGTCCTGCAGGCCGCGCAGCACGTTGTTCATGGCCTGCGGTGAGACGTTGGTGTGGCGGGCGAGCTCGGCGTTGGACTGGCCGGGAAACAGAGACAGCACTCGCAGGCAGACGAATTCGGGCAGCGTGAGTCCGAGTGGCTGCAGCTGCGCGGTGACCTTCGGCTGCAGCACCGCGACGACGCGGTACATCAGGTATCCGAGTGGCTGCTCCTCGAGGGTGCCCCCCGTTTCGGAGTTCATATCAAGCATATTGACACATATCAACCACGTTGATATACCGGACGTATGACCACACCAAGCGAAATGTCAGATGCAATGTTCGAATCGGCTTACCGCGGTGAGGCTCCCGAGTTCGCCGGGGTGCGCCCGCCGTGGAGTATCGGCGAACCGCAGCCCGAGATTGCGGCACTGATCGCCGAAGGCAAGTTCCACGGCGACGTCCTCGACGCCGGCTGTGGTGAGGCGGCCACCGCGCTGGACCTGGCAGAGCGGGGGTTCACCACGGTCGGGCTGGACCAGTCGGCCACCGCCATCGACATGGCCCGGGCCGAGGCCGCCAAGCGGGGGCTGACCAACGCCACCTTCGAAGTCGCCGACATCAGCGCGTTCACCGGCTACGACGGCCGCTTCGGCACGATCGTCGACAGCACGTTGTTCCACTCCATGCCGGTGGAACTTCGTGAGGGCTACCAGCAGTCGATCGTCCGGGCCGCTGCACCCGGCGCCTCCTACTTCGTGCTGGTGTTCGACAAGGGGACGATGGGTGATACGGGGCCGGCCAATCCGGTCACCGAGGTCGAATTGCGCGAGGTCGTCGGTAAGTACTGGGTGATCGACGATGTCCGGCCGGCCCGCATCCACGCCCACGTGCCTGCCGAATTCGCCACCTTCGCCGATTTCGCCGGGATGGACATCCGCGACGAGGGCAATGACCGCAAGTCGGTGGCGGCCTGGTTGCTTCAGGCGCACCTGGGGTAGTTGCCGGTTGACCTGCGCCCGCCGGCGACACTCGGTCCGCGAAGGCTCCCCCCACTAGGTGTGTTGCCCGCCATAAGGCAGGATGGAGAGGCCGTCCAGGGGTAACCCGGGTGGCTCTCTACATGCGAGGAGTGCCGAGGAGACCGATGGCGGATCCGAATATCGCCGGCGAGGGCGCAGCACCCATTCGTCCCTTCTACACGAGGGTTCTGCTGAAGCTTGGCGGAGAGATGTTCGGCGGTGGCCAGGTCGGCCTCGACCCCGACGTCGTGCACCAGGTTGCCCGCCAGATCGCCGCAGTGGTGCGCAGCGGCGTCCAGGTCGCGGTCGTGATCGGCGGCGGCAACTTCTTCCGTGGCGCCCAACTGCAGCAGCGCGGCATGGAACGCACGCGCAGCGACTACATGGGCATGCTCGGAACCGTGATGAACAGCCTTGCGCTGCAGGACTTCCTGCAGAAAGAGGGCATCGATACCCGCGTGCAGACCGCCATCACCATGGGGCAGGTCGCCGAGCCGTACATCCCGTTGCGGGCCGTGCGGCACCTGGAAAAGGGCCGCGTCGTCATCTTCGGTGCCGGCATGGGCCTCCCGTACTTCTCCACTGACACCACCGCCGCGCAGCGGGCTCTGGAAATCGGGGCCGAGGTGGTGCTGATGGCCAAGGCCGTCGACGGCGTCTACACCGCCGACCCGCGCGAGGATCCGAACGCCGAGCTTCTCACCGAGGTCAGCCATCGCGAGGTCATCGATCGCGGCCTGCGGGTCGCCGATGCCACCGCCTTCAGTTTGTGCATGGACAACCGGATGCCGATGCTGGTGTTCAACCTGCTCACCGAAGGCAATATCGCCCGCGCGGTGGCGGGTGAGAAGATCGGAACACTGGTCACCACCTGAACGGGAAACGGGAGAAGCCGACGTGATCGACGAAACTCTCTTCGACGCTGAAGAGAAGATGGAAAAGGCCGTGAGTGTGGCCCGTGACGACCTGTCCGCCATTCGGACCGGCCGGGCCAATCCGGGCATGTTCTCCCGCATCAATATCGACTACTACGGGTCGATGACGCCGATCACGCAGATGGCGAGCATCAACGTCCCCGAGGCGCGCATGGTCGTCATCAAGCCCTACGAGGCGGGACAGCTCAAGCCGATCGAGGACGCGATCCGCAACTCCGACCTCGGGGTCAACCCGACCAACGACGGCAGCATCATCCGGATCTCCATCCCGCAGCTCACTGAGGAACGCCGCCGCGACCTGGTCAAACAGGCCAAGTCCAAGGGCGAGGACGCCAAGGTGTCGGTGCGCAACATCCGCCGCAAGGCCATGGAGGAGCTCAGCCGGATCAAGAAGGACGGCGAGGCCGGCGAGGACGAGGTCGGGCGGGCCGAGAAGGACCTCGACAAGTCCACCCACACCTACACCAGCCAGATCGATGACCTGGTCAAGCACAAGGAAGGCGAACTGCTGGAGGTCTAGAGGCCGATCAGCAAATACCTTTCGTGACAAACGCACCGGTCGGAGAACCGCAGAAAAAACAGTCCCGGGCCGGCCGTAACCTTCCGGCCGCCATCGCCGTCGGCGCCGTCCTCGGCGCCATGGCGATCGGTACGCTCCTGTTCGCGCCGATGTGGTGGCTGCCGTTGCTCGCGGTGGCCATCGCCATCGCCACTCACGAGGTGATCCGGCGGCTGAGCGAACAGGGTTACGCGCTGCCCACCGTCCCGCTGTTACTCGGTGGTCAGGCGATGATCTGGCTGACCTGGCCGTTCGGCGCGCTCGGACTGCTGGGTGCCTACGGCGGGACGATCGTCGTCTGCATGGTGTGGCGTCTGGTCGGTCAGGGGCTGGACCAGCAACCGGTGAATTACCTGCGCGATATCGCCGCGACGGTCCTGCTTGCCACGTGGGTGCCGTTGTTCGCGGCGTTCACCGCGCTACTCATCTTCGCCGATCACGGCGGAGTCCGGGTGTTCATCATCATCGTGACGGTCGTCTTCGCCGACATCGGTGGCTATGTCGCTGGCGTCCTGTTCGGCAAGCATCTGCTGGCGCCGGCGATCAGCCCCAAGAAGTCCTGGGAGGGTCTCGGCGGTTCGCTGTTGTTCGGTATCGCCGCCGCCGTTTTTTCGGTGGTGTTTCTGCTGGACAAGCCCGCGTGGGTGGGCGCGCCGCTGGGCTTGCTGCTGGTCATCACCGGCGTGCTCGGCGACCTGGTCGAATCGCAGATCAAGCGTGACCTCGGGATCAAGGACATGGGCACGCTGCTGCCCGGTCACGGTGGAATCATGGATCGCATCGACGCGATGTTGCCCGCGGCCGTCGTCGGCTGGATTGTGCTGACCCTGCTGGCGTGAGGCGCGGCAGCCGCGCGTCACGACGCGCGGCCGACCATCGCCTACCGGGATGGTTGCGACGCCGGCGCGTAGACGTACCGGCTGGTGGGGACCGAGTCCAGGTTGGTGTGTGCCCCGAACCGGGTCACACTCTCGATCATCAGACCGAGGCGTCGCTGCAACTCGGCATCGTCGCCGCCGCTGCCGTAGAAAGCGTGCGGGTCGGTCATGGCCGCCATCGGGAACAGCTCCTCAACCAGGGCGTCGACCCGCTCCTCACCGAGAACCGTGCGCAGCACCCGGTTCTGCACGTAGCCGAAGGTCGCCTGCGTCTCGATGGCCACCGTGGTGTGCTGTCCCTGCCAGCGGTGCAGCCACTCTTGGGGGGTGAGGTCGGCGGGGATTCGCAGGAATCCGATCTGGGCGAGCGCCGGGGTGCGTTGCCCATCGGCGACCGGCGGTGGCACCAACCGCACCGTTTCCTCGACCTCCCACCCCACGCAGTGATCGGCGACCCCGGACAGCAGTTCGGAGATCGCGGTCGGCTCGGCCTCGGTCCAGATGCTGACCACCGCGTTCACCGGAGTGTCGAACGCCGTGATGCGCAGCTGTGTGGGGGCGACATCGGCATCGTCCACATTGACCTGCAGACGGCTCGCGCCGGCCGCGTGGATCGCCTCGCGCAGCTGCGGTGCATGCAGCACCCGATCGAGATCCGGGCCCCACAGCGCGTACATGAACTTCATGGCTTGTCCCTCTTTCGAAATGTCGGTCATGCGATCGCCTCGTCGAGCTCGATCGCCAGGATGGCGCCCGATCGCGGGGTGCCGGTGTCCGTCGGTGCCACCGACGTCGAGGCGCAGATGTAGAGCGTGCGACCCTGCGTCCCGCCGAGCTGGCAGGCCACCGGGTACCAGTTCCCGGTGCCGATGACATGGGTCTGTTCGCCGGTCCGGTCAACGCGGACAACGGCATTGGAGTTGGGCGAGGCGAACCACACCGCACCGCTGGGGTCGGCACAGATCCCGTCGGGAACCCTCCGTCCGAGGTCGGCGAACACCTGTTGGTCGGACAGGGTGCCGTCGGGATCCCGGCGAAAGCTGGTGAGCCGGCGGGCCAGTGACTCGGCGAGGATGAGCCGGGTTCCGCCGTCGGCCAAGGCCATGCCGTTGGGCACCAGCACGTCACCGGAGACCACCTGAACCGCGCCGTTCATGTCCACCCTGATGAGTTTCGTCGGGGTGGGGGAGCCCCCTTCGTAGTAGTCGAAGCCGATGTCGCCGATGTAGGCCCGGCCGGCATCGTCGACCAACATGTCATTGCTCGGTCCGCGGTGATACGGCGACAGATCGGCCACCGTCGTGGTGGTCTGACCGTCATAACGCAACAGTTTCCGGTTCAGCATGGACACCACCAGCAGATCGCCGTCAGGCGTCCAACCGAGGCCCGACGGCCGGCCGGCGACATCGAGTACCGGCTCGCACGCCTGCCCGGGCACCAGCCGGAACACGGTGCCTGCGTGCTGGTCGGAGAACCACAGCGCGCCGTCGTGCCAGCGCGGGCACTCCGGGAAGATCAGACCCTCGGCGACGGCCCGAGGGCCGTCCGCGATCACTTGATCACCGATTCACGGATGGCCTCGCCGAGAATTGCTATGCCCCTTCGCATTTCCTCGTCATCGACGTGGCTGTAGGCCAGCCGCAGATACCCTGCCCCGTCGGAAGCGGCGCTGTCGATCATGAACCGCTCGCCCGGGCGGAAAGCCACGCCGCCCTCGGCGGAGCGGCGTCGAACCTCGCGCCAGTCGACCTGATCGGACAGCTTGAGCCACAGGTAGAAGCCGCCCTCGGGGACTGAGAACGTCACCCAGGAACCGCAGTGTTCCCGAACCGCGGCCACCGCGACATCGAGCTTGCGCCGGTACACGTCGTTGGCGCGGTCGATCTGCTTGTCGAAGTCACCGGATGCGACGAACCGCGCCAAGGCCCGGCAGGTCCACAGGCTCGGGCCCAAGTCCTGCCGTACCGAACCCAATCCGGTGATCAGGTCCTGCGGTCCGGTCATCCACCCGATTCGCAGCGCAGGTGCCACGGTCTTGCTGAAGCCGTGTGACTGCATCACCCTGCCGGTGGTGTCCATCGACAGCAGCGTGGGAATCGGCTCGCCGTGGTAGCGCAGGTCGCCGTAGATGTTGTCCTCGATGATCAGGAAGTCGTACTCCTGCGCCAGCTCCAGGATGCGTCGGCGTCGCGGTTCCGACGTCGAAACGCAGGTCGGGAGCTGGAAGGTGGCGACGATGTACAGCAGCTTCGGGACCACCCCCGCGGCGGCCATTTCCGCCAGACGCGCCGACAGCGCGTCGGGATCGAGGCCGTCCGCGTCGATTGCCACGGGCCGAATGTCGGCGCCGCGCATTTTCGCGTACCGCAGCGCGTAGGGGAATGTTGCGGCCTCGACCAGCACGCCGTCGCCGGGGTTGACCAGCGCGTTGATCGCCAGGGCAATGGCCTGCACCGAACCGGAGGTGATGATCAGGTTGTCCGGGCCCAGGTCGGTGCGCGCATTGCGCTCACCCAGCCACCGCGCCAGTTCGCGGCGCAGGTGCAGACTGCCCAGGACCAGCTCGGTATAGCCGGTATTGCCGTACACGATCTGGTCGCCGGGTCCGTCGACGTCCAGCGACACGTACTCCAGTGCGCGCGCCCCGTCGTGGGCGAGAACGTCGCTGTGCAGGTGATCAAGCGTGGCTATCGGGAATGTCTCTGCGGACGGAATCCCTTGGTCGAAGTTGAAGGTGACCGGTACCGGGTCCTGCGGGGGCACGAAGGGTGCCACGCGCGCGATGTCGGATAAGAACTTCTGAACGTCGACCACGTCGCACGGCTCCTTCGTGTTTGTTCGATGACACATTTACAGTTGGCTGCGATGAGTGAGGCTGTCGAGGTTCCCGGAAGGCGTCCTGCGGTTCAGCGACGCAGTCAGGTGACGGCTTCCCGGGTGCTCGATGCCGCGCTGGAAATCCTGGCCGAGTCGGGGGCGCAGGGCTTGACCATCGCCGCGGTCAGTGAGCGCTCCGGAGTCTCCAACGGCGCCATCTACCATCGCTTCGCCGACCGTCGGCAGCTCCTGGTCGAAGCCCATGCCAGGTTTTTGAACCGGCTCAGCGAATCCAGCGAATACCGTTCGGCGCCTTGGTATCCAGCCACGGACAGGCAAGTGTTCGTGTCGGGCTTCGTGGCCATGTTCCTGACTGCTGTCGCGGACAATCGTGCTCTGCTCTTTGTCTTCGTCAGTCTCGGCCGGGCGGATTCGGACATGTGGGCGGACGGAGTCGAGTGGAGCCGGTCCTTGGCGCGGGATTTCGGCCGGGTGCTCACGGAGCGATTCGGGTGCAGCGCCGCCGCTGCCGACACCGCATTCCGGATGGTGTACTCCTACGCGTTTCTGCCGGCTGTGTTCGGCAGTGACGAAATTACTTCGGTTGCAATGGACTCGGCCGTCCGTGCCGAACATCTGGCGACCGCCGTGGAGGCTGTCCTGGAACGGCACTGATTGACCCTCTCGTGCACTCTCGCATCAAAACAGAGCGCTCACTCTGGTTTTAGAACACGTTACAACTCGGCGGTGTTCACGCGCAATGACGGTGCTGGGATACTGGACGTGTTATGTCTGCTGAAAGTAAGCCGTTACCGCTGGTCTTCGACGCCCCGCGACGTGCCATGCCGCCGCGGCACCTTGCCGACCTCGACGAGGACGGCCGGGCCGAGGCGGTCGCCGAGCTGGGGTTGCCGAAGTTCCGCGGCAAGCAGCTGGCCAACCAGTACTACGGCAGACTCATCGCCGACCCGCAGCAGATGACCGATCTGCCGGCCGCGGTGCGCGACCAGGTGGCCGAGGCCCTGTTCCCGACGCTGATCGATCCGGTGAAGCAGATCCAGTGCGATGCGGGGGAGACCCGCAAGACCCTGTGGCGTGCGGTTGACGGCACGACCTTCGAGTCCGTGCTGATGCGCTACCCGCAGCGCAACACCGTGTGCATCTCCTCGCAGGCCGGCTGCGGCATGGCCTGCCCGTTCTGCGCGACCGGCCAGGGCGGCCTCAAGCGCAACCTGTCCACCGCCGAGATTCTGGAGCAGGTCCGGTCAGCGTCGTCGGCCATGCGCTTGGAGCATGACGGTCGGTTGTCGAACATCGTGTTCATGGGCATGGGGGAGCCCCTGGCCAACTACAACCGGGTGCTGGCCGCGGTGCGGCGCATCATCGCCCCGCCGCCGAACGGCTTCGGCATCAGCGCCCGGTCGGTGACGGTGTCGACGGTGGGCCTCGCCCCGGCCATCCGGAAACTGGCCGACGAGCGCCTCGGTGTCACACTGGCCGTGTCCCTGCACACCCCCGACGACGAACTGCGCGACACCCTGGTTCCGGTGAACAACCGGTGGAGCGTCGACGAGGTCCTCGATGCCGCGCGCTATTACGCCGACGTCACCGGCCGGCGGGTGTCCATCGAGTACGCGCTGATTCGTGACATCAACGACCAGCCTTGGCGCGCAGACCTTTTGGGGAAGAAACTGCACAGCAAGCTGGGGCAGCTGGTGCATGTGAACCTGATTCCGCTCAACCCCACCCCGGGCAGCAAGTGGGATGCCAGCCCCAAGCCGGTCGAGCGGGAGTTCGTCAAGCGCGTCCAGGCCAAGGGAGTGTCGTGCACTGTGCGTGATACCCGGGGCCTGGAAATCGCCGCGGCCTGTGGCCAGTTGGCCGCCGAGGGCTAGTTTTCTGCGCCGAGACTGCGCCCAGATCGCGTTTTCGCGGAAATTGGCGATCTGTACGCAGTGTCGGTGGGCTGTATGCAGTCTCGGCAGCCGGCCTATCCCGGCGGGTTGGTGAACCAGAGATTCTCCTCGCGCAGGCTCCGGCTGCGCCAGCCGTCGGGCATGCGCGCCAGCTCATGGTGGTAGTAGCCGCCGCACGCGCTGATCTCGGCCATCCCCGGTAACTGCATGGGGTTGTAGAACATCGCCCGTACCGTCGCGGTGTCGCCGTCGGTTTCGAGGATCTCGATGTTGGTGATGTAGTGCATGCTCCACGGGATCACCCCGAAGTTCGCGGAGAACCAGTCGACGACTTCGTCGCGGGTGCCCACGGTGGCGCCTGCCGACGAGTAGTCGATGTGGGCGTCCTCGGTGAACACCGAGCGGTACAGCTCCCAGTCCTTGGAATCGACGGCCCGGGCGTACCGGTACAGCAGCGCCGAGATGTCGGAGTACTCACTCACTCGGGCATCCCGATGGTCTTCGACTCGAAGTACTCCTTGAAGCCTTCCTCGCCGTTGCGCCGGCCCAGGCCGCTCTGCTTGGAGCCGCCGAACGGGCTGTTGATGCCGAAGTGGCTGCGGCTGTTGATCGTGACGTTGCCGGTCCGGATGCGCCGCGCGACGGCGAATGCCCGGTCCACATCTCCGGACGAAACCTCCCCGGACAGGCCGTAGATGGAGTTGTTGGCGATGGCGACCGCTTCGTCGTCGGAGTCGTAGGGCGTGACCGTCAGCACCGGTCCGAAGATCTCCTCCTGCGCGACCTGTGAATCGGGGTCGACGTCGGCGAGCAGGGTGGGCTGGGTGTAGTAGCCGGTGGGCAGGTTCTCCGGAACACCGCCGCCGGTGACCAGCCGGGCGCCGGAATCGATGCCGGATTTGATGAGCCCGAGCACCTTCTCGCGCTGGGTGGCGCTGATCTGCGGCCCCTGCATGATGCCCGGGGTCCACGGATCCCCGACCGGGAAGTTCTCCATCGCGCCCTTGAGGAGCGCGATGCCCTCGTCGTACCGGCTGCGGGGGAGCAGGATTCGGCTGGGCAGGATGCACGACTGCCCGCTCATGACGCAGGCCATCATCGCCGCGATCGGCAGGGCCGAGTTGAAGTCGGCATCGTCGAGCACGATGTGGGCGGACTTGCCACCCAGTTCGAGCATGGTCTTCTTGACTGTGGAGGCGCCGGCGGCCAGTATGGCGCGCCCGGTCGCGGTCGACCCGGTGAAGGTGATCATGTCGACCCGCGGGTCCGCCGACAGTGCGGCGCCGACTTCGTTGGCATTGGACACGACGACGTTGAACACGCCGGCCGGGATGTCGGTGTGTTCGGCGACGATGCGGCCCAACTCGGTACCCGACCACGGGGTGAGCTGCGCGGGCTTGAGGACGACGGTGTTACCGGCCATCAGCGCCGGCACCGTCTCGGCGATGTTGAGGTAGAACGGCACATTCCACGGGGTGATCGCACCGACCACACCGACCGGCTCATAGGCGATCTTGCGGCGCGCCGGCCCGAGCTGGGTCTGGTGCACGCCGTTGTCGACGACGTAGTCGAAGTTCTTCCCGTGCTCAGCCCAGTGCTTGACCTCGCCGATCGGGTCCTCGATCTGCGAGCCCGTGACGGTCACCGGACAGCCGACCTCGGTGATCAGCACCCGGCGCAGCCGCTCCTTCTCGGCCTCCAGCGCGTCGTGCAGCTGCATCAGGCAGTGGTAGCGGAACTCGACGTCGCGGCTCCAGTCGGTTTCGTCGAATGCGCGGCGCGCGGCTCCCACCGCACGCTCGATGTCGGGCACCGTGCCGTCGGTCGCCTGGCCGGCCACCTGTTCACTGGCGGGGTGGACAACGTCGAATTTCGCACCGCTGCCGGTGTATTGGAGCTCACCGTCGATGAGCATCCGCTCGTCACCGGCGAGCACGCCGGTGTCGCTCTGCACCTGAGTCATAGGAGACAGCTTTACAAAAATTGCGTGCCGTGTCACCCCTTTGGAGAAAGGATTGACCGATCGATAAGTCTCTGCGATCGTAGAGTCTTGTGGGCGCGCGGGCAGGAGGTGCGGAAGGTGAAGAGCGGAAGGTGAAGAGCGGAAGAGGGGTCAGTTTGCGTCGGGCTGTTTGATCCCGACGGCGTGACGTAGCTGTGCCAGGAATTGATCGCCGTCATCGCTGCGCACGACGTAGTGCGAGACTGCGACCCGGATCGCGGTGGCAGCCTTGACCGGGGCATTGGTGCCCGACAGGAGTTTGAGCAGCCGCGCCCGCATGAGCGGCAAGACGTTGGCCAGCTGTGTGATGACGACTTCGGGCTCGATGTCGATGAGCCGGACCCCGGAATACGACTGCTGGTACTGCACGATGAAACGCAGTGCGGCATCGAGTTTCTCGTTGCCCCGCAGGCCGACGGTGGCGCGGCTCATGCCGTGGTCGAACATCTCACGCTCATAGGTGCCGAAGGCGTCGAGAAGTTCCTGCTTGTCGGCGAACCAGCGGTAGAGCGTCGGCCGAGACACCCCGGCCTGCAGTGCCACCTCGGAAAGGCTCAGCTTGGTCTGGCCGCTGCGGGCCAGTACCTCGGCCGTTGCGACCAGGATTCGATGGCGCGTCGAGGTGTCTTCGGCTGATGTGCCCCGCTGCGCGGTTACAGGTTCATTCACGTCCAGGCCTTGGTTGATCGTGGTTCACCAAATGGTAGGACCATCACAGCAACTTCTTGAGTATTGCCACAGTCTCCAGGTCGGCCAAAGCTGCCACACCGCGTCTGGCGCCCTCCAGTGCGATGTCTTCGTCCTGCATGCCGCCGAGGCCCGCGGTGATGACGGGTGCGGCATACGCATAGATCGCACCGACGCGATAACGCTCCCACAACTCGTCGTGGTCGAGGGAGGGGCCGCCGGCCGCCGCCAGTGCGCGGCGGTATTCGTCGAGCAGGTCACGCTCGGCGGCCTGCCGGTCGGCCGTGGTCATGCAGGTGACCAGCGTGTACGCCAGCTCGCGGCCGGGATGGCCACGGCGCACGGCCTGCCAGTCGAGCAGACCCGCCTCGCCGTTGCGGAAGAACAGATTGCCCGGATGTGCGTCACCGTGCATCACGGTATGCGGCGGGCGGTCCAGCAGCTGCGCCGCCGCGCGGTAGTTCTCGTCGATGAACCGGCCATCGGCCACCGGGATGTCGGTGTTCTCGGCCAGTCGTTTGGTCGACATCTTCAGTAGGGAGCCGGTCATCAACGAGGTGTGGTCACCCGACGCCGAGTACAGCCAGCCCAGCGGCCCGCTGCCGGTGCGGGCCGGCAGTTTGTCCCAGAATGCCGCGTGTACCCGGGCCAGCAGCTCAACCGTCATGGCGGCCCGGTCTCTGTCCAGCGGGTGCAGGGTGTCCGGGAACTCGCAGGCGCTCAGTGTCAGGTCCTCCAGCGCCAGCACGTACCGCCCGGTGAGGGCGTCGAAGGCCGCGCCGTAGGCGCGGGGAACTCCGGGCAGGCCGTCGGCCAGCTGTTGATAGAACCGAACCTCGGTGTGCCCCAGCCGGCCCAGCTCACCCATCATCCGGGTGGCGGCCGTTTCGGCGGGCATCTTGACGAACACCGATTCGGGTACCCCTGCTCCCGACAGCGCCAGCCGCGCGCGTGACGACGTGCCCGCATCGCCGCCGATCACCGACACCGATTCGATCCTGCGTCCGGTGAGCTCGGACAGGTAGGCCGCATCGAGATCGGCGATCCGGCGGGGCAGTGCCCGCATGCGTCCGATCGCCGCATCGGTTGCGATACGTTGCACCCCGTGACCGATGTGCGCGGCCAGACCGGCGACGGGGACGAGGTGGCGGGCCGGTGTGAGCATTCGCCAAGTTTACAAATTTGCGACCGATTGTAAAGCGGTTTCGGGAAGGAGTGGTGATGGCGGGTCCGTTGGAGGGGTTTCGGGTCATCGAGTTGGGCGTCTGGGTGGCCGCACCGGCCGCCGGCGCACTCCTGGCTGACTGGGGCGCCGACGTCATCAAGATCGAGCCGCCGTCGGGCGACCCGGCGAGAACATTCGGCCGGATGCTCGGACTGGATCCGGACCTGGGGGTGGCGGCCAACCCGCCGTTCGAGATGGACAACCGGTCCAAACGCAGCATCGTGCTCGACCTCGGTACCGCCGAGGGGCGGGATGCCGTAGGCGAATTGCTTTCCACCGCAGACGTTTTCCTGACCAACGTGCGGCCCGCCGCATTACGGCGGCTGGAACTCGACTTCGAGACCGTCGCGGCACGCAATCCGCGCCTGGTGTACGGGTTGATCACCGGATACGGACTGAGCGGACCCGAGGCGGACCGGGCCGCCTACGACGTCGCCGCCTTCTGGGCCCGCGCCGGGCTGGCCGACCTGCTCACCCGGCCCGGGGACACTCCGCCGTTTCAGCGCGGCGGGATGGGGGACCACTCCGCGGGGATGACGCTGGCGGCCGCGGTGTGTGCCGCGTTGCTCGCCCGAAACCGCACGGGGACTGGCCAATTGGTCAGCACCTCGCTGTACCGCCAAGGCGCCTACACCGTCAGCTTCGATCTCAACACGCTGCTGATGAGCGGTGAGCAGATCGCGATCGGCCAGCGTGAGGCGATGGCCAACCCGTGCATGAACAATTACACCGCCGGTGACGGGAGTCGGTTCTGGATCGTCGGGCTGCAGGGGGACCGGCACTGGCCCGCATTGTGTCGGGTGGTGGCCCGCGAAGACTGGCTGACCGACGCACGTTTCGCCACCGCGCGTGATCGATACGTCAACGCCCGCGAGCTGATCGCCGATCTGGACGCCATCTTCGCTGAGCATCCGATGGAGCACTGGGCCACCCTGTTCGACGGTGAACCCGACTTCTTCTGGTCACCGATCAACAGTCTCGACGACGTGATCGCCGACGAACAGTTCCACGCCGCAGGTGGGATTGTCGAAGTCCCCGACGGGATTTCGACGGTGCCGATGGTGGCCAGCCCGGCCGACTTCTCGGCCACCCCGTGGCAGCCGCGCATGGTCGCCCCGACGCTCGGCGCGCACACCGACGAGATCCTGGCCGAGCTGCGGGCGATCAGGATCGCTGAGCGTTGATTCCCGCGAGCAGTTGATCGAGCTGCTCGCGGGTGACCTTGCCTGCCGAGAAGGCGGCCATCCGCCCGACCGGCACCGATTCGAGCATCCGCAGCAGATTGCTGCCGAGTGCGGAATCGGCAGTGCCGAACGGGGAGGCGTCGCCGAGTATCGCGAGAATGGTCTGCGCCGCCGCCGGGTCGGCAAGCAGCTCGCCCAGCGTTGAATCGCGGGTGAACGGCTGGGTCGGTTCATCGCCGGCCAACGTCACCGTCGCCGTCAGCCGAAGATCCCGGCTCGATGCGCCGACCGACACCGCGTACTCGCCGGGCTCGACAACCCAGCGCCCGGCAGTCGTGCTCCAGTACGCGAGATCGCTTCGGCTGACCGGGATCTCGACGGCACATTGCTCGCCCGGCTCGACCGTCACCGCGGTGAAACCGGCCAGCCACCGGACAGGCCTGCCGACAGCGGAGCCGGGTAGCCCGGCATAGACCTGCACCACCTCACGGCCTGACCGGGTGCCGGTGTTGGCCACCGTCAGCCGCACGGACAGTCCATCGCCGACGGCGTTGACCTCGAGGCCGGAGTAGTCGAACCGGGTGTAGGACAGGCCGTGGCCGAATGGGAACGCCACCGGCATGTCCCGCGTGTCATACCAGCGGTAGCCGACGAACATCCGCTCGCCGTAGACCGTATGGCCGGATTCCGACGGAAAGTTGAGGTAGGCAGGAGAATCCGGCAGCCGCAACGGCACGGTCTCGGCCAGCCGACCCGACGGGTTGACGACGCCGAACAGCACATCCGCCAGCGCGCCACCTCCGGCTTGCCCGAGCAGGGCACCGTCCACGACGGCCGGGGCCAGGCCGGCAACGGCGTCGAGGCGCACCACGCCGCCGTGGGACAGCACCACCACGGTGCGGGGCTGGGCCTCGACGACGGCGCGTAGCAGGTCGAGCTGAGCGGCGGGCAGATCGATGTGCTCGCGGTCGTAGCCCTCGGACTCCTCTTCGGAGGTGAGGCCGAGGAATACGATCGCGGTTTCGGCGGATTCGGCGGCGGTGACCGCGGCCGCGATATCGCTTCCCGCACAATGGCTCACCGGGTGATCGCCTGCGAGCCTGCGGATCTCGTCCAGCGGGATGTCGAGGCGCGTCGGATTCACATGAGAACTGCCGCCACCCTGATATCTCGGCTCCTGGGCGAATCCACCGATGACCGCCAGCGGTGACGGCGCCAGCGGCAGCAGATCACCGTCGTTCTTCAACAGCACGATGGCCCGCTGCGCCGCCTCGCGTGCCAGCTCGTGGTGTGCATCGATATCGACCGAACTGAATGACGCTGCGGTGGTGCCTGTTTCGGTGACCCGCTGGGTCAGTCGAGCGATGCGCCCCGCGGCGCGGGCGACGACATCCGGGTCCAGCTGCCCGGCGCGTACCGCGTTCACCACCTCAGCGTCGGAGACACCGCCGCTCGTCGGCATCTCCAGGTCCAGGCCCGCGGCCACGGCCACGACCCGGTCCGCCACCGCGCCCCAGTCGCTGACCACCACGCCGTCGAAACCCCATTCGTCGCACAGCACCGTGGTCAGCAGCCAGGCGTTCTCCGACGCGTAGACCCCGTTGATCCGGTTGTAGGAACACATCACGGTCCAGGGCTCGGCCTGGCGCACCACGATCTCGAATGTCCGCAGGTAGATCTCACGCAACGTGCGGATGTCGACGTCCGAGCTGGCCCGCATCCGGTCGTGCTCGGCGTTGTTCACCGCGAAATGCTTGAGCGATGCACCGACACCGCGGCTCTGCACCCCGCGCACCCACGCCGCGCCCAGCGCCCCCGAGAGCAGCGGATCCTCCGAGTAGTACTCGAAATTGCGCCCGCACCGCGGGTCACGCTTGATGTTGACTCCCGGCCCGAGCAGCACATGCACGCCGAGCGCGCGGCTTTCATCGCCCAGCGCCCGGCCGACTCGCTCCACCAATTCGGGATCCCAGGTCTGGCTGAGTCCGACCGCGGGTGGAAAGCAGGTCGCCGGCTCACTGCCGGACAGGCCCAGATGATCTGTGGCGCTGCCGGATTGCCTGCGCACCCCGTGCGGGCCGTCGGTCAGCACGATCGCGGGCACCGCGCCGATCGCCTTGGTGGTCCAGAAGCTGGCGCCGCTGCCCAGCGCGGCTTGTTCGGCCAGGTCGAGCCCGACGATGGGATCAGCTGAGTCCGTCACCGAGCCCAGGGTAGCGCCGGCTGTGAAATGCCCTGGTCAGTGCTGATGTTTCCCTCTGGCGGCATGGCGTAACTGCGCGAGAAATTCATCGGCGTCATCGCTGCGCACCAGGTAGTGGCAGACCGCCACCCGCACCGCGGTGGCCGCGGCGATGTCGGCATCCGGCCCGGAAGTCAGCCGTTGCAGACGCTCCCGCATCAGCGGGATCACCTGGGCGAGCCGCTTGATGACATGTTCGGGTTCGATGTCGACCATGCGCAGTCCGGGGTAGGACTGCTGATATTCGACGACCGTGCGCAACGCGGCGTCCAGGTGTTCGTCCTCGGGAAGGTCCGCGGAGGCCTTCGCCACGGCCTGTTCGTAGTGCCTGCGCTCCCACACCACGAATGCGTCGAGCAGTTCCTGTTTGGACGCGAACCAGCGGTAGAGCGTGGGCCGGGAAACCCCGGCCTGCGTGGCGACCTCTGACAGGCTGAGCTTGGTCATCCCGTTGGCCCCGAGTACCTCGGCGGTGGCGGCCAGGATTCGTCCGCGGGTGCTGCTGTCGTCGTCGATGGACGATGTTTCCGCCATACCCACAGCTTTACAAACTATCGGCGAACTGTCACGCTGATTCGCGGCGCGACACCGTCGTCGGACGCCCGTGCAGGAGGGAACACCGTGACAGTTGCCAGCTCACCGCAGGCACGCGAATACAGCCCATTCGACATCACGTCGCACGATTTCTGGAGCCGGTCATTCGCCGAGCGTGACGAGACATTCGCGCAGTTGCGCGCCGGTGCGGGCCTGAGCTGGCACCAGCCGCTGTCGACGATGTTCGACGTCGAAGAGCCCGGTTTCTGGGCGGTGACGCGCCGAGCCGACATCCAGTTCGTGAGCCAGCATCCTGAGCTGTTCACCTCGACCCAGGGTGTCGCGCTGGACCCGATGCCGGCCGACGTGCAGAAGTTCGCCACCTTCTTCCTGATGATGGATCCGCCTGAGCACACCACGTACCGGCGTCTGATCAGCTCGGCGTTCACCCCGCGCAATGTGCGCAAGATCGAGGAGCAGATTCACCGCAACGCCGTCGCCGTCGTCGACGATCTGATCGGCGCAGGCGACGTCGACTTCGTCGAAGCGTGCTCGGCGCAGCTTCCGATGCGGACGATCTCCGACATGCTCGGTGTGCCCACCGCCGATCAGCCCGCGCTGGCCAAGGCCGCCGAGAAGCTGTTCAGCATGAGCGATGACGAGTACTCCTCGCTCGAAGAACGCGCCATGGCCACCATCAACGAGATCATGCTGATCTCGAGCACGGGGGTGGAGCTGGCCAAGTTCCGGCGGGCCAATCCCGGTGACGACCTGATGACCAGCATCGTCAACGCCGAGGTCGACGGGCACCGGCTGACCGACGAGGAGATCGGCGCGTTCCTGATCCTGCTGGCCTCGGCGGGCAACGACACCACCAAGCAGACCACCACTCACGCGATGATGGCGCTGGCGGCCAATCCGGACCAGAAGGATTGGCTGTTGGAGGATTTCGACAACCGGATCGGTCTTGCCACAGAGGAATTCGTGCGGTGGGCCACACCGGTGATCCAGTTCGCCCGGCATGCCACCGAGGACGTCGAGCTGGCCGGCCAGCAGATCAGGGCAGGCGAGAAGGTGGGGCTGTTCTACTGCTCGGGCAACCGGGACGAGTCGGTGTTCACCGACCCGCAGCGTTTCGACCTGAGCCGCTCAACCAATCCGCAGGTCGGGTTCGGCGGTGGTGGTCCGCACTTCTGTCTGGGCAACCAGCTGGCCAAGACCGAGTTGCGACACCTGTTCCGCGAGTTGTTGACCCGGCTGAAGACCGTCGAATTCGGTGAGCCCGAACTGCTGTACAGCAGTTTCGTGCACGGCATCAAGCGCGTGCCCGCGCACGTCGCGTAGGTCGGCACCCGATGCGCGTCGAAGTCGATCTGGGCAAGTGCACCGGGCATGGCATCTGCGAATCGATCGCCGAGGACGTATTCGAGGTTTCCGACGAGGGTTGGGTGTCCATCCACGGCGATGATCACCCGGAAAGCGATCGGGAACGGTTGCAGCAGGCCGTGACTCAATGCCCGGCGACGGCGCTGCGGCTACGGGGCTGAACCGGGTGAGTGGCCAGTTGTGGCACACGGTTTCCCAGAATTCGTGTCATAACTGGCCAGTCGGAGAGTGAGGTGTCAGCCCAGTGACACCAGCACCCGGCCCGGCCCGCGCACCGTGTAGTTGGTGCCGTAGTCCAGCGGGCCGGCCAGTTGCCAGTCACCCACAGTGTCGATCAGTTCCTCGAGGAAGATCTGGGCCTCCAGGCGGGCCAGGTTCATCCCGAGGCAGCTGTGTAGGCCGAAAGCGAATCCCAGGTGGGACAGCTTGCGGCGGGTGATGTCGAAGTCGTCGGGACGCTCCCAGCGTCGCGGATCTCGGTTGGCCGCGCCCAGCAGCAGGGTGATCCGCTCACCGTCGGCGACGGCGACGTCACCGACGGTCACGCCATCACCGACCACATCACGGAAGATGGAGTGCGACACCGTTTCCAGGCGGTGCACCTCTTCCACCGCGTCGAGGGCCAAGGTGCGATCCGACTGGAGGATTCGGCGCTGATCCGGATGAACGGCAAGCGTCGCCACGATCTGGGCGAGCAGCTTGGCCGTGGTCTCGTTGCCGGCGAACACCAGTTGGGTGTTGCTCGCGACGATCTCCTGTTCGGTCATGTGCTCGCAGGCATATTCGTGGCCGACCATCGTCCCGATCAGATCCCAGCTGTCGTCGGCTGGGCAACCCCGGCGGGGCAACTGTTCGCGGATGTAGGAATTCAGTTGGGCCGTGGCGTGTTTCCCCGCGGCAATCAACTCGGCACCGTGCTCACCGGGCATGCTGTAGCCCTCGGCCGAGGCGCCCATCGCGTCGCTCCACATGGTGAACTGGCCGACCATCTCCGGTTCCACACCGAGCATGTGCGCGATCACCTCGGTCGGGATACCGCGGGTGAGCTCCGAGACCACCTCGACGGTTTCCCCGGCGCGTAGCCTGGCGGCGACCGGTTCCAGCCTGGCCCGCACGATGTCGGTGATCACCGGACGCATCCGCGCCAGCATCCTGGGCCGGAAATCGCCGGACCAGATCGACCTGATCTGGTCGTGGTGCGGGCCGTCGTAGAACTCCATCGTCGGCCCGCCGAACACCGCCGCGTGCTCCACCTGGCCGCGTTCGGAGCCGAACCGTGAAGGTGCACTGAGGATCTGCTTGAGCAGGTCGAACTCGCCGACCATCCAGCGGTTGATCCGCTCGTTGAAGACCACCCCGCCCAGCTCCCGGATCTCGCGGTATCGCGCCCACGGATCGGCGACGAACGCCGGGTCGGTGGTGTCGAACGACAGCAGCGGAAAATGGGTGGCGACCATGGCTGCCATGTTGACAATTTTGTGCCATTCTGTAAAGCGTGAGTTTCAAGGATCTCGGCCGCGAACTGTCGAACTGGGGTCGATGGGGCCCCGACGACCAGATCGGCACACTCAATCTCGTCGAGCCCCGCCACGTGCGGGCCGCGGCCGGTGAAGTCCGTTCGGGCAAGGTGTTCCAGCTGAGCATCCCGGTGGGCAAAGACGGGCCGCAGAGCGGTATCGGCGGCCGGAACAACCCGGTGCACCTGATGTCGATGCAGCACAGCGACTTCGAGCCGCACGGCCTGCAGGTGGCCGACGACTGGATCATCATGCCGCTGCAATCCGGAACCCAGTGGGACGCGCTGTCGCACGTCGGTTACGACGGCAAGCTCTACAACGGGCACTCCGCCGACGAGGTCGGGTCCCGTGCAGGAGCGCGGCACCTGGCCGTGGACGCGTTCACCGACCGGATCGCCGGTCGCGGGGTGTTGCTCGACATTGCCCGGCTGCACGGAGTGGACTGGCTCGAAGCCGGCACCGCGATCACCCCGGCCGACCTCGAGGCCGCTGAAGCGGCACAGGGCGTGACCGTTGGAGAGGCCGACTTCCTGCTGGTGCGCACCGGTTGGCGAGGGCGACTGCTGGCGAAGGGCCGCGACGACTGGATGTCCACTGAGCCGGGCCTGGGCATCGACTGCGCCCGTTGGCTGCGTGACCGCGGCGTCGCGGCGGTGGGCAGCGACAACTGGGCCATCGAGGTGATCCCCAGCGAAACGGGGGAGACGCTGCCGCTGCATTGCATCCTGATCCGCGACATGGGCATGCCGCTCGCCGAGATCCTCGACCTCGACGCACTGAGCGCCGATTGTGCCGGTGACGGCATCTGGAGTTTCCTGTTCGTGGCGCCGCCGCTGCGCATCAGCCATGCCGTGGGGTCACCGGTCACGCCCATCGCGATCAAATGAGCCCGGCCTTCCAATACCGGCTGCGGACCCCGGCGCCGCTGGTCAGCGTCGAGGACTACCGGAACGCGGCGCGCCAGGCGCTGCCCGCCATGGTGTGGGCCTATCTCGACGGCGGCGCCGAAGATGAGCGCACCTTGCGCGCCAATCGCAGCGCCTTCGCGAATTGGAATCTGCGCCAACGGGTTCTGGCCGGTCACTCCGGCGCTGACCTGGGGGTGACGATCGACGGTCAGCGACTCGAACTGCCGGTGCTGCTGGCCCCCACCGGCCTCACCGGGTTGGCGCACTGGTCGGGTGAACTGGCCGCCGCGCAGGCCGCCGAACGAGCGGGGACCCGGCTGACGCTGTCGACCGCGTCGTCGTACTCCGTCGAGGAGGTCGCGGCGGGCACCTCGGCCGACCACTGGTTCCAGCTGTATCCCTGGGGCGACGGCCCGTTCTCGGATTCGATGCTCAGCCGGGCCCGGGACTCCGGCTATCGCACCCTTGTGGTCACTGTCGACGTTCCGGTGCAGGGCAACCGGACCGGGGAGCGGCGCACCGGCATGGGCCACCCGCCGATCCTCACCCCGCGGCGCATCGCCGACGCCGCGATCCGGCCGAGGTGGTGGTACGGGCTCCTGCGCCACCAGCGGATGACGATGCGCAGCCTCACTCACACGGCGGGCGCGAAGGGCGCCGTGGAATCCGTCAGCATCCAGAACCGCCGGATCCGGCCCGACCTGAGCTGGCGTGACGTGGCCGCGCTGCGTGAGCGCTGGGACGGCCCGTTCGTGGTCAAGGGCGTGCTGGAACCCGACGATGCGGTGCGTGCGGTCGATGACGTGGGAGCCACCGGGGTGGTGGTGTCCAATCATGGTGGGCGCCAACTCAATGGCGTGATCGCCGCACTGGACGCACTGCCCGACATCGCCGACGCCGTCGGCGACCGCGCCACGGTGCTGCTCGACAGCGGTGTGCGATCAGGTAGTGACATCGTGACGGCACTGGCGCTCGGCGCCGATGCCGTGATGATCGGCCGGCCCCACATCTACGGGCTGGCGGTGGCCGGCGGTGCCGGGGTGGGTGCGGTGCTCGACATCCTGGCCGCCGAGGTCCGCTCGACGCTGACCCTGATGGGAGTGGCCAGTGTGGCCGACCTGAACCGCGACTCGCTGGTTGCCCGGCTAGTCGCGGGGTGGCTTGGGCGGTCGGGGACGCACCAGCACCGACTGCTGGATCGCGCCCACCGCGCCGGTCTGGTCGAACAGCGTCCCCACCGTGGCACCGATGCCGTCGGGTCCGTAGCTGGTGTCGGCGCGGATGCCGATCCACTCCCCGTCGGGCACCCGGTGGATGTGCACGACCAGGTCCGTGTTGAGGAACGTCCACTTGCGGATGTCGATCTTGGAGCCGATGCCGTTGGCGTCATCGGCCACCGCGAACAACCGCTGCAACGGTGTCATCAGCTCGCCCTTGACCACGTCGACCGTCGGCTTGAGCCAGGACTCACCCGGGCCGGGCGCCTGCGGCACGGTCAGCCAGCGCCAATCCACGCTGTGCACGTAGTTGGTCTCCCAGTTCTTGGCCATGTCGCGGCCGCGGGCCTGCTCCAGCGGCGGTAGCGGCTCGACGCCGGTGTGGGTGAGCGCGGTGGTGTCCAGTTGCAACATCCGCCAACCGCTGGCCCGCGCCACCACCCGGGGAGCACCGTCGGGTCCGGGTGCCAGCATTTCGGCGCTGACCAGTTCGATCTGCTTGCCCGGCCGTTCCAGCTGTGCGCGCACCCACAGGTCGCCTTCCGACGGCACGCCGCCCATCAGATCGATGGCGACCCGGCTCAACCGGGTGTCGGCGCGGTACTCACAGCGTTCCAGCGCCCGCACCAGCAACGCCGACACCGGCGCACCGTGCTGGATGGCCGCCGACCAGGTGCCGCGGGCCATGTCGGTCGCGCGGAACCTCTCACCGGCCGCGTCGTTCTCGTCGATCAGTTCGTAGTAAGAATCAGACATATCTACCGTTCAGTGGTGATGATGGGTGTCGTGATCGCCCGGTGCGGGGGTTTCGACCATGAGCGCATCGACCCGCGACAGTTTGGTGCCGATCAGGCGTTCCGGATAGGCGTCGGTGGTGGTGACCAGGAACAGGGTGCGTCCCTCGGCGCCGCCCAGGGCGCACGCGATCGCGGTGCGGCCGTCGGCGTCGACCCGGTGCGTGACCGTCGCCTCGCCCTGTCCGTCGGCGGCGAAGCGCTGGAACTCCTGCGCCAAGGTCAATGCCGCCCACACCCCGCCCTCGACGTCGATCGCGAGGCCGTCCGGCGGGCCGTCGAGCCCCTCGGCGAACACCCGCCGGTCGACGAGGCCGCCGTCGGCATCGATGGTGAAGGCGCTCAGTCGTCGCGCGGTGGACTCGGCGACGATCAGGGTGGTGCCGTCCGGGGTGATCACCATGCCGTTGGGAAAGTCGAGATGTTCGGCGACCACGGTGACCTGGTCATCGGGGTCGATGCGCACGATCACCCCGTCGGTGCGGGCCTGCGATCCGACATAGGCCCGGCCGTGCGCGTCGACCACCATGTCACCGAGGGCCGCGGGGGCCAGGTCGCTGAGGTCGGACAGCAGCTCGACGGTATCGCCGTCGTAACGCAGCACCTGGCGGCGCTCGGTGGACACGATCAGCAGGGTGCCGTCGGGCCGAAAACCCAACCCGGAGGGCGAATGTCCGGGGACGGGCAGGGCGGTCATGGAGCCTGACAGCGTGACCGTGTGTACCGCCTCGCCGAGCATGTCGGAAAACCACAGCAGGCCCTCGAACCAGCGCGGTCCCTCGCCGAAACAGAAACCATGCGCCAGTTGGGTTGTCCCGGTTTGTTCGGTTCCCGCCGTCATGTCCTCGCGCCTTTACAAAACACGCCTCAAGTGTCACGCTCGCATGGTGCCACTGTCAACTATCGGAGCGTCGTGATGAAGAAGTTCTACGGCCACACGCTGCTGTATTTGCACGAGACCATCGACCTGGGGTCGGGGCGGACCGACCAATTTACGGAGACCTTCGTGGAGGTCTACCGACCGATGATGGAGGACCTCGGCGCCCGATTGTTCGCGATCTGGGAAACCACGCCCTACAACGGGCACTGGCCGCAGGTCACGATCATCTGGGAGATCGACGCATTCGCCGACTACGCCCGCATCGGCAAGGCGCAGGCGATCGGCGGCAGTCATGAGAAGCCCGCACTCCAGTGGGCGGCATACCTGTCCGAGCTCGGGGCCCGCGGTGAGGGACGGATCATGTACGCCGGCAAGTACAACAGGACGCTCGCGCAGCTCCAGGAGGCGAACTTCGGTGCGGGCCTGGTGATTCAGGAGATCATGCAGACCAAGCCCGGGCGCCAGGACGATTACATCCGGGAACTCGAGCGGTTGTATGTGCCGTGGTCGGAAAGCACCGGCAAGCGCTGGCTGGGCTCGTTCATCACCACCTTCCGGTTCAACGAGGTGATCCACTACTGGGCACTTGACGACGACTGGGACTGTTTCGAGAACCACTACCCGTCGTGGAAGGGGAACCCGCCCGCGGAGATCGTCACCTGGATGAGCGTGGCCCCCGCGCTTCGTGACGGCTGGGAGGATTCGATCCTTTCGGCCCTGCCGCCCTCACCGCTGAAGTAGGCCTGCGATGAAACAGCCTGTGCTGCAGGATTTCACCTACGATCCGTTCGATCCGGACGTGATGGCAAATCCGCTGCCGTACTACCGGATCCTGCGCGACGAGCACCCGGTGTACTACATCGACAAATGGGACACGTACGCGCTGTCCCGGTTCGACGACATCTGGAACATGCTCGGAGTCAACGACGGAACCTTCGTCGCATCCGAGGGGACCCTGCCGGCCGCGAACGTGCTGGCGCACCGCAACAACGGCCCGGTGCCCGATCCGCCGCTTCATCCCATGCCCTTCCATGCCAACTTCGATTCGCCGCTCTACGAGAACGTGCGGCGGTGCACGTCGGCGCAGTTCCGGCCGCGCTCGGCGGCCAAGCTGGCCGAGAGGATCCGGACGTTGGCCAACGAGCGTCTGGACGAATTGCTGCCGCGCGGCGCGTTCGACCTGACACAGGATTACGGCGGCATCGTCGCCGCCGCGATGGTCTGCGAATTCGTCGGCTTACCAGCTGATCTCGCGCCGGAGGTGCTGGCCACGGTCAACGCGGGCAGCCTCGCGCAGCCAGGGGAAGGGGTCGAGGTCGGCAACGCCCGCCCCGGCTACCTGTCCTACCTCACCCCGATCATCGAGCGGCGGCGCGCAGAAGGTCACGACGGCAGCGTGCCGATCGCCGATGCCCTCATCGACTTCCGGCTGCCCGACGGGTCGGCCTTCGGGGACATCGAAGCCGCCGTGCAGATGCTCGGCGTGTTCATCGGCGGTACCGAAACGGTCCCGAAGATCACTGCGACCGGACTGTGGCAGTTGCTGCGGCACCCCGACCAGTTGGCCGCCGTGCGTTCTGATCTCGACGGCAACGTGCCGGTCGCCCGCGAAGAGATCATCCGGCACAGTGCCCCCGCGCAGTGGTTCGCCCGAACGGTGCGGCGGCCGTACACCGTTCACGGCACCACCATCAATCCCGGCCAGCGTGTCATCACGCTGTTGGCCTCGGCGGCCCGCGACGAGCGGGAGTACGACAATCCGGACGATTTCGTGTGGAACCGGCCCATCGAACGGCTGTTGTCGTTCGGCCATGGACAGCACTTCTGCCTCGGCGTACACGTGGCCCGGTTGGAGATCACCATCATGATCCAGGAGTTCCTCAAGCGCGTGCCCGACTACCGCATCGACGAGGCCGCGGCGTCCCGACCGCCGTCGAGTTTCCAGTGGGGCTGGAACAACATCCCCGTGGAGGTGTGACGTGTGGTCGTATCGGCTCGTCGCCCCGTATACGTTTGAGCGGCAAGATGTTTCAGAACCATCGCCCGAATCGTTGACCGACGGCCAGGTGCTGCTCGACTTCCTGGCCGCCGGGATCTGCGGCAGCGACCTGCCCGGATTCCGTGGCACCCAAGGCAAGCTGCCGGGGGACACCGGATGCTGCGCGGCGGAGATGAACGGCTTCCCGATCCACGAGATTGCCGGCGAGGTACTGGCCAGTCGCCATCCCGACCACCGCCCGGGGGAGCGCGTGGTGGGTTGGGCGTCGGGTTTCGACGGCCTGATGGGGCGAGTGATCGCCGACGGAGCCGGGCTGGTGTCCTACGACCCGGCGCTGGCTCCGGAACTGGCCGTCGGCCTGCAGCCGCTGGCATGCGTCCTGTACGCCGTCGAGCAGCTACCGGATCTGGAAGGCTGCCACGTCGCCGTTATCGGACAGGGCTCGATCGGCTTGCTGTTCTCCTATGTGGCAAAGTCTTTCGGCGCCGCGCGGGTCACCGGGATCGATCCGGTGGACCGTACTTCGATAAGCGCCCACTTCGGGGTCGACGACGCGATCCGGGCCACGAGTGACCGTTGGGTCAGGCACCTGGGGCCGGACGGCAAGCCCGATATCGTCATCGAGGCCGTCGGGCATCAGGTCGCCACGCTCAACCACGCGTTGGAAGCCGCCGCGTTCGGGGGCACGGTGTTCTACTTCGGAGTGCCCGACGACGACAGCTATCCGATCAGCATGCGCACCATGTTGCGTAACAACCTCACCCTGAAATCCGGTGTCACACTCGACCGTCAGCGTGTGCTGCGCCGGGCCGACGACTTCGCCCGGGAGCATCCCGACCTGTTACCCCGCTACGTGACCCACACGTTCGGCTCGGACGATGTGCAGGCCGCGTTCGAACTGGCCTGCCGTCCGGTGCCCGAGCGCGTCAAGATCGCGATCACCCGATGAACTCCAGCCGACTGCAGGAGGCGCTGGCGGCCAACGCCCAGGTCTGGGGTGGCTGGGTGGTCGGGCCGACGATCCTCGGTCCCGAGGAGTTCGCGGCGGCGGGCTACCACTACGTCGGATTCGACGTCCAGCACGGGTATCTCGATGACGCGGACGTAGCCCTGCTGTTGCGGCGGCTCGAGCATGTGCCGATCGCCACGGCGGTGCGGTTGCCCTCCGCCGACCCCGCACCGATCGGCCGGGTGCTCGACGCGGGCGCCGACGCGGTGATCATCGCCATGGTGGAATCCGCCGGGCAGGCCGCTGCGGCGGTCGCCGCCACCCGATACGCCCCAGCCGGGGTGCGCAGCTTCGGGCCGCTGCGGGCTGGCCTGGGACACGACACCGCCGAGCTGGAGGCCCGGGTGAGTGTGTTCGCGATGATCGAGACCGCGCGGGGTCTGGCCGCCGCCGAGGAGATCTGTGCGGTGCCCGGCCTCACCGGGATCTACGTCGGCCCGGCGGATCTGGCCATCTCGATGGGATACCAACTCTCCGACGCCTGGACGCACCCCGAGGTGCGGGCGGCGATGGTCACCGCGCAGACCGCCGCCCGCGCGGCCGGACTGGTCGCCGGAATCCATGCCGGGGCAGGAAAACTCGGAAAAGCGATGGCCGACTTTGGTTTCCAGATGATCACCTTGGCCTCGGAATCCCAGGCGTTACGCCGCGGTGCCGCCGAGCACCTCAACGAAGCAGCAGGAAACGCCGGTGGTCCGTCCGCATCCGGGCAGGCCGCGACTGGCGCCGAACGAGGAGGCTACAACTGAACGCAGGAGCAGTGCCGAGCGGCGATCGGGTTGCGCTGGTGACCGGCGCCGCGCGTGGCCAGGGCGCGGCCATCGTGCGCCGGCTGGTGGCCGACGGCTACCGGGTGACAGCAGCTGATCTGCTGATCGACGAACTGGCCACCAGCACAGCCGAATTCGGTGACCAGGTGCTGGCCGTCCAGCTGGACGTGACCTCGGCCGAGCAGTGGCAGGCCGCGGTGCGGGCCACCGTCGAGCGGTTCGGCGGGCTCAACGCGCTGGTCAACAACGCCGGTGTGCTGCACCGCGCCTCGATCGCCGAGGAAACGCCGGCCGGATTCGAAGGATCCTGGCGGGTCAACTGCCTGGGCCCCTTCCTCGGATTGCAGGCAGCCCTCGAGCCCCTCCGGCAGGCCGAAGGCGCTGCCGTGGTGAACACCTGCAGCACCGGCGCCGTCCGGCCGTTCCCGTACTACGCGGCCTACGGGTCGTCGAAGTGGGCGCTGCGCGGCCTCACCCAGCTGGCCGCCGCCGAACTGGGCCGCGACGGTATCCGGGTCAACGCGGTGTTCCCCGGGCCTGTCGAGACACCGATGCTCGACGAGTCGACTCAGGCCCGGCTGGTCGACCGGGCCACCCTCGGGCGGTTGGGTAAGCCGACCGAAATCGCCGATGCCGTGGCATTTCTGTTGTCCGGCCAGGCGACCTTCATCACCGGCTCCGAGCTCCTCGTCGACGGCGGCCAATGTCTGCAGATCGGATAGTGCGCATGTCGAGCTCACCCTCGGTGGGGATCATCGGTGCCGGCCCGGGCGGGCTGGCGCTCGGAATCTTCCTGAAAAAGGCGGGTTTCGACGATTTCACCATCTTCGACCGCGAAGACGGGGTCGGTGGCACCTGGCGGATCAACACCTATCCGGGCCTGGCCTGCGACGTGAAGTCACACCTGTACTCCTACTCCTTCGATCCCAACGCCGGCTGGAGCCGGCTGTGGGCTGGGCAGCCAGAGATCCTGGAGTACTTCGAGCGGTGCGCCGAGCGCTACCGCCTGGGCTCGCACCTGCAGCTGAACACCGAGATCATCGCGGCGCGGTGGGATTCCGACGCCAACAACTGGGTGTTGACCACCGCGGCCGGGGCGCAGCACCGCTTCGACATCGTGGTCTCGGCGATCGGCCTGTTCACCCAACCGTTGCAACCTGATCTGGTGGCCGAGGAACCGTTCACCGGCACCCTCATGCACACCGCGGAGTGGGACCACAGCGTCGACCTCGACGGGGCGCGGGTAGCCGTACTCGGCACCGGATCGACTGCCTCCCAGGTGGTTCCGGAGATGGCGAAGGTCGCCGAGAAGGTGTACTCGGTCCAGCGCTCGGCGACCTGGGTGCTGCCGAAACCCGACCGGCCGTACACCGAGCGGGAGCGCTGGCTGTTCGCCCATATGCCGTTCGCGAAGAAGATCTACCGGACCCGGCTCTGGCTGCGCAGCGAGTCCAACATCGCTGTCATCGAGAACGGCAGCGACAAGACGCAGGAATTCAAGGCGCTCGCGCTCAACCTCCTCGAATCAACCGTGGCCGACGAGGAATTGCGGGCCCGGCTCACCCCGGACCATCCGCTGGGCTGCAAGCGCCTGGTGTTCTCGCCGGATTTCATCGCGACCCTGACCCGGCCCAACGTCGAGGTGGTGTCCAGCCCGGCCCGTGCGTTGCGGGCCCGGTCGCTGGTTACCGAGGACGGTCGGGAACTCGACGTCGATGTGGTGGTGTGCGCCACCGGGTATGCGGCCGCCGACTACCTGGGGCAGATCGAGGTGACCGGCGAAAACGGGGTGTCGCTGCACGACACCTGGAGTGACGGGGCATTCGCCTACCTGGGGATGGCGGTGCCCGGTTTCCCCAACTTCTTCATGCTGTACGGGCCCAACACCAATGTCGGCTCCAACAGCGTCATCTTCATCCTGGAGGCGCAGGCCCGCTACGTGGTGCGGGCACTGAAACACCTTCGGCGCAAACGCAAGTCCTATGTGGCGGTGCGTCCCAGCGCCATGGCCGCGTTTCTCGCCGACATCGACCGGTGGATGCAGGGCACGGTGTGGCTGACCCGGTGCAGCAGCTATTTCCGGGCGCCCAGCGGCCGGGTGGTCACCCAATGGCCACGCAGCGCCCGCGCATTCTGGTCGATGACCCGCCGGTTCCGGTCCGCCGACTACACTTTCGAACCGCACACCAACTACCCGGCCCCGGTCTCCGCGGCCGCCGATTGGACGGACGGCTGAGCCATGCCCTGGCTGGAGCGCCTCGACCCCGCGTTGCACGGATTTGCCGAGGCGCGCACCGATCTGACCACGGACCAGTTGGGCGTGGTGCGTTCCTCACTGGATCAGCGGCGCCGTGACGCTGCGCAGGTCCTGGACACGCCGGGCGTGGAGATCGTCGGCGCCCGCGTCGCGCTCGGACGTCGCACCATTCCGGTGCGGATCTATCGCGGCGGACCCTCGCCGTCGCCCGCGGTGGTGTACTGCCATTCGGGTGCCTTCGTCCTGGGCAACCTCGACACCGACCAGATCCAGTGTGTGGAGTTGGCCCGGCGAGCCCGGTGCACCGTGATCTCGATGGATTATCGATTGGCACCGGAGTATCCGTATCCGGCCGCCTTCGATGACGCGATGGTGGTGCTCAACTGGGCGGCCACGCTGGCCGCAGAGCTCGACATCGACGCGGGCCGCATCGCGGTGGCCGGCAACAGCGCGGGCGGCGCTCTGGCCGCGCTGCTGGCACAGCACTCCGCAGCCGGTTCCGCGCCACCGATCGTGTTCCAGTCGCTGCACCAGCCGGTGCTCGACGACCGGCCCACCCGGTCGAAGGAGGAGTTCGCCGACACACCGGGCTTCGACGGTCCGGCGACCATCGCGATGTGGCGGCACTATGTGGGCGGCCGGGACGTGCCGGAGGCGGCGGTGCCGGCCCGCGCCGCCACACTGACCGGTGTGGCGCCGGCGCTGATCACCTGTTCGGAGCTCGATCCGCTTCGCGACGAAGCGCTCGACTATGCGCGTCGGCTGTTGGCCGCGGGCGTTGCCACGGAACTGCATCTGTTTCCCGGGACGTGCCACGGCTTCGATTCGCTGCTTCCGGAGTGGGAGGTCAGCCAACAACTGTTCGCGTTACAGGGCGCGGCGGTGCGCCGTGCGCTGCACGGTTGAGCTGGTAGCTGGGGCACCCCGGCGGGCGCTCGGCAGTGGTTGTGATCGACGTTGTGGGCAATAATGCAGGTCTGTTGCAAGTGAAAACTCGCGCGGACAATTCGGTGCGGCCGGTGCGCCGACGGCCTCGGCGGTGCACCCGAGGGTCAACCTGGTCGCGTCGGGAGCGAGTGAGCGATTGAGAGGTAAACATGTCGGCCGACGACGACCGGCTCATGTACTCCGGCGATGCCAAGCATGCCCGGGACCCGCTGGCGTACGGCGGGCTTGACGCGCTGCTGGGCGGACCGGTCGCGGCGCTGCCGAGCGGGCGGTCCCGGCACGGCGACACCAGGGTATCGACGCCACCGATCGTTCTGACCTCGAATTTCGCCGCCCCCCGCGAAGCGGAGATCACCGCCAAGCTGCCCGTGGTTCCGGGCCGTCCGATCAGCGGGTCGTCCTCGGCCGGGAGCTGGATCCTGGAGCAACCGATCCCGCTGGCCGCACCCGGCGAGCCGCGCGCCATCGACAACCTCTCCCGCGTCGGTGTCCGCTCCTCGGTCAAGATGCAGCCACGACGCGGCTGGCGGCGGGCGGTCTATGTCACCACCCGCCTCAACCTCGGGCTCTCCCGCGACGAACTCTACGAACTGGATCTGTACGCGAGGGTGCGCCGCACGGCCCGCGAATCCCATCAGATCGGTGTCTTCGGCCTCAAGGGCGGCGTCGGCAAGACCGCCGTCACCGTCGCGCTCGGATCGGTGCTCAGCGCCGTGCGCGGCGACCGCATCCTCGCCGTCGACGCCGATCCGGCCGGCGGCAACCTGGCCGACCGGGTGGGACGGCAGTCCGCGGCGACGGTGAGCGACCTCCTGGCCGCCAAGGACCTGTCGCGCTACAACGATGTCCGAGCCTTCACCAGCATGAACGAGTCCAAGCTTGAGGTGCTGTCCAGCGATGAGTACAGCGGCGCGAGCCGCGCGTTCAACGATGCCGATTGGAATGCCGCGACCGCAACGGTCTCCAAGCACTACAACCTGATCCTGGCCGATTGCGCGGCGGATATGTTCGCCTCGGCGGGCCGTGGGGTCCTGGCGACGGTTTCCGGTGCCGTCATCGTGGCCAGTGCCTCGATCGACGGTGCCCGGCAAGCTGCCGTGACCATGGACTGGCTGCGGCACAACGGCTACCAGGACCTGCTGAACCGCTCCTGCGTGGTGGTCAACCACGTCGGGCCGCGGAAACCCAATGTGAACACCGGCGACCTGGTGCACCAGTTCCAGAAGCATGTGGCCCCGGGCCGGGTGTTCGTGTTGCCGTGGGACAAGCACATCGCCGCGGGCACCGAGATCCATTTCGACCTGCTGCGCCCGGCGTTCCGGCGCCGCACGCTCGAGTTGGCGGCGGCGCTGTCCGACGATTTCGAGGGCGGCGCGGCGCTAGCCTGAACTGAGCGCCAGCTCCCGACCCACCGCGGCGTGATACCTGTCGATGTTGGCCGGATTGACCACACGGAACAGCGCGTCCGGTAGCGGGGCGTCCTTGTATGCCTCGATGGTCATCGTGCGGCTGAACAGCGTGATGTCGTTGCCCGGACGGGTGAACTGATACTGCACGGTGATGCGGCCTTCCATGCCGCCGTTTCCTTCACGGTCATGGCCGAGCCGGCCCACCGAATTGAACACCCACATGCGGGGTCGCATGGCGATCGCCAGGTGCCAGGTGTAGATCTGTGCGCCGTCGGGTCCGGCCTCGGTCCAGGTATCGCCAACTCGCAGCGGTAGCCGCTCCGGTAGTCCGCCGATGTGCGCGCTGCCCGGATACGTCTTCACCCAGTTCGCCGGATTGCTGACGAAGTCGTAGACCTCCTCGGCGGATTGGGTGAAGGCCGTCTCGGAGGTGGTGGTCACGATGCCCAATGGTGTTCGCTTTCCTCGGTTTTGCAGGTCAGAGTTCGCAACCGCACGTGGCCGACGCCCCGGACGAAGGGAGTTCGGCGAGCACGTCCACGCGCGTCGGGTCGAAGCTGAGGAACCCCTGGATCGGCAGGGATTCCGGTGGGGTGTCGGGGTAGCTCCACGCCACGTCGGCGATGACGGTGTCGCCCACGGCCACCGACCAGTAGGTGGCCGTGCCCTTGTAGTTGCAGTACGACGTGGTCGTGCTGGGCCGCAGCAGGTCGGTGCGGACCCGGGCGGGATCCACATAGAGCCGCGGCTCCAGGGCTGTCTCGAAGACGATCACCGTCTCGTCGGTGTCGAGGAGGACGGCGTCGGCGGCCGTCACCCGCAGACCGCGGCGGGTAGGCCGGCAGTCGATCCGGTGGTAGGGGTTGGGTGGGTAGTGCACCAGCTTGCGGCCCTCTTCGAACCACGCGTCGACGGCATCCCAGGGCACTGCGACGTACCCCGGTGCTTCGGCTATCGGCTCGTGCGGAAGGTCGCCGACCTCATCGCTGGGGAACGCATAGCTGAGCGGTTGTCCGGCGCGGTGCACCATCAGGGCGTGTTCCGTGTCGAGCAGGGCGGTGTCGCCGCGGAAGGCCTGGATGCGGCGCGGATGGGGCTCGATGTAGACCGTGCCTTCTGTCAGCGGGGGCGTGAACCAACCGGCCGGTTGTGTACTCAACGGACCCCGCCCTGCGACGAGACTCATTGCAGCACCTCCAATTTGGCTGATGGGCTGGGACCCGGGCGCGTCAGTGGGACGCATCGGTGCGATCGTTCGGCCGATGGTTGCGTCCAGATAGAAGCTTTACAGATTCTCTTGAGAATGTCACGCTGTTGGATGAGGCGGGCCACACCGCAACACCCCCGTCGAGAGTGCCGGCCGATCAGCCCTTTGGACCCGGATTGGATGCCCCTATGTCCCCACAGTCAGGAATGTCCGCGCAGTTGTCGGAGGAGCGCGGCGACGGCGATACGCTCGCGGTCCCGTTCGCCCGGCCGCGGGTGCGTCCCGAGAAGGCCCTGCGGTACGAGCTGAACGTGGTGGCTGCCGATGTCGCCGAAGCTGTGTCGGGCATCGGTGGATGGTTGTTCGACCGGGCGATGGCGGGTTGGCGGGTCAGTGTCGCCGCCGGCGAGGCCGGAAATGAGCGTGCGTTGCGCATCCTCGGGCTGAAAGCCGTTGACCTGAACGGGCTGTGGCGATCAGCGGCGGCGGACTCGGTCGCGATGACGGCGATCGGCACGTCGCGCCTCGAATCCGGTGACCGCGGCCTCGCCTCGCGGAGCCCCGTTGGCGACGTGGTCTACTTCGGGCCGCACGCTCCGGTCGGCCTTGGCGCGCAGGTTCAGCGGATTCAGTACCGGCCGAGCGCGGCCGCCCTGGCATTCAAGGCCCATGCGTTGGCCCTGGCCGGGGGAGACCCGGGGTCGGTGGGAAGCGGGGAGACTCTGTTCCGGTGTGGGCGATCGGCGGGCCTACTCGAGGCCGACCTGGTTCCGGTGTGTTGATGCTGGCGCAGGCATCAGTCGCCGGCCTGCTCGAGGTGTTCGACGTGACGCCCGCCGGTCCGGATCGATTCGTCGGCGTGACCGGGCCGACCGGAACCGACGGCAGGCGGGTGGCCAAGGGGGCGCAAGCGCTGGGCCAGGCCATTGTCGCGACGGCTAAACGGTTCCCGGACAAGATGATCCGATCAGCCCATGCGGTCTTCACCCGGCCGGTCGAGATCGACTCCACGGTCGAACTGGCGGTCACTGTGATGCACTCGGGCCGCTCGACGGCGACGGCGGTGGTCGCCGTCGAACAGGATTCGCGGCTGTGCGCGACAGTGACGGTGTTGGCCGATGTGCCCACGGCCGATGTGATCCGCCACCATGCCCTGCGGCCCGACGTCGAGACGCCGGACGACGCCCACCCGGCGGGGCGGGCCATGCTCGGCCACGAGCTGCGCCTGGTGGACGTGGTCGATGTCAACAGTCCCGACGAGGTGGGGCCACCCGAACTCTATGCCTGGTTGCGCTATGACCCGGTCCCCGAACGGGACGATCTGGCCAAGGCACTGCTGGCGTATTTCACCGGGCAACTCGGCATCTCGACCACGATGCGGCCCCATCCTGGGGTCGGCACAGCGCAGGCGCACGCGACGGTGTCGACAGCATTGATGTCGACTTCGGTCAGCTTCCACGAACCCGTGGAATGGGATGGCTGGCTGCTCTACAGCCACGAGAGCACCGCAGCCGGACAGGGGATGTCGTATGTTCGCGGTCAGGTACACACCGAGGACGGCGAGCTGTTGGCTTCGTTCGCCCAGGAGGGGCTGATCCGCCCGATGCGACCGGTGGATACCTCGATCGACGTGCCGGCTCGGTTGTAGAGCCGGCATGCGCGATGTGCGGCTAGCGAATCCAGCCGCGGCGACGCAGCCAGATGTTGCGGCCCACCGCAAGCAGGAGGAACGCCGCGAAGGAGATCAGGAACCAGTCCTCGACGTGGCCCACGTGATTGCCGATCATCATGACCAGCAGGAAGAGCGCGGACAGGATGCCGCCGAGGTGGATCACCTTGATGTTCAGATCCGACCAGCCCCACGCTGCCGAGGGCACTTCCTCGACGTCGACGCCGTTGCTGCGCTCCACCTCGGTGCTGACCACTTTTGCTCCTCCGGATCGAACTGCCTTCTGGCTTGGCTTGCGGACATTCTGGCATACGACGCTGTGTCGTATGCCGGCCGTGGGGGGTCAACCCAGGCTTCGGTACCTCCGCAGCGCCTCCAGTCGCTCCTTGGCGTGATCGGCGATCGGTTCCGGATACGACGTCGGCCGGTCGGTCCCCAGTTTGTGCACGTTGATGACGCCGGCCAACTCCGGGACCCAGCGTCGGATGTAGTCGCCGTCTGGGTCGAACTTCGCGCCCTGCAGGTCCGGATTGAAAACGCGGAAGTACGGCGCGGCGTCGGTGCCGCAGCCGGCTGCCCACTGCCATCCGTGTTGGTTGTTGGCCAGATCGCCGTCGATCAGCTGGTCGAGAAACCAGCGCGCACCCCATTGCCAGGGCAGATGCAGGTCCTTGACCAGGAACGAAGCCACGATCATGCGCACCCGGTTGTGCATGAACCCGGTGGCGGCCAATTGGCGCATTCCGGCGTCGACGATCGGGAATCCGGTCCGGCCGTCCTTCCACGCCTCGAATGCCCGCAGGGCCGCCTCATCGTCATCCAGTTCGATCGCGTCGAAGTCGTGGTTCCAGTTCTGCCACGCGCTGTCGGGCCAGTGATAGAGCACCGCCGCATAGAAATCTCGGAACGCCAGCTCGCGGAGGTAGGAATCATCGCCGGAGCCGAGGTCAACCGCCATCGTCCGAGGGTGGATGGTGCCGAACTTGAGGTGGGCCGACATCCGACTGGTGGCGTCGAGGTCGGGGCGGTCGCGCCGGGCCGGGTAGTCGGTGAGTCCTTGATCCACGAATTCCCGCCACTGCGACCTTGCCGCGCGCTCACCCGCGCTGAACATCGAAGCCTCTGTCGCAGAAGGAATTTCGATGCGATCGGAGGTGCCTGCCGGCGTGTCGGTGGGGTCGATCCAGCGCGCCGAATCGGGTCCGGTATCCGCAGGAGCACGCCAGCCATGCCGGCGCCAGGCGCGGAAGAACGGTGTGAACACCCGGTACGGCGCTCCATCCGGTTTGGTTATCCGGCCGGGCGACACCAGGTAACCCGATCCCGTTGCGCACAGGGGGATCTCGCCGAGAGCCGCCCGGACCGCGTCGTCGCGGCGGCACCCGAACGGCGAGTAGTCCTGCGAGATGTGCACCGAGGTAGCGCTGATGGCCCGAGTCAGCGCCGGAATCCGCTGCTCGGGTTGGCCGCGGGTCACCAGCAGATTTCCCTCGAGGTTGTCGGACAGCTCGCGCAACGCCCGATGCAGATATGCCAGGCGACGCGGACCCGAGGATGCCTCCAATCGCGGATCGAGCACATAGCAGGCCAGTACCTCGCCGTCGGTTTGTGCGGCCTCCAGCAGGGCGGGATGGTCGAAGCAGCGCAGGTCTCGCCGAAACCACAGGAGTGTGGGCATGTGTCCATGCTGCCTATGAACACACCGGAAAACACGAAGGGGTTGGTAGATGGAGTTCTGGAGCGGTACGGCATTCATGGATGTCGCCGACGCGCTGACGGTGGCGCCGTTGCTCGACGAGGCCGGCTTCCACGGCATGGTGTGCTCGGACCACATGATCTACCCGCGCGAACTGTCCTCGCCCTATCCGGATTCCCCGACCGGTAAGCCCCCGTGGGCACCCGAGACCAGCTGGCCGGACTCCTGGGTACTGATCGGGGCGATGGCGGCGCTCACGCGTCGGCTGCGTTTCTCCAATGCCGTCTACGTGGCGCCGGCGAGACCGCTGCTCGAGGTTGCCAAGCAGGTCGCGACGGCCGCGGTGATCTCGGGTGGACGGGTGGCCCTCGGTGTCGGCGTCGGCTGGATGCGGGAGGAATTCGAGCTCATGGGCCAGGATTTCGACACCCGCGGTAAGCGGCTCGACGAGATGATCCCGGCACTGCGCGAGATCTGGCGTGGCGGTTGGGTCTCGTACGAGGGGCGCTACTACTCGGTTCCCGAGCTGATGATCGAACCTCACCCGCCCGAGCCGGTGCCGATCCTGTGTGGTGGTGAATCCGAGGCGGCGCTGCGGCGCGCGGCCCGATCCTGTGACGGCTGGATCGGCTACGCCTACACCCTCGAACAGGCGACCCCCTACGCCACCCGGCTGGCCGAACTGCGCCGTGAATACGGGCGGCAACACGAGCCGTTCGACATCATCCTGGCCCTCCTCGATCCGCCCTCGCCGGATCTGTACAGGCGGGCCGAGGACCTCGGCATCACCGCGGTGATGTGCGCGCCCTGGCTGACAGCGCCCAACGGTGCCACCGGCGCCGACCGGTTCCGCGGTCCCATCGAGCGCTTCGCGGAGACCTTCATCGCGAAGCTGAAGTAACTCCGCGCGGGCTGACGCTTGCGGTGACATCAAAATGATGTCACCATGACATCATGGACTTGCAGCCGTATGTCGAGACCGTCCGGCACGAGCTCGGCGTCGCCGCGGCGGCGGGAGGCGCCGAGGCGGAGGCGTTGGCACAGCGGCTGACCGCGCCGCTGGAATCGGCGTTGCGGCTCACGCTGCTGGAAGCGCTGTCCGAGGCGGCCGAGCAGATCACGCGTGAACTCGCGCCCGGATCCGTGCACGTCCGGCTCAACGGCCGTGACCCCGAGTTCACTGTCGAGCCCGCCGAGGCCGACGTTCCCGCCCCGGCACCGGTGGTGGACGTCCCCGACGATGACGGCGGCGGCACCTGGCGGGTGTCGTTGCGACTCCCGGAGAGCCTGCGCGCCGGGGTGGAGGGCGCCGCCCGCCGCGACGGTGTGTCGGTGAACGCCTGGCTCGTACGTTCCGCTGCGGCGGCCCTCGGTGGGGCCGGACGTCCGAGCCGTGGCAGCGACAAGAACTTCAGTGGCTGGGTCCGCTGAATCTGACCGAAGGAGAATCCGATGACCACGTTCCACACAGCCGAACCCATCACGGCCGTCGTCGAAGTCGTTGCCGGTGCGGTGCACCTGGCAGCCACCGACCGTGACGACACCGTCGTCGACATCGCGCCGCGGGATCCCGAGCGCGCCTCCGATGTGCGTGCGGCCGAACAGGCCCGCGTCGATTTTCACAACGGCACCCTCGTGGTGACCGCAGGCAGAAAGGTCCTGTCATTGGGACGCGGGGGAGCGGTCCGCGTCGACATCGCCCTGCCGACAGGCTCTCGACTGAACCTGTCCTCCGCGTCGGCCGACATCGACGC
Source organism: Mycobacterium sp. DL99 (assembly GCF_004762045.1). Lineage (GTDB taxonomy): Bacteria > Actinomycetota > Actinomycetes > Mycobacteriales > Mycobacteriaceae > Mycobacterium. The sequence continues at coordinate 2,472,921 of NZ_SJOM01000007.1, forward strand.
GGACGGCGTCTACTCGGACTGCCGCTGTGCCTCTGCCAGTGGTGCGGTACGGGTGGCGACCATTACCGGGAACATCAAGGCGGACAGCGCATCCGGCGATATCTCGATTGGCGATGTCGCGGGCAACGCTCAGATCGCCACGGCGTCCGGTGATGCGTCGATCGATCGCATCGACGGAGACGTCAAGTTCCAGGCGGCCAGCGGCAGCCTGGCGGTCGGGACGTTGCGTGGGCACCTCAAGCATCAGGCCGCGTCGGGTTCTGTCACCGTCGGGGTCGGGATCAGCGGTGCCCTGAGCGCCCAGACCGGTAGCGGTGAAGTCGAAGTCGGCATTCCGGAGGGCACCGCGGCGCGGCTCGAGCTCAAGACCCACTCGGGCACCGTCGACAACGGTTTGCAGGCCTCCGAGGGGCCGGCCGACGGCGACGAGACGTTCATGGTGCACGCCCGCACTGGCTCGGGAGACATCTCGATCCGCCGCGCCGTCACGTCGGCCGCCTCCTAGGCGGGATCGAACCGGAACACCGTCAAGCGTCCGGCCAGCTTCTCGAATTCCTCTGGTGTGCCATCGATGACGAGGCCGCTGCGTTTGGCGAAGCCGACACCGACCGGCACCTTGACCGCGAACGCGCGCAGCACCGGACGCGACTGGTCCGGCGTGAGTTCGACGATTCGCACCGGCCGGGACCGCCGGCCCCGGGTCAGTGTCCCGGTTCCGGCGGCCCGGGCATTGGCCGCCCAGTCCGAGCCGGGATAGCCCGCCACGGTGTACAGGCCGCCGTCGTGGTCGAACGGCGTCATCGGAGTGCTGCGGAGCTTGCCGGTCTTGCGCCCCGGGACGGTCAGCACCATCGCCGGCCCGGTGGGGAGTCCGAGGCGCTGCACCGCCATCATCACCTTGTTCATCGGCTTGAGCCAGCGTGGTGGCTGCGGCTCGGTCCTCTGCTCTGACATGTCTTGTCCTCCTCAACTATTGGTAAACAACCCGCGATGTTCATCGACCCATTCGCCGAATGCCGTGGCGGGTCGTCCGAGAATCTTGTCGACCTCATGGGTGACCAGTGCCGGCCGCTCGACGGTGTCGGCCAACAGGCCCATGTACGCGTCGGCGAACGCGGCCGGAAAGCCCAGCCCGACGAACCGCTGCCGCACCACGTCGGTGGGAACCTCGCGGTAGTGCAGCGGCCGCCGCAGCACCCGCCCGATGGTGTCCACCAGTTCGGTGTTGGTCAGCGCCTGCGGTCCCGTCAGCGGGATGCGCTGTCCCACAAGGTCGTCGGTCAGGAGCGCCACCGCGGCCACGGCGGAGATGTCGGCGTCGACGATCACCGCTGTGGATGCACCGGCGTACGGGCCGCTCACCACATCGCCGGACCGGATCTGTGCCGACCACATGCCCGCGAAATTCGAGGCGAACACCGTGGGGCGCAGGCTGACCCACTCCAGGCCGGAGGCCACGGCCAGCTGTTCGACTTCGCGGTTGCGGTCCCCGCGCACGCGCGACGGCTGCCGGGAGTCGTCGTCGTCGGCGTTGATCGCCGACAACGCGACCAGACGTTTCACGCCTGCGGCCCGGGCCAGCTCGACTGTCGGCGCCAATTCCTGTCCCAGCGCACGGGAGTTGAGGAATACCGCCGAGGCGCCCGGCACGCCGTCGGCGGCGGATCGGAACAGTTCGACACCGGGCGGAAACCCGGCGGTTTCGGGACTGCGGGTGACGGCGCGCACCTGTGCACCGGCACGGACGAGTTCGCTGACAAGCGGGCGGCCGACATTGCCGGTTGCGCCCGTGACGAGAATTGTGTTCATGCGATCAAGGACGGAGCAGCCGTCCGAAAAGTTACAGCGAAAGAGAGATCGGAAATCCTGTAACTTTCCGGCTCCCGGATTCGTCGTAAGCATATGAACGGATCAGTGGGTATCGAGTCGGCCTGGCGGGAGCACCACCCGTACCTGGTCAATCTCGCCTATCAGATGGTGGGCGACATCGGCGACGCCGAGGACGTCGCCCAGGAGGCATTCCTGCGGCTCGCCCGCACCGACCATGAGCACCTCGACGACGTACGCGCCTGGCTCACGGTGGTGACCGGGCGGCTCTGCCTCGATCACGTTCGCTCGGCCCGTTCCCGGCTCGAGCGTCCCGATCCGGGTGTGGTCCTGGCGTCGAAGGCGGCGGCCGACCTGGACCCTGCCGACCGGGTCACGCTCGACGACGAGGTGCGCGCCGCCTTGTTCGAGGTGCTGAACCGCCTCAGTCCCGGCGAACGCGTGGCGTTCGTGCTGCACGACGTCTTCGCGGTGCCGTTCGACGAAATCGCCGAGACGGTCGGCAGACCGGTGGGCACCTGTCGGCAGTTGGCGCGCCGGGCCAGGGAGAAGTTCACCGCCGAGGCGCACCGGCCGGTCGATGTCCGCGCCGTCGAACACCGTCAGGTGATGGAGAAGTTCATCTCCGCGTGCGCCTCTGGTGACGTGCGGGCGTTGACCTCGGTGCTCGACCCGACCGTGTGGGGCGTCGGTACGGTCCTCGCCGATCCGGCGCCGCCCCCACAGATCAACCACGGCCCCGACGTCGTCGCGACCAACTTGCTGCGCTACCTGGGGCCGGGAGCGACGCTGGTGTGCGGGGCAGCCGGCGAGCCGGTTCTCCTCGCCTACGACCATCGCCGGCTGTTCGCGGTCGTCACGCTGACCATCCGGGACGGCCTGGTGATGAAGATCGAGGCCACCGCGGACCCGGCGGCCCGGATGCGGTGACCGTCGGCGCCATCGGTCCCGGCACGCGGCACAATGTAACGGTGAGCGACACAACGCGCGTGCTGATACTCGGAAGTACCGGATCGATCGGCACCCAGGCGCTCGAGGTCATCGCGGCCAACCCTGACCGGTTCGAGGTCGTCGGCCTCGCCGCCGGCGGCGGTAACCCCGATCTGCTCGCCGCCCAGCGCGCCGCGACCGGCGTCAGCAACATTGCGGTCGCCGACCAGCGGGCCGCCGACCAGATCGGCGACGTGACGTATGCCGGGCCCGACGCCGTCACCCGTCTGGTCGAGAACACTGAGGCCGACGTGGTGCTCAACGCACTGGTCGGGGCATTGGGGCTGGCGCCGACGCTGGCCGCCCTGGCCACCGGCGCGCGCTTGGCCCTGGCCAACAAGGAGTCGCTGGTCGCGGGCGGCCCGCTGGTGCTCAAGGCGGCCGCACCGGGGCAGATCGTTCCCGTGGACTCCGAGCATTCCGCGATGGCCCAATGTCTGCGCGGCGGCACCGCCGACGAGGTGGCCAAGATCGTGCTCACCGCGTCCGGCGGTCCGTTCCTGGGATGGTCGGCCGCGGACCTGGAATCGGTCACCCCGGAGCAGGCCGGAAAGCACCCGACCTGGTCAATGGGCCCGATGAACACGCTGAACTCGGCGACCCTGGTCAACAAGGGCCTGGAGCTGATCGAGACCCATCTGCTGTTCGGCATCGACTACGACCGCATCGAGGTCGTGGTGCACCCACAGTCGATCGTGCACTCGATGGCGACCTTCACCGACGGCTCGACACTGGCGCAGGCCAGCCCACCGGATATGAAGCTGCCGATCGCGCTGGCGCTTGGCTGGCCGGCGCGGGTTCCCGGCGCGGCCCTGGCCTGCGACTTCACCACCGCCTCCACCTGGGAATTCCTCCCGCTGGACAACGAGGTGTTCCCCGCGGTGGATCTGGCTCGCCAGGCCGGAACCCGCGGCGGCTGCCTGACCGCGGTGTACAACGCCGCAAACGAGGAGGCCGCCGAGGCGTTCCTCGCGGGCCGGATCCCGTTCCCGGCGATCGTGCAAACCGTTGGTGACGTGTTGCATGCCGGCGACCAGTGGGCCGCCGAACCCGCTACCGTGGAAGACGTACTCGATGCGCAGCGGTGGGCCAGAGAAACGGCACGACGGGCCATCGACATGCACTTCGAGCAGAAATCCGTCAGAAAAGGGCTCGTCACCAAATGATGTTCGTCATCGGCATCGCGCTGTTCGCGCTGGCCATCCTGGTATCGGTGGCCCTGCACGAATGCGGGCACATGTGGGTGGCGCGTGCCACCGGCATGAAGGTGCGTCGCTACTTCGTGGGCTTCGGTCCGACACTGTGGTCGACGCGGCGTCCCAACCGCCTCGGTGAGACCGAATACGGCCTCAAGGCCATTCCGCTGGGCGGGTTCTGCGACATCGCCGGCATGACGTCCGTCGATGAGATCGCGCCCGAAGACCGGCCCTATGCGATGTACAAGCAGAAGGTGTGGAAGCGCGTCGCGGTGCTGTTCGCCGGCCCGGCGATGAACTTCATCATCGGACTGGTGCTTCTCTACGCGGTGGCGGTCATGTGGGGCCTACCCAACATCACTGCGCCCACCACCGCGATTGTCGGTGAAACAGGTTGTGTTGCAGCACAAGTGAGCCTGGACAAGATGGGTGAGTGCACGGGGCCCGGCCCCGCGGCATTGGCTGGCATCCAGGCCGGCGACGAGGTCGTCAAGGTCGGCGACACCAAGGTCTCCGATTTCAGCCAGATGGCCGCCGCGATCCGCAAACTGAACGGCCCGGTGACCATCGAACTCAAGCGCGACGGTCAGACCATGACCAAGGTCGTCGATGTGACCCAGACGCAGCGGTTCACCAGCGCAGACGCGAAGGCGCCCGCCACGGTCGGCGCGATCGGTGTCAGCGCGGTCGAAGTGAAGCCGCCCACCCCGTACAGCCCGATCGCCGCGGTGCCCGCGACGTTCGCGTTCACCGGTGACCTGACCATCGAGTTGGGTAAGTCGCTGGCCAAGATTCCCACCAAGATCGGCGCCCTGGTTCATGCGATCGGCGGCGGTGAACGCGACAAGGAAACCCCGATCAGTGTGGTCGGCGCGAGCATCATCGGCGGCGAGACGGTCGAGGCCGGGCTGTGGGTGGCGTTCTGGTTCTTCCTGGCGCAGTTGAACTTTGTGCTCGGTGCGATCAACCTGGTGCCGCTGTTGCCGTTCGACGGCGGTCATATCGCGGTCGCGACGTACGAGAAGATCCGCAACATGATCCGGGCGGCCCGCGGCAAAGTCGCCGCAGGCCCCGTCAACTACCTCAAGCTCATGCCCGCCACGTACGTGGTGTTGCTGGTAGTGGTCAGCTACATGCTGCTGACCGTGACCGCAGACCTGGTCAACCCACTCAGCATCTTCCAGTAGGAGATCCCACATGACAGCGTCCATCGGTTTGGGAATGCCCGCACCCCCGGCGCCGACCCTGGCGCCGCGGCGTAAGACCCGACAGCTCATGGTGGGTGGTGTCGGCATCGGCAGCGAGCACCCGATCGCGGTGCAGTCCATGTGCACCACAAAGACTCACGACGTCAATTCGACGCTGCAGCAGATCGCCGAGCTGACCGCTTCCGGCTGCGACATCGTGCGGGTGGCCTGCCCTCGCCAGGAGGACGCGGATGCGCTCGCCGAGATCGCCCGGCACAGCCAGATCCCGGTGATCGCCGACATCCACTTCCAGCCCAAGTACATCTTCGCCGCGATCGACGCCGGCTGCGCGGCCGTGCGCGTCAACCCCGGCAACATCAAGGAATTCGACGGCCGGGTCAAAGAGGTCGCGAAGGCCGCGGGCGATGCGGGTATCCCGATTCGCATCGGCGTCAACGCCGGCTCGCTGGACCCCCGGCTGATGAAGAAGTACGGCAAGGCCACCCCCGAGGCGCTGGTCGAGTCCGCGCTGTGGGAGGCCTCGCTGTTCGAGGAGCACGGCTTCGGCGATATCAAGATCAGCGTCAAGCACAACGACCCGGTGATCATGGTCGAGGCCTACACACAGCTTGCCGCGCAGTGCGACTACCCGCTGCATCTCGGTGTCACCGAAGCGGGCCCGGCGTTCCAGGGCACGATCAAGTCCGCGGTGGCGTTCGGCGCGTTGCTGTCCAAGGGCATCGGCGACACGATCCGGGTGTCTCTGTCGGCGCCGCCGGCCGAAGAGGTCAAGGTCGGAAATCAGATCCTGGAGTCGCTGAACCTGCGGCCCCGCGGTCTGGAGATCGTGTCGTGCCCGTCGTGTGGGCGGGCCCAGGTCGACGTGTACACCCTGGCGAACGCGGTCAGTGCGGGCCTGGACGGGCTCGATGTACCGCTGCGGGTCGCGGTGATGGGTTGTGTGGTCAACGGTCCAGGGGAGGCCCGCGAGGCTGATCTCGGGGTGGCCTCCGGCAACGGCAAGGGCCAGATCTTCGTCAAGGGTGAGGTGATCAAGACCGTCCCCGAGGCGCAGATCGTCGAGACCTTGATCGAAGAGGCAATGCGCCTGGCGGAATCGGCCGGTTCAGATGATGCCACCGGTTCGCCTGTGGTGACCGTAAGCTGATAGCGACCCTGTGAGCGGGGTCACCCAGCCTCGGCTTCAACAGAGAGAATCGTCCATGTCGGCTCCGCCACTGTTCCGCCTCGTCGACGAGCGCCGAGTATCCGTGGTGCGTGACGCCACCCCTTGCCTGCAGGTGTTCGACGAGGACCCGGTGGGGTCGTGCATGGTGGCCGCCCGCGTCGCCGAGTTCGGGGTCGAACACGGCGCGATCGGCGGGGAGCTGTGGACGAGGCGCGGTGTCACGGAGTCACTGTGTTACGCCGGTCCCAACCTGATCCCGTTGCGTGGGGATTCCGAGGATCTCAAGGCGTTCTCGGACAAGGCGATGAGTACCGCGCGTCGCTGCTCCTCGCTCGTCGGCCGGGCCGAGCTGGTACTGCCAATGTGGCGGCGGCTCGAATCGGTGTGGGGTACTGCCCGTGACGTCCGTGAGCAACAGCCGTTGATGGCACTGAACTCGATGCCGCACTGCGTGATCGATCCGGCGGTCCGCCCGGTACGCATGGAGGAACTCGACGCCTATCTGGTGGCGGCGGTCGACATGTTCATCGGCGAGGTCGGTGTCGACCCGCGGCTCGGTGACGGTGGCCGTGGCTACCGCCGCCGTATCGCCGGCCTGATCGCCGCGGGACGGGCGTGGGCCCGGTTCGAGCGCGGCGAGGTGGTGTTCAAGGCCGAGATCGGGTCGCAGTCGCCCGCAGTCGGCCAGATCCAGGGAGTGTGGGTGCATCCCGAGTGGCGCGGCCACGGATTGGGCACCGCAGGGACAGCGGCGCTGGCGGCCGCGGTGGTGGGCTCGGGCCGGATCGCGAGCCTGTACGTCAACAGCTACAACACCGTGGCGCGGGCGACGTACGCCCGCATCGGGTTCGAACAGGTCGGCACCTTCGCCACGGTGTTGCTGGACTGAGTGCTGCCGGAGTGAGCGTCACCGCCGTGCGGCGGTGGCCCGTAGCAGCAGGTCATCGACCGACCATTGGTCATCGGCATGCGAGCCGTATTTGGCGGCGAGCACCACGCCGTCCGGGGCGATGAGGAAATCCGCGGGTAGCCCGAGCCGGCCACCCACCTGCCTGCCGGCCGGGGCGCGGAACCGCCCGCGCAGTGTCAGCAGGCCGCCGTGGATGATCGCCGGCCAGCTGCGGGGATCGAGCAGCGCCCGGGGACCGGATTCGACGCCGAACTGCCGGTAGATCTCCTTCTCCGGATCGGCGATGGTGGCAAACGGCAGATCCGATGTGTGCTCGGCCAATTCGGCTGCGGGGGAGTGAAAGAAGACCACCTCGCGGATACCGGCGGCGCTGATCTCCGCGTGCCGGGCCACGAACGACTGCAGATGCAGATTGCAGATCGGACAACCCGCGAACCGTCTGAATTGCAGGTGTACCAGGCCGTGCGGATCGGGTACCGGGATGTGTTCGCCTGTGACACTGAGTAACTGGCGGCAGGGAACCGTCGTGGGCGGATCGGGTGGGGGCACGGCTCCTCCTCGTTAGCGTGCGGTGTACGCCTATAGATTGCAGGCTATAGGCGTACGGTGTACGCTGTCAATCGTCATGCCGCGCCCACGTTCGATCAGCCAAACTCAGCTCGCCGCAGCTGCGTTGGCGGTCGTTGACGCCGATGGGCTGGGGGGCCTGTCGATGCGGACCGTCGCCCGGCGGCTGGGCCTGGGCACCATGTCGCTGTACCGGTACGTCGCCGATCGCGACGAACTCGAAGCGCTCGTGGTTGACCTCGTACTCGGCGAGATGGATCCCGGACTGCCACAAGGCTCGGCGCGCCGCCAGCTCGTCGAGCTCGCTCAGCGTGTGCATGTTGCCGCCGCACAGCATCCCGCGGTGGTGCCCTTGCTGCTGACGCACCGGCACCGCTCGCCGGCGTCCTTGCGCTGGGGAGAAATGGTGCTCGGTGTGCTCACCGCCGCCGGCTACGGCGGCAAGCGCCGGGTGTATGCGTTCCGGGCGGTGCTGGCCTACATTTTCGGCGCCATCGAGATCGAGATGCTGGGAAGTCTGACCGGACCGGGAACTCGAACGCTGGCAGGTTTGTCTGCTGACGAATATCCGCTGTTGTCGGAGACCGCGGCAGTGGCGCACGGCATCCAGCCAGATGAGGAATTCCGGCGCGGTCTCGAAATCCTGTTGCGTGCTCTGGACCTGTGAAGCCGGCGGGGCTACTTGTCGGTCTCGCGACAGTCTCGGTTCGGTATCGGTGCGCCTCCGACGAAACCAGCGTCTACGTTTCTAACATCAGCCTCAATGGCAACTCAAACATCATCAGTCACACGAACCGCAGGCCTGTTCGCGGTCGTCGTGGTCCTTGGGGCTTCCGGGCTGAGCGCCTGCACCCCGAGGCCCAACGGGCCCGAACCTGCCGCCGAGCAGTTCTTCGCGGCACTGGCCACTGGTGACACCGCGGCCGCCGCTGCGCTGGCCGACCGGCCCGAGGATGCCAAGACCGCTCTCAGCGAAGCGTGGAACGGCTTGCAGGCCACCCGGCTCGACGCGCAGATCCTGGGTTCGAAGTACGCCGAGGACACCGGCAGCGTCGCCTACCGCTACACCTGGCACCTGCCGAAGGACCGCACCTGGACCTACGACGGGCAGCTCAACATGGTCCGCGAGGAGGGTCGCTGGGAGGTGCGCTGGAGCGCGACCGGGCTGCACCCGAAACTCGGGGAGCACCAGACCTTTGCGCTGCGCGCCGACGCGCCGCGGCGGGCCTCGGTCAACGAGCGCGGCGGTACCGATGTGCTGGTGCCCGGCTACATCTATCACTACGCACTGGATGCCAGGTCGGCCGGCGCTGCGTTGATGCCGACGGCGCGGGCGGTCGCCGACGCGCTGCGGGGCTTCGATCCAGCCCTGGGTGATCCTCAGCTACTTGCTGAACAAGCCAGCGCATCGGCACAGCCGATGAGCCTGATCACGCTGCGCCAATCCGACAACGACCGGATCGCGCCGGCCATCGGTCGGCTCCCCGGAGTCGTGCTCACCCCGCAGCCCGAAATGTTGCCGACCGACGAGACTTTCGCCCCGGCGATCGTCAACGAGGTCAAGCGATCGGTGGCTGACCAACTCGATGGTCAGCCGGGCTGGCGGGTGGTCACCGTCAACCAGAACGGCGTCGACGTCGATGTGCTCAACGAGGTGGTGGGCGATCCGGCACCGTCGATCACCATCAGCCTGGACCGCGCCGTGCAGAATGCCGCGCAGAACGCGGTCAACACCACGGGCAAGCAGGCGATGATCGTCGCGATCAAACCGTCCACCGGTGAGATCCTGGCTGTCGCGCAGAACGCGGCTGCCGATGCCATCGGCCCGCTCGCAACGATGGGCCAGTTCCCGCCGGGCTCGACTTTCAAGATGGTTACCGCTGGGGCCGCCATCGAGCGCGACATGGCAACGCCCAACACGCTTTTGGGGTGCCCCGGCACGCTCGACATCGGCCATCGGACCGTCACCAACTACGACACGTTCGATCTCGGCACGGTGCCGTTGTCGCGGGCGTTCGCCAATTCGTGCAACACCACCTTCGGCGAGCTCGCCAGCCGGATGCCACCGCGCGGCCTCACCCAGGCCGCTGCGCGTTACGGCATCGGCACCGACTATCAGGTGGACGGAATCTCCACGCTGACCGGTTCGGTGCCGCCGACGGTCGATCTGGCCGAGCGCACCGAGGACGGCTTCGGTCAGGGCAAGGTCCTGGTCAGCCCCTTCGGTATGGCACTGGCCGCCGCGACCGTGGCGGCCGGCAAGACGCCGGTACCGCAACTCATCGAGGGACGCCAGACGATGGTCGACCGCGCGGGCGCCCCGATCAGCCCGAAGATGGTCGACGGGTTGCGGCCGATGATGCGACTGGTGGTCACCAACGGCACGGCCAAGGATCTCAACGGGCTCGGCGATGTGCGCGGGAAGACCGGGGAGGCCGAGTTCATGGGCGGCTCCCATTCCTGGTTCGCCGGCTACCGCGGGGACATGGCATTTGCCGCGCTCATCGTCGGCGGCGGCAGTTCGGAGTACGCGGTGCGCATGTGCAAGACCATGTTCGACGGGCTGCCCCCGGCCTATCTGGCCTGAACGGCGGTACCGTTGAACCTGCCATGACAGGGATCAACGAACAATCCGTGGACCTGCGCGTCTCCGATGCCGATCGCAACGGCACGTTGCGGCGACTGCACAATGCCGTCGCTCTCGGACTCATCGACATCGCCGAGTTCGAGGAGCGCTCGGCGATGGTGTCGCACGCCCGTCTGCATTCGGACCTCGATGCGTTGGTGGGTGACCTGCCCGGGCCCGGGGCGATCGTCACCACCGCCACCGACCGGGTCGAGTTGCGCGGGGTGCTGGGCTCGCTGAAACGCCAGGGTGAATGGACGGTCCCGACCCGGCTGGCGTTGGTGCGCCGGATGGGGTCGGTGGAGCTGGACCTGACCCGGGCCCGGTTCGCCGGGCCGATGGTGGTCATCGAGCTGGACATGAAGTTCGGGTCGGTGGAGATCCGGTTGCCCGAAGGGGCCAGTGCGTCGATCGATGACGTCGAGGTGATCGTGGGCAGCGCCGACGATCACCGCCGCGACGCCCCTGCTGAGGGCGCCCCGCACATCATCCTCACCGGCAAGGTGGTGTGCGGCTCGGTGGACATCCGTGGGCCGCGCCGGAACTGGAAGCTGACGCTGCGCCGGTCCTGACGTGCGCTCAACGCGGCTCGAGCACCGCGAACGTCAGTGTCGCGCGGGCGGCGAGCCGATCGCGCGTGATGTCGGTGACATCGACCGACGTCACGATGAGGCGTTTGCCCGCCCGCACGATCTTCGCCTCCGCGCGGGCCGTGCCCATGATCGGTGCCAGGAAGTGGATGTTGAGGTCGGCGGTCGTCACGTCGTAACCGACGCCGCCGGCATTGCCGGCCAGCATGCCTGCCGCGATATCGATCAGGGTGGCCACCAGACCGCCTTGAAGGGCGCCGCGGACGTTGGCGAGGTCCGGCCGGTTGTCCATCTCCAACACCAGTCGGTCGGAGGTCGACTCCACCTCGCGGTAATCCAGCAGCTGCAGGACATGAACGGTTTCGGTCATCGCCGTACCTCAATCATCCCCGTACGGTAACACCATTACCGCTTCCTGAGAGGGCCGCTCTCCCGCGGTGTCACCGCAGTGCCTCTGTAGGTACGCCGAAGCGTTCCTGATAGCCGGTGACCTGGGCCCGGACCTCCCCGGCGTCGAGACCGGTGTTGCTCCAGGTGTATCGCGCACCGCCGTTGTCCCCGGGGTGGGCGGCCAGGAAGTCGCGCATGCGCCCTTCGGCGACGGGGGTGAACTCGCGGTCCAGTGCCCCGTAGATGCCGCGGATCGTCGCGAACGGATCACGGATGAAGTCGGCGAATTGGACATCGACGATCTGGCCGGGCGCCAGCACCCCGGAGTCGCGGGCCTTCATCGAGTTCTCCAGTCCGACGACGATCTCCTCACGCGACTGCTGGGCACACTCGGTGATGTCGCTGTGATCGGAGGCCAGTCGACGCAGGTGCGTAGTGAGTGCGGCGATCGAGGAGATGACGTTGAGCGGATCGCGGTGGGTCTGCACGATCAGCGCGTCCGGATACTCGGCGACCAGTGCGTCCAGCTGCCACAGGTGTGCGGGCGATTTCAACAGCCACTGCGGTGTGGTACCTGGTCCGGGCACTCCGGATTGCAAGTGTTGCAGGAACATCCGGTGGTAGCGGTAGGCGTTGCGGTGGTCGGCGTCATGCAAGAGCCAGCGGTAGTAGGTGGGCAGTCGGTACTGGGTTGAGAAGATCATGCTGCAGAACTGTCCGGCCGACATCCGAACGCACTCCTGCCCGACCAGCGCACCCATCGGATGATGCGCCAGCAGACCGGGTACCAGCTGTTCGGACATCTCGATACTCGCCTGGATCTGGGCGATACGCGGATCCGTGGTGTAGGTATCCGGCTGCGGTAACGGCCAGGGCGCATCCACCTCCCAGGTCAGAGGTGGGCGTAGGGCGGGATCCTGGGCCAGCAGGTCGAACAGGATCGTGGTGCCGGTGCGCGGCTGGCCGACGATAAAGATGGGCCGCTCGACTGGTGTGGCCGCTACGGCGTGATTGTCCGTGCGCCACTGCATGATTCGAAGTCGGTGCACGAGTGGGTTGACGATGTCCATCACGGCGATCTCAACGCCCAGGCCGTTCAGTTGGGCTTCGGTCGCCAGCCCGTCGGCCAGCCGCGTGAGATCCTCGCGCCACCCGCCGGGCTCCCCGAAGTCGTCGCTGCCTGCGATCTCGCAGGCTTGCGCGATCAGGGCGTCGGGGTCGAAGCGGTCGGTCATCGCACCGTCACCTTCACCTCGGGCGCGGCCGGATTGTCCAGCCAGCGCAACACCACGAACCCGCGGCGGCGGCCACCGGTATCCAGCCAGTGACCGTTGCCGGAGTGCTTGCTGCCGATGGCAATTCGGACTTTTCCGTCCGTGCCGGGAGAGACGCCTTTGTCGGTCACCGAACTGTGTCTGCGTCGCGGTTCGATGCACTCGTGCCAGATGTTCTCGAGCGTGACGTTCCAGTAGCGGGTGTCCGGCGGGGTGAATTCCAGGTGCAGTGTCTCGTCATCGGCGAGGTCGAACGTGCCGATCATGTAGAGGTTGTCGGGTGTGGTGTCCGCGGACCCCAGCGCGGCGGCTTCGGCGGTGACGAGCTCGTTGGGCCGGGTCAGCAGTTCCGGCTTGATGGTGCGGTGCAGCGTCGTCAGCTTCATCAGCGTCCAGGCCATCGCGGTGAACTGCTCGGCCACCTCGGCGTCGGTCGGCGCCCTTGGGGGACCGGCGTCAAGGGTCTCGATGTGCAGGGTCGCCGGCGATTCGGTGGCCGCGTCACCGATGTACTCACGCACCACGATCGAGGCGGCGTCGGCGGGGATCTGCAGCCATTGCGCGCCGTCGAGTCCGGCCGGGCGCTCGGCCGACACGATGACCGTGAAGGTGTCGTCGTCGAGCTTCAGCTCGGTGTCGCTGAGGTAGGCGGCCATCCGCCGCGGAGTCATGCCGGTGCCGGCGAGCACCTGGAAACCCAGATAGGCGCTGGAGCCCCGGGTTCCGGTGATCTGGTAGGTGCGGTCGCCACGGATCATCGCGAGCAGGTAGCGGCCGTCGGGATTTGGGCCGCCGACCATCCTGGTGGGCGAGCACATGTGGAAGAACCACGGCAGTTCCGGGTCGGCCTCCACGGACAGCTCCGAGCACAGTGCCGTCACCCGGGAGACCACCCGCAGCCCGTCGAGCAGTTCACGCTCATCGCGGGCATCGGCTCTCACGATCTCGGTGATGTCGCCGAGCATTTTCTGGACGAACTGCCAGGCTTCGAGAGTTTTTGGGGCGCGCTCTTCGCTCATGCGAGACACAATCTCAAATGAGACGTAGTCTCATACGGGAAATGGCCGAACCGATTCCCCTGAACATCCGCAAGCGCCGGGCCACCCGCGACCGGATCGCCGCATGCGCCGCGACGCTCGTGGCAGCCGACGGGCTGGCCGCAACCACGGTGGAGCGGATCGCCGCCGAGGCCGAGGTCGGCCGGGCCACCTTCTTCCGGTACTTCTCCTCCAAGGAGGACGCCGTCGCCGACGGGATGACCAGGCACTGGCTGGATGTCATCACCGCGCAACTGGCAGCCCAGCCCAGCGGATTGTCGGCGCGCGACGCCGTGGTGGCCGCGTTCCGTGACCTCGGCGACGGTTTCGACGCCATCAGCGATCAGGTGCGTGAGCTGGCCATTCTGACCCGGTCATCGCCGGCGCTGAACGCGTGGACACTGCAGATCTACGTAGGCTACGAGACGGCGATCGCCGAGCTGGTGGCCCCCAGATTCGCCGACCTGACCCCGAACGACGCCCGGCCGCGGCTCATCGGCGCGCTGGCGATGGCGTCGGTGCGCATCGCCCTGGACGACTGGCTGCAACATGGCGGATCGCTGCCGCAGCGGGTGCGCGCGGCGCTGGGGGCGTTGTCGGTGGGCTGACGATTAAGCTGTCGACATGCCAGTTCGTACCGCCCTGAGCCCCGGCGTGCTCTCACCGACCCTGATGGTTCCCAAGTCGATCCCACGACCGGAGTACGCCTGGCAGCCCACTGTGCACGAGGGCAGCGAACCTTGGGTGCAGACCCCTGAGGTGATCGAGAAGATGCGCGTCGCGGGTCAGATCGCGGCGGCGGCTCTGGCCGAGGCGGGCAAGGCCGTGGCCCCCGGCGTCACCACTGACGAACTGGACCGCATCGCCCACGAGTACATGATCGATCACGGTGCCTACCCATCGACCCTGGGGTACAAGGGGTTTCCCAAATCCTGCTGCACCTCGCTGAATGAGGTTATCTGCCACGGCATCCCGGACTCGACCGTGATCGAAGACGGCGACATCGTGAACATCGACGTCACCGCCTACATCGACGGAGTCCACGGCGACACCAACGCCACCTTCCTGGCCGGCGACGTCTCCGAGGAACACCGGTTGCTCGTCGAGCGCACCCACGAGGCGACCATGCGGGCCGTCAAGGCGGTCAAGCCCGGGCGCGCGCTGTCGATCGTGGGCCGGGTCATCGAGGCCTACGCAAACCGGTTCGGCTACAACGTCGTCCGTGATTTCACCGGCCACGGCATCGGCACCACGTTCCACAACGGGCTGGTGGTGCTGCACTACGATCAGCCCGCGGTCGAGACCGTGCTGGAACCGGGCATGACCTTCACCATCGAACCGATGATCAATCTCGGGTCGCTGGACTACGAGATCTGGGACGACGACTGGACCGTGGTGACCAAAGACCGCAAGTGGACCGCTCAGTTCGAGCACACACTCGTGGTCACCGAGGACGGCGCTGACATCCTCACGCTGCCGTGAACAACGCACCGTGAGCGGAGCGCTGCTGGTCGCCGGGACGACCTCGGACGCCGGTAAGTCGATGGTGGTGGCGGGGCTGTGTCGGCTTCTTGCCCGCAAGGGCCTGTCCGTGGCGCCGTTCAAGGCGCAGAACATGTCGAACAACTCGGCGGTCACCGTCGACGGCGGAGAGATCGGCCGCGCCCAGGCCATGCAGGCCCGTGCCGCCGGGCTGGCGCCCAGCACCCGGTTCAACCCGATCCTGCTCAAGCCGGGCGGGGACCGAACCTCGCAGCTGGTGATCCGCGGACAAGTGGCGGGAACCGTCGCCGCGGGCGACTACTTCACCCACCGGGACCGGCTCGCGACGGTCGTCGCCGAGGAATTGGCCTCACTGAGATCTGAATTCGACGTGGTGATCTGTGAGGGCGCGGGCTCGCCGGCCGAGATCAATCTGCGCGCCACTGACCTGGCCAACATGGGGCTGGCCCGCGCCGCGGACTTGCCGGTGGTCGTGGTGGGCGACATCGACCGCGGCGGCCTGCTGGCCCACCTGCATGGCACCGTGGCCGTCCTGGAGCCCGAGGACCAGGTGCTCATCGCGGGATTCATCGTCAACAAGTTCCGCGGTGACCCCGCCCTGCTGGAACCCGGATTGCGCCAGCTCCAGGATCTGACCGGCCGCCCCACCTACGGGGTGGTCCCGTTCGACGACGGAATCTGGCTCGACACAGAAGATTCCGTGTCGGTCCGGCCGGGAGGCGTGGTGGGGACCCCGCAAGCGCCCCGCGGCGCGCAGACGCTCACCGTCGCTGCCATCAGACTGCCCCGCATCTCCAACTCCACCGACATCGAGGCACTGGCATGTGAACCCGGAGTCCTGGTGCGGTGGGTCGCCGATGCCGCCGATCTCGCCGGCGCGGACCTCGTGGTGATCCCCGGCAGCAAGGCCACCGTGAACGATCTGGCCTGGTTGCGCCAACGCGGACTGGCCGAGGCGATCCTCACGCACGCCGCGCAGGGCCGGCCCGTGCTCGGTGTGTGTGGTGGGTTCCAGATGCTGTGCCGTCGCATCGACGACGCGGTCGAATCCTCAAGCCTGGAATCCGTCGAGGGCCTGGGTCTGCTGGACGCCGATATCGAGTTCGCCGCCGAGAAGACCCTCCGGCATTGGGAAAAGCCCTTGTGGGGCTACGAGATTCATCACGGCCAGGTGACCCGCGCGGCGGCCGATGACTGGCTCGGGGTGGGGCTGCGCCACGGCGCGGTCTACGGCACCCACTGGCACGGTCTGCTCGACAACGATCAGTTGCGCAGGGCCTGGCTCACCGAGATCGCTGACAGCGCCGGCCGTGGCGGGTTCGTGGTTGCCGGAGACACCGACGTGCAGGGGCGCCGCGATGCGCAGCTTGACCTGATGGCCGACCTGCTGGCAGCCCATCTCGACATCGGTGCCGTGATGGACCTCGTGGAGCACGGGCCGCCACCGCGGCCCACTATGAGCACTGCGCTCGTCGGCCCACCTCGGTAACCTGGGCAGATGACTCGGTGCCATCGATGGGTGGCAGCTCCGGCCGGCCTGCTCGCCATGCTCGTGGTGTCCGGCTGCGCGCCGGTGATCGTCGGCACGCCCACCTGGCCGGGCGCCACCCTGGAGAAGGTATTGCTGACACCCACCGACTTCCCGCCCGGCGTGCAGGTCGATCGCGTCACCGACGATGGCACAGGGCCGGGCGGTCCGGGCGGCCCGCCACCGATGCTTTCCACCCCGGTCGGCTGCAGCGACGGGCTGACGAGGGTGATCGCCGAATCGGCCGAGCGGGGCCCGGGCAGCGCCGCGCAGATCATCGCCGCCTACGACGGGGCGCGGATGGTGCTGACCGTGATGGCCTCGCCGCTGCCGCTGGACAGGTTGGCAGCCACGGCAGAGCGATGCGCCCAGTTCTCCACCTACTTCGATCCGGCGGACAAGGGCATCCCGATGACCACCACCAAGCTGACCGCACCGCGTGCGTCAGCGTTGGTTTATCAGCAGACGATGCAGCTGGGCGGTAGGGCACAGAGCATCTTCTTCGCATTCGAAAATGTCGGCAACTGGGCTGTTTTCGGAATTGCGTTCCCCACGCAGGATCCGTCGATTGTCGCCAAAGGTGCATTGCCGCAGACATTTCTGGACGTTTTCGGTACCCAGGCCGAGCGGCTTGCCTCTCACTGACGCGGGCGTCAAGACAATGTTGATTCCGGCCCGCCCGTCGCTACTGGACGGTAGTTTGGCCGAATGCTTACCACCGTCGCGACGATCGACGGATTCACCACACCCGTCGACGTCTCGGGCCCCGAGAAGGGTTCCACCGTGGTAGTGCTGAGCGCCGGCCACCACGGCCCGGCCGCATACGAGCCGATCTGCCGGCGCCTGCACACCGCGTCACTGCGCACGGTGATCATCGGTCCGGATCCACGGCTGACCGCCAAGTCGGTGGTCGGCATTCTCGATTCGCTCAACATCAAATGGGCGTTGTTGGTCGGCGACCGGCTCGGGGGAGAACTCGCCTGGGAGCTGGCCGCGACCCGGCTGGACAAGTTCATCGGTCTGGTGGTGGTGGATCGTGGCCACCCTCGCGTCGCAGACGCCACGGGGACGATCCGCGACGACGAATGCCCGCCGGTCGAGATGAACACCACCGTGCTCGTCAGCTCTCCCGCGGCCCGCGCCGTCGCCAAGGCCAGCCAGCGCTTTGTGTACGGCGACTTCCGGCTCGTGGAGATAGCGGGACGACGCAACGCCGGTGACTCGACCGCACAGCTCGCGGCCGAGATCGTGCTGCGCACCAGCAGTTGGTGACGGCCCAGGCCTGCCTTCGCGCGAGCGCTCAGTCAGCCGCCTCCGAAGGCGTCCAGGCTTGCGGCAAACCCGGCTGCTGCGGGAACAGGAAATCCACGAACGCCGCGGCCGTGGGCTGCGGCTCATGATTGGCCAGCCCGGGGCGTTCATTGGCCTCGATGAAGACGTACTCGCGGCCCGTGACATCGGGCACCAGCAGGTCGATCCCCGTCACCGGGATACCGATCGCCGCGGCCGCGGTCACCGCAACCCGGCACAATTCGGGATTCACCTCCGCGGTGACATCGTGAATCGTCCCGCCCTGATGCAGATTGGCCGTTCGCCGTACCCGCAGGTGCACCCCCTCGGGCAGCACATCATCGAACGACCTGCCGGCCTCGGCGACCGTTCCCACGGTGACGTCGTCGATCGGGATGCGTGATTCGCCGCCGGTAGCCGCCGCGCGGCGCCGCGACTGCGTCTCGATCAGCTCGCCCACGGTGTGCTTACCGGTGCCGACGATCTCGGCGGGCCTGCGGATCGCCGAGGCCACCACCTTGCCGTCGATGACCACCAGACGAAGATCGTCGCCGGCGGCCCGCTGCTCGATCAGCACCTCCGGGTACTGCTCGCGGGCCCGGTGCAGTGCGGCATCCAGTTCATCGCTGCCGTCCACGCCGACGGTGATGCCCTTCCCCTGCTCGCCACGGGTGGGCTTGACCACCACATCGCCGACCTCGGACAGGAAGTCGTGGTCCTCGCGGTCGAAGGTGGCCAGCCTGCCCTTGGGCACCGAGATGCCCGCCTCGGAAACGATCCGACGGGTCTGCCGCTTGTCATCGCAGCGGGCCATCGCCACCGCAGAAGTGAACTCCGACAGCGACTCTCGGGTGATGACTGTGCGCCCGCCGTGGGACAGCCGCATTTCGCCCGCGCCCGCATCGAGCACCTCGACCCGGATGCCGCGACGCATCGCCTCGTCGGCGATGATGCGCGCGTACGGGTTCAGATCGTCGACCGTTTCCGGAGGATGGGTGAACAGCGGCTCGTTGATCGCGTTCTTGCGTTTGACGGCCAGCACCGGGACGCGCTGGAAACCCAGCTTCTCGTACAGCGCGATCGCGGCGGAATTGTCATGGGCCACAGACAGATCCAGGTAGGCTCGGCCCCGCTCGCGGAAGAACCCGGCCAGGGTCCGGGTCAGCGCGTCCCCGACGCCGGGCAGTCCGGCGGCCGGGTCCACGGCCAGGCTCCACAGGCTCGACCCGTCCTCGGGGTCGGCGAACAACCGGTTGTGGTCGACGCCGGTGACCGTGCCCACGACGCTGCCGTCGTCGTCGCGTACCGCAACCAGGTAGACCACCGCCGGGGTCAGGGTGTGGTTGTGCCAGATGACGTCGACGGGTGCGGGCACCATCCCGCACCGGACGTACACGCGGTTCATCGCGTCGGCGTCGCTCGGCGTCTGCAGGGTGCGCACGGTGAACCCGACGGGTTCGGCGGCGGTGAATTCGTCGGTGAACCGCAGCCGGTAGGTGTGGCTCGGATCGATGAACAGCTCAGCGGGGGAGCGGGCGATCAGCACGTGCGATTCGCGGGCGTAGATGCAGATGTCCCGCCGGCCGGGCCCCTCCTGCTGCAACACCTCGGCAAGCTGCTCGGGATCGGCGAAGGTCTGTCCGAAAATCAGCCGGCCCCAGCCTAATTCGAGCACCACATCATCGGCCATGGCATCGATGAGGTGCTGCGGTGAGGCATCGTGCAGGCCGAGCGTGATCGCCTCGGTGTGGTCGGACCCCAATGAGGCTTCCGACGAGTCATGGTCAGTGGCGGTCACGCCGCAGCCCCCGTCACCCCGTGGCGCTGCAACCACAACTCGAGCAGCGCGATCTGCCACAACTCATTGCCGCGCAGCGGGGTCAGCCTGCCGTTCGGGTCGGCGAGTAGACGGTCGACGGCCTCGGGGCGAAACAGACCGCGCTCCTTGGCTTCCGGTGCATACAGCGCGTCGCGGACCATATCCAGGTACGGCCCCTCGAGGTGGGTCAGTGCCGGGACGGGGAAGTAGCCCTTCGGGCGATCGATCACCGCCGCCGGAATCACCCGGCGCGCAGCCTGTTTGAGCACACCTTTGCCCCCATGCGCGGTCTTCAGGCCCGGCGGACAGGTGGCGGCCAACTCGACGAGTTCGTGGTCGAGGAACGGCACCCGGCCTTCCAGGCCCCACGCCATGGTCATGTTGTCGACCCGCTTGACCGGATCGTCGACCAGCATCACGGTGGTATCCAGGCGCAACGCCCGGTCCACGCCGGTCTGTGCGCCCGCCGCGGCGAAATGATCGCTGACGAATACCCCGCTGGGATCGCCGTCGGCCCGGTAACCGTCGCTGATCAGCGCGCTCACCCCGGTGCTGTCACGGTCGAAGAACGCGCCGCGGTAGCTGGCCACAGCGCCGTGGAGGTCGGCCGCGCCCGGTTCGGCCATCGGCGGATACCAGTGATACCCGGCGAAAACCTCGTCGGCGCCCTGGCCGGACTGGACCACCTTGACGTGCTTGGCCACTTCCTGGCTCAGCAGGTAGAAGGCCACGCAGTCATGGCTGACCATCGGTTCGCTCATCGCCGCGATCGCACCGTCGAGGGCGGGCAGCATGCGGTCGGTGCCGATGCGGATCTGGTGATGGTCGGTTTCGAAATGCTCGGCGATGATGTCGGAGTACTTGAACTCGTCACCGGCCACCCCGCCGACGGACTCGAAACCGATCGAGAAGGTGGACAGGCCGTGCTGGCCGGCCTCGGCGAGCAGTCCGACGATCAGACTGGAATCGACGCCGCCGGACAGCAGGCATCCGACGGGCACGTCAGCCACCAGCCGGCGCTCGACCGCGCGCCGCAGCGACTCCAGTACCGCGTCCTCCCAATCCTTTTCCGACCAGTCGGCCCGGTCGGCGTGCCGGGTGAAGTCCGGCGACCAGTAGACCGTGGTGTGCCGGCTGCCGTCCGGTTCGATCGCGACCACCGACGCGGGCGGCACCTTCTTGATGCCCTGCAGGATGGTCAACGGGGGCGGCACCACCGAATGGAACGTCAGGTAGTGGTGCAGCGCGATCGGATCGATCCGGGTGTCGACGCCACCGGCGGCCAGCAGGGCGGGCAGCGATGACGCGAACCGGATCCGGTGGGTGTCCTCGGTGATGTAGAGCGGCTTGACGCCCAGCCGATCGCGGCCCAGCAGCACCCGGCCGGTGTCGCGCTCGACGATCGCGAAGGCGAACATCCCCATCAGGTGCTCGACGAACCGGTCGCCCCAGTGGTGATAGGCCTTCAGCAACACCTCGGTATCGCTGTGGGAGAAGAACCGGTAACCGTGTCCGGACAGTTCCCGGCGCAGCTCCTGGTAGTTGTAGATGCAGCCGTTCCAGCAAACGGTCAACCCGAGTTCGGGATCGACCATGGGCTGGGCGCCCGCTTCGGTCAGGTCAATGATTTTCAGGCGGCGGTGACCCAGTGCGACCCGGCCTTGCGACCAAACACCGGCCGCGTCCGGACCCCTGGGTGCCATCGCGTCTGCCATGGCCGACACCGCTGAAATATCCGGTGTCCGGCCATCGAGACGCACCTCCCCGGCGGCTCCACACATCAGTTCGACCCTACACAGGATCCGGCGGCGGCGCGCTACCCGCGGTGTGTCGGGGGTGTGACCGGGACATGTCGGAGCGTGGCCCTATTCTCCTCACATGAGGCCTGGATTCGGCTTCGGGATAGCCCGTGACGAGCTGATTCGTGATTTCGGCGCGCAGTCGACCGTGCGGGGTGAACGCTATGCCGCCGAGGGTCGGATCCGTGACATCGAGTTCGATGACGGCGAGCGTCTGCTTCGCGGACGGTGTGTCGGTTCGCATGGTCAGCTGTACGTCCTTGAGGTCGGCCTGTCGCCGGGAAGCCGGGCTGTCGTCGAGTGGGCATTGTGTTCGTGCCCCGTGGGGTCGTTCTGCAAACATGCGGTCGCCCTGGTTCTGACGGCCGCACCCCCGGACCCGGCCCACTCGCCGGTGGAGCGATGGCGCTATGTGCTCGACAAAGTGCTCGACGAGGTCGCCGTTCCCGACGGCGGCGGCAAACCGATCGCGCTGGAATTCTCGGTCGGTGCCCCGACCCGCTACCGCCCGGGCGCCCTGCTGATGCTGCGCCCGCTGTCCCTGGGGAAACGGGGCACCTGGATCGGCCGGGCACTGACCTGGCGGCGCCTCGTGGACTACCCGGACCCGGGCGAGTTCGACCGCGACCAGTACCGGGCCGTGCGGGCGCTGCTGTCGGAGGTCGTGCGGTACTCCCCGCCGCACGGCAGCGAGGGGATGGTGCTCAACGGAATGCCTGCCACGCTGTGGTCCCGGCTCGACGAGGTGCTGGATGCGGGAGTGACCATCTTGGCCGACACCGCGAGTGGCATCCGGGCGGTCGAGTTGGTCAAGAACGTTCACCTCCGGCTGGACTTCGCGGCCGAGGGCGGTGGTGCCGTGATGTCGGTGGCACTGATCGTCGACGGGCAGGACAGCGACCCCGACGGCGTCGCGCTGATCGGGATGCCGGCTCCGCACGGGATGTTTCAGGTCGCCGATTCGGTGCTGCGCCTGGGCGCCTTCGACCCGGTGCCGGGACGCACTATGGCCGAGATGCTGGGCCATCACGAGCAGGTGCATATCCCGGCCGACATGGCGCGCGAACTCGCGGTCGACATCCTGCCGCGCCTGGCCAGCAGCGTGGACATGGAGGTCGCCGACGGCCTGTTCGTCCCGCCGGCCATCACGGGCCCGATGCCCGCGCTGACGGTCAAGGCCGTCGACGGCGGCGCGCGGGTGTTCTGGAGTACGCGCTACCAGGTCAACGATCAGCATCACGACTTCGACCCGATGTCTTCGGCCGGGTTGATCGGATACCGTGACGCCGCTGCCGAACAGGCGCTCTGGCCGCGGGTGCTGCCCGCGTTGCAGGCGGTCGCAGCCGCCGCGCAGGACTGGAAACATCAAGCGGCGCAACATGTCAACCGCCGGATAACCACGACGCTCGACACCGACGCCGTCCATGAGTTGCGAGCCATCGTCAATGCCCAGAGCGCCCTGGACGCGGTCGCGGTGGCGTCGCAGCGCACATTGCTGGGCGGGGTGACTCTCACCCTCGTGGAGGCCGCGGTGCTGTGTGATCAGACCCTGCCGCAGCTGGACTGTTTCGCGGACCTGACGGTCGACGCTGATGACCGGTACCGGGCCGCCGGCGCCGATCCGGTGCTGTCGTTCTCGGGTGACACCTCGGTTCCGGGGGACTGGTTCAACCTGAACATCACGGTGAGCGTGGACGGCGAGACAGTGGCGCTGCCCGAGCTCATCCGCGAATTGAGCACTGGTGCAACGCACATGCTGTTGCCTTCCGGCATGTACTTCCGGCTGGACACGCCCGAGCTGGCGCAGTTGAGAGCCTTGCTCGACGAGGCGCGTGCGCTCGGCGAGATCGACGGGGACCGGGTCAATGCCGCGTCGATGAACATCACGCTGTGGGACGAACTGCTCGAGCTCGGTGTCGTCGACGAGCAGCTCGCCCGGTGGCGGGCCAACCTGGCGCGTCTGGCAGCGGCGCGTCCTCCGGTGCCCGTCGACCCGCCCGCGGGGCTCGACGCCGAATTGCGCGACTACCAGCGAGATGGACTGGACTGGCTTTCGTTCCTGTGGGACAACGGGATCGGCGGGGTGCTCGCCGACGACATGGGCCTGGGAAAGACCGTGCAGACGTTGGCGCTCATCGAGCGTGCCGTGGCCGGCGGCGCAGGCAGGTTCCTGGTCGTGGCGCCGACCAGCGTGGCGCGCAACTGGGTGGCCGAATGCCGCAAGTTCACCCCGGGACTGAACGCGGTGGTGGTCACCTCGACCAATGCACGGGCAGCCGTCGGACTGGCCGAACAGGTGGCCGAGGCGGATATCGTGGTCACCTCCTACACGCTGCTGCGCATGGATATTGCCGCGTACTCACAAATCCAGTGGGCCGGAATGGTTCTCGACGAAGCGCAGTTCGTGAAGAACCACCACAGCAAGACCCATCAGGCCGCGCGGCTGCTCGACGTGCCGTTCAAGTTGGCCATCACCGGCACCCCGATGGAGAACAACCTGATGGAGCTGTGGTCACTGCTGTCGATCACGGTGCCCGGGCTGTTCCCGTCGCCGAAGGTGTTCGAGACGTATTTCCGCAAGCCGATCGAATCGGGTGCCGCCGATGATCTGCTGCCGGTGTTGCGCAGGCGGATCAAGCCGGTACTGCTGCGGCGCACGAAAAGTCAGGTGGTCAGCGAGCTGCCGCCGAAGAGCGAACAGGTGCTCACCATCGGACTGGGCGCCAAACATCGCAAGATCTACGACACGCGGCTGGCCCGGGAACGGCAGAAGGTGCTGGGGCTGCTGGGGGACTGGGAGAAGAACCGGTTCCAGATCTTCCGGTCGCTGACCTTGCTGCGCCAGCTCAGCCTGCACCCGGGTTTGGTCGACGACTCCGCTCGCGCGGTGGGCTCGGCCAAGATCGACTTCCTCGTCGAACAGCTCGATCAGCTGGTCGCCGAGGGGCACAGCGCGCTGGTGTTCAGCCAGTTCACCGGATTCCTCGCCATCGTGCGGGCGCACCTGGATTCCGCGGGTATCGCCTACAGCTACCTGGACGGTTCGGTCGACTCCGACGGAAGGGCCAGAGCCATCGAGGAATTCGGTACGGGCACCAAGCAGGTGTTCCTGATCAGCCTGAAAGCGGGCGGATTCGGGCTGAACCTCACCGCCGCCGACTACTGCTTTCTGTGCGACCCGTGGTGGAGCCCGGCCGCTGAGGCTCAGGCCGTCGACCGGGCCCACCGTATCGGGCAGACCCGGCCGGTCAGCGTCTACCGACTGGTCGCGGAGAACACCATCGAGGAGAAGGTGGTCGCGTTGCAGGACCGCAAGCGGGCACTGTTCGCCGCGGTGGTCGATGACGGGGATCTGTTCGGCTCGACCATCTCCGCGTCCGACATCCGCGAACTGCTCGGATGATCAGCCCGGCAGTTCGGCGGTCGGGGCGTCGACCTGCTTGATCGGACCGGTGAACCAGTGCTTCACCGACACGTGCCAGTAGATGAACAGCAGCACCAACACGCCGCCGACCAGCAGCGGGGTGTAGTTCACGAACTTCCACTGGAAACTCGGGTCCCACGGCATACCGCCGAGCGAGGTCGGGAACATCGCGATGATCGAGGTGACGATGATCTCGACGATCGCCACCGGCGCCATCCACTTGTACTTGCTGCCGATGTTCCACCGGCCCTGCTCGAAGGAGTCGCCGGTCTTCCACCGGTAGTAGATCGGCACCGCGAAGCACAGGTACAGCCCGACCACGCCGATCGAGACGACGGCATAGAACGCGACCGGTGAGGGCACGTCCACACCGTTGACCGGAATCTTCACCGGCACGATGGCCGGCAGGGTGATGATCGCCGCGATCACCGCGGTGATGATGACGGCGTTGGCGGGCACCCGGCTGGCGCTGACCTTCGACCACAGCTGGTGCCCGGGGACCGCGCGGTCCCGGCTGAATGCGAACAGCATGCGTGAGGCGCTGGTCTGGCAGGCGGTGGTGCAGAACAGCTGACCCGCGGTGGCGATCAGCAGCACGACGCCCGCCCACTTCGATCCGAGCGCCTGGGTGAAGATGGTCGCCACCGCTCCACCGTTGGCCGACACCTCGTCGGAGTTCTGCACGGCAAACAGGAATGACAGCAACAGGATCCAGCCGCCGATCGCCGAGTAGAAGATCGACTGCCAGATCCCCTTCGCGGCGGCATTGGCCGCGCTCTTGGTCTCTTCGGACAGATGCGCCGACGCGTCATATCCGGTGATCGTGTACTGCGTCAGGATTGCCGAGATCGGCAGCACGAACAGCAGGAAGCCCCAACCGGAGGTGGAGCCGGAGAAGATCCCGGAGTTGTTGATGGTCTTGGCGAAAACGTCGGAGGCGCTGGCGTGTTGGTCCGGGAGCAGCCACAGGATGGCGATCACCGCGGTGGCGCCCGCGACGTGCCACCACACCGAGACGTTGTTGATGACGGCCAGCAGGTGTGACGAGAAGATGTTGATCACAGCCGAGACCGCCAGAATGATCAGGAACATGATGAACACCCGGGTCAGGCTGTAGCCGGCCAGCCAGGATTCACTGAACGTTCCCAGGGTGAGGTCCAGGAATGTCGCGCTGCCGTAGGACACCGACGCCAGGATCGCGATCAGGCCGATCAGGTTGAGCCAGCCGGTGTAGAAGCCGGCCTTGGGGCCGCCGAGTTTCGAAGCCCACCAATAGATTCCGCCTGAGGTGGGATACGCGGAGACGAGTTCGGCCAGACAGAATCCGATGATCAGGATGAAGACCGAGACAATCGGCCAACCCCAGGCGATGGCGGCCGGGCCGCCGTTGTTCCAGCCCAGCCCGAATGAGGTGAAGCAACCGGCCAGGATCGAGATGATCGAGAACGAAATGGCGAAGTTGGAGAATCCCGACCAGGACCGCTGCAGTTCCTGGACGTAACCGAGCTTGGCGAGATGTTGTTCGTCGTCACTGAGGTGTTCGGTGAGTTCTTCGTGCCCCTCGGGCATGGCGGCTCCTCGTGTGCAGGGCGGTGGGCGGTCTGCACACGGACAATAGAACGTTATTGGTCTGCTGTCCTACCTTTCGGGCGTGACAATCATGCTAATTCGGTGCACGATCATGACGTCATCGGCGAGGCAATGGTCGGCTGGACGTCAGGTTGGCCACCGAGTCCCACACGGGCAGGAGGGTGCGCAATGAGCCAGAACCCCGGCATGCTGGCACGAGCCGACCTGGAGCAAATGGTGGCGGCGGGTGAGATCGACACCGTGATCGTCGCCTTCTGCGACATGCAGGGCCGGCTGACCGGCAAGCGGGTTTCCGGCCGGTTGTTCATCGAAGAGGTCGCCGCCCACGGTGCGGAGTGTTGCAACTATTTGCTCGCGGTCGACGTCGACATGAACACCGTCGGCGGCTACTCGATGTCGAGCTGGGACACCGGCTATGGAGACATGGTGATGACGGCCGACTTCAGCACCTTGCGGTTGATTCCGTGGCTGCCCGGCACCGCGCTGGTGATGGCGGATCTGTCGTGGCTGGACGGTCGCCCGGTCGAGCAGGCGCCGCGCAGCATCCTCAACCGCCAGATCGACCGGCTGACCGAGCGGAAGCTCGTGCCCTATGTTGGCACCGAGCTCGAATTCATGGTGTTCGACAACACATTCCGCGAGGCCTGGGCCGCGGGCTACCGCAACCTGACACCAGCCACCGACTACAACGTCGACTACGCCATGATGGCGTCCACTCGGATGGAGCCGTTACTGCGCGACATCCGTCTGGGCATGGCGGGCGCCGGCTTGTACTGCGAGGGCGTCAAGGGGGAGTGCAACCTGGGCCAGCAGGAGATCGCGTTCCGCTACGACCATGCCCGCGCCACCTGCGACAACCACACCATCTACAAGAACGGTGCCAAGGAGATCGCCGACCAGCACGGCAAGAGCCTGACGTTCATGGCGAAATTCGATGAACGCGAGGGCAACAGCTGTCACATCCATATCTCGTTGCGTGGTGAGGACGGGTCACCGGTCTTCGCCGACGAGTCCGGCCCGCACGGGATGTCGCCCATGTTCCGCAGCTTCATCGCCGGCCAGCTGGCCACGCTGCGCGAGCTGACTCTGCTCTACGCACCGAACATCAACTCCTACAAGAGGTTTGCTGACGGCAGCTTCGCCCCCACCGCCATCGCCTGGGGCATGGACAACCGAACCTGCGCGTTGCGCGTGGTCGGTCATGGGTCCGGTATGCGGGTGGAATGCCGGGCGCCCGGCGGCGACGTCAACCAGTACCTGGCCGTGTCGGCGCTGATCGCGGGCGGCCTGTACGGCATCGATCACGAGCTGGAACTTCCCGACCCGCTGCCGGGGAATGCCTATGCCAGTGGGGCGCAACGGCTGCCGACCACTCTGGCCGAGGCGGCAGAGCTGTTCGCGAAGTCCGAGGTGGCGCGCACGGCGTTCGGGGACGACGTCGTCGAGCATTACCTGAACAATGCGCGGATCGAGTTGGCCGCCTTCAATTCCGCGGTGACCGACTGGGAAAGGGTGCGTGGCTTTGAGCGGCTCTGATATGGGGGCGCGTCCGATCATCGGCATGACGACCTATCTGCAGCAGGCGCAGACCGGGGTGTGGGATGTGCAGGCGAGCTTCCTGCCGCAGGTCTACTTCGAAGGCGTCACCCGTGCCGGTGGTATTGCGCTGCTGTTGCCGCCGCAGCCGGTGGACGTCGACATCGCCGACCGGGTGCTCGACCGCGTCGACGGTCTGGTGATCACCGGCGGCCCGGATGTGGATCCGCAGCGCTACGGACAGCAGTCACATCCGGCCACCAACGAGCCGGCCGCCGAGCGTGACGCCTGGGAGTTCGCGCTGCTGGAAGCCGCACTGCGGCGCGATATCCCGGTGCTCGGCGTGTGCCGGGGCGCGCAGGTGCTCAACACCGCGCTGGGCGGCACCCTGCACCAGCACCTGCCCGACGTGATCGGGCACACCCATCATCAGAAGGGCAACGCGGTCTTCGGCACCTCGGCCGTACGCACCGTGCCCGACACCAGACTGGCCGATCTGATCGGCGCGACGTCCGACGCGCAGTGCTATCACCACCAGGCGATCGACCGGCTCGGTGAGGGCCTGGTGGTCAGCGCCAGCGACGCCGACGGCGTGATCGAAGCCGTCGAACGTGACCCGGCACTACCCGGTGATGCATTCGTGCTGGGCGTTCAATGGCACCCCGAAGAAAACCTCGATGACCTACGCCTGTTCACCGCCGTGGTGGACGCGGCCAGAACCTATGCGACTGAGAGGGTCTCATGACATCCAGCCACGTCGTCAACCCGGCTACCGAGGAGGTGCTGACCACCGTCGACCTCCTGGACGTGGGTGCCGTCGATGACGCCGTGGCGCGTGCCGCCGTGGCGCAACGGGCATGGGCCCGGCTGGCCCCGGCTGAGCGGGCCGCCGCGCTACGCGCGTTCGCCGCCGTCGTCGACGCCCACATCGAAGACCTCGCCGCCCTGGAGGTGGCCAATTCCGGGCACCCGATCGGGCAGGCCGAGTGGGAGGCCGGGCACGTCCGGGACGTCCTGCAGTTCTACTCGGCCACTCCGGAACGATTGAGCGGCAAGCAGATCCCGGTGGCCGGTGGCTTGGACGTCACGTTCAACGAGCCTCTCGGCGTCGTCGGGGTCATCACGCCGTGGAATTTCCCGATGACCATCGCCGCGTGGGGCTTCGCCCCGGCGCTGGCGGCCGGGAACGCGGTGGTGCTCAAGCCCGCCGAGTGGACCCCGCTGACCACGATCCGGCTCGGTGAGCTGGCCATCGAATCGGGTTTGCCGGCCGGGCTGTTCCAGGTGCTGCCGGGCAAGGGTTCGGTGGTGGGGGAACGGTTCGTCACCCACCCCGGCGTCCGCAAGGTGGTGTTCACCGGATCCACAGAGGTGGGGATGCGGGTGATGGCCGGGGCGGCGGCTCAGGTCAAACGGGTGACGCTGGAGTTGGGTGGCAAGAGCGCCAACATCGTGTTCGACGACTGCGATCTGGAGAAGGCCGCGGCCACCGCTCCGTACGGCGTGTTCGACAACGCCGGGCAGGACTGCTGTGCGCGTAGCCGGATCCTGGTGCAGCGCAGTGTCTACGACCGTTTCATGGAGCTGCTGGAGCCGGCGGTCAAGGGCGTCGCCGTGGGGGACCCCACCGTCCGCGGCACCGAGATGGGGCCGTTGGTGTCACGTCCGCACTGGCAGTCGGTGTCGTCCTACGTTCCCGACGATGCCCCGGTGGCGTTCCGGGGTTCCGCCCCGGACGGTCCCGGGTTCTGGTTCCCGCCAACGGTGTTGACGCCGCAGCGCACCGACCGCACCGTGACCGACGAGATTTTCGGCCCCGTGGTGACCGTGCTGCCCTTCGACGACGAGGCCGATGCCATCGCGTTGGCCAACGACACGCCCTATGGTTTGTCGGGCTCGATCTGGACCGACAATCTCTCGCGCGCACTTCGGGTGTCGCGGGCGGTGGAAGCGGGCAATCTCAGCGTCAATTCGCACTCGTCAGTGCGCTACAACACGCCGTTCGGGGGTTTCAAGCAGTCCGGATTGGGGCGCGAGTTGGGACCCGACGCACCACTGTCTTTCACCGAAACCAAGAATGTCTTCTTCGCCATTGAAGATCGAGCAGAGGAGTCCATTTAATGGATCTGACCCAGCGACTGGCCGGCAAGGTTGCCGTCATCACCGGTGGTGCCAGCGGCATCGGCCTGGCCACCGGACGGCGGCTGCGTGCCGAGGGCGCCACGATCGTGGTGGGCGATATCGACCCCGTCGCGGGCGAGGCCGCCGCCGAGGAACTCGACGGATTGTTCGTCGGCGTTGATGTGTCCGACCAGGATGCTGTCGATCAGCTCTTCGACACTGCGGCAGCGACATTCGGTTCGGTCGATATCGCGTTCAACAACGCCGGGATCTCGCCCCCCGAAGATGATCTGATCGAGACCACCGAGCTGCCGGCGTGGCAGCGGGTGCAGGACATCAACCTGAAATCGGTTTACCTGTCCTGCCGGGCGGCGCTGCGCCACATGGTGCCCGCGGGCAAGGGCTCGATCATCAACACCGCGTCGTTCGTGGCGGTGATGGGTTCGGCCACCTCCCAGATCTCCTACACCGCCTCCAAAGGCGGCGTGCTGGCGATGTCGCGCGAACTCGGGGTGCAGTACGCCCGGCAGGGAATCCGGGTCAATGCCCTGTGCCCCGGCCCGGTGAACACCCCGTTGCTGCAGGAATTGTTCGCCAAGGATCCCGAGCGTGCCGCGCGACGGCTGGTGCACATCCCGTTGGGCCGTTTCGCCGAGCCCGAGGAGTTGGCCGCCGCGGTGGCGTTCCTGGCCAGTGACGACTCGTCGTTCATCACAGGTTCGACTTTCCTGGTCGACGGCGGGATCAGCTCCGCGTACGTGACACCGCTGTGACACCCTGATAGCTCGCCATGACAGCTGAACCGGATCCACAGCAGCCGACCGCCGCGGGGCCTGATTCGCGGCTCGCCGCGGAGGCGGCCGCGGGTGCACTGCTGCGCCCGGTCCGGCTGGGCAACGCCTTCGAGGACACCGTCGGCCGATTGTTGGAGACGATTCGGCTGGGGGTCCTGGGGCCCGGGGAGTCGTTGCCGCCCGAGCGTGAGCTGGCCGCCCGGCTGGGGGTCAGCCGCGACACGGTTCGGGAGGCGATCAAATCGCTGGCCGACGCCGGTTACCTGGTGTCCAAACGGGGGCGGTACGGCGGCACCTTCCTGGCCGAGGAACTTCCCCGGCATACCGCCGACGGGCCGAGGCCGACGCGCGAGGAGATCGATGACGCGTTGCGGTTGCGCGAGATCCTGGAGGTCGGAGCGGCGCGGATGGCGGCCGGACGCACCCTGAGCGCGGCCGAGCGCGACGGGCTCTGGTCGCGACTGGCCGACGTCCGCGCCGCCGAACCCGACGATTACCGCCGGCTGGATTCGCGGTTGCACCTGGCCATCGCCGAGGCGGCGGGGTCCCCGTCCCTGGTGCCCCTGGTCGCCGAGAACCGGATGCGGCTCAACGCCCTGCTGGATCAGATCCCGCTGCTGCCGCGCAACATCGCCCACTCCGACGAACAGCACGAGGCGATCGTGATGGCGATCCTGGCCGGTGACAGTGAGCGGGCCGCCGCGGCCATGCTGGCCCATGTCGGGGGATCGTCGGCCTTGCTGCACGGCTTTCTGGATTAGATTCGTACCGTGGGCCAGCACGGTAAAGAGGTCCAGGTCGAGCGCGCGTCGTCGGCCCTGGCCGATGTCGACACCTCGGGGTGGGCGCAGCGCTTCGATCTGCTGTCCGACCCGCACCGGCTGGAGATCCTGCTCGGTCTGCACCGGGCGCCGGGTATCTGTGTCAGCGATCTGGCCACGGCCCTGGGCCGTTCGGAGAACGCGGTGTCCCAGGCGTTGCGGGTACTTCGGGATCAGGGCTGGGTCACCTCAACCCGGGTCGGCCGCACCGTGAATTACCGCCTCGACGATGAGACGGTGCATGACCTGCTGCACTGGATCGGAGCGCGGCACGGCTGAAACCGTGTTCATCTGTTCATCTGGACAGATATATGGCGCAGTCTTAGGCTCGATAAATGACCACCGGCGCGGTTCCCGACGTGACTACGACGAAGCCGCAGCCATTCGACCGCGCCGATTGGACTTCGATCGCGATGGTCGCCGCGGTCGTGTTGCTGTTGCACGTATTCGGTTGGGGCGTGCTGATTTTCGGGGTTGCGCCGCAACACATCACGCTGGGATCGGCCGGGGTGTTCGGGGTCGGACTCGGTGTCACCGCCTACCTGTTGGGCGTGCGGCACGCCTTCGACGCCGACCACATCGCCGTCATCGACAACACCACCCGCAAACTCGTCGGTGAGGGCACGCGATCGCTCTCGGCGGGATTCTGGTTCTCGCTGGGGCATTCCAGCGTGGTGTTCGGGCTGGCCCTGCTGCTGGCGTTCGGAGTTCATGCGCTGGCCGGGCCGGTGCAGAATGAGGATTCGCCGATGTTGGAGACCCTCGGGCTGATCGGGTCGGTGGTGGCCGGGACGTTCCTCATTCTGATCGGCCTGACGAATCTGTTCGCCGTCGTCGGGATCGCCAAGATCTTCCGCGCCATGCGTGGTGGACAGTTCGACGAGGCCGAGCTCGAACGTCAACTTCAACAGCGGGGCTTCCTGGCCCGTCTGCTCGGCCGGTTCATGCGGCGGGTGAGCAAGCCGTGGCACCTGTACCCGGTCGGCTTTCTGATGGGCCTGGGCTTCGACACCGCCACGCAGGTGGCACTGCTGGTGCTGGCCGCGGGTGCGGCAGCCTTCACGTTGCCCTGGTACGCCATCCTCGTGCTCCCGGTGCTCTTCGCGGCGGGGATGAGTCTGTTCGACACCGTGGACGGAATCTTCATGTCGCGGGCCTACGGCTGGGCATTCCTGCAGCCGGTCCGGAAGGTCTATTACAACCTGACGGTCACCGTGTTGTCGGTCATCGTGGCGCTGGTGATCGGCGTCATCGTCCTCGCCGGCCTGCTGGTCGAGCGACTGGGCATCACCACGGGTCCGCTGGCATTCATCGGTTCGGCGGACCTGGAGTTCGTCGGATTCGCGATCGTCGGGCTTTTTGTATTGAGCTGGATTGTGGCCCTGGGGATCTGGCGGTTCGGCCGGATCGAGGAGCGGTGGGCCGCGCGGGCCTAGTCGGTCAGGCCCAATAGCGCGTTCTCGATCACCTCGGCCAGTGCCGGGTGGATCCAGTACTGGCCGCGGGCAACTTCTTCGGCGGTCTGCCCGAAGCTCATCGCCTGGATCAACGGCTGGATGATCGAGGAGGCCTGGTAGCCCATGATGTGGGCGCCGAGAATCCTGCCGGTGTCGCGATCGCCGATCAGCTTGACGATGCCGGTGGTGTCCTCCATCGCCCAGCCGTAGGCGGTGTCGCCGTAGGCCTGGATCTTGGTGACGAAGTCGTAGCCCTCGTCGCGGGCCTGCTCCTCGGTCAACCCGACCATGGCGATCTGCGGTTCGGTGAACACGGCCGACGGCACGAAGCGGTGATCGCTGCGCATCATCGCGTCGGTGTCGTCCCAGTCGTGCAGGAGGTTCTCCTTGACCACCCGTGACTCGTGGTTGGCCACATGCTTGAGCTGATACTCCGAGGACACGTCGCCGAGGGCGAAAACGCCACGCGCCGTGGTGCGTTGGTATTCGTCGACGATGACCAGACCGTCCTCGTCGACCTCCACCCCGGCGAGCTCGGCGTCGAGCAGATCCCCGTTGGGGACCCGGCCGGTGGCCACCAGCAGCATGTCGGCGGGCAGCGTCTTGCCGTCGTCGAGGTCCAGAACGATCTGGTCGCCCTCGTGGTGTGACCCGATCACGTTCTCATGGGTCCGTACGTCCCACTTCTCGGCGGCCAGCGCGGTGAACTGCCGGCAGATCGTCTCGTCGCAATGGCTGAGCAGACAGTCACCACGCACCACGATGGTGACCCGCACGCCCAACGCCGAGAACACATGGGCGAACTCGGCAGCGACGAACCCGCCGCCGACGATCACCAGGTGTTCGGGCAGTTCGGGGATACGCATGATGTCGTCGCTGGTGTAGTACGTGACGCCGCAATCCAGGATGGCCGGCGGGACGTAGGCGCGGGATCCGGCAGCGATCACCACCTGATCGCTGCTGAATTCGTCACCGGCCTCGGTGCGCAGCGTGTAGCGACCGTCGGCGGTCTTGGGTCCGAACCGGGTGTGGCTGGCGTACACCGTGATGTGCTGGTCGTTGCGGCGGTAGTCCTCGCCACCGGCGGCGATCGGGTCGATCCGGCCGAAGACCCGCGCGACGATGTCGGGCCAGCGCACCTTGTCGATGTGGGAATCGATGCCGTATTTGGCGCTGGCACGGATCGTGTCCGCCACGTCGGCGGCGTAGACGAACATCTTGGTCGGGATGCAGCCGACGTTCAGGCAGGTGCCGCCGAACGTGCCCTGCTCGCAGATCGCGACTTTCTTGCCGGCGTAGCGCTCGTCGAGAATGCTGTTGCCCGAGCCGGTGCCGATGATCGTGAGGTCGTAATGCTCCATGTGCGCTCCCTATCCGGAAGGTGTTGTGCTCGGCCGGGTTTGCAGGCTCAGGTAGTAGTCCAGCCAACGGTCGAGCTCGCGGTAGGCATCCGCGCGGGCGTCGGCCACTGACAGGAAGACGTCGTGCTTGGCGTCGGTGATCGGAGCCACTGTGGTGTGGTTACCCACGCAACCCGACCACCGCGCGATCTGACGGACGTCGAGCACGGCGTCGCCGCGCTGCATCGCCGCCGGATCGGAGGATTCAGTGACGCTGCGGTCCGAACGCAGGATCAGATTCGGGACGCCGACGTCCAGGCCGCGGTGCAGGCGGGCCTGTCCGCGGCGGATCGCGTTGATCCACCCGAGGGTGACAGGGAAGCCCCCCAACGGTTTCCAGTCCAGGTTGTAGTCGAACTCGCCGCCGTACTCGCGGTGCAGTGTGGTGCCGTAACCGCCTTCGGTGGGTTTTCGGATCACCGACAGCTTGCGTAGCCGGGCCAGGGCGATCAGGGCGGCCGACGTGGGCGCGGTGCGCAGGATCGCCGGTCCGTGCAGATCGAAGAACGGGCTGTTGAGGACCAGTCCACCGACGTGATGAGTGGCCAATCGGCCGCTTCGGCGCAGCCGGTCGGCGAACAACGTCAGGATCAGCCCGCCCGCCGAATGCCCGTACAGGCACACCGTGGCGTTGCCGGTGTCGGCGGCGATGACCGCCAGGGCCCGCTCGAGTTCGGTGTCGTAGCGCGCCAGATCCGTGGTGAAGTGCGGGGTCTGGCCGCCGTGGCGGGAGCGTCCGCACTTGGGCAGGTCCAACGCGTAGAACGAGAAGCCACGATCGGCGAATCGATCGGCGAGTTCGGTGTGGAAGAAGTAGTCGGTGTAGCCGTGCAATGCCAGTACGGCGTGGCCAGACCCGCCCTGCCCGTCTGGTGCCGCCGCGCCCGGACCCCGGCGTACCAGCGTGGCGACCAGGTCGCCTTCGCCGTCGGGATCAGGTCCTGCATCGATGGTCTGTTGCCAGAACCCCGGCAATACATCCGGCTCCCAGGCGGGCTCCCGTGACGTCACGGTTCCACCCTAACCGCGCCCCGAAAATCAGCGCCGTGACGAGGCCGGGAGTGCAAATGCTGCGGACAGAAGCCGGAGACTGCCTCCGGTAAATATCCTCCGGTAAATAAGTGGACGCAGTCTCCGGTTGTCGGGGTGGGCCGAGAGGATCGATGAGCAGGCCGGTGTCCAACGCCGGTCCGCGACGGTTACGGGTCGATGCCGCCCCGCGACCACCAGCCACTTCTCACCGCTGCCGTTCGCCCGGGACGGTGTCTCGATCTTGGTCGACGAGGTGGCCCGGGCGCGGCTTGGGTGGTTGGCAGCCTGGATCGCCTGGGTCGGCCAGCAACCAGATCGGAGGCGAGAACCAGCGCATCCGACTGGTTCGGCTGCTCATCGACGGGCAGCGGGTGACGGATAGCACTACCATGCCTGGCCAACCGGGATTCGTCGCGCGATAACCTTGGAATCACAGAAAGCCGTCGACGTCGACGGGCCGCGCAATACAAAGGACGAGCGATCAGGGTGTCTGAGGCAAACGTGGGTACGACCGTGAAGACAGACGTCGTGCTGGTTGGGGCCGGCATCATGAGCGCAACCCTTGGCGCGCTGATCCGGCTGCTGGAGCCGGACTGGTCCATCACCATGATCGAGCGGCTCGACGGTGCCGCTGCGGAGAGCAGCGATCCGTGGAATAACGCAGGCACCGGGCACTCGGCGCTGTGTGAGCTGAACTACACCCCCGAGCGCTCCGATGGCTCCATCGACACCACCAAGGCCATCAACGTCAACGAGCAGTTCCAGGTGTCACGGCAGTTCTGGGCCTACGCCGCCGAGAACGGCGTGCTGCCCGACGTACGCGGCTTCCTCAACCCGATCCCGCACGTCAGTTTCGTGCACGGCGCGGGCAACGTCGATTACCTCAAGCGCCGTCACGAGGCACTCGTCGGCAATCCGCTGTTCGCCACGATGGAATTCATCGACGACAAGGACGAATTCGCCCGCCGGCTGCCCTTCATGGCCGCCAAGCGTGATTTCTCCGATCCGGTCGGTCTGAACTGGTCGCAGAACGGCACCGACGTCGACTTCGGTGCGTTGTCGCGCCAGCTGATCGGTTTCACCGCGCAGCGCGGAATGGACACCCTGTTCGGCCACGAGGTGCGCAACCTGCACAAGGAGTCGGACGGAACCTGGACGCTCAAGGTGACCAACCGGCGCACCGGCCTCAAGCGCAAGTTCAATGCCAAGTTCGTGTTCGTCGGCGCCGGCGGCGGTGCACTGCCGTTGCTGCAGAAGTCGGGCATCCCGGAGGCCAAGGGCTTCGGCGGTTTCCCGGTCGGCGGCGCGTTCCTGCGGACCAACAACCAGGTGCTGACCGCGGGCCACCAGGCCAAGGTGTACGGACTGCCGCCGCTGGGGGCCCCGCCGATGTCGGTGCCGCACCTGGACACCCGCGTGATCAACGGCAAGTCGTGGCTGCTGTTCGGTCCGTTCGCCGGCTGGACGCCGAAGTTCCTCAAGCAGGGCAAGTTCACCGACCTGCCGTTGTCGGTCAAGCCCAACAACATCATGTCCATGCTCGGTGTCGGACTCACGGAGATGGGGCTGGTCAACTACCTGGTCGGCCAGCTGCTGCTGAGTGAGGCCGCGCGAGTTGACACCCTGCGTGAATTCGCGCCCAGCGCAGTCGATTCCGACTGGGAGCTGGACATTGCCGGGCAGCGTGTGCAGGTCATCCGGCGCAACGGCGCGGGCGGTGTGCTGGAATTCGGCACCACCGTGCTCACGGCGGCCGACGGCAGCATCGCCGGTCTGCTGGGCGCCTCGCCCGGCGCGTCCACCGCGGTGCCGGCCATGCTCGACGTGCTGGAGCGCTGCTTCACCGATCGCTACCAGAGCTGGTTGCCCAAGCTCAAGGAGATGGTCCCGTCACTCGGTACCAAGCTGTCGAACGAACCTGGCCTGTTCGACGAAGTCTGGGCGTGGGGTACCAAGGCGCTCAAGCTGGACGATCCTGTGACCGCGTGACCGGAGCGGGCGGATGACGGTCGCATTACGCCGCAGTTGGGCCAAAGACCTCGACGTGCCAACGCTTTACGAGCTGCTCAAGCTCCGTGTCGAGGTGTTCGTGGTGGAGCAGGCGACTCCCTACCCTGAGCTCGACGGCCGGGATCTGCTTGCCGAGACCCGTCACTTCTGGTTGGAAAGCCCCGCCGGAGAAGTCATTTCGACGTTGCGGCTGATGGAAGAGCATCCCGGCGGGGAGAAGGCGTTCCGGATCGGCCGGGTGTGCACCAAACGCAGTGCTCGGGGCAGTGGGCACACCACCCGGCTCATGCAGGCGGCACTGGCCGAGGTCGGCGACTACCCGTGCCACATCAATGCCCAGACCTACCTGGTCGACATGTACGGTCGGCACGGATTCGTCCGCGACGGCGACGAATTCCTTGATGACGGAATCCCGCATGTGCCGATGGTGCGTCCCGGGGCCCGACCCGACGAGCGCTTGCGCGAGGAGCCGATGTGACGAGAGAGCGAATCTTCCCGATGGCGGCCCTGAGATGACGGTGGAGACCCACACGTATCCGTTCAGCGCTCTGGTCGGGCAGGACCGGCTACGCCTGGCCTTGCTGCTGTGCGCAGTCCATCCGGAGATCGGCGGGGTGCTGATCCGCGGCGAGAAGGGGACGGCGAAATCCACGGCGGTACGCGGCCTGGCCGCGGTGCTGTCCGCGGTCGACGACGACGCCCGCCTGGTCGAACTGCCGATCGGTGCCACCGAGGACCGGGTGGTCGGTTCACTGGACCTGCAGAAGGTGCTCCGTGACGGCGAGCATGCCTTCTCGCCCGGCCTGCTGGCCCGCGCCCACGGCGGCGTGCTCTACGTCGACGAGGTCAACCTGCTGCACGACCATCTGGTCGACGTGCTGCTCGATGCCGCTGCGATGGGTCGCGTACATGTTGAGCGCGAAGGGATTTCGCACTCGCACGAGTCCCGCTTCGTTCTGATCGGCACCATGAATCCCGAGGAAGGCGAGTTGCGTCCGCAGTTGCTGGACCGATTCGGGCTCACCGTGGACGTGGCCGCCTCGCGTGACGTCGACGTACGTGTCGAGGTGATCCGGGCCAGGATGGCGTTCGAGGCCGACCCGCGGGCGTTCGTCGATCGTCATGCGGCTGCCGACGCCGAGTTGGCCGATCGGATTATCGCGGCCCGGGCCGCGATTGGCTCGGTGGTACTGCCCGACGCCGAACTGCGCCGTATCGCCGCCCTGTGCGCGGCATTCGACGTCGACGGGATGCGCGCCGATCTGGTGGTCGCGCGCACCGCCGTCGCCCATGCCGCCTGGCGCGGCGCC
This sequence comes from Mycobacterium sp. DL99, assembly GCF_004762045.1. GTDB lineage: Bacteria > Actinomycetota > Actinomycetes > Mycobacteriales > Mycobacteriaceae > Mycobacterium. The sequence continues at coordinate 2,512,138 of NZ_SJOM01000007.1, forward strand.
ACCACGGTTGCCGAAGAGGACATCCGGGTGGCTGCCGAGCTGGCACTGCCGCACCGGCGCCGCCGCGATCCGTTCGACGATCCGGGCCTGGATCCCGAGCGACTCGAAGAAGCCATGCAGCGGGCGGGGGAGTCCGCCGAGCAGTCGGGTCACGACGCCGAGCCGTCTGATCCGGACTTCGACCCCGACTTCGACCCGCCCCGGGGTGGGGCCGATGCGGGTTCCGAAAGTGCCGCGCCGCAGGGTAATTCGAAATCAGCCACCCGTCCGAGTGCCCCGCCGTCGGCGGTGTTCCGGACCAGGGCGCTGGTGGTGCCCGGGGTCGGCGAAGGTGCCCCCGGTCGCCGTTCGCGGGCCCGCAACCGCACCGGCACGCCGATCGCGGCCACCGCCGAACCCGGCAGTGGGCACGGGTTGCACATGTTCGCCACCCTGCTCGCCACCGCGGGCCGCCAACAGGGGGCGGGCCTGCCGCGACCCCGCCCCGAAGACATCCGGCGCGCGGTACGTGAAGGCCGCGAAGGCAATCTGGTGATCTTCGTCGTCGATGCCTCCGGGTCCATGGCCGCCCGCGATCGGATGTCAGCCGTCACCGGAGCAACGATGTCGCTGCTGCGTGATGCCTACCAGCGTCGGGACAAGGTCGCGGTGATCACGTTCCGGCAGCAGGATGCCCGCGTGCTGCTCCCGCCCACGACGTCGGTGCACATCGCGAGCCGCCGGCTGGCCCGGTTCGACACCGGGGGCAAGACCCCGCTGGCACAGGGCCTGCTGGCCGCCCGCGATCTCGTCGTCCGGGAGAAAGCCCGTGACCGCGCCCGGCGCAGCCTGGTGGTGGTGCTCACCGACGGCCGCGCCACCGGGGGCCCCGATCCGTTGGGCCGTACCAGACAAGCGGCGGCCGCGTTGGTGGCCGAGGGTGCCGCCGCCGTGGTGGTCGATTGTGAAACATCGTTCGTGCGACTCGGATTGGCCGGGCAACTGGCCGAACAGCTGGGATCACCTGCGGTACGGCTCGAGCAGTTGCGTGCGGCCGAACTGACCCGGCTCGTGCAGCACCAGACCGCCGCCTAGCCGGCCCGAGACTCTGAGCAGGAAGGACCCGACCATGCCACAGGGACAGCCGCTGACCGTTCCCGACGACGGCCTGACCACCAAGGCCCGCCGCAATGCGCCGCTGCTCGCGGTGCACACCGGGCCGGGGAAGGGAAAGTCGACCGCGGCCTTCGGGATGGCGCTGCGGGCGTGGAACCAGGGCTTCTCGGTGGCGGTGTTCCAGTTCGTCAAGAGCGCGAAGTGGAAGGTCGGGGAGGAGGCCGTATTCGGTCAACTCGGCCGGCTGCACGATGAGCACGGTGCCGGCGGGCCGGTGGAGTGGCACAAGATGGGCTCGGGTTGGTCCTGGACGCGCAAGCACGGCAGCGACGTCGACCACGCGGCGGCGGCCGCCGACGGCTGGGACGAGATCAAACGCCGCCTGGCCGAAGAGCGCCACGACTTCTACGTACTCGACGAGTTCACCTATCCGCTCAAGTGGGGCTGGGTTGCCGTGGAAGAAGTAGTCGAGGTGCTCCGCACGCGTCCGGGCACCCAGCACGTGGTGATCACCGGTCGAGACGCCCCGCAGGCGCTGATCGATGCCGCGGATCTGGTGACGGAGATGACCAAGATCAAGCATCCGATGGATGCCGGCCGTAAGGGCCAGAAGGGCATCGAGTGGTGAGCGCGGTGCGCTGGTGACCACCCCGGCGGTGGTGATCGCCGCACCGGCATCGGGCAGTGGGAAGACCACGGTGGCAACGGGTTTGGTCGGTGCGCTGCGCCAGGCGGGTCACTCGGTGGCGCCGTTCAAGGTCGGCCCGGACTTCATCGACCCCGGCTACCACGCCCTGGCCGCCGGCCGTCCGGGTCGCAACCTGGACCCGGTGCTCGTCGGCGAGGGATTGATCGGCCCGCTCTACCGGCATGGGTGTGCCGGTGCCGACATCGCGGTCGTCGAGGGCGTCATGGGCCTGTTCGACGGTCGTATCGAGGGGCAGATGACCGGCATCCCGCGGGGTTCGGCGGCCCAGGTCGCAGGTCTGTTGGGGGCCCCGGTGGTGCTGGTGGTCGACGCCCGCGGGCAGAGCCACAGCATCGCCGCGCTGCTGCACGGCTTCGTCACCTTCGACCCGGCCGTGCGGATCGCCGGGGTGATCCTCAACCGGGTGGGCTCCGACCGGCACGAGGCGGTGTTGCGCCAGGCCTGTGAACATGCCGGCGTGACGGTGCTCGGTGCCATTCCGCGAGCCGATGAACTATCCGTCCCGTCAAGGCATCTCGGTCTCATCACCGCCGTCGAGCACGGCCGGCAGGCGCGCGACGCGGTGGCTGCGATGACCGCCCTGGTGGGCCGCCACGTCGACCTGGCGACCATCGTCGCCGCCTCGGCTGCCCACGTGACCGCCGAGCCGTGGAGTCCGGTGGCTGAATCGGTGACCAATGTCACGGTGGCGCTGGCCGCGGGTAAGGCGTTCAGCTTCAGCTATGCCGAGCACGCCGAGCTTTTGCGCGGGGCGGGCGCACACGTCGCCGAGTTCGACCCGCTGTCCGAACCCCTGCCCGCCGGCGCCGACGCGCTGGTGCTGCCCGGCGGGTTCCCCGAACAGTTCACCACCGAACTGTCGGCCAACGATCTTGTCCGCCAGCAGATCAGGGACCTGGCCACCCGCGGTGCCCCCGTGCACGCCGAGTGCGCCGGCCTGACCTATCTGGTCGATGATCTCGACGGGGCACCGATGTGCGGTGTGCTGGCCGGTTCGGCACGGTTCACCGAGCGCCTCACGCTGGGCTACCGCGACGCGGTCGCGGTAGCCGATTCCTGCATGCATGCGGCAGGCGATCGCGTCACCGGTCATGAATTCCACCGGACCGCAGTGGAATTCGGCGACGATCTGCCACCGGCCTGGGCCTTTGCCGGCCCCGGGCAGGCGGCTCGGCGGGACGGCGCGGTGCAGCGCGGCGTGCACGCGGGGTACCTGCATACCCACCCCGCGGCACACCCCGAGGCCATCACCCGCTTCGTGACCACAGCAGCAACCTCTAAGCTCGGCGGGTGATCCGCACGCGAGGAGGAATGTGACTTCAGAGAATGCCTACCTCGTCGGCCTGCGCCTGTCGGGCAAGAAGGTCGTCGTTGTCGGCGGCGGAACCGTCGCGCAACGTCGGCTGCCCCTGCTGATCGCCCACGGCGCCGACGTACACGTGATCGCGCGGGCGGCCAGCCCCGCGGTGGAGGCGCTGTCGCACGACGAACCGGGGATCACCCTGCAGCTGCGCGACTTCCGCGCCGGGGATCTCGACGGTGCCTGGTATGTGCTCGCGGCCACCGACGACTCCGAGGTCAACGCCGCCATCGCCGCCGAAGCCGATGAGCGGCGCATCTTCTGCGTTCGCGCCGATGTCGCCCGCGACGGATCCGCGGTGACCCCGGCGACATTCGACTCCGACGGCCTCTCGGTGGGCGTCCTCGCCGGCGGCGAGCACCGCCGTTCGGCAGCCATCCGCACCGCCATCCACGAAGCCCTGCAGCGTGGCCTACTCGCCGCGGACTCCGGTGGGGAGCCGGGGGAGGCGCCCACGGGGGTGGCCCTCGTCGGCGGCGGTCCGGGTGATCCAGAGCTGATCACCGTGCGGGGACGGCGCCTGCTGGCCCGCGCAGACGTCGTGGTCGCCGACCGGTTGGCCCCCCAGGAGTTGCTGGCCGAACTCGGGCCCCATGTCGAGGTGATCGACGCGGCCAAGATCCCCTACGGGCGGGCGATGGCGCAGGAGGCGATCAACCAGGTTCTGGTGGACCGGGCCCGTGCCGGAAAGTTCGTCGTCCGTCTCAAGGGAGGCGATCCGTTCGTCTTCGCCCGCGGCTACGAAGAGGTCCTCGCGTGCACCGAGGCCGGCATCCCGGTCACCGTGGTTCCGGGTGTGACAAGTGCCATATCGGTACCCGCATTGGCCGGGGTTCCGGTCACCCACCGAGGCATGACCCACGAGTTCGTGGTCGTAAGCGGTCATGTTGCGCCCGGCCACCCCGAATCGTTAGTGAATTGGGATGCGCTGGCGGCGATGACCGGCACGATCGTGCTGCTGATGGCCGTCGAACGCATCGAGCTGTTCACCAAGGCGCTCCTGGATGGCGGCCGACCTGCGGATACGCCGGTCCTGGTGGTGCAGCACGGCACCACTGTCGCCCAGCGCACCCTGCGGGCCACGCTCGGCGACGCGCCCGAGAGGATTCGTGCGGACGGCATTCGACCTCCGGCGATCATCGTGATCGGACCTGTGGCTGCCTTCGGCGGTTAAAGGATTCTTAAGATTCCGGTAAGGTGACCCGTTATGACGGCTCTCAACGACGCCGAGCGCGAGGGTCTTGCGGCCCGGCTCCCGTCCTGGTTCCCGTCCTGGGGCTTCCTTTCCGCGGTCATCGCGATCGGCGGCATGCAGCTGCTGGCCACGATGGACAGCACGGTCGCGATCGTCGCGCTGCCCAAGATCCAGGACGAGCTCGGCCTGTCCGACGCTGGACGTAGCTGGGTCATCACGGCCTATGTGCTGACCTTCGGCGGGCTGATGCTGCTCGGTGGACGGCTCGGCGACACCATCGGCCGCAAGCGCACCTTCATCGTCGGTGTCGCGTTGTTCACCATCGCCTCGATCCTGTGCGGTATCGCCTGGAACGAAGCGACGCTGGTGATCGCGCGACTGCTGCAGGGTGTCGGCGCGGCGATCGCCTCGCCCACGGGGCTCGCGCTCATCGCCACCACGTTCCCGAAGGGGCCGGCCCGCAACGCGGCCACCGCCGTGTTCGGCGCCATGACCGCGATCGGTTCTGTGATGGGTCTGGTCGTCGGCGGTGCCCTGACCGAGGTGTCGTGGCGGTGGGCCTTCCTGGTCAACGTCCCGATCGGGCTGATGATGCTCTATCTGGCCCGCACCGCACTGCGCGAGACCAACCGTGAGCGGATGAAGCTCGACGCCGCCGGCGCCCTGCTGGCGACCCTGGCCTGCACGGCCGCGGTGTTCGCCTTCACCCAGGGACCCGAGAGTGGCTGGTTGGCGCCGATCACCCTGGCCTCCGGGGGAGCCGCGGCGGTCTTCGGTATCGCGTTTCTGATCGCCGAACGCAGCGCCGAGAACCCGGTGGTGCCGTTCGACCTGTTCCACGAGCGCAACCGGGTCGCCACGTTCGCGGCCGTCTTCCTGGCCGGCGGTGTGCTGTTCACCCTCACCGTGCTGATCGGCCTGTACGTGCAGGACATCCTGGGCTACAGCGCCCTGCGCGCCGGTATCGGCTTCATCCCGTTCGTGATCGGTATGGGAATCGGCCTCGGGGCGTCCTCGCAGATCGTGCGGTTCTTCCAGCCGCGCATCGTGGTCATCGCCGGCGGCATCCTGGTGCTCGGCGCCATGCTCTACGGGTCGACGTTGCATGCCGGCATCCCGTACTTCCCGAACCTGGTGCTGCCCATCACCATCGGCGGTATCGGCATCGGGATGATCGTGGTGCCGCTGACTCTGTCGGCCATCGCCGGTGTCGGCTTCGATCAGATCGGCCCGGCCTCGGCCATCGCGCTGATGCTGCAGAGCCTGGGCGGCCCGCTGGTGCTGGCCATCATCCAGGCCGTCATCACCTCGCGCACCCTTTATCTGGGTGGGATCACCGGACCGGTCAAGAACATGGACGGCCCGCAACTGGCCGCACTGGACGCGGGTTACACGTACGGGCTGCTGTGGGTGGCCGCGGTCGCGGTTCTGGTCGGCATTGCGGCGTTGTTCATCGGCTACACCTCCGAACAGGTGGCCCAAGCCCAAGAGGTGAAGGACGCCATCGATTCCGGAGAGCTCGAGCTCGACTGACGGCTTGCCAGGTCGATGCCGATGAACCGCCGGGAGATCTCCGAGGCCGTCGGCCCGCTGGGCTGGCGTCTGGTGCTGGGAGCCATCTACACCGAGGTGCTGGTGCCGTCGATGGCCGACGCGGCGGCCGCGGCCACTCGCGCGGTGCACGCGGCCGGCGCCGACGCGCCACGACACCTTTCGATCGACATCCGATCCGATCGGGCAGTGCTGCGCCTGCGAACGCGTGATGCAGGTGCGGTGACCGAGCGGGACCTGGAACTGGCTCGCGCGGTGTCCCAGACCCTCGCCGTACACGGTTTCGAGCTGACCGCCGGAACCGGAGCGATCCAGGCGGTCGAGGTCGCCATCGACGCCCTCGACATCGGTGCGGTTCGCCCGTTCTGGAAGGCGGTCACGGGCTATATCGATGAACCCTCGGCCGAGCCAGGCTCCTCCGATCTGAACGCCGGGCTCGTCGATCCCTTCGGCCGCGGCCCGGCGATCTGGTTTCAGCAGATGGATGCGCCTCGGCCGCAGAGAAATCGGATCCACCTCGACATCGACGTCACGCACGAGGCGGCGCAGGCTCGCGTCGCCGCGGCCCTGGCGGCCGGCGGCCGCTTGCTCAGCGACCGCCGCGCACCAGCCTTCTGGGTACTGGCCGACGCGGAGGGCAATGAGGTCTGCATCTGTACCTGGCAGGGCCGTGACTGACGACACGCCTTAAGGTTGTCGCCTGTGATCACCCGCATGTCCGAGCTGTTCCTGCGAACCCTGCGTGACGACCCCGCTGATGCCGAAGTCCCCAGCCACAAGCTGCTGATCCGGGCCGGCTATGTCCGTCCGGTCGGCCCCGGCATCTACAGCTGGCTGCCGCTGGGCCTGCGGGTCCTGCGCCGGATCGAGAACATCGTGCGGGAAGAGATGAACGCGATCGGCGGCCAGGAGATCCTGCTGCCCGCACTGCTGCCGCGTGGCCCGTACGAGACCACCAACAGGTGGACCGAATACGGCGACACCCTGTTCCGGCTGCAGGACCGGCGGGGCAACGACTATCTGCTCGGGCCGACGCACGAGGAGATCTTCACGCTGACCGTCAAGGGGGAGTACTCCTCCTACAAGGACTTCCCGGCGATCCTGTACCAGGTCCAGACCAAATACCGCGACGAGGCGCGACCGCGCGCAGGCATCCTGCGGGGCCGCGAGTTCGTGATGAAGGACTCGTACTCGTTCGACGTGGACGACGACGGCCTCAAGAACGCCTACCACGCCCACCGCGAGGCGTACCAGAAGATCTTCGGACGCCTGGGCGTGCGCTACGTGATCGTGTCGGCGGTCTCGGGTGCGATGGGCGGCAGCGCCTCGGAGGAGTTCCTGGCCGAGAGCGAGGTCGGCGAGGACACCTTTGTGCGCTGCCTGGACTCCGGGTACGCCGCCAACGTCGAAGCGGTGATCACCCGGGCGCCGGCGCCACTGCCCATCGACGGGCAGCCCGCGGCGCAGGTGCACGACACCCCGGACACCCCGACCATCGCGACGCTGGTCGACTGGGCCAATTCGGCTGACCTGGCCCAGTTCTCGGGTCGCGAGGTCACCGCCGCCGACACCCTGAAGAACGTCCTGCTCAAGACCCGCGAGCCCGGCGGCGATTGGGAGCTGCTGGCGGTCGGCGTGCCCGGCGACCGTGAGGTCGACGAGAAGCGCTTGGGCGCTGCGCTGGAACCGGCCGAGTTCGCTCTGCTCGATGACGCCGACTTCGCCAGGAACCCGTTCCTGGTCAAGGGTTACGTCGGACCGAAGGCGTTGTTGGACAACGAGGTTCGCTACCTTGTCGATCCGCGCGTGGTGGACGGCACGGCGTGGATCACCGGTGCCGATGCGCCCAACAGGCACGTGGTCGGCCTGGTCGCCGGTCGTGACTTCACTCCCGACGGCACGATCGAGGCCGCCGAGGTCCGCGACGGCGACCCGTCACCCGATGGTGCCGGCGTGCTGAGTTCGGCGCGCGGCATCGAGATCGGTCACATCTTCCAGCTGGGCCGCAAGTACGCCGATGCCTTCACCGCCGACGTGCTCGGCGAAGACGGCAAGCCGGTGCGGCTCACGATGGGTTCGTACGGCATCGGCGTGTCCCGCATGGTCGCGGTGATCGCCGAGCAGCAGCACGACGATCTGGGCCTGCGCTGGCCGAGCGCCGTCGCGCCGTTCGACGTGCACGTGGTCGTGGCGAACAAGGACGACGTCGCCCGGAGCGGAGCGACCGAGCTCGTCGCCGCCCTGGACCGGCTCGGCCACGAGGTGTTGTTCGACGATCGCAAGGCCTCACCCGGCGTGAAGTTCAAAGATGCCGAGCTGCTGGGCATGCCGTGGATCGTGGTGGTCGGCCGCGGTTTCTCCGATGGTGTGGTGGAGCTGCGTAACCGGTTCACCGGCGAGAACCGCGAGATCGCCGTGGATGATGCGGCAGCCGAGATCTCGGCGGTACTCACCGCCGGCTGAGCGTGACGGCTCGGAGGTAATGACGATGCCGGTGCGCTGACAGCCGGTCAGCGCACCGGAACGCTCGGGCTCACGCCAACTCGGGCACCCGCAGGTGGGCGAGGGCCAACTCGAACTCGCATTCGTTCAGTTCCTCGGCGCCGACTTCGCGGATCGACGAAGTCTTCAGCGCGCTGGCCTGCTCCTTGCTCCGTTCCATCGCTTCGCGGCTGTCGAACGACGCCGACGACACGCCCCGCCCGGATGCGCGGTCGACCATCAGGCTGGCGCTGCAGAACCCGTCGAGGTCCTCCATCGCGGGCAGCACGGACGCCTTGTAGTGCTCGATGCCTCCGTCGATCTGGCCCGGCTCCAGCTTGGCCCATGTCGCCCGGACACACGCGCCCTCGTGGGTGCGATGGTCGCGGTGCAGGACGGCGATCTCCCACTCTTCGACGGTTGCGGTGCCCCCGAATGCTTCCACCGCCCCTTCCCGCAGCGGTGCTGCCCGCTCGGCGCTCGCGTGCATCGCATCTTCGGTCTCCCACGCGCTGGTGGCAATGCACCGGCCGGATTCGCGATCGACCAACAACGAGATTCCGACGCAGCCGTCCATCGCCTGCAGCGCGGGCATGACCTCGTCGCGAACATGCGCGATACCGGCATCGATCGACTCGGGTTGCGCCTGGACAGTGGTAGAGCGTGCGTACACGATCCACCCCCTTTATTCGGGGCGGCGCCCCGGTGGCGCCACCGGTCCGACCTCTACCTTTCGCTCGGCGAGCGGACGTTGCAATGGGCACCGCGGGATCAATTACCGGGTGCAATCAAAGGGGATCCGGAGATCGCCTGCGAGGGCTATTCGCCCCCGCCGGGGAAGGCGACCGTCACCGGCCAGGCGTTCACGATCGCGCGCCACCTGGCGGCGGTGACGGCCGTCTGCGACAGCGCTGTCAGCGCGAAAGTGCGGTCCTCGGCGCTGGTGGCCTGTTCGAGCAGCGCCCGCCAGGCCACCGAGGAGTCCTCCTCCATGCGTATCGCGAGGTTGGCGGCATCGGTCGGATCGTTCACCGGTGCGGGCAACTGATAGCCGGCCGCGGGTAGCGGCGGGGTGACCGAGCGGGCTTCGAGCATGACCATGGCCGATTCGCGACGTGCCCGGTGTTCAGCCATCGCCGTGGCCACCAGGGCGTTGTCCTCGGCCGTCGAATGGGCCGATACCAGCCCGTAGCCGTAGATGGCCCCGTGCTCGACGGCGACGGCATCGAAGAGGGCGGCATCGGCGGCGGTGGTCGGACGGCTGGGCGAGGTGGTCGATCGTGGTCCGGGTGAGGTCACTGTGCACCTCCCAGCGCGACGGTGTAGGCGGCCGTACACGAGGCGGCGATGGATCCGAGTAGGCCGGCGCGGTAACCGGAGAGCGTGCGAGCCAGGCCCGCGGCGCTGTCCGCGGACTCCTTGAGCGCGTTGAGGACGTCGTCGACCCCGGGTGCGGACGTATCGCCTCTGGTACTCGGGCTGGCCTTGGCCGTGCTGCCGGTGGTGCCGGCAGCGGTGCTCGTGGGGGCGACGCCCGTCATCCTGATCAACTCGTCGGACAACGCCTTGGCATGCGCGGTGCGGTCATTCGCCACGGCGTTCAGGGCCCGGGTCACCGCTGCCTGCGGAGACTGGGCGGCTGCCACATCGGCAGCCAGTGCACTGTCGGCGCGCGCGCGGTCCCACTGCTCGGTCAGGTCGTCCACTTCGGGCTGAGGCGTCGTCGTACCGCAGGCGGCGGCGGTGGCGCCCAGCAGGGCAAGGGCCGCGGCCGAGAGCAGTACGCGCCGCCGGCTGATGTCTGCATGGGCGCTCGGCACGTGAACATCCTGCCATTGCTCGGGAACCGGCCTGACGCGGCGCCGAGCGGTCGGCCGGCGCCGGTGCGACCACATTCGCCACGCACCAGATTTCGATTGGCGGTTGCTGCGGCGCGCCTGGCGTATCGTGAATAGGCGATTCCAGGGCCGATCCAGGTGGCTGGCCCTGGGATTTGTGTCGGAGACAATTCAAGATGAGGAGCTCGCCGTGGCACCGGATCCAAAGTTGCGGTCTGCGGATTTGCCGTCGCAGACGCAGGTGATCGAGCTACTAGGTGGCGAGTTCGCGCGCGCCGGTTACGAAATCGACGATGTCGTGGTCGACGCATCGGCTCGTCCAGCCCGCATCACCGTGATCGCCGACGGCGACGATGGCCTCGATCTCGATTCCCTGGCTGCGCTGTCGCGGACGGCCGCGGAGCTGCTCGACCAGCTCGCGCAGGGCGACACGCCGTATGTGCTCGACGTCACCTCGCCGGGTGTGGACCGGCCGCTGACGCAGGCCAAGCATTTCCGGCGCGCCCGTGGGCGCAAGGCTGAGTTGACTCTGGCCGATGGCACGGTATTCACCGGCAGGCTCGGGGAAACCGACGGCACAGTGCTGAAAGTCGTGGTGCCAGAAGGGCGGGATCTGACCGTCCGCGAGCTCGCTCTTACTGATATCGCCAAAGCTGTTGTGCAAGTGGAGTTTTCACCTCCAAACCGACGTGAACTGGAACTGTCGGGAGAAACCGGAAAGGGGGCCGGGGAATGAACATCGACATGGCGGCGCTGCATGCCATCGAAGCGGACAAGGGCATCACCGTCGACGTGGTCGTCGAGACCATCAAATCGGCATTGCTCACCGCGTATCGACACACCGAAGGGCATGAGCCCGACGCGCGCATCGACATCGATCGCAAGACCGGTGTGGTCAAGGTGATCGCCCGTCAGACCGATGCCGACGGCAACGTCCTGCATGAATGGGATGACACGCCAGAGGGATTCGGCAGGATCGCGGCGACCACCGCCCGGCAGGTGATCTTGCAGCGGTTGCGCGATGCGGAGAACGAGAAGACCTACGGGGAGTTCGCGGCGCACGAGGGCGACATCGTCGCCGGGGTGATCCAGCGCGATGCCCGGGCCAATGCCCGCGGACTGGTCGTCGTACGGATGGGCAGCGAGACCAAGGGGTCCGAAGGGGTGATCCCCAGCGCCGAGCAGGTGCCGGGGGAGCGCTACGAACATGGCGACCGGCTGCGTTGCTACGTCGTCGGCGTCACCCGGGGGGCGCGTGAGCCGTTGATCACGCTGTCCCGCACTCATCCGAACCTGGTTCGCAAACTGTTCTCCCTGGAAGTGCCCGAGATCGCCGACGGGTCCGTGGAGATTGTCGCGGTGGCCCGCGAGGCCGGGCACCGGTCCAAGATCGCGGTGGCCTCGCGGGTGCCCGGGCTGAACGCCAAGGGGGCGTGTATCGGCCCGATGGGCCAGCGGGTGCGCAATGTGATGAGCGAATTGTCGGGCGAGAAGATCGACATCATCGACTACGACGAGGACCCCGCGCGTTTCGTCGCCAACGCCCTGTCGCCTGCCAAGGTGGTGTCCGTGTCGGTGATCGACGAGGCCGCGAGGGCGGCGCGGGTGATCGTCCCGGACTTCCAGCTTTCCCTGGCGATCGGCAAGGAAGGGCAAAACGCCAGGTTGGCGGCCCGCCTCACCGGTTGGCGGATCGATATCCGCAGCGATGCGGCGCCGCAGCCAGACCATGACGTCCGGCCCGGGGCGGTACACGATTGACAGTAGTGACCGGCGTTTCGGACCACAGCCCTCGGGGCGGTAGACTCAGCCGTGATCCAGCGCGAGACTCCGGCTCTGACGCATCGAAGCACCTCCGACACCTCTGTCGGACCAGTGCGGACCTGCATCGGATGCCGGAAGCGAGAGTTGGCCGCCGAGTTGCTCCGAGTGGTCGCGGTAACCGACGGGAATGGGACGCGTTCCGTAACCGTTGATACCGCGGCAAGCCTGCCAGGACGTGGTGCGTGGCTGCATCCCGACCAGCAGTGCCTGCAGGTAGCAGTGAAGCGGCGAGCCTTCGTCCGAGCGTTGCGACTCACCGGTTCACCGGATACATCCGCGGTGATCGAGTACGTCGAGGAGATCTCGACAGGCTCGACGCCCCGGCAACAGAACAGGTAGCGAAGAACATGAGCACACCGTGAAGTCCCGATGACCATGCGTCATAGCTAAACCCGAGGCGCGGCGCCTACCACCGCTGTTGCCTCCAGACGAGGAGATGTAGTGGCAGCAGGTAAGGCCCGTGTACACGAGTTGGCAAAGGAACTCGGTGTCACCAGTAAGGACCTCTTAGCCAAGCTCAAGGAGCAAGGCGAGTTCGTCAAGTCGGCGTCCTCCACCGTGGAGGCGCCGGTCGCGCGTCGGCTGCGCGAATCGTTCGGCGCAAAGGCCGGCGGTAAGAAGCCCGAAGACAAGCCCCGTCCGCAGGGCGGAGCCGCGCCCGCGGCACCCAAGCCCGGTGCTCCCAGCCCGGCGACGGCGGCCAAGCCGGCTCCGGCCAAGCCCGCCGCGCCCGCGGCTCCGGCGGTCGAACCCCAGGCTCCGGCCGCTGAGGCCGCGCCGGTCACCCCGGCCCGGCCCGCAGCACCCAAGCCCGCCGCTCCGCAGCCCCCGGCTGCACCGAGTGCACCTGCCGCCGCGGCGCCCAGCGCCCCGGCAGCACCGGCTCCGGGTGCTACGCCCGGTCCGCGGCCCACTCCCGGAGCCACACCCGGACCGCGTCCGGGCCCGGCTTCAGGCGCCCCGAAGCCTGCCCCGCGCGCTCCGCGCGTCGGCAACAACCCGTTCTCCTCGCAGCAGCCTGTCGAGCGGCCCATCCCGCGTCCGCAGCCGCGGCCCGGTGCCCCGCGTCCCGGCGGCGGCCCGCGTCCGTCGCCCGGCAACATGCCGCCGCGACCGGCAGGCGCCGGTGCTCCGGGTCGTGGTGGCCCACGCCCCGGCCCGCGTCCCGGCGGTGGCCCCCGTCCCGGCGGTGCCGGTCAGGGTGCTCGTCCCGGTGGTGCTGGTGGCGGCGGTAACTACCGCGGCGGTGGCGCCGGCGGCGGTGCCGGCGCAGGCGGTGCGGCTGCCGGTGGTTTCCGCGGTCGCCCCGGTGGTGGTGGCGGCGGTGGCCGTCCCGGCCAGCGCGGTGGCGCGGCCGGTGCGTTCGGTCGTCCCGGCGGTGCCCCCAAGCGCGGCCGTAAGTCGAAGCGGGCGAAACGCGCCGAATACGAGAACATGCAGGCGCCGGTCGTCGGTGGCGTGCGGTTGCCCAAGGGCAACGGCGAGACCATCCGGCTGGCCCGCGGCGCATCGCTGAGCGACTTCGCCGAGAAGATCGACGCCAACCCGGCCGCACTGGTCCAGGCGCTGTTCAACCTCGGTGAGATGGTCACGGCGACCCAGTCGGTCGGTGACGACACCCTGGAGCTGCTCGGCAGCGAGATGAACTTCAAGGTGCAGGTCGTCTCGCCCGAGGACGAGGACCGCGAACTCCTGCAGTCCTTCGATCTCACCTACGGCGAGGACGAGGGTGACGAGGAAGACCTCGAGTTCCGCCCGCCCGTGGTCACCGTCATGGGTCACGTCGACCACGGCAAGACCCGACTGCTGGACACGATCCGCAACGCCACTGTCCGCGAGGGCGAGGCCGGCGGCATCACCCAGCACATCGGCGCCTACCAGGTCGAGGTCGATCTGGACGGCAACGTCCGGCCGATCACCTTCATCGACACCCCGGGTCACGAGGCGTTCACCGCCATGCGTGCCCGTGGTGCCAAGGCGACCGACATCGCGATCCTCGTGGTTGCGGCCGACGACGGCGTCATGCCGCAGACGGTGGAGGCCATCAACCACGCGCAGGCCGCTGATGTGCCGATCGTGGTGGCGGTCAACAAGATCGACAAGGAAGGCGCCGACCCGGCCAAGATCCGGGCTCAGCTCACCGAGTACAACCTGGTGGCCGAGGAGTACGGCGGCGAGACCATGTTCGTCGACATCTCCGCCAAGCAGGGCACCAACATCGAGGCGCTGCTGGAGGCGGTCGTCCTGACCGCCGACGCATCCCTGGACCTGCGGGCCAACCCGGACATGGAGGCCCAGGGTGTGGCGATCGAGGCGCACCTGGACCGCGGTCGCGGTCCGGTGGCCACGGTGCTCATCCAGCGCGGCACCCTGCGTGTCGGCGACTCGGTGGTGGCTGGCGATGCCTATGGTCGCGTCCGCCGCATGGTCGACGAGCACGGCGACGACGTCGAAGAGGCGCTGCCCTCGCGTCCGGTCCAGGTCATCGGCTTCACGTCGGTGCCGGGTGCCGGTGACAACTTCCTGGTTGTCGACGAGGACCGCATCGCCCGCCAGATCGCCGACCGGCGCAGTGCGCGCAAGCGCAATGCCCTGGCCGCACGCAGCCGTAAGCGGATCAGCCTGGAAGACCTGGATTCGGCACTGAAGGAAACCAGCCAGCTGAACCTGATCCTCAAGGGCGACAACGCCGGTACGGTCGAAGCCCTCGAGGAAGCCTTGATGGGCATCGAGATCGACGACGAAGTGGAGCTGCGGGTCATCGACCGCGGTGTCGGTGGCGTCACCGAGACCAACGTCAACCTGGCATCGGCCTCGGACGCGATCATCATCGGGTTCAACGTCCGTGCCGAAGGCAAGGCGACCGAGCTGGCCAACCGCGAGGGTGTGGAGATCCGGTACTACTCGGTGATCTACCAGGCGATCGACGAGATCGAGAAGGCCCTCAAGGGCATGCTCAAGCCGGTGTACGAGGAGAAGGAGCTCGGCCGCGCCGAGATCCGGGCGATCTTCCGGTCGTCCAAGGTCGGCAACATCGCCGGCTGCCTGGTCACCTCGGGCATCATGCGCCGCAACGCCAAGGCCCGGCTGCTGCGTGACAACATGGTGGTCGCGCAGAACCTCACGGTGTCCTCGCTCAAGCGGGAGAAGGACGATGCCACCGAGGTCCGCGAAGGTTACGAGTGCGGTCTGACGCTGACCTACAACGACATCAAGGAAGGCGACGTCGTCGAGACGTACGAACTCGTCGAGAAGGTGCGTACATAACCGATGGCTGATCCCGCACGGGCCAAGCGGCTCGCCAAACGGATCTCCACCATCGTCGCCTCGGCGATCGAGTACGAGATCAAGGATCCGCGGCTGAACGGCGTGACGATCACCGATGCCAAGATGACCGGTGATCTGCACGACGCCACGCTGTACTACACCGTCATCGGGACCAGTCTCGATGAGGAACCGGATTATGCCGGTGTGGCGGCGGCGCTGGAGAGTGCCAAGGGTGTGTTGCGGACCAAGGTGGGCGCCGGGACCGGGGTGCGATTCACCCCGACCCTGGCGTTCGTCCGCGACACCGTGCCCGATGCGGCGCACCGGATGGAGGAGCTGCTGGCCCGGGCGCGGGCTGCCGACGAGGATTTGGCGAGAGTTCGAGAGGGCGCCAAGCACGCCGGTGATGAAGACCCGTACCGTGTGAGCGGGGCGGAGGACATGGACGGGCTTGCCGACGGGGCAGACACAGAGGATGCCGGTGACCGCGATCGAACGGATGACTGATACTGCTCATTCGGAGGCTCCCAACGGGGGCCTTTCCGGTCTGCGTGTCGACGCGCGCGCGGCAGCCGACCTCCTGTCGGATGCGGCGAGCGTCAGTGTCGTGTGCCACGTCTATCCCGATGCCGACACCATCGGCGCCGGGCTGGCGCTCGCGCAGGTACTCGATGACGCGGGTAAGCAGGTCGAGGTAGCCTTCGCGGCTCCCGATCAGCTGCCCGAGTCCCTGCAGACCCTGCCGGGCGGGCATTTGATGGTCGCTCCTGATCTCATCCGGAATGACGCGGACCTGGTTGTCACAGTGGATATTCCGAGTGTCAACCGACTCGGCGCACTGCGTGAACTGGCCGAGAACGGTCGCGAGGTATTGGTCATCGACCACCACGCGTCCAATCAGCTGTTCGGCACCGCCAACTACGTCGATCCGACGGCGGACTCCACCACGATGCTGGTGGCCGAACTCCTCGATGCCTGGGACAAGCCCATCGACAAACGGGTGGCGCACTGCCTGTACGCCGGACTGACCACCGACACCGGTTCGTTCCGCTGGGCCACTGCGCGGGCGCACCGGTTGGCGGCCCGGCTGGTCGAACTCGGAGTGGACAACGCCTCGATCAGCCGCGCACTGCTCGACACCCACCCGTTTGCGTGGCTGCCGATGCTGTCGCGCGTGCTGGCCTCGGCGCGGCTGCTGCCGGAGGCTGTCGGTGGCCGCGGGCTCGTGTATGCCGTTGTGCCGCATGACGAATGGTCCAGCGCCCGGCCCGAGGAAGTCGAGAGCATCGTCGACATCGTGCGCACCACCCAGCAGGCGGAGGTGGCCGCCGTGTTCAAAGAGATCGAGCCGAAACACTGGTCGGTTTCGATGCGGGCGAAGTCGCTCAATCTGGCCACAGTTGCCAGTTCGTTCGGGGGCGGCGGCCATCCCCATGCGGCCGGCTATTCCGCGGCAGGCCCGGCTGACGATGTTGTTCAGGCGCTTGCCCGGGCACTTGCCTGACTCCGTCAGGGGGCATGTTGCCTGACTCCGTGTGGTCACATGGTTGAGCCGGAAGGCGACATTCCGGTCGCGCCGGCCACCACCCGTCGCATCGCCGGTCTGGCGCTTCCGGCGCTGGGCGTCCTGGCGGCCGAGCCCATCTATCTGCTGTTCGACATTGCGATCGTCGGCCGTCTCGGTGCGCTCAGCCTCGCCGGGCTGGCCATCGGCGGCCTGGTCCTCGGCCTGGTTAATTCCCAGGGGACGTTCTTGTCCTACGGCACCACGTCGCGCTCGGCCCGGCTGTTCGGAGCAGGTGACCGAAGGTCGGCCGTAGGCGAAGGCGTGCAGGCCACCTGGCTGGCGCTCGGGCTGGGGCTGCTCATCATCGCGGTGGTGCAAGCTGCGGCGGTGCCGCTGCTCACCGCGATCGCCGGACATTCCGACATCGCGGACGCCGCGTTGCCATGGCTGCGGATCGCCATCCTGGCCGCCCCGGCGATCCTGGTATCGCTGGCCGGAAACGGCTGGATGCGCGGGGTGCAGGACACTGCCCGCCCGCTGCACTACGTGGTGTTCGGGTTTGCGGTGTCGGCGGTGCTGTGCCCGCTGCTGGTCTACGGCTGGCTGGGCCTGCCCCGCCTGGGGCTGCCCGGTTCCGCGGTGGCGAACCTGGTGGGCCAGTGGGTGGCGGCGCTGCTCTTTCTACGTGCCTTGGTGATCGAGAAGGTAGCGCTGCGGGTCCAGCCCGCGGTGCTACGGGCCCAGTTGACCATGGGCCGCGACCTGCTGATGCGATCGATGGCGTTCCAAGCCTGCTTCCTGTCCGCCGGGGCGGTGGCAGCGCGATTCGGTGCCGCCTCCGTTGCGGCGCATCAGGTGGTCCTGCAGGTGTGGAGTTTCCTTGCACTGGTACTGGATTCGCTCGCGATTGCCGCGCAATCGCTCGTGGGCGCGGCGCTGGGTGCCGGTCAGCTCGCGCATGCCAAGAGCGTGGCCTGGCGGGTGACACTGTTCTCCACCCTGGCCGGGGTGGTGCTGGCCGTGGTGTTCGCCGTCGGATCGTCGGTGCTGCCGTCGGTGTTCACCGACGATGAAACGGTGTTGGCCGCCATCGGGGTACCGTGGTGGTTCATGGTGGCCCAATTGCCCGTGGCCGGTGTCGTTTTCGCGCTTGACGGCGTGCTCCTGGGTGCGGGCGACGCGAAGTTCATGCGGAACGCCACCCTGACCAGTGCGCTGGTCGGCTTCCTGCCGCTGATCTGGTTGTCGTTGATCCACGGCTGGGGGCTGTTCGGCATCTGGTCTGGCCTGAGCACGTTCATGGTGCTGCGTCTGATCTTCGTCGGCTGGCGCGCGTTCTCCGGTCGCTGGCTGGTGCCGGGGACCGCCTGAGCCGGCTACGGGCCGGGCCACCTGCCCGACGGAGAGGGCTCGAACACCTGCCCGTGCCTGTTGACAAACCGCGCCGGCGTCAGCGGGCGGACTGCGTCCAGTTCATCGAGAGCCGCGATGGCACGCGGTGCGCCGCTGAAGTCCGAGGCCGGTTCGAATTTGAGGGCGGCAGCGTTGATCGTGATCTGCTCGCCCTGGTCGGCCATGAGGGATGCGACGCGCAGCAGTGGGTTTTCACGGGGCCCATTGCTGAGCATCCGTTGGACGGTGTCTCGCACGGTGCCGATCTCTTCTGCCCAGCTCCGCATGGGTTTTCCGGTGGCATGCTCGTGAAACTCGTACGCGTCGCCGACGGTCTCGACCGACCAGCCGGGCCATAGCCCGTCGAACGCATCGATCTGCCGGTCGTCGTCGCAGATCGCCCACCATCGCGCGGTCTTCGTGGTGAAGTCCAAGTGAATCCCCGTGGCCGGGCCCTCGTTGCAGCGCTCGGAGTCCCAGAGCACGGGTTCACCAGCACCGCTGCGCGCCAGCGCTTCTACGGCCACTGAGCGGATCAGGTCCGGTCCGAGCTGGGCGATGAAGTCGAGGGAGCCTTCGCCGCGCCAGGCGATCACTTGCTCGGAGTCAAGGCGAACGGATAAGGCGTCACAGGTGCCACCCTCAGCCCAAGGTACGAACCACGTCAGATCTTCCACGGTCCGCTGTGAGTAGCTGTTCTCGGTGAAGATCGTTGCAGGGTCGACGCCGGTCAACCACAAGGTCCCGCGGACACCTTCAGGGGACCACACTGCCGACCAACCCGGCCAGGTCTTCTCGATCAGATGATTGACGATCCGCGGCAGGTACAGATACGAGCTCTCCTCGGCCCATACAACGTGCCGCTGGATCAGATCGATGAGCAGCGACCCTTCGATCCACGTCGCGCCATGCCACTGCGCGGGCGTGTCGACACCCATCGGCGTCATGCTTCGAACACGTGCCAGCGTGGCCTCGAAACCGTCGAGCGCGATGTCCAGCCCGACGGTTTGTGCGGCCCAGTGGTCGTAGTACAGCTCTGGCCCGGATTCGGCAAGGACGATCACTCCGAGTCGTGACCCCATCAGTTGTTGTCCGAAGCGTGTCGACGCCGGAGCTCGGGGAGCGTCGCCGTCAGGTAGGCCTCGGCGTACACGGTGTTGCCCGGCTCGGCCAGGGGCCCAAGGTCGGTCGGCCAGCACAGATAGATGCCGAGTGCTCCGAGGGCGCTCACCCGGGCCACATGGAATGAGCCGCCGGTGGCTTCGACGGTCTTGGTGCACGAATGCTCGACCGTCGCGGAGAACACAGCCATCGGTGTCCAGGGGTCCTGGAACATCCCGGCCGGAATGAAGCTCTCGGCGCCCAACCGCAGGCGGTCCATCACGGTCCCGTTCGGAAGTGTCTGCGGCGTGGTGAGCGGGCCCATGTCCGACTCTGGGGAGGCATTGAACGCTTGCCGGTCGGCGTAGACATGCACGTCGAGTGCCAGACCGGTGATGAGCGCCTCGAACGTCGCATCGGATGAGGCCGGTGGGAGAAACCGCCACTGGCCGGAGTCAGCGCACAGTCGGGTTATCTGTGTGCCGTCATCATCGACCACGTCCGCCACAACGGTGTCGGTACCCTCTGCCGAGTGCACCTCGGTGATCCGCGCAGTCGGGCCGCCTGCGAACCCGGGGACGACCTCGATCTCGCCGCTGTCGTGCACATTGACGACGATCTCGGCGCCTGAAGGGTCTCGCCAGACAGCGTTGAACCATCCGCCCGGCATCGGGTACCCACGCAGTTCGCCCCAGTGCTGGTGAACAAAGGTGGTGGCGGTGTCCGAGCCGTGCAGCGGCAGTCCGATGCAGTCGAAGAGTCCGTGGCTCATGTGGGTGAGTGTGCCAGCAGGTACCGACGGCGAGCCATTCATTTGTGGGGCGCTGACTAGAGAGCCGGATGCGTACCGCTGACCACCCACACCGCGTCGCGTCCCTTGCCTTGCGCCGCGACACACACGTCGCTGAATCCCGCGTCGCGGCACAACATCCCGAACGACTCGGCCTGCTGCCGTGTCCAGCCGTGACTGGCCAGTCCGGTGGCGTCGTCAGCCGATTGACGCTCGATCGCGATCAGCCGCCCGCCGGGAATCAGCACCCGGTGTGCCTCGGCCACCGCCATGGCGACATCCTGCCAGTGGTGCACTGTGGCCAGTGCCCACACCACCGTCGCTGAGCCGTCGGGCACCGGAAGGTGTTCTGCGGTGCCCTCACTCCAGGTGATGGGCATGCGCCTCGGCGTGACCAGGCGCCCGATGCGGAGCAGGGTCGACGCGGGGTCGACGCCGGTGACCCGAGCGCCGCGGCGGGCGGCCACCCGGGCGGCGGTACCGGGTCCGCAACCCACGTCCACGACATGGTCCGCCGAGGAGATGTGCGCGGTATCGGCGGCCAGCCTGGCCTTCGCCCGGCCCACCAGGAGGAAGGCCAATCCGCACAGCACCCCGGTGACCCCCGAGAAACCGGGGTGGTCGGCATGGTGATTGATCGCACGCGCGGCGTTCATGGGGTAGACCTTGCCGGTTCAAGGTGGGTTGAAGTCAAATGGCGGCATGGACGTGATCCCGATCGGCGAGGCCGCCGCGCGGTTGCAGATGAGCCCGTCGGCGTTGCGGTACTACGACGAACGCGGGCTGGTGTCGCCGCGGCTGCGGCGGGCCGGCAAGCGGATGTACGGACCCGAGGAGCTTCGTCGGCTCGCGTTGCTCAAGATCGTCAACCGATTGGGTCTTCCGCTCGACACCGCGGCCGCGGTGCTGGACGCGCCGAGTGAGCAGTGGCGTGAGACGGTGCGCGAGCAGATCGCCGCGCTGGATCGGGTGATCGCGCAAGCCAAAGGGGCGCAACAGTTTCTGACGCACGCATTGCGTTGCCCCGCCGAACACCCCGCCCGCGACTGTGCCACGATGATCGGCGCCCTGGACCGGCTCGTCGACGGGATGAGCGTCGAGGAGCTTGCTGCCGACCAAACCGGGACGGGCTGGCTCGTCGACTGATCCTCATCGGTCGGCTGACCGCACCGGTACGTGACACGTGGGCTTTCGCGGCCGAATTGGCGCATTGTCCGCCCAACTGGTGGCCCCATACTGAGAAGGACTTAGGCAGACAGGGGGCGTCGGGATGCCGCTGACGGTATCGCAGGTCCTGGGTTCTCGACCCGAAGCACTGGTCAGCGCCGCTGGAGAGGTCAAGGCGGCCGGCTCCGAAATAGACCTTCAGCTTGCCGGCGAGCGGTCTCAAATGGATGCTCTGGCGTCGAAGTGGACCGGTACGGCATCCGACGGCGCGCGAGTCAACGCCGACGAGATGTTCGGCGATCAGCAGCTCTACCGCACGAAGCTGCAGAAGCTGTCCGACAAGATGGCTGCGTCCGGCGAGACGCTCACCGGCATACGCAAGGAACTCTCCGACCTCGTCAACAGTGGTGAGGCTCAGTACTTCAACATCGCCGACAACGGATCGGTGACCGCTGGCTGGCGTCTGCTGTGGTGGGCGGCGCTGTCGCCGCGCAATGCGCTCGAGGTCAAGATCAGGCAACTCAAGCTGCAGACGAGAATTCAGACGGCGCTCGACAAGTTCGACGCGGCGGACAAGGCCACGGCCGCCGCACTGCGCAAGATCGGCAGGGGCTGACGCAGACATGAATCAGCCGCTGGCGGTGAGCATCGAGGCGATGCGTCTCAGTGCCAACGGGTTGAACCAGGCCTCAGTCGAGTTTCACCGGGGTCGGGCGGGTCCGGCGGTGTCGGGGGCGTCCGGTTCGTTGTCGGCACTCGAGACCGCAGGCGCCTGCCGGGACGTGGGTACCGCACTGGCGCGGCAGGCACAGTCGTTGGGCAACGATGTGTCCGAGTACGCCGACAAACTGCTCCTGGCTGCCGACCGCTATGAGCGCGGCGATATCGAAGCAGCCGAGAGCATTGACTTCGCCGGGCCGGACGAATCGCCTGCCGAGGATCCCAATGCGACACCGGAGCAAAAGCTCTCACAATACGAGCGGGCGCTGCGTGACGCGGGCGTGCTCGACGGCCCGGCGGAGGGGCGTTACCGGGAATGGTTGCTGAATGCGGCTCGCCAGGATGTGTCACCGGAGACGATCGTCGACATCGCGCGGACCCACGACATCGACCCCGAGGATTTCGACGTCTTCAACGGCATGGAGGAGGTCAAGGACGCCGACGGTAAATCGTTCTTCCTCATCCCGTCGGGCACCAGTCCTGAGAAGGTGAAGAAGGCCGCATTGATGACCTACATCGTCAATGCGGGAACGGATTACGGCAAGGCCGAACTCGGCCCTGACGGCAAGGCGGGCACCTCTGACGATGTCCAGAACGACTTCGAGGAGGTGCCGTACTCCGCCGCCGAGGTCCAGAGAATCATCGATCGGCAGAACGCCAACTCCTGGAGCTATACGGCGGCCGCCGGGCTTCCCTACACAGGCGCGGCTATGGCGACCACGCCGAACGGCATGCTGATGGCGCTGGGGGGCAAGCCAACCGATTGGGCGGCATTCCAGGGCGGTTCCACCTACGGCGACATCTTCGCCGTGAACATCAACGATGTGAAGAACCCGGCTGAACAGCTTCGCGCAATCATCGACTCCGGAAACATGTGGTACGGCCGCGAGGGTGGTGTGCCGGTTCAAGGCGGCCTGGACCTGGATCGGCTACTCCATCACGAAGAGCGGCATTCGCAGCAGTGGGCTGAAAAGGGGCCGGTGAGAATGGGAATCGATTACGGCACGGGCGGGATCATCCAGGGGAAGGGCGGCGTCCACCCTCTGGAAGAGGACGCCGGCCTGTCGGACGGGGGCTACCACTGATGCGCCGCCGTATCGCGGTAGTTGTGGCAATCCTTGCGCTGTCGGCGTCGTCGGGCTGTGAGACCAGGGCACCGTTCGCGCCGACACTTACTCCGTCATGGGGCGCGCGTGTCACTGACGGAAAGTTGCAGATCTGGACCGGTGCGCCGTGCATCGCTGTCAAGCGAATCTCGTTGAGCTACAACCTCGGGGAACCTGAGCTGGTGCTCACAGCCAGCAGTCCGGCGGGAGCGGACGTTGAGCATTTGACCCTGGGCGGGCCGTACCCCGCCGGGTTGCAGGTCACGCAGCCGTGGCCGCAGGGCGTGGATTGGCGTACCGCAGAGCAACTGACCTTGCGGGTCGACGCGTTTCCCCCGGGTGCGAAATCAGTGGTGTTCGGGTCGGGTACCGAGGTCTCCGAAATCGTGGACGGATCGCCGAACCATCCTGAGGACACCTACTGGTTCACCGGTGTGGGTTGGCTCAACGAAACTGACGTCGCCGCACAGGACGGCAAGACGTTCACCTCCGTGTGCACTCCCCAAAGGTAGGTCGTGTCGAGCAACACCGGGCGCCGGCCGGCCCGGGAAAGAAGGCGGCGTCAGCGCACCTGCGCGCGTCCCCGCTCAATCACGGCGCTGCGGCTGGCCGCGATGTCGTCACCGGTTGCCGTCGCCATCCACTCGCGCGCCGAGGCCGCTTCGATCCACAGTCCCTGATTCGTCTGGGACTCGTCGATGCGGTGATACGAGGCGAGCAGGGCTCGGACGGCGGCCTGATTGTTGGCGACGATCGAGGCGGCCACCCGCCGGGCGGCGGGCAGCAGCTCGTCATGGGGGACCACTTCGGTGACCAGCCCGGCCCGCAGGGCCTCGGCAGCCGAGAGGTAATCGCCGGTCAGGCTCATCCGCCGGGCCAGGCCCACTCCGACCTTCTGCGGCAGCCGCACGCTCAGGCCCCAGGTCGGCAGCAACCCCACCCGGGCGTGGGTGTCGGCGAACTTGGCGTGCTCGGAGGCGATCAGGATGTCGCAGTACAGCGCCAGCTCCAGACCCCCGGTGACCGCTGCACCGTTGATGGCGCCGATCACCGGCTTGCTCATGGCCGGCCATTTGGGCGAGATATCGGGCAGTTCGGTGGTGTCGCCGAGTTCCTTCAGGTCCAGACCGGCGCAGAACACCGGATCGGCGCCGGTGAGGATCACGACGTCAACGTCGTCATCAGCCTCTGCGGTGCGCAGGGCACCGTAGAACTCCGTGCGGAGCTGCGTCGACAGCGCATTGCGCGACTGGGGCCGATTCAACGTGAGGGTGCGAACCCGGTCGGTGGTATCGACGAGGAGAACGGCGGTGCTGGTCATCCACTCACGCTAGCCACCAGGCTCCGCGCGCCTATCGTGGGTGTCATGTGCCGCAACATCACCGAGCTGCGCGGGCTGGAGCCCGCCGCCACTGACGAAGAGATCGAGGCCGCGGCGCGCCAGTACGTGCGCAAGGTCAGCGGTATCACCCGGCCCACCGGCGCCAACGTCGACGCGTTCGAGGAGGCCGTCGCCGAGGTCACCGCCACGACCATGCGACTGCTCGAGCGGCTGGCCCCGCGCCGTCAGCCGCCCAAAACCGTTCCTCCGCTGCGTCGTCCAGAGGTCCGGGCCCGACTGGCTGCACAGTGACACAGCCCGCGCTCAAGGAGTGGAGCGCGGCCGTGCACGCCCTGCTCGATGGCCGTCAGACCGTGCTGTTGCGCAAGGGCGGCATCCACGAGAAGCGGTTCTCGGTGGCCGCGCCCGAGTTCCTGCTGTTTCCGACGGTTGCGCACAGCCATGCCGAACGGGTGCGGCTCCAACACGCAGACCTGCTCGCCGCTGCCGCGCAGGACAGCACCGACGACGCGGTGATCATTCGAGCTGGAGCGAAAGTTGTTGCTGCAGTGGAGGTCAAACAGCCCGAAGCGATCGAGGAGCTCGCACCGCTGCACATCTGGACCGCCGAATCGGTGCGGGCGGACCGGCTCGATTTCCGCCCCAAACACCGGCTGACCGTCCTGGTCGTCCAGGTGAGCCCGCTGCGTGAGCCGATCCGGCTGGCCCGGACGCCCGAGTACGCCGGGTGCAAGAGCTGGGTCGACCTGCCGGTGCAGGCGAGGCGGGGCCCACCGGTGCACGACGACACGATGTTGCGCGACGTTGCCGAGCGGGTGCGGACCTCAGTCGGCTGACGGCGGCATCGGTCCGGCGGGCAGCACCAGCCGGGACACCCCGCCCTGGCCGTGATGCACGGTATGAGTGGCGCGCACCAGCTGGGAACCGGAGATCGGTGGCTCGGCGGTGCCGAGATTGCGGGCGAACCGCGGGTGCGAGCCACCGGCGATCATCACCCTGATCCGTGACCCTGCCCGGAATCGGTGTGCGACAGCGTCCAGCTCGAGGCGGACCGGTCCGGTGTGACCGTTCATTCGGCGGAATCCGTCGGATACGTTGCGGGACCGGCCTTTTCCGTCCACCTCGCTGATCCGGACGAAGATGTCGTGATGCGGGTTGTCGCAGCTGTGGGCCAACTCGACGACCGGGTTGCCCGCCACGTACAGATCGGCGGGAAGCGGGTCGCCGTCGAACGTCAGCACATCTCTGCGCCGGGCCAGCCGGGTGTCGTCGCGGTAACCGCCGGCCGCGGCCAGCATGCGGCCGCCGACGGTGGGGGTGGGGTCGGCGGGGTGGTAGGTGAATGTAGACGATGGTGCGGATTCCGACGGTGGGGTATCGGCCAGTCGCCCCGCCGGCTGCAGGAACAACTCGTGTTCGGGCATGACCGGTGGCCAGTCGGCCTGCTCCACCCAGCCGTGTCCGTTGACATGAATCCGTACCGTGCTGCGGTCGGTTTCGCCATCGCCGGCCAGGTGGGCGCCCAGCCAGTCCAGCGATTCGCCGACCACGGTGGTGAGCCCCTTGGTCAGCAGCTGCGTGTGAGTCCACGGCCCGACCGTCAATGCCACCGGGACGCCGCGCCGGTGTAGCTGCTCGTACTGCTCCAGCGTCTGGTCCAGGAAGAGGTCCTGCCACCCACTGAGCAACAGGATGGGCACCTCGACCTGCTGCACAGCTTCATCGAACCGCAGTCGGTCCCAGAACGGATCTTCGCGTTCTGGGTGCTCCAGCCAGGATTCGTACCATGGCGCTCCGGTGCCCAGCAGCCGTCGGCCGGCCGCACCCATCGGCAATCCGGCGGTCGCCTTGGCCAGCTCCGCCGGGCCTCGCAGCTGCCGGGTCAGCGCCTGCACCACGCCGGGTTCCTCCTGGCGGGCCACCATCGCGCTCCAGCCCAGAAAGTCGTTGAGGGAGAACGCGCCGGTGCCCCAGGCCGATGAGCTGAAATCGTGCGGGCCGACGGTGATGACGGCAGCTTTCATCTCCGGCGGCGGATCGACCAGCAGCGCCCACTGAGTGAAGCCGAGGTATGACAGCCCCACCGTGGCGAACGACCCGGTGAACCACGGCTGGTCCCGCAACCAGGCCACGGTGTCGGCACCGTCGGCCATTTCGTGGATCATCGGGGTGAACTGTCCGCCGGAGCCGAACGTGCCACGCACACTTTGCAACACCACGTGATAACCCCGCGCGGCATACACCTGCGCGAACACCGGTGAGAACGGGAAGCGGCGGCCGTACGGGCCGCGGACGAGCAACGTGCCCGCGGGACGGTCGGTGACGGGCGCGTAGTGGTCGGCAACCAGTTCCACGCCGTCGCGCATCGGCACCCGCAGCCCGTGCTGCACGGTGAAGTCCGTCTCGTGCGGCGGCAGCCCCAGAATCCTGCTGACGGCCTTACCGGTGTACCGGCGGAATGTGCTCACGCGACCAGGCTACGGATCGGTCCCCGCACTATCCGGAACTCCGGATGTCTCAGAATTTGTAGTACGGCGCCAGTTCGTGGGCCCGCTGCAGGTTGGTCTGCAGGCAGTCCGGCTGGCTCGGCGAGTGTATGGGGGAGTAGAACAGTGATTGCTGAATGACGCCGTAGCTGGTCTTGAATGCCACCATGCAGGTGACCCACCAGCGGTCGTTCCAGTCGGTCGGCTTCATGATCCAGTACTGCGCGGCTCGGTGGCCATTGATATCCAGCTCGACCGCATCGGCCGGGATGGTCTTCTCGTAGGTGCGCCAGACGAACGCCTCGACCGCCATCTGGTAGTCGCCGGCGTCGTAGTGGCAGCGCAGGCTGTCCTCGGGCTCCGGCGGGGTGAAGGCCAGACCGATCCGCTGGACCACGTCGAACGGGATGTCATTGCACGGATCGAACGGTGACGGATCCGTGGTCTCGACGACCGGCCACTTGATGGTCGTGGACACGTTGGTCATCGGGAGATCCGTGACATCGAGCTGAAGCGGACCGGCGCCCGCACGCTCGGTCGGGCCCGACTGCCACACGATCACCGCCGATACCAACGCCGCAACCAGCCCTGTCGACGCCGACAGCAGTCGCAACTTGGCGGCCATCACACCCCCTCATAGTTTGGTGGCAAAACGTTCCCCGGCTTGCGGGGAGTGTAGCGGTCAGTCGCAACGGACTCGACCATAAACGAGAACCTGTTCTAGTTGTCAACGACGCGCAGCGCCGACGCCCGGTTAGGCTGGTCCGTTGTGGTGGTGCAACTGTGGTGATGGATCACGAGACGAGGGACCGGCAGCCGATCCTGTGGGCGATCAGCGATCTGCATACCGGGCACAACGGAAACAAGCCGGTCACCGAGTCGTTGTACCCGGCTTCGCCCGACGACTGGCTGATCGTCGCCGGTGACGTCGGGGAGCGCACCGACGAGATCCGATGGGCGCTGGACCTGCTGCGCAAGCGGTTCGCCAAAGTCATCTGGGTTCCCGGTAACCACGAACTGTGGACCACCAACAAGGACCCGATGCAGATCTTCGGCCGGTCGCGCTACGACTACCTGGTCGACATGTGCGACCAGATGGGTGTGATCACCCCCGAGCATCCGTTCCCGGTGTGGACCGAACAGGGTGGTCCGGCCACGATCGTGCCGATGTTCCTGCTCTACGACTACACCTTCCTGCCCGAGGGGGCCTCGACCAAGGCTGAGGGGCTGGCCATCGCCCGGGACCGTAACGTCGTCGGCACCGACGAGTTCCTGCTGTCCAGCGAGCCCTACGCGACCCGTGACGCGTGGTGCCGTGATCGAGTGGCGGCCACCCGCAAGCGGCTCGACGATCTGGACTGGATCGACCCGACGGTTCTGGTCAACCATTTCCCGCTGGTCCGCGAACCCTGCGACGCGATGTTCTATCCCGAGTTCTCGCTGTGGTGCGGCACGACGGCCACCAAGGACTGGCACACCCGCTACAACGCGATCTGCTCGGTGTACGGCCACCTGCACATTCCGCGTACCACCTGGTACGACGACGTGCGCTTCGAAGAGGTATCGGTCGGCTATCCGCGGGAGTGGCGTCGCCGCAAGCCTTTCCGCTGGCTGCGCCAGATCCTGCCGGACCCCAACTACGCACCGGGATATCTCAACGAGTTCGGCGGGCATTTCCAGATCACCGCCGAGATGCGTGCCCACGCTCAGCAGATGCAGGAGCGGATCAAGGCCAGGCGCGCATGAGCGACACATTGCTGGGGCAGGTGCTGCCCGATATGCCGGACGATCTCGCTGCGGCCGAGTTGTACGACGACCCGCCGGGCCTGACAGCGCTGCCCGAGGAGGCGGCCCTGGTGGCCCGCGCGGTGGCCAAGCGGCGCAATGAGTTCACCACCGTGCGCTACTGCGCACGCCAGGCGTTGGGTGCGCTGGGCGTGGGCCCGGTGCCAATCCTCAAGGGGGACAACGGCGAGCCGTGCTGGCCTGATGGCATCGTCGGCAGCCTGACGCATTGTCAGGGTTTTCGGGGTGCCGTGGTGGGCCGCGTCGGTGGGGTGAGGTCGGTCGGCATCGACGCCGAGCCTCACGACGTGTTGCCCGACGGGGTTCTCGGCGCCATCTCGCTGCCGTTGGAACGCTCTGAACTCGGCGGACTGCCCGACGGTCTGCATTGGGACCGAATCCTGTTCTGCGCCAAGGAGGCCACCTACAAGGCCTGGTACCCGTTGACGCACCGCTGGCTCGGATTCGAGGATGCCCACATCACCTTCGGGGTGGACGGGTCCGGCACGGGAGGAACGTTCCGGTCCCAGATCCTCATCGACCCGGCCGCCGAACACGGCCCGCCGTTGACCGCACTGGAAGGTCGTTGGTCGGTGCGCGACGGTGTCACGTTGACGGCGATCGTGCTGTGAGCGGTCCAGAAGCCGGCTTGGTGATCGTCGACAAGCCTGCCGGGATGACCAGCCATGACGTGGTGGGGCGGTGCCGCCGGCTGTTCGGCACGCGCAAGGTCGGCCACGCCGGAACGCTCGACCCCATGGCGACCGGGGTGTTGGTGGTCGGGATCGAGCGCGCCACCAAGATCCTCGGCCTGCTCACCGCCACCGACAAGTCGTATTCGGCAACGATCCGGCTGGGGCAGACCACCACGACCGACGATGCCGAAGGTGAAGTGCTGCAATCGGTCTCAGCTGCGCATGTGACCGATGAGCAGATCGAGTCCGCTGTCGCGGCGCTGCGCGGGGACATCGAGCAGGTGCCCTCGGCGGTGAGCGCCATCAAGATTGGCGGACAGCGGGCCTACAAGCTGGCCCGCGAAGGGCAGACCGTCGAGCTGGCCGCCCGGCCCGTGCGCATCGGTCGGTTCGACATCCTTGCGGTCCGGCGGGTGGACGAATTCGTCGATGTGGACGTCGATGTGGACTGCTCGTCGGGCACCTACATCCGCGCCCTGGCCCGCGACGTGGGTGCTGCACTCGGTGTCGGAGGGCACCTGACGGCATTGCGCCGCACCAAGGTCGGCCGCTACGGCCTGGGCGAGGCGCGCACCCTGGATGACCTCGCCGAGCAGGCGCGGCTGAGCTACTCACTCGACGCGGCCTGCCTGGTCGGCTTTCCGCGTCGCGATCTGAGCGCGGAGGAAACCGAGGACACCCGGCACGGGCGGGCGCTGACCCCGGCCGGCATCGACGGGATCTATGCCGCCACCGCACCCGACGGCCAGGTCATCGCTCTGCTGGAAGACGGCTCGTCACGCACCAAGAACGTCGTGGTGTTGCGCCCCGCCACGCTGTAGCGGGGAACGGCTCAAAGCTGGCCGTGGCGAGGCGGTTTCGTGCCTGACAGGGTGTAGTTGCCGATGTGTCGGATCTTCCAGCGGGTGGCGTCGTGCAGAGTGTGGGTCCGGGCGTCACGCCAGTACCGCGACAGGTTGCCCGATGCCGAGGCGCTGCGGGTCCCACCGAACTCGAACAGTGCGCTGCCGGCTTCCACCGCCGCCCGGGCGGCAGCCACCTTGGCGATCGCCACCGCGATCGAGGCCTCCGCGGCACTGTCCTCGGTGAGATCGGCTCGGGCCGCATCGACTTGACGGGCCGCCTCGGTGAGCAGCGCCTGCGCGCCCCGCACCGTCACGGTCAGCTCACCGGCGACCTGCACCAAGGTCGGGTCTTCGACAGCGCTGGACACCGAAGCCTCGAAATGCGGACGGGCTCTGGCGGCCTGACGTACCGCCTCTTCGAGTGCGGCCGTGGCGATACCGACGTCGAGGGCGGCATGGAGTAGTTGCGCCCGTGCCCCGTACACCGTGGGGCGCCCGAAGATCGGGCTGAACTGGATGACGTGCGCGGCCGGCACTTCGACGGATTCGAGCGTGACGGTGCCCGAGGCAGTGGTGCGCTGACCCATGCCGGCCCAGTCGTCGACGACCTCGACCCCACGGGCGTCACGTGGCACGAACGCGACGGCCTTCGGGGTCGCGGCCGTCGGCACCTGCCCCGAACCGTCGGCCAGCGATGCCCGCACGATCAGCCAGTCCGCGAACAGTGCCCCGGTCGAGTAGTACTTCCGGCCGCTCAGGACGTAATCGGTGCCTGATGCACTGAGCGTGGTGGTGTCCACGTCGACGGGATGCGGTCCGCGTTCCGACTGGGCATTGGCGAACAACGCCCCATCCAGCACCAGCCCGTAGAAGTACGCCTGCTGCGCCGGCGTGCCCTGCAGCCGCAGGGCCTCCAGAAACGTGAAATGCGAGTGCGGGATCTGGCCGATGGACGGATCTCCGTGCGCGATCAGTCGCAGCACCTCAGCGAGAACGCCGACGGGTACGTCGAGCCCGCCATGCTCGGTAGGCACCGTCAGCGCCAGCAGCCCCGAGTCCTTCAGCGCCTGAACCTGCTCGTGCGGCAGGATCCGGTGCGCGTCACGGGCAGCGGCCCCCTCGGCGAACGACCTCGACAGCTGAGTCGCTACCGACAGCGCCGCTTGAGCCGACGAGATGCGGGTGACTCCGGCCAGATCCGTCATCGCGGCGCGCCGACGAACGGAATCGAGGCGGGCGCGCCGGATGGTGAGCCGCCGCCGAACAGCCCGCGTTCACGCAGGATCGGCACCACACCCTCGCCGAACCAGAACAGCTCCTCCAGGTGCGGATAGCCGGAGAAGATGAACTCGTCGATACCGATCTCGGCGTACTCGGCGATCCGGTCGGCCACCTCGGTGTGACTGCCCACCAGCGCGGTGCCGGCCCCGCCTCGCACCAATCCGACGCCTGACCACAGGTTCGGGGCGATCTCCAGGCTGCGGGCATCGCTCCAGGTGCCGTTGGCGCGGTTGGCCTCGTGCAGGGCCAGCATGCGCTTCTGGCCCTCGGACTGACTGCGCGCCAGTCCGGCCTGTGCTGCGGCCACGGTCTCGTCATCGAGCGCGGCGACGAGGCGGTCGGCCTGGGCCCAGGCCTCCTCGGAGGTATCCCGCGAGATGGTGTGCAGGCGGATGCCGAACCGCAGCTTGCGTCCCTGTTCCTCGCCGAGCGCCCGAATCCACTCGATCTTCTCCTTGACGGCCGCCGGCGGCTCACCCCAGGTCAGGTAGACGTCGGAGTGCCGGGCGGCCACCGGGCCGGCGGCCTGCGAGCTGCCGCCGAAGTACAGCGGCGGCACCGGGGTCGGTGGCAGCGCCAGCGAGGCCTCCTCGACGTCGACGTACTCACCCTTGTGGGTCACCGTCTCGCCGGCCCACAGCCGCCGCACCACGTCGAGGAACTCGTCGCAGCGCGCATACCGTGCGTCCTTGTCCAGGTGGTCGCCGAACGCCCGCTGTTCATGCGCTTCGCCTCCGACGACGACGTTGAGCAGGATCCGTCCCGGCGCATGCCGGGCGAACGTCGCCGCCATCTGAGCCGACAGCGTCGGGCTGACCAGACCCGGGCGGAACGCCACCAGGAATGCCAGCGAGGTGGTCTCGCGGGCCAGCAGCGCGGCGGTGATGAACGCGTCCTCGCACCAGGCCCCGGTCGGGATGAGCGCGCCGGTGAAACCGAACCGTTCGGCGGAACGGACGATCGAGGCCAGGTAGTCGATCGAGGCTTCACGGTCACCACCGGCAGCGCCCGCGGGCGTGCCGTGGCCGCCGCCGACGATCAGCCGGCTGTCGCCGTAGGTGGGAAGGAACCAGTGCAGAGAGACAGTCACGAACAGGTCATCTTGGTGACGGATCGGCGATCGCGCACGGGTAAAAATCGCGGTGATCTTCTCCCGCGTGTCGTCAGCTCGCGACGACCCAGATCGCTTCAGCGGCCGGATTGCCCAGCTCGACCTGGACGCTGGTGTCATCTCCGCCACCAGAATCCGACGGACTCCCGGGACCTTCGATGACAACCGAGATCACGCCGGCGAAATCGCGTCGCGCCAGCACCCGCACCCGGGAATCGAGGCTGATGCCGACGCTGTCGAAATAGCGCAGCATCTCCGGATCGGCGTCGGAGATGCGCGCCACCGTGCCGGCGTCGCCGTCCTGGCACGCCGACAGCTGCCGGGCCGGCGGGGTGGGCACCTGGCCGTCGGCGGCCGGGATCGGGTCGCCGTGCGGATCGCGGGTGGGGTGGCCCAGCTTGGCGTCGATCCGGTCGAGCATCCGGTCGCTCACGGCGTGCTCGAGGATCTCGGCCTCGTCGTGCACCTCGTCCCAGCCGTAGCCCAGCTCCTGCACCAGGAAGGTCTCCATCAGCCGGTGCCGACGGACCATCGCCAGCGCCGCGCGCCGGCCCGCGTCGGTCAGCGTCACCGCGCCGTACTTCTCGTGATGGACCAGGCCCTGGTCGGCGAGTTTCCGAATGGATTCCGAGGCCGTGGATGCCGACACGCCGATCCGCTCGGCCAGCAGTTTCGTGCTGACCTTTTCGCGGGACCACTCCTGGGCTGTCCAGATGACTTTCAGATAGTCCTGGGCAACCGTGGAGAGGTCTTGATGGTTACCGTCTGGACTCACAGTAGGAAAGTTTAGGCAATCATCACCTGATCGGGGGATCTAGAGCAGACCGCGTGGCGTTCGGGTCGTAGGCTGATCGCGTGCAGCGCTGGCGTGGGCAGGACGAGATCCCCACGGACTGGGGCAGGTGTGTAGTCACCATCGGGGTGTTCGACGGGGTTCACCGTGGACACGCGGAGTTGATCAGCCACGCGGTAAAAGCGGGCAGGTCACGTGGAGTGCCGGTGGTTCTCATGACCTTCGACCCACATCCGATGGAGGTGGTTTTTCCGGGTAGTCATCCGGCACAGCTGACGACGCTGACGCGGCGGGCTGAGCTGGTTGAGGAACTCGGCGTCGACGTATTTCTCGTCATGCCGTTCACCTCGGATTTCATGAAGCTCACCCCCGAGCGCTACATCCACGAGCTGTTGGTGGAGGACCTACACGTGCTGGAAGTGGTGGTCGGGGAGAACTTCACGTTCGGCAAGAAGGCCGCCGGGAATGTCGAGATGCTGCGGAAGGCGGGGGAGCGGTTCGGCTTCGCGGTCGAGAGCATGTCGCTGGTGACCGAATCGCTCGATGCCGAGCACCGCGACGAGCGGGTCACGTTCTCGTCGACATACATCCGTTCCTGCGTCGACGCCGGCGACGTGGTGGCCGCCACCGAGGCGCTGGGCCGACCGCATCGGGTCGAGGGCGTGGTGGTGCGCGGCGACGGGCGTGGCCGGGTGCTGGGCTTCCCGACGGCCAACGTGGCGCCGCCGATGTTCTCCGCGATTCCGGCTGACGGCGTCTACGCCGCCTGGTTCACGGTGCTGGGCCACGGCCCGATGATGGGCACGGTGATCCCCGGCGAGCGGTATCAGGCCGCGGTATCGGTGGGCACCAACCCGACCTTCTCCGGACGTACCCGCACGGTAGAGGCGTTCGTGCTCGACACCAACGCCGACCTGTACGGGCAGCATGTCGCCGTCGATTTCATCTCCCGGATCCGGGGCATGGAAAAGTTCAACCGGGTGGAAGAACTGGTCGCAGAGATGAAGCGGGATGCCGACAAGGCGCGCGCGATTCTGGCTGCGCAGACCCAAGGCTGAATTCGCGGCTCGCCGCGGTGCTGAATTCGCGGCTCGCCGCGGTGCTGCTAGACTTCTCGCCGATCCGGTGCATGCTGCAGTCCGCGGTGGCTGTGCCGAGAATATGTTCGCGGGACTGAAATGATGGAGTTACTTTCGTGGCGCTTACTGCCGACCAGAAAAAAGAAATCCTGAGCAGCTACGGTCTGCACGAGACCGACACCGGTTCGCCGGAGGCCCAGGTCGCCCTGCTGACCAAGCGGATCTCGGACCTGACCGAGCACCTCAAGCAGCACAAGCACGACCACCACTCGCGTCGCGGCCTGCTGCTGCTCGTCGGCCGTCGTCGCCGGCTGCTGAAGTACGTCGCCCAGGTTGACGTGGCGCGTTACCGCTCGCTGATCGAGCGCCTCGGGCTGCGTCGCTGACGCGGCGTCGATGCCACCACTTTCCGCGGCTGCCCCTCTCGGGGCAGCCGCGCTACTTTTCCTCGGCGGATTGACCGCCTGCTCCTCAGCTGCGGCCGCGGACATGAAGGCAGGGGACTGCCTGAAGATGAGCGGCACGTACGAGCGCCCCGACGCCAGCCGGGCGGAGTGCGGCAGCGACGCGTCGAACTACAAGGTGATCTCCACGGTCACCGACAGCGACCAGTGCCCGGGCGACGTCGACACCTACTACTCCGTGCGCAGCGCATTCAGTGAGGAGACCCAGACACTCTGTCTGGACATCGACTGGATCACCGGCGGCTGCATGAGCATCGACCCGCAGAACGACAAGGACCCGTATCGGGTGGACTGCGCGGATTCGTCTGCGCCGCACCGGCAACGGGCCACCGAGGTCCTCCGCGGGGTGTCGAACGTTGATCAGTGCACCAGCGGCGTGGGCTACGCATACCCGGAACGCCAGTTCACCGTATGCGTGGAGGACGTGTCCTAGCTGGCACGGATGGCTGTTGGGCCGTTGCTGCCGTGTAGCATGAGGGCGTTCAGTGGCTGGAATCTGCGCTGAACACCAGGTGCGGCACCCGCGATCCGCGGGCGTTGTTCCTGCGAGTCATATCGGGCCCGCCTGGTCGGGCGGTCTTCGGTAGTGGCTGCCGGAACCCCGTTGTCGGGGCCTATCCGGCCGCTTCGATCGACGGCCGTAGCCGTAACCAGGGCCCGTGGCGTATCGCCACCGTGACGCCGCGAAAACAGCTGAAAGAACGAAAGAGGCCAACGGACTCTATGTCTGTAGTTGAACTTGAAGACGGTGTGTTCGAATCCACCGCAACCCTCGACAACGGGAGCTTCGGCACCCGCACCATCCGTTTCGAGACCGGGCGGCTCGCGCAGCAGGCCGCCGGCTCCGTCGTCGCCTACCTCGACGACGAGACCATGCTGCTGAGCGCGACGACCGCCAGCAAGACGCCGAAGGACCACTTCGACTTCTTCCCGTTGACCATCGACGTCGAGGAGCGGATGTACGCCGCGGGCCGGATCCCCGGCTCGTTCTTCCGGCGTGAGGGCCGTCCCTCCACCGATGCGATCCTGACCTGTCGCCTGATCGACCGGCCGCTGCGCCCGTCGTTCGTCAGCGGTCTGCGGAACGAGATCCAGGTCGTGGTCACCGTGCTGAGCCTGGATCCGAAGGATCTGTACGACGTGCTGGCCATCAATGCCGCCTCGGCGTCGACGCAGATCTCCGGCCTGCCGTTCTCCGGTCCGGTCGGCGGCGTGCGCGTCGCCCTGATCGATGGCCAGTGGGTCGCCTTCCCGACCGTCGAGCAGCTGGAGAAGGCTGTCTTCGACATGGTCGTCGCGGGACGCAAGGTGGGCGACGATGTCGCGATCATGATGGTCGAGGCCGAAGCCACCGAGAACGTGATCGAGTTGGTCGCCGGCGGCGCCCAGGCTCCCACCGAGGCCGTCGTCGCCGAGGGCCTTGAGGCGGCCAAGCCGTTCATCGCCACGCTGTGCGACGCTCAGGCAGCGCTGGCCGAGAAGGCCGCCAAGGAGATCGCCGATTACCCGCTGTTCCCGGACTACGCCGACGACGTCTACGACGCCGTGGCCGCGGTCGCCACCGACGCGCTGTCGGAGGCACTGACCATCGCGGGTAAGCACGAGCGCGACGACCGCACCAACGAGATCAAGGTCGAGGTGCTCGAGCGTCTGGGCGATACCTTCGCCGGTCGTGAGAAGGAAATCGGCGCGGCCTACCGCTCGCTGACCAAAAAGCTTGTGCGCCAGCGCATCCTGACCGACCACTTCCGTATCGACGGCCGTGGTGTGACCGACATCCGGGCGCTGTCGGCCGAGGTGGCCATCATCCCGCGGGCGCACGGCAGCGCGTTGTTCGAGCGCGGCGAGACCCAGATCATGGGTGTCACCACGCTGGACATGGTCAAGATGGCCCAGCAGATCGACTCGCTGGGGCCCGAGACCAGCAAGCGCTACATGCATCACTACAACTTCCCGCCGTTCTCGACCGGTGAGACCGGTCGCGTGGGTTCGCCCAAGCGCCGCGAGATCGGCCACGGTGCGCTGGCCGAGCGGGCCCTTGTTCCCGTGCTGCCCAGCGTCGAGGAGTTCCCGTACGCCATCCGTCAGGTGTCGGAGGCCCTGGGTTCAAACGGCTCGACCTCGATGGGCTCGGTGTGTGCCTCGACCCTGTCGCTGCTGAACGCCGGTGTTCCGCTCAAGGCGCCGGTGGCCGGCATCGCCATGGGCCTGGTCTCCGACCAGGTCGACGGTGAGACCCGCTACGTGACGCTGACCGACATCCTCGGCGCCGAGGATGCCTTCGGCGACATGGACTTCAAGTGCGCAGGCACCAAGGACTTCGTCACCGCCCTGCAGCTCGACACCAAGCTCGACGGCATCCCGTCCAAGGTGCTGGCCGGTGCGCTGGCGCAGGCCAAGGACGCGCGCCTGACGATCCTCGACGTGATGGCCGAGGCCATCGACACGCCCGACGAGATGAGCCCGTACGCACCGCGGATCACCACGATCAAGGTGCCGGTTGACAAGATCGGTGAGGTCATCGGGCCCAAGGGCAAGATGATCAACTCGATCACCGAGGAGACCGGCGCGTCGATCTCCATCGAGGACGACGGCACCGTGTTCGTCGGCGCCAGCAATGGCGAGGCGGCGCAGGCCGCGATCGACAAGATCAACGCCATCGCCAACCCGCAGCTGCCCAAGATCGGTGAGCGGTTCCTCGGAACCGTGGTCAAGACCACCGACTTCGGCGCGTTCGTGTCGCTGCTGCCGGGTCGTGACGGCCTGGTCCACATCTCCAAGCTGGGCCGCGGCAAGCGCATTGCCAAGGTCGAGGATGTGGTGAAGGTCGGCGACAAGCTGCGCGTCGAGATCGCCGATATCGACAACCGGGGCAAGATCTCGCTGGTGCTCGTCGACGAAGAGGGCGCGGAGAAGGCCGAGGCAGCTACCGACGGTGCTCCGGCTCCGGCCGACGCCGCTGCCGCTGCTGCCGAGTCCTGATCACCTCAGCTCGAACCAAGGCGTCTGCACTGAACACCACACATGTCCGCCGGACAGATCTGCCCGGCGGACTCCGGGTGGTCACTGAGTACATCCCGTCGGTGCGTTCCGCATCCGTCGGAGTCTGGGTGGGTGTCGGCTCCCGCGACGAAGGACGAAGCGTCGCGGGTGCCGCCCACTTCCTGGAGCACCTGCTGTTCAAGGCCACCCCGACGCGCAGCGCGGTCGAGATAGCTCAGGCTGTCGATGCCGTCGGCGGTGAGCTGAACGCGTTCACCACTCGCGAGCACACCTGCTACTACGCCCACGTGCTCGATTCCGACCTGGAACTCGCGGTCGATCTGGTGGCCGACGTCGTGTTGCGGGGTCGGTGTGCCACCGAGGACGTCGAGGTGGAACGCGACGTCGTCCTCGAAGAGATCGCCATGCGCGACGATGATCCCGAGGACAGTCTCGGTGACGTCTTCCTGTCGGCGATGTTCGGTGATCACCCGGTCGGACGTCCGGTGATCGGCAGCGTCGAGTCGATCGAGACGATGACACGCGCGCAGTTGCATTCGTTCCACGTCCGTCGATACACGCCCGAACGGATGATCGTGGCGGTGGCGGGCAACATCGACCACGACGTCGTATTGTCGCTGGTGCGGGAGCATTTCGGTCCGCGGCTGGAAGCGGGGCGCACCGCGGTGGCACCGCGTAAGGGCGCTGGACGGGTCGGCGGCAAGCCGTCATTGCTCGTGGTCGACCGCGACGGCGAGCAGACCCACGTGTCGCTGGGCGTTCGCACGCCCGGCCGGCACTGGGAACACCGCTGGGCGCTGTCGGTGCTCAACACCGCGCTCGGCGGTGGTCTGAGTTCCCGTCTGTTCCAACAGATCCGGGAATCCCGCGGCCTGGCCTACTCGGTGTACTCGACGGTGGATACCTTCGCCGACAGCGGGGCGCTCTCGGTGTATGCGGGATGTCAGCCGGAACGGTTCGACGAAGTGGTCCGGGTGACCACCGATGTTCTGGAAGGCGTTGCCCGAGACGGGATCACCGCCGACGAATGCCGCATCGCCAAGGGCTCGTTGCGCGGTGGGCTGGTGCTCGGGCTGGAGGATTCCGGATCGCGCATGCACCGGATCGGGCGCAGCGAGCTCAATTACGGTGAACACCGGACCATCGATCACACGTTGGCCCAGATCGATGCGGTTACTCTCGAAGAGGTCAACGCGGTGGCCCACCAGTTGCTGTCTCGCGACTATGGTGCCGCGGTACTCGGCCCACATCGGTCCAAAAAGACTCTGCCGCAACAACTTCAAGCTATCGCCGGCTGACCCGCTACGCTGGGTCCGATGACGGGACTCTCGCGACGCAATGTTCTGATCGGTTCGCTCGTGGCGGCGGCTGCCGTCGGTGTGGGTAACGCCGCACCGGCTTTCGCCGCCCCGGTCGATGACCAGATCGCGGAACTGGAACGTCGTGACAACGTCCTGATCGGCTTGTACGCGGCCAATCTGGCTTCCGGGCGGACGCTCACCCACCGGCACGACGAGATGTTCGCGATCTGCTCGACCTTCAAAGGCTATGCCGCCGGGCGCGTGCTGCAGATGGTCGGCCGCCGCCAGATTTCGCTGGACAACCGGGTGTTCGTCGACCCGGAGGCGATCGTGCCGAACTCTCCGGTCACCGAGACCTACGCCGGTGCCGAGATGACGCTGGCGGAGTTGTGTCAGGCGGCGCTGCAGCGCAGTGACAACACTGCGGGCAACCTGCTGCTGAAAACGATTGACGGGCCTGCGGGTATCACCGCGTTCGCCCGCAGCGTCGGAGACGAGCGCACCCGCCTGGATCGCTGGGAGGTCGAGTTGAACTCGGCGATACCGGGGGACCCGAGGGATACCTCCACCCCGGCTGCGCTGGCCATCGGGTACCGGGCGATGTTGGCCGGTGACGCGCTGAACCCGCCGCAGCGCCGCCAGTTGGAGGACTGGATGCGGGCCAATCAGACATCGAGCATGCGCGCCGGACTCCCGGACAGCTGGACCACTGCCGACAAGACCGGCAGCGGGGATTACGGCAGCACCAACGATGTCGGGATCGCCTACGGGCCCGACGGGCAACGGTTGTTGTTGGCTGTGATGACGCGGTCACAGGCCGACGACCCGAAGGCCGACAACCTGCGCCCGCTCATCGGTGAGCTGACGGCTCTCGTGCTGCCGTCGTTACTCTGAGTGCTCGGCGGATCCGATTGCGGCCGAGCCGTTCTCGGCACCCTGGATCGCGATCTGCCGGGCTCCCGCGGGGTTCTGCGACAACGGCACGCGCACGGTAAGGATGCCGCGCTCGTAGCCGGCC
The DNA here is from genome assembly GCF_004762045.1 of Mycobacterium sp. DL99. Classification (GTDB taxonomy): domain Bacteria; phylum Actinomycetota; class Actinomycetes; order Mycobacteriales; family Mycobacteriaceae; genus Mycobacterium. The sequence continues at coordinate 2,552,444 of NZ_SJOM01000007.1, forward strand.
GTGATGTTCTCCTCGTCGGCTTCCGCGGGCAGCGTCACGGTGCGCAGGAACGAGCCGTAGGAGAACTCCGACCGCGCCGTGGTGTCGGCTCGCTCGGAACGCTCGGCCTTCACCGTCAGCTGGCCGTCGGCCACGGTGATCTGAACATCGCTCGCGGGATCGATACCGGGGATCTCGGCCCGCAGTTCGTAGTGGTCTTCGGTGACCTCGTCCTCGATGCGCATGAGGTTGCGCTCGAAGATGGGGCGCAGGCTGGCGAACGGTGTGATCCCGGCGAAGAACTCCGAGAGCTCGGGCAGCAACGGGCGGGGCTGGTGCGCGACGGGCAGGTTGACCATGGGTGACTCCTCAGTCCTGGAACGTAGATCGGAGGAAAAGGCCTTGTGAGGCTTGCCCTTTCGATCCAAGCACCGGCGTCGAGCCACCGGTCGAATGTGCGGTGAACAGCGTGCATACGGGCGGCTGCCGGGCATCGCCGGTACTGGAATGCACATCGCCCGGCCGGAGCGAACTCCAGCCGGGCGGCGGTGCGTGAGATCAGGCCAGGACAGTGGCCGGATCGGTGAACGGCATGTCGAGGTCGATGGCCACCTGCTCGGACAGCAGCGCGCCCTCATGCGTAGAGAGGCCCTTGGCGAGTGCCTGGTCGGCCTCGCAGGCGGCCTTCCAGCCCTTGTCTGCCAACTTGAGCACGTACGGCATGGTGGCGTTGGTCAGCGCGAACGTCGACGTGCGCGGCACCGAGCCGGGCATGTTGGCCACGCAGTAGAACACCGTGTCGTGAACGGCGAACGTCGGATCGTCGTGGGTGGTGGGACGCGAATCCTCGAAGCAGCCACCCTGGTCGATGGCGATGTCGACCAGCACCGCGCCCGGCTTCATGTGGGACACCGTCGAATTGGTGACCAACTTGGGGGCCTTGGCCCCGGGGATCAGCACCGCGCCGATCACGAGGTCGGCCTTCTTGACGGCCTCCTCAAGTTCCAGGGACGACGAGTAGCGGGTCTCGATGCTGCTACCCGACTCGTTGTCGATCTTGCGCAGCGTGTTGATGTTCAGATCGAACACCGTGACGTGGGCGCCCATGCCCTTGGCGATACGGGCGGCGTTGTAGCCGGCGACGCCACCGCCGATGACGACGACCTCGGCAGGCGCGACGCCGGGGACGCCTCCCATCAGCACGCCGCGGCCGCCCTGTGTGCGCATCAGGTGGTAGGAGCCGACCTGTGCGGACAGGCGGCCGGCGACCTCGCTCATCGGGGCGAGCAGCGGCAGCGCCCCGTCAGCGGTTTGAACCGTCTCATATGCGATCGAGGTGGTACCCGAGGCCAGCAGTGCGTCGGTGCATTCCTTGGATGCCGCCAGGTGCAGATAGGTGAACAGCGTCTGGCCCTTGCGCATGCGCGAATACTCGGCCGCGATGGGCTCCTTGACCTTGAGGAGCAGTTCGGCCTCGGCCCAGACCTGGTCGGCCGTGGCCACGATCTCGGCACCGGCGGCCTTGAAGTCGTTGTCGGTGATGGCTGAGCCTTCGCCGGCGTCGGCCTGAATGATCACGTCGTGACCGCGTCGGGTCAGCTCCGCCACGCCCGCCGGGGTGATCGCCACTCGGTACTCGTTGTTCTTGATCTCGGTCGGGATGCCGACGAGCATGGTCGCTCCTTCAAGGTTGGGTGCTGACAATAATTGTGAAGAACCTTCGGTAAGTGAGCAATATCTCCGATGAAGATTCGTTAGAGTCGCTGGGTGTCTGAAGAATCGTCAAACATGCCGGGCCGCACGGCCCGTTCGCCGAAGGATGTTCGGGCTGAACTCGACGAGGTGGACCGCCGAATTCTGCTCGCGTTACATGCCGATGCCCGTATGTCGAACAGCGCACTGGCCGACGCGGTCGGGGTCGCCGCGTCGACCTGTCACGGTCGGGTGCGCAGGCTCCAGGAGATCGGGGTGATCCGGGGCTTCTATACCGACATCGATCCGGCTGCGGTGGGGCTCAGCCTGCAGGCGATGATCTCGGTGAGTCTGCAGTCGAACGCGCGGGGCAAGATCCGAAACTTCATCGCCCATATCCGCCAACTGCCGCAGGTGATGGACGTGTACTTCCTGGCCGGGGGAGACGACTTCATCCTGCACGTGGCCGCGCGTGACACCGAGGATCTGCGGGCGTTCGTGGTGGAGCACCTCAACGCCGACGCCGACGTCGCGGGCACGCAGACCTCGCTGATCTTCGAGCACCTGCGCGGGGCGTCACCGCTCTGACATCACTGCGCCCGCAGTACCAATCCGTTGCCGTCGGCGCCTGAGAGCTTCAACTCGTCGGCGTCGACGGAGGTCTGCACCGTGCCCTTGAGCACTCGCAGCACGGCCTGCTCAACCTCGGCAACCTCCGGTGGGCAGGCCATCCTGGTGGTGGCCAACGGGCCGAAGTCGATGACGGCCGGTGACCCGGAAACTGTTGCGTGGCCGGTGATCCGGTTGCAGCCGGTCGAGCCGCTGACCGCGCCGTCATCCCCGATGGTCAACGTGGGCTTGGACTGCTCGAGCGCGACCGAGGTGGTGACCGCCTGCGCGGACACCAGACTGGTGACCTGCCAGGTGGTGCCGGTCAGCGGGCGATCCGGATCGGCCACTTTCTTGTCCCGCAACGTGACGGTCGCGGCGTCGGTGCGCAACGTGAGGGAATCGCCGGACAGCGCCCAGGTTGGCTTGGCGTCGAAGAACTTTGACACCCAGGCATCCGAATCGCCGACCGGCGGCGGGCAGGCCATCATCGTCATGGCCAGTTGGGTGGTGATCCGGCCCTCGGCCAGATCGGCGGTGCCCGAGCCGTGGTTGCAGCCGGCGTACGTGCTGATCCGATTCCCGTCGAAACCGACCGTCAACGGCCCGCCGCCGGGGATCTGGTCACCTTCGACCCGCTCCGACACGAACGTGCGGCCGTCGAGCGTGGTGTCATCGGCGGCCGCGTTGTCGGAACAGCCCGCCATAGCAAGGACGGCGAGGGCGATGGGAAAGAGGCGCATACGCCTACGCTAGGTGAACGCGTCTCGATATCCGGGGATCCCCGACCAACCAAGGCGGCTCGGATCTCACAACGTGGCAACCACGTCGAACTCGTACCCGTCCGCGACGGCGATGTGCACGTCTTGATGCATCAGCCCACCGCTGGCGTGGACGAAACCGCGTGGACCGTCATAGCTCACCGAGCCGCGATGTAGCGCCATCTCGTCTACGTCGGTCGACGCGGCCGCGGTCGCCAGGGCACCGAGTGTGGCGACACCCTCGTAACAGGATTCAGCGGCGTTGTTCAGCGGTGGCGCGCTCGGCCCGAATCTGTGCACATAGTCGGACATGAAGTCCTGTGCGCTCGCCGAGACCAGATTCTGAAAGTAGCTCGCAGCCACGTACAGGTTCTCGGTGGCATCCGCGCCGCTGGCCAGCAGCATGTTCTCCTCCATCAGCGGGCTGAACCGGAGGATGCGGTGATGCAGGCCCTGTTCGCTGAAGGCTCGGTTGAACGCCACGGCATCGCGGCCCACCAGCAGCATGATGATGCCCTCGGCGCCACTGTGCTCGATGCGCGGTAGGACACGGGAATAGTCGGTGGTGCCGTAGTTGACGTAGACCTCCTCCACGATCTGCAGATCCAGTTGGTGGCAGTACTCCCGAATCGCCGGCACGGTGCGCCGCGGCCACACGTAGTTCGCGCCGACCACCGCCCACCGCTGGACGCCGATGTTCTCCTGCAGCCACCGCAGCGCGGGTGCGATCTGCAACGCGGGAGTTTCGCCTGAACAGATGACACCCGGGCGGGACTCGCCACCCTCGTAGAGGGACGTGTACACGTAGGGGATCCGGTGGGTCAGCACCGGTGCGAGTTGTTCACGGACCGTCGAGATGTGCCAGCCGGTCACCGCGTGGATCTGGTCGTGGGACATCAATTGCATGATCTCGTTCTGCAGTTCGGGGCCGGGGAGGCTGGCGTCGATCACCTCGATCTCGACTTCGCGGGCGAGGATGCCGCCGTTGTCATTGAGCGTGGCGGCGGCGAGCTTCGCCACGGCCTCGCATGACGGGCCGTACATCCCGCCCGGGCCTCGCAGTGGAATGACAAGTCCGATGCGGTAATTCCGCGACATCGCCATGCCTCCTTGCGCCCCATCGCATGGGCACAGCAGCGTAATATTCATCTGGAAGTATTGCGTTTGGAACGAAGTCCAGCAAGGGGGTCAAACTGTGCGGACCGATCGGGACGAGGTCGTCCCGTTGCTGGAAACGCTCGCCATCGACCGGGCCGCCGCGCTGGTGCGTGCCGCCGTGCGCAGCGGCCTTGCCGGTTCGGGACTCACGCTGGACCAATGGCGGGTGATCGACCATCTGGCATCGGTGCGGGAAGCCACCATGAGTTCGGTCTCCACCGTCACCCTCATACCCGGGCCGAGCCTCACTCGCACGGTGGACCGGCTCGTCGACGCAGCACTGGTCTACCGGACGCTGGATTCCTACGATCGGCGCCGCATGATGGTCCGCCTGAGTGAGCGTGGCGTCGACCGGCATCGTGAACTGGCTCCGGCGGTGTCGGCTGCACTCGAGCGGGCGTGTTCCCCGCTGACCGGGGCGGAATTGGGTGAATTGGGAACGCTTCTGGCGAAGCTTGCCGGCGACTGAGACCGGTCGAAGTGGGCGCGATCAGCTGTTGGTCCGCAGAGCCCTCGACGTCGAGACCGGTACGGCGGTCGTCGTGGTGCGGGTGATCAGCCACAGCGTGACCAACACGGCGCACCCCAGAACAGCCGCGATCACTGCTCCGGTGGCGGAGTCGGTCCACACCCCGGCGAGGCCCAGGCCGGCGGGAACGGCTGCAGTCAGAACGCCCTCGGCGACCGCCAGTGCTCCGGTGAACCGGGTGAGTTGGGCGCGTCCGAGTCCGAGGACCAGGAAAAACAGTAGCCACAGCGTTGCCCAGGCCAGCCAGATCACGACGAAGATCCGGCCGCCGGCACTCCAGGTGTGGGCCGCGTACCCGACAGCGGCCACTGCCACGAAGAGGGAGAACCAACCCAACCCTTCGGGTGGCCATCCGGTGATGCCATTGATGCCGACCCACAGGTAGGTGAATCCGAACAGATAGAGACCGGCGGCGCCGGCGATTGTCGCCGCATCCCCGTCCGCAGTCATGAGCAGCACGGTCGGGATCACCACTTGCATCGCGCCGACGAAGAGATTCAGTGGTGCGGCCGACCGGGGGGAGATGCGCCCGAGAAGCATGATGCCGTTCACGATCAGGACGGCGCCGACGTAGAACAGTCCGACATTGCTCATCTGTGCCCGCTTTCTGTTGGATGCTCTTGCGGCGCCGGGCTTTTCAGGGCCCGGCGCCGCGTCCGACGGATTACTTGGGAAGGATGTCCTTGTCGAAGATGTCGAGCGGAACCTTCAGTGTCACAGCCGCGTTCGGGATGTCGACGATGCCGCCCACGTGCATCTCACACGGCGCCACGCTGATGATCGTGTAGGCCTGCTCGGGCGTGTAGCCGAACTTGCCCAGATACTCGATTGCCTGCTCGACCGCATCCACCGCGGCCATCGTGGCGTCGATGTACTTCTGCTCCTTGCCGCGGGCGGACAGTCCGGTGAACGACAGATACCGGGTACCCAGGTTTGGGTCGACCGGTGACGGTCGCAGCATCGGTGTGCGGACGCCGTACCTGGCCATGCCGTCTTTGATCAGGTTGAACCGGAACCATCCGACGCCGTCCATTTCGATGGCGTTCCAGGTGATTTCGCCGTCGCCCTCGGAGAAGTGGAAGTCGCCGGTGGAGAACAAGGCACCCTCGACGAACACCGGGAAGTACACCCGCGAACCGCGGGAGAGGTTCTTGATGTCGAGGTTGCCGCCATTCTCCCTTGGTGGGACCGTCCGGGCCGCGGTCGCGGCGACACGCTCCCACTCCTTGCCCTCCAGCGTGCGCAGCACCGCGGTCGACATGGCGTCCGCACGCGGCGCCGCGAGGCCCTCGGCGATGAGCGGGTCCTCCCGCTCGTTCCAGATCGCGAGCAGTTCGTGTGAGGGGGCGACGCCGATGACTCCGGGATGGCTGATCGCGGGGATCTCCACGCCGGGGATCTGGCGGCTGGTGGCGAACAGGCCGTGCAAGTCCCAGACCGTCTTGAAGCCGTCCGGGAACCAACTGGCCAGCGGTCCGCCCATCCCGGGCAGGATGTTCGAGTAGCCGATGCCTGACAGCGGGAGCACGTCGAGCACATCGACCACCAGCAGATCGCCCGGTTGTGCGCCGTCGACATATACCGGACCGGTGATCGGGTGGGTGCGGGTGAGATCGAAGTCGCGGACGTCCTGGTCGTCATCGACGTCTTGCAACTGGTAATCGTCGTAGCCGCCGGCCTCGAGGATTACCTCGTCGCCCGGTCCGAGATGGTGCAGTGGCGGGATATCGGGGTGCCAGCGGTTGTGGCCGAGCTCCTTCTGCTCTGCGAGCGGAACTCCCACCTCGCAGCTGAACCTCGGGACGCCGAGGTCGCGGTTGGGGAAACGGGATACTCCCGACCGGGTGAAGTCCACATCTGCGGCGTCTGGACGGACGAGTGAAACGTCGCTTGACATCGGGTGACCTCCAAGAAAGTGGATAGGTGAGTGGTGCGGCTCACAATTTACTTCCAAAATGAACTATGTCAAGTGGAAGTAAAATGGTGATGTCATCTGGTCGCCGGGATGGCGCTGATGGACCCGCCACCGCGGGCGGCTCCCATGTCGGACCGGTCCGAACCTGTGGGCAACCCCGGCAGTAGGCTCGCAACCATGCGAGTTGGCGTTCTCGGGGCTAAGGGCAAAGTCGGCGCGACCATGGTGCACGCGGTCGAATCCGCGGAGGATCTGACGTTCTCCACCGGCGTGGATGCGGGTGACCCACTGAGCTTGCTCACCGACACGATGACCGACGTGGTCATCGACTTCACCCATCCCGATGTGGTGATGGACAATCTGAAGTTCCTCATCGACAACGGGATTCACGCCGTCGTCGGGACCACCGGATTCACCTGGGACCGCATTGAACAGGTGGAAGCCTGGCTCAAGGAAAAGCCGGAGGTCGCGGTGCTCATCGCGCCCAACTTCGCGATCGGTGCGGTGCTGTCCATGCACTTCGCCCAGCAGGCGGCGCGGTACTTCGAATCGGTCGAGATCATCGAACTGCACCATCCGCACAAGGCCGACGCACCGTCGGGCACGGCCGCGCGCACCGCGAAGCTCATCGCCGAGGCGCGAAAAGGCATGCCGCCCAACCCGGATGCCACCAGCACCGGTCTCGACGGCGCCCGAGGTGCCGACGTGGACGGCGTACCGGTGCACTCGGTGCGGTTGGCCGGGCTGGTCGCCCATCAGGAGGTGCTGTTCGGCACCCAGGGGGAGACGCTGACGATCCGCCACGACAGCCTGGACCGATCCTCGTTCGTGCCGGGGGTGCTGCTGGCTGTGCGCAAGGTCAGCGAGCGGCCGGGCTTGACCATCGGCATTGAACCGCTGCTCGATCTGTCGTGAGTGACGGCGCGCGGTCGCTGCGCATCCAACTGGTGATCGGCTTCATGTGCCTGGCGCTGATCGCCTACTTCTTGATGCTCGGACGCACCGCGTTCATCTTCATCACCTCGGGCGAGCCGGCCGCGATCGGACTGGGCCTGGCACTGCTGGCGTTCCCGCTGATCGGTGTCTGGGTGCTGGTCACCACGCTGCGTGCCGGGCTGGCGCACCAACGGTTGGCCCGTCTCGCGCGCGAGCAGGGCATGGAACTCGACGTCAGCGAGCTGCCGACGCGGCCGTCGGGGCGTATCGAGCGCGACGCGGCCGATGAACTGTTCACGACGGTCAAGGCCGAACTGGAAGCCGACCCGGACAATTGGGTTCGCTGGTACCGGCTGGCCCGCGCCTACGACTTCGCCGGCGACCGGGGCCGCGCGCGCGAGACCATGCGCACGGCGGTGCGGATGCAGGAACAGCAGCCGTCATGACCAAGACGCTGCTCGTGGTGCATCACACGCCGTCGCCGGCGACGCGGGAGCTCCTCGAGGCAGTGCTTGCCGGGGCGCACGATCCGGACATCTCCGGCGTGACGGTCGAACTGAAGCCGGCGTTAGCTGCGACCGTCACGGACATGTTGGCCGCCGACGGCTATTTGTTCGGCACCACAGCCAATTTCGGCTACATGAGCGGTGCCCTCAAGCACTTCTTCGATACCGTGTACTACCCGAGCCTCGATCACGTGGCCGGGCGTCCGTACGGGCTGTGGGTGCACGGCAACAACGACACGGTCGGCGCGGCGAACGCGGTCGACAAGATCGTGACGGGGCTGGCGTTGGTCAAAGCGGCTGATGTGCTTGAAGTCACGGGTGCGCTCGACGCCGGTGTCCGGGAACGGGCCTACGAGCTGGGCGGCACCTTGGCCGCAACGCTGATGGAGTGAGGGAGGGACGTAATGCCAGGATTCGCTGATCTCGCGCTGGGGGCGGCACCCATCGCCGGTGGTGCGTTATTGGGTGTAGCGGCGGGCAATCTCAAGCCGCCGGATGTCCGCGGCATGATCAGCAAAGATCTCGACCTGCTGGCCCGGATTCCGGAAGATCAGGTCGACCGGCGGGCCCGGATGCAGGCGAGCATCGACCGGCGCATCGACGAACTCATCGAGGCCGGTGACCGCTCCCGCGAAATTCGTCGGGCCGCGATGTCCTATCGCGGCAACTGGCGCGACATCGTGGTTTTCATCTGCGCGCTGCTGTTCACCTTCATCTGGTGGAATGTCAGCCACAGCCGGACCAACTGGACACTGACATTCGTCGTGATGATCGTCGTTTCAGTGGCGGCAGGCATCTACGCGGGCCGCGGTGTGGCCCGCGGGATCAACACCTTCATGCACCGCAACGACGCCAAACCGCCGGCCTGAACCAAGCTCAGTAGTGATACGTGTCGGACGGGGCCGGCACGTGATCCGGGTCGTCGCTGTACTCGGGTTCGTGGATGCCGTACGCCCGCGCCAGATCGAGGATCTTGTTGGCCCGAGCGATGCGGGGCAGGTCTGACCCGTTGCGGATCTCGCCACCGTCGCGCTGGAATTCGGCGAAAAACTCCTTGGCCCAACTGATCTCATCCTGGGAGGGGGCCAGGCCCTCGTTGACGGTCGGGCACTGATCGGGCGTCAGGCAGATCTTGCCGGTCATGCCGAACTCGGCCGACACCGCGGTGGCCTCCGACAGTCGCAGCGCACTGGACCCGACGGTGGGGCCGTCGATGGCGCCGGGGAGTCCGGCGGCCTTGGCGGCGATGGTGAACCGCGACCGCGCATATGCCAGGGTTGCCGGGCTGTCGCCGAAACCGGTGTCGCGGCGGAAGTCGCCGATGCCGAACGCGAGCCGGAATGCTCCCTTGGCCGAGGCGATCTCGGTGATCCGCTCGAGTCCGCGGGCCGTCTCCACCAGGGCGACGATCGGCACATCGGGCAACCGCCGGGCCGTCTCGGTGACATGGTCCACCGATTCGACCATCGCCAGCATGACGCCGCCCACCGATGTGCCGGTCAACATGTCCAGGTCATCGGCCCACCACGGGGTGCCGAAGCCGTTGATCCGGACCCAGTCACTGTTGCCGTCGGCCAGCCACCGGGTCACCTTCTCGCGAGCGGCCACCTTGTCCTTGGGGGCGACCGCATCCTCGATGTCGAGTACCACGATGTCGGCGCGGGAGCGGGCCGCGGGGGCGAACCGCTCATACTGTGCGCCGTTTACCAGCAACCAGCTCCGGGCCAGTACCGGGTCGATCCGGAATCCGGGCTCGGTGGGATGGGACTCGTCGGAGAAGGGCTGGTCATACACGCGTCAATCGTCGCCTACTGCCTATGCCGGGGCGAACGCGGCCCCGAACACCCGCTCGGTGTTCTCCCAGTGCCGCTTTGCCGCCGCCTCGTCGTAGACCGCCGCATGATCAGGCACCGCGAAGCCGTGCGCTGCGGGATAGAACTCGATGGTGTGGTCGACGGCGGCGCCGGACAGCGCGTCCTCCAACCTCTTGGCGTCGTCCTCGGTGAAGGAGGCATCGTTCTCGGCGGCGGCTATGTAGACCGTCGCCTGGATCTTGTCGGCCAGCAGGTGAGGACTGTCGGGATCGTCTTCGACCGCCAGCCTGCCGCCGTGGAAGGACAGCGCGGCCGCGACCCGCTTCGGCACCCGGGTGGCGACGATGAGGGACGCCCGCCCGCCCATGCAGTAGCCGGTGGTGCCGAACTTCTCGCCGGAGACATCGGGCCGGCCGGCGAGGTAGTCGAAGAACGCTTCGGCGTCGGCGGCAAAGATCTCCGGGGTGAGCGTGCCCATCAGCTCGAAGAGCTGCTTGCGCTGCTCCTGGTCGGCAAACACGGTGTTGAGGTCGAAGGGACCCCAGCCGGGGGTGCGGTAATACACGTCGGGCACCAGCACGACGTAACCGAATCCGGCCAGCTTGGCCGCCATATCTTCCATCGTGGGACGCAGGCCGCCGGCGTCGGGAAACATCACGACCCCGGGCCAGGGGCCATCCCCCTCCGGCGTGGCGACGGTGACGCGGCAGGTGCCATCGGCAGTGGTGATCGTGTCTGTGGTGGTCGGCATGGCTACCGTTCTACTCCTCGTGACGGCACGTAAGCTGAGTGTGTGCCGATCCAGACGCCCTACGAGGACCTCTTGCGGAAGGTGACTGAACAGGGGGTGCGGAAGTCCGATCGCACCGGTACCGGCACCCGCAGTCTGTTCGGGCACCAGATGCGTTACGACCTGGCCGCCGGCTTTCCGTTGATCACCACCAAGAAGGTGCACACCAAATCGGTGATCTACGAGTTGCTGTGGTTCCTGCGCGGCGATTCGAACGTGCGGTGGTTGCAGGACCACGGTGTCACGATCTGGGATGAATGGGCCAGTGACACGGGCGATCTCGGCCCGGTCTACGGGGTGCAGTGGCGGTCGTGGCCGGCCCCGTCCGGTGAGCACATCGACCAGATCTCGAATGCGCTCGAACTGCTCAAGCATGACCCCGATTCGCGGCGCAACATCGTTTCGGCATGGAACGTCGGCGAGATCCCGCAGATGGCGCTGCCGCCGTGCCACGCCTTCTTCCAGTTCTATGTCGCCGATCAGAAGTTGTCCTGCCAGCTGTATCAGCGCAGCGCAGACCTCTTCCTGGGCGTCCCGTTCAACATTGCCAGTTACGCCCTGCTGACCCACATGATGGCCGCGCAGGCCGGGCTGGGTGTCGGTGAGTTCGTCTGGACCGGCGGTGATTGCCACATCTACGACAACCACGTCGACCAGGTGGCTCTGCAGCTGGGTCGCGAACCCCGGCCCTATCCGGAACTCGTTCTGGCGCACCGTGATTCGATCTTCGACTACCAATACGAGGACGTTGCCATCATGAACTACGATCCGCACCCGGCAATCAAGGCGCCCGTCGCGGTATGACCGATAAGCATGTGACAGGCGATCTTCGGCGCCTGGCGCTGATCTGGGCGCAGTCGAGCACCGGCGTCATCGGCCGTGGCAACGACATCCCATGGCATCTGCCGGAAGATCAGGCCCGGTTCAAGCAACTCACCCTCGGGCAGACCGTGGTGATGGGCCGGCTGACCTGGGAGTCGCTGCCGGCCAAGGTTCGCCCGTTGCCAGGGCGGCGCAACGTCGTCATCACCCGCAACCCCGGATATGTGGCCGACGGCGCCGAGGTGGTCACCGAGATCGGTGACGTATTCCGGGGCTGGGTGATCGGTGGTGGGCAGATCTATGCACAAGCCCTGCGATTCGCGGACCGATGCGAGGTCACCGAGATCGACCTCGACCTGCCGCCGACCGAGGGTGACGCGATGGCACCCGAGCTCGACGATTCCTGGACGAAGACCACGGGCGACTGGCTGACCAGCAGTTCAGGACTGCGGTACCGGTACTGCAGCTACGCGCGCACGCTGTAGCCGGCCAGCCTGCGCACCTCGCTGTCGGGGTCTTCGGCTGCGAGCTCGGCGATCCGTTTCTCCAGGGCCGTCACCTCATCGCTGTCGAGGTCGCCGGGGCCCATGAGCCCGATCAGATCACCGAGGACGATGACCGCGTGACGGCGGATCACCGGCTCGGGATGCTCGAGCCCGGGCCGGGCGCCCGGTAGGTCGGCAGCGTCGAGCGTGCAGAACCCTCGTCCCGGCTTCAGATCTTCTGCCACGATCGCGGCGACTGCCGGATCGGCGAGCCCGGCGGCCAGCAGCGTGTAATCCAACGGCGGGTGCCCGCGCCCGTGATCACGGAACGAACGGTACGGCGCGGCGACTGCGGCCGCCCTGCTCCCAGCCGGCAGGTCGTGGCGTGCCAACACCTCCAGCCCGGCACCGAGGCGCCCCAGGGCAGTCGCCACCCAGTCGTGGGCGTTACCCCGCAGCGGTAGTGCCGCCCACAGTGCGTCCATCACCTCGGGCGTCGCGATGTTCAGGTCGGCGAGGAGTTTGCCGCCCGTCCAAGCGGTCTCGGGGTGCCCGAGGGCCGCGAGTCCGACGGGCACCGCAGCCGCACCGGTGTCGAGCAGGAGCTCGGTCGCGCGTTCGCGGCCGAGCACGCCGGCTGGCCCGGGAGCCAGGCCCGCCGCCGCGGCGAGGACCGCCACTCGCTGCTCAACCGGCATCGCCAGCACGTCTCGTTCGGCCTCCGTGGCCGCGACATACTCGGGGAAATGACGCCGCAGCTCATCGGCGGTCAACGAACGAACCAGAAGATCTGCGTCCTCGTCGTCGAGATAGACCACCGCGTCGTTGGGCAGGGTGCCGTCGGCGACGAGTGCGGTCCGCGTGCGCGCGGCGACATTCAACATCGCCTGTGCGAACCGGTCCCATTCCTGCTCCCACTGCGCACGAGGCAATCCCGTGACTGCCGCGCTGAGCCGCTCACCCCACCGCGAATCGGTGTCGCCCCACTCATAGTCCTGGTGCTCCCAATCGGGCGGGCTGAACCGGCAATCGGGTTCCTCCACCGATTCCTCGGTGGCCAGGGCAAGGTTGGGCAGGTAGATCACCCCGGTGGTCTCGGCGTAGAACTCGCTGAACGCCACGGCATACGGCGTCTCTGACCCGGCCGCCTCGACCATCGCGCGGACCGCGTTGGCAGCGGCCAGGGTCAACTCGGTCTCGAACGCATCCCACTCGAACGCCACGCGGACCAGTATCGCCAATGCGCCTCATCGACTTGTCGGTACCCTCGCTCCAATCCGCTCCGCTACTTGTCGGTGGCATAGGGAACGATGGCATCGTGGCTACCCTCACGAGCGCGCAGGCCCGCCGCATTGCCGTCGCCGCGCAGGGGTTTCACGAACCCAGGCCCCGCGGTGCGGTCACCCGTGCCCATCTGCGCAAGCTGATCTCCCGGATCCAGGTGCTGCAGCTGGATTCGGTGTCGGTGGCCGTGCGAGCGCACTACGCCCCGGTGTTCAGTCGGCTGGGGCCGTATGACCGCGACATCTTGGAGCGGGCCGCGTGGTCGCACAGTGCGCGCTCACCCCGGCTGCTGGTGGAGTACTGGGCGCACGAGGCCGCGCTGATGGCCGTCGAGGACTGGCCGCTGCTGCGGTGGCGGATGCGTGAGTACACCCACGGCCGGTGGGGCACCGAGATCGTCCGGAAGAACCAGAAGCTGGCCGAGGACATCGTCACCGCGGTCGCCGAGCTCGGCCCGTCCACCGCCGGTCAGATCGAGGCCCACCTGGAATCCGAGCCACGCGGCCGCAAAGGGCCATGGTGGGACCGCAGCGACACCAAGTGGGTGGCCGAGGCGCTGTGGTCGTCAGGGGTTTTGACGACGGCGACCCGCGTCGGGTTCGCCAGGCACTACGACCTGACCGAACGGGTGCTGCCACCGGCGGTGCTGGCCCGGGAGGTCGACGACGATGAGGCGGTCCGTGAGCTGGCCCTGCGGGCGGCCACCGCGCTGGGTGTCGGCACCGAGGCCGATATCCGCGACTATTTCCGGATGGGGGCCAGACAGGTCAAGCCGGCGATCGCCAAGCTGGTGGCCGACGGGGAGCTGGAGCCCGTCGACATCGACGGAACCCCGGCGTATCTCCGCGCGGGGCAGATCGTGCCGCGCCGTGACCGGGGGACTGCGCTGCTGTGCCCGTTCGACCCGTTGATCTTCTTCCGGCCCCGGGTGGAGCGGTTGTTCAATTTTCACTACCGGATCGAGATCTACACACCCGCGCCCAAACGCCAGTTCGGTTACTACGTATGGCCGTTCCTACTCGACGGCGAGTTGGTGGCGCGGGTGGATCTCAAACGCACCGACGCCGCGCTGCAGGTACCAGGGGCATTCATAGAGAACGGCCAGGACCCCGCGCGGGTGGCGGAGGCCCTGGCCGTCGAGCTGAGGACGATGGCGTCGTGGCTGGGGGTGGGCGAGGTCGAGGTGGGGGGCCGTGGCGACCTCGCCGAGCCGTTACGTCGCCGGTTCCTCAGCTAGCTCGGGGACCCCGCGTCCTCGGATCATATTGGTGACGAAGATGATTGCGCCGATCACGAGCCAGACGACACCGCCGATCTTCGCCAGCGCGTCTGCGTTGATCAACACGTAGCCGATGATCAGGAAGCCGATGGTCGGCACCACGAGGTGCAGCAGGTAGTTCTTGGACTTCTGGCGCACCAGGTAGTACCAGATGACCGAGGCGTGCAGCAGGCAGAAGCCGAACAGCGCACCGAAATTCACCAGCGACGAGATCAATCCGATCTGCCCGACGAAGAACAGCACCAGCACCAGGCTCAGGGCGCTGACCACCAGGATGGCTGCGATCGGCACCTTGCGAGAGCTGATCGTGGACAGGAATGCGGGCAGCTGGCGGTCGCGGCTCATCGAGAACAGCAACCGGCTGGTGGCGGCCTGGGCGGCCATGGCGTTGGCGAAACCGACGGCGAGCACGTTGACCACGAAGAACGCGTTCATCCAGCCTGTGCTCGACGCAGCCTGTACCAGCAGGAAGAACGCGTTTCCCACCTCGTCGTCACCGAACGATTCGCGGCCTCCGGCCAGCAGGCTGGCCAGCCAGGTCTGGGTGATGAACAGGAACGCCACCACGAACAAGGCGACGATCATCGCCCGGCCGGCCGGGTTCTTCTTACCGGTCGATTCCTCGGCCAGCGTCGAGATGCCGTCGAATCCGAGGAAGCTCAGCACCGCGATCGACAGTGCCGCCGCGATCAACGGTGCGGTGACCACCTCGGAGTTCCAGATCGGCAGCGCACTCCATCCGACGTCGGGCAGTGACTGTCCATTGATGGCGCGTACCGCGATGATCACGAACAGCACGACGAAAACCAGTTCCACGGCAAGGAATACGCGGTTCACGAGCTTGAGCGAACCTACGCCGAGCAGGTTGATGATCGTGTTCACCACCACGAAGACGATCGCCCACACCCAGCGCGGAGTGCCCGGGAACAGTCCGACCATCGACTCGGCGGCGAAGACGTAGAGCAGGGTGGGGATCAACAGGTAATCGAGCAGGATGGCCCAGCCGGCGAAGAAGCCCAGGCCGGGGTGGATACCGCGGCCCACGTAGGCGTACACCGACCCCGCCAACGGGAACGACTTGGCCATCTGGGAGTAGGCCAGCGCGGTGAACACCATCGCGACCAGACCGATCAGGTAGACGAGCGGCACCATGCCCGACGCGCTGTTGTAGACCGTCCCGAAGATGGTCCACGGTGCGATGGGCACCATGAACACCAAGCCGTAGACGATGAGATCGGCCGTGGAGACGGAGCGGCTGAGTTCCTGCTTGTAGCCGAATGATTCGAGATCGCGTTGCCCTTCACCGGTGGTGAGATGGGCGGCGGCCGCTTCGGTTGCCATGGCGTTCCTGTCGAGTGGAAGGGGAGAAGGGTCAGACCCGGGCGGCAGCGGCCAGATCGTGCTGATTCAGGAACTCGGCGATCACCGAGCGGAACTCCACGGGTTTCTCCAGGTGAGTGCAGTGGCTGGTATCACCGAACACGTGACTGCGGGCGTCGTGAATGAGGTCGGCATAGGGCTGCCAGGTCGCCGGGGTGGCCTCGTCGAACTCGCCGGCGATGACGAGTGTCGGGGCGGTGACCGATGGCAGCCGGTCGATGATGCTCCAGTCGCGCAGAGTCCCGATGACGTGAAACTCGTTGGGCCCGTTCATCGTGTGGTACACAGTCGGCTCCGCCTCCATCTGGGTCACGGTGTCGGCGAAGTCCTTGGGCATCGGCTCGACCCGGCAGACGTGGCGACGGTAGAACTCCTCTGTGGCGGCCAGGTATTCGGGATCGGTGACCGTGCCATCGGCCTCGTGGCGCTCCAGCGCGGACTGGACTTCCGGGGGCAGTTGAGCGCGTAGTTCGGCCGCGCCCTCGACCCACAGCTGCATCGAGGCGGGGGAGTTGCAGATCGACAGCGAGGTCAGTCCCGCCGGGGCGCGGACAGCGATCTCGGCGCCGAGCATGCCGCCCCAGGACTGTCCGAGCACGTGGTACCGGTCGATCCCGAGGGCCTCGCGGACGGTGTGGAACTCGTCGACGAAGAGCTGGGGGGTCCAGAAGTCGGCGGGTGCGTCGGGCAGGTGTGTGCTGTTCCCGCAGCCCAACTGGTCGTAATGGATCACGGTGCGGCCGGTCTCGTCTGCGAGTGCGGCGATGTTGGCGACATAGTTGTGGGCCATGCCGGGTCCGCCGTGCAAGACGAACAGGGGGAGGGCGCCGGGGCGTGCGGTTTCCGGGGTGGTGATTTGGACCCAGGTCTCGTGGCCGCGGAAGGTCACCGTGCGGGTGGAACAAGGCATGGCGCACAGCATGAACCAATAATGGTCTCGTAGCAAGACCATTAATCAGGATTTAATTTGAGACGTCGATATTGTGTGCCCATGGGGAATCCCGAGCCGCAGACGACAGAGCCCGCGGGCGCCACGCCCGGGCTGCTAGAGCGCGAACTCGAATCCTCGTCGCGGGTGGATGAAATCACCGACCGTCTCGTCACCGCAGTGGCGATCGGCGAATACCTGCCAGGCTCCCGCCTGCCATCGGAACGGGAGCTCGCCGCGTCCTTGCGGGTCGGCCGGATGACGGTACGCGCGGCCCTGGCCAGGCTGGTCGAGCTGGGCTTGGTGGAGACCCGGCGCAGCGGTCGCGGCGGCGGCACCTATGTGCTGCAGCAATGGCCGGAATCTTCGACCGCCGCCGTTGGGCGCACCCTGACCACGCGGCTCGATGAACTACGGGACCGCTGCGACGCCATCTGCCGAATCCACGGTGCGGTATGCCGTGCGGCCGCGGAGGCCCGAACGGACCGTGACCTCGTGGTGCTGAGGGAGCGGCTTGAGGCCTACCGCGGCGCGGAGAGCGGTCTGGCCGCCCAGCAGGCGGACGGCGCGTTGCACCTGGCGATCATGGACGCGGCCGGCAATACCGTGCTCAAACAGATGCTGCTCGAGTTGGAAGCCTCCGTGAGCATCGCCGCACCGGCCCACCTGTGGGGTGAATCGGCGACCATGCGCCAGATGGAGCTACGGGCACTGCGGGAGCACGAACAGCTGATCGATGCGATCGTCGAGCGTCGCGGGGACGACGCCGAAGCACTGGCACGCGCACACCTGGCGATCGACTTCGAACACATCTCGGCCGCGATGCGGCGCGCCGGAGGCCTGGCCGACTGACGGTCGGCCAGGTTCGGCGGTCGAGGCATTGACGGCCTGTGTACAGGTCCCGACTGTGGCTAGGTGCCCTAGCCGAGGAACCGCTCGCGGTAGTCCCGGAAGCGCTCGGCCAGAGCGGCCGGATCGAGTTGAAGGTTCGCAGCGTCGTAGATGACCCCGCCGTAGCGTCCGCGCGGGTGTTCGGTGAGGAAGTCGCTCATCGCCGCACGCACGTCGTCACCGAACGGCTGGTCGGCGAGTCGGTATATGTGGGCCAGCGTGCCCTGCTCGTCCGCCATGAACTCATCGAATCGGACGTCGATGGACTGCCCGGCGGGCAGCGCGTCGCGATCGCGGATGCAGCCCGCGAGCAGATCGTCGATGCGCTGCAGCCAGTGCCCGGTTATCCTAGCCACATCGGGCTGCGTCACACCCATCCGCATGGCGTAGCAGATCATGGTCATCATCGACAGCGTCACATCAACTGGATCACGGTGTGTGACAATGAAAGTCGCGTCCGGGAACGTTGCGGCCAGGGTCGGGAACTGTTCCAGATGCTGCGGTGACTTGAGTACCCAGCGAGTTCCGCCGCGGATCCATTGCATCGCCTGCAGGGTGCGCTTGACGTACGCGTAGGACGGCGCCTGGTCATGTGCCTTGTAGTGGGCGGTGAAACTCGGCACGTAATAGGCGGTTTCGAACAGCATGCCGGAGATGTCGTTGGCCAGCAGCTGGATCTCCTCGTGGGCATGCTCGACGGTCATGTCGTGCATCCGGCGAAACTCCGGTATCGAGGTGTTCACCAATTCCAGGCCGGCCGCGCAGCGATCCCGACGCGGTGCCGGGGTGTCCTCGCCGGGTCCGGGCACCGGTTCGAGGCTCTCCCAGTAGGGCAGATAGCGCAGAGCCGGGTCGGCGGCGAGCAGGTTGTGTAGATGCGTGGTGCCGGTACGGGGTAGACCGCAGATGATGATCGGCCGTTCGATCGCGACGTCCTCGATCTCGGGGTGGTCGGTGATCAGCGCCTCCAACCGCAGCCGGTTGACCAGGTTGCCCACCAGCTGCTCGAACACGATCCCCACGCCCGTATCGGACAGACCCGCTTCGTCACGCAGTGCGGTACACAGCACGTCGAGACGTTCCCGGAACGCCGGGTCGCCGAAATCGTCCAGCCCGGACCGCTCGGTTGCAGCCGTCAGCAACGCGTTCGGGTTGAGGTCCAGGTTCGCGCCGTAGGCGGCGAGTCCATCGCGAATCGGTTGAGCCGCCGGGGGATACACCGGGTTTGCCAGGTCGTCGAACCGGATCGGTGCCGGACGCTGCACGTTGGTGGTCACAGGGCACCGACCTCGGCCACGTGGACGACGCGGCACTGCGGCTGCGCGGGAGTCTCCTCGGGCAGGAACCAGCGCAGCCACATCAGGCCCGTGGACCGCCCGGCCGTCGAGACCCAGTTCGGGTGGCCCGGGTCCTTCTCGCTGACGACGATCCGCCAGGACCCGTCCGATTCGTAGGTGACGTGTGCGCCGTTGATGGTGACACGCTCGTGGGTGTAGTCGAAGGTGTGCAGGAACGGATTCCACAGGCAGAGGTTCCAGAACACGCACTCCGGTGAGGTGCCCTCGATGATCAGGGCCTGATTCGACGTCAGATCGTAGGAGCCCATGGCGTATGCAGCATCGCCGGCGGACCACCCGTAGGCATTCTGGGGGACCGGGAACGGCGGGTGCAGCTGGTTGGCGGGCTCCACCTTGGTCGGCAGGAACGAAACCTGTTCCTGCAGCCAGTTCTTCGCGTAGCGGAAGCGGCGGGCCAGCTCCGCGGCACTGTCCGAGCGCCGGGCGGGCGGATTGACCGTCTCGATCCGCCACTCCGGCCGGCGTTCGGTCCCGGAATCGTTCATATAGTTACGGGTCAAAGCGAATTCGGCGTCGGCATCCAGTTTGAGCCAGGTACCCGGGTGGGGGTCGGGGCTCATGATGAACTCGAAGTTCCCATACTCGTCGAATTCCAGGTCGCGATTGTTGATGGTGCCCACGATGCGGTCGCTGTAGCGGCCCTCGCCCGGCCCGCCGTAGACGGTCATCGACATGTACACGGCATCGCCCCGGTTACCGGTGACGCGGTAGGTGCGGGCCGGATTCAGCGGGGCGAGCTGATAGAAGGCGTCCGCGTTGTCGCCGCCCCATTTGAGATACGGGCTGGTGGCGTCGACCAGGATCGGCTTGTCGCGGTCGCCCCACACGTAGGCGTCGACGGCGACGCGCAGCACGCTGAACGCCAGGCGGTACCCGTCGAGCAGGTCGGGTTCGCTCAGCGCGGGTTCGGCGGTGAGCAACTTCTGCTCGATGGCGCGCACCGCGTCGAGAAGCGCGTTGAACGCCTCCGACAGTTCGGCCTTGTCGGTCATGGTTGGTCCTTCCTTGGTGGGTGGATACGTCCTGCTCCCTCGATCAGCAAGGAGCACAATCGATCTGCGGTGTCGTCGACGTCGATGTCCGGTTCCATGTGGGCGGTGTAGAACGCGGTGCCGATCAACGCTTGATAGACCATGTCGACGTCGACATCGGGGCGGATCCGGCCCTGCTCCACGCCGGAGGAGACCAGCGCGCGGAAGGCGCCCTTGGTCCGCTCGTCGAGCACTTGCTGGGTCCGGATGTGCAATTCCGGGTCGCGGCGACGTTCGGTGAGGATGCCGAGTGCGGCGGCCTCGACAACGGGATCACGCCAGAAGGTGAGCACCGCAGAGATGAAGCCACGCAGGTCGGTCTCGAAATCTTCGGAGACCGGGAGAAGTTCACCGCCGGGTGGCAGGCCGAAGGCGGCGTCGAAGACCAGATGGGTCTTCGACGGCCAACGCCGGTAGATGGTGGGCCGGCTGACGCCGGCCTCGCGGGCGATGGCCTCGATGGACAGCTGGTCATAGCCGTCACGTGCCAGCAGGCGACGGGTGGCGCTCATGATGTCGTGCTGAGTTTGTGGATCACGCGGCCGTCCCGGGCCTGTGAGTGAGGACACACGATTAAGTTACGATACGTCACGTAATTAGGTCAAGAGGTGAGTTTGGCGCTCGGCGCTCGCCGTTTTCGACACCTGGGTCGGGGTCGTCCGTCGAACAACAGCCCTAGGGTCGAAAACGACGCGGAGCGGAGGGGTGCGGTCCGGTCAGGTTCCGCGGTCGATCCGGCGGGTCAGATCATCTGCAGGGCCGCGAGATAGAGATCGGTCGAGGCGAACGCGCTGGTGGGCTTGATGCGTTTGTGCGCGACGCCGCCGAGTCGCCGCTCGGAGAAGATGATGCGACCATCCGGGCTGAACCCGATCTCCAGTTCGGTCGCCACACCTGTTGCGCTGAGCAGTGGGTGTTCCCACACCATGGTGCGGTACTCGGCATTCGGGCCGCTGTCGAAGATCAGGTCCCAGTCTTTCTCGTTGGCGCGTTCTCGGACCAGATCGAACATTTCGTAGTGCACGGTCGTTCCTCTCATGATCACTTTCGGTTCGGTATTGCGGAGATGCGGTGCGCTGCAGGGATATCGAGTGAGCCCTCAGCTTCGTTCATTCTCGGACGGCGGTCTGTCCGCCGATCGGCCCGCAGCCCGGACCAACTCCGGATCCGCTGATCGGGGGATAAGGAGGACGAAATGGTCGCTGCCCCTCGATCAGCGACCATTTCGCCGGTCTGGGGTGAGCGCGACCTACGGCGCGCCACGGCCGGGGAGGACCTGAGTCACGGTGGCTTGCAGGTCAGCGCCCTCCGGGCCGGAAATGCCGGTCTCCCGGTCGAAGGTCGCCGTGCCGTCGGCGTCGATGGTGAAGTTGCCGACCTGGTCCTGGTCGCCACCGGTGACCTTGAAAATCACGGTTGTCTTGTCCGGCAACGGTTTTGTGCTCACGTACCGCGGACTGATGGTGTACCGGTAGTTGCAGCCGGCCGAGCCGTAACACTTCTGTTCGGTGACGACGACGCCGACGACGAAGTCAGCGGGCGTGGGCGGCAACGCGGCTGGGGATGGCGTCGTGGATGACGACAGCCCGGCATCCCACGTCGGTGCGTCGGTGGGATCCTTCGAGACCCGGTCCGGCGACACGCAGGCTGTCAGTGCGAGCGCTGCGCCAAGTACGCACAGGGCCAGAGCGTTTCGGCGCGTGTTGCCGGCGCTGGCAATGGCCGCGCCGCAGATTCTGCGTAGCATCGATGGACCTTCCGTTTCAGGCGGGTGGGCCGGGGGCGGGGCAGGGTCCAAGCTGTGAACCCGCCACCCGGTGTCAGGGAACAGGACAGTAAAGAGGAAGGGGCCGACAAGTTCGGATCAGGTGGTCACGGCCGGCGCATGTGGGTCGTGGCCTGGGAGTTCAGCGACGTTCAGGAGCTCTTCGCGCGCTCGTACTCGGCGGCGCCGGAGACGGCGAGCGCGACCGCGCCGGCGACGGCCGCGATGAAGGCGATGGCCACCAGCCAGCCGAACCCCGGTCGTGAAACGTCGCCCAGCAGAACGACGCCGACGATGCCGGGGACCACGGTTTCGCCGACCACCAATGCCGCTGCCACCCCGTTCACCGAGCCGACCTGCAGGGCAACGGTGAACAGATAGAACCCGCCGAGGCCGGCGACCAGAATGGCCCACAACGCCGGGTCGGCGATCAACACACCCACATTCAGGGGCTCGAGTCCGTCGACGACACGCACCGCGACCGCCATCGCCCCGAAGAGCACCCCGGCGATCAGGCCAGCGGGCACGGCGGCATTCCTCCCGAGCAGCCGGACCAGCGTGGCGCCCAGGCCAAGGATGATCGCAGACACCACCAGGACACCCCAATGCAGGATCGCACCGGGATCGCGGTCGCCCAGGTGCCCGGCGGTGGCCCCCAGGACGCACAGCGCCACAAGGACTATGGCGATCGCGGCCCAGTCACGCCGATGTAGCCGGATGTGGAGAACAAAAATGCTCAGCACGGCGGTCACCACGAGGTTGGCGCTGATGATCGTCTGCGACAGGAACAGTGGGATCAACCGCGCCGATACCAGGCTGCCGACGAAACCGAGTAGGTCGAGCGCCATACCCGCGATGAAGATCGGTGCGAGCATCGCGGTAATGGTCGACCGCAGGGTGGGGCCGTTCTCCGCGGTGTCGGCTGCCGCACCTGAATGTCCCGCGGCATACGACTGTAGAACCGATGCTGTTCCATAACCCACGCAGGCGAGGAGCGCGGCGGCCACACCGATCAGCACCGCGAACCGTCCTGGTGTGCCGGTGCGAACGCGTCAGCGCGGGACATCTGGCGATTGTAGGAGGTGCGAGCTCACCGCCTTGGCCGGTAATACGCTCCGAGGGTGCAGATCCGTGGATTTCTATCGGCGCGATTCCGCCGGAGTTCGTTGACGTTCGGTGCGATCGCGACGACGGCCGCTGTGTCCGTGGCCGCAGTGCTCAGCGGCTGCACACCAGAGCATTCCGCCCCCGAGGTGCCGACGACGACCTCGGCCGGTTCCCCCCGGACGACGGAACCACAGGCTTTGCCGGCCTGTGCCACCGTGTCGATCTCCTTCGAACCGGCGTTGGATGCCCAAAACATCCGCTGCGCACTGACTCTCGATGATCATTCGACCATCACCGTGTCGAGTGACCCGGCGTGGTCGTTCAGCCTGCAGAACGGGGGCAAAACCGTCCAGGAGTTCCGCGAACCCACCGACAAGATCGGCCAGACCGGGGTGGCCGCGATGCTGCAGGACATCGACCAGAGCGGCAGCCCGGTCCTGTTGGTGGTCACCGGACGGGGCGGGACAGGTGGTGAACCCATGGCGGTGTGGCGGCTGACCGGACAGCCTCCACACTTCGTGCGGGCCGGCGAATTGTTCGGATTTCGGCAGTTCTATCGAACGCCCGAAGGGTTCTTCGGCAACTACGCACATTCCGGCGCGGGCGCGGGAACCGTCACCCTGTACCGGTGGGACGCCGATACCCTGGCCGAGGCCCTCGCACTCGATGTGCAGGTCCCGGATTGGCCGAAGAGCCCAGGGGACAACCGGGAGTGGATCCGCAACCGGAACGTCGATTGTGCGCTCGACAACGCCGACTATCCGCCAGGTGCCCTGGCCACCCGGACGGCCTCGATGAAGGCCGCCGGTGTCGACCCGGCGACCGCCGCACAGCAGTTCTGCACCCAACCGTGGGTCGCGACCATCTACCGATGAGTGCTCGTTTCACCAATTTTCTGCCGCGGGGACGTGAATCCGGCCGAGTAACAGCCAGGCGTGGAAGTCGGCGCGGTGGTGAGGAGCCCCCGAAGGCTCGACAGTAGGGTGGGCGAGTGGCCGAGATCGCGCCGCTGCGCGTGCAGCTGATCGCCAAGACGGAATTCCAGGCACCGCCTGAGGTGCCGTGGAGCACCGACGCCGACGGTGGGCCTGCACTCACCGAGTTCGCCGGCCGGGCCTGCTACCAGAGCTGGTCGAAGCCCAACCCGAGGACGGCGACCAACGCGAGCTACATCCGCCACATCATCGACGTCGGGCACTTCTCGGTACTCGAACACGCTTCGGTGTCCTTCTACATCAGCGGTATCTCCCGATCGGCCACCCACGAACTGATCCGGCACCGGCATTTCTCGTACTCACAGCTCTCGCAGCGCTACGTACCCGAGAACGACGCCGAGGTGGTGGTGCCGCCGGGGTTCGAGGGCGACCCCGAGCTGGTGGAGATCTTCACCGCGGCCGCCGACGCCAGCCGCGCCACCTACACCGAACTGCTGGCTCGCCTGGAAGCCAAGTTCGCCGATCAACCGAACGCTGTTTTGCGTCGCAAGCAGGCCAGACAGGCCGCGCGGGCGGTGCTTCCCAACGCCACCGAGACCCGGATCGTGGTCACGGGCAACTACCGCGCCTGGCGCCATTTCATCGCGATGCGGGCCAGCGAACACGCTGATGTGGAGATCCGCAGGCTCGCAATCGCCTGCCTGCGTGAGCTCGTCGAAGCGGCTCCGGCGGTGTTCTCCGATTTCGAGATTTCGACGCTTGCGGATGGTAGTGAGGTGGCAACGTCGCCTCTGGCCACAGAGGCTTGAGACCACCGGGTAATCTTGGCGCGTGAGTACGAGCGGAATCGATGTAACGGCGCAGTTGGGCACGGTGTTGACCGCAATGGTTACGCCGTTCAAGCCCGACGGCTCGCTCGATCTCGATGCGGCCGCTCAGCTGGCCAATCACCTGATCGACGCCGGCTGCGACGGCCTGGTGCTCTCCGGTACCACCGGCGAATCGCCGACCACCACCGATGACGAGAAGCTCGCGCTGCTGCGCACCGTGCTGGAGGCAGTCGGGGACCGGGCCCGCATCATCGCCGGCGCGGGCAGCTATGACACCGCCCACAGCGTGCACCTGGCCAAGGCCTGCGCCGCCGAGGGGGCACACGGCCTGCTCGTGGTGACGCCGTACTACTCACGGCCCCCGCAGGCCGGTCTGATCGCGCACTTCACCGCCGTCGCCGACGCCACCGATCTGCCGAACCTGCTCTACGACATCCCGCCGCGGTCCTCCATTCCCATCGCCTGGGAGACCATCCACGCCCTGGCCGCGCACCCGAACATCGTGGGCGTCAAAGACGCCAAGGGTGACCTGCACGGTGGCGGCCAGATCATCGCCGAGACCGGGTTGGTGTACTACTCGGGCGACGACGCCCTGAACCTGCCCTGGTTGGCCATGGGTGCCGTCGGCTTCGTCAGCGTCTGGGGTCACCTGGCCGCCGGCCAGTTGCGGGACATGTTGACCGCGTTCAACTCTGGCGATATCGCCACTGCCCGCAAGATCAACGTCTCGTTGGCCCCGCTGGCTGCCGCCCAGGCCCGCCTCGGTGGGGTGACGATGTCCAAGGAAGGCCTACGGTTGCAGGGATTCGATGCCGGTCAGCCACGACTGCCGCAGATCCCGGCGTCCCCGGCCGAGATCGAGGCGCTGGCCGTCGATATGCGTGCGGCTGCGGTGTTGCGATAGTGAGCACCGAACTCGCGCCCCCCAAGCCACTGGCCCCCGGCGGTCTGCGAGTTACCGCGCTGGGTGGAATCAGCGAAATCGGCCGCAACATGACGGTCTTCGAGCACCTGGGCAGATTGCTCATCGTGGACTGCGGGGTGCTCTTCCCCGGGCATGACGAGCCCGGCGTCGACCTGATCTTGCCGGATCTGCGCCACGTCGAGGACCGTCTCGACGATGTCGAAGCGCTCGTCGTCACCCATGCCCACGAGGACCACATCGGGGCGATTCCGTTCCTGCTCAAGCTGCGTCCGGACATCCCGGTGGTCGGCTCGAAGTTCACCATTGCGCTGATCCGCGAGAAGTGCCGTGAACACCGGATCAAGCCGGTGTGCGTCGAGGTCGCCGAGCGGCAGAGCAGCCAGCACGGCGTCTTCGAATGCGAGTACTTCGCGGTCAACCACTCGATTCCGGGGTGTCTGGCCGTCGCGATCCACACCGGTGCCGGCACCGTGCTACACACCGGCGACATCAAGCTCGACCAGCAGCCGCTCGACGGCCGCCCGACAGACCTGCCGGGCATGTCGCGGCTCGGGGACGCCGGCGTCGACCTGTTCCTGTGTGACTCGACCAATTCCGAACACCCGGGTGTCAGCCCGTCCGAGAGTGAGGTCGGCCCGACGCTGCACCGGTTGATCCGCGGCGCCGAGGGCCGGGTGATCGTGGCCTGCTTCGCATCGAATGTCGATCGCGTACAACAGATCACAGATGCGGCGGTGGCGCTGGGTCGGAAGGTTTCGTACGTCGGACGCTCGATGGTGCGCAACATGGGCATCGCCCGCGAGCTGGGCTACCTGAAGGTCGACGATGCCGACATCCTCGACATCGGCGCGGCCGAGATGATGCCGCCCGAGAAGGTCGTCCTGATCACCACCGGTACCCAGGGTGAGCCGATGGCCGCACTGTCCCGGATGTCGCGGGGCGAGCACCGCAGCATCACGCTGACCGCAGGCGATCTGATCATCCTGTCCTCGTCGCTGATCCCGGGCAACGAGGAAGCGGTCTACGGTGTCATCGACGCACTGGCCAAGATCGGCGCCCGTGTGGTCACCAATGCCCAAGCGCGCGTGCATGTTTCCGGCCACGCGTACGCGGGGGAGCTGCTGTTCCTCTACAACGGGGTACGTCCCCGCAACGTGATGCCGGTGCACGGCACCTGGCGGCACATGCGCGCCAACGCGGCACTGGCCGCGAGCACCGGGGTTCCGCCGGAGAACATCGTGCTGGCCGAGAACGGTGTCAGTGTGGACCTGGTGGCCGGTAAGGCCTCGATCTCCGGTGCGGTGACGGTCGGCAAGATGTTCGTCGACGGGCTGATCACCGGCGATGTCGGGGACGCCACCCTTGGTGAACGCCTGATCCTGTCTTCGGGTTTCGTGGCGGTGACGGTAGTCGTCCACCGCGAGACCGGAAAGCCCGCCGCGCCGGCCCATCTGTATTCGCGCGGATTCTCCGAAGACCCGAAAGCGCTGGAGCCGGTCGCCCGCAACGTCGAGCGGGAGCTGGAAAGCCTTGCTGCCGACAACATCACGGACCCGACCCGCATCGCGCAGGCGATCCGGCGCACGGTGGGCAAGTGGGTGGGGGAGACCTACCGTCGCCAGCCGATGATCGTGCCGACGGTCATCGAGATCTAGCCAAATTGGTGCTCCGGTCATCTCGCCGGAGCGGTTAGATTGGGTCGGTGAGCCGACCAGCGCCTGAGGTGCCATTCGGGCGACGCCGTCCGATTCCGCCGTTCAGCTCGGTGGACGAAGCAAAGCGTGCGGTGGAGTACCCGTTCTTTCTTCGATATCTGCTCGTCGTCGGAGGCGTCCTGTTCGCGGTGGTTTTCTCGTGGGCGGTGTATTCGCTCGTTGTCCGGGAGCGCGGACCCAGTACCACCGTCACCATCGTGTTCGTGGTAGCGCTCGTCGCTGTCGTCGTGGGGTCGAAGCTCATGCCGTCCATCCTGGCGCGTCGCTTCTATGACCGGGTGACGCGGGGTGGACTCCTGTGCGACGTGTACCCGGCCGGTTTTCCCGGCGGCAAGGCCGCAATTCTGATCGACGCCCGGCTATCCGACGCGGAGGCGGCTTACGTGCACGATGCGATCGTCTCGTGGCTCGGGCGGTTGGCGTCGGATCCGGCGGCCCATATGCAGGCCGGCGACCTGTTCGCCGACGGTCCGATCCGCAGTGCCGACGAGCTCGCGGGCCCGGGCGCCAGGGGTGGATTTCTTGTGGCAGGTGAGAAGAATCCGTATGAGGGCTGGCGTCTCATTCTTCCCGAGGCGAGTCCGCGCGACCCGCACCGGCCGTACTCGAATGGTCTTGTGGTTCAAGTCAAGACGCCGAGCCTGGAGTCAGCCGGCAAGTAGCAGAATCCCGCCGGTCGGCAGGGCGATCACTTTGATGAGTTCGAAGGCCACATAGACGTAGTGCGCCTGTGAACGCCCCGCCGGCTCTTCGCCCGGGGCGACGGCGAGTACGGCGTTGGAGCGCTGAGTCAGCTTGGGACGCACGGCAATCAGTTGAACGGCGAGCGCCACGATGGCAATCGCGAAGACCGTGATCGCCGCTTCGGACGGGCGGTGCAGGGCGAGGGTCACGATGATGGCGACGGCGAACGTGGTTTCCACCGTGTTCAATGCACGGAAAACCATGCGCCCGATGCCGAGTCCGATCTGCAGCGTCACGCCCGGTGCCCGGAACTTCAGCGGCGCCTCGATGAACGAGATCGCCAGCACCATGCCCAGCCAGCAGAAGGTCACGGCGACCGCGACAGCCAGACCGGCGTTCATCATGAATCTCCTTTCGGGCCCAGGTGGGCCACGCACAGATCCGGTTCGACGAACGCGTCGAGTCGCTCGACCGCAACCGGTGCCTGCCAGCTTTCCAACGCCCCCTGCATCAACCCCAGGTGGATCGGGCACACAACCGAGGCGCGGGTCTGGGCCAATTCGAGAAATGGGCAGTGGCGCAACCGGAGTTGATCATTCTCGGGTGGCTCCGGCGCGAAACCGATGTCATCGAGTGTCTGTACCAGGGCGTCAACGGGGGAGTCGATCGCCGGGCGCGGCATCGTGCGTCCCCAGGCACGCCCCATCTCCCGGGCTTTGGCGGCGGGGTCGTCGTCGGAAGCCAATCCATTGGCCAGGATCTCGGCGAGCATCCGGTAATGGGTGGGTCCGGTCGGGTCCATCCGGCGCACCGCCCGGTACAGCTGCGGGGGCCGCCCGGGGCTGCGGTGGTGAGGTTGGACACGTTCCACCTGCCCGCCGGCCTCGAGGTGCTCCAGGTGAAACCGCACGGTGTTGGTGTGAACGTCGAGTCGGGCGGCGATCTGCGCGCTCGTCATCGGCGTTGCAGAGGCCTTCAACGTGCTCAGCACGTCGACTCGGCGCTTCCCGATCGCGGGGATCATCGCTAGAGTTTATACAACAGGAGATTGTAGAAACTAGGGCGACGTGCGACCGGCCCGGAAGGGATCAGTCCGATGTCTGAAGACCTGGCAGGCCGCGAGGATGTCGAGCTGCTGCTGTGGCGCTTCTACAGCAACGCGCTGTCGGATCCGGTGCTCGCCGAACCGTTCTCCGAGCTGCGCGCCAAGGGCCTGCGATCCCATCTGCCTGTCATGTGCGATTTCTGGGAGACCGTGCTGTTCCGCGCCGGGCTCTACCACGGCAGCGCCCTGATCGTGCACCGTGAACTGCACGCCCGTCATCCGTTGTCGGCGCAACATTTCGTGCGCTGGCTGACCCTGTGGACCGACACCGTCGACGAGCTGTTCTCAGGTCCGTATGCCGAGCGGGCCAAGCTGCAGGCCGGCCGCATCGCCAAGGCCATGCATCGGCGACTGGCCGGTGTCGATGCCGCGGAACTCGACGCGCTGGTTGCCTGCTAGCACGTTTCGGCGAAAGCCGTCCATTCCACCTGTGAGGCGGTCAGCTTCCGGCCGGCGGGTGAAATGTAGTGCGAGGTGAGGTACTCGGGCCCGGCCTGCTCGATCAAATTCCAGCCGTAGGGCTCGATGAACGACGCCACCCGGTCCGGGTCCAGCCCGAACTGCCACAGCCGGCTGCGGACGCGGAACCGCCGATACAGCGATTCGGCCCCGTACCGGTTGGTGCCGTCGATGAAATCGCTGCGGACATACGTGAATGCCAACAGGCTCCCCGGCGTCGCCGAGCGAAGGAACTCGAATGTCGCCGCGACACTTTCAGCGCTCAGATACTGCGTCACGCCTTCCCAGATGAAGAACGTGCGGTGTTCACGGCGGTGGCCGTGCCTGGCCAGTTCGGCGGCCAGGTCATCGCGTTCGAAATCCACCGGCACCAGGTGCACCGAGTCCGGCACGGTTCCCAGCGCGCCGCGCACCACCGAGCGTTTGCGCTCGATGTTGATCGGCAGGTCCACCTCGAACACCGGGATCGCGGTGTGCCGGGCAAGCCGGTAGCCCTTGGTATCCAGGCCGGCGCCGAGAATCACCACGGCGTCGATATTCGGCAGGGCCTGCGTGAGCTTGTCGCCGATGTAGCGCTTGCGGCAGGTCAGATTCGCCCACAGCCCAGGTCCCGAGCGTTCGGTCGCCCCGATCAGAAGTCTGCGGGCAACGGACCAACGCGCGGCCCGGGTGAACGCACGGAGTCCCGCCGGGAGGAACGACAACGCCAATTCGTCGTCGACGAGCCGTCGCCGCACCGGTTCGTACTGCTCGACGGCGGCGAGCACCATCGGGCCGATCGCGGTGGCGGCGACGGGATCGCTCATCGCTTGTTGACGATGCCGGCGTCCACGGGAAGTGTCACGCCCGTGACGTAACGCGCCTGATCCGACACCAGCCAGGCCACCGCGTTGGCGATGTCCTCCGCCTGTACCACCTGCACCGGCAGCGCGTTGGAGAAATCGGTTGGGGCGTTGAGTTCCTCGGAGATGTGGCGCAGCCAATCCCGGGTGAACTCGTTGTTGATCATCGGGGTGTCCACTCCTGTGGGGTGGATCGAGTTGACCCGGATGCTGTGCGGGGCCAGGAAATTGGCGTAGGCCCGCATCAGGCCCACCACCCCGTGCTTGGCGGCGGTGTAACCGAGTGAGCCGCGGTCCCCGCCGCCGACACCGATCAGGCCGGCTGCCGAGCTGATCAGCACGATCGATCCACCGTCGCCCTGGGCGACCATGATCGGGACCGCTGCCTCGACGGTGTGGTGTACGCCGGTCAGGTTGACGTCGATGACATCGCGCCAGCCGTCGGGGCCCGACTGCATCGGGGCGATCCCGGCATTGGCGACGACGATGTCGAGCCGGCCGAGCTGATCAACCCCGGTCTGCAGCGCCGTTCGCAGAGCTTCCTCATCGCGCACATCGGCTTGAAGGGCCACGATCCGGCCGCTCGCTTCTTCTACGAGCTTGACCGTCGCCGCCAGATCCTCGGGGGTGGCCAGCGGGTAGGGCACCGACTCGATCTGGTGGCACAGGTCGATCGCGATGATGTCGGCCCCGTCGGAGGCCAGTCGCAGGGCCTCGGCCCGCCCCTGGCCGCGCGCAGCGCCGGTGATGAAGGCGACCTTGCCGGCCAGGGGAGCTTCGGTGGCCATTAGGCGCGCAGCTGTCCCTTGGCGGGGTCACCCGCGACGACGGGTTGCAACATTTTGATATCGGGGGCACCGTCGAGCAGTTCGCCGATGGAGCCGAACAGGGTGCCGATCGCCGGGGCGGTGCTGTGCGCCTTGAGTGCATCGGCGTCGGCCCACTGCTCGACGAACACGAAGGTGCCGTCGGCCTCATGCAGCGAATACAGCTGGCAGCCCGGCTCGTCGTGGACGGCTGCGACGGCGTTGGTGCAGGCCTCGCGCACTGCGTCGACGGATTCGGGCTTGGCCTTCATGGTGGCGACGACGACAACAGGCATATGTGCAGAACTCCTCGATGAGTGCCGAAACTGGACGAGCGTCCACCCTAGGCGATAAGCGGGTGGATTTGGTTCGTATGGCTAAGTGTCATTTGAGACCGTCTTGTGACCCGTGTGGCAGATGGTGATTGTGGGGCATATGCGACTAGGCTTGCGGTCATGGCTAACAAGACCGCCGGCCGATCCGGAGCGCGTTCGAGCAGGTCGAATGCCAGCTCGCGGGGCGGTTCGCGGCGTCCGGCGCCGGCCCGCAAGGGTCGCCCGGCTGCGCCACGGCGTAAGCCCGCCCGCCGGACCCAGGCCTCACCCGTCTCTGCCGCCGGCCAGAAGCTCGGCCAAGGTGCCCGCGCCGGCTGGTTGATGCTGGCCAAGGGAGCCGGTTCGACCGCCCGCTCGGTGGGGCGCGCCCGCGATATCGAACCCGGCCATCGCCGTGACGGTATGGCTCTCGCGCTGCTCGGCATCGCCGTCGTCGTGGCTGCCAGCTCCTGGTTCCATGCGGCCGGCCCGGTGGGGCAGTGGATCGACACCGCAGTGCGCACCCTCATCGGAGGCCCGGTTGTTCTGGTGCCCGTCGTCCTGGGCGCCGTTGCCGTCGTCTTGATGCGCACCGAACCTGATCCGGAATCCCGCCCCCGGCTGATCCTGGGATCGGCCATGATCGCACTGCCGATGCTGGGCCTGTGGCACCTGTGGTCGGGCTCGCCGCAGGATCCCGTCGCACGTCAGCATGCCGCCGGATTCGTCGGCTTCGCCATCGGCGGGCCGCTGTCGGACGGGCTGACCGAGTGGATCGCGGCGCCGCTGCTGTTCATGGGTGTGCTGTTCGGTCTGCTGCTGGTCACCGGGACGACGATCCGTGAGGTGCCCTCGACGCTGCGGAGCATGTTCAGCACCCGGGCGTTCCACGACGACGACTATGACGACGATTACGACGGGGACTACGCCGACGAGTTCGATGACGAGGACGGCTACGACGACCTGTCCGACGGCTACTACGACGACGACACCGCAGGCGGTGACACGCAGGCCCAGACCTGGCCGACAGCCGCGATCGAGGCGCCCAAGGCGCCGACCGGCACGCCGATGGACAACTACCCGCTGCCCGACGAATCTGACGCACCCACCGTCCCCGAGCCCGCCGTCAAACCGCGGCGCAAGAAGGCCGGAACCGAATCCGGGTCGAAGCCGGCCAAGGAGACCGACGACACCCTGGTGATCGACCGGGTGATCGAGGGTGATTACACCCTGCCGCCGCTGGACTTGCTGGCCGACGGTGACCCACCGAAGCGGGTCGGCCGGGACAACGACCGCATCGTGAACGCCATCACCGAGGTGATGGAGCAGTTCAAGGTCGACGCCACGGTCACCGGTTTCCAGCGCGGCCCGACCGTCACCCGGTACGAGATCGAGCTTGGGCCCGGCGTCCGCGTCGAGCGATTCACCCAGTTGCAGCGCAACCTGGCCTACGCGGTGGCCAACGAGCACATCCGCCTGCTGGCGCCGATCCCCGGTAAGTCCGCTGTCGGTGTCGAGGTGCCGAACAGCGACCGCGAGATGGTCCGGCTCAAGGACGTGCTGAGCGCACCGACCACCCGCAAGGACCACCATCCGATGGTGTTCGGCATCGGCAAGGATGTCGAAGGCCACTTCATCAGCTACAACCTGGCCAAGATGCCGCACCTGCTGGTGGCCGGCTCCACCGGTTCGGGTAAGTCGAGCTTCATCAACTCGATGCTCGTGTCGCTGCTGCAGCGCGCGACGCCGGACGAGGTCCGGATGATCCTGGTCGACCCGAAGATGGTGGAATTTCCGCCGTACCAAGGCATTCCGCACCTGATCACGCCCGTGATCATCGACCCGAAGAAGGCCGCCGCCGCGCTGGCCTGGCTGGTCGAGGAGATGGAGCAGCGCTACCAGGACATGAGCGCCAGCGGTGTCCGGCACATCGACGATTTCAACAAGAAGGTGCGCTCGGGCGAGATCACCGCGCCGCTGGGCAGTGAGCGGGTCTACAAGACCTACCCGTACATCCTGTGCGTCGTCGACGAGCTGGCCGACCTGATGATGCAGGCCCCGCGCGACGTCGAAGACGCGATCGTCCGTATCACCCAGAAGGCCCGCGCCGCGGGTATCCACCTGGTGCTGGCCACCCAGCAGCCGGTGGTGTCGGTGGTCACCGGCCTGATCAAGGCCAACGTGCCGTCCCGCATGGCATTCGGTGTCACCAACGCCACCAACTCGCGCGTCATCCTCGACCAGGTCGGCGCCGAGAAGCTCACTGGTAAGGGTGACGCGCTGTTCCAGCCGTCGGAAGCTCCCAAGCCGATCCGCGTGCAGGGCGCCTTCGTCAGCGACGAGGAAATCCAGGCCGTCGTCGCCTACACCAAGGAGCAGGCCCAGCCCGAGTTCATCGACGGCGTCACGGTCAAGACCGTCGAGAAGCGCGACATCGACAGCGATATCGGCGACGACATGGACGTCTTCCTGCAGGCCGTGGAACTGGTCGTGTCGAGCCAGTTCGGGTCCACCTCGATGCTGCAGCGCAAGCTGCGCGTTGGGTTCGCCAAGGCCGGCCGCCTGATGGACCTGATGGAGACCCGGGGCATCGTCGGGCCGTCCGAGGGCTCCAAGGCCCGCGAGGTGCTGGTGAAGCCCGATGAGCTGGCCGGCACGCTGATGCTGATCCAAGGCGGCTCGGACGCCAACGGCGCCGCCGCCGACGATCCGGACGGGTTCTAGACCGACGATTTGTGGAGTCTCACCCGTCGTCGAACTAGCTGCGCTTCCAGGTCGCGTCACGCAGGCCGGGCACCTGCTCTTTCAGCGCCTCGACCTGAGCGGAGGTCGCCTCTGGGCGCACCGTGACCGTGGTGGCGAAGGAATTGGTGTCACTCGAGGTGGCAGTGGCAGTCCGCACCGACTCGACGATGGGTGAGCGTGCCGCGCTCAGCCAGGTGGCCACAGTGTCGGCGACCAGCGTCAGGTCCCACCCGGACTCCAGGCGGACCCACGCGGCGGAGTTACTTCGCACGGAGTAGTTGGGACGGGAGCCGCCTAGCGGGTAGGTCAGCGTCAACTCGGTGGAGTTGGCGCGGTCCAGATCCTTACGTAGGCCCTGTTCCATGAATGTCTTGGCCGCCGCACCGGCTTGCTCCGGTGTTGCCGAGGAAGCCACCTCGGCCCTGAAGTAAATGAGCTCCCCGACGGTGATGTTGTGGGTGTAGTCGAGGTCGACGGTGGATATGCCCGGCATGGACTGCAGCTGGCGTGTGATCGCCTCTGCGCCGGATTTGTGCCCGCCGGTGAGGTCGTTGATCAGGCTGCAACCGCCGGTACTGGCCAGGACGGCCACACCGGCTACGGCCAGCACCGCGCCTGTCGATTTCCGCAACAATCCCCCCTCGAACGGATGCCGATCTACAGCGTCAACAGCATCCGCGTATTGCCCAAGGTGTTGGGCTTGACGTAGGACAGGTCGAGGAACTCCGCCACACCCGTGTCGTATGAGCGGCACATCTCCTCGTACACCTCGGCGGTCACCGGCGTGCCGTCGATCTCTTCGAAACCGTGCTTGCCGAAGAAGTCGACCTCGAAGGTCAGCACGAAGATCCGGCTCAGGTGGAGGTCGCGGGCGACATCGAGCAACTGCTCGACCAACACATGGCCGACGCCGGTCCCGCGGACCTTCGGATGCACGGCCACCGTGCGTACCTCGCCGAGGTCGGCCCACAGCACATGGAGCGCGCCGCATCCGACCAGTTCGTCGTCGAGTTCGACCACCCAGAATTCCTGGACCGCCTCGTACAGCGTCACCAGGTTCTTCTCCAGCAGGATCTTGCCCGCATAGACGTCAACCAGGCTCTTGATCGCAGGGACATCGGACGTGCGGGCGCGGCGCACCACAGGGTGTTTGCGCGGCTCGACACTGCCTGGGTTCACAGGCGCAAGAGTATCGGTTACGGCAACCGATATTCTGTTGCGGTGCCGGGCCAACCTTCTACCGATCCGGTGGTCCCGCGTGCGCGCGTGGCCAACCTCGCCAACGTGCTCACGGGAGTGCGGATGGTGCTGGTTCCGGTCTTCCTCGTATTTCTGTTCGCCGGCGACGGCCATGAAACCGGCTGGCGGATCGCCGCTTTCGCGGTGTTCGCCGTCGCGGTGATCACCGACCATTTCGACGGGGCTTTGGCCCGCAGCTACGGGATGATCACCGAGTTCGGCACTCTGGCCGATCCGATCGCCGACAAGGCGCTGATCGGGGCAGCGCTGATCGGCCTGTCGATGCTCGGCGATCTGCCGTGGTGGATCACCGCGGTGGTGCTGACCCGTGAGATCGGGATCACCGTGTTGCGGTTCGCGGTGCTGCGGCACGGCGTGATCCCGGCCAGCCGCGGCGGCAAGCTCAAGACACTGGTGCAAGCCGTGGCCATCGGGCTGTTCATCCTGCCGCTGCATGCGTGGCCCGCCATCTGGCTCGATGTCGCCTGGGTGATCATGTGGGCGGCCGTGGTGTTGACCGTGCTTACCGGTGCCGACTACGTCATATCCGCGATCAGGGATTCGCGTGGACGATCCGCTGCTCACTGACGACGCCAGGGCCCTGGTCGCCGACCTGACGGTGCGCTCACAGAGCGTGGCCACCGCCGAGTCGCTCACCGGCGGGCTGCTCGCGGCGACGCTGGCGGGGGTGTCGGGGGCCAGCGCGGTTCTGCAGGGCGGCCTGGTCACCTACAACGAGGACACCAAGATCTGGCTGGCCGGAGTGGCTCCGCAGGTGCTCGATGCGGTCGGCCCGGTCGCGGCTCCCACCGCACGGGCGCTGGCCGTTGGGGCCCGGCAGCGTTGCGCAGCTACCTGGGGTGTCGGCCTGACCGGCGTGGCCGGGCCGGAACCGCACGGTGGGCACCCGGTGGGCACCGTGTTCATCGGCCTGGCCGGCCCGGTCGACACCGAGGTCATCGAGCTTTCGCTGTCCGGCTCACGCTGGGATATCCGCCGCGCCGCCGTCGACGAGGCGATCGCCCGATTGCGCTTCCTGGTCGAGAACCAGTAACCGAAATCTGTTCAACGGTTTCCTTCGGGAACCTTGCGGTGGCCGGCGGCGTTGGTCTTTTTAGCGAACCTGTGACAGGCGAGGCGAAGGAGAGCGCGATGACGACATTGCTGCGTGAGGTGATCGGCGACGTGCTGCGTAACGCCCGCACCGAGCAGGGGCGGACGTTGCGTGAAGTGTCCGACGCGGCGCGGGTGAGCCTCGGGTACCTCTCCGAAGTGGAGCGGGGCCGCAAGGAGGCTTCCAGCGAACTGCTCAGCGCCATCTGTGACGCCCTGGACGTGCCGCTGTCGCGGGTACTCACCGATGCGGGCGAGAACATGGCCGAGCGTGAACACGCCGGCGCCGCGGTCCAGGTGCCGGCCCACGCCAATGTCGCCCACATCGACGCGGCGACCAAGGTGGTCATTCCACAGGTCGTGTCGATGGCCGTTGCGTGACATGAGCACGGTCCCGGCGCCGGCCTGATTGCGCTGCTCGTCCCTTCGGCGCGAATTTTCGCAAAACACCCATGCGAACAGCGTGCGGGGCTGTGGCTGCATGTCCGGAACCGATAAGTTGGCATCAGAGGAATTGCGGCAACCTGAACGACAAGGCCCCATCAAGGGCCTGACAAGCCCGACAGATAAGGCGGAACGAACCAATGGCCAATCCGTTCGTCAAGGCGTGGAAGTACCTGATGGCGCTGTTCAGCTCCAAGGTCGACGAATACGCCGATCCGAAGGTGCAGATCCAGCAGGCCATCGAGGACGCCCAGCGTCAGCACCAGGCGCTTACCCAACAGGCCGCCCAGGTCATCGGCAACCAGCGCCAGCTGGAGATGCGGCTGAGCCGTCAGCTCGCTGACATCGAGAAGCTGCAGGTCAATGTCCGCCAGGCGTTGACGCTGGCCGATCAGGCCACCGCTGCCGGCGATGCGGCCAAGGCCACCGAGTACACCAACGCAGCCGAGGCGTTCGCAGCGCAGCTGGTGACCTCCGAGCAGAGCGTCGAGGACCTCAAGGCGCTGCACGATCAGGCCCTGCAGGCCGCCGGGCAGGCCAAGAAGGCCGTCGAGCAGAACGCGATGATGCTGCAGCAGAAGATCGCCGAGCGCACCAAGCTGCTGTCGCAGCTGGAGCAGGCCAAGATGCAGGAGCAGGTCAGTTCCTCGCTCCGGTCGATGAGTGAGGTCGCCGCGCCGGGTAACACCCCGAGCCTCGACGAAGTGCGCCAGAAGATCGAGCGCCGCTACGCCAACGCGATGGGCGAGGCCGAGCTGGCCCAGAACTCCGTACAGGGCCGCATGATGGAGGTCCAGCAGGCCAGCGTCCAGATGGCGGGCCACTCCCGGCTCGAGCAGATCCGCGCTTCGATGCGTGGCGACGCACTGCCCAGCGGTGACGCCGCCCCGGCCACGCCGGCCTCCCCGGCGGCCAGCCAAACTCCTGCCACCCCCGAAAACCCGCTCGGCCAATAGCGATTCGAGTGTTGTAGATCATGGCTACCAAGACCGGCCGACCGGACGCCTGGAGATCGCTGGCGCAGCGGGCTATCGATACCGCGGCCGATCTGTCCGGTGCGCTGACCGAAAAGCTCAGCGCCGCCGCCGATCCGCGCGCAAAGCTGTTGCGCAAGCGGCGGTGGGCGCTGCGCTTCGGGGTGTTCTTCACCCTGTCGAGCGTGTTCTGGGTGCTCGTGACGGCGCTGCTGGCGTCGTGGAGCACACCGGTCTGGGGCCTGATCATCAGCGGAGCGATCGCAGCCGGCGCGGCCTTCCCGGCCACACTGTTCTGGCTCCGCTACCGGTGGCTGCGCGCGGAACCGCTTCCGGCGCAGCGTCCGGTCTCCGGACGCCGGTTGCCGCCATGGGGTTCGGCGGCCCGCCAGCCCATGGCGGCGCTGGTGGCCTCGGAGCGAGGCATGTTCTCGTTACTCGGCGTATTGGAGCGCGGCCGGATGCTCCCGGCCGAGGAACTGCGTGAGTTGACCGCGGTGGCCAACCACACTGCGCGGACGATGGCAGCCACCGCCACCGAAGTGGTCTCGATGGAACGCGCGATCAGCAACGCCCCGCAATCGCGTCAGCATCTGGTGCCCACCATCAACGCGTTCACCGCCCAGCTCGGCCAGGGTGTACGGCAGTACAACGAAATGGTCACTGCCGCAGCGCAACTGGTGTCGACAGTGAACAGCGGGCACGGCGCTGCGTCGCCGTTGTCGCAGCAGCGTTACCGCAGCGAGTTGACCGGTGCCACCGATCGCCTGGTCGGCTGGGCGCAGGCGTTCGACGAACTCGGTCAGCTGCGCCGCGCCTGAATCGCGGTTACAGCGAGGTGCGCAGTGCCGGCACGACGACGCCGACGAGGCCGCGCACCGTCGCCTTGAGCATGTCGAACATGTCGAAGTAGTCCCGCCACAGCGTGATTCGGCCTTCGTGCACCTCGAACACCCCGCATACCCAGAACTGCAGGCGCAGCGGCCCGAACACCAACGCGTCGGTGCGTTCGGTCAGCACGGCCGCGCCATCGGCGGCGATCCGGTGGATCTTCACCTCGAAGCCGACCCGGCCCGGCATCGACCGGAACAGCTTCATCGCGCGGTTGCGTCCGTACACAGTCGGAAACCCCACGTTCTGATACACCAGGTTCTGCGCCAGTGTGCTCTCGGCTGTGTCGAAGTCCTGCTCCTGCAGTGCGTTGAGGAAGGTCTCGACCGTGCTGGTCTGGGACGCAGCTGCGGTGGTGGATTGGTCAGCCATGCCCGCAGCCTAATGGTGCAGCGCTGTGGCAGGGTAGGCCGGTGCGCGTAGCTGTGGTCGCCGGACCCGATCCCGGACATGCCTTCCCGGCCCTGGCGTTGTGCCTGAAGTTCCTGGCCGCGGGGGATACCCCCACGCTGCTGACCGGGGTGGAATGGCTCGACACCGCGCGGGCCGCCGGTATCGACGCAGTCGAACTCGTCGGCCTCGACGCCACCGATGCCGACGACGATGCCGACGCCGGGGCCAAGATTCACCAGCGTGCCGGGCGGATGGCGCAGCTCAACGTCCCCGGACTGAGGGAGCTGCAACCGGATCTCGTGGTCTCCGATGTGATCACCGCCTGTGGCGGGCTGGCCGCCGAGCTGCTCGGATTGCCGTGGGTCGAGCTCAGTCCACATCCGCTGTACCTGCCGTCGAAGGGGTTGCCGCCACTGGGCAGCGGGCTGGCTCCCGGTGTCGGCCTGCGCGGACGGCTGCGCGACGCCGTCATGCGGGCGCTGACCGCGAGGTCCGTGCGGGCCGGCCTGGCCGAGCGCGCTGTCGTGCGCGCTGACCTCGGCCTTCCGTCGGTCGACCCCGGTCCGTTGCGGCGGTTGATCGCCACCCTGCCCGCGTTGGAGGTGCCGCGCCCGGATTGGCCGGCCGAGGCCGTGGTGGTGGGCCCGTTGCATTTCGAGCCGACCGACGCGGTGCTGACCGTGCCGCCGGGATCGGGGCCGGTCGTGATGGTGGCGCCGTCGACCGCGACCACTGGGACGCAGGGGATGTCGGAACTGGTCCTGGACTCGCTGCGGCCGGGTGAGACGCTGCCCGATGGGGCGCGTGTGGTGGTGTCGCGACTGGGGGGCGCCGATGTCGAGGTGCCGCCGTGGGCAGCCGTGGGACTGGGCCGCCAGGACGAGTTGTTGTCGCACGCCGATCTGGTGATCTGCGGCGGTGGGCACGGCTTGGTGTCCAAGGCACTGTTGGCCGGCGTGCCCATGGTGGTGGTGCCGGGTGGCGGTGATCAGTGGGAGATCGCCAATCGGGTTGTGCGCCAGGGCAGTGGGCAGCTGGTGCGGCCACTTTCCGCGGACTCGCTGACCGCTGCGGTCGGCACCGTGCTCGGGTCATCCTCCCACCGTGCGGCCGCTCAGCGCGGTGGCGCCTCGCTGTCCGAGGTGACGGATCCGGTACGGGTGTGCCATGACGCACTCGCGGGCACTGGGTAGGTTGGGCCCGTGCGGTTGACGGAATTCAATGAGCTCGTAGAAGGCCAGTTCGGCTCGATGCGGGGTCGTTCGCTGCTCGTCGACCACGTGCTCACTGCCCTCAACGGCCGCACACCCGCACAGGCCATCGAGGACGGGGTGGAGCCGCGCAACGTGTGGCGGGCGCTGTGCGCGGACTTCGACGTCCCGCGCGATCAGTGGTGAACGGTCAAGCCGGGGCTTTTCCCACCCGTACTTTCGGCGTATACCGGACTTATGGGTCTTGGTGATCATCCGATGCGGACACCGCTCTACGGTGTTCTGCTGGTGATCGCGGCGGTGCTGCTGTGTTGGTTGGTGGCGTCGACGTTGACCGGATGGCAGGCGGCGCTCGGCTACTTCCTGGCCGTCGCTGTCGGCGCATTCGGGTTCGTGTTGACGCTGCGGGATCTCGACAATTTTCCGAACTGGCGTCATTGATCCCGGATCGCTAATGCCGCAGCAGGAGCTGCGCGGTTTCGCGATGCAATCTGCCGAAATTGTAATAGGCCGCGCAGGCCCCCTCGGGGGACACCATGCAGGTACCGATCGGGGTTTCCGGTGTGCAGGCCGTCCCGAACACCTTGCACTCCCACGGTTTGATGACGCCCTTGAGCACCTCACCGCACTGGCAGGCCTTGGGATCGGCAACGCGCACACCGGGCATCTCGAAGATCAGCTCGGCGTCGTAGTGGGCGTAGTCGGGGTGGATCTTGAGCGCGCTCTGCGAGATGAAGCCGAGCCCGCGCCATTCGAAGTGCGGCCGTAGTTCGAAGGTCTCAGCCATCAGTTTCAGTGCCGCGGTATTACCTTCGGGCCGCACCACCCGGGTGTACTGGTTTTCCACCTCGCAGCGGCCGTCGCGGATCTGGCGCAGCAG
This sequence comes from Mycobacterium sp. DL99, assembly GCF_004762045.1. GTDB lineage: Bacteria > Actinomycetota > Actinomycetes > Mycobacteriales > Mycobacteriaceae > Mycobacterium. The sequence goes on from NZ_SJOM01000007.1 coordinate 2,593,968, forward strand.
CATGTGCACCGAGGCCAGGATGTCGAGTGGTTCGAAGCCCGCCACCACGATCGGTTTGTGGTAAACGGCGGGGACGAAGCGGTAGGGGCGCAGACCCACCACGGTCGAGACGTGGCCGGGCCCCAGGAATCCCGAAAGCCGCAGGTCAGGTGACTCCAGGATGGCTTTGATCGGCGGGACGATGGTGACGTGGTTGCAGAACACGCTGAAGTTGTCGACGCCGAGTGCGCGGGCGCGCACCAGCGTGACGGCGGTGGACGGCGCCGTCGTCTCGAACCCGACCGCGAAGAACACCACATGGCGTTCGGGATTGTCGCGGGCGATCTTGAGTGCGTCGAGTGGTGAGTAGACGAACCGGATGTCGGCGCCGCGGGCCTTGGCCTCGATCAGGTTGCCGTTGGACCCCGGCACCCGCATCATGTCGCCGAACGTGGTGAAGATGACGCCGGGCTGTTCGGCCAGCCACATCGCGTCGTCCACCCGGCCCATGGGGATCACGCACACCGGGCATCCGGGCCCGTGGACCAGTTCGATGGACTCCGGGAGCAGATGCTCGATCCCGTGCCGGTAGATGGTGTGGGTGTGGCCGCCGCAGACCTCCATGAACTTGAACTCGTCACCGGCGGCAAGCTCGGTGATCGCTTTCACCAGGGCGCGGGCGGCCGCCGGGTCCCGGAATTCGTCGACGAACTTCATGCGGACACCTCTTTGCGTCAGGCGATTTCGGAGGAATTGAAGGCGTCGATCTCCGTCGTGTAGTCGGCGCCCATTTTCTGCACTTGATCGAGCGTCAGCGTCGCTTCGCGCTCGTCGATCTTGGCCATCGCGAACCCGACATGCACCAGGACCCAGTCACCGACCTGCAGGTTGTCGTCGGCGAGCAGGCGGACGCTGATCACCCGGCGTACCCCGTTGACATCGACCTTGGCGAGGTGGGCCTCGGCGTCGACGATGTCGACGACCTGGCCGGGAATGCCCAGACACATGGGACTGCTCCTTTCACCTAGCAGATCCGGGGGAGCGGGTCGCCCACGAGCATGTCGACGATCCGGCTGCCGCCGAAGGCGGTACGCAGCGCGACGATCCCGGGCGGCTCTGCGACGATTTCGCCGACCACTGTGGCCCGGGCGCCCTGCGGATGCGCGTGCAGCGCGGCGACCGCGGCGTCCGCCTCGTCGGCCGGGACGATCGCGAGGAACTTTCCCTCGTTCGCGACGTAGAGCGGGTCGATGCCGAGTAAGTCGCAGGCACCCGCGACCTGTGGCTCGACGGGAATGCGGGCCTCGTCGAGGATCACCGCGAACGGTGAGTCCTTGGCCAGTTCGTTGCACACCGTGCCGACACCTCCGCGGGTGGCGTCGCGCATCCACCGGGTGGACGGTGCGGCGGCCAGCAGAATCTCGACGAGCTCGTGCAGAGGTGCGGTGTCAGAGGCAATGTCGGCATCGATGGCAAGGTCACCGCGGGCCAGCATGACCGCCATTCCGTGGTCGCCGATCGTGCCCGACAGTAGGACCCGGTCCCCGGTGCGGACGTTCTCCCGCGACAACCGTCTGCCCGCCGGCACGATGCCGACCCCGGCGGTGCAGATGTACATGCCGTCGGCGGCGCCCTTACCGACGACTTTCGTGTCGCCCGTGACGATCTGGACTCCGGCCCGCGCGGCGGCCTCGCTCATGTCGGCGACGATCTCGCGCAACTCGGCGATTGCGAAGCCCTCCTCGATGACGAAGCCTGCCGAGAGCCAAAGCGGGCGGGCGCCCGAGACCGCCAGGTCGTTGATGGTTCCGTGTACTGCGACGTGCCCGATGGAACCGCCCGGGAAGCGATGCGGCGCAACCACATACGAATCGGTGGAGAACGCCAGCGTGTCACCGGACGGGGTACGCAGCAGGGCGGCGTCCCCGAGCTGTTCGAGCTCGGGGTTGCGGAACGCCTCGACGAAGACCGCATCGACCAGTGCTGCCGACGATTTCCCGCCGGCGCCGTGCGCCAGGGTCACGACCTCGTCGATCAGGCGCGGGCGTCGCTGCCGGAACTTCTCGATCCGCTCCAGTACGCGGTCCTCGCGTTGGGCTGCGGTCGAGGCGGCGACGGTGCTCATGATGCGTACGCCCGTGCCATGTGGTCCTGCACCACCGTCCACAGCCGATAACCGAGCATCGCGTGGCTCTCCTGGATGCGGTGAATGCTCTGGCTGTGCACGGTGAAACAGAAGTCCAGATCCCCGGACTCCCCGGCCACGATCGCCATCCGTCCGCCGTCGTGCCCCGAGAATCCGATGGTGAGTACGCCACGCAACTTGGCCTCGGCGATGGCTGTCATGAGGTCTTCGGAGTTACCCGACGTGGACAGTGCGATGGCGATGTCGCGATCGCGGGCGTGCGCGATGATCTGGCGTTTGAAGATCAGGTCGAAACCCACGTCGTTGCCCAGCGCGGTGACCACCGCCTCGTCGGCGGCAAGTGACCAGGCGGCCACCGGCCTTCCCCTTGCGGGCCGGCTGAACAGGGAGGCCAATGTGGCCGCGTCGGTGGAGCTGCCACCGTTTCCCAGGGTGTACAGGCGGCCGCCGCGCAGGAAGCGGTCGGCCATGGCGGCCCCGGCCGCGTTCAGGCCCGCGGTGTACTCCTGTAGTGATTCCTGTTGTAGCCGAGCGCTTTCGGCGGCCTTGCCGCGTGCCGAGGCCGCCAGGTCGTCGAGCAGCGCTCGGACGTCGGTCTCTTCCGATTCGATGAACGGGTAGAGGAAGCCCGTGCTCTCGGTGTTGGTCATGACTTCACCTGCCTTCCGGCGGCATCGCGATCGCCGTACCCGCGTGTATCAGGATCAGGTCGTTGACGGTGACCTGTTCAAGCACGGCGCTGTCCACCCATTCCTCTCCGGCAGCACTGCGGACCAGGGCCCGTCCACCGGCTTCGGTGGGTGCGATCACGACTTCGGCCAGACGTCCTTCGTCACCGCAGGTGACGCAGGCCGGCCCGGTGTCTTCATCTGCGGGCGTCAACAGGCCGGGATGTTCGAAGCACACGTGGGTGAGCTCCCACAGCAGGTGGTAGATCAGGACGAACCGGCCGGTGGCCGGGACCATCGGGTCATCGGAGTCGACCCACAGGATGTGGTGGGCGGCACCGGCCGGGGGGCGCGGGCCGCAGCCGATCCACAACGTCGTGACACCCCATGCGGCGGCCCGCCGCATGGCATCGACCGCCGCCGGCTGGTCGGCTGAGGCGACGGCCAGGAGCAGATCTCCGGGCTGACTGGCGACCCGGGCCTGGGCCACCGGATCGGGCTCGACCAGCGCGACCGAGGGCAGCGCGCGCTTGCCGACGATGACCGGATGGACGAACTCGACGGCCACGTGATGGGCGTGCGGTTCCCATTGGGGCGCAATGACCCAGAGTGTGGCGCCGTCGTGGAACTTGCGGGCCACATCCAGTGCTGCCGCGGCCAGATCGGCGGCCAGGTCCGTGTCCACGAAAGGCGCCCCCGGCGACCCGGTGACGGCCGCTGTGGTGACGGCCGGTGTCGTGGTACTCATGATCGACCTCCTGTGTTGATCAGGTCGAGGGTGGCGCGGGTGGCGTCGGCCAGCGCCGTGGTCTCGCCGGGCGTCAGCGTGTCGCACACCCAATCCCAGTGCGCGGACACGGTGTCACCCGGTGCGGGAATGTTTGTCAGGGATTTCCCGTCCCGGCTCCACCGGATGCGTTCGGTGACGGGCTCGCCGATCGTGAGGCGAGTGTCGTCCAGCACCAACGGGCAGGACGCGACGACGACGTGCTCGTCCTCGACCGCTGCGACTGTGCCCCAACGGATCCGGCAGTTCTGCAGGACATGAAGGGCGGTGCCCGGATCCCGGTCCAGGAACCGGATCCACGGGTACACGACGAACACGTGGAAGCTGTGGTGGGCCAGTGCCGCGCCGGCAGTCGTCCCGGCGGCGGACACGGTGTCGAGCCCTCCCGTCACCTGACCCCGGAACGCTGCCCGCAGCTGGGCCAGCAGGATTGTCGGATCCACCCGGTCCAGGAGCGGTCCGCCGACCCAATAGCTTCGAACCACCTCGGCGTCCAGCGGGTCGGCACCGACTGCCTCGGCGATAGAATGCAGATACGGCCACGCGCCGTCGAATTCCTTTGCATGTGAAGCAAACTCGGTTGTGTTGTCCCCGGGTGTGACTGCCGGTCCGGTAGGGCCGCAGTACCCGAGCTCGTTGGGCGGGAAGGCATACCGGGCGAACAGCCGGTATCCGGTGGCCAGTTGTTGGGTCGGCAACGCGGTCATGGCTTCACCCCGCATTCCCGACCAGTAGCTGGCCCAGGGCGAGACCGCCGTCGTTCGGCGGCACCCGGCGGTGGGTGATCACTTTCAGGCCCTGTTGTTGCATTCCGGCCAAGGTCAGGCGCAGCAGCAGGAGGTTCTGGAAAACCCCGCCGGACAATGCCACCGGCTGCCCCGTGCAACCGTTCGTCTCGACCAGTTCGAGTGCCAGCTCGACGATGAGCCCGGCGACAGCACGGTGGAACCGGGCACCGATCACCGCAGGTGTCACACCGGTGCGCAGGTCGGCGATGATCGCCGCGAGTACGGGGGCCGGGTCGATGGTGACGGGTGACGCGCCGGAGTCCACTTCGAAGGCATACCGGCGAGCGCCCGCCTCGGTGCCACGTGAAATCCCTTCCAGCTCGATGGCTGCCTGCGCCTCGTAGGCCACCGTCTGTCGCACCCCGATCAACGCCGACACCGCGTCGAACAACCGGCCCATGCTCGACGTCGCAACGCAGCTGGAACCGGTCGCCAGTTGATGTGCCAGGGTCCGGAGCTCGTCGTCGGGGCACGCGCGGACCGGCGGTAGATCGGCATCCCACGGCAGCCCGGCCGCCCACAGGTGGGACAGAGCCATCCGGTAGGGGCGCAGCACGCTGGTGTCACCGCCTGCCATCGGTACCTGCGTGAGGTGGGCAACCCGCCGATAGCCCTTGTAGTCGGCGACCAGTACCTCACCGCCCCACACCGTGCCGTCGGGTCCGTATCCGGTTCCGTCGAAAGCGAATCCGAGCACCTGCTGTGTTCCGTCCAGGCCGTGTTCGGCCATGACGGCGGCGATATGGGCGTGGTGATGCTGGACTGGCCTCACCGGGTGGGACCCGGCATTGCGATGAGCCCAGTCGCTGGAGCGGTACCCCGGATGCGCATCACAGACGAGGGTTTCGGGTTCGACGCCGGTCAGTGCCTCCAGATGGTGGACTGCACGCTCGAACGCCGACAATGTCGCCAGGCTGTCCATATCGCCGATGTAGGCGCTGAGCCAGGCGTACCGGTGGTCGGCCACCGCGATGGTGTTCTTGAGGTCGGCGCCGACCGCCAGGGTCGGCGGCACCGCGACCGGCAGGGCGACCGGCAGCGGCGCGTACCCCCGGGATCTGCGGATGGCCAGCTCCTCGCCGTCGGCGACCCGGACCACCGAATCGTCGCAGGGCACCAGGATTTCGCGGTCATGCATCAGCCATCCGTCAGCGATGTGTGAGAGCCGGCGTCGCGCATCGTCGTCGGAGTAACAGATCGGTTCGCCACTGACATTGGCCGACGTCATCACCAGAACCCTGGGGCCGGGCGGATCGCCGGGGAGCCCGAACAGCAGGGTGTGCAGTGGCGTGTAGGCGAGCAGGACGCCCAGGTCGGGGTTGCGGGGTGCCACTGATTCGGCGACCGGTGCACCGGGCGCGCGGGGCAGCAGAACGATCGGCCGCTGCGGTCCGCACAGCACCCGGGCTGCAGTGTCGTGGACCTCGGCGATCTGGCGCGCGGTGGGCAGATCGGGAACCATCACCGCGAACGGCTTGTCGCCCCGCTGTTTACGCCGACGAAGTTCGGTGACCGTGGTGGGGTTCGCGGCGTCGCAGGCGAGGTGGTAACCGCCGATGCCCTTGACCGCGAGGATCGCTCCGTCGGTCAGCAGGCGCCTGGCCCGCCGCAGCGCGGCTTCGCCGGTGAGCGCACCGGATTCGTGGTCCCACCGCAATGTCGGGCCGCAGCTCGGGCAGCACACCGGCTGCGCGTGGAAGCGGCGGTCGGCCGGATCGGCATACTCACGTGCACATTCGGCGCACATGGCGAAACGCGCCATCGTGGTGGCATCGCGGTCATAGGGCAGTGAGGCGATGATGGTGAACCTGGGCCCGCAGTTGGTGCAGTTGATGAAGGCGTGTCGGTACCGACGGTTGGACGGATCACGTTGCTCGGCAGTACATTCCGGGCACATCGCCACGTCGGGGGAGGCGAGGGTGCGGCCGCCGCCGGACCTGGAGGTGTCGGCGATCGTGAATCCGGTGCCACCGCAGACGGGTATCGGCCGGGTGTCGACGGACTCGATCACCGCCAACACGGGCGGGTCGGTGCGCAACCGGTACAGGAACGCCTCGAGATCGCCGGGGGCACCTTCGATCTCGATGACGGCGCCGGAACTGTCGTTGCGGACACAGCCGGTCAGCCCGAGCGCGGCCGCCGTGGTGTAGACGAACGGCCGGAAGCCCACGCCCTGGACGACTCCGTGAACGCCGATACGCAGCCGGCGCCGCGCGGTCACGGTGGCACCTCGGTGTTGCGGCCGCGCCCCAGCAACTCCAGGCCCCGCATCGCGGCCTCGGCGCCGGCGTGGTCGGTCTTCTCGACCGCGAAACCCATGTGGATGATCACCCAGTCGCCGGGGGAGAAGGTCTCGTCGGGCAGCATGCCGACATTGACCTTGCGGTGCTCGCCCGCGACGTCGACGAGCGCGAGCTGGTCGCCGTATCCCGGGAGCATCCGCACCACCTGGCCGGGGATTCCGAGGCACATGACTCATCCCTCCCTGACCGGGGCCGACAACCGTGCCACGGCAGCTTCGACCGCAGTTACGGCGCCGGGAATCGCGGCCGCAACGGGCTCCGAGAGCCCGATACCGTCAGCCACGGTGGCCACCTCGCAGCCGATGACGACGGTGTAGGGCGGGCTACCTCCCAGCGCCCGCAGACTGGCGAACACCGCAGTGGGATCCATCGCGTGCGCGTCCAGACCCGAAGCACCCGACAGGCTTTCACGATCAGCCTCGAACACGTGCAACGCGCCGGGGCGGCCCCGGCTGGGCAACGCGTCGACCAGGACGAGGGAATCCCAGCCGTCGAGCAGGTCATAGGCCAGGTGCACGCCTCGAATCCCGTAGTCGCACAGCCGAATATCCGGACCGGCGAGGCTCGGCGGCAGACGCCGCATCACCTCGGGACCGAATCCATCGTCACCGAGAAAGATATTGCCGATGCCGGCTACCAGAACTGAAGACGTGATCGCACCTCGCCCGCTACATCCGTCGCATCTTCAGATAGCGCCGGGCGTCGGGGATCGACCGGACCCCGACCAGTACGCCGGCGACCACGACCGCCGCGACGGCGATGACAGCGATCCAACCCACAACTTCCATCTCGAACTCCTCTCACTGCACCAATGGCTCGACTTCGTCGGCGGCGAAGTACAGATAGCGGCCGTACCACGCGTGCAGATCCGCGGCCGGGTCGTCGTCGAGCACGACGCCGATGTGCCGCTCGCCCTCGACGTCCTCGTGGACGGAGGCCACCTGTGCGGTGCGGCCGGCGAAGAAGATGTCCTGCGCGTCGGCCCGGCGGGACGGGTGCAACCGCACCCGGCTGCCGCGGCAGACGCGCACCCCGTTGATCAGGACCGCATCGACGGCGGGATCCACGGCGTTGTCGGCCAGGGGATCCCACCAATCGATGCCGTCGGGTATCTGCGGAATCAGGCCTGGATCCGCGGCGTGCGGATCGCGCAGGACACCGTGCAGGTCGAGCATCGCCTCCGGGGACATCGAGTCACAGCGGTCGATGATCTCGGCTGCCCGGGGATCGGTGGCCCGGGCGCTGGCTTTCTCCTCGTCGGTCATCGTCATGACCCTCAGCGTCAGGATCTCGTCGATCTCGCACGAGTCGAAGAGGTCGCCCTGGCTCTGTTCGGCGATCTCCGGATGGTCGTAGAGGATGACCGGCGAAACGAGCATCAGGTCGTGCGTGCCCGGCTTCCCCGCGAGCACAGGGAAGCAACGATGGTGCCGACACCGCGACGCCGCCCCGGCGGCGCGTGCGTCCGGTTCCAGCAGTGAGATGAACTCGCCGTCGGTGACTTCGATGATCAGGTGTGTGCCGATCAACGACACCGCGATCGCATCGTCCTTGTCGCGCGCGGGTGCCGCACAGTTGCGTACCGTCATCGTGAGCCGGATCAAGCCCGCGTCGGCTTCTGCCGCGACGGTGAACTCGCCGTGGAGCTCGCGACGGCGGCGAACGATCCGGCCACCGTCGACGCTCTCGATGTCGGTGCCCGATAGCACCGCCATGGGAAGCGTCCGCGGCGCCTCCAGATCGGGGATGTCGAACGGGCCGAAGGCGATCTGATGTTCAACCGCCTCATCCCAGGTCAGCCAGGACTGCCCCGCGGCGGTGAGCTCGTCGACCGGCTCGAAGCTGCCGTCGTTGTGGCGGAGTTCGGCGGTTCGGCGTTGCAGCTGCAGGAACCGGACGGTGACCGTGATCTGCGGGTGCCCGTGACCGCGGACCAGCAGTTGCGCCGACAGCGAGCTGTCCTCACCGATACCGGATTGCTCGGCATCGGCCGGGCCGAGTACGCCGAACTGCCAACGGCATTGGTTCTTGGCCGAGTTCGCCCGGTACGGGTAGAGCAGATAGCCCTCGTAGAGGACGGCGTCGGCGACCGCGAGGACCTGGTCCAGATTGCCGTTCATCGGATTTCCTGCCGTGCCAGCAGGGTGTCGATCGCTTCGTCGAACGACAGCATGCCCCAGCGTGTCTTGTAGGAGGCCAGCTCGTCGAGGGTGTCGCGGCCGAGCCGCAGCCATCCCGTGTTCGGAAAATGCTGTGCCATCAGCTGTTGCCACACCGTGACCGGCATGTCGAACGGGTCCTCGCGATCCCACGGAATCTGCTGGACCGCGAATCCACGGGCACCTGGCGTGAAGACGGTGCCGCTGAACAGGAATCGCAGCGGTACCGAGCCGCCGCGCAGTGCGTGCAGGTACTTCGCCGCCGCGACGTCGAAGTCGTAGGTTCCGCTGACCGGCAGCTCGACGAGGGTGGTGCCGGTGAATCCGGGCACCATCGCGGTGCTGTGCTGCCACAGGAAGGTGCGTTGTGTCGTGCCCCAGCGGTCCCGCGGGCCGAACAGGTCGAGCAACCCGGCGGCCTCCGTATCGGTGTAATCCCGCCGCCCCGGTTCGATGCGGATCTGGCAGCGCAGCGCGATCGCGTGTACCGGGGTCTCGCCGACGGCGGTGATACCGATCCGGGCGGTCAGGATCGGGCTCACCGCATACGGTTCGGGCGCCATGTCGAGGACCGCGAACGTGACGTCGGTCGAGACGTCGGGAGTGGGGGTGGCGTTGGGCCCGGTCATCTCGTCACCACCGTGCTGCGGTCGGCGAGACTGTCGAAGAATTCGTCGACGTAGTCGCGTACGTCCTGGCCACCGTCGAATCCACGCCACAACATCCGCAGCCGTCCGACGAACTCGTAGCAGGCGTCGATCGGTACCACATGACAGGTGGGCGACCGGGTTTCGTCGTCGGGTACCTGCACCAGCAATGCCTCGGTGTCCTCGGAGATCAGGTCCACCCTCGGATCGGAACGCCGGACACCGGCCCAGGCGTCCAGCGGCAGTTCGGATTCGGTTGCCCCGGCGGGGCCGGGATAGAACGCCACCACACGTCCCAGCGCCGAATTCCAGAAGAAGAACGCCAGACCGACCGGGATCTGCAGCGCCTCCCAGTCCCGCCGGCCCAGACCGAAGTCGGCGAGGTGAAGGTAGCGGTCTCCGATGGCCCGGTAACGCAGCTGGGCATGATCGTCGGTGAACAGCAGATAGCACCCGCGGCATACGCACATCAGTTGCCGCCCAGCCACATTGACCACGTGTTGATGCGGTTCGGTGATAGGTTCGGCGCACATTTCGCAGCTCTGGCCGTCCCGCCTGGGTCCGGGCGCCGCGGCGCGGATGCGGGCCAGCACGTCCAACGGCCCGGTCATGACGCGACCTCCTCGGCCAGCGCGATCGAGCTCACTCCGTCACGCGCCAAGAGCGGTATCGGCTCGAGGTGCGAACCGGATTCGCCGTCGGCGCCGATCCCGGCATGGACCACGTCAAATCCGGAACCACAGTTCGGACAGTGCAGCACCGAGCCGGTCAGCGTGGCGCCGGCCAGCCCGCGCGTGCACTGCGGGCAGCGATCCCGGTAGACGAACAGCTGCGCACCGATTCGGCAGGCCAGCACCGCGGTCGCGCCGACCTCGAATCCGCCGACCTCACCAGCAGCCAACTCGTCGAGTTCCGGAACCGGCCGCCAGGTGGCGTGCCGATGTCCGTCGGGGTGTACCCGGGCCAGCAGCGACTCCGCGGATATCAGATTCGGCTCGGGGCCGGCGGTGACCACGTCGATGGACGAGATCTCGGGCGCCGCCGCCCGGATCGCGTCCTCGATCGTCAGCTCGAGCGTGGCGGCCGACGACGGGCAGCTCTTGCAACTTCCGGTGAACCGCAGCCGCACGACCGGGCCGTCGACTTCGATCAGGTCGACATCACCGCCGTGGGATCCGAGGTAGGGACGGACACTGTCGAGCGCGTCGGCGATGCGGCGGTGCACCGGATACGGATGCAGCCCGTGCACCAGCAGCAGACTGGCCACCAGGTTGTCGGCAGCCACCGCCTCGGTGACCGCATCCGCCGGCTCGGGGGAATGGTCCGTGGCGATCCGCAGCAGCCGTCCCAGCGCCGCGCCGTAGAGGTCGGTGAGCTCGCGCACGAGCTGTTCGGCATTCTCCAGCGCGCCGGGACCCCGGGCCGCGCCGGCATCCAGCAGGGCCTGTATCCGATCACCCGCCGTGCGCCATCGTGTGTCGTCGTCAGAGTTGTCCGGGAACGGCGTCGTGGCGGGCGGCATGTGTCATTCCCCGGTAGCTGCTTGCGTGGGGGAGTGCAACAGGTCCAGTGATTTACCCTCGCCCAGGTACATGTGGACGCCACATGGCAGGCACGGGTCGAAACTGCGCACCGTGCGCATCACGTCGATGCCCTTGAAGTGCTCCCGGTCGTTCTCCTCGAAGATCGGCTGGCCCTGCACCGCATCCTCGTACGGTCCCGGCGTGCCATAGGTGTCGCGCGGGCTGGCGTTCCACGGTGTCGGCGGATACGGGTGGTAGTTGGCGATCTTGCCGTCCCGGATCACCATGTGGTGGCTGAGCACGCCGCGCACCGCCTCGGTGAACCCGCATCCGATGCCCTCGTCGGGAACCTCGAAACGCTCCCAGGTCTTGGTGCGTCCGGCGCGGATCTCGGCCAGGGCCTGTTCGGCGAAATGCACCGCACAGGCCGCCGCGTAGGCCTGGAAGTAAGTACGGGCCCGGTTGCGTTCGATGGTGTTGCTGCCCTTGTCGGGGATCTTCCACTCGAGCTCGACGGGTCCCTTCAGGGCGGTCTTCGGCAGATTGATCTGCACACTGCGTCCGGTGGACTTGACGTAGCCGATGTCGACCAGCCCGGCCAGCGCCGTGGACCACATGCGGGCCAGTGCGCCGCCACCGGTGTCCAAGGCCAGATGGTCCTTGCCGTCGTACCACCGTGGCGACATCACCCAGCTGTAGCTCTCGTCGAAGTCACGCTTCTGCGGCTTGGGGTTGGTGTGCTGGTTCCACGGGTGACGCCGGTCGACCGGATTGCCCAGCGGATCGGTCTTGACGAACATCTCCTGATCGGACCAGTCGTCGTAGTAGCTGTGGCCCAACAGAATTCGGATACCGAGATTGATGTCCAGCAAGGAGTGCGTGACAAGCTTGCCGTCTACCACCACGCCGGGGGTGACGAACATGGCGTTGCCCCAGCGCTCCATGTCCTTGTAGGCGAAGTTGCACACCTCGGGATCCTGGAACGAACCCCAGCAGCCGAGCAAGGTCCGGCGCAGACCGACCTTGTCGTACCCGGGAAGGGCTTCGTAGAAGAAGTCGAACAGGTCGTCGTGCATCGGGACGACCTTCTTCATGAACTCGACGTAGCGCATCAGTCGCGTCATGTAGTCCGTCATCAACTGCACGGTGGCGCTGGTGCCGATGCCGCCGGGGTACAACGTGGACGGATGGACGTGGCGGCCTTCCATCAGGCAGAACATCTCCCGGGTCCAGCGGCTGACCTGCAGCGCCTCCCGGTAGAAGTCGCCGGTGAACGGGTTGAGCGCGCGCATGATGTCGGCGATCGTGCGGTAGCCGTGGGCGTCGGCATGCGGTGACGCGGTGGCCTCCGCCTTGGCCAGCACGCTCGGATTGGTCTCGGCGACCATCTTCTCGCAGTAGTCCACGCCGACCAGGTTCTCCTGGAAGATGTTGTGGTCGAACATGTACTCGGCGGCCTCACCGAGATTGATCAACCACTCGCCGAGGTGCGGAGGCTTGACCCCGTAGGCCATGTTCTGGCAGTAGCACGAACAGGTGGCGTGGTTGTCGCCGCAGATCCCGCAGATGCGGCTGGTGATGAAGTGCGCGTCGCGAGGATCCTTGCCCTTCATGAAGATCGAATAGCCACGGAAGATCGAGGACGTGCTGTGGCATTCGACCACCTCGCGGTTGTCGAAGTCGATCTTGGTGTAGATGCCGAGGCTGCCGACGATGCGGGTGATGGGATCCCACGACATCTCCACCAGCTGACCTGGTTCGCGCTTCGCCTGTGAGGGTCCGGGAATTGTGGTCGTCATCGAACTTCTCTTTCGTGGAATCGATACAGAGGGCGCCGAGGGCTCCGTGTACCGGCAGCGGTGGAAGGCGTTGGGCAGCAGTGGGAATGCCCGAACCCGGGCACTACCAGGTGCGGGTCGCCCCGGTCTCCAGCTTCGTTCCGGTGTGGCGCCACCTGGGTTCCTTGTCGACGGTGCGTCCGGTGACGCGGCGCAGGTTGCGGATCACCGATCCGTACATCGACGATGCCGTGGTGGACACCTTGCCGCCCGGCGGTTCGTCCATGAAAGGCATGAACTTGTCCGGGAACCCGGGCATCGTGCACCCGATGCAGATGCCGCCGACATTCGGGCAGCCGCCGATTCCGTTGATCCAACCTCGTTTGGGCACGTTGCATTTCACCACCGGGCCCCAACAGCCCAGTTTCACAATGCATTTCGGCGATCCGTACTCCGTCGCGAAGTCACCCTGCTCGTAGTAACCGGCTCGGTCGCATCCCTCGTGAACGGTGTTGCCGAACAGCCATCTGGGCCGCAACGCCTCGTCGAGTGGGATCATCGGCGCCTGGTCGGTGGCCATGTAGAGCAGGTAGGTCAGCGTCTCGGCGAGGTTGTCGGGCTGGATGGGGCAACCCGGCACACAGACGATCGGAATGCCCGCCTTGCTCTTCCAGTCCCAGCCGAGATAGTCGGGAACCCCCATGGCTCCGGTCGGATTGCCGGCCATGGCGTGAATACCGCCGTAGGTGGCACAGGTGCCCACCGCTACCACGGCAGTCGCCTTGGGTGTCAGCCGATCCAGCCATTCACTGGTGGTCATCGGCTGATTGGTGGCGGGGTTGTTACCGAATCCGCACCAGTAGCCCTCGCTCTTGAGCTGCTCGTTCGGAATCGATCCCTCGACGACCAGGACGAACGGATCCAGTTCGCCGCGATCGGCTTTGAAGAACCAGGCGAGAAAGTCGTCGGCACCTCCACTAGGCCCACACTCGAAGTCGATCAGGGGCCAATGAACGGCGATCCTGGGCAAGCCGGGGAGTGCCCCAAGGGCAATTTCCTCGATGCTCGGCTGGGTGGCGGCAGTCAACGCCACCGAATCACCATCACAACTCAGACCGGCGTTGATCCACAGCACATGGATCAGCGCCTCTTCTGCTTTGACTGCTGCCTCGGTTGGCATAGGTCACAGCTTTCCGGGGCCCGGGCTGTGAGCCCCAACGTCTCGATCCAGACGCACGCCATTTTTTCCGGCGCTGAAATTTGGGTTTACTCCGGGTGGAAAGCCTTGTCAACGGGGTGGGATTTGACGGCTGCGTCAAGCCAGTCGTACCAGACGTCCAGGCCGTCTCCCCGGGTGGCCGACGTCGGCAGGATGGTCACCTCGGGATTGACGGATCGGGCATGGCCGCAACAGGTTTCAATATCGAAGTCGACGTAGGGCAGCAGGTCGACCTTGTTGAGGAGCACCAGTCCGGCGGCAGCGAACATATGTGGGTACTTCAGGGGCTTGTCGGCGCCCTCGGTCACCGAGACGACCACGATCTTGCTGTGCTCACCCAGGTCGAACAGGGCGGGGCAGACCAGATTGCCGACGTTTTCGATGAACAGCAGGGTCCCGGGTGCGGGATCGAGCGTCTCCAGGGCACGCCTGACCATGGCCGCGTCCAGGTGGCAGCCCGCCCCGGTGTTGACCTGAACCGCTCGCGCACCCGCGGTCCGGATCCGTTCGGCGTCGAGCAGGGTCTCCTGATCGCCTTCGATCACCGCTATCGGCCGGGTGGGGCACAGATCGCGGATCGTGCGCTCGAGCAGGGTGGTCTTACCCGCGCCGGGCGAGCTGGTGACGTTGAACGCGGCGATGCCGCGTTCAGCCAGCCACTGCCGGTTCTGCTCGGCGATGAGATCGTTCTTGGCCAGCACTTTCTGTTCCAGGGAGATGGACTCCAGGGGTGGCTGGTGGTCGTGGTCGTGGTCGTGGGGATGCTGGTGCGGATGTTCGTGCGGGTGGTCGTGACCGGCGAGGGTGATGACTGCCCCGTCCTGGCCGCAGCCGCAGGTTGCACACATGTCAGCTCACTTCCATCGAGAGAATCCGCAGTTCCCGGCCGGCGGTCACCTCGACGTCGGCGCTTCCGCACGGGCACAAAAGGATCAGGTCGGGCAGGTAGAACTGCGCTCCACAGCTGCGGCAGTGTGCCGCTCCCGGGTGGATGTCGAGGTCGAGGCGGGCGCCGTCGGCCACCGTGCCCTCGGTGACCAGGTCGAAGCAGAAGAGCATGGAGTCCGGGACGACCGCGCACAACGCGCCCACCTCGAGCTTCACGCTGTGCACGCGCCGGCCTGCGGCGTGCTCACACACCGCGTCGACAACACTCTGGGTGATCGCCATCTCGTGCATCGCTGCCCCGTCTCCGGGCCGGATGCTCCCACGATAGGCCGGTTTGAGTGCACGTACGGCGTGTCTACTTGAATCGAACAGGTGTTCGTCTACTGTTGTCGGCATGCGATGGCGAGATGCTGGTCAAGCCGACTTGTCAGTGGCTGCCTCTAGCGTCACGGCCAACTGATCGAAACCGATCACCGAACATCACTAGGACGGAGACCCCCATGGCGCCCCAGGCCCCGGATCGCGAAAAAGCGCTCGAACTGGCGATGGCCCAGATCGACAAGAACTTCGGTAAAGGCTCGGTGATGCGCCTCGGCGAGGAGGTGCGCCAGCCGATCTCGGTGATCCCCACCGGCTCGATCTCCCTGGACGTGGCCCTCGGCATCGGCGGTCTGCCGCGCGGCCGCGTGGTCGAGATCTACGGCCCGGAATCCTCGGGTAAAACGACCGTGGCGCTGCACGCGGTGGCCAACGCTCAGGCCGCCGGCGGCATCGCGGCGTTCATCGATGCCGAGCACGCACTGGATCCCGATTACGCCAAGAAGCTCGGTGTTGACACCGATTCACTGCTGGTGAGCCAGCCCGACACCGGTGAGCAGGCGCTGGAGATCGCCGACATGCTGGTGCGCTCGGGTGCGCTCGACATCCTGGTGATCGACTCGGTGGCGGCCCTGGTGCCCCGTGCCGAGATCGAGGGCGAGATGGGGGACAGCCACGTCGGTCTGCAGGCCCGCCTGATGAGCCAGGCGCTGCGCAAGATGACCGGCGCGCTGAACAACTCGGGCACCACCGCGATCTTCATCAACCAGCTCCGCGAGAAGATCGGCGTGATGTTTGGCTCGCCCGAAACCACCACGGGCGGTAAGGCTTTGAAGTTCTACGCCTCGGTCCGTCTGGACGTCCGGCGGATCGAGACGCTGAAGGACGGCACCGACGCGGTCGGTAACCGGACCCGGGTCAAGGTCGTCAAGAACAAGGTCTCACCGCCGTTCAAGCAGGCTGAGTTCGACATCTTGTACGGCCACGGCATCAGCCGTGAAGGCTCGCTCATCGACATGGGTGTCGAGCACGGCTTCATCCGCAAGTCCGGGTCCTGGTTCACCTATGAGGGTGAGCAGCTGGGCCAGGGCAAGGAGAACGCCCGCAAGTTCCTGCTGGAGAACGTCGACGCCGCCAACGAGATCGAGAAGAAGATCAAGGAAAAGCTCGGTATCGGTGCTGTCGTGACCGCCGAGGCGAAGGCTGATGACGTCCTTCCCGCCCCGGTTGACTTCTGAGCCGTCGGGTAAGCCCGAGGGGGAGCAGGCGCAGGATCCTCGCAAACGTGAGGAGCAGGCCAAGAACGTCTGCCTGCGCCTGCTCACCGTGCGGGCCCGCACCCGCGCCGAGTTGACCGAACAGCTCACCAAACGGGGTTACGAAGAGGACCTCAGTGCCAAGGTGCTCAACCGGCTCACCGAGGTCGGTCTCATCGATGATGAGGACTTCGCCGAGCAGTGGGTGCGGTCCCGGCACGCCAACGCGGGAAAAGGCAAGCGCGCCTTGGCCGTCGAACTTCGAAAGAAGGGCGTGGACAACGAGGTCATCGACGCCGCGCTGGCCGACTTGGATCCGGCTGCCGAACGGCAACGGGCCGAGCAGTTGGTCCGTGACAAGTTGCGTCGCGAACGGCTCGACGACGATGACGGCGATGTGAAGGTGACCCGTCGGCTCGTCGGCATGCTGGCCCGGCGCGGCTATAACCAGTCGATGGCCTTCGACGTCGTCAGCGTCGAGCTGGCCGGCGAGCGGGAGCGCCGCCGGGTATAGCGGCCGCATTGTGTCGCTATACCCGGGTCAGTCCCGCTGGGCGTGCAGCACCTGCGCGCCCGGTGCGCCTTCCTGCTCGACAGCCTCGGCCTCCATCGGTGCGGGACCTCGATCAGATCGGCGCAGTCGCCGTTCCAGCCAGGTGGCGAACGAGGACAGCGTGAAGTTCACCGTGATCATCAAGACGGCGATCACAATCAGCGCTGGCAGGTAGTTGCCGTATGCCGACCCGATGACGGTGCCCTGGCGCACCATCTCCACAAAGGTGATCTGGTAGCCGATCGCGGTGTCCTTGAGCACCACCACCAGCTGAGACACCAGCACCGGAAGCATCGCGGTGATCGCCTGCGGCAGCAGGATCAGTCGCATCGTCTGTCCCCACGACATGCCGAGCGAGGCCGCTGCCTCACGCTGCCCGCGAGGCAGCGTGTTGATGCCGGCCCGCACGATTTCGGCGATCACGGCACCGTTGTAGAGGGTCAGGCCGGTGATCACGCCGGCCAGTGCCAGTTGCTTGGACGGGAACACGTCGTACATCGCGTAGAGGAAATACGCGAAGATCATCATGATCAGCACCGGGACCGCGCGGAAGAACTCCACGATCACGGCGCAGACCCAGCGGATCGGCGGAATCGGTGTCAACCTGCCCACACCGAGCAATACGCCCAGGATCAGAGCCAACACGATGGAGATCGCCGCGGCGGTCAGCGTGCCCTGCACGCCGGGCAGGACGTACGTCCGCCACAGGTCGGCGGTCAGGAACGGTTCCCACTTTTCGCTGGTGAGCTGTCCCTTGGCCGACATGCGTGAGATCACGATGCCGAGCACCACCGCGGCGACGACCACGGTCAGCGCCGTCAGGACGCCATTGCGGATTCGGGCCCGCGGACCGGGTGCGTCGAAGAGGACCGATGCGCTCATTACCGTGCCACCGCCAGTCGCTTGCCCAACCACCCGAACAACAGCCCCAGCGGCAGGGTCAGGATCACGAACCCGGTCGCGAAGATGGCGCCCACGATCAGCAGCGCGGCAGTGCTCTCGATCATTTCCTTCATCAACAGCGCGGCCTCCGCCACCCCGATCGCCGAGGCGATGGTGGTGTTCTTCGCCAATGCGATCAGGACTGATCCCAGCGGGATGATGACCGCTCGAAATGCCTGGGGCAGCAGGATGATTCGCAGATTCTGTCCGAAACTCAGACCCAGTGAGCGGGCCGCCTCGGCCTGGCCCAGCGGAACTGTGTTGACCCCCGAGCGCACCGTCTCACACACGAAAGACGCGGTGTAGACGGTCAACCCGAGCACAGCCAGACGGAAGTTGCTGTCCGCGATCGACGTCGGCGAATGTGGGTCCACCAGGGTGATGCCCAGCGTCTGGCCCACACCGAATGAGCAGAACAAGATGATCAGCGTCAACGGTGTGTTGCGCACGATGTTCACGTAGGCGGTGCCGAGCCAGTTCATTACCGGCGTCGGTGCCAGCCGCATCGCGGCCAGTACCGTGCCCAGGATCAGCGCACCGATCGCGGAGTACACCGTCAGCTGGATCGTGGTCCAGAACGCCGCGAATATCTGATCGCGGTGTGCGTCGAAAATCTCCACGGTCGGTGCGCTGTCTCCGACTCAGCTTCGGTCGACGGCGGGCGGCGCCGGGGTACTGATGCCGGCCGGGCCGAGGTTGCGCTCGAACGCTTCCTTCCAGGCCCCGCTGGATTCCATCTTCTCGATCGCGTCGTTGATCTTCTTGCGTAGTTCGGTGTCGCCCTTCTTCAGGCCGATGCCGTAACGCTCCTCGGAGAACGTGTCACCGACGATCTTGAAGGTGCCCGGGCTCTGCGCGGCGAAGCCGGCCAGGATCACCTCGTCGGTGGTCACCGCGTCGATGATGCCGTTCTTGAGCGCGTCGACGCAGGCCGAATAGGTGTCGAACTGTTGCAGCTGCACCTTCGGGTACTTCGTCTTGATGTTCTGCGCCGGGGTCGAACCCGATACCGAACACAGCTTCTTGTTGTTCTCCAGCGAGGCTGCCCCGGTGATGTCGTTCTCGTCGGCCCGGACCAACAGGCTCTGCCCGGTGAGCAGGTAGGGGCCGGCGAAGTCGACCTTCTCCTTGCGTGCATCGGTGATCGAGTAGGTCCCCACGATGTATTCGACCTGACCGTTCTGGATCAGCGTCTCGCGCTGCGGCGAGGGCGCTTCCTTCCACTCGATCTTGTCCTCGGGGTAGCCGAGTTCCTTGGCCACGTACTTGGCCACATCGACGTCGAAACCGGACATGGTGCCGTCGGGCTTCTTCTGACCGAGCCCCGGCTGGTCGTACTTGGTGCCGATGACGATCTTTCCGGAGTCACCGCCGCCGCCACACGCGGTCGCGGCGAAGGGGAGGGCGATCGCGAGCGCGAGGGTACCGACCAACTTGAACGGCACGAATGGCATGTTCGGGTTCCTTTCGGGACTGCGTCAGTGATGGAGGATCTTGCCGAGAAAATCTCTGGCGCGATCGGATTTCGGATTGTCGAAGAACTCGGCCGGCGGTGCGTCCTCGACGATGGCGCCGTCAGCCATGAACACCACCCGGTCAGATGCCCGGCGGGCGAAACCCATCTCGTGGGTGACCACCACCATCGTCATGCCCTCGCCGGCCAATGAGGTCATCACCGCCAGAACCTCATTGATCATCTCGGGGTCCAGGGCGCTGGTGGGCTCGTCGAACAGCATGACCTTCGGGTTCATGGCGAGTGAGCGCGCGATGGCGACGCGTTGCTGCTGACCACCGGACAGCTGGGCCGGGTACTTGTCGGCCTGGTTGGCCACCCCGACGCGATCGAGCAGGGCCATCGCCTTCTCGCGGGCTTCGGTCTTGGACTTCCGGCGCACCTTCATCGGCGCCAGCGTGACGTTCTGCAGGATCGTCTTGTGTGCGAACAGGTTGAAGGACTGGAACACCATGCCGACATCGGAGCGCAGCTGGGCCAACTTGCGCCCCTCCGCCGGCAGCACCTGGCCGTCGATCGCGATGCTGCCGGAATCGATGGTCTCCAGCCGATTGATCGTGCGGCACAACGTGGACTTGCCTGAACCCGACGGGCCGAGCACCACCACGACCTGGCCGCGGCCCACTTCGAGGTTGATGTCGTTCAGTACGTGCAGAGATCCGAAGTGTTTGTTGACTCCCGACAGTGAGATCATCGGCACATCTATAAGTGCTGCATTGTCGACCTGCGGCTGCTCGCCGGGGCTTCCCATGGCAGGTGACCTTACCCAGGGAACGTCCAGCCTGCCCGGATCTCGTCAATCCGCCGCGTTAGCGTTTCGGGAGCCTCCGTACCATTGAGGCCGTGACGACGATGGTGAACCGGGACGCGACGGGCGACGCCGACGAGCGCTCGCGCGAGGAGTCCACGGCACCGGCCTCGCAGCGTGCCGTGCGCACCTATCAGGTCCGCACCTACGGCTGTCAGATGAACGTGCACGACTCCGAGCGGTTGTCGGGCCTGCTCGAGGACGCTGGATACCGACGGGCCGAGGACGGCTCCGACGCCGACATCGTGGTGTTCAACACCTGTGCGGTGCGGGAGAACGCCGACAACAAGCTGTACGGCAACCTCAGCCACCTGGCCCCGCGCAAGCAGGCCGATCCGAACATGCAGATCGCCGTCGGCGGCTGCCTGGCGCAGAAGGACCGCGACTCGGTGCTGCGCCGCGCCCCGTGGGTCGACGTGGTCTTCGGCACCCACAACATCGGGTCCCTGCCCGTGCTCCTGGACCGGGCCCGGCACAACCGCACCGCCCAGGTCGAGATCGTCGAGGCCCTGCAGGAGTTTCCGTCCACCCTGCCCGCGACGCGCGAATCCGCCTACGCGGCATGGGTGTCGATCTCGGTGGGCTGCAACAACACCTGCACGTTCTGCATCGTGCCCTCGCTGCGCGGCAAAGAGGTCGACCGGCGGCCCGGCGACATCCTCGCCGAGGTGCAGACCCTGGCCGACCAGGGCGTGCTCGAAGTCACCCTGTTGGGTCAGAACGTCAACGCCTACGGGGTGTCGTTCGCCGACCCGGAACTGCCGCGCGACCGCAGCGCGTTCGCCAAACTGCTGCGTGCCTGCGGCGACGTGGAGGGGCTGGAGCGGGTTCGGTTCACCTCACCGCACCCAGCCGAGTTCACCGACGACGTGATCGAGGCGATGGCGCAGACCCCCAACGTGTGCCCGACGCTGCACATGCCGCTTCAGTCCGGTTCAGACCGCATTCTCAAGGCGATGCGCCGCTCGTACCGGGCCGAGCGCTACCTGGGCATCATCGACAAGGTCCGGGCCGCGATTCCCGACGCCGCGATCACCACCGACCTCATCGTCGGCTTCCCCGGTGAGACCGAGGAAGATTTCCAGGCCACCCTTGACGTCGTCGAACAGTCGCGATTCGCGACCGCGTTCACGTTCCAGTACTCGATCCGGCCCGGCACCCCGGCGGCCGAGATGCCCGACCAGTTGCCGAAAGCGGTTGTCACCGAACGCTATCAGCGGCTGATCGAGCTGCAGGAGCGAATCTCCCTGCAGGAGAACCAGGCTCAGATCGGCCGGGCGGTGGAACTGTTGGTCGCGACCGGCGAGGGACGTAAGGACGCCGCCACCGCCCGCATGTCGGGCCGGGCCCGCGACGGCAGGCTCGTGCATTTCGCCCCCGGCGACAACGACATTCGGCCCGGCGACATCGTGACCACCACGGTGACCGGCGCCGCGCCGCATCATCTGATCGCCGACGCCCCGTTGGCCACCCATCGGCGCACCCGCGCCGGCGACGCTCACGCGGCCGGTCAGCGCCCCCGTACCGGCGTCGGCCTGGGGTTGCCGCGGATCGGTGCGCCGCAGACCCCACCGTCATCAGAAGGATGTGGCTGTTGAGCAACGAGAGCGACTTCGAGCGGTTCAAGGGCGACCTGGCCGCCGTCGAACGCAAGGTCACCCGGGAGTTCGACTCGGGTCCGCGTGCGATGGTGGTGGCGATCCTGGTGTTCGTGGTGCTGCTGTCGTTCGTGCTGCCGCACACCGGTTCCAGCAAGGGCTTCGACGTTCTGGTCGGTGACGCCACGGCCCTGGCAGACGGCATCTCACTGCCGTCGCGGGTGTTCACCTGGCTGGCACTGGTGTTCTCGGTCGGGTTCTCGACCTTGGCGCTGATCACCCGCCGCTGGGCGCTGGCCTGGGTGGCCCTGGCCGGTTCGGCGGTAGCCAGTGCACTCGGGATGCTCGCGGTGTGGTCACGCCAGACCGCGGCGGGTCATCCAGGCCCCGGTATCGGGCTGATCATCGGTTGGCTGGCGGTAATCGTGCTCACGTTCCACTGGGCGCGGGTGGTGTGGTCGCGCACCGCACTGCAGTTGGCAGCCGAGGCGGATCGTCGCCGCCAAGTCGCGGAGCAACAGCAGCACGGCGTGCTCGGCATCCCCGGTGCGGGCACGCCCAAGCCCGACGTCACGAAGGCCGACGGCGCCAAGCCCGGCACCGACGGTGCCAAGCCCGACACCGCCGGCGAGAAGCCGGACCAGACCTAGCTGCGCTTGCCCAGCGCCTCGGCTGCAGCGTCGGCCCACTGGCGCCACTGCTCAGCGCTCGCCCTGGCCTCGGCGGCGTCTTTGGCCCGTCCTGCTGCTTCGGCCTTCTCGGCCTGGCGCTCGAACTGCTCGGCACGTGAGCGGAACTGATCGGCACGAGCCTGGGCCTCGGGATCGACGCCACCGGCCGGGGCGTCGCGGACCTTCTTCTCCACGGCGCGCAGTCGTCGTTCCAGATCGGCGGCGCGTTCGCGGGGGACCTTGCCGATCGCGTCCCACTTGTCGCCGATGGTCCGCAATGCCGCGCGGGCCGCGTCCAGATCGGTCGTGTCGATCTTCTCGGCCTCGGCCAGCAGCGCTTCTTTGGCGGTGGCATTTGCCTTGAACTCGGCGTCACGTTCGGCGTTCGCGGCGTTGCGGGCCCCGAAGAAGGTGTCCTGGGCGGCCTTGAACCGGTGCCACAGTGCGTCGTCGACGTCCTTGGCGGCGCGTCCCGCGGTCTTCCACTGCGTCAGCAGGTCCCGGAAGGCGGCCGCGGTGGCACCCCAATCGGTCGACCCGGACAGTTGCTCGGCCTGGTCGCAGAGCCCCTCTTTGAGCTGTCGGGCGCCGACGCGGCCGCGGTCGAGTTCGGCGAAGTGCGAGCCGCGACGGCGGTTGAAGGTCTCCCGGGCGGTGGAGTAGCGCTTCCACAGGGCGTCGTCGAGCTTGCGATCCAGCCCTGTGATGGTGCGCCACTCGTCGAGAATCTCGCGCAGGCGGTCACCGGCGGACTTCCACTGCGTGGAGTTCGCAGCCAGCTCCTCGGCTTCGACGGCCAGTGCTTCCTTGCGTGCGGTCTGGGCGGCACGGTGCTCGTCGCGCTGGGCCCGCTCGGTCTTGGCGGCCTCATCGGCGTGTTCCAGGATTGCCGTCAGACGAGCGCCCAATGCGTCGATGTCGCCGAGAACTGCTGCGGTGGGCAGACCTTCGGCCAGGGCGGCGGCCGCCGATTTGATCTTGCGGGCATCGCCGGTGCCGGAGGACAGCCGATGTTCCAGCAGGGCCACCTCGGTGTGCAGATCATCGAAGCGCCGGCCGAAGTGGGCGAACGCCGACTCGGTGTCGCCGGCCTGCCACGAGCCGATGACGCGCTCACCGGATCCGCTGATCAACCACACCGTGCCGTCGTCGTCCACCCGGCCGAACCGGTGTGGGTCGCCGGTCGGTGCCACCGCGACCACGGGAGCAACCCGGCTGGGCCCGGGAACGGGGCGGGGTGGGCCTGGCCTTGGGATAGGCGAGGGCGTGGGCTTCGGCGTGGGCCCGGAGGTGGTCGGGGGGGTGGCTCCGCCTGGCTCACTGGTTGTCATATCCGCTCCTCGTACTCCGCGCGGTTCACCCGCGCATCTGCCGCGCGACGCGGCGCCTGATGCTGTTGCTTGTCCGCTATTCAAGCAGGTCGTGCTGTGCCGTGCCCACGGCTTTCGGCGCAATGCCCTGACAAACTCCGTCGGGCGGTGACGGATCGACCGCATCCGGCGGTGTCGAAGGCGCCGATCACCAGCACTCCTCGCGGCGCAGCACGGGCCGCGCATTAGTTTGGTGACGTGCTCAGCGCCATCGCGATCGTCCCCGCCACGCCGGTTCTCGTACCCGAACTCGTGGGTGTGGCGGCGGCCGAGGTGGCCGGGTTGCGCGATGCGGTGATCGCCGCGGCGGGTTCGCTACCTGCGCGTTGGCTGGCCGTCGGCGTCGGCCCCCGCGACGAGGTGTACGGACCCGACTGTGCCGGGACCTTCGCCGGCTACGGCGTCGACGTCCCGGTGGCGCTCGGCCCGGGCCCGGTGGGCGCGCCGGCTGAACTACCGCTGTGTGTGCTGGTGGCCGGGTGGATCCGTGGCCAGGCCGCACCCGATACCGACATCGAGGTGCACGCTTACGCTGCGTCCCACCCGGTAGGTGAAGCACTGGCGCACGGCCGTGCGCTGCGCGCCCAGATCGACGAATCCACGGATCCCATCGGCGTCCTCATCGTCGCCGACGGGCTGCACACCCTCACTCCGGCGGCTCCCGGCGGTTACCTGCCGGATTCTCCTGCCACCCAGCAGGACCTCGACGACGCCCTGGCCACCGGTGACCTCGCCGCGCTGGCCGAGCTGCCCGAACCGGTACTCGGCAGGGTCGCCTACCAGGTGTTGGCCGGCCTGACCGGATCCGCTCCCGGCTCGGCACGTGAGCTGTACCGCGGTGCGCCCTACGGGGTTGGCTACTTCGTCGGCGAATGGCTGCCATGACGCGACCGATCGCGATCATCGGGCCCACCGGCACCGGGAAATCGGCGCTGGCATTGGCGGTTGCCGAGGAACTGGGCGGCGAAATCGTGAATGCCGACGCGATGCAGTTCTACCGCGGCATGGACATCGGCACGGCCAAGCTGCCCGTGGCCGGGCGCCACGGCATCCCGCACCACCAGCTCGATGTGCTCGAGGTCACCGAGACCGCCACGGTGGCGCGCTACCAGCGCGACGCCGCGGCCGATGTCGAGGCCATCGCGGCCCGCGGCGCCGTCCCGGTGATCGTCGGCGGCTCGATGCTCTACATCCAGTCGCTGCTCGACGAATGGACGTTTCCGGCGACCGATCCAGCGGTGCGGGCCCGGTGGGAAGGCCGGCTGGCCGAGGTGGGAGTGGCCGCCCTGCATGCCGAGCTGACCCGGGTGGACCCCGCCGCAGGAGCGTCGATCCTGCCCACCGACGGCCGGCGGATCGTGCGGGCCCTGGAGGTCGTGGAGCTCACCGGCCAACCGTTCGCCGCCTCGGCGCCGAGCATCGGCACGCCGCGCTGGGACACCGCGATCATCGGATTGGATTGGGAGACATCTGTTCTCGATGCGCGCCTGGAACAACGCACCGACCTGATGTTCGCCGACGGCCTGGTGGACGAGGTGCGGACACTGATCGGCCGGGGACTACGTGACGGGGTCACCGCTGCGCGGGCGCTCGGTTACGCGCAGGTGCTGGCCGACCTCGACGCCGGGGGAGACGGCGCCGCCGCCCTGGAGCCCACTTTCATCGGCACCCGCCGCTACGTGCGCCGGCAGCGCTCCTGGTTCCGGCGCGACCATCGGGTGGTGTGGCTGGACGGGGCCGCCGACGGCCTGGTGCACGACGCGCTGCGGGCGTGGCGGCACGTATCCTGATCAGGTGATCTTCGCCAAAGGGCACGGCACCCAGAACGATTTCGTGGTGCTGCCCGACCTCGACGCCGCGCTGTCGCTGACCCCGGCCGCCGTGGCCGCGCTGTGCGACCGCCGCCGCGGCCTGGGCGCCGACGGCGTGCTGCGGGTGACGACTGCCGGGGCCGCACAGGCCGCCGGCGTCTTCGAGCGACTGCCTGACGGGGTTGCGGCCTCCGACTGGTACATGGACTACCGCAACGCCGACGGCTCGATCGCGCAGATGTGCGGCAACGGGGTGAGGGTGTTCGCGCACTACCTGCGCGCCTCCGGCCTGGAATCCGCCGACGAGTTCGTGGTGGGCTCGTTGGCCGGCCCACGCCCCGTGGTGCTGCACAGCGTCGACGCCACCACTGCGGACGTGACCGTCGAGATGGGCAAGGCCAACCGGTTCGGCACGGGAACCGCGGTGGTCGGTGGCCGCCGCGTCAGCGGCGTGGCCGTCGACGTGGGCAATCCGCATCTGGCGTGTGTCGGGCTGACTGAGGGGGAGTTGGCGGCGCTCGACGTCGCGGCGCCGGTGTCCTTCGACGAGCAGCTGTTCCCCGAGGGGGTCAACGTCGAGGTCCTCACCGTCCCGGTCGATGGTGCGGTGTCGATGCGCGTGCACGAGCGTGGTGTCGGCGAGACCCGTTCCTGCGGCACCGGCACCGTCGCGGCCACCCTGGCGGCACTGGCCCATCAGGGTGCCGACACGGGGGCGTTGCGGGTGCGCATCCCGGGAGGGGAGGTCACCGTGACGATCACCGAGTCCACCAGCTACCTGCGTGGACCGTCTGTGTTGGTGGCCCGAGGTGACCTGTCCGAGCAGTGGTGGAACGCTGAGCACAAGTAATTGGAGTGCGGGCGGCCCGATCCACGTGACAACCTGTAAGTACATATGACTCATCCAGAACATCCCGTCACCCCCAGCACAGGCGAGCTGGACCTCGAAGACCGCGCATCGCTGCGCCGCGTCGCCGGGCTGTCCACCGAACTCGCCGACGTCACCGAGGTCGAATACCGGCAGCTGAGGCTGGAGCGCGTGGTCCTGGTCGGCGTGTGGACCGAGGGCAGCGCCGCCGACGCCGATGCCAGCCTGACCGAGTTGGCGGCGCTGGCCGAGACCGCGGGCTCGGAAGTGCTCGAGGGGCTGATCCAGCGCCGGGACAAGCCCGATCCATCGACCTACATCGGCTCGGGCAAGGCCATGGAACTGCGCGAGGTGGTACTCGCAACCGGAGCAGACACCGTCATCTGCGACGGTGAACTCTCACCCGCGCAGCTCAACTCGCTGGAGAAAGTGGTCAAGGTCAAGGTCATCGACCGCACCGCGTTGATCCTCGACATCTTCGCCCAGCACGCGACCAGCCGGGAGGGCAAGGCGCAGGTGTCGCTGGCCCAGATGGAGTACATGCTGCCCAGGCTGCGCGGCTGGGGTGAATCGATGTCGCGCCAGGCCGGCGGCCGCGCCGGCGGGGCCGGCGGTGGCGTGGGAACCCGCGGGCCCGGCGAGACCAAGATCGAAACCGACCGCCGCCGCATCCGTGAGCGGATGGCCAAGCTGCGCCGCGAGATTCGCGACATGAAGAAGATCCGCGACACCCAGCGCAGCCGGCGGCTGTCCTCGGAGGCCGCGTCGGTGGCGATCGTGGGCTACACCAACGCCGGTAAGTCCAGCCTGCTCAACGCCCTGACCGGGGCCGGCGTGCTGGTGGAGAACGCCCTGTTCGCGACGCTCGAACCCACCACGCGCCGTGGAGAATTCGACGACGGGCGGCCATTCGTGCTGACCGACACCGTCGGCTTCGTCCGGCACCTGCCCACCCAGCTGGTCGAGGCATTCCGGTCCACCCTCGAAGAGGTGGTCGACGCCGACCTGCTGGTGCACGTGGTGGACGGCGCAGACGACCATCCGCTGGCGCAGATCAACGCAGTCCGCCAGGTGGTCAACGATGTGGTCGCCGAATACGACATCGCTCCACCGCCGGAGTTGTTGGTGGTCAACAAGATCGATGCGGCCACCGACCTCGGGCTGGCGACGCTGCGGCGCGCACTGCCCGACGCGGTATTCGTCTCGGCGCACACCGGTGAGGGGTTGGACCGGCTGCGGGCCCGGATGGCGGAGATGATCCCCCCGACCGACGCGACGGTGGACGTGACGATCCCCTACGACCGTGGGGACCTGGTGGCGCGGGTGCATGCCGACGGTCGGGTGGATGCCACCGAACACACCGCCGACGGCACCCGCATCAAGGCGCGGGTACCGATGGCGCTGGCGGCGAGCCTGAGCGAGTTCGCCACTTTCTGAGCGCTTCTCAGCGCGGGCGTCAGGCCGCCGCAGGCTTCTTCTCGGTGGCGCTGGCCGGCTTGGCCTTGTCTTTGCCTGTGGCCTGGCCGCCCAGTGCCTTACGTACGGTGCTGCGGATCGACTTCGCCAGATCACGCGCCGGCCGGACGTCGCCGGCGCGCAGCTTCGGCCGTTTGGTCTCGGTGGTCGGCGTGCCTTCGGAGTCGGTGGTCGCCTTGGTCAACGGGTTCGCCTTGAGCACATTGAGTTCGGGCAATTCGGGAAGCTTGGGCGACTCGGGTGCGATGGCGGTGGTGTGCGAAACCTTCACGTAGTCTTGCGCGTTGGCGGTATCCGCGGATTCGGTCGGGTCGGACCAGCCCGGCAACGGGTCGAGGCCAGGGTTGCGTGCTGCCTGGATTCCCTCTGGGATGTCGTTGATGAGGTCGGTGACGAGCTTCACCGGGTTGACCCTCGGCACCAGTTGGAACGGCGTCGGGCTGCCGTAATCACCACGGTCATAGCCGGTTTCGATCAACGTCTGCATCATCGGTGAGACCAGATCGACGAGTGGTATCACCACGGCGGATGTTCCGGTCGCCGCGCCGAGGTCGATCAGCGGCTGCATGATCGGCAGGTACTTCGCCGGCAGGGTGATGTAGCGGGTGTCGCCGTGTACCTGGCAGTGAGTGGCCTCCGAGCAATTCGCTTGGGCGTTCGCGACCGCGGCTTGCACTTGCTCGGGCGTGTATCCGTAAGGCGTCGCGCCGGCCTCGTCACTGCCCTTGGGGGCCAGGTAGGTGCCGTGCACGTATTCGAACCCGGCGAGCGCGTTGGCCAGGGACAACGGGTTGAGCACCCAGGACGGTGCGTCGGCGACGCCGTCGTACTGCAGCGCGATGTCATCGGTGTTGATCACCCCGTCGGGCGCGGTGTCGGTGGGCGTCGGATTGCCGAACGTCGCGTCCAGGATGGGCACGGTGCCGAGTGCTGCAAGCCGCTCGAACAAGCCGCCGTTGGGCCGGTTCGGGTTGCCGATCAGCACGAATGAGACGTTGGTGGGCAACGTCGGGTCGCCTGCGTTGTTGAGATATGCGAGATTGCGCTTGTAGATGCCGGCGACGGTGGCGCCCTGCGAATAGCCGAAGATCACGACCTCGTGGTCCGGGTTGTAGTTCTGCTCTTGGCCGGGAGCCGGTGGGGTCAGCTGTGCACCGTAGGCGGTGGCCAGACTTGAGAGACCGCTCTGCACCGAGACGTTCCACTTGGCGCCCTCCAGTCCGCCCCACCCGGCGAACGGGAACGGCCAGAACTGGGCGATGTAGGGAACACCGACGCACGTCACGTCGGTGCAGGTGCTGCCCGGCGCCACGTAGTACTGGACCGCGTGATCCTCGTAGTTCTGCGACAACGCCGGATTCGGTGTGCCGGTACCCGGAACCACCAGCACCGTGGCGCTGAGCACGACGTCGGCGGTGAAGGTCGTGGTGAGTGCTATCGCGGCGGAACCGGACAGGGCCACGGCGCCCACCAGCAGCGACCTGGCAGCAGAACGGGGTGAGAATCGCATCGGCCAGGATCTCCTTCTGCTGACGCCGCGGTCAGCGCTGAAGGGATCCTTGCACCGGCACGCAACTGCTACCGGGAAAACGGCCGAAGTGGTGGCCGCCCAACGGTTTCAGCGTTCCTGGATCACCGGAGGCTCGTGAGCCCGCACCGGGGGCAGCAGGCGAGTGAACTTCTCGACCTGCACCAGGACGTGAGCGCCGGTGCATCCCCGCGCCAGCGAAGAGGTGCCCACGTCTTCGGTGAGCACGTTGGGATTGCCGTGCACGCACATCGAACCGGGGTCGGCTGGATCGGCCGGATCGAACCAGGCCCCGGTCGACAGTTGCACCACCGCCGGGCGCAGTCGATCATCGATCACCACGCCGGCCAGGCACGCCCCACGGTCGTTGAACACCCGTACCACGTCGCCATCGACGAGACCGCGTGCCGCCGCGTCAGCTGGGTGGATCCGGATCGGTTCGCGCCCTTGGACTTTCGATGCCTGGCTGGTGGCACCGCCGTCGAGTTGGCTGTGCAGACGGGTCGCGGGCTGATTGGCCAGCAGGTGCAACGGATACGCCCGGGCTCGCTGCCCGCCGAGCCACTCCGTCGGCTCGTACCAGCGGGGGTGGCCGGCGCAGTCGTCGTAGCCGAACCCGTCGATGTCGGCGGAGAAGATCTCGATGCGGCCGCTCGGGGTGGCCAGCCGCCGCCCGACCGGGTCGGCCCGGAAATCGGCGAGCAGTGTCAGCCCTGGCTCGGTGGGTAACCGCAAGCTGCCCGCAGCCCAGAACTCGTCGAATCCGGGAACCTCGAAATCCAGCCCGGCAGACCACTTTTCATACATGTGGACCAGCCACTGCCGCGCCGTTCGGCCCTCGGTGAATCGCTCGCCGAAGCCGAGCCGCTCGGACAGCGTCGAGAACGTGGTGTAGTCATCGCGGGAGTCGGCATACGCCTGCGCCAGCGCGGGCATGGCCACGAGCAGCGGGTCATTACGTGATCCCGAGTAGTCCTCACGTTCATAGGCGGTGGTCGAGGGCACCACGATGTCGGCATGCTTGGCCATCGCCGTCCAGTACGGATCGTGCACCACGATGGTGTCCACGCGCGACAGGGCCCGGCGCAATCTCGGAATGTTCTGGTGGTGGTGGAACGGATTGCCGCCGGCCCAGTACACACACTTGATGTCGGGGTAGGTCAGCGCCAGGCCGTTGTAATCGAACGGCTGACCCGGGTGCAGCAGCATGTCGGTGACCGCGGCGACCGGGATGAACGTCTGCACCGGGTTGGGCCCCTGCGGCAGCGCGGGTAGGCCGCAGCGCAGCGGCGGCAGCCCCGGCTCGTTCATCGACCCGTAGCCGTGTCCGAAACCTCCGCCGGGGATCCCGATCTGGCCGAGCATCGCGGCCAGGGTCAGGCCCATCCACGGAGCCTGCTCGCCATGCCGGACCCGCTGCAGCGACCAACTGACGGTGACCAGCGTGCGCCCGGCGGCCATCCGCCGGGCCAGTGCGGTCAGTTCCTCGGCCGGCAGGCCGCTGAGCCGTGAGGCCCACTGCGGGCTCTTCGCGACACCGTCGTCGCGGCCCAGTAGGTACCGCTCGAACCGCGGATACCCGGTGCAGTGCGTGTCCAGGAAGTTGAGATCGGCCAGTCCCTCGGTGGCCAAGACGTAGGCCAGCGCGAGCATCACCGCCACGTCGGTGCCGGGGACCGGGGCCAGCCAATGACAGTCGCCGTCGATATCGTCGCGCAGCGGGCTCAACGACACGATCTGTGCGCCCCGGTCACGCAACCGGCGCAGCGCATCGCGGGCCGGATGTGCCGTGGTGCCACCGTGATTGATGCCGGTGTTCTTCAGCGCGACGCCGCCGAAGCAGACCAGCAGGTCGGTGTGTTCGGCGATGACATCCCAGTCGGTGGAGCGTTTGAACAGGTCGTCGTGGGTTCCGACCACCCGGGGCATGATCACCGCGGTCGCGCCCAGGCTGTAGGAATGGCGGGAAAAGGTATAGCCGCCAAGCATTTTCAGAAAGCGGTGCACCTGACTCTGGGCGTGGTGGAAGCGTCCGGCGCTGGCCCAGCCGTACGAGCCGCCGTAGATCGCCTCGTTGCCGTAGGTGTCGACGACCCGCCGCAGCTCGTCGGCCAGCAATTCGGTGAGGTCGTCCCAGGACACCGCGACGTACTCGTCGGCACCCCGCTCGCTGCTGGGGCCGGGGCCGTCCCTCAGCCAGCCGCGCCGGACCGCGGGCCCGACGATGCGGGAGCGGTGCCGGATTGAGCCCGGGAGGTTGCCGAGCAACGGCGAAGGGTCGGCGTCGCCGGCCTGCGGTGTGACGGCGGTGATATCGCCGTCGGCGAGGTCGGCGGTGAAGGCGCCCCAGTGCGCGAGGCTCGCGGGGGACTGGGGCATGGCCCGAGTTTACGGGCGGTATCGGCCCTCCCCGGAGCTGACCAACCACCCGGTTGGTATAGGTTGGCCCCCAAATCCGTAACCAGTACCGGAGGTCACACCATGGGCAGTGTTGTGAAGTACGACCGCACGTTGTTCGAGCCGGAGCACGAGCTGTTCCGCGAGTCGTACCGGGCGTTTCTGGACAAGCACGTCGCGCCGTTTCACGACCAGTGGGAAAAAGACAAGATCGTCGACCGCGGCGTCTGGCTCGAGGCGGGTAAGCAGGGCTTTCTCGGCACGGCGGTGCCCGAGGAGTACGGCGGCGGCGGCAACGACGATTTCCGGTACAACACGATCGTCTGCGAGGAGACCGTCGCCGGCCGCTACAGCGGCATCGGCTTCAGCCTGCACAACGACGTCGTCGCGCCTTATCTGCTCCGGCTGGCCACCGAGGAGCAGAAGCAGCGCTGGCTGCCCAAGTTCTGCACGGGTGAATTGATCACGGCGATCGCAATGACCGAACCCGGTACCGGCAGCGACCTGCAGGGCATCAAGACCCGCGCGGTCCGCGACGGCGACCACTACGTACTCAACGGGTCGAAGACCTTCATCACCAACGGCATCAACTCCGACCTCGTGATCGTCGTCGCCCAGACCGACCCCGAGAAGGGGGCCCTGGGCTTCTCCCTGCTGGTGGTGGAGCGCGGAATGGAGGGCTTCGAGCGGGGGCGGCACCTGGACAAGATCGGCCTGGAGGCCCAGGACACCGCCGAGTTGTCGTTCACCGATGTCAAGGTGCCGGTCGAGAATCTCCTCGGCGAGGAAGGGCAGGGTTTCGTCTACCTGATGCAGAACCTGCCGCAGGAACGCATCTCGATCGCCATCATGGCCGCGGCGGCGATGGAGGCGGTGTTGGAGCAGACGGTGCAGTACACCAAGGAGCGCAAGGCGTTCGGCAAGCCCATCGGCAGCTTCCAGAACAGCCGGTTCCTGCTGGCCGAACTGGCGACCGAGGCCACCGTGGTGCGGATGATGGTCGACGAGTTCATCCGGTTGCACCTCGACGAGAAGCTCACCGTGGAGCAGGCCGCGATGGCCAAGTGGTACTCCACCGAGAAGCAGGTCGACCTCATCGACCGCTGCCTGCAGCTGCACGGCGGCTACGGCTACATGCGGGAGTACCCGGTCGCACGGGCCTACCTGGACGCGCGGGTGCAGACCATTTACGGCGGCACCACCGAGATCATGAAGGAGATCATCGGACGCAGTTTGGGCGTCTGATGAGTCCGAACTACCCCGCCTGACGACCCGAGAAGCCCATATCTGGGTCGTCAGACCCAGATATTGCGGCTTTTTTGGGCATGATCGGCCACGTTCCTTGGTTATCCTCACCTGCTGAAGCAAAGTTGTCGGGGCGGGACATTTCTGAGGAAACTTTGCCGAACGAGCGGGGAGAGCGCATGACTAGGCCTGGAGCGAGGCTGAACGCGGCCGTGTGGCGGTTGGCGGTCGGCCTGCTCGCACTCGTGGTCGCTGCTTTGATGGGGCCGGCGGTGGCGTCGGCCACCCCGGAGTCGGACGCCGACGCGGCGGTCTCCGCCGCCTGGGAGGCCAACGGCGGCGACGGCGGGCCGCTGGGACCGCGCCAAGGCGGCGTCTACGCGGTGGGTTCGGGCTTCGCGCAGAACTTCGCCGGGGGCAAGATGTTCTTCACCCCGGCGACCGGCGCGCATTTCATGCAGGGCGCGATTCTGGAGAAGTACGAGTCGCTGGGCGGCCCAGCCGACGGCGATCTGGGATTCCCCACCATCGACGAGGGCGCCGGGCGTGCCCCGGACAGCCGCAACTCGACGTTGAGCGCGCCGGACAACCCCGTCATCTTCTGGACTCCGGCCACGGGTGCCCGGGTGGTCCGGGGCGCCATCAACGCCGCGTGGGACAAGCTCGGCGGCTCGGCCGGAGTGCTGGGCGTTCCGGCCGACGACGAGACGTTCGACGGCGATGTGAGCTCCCAGAAGTTCACCGGCGGTGAGATCTCCTGGAACCGCAAGACGAAGACGTTCACCACCGTGCCGCCGGAACTGGCCGATCAGCTCGCCGGTCTGGACGTACCGTCGGATCCCGCCGCCGCGATCGCCGCGGCCCGTCGGGCGGCAGGCGGGCCGATGGGCCCGCTGGGAGCCAAGGACGGCGATCAGTACCCGATCGGTGACGGCGGCGTCGGCCAGAACTACGTGGGCGGCAAGATCTTCTACACCCCGGCCACCGGGGCCAACGCCATCACCGGTCAACTGCTGGAGAAGTACGAGAGCGTCGGCGGCCCCGAAGGCGATCTGGGCTTCCCGACCGCCAGCGAGTCCGAGGGCGGGCTGGGCCCGAACAGCCGGATCAGCACCTTCGCCGCGGCCGACAACCCCGTCATCTTCTGGACCCCCGACTACGGCGCGGTGATCGTCCGGGGCGCGATGAAGGCGGCCTGGGACAAGCTGGGCGGGGCGAAGGGCGCACTGGGCGCCCCGATGGCCGACCAGACCGAAGACGGCACCGTCATCAGCCAGCGGTTCAGCGGGGGAGCGATCTCCTGGGACCGCGATGCCAACAAGTTCACCACCGAGCCCTCGAAACTCGCCTCCGAGTTGAGTGGCCTGCAGGTTCCGGGTGTCGGGCAACCTCATGCCGGTGGTCCGCAGCCGTCGGGCGCGGATGCGAAGAAGCCGTTCAGCTGGCATTGGAGCTGGTGGTGGCTGATCGCGGTGGTCCCGGTGCTGCTGCTCGCGGGTCTGATCGTGGGGGCGGCACTGTGGCACCGTCGCCGTGCCGGTGGCGATGACGACTTCGACCACGATCCGTTCGACGATGACTACGACGGTGCCGGCGAACCGCAGTATGACGACGGCCGCTACGACGAAGCGCACTACGAATCGCGGGGATACGACCACGACGAGTTCGCCGACGACCGGGGCGCCGATGCAGCGAGCGGGTACCGGCCGAGCACTGCCTACGGTGCCGGTGAAGCCTCGACGGCGCGTTTCGCCGGGCCGGGTGAGGATTCGGCGAGCGGTGTGGCGTCCCCGTTCGACGGCCCGACCGATATCGCGATCCCGGTCAGCCAGTGGGCCGCTCCCCACGGATCGGCCAGTGGCTACGGATCACCGGGGGAGGACGACGAGCCGCCGGAGGATTCCTCACGGCTGGCCGGCCCGGAGGCGGGACAGGGCTTCGACGACTACGACGACGGCTACCAGGACGATGACGACTTCGAAGAGGATGACTTCGACGACGATTTCGAAGAGGACGAGGACCTCGACACCCCCATCGATGCGGACTTCGAGGAAGTCGCCGAGGGTGACGCCGACGACGAGATCGAAGCCGAACTCGCAGACGACGACATGGTGGATACCGGGGCA
Source organism: Mycobacterium sp. DL99 (assembly GCF_004762045.1). GTDB lineage: Bacteria > Actinomycetota > Actinomycetes > Mycobacteriales > Mycobacteriaceae > Mycobacterium. The sequence continues at coordinate 2,629,333 of NZ_SJOM01000007.1, forward strand.
TTCGCAGGTCCGGCCGGCGGCGCACGCGAGGCGCAAGGTTTCGCGGCGTTGAGCGGCCTGGCCGTGCCGAGCGATCAGGACAATGTCGACACGGCGCCGACCCGTGTCATCACCGAGTCCGAGGCATACAGCAGCGAGGCCCACAGCGGGCGACATGCGGCCATCGAACTCGACGAGATCCCCAGTGCCACGGCCATCCATCTACCGCTGGAGGACGCGCGCCGCGCGCCGGAGGGCTACCCCATCAAGGCCGACACGAAGTCCGGCCGGTACTGGGCGCCCGACAGCAGTGAATATGACGACGCGGTGGCCGAAATCTGGTTCGCCAGTGAGGAATTCGCTCGCACCAACGGATTCGTGCGGACGGACTGAATCGAACGGACCCGGCCATCCTTCGGATTCGGCCGGGTCCGATCTCGGTCGGTCAGATCTTGCGGATCACGGTGACGACCTTGCCGAGCACCGCTGCGTCGTTACCCGGGATCGGGTCGTACGCCGGATTGTGGGGCATCAGCCAGACCTGACCGCGGGTCCGCTTGAACGTCTTGACGGTGGCCTCGCCGTCGATCATGGCCGCCACGATCTCCCCGTTGTCGGCCACGCTCTGTTGGCGCACCACCACCCAGTCGCCGTCGCAGATGGCGGCGTCGACCATCGAGTCCCCGACGACCTTGAGCAGGAACAGCGAGCCCTCGCCGACCAGTTCGCGGGGTAGCGGGAAGACATCCTCGACGGCCTGCTCGGCCAGGATGGGACCGCCTGCGGCAATACGCCCCAGCACCGGGACGAACGTCGGCTCGGGAAGCGCGTCGGAGCCGGCCACGTCGGTGGACACCACCGCGGCTGCCGGATCGTCGGCGCCACGCACGTCGACCGCGCGCGGCCGGTTGGGGTCGCGTCGTAGGTAACCCTTGCGTTCCAGGGTGCGCAACTGATGGGCGACCGACGACGTCGAGGTCAGGCCGACCGCGTCGCCGATCTCGCGGATGCTGGGCGGGTAGCCGCGACTGGTGACCGACGCCCGGATCACGTCGAGAATTGTTCGTTGCCGGTCGGTGAGGCCGCCCTCGGCCCGGCGTGGGCCCGCGCCGTCCGATCCGGCCGGGCTGTCGGTGCTGCCATCCCTGCTGCGGTCGTCGCTCATGGGGCCGAATGTAGTCGCTGGTCGAACATTAATCAAACATGTGTTCGACGTGTGTCGCGGGCGTGTCCGCAGGTGGGATGCGCGAGGGCCGTCGCGTGGGCGGTGTGCGGGATTTGTGGCCCGAACTTGTCGGTACCCCGTTCTATCGTTTGGCAACAGTTCGATCACATGTTCTATCCATCGAACACTTGAGCGACTATGTTCGAACACAAGAGCGAATACGTCCCACCGAAAGGCAGTCAGATGGCGATCATCGATATCCCCGCCGATAGCCGTTCCCGCGCTGTTCGGGCCACGCCGCAGTCGCAGTCGCCCCGCGCCCAGTTCGGCGCGGGCGCACCCCGGCCGGTGCGCCGGGTCCAGCGGCCGGCGCCGTCCCGTCCCGCCGGCGGTGCGGTCCGGTACCGCGGAACCGGAGTGCTGATGTCGCGGGCATCTCATCGCAGCCGGCCCATCACCCCGCTGACCACGGTCCTGTTGGCGCTGGTCGCCGCCGGCATCACGGTGTGGCTGGGGTTGGTGGCCCAACTCGGCGGGGTCATGGGGTCCGAGACGCCGACGCCGACCGAACTGGCGGTGGTCCAGGTGAAGTCGGGGGAGACGCTGCAGCAGGTGGCCCGGCGGGTCGCCCCGGATGCCCCGGTGTCCCGGGTCGTCGAGCAGATCCGTGACCTCAACCAGCTCGACTCCGCGGCAGTCGACGCAGGGCAGACGCTGCTCGCCCCGGTTGGCTGAGCAGTGCGATGACCGTTGAATCGTCGTGGCTGCCAGCCACACTGGCCGGCGTCGGCGTGAGCCGCTACACCCCACTGGACCCGGCGGTGAGTCTCCCGTTGGCATCGCGGGTACGCTCAAGGGCGCTCGAGCTAGTTGTCCGGCGGCATGACGAAGGAGCGGTAATGCATTGTCCGTTCTGCCGTCACCCTGATTCGCGTGTGGTCGATTCGCGCGAGACCGATGAAGGGCAGGCCATCCGGCGCCGTCGGTCCTGCCCCGAGTGTGGACGTCGATTCACCACAGTGGAGACAGCCGTGCTGGCCGTGGTGAAGCGCAGCGGGGTGACCGAGCCGTTCAGCCGCGAGAAGGTCATCCGCGGGGTACGCCGGTCCTGCCAGGGCAGGCAGGTCGATGACGACGCCCTCAACGTATTGGCGCAGAAGGTCGAGGACGCCGTCCGCGGACTCGGCACGCCGGAGATCCCCAGCCATGAGGTCGGTTTGGCGATCCTGGGACCGTTGCGCGAACTGGACGAGGTCGCCTACTTGAGGTTCGCCTCGGTGTATCGGTCGTTTTCGTCAGCCGAGGACTTCGAGCGCGAGATCGAGGCGCTGCGGGCCCACCGCGCCGAGGCGTAGTTCGATCCAGGTTCAGTCCAGTCGGGTGGTGCCATCGCTGACGACGCGGCCGGCCAGGCGAACCCAGCCCTCCGGACTCCAGCGGGTCTCGATCACCGAGCCCTTGCCCTGGATGATCGTCAGATCCCGGCTGAGATAGTCGGTCATGCGTACCGCCGCCGCCCCGGTGGCCTCATCCTCCGGAATGCCCAGGTGCGGCGCGAACGACCTGGAGCGCAAGGTTCCGTTCGCCTCGTCGATCCAGGCCCACAGATAGTTCTCCTCGGCATCGTCGAAGTCGTCGGGGTCGGCGGAGAGCAACTCATCGACAGAGGCCAAGTCATAGATGGCGAACTCCGGAGCCCATTCCGAGCGTGCATTGACGACGGCGCGATCTCCGTCGTACTCGACCTGGAGGATCCCCGCGGGCACTCGCAGGGTGTGGACCGGCAACCCGGTCTCACGCAGCCACCACGACGCGCCGACCGTCGGGTGCCCGGCGAACGGGAGTTCGGTGGCCGGGGTGAAGATGTGGGCGCTGGCCGAGTTACCGCCTGGCTGTGGCAGATCGATGAATATGGTTTCGCTGTAACCCAATTCGGTGGCGATCCGCTGCCGGTCCCCGGGGGCGACGGTGCTGTTGTCGACCACCCCGAGCGGATTGCCGTACTTGCCTTCGGAGTCGGTGAACACTCGTAACACGGTGACGTCGATGGCCATAGATCGATGCTACGTCGCAGCTCACGCTCCCCGGGCGGACCGCCCGGGGCCGATGTGGGTGAGAAGGGTCAGGTGGCGCTGCGCTCGTCGGCGTCCATCGCGTCGAGCACCGCGATCTGGGTGTCGAACGGCCCGGTCATCGCGGATTCGGTTCGCCCGCTGCGCAGCAGGCTGCGGAGCCGGTCCTGGTCGTAGACCGACGGTTCGGTCGTGTCGATGAAGCGTTCGACCACCTCGACGAAGCGGTCGGGATCGTCGTGGAACGGAAAATGCCCGGATCCGGAGAAAATCTCCAACCGGGAGCCGGGCATTGCGGCGTGGGCCATCCGGGCGTGGCTGACGGGGATCACCGAGTCGCAGTCGCCCCAGATCAGTTGCACGGGAACGGATTCGGTCAAGTAACAGCGGTCCAGCATGGTGACGACCTGGCCACGCCAGTCCACGACGGCGCGCAGGGTCCGGGCGAACGCCGCCGATGCCGTCGGCTCCGGCAGGTCGGCCAGGATGCGCACCATGTCCGGGATGTCATGCCCGAGGCCAGTTGAGCCCAACACCGCGCCCGCGGCCCGGCCGGCCAGCTGCAATGCCGGCAGCACCAGCGGCAGCCGCAGCAGTGCCAGCGCCTCACTGCCCATCGGCAGGGAGGCAACCCGCAACGCCACGTTGACGTCCTTGGTGACCCCACCGGCGCCGACCAGGATGAGACGGTCGACCAATTGAGGGAACTGATAGGCGAATTGCATCGCCACGCCGCCGCCCAGAGAATGCCCGACCACGGTCACCCGGTCGATGTCGAGCACGCTCAGCAGGTCGCGCATGCCGTTGGCGTACGCCGCCACCGAATAGTCCGCGCGCGGCTTGTCGGAGCTGCCGTGACCGAGAAGATCCGGGGCGATCACGGTGAACCGCTGCGCCAGCGCCGATTGCACGGTGTGCCACGTCGTGGAGTTGTCACCGATGCCGTGGATCAGCAGGATCGCCGGTCCGGATCCGGCCACCCGGAAGGCGCGCCGGTATCCGTGGATGGTGCGGTACTCGAGCGTCGGGGCGAGCTCGCGCACGGACCGCAGATGGGGTTTGCGCTCAGTCATGCTGGTCAACCTCGCTCTCGGCCCGCCACCGGGCTGCTATGAGTGGTTGTCGCCGTTCGGGAATCCGTCGCCGAAGCCATCCCGTCCGTCTTTGTACTTGTCGTCTTTGTACTTGTCACCGGTCTGCTGGGCGAGGAACCGTTCGAACTCGGCTCCCAACTCGTCACCGCTGGGCAGTTCCTCGTCACGCGCCAGCAGGGACCGATTTTCCTGTGCGGCAACGAAAGCATCGTACTGGCGCTCCAACCCGGTCACCACTTGGGCGACCTCGGTGCTGGCCTCTACCTGCTCGTTGATCTTGCTGTACACCTCGGCACCGGCTTCGGACAGTTTCTCCAACGGCAGTTGTAGCGAACCGGTCCGGGCCACTTCGGCGAGCAGTGCCTCGGCCGCGGGCGGATAGGCCGTCTGGGCCAGGTAGTGCGGAACGTGCACGGTGTAACCGACCACCTCGTGGCCGTGCTGAGCCATGCGGAACTCGAGCAGGTTGGACACGCTCGCCGGAACCTGGATCTCCCCGACCCAGGGGGTGTGGTCGGCGATCAGCTCCTTGTCGTTGGAGTGGGCGGTCAGCATCACTGGCCGCGTGTGCGGCACCGCCATCGGAATCGTGCCGAGGCCGATCACCCGCCGTACCCCGAGCTGCTCGGAGAGCAGCCGCACCGCGGTGATGAAACGCTCCCACCTCAGGTCCGGCTCCAGGCCGGCCAGCAGCAGGAACGGCGTGCCCACGCCGTCATGCAACGCGTACAGGTTCAGCTCGGGTTCCTCGTAGCTGGTGAAGTGGTCGGTCTTGAACGTCATCAGCGGCCTGCGGGACCGGTAGTCGAGCAGCTCATCGATGGCGAAGGACGCGACCAGTTCGGTGTCGAGGGTGTCTTTGAGGTGCTCGGCGGCCAGCCGGATCGCGTGACCGGCGTCGGAGAACCCCTCCAGGGCGTGGATCAGCACCGGGCCGCGGCCATCCGACGACGACAGCTGCGGCGCCGGGAACTCAAGCTCGTACATGCCGCTCTGATCGGGCTGGTAGTGCTGGTCGGGGGTGTCGCTGCTGTCGGTCATCTCGCTTCGTCTCCTCGCTGCGGTAGGACGCTGTGACGGCCCACCACCATGCCATCTAGTGTCTCGCATACCCGGGCTGCGGGTTCGTTCCGCCCCGCTTGTGCATGCGAACGCGCCGGGTCGGGCCCGGCATTCCGGCGGTAATCGGCGCGATCAGGCAAAATCGTGATGATGCAGGTGACCCCGATGGTGAAGCTCACAGTCGCGGCGGCGGCGGTGACCGCTCTGGTCGCGGCGTGCACCGGGCCGGGTAACCGGACCGCAGGCGCCGGCCCCACAACGGTCCCGCCCAGCAGCCCGTCGGTCGTGGCCAGCCCGTTGTCGCAGGCCGGGGCCGAGTCGGTGATGCCGGACCGGCGGGTGGGGGCACTGTTCCTCGGCGACACCACGACCCACACCTGCAGCGGATCGGTGCTGGCCAGCACGTCCGGCGATCTCATCCTGACGGCCGCGCACTGCCTTCTCGACGGTGTCGACACCACGTTCATTCCCGGCTTCGGTGAGGGCGGTGGCGATTCCTGGCACGTCGAGGCGGCGTATCTGGACCCGCGCTGGATCGCCGAGCAGGATCCGCAGGCCGACTACGCCATCGTGCGGGTCACCGGCGGGTCCGGCGCGAGCCTGCTCGGGGCGGCCGGCGGCGGGCTGGCCCTGGGGTCAGCGCCTGCGCCGGGTGTTCCGGTGACGGTGACCGGCTACCCGATGGGAGAGGGCGGTAGCCCGCTGGCCTGCCGGGGCGCCACCGCGTGGTCGCCGCAGGGGTTCCCGTCTCTGGCCTGTGCGGGCCTGACCGACGGTTTCAGTGGCGCGCCGTGGGTTTCGGGCTCGACGGTGACCGGGTTGGTCGGCGGGCTCGACGGCGGTGGATGCGACGACGACGTGTCCTACTCGCCACACTTCGATGGCCGGATCGACCGATTGCTGGCCAGAGCCGAGGCGGGCGGACCCGGCGACGCGGCGCCCGCGGCGCTGGAATCCGACTGCTAGTAACGGAACTGGTTGAGCGCGCGCAGCTTGTTCATCACGTCCAGCGCCGCGACCTTGTACGCCTCGGAGAACGTCGGATAGTTGAACACCGCGTCGACGAGGTATTCGACGGTGCCGCCGCACCCCATCACGGCCTGCCCGATGTGCACCATCTCGGTGGCGTTGGTGCCGAAGATGTGCACGCCCAGCACCCGCAGATCCTCGGTGGACACCAGTAGTTTCAGCATCCCGTAGGAGTCCCCGGCGATCTGGCCGCGCGCCAGTTCGCGGTAGCGGGATATACCGACTTCGTAGGGGATCGAATCCTTGGTCAGATCGACCTCGGTCGCGCCGACGAAGGACACCTCCGGGATCGAGTAGATGCCGATCGGCTGCAGGCTCATCATGCCTTTGGTGGGCTCGCCGAAGGCATGGTAGGCCGCCAGCCGGCCCTGCTCCATCGACGTGGCGGCCAGTGCCGGGAATCCGATGACATCGCCCACCGCATAGATGTGGTCCACCTTGGTGGTGAAGTTGTCGTCGACGTAGATGCGGCCGCGGGCGTCGGATTCCAGGCCGGCGTTCGCCAGATCGAGGTGATCGGTCTGGCCTTGGCGCCCAGCCGAATACATCACGGTCTCCGCGGGGATCTGCTTGCCGCTGGCCAGGGTGGTCACGGTGCCGGACGGGCCGACGTCGACGCCGGTGACCTCTTCACCGAACCGGAACGTCACCGCGAGGTCGCGCAGATGGAAGCGCAGCGACTCGATGATCTCGGGGTCACAGAACTCGAGCATGCTGTCGCGCTTCTCCACCACGGTGACCTTGGTGCCGAGCGCGGCGAACATCGAGGCGTATTCGATCCCGATGACTCCGGCGCCGACCACCACCATGGAGGTGGGCAGGGTCTTGAGATCGAGGATGCCGTCGGAATCGAGCACCCGGGCGTCGTCGAACGTCACGCCGGCGGGCCGGGCCGGTTTGGTTCCGGTGGCGATGACGATGAAACGGCCACGGACAGTGACCAATTCGGCGCGGCTGGGGTCCTCGACGACGATGGTGTGGTCGTCGGCGAACCGGCCGTGCCCGGTGTAGAGCTCGATCCGGTTGCGCATCAGCTGGGACCGCACGACGTCGATCTCCTTGCCGATGACGTGCTGGGTCCGCGACAGCAGATCGGCCGGCGTGATCTTGTCCTTGACGCGGTAACTCGCGCCGTAGAGTTCGCGCTGGCTCATGCCGGTCAGGTAGACGACGGCTTCCCGCAGTGTCTTGGACGGGATGGTGCCGGTGTTGACGCACACACCGCCGAGCATCATGCCCCGTTCGACCACCGCAACGGATTTGCCGAGCTTCGCCGCGGCGATGGCGGCGCGTTGACCCCCCGGACCGGAACCGATGACGACGAGGTCGTACTCCTGCATCGAACCCATGGACAACCTGTCTACGCCGGTTGCCTGCTCCTCGCATGTCGGCGAGACCGAATACCGGATGAACAAATGCCTTTGGTTATCCCCAGCACAGAGTCCATCCCCAGCCGGCCGCAACCGACGGCTCGGGTGCCGATCCGTGACGGCGCCGGTTGGCACGGTCGGGCCATGACAACACCATCGCCATCCTCGTCAGAGTTCGACTTCCATCTCACCCGTCCCGGTGCGCTGATCGCCGCACTGCCCGCGGTGCTCGGATTCGTCCCGCACCGCAGCCTCGTTCTGGTCACCGTCGACCGGGGCGAGTTGGGCTGCGTCATGCGCGCCGATCTGACCGAGGACATGACCGAGCGCATCGCGCACCTGGTCGGCCTCGCCGCCACAGCCGGCGTGGACGCGGTGATCGCCGTGGTGGTGGATGACCACAGTAGGGACTGCCGGGTGTGCGACGACCGCTACCGCGACCTGGCGTCGGTGCTGGAACAGGCGCTCGCCGCCGACGGCATCGAGCTCTATGCCGCGCATGTGGTGGACAAGGTGGCGGTCGGCGGATTCTGGCACTGCGCCGACGGTTGTGGCGAACAGGGGCGGGTGGATGACCCGAGTGCGTCGCCGCTGGCGGCAGCGGCGGTGCTGGACGGTAGGCGGCTCTACGCCAGCCGCGACGAACTGCTGCAGGTGATCCGGCCGGATCCGGTCGCGCGCGACTCGATGAAACGGCCGTTGGCGCTCGTGGCGCAGCGGCCCGGCTGTCCGGACACTCGGCCCGACGCCGAGGTGCGCAGCGACATCGAGGCCGCGATGACGGCGGCCCTGGCGCTGGCTGAGGGTGATGTGCCCGGTGGTGCCGAGTTGGCGCGGCTGGCTGTCGGGTTGGCCGACCCCCGGGTCCGCGACACGCTCTATGCGCTGGCGGTGGGGGAGTGCGCGGAGCAGGCCGAAGCCCTGTGGGCTCTGTCGGCCCGCAATCTGCCCGAGCCGTGGCGCGTGGAGGCGCTTGTCCTGCTGGCTTTTTCGGCGTATGCACGCGGCGACGGTCCGCTGGCCGGGGTATCGCTGGATGCCGCCTTGCAGGCGCGGCCGACGCACCGGATGGCCGGAATGCTCGACACCGCACTGCAATCGGGGATGCGCCCCGAGCGGATCCGGGAGCTCGCGGCCACCGGGTATCGGTTGGCTGAGCAGCTCGGCGTCCAGTTGCCGCGGCGAAGGGCGTGGGGGCGCAGGGCCGGTTGAGTCGCTAGACCTTCTCGACGCGGACCGCGTGCGCCATGTGATGGGGCAGCTCGACCTGCTCGTGCCCGGGGATCACGATCATCACGCCGCCGTGGTCGTTGGCCTCGACGGTGACCCGCGCGTTCGGCACCACTCCGGCGTCCTTGAGCCGGCCGATGAGCTCGGTGTCGCCCTGAACGTGCTCGGTGAGCTGACGCACCACCACGGCCACCGGCAACCCGACCGGGAGTTCGGTGAGCCGGACCAGGCTGACATCGTCGAAGCCTGCGGCGCCGACGCCCAGGTCCGACAGACCCGGGATGGGGTTGCCGAACGGGGAGGTGGTGGGGTTGTCGAGCACCTGGACCAGGCGCCGCTCCACGTCCTCACTCATCACGTGCTCCCAGCGGCACGCCTCGGCGTGGACGTCCTCCCACGGCAACCCGATCACATCGACGAGCAACCGTTCGGCCAGCCGGTGCTTGCGCATCACGGCGACCGCGAGGGCACGGCCCTTGTCGGTCAGCTCCAGGTGGCGGTCACCGGCGACGTGCAGCAGGCCGTCGCGCTCCATGCGTGACACCGTCTGGCTGACCGTCGGACCACTTTGGTCGAGGCGTTCGGCGATGCGGGCACGCAGCGGCACCACGCCCTCTTCCTCGAGGTCGTAGATCGTCCGCAGGTACATCTCGGTGGTATCGACCAGATCGTTCATGCGCGCCTTCCCAGCCCCAACGTCACCGGACAGTCTACCGTTTCCGGCGTTTGAACTGCGGCGCAACATAGCGGCGTCGGGCAGGTCACATCGTGGCGCAAAACCCCAGGATATGCGGGGAAAATGCCTGGATATGCGAAGTGCCCCGCCGGAAACCGGCGGGGCACATCGTCAGGAGGGACTAGCTGGCGTAGGAGCGGAGCCGATCGGCACGCTCGCCGTTGCGGAGCTTGGCCATCACCTCACGCTCGATCTGGCGGACCCGCTCGCGGGACAGACCGAACAACTTGCCGATCTGGTCCAGGGTGCGGGGCTGGCCGTCGTCGAGGCCGAACCGCAACCGGATCACCTGCTGCTCGCGCTCGTCGAGCGTGGCCAGCACGTGGCGGATGTCGGTGTGCAGCAGCTCGGAGATGACGGCGTTCTCGGCCGACATCGCGTTCTCGTCTTCGATGAAGTCGCCCAGCGGGGCTTCTTCGTCGGTGCCGACCGGCATGTCCAGGCTCACCGGGTCGCGGCTGTGCTCCAGCAGATCGTTGATCTTCTCGACCGGAATGCCGGACTCCTCGGCCAGTTCCTCGTCGGTGGCCTCGCGGCCAAGGTTCTGGTGCATCTCACGCTTGATCCGGGCCAGCTTGTTGACCTGCTCGACCAGGTGGACGGGGAGACGGATGGTGCGGCTCTGGTCCGCCATCCCGCGGGTGATCGCCTGGCGGATCCACCATGTGGCGTACGTGGAGAACTTGAAGCCCTTGGTGTAGTCGAACTTCTCCATCGCGCGGATCAGACCCAGGTTGCCTTCCTGGATCAGGTCCAGCAGCGGCATTCCGCGACCCGTGTACCGCTTGGCCAGCGAGACCACCAGGCGGAGGTTGGCTTCCAGCAGATGCCGGCGGGCCGCCTCACCGTCGCGGACGACGGTGGCCAGGTCGCGCTTGCGGTTCTCGCCCAGACGCTTCTTGGTGTTCAGCACGTGCTGGGCGTACAAGCCTGCCTCGATGCGCTTTGCGAGCTCTACCTCATCGGCGGCGTTGAGCAACGCCGTTTTGCCGATGCCGTTCAGATACACGCGCACGAGGTCGGCGGCAGGGCTCTGGGCGTCCAGATCACTGTCGACGCGGCTTGTGGTGGCATTTGCCATGACGGCCTCCTGATCAGCTCGAACTGTCATGATCTACAACGTCGTAGACGCCATGAGAGTTCCCACCGATCCCCGGATTCATGCCCGTTGAGCTGCGGTTTTTCCGAAGCGACCTGAGAATGTCCTGAGAATAGCTAAAGAAGCCGCTCAGCTTGGGGCATCGTCGCCGGATCGCGCTGAGTCCGGTTGCGGTGGCATGAACGGTTCCTTCTGTAACGCCGGCCGCTCCGCGGTCGGGAACAGTGGAATCCGCTCGCCGCGACCTGCGTAGCGCCGTGGCTCCTCGGCGCTGCGCGGGGGACGATCGTTTGCGATCAGCACCGCCATCCAGGGCAGCGGTATCGACACCGCGATGATCGCGAGCGAGATGAGCCCGTTCTGCCAGATGTTGTAGGCGACCGCCGCGAGGATGAGCGCCGGAATGCGGAAGGCCATCAGCGTCAGGTACTTGCGGACGCGTTGGCGATGCTGCACTTCGTATGCGGGTGCGGCTTTGGTGATGAGTACCGGGCGGGCTTCCTTGCCGAAATCGTCGCCGAAATCGTCGTCGAAACTCAGCTCGTGGCTTTGTTTCATGCCTCTACTGTTCCACACCTGGACCAGGTGGTGACAGGCGGATTTCTCTATGCCCCGCAGCCAGGCACAATAAAACTATGCAGACCCAGACCATCGAGCGCCCGGACACCGACGAACGCGTCGACGACGGGACCGACGACGACACCCCCAAGTTCTTTCATTACGTCAAGAAGAACAAGATCGCCGAAAGTGCCGTCATGGGCACGCATGTGGTCGCGCTGTGCGGCGAGGTGTTCCCCGTGACGAAGTCGGCCAAGCCGGGCTCTCCGGTGTGCCCCGACTGCAAGAAGATCTACGAATCGCTCAAGAAGTAGGCGGCTGTAGCGGCGGCTCGGCGGACTCGGGCACACGGGTTTCGGCCGGTGCCTGGGCCCCGCTGTTGTGGCCGCCGTTGAGGGCTTTGTCCTCCAGCCATTCCCGCAGTCTCCTGGCGTGGGTGTCCGACGCGGGCCACTCCTCTTGAATGGCCGCATTGAGTTCGGCGCCGAGCATGATGGCAAAACCCAGGAAGAACGCGAACAGTAGAAACGCGATCGGTGTGGCCAGCGCGCCGTAGGTGTAGCCGGTGCTGGTGATCCAGGTCAGATAGATCCGCAGCCCGAATGTGGCGACCAGGAACACGACGGTGGCCAGTATCGCGCCGAGCATCAGTCGGTGCGTCGGGATCGGCGCAGGCAACGAGACCCGGTACAGAATGGTCACCCCGATGAAAACCGCCAGGAAAAGCGCTGGGTAATACCCGTAGCGCAGCACGTTGTCCCAGCTGTCCGGGATGTGTTCGGAGATCGCACGCGGGCCCAGCGCCAGAAGCGGCGCGGCCCCGATGGCGGAGACCAGCATGATCACGTAGAGCCCCAGCGCATAGAAGCGCTGCCGCACCGGATGCCGCAACGGCGTCTGGTCGTGGGCCTCCACGATGGAGTCCACGAACGCCGAGACTGCCGACGACCCGGCCCACAACGAGATCACGAAGCCCACGGACACCACTTCGCCCCGGGCGCCCCGCACGATGTCACGGATCGTCGGTTCGATGATCTCGTTGACGACGTTGGGGGAGAAGAAGCTGTTCGCCGCGTTGATCAGCTGATCCTGGATCGTCGGCAAGGTGTCCGGCCCGAACAACGGTGCGATGTAGGCCAGGCTGCCGAGCATCCCCAACAGGAGGGGAGGCAGTGACAACGCGCACCAGAACGCCGCCTGCGCAGACTCCGAGAAGATGGAGTCGTCCCAGCTCTTCGACAACGTGCGTCGAGTGATGTGCCAGATGTGGTGGCGTGATGGTGGTACTGGAAGTGGCTGGCCAGTCATGACCAGTCAAGCATTACTGACGAAACGTGCTCCTGCCCAGGCGGGGTGGTGTCGGAGGTTACGAAAGGTGCCGCGCCGACGGCCGTTATGCCTCGGCCGCGCTGGTCTCGAGCACTGCGGCCAGCTCGACCAGCTTGGCCTCGTGCTCATTGGCATGGTGCTGGCAGAAGAGCAGCTCCGCCCCCGAGGGCAGCTTCGCGCGCACGCGTGCGGCCGCACCGCAACGATCGCAGCGATCGGCTCTGGTTAGCTCGGGGCTTGTCAGAGTTGCGTTCATGGCTCCTCCGTCTTCTGCTCTGCGCATCTCGGCAAAGGCGCCTTGATTGCGTATGTCTACTCTGTCAGACGTTTTGGATTCCGGCCTTGTTCCCCAATGGTTCACCGGTGTGTCGTGTCTCACTTGGCCGCCGTGTTGCTGGCGGGGCAAGCTGACGGTATGCATCCATCGCCGCGTGTCCTGGTTCACCTGTGCAGCGTCGAGGACTGGCTGACGGCTCAGCGTAGCGGCGAACACCGTCCGGACTCACTCGGGGTGCAGGGCTTCGTCCACCTTTCGGCTCCGGGGCAGGTCCATCTGCCGGCCAACCGGCTCTACTCCGGACGCGGCGACCTGGTGCTGCTGCACATCGATCCGGAGAAGTTGATGGATCCGGTGCGCTGGGAGCCGGGGGTTCCGACGGACCCTGAATCGATGCTCTTCCCGCATCTGTACGGCCCGCTGCCGGTGGGCGCTGTGATGAGCACCACGGCCTATGTGCCTGACGACCAGGGGCGGTTCGCGCCGCTGACCGGCGACACGCCGTCGCGGTAGAGCGCACTCAGCGGCCGGTGCGGCCCGTGACATGCTCGTCGGGTGTCCGGCGCAGCCCAGAATCGGCAGGGCGCGGCCACCCGGCTGCGCCTGGTGAAGGCCGCCGAACGATTGTTCGCCGCTCAAGGGGTCGATGCGGTATCGGTGCGCGCGGTCAATGCCGCCGCGGGCCTCGGTGCGGCCTCGGTGCATTACCACTTCGGATCCAAGGATGACCTGCTGCGCGCGGTGCTCACCGACGTCGGTGCGCCGGTGCGCGACGAGATCGCGGTCAACGTGGCGGTACTCGCCGCCGATCCGGTCGCGCCGAGTCCTGACGCCCTGGTCCGCGCGGTCACCGAGCCGTATCTGAAACTGCTGGTGCGCCATCGGGTCCGGGGAATGCGGTGGATCAAGATCATCGCGCAGATCTCGCAGGAGAACAATCCGGTGCTTCTCGCTACCGAGCAGCACCTGCCCGACGAACTGTTCACCCAAGTTCAGCGGGCCTTTCCGGATTCCGACCCGGCGCGCCTGGAACTGCGCTGGGCCATCTCGATCATGAACTTCATCCAAGCGCTGAGTCGGGCCGACGAATGGCGCCGTAACGGCAGCCGTCTCGACGAGGACGAACTGCGCGATTTCTACGACGACCTGGTGTGTTTCGTCGTCGGCGGCGTCGATCGCCTCCTCGGTTCCTGAACTGATCCGTCCTACCCAGCGGGAGCTTTCGCGGCTGAATTTATGGATCACTTGATCCAATCAATTGATCCAGATAACGTCCGGGACATGTGGAATTCGAGTTCGATCAAGTTCGGGGCGTTCCTGGCGCCCTACCACCCCCTCAACGCCGACCCGGCACTGCAGCTGCGGCGTGACATCGACCTGATGGAACACCTCGACCATCTCGGCTTCGACGAGGCGTGGATGGGTGAGCACCACTCGACCGGGTCTGAAATCGTCCCTGCGCCAGACATGTTCATCGCCGCAGCAGCAGAGCGCACCGAGCGCATCCGCTTCGGCACCGGCGTGATGTCGCTGCCCTACCACCACCCGCTGGTCACCGCGGACCGCATCACCCAACTCGATCTGCAGACCCGCGGCCGGCTGATCGTCGGCACCGGGCCGGGCAAGATCCCGCTGGACGCGCACATGATGGGGATCAACCCGAGCGACCAGCGTCGCATGCAGGGCGAGGCGCTGGAGGCGGTACTTCGGCTGCTATGCGGCGAGGTCGTCAACATGGAGACCGACTGGTTCACCCTCCGCGATGCGCGGGCCCAGTTGCCCACCTACGATCCGGCAGGCATCGAGGTGGCGACCGCGTCGACCATCTCTCCGAACGGGTCGGTGCTCGCCGGCACGCACGGGCTGTCCCTGCTGTCGCTGGCGGCCAGCTCACCGACCGGATTCGACGTGCTCGACCGCAACTGGGGTGTCTACGAGAAGGTTTCGGCCGAGAACGGACACCGGGCGGACCGCTCCACCTGGCGCCTGGTCAATCCGATGTTCATCGCCGAGACCCGCGCCGACGCGGAGCGGGCCGTCAGCCGCCGGATCCATGCCATCGCCGAATACGTCAACCGCCAGCAGGGCATCAACCCCGACTGGGCGCAGACCCCCGAGGGCATCATCAACCAGTGGCGCACCGACAACCTGGGCGAGTTCGGCCAGGTCATCATCGGAACGCCTGAGGATGCGATCGCGCAGATCGAGCGTCTCATCGAGAAGACCGGCGGATTCGGCACGCTGCTGATCATGCATGTGGACATGGCCGGCTGGGAGGACACGAAGCGCAGCTACGAACTGTTCGCCTCCGAGGTCGTCCCGCACTTCAAGAACCGCAACGTCGGCCGGCAGGCCAGCATGCAATTCGCCGAGGACAACAGCCAGTACCTTCTCGGCGGCCTCATCGGCGCGATCACCAAGGCGCACACCGACTATTACGGCCAGCCTGCCGAGCAGCTCGCCGGGCAGGGGGCCTGATGCGCGCGGCGCAGTACTTCGAAGGCACGTTCACCGTCACCGACGTCACCGAGCCTCCGGCCACCGGGCCCGGGCAACTGCGCATCAAGGTTGTGGCCTGCGGCATCTGCGGCAGCGATCTGAGCATGTCGAAGGATCCGTGCCGGTTCGTGTCGGTCGCAGCCGCCGGGGGCTTCCCGCTCGCGGTGTTCGACCACAGCAAGCCCATCGTGCTCGGACACGAGTACGCCGGCACGGTCGTCGAATGCGGTCCGGGCGTCACCGATTTCGAGGTGGGTGACCGGGTCGCGGGTATCGGCGTCGCCACCGAGGCCGGCACCGGCATACCGACGATCATCGGCTATTCGAACGAATACCACGGTGCCTTCGGCGAGTTCATCGTCGTCGACGGGTTCTGGGTGCGCAGGGTGCCGGACGGGTTGTCACTCGAGCACGCAACGCTGGCCGAGCCGCTGCACGTCGGCGAGATGCACGTGCAGCAGTCGGGGCTCACCGAGGCCGACGCCGCACTGGTGATCGGTTGCGGCTCTATCGGTCTCGGCACGATCCTGGCGGCCAAGGCCCACGGTGCGCACACGGTGATCGCCGCCGAGCCATCGCCCAAGCGCCGCGAGCTGGCACTCAAGATGGGTGCCGACATCGTGGTCGACCCGAACGAGCAGGATCCCATCGAGCTGTGGAATTCGATGCTCATGGAAGGCCGCGGCGGTAATGGCATCCTCATCGCCTACGAGTGCAGCGGGCGCGTCGGCACCCTCAACACGCTGACCCACACCTTGCCGTTCGGATCCCGGATCCAGGTCGTGGCTTCACCTTTCGGTGACGAGACGATCATCCCGGTGGTCGCCCAGTTCCGGCAGATCGCGATCAACTTCGGCCACGGCCCCTACCATGAGGCCTATGACACCGTGCTGAAGCGGCTGGCCGACGGCGAGATCGACGCCGAGGCGATCATCACCGGCCGGGTCGGTCTGGACGGGCTGGGCGACGCTTTCGAGGCGCTGCGTGACCCCGAGGCGCACGTCAAGATCCTGGTGCTGCCCGGGGCGTGAGGTCGGCGAAGTCCGCGCTGTGCGTCGAGGGGGCGCGCAGCGCGGAATCGCGGTCAGCCGGCGTGAACCGGCGTCACCGGAATGCGGCCGGCACTGGCGCCACCATCGACGGTCAGATCCGCGCCGGTGATGTACGACGATGCGTCCGAGGCGAGGAATGCCACGACGTCGGCAACCTCTTCGGGGGTACCGACGCGCGTGAGTGGCGCACCGGGATGACCTCCGAGACCGCGTTCCACCTCGAGATGGGCGATCATCGGCGTGTCGATCATGCCGGGATAGACGGTGTTGACCCGAATGCCAAACGGGCCCAGCTCGATTGCCGCGACCTTCGACATGCCGCGCAAGCCCCACTTCGATGCGCCGTATGCGGTGTAGCCCGCGAGTCCCTGCACACCGGCCTGTGACGAGATGTTGACGATCGAGCCGCCGCCGGCGGCCTTCATCGGTTCCGTGACGGCCTGCATGCCGAGGAAGGCGCCGATGAGATTGACCCGCAGCATCTGCTCGAATCCGGCGGTGTCCTGCTCAGCCAGCGGCACCACCTTGCAGATGGCGGCATTGTTGACCAGCACGTCGACCCGTCCGAACTCCGCCATCGCGGTATCGACGGTTGTGCGCCAATCGATTTCGCTGCCCACATCGTGGCGGACGAAGCGGGCGGCGGGGCCGATCGATTCGGCGACCGGCTCACCCTCTTCGGCGAGGACGTCGGTCAGTACCACCCGGGCACCGAGCGCGGCGAACAACCGCGCTTCGGCTTCACCCTGTCCGCGGGCGGCGCCGGTGACGATCGCGACCTTGCCGGACAGATCCATCAGCTTCGCGTTCACCATGGCTACTTCTCGTTCTGGTCGATGCCGGTCAGCAGGATCTCCGACATCCGGCGGGGGAACTCGGTGACCTTGGCCATGGCCACGATCTGACGCGGCATGACGACATGGCGCTTGTTGCGTTCGATGGCGTCGGCGATGGCAGTGGCCACGACCTCGGGCTCGAGTGCGGACGAAGGCAGCATCCGCAGGCGTTCGAACCGCTCGATCGTCTTGCGCGCGGGTGTGAATTCCCGGATGTGGTCGATCATGTCGGTCCTCACCTCGCCGAGCTGGACGAGCGTGGTGCCCACAGGCTTACCCCGCAGCTCCGCGCGGATACCGGCGGTGAAATGGCTCAGGCCGGCCTTGGAGGTGCCGTACAACGTGACGCCGGGACCCTGCGCGATCGCACCGTAGGACGACACGTTGACGATGTGACCGCGGCCCCGGCGCACCATCCGCGGCATGGCCTGGCGGCACAACTCCAGGGGTGCGGCGAGGTTGACCTGCAGGAGGTTCTGCACGTCGGAGGCGCTGGCGTCGGGGAACAGGCCGACCCGGTCGATTCCGGCATTGTTGACCAGGATGTCGACGGGGCCGTCGGCCTCGACCTGGTCCAGCAGTGCCTCGACGGCGGCGGGATCGGTGAGGTCGGTCGGGTAGGCCTTGCCGCCGATCTCCTTGGCGAGCAGGTTGAGCGACTCGGCATCGCGGGCCACCACGGCGACGTCGACGCCGCGTGCGGCCAGCACCTCGGCGATGCTCTTGCCCAGTCCGCGGCTCGCGCCGGTGACCAGAGCGCGGGTGTTCCTCAGCTTCATGGGTTGCCTTTCAATGGTTTTCAGGTGTGGTCGTGGAGCACAGGGCGTCGCGAACGACGGCGCACACGTCTTCGGTGGCCTCGGCGGCGGCGGGGAGGTGGTCGGCGAGGTTGAAGAATCCATGGAAGCCGCGCTCGTAGCGCCGGACGCTGACTTCGGCGCCGCCGGCCGCGAGCATGCGGGCATATTCCTCGCCCTCCTCGCACAGCGGATCCAGGGCCCCGGTCAACACGTGCGCATCCGGAAGTCCGGTCATGTCACCGAGAATCGGCGATGCCGACACCTCTGCCTGTGCGCCGCTGTCGCCGAGGTACTGCGCGGTGAACCACTGCATGTGCTCGGCGGTCAGCACCCCGCTCTTGGTGTGCGGGCTGGACAGCGAGGACTTACGGCGCTGATCGACCACCGGGTAGATCAGCACCTGGAATGCGATGTGCGGCCCGCCGCGGTCCCGTGCCGTCATCGCCACCACCGCCGCCAGGTTGCCGCCCGCGCTGTCGCCCGCGATCACCAGCCGGTCAGGGTCGCCGCCGAGGTCGCCGACGTGGGCGGCCACCCATTCGGTTGCGGCCCAGGCATCTTCGACCGCGGCGGGATACGGATGCTCCGGCGCCAGCCGGTAGTCGACCGAAACCACGATCGCGACGATGCCGTTGGCGAGCCTGCGGCAGCACGAGTCATGGGAGTCGAGGTCGCACAGCACGAACCCGCCGCCGTGGAAATAGACGAGGACAGGTAGTCCCGCGTCAGTGTCGATGCGGGAGTCGGTGGGGTCCAGCGGATGGTAGATCCGTACCGGAATCTCACCGGCGGGACCGGGAATGGCACGGTTCTCGACGCGGCTCACCTGCATGGGTCTGGCCGGTCGGCGGCTGGCCTTGAGCCGGGCCCGTACCTCGGCCGCGGCGGCGATGGGGTCGCTGCCGCCGGAGAGGATCGGGGCGAACGCGTCGCCCATCCGACCGGCGACCTCACGCTTCATGGTTTCGGAGTCGCTCACTTGGAACCCCCGGTCAGCTCACCGCGAAGCACCTTGCCGGTGGCGTTGCGGGGCAGCCTGCCCAGGAACTCGACGTCCCGGGGGATCTTGTACCGGGCCAGGTTCGCCCGCACGTAGTCCTTGATGTCGTCGGGGGCCAGGGTGGCGCCGTCGACCAGCACCACATAGGCATTGAGCCGTTGACCGAAATCGTCGTCGCTGACCCCGATCACCGCCACCTCGTCCACCTCGGGATGACTGGTGATCAGATTCTCGACCTCCAGCGGATAGACGTTCTCACCGCCACAGATCGCCATGTCGTCGTCACGGCCGTCGATGTAGAGCCGGCCGGTGTCGTCGAAGTGCCCGACGTCGCCGCTGCTCTGCAGCCCTTCGATCGATTCCTTGGTGCGGCCGTCGGTGTAGCCCGCGAAGCTCACATCGCTGCCGGCGAAAACCCGGCCGATCACGCCCGGTTCGGTGATCTCGTTGCCCGCATCGTCGTACAGGCGCACCGCGCATCCCACCGGTGCCCGGCCCGCGGTGCGCGGATCGTGCAGCAGGTCCTCGGGCATCGCCACCGTCATTACCGCGAGTTCGGTTGAGCCATAAAGGTTGTAGAGCACCGGACCGAACTCGGCGAGGGTGCGCTTGACCACGTCGGGCGGCATAGCCGACCCCGAGACGAAGATGATCTTGAGTGACGAGGTGTCGTACTTGTCGCGAATGTCCTTGGGCAGGGCGAGAATTCGCTGCAGCATCGTGGGCACCACGACGAGCACGTCGCAGGCGTGGTTCTGGACTGCGCGCAGCGTCTCCTCGGGGTTGAACTTGCGTCGCAGCACCAGGCGGTTGCCCAGCGCCAGCGACAGCACGGCCTGACCGAGTCCGGTGCCGTGGAACATCGGGGCGGCCAGCATGCAGGTCTGACCGCGGCGCCGCGGCACCCGGTCCAACAGCTGCGCCGAGAACAGGGGAGAGGTCTTGCCGCGCGGGGCGCCCTTGGGTGTGCCGGTGGTGCCGCTGGTCAGCAGGGTCATGCCGCCGGGCTTGGCGGGTGCGGCCACCGGTGCCGGCGAGGTGGCGGCGATCAGGCCTTCCAGCGAGCCTTCGACGTCGGAGGTCGATCGGTCATCGGTCCACGCCAGGAAACGACGTACGCCCGGATCGATGGCGCTGACGAGGTCGGTGAACTCCTCGTCGTAGATCAGCACGTTGACCTTCTCGCGGGCCGCGACATCGGCCAGCTGGGGTTTGGCGAAGCCGGTGTTCATCAGCAGCAGTTGTGCCCCGACCTTGCTGGCCGCGGCCAGGATGGTGACCAGTCCCCGATGGTCCCGGCACAGTGCCGCGATGACCGAGCCCGCTCCGATTCCCCGGGAGTTCCAGGCCCGGGCGAGTGCGTTGACCCGATCGTTGAGCTGGGCGAACGTCACGTCGCCCCATTCGTCGGTGATGGCGATGGCGTTGGGGTCGCGGGTGGCGGCGCTTTCGATGACGGCGGCGAAGCCGCCGAACTGGCGGACCAGCTTTGCCTGCCGGATGCCGTCGGCAGCTCCACCGGACAGCCCTGACTCGCGCAGCACCGCGATGCTGCGGGCGATCACCCGGAACCGGTTGACCTTGGCGGCGAGGCTGGCAGGGCGCGGAATGGCTCGCTTCATGGCGCAAACCGTAGGTCGCAGCGAGGCGGCTGCGGGTTGCCGAGTCTCGCTGGGCGGGACAGCTTGTCTACTGGGACACACGTTTGGATAAGAGTGATGGCAGCCACAGAAAGTGCCGTATCGGCGGCCGGACAAGCGAGGGTGAGAATGCGGCGTTTGAAGGGTGAGGACAACAGCTTCCTGGCGTGGGAGAGCTCCGTCCAACCGCAGCACACGATGAAGGCTGTCGTGCTCGACCCGAGCCAGATGTCCGAGCCACTGACGTTCGACCGGCTCAAGGCCGCGGTGCAGGGCTGGGTCGACAACATCGAGCCCATGCAGTGGCAGTTGCTGTCCCCGCGGGTGGGGTTCGGCCGGCCGTGGTGGGTTTCGCGGCCACGGATCGACATCAACCACCACGTGCAGCGGACCACTGCGCCCGCACCCGGTGGCGACGAGGAGCTCGCCGCGACGATCGGCGAGATCTTCGAGGTGGCCCTGGACCGCGACCGGCCTGCCTGGCAACTGTGGTTCGTCGAGGGTCTGGCCGACGGTCGCATCGCCCTGGTGCTCAAGATCCACCACGCCGTGGCCGACGGCACCGCATCTCTGCGGCTGCTGGAAACCCTGTACAGCACCGATCCGCAGACTCCGTTGCCGCAGCCGCAATCGACGCCGTTGCCGAACGAGCGGCGCCCGGCACCGTGGATCTGGTGGCCGCTGGTCCTGCGTCACCAGATCGCGGCACTGGCACGTTTTCCGAGCATCATCGCCCGTACCGTGGCCGTCACCGGCGTGATCCGCCGCCGGCAGAAGGCCGGAAAGCCCGGTTACGCAGAGGCATTCGCCGCGCCGGCCATGCCGTTCAACGAACCGTTCTCGGCCAGCCGCCGATTCGCCTACCGGCGCTGTGACGTGACAGAGATCAAGCGGGTGTCAAAGGCTTTCGGCGTCACGATCAACGACGTCTTCCTCAGTATCTGCGGTGGGGCCCTGCGCGACTACCTGGCCGAGAACGGACAGCTCAGCGACGAAAGCTTGACCGCGGTGGTGCCGGTCTCGATGCGCCCGGACGAAACCGAAACCGAGGCCGAGTGGGGTAACAAGGTGGCGCGCTGGAACGTCCACCTCGCGACCCACATCGCCGATCCGGTGGAGCGATTGGCCGCGATCGCCTCGGCGACCCGCGCCGCGCGTGAGGTACAGGCAGAGCGTGACGCCTGGCTGCAGCACGACTGGATGGAGTACTGGCCGCTGTTCTGGTTGTACTCGCGGGTACTGCCGATCCTCGGGGCCAAGATGAAGCGCCGCCCGATGTTCAGCCTGATCGCGTCCAACATGCGCGGCCCGCAGAACACGCTGTACTGGGGCGGCGCACCGATCGAACAGCTCATCTCCTCGGGGCCCATCGTGTTCCCGATGGGGTTGAACTTCACCGGGTGGAGCTACCGCGACGAGATGGCGATCTGCGTGCTGACCTGTGGCGATCAGGTGTCGGACCCGTACGGCATCGCTGACCGGGTGCCGCACGCGCTGGCGGAGCTGGCGGCGCGGGCAGGTTCAGCCGGCGCTGGGATCCCCGCCGATGCTTCGAATCGTCAGGCGGTATCCGGCTAGGACATCGAACCAGAGGCGGGCCACCGGATCCGTCGCATCGAGTGCGTGGCGGCTGCCGCTGCTCAGCAGTTGATCGGCGGCGTTGCGGGCGCGGGTGACGGCCTGGCGCAGCGCCGTCGCGGCGGCGGGGGCATCGGCGCTCAGCGCCGCGACGAGTTGCAGCCGCGCGGCGTCGATGTCAGATTCCGCCTTGGCTACCAGCACCGCCGACGATGTCAGTTCCGTGGTGTCCTCGCTGCCGTACGAGGTGGCCAGCCGCTGGCGGACCTGGCCGACATGTGCCTGCCACACGCCGGCGGCGGCGCCGACGACGGCAGCGGCCTGCCCGGCCCAGTCGAGTACCAGGCAGGAAGGTGGGGCATCGTCGAAATCGCCGGTGTCACAAGAACTGTCGTCTGGATACGGGAACACGGCTTGTGCGTCGATGACCGTATCGGACGCCGTGACGTCACCGATTCCGGCCGAATCCAAGCCGCGCACGCCGGCCTGTCGGGCTACCTGCACCACATCGCGGGGGAGAAGGACACACCGGACCGAATCCCCTTCCCGGGCGCTGAGCAGCACCCAGTCCGCGAACAGGGCAGCCGTCACCGATTCCCACTGACCGGTCAGCCGGAAGTTCGCGCCGTCAGGAGTCAACCGCCCCGTCGGTTCCCGGCCGGCGGTGACCAACGCACCGGCGTCGGCGCCCCACACCCGTTCGGCGGCAGTGTCGCCGAGGCCTGCCACCGTGTAGGCGGCGGCATTGACCGCCGCGGCCGACCACCCGCCCGACCCGTCGCGCTCGGCGAGGCCGGCCACGGCGGTGACGAAATCGACTGCCTCCGAAGCCGATCGGGACACCGCACGCCCGCCGTAATGGGCCGGCTGCAGCAACCGCGACGACGGCTCGCGCAGGACGGCAATCGATTCAGTAGCCGAGACGCCGGGATCGACGCCGCGCGCAGCGGGCGGCTCGGCCATATGACCTCCTGGGAGGGGCGACGAATGGTATCCACGATGGTGACATACCCGACGGGCAGGACAGGGCGGCACTGATGACGCAGAATGTGCGCGCCGCAGTGCGCCAGGCACTGCCGGCGATCGCCCAGGCCGCCGCCGATGTCGACCACACGGGGGCCGTCGACCCCTCGGTGATCGGCGGCCTGCACGACGCGGGTTTCTTTGCGATGCTGCAACCCAAGGCGTTCGGCGGGATGGAGGCCGATCCGGCCGAGTACCTGGCGGTCACGCGCGACCTTTCCGCGGCATGTACCTCCACCGGCTGGCTGGCCGGGTGGTTGGGGGTCAACACCTGGCATCTGTCGCTGTTCGACGAGCAGGCCCAGCGCGACGTCTGGGGCCGGGATCCGCGGACCCTGCTCTGTGAGTCGTACGCCCCGACCGGCCGGCTCGAACGAATCGGTGACGACTTCCGGTTATCCGGCCGGTGGAGCCGGTGCACCGGAATCCTGCACTCGTCGTGGCTCATGGCCGCAGCGGTGCTGGTCGGCGAGGACGGTGCGGCCCAGGATTTCCTGGTGGCCCTGGTGCCACGAGCCGACTACGTCGTGGAATCGAGTTGGAACAGCGTGGGATTGCGCGGTATCGGTGCGCACGATGTCGTCGTCTCGGGTGCGGTTGTGCCGCGGTACCGCACGTTCGGCTGGGTCAGCGGCGAGCAGCTCGGCAGGCTGGCTCCGCTGTACCGATTGCCGCAACCGACCATGTACACCCACACCGGCACGGCTCCTCTGCTCGGCGCCGCCGAGAACATCCTTTCGGCGTTGCGGCCCCGGGCCGGCTCGTCGGTTGATCCGGTGGCGATGGCGTGCAGCGATCTCGAGTTGTCGGTCCGGCAGATCGAACGCAACCTCGGCGATCTCATGGACTGTGTCCGTGCCGACCTCACCCCGGACAGCGACCTGGTGCTGCGGTCGCGGCGCGACCAGGTGCTGGCCTCCGAGCGTGCCGTCGCGGCGATCCGGACGTTCATCGCGCACTCGGGCGGCCGTGATATCGAGGACCCATTGGTGGAACGGGTGTGGCGCGACGTCCAGACGGCGCAGACCCACGTGGCCAGCAACGTGGAGCAGGTGTTGGCCCTCGTCGGCCGTCACTCGTTCGGCATGGAGGTCGACGAGATCCTCTGGTAGCCGCCGCCTTCAGACCCACGCGTCAGAGGTCAGCGTCCGCAGCACGCGGGACAACAGGTTGTCGGTGGCCTGCGCGTGCGACGGGGAGGCCGACACCGCATCCCGGCCGGCTCCCAGTTGCTGGGAGATGTGCCGGGCCGCACGGATCACGAACGGGGCGGTTCGCTGCAGACGGTGCAACGGCACCGCGCCGGTCAGGGACAGGCCCGCCACCTCGCCGTCGGCCGACCGAAGTGGGGCCGCCACGCTGGTCAGTCCGATCGCCAACTCCTCGTTGTCGTAGGCGAGCCCGTGCCGGGACCGGATCCGGGCCAGTTCCCGGTGCAGGGTCTCCAGATCGCTGATGGTGGATCGGGTGGACCGGGTCAGCCGTGGCCCCAGGACGGCGTCCACCTCCTCGGCGGGAAGCTGGGCCAGCATGGTCTTCCCCAATGCGCTGGCGTGCGCGGGCGAGTGCCCGGCGACGCGGGTCGGCACCACAGCACTGTTGCGGCCGGCCACCTTGTCGAGGTAGACCACGTCACCGCCGAACAGCACGCCGAGGTGAACCACCAGTCCGGTGTCGGCATGCAGGCGCGACAGGGTCGGCGATGCCACGCTGCGCAACTGCGAGTGGTCGACCATCCTGGTCACGGGCAGCGGGGAGGCGGCCAGCGCATAGCCATCGGGGCGGTGTTGCAGGAGGCCGGCGCTGTGCAACTGCTTGAGAATCCGGTGCACCGAGGACCGGGGAAGGCCCGTGCGGCCCGCGATCTGGTCCAGCCGCAGGTGCTTGCCGGGCTCGTCGAAGACGTTGAGGATCAGGGCCACGCGATCCACCATCGACACGGCCGTCTCCCGTTGTTCGGCGCGTGGTAGTGATGTCGCGTTGCTGGTGGATGCCGGCACCTGCGCCCCCTAGGACGTCGAACAGTGAGTCACTCACGATCTCACTCAGCGGGATGCTGCCGCAACCACCTGATTGCGGTACCCGACCATGGTGGTCAGCACGCGGTACGCGCGACAAGGGAGTTTTGGATGCGTGGTGTTGAAATGACCAGGGACGTTCTGGACGGCATCAATGAGAATGCCGATCGGATACAGGCACTCGGGCCCGTCAACGAGACGCTCGGCCGGCTCGACAACCGGACGGTCGATGCGCTGCGCGAGTCCGGGGTGATGCACATGCTGCAGCCCGCGGAGTTCGGCGGTATCGAGACCCATCCCGGCGACTTCGCCGAGGCCGTTCTCGAGATCGCCCGGCTCGACGGGTCAGCGGGTTGGGTCGCCGGTTCGGTCGGCGTGCCGCCATGGGCATTGGCCTCGGCCGACCGGCGTCTGCGCGACGAGGTGTGGGAGGCGGACTCCGATATCTGGATCGCCTCGGCGCACACGCCGGCCGGACTGCTCCTGCCTGTCGACGGCGGCTATCGGCTCTCGGGCGAGTGGCGGTCGGTCGCGGCGATCGACCACTGCGAGTGGGTTGTCGTCGGGGCCCGTGTGGTCGGCACGGGCGATAGCAACGGGCTCGGCTACTCGCTCGTCCCGCGGTCAGATCTGTGCATCGTCGAGGAATCCTGGGATGCGATCGGGTTGATCGGCACCGGAAGCAAGAGCATCACGATCGCCGACGTGTTCATTCCCGGGCATCGGCTGTTGAATCACAACAGCATCGTCGACGGCACCGCGGCGGGACACGCGGGTCTGCGCAATCCGATCTACCACATTCCGCTGAGCACCATTGCGCCGCTGGGCATCACGGCCGCGGTGATCGGCATGGCCGAGGGCGCCCTGGCCCAGCATGTCGGGACAGTGGACTCCGACGGCCCGGTCTCCGAACACGCGGCCGCCGAGATCCGGGCGTCGCGGCTGGCGTTGCTCGACACGCTGACGGCCTCGTTCAACCGGGTATTGGACGGGCCCATCGACCCCGGTATGCGGGCACGTGCGCGCCGCGATCAGATCGCCGCAGCCCGCAGGGCGGTGCGTGCGATCGATGAGATCGTCTGTCACTCAAGCGTTGACGCGCTGCGCCGAACCAGCCCGGTGCAGCGGTGGTGGCGGGATGCGCACGTCGGGCTTGCGACCGTGGTCGGCGAGTCAAGGGCGGTAGCCCCGTAACTGACGGAAAAACGGTGGGCGGCGCTGATTGTCAGCGCCGCCCACCGTTTTCGTTGCCGGTGATCAGGCGTGGGTTCCACCGTCGATCCGGATCTCGGTGCCACTGATGAACGCGCCGTCGTCGGAGACCAGCATCGCGATCACGCCGGCGACCGCGGACGGGTCACCCATCCCGGCACCGCCGGAGGCCAAGGTGGTCGGCATGATCGGCGACAGCTTGGCGAACAACGACCAGTCGCTGTCGGCGGGAACGAGTCCCGGTGTGGCGTCGGTGATTCCGGACTTGATGCTGCCCGGCGCCACACTGACGGCTCGCAGACCCTGCTTGCCGTACTCCAGCGCGAGTGAGTGCGTCATCGCCTGGATTCCGCCCTTGCTGGCCGCGTAGGCCGCCATGTACGGATGCGCGAACGCCGCCGAGGTCGAGCTGAAGTTCACGATCGCGCTCCGCGGATTCTCCAGCAGCGCCGGCAGGGTTTCACGGATCACCAGGAATGTCCCGGTGAGATTGACGGCGATGATCTGGTTCCAGGCCTGCAGGCTCATCTCATGGGTGTGCACCGCGCGCAACATGCCCGCGGCGTTGACCACCGAGTCGAGGCCGCCGAGCGCCTCGACCGCGGTTCGCGCGCCCTCGATCACCGAGGCCTCGTCGCCGATGTCCATCGTCAGCACCGTGAACCGGTCCGAGGTGCCGGCCTGCTGCGCGCTCTGCCGGGTGGCCTCCAGCCCGTCGGCCGAGATGTCGGCGCCCACCACCGCGGCGCCCTCGTCGAGCAGTCGCAGCGCGGTGGCCTGTCCGATGCCGGATCCTGCGCCGGTCACCAGGATCCGGCGGCCCTCAAGTCGATTCATCACTATCACTGTCCCATCACGTATTTCACGGTCGGACCGGTGGTCCAGCCGCCGTCGACGGCGATCTCGGCGCCGGTGACGTAGGTGGAGGCGCCGGACAGCAGGTAGCCGACGGCGCCGGCGATCTCGTCGGCCTCGCCGACGCGGCCCATCGGGGTGTTGGGATAGTTGCCCTCACCCCGTTCGATGCCGATCTGTGCGGTCATCGGCGTGTAGGTCATGCCGGGATGCACCGAATTCACCCGGATGCGGTCCGGACCCAGTTCGACCGCGGCGATCTTGCTCAGCCCGCGCACGCCCCATTTGGACGCGCCGTACCCGGCGGTCAGCGCCAGGCCCATCAGGCCGGCGGCCGAGGAGATGTTGACGATGGAACCTCCGCCGGCCGCGCGCATCGGGGCGATGACCGCCTGAAGGCCGTTGAAGACGCCGACCAGGTTGATCTCGAGCACGGTGCGGAAGTGGTCGAGTGGCTCGTGCTCGATGAACTGTCCGGTCGAGATGCCTGCGTTGTTCACCAGGCCGTTCAGTTTGCCGAACTCGGCCAGGGTCAGCTCGACCGCGGATTTCCACTGTGCCGCATCGGTCACGTCGAGGTGGACGTAACGGGCATTGGCCCCCAGCGCGGCGGCCAGCGCGGCGCCGTCATCATCGAGGACGTCGGAGATCACCACCTTGCCGCCACGCGCGACGATGTGCTGAGCGAACGCCGCGCCGAGGCCGCGTGCGCCGCCGGTGACGATCGCCACGACGTCCGACAAGCTATCCGAATCTGCTTGCATCCCAACAACTTCCTTTCAGGGTGAATGTCGGCTGGATTCAGTGTCGATCCTCGCCGCAGCACCGTCGGGTATGAACGCCACGATATTCGTCGCGGTGTTGGCGTGCCGGAAAGTCCCATTCAGCGGGAGCAGTGCTGGGGCCACTCCGTGCCCTCCATCGACACGAACATGGCATCCATGCCCGGCAACCGCTTCACTCCTTCCCCCGTTCGCCAGACACCCAGACGTGGACGCCCGAACCTATTCGGAATCAGCCCATGGTCCGGTGCGAAATTACCGGTCAGACAGACTTCAGTTCCGGCGGAGGGTAACTGCGGCCCGCCCCGGCGCCGTTTGCTGCGGAGCCCGGAGGCCCCTCGTACCGGTGAGTGAGACAACGGGTGTCCGCCGCACACCCTGGTTCGTAACGTGACAAGTCGAATCTTGAAGTGAAAGGCAACACAGTGACAGCCCAGCCAGCTCCGTCAGGTACCGCCGAACGCACCTCCGCGGAGGTGGATGTCGTTGTCGTGGGAGCCGGTTTCGCCGGGCTGTACGCACTGCACCGCTTTCGCGAGCAGGGCCTTTCGGTGCGGGTGTTCGAGGCCGCCGACGGGGTGGGCGGCGTCTGGTACTGGAACCGCTATCCGGGCGCCCGCTGCGACGTCGAGAGCGTCGACTACTCCTACTCGTTCGATTCCGACCTTGAGCAGGAGTGGAACTGGACCGAGAAGTACGCCACCCAGCCGGAGATCCTGGCCTACCTCAACCACGTGGCCGACCGGTTCGACCTGCGGCGTGACATCTCCTTCGGGACCCGCGTGACCGACATGGTGCTCGACGAGAAGACGCTGCGCTGGCAGGTCCGCACCGACCGCGGCGACGTGGTGTCCGCGCGGTTCTGCATCCTGGCGGTCGGGCCCCTGTCGAACGCGAACATCCCGGCGATCGAGGGCCTCGATTCGTTCGCCGGCGAGGTCTACCACACCGCGCACTGGCCGCACGAAGGTGTTGATTTCACGGGCAAGCGGGTCGGCGTGATCGGCACCGGATCCTCGGGCATCCAGGCGATCCCGTACATCGCCAAAGAAGCCGCACAGCTCTACGTCTTCCAGCGCACCCCGAACTACAGCGTGCCGGCCGGCAACATTCCGCTCGACGACGAGACGCGGGCCGCGCAGAAGGCTGGTTACACCGAGCGGCGCAGGCTCTCGATGCTCAGTGGTGGCGGCTCACCGCACCAGCCTCATCCCAAGTCCGCCCTGGAGGTCTCCGCCGAGGAACTGCAGCAGGCCTATGAGCGGCGCTGGGAATTGGGCGGTGTGTTGTTCTCCAAGGCCTTCCCGGATCAGCTGCTCACCATCGAGGCCAACGACACCGCGCGCCTGTTCTGGGAGCAGAAGGTGCGGGCCGTGATCGACGATCCCGCCGTGGCCGACGTGTTGATCCCGAAGGATCATCCGATCGGCGCCAAGCGAATCTGTACCGACGACAACTACTTCCAGACCTTCAACCGGGGCAACGTCTCGTTGGTGAATCTGCGGGCCACGCCGATCGAGCGGATCGACGCCTCCGGTCTCGACACCACCGAGGAGCACTACGAGCTCGACGCACTGGTGCTGGCCACCGGATTCGACGCGATGACCGGATCGGTCCAGAAGCTCAACGTGGTGGGCCGGGGCGGCCGGACCCTCAATGAGGCGTGGGCCGAGGGGCCGGAGACCTACCTCGGCCTCGGTGTCCCGGGCTTCCCGAACCTGTTCAACATCGCCGGTCCAGGCGCGCCTTCGGTGCTGGCCAACATGGTGCTGCATTCGGAGTTGCACCTGAACTGGGTGGCCGACGCGATCGCCTATCTCGATGCTCAGAGCGCTCCGGCGATCGAGGCGCGCGAGGACGCGGCGGCCGAGTGGGTGGCTGAGTGCACCCGCCGTGCCGCTGGAACGCTTATGCCGCAGGCCAATTCGTGGTACCTCGGGGCGAACATCCCGGGCCGGCCGCGGGTGTTCATGCCGTTCGTCGGCGGCTTCGGCGTGTACGGCGAGATCATCGCCGACGTCGCAGCGGCCGGCTACAAGGGCTTCGACATCCACCAGGATCTGACCGTCTAGCGGCGGTCCCTGCGGGGGCCGGCTGCTTCGGGCGCCGACCTCCGGCACAGGGATCGGTCAGCCGTCGCGGTCCAGCACCGCTCGGATGTCGGCGCACACCTGCCGCCTGGCGGTG
The DNA here is from genome assembly GCF_004762045.1 of Mycobacterium sp. DL99. GTDB lineage: Bacteria > Actinomycetota > Actinomycetes > Mycobacteriales > Mycobacteriaceae > Mycobacterium. Next base: position 2,659,815 of record NZ_SJOM01000007.1, read on the forward strand.
CCGGCTAGGGTGAGTGCCGGCATGGTCATGAACCCGTGGATGGCGCCGGAGAAACTCCGGTGCGCGACCGGAACACCCTGGGCTGCAAGCGCTTCGGCATAGCCTTCGCCTTCGGAGTGCAGCGGGTCGAAACCCGCGGTGATCACCACTGCCGGTGGCAGTCCGGACAGATCCGCGCGTAGTGGCGACGCATGGGGGTGGGCGCGGTCGTCCGCGTCCGGAACGTACTGGTCCCAGTACCACGCCATGGCGGCACGGGTGTTGTAGAACCCCGTCTCGAACCGGCGGTAGGACTCGGTGTCGAAGTCCGCGGCAGTCACCGGATACAGCAGCGCCTGACACGCGATGTCCGGACCGCCGCGATCGCGGGCGAGGATCGTGGTGACGGCGGCGAGGTTGCCGCCGGCGCTGTCGCCGGCGACGACGATCTTCGAGGCGTCGCCGCCGAGTTCGTCGGCGTTGCGCGCAACCCAGCACAATGCGGCGTACACGTCGTCGGCGGCTGCCGGCCAACGTGACTCCGGCGCCAGCCGGTAGTCGACGGACACCACCGCCGCGCCGATGCCGTTGGACAGCGACCGGCACAGGTCGTCGTGCGTGTCGAGGTCGCAGAACACGAATCCGCCGCCGTGCGCGAACACCACCATCGGTGCCGGGGCATCGGAAGACGTTTCCGGCCAATAGATCCGGACGGGAATATCACCCCCGGGTCCCGGTATCGTCCGGTCCTCGACTGACCCGATGGGCTGTGGTCGGTCTGTCGGCCGATACCGGGACCGCACGGCGGCCCTGGCTTCGGCCCCGCTCATCGTCTCGACAGCAGGAAAGCCGGCATTCAGTACGGGCAGTAGTTCCGCGATCTCCGGATCGACTTTCATTTCCGCCTTTTCGTCGGGTTGTCGGTACCCGGCAACCGGTCCTGCATCCCACCAAACCACATTGGCGCCGGCCCCGGGGTGTGTGTTCCGCGCAGCGGGATCAACGAGTCCGGCTCTCGGCCAGCACGATTGAGGCCCGAACGGGTGCGGGCCGCACCCCGGCTATACCACACCGCCAAAAGTCTTGTACCGCTGAGCGAGACAGCAGTTCCGGGATGTGCGGGGGGTGCGCACGATCACATGGCCGGGCCCGCTGAGGCATCGGACATACCGAGGCGGTCGGTTCGAGCGTCGCTCCCAAGCGCGAAATCCGCCAAGGGCCGGGCAATTCCGGGCCGTCATCACGGCGTGCTCGACAACCAAATAGATGGAGAGGCAATGGACCGACATAGCAAGTTCGACAACGGCGCCGTACCCGCTGTGCGTCGTCGTTCGAGAACGAGATGGAGAGCCCTTAGCATCATGCTCACTGCCATCGGCTTCTTCGTGATGTCCGTGCTGCCGGCGTGGGCCGCCGAGAACATGCGGGTGACTTTTGTGCGGCACGGTCAATCCGCGGGCAACACGTCGGGGAACATCGACACCTCGACGCCGGGCCCGTCGCTCACCCCGCTGGGGCGAGAGCAGGCCCGGGCAGTGGCCGACAAGCTGGGGGACAACAACTATGACGCCATCTATGCGTCGCAGATGATCCGTACCCAGCAGACGGCAGAACCGATGTCGGCCTATCTGGGTCTGCCGATCCAGGTGCTGCCCGGCCTGCAGGAGATCGAGGCCGGCGACTACGAGGGCACTCCCGAGAGCGGGGCACTCGGCGGTTACCTCAAGGCCCCGATCGCCTGGGCGTTCGCCGGTCAACTCGGCGCACGCATCCCGGGTTCGATCGACGGCAATGAGTTCGACGCGCGCGTCGACGGCGCGTTGAAGACCATGTACGACAAGGGCGACCGCAACGTCGTCGTGTTCTCGCACGGCGGCACCATCATGTTCTGGACCATGATGAATGCCAAGAACCTCACCTTGGCGGAGAAGGGCATGCTGCTGAGCCAGCACGCGCTGGGCAACACCGACTACGTCGTCATCGAGGGAAACCCCGAGGACGGCTGGACATTGGTGGACTGGAACGGCCAGCGGTTCAGCCCCGAGCCCACATTCGGGCATGAGGTCGGGCTACAGGTGCGGACGCTGACCCGCCAGCTCGAAGCCGCCATGAAGCAGGTCACCGACTCGTTCGCCACCGGTGACGTGATCAAGGTTGCGACGGCGATCAACCGCAGTGTGGCCGACGCGTCCTTCTCGGTGGCCAAGTTCAACCGGGCGATCAATGCCGAGGTCATCAAGCGGGTCGGCAAAGCCATCGATGAGGTACGCAATCCGGATTCCGATGCGGTGTCGGAGCTCACCGACAAGATGTCCGACACGGCCAAGAGCGTTTTCCCGAACACCGGTTCGGTCACGGACCTGCTGAAGCCGTTGAACGCTGCGGTGGCCGATCCGAAGGAAGCGTCGGAATCGACCGGTTCCGATCGCGCCGGTGCGACCCCGAAGGTCACCTCCGCGGTGCGGGGCAACGGTGCGACCGACCTGACCGCCGGCAACATGGTCAGGCCCGGCAAGGCCTTCGTCGATGTCAAGCGCGCCGGTGAGCAGGTGCGTACCGCGGTTTCCGATGCCGCCGATCAGCTCAGGTCGACGGTGAGGTCGTCGATCGGCAGCATCACCGGTGCCACCAAGAAGGTGTCCGAAAGTGCGGGCGCGCCAAGCGCTTCGCGCGATGCCGCGGGTTCCGACAAGGCTTCGGCCGATTCGGACGGCTGATGACCGCGGGTAGGCCGGCGTAGTTTCGCCGCGCCGGCGGCAAGAAATCGGCCCCCTCCGTCAGACGGAGGGGGCCGATGTCGTCGTGGCTGGTCGAGCGGACTAGTCCAGGTAGTCGCGCAGCACCTGGGAGCGGCTCGGGTGACGCAGCTTGCTCATGGTCTTGGACTCGATCTGGCGGATGCGCTCGCGGGTCACGCCGTAGACCTGGCCGATCTCGTCAAGGGTGCGAGGCTGACCGTCGGTCAGGCCGAACCGCAGCCGGACCACGCCGGCCTCACGCTCGGACAGCGTCTCCAGCACGGACTGCAGCTGATCCTGCAGCAGCGTGAAGGACACGGCGTCGACGGCCACCACGGCCTCGGAGTCCTCGATGAAGTCACCGAGCTGGCTGTCCCCCTCGTCGCCGATGGTCTGGTCCAGCGAGATGGGCTCACGCGCGTACTGCTGGATCTCCAGCACCTTCTCCGGCGTGATGTCCATTTCCTTGGCCAGCTCTTCGGGCGTGGGTTCGCGACCCAGGTCCTGCAGCAGCTCGCGCTGGATGCGGCCGAGCTTGTTGATGACCTCGACCATGTGCACCGGGATACGGATGGTGCGGGCCTGGTCGGCCATGGCGCGGGTGATGGCCTGGCGGATCCACCAGGTGGCGTACGTGGAGAACTTGTAGCCCTTGGTGTAGTCGAACTTCTCGACCGCACGGATCAGGCCCAGGTTGCCTTCCTGGATCAGGTCCAGGAACGCCATGCCGCGGCCGGTGTAGCGCTTGGCCAGCGACACCACCAGACGCAGGTTGGCTTCCAGCAGATGGTTTTTCGCGCGATCTCCGTCACGGCAGATCCACTGGAAGTCGCGTCGCACCTGAGTGGTGAGCTTTTCGCCCTTCTCGGCGAACTCGGCCATCTTCTGGGTGGCGAACAGCCCGGCCTCGATGCGCTTGGCGAGCTCGACCTCTTCCTCGGCGTTGAGGAGGGCGACCTTGCCGATCTGCTTGAGGTAGGCGCGGACCGAGTCGGCCGAAGCCGTCAGCTCGGCGTCCTTGCGTGCCTGCCGCAGCGCCTCGGACTCTTCCTCATCCCACACGAAGTCGCCGGATGCCTTGTCCTTCTCGGACGGCTCGGGGTGGTCCTCGTCGGCCTTGGCCGCCTTGGCCGGTGCGGCGGCCTTGGCGGCCTTGCCTTCCTCAGCCTCGTCCTCGTCCTCGTCGTCGCCCGCGTCCTCGACGTCGTCATCCGTGTCGAGGTCGTCGTCGAGCTCGAGGTCGGTGTCCTCTACGTCGAGATCTTCGCCGGGACCCGCTTCCAGGTCGTCGCCGGTCTCGAGATCGTCATTGACGTCCTCAGGCTTGCCCGCCGCGGCCTTGGTGGCCTTCTTGGCGGGCGCCTTCTTGGCGGGAGCGCGCTTGGTGGCGGTGCCGCCCTCGGCCTTGGCCGCGGTGCTCTTGGCTGCCCGCTTGGCCGGGGCCTTCTTGGCGGGAGTCTTGGTAGCGGTGCGCTTCACCGGCTCGTCGGTCGCCGGGCTTGCCTTTGTCGCTGCCACGTACACCCTTTCGGTCTCACGAAATTTCTCGGCGAGCATGGGCATACTCCACCGAAAGCGTCTGCTATCGAATGTTGGCGTTCTTATCGGCTGGGGATATTCACCGCTATTCGGTAGGCGGCCGCCGAAGACCATTGTAACGACAGTGTGGGTGTTCACCGTGCCGAGCGGCAAATTTCGGCACGTGACCGACCGAAAGCGGCAAAGTTACCCGGCGGTAGCCTGCGTGCCGGCGGGCTCCTGGTCCTGACTGGCCATGGCCGCGCCCACGATGCCGGCCGTGTTCAGCAAAGCCGCCGGAACGATCGGGGTGCGGATCTTCAGCAGTGGCAGCCACTTGTCGGACTTGCGGCTGATGCCGCCGCCTGCGATGAACAGGTCCGGCCAGATCGCGTTCTCGATCGTCACCAGCACCTTGTTGACCTCTTCGGTCCACCGCGCGTAACTCCACTCCTTGCGCTCCTTGACCGAGGATGCGGCGCGGTGTTCGGCCTCCTTGCCGTCCACTTCCAGGTGGCCAAATTCGGTGTTGGGCAACAACACACCGTTGTGGATCACCGCCGAGCCGATGCCGGTGCCGAAGGTCAGCAGCACCACGACACCGGAGTTGTCCTTGCCCGCCCCGTAGCGCTCCTCGGCAAGGCCTGCCGCGTCGGCGTCGTTGAGTACACGCACCGGCAACCCGCCGAGCGCGGCGCTGATCACCTCGGCGGCGTTCACCCCGATCCAGCCCTTGTCGACATTGGCCGCGGTGCGCACGACGCCGTCGGTGACGACGCCCGGGTAGGTGACGCCGACGCTGCCGGTCCAGCCGAACTCGGCCACCACCGCAGCCACCGTTTTCGCCACCGATTCGGGGGTGGACGGCTGCGGCGTGTCGAGCTTGAACCGCTCGCCGATGAGCTGCCCGGTATCGAGGTCGACGATGCCGCCTTTGATGCCGCTGCCGCCCACGTCGACGCCGAATCCGCGGCGTGGGGCTTCGGCGGCGGGAACCGGATCTGCCGCGGGTGCATCGGGTGCGGTCATGGGTGCTCCTTTGTGGGACAGGCGGTGAGCAGGCTGTCGGACAGGATGGGGACAAACCAAGGCGCGACCTCACCCTAGTCGTTGAACATCGCACCCGCGGGTGGTCTGACATCCACCGCGAAGCGACATTTCGGGCAGAAGATGCTGCGATAGGGCCGTGACCGACAACAGTTTCGATGCTCCCGCCTTGCGGGTGGTGGCCGAGCAGCTGGCCACCGAAGCCGCCGAGTTCGTCGCCCGCCGCCGCGCCGAGGTGTTCGGCGCCGTCGAGCCCTCGGGCGGCCCGGTGGCTTCCGGTGCCGTGAGATCTAAGAGCACCCCGACCGACCCCGTCACGATCGTCGACACCGAAACCGAACGGTGGCTGCGCGAGCGGCTGGCGGTGTTGCGGCCCGAAGAGGCGATCCTGGGGGAGGAGGAGGGCGGTCAGCAGGATGACCGCCCGGGGCTGAGCTGGGTGCTCGACCCGATCGACGGCACGGTCAACTTCGTCTACGGGATACCGGCCTATGCGGTGTCGGTGGCCGTGCAGTACGACGGGCGGTCGGTGGCCGGAGCCGTGGCCGATGTGCCTGCCGGTGAGGTGTACTCGGCTGCCCTGGGGCATGGTGCCGAGGTGGTGCGGGACGGGGTCCGGAGCCCGCTGCGGTGCAGCGGTGTCCAGGACCTGTCCATGACGCTGCTGGGGACCGGGTTCGCCTACGATCCCGGCCAGCGCGCGCGTCAGGCCGCGGTGCTGGCCCAGGTGCTGCCCTCGGTGCGGGACGTTCGCCGCATCGGCTCGTGTGCGCTCGACCTGTGCATGGTCGCCGCAGGCCGGTTGGACGCCTACTACGAAGAGGGCGTCCAGGTCTGGGACTGGGCCGCGGCGGCGCTGATCGCCGCAGAGGCGGGAGCGACGGTGTGGTTGCCGACCGCTCCCGGTGCCGAGTACGTGGCGGCGTCGGCGCCGGCCATCGCCGACGCCCTGCACGACGCGCTAGCAGGCGCCGGTATGGATCTTTGACAGCAGCGCGGAATCCGACGGCGCGGTGGCGTCGGGCCGCAGGCTGGCCAGCACGGCCTTGATGTCGTCGTTGCTGGCGAGCTCGCTGAATTCGGTGCCGAGCGCCAGATCGACCCCTGCGTCGGGCCTTTCGTCCTGGAACAGCTCGGTGCACGGGGCCACCAGCCACACGGCGGCGGCAGCGGTGCGTCCGGACGGGCCGAACCGGATCTGGCCCTGGCATTCCAGCCGCGTGCTGGCGTAGATCGGGTCGTTCGCCGCTTCGGGTTGGGCGAAGCCCAGATCGCGCAGTGCACCGGCCACCTCGCCGGCCTGGCCGCCCTGGCCGCTGGCGTTGAGGACCCGGATCCTGGTCTCGGCCAGCGGTGCCGGTGTGACGTCGGTCATGGCCGAGCGGGCCACTTGCTCGCCGAGTTTGGGGGCAGCCGGATCGGTGGCGGGCGGCGGGTTACAGGCCGTGGCCTCGCGCACATCTGCGGGCTGATTGAGGGCGATGATCCAGACGATCATCGTCACCACCGCCAGCGCGACGAAGAGCACGATGCCGGGAACGAAACTGCGCCGACGGAACGGTCGACCATGCCGGTCGAAGGCGGTTCCATCGGTGATTTGCGCGACCACATCTGCACTCTAGGGGTAAAGGTGTTCGCTGACGCAGCAGTGCTCAGACGGTAGTGTGATGTAAATCACACTGAAACGTGTGGCAATACGGGCACGAATCATTTGGGGAATGCGTTCGACGCTGGTACAAAGCTCTGCTGCAAGGTAAGGGAGGGGACACAGACGATGGCTACCGACTACGACGCTCCACGGCGTTCCGAAGCAGACGAGGTTTCTGAGGATTCGCTCGAGGAGCTGAAGGCGCGGCGCAACGAGGCGCAGTCCGCCGTGGTGGATGTTGACGAATCAGAATCGGCCGAGTCGTTCGAGCTGCCGGGCGCAGACCTGTCCGGCGAGGAACTGTCGGTACGGGTGGTTCCGAAGCAGGCCGACGAGTTCACGTGCTCCAGCTGCTTCCTGGTGCATCACCGGAGCCGGCTGGCAAGCGAGAAGAACGGCGTGATGATCTGCACGGACTGCGCCGCCTGACGGCGGCTCAGCCGCTCAAGCTTGATTCGCGGCTCAGCCGCGGAGCGCACCCAGGACACGATCCGGATGGCGCGAACTGACGAGCCAGTACGGGGTGGGGTCATCCGGATCGTCGAGCACTACCAGCACCATCGGGCCCACCCAGGCCCGGTGTACGACGAAAGCGGCGGGATCGAGCTGACGACCCAGCGCGGCCGACTTGGCCGACCGCGGTACCTCCGCGGTCCGGGAGATGACGCTGGTCGGCAGGTGTGCGTCACCGACCCACAACTCGGTGTCGCCGGCGTTGTCGCGCACCACCTTCAACTCCGTCTTGCTGAACCACATCAGCACGGCCCCCGCCACGCCGAAGAGCAGCACGTAAGGCAACCACGCCGGAATCGCCGGCGCGGCCAGGCCGATCTCGAATGCGATCACCCCTGCCAGCACCGCAGCCGGCAGGGACCACCACCACGGGACCCACAAACGTTCGCGGTAGTGAACGCTTTGGGTGGTTGCGCGCGTGTCTGACACGCGGCTCAGAGTAATCTGTGACGTCGTGTCCACCTCTCTGGCGGTCGTCCGATTAGACCGCGAACTACCGATGCCCAGCCGGGCGCACGATGGGGACGCGGGCGTAGACCTCTACAGCGCGCGCGATGTCGAGCTGGCCCCCGGGCAACGCGAGCTCGTGCCGACCGGGGTTGCCGTGGCCATTCCGCACGGAATGGTGGGATTGATCCATCCGCGCTCGGGTCTGGCTGCCCGCGTGGGACTTTCGATCGTCAACAGCCCGGGCACGATAGACGCCGGTTATCGCGGCGAGATCAAGGTTTCGCTGATCAACCTCGATCCCGACACGCCGATCGTCATCAACCGCGGTGACCGGATTGCCCAGCTGTTGGTTCAGCGGGTAGAACTGCCCGAGTTGGTCGAGGTGACCTCATTCGACGAGGCGGGCCTGGCTGACACCTCCCGTGGCGACGGCGGCCACGGTTCCTCCGGCGGACATGCGAGTTTGTGATGGCATTCGGAAAGCGCAAGAGCAACGATTCGGCTGACGACTCGGCTCGTCAGAACGATGACGAGCAGGTTGTCGAGCAACCGGCACCAGTGGAGCAGGCCGACGACTTCGACGAGGGCTCCGACGACGGCCCGTTCGACATCGAGGACTTCGACGATCCCGAGGTCGCGGCACAGGGCCGGCTCGACCTCGGCTCGGTACTGATCCCGATGCCCGACGGCGGACAGGTCCAGGTCGAGCTCAACGAGGCCGGGGCGCCGAGCGCGGTGTGGGTGGTGACCCCGAACGGGCGGTTCACCATCGCCGCCTACGCGGCACCCAAGAGTGCCGGCCTCTGGCGTGAGGTGGCCGGCGAGCTCGCCGAGTCACTGCGCAAGGACGCCAGCTCGGTGAACATCCAGGATGGCCCCTGGGGTCGCGAGGTGGTCGGCGCGGGTAACGGCGGCGTGGTGCGCTTCATCGGCGTCGACGGCTACCGCTGGATGGTGCGCTGCGTGGTCAACGGCGCCCCCGAGACCATCGACGCGCTGACCGAAGAGGCGCGGGCATCATTGGCAGACAGCGTGATTCGTCGCGGTGACACGCCACTGCCGGTGCGCACGCCGCTGCAGGTGGAGCTGCCCGAGCCGATGGCGGCTCAACTGCGCGCCGCAGCGCAACAGGCCGCGATGCAGCAGGCCGCCCAGCAGCTCGCCGCCGCGGCACAGGCGCTGCCGCAGGATCAGCCGCCGGCCGAGCCGGCGGCGCGCCGCAGCGTGCAGGGCTCGGCGATGCAGCAGCTGCGCACCATCACCGGCGGGTAGTACCCCCGCCCTCAACGCCCCACGGTGTCGCTCGCGGCCTCCTGCAGCGCCGCCAGGCATGCCGCACCCAGCACGCCGGTATCGACCCCCATCTGGTCGAGCGTGACCGATCGCAGCGCCGCCCGCGGCGCCGCGGTCACCCACTCGTATCCGACCTCGGCCGGATGCACGGGATCATCGGTGGCCACCGCGACGCCCATGGGTACCGCGAGTTGTTCGAGTTCGGCACTGCCGGGTGCGCGGTAACCGGCGGCTTCCTCCATCGCATCGGGCAGGGTCGGCCACTGGCCCACCCAGGAGCGGGCCAGTTCGTCGGCCAGCCACGGCGGGCTGGAGGCACGCATCTGCGCGACCGTGGCGGCCAACCCGTCCCGGCGCAACAGCTCCGCCGACTGCCGGGCCAACAGCGCGGCAGGGGCGTGCTGGGAGGAGCCCGTCCATGGCGGCAGGGCGGCCAGCACCGCCACGGTGTGGCCGGGGTGGTCCAACGCCCACCGGAGCGCCACGACGGCGCCGATGGACACTCCGCCGACCGCGATCGGGCCCGATCGGGCCGCGTCATCCAGCGCGTGCAGGTAACCCTCGACAAGCCGGTCCGGCGTGGGTGGTGGGGTCACCACCAGAGCTTCGGCGGCGTGCAACGCACCCGAAAATGCCCGGTAGACGTAGTTATCGTCGGACCCGGTACCGGGCAGCAGAACGGTTGGGACACCGTGCAGAATGACGCTCATCACACGATCGTGCCTGCCCCGTCAAATCCTCGGCGCGCCGACCCGTACCCCACGTGGCATTCCCTCAACAAGAGGTCTACCGTGGCCTTGGTTGGGCGGATTCACAGTGGATCTGCAGAAGGTCAGGAGAGGCCATGGCTACGGCCGAAGGGTATCTGCGCCGGCTTACGCGACGCCTGACGGAAGACCCCGAACAGCTTGATGTCGAAGAGCTCAGCGACGAGGCCGCCAATACCGGCGCGCTCAGGGCGATCGACGCGCAGCGCGGCCAGGAAGTGACGATGGTCGGCACTCTGCGCAGCGTCGAATGTAACGGCAAGGGGTGTTCCGGCGGTATCAAAGCCGAACTGTTCGACGGGACCGACACGGTGTTGTTGGTGTGGCTCGGGCAGCGCCGCATTCCGGGTATCGAGTCGGGCCGTACCCTGCGGGTGCACGGCCGGGTCGGCAAGCTGGAGAACGGCGCCAAGGCGATCTACAACCCCCGCTACGAAATCCAGAAGTGAGCCAGGCCGAAAAGAACACAGGCGACGCACCTCAGCCCCCCGAGAGTGATCCGGCGCCGACCCCTGCCCATGGCGGCGGCCGAGCGGTGCTCGACCAGATGGGCGGCATCAGCGGGCTGATCTATTCATCGCTGCCGGTGGTGGTGTTCGTCCCGGTTTCCACCACGTTCGGGCTGATGCCCGCGATCGCCGCCGCGCTCGGCGTGGCGACCCTGATCCTGATCTGGCGGTTGATCCGCCGAGAATCCGTTCAGCCCGCGGTGTCGGGGTTCTTCGCCGTCGGCGTCAGTGCCCTGATCGCCTACGTGGTGGGGGAGTCGAAAGGCTATTTCCTGCTTGGGATCTGGAGCTCACTGGTATACGCCGTCGTGTTCGGGGTGTCGGTGCTGATCCGGCGCCCGCTGGTCGGCTACATCTGGGGCTGGGTGAATTCACACGACCGGGCCTGGCGTGATGTCCGTCGGGCCGTGGTGGCTTTCGATGTCGCCACGCTCACCTGGGTCGCGGTGTTCGCATCGCGATTTCTGGTTCAGCAGTACCTCTATGACTCCGACCAGACGGGCTGGCTGGGCTTCGCGCGCATCGCGATGGGCTGGCCGCTGACCGCCGTCGCCGCGTTGGTGACCTATCTGGCCATCCGGGCCGCGCAGCGCGCCCTACACGCGCAGGACGCGGCTCAAAGCGCCGACTGAGCGCGGTACGCCGGGCTAGCGCGGCGCCGGATGCAGCAGCAGTTCCCGCAGTTCGTCCTCGGACTCGGTGACGGCCACGAACAACAGTTCGTCACCACCTTCGAGGGGCTCATCGGATTCGGGCACGATCACCCTGGCTCCGCGCAGGATCGTCACCAGCGCGGTGTCACGGGGCAGGTCGAGACGCCGGACGGGACGTCCGCCCCACGGGGTGTCGTCGGGCAGCGTGATCTCGACCAGGCTGGCCTGCCCCTTACGGAACTCCATCAGGCGCACCAGATCACCGACCGCAACGGCCTCCTCCACGAGCGAGGCGAGCATGCGTGGCGTCGACACGGCCACGTCCACGCCCCAGTTCTCGTCGAACAGCCACTCGTTGCGTGGATCGTTGACGCGGGCCACCACCCGGGGCACCGCGAATTCGGTCTTGGCCAACAGGCTGACGACGACATTGACCTTGTCGTCACCGGTCGCCGCGATCACCACGTCGAATTCTTCGAGCTTGACCGACTCCATCACGGAGAGCTCGCAGGCGTCACCGAGCCGCCAGTGCGCGGCCGGGATGGCGTCGACGTCGATATGGTCGGGATTGCGCTCCAGCAGCGTCACGTCGTGATTGCTGTCGAGCAGCTCGCGGGCGATGGAGCGGCCGACGGCGCCGGCCCCGGCGATGGCAACTTTCATCAGTGGGACTCCAAGTCCTCGCTCGGCGGCAGCGCCGCGATGGCCAGTGCCTCGGCGATGTGCCCGGACACGGCGGCCGCGTACACCTGGTCGCCGGCCTGGATCACGGACTTCGGTTCGGGCAGGTAGCCGTTGCCGAACCGGATCATGAAGGCCACCCGGCCGCCGGTGGCGGCCTCCAGGTCAGTGACCAAGTGCCCGGCCCAATCCTGGTGCAGCGGAAGTTCGGCCACGCCCACGTTGCCCGACGGATCCCGCCACTTGGTGGTCTCGGTCTCCCTGGTCAACACGTTGAGCAGTCGATCGGTGGTCCACGGCACCGTGGCCACGGTGGGGATGCCCAGCCGCTCGTAGACCGCGGCACGCTTGGCGTCGTAGATACGCGCCACCACGCGCTCGACACCGAACGTTTCGCGGGCCACCCGGGCCGAGATGATGTTGGAGTTGTCGCCCGAGGAGACCGCGGCGAACGCGCCGGCCTCCTCGATTCCGGCGCGCAGCAGCACGTCGCGGTCGAAGCCCATCCCGAGCACGCGCTCGCCGGCGAACTCCGGCGACAGCCGGTGGAACGCGGTGCTGTCACGGTCGATGACCGCGACCTCGTGGCCGATACGGGCCAGGCTGTCTGCGAGGGAGGCGCCTACCCGGCCGCACCCCATGACGACTACACGCACCCGACGGTCCTTTCCGGTGGCAGAAACGTGCTGTTGCACTGTCCGTGCCCTCGAACGCTACAGCTTTGTGACGACTTTTCCCTTTCGGGCTTAGTCTTGGCTCTCGTGTCCAAGCTTTCGACGGCGACGCGCCGGTTGGTACTGGGGCGGCCGTTCCGCAGCGACAAGCTCTCTCACACCCTTCTGCCCAAGCGAATCGCTCTGCCGGTGTTCGCCTCCGACGCTTTGTCGTCGGTCGCCTACGCGCCGGAGGAGATCTTCCTGGTGCTGTCGGTGGCAGGGCTGACCGCCTATTCCCTGACGCCGTGGATCGGCCTTGCGGTCGCAGGCGTCATGTTGATCGTGATCGCGAGTTACCGGCAGAACGTGCATGCGTATCCGTCCGGCGGCGGGGATTACGAGGTCGTCACCACGAACCTCGGGCCCACCGCGGGGCTCACGGTCGCCAGCGCGCTGATGGTGGATTACGTGCTGACAGTTGCGGTGTCGATGTCGTCGGCGATGTCGAACATCGGCTCGGCGGTGCCGTTCGTCGCGCAGCACAAGGTGCTGTTCGCGGTGGTGGCGATCCTGCTGCTGGCGTCGATGAACCTGCGCGGGTTGCGGGAATCGGGCACCGCGTTCGCGATTCCCACCTACGCCTTCATGATCGGCATGTACATCATGCTGGGCTGGGGCCTGTTCCAGATCTACGTTCTGGATCACCCGCTGCGCGCGGAATCCGCCGGTTTCGAGATGCGTCCCGAGCACGGCGAGGTGCTCGGCTTCGCACTCGTGTTCCTGGTGGCTCGGGCGTTCTCCTCGGGTTCGGCGGCGCTGACCGGTGTCGAGGCGATCAGCAACGGGGTGCCCGCCTTCCGTAAGCCCAAGTCGCGCAACGCAGCGACCACCCTGCTGCTGCTCGGGGTGATCTCGGTCACCTTGTTCATGGGGATCATCCTGCTGTCGAAGGCGACAGGAGTGCAGATGGCCGAACGGCCCCAAGAGCAGTTGATCGGTGCGCCGGCCGATTACCACCAGAAGACGTTGATCGCGCAGCTCGCCGACGCGGTGTTCCACAACTTCCCGGTGGGCCTGTACCTGATCGCGGGGGTCACCGCGTTGATCCTGGTGCTGGCGGCGAACACCGCGTTCAACGGGTTTCCGGTGCTGGGGTCGATCCTGGCCCAGGACCGGTACCTGCCGCGGCAGCTGCACACCCGCGGTGACCGGCTGGCGTTCTCGAACGGCATCCTGTTCCTGGCCTTCGCCGCGATCGCCTTCGTGGTGGCTTTCCGCGCCGAGGTGACGGCGCTGATCCAGCTCTACATCGTGGGCGTGTTCGTGTCGTTCACGCTCAGCCAGATCGGCATGGTCCGGCACTGGACCCGGTTGTTACGCACCGAAACCGATCCGGCGGTGCGGCGGCACATGATGCGGTCGCGGATCATCAACGCGGTCGGTCTGACGGCTACCGGCACGGTGCTGGTGGTCGTGGTGGTGACCAAGTTCCTGGCCGGTGCCTGGATCGCGATCCTGGCGATGAGCGCCCTGTTCGTGATCATGAAACTCATCCACAAGCACTACGACACCGTGGCCCACGAGCTCGAGGGGCAGGACGAAAGTGAAGACGGCGACATCGTGCTGCCCAGCCGCAACCACGCGGTGGTCCTGGTGTCGAAGCTGCACCTGCCGACCAAGCGGGCGCTGGCCTATGCGCGAGCGACCCGGCCGGACGTGTTGGAGGCGATCACCGTCAGCGTCGACGACGCCGAGACCCGTGCCCTGGTGCACCAGTGGGAGGACAGCGATGTCAGTGTGCCGCTGAAGGTGATCGCTTCTCCTTATCGCGAAATCACGCGCCCGGTATTGGATTACGTCAGACGGGTGACGAAGGAATCGCCGCGGACCGTGGTGACGGTGTTCATCCCGGAATACGTCGTGGGTCACTGGTGGGAACAGGTGTTGCACAACCAGAGTGCGTTGCGCCTGAAGGGCCGGCTGTTGTTCATTCCGAACGTGATGGTGACATCGGTTCCGTGGCAACTGAATTCGTCGGAGCGCTTGAGGGCGCTGCAGCCCCGGGTCACCCCGGGTGATGCGCGTAGAGGATTCCTGGAATGACGGAACTGACGCTGACCACGGGCCCGGCTGCCAACGGTGGCAGTTGTGTGGCCCGCCATGACGGGCGCGTGGTGTTCGTCCGGTATGCCCTGCCCGGTGAGACGGTGCGGGTCAACGTGTTCGACGAACGTGGATCGTATTGGCACGCAGAGGTTGTCGAGGTCGTCGAAGCTTCGCCGGACCGGGTTTCCTCGCTGTGCACGATCGCCGGGGTGGACGGTGCCGGATGCTGCGATCTGGCGTTCGCCGAGCCAACGGCGGCGCGGCAACTCAAGGGCTCGGTGGTGGCCAACCAGTTGGCCCGGCTGGGCGGATTCACCTGGCGCGACGAGGAAACCGCCGTGGCCGAACCGGTCGGCACCGGTGAGGCCCGCGGCTGGCGGACCCGCGTGCGGTTGGACACCACCGCCGACGGCCGGGCCGGGTTCCACCGCTACCACAGCGCCGAACTGGTCACCGACCTCGATTGCGGACAACTGCCCGCCGAGCTGACCGACGGCCTGGCCGGGATGCGTTGGACACCAGGGGCGCACGTGCACGTGGTGTTGGACTCCGACGGCCGCAGGCACATCGTGCAATCGGGTCCCAAGCCGGCCGGCGGTAAAGGCAGCCGCGCGGCCGGCCCCAAAAATGCCACCCGCGTCATCGAGGGCGATTACGAGGCGGTGCAGCGCGTCGGCGGACGGCAGTGGACGCTTCCGGTGACGGCATTCTGGCAGGCCCACCGCGATGCAGCCGCCCTCTACAGCGGGCTGGTGGCCGAATGGTCCGGGCTGCAGCCGGGCATGACGGCGTGGGACCTGTACGGCGGTGCCGGAGTTTTCGCCGCGGCGCTGGCCGAACATGTCGGGCCCGACGGTCGCGTGCTGAGCGTCGATACCTCGCGTGGGGCGTCGCGTGCGGCGCGCACCGCACTGGCCGACCTGCCCTGGGTCTCGGTGGTCACCGACTCGGTGCGACGCGCCCTGTCTGCCGAGTCGGGACGCCCCGACGTCGCGGTGCTCGACCCGCCGCGCACCGGCGCCGGCCGCGAGGTGATCGATGCGCTGGCCGCCACCGGCGTGCCGCGGGTCATCCACATCGGTTGCGAGGCAGCGTCATTTGCCCGCGACATCGGGCTGTATCTACGGCACGGCTATACCGTGGAGGATCTGCGGGTGTTCGATTCCTTCCCGCTCACCCACCATGTGGAGTGCGTCGCGGTGCTGACCCGCTGATCAGGACGGGCGGCCCCGTTCACTCCTGGGCGTCGGGGCCGATCGTCGGAGTGGGGAAATGCGCATAGGTGGCCCGATTGCCGCCCTGGGCCCTCGACTGGTTCATCGCGGTGTCGGCAAGTGCCACGAGGGCGTCGACGACCTGCGGGGTGGGCAGTTCGGTCAGCGGGCGCAACTGGCTGCAGGCCGTGCCGATGCTGGCCGTCAGGCGCATGGGCGTAGTGGTGATGGCCATCCGGATCCGGTTGACCAGGGGTGAGGGGTCGTTGGTCTTGAACACGTCGGCGATCAGGAATTCGCTGTCGGACACGTGGGCCAGCGGGACTTTGTGGCGAACGGTCTCCCGGATGGCTTGGGCGACGGCAACCCGGGCATGGAACGTGCTGTGGCTGCCATCCATGTCGCTCAGTAGCGCCATGTCATCGATGCCGACCGCCACGATCACCAGGTACTGGTCGTCGTGGCGGCTGTGGGACCCCAGCATCGTGGCGGTGTGCATGTCGAACGCCTCGCGGTTGAGCAGGCCGGTCAACGGGTCGATCTCGCCCGGGTGCTGGACCCGGTCGGGTTCGATCAACTCGACCGCCATCCGGCACAGCGCCGAGGTACTCAGGATCACGAGGAGCGCCACCAGCGTGCCCACGGCCCCCAGCCAGACATCCGTCAGCCCTACCCGCACGCCCAGGAAGGCCACCACCGCGCCGGAGGCCACCCAGGTCAGGTGCAGCACCCGGCGACTGTGCAGGAAGGCCGTATAGGCGGTGATCAGGCTCAACGAGCTGGAACCCATCAGCCCGACAACCGGGTCCACCAGCAGGATGCAGGTCGCCGCGATACAGGCGGTGCCGATGGACACGACGGTCCACGACTGGGTGCGGCTGGGCCACTGCCGCCGCCACCACCACTGCGCGAGGGTCAGGCCGCCGATGGCCACGGCCACAGCCACGTACTGGAGGCCGCCGTGCGGGCCTTTCGGGCTGACCAGCAACAGCAGCGGGACCAGACTCAGTCCGATGATGGTGACCCCGACGAGGCGTTGCATCCAGGTGCGCTTGCCCTGCGCAGCGAGCAGGGCAGTACGCGCGTAGTAGTTATCGAATGGACTCAACCCGCACCCCGGAGTAATCGACTTCGTCTACACCTTACGTAATCATGATGGTCGGTGTTTTGCCGCCGGTTTGAGGCGCTGCCATGGACTTCGTCGGGGATTTGCTCACGTATTCCACCTGTTAGCGTGAATCGCAGGTGTGCCGGGAAGTCTGGTCGGCGTTCGATGCATGCTGACCTCAGGAGCCCGATGAACAATCGCCGTGAACACAGCACTCGACGCTTGCTGGCACGCGGGACCTGGCCGGAGTGGCAGCGCGTGTCGGAGCTGCTGCGCACGGAGACGGTCGGCGGGGCGTTACTGCTGGCCGCCGCCGGCGCGGCGCTGGTCTGGGCCAATTCACCGTGGTCATCCGGCTATCACCGACTCTCGGAGTTCGTCGTCGGCCCACAGTCTCTGCATCTGGACCTGAGTCTGTCGGCCTGGGCGGCCGACGGACTGCTGGCGATCTTCTTCTTCGTCGTGGGTGTGGAGCTCAAGCGGGAGTTCGTCGCGGGGGACCTGCGGGATCCGGCCCGGGCTGCGCTGCCCATTGCGGCGGCCGTGGGCGGCATGGTGGTGCCCGCCGCGATCTTCGTCGGGATCAACCTGTTCTCGGGCCATCCGGAGAACATCGACGGGTGGGCGGTGCCGATCGCCACCGACATCGCCTTCGCCCTGGCGGTGCTGGCCGTGGTGTCCACCCACCTTCCTGCCGCGCTGCGGATTTTCCTGCTGACGCTGGCGGTCGTGGACGATCTGCTGGCCATCACGGTGATCGCGGTTTTCTTCACCGATCACGTGGCGCTCGGGCCATTGTCGGCAGCGTTGATCCCGATCGGGTTGTACGCGGTCGCGGTGCAGCGGGGGATGCGTCAGTGGTGGATTCTGATGCCGCCGGCCATCCTGGCCTGGGCGCTCGTGCATGCCAGTGGCGTGCATGCCACGGTGGCCGGCGTGGTGCTCGGTTTCACCGTTCCGGTGCTGGGCCGCCACGCGTCGGCCGAGCACTTCGAACACCTCGTACGGCCCCTCTCGGCAGGGTTCGCCGTGCCGGTGTTCGCGTTCTTCGCCGCGGGCGTGACGGTCGGTGGCTGGTCGGGCTTCGCCACGGCGTTGTCGCATCCGGTGACCATCGGGGTGATCGCGGGTCTGGTGCTCGGGAAACCCATCGGTGTGCTGGGAACCACATATTTGCTGGCCCGTTTCACTCACGCGAGCCTGGACGAGGATCTCGCCTGGCGGGATGTGCTGGGTGTCGCGATGTTGGCCGGGATCGGTTTCACGGTGTCGCTGCTCATCGGTGAACTGGCGTTCGGGCATGCGTCCGTGGCCGACGACGACGTGAAGATCGCGGTGGTCACCGGATCGGTGGTGGCAGGCCTACTCGCCTCGGTCGTTCTGGTGTCGCGCAATGCCGCATATCGCCGTATCCACCAGCTGGAAACCCTCGATGCCGACCACGACGGTGTGCCCGATGTCTATCAGCCTCGGCAGGACTGACTTCGGGATGCGTGCGTACACTGGCTGGATGCTTGAACAGGTCCGCGGTCCCGCTGATCTACAGCACCTGTCACAGTCCGAGCTGACTGATCTGGCACAGGAAATCCGTAAGTTCCTGATCCACAAGGTCGCTGCAACCGGCGGACATCTTGGCCCCAATCTGGGTGTCGTCGAACTCACCTTGGCGCTGCATCGCGTGTTCGATTCGCCGCACGATCCGATCATCTTCGACACCGGCCATCAGGCGTACGTGCACAAGATGCTGACCGGGCGCGCCCAGGATTTCGACACCCTGCGGTGCAAGGACGGTCTGTCGGGGTACCCGTCGCGCAGCGAGAGCGAGCACGACTGGGTGGAGTCCAGCCACGCCAGCACGGCCCTGTCCTACGCCGACGGTCTGGCCAAGGCCTTCGAGCTGACCGGACACCGCAATCGCCATGTGGTGGCGGTCGTCGGTGACGGCGCCCTGACCGGCGGCATGTGCTGGGAGGCGCTGAACAACATCGCCACCGGTGGTCGCCCGGTGGTCATCGTCGTCAACGACAACGGCCGCAGCTATGCGCCCACCATCGGTGGCTTCGCCGACCACCTCGCGGGTCTGCGCCTGCAGCCGGCCTACGAGCGGATCCTCGAAGAGGGCCGCAAGGCCGTGCGCGGGCTGCCCATCGTGGGCGAGTTCTGCTATCAGTGCATGCACAGCATCAAGGCCGGCATCAAGGACGCGGTTGCCCCGCAGGTGATGTTCACCGATCTGGGGATCAAGTACGTCGGTCCGATCGACGGCCATGACGAGCATGCGGTGGAGAGCGCGCTGCGCCATGCCCGCGGCTTCAATGCCCCGGTGATCGTGCACGTGGTCACCCGCAAGGGCATGGGTTACACGCATGCCGAGAACGACGAGGCCGATCAGATGC
Source organism: Mycobacterium sp. DL99 (assembly GCF_004762045.1). Taxonomy (GTDB): domain Bacteria; phylum Actinomycetota; class Actinomycetes; order Mycobacteriales; family Mycobacteriaceae; genus Mycobacterium. Next base: position 2,679,091 of record NZ_SJOM01000007.1, read on the forward strand.
ACTCGTGCGGCGTGATCGACCCCGAGACCGGGCTGGCCACCAAGGCGTCGGGCCTCGGGTGGACGTCGGTGTTCTCCGACGAACTGGTCAGGATCGGCGGCAAACGGCGCGACATCGTGGCGATCACCGCGGCCATGCCCGGGCCGACCGGTCTGAGTGCATTCCGGGATCGGTTCCCCGACAGGTTCTTTGACGTCGGCATCGCCGAGCAGCACGCCATGACCTCGGCGGCCGGGCTCGCCATGGGTGGCCTGCATCCGGTGGTGGCGATCTACTCCACGTTCCTCAACCGCGCGTTCGACCAGCTGATGATGGATGTGGCGCTGCACAAGCTGCCCGTCACCATGGTGTTGGACCGGGCCGGTGTCACCGGGCCGGACGGAGCCAGCCACAACGGGGTCTGGGACCTTTCGATTCTCGGCATCATTCCGGGCATCCGGGTCGCCGCCCCCCGCGACGGTGCGCGGCTCCGGGAAGAACTCGGCGAGGCGCTGGCTGTCAACGACGGCCCGACCGCCCTCCGGTTCCCCAAAGGTGATGTGGGCGACGATATTCCGGCAGTCGAGCGGCGCGGTGGCGTCGATGTGCTCGCCGTCCCGGCAACCGGTCTGAACCACGACGTACTACTGGTCGCGGTGGGCTCGTTCGCGACGATGGCCCTGGCGGTCGCCGAGCGACTGCGCAATCAGGGCATCGGTGTCACGGTGGTGGATCCGCGCTGGGTCCTGCCGGTCCCGGAGGCCCTCGGCGAGCTGGCCCGCGGTCACAAACTGGTGGTCACAGTCGAGGACAACGGTGTGCATGGCGGCATCGGTTCGTCGGTGTCGGCGGCGCTGCGCCACTCCGAAATCGATGTGCCGTGCCGGGACCTCGGTGTCCCGCAGGTCTTTCAGGATCATGCTTCGCGTGGCGAGGTACTCGCTGAGATCGGTCTGACCGACCAGCACATCGCCCGTCGGATCACAGGCTGGATCGCCGCGATCGGTGCGTCGGAGGGCGAGCAGGAAGTCACGCATCAGGTGGACTAGCGTCCGGGCAGGATTGCAGGCATGGATGCCGAATTGCAGAGCTGGAAGGACGCCGGGCGGTTCTTCGACTACCTGGGCTTCGACATCTTCTACCGGGTCGAGGGAAACGGACCGAATCTTCTTCTCATTCACGGCTATCCGTTCAACTCCTGGGACTGGTCGCTGATCTGGCCCACGTTGACCGAGCGGTTCACCGTCATCGCGCCGGACATGATCGGGATGGGTTTCTCCGACAAGCCCGTCGCCTACGGCTACTCAGTAGCCGACCACGCCGACATGCACGAGGCGCTGCTGGATCACCTCGGGGTCGGAAGTGCCCACATCCTGGCCCATGACCTGGGTGATTCGGTCGGTCAGGAGCTGTTGGCCCGCCACGAGTTCGGCGGACGGTCCTACGGGGCACTGGACATCGACTCGATCACCTGGCTGAACGGCGGACTGTTCAACGAGGCCTACACCCCACGGCTGCTGCAGAAGGTGATGTCGCGAACCCCGTTGGGCGACATCATGAGTCCGCTGCAGGGCAGTCGGTTCTCGCGTCGGATCGTGGAGCCCACCATCAACGAGATGTTCGGAGTGAACACCAAACCGTCGCCGGAGCTCATGGACAAGTTCCACCAGATCCTGGAGTACAACGACGGCAAGCGGGTCATCCACAAGGTCGGCCGGTTCGTCAACGACCGCTACACCCACCGGAACCGGTGGGTACGAGCCATGCGGGAGACCTCGGTGTCGATGCGGTTGATCGACGGGCCGTCGGACCCGAATTCGGGGCGGCACATGGCTAAGCGCTATCGCGAGGTGATTCCCGATCCCGATGTGGTGATGCTCGCGGACGACATCGCGCACTGGCCGCAGATCGAGGATCCACAGGCGGTGCTGTCGCATTTCCTGGCCCACATCGACCGGGTCAGCGGGTGAGCGTCAGTCGGTGGAGCTGAGCGCCTTGGTCAGCACCGGCACGGTCAGCTCCCGCTGCCACGGACGGACGTTGGACTCGACGAGGAATTCCTCCACTGCGGTGGCCACATCGGCGACCGGACGCCAGTCCCAGCACAGTCGGCGCACCACCTCGGGGGTGATGAGGTTCTCGGCAGGCACCGAAACGCGCTCCGACAGTTCGGCCAGGCCGGCGCGAGCGGCTTCGAGCCGGGCGGCGGCTTCTGGCTTGCGCCTGGCCCAACGGGCTGCCGGGGGCGGGCCGCTCTGGCTGTCGTTGGCCTCTGGCGAGTCGGTGCTCTCCCTGGCCCGGTTCAGTGCGTCCAGCCAGACCTTGGCGCTTTTCCGCTGTTTGGAGCCACCGAAGACCGGCAGCGCGATGAGCTCGTCGACGGTCTTGGGATCGGCCGTCGCCGCGTTGATGATCGCGGCGTCGGGCAGAATCCGTCCGGGCGCGATGTCGCGGCCGCGGGCGATGGAGTCGCGGGTGGTCCACAGCTCGCGTACGGCCGACAATGCCTGCGGGTTGCGCACCTTGTGGATGCCGGAGGTGCGCCGCCAACGGTCACGCCGGGTGGGCTGTGCCACATAGGTGCGTAGGTACTCGAATTCCTGTGTCGCCCAGTCGGTTTTGCCCTGCTCTTCGAGGACCGCGGCGATCGCGTGGCGCAGTTCCAGCAGCACTTCGACGTCCAGGGCGGCGTAGTTGAGCCAGTCCGGCGGCAGTGGACGTTTGGACCAGTCGGCCGCGCCGTGCCCCTTCATCAATTGCAGGCCGAGCAGCCGTTGCACCATCGCAGCCAGGTTGACCCGCTCGAAACCGGCCAGCCGGCCCGCCAATTCGGTGTCGTAGAGCTTGCCCGGGCGCAGGCCGATCTCGGACAGGCACGGCAGGTCCTGATCGGCGGCGTGCAGCACCCATTCGTCCTGGGACAGGGCTTCGGCGACCGGCGCCATCGCGTCGATGGGGGAGCCGCCGTGGTTGACCGGGTCGATCAGCGCTGTGCCCGAACCGGAGCGACGGATCTGCACCAGGTACGCGCGGTTGGAGTAGCGGAAGCCGGACGCACGTTCCGCATCGATCGCGAAGGGCCCGCTGCCTTTGGCAAGAGAGGTTGCTGCAGAAGAGATCTCACCCGCAGTGACGCAGACCTCGGGAACCCCTTCGGCGGGCGAGAGCAGCGGGGTTGAGTCGGCCTCTTGGGGCTCGGCAGTGTCTGGGTCTTCGTCAGTCATCTCACGCGCGCGTACGGGTACTCAGGTCGGTGACACCAGCCGGGGGCAACCCGGCCGCGTGCTCGAGCACTTCACAGAATGCCTCCACATGCGGCCCTAACTCCAGATCGGTGGCGGTCCAGGAGGCCCGCAGCTCAAGCTGGTGTGCCCGCGGCGGGCCGGATATGTCACCGTAGCGCACCGACGTGGTGGCGGTGACGGTGCCGCCCAGCGCGGTGACGTGCTCGGCACGCGATTCAAGGGCGTCCACCAGCCAGCTCCAGGCCACCTCGGGCAGCAGGGGGTCGATGGCTTCGCTGGAATCCAGGTCGGCCTGGATGTAGGCGACCAGGCGCATGGTGCCGTCCCAGGCCTCGGCGCCTTCGGGGTCGTGCAGCAGGATCAGCCGGCCGAACGCGTCTCCCTCGGAGCGCTCCGGGATGACCGCCGTATCGGGATGTCGGACCTCGGCGCCCAGCGCGTAGCTGTAAGGCGCCAACCGCTGTGGCGGGCGTATCGGACCCAGTTCGATTTCTGGCCGTACGGTGGTGGCGTTCATCGCCGCCACCGCCGTCCGGAACTGGGCCGGTTCGGCAGAGGTCACGGCGTTTGACGCTAGCGGATACTGCCAGGACAGGAAGCAGGCGCGCCGAAGTCCGGGCGTCACGAACCGGCAACGGCCTGCGCCCACGGGCACATGGCACCATAGGAGCCGATGAATACCCGCCGGGAGCTGCCCGATTCCCCCTATCTTGCCGCCGCGAGCGGCCGCACCCCACACCGTGTGCCGGTGTGGTTCATGCGGCAGGCCGGCCGCTCGTTGCCGGAGTACCGTGCGCTGCGTGCCCAGCACCGCATGCTGGAGGCCTGCTTCGACCCCGAACTGGTCTGCGAGATCACCCTGCAGCCCGTGCGCAGGCACGGTGTCGACGCCGCGATCCTGTTCTCCGACATCGTGGTGCCGCTGAAGGCCGCCGGGATCGGTCTGGACATCGTGCCGGACGTGGGCCCGGTCATCGAACACCCGATCCGGTCGGTGGCCGATGTCGAGGGCATGAAACCGCTTGATCCGGTGCAGGTGTCGCCGGTCACCGAGGCCGTCTCGATGCTCGTCCGCGAGCTGGGCGACGTGCCGCTGATCGGCTTCGCCGGCGCGCCGTTCACGCTGGCCTCCTATCTGGTGGAGGGTGGCCCCAGCCGTCACCATGAGCGCACCAAGGCGATGATGCTGGGGGAGCCGGCCACCTGGCATGCGCTGATGACTTCGCTGACCGATCTGACCATCACCTTCCTGCAGGCCCAGGTCGACGCCGGGGCCGATGCCCTGCAGGTGTTCGACTCCTGGGCCGGGACGCTGTCGCTGGCCGACTACCGCACCTACGTGCTGCCGCACACCACGCGGGTGTTCGCCGCCATGGCCCCGGCAGGTGTGCCGATGACGCATTTCGGCGTCGGCACCGCCGAGCTGCTCGGGGCGATGTCCGAGGCGTTGGGCACCGCGCCGGCCACCATGGTCGGGGTGGACTGGCGCACCTCGCTGGTCGACGCCGCGGCCCGGGTCAAACCGGGCAGTGCCCTGCAGGGCAACCTCGATCCGGTGGTGCTGCTGGCGGGGTGGCCGGTGGCCGAGGTCGCGGTGCGCCGCGTGGTCGAGGACGGGCGTGCCGCAGTGGCAGCCGGAGCGGCCGGTCACGTCTTCAACCTGGGCCACGGTGTGCTGCCGGCGACCGATCCCGGCATCATCACCGAGGCGGTGACATTGGTGCACTCGCTGTGAGTGTGTCCTATTGCGTTGTCGGCGGCGGTATTTCAGGACTCGTCGCGGCGTACCGATTGCGGCTCGCGGCCGGGCCGCGAGCGGTGATCACGCTGCTCGATCCGGCTGACCGGCTCGGAGGGGTGTTGCGCACCGAACGGGTCGGCGGGCAACCCTTCGATGTCGGTGCCGAGGCGTTCGTGGTGCGCCGACCCGAGATGCTGGACCTGCTCGCCGAGCTGGGCCTGGCCGGCCGTCAGCTCAGCCCCACCGGCACCCGGCCGCTGATCTACAGCGGGGCGCGGCTGCATCAGCTGCCGCAGGGCACCCTGCAGGGCATTCCGGCGCAGGCGTCGTCGCTGCTCGGTCTCGTCGACGACGAGACCGTGGCGCGGATCCTCGATGAACGCTCCCGGCCCCTGCGGTGGAGCCCGGGCGCCGATCCGTCGGTCGCCGAGCTGGTCGGTGACCGGTTCGGTTCGCAGGTGGTGACCCGGTCCGTGGATCCGTTGCTCACCGGCGTGTACGCGGGCTCCTCGGCGACGATCGGGTTGCGTTCGGCCGTGCCGTCGCTGGCGGCGGCACTGGACCGCGGGGCGCACAGCCTCACCGAGGCGGTGCGTGAGGCGCTGCCGCCACCGTCGGATGCACCGGTGTTCGGGGCGGTCGACGGCGGCTACACCGTGCTGCTGGACGAGCTGCGTCGCCGCGCCGACGTGCGGTGGGCGCAGGTCGCCGCGGTGCGGGTGGACCGTCGTGGAGGCGGCTGGTCGGTGCTCGACGATGAGGGCGCCAGTTGGCACGCCGACGCGGTGATGCTGGCGGTGCCGGCGCCACACCTGCCGTCACTGATCGAACACATCGCTCCGCGCACGGCAGCAGCCGCCCGGCGCATCCGGGTGGCCTCGGCGGCGGTCGTGGCCCTGGCGCTGCCGGGCGGCACACCGTTGCCGCAGCAGTCGGGTGTACTCGTGGCCGCGGGGGAACGTCTCAATGCCAAGGCGGTCACGATGTCCTCGCGCAAGTGGGGCCGGCGCGGGAACGTCGAGATGGTGCGGTTGTCGTTCGGACGCTATGGCGACGACATGGCCGCCAACACCGGCGATGACGACTTGCTGGCCTGGTCGGCCCGCGATCTGACCACGCTGTTCGGTGTCACGGTGGACCCGGTGGACAGCCATGTGCACCGCTGGATCGACGCGATGCCGCAGTACGGCCCCGGGCACGGTGATCTGGTCGCCGAACTACGTGCGGGACTGCCCCCGACGCTGGCGGTGGCGGGCGGTTATCTCGACGGGATCGGGGTGCCGGCGTGTGTGGGCACCGCCACCCGGGCGGCCGCGGAACTGGTGTACAGCGGCGTGGCACGATAGGCGTATGGCCAAGCTCGACTACGACGAACTGAACTCCACCATCCGCTACCTGATGTTCTCGGTGTTCGCAGTGAGCCCCGGGGAACTGGGCGACGAACGGACCCCGGTGATCGACGAGGCGACGGCCTTCTTCAAGACTCAGGAAGAGCGTGGTGTGGTCGTGCGCGGCCTGTACGACGTGGCCGGGCTGCGGGCCGACGCGGACTTCATGGTCTGGACCCACGCCGACAACATCGAGGCGCTGCAGGCGACCTATTCGGACTTCCGGCGCACCACCGCGCTGGGCCGGGTCAGCGACCCGGTGTGGAGCAGCGTGGCGCTGCACCGCCCGGCCGAGTTCAACAAGAGCCACGTCCCGGCCTTCATCGCCGGTGAGGACCCGGGCAACTACATCTGCGTGTACCCGTTCGTGCGCTCCTACGAGTGGTACCTGCTGCCAGAGGAAGAGCGCCGGCGCATGCTGTCCGAGCACGGCATGGCCGCCCGCGGTTACAAGGACGTGCGGGCGAACACGGTGCCCGCGTTCGCCCTCGGCGACTACGAGTGGATCCTGGCCTTCGAGGCACCCGAGCTGCATCGCATCGTCGACCTGATGCGCGATCTGCGGGCCACCGACGCCCGCCGTCACACCCGCGAGGAGACGCCGTTCTTCACCGGCCCGCGGGTCAGCGTCGAAGATCTGGTCGCCAAGCTGCCGTAGTTTTCTTGCGCGAGCAGACACAGATGTCCCCATACACCCGGCGTGTTGGGGACATTTGTGTCTGCCGGCCAAGGTAGTTGACCTGGGCTTTCAGACCGCGGGTCTACCCTCGCGGGCATGACTGCTCCGCAAGAATCCGATCGCTTCGAAGAGATGTACCGCGACGAGCGGACGGCACATGGACTGCCCGCCGCGACACCGTGGGACATCGGTGGGCCGCAGCCGGTCGTGCAGCAGCTCGTCGCGCTGGGCGCCGTCAAGGGTGAGGTGCTCGATCCCGGCACCGGGCCCGGTCATCACGCCATCCACTATGCGTCAAAAGGGTTGTCGGCCACGGGTGTTGACGCGTCGCCAGCCGCGATCGAGCGGGCCCGGCAGAACGCTCGGCAGGCCGGTGTGACAGTGGATTTCCGGGTGGCCGACGCGACGAAACTCGACGGCCTCGAGGGCAGATTCGACACCGTCGTCGACACCGCGTTCTATCACGTCTTCACCGGTGAGCCCGAGTTGCAGAAGTCGTACGCGCGGGCGCTGCACCGGGCCACCAAACCCGGTGCACGGCTGTACATGTACGAGTTCGGTGAGCACAACGTCAACGGCTTCAGGATGCCGCGTTCGATGACTGCCGACGATTTCCGTGAAGTCCTTCCCGATGGAGGCTGGGAGATCACCTATCTCGGAACAACCACCTACCAGGGCAACGTCAGCGTCGAGGTTTTCGAGACGATGGCTGCGCGTAACCCCGACATGGCCGAGGAGATGGCCCCGTTGCTGGAGCGACTGCGGGTGATCGAACCATGGCTGGTCGACGGCCGGGTGCACATGCCGTTCTGGGAGGTGCACGCCTCCCGCGTGGACTGAGTAGACGCAGTTCGGGGCGACCGGGGCCGATTTGGCCTCCACGCGCCGCCATGAGGTTCTACGGTCGACTCATGGCGAACCAGGGCAACGCCCACGACGCCGACATCGAAATAGCACTTCTCGTGTGCCAGTGGTACGGGGTCACGGTCGCCTGCCCTGTGCCGGTCTGAGGTGGTGGTATCCCATGCACAGCAGCGGAGGACCAATTCGTCTTCGAGCGACAACGCAACAGTGGCATCCGCCGCCTACTGTTCCGCGCATGCTCGGGGAGCTTGTCGACGATCAGCTCGCGGATGTGGGACGCGCACTCCGCGAGCGCACCGACGACCTGGCACCCCGCATCGCGCGGACGATCAGCCGGGAGGTCGAGATCTACCGGACGCGGCCGGTGCCGGTCGATCTGGTGACGACGAGTTGCGCGGCCAACATGCGGTCGGTGTTCGTTGCCTTCTCCGGGCATGCACCGGTTGATCCGGCTCCCGCGATCGAACTCGGAGCGGCACGCGCTCGCGACGGTGTTCCTCTCGCGTCGGTGTTGGACGCGTACCGGGTCGGGGTGCGCGAGGTGTGGGCCGCGGCCGCGCAGGAGTCCTCGAACTGCGAGCGGCACAGTGACGAGCTCTTACGGGTGATGACCGCGAGAATCTTTGCCGCTCAGGATATTCTGTCGACCGCGATGGCCGATGCCTATCACCGCGAGCGGGCCCGCCTGTTCGACGGCCACCGCGACGAGCGATCCGCATTGATCGATGAAGTGCTGCAAAGGCGCCCGTTCGACGACTGGAGCGTATGGGAGGCGGCGGAGTTGCTCGGGCTGCCCAGCGACGGCCCGTTCGTGGTGATCGCCGCCGAGGTCGTCGAGTTCGGGTCTGAGTCGCTGCCCGGGATCGAGCCGAAACTACGGAGTATGGACGGGTTTTCGGTGTGGCGATCGCTGCCCGATCTGCAGGTCGGAATCGTCCATGTGCGCGACGACAGCCACCTCGATGGCGTGCTGGGGTTAGTGACCCGAATGGCCACCGCGCGGGTCGGCGTCAGTGAACGTTTCGACGATCTCCGCCAGGCAGCGGAGGCCTTGCGCCACGCGCGCGTGTCGATGCGTGGCCGGCGCGACCCGGGGACATACGTTTCCGTATTCGACGGTTCGATACTGGCCACCGCGGCGGTCAGCGCACCGGAGGTGATGGTGAAGCTCGCAACACCGATCGTCGAGTGCTTCGACGGATTGGCCCGCAGTGAACGCGACGTTCTCTTCGACACCTTCAGGGCGTGGCGCGACAATGGTGGCTCGCTGCGGTCGGTGGGAGAAATCCTGTTCTGCCACCCGAATACGGTGCGCTACCGGTTGCACCGGATCGAGCAGCGCACCGGTCGCTCGTTGGCGAAGCCCCGTGACGTCGCCGAGTTAGGTCTGGCCCTGGAGGTCCAGCACCGGCTCATGTGGCACCGGGAGCACCCGGGTCCTGTTGAACCTGACCCATGAATCGCTTGTGTAATTCCCTTGTGAGCACATTGATCTCACGGGTGAGCTCGGTATTGGTCTTGAGTTCCAGCTCCTGTGTCTCGAAGTCGTGATCCGCCTTGGCCTGTTGGAAGGCGGCCTGCCGGTTCTGGCCGATCATCACGAAGGTCGACAGGAAGATGGCCTCAAGCGATACGACCAGGGTCAGCGTCGGCCACGGCGTACGTTCGAGGAATACCATCCATACGGCGAACAGCACGGCGTGGATGAAAACGAAGCTCATCGAGCCCGCGAAAGCCGTGATCCTGTCGGCGACTCGCAGCTGGAAGCTCTGATTTCGTTTGAGTGCCTCCTGCACAACCGTCGGGTGATGGCGCTGTTGACTGTTGAGCACCCGACGTGGGATCAGCCGCGCAAGCTCCTCGCGCCGTCCGGCCATCGGATCACACGCCTGCCGGGTTTGTGTGCCGGCCTCCGAGGGCCGCGGCGGTTTCGGTGACACCCCGGTTGACCTTGCGGACCATGAAGGCCGAACTGATCTGTCCGACACCATGAATGAGCGCACCAGCGGCCACCCATGAGACAAGGACGACGACCGAGACGTTCCATGAGCCGGCCGCCCAGAAGCCGATGCCGATCTCCAGGATCCCGACCAGCAGCAGAACCCACCAGCCCGGCACCCGGCTCACGGTGAACGCTGTCGCGATGTCGAATGCGCCGCGGAAGATGAAGTAGAAGCTCATGATCGCGGCCAGGCCGATGAAGGTGTCGTCGGGGCGGATGAATGCGAATATGCCGACGATGACGAACAGTATCGCCAGCAGTCCGTGCAGGATGCGCCAGCCACGTGAGGGGGTAACAACGCTCACCATCACCTCGTTGGCCGCGGCGGCGAAGCAGAAGACCCCGAACAGAATCGCGATCGCGGCGACGGTCGTGTAATTGAAACGCAGGATGAGGATCGCGATGATGATCCATGCCACGCCGGTGACCAGGAGCAGCCACCAATGCTTGGTCGATGCGGCGAGGTCGTCGAGGGCTTCGCTGAACAATCCATGCGGTTTCGTCGGGTTCGGATTGGTGGTGGTCATCGGTCCTCCCGGTGTCGGTTGTCACGTGATGGGGACGCTGCTACCTTTCGGCGCCAGCGGGCAGCGTGGCCCGCCGTACGTCGAGAGATTTATTGTTGCGCTCTGCGGTTCGGCTGCAGTTGTCTGTCAGAACAACATCCGGCCGGTGATGGTGTCGTCCCGAACATTGCCGACGCGCCGTGCCCGACGCGGCGGGCCCGTGTTCGTGGGTACATCGTAGGAATGTCGATGTTGTTCGCGGTGACAACGAAGATCGGCCGGCCGGCGGTGAGGATTGAAATGTCAGCGAATCGAGTGGCCCGCTGATATGTCAATTCGCGCAAGCGATCCCGTCAGCTGAGCGGCAGGCCGGGTCCATCGGTGCGCGGATCCAAGGTGTGTAGTTCTGCGGTCAGATCACCACGGGAGGCCTGGGATGACAACTGTTCTCGATGCACCGGCAGACCTGCTGAAGCTGGTCGGTCAGGTGCTCGGTACCACCGACTGGATGAAGATCACCCAGCAGCAGGTCGATCTTTTCGCCGAGGCGACCGGCGATCACCAGTGGATTCACACCGATCCGGAGCGTGCGGCCAGGGGGCCGTTCAAGGGCACGATCGCGCACGGGTATCTGACACTGTCACTTGCGCCTTTGGTGATCTCGGAGGTGCTGCAGATCCGTGAGCTGACCTCGGCATTGAATTACGGGTTGAACAAGGTGCGATTCCCGGCGCCGGTGCGGGTGGGAACGCAGATCCGCGGAGTGGTCACGGTGATGAGCGCCCGGCAGAAGACCTCTGGCGTGGAAGGGGTATTCACCGTGACCTACGAAATCGACGGTGACGCCCGGCCTGCCTGTGTCGCCGACGTGATCGTGTTGTACCCATGACCGGCAAACGACACCCCGGTTCTCCACCACCAAACTGGAGTTCCAGCGGGGTCCACCGGGGAATCCTGGTTCGCTGAACGTGATTCGCTGTGCTGTTACAGGTCGGACTCGGCCCTGATCTGTCCGCCGGCGGCCGCCTCCTTGAATGCCGCGTAGTCGCGGTCATTCTGGTCGGCGTAACTCTCGGCGAACCGTACGAACGCGGCATCGGCGGTGTCCCCGTGGCCGAGATAGGCCGCGATCGCAATGCGGTCGCCGGTGCGGGCGTGGGCACGCGCCAGCGCGTGTCCGCAGGACCGCCCATAGTCGGCGAGCAGCTTCGGGTCGGATGACTGGATGGGCACTGAGCCCTTCCAATCGCGCAATTGCCGCACGTAGTAATCCGCTTCGTGGCCGTCCGGTCCCACCGCGTGTAGCCAGCCCAGCAGGATGTCGCTGCTGGCCTGCATCAGCCGTTGGCCGACCGAGACCCGTTGCGCGGCATTGGGGTATTCACTGGCGCCGAGGAAGCGCTCAAGCACAGACGGCTGGGCTTCCTTCACCTGCATCAGCGATGGATCGTCGCCGTCGCGCCCCAGCATCATCACCACCCACGACCGCAGCCCAACACTGCCGACCCCGACCACCTTGCGGGCCATCGCCGCGTACCGGAACCGGTTGACGAGGCAACGGCGTTCGGTCTCTAGGCTTGCGCGGTAGCCTTCCATCAGGGTGTCCATCTGCTGCTCGTAGCGGTGGGCCTCATCGGCGCCGACGAGTTCTTCGATGGGCACCAGGAGTGGCGGGCTGCTGACAAGCCGACGTCTGCCGTCGACGACCTCGGTCAGCTTGGACGCAGCCTGCAGGCTGTCGCGGCTGCGGGCCTTGGCGGCGGTCAGCCGGATCGACGCCGCGTACTCCGGGTCGACGGTGTCTTCCAGCGCAGCGTCGACAACGGTGTGTGCGTACCACACGTCCAGTTCGCGCATCTCGGCCAGTTCCTGCATGCGTCCCCGATAGGCGGCCGCGCACGCGCGCACTATGTTGGCGGTGTCGACGGATTGAAATCCGTTGACACGAGCGGTGACCGCCAGACTGGCGACCAACCGTTTGACGTCCCATTCCCACGGCCCGGGCAGGGTCTCGTCGAAGTCGTTGATGTCGAACACAAGATTGCGTTCCGCCGACGCGAACAGGCCGAAATTGGACAGATGCGCATCGCCGCAGAGTTGGGTGGTGAGCCCGGTGTGTGCCCCTACCGCGAGATCCGACGCCATGATCAGCGCTGCACCGCGGAAGAACGCCAGCGGCGTTGCCAGCATGCGGCCGTAGCGGATCGGAATGAGATCGGCTATCCGCGTCGCGGCCTGGGATTGCAGTAGCGCCACCGGATCCGCGCGGCCTGCGGCGGACGGCAGGTCTGCCAGCGCCGATCTGGGGAAGGAGGACCGCGCCGTCCGGCCCAGGTCACGGCGGTCCTGCGCGGATCGATACATGTGCGCCACCTCCCCGGCCGACTGCTCCGTTGATGCGACCGGTTGCACCGGCTTCTCGCCATTGTCTGCGACAACCGGTACCGATGGTCGATGTTCGGTGAGACAGCGTGGCCGTCGAGATGGCGGCATACGCCCGCTCGCGGTGGACCCTTCTGGAACAAATGCTCAGGTCAGGGCGCTCAGGCGGTCTCGGGCACCAGCTTCAGTGAGATCGAGTTGATGCAGTACCGCTGATCGGTCGGGGTGGGGTAGCCCTCGCCCTCGAATACGTGCCCCAGGTGGCTGTGGCAGTTCGCGCACAGCACCTCGACGCGGCGCATGCCGAGCGAGGTGTCCGACCGCAGGATCACCGCGGCCGAATCGGCCGGATCGAAGAACGACGGCCAGCCGCAATGGGATTCGAATTTCTCGGTGCTGCGGAACAACTCGGCGCCGCAGGCCCGGCACTCATACACGCCTTCGGTCTTGGTGTCGGTGTACTCACCGGTGAAGGGCCGCTCGGTGCCCGCCCGGCGCAGCACCGCGAATTCCTCAGGGGTCAGCTTCGCGCGCCACTCGTCATCGGTCAGTTGCAGCTTGGGACCGTCGGTCGTCATGAACCCAAATTACGTGTTGCCCGCCGGTGCGCGCCAGGCATGACGGATCCGTACGAGCGCGGGGCGCCGTGACCGCGGCATCGGGTCAGCAGGTCGCATCCGGTCAGTACGGGGCGGTGGGCGGGTAGGGCGGTGGCATCAGTCTCTTGTTGTGTGCGTCAGCGGCCATGTAGGCCCACACCATGCCGCCGATCCAGGTGAACAGCCAGAGGAACCAGGTCAAGCCGAGGGTGAAGAATCCGATGATGAGCAGCAACGCGTTGATGCCGAACATGATGAAGGCGCCCGGCACCGTTGCGTAGAGCATTCCCAGGCAGCCGAACAGTCCGGCCAGCAAGGCCGCGAGCCCGGGGTTTTTCGTCGGCGCGGCCGGCGCATACATGTTGACCTGGACTGCGGGCGGGGCCGGGTATAGGTAAGGCTGTGGGCCGGTGGCGCCGAAGTAGCCGGGCGGTGGGCTGAGATTGGGCTGCAGGATCGGCGGTGGCTGCTGTGACTGGATGGGTGGTGGCACCGCAGGCAGATAGTTGTCGTCGGCCTGGCTCATGGTTGCCCCCTTGGTCGATTTGGTGAGGTGAGGCTACCGCCACGGGGGATCGGGTGTGTGCTGCTGGGCTACTTTTGCTCATCGAGCGCGAGCGTTGAACTGATCAGGCAGATCCGTCCAAGCGCCCGGCGGGGACGCGCGTGATGCTCGAGACTGGATCAATCACCTATGACAGGGGAGCTCACATGCCGGCGATGTCACGGATCGAGCGCGCATTCTGCAAGACGGCGCTGTGGCGTGGGGGAACCGGGCAGGCCGTGCTCGGTAGCATCCCGGTCGATCGGTTGGGTCACGATGTTCTCGAAATCGGCTCGGGCAGTGGCGATATCGCGGCCCGGATGCGGCAGGGCAATCCGGATCTGGCCATCACCGCGACCGACTTCGACCCGGCGATGGTGCGCGCCGCCGCCCGGCGGCTGCAGGCATATCCAGACGTGACCGTGCGTGGGGCCGACGCCACCGACCTGCCATTCGCCGACGACTCGTTCGATTCGGTGCTGAGCTGCCTGATGCTGCACCACATCGTGGAATGGGAGAAGGCCGTCGCCGAGATCGCCCGGGTGTTGCGGCCGGGCGGTGTGTTCACTGGCTACGACCTGACCCGAACCCCGATGGCAACGGCGATCCACCGGCTCGACCGGTCACCGTTCCGGCTGGTCGAACCCGACGAGCTCGATGAGGTCTGCACGCACCACGGCCTGCCGATGCAGACCCGGACCCGCCTGGCGGGTCAGGTCATGCAGTTCACCTCAAACTGATTCGGCTTCCTTGGCACGGTTCAGCCACGGCGGATCGATGCCCTCGTCGAGCCTGCCGTCCTGCTTGGCGTCGAGGTAGCGGAAGTACAGCACGCAGAACACTACGACCAGCATGAGTGACCAGCCGTAGGTGATCTTCATGTACTCCAGGAACCGGCCGGTGGTCGGCCAGCGCCACAACAGCCAGCGGTCCATCGTCATGAACCCGTAGACCCCCAGCCACGCCGGCCAGTTGCGGATCACCGAGTTCGGCAGCACCACCGTCATCAGGAACGGGAACAGCATCATCGAGTAGTAGCCCTGGGCCAGTCCGAGCACCAGCCACGAGCTGATCAGCAGGACGCCTGACGAGGTCAGCATCCAGAACAGCTGGTCGCGTTCGCGGTAGTAGCGGTAGAGCAGCCACAGGCTGACCACCGTCAGCACCACCGCGATCACGCGCAGCACGATGATCAACCACATCGGCAGCCCGTAGTAGATGCCGTTGCCCAGGATCGAGGAGTTGAAGTAGTCGCGAGTCTCAAGGATGTAGGGCGCGGTGTTGCGCACGAAGCCCATCGGGTCCGCCGACAGCGGCCAGGCCACCGCGTTGAACGCCAGGGGCACACCGAACGCGGTGATCAGGGTGCGCCACTGCCGGTTCAACACCGGCAACAGCAGCAGCGGTGCCAATGACGGCTTCACCACCAGCGTCAGGCCGATCGCCGCCCCTGCCAAAAGTTCGTTGCGGGTGCCGCCCTTGAGCAGGAACCAGAAGAACAACACCTCGGCCAGCAGCAGGCAGCCGTTGATGTTTGTGAAAACCAGTGTGTTGGTGACCGATTCGGTGCAGAACATGGCCAGCAGCAGGGCCGGCAGCGCTACCGAGGTCAATGAGAATTTGAACAGTCGTACCAGTACGCATGCGGCGATGATGACTGCCGCGGAGTTGATCCCGACGAACCAGAACCGCGACGCGAACTCCGGCAGGAACCCGAACGGGGCCAGCAGCAGAGTGCCGCCCGGTGGGTAGAGGTAGTGCGGGTCGACGAAGTTGAAATGTTCGTTGTAGATGGCCCAGTGCCGACGGAAATTCGACACCGCGCGGTACACCGGACCGAAATCGTCGGTGATGTAGCCGTTGGTGGCCAGCACATAGCTGCGATGGATGATCGACAGAATCGCGACCGGCCACAGCACCGAACGCAGCACCGTGGCGGTGCTCGGCGGGGAGGTGCGGGGACGGAAGGAGTTCAGAAGACCGACTCTGATGGGATTGGTCGTGGATTCTGCTTCGGCCACCAGCGAACCTTATACCGACGTCGATCGGGCCCCGCGTCAGGCAGGACAGTAGGTGTCGGTCTCGGGCAGTTTGCCGCTGTCGAGATAGCCGGTGAGCGGGGGTAGCGCGCACGGGGTGTAGATGCTGGCGCCGTGGCCGATGCCCTGCCACATCACCCGCCGGTTGTTGGCGCCGGCGTTGATGATGGTGGCGGCGACGGCGGCGACGCCCTCGTTGCCGACGATCGGGTCGTTGTGCACGCCGAGCAGCAGCACCGGAATCTTGAGGTCCTGCGGGTCTTTTGGTGCGGTGCCGCTGGGCCAGTTGAGGCATTTGACGAGGTTCAGCGCCCCAACGGCGCCGAACTGCGGGTAGAGCTTGCCCCAGGCGACCACCAGTTCACGGACCCGGTCCGGGGTCGGCCGGTTCAGCGCGTCGCCGCAGGAGTTCACGAACTGGCCGTCGGTCTGGCGCAGGCTGTCGGCCTGGGTGATCAAGGTCGAGATCGGACCGGCGTCACCGGCGCGAGCCGCAGCCAGGGCGCCGGCCAGGTTGTTCGTGGCGGCCACCCGGTCGCCTTGGGGGAAGCCCATTCCGGTGGTGATCGCGTCGACCAGCGTGGCAACCGAGGCCCCGCCGGGTCCGCGGCCGGCCCGCGCGTCGGCCAGCAGGGCGTCGACGGCGCCCTTCGCATCGGGGGCCAGCGGGCAGTTGGCGGCCACGCACTGGGCGGCGAACGCGTCCAGCGCGGCCTGTTGGCCCTTCACACGTTGTTCGGCCGCGGCCTCGGCACTGAGTGCCAGCGGTAGCGGGGAGTCCAGGATCAGCCGCGACACCTTGTTGGGGTGCGAGCCGGCATAGGCCAGGGCCACCTGAGCGCCGTTGCCGACGCCCAGTAGCGCCAGGGAGGGCACATCCCAGGTGCTGCGCAGCCGTTCCAGATCTTCGGCCGTGTGCGCGTTGTCGTAGGCCGAGTCGCCCGGGGCGATGGTGTCGGTGCAGCTGGTGGTGGCGGTCATGGTGACCGCGCCGAGGTTGGCCACCGGATCGTCGCCGGCTTGAAACTGCGTCTGGTCCAGCATTTCCTGGCGGTCGTAGACGTCGCGGCAATCGATGGCGCCGGACATGCCGATGCCGCGCCGGTCCACGGCGACGATGGGATGCGTCTTGAGGATGTCGGTTCCCGAGCGCGCCAACCATGTCGGCAGCTGCACCGAGGTGGGGATGTCGGATCCGGTGGTCATCACCAGCGGTCCGGCGTCGGGCGGGGTCTGCGTCGAACGGGCCCGCACCACGCCGATGCTGATCGTGCCGGTGGCCCCGTTGATGGAGTCGAGATCGGCGTCGTAGGTCGCGCAGTCCAGCGTGACGTCGGCGGGCGGCTGGACGCCGGCACCGCTGAACACCCGCGGGGTGCAGTCCCGCCAGGACAGGTCGTTCTTCGGCGCTTCGATGCCGGGCGCACCGGGCGGGGCCGCCGAGGTGGTCACGGGCTGTCCCTGCGGGTGAGCGCCGGAGTTGGTGGCATACCGCGGATCTGCGGCGAACAGCGGCGCACAGGCAGTGAGCCCCAGTGACAGGACGGGCACGGCGACCGCCGACCTTCTCAGGGCTTTCACCAGCTGATGACGCATGCTGACCACAGTAGCGACAGGGTTGTCAGTGCCCGCGGACGTAGCGGGTGTACAGGTAGCCCTCGTCGTCGGTGAGCAGGTGCGAGGGCCGCATCCGGGTGTGCGCCTGGCCCGCACCGGTGGCGATGCGCCGGGCCACGCCGCCGAGCAGGATCGGTGCCACGGTCAGGCAAAGCTCGTCGAGCAGGTCGTTTTCGATGAGCAGGCTCAACAGCGACGGGCCGCCCTCGGTCAGCACCCGGAAGAGCTTGCGTTCGGCCAGGATTCGCAGTGCGACCGCCGGGTCGACGCGCGTGGGGTCCGCACCGGAGGCGTCGAGGACCTCGGCGAGAGTGCCCAGCCGGTGTCGTGCGTCGGCGACGGTCTTGGTGGCGGTGAGGATGAGCGGTGCCACCTCGGTGCGGGTGAAGAACTTGGAGTTTTGGTCGAGCTCGGCCGATGCGGTGATGACGGCGATCGGCGGCACTTCGTCCTGGCCACGGCGCTGGCGCTCCTGCCGCTGGGCGGCAGACAGCTGCACGCCGGAGTAGTTCTCGATCCGCACCGTCGCCGCGCCCATCAGGATGACATCGGCGGTCTGGCGCATGAGATTGAACACAGCCCGGTCACCCGGACCGGCCAGGCCGCCGGACTTGCCGTCCTCGGTGGCACCGCCGTCGAGGCTACTGATCATGTTGCCTCGCACCCAACATCGCCGCAGGTCATCGGGGTAGGTGTAGTAATCGGCCAGCTGGCCGTCGGCGATCTTGTCGACGTTTCCCAGCACGGTCAGGTCGGTCCCGGCGGTGTCATCGGACATGAACTGAATTGGAGCACGTCGTTACGCTGCCTGAATGCACGGGTCCAGCGGCGTCGCTCATCTCGCCGATCGTCATCCCACTGTCACGCCGGAGCGGCTGGTCGCACAGTTGGTTCCGCCGCCGACGTTCGCCGACGTCAGCTTCGACAGTTACCGCCCGGACCCGGCCGAACCGTCCCAGGCCGCCGCGGTGCAATCCTGCCGCAGTTTCTGCGAGCAGGCAGCGCTTCGGCGGGCAGGCAAGAAGAAGCTGTTCGGCAAGCGTGAGGTGCTGCCCGGGGTCGGGCTGTACCTGGACGGCGGGTTCGGCGTCGGCAAGACCCACCTGTTGGCCTCCACCTATTACACGCTTTCGGCGGGCGAGGCACCGACCGCGTTCGCCACGTTCGGCGAGCTGACCCAGCTGGCCGGTGTGTTCGGCTACAACGAGTGCATCGACCTGCTCTCGGAGTACGTGGTGGTGTGCATCGACGAGTTCGAGCTCGATGACCCGGGCAACACGACACTGATCTCGCGGTTGCTCTCGGCGCTGGTGGAGCGCGGGGTGTCGATCGCGGCTACCTCGAACACGCTGCCCGAACAGCTGGGTGAGGGCCGGTTCGCCGCGCAGGACTTCCTGCGTGAGATCAACACGCTGGGACAGATCTTCACGACGGTCCGGATCGAGGGGCCCGACTACCGGCATCGCGATCTGCCGCCGGCCCCCGAGCCGCTGTCCGATGACGAAGTGGCGCAGCGGGCCGAGGGCGTCACCGGAGCGACCCTCGACGACTTCGACGCGTTGTGTGCGCATCTGGCGACCATGCACCCGTCGCGCTATCACGCGTTGATCGAAGGTGTCACCGAGGTGTTCATCACCGGGGTGCACCCGATCGAGGATCAGAGCGTGGCGCTGCGCCTGGTGGCGCTGACCGATCGGCTCTACGACGCGGGTGTCCCGGTGCTGGCGTCGGGGACCAAGCTGGACACCATTTTCAGTCCGGAGATGGTGGCCGGCGGGTTCCGGAAGAAGTACCTGCGGGCCACGTCGCGTCTGTTGGCCCTGACCGCCGCCGCGCAGCAGAAGACCGTCTAGACCGGACGGACCATCACGTAGTCGTTCTCGATGCGGGTCCCGAGCCGGAAGGTCTTGGTGCCGCTGATGGTGAAACCGTTCTTGGCGTAGAAGCGCTGCGCGCGTTGGTTCTGTTGGTTGACCCCCAGCCACACGCAGCCGACGCCGGATTCGGCCGCGGCGCGCAGTGACTCGGTCATGAGAGCCTGGGCAGCACCGCCGCCGTGGCTGTCGGGCAGCACGTAGATCTTGGACAGCTCGAGTGCGGGCCGTTGCGTCACCGCTTGCTGGACGTCACTGTTGTCGGGGACACCGTGAATCAGCATGGCGTATCCGGTGATTGAGGTATCGCGTGCCACCAGCACGATCCGGTTCGGATCGGTGAGGTACTCGCCGAAGCGTTCCTCGGAGAGGGTTTCGGCGATGAACGCGGCGATGTTGTCCGGCGTCACCGACGGGGGACAGGCCAGGGGAAAGGTGGCGGCCGCGACCGCAGCGAGTTCCGGAAGGTCAGCCGCGGTGGCCGGCGCTATCTCCACGGCTCCTCGCGCGAGCGCTCGTGGGTGATCAAGGCAGGGGCGCGCCCGGCTGCCACAGATTCCACTGCGCCAGGTGCTCGCCCGTCTTGGTGTCGGTCAGCACCACGTTGGTGACCAGTGCGCGGTAGACATCCCAGTAGACGTCGCCGTTGACGGTGGCTCCCGGAGGCGCGTTGCGCAGCGCCGCTTCGAGCCGGTTCGGCGCATCGGTGTGCTTGGGCGCGTACGCGTCGGCGTACGGGGTGACGCCGTTGAATGTGAACCCCAGCGCCATCGCGTAGGGGTTGGGCGCAGAGATGGTGGTCACCGTGATCGGGGCCCGCCACGGCCCGCCCTGGGCCCGCCACCGCGGCGAGCCGTTCCAGCCCCAGCCGGGCGGGACGTCACTGGCGAGCACGTCGTGCACGGTGACGTCGGCGACGATGCCGTTGGCGGTCTGGACCCGCAGCGTCTGACCGATGTTGCCGATGGGGGCGCCTTCGGCCGAGGCCGCCGGCGGGGCCACGAGGGCGGTGACGGCCACCACCATGGCCGTGAACATGAGCGCAAACCAGCGAGGCATGCCACGCATGATCGCACAAAGTGAAACGTGTTACAGCCGGATGGGTCAGGACACCCAGGGCCCGAAGCCGCCGACCTTGTCGATCCGGATGCGGGTGAGCCAGCCGGCCGGTGCGTCCTTCGGCGGGAACGGAACGTTCGGTGGGGAAAGCGTCTGCGCCAGTTCCTTGAGAAGTTCCGGTGCGCCGCCCTCGACGATGCGTGCCGTGCCGGTGATGGACAGGTAGGGACGCATCGTGTCGCGCAGCGGACCGGTGTCGGCGATCGTTACGGCGACCCGCGGGTCGCGGCGGACGTTGCGGACCTTCTTGTGTTCGGCCAGATGCGCGGTGACGAGCTCGTCGCCGTCCGGGGTGGACTGCAACGCCACCCAGACCAGCGATACCTGCGGGCTGCCGTCCGGATTCAGTGTTACGAGAGTGGCGTCGGCACCTGCGCCGATGAATTCGCGTGCGGCGTCGTTGAGTTTCACATCTGGTTCTACGGCTACGGGGGCGCTTTCATTCCAGGTGTCAGTCCTCGGCGGTGTCTTGATCTTTCCCAGTCAACGATTCCAGGGCGGCGGTCAGTTCGGTCTCGAACCGTTGCGGGTCGGCGCCGAGGCGGTGCAGCGGTCCGTCCTCGGCTTCGGCCTCGGCCAGGGCGAGCAGGATGTGTTCGGTGCCGATGTAGTTGTGGCCCAGCCGAAGTGCTTGGCGGAAGGTCAGTTCCAGCGCCTTCTTGGCGCCCCCGTTGAACGGGATCAGTGCCGGAACCTCGCCGGCGGGTGGCGGAAGGGTGATGGCGGCCTGGGCGGCCTCGGCGGTGATGCCTTGACTCGCAAGGAGTTTGGCGGCGAGTCCGTCGGGTTCGGAGAACAGTGCCAGCAGCAGGTGCTCGGGAGTGATCTCCGCGTTGCCGGCCGCGTGCGCGGTGTTCTGGGAGACGACGACGACGTTGCGGGCCCGCGGGGTGAACCGGCCGAATCCGGCATTCGGGTCGAGTGCGGCCGGGTCGAAATCGGGAACTTTTGGCACAAAGCGCTTCTGGACCGCCTGCTTGGTGACGCCCATGGCCTTGCCGATGTCGGTCCATGAGGCGCCCGAGCGGCGGGCCTGGTCGACGAAATGTCCGATGAGGTGGTCGGCGATGTCGCCGAGGGCGTCCGCGGCGATCACCGCATCGATCAACTGTTCAAGAGGTTCGGTGTGAGCCTTCTTGATCGCGCCGATGAGGTCGTCGAGACGGACGGGGTTGGTGACGGTGACGGGTTGGCTCATGCGTCAACTCTAAGTTGACGACCCGTCATCGTCAACCGCAAGTTGACGATGGAGGCTGTCGGCGACGTAGTGGCCGGGCATCGACCCGCGCGGATCGGGCAAGATAGCGCCGGTGAATCTCGAAGAGCGTGTGCTCCGGCTCCTGCGACCCGTGCTGCGGCCGGTGATGCGGGTGCTGTCGTTGCGCGCCATCGTCATCGTCGGTGCACTGTCGGTGGTCGTCACAGTCATCACGCTCGGGACCTGGGTGTGGGTCGGTGTCACCAACGACCAGTACAGCCAGCTGGACCGGCGGCTGGATTCATTGAGCAGTCTGGGTGATGTGAGCACGCTGCTCACCGCCACGAAGCAGGGCTCGGCCGACAAGTCCATGCCGGATGACGGCGGCCTGGTCCGCACCGCACACATCGGCGGCGTCAGCGTCTCGGTGCCCAGCGACATCGTCCTGCCCCGGTTGGAGAACGGGTACGCCAACACCACGATCGACGGGGTCGAGTACCGCGTGCGCACGTTCACCGCGGGACCGGCCAGCATCGCGCTCGGCGCACCGCTGGCCGACACGCAACGGCGGATCGACGAGCTGCACCTGCGGGTGCTGCTGATCTGCGGCGGCGTCATCGGCAGCACCATCGTGGTGGGCTGGGTGATCTCGCTGGTGATGATCACGCCGTTCCGGCTGTTGGCCCAGCAGGCGCGGGCGATCAACGCCCAGTCCAAGCCGGACGAGGTGCAGGTGCGCGGTGTGCGCGAGGCAGTTCAGATCGCCGAGGCGGTCGAGGGCATGCTGGCGCGTATCGGCAACGAGCAGGAGCGCACCAAGGCCGCGCTGGAGTCGGCCCGCGATTTCGCCGCAGTGGCCTCCCATGAACTCCGCACCCCGCTGACGGCGATGCGCACCAATCTGGAAGTGCTGTCCACTCTGGACATGACCGATGAGCAGCGCGAGGAGGTGATCGGGGACGTGCTGCGCACGCAGAGTCGCATCGAGGGCACCCTGACCGCCCTGGAGCGGTTGGCCCAGGGGGAGTTGACCACGGTCGAGGATTTCGTGCCGATGGATGTCACCGAGCTGCTCGATCGCGCCGCGCACGACGCGCTGCGCACGTATCCGGGCTTACGGGCCACTCTGATGCCCTCGCCGACGGTCTTGATGCTGGGCATGCCGGCGGGCCTGCGCTTGGTGATCGACAACGCCATCGCCAACGCCGTCAAGCACGGTGGTGCCACCGAAATCCGGCTCAGCGCAGTCAGTTCCGCCGACGACGTGCAGATCGTGGTCGACGACAACGGTTCCGGGGTGCCCGAGGCGGAACGGGCCGAGGTGTTCGAGCGGTTCGCCCGTGGCTCGACCGCATCGCGTTCGGGATCCGGTCTGGGTTTGGCGCTGGTTGCCCAGCAGGCCGAATTGCACGGTGGCACAGCCGCTTTGCTGGAGAGCCCGCTGGGGGGAGCGCGGCTGTTGCTGCGGCTGCCGCTGACCCGGACGCGCATGGAGGACGCGCCCTTCTAGGTTCAGGGGTGCGCAGGTTCCCCGGTGACGCGGTGATCGGCGTGGTTGAGTCCCTCCTGGACCAGACGGCTCAGATGCCCGTCGCGCAGCCGATAGAAGACCCGTCGTCCGTCCTTGCGGGTTTCAACCATGCGGGCGAAACGGAGTTTTGCCAGGTGTTGACTGATCGAGGTGCGAGAGGCTCCGGTGGCCTCGGCAAGTGCGGTCACATCGGCCTCGCCCTGGGTCAGGAGCCATAGCAGGTGCAGTCGGGTCCGATCCGCCAGCATTCGGAACGTCTCGCTGGCGACGTCGAGCCTCTCCTGGTTTGGTGCGCCCTCATGGACCAGGCTGTCCTGCAACCGCGACGATGGGCTCCCGGGCCGTGGTGCCATGGAACTCCCTCCCGTGACGCGGCCACATCGTGACTGCCGCCAGTGTCGCGAGTGTAGCCAGTGCGGCCAATAACAGGGCGGCAACAGCCTGGTTGAGCGTGGCGCCGACCCAGCCGGCCATCGGGTACGTGAGCAGAAAACCGGCGTGCGACAGCGAGAACTGCGCGGTGAAGACCTCGGTGCGGTTCTGGACGGTCGAGTTGCGGCGCAGTAGGCGGGCTGACGGAGTGTTGATCATCGAGGTGCCTGCACCGGTGATCGCCCACAGTGTGCACATGGCGATCCACCCCGCGGCTCCGGAGGGTGTGGCCAGGATGAAAAGGGTTGTGGTGCAGAGTGCTCCGGTGCAAGCTGCGGCACCGACGAGCATGACCGTGCGGTCGGAGATCAGATTGAGTAGGCGGGGCACAGTCAATGCGACCAGCATTGAACCACCGCCGAAACACGCCAGCGCTATCGCAAGACCACTGTCCTGACCGTCGAGCAGGGTTCGGACGTAGATCACAGTGTTGACCACCACCAGTGCGGTGGCTGCCGCGACGACGACGTTGAGGGCCAGCAGGGCGCGCAGGTCTGGAGATGACCGCATGATGTGTGCACCGTTGAGCAGGCGGTCCCGAAATTGAGCCGGGCGTGGGGCCTGCGGGGCAGCGGGGACTCGTGCCAGCGAGATGGCGGTGGCCGACGACAGGAATCCCACGACGGTTCCGAGGAACAGGGTGGGATAGCCGACCACGGTCAGCAGGGCCGCCGCGAGCATCGGGCTGGCCAGTGATTCCAGGTCGTAGGCGAGGCGGGACAACGATAGTGCCTTCGTGTACGTGTGCTCGTCTGCCAGGGCTGATGCGATCACCGCCTGATAGGCGGGCGTGAAGGTGGCCGATGCGGCCTGTAGCAGAAATACCAAAAGGTATATCTGCCAGACGGATTCGACGAACGGTAAGCAGAGCGCGACCGCGGCTCGCAGCACATCGGTCGCGATGAGGACCGACCGGGGCCGTAATCGCGAGGTGGCCGCGGCCATCAGCGGGGCCGCGAAGACGTAGGCGGTCATCTTGATCGCCAGGGCGGTTCCCAGCACGGCCCCGGCGTTGTCGGCGGCGACGTCGTAGGCCAGTAACCCCAGGGCGACGGTCAGCAGACCGGTGCCCAGCAGCGCTACGACCTGCGCCGCGTACAGGCGCCGGAACAGCGGGATGCGCAGGGGATGGCTCGCCACGCCACCAGTATGTCAATACGTGCGCAATTGCGCACCTATAGTTTTAGCCTGATCCTGTAGCCACGTAATCGGCACGCAAAGCGTCAGCAGTCCTGAACGGGTGACCGGGCCAGGATTTCGTCGAGGAAGCCCGCGGCCTCGCGCCCGGCGCGTTCCACATCGCCGGCGGCGATCGCCTCGACGAGGTCGTCGTGCGGGAACATGCCGCCGGGAGCCGCACTCGTGGTCGCGACGCTGGCGGTGATCGCCTCCAGTAGCCCGCGGTAGATCTCGATCAGCACCGGGTTGTGCGAAGCGCGCACGACGGCCAGGTGGAACTCGGTGTCGGAGTGGGTGAACTGCGCGTGGTCGGTGGTGTCGGTGTGTGCGAGGTGGGCGCGTAACTCGGCGAGGTCTGCTTCGGTGCGCGCGGTGGCGGCCAGGCGGGCGCCTTCCACCTCGAGGCAGCGTCGGACCTGCAGCACATCGCGTAGCTCGGATCCGCACAGCCGGCGCAGCGCTGCCGATACCTCGCTGGTGGCGCGCACGTAGGTGCCGTCGCCCTGTCGGACTTCGAAGATGCCGTTGTGTGCCAGTGCCCGGATGGCTTCGCGCACGGTGTTGCGTCCCACCCCGAGCGCCTCGACCAGTTCGGATTCGGTGGGGATCCGGCTGTCGACCGGCCATTCGCCGGAGGTGACCAGGGTGCGCAGTTGCTCGATGACCTGATCGACCAGGCCCGTGCGTCGCGTTGTGGCGAGCGGCACTCGAAAGTCCTTTCATCCAATCATGGGATGTATGGCATCATAGCCGGGTGAGTGGGACCCTGCGCAAAGAAACCCTGAACAGTTACGAGCACGATCTGGAGCTCGAGCTCGACGGTGCCGTAGAGGTCCGTCCCGGGACGATGGCGGCAGGCGGTGCCCTGCTGGTCGTGGCGGTGGTCCTGACCGCGCTGAACCTGCGCCCGGCGATCACCAGTATCGGACCGGTCCTCGGGGAAATGCGCGAATCGCTCGGGGCCTCGGCAGTCTGGGCCGGCGTGCTGACGACTCTGCCGGGGCTGTGCTTTGCGGCAGCCGGACTGACCGCACCGTGGTTGGCCCGCCGGATCGGGTTGGGCCGGGCGATCTCGGTCGCTCTGGTGATCCTCAGCATCGGCCTGGTCGCCCGGGTGCTGGACGGCCCGTACGTGGTGATCGGCGGAACGCTGGTGGCCACCGGGGGTATCGCACTGGTCAACGTGCTCATCCCCGTCGTCATCAAGGGTTCGTTCCCCGCCCGGATCGGCCTGATGACCGGCGTGTATACCGCCGCACTGCAGGGCGGCGGGGCACTGGGATCTGCGGTCACCCCGCCGCTGGAGCCACTGCTCGGTGGCTGGCGGGGAGCGTTGGGCTCCTGGGCCCTGGTGGCCGTCGTCGCGCTGCTGTTCTGGCTGGTGGGCGCGCGGGGAATCAGCACGGCCCGCACCGAAGCGGCCTCGTCGGGGACGACCGGTCGCTCGCTGCTGCGCAGCCCGCTGGCCTGGACCATCACGTTGTTCTTCGGCTGCCAGTCGTTCCTGGCGTACATCGTCATGGGCTGGCTGCCCGAGGTGTTCATCGACAGCGGCGTCAGCAAGACCGACGCCGGTCTCCTGCTCGGGTTGGTGTCCATCCTGGCCGTCCCGATCAGCCTGATCGTTCCGCCGCTGGCGGCCAAGCAGAAGAACCAGAGTGGCTGGATCGTGGGGCTCGGCGTGGTCGGGATGGTCGGGATGATCGGCCTGCTCGTCGATCCCGGCGCGGCGCCGTTGCTGTGGAGCTTCTTCGTGGGCATCGGGATGAGCGTGTTCTCGTTGGCGCTCACCGTGATTGCGCTGCGCGCGCGGAACGCCGAGGACACTGCGCGGCTCTCGGGGATGGCGCAGGGCTTCGGGTACCTGCTGGCCGGTGTGGGTCCGTTCTTGTTCGGGCTCCTGCACAACATGACCGCCGGCTGGACGGCGCCGTTTGCCATGATGCTGGTGATCTACCTGGTGCAGATGGTGGCGGGTGCGCTCGCCGGCCGTAACCGCTACGTCTAGGTCACAAGCCTGGTTTGTGGCCCCACAACATCGCGGTGCCTACCGGTGATCGCTTGCCGCCGCGAACATTGTTGACGTGACCACCTACACCGCCTCGAGGCCGTTCCATACCGCTCTGCTGGACACCGCTGCGCTGGACGAGTTGGACAGTGCGGGTTCGGCCTTCCGGCACATCACGCCGAACTGGTTCGCCTCGGTGATGGGTACCGGAATCGTCGCGACGGCCGCGGCCACCCTGCCGCTGCATCTGCCGGGTCTGCACGGATTCGCCACTGCGGTCTGGATTCTCGCCGGCACCGTGTTGGTGGTGCTCACCGCGGCGTTCGCCACGCACTGGATCCGGCACCGCGAACAGGCGAAAGCCTATGCCGCGCATCATGTGGTGGGTCAGTTCTACGGGGCCCCGGCCATGGCGCTGCTCACCGTCGGTGCGGGGTCGCTGCTGCTCGGGCCCGCCATCATCGGTCCGTCCGCGGCGCTGGCGCTGGACGTGGTGCTGTGGACCGCCGGTACGGTATTGGGATTGGTTGTCGCCCTGTGGCTTCCGTTCGCGATGATCACCCGGGAGGACCACGCCGATGTGGAGGCGGTCCCGGCCTGGATGATGCCCGTTGTTTCACCCATGGTCTCGGCGTCTACCGGTGCCCTGCTGCTGTCACACCTCGGTCCGGGGCAGGCGGGGATGACCCTGCTGGTGGCCTGCTATGCCATGTTCGGCCTGAGCCTGCTGGCCGGCCTGATCACCACGACCATGGTGTACTCGCGGCTCATGCACGGGGGCTTCGGCCAGGTGCAGGCGATTCCCACGGTGTGGATCGTGCTGGGTGTCGTCGGCCAGTCGATCACCGCGGCCAATCTGCTGGCCGCCCATGCCGGATCGGTGCTCACCGATGCGGCCACGGTGTCGGCGCTGCATGCCTTCGGCGTCGTGTACGGCCTGGTGATGGGTGGATTCGGGGCGTTCGTGTTCTGCCTCGCGACGGCGCTGACTGTGCATGCGGTGCGGCGCGGATTGTCGTTCAGCCTGACCTGGTGGAGCTTCACCTTCCCGGTGGGCACCTGCGTGACCGGTGCGTCCGCGTTGGGTGCCGCCACCGGTGCGGTGGCCATCTCCTGGCTTGCGGTCGCGTTGTACGTACTGTTGCTCGGCGCTTGGGCGACCGTCGCCACCAACACATTGCGCGGGGTGCGGTCCGGTCAGCTACTGCGCGGCTGACCCTTGGCGGTTGCGCCGAGTGTGACGCAGAGGTCGTAAATCCATTGCGGAAACGACCTTTGCGTCACTCTCGGCGATGTTGATGTGAAGCGATGTGGCTGAGCAGGTCGCGCACCGCCCCGGCCGGCGGGGTGCGGCCTCCCGACCAGACGGCCCGCAATTCGCGATGCAGATCCAGGCCGGCGATGGGCACCTCGCGCAGCCGGCCGAGCGTGAGGTCGTCTTCGACGGCCAGCCGGCTCATCACGGCCGGCCCGGCACCGGCCAGCACTGCGGCGCGCATCGCTGCCGCCGAGGACAATTCGATCGCAGGATCGGCCTGACTGGTCGTTGGACCCAATGCGGATCGCAGTGCAGAACTGAGGGCATCCCTTGTGCCCGAACCGGTTTCGCGTGATACCAGTGCGGTCTCGTTGAGTTCGGCGGGGCTGATCGGGGCCGATCGGCGGGCCCACTTGTGATCCGGGGGCACCACGGTGACCAGTTCGTCATGGGTGATCACGCGGCTGCGTAAACCGGCTGGTGCACCTGGGGATTCGATGAAGCCCAGGTCGGCCGACCCGTCGTGCACTGCGGCGATCACCTGGTCACTGTTGGCCGCGGTGAGGATGACCTGGGGCGCGGTCACACCCCGGCGTGCCGCGTCGGCCTGCAGTGACACCAACCAGCGCGGCATGAGTTGCTCGGCAATGGTCAGGCTCGCCGCAACGGTGATCCGGCTGTGGCTTTCGGTGCGCATCGCAGCCAGCCCGGCGTCGACGCGTTCCGCGACGTCGAGCAACTGGTCGGCCCACTCGGCGACGACCGCCCCGGCCGCGGTCAGACGGGATCCGCGCGGGCCGCGTTGCACCAGCCGCACCCCGGTCTGGGCTTCGATGGACGCCAGCCGCGAGGACACCGCCTGCTGGGTGAGTCCCAGCTCACGGCCGGCAGCTCCGAGGCTGCCGGTGCGGGCGATCGCCAGCAGCACTTCGAACGCTGCCAGCTCGGGCATCCGGGCGCTGAGCGGCATGTTCAGGATCGTAGGTTGTAGTCACAAACCATGCTTGTGAACTCCCCGGTTGTGGCCCCGCGATGGCAGTCGTGTAGCCTGGCCGACGTGACTATCGGTGTGTGTGCCAGCTATTGGCGCTTTATCAAGGCTCCGGGCGGAGCCGATAAAGCGCAGCACTAAGCACGCATCCACCCGGAGCCCAGGCAGTGACCATCGGTCGCTGCCTTTCGTCGTTATAGGGCGCCGGATTCTCTGCCAGGTGCCCACCACCAGGAAGGCACCTGAAAATGAACTTGGCGCAGACCGCCAACGCCCCCACCACATCGGACCGGCGGGTCCGTAGTTTCAGCGCGATTCCCAGCCCGCACGATGTGCTGACCGAGTTCCCGCTGGGGGAGCGCCGCGCCGAACGGGTGGCCCGCGACCGCGACGAGATCGCCGACATCCTGGCCGGTCGTGACGACCGGCTGCTGGTGGTCGTCGGCCCGTGTTCGGTGCACGATCCCGCGGCCGCGCTCGAATACGCCAGCCGGTTGGTCAAGGTGGCCGACGAACTCAAAGACCAGCTCAAGATCGTGATGCGGGTGTACTTCGAGAAGCCGCGCACCACCATCGGCTGGAAGGGCCTGATCAACGATCCGGGCATGGACGGCACCTTCGACGTGGCCCGCGGATTGCGCATCGCCCGTCAGCTGCTGCTCGACATCATCGACATCGGCCTGCCCGTCGGGTGTGAGTTCCTGGAACCGACCAGCCCGCAGTACATCGCGGATGCCGTGGCCTGGGGTGCGATCGGCGCCCGGACCACCGAGTCGCAGGTGCACCGCCAGCTGGCGTCGGGCCTGTCGATGCCGGTCGGGTTCAAGAACGGCACCGACGGCAACATCCAGGTCGCGGTCGACGGCGTGAAAGCCGCTGCCGCCGAGCATGTCTTCTTCGGTATGGACGATATGGGCCGCGGCGCGGTGGTGAGCACCGCCGGCAATGAGGACTGCCACGTGATCCTGCGCGGCGGGACCGACGGACCGAACTACGGGGCCGACGCGGTGGCCGCCGCCGCAGCCAAGTTGACCGGTGCCGGGCTGCCCGCTCGTGTCGTGATCGATTGCAGCCACGCCAATTCCGGCAAGGACCATGTCCGCCAGGCGTCGGTGGCCGCGGAGGTGGCCCAGTTGGTTCGTGACGGTTTGCCGATCAGCGGTGTGATGCTGGAGAGCTTCCTGATTGCCGGTGCCCAGTCGCCCGAGGCCCGCCCGCTCACCTACGGCCAGTCGGTCACCGACAAGTGCATGGATTGGGACGCAACGGATCTGGTGCTGCGCGAGCTCGCGAAGCGAGAGGGTTAGTTCCCGCTCGATTCGGACTCGTCGGCCCCGGATTGCCAGCTGCCCGGCATCATCGGGGTCGTGGTGCCGCTGCCGAACGTGTCATCGGCCAGCGTGGTCAGCCCGGCCGGGCCGGCAACAACGGATTTCGCTGCGGTACCGGTGAATCCGAGGTTTCCGGCGCCGCTGCCGGAGGCGCTGGTGTCGGCGGGTTGCTCCGGTGGCGGTGTGGCGGCCTCGCCGTCGGCCGTCATGAACTCGTAGCGGTAACCGCGGTCCTTGGCCGTCCCGCCGCGACGCTTGCGGGCTTGGGCCCGTCGCTTGTCGATCGCGGCCGCTGTCGCGGCGGCAGCGGCCGATGCACCGACTGAGTCGGAGGCCTGGGCGGTCGCGCTGTACCGCATCGTCGGGCCGAAACCGAACCCAGGACCGCCGCCCGGCACCGCGTAGATGCTGGTTTCCGCGCCGGTGGCCATCGGTGTAGGCGAGGGCGCCGGGGTGACCGGTGCCGAGCCGGGTGTCGGCGCAGTCGGTGCGCTCGCGGGCGCCGATGACGGTGCCGGGGAGCCGGGCAGCGCGGCTACCGCAGGCTGCTCGGCGGGCGGGTTCATCTCATCG
Organism: Mycobacterium sp. DL99; assembly: GCF_004762045.1. GTDB lineage: Bacteria > Actinomycetota > Actinomycetes > Mycobacteriales > Mycobacteriaceae > Mycobacterium. Next base: position 2,710,170 of record NZ_SJOM01000007.1, read on the forward strand.
GCGGGCGCGTCGATCGGAATGTCGTAGGCCTGCGCCAGTCCGACGAGCCCGAGCATGCCGAGCATCGCAGGGGAGGCCGCAGCGACCGCCGCGGCGTACAACGGGGTGCCCAGCACCGCGAAGACTGCCGTGTACGCACCGAGGAAGAACACGTTGATATACGTGGTGAACAGCAGCGACGGGTCGGCAATGATCTCGGCGAGGACCTGGGGGATCTTCCAGGGCTCGAGAATGAATTCCCTGAGCTGGTCGTACATCCCATAGAAATGCTCAGATTTCCCGGCCAGCCAATTGCCGATCGGATCGTTGGCTTCGATCCACTTGACGAACTCCTCGTACGAACTGATCAAGTCGCTCAAGCTGAGGGACGAGCCAGATTCGGTGGCCTCCGTCGCGGCGGTGGCCTGCATCATCGTGGCCGACACCGAACCGGCTTCGCCGACGCCCGGTGCCAGCAGCAGTGGTGCGGCCGCAGATATCGGTGTGGTCGCCACCGCGATCTCGGTGGCGGCCTGGTAGACGGTCATCGTGGTCGCGGCCTGGATCCACATGCGGACATAGTCGGCCTCGTTGACGGCGATCGGGACCATGTTGATCCCGAAGAAGTTGGTGGCCACCAGCACACCGAGGGTTGCGCGGTTGGTCGCCAGCTCGGCCAGCGTCGGCATGGCCCCCAGCGCGGCGGTGTAGGACGCCGCAGCGGTCTCGATCTGGGCGGCCACCCCCGCGGTGCTGGCGCTGGTCTCGCTCAGCCAGGCGAGGTAGGGAACATGTGCCGCGGTGTAACGCTCGGCGCTCGCACCCTCCCATGCTCCGGCCTGCACAGTGCCCATCAAAGCGGTCAATTCGCTTGCCGCCAGGGAGTATTCGGTACTCAACGAACTCCATGCTCCGGCGGCTGCCAACAGCGGTCCGGCGCCGGGGCCGCTGCTGAGCAGGGCCGAGTGCACTTCGGGCGGTACGGCCATCCAGACCGGGGCGGTCATCGCGGACCGCCCACGAGGCTGGGGGACGGTGTGGCGTCGCTATTTGCCGCCGTGGGAATGGGGGTGCAGATAGTCATCGGCGTTGTCCGGGGTGCAGTGCATGCAGGTGCCCCGGTATCTCCTCTCGATCGCTTTGCTCCCCCATCGGACAAGTATGGTTAGCATAAGCTAACTTCAAGCGATTTGGGGTATGAACTTCCTATGTCTTGGCGGAATCGTCAATCTGGAGGCTGAGCTCAGCGGCGGTAGGCGGGCAGCTTCTCGGCGAGTTCGTCGAACACGCGCTGGTTGAGGCTGAAGGCCAGTTTCACCTCGTCGACCACGCGATCGATGTCGTCCCCGTCGAGGTCGAGCCCGTCTAGGCGGTCGCGGTAGGCGTCCTTGTACGGCTTGGGCCGCATCGGGAAGTCGTAGAACGCCAGCCCTTCGCCGTCGAGGTCGAACGAGCGTCCCAAGATGCGACCGATGGCCTGGCCACCGGAAAGGTCACCGAGGTAGCGGGTGTAGTGATGCGCCACGAGCGCGCCGCCCCAGGGGGCATCGGCGAACCGGGCGCAGTAGGCGCGCGCCGCAGGTGAGTCGACGTCGCGATCCGCGCCGGGCGCCCAGTGCGCCAGGTCGGCGTCGATGGCGTCCAACCGCTCGAGTGCGGGGTCGTACACGGCGCCGACGAGAGGGTCGTTGCGGTGCTGCCGGATGGCGGTCTCCAGTGCGGCGTAGATCGCCCGCAGTCGCAGCAGATAGTCGACGTAGCCCTGCTCGTTGACCCGGCCGCTCAGAAGTTCGGTGACAAACGGCGACTGCTCGGCGGCGTTGTGCTGGTCGGTCGAGTCCTGACGCATCGCCGCGGAAAGTGAACGGACGGACTCGGTTGCGACGGCACTTGGCGGCATTCTCGGCTCCACTTGCTAGGGCTCAACTTTGACACGTTGTCAGCATCCTGACAACTTGTCGAAAACCTAGCACGGTGCCGACAGGTTCGGGGGGCTACGGGTTCGGGGGTGGGTCGCGGCTAGCGCGTGGCGCCGAGTGCGCGCAGGACGAACCGCTCGATCGCCTCCACCGGAAGGTGGCGCGGCGCCAGGCACGCATGGATCAACGACATCGTGGCGGGCTCATCGTCGATGACGAACTGCCCGGTGGCCACGCCCTGCGTCAGGATGTCGCGCAGTACGTCCTCGACCGCCACCACATGGTCGCGGATGGCCAGCATGGTTTCGGTCGACAATGCGCCGTAGAGCTGCATGCCCATACCCATGTGGAATTCCTGGCCGGCCTCCAGCTGATGCCGGATGTAGACCCCAAGGCGTCCGACCGGATCATCGACCTCGGACAGGGCGGCGCGCAACCCGTCGAGGTAGCGGGTCGTCTCGTGCGAGGCGAACGCGATCACCACTGATTCCTTGTCGGGGAAGTGGTGATAGATCGCGGTCCGACCGATCCCGGCCTCGGCCGCGAGCTTGGCCATCGTGATCGCGTCGAAGCTGTGCTCGGCCATGAGTGTGGCGAAAGCCTCGAAGATGCGCTGCTGGACCAGCTCGCGGTGTTCTTCGACCGATGAGGCGCTGATCCTGGGCACGCTCGACTCTAACGCCCGCGATCACAGCGGAGTCTGTTAGTCCAGGCTTAGCTGCCGGGTCGCGTTCGCCCGGTCCACTACAGTCTCGGTACCCAACTGAATGAAAGTGGTACTTCGTGCTGCATGCCTTGCGGGGCTTACCCATCCCTTCGCGCTTCGCCACTGCTGCGCGCACCCTGCACCCGGTCGGTTTGTCGGTGGCACTGCTGTTCTTCGCCTGGTCGATGAGCCCGTCACTGCTACCGCGCGCCTGGTATCTGCAAGGGGTCGCGACGGGTATCAGTGTCGGGATCGGGTACGGGCTGGGGTGCGCCATCGCATGGGCGGTTCGCCGTTGCGGGATCAGCCCGCAATGGTCGTCGCGCACCGGCAGGATCGGGTGGTGGACGCTGGCCGGTGCCGCTGTCGTGGTCGTCCCGATGTTTCTGGTACTCGGGTCATGGTGGCAGCAGATCTTGCGCGATCTCATCGGGATGCCGCGCACTGAGCGGTCCTTCTACTTTCTGGTGTTGTTGATCGCGGTGGCCATCGCGATGGCGCTGGTCGCCATCGGACGTGGATTGCGTTGGGCCACCAATCGTTTGACCGACATGGGCGGGCGGGTCGTACCCGGCCCGGTGGCCCGGCTGGCCGCGGTGGTCATCGTGGTGACCCTGGTGGTGATGGGGCTCGATGGTGCCCTGCATCGCGGACTGCTGAGCATGGCCGAACGTTCCGCGAAAGTGGCCGACAAGAGCACCGCCGAAGGCGTGGCGCAACCGAGTGCGCCGGAGCGTTCCGGTTCGCCGGCTTCGGCGCAGGCATGGGACACCCTCGGGCGCGAAGGGCGCAGCTTTGTAGCCGGTGGCCCGAGCGCCCAAGAGATCTCGACGGTGACCGGCACCCCGGCGCTCACCCCGATCCGGGTGTACGCCGGCCGCACTTCCGCGGACAGTGTCGAAGGTATTGCCGAGCAGGTGATCGCCGAACTGCGCCGCACCCACGCCTTCGAGCGCAAGGTGCTGGCCGTCGTGACCACCACAGGTCGGGGTTGGGTGAACCCCAACGTCGCGGCCGCCCTCGAATACCTCAACGGCGGGAACACGGCGATCGCGTCGATGCAGTATTCGTTCCTGCCCAGCGCGCTGTCCTTCATCGCCGACCGGGAGACCCCGCCGTTGGCCGGGCAGGCGTTGTTCGAAGCGGTGCACGGGGTTTGGGCTGCCCTGCCGGAAGCCAAGCGGCCGAAACTCGTGGTGTTCGGGGAGAGCCTGGGTTCCTTCGGGGGACAGTCGGCGTTCGCCTCCGGTGCGGACATCGTCGCCCGCACCGACGGTGCGCTGCTGGTCGGTACACCCAACTTCGCGCAGCCATGGAGCAGGATCACCGCCAACCGGGATCCCGGTTCGCTGGAGCGCCTGCCGGTGGTCGACGACGGCCGCCACATCCGCTTCGCTTCTCGGACCTCCGATGTGAATCTTCCTGGCCCGTGGGAGTTTCCGCGCGTGGTGTTCTGGCAGCATGCCGGCGACCCGATCACCTGGTGGTCCTTCGATCTGCTGCTGCATCGCCCGGACTGGCTGCGGGAACCGCTGGGGCCCGACGTGGACCCGGGGATGCGGTGGCTGCCGTTCGTGACGTTCTGGCAGGTGACGCTGGACATGATCTTCTCCGCCGACGTGCCGTACGGGTACGGGCATGCCTTCGGCCCGGACGCCACTGACCTGTGGGTCGACATCCTGGCGCCCAAGGGTTGGGATCCCGCGCTGAGCCAGCGGATCCAGGATGCGATCGCGGGGAGCGATCAGTCCGACTGACCGATACCCCGGCGGTTTGTTGACGCAACTGATAATTTGCTGCTGGCACGCCGCCGGGTACGGGACATCGGAGCCCCGGCCGATACAGGCTTCAGCGAGACGAGATCGCGGCGATCGAGGACGCTTTCGACTCCGTGCACATCGGCGGGGCGGCACGGTCGTGTCGGTGTGAGTCATTACGCCGGTGCGTGGCGGGCAGCGCATAGTCTGCGCGGTGTGGGTGGACTGTTCGGGTGGGCGATCGCTGTGATGTTGCTGTTCTGGCCGATCCTGTTGGCGATCGGTGCCGTCGCGTGGCGCAACGAAGTGCTCGCCAATCGGATTCGCGCGAATCAGGCTGACCTCAGAATCCTTATCGGACAGGTGATGGACGAGGCGGCCCGCGGGCGCGAACTCGGTGCGGAGAAGTCGTTCGTCGCATGGCGCGTCGACTGGGCCGAAGACGGTGTCATGCGAGTGGAGAACACGGGCCGTGACAAGGCCCGCTCCGTCACGGCCAAAGCGTCGAACGCCTCTGGGGCGGCCGAAAAGACCGTGAGTTCGGTGGAACCGGGCGGCGCTGTCGATCTCGGTGTTGTCCTGGCCGCCGCGGGTGGCACCGAGGTCGAGCTCACATGGCGCACAGAACTGGGCCGCTGGACGACCGAACGGTACGTGCCCAAGCGCTGATCGAAGCCACAATCGCACCTTTGAGCGGATGACGGGATTCGAACCCGCGACCCTCACCTTGGCAAGGTGATGCGCTACCAACTGCGCTACATCCGCGCGCCACAAGCGAGATCGTCGCCCGTCGCGATGCAGAACACTAGCCCACCGATGCGCGCAGACACAAATCACTCGGTTTTGACTTGCATTGCGGGGCAACGTAAAAGGTGCACGTCAGCGGGGCGGTGTCGATGATCCGGATGCCCGCGGCAGACGTCACAGGGCAGTTCGTAGGATTCGTGGATGCCGCTCAACGTCGGTGAGACGTTCTCCGTGTTCCGGATCGATCGACTGCTGGGGCCAGGCGAGACGGGGGAGGTCTACCTCGCGCAGCACCCCAGGCGCCCCGGCCGTGACGCGCTGACGGTGCTGCCCGAGGACTGGTCCGCCGAACCCGGGTACAGGGAACGGTTCTGCCGTGAGGCGGATGTGGCCGCCACACTGTGGCACCCCAGCATCGCCAGGGTCCGCGGTCGCGGGGAATTTGACGGTCAGCTCTGGATATCGATGGACTTCGTCGACGGCACGGATCTCGCTGGTCTCCTCGATCAGCGGTACCCGAACGGCCTGTCGCGCGAACAAGTTTTCAACATCATCATCGCGGTCGCCGGGGCGCTCGACTACGCACACAAGCATGGCTTGCTGCATCGTGACGTCAGGCCGGCCAACATCATCCTCACTGAGGTCGACGGTTATGCGGAGCCGCGCGCCGTTCTCGCCGACCTTGGTATCGCGCGCAGCATCGGGCCTGCGGACCGGCCCGACTATGCCGCACCTGAGCAACTGGTGGGGGAGGACGTCGACGGCCGCGCAGACCAGTACGCGCTGGCCTGCACCGCGTATCACCTCTTGACCGGGATGCAACTGTTCGCGCACTCCAATCCCGCTGTCATAGTGAGCCGGCACGTCAACTCGAAGCCGCCGGTGTTGGCCGACACGCGGCCCGAGTTGGCCGATCTCGATCCGGTGCTGGCCAAAGCCCTCGCCAAGAACCCGGCTGATCGATTCGACAGCTGCGGCGCTTTCGCGCACGCGCTGGCCGATGAAACGCCGATGCCCGCACTGACTTTGACGCCGGCGCCGGCCGCACCGGCGGCCAGCCAACGGACCGCCGGGTATCGAGTACCCGCGAAATGGGCGCCCGTAGCGGCTGCCGCCGCCGTTGGCGTCGTCGCCGGAGTCGGAGTGTGGCAGCTGTGGCCATCCGCTGGCGCCGCAGCGAGCGAGCAGCCGAGCCAACCGCCGAGCGCAGCCATTGCGAGCGCCACGGACGTGGCGATCGCCCCATCGCCGAGCGGCCCGGTCTTTGACGGCCTCTACCGCCTCGACTACGGCAACCCCCACGCCACCCTCAACGGCATTCCCTGGCCGGGGGCGGGCAACCAAATCGCGAGTTATTGGTGGGCATTCCGATCGACCTGCAAACCGTCGGGATGTGTTGCGACGTCGACGCGGATGGACAGCTCCAACCATGCCGTCCCCCACATGGAAGGTGGCGGGATGACGGCCGTCTTCCGCTTCCTCAACAATTCTTGGCAGGGTGATCCCTCGAGAGGCTGGCTGCCCTGCGAGGCGCCGATCGTCGGGCAAGCGCAGGCAATGGATACGGCGTTGGCATTGACGCCGCAGCCTGACGGCGGGCTGGCCGGCGTTCAAACCACCACCATCCAATCCAACGAGTGCGGACTGCAAGGTGCGGTGATCACCGTGCCCGTCCAGACCACCCGGATCGACGAAGTTCCACCGGCCACCGCCGCCCGCTCCGCAGGTGCCCCCGCCGCCGTCAATCGGCCCGCTCATGCAGAACCCCGGCCCGCCGGCCGCTCCGGTGGCGCCGGTCGCCGCTCCACCTGCGCCGCCCCCGCCGGTCGGTAACTAAGAATCGGGATCGGGTGTCCGCCGAAATGCGTCACCCGGCAACCACTTACGTGCGCCGAGTGCGACGCCGCAGGGTCGGGTAGCCGAATCGACCGGGTATGACTGTCCGCAAACAGCAGAAAGGCCCGGTTCGAAAACCGGGCCTGCACTGCTGTGGTGCGCGATACTGGGATTGAACCAGTGACCTCTTCCGTGTCAGGGAAGCGCTCTCCCGCTGAGCTAATCGCGCGGGTTGAAACTCTTACTTGGAGGTGGAGACGGGAATCGAACCCGTGTGCACGGCTTTGCAGGCCGTTGCCTCACCACTCGGCCACTCCACCACTGGGGTTGATGCCACAAATCGCACCTTCGAGCGGATGACGGGATTCGAACCCGCGACCCTCACCTTGGCAAGGTGATGCGCTACCAACTGCGCTACATCCGCGCGCCACGAGCGAGATCGTCGCCCGTCGCGATGCAGAACATTAGTCCACGGATGCTCGCAGACACAAATCCCCATTACGGGAGGGCAACGCGCGGCCAAAAACGGTGTTTCAGAACAGGTGATAGGCCTGCCGCGACAAGGTGAATCCGTGACGGGTCTTCGTGTCGCGGCATGTGATGCCGGTGTCGGCGCTCTCACATCGCAATGTCCCGGCCGTGATCGAGTCCCCGTAGCCCAGTTCGGCGCCGGCGTCCAAGGCGGTGTCGCCCGCGCAGACGAACTCGGCGGGCCGGCCGGGGCTCAGTGTCATGCCCTGGCCGTAAGCGAACTCACAACTCGCCGGGCGCAGCGGTGGTGCCCAGCTACGGTCGCGGATATCGCAACGCGCCGTCGAGGCGTCGAGGTAGCACCCCACGTTGCCGGACGGCGAGGTGAAGCCGGTCAGCTCGTTGACCTGCCGGTTCGTAAGGCTGGACACACCACGAACACTCGGCGTTACGTCCGGGGCTCGATCTGTCATTGGGGCCGGGGCGCTGTGGCAGCCGGAAAATAGTGCACTAGCAGCAAAAACCGCGCCGCCGACCGCTGGCCAGCGAACCCGCAGGTGAACCATGACGGGTGACCATACGCCCACGTCGGCATGCATATTTGGCAAATCAAACAAGTCGATCGGGTGGATGCCGATTCGGGCCTGGCCGGGTATGCGTGCTAGTGTTCGACGTCGTTCCCACGGTCTCGTAGCTCAGTGGGAGAGCGTCCGCCTCACACGCGGAAGGTCGCTGGTTCGAACCCAGCCGGGACCACCATCACGACCAACGGCTTCGGATATTCCGGGGCCGTTTTTTCGTGGCAGGACACACACTTCCCCGTGTCCGGGTGTTGTCGGTCCGATTCGGTAGGGTCCTCCGACGTGACTCAGAGCGTTACCGTCGGAACCATCAAATCCGTAACCGCCCGTCTGGCCGAGGAACTCGCCGTAGCCGAGGGGCAGGTCGTCGCCACGGTGGCACTGCTGGACGAGGGCTCGACGGTCCCGTTCATCGCCCGGTACCGCAAGGAGGTCACGGGCGGTCTCGACGACGGGCAGCTGCGCACGCTGGAGGAACGCCTGGGCTACCTGCGTGAGCTCGACCAGCGCCGCGAGGCCGTGCTGGCCTCCATCGACGAGCAGGGCAAGCTCACCGATGAACTGCGCGCGGCCTTGATGACCGCGGAGACCAAGGCCCGGGTCGAGGACATCTACCTGCCGTACAAGCCCAAGCGGCGCACCAAGGCCCAGATCGCCAGGGAGGCCGGCCTGGAACCGCTGGCGGATCGTCTGCTGACGGATCCGACGCTGGTGCCCGACGAGGCTGCCGGTGAGTTCCTCAACGACGACGTCGCCGATGCACCCGCGGCGCTGGAAGGCGCGCGCCACATCATCATCGAGCGGGCCTCCGAGGACGCCGAGCTTGTTGGCGCCACCCGCGAGAAGTTCTGGGCCGACGGTTCGCTGCGCACCGGTCCGTGGTCTGAAGAGGCCGCGAAAAGCCCCGCCGCGCAGAAGTTCCGGGACTACTTCGAGTTCTCTGAGCCGCTGGAGAACATGCCGTCGCACCGGGTGCTCGCGGTGCTGCGCGGCGAGAAGGAGCAGGCGCTGTCGCTGAACTTCGACGGCGGCGACGACGAGCTCTACCAGGCGATGATCGCCCAGTCGCTCGGCATCGACATGGCCGCCAAGACTCCGGCCACCCCGTGGCTCGCCACCACCGTGCGGCTGGCCTGGCGCGCCAAGCTGATGATCTCGGCCGCCGTGGACGCCCGCATCCGGCTGCGTCAGCGCGCCGAGGAGGAGGCGGTCGCGGTGTTCGCCCGTAACCTCAAGGACCTGCTGTTGGCCGCACCGGCCGGTACCCGTGCCACCCTCGGACTGGACCCGGGTTTCCGCACCGGGGTCAAGGTCGCCGTCGTCGACGCCACCGGCAAGGTCGTCGACACGTGCGCGGTCTTCCCGCACCAGCCGCAGAAGCAGTGGGATCAGTCGAAAGCCGTCCTGGCGGCCCTGATCGCCCGGCACAACGTCGAGCTGATCGCCGTCGGCAACGGCACCGCCTCGCGTGAGACCGATGCCCTGGCCACCGAGCTGATCGCGGACATCCGGGCGGCCGGGGCGAAGGCACCGGTGACGGCCATGGTCAGCGAGGCCGGTGCATCGGTGTACTCGGCGTCGGAATACGCGGCCCGGGAAATGCCGAACCTCGACGTGACGCTGCGCGGCGCGGTCTCGATCGCCCGCCGCCTGCAGGACCCCCTGGCCGAGCTTGTCAAGATCGACCCGAAGTCGATCGGCGTCGGGCAGTACCAGCACGACGTGACGCCGGGCTCGCTGGCACGCAGCCTCAACGCGGTGGTCGAAGACGCGGTGAACGCCGTCGGTGTGGATCTCAACACCGCCTCGGTGCCGCTGCTGGCCCGGGTGTCGGGCGTTACCGAATCCCTGGCCGAGGCCATCGTGGCGCACCGCGAGAGTGCCGGCGCCTTCCGCAGCCGCAAGGCGCTGCTGGATGTTCCACGCCTGGGCCCCAAGGCCTTCGAACAGTGCGCGGGCTTCCTGCGGATCCGCGACGGCGAGGACCCGCTGGATGCCTCCGGCGTGCACCCCGAGTCCTACCCGGTGGTGCGGCGCATCCTGGACCGCTCCAACGTGACGCTGGCCGAGTTGATCGGTGACGAGCGCACCCTGCGGGGGCTCAAGCCCGCCGACTTCGCCGACGAGCGATTCGGTATCCCGACCGTGACCGACATCCTGGGCGAACTGGAGAAGCCCGGCCGTGACCCGCGTCCGGCGTTCTCCACGGCCACCTTTGCCGCCGGCGTCGAGAAGGTCGGCGACCTCAAGCCCGGCATGGTGCTGGAGGGCGTGGTGACCAATGTCGCGGCTTTCGGCGCCTTCGTGGACGTGGGTGTACACCAGGACGGTCTCGTGCACGTCTCGGCGATGGCCGACCGGTTCATCTCCGACCCGCACGAGGTGGTGAAGTCCGGGCAGGTGGTCAAGGTCAAGGTCGTCGACGTCGACGTGGAGCGGCAGCGCATCGGCTTGACTCTGCGGCTCAACGACACCCCGCAGCAGGGCAAGCGGCCCGACCGGGGCGGCCAGGGAGGCCAGAACCGTCGTGACGGTGGCGGCAATCAAGGGCGCGGCGGCGGAAACCAGGGCGGCGGAAACCAGGGACGCGGCGGGGACCGGCGAAACCAGAACCGCGGCAACAACTCCGGTCGCCGGGATTCGAACCAGCCGACCGGCTCGATGGCTGACGCGCTGCGCAACGCAGGTTTCGGAAAGTAGCGGCTAGGAGGTCTGCTCCGGGGCCTGATCGGCCCCGGAGTGGCGGCGCCAGGATCGGTAGCCACGGTGGGCGGCGAACGCCCCGATGACCGCCGTGACGCACCACACCCCGATCGCCGTATACGCCAGCGGGGCCGACAGATCACCGATCGACGCGCCCAGCGCGGTGTAGACGAACGCGCGCGGCACTGAACCGATGAACGCCCCGACCGCCATCTGCCACAACGGCACACCGAACGCGCCGAAGGCATAGGACGCCAGGGCGTCGGACAGTCCGGGGACGAAACGTTGCCCGACCACCGCCCACAGGCCGCCCCGCTGAATCTGGTGGTCCAGCCGGTCGGCCCGTTGCGCCCCGAGTAGGGCCCGGGCGCTGTCGCGGCCCGCGCGCCGGCCGATCAGGCTGGCCACCACCGCGGTGCCGACGGTCGCACCCAAGGTCACGAAGGTGCCCAGCACCGGGCCGAACAACACCCCGCTGCCCGCGGCCAGGATCGGACCCGGCACGAACAGCGCCCCGAGACAGGCCGACACCACGACATACGCCAGCGGTGCCGCGGGGCCGGTGGAGGCGACCAGGCCTCGGATGTCATCGACATCGATCACGCGGGCGACGGCCACCAGGTAGAACAGGCCGAACAGAAACGCCGCGAAGGCGGCGAGCCTCAGGATGTGCGGCCGCCGGTTGATGGCGGGGGAGTCGTCGTCAGTCATGGCGGCCACGATTCTTCCCCACGGCCGTGTCGTCATTCCTGGGCGCGGTCACCCACGGGCGTGTCGGTGCAGGTGCAGCGCTTCGTCACTGGTACCGACCGCATGACTTCGGCCGCATGTTGGCCACAGCCGTCCCAGGTCGTCTTCGCGCAGCTCGAGCACTTCACGGTGTAACACATGGTCTTGCTCGTTTCAGTTCGCCGTAGTGGAACTCGTGGCTTTCCGGGCCGCGATCGTGGCCCGGACCTGGTCCATGTCGAGGGCCGCGACCTGGGAGATGAGATTTTCCAGTGCCGCCGCCGGCAGCGCGCCGGGTTGGCTGAAGACCAGGACTCCTTCGCGGAAGGCCGCGATGGTCGGGATGGATCGAATTTCCATCAGAGCGGCGAGTTCGCTTTCCTGCTCGGTGTCGACCTTGGCGTGCACGATCTCGGGGTGGCTGGCGGCCGACCGCTCAAAGACCGGGGCGAAAGCCCGGCACGGACCACACCACGTAGCCCAGAAATCGACGAGCACGATGTCGTTGTCGCGGATCGTTGATTCGAAATCCGCGTAGCCGATGTTGCGAGTCGTCATTGTCTTCTCCTTGTCTTGCTGGGGGTCTGGTGATCGCGAGGTGCCCGTCGCTGACAGGCACTCGACCCTTCCAACATACCCCCGGGGGTATCGATTCCATCCGTCTGCGCGCGGGTGGATACGAGAATCGCGAACGCCGCAAGGCTCGATCATTCCTTTCTGGGTGATACCTCGGCGGGTAACGTGGCAGGAGGATGTGCGCTCGTCTGGCGTGTAACGACAGGACGAAAGGAACCACGAGATGGACATCGCGTTGGTGGCCACCACACGAGGCCCGTTCGACGAGGCTGTCGCTCGCACGCGAGACGCGCTGGCCGATCAGGGGTTCGGTGTGTTGACCGAGATCGATATCAGGACGACGCTCAACGCCAAACTCGGCAGTGGTGCCGGTGACGAGTTGGGCGACTACCTGATCCTGGGCGCCTGCAACCCGCAGTTCGCTCAGCAGGCGCTCAACGCATTTCCGCCGATCGGCGTGCTGTTGCCGTGCAACGTGGTGTTGCGCACCGGTCGCGGTGACGGCGCGGTGGTCGTCGTCGAGGCGATGAATCCCAACCTGATGGCCGAGGTCACCGACGAACCCGCGCTGGTCGATATCGCCGCCGAGGTCGGGCGACGCCTACAGGCAGCACTCGACAGTCTTTAGGCGCTGCCTCACCCTGATGCGGCGTCGATCACGCCGTCGAGAATCTCGCGTGAGGTCGACAAGTCCCGGATCGCCTGTTCGAGCCGGTGGCGTTCGGCCGATAGCTCGGTGAGTAGGCGGGGCGTGGCCTGCGGGGCAGGTCCGCCGTCGGCATCGCGCATACAGGGCAGCAGCGAGGAGATGGTGCGGCTGTGTAGCCCGGCGGCGTAGAGCTCCTGAATACGGATGACCCGGTCGACGGCCTTCTCCGGATACTCGCGTTGCCCGCCGGGCGTGCGGTCCGACGTCAGCAGGCCCTGCTGCTCGTAGTACCGCAGCGACCGTTGGCTGACCCCGGTGCGGCGTGCGAGCTCGCCAATACGCATATGCCAGTTATACCGGCGCGACTTGACCCTGACATTGGTGTCAGCTCGTACCGTTCGTCATGACCACGTTGCAACCGCCCTTCACCTACAGCCCGATCACTGAACGCGCGCCGATCCGTTGGCCCGGCGACGCGCGAGTCGCGGTGTACATCGGGCTCAACGTCGAGCACTTCCTGGTCGACCGGCCCTCGACGAGTATCTGGCCGGGGACCGCGGAGCTGACCCCCGATGCACTCAACTACGGCTGGCGGGATTATGGCGCCCGAGTGGGGATTTGGCGCACGATCGAGGCTCTGGACCGGTACGGCATCCGTCCGAGCGTGCTGCTGAATTCAGCCGTGATCGAGCATCATCCGCAGATTGTGGCTGCGGGTGTGGAACGGAACTGGACGTGGCTGGCGCACGGGCAGACCAACTCGATCCTGCACACCGGACTGGCCGTCGACGAGGAGCGGCAGATTCTCGCCGAGATCGCCGACGACATCGCCGATGCCACGGGCCGGCGTCCGCGCGGCTGGATGGGCCCGGGCCTCACCGAAACCTCCCACACCCCGGAACTGTTGGCCGAACTCGGTTTTCACTACGTTCTCGATTGGACCAACGATGACCAGCCCTATCCGCTGACCGTGCCGGGCATGCTCAGCGTGCCGTACTCGGTGGAACTCAACGACCTTCTGATCTTCGGGAAAGGTTTCACCGGAGGCGAGTTCGTGCAGATGGTGATCGACCAGTACGAGCAACTGCGCGCGGATTCGGCAACCAGTGGCCGGGTGATGGCGTTGGCGCTGCACCCGTTCGTGATCGGGCAACCCTTCCGGCACAAGTACCTCGAGCAGGTTCTGGAGTATCTCGCCGCGCGACCTGACGCGTGGTTGACGACCAGCGATGAGATCGCGGTGGTGCGGCGGATTGATTGCGAACGCCAATAGCCGCAGCACGATTGGACTCACAATGCTGGACCGTCGCTGTGGGGGATGTCACACTGCGCATAGGCGGCGGGCCGATGATCGATGGTCCGCGTCGCCGGGAACGCGGGGAGGATCACGATGACAGCAATCACCGGCATTGCCCACCGCACCAACGGCACCGCGCCGCCGTCGGTGCCACTTGCCGAGATCGACCTCGGATCGCTCGACTTCTGGGGCCGTGACGACGATGTGCGTGACGGGGCGTTCGCCACTCTCCGTCACGACGCGCCGATCTCATTTTTCGGGGTGGCTGATTTCGCCGGATTCCCCGCCGGTGCCGGGCACTGGGCACTGACCCGCTACGAGGACGTGCACTTCGCCAGCCGGCACCCCGAGCTGTTCAGCTCAAGCCCGACCAGCACATCACTCAACGAGGTCCCCGCCGAGATCGCCGAGTTCTTCGGGTCGATGATCACGCTGGACGACCCGCGCCACACCCGGCTGCGGTGCATCGTCAACCGGGCGTTCACGCCCAAGGTGATCGCGCGGATCGAGCAGAGCGTGCGGGACCGTGCGCATCGCCTGGTGGCGGAGATGGTCGACGCACATCCGGATGGCACCGCGGACTTCGTCGAGGAGGTGGCTTCGCCACTGCCGCTACAGATCATCTGCGACATGATGGGCGTTCCGGAAGAAGATCAGGCCAAGCTCTTCCACTGGACCTCGGTCATCATGGGGGCCGGCGACGACGAGGTGTCCACCGATGACTTCGGCGCCTATCTACAGGTCGCCACCGAATTGGCCAGTTACGGCGTCGCATTGGCCGAACAGCGCCGCGACCATCCCGCCGACGATCTGACGACCAGTCTGGTTCAGGCCGAAGTTGACGGAGAACGATTGTCGTCCAACGAGATCGCATCATTCTTCATCCTGCTGACGGCCGCGGGCAACGACACGACCCGCAACGCGATCAGTCACGGGATGGTGGCGCTGAGCCGCTATCCCGACGAACGTGCCAGGTGGTGGAACGACTTCGACCGGGTGACGCCGACGGCAGTCGAGGAGATCGTGCGGTGGGCGTCACCGATCATCTTCATGCGGCGCACCGTCACCCAGGACGTGGAGCGCAGTGGCGTTCAGATGAAGGCGGGCGACAAAGTCTCGATGTGGTACAACTCGGCCAATCGTGACGAGCGGACTTTCGCCGACCCATGGCGGTTCGATGTGCTGCGAGACCTCAATCCTCATGTCGGATATGGCGGCGGCGGAGTGCACTTCTGCCTGGGGGCCAACCTCGCTCGGCGGGAGATCCGGGTGGCCTTTGACGAACTGCGTCGCCAGGTTCCCGACATCGTGGCGATCGGTGAACCCGCCATCCTGAGGTCGGCGTTTGTGCACGGTGTCAAACACCTTCCGGTTGCGTGGACGGCGGCTGCTTAGGGCGCGACGACCGGGACGTCTTGGCTGCGCGGCGGACTCGCGGCGGCCCCGAGCTTCTTGAGCGCTGCGGCCGCGTCGAGGGAACGCACGGGACGGCCCACCCGCGCATGTTCGGCGGTCACCCGCTGGATCAGCTCGTTGACGGGTGCGCGCAGACCGTGCAGGCGGGCCTGAAGCACGATTTCACCGTTGAACCAGTCGGTTTCGACCTGGGTGTGGCCACGGGCGACGCTCTGCCAGGTCGAGCTCAAGTAGTCGTCGTTAACCCGGCCTTGCAGCAGATCCCCGCGGCGTAGTGCGTCGTGTTCGGCGGTGACGAACGCGATCCCGGCCGCGGTGAGCACGTGTTCGGCCTCCGCACGGGCGCGGGCGATCAGCTCGTCGGCATCGGGCCCCGGACGGTAGGCCGCGATCACGCCGTTGCCGAGATTGGCGATCAGCTTGCGGTGTTTCCACGCCGCGATGTCATCGCGGACCTGCGAATGGAACCGGGACTTGCTCAGTGTGGCGGCGATCTGTCCGGCAAGCCCGTCCTGTCCGGCGGGGTAGCGGCCGACATCGAGGATCCCCGCCACCGGATGGCTCTGTTGGATGACCACACCGGGTTCGAGGTGCGCCGCCGGGAGCATCACCGTGACGCCGTACACGTTGGCGAATCTCCGGAGGGCGGCAGCCTCGTTGGCCACGCCGTTCTGAGCGATGAACACGGGAGTTTCGGTAGGTGCGTACGCGCTGAGATCGTCCAGGGCCGAGGCAGTTTGGTGACTCTTGACCGCCAGTATCACCACCGGTCCGGCCGACCAGTCGACTTCGCCGGCGTCCGCCGCGGCCGGTAGCGCGACGGTGTCGGTCCCGGTCTGCGTGACCAAGGTGAGGCCGCGGGAGCGGATTGCGTCGAGATGCTCACCTCGGGCGACGGCGGTCACGTCGAACCCGGCCAGGCGCAGTTGGGCGGCGATCACGCCGCCGATCGCGCCGACTCCGTACACCACGAGTGGTCGGGATGTCGTCACGATGGGACACCCAGCGCTTCGGTTGACTGCCCGGGTAATGCCTGCTCTGCGATCGTCCGCAAGGTACGCAGGATCAGCGCGATGTTGGGATCGCGCTGCCGGCCGGCCCGGACCACGGCACTGATGGTGCGACCGCCGAGGGGGAGGGCTTCGGCGATCAGACCTTCCAGTTTGGTGGGAACGGACAGCCGGGGCACGATGGCCGACGCGACCTCGGTGGCCGCCAGCTCGCAGATGTTCTGAGCTCCGATCAACCGGTGTTTGACCTGTGGAGGGAAACCGGCGCTCTCGCACGCATGTGTGGTGGCGATGTCCAGGCCGGAGCCTTGCGGGCCGGTCACCCAGAATCCGTCGGCCAGGGCGGACAGGCCCTGCGAACGGATAAGCAGGTGTGAGTGCGTCGGCGCCAGCAGCACGAACGGCTCGAACAGCAACGGCACCGTGGTCAGTCCGCCGGTGGAGTCGGGCCCGAGGAAGTCGTACTGGCAGGTAATGGCGATATCGACCTCACTCTGGCGCAGCGAGCGCAACGCGGCCGCACTCGTGTCCTGTTGAACCTGCACACGCAGATTCGGCTCCGCGGTGCTGAGCCGCTGCATCAGAGGAATTGCCAGGGTCGGAATTCCCATGTTGAACGTTGCGATCGCGACCTGCCCTGCCACCCGGTCTCTGGTTTCGGCCACCGCGCTCATGGCTTCGTCGACCGCAGCCAGGACGCGGCGCACGTGCTCGGAGAGGACCTGGCCGCTTCGGGTGAGCCCGAGGGTTCGCCCGTCCCGGCGAAACAGGACGGCGCCGGCTTCTTCTTCCAAAACACGAAGTTGTTGGGAGACCGCAGAACTCGTGATGTTGCGGTGTTCGGCCACGGCCGTCACCGAGCCCAGGTCTGCGAGATCGGACAGCAACATCATCCGGCGTAAGTCCAGCATCTCCTACCTCCTGCGAGGTGATGATGGCAGAACGGCCGGTTGGGGCCAGGTACCGAGCGTGCGCAGTCGCGGGCCTGCCGTGGCTCTGAGCAGGGCGTTGTGCAGCGCACGTCGCAGGAATCACGGCGGTTGTAATTCTCGCGCAGCTGGGCGCTGCCCGAGATATTAAGTCGCACTGAAAGGTTCCGGTAGCCAGAGACGCTTGTTCGCATGCGCCCGCGCGCCGACTCTGATCGGAGCGAGACAGGTCAGATCGCCTCGCCAGCCCACCTTCAAGCCATCGCAAGGGAGCCCGCAGATGACGGACGTCACCGAAAAAGTCAGGGATAGAAGCCCTCTCACCGATACCGGTCTGGACATCGTGCCGGTCGCCGGCTACATCGGCGCCGAGATCCGCGGAGTCGACCTTCGCGAAGAGTTGGAAGCCTCAGTCGTGGCAGAGATCCGCGATGCCCTGCACACCTACAAGGTGATCTTCTTCCGCGGCCAGGAGATCGGCCACGCCGAACAGGTGGCCTTCGCGCGGAAGTTCGGCAAGGTGACCCCGGCCCATCCGCATGAGGAGGAAGCGCCCGAGGGGTTCCCTGAGATCCTGCCCATCGACAGCCGCCGCTACGAGCGCCATCTGGGCCGTAGGCGCACCTCGTACGACAACAGCTGGCACACCGACGTCACCGCACTGGTCAACCCGCCCGCGGCCTCGATCCTGCGGGCGCACATCCTGCCGCCCTACGGAGGTGACACCGCTTGGACCAACCTCGTTGCGGCCTACGAGAACCTGCCCGAGGATCTGCGGGAGTTCGCCGACAAGCTCGACATCAGGCACCAGTTCAACACCCGGGCGGTGGCCGGCAGTCAGCGTGACCGCAAGGTGCGTGAGGCGAACCTGGTGACCTACCACCCCGCGGTCCGGGTGCACCCCGTGACGGGGGAGCGCGCACTGTTCGTCAGCCCCGGATTCACCCGCGGTGCCCGTGAGATCCGGGGATACACGCCGACGCAGAGTGAGGCGATTCTGAAGTTGCTGTGGGAGGAGGCGACCCGCACCGAGTACACCGTTCGGTTCCGTTGGGCTCCGGGCAGTATCGCGTTCTGGGACAACCGGGCCACCGCGCACCTGGCGATCGACGACGCGGGCCACCTGGACTACGACCGGGTGCTGTACCGCGTCACGCTCGAAGGTGACGTCCCCACCGGTGTCGACGGGCGGGTGTCCGAATCGGTTTCCGGCGAACCGTTTTACGGCTCCTGATGACGGTCATCGCGCGCTATGGCGACGTCGACGCGACGCTGAAGGTCCACAACGCCACATTGGCCCTGCAGCTGGCGCACCGGTCGGTGCGCAAGTTCACCGGACAACCGGTCAGCGATGAACAGCTCTCGGCGCTGGTCGCCGCGGCCCAGTCCGCGGCGACCTCGTCGAACCTGCAGCCGTGGAGTGTGATTGCCGTCCGGGACCCTCAGCGCAAAGCCCGGCTGGCTGCCCTAGCGAACAACCAGCAGTTCATCAACGAGGCCCCGCTGTTTCTGGTCTGGGTGGCCGATCTGGGGCGGGCCCGCCGGCTCGCGCAGCGGTCAGGGGCCGCGCTGGACGGCGCGGACTACCTGGAATCCACGATCATCGGGTTCGTCGACACCGCGCTGGCCGCACAGAACGCCGTGGTGGCCGCCGAATCACAGGGACTGGGAACGGTTTTCGTCGGCGCCATCCGCAACCATCCCGAGGAGGTGGCGGCAGAGCTGGGACTGCCGCCGCACGCCGTGGCGACATTCGGGCTCGCCGTGGGGGCTCCCGATCCGACGGAGAACGCCGGGATCAAGCCGCGGCTGCCCCAGGCCGCGGTACTGCATCACGAGCAGTACAACGCGCAGGCGGCGGACTCTCATCTGCCCACCTACGACGAGCGGTTGGCGGTCTACAACACGCGTTACGGTCTGTCGGGCAGTTGGAGCGAGCGGGTGCTGAGCCGGCTGGCCGGTCCGCATTCCCTGTCCGGGCGGCACCGGCTGCGCCAGCAGCTCGAACGACTCGGCCTGCCTTCACGCTGAATTGTCACGGCCTTCACACACGGGGAAACCCGCCCCGTAGGTTGATACCCGTGGATACCCGGATCGCCGTTGTCACCGGGGCGAGTCGCGGCGCGGGCCGCGGGATCGCTGCGGCCCTGCTCGCCTCGGGTTGGCGGGTGTATGTCACCGGACGGACGGTGACCGATCCGGGGGAGGGCGGCATCGCCGTCCAACTCGACCACTCCGACGATGCTGCCGTAGCCGCGCTGTTCGAGCGGATCGGTGCGCAGGAGGGCCGGCTGGATCTTCTGGTCAACAACGCGGCGGCGGTCCACGACGACCTCGTCAACCCGAAACCCTTCTGGGAGAAGCCGATCGAGCTGGCCGATGTGCTGGATGTGGGCTTGCGTTCGGCCTATGTGGCGTCCTGGTATGCCGCGCCGCTGCTGCTGGCCGGTGACCGCGGCCTGATCGCGTTCACCTCCTCGCCCGGGTCGGTCTGCTACATGCACGGTCCGGCCTACGGAGCGCAGAAGGCCGGGGTGGACAAGATGGCCGCGGACATGGCGGTCGACTTCGCCGATACCGGGGTGTCGACGGTGTCGATCTGGATGGGCATCCTGCTGACCGAGAAGCTGAAGGCCGCCTTCGCCGGGCACCCCGACGCACTCGCGAAGACCGCCGAACATGCCGAAACCCCGGAGTTCACCGGGTATCTGATCGACGCGCTGTACCGGGATCCGGAACTGGCTCAGCTGTCCGGGCACACCGTGATCGGTGCCGAACTGGCGACCCGCTATGGCATCACCGACGAAGGAGGACGGGTGCCGCCGTCGCACCGGGGCATGCTGGGTGCGCCGCGCGAACCCAGCTCGGCCGTCGTCAGGTAGTCCGGGGGCGATGAGGCGAGAAACAGAGTGAATTAGATGCCGGTGAGATAGCGGCGCGTCACCACCCGCTGGAGCAGTCGCGTCACCGGTCCGCCCAACCGGCTCCACCACGTGGCCGGCCGGGAGAAAGCGACCACCTCGGCATGCACCGAGTCTGTCGCCGGGTCGTAGCGGACCGAGAACAACTCCTCGCCCGATTCCGGGTGGCCGGCCAGCGTGCCGTAGGCGAACCCCCGGCGGTCGGCTTCGTCGAGCACATAGACCACCCGGCAGGGCGCCGGAATGGGACCGATCCGGACCACCAGCTCGGTGTCCACCGCAGCGGTCTCGGTGGTGGCCTGCACCCGTAGGCCCGCGCCGCGCTGCATGCCCCACCGCAGCACCTCCGCGCCGGCCCGCTCGAAGCGGTCACGGCCGGTGCCGATCGCCGCCGAGGCCCGGATGTGGCGGTAACCCGGGGGCAGGTCGCCGGCCGTGGCGCCCACCTCCGGATAGGTCAACGAGCGCTGTTCCAGGTCGTGCAGTTTCACCTCACCACCATGGCACTAATACGGTGGCTTCGTGGCCCCAGAAAACGACACCGCCGGCAAGCACCCCGGGGGAGGGTTCAACCCGCCCGAGCCCACCGATCGCGGCGGCCCCGATTACGGCCGGTTCATCGAAGCGGTGCGCACCCTGCAGGACCACGCACGCAGCGCCGATGCCCCCGACGAGGTGATCACCGAGGCCGCCGACCTGATCGAGAAGGTGTCGGCGCTGCTGGCGCCGTACGAAGCCGACGAATGGAATTCACCGTCCGGTCGGCGAATGGACCTGCCCAACCGTGGCAACGTCAACAACGTGCCGGTGCATCTGGAACGGACCGCCGACAACCGGATCGCCGGGACCGCGCACTTCCGGCGTTTCCACCTCGGTCGCAACGGTGCGGTACACGGTGGCTCGCTGGCGCTGCTGTTCGATTCGCTGCTCGGCTACACCGCGGCCAAACTGACCGGCAGCATGTACCAACGCACCGCGTACCTGCACGTCAACTACCGCAAGATCGCCCCGATCGACAAAGATCTACAGGTGCAGGCGGGGATCGACCGCATCGAGGGACGCAAGATCTTCGTCGAGGGCCGCCTGCTCGACGGCGACGACGTGCTCGCCGACGCCGAGGCGTTGTTCGTCCGGCTCAAGCCGGGGCAGCCATGAGTCTCGCGACCAACCTTGCCGAGGCGAAGCGGCGCTGGACGAGTTGGCGGGAACGGCTGCGCTCGCGCCGGGCCGCCGACTTCACCTACCGGATCGTCGTCGCCGTCGTCGGCACACTCGTGCTGGCCGTCGGCATCGTGGCCATCCCGTACCCCGGTCCCGGCTGGGCGATAGTGTTCCTCGGGTTGGCGATCCTGGCCAGCGAGTTCGACTTCGCCAAGCGGGCGCTGCGTTACGTCCGGGCCCGCTATGACGCCGTGATGGCCTGGTTCGACCGCCAGCACATCGCGGTCAAGGGGGTCAGTGCGGCGTTCACCGGACTGGTGGTGGTGGGCACGCTGTGGCTGTTCGGAGTGATCGGGTGGAGCGCCGGAGTGGTCGGGCTGGAGCAGCAGTGGCTCAAGAGCCCTATCGGGCTGGGGTCCTGATCAGGCCCACCGATAGCATGACAGCGTTCGCATTAGCCCTCGCATGGTAGGAGACTCCCCGATGAGCGCCGCCCCCAGCCCAGCCCCCGCTGCCCCGATCCGGGTCGCGGCCGGGACTACCGCCGGCGCGGCGGTGCGCGAGGCGGATCTGCCCAGTCGCGGAACGCCCGACGCGATCGTCGTGGTGCGCGACGCTGACGGCCGGCTGCGCGACCTGTCCTGGGCCCCCGACACCGATGTCGAGGTGACGCCGGTGGCCGCCAACACCGAGGACGGCCGCAGCGTGATCCGGCACTCGTGCGCCCACGTGCTGGCCCAGGCCGTGCAGGACATGTTCCCGCAGGCCAAGCTGGGTATCGGGCCGCCGATCACCGACGGCTTCTACTACGACTTCGACGTCGCCGAGCCGTTCACCCCAGAGGACCTGCAAAAGCTCGAAAAGAGGATGCAGAAGATCGTCAAGGACGGTCAGCTGTTCTCCCGTCGCGTCTACGAATCCAAGGATGAGGCGCGCGAGGAACTGGCCGGTGAGCCCTACAAGCTCGAGCTGGTCGACGACAAGTCCGGCGACCCGGACGTCATGGAGGTCGGTGGCGACGAGCTCACCGCCTACGACAACCTCAACGCCCGCACCAAGGAACGGGTCTGGGGCGACCTGTGCCGCGGCCCGCACATCCCGACCACCAAGTACATCCCGGCGTTCAAGCTGACCCGTAGCAGCGCGGCCTACTGGCGCGGTAACCAGAACAACGCCAGCCTGCAGCGCGTCTACGGCACGGCTTGGGAGTCGCAGGAGGCCCTCGACAAGCACCTCGAGCTCATCGAGGAGGCGCAGCGCCGCGACCACCGCAAGCTCGGTGTCGAGCTGGACCTGTTCAGCTTCCCCGACGAGCTCGGCTCCGGCCTGCCGGTGTTCCACCCCAAGGGCGGTGTGATCCGCAAGGAACTCGAGGACTACTCGCGGCGCAAGCATTCCGAGGCAGGCTACGAGTTCGTCAACACCCCGCACATCACCAAGGAACACCTCTACATCACCTCGGGCCACCTGGAGTGGTACGCCGACGGCATGTACCCGCCGATGCACATCGACGCCGAGTACAACGAGGACGGCACGGTCCGCAAGCCGGGCCAGGACTACTACCTCAAGCCGATGAACTGCCCCATGCACCACCTGATCTACCGGGCGCGGGGCCGCTCGTACCGCGAACTCCCGTTGCGGCTCTTCGAATTCGGCTCGGTGTACCGCTACGAGAAGTCCGGCGTGGTGCACGGGTTGACCCGCGTCCGCGGCATGACCCAGGACGACGCGCACATCTACACCACGCGTGAGCAGATGCGCGACGAGCTGACCTCGCTGCTGCAGTTCGTGCTCGACCTGCTCTCGGACTACGGCCTGGACGACTACTACCTGGAGCTGTCCACCAAGGATCCCGACAAGTACGTGGGCTCCGACGAGATGTGGGACGAGGCCACCGAGACCCTGCGGTCGGTCGCCGAGGCCTCGGGCCTGGACCTGGTCCCGGATCCGGGCGGCGCCGCGTTCTACGGGCCCAAGATCTCCGTTCAGGTCAAGGACGCACTGGGCCGCAACTGGCAGATGTCGACCATCCAGCTGGACTTCAACATGCCCGATCGCTTCGAGCTGGAGTACACCGCCGCCGACGGCAGCCGGCAGCGCCCGGTGCTGATCCACCGCGCCCTGTTCGGCTCGATCGAGCGATTCTTCGGCGTGCTCACCGAGCACTACGCCGGTGCGTTCCCGGCCTGGCTGGCGCCGGTGCAGGTGGTCGGTATCCCGGTCGCCGACGCGCACCTGGACTACCTATATGACGTTGCCGCCCAACTGAAGTCACGCGGCGTGCGGGTCGAGGTCGACGGCAGTGACGACCGGATGGCGAAGAAGATCGTCAACCACACCAACCAGAAGGTGCCGTTCATGCTCCTGGCGGGTGACAAAGACATCGAAGCCGGTGCCGTCAGCTTCCGGTTCGGTGACCGCACCCAGATCAACGGTGTCCCGCGCGATGAGGCGGTGGAGGCGATCGTGAAGTGGATCGCCGACCGCAACAATGCGGTGCCGACGGCCGATCTGGTCAAGGTGGGCACCAGCGAATGACCGGGGACGAGCGGTCGATCATCGACCACGGCGGCGGAGACGCCATCATCGACCATGGCGTGGGTGAACCCGACCACTTACAGCGGTTGTGGACACCGCACCGGATGAGCTACATCGTCGATGCGGTCAAGGGCGACAACAAGATCGGCTCGGCCGGTTCGTCGCAGCCGTTCACCGACATCCCCGAGATGTCCGACGAGGACGGGCTCATGGTGGCCCGCGGTGAACTCGTGTACGCCGTGCTCAACCTCTACCCGTACAACCCGGGTCATCTCATGGTGGTGCCCTACCGCCGGGTGTCCGAGCTGGAGGACCTGACCGAAGCCGAGAGCGCCGAACTGATGGCGTTCACGCAGAAGGCGATCCGCGTCATCAAGGCCGTCTCGCGTCCGCACGGGTTCAACGTCGGCCTGAACCTCGGCATCTCGGCCGGCGGATCGCTGGCCGAGCACCTGCACATGCACGTGGTGCCGCGCTGGGGCGGCGACGCGAACTTCATCACGATCATCGGTGGCGCCAAGGTCATTCCACAGCTGCTGAGCGAGACCCGGGAGCTGCTGGCAGGAGAATGGGCCCGCCAGACGTGAGCAACCTGTTCCTGATGAGCCGGGCGGCCTACGCCAAGCTGTCGCGGCCGGTGGCCAAGGCGGCGCTGCGCGCGGGTCTGACTCCCGACATCGTCACGATCGTCGGCACCGCCGGATCGGTCACCGCCGCGTTGACCCTCTTCCCGATGGGTCAGCTGTGGTGGGGCGCGTTCGCCGTGTTCGTCTTCGTGCTCGCGGACATGCTCGACGGGGCGATGGCACGGGAACGCGGCGGCGGTACCCGGTTCGGCGCGGTGCTGGATGCGGCGTGTGACCGCATAGCCGACGGCGCGATCTTCGCCGGCCTGCTGTGGTGGGCGGCGTTCGGCCTGCACGACCCGACGCTGGTGGTGGCGATCCTCATCTGCCTGGTCACCTCACAGGTGATCTCGTACATCAAGGCCCGTGCCGAGGCCAGCGGGCTGCGCGGCGACGGCGGCATCATCGAGCGCCCGGAGCGCCTGGTGATCGTGCTGGTCGGCGCGGGGCTCTCGGGTGTGCCGTTCCTGCACATTCCATGGCTCCTGCATGTCGCGGCCTGGCTGTTGGCGGTGGCCAGCGTCATCACCGTCGCGCAGCGGATCCATGCGGTGCGCACGTCGCCGGGCGCCATGGACCTGCTGCAACCCCCGGGAGCCTCGTGAACATTCCGCTGTCCGGGCAGGTGACCGATCTGGGGTACGCGGCAGGCTGGCAGCTGGTCCGCGCGATGCCCGAACTGGTGGCACGCAACCTGTTCGACGCGGGCGCCGTCTACGCCGCCCGTGGCGGTGGGCCGCAGCAGCTGCGCAAGAACCTGGCCCGGGTGATCGGGGTGCCCCCGGCAGAGGTGCCGGACGACCTGATGCGTGCTTCACTGGCCTCGTACGCCCGGTACTGGCGGGAGGCGTTCCGGTTGCCGTCGATGGATCTGACCGCTGTGGCCAAGCGTCTCGACGAGGTGTTCGTCGGCGCGGACAAGCTGCGGGCCGCTCGCGAGGCGGGCCGCGGCGCGGTGCTGGCGTTGCCGCACAGCGGCAACTGGGACATGGCCGGGGTGTGGCTGGCCCAGCAGTTCGGCACCTTCGCCACTGTCGCCGAACGGCTCAAACCGGAATCGCTGTACCGGCGTTTCATCGACTACCGGGAGAGTCTGGGATTCGAGGTGTTCCCGCTGTCCGGTGGGGAGCGCCCGCCGTTCGAGGTGCTCTCGGAACGGTTGCAGGACAACAAGTTCGTCTGCCTGATGGCCGACCGTGACCTCACCCGCAACGGTGTGGAGGTCGACTTCTTCGGTGAACCCACCCGGATGCCCGCCGGTCCGGCCAAGTTGGCGATCGAAACCGGCGCCCCATTGCATCCGACGCACGTCCACTACGACGGGGAGGACTGCGTGGTCGAGATCTTCGACGCGCTCGACACCTCGTCGGGGGACGTGTCCGTGGTGACCCAGCAGTTGGCCGACCGCTTCGCCGAGAACATCGCCGCCCACCCGGCCGACTGGCACATGCTGCAGCCGCAATGGCTGGCCGATCTGTCCGCCGAACGTCGCGCCCGGTTAGGTACCTGAGGCCATGCGTATCGGGATGGTCTGCCCGTACTCGTTCGATGTGCCGGGCGGTGTGCAATCCCATGTGCTGCAACTGGCCGAGGTGATGCGCGCGGGCGGGCACCACGTGAGCGTCCTGGCGCCGTCGTCGCCGCACGTGAAGCTGCCCGATTACGTGGTGTCGGGCGGCAAGGCCGTCCCGATTCCGTACAACGGCTCGGTGGCCCGGCTGCGGTTCGGGCCGGCCACCCACCGGAAGGTGAAGAAGTGGATCGCCGAGGGCGACTTCGACGTGCTGCATCTGCACGAGCCCAATGCGCCCAGCCTGTCCATGCTGGCGCTGCAGGCCGCCGAGGGGCCGATCGTGGCGACGTTTCACACCTCGACGACAAAGTCGTTGACTCTCAGCGTGTTTCAGGGGATCTTGCGCCCGTTCCACGAGAAGATCGTCGGGCGCATCGCGGTGTCGGACCTGG
The DNA here is from genome assembly GCF_004762045.1 of Mycobacterium sp. DL99. Lineage (GTDB taxonomy): Bacteria > Actinomycetota > Actinomycetes > Mycobacteriales > Mycobacteriaceae > Mycobacterium. Next base: position 2,736,686 of record NZ_SJOM01000007.1, read on the forward strand.
CCCGGCGCTGGCAGATGGAGGCGCTCGGCTCTGATGCGGTCGAGATCCCCAACGGTGTCGACGTACCGTCGTTCGCGAATGCGCCTCGGCTGGAAGGGTATCCGCGACCCGGCCGCAGCGTGCTGTTCCTCGGGCGGTTCGACGAACCGCGTAAGGGCATGCCGGTACTGCTGGGCGCGCTCCCCAAACTGGTGCGCCGTTTCTCCGACATCGAGATCCTGATCGTGGGCCGCGGCGATGAAGATGCGCTGCGAGAGGAGGCCGGCGAACTCGCCGGGCACCTACGTTTCCTGGGGCAGGTCGACGACGACGCCAAGGCCGCAGCCATGCGCAGCGCCGACGTCTACTGCGCGCCCAACCTCGGCGGCGAGAGCTTCGGCATCGTGCTGGTCGAGGCGATGGCGGCCCGAACGGCCGTGGTGGCCAGTGAATTGGATGCGTTCAGCCGCGTTCTCGATCAGGGGCAGGCCGGCCGGCTGGTTCCGGTCGGCGATGCCGACGCCCTGGCCGACGCGCTGATCGAGGTGCTCGACGACGACGCGCTACGCGAGCAGTACATCGACCGGGCCACCGCGCGGGTCGCCCGCTATGACTGGTCGGTGGTGGCCGGGCAGATCATGCGGGTGTACGAGACCGTGGCCGGCGCCGGGGTCAAAGTTCAGGTGGGTGACTAGACATGCCGACCTGGATCGTGATGACGGCGCTGGCCGTCCTGGTGGTGCTGCTGCTCGTCGGCGGGTGGGCCTATCAGACCGCCAACCGGCTCGACCGGCTCCACGTGCGCTACGACCTGTCATGGCAGGCGCTCGACGGCGCGCTGGCCCGCCGGGCTGTCGTGGCCCGCGCGGTCGCAGTCGATGCCTATGCGGGAGCTCCGGCGGGCAAGCGGCTCGCGGCGCTGGCGGATGCCGCCGAGCGGGCCCCGCGTGCGGCGCGTGAAGCCGCCGAGAACGACCTGTCGGCCGCCCTGGCCGCGGTCGATCCGGCCGGGTTGCCGGTGGCGCTGGTCGCCGAACTGGCCGATGCCGAGGCCCGGGTGCTCCTGGCCCGGCGCTTCCACAACGATGCTGTCCGCGACACCCTGGCCCTGCGGGAACGCCGCGCGGTGCGGGTGCTGCGGCTGGGTGGAACGGCGGCGCTGCCGACCTATTTCGAAATCGTCGAGCGCCCGGACTCCCAGGCCGAGGTCAATCCGGTGAGCCGGCGTACCTCGGCACGCGTGGTGCTGCTCGACGAAACCGGCTCGGTGTTGCTGCTGCGCGGCAGTGACCCCGCGATCGACGATCCGGACAAACCTGCGCCGCGGTGGTGGTTCACCGTCGGTGGGGCGGTCCAGCCCGGCGAGGATCTGGCGGTTGCCGCGGCCCGCGAACTCGCCGAGGAGACCGGGCTGCGGGCGGCACCGGCCGACCTTGTCGGGCCGGTATGGCGGCGCGACGCCGTCATCGACTTCAACGCCTCGGTGATCCGCAGCGAGGAGTTCTTCTTCATCCACCGCACGGCCCGTTTCGAGCCGTCGGCAACGGGGCGCACCACCCTGGAACGGCACTACATTCACGGGCACCGCTGGTGTGATGCGACAATGATCGCCGAGTTGGTAGCCGGCGGGGAGGCCGTGTATCCGCTTCAACTGGGTGAGCTGCTGGCTCAGGCCAATGCACTGGCCGAACAGCCGGCTGCGACACTGGCGAATACGCGTGGATCTGCGCATCGCGAGCTGCAAGCCATCCGTTGAGTGCGGATTTAATGGATTTGGCGGCTCCACTAGACTGAATCAGTAGGACTTTGGAGGAGATTGCAGTGGATACCGCAGCCCAGAACGGCTCTAGCAACCAGACCGGTACCGCGCGCGTGAAGCGCGGGATGGCCGAGATGCTCAAGGGCGGCGTGATCATGGACGTCGTCACCCCCGAGCAGGCGAAGATCGCCGAGGGCGCGGGTGCCGTCGCCGTCATGGCCCTGGAACGGGTACCTGCCGACATCCGTGCCCAGGGCGGGGTGTCGCGCATGTCGGATCCGGACATGATCGAGGGGATCATCGCCGCGGTCACCATCCCGGTGATGGCCAAGGCGCGCATCGGGCATTTCGTCGAGGCGCAGATCCTGCAGAGCCTGGGTGTGGACTACATCGACGAGTCCGAGGTGCTGACCCCGGCCGATTACGCGAACCACATCGACAAGTGGAAGTTCACCGTGCCGTTCGTGTGCGGGGCGACCAACCTGGGTGAGGCCTTGCGCCGGATCACCGAGGGTGCGGCGATGATCCGCTCCAAGGGTGAGGCCGGTACCGGCGACGTCTCAAACGCCACCACCCACATGCGCCAGATCGGCGGCGAGATCCGTCGGCTGACCTCGATGTCCGAGGACGAGCTGTATGTCGCGGCCAAGGAATTGCAGGCGCCGTATGACCTGGTGGCCGAGGTGGCCCGGGCCGGCAAGCTGCCGGTGACGATGTTCACCGCGGGTGGTATCGCCACCCCTGCGGATGCGGCGATGATGATGCAGCTCGGCGCCGAGGGCGTGTTCGTGGGTTCGGGCATTTTCAAGTCGGGCAACCCGGCCCAGCGTGCCGCGGCGATCGTGAAGGCCACCACGTTCTACGACGATCCCGATGTGCTGGCCAAGGTGTCGCGCGGTCTGGGTGAGGCCATGGTCGGTATCAATGTCGAGGAGATCGCCCAGCCGCACCGGCTCGCCGAACGCGGCTGGTAAACAGCTCGTATGGCGATTGAAGAGATCCTCGATCTGGAGCAGCTCGAGGTCAACATCTATCGCGGTGGGGTGTTCAGCCCGGAGTCGGGTTTCCTGCAGCGGACCTTCGGCGGCCACGTGGCCGGTCAGTCGCTCGTGTCGGCGGTGCGCACGGTGGAGCCGACGTTCCAGGTGCACTCCCTGCACGGTTACTTCCTGCGACCGGGCGATGCCCGGGCGCCATCGGTGTACATCGTCGAGCGCATCCGGGACGGTGGCTCGTTCTGCACCCGCCGGGTGAGCGCGATCCAGCACGGCGAGACGATCTTCACGATGTCGGCGTCGTTTCAGACCGACCAGACCGGCATCGAACATCAGGACGTGATGCCCGAGGCCCCCGGCCCCGACGACCTGCCCGGGTTCCGGTCCGGGGGAGCGTTCGACGACGCCGGGTTCGCCCAGTTCGACGAATGGGACGTCCGGATCGTGCCGCGCGACCTCGTGGCGCGGATCCCCGGCAAGGCCTCTCAACAGCAGGTGTGGTTCCGTCACCGCGACCCGCTGCCTGACGATCACGTACTGCACATCTGCGCGCTGGCCTACATGAGCGATCTGACCCTGCTGGGCTCGGCCCAGGTCAACCACCTCGATGTGCGCAAGAACCTGATGGTGGCATCGCTGGATCACGCCATGTGGTTCATGCGGCCGTTCCGCGCCGACGAATGGCTGCTGTACGACCAGTCCTCGCCCTCGGCCTGCGGCGGGCGTTCGCTGACTCAGGGCAAGATCTTCAACCGCTACGGAGAGATGGTGGCCGCGGTGATGCAAGAGGGTCTGACGCGCTACCAGCGCAACTTCACCTCGGCGGAGGGCTCGTGAGCCCACGGGTCGGGGTGCTCGCGCTGCAAGGCGACACCCGCGAGCATCTGGCTGCGCTGCGTGAGGCAGGCGCCGAGGCGGGCACGGTGCGGCGACTCTCCGAACTCGACGCGGTCGACGCCCTGGTGATCCCGGGCGGGGAATCCACCGCGATGAGCCACCTGCTGCGCGAGTTCGAACTGCTCGCACCGCTGCGGGCGCGCATCGCCGCGGGGTTGCCCTGTTACGGCTCGTGCGCCGGGATGATCCTGCTGGCCAGCGAGATCAAGGACGCCGGCACAGACGGGCGGGAGGCCCTTCCGCTGGCGGGCATCGATATGACTGTGCGGCGCAACGCCTTTGGCCGTCAGGTCGATTCCTTCGAAGGGGACATCGACTTCGAGGGACTCGATACCCCGGTGCATGCCGTGTTCATCCGGGCGCCGTGGGTCGAGCGGGTCGGTCCGGACGTCAAGGTGCTGGCGCGCGCCGCCGACCATATCGTCGCGGTGCGCCAGGGCTCGATGCTGGCGACATCGTTCCACCCCGAGATGACCGGGGACCGTCGCATCCACAAGCTGTTCGTCGATTCGCTGTAGGCGCAGTTGTTCACGGACCAACTCCATCAGGCGGTTGGTTTATGCACCACGAGCTCCACGTGCATCGAATCCGTGTACTCACCGGTCCACGACGCACCCACGTCGAACCCGTGCCGGGCGAGGGCTACCAGGAAATCCGGGCTCACCGCTGTCGCCCCTGGTGCTTTGCTCCCGACTGAGTAGAAACCCCTTTCGAGGAGCTGCGCCACAGAGGGTGCGCTGACTTCGGCCTTGGTGGTGGGTGTGCCACCTTTCGGGGTGATGGCCGTGCCGAATAGGAACAGGGGGTTCTCCAGAAGCGTACGCAGATGGGTGATGACAGCCAGGCGCTCCTTGGCGCCCCAGAGGGGCTGCAGTAATGCAATCCGAGCTGTCGCGGCGTCAGCGTAATGCTGCGCAGACACCGCGAATGAAGCATCCTCCGGCTGCGTCACCACTGTAGGCGCCAGTGCACGTGCCCACTGCGCAATCTGGTTGGCCTGTGATTTCGTCGGTGTCATGTCCCCACCCTTGGCCGCGACAGCCTGGGCTCGGTCGGCGACATTTCCCAAGCGGTCGAGGTCACTTCGAACGACGCGTGCGGCGGGCAGACTCGCGATGGTGAATCCAGCGGCCGTTGCCGCTGTCGTGATGTTCGCCTCCGCAGTGGACAGTGCCCCTAGCCAGGGTGTGATCACAGCCGGCACCTCGGCGAGCACTGCGGGCCTGTCCCTTACCGCGGCTTGGAAGTACCGCGTCCGCAGCTGCAGAAAGGCCTCTTTCTGGGCACCGAGGCTCTCCTGGAACGCAGCTGAAGTTGCAGTGAGGCGGTCACTTTCGCTACGGATAGTGGTCAGGAGTCGTTCGTGCGCGGGCGCCGGGACTACTGGGCTTGCGTCGGCATCCGGTGCGGGCTGCTGCTGCGCAGCCTCGCGGGCTTCGGTGTCCTGGCCCATTCGCTCGATGAGGTTGCGCCGCGTGCCGTAGTCTCCCAGCTGCAGATTCGACACCGAACCCGTTACGGTGCGGATCAGCTCGGCGGTTTCATCCCGCCCGATTCTCGGCAGTTTTGTCGGGTCATAATCGAGGGCGTAGCCCAGGGTGTGCATCGATAAGGAATTCAGGTGCGTGGCCGCGGTGAAGGCGGAGCGGAAACTGAATGCCACATCCAGCGGGGGAACCTGGCCGTGGACCTCATTCACCGCAGCCTCGATCCGGGGCTTGGTTTCGGCGGCCACCAATGGATTTCCAGGAACGCTGGCCGCGGTCATGCCATTGAAATGGTCGAGGGTAGCGTCGTAGCTGCCGAACCACTCCCGCCCGGACCGAAGAAACTCGCGACGCTGGGTGTCGTCGGCCAGTGCGTGCCCGCCGTTGCCCTTCTGTACACGATCGGGCAGGGATCTCGTGGCCTCCAGAGCCGCCTCGTCGCTGAGTTCGCGTTGGATCAACTGTCGCTGGTCCGGCGCCGCCGAGCGCTGAATCCGGGGCCCGAACGACTTCTGGTAAGGCGCGCTTTCGGCGTTCCATCGTGAGGCCAGCTCTGCGAAAATGTCTGAGCTGAATGTTATTTCGCTGCCGCGCACCCCACCTGTGCCACGGTTCACGTCCACATACGACGTACGACCTACCCAACCGAAGGTGACACGGCCGGTGGCATCCGCGATCGCCTGGGCAAGTGAGTCGCCGTCGGCGTTTGTTCCCCCATTGCATGATTCGAGGTCGATGAGTGCCTGGTCGGAGAAGACATCCCCGTGAATCTGTTGTGCGACAGATTTGTCGATGCCGTAGTTGGGGTGATCGTCCCAGCCGTAGCGCAAGGTCACCTGCCCGCGTACGCCGTGACTGAACACCTTCAGCAGTCGCACGCTGGCCGGTGGCATGCCGTTCAGTGTCGTCACTAGTCCCTCTGACGATGTCACCCACAGCACCTGCCCGCCGGGCGCGAGCTGGACGATCTTTCCGAGGTCGACGTTGGCGAATTCGTAGCCGGAGCGCTCCACGACCCAGATAGCATGACCCTTAACCTGTTTGGCCGCGGTAACGAATTGGTACGGATACGCCTGATGCGGCTTTGGCGAGCCGATCACGACGACGACGTTCTCGCCCGCCTTGGTCAGCGGCACTCCTGGAGCCGGCCTGCGAGGCAGGTTACGTACGCGCTCCCAGGACTTTGCGATGAGTTCTCCCGCCGCGTTGCGACGCAGACGCATCAGGTACTCGCCCGGCTGCTCGAACGACCACTTCAAGTACGACCGCAGGTCATCTACGATGCCGCGGGCAACGTAGCCTGGCCAAGTACCAGGTTGGCCGACAAGCGTTCGTCCACCGGTGATCCCGGTATCTTCAGTATGGATCGTGAAGTCGATGCCCTCATAACCCTCCATCACGACCTGCCACACGTCGCCCATCACCCACTCGGAGGTTGTACGGGCGGTATCCGCTGACGGCGCGAGGTACCCCTCAGTATCGTGGCTCATCGGCGGCACGACGGGCGGTGGCTGGACAGCTTCTCGCTGGATTGAGTTGGGAACGCGGGAGATCGGGCTTTCGGGGGAGCCGGCACCGGGTATCGGACGGGCTCCGCCCTGCTGCACGACATGGGTCAGTTCGTGGGCCAACAATCGGTGATCGGTTTCATCGGCATCACGTCCCAGCCAGATATCGCGGCGGCTGGTGAACGCACGGGCTCCGAGTGCAGCGGCGTCGGCGCGATCCTGGGCTGCGTCGTGGATTCGCACCTGCGAGAAGTCCACGCCGAGTGCGGATTCCATCCGGCTGCGTAGGCTCGAGGGCAGTGCCCTACCTGCGGAGGGAGCCGATATTCGAGCCCATAGGGAGTTGGATTCGGGCGCGCTGAACCGGGGTGCGGGTTGCCCGCGGGAAGGTCGCCGCGAAGGCTTGGATATGCCGGTGATCTCGGCGGCTGTACGATCCGCTTCCGACTCAAGTGGGTCGTCGGCTGCACCGACTTCGAGGGCTGGCCGGACACCAAATGCCAATGCTCGCCGGAGCGGATCGGGGAACCTATCAGCGAGGGCGGAACCCGGCTTCGGCTCGGGTTTCTTCTGTTGGGCGGCATCGAAACTGAGCGGGGAACTCACGCCAAAGGGCTTGGTGGCAGTGCGGAATCCACTGGCAGTCACCACTGCAGATCCTTGACGCGGATCTGCTCGTCGGCCCGGAGCGGGGTGTCATCTCGCTTGAGGCACAGCCCGAACGATGTCTTGTTGTGGGCACCGATCACGCGACCTTGATCCGACGGGGAGGCCGTCACCCAGCCTGTCGTCCCGACCACGTCGGCGTCCCACCAGTCGATCAGAGTGTGCCCACGAAGGTCGATTGTGATGTGGTGCCAATCGATCTCGACGCCATCGTTCGGGTTCTCGAGGACGACCGCGACGCAGAACGTATCGGCGTCACTGTGGGTGGTGCGGATCCGGACCCGAACGGAGTACGTGCCCTCGCCTATCCCGGCGTACATTCCGGGCTTGACCTTTACCCGGGCGATGAAGGGGTTGCGGTCGTCCGGCGGTGCTGTTGCGTTGCTCAGCCATGGGCGGATGGTCGGCTGCGGTGCCGGTGCGACGAAGTGGGGTTGCAGCCAGGCGAGTTTCGGATTGTCGACGGTGTAATCCTGGGTTGGGCTGAGGGTGAAGTGATAGCCGGCCCACCAGGCAGGCGCGCCGTAGGTCCACCATGACCAGCCGATGACGACGTCATCGTGTGCATCGAGGTATTCCAGTGCATTCGTCACGGCCTGGGCCGCTCCCGGGGTCGCTTGATTCGCGCCGAACTCGGTCAGGTGTAGCTGGACTCCGGAGGCACTGGCCCAGGCAACGGCGGGTTCCAGGCGCTGCCTGATGATGTCGGGATTGACGACATCGTCGCCGGATCCGTCGCCGCCGCTGTCGAAGTACGTGTGCACGCTGGCGACGACGTTGTCCGCGCCCGCCAGATGCTGGGACCACGCCGACGCGTTGGAGACCTGTGTGTCGTCGGTGTCGTACCAGCTTTCCTGCCACGATGCCGGCTGGCTGAAACCGTTGCCGCAGATGAAGATCTGCCGTTCGGAGTTGATGCCATGCACCGCCTCGACGGCGGCCGCAGCCGCGGTGAACCACCCGGTGGTGGACATGCCGTTGGGCTCATTGGACAACCCGAATACCGCGGTGGGGCAGTCGGACAGGGCTGTCTCGACTTTCGACCAGAAGCCGCCGAAGGAGTCGGCGGGGACGGCTGCCGAGCCGACCGGATCCCCTTTGTAGCGCGCGAAGTTGGGGTAGGTGCCGCCGTGCGGTTCGATCATCACGGTCAGACCTTTCGCGGTGGCGTAGCGCACCCGGTTGAGCAGCACACCGAAGTAGCCGTCGAGGCTCAGCTCGCCGTTGAGTTCGGGTTGCGCCAGTTCCCACGAGAAGGTGATTCTGATGAAGGGAACGCCGTTGTCTGCCAGATAGTTGATGTCGCGCAGCGACATCCAGATGTAGTTCTCACCTTCGACAGGTACGACAGCAGGGTCGTAGGCCACTTCGGCTCCGGCGATGTTGACCCCGCGCAACGGCGTGCCCATGCGAGCCTACGAAGATTGGGTTTCGTCACCACGGGATCCGTGGCCGTGTCCGTGGTTGTGCCCGCACTCGTCGCATTCGTGGTCGTGCTCATGCTCGCACTCGTCACATTCGTGCTCGTCCTCCTTGCCACGCCCGCAGATGCGTTCGTATCGCGCGAGGATCTCTTTGACGGTGTTGGCCGCCAGGTCGTCGCAGCGCTTCTTCCTGGCCTCTGCGTGGCAGGTGCGGATCGCGTCCTGGCCGGCCATGATCGCCACGGCGTCGGCCGCCTTGGTCCAGCAGACGAGCGCAGAACACAACTCGTCGGCGTACTCGCCGTAGCTGTCGAACCCGTTCCATAGTTTCTTGATCTGATGTCGAGTCATCAGGGCGTGGGCGTACACCTCTTTGATGTCCGTCGTGGCGTCATCACCGTGGTACCCGGTATCGACCTTGGAGACTTCGGCTTTCGCGTCCGCGACGCGTTTGGCGAGGTCGGCGGGTTCGGTGGAGAGTTTGTCGAAGTAGGCGTGTGCGCGAACCAGGTCGTCTTCGTATTTCTTCTTGAGATGCTGGAACTCGCAGTCATCGAGGTCGCAGGTGTCGGTGTCGAATTCGCAGTTGCGCTCCGGCTCCGCCGTCGCGCATTGGCACAGTCGTTCACGTATCCACTCGTACGCTTCGTCAAGACAGTCGGGGACATGGCTCTGCTTGAACTTGCACCGGATCCTCTCGACCAGGGAACAGATCTCGTGTTCGAGGTCGTGGATATCGTGTGAGTAGAGCTGTCGGGCGTCTCGGTAGTCGCGGCGTGTCTTATCGAACGAGTCCTGCGCGGCAGTGACTGCCGGCTGATTCTCGGCGTTCGACTTCGCCTGTGCGGCAATGCCGGCAGGTTTGCATTTCAGGCGGTTGATCAATTTCGGTTCACAACCACCGTCGTCACCGCATGGTGTGCAGGGCTCGGGCTGGTCGCACGGGTCGGGCTGGTCGGTGGTCATTCGCACTCCTTGGTCGCCTTGTGGCGGCCATCGTCCGTCTCCGTGTGTCACGCCAGCGTCGCGGTTGACGGCGCTCGACGACTTCCGCGACGGCGCCGTGACGCAACGTGGACAACCATGGCCCGGTGGCTGGTTACCGTGCGATCGCTGCCGTCGGCAGAAGCGTCGTCGACCTGATGAACCGCCGGATCGGGGAACTGCTCCCGCCGGGGCCCAAGCCGCGCGTCGTGCTCGCCGGAACCAGCGACTTCGACAAGGTGGAGAGCAGCCCCACCGCGGTGATCCGGTACCCCGCCATCTCCGTCTACTTCTACCGCGTGGTCGTGGACAGGGAGACCAGGGCCGGGTGGTCAGCGGTCGCGAATGTCGATGGGATCCCTCGAATTCCGCTACGCCTGTACTTCCTGGTGGCCGCGTGGGACATCGCGGTCGAGAACGAGCTGGAGTACCTGGGTGCGGCTGCCCAGATCCTGGAGACCGAACCCATCCTCACCGGTCCGCTGCTGCACCCCTCGGGTGACTGGGAGGACGGCGACGCGATCCAGGTGGTCTTCGATGAGCTGGGCCAGGATTCCATGAGTGAGGCCTTCCAGGCGCTGACCACCGAGTACCGCTTGTCGCTGCCGTACCTGGCCCGGGTGGTCCGGATCGATGGCCGCCAGGAGACGACGGCCGAGCCCGTGGCACTGGTCGCAGCACACACCGAGGTGACGCCGTGATCATCAAGACGGCCTTCGGTGAAGCGCGGGTACTGCATCGGTTGGCGCTGGCGGTCGATTGTGCTGACGCGGTGACGCACAGCCCGCTGGGCACTCAGGTGCGCATCGGCGCAGAGGTTGCGCCCCGCCTGCGGACCTATCCCGACGACGTGACCTGGCCCTGCGCTGACCTGCTCCAGCACGGACTCGGGCGGGCGACCCGGCTGCACCGTCCACCGATGCCCGCGAACATCACGGTGCGAATCGCCGACCCGACCCGTCGATACGTGCCGCGCCGGCTCACGACACCGTTGCGCACCGACGCTGACATCACGGCCTCCGACAACGGAACCGGGCCCTATATCCCCGTCGGATCCCGCGAGCTGCGGCCCTGGCTGAGCCCCGGCTCGGCATACCAGATGCCGCGGTCCACCACCGCCATCCGCGGCCGCGTGATGCGGGACGCGACGGCGGCGCGGTGGCCGCGCATCACCGCGATCGGTCCGGGCGGACAGGCGGTGGGCTGGGCACATGGCGACGACCGCGGCGAGTTCGTCCTTGTCATCGTTTCCACCGGTTCCCTCCATCCACCGGCACCCAGCACACTGGCCGTCACGCTGGTCGTGACCGCGCCGGCCAATCCGCCTACGGTGACCGAAGACCCGTTGGCCGACCTGGTGGTCGAAACCGTGCCACAGTCTCAGGTTCCCCCCGTGGCATCCGATCTGAACAGCCCGTTGTTGCAGGGCCGTACCACCCCGCCGGGCTACATCACGTCGGCGACGCCGACGAACGTGACCGTGCCCGTCGGCATCACCACCCAATTGCCCACAGCCGTTCCGTTCACTGTGTGACCCAGCCAAAGGAGAACCGATGCCCGAGTACCTGACTCCCGGTGTGTATGTCGAGGAGACGAGCTTCCGGTCGAAATCCATTGAAGGTGTGCCGACGAGCACCTTCGGCATGGCCGGGGTGGCCCGCTACGGGCCGGTGCCCTACGTGCGCACCGCCGGCGGCCAGCAGCAAGCGCTGGTGCCGAAACCGGTTCTGGTGACCAGCTTTACCGAGTATGAGCGGGCGTTCGGCGGACTCGGCGACGACGGACAACTGGGCGGAGACACCCTCTACCTGGCATACGCCGCCAGGGCGTTCTTCGACAACGGCGGTCAGCGGCTGTACGTGTCGCGGGTGTTCCCGTTCACCAATGCTTCGGGGTCCGCGATCGACGCCGATCCGGACTTCGCGTCCCTGGGTTCCGGGGTCGCGGGGAAATGGCGCGCCCGCTGGCCCGGCGCGGCCGGCGGCACGATCACCGTCAAGGTGGAGATCAAGCGCGGCAAGAACATCCGGACCACGGACGGTCAGGGAAACGTGGTGTTCCGCGGACTCAGCGGATCGGAGGTCGTGGAGACCTTCGCGGACGTCAGTGCCGTGCCGTCGGACAAGACGAAGACCGATCCCGTGGCCGGCAATGTGAAGATCTACACGCCGTTCCCCGACGGAAAGCCGGGATTCAGCACCACCCGTGGCGGTGCTCCGCAAGCGCCGGATGCCACCGTGCAGGCGGTGTGTCATCTGACCGCGACCGTGACGGTGCGAATGGGTGCGCGCACCGACATCTACGACGGTCTGGAACTCGGATGGGACCACCGCCGGGCGATCCCGAAGGCCCTCGGTGTCGACAAACCGGTCGACGAGTACGCGCTGGTGTGGTTCGACGCGAAACTCGACACGCCGCCGGCGATCGGGGAATACACCGGTGCCATCAAGCACGATCCCGCGGCAATATTCACCGGCGGACGTGACGGCAAACCACTGGACGCCGACGCGCTGAAAGGAGAACCGTCCGATCCGGACGATGCCGCCATCGCCGCAACTGGTTTGGCGGCGCTGGGGGAGATCGACGACATCGCGATCGTCGCCGCCCCCGACATCGCGGCGCTCGACGGCAGCCAGCAGAAGACCGCCGTCGACAACCTCATCGAGCACTGCGAGAACCTGCGCTATCGGATCGCCGTAGTCGATCCGCCCAACGAGAATCAGTCGATCTCCCAGATCCGTGACTACCGTTCGCAGTTCGACACCACGTACGCGGCCTTGTATTACCCATGGGTCGAGATCCCGGATCCGACGGCCCCGAACGACCCGTCGGCTCCACCAGCGGTCGTCAATCTGCCGCCGTCGGGATTCGCGGCCGGGATCTACGCGCGCAGCGACGTCGAACGCGGTGTGCACAAGGCGCCCGCCAACGAGGTGATCCTCGGCATCAACAAGTTTCTGTACAACGTGACCTACGACCGGCAGGCGGTGATCAACCCGGAAGGCATCAACGCGCTCAGATTCTTCCCCGGCCGCAGCAACCGGGTGTGGGGCGCCCGCACGATGTCCTCGGACCCGGAGTGGAAGTACGTCAACGTCCGGCGGTTGTTCATCTATCTGGAGCATTCGATCGACAAATCCACGCAGTGGGCGGTGTTCGAGCCGAACAACGAACGGCTGTGGGCCAATGTCCGTCAGACGATCGAGGACTTCCTGATCACCGTGTGGCGGACTGGTGCACTGATGGGCACCAAGCCGCAGGAAGCGTTCTTCGTGCGGTGCGACCGGACCACCATGACCCAGAACGACCTCGACAACGGCCGCTTGATCTGCCTGATCGGTGTCGCGCCGACGTATCCGGCCGAGTTCGTCATATTCCGCATCGGCCAGTGGACTGCCGACGCCAAGAGCAATTGACCCAACGAGTCTGAGGAGGTAGATGATGGCGACACGGCCCAATCCCTACGGTGCGTTCAACTTTCTGGTGCGCCTGGGTGACGACGGTACCGAGGGCAGCATCGCCGGAGGGTTCTCGGATGTCAGCGGTCTCGGCAACGAGATCAAGTTCTCCGAGTACCGCAACGGCAACGACAAGTTCAACCATGTGCGCAAGGTGCCCAACGTCAACAGCACCGACGACGTGACGCTCAAGCGCGGGGTGATCGGCGATCTTCGATTGTTCACCTGGCTGCAGGAGACTCGCGACGGCGCCTACGAACCGCGGACGGTGACCATCTCACTGCTCGACGAGGCCCGCAACGAGGTGTGCAGCTGGGTGCTCTCGGCCGCGCAGCCGAAGAAGTGGGTGGGCCCGACGCTGGCGGGCAAGGGCGGCGGCGAGGTGGCCATGGAGGAACTTCACCTCGTTGCCGAGCAGATCGACTTCAAATCGGCCTAACCGGACACTGATTCACCATGACGACCGGACTGCAGCTCGGCGGGCCTGGCGTGTACATCCGGGCACAGCAGCCGGATACGACGCCAGAGGTGGTGCGACTCGACGCGACCGGATTCGTCGGTCTGGCGCCGCGGGGGCCCGGCCACACCCCGGTCCGGGTGACCAGCTGGTCCGAGTACGTGCGGTGGTTCGGTGGGCTGCCCGATCCCGAACGGGGCGATACCCCAACCCAACTCGCGTACGCGGTGGATGCGTTCTTCGGCCAGGGCGGACAGGTCGCGTGGGTGCTGCGGGTGGTGCCGTCACAGCCGGATCCGGCGACGGCGATATTTGAGTGCCCTTCCGCTGGCGCCGGGCGGCAGATTGCGGCTGCCAACGAGGGCAGCTGGGGAAACCATCTCGACATCACGCTCACGTTCGCCGCCGGTGCCGCCGTCCCGATGACGGTCTGGCCGGACAATGCGGATGCAGCGATGTTGCTGCAACCGGTGGTGGATAACGCGGTACCGCTGTACTCATTGGTGCGGATTCGGCATCCGAAGCTGGCGCCGGCCGGCGAACTTCGCTGGCTGGTCGCGACGGCTGATGCGCTGACGGCAAGCGGGAGAAGCGCCCGGTATGTGGTGGATCGTGAACTGCCGCTCCCGGCGGGAGAGCTGGTCGATATCGAAATCGTCACCGGCACACTGACAATCACCGACAACGGCCCGGACGGCCCCCGCGCCGAAGCATTCACCGAGCTCGGCCTGCACCCCGGTCATGCGCAGTTCATTCCCGTGGCCTTGCAGGATGATTCGGCGCTGGCGAGTGCTGACGGGCTGATTGATGCGGTGTCACCAACCGACGGCCTCCTGCGAAGCCTGCACTTCACGTTGGTGACCCGTGGCTGGGATCGATGGGAGCAGATCACCGCCGACAGCTTCTACGACGATGTGCCACCGGCCCGGCAGGATCCGGCTGACGACGACACCGATCACCGCGGCGTGGACCGGATGGGCCGAGTACCCGATATCGGCCTGCTGTGTGTTCCGGACCTGTCGTGGGTGTGGCGAGGCCAGCCCGATCAGCTGGTGGTCGCGGGGAAGCCGGACACGGGCGGTGAGTTCGTCCGGTGTTGCCGAACCGGCACGGCAGACTTGAATCTCACCGCCGTACAGCAACCGGCGGCGCAGCTCGATCCGAACGACCCCGCCGACTTCGAGGCGATCGTCACCCGACAACAACGGGTCGTCGAGGTAGCCGGCCTGCGGAAGAGATTCGTCGCCCTACTCGATGTCCCGTTCGGTATGAAGACGTCCGACATCGCCAAATGGCGCTGGGCGTTCGATTCCAGTTATGCGGCGTGCTACCACCCGTGGCTGGCGATGGCCGCTGCGACGTCGGGGGGCAGCCCGGTGTTCGTCGGGTCCTCGGCGTTCGCGGCCGGGATCACCGCCAAGCGGGAACTGCTGTCCGGGGTGCAGCGAGGACCCGCCAACGAGCTGGCATCCGACGCGGTCAATGTGTCCTCTGCCATGACCGACACCGCGGCCGCCGACCTTTTCAGAATGTCGGTCAACGTCTTTCGTCCCGAACGTGATGGATTCCGGCTCACCTCGGCGCGGACGTTGTCCTTCGATCCGGAGTACCGCCAACTCAATGTGCGGCGGTTGATGACGGTGTTGGCGCTGACCTTGCGGCGGGTCGGCGAGAATCTGGTGTTCGAGCCGGGAACCCTGGCGCTGCGCACCGCGGTGCAGCAGGCGGTGGTGAGCATGCTGCGGGACTTCTTCCGGCGAGGTGCGTTCGCGGGCGCCACGGAAGCCGAGTCGTTCTTCGTCCGATGTGATGACTCGGTCAATGACGAACGGACTCGGGCGCTGGGTCAGCTGATCACCGAGGTGGGTGTCGCACCGGCCGCGCCGCTCGAGTTCATCGTGGTGCGCCTGATCCAGGGCGTCGACGGGACATCGGTGGTGAGCGTCGGTGGATGAGACCAGTGAGCTTCTCCAAGCCTTCAACTTCGAGGTGACCTTCACCGCGGTAGATGGCCGATCTGGTCCGCTCAACGGTTATACGGGGGCCTTCGCAGAATGCAGTGGCCTCGAACTCGAGGCGGAGATCAAGGATTACAACGAGGGCGGATTCAATGACGGCGTGATCCGTCGGGTGGGACGGGTCAAGCTGGTACCGCTTGTGCTCAAACGGGGCATGTTCGTCGTAGGCACACCGGGCGAGGATGGCACCGCCGACAGCAGCATGTGGGACTGGATCAGCGGCATGGTCGGAGGCCGGCTGCCCATCCCACGCTACAACGGCGTTGTCGCTGTACGAGATCCGTCACGCAAGCGCATCGTCGCGAAATGGTCGTTCGATCGGGGCCTGCCGAGCAAGGTGACGGGTCCGGCGCTGAACGCCAAGACCGGCGAGGTCGCGATCGAGGAACTGCACATCGTGCATCAGGGTCTCAGGTTGGGGGATTGACATGGGTGTCTTGAAGAAGGCGACGATCTGTCAGGTCTACGACAAGAAGACCGGACCTCCGCCTGCTGGAGCACAAACCGACCCGGTCGAGGTGCAGTTCAATCCGACGACGTTGAAACTGCAGTACACCAACGAGTCGACCGGTGGAGCCACCACCAAGGCGCCGAACCGGCAGAACGCGGCACAAGGCAACGCCGTGCTGTCGCTGGATCTGGAGTACGACACCGCGGAGGGCGACGAGAACGGCCAGCCCCTCGATGTTCGGGAAAAGACGAAACACATCGTCGCTTTGGTACGCCCCCCGAAGGGATCCAAGGGCGCGCCACCGCCCCGCATCAAATTCGTCTGGGGCAAGCTGAGTTTCGAAGGCAATGTCACCAGCCTCACCGAAGATCTCGACTACTTCGACGATCAAGGACGGGCACTGCGCTGCAAGCTGAGCTTGTCGATCAAAGAGCAGGATCTCCGGTTGCAGCTCTCGCCGGCCGACGCTGATGCCGAGGCCGCGACCAAGCCCGGGCAGAACACCACGAACGGCACGCCTGGGTCCGCGCCGACCAAGAGACCGGTCCAGACGACGCCGGCCAAAGCGGGTGAGAGCGTGCAGCAGGCGCTGACCCGGCTCAACGCCGACCCGGCAACGTGGCGGACGGCCATGGCCGGATTGACGAGCCCACTGGCGCTGTCCGCCGGTGCCCAATTGCAGCTCGGCGCCGATGTGTCGGTGGGCGCCGGCCTTTCGGGCGGCGTCGACGCGGCGGTATCCGTCGACGCGACCGGAGCGGTCGGGGCCGGCGCGGAGGTATCGGCCGGTTTCAGCCTCTCCGCCGCGGGCGGCATCGCACAAGCGGTCAACGTGCAGGCGTCGGCGAATGCCGATGCCGGCGTTGTCCGCGCACGTGCCGGTTTCGCCGTGCCGACGTCTGCCACGGTGTCGGCAGGGGCATCCCTGGACCTTGATCGTCGCGCTCAGACCTATGGCTGGTCGGTGCCGCTCAAGCCCCAGGTCAGGATTTGGACAGCGTAATGACCGTGCATGTCAACGAGATTCACACCGACGTGAGCGCCTCGTCGTCCGGTGGCGGACCGGCCGCGGGTGCGGCGCAGGGCGGCGGCCGATCCAGCGATGACGTCTGGCACGAGTCTCGGGACCGTGCCGACTGGCTGGCACTTCGGGTACGGGCGGAGGCGTTCAGTGACTGAACCTGCGATCAGCTTCGGCACCCCGGTGTTCACGGTAAAGGGCGAACCGGTCCCTGACCTGGCGCGTGACTGCGTCAAGATGGAGATCGACGAGGGTGTCGAAGGACTCAAGACGTTGCGGCTGTACCTGAATGCCGCCGGACCGGGTGCTCCTGGGCCGCCCGAAAAAATGCAGTATCTGGATGGCCGACAGGTCGATTTCGGGGTGGCGCTCCAGGTGGCGATAGGGCCCCGCAGTGGTCAACGCGTCGCGTTCGACGGGGTCATCTCGGCGATCGAGGCCGTCTTCGCCGATGCCCAACCACCTTTGGTGGTGGTCAGTGCCGAGGACATGTTCATGCGCTTGCGGATGACCCGACGCTCGCACACCTACACCGACGCGACCGATGCCGACATCGTCGATGAGATCGCCCGGTTCCACGGGTTGCGGGCCGAGGTCGATGCCGACGGACCCCGCTACGACGTGGTGCAGCAGTTGAATCAGAGTGATCTCGCGTTCCTGCGTGAGCGGGCCCGACTGACCCGAGCCGAGCTGTGGTGTGACGGCAACGTGCTGCACTACGCGTCCCGGACCAGGCGAAACGGCACCAAGCTGACCCTGGTCCAGAGCAACGAGCTGCTCGGGATCCGGCTCTGTGCCGATCTGGCACACCAGCGCACCGAGGTGGTGGTGACCGGCTATGACGCCCGGACCGCCGAGACCATCGAGGAGAGAGCGGATTCCGCCGTGGTGGCTGCCGAGGCCGCACCCGGTCGGGTGGGCCCCGATGCGCTGGAGAAGGCGCTCGGCGCAAGTGTGTCCCTGCGGGTCCGCGAAGTGGCGTTGAACTCGGCGGAGGCCGCCGCGTATGCCAAGGCCGAAATGCTGAGGCGGGCGCGGGGCTTTGTCACGGTGATGGGCACGACCCGGGGGACACCCGATATGACGGTCGGCAGCATCCTCGATCTGCGCGCCGTCGGTACCGCCTTCGAGGGCGGTGGCTACTACGTGACGCGGGTACAACACGCCTTCGACCTGGAACGCGGTCTGCGCACCCATTTCGAGGCCGAACGGTCCACTGTCAACCTGGCGTGATGCGGCGACGCTGTGGTGACGCGGCCGGGCGATCATCGACGGTAACGCGCGTGTAGTCGAGACGAGGTGGGACAGTGGCACTTCCGATGCCCGACGACGGTATGGCGCCGGGTTACTTCGGTGTCTACCCGGCGATCGTCACCGATATTGTGGACGATGACCAGTTGGGTCGGATCCAGGTTCGATTCCCGACGCTGGGGCGCGCCGGCGATCGTGACGTGCGGGCCTGGGCGACCTTGTGCTCGCCGTATGCCGACGACGATCAGGGCTTGCAGGTACTGCCCGAAGTCGGCAGTCAGGTGGTCGTCGCGTTCGAGGCGGGCAACTTCCGCCGGCCCTACATCATCGGCGCGGCCTGGCACGGCAAGGCCGCCGAACCCAGAAAACCTGCCAGGGCGAACGACATCAGGGTTCTGCGATCCCGCCGCGGCAGTGAACTGGAATTCGACGATCAGGCCGGTGCGGAGAAGGTCAGCATCACGATGGAGAGCGGGCACAAGGTCGTGCTCGACAACTCCGCCGGCGACATCACCATCCGCCACCAGAACGGCAGCAGCATCGTGCTCGATCGGGTCGGCAACGTGTCTGTACACGCCAATGTGATGGTGAAGGTGGATGCACCCCAGGTGCTGGTCGACACCGCAACGGCGACCTTCACCAACACCATCGTGTGCCAGACGATCACCGCAGGTGCGTTCGTCATCTCACCGGCATACACCCCGGGCGTGGGAAACCTGCTGTGACCACCGAGGCCGGGTTCCAGATTCGGGCGCCCTGGTATGTCCGCGAGTCCGGAACCTTCGGGCTGCGCGATGCCAGGTCACTACGGCCCAGCATCCAGATGTATTCCGGCAGTGACTTCGTCGACCACATCATGGCGGACGCCTCGGTCTATCTGACCCCGAAACCCGAGGACTACTGGGGATATCCCGTTCCGGTGAGCCCGTTCGGGACGGGACGTTCGCGGTTGTCCACCTACAAGATGATGCGCACCAAACTGCGCAAGCTTTTCCAGCCCAATCACGATCGCTTCTACGCCGTCACCGTCGAGGTGTTCTGCGATCAACCCGGCCTGCCGCGGGCGGGCGGGCACGACGACATTCAGGTGTCGTTTGCGATGCGCCGCCAGGTCGTGTCCTTTGCAGACGACGGCAAGTCGGTGCGCAAACTGGCCGCCGCACTTGTCAGTTCAGCGGCCAAGGTGGCGATCACCCCCGACATGGAAGATCCCGACCTACGCGAGGTGTGGTGGAGTGACAAGGCGGCCGGCGAATTCGCGGCGCAGAACCGACTGCTCATCGATGCGGTCACGCCGCAATCAGATCGGGAAGCCTGGGTGAAAACCGGGCAGTCGGGAGAGTGGAAGCCGTGTGACGGCAAGGGGCCGATTCCCGATGAGCAGACCTTCACCATGTGGCGGCTGCCGGCGCGCAAGGACGATTGTGCGGCGGCCGGGACCCGGTCCCTGTGGTTCGGCATCATCCCGACGTACTCGTCAGACCACGGAACGAGCAACGACGGCAAGGACTTCGGGCCGAAACTCGACGAGCACGGAATATACGAGATCGTTGCATTCGTCACCCGCAAACCGGCGCGCGGCCACGAGCATTGCCCGCCGAAAATCTGGTTCAGCACCCCCAGCGAGCCCTTCAAACTGGCGGCTCCGATGGACCCGGACGGAACGAAGAACCGGGTTATCTCCATCTCTGTTCCGGATTTTCGCGCCCTGGCAGCGCGCGCCGGACAACCGATGGGGCCCGGCGGGCTACGGATTTCGACGCCGCCCCGGTCGCAGATGGTCTTCAATCCGCTCGGCGGGATCCCCAAGCCGAAACAGGGAAACATCGGAGCCGGTGGCGGTATCTGTTTCTTCGCGTTTGAATTGTTCTTCATCGTTGCGCTGTTTCTGTTCCTGATGTTCATGCCGATCATCGTGTTCGCGTTCCAGCTGTGGTGGATGCTGGCGCTGCGATTCTGTATCCCCCCGTCGATATCGTTCAGTGCGCTGGCAACGGCCGCAGCGAAGGGTGAGTTGGACATCGCTGCCAACGCCGACTTGCGATTCCAGGTCGAGTTGGCGTTCGGGGCCGGTTTCATCGACGAGGCCGGCACGAAGAGCACCGGTTGGTACGACGCCTTCAAGGAGGCGAAGCCTGCTGGTACCGAGCGGAATACGTTGGTCAGTGATGTCGCACTGGCGGCCGATCCCGCCGCCGGGGTCATCGAGCCTCCCGCGCCGCCGGGGACCGACTCCCTCAAGGACCCGTTGTGTGGTCGGTGAGTGGTGACCGCCGCCCACCTGACAGCGCTCCACCACGACAAGCCGGCGTCGATTCACTCGCTGGTTCGGCCCCACGGGCCGACCGGTCGAGCGCCCTCGCGCACGATGTCGCGCACGTCGTTCCGCAGCCATCGCACGGGCGTTCGGCCACCGAGATCGAGGCTGACGCGATAGCCGACCGGGTTGTGCAACCGGACGCGTCCCGCCAGACGAGTGCTTCGCTCGGTCCGGTGCTCGAGTCGGTACGAGCGGTCACCGGTGTCGACATCGGGAACACGCGACTGCATGACGCGCCGCATCTCACCCGAACTCTGCGGGTTCAGGCGTTCACCCGCGGCTCGGACATCTTCACCGGCGGCCGCGCCAGTGGGCGCGTGCTTGCGCATGAAGCCGCCCACGTGGCACAACAGGTGGGGCGCGGAGTGCGCAGGGTCGACGGGTGGTCGGACCCCACCATCTCGACGCTGACTGCGCCGGAAGTGGCAGGTTGGACCGATGCCCAGGTGCGCGAAGGGCTGGCGTTGATCCTCGACCAGATCGCGCCGGTGAATCGCAGTGTGCCGGAAGGGGACCCGGATACCGAGCATGAGAACCTCCGGCTGCTGGTCGTCGCCGCGATCACCCGCCAGATCGGTATCTCGGATGATCTCCTGGCCCGCTTGCCGGTGCTCTACGGCCCGCCGACCGCGAACGTCGCCGAGATCCTCGCCCGTATCGATTTCCTCGGCGCGATGCTGAACGTCGGATTTCCCACCGAGGCGAAGACCGTCGCGGACCGGCTCAACGACTATCGTCAGCTTCTCCCGTGGCTCGACACCCCGGGCCTGCAGCAGGCCAGAAGCGACGTCGACGCCAGTGCCGTGGCGGTCGAGACGGCGGCGCGGATACACAGGCTCGCAGTCGATCCCGGTGGCGGCAATGCGTCATTCTCCGCCTCCGTGGTGGCAGTGAACGGTGCCATCACCCGGATGATCGGCGGAATTCTGACGCCGCAACTGTCCACATTGGTTGCGGACGTGGAGACCGCCCGTGACGCCTGGCTGGAACAGATCGCGGACTCATTCGCCAGGACGATCAACGACGTGAGCCAAAAGATCTCCACACCAATCGATCCCGAGGGATACGGCAAGTTCTCCACGGGGCTGCGGTACAACGCCGTCCGCCCGCAACGGGACACCATCGCGGACCTGGAATCTGAGCGGGACACCGTGACGGCGGGGCTCGAGAAACTGGTCACCGACCACCCGTCGCCGTCAGCACCGCTCGAAGAGCGGCTGGGCTATGTCGTGACGAAAGGGCCCCTTCTCGACGACCTGTGCGCACGCGCGGAGAACATCCTGATGGGCGTTGCTCTGTGCGAGCAGGGTGAGGTGCTGGCCGAGGCGATGTGGGAGACCGAAGGGGATTTCAAGTCGGTCACCGTCATGACGAAGTTGTCCGCAGCGCTGTTCAACCTGGTCCGCCGCGGCCACGGCGCCGCAGACCGGGCCGAGGTCCGCCGGCAGGCCGAGGAGGCCTTCGCCGGGGCGGGCGATCGTGCCGATACCCTGCGCTTTGCCCAACGGATGGTGGTCTGGATCGCCAATATCGGTGCGACCTTGCTGGGGATCGGTGCGATGCGTGCGGTGATGGCGGTTCCGGCGATCGCGGGGCTCGGCCGGACCGGGGCGACGATCATCGGCTCGCTGGCATTCACCGGTACGCGGTTGGCGATCACGGCCAATCAGGGGCGTCCGGTCACCCTCGGCGGACTCCTAGAGGACGCAGCCAAGGACTACCTCCTGCTGCGTCTGCTCGGCGGGGTGGATGCCCGTATCGCGGCACGGGTCGGCGATACGGGGCTGCTCGCCGGCGCCGCACGACTCGGCGGTACCTACGGCACTCTGGTGGGTTGGACGCTGACGTGGAATGCGCTGCAGCCCGGCACCCCTGGTCCAACGGGCGCGAAAACAGCGTCGACCGGCGAGGTGCTGGTCCATACTGGGGTCGACCTGGCGCTGTTCATGATCGCTGAAGCGTTGGTGCGCGCCCCGGTGCTTCCCGCCGGGGAGACCACAATTCAGCGCGATGCCGCCGCCTCCAAACAAGCTCGTCTGGAATGGGAGTCGTTGCGCAAACAGCTGCAGGCCGGCGGCGAAGCGCTTCGGAAGTGGCTGAATGGACCGCGTGACAACGTCGCGGCCGGCGACAAGTCCATCGTCGGGGTGGTCGAGCTGCTCGGCCGCACCAAAGGTCTGCACGCGCGGTTCGCCGAACTCGGTGAGATCACGGCTGCGCAGCGGGCCCAGCTCGACGGCCATGCCGACGCGATGTTGGAAACCGTGCGCAATGCCCGTGACGAGGTACGGATGGACGTGCGCAGTGCCGGTCCCGAGAGCTGGTCCTACCGAGGATCGGCCGAGAACATCGCGGCTTACCTCGAGCGTCTGAGAACGCAGGGCAGACTGACCGAGGTCACGCCCGCAGGTAACAACATCTTCTCGGTCCGTGACTCCGACGGCACGATTCAGTGGTTCTTCCCTGCTGGGACAGGGCCGCCGGTGGTTTTCGACGCAGTCGCCGACGCTGTGAAAGTCTCCGCGCCCGATGTGCCCGACGTGATCCGCGGCAAGGCGATCACGCATCTACGCGGCGCGAAGTGGGGCGACCTCGGTACCTTCGCCGGCAGCTTGCGGCCCGGACGTGGCTCAGGCTTCGTCGGGTGGGCCGCGCGCGCCGACGCGGGCCGGGCATTGGCCGACAACAAGCTGCCGATGCCCGTTGTCCGGGTGCTGGCTGAAGGGCCGCCCCAGCAGCTGGCTCCGATTGCGCGCGGCGACGCCACCGTCCTGCCCGAGTGGTATCGGCAGTGGAGTTCCGTGCATCCGGATAAGCCGGCGCAGGAATTCGTCACGGCCATGACGGACATGATCGCGTGGCGGGGCAGCCTGGAGGGGCTCAGCACGTGGGAGATCGGCAGCGTGATGAGCCGTCGTGAATACGCGATCGTCCCGCACGAGCTCGCGCTCACGCCACCGGTGGCCAGCATGGGGGTGCCGGGCGCCAAGACCTCGGTGTACACGCCGGATATCCTGGGACAGTTGAAGAACGAGGCGGTCGCGGGCGCGCAGTACCACGATGCCATGCGCTATGACGCACATTTCGTCGTGGAGATCGTGGACGGCCGGATAGCGCGCTTGTTCGAGATCAAGCCCGACGGCACCATCGTCCGTCGCGTTCCCGTGGCCGAACACCTGGCGACACTGCGCGACATCCTGGGCAAGGTCGAGGCGACCCGGGACGAAGCGTCGGCCCGAACCGAGCTGGCCCGGTCCGACCCGCTGCTCAAGGATCTTGATGCGTTACTGGATTTCCGCGAAGGCGTTCCGGCCAACGACATCCACCTGATGGACGCGCTTGCTCACCACCCGCTGAGAAATCCCAGCGGTCCGGCGCGGCCCGCGTTCGAGCCCACGGCCAAGCCTCGCAAACCCTCCGAAATCATGTCCGCGCTGAGCGATTTCGGTTTGGAACCGCACGAGATCGTGAGCTTCGGGGGCGAGGACGCCTCCACTCTGGGGACCCGCTCGGCGGGACGAGTGGCACGGTTGGGCGAGCATTTCACCCCGGCCGATCTGAAGGCTCTGGGCAAGTTCCTCTGGGAATCCGACCTCGTGCTCAGCGACGCGATGGTCGATGCGTTGATCGGCAAGGTGGCGCCCGGTCGGCTGCCTTCAGCGTTGAAACACATCGAGATTGCGCTCGAGCATGCGGCCGCGACCGAGACCGCCTTCGATATGGAAGGCGCGCTCGGCGTTACGGAAACGGCGCCGCGGTCACCGCGCGATGACGCCGGTGACTTCCGGCGGGAGCCCGCCTGGCGGGTCGCCGAGCGGGAACTCGGGCCCGTCCTGGAGGCGATGTTCGGTCCGGGATGGGTGACGGGCCGGATCCAGGCTCCCGGGGCGCGACCCGGCGAGACCCTGGGCAGCACGGTGCCCGAATACTATCGGCCTGATCCAAGTGGGCAGGGCGGCAGGTCTTTTGAAGTCAAGCGGTTCGATGTCGCCGAGCTCGGCATCGACCCCGATGGCCAGGTGACGGGTACACCGTCACAACGGTCCACCGACGCGCTGGCCCGGGCACGTCGGCAGGTCGAGGGGCGCCGCTGGGGAATGTCCGGATACGAGCAGAACATCGTCTTCAACGTGACAGGCCAAGGGATTCGGGACGTCGCCGCCGTCGGACGTCAGCTGCAGGCGCTGCTGGAGACATCGATGGTGCGCTACGACAACGTATACGTGCAGAACGGAAATCAGTTGGTGCAGATCCAGTAGTAGATAACGTTGCGGTGACGCGAGCTGAGGATCGTCCTTGGCGTGGACCGTGATCTCGGCAATGGCCGACGGCTCTCGGATGCCGAACGTCGCCTGCTCGGCGACGACAAGACCTTCGACGCCGACCGGGTCCGCCTGCACACGGGGTCTGAAGCCGCGGAATCGGCCGTCGCGCAGGGCGCATCGGCCTACGCATACGGTGACGACGTGGTGTTCGGCCCCGGCAAGTACCGACCGGGGACCCAGGAGGGGGACGGGTTACTGCGCCACGAACTGGCTCACGTCGTCGCCCAATCACGGACCTCGGCGCCGCCGAAGATCGAGCGCGACGTCGATCCGCCGACATCGGGCGGCACGTGGACGAAGGACGAAGCGCAGGCGAACTTCACCATCGTCGCGATGAACCGCTTGATGGCGAGCAGCATGCATGCGGGTACGACGATTCTGGGACCAGGATTTGAATCCTGGTCGAATCCTTCGATATTCAAGATCCGGGCGCCGGAGACGCTGCGCCTGCACAACACCTTCTGGGTCGATCCCGGTGATGCCGTGTTCCCGAGTGATCAATTCACGGTCGCGATCACCAACGACATGACGTACACGGCCAAAGACGGGACGGTTCTCGCCGAAGCGCATTATCGCGACGACCATCCACGCTATGACGGTCACCGCACGGCACTCGATGTGTCACTCGGATCCAAGACTCCCGCGGCGAGGGACATGCCGATCCATCAACTCCAGATCGATCGGGCGGGAACATTGCAGTGGAGCGTCTACTTTGATTTCGGCACGACTGGCAAGTCCATCATCGTCGTCGCCGACTTCGAGATCGAAACGGACAGCCCGCCGCCTGCCGCCGGAGCGAGCCCGGCAACGCCGGGAGGCGACGAGAAGCGGCCACCCTCCAGTAATCCGTTCCGGCCGTTACCCGCACCAACGCCCCAGAACACCGTCGGCCAGATCACAGTGCTGACCGAGTTGATCGAACGTGCCCAGGACGCAGCGACCAAAGATCGGCTGGTGCGGACGCTGCGTGACCTCCTCGCTTCCTTGCAGCCGGTTCTGCCCAAGGATGAAGCGAAGAAGATGATCGACGACGCCATACGGCGGTTCATCAACGACGGGATCAAGGACGGGTTGATGAAGATTCTGGAACTGGTCGTCGGTCGTTCCGCCACTCGGATGCCCGACGGCCCGCCGCCGACCGGACCCAATGTGCCGCAAGCTGATCTCGGTGAGCACAAGACGCCGCAGCTTACGTTCCCCCTCGACGTCATACCGAAGCCACGGACCAAGCTCGGATTCGAGTTCAAGGACATCCGTGGCACGCAGGTGGGCTCGTTCATCAGATTCCACCTGGTGGTGCCGGCGGATTACGACAGCCTGGGAGACGGCGGGGCCAAACGGATCGTTGTCGTCCCTGCGGGAGCCACCGACGGTCCTCCGGTCACAGTCAAATCGCTACCCGTGACGGCGAAAGAGCCTATCGAAGTGGAGATCCGTGCGCCGTCCGAGCCCGGCCGCTATGTGTTGGAGGTGTGGGCAGGCATGACGTGGGTTGACGAGTACACCGTCGATATCGTCCCGGCAACGCCCCGGTGACGCCCGGCCGCCGACACTGCACGCATGACCTCCAACGTGGCTGACGCGTGGCTCGGTACCGGCCTGAGTTTCCCCATGCGGCCCGAGAAGACGGGGCTGCTGCCGACGGTTGACGGCATGGATCTGGTTCGGCAGTCGATCGAGATGATCCTGAACACCGAGCCGGGGGAGCGGATCATGTTGCCCGACTTCGGGTGTGGTCTGCGCCGGTATCTGATGGAGACGAACTCGTTGATGACTCGTTCGGCGATGGAGAGCGATATAACCGCGGCACTGGAGAAGTGGGAGCCGCGGATTCGATTGACGAACGTTGCGGTGACGCCGGGTGAGGAACCTTCTCTGGTATGGATCGAGATCGCCTACGTACGGGTTGCCGACCGCAAGCCGGACAACCTGGTGTACCCGTTCTACCTGACCTAGGGGCGTCGTCATGGCGCTGATCAGTCCGATACTCGACAACCGGACCTTCGAGCAGCTGCGTCAGGAGCTGGTTGACCGCATCCCGGTCTACACCCCCGAGTGGACGAACTTCAACCGCAGCGATCCAGGCATCGCCCTGCTCGAGTTGTTCGCCTATCTCGGTGAATCACTTCTGTACCGGTTCAATCAGATCCCGGACACCACCAAGGTCGCGTTCCTGCGGATGCTGGGTGTCACGCCACGCAATGCGGAACCGGCCGGCACCGTGGTGGCCTGCAGTACAGAACTTCCCGAGGGCGTCGAGGTTCCGCGGGGCAGCATCGCCAGTGGCGGCTCGGTCAAATTCGAAACGCAGGGTGACATCGTCGTCTGGCCGATCAGCGTGATCGCCGCAGCCAAGATTCGCGTCGCCGACGCCGATACGCAGGCCGAACAGGACCGCAGGTCTGACGCCGCCCACCGGGCGAATCTCGATCCGACGATGGCCGCCTTCTACGAGACCGCCCAGATACCGGCAGACCCGACCGAACCCGGTGCCGCGCCGGTCGACATCAGCGCGAGCATCGACCATTTCCTCTGGATCGCCGTGCAACGCACGAAGACCACCGACCTGTCCAAGCTGTCCGGGCGAGGCGTGTACATCGGGATGGCGTTCGACACGACGGTGGCCGAACCGTTCGCGCTGCAGAACCTCGACGCGGCCGGAGCCGCGGCATTCGCGTCACCGCAACTCACGGTGGACCCTCCCGCGATGTTGTGGGAACTGTGGCAGGGCCCGGACGCCAAGGTGGCGTTCACCACCCTCGACATCGGTGACGACACCACGCGCGGCCTGACCACCACGGGCACCGTCGAGGTCATCCTGCCCAAGACGCTTCCGGTGCTACCGGTCTACGACCCGGTCAACCCCGGTGGCGGCGCCGACAGCCCACCACCCCTGATCGATGAGAAGGACCAGGCCAACGTTGTTGCGTGGCTTCGGGTATCCCGACCGGCGCAGGTACACATCAATGATGCGATCCGCAATGTCAGTTGGATCGGGGTCAATGCCGTCGGCGTCATCCAGTCGTTGACGGCGACACCGGAGTTCCTCGGTACCGGTGACGGCGACACCGACCAGCGCTTCCCCTTGGCGCAACGGCCCGTGCTGCCGGGCAACGTCGAGCTGGACGTCGAAGAGACCGACGGCTGGAAGCCCTGGACGGAGGTTGCGCCGTATGCGACCGGCGGCGTCGGCGCCTCCACGTTCACGGTCGACTACGCCGCCGGTGCGGTGACTTTCGACGGTAAGGAGGTGCCGCAGCGAGGCCAGCGGATCAGGACACGGTCGTATCGATACGGCGGGGGAGTAGCGGGAAACGTTGTCGCGAAATCGATCTCGAAGATCGGTACCGCGGCCGCCGGAGTAGATGCCGTCAATCCGTTCCCTGCGACGGGAGGGGTGGATCCCGCCTCCCTGGCCGACGCCCTCGACGAGATCCCCGCGCGGGTGCACCGGCGGGACCGTGCGGTGATCGCCGACGATTTCCGTGATCTCGCGTTGGAGGTCGCCGGGGTTGCCCGGGCCGAGACGCTGCCACTGTTGCATCCCGACACACCCGATGTGGCCGCAGCCGGTGTGGTCAGCGTCGTGGTGTTCCCTACGGAGGACCAGCAGAACCCGTCGGCACCGATGCCCGATTTCGTGTTGCTGCGCAGTGTCGCCCGCTATCTCGATGTCCGTCGGCTCGTCACCACCGAGTTGTACGTGATCCCGCCGACCTATCGGAAAGTTGTGGTATCAGCTGGAATTCAAGTCAAGTCGGGCTATCAGGTGGATGCGGTCCGCCGATGGGTCGACACCATACTGCGGCAGTATCTGTCGGGGCTGCCACCGCTGGGCCCCGACGGGAACGGGTGGCCGCTGGGGCGGACCGTACGTCGAGCAGAGCTCGAAGCCGTGGCGGTGCAGGTCGAAGGCGTCGAGTACATGACAGGGCTATTGCTGGCGGTCCCGGGCTCGACGGGCTACCACACCGTGGAGACTGTCGAGCTCAAGCGTTGGGAGATGCCCGAGATCGTCGGCCTCACCGTCGTTTCCGGTGAGCCGCTGCCCGCCGGTGTGCCCTACGAACCCGCGCCACCGGAAACCGAACCCGTACCGCTGCCGCCGGACGTGTGCTGATGGCTGCCGACCGAGCGTTGAGCCTGGTGGTCGAGCCCGAACAATGGGCGGACTGCCAACTCCGCGACACCGTGCCCTTGCCGGGCGGTGGCGTCGAACTCGGTTGGACGGATCGGCCCCAATCCACCTCGTGCCCGGATGAGCGTCAGACTGTTCCACCCGGCGGGCTGGCATTCGACCATCAGTGCCGGGCCTACCGCAGCCGGGCGCACGCCATCGATGTACTGAGCCCCGGCTCAACGGAACGGCGCACCGTGCCGGGGTTCCCGGCACCGCGCGGCCTGGCCGTCGACGAGGCAAACCGGCTGTATGTCGCCGACGGGGCCGAACGTGCGGTCCGCGTGCTCGACCTGGATTCCGGTCGTGTACTTCATCGTGTCGTCATGTGCGGGGCGCCGGTCGACGTGGCCGCGCAGTGCGGCGGGGTGGTCGCGCTGATACCGGGTGCCGAAACACTGTTTCTCATCGAGGGCAGAAGCGGGCCCGCGGCCGGGCCGGCCCTCGTGCGTCCGTGCTATCCGCATGGACTGGAGGCGATCCGGGTGTCGGCGGGACCGATCATCCTGTGGCGCAACAGCGGTGGTCAGAGCGTAGTGACACGTCCGGACGGCACGGTGCTGATCGAGACCACCGCGGCCACCGACCTGGACATCATGCCGGACGGAACGATCATTGTGGCCGGCGTGCCCGGGGACCCCTTCCGGCGATGGGAGCCGACGGGTGACCTGGAACTGGAGCCGGTGGGCGCACCGGATTTCGACGGCGGCGCCATCTGTGTAGATCCGCGCGGACACGTCGCGTACACCACTGTCGCCGGCATCCGGTGGACAACCGGATCGGTCGCCAAGCACCTGACCGAAGGGACGGTCACGATCGGTCCGCTCGACAGCCGGGTGGACCGGACCCGCTGGGGGAGAGCCTTCTTCACCGCATGTCTGCCGAAGGGCACGGCGATGTCCATCCGTGCGATGACGGCCGATGACGCATCGACGCGACCGATCTTCGACGACGCCACCGTATTCGGTGTCTACCGCCGGCCGCAGCACGACACCTGCCCTGACGAGTTCCCCCTCTATGAGGCGCCGGTGCATGCGCCTCGCGGCCGCTACCTGTGGTTGGAGGTGGCGCTCAAGGGCACCGAACGGGTGACGCCGCGCCTGCGGGCAATAAGGGTGGAACGGCCGGGGCACGCCTTGCTCGAAACCCTCCCGCGAGTGTTCTCCCGCGACGAGAACAATCCCGACTACCTCTTCCGGATGCTGGCGCCCGCCGAGGGGATGCTGCACGATCTCGATCAGAAGGCCGACCGGCGTGCTGAGCTACTGCTCGATCCGGCGACCGTGCGAGCCGATCTGTTGCCTTGGCTGGCGAGTTTCCTCGGGCTGGCGCTTGATCCGCGGTGGCCGGAGGGGGCGCGGCGGACCCTGCTGGCCGAGGCGTTCGATCTGTTCCGCTACCGCGGTACGGTCCGGGCGCTGCGGCGGATGGCCGACATCTATCTCGACCGCCAGACACAGATCATCGAGCACTGGCAGCTACGGGGTATCGGCGGGACCATACTGGGCACCACCCCCGATGGCGATAAGACTCCGAACGTCGGTGCCTCCGTGCGTGAAACAGGCACCCTGGGCCGATTCACCGTCGGTGGCACTGTTCTGCAACCGACATCGTTCGCGACCTCGGCGCACAGGTTCACGTTGCTGATACCCGGGAATCTCACCGATGAGCAATGCGAAGTGCTGACCGGCCTGCTGCAGACCCAGGCGCCGGCGCACACCGCCGGTTCGGTGCAGGAACTCGGCGCAGGCATGCGGGTAGGCACCGTCCGGGTCGGCATCACGTCGTTCGTCGGCCCGGCCGCCGACTGGATCCCGCTGCGCCTCGGTGAGGTACGTCTGGGCGCTGACGGCATCATCGGTACCCCGGCCATCGGCAGCCGGTTGGGCCAGGATTCCTACGCGGGACAGGTCCTGGTCGGATGACGGAGTTGACGATCGATCGGCTCACCGCGACCGCGGTGGCGAACAGCGATGACCGGGCCGGCACTGAATCCCGGATCAGCACGCTGCTCCAGCACGTCGCAGCGAGCCGGCTCGACGCCGCACTGGCCGAAGTGGCGCTACCGCAGGGGTATTGGTGTGTTCGCCGGCTCGACGTCGCACTGGCCCTTGACTTCGACCGGTCCGATGCGGCCCTGGAAACGCAGTGGTCACGGGCGCTCGTCGATGCGGTCGCCGCCGCGCTCGCCGACCGGTCCGGCGGTCTCGTGTTCTATCCGAGGATCGTCGATGCCCTCATCGATTTCCTGACCTCAGCGGTACGGCACGACGACGGCCACGAGTGGGCCTGGCGCCAGGTCGGGCTCCTGTCCCCGGCCGATCGCGGCGTGGGCGAGGCAGGCAGGGACCAGGCGCGGCTGGTTCTTGCCGCATTGGGTCGACATCCACGGGACGCGATTGCTGCGGTGGCAGCCTGCGTTCGAGCGATGGGCGCGACATCCCTGCACCGGGTGTTGGGCGCTACCGGCTGGACCGAGTTGGCGTCGATCGCCCTTGGTGCACTTGGCGGTTCCACCCGCATCGCGCCGGGCGTCACCGGCCTTCCGGACGGTCCAGCCCTGCGGACAGTCGCGGTCGAATCGTTCCCGGCTCAACACCCCGGCAGACCCGCTGAACGTTCGGCGGCACTGGCAGGTGATGTGGTCGGCCGTTCCGTTCTGGCGGCGGCGCTGGCCCGGATGTCCATCCGGGTCGAGCGGCCGCTCGCATGGGCCTGGGCGGTGATCGCCATTGCGGAGGCGGCTCCGTCGGTCTTGTTGCGCACTGACTCGGACACGGTAATCGCCGTGGTGGCAGATCATTTCATTCGCTCTGAGGACCGGGCGGCACCAGGCTTCCTGGGTGCGGACAGGCGATCCGAGGCTGCGGCGTTCGATGCGACGCCACCGGCTACAGAGTCGGGAAACTGTGAGCCTGCCGCGGCCGACGCCGACCGGGATGAACCCGCACAGACACTCTGGGCGGGCGCGCTGTTCTTCCTCAACACGGCCGCGGATGCCGGTATCCCCGACGAATTCTTCACCGATCCGGTCCTGGCCGGATGTCCGTTGTGGCGCATCCTCGGCGCGCTGATCCAGGCGATGGTCCCGATCTCCGCAGGTGACCCGACCCTGCTCGCGTTATGCGGGCCACCCCGGCCCGCGGAGCCGCTCACCGATGAGGAGCAGGGGCGGGTTGAGACGTACGCGTCCCGGTGGCTCGCGGTGACCGCGGAACGCATGGATGTGACCGACGAGGACCCGGCGGATGTCTGCATGCGCGTTGCTCTCCGTCGCGGCTCGATCGTTGCGGAACCCGGATGGATCGACGTGCATCTGGACCTTGACGACGTCGACATCGATGTGCGCCGTGCGGGTCTGGATCTCGATCCCGGATGGATACCGTGGCTCGGTTGCGTCGTCAGGTTCTGCTATGACTAGCACGCTGGCGCCGACTGGACGGCCGAGCAGCCTGGGATTGTCAGCGCTGGCATCCGACATCGCCATGATCCTCGCCGACGTCGTCGCCGCTGCGGGCAGTAAAGAATCGGGGGCCGCGGAGACGGCCGGGTTCCTGCGTGATTGGGCGACGACCCGTGACGCGACAGCTCTGTCGGGACCCGATCCGCTGTGCAACGTCGTCGAGCGTTACGGGCTCACCGACCCCGAGCGCGATCTGTTG
Source organism: Mycobacterium sp. DL99 (assembly GCF_004762045.1). Taxonomy (GTDB): domain Bacteria; phylum Actinomycetota; class Actinomycetes; order Mycobacteriales; family Mycobacteriaceae; genus Mycobacterium. The sequence continues at coordinate 2,769,525 of NZ_SJOM01000007.1, forward strand.
CTGTTGGCGGGGCTGCCCGAGGAACACGAGGGTCTCGCGGCGACGTTCCGGGCGATGGGGCCCATCGGGGAACCATGGCCGACCGTGGGCATCGCCGCACTTGTGCTGGAGCGCAAGGAGATCGATCGGCACACCCTTCGCCGGATCATCTCGACCGGTCGGCTCTGCGGTCAGGGCATCGTGAGGATCGGTGGCAATGCCCCGTTGTTCGAGCAGGTGCTGCGGCCGGCCCCGGGCATCTGGACGGCCCTGCACGGTCACCGCAGGCTCCCGGATGCGGTGCGTGGAGTGGATATCGGCGCAGTGCCGCCGGGGCTGGCCCGATGGAGTGCACTACCCGCTGTGCAGCGGGCGGCCGCCGCGCTGACCTCACCGGGGGCCCGCACCGTGCTGGTCCAGTCGCAGGACGAGACCGTGGGTCTGGCGCGGTGCGCGGCCCTCGGGGAGACCGCCGGTGTGCAGTTGATGGCGGGCCGGGCCAAGGCCTATGACGGCGAAGCGATCAGGCTGCTTGCGCTGCATGCCGCGGCCCACAACGCTGTGGCGCTGCTCGTCGTCGACCCGTTGACCGAGCCTGCCGCCGGATCCGCTGTTCTCGACATCGATGATGTGCCGGGGCCGCTGCTGGTCTGCGCGCCGCCAGGATCGCTGCGGGTAGGCCGGAACCGGCCCGTCATCCTGGTGCCGCTCGGCCCGGTCACCCCCGCCGACCGGCGCGACGCCTGGAGTGCGGCCCTACCCGAATTCGACAGTGCGGCCTCCTATCTCGCGGCCCGCCATCCGCTCGACCCGGCGTTGACCGTGCAGGTGGCCCTCGATGCCCGGGCCGGGTATCGGTTGGGCGACGGCGAAACGGATGTCAGCGGCATCTCGGGATTGATCCGGGCCCGGGCCGGGGTCAGCCTGCCGGCCGGCGTCGAGCTGCTGACGCCGTCGGTGCCGTGGGAACGGTTGATCCTGCCCGACGACGCCGGTGTGCAACTGCACGAGGCCGTTTCGCGACTCGAGCACCAGGCCCAAGTGCTCGAGGACTGGTACCTGAATGGCCAGGCCCGCGCGTCGCGCGGATGCCGCCTGTTGTTGACGGGTCCGCCGGGGACCGGCAAGTCGCTGGCCGCCGAGGCGCTGGCGACCGCTGCCAAGACGGACCTGTTGCAGATCGACGCCAGCCAGATGGTGTCGAAATGGATCGGGGAGACCGAGAAGAACCTTGCCGCCGCATTCGACGTCGCCGAGCGAACCCAGGCCGTGCTGTTCGTCGACGAGGCCGACTGGTTGTTCGCCGCCCGCACGGAGGTATCCGACGCTCACGACCGCTACGCCAACCTGGAGACCGCATACCTGCTGCAGCGGCTCGACCGATTCGACGGCCTGGTGTTGCTGGCCAGTAACCTGCGCAACAACATCGACGGTGCGTTCCTGCGCCGCATGGACTTCGTCATCGACCTGCCGCTCCCAGATGAACCAGCCCGCCTGGCGTTGTGGTCACTGCACCTTCCGGCCGGGCATCTGGCCGGCGACGTCGATCTCGACGTCCTCGCCCGGCTGTACCCGGTTACGGGCGCGGCAATCCGTAACGCATCCATCGCGGCGGCCTTCATGGCCGCATCCGAGAACCGGACAGTCACGCAGAACCACCTCATCACAGCCGTGCGTCGTGAATACACGAAGGCCGCGATGCCGTTCCCCGGCGAACCATCGAGGAGACGAAATGACCTGTAACCACACCGAAACGGTGTCCTGCACATGCGACTCGTGCATCACTGACTTGGCCTCGAATCCGTTTCTCGCCCTCCGGGTCGCGTACGGAATGTTGCTCGGGGAGGACGACTTCCGGGTCCTCGCCGGCAATCCTCGTGGCAAGCAGATGCTGCACTCGGCCTGGTTGCACCGGTCCGGTGTGGTCTGGGGCTACCAGGCGTGCATCGAGGGGAGACGGGAACTGCGCGTCACCGCCGGACTGGCGATCGACGGACTGGGACGTGAACTCATCCAGGAGACCAGCTGGTGCGTCGACTTGCGCGACTGGGTAGAGCACCACGGATCCGTCGTACCGGAAGGTTGTGGCAAGCGGAAGTTCACGGTCTGCCTGGAGGTCGCTTTCGACTGCTGCCGCACCGCGCCGGTGCCCACACTGGCCGACCCGTGCGACGTCAGCCGTAAACATGACGACTACTCCCGGGTGGTCGAGACCAGCAAGCTGAGCCTGCGACCCGGACACTGCATCACCGGACCACAGCCGTATCACCGCGTGCGGGTCCTGCTCGGCATCGACGATGTCGGCGAGTGCGATCCGGCCGGCGAACAGGCTCTGCATGCCCGGCACCGCGCTGCCGCGGCACCGCCCGGCGAACGCCCTGAGGTGCTGCTCGCCGCGTTCCGCGCCCTGGCTGCACTCGACGTCGCCGAGATCGCGCCACCGGACGACCCGATGACGGGGCATTCGACGATGTATCCGGTACTGCCCGAGTGCGCCGCCGTCGCGCTCGCGTGCGTGACGATCGTGGTGGACGACTCGAGCGGGTGTCTCGAAGTGGTCGACGCACATGTCGACCCCGCCTGCCGCACAACGCTGTTGCCGACCGCGACCATTCAGGAGCTGCTGTGTGGTCTGGCACCGGCGGTGATCGGTCCGGTCGCCGAGGACGCCGGAGGGCCGCGCGTGCGATTCGTCGAATGGTCGCAGGACGAAACCGTGTGCACGATCCACCTGACCAAACCACTCAACCCGGGGTCGGCGGGCCGGCGCGCCGTCCGGATCACCTCGCTGTCGCACCGCGGCTGGGTCGACGAGGACGTCGACACCGTGCACTACCGGCCCGGGGAAGAGCGAATCGTGGTGACTCTTGCCGACGCGCCTGCATACGACACGGTCCGGGTGATCATCCACGGCACCGGTCCGACACCCGTGTTCGGGGAGGACCCGTCAGTTCCACTGGCCGGGCTGGTCGATGACCCACCGGGCTCGCGCAACGACGGCCACGACGCGGTCCTCGTTTTCGAGAAGCCGCTCTATCCGACGGAGGCAGCACAATGACCACCTGGAAACCGGTGGACACGTCACCGCAAGCGGCCCCTGCGCTGCCGCAGCCGCCGGAAGTGACGGTCGCCGACAGTGGGCTGCGGGCACTCAACGCCGCGAACGGTCTGTTCCTGCGCGCCGAGCACCTAGGTCAGATGCAGGCGTACGCAGAGGAATTCGCACTTCTGGCCGGTGTCGCAGCGGGCCCCGGCGTCGATTACGGATACACCGTGGCACTCGACGGTCCCAACCTTCACGTGGCGCCGGGCCTGGCGATCGACGGTTCCCGGCGGCCGCTGCGGCTGGTCAGCGACGTCACCCTGAAACTCGACGCCCTGCCCGAACTCGGCGCCAACGAATTCTGGGTGGTCGAGGTGGTCGCCGCCGACCCGCGAGCCGCGGGCAGCGAAGCGGTCTACGGAACACTCTGCAGCGACCCGTGCGGCGGGGCCACCATCCGGCCGTGGCTGGACGCGGCGGTGACGATCAGGCTCAGCCGTGACAGCCTCGACGGGCTGGCCGGCGCACCGGCATCATTGAAGCGAAACCGGCTGGCGTCACGGTACTTCGAGCGGGAACGGTCCGGCTCGGATCCGTGGCTCACACCGACCGGTGGGGGCCGTCCGGTCGGTGGGCCGCTGGGTAGGCTGTGGCGGGCCGGGGCTCCGGAATCGGCCGCACCGTCCGGCCCGGTGCGGCTGGCGGTCCTGTTCCAGGTCGGCGGAAAGTGGGTGGTGGACACCTGGACTGCCCGCCGCGACATCGGCGACGGACCGGCCCGGGCGGTGTGGGAGAACCGCCTCGGGTTGCGGCCGTGGAACATCTTCATGGCGCAGGTACTGCAATTCGAGGCACAACTCGTGGATACCGGAGCCGGGCTGACGGTCACGGGTGGTAGCTGCGAGGACAAGCAGCGCAAGCTGATTCACGACTTCGAGGGCCTGCTCCACCAGAAGGGAAGGCAGACGCGGCTGGCCGACGAGCTCAAGAGTTTGGTCGAAGCGCAGCGCGATCGGCTCGACGAGGAGCTGCGCGAGGCGGCATTGGTGAGCAGCTTCGAGGAACTCCCGCCGGCAGGCGTCCTTCCCCGGCCATCGGATCAGGCCCCGGATCAGTACTTCAAGAGCTTGTTCGGTACGGCGGTCGATCTGGAGGTCGTCGAAGTGCGGGCCGACTGCGCGCTCCGGGCGCTCGAACAGGCCCAACACCTCGACCGCATCCCGGTGGCGGCGGGAACCGCGCCACATCCGTTCGTGCAACTGCTGGTGCCCGTTGCCGCCAGGACCGACCTCACCCAGCTGAAACCGCAGGGGGAATACCCGTGGATGGTGTTCGTCCGGGCCTGCGGGCCGCCGAAGGTCGACAAGGTGCCGGTCTATCTGGTGGACGTGGAGGAATTTCCGGGTGCCGGCAGGGGGTCGCGATGGTCGGTGGTGGGGAAATGGGTAGGGGAACACACGGAACTTCTCCTTTCGGCGAGCAAGGTGGCGACATTGAGCTTCCCCGTCGATGCATGGGCACGCCCCCAAACCGACACCGAATTGGGCAAGTTGCAAGCCAAAGTCGACGAGAGCACCGATTACCGGTTGATGGTTCTGGCCACCACCGCGTCGGGTTCAAACCATCGGGTGGCACTGATGTCGGTGCGTTCCGGACTGCTCGGCGTGGACCTGCTGCCGTTCGATACGTGGCGTGAGAACGAAGTGATCGTGCCGGCCTACGACCACACCCGCCTCGCCGAGGCGATCTTCATCATTCGAACCCCGCAGATTCGGTAGCGAGTCGGCAGTCATGAGTAGCGATGAGCCGATGACGTCGGGCGTGTGCTCGGTGAGCGTGGACGTCCTCGAAGGCCAGGTTCTCTTTCGGGTGATGACGGTGTACCTGGCTTCGCGCGATCTTCACGCCCGCCGGGTCGAGCGAGTGGAGTCTTTCACCGATGCGGGTGCGGCGATTGATGAGGTGGCCGCATTTCTGAGGCGCTATCAAAGCGGTCACGGCTGACGCCTATTCAAAAATCGAGTAGTCGACTACTCGATTGATATGGACGAGACGATGACATGATTATTCATGCCATTGAAGGCGACACGCCAAAGGTGCCAGTCGTGACAAGCCGGTGACGGTGCGTGGTTAGCCTCGTAATACTGCAATTCCCACAACTAGGGGCGGGCTATGAGCGGAATTCACCAGGAATGCGATGTGCAGGTCGCATCCGGCAATCGCATTCCGACGGTCCACTTGGTCAACGGGCCGTATGTCTCCATCGGCGCGGAAAGGCGTGAGGTTCCTGAAGGGAGCAAACGGCTGCTCGCGTTCATGGCCCTCCAAAAGGGAAGGCTGGAGCGACGATACGTCGCCGGAGCGCTGTGGCCGCTGGGAGACGACATTCGCGCCGCGGGGAATCTGAGGTCGGCGCTGTGGCGCCTGCGGGGCGCGGGAGTAGACGTTGTCGACGCGGATAAGTGGTCGATCGGGCTCGCCGAACACGTCGCGGTGGACATCGATGCAACGTCCAATTGGGCGCGTCGTATTCTCGCCGGCGACCCGCTCTATGGTGATTTCTCCGATTTCGGTGAGAAAGTTCGGGCACTTGATCTTCTTCCGGGTTGTTACGACGACTGGGCAATCACCGAGCGGGAGCTAATGCGCCAGAAGATTCTGCACGCACTGGAGAAGATGAGTCAGATGCTGACGGCGCAACACCGGTTCAGTGAGGCGGTGGAGTCGGCGATGGTGGCGGTGGGTTGTGAACCATTGCGTGAATCCGCTCAGCGGGCGCTGATCTCGGCGCACCTGGCCGAGGGCAACTTGGTCGAGGCCCGCCGGGTGTTCTGCGCGTACGCCGAGGTGCTTCATCGCGAATTGGGCGTCGATCCCTCAATCGACCTTCAGGCGCTGGTTCATCTGACGCGCCGCGTCGAACCCCGCCGGCCGGCCATCGTCGATCGCCCACGGATAAGCGCGGGACACCTGATGCCGGTCGTCGCGCCGATTTCGTAGGGCGCGTCATCACAGCAGATCCCCGGCGGCCACATAGCTCAGACAAAGGCGGCCCCGACTTAATGGACCTGTGACGACGACGTTGGAGGATGCCTCCGCCGAGCCTGCCCTCGAAGCCCCCCGAGGCACCCCGCGGATCGCTCGCGAGCGCCTGGCGCTGCCCGCGCTCCTGGCCGCCACCGCCCTGGCTTACCTGTGGAACATCACTGTCAACGGTATGGGTAATCAGTTCTACGCGGCCTCGGCCTGGGCCGGTTCGCTCAACTGGGAGGCGCTGCTGTTCGGATCGCTGGACCCGGCCAATTTCATCACCGTGGACAAGCCGCCGGTGTCCCAGTGGGTGATGGGTCTGTCGGGCCAGCTGTTCGGGTTCAGCAGCGCCAGCATGCTCATCCCGGAAGCGTTGATGGCTGTCGGCTCGGTTGCGCTGCTGCACGGTGCGGTCCGCCGCATCAGTGGTCCGCGGGCGGCGCTCCTGGCCGGTGCGGTCTTGGCGCTGACGCCGGTGGCGGCGTTGATGTTCCGGTTCAACAATCCCGATGCGGTGATGGTGTTGCTGATGACGGCTGCCGCCTACTGCGCGGTGCGCGCATTGGACAACCACGGTGCCCGTTGGATGGCTCTCGCCGGAGTGGCGCTGGGGTTCGCGTTTCTGGCCAAGATGCTCGAAGGGCTGATGGTCATGCCGGCCATCGGGCTGGTGTACCTGGTCGCCGCAGCGGTTCCGATGCGTCAACGTCTGCTGCACCTGGCCGGCTCGCTGGTGGCGTTTCTCGCCTCCGCCGGATGGTTCGTGGTGCTCACCTTGGTGTGGCCGGCCTCCTCACGGCCCTACCTCGCCGGATCCACCGACGACAACTTCATGAACCTGGTGCTGGGCTACAACGGGTTCGGCCGGGTTCTCGGTCACAACCACATGGGTGCCGGGCCGGTCACCGCGGCCGAGGTGGCCGGGCTTCCCGCCTCCACGCCGCACGGTGGTGGGTTCGGCAATCAGACCCACGGCCTACCGCGCCTGTTCACCGGCGAGTTCGGCTTCGAAATCGGCTGGCTGCTGCCCGCCGGACTATTCGCGGTGGTGCTGGTACTGATCTCGCGGCGCGGGAAGCCACGGACCGACCTGGTCCGCGCCGGAACCATCCTGTTCGGTAGCTGGCTGCTGATCGACGGGTTGGTGCTCAGCTTCATGAAGAGCATGGTCCACCCGTACTACTGCCTGTCGCTGGCGCCGGCGCTGGCGGCGATGTTCGCGATCGGCGTTACCGAGATGTGGCGCCGGCGCACTGACCGGCTGGGCCAGATCGGTTTGATCACCATGCTTCTGGGCACCGCGGCGTGGAGTTTCTGGATCCTGGGCCGCAATGCGTCGTGGCTGCCGCCGCTGCGTTGGTCGATCCTGGCGGTGACAGTCGCGGCCACCATGGCTCTGCTCTGGGCGTTGCGGGCGGGCGCCCGCGGGATGGCGGCCGCCGCGTTGGCGGTGGCGATCATCGGAGGGCTGGCCGGATCTACCGCCTACACCGTGGCCACGCTGGGCCAGCCGCACACCGGAGGCGGTCCGAGCGTGGGACCGGCTGATCCCGACGACGGCCAGGGCCATGGGCATGGATGGAACTCCGACAATCCCGAGGTGAACGCGATGCTGCGGGGAACCAACACCACGTGGTCGGCGGCCATCAATCGGTCCGGGGCCGCAGCCGGCCTCGAATTGTCCACCGACACAGCGGTGATGGCGATAGGTGGCTTCACCGGAACCGATCCGGCACCGACGCTGGAACAGTTCCAGACCTACGTCGGTGACCGGCAGATCACCTACTACATCCTCCCGGAAACCAAGGACAAGGACCACGGCGGCTTCTTCGGCAACAACTCCCACACCGACATCTCCGACTGGGTGAAAGCGAACTTCACCCCGACCAAGGTGGGCTCGGACACGGTGTACGACCTGCGCGCACCGCTCAAGAAATAGCCGCCGCGCATGCTCATCGGTGTCCTCCTTCGACGATCACGCCCGCGGCCTTCTCCATCGGTTTGATGACGGAGGTGAAGTCGGATTCGGGGCCTTCGGCGTGCAGCGTCTGCTCCCAGATCCGTTGCACGGTCTCGGCCATCTCGGCCGGCAGTCCGAGGGTGGTGGCCTCGTCGAGGTAGAGCCGGACGTCTTTGGCCATCAGGCCGGTGGCGAACCCGTAGTCGAACGTGCGGGGGAGTACTGCGCGCGGGAACTTGTCCCGGCTGGCGTGCGTGCCGCCGGATCCGGCGTTGAGTACGTCGATCATCACGTCGGCGCTCAGTCCGGCCTTGACGCCCATCACCATCACCTCAGCGGTCGCGGCCAGGGTGGTGGCGGCCATCAGGTTGTTGATCAGCTTCATGGTCTGTGCGGCGCCGGGTTGTTCGGAGACGAAGATCGCCCGGCCGAGCACCTCGAAAATCGGGGCGAGCGAATCGAATTCCGCTCGCGGTCCGGACACCATGATCGCCAGGGTGCCGGCCTGCGCGCCGTGCATCCCGCCGCTGACCGGGCTGTCCAGCGCGGCGATGCCCTGCGCGCCGAGAGCCGCGTGATTGCGTTGTGCCGCTTGACCTCCCACTGTCGACAGGTCGACGAAGCGCTGGACCCGGGAACCGCCGGCGACGTCGGCCACCACGGACTCGGAGATCTGCGGGGTGGGCAGACTGGCCAGAATCGTCTCGGTACGGTCGGCCACAGCGCGCACCGAGTCGGCCTGCCGGGCGCCCAGCGCGGCAGCCTCGGCCAGGACATCCTCGCGTACGTCGAAGGCCACCACGGGAAATCCCGCCGTCAGCAGCCGATCCATCATGGGCCACCCCATGTTGCCCAGCCCGATGAAGCCGATCTCGGGATTCACGCACGCTCCTCGTCGAGGTCGGTGAACACGGCGCGGGCCAGCCGGAAGCTGTCGACCGCGGCCGGGATACCCGCGTAGATGCCCACCTGCAGGAAGATCTCGCAGATCTCCTCGCGGGTGACGCCGTTGGTGAGGGCGCCGCGGATGTGTGTGCTCAATTCGTTCGGCCGGTTCAGCACCGCGATCATGGCCAGATTCAGCATGCTGCGGGTCTTCAGTTCCAGACCCTCACGGCCCCACACCGCGCCCCAGCAGTATTCGGTGACCAGGTCCTGCAGCGGCTTGGAGAATGCGTCGACGTTCCCGGCCGCCTTGCGGACGTATTCCTCACCGAGGACTGCTGTCCGGATCGCCATTCCCTTGTCGTACGTGTCTTGATCCATGGTGTCCCTTTCAGATGTAGCGAGCCGGTCATGGTTTGCGCGGCCTCACCCCGTCGAGGAACAAGCGCACGCAGGTCCGCATCCGCTTGTCCAGATCATCGGGGTCCCATGCCACGCCCCACATTGCGCCGGTGGCGGGGCCGCCGACCGCCATACTCAGGAATGCGCTTCCCACTATTTCGGGATCGCCGATCTGAATGGTTCCGGCCTCGGCGTGCCGGGTGAGTACCTCGCTGATGAACGTCAGCGCCGGCATGGTGCCCTGTTCGTAGACGAGCCGGAACAGTCGGGGAAACCGGTTGCCTTCCGCGTTGAGGATGCGTTGCAGTGCGATACCGGCGGGGCTTGTGATGCCGGCCAACCGGATTCGGCCGAGCGCGAGCAGGGTTTCCTCGAGGTCGTCGGACTCCGCTGTCCGCAGCGTTTCGATCGGGACCAGCCACCGGTTCACGGCGCGTTGCACCGCAGCCTCGAACAGGGTCGCCTTGTCGGGGTAGAGCCCATAGATGGTGCGCTTGGCCATGCCGGCGGCCGCCGCGATGCTCTCGATGGTGGACCGCTCGAATCCGTTGTCCAGGAACACTTCCAGCGCACAGTCGAGGAGCTCGCGATGCCGTTGCTCGGCCCGTTCTTGGGTGGGCCGCCCCGCGCGTGGCCGCGGGTTGGTGCCGCGGAGCCGCACGGTGACATCTCCTGACGGCATGCGGGCATGCTAACCCGTTAATGAAACGATGAAGGTGCTATTAATCGCGGCGGTCCGCCCGCGCACCGGCGGTACGCTGCCGACATGTCTGCGCTGTCGCCAACGTCCGCCCGGCGCCGGCCTGGTGTCGTCGAGTCGGTGATCAGTTGGGTCGCATGGGCCGTGGTCGGCCTGATCGCCGTGTTGTTGGCGTTCGCCGCGCTCTTTCCGATGGGTTTCAGTGGGGCATTTCCCGAACAAGCCGATGAGGTTGGGACCCTGGTCGGATGGGCGGCGCTCACCCTGGCGATGGTTGTGCTCGCGCCGATCGGCATGGCGATCGGGCATTGGCGGCGTTGGCACATCTGGTACTGGCCGGTTCTGTGCAGCGTTGCGGCGGCCGTGACGTTCGTCTTGCTGCAGGCCCTGTAGGCGTCTTATCGAGCGCCGTAGGACCGGCCACGTAGACTGGAGGGCCGGAGTTTTAACCGGAAAAGGGGCGTACCTGCATGAGCGGCCATTCCAAGTGGGCCACCACCAAGCACAAGAAGGCCGTCATCGATGCCAAGCGCGGCAAGATGTTCGCCAAATTGATCAAGAATATCGAGGTCGCGGCACGTGTCGGCGGGGGAGACCCGGCCGGTAACCCCACCCTCTACGACGCCATCCAGAAGGCCAAGAAGAGCTCGGTACCCAACGACAACATCGAGCGCGCCCGCAAGCGCGGCGGCGGCGAAGAGGCCGGTGGCGCCGACTGGCAGAACATCACCTACGAGGGCTACGGCCCCAACGGTGTCGCGGTGCTCATCGAGTGTCTGACCGACAACCGCAACCGCGCCGCCGGTGAGGTCCGCGTCGCGATGACCCGCAACGGCGGCAACATGGCCGACCCGGGCTCGGTGGCCTACCTGTTCTCCCGCAAGGGTGTGGTGACGCTGGAGAAGAACGGCCTGACCGAGGACGACGTGCTGATGGCCGTCCTGGAGGCCGGCGCCGAGGAGGTCAACGACCTGGGCGACGCCTTCGAGATCATCTCCGAGCCCACCGACCTGGTCGCCGTGCGCACCGCACTGCAGGACGCCGGCATCGACTACGACTCGGCGGAGGCCAGCTTCCAGCCCTCGGTGAGCGTGCCGGTCGACCTGGAAGGCGCCCGCAAGGTGCTCAAGCTCGTCGATGCGCTCGAGGACAGCGACGACGTGCAAGAGGTGTACACCAACATCGACATCCCCGACGATGTCGCCGCGCAGCTCGACGAAGAGTAGTGGCAAGCGTCCTTGACCCTGAGGGCGTCAAATGGACGGTACGCCGGCGTTGGTTGCCATGGCGTCCGCGCCGAAAGATGCCCGACGAGTGGGGTTTTGGCGATACGTCCTTCGGCAACGGGGACGACATCATCAGCATCGTGCTGAACGTCGCCCTGATAGTGCTTTTGATCCCGGCGCTGGTGTTGGCCCTGCTGGTCGCGGCGGAGTTCCTGCTGTTGCTGCTCCTGCTGCCGCTGTGGGTGCTGGCCCGCTCACTGTTCGGCACGCCGTGGATCATCGTCATCCGCCGTGACCACAAGATCGTCGGCGAGGAAGCCGTGCGTGGTTGGGACGCGACCAGCGCCCGCATCGATCAGATCAAGTCGTTCATCGCGTCGGGTGCAGCGCTGCGTCGATAGGCGTCTCGCCCGAGATCAGCTCGAAGGTCCGCCCCGCGGTCTCCGGCTCGTGCAATACGGCGAGCAGTACCCGCGCGACGTCGGCGCGCGGGATCGTGCCGCGGCCGGTCGACTCGGCGACCGTCACGTTCCCGGTGCCGGGCTCGTCGGTGAGCCCGCCCGGCCGCACGATCGTGGTGCGCAATCCGCTCCGGGCCCGCACGTCGGCGTCGGCCTCGGACTTTGCCCGCATATACGCCAGGAACACCTCGTCGTAGTTGGCGTCCAGCGACCGGTCGTCGGCGGCCAGGGCCGAGACCATCACGTAGCGGCCCACCCCCGCGGCTTCGGCCGCATCGGCCAGCAGGATCGCGGCATCCCGGTCCACGGTCTGCTTGCGTGCCGCCCCGCTGCCGGGCCCGGCACCGGCTGCGAACACGACGGCGTCGGCGCCGTTGAGGGCGGCGGCGACCTCGTCCACCGACGCCCGTTCCAGATCCAGCACGACGGCCTCGGCCCCGGCGGCCTGCAGGTCGGCGGCCTGGGCCGGATTGCGGATGAGCCCGGCCACCTCGTCACCGCGTGCGGACAACAGCTGTTCGAGAATCAGGGCGATCTTGCCGTGCCCGCCGGCTATCACTACGCGCATAGCTCCGACCCTACGGATGAGCGTGTCCCTGCGCCGGGCTGTCGCCGGCTCACGCTAGGCTCTCGAACAGATGTTCTGACGAAGGGGTTCGTGTGCGGGTGATGGGAGTGGATCCCGGGTTGACGCGCTGCGGCCTGTCGGTGGTCGAGAGTGGCAAGGGCCGGCAGGTCACCGCGCTGGATGTGGACGTGGTCCGCACCCCGGCCGACGCGCCGCTGCAGAAGCGGCTGCTGGAGATCAGCGATGTGGCCGAATACTGGATGGACACCCACCGGCCCGACGTGATCGCGATCGAGCGGGTGTTCGCCCAGCAGAACGTGTCGACGGTGATGGGCACGGCCCAGGCCGGCGGGGTGATCGCACTGGCCGCGGCCCGGCGCGACATCGAGGTGCATTTTCACACCCCGTCGGAGGTGAAGGCCGCGGTCACCGGTAACGGCCGCGCCGACAAGGCCCAGGTCACCGAGATGATCACCAGAATCCTTGCACTGCAAGCCAAGCCGACCCCGGCTGACGCTGCCGACGCGCTGGCACTGGCGATCTGCCACTGCTGGCGGGCCCCGATGATCGCGCGGATGGCTGCCGCCGAGGCGATGGCCGCCGAACAGCGCCGTAAGTATCAGGCCCGACTGAAAGCCACTGCGAAGGCGGGGCGGGCATGATCGCCTCGGTGCGCGGTGAGGTCATCGACATCGCCCTCGATCATGCCGTGATCGAGGCCGCCGGCGTCGGCTACAAGGTGATGGCAACTCCGTCGACCCTGGCGAATCTGCGCCGTGGCACCGAGTCTCGGCTGATCACCGCGATGATCGTGCGCGAGGATTCGATGACGCTCTACGGGTTCGCCGACGGGGATGCCCGCGACCTGTTCCTCACGCTGCTGGGGGTGTCAGGCGTCGGTCCCAAGATCGCGTTGGCGACGCTGGCGGTCTACGACCCGCAGGCGCTGCGCCAGGCTCTCGCAGACGGGGATGTGACGGCGTTGACCCGGGTTCCCGGTATCGGTAAACGCGGCGCGGAGCGGATGGTGCTCGAACTGCGGGACAAGATCGGTCCGGTAACCCCCGGGGCCATCGGTGGGGCCACGGGCCATGCGGTGCGTACCCCGGTGGTGGAAGCCCTTGTCGGACTTGGCTTTGCCGCCAAACAGGCCGAGGAGGCCACCGACAAGGTGCTGGCCAACGATCCCGAGGCCACCACGGCCTCTGCGCTACGGGCGGCACTCTCCATGCTGGGTAAGAAATAGCCATGGGCCGGTTCGACGAAGCCGACGAGCCCGAGGATCGGGAGGTCTCGCCGGCGCTGACAGTCGGTGAGGGTGATGTCGACGCCAGCCTGCGCCCGCGCTCACTGGGGGAGTTCATCGGTCAGCCGCGGGTGCGCGAGCAGCTGTCGCTTGTCCTAGAGGGCGCCAAGAATCGCGGTGGCACACCGGATCACATCCTGCTGTCCGGCCCGCCCGGGCTGGGTAAGACATCGCTGGCGATGATCATCGCGGCCGAGTTGGGATCGTCGCTGCGGCTCACCTCCGGTCCCGCGCTGGAGCGCGCCGGTGACCTGGCCGCGATGCTGTCCAACCTTGTCGAGCACGACGTGCTGTTCATCGATGAGATCCACCGCATTGCCCGGCCGGCCGAAGAAATGCTGTATCTGGCGATGGAGGACTTCCGCGTCGACGTGGTGGTCGGCAAGGGTCCCGGCGCTACGTCGATCCCGCTCGAGGTCGCGCCCTTCACGCTGGTGGGTGCGACCACCCGATCCGGGGCGCTGACCGGTCCGCTGCGGGACCGGTTCGGATTCACCGCGCATATGGACTTCTACGAGCCGGTCGAACTCGAGCGGGTGCTGGCCCGGTCGGCCGGGATTCTGGGCATCGAACTGGGAGCCGAGGCCGGCACGGAGATCGCCCGGCGCTCCCGCGGCACGCCCCGCATCGCCAACCGGCTGCTGCGCCGGGTCCGTGACTACGCCGAGGTCCGCGCCGACGGCGTGATCACCCGCGACATCGCCAAGGCCGCGTTGGAGGTCTACGACGTCGACGAGCTCGGCCTCGATCGCCTGGATCGCGCCGTGCTGTCGGCGCTCACCCGCAGTTTCGGCGGCGGCCCCGTCGGGGTGTCGACCCTGGCCGTGGCGGTGGGAGAAGAAGCGACCACGGTCGAGGAGGTCTGCGAACCCTTCCTGGTGCGTGCCGGCATGGTGGCCCGTACCCCGCGGGGCCGGGTGGCCACGCCGTTGGCGTGGACTCATCTGGGTATGCGACCGCCAGTTACCGGACTGGGGCAGTCCGAGCTGTTTGAATAGACCGCATGGTCATCGCCGGTTTGGTGTTCGCCGCGCTCGCCGCGGCCCTGCATGTCTACATCTTTGTGATGGAGTCGCTGACCTGGACTTCACCGCGTACCCGCGCCACCTTCGGGATCAACGAGGAAGAGGCGCAGGCGACCAAGGAGCTCGCGTTCAATCAGGGCTTCTACAACCTGTTCCTGGCGATCGTCACAGTGGTCGGTATCGTCGCAGTTGGCTTGGGGCACAATGCGGTTGGAGCCGCTCTCGTGTTCGCCGGGGTCGGCTCGATGCTGGCCGCTGCCGCGGTGCTGTTGACCAGCTCACCGGACAAGGCGCGCGCAGCGATCACCCAGGGCGCCTTCCCGCTGATCGCGGTCGTGTTGCTCGCGGTCGGAGTCGCTTGACGAGGGCATTGCACCAAAGGATGCTACGAATGCCCAGATCTCGGTTGCCGAAGTAGTTGGAGATTGCCATGAGCGGCTCCCGTTTCGTCACCACAGAACTGGGCCGTTTGCACGTGCGCTGTAGCGGAGCGGGGCAGCCGGTCGTCTTGTGGCACAGCCTCTTCGTTGACTCGCAGTCCTGGAGTCTCCTCGAGCCTGTGTTGGCCCGCGACCACGCCGTGTACGCGATCGACGGTCCATCCCACGGGAAAAGCGATGCAGTGACGCGTGATTTCACCTTCGAGGAATGCGTGGCGGCCGCTGAGCAGGCGCTGGACGGACTGGGATTGCACGAACCAGTGGACTGGGTCGGGAATGCGTGGGGAGGTCACGTCGGCATCCGTTTGGCAGCCGACGACCACACGAGACTGCGGACCTTGACCACCATCGGCACCCCGGTCCAGGCATTTACGATGCGCGAGAAGTGGACGAAGGGGTGGCCGCTGGTCGGGTTTTATCGTCTGGTCGGTCCGAATGCGTTCATCGTGAAGCAAATGTCTGACTCGATCATCGGTTCGTCAGCCGTCGACGCCGAGCCGAACCAGGCTGCGGTGATTCTAGATTCGTTCCGAACGGCTGACCGCACGGGAATGCTGCACGCGATGCGCTCGATGATGCTGCACCGCAGCGGGCTGGCGGATCTGCTCGCCAAGATTCAGATTCCCACGTTGGTGCTTGCGGTTCGTGACGACGTGATGGGCTGGCAACCGGCAGAGGCTCGGCAGACCTGCACGGCCATTGCCGACTGCCGCGTCGAGACGGTGGCAGGCACCGGCCACGTCTCACCGCTGTTGATCGACCGTGAACGGATCGAGCAGTTGCTCGTCGGATTCTGGTCGGCCCGCTCACGCTGAGATTCGGGTGAGGTGGATTTCTCGGGTGAGTACCCGGATCCCTCCCGGTAGTGGTGGAGCTGTCGAGCGGTAGACGGCGCCGGTGGGGGTGATGTGTTCGGTGGTGTGGCGGCCTGATTTGTCGACTTTGGCTATTACCCGCCAGCCGGGGTTTTCCTTGACGTAGTTGCAGTGTTCACACAGTCCTTGGCGGTTGGCAGCGCTGGTCGGTCCGAGGTGGTGGTGCGGCGTGATGTGGTCGATGTGCCGGATGGGGGCGTTGCAGTAGGGGGTGCGGCAGGTTTGGTCGCGGGTGGCTATGAACCGGGCGAGGCCTTTGGGGAAGCGCCGCGAGCGGGATTCCATCGCGACGAGTGTTCCGGTGTCGGGTGCGGCGTACAGGCGTCGCAGGGTGGCCCAGGAGTTGTCGTCGGCGAGGGCGTCGCTGATCATGCGTCGGGCTGCGGCTGCGGGGATGGGTCCGTGGCCCTGCAGATGTGCGGGCTGCGTGCTGCCGGCGAAGAGGGTGTTGTCGGAAAGCACGAGATTGACCGCGACGGGGACCGGTTTGGTGGTGTCGCGGCCGGTGACGCGGGTGACGAGGGTGTCGGCCATGGTTTGGCCGCGGTTGCGGCCGTCAGCGCAGCGGTCGGCCGCTTCGGTGAGTGCGTAGCGCACGGACGCCGCATCGGTCGCAGGCAGCAGGGCAGTGACGATGGCCATGTTGTCAGCGGCGGGCCGGAAGGTGACGTTGCGATCTTCGGGTGCCCTGGTGGCCCGGTCGATAACGGCTGCCGGATCGAGTTGGTAGGCAATGCCTTTGGCGTCACCGGTCAGGCGGATATCGCCGAGGCCGATCAGCTTCGCGTGGTCGGCGCAGAGGTGTTCGTCGAGGCGCCTCCGCTCGGTGGGGGACAGGCAGGCGGCCTCGCGCACGACCAACCGGGCGCGCGATTCGGTCAGCACCCCGTTCTCCAGGGCCGCCAAGGTGTAGGGCATGTCGTGCACGAGGATGCGGGCGTCGGAGAGGTAGCGGTTGCCCTGGGCGGGTGACTCCATGCGGGCCAGGCCGATTTCCGAACCCAGCCCGCGGCCACGGCGCGAGGCCGCGACGCCGGCGGCGGCCTCCCTCGTACGGCGGGCACCGTCCAGGGCTGCGGTGGCGCGGGCCTGGCCGGCTGCGGCGGCCGACTTGAGTTGTTCGAGCTCGGCGATGCGATCCCGCAATGCCGCCTCGCCGGCATCGGGATCAATCTTCGCGAATGATTCGAACATGTGTGCGACACTACGCCGAGCCTCCGACACCGGCGGGATGCTTCGACTAGCTGCGGTTTTCCACCCACGCGGCAAGTGCGGCCAGCGCCATCCGAGTACCGGTCTCGTTGTCGGCCGCGTCCACTGCGTCGGGAATCCCGTCGTGCTGGATGAGGACGTCGGTGCCGTCTCCGGCGTCGCTCAACGTGGTCGTCATCGTCATCGCGCCACCCACGGCGGGATCGTCGCTCTCGAACTCCAACACTTCGACGACCCGCTCGTCCGGCACCAGCTCGACGAAATGACCGTGATAGGTGTCCGTTTGGGCGCTGGACTTCCCGACGGCGTCCGGCGAGTCGTAGTGCAGTGAGATGCGAAATGTTCCGCCCTCGCGCGCGTCGAATTCGTGTACCTCGCTGCGCATACCGTCCGGAACCCGCCACGCCGCGATCGCGTCGGCGTCGACGAGCGCTCGATAGACCGCGACGCGGGGTGCATTGACGTGGCCGGAGACCCGCGTGCTGCCCATCTCGCCACGCTACATACTGATTGGCCGCGGTCCTTGGTAAGGACCGCGGCCGCTCAGGGGATTCTTCCCTTGTGGGGAAGTCTTTTACAGCAACCCGAGCATCTGCAGGTTGGTGATGTACTTGACGATCACTGCCGGGCTGACATGGGGAATGTCCTTGTCGGGCCCGATCTTGGCTTCCTGCACCGCCGCCCGGAACCGGTCGGTCGGCGCGGCCGCGCCCAGCAACGGATGCGACGGCTGCTGGTAGCTGTGCAGCAGCGGCAGCAGGGAGGCTTGACGCTGCTTGTCCGGCAGCGTGCGCAGCGCAGTATCGAAGCGCTGCAACCACTGGCCGTAATCGTCGATGCGGTGCACCGGGTAACCGGCTTCGATCAGCCAGTCGGTGAACTCGTCGAGCCCGAGGCCGTCGTCGTACGGGTTCATCACGTGATAGGTCTCGAACCCTTCGGTGACATGCACGCCCAGCGTCGAGATCGCCTCGGCGATGAACTCCACCGGCAGACCGTCGTAGTGGGCCCGCTGACGGTTGCCATCAGCGTCCAGTTCGTAGAACGAGCCCGGAGCGATACCACTGGCGACGAGGCTGAACATCAGCCGGGTGAACATGTCCGGCAGGTTGAGCTGACCCGAGTACGTGGTGTCGGCCAGGATCATGTCGCAACGGAACACCGAGACCGGCAGGCCACAGAGGTCGTGGGCCTCGCGCAGCAGGACCTCGCCGGCCCACTTGCTGTTGCCGTAGCCGTTGGCGTAAGAATCGTCGACCTGCCGGGTCGGGCTGATCACCCGGATGTCGGCATCCTCGACGAACTCGCCGGGCTTGATGCCCCCGGCCACACCGATCGTCGAAACGTAGACGAACGGCTTGATCTTCGTGGTGAGCGCGATGCGGATGAGTTCGGCGGTGCCCAGGGCATTCGCGTCGAACATCTGGCTGTACGGCAGCACGTGGTTGACCAGTGCGGCCGGGTCGACGATCAGGTCGACGTCGTCGGCCAGCCGCTGCCAGGTGGCGCGGTCGAGACCCAGATCGGCCTCGCCCTTGTCGCCGGCGATCACCTCGAGGTGGTCGGCGGCCAGATTCTGGTAGTGCGCAAGCAGTTTCGGGTCACCCACATCGAAGGTGGCGTCGAGCCGGGCGCGGGCCTCGGCATCGCTCTTGGCGCGGACCAGGACGATGACCTTGCCGTCGACCAGGTCCATGCGCTCCAGCCATTCCAGGGCCAGGTAACGGCCCAGGAAGCCGGTGGCGCCGGTGAGCAACACGGTGCGGACCTCGGCCGGGGCCTTGGGCAGGCTCGGCGCCGCGGCCAGGGTGTCCGCGTCGAGGAACTTGTCCAGCGTCAGGTCGGCGGCATGCACCTCGGTAGCGTCACGTCCGTGCACCGACGCGTAGGTCGGACGCTTGGATCCGTGACGTTCGCCTTCGATGTAGCCGGCGATACCGGCCAGATCGGTGGCCGGGCTGACGATCACGCCGACGGGAACATCCACATCGAAGATGTCGTGCAGCAGATTCGAGAAAGTCAACGCCGACAACGAATCTCCACCCAGATCGGTGAAGTGGGCATCGGGCGCGAGATCAGAGGTCGCGGCACCCAGCAGTGCCCCGGCGGCCCGGCCCACGGTGTCGAGGACCGGGGCGTCAGCACCGCTGCGCCGCAGTTCACTCAACTCGTTGGCCTGACCTGCGGCCAGGTCGCTGTAGAGCTGCTCCAGCCGGTCGCCGTAGTGGTTCTTCAGATTTGGCCGGGCCAGCTTGCGGATGCCGGTCAGCAGACCGTTTTCCAGGCTGAAAGGTGTTGTCTCCACGATGAAATCGCGCGGCACCTCGTAGGACTGAAGTCCGGCGGCGCGGGCCGCGTCCTGAAGCGAATCATTGATCGCCTGCTTCGACACGGAAGGATCGGTGGGCACGACCACGGCCAGCAGGTAGGAACGTGCGCTGTTGCCGTAGATGAAGATCTGCCGCACCAGCGGGCTGTCCCCGAAGACTGCCTCCAGCTTGGAGACCGTGACGAACTCGCCCTGCGAAAGCTTGAGCACGTTGTTGCGCCGGTCGAGGTACTCGACATGATCGGGGCCGAGTTCGGCCACGATGTCACCGGTGCGGTAATACCCGTCCTCGTCGAACATCTCGGCGGTGATCTCGGGACGCTTGTAGTACCCGGGGAACATCTGCTCGGACTTCACCAGCAACTCACCGCGCGGGTGGGGCTGGTCGGTGAGGAAGTAGCCCAGGTCCGGGACGTCGACGAGCTTGTAGTCGATCACCGGCGGGCGCTGGATGTGGCCGTCGACGAAGACCGAACCGGCCTCGGTCGAGCCGTACCCCTCCAGCAGGTGCATATCGAGCAGGCGTTCCACCCAGCTGTGCATCTCGGCAGAGATCGGCGCGGAGCCGGTCATCGCGGAGACGAACCGTCCGCCCAGCAGGCCCTTGCGGACCTCGGCGAGCACCTCGTCCTCACTGCCACCGGCACGGTCGAGGCGGCTCTGGTACTCCTGGAACAGCATGTCCCAGATCCGCGGCACGAAGCTGAGCTGCGTGGGGCGGACCAGGGCGAGATCGTCGAGGAAGGTCGAAAGGTCGCTGCGCGCAGCGAAATACGCGGTGCCGCCGGAGCTCAGCGTCCCGATCAGGATGCCGCGGCCCATGACGTGGCTCATCGGCATGAAGTTGAGGGTGATCGCGGGCAGCACGGCCTGGTTTTCGTCCCAGGTGGCCTTCGACGCCAGCTGCCACATGTTGGCGACCTTGGTCTCCGGGTACATCGCGCCCTTGGGGGTGCCGGTGCTGCCGGAGGTGTAGATCAGCATGGTCAGCGGGTCGGCCTGACCCGGGGTGTAGAGCGGGGCGTCGGCCAGTGACCGTCCGCGGTCGAGGACGTCGGCCAGCGGCTCGACGACCACATCGGTATCGGCCAGTGCGGCCTTGGCGGCCTGGAGGGCCTCGCGCTCAGCGTCGACCTGGGGCCGGTAGTCGAACACCACCAGGCGGCGGGGTGCGGGTCCGGAGCGGACCAATTCGACTGCGTCGTCGAGGAAGTCGATGCTTGCCGCGATCACGGTCGGCTCGGTTTCGGCGACGATGGGCCGCAGGGTGGCGACCGCGGCACTGGTCTGTAGCGGCACCGACACGGCGCCGAGTTCGATGAGTGCGGTATCGATGGTGGTGTAGTCGACACTGGTGAACCCGAGGATGGCGACGCGATCGCCGGGCTTCACCGGGTGGTTGTGCCAGGCGTTGGTGACCGCCTGGATGCGGTCTCCCAGTTGGCGGTAGGTGATGGTGTCGAAGCGGGGGAGCAGCCGGGCCGATGTGCGGCCGGCGGCGTCGGTGACGAGTTCTACAGCGCGCTGTCCGAGCGCGGGGCGGTCGGCGTAGCCGGCGAGCACGCCTTTGACGATGGCCGGCAGCCGCAGTTCAGGCTGGGCGACTGCGGCGTTGACGGCGTCGCTGGGGCGGGCACCGGCGAACTGTGAGTCGGTGTCATAAAGGTTTGCGATCCGGCGTTGGAGCCGGTCCTCGCGTGTTTCGGTGGTCATATCGGTCCCCTGAGCAAATCAAAATAAATACTGTCGGCACGTCTTCCGCGCCTACTAATTACTACGTTAGTAAAACTAATTATATTTCGAGATGCCAGCTCCGGCGGTGCGAGATGCGTCACCCCCGACGTGCGCCCGCCCCACGCCGGTGTGGGACGAGCGCACGGGTTCTTAGAGGAGGCCCAGCTGCTGCAGGTTGGTGATGTACTGGACGATCACCGCCGGGCTGACATGGGGGATGTCCTTGTCGGGCCCGATCTTGGCTTCCTGCACAGCGGCCCGGAAGTGGTCCGTCGGGGCCAAGGCGCCCAGCATCGGCCGCTCGGGTCGCTGGTAGTTGTGCAGCAGCGGCAGGAGTGAGGCCTGGCGCTGCTTGTCCGGCAGGGCGCGCAGGGTGCTCTCGAACCGCTGGATCCACTGCCCGTAGTCGGCGATGCGCTCGATCGGGTAGCCGGCCTCGATCAGCCAGTCGGTGAACTCGTCCATGCCGAGGCCGTCGTCGTAGGGGTTCATCACGTGGTAGGTCTCGAAGCTCCCCACGGATTGCCCACCCAGCGTCGAGATCGACTCGGCGATGAACTCCACCGGCAGCCCGTCATAGTGCGAGCGCTGCCGGTTGCCGTCAGCATCCAGTTCGTAGAACGAGCCCGGAGCGATACCACTGGCGACGAGGCTGAACATCATTCGGGTGAACATGTCCGGCAGGTTGAGCTGACCCGAGTACGTGGTGTCGGCCAGGATCATGTCGCAACGGAACACCGCGACCGGCAGGCCGCACAGATCGTTGGCCTCGCGCAGCAGGACCTCGCCGGCCCACTTGCTGTTGCCGTAACCGTTGGCGTAGCCGTCGTTGATCTTGCGGACCGCGCTCATCTCCCGGACGTCGACGTTCTCGACGAACTTCCCGGGCTCGATCTGATCGCCCACGCCGATGGTCGACACATACGTGTACGGCTTGATCTTCGTAGTGAGCGCGATCTTGATCAGCTCGGCGGTGCCCAGGGCGTTGGGCCCGAACAGCTCGCTGTAGGGCAGCACGTGGTTGACCAGTGCGGCCGGGTCCACGATCAGGTCGACGTCATCGGCCAGCCGCTGCCAGGTCTGCTGATCCAGGCCGAGGTTCTCCTCGCCCTTGTCGCCGGCGATCACCTCGAGGTGGTCGGCGGCCAGATTCTGGTAGTGCGCAAGCAGTTTCGGGTCACCCACATCGAAGGTGGCGTCGAGCCGGGCCCGTGCCTCCTCGTCGGACTTGGCGCGGACCAGGGCGATGACCTTGCCGTCGACCAGGTCCATGCGCTCCAGCCATTCCAGGGCCAGGTAGCGGCCCAGGAAGCCGGTGGCGCCGGTGAGCAGCACGGTGCGCACCTCGGCGCGCGACTTGGGCAGGCTCGGCGCTGCGGCCAGGGTGTCCGCGTCGAGGAACTTGTCCAGCGTCAGGTCGGCGGCATTGACTTCGTCGGCGTGCCTGCCGTGCACCGACGCGTACGTCGGCCGCTTGGATCCGTTGCGCTGCGTTTCGATGTACCCGGCGATCCCGGCCAGATCGGTTGCCGGGCTGACGATCACGCCCACCGGCACATCCACATCGAAGATCTCGCGCAGAAGATTGCCGAAGGTCAACGCCGACAACGAATCTCCACCCAGATCGGTGAAGTGGGCATCGGGTCCCAGGTCGGATGCCGCTGCGCCCAGCAGGGCACCGGCAGCCCGGCTCACGGTCTCCAGCACCGGGGCGTCGGGGCTCAGGGACCGCAATGCTCGAAGCTCACCGGCCTGCGTCTCGGCCAGGTCGGCGTAGAGCTGCTCCAGCCGCTCGCCGTAGTGCGCCTTCAACTTCGGCCAGGCCAGCTTGCGGATACCGGTCAGCAGACCGTTCTCCAGGGTGAAAGGTGTTGTCTCGATGATGAAATCGCGGGGGATCTCATACGACTGCAGGTCGGCGTCCCTGGCCACTTCTTGCAGGGATTCGCTGATCGCCTCTTTCGAAACGTTCGCGTCGGTGGGCACCACCACGGCCAGCAGGTAGGGCTGCGCGCTGTTGCCGTAGACGTAGATCTGTTGCACGAGAGGGCTGTTGCCGAACACCGCCTCCAGCTTGGCCAGCGTGACGAACTCGCCCTGGGCCAGCTTGAGGACGTTGTTGCGCCGGTCGACGTAGCGCAGTTGGTCCGGACCGATCTCCGCGACGACATCGCCGGTGCGGTAGAAGCCGTCCTCGTCGAACACCGACGCGGTGACCTCGGGGCGCTTGTAGTAGCCGGGGAACAGATTCTCGGTCTTGATCAGCAACTCGCCGCGCGGGTACGGCTGATCGGTGAGGAAGTACCCCAGGTCCGGGACGTCGACCAGCTTGTAGTCGATCACCGGCGGACGCTGGGCCACACCGTCGAAGAGTGCCATCCCGGCCTCGGTCGAGCCGTATCCCTCCAGCAGGTGAATTCCGAGCATGTCCTGGGTCCAGGTCTTGAGCTCGGCTGAGATGGGCGCCGAGCCGGTCATCGCCGCGACGAACCGTCCGCCCAGGACCTTGTCCCGCACCTCGGCCAGCACCTCGGCCTCGACCGTCTCACGGTCCTGGCCGGCGTCGGCCAGGCGGTGATCGACCCGGCTCTGGAATTCGCTGTGGATCATTTCCCACACGCGCGGAACGAAATTCAGCTCGGTGGGCCGCGTCAGGGCGAGGTCCTCCAGGAGCGTCGACAGATCGCTGCGGGCCGCGAAGTAGCAGGTGCCGCCCGCGGCGAGGGAGGCGTAGAGGATGCCGCGGCCCATCACATGGCTCATCGGCATGAAGCTCAGATTGATCGCCGAGCTGACCGGTCCGAGCCAGGCCTTGCTGTTGCGCCGCCAGAACTTGCCGACCGAGCTCTGCAGGTACATCGCGCCCTTGGGGGCGCCAGTGCTACCGGAGGTGTAGATCAGCAACGCGAGCGGGTCGGTGCCGTCGGTCTCGGGTGCCGGGGGTGTCGGCAGCTCGCTGCCGCGGGCCAGCAGGTCGGCCAGGGTGTCGACCGCGATGCCGCGGCCGGCCGCGGCCAGTCGCTCGGTGGCCGATGCCACCGCGTCGCGATGGTCATCGATCTCGGGGTGATAGTCGAAGACGAGCACCTGGGCCGGAGCGTGGGCGGTGAGCGCCAGCTCGACGGCATCGGCGAGGTGGTCGACGCTTGCGGCGATCACCCGCGGCTCGGTCTCGGTCACGATCGGTGCCAGCGACTCGGGCGAGGAGCTGGTCTGCAGGGGGACCGAGACCGCGCCGATCTGGCTCAGAGCCGTGTCGATCACGGTGTAGTCGGCGCTGGTGAATCCCAGGATGGCGATCCGGTCACCGGCTGCGACGCCGGACGCGTGCAAGGCGGCGGCGAGGGCGCGGAGCCGGTCCCAGAGCTCGCCGTAGCTGATGGTGTCGAACCGGGGGAGAAGGCGTGCGGTGGTCCGTCCGGTGGCCGGGTCGGCGATGAATTCGAGGGCGCGTTCCCCGAGCGCGGGCCGCTCGGCGTAGCCCTGCAGGACGGTCTGGACGATTTCGGGCAGGAGCAGGCCGGGGACGTCGACGGCGGCGGTGACGGTGTCGCTGGGAATCGCGGCGGCGAACTGTGGATCGGTGGCGGTCAGATCGGCGATACGGCTCGCCAGTTGCTCATCACGAGTATCAAACGACATCAAGAACCCTCTTTACAGATAGCTGAAATAATCACCGGCGCGACGTTGCGCTACCGAACTACTACGTTAGTGAAACTAAACTTATTTCCGGAAAACCAGTTTCTTAGCTGTCAATGTGCTGTGAGTCTGACCCGTTCCTGGGTGAAGGCCGTCGACCTGCAGTAGTGGCGACCGGTCCGTGACCGCGTTATCGGATTGCGGGAATCGCTTGAGGTTCGGTGAGTTCGGCGCACCGCTGCGCCCAGCGGTCCCAGGCGTCGGCCAACGTGTCGCGCAGGGCGTTCTCGGCAAGGCGCATTCCCTCAGGGTAGGAGCGTTACTCCCGCTGGAGTTCGGGTACCCACGGGGGAGTCAAAGGAGGCATCATGACCGAATTCGATACCCGCGGCAGTCGTCTGCGCATGTCCCGCAGTCGCGGAGCGGCCAGCGGGTTCCTGCTGGTCCTGCTGGGAATCTGGGGTGCGCTGATCCCGTTCGTCGGACCGTACTTCGACTTCGCGTTCACCCCGGATCAGACCTGGTTCTGGACCACCGCACGCGGTTGGTTGGAGGTGCTTCCGGGCGCTGCGACAGCTCTCGGCGGCCTGCTGCTGATGGGCTCGGGGAACCGGGCCACCGCCCTGTTCGGCGCATGGCTGGCGGTACTGGCGGGAGCCTGGTTCGTGGTGGGTCGCGCACTCGCGGGACCGTTGGGCATCGGTGACGCCGGGATGCCGATAGCGGTGACCGATGCGAAACGGGTGACGCTCGAGTTGGCGTACTTCTCCGGGCTCGGCGCGCTGATCGTGTTGCTGGGGGCCATGGCGGTGGGCCGGTTGTCGGTCCGCAGTGTGCGTGACGTCGAGTACGCGCAACGGCCCGCGGCGCATGCCGCATCGGCCGAGCCTGTCGCCGTCGCAGACGCACCGCCGACCGAAGCCGTGGCCGCCCCCGAACATCGGACCTGGGGCGGACTGTTCGGTGGACGCCACACCCACGCGCATTAGGGCGTCAGAGGTCGCGCAGGATCAGCTCGAGCACGTCGAGCCCCTCGACGAGCAGTTCGTCGCTGATCGTCAACGGCGGCAGGAAGCGCAACACGTTGCCGTAGGTACCGCAGGACAGCACGATCACCCCGGCCGCATGGGCACCGGCGCACAGCGCCTTGGTGAGATCCGGGTCGGGTGTGGTCGTGCCTGCCTTGACCAGTTCGACGGCGATCATCGCGCCACGGCCGCGCACGTCGCCGATCCGGTCGTCCTCGGCCTGCAACCGGCCCAGCCGGTCCTTCATCAGCACCTCGATGTGCTGGGCGCGGCCGACCAACCCGTCGGCCTCGATGGTCTCGATGGTGGCCAGCGCCGCCGCGCACGCGATCGGATTGCCGCCGTAGGTGCCGCCCAGTCCGGACACGTGCGGCGCGTCCATGATCTCGGCGCGTCCGGTCACGCCGGACAGCGGCAGTCCGTCGGCGATGCCCTTGGCGGTGACGATGAGGTCGGGATCGATGCCCTCGTGCTCACACGCGAACATCGCGCCGGTGCGGGCGAACCCGGTCTGCACCTCGTCGGCGATGAACACCACGTTGTTGTCGCGGCACCACCCCAGCAACGCGGGCAGGAACCCGTCGGCGGGGACGATGAACCCGCCCTCACCCTGGATGGGTTCGATGATGACCGCCGCCAGGTTGTCCGCACCGATCTGCTTTTCCATCACGTCGATGGCCCGCCTGGCCGCGAGCGTGCCGTCGGTGGCCAACTCCTTGCCGAACTCGGCATCGCGGAAGGGATAGGACAGCGGCGCCCGGTAGACCTCGGGCGCGAACGGACCGAAACCGTGCTTGTACGGCATGGACTTGGCGGTCAACGCCATCGTGAGGTTGGTGCGCCCGTGGTAAGCGTGGTCGAAGGCGACGACGGCGGACTTGTGGGTATAGGACCGAGCGATCTTGACCGAGTTCTCCACGGCCTCGGAGCCCGAGTTGAACAACGCCGAACGCTTCTCGCCGCGCACCGGCGTCAGCCGGTTGAGGTGCTCGCAAACCGCGACATACTGCTCATACGGCGTCACCATGAAGCACGTGTGGGTGAAGTTCCCGGCCTGCGCGGCCACCGCCTCGACCACGCGCGGCGACGAGTTGCCGATGGTGGTGACGGCAATGCCCGAGCCCAGGTCGATGAGCCGGTTGCCGTCGACGTCCTCGACGATGCCGCCTCCGGCGCGGGCGGCGTACACGGGCATTGTGTTACCCACGCCACGAGCCACCGCGGCCGTTTTCCGGCCGGTCAATGCCTCAGATTTGGGGCCGGGAATGGTGGTGGCCAGATGGCGGGTCTGCTCGGGATGGCTCAACACTGCCTCCTCAATACGCAAACGGCTGCGCCGGAAACAACGCGTACTGAGCCTAGCCGCGTCGCCCGCCAGTCGGCGGCGAATGAGGTCGTCGGGGTCGGCGGCGGTATCGTGGCCTCGGTCGCCCTGACATCTGACACAACACGAAAGACATAATCGACATGGATCTCGTCATTTTCCTGCCCCTGCTGATCGTCATGGGCGCGTTTATGTTCTTCGCGTCGCGTCGTCAGCGCAAGGCCATGCAGGCGACCATCGACCTGCACAACTCGCTGCAGATCGGCGATCGCGTTCACACCACCTCGGGCCTGCTGGCCACGATCACCGGTATCACCGACGACAACGTCGACCTGGAGATCGCCCCCGGCGTCGTCACCACCTGGATGAAGCTCGCGGTGCGCGATCGCATCGAGGAGGACACCGATGCCGACGCCGACGCCGACACCCCGTCGGCCGCGACTGAACTGACCGAGAGCACCGGTGTCACCGACGCCGACGGTCTCAAAAAAGACTGACCGCAGAGCACCCAGGACAAGCACGTACCCTTTGCGGTGCTGACGAACTGATCTCGAGGAGACCCTAGAAACGTGGCATCGTCTTCGGCGCCGGTGCATCCTGCGCGCTACCTGACACTTTTCCTGGTCCTTCTGATCGGCGTTTATCTGCTGGTGTTCCTCACCGGCGACAAGCAGGCCAAGCCCAAACTGGGCATTGACCTGCAGGGCGGTACCCGGGTGACGCTGACCGCGCGCACCCCGGACGGCTCGACGCCGACCAGAGAGGCTCTCAACCAGGCCCAACAAATCATCAGTGCCCGCGTCGACGGTCTCGGCGTCTCGGGCTCGGAGGTCGTCATCGACGGCGACAACCTGGTGATCACGGTTCCCGGTAACGACGGCAGCGAGGCCCGCAACCTGGGCCAGACCGCGCGTCTGTACATCCGGCCCGTCGTGCACGCGATGCCTGCCAAGCCGCCGGTCCAACAGGGCCAGCAGCCGGGCGCCGGCGCTCCGGGTGCCCCTGCGGCACCGGGCGCGCCCGCGGCACCTGGTGCACCGGGAGTGGTACCGGGCGTTCCCGGTGGGATTCCGGGCGTGGCGCCCGGCCTTCCGGGCGAGCCGCCGGCAGTCCCGCCAGCAGGGGAACAGCCTGTACCTCCGGCCGGTGAGCCGGTCCCGGCACCGCAGCCGCGGCCCTACCCACTGGACCCCCCGCCGACTCCCGGCGAACCGACTCCGGCACCGGCACCGGCCCCGGGTGAGCCCGGCCCGGCGCCTGCCCCGGCCCCCGCGCCGGCTCCGGCACCGGCAAAGCCCGGTGACACCAAGGCCGCCCTCGCCCAGCGCATCTCCGATGAGAAGGAACTGCGGCAGAGCACCAACCCGTCGATCCAGATCCTGGCGCTGCAGTACCAGGCCACCCGTTGCGGTGAGGAAGACGTGTTGGCCGGCAACGACGACCCGAACCTGCCCCTGATCACCTGCTCCCAGGACGGGCAGACCGTCTACCTGCTGAGCAAGTCGATCATGAGCGGCGAGGAGATCGAGAACGCCACCTCCGGCCTGAACCAGCAGCAGGGCCAGTACGTCGTCGACGTGACCTTCAAGAGCGGGGGAGCCAAGACCTGGGCCGACTTCACCGCGGCGAACGTGGGCACCCAGACCGCATTCACCTTGGACTCGCAGGTGGTCAGCGCGCCCGAGATCCGGGAGGCCATTCCCGGCGGCAACACCCAGATCACCGGCCAGTTCACTTCGGACACGGCCAAGGAACTGGCCAACGTGCTCAAGTACGGCTCGCTGCCGCTGTCTTTCGAATCGTCTGAGGCCGAGACGGTTTCGGCGACCCTGGGCCTGTCCTCGATGCGGGCCGGGCTGATCGCGGGCGCCGTCGGTCTGGCCGCGGTGCTGCTGTACTCGCTGCTGTACTACCGGGTGCTCGGCCTGCTGGTGGCACTGTCTCTGGTCGCTGCCGGCGCAATGGTTTTCGCCATCCTCGTACTGCTCGGCCGATACATCGGCTACACGCTGGACCTGGCCGGTATCGCCGGTCTGATCATCGGTATAGGCACCACCGCGGACTCGTTCGTGGTGTTCTTCGAGCGAATAAAGGACGAGATCCGTGAGGGCCGGTCCTTCCGGTCGGCGGTGCCCCGAGGCTGGGCGCGCGCCCGCAAGACGATCGTGTCCGGCAACGCCGTGACCTTCCTGGCCGCCGCGGTGCTGTACTTCCTGGCGATCGGCCAGGTCAAGGGCTTCGCGTTCACCCTGGGCCTGACCACGATCCTGGACATCGTGGTGGTGTTCCTGGTGACCTGGCCGCTGGTGTACCTGGCGTCCAAGTCCCCGACGATGGCAAAACCTGCCCTCAACGGTCTCGGCGCGGTGCAACAGATCGCGCGGGAACGCCGGGAGGCTTCGCATGCGACCGCGGGACGGGGATAAGCACATGGCTGCAAAGAGCAAGACCACCGACGACACAACCGCCGAGGACGTCAAGGACACCGCAGTGGAGGCGCCGAACATCGAATCCACGTCTGCGGCACTGCCCAAGCACGGATTCTTCGTCCGGCTCTACACCGGTACCGGCGCCTTCGAGGTGATCGGCCGCCGCAAGTTCTGGTACGCGGTCAGCGGCATCATCGTCGCGATCTGCATCGCCAGCATGGTGCTTCGCGGGTTCACCTTCGGGATCGACTTCGAGGGCGGCACGAAGGTGTCGATGCCGTCGGCCGGCTCCGAGGGGATCGTCACGGTCCAACAGGTCGAGGACGTCTTCAACAAGACCCTGAACAGGGCGCCCGAGTCGGTCGTGCTGGTCGGCAGCGGCGCATCGGCCACGGTGCAGATCCGCTCGGAGACGCTGTCCAACGATGAGACCGAACAGCTGCGCACCGCACTGTTCGACGCCTTCCACCCCAAGGGCAGCGACGGCCAGCCCAGCAAGCAGGTGATCAGCGACTCGGCGGTGTCCGAGACCTGGGGTGGTCAGATCACCCAGAAGGCGTTGATCGCGCTCGTGGTCTTCGTCGTACTGGCGTCCATCTACATCGCCTGGCGTTATGAGCGCTACATGGCGATGGCCGCGATGGCCACGCTGGTCTTCGACCTGGTCGTGACCGCCGGCGTCTACTCGCTGGTCGGGTTCGAGGTCTCCCCGGCCACCGTCATCGGCCTGCTGACGATTCTGGGCTTCTCGCTTTACGACACGGTGATCGTGTTCGACAAGGTCGAGGAGAACACCCACGGCTTCGAACACACCACTCGCCGAACGTTCGCCGAGCAGGCCAACCTCGCCGTCAACCAGACGTTCATGCGCTCGATCAACACCAGCCTCATCTCGGTGTTGCCGATCGTCGCGCTGATGGTGGTCGCGGTCTGGCTGCTGGGCGTCGGGACCCTGATGGATCTGGCCCTGGTCCAGCTGGTCGGCGTCATCGTCGGTACCTATTCGTCGATCTACTTCGCCACGCCGCTGCTCGTGTCGTTGCGCGAACGTACGGAACTCGTGCGCAAGCACACCAAGCGGGTGCTCAATCGCCGGGAGAAGGGCGCCAAGGCGTCGACGGCCACGAAGGACACAGCGGACGCCTCCGAAGCATCGGACGCAGAATCCACCGAAATCAGTGCCGAGACGGTGACGGCCTCGGTCGCCGGCGAGCCGGCACCGGCCAAGCCGGCGCCAGGTGCGCGTCCGGCGGCACGGACCGGACGTCCGTCGGGCAAGCGGAACACCCGGCGGTAAACCGCATGGTTCAGTGGCGGGCCATCGCCCGGGCACGGACAGCGGTGACGGCGGCGACGCTGTCCGTGGTCGTCGCGATGGGATTGGCGGCGTGTTCGGACAGCGCGGCTGACGCGATCGACTACGCCGTCGACGGCTCCCTGACCACCTACAACACCAACACCGTGGCGGGAGCCGCATCCGCCGGGCCGCAGGCGTTCGCCCGGGCGTTGACCGGGTTCGCCTATCACGGGCCCGAAGGCCAGGTGGTCGCCGACAACGACTTCGGCTCGGTGTCGGTCGTGGGTCGCGCTCCGCTGGTGCTCGATTACGTGATCAGCGACAAGGCGGTCTACTCCGACGGCAAGCCGATCACCTGTGACGATCTGGTGCTGGCCTGGGGCGCACAGTCCGGGCGGTTTCCCGGGTTCGACGCCGCCAGCCGAGCGGGTTACCGCGATATCGGGTCGGTGGACTGCGAACCGGGCCAGAAACGGGCCCGGGTGTCGTTCGCCCAGGACCGCGGATTCCTCGATTACGGCCATTTGTTCGCGGCCACCTCGCTGATGCCCGCGCACGTCATCGCCGACGAGCTCGACCTCGGCGACGGGGGTGTGGTTACCGCGCTGCAGAACGGCGACCAGCCGACGATCGCCCGGATCGCCGAGGCGTGGAACACCGTCTGGGATCTGAAACCGGACCTCGACCTCAAACGGTTCCCGTCCTCGGGCCCGTACCGGATCGACTCGGTGTCCAAGGACGGCGTGGTGGTCCTGGTCGCCAACGACAAGTGGTGGGGCACCCCGGCGGTCACCAACCGGATCGCGGTGTGGCCACGCGGGGCTGACATCCAGGAGCGGGTCAACCAGGGCTCCTTCGACGTCGTCGACATCGAGTCCGGATCCTCGGGCCTGCTCAACCTGCCCGACGACTACGTCAGCATGGAGAGCCCGTCGGCCGGTATCGAGCAGTTGATCTTCGCGCCGGGCGGTCCGCTGGCCGCCCCGCCGGCGCGCCGGGCCGTTGCGCTGTGCACCCCGCGCGACGTGATCGCCCGCAACGCCGCGACGCCGATCATCAACTCCCGGCTGAGTCCCGTCAGTGACGACGCCTTCAGTGCGGCCGAGAACGTCGGCGAGGCCGGGCAATTCGGTGTGGCCAACCCCGACGCAGCCCGCGCCGCGCTCAACAACAAGCCGCTGACGGTACGCATCGGGTATCAGACGCCCAACGCGAGGCTGGCCGCTACCGTCGGCGCGATCGCGAAATCATGCGCCGCAGCGGGCATCACCGTGCAGGACGCCGGATCGGCAACGGCCGGGCCGGTGGCATTGCGGAACAACGAGTTCGACGGACTGCTCGCCAGCACCGGCGGGGCCGCGGGCAGCGGCTCCTCGGGTTCTTCGGCCATCGACGCCTACGCGTTCCACTCCGGCAACGGCAACAACCTGCCCGGCTACGTCAACGAGCGGGTCGACGGCATCATCGATGCACAGGCCGTCACGACCGATCCGAAGGAACTGGCCCGGCTGGCAGGGGAGGGCGCACCGATCCTGTGGAACGACATGCCGACCCTGCCGCTGTACCGCCAGCAGCGCACCGTACTCACATCGACGAAGATGTACGCCGTGAGCAGCAATCCGACCCGGTGGGGTGCAGGCTGGAACATGGACCGTTGGAAGCTGTCCACATGAGCCAGGACATCTCATCGTTGGTCAAGAAACTGATCCGGGAGGTCCCCGACTTTCCCGAGCCCGGCGTGCAGTTCAAGGACCTGACCCCGCTGCTGGCCGATGCGCGGGGCCTGTGCGCGGTCACCGACGCCCTGGCCGCCACCGCGGTCGACGCCGATCTGGTCGCCGGCCTGGACGCGCGGGGGTTCCTGCTGGGTGCCGCGGTCGCGACGCGGCTCGGCGTCGGTGTGCTGGCCGTACGCAAGGGCGGGAAGTTGCCGCCTCCGGTGCACAGCGTCACCTATCAGCTTGAGTACGGCAGTGCGACGCTGGAGATCCCGGCCGACGGGATTGATATCGCGGGGCGCAACGTTGTGATCATCGACGATGTCCTGGCCACCGGCGGGACCCTGCGAGCGGCACGACAGCTGCTCGAGGCGAGTGGGGCCAACGTGCTCAGCGCCGCTGTGGTGCTGGAATTGACGGACCTGGGCGGCCGGGACGTGGTGGCACCGCTGAGGGTCAGCAGCCTGCACACGGTGTGAGGGATATCCTCGGATTCTGAGCGAAAACCGGGAGGTGACGATGGCCGGCGATACGGGTACGGACGCGGCTGCGGGCCAGGCGGTGCAGTCGCCGCCGGTGTTGCCGGGCACCACCGGACCCGACGCCACGAAGACCAGCGCCTCACGGCGGGTGCGCGCGCGACTGGCCCGCCGGATGACGGCGCAGCGCAGTGCGGTCAACCCGGTCCTGGAGCCCTTGGTCGCGGTACACCGCGAGATCTATCCGAAGGCCGACCTGCAGTTGCTGCAGCGCGCCTACGACGTCGCCGAGCAACGTCACGCCGACCAGCTCCGCAAGTCCGGTGACCCCTACATCACCCATCCGCTGGCGGTGGCCAACATCCTGGCCGAGCTCGGTATGGACACCACCACGTTGGTGGCCGCGCTGCTGCACGACACCGTGGAGGACACCGGGTACACGCTGGAGGCGTTGACCGCCGAATTCGGCGCCGAGGTGGGCCACCTCGTCGACGGGGTCACCAAGCTGGACAAGGTGGTGCTTGGCTCGGCCGCCGAGGGCGAGACGATCCGCAAGATGATCATCGCCATGGCCAGGGACCCGCGGGTACTGGTCATCAAGGTGGCCGATCGGTTGCACAACATGCGCACCATGCGCTTCCTGCCGCCCGAGAAGCAGGCCCGCAAGGCCCGCGAGACGCTGGAAGTCATTGCGCCACTTGCCCATCGGCTCGGTATGGCGACGGTCAAGTGGGAGCTTGAGGATCTGTCGTTCGCGATCCTGCATCCGAAGAAGTACGAGGAGATCGTGCGGCTGGTCGCCGACCGGGCGCCGTCACGCGACACCTACCTGGCCAAGGTGCGCGCCGAGATCGGCGTGGCGCTGAGCGCGATGAAGATCAACGCGGTCGTCGAGGGCCGGCCCAAGCACTACTGGTCGATCTACCAGAAGATGATCGTCAAGGGGCGCGACTTCGACGACATCCACGACCTGGTCGGTGTGCGGATCCTGTGCGACGAGATTCGTGACTGCTACGCGGCAGTCGGCGTCGTGCACTCGTTGTGGCAGCCGATGGCGGGCCGGTTCAAGGACTACATCGCCCAGCCGCGCTACGGCGTCTACCAGTCGCTGCACACCACGGTGGTCGGCCCGGAGGGCAAGCCGCTGGAGGTGCAGATCCGGACCCGGGACATGCACCGCACCGCGGAGTACGGCATCGCCGCGCACTGGCGGTACAAGGAAGCCAAGGGCCGCAACGGGGTTCCGCACAGTCACGCCGTCACCGAGATCGACGACATGGCCTGGATGCGCCAGCTGCTGGACTGGCAGCGGGAGGCCGCCGACCCCGGCGAGTTCCTCGAGTCGTTGCGTTACGACCTTGCGGTGAAAGAGATCTTCGTCTTCACCCCCAAGGGCGATGTGATCAACCTGCCGACCGGTTCGACCCCGGTCGACTTCGCCTACGCGGTGCACACCGAGGTGGGACACCGCTGTATCGGGGCCCGGGTCAACGGTCGGCTCGTCGCCTTGGAACGCAAGCTTGAGAACGGCGAGGTCGTCGAGGTGTTCACCTCGAAGGCCCCCAATGCCGGTCCGTCGCGCGACTGGCAGACCTTCGTGGTATCGCCGCGGGCGAAGGCCAAGATCCGGCAGTGGTTCGCCAAGGAGCGCCGCGAAGAGGCCCTGGAGTCCGGTAAAGACGCCATCGCGCGGGAGGTCCGCCGAGGCGGACTTCCGTTGCAGCGCTTGATCAATGCCGACTCGATGGGCGCGCTGGCGCGGGAGTTGCGTTACGCCGACGTCTCGGCGCTCTACACCGCGGTCGGCGAGGGTCACGTCTCGGCGCGCCACGTCGTGCAGCGTCTGCTCGCCCAGTTCGGCGGCGACGATGCGGCCGAGGACGAACTCGCCGAGCGGTCCACCCCGTTGACCATGCCGGTGCGGCAGCGCAGCACCGACGACACCGGCGTCGCGGTGCCGGGAGCGCCCGGCACCCTGACCAAGCTCGCCAAGTGCTGCACGCCGGTGCCCGGCGACACCATCATGGGCTTCGTGACCCGCGGTGGCGGGGTCAGCGTCCACCGCACCGACTGCACGAATGCGGCGTCGCTGCAACAACAGTCGGAACGCATCATCGAGGTCAACTGGGCGCCGTCGCCGTCGTCGGTGTTCCTGGTGGCCATCCAGGTCGAGGCGCTGGACCGGCACCGTCTGCTCTCCGACGTCACCCGGGTGCTGGCCGACGAGAAGGTCAACATCCTGTCGGCGTCGGTGACGACGTCCAACGACCGGGTCGCGATCAGCCGGTTCACGTTCGAGATGGGCGATCCCAAACATCTGGGTCACCTGCTGAGCGTGGTGCGCAACGTCGAAGGCGTGTACGACGTCTACCGCGTCACGTCGGCGGCCTGACGCCCGGTACCGGGATCTGCCACATCGCCTGACCGACGGCCAGTACGCCGCGCGCGGGCAGTGTCACCTCACCGATGACGGGGTTGGCGGCCAGGCGTGCCGGCCGGCCCAAGTCGTGGCCGTCGAGGGTGGCTGACGCCGTCGTGATGAGGTACATCTGTTGGGGCATCAGGGTTCCGACGTGCCCGCTCGGCATGACGCCGGTCATGCGCACCTGACCCATGCCCAGTCCCGCGGCCAGGATCTCGCGCGCCCGCACCAGCGGCCGAGGCCGCCAGGTACTCAGCGGTAGGCGCCGGCTGACCGCGTTCATGGCGCGCAGCACCGGCCCCGCCGTGGCGGTCAGCGTCCAGTCCAGTGCGGGGGTGTCGACCGTGACACGTAGCGATGCGGGCCCGGTCCAGTCCACGGTGATCTCGGCGAAGCCGGTGTAGGCACACGCCGGTCCGTAGTAGCGGGGGCACGCGGTGTCGAGGCGGTCGCCGTGCACGAAGATCGACCACTGCCCGGCCGGGTCACGGTGCCACACGGTGCGATACGGCCCGAAGTCGTTCTCCGGGAACACCCGGAGCGCCAGCACATGGCCGCTGTCGAAGGGCAGCCCGAAAACACCCCAGCCCTTGACGTATTCGTGGTCGGGCCACGGCGCCTGTCCGCAGTGTTCGGGCAGATTGGACAGGGGAGAGGCGAGATTCAGCATGGTCGTCGACATCGTCGGTCCTCACTACGGGTTCTCGTTCGGTTCGTGAGGTGAACGCTAGGAGCGCACAAGCCCGGTGTCGTCGGGCATTCGCCCTACTTTTCGGCTTCGGTCAGCGTGTCCAGCAGACCGTGCGTAACGGCGTAGAGCGTGGCGGTGCTGCGGGTCGACGAACCCGTCTTGGTGTAGATGCGCTCGATGTGGGTGCCGGCCGTCTTCGGGCTGATCCCCAGCGTGTTCGCGACCTGCCGGGTGGACGCGCCACGGGCGATCAGCCCCAGTACCTCGATTTCCCGCGGTGTCAGCCCGTCCGGACCCACGCGGCGTCGATGCCGGGGGCCGCCCGCTGCCTCGACAACGGCGTCGACTGCGGCCGCATCCAGCCTTCCGCGCCGGACCTCGGCCCGCAGTTCAGCGCCGGCGGCCTTGGCGGACAACGCCGGTCGGTACGGCCGCGGCTCAGTCATGGCGCGGTAGCAATCCGCGCCGGCGAGGATGCGTCCGGTCACCGGGATCGACGGTCCGGACAGGCCGCGGTGCGACCCCGAGCCGTCCATACGTTCATAGGCCAGCGCCGCCACCGCACCGATGCGCGCCACCGGGCCGGGTCGGGCCAGAACCCGTTCGGTGTAGTACGAACTCAGCCGCAGTCGCTCGTGGTCGGAGGCGCTGAGTTTCCCGGGCTTGTCCATGATCGTGGCGGGTACGCCGTGCAGGCCGATGTCGTGCAACAACGCGGCGCGACGAACCAGGACGGTGTCGCCCGCGGCCAGGCCGGCGAGCTTTGCGGCCTGCGCCGCGAGTTCGGCCACGCCGCGCGAATGTCCGGCACGGTGTGGCGATCGAAGGTCGGTGAAATCCGCGAATGCCTCCAGTACCGAGTCGAGTTGGTCGTCGGTGAGACGTCGCTGCAGCGCCGGCTCGGCGGCGATCAGATCGTGACAGTCCGGTTCGTCATCGCCGTCGGACAGCAGATCGCCTGCCGCTGCACAGAATGCGTCGACCACGGCCGGGTCGAACTGGGTGCCGCGACGCGACGTGGCGACAGCGACGGCGGCGTCCACCCCGGCGTCTCGGTGCACCGCCTCGGCCACGTCGGCGAGGTGAAAGAGTCGCATCGGCAAGGCAATTGCGTCGCCGCCGAGGCCGGCGGGCACCCCGTTGCCGTCCCACCGTGCGAAGAATTGGCGCAGAGCGTCACCGACGGCGGTGTCGAGACCGAGCCGCTCGGCCATCGTCGAGGTGTTCAGGCAGTGCGACATCAGCCCGTGCTCGATGTCGCGGCCACCGGTCGCGATGAGCGTCGCGGTCTTGCGCACCCGGTTGAGCAGGGGGCCGGCCGAAGCGGCGTGCGACAGCATGAATGTCGCCCCGCCCAGCCCGCGGAGATCGACGCGGTAGCTGTCGGCGCGAAACGCGATGTCATCGCCGAACCAGGCCGACACCTCGGGTGCGTCGGCGATGCAGCCCACCCAGCCCAGCACCGCCGTGTAGTAGAGATCGGCTCGCTGCTCGGCGATCAGTCCGACACGCTCGCCCAGGCGTGCGGCGAGTCGCCAGGACCGCAGCACGTGCTCCATCGGCTGCCCCAGACCGAGATCCATGGCAAGCGAGAACGCGGCCAGCAGTTCAGCCAGGGATATGCCCGAATCCCGGCTGCCGCGATCCATACCGGTGAGCATAGGACCCGCCGGCGCACCGGTCAGTACGTCGGAACGCCTCGCCGCTCAGCCCAAGCTGGCGGATTTGATCGTCACCGATGTGGCGGGCTCGCCGTCGTCGCTGCCGTCGGCGACCCCGTCGGCGGCGATCGCGTCGAGGGTGTCCAGCCCGGTGTTGTCGATGGTGCCGAACACGGTGTACGTCGGCGGCAGCAGGGAATCTTCGTACACCAGGAAGAACTGGCTGCCGTTGGTTCCCGACCCGGCGTTCGCCATCGCCACGGTGCCCCGCGGATAGACCACGAGCTGCTGCACCGCGGGGTCGGAGAGCCGGTACTGGTTGGTCGGGTACTCGTTGGGGAACCGGTAACCGGGCCCACCGGTTCCGCTGCCCGACGGGTCACCGCACTGCAGCACCGAGAGGACTCCGGTGGTCAGCCGGTGGCACTGGGTGCCGTCGAAGAATCCTTGGGAGGCCAGGCTGGCGAAGTTGTTCACCGTGCACGGCGCCTTGCCATTGGCCAACTTGAGGCCGATGCTGCCGCGATCGGTGACGATCCCGGCTTCCACCGTGGCCGGTTCGGTCGGCACCGTGCCGGTGCGCGGCGGCCTGACCGGCTTGGTGGCCGGTTCGGTGGTGGCCGGGTACTGGCAGTTGGCGCCGAGGTTCGCCGGCGGCGTGAATGCCGGCAGTTGTTGCTCTGAACCCGGGGAGGCCGTGTAGCGGTCGTGCCGGGGCATGTCCTCCGCGGCTTTGACGACGATGAAGGCCAACACCACGGCCAATACCAGCGCCACGATCGCCAGCGCCGTCATCACGTACCCGATGACCAGGCCCGCGATCGCGATGCCGCGGCCCTGTTCACCGCTGCGCTTGAGCTGCGACAGCGAGATGTGCCCGAAGACGATGCCCAGCGGCGCGAAGAGGACGGCACACACCAGTGACGCGACGGCCATGGCGTTGGTGCGGGCAGGCGGCGGGTAACCAGCCGGATATCCCATCGGATAACCCGGCGCGTAACCGGGATCGTCCGGCTGGTAGCCGCTGTAAGGGGGCGGGACAGTCAACGGCGGACTAGTCCAGGGCCACAGACTTCAGCTCGACCGGCAGATTCGGTGCGCCGTCCGGTCCGCCGCCGGCGACACCGGCTGCGGCGATCTTGTCGAGCGTGGCCAGACCGGTTTCGTCGATCTTGCCGAACACCGTGTAGTTCGGTGCCAGCTGCGAGTCCTGGTACACCAGGAAGAACTGGCTGCCGTTGGTGTTCGGCCCGCCGTTGGCCATCGCCACCGTGCCGCGGGGGTAGAGCACAGGCTGCTGAAGCGCCGGGTTGTCCGGCTGGTACTGGTTGGTCGGGTACTCGTTGGCGAACCGGTAGCCGGGGCCACCGGTGCCCTGGCCGGTCGGGTCACCGCACTGCAGCACCGACAGGCCACCCGTGGTCAGCCGGTGGCACGGGGTGTCGTTGAAGTAGTTCTTCGAGGCCAGGCTCGCGAAGCTGTTGACCGTGCACGGCGCCTTGGCGTTGTCGAGCTGGAGCCCGATGTTCCCCTGGGTGGTGACCATGCTGACGCTGATGGTGGCCGGATCGGTGGGGACCTTACCGGTGTTCGGCGGTTCGACGGGCTTGCTGGCCGCAGCTGCGGCCGGGTACTGGCAGTTGGCGCCGAGGTCGGCGGGTGCGACGAAGGCCGGCAGCTGGCCGTTGGCAGCAGGCTGGGCCGGCGCCCCCGACGTCGCGGTGGTGGTGTCCGCCGAGGCGGTGGTGCTGCCCGAGTCCTTGCTGGTGAACACGAACGTGGCCACGACGGCCGCGATGACGACGATTGCCGCAGCGGCTGAGCCCGCGATGGTCAGGATGCGACGTTTGCGTTCCTGGGCGGCGCGGCGCTCCAGCTGTTCCTCCAGCTTGCGCTTGGCGGTCTCACGCCGTTCTTCGTTGGTCGGCACCGCGGCAGTCCTCCTTGTGGGCGGTCGGGATTGGTGACGAGTCTGCCAGGCGAGCTTGGGTCCTGGGTCTGCGACCCGCGGGAACCGCAGGTGGCGGCGCGGCCGTGGGAAACTGGGGCCGTGTTCATAACCGGATTCCCGGCCGGGATGCTGGCATGCAACTGCTATGTCCTGGCCGAGCGGCCAGGGGCCGACGCGATCGTCGTCGACCCAGGCCAGCGGGCCATGGACCGGCTGAGCCGGATTCTCGACGAGAACCGGCTCACCCCGGCAGCTGTCCTGCTGACGCACGGTCACATCGATCACATCTGGTCGGCCCAGAAGGTGGCCGACACCTATGGCTGTCCTGCCTACATCCACCCCGAGGACCGGTTCATGCTGACCGATCCGATCAAGGATTTCGGGCCCGCCGTCTTTGGGCGGCTGTCCCGCCTGGCGTTCGGTGTGCTGCTCTCCGAGCCCAAACAGCTGATTGAGCTGGACCGGCACGGTCAGACCCTCGATTTCGGCGGCCTCTCGGTGACCGTCGACCACACCCCGGGGCACACCAGGGGATCGGTGGTGTTCCGGGTCGACAGGACTGTTTTCACAGGCGATACGCTGTTCAAGTCCTCGGTCGGCCGCACCGACCTGCCCGGTGGCAGCGGACGCGACCTGCTCGAGTCGATCGTGACAAAGCTGTTGGTACTCGACGACGACACCGTGGTATTACCAGGACACGGCCCGCGCACATCCATCGGGCACGAACGCCGCACCAACCCGTTTCTCGAAGGTTTGACTCTGTGACATCTGCATTCCAGGCGCCCAAGGGCGTGCCCGATTACCTACCGCCGGAGTCGGCGCAGTTCGTGGCGGTCCGGGACGGCCTGCTGGCGTCGGCGCGCCGCGCCGGCTACGGCGACATCGAACTGCCGATCTTCGAGGACACCGCGCTGTTCGCCCGAGGTGTGGGCGAGTCGACCGATGTGGTGTCCAAGGAGATGTACACGTTCGCCGACCGGGGCGACCGCTCGGTGACCCTGCGGCCCGAAGGCACCGCCGGCGTGATCCGCGCGGTGATCCAGCACCGGCTGGACCGGGGCGCGTTGCCGGTCAAGCTCTGCTACTCGGGGCCGTTCTTCCGCTACGAACGGCCCCAGGCCGGACGCTACCGCCAGCTGCAGCAGGTCGGGGTGGAGGCCATCGGCGTCGATGATCCGGCGCTCGACGCCGAGGTGATCGCGATCGCCGACGCCGGATTCCGGTCACTGGGTCTGGACGGCTTCCGCCTCGAGCTCACCTCCCTGGGCGACGACACCTGCCGGCCGGCCTACCGGGAGCTGCTACAGGACTTCCTGTTCAAGCTCGACCTCGACGAAGACACCCGGCGTCGCGCCGAGATCAACCCGCTGCGGGTGCTCGACGACAAGCGGCCCCACGTGCGGGAGATGACCGCCGACGCCCCGCTCATGCTCGACCACCTGTCGGATAGTGCCAAGGCCCACTTCGAGGTGGTACAGGCGCACCTCGACGGTCTCGGTGTGCCGTATGTGATCAACCCGCGGATGGTGCGCG
The DNA here is from genome assembly GCF_004762045.1 of Mycobacterium sp. DL99. Classification (GTDB taxonomy): domain Bacteria; phylum Actinomycetota; class Actinomycetes; order Mycobacteriales; family Mycobacteriaceae; genus Mycobacterium. The sequence goes on from NZ_SJOM01000007.1 coordinate 2,810,872, forward strand.
GGTTGGACTACTACACCAAGACCACATTCGAGTTCGTGCACGACGGGCTGGGCGCGCAGTCCGGCATCGGCGGAGGCGGGCGTTACGACGGCCTGATGAGTCAGCTCGGCGGGCAGGACGTGTCCGGCATCGGCTTCGGGCTCGGCGTCGACCGCACGCTGCTCGCATTGCAGGCCGAGGGCAAGTCGGTGACCGGTGTCGGCGGCGTCGAGGTGTTCGGCGTGCCGCTGGGCGACGCCGCCAAGCTGGAGTTGGCCAAGCTGGCCGCGCGGCTGCGGGCCGGCGGCGTGCGGGTGGACCTGGCCTACGGCGACCGCGGGCTCAAGGGTGCGATGAAGGCGGCCGACCGTTCGGGCGCCAAGTACGCGCTCGTGGCCGGCGACCGCGACATCGAGGCCGGCACCATCGGGCTCAAGGATCTCGCGACCGGCGAACAGGTGGATATCGCCACCGATTCCGTTGTGGCCGAGGTGCTTTCCCGGCTGGCCTGACCCATCGCCCCGCGGTGCAGGGGGTCAGATGGCCATTGCGGCCCGGACGTCGGCTTCTGAAGTCGAGCCACCGGTGCCGCTCGAGGTGATGCGGCCGGCCTCCAGGATGTAGTAACGCTGAGCGGATTCCAGCGCGAACCCGATGTGCTGCTCCACCAGCAGCACGCCCAGATCGCCGCGTGCGGTCAGCGACGTGATCGCGGCTTCGATCTCGGCCACCACCGACGGCTGGATGCCTTCGGTCGGCTCGTCGAGGATCAGGCACGTGGGGCTGGCGATCAATGCCCGGGCAATCGCGAGTTGTTGCCGCTGGCCACCCGACAGGAGACCGGCCCGCCGGTTGAGCAGTTCCTTGAGGGCGGGGAACAGGTCCAGCTGCTCATCGATCAGCGCCTTGCCGTTACGCCGGCCATCGGCGACCACCTGAAGGTTCTCGGCGGTCGTCAGCTGGCCGAAGGACTGCTGTCCCTGGGGTACGTATGCCAGGCCCCGGGCCACCCTCGCACTCGGCCGCAGTCTGGTGATGTCCTCACCGTCGAAAAGCACCTTGCCCGCAGTGCATTTGAGCAGTCCGACGGCCGCCCGCAGCAGCGTCGTCTTGCCTGCGCCGTTGTGACCCATCACCGCCGCGACACCGTCGGACGGCACCGCGATGCTCGCGCCGTGGATCACCTCGGATCGGCCGTAACCGGTTCGGACATCGAGAAGTTCGAGCATCAGGAGATTCCTTCCACGCCGGCCGCGGCAGTGCCGAGGTAGACCTCTTGGACCTTCGGGTTGGCCTGCACCTCGGCCACCGAACCCTCGGCGATCACCTGGCCGCGGGCCAGCACCGTCACCGAGGTCGCGAATGCCCGCATGAAATCCATGTCATGCTCGACCACGACCACGGTGCGGGTTCCGCCGATGCGGCGCAACAGGTTTCCGGTCTCCTCACGTTCCTCGTGGCTCATCCCGGCCACCGGCTCGTCGAGCAACAGGACATCGGCGTTCTGCACCAGCAGCATGCCGATCTCCAGCCACTGCTTCTGGCCGTGAGCCAGTACGCCGGCGGGTTTGTCGGCCAGGTCTGCCAGCCCGGTGGTTTCCAGTGCTTCCTCGATCGCGGGCAGGATGCCGCGCCGGCGGCGCAGCAGTGTCCACGGCGAACGGCCCGCGCCCGCCGCGATGTCGAGGTTCTGCAACACCGTCAGCTGTTCGAACACGCTCGCGGTCTGAAATGTGCGGCCCACGCCCAGTCGGGCGATCTGGTGCACCTTCTTACCGAGCAGTTCCACACCCGACTTGTTCACTGAACCGGTGGCTGCCACCAGGCCGGTGATGGCGTCGATGACGGTCGTCTTTCCCGCCCCGTTGGGGCCGATCAGAAAGCGCAGATCACCCTGAAACAGGGTGAGGTCGACATCGCTGACCGCTTTGAACCCGTCGAAATCTACTGTGAGACCGCGGACTTCCAGATACTCGGCACCCATGCCGGCGTTGCCGCCGGCCATCGGCTCGGGCGCCTCGGTGGCCTGCTCGGCTCCGGTCACGATGAGGCACCTACTTTCTCCGTATCGGTGTTTGATGCCGCCTCGGGCTGGGACTCCTCGGCATCCGCTGTGGTGGACCGCCGGCGCCGCCACCGGGCGAACAGCACACCGAGCCCGGCCAGGCCGGCGGGGAAGAATCCGACCACGACGATGAACAACAGGCCCTGCGCGTAGATCCACCCGGACGGAAACCGTTCGGAGAACAGGGTTTGGGCCCAAGCCACACCGATGGCGCCGAGAACCGGGCCGAGCAGCGTGGTGCGCCCGCCGATCGCCACCCCGATCAGGAAGGCGATGGACGGCACGATGCCGACCTGTGACGGCGCGATGAAGCCGACGATCGGCACGAACAACGCACCGGCGATGCTGGCGAACAAAGCGGCCAGGGTGTAGGCCACGACCTTGATGTTGGCCGGGTCGTAGCCCAGGAACCGCACGCGCTCCTCACCGTCGCGCACGGCGACCAACAACTCGCCGTAACGGCTGTACATCAGTTGACGCACCACGGCGACCACGATCAGCAGAGTCGCTGCCGCAATGAAATAGACCATCCGCTTGTTTGTCGGGTCATTGAGGTTGAACCCGAAGAAGGTTCGGAAGTTCGTCAACCCGTTGCTGCCGCCGAGGCTGGTCTGGCCGACGAGCAGGATCGCCAGCGCCGCGGCCAACGCCTGCGAGAGGATCGCGAAATAGGCGCCCTTGACCCGGCGCTTGAACACGCCGAAGCCGAGCAGGGCTGCGATTCCCGTCGGCAGTACCAGGATTGCCAACAACGTGAATGCGGGGGAGGCGAACGGTTCCCAATAGGTAGGCAGGTGCCGTACCCCGGCGATCTGCATGAAGTCGGGCACGTCGTGCCCGCGGATCTCGGCGTCGGCGATCTTGAGGTGCATGCCCATCATGTAGCCGCCGAGGCCGAAGAACACGCCCTGCCCGAGTACCAGCATTCCGCCCCGGCCCCAGGCCAATCCGATGCCCACCGCCACGATCGCGAAGCACAGGAACTTCCCGAGCAGGCTGAGCCGGAAGTCCGACAGCGCGGCGGGGGCGACGCCGAACAGCACCACCGCCGCGATGCCGAATCCGGCCCAGGTCTGCCAGCGGCCCAGGTTCGTCCGTATTCCCTGTGTCAGTGCGCTCATACCAGACTCCTGGTCCGAACCGTGAACAATCCCTGCGGGCGCACCTGCAGGAAGATCACGATGATGCCGAACACGATCACCTTGGCCAGCGACGCTGTGGTGCTGTACTCGATGAACGAATTCAGGAAACCGAGGGCCAACGCCGCGATCACGGTGCCCTTGATCTGGCCCAGACCGCCGACCACCACCACCAGGAAGGCATCGATCAGGAAGCTCTGGCCGATGGTCGGACTGGTGGAGCCGATGAGCGTCAGCGCCACACCGGCCACGGCGGCCAGGCCGGATCCGATGAAGAAGGTGGTGATATCGGTTCTGCGGGAAGAGATCCCGCTGGTCTCTGCCAGATCGCGGTTCTGCACCACGGCCCGGATCCGCCGCCCCATCGGGCTGGTCTTGAGCACGGTGGCGAGCACCGCCACACATACGACTGCCAACACCAGGATGAATATGCGGGTCTTGGGCACCACGGCGCCGAGAATCTCGACGCCACCCGAGAGCCAATCCGGGGCAACGACATTGACCGCAGGCGCACCGAAGATGTCGCGGGCCACCTGTTGGAGGATCAGGCCGACGCCGAAGGTGACCAGCAGCGTGTCCAGCGGACGGTGGTACATCCGCCGGATCAGCGTCACCTCCAACAGTGCGCCCATGGCGCCGCCGACGAGGAACCCGACCAGTAGCGAGATCAGTAGTGAGGCACCGGCATTGGTGATGACCTGCTGCACCACGTAGGCGGTGTAGCAGCCGGCCATGATGAATTCGCCGTGCGCCATGTTGATGACGCCCATCTGGCCGAACGTCAGGGACAGGCCGAGTGCGGCCAGCAACAGGATTGAGCCGAGGCTCAATCCTGTTGCCAGCTGGCCGATGAGGATGTCCATGCGGTGTTCGATTCCCCCGTCGCTTCGCTCGTCAGCCGGACAGCCCCGCGGCCCACGGGTAGGACTTCAGGTACGGGTCGGGATCGATCGGACCCTTGGACTCCCAGATCGTGTAGATCAGGCCGTCGGGCCGGATCTCGCCGATCCGCGCGGTCTTGGTGATGTGGTGGTTCTCGCCGTCGATCGTGACCTTGCCTTCCGGGGCATCGAAGCTGACGCCGCCGGCGTTTTCCTGAATCGCCGCGACGTCGAACGACTTGGCCTTCTCGACGGTGTTCTTCCACAGGTAGACCGAGACGTAGGCGGCTTCCATGGGATCCGAGGTGGGTTTCTTGGGATCCTTGACGAAGTCCTTGTAGGCCTTGACGAAGGCGTTGTTCACCGGGGTGTCGATCGTCTGGTAGTAGTTCCATGCGGTCAGCTGATCGGTGACGTTCTGCACACCGATGCCGCCGACCTCTTCCTCGGCGATCGAGACCGAGACCACGGGCATCTCCTGCGGGGTCAGGCCGACGTTGCGGTACTCGCGGAAGAACGCCACATTCGAGTCGCCGTTGAGGGTGTTGAACACGGCGTCGGCGTCGGCACTGCGGACCTTGTTGACGATGGTGGAGAAGTCGGTCGAGCCCAGCGGGGTGTAGTCCTCACCCTTGATCTCGATGCCGTTCTCTTTGGCGTAGGCCTTGATGATTCGGTTGGCGGTCTGCGGGAACACATAGTCGCTGCCCACGAGGTAGAGCGACTTGACGCCCTTCTCCTTGAGATAGTCCAGTGCCGGGACGATCTGCTGGTTGGTGGTGGCGCCGGTGTAGAAGATGTTCTTGCTCGACTCAAGGCCCTCGTACTGCACGGGGTAGTACAGCAGGGCATTGGCGCTCTCGAACACCGGGAGCATCGCCTTGCGGCTCGAAGACGTCCAACCGCCGAACACCGCAGCCACACAATCGCTGCTGATCAGCTTCTCGGCCTTCTCGGCAAATACCGTGGGCTCGGACGCCCCGTCCTCACCGATCAGTTCGATCTGTTTGCCCAGGACGCCGCCCTTGGAGTTGATCTCGGAGACCGCGAGCTTGATCGCGTCGCGCACCGTCACCTCGGAAATGGCCATCGTGCCCGACAGGGAGTTCAACGATCCGACCTTGATCTTCGGGCCGGAGGTGTCCACACAGGAAGTCGCGTTTGCTGTGTCGGTGTCGCTCGCCCGGCTGCCGCAGCCGGCCAGTAGCAAGCCGGCGACTGCGATCAAACTCCCTGCGGCTAACGTTGACCGACGGAACGGGACACGTCCTGGAACTCGCATGGGCGACCTTTCCCTTGAATGGCAGCGCTTCTCGGCCGATCACGATCGGCAGCGGTGCAAGAGGCTGACACCCTGTGCGGGTGTCGAATCGGGACGTTAGAGCGCAGCTGTTACTGGGAAATGTCTGTGTGTGACAAACAAATTAACCTCAAGCTAGGCAGAGTTGGTTTGCCGTTGACGCGGCGTCACGAGACCCGTTAGTCGCACCTGTAACAAGGCGGTAGCCTGCGTCGATATGAGGAACATGCGAAAAGCGACAACCACGGTCGGTGCGGCGCTGGTTCTGGCGGCCGCGGGTATGGCGGTCTCCAACGCAACGTCGTATGCGGACCCGGCGGGCCAAGGCCATCAGGTGAAGTACACGCTCACGTCTGGCGCGCCTTACGAATTCGACCTCTACTACCTGACGGCGCAGCCTGCGAGCAAAGACGCCTACAACGCGGACGCGTACAAGTACCTGCAGAAGGCGACGGTGAACGTCGGTCCCGACGCGCCCTGGGTCTTCGAGACCACGCTCGCCGACCCGCAGTGGGCGATCTTCACCGTCGCGAGCACGACGCACGGGGGCCAGGCCCAGCCCAACGCGCACTGCGAGATCGCCGTCGACGGTCAGATCGCCGTCCAGAACGATCATCCGTACAGCCCGCGCTGCCAGCTCGGTCAGTGGTAATCGGTGAGCTGACGCCCCGATGCGGGATTCGCGAGGATCCCACGGACTGAGATCCGCCTTGACTACGCACTCGAACTGTTGTTCGATAAGCGAGTGCACGTCGGGCGGTTCCGCTTCCGGCCCGATGTGCGTTTGACTGGGCAAGCGCCCTCGGCGCGCGCCGATGCCGTACCCGAAACCGCGGCATCGGCGCACCCAGTCTTCATTCGACGTATCCATTCGGCCTTCGTCTGCGCATGTTCGACACGGGTGGAATTACCTTGACATCAACATCGAACAGATGTTCGATGGGAGTGTGCGTTGGGATGGGCAAGCGGTCGGAGTCGACGACGGTGCATTGCCCGGCCTGCAGCGGGTCGGTTTGGTCCGTAGCGTCCGCTCGCCGCAGTTCGAGGGCATGACCTTCCATGAGGTGCTGTGCAAATCGGCCCTCAACAAGGTGCCGGCCGCATCCGCACTGCCGTTCCGCTTCACCGTCAACGGCTACCGCGGCTGCAGTCATGCATGTCGCTACTGCTTCGCCCGGCCCACCCACGAGTACCTGGACCTCGATTCCGGCTCGGATTTCGACTCGCAGGTGGTCGTCAAGACCAACGTCGCCGAAGTGCTCCGCCGCGAACTGCGTCGCCCGTCCTGGAACCGGGAGACGGTCGCACTGGGCACCAATACCGACCCGTATCAGCGGGCCGAGGGCCGCTACGCGCTGATGCCCGGGATCATCGCGGCGCTCGCGGATTCCGGCACGCCGTTCTCCATCCTCACCAAGGGCACACTGCTGCGCCGGGACCTGAGTTTGATCGCCGACGCGTCCGACCGGGTGCCGGTGAGTGTGGCGGTGTCGCTGGCGGTCGGCGATGAAGATCTGCACCGCGACGTCGAACCCGGAACACCCTCGCCGCAAGCGCGCCTCGGCTTGATCTCGGCGATCCGTGAGGCGGGCCTGGACTGCCACGTCATGGTCGCCCCGGTGTTGCCGTACCTGACCGATTCCGTCGAGCATCTCGACGCGTTGCTGGGCCGGATCGCGGCGGCCGGTGCGAGCGGGGTGACCGTTTTCGGTCTGCATCTGCGTGGTTCGACACGGGGCTGGTTCATGGATTGGTTGGGACGCGCGCGTCCTGATCTGGTCGGTGAGTACCAGCGGCTGTATCGGCGTGGGGCATACCTGCCCGCGGACTACCGCGACATGCTGCGGGCCCGGGTCCGGCCTTTGGTCGCCAGGCATGGGTTGACGGGCGCACCGCGGGTTGTCGACGCCGGTTCGGCTACGACTGCCGCGTCGCCCGTGCAGCCGACGCTGTTCTGAGCCGGTATTCGTCAGTGGTCACCACGAGTGGGGCCCGACCTGGTGGGTCAGTGCCTCCAAGGCGGGTGCGGCTTTCTGTAGCGCGCTGAGCTGACTTTTCGGGATGGCGTCGAGTGCTGCCGAGACTGTCGCTGCAATCGCGTTCTCGATCTGGTCGCGCTCGCGAAGGGCCCGGGGCGTGGGGGAGAGCAGGTAAACGCGCCGGTCGTTGTCGGCGACCCGTTTGCCGACCAGCCCGCGTTCGGTCAATGCACGGATCGCGGTGCTCACGTTGCTGGTCTGCATCGACAGGGAGTCGGCGACCTCGGACACGCTGCGGTCCGGTTGCTCCATGATCGAGCGCAGTACTGCGAGTTCAGATGCCGGAAGTGGATCCACTCCGACCTGGGCCGGGCCCAACCGTGCGATCCGCCAAGACAGGTCGTGCAGCACGAGTGCGAGTTCGCGGAGTCGGCCACCGTCGGCGGGAGGCGAAGTGTCGTCCATATCACCCTTCAATACTTATGGGTCAATAAGTATATTGATATAAGTAATCTTAACGCTCAAATATTGAAGTAAGGGGCACATGGCTTTTCGATCGGCAACTCCGGCCACCACGCCACCTTCAGTGGCACTGATCATCGTTCTGGCGTTACTCACCGCCGTAACACCGTTCTCGGTCGACATGTACATGTCGGCGTTTCCGGGCATGGCAGACGAGTTCGGGACGTCGGCGTCGATGATTCAGCTGACCCTGACCACCTTTTTGGTGGGCCTGGCGGTAGGGCAGTTGTTCATCGGCCAACTCTCCGATCGGCTCGGGCGGCGCAGTCCGATGCTGATCGGCGTCGTCGCCTGCCTGACGGCCAGTGTGTTGTGCGCGTTCAGCCCGTCGGTCCAGGTTCTGATCGCGTTGCGGTTCGTGCAGGGATTCGCCGGTGCCGCGGGGGTGGTCATCGCCCGGGCGATCATCACCGACCGCACCCGCGGTTCCCAGGCAGCGCAGCTGTATTCGGTGATGATGGTCATCGGGGTGCTGGCGCCGATCCTGGCGCCCGTGCTCGGCGGTCAGGTGGTCGCCGGCCTGGGCTGGCGCGCGGTGTTCTTCGCACTCGCGGGGTTGAACCTGCTGATGCTGATCGGTGCATTCTTCCTGGCAGGAGAATCGCTGCCCGTCGAGAATCGCCGTCCCGCCGGAATCAACGCCTTTGCCCGAAACGCTGTTTCGGTGCTCGGCAATCGCCGCTTCATGGGCTACACGCTTACCCTCGGCTTCGCCGCGGCGGCGATGTTCTCCTATATCTCGGCCTCGCCGTTCGTGCTCCAGAACATCATCGGTATGTCGCCTCGGGCCTACTCGCTCACATTCGGCGCCTGCGCCCTGGCGGTAGCCGTGTCGGGTGTGGTGTCGGCCCGGCTGGTTCGTACCGTCTCGCCACGCAAGCTTCTGCTGTGCGGTGTCTCGGCCATGGTCATCGTCACGCTGCTGATGCTGCTCAATGTCACAGTCGGTGGGGTGTTGCCATGGGTGACCGTGGCCCTGATGGCCGGCTTCATGGCTACCGTCGGCTTCACCTTCGCCAACGCGACCACGCTGGCGATCAGGGAGGTCCGGTACGCGGCCGGAACCGGCTCGGCGATCATCGGATTCGTGCAATACGGCCTCGGCGCCGTGGCGTCGCCCTTGGTAGGTCTGGCCGGTGAGCACAGCGCGGTGCCGATGGGGACGCTGATGTTCAGCTGTGCCGCACTGGCCGCGACAGCGTTGTTCGTGTTGACCCGCGGGCATGCTCCTGGCGGTGAAAGCGACTGGGATGACCGCGAAGTCGAGTCAGTCGTTCCCGAGGCCGTAGCCAGCTCCACGAACTAGCCGGCGAGCCCGCGAACGAAGTCCGCGATGGCCGCACCGATCTCGTCGGGGCTGTCCTCCTGAATGAAATGCGAACCGGAAACTGTCACTTCGGCCTGATTCGGCCAGGCCCGGACGAATTCACGGATGCGCCCGCGCATGATGGCGCCGGGTTCGGCGTTGACGAAGAGTTTGGGGACGTCGCTGGTCTTGAGCCAGTTGCCGTAGTCCTCGACGATGGCGACGACGTCGGCGGGCTCGCCGTCGACCGGGATGTTGCGTGGCCACGAGAGCGTAGGCCGGCGGTCTTCACCTGGCGCGCGGAACGGCGCGCGGTAGTGGTCCATCTCCTCGTCGGTCAGTGTGCGCCGGATCGCTCCGGGGAGTACACCTTCGACAAACATGTTCTGTTCCAAGACCATTGACTCACCGTAGGGGGAGCGGAAACCCTGGAAGACCTCCCGCACCGGGTCGGGCCAGTCCGCCCACGTCATCGGCGACGCGATGGCCTCCATGTAGGCGATCCCGGCCACGCGGTCGCGATGCTGATTGGCCCAGTCGAACCCCAGTGCCGATCCCCAGTCGTGCAGGACGAGCACCACACGGTCTCCCAGATCCAGTGAGTCCCAGAGCTTGAACAGGTAATCGCGTTGCTCCGCATAGTGGTAGCGGTCCGGCCCGGAATCGTCGAGCTTGTCGGAGCCGCCCATGCCGATCAGGTCGCACGCCACCAGCCGGCCGAGGCCTTCCAGGTGGGGCATCACGTTGCGCCACAGGTACGACGAGGTGGGATTGCCGTGCTGGAACACGATGGCCGAAGCGGCCGCGGCGTCACCCTCGTCGACGTAGGCCATCTGCTTACCGTTGATTTCCTTGTACTGCAGCTTTCCGTACGGTTCAGCGCTGACCATGACGTTCTCCTCAATGTGGTTGGTCTTCGGCAACTTTGGCGGCGGCGGCCCGAGCGCTACGTAAGATGCGCGCGGAGAATTCAGGGTCGGCGACCGCCCGGGACAGGGTCATGCCGCCGACGCAGACTGCCATCAGCGCGATGGCCTCGTCGAACCGTTCGTCGTCGGTGTCGTCGCCGCAGATCGCGGACAGCGACGTGCGGAGCTCGCGTTCGTACGCGGCACGAAATTCGTCGGATCCACGAGCTGCCTCGGAGCCCAAGGTGGCGAAGGCGCAGCTGGTCGCCAGGTCGTCGCGATGTGCCGGAGTGAGATAGCGCTTGGCCAGGCCACTCAGGCGGGCTCGCCAGGATTCACCGTGTGACGGCTTGATCCAGCGCGGGCGACCGGTGCCGATGGCATGGGCGAAGGCCGCACCCGCAAGCTCGTCCTTGGTGCTGAAGTGGGAGTAGAAGGCGCCATGGGTGAGCCCGGCATCGCGCATCACTGCGGCGATGCCGGCACCGGTCAGTCCCTCTTCGCGCAGCCTGCGTGCGGCGGCATCGAGGATCCGGTCCTGAGACTCCTGCTTGCTGTCGGCACGCTTCGTCGCTGGATTTCGCATGATAGGCATCATGCTAATCGCATGATGCCTATCATGGGAAGTGTCTTCTTGGAGAGACTGCCTAGTGCTCCAGCGCCCTGGCGCAGTTGGCGAGGATGCCGCGGAAATTCCACGGGAGCAGCCGTGAGCTGATGGCCTCCATCGCCTTACCGCCGGCGCGTGCGGGGTGGGTGTAGCTCGTCGTCCAGTCGATGTGCGTACCGTCGCCGCGGGGTGCGAAAGTCAGTGTGCCGCCGTCGTGATCGAACGGCGGGAAAGACCCGATGATCAGATACGAGTAACTGTTCGGGCGGTCGTAGGCCGTGATCTCCTCCCGAAACCACATACCGGCTCCGGTCACCGCCCGTACGGCCCCCACGGCGGGTTCCGACGAACCCGCCGCCCACCGGGACCGGAGCACCAGCGGTGCGGTGGACAGACCCGCTGGGTCGGCCATCCAGTCGAAGACCTGCTCGAGCGGTGCTGCGATCACTCGTTCCAAATGAATGGTGGGCATCGGGATTCCCCCTGCGTTGACTGGTCCCCACCGTACGCGGCAAACCTGTCGACACGACCGTGCCTCAGTGCTGAAGGACAGTCAGCTCTTGTTGCGCCTGACCTCATTGAACGGCACGCCGCGGTCGGCCGCGTGTTCGCGTGGGAAGCCCAGGATCCGCTCGCCGATCACATTGCGTGCCATCTCCGAACTGCCGCCGCCCAACGACCCTGTCTGGCGAGACAGGTAGCGGACCCCGATGTCGAGCAGGCCGGGGACATCTGCCGAACCTTCGTCGATCACACCTGCTGTGCCTGCGATGGCCAACGCGGTGTCGACCTCGAGTTCGGTGGTCTCGGCGTGGAACAGCCGGATCAGGGTGCCCGCGTTGGGTGGCAGCGAGCCGTTGGCGATGGCGCTGCCGACGTGGTCGATGAGCTGTTTCTTGACGATGCGCCGCACCAGGGCGCGGCCTGCCAGGTCCTGGACCCGGGCGTCGTCACCCTGCCCGGTGGCCTCGGCGAGTGCGATGTGATCCGGCGGCATCTCGTTCGCGTTCTCGGCCCCGGTCCCGCTGGCGAACTCGGATCCGCCCCCGACAGCGCGACGTTCGTGGTGCAGCTGGCGCGAGGCGACCGTCCAGCCGTCGTTGACCTCGCCCACCACGGCGTCCGCGGGAAGCTCCAGGTTATCGAAGAACTCCTCGCAGAACTCCTCGTTACCGTTCACCTCGGTGATGCGGCGCATCGTGATACCCGGAGCGTTCAGCGGCACCAGGAACATCGTCAGGCCCTCGTGTTTGGGCACGGTCCAATCGGTGCGGGCCAGCATCAACCCGTAGTCGGCGGCAAATGCACTGGTGCTCCAGGTCTTGGCGCCGTTGATGATCCACGTGTCGCCCTTCAGCTCTGCGCGGGTGATCACACCGGCCAGGTCCGACCCGCCGCTGGGCTCGGACAACAACTGGCAGAGCACCTCGTCACCGCGGATCGCGGCTGAAATGCGCTCGCGCTTCTGCTTTTCGCTGCCCATGTCGAGAATCGTCGCGCCGCAGATGGTGAACGAGGGAGTGTTGAGGATCAGCGGCATCTCATACGCGGTGCACTCGTCGTTGAACGCCTTCTGGTACGCATAATCCAGTCCCAGGCCGCCGTACTCGCGCGGAAAGCAGATGCCCGCGAATCCACCTTCGAAGAGGCGCTTCTGCAGTTCCTTTGCGCGCTCCCAGGATTCGGTTTCGGCACGCACCGAGAACGGGGGGTTGTCCGGATCGATGGACGGCATGTTCTCGGCCAGCCAGGTCCGGGCGCGCAGGGCGAATTCTTCGGCAGACTCAGTCGTGGCGGTCGTGCTCACGGTGTCAGTCATGCCCCAACCTCCTCGGCTGCGCGGATCTTGCGGCTCAGCGCGTACACCGCGCGATGGTGGTCTTCGGGTGAGCCGTACATGGCTCGGTACAGGGAGACCCTGCGCAGGTACAGATGCAGGTCGTGTTCCCAGGTCACGCCGATGCCGCCGTGTAGTTGCACGCAGTCCTGCAGCATCACTGGAGCGCGTTCGGCCACATAGGCTTTCGCGACGCTGACGAGCTTCGGTGCGTCCGGGGAACGTTCGGCCACCGCGGCCACCGCACCTGCCGTGGTGCCGCGCGCGGCTTCGAACCACATCTTCATGTCGGCCGCGCGATGCTTGAGGGCCTGGTACGAGGCCAACGGGCGACCGAAGCTGTGCCGGTCGACGAGCCACTGATTGGTCATCGTGAGCACCGCGTCGAGGATTCCGACGATCTCGGCGCACTGCAGCAGCAGGGCCACCTGGCGCTGGCGTTCGATGATGGCCGGCGTCTGCTCGGCGGACCCCACCGCGGCGGATTCGCCGACCTCGACGCCGTCGAATTGCACTCGGGCATAACGCTTGACCAGGTCCACCGACTTCTGCGGGGTGACCGTGACCCCGGCCGTATCGGTGGGCACGGCGAACTGCCGGATCTGCCCGTCGCACACGGCCACCACCAGCACCGTGCCGCTCTGGTCGCCGGCTTCGACGCGGTCCTTGACACCGTCGATCCGGTACCCCGATGCGGTGCGGGTTGCCGTGGTGCCGATGCCGGTGGCGGACTGCAGGGCCCCGAACGGCCGGTTGGGCTCATAGGCCGCCCAGGACGCCACGGTCTCGCCGGACACCAGAGCCTCGATCAATTCCTCATGCCCGCTGGGTGCTTCGACCAGGCCGGCCAGCACGATGCTGACCGGGTGCAACGGGCCGGGCGCCACCGTGCGGCCGGCCTGCTCGGCGAGCAGCGCCAGGTCGGTGACGCCGTCCCCGGACGGGCTGCCGCCGCCGAGCTCCTCGGGCACCAGCAGGCTGGCCCAACCCAATTCCGCTGCGCGGCCCCACCACTGGGAGTCGAACGCGACTCCCTCGGCGTGCAGCTGGCGCACGCGGGTCAGCGGCACCTCCTTTTCCAGGAAGGCCTGCGCGGTGGAGGTGAACAGCATCTGTTCGGGATTTGCCACATCGGTCATAAAGTCGGCCCAGCTTCTTGGGTGTGAGGAGGACTGGATCAGTTCAGGACGAGCGCCGGGACATCGGGCCGGTACACCTTCTTGTTCTCGACCTTGAACAGGTCGACCAGGTTGCCGCCCATGACCTTTCGGACACCCTCTTCGTCGAGGCCATGTGCCTGCAGGTCGTCGACCAGGTTGATCGGATCGGCCAGCCCCTCGGGGTGTGGCCAGTCGGATCCGAAGATGATGCGGTCGATACCGCACAGGTCGGCCATCTTCTTGAAATCGTCCTCCCAGAACGGGGCGACGTAGATGGCACGCTTGAAGGCCTCGACCGGGTCCTCGGGGAACTCCTGCGGCATCTTCGAGTAGACGTCCTTGAATTGATAGAACAGGTACGGCACCCAGGAGGCGCCGTTCTCCACCGACAGGATGCGCAGATCCGGATTGCGGGTCAGCGCACCGTGACAGACCAGTGCGGCCATGGTGTCCTCGATCGGCCGCTTGCCCATCGCGACCATCCGGAACGAGGTCGGCTTGAAGGGCGTGAACTCCTCGGCCGGCTCCCAATCGTTGAGGTACTGGGAATAACCGCTGTCGGAGGCGTGCATGCACACGGGGATACCGGCTTTGACGCAGGCATCCCAGAACGGATCGAATTCGGGCAGACCCAGCGAACGGCTGCCGCGGTAGCCGGGCACCGGCGCGGGCCTGACCAACACGGTCTTGGCGCCGCGTTCCAGACACCACTCGAGTTCCTCCAGCGCACGGTCGACGACGCCGAGGTTGATGACCGGTGTCGAGAAGATCCGGCCCTCGTAGTTGAACTGCCAGGTCTCGTACATCCACTCGTTGAGCGCGTGAATGATGTCGAGGATCAGGTCCGGATCGTCCTTCAGGCGCTCCTCGACCAGGCTGGCCAACGTCGGGAACATGATCGTGTAGTCCAGGCCGAGGCTGTCCAGAACCTCAAGGCGCGCTTCGGGATTGCGGAACGCCGGGATGGCCTTCATGGGCTTGCCCATCACCTCGCGGTAGCTCTTGCCGCCGCTGCCGTGACGGAAGTACTCCTCCTGGGCGCCGGGCCGGGCGACGACCTCGAACGTGGGGTTCGGGATGTAGTCACTGATGTGGTTGCGCACCACGATCTTCGTGCGGCCGTGCACATCGATGTAGTCGATGACGCCCTTGCGGTGCTCGGGCAGGAATTTGGTGAGCGCTTCCTTGGGCTCATAGAAGTGGTTGTCGGCGTCGAACACCGGATAGGGAAGCTCGCGTGACGGCATGTTCGCCTCCTGGAAGAGTCTTGTTTTCGAAACTGGTAATGACGTTACCACGTGATGACCAGCGGCGACGAGCCCATTCGGGCGATCGCTCAAAATCGCGTAAAAGCGCTGTTCAGGTGGCAGATTCGGGTGCCAGTAGGCCGCGCACGCAGAACTCGTAGATGTGCTCGCCGTCGATCGGCGTTCCGTTGAGTTCCACGCCGAGTGAACGCAGGCGCATCGCACCCAGCACGGACTGCATGATCAGGGCCGCGGTGCTCTGGATGTCAATGTCGGGACGGAAGGCTCCCGAGTCCATTCCGCGTCGCAGGATGTCGCCGATGAGCTCGTGCAACGGCGCCAGCACCCGGGCGTACTCACGGGGCAACGACTCGGCGAGATGGTCGTTGTAGAAGGTCAGGCCGCGGTTGATGCTGTCCTGGGTGCTCGACGACGCAGGGATGGTGATGCGCTCGATGAGTGACCGCAGTGCTTCGGGTCCGGGCAGCCCGTCGGTGTCGGCGCGCCAGCGCTGTGTGGACTCGGCCATGATCTTGTCGATGAGGGCCAGCAGCAGCTCGTCTTTGGTGGAAAAGTGCTGGTAGAACGACCTCAATGAGGTCTTGGAGCGTTCCACGACCTCCAACACGGTGAAGTCGGTGCGTCCCGTCTCGCCCAGGATGGTCAGGGCCGATTTCATGAAGCGGCGGGCCCGGTCCGCCTGTGCCTCGGCGCGTGCGCCGTCGGACGGTCGTTCGGCCGGCCTGACCATTGCGCCATCACCTCCGTCATGCTGCACTTGCGAGAATGACGTTACCGGTTCTGTAGAAGCAATAGGCGGCTTGTGATTACTGTGTTGGATCGACTGCGGGCGGAGCAGCGATGTGAGTGAGTGGTTCCTGTTCCTGCCCCAGGTACGGCTGGACGTCGATGACGTCGTGGAGCGTGCGCGGGTGGCCGAGGCCAGTGGATTCGACGGCATCGCGTTCATCGACCATCTGGAAGCCCCGGGCGCGACGCACCAGAACATCTGGGAGGCAATGACTGTCGCCACGTGGGTGGCGGCCCGCACCGAGCGGCTCCAGATCGGCCACCTGGTGCTGTGCGACGCCTTCCGGCATCCGGCAGTGCTGGCCAAACAGGCCGTCACGTTGTCGGCAGCCAGCGGCGGCCGGTTCGAGCTCGGCCTGGGCTCAGGTTCGTGGCCGCAGGAGTTCGAGCGGTTCGGTATCGAGACCGGTGACGCCGCGGCGCGGGTACGCAGGCTCGGTGAGAATCTGCGGCTGCTGCACCAGTACTGGGACGGTGACGACGAACGAGCGCAGACGCCGCGGCCGGCCCGTCGAATTCCATTGGTACTGGGCGGAACCGGCAAGCACATGATGGAACTGGTACGGACTCATGCCGACTGGTGGAACATCCCGTCGCATCAGCTCGATAGACTGCCCACATTGCTGCCGACGGTGGGCTCGGCGCGGGTCTCGCTACAGCAGATGGTCGGCTTCGTGGGTCGAGACGCCGACCGCTCGACGGTGACCGACCGCAGCACCCGGTTGTTCGGGCACCTCGGCGACGGGCTGGTGTGCGGTGACGCTGCCGAACTCACCGCCCATTTCGCCGGGCTGTCGGCCCAGGGGGTCGAACGCTTCTACGTGTGGTTCGCCGATTTCGCGGCACCCCAAACTATTTCGGAATTCGCCGAGACAGTCATCAATGCATGAAAGGAACAAGGACGATGACAGCCGAACCAAAAGAGGCCGAGCCGGCGCAGTGGACGCTGCAGATGCTGCTCGACCTGTTCGACGCCGAACCGGCGGGGGAGAACCGCTTCACCGTGCAGACCGGCATCGCCGGTGTCGACGAGCGTCAGGTGGTGGAAGGAACCCAGATCGTGGGTGCAGCCATCGTCGCAGCGGCCAAACGGTTTCCGGACAAGTCGATTCGCTCGGTGCACGCGGTGTTCGCCCGCGCGGTGATGGTCGGACCGCCGGTGGAACTCGACATCGATGTGATCAGCGAAGGCCGGTCCACGGCCACCGCGGTGGTCGCCGCGTCGCAGAACGGCAAGCGCTGCATCACCATCACGGTGTTCACCGATGTGCCGTCCGGTGACGTGATCCGCCATCACCTGCCGCGGCCCGAGGTCGCGGGCCCGGCCGATTCGAACGTCTCGCACATGCCGATGATCGGCCGCGAGCTTCGGCTCGTCGACGTGGTGGACGTGAACAGCCCCGACGAGGTCGGTCCCCCCGAGCTGTACGCCTGGCTGCACTATGACCCGGTGCCGGCCCGTGACGATCTGGCCAAGGCGCTGATCGCGTACTTCACTGGGCACCTGGGTATTTCGACCACCATGCGGGCCCACGAGGGCATCGGTACCGCCCAGGCTCATCTCACCGTCTCGACCGCGCCGATGACTGTCACGGTGAGTTTCCACGAGCCGGTCCGCTGGGACGGCTGGCTGCTCTACAGCCATGAGAGCACCCAGGTCGGCTCGGGCATGTCGTACGTGCGCGGCGCGGTGCACACCGAAGAGGGTGAGCTCATCGCGTCGTTCAGCCAGGACGCGCTGATCCGGCCGCTGCGCACCACCGATACCACCATCTCGGCCCACTCGCGGCTGTAGACCGGCGCCGCCGCTCAGATCTTGAGATACCCCTTGTCTGCCGGGATCTGGGCGGCGGTGACCAATGCCGAGGCATCGCTGGCCAGCCACACGACGATGTCGGAGATGTTGTCCGGTGCGATGAGCGAATCCGTCGGCAGCGCGCCGGGGGAGAAGCTGTGGATGTAGTTCGGATGGTCCTGCAGCACTTTGTACATCGACAGGTCGTTGCCCATCGGGGTGTCGGTGCCGTAGGGGTGGACCGAGTTCACCCGGATACCGAACTCGCCCAGCTCGACAGCGAGTGAATTGGTGAGCCCGACGACACCGAACTTGCTGGCGCAGTAGTGCGCACAGCCGGGAACGGCCTTGATCCCCGCGGCCGAGCTGATCGCGATGATCGAACCGCCGTTGCCCGCTTCGATCATCGGAGGCACCACCGCCTGCACGGTGTGGAAGAGCCCGGTGAGATTCACATCGATGATGTCCTGCCACTGCTGTGCCGGAATCTCCCACAACCGGCCCCAGTTGAGCACACCGGCATTGGCGACGACGATGTCGAGCCGGCCGAACTGTTCGACCGCATCGGCCACCAGGCGGCGTTGGCCCTCGGCGTCGCGCACATCGACCTCGCGGGCCAGGATCTTGCGTCCCTCACCCTCGACCAATGCCACGGTCTCGGCGAGCTCCTCCGGGGTGGCGGCGGCATACCCGTTGTGCTCGGCGACCGGCGCGCAGGCGTCCAGCGCGACGATGTCGGCGCCGGCGCGGGCCAGCCGCACACAATGCGAGCGGCCCTGCCCACGGGCGGCACCAGTGACGTAGGCAACGCGCCCGGCCAGTGGGGTATCGGTGTTGCTCATGCGGATTGCTCCTCGGGTAGGGCGGAGACGCGGACATTGGTGAACTCGTAGTCGGACAGCGGGGAGTGCCGGGCGAACTGCCGGGATCCGGTGATGGTCTGCGGCCGGTAGTACGGGGTTTCGTTCTGGGAGTTGACGAAATAGGTGTTCAGGCCCGATGCCGCGGTGTAGTACAGGTACGCGACGCGGCCGTCGCGACGCATCCGCTCGTTCCACAGGTTGAACGCGTCCTGGCTGACGGCGGCGACCTGAGCGCCGCGGTGGCGGGTCTCATCGATGATCCGCACGGCGTGTGCGGCGACCGTCTCGACATAGTCCAGCCAGGCGAATCCGACGAAACCGAGCGGGCCGACGATCTCCCAGCGGTTGGGCAGGCGCGGGTGGGCCGTGCCCGCGTAGCTCTGCAGGCCGTGCGCCCGGTAGTACTGGGCGAGGTCGAAACCGCATGCGCCCAGGATCGTGTCCGGGCGGTAGGTCTCCGGGTCGATCCAGAGTTCGTAGCCGGTGGCCAGCACCAGCAGGTCGGCCGGGTGGTCGACGCCGTCGGCGGTGCGAATCCCGGTTGTGGTGATCCGCTCGATCGGTGTGGTGATCAGGTTGGTGTTCGGATTGTTCAGCGCGGGCAGGAATGCGCTTGAGATCACCGGCCGCTTGGCCAAGATGCCGTAGCGCGGCACCAACTCTCGCCGGGTCGCCGGGTCGTCGACGACAGCGCGCAGCAGCAGCTTGTACAGCAGCCGGGACCAGCCATCGTAGAGCGGCATGAAGCGGCGCAACCATTTGTCCGGCAGCCGGGAGAACACGTGGATGATGGGTGCCACCATGAAGATGTCCATGGCGAGCCGGCCCGCCGCATTGACAGCTGGGACCACTCCGGGCAGCCGGAACAACCGGCGCATCCGCGGCGAGATGTCGAAGTCGACCTTCGGCAGCACCCAGGCCGGAGTGCGCTGGTAGACATCGAGATTGGCGGCCTCCGCGGACAGGGCGCCGGTGATCTGGACGCCGGATGATCCGGTCCCGATCACGGCGATGCGCTTGCCGCTGGTGTCATAGCTGTCGTCCCAGGCGTTGGGGCGCAGGATGGTTCCGGTGAAGTCTTCGACGCCCTCGATGTCGACAGTGTTCTTGGCGTTGACGTATCCGCCGACGGAACTGACCAGGAACCGTGCGGTCACCGGCGCTCCGTCGCGGATCTCCAATCGCCACAAGCCGTGTGTGTCGTCCCACTGCTGGCGGATCACCTCGGAGTTGGGGCGCAGGTGTTCGTAGAGTCCGAGATCGGCGGCGGTGTCCTGCAGATAACGGCCGATTTCCGGGCCGGGCGCGAAGAACCTGCTCCAGTTCGGGTTGGGGGCGAACGACAGCTGGTACCACAGGGTGGGGATGTCGACGGCCAGGCCGGGGTAGTGGTTGTCGCGCCAGGTGCCGCCGAAGTCGTTGCCGCGTTCGATGATGACGAAGTCGCGGATACCCTTCTGGCGCAACATGTGTGCTGTGGCGATGCCACCGGGGCCGGCGCCGATGATCGCCACCTCGTAATCGGGCGTGCTCATTACTGCCTTCCGGTCAGGCCGACGACGATGTGGTCGGACACGAATCGTTTCACCGCACGTGGACTGTCGAGGTTCACGCCGATGGGTGGGAGAAGTTCGAAGCTCATCAGCATTCGCACGATCCACTCGCTGGCCCGGGCCGGTGCGATGTCGGCACCGACCTCGCCGCGCTCCTGGGCCGCGCGCACCCGCGGCTTCCACAGCTCGATCGAGCGCCGCATCAAGTCGTCGCCGGTATTGCGCAGCAGCAACACCACGATGCTCTCGTTGAATCCGCTGGCGATGACCGAGTCGGATTGCTGCCGGTGCGCGCAGATGACCCCCGCCGCGGCGGCGACCTGACCGGTCAGGCAGGTCTCGTGCTCCAGCGCGGCGGCGACGGTCTCGATGAATGCCGTCGTCAGGTGATCGAGCGCGACCTTGATGGCGTTGTCGCGGCTGCCGAGCGCGTTATGCACGGTGCCGCGGGATACGCCGGCAGCCTCAGCTACTGCGGTAAGGCTGAATTGCCTTGGGCCCAAATGCCTCAGGGTCTCCGCGGTGGCAACGAGCAGTGCGGGTGACACGGTTCGCTCGGGCTCGGACATTTGAACACATTAACGATATGTGTTCAATCTGGTCAATGGCTGAGCGCGGTGGGACTCACATCTCCGCGACGTCGTGCGCGTGGTGGACGATGTCGTGCAGGTGGTAGATCGCGATCGTCGCGACGGTGAACTCGCTGCCATTGCTGCGCAACCCGCGGCGCGACCAGGCGTCGGCCGGCACGCGATCGTAGGTGTCGGCGACCACCCCGGCCGCCTCGAACAGCTCGGTCGCGACGGTCCCCGGGTCCTGCGACCCGTAGTCGTCGGCGATCGCGGTGGCATCCTGATCCCAGTTGGGGAAGTGCGGATCGTGCTCGGTCAGCATCAACTGCACCCGGTGCTCGAAGATCCGGTGCACGTCACGGATATGGCAGCCGTATTCCAGAATCGACCAGCGGTCCGCACGAGCCCGGACACCTACCCCGGGGCGGTGCAGGCGGGACACCCACAGTGCGGCATCGTCGCGGATCCGGCCGGCCACCTCGCTCCGGTGCACCACCGTCGGGTCGAACCCGCACTCAGGGCAGCAGCGGGACAGTACCCAGGTCCAGTCCTTGTTGTCGGGTTCCAGTGCGGGGTCCATGACACCAGTGTCTGTTACCGGTCAGCCGGACGACAACGCCGATCTGAGCACATCGAGTGGCAGTCCACCCAGATCGAGTGCGCGGCTGTGGAATTCCCGCAACGACGATCCCCGGCGCAGGGTCTCGTCGCGCAGTTCGTGCCAGATCCGCTGCCCGATGGCGTACGACGGTGCCTGCCCCGGCCAGCCCAGATAGCGATCCAGCTCGAAGCGCAGGTTCTCCTCGGCCATGGCCGAATGTGAGGTCAGGAAGTTCCATGCCCGCTCGGCGTCCCACACCTCACCGTCGGGCGCGGTCAGGCCGCAGTGCACACCGATGTCGAGGACCACCCGGGCCGCGCGGAATCGTTGCGCGTCAAGCATTCCCATCCGGTCGCCGGCATCGTCGAGCCAGCCGAGCTCGGCCATCAACCGCTCGGCGTACAGGGCCCAGCCCTCACCGTGGCCCGACACCCAACAACCCAGCCGCCGCCACCGGTTGAGCCGATCGGCCAGGGCCACCGCGCGGCCGATCTGCAGATGGTGGCCGGGGACGCCTTCGTGGAAGACCGTGGTCGTTTCCTGCCAGGTGTGGAATCGCTCGATCCCGGGCGGTACCGACCACCACATGCGCCCGGGGCGCGACCAGTCCTCGGACGGCCCGGTGTAGTAGATGCCGCCGGTCTGGGTCGGCGCGATCCGGCACTCAAGCGTGCGAAGCGGCCCCTCGATGTCGAAGTGGGTGCCGGCCAGTGATTCCACCGCGCGATCGGAGAGCTGCTGCATCCAGGCCTGCAGGGCGTCCGTACCGCTGATGACGTATCGCGGCTCCTCGTCGAGCCGGCGCAGCGTCTCGGCGACCGTGGCACCCGGATAGAGCTGTTGGGCGATCGATTCCTGCTCGGCCACAACGGCATCGAGCAACCCCAAACCCCACTCGTAGGCTTCGTCGAGATCGACGGAGGTACCCAGGAACAACCGCGACATGAGCCCGTAGGCGTCGCGCCCGCAGGCGTCGGATTGACGGGCCCGTGGGGCGATCTCCTCACGCAGCACATCGCCCAATTGCCGGTAGGCGTCGGCCGCGGCGTCGCTGCGCTGCTGCAACTCCGCCTGAAGTCGCGGGGTTGCCGGCGCCGCGCCGGTGCACATCTCGGCGAACAACTGGGCGATCTGGCGGGACTGGGTGACCCCGCGGGTGACCTGGCGCAGGGCGGGGGCGTGGCCGGTGCCGGACGCTTCGCGTAATGCGTCCGCATAACCTGCGGCCCGCTCGGGTACTTTCGCCAACCTCGCGGCGATCAGCGCCCAATCATCCTCGGTATCGGTGGGCATCAGGTCGAATACGTCACGCATGGTCTGCAGCGGCGACGCGATGACGTTGAGCTCGCCCAGGTCCAGGCCGGCATCGTGCACGTCGACGATCGCGCCGAGGCGCTCGCGCAGTGCGGCCACGGTGACCACGTCGACGTCGTCGACGGGTTCGATCCCAACGAGCTCCCGCAAGGTGGCACGGGCCGCCTCGGCGCGTGCCGTCACTCCCTGCGGGGAGTAGTCGGTGACGTCGTCGTCGTGTCCGGTGATACCCAGTTCTGTTGCTGCGCACGGGTCGAGGCGCGCATAGGTGTCCAGGTAGCGCTCGGCTACCGCGTCGACGGGGGTGGTGGCCCTAGCCAAGGTTGTTCGCGGCGAAGGTGTCGCACTTGTTCGGATCACCGGTCTGGTATCCGATGGTGAACCACTTCTGGCGTTGCTCGGAGGAACCGTGGGTCCAGGCCTCGGGGTTGATCCGGCCGGTGGCCTGCTTCTGGATCCGGTCGTCGCCCACCGAGGAGGCCGCCGACAACGCGTCGGTGATGTCCTTGTCGCTCAGCGGTTCCAGGAACGGCACGTCGGTGCCCTCCTGCCGGGTGATCGACGCGTAGTGCGCCCACACGCCGGCGTAGCAGTCGGCCTGCAGTTCGGTGCGCACGCCCGCGCCCTTGGCGCCCTCAGGGTCACGCTGGGCCCGGCCGAGAACCCCCAGGAGGTCCTGCACGTGGTGACCGAACTCGTGGGCTACCACGTACTCCTGCGCGAGCGGGCCTCCGCTGGAACCGAACTGGTCGACGAGCACCTGGAAGAAGTCGGTGTCGAAGTAGGCCGTCTTGTCCACCGGGCAGTAGAACGGCCCGACGTCACTGGTGGCCGGACCGCAGCCGGTCTGGACCTGACCCTTGAACAGTCGCACGTGCGGGCGGGTGTAGCCCTTGAGCAGTTGCTGCCACACGCCGTCCACGGAGTTACCGGTGGCGACCACGCGGCATTCGACCTTCGAGTTGGCGTCGGCGCCGGTCTTGCACTGGCTCAGATCGAATCCCTCGCCCCCGGCGCCGCTGGTGTCGATTTGCTGCTGTTGTTGAGGCATCACGGTGCCGGGGTCCACACCGAGGAACAACGCGAGCACCACGATCAACAGACCGCCCATCCCTCCACCGATCGCGATGCCACGGCCGGGGCCACGGCCACCGCCGGTACTGGAGGTGGTGCTCGTGTCGATCTGCATACCCTCGTTGAAGGTCATCGCGTCACTCCATCGCATTCGCCGGTAGGTGCGTGCTCAACAGCCCGTTCAGCTTGCCACATTAGGATTCACACGTGTCCGTCGTTGCGGAACATGCGACCATCGCCCACACCTCGCTGGGGCGGCTACGCGGCACCCGCGAAAGCGGGGTCAGCGTATGGCGGGGTGTCGAGTACGCCCAGCAGCCCATCGGCGCGCTGCGCTTCCTGGCGCCGCGGCCCGTGGTGCCCTGGACCGGGGTGCGCGACGCCGTCGAGCACGGCCCGTTGCCGCCACAAGGGCGTTCGTTCGTCGGGGGAGGCCGCGACGACCCCAAGGTCCGCGACGAGGCTTGCCTGACGGTCACGGTGTGGTCGCCCGATACGGGTGGATCGCTGCCGGTGATGGTGTGGATCCCCGGCGGGGCGTTCGTCTACGGCGCCGGCCAGTTGCAGCTGTACAACGGCTCGCGGCTGGCAGCCAACGGCAACGTGGTCGTCGTCAATGTCACGTATCGGCTCGGCGTGTTTGGCGGATTCGAGCTCGGTGACCTGGGCGAGGGATTCGACGACAATCTGTGCCTGCGCGACCAGATCGCCGCGCTGCAGTGGGTGCGCGACAACATCGCGGCATTCGGCGGCGATCCCGAACAGGTGACGGTGTTCGGTGAATCGGCCGGGGCCACATCGGTGTTGGCGCTGTTGGCCAGCCCGGCGGCCGACGGTCTGTTCGCCCGGGCCATCGCCCAGAGTCCGGCGCTGCCGCTGATCGCCGATCGCGAAGACCGGGCCCGCCAGTCGCGGCGTTTCATGCAACTGCTCGGGGTGGGCGCCGAGGCGCTCAAGGTGCTGCCGCAGCGTCAGTTGCGCCGCGCGGCCGGTCAGCTACAGCTCGAGAGTGCGCAGCAGACACCGACGTTGGCCTACGGGCTGACCCACGGTGTCGACCTGCTGCCGCTGCACCCGACCGAAGCCGCACGTGCGGGCGCGGTGTCCGCGGTGCCGTTGATCATCGGCACCAACAGCCACGAGGCATCGATGTTCGCCTGGGGTAAGCCGCCGATGCTGCCGACGACGTTGGCCGGTGTCGAGGACTATCTGCGCCGCCGAACCCCGCACGATCGCGATCGGGTATTGGCCGCCTATCCGGATCTCCCGCGCCGCCGGGCGTTGATCGCGTTCGGCTCCGACGTCATGTTCGGGGCGCCGACCTGGGCGTTCGCCGATGCCTACAGTGGGCACGCACCGACTCACGTGTACCGGTTCGACCACACCACCTGGACGTTGAAGGTATTGGGCCTTGGCGCCACCCACGGCAGCGAGATCGTGCACATCCAGCACAGCTACGGGTCGTATCTGGGGCGCAAGCTGCATCCGCTGGGCCGGCGCGTCCAGCCGTCGGTGGGTCGGCGGATGCAACGCACCTGGCTGGATTTCGCCCGGGCCGAGGTCGCCGATTGGCCGCAGTACGACGTCGAGCAGCGCCTGACCCGGGTGATCCGTTCCACGCGCGACGAGACCGTCGCCGATCCCGACGTGGCGCGACGCGTCGCGTGGGAAGGGCTGGGCTGACGCCCTACTTGCCGTATCGCTCGTTGCTGTAACGGCGCAGGTTGTGCAGGAACCGCTGGAAGAGCCATGCCATCACCGGCTGACCCATGGTCATGCCGAGCCGCCCGGCGAGCCCGCTGGGCTTCATCGCCATCACCCAGGTCAGGTGGCAGCCGTCGGCCGTCTCCACGACGCGGTAGTCCTCGGCAAACGCCGAAATCGCGTTCGAGGTGCTGGTGTTGAAGCGGAAAGCCATGTGGGAGAAGGGTTCCCACGCCAGGAACTCCTCATCGCCGGTGATGTGCCCGCGCATCGTGACCGTGCGGGTGGTGCCGACACCACGGGGTTCGGGGCTGGTCCATTCCACATTGGTGATGACGGTGGCCCACTGTGGCCAGGAGGTCGCGTCGCTGAGTACCTCGAACAGCTGCTCGGGCGTGATGGCGAGGTCGACGGTGCTGACGAAGCGGAACGGCGCACGGTCGATGAAGTCCAACTCGACGCGTTCACACTCATAGGTCCGGGCCATGACCAGACACCCTAGGGGAGAGTGTCTAGTGGCGGGTCAGCCCGGCCCGTCGCCGGCCGCGGCCAGCAGTGGGACGACGACATCGCTGATCGGGGTGGGCAGGCAGTACGCCGCCGCCTTGCGGGCGATGACACCGTTGCGGATATCCCACTCCAGAGGCCGGCCGGCCTGGTGGTCGGTCAGCATCGAGGTGGTCAGGTCCTCCGGCGCCGCGGCCAGCATGCCGACGATCTCGTCGACCACCTCGTCACCCAGGCCGGCGCCATCGGCGCGGGCCACGGCCAGGCACTCGGTCAGATAGCGCCGCGCCAGCGCGGCCACGTCGTCACGGCGGAACATCCCCGCGCGCCGGTCGGCCAGCACCATGAACCCGACCACGGCGTTGACCAGCAGCTTGCGCCAGGCCGCGCTGCGGAAATCTGGATCGCGTTCGACGACGATCCCGGTACCGCGCACCGTGTCGGCCACGGTCGCCGCCGCCGGGGTGTCCGGCAGCACCAACCGGGCCTCGCTGCGCAACCGCACCCAGCCGCCGGGCTGCATCTCCGATGAGATCCACACCGCTGCCGGCACGACGTGGGCCTCGTCCGTGTACCGGCTGACCTCGGATACCCGCTCGACCTGCTCGACACCGTTCTGCAGCGCGCACACCACGGTTTTCTCGTCGCACAACCGGTCCAGCCAGGCCGCTGCCTGTGCGTTCTGGGTGTCCTTGACGGCGAGAAACACCACGTCGAGCGGGCCGTCGACCGAGGACGGATCGGTGTGCACCGGGCCCGGCACCCGGATGGGATCCCCGTCGTCGGGCCGGACCTCGACGCCGTCGCGTGGGGTCCGTCCGCACAGCAGGACGGTCCGGCCGGCGGCGTGTAGCAGCGCGGCGACGGTGGATCCGATGGCGCCCGGGCCGATGACGGCGATGGGGGAGTTCACTGCTGCCAAGTTACCGCCGCAGGCGACTCTCTAGACTGGTCACTCGTCACCACCCGTCTGATCTCAACATTCAGGAGTTTTCGTGCTGCGCAGTCATGCCGCCGGTTCATTGCGGGCCGCGGATGCCGGTCAAACGGTCACCTTGGCGGGATGGGTCGCGCGTCGCCGTGATCACGGCGGCGTCATCTTCATCGACCTGCGCGACGCGTCGGGTGTGTCGCAGGTGGTGTTCCGTGAAGGTGATGTGCTCGCCGCCGCGCACCGGTTGCGCGCCGAGTTCTGCGTCGCCGTCACCGGCGTGGTCGAGGTCCGTCCGGAGGGCAACGAGAACCCCGACATCGCGACCGGCAAGATCGAGGTGAACGCCACCTCGCTGACCGTGCTGTCCGAGAGTGCCCCGCTGCCGTTCCAGCTCGACGAGACCGCCGGCGAGGAAGCCCGGCTCAAGTACCGCTACCTGGATCTGCGCCGTGAGGGCCCGGGCAACGCAATCCGGTTGCGCTCCAAGGTGAACGCGGCCGCCCGTGGAGTGCTGTCCGAGCACGACTTCGTCGAGATCGAGACCCCGACGCTGACCCGCTCGACGCCCGAGGGCGCCCGCGACTTCCTGGTGCCCGCGCGTCTGCAGCCCGGCTCGTTCTACGCGCTGCCGCAGAGCCCGCAGCTGTTCAAGCAGCTGCTCATGGTGGCGGGCATGGAGCGCTACTACCAGATTGCGCGCTGCTACCGCGACGAGGACTTCCGCGCCGACCGGCAGCCCGAGTTCACCCAGCTGGACATGGAGCTCAGCTTCGTCGACGCCGACGATGTCATGGCGATCGCCGAGCAGGTCCTGCGGGCGGTCTGGTCGACGATCGGTTATGAACTGCCGCTGCCGTTGCCGCGCATCAGCTACGCCGATGCGATGCGCCGGTTCGGTTCCGACAAGCCCGACCTGCGGTTCAGCGTCGAACTCATCGAGTGCACCGAGTACTTCAAGGACACCCCGTTCCGGGTGTTCCAGGCCCCGTACGTGGGCGCGGTCGTGATGGAGGGCGGAGCGTCGCAGCCGCGCCGCACGCTCGACGGCTGGCAGGAGTTCGCCAAGCAGCGTGGCCACAAGGGCCTGGCCTACGTGCTGGTCGGCGAGGACGGCACTCTCTCTGGCCCGGTGGCCAAGAACCTCACCGACGCCGAGCGTGACGGCCTGGCCGCCCACGTCGGTGCCAAGCCCGGTGACTGCGTGTTCTTCGCGGCAGGCCCGGCCCGCACGGCGCGGGCGCTGCTGGGCGCCACCCGCATCGAGATCGCCAAGCGCCTGGACCTGATCGACCCGGCCGCCTGGGCATTCACCTGGGTGGTGGATTTCCCGATGTTCGAGCCCGCCGATGTGGCGACGGCCTCGGGCGATGTGGCCGTGGGTTCGGGTGCCTGGACGGCCGTGCACCACGCCTTCACCGCGCCGAAGGTCGAATCGGAGGGCACCTTCGACACCGATCCCGGCAACGCGTTGTCCGATGCCTACGACATCGTCTGCAACGGCAACGAGATCGGCGGCGGCTCGATCCGTATCCACCGGCGCGACATCCAGGAGCGGGTGTTCGCGATGATGGGCATCGACCACGACGAGGCGCAGGACAAGTTCGGATTCCTGTTGGACGCCTTCGCCTTCGGGGCGCCGCCGCACGGCGGAATCGCCTTCGGCTGGGACCGCATCACCGCGCTGCTGGCCGGGGTGGACTCGATTCGCGAGGTCATCGCGTTCCCCAAGTCCGGCGGCGGTGTGGACCCGCTGACGGATGCTCCCGCGCCGATCACCCCGCAGCAGCGCAAGGAATCGGGCATCGACGCCAAGCCGGAGTCGAAGTCCAAGCCTGAGCCGAAGCCCGAGGCCGAGTCGAAGGCTTAGCCGCTCTCGACGTTGCCCAGCGCGCGATTCGTGAGTGCGGCGTAGTTCGACCGTGGTGCCGTTTGGATCGCCGGGTTCGCCGCGACGGTGCGCCCGACCGGCGCGCTGGTCACGCGCGGGCCGGTGACGTCACGTTGGCGCACCCGACCGAGTTCGGCGACCGGCGCCATGCCGATCTGCGGTCCGCGCGCCACCACGGCCGCCTGCCTGAGGCTGTCGCGTTGGAGCTGCTCGCCGGGCATCAGACTGCCGCCCGGGTTGGCAGGCGCCATGGCGTACTTGGGCGGCTCGACGGGTGCTGTCGTGCCCTGCTTGGGGTAGAGACTGCCGTCCGCCGGTGGGGACGTTCTGCCGACATCGGGCGCGTCCGGCGGCAGCGGCCGGCGGCCCGGGGATCCCCCGTCGTTCCCGTACGACGACGGGGGCGTAGGTGGCGCGCCGGTCATCTGTTCGAGCTGCTGTCGCCAGCCCTGCAGATAGCCGAACAGTTGCTGTGCGTAGTCGGCCGGCATCTGGGCCGGGGGCTGGACGGCCGGTGCCGCGGGCGCCTGCGGCGGTACCGGGTATGTCGGCGGGTACGGCGGCAGGCTCGGTGCACCGGGCATGGGATACGTGGGTGGCCCGGTCCACGGGCCAGCCGGGTACGCCATGCCGGCGGCCATGGCTGCCATGGCGGTCAGCGGCTCCAGAAACTGCCGCCAGGCCTGCAGACAGGCGTAGATCTGCTGGTTGTGGTCGGGTGGGTACGTCATGGTCGGCCTCCTGACGGAGCTGGGACAGCGGATGGGGCGATGGTGTCCAACGGGTGGGGAAGTGAGTGCTGGCAATACTCGGAGTCGAGGATGCGCAGTGCCCGGGTGTCGGCGGGTTCGCGGTTCTCGACGTCGAATATGTAGCAGTAGTCTCCGGCGGGCGTAGGCATCCGGATCGGGCTGGAGAGCCCCTGATCGAGGAACCCGTACGGGAAAAGCCAAGGGAGCGTGGTGTTTTCGCGGCGGTCAAGGCCGCCCGATCGTACCCAGACGTAGTGATCGAGGACGGCGTTGACGGCATGCCGGGCTGATTCGCAGGCGGCTTCCATCGAGGTCATCCGGGTGAATGTCCTGGCCCAGGTGCCGGCGAAGACCACCGAGTTGTGGTGCACCTGATAGCCGCCGTGGCGGGCCTGCCAGACATGGCGCTGCTCGAGGTCCTGCAGCCACCATTCCTCGGTCGGAGCGAAGCTCCACGACGTGCCGTGCGGGTTCCACGGGTCACCACCGGGCCGGTTGTCCCAGTCCCCGATGATCGGTACCAGGTAAGGGGTTTCGTTGCGGACCACCCGGCCCCTGCCCTGGCCCGGCCCGTCGGCCATCACCAGACCCCGGTCCAGCGCAAACCAGACGGGCCAGGGCAGCAATTCCTCCGCGGAGTTGTCGGCATCGTTGGTCAGGGCGGTGACGATCTGGCGCCACACTTCGGCGGCGATCTCGTCGGCGGTGCACTCCCGGGCCGCCCTGCCGCGTCCCAACTCGTCGACCAGGTGACGGGACGGCGCGTTGAAATCCCCGATGTCGACCGAGAGCACCGAGACGTACCCGTCGCGGGCAAGACGGGGTCGGTTCTCCCAGAGTCCGTGCTGATTGATCGATGACAGCGCCCACTCGGTCCCGGCGTAGTACATGTGCCCGCGGATCAGCTGGAACTCCGTGTCGAAATAGAACTGGATGCCACTGAGGGTCTGGAACCGGTCCCAGGGCACGCGTCCCATCTCGTCCATGAGGCAAGGGTCGCGTGCGATCGGCGGCCGGGTGTGCTGCGATTGCAGCGGCCCGTCCGGCGGCGGAGCGGAGGTCGTGAAGCCGTCAAGGCCCGCGACGGTGCCACCGGTGCCGGCGACCCGCAGGGCGGCCGTGATCTGTTCGGCTGCAGGGGCATCCACGGCGACCACGGTGTAGTCCGGGTTCAGCCGGGTGCCGTCGGTCAGCACGACCTGCACCCGGGGCCTCAGGTGCGCCGGCAGGCTCGGGTCGATGTCGGGCGCAGTGAGCTGCGCGGCCGCCCCTGCGACGAAACGGACCCCGAGCTCGACGAGGTGCCGATGCCAGTTGTCGAACCACGCCTCGGTGGTGGGGCCGTTGAGCACGCCGTCGGCCTTGTCGTCGCGGCGGTCCATGTTCAGGTACAGCTGCAGATAGGTGGTGATATTCGTGCGGGCGTCACCCCACTGCGGGTCGAATGCGGCCAGCACGCGAGGCATTTCGCGCAGCAACGCCTCGAAGTTCGGTGAGTAGGACAGCCGCCTGCCGGTCGTGTCGTTGTCACGCCCGACGAAGAAGTCGTAGGAGGACAGGTTCTGCAATTCCCGACCACGGCGCAACGGGCTGGTCACCAGGTAGCGCAGGAGCCGGCCCTGGAACGCTGCGACATCGGTTGCGGTGAAACCCAGTTGGGTGAGCTGGCGGAGAATGCCGAGGAATTCGGCAAGGCTGCGCGGCAGCTCGCGGGGGAACACCAGAGAGGGTTTGCCGTCGACGGTCGTGCCCTGGGTGACGACGCGCCGGACGTTGTCCATGACGGTGCGTGATGTCGGCTGCCATTGGCCGGCACCGGTGCGCTGATAGACCGGGATGCGTTGGAAGAGATCCCAGATGTGCAGATAGTAGGCCGGGAAGAAGCGGAAGCCGTGCTCACCCGCGACGGCGCACTCGGGCGGACACGGATTGCCCCGGCGACCCGGGAACGGACGCAGTTCCGCCGGGCTGCCGCCGACGGGGCCGATGGTCGAGAACTGGGATGCGGCAAGGCCGCCGAGCTTGACCGGGGGATGGCTGCCGGGAGTCGCGGTGTCGAATCCGTTGCGTTCGTCCTCCCGCGGCTCGTACACCGTGACGTCGAAACCGCGGTCGGCCAGCTCATGTGCCGCGGTGAGGCCGGCGATTCCGGCGCCCAGAACGACGACGGTGGGGCGCGGGGTGCACGACGCGGGCGTCGACACGCACGTCATGGCGCACCCGCGCGGAGTGCTCTCAGCAGGGCCGGGTGTGCCGGCGCCCGGACCGCGGCGTGGACGTAGGCGAGAAGCGTGTCGTGTGCGCGCAGTACATCGTCGAGTGTGCCTCGGACGCACAGCTTGTCGGTGTCCACGGCATCCCCGAGGCCGACCGTCGCATCCAGCACGTCGAGAATGGCGGAACGGGAGGTGCGTATCCGCACAGCGGGGGCGTCCGCGCCGCCATCGGTGACCTGGAGTTCGTGTCCACCCGACAGTGCGAAGGTCTCGCCGTCCACGTCGAGTTCGACCACCAGCGGCCCCAGCTGTTGCAGGAGCAGCCGGTAACCGGCGGGCCCCTCCTCGGCGAGGTGCTCGATCGAGCGCCGCAGCAGCGACGAAACCTGTTCAGCCATAGAGGAACTCGAATACACCCGCGCCGGCGAAGTCGATCTGCCTGCCCCCGATTCTTCCGGTCACGGTGGCGGTGCCGTTGGCTTCGCAGAGCACCGTCGACCGGGTGAGACTGAGCTCGCTGGGTTGTGCGAGCCGCGCGTAGGAAGCGACCCGGAATTCGGCGTGTACCTCGTCGTCGACCCGCGCGGCAGCGATGCGGAACTTCTCCGGTACCCCCGGCGCCGCACCGTCGAGGACGAGCCGCATCGGGGGTGGCAAGGTGCAGTCGGGCCCTCGCATCAGCACGCCGACGCGCTCGGTGGTGACCGCGGCGTGCCGGAAGATCGCGGCGGGCTCGTCGTGGTGCCACACGTAGAGCGCCTGGGACAGGTAGTGCAACCGACGCCGGTCGGTCATCTGGAGGAACACCATCGACCACGGATCGCCGGATTCCCGGGGCAGGATGGTGCCCCAGACCCAGCCGAAGTCGTCACCCCACCGGAAGCGACCCCAGTTGTGGTCGTGATAGGCGAGTTCATCTTCGATGCGATGCTCGCGGCCGCCGATGTACAGCCGTCCGGCGGCCCGCAGTCGCGGCACGAACAGCCAGTTCATCCGGCCCTCGCCGACAGGCTGATTGTTGACCACGAACGGCCGGCTGACCGGTGCGAAGGTGAGATCGCCCCGAATATCCTGCTCGGGGAGATCGATCAGCACCCGGTAGCCGTCAGGGGCCACCGTCATCCGGTTGCCGCCGATCGTCAGGTCGCCGAGGTCGGCTGACACGTCGAGCGCGGAGCTGTCGAACCGTTCGACAGCTCCGGTCCACCGGTCGTCGTGGGCGATCACGATCACCCGTGGCACCAGGTGATGACGTCCGGTCGCGGTTGTCTCGTCGGCGAGGCTGAAGTTGATCAGGATGTGTCGGCCCGGCCCGTGAATGACGAAGTGGTGCCACTCTTTGAAGGCTTCAGGGTGCGTCGCGGCGAGCACAGGGGCGCGAAGGAAATCGCTGCCCGCGAGCACTGCGGTCATCGCAGCCACCTCCTCGGGCTGTCCGGTGGCGGGGCCGCGGCGGTTTGTCCGGTGGCGGATTCGGCCAGCCGCTCGATCGCAGTCCCCAGGCTGGCCAGCCCCAGCAGCGCATGCACGAAATCGTCCGCGGGCCGGGGCGGTACGGGTGTCGTGCCGTCACCGGCCAGGGCGTGGATGGCGCGCGACACTGCCGCCAGACCGACCAGATACTCGATGAAGCTGCTCTGCTCGGCCAGGGCCGCCCGGGGGTCGGAGAGGCTCATGCGAAGCCCTCCGGACGGAGGCGGGACAGTATCGCGTCGTCGAGCCCGTGTCCGATGACGGCGTCGGCGAGCAACTCCGCCCATGCGGTCGGAGCGGAGTCGGATACGGCCGGCCCGTCGAGCACGTTGAGGCTCACCGTCTCCCAGAGGCGGCGAAGGTTCTCCACGGACTCCGAGGCGATGAGTGCGTCGCGCAGTCGCGCGCCCGCGGGGCTCCGCGCGTAACGCCGGCCCTCGGCGACGAGGAGATCGTGCAACCCGCGGGCTGCCGCCGGATTGCCGAGAACCGCGCGACGGGCTCCCACGAGCAGCTCGTGGACGGTGCGCTCGGCTGGTGAGGCACCGTCGGGGGCGGGCAGCAGCTGTGGAGCCTGGCGCTCGGTGAGGTCGAGGGTGAGAGCCCGGATCCGATCGAGCTCGGCGAGCATTCCGATCAGCACTTCGGGACTCATCGGGTCCGCCCGTGCACATAGTCGACCAGGGCGGCGAGAGCCTGCCGATGGTGGCTCGGTGGCAGCCAGTCGAGATCAGTCAGTACCGCGGCGGCATGCCCGGCGTGCTCGGCGGCGATGTCCCTGGCGTGTGTCAGCGATCCGGTCCGGTGCAGCAGACCGAAGAGCCAGTGAATTTCATCGAGGGTTTTCGGTTCGGTGATGTGTTGTGCATGAAGGAATTTCGTGATCGCACTGTGGCCGGTGCGGGAGAGTTCGCCCCGGGTGGTGAGGCGATCGAGCAGGCCGGTCAGCCCTGATTCGCCTTCAGCGCCGGGGCGCCGCTTGGCCAGGATGCGCACGGCGTGCTCTCGTTCGGCCGGTTCCGCGCCGCGCAGGGCGTGTAACAGCATCAGGGTTCGTTTGCCCTCCCAGAGATCGCCACCGATCTCCTTGCCGTAGGCCTCGGGGGCGGCGCGCAGGTTCAGCAGGTCGTCGGTGATCTGGAACGCGGCGCCGAGGTGGCGGCCGAAACGCTCCAGCGATGTCAGGTGCTCAGGGACTGTTCCGGCGGCGATGGCACCGGCCTGCAGTGGGGTGATGAACGAGTACCAGCTGGTCTTGAGCTCCACCATCCGGAGATAGTCGCTGTCGTCGAGCCGCCAGGTGTTGGTCCGTACCCAGTCCAGTTCGATCGCCTGGCCGTCGACGGTCTGCCGGGTCATGTGCGCGACGGCCTTAAGGATGCGCAGCGCGGGGCCCAATCCAATGC
Organism: Mycobacterium sp. DL99; assembly: GCF_004762045.1. Classification (GTDB taxonomy): domain Bacteria; phylum Actinomycetota; class Actinomycetes; order Mycobacteriales; family Mycobacteriaceae; genus Mycobacterium. Next base: position 2,845,267 of record NZ_SJOM01000007.1, read on the forward strand.
GCTCGACGTTGTCCAGCAACGGCTGCAGCGACAGTGACAGCATGGCGTCGCCGACATTGACCGCGACCGGGACGCCGTGATCGATGTGCAGAGCGGGTTTGCCTCGCCGCCACCATGATTCATCTTCGATGTCGTCATGGATGAGGAATGCGTTGTGGTAGAGCTCTAGTGTCGCGGCGGTGGGCAGGATGGCATCGAGATGGCCGCCGAGCCCCAGACAGACGGCGATGCTCAGCGCCGGCCGGAGCGCCTTCCCGCCGCGGCGCGGGTAGTCCAGGATCAACTCCCGCAGACCGCTGGATCCTGTTCCGCTGCCGTAGATCCTGGTGATCTCGCCGTCACAGGCCTCCTTGCACAGGGCAAGGTAGGCGTCGAGTGGATTCGGTTCGGTGTGCGCTGGGGGCGCCTCAGGAAGGGTCGAGGTCATGGCTGATCACTTCTTGACCGGCCTCCCGTACAACGCCGCGAGACTTCGCTTCTCCTTGATCCGCAGGGCGAACCGGATTCGGACGGCCATTTCGATCCGCGAGTTCGTGGTCTCACCGAGTACCTCGAGACTCGGCAACACACTGATGGCGAGGTCTATCGGCTCCTCACCCGGTGAGGCCTCGGGGGCGCCTGCATGCGCGATGAGCTGGCGCCGGCCGAGCATCACCATGACGGTGCCAGGCCTTTTCTTGCCCGTGATCGCTCCGGTCTTGTCGACCTCGTCCATCTGCCTGTTGAGCTGTGACGCGCGGTGCAGTGAGTTGACGTGTGCCGCGGCGAGCAGCTCATTGGTGACGGGATAGCCGGCAGTCAGATCGCTGAGCTCCTTCAGTCCCTGGGTGTCGGAGATGAGACACGACGGGGACCGGTAACCGGCATCCTCGATCTTTGCCCGGGCGTCGATGAGGTTGTCCAACAGGATTTGGGATGTTGCGGCGTCGAAGTTGAATGTGTAGAACGCATTGTTGCGCAGTGATCTGATGACCCTGTTGTCCACTCTGCGGGCGAGTCTGGTTGCAGCCCAGTTCACTTCGTCGATCAGGGAATCGAGGGTCGGCGCGGTGGTCTGGACCAGGGTGACCTGGAAACTGACCTCCCGGGAGCGGACTCGTAAGAAGCCGGGATTGTTGACGACGTCGTTGCGTACCCGGCGCTGGCCCGGGTCACAGGTGTTCCAATGGGGGATGGCCTGCCAGGCGATGCACGTCTGCTCGAAGGTCTCGGTGACTGCCTGGTTGGCGATGGTCAATTGTTCTGTAGTCAAATACATTTGGTGACCCCCTGACCCCGATCAGGAAAGCATCGCAGACCGCACCGGCGGGTGTGGTCGTTTCGGCGTGAACTACTTCTGGTGGAGTACCACTTCCTGCCCGGGCGTCATCTCGCCGCGTGCCATCGCTTCGCAGTGCGCCAGGTGCAGCGGAGCGACGGGATCATCCGGCAGCAATCGCTGACACCGCTTGAATGCGGTGCGGGCCCGGTCGACATCCCCGGCGTCGAACAGTGCGAAGGCTTCCGCGAAGGCGGGTTGCGCCGCACGTTTGGCGGACCGCAGGGTATCCGAATCATCGTCGTAGACTTCGTAAATCGTCACCGGCCTGCGCCGGTTGACGACCATCACCCGTTCCATGCGTCGGACGTCGAACCCCGGGGATCGAGCCAGCCGGGTCATGGTCGCATCAGAGATGAGCAAAGCGGACCCGTAACGTTTGTTGGTGCTCTCGATACGCGCGGCCAGGTTCACCGCATCGCCGATGATGGTCAGCACCATGCGGTTAACGCCGCCGACCAGTCCGACTCCCACCGCTCCGGTATTGATGCCGATGCCCGCGCGCAACTCCTCGGAGCCGTGTGCCAGCCGTTCCCGGTTGTGGTCGCGCAAGGATCGCAGCATCGCCAGACCAGCCCGGACCGCGTCGTCCGGGGTCTCGAAAACGGCGACGATCTCGTCTCCGCGTACGTCCTGGACGAAACCGTTGCAGCTGATGATCGGCAGCTCGACCGCGCGCAGGAAGCCCATCGCCAGATTGCCGGCCTCCGAAACATTCATGTCCTCGATCATCGTGGTGTAACCGCGGATATCGCTGATCAGGACCGTCATCTCGCGCTCGACGCGGTAGCCGGCGCGTACGCGGCGGAGGTCGTCGATGTCGAGGATGCGCAGCAGCTCGTTGGGCACGAATCGGGATTGCACGTCGATCAGCGACTGCCGGTACTCATCGGCGGCCTTCAGCCGTGCCTCGAGCTGGAAGTTCCACAACGGTGCGGCGGCCTGTGCGCACAGGAACATGACCGCGTCCTGCTGATCGGACGTGAAATGTCCGCCGGTATCGTCGCGCTGGGCACAGATCACCCCGATCACCCTGTCCTGCACCACTATCGGTGACGCCAGAGTGCGTGTGGCCACATGCGGGACACCGCTGGAGGCAACCAGCCGGACCAGCTCGCCGTCATAGCTCGCTTCGGTCGAGCGCTCGTCGAGGATCGTGGCGGCGCCGTGCTCGTAGAAGGCGCGCACACCCCAGGATTCGTCGGCGGCTCTGGTGAGCAGCTGTACGCGGCGGGCCCCGGTGGTGTCGGCGACCGAGCCCAGAATGATGCGAGCCACACCATCGGCGGTCCGCGCGCCGGCCAGGGTCCGCAGCAACTGGTGGGCGCTGACGGGGTCGATACCGACCGCACCCGGATGTACCAGGTCGCGGCTGAGCAGCCAGGGATGTTGCTGGGCAAGCCAGTCCGTGCGGATCGCCACCCCGAGACTGAGCCAGCGTTGGTAGGCCGAGCGCAACATGTGATCGCGCAGCGGCATTCGCCCGGTCTCGGCGTACAGCAACGCCGCCTCCTCGTGGGCACGGGCGCCGATCATGGGTAGCTGGTGTGTCTCGGCGAGCGCAATTGCCCGGTGCAGATGGCGCTCACCCTGGCCGTAGTGACCGTGGGCGCGCGCCCATGAGCCCTGGAGCAGCTCGTAGGCCGCCGCGTAGTTCTCCGGCGCGGTCTCGGCGCAGGTGCGGTGCAACTTCATCGCCTGGCGGACGAAGCGGGCGGTCGCGCGGTCGCGCGGCGCGTTCTGCATCAGGCTCAACGCGCCGATCAGGTAGACCAGCTGGGAGACCGAGGTGCCGACCAGGCCGTCGATGTGCTCGACGGCCTCCTCGGTGAACGGGATGGCGCCCGCGTGGTCGCCGGACCAGAAACACAAACCCTGCTTCATCGCCGCCACGATCCCCATGGCGACCTCGTCGCCCTCACGCTGTGCCGCGGCCAGCACCTCCCGTTCGTCGTAGCCGCTCTCACCGGCGAGCAGCAGGGGATCCTCGCACCTGCCCATCAGGTTCAGCGCCATCTGTTGTTGCGCCTGACAGAGCATGCTGGGTGCGCGTTGTGAACGGAACTGGGGGATCAGGGACTGTGCCAGTGCGTCGATCTCGGCGAGGGGTCGGCCCACCCAGAACGACTGGGAGATCAGGGTCGCGGCAAGAAATCCGGCATACTCCTGATCGCCCTGGTCGAGGGCCTCGGTGACGGCGCCGCGGAGCAGGCCGAGCCCGTCGCGCAGTGGATGACGCCAGTGGTGGATGAAGTTCAGATGCATGAACAGCGTCTGCGGCCTGGCCTCCCGGAATTCCGGCCGCTCGGCCAGCTGCAGCCCGACCTCCCCGAACCGCTGGGCGCCCGAACGATCACCGAGTATCACCAGCAAGAGCCCGTAGCTGGCCAAGACCAGGGGCGAGGACGGGGTATGGCCGTAGGCCAGGGTGAGTTCGAGCTGCTTGCGCACCAACAGGGGGAAGAGATTCGGCCGGACGATATAGGAGATGCTGCGCATCTCGGTGAGGATCCGCTGAACCTCGATGACGCGCGGATCCTGGCAGGACGGCAGGTCCAGCAGCCGGTCGTTGCTCCAACGGCGCATCGTCAGCCGCATCCGGACCATCGCATTGGCCATCCGTGGCTTGCCGGCCTGGGCAGGCAGCGGCTCGCCCAGCTCGTCGAGCGCGGCCAGCCCGATCTCGATCGCCTCACGCAACCGGTTCTGCGCGACGCGACCTTTGAGCCGCAGGTACGCGAGCCGGGCGCGGTCGGCCGGGTCGGACAACGCGTCGTCGGCCTCGTCGAGCAAGGCGAACAACGCCGGGACATCGCCGACGAGCAGTGCGGCGTCCGCGGCGTCGAGGTGCAGTTCCCTGGCCAACGGGAAGTTCGTGGCCCAGCGCTGCGGGCCGAGCAGCCGCAGGGCATTGCGGCAGTACTCCAGCGCCAAGGGGAATGATGCCTGGGCCCGGGCTTTCCGGGCGGCGCGGTGCAGTACGTCGACGAAGCGGATTCGCTCGGCGCCGTCGGTGCCGGCCAGGCCGCCGATCCCGACGTGCCGCGCGGCTTCGAACAACCGCTCGTCGCCCAGTTCGATCAGCCGCCTGCCCAGCCGTAGGTGCACCTCGAGCTGTGCGTCGTCGGACAGGTAGGCCCGAGCGGTTTCGGCGACCCGGTCGTGGCTGAAGCGGTAACGCGCGTCACGGCTGATCGCGTTCGCGATGCGCCGGCCGCCGCTGTCGACCGCCTCGACGAGCCGCAGTTCCATACATGCCCAAAGGGCTTGTGCTGCAATGTCTGACGGTTGTGCTGAGGCTACCGCGGCGTCGGCCAGGTCGAACTCGCCGCCGATACAGGACACCGAGCTCAACACCGCGAGATCGGACGGACGCAACTGGTTGAGGTAGCTGCCGAGAAACTCCGCCTCGGTGGCGGAGACCTCGATCGAGGACAGTGCGCGCAGATCCCACACCGGGCTCTGTCCGTCGCCGGCCGGGTTCAGGGCTCCTTCACGCTGTGCGCGGTACAGCAGCTGGCGGATCTGGAGGGGATTGCCCCCGGTGCGGTGTTGGAATTCGGCCGCCACTTCGGCCAGCTCAAGGCTTCGGCCGGTCACGTCGGTGAGCATTTCCTCGACGTCCTCGGGGCCCAACGTGCCCAGCTCCAGACTGCGTACGTGGGGCGAGGTGATGCCGGCTGCGGCTGCGTCGAACTCGCCTGCGCGGTACGCGCCGAGCACAAGGACACCGCGAGGTGCCACCGCGAGCAGTTCCGACAGCAGTAGCAGCGAGTCCTGGTCCGCCCATTGCAGGTCGTCGATGGCGAGCACGACCATCCGGTGGGCGGCGGTGATCGAAAGCAGACGGATGACGGCGCGGTGCAACCGGCGGCGGGTCTCGGCGGCATCGAGGTCGGCCACCGGTGCGGCCCCGCCGAGCGCGTCGGTCAGCTCCGGCACGAGATCCCCGAGAACGCCTGTCAGCGGCGAAGTCTCGACGCTGAGATCCGCGCGCCATTCGTCGCGCTCCGCCGGGTCGGCTGCCACCATGGAGTGGACCAGCGCGGTGAGTGCATCGCCTATCGCCGAATACGGGGCCGGAGCCCCGTCTCGACAGCGGCCGTAGGCGAACGTGCAGTTGCGATCTGCGAGTTCATCTCCGAAGGCCTGCAGGAGGGTCGACTTGCCCACACCGGGAACCCCGCTGATGAGCACGGATGTCCCGCCGTTCCGTTCGGCTGACGCCGCTGCGGCGCGAAGTTCGCCCAGCTCGCGTCGTCGGTCGACCACGCGGCCGCTGATGTCGAGCGTCGCCGATGTCACCGCACGTAGCGCCCCTCTCCGATTGGGCGGTCCGAGGCGAATTGACCGGATCGTCAGAGATAGCCAGGATCGCAGGAGCCTACCGTTTTCGGCGCGTTTTCACGGGTCTGGAACCGACCTGGGCCAGACATCGTGGAATAGAAGCGCCACCGGAGAAGCTGGAGAAGTCATGACCGAGATGGACAAGGGCAAGTTCTACACCGACACGGAATACCTCGATGACTTCAACCGCAACGTGGTCGAGGAATTCCGGGGGAACGGTGGCAAGGTCGGCGGCCCGTTCGAGCAGGCCGACCTGCTGTTGCTGCACACGACCGGCGCCAAGTCGGGCAAGCCACGGCTCTCGCCGCTGGCCTATCTGACCGTCGACGGCAAGATGCTCATCGTGGGGTCGTACGCAGGTGCGCCGAAAGACCCGGCATGGGTGCACAATCTGCGGGCCAATCCGAAGGTACGTATCGAGCTGGGCACCGACGCCTACGACGCAACGGCCCGGGAACTGCCCGATGCCGAGCGCGACGCCGCCTACCCGAAGATCACCGAGGTTGCGCCGGTGTTCGCCGACTACCAGGCCAACACCACTCGGTCCATCCCGTTGTTCGAAATCGTCCGCGCTTAGTCCCTCGGCGCCGAAACGGTATTCCAGCCGCCTGCGACTCGCACTTTCGCCGCTGGAATACCGTTTCGGCCGGAATCGGGCTACAGGCGTTCGATGATGGTGGCGTTGGCCATGCCGCCGCCCTCGCACATCGTCTGCAGGCCGTAGCGCCCGCCGCGCTGCTCGAGCGCATTGACCAGGGTGGTCATGATGCGTGCACCACTGGCTCCCAGCGGATGGCCGATGGCAATCGCGCCACCGTTGACGTTCGTCTTGCCCAGATCTGCACCTGTGTCATGCGCCCAGGCCAGCACGACGGGGGCGAACGCCTCGTTGACTTCGAACAGGTCGATGTCTGCCAGCGTCAGACCCGCACGCGCCAGCACCTTTTCGGTGGCCGGGATGACGCCGGTCAGCATGTACAGCGGATCCGACCCGACCACGGTGGTGGTATGGACGCGTGCCAGGGGCTTGAGCCCGAGCTTCCTGGCCATCGCCCCGCTGGTGATCATCACCGCCGCGCTGCCGTCGGACAGCGGCGACGAGTTGCCCGGGGTGATCTCCCAGTTGATCTGGCCGAAGCGGGCGGCATAGGCCTCGTTGTAGAACGCCGGCTTCAATCCGGACAGGGTGTCGACCGTCGTCCCCGGGCGGATGATCTCGTCGGTGCTCAGTCCGGCGATCGGCGCGAGTTCGGCCTCGAACAATCCGTCCTTGGTGGCCCGCGCCGCCTTCTCGTGGCTGCCCGCCGAGAATTCGTCGAGCCGGGCGCGGGAAAAGCTCCACTTGGCTGCGATCAACTCGGCGCTGATCCCTTGTGGGACAAGGCCTTCAGAGTAGCGCTCGGCGAAGGCCAGGCCGAACGGATCGCTGCCCGGCAGTACCGAGCTCCCCATGGGCACCCGTGACATGGACTCCACACCCGCGGCGATCACGATGTCGTAGGCGCCGGCCAGCACACCTTGCGCGGCGAAGCTGATCGCCTGCTGGCTACTGCCGCACTGTCGGTCCACGGTGGTCCCCGGAACGGTCTCCGGGAAGCCCGCGCCCAGCAGGGCATTGCGGGCGATGTTGACGGCCTGATCGCCGACCTGGGTCACGGCGCCCGCGATGACGTCGTCGACGAGTGCCGGGTCGACACCGGTGCGGGTGATCAGCTCCCGCAGGCTGTGGGCCAGCAGATCGGCCGGCAGGACGCCGTGCAGTGCGCCGTTGGCCTTGCCTTTGCCGATCGGGGTCCGGACCGCTCCGACGATGACTGCGTCCCGGTCTGCATATCCGGTCATCTGGGCCTCCTGATGCTCCACGCTGAGTATTGTGATGACTACCCAGGTATAACACCTGGGTATAGTGAGAACAACTCAGGGATGGGGTTTGATTCCGTGGGAATGCTGCAGGGCAAGCTCGCCGACCGGGACAGCTGGTCGGCAGTGGGCCATTGCCCGATCGAGAGGACCATGGCGTTCGCCGGCACCAAGTCGGCGATGCTGATCATGCGCGAGGCCTTCTACGGCACGACCCGCTTCGAAGACTTCGCCCGCAGGGTCGGGATCACCAAGGCGGCAACCTCAGCACGGTTGTCCGACCTGGTGGCGGCCGGGCTGCTGGCAAAACGGCCCTATCGCGAGCCCGGTCAGCGCGAGCGCGACGAGTACGTGCTCACCGAATCCGGAACCGACTTCATGCCGGTGGTGTGGGCCATGTTCGAGTGGGGCCGCAAGCATCTCAACGACACCGGGCTGCGGCTCGCGCATGACGGGTGCGGTGCGCTGGCCGGCGTCGAAATCCGTTGTGAGGAAGGACACCATGTGCCGGCCGACGAACTCGTCGTTCGCGTCGAGCGTCACACGTCGTGACGGTGGGTGCGCGTGCGCTGGAGACGCTCGCCGAAGACGGCCGATGGCGTATCGAACCCGGACTCACCGAAGCCGAACTGAACGCCCTCGAGTCCCGGTTCTCTCTGCGGCTCAACACTGATCACCGTGACTTCCTGTCCGCCGGAGTGCCGGTGGGCTCCGGCTGGCCTGACTGGCGCAACGCCGACGAGGTGACCTTGCGGATGCACATCGGTCGGCCGGTTCGCGAGTTGCTGCATGCGGTGCGCGAAGGTCAACTGTGGCTTTCCGCCTGGGGCCACAACCCCGGTGGTGACGCGGCACTGAGGCTCGCCAGCGCGAAGCTCGCCGATCAGCCCAGGGTGGTACCGGTCTACGGCGTCGCGTTCCTCCGGCAGGGGCCCGACCTGGACCCGACCGTCTGGGCGATCCAGGACAACACTGTGGCCGCTGTGAGCGCGGACCTGACCGGGTTGGCCCGCGCCCTTACCGGCCGGGCCGTCGAAGCGTTCGCGCCGTCGTCCGCACGGCCGTTCCTTCCGGAATCCATTGCTACGGAACCTGTTCTGCCCCTTGCCCAGCCGCCCTTCAGGCCCGACCCGTCCGGCCCGCCACCAGCCGCGGTACGGCCGCCTACCGATCCGGCGGCCGCGCTGGCCTTGCTCGGCGTCCATCTCGGCGAACTGGAACGCCATGACGACGTGCTGGCCCACCGGGCACCCATGTGGTCGGTACCGGTGCCGCCCGGTGCACCCGCCGCCGCGGCATGGCTGGCAGTTCGTTCCCAGTTCCCGGCGACGGGCTTGTGGCCCGTGCTGCTCACCAAATCGGCCTGGCACCGGCTCGGGATGGACGGTATCGCCGATGACAGCCCCGTGCTTGCGGCCGAACTCGACGGAGTCCGCTGGCTGCAACGTGAATTCGAAGAGCGCACAGCCGAATACAACATCCCGAGACATCCGGCCGCCTTCGAGGCCGTCGACTCCGAAGACTGGCAACAGCAGTTCGCCGAGTTCGATTCTCGCAGTGAGTACACGCAGTTGGCCCTGGTGCCCACCCCTGCCGATTGGCTGGTACCCGGCTTGCTCCAATGGTCGGGCGCGATCAACTCGGACGTTCGCGGTGTCGAGCATGCAGCGATCCTGCGCCGCTGGTCAGACCGTTACGGGACCGAATTGCTCGCCCTCGACGACGAGTCACTGCTGCTGACCGTCGACCAGCCGCCGCGTACCCGGCAGGAGGGTCTGGCGGCCGCGCTGGAGGCTTACCTGTACTGCGACGATTCGGTCAACACCCAGGCCGGCTCACTCGACGCGCTGGCGCGCATGCTGGCTCACCCCCTGTGGGCCTTCTGGTGGGACTGAAACCGCTAGTCTCGGCCGGTGCTGCACTTACGCGTCATAGCGCCGGCCGATCTGCGTGAGCCGATTCTCCGTGTCCTGCGCGAGCAGCCCGGCGTCGCCCACATCGTGTTGTTGGCCGGTGCCGCGGTTGATCCTGCCGGTGACCAGATCACCGCCGATGTCGCCCGGGAAGCGGCCGATGAGATTGTCCAGCGGTTGAAATCCCTTGATGTGCAGCACTTCGGCGCCATAACCCTCGAGCCGCTCGACACCGTGCTGTCGAGCGCGGCCTACCACGCCGAGGATGTCGCGGGCGGTGACGGAGCCGATGCGGTGATCTGGGATGAGCTGGTATCGCGGACCCGCGAGGAATCCAGCCTCAGTGTCACGTTCCTGATGTTCCTGTGCATCGCGTGCCTGCTCGCGGCCATCGGAGTGGTGACCGACTCGGCGATCACCGTGGTCGGCGCCATGGTGGTGGGACCTGAGTTCGGACCGCTCGCGGCGCTCGCCGTCGCGCTCGTCCAACGCCGGGTCTCGCTGGCACGGCGGGCCGGCGCGGCGCTGCTGGTCGGATTCCCGGTGGCCATGGTCGTCACCGGGCTGGCAACACTCGGATTCGAAGCGCTCGGATGGGTGCAGCTGACCACGTTCAGCGAACTTACCCAGGTCGACTTCATCTTCCAGGTGGGACCGTTCTCATTCGTCGTCGCACTGCTGGCCGGCGCCGCCGGGATGCTGTCGCTCGTATCGTCGAAATCCGCCGCGCTGGTGGGTGTCTTCATCTCGGTGACGACCGTCCCCGCCGCGGGTTTCGCGGTGGTGGCCGCCACCGTCGGCGATTGGGATGTCGCCGCCGATTCGGTGCTGCAGCTGCTGGTGAACCTGCTGGGTATCACCATGGCCGGTGTGCTGACGCTCGCGGTCTACCGTCGCGCGAAAGTCGGCAGTCGCACGAAGGTTCGCCGCGCCGTCACAAGTGGCTGATGCCCGAGGCCAGGAAGAACACTCCGACCGCGCCGGCGATCACGGCCACCACCAGGCGATGGTGCCGGCCCATCCAGGCATACAGCCGCTCCACGCCCGACCGGGTGGCCTCCGGCGCCACCCAGAAGCTGATGATCGGGATCAGCGCCGCCAGGAAACCGACGAGGTTGAACACGACCATTGCGGCCATCTGCTCGGCCAATGCGGCACCTGAGGTGAGGGCCGCAGCCATCGCGGCCAGGTAGTAGGGCGTGGGGAAACCGTTGATGAGGCCCAGGAGCGCGGCGGCCCACGGTGCCTCACCACGCAGGGCGGCCTGCATCCCCGCTGGCAGTTTCGACAGACCTGGCACCGCCTCCTCCGCGGGCGGCGTATCGGTGCCGTCGCCCACTGCGACCGGTACGGCCCGTCGCGCGCGCACCCGGTTGACCAGGCGTTCGAGCTGTCCTGTCGCGGACAGGACAGCGATCACCAGCGCCACGGCGCCGATGCCGATCTCCAGTCCCGGCGGCATCGTGCTGCCGCCGTCGCCCGTGGCGTTCTTGAACACGAACACCACCGCGGCGCCCACTGCGACGTTGGCGGTGAAGGCGAAGAGAAAGAACGGGAGCAGCAAACGCAAGGGCCGGGACCGCGACAGCATGAAGGCAACGACCCCGATTCTCAGGGGATCGATTGCCGCCACGGCGGCCATCACCAGCACGGTGCTCCACATCGCGGGCGGCCACATCCCTTCACCTCAGTTACCTCACCGCTGAATTCAACCAGCGCTGACCGACTACGGCCGAATCCGGGCGCGTCAACCGTGACCGCCCGTTGCACGCAGTGCGGGGGAGTTCGCCATGTGGTGGGATCTGTAGATGGGGATCAAAGTGGCGCTGGAGCATCGCACCAGCTACACCTTCGACCGGTTGGTGGAGCTGCATCCACACGTCATCCGGTTGCGCCCGGCGCCGCACTCTCGCACCCCCATCGAGGCGTACTCACTGACCGTCGAGCCGGCCGGCCATTTCATCAACTGGCAGCAGGACGCATTCGGTAACTTCCTGGCCCGCTTGGTGTTCCCGGACCGGACGCGCATGCTGACCATCACCGTCGGGCTCATCGCCGATCTCAAGGTGATCAACCCGTTCGACTTCTTCATCGAGGATTACGCAGAGAGCTTCGGCTTCGAGTACCCGAAAGCCCTGCTGGAGGATCTCAAGCCATACCTGCGCCCGGTCGACGAGGAGGCCGAGGGATCCGGTCCGGGCGAACTGGTGAAGGCGTGGGTGAGCAATTTCACCGTGCCGCCAGGCACCCGCACCATCGACTATCTGGTGGCGCTCAACCGTGCCGTCAATGCCGATATCGGCTACTCCGTCCGGATGGAACCCGGTGTGCAGACCCCGGACGTCACGCTGCGCACCGGAATCGGTTCGTGCCGCGACTCGGCGTGGCTGTTGGTGTCGATCCTGCGTCGGCTGGGGTTGGCGGCCCGGTTCGTCTCGGGTTACCTGGTCCAGCTGACCTCGGACGTAGAGGCCCTCGACGGACCGTCCGGCCCCGCCGCGGATTTCACCGACTTGCACGCTTGGGCCGAGGCATACATCCCGGGGGCCGGCTGGATCGGCCTGGACCCGACGTCGGGACTGTTCGCCGGGGAGGGCCACATCCCGCTCTCGGCGACCCCGCACCCGGAATCGGCGGCCCCGATCACCGGCGCCACCGGACCGTGCGAATCCGCGCTGGAGTACTCCAACGTGGTCACTCGGATCCACGAGGACCCGAGGGTGACGTTGCCGTACACCGACGCGGCCTGGACAGCGATCACGAAGCTGGGTGCCGAGGTGGATCAGCGCCTGGCCGACGGCGATGTGCGGCTCACCGTCGGGGGCGAGCCGACCTTTGTCTCGATCGACAATCAGGTCGATCCGGAATGGACCACCGACGCCGACGGCAAGCACAAGCGCGAACGAGCCTCGGTGCTCGCGGCGCGTCTCAAGGCGGTGTGGGCCCCGGCCGGGCTGATCCAGCGCAGCCAGGGCAAGTGGTATCCGGGCGAGCCCCTGCCGCGCTGGCAGATCGGCCTGGTCTGGCGTACCGACGATCAGCCACTGTGGAACGACGCGGCGCTGCTGGCCGATCCGTGGGGTGGTGCGGTGCCCGCCCTGGCCGACGACGCCGGTCAGCGCATCCTCGCAGCGGTCGCCGCCGACTTCGGGCTTCCCGCCGGTCAGGTTCGCCCGGCATATGAGGATGCGCTGAGCCGATTGGCGGCCGCCGCGCGGCAGCCGGCCGGCGAGCCGGTGGCCGCCGCCGACGACCTGGCCGATGACACCCCGGACGCCCGGGCCGAGCTGCTGGCCCGGCTCGATGCCCCGGTCGATCAGCCCGCCGCCTACGTCCTGCCCCTGCACCGCCGCGCCGACGGGTCCGGCTGGGCCAGCGCGGACTGGCAGCTGCGGCGTGGCCGGATCGTGCTCACGGAGGGTGATTCGCCGGCCGGGCTGCGGCTGCCGCTGAATGCGATCAGCTGGCATCCGCCGCGCCCGGCCTACGACGCCGACCCGCTGTCGCGGCGCACCGACGTGCGCGCCGAACCCGACGACGCCGCGCTCGAGCCCGCCGACGAAGCACCCACCACGGCGCTGGTCGCCGAGATCCGGTCCGGGTTCCTCTACATCTACCTGCCCCCGACCGAGGAGCTCGACGATTTCGTCGACCTCGTGGCCCGCGTCGAATCCGCGGCCGCCAAGTTGGACACGCCGGTGGTGATCGAGGGGTACGGGCCGCCGCCGGACCCTCGCATCGCGGCCATGTCGATCACCCCGGATCCGGGCGTCATCGAGGTCAACGTCGCACCGACCGCCGGCTTCGCCGAACAGAAGGCCCAACTGGAGACCCTCTACGAGCAGGCCCGGCAGGCCCGGCTGTCGACCGAATCGTTCGACGTGGACGGAACCCACGGCGGTACCGGCGGCGGCAACCACATCACCCTCGGCGGCATCACTCCGGCCGACTCACCGCTGTTACGCCGGCCCGATCTGCTGGTGTCGCTGCTCACCTACTGGCAGCGCCACCCCTCGTTGTCCTACCTGTTCGCCGGCCGGTTCATCGGCACCACCTCACAGGCGCCGAGGGTGGACGAGGGCCGGTCGGAAGCGCTCTATGAACTCGAGATCGCCTTCGCCGAGATCGCGCGTCTCACGGATGCCGGCGGGACCGCACAGGCCTGGGTCACCGACCGTGCCCTCCGTCATCTGCTCACCGACATCACCGGCAACACCCACCGTGCCGAATTCTGCATCGACAAGCTCTACAGCCCCGACAGCGCGCGGGGGCGCCTGGGGCTGTTGGAGTTGCGGGGTTTCGAGATGCCGCCACACTTCCAGATGGCGATGGTGCAGTCGCTGCTCGTGCGCGCGCTGGTCGCCAGGTTCTGGGAGGAGCCGTTGCGGGCTCCGTTGATCCGGCACGGTGCAAATCTGCACGGCCGATACCTGCTGCCGCACTTCCTGATTCATGACATCGCCGAGGTCGCGGCCGACCTGCGGGCGCATGGCATCAACTTCGACACCAGCTGGCTGGATCCGTTCACCGAGTTCCGGTTCCCGCGGGTGGGCACCACGGTCTGCGACGGCGTGGAGATCGAGCTGCGCGGCGCGATCGAACCGTGGAATGTGTTGGGGGAGGAGTCGACTGCCGGGGGCACCGCCCGTTACGTGGACTCGTCGGTGGAGCGGGTCCAGGTGCGGCTGGTCGGGGCCGACCGGCACCGCTACATCGTGACCGCCAATGGCTACCCGATCCCATTGCTGGCCACCGACAATCCCGACGTCCAGGTGGGCGGTGTGCGGTTCCGTGCCTGGCAGCCGCCCAGCGCACTGCACCCGACGATCACCGTGGACTCCCCGCTGCAGTTCGAACTGGTGGACGGCAGCACCGGGCAGTCCAAGGGCGGCTGCACGTACCACGTGGCACACCCGGGTGGACGGTCCTACGACACCCCACCGGTCAACGCGGTCGAGGCCGAGTCGCGGCGTGGCCGTCGATTCGAAGCGGCGGGATTCACCCCGGGCACCATCGACCTGGCGGATCTGAGGGAGAAGCAGGCACGCCAATCCACTGATGTCGGCGCGCCCGGAATTCTGGATCTACGTCGGGTGCGTACCGTTCTTAACTGATGGTTCTACGTGCGAACGGCTCACCGGAGTCAGCCCAAGCCACTGGTGTTGCCGCGGACACCGGTGTGGATGTTGACGGCGTACTGGCCGCCTATCGCAGTTCCCGGGCCCAGCAGGCGCTGTTCGACGTGCGCGACGACGGCGGCGGTGCCGGTTACGACGAGTTGGTCGATGCCTCGGGCGACGTCCGCCCGGCCTGGCGGGAGCTGGCCGAGGGCGTCGGCGAGCGGGGCCGTGACGGTCTGGACCGGCTCCGCGCCGTGGTGCGCGGCCTCGTCGACAACGACGGCATCACCTACATCCAGGTGGACCGTCACGGGGAGGTGGTCACCGACGGTGACGGCACCGCCGTACCCGGCCCCTGGCATCTTGATGCGCTGCCGCTGGTGATCTCGGCGCAGGACTGGGATTCGCTGGAATCGGGTCTGGTGCAGCGTTCCCGGCTGCTCGATGCGGTGCTCACCGATCTGTACGGTGCCCGCCGCTCGATCACCAGCGGGGTACTGCCCGCCCAGTTGCTGTTCGCCCATCCCGGATACGTGCGCGCCGCGCGTGGCGTCGTGGTGCCAGGACGCCATCAGTTGTTTCTGCACGGCTGCGACGTCAGCCGCGGCGACGACGGCTCCTTCATGGTGAATGCGGACTGGACGCAGGCACCCTCGGGCGCCGGCTACGCGTTGGCCGACCGCCGCGTCATCGCCCACGCGGCCCCCGACCTCTATGAGCGGATCGGCCCGCGGCCGGCCTCACCGTGGGCGCAGGCGCTGCGCCTGGCCCTTCTGGACGCGGCGCCCGAGGCCGCCCAAGAGCCTGTGGTCGTGGTGCTCAGCCCCGGAATCCATTCTGAGACAGCCTTCGACCAGGCCTACCTGGCCGGTGTGCTCGGCTTCCCACTCGTGGAGAGCGCCGATCTGGTGGTCCGTGACGGCACGCTGTGGATGCGGTCGCTGGGCACCCTCAAACGCGTCGACGTGGTGTTGCGCCGTGTCGATGCCGATTACATGGATCCGCTGGATCTGCGCCCCGATTCCCGGCTCGGCGTGGTCGGCCTCGTCGAGGTGTTGCGCCGCGGCGCGGTGACGGTGGTCAACACGCTGGGCAGCGGGATTCTGGAAAGTCCGGGCCTGGCCCGATTTCTGCCGGAGTTGGCCGAGCTGCTGTTGGATGAGAAACCGCAACTGACGGCCGCTCCGATGTACTGGGGCGGCATCGACATCGAACGCTCCCATCTGCTCACCAAGCTGACCTCACTGTTGATCCGGCCCGTCAGCGGCGGTGAGATGATCGTCGGGCCGACGCTGTCGGCTGCAGATCGCGAGAATCTGGCGGCACGTATCGAGGCTGAGCCGGTCGAGTGGGTGGGGCAGGAGTTACCTCAGTTCTCCACCGCACCAACCGATTATCGGGCCAAGGGGTTGTCGGCCGGAAATGTCGGCATGCGGTTGTTCACCGTGGCGCAACGCGGCGGGTATGCCCCGATGATCGGTGGGCTGGGCTACGTGGTCGCCCCGGGAAACTCTGCCTACCGGATGAACACGCTTGCCGCCAAGGATGTCTGGGTGCGGACCCCGCAGCGGGTCACAGCCGAGCGCGCCCCGGTGGTCTCGGTCGAATTGGTGGCGCCCGGCGCGATCCCCAGCTCTACCCGGGCGGTCAGTTCGCCGCGTGTCCTCTCCGACCTGTTCTGGATGGGGCGTTACGCCGAACGTGCCGAGAGCACGGCCCGGTTGCTCACCGTCACCCGAGAGCGCTACCACGAATTCCGCTATCGCCCGGATCTCGAAGAGAGCCAATGTGTTCCGGTGCTGTTGGCGGCGCTCGGATCGATCACGGGCACCGATACCGGCGATGCCGACGACGATCACGAGATGATCGCGATCGCCCCGGCCACACTGTGGTCGGCCACCGCGGACCGGCACCGGTCGGGCTCGCTCGCCCAATCGGTGGAGCGCCTCGCGCTGGCCGCCCGCTCGGTGCGTGACCAGATGTCCAACGACACCTGGATGGTGTTGGCCGGGGTCGAACGTGCCGTGCTGCGGCCATCGGCCGCTCCGCCCGAATCGCCCACCTCCGCGGACCTCTACCTCGCCAATGCGCACAGCCAGACCCTGGCCGGCATGCTGGCGTTGTCCGGGGTGGCGGCAGAGTCGATGGTGCAGGACATCGGCTGGACCATGATGGATCTCGGTAAGCGCATCGAGCGGGGCCTGGCGCTCACCGCGCTGCTGCGAGCCACCCTGACGACGATGCGCAGCGCGGAAGCCGAACGCGCGGTGACCGAGTCGGCCTTGGTCGCCTGCGAATCGTCGGTGATCTACCGACGGCGCAATCCCGGCCAGATCAAGATCGCAGCGATCGCGGAACTGGTGTTGTTCGATGCCGAGAACCCCAGATCGTTGATCTACCAGTTGGAGCGGATCCGATCCGGTCTCAAGACCCTGCCCGGATCGTCGGGCTCGTCGCGTTCGGAACGTCTGGTCGACGAACTGGCCACCCGGTTGCGCCGGCTCGACCCGGCCGACCTCGAGGAGGTCACCGGCGAGGGGACCCGCGCCGAGTTGGCTGCCCTGCTCGACGGCATGCATGCCGGCCTGCGGGACCTGTCCGGAGTGATCACCGCGGCCCACCTGTCGCTGCCCGGCGGCATGCAACCGTTGTGGGGACCTGACGAACGGCGGGTGGTGCCATGACCCAACCCGGCACCCGCTGCTACGACATCACCCATCGCACGGTCTATCGCTACTCCGACGACGTCACGAGCTCCTACGGCCGTGGTTTTCTCACGCCTCGTGACCTGGACTGGCAGCGTTGCCTGTCCCACGAGCTGGTGCTCGAACCGGACGCGGCCGATCGTTCCACCAGCCGGGACGCCTACGGCAACATCAGCTCGTATTTCCACGTCACCGAACGCCACCGCACGCTGAGCATCACGAGCCACTCCGTGGTGGAGGTGGATCCGCCTACACCCGAACGCTATTCCGGTGCTTCGGCCAGAGCGCCGTGGGAGCTGGCCCGCCCGGTCGGCGGCGACGGTGCGCTGGCCGCCGAGTTCACCCTGGACCTGTCGCCGCCGGAGATCACCGACGCGGTGCGCGAATATGCCTCACCGAGTTTCGTGCCCGGACGGCCGCTGATCGATGTGCTGCGGGACCTGACGTCGAGGATCTACTCCGACTTCACCTACCGGTCCGGCTCGACCACGGTGTCCACCCAGGTGGCCGAGGTGCTGGCGGCGCGCGAGGGGGTGTGCCAGGACTTCGCCCGGCTGGCCATCGCCTGCCTGCGCGCCAACGGTCTGGCCGCCAGTTATGTCTCCGGCTATCTGGCAACCGATCCGCCGCCGGGCAAGGAACGGATGATCGGGGTGGACGCGACACATGCCTGGGCGTCGGTGTGGACGCCGCAGAATGTCTGGCTGGGAATGGATCCGACCAATGACCAGATGGTCGACGAGCGCTACATCGTGGCCGGGTTCGGCCGCGACTACGCCGATGTACCCCCATTGCGCGGCATCATCTACACGGATTCGGACAGTAGTGTGATCGAGGTGTCCGTGGATGTGGCACCGCACCCGCCCGTTCGAGGGGGATCGCTGCGTGCGTGATTTCACCTGTCCGAACTGCGGCCAGCACCTGGCTTTCGAGAACTCTCTGTGCCTTTCGTGCGGCAGTGCCCTGGGATTCTCGCTCGACGACATGGCGCTGCTGGTGATCACCGACACCGATCAGAACGGTCACGCCGGTGCCGTCGATGAGGGCCAGTACGCGCTGTGCGCGAATCTGCATCTGGCCGAATGCAATTGGCTGGTGCACATCGGGCAGGGCGGCCGGCTCTGCGCCTCGTGCGCACTCACCCGGACCCGGCCGGCCGACACCGATACCGCGGCGATGTCGTCGTTCGGCGAGGCGGAGCAGGCCAAGCGCCGGCTGATCGCCGAACTGCACGAACTGAAGCTGCCGATCGTCGGCCGCGACCAGGACCCCCAGTTCGGGCTGGCGTTCGACCTGCTTTCCAGCGAGTCCGAGAAGGTCTTCACCGGCCATCACAACGGCGTCATCACACTGGATCTCGCCGAAGGCGACGATGTGCACCGCGAGCAGCTCCGGATCGCGATGGATGAGCCGTATCGCACCTTGCTGGGCCACTTCCGCCACGAGATCGGCCACTACTACTTCTACCGGCTGGTTGCCCCGTCGGCGAGCTACTCCGCGCGGTTCCGTGAGTTGTTCGGGGATCCGGACGCCGACTATCAGGCCGCCCTGGACCGGCACTACCAGAGCGGTCCGCCCGCGGGCTGGGATGACGAATTCGTGTCGTCGTATGCCAGTATGCACGCGGCGGAAGACTGGGCCGAGACGTTCGCGCACTATCTGCACATCCGCGACACCCTGGATACTGCAGCGGCCTATGGATTTGCTCCGGCCGGGGCAACCTTCGAACGGAAAATACTGGGGCCCAGCGGTTTCGACACGATCATCGAGATGTGGCTGCCACTGGCATGGTCGCTGAACATGGTGAACCGGTCGATGGGACACGACGATCTCTACCCGTTCGTGTTGCCCCCGGCGGTGCTGGAGAAGGTGCGGTTCGTTCACACCGTCATCGACGAGCTCACCGCCTAGACCCCCGGCGGGCTACCGGGATCGAGAATCCCGTGGGCGAGCCGGGAGAGCGCGCCCTTGATCTGTTCGACGCTCAGTCCACGCGCGCGCTGGTGGGCGAAGCTCTCTGCCGCCAAGGGTGCCAGTAACACATCGACCAATGGATCCGGTTCAGCCGCACCGGCTTCCATCAACAGTGCGCGTACATGGGCGGTCCAGAAACCATATGCACCGGTGGTGAACCGCGCGCCCCCGGTCTCGGCGCCGAGCGCCAGATCGGCGTGCGTCTCCAGGAGTTCGATCATCGCCGCGTAGAACGCCGCGAGTCGCTCGGCCGGTGGCGCACCCGGGCCCAGCGGCGGCTCGCCGGACAATAGCTGCTGCTGTAGTGCGCGTTCGTGTTCGTCGAGCAGAGCCTCGGCTATGGCGCCGGTGCTCGGGTAACGGCGATAGAGCGTGCCACGCCCGACGCCGGCTGCCGTGGCGATGTGGTCCATCGTGACCGTTCGCGGATCGCGGCCGGCGAACACCGTGGCCGCCGCGGCAAGGATTTTCGCGCGGTTGCGGGCCGCATCGGCCCGCAGCGCGCCGACCCGTTCGGAGCCGGCGTCGTCGGACGCAAGGAGGTCTGCGCCGATGTCCATCACTGCACTGTAGCCGATCCGGGAAATAAGTGGACGAAATGTCCGGTTACTTGCGATGCTGAACCGGACGTATTGTCCACTTAACTCGGAGGTAGGCATGACCACGCTTCTTCACATCGACGCGAGCGCCCGCAATCGGTCCGTCAGTCGTCAGATCGGCGCGGAGTTCGCCCGGTCCTGGCAGGCCGCACATCCGGACGGCCGATACCTCTACCGGGATGTCGCGGCCGATCCGGTGCCGTTCATCGGTGAGGGCTGGACCGAACTCTGTGACGCGGTACTGGCCGCAGGCAATACCGATCTGGACCGGCTCGAAGAGTTGGCGCGCACGCCGGAGCAGGCCGCGGCCTGGGCGATCGTGAAACCGCTGCTGGGTGAACTGCGCTCGGCCGACGTCGTGCTGATCGCCACGCCGATGTACAACTACTCCATTCCGGCCTCGCTCAAGGCCTGGCTGGACCAGGTGACCTTTCCGCGAATGTCCCTGGCGCCGAGACGATTCGTCGTGGCAACTGCCCGTGGTGGCGCATACTCACCCGGCTCGCCGAAAGCCGCGTTCGACTACCAGGAACGGTTCCTGCGGGATTTCGTCGCCGGGCACTACGGCGTGACCGACACCGTGTTCATCAATGCCGAGATGGCCAACGCGCGGGTAGATCCCGCGCTGGCGAAGTTTCGGTCGACACACGACGAATCGCTGGCGCAGGCCCTTGCAGTGGCCCGCACCCTGGCCGTGGAGTACGCGAAATGAGTTGGCTGATATTGGGTTTGGCGGGGCTGGTGGAGGTCGCCTGGTCGCAGAGCATCAAGCCGACCGAAGGATTCACCCGGCCACTGCCCACCGTGGTGTGCGTTGCGGTCGGTGCGCTGTCGGTGTACCTGCTGTCGTTGGCCATGCGCGGTCTGCCGGTCGGCACCGCGTACGCGGTCTTCACCGGCATCGGCGCGGCCGGTGCGATCGCTCTGGGTGTGCTCATCCACGGGGACCTGTTGAGCGCGGGGCGCGCCCTGGCGCTGTCGATGATCGTGGGAGGCATCGCGCTCGCCCGGTTCACGAATCCGGATTGACCCTGGTGGCCGCCAAGTAGGCACGCCCCCGTGGGGCGAGCCGGTAGCCGACGTCGAGGCTGATGGTCAGGCCCAGCCCCTTGAGCTGACGGACCCGTCGCTTGAACCGCGGCACTTCGAGGCCGACGCGCGCCGCAAGATCCGGTGCGCGGACGGCCTCGTTGGCCGCGATCATCGTCAGGTACCTGCGGGTCCACGCGCCGTCACCGCTGGCCGTGTCCCAGCGGTCCAGCCGGGCATCGATCAGCTGGATGTCGGCGTCGGTAAGTGTGTCGTCGGCGGCCAGATCGGGCCGCTCGTCCGGGCCCAGGTAGGAGACTGCGACGAGGTAGGTGTGCGCGGCGGGTCTCCGGTCGAGCTGGGCCTGCGCTGTTGCAGCATCCGGATATCCCGCGGCGCGGGCCTGCGCGGTGCTCACGCGGTAACCGCCCGGGTGTTCGGTGACCGACTCGATACGAATCGTGCCGGCCTGGGTCCGTTGGGTTCCGCCCGGTTTGGCCCGGGGCTTGTCCCAACGCCGTAGCACCAGCGAGATGGTCCCGTCGGCAATGCCATCGGCAGTCGGCCGATCTAACAGCACGATCACGATCGTATGTCGCAACCCTGCTTTCGCCGCAGGCGTTCCTAGGATCGCCGCGTGACTGATCGCTACGGTTCCGACATTCTGGCCCGAAATCCGCACACCCCGAAGCTGACTCGATCGAAGGAGCAGCCCGCGGAGAAGGGCCTGGTCGTCGAGGATGCCCAGAGCGGTTACGTGGGTGCGGTGGTGCGGATCGAGGGCGGCCGGGTCGAACTCGAAGACCGCCGGGGCAAGGTGCGGGCTTTCCCGATGGGGCCGGGGTTCCTGATCGACGGCAAGCCGGTGAGCCTCGTGGTGCCCAAGCGGACCGCGGCGCCGGCACGCACGGCCTCGGGATCGGTCGCGGTGCCGAATGCCAAGGCGCGGGTCGCGCTGGCCAGCCGGATCTATGTGGAGGGCCGCCACGACGCCGAGCTCGTCGAGCAGGTCTGGGGCGCTGATCTACGTATCGAAGGTGTCGTCGTCGAATACCTCGGCGGCGTCGACGACCTGGCCGACATCGTGGCCGAGTTCGCGCCCGGACCGGGCTGCCGGCTGGGCGTGCTGGTCGATCACCTGGTGACCGGCTCCAAGGAGGCCCGCATCGCCGAGGCGGTGCGCCGCGGCCCCGGCGGTGAGCACACCCTGGTGGTCGGGCACCCGTTCGTCGACATCTGGCAGTCCGTCAAACCGGCCCGCCTCGGCATGAAGGCCTGGCCGACCATCCCGCGCAACGTGGAGTGGAAGCACGGCATCTGTGAGGCTCTGGGCTGGCAACACCAGGACCAGGCCGACATCGCGCGGGCGTGGCAGCGTATCCGCGGCCGGGTCCGGGACTGGAACGACCTGGAGCCCGCACTGATCGGCCGGGTCGAGGAACTGATCGACTTCGTCACCGCGCCGGCGTAGTCCGTCGTGCCGGCGTGGTAAGCAGAAGGCGTGTCAGACGGTTTGTTCGACGTGCCAGGTGACCCGGGGCCGGGTGACCCCGGCGCGCTTGCCGCACCCGGCACGGCGCCGCTGGCGGTGCGGATGCGCCCGGCGGGCCTCGACGAGGTCGTCGGCCAAACCCATCTGCTGCAGGCCGGTTCGCCGTTGCGCCGCCTGGTGGAGGGGTCTGGGGCGGCATCGGTCATCCTCTACGGCCCGCCCGGCACCGGCAAGACCACCCTGGCATCACTGATCTCGCAGGCCACCGGCCGCCGGTTCGAGGCGCTGTCGGCGTTGAGCGCGGGCGTCAAGGAGGTCCGCGCCGTGATCGATGTGGCACGGCGCGCGGCCGTCCACGGCGAACAGACCGTGCTCTTCATCGACGAGGTGCACCGTTTCTCCAAAACTCAGCAGGACGCGCTGCTGGCGGCGGTGGAGAACCGGGTCGTGCTGTTGGTGGCGGCCACCACGGAGAACCCGTCGTTCTCGGTGGTCGCGCCGCTGCTGTCACGGTCATTGATCCTGCAGTTGCAACCGCTGGCCCCGCAGGACGTCGAGATCGTGCTGCGCCGCGCGATCACCGACCCGCGCGGTTTGGGTGGTGCTGTCGCGGTCACCGACGAGGCCGTCGACCTCCTGGTGCAGCTCTCGGCGGGTGACGCGCGGCGGGCGCTGACCGCGTTGGAAGTCGCCGCCGAACCCGGTGAACAGGTCACCGTGGAGATCATCGAGCAGTCGCTGGACAAGGCGGCCGTGCGCTACGACCGCGACGGCGATCAGCACTACGACGTCGTCAGCGCCTTCATCAAGTCGGTCCGCGGATCCGACGTCGACGCGGCCCTGCACTACCTGGCCCGGATGCTGGTGGCGGGGGAGGACCCACGCTTCGTGGCGCGCCGGCTGATGATCCTGGCCAGCGAGGACATCGGGATGGCCGACCCGACCGCGCTGCAGACCGCCGTAGCCGCAGCCCAGACCGTGCAGCTGATCGGGATGCCCGAGGCCCAGCTGACGTTGGCTCATGCCACGGTGCATCTGGCCACCGCACCCAAGTCCAACGCGGTGACCACGGCGTTGGGTGCGGCGATGGGCGACATCAGGGCCGGCAAGGCCGGGTTGGTGCCCCCGCAGCTGCGGGACGGTCACTACTCGGGAGCGCAGAAACTCGGCAACGCCGTGGGCTACAAGTACGCCCATGATCATCCCGATGGTGTTGTGCCGCAACAGTATCCGCCAGACGATCTGGTGGGGGTGGACTACTACCAGCCGACCGGGCGCGGTTTCGAACGCGAGCTGGTCACCCGGGTGGACAAGCTGCGGGCCATCATTCGCCGGCGACGCTGATACCGGCCGGGCCAAACGAAAACCACGGTCCCGGTTGATTATTCAACCGAGACCGTGGCGCGGGGCGGGTCAGGCCATCTCGGGCACTCGCAGGTGGGCGAGCACGAGTTCGAACTCTCCGACGTCGATCTGATCGGCACTCAGGTCGCGGAGCCGGGCGGTGCGCAACGCCCGTGCCTCATCGCGGTTGCGGTCCATCGCTTCGGCGCTGTCGAAAGTGGCCGAGGACACCGCACGTCCCGTCCCGCGGTCGAGCATGAGGCTCGCGCTGCAGAAACCCTCGAGATCCTCCATCGCGGGCAACACCGAGGTGCGGTAGAAGTCCACGGCCCGGTCGAACAGTTCGGGGCGGGTTCGCAGCCACGTCGCCCGTACGCATGCGCCGGGTCGGGAGTACTGCTCGCGGTGAACCAGCGCGATCTCCCATTCGTCGACGGTGGCGGCGCCTTCGAATACCTCCACCACCCGATGGCGCATCGGCGCTACCGCGTCGGCACTGGCATGCATGGCATCTTCAGACCGCCAGGCCGTGGTGAGGACACACTCGCCCGATTCCCGGTTCACCATCAGAGACAGGCCCACACAACCGTCGATGGTGTCTATGGCGGGCATGACCTCGTCGCGGACATGGGCGATACCGGCGTTGACGGCCCGGGTGCGCGCCGCAATCGTGGTTGAACGTGCGAACACGGTCCACCCCTTCCTGCCAGGGCGGCGCCCCGGTGGCGCCACCGGTTCCACTCCCAACCATCCTCCGGTGTGTCGCAGGTGGCAATGGTGTGGCGCGAGGCTCGTAGGCTGGGCCGATGGACACCGATGTGATCGACGTGGACACCTCACGGCGCCGCATCGTCGATCTCACCGACTCGGTACGCAGGTTCTGCGGCGCGCACCGCGATGGCCTGTGCAACGTGTTCGTCCCGCACGCGACGGCGGGTGTGGCCATCATCGAGACCGGCGCCGGCTCCGACGACGACCTGCTCGATACCCTGGAACGGTTGTTGCCGCGTGACGACCGCTACCGGCACAGCCACGGATCGTTCGGCCATGGCGCAGATCACGTGCTGCCCGCCCTGGTGTCGCCGTCGGTCACGCTGCCGGTCCAGGCGGGCCGACCGTTGCTGGGAACCTGGCAGAGTGTGGTGCTGGTCGATCTGAACCGCGACAACCCGCAGCGTTCGGTGCGGCTGAGCTTTCTGGGGGCGTGAGGCTTGTCGCCCTTTTCGGGGTGAACGCGCAGAACGGTAATGTAAAGCGTTCGAACTGGTGGTTGCCTGCGCAACCCCAGCCACCCACGAACACGAGGACACGAGCAACGTGCAGACACACGAGATCAGGAAGCGCTTCCTCGATCATTTCGTGAAGGCGGGCCACACTGAGGTGCCCAGTGCCTCGGTGATCCTCGACGACCCCAACCTGTTGTTCGTCAACGCCGGCATGGTGCAGTTCGTGCCCTACTTCCTCGGTGCGCGCACGCCGCCGTGGGACCGCGCCACCAGCGTCCAGAAGTGCATCCGCACGCCTGACATCGACGAGGTGGGCATCACCACCCGGCACAACACCTTCTTCCAGATGGCCGGCAATTTCTCGTTCGGCGACTACTTCAAGAAGGGCGCCATCGAGCTGGCCTGGACCCTGCTGACCAACCCGGTCAGCGAGGGCGGCTACGGATTCGACCCGGAAAGGCTGTGGGCAACGGTCTATCTGGACGACGACGAGGCCATCGCGCTGTGGCAGGAAGTCGCCGGGTTGCCGCTCGAGCGCATCCAGCGCCGCGGCATGGCCGACAACTACTGGTCGATGGGCATCCCCGGACCCTGCGGACCGTGCTCGGAGATCTACTACGACCGGGGGCCCGAATACGGCATCGAGGGCGGGCCCGAGGCCAACGAGGACCGCTACATCGAGATCTGGAATCTCGTGTTCATGCAGAACGAGCGCGGTGAGGGCACCTCGAAGGACGACTTCGAGATCCTCGGCCCGCTGCCGCGCAAGAACATCGACACCGGTATGGGCGTCGAGCGCATCGCCTGCCTGTTGCAGGACGTGGACAACGTCTACGAGACCGACCTGGTGCGTCCGGTGATCGACCTGGTCGCCGGGATCGCCCCCCGCGGATACGGCGCCGGCGACGACGAGGACGATGTCCGCTACCGCATCATCGGCGACCACAGCCGCACCGCGGCGATCATCATCGGCGACGGGGTCAGCCCCGGCAATGAAGGCCGCGGCTACGTGCTGCGGCGACTGCTGCGCCGCATCATCCGCTCCGCCAAACTGCTCGGCGTCGAGGAGCCGATCATGAGTCGGCTGATGTCCACGGTGCGCGACGAGATGGGCCCGTCCTACCCGGAACTGGTCACCGACTTCGAGCGCATCAACCGGATCGCCGTCGCCGAGGAGACCGCGTTCAACCGGACCCTGGTCGCCGGGTCGAAGCTGTTCGACGATGCCGCCGCCGCGACCAAGAAATCGGGCGCCACGGTGCTTTCCGGCGACGACGCATTTACGTTGCACGACACCTACGGCTTCCCGATCGACCTCACACTGGAGATGGCGGCCGAGGCCGGCCTCTGGGTCGACGAGGAGGGTTTCCGGACGCTGATGGCCGAGCAGCGTCGGCGCGCCAAGGCTGATGCCGCCGCGCGCAAGCAGGCCCACACCGATCTGTCCGCATACCGCGAGCTGGTCGACGCCGGGCCCACCGAATTTACCGGCTTCGACGAATTGTCCACTGAAGCAAGGATTCTCGGCATCTTTGTGGACGGCAAGCGGGTGCCTGTGGTGACCCACGACGGCCTGGACGCCGATCGTGTGGAGCTGATCCTGGACCGCACCCCGTTCTACGCCGAGTCCGGCGGCCAGATCGCCGACGAAGGCGCGATTTCCGGTACCGGAGCCTCGGCTACCGCCAAGGCCGCCGTCACCGATGTGCAGAAGATCGCCAAGACCTTGTGGGCGCACCGGATCACCGTCGAGTCCGGCGAGTTCGTCGAGGGCGACACCGTCACCGCCGCAGTGGATCCCAAGTGGCGCCACGGCGCCACGCAGGGCCACTCCGGCACCCACATGGTGCATGCCGCACTGCGACAGGTGCTGGGCCCCACCGCCGTTCAGGCCGGTTCGCTGAACCGGCCGGGCTATCTGCGGTTCGATTTCAACTGGCAGGGCGCGCTCACCGACGATCAGCGCTCGCAGATCGAGGAAGTCACGAACGAGGCCGTCGAGGCCGACTACCAGGTGAACACCTTCGTCACCGCACTGGACAAGGCCAAGGCGATGGGCGCCATGGCGATGTTCGGCGAGAACTACCCCGACCAGGTGCGGGTGGTCGATATCGGCGGACCGTTCTCACTGGAACTGTGCGGTGGCACCCATGTGCGGAACTCTGCCCAGATCGGCCCGGTCACCATCCTCGGGGAGTCCTCGGTCGGCTCCGGCATCCGCCGCGTGGAGGCCTACGTCGGTCTCGAATCCTTCCGCCACCTGGCCAAGGAACGCGCCCTGATGGCAGGCCTGGCCTCGTCGCTCAAGGTGCCTTCCGAAGAGGTGCCCGCCCGGGTGGCCAACCTGGTCGAGCGTCTCAAGGCCGCCGAGAAGGAACTGGACAAGGCCCGCCTGGCCAACGCCCGGGCCGCGGCGGCCAACGCGGCCGCCGGCGCCGAGACCATCGGCAAGGTCCGGGTCGTCGCCCAGCGGATGGCCGGCGGCATGTCGGGCGGTGATCTGCGCACCCTGGTCGGCGACATCAAGGGCAAGCTCGGCAGCGACCCGGCGGTGATCGCGCTGATCGCCGAGGGCGAGGACGACGCGGTGCCCTTCGTGGTCGCGGTCAACCCGGCCGCTCAGGATCTGGGGCTGCGCGCCAATGAGCTGGTGAAACCGTTCAGCGCGGCAGTCAACGGCCGCGGCGGCGGCAAAGTGGACATGGCACAAGGTTCCGGTAAGGGGGCGGCGGGTATCGACGCGGCATTGGCCGCGCTGCGCGCCGAGATCGGCCGGGGCTAGCTTCGTGTCCGACACGGTCGACGACCGGCTACCGGACCGCCCAGGGGACGACGACCCCGGACGTGGGCGGCGCATCGGCATCGACGTCGGCACCGTCCGGATCGGCGTGGCCAGTTGCGATCCCGACGGGATACTGGCCACCCCGGTCGAGACCGTTCAGCGGGACAAGCGGGACCGTTCGGGCAAGCACCTGCGCAGACTGGTGAACCTGATCGGCGAGTACGAGGCGGTCGAGGTGGTCGTCGGGCTGCCGCGCACACTCGCCGACCGGGCGGGCACCTCAGCAGTCGACGCCATCGAACTGGCCGATGTGCTGGCCCGCCGGATCGCCCCGATACCGGTGCGGTTGGCCGACGAGCGGCTCACTACTGTGTCGGCTCAACGGTCGTTGCGCGAAGCGGGGGTTCGGGCAAAGGGACAGAAAGCGATGATCGACCAGGCCGCTGCGGTTGGCATTCTGCAGAGCTGGCTGGATCAGCGACGTGCGGCTCTGGCTGCGCGCGGAGAGGGCATGGATGGCTGAGAAGTGGGGTGCCGACAAAGCGAAGCCCGAGGCGGTCGGACCACCGCGGCGTGGGCTGAGCAAGGCCGACCGGGCCCGCAAAGCCCGCAACGACCGCAAGCGACGCACCACCCGGGGCTTGTCCATCGCAGCGCTCATCGTGGTGGTGATCGGCGCGGTGTTCCTCGGCTCCAAGTTCTGGCACGGCATGTCCGGCACCGCCAACGACTACGCGGGTGACGGCGTGGCCGATGTCGTCGTCCAGGTCCACGACGGCGACTCCACTACGGCCATCGCCAAGACCCTGCAGGACAAGAAAGTGGTCGCCACGGTCAAGGCCTTCGTCGACGCGGCGCACGAGAACGAGGCGATCTCGGCGATCCAGCCCGGCTTCTACAAATTGCGCACCGAGATCCCGGCCGCCAATGCCGTTGAGCGCCTGGCTGATCCGGAGAGCCGAGTGGGCAAGCTCACGATTCCGGAGGGGCGCCAGCTCGACGACACGGCCGATGTCAAGACCAAGGCCGTCACCGAAGGCGTCTTCACC
Source organism: Mycobacterium sp. DL99 (assembly GCF_004762045.1). Lineage (GTDB taxonomy): Bacteria > Actinomycetota > Actinomycetes > Mycobacteriales > Mycobacteriaceae > Mycobacterium. The sequence goes on from NZ_SJOM01000007.1 coordinate 2,874,025, forward strand.
CTGATCTCGCAGGCCTCCTGCGTCGAACTCGACGGCGAGAAGCGCTGCGTACCGGTCGACGCGCTCCGCGCGGCCGCGCAATCGACACCCGCCGCGGCGCTGGCCGTACCGGACTGGGCCGCCGCTCCCGTCGCGGCGATGCCCAACGACCACCGGCGGCTGGAGGGGCTGATCGCACCCGGCACCTGGAATGTCGATCCCGCAGGCGCCCCGCAGGACATCCTGTCCACCCTGATCGCCGGCAGCGCCACGCTCTACACCCAGAGCGGTCTGCTCGACACCGCTGCGGCAATGCAGATGTCGCCGTATCAGATCCTCACCGTCGCATCCCTGGTACAACGCGAAGCCAAGCCGCAGGACTTCGCCAAGGTCGCGCGGGTGATCTACAACCGGCTGGCCGAACACCGCAAGCTGGAGTTCGACTCGACCGTGAACTACCCCCTCGATCGTCAGGAAGTGGCGACCACCGACGATGACCGGGCCAGGACCACGCCGTGGAATACCTATATGAGTCAAGGGCTTCCACAGACTCCGATCTGCTCGCCCGGCACCGAAGCGCTGGCCGCCGCCGAGCGGCCGGCGGAGGGCGACTGGCTGTACTTCGTGACCATCGACCTGCAGGGCACCACGCTGTTCACCCGCGACTACGACCAACACCTGGCCAACATCGAACTGGCGCAACACAACGGTGTCCTCGACAGTGCCAGATAGGCGGCCCGCCGCCGTGCCAGACAGGCCACCCCCCGCCGTGCCAAACAGCGGGCGCAAAGCCGCCGTTCTCGGCTCGCCGATCACCCATTCGCGCTCGCCGCAGCTGCATCTGGCCGCCTACCGGGCACTCGGGCTGCCGTCGTGGACCTATGAACGCATCGAGTGCACGGCCGAACAACTGCCCGGCCTCGTCGGTGCCCTCGGCCCGGAATGGGTCGGACTGTCGGTCACCATGCCGGGCAAGTTCGCCGCACTGGAGTTCGCCGATCAGCGCACCGAACGCGCCGAGCTGGTGGGCTCGGCCAACACCCTGGTCCGGATGCCGACCGGTGGCTGGCGTGCCGACAACACCGACATCGACGGCGTGATCGGTGCGCTCGGCACGGCCGGTGACTCGGCGCTGGTGATCGGATCCGGCGGTACCGCCCCGGCCGCCGTGGTCGCCCTGGCCGAGCTCGGCGTGCAGCGGATCACCGTCGTGGCACGCGATGAGGGCAAGGCGTCACGGTTGGTGGAGTTGGCTGGGCGGTGCGGAGCGCAGGGCAGCTGGTGTGACATCGGCGGCACCGCGCTGACCGACGCGGTAGCCACCGCCGATGCGGCCGTCAGCACCATTCCGGCCGAGGCGGCCGCCGCCTATGCGGACACGCTGGCCGGGGTGCCACGCGTGCTCGACGCCATCTACGATCCGTGGCCGACACCGCTGGCCGAGGCCGTCCAGGCGGCGGGCGGTGAGGCGATCAACGGGCTGCAGATGCTGCTGAACCAGGCCTTCGCTCAGGTGGAGCAGTTCACCGGGATGCCCGCCCCGAAAGAGGCGATGCGCGCCGCGCTGGGCTGAGCCGTCACGGGACGAACGTTCCCAGGTGGTAGGAGCTGTAGAGGTATTCCTTGGATCCGACCAGGCGCGCCAGCGGGGTCTGGACGGGGAGCGCGTCGGGCGAAGACAGCGGCAGCGTCCGTCCGCAACTGCGCCAGTGTGCGCAACACGACCGTGTCATACGGCCGCAAGCGATTTTCCAGGCGGCGCCGGGGTAACCGTAGGGTGGCGAACATGATCCGAACCGGCCACCCGCCCCGCGTCGGCGTGGTGTTTCGTCCCGACCGCTCACCCGAAGCCCTGCCCCGCAGTGCGGCAGCTGCGCAACGGGCGGGCGTCGACGAACTCTGGTTGTGGGAAGACTGTTTCCTGCAAGGCGGCATCGCGCAGGCGGCGGTTGCCTTGGCTGGTACCGAAACTCTCGCCGTCGGTATCGGTGTGCTCCCGGCGCCACTGCGCAATGTGGTGTCCACCGCGATGGAGATCGCGACCCTGGCCACGATGTTCCCCGGCCGGGTCCGGGTGGGAATCGGTCACGGTGTGCAGGCCTGGATGCGCCAGGCAGGGGCCGCCGTGCCCTCTCCGCTGACGCTGCTGCGTGAATACCACAGTGCGCTAAGGGAATTGCTGGTCGGCCGGACGGTCTCCACCGAAGGCAGGTTCGTGCGTCTTGATGGGGTGAAGCTGGACTGGGTGCCGCCCCAGCCCGTTCCGGTGCTCATCGGCGGGATCGGCGCGAAGACGCTGCGGCTCGCCGGTGAGATTGCCGACGGCGTGATCATCGACAGCGGGAACACCCCTGACTCCGTCCGCGCAGCGCTCGGACACGTGGCTGCCGGGCAGGCAGACCGGGTCGTCTCCGCACCATTTGAGTCGGTGCAGTACCTGGCGTGTGTACCCGGTGCGACCGGACGGCAGCGCCTCGACGATGTGGCCGCGGAACGCGGTTTGGCACCCGGCGGCTACGGCGTCAGCGGGACGGTCGACGAGATCGTCGCGGGCCTCGCCGGCTATCCAGCTCAGACGCTGGTGCTCCAGCCGTTGGGGCCGGACGTGGATTTCGACGGATTCGCCGACGCTGTGGGCGAGGCGGCCACCGCTCTTCGGGCGCGTTGACTCGCGAAAGAAGCGCATTCGAAGGCAGCCGGCCGCGCTTAGCCTCGGTGGATGGGGCTGGGGGTGACCGTCGTCGTGTCCGCCTGGCTGCTGGCACTCAGCGGCTACGACATCGCCGAACGCAGGCTGCCGAATTGGCTGACGCTTCCGGGCGCGGTGCTGGTCTTGGTGGCGGCGGCGGTGGCCGGGCGCGGTCTCGCAGCGACAGTCGGGGCCTTGGCGTTGACGGCCGCGTACCTGGTGGTGCATCTGCTCTCCCCGCGGGCCCTGGGTGGCGGCGACGTCAAACTGGCCATTGGATTGGGCGCGATGACCGGGGCGTTCGGTGCGGACGTCTGGCTGTTGGCGGCGCTGGCGGCACCGGTGTGCACCGCGGTGTTGGCGTTGGGTGCAGCCCTACGTGGGATTCGGACGGTGCCGCACGGCCCCTCGATGTGTGCGGCGAGTGCCGCCGCGGTGGCTTTGGTTCTGGTGTAGCCGAGTCGTGGTCGCGATTTTGGTGCGAAGGACCCGCGGAATCCGCGTTTACGCTCATCACCGGTAGCGATTCGTCCCGGGGGAGTCCGCATGTCACAACCGAATTGGCCGCAGGCCGCGCAGCAGTATCCGCCGCCGCCCGCGGTTCCGGTTTTCCGGGTGGAGACGACTCGGCACACCGGCTTGCTGGTCTTGTGGTTCAACCAGACCCGTGTGGTGACCGGGACCGCCGAGCAGTGCGAGGCCGCTTTGACCAGCGCCCAGCGGCACAACCTCGTCCTGGGCTGGTGGAGCTTCCTGTCGATCCTGTTCATGAACTGGCTCTCGCTGCTGAGCAACGCGGGTGCGCGGGCCAAACTGCGCGAGGAAGTCGAGCAGGCGCGGGCCTACGCGCAGTGGTGGTATCAGTACGGTCAGCATCAGCAGGCGCCGCAGCAGCCTCAACAGCACTAGCGTTCGTCACGATTGACCACGGATTTCGGGAGGCAAACCCCGACGTGGGAGAATGACACCCGTGTTGCGTTGGACCACAGCTGGTGAATCCCATGGCCGCGCCCTGGTGGCCATGCTCGAAGGGATGGTTGCCGGCGTGCCCATCACCTCCGACGAGATCGGGGTGCAGCTCAGACGTCGTCGTCTCGGCTACGGCCGGGGCGCCCGGATGAAGTTCGAACAGGACCAGGTCACCATGCTGGCCGGGGTGCGGCACGGCACCACCCTGGGCGGGCCGATCGCAATCGAGATCGGCAACACCGAATGGCCCAAGTGGGAGACCGTGATGTCTCCGGACCCGGTGGACCCGGCCGAACTCGATGTCGCCCGTAACGCCCCGCTGACTCGCCCCCGCCCGGGGCACGCGGACTACGCCGGCATGCTCAAGTACGGCTTCGACGATGCCCGCCCGGTGCTGGAACGTGCCAGCGCACGCGAGACGGCTGCACGGGTGGCGGCAGGCACCGTGGCCCGCGCCTTCCTGCGTGCTGCGCTCGGTGTGGAGGTCGTCTCGCACGTCATCTCCATCGGCGCGTCCAAGCCCTACGACGGTCCGCCGCCGCAGTTCTCCGACCTGGAGGCGATCGACGACAGCCCGGTGCGCGCCTTCGACAAGGACGCCGAGGCAGCGATGATCGCCGAGATCGAGGACGCCAAGAAGGACGGTGACACCCTCGGCGGTGTCGTCGAGGTCGTCGTCGCGGGTCTGCCGATCGGGTTGGGCTCGTTCACCAGTGGCGACAACCGCCTCGACAGCCAGCTCGCCGCCGCAGTCATGGGTATCCAGGCGATCAAGGGTGTCGAGATCGGCGACGGCTTCGAGACCGCGCGCCGTCGCGGCAGCGTCGCCCACGACGAGATGTACCCCGGCCCCGACGGAGTCCTGCGCTCGACCAACCGGGCCGGCGGCCTGGAAGGCGGCATGACCAACGGCCAGGCGCTGCGGGTCCGGGCCGCGATGAAGCCGATCTCGACCGTCCCGCGGGCGTTGGCCACCGTCGACATGGCAACCGGTGAGGAAGCCGTCGCCATCCACCAGCGCTCCGACGTGTGCGCGGTGCCGGCCGCCGGTGTGGTGGTGGAGACCATGGTCGCACTGGTGGTGGCCCGCGCCGTGCTGGAGAAGTTCGGTGGGGACTCGCTGGCGGAGACCCGGGCCAACATCGACGCCTACCTGCGGGCCGTCGCCGAGCGCGAGCCGGCGGGGCAGGCCCTGGGCTGATGGCCCCCAAGGCGGTACTGATCGGCCTGCCGGGTTCGGGCAAGTCGACCATCGGCCGCCGGCTGGCCAAAGCGCTGAACCTCACGATGCTCGACACCGACGCCGCGATCGAGGAGACCACCGGCCGCACGATCGCCGACATCTTCGCCACCGACGGCGAGGCGGAGTTCCGCCGGATCGAGGAAGAGGTCATCCGTTCGGCGCTGGCCACCCACGACGGCGTGCTGTCCCTGGGCGGCGGCGCGGTCACCACCCCTGGAGTGCGGGCCGCACTGGCCGGGCACACCGTCGTCTATCTGGAGATCAGCGCGGCCGAGGGGGTCCGCCGCACGGGCGGTTCCACGGTCCGGCCACTGCTGGCCGGGCCCGACCGGGCGGAGAAATTCCGTGCCCTGATGTCCGAACGGGTGCCGCTCTACCGTCGGGTCGCAACGATGCGGATCAACACCAACCGGCGCAATCCGGGTGCGGTGGTGCGCACGATCGTCACGCGACTGGAAAGCCCCCCGCCCCAGAAGCAGGCTCAGCAGCCGCGGGCGATCAAGCGGCGCCGGCGTCGCCCGCCGTGGCGGCGCGGTTCGGCCCCCGCACAGTCCTCCGGTTCGGAAGCCGAGGGCGGCAACACCGTCCCGGCCACCTCTGATGCCGAACCTACAGCCATACCCACCCCCGCGGCCCTGGCCGCTCGCAACGCGGAGCGTAATGATGACTGACCCGGTAATCGTCGAGGTACTGGTGGACCGGCCGTACCCGGTCATCATCGGAACCGGCCTGCTCGGCGAACTGGGCAATACGCTCGAGGGCCGGCACAAGGTGGCGATTCTGCATCAGCCGGTGCTGACGCAGACCGCCGAGGCGGTCCGGCAACACTTGGCCGACAAGGGAATTGAAGCCCACCGGGTCGAGATTCCGGATGCCGAGGCGGGCAAGGAGCTGCCCGTCGTCGGCTTCATCTGGGAAGTGTTGGGGCGCATAGGTATTGGCCGAAAGGATGCTGTCGTCAGCCTGGGCGGGGGAGCGGCCACCGACGTAGCGGGCTTTGCTGCCGCCACCTGGCTGCGCGGCGTCGACATCGTGCACGTGCCAACCACCCTGTTAGGCATGGTGGACGCGGCGGTGGGTGGCAAGACCGGGATCAACACCGACGCCGGCAAGAACCTCGTCGGCGCCTTCCATCAGCCGGCTGCGGTGCTGGTGGACCTCGCTACCCTGGAAACGTTGCCGCGCAACGAGATTGTCGCCGGGATGGCGGAGATCGTGAAAGCCGGCTTCATCGCCGACCCGGTCATCCTCGACCTGATCGAGGCCGACCCGGAAGCAGCACTTGATCCCACCGGGACGGTCCTGCCCGAGCTCATCCGCCGCGCAATTGCGGTCAAGGCTGAGGTGGTTGCTGCTGACGAACGAGAGTCGCAGTTGCGTGAGATCCTCAACTACGGCCACACCCTTGCGCACGCCATCGAGCGTCGTGAACGCTACAAGTGGCGCCACGGCGCCGCGGTGTCGGTGGGCCTGGTGTTCGCGGCCGAACTGGGCCGGCTCGCGGGACGTCTCGACGACGAGACCGCCGACCGGCACCGCACAGTGCTGACCGCGCTCGGGCTGCCGGTCACCTACGACGGCGACGCGCTGCCCCAACTCATGGATTACATGGCAGGCGACAAGAAGAACCGTTCGGGAGTGTTGCGGTTCGTCGTGCTCGACGGGCTGGCGAAGCCGGGTCGTCTGGAAGGCCCGGATCCATCGCTGTTGGCGGCCGCATACGCAGAAGTGGCGCGGGCCTGACTGCCCGCGCCACTCGCGCCTGAATCTTCTGCCCTCCCGGGCAGGGGCCCGTTACTGCTTGGGTTGCTCGGGGTGGTCGACCGAGGTGGTCTGCTCGGTGTCTGCGTTCTCGGTGGCTCCATTGGCGGTCACGGCGGCGAACACATCGGTGTCGGCACGCTCGTCGGCCGCCAGGCCGTGGTGGCGTTGGCGGGGCATCGGCGGGGCGTGGCGGTCAACCAGCCAACGGCCGATGGTCACACCGGCGACCGCGAGCAGGAACACCAGAAGGGCGGTGAACGCCGCGAACGTGGTGACCTCGTTAAGCAGCGCATCGGTGTAGAGGCTCTTGTAGAACATCCCGATGAGCCACGCCACGGCGCCGCTGACGATGCCGGCGAACAGGCCGGCGATCAGCCAGGTCATCGCCATGTCGGCACGACGGTCCGGGTCCGGATTGGCACGTGCGTCATTCTGGCCGTCGAGTAGACCCCAGATCAGCACTCCGATACCGAACAACGTGACCAGCCCCAGGCTGAACCAGGTGGCATTACCCGGCGAGGCGTTGATCAGTGCTCCCTGCAGTAAGCGCACTATGACCATCGCTGTTGCGAACACCACTCCGCGCAGTAACCACTTGCTCATGGGGGCACACTGTAGCGAGTAGCGTCACAGACCGTGACTATTTCCCAGCGCAGGGATCGGCTGCGGCGTCGGATGACCGACTTGAGCCTGGACGCGATGCTGGTGACAGACCTGGTCAACGTGCGGTATCTGTCCGGATTCACCGGTTCGAACGCGGCGCTTCTGGTCCTCGCCGAGGATGCCACCCCGGTGCTGGCCACCGATGGGCGCTACCGCACCCAGGCCGCGCAGCAGTCCCCGGACGCCGAGGTGGTCATCGAGCGGGCCTGCGGGTCGCATCTGGCCGGCCGCGCGGCGCGTTGCGGGGCGCTGCGGCTGGGTTTCGAAAGCCACGTGGTGACCGTGGATTCCTTCGCCGCCCTGAAGAAGGCTGCCGGCGACACGGTCGAGTGGGTGCGCGCGGCGGGCACCGTGGAGGCCCTGCGCGAGATCAAGGACGCCGGGGAGATCGCGATGCTGCGGTTGGCCTGTGAGGCCGCCGACGCGGCGCTCACAGATCTGCTGGAGCTCGGTGGCCTGCGGCCGGGCCGCACCGAACGTCAGGTGCGGAACGAGCTGGAAGCCCTGATGCTCGATCACGGCGCCGACGGGCCGTCCTTCGAGACGATCGTGGCGACGGGCGCGAACTCGGCCATCCCGCACCACCGGCCCACGGATGCGGTGCTGGCGGCGGGGGACTTCGTGAAGATCGATTTCGGGGCCCTGGTGGAGGGCTACCACTCCGACATGACACGCACGTTCGTGCTGGGCCCGGCGGCACAGTGGCAGCGCGACATCTATGACCTGGTGGCCACCGCTCAGCAGGCCGGCTGCGAAGCGCTGGCCCCCGGGGTTTCGCTGAGCACGGTGGATGCCGCATCACGCCAGGTCATCGCCGATGCCGGCTACGGCGACAACTTCGGCCACGGCCTCGGACACGGAGTGGGGCTGCGGATCCACGAAGCGCCGGGAATCAATGCCGCTGCCGCCGGTACACTGCTTGCTGGCTCAGCGGTCACCGTTGAGCCAGGTGTCTACTTGCCCGATCGCGGCGGTGTCCGGATCGAGGACACCCTGGTCGTCGGAGAGGCGGCACCCGACCTGCTTACCCGGTTCCCCAAGGAACTGGCCATTTTGTGACAAAAGCTTAGGAGCTACACCCTCATGGCATCGACTGCCGACTTCAAGAACGGGCTCGTCCTGCAAATCGATGGACAGCTGTGGCAGATCGTCGAATTCCAGCACGTCAAGCCGGGCAAAGGGCCGGCCTTCGTGCGGACGAAGCTGAAGAACGTGGTGTCCGGCAAGGTCGTCGACAAGACCTACAACGCCGGTGTGAAGGTGGAGACCGCCACCGTGGACCGCCGTGACGCCACCTACCTGTACCGCGACGGCAACGACTTCGTCTTCATGGATTCCGAGGACTTCAATCAGCATCCGTTGTCCGAGGCGCTCGTCGGCCGCTTGGCCGACTTCCTGCTCGAGAGCCTGCCGGTGCAGATCGCCTTCCACGAGTCCGCGCCGCTGTACCTGGAACTTCCGGTGTCCGTCGAGCTCGAGGTTTCCCACACCGAGCCCGGCCTGCAGGGTGACCGCTCCAGCGCCGGCACCAAGCCCGCCACCATGGAGACCGGCGCCGAGATCCAGGTGCCGCTGTTCATCAACACCGGTGACAAGCTCAAGGTCGACACCCGCGACGGTAGCTACCTCGGCCGCGTGAATGGCTGACCATGCCTGACCGCCGTGGTGACCGGGGCCGTCACCAGGCCCGCAAGCGCGCCGTCGATCTGTTGTTCGAGGCTGAGGCGCGCGGTCTGACGCCGGAGGCGGTGGCCGATGGTCGTGCCGCGCTGGCCGAGGATCAGGCCGACGTCACGCCGCTCAACCCCTACACGGTGTCGGTGGCGCGCGGCGTCACCGAGCACTCCGCCCACATCGACGATCTCATCTCGGCGCACCTGCAGGGGTGGACGCTGGAGCGGCTGCCTGCCGTGGACCGGGCCATCCTCCGCGTGGCCGTCTGGGAACTGCTGCACGCCGAGGACGTCCCCGAACCCGTCGCTGTGGACGAGGCCGTCGAGCTCGCCAAAGAGCTGTCCACCGATGAGTCGCCCGGATTCGTCAACGGGGTGCTGGGCCAGGTGATGCTGGTGACCCCGCAGATCCGGGCCGCCGCCGCGGCCGTGCAGGGCGCGATCCAGGACCGCCCCGAACAGTAGGGACTGTCCCGGACATCGGGATCATCGATGCCGTTCGGTGCCACGATGTTGTTACGTGTGTTTTCACCCGTACCGACATCCGGAGGCCTTGATGGGACACGAGCCGAGAAGCATTGCGGACGTCGGCGAGGACGGCCTGCACCTGCACGCCTGCCCGCTGTGTGAGGCCATGTGCGGCTTGGAGATCCAGGTCTCCGGCGGCAAGGTGGCGAGCGTTCGGCCGAACAAGTCCGACCAGTGGAGTGCGGGGCACATCTGCCCGAAAGGCGCCTCGCTGGCCGCGCTGCACGACGATCCCGACCGGATCCGGCGGCCGATGATCAAGGTCGACGGCGAGTGGCACGAGGTCGACTGGGACACCGCGTTCCGTCGCTGCACCGAACTGCTCGCTCCCGTGATCGAGAAGCACGGTATCGGCGCGGTCGCGGCGTACACCGGAAATCCGCTGGCGCATTCGTTCTCGCTGTCCCGCTACTCGGCCATCCTGCTCGGCCTGTCCGGTATGCCGATCACCTACTCGCCGGGCACCATCGACCAGTGGCCGAAGAACCTGTCGTCGCACCTGATGTACGGCAGCTGGTGGGCCTTCCCGACACCGGACATCCAGCGCACCGACCTGCTGGTGGTGATGGGTGCCAACCCGGCGGCCTCGCAGGGATCGCTCTTGGCCGCCCCCGACGTGATGGGCATCATCGCCGGTATCCGTAAGCGCGGCAAGGTGATCGTCATCGACCCGGTGCGGACCCAGACCGCCGCCAAGGCCGACGAATGGCTGCCGATCACGCCGGGCACCGACGCGGCGCTGCTGCTCGGGATCGTCCACACCGTGTTCGACGAAGGGCTGGTCAATCTCGGCGAGCTGGAACAGCACCTCGACGGGGTGCCCGAGCTGCAGCAGGCTGTGGCCGATTGGTCACCCGAAAGGGTCGCTGCCGCAACGGGTATCGATGCGGAGCGCATTCGCGGCCTGGCTCGCGAGCTGGCCGGTACGCCGCGCGCGGTGGTCTACGGTCGGATCGGCACCTGCAATCAGGAGTTCGGCAGCCTGGCCAGTTGGCTGGTGGATGTGGTCAACATCGTCACCGGGCATTTCGACACCCCCGGCGGCGCGATGTTCGCCCGGCCGACGGCATGGACGATTACGAGCCAGCCGATCCCTGGGCTGGAGGACGGGGCGCCGAACTTCGGCCGCTACCGCACCCGGGTCCGCGGAGCCAAAGAGGTGCTCGGTCAGGTCCCGGTGTCATGCATGCTCGAAGAGATCACCACCCCCGGCGAAGGGCAGCTCAAAGCCCTGATCACCGTCGCGGGCAATCCGGTGCTCTCCACTCCCGGTGGCGACAAACTCGACGAGGCGTTGCCGCAGCTGGACGCGATGATCTCGGTGGACCTGTGGCTCAACGAGACGACCCGGCACGCCGATGTCATCCTGCCCGGCGCCTCGGCGCTCGAGCAGCCGCACTCCGCAGACCTGCTGCTGGGTGCGGCGATCAACAGCTTCGCCCGGTACTCGCCGCCGGTGTTCCATCGCGAGGATCCCGACGCACCGGAGGAATGGGAGATCCTGATCCGGCTGACCGGGCTGTGCACCGGAACCCCGGCCGAGGATGTCGACATCGCCGCGCTCGACGACGGTTGGTTCGACTACCTGTGCTTCACCCAGGGGCTCGACGGGGCCGAGATCCGTAAGCATTACGACCACGGCGGTCCCGAGCGGATGCTCGATCTGACACTGCGGACCGCCGCGTTCGGCGACCGGTACGGCGAGAATCCCGACGGTCTGACCCTGGACAAGCTCAAGGCCCAGCCGGACGGAATCAACTATGGGCCGATGGTGCCCCGGGTTCCAGAGGTGCTCGGCACCGCCGACCAGAAGATCCGGCTGGCCCCGCAGTATCTGCTCGACGACCTGCCGCGGCTGGCCGATCGTCTCGATCGCGCCCCCGACCAACTGGTACTGGTGAGCCGGCGGCATCTGCGGTCCAACAACTCCTGGCTCCACAACGTCGGCCCGTTGATGAAGGGACGCGACCGATGCACCCTGCTGATGCACAGCCAGGATGCGGCATCGCGGGGCATCGCCGATGGCGACAGCGCGGAAGTGGCCTCGGGCGCCGGGAAGATCGTGGTGCCGGTCGAGGTGACCGACGCGATCAAGCTCGGCGTGGTGTCGATGCCGCACGGCTGGGGCCATGGTCAGCCCGGCACGCGGCTTGGCGTCGCGAACGCGTCACCCGGGGTGAACACCAACATCTTGTCGTTGCCCGACTTCATCGATGAGCCGTCCGGAAACGGTGCGCTCAACGGCATCCCGGTCACGGTCAGCCGGACGACGATCTAGCGTTCACCACTCACGGAACATATCGAGTGCGCCCTGATGGGAGTCAATCACGTTGTATGACAGCGTGATTGCGATGAGCGCAGTGGGTCGCGGGTTGGTCCCGTCAACCACTTGGTTCCGGGGGAACGAGTAGTTCTTCTGGGTGGAAGTGGTGGTTGAGGGTGTCTTGACCGGTGTTCATCAGGGGTGGTGGGTGCCAGTGGGTGCGGCCGGTGTTTGGGTCGATGGTGGTGGTCCAGCCGAGGCCGGCCAGGCGGTTGTCGGGTCCGCAGCTCAGTGCGAGGTCGGGGGCGTTGGTCTGTCCGCCGTGTTGCCAGTCGGTTTTGGCGTGGTGGACCTGGCAGTGGTCGGCTGGTGCGGTGCAGCCGGGGCGGGTGCAGCCGCGGTCCCGGTTGTAGAGCAGCAGTCGTTGGGCTTTGGTGGCCAATCGTTGGGTGCGGGCCAGGTACAGGGGTTCTGCGGTGTGGTGGGTGTAGACGGTGAGGTAGTGAAAGCTGTGGGATGCCAAGCGAATGAGGTCTTTCATCGGCATCCGGATGCCTGAGCCGGTGACGGCGATTCCGGCGCCGGCTTCGAGTTCGGCGAGTGTGGTGGAGACGACCACGGTGACCGGAAGGCCGCCGTGTTGGCCGAGTCGTTTGGACATCAGCAGTTCCCGCAATGCGACTTTGAGCGCGTCGTGATTGCGCTGGGCCTGGGTGCGGGTGTCACGGCGGGCCGCCGCGTCCTGGTCCTGTTGGTCGTGAGCGATGCCTTGCTCGTGAGAGGCGTCGGGAGCCTCGTGAGCAGGACTGTATTGATCGTCCACGTCGGTCTCGGGCACGTCAGGCACTGCTGCGGTGTCGGGGGTGTCGACTGGGTTGGGTGTGGGGTTGTGGATCGGTTCGGGATCGGCGGGGTTGTTGATGCCCGGTGCACCCCACACGCCGGTGACGGTGGTCAGGTATGCCGCGGTCTCGGGGTCCAGCCAGCCCTGGACGTGTACCAGTCCGTCGGCGTCTTGTGTGCCGATCCGCAGCCCACGCAGGTGTGCTGCGACATCGGGTGAGTCGCCGTCTTGGTTGAGCAGATACAGCAGTTTGTCGGCGGCGGCTTTCAGTGTTTCGGGGGTGTCCCGGGTCGCCGCGGCCACCAGGTCGGATTCGATCTGGGCGAGTTCGGCGGTGCTGACGTAGTGGGCCGCTTTGCCCAGGGTGTCACCGATGATGGTGATGTGTTCGGTGTTGATCGTGCCGGCCAGCAGTGCTGTGGCGCAGGCGGGCAGTCGCGGTGCCAGTACCTCACCGCCGATGGCATAGCGCGGGCCCAGTTCGGCGGCGGCGGCCACGCGGCGTGCGGCTTGCTTGCCGCTGATCCGCATCCGGGTGGCCAGCACGTCCTTCCAGGACTTGCCGCCGATCTCGTGCGGGGCGGCCGCAGTCATCAGGGCGGCTTGGATCCGGTGATCGATCATCGCCTCGGTGCGGGCCTGCCGTTCCCGTTCGGACTGGAGCGCCAGCAACTCCGCGGTGGCGAACCCGGTGAAATCAGCATCGGCCAGCGCCGCGGTGGCGGCGCGGCGGCCGGCCTGGGCGGCCTGCACCACACCCCGGTCCTGCGCCAACCCGACTACCATGATTCGAACACTAGTTCGACATCCTGACAAGGATCCGCCAATTGGGACTCACGTGGTCAAAGTGGCCAAAGTTTTTCGGGCCCGCCTCGGGCTGACTCAATCGGATCTTGGCGACGTTTCGATCATCGCGATTTGTAAATTCTTGTCCGGGCCGAGGTGGCGCAATGCGAGCCGCAACGGCGGTTTCGCCAGGTACGGCTCGTCGGCCGGCGGCGCAATCAGTTAACCTGGGCAAACGGCAGATTCGCCGCACTGCGACACGCATGAATCGCCCCTTACCTTGAGTGCGTGTCGTCCCAGCCCGAAGCCCATCCTGTATCGCTGCCGAGTCGCCGTGCGCGTGCCGATCAGGCGCGCCAGGTGGCCGATGTACTGCGCCACCAGATCTACGAAGGCACGTATGACGGGGCCCTGCCGGCCGAGGCGGAGCTGGCCGCCGAGTTCTTCGTCTCCCGCAACACCATCCGTGAGGCTCTCGCCGTCCTCAAGACCGAAGGCTTGATCGACCGCGGCACCAAGGTGGGCACGCACGTAGCGGCCCGCAAGTACGACCACGGCCTCGACGCATTGGTGGGACTCAAGGAGACCTTCAAGGACTACGGCGACGTCCGTAATGAAGTCCGTGCCGTGCAGCGCCTCTCGGCCCCGCCCGCGGTGGCGCGCAAGCTCGCGCTGGAACCCGGCGCCCAGGTGGTGTTCATCGAGCGTCTGCGCTACCTCGCCGACCTACCGCTGTCGTTGGATCTGACCTACCTGACTCCCGAGATCGGCGAGCAGGTGATCGGTCATCCGCTGGAGAGCAATGACATCTTCGCGCTCATCGAACGCGTCAGTGGTCGCCGACTGGGTGGGGCAAGCCTTGCCCTGGAAGCGGTTTCGGCTGACCCGCATTCCGCCGCGACGCTGCAGGTACCGGCTGGATCGGCGCTGCTGATGGCCGAACGGCTCACGAGTCTGGACGACGGCACGCCCGTCGACTTGGAGTACATCAGGATGCGTGGTGACCGAATCACCATGCGCGGCAACCTCGTTAGGAGAGACGCATGACACTGGTCAATCAGCGCGCCGATGTCCCGGTGACCATCGACGAGTCACTGTGCATCGAGGGCTGCACGCTGTGCGTCGACGTGTGTCCACTGGATTCGCTGGCCATCAATCCCGAGAACGGCAAGGCCTTCATGCACGTCGACGAGTGCTGGTACTGCGGCCCATGCGCGGCCCGCTGTCCCACCGGCGCCGTCACCGTCAACATGCCCTATCTCATCCGCTAGAGGACCCGATGTGAAAACAGCCCTGATCGCCCTCACCGCCGGTCTCACGCTCGCGACCGCCGGCTGCTCCCTGGACTCGGCGACGAAATCGGCCGACACCGTCGACGTCGTCGTCGGCTACCAGTCCAAGACCATCAACACCGTCACCGCCGGAACGTTGTTGCGCGCCCAGGGGTACCTGGAACGCCGTCTCGCTGACATCACGACCCGCACCGGCACCAAGTACAACGTGACGTGGCAGGACTACGACACCGGCGCGCCGATCACCGCGCAGATGGTGGCAGAGAAGATCGACATCGGCTCGATGGGCGACTATCCGATGCTCATCAACGGGTCCAAGACACAGCCCAACGAACGCGCCAAGACCGAGATCGTGTCGGTCACCGGGTACAACCCCAAGGGTGCACTGAACATGGTTGTGGTGGTACCGGATTCGCCGGCCAAGTCGTTGACCGACCTGGCCGGCAAGAAGGTCTCGGCCAGCGTCGGATCGGCAGGCCACGGCATGCTGGTGCAGGCCCTCGGTAAGGGCGGGATCGACGCCAAGACCGGTGTGGAGGTGCTCAACCAGCAGCCTCAGGTCGGCGCGTCGTCGCTGGAATCCGGTCAGGTCCAGGCACTTTCGCAGTTCGTCGCCTGGCCGGGTCTATTGGTCCACCAGGGCAAGGCCAAGCTGCTCTACGACGGTGCCGAACTGAACTACCCGACCCTGCACGGTGTGGTGGTTCGCCGGGCGTATGCGGCTGAGCACCCTGAGGTGCTCGACGCGTTCCTGCAGGCGCAACTCGACGCCACCGACTTCCTCAACACCAAGCCGCTGGAGGCGGCCCGCCTGGTGGCCGAGGGCAGTGGGCTGCCGCAGGAGGTCGTTTACCTGTACAACGGGCCGGGCGGCACCTCGTTCGACACCACCCTCAAGCCGTCACTGATCGACGCGCTCAAAGGCGATGTGCCGTACCTGAAGTCGATCGACAATTTCGCCGACCTCGATGTGACCGGTTTCGTGCAGGACGGACCCCTGCGGGCGGCGTACTCCGCGCGCGGTCAGGACTATGACAAGGCTTTGAACTCGAACGCCAACCCGTCGGCGTTGGGCGGCACCGACCCGGTGTGCCACACCGCCGTCGACAATCCCGCCACGGCCGGCGAGCTCTGGCTCGACGGATCGGACACCACCACGGCGGCCGCGACGCCGGTCTGCCTGCTCAAGGCGATCCGGCAGGCGGAAGGCGAGGGCAAGAAGGTCCGCGCCGCCTATGTCTCCGACGCCGAGTTGGGCACCCGGTGGTTCGCCGACAAGTCCGTGTGGGTGCGGCTGCCCGCACCGGGCGCCGAGGGCTTCCTACCGTTCGGAACCCAGGCCGGTGCCGAACGCTATACCGCTGCGCATCCCGGCGCTGCGATCGTCGACTACCGCCAAGCGCTGGCAGGTGCGGTGTGACCACCACCGATACCCCGCCCGTCACGGTCGGCGACCCTCCCGTCGACCCGGCGGAAACCCATCACCGCCGCACGCCTTCGGTCTGGCCGCATCGTCTGGTGCGGCTGGCCTCGGTGGTCGGCGCGGTCGTCCTCTGGCAGCTGCTGACCGCCAACAACGTGCGGGTGGGGCTGCGGTTCGACACTCTGCCGACCGTCACCGAA
This sequence comes from Mycobacterium sp. DL99, assembly GCF_004762045.1. Taxonomy (GTDB): domain Bacteria; phylum Actinomycetota; class Actinomycetes; order Mycobacteriales; family Mycobacteriaceae; genus Mycobacterium. Next base: position 2,890,341 of record NZ_SJOM01000007.1, read on the forward strand.
ATCACCGCGGCCCTGGTGAACCGGCTGGGCACGCCGGAGTACTGGCTGGACCTCGGCCAGTCGCTGATCCGGATTCTCACCGGGTTCGGGGTCGCCGCGGTGGTCGGTGTGATCACCGGAATCCTGCTGGGGCGCACCGCCTGGTTCGCCGACATCTTCGGTCCGCTCACCGAGTTGGCCCGGCCGATACCGGCGATCGCCATCGTGCCGGTGGCGATCCTGCTGTTCCCCAGCGATGAGGCGGGAATCGTGTTCATCACGTTCCTGGCCGCCTACTTCCCGATCATGGTCAGCGTCCGGCATGCGGTGCGTGCGCTTCCGACCATCTGGGAGGACTCGGTGCGCACCCTCGGTGGCGGTCATCTCGACGTGCTGCGCCAGGTGGTGCTGCCGGGCATCCTGCCCGGACTGTTCGGCGGGCTCTCGGTCGGCATGGGGGTTGCCTGGATTTGCGTGATCTCGGCCGAGATGATCTCTGGCCGCCTCGGTGTGGGTTACCGCACCTGGCAGGCGTACACGGTGCTGAACTATCCCGACGTGTTCGTCGGCATCATCACGATCGGCGTACTCGGTTTCGTGACCGCCGCGGCGGTCGAGTTCATCGGCCGGCGGGCGACGCGTTGGTTGCCGCGCGGTGAGGAGGTGACGCGATGAGCCCCACCGACACCGCTAGCCGGGCCGCCACCGGAATGCGATTGGAACTCGATCGAATCCGGTTGTCCTACACCGGCACTCCGGTGATCGACGATCTGAGCCTCACCGTCGAGCCCGGTGAGATCCTGGTGCTCACCGGTCCGTCGGGGTGCGGGAAGTCCACGGTGTTGCGCGCGTTGACCGGGCTGCTGCGGCCCGACGCCGGCCGGGTGCTGGCCGACGGCGATCCGGTCACCACCACCTCACGGGACCGCGGCATGGTGTTCCAGGACAGTGCGCTGCTGCCATGGCGCACGGTGCGGTCCAACATCGAGCTGGCCCTGCAGCTGCGGGGTGAACCCAAGGCGGGTCGCCGCGAACGTGCCGACCGCTGGATCGCCGAGGTCGGCCTGTCCGGATTCGCCGAGTTCCTGCCGAAGAACCTGTCCGGCGGTATGCGGCAGCGGGTTCAACTCGCACGCGGGCTGGCCGGTGCGCCCCGTGCGGTCATGATGGACGAACCGTTCGCCGCGCTGGACACCCAGACCCGGGCGGCTATGCAGCGGTTGCTGATCGACACCTGGCAGGCCCATCCGACCACGATCGTGTTCGTCACCCACGACGTCGACGAGGCGCTCACGCTCGGTGACCGCGTTGCGGTGCTCGGCCGTGCCGGACAGCCGCTGCGCACCCTCATCGAGGTGGCCCAGCCCCGAACCGACCATCCCGAACGATCCGCGCTGCGCGCCGAGATCATTGCCGCCCTGGAGCAACCGTGACCGAATTGACCCAGATTCCCGATATTTCAGACGCGATTCGCATCGACTGCGACGTGCTGGTGATAGGCGGTGGCACCGCGGGCACCATGGCGGCGTTGACCGCCGCCGAGAACGGCGCCCAGGTGCTGCTGCTGGAGAAGGCCCACGTGCGGCACTCCGGAGCGCTGGCCATGGGCATGGACGGCGTCAACAACGCCGTCATCCCCGGCAAGGCCGAGCCCGAGGACTATGTCGCCGAGATCACCCGGGCCAACGACGGAATCGTCAACCAGCGCACCGTCTATCAGACCGCGACCCGTGGGTTCGCGATGGTGCAGCGGCTCGAACGGTACGGGGTCAAGTTCGAGAAGGACGAGCACGGTGAGTACGCCGTGCGGCGTGTGCACCGTTCGGGCTCCTATGTGCTGCCGATGCCCGAGGGCAAGGACGTCAAGAAGGCGCTGTACCGGGTGCTGCGCCAACGCTCGATGCGCGAGAAGATCCGCATCGAGAACCGGCTCATGCCGGTCCGTGTGCTCACCCAAGGGGGAAGGGCGGTGGGTGCGGCTGCATTCAACACCCGCACAGGAGAATTCGTCACGGTGGCGGCCAAGGCCGTGATCCTGTCCACCGGCGCGTGTGGCCGCCTCGGGCTTCCGGCCTCGGGATATCTGTACGGCACCTACGAGAATCCCACCAACGCCGGCGACGGATATGCCATGGCCTACCACGCCGGCGCCGAACTGTCGGGAATCGAGTGCTTCCAGGTCAATCCGCTGATCAAGGACTACAACGGACCGGCGTGCGCCTATGTGGCCAACCCATTCGGTGGCTATCAGGTCAATGCGTTGGGGGAGCGGTTCGTCGACTCCGACTACTGGTCGGGCCAGATGATGGCCGAGGTCAAGGAGGAGATCGAATCGGCCCGCGGGCCGATCTACCTCAAGGTCAGCCATCTGCCCGATGAAACACTGACCACGCTGGAGAACATCCTGCACACCACGGAGCGACCCACCCGCGGAACGTTCCATGCCAATCGCGGACACGACTACCGCACCCACGACATCGAGATGCACATCTCCGAGATCGGCTTGTGCTCAGGGCATTCCGCCTCCGGAGTGTGGGTGGACGAGCATGCCCGCACCACGGTGCCCGGCCTGTACGCGGCCGGAGATCTGGCGTGCGTTCCGCACAACTACATGATCGGCGCCTTCGTATACGGCGATCTCGCCGGCGAGCACGCCGCCTCGACACTGTCGGATGTGGCTGCGCCGGTGGAGCTTCCGGACGATCAGGTGGCCCAGGCCCACGAGCTCATCTATCGTCCGCTGCGGCACCCGGACGGTCCGCCGCAGCCGCAGGTCGAGTTCAAGCTGCGGCGGTTCGTCAACGACTATGTGGCACCGCCGAAGACCGCCACCAAGTTGTCGATCGCGGTGCAGACCTTCGAGCGCATGACCACCGAGGTCGAGGGCATCGGGGCACGTACCCCGCACGAGTTGATGCGCGCCGCGGAAGTGTCCTTCATCCGGGACTGCGCGGAGATGGCGGCCCGGTCCTCGCTCACGCGCACCGAGTCACGCTGGGGGCTGTACCACGAGCGGGCCGATTTGCCGCAGCGCGACGATGCGCAGTGGCGCTACCACCTCAACCTCTACAAGGACGCCGACGGCGCCATGCAGTTCGTGAAGCGGCCGGTGGCACCGTATTTCGTCGCGGTGCCGGAGTTGGACCACCTGACTTCCCACGATCCGGTGACCACCGTCGAACAGCCCCACCTGCACGGCGGCCGGGCGCCTGCCGCCGAACGCTCCCGGGTGCGCCCGGCCGGATCCGCGCAACCGCCGTCACCACGTATCGCGGCGGTCCTGGCGTTGGAGGAGCCCTCCCTGGAGGATCTGAGCGCCTACCTGGCAGATTCCGACCCCGGCGTGCGCAGAACCGCGGTCGCCACTCTCGTCGAGCATCTGCCCGACGGGTACCAGCCCGTGCTGGTTGCCGCACTGGCTGATGGCGACGCCGAGGTGCGACGGGAAACCGCGGATGCGGTACGTGAACTCGTCGAGGTCCTGCCCGACCCGGGCGCTTTCGCCGACCGGCTGGAGTCCGCGGACCCGGTGGTCCGTGCGGTCACGGTCTACCTGTTGAGTTCCCGGCGGGTCGGCGACGCCCAGGCGTACCGCCTCGCGTCGACCGATTCCGATCACCGGGTGCGGATCGAGGCGATGCGGGCGCTGGTGTCGGTCGACGACCACACCGGGGTGGCGGCAGCCACCGCCGACGAGAACCGGGAGGTCCGGATCGCCGCGGTAGGCGGACTGGCGACCCTGCGTGCCGGCGCCGATGCGGTGCGCGGGGCGCTCGACGACACCGATCCGCTGGTGCGGGCGGCGGCCCTGGCGGCACTCGGCGCGGTTGGCTGCACCGGGGACGACGTGGTCAGTGTCGAGAAGGCGTTCACGGAGTCGGCCTGGCAGATCCGCCAGGGCGCGGCACGGGCGTTGGCCGGGGCCCTACCGGAAGTGGCGGTTCCCACCCTGTCGCGGGCGCTGGACGACCAGCATCTCGATGTCCGCAAGGCCGTTGTGCTGAGCCTGAGCCGGTGGGCGGGTTCGGAGTCGACGGCCCGTCAGGCACTCACCGTGGCCTTGGACGACAGTGATGCCGATGTGCGCGCGTACGCCCGCCAGGCTTTGGCCGGGTGAGCGGCGGCGCACCCGCGCGGCTTGGGCGAGTACACCTTTGGCGAGATCGGCGAGGGGTTCGGGCTGCCTTGCCAGAACAGCAAGTTTCGTGTCGGAAGGCGCCGCTCCGGTGATACTGGGTGCCGCAGTCAGACCCTCCCGAGTGCAGGAAGGAGGCCGGTGGCCACCAGCCAACACCGCCGACACGACAATCCGCCGCCCCGTACCGCGAACAGCGAATCCGAGGTCTTGCGCGGATTTCTCGATTACCTCCGCACGTCGATCGCCGCGAAGGTCGACGGCGCACCTGAACCGATGGCACGGACGACGTCGGTGCCATCGGGCACCACGCTGCTCGGCCTCCTCAACCACCTGACCTACGTCGAACGGTGGATCTTTCTCGGGGACGACGTCACCGACTGGCAGGCAACGTTCTCGGTCGAACCGTCGGACAGCATCGCTGATGTCGTCGCCCGCTACCGGAAGGCAGTTGAGTGCGCCAACGAAGTGCTCGACGACTGCACCGATCTGTCTGCACCGGTTCCTCGACCGCGGCCGGGAGGGCCCGCACCCACTGTCCGTTGGGCACTGGCTCACATGATCGAGGAGACCGGCCGCCATGCCGGCCACGCTGACATTCTGCGCGAACTGATCGACGGCGCGACCGGCCGGTGACCCAGCGGCAGCACCGAAGTTTCCCGCTAGGCGCTCACTACTTGAGCAGCTGGGACAGCTGGAGATACTCGTTGGCCGAGATCGAGGCCGGCCGTCCGGCGCAAATGCCGCCGTCGATGGCGAGGTCTTGGCCATTGATAAAACTCGAGGCGTCGCTGGCCAACCAGAGCAAGGCGGCGGCGACGTCGTCGGTCCGGCCGACCCGCTTCATCGGTTGCCACGTCGGCAGGGCGCTGGCGAACATGGCTTGCAGCGCCGGGGCCGCCTGCTCGGCGGCGTCTGAGTCGACACCAGTGGTTTTGAGCTGGATACCGGTGGGGATGGGTCCGGGGGAGATGCTGTTGACCCGCACGCCCTGCTCACCCAACTCCACTGCGGCGCATCGCGTCAACTGCAGCACCGCGGCCTTGGCCACCGAGTAGTCCACCGGTGTCCACCCGGCAATATGTCCGCCCAGGCTGGCCACGTTGACAATGCTGCCAGCGCCCTGAATGGTCATCGGCCCTGCGGCGTACTTGATCCCGGCGGCCATCCCGAGCACATGCACCCGCAGGGTCTCAGCGAAGGCGCCCAGGTCGAGTTCCTCGACGGAGCCGAGGGTGCCCGAGGTACCCGCGTTATTGATCAGCACGTCGAGCCGACCGAATCGCTCCAGCGCATGTTCGATCAACCCGCGCACTTGCGATTCGTCGGCGACGTCGGCGCGGTGGAATGCTACCGACGAGCCGAGTCGGGCAGCCAGAGATTCGCCGCGATCCACCTGACGTCCGCTGATGAGCACGGACGCGCCGTGAGCCGCGAAGACCTCGGCCGCTGCGGCGCCTATGCCACCGGTGGCGCCGGTCACGACCGCTACCTTCCCGGCCAGCGTCGAATCGGCCTTCGGGTCGGTCAGTCGGTGGATGTCTGGTGTGCGTAGCGGCTCTGTGAACATGTTGTCGAGGATCGCGCGGTGACGGTGAGCGAGACAATTACCTGCCGGGTAATCCCGGTTGATCTCTCCACACTGCCGAGCGGCAACACCGAAGTTCGTCGTTACCCGTGCTAACGACCTTGCCTCGGCTTACTCTCGTTGCGTGCGACTGGCCTGGCCGCTGACGGGGCGTTTGGAGGAGACCCGACTGATCGACGCCGCGCTGGTCTCCACCGAACTGTCCGGGATTGTGATCTATGGAGCTGCCGGAGTCGGCAAGAGCCGTATCGCCCGTGAAGCACTCTCGACCGTGGGCGCCACCGGCAATGAAACCCGTTGGGCGGTGGGGACATCAGCCGCCCGGGCGCTGCCGTTGGGGACGTTTGCACGTTGGGTGGGAACGTCGGATGCCGACAGTGTGGCACTGGTCGGCCGGGTGATCGACGGTCTGACCGAGACGTCGAACGGTCAGCCGGTGCTGGTCTGCGTCGATGACGCGCACCTGCTGGACGGGTTGTCGGGTTTCGTGCTGCAACAGATCGTGCAGCGCGACGCGGCCAAGCTCCTGCTGACCGTGCGTACCGGTGCACCGGTACCCGCCGAGGTTCTGACGGCGTGTGACCGTGGCCGGTTCGAGCGGCTGGACCTGCAGCCGCTGTCCCGGGACGAGTCGACCCGGTTGCTGACAGCCGCGCTCGGCGGCCCCCTCGATCCCGAAGCGGCACAACGGTTATGGCGGCTCACCCGGGGAAACGTGCTCTACCTGCGCAACATCGTCGAACAGGAAGTCACCCAGGGCCGGCTCGCCTGTCAGGAGGGCCGCTGGCGGTGGACCGGAGATCCGGTGATGCCGCCCGGGCTGGTCGAACTGATCGAGACGAGGATCGGCGCGCTACCGCCGGAGGTGAGTGAGGTCGTCGATGTCCTGGCGGTGGCCGAGCCGATCCAGCTGGACCGGCTGACCGCGATCACCGATGCCGATTCGGTGGCTGCTGCCGAGACACGTGGCCTGATCACGATCGATGCCACCGACCGCGAGGTCCGCGTCGCCCACCCGCTCTACGCCGAGGTGCGACGCAACCGGGTGCCGGGTTCACGCTTGCGCCGGCTGCGGGGGATGGTGGCCACGGCGCTCGGTGACCGGGAGGACCGCGACGCCATGCGGGTGGTGGTGCGGCGGGCCGCGCTGATGCTCGATTCGGATCTGGCGCTCGATCCCGAGTTGTTGACCCGGGCGGCACAGGGCGCGGTGTGGATGTCCGATCTGTCGCTGGCCGACCGGTTGGCTCACGGGGCGATCGAGGCCGGCGCCGACGCAGAGGCGAAATTCATTCGCGCGCACGCCTTGTCGTGGCTCAGCCGGGGTGAGGAATCAGACGCCGTGCTCGACGCCATCGAGACCGCCGATCTCACCGACGACGGGCGGGCCCGGCTCGCCTTCCTGCGCGCTTCCAACATGCTGTGGTCGCTTGCCGATCCGGTCGGCGCCAAGCGGCATGTCGACGAGGCGGCGGCGGGCATCCCGGCGGAAGCCCGGGCCGCGATCGACGCGTTCTACACGGTGTACTGGGCCGCGATGGGCGATCCAGAGCGGGCCAGGGCCGCGTTCGGCGGCCTCGATCTGGACGCTCTGCCCGCCATCGTGGGCGCGGTGACCACGTGGGCGGTGGCCGCATCGTGCGGCGATGCCGGCCGGGCGGACGAGGCCGTCACAGCCGCCCACGTCGGTTACCGCATCACGGACGGTTCCTTCGATGCCGCGCACACGCGGTTCGTCATCGCCGACGCACACATCGGTGCGCTGTTGCTGGCCGGGAGGATCCGGGAGGCGCGCGAGGAGGCCAAGCAGTTGAGCCGGCACGCCGCGAACCTGCCCGGCGCAGCCCAGTTGTTCGGCGTCGCGCTGACAGGTCGTGCCGCCTCGGGAGCCGGACAGCTCGGCGTCGTGGCCGAACTGTTGGATCCGGTGGTCGAGATGATGCGGGCCGCGGGGGAGAGGAACGGCTTCGGCTACCGTTTCCACCTGCCTCGGGTGACGGCGCTGGCCATCCGGGGTATGGCCGACGACGGCACCCTGGCCGAACTCGACGGATACCGTCATGCCAGCTGGCGCTATCTCGCCTATGAACACGACTTGGTGCGGGCCTGGGTCGCTGCGACCCAGGGCGCGGTATCGGAGGCCGTCAACATCGCGCTCGAGGCCGCCGACACCGCCGGGGCCAACGGGCAGTTGGCGGCCGAGGTGTGGTGCCTACAGACCGCGGCACAGTTCGGCGACCATTCCCGTACGCGCCGGCTCGACGAGTTGACCGGGATGGTCGAGGGACCGCGGGTCGGTGCCGCCGCCGCACTGTCCCTGGCCCTTGCCCGAGACGACGGTGACGGGTTGGCAAAGGTCTCAACCGCATTCGAGGAGTTCGGCGACCTGGTGGCGGCCGCCGACGCTGCTGCTCTGGCAGCGGTGGCGTACCGGCGCAAAGGCATGCGCGGATCGGCGATGGCGTCCGCGACCCGGGCCACGGCGCTGGCCGAGGCGTGCGGCGGTGCAACCACCCCGGCATTGGTCGCCACCGCCGAACGTCTGCCCCTGACCGACCGGGAGCGCGAGATCGCCATGCTGCTCGGCACCGGGGTGTCGAGCCGGGTGATCGCCGACCGGCTGCGGCTGTCGGTGCGCACCGTCGAGGGACATATCTACCGCGCGATGGCGAAAACCGGGGTGTCCACCCGGGCCGAACTGGTCGCGCTGCTACCCCGACGGCACCGCTGATTCGAGTATGGGGTTACTCGCTTCGGCTCGGCTGATCCATCGCATCCTGGATCGCATGGCCGACGAGGGCGAGAAACGCGAGCAGGCGCTACGGCAACTGCCATTGCCGTACTCGCTGGCATTGCGGTTGCGCGACGCCGGGGTTGCCCGCGAGGTCGTCTGTGAATACCTCAGTATCGAGGAGTCCGCACTCGACGGCCTCTACCGGATCGCCGAGGCGAAGCTGGCGGCAGCGTCTGCTCGCCGAGGTGCTTGGCGGGACCTCAGCCCACCGGCAACGGGTAGTCCGGCAGGTTGATCGAGTCGGCGGTGGTGAACCATTTTCGCTCGGCATACCGACGAAAAGGCCGGCGCTGCATCCATTTCATCATCTGAGCCATTACCGCTACGTCGCTGGACGACCTGGGGAGGTAGCCGTCGATACCCTGCGCCAGGGTCTGGCACCGGTCGATGTAAGGCCTCATCACCGCCTCATAGCGCATCAGCGCGCCTGGGATCCGTTTGGCATCAAGGGATTCAGCCGGGCCGAGTTCGCAGGCCAGGACGTAAGCGCCGACCAGCGCCAGGCTGGTGCCCATACCCGACAGCGGTGAGGCGCAGTAGCCGGCGTCGCCGACGAGCGTCACCCGACCGTTCGAGATCGTCGGCATGTGCACCTGCAGGAAGGCATCGAAATAGAAGTCGTCTGCATGTTCTGCCGCCGCCAGCAACGCCTCGCAGTGCCAGCCGGCGTCAGCGAAATACCTTGCCAGCAACGCCCGTTGCTCATCAGGGTCGCGGCGGTCGAACGACAGCGGCTCAGATCGGAACGCCAATCCGGCTTTGCAGAGCGCCGAGTCGTGTGCTGGGCGCATCGACGCGTTGAGCCCGGGCTTCTGATACATGAGATACCAGCCGTCCAGTCCGGCGGTGTCCGGGCCGGTGAACCAGGCGTTATAGCCGCCGAGCAGTTTGACGAATTGCTCCTCGGGACCGAACGCCAACCGGCGAACCGAGGAGTGTGGCCCGTCGGCCCCGACCACCAGATCCGCAGTCACCGTGGTGCCGTCGCTCAATACCGCCTCCATACCGCCGGGGCTTTGATGCAGCACGGTGATGCGGGTGCCGAATCGGTATTCGGCGCGCGCCCTGGTGGACTCGTACAGTGTGTCCACCAGATCACCGCGCAGGATCTCCAGCTTCGACACCACGCCGTTGCCGTGAAACGCCGTCACCGGCATCTCCGCGCGGCGGCTGCCGTCGGCGCGTACCCAGGCTATCCCTTGCTGGTCGATCAACCGGCGCTGCAGTTCGGCCATCAGACCCATCCGGGTCACCACGTCGCGACCGGCACCACGCAGGTCGACAGTCTGTCCGCCTGGCCGGATCCCTGGCGCGGATTCCACCACGATCACCCGGTATCCGAAATCGCTCAGCCAGTGGGCCAATGCAGGTCCGGCGATTCCGGCGCCGCTGACAAGAATGGTGGGCTGCTCCATGCGCCACAGCGTATGCGCCGCTGTGACGGTGAGCCGATCAGTCGCTCAGAGATCGAGCGCCTGATACGTGCGGCGGACGAATCGGGGTTGTGCGGTCTGCAGTTTGGCCGTTGAGGTGTTGCCGCTGACAGCGGCGGCGTCCACCGACAGATTCGGATGGTTCTGAACCAGATAGATCAGGATCAGATCCGCCGAAGGGTCGGCCTGCCACCAGGTTCCATAGGCGCCGGGCCAGCTGAATGTGCCCGGTCCGCCCGGCCCGAACAATTGGCGCGACTTCGCCGTGTCGGTCACCACCGAGAGGTTCAGGCCGAAGCCCCGGCCGACCCAGAACGGCGCCCCGAGGAACTGGAACTGCTTCTGTTCGGCGGTCAACCGGTCGGTACGCATCACCCGTACCGACTCCTCGGACAGCACGCGTACGCCGTCGGCCGTGCCGCCGCCCAACAACATCCGGGCGAACTTCAAATAGTCGTCGGCGGTGGAGAACAACCCCGCCCCGCCCGTGCAGAACGGGGGATCGGTGATCGGTGCCGGACCCATCACATCGTGGGTCAGGGTGTTGTCGGCGGTCAGTTGGTACATCGTCGCCGCCCGCCGCCGGCCGGCCGCGTCGACAGAGAAGCCAGTGTCGACCATGCCGAGCGGGGCGAAAATGCGCTCGGACAGCACCTGGGCCAACGGCTTGCCCTCGATCCGGGACAGCGCGATTCCCAGCACATCGGTGGAGTGACTGTAGGTGAGCCGGTCACCGGGCTGATGCGCCAGTGGCAGCTTGGCCACCTCGGCCAGCCAGCGGTCCTGGTCCTGGCGCAGCGACAACTTGCCGTATGCCGACGCCAGCGGACCCAGCACCGAGAACACATAGGCCAGGCCGCTGCGGTGGGTCATCAGATCATCGAAGGTGATGGGCCGGCGCGCGGGCTCGGTGCGGTCGAGCGGACCGCGCGGATCACGCAGCACACGCATGTCCGCCAGTTCGGGCAGCCATTTGGTCACCGGCTCGTTCAGGGCCAGCTTGCCCTCCTCAGCCAACGCCATCGCCGCGGCCACCGTCACAGGCTTTGTCATCGAGGCGATCCGGAAGACGGTGTCGCGCTGCATCGGCAGCCCTGCGTCGACGTCGCGGTGCCCCAGGGCGTTGACCTGCAGGACCTTGCCTGCCTGCCACACCAGCGTTACCGCGCCGGCCAGCAGTCCGGCGTCGATGGCCTCACGGATGGACGATTGGTTGCCGTCGAGGTTCACCCGGGCCACGTTAGCGGCCCCCTGGAAGGCTCGGCAGTCCAGTCTCCGGGCCCTGCCGGGCATTCCCCACAAGAATCGCCGCGGCTTGGGCGATACTTCCCTGGCGGATATGGCGTGAGAAGAGGCTGATGACCCAGCAGGACCAGATCGACGGCGACCCAAGCTCGGGCTCCACACCCGAGCCCCACCCCATGAAGCGGGTGGCATTCGCCAGCTTTGTCGGCACCGCGATCGAGTTCTACGACTTCTACATCTACGGCACCGCCGCGGCGCTGATCTTTCCTCACGTGTTCTTCCCGAACATGGGTCCCACGATGGCGACCATCTCCTCACTCGGCACGTTCGCGGTCGCGTTCCTGTCCCGCCCGATCGGTGCCGCGGTGTTCGGCCATTTCGGAGATCGACTGGGCCGCAAGAAGACTCTGATCGCGACGCTGTTGATCATGGGTCTGTCGACCATCTGCGTCGGGTTGGTGCCCAGCGCGGCGACGATCGGCGTCGCCGCGCCGATCATCCTGCTGGTGCTGCGACTGATGCAGGGCTTCGCCGTCGGCGGAGAATGGGCCGGGTCGGCGCTGCTGAGCGCCGAGTACGCGCCGGTCGGAAAGCGCGGCATGTACGGGATGTTCACCCAACTCGGTGCGGGCGCCGGGCTCGCGGTGAGCAACCTGGTGGTCTTCATCGTCAGCCTGACCGTCGGCGAGAAGAGCGCGGTGTTCCTGGACTGGGGCTGGCGGCTGCCGTTCCTGTTCAGCGCAGTACTGCTGATCGTGGCGCTGTACGTGCGGCTGAGCATCGACGAGACGCCGGTCTTCGCCCGCGAGCAGGTGACCGGCGGTGTGCCCAAGGCGCCGCTGAGCGAACTGTTCCGGACTCAGAGCCGACAGGTGGCGCTCGCGGCGGGCTGCATGGTCGGCATCTTCACCATGAGCTTCCTGGGCGGCACCTACCTGATGAGCTACGCCAGCACCCGCATCGGGCACCCGCGCAGCCTCATCCTCGGCGTCGGCGTGCTCGCCGGCGTCGCGCTGATGATCTTCTCGGCGATTTCGGCGGTGCTGTGCGACCGGTACGGCCGCCGGCGCGTCATTCTCGCCGGCTTCGGGCTGGCCCTGCCATGGGCGTTCGTGGTGATGCCGCTGATCGACTCCGGTTCACCGGTGGGCTTCGCGGTGGCGATCGCCGGCATCTTCTGCATCTTCGGCCTGTCCTACGGGCCGATCGGGTCGTTCCTGCCTGAGATCTTCGCCACGCGTTACCGCTACACCGGCGCGGGTCTCTCGTTCAACCTGGCCGGCATCGTCGGCGGGGCAATTCCACCGTTGGTCGCCGGAGTGCTGGTGGCCACGCTGGGTAGCTGGGCTGTCGGGGCGATGATGGCGGCTTTCGTCGTCGTCAGCATCGTCTCGACCGTGCTGCTGCCCGAGACAAAGGGAACCGAACTGGACGCCGTACCGAGAGACTCTGCGAGGTGACCGTGGCGGGCCGGGTGTTTGCGGCCTGCTAAGCTACCCCGCAGTTCGACGTCCTTTAACGATCCGTCCCGAGAGGCGGAGAAGGAGGTCAGGGTCACCTCATGGGCTCTTCAAGTGCCGACCGGGAATTGTTGTCTGCGGCGGACGTCGGCCGCACCATTTCCCGGATCGCCCATCAGATCATCGAAAAGACCGCTCTTGACGATCCCGCCGAACGTGAGCGGGTCGTTCTCCTCGGCATCCCCACGCGGGGCGTGACGCTGGCCACGCGCCTGGCCGCCAAGATCAGTGAGTTCGCCGATGTGGCGTTGCCGGTCGGTGCCTTGGATATCACGCTCTACCGCGACGACCTCAACTTCAAGCCGCCGCGGCCGTTGGCGGCAACGTCCATCCCGCCCGGCGGCATCGATGACGCCGTGGTGATCCTCGTCGACGACGTCCTGTACTCGGGGCGGTCGGTGCGCTCGGCGCTGGATGCCTTGCGCGACATCGGCCGTCCGCGGGTGGTGCAGCTCGCGGTGCTGGTCGACCGCGGCCACCGGGAGCTGCCGGTCCGCGCCGATTACGTTGGTAAGAACGTGCCGACGTCCCGCACCGAGAGTGTCCATGTGTTGCTGTCCGAGGATGACGACCGTGATGGGGTGGTGATTTCGAAATGACGACACGTCATCTCCTATCGGCGCAGGATCTCACCCGGGATGACGCGACGGCGATCCTCGATGACGCCGACCGCTTCCGTGAGGCGCTGCTGGGCCGTGAGGTCAAGAAGCTGCCGACATTGCGCGGCCGGACCGTCATCACGATGTTCTACGAGAACTCCACCCGGACCCGGGTGTCGTTCGAGGTCGCGGGGAAGTGGATGAGCGCCGACGTGATCAACGTCAGCTCCTCGGGATCCTCTGTGGCCAAAGGGGAGTCGCTGCGCGACACCGCGCTGACCCTGCGTGCGGCCGGGGCCGATGCCCTGATCATCCGCCACCCGGCCTCGGGTGCCGCTCAGCAGCTCGCCGAATGGACCGCCGAGGAGGGCGGCGGCGGACCCAGCGTGATCAACGCCGGCGACGGTACGCACGAGCATCCGACCCAGGCGCTGCTCGACGCCTTGACCATCCGCCAACGCCTGGGCTCCATCGAGGGCAAGCGTGTGGTGATCGTCGGCGACGTGCTGCACAGCAGGGTGGCCCGGTCGAACGTGTCGCTGCTGGCGACCCTGGGTGCCGAGGTGGTGCTGGTCGCGCCGCCGACGCTGCTGCCGGTTGGGGTGTCCGGGTGGCCGGTCACGGTGTCGCACGACCTCGATGCCGAACTGCCCGCCGCCGACGCGGTGTTGATGCTGCGGGTCCAGGCCGAGCGGATGAACGGTGCGTTCTTCCCGTCCGCACGTGAGTATTCGGTGCGCTACGGGCTGTCGGAGAAGCGCCAGGCCATGCTGCCCGGCAACGCCGTGGTGCTGCACCCGGGACCGATGCTGCGCGGCATGGAGATCGCGTTCCCGGTCGCCGATTCCTCGCAATCGGCCGTTCTGCAACAGGTTTCAAATGGTGTTCACGTGCGGATGGCGGTGCTGTTCCATCTGCTGGTGGGCGCGGATCGGGAGGCGATCAGCGTATGACGAAACACATCGCAGGCTCGAATCCGCCGGTCCTCATCCGCGGGGTCCGTCTCTACGGTGAGGGTGACGCGCTCGACGTGTTGATCGCCGATGGGCAGATCGCCGAGATCGGTTCGGCCCTCAAGGCTCCCGAGGATGCCGAGGTGATCGAAGCTGCCGGCCAGGTGCTGCTGCCTGGCTTCGTCGATCTGCACACCCATCTGCGCGAGCCCGGCCGCGAATACGCCGAGGACATCGAAACAGGTTCCGCCGCAGCGGCTCTGGGTGGCTACACCGCGGTGTTCGCGATGGCCAACACCGATCCGGTCGCCGATTCCGCGGTGGTCACCGACCACGTGTGGAACCGCGGCCAGCAGGTGGGCCTGGTCGACGTGCACCCGGTCGGTGCGGTCACGGTCGGCCTCAAAGGCAAGCAGCTCACCGAGATGGGCCTGATGGCCGATGGTGTCGGCCAGGTGCGGATGTTCTCCGACGACGGTTTGTGCGTCGACGATCCGCTGGTGATGCGGCGGGCGCTGGAGTACGCCACCGGCCTCGGCGTGCTCATCGCCCAGCACGCTGAAGAGCCGCGGCTGACCGTCGGCGCCGTCGCCCATGAAGGGCCGAACGCGGCCCGGCTGGGTTTGGCGGGTTGGCCACGCGCGGCCGAAGAGTCGATCGTGGCCCGGGACGCGATCCTGGCCCGTGACGCCGGCGCCCGGGTGCACATCTGCCATGCGTCCACCGCCGGCACCGTGGAGTTGCTGAAATGGGCCAAGGCACAAGGTATTTCCATCACCGCAGAGGTCACCCCGCATCATCTGCTGCTCGATGACGGCCGGTTGGCCAGCTATGACGGACGCAACCGCGTCAACCCGCCGCTGCGGGAATCCAGTGACGCCGTGGCGTTGCGTCAGGCCCTGGCCGACGGCGTCATCGACTGTGTTGCCACCGACCATGCCCCGCACGCCGAGCACGAGAAGTGCTGCGAGTTCTCGGTAGCCCGCCCGGGCATGCTCGGCCTGCAGACCGCGCTGTCCGTGGTGGCCGAAACCATGGTGCGTCCCGGCCTGCTGACCTGGCGCGGCGTCGCCAAGGTGATGAGCGAGGCGCCCGCTGCGATCGTCGGTCTGCCCGATCAGGGCCGGCCGCTGGAGGTGGGGGAGCCCGCCAACCTCACCGTGATCGATCCCGACGCGACCTGGACGGTGGAAGGCGACGAGCTGGCCAGCCGCTCGGACAACACGCCTTTCGAATCGATGACGCTGCCGGCGACCGTGACCGCCACGCTGCTGCGCGGCAAGATCACCGCCCTGGACGGGAAGTGTCCGCGTTGAACACTCCCACGCTGATCGCGTCGCTGGTGCTGGCCGCCGTGCTGGCCGTGCTGATCGCGTTCCTGATCCGGCAGATGATGCGCGGCTGGTTGCATCGTGCGCAGCGCCAGGCCGAGCTGATCGGCACGCTGCCGACGCTGCCCGACACCGTCGGTGCGGCGACGATCGCGGCCACCAAAGGGATGTACGTCGGCAGCACGCTGGTTCCGCACTGGAACGACAAGGTCGCCGCGGGGGATCTGGGCTTTCGCACCAAGGCGGTGCTGACCCGCTATCCCGAGGGAATCATGATGCAGCGCAGCGGTGCCGGGCCGATCTGGATCCCTGCCGAGTCGGTCACCGCGATCAGGACTGAACGCGGAATCGCAGGCAAGGCACTGACTTACGACGGAATCTTGGCCATCAGGTGGCGGCTGCCCTCGGGCACCGAGATCGATACCGGGTTCCGTGCCGACAATCGCGCAGAGTACGACCGCTGGCTGGAGGAAGAGGCATGACGAGCAACAAGAGCAACGAAAAGGCGGTCCTGGTACTCGAGGACGGGCGCGTCTTCACCGGTACGACGTTCGGGGCGGTCGGGCAGACCCTCGGCGAGGCGGTGTTCTCCACAGGCATGTCGGGCTACCAGGAGACGCTCACCGATCCCAGCTACCACGGCCAGATCGTGGTCGCGACCGCTCCGCAGATCGGCAACACGGGCTGGAACACCGAGGACGGCGAAAGCCGTGACGACAAGATCTGGGTGGCCGGTTACGCCGTGCGCGACCCTTCGCCGCGTGCGTCGAACTGGCGGGCCAGCGGAACTCTCGACGACGAGTTGGTTCGGCAGGGCATCGTGGGCATCGCCGGGATCGACACCCGGGCGGTGGTGCGCCACCTGCGCACGCGCGGGTCGATGAAGGCCGGGGTGTTCTCCGGCGCCGCCTTGGCGGGGACCGACGAGCTGGTGGCCCGCGTTCTCGACCAGCCCTCGATGCTGGGCGCGGATCTGGCCGGTCAGGTCAGCACCGAGAGCTCCTACATCGTGGAACCCGAAGGCGGTCACCGGTTTACGGTCGCCGCGGTTGACCTGGGCATCAAGACCAACACCCCCCGCAACTTCGCCCGGCGCGGGATCCGCAGCCACGTCCTGCCGTCGTCGGTGACCTTCGATCAGATCGCCGACCTCAAACCCGACGGGGTGTTCCTGTCCAACGGCCCCGGTGACCCGGCCACCGCCGACCACATCGTCGCGGTGACCCGCGAGGTACTCAGTGCCGGAATCCCGTTGTTCGGCATCTGCTTCGGCAACCAGATCCTGGGCCGTGCGCTGGGCAGGTCCACCTACAAGATGGTGTTCGGCCACCGCGGCATCAACATCCCGGTGATCGACCACATCACCGGCCGGGTGGCGATCACCGCCCAGAACCACGGCTTCGCGCTCGAAGGCGAAGCGGGCGAGACCTTCGACACCCCCTTCGGCGCAGCCGAGGTCAGCCACACCTGTGCCAACGACGGTGTGGTGGAAGGGATCCGGCTGGCCGACGGCCGGGCGTTCTCAGT
Source organism: Mycobacterium sp. DL99 (assembly GCF_004762045.1). GTDB lineage: Bacteria > Actinomycetota > Actinomycetes > Mycobacteriales > Mycobacteriaceae > Mycobacterium. The sequence goes on from NZ_SJOM01000007.1 coordinate 2,907,445, forward strand.
CCAGTACCACCCGGAGGCCGCGGCCGGACCACACGACGCGGAGTACCTGTTCGACCAGTTCGTCGACCTGATGGCAGGAGAGAAGTAGATGCCACGTCGCTCTGACCTCAACCACGTGCTGGTGATCGGGTCCGGCCCGATCGTCATCGGCCAAGCCTGCGAGTTCGACTACTCGGGCACCCAGGCCTGCCGGGTGCTGCGCTCCGAGGGCATCCAGGTCAGCCTGGTCAACTCGAACCCGGCGACGATCATGACCGACCCCGAGTACGCCGACAACACCTACGTCGAACCGATCACCTGGGACTTCGTCGAGAAGGTCATCGTCCAGCAGGCCGAGCGCGGCAACAAGATCGACGCCGTGCTGGCCACCCTCGGCGGGCAGACCGCGCTGAACACCGCGGTGGCCCTGCACGAGAACGGTGTGCTCGAGAAGTACGGGGTCGAACTCATCGGCGCCGACTTCGAGGCCATCCAACGCGGCGAGGACCGGCAGAAGTTCAAGGACATCGTCGCCAAGGTGGGTGGTGAATCCGCCCGCAGCCGTGTGTGTTTCACCATGGACGAGGTCCGCGACACCGTCGCCGAGCTTGGACTGCCCGTCGTCGTCCGCCCGTCGTTCACCATGGGTGGGCTGGGATCCGGCATGGCGTACTCGGCCGAGGACGTCGAGCGGATGGCCGGTGACGGCCTGGCCGCCTCGCCTTCGGCGAACGTGCTGATCGAGGAATCCATCTATGGGTGGAAGGAATTCGAGCTCGAGCTGATGCGCGACAGCCGCGACAACGTCGTGGTGGTCTGCTCGATCGAGAACTTCGACCCGATGGGCGTGCACACCGGTGATTCGGTGACCGTCGCGCCGGCGATGACACTGACCGACCGTGAATACCAGAAGATGCGCGACCTGGGTATCGCGATCCTGCGCGAGGTGGGCGTCGACACGGGCGGTTGCAACATCCAGTTCGCGATCGACCCCAGCGATGGCCGCCTGATCGTCATCGAGATGAACCCGCGGGTGTCGCGGTCCTCGGCGCTGGCATCGAAGGCGACGGGCTTCCCGATCGCCAAGATCGCGGCGAAGCTGGCCATCGGCTACACGCTCGACGAGATCATCAACGACATCACCAAGGAAACTCCGGCCTGCTTCGAACCCACGCTGGACTACGTCGTGGTCAAGGCACCGCGGTTCGCATTCGAGAAGTTCCCCGGCGCCGACGCCACGCTGACCACCACGATGAAGTCGGTCGGTGAGGCGATGTCGTTGGGCCGCAACTTCATCGAGGCCCTCGGCAAAGTGATGCGGTCGCTGGAGACCAGCCGGGCCGGGTTCTGGACCGGCCCGGACCCCGATGTCACGGTCGAGCAGTTGCTGACCGGTCTGCGCACCCCGGTGGACGGCCGGCTCTACGACATCGAGCACGCGCTGCGCCTGGGCGCCAGTGTCGAGCAGGTGGCCGAGGCCTCCGGCGTCGACCCGTGGTTCATCGAGCAGATCGCCGGTCTGGTCGCGCAGCGGGTCGAGCTGCTGGAAGCGCCGGTGCTCGACGCGGACCTGCTGCGGCGGGCCAAGCACAGCGGGCTCTCGGATCGCCAGATCGCCGCGCTGCGGCCGGAGCTGGCCGGCGAGTCGGGCGTGCGCGCGCTGCGCCGCCGCCTCGGTATCCACCCGGTGTACAAGACCGTCGACACCTGCGCTGCCGAGTTCGACGCCAAGACGCCGTACCACTACAGCAGCTACGAGCTCGATCCCGCCGCGGAGACCGAGGTCGCCCCGCAGACCGAGAAGCCCAAGGTGCTGATCCTGGGTTCCGGCCCGAACCGGATCGGCCAGGGCATCGAATTCGACTACAGCTGCGTGCATGCCGCGACCACGTTGAGTTCGGTCGGGTTCGAGACCGTGATGGTCAACTGCAACCCCGAGACGGTCTCCACCGACTACGACACCGCCGACCGGCTGTACTTCGAGCCCCTCACATTCGAGGACGTGCTGGAGGTCTACTACGCCGAGGACGCCTCGGGTAAGGGTGAGGACGGGACCGGTCCCGGTGTCGTCGGTGTGATCGTGCAGCTCGGCGGACAGACCCCGCTCGGCCTGGCCAAGCGCCTGGAGGACGCCGGAGTCCCGATCGTGGGCACCGGACCCGAAGCGATCGACCTGGCCGAGGACCGAGGCCTGTTCGGTGAGGTTCTGGTCAACGCGGGCCTGCCGGCCCCGCGATTCGGCACCGCCACGAGCTTCGAGCAGGCCCGGCGGATCGCGTCCGAGATCGGTTACCCGGTGCTGGTGCGTCCCTCCTACGTCCTGGGTGGGCGCGGCATGGAGATCGTCTACGACGAGGCGACCCTGGAGGGCTACATCGCCCGTGCCACCCAGCTGTCCCCGGAACACCCGGTGCTGGTCGACCGGTTCCTGGAGGACGCGATCGAGATCGACGTCGACGCGCTGTGCGACGGCAACGAGGTGTACATCGGCGGCATCATGGAGCACATCGAGGAGGCCGGTATCCACTCCGGTGACTCGGCTTGCGCATTGCCCCCGGTCACCTTGGGCCGCAGCGACATCGAAGCGGTGCGCCGCGCCACCGAGGCCATCGCCCATGGAATCGGCGTGGTCGGACTGCTCAACGTCCAGTACGCGCTCAAGGACGACGTGCTCTACGTGCTGGAGGCCAACCCCCGCGCCAGCCGTACCGTGCCGTTCGTGTCCAAGGCCACCGCGGTGCCGCTGGCCAAAGCCTGTGCCCGGGTGATGCTGGGTGCCACCATCGCCGAGTTGCGTGCGGAAGGGCTGCTGAACAAGACCGGCGATGGGGCCAACATTGCCCGCAACGCTCCGGTGGCGGTCAAGGAAGCCGTGCTGCCTTTCCACCGGTTCCGCCGTGCCGACGGGGCTCAGGTCGATTCGTTGCTGGGACCGGAGATGAAGTCGACCGGCGAGGTGATGGGCATCGACCACGACTTCGGCACCGCCTTCGCCAAGAGCCAGACGGCGGCCTACGGGTCGCTGCCGGCCGAGGGCACCGTCTTCGTCTCGGTGGCGAACCGCGACAAGCGTTCGCTGGTGTTCCCGGTGAAGCGCCTGGCCGATCTCGGATTCCGGGTGCTGGCCACCGAGGGCACCGCAGAGATGCTGCGCCGCAACGGCATTCCCTGCGATGAGGTGCGCAAGCACTCTGAGCCACCCAGTGGAAGCCGCGATCTGCCGTCCGCGGTCGACGTCATCAAGGCCGGCGAGGTCGACATGGTCATCAACACGCCGTACGGAAATTCCGGGCCGCGCGTCGACGGGTACGAGATCCGTTCGGCCGCAGTGTCGATGAACATTCCTTGCGTGACGACGGTGCAGGGCGCCTCGGCCGCGGTGCAGGGTATCGAGGCGGGTATCCGCGGCGATATCGGCGTGATGTCACTGCAGGAACTGCACAGCGAGCTGGAATCGCGCTGACCATGGAGGCTTTCGGGCAACGGCTCGCCGATGCGGTGTCCGAGCGGGGGCCGTTGTGTCCCGGCATCGACCCGCACCCCGGGCTGCTGCAGGCGTGGGGGCTGTCCGCCGACGCCGACGGTCTGGCCGCGTTCAGCGACATCTGCGTGACGGCATTCGCCGGCTTCGCGATGGTCAAGCCGCAGGTGGCGTTTTTCGAGGCCTACGGCTCGGCGGGTTTCGCGGTGCTGGAGCGCACGATGGCTGCCCTGCGCGAGGCCGGGGTGCTGGTGCTGGCCGATGCCAAGCGTGGGGACATCGGCTCGACCATGGCTGCCTATGCCGCGGCCTGGGCCGGTGACTCGCCGCTGGCGGCCGACGCGGTGACCGCATCGCCGTATCTGGGCTTCGGTTCATTGCAGCCGCTGCTGGACATGGCCGCGGCCCATGGCCGGGGCGTGTTCGTGTTGGCCGCCACCTCCAATCCGGAGGGGGCGAGCGTGCAGCGCGCCATGGCCGGGTCACGCACCGTGGCGCAGTCCGTCGTCGACGATGTGGCCGCGGTGAACCAGGCTGCCGGCCGGCCCATCGGCTCGGTGGGTGTGGTGGTCGGGGCGACGGTGACCGAACTGCCCGATCTCAGCGCGCTCGGTGGGCCGGTGCTGGTGCCCGGCGTCGGAGCTCAGGGCGGGCGCGCCGATGCGCTGGGCGGATTCGGCGGGGCCCGGCTGGTGCTGCCCACGGTGTCGCGCGAGGTGCTGCGGGCGGGCCCGGCGGTGGCGGATCTGCGTGCGGCGGCCGAGCGCCTGCGCGACGAAGTTGCCTATCTCGCCTGACGGCGGCCGCCGACCCTCACCACCCGTACGACGACGGCCACGGCACCGATGCCGGCAGCCACCAGCAGGGCCAGGCCGGTGAGGTCGCCCCGATCCCGTTCGCGGTAGATCACGGCCCGGTAGTCGTCGTCCGCCGCGGCAGCGGCGAAGCCGTAGTCGCCGTCGATCGACGCGGGGGAGTCGATCGTGTCGGTCCACCGGGTCAGGTAGTCACCCGCTTCGAGATACGGATCGAGCTCGCGCATCCGGCTCGATATGCGTCCGGCGAACTGCAACTCGGGGTTGCGTCCGGAGACCGGGAGGGCGGTCGGATCCATCCGGTGGTCGGCCAGCACGTACAGGTCGACGGCGAGCGGAAGTTTCGCCGCGCGAGACAGGCGCATCGGGTAGATCACGGTGCCGGAGGCGAACGACAACCGTAATGGCTGCAGATCGCCGGTGAGGGACTGGCCGGCGGCGTCGGGAAACAGCTGAATGGCGACGATCTCCCAACCTCCGGCGACGTAGGGCGTGAGGTTGTCGGCCAGGCTGGGCGGCTGCGGAAATCCCTTCTCGGACAACCACGAGGCCAGAGCATGGGGATCGTCGGAGGCCAGCCGGGTGACGTTGAACGGCCCGAGTCGCTGCTGGCTGCGCACCGTCACCCTGTCGGGAGCGGCAGCGCTGACAAGGCCGCCGGCGCGCTGGGAGAACAACGTCGACAGCCAACCGAACCTCGGCCACCAGGAGTCGTGGTACTCGATACGTGGTGCCGACAGTGCGGACAATGCGCTGAAGACCGCCGGTTCGCCGAGCGTGACTTCGGCTTCCGACGGCACCGGCATGATCCAGGCCGCCTTCGATGAGCTGCCCCGCACGTTGAACGACATCAGGATGTCCTCGGTGACACCGTCCCACGCGACCAGGGCGCGCTCGTCGGCGACGCTGGCGCCCTCACGGTCGGGGATGTATGCGCCGCATCCACAAGCCCAGGCCGGGGCCGCGACGTTCGCTGTCAGCCCGATCAACAACAGGATGAGGACCGCACTGACAGACCGGATCACGGTCATATCGTATGGGGTCGCAAGGCATCAACAGAACGGAAAAAGCGGACCGCGTGGGTGGCGGTCCGCCTTTTCGTCAGCACTGCACGGTTTGCCGCACCGGGCGGCCCGGTCCCTCCGACGAGAATTGCTCGGATGCAACCGGTTTGGTCAGCGCGCTGCCAGATACGGTGCGGCGCACCGGGTCACAGTGGAATCCAGATCCCGAACAACCAGAAGCCCCAGTTGTTGAACTGCGGGTTGAAGAACGGTGACACCCAGTGGCCGTTGTAGTTGAACGGCTGGTGATCGAAGCGGCCCTGGTCGATCCCGCGCCAGGCCATGTCCGGCGGAGGTGGGGGCGGGTTGTCCCATGGGCCCGGCCCGCCAGGTCCGCCCGGCCCGCCAGGCCCACCGGGCCAGCCGGGTCCGCCTGGACCTCCCGGTCGGTCGTGGCCACCCGGTCCGCCCGGCCAGCCGGGTCCACCGGGGCCTCCCGGTCCACCCGGGCCGCCGGGTCCGCCGCCTGGGTGATCAGGTCCGCCTGGTCCATCTGGGCCGCCGGGACGATCGGGTCCTCCCGGTCCTCCCGGTCCTCCCGGTCCACCCGGCCCGCCCGGCCCCTGGCAATTGCCGAAACCGCACGGCGGTCCGGGTTGGGCCGCTGCCACGCCGGCTCCCGCCGCCAAGGTGGCGGTTCCGAGCGCTACGACGAGGGCAGAAGCGCAGGTCAGACGCTTGATGTTCATATCCAGCTTCCCTTCGGGGGTCATGGATTCCCGACCCTGTGAAGGCTATTTAGCCAAGCTGTGTAATTGCTTTGTGGCAATTAGGCGCGGGCTAGGCGTTGTGAAATGCACCCACCCGACGTGCGCGTCACCGGCTCCGACACGCCCGACACGCCGTGACCAGCGAAAATTTTCTCGAATACCCGGCGGTAACCGGGTCCGGTGGTGTCGGAACCGGTACCGGGCGCCTGAGTAGTTAGCTGTCGATCGCTCGAAAACCATTGACTTGCAGGAATATCCGGCCCGATGTGGTGGCCGGGGCGATGCCAGACGGCGTTTTCGGACGGAAACGGGGTGTCGCGTGCGCGCACTACACGCTGGGCTTTTAGCGCCGTAACCAGGGGGTGGCGTTCGCTTTCGTCAGCCAGCGTGGGTAGGTTCGTCGTCGCTGGCTGGTTTGCACTCCAGCCGTAAAAAACAAGAGATGGCCGAAGAAGAATCGCCAGGAGACGGAGGAACCCGTGGCCCTTCCCCAGTTGACCGACGAACAGCGCGCGGCAGCGTTGGAGAAGGCTGCCGCCGCACGTCGAGCGCGAGCCGAGCTCAAAGATCGACTCAAGCGCGGCGGCACCAACCTCAAGCAGGTGCTCACCGACGCCGAGACCGATGAGGTCTTGGGCAAGATGAAGGTTTCCGCGCTGCTGGAGGCCCTGCCCAAGGTCGGCAAGGTCAAGGCGCAGGAGATCATGACCGAGCTGGAGATCGCCCCGACCCGCCGTCTGCGCGGCCTCGGTGATCGTCAGCGCAAGGCCCTCCTGGAGAAGTTCGACCAGTAGAGGCCCCCGCATTGACCGCTGGTAGAGGGGCTGGACAACACACAGCGACGGCTCCGGTCGTCGTGTTGTCCGGTCCCTCCGCCGTCGGGAAGTCCACCGTGGTCCGCTGTCTGCGGGAGCGGCTTCCCGACCTGTATTTCTCTGTCTCGGTCACGACCAGGGCACCACGGCCGGGAGAGGTCGACGGTGTCGACTACATATTCGTGTCCGCGGAACGATTCCAGCAGCTGATCGATGACGGTGAGCTGCTCGAATGGGCCGACATCCATGGCGGATTGCACCGCTCCGGAACGCCGGCCCAGCCTGTGCGCGACGCCACCCGGGCCGGGCGCCCGGTGCTCATCGAGGTAGATCTGGCCGGGGCGCGAGCCGTCAAGCAGGCCATGCCCGAGGTGATATCGGTGTTCCTGGCACCGCCGAGCTGGGACGAACTGGTCAGCCGATTGTCCGGCCGGGGCACCGAGACGCCCGAGGTGATGGCCAGGCGATTAGAGACAGCGCGGGCCGAAATGGCCGCGAAGTCCGACTTTGACCAGGTAGTCGTAAACCGCCAGTTGGATACCGCATGCGCTGAATTGGTATCCTTGCTGGTGGACAGCCGATGACTCATCGTGCCGGGACCGACGCGATCGGGTCCGCGAGCCACCTGCACGCTGTCCACTAAACGCATTTTCGCTAACCGCCAGGAGACTTTTTCGTGAGCACCCCGCACGCCGACGCGCAGCTGGCCGCTGCGGACGACTTGGGTATCGATTCGTCCGCTGCCAGCGCCTATGACACACCGTTGGGCATCACCAACCCGCCCATCGACGAGTTGCTGTCCCGCGCGTCGAGCAAGTACGCGCTGGTGATCTACGCAGCCAAGCGCGCGCGTCAGATCAACGATTACTACAACCAGCTGGGTGACGGCATCCTTGAGTACGTCGGCCCGCTGGTCGAGCCCGGTCTGCAGGAGAAGCCGCTTTCCATCGCGATGCGGGAGATCCACGAGGACCTGCTCGAGCACACCGAGGGCGGCGAGTAGCCAGGCCAGGGCCGGGCACGTGAGCGCGCGCAAGCGAGTCGTCGTCGGTGTGGCCGGCGGCATTGCCGCCTACAAGGCGTGCACCCTGGTCCGTCAACTCACCGAGGCCGGTCATTCGGTGCGTGTGCTGCCCACCGAGTCGGCTCTGCGCTTCGTCGGAGCCGCCACGTTTGAGGCCCTGTCGGGCAATCCCGTGCACACCGGTGTGTTCACCGACGTGCACGAGGTTCCGCACGTCCGTATCGGCCAGGAGGCCGATCTCGTTGTCGTCGCACCCGCCACCGCCGATCTGCTGGCTCGCGCGGTGGCCGGCCGGGCTGACGACCTGCTGACCGCAACGCTCCTGACGGCGCGATGTCCGGTGCTGTTCGCCCCGGCCATGCACACCGAGATGTGGTTCCACCCGGCCACCGTCGACAACGTGGCCACTTTGCGCCGTCGGGGCGCGGTGGTGCTGGAACCCGCATCCGGCCGGCTCACAGGGGCCGACAGCGGCGCGGGGCGGCTACCCGAGGCCGAAGAGATCGTTACTTTCGCGCAGCTCCTGCTGGAGCGGGCCGACGCACTGCCCTACGACCTGAACGGGGTCAAGGCCCTGGTGACGGCCGGCGGTACGCGCGAACCGCTCGATCCGGTGCGGTTCATCGGCAACCGCAGCTCCGGCAAGCAGGGATATGCCGTGGCCCGGGTCCTGGCCCAGCGCGGCGCCGACGTGACGCTCGTCGCGGGTAACACCGCAGGTCTGATCGACCCGGCGGGTGTCGACGTGGTGCACATCGGCTCGGCCGCGCAATTGCGTGACGCGGTGACGAAGTACGCCCCGGAATCCAACGTCCTGGTGATGGCCGCGGCCGTCGCCGACTTCCGGCCCGCGCAGGTGGCCACCAGCAAGATCAAGAAGGGCGGCGCGTCCGAGCCCAGCTCCATCGACCTCGTCCGCAACGACGACGTGCTCGCCGGGGCGGTGCGGGCCCGCGCCGATGGGCAGCTGCCGAACATGCGGGCCATCGTCGGTTTCGCTGCCGAGACCGGCGACGCCAACGGCGATGTGCTGTTCCATGCCAGGGCCAAACTCCAGCGCAAGGGATGCGACCTGTTGGTGGTCAACGCAGTGGGGGAGAACCGCGCGTTCGAGGTCGACCACAATGACGGTTGGTTGCTGAGCGCCGATGGTGCCGAGGTCGCACTCGAGCACGGTTCGAAGACTCTGATGGCCACCCGTATCGTGGACTCGATCGCGGCGTTTCTGGGCACGCACGACGGGTGATCCGACGTCCGTACCAAGATGCGGATAAGGGTTGCGCATTTGCGTCCCACGCGCTTGGGTGCAACAGGGCATAGATATTATTCGCCTAACTAAGTAGTTTTGAGACTGAGAACTTTTCAGATCGGCAAGGAAGGAAGCAGACCGTGAGCCAAGGTCGCCTGTTTACCAGTGAGTCGGTAACCGAAGGACACCCCGACAAGATCTGTGATGCGATCAGCGACTCGGTGCTCGACGCGCTGCTGGAGCAGGATCCCAAGTCGCGGGTCGCGGTGGAAACCCTCGTGACCACCGGCCAGGTGCATGTCGCCGGCGAGGTCACCACCTCCGCCTACGCCGACATTCCGAAGATCGTGCGTGACCGCATCCTCGAGATCGGCTACGACTCGTCGACCAAGGGTTTCGACGGTGCCTCGTGCGGTGTGAACATCGCCATCGGCGCCCAGTCGCCCGATATCGCCCAGGGTGTGGACACCGCCCACGAGGCGCGTGTCGAGGGCGCGGGGGATCCCCTGGACGCCCAGGGTGCCGGCGATCAGGGCCTGATGTTCGGGTACGCGATCAGCGACACCCCGGAGCTGATGCCGCTGCCGATCGCGCTGGCCCACCGCTTGGCGCGCCGGCTGACCGAGGTGCGCAAGGGCGGGGTGCTCGATTACCTGCGCCCGGACGGCAAGACCCAGGTCACGATCCAGTACGACGGCACGACACCGGTGCGCCTGGACACCGTGGTGCTGTCCACCCAGCACGCCGACGGGATCGACCTCGACGGTCAGCTGACCCCGGACATCCGGGAGAAGGTCGTCAACACCGTGCTGGCCGACCTCGGCCACGAGACCCTCGATACGTCGGACTACCGCCTGCTGGTCAACCCGACCGGCAAGTTCGTGCTCGGCGGGCCGATGGGTGACGCCGGTCTGACCGGCCGCAAGATCATCGTCGACACCTACGGTGGCTGGGCCCGCCACGGCGGCGGCGCCTTCTCCGGCAAGGATCCGTCAAAGGTGGACCGTTCGGCCGCGTACGCGACGCGCTGGGTGGCCAAGAACATCGTCGCCGCCGGGCTGGCGGAACGTGTCGAGGTGCAGGTGGCCTACGCGATCGGTAAGGCCGCCCCGGTCGGTCTGTTCGTCGAGACCTTCGGCACCGAGACCGTCGACCCGGCCCGCATCGAGAAGGCCATCAGCAGCGTGTTCGATCTGCGCCCCGGCGCGATCATCCGCGACCTGGACCTGCTGCGGCCGATCTACGCCCAGACGGCGGCGTACGGCCACTTCGGGCGTACCGATATCGAACTGCCCTGGGAGCAGCTGAACAAGGTCGACGACCTGAAGGCTTCGGTCTAGCCGCCTCTTTCGCAGAGCAGTAGCTCCTATGTCAAGCCGCCACTGACTGTGGCGGCTTGACTGCGTTTAGAGACCGGAACCACACGGGCGCAAGCAAACACGGATCTGACTCGACAGCTAGCTATACACGCGGTGACCGACAACGGCGTGCTCTACTCCAGCACCGCGAACTGGGCCTACTTCCTCCACGCCACCCGTGGCAGCACCAGCTGGAACCCGTTCGAGGGCACGCCACTCTTCCGCCGCAAGAGCTGGAGCCCTGGTGCCGTAGGCCCTACTCTCGGTCCCCGATCAGCGTTGCCACGTGATCGTCGACATATCGGGCCAGGTCGCGCGACGGGCGTCGGTAATCACCGCTCTGCACGGGCCGTTCCGGCAGTGTCACCTGCGGCCGCTCTACATCATGGTGGTCGATGGTGGACAGCAGATGCGCCATCATGTTGAGCCGCGCGTGCTTCTTGACATCGGATTCGACGATGTACCAAGGGCTTTGCGGGGTATCGGTGTGAACCATCATCTGGTCCTTCGCCCGCGAGTAGTCCTCCCAGCGATACACCGATTCCAGATCCATCGGCGAGAGCTTCCACTGTCGGACCGGGTCGTCCAGCCGTGACCGGAACCGACGCAACTGTTCATCGTCAGATACCGAGAACCAGTACTTCCGTAACAGGATCCCGTCCTCGACCAGCATCTGCTCGAAAATCGGCGTCTGGCGCAGGAACAGTTGATGTTCCTGCGGCGTGCAAAAACCCATCACCTGTTCGACACCCGCGCGGTTGTACCAAGACCGGTCGAACAGCACGATCTCGCCCTTGGCGGGCAGGTGCGCGATGTATCGCTGGAAGTACCACTCGCCCCGCTCGCGTTCAGTTGGCGCCGGCAGTGCCGCCACCCGGGCGACGCGGGGGCTGAGATACTCGGTGATCCGCTTGATGGTGCCGCCTTTGCCGGCGGCGTCGCGACCCTCGAACACCACCACCACGCGGGCGCCGGTGTGTCTGACCCACTCCTGCAGTTTCACGAATTCGGTTTGCAGCCGGAACAACTCGGCTTCGTACACCTTGTTCGACAATTTCTTCTTGGCGGCGGTTTCATCGTCGGATCCTGCACCCATGTCCAAATCCTAAGACGCCGGTCACCGCGAACCGGCCAGTACGACGTCTGCTACGCCTGTCGGTAGCGCTGCACGAGGCCGCCCGCGAGTCCACGTGCCCACTCCAGCCCGGTATCGGTGCCGAACAGCTCGCGGCGTGTGTTGCCCGCACACAGGTAGGCGTCGACCCGGAAGGCGTCTTTCGCAGGATCAGGTGAACCCGCCACGGAGAACTCGTTTTCCAGCAGATCCAGCCACTCCCGCTTCAGGTTCCGCACCGCGTCGGCCACGGCTCCGGTGCGATGCCCGAACTCGACCGAAGTCGCCGATACGAAACAGCCCCCGGGGAACACCTCGGCGCGCAGGTATGCCAGCCACGAATCAAGAAGGGCGTCGAGCCGTGCGGCTCCCGGCGCAGCGCTCAGTGCGGGACGGATGACGACGTCGATGTAGACCTGGCGCGCCTCAGCCACCGCGGCCAGCTGAATCGCCTCGCGGTTGCCGAAGACCGTGAGGATTCCACTCTTGCTCAGCCCGGTCGACGCGGCCAGACCACCCACGGTGATCCCGTCCAGGCCGTGCGTGGTCGCAACGTCCGCTGCGGTACGCGCGACCAGCCGGCGGGTGGCGTCACCGCGCACCCGGCGCCCGTCAGCTGCAGGCAAGGCTGTCATCAGTTCACAGTAGTCAGACCGTGGACGTGGGACGGCCTGGTCGCGTACGGTCAGCACGAACCTATTCACGACCGATCGGTCGTATAGATTGGAGAAGCAATGGCCACCGGCTTCAAGGCGCTACTGGAACGCCGGATCACCATCGATACGACACCTTCCGCGCTCTGGGACGTCATCCGTGACGTGCGTCGCATGCCGGAGTGGAGTCCGCAGGTGGTATCGGTGAAGTTGCGAGGTCCCGACGATGACATCCGGCTCGGATCCACGTTCACCAACCTCAACCGCCTCGGCGAGCTCGAGTGGATCACACATGGTGAGGTGGTGCGGTATGCCCCCGAGAACGAGATCGCCTTCAGAATCGCCGAGAATTACACGATCTGGTCGTTCTCGATCACCGCTGACGACGACGCCGCCGTGCTCATACAACGGCGCGAAACCCCCGACGGGATATCGGAATTCTCGCTCGAACTGACCGAGTCGCACCTCGGCGGACAGCAGGCGTTCACCGACTTGTTGGAAGTCGGAATGGAGCAGACCCTCACCGCCATCAAGGCATGCGCCGAGTCCTGAATGGCTACGAGGTGAACGCGTAGTCGTCCAGCGGGAAGCTCCGGCTGCGCCAGTACGCCTCGAATGTGGTGGCGGGCCGCAGCGGGACATCCCCGTTGCGGTCGAAGTAGTAGCTGTTGGCCAGGCTGCAGCTGTCCTGCCAGAAGATCTGGCGGTGACGCTTGCGCATCATCTCGGCGAAGTACCGGTCGTTGGCCTCCTGGCGGACCTCGACGCGGCGGGCGGTCCGGCGGTCGGCCTGCTCGATGCACCGCACCAGATGGCGGGTCTGGGCCTCGATCATCGCGAAGTACGACGACCCGACGTAGCCGTATGGGCCCATCACGGAGAAGAAGTTCGCGAAACCGGGAACGCTGACGCCTTCGTAGGCCTGCATCCGGTGCCGCTCCCAGAACTCGCTCAGCGACTGTCCGCCCGACCCCACGATGTCGAAGGTCAGCGCATCGACATCCATCACCTTGAAGCCGGTGGCCAGGATGAGCACGTCGACGTCGTGGCTCTCACCGTCGGTGGTGGCGACACCCGAACCGGTGACCTTGTCGATCGGTTCGGTGACCAGCCGGACGTTGTCCCGGTTGAATGTGGCCAGATAGGTGTTGTGGAACCCGGGTCGCTTACATCCCACCGCGTACCGCGGTGTGAGCTTGTCGCGCACCTCCGGATCGCGCACCTGCTGGCGCAGGTAGGCGCGGCCGGCCGCGCCGGCCCGCTTGGCGAACGGGTTGATCGTGAAGTACTGCGCGGCCAGCGGGAACGTGAACTCCACGTACGCCTGACTGATCAGCCGGTGCAGCGTCCGGCCGCCGGGCAGCCGCATCAGCCTGCGGGCGACCGGCGGGATCGGCACGTCGAACTTCGGGAAGCACCAGATGGGCGTGCGTTGAAACACGGTGAGCTGCTTGACCTTCGGTGCGATCTCGGGGATCACCTGCACCGCGGACGCGCCGGTGCCGATGATTGCCACCCGCTTGCCCGTCAAATCCAGGGTGTGGTCCCAGCGGGCGGTGTGCACGGTGACCCCGGCGAAGGAGTCCACGCCGTCGATGTCGGGCAGCTTCGGGATGGTCAGCACCCCGCTGGCGTTGACCAGGAACCGAGCTGTGAGCGCTTCACCCGAACCGAGATCGAGCCGCCACAGGTTCTCGTCGTCATCGAAGACCGCGCGGGCGACGGTGGTGTCGAACCGGATCCGGGACCGCAGGCCGTACTTGTCGACGCAATTGTCGGCGTAGGCCCGCAGCTCACTACCGGGGGCGTAGGTGCGGGACCATTTTCGCGACTGCTCGAACGAGAACTGATAGGAGAACGACGGGATATCCACGGCGACACCGGGATAGGTGTTCCAAAACCAGGTGCCGCCGGCTCCGTCCCCGGCCTCCAGGATCAGATAGTCGTGCAGCCCCGCCTTGTCCAAGGCGATCGCGGCGCCGATGCCGGAAAAGCCGGCGCCGACGATGAGGGTGTGAAAGTCGGGCATCAAGCCACCTCCCGGCTGCGTCCGATCATGTGGACGCCGTGTTTGGGTCGCAACGTCAACGTAGCCTCCAACTCCACCGAGTGACCAGGATTGAGATCGAATACGAACCGTCGGCTCATGATCGCGGCGATCAGCGCCATCTCCATCAGAGCGAAACTCTGTCCGATGCAGATGCGGCGTCCACCGCCGAAGGGGAGATAGGCCGAGCGTGGGCGGCTTTTGGTCGCATCGCCGAGGAAACGGCTGGGGTCAAAGGATTCCGGATCGGGCCACCACCTTCTGTCGTGGTGGATCTGGTGAATCGGGATGATCACCGTGGTACCCGGACGGATGTGGTGGCCGTCGATGTCGTCGGGCTCGACGGCCTCGCGAGCGATGATCCACACCGCGGAGTAGTACCGCTGTGACTCCTGCAGGCACGCGGTGGTCCACGGCAGCCGGGTCAGGTCGGCGGCCGTCGGACGACCTGCACCGACAACCTCGTCCACCTCGGTCAGCATCCGGTCCCGGGCGTCGGGATGGCGTGCCATCAGGTACCAGAACCAGGCCATCGCGTTGGCCGTCGTCTCGTGCCCGGCGAGCATGAACGTCAGTGCCTCGTCCCGGACGCGCCGGCGTGGCCAGGTTCCGTCGTCGGCGCCGAACAACACATTGAGTAGGTCGGCCGATTCTGTGGGGTGGGCGATTCGATCGTTGAGCACGGTGTTCACCGCGCCATCCAGGGCCAGGGCGATCCGTTGGCCTTCGCGCAGCGGTGGTGGCAGCCGGATTCCGGAGAACGTGCTCGAAGCGATGGCGTCGTAGACCGGACGGGGGAGCAGGCCCAAGAGCCCGAGTCTGGCCAGCAGTTCGGTACGCCTGAGTCCACGCGTCGTGAGGTCTCGCATGCTGTGCACGATCGGGCCGAAATCCTGGCTGAACAGTGCGTTGGAGACCACCCGCAGGGTTGTTTCCACCATCGCCGCGTGCATGTCGAACTGCACGCCGTCGCCCTGTTCGGTGAGTTCGGTCGTGGCCCGTTCGATCGGGGCGATCATCAGGTCGACGATCGTGTTGAGGTGACGGCGTGCGAACGTCGGATTCAGGACCATTCGGTGGCCCGCCCAGGAGTCGCCTTCGTCAGTCAGCAGGTTGATCCCCGCTGCGGCCCGAATCGGCTCGTACTCGTTGGATTTGACGTAGCGGAGACGTGCCTGGTGGAGCACGTGGTCGATGTATTCGGGATGCGTAATCGATACGAAACGTCTTCCTGCGCAGCGGAATCGGGTGATGTCCCGGCCTTGGGTCCGGCTCAGGAAGCCGCCGTCGGTGCTGAATCCGACCGTGATGGCCTCGCGGGTCATCGTCCACGTGTTCAGTCGCGCCGCCGGAGCCGCCATGAATCCAGCGTATGAGTGACAGGACCGACGGGGAATGGGACTATCGGACACGGAGTTGGGATTCTGGGACAACGGCTGGAGGGCCATGGCCAGGTCAGGTTCAGCGTGGTCAGCCGATGTATGCCATCCGATTCATGCCACCCGGGTGCTGTGTGAGGTGGCCGTGGAGCGCGGCGTCCCGGCGACACGGGTCCTGGCCGGAACCGGTTTGACGCCCGCAGATCTCGATGATCCCGATGCTGTGATCAGCGCCCACGACGAGATTCTGGCGGTGCGCCACCTGCAGGCCCAGTTGCCCGATGCACCCGGACTGGGCGTCGATGTCGGTGGCCGGTCGGCCCTGACGCACATGGGTCTGTTCGGGTTCGCGGTCATGTCGTGTGCCACGCTGCGCGAACTGTTCAGCATCGGGATGCGGTACTTCGCCCTGACCACCCTGCAGATCGATCTGCAGCTGTTCGAGGGTGCCGAAGACTGCGTATTGGAACTCAACGCCGGCCATCTTCCTCGCGATGTCCAGCGCTTCTTCGTTGAACGGGATATCGCTGGAATGATCGCCACCACAACCAGTTTCGCGTATCCGGTGGTGGCACAGTACGCCGACCGCATAACCGCCGAGGTATCGATTGACGAGGAAGTGCTGCAGCCGCTCTTGACCTTGATGCCGCTCCCGAATGTGGCGTTCGGCCGTGCCCACTCCCGGTTGCACTTTCCCCGCGCCATGCTCGATGAGCCGTTGCCGCAAGCCGATCCGTATACCCTCGATCTGTGCATCGCCCAATGCGATGCGCTGATGCAGCGTTATGAGCACCGTCGCGGTATCACTGCTGTGGTGCGTAGCAAGCTTTTTCGCGATACCGGCGGGTTCCCGGCCCTGCCCGAGGTGGCAGCCGAACTCGATATGCATCCACGCACGCTACGGCGCCGGCTCGCTGAGGAGGGCACCTCATTCCGCGCACTGGTGAACGAGGCACGCTCGGCGCTCGCGCGCGATCTGCTGTGCAATGTCGGGCTGACCGTCGACGAGGTATCGCGGCGCCTCGGGTACACCGAGACCTCGACGTTCTGCCACGCCTTCAAGCGCTGGCACGGAGTGCCACCCAGCACGTTCTCACAGACACGCTGACGAAATGAACGCCCGAGTGACCGAGGCCGCTGAACATGAGCCAACGCTGGACGTCCAAATCTCTGTGGAATCACCTGTACCGGCTAATAATTGGATTCGGCATACCTAACATGCGTGGCGAAAGGTCATCGTGAGTTTCATCTTCGACGTCGGGGACGACACTGTGTGGAGTCCGGCCCTGCAGGTTGGCGAACTGTACGTTCGGTTTGTTGGGCAGGTCGGAGATCTACTAGCTGTCCCGACTGGGCTGAACAAGATGGCGTCGGATTACTACTACATCGACCCTGACGTTTTCGAGGTGCTGGTCAAGACGGTATTCGAAGCGAATTTCCGTAGCACCCACCGAATTCGGCGCGCAATGCTCGAGTCGATACTGGCTCCATCGGTGGTCATTCTGGACCGTATCGACCGCCCACTGTCTGCCGGCACACCAGAGCAACTCGCATTCCTCGAAACGGCGCGCACCCTGCCAATGGCGCGGTGATCCTTGTCCGCACGACCGGGGGCTCGATTGCCCTAGCTCGGTGCTTGGAAGCAGCCGATCTCCTGTTCGAGTAGTTCGGCCAGCCGCAGCGGGGTGCGGTCCTCGAACATCGGTCCGATGAGCTGCACTCCCACCGGCAGACCTTCGGGGGATCGGCCCGCCGGTATGGCGGTGGCGGGCAGTCCGGGCATGGTAGCCAGGCCAGCCCAGACGAGCTGGTCGAAGTACGGGTACTCGACGCCGTCGATGTCGATCCGGCGTTCCAGCAGGTCGGGGTCGTGGTCGTGCGGGAACGCGGGAGTCGGCGTGATCGGACACACCACAGCATCGAATTCGGCGAAAAACTGCCGCCAACCGTGGCGGTGGAGCTCGCGACGGTTGTTCACCTCGATCCAATCGCGGTGGCTCAACACCATCCCGCGCAGCCGCGCCGCATCGAGACTCTGGTCGTCGGCACTCAGTCCGGCGGAGCGGGTCTGCAGCTGCTCGTACGCGTCCACGGGAAAACGTGCAGCGGAGCCCGAAAACAGCAACTGCGTGTAGAGCATCGCGGCCTCGGCCAGATCAGGCAGCAGACTGTCTCGTTCGACGCGGGCACCGCTGTCGACGAGGGCGTCGGCCACGCGGTTCACACCTGCCTGCACCGCGGACCCGGTCGGAATGAGCGGATGCTGGTCGAGGACCAGGACACGGAAGTCGCGGAGCCGCTCGTGCCGCGCGGGCGGCAGCGTCACGTCGTACGCGACGCCGAGTGTCAGAGGGTCGGGTCCGGCCATGACGTCGAGCAGGAGGGTGAGGTCGCGCGCGGAGCGCGCCATCGGACCGGCGACGGCGAGGTCGAGGTCGGTCGGCAGGGCCGGTGCGGGCGGCGCGACCATACCGCGGGTCGGCACCAGCCCGACTGTCGGCTTGTGGGCGTAGACACCGCAGAAATGCGCGGGGGTGCGCAGCGAACCGGCCAGGTCGGAGCCGACGGACAGCGCGCCGAATCCGCACGCCAGGGCAGCCGCCGATCCGCCGGAGGATCCGCCCGACGTGCGCTCGTTATCCCACGGATTGTTGGTCGTGCCGTAGATCTCGTTGAAGCTCTGGATATCTTGCAGCCCCAACGGCACATTGGTCTTCCCGAGCACCACGGCACCAGCGGCCTTGAGCCGCGATACCTGTACCGCATCCTCGGCCGGCACAAAATCGCGGTACTGGGGCATGCCCCAGGTCGTGGGCAGGCCCGACATGTTGTAGGACTCCTTGACAGTCACCGGAATACCCAGCAGCGGCCGATCCTCACCCCGGGCACGCGCCTGGTCGGCATGCCGCGCAGCCGCCCGCGCCCGATCGAAGTCCGGCACACAAATCGCGTTGGTCGCCTCGTCATCTCGCTCGATCCCAGCGATCGCCGCCTCAGTCAATTCCACCGAGGACACCTCTCCAGCGCGCAACGCGACAACCAACTCTTCAGCCGACCGAAAATTCCACTCCATGAATCCGACGCTAACGACCCACCGGAGAGGCCATAAAATCCCGCTTCCCGCAACGGAAGAGTTCGGGTATGACGTGTTGGCTCCGCTGCCGTCCGCGGTGATGTGGATCTCCGTCGTAGCCATGCTGGCCAGGAGAGTAATAGGGTTTTGGGAATTCCAGGAGCAACCGACTGCACACCGCCGCGGCAAAAGGCCGTTCCGGCAAAGGAATCAGCGACTCCTCACCAATCGCCGATGCTGAGACCGCTGCATCTGGCATTCGATGCTTGAGACAACTAGTCCACCTGCCACGGCCACCACGACGGGGTGCCGGTGGGACAGAGTTCGGTTGGGACGGCGTTGTATTGGGAGTTGATTGCGTAGACGACCATGGCCGCTGCGACCAGGAAGGCTGCGGCGACTGCGACGTATATCGACCAGTCACGCTCAATGAGTAGGTGAACCACTGTGTAGGTGACCGCGGTGGCGGCGATGGTGAGCACGGCTGGTCCCAACAGAGTGACGACGATGAAGGTGTCACCCGCGTCGACTTCTCGGAGGCAGGTCTCCAGCATGGCGAGCACGATTTTTGTGGAGACGCCGTAGGCGAGGAGGCCCAGGATCGGGCTGAGGACAACTCCGACGAGGATGCTCACCCAGCGGGGCATCAGTTACACCCCAATCGCATTGACGCTTGTCGCCCGGCGGCCAACGCGCTATTGCGCTCGATCGTGTCGGCACTACATCGTGTGACGATCATGTCGGAACCGTACCTTTCGAGGATGTCGCCACTCGCAGTGCGCTGTCAGCCGGAATGATTCGTCGGGCGCGCGTCGCCCGCGTTCATCAAATCGATAAGTTCCTTGTAGCCCAACGGGTTCGATGAACCATCGGCAGGCTTCGGCGAATCCACGAAGCTGGGACCGGTGCCGACTCTCCGCGCTAGGAAAGCCTTGGCAGCGCCTCGTTCGGCAATGCGGGGCAGCGGTGCTCGAGCCAGAATCCATACTCTCGGAGATAGGTTTCGAGACCACCCGTGATGAACGCCCAGTACTCGCTCATCAGGAACGTCATGTCCCAACCTCTGTGTTCGGACCACATTTCTTGGGCTGCACCGATCCAGTCGAGCAGTCGGTCCCGCTCGGCCCACCACTCTCGCACCAGCGCCAGCGTCCAGTGTTCGTCTCCGTCACACGCATAGGCTTCGAATACCTCCTGACACGCCGCACTCAGCAGCAGGTGAACCTCATGCTCATCACGCGGCTGCCGGTAGACGAACTCCGAGACGAATTCATCCGTGAAAGCGACATTGGCCGGTGCGACGAACCCGGTTAGGCAGTTGTCGGTTTCGGCGCAGTAGAACGGCCCCGGCACGTTGCGCCAATCCCGCTTGCTCCACTCTCCATGTAGATATCCCTCAGGCGGCCCGAGGAACGCAGTCCCGAAAGGGTACTGAATGACTTCCAGGCCTACCGACGTCGCAACTGGCGGGAGCGGATTCCAGTACACACCCCGACCCTAGCCAGTGCCTGCCCGCTCCAGCCCAATTTCGGGCAGACGCTTGTTCATGCCGTCACCCCGCGCTGGAAACGGAAGTGCACGAGTGCATTTCGCCGATTGGTATATGGACAGCGGCTCTCAAATCATGTCATCGAGGGTGTACTCCGACCCACTGCCAACATCAAACACCCGCCACCCAACCACCTGACCCCAGCGGCACAGAATCTCTAACAAGTCACTAGTCGGTCGTGAGACCAAGATCGATCGCACAAGACCACCGTGGATGTAGAGGTCGATCGCATCAACGCCATCAGGACAATTCACGCCAGACGACTCATCGAACCACTCTGATGCGATCCCGGCGGCCGCGATGCGCGCGTTGAGTTCGCGGCGAATCTGTTCGGGTTCCCCCATGGAGGGGTAGTCGTCGTCCAAGCCTTGGACGGCCGCAACGAAACTGTCGACGCCTGGCTTACCCCTGATCACGATCGTATGTGTGCCCATCCCGCAGACCACCTCCGCTCTCAGAAACCCTTCCGATCATTTGATTTCCACCCAGGATGGTTCCGGTCCGAGGGCGGCGTTGAACTCCGAGATCTTCGCCGGGTCTGCGTATGTGATGTCCAGATTCTCGCTGTCCCACGCGAGGTAGAAGCGTTCCGCCCGTTCGGGCCGGGCGAAGATGGGTGCCAACTGTTCGATCAGCCCGTTGGGTAGGTACTTGCGATACATGGTGAAGGGCAGCGAGTATCGGGCGGTGCCCGTCTCGAATTCGATGATGGCGTTCGGTGCCGGGTCCAAGTCGGCACCCGGTGGGTAGTCGCCGGTCATGTCGGACCTGATCTGACGCAACGGCCCGTCATATCCGCTGATGCGAGCAGACTCGCGCACGATCTCGAGTGCATCGTCGTCGTAGTACTCCACCTGGTTCGTGAAGAACGCGAGGTGGCGAAGCGGCGGGTCTCGTTCGTCGCCCAGCATCTCCAGAACCATCGTCACGGAGTGGAACTCCATGTCCTCGAATACGTCGGTGTGTTCGGCGCATTCGATGACGTCGTCATCGGCTACTTCGTCGGGCCCGAGAATCCCGGCCGTTTCCAGTAACGCGAACGTGGACAGCAGTTGTTCGCGCAGTTCAGGCGCAAGCGGGTGCTGCCACGGGGTCGAGTCCGGCCGCGGTGGGTCGGGCGGCGAGAAACGCAGCTCGTCATCGCGGGCCTCGAGAAACTCCTTGTAGGCCTGCCGTAAGCACCCGAGACCAAACGCGAGAATTCCCCACGCAACCCATTGGTTCGGCATGGGGGTGTTCGGGATCGATTGAATCGCCAGCCAGCTCATGCAGATGCCGATCCCCAAGTACAGGATCGGACCAATCCATCCCAGCCAGTACAGCATCCGGTCAAAGAGGCTCGGTCGCCGCGAGTTCACCGCGCAATCATGCCCGAACGGTAGATGCGGGTTCGAGGATTCGCGTGCGGTCGTCCGGGGTGGTCGCTTTCAGGTGATGGTGCCGGCTCCTGATCGACGGCGCGGAAAAAGTACTCACGGGAATCGACTTCGGCGACTATCGCGCGGAGCGCATCGCGAATTTGGGTCTGTTACTGCGAGATCCCCACTAGCTCCGGCTCGCTCGAGGGGGCTTACCGGTGTGTCGAAGGATCGGCACAGGCCTGGCCTAGGTGCGGTTTGAGTTGGCGCGATTCCACCTATGGTCACGCAAGTTTTGACCCATACTTTGCATTCGATTCCCGTCGGCCGTGCCGAAAGAAAGGTGACGATGCGTCTTCCCTGGAAACCTCGACGCAAGACAACGGTCTTGGCAACGGAAGCTGACCGCCACCGTTACGTACGCGAGCTCGTGATCGACGACCTGCAGCGTCGCGGAATGACGGTGAGCCCTGCACCCGGTGATAGGCCAGGTGACGACCGTTTGGCCACCGACGCGGGGACCGTGCTGTGGCTGAGCAACATGCACACGCGCTGCCGTGACGTGTCGGTCGAGGAGCTGCCGGACGCAGTGCGATTCGAGGTCGACCAGACCTTGGCTGGGCAGGACGCCCCACCGATGTCCGAGCTGTCCGATGCCGAATTCCTCGCTCAGATGCGGACTCGGCTGATCACACCGGATACCGGCGGTGAGCTGTCACTGGACTATGCCAGACCGGCTTTCGACGGACTCGTGGCCGAGCTTCGCCGCGATCTGCCTACCGCCGTGCAGACCGTCAGCGACAGCGACATCGCCGGCCGCGACATCGACTTGCTTTTCCAGGCCGGTCAGCGCAACACGGACGCCGAACCTGTCGATGTCCAAGCGCTGGACCATGAGGTGTTTGCGTTGTCGGGGGACTCGTTGTTCATTGCGTCCAAGGCCCTCAACATGCCGCGGCTGATCGAGACGGTCCTCGATGGTGTCGCGCCGATGGGCGTGTTGTTCAGCGTGCCCCACCGCGGTCTGTTGTTCTTGCACCGAGTGGGGCAGTCCACGCTGGAAGCAGCACCCTGGATCGTCTCGGCCACCGTCAGTGCGGCCGACAATCCACTGGGCGGGGTGGTCAGCTACAACACTTACTTCTGGTACGGCGGCTCGGCGCAGCCGATTACTCGCATTGACGGGGACAACGAATCCATCGCGCTTCTCGTCGAAGGGCCGTTCGCGGACGCCCTCGGCCAAGTGGCTGAGCTACCACGCGGGTAATCGGAGATCGAGACCCTGCTGGGCTATTCGGCGAGGACCACGCTCAAGGCTGCCCAGGAGCCGTCCTCATCAGAGGTTCGGCATCGAACACGTTGGAGAACCCGTCGGTGACAAGATGCCGTGCTGATGCGGCATCGATTGCATTCCGATCAGGGAGCCGAATCATCGTCGTAGTCATCACGGTGGTCGAAACGTTCACCAAGCGGCTTGGAGGGCAGCACACCGAAGACGATCGGGAACACGGATCCGATGTAGGGCAACAGGAATAGCAGGGACATCCATCCTGACAGGTCGGCGTCATGGAGCCGGCGGACCAAGAGTGCCCAGCTTGGAATCGCGCACACCAGTACGAATACGGCCACGGGTAGCAGGGACACGCGCCCGAGCGCGCTGGCATCTCCGGCTACGCCAGCGAATGCCGCGCAGATAAAGGCGACTACTGCGACTGCCAGCTGGACCCACCAGTACTCACTGCGCGACGCGCGGCCGGAGAAGCGGGCGTAGCTGTGGAGGAACCGCGACACCGCCTGGCCGAATGACGCTCCGTACAGCGGCAGCGTGAGGTCGCGGGGATCGGTCGCGCCGACTGGCTCGGATGGGTATTGCGTATCGGACGAGGTTTCCTCGCTGCGGCTCATTGGATCCTCTGCTCGATTATTCGGCTGTGCACGAAATCGCCTGAGTCCTGCTGTCCCGCCTGTTGACGGCCGAGTTCAACGCGGACGGTACAGCGTTGCGTCAAGCAATGCGCGCAATATATGTGGAGTAGAAGTCCAAGTCGGAGCAGATGATTACTCTGTCGGTGCGCGGTCCCGTTGGATGACCGTTTGTGGGCGGGAGGATGGCACGGAATGGCTGTAGACCCTCAGCTTCTGGCTGCGATCGACGGTGCGGTTCGCGCTGACCCGGCCAACCGTGCACTGCGCCTGCACCTGGCAGACCTGCTCCTCGACGACGGGCAGTACGTCGCCGCGCTCGGTCACTGTGAACTTCTCCTGCAGCAGACCCCTGGGGACGCCGAGGTCCTCGTACGTAAGACCGCGGCCCTCGACGGTTTCGGCATGCCCACTGTTACGCCGCAATCGCCTGTCCCCGAGCAGGTTTCCGCCGCGCCGCCACCTGAACAGGTGCCGCCGGCGCAGGTGCCGCAGGCCGAAGCATGGGCCACGGCCGACGACGATGACGACGCCATCCCTGTCAGTGACCTGATGGAGATCGTCCGCCCGGAGCTCACGCTCGACGATGTGGCCGGCATGGACGACGTCAAACAGCGGCTGCGGATGAGCTTTCTCGAACCCATGCGTAACGAGGAACTGCGCAAGTCGTTCGGGCATGCACTGCGATCCAGTCTGCTGTTGTGGGGTCCGCCCGGATGCGGCAAGACATTCCTGGCGAAATCTCTGGCGGGCGAACTCGGGCTGTTCTTCATCCATGTCGGTATCGCCGACATCCTCGACAAATGGCTCGGCAACAGCGAGCGGAACATCAAGGGTGTCTTCGAAGAAGCCCGGCAGATGCGCCCGACCGTGTTGTTCATCGACGAGCTCGACGCGCTGGGCCACAAGCGTGCGCAGACTTCGAGCTTCATCCGCAGCATCGTCAACCAGTTGCTGCTCGAACTCGACGGGGCGACCAGCGACAACGAGGGGCTGCTGGTACTCGGAGCAACCAACCAGGTGTGGGACGTCGACCCCGCACTGCTGCGTCCGGGCCGATTCGACCGGAAAGTACTGGTGCTGCCGCCCGATCGACCCGCCCGAGAGGCGATTCTGGCGCACCACCTGCGCACCAGCCCGACTGATCGGCTGAACCTGGCAGCCGTGGCCGAGCGCACCGACGGGTACTCGGGCGCGGACCTGGCTGGCCTGTGCCGGCGCGCCGTCGAGTTCGCACTACACGACTCGGTGCGACGCGGCTCCACACAACCGGTCAACCAACGTCACCTCGACGCGGCACTCAAGGACACCCAGGCCAGCACGGCATCGTGGTTCAGCCTGGCCCAGAACTATGTCGCGTTCGCCGAGAACCGGGAAGAGTACGCCGAACTCGAGCGCTACCTCACGAGGCGAAAGAAGCGGCGATGACGTCGATGGCCGAGCGTGCCGCCGAGAAGGTGCGGGTTCTTCTCGATCTCGACCGCAACGAAGAGGCCGCTCAGGCGGCACGCACTGGGCTGCAGAGCGACCCGAACAATGCGGAGCTGCTGGGACTTCTGGCCTCCGCGCTGTACGAGGACGGCCATGTGCGTGAGTCGCGGAAGTGGGCTGACCGCTCGCTGTCGATCGACCCGAACCAGGCCTGGGTCCATGACATCCGGGCGCGAGCCATCATCAACGGCGCCGGTAAGCCCAAAGAGGCAGTCGAATCTGCCAGTGCGGCAGTGCGACTCGCACATACCCCCGCCTACTACCGCTACACGCTGACGCGCGCCCAGCTCGGGGCCAAACAACGCAAGGCCGCGCAGTCGACCGCGGAGTCGATCCGCACCGTCGCCCCGGCTTCACCGTTGGGCCCGCTATCGGAAGCGATCGTCGAGATCGACCGCGCCAAGTTCCTCAGAGTTGGTCTGGTGTGGGCGGTGGTGGCCGTGGTGCTGACCCGGGGTTTGGTGCTGATTTTCTGGGCCATGGCGTGGCTCTATATGTATGTTCGGCGACGTGGCCCACTGCGGCGCGCCGACGCCCACCTCATGGAAGCGTTGCGCCTTGATCCCAGCGAAGCCTTTACCCACAGGGTTGCCGCCGAGGTCGCCCGCTACCGTTTTCGGTTTGTCCGGTCGGTCGACTCCGCCCTCGCCTCGGCGGCGATCGACGCCCATATGATCGACGCCACCGAGCTGGCCCGCGGGATCGTGCGTAGAACCACGGGGATCACGCTCGCCACTTTCGTCGTCTGGTTCGTGCTCATGCTGTCGCTGTTCAGCGCCACGGTGCATCCGGTTGTGATGGCCGTTCTCGGCACGATTCTGGTGATCGCCGCAGCGGTGGGAGTGGCCTGGCTGTACCGGGAACAAACCAAACGGCTACCGCCGGGCGTCCTGCGACTCGTCCGCCGACGCTGGGGCCTGCCGGCCACGGTGCTCGTGATCGCGGCGTGGCTATCCCTCATGGCCGCGAACAACCCGCTGAGCATCGCTTTCCCTACGGCGGTCGGCGCTGTGACCGTGCTGGCTGGCTTCTGCGTATTGACCGTGAAGCTGGTGTCCGCCAGGCGTATTGGCTGACCCGCGTGATGGCAATCTGTGACTCACCGGCGTTGTGGCTGAGGCTGATACCAGTGTCGGCCCACTGCCCATCCGAGGAAACGTCGGCCCGTACCCGCCGGCACGGTGCCGCTCGCTGCGAATGTCTTTCCGCCGATGACGTGGTCCAGTCCGTCGATCGCTGGTCGGAATTGGTTGTGGATGCCGGCCGCAAGGGCTTCGCCGTGCAGCATCCCCACCTGTGACTGTTGCACCGCAGGATCGCAGAAGGTGAGCAGGAAGATTGCCTGACGCCAGGCGTATGCGGCGTTCTTGATTTGGATCAGTGCAGAGTGCCAGTCATGGGTGGGTTGTGCGAGTCGTCGGATAGCCCAGGTGAATGTGTTGCGGACCAATTGGGGTGAGCTATCGCGCAACTGGTCAAGGAGGTCGAGTTCGTACACGAGTGTCGCAAGGTTATGGGTGGTAAGGATCTGGCTTTGTTCCAGAATGGCGCCGTTGCGAGCGACCCGGGAGCCGTTGCGGGCTTGGTATTCCGTGGCGCCTGCCTCTTCGGCTCGCCTAGCGCATACCTGAGCGAAGTCCTCTGCTGTCGGCTTTCCCCATCGTTTCGGGGCGTCGCTTCGGGCCGCCCAGAACCAAGCAGGCGGGAGATCGTAGTAGTCGGCGTAGAGGGTGCCGGCCATGGTGCGGCTAGCGATAGCAGCGGCGCTACGCCATTTTGAGGTGAAGGTGCCCATGAAGATGTCAGCGGCGACTTCCTCCACCAGCGGCAGTTGCAGCCCGGATTCGGTCGCCAGCGTGCCGAGTTCGCGGATCAGTGGGTTGGGCAAGATGGTGTGGGGAAACGTGGTCAAGGCAAGCATGCTGGCTTGTCGCAGAGATTGCCGGGCCGCCTTGGCGTTGTCCGCGTGCCGAGATCGGCATGGTTGCAGCGCAGCGATCCACGGCAATTCCTCAAAGCGCACCTGGTGTTCGAGGTTGAGGAGCAGCAGGCTGCGACGGCGGCGGAACGCCGTGTAGGTCTGCTCATAGAGGCCGGCCAGCACCGGATCGCCGATGCTTGCTGCTGTAAGCCGTGATGTCAGCTGCGGCAGCACGATCGCGAGCACCTCGCTGGAGCTGATGACACCACGGCGCACCAACTCATCCACGGGCGCTTCCAGCGCGCGAGTTGCCTTCTGCAGCAAGTGTTGCGGGATCGGTGTCCCCGTGGGGATGCTGTCGACTGTCTCATCGGCTTCGGTGACGTCGGCGGCGATCGAATCTAGCGAAGGCACACCTGCGTTCGCGGGGTAGCGGTCCAAGCGTCGGGCGAGCACGCGGGCCAGTGCGGCGTATGTTGGCGCGTTGGCGATTCTGAGCTGAGTCGCTCGGAGTGTGTCTCGGTGCTGAGAGCCGGCGGCTCCGTGTCGGGTGATCGTGTTCGCCAGAGCGCGACGGATCCCGCCGACCTCATGGACGGGCAGTGTTTCACCCCCGTTTGGGCAGCTTTCAAGAGCGCGGTGCAGCGTGGCGAAATTGCTCTTGGGGTGGGCGTGGCGACCAACGAATTCAACACTGTCGCATGCTTGTTCGAAGTCGGCGAGCCAGCGGGCCCTGTCGTGCGACCACTTTGGCGGCCATTGTTGGCAGGGCCAGCCTCCATGCACGGCCCGAGTTCCGTCGCGGTGAGGCAGTTCACCCTCAACTGTGGTGGACCACAGCGCTACGAGTCGGTCATACAGTGGGTTCCATACGGCCAGCGTTGCCCGCATCGTGGCGATCTGGGGCGGCATTGTCACCGCTCGTAATGACTGTGCCGTCTGCGTGGCAGAGGCCAGCCGCACCGCAGCCCCCGACACGCGGGCCACCGACTCGAACCGTGGGGTGAACCTGAGCCGGTTCATGAACGGCCTCAGTTCTGCGACGAGGTCCAACGCTTGTTCCGGGAAGCCGTTGTCCAACAACAGCACTACGACGCTGAGAGCGGCCTCTTCAGGTATCTCCACGCGATAGTGGCCGCTATGCAAGGCCTCGCGCAGCCGCGTCTGCCCGGCATCGCTTAGAAACCACAGATTGAGCCGTTCACGCTCATTCGCACCCGGGGTATCGCCGGGCAGCGTTGTCAGCAGCGCCACTTCGTCGTCATCGAGTGCGCTCTCCGCCAGATACCGTCCGGTGGCGAAGCCCCCGTGGGCGACCTCCAAGGTCACCCAAACCGGAGTGTCGGCGACAGGTGTGCGATTGCCGACGGAAATCTGGCCGCTGGCGATCCCGAACACGACATCTTCCCAGCGTCGTACTTTCTGCCGCACCCGCTCACGGTCCGCGGCATCGCCCAGCTCAACTGCCCGGGCCATCGCGCGCTGCAGCTGTTGGGTCGCGTACGCCATGGACGCGGTGGGGTAGTGCTCGTCGGGCACGTCAGTCTCCAGAATTGAAGTGGTGACCTGGCGGCGAGGTTCGAACTCACGCCCTTCCGGTTAAGAGCCGGATGCTCTGCCGCTGAGCTACACCAGGTTGCGACATGGCGGTCGCGTCGACATGGAGGCGGGGATCGAACCCGCGCCCTCCCGGTCCGAAGCCGGGCGATCTACCGCTGATCTACTCCATGATGGCGGAACGACGCTAACAGAAGGGACCATTGTTGGCCGGCGATTTCGGCGTGGCGTTGGGTGACTTGATAGCTGTAACTGTTCAGGGCTCGACCCGCGGTGGGCTTCGCGTGGCGGCGGAAAGACACGTATCAGCCGCGGGATGCAGATCCCCGAACATCCCGTAGTGGTCAACCAGAAGTCAGGATTGCGATCACTTCCTGAATTCGGCTGCCTCCTGATTGCGACCCTGTTGCATCTTGGCGAGGTCAACCAGCTCGCCGTAACCCTTGGAAAGTGCTGCAGGGTCCGCGGCGTTTGTCGCCACCCACGAAAGAAGCTGGTCGGCGATGAGATCCACCATCTCGCCACGCGATGGATCCCGCAAATCAAGCATCAGGACATTGTTTTCATTCAGTTCGTGAATTTCCTGGCGCGCTGGCCCCTCCGGCAGCGTGTCCTCAAGAAAATCGAACAAGAAGCTGGTCATCGAACTCTTCCATGACCAGTTACCGTCCTGGAAACGAACAAAACCGCCCATGCAGTCCTCTCGTGTCGCCGCGGATCCGCAGCATGCACACCCCGTGACACGGTCGGTTACCCAGCCTGGCGCATACCGTTCAAGTATGTGCGGACCCAGTAGGCGGATCCTTGAACAAGGTATGCACAACCGCATCATAAGTGTGCCGAGTTCCCGTTTCTGAGTCCACCCGTTTCTAGAGTCGGGCTTGTTGGATCAGATTCAGTTGATGCGGCAGGCCATGAAGAAACATGCGCTTGCTGTTCAGTCGATCGTCGATGGACGTCACGACGACTTCCGCGGTTGCATGGCACGCCGATACGCAGACACGGCACCGCGTTCGGCCGAATGAACGGCGCGCGCCCGCATACCGTTTCACGCTGGAGGAAGTCCGGCGGCGAAGAGGGGTGCGACCACGATGAAATCCGATGATGTTCCGCCGCTCAACCGCAGGAGAGCATTGCTCGGCCTGGCCGCGGTCGGTGGTGTCGCGGCGGTCGGTGTCGGTGGACTCGCCGAGGCCGCCGGCTGGCTGCGGCCCGATGCGCTGACGCCGGCCGACTTCGTCGACCGCTTCGAACAGATCGCCGGCCGGCACGACGGATTCCGGCGCAACCATGCCAAGGGACTGGCCGCCACCGGAACGTTCACCAGCACGGGTGCAGGTGCTCAGGTGAGTCGGGCGGCGGTGTTCAAACCCGGCACGGTGCCCGTCGTCGGCAGGTTCTCACTGTCGGGCGGCCTGCCTGACCAGCCTGACAAGCCCGACACCGGCCGGGGACTGGGCCTGATGTTCCGGCTTCCCGACGGCGAGCAGTGGCGCATCGCGATGGTCAACATCCCGGTGTTCACCGACAACACCCCGCAGGGCTTCTACGACCGGATGCTCGCGTCACGCCCACAACCGCAGACCGGCAAGCCGGACCCGCAGGCGATGGCGGATTTCCTGGCCGCCCATCCGGAGACCGCCGCGGCGATGAAAATCATCAAGCAGAACCCGCCGAGCGCCGGATTCGCCGACAGCACCTACCGCGGGCTGCACGCCTTCCGTGCCATCAACGACAAAGGCGAGACGACGTTTATCCGGTGGACAGCCATGCCGGAACAGCCCGTGTCACCCGAACAGCCCGCCGAACCGCCGGACAGCAACGACAAGAACCGCCTCTTCGAGGCGTTGATCGACACGGTGGCCCGCGGCCCGGTCAGTTGGAAACTGATCCTCACGCTCGCCGAACCCGGTGACCCCACCAACGACCCGACGTTGCCATGGCCGGCGAACCGCCCCACGATCGAGGCGGGCACCATCACCATCGACGCGGTCCACACCGAGGCCCCTGGAAACGCCCGCGACATCAACTTCGATCCGATGGTGCTGCCCGACGGTCTGGCCGCGTCCGACGATCCGCTGCTGAGTGCGCGATCCGCGGTCTATGCCCGCTCGTTCAACCGGAGGGCCCGAGAACCCAAGTCGCCCAGCGCAGTCGTCGTCCCCGGGGGTGAGCAATGACCACCGAGACGAAACCGCCGATCACGCGGTTCAACCTGCCGGCCAGACTGCTGCACTGGGCCATGGCGGTCATGGTGATCGCGCAGTTCTTCATCGGGGTGACGATGATCGCCGCGCTCAGCTACTACCCGCTGCTGCTGGCGATCCACCGACCGCTGGGCATCGCGATCCTGGTGTTCGCGATCGTGCGGCTGATCAACCGGCTGACCCATCGGCTGCCGCCGTTCCTGGCCACGATGGGACCGGTGGAGCGGCGGGTCGCCAGCTATTCCGAATACCTTTTGTACGCACTGCTTTTGGTGCAGCCCCTGATCGGATGGGCCATGCTGTCGGCCGCGCAGTCCCCGGTGGTGATGGTGGGGGCGTTGCACCTGCCCGCGATCGCCCCACACAACATCACCCTCTACGCGGCGCTGCGCACGGCACACACTGTGGCCGCCTACGTGTTGTTCGCGACGTTCACCGCGCACATCTGTGCGGTGCTGTTCCACACCCTGGCTCTGCGCGACGGAATTCTGCGTCGAATGTCGTTGTGGCCCAACCGGAATCATCCCGACGAGTAGGGGAGTGAACCGTCAGCCGTGCAGCGCCTCGCGCAGCGCGGCGATGGCCTTCTCGAACGATTCGGTGGAGGCGGGGACCACACCGACGTAGCCGAGGTAGCCGTGCACCAGGGTCTCGGCATTGTCCAGCTGCACTGGAACGCCTGCGGCGGAAAGCAATTCGGCGTAGCGGATACCGTCGTCACGCAACGGGTCGTGTCCGGCCACGGCGATGTAGGCGGGTGCGAGGCCGGACAGGTCCGCCGCGCGGGCCGGCACCAGCGTGGCCGGCGGATCGGACAGATCCACGTGTCCGGCATACCAACGGGAGAAGCCCTGGACGGCGTCGAGTCCGAGGATCGGCGCCTCGGCGTTCTCGGTGAACGACGGCAGGCTCGTGTCCCACGTGGTGGCCGGGTACCAGAGCAACTGGAAACGCAGCGAGGGAGCACCGGCGTCACGCGCCAGCAGCGCCACGACCGCGCTGAGGTTGCCACCCGCCGAATCCCCGGCCACGGCCAGCCGGTCGGCGTCGGCGCCCAGTTCTGCGGCATTGGCGGCCACCCACTGCGTCACGGCCCACACGTCGTCGACCGCCGCGGGGTAGGGGTGTTCGGGAGCCAGACGGTAGTCCACCGACACCACCACCGCGTCGGCGCCCACGGCGTGCTGGCGGGCGGTGCCGTCGTAGCTGTCCAGGTCACCCAGCGCCCAGCCGCCACCGTGGATGAACACGATCACCGGCAGCGTCGCGCCGTCGGCGGTCGGCGGCCGGTACACCCGCACCGGGATCGGGCCGGCCGGTCCCGGGATCACACGATCCTCGACCTGCACCTCGGGGTGGACCGGCAGCCGCGGAATCTCACTGAACTGGCGCCGGGCCTCCTCGACACCTATATCGGTGGATAGTTGGAACGGCACCGCCTCCAGTACCTTCTGCAGGATGGCATCGACAGCTGGTTTCTCGTCAGCAACGGACATCCCGCCACCGTACGCACACCGCCGGACGGTGTGGCTGTGGGGCGCTGCCGCGGTCGTCGGCGCGGCTTACGGGGTGTTTCTGCTCGTGGTGGCTCTGCGCTTGCCGGCCGGTGCCGATCTCACCGGCCAGTTCTTCGCCCAGCCCGCGGTCAAGGCGCTGCCTGCCCTGCTGCTGGCGGCGGCCGCGTGGGCACATCCGATCGTGCGGGAACGCCGCTGGCTGGTCGGTGCGCTGGTGTTCTCCGCGCTCGGCGACTTCCTGCTCGCCATCCCGTGGTGGCAGCCGTCCTTCGTGCTCGGACTGGCCGCATTCCTGGTCGCGCACCTGTGCTTCCTGGGCGCACTGCTGCCCCTGGTGCGGCGCTCGACGCCGCGCCTGATCGCCGTCGCAGTCACGATCCTCGCCTGCCTGGCGCTGCTGACCTGGTTCTGGCCCCGGCTCGTCGAACAAGGGATGGCCGTTCCGGTGGTCGCCTACATCGCGGTGCTCGGAGCCATGGTGTGCACGGCGCTGCTGGCCCGTCTGCCCACCCCGTGGACCGCGGCCGGGGCGGTGTGTTTCGCGGTGTCGGACTCCATGATCGGCATCAGTCAGTTCGTGCGTGGCGACCAGTTGCTCGCCGTTCCGATCTGGTGGGCGTACGCGACGTCGCTACTGCTGATCACGGCGGGCATGTTCTTCGGCCGGGCGTCAGACAAGTCTGCTAAAGCTGTGAAGTGACGATCACCCGCCGCGCCGCCGAGCATGAGCCCATCGCGCGGGTGCTTCCCCTGCTCACCGTTCCGCACCTGGACCGGGAGTTCGACTATCTGGTGTCGGAAGAACAATCCGACGATGCCCAGCCCGGCGTGCGGGTCCGGGTGCGCTTCAACGGCAGGCTGGTCGACGCGTACCTGCTGGAGCGGCGGTCCGACACCGACCACACCGGAAAGCTGGGCTGGCTCGATCGGGTGGTCTCGCCCGAGCCGGTACTCACCGCGGAGATCCGGCGGCTCGTCGACGCCGTCGCGGCCCGCTACGCCGGAACCCGCGCGGACGTGCTGCGTCTGGCGGTGCCGCCGCGCCACGCCAGGGCCGAGAAGCAGACTCCCGCCGAGCCGGAGCCGGTCGCGGCCATCCCGGTCGACACCAGCGCCTGGGCCCGTTACGGCCGTGGCGAACAGTTCCTGACCGCAATCGGTGAAGGCCGTGCGGCGCGGGCCGTGTGGCAGGCGCTACCCGGGGAGAACTGGACACACCGGCTGGCCGAGGCGGCCGCCGTGGCGGTCAACGCGGGTCTGGGCGTGGTGGCCGTGGTGCCGGATCAGCGCGATGTGGATGCGCTGTATGCCGCGGCGACCGAACAGGTGCCCGCGTCGCGGGTGGTGGCGTTGTCGGCCGGGCTGGGCCCGTCGGCCCGGTACCGCCGCTGGCTGGCTGCGCTGCGGGGACAGGCCCAGGTGGTGATCGGCACCCGCAGTGCGGTGTTCGCCCCGGTGACCAACCTCGGGTTGGTGCTGGTGTGGGACGACGGCGACGACAACCTCGCCGAGCCGCGCGCGCCGTACCCCCATGCCCGCGAGGTCGCCATGCTGCGGGCACATCAGCTGCGCTGCGCCGCGATCATCGGTGGCTATGCACGGACCGCCGAGGCACAGGCCCTGGTGCGCACCCGCTGGGCGCACGACGTGGTGGCGGCCCGGCCGGTGGTCCGCGCCGCCGCACCACGGGTGGTCGCGCTGGAAGGCAGCGGGTACGCCCAGGAACGCGACCCGGCCGCCCACACCGCCCGGCTGCCGTCCATGGCGCTGCAGGCGGCCCGTTCGGCGCTGCAGGCCGAACACCCGGTGCTCATCCAGGTTCCGCGCCGCGGCTACGTGCCTGCGCTGGCCTGTGCGCGCTGTCGCGCCGTGACCCGCTGCAGGCACTGCACCGGCCCGCTGGCCCTGCCGGACCGCGGGAGCGCAGCTGCCGAATGCCGGTGGTGCGGCCGGGCCGAACCTGCATTGCGTTGTGCGCGTTGCGGTTCGGATGCGGTGCGGGCGGTCGTGGTGGGAGCGCGCCGTACCGCGGAGGAGTTGGGCCGGGCGTTTCCTGGCACCTCCGTGATCACCTCGGGCGGCGACGCGGTGCTCGGTACGGTGGGGGCTGGCCCTGCCCTGGTGGTCAGCACGCCCGGTGCGGAGCCGATCGCCGAAGGCGGGTACGGCGCGGCCCTGCTGCTCGACGCCTGGGCGCTATTGGGCCGGCAGGATCTGCGTGCCGCCGAGGACACCCTGCGCCGATGGATGGCCGCCGCTGCCCTGGTTCGGCCGCGCACCGACGGCGGGGTGGTGGCCGTGGTGGCGGAGTCGGCGATCTTCACCGTGCAGGCACTGATCCGGTGGGATCCGGTGGGGCATGCCGACGCCGAGCTCGACGGGCGCGGCGAGGTCGGACTGCCACCCGCCGTGCACATGGCGGCCATCGACGGGACGACGACAGCGGTCGAGGCACTACTCGAGACCGCGCAACTGCCCGATATCGCGGAAATCCTCGGGCCGGTGGAACTGCCCGTCGGCGCACGCCGGCCACCGGGCCTCGACGCCGACGCCGAGGTGAGCCGGATGCTGGTCCGGGTGCCCCGCGACGGAGGCCTGGAGCTGGCGGCCGCGCTCCGCAAGGCCACCGCGGTGCTCAGCGCGCGCAAGGATCAGCAACCGTGTCGTATCCAAATCGACCCGCTGCATATCGGGTAAGGCGGATACTTCTCCCGTTGTGGCTCTAAGCACGCAGTGCTGCAACGGTTTCCGCACTGGCTGCAACCGTGCCGTTCGCAACTTCCCGTGCGGAATCAAGGTCCACATAAGAGCGAGGGGGAAACCCGCGAATGGGTTACTCGCGGCCTGCGTGACGCAAAAATTGTTGAGGTTAGATGTCAATACGGGACGACTGCTCAGGAAATTCTCGTTATACGTCGTTCCTCGGGGCGTAATTCCCGATTTTTACACCAGCGAGTTCAAGCCTTTTTAGTTTCAAGGTGCATAAGTCCTCAAACCAGTCGGTTTCCTTTCCCGACCACGGATGATTGTTTTTGTAGTTTTCACCCATGCTGGCGAGTAGTACGTCTTCAAAGCGTGTAATTTGTCCCATCCGTGAACCATTGGCGATTCTGCTGATGGTGTCATCGTTATAGCCGTCGAGGGCATGGTCAACCTGCTTGATTGACGTAAAGCCTAAGTGTTTCAGCATGCGGGTTGCGAAACTGTAACTCCACTCTCGCATGCGTCCATCCTCTCCCAATTTCTTGTCGAGAAGTGTCTTCAAGCTATCGGGAGTAAGCTCCACATCGAGATCGCCAGAAGCGATGCGTTTCCGGGCGTCCTCTAGTAGTTTGCGGTGCGCGTCCTCCAGTGCTTGGAATTCTCGATCGCCGATCTCCAACATTCCGGCGAGCGCAAGGAATCGTCTACGAATTTCCTTTGGTAGCACGTCTACTGCTTTGTATTGAATCTCGTGTTCAATCTCCGCCCAGGCGTGTTGGAGAATTGTCCGCACCTGGACTTCAGCAATGAATCCACTAAACCGCGCGTATTCGGGAAGTTGTATGCGATTGTCTTTAATCTTCACGAGGTAGTGGATGCTTTGGTACCCCAAACGAGCTTCGCCGCTTTTCTCGCCTCCTCGATCGTTTCGCTCGACGATGTCGAATTGATCTTTGATTATCTTGTCGACGTGCGCCAACGAGGATAGAAAGAATGTAATCACACGTGCGGCGGCGAGGTCGGTGATATCCTGAAGTGGACTCCCATACTTGGGCCGGTCTGGATCCTCGGGATGTGGGGACGCTGCTTTTTTGCCGAAACTCTCAATTTCCTTAGCCCGCGATTCAATGGAGTGAACCATCACATTGTCGTGATTCAGAGACCGTTCCAGGATATCTCGAATTGTCTTTGCAAAATCCTGGTACGTGCCCCGTATGCGTCGATACTCGTCTTCGGCGCGGACCTGATGAGCCTCGAAATCGAAGCCGAGCGAATCCTCGCCCGACGGTTCAGCCGGGTCGAGGCCTGCGCTGCCGGTGGCAAGTGGAGTCGAGGGACGCTCGCTGGCGGTCGTAGTCATTTGTCTCCTGAGCCAGTAGGGCCGTGCCTGGGCGAACACTACCGCGATGCAAGACCCCATGAGTTCCACCCGGCTCATTTGCTGCAATCCTGCATTTTGAGCGCGAAGTCGGATGGCTCCGTATCACCGCGTAGTGTTCCAAGGACGCAGCGTCTGCGGTGGGAACGGCTAATAGTGGATCGCTGTACTGTCGCCGAGCAGCAGCAGCGCCCACAAGGATCAGCAACCGTGTCGTATCCAAATTGATCCATTGCACATAGGGTAGGGCGAACACTTCACCCGGTACCGGTGAGTGCCGAACCAGGAGGCTGCGATGCGCCGGGTGTGGTCGTGGTTGTTTACGTTGGGGCTCATCGCCTTTGGCCTGCTGTGGCCGCTGCTGTTCACCGGCGGGTCAGGGTCGGGCGCCGGCGGGCCTGCCGATCCGGTGTTGATCACCGATTACCGTGCTGATTTCACCGTTGACACCGCCGGACGGATGACCGCGGTCGAGACCATCACCGGTAATTTCCCCAGCGGGCGGCACGGCATCTTCCGCTACTGGGACGTGGCCAACCAGAACAATTCCCGCCTCCGGCAGGTACCCGAGATCACGTCGATCACGCTGGACGGCGCGCCGGCGCCCTACCAACTGCTGTGGGAGAAGGGTGAGCGGTTCCGGGTGGCAAAGGTCGGTGACCCCGACACCACCCTGGACTACGGCAGCCACGTCTTCGAGATCCGCTACACCATCGCTGGTGTCCTGGATCCGGGCAGCGTCGGTGCCGGCCGTCAGTTCGCCGGGAGTACCGGGAATCCCGACGCCCGATCCGCCTTCTACTGGAACGTCGTCGCACCCGCGTGGAACAACACGATCGAGCGGGCCGAAATCTCGGTCACGCTGCCGGCCGAGGTCACCGGCGCCGGTTGCAGTGTCGGATTCGGCGTCGGCAGCGCCTGCACGGATCTGCGCACCGACGGCAACACCGTGCGACTGGTGGCGACCGGCCTGGAGCCACACACCCCGGTGACGTTGCGCGCCGGCGTCGACGTGGCCCCACCGCCGCAGACGACGTTGCCGTGGCCGTACACGTGGGACCGGATCCTCGGGCGGTCGGTAACCGCTCTGGTCTGGTTCGCGTTGCTGACCGCCGGGATGGGACTGCTCGCCTACTTCTGGTCGAGGACCACCGTCGAACCCGCACCGGGGTTCCCGGTGCAGTACGCCCCGCCGGAAGGGCTCGGGCCGGTGCAGACCGAGTTCATCCGTACCGAGAGCGTCCCCAAGAACGGGCTGAGCGCAACCCTGTTCCACCTTGCCGAGCGTGGACTCGTGGAGCTGCGGCAGGTCAGTGCCCAACACTGGAAGATCAAAGGTCTCGCCAAGCCGGCCGAGTGGGCCGATGTCGATCCGGTCGGCATCGACGTGGGTGCAGCGCTCAAGGTGATGTCCCGCGGTGCCGAGTTCTCCGCCAACAACACCGCGACATCGGGCAAGAAGCTCAGCAAGGCCAAGGCGGACATGGTGGTCGCCGTGCGCAAATGGGCGTTCGACGGCGGCTTCATGGTCAAGCGCCGCAAGGAACTGTGGATATGCGTCGCCAACGTGGTGGCGTTCCTCGCCGCGGTGGCCGGGTTCTGGCTGTGGTTCGGGATACCGGTCACGTTGTGCGGTCTGCCGTTCGCCGCGTTCTTCGTGTTCTCCGTGGGTGTCTGGTCTGGCGGTGTCGGCACTCGCCGGACCCCCGCTGGCCGGGAATTGTGGTCGCGGGCAGAGGGTTTCCATCGTCTGTTGTCCACCGATTCGGCCGAGACCCGGTTCGACTTCGCCGCCCGCAAGGATCTCTACCTGGCCTACATTCCGTTCGCAGTGGCCGGCGGCGGCGCCGCACTGTGGGCCAAGAAATATCAGGACACGATGGGTGCCGGTGCACCCCAACCTGATTGGTACAACTCGTCGTCGTCGGACAACAGCCACAGCTTCACCGGTGGATCCGGCGGCGCAGACTTCGACAGTTTCGAATCGGCACTATCGTCATCGATCGGGGC
>NZ_SJOM01000007.1:2945919-3297805 GCF_004762045.1 Mycobacterium sp. DL99
CGTCGTCGGCTACAACAAACTGCGGGTGGCCGACGTGCACGTCGCCGAGGCGTTGAGCGGCATCGACGTCGAGCTGACCCGCCGGGCCGCGCTGATTCCGGCGCTGGTGCAGACCGTGGCGACGTTCGCCAAGCACGAGACGGCGGTCCTCGGCCGGGTCAGCAGTGCCCAGGCGGCGCTGACCTCGGCGACCGGCGGCGCCTCGGTGGTGCAGCGCAGCGCAGCCGAACGTGATCTCGACTCGGCCCTGACCGGGGTGCTGGCGCTGGGATCGTCCTATCCGCAACTCAATTCGTCGAACAACTTCCTGAACCTGCAGGAGAACCTGACCGACACCGAGAACAAGCTGGCGTTCGCCCGGCGGTACTACAACGACGCTGTCGCCACCCTCAACCGGCTGGTCGGAACGATCCCGTGGGTATATCTGGCCCCGTTGGCCGGGGTATCCGAGCGGGAGTACTACCAATCGCCACATTAGGGAAGCAGCGGGCCGGATACCTAGACTGATTCGGTGCGCCTCGTCTTTGCCGGAACTCCAGAGCCCGCCCTCCCGTCGTTGCAGCGGCTGATCGACTCGCCTCGTCACGATGTGGTCGCGGTGCTGACCCGGCCCGACGCGGCCGCCGGGCGCCGCGGCAAGCCCGCACCGTCACCGGTCGCGAAGCTGGCACTCGAGCACGAGATACCGGTGCTGCGCCCGTCGCGGCCCAACTCCGACGAGTTCGTCGCCGAACTGTCCGAGCTGGCACCGGACTGCTGCGCCGTCGTCGCCTACGGCGCGCTGCTGAGCGAACGCCTGCTCGCGGTGCCCCGACACGGCTGGATCAATCTGCACTTCTCGTTGCTGCCTGCCTGGCGCGGGGCAGCGCCGGTGCAGGCCTCCCTCGCGGCCGGTGACGAGGTGACCGGGGCCACGACGTTCCTGATCGAGCCGGCACTCGACTCCGGACCGGTCTACGGCGTGGTCACCGAGCGGGTGCGTGACACCGACACGGCGGGCGATCTGCTTGGGCGGCTTGCTGATTCGGGTGCCGCACTGCTGGAGTCCACGTTGGACGGCGTCGCCGAGGGGGCGCTGACCGCGGTGCCCCAGCCGGCCGACGGCGTGAGCCTGGCGCCCAAGATCACCGTGGAGTCCGCCCGGGTGCGCTGGGACCTGCCGGCCCACGTCATCGACCGGCAGATCCGTTCGGTCACCCCGAATCCTGGTGCCTGGACGATGATCGGGGACCTGCGCGTCAAGGTCGGTCCGGTCACGGTGGAACCGTCGGAAGATTCGTTGGCGCCCGGTCAAATCCGTGTCGACCGCAATGCCGTATTGGTCGGTACCGGCTCGCAACCGGTTCGGCTGGGGCAGATTCAACCGCCCGGCAAGAAACCCATGAACGCCGCCGACTGGGCCCGCGGTGCGCGGTTGGAGGAATCGGTGCGCGCATCATGAGTAACTCGCCGAACCGACCCAACCGTGCACCGCAACGCAACCGCCAGCACCGGCGCACACCCCTGGATCCCGCCCGCCGGGCGGCGTTCGATGTGCTGCGCGCGGTGTCGGAGCGCGACTCCTACGCCAACCTGGCCCTGCCGCCGCTGCTGCGGGAGCGGGGGATCGAGGGCCGCGACGCTGCCTTCGCCACCGAGCTGACCTACGGCGCCTGCCGGACGAGGGGGATGCTCGACGCGGTCATCGAGGCGGCGGCCGGGCGCCCGCCCGAGCGGATCGATCCGGTGCTGCTCGACCTGTTGCGGTTGGGCACCTACCAGCTGCTGCGCACCCGGGTCGAACCGCATGCCGCGGTGTCCACCACCGTGGAACAGGCCGGAATCGAATTCGATACGGCCCGAGCAGGTTTCGTCAACGGTGTGCTGCGGACGATCTCCCGCAGCACCGAGCAGGAATGGATGGAGCAGCTGGCGCCGCCGGCGGCCACCGATCCGGTCGGGCACGCGGCCTTCCTGCACGCCCACCCGCGGTGGATCGCCCAGGCCTTCACCGACGCACTGGGAGCCCGCGCCGGTGAACTCGACGCCCTGTTGGCCAGCGATGACGAGCGTCCGTTGGTGCACCTGGCAGCACGGCCCACCGCGATGACCGCAGCCGAGCTGGCCGCGCAGGCCGACGGCACCGTGGGCCGCTACTCGCCGTACGCGGTGTACCTGCCCGGTGGCGACCCCGGACAGCTGGCGGCCGTGCGCGACGGTGCCGCCCAGGTCCAGGACGAGGGCAGCCAGCTGGTGGCCCGCGCCCTGACCCTCGCCGAACTCGACGGCCCGGACAACGGTCGCTGGCTGGACCTGTGCGCAGGTCCCGGCGGTAAGACCGCACTCCTGGCCGCCATCGGTGCGGCCTCGGGTGCCCGGGTCACCGCGGTCGAACCCGCGCCGCGCCGTGCCGATCTCGTCGAGGAGAACACCCGGGGGCTCGACGTCGACGTGGAGCGCGTGGACGGGCGGGAATCGGGCCTGGATTCCGGCTTCGACCGGGTCCTGGTCGATGCGCCCTGCACGGGGTTGGGGGCGCTGCGCCGGCGCCCGGAGGCACGTTGGCGTCGCCAGCCCGGCGACGTCCCCGGGCTGGCGAAACTGCAGCGCGAACTGCTCGCCGCGGCCATCGCGCTGACCCGGCCTGGCGGCGTGGTCCTGTACGCGACCTGTTCGCCGCACCTGGCCGAAACGGTCGGGGTGGTGGCCGATGCGGTGCGCCGGCATCCGGTGACTCAACTGGACACTCGGGAGTTGTTCGCCCCGGCCGACGACCTCGGTGATGGACCGCACGTCCAGCTGTGGCCGCACCGGCACGGGACCGATGCGATGTTCGCGGCGGCTCTGAAAGTAGGGTGATCGCCATGGCAGAACCCCTGATCGCCCCTTCCATCCTGTCCGCTGACTTCGCGCGGCTGTCCGATGAGGTCGCCGCGGTGGCCGGGGCCGACTGGCTGCACGTCGACGTGATGGACAACCACTTCGTGCCCAATCTCACGCTGGGCCTGCCCGTGGTGGAGTCCCTGCTCAAGGCCACCGATATCCCGATGGACTGCCATCTGATGATCGACCAGCCCGAGCGCTGGGCGCCGCCGTATGCCGAGGCGGGTGCTTACAACGTCACGTTCCACGCCGAGGCCACCGACAACCCGATCGGCGTGGCCCGCGATATCCGTGCCGCCGGCGCCAAGGCCGGCCTGTCGGTGAAGCCGGGCACCCCGCTGGAGCCGTACTTGGAGATCCTCAAGGAGTTCGACACCCTGCTGGTGATGTCGGTCGAGCCCGGGTTCGGTGGACAGAAGTTCATGCCGGAGGTGCTCTCCAAGGTGAGCATCGTGCGCCGCCTCGTCGACTCCGGCGAGCTGACCATCGTCGTCGAGATCGACGGCGGCATCAACGCCGACACCATCGAGCAGGCCGCCGAGGCCGGCGTGGACTGCTTCGTCGCCGGCTCCGCGGTGTACAGCGCGGCCGATCCGGCCGCCGCGGTGAAGTCCCTGCGTCAGCAGGCTGCGAGCGCCTCGAGACATCTGACGCTATGACGCCCGAGGCCGCGATGCGGCTGGCCATCGAGCAGGCCGAACCGGTCAAGGGCTCGACCTACCCGAACCCGCCGGTCGGCGCGGTGGTCCTGGACAGCGACGGGCAGATCGCCGGCGTCGGCGCGACGCAGCCCGTCGGAGGCCCGCACGCCGAGGTGATGGCGCTGCAGGCGGCAGGGGACCGGGCCAAGGGTGGCACCGCCGTAGTCACCCTCGAGCCGTGTAATCACCACGGGCGGACCCCGCCGTGCGTGGATGCGCTTCTGGCATCGGGGATTTCGGCCGTCACCTTCGCGGTGGCCGATCCCAACCCGGCGGCGGAAGGCGGGGCGCAGCGGCTCGCCGAGGCTGGTGTCACGGTCACTGCCGGGCTGCTGGCCGACGACGTCGAGAACGGGCCACTGCGCGAGTGGTTGCACAAGCAGCGCACCGGATTGCCGCATGTCACATGGAAATTCGCCACCAGCGTGGACGGCCGCAGCGCCGCCGCCGACGGTTCCAGCCAGTGGATCACCAGTGAGGCCGCCCGGGCGGACGTTCATCGCAAGCGGGCCGCGGCCGACGCCATCGTGGTCGGTACCGGGACGGTGTTCGTCGACGATCCGACGCTGACGGCGCGCCGGGCCGACGGCACGCTGACCGGTCATCAGCCCCTGCGGGTCGTGGTGGGGATGCGCGAGGTGTCGCCGGACGCCAAGGTGCTCAACGACGATTCGCACACGATGCTGATCCGTACCCATGATCCGCATGAGGTGATGCGGTCGCTGGGTGACCGGACCGACGTGCTTCTGGAGGGTGGGCCGACCCTGGCCGGGGCCTTCCTGCGGGCCGGCGTGGTGAACCGGATCCTGGCCTATGTGGCGCCGATAATGCTGGGTGGGCCGATCACCGCGGTCGACGACATCGGGGTGCCCAGCATCATGCACGCGCAGCGGTGGCGGTTCGACGGCATCACCGCCATCGGGCCGGACGTTCGCCTGAGTCTGGTGCCCAACTGATAGCAGCCTCCCAGGAGGTAGCCAGCTTTAGTTAGGGTGACCTAAGTTACGCTCGTGAAATGCCGGGCATTGTCGGTCATGATCGGTACACTCGTACCAAAGCGCGTTCGCTGCCGAATGTGCGCCGGGTGAACACGAGCAAAGGACGCGAGCATGACTGCACTGCAGGATTGGCTCCCCAGCACGCCATGGACTCCCCGCACGATCCGGGCGTTGGTCCGAGTCCCGTTACGGCTCGTGCTGCCCGGCCGGCCGGATGAGGCCGACCGGGCACCACGTTTGCTGAGCCCCGGGGTCGAACGCTGCTGAGCCGATCAACTCGACCGATGGCGTCCCGGCGGTTGGTCGGTGCCCTGGACTGCCGGGTCGGCTGACTGGACCGGCAGGACCTGCGTCGGCAGGTACAGCTGCCCGGTCGACGTGTCGTCACTGTCACCGGCGCGCAGGTCCTCGGGAGGACCGGCAGGTTCGTCGACATGGACGTGGCGTGCGGCGATCAGCAGACCGAGCACCGCACCCACCACGCAGACGATCGCGGTGATCCCGAAGATCTCGGCATACTGCGCCACGTAGGCAGCCCGGTATCGACAGAGGGTCCGGTCCAGCGGCGGGAGGCTGGCGCAATCCGGGTTCGGCGTGGCCAGATGCTGATTGAAGCGGTACAGGCCCCACGCGGACAGGGCCGCGATTCCGATCAGCATGCCGATCATCCGGGACACCACGACGAATGCGGAAGCGATGCCGTGTTGTGCGGCAGGTACCACTCGCAGTGTGGCCGAGGTGAGCGGGGCGATCACCAACCCGAGTCCGAATCCGACGATCGCCAGATCGGTATCCAGCACCGGCAGCCGGAACAGGACCAGGTCGTGGTACTCGTCGAGCACGGTGATCGACCAGTTGGTGATCAACCAGAAGCCGCCGGCCGCGATCATCAGTCCGAAGAAGCTGACGATGCGGTCCCCGACGCGGGTGGCGATCCAGCCGCCGATCAGCGCGCCGATGGGTAGGGCGACCAGGAACCGCAACAGCAGGAATGCGGCGTCGTACTTGTCCTTACCGAGCACGCCCTGGCCGAACAGCTCGACATTGACCAGCGTGACCATCAGGGCGGCACCCGTGCACAACGATGCGGCCAGCGCGGCCAGGAACGGCCGGAACCGCACACCCGCGGGTTCGATCAACCGGGTGCGGGCGACCCTTTCCCAGGCGAAGAATGCGATCGCCGCCACCAGCGCACCGATCAGGACCGGAAGACCCCAGTCGGGTAAAACCTGCTTGCCGTCCGGTTTCGGGTTGTACAGGCCCATGACGGCCAGGCCCAACGCGATCGCCAGCAGGACGCCGCCGATGACATCGACCTTCTCGGGGTGGTCGCTCGGTTCCTTGCCCGGCAGGCTGAAGTGGATCATCACCATGGCGATGAGGGCCAGCGGCACGTTGATCCAGAACGCGGCCTGCCAGTGATGGAACACCGCGACCGCGCCGATGCCGTACAGCGGGCCCAGGACGCTTCCGAACTCCTGGGCGGCGCCGACCCCGCCGAGTACCGCGGCCCGGCTGCGAGCTGCCCACAGATCGGCGGCCAGCGCCAGGGTGACCGGGAGTAACGCACCGCTCGCGACGCCCTGGATCGCACGGCCCACGATCAACATGTCCAGATTGGTGGACAGCGCCGTGATGACCGAGCCGACCGCGAAACCGGCCAAACCGACCTGGATCAGCATCTTGCGGCCGAACCGGTCAGAGGCGCGGCCCAGAAGCGGCATGGCCGCGATGTACCCCAGCAGGTACCACGTAATGATCGGGGTGACCTTCTGGATCTCGTTTACC
The DNA here is from genome assembly GCF_004762045.1 of Mycobacterium sp. DL99. GTDB lineage: Bacteria > Actinomycetota > Actinomycetes > Mycobacteriales > Mycobacteriaceae > Mycobacterium. The sequence continues at coordinate 2,952,269 of NZ_SJOM01000007.1, forward strand.
GCAATGCCGACGTCGGACATGATGTCGGTCATCACCGTGATCACGACATAGGTGTCGAGGGCGCCGAGCAGCACGGCAAGGCTGCCCGCGCTGATCGCGATGTGGCGGCTGCGGCCGGACCTCACCGACTCCGCGGTGGACATCAGGAAGCGGGCTTGGTGACGGTGACCTGCTTGCCCCAGTCAGACAGGGTCATGGTGACGCTGTTTCCGGGCGTGGGTTCGAGCTTGGCCTGCAGCAGGGTGTGGTTCCCGTCCTCGGTGATCCAAGCGGTTCCCGGGACCGGGCCCTCAGCCTTGAGCTGCGGGGCGATCTTGTTGACCGCGTCGGGGCTGACCGTGCCGGTCACCCGGACTCCCTCGGTGCCGTTGACGGATTCGCGGCCGTCGGCCTTGGGATCACTGAAGTTCGCGAGCACGTTGGCCAGGCCGTTGTCGGGGTTCAGGATCGCCGAGATGTCGTAGATGCTGGCGGCGGGCCCGTAGTTGGACAGCGGATCGCCGGGGGTCAGGGCCGCGTACAGGTCGCCGCCGGCCACCACGAACTTCGCGTCGGCCAGCTTTTGGCCTGCGAACAACAGATCGGCGGTGCCTTCAGCGGCCACCTCGGGGGTGTTGGTCAGGTCCCCGTCGAGCTTCTCGATGGGGAGGCCTTTGATCGTGCCCTGCACGGTCAGCAGCAGATGCACGCTCTGCTGGGCCTTGGTGGCGGCCGAGGATTCCTGCAGCAGCTGGGCGGCATCGGGCAGCGGGGCGTTCGACTTCTCCGAGGACGAAGAGGACGAGCAGCCGGCGACGAGGGCGGCCGCTGCGAAGAGAATTGCGAGTAAGGACTGGACTGCGAAGCGTGGGCGCGTCTGCATTACTGCATCGTAGAGGCTCGCGGTGCCCGGGCGTTTTCTCCAACTGATGCTCGAGGCGAATAGTCTGGTCGGCGTGTTCACCGGAATCGTTGAAGAGCTGGGTGTCCTGGTCGACAAGGCGGAGCTGACGGATGCCGCCCGGTTCACCATCCGCGGCCCCGTGGTCACCGCCGATGCCGGTCACGGCGACTCGATCGCGGTGAACGGGGTCTGCCTGACTGTGGTGGACGTACTGCCCGACGGCGCGTTCACCGCCGACGTCATGGGGGAGACGCTGAACAGGTCGAGCCTGGGCGGGGTCGGGGTGGGCAGCCAGGTCAACCTGGAGCGGGCCGCCGCGGTCAACAGCCGCCTCGGCGGCCACATCGTTCAGGGCCATGTCGACGGCACCGGCACTGTGATTTCCCGCACGCCCTTCGACCACTGGGAAGTCGTCCGCATCGGGCTGCCCACCGCGCTGTCGCGCTACGTCGTGGAGAAGGGCTCGATCACCGTCGACGGGGTCTCGTTGACGGTGTCCGCAGTGGGTGACGACTGGTTCGAGGTGTCGCTGATCCCCACCACGCGTGAGCTCACCACGCTGGGTCAGGCGGCCGTCGGAACGACGGTGAATCTTGAGGTGGACATCATCGCCAAGTACGTGGAACGGCTGATGGCCGGTCCCGGTGAGTAAGAGCTGGCAATAACCGCTGGATTTCGGTGGTTCATACTGGAGTCGGCGATTGGTCCCGCATTGGGGGACCTGTCATTAGAACAGGCAAGGTGGCGCAGATGACCAGGCTCGATTCCGTCGAGAGGGCGATTGCCGATATCGCGGCGGGCAAAGCCGTGGTGGTGATCGACGACGAGGATCGCGAGAACGAGGGCGATCTCATCTTCGCCGCCGAGAAGGCGACTCCCGAACTCGTGGCGTTCATGGTCCGCTACACCTCGGGCTATCTGTGTGTGCCGCTGGACGGTGAGATCTGTGACCGGCTGGGCCTGTTGCCGATGTACGCGGTCAACCAGGACAAGCACGGCACCGCCTACACCGTCACGGTGGACGCCAAAAAGGATGTGGGAACCGGCATTTCGGCTTCCGACCGGGCCACCACGATGCGGGCGCTGGCCGATCCGGCGACCGTCGCCGACGACTTCACCAAGCCCGGCCACGTAGTTCCGCTGCGGGCCAAGGACGGTGGCGTGCTGCGCCGCCCCGGACACACCGAGGCAGCCGTCGACCTGGCCCGCCTGGCCGGGCTTCAGCCCGCCGGCGCGATCTGCGAGATCGTCAGCCAGAAGGACGAAGGCGACATGGCGCGCACCGATGAGCTGCGCGTCTTTGCCGACGATCACGATCTGGCGCTGATCTCGATCGCCGACCTGATCGAGTGGCGCCGTAAGCACGAGAAGCACATCGAGCGGATCGCCGAGGCGCGTATCCCGACCCGGCACGGCGAGTTCGTGGCGGTCGGCTACAAGAGCATCTACGAGGACGTCGAGCATGTCGCGCTGGTTCGCGGCGACATCGCCGGGCCGGCCAGCGACGGTCACGACGTCCTGGTCCGGGTTCACTCCGAATGCCTGACCGGCGACGTGTTCGGCTCCCGACGATGTGACTGCGGCCCGCAGCTGGACGCCGCGATGGCGATGGTGGCCCGTGAAGGCCGCGGCGTGGTGCTGTACATGCGCGGTCATGAGGGCCGCGGCATCGGTCTGATGCACAAGCTGCAGGCCTATCAGTTGCAGGACGCGGGCGAGGACACCGTCGACGCAAATCTGAAACTCGGCCTGCCTGCCGATGCCCGCGATTACGGCATCGGCGCCCAGATTCTGGTCGACCTGGGTATCCGGTCCATGCGGCTGCTGACCAACAACCCGGCCAAGCGGGTGGGGCTCGACGGATATGGGCTGCACATCATCGAGCGGGTAGCACTGCCGGTGCGAGCGAACTCGGAGAACATCCGCTACCTGATGACCAAGCGGGACCGGATGGGCCACGACCTCGTCGGACTCGAAGACTATGACGAAGCGGTGAGCATGGACGACTACGACGAGGCGGTGTACCTGCTCGGCGACCGCCGGCCGCCCAGTGCGACCGACTCGGGCTCGAGCCTGTGAGCGGCCACGGAGTCCCTGATCTGCCCCAGATCGACGCTTCGAATGTGAAGCTGGCGATCGTGGCCAGCACCTGGCACACCCAGATCTGCGACGCGCTGCTGGATGGCGCGCGCAAGGTTGCCGCCGACGCCGGCATCGACGAGCCGACGGTGGTCCGCGTGCTCGGCGCCATCGAAATCCCGGTGGTGGCACAGGCATTGGCGGCCACACATGACGCGGTGGTGGCGTTGGGCGTGGTCATCCGTGGGCAGACCCCGCACTTCGACTACGTGTGCGACGCGGTGACGCAGGGCTTGACCCGGGTGTCGCTCGACGCGTCCACACCGGTCGCCAACGGTGTGCTGACCACCGACAACGAGGCCCAGGCCCTGGATCGCGCCGGCCTGCCGGATTCCGCCGAGGACAAGGGTGCCCAGGCCGCGGCGGCGGCGCTTTCCACCGCGCTGACCCTGCGGGAACTGCGCGCGAAGGCGTGACCGGCCGATGACTGCAGAAACCTGGGACCTTGATATCCGGCCTTACCGGACACCGTATTTCGCCTACGGGGCGGCACTGATCATCTTTCTGGCGCACGTCGCGGTCGGCGTGCTGCTGAAGGTGGGGTCCACCGGTGTGGTCTTCCAGACCTCCGATCAGGTGGCGATCGCCTTGCTGGGAGCGATCATCGGCGGAGTGGTGCTGTTGTTCGCGCGGCCCCGGCTCAAGGTCGGCCCGACCGGCGTGGCGGTCCGGAATCTGGTCAGCTTCAAGGTGATTCCCTGGTCTGAGGCCCTCGGCGTGACATTCCCGGTCGGAGCCCGCTGGGCTCGGCTGGACCTGCCCGACGACGAGTACATTCCGGTGATGGCGATCCAGGCCATCGACAAGGGGCGTGCGGTCGAGGCCATGGACGAGGTCCGGGAGCTGATCGACCGTTACCGCTCGAATCTCGTCTGACACCACAGGGTCAACCGACGTCGCCGAGTACCAGCCCTTCGCGGCGCGGATCGGCCCCGCCGATCCAGCCCGACGGTGTGCGCACCAGGGCTGAGAGCCCACTGGACTGATCGGCCAGCGACACCTGATGTCCGAGTGCCCGCAGGCCCTCGACCAGTTGATCACGGTCCCCGTTGGCGACCGTATCGACCAACGGATGCTCCCCGCCGACGTTGGTCACGGGTGTGTTGGCCGCACCGAAGTCGATCATTGACACCGCCTGCTGCGGGTCCAGGTTCCAATCCATGATGCCGACAAGGGTTTTCACGACGAACTGGATGATCACCGCACCGCCGGGGGAGCCCACGACCGCATACAGGGGACCCCGTTGCGGCCCCGCCTTGTCGAACACCAGCGTCGGCGCCATGGTGCTGCGTGGGCGCTTGCCGGCCTGAACCCGGTTGGGTACGGGATGGCCTTCGGTGCTGGTCGGCTCGGCGGAGAAGTCGGTGAGCTGATTGTTGAGCAGGAAGCCGTCGACCATGTGGAACGAACCGAAGGCGGACTCGATCGTTGTGGTCAGTGACGCCGCATTGCCGTGGCTGTCGATCACGCTGATCTGGCTTGTGCCGTGCTCAGGCGGCGGCGGAATGGTCATCGGTGGGGCGAAGTCCCCGGGCGCGGCCGTGCCCATCGTGTGGTTCCGCGAGATCAGGGCGGCGCGGCCGGTGAGGTAGGCGCCGCCGAGCAGTGTCTCGGGTGATCCGCCGGGTAGTGGGACGAAATCGGTGTCGGCGACGTAGCGATCGCGGTCGGCGTAGGCGAGGCGTTCGGCCTCCGAGGTCAGGTGCACCCCGGTCACCGAGGGATGCCCGCCGTTGAGGTCGATGCGCACCGGCTTGTAATCGCTCATGGGGAAGTGCTCGAGCATGCCGAGGGTGGCAGCCACCGCGATGCCGCCCGACGACGGCGGTGGCATACCGCAGACCTCGCGACCGCGGTAGGTGGTGCACACGGGGTCGCGGTGTTTGACGGTGTACCCGGCAAGATCCTGTTCGGTCATGGCGCTCGGCGTGCGGCCGCCGCTGGTATCGGTCGCGGCCGCCACCACAGCGCGGGCGATGTCGCCGGTGTAGAAGGCCTGAGCACCCTCGGATGCGATGGCGCCCAAGGTTTTCGCGTAGGCGGGGTTGGTCATGCGGGTGCCCACCAGCTTGGGACTGCCGTCGGGGTTGAGGAAGTAGCCGGCCGACGCGGGATCCAGCCGAAGTTGGGCGTCGGCATCGTCGATGGCCGCAGCCAGGCGCGGGCTGACGTCGAATCCGTTGTCGGCCATCGACACGGCAGGGTCGAAGAGATCGCGCCAGGCCTTCTTGCCGAACTGATGGTGCACGTCGTCGAGCAGTCGCACGATCCCCGGCACCCCGATGGAGCGGCCCGATGCCCGGGCGTCGGGTTTGGGGATCGAGCGGTCTGTCTCCGACACCCAGCGCAGGTAGTTCTCGGTCGCCGCGGCCGGGGCGGTCTCACGTCCGTCATAGGCGCGCACCGCGTTGCCTGCCGCGTCGTAATAAAGCAGGAAGCCGCCGCCGCCGATCCCGGAGGACTGGGGCTCGACGAGGCCGAGCACGGCCTGTGCGGTCACCAGTGCGTCGGCAGCGGTACCACCGTCGCGCAGCACTTTGCAGGCGGCTTCGGTGGCCAGTGGATTGGCGGTGGCCACCGCATAGGTGGCCGTGCGGACCGCGGTCATGTCGCTGCGGTAGCCGGTGCCGATCTCGGGGTTGGTCGCGAGGTTGCGGGTTGTCGGCGGTGCCGACGGTTGAGCAGGGGTCGGCGGTGGGGGTGCCTGAGGGGGTTTGGGCAACGGGGTCCCGTTGGAAATGATCTGGCACGGCCCGGCATCGGTCCTCGCGGGGCGCCGACTGCCGTCGGAGCATCCGGCAAGGATCATAGCGACGACACTGAGCAGCGCGATGACCGAACGGGTGGACGCCAGCAACCGCACAGTTCGACGGTAGCGGAGTTCCGTCGGATCGCGGCAGTAACCTGGAAACCGTGCCCGATCCAGCGACGTACCGGCCGGCGCCCGGATCGATACCAGTAGAGCCGGGCGTGTACCGGTTCCGGGACCCGCACGGTCGGGTCATCTATGTCGGCAAGGCCAAGAGCCTGCGCAGCCGGCTGACGTCGTACTTCGCCGATATCGCGAGCCTGGCGCCGCGCACCCGGCAGATGGTGATGACGGCGGGCAGTGTCGAGTGGACGGTGGTCACCACCGAGGTCGAGGCACTGCAGCTGGAGTACAACTGGATCAAGGAATTCGATCCACGCTTCAACATCCGCTACCGCGACGACAAGACGTACCCGGTGTTGGCGGTCACGCTCAACGAGGAGTACCCGCGGCTGATGGTGTATCGCGGGCCGCGGCGCAAGGGCGTGCGGTATTTCGGCCCGTACTCGCATGCGTGGGCGATCCGGGAGACACTCGATCTGCTGACCCGGGTGTTTCCGGCCAGAACCTGTTCTGCGGGAGTGTTCAAGCGGCACAGGCAGATCGACCGTCCGTGTCTGCTCGGCTACATCGACAAGTGCTCGGCGCCGTGCATCGGTAGGGTCAGCGCCGAGGAACACCGGCGCATCGTGCTGGACTTCTGCGATTTCCTGTCGGGCAAGACCGACCGGCTGGCCCGCGACATGGAGCAGCAGATGATCGCGGCCGCAGAGGAGTTGGACTTCGAACGGGCGGCCCGGTTGCGCGACGATATCGCGGCACTGAAGCGTGCGCTGGAGAAACAGGCAGTGGTCCTCGGCGACGGCACGGACGCCGACGTGGTGGCGTTCGCCGACGACGACCTCGAGGCGGCCGTTCAGGTCTTCCACGTGCGCGGGGGGCGGGTGCGGGGCCAGCGCGGCTGGATCGTCGAGAAGTCCGGTGACCCAGAGCAATCCGGGCAGGAGCACCTCGTCGAACAGTTCCTCACCCAGTTCTACGGCGAACAGGCCGAATTGGGCGGCGCGGCCGATGAGGCGACCAACCCGGTGCCGCGGGAGGTCCTCGTGCCGGTGCTGCCGCCGAATGCCGATGAACTGGCGGCATGGTTGTCCGGGCTTCGTGGCTCGCGCGTGAGCCTGCGGGTGCCGGTGCGCGGCGACAAACGCACACTGGCCGAGACTGTCGCGCGCAATGCACAGGAGGCGCTGGCCCAACACAAGCTCAAGCGTGCTGGCGACTTCAACGCGAGATCGGAAGCGCTACAGAGCATTCAGGATTCGCTGGGTCTGGCCGATGCGCCGTTGCGGATCGAATGTGTGGATATCAGCCATGTGCAGGGCACCGATGTGGTCGCCTCACTGGTGGTGTTCGAGGATGGGTTGCCGCGAAAGTCGGACTACCGGCACTACGCGATCCGTGAGGCTGCCGGTGACGGCCGCTCCGATGACGTCGCCTCGATCGCCGAGGTGACCCGGCGTCGTTTCCTGCGGCACGTGAGCGATGCGCAGCCCGAGGCAGGCACCGAGCAGCGTCCGCGCCGGTTCGCCTATCCGCCAAACCTGTTCGTCGTGGACGGTGGTGCCCCTCAGGTCAATGCGGCGGCCGCGGTGCTCGACGAACTCGGCGTCACCGATGTCGCGGTGATCGGGCTGGCCAAGCGGCTGGAGGAGGTGTGGGTGCCTTCCGAGCCGGATCCGGTGATCTTCCCGCGAAACAGTGAGGGGCTGTATTTGTTGCAACGCGTGCGCGACGAGGCACACCGGTTCGCGATCAGCTATCACCGCAGCAAGCGGTCCAAGCGGATGACCGCCTCGGCGCTCGACTCGGTGCGTGGTTTGGGCGAGCAGCGCCGCAAGGCGTTGGTGACGCATTTCGGCTCGGTGGCGCGACTCAAGGAGGCCACGGTCGAGGAGATCACCGCGGTGCCGGGGATCGGTGTGACGACGGCGAAGGCCGTCCTGGCTGCGCTCGGCGGTGAGCCGCCAATCGAGCACGGCGGTGAGCCGCCAATCGAGCACAGCGGTGAGCCGCCGAGCACGCCGCCACCGGTCGAGGGCGAAGACCCGCGAAGTGAGAACAGCGCCGGACTGGGCGATTCAGGGGCGCCCGCAACGGTTATCGAGGATGATCGACGCAGGGTGTCGGGATGACGGGTAACGGGGACATGAGTAGCCAGGCGGTTCGCGCATGAATGAACATCTGCGCGAGGGCGGCATCGTAGGTGGTGCGGACGCGGATTCGGGAATCGACGTGGTGCTGGTCACCGGCTTGTCCGGGGCGGGGCGCGGCACCGCTGCCAAGGTGTTGGAGGACCTCGGCTGGTATGTCGCCGACAACCTGCCGCCGGAGTTGATAGCGCGCATGGTCGAGTTGGGGTTGGCCGCCGGATCACGGATCACCCAGCTTGCCGTGGTGATGGATGTGCGGTCGCGTGGCTTCACCGGCGATCTCGACTGGGTGCGCAACGAATTGGCGGCCCGCAGCATCACCCCGCGGGTGTTGTTCCTTGAGGCGTCCGACGACATCCTGGTACGCCGGTATGAGCAGAACCGGCGCAGCCACCCGCTGCAGGGCACCCAGACCCTGGCCGAGGGGATCGCTGCCGAGCGGGCGTTGCTGGCGCCGGTGCGGGCTGCGGCCGACCTGGTGATCGACACGTCTGCGCTCCCGGTGCCGGCGTTGCGTGAGAGCATCGAGCGTGCGTTCGGCGGTGAGACCGTCGCCTACACGAATGTCACTGTGGAGTCATTCGGCTACAAGTACGGCCTGCCGATGGACGCGGACACGGTGATGGATGTCCGGTTCCTGCCGAACCCGCACTGGGTCGACGAATTGCGGCCGCACACCGGCCAGCATCCGGATGTGCGTGACTACGTGCTCGGACAACCGGGCGCCAGAGAATTTCTCGACACCTACCATCGTCTGTTGGACGTGGTGATCGCCGGATACCGCCGGGAGGGGAAGCGTTATATGACCGTCGCCATCGGGTGCACGGGTGGCAAACATCGGAGCGTGGCGATCGCGGAGGCGCTGGCGGAGCGGTTGCAGGGCGGTGACGGGCTCACCGTCCGCGTGCTGCACCGGGATCTGGGTCGCGAATGACCCCGCGCATCGTGGCCCTCGGTGGAGGGCACGGTTTGTACGCCACCTTGTCCGCGGCGCGCCGGCTCAGCCCGCACGTGACGGCCGTGGTGACGGTTGCCGACGACGGTGGATCGTCGGGTCGGCTGCGCAGCGAACTCGATGTGGTGCCACCAGGTGATCTGCGAATGGCGTTGGCGGCCTTGGCCTCTGACAGCCCGCATGGTCGGTTGTGGGCGACGATCATCCAGCACCGGTTCGGTGGCAGCGGCGCGCTCGCCGGTCACCCGATCGGCAATCTGATCTTGGCCGGCCTCAGCGAGGTGCTCGCCGATCCGGTCGCTGCCCTCGACGAGCTCGGGCGCATCCTCGGTGTGAAGGGCCGGGTGCTGCCGATGTGCCCGATCGCTCTGCAGATCGAGGCCGATGTCGCGGGCCTGGAGACCGATCCGCGGATGAGCCGGGTGATCCGCGGTCAGGTGGCGATCGCCACCACGGTGGGCAAGGTGCGCCGGGTGCGGTTGCTGCCCGGAGATCCGCCGGCCACCCGACAGGCTGTCGAGGCCATCATGAGCGCCGATCTCGTGGTGCTCGGGCCGGGGTCGTGGTTCACCAGTGTGATCCCGCACGTGTTGGTGCCGCAGTTGGCGGCGGCATTGCGGGCGACGACGGCGCGGCGTGCGCTCGTCTTGAATCTGGCGGCGGAGCCGGGTGAAACGGCGGGGTTCTCGGCGGAGCGTCACATCCACGTTCTGGCCCAGCATGCTCCGGACTTCAGCGTGCATGACATCATCGTCGATGCCAGCCGGGTGCCGAGCGACCGTGAACGGGAGCAACTCAGCCGCACTGCCAACATCCTCAACGCTCGAGTTGAGTTTGCTGACGTGTCTCGACCTGGTACACCTTTACATGACCCGGCGAAGTTGGCCGCGGTGCTGGAGGGTGTCCGATTGCGCTCGATGGCGCCCGGGGCCGTGCAGGAGGCCACCGTTCCCACGCCCGCTGCGAGGTCGGTCGACGTGGCGCACCAGGAACCGGCGCCGAACACACCGAGAGGGGACGATCCGTGGCGATGACAGCCGAGGTGAAAGACGAGCTGAGCCGTCTCGTAGTCAACTCGGTGAGCGCTCGCCGCGCGGAGGTGGCGTCGTTGTTGCGTTTCGCCGGCGGCCTGCACATCGTGGCCGGCCGCGTAGTGGTGGAGGCCGAGGTGGATCTCGGGATCATCGCGCGCCGCCTGCGCAAGGACATCTACGACCTGTACGGGTACAACGCCGTGGTGCACGTGCTCTCGGCCAGCGGAATCCGGAAGAACACCCGCTATGTGGTGCGGGTGGCCGCCGACGGGGAAGCGCTGGCCCGGCAGACGGGCCTGCTCGATCTTCGTGGACGCCCCGTACGTGGCCTGCCGGCACAGGTGGTCGGCGGCAGCGTCGGGGACGCCGAGGCCGCGTGGCGTGGTGCGTTCCTCGCCCACGGCTCGTTGACCGAGCCGGGACGGTCGTCGGCGCTGGAGGTCAGCTGCCCCGGTCCGGAGGCGGCACTGGCCCTGGTCGGTGCGGCCAGGCGGCTCGGAGTCAGTGCCAAGGCCCGCGAGGTACGCGGTGCCGACCGGGTCGTGGTGCGCGACGGCGAGGCGATCGGTGCCTTGTTGACCCGAATGGGAGCCCAGGACACCAGGCTGACGTGGGAGGAACGGCGGATGCGCCGCGAGGTCCGCGCCACCGCCAATCGTCTGGCCAATTTCGACGATGCCAACCTGCGCCGGTCGGCGCGTGCCGCGGTGGCTGCGGCTGCCCGGGTGGAACGTGCGTTGGACATCCTGGGTGACGGGGTGCCCGATCACCTGGCGGCGGCGGGCAAGCTGCGGGTCGAACACCGTCAGGCGTCGCTGGAGGAGTTGGGCCGGCTCGCCGATCCGCCGATGACGAAAGATGCTGTGGCCGGCCGTATCCGGCGCCTGCTGTCGATGGCGGACCGCAAGGCCAAGCAGGAAGGGGTTCCCGACACCGAGTCGGCGGTTACCCCGGACCTGCTCGACGACGCCTGATCCGAGCGAAATCGCAAACGCTCCAAGTCATCACACTGGCAGCGGGGCCCATCCGCCGCGGAATGCGGTGGTCGGGGACCCCGAGGTCAATGGGATGTCAAATGCCACAAAAGGTCTCGTGGCGTAAACGCTCCGTCGAATGGCCATCGAGTTCGATTGGTGGATGAACGGGTCGAGGAACGTGCACCAGATGCACGGGCCGACCAGGATTGGCGCCAGCCCGGGAGACTCACTCGGCGTGGCGATTCCGGGCAGACCGGCCGTAGCGAGTGCACGGATCGTGCCGACATGGCCGAGACCCTTCCTGTCCTCATCGCCACCAGCGTGCGGGCGACGATCACTGCCGCGACGACTGCCATGCCGGCGTGGCCGCCCATTCGCCGGCTGGTGAGACCGGTCACAGTATTCAAATAGTGACTGTTATTCGAATAGCACATACTATCTGAAATATGGTCGATGACCGAAGCGGCACGGACCTAGCGCCGGTACGGCTGACCAGAGCCGAGAATCAGGCACGGACCCGCGCCGCGCTTCTGGATGCCGCCGCTCGGACCTGCGCCCAGAAGGGTTATGCCGCGGCATCGGTGGACGAGATCGCCCGTACGGCCGGGTATTCAATCGGTGCGGTCTACTCGAACTTCTCCAGCAAGGAGCAGTTGTTCTCCGAGCTGATGACCGAACGCGCCTCCGGCCGGATCGACCAGGTGGTGCAGTCCATTTCCGAGGACACAGAAGTCGGACCGCTGACCGCCCTGGGTCGGGTCCTCGTTGACATCGCCGACAACGACATCGAGTTCGAGGCCATCCAGGCTGAATTCTGGTTGCACGCCGTGCGCAATCCCGAGGCCATGCAGATCCTGCAGGATCGGTCGTCGCGCACGTTGGCCTCGCTGCGCGAGATCCTCGCCGATGCGTTGGAGCGCAACAACATCGACGACAGCGTCTCCGTGGAGGGCTTCGCGGTGGTGGTTCTCGCGCTCTTCCAGGGATTGATCCGGCAACGGCGCATCGACCCCGACCGGGTGCCCGACGAACTTTTCGGGCAGGCGCTGGCCTGGCAACTGGCAGGCATGCCGAAGGCGTCGGGCCGCAAGTCGGCGTCGGCTGAGAACCGGTAGAAGGGAAGTAACCGCCGTGGACCCGCTGCGGATCGGGCTGTACGCCATGCCCGCCTACTTCGTCCTGATGGCGATCGAGTTCCTCAGCTATCGCTTCGACAAAGACAAAGACAAAGACAAAGACGACAGCGGCTCAGCGCGGCCGCGGGCCGGGATCTCGTGGCGAGACAGCGCCACGAACCTCTCGATCTACGCACTGGGCTTCGTCCTGCGGCCGTTGGACAGATTCATCGCGGTTCCGATGGTCGCTATCGCCGCATCGCTGACGCCGCTGCACCTCTCGGCATCGCACTGGTGGGTCTGGGTGCTGGCCATCGTGCTGGCCGACCTGGCCTACTACCTGCAGCACCGGATGTCGCACCGGATCAGGATGTTCTGGGCCGCGCACAACGTGCACCACTCGAGCCAGTACTTCAACCTGTCCACCGCCATGCGATTGTCCTGGCTGATTCCCGGCTCGTTTCTGAACACCATCGGGTACGTCGGATTGGCGCTGATCGGCATCCCGGCATGGTTGGTCTTCCTGTCGCAGGCGATCGTGCTGCTCTACCAGTTCCCGATCCACACCGAGCGCATCGATCGGCTTCCCCGCGCGATCGAGTACGTGTTCAACACGCCGTCGCACCACCGCGTGCACCACGGAGCCAACAATCCCTATCTCGACAAGAACTACGCCGGCATCTTCATTCTCTGGGACCGGATGCTCGGCACCTTCGCCGCCGAGGGGGAACCCGTCCGCTACGGCCTGACCAAGAACATCGACACCTACAACCCGATCAAGGTGAACTACCACGAGTTCGCCGCCATGCTCACCGACGTCTGGCGGGCACAGACCTGGCGCGGCCGGTTCGGCTACCTGTTCGGGCCGCCCGGCTGGAGCGAAAACGCCGATACCGCAGCGACTGTCGAACGTGAGGTGCAGAAGCTGTCGGTTCCGAGCACGGTGAGCTAGGCGCGCCGTCGTGCGTCGTCGCCGCCACTTGCCGGACCGTCGGTCTTGAGGCACCCCGACGTCATCCTCACGTTGTAGTGTGTGGCGACAAACTTCGACGTCAACCCCCCGATTGAGGCAGCAGTCGCGATGAGACTGATTCTTGAGCTGATCCGCCCCTACCGGTTGCTGGTCGCCGGAATCTTCGCGGTCCTGCTGGTGCAGATCGCCACGGGCCTGGCCGCGCCCTGGCCGTTGAAGGTGGTGCTGGACAGCGTCGTCGGCCACCACCCGCTGCCGGGATGGTTGCACGGTCTGCTGCAGCCACTGCTCGGTGGCGAAGGCAAGATGCATATCGCCGGCCTGGCCGCGATCATGGTGTTCGTCATCGCGGTGGTGGCAGCCATCGCGTCCTACGTGGCCAACTACCTGACCGAAACGGTCGGTCAGCGCATCGGGAACGATCTGCGCACCCGCGCCTACCATCACCTTCAGCAGTTGTCGCTGAACTATTTCGACACCCACCGGGTCGGGCCGATCCTGAGCACGCTCACCGATGACGTCGACACCATTCAGGGGTTCGCGTCGGCCTCCACGCTGGGTATCGCGACCGACCTGCTGACCATCGTCGGCATGTTGGCCATGATGCTGTGGCTGCAATGGGATTTCACGCTCATCGCGCTGGCGGTGGCGCCGCTGCTGCTGTTGTTCGTCTCGCGTATCCGTAAGGCGGTCAAGGCAGCGACACACGAAGTGCGCAAGCGGGAATCGGACATCGTCGCGGTCGCCGAGGAAGGTCTGCAGTCGATCCGTGTGGTCAAGGCGTTCGACCGCGAGGAGATGCAGGAGCGCCAACTGGAGGTGGCCGGTCAGCAGGCCGTGGATGCCGCGCTCAACGCCAGGCGGGTGAAGTCGGTGGTGTCACCGATCGTCACCGTCGTGGTGGCCGCCTGCACCGCGGTGGTGCTGTGGCGCGGTTCGGCGCTCATCCTCGCCGGTGCGATGACGGCGGGCACGCTGACCGTGTTCATCTCGTACCTCGCGTCGTTCTTCAAACCCGTGCAGGATCTGGCCAAGCTCACCAACACCATCGCCATGGCCTCGGTCGGGGTGGACCGGGTCAACGCGCTGCTGACCGCCGAGACGTCAGTTCAGGAGAAGCCCGAGGCCGTCGAACCGGAGAAGATCAAGGGTGCGATCAGCTTCGAGCGGGTGGCGTTCAGTTACGACAGTGAGACTCCCGTGCTGCGGGATGTCACCTTCGAGGTGAAGCCGGGCCAGCTGGTGGGTGTCGTCGGGCACACCGGAAGCGGAAAATCCAGTCTGGTCAGCCTGATTCCCCGGTTCTACGACCCGAATCAGGGCGCCGTCCGCATCGACGGCGTTGACCTGCGCGACTACAAACTTCACGAACTCCGCCGCCAGATCGCCTATGTCCTGCAGGACACGGTCCTGTTCCGGGGCACCATCCGCGACAACATCGCCTTCGGACGGCCCGACGCCGATCACGACGAGATCATCGAGATGGCCAAACTGGCCAACGCCCACGAGTTCATCTCCGCGATGCCACAGGGCTATGACAGCCCGGTGGGGGAGCGTGGGCTGACGCTCTCCGGCGGTCAGCGTCAGCGCATCGGTATCGCCCGCGCCCTCATCCGGGACAGCCCGATCCTCATCCTCGACGAACCGACCGCCGCTTTGGACGCGGAGTCCGAGCATCTGGTGATGTCAGCGCTGCAGCGACTGATGAACGGACGCACGGTGATCACAATCGCCCACCGCCTCAGCACGATTCGCGATGCGGACAAGATCGTCGTGCTCGAGGAGGGCCGTGTGGTCGAAGAGGGATCACACACCGAACTCCTGACCGCAGGCGGCAGATATGCCGAGTTGCACCGCATCCAATTTGAGGACGAGACAACGTGACGCGTTCGCTGATCATCCTGCCCGACGACTCGGCCCAGCCGGTGCTCGACGCGATCGGTGCGTCCACCCGGTCGGTACGGATCAAGATGTTCGCCTTCAACCACCTGCCGTTGCTGGACGCGGTGGTGGCCGCCCACCGGCGCGGCGTAGACGTCAAGGTCATGCTCAACCCCGAGCGGCGCGACGGGGAAACCGACAACGACGTCGCGCGGGAGACGTTGGAGCGGTTCGGCATCGAGGTCCGGGCCAGCAACCCGGCCTTCGATCTGACACACGAGAAGTCGATGGTGGTCGACGACGACCACGCGTTTGTCGAGTCGTTGAACTGGACCGAGGAGAACTTCACGGTGACGCGCGATTACGCCGTCGTGACTCCCAGCGCGTATGAAGTCGCCGAGATCGTCGATTGCTTCGAAGCCGACTGGGCGCGCGAGGAGTTCGATCCCGGCGGTGGGGCACACCTCATCTGGTGCCCTACCAATGGTCGGCATCGCATCGCCGAGTTCATCGACAGCGCCAAACACACGTTGTTCGTCCAGAACGAGCGCTATCAGGATCCGGTGATCATCGAGCGCCTGGTCCGTGCGGCGCATCGCGGGGTCAAGGTTCACGTGATGGCCCGCGCGGCCCACCACCTCAAGTCGGGCAAGCTCCTCGAAGGCGTCAGCGGGATGCGCATCCTCGACGACGTCGGTATCAAGATCCACCGGCTCAAGCACATGAAGCTGCACGCGAAGATGATTCTGGCCGACCACGCGCGGGCCATCGTCGGCTCGATCAACTTCTCCCCGGGCAGCTTCGACCATCGTCGCGAATTGGCCATCGAGGTGACTGATCACCACATCATCAAGCGGCTGAACGAGGTGGCCCACCACGACTGGAAACACTCCGCGCCGATGGACCTGTCGGACGAGGGGTTGATCGCCGATTTGGTCGGCCAGGATGCGCACGAACTCGATCAACTCGCCCTGCACGAGCGCGACATCTGATGCACTGACCAGACCGCACGGCGGGGACGTATCCCCACTAGGCTGGCTGCGGGCAGTTCAGTTAACGGCAACTGTAGGGAGAATCACGTGACTATCCGGGTAGGCGTTAACGGCTTCGGCCGCATCGGGCGCAATTTCTACCGGGCCCTGGCGACGCAGCAGGCCGAGGGGCAGAACACTGACATCGAGATCGTGGCGGTCAACGACCTCACCGACAACGCCACCCTGGCTCACCTGCTCAAGTTCGACTCGATCCTTGGTCGCCTGCCGCAAGACGTCAGCCTCGAGGGCGAAGACACCATCGTCATCGGCGACAAGAAGATCAAGGCGCTCGAAGTGAAGGAAGGCCCGGCCGCGTTGCCCTGGGGTGACCTGGGCGTCGATGTCGTCGTCGAGTCCACCGGTATCTTCACCGCCCGCGCCAAGGCGCAGGGTCACCTCGATGCCGGCGCCAAGAAGGTCATCATCTCTGCGCCGGCCAGCGATGAGGACATCACCATCGTGCTGGGCGTCAACGACGACAAGTACGACGGCAGCCAGAACATCATCTCCAACGCCTCGTGCACCACCAACTGCCTCGGCCCGCTGGCCAAGGTCCTCAACGACGAGTTCGGCATCGTCAAGGGCCTGATGACGACCATCCACGCCTACACGCAGGACCAGAATCTGCAGGACGGCCCGCACAAGGATCTGCGTCGCGCCCGCGCTGCTGCCTTGAACATCGTGCCGACCTCGACCGGTGCCGCCAAGGCCATCGGCCTGGTGCTGCCCGAGCTCAAGGGCAAGCTGGACGGCTACGCCCTGCGGGTCCCGATCCCCACGGGTTCGGTCACCGACCTGACCGCCGAGCTGGCCAAGCCGGGGTCCGCCGACGAGATCAACGCTGCGATGAAGGCCGCCGCCGAGGGCCCGATGAAGGGCATCCTCAAGTACTACGACGCGCCGATCGTGTCCAGCGACATCGTCACCGACCCGCACAGCTCGATCTTCGATTCGGGCCTGACCAAGGTCATCGACAACCAGGCCAAGGTCGTCTCCTGGTACGACAACGAGTGGGGATATTCCAACCGCCTCGTCGATCTGGTCGGACTCGTAGGGAAGTCGCTCTAATACCAATGACTGTTAAGACACTCGCTGACCTGTTGGCCGAGGGCGTAGAAGGACGCGGCGTTCTGGTCCGCTCCGACCTCAACGTCCCCCTCGATGACGAGGGCAACATCACCGACCCGGGTCGCATCATCGCCTCGGTCCCCACCCTCTCGGCGCTGGCCGAGGCCGGCGCCAAGGTCGTCGTCACCGCGCACCTGGGCCGCCCGAAGGGTGGCCCGGATCCCAAGTTCTCACTGGCCCCGGTCGCCGCGGCGCTGGGGGAGAAGCTCGGTCGCCACGTCCAGTTGGCCGGGGACGTGGTCGGCACCGACGCGCTGGCCCGCGCCGAGGGACTCACCGACGGTGACGTCCTGCTGCTGGAGAACATCCGCTTCGACCCGCGGGAGACCAGCAAGGATGACGCCGAGCGGCTGGCGTTGGCCGAGGCGCTGGCCGCCCTGGTCGAGGGTGCCGACGGCTCGCCGGGCGCCTTCGTCTCCGACGGCTTCGGCGTGGTCCACCGCAAGCAGGCTTCGGTCTACGACGTCGCCACCCTGCTGCCGCATTACGCGGGCACGCTGGTGGCCACCGAGGTCCAGGTGCTCGAGCAACTGACCAACTCGACCGAACGGCCCTACGCCGTGGTGCTCGGCGGGTCCAAGGTCTCCGACAAACTCGCGGTGATCGAGAACCTGGCCACCAAAGCCGACAGCATTGTCATCGGCGGTGGTATGTGCTTCACGTTCCTTGCTGCTCAAGGGGTTTCGGTCGGAACCTCGCTGCTGCAGGAGGAGATGATCGACACCTGCAAGCGGCTGCTGGACACCTACGCCGACGTGATCCACCTTCCGGTCGACATCGTGGTGGCCGACAAGTTCGCCGCCGACGCCGAGCCGGAGACCGTGGCCTCCGATCGCATCCCCGAGGGCAGGATGGGGCTGGACATCGGCCCGGAGTCGGTCAAGCGCTTCACCGCATTGCTGTCCAACGCCAAGACGGTGTTCTGGAACGGCCCGATGGGTGTCTTCGAATTCCCGGCCTTCGCGGCGGGCACCAAGGGCGTGGCTGAGGCGATCATCGGTGCCACGGAAAAGGGTGCGTTCAGCGTCGTCGGCGGCGGCGACTCGGCCGCCGCGGTGCGCCAGCTCGGTCTGCCCGAGGACGGTTTCTCGCACATCTCGACCGGCGGCGGCGCGTCGCTGGAATACCTTGAGGGCAAGACCCTGCCCGGCATCGAAGTACTGGAGTCGTAGAACATGGCCCGTAAGCCGCTCATCGCCGGCAACTGGAAGATGAACCTCAATCATTTCGAGGCCATCGCGCTTGTGCAGAAGATCGCATTCGCCTTGCCGGACAAGTACTTCGACAAGGTGGATGTGACGGTCATCCCGCCGTTCACCGATCTGCGCAGTGTGCAGACCCTGGTCGACGGGGACAAGTTGCGGCTCACCTATGGCGCCCAGGACGTGTCCCGGCACGATTCGGGTGCCTACACCGGTGAGATCAGCGGGGCGTTCCTGGCCAAGCTCGGATGCAGCTTCGTGGTGGTGGGGCACTCCGAGCGGCGCACCTACCACGGCGAAACCGATGAGCTCGTGGCGGCCAAGGCCGCCGCGGCGTTCAAGCACGGCATCACCCCGATCATCTGCATCGGCGAACAACTCGAGGTGCGTGAGGCGGGCAACCACGTCGAGTACAACGTGAACTCGTTGCGCGGCTCCCTGGCCGGTCTGAGCAAGGAGCAGATCGGCCAGGCGGTTATCGCCTACGAGCCGGTGTGGGCGATCGGCACCGGTCGGGTGGCCAGCGCGGCTGACGCGCAGGAGGTCTGCAAGGCGATCCGTGGTGAGTTGGGCAACCTGTCCTCGCCACAGCTCGCCGCCGGAGTGCGGGTGCTCTACGGCGGGTCGGTCAATGCCAAGAACGTCGGCGAGATCGTGGCGCAGGGCGACGTTGATGGTGCACTGGTCGGTGGTGCTTCGCTGGACGGCGAGCAGTTCGCGACGCTGTCGGCCATCGCCGCGGGCGGACCGCTTCCGTAACCCCGGGGGCCTGGGCCGGATACCGCACCCGGTAGTCTTACAACCATGGAATTGGCTCTGCAGATCACTCTGGTCGTGACCAGCGTGCTGGTTGTGCTCCTGGTGCTGCTGCATCGTGCCAAAGGTGGCGGTCTGTCCACCCTGTTCGGTGGCGGTGTCCAGTCCAGCCTGTCCGGCTCCACTGTGGTCGAGAAGAACCTCGACCGGCTGACGCTATTCGTTACCGGCATCTGGCTGGTGTCGATCATCGGCGTCGCACTGCTGATCAAATACAGCTGACATATCGCGGCCACCCCGTAGAGACAGATAACCGCCGCCCCGGTTTCCACCGGGGCGGTTTTGTTTTGGCGGACTGTCGTACCGCGGTGGCATAGTCGATCGTATGTTCGATACCGCGACGTTGGTGAGCGGCGAAGCGCTGCCTTCGGAACGTCTCGCGGTGCTGTTCGACGAACTGGCCGAGTTGACTGGTCAACGGAACGCCATCGATGGACGCATCGTGGAGATCGTCGCGGAGCTGGATCGTGACGAATTGTGCGGTGCTACCGGTGCCCGTTCGATCGGGGCCCTGGTCGCGTGGAAGACCGGAGTGTCACCGCGCAATGCCGACACGGTGGTGGCGGTTGCACGTCGGGTCGATCAGTTCCCTCGCTGCGCCGACGGCATGCGGGAGGGTCGTTTGTCGCTGGATCAGGTCGGCGTCATCGCCGAACGCGCGGCCGATGGTTCCGATGAGCACTACGCCGAACTGGCGGCCAGTGCTACGGTCACCCAACTGCGCACCGCGGTCAAACTCGAACCACGACCTGAACCGGATCCGAAGCCCGAACCGCAACGGGAGGTCACCAAGACCGAGGGGGACGGCTACACCACCTGGCGAATCCGATTGCCGCGCCTGGAAGCAGCGAAATTCGAGTCGGGCCTGCAGTCTCACTACGACGGGTTGATAGCCGACTGGAAACGCGACCACAACAGTGACGGCGACGGTGCCCCGGTGCCTGAGCACGCATCCCGGCTTCCGAACAATGTCGATGCGTTCATGAGCCTGGTCGAGGCCGGCTGGGACGCCGACGTGGCTCGCCGCCCGCACGGTCAGCACACCACCGTGGTCGTACATCTTGACGTCGAGAAACCGGTCGCCTCACTGCACATGGGTCCGGTACTGACCGACGACGAGCGTCGGTTCCTGCTGTGTGAGGCCACCTACGAACTCTGGCTCGAACGGCACGGCCAGGTGATCGGCGCGGGCCGCACGACCCGGCAGATCAGCCGCCGGCTGCGCCGCGCGCTCGAGCATCGCGACCGCTGCTGTGTGGTGCCCGGCTGCGGGGCCACCCGCGGTCTGCACGCCCATCACCTCCAACACTGGGAGGACGGCGGTCTCACCGAACTGGACAACCTGGTGCTGCTGTGCCCCTACCACCACCGGTTGCACCACCGGGGCGGCATCACCATCATCGGACCGGCCAGCCACCCGGTCGTGATCGACAGTGCCGGCAAGCAACAACTTCACCCAGGATCGCTGGCCCGTCCGCCGAAGAACCGTCCTCCCGCGGTCGCACCGTGTCCCGGACCGACCGGTGAGCGCGCCGATTGGTGGTGGTACGAACCGTTCCAACCCCAGGCACCGCCACAGACCAACTAGGTCGCCCCCTTTCAGTAGCCGGAATCCCCTTCGGATTCGGCCGCACCCAGCAGAGCCCGCGAGCCTGACACCCCAAGTCTTGTGGCCCCAGCGGCGATCATGGCCTGCGCCTGCTCGAGAGTGCGCACACCACCGGATGCCTTTACCGCCAATCCGGCGTCGTGGACGGTTCGGTACATCAGCTCGACCGCGTGAACGGTCGCGCCGCCGGTGGGATGGAAACCGGTCGAGGTCTTGACGAAGTCGGCGTGTGCCGCCACCGCGGCGCGGCACACTCCGACGATCTCGTCGTCGGTCAGCGCGGCTGATTCGATGATCACTTTCAGCACCGCTGGTGCCAGCGCAGCGGCTCGCACCGCTGCGATGTCGGCTTCGACGCGGTCGAAGGCGCCGTCCTTGGCCGCACCGATGTCGATCACCATGTCGATCTCGTCGGCGCCCTGCTGCACCGCCTCGGCCGCCTCGGCGGCCTTGGTTTGCGAGCTGTGTTTTCCGCTGGGGAAGCCGCACACCGCAGCAACTTTCAGCGTGGCGCCGGACGGTACGTCGACCGGCAGCATCGATGGTGACACGCACACCGAGTAGGTACCCAGCTCCAGTGCCTCGGCGACCAGCGCTTCGACGTCGGATGCGGTCGCTTCGGGCTTGAGCAGGGTGTGGTCGATCATTGCGGCGACCTGTGTCCCGGTCGGTCGGGTGTCGAGCGTCATCGGATTGGGATCCCTTCTGTTGTCGCCCGGATTTCAGGCGGTCTTGGTCTGCCGGTCGAGCACGTAGTTCATGATCAGCGCCGCGATCAGGATCAGTCCGGTCACGAGCATCTGGAAGAACGAGCTCAACCCCAGCAGGTTGAACAGGTTGCGCAGCACAGACAGCAGCAGCACGGCGATGAATGTGCCCATCACGCCGCCCTTTCCGCCGAACAGGCTGGTTCCTCCGAGCACCACTGCCGCGATGGCATCCAGTTCCAGTCCGGTGTGGGCCGTGGGCTGGCCGATGGTGAGCCGTGCGGTGAGCAGTACGCCGGTCAACGCGGCCAGACCGCCGCAGATCACATACGCCGCGGTGGTGATGCGCTGCACCGGTAGTCCGGACAGCCTTGCCGCTTTGGCGTTGCTGCCGACCGCATAGATGTGTTCGCCAAATGTGGTGCGGCGCAGAACCAGGCCGACGACCACGGTGGTGATCACGAAGATCAGCCCGACGACCGGGATACCGGCCACGCTTCCGGCACCCAGAAACCGCAGGCCGATGGGAATCTCCGCGGTTGTGGGGGTGCCGTTGGTGGTCAGGAAGGTCAGGCCGCGGATGCTCTGCATCCCGGCGAGAGTCACCATGAACGCCGGGAGGGCCAGGTAGGCGCTCAATCCGCCCATGATCCCGCCGAGCACCAGCCCGCTCATGATGGCCAGCAGCATGGCGACAGGCCAGGCGATTCCCATTCCGATGAGGATCGCCACCAGCATTCCTGACAGTGCCGCAACGCTTCCCACCGACAGGTCGATGCCAGAGGTGAGGATCACCACCGTCATCCCGATTGCGACGATGCCGGTGAGGCTCGACTGCTGCAGCAGGTTCGCCAGGTTCTGCGAAGAGAGGAATTGTGGGGCGGTGAGGGACGCGACGACGAACAGCGCGACGAAGATGAACAGCAGATTGAACCGCACGATGATGTTCTGGCGGCGTGTCCGGGTGGTGACCGCCGGGCTGGACGGCGCCGGAGGAGCGGACCGTTGGATTTGGTCAGTCAATGTCGTTTCTTCCTGTGACGACGCAGCGGGCGATGTCTGCCGGTGAGGTGGTTCTCGGGTCATATGCAGCGATGTTCTTGCCCTCGTGCATGACCCAGATGAGGTCGCAGTTCTCGGTGAGCTCGCTCATCTCGCTGGACGCCAACAACACCCCGACGCCGGCTTCGGCCAACTCGTGAACCTGTTCGAACAGATCGGCTTTCGCCCCGATGTCCAATCCGCGGGTGGGTTCATCGAGTAGTAGCAGGTCCACCCCTCGGGCCATCCACTTGGCCAGCACCACCTTCTGCTGATTGCCGCCGGAGAGCTGGCCGACCGGCTGATCGATGGACGAGAACTTGACGCCCAGCTGCGCAAGCGGCGGTGTGGCCATTCGTCTGGCGGTCTTCATTGGGTTGATGCCGAATGGCGCCAGCGCTGCGATGCCGGCATTGCGCAGGATCGATTGGTCCAGGAACAGCCCTTGGCTCTTGCGGTCTTCGGGCACCAGGCCGATGCCGGCCAGCACGGCGCCCCGCGGCGTCAACTGGGTGATCCGGGAGCTGCTCAATGTCATGTCGAGTGCGGCCCGGCGGTCGCCGAACAGGGTGGCCAGCAGCGTGGAACGTCCTGCGCCACCCAACCCCGCCAGCCCGACGATCTCGCCACGGCCGACGGTGATACCCGATACGTCGATCGTTCCTGGGATGACGGCGCGGCGAACATCCAGTAACGCGGCTCTCTCGCCGGCTGGACGGGACGGCCTGGGCACGCGGGATTCGAGGCCGCGACCGATCATCGCCTCGACCAATTCGTTCTTGCTGACCGTCGCGATGTCGAACACGCCGACGGTCGCCCCGTCGCGCATGACGGTGGCACGGTCGCCGATGGCCTTCACTTCGTCGAGCCGGTGCGAAATGTAGATCACCGATTTGCCTGCGGCGGTGAGTTCGCCGATGACGCGGAACACTTCGGCCAGATCGTGATCGGTGAGCGTGGCGCTGGGTTCGTCCATGATGACGATGCGGGCATCAGTGGTGAGCGCCTTCGCGATCGCGGTCAGTTGCTGATCCGAGACAGACAGCTTGGCGACTGCATCGGAGGGTGCGAACCGGCCGCCGACTCGGGCGATCGCCTCGGCCGCCCGGCGATCGCGTTCTCGGCGTGAGATGAATGGGCCGCGCCGCGGCTCGTGGCCCAGGAAGAGGTTCTGCGCCACGGTCATATCCGGGATGAGATCCAGTTCCTGGTAGATGGTGTTGATCCCGGCCCGGACACCGTCGATGGGGGAGCCGAACGAGACGTCCTCGCCATCGAGGGCGATTGTTCCGGAATCCGGGGTGTAGGAACCCGACAGAATCTTCATCAGAGTGCTTTTGCCCGCGCCGTTTTCGCCGAGCAGGCAGTGCACCTCACCCCGGGCGACCTCGAGCGTCGCGCCATCGCAGGCCCTGGTTCCCGGGAACGTTTTCACGATGTCCCGCATCCGCAGTGCGGGCACCTGCCCGGTGCCGGCGATCCGGGCGGGCAGCGTCGCTTCCGCGTTGTGGCTAGTGGTCATGTCGCTGCTCCAGCACGGACTGTGCCGTGGTTTCGTCGGTGATCAGGACCGAACACAGTCCACTGGTCAGGGCGCCGATGACGACGGGGACTTTGTGCGTTCCCGCCGCCACGGCAATGGCGCAGTTCGCTTTCTTGACGTCATCGAGGCTGAGACCCACTGTGCGCCTGTCGATGTCGGCATAGGCGATCTCGCCGCTCGCGGTGATGTAGTGGGCCAGGACGTCCCCGCAGGCCCCGGCTGATTCGAGTTGGGCGAGTTCGGCAGGCGTGATCGCGCCTGACTCGACCAGAACCGATGTTGGTCCGAGCGCTCCCAGCGAGAACAGGATGGCGTCTGCCTTGCGGGCACGCGACAGGACGTCTTCGACGAACCCCTCGGCGTAGAGCGCATCACGGGTTTCGATTCGTTCGACGATTGCCGGCACCGGCAGCAGGGTGGCCTGCCCGTTGCCGCTGTGGGCGATACTGGTGACGATGTTGGCGGCCTTCGTGGGGTGTACCGACCGGCTCACCCCACCGTTGACCTGGATGACCTCGATTCCGGCTGTCCATCCGTTGGGCAGCACCGCCGCGATCTGCTGAAGGGTGTTGCCCCAAGATACTCCCAGGGTCGTGATCCACGAGGAGTTCGACTTCAGGTAATTGGCTGCGGCCGTGGCGATGTGCTCGCCTGCCGTGTCGGCGGTGTCCGGACCAGGAACGACTACGCATTCGCGAAGACCGAATCGGCTACGCATCTCCACTTCGAGGTCGGTCCGGCGCGCCTGTGGATGCACGATCTTGATCTGTACGAGGCCGACGCCACGGGCCTCGTCGAGCAGCCGTCCCACCTTCCATCGGGTCAGGTGGAGTTCGGACCCGATGTCTTCCTGGGTGCGGCCTTGCTCGTAGTAGCACTGAGCCACGTAGAGCAGCAGGTCGGTGTGGCTCCGGTCGGCGGGTGCACTCATCACCTCACCACCCGGAAGGGTCCGCGGGCGCCCGCCGTAGGGTCGGAATCGCGGTCAGCGGTGTCACACATGAACGGGCGCAGCGCGGCGGTCAACCGCTGATAGTCGCCAAAGGTCTGCTCGTACACCGCTATTCGCTTGGGATCGGGTTCCAGCAGTCGTACTCGGGGGGCGAACAGTTGCGAGCCCGCGCTCAAGCTGGGAACGATCCCGGCGGCGGTCGCCGCGATCACCGCGCAGGCCCGGAGGGTGAGGTTCTCGCCGATCACCAGTTCGGCGGGCCGTCCGAGCACATCGATTGTGACCTTCTGCCACAACGAGTTTCGCTCGATACCGCCGGAGAAGACCAGGCGCGCGCAGGGCACCCCGGACCGTTCGAATGACTCGATCACGCTCCGGGTGCCACAGGCGACCGCCTCGACCATCGCCCGGTACAGTTCGGCCTTCGTGGTGCCGAGCGTCAGCCCGACCACGGCCCCGCGCAACCGGGCCTCGCGGTGCGGGGTGCGGTTGCCCATGAAGTAGTCGAGGGCCCGCAGACCGTGGGCTGCCGGGTCGACCGTGGCGGCCTGGTCGATCAATGCCGACAGGTCGTCGCGGGGCACCCCCATGATGGATTCCCCGGTCCATTTGAGTACCGAACCGCTGGTCACCTGGCCGCCCTCGACCAGCCACTTATTGTGGGTCAACGCATTCGGATACGGGCCCCACACCTCGTTGGAGGTGGTCGGCCGGTCCACTTCGGTGACGATGGCCGAGGATGTGCCGGACACGATGGAGACCAGTCCATCCGTTTTGCCCCCGCAGGCCAGCAGGGACACGTGCGCATCGATGCCGCCGACGGCGACGACCGGTGCGCCCGAGATGGCGAGATCGGCTGCGGCGCTGTCGGTGAGAGTGCCCGCGACACCGCCTATGGCGACGATCTCATCAGGCAGTTTGGCGATCAGATCCTCCATTCCCAGCGCGGCATAGAGCTCGGCGGGGAAACGCCCGGCGAGGGCGTCGTAGTTGTACTTGCAGACGGCGTTCATCTGCGAACCGACCCATCGGCCGGTGAGTCGGAAGGTCAGGTAGTCGACGGCCTCCACGATGCGTGCGGCAGACCGGTAGGCATCCGGATCGTGCTTTTTGAGCCACATCGCCTTTGGCAGTAGCCATTCCGAGGCGTCGGATCCTCCGGACCACTCGAGGATCGGATGCTGCCCGCTCAGTTGCGCGGTGCGCTCCGACTCCGCGGCGCCGCGGGCGTCCATCCACAGGATGGCCGGACGGAGCGGTGTTCCCGCCGCGTCGACCACCGCCACCGTTGAGGCGGTGGTCGACGCGGCGATCGAGATGACCTGGCCGGCCGCCCGGCACGGTTCACTGTCCAGCAGCTGACGAGTTGCGGCGGTGATCGCGGCCCACCAGTCTCGCGGATCCTGCTCTGCCCACCCCGGACGGGGGTGGTGGGTCGAGTAGGGGCGGTGCGCCGTGCCCAGTGGGGTGCCGTCCTCGGTGAATGCGCCGATGCGTGCGCCCTCGGTGCCGAGATCGATCGTCAGAAGGATTCCCATGATTCAGTCCTTGTTGGGCAGGAACAGCACTTTTGAGGAGAAGACCGAGCGGTCGCCCAGCTGCTGCATCATCTCCGGTAATGCCGACAGCGGCAGTTCGTGGGTGATCATGAACTCCCACTTGAGTTTTCCTTCGGCCAGCATCCGAGCCGAGGTGCGCCACTCGTCGCCGGGGAATGGCGCCGAGAAGGAGTTCCACGAGCCGTGGAGGCTGGTCTCCAGCCGCATGAACCGGTTGAAGGTGTCCTTGTCCAGCGTGACGGGTGCGTGCGGGATGCCGACGAAGACCGCGTGGCCGTGCGGGCCGGTCAGATTCGCCGCCATATCGGCCGTCGCGGGAACACCGGCGGACTCGAGCACGATGTCGAAGCCCCGGCCACCGAGGGCTCGGGCCTCCTCGACGCCTTGTACCGCGTGAGTGGCGCCGGCTTCACGTGCCATGGCTGCCTTCTCCTCGCTGAGGTCGACCGCCACGATCTGGCTGGCGCCGTGCAGCTTTGCCCATTGAACGGCGAAGAGCCCGATCGGCCCCGCGCCGATGACGAGGACGCGGTGCCCGGCCCGTAGGTTGGTCTTCCACAGTCCGTGCAGCGCGATGGCGGCCGGGTCCAGCATGGCGGCTGCGCGGGGATCGATGCCCGCGGGCAGTTTCAGGAGGTTTCCGACCGGGCTGACGACGTACTGAGCGTAGGCGCCATCGGATCTACTACCGAAGTAGTCGTAGTTCTCGCAGAGCCCGAACGCGCCCTTGGCGCAGAAGTCGCAGCTGCGGCAGGGGATCAGTGGGGGGACCGATACCAGTTCGCCGACGCCGAATCCGTCTACGCCTTCGCCGAGTTCGGCCACCCAGCCGGAGAACTCGTGCCCGCAGATGATGGGCATGACATATCCGCCGTTGCGCAGCATCCTGGGGATGTCGGACCCGCACACTCCGCAGGCCGCCACTTTGAGCAGCACTTCACCGGGTCCGGGTTTGGGTACCGGCGCCTGCTCGACCCGGATGTCGCCCGGCGCGTACATCACCGCCGCGGTCATCGTCTCGGGCAGGGCCGGTGACACTGACCGACTGGTCGGTGCGGGGGCCTCGATTGTCATCGACGTTGTCTCCTTGTGTGTTGTCACGACTGACTGGAACTCGACGCGCTATTTGGCGGCGGCGAAAGTTGTTCCACCTTCCAGCGCTTGCGCGTTGGACTTGTTCACCAGACCCGTTCCGGCATCGACGAATTCGGGAACCGACTCTCCACGGGCGGCCTTGACCGCGGTCTGGATGGCCCGCTGGCCTTCGGCATTGGGGTCATTGAGTGCGGTGGCGATGTATTGATCGCCGGTTGCGATGGCGTGCACCGCCTCCATCAGGCCGTCCACGCCGAAAACCTTGACGTCGGTGCGGTGGTTCTCGGTGAGCACCTGCAGGGCGCCCAGCGCCATATCGTCGTTCTGGGCGTAGACGGCCTTGAGATCGGGATGGGCTTGCAGGAGGTCCTGCATGGCGGTGACGGCTTTGGACCTGGTGTAGTCGGCATACGGACCATCGACGATGGCGATGTTGGGCTGGGCCGATACCGCCGCCTTGAATCCTTCGCCGCGGTCGCGCGCCACCGCGCCACCCGCGTCGCCCTGAATCTGGATGATCTTGCCCCCGGCCGGCCCGAGTGAGTCAACGGCTGCCTTGCCGACGAGCTGGCCCATCGCTTTGTTGTCGCGGCCGACAAACGCCGCGGCGCCCGATTCGACCGGCCGGTCGACGGTGACGACCTTGATGCCCGCAGCCTTGGCAGCCGCCAGGGAAGGCGTCACGCCCTTCGGATCGACCGGATTGATCACTAGAACGTTGATCCCACGGGTGATCAGATCCTGGACGTCGTTGTTCTGCTTTGTCACATCGCCGTTGGCATCGGCGTAGTAGAACTCGTTGCCCTGCGCTTGAGCCTCGGCCTTGGCCGCATCTGTGAGCGCGACGTAGAAGGGGCTCTGCTGGGTTGCCTGGCTGAAGCCGATCTTGACCGGTCCGTCGACCACGGCGTTCGTGCCCTGGGCGGCGTTGTCACCCGGTACTGAACACGCGGAGAACGCTACGGCCATTGCGGCTGCGAGCGCGATTCCCGAGGCTTTTGCGAGTCTCACTGTTCCTCCTAGCTGTGCGCGTCGGTACTTGGTGCCGCGCATGACGACGATCACGTTAGGAACGGAGAAGTGAGCCCGTCAACATATGCGCATAACTTTGCTCATATGAGCACGAGCGAGTGTGGGGAGCTCTTCTGAAGAGCAGGTACCGCTGGCCCGTGGCGCCGCGGATCACGCCTCCGTCGCGAGACGCACTCCGAATCCGACGAGTACCAGCCCGGTTAGGGTGTCCAGCCGCCGGCGTATCCGCGGCGTCTGCATCCAGCCCGCGATGGTGCCGGAGGCGGCCACCAGGCCGGCGCAGTAGAACGCGGTCAGCACGATGAAGATCCCGCCCAGCGCAAGCGTGGCCCAGCCCACCGGATAGCCGTGCGGCACGAATCCCGGCAGGAAGCTCAGGAAGAACACCCCGACCTTGGGGTTGAGGATGTCGGTGAGGAACCCGGCCGTGAAGCCGGACCGCATCAAGCCAATTCGCTCGGGTCCCGGCTCGGTCATCTCGGTCACCGTCTGCCGCAATGAGCGCAGTGACTGCACACCCATCCACACCAGGTAGCAGGCGCTTGCGACCTTGAGTACCTCGTAGCCGATCTCGCTGGCCCGCAGCCTTGCGGCCAGTCCGATGGCGGCCGCGCCTACCCAGACCACCAGACCGCACAGCACACCCAGTGACGTCAGCACCCCGCTCCGGATGCCGCCGCGCACCAGACTGCGCACCACCACCAGGGTGTCCGGCCCGGGCAGCAGCACCACGACGACTGCCGCCCCGATGAACGAGATGAGGCTGACCAGCACCGGGCCATGGTAGACGCCGGTGCGTCGGGATCGGTCCGGCTTCAACGACGTTACGGGCGCCGGGGGCGATCGTGACATCCACTGCTGGGTGATTGCGCCCGGGGTCGCCTTGG
Organism: Mycobacterium sp. DL99; assembly: GCF_004762045.1. Lineage (GTDB taxonomy): Bacteria > Actinomycetota > Actinomycetes > Mycobacteriales > Mycobacteriaceae > Mycobacterium. The sequence goes on from NZ_SJOM01000007.1 coordinate 2,981,850, forward strand.
CATGCGCGGCCAAACCGCGCCGTCGATACTTGACCACATGGCGGAGAGTGGACACCTGGACACAGCGCTCGATCCGATCGGTGCGGTTCAGCGCACCCCGGTGGGTCGCGAGGCCACCGAGCCGATGCGCGAGGACATCCGATTACTCGGCGCGATTCTCGGCGACACCGTGCGAGAGCAGAACGGTGCCGACGTCTTCGACCTGGTCGAGCGGGCCCGGGTGGAATCCTTCCGGGTCCGCCGGTCGGAAATCGACCGGGCCGAGCTGGCTGATCTGTTCACCGGCATCGACGTCCGCCAGGCCATCCCGGTCATCCGCGCCTTTACCCACTTCGCCTTGCTGGCCAACGTCGCCGAGGACATCCACCGGGAGCGTCGCCGTGCGGTGCACGAGGCGGCCGGTGAGCCGCCGCAGGACAGCAGCCTGGCCGCGACGTATCGCAAGCTGGATCAGGCGATCTCGTCCGTCGGCCTTGATTCCGCCACCGTCGCCCATGCGTTGAGCGGCGCCCTGGTCGCACCGGTGATCACTGCACACCCGACCGAAACCCGGCGCCGGACCGTGTTCGACACCCAGCATCGGGTCACCGAATTGATGCGGCTGCGCCTGCACGGGCTGAGCCGCACCGCCGACGGCCGCGATATCGAGGTGGAGCTGCGCCGCCACATCCTCACGCTGTGGCAGACCGCGCTGGTGCGGTTGTCGCGACTGAAGATCTCCGATGAGATCGAGACCGGGCTGCGGTACTACCCGGCCGCGTTCTTCGAGGTGATCCCACAGGTCAACGCCGAAGTGCGCGAGGCGCTGCAGGCCCGCTGGCCCGGCGCACATCTGCTGGAGCAGCCGATCCTGCGGCCGGGAAGCTGGATCGGCGGCGACCGTGACGGGAATCCGAACGTGGACGCCGGCGTGGTGCGACTGGCCACCGGGCGTGCCGCCCACGTGGCATTCGAGCATTACTTCACCGAGATCACCGCCCTGGAAGAAGAGCTGTCGATGTCGGCGCGGCTGGTCACGGTCACCGAGGGCCTCATGGCCCTGGCCAGTGTCTGTCACGAGCCGGCCCGTGCCGACGAACCGTACCGGCGGGCACTGCGGGTGATCCATGCCCGCCTGACCGCCACCGGCCGCGAAATCCTCGACGAGCAGCCCGAACACGAGCTCGACCTCGGCCTCCAGCCCTACCGCACCCCGGAGGAGTTCCTGGCCGACCTCGACGCGGTGGACGCCTCGCTGCGTGTCAACGGCAGCGCGGTGCTGGCCGACGATCGGCTGGCTCGGCTGCGAGAAGCGGTGCTGGTCTTCGGTTTTCACCTGTGCGGCCTGGACATGAGGCAGAACTCCGAGGTGCACGAGCAGGTGGTCGCCGAGTTGTTGGCCTGGGCCGGAGTGCATCCCGACTACGCCTCGCTGCCCGAATCTCAGCGGGTGGAACTGCTCGCGGGGGAAATCTCGACCCGTCGACCGTTGATCGGGGAAGGTGCCGAGCTGTCCGAGTTGGCTCGCAAAGAACTCGACATCGTCGGTGCCGCTGCGCGCGCGGTCAGCGTGTTCGGTCCGCAGTCCGTGCCCAACTACATCATCTCGATGTGCCAGTCGGTGTCCGATCTGCTCGAAGCCGCAATTTTGCTTAAAGAGGCAGGGCTGCTCGATGTGTCGGGCGCGGCCCACGGCGATGACGTGTACGCGCCGGTCGGGATCGTGCCGCTGTTCGAAACCATCGACGACCTCCAGCGGGGATCCTCCATCCTGCAGGAGGCGCTCGCGCTGCCGGTCTACCGCAGCATCGTCTCCGCGCGCGGGCAGCACCAGGAAGTGATGCTGGGGTACTCGGACTCTAACAAGGACGGCGGCTACCTGGCGGCGAACTGGGCCCTGTACCGCGCCGAGTTGGACCTCGTCGAAGCCGCGCGCAAGACCGGGATTCGGTTGCGCCTGTTCCATGGTCGGGGCGGCACCGTGGGCCGTGGTGGCGGACCCAGCTACGACGCGATCCTGGCGCAGCCCCCTGGCGCGGTGAATGGTTCGCTCCGGATCACCGAACAGGGCGAGGTGATCGCGGCGAAGTACGCGGAGCCGCGGATCGCGCACCGCAACCTGGAGACGTTGTTGGCCGCGACCCTGGAATCCACCCTGCTCGACGTCGAGGGGCTGGGTGATGACGCCGAGCCCGCCTACCAGCTGCTGGATGAGCTGGCGGCCCTGGCGCAGCGGTCCTACGCCGAACTGGTCCACGAGACACCGGGATTCGTCGAGTACTTCAAGGCGTCGACACCGGTCAGCGAGATCGGTGCGCTCAACATCGGCAGCCGACCCAGCTCACGCAAGCCGACCACCTCGATAGCCGACCTGCGGGCCATCCCGTGGGTGCTGGCCTGGAGCCAGTCCCGGGTGATGCTGCCCGGCTGGTACGGCACCGGCACGGCGTTCGAACAATGGATCGGCGACGACGAGACCCGAGTCGCCGTGCTGCAGGACCTCTACGAGCGTTGGCCGTTTTTCCGCACCGTGCTGTCGAACATGGCGCAGGTGCTGTCCAAGTCGGATATGGGCCTGGCGGCACGGTATTCCGAGTTGGTCGACGACGCAGAACTGCGGGCCCGGGTATTCGACAAGATCGTCGCCGAACATGATCGCACCATCGCCATGTACAAACTGATCACCGGTCAGGACGACCTGCTGGCCGACAACCCGGCGTTGGCCCGCTCGGTGTTCAACCGGTTCCCGTACCTCGAACCGCTGAATCATCTTCAGGTCGAGCTGCTGCGCAGGTTCCGCGCGGGGGACACCGACGAACTGGTGCAGCGCGGAATCCTGCTCACGATGAGCGGTCTGGCGACCGCGTTGCGCAACAGCGGCTGAACTTGTTGCTGCCGCAACGGTGGCTGAACGGTGGCTATCCCACCAGGATGTCGGTGAGCCGGAGCGATACGGTGGCCCTGCGGTCGGCGTAACTCCGTGCGGCACGCTGGATCTCGGCGGTCTGCTCCGTTCTGACGCGCTGATAACGCCGCAGTGCCTGAGCGAAGTCGCCGTCGCGCGCAGTGGCGACCTGGGCGGCCAGCTCGGCGGCATCCTGGATGGCCTGGTTGGCACCCTGGCCGCCGAACGGCGTCATCGGGTGGGCTGCGTCCCCGAGTAGCGCCACCCGTGCGCTGGTCCACCGGTCGATCGGATCTCGGTCGTACACCGGGTGCATGTAGACCGGGCTCGTCGCGGCACGCAGCATCCGCCCGATCGCCGGATCGAATTCGTCGAACTGGCGGGCCAGTGCCTGCAGATCGGCCTGGGCCGACCACAAGTGCAGGGGCGGCTCGTCCACGCCGAGCGTGGCGTCGACCGCCACCTGTCGGCCGGCCCGCACCGGCATGGAGATGACGTGTTTGGCGTAGTCCGCGGAATGCCAGGACCGGAGCCGGTCATTGGGGGCATCGAGGCATTCGGCCGGGCTGACGGCCCGGAAGATCACCGAACCGCAGTAGTGAATGTCGTCGGTGCTGAACATCTTCCGGACTCTGGAGCGCAGGCCGTCGGCCGCGATCACCAAACCGGCCCGCTGCACCTCACCGTTGCTGAAGCTGAGGTCGACGTGATCGTCACGCTCGATGATGCCGGCGAGTTCGTGGCTGAGCCGGACATTCTCCGATCCCACCGTCGACACCAGCAGACTGTGCAGATCGGCGCGGTGCACGGTGCGTGGGGACACCTCGGCGTCGGCGTATCCGAATCGGCCGTGTTCCCCGCCTGCCTCGGGTGTCGCGGCGTAATCGGTGATCTTCTCGACCCGCCCCTGCTGATCGCGGTTCTCGAAGTACTTTGTGGCCGAGGAAATCTCGTTGAAGGCGTCGACGATGTTCCACTGGTCCAGCAGTCTCAGGGTCTGCGGTGAGATGCCCAGCGGGCCGCCGACCTCGCCGAGTTCACGGGTCTTGTCGAACACGACGGGACGATGGCCGTGGTGCTGCAGGGCCACGGCGGCGGCGAGTCCACCGAGGCCGGCGCCGACGATGGCGATATCCATGATGTGCCTTTCAGGTTCAGGGGATTCGGGCCAGGGCCTCGGCGTCGAGGTGGACACCGGACAGCGCGCCGGGCCGATAGCTGGTGACGGTGCGGACATTGCAGAGCGGCAGCCACAGGCCGCCCGCGAGGATCCGACCCTGGATGTCGTGCACCATCGCCCGTCGGGCGTCGGGATCCGTGCAGGTGAGCTGGGCGTCGAGCAGTGTGTCGAGGTCGTCGGGCCGGGCGCGGCGGTTCATGTTCCGCTGGCCGACGGCGAACTGGTATCGCAACAGATCGGGGTCACTGCCCGTGAAATAGAAGAACCGGAAGTCGTAGTCGCCGGACTGCTGGCGGCTGCGCAATTCGGGGAAGTCGACATCGGCAAGGGTGAGCTCGATGCCGTGTTGCTTCCACTGTGCGGCGACCGCGGTGAGAATTGCGGCGTCGACGGGGGAGAAGGTGCTGTTGAACACCACGTCGAACGACAGCCGCTGCGCGCCTGTCGTCGCGAGTAGTCGGTGGGCGGTCGCCGGGTCGTAGGCGAGTTCGGCCGAGCAGTCGCGGTAGCAGTCAGCCGTCGGCGTGAGTACCGAGGACGCGACCGTGTACCCGGCGGCGTCCAGGATCGGACGCAGTGCTTGACGATCGATCAACAACGACAGTGCACGCCGGATCCTGTTGTCGGTGAGCGGGCCGCGGGATGCGTTGGGACACAACCCGTAACTGATGCCCGGGTTGTGGAGTTCGGCGACGACGTAGCCATCGGTCAACCCGGCGTGCAGGTCACCGGTGTCGGCCTTGCGGAAAATCAACCGGCGAGATCCGTCCGTCACCCCACCCTCGATCGACCGCCACCGGCCGGTGCCCAAGCCGGGGGCCTTGCGGATCGCCAGGTTCACGCCGGCCAGCGACCGTAGGAACGCCGCGTTGTGGCGCACGAAGTGAAATGTCACCGTGCCGGTCCCGGCCTCGATACGGTCGAGTCCGGTGAGCATCGTGACGGCAGCGGGCAGCGGTGAAACCTGTTTCAGGGCAGTGATGCCCGAGAAGCTCTGCGCCACCGCCTCGGGTGTGAGCGGTGTTCCGTCGGAGAAACGCCTGTCGGGCCGGATCCTCAGGTCGAGGGTGAGCGGGTCGCGGTAGTTCCACGAGGTGGCCAGCCACGGCAACAGTTTCCCGGTGCCGGGGTCGATGTCGAGCAGGCTCTCATAGATCAGCCGGCAGTACGTTTTCGAGATGCTGTTGTACGCCAGTCGCGGATCGTCGGTGAGCTGGTGAGTCGGCCAGCCGAACGTGAGGGCGCGCATCATCGCACCCGTGCCAATTGTGTTGCCCGCCAGGCAGAGAAGGCCGCCAGCGTCGCGACCAGCCCGGTCACCGTCACCAGCACGGCCGTCCCGCCGAACAGTGTGGGGCCAAGGCCGTCGACCATCGTCGCTCCCGCTGCCACCCCGATCGCGGCGCCCAACGCCCGAAGATAGTGGTACAGGCTGGAATCGAACGGGATGTGCGTCGAATTGGTCAGCACGTTACTGGCCAACGAACTCCACAGGAATCCCATCGCGGCGCCCATCAGCGCCGCACTGACCAGTAGTAGCTGTGCGGTCAGGCTCAGCCCGGCCACGATCAGGAATGCCGAGCCGACACACACGAGACGGGTGCTCTTCCGATTGTCCCCGGGCCTGCCGAACCCCAACATCGGGATCAGCCCGGCGAAGAACGCCATCGGCAACAGAAACAGTGCTGAGCCATAGGAATTCAGCCCTCGCACCTGTTGCAGGACATACACCACCGACAGCGTGAACACGTTCGTCGCGATGCCGGCCACGAAGACCACGACCAGGCTTGCCGACAGCACGCGCGGCTGTGACCGGCCGCGCAGGACGATCACGGCAAGCCCGAGCAGCATCGCCACCGAGAGCAGGACCACCTTGGTGTTCAGCGTGGTGGACCAGCCGATCGCCAGGAAGATCGCCAACTGCACCACGGCGAGGCCGACGACCGGGATCGTCTCCCGGTCAGTCGTGGCGCCCTCTTCGGGCGAAGCCGGGTACCCCGGTGCCAGGCCCAGCAGCACCATCGCCACGATGGTGGTCACCACGGTCTCGTACGGAAACGAGCGCCAACCCCACAGATCGTTGAGCAGTGCGGTGATCAGTGGTGAGCACAAGGCAGATGCCGACACCACCAGGCCCCAGGCGCCCAGGACGGCCGAATGGTGGTCCGGATAGAACTGCGCCCGGATGATCCGAAAGATCTGAGGTGCGAGCACAGCCGAGGCGATGCCCTGCAAGAACCGCAACGCGATGAGGACCCAGAACTCGGGACTGAGACCGGCCGCGATACCTAGCACGGCCAGCGCCGCCGAACTGGCGAAGAACGCGGGCTTGGGCCGGCAGCGGTGCGAGAGCACGCCCGCGGGCAGCAACGCCAGACAGAATCCGGCCAGGAATGCCACACCGATGTAAGCGGCCTGTGAGAACGGGATGCCGAACTGGTCGGCAACCGCTGAGTTCAACAGCACAGCAGACGACGAGTTGGAGTAGAGGGTGTATTCGGTCAGGTAGAGCGACGCCGCAACGGCGTATAGGGACGGCTTCATGACGCCTCGAAGCTGATAGCAGGGATCAAATGGGCAGCGGAGCTAACCCGAGATCCTCTTCAGCGGCGCCAGACGGGCCCGGTTCCAGATCGACGCCAGCAAACTAGGTGCGAACGACGCAGCGACGCGCACGGAATGTGCGTCTGCGCGATCGAATTCGGCACCCATGGCAACCACTGTAACGGAGGTGCCGAACGGGCCGGACCTACAGACCTGTGCTCTTGCGGACCCGGCTGATCATCCCGCGCACCGCGCTCTCCGTCGCTGCCAGCGGCGACATCACCGCTTCTCCGATCTCGACGATGGCTTCGACGCGGTCCACGATCGACTCCAGACGTTCGACGACGCCGATGAGGCGGGGCGCGAGTTCATCGATGCGGGTGATGGTGTCGTTGAACCGGTCCAGGGTGGCATCCAGGCCCCCGGTCGTCTTGTTCAGGTCGACCAGTGTGCTGCTCAGATCGGTGAGCAGGGTGTCGACCTGTTCCACCGTCATGTCGGCGTTGAGCGCGGCCTGCGTCAAGGTTCGTATTCGCTGCCGTCCGGAGTTCGGGCGGGCAGGGCCGTCTCCTTTGTCTGCCATGCCAGCAAGTATGGCCGGTAGGGAACCAAACGTGGACGAACCGCGTCTGAATGATTGTGCGGCAATTCTGCGAACACCGAGCCCGGTCGGCCGGTGCGGCCGACCGGGTCACCCCCAACCGCGTGGTGGCCGATTATCTGGCCGGTTATGCCGAGGCCTTGGCGGACGCGACGAGCGAGCGGCACGGCGGTGCCGCGGATGACTAGGCGGTCGGCTCAGAGCTTGCCGGCCGCAGCCTCGTCGAGCAGCCAGATGGTCTTCTCCTGACCGATGGCGCCGGCGGCGGGAATATCGACCGGATCCGCACCGCCGACCGCGGCGGCGACCGCATCGGCCTTCGCCTCGCCGGACACCACCAGCCAGACCTCGCGAGACCGTCGAATCGCGGGCAGGGTCAGGCTGATTCGGCGGGGTGGCGGCTTGGGGGAGTCCGTCACCGCGACCACCAACCGGGTGGTCTCGCGCACCGCCGGGGTGTCCGGGAACAACGAGTTGATGTGCCCTTCACCACCCATACCCAGCAGGTGTACATCGAACTGGGCCGGCAGCTCCTGTTCGTATGCGGCGGCGGCATCGTCGATGGCGTCACCGAACAAGCCGTCGCTGGTAGCCATCCGGTGCACATTCGCCGGCGGAATGTTGATGCTCTCCAACAGCGCATCGTGCGCCTGCTGGTCGTTACGTTCGGCATCGCCCTGCGGCACGTAGCGGTCGTCGCCCCAGTACAGCTGGACGTTCGACCATTCGATCTCGGCCCCGGCGACATGGCGCAGCAACGCGATCCCGACGGTGCCGCCGGTCAGCACGATGTCCGCCGCCCCGCGGGTGGCGATGGCCGAGGTGATCGCCCCGACCAGTCTCGCGCCCGCCGCTTTCGCCAATTCGTCTGCGTCGGTGTAGGTCTCGATGATGCGTTCAGACATAACTCACCTTGTCGATGCCCGTGAGGGCGTCGTAGTAGATTTCGTCGGCATCGAGGCGGCGTAGGTCCTCGGCCAGGCACTCCTTGGCCTCGCGGCGGGCCAGCGGCACCAACGCATCCGGCTTGCCGGTACGGCTCAGTACGGCGGTGACGCCGGTCTGCGGACGTACCAGGGCGACGGTTTCACTCGGCCTGGTCAGCTCCACCTTCAGTTCACCGGTCGTCCGGGTCACGGGTCCGTCGATCCGGTTGGCCAACCAGCCGGCCAGGATGTCAAGTGCGGGTTCGTCCTTGAGCCCGGACACCAGCGCGGAAGTGATGGGTTCGTGCGGCGGCTGGTCGATCGCCGCGGCCAGTAAGGCACGCCAGTAGGTGACGCGGCTCCAGGCAAGATCGGTGTCACCGGCGGTATAGCCGTTGAGCCTGCTCTTGATGCAGGCCAGCGGATCAGTGCCATTGGTGGCGTCGGTGATCCGGCGAATCGCCAACTTGCCCAGAGGGTCCTGTGCGGGGACGGCAGGCGCGAGGTCGGGCCACCAGGTCACCACCGGGGTGTCGGGCAGCAGGAACGGCGTCACCACACTGCTGGCGTGGTTGGCCAGTGGACCGGACAATCGCAGCACCACCACCTCGTTGGCGCCGGCGTCGCGGCCCACCCGCAGCTGAGCATCCAGCCGGGCCTCGGTGGTCAGTCGGTCCCCGGGAATCACCACGATCACGCGGCACGGATGCTCACGGCTGGCCCAGTTGGCCGCCTCGATCGACTCCTCGAGCACCGCTTCGGTATCGGGGGCGATGACCAGCGTCAGTACCCGACCGAGGGTGATCGCACCGCCCTCCTCACGCAGAGCGACGATCTTCTTGTTGATTGCCCCGGTATTGGTCTCGGGCAGATCGACGATCATTACGGCCGCCTCCATTCCCGGCCCGACCGGCGCAACATCTCGAACGCCGAATCGGGGCCCCACGTTCCGGACTCGTACGAATCGGGCTTACCGTGCGTAGCCCAGTACTCCAGTGCGGGATCCAGGATCTTCCAGCACAATTCGACCTCGGCGTTGACCGGGAACAGCGATGGCTCGCCCAGCAGGACATCGAGGATGAGGCGTTCGTAGGCCTCCGGTGACTCCTCGGCGAAGGCCGAGCCATATGAGAAGTCCATGCTGACATCGCGGACTTCCATGATGTGGCCGGGAACCTTGGACCCGAAACGCAGGGTGATTCCTTCGTCCGGTTGCACCCGTATCACGAGTGCGTTCTGGCCGAGCTCATCGGTCATCGTGGCATCGAACGGCAGGTGTGGCGCACGCTTGAACAACAGCGCGATCTCGGTGACTCTGCGGCCCAAGCGTTTTCCGGTGCGCAGATAGAACGGCACGCCGGCCCAGCGGCGAGTGTCCACATCCAGGGTGATGGCGGCGAACGTCTCAGTGGTCGATGTCTTCGAGAAGCCTTCCTCGTCCAGCAGACCGACTACTTTCTCTCCGCCCTGCCAGCCTGCGGCGTACTGCCCCCGGGAAGTGGTCTCGTCCAGCGGCTCGGCGAGCCGGGTTGCCGAGAGCACCTTGATCTTCTCGGCCTGCAGCTCTGCGGGGGAGAAACTCACCGGCTCCTCCATGGCGGTCAGCGCCAGCAGCTGCAGCAGATGGTTCTGGATGACGTCGCGGGCGGCACCGACCCCGTCGTAGTAGCCGCCGCGCCCGCCGAGGCCGATGTCCTCAGCCATCGTGATCTGCACACTGTCGACGTAGTGCGAGTTCAACACCGGCTCGAACATCTCGTTGGCGAAGCGCAGTGCCAGGAGGTTCTGGACGGTCTCCTTGCCCAGATAGTGGTCGATGCGGAACACCGACGACTCCGGGAACACGCTGTTGACCACCGCGTTGAGTTCCTCGGCGCTCTTGAGGTCGTGACCGAACGGCTTTTCGATGACCACCCGGCTCCAGCTGCCCTCCGGCTTGTCCGCCAAACCGGACTTCGACAGCTGTTCGCAGACCTGGGGGAACGCCTTCGGCGGGATCGACAGGTAGAACGCGTGATTACCGCTGGTGCCGCGTTCGACATCGAGTTTGTGCAGGGTGTCCTTGAGTCGTTCGAACGAGGCGTCATCGTCGAAAGTGCCCTGTACGAACCGGAATCCCTCGGCCAGGCGATCCCAGACCTCCTGGCGGAACGGCGTTCGGGCGTGCTGTTTGACCGCGTCGTAGACGACCTTGCCGAAATCCTCGTCCGCCCAATCGCGGCGGGCGAAGCCCACCAGCGCGAAGCTGGGTGGCAGCAAACCGCGATTGGCCAGATCGTAGATGGCCGGCATCAACTTCTTGCGGGCCAGATCACCGGTGACGCCGAAGATCACCACTGCGCACGGCCCCGCGATGCGGGGCATGCGCTTGTCGCGCTTGTCCCGCAACGGGTTACGCCAGGCGGTTTCGAGCCTGCCGCTGGCCGGGCTCATTTCTTGGCGGCGTCGAGTTGGCCCTGTGTCGCGTCGAGCAGTTCCTGCCACGACTTTTCGAACTTGTCCACACCCTCGTCTTCGAGCACCTTGAACACATCGACCAGGTCGATGCCGACGGCGCTGAGTTTGTCGAAGGTTTCCTGTGATGCCGCCGCGGTCCCGCTGATGGTGTCGCCGGTGATCTTGCCGTGGTCGGCGACCGCTTCCAGCGTCTTCTCCGGCAAGGTGTTCACGGTGTGCGGTGCGACCAACTCGGTGACATACATCGTGTCGGAGTACTCCGGGTTCTTGACGCCGGTGGACGCCCACAGCACGCGCTGCACACGGGCGCCGTCGCCCTTGAGCGCCGCGAAGCGCTCACCGCCGAAGACTTCCTCATAGGCCGCGTAGGCCAGGCGCGAGTTGGCCACCCCGGCCTTGCCCCGCAGGGCCAAAGCCTCGTCGGAGCCGATCTTCTCGAGCCGGTTGTCGATCTCGGTGTCCACCCGGGACACGAAGAACGATGCGACCGAGTGGATCTTGGACAGATCGTGGCCGGCTTCCTTGGCTGCCTCCAGGCCGGCCAGGTAGGCGTCCATGACAGCGCGGTGCCGCTCGACCGAGAAGATCAGCGTGACGTTGACCGAGATGCCTTCCGCGATCACCGCGGTGATGGCGGGCAGGCCGGCAAGGGTCGCGGGGATCTTGATCAACAGGTTGGGCCGGTCGACGATCTTCCACAGGTCGATCGCCTGCAGGATCGTCTTGTCGGTGTCGTGGGCCAGCCGCGGGTCGACCTCGATCGACACCCGGCCGTCGACGCCGTTGGAGGCCTCGTACTGCTTGGCCAGGACGTCGCACGCGTTGCGGACGTCGTCGGTGGTGACGGTGCGGATGGTGTCGTCGACGTCGGCGCCCTGCTCGGCGAGTTCGGAGACCTGAGCGTCGTAGGCGGTGCCCTTCGACAGCGCCGCCTGGAAGATCGACGGGTTGGTGGTCACCCCCACGACGCTGCGGGTATCGATCAGATTCTGCAGATTGCCGGTCTGCAGCCGCTCGCGCGACAGATCGTCGAGCCAGACGGATACACCCGCGGCACTCAGCGCCGCGAGGTTCGGGTTCTGAGTCATATTCGCCTTCTCCTGCCAGTCGTCTGTCAGTTGTCTAGGGATCGTTCCGCCGCGGCCGCCACAGCCTCGGGGGTGAAACCGAACTCACGGAACAGCGTCTTGTCGTCGGCCGAGGCGCCGTAATGCTCGATCGAAACGATCTCGCCGGTGTCTCCGACCAGTCTGTACCAACTCTGCGCCACCCCGGCCTCGACCGCCACCCGGGCCGAAACCGCCGGCGGCAGCACTGAATCGCGGTACTCCTTGGGCTGCGATTCGAACCACTCGACACATGGCATCGACACCACGCTGGCGTTGATCTCCTTGTCCGCCAACAGCTTCTGCGCTGCGACGGCAAGCTGGAGCTCGGACCCCGTGGCGATGATCACCACGTCAGGGTTCTCGTCGGGGGTTCCACCGAGCACGTAGCCACCGCGGGCCACACCATCGGCGCTGGTTCCCTCGATCACCGGGACGCCCTGGCGGGTCAGGATCAACCCCACCGGGCCGGTGCTGGCGGTGCGCTCCAGCACGGTCTTCCACGCGTAGGCAGTTTCGTTCGGATCACCCGGGCGGACCACCGACAGGTTGGGGATCGCGCGCAACGCCGCCAGGTGCTCGATCGGCTGGTGCGTCGGGCCGTCCTCGCCGAGACCGATCGAATCATGCGTCCACACGTAGATCGGATCGATGTTCATCAATGAGGCCAAACGCACGGCCGGCCGCATGTAATCCGAGAACTGGAGGAATGTTCCACCGTACGGGCGGGTCGGGCCGTGCAGCACGATGCCGGACAGGATGGCACCCATCGCGTGCTCGCGGATTCCGAAGTGCAGGGTGCGGCCGTACCAGGTCGCATTCCAGTCCTCGGTCGAGATCGACGGCGGCCCAAACGAGTTCGCGCCCTTGATCGTGGTGTTGTTGCTACCGGCGAGATCGGCCGAACCACCCCACAGCTCGGGCAGCGTCTGCCCGACGGCGGCCAGCACGGCCCCGGAAGCGGCGCGGGTGGCCACCGGCTTGGAATCGAGCTCCCAGTGCGGCAGGTCGGCGTCCCAGCCCTCGGGGAGCTTCTGCGCCTGCAGCCGGTCCAGCAGCTCCTTGCGCTCGGGCTCACGCTCGGCCCAGGCATCGAAGGTCAGCTGCCAGTCGGCGTGCGCCTGCTTGCCGCGGGTGACCAGCTCACGGGTGTGGGCGATCACGTCGTCGCGCACGTCGAAGCTCTTGTCGGGGTCGAAGCCCAGGATCTTCTTGGTGGCTGCCACCTCGTCGGCGCCCAGCGCCGAGCCGTGCACGCCACCGGTGTTCATCTTGGTGGGGGCGGGGTAGCCGATGATGGTCCGCAGTGCGATGAACGAGGGCTTGTCGGTGACCTTCTTGGCCTCGGCGATCGCCTGTTCGATCCCCACGACGTTCTCGCCGCCCTCGACCTCCTGGACGTGCCAGCCGTAGGCGCGGTAGCGCGCGGGCACATCCTCGCTCAACGCGATGTCGGTGTTGTGCTCGATGGAGATCTTGTTGTCATCCCAGAACACGATGAGATTGCCGAGCTGCTGGGTGCCCGCGAGTGACGACGCTTCGCTGGTGACGCCCTCCTCCATGTCACCGTCCGAGGCCACCACGTAGATGTAGTGGTCGAACGGGCTCTCGCCCGGCGCGGTGTCGGGATCGAACAGGCCGCGCTCGTAGCGAGCCGCCATGGCCATTCCGACCGCCGACGCCAGCCCCTGGCCGAGCGGACCGGTGGTGATCTCCACACCCTTGGTGTGGTGGTACTCGGGATGGCCGGGGGTCAGCGAACCCCACGTGCGCAGTGCCTCGATGTCGGCCAGCTCCAGGCCGAACCCGCCGAGGTAGAGCTGCAGGTACAGGGTCAGGCTGGAATGCCCGCAGGACAGGACGAAACGGTCGCGGCCGATCCACTCGGTGTCGCTGGGATCGTGGCGAAGCTGCCGCTGGAACAGCGTGTAAGCGAGGGGAGCCAGGCTCATCGCTGTTCCCGGGTGGCCGTTGCCGACCTTCTGCACCGCGTCAGCCGCGAGCACCCGGACGGTGTCGACGGCAACGCTGTCGAGTTCGGTCCAGTCATCTGGGTGGTTGGGCTGGGTGAGAGCGGTGATCTCTTCGGCGGTGGTCACTAAGCTCACTTCCTCGTCATCTATCTGCCGGCACGTGCGCGCAGTTGCCATGCTGCTACGACAAACACCCTAGTGGGGCGGACTCATCGGATGCAGACTGGTTCTCACACCGATACCCGGTCGTTTACCCCGTTGTTGCCCCGGAACGGACCCTGCAGTGCCGAGCCACTCGGGCGGCGGTCTACCATCGTGTGTAGTAGAAGCCGCGTGACGCCACCCGAGGAGTTATTTGCGTGAGCATTCGCGAGCGCCGGCTCATTCATGGGGCGCCTAGCCGAGTACGGTCCACCTTCCTGTCGTATCTGGCTTTGACCAAGCCGCGTGTGATCGAGTTGTTGCTGGTCACCACCATTCCGGCGATGTTGCTGGCGGACCGAGGCACCGTTGACCCGCTGCTGATCCTCAACACCCTGATCGGCGGCATGCTCGCCGCTGCCGGCGCCAACACGCTCAACTGTGTGGCCGACGCCGACATCGACAAGGTGATGAAGCGGACCGCGCGCCGGCCGCTGGCCCAGGCGTCCGTGCCCACGCGGCACGCGTTGATCTTCGGACTCGTGCTGTCGGTGACGGCGTTCTGCTGGCTGACGTGGACATCGAATCTGCTGTCCGGTGTGCTGGCAGTCGCCACGATCGCGTTCTATGTCTTCGTCTACACGTTGCTGCTCAAACGCCGCACCTCACAAAACGTGGTGTGGGGCGGGGCAGCCGGGTGCATGCCGGTGATGATCGGCTGGTCCGCGGTGACCGGCACCATCCAGTGGCCCGCATTGGTGATGTTCCTGATCATCTTCTTCTGGACACCGCCGCACACCTGGGCGCTGGCGATGCGTTACAAGGACGACTACAAGGCGGCCGGGGTGCCCATGCTGCCCGCCGTGGCCACCGAGCGTGAGGTCACCCGTCAGATCTTGATCTACACCTGGGTGACGGTGCTCACCACGCTGGTGCTCGCACTGGCCACCGGATGGCTCTACGGAGCCGTGGCCCTGCTGGCAGGCGCCTGGTTCCTGGTGATGGCCCACCAGCTGTACTCCGGGGTGAAGCGCGGCGAGCCGGTGAAGCCGCTGCGGTTGTTCCTTCAGTCGAACAACTACCTGGCCGTGGTGTTCTGCGCGCTGGCAATCGACTCGGCACTCGCGCTGCCGACGATCTTCGGTCACTAGGCGCCATCGCTTATCCGGTCCAGCTGCCCCCGACACCGTTGGTGTGGCAGCGTTGTGGGCATGACCGAACTGGTGAGCCCTGACAACTTCGCGCGTGCCGAATCCGACCTGTACTTCGCCAATGCAGTCAAGGACGGTGGTTTCGGAAAGTTCTTCCACAACCGCGAGCTGACCCCCATCGACCACCAGCTCGTCATCCGGCAGAACCGGGACACGCTCTATTCCGCGGCGGTGTTCGATCTCGACGGCGGGCCGGTCACCATCACGCTGCCCGAGAACGCGGGCCGGTTCATGTCGCTGCAGATCATCAGCGAGGACCACTACACCACCAATGTGGCCTACGCGCCGGGCGAGGTGACGTTCAGCCGCGACTCCGTCGACACCCGCTACGCGATCGCGGCGGTGCGCACCCTGGTCGATCCGGGCGATACCGCGGACCTGGCCGCGGTGCATGCGTTGCAGGACGCGATCACCGTCTCGCAGGCCGAGCCGGGATTCTTCGAGATCCCGCAGTGGGATCCGGTCAGTCAGAAGACGGTTCGCGATGCACTCATCGCGTTGTCCACCACCGTGGCCGACACCAGGGGAATGTTCGGCCCCAAGTACGAAGTGGAGCCGGTCCGGCATCTGATCGGCTCGGCGTTCGCCTGGGGCGGCAATCCCGCACGCGATGCGTTCTATCTCACAGTGGTGCCGGCCCGCAACGACGGCACCACCGTGCACCGCCTGACCGTGAAAGACGTCCCGGTGGACGGGTTCTGGTCGGTGACGGTCTACAACAAGGACGGCTACTTCACCGCGAACCCGCAGAACGCCTACTCGCTGAACAACGTCACCGCGGTCAGGGACGCCGACGGCTCCACCACGGTGCAGTTCGGCGGGGGCGACGCGGCCAACCTGCTGCCGATCACCGAGGGCTGGAACTACATCGTGCGGCTGTACCGGCCGAGGCCCGAGATCCTCGACGGTTCCTGGACGTTCCCCGACGCCGAGCCGGCTTAGGGGACCTGTGCGTCGAGCCTGATTTCTACATCAGGGCTGTCGATCGGTCGGTCGGATCCGCAGCCCTGATGTAGAAATCGGCGGTTGCCGGGTGCGGCCTAGGGCACCAGCACGATCGAGCCGACGGTCTTGCGGCCCTGCAGGTCGGTGTGGGCCTGGGCCGCCTCGGCCAGCGGGTAGCGACCGCCGACGGTGATGGTGATCGACCCGTCCGCGATGGCGTTGATCAATTCTCCCGCACGCCATGAGAATTCATCGGGTGTGCGGGTGTGGTGGGCCAGCGTCGGCCGGGTCAGGAACACCGAGCCGGCCGCGTTGAGCCGCTGCGGGTCCACCGGCGGCACCGGACCACTGGCCGCACCGAACAAGGCCAGCGTGCCGCGAATCGCGAGGCTGGCCAGGCTGGCGTCGAACGTCGATGCACCGACCCCGTCGTAGACGGCGGCCACACCCGCCCCGCCGGTGAGATCGCGAATCTTGTCCCCGAATTCGGTCGGATCCTCGGGATAGTCGAGCACCTCGATCGCGCCGGCCTGCCGGGACAGCTCGGCCTTCTCCGGCGTCGAGGCAGTGGTGATCACCCGGGTGCCCATGCTGGTGGCCCACTGGGTGAGGATCAGGCCGACGCCGCCGGCGCCGGCGTGTACCAGCACGGTGTCGCTCGGCTGCACGGCATAGGTGGACTTGATCAGATAGTGCGCGGTCATGCCTTTCAGCAGCGCCGATGCGATGGCGTCGGGCGCCACACCGTCGGGTACGTAGGCGACGAAATCGGCTGGGGCGACACAGAAGTCGGCGTAGGCGCCGGTCGCGTTGGCGGTCACCACGCGGTCGCCGACGGCCAGCGCGGCCACGTCGTCGCCGACCGCGGCGACGGTGCCGCACACCTCGGAACCGACGATGAACGGAACGTCTCGTGGATACAGCCCGGACCGGAAGTACGTGTCGATGAAGTTGACGCCGACCGCCTCGGCCTTGATCAGTACCTCGCCGGGGCCCGGGGAGGGCTCGGGCCGCTCGACGTAGCTCAGGACTTCGGGTCCGCCGGTCTCTGCAACTTCGATGGCATACACGCCATCCATCATCCACACCTATCATCGCGGGGGTGAAGCTCGCCCGTCCGGATGTGTTCCATCCCCGCATCGTGTTGGCCGGTTGCGCGGCATTGCCGGAAGGTGACGGCGACGACGCCGGCCTGCTCAAGGCGCTGCGTAACCGCGGTCTGCACGCCCGCTGGCTGTCCTGGGACGACCCGGCCACCCTCGATGCCGACCTGGTCATCCTTCGGGCCACCTGGGACTACACCGAGCGTCTCGACGAGTTCCTGGCCTGGACGCGATCGGTGCCCCACTTGATCAACCGGCCGCAGATCGTGGAGTGGAACACCGACAAGCGCTACCTCGACGATCTGCACCGCATGGGGGTTCCGGTCGTGCCGACCGGGTACTTCGCGGTCGGGGACAAGGTCAGCGTGCCAGATGGCGAAGTCGTGGTGAAGCCCGCGGTGGGTGCCGGCTCGACCGGGGCTCAGCGGTTCGTCGACGCCTCCGAGGCCCTGGCCCACGCGGCAGCCCTGCAGGCCAAGGGTCGCGCCGTGTTGGTGCAGCCGTACGACCCGCGGATCGCCGACGGCGAGACCGCACTGGTGTTCCTGGGCGGCAAGGAGTCCCACGCGTTCACCAAGGGGCCGATCCTGCCTCCGGCCGGACAGTCACCCGAGTTCGAGGAAACCGGTACCTACGCGCAGGAGTCGCTGTCGCCGGCCGACCCTGACGACGAGGTTTGGCGGGTCGGCCGCCTGGCCATCGATGCGGTGACCCGATTGTTCGACCTTGAGCCCGAAGATCTGGTGTACGCCCGGGTCGACGTGATCGGTGGCGCGGACGATCCCCGCCTGCTCGAACTCGAACTGGTCGAGCCTGGACTGGGATTCCGGCAGCTCGATCAGACCGCGCGGGAGGACGCTGAGCGGCGGTTCGCCGTCGGTGTGGAGGACGCCCTTGAGCGATTCGGGCTGGGCCCGCTGTCACACCGGGGTTTCTGACCCGCGGTAGGGACCGGCGCGGGCGTCAGTCTGGGAGCCGGGACCCCGTGGCCACGTCGAACCGGTGCACCTCGCGGGCCGAGAGCGCGACGGTCGCGCCCGGCTCGATGTCGGGCAGTGCAGCGGCTTCCACCACACTGGTGAGCAGCATGTCGGAGGCCCGTACCGTGACGATGGCGCGCGGCCCCAGTAGTTCCACGAGCTCGACCGAGGCCACGCCGTCGCCGGTCCCGGTGCCGGTGCCGGTGGCCGGGGTGAGGATGACATCGTCGGGGCGCACACCGATCGTCACCGCTGCCGTGTCCGGTCCGCCAACGGCCATCCGCACGCCGGACAAGGTGCGCAGCTCACCGCCGCTGACCGAGCCGTCGATCAGGTTCATCTTCGGACTGCCGACGAAGGTGGCCACGAAGGTGTCGGCTGGGCGCCGGTAAACCTCCTCGGGCGGACCGGCCTGTGCGATGTGCCCGTCGCGCATCACCACGATGCGGTCCGACAGCGTCATCGCCTCTTCCTGGTCGTGCGTCACGTACAGGGCGGTGATGCCCAGCTTTCGCTGCAGCCGCAGCAGCTCTGTGCGGGTCTCCACCCGCAGCTTGGCGTCGAGGTTGCTCAGCGGCTCGTCGAACAGGAACACCGCGGGTTCGCGGATGATGGCCCGGCCGATCGCGACCCGCTGCTGCTGCCCGCCGGACAGATCCTTGGGTTTACGCTCGACCAGCTTGCCCAGGCCGAGTGATTCGGCGATCTCATCGGCCCGCCGCAACGCCTCGGCGCGCGGAATTCGCTTGGCCCGCAACGGGAACGCGATGTTCTCCCGGACCGTAAGGTGCGGGTAGAGAGCGTAGTTCTGGAACACCATGGCGATATCGCGTTCCTTGGGTTCCAGCGCCGTCACATCACGGTCGCCGATGTGGATGCTGCCGGAGGTGATCTCCTCCAGCCCGGCCAGCATCCGAAGCGATGTGGTCTTACCGCACCCGGACGGGCCGACCAGCACGGTCAGGCTGCCGTCGGTCAATTCCAGGTCGAGATCGGAGACCACAGTCGTTGTCCCGTAAGACTTTCCGACCTTGGAGAACTTCACCGATGCCATATCCGAATCCTTGCTTGTCTAGTACTTGACCGCGCCGCCGCTGATCCCTTGGACCAAGCGTCGCTGGATGAAGAAGCTGGCGATCACGACCGGAACGATCGCGATCATGATGGCGGCGCTCATGGTGCCGATCTGCACACCGCGGAAGGTGTTGAAGTTCGCGATCGCCACCGGCAGGATCGCCGCATTGCCGGGCGCCAAGATCAGCCCGTAGAACAGGTCGTTCCACGACAGGGTGAACCCGAAGATGCCCGCGGCCCCGATACCCGGGTACACCTGCGGCAGCACCACCATCCGGAACGCCTGCCAGCGGGTGAAACCGTCGACCCGGGCCTGTTCCTCCAACGAGGCGGGAACGGCCTCGAAGAAGCCGATTAGAAACCAGGTGACCAGTGGCAGGACGAAGGACAGATGCGCGAAGATCACCGGCGCCAGGGTGTCGGTCAACCGCAGCGCGTGCGCCATGGTCAGGAACGGGAACACCATCACCGCAGGCGGAACCACCTGGGCGGCCAGCATGCCGAACCGGGTCAGCGAGCCACCGGCGCGGTACTTGGCGATGACGTAGGCGCCCATGCTGCCGACCACCAGGCTGATCGATACCGTGATGATGCCCACCAGCGCGCTGCGGCCCGCGGCGGCGAAGACGCCGGAATCCAGCACGTTCTGCCAGTTGGCCAGGCTGGGGGAGAAAGCGATGAGGAACGGCTCCGACATCTGTTCGGGCGTCTTGAAACTCGCCAGCGCTACCCAGGCGATGGGAAACAGGACGAATACGAACGCGGCGGTGAGCACGGTGAGACGCAGGATCTCCAGCCCGCGGGGTCGGGTCATCGGACAGTCCTTTCCGAGGCCCGGCTGCGTTCCATGGTGCGAAACGCCACCACGATCACCACCAGCACGACCGCCAGCACGATGAAGGCCATGGCACTGGCCTGTGCGAGCCGGAAGAACTGGATGCCTTCGAGATACATGTAGTACTGCAGCGTCTGGGTGTCGGTGCCCGGTCCGCCGCGGGTGGTGGCGTAGACGTATTCGAAGACCCGCAGGGCGTCCAGGCCGCGCAGCAGCACCGCCACGGTGAGCACCGGGGCGAGCATCGGGATCAGCACCCGGCGCAACCGGTAGACCGGCCCGGCACCGTCGACGCGCGCGGCCTCCATGGGTTGCTTGGGCATCGATTCCAGGCCGGCCAGGATCAGCAGGACCATGAACGGTGTCCACTGCCAGACATCGATGAAGGCCAGAGTCAGTAGCGCTCGGCCTGAGCCGAAGAAGTCATAGTCGCTCCCCACCGCGTGCAGCAGCGCCGGAACGGCGCCGATTTGGTCGTTGAGCAGGAACCGGAAGATCAACCCGACCGCGATCGGGGTGATGAACATGGGCGCGAGCACGATGGCCCGGGACAGGTCCTTGGCCCAGCGCTGCTGATGCAGCGCCAGGGCCAGGGCGAAACCGATCACCAGCTCCGCGGTCACCGCGATCACCACGTAGATCGCGGTGGTGGCGAACGCCTCCCAGAACGCCGAGTTCGACAGGGCGTTGGTGAAATTCGCCACGCCGACGAAACCAGGCTGCTTACGATCGGTCAGCTTGTAGTTGGTCAGCGACAAGTAGGCCGCGTAGCAGAGCGGGAATCCGACGGCCACAGCGAACAGGGCGAGCAACGGCATGAGCATGCCGTACTTGAACTTCATTTGGACACCCCCGCCATGGTGGCCGCCGGATTCCCTACGGTCACTGCTGGATCCGCTCCGCAGCTGCCTGCGCGTCGCGCAGTGCGTCGGTGACGCTCTTGTTGCCTGCGGCGGCGTCGTTGAGCTCGGTGCCGACCGCCTGGATCATCTCCTCGCCGCCCTTGCCCTGGGTGAGGGGGGACGCGTCGGCCAGGATCTCACCGACGGTCTTGTAGTAGTCGGCGCCATACCCGTCGGCGAGCACCTTCGGATTGGTCAGCGAGCTCTTCCGGATCACGGCACCACCGTCGGCGACCCGCTGCGCGTCGACCTCAGGTGAGGTCACCCAGGAGGCGAACGCCCAGGCTGCGTCGGCTGCGCCGGAGTTGGCCGGGATGGCCCAACTCCACAGTCCCAGAGCCGATTTGCCGCCCGGGATGGGGGCCAGGGCGAACTGGCCGGCACGCTGCGCCGAAGCTCCGGCGGGGTCGTTGAGTGCGGGCAGGTTCCAGTTGTAGCCGATCATCGAAGCCGCCTTACCGCTGGAGATCGAGCGGAAGGCCTCGTCGAATCCCCAGGCCAGGCTGTTGGCCGGGGCAGCGGTGCGATAGGTGTCGATGTAGGCGTTCAGGGCGCGGGCAGCCTGTTCGGTGTTCAGCGTGGGCTTGCCGTCCTCGCCGTAGATCGACCCGCCGGCGGCGAACAGCCAGTTGGCCCATTCTTCGAAGATCTTGTAGCCGCGCTGGGGCTGCATCGCGATGCCGGCCCGATCGGCGGTCTTGAGCTTCTGCGAGGTGGAGACCAGGGCGTCCAGATCGGTGGGGACGGTCAGGCCGGCCGACTTGAGATCGCCGGTGTTGTAGATGTATCCCAGCGCGTAGTTATAGAACGGTACCCCGTACGTGGTGCCCTCGACGTCGGTGATCGCCGTCAGCGACGGGAAGAAGTCGTTGGGCTCATACCCGGTGGTCGAGGAGATCCGGTCGTTGAGCGGCTCAAGGAACCCGGCTGCGGCGAAATCGTCCATCCACGGGTTGTCCACCACGATCAGGTCGTAGGCCGGCTCGGAAGCCTGGAACGACGACACCAGACGGTCACGCATCTGGTCGAAGGTCATGGTCTCGATTTGGACCTTGATGCTGGGGTACTTCTGGTTGAACTGCCCGACAAGGTTTTTCACGACGTCGGTGTCCGGCACATTCTCCATCAGAACCCGCACGGTGGCGCTGGTGTCGGTCGGAACATCGCCGAGCCCGGATGAGCTCTGCTCACCGGAGCCGCCGGTGCCGGCGCAGCCGGCCAGGGTGAGTCCGGCGGCGGCAACGACCGCAGGCAACCACCGGGTCGCCTTGGACGGGGCACGTCGGGCCGCCCGCCGGCTCAACATCGGAATTTTCATGCGTTCTCACTTTCCCTGATGCGGGTGGGGTGGATCGAGGCGTTCACTGGGACGGATTCCGCTCAATCCATGTAGGCACCGCCGTTGACGGACAGTGCTTCTCCGGTGATGAACCGAGCATCCTCGGAAACCAGGAACGCCACCGCGCGGGCGACGTCGTCGGGGGTCTGCAACCGACCCAGGGGGGTGGCATCGACCCAGGACTGGCGCACGCCGTCGGGAGTGGAGCCGCTCAGGGTGGCCTCCCACTCCAATTCTCGGGTCTGCATCGGGGTGGCGACGAAACCGGGGCACACGCTGTTGACAGTGATGCCGTGGGCGGCAAGCTCATAGGCCATCGCCTGGGTGAGACCCAACACGCCGAACTTGGAGGCTACATAGTCCGCCAGGAACGGCACCCGGCCCTGCTTGGCCGCCATCGATGCGGTGTTGACGATGGTTCCGCGCACGCCGGTGCGGATCATGGCGCGAGCCGCGGCCTGCCCGCATAGGAACACGCCCTTGAGGTTGATGTCGAGGCTGCGGTCGAGTTGCTCGGGAGAAACGTCGACAAAGCTGGCCATCGCCGAGATGCCTGCATTGCTGACCCATGCGTGCAGCCCTGTGCGGTCGGCTACATCATCAGCGAGCCGGCCGGCGGTGGCCGCGTCGGTGACATCGAGCCGGCCGGCCTCATGCCCGGTTCCGGCCAGACCGGCGCGGGTCTGCTCGGCCGCGACCTCGTCGATATCGGTTGCCACCACCCGCCAGCCGCGGTCGGCCAGGGTGGTGGCGATCGCCCGGCCGATGCCGGAGCCGGCGCCGGTGACGACGACGGTCTGTGGCGCGTCGGTGGTGGTTGCAGAGTTGTCAGGGGAGGTCATGACCGGGCCTTTCGGGCGATGCGGTGGGAAACGGGGGTGAGCACGTCGCCGAGCTCGCGCCATTCGGTATAGGCCTCGGCGTAACGGTCGACGTGTCGGGGGTTGGGCACAACGGGTTCACCGACGGTCTGGAAGGCCTCGGTGCTGTCCCAGCCCTCGAGCATGCCGGTGCCGACGGCCGCGATGATCGCCGCGCCGAGTGAGGCGCCGGGATGGCCGATGATCGGGGAGAGTGGGGTGTCGAGTACGTCGGCGAGGATCTGCTTCCACAGCACCGATCGGCTGCCGCCGTTGGTGACCAGGGCCCGCCGCAGCGGCACGCCCATCGAGGCGAACACCTCGGTGTGATGTTTGAAGCCGTAGGCGATGGCTTCCAGCACCGAGCGGTACATGTCGGCGCGGTTGTGGGCGAGATCGAGCCCGACGAAGGCGCCGCGCAGATCGGGGTCGTGCAGCGGGCTCTTCTCGCCGAGAAAATAGGGGAGACAGAGGATTTCGGCGGGCCTGCGGGCATCGGCCTCGTCATCCAGTGCCACCAGGTCGATGCCGCCGGACAGGGTCTGGAACCAGCGGATCAGGCTGCCGCTGGTTGCCATGCAGCCGTTGGGCAGCCAGCGGCCCGGAACGGGATGGGCATCGAGGTAGAGCCGGGCGTCGATCACCGGGTGGTCGGCGGCGGCCAGGATGTCTCCGGCGCCGCCAAGCTTCACCAGCCAATCGCCCTCGTTGTTGATCCCGGCCGCGTAGGCCGAGAGCACGTGGTCGGCGCCGCCGACGATCAGCGGTAGCCCTGCGGGCAGGCCGGTGGCGGCCGCGGCGGCGGCACTGAGCTCGCCGGCCTGCGCTCCGGGGGAGAGCACCGTCGGCACCAGCCCGGCTGCCAGGTCGGCCGCGTCATACATGGGCTCGAAGCGGTGTCCGTCGACGGTGCCGAGCCCCGATTCGATGGCCCAGTTCAGCTCGACGTGCGCGGGAGCACCGAGGGCCATGAGCACCCAGTCGTATGAGCCGACCAGGTGTGCGGTGGCGCGCCAGATTTCAGGTTCGTGCCGTTGCAGCCACAGGGCGGTGGGCCCCACGGATTGTTGGGTCACCGCCGATCCGGTGGCTCGCAGCACGACGTCGTTGTCAAGGGCATCTCGGAGTTCGGTGATCTCCGCTGTGGCGCGCGCATCGTTCTGCAGCAGGGCGCGGCGAACCGGCGCACCGTTGCTGTCGACCGGGACGACCGCCGGGACCATGCCGGTGGTCGACAGCGCGCCGATCCGCTTGGGGGAGATGCCGGAATCGGCCAATACGGCGCGGATCCCGTCGTGCACATTGTCCAGCCACTTGGCCGGGTCGGCTTCCGCCTGCCCGGGGGCGTCCGAATACAGCGGGGCGCCGCAAGTGGCCTGGGCGACGATGCGTGCTTGGCCGATATCGACGAGCACGGTCTTGGTGCCCGTGGTGCCGATGTCGATCCCGATCGTGAACTCCGGCATGCCGTCCTTCCCCTTGGGTTCGCTTGGGTGCGTTGCGCGCAGCCATTGCCGCGGTGGGACCACACTACTGACGCTGTTAGATTCTCACAAGATGTGTGGGATAGTCACGACATCTCACGAGATTCTGTACGATCACTGTGATTTAGTAACAGGTGTTGTAGCGAAACACGCCGATGACGAAGCGGAGAGACGCCCCATGAACAGTTGGCTCGACGACGTATTTGCTGTGCGAAAGCCCGTGATCGCGATGCTGCATCTCGCGGCACTGCCGGGGGACCCGGGATTCGACTCGGCCGCCGGTATTCGTGCGGTCGTGGACCGGGCTCGCGGTGAGCTGGCGGCGCTGCAGGAGGGCGGCGTCGACGGTGTGATGTTCTCCAACGAGTTCAGCCTGCCGTACCTGACCAAGACCGAACCGATCACCGCGATCACCATGGCCCGGGTGATCGGTGAGCTTCTGCCCGATATCTCGGGGCCCTACGGCGTGAACGTGCTGTGGGACGGGCGGGCCTCCATCGATCTGGCGGTGGCCACCGGTGCGCAGTGGGTCCGCGAGATCTTCACCGGCGTGTACGCCAGCGACTTCGGCCTGTGGAACACCAATGTCGGTGAGGTCGCCCGGCACCGTCACCGCATCGGTGGCGACGGGGTGAAGCTGCTGTTCAACATCGTTCCGGAGTCGGCCGTGTATCTGGCCGAGCGTGACCTCGCTTCGGTCACCGCCACCACCGTGTTCGCCACCAAGCCGGACGGTATCTGTGTCTCCGGACTGACCGCGGGTGCATCAACGGATACCCAGGCATTGCAGGTGGTCAAGGACAACGCGGGTGCGGTGCCGGTGTTCGTCAACACGGGAGTGCGCGCCCACAACGCTGCCGACCAGTTGTCGATCGCGGACGGGGCGGTCGTTGGCACCTACTTCAAGGAAGGCGGCATCTTCGAGAACCGCGCCGTGGCCTCCCGTGCCGCCGAATTGATGACCGCGGTCAAGGAATTCCGCAAGACGCTATGAGTGAACAGCTGCGCCGCCTGGCGGTCGAGGCCGCCCGGCATGGGGCCGCGGTGTGCCTGCGGCAGTGGGGTGAACCGGTGCAGGCCGAGACTAAGAGTGCGGCCGGCGATGTGGTGACCATCGTGGACCGTGCCGCCGAAGAGGCGGTGCGCGCCGTGTTGTTGAACGCTCGGCCCGACGATGGTGTGCTCGGCGAGGAGTTGGCCGAGCACACCGGCGTTGGGCCGGTGCAGTGGGTGGTAGACCCGCTCGACGGCACCACCAACTACACCCGGCGTATCGCGTATTTCGGCACGTCGGTGGCGGCGCGGTCGATGGCCGACGGTAGCTGGCTGGCCGGCGCGGTGTGTGCGCCCGCGCTGGCCACAACCTGGAGTGCCGCGAAAAATCTTGGGGCACAGGTCGACTCGGGATCGAGTGAGAGGCGTCTGCCGCTCGCGATGGTGCAATCGTCGGCGCGGCTGGTCGGTACCGGGCTGTCCTACGATCCCGGTCTTCGGCGCAGGCAACTGGGCGAACTCGGTGCCCTGATGACCGATTACACCGATATGCGCCGGTTCGGTGCGGCGGCGGTCGATCTGTGTCTGCTGGCTCAGGGCAGTCTCGACGCGTTCGTCGAGGACGACCTGGCGGTGCACGATTGGGCCGCGGGCGCTCTGATCGCCGAGGAGGCCGGGGTCCGGGTGTCGCGGCCCCAGGGGCACGACTCGGTGCTGTCAGCGCGCTGGAGTTGACCGCTCTGCGTTGACGCAGATCACCGAAACTCCGGCCGACTGCAGGGCCTCGACCGCGGGATGCGTCGGCGGGCCGTCGGTGACGAGGATGGAAATGGCCGATACCGGTGCGACATTGATCAGCTGGACTCGGCCGAGCTTGGTGGCATCGGCGGCCACGATCACGCGGTCCGCCGCCCGCATGGCGGCCTGCTTCACATTGCCTTCCTCGCGATGGTATTCCGAAGCACCACGTTTCCCGTCCACTCCGGCGATGCCCATGACATAGGTGTCGCAGTTGTAGCGCTGGTAGAAGTCCTCGGCCTCGGCGCCGATCAGGCTCAGCTCGCCGGGGCGGACCTTTCCTCCGGTCAGCAGGATGGTGGTATCGGGTTCGTCGGCGAGTTCGACGGCCACCAGCACACTGGGCGTTATCACGGTGAGTCCCAGATTGCGGCCCTTGAGGGCCCGGGCCACTGCCAGGACCGTGCTGCCGCTGTCCAAGATCACGGTTTCGCGCGGAGTCAGCAGATCGGCGACCCCGCGGGCGATATGCAGTTTCTCGTCGGCGGCATCGGCGGCCCGCGAGGCAAAGGATGGTTCGGTCGACTTGCCGCCGAACGCGATCGCGCCGCCCAGTACCCGGCGGGCGATGCCTTGTTCCTCGAGCCGTTCGATATCGCGGCGGATGGTCATGGCCGAGACTTCGAATTCGTCGGCCAGGGTGGTGAAATCGACTTCGCGGTCGGTGTGGATCCGCGCGGCGATCGCCGCCCGCCGCGCGTGGGCGTTCATGCCTGGTGCCATGGTTGCAGCGTAGGGGACTGTTGTGAATTATTCACAGCAATCACAGGTGTGGGCGCGCCGGGCCGGATCGGTGCTGATGCCCCAACAGTCAGTGGTCGGAGTCCGCCGCGCTATCACCGGCGGGTCGCACCCGCTCACGCATGGACGCCCACAGCGCCGCGGTGGCCGCGGTGCAGGCGGCCGCGCCGGCGACGTGCACCGCGACCAGGACGGCGGGCACCCCGGTGTAGAACTGCACGATCCCGATCAGCCCCTGTGCGCACACCAGTGCCACCAGGACACCGAGGCGGACCATGACCGGGCGTGGTGCGCGCACCGCGGTGAGTCCGAATCCCAACGCGATGATGAGCGACAGGTAGGCGACGAGCAGCGACGAATGCATGTGCACCAGCGTGGTGATCTCGACCTGTAAACGCGGGACCACGCGATCCAGGCTCTTGTCCCCGGCATGCGGGCCGGCGCCGGTCACCAGCGTGCCCGTCACCAGGACTGCGGCCAGGATGACGGCGCTCAGCGCGGTCAACTGCCGCAACGGTTTCGGCGCGGCTGCGGTGGGCGCACCGGAGTCGGGCTGACCGATCTTGACGAACAGCAGAACCGCGAGCCAGACCATCGCCATAGATGCGAGCAGGTGGATGGCCACGGTCCACCACAGGAGGCCGGTCCGCACCGTGATGCCGCCGATGATCGCCTGGACCACGGTGGACGCCGGCATCAGCCAGGCGTAGATCAACACCTCGCGGCGACGGCGGGCCCTGGTCACGGCCAGGACGGCGGCGATGGCGGTCAGTACCACCAGGAAGGTGATCATCCGGTTGCCGAACTCGACCACCTGGTGCACGACGGCGACTTCGGCATGCGGGACGGGCGTGAAGCTGCCCGGGAAACACTGGGGCCAGGTAGGACAGCCCAGTCCGGACGCGGTGACCCGGACGATCGCCCCGGTGACCGAGATACCGCCCTGGGTGAGGATCACCAGGAACGCGATCAGGCGCTGGACCCGAAGACTCGGCATGGGCAGCAGATCGACCAGTCGCTGGAAAGCTGTTCCGCCGGGCACGGGCTGATCGTAGTTGATCAGGAACTACAGCCCGTAGTAGGGCTGGTGTGAATCAGGTGAACCGGAACCAGCGCAGCGCGCAGATCGCGGCGACGGCACCCCACACCGCAAGGACGGCCACGCCGAACCAGTCCATCGACACCGTCATCGCCTGGGTCAGGGATTCGGTGAGGGCTCCCGATGGCGTGAGCCGGGCAGCCCAGCGCAGCGCCGACGGAACCGGGCCGCCTTCGAGGGTCAGCGCGCCGAGACCGGCGAACACGAACCACAGCAGGTTCGCCAGGGCCAGCACGATCTCGGCCTTGAGGGTGCCGCCGAGCAACAGCCCCAACGCGGCGAACGTGGCCGTCCCCAGGGCGATGATCACCGCACCCAGCGCCAGCCCCGCCGGTGAAGGGCGCCAACCCAGCGCGAAACCGATGGCGCCCAACAGGATCGCCTGCAAGAACACGACGGTCACGACTGCCAGCGACTTGCCGGCGATGATTCCCCACACCGGGAGCGCGGTGGCGCCGAGCCGTTTCAGGGCCCCGTAGCGGCGGTCGAAAGCCACCGCGATGGCCTGCCCGGTGAACGCCGTGGAGATCAGGGCCAGGGCCATGATGGCCGGAGTGAAGGTCGCCGCCCGATTGTCGCCGAACGAGCCCAGCGGCAGCAGTGTCATCCCGACCAGCAGCGTGATGGGGATGAACATCGTCAGCAGCAGCTGTTCGCCGTTGCGCAGCAGCAACTTCAGTTCCAGCCCGAACTGGGCGGCCAGCATGGCCGGCACCTTGGCCGGGCGGGGGTCCGGGGAGAAGGTGCCCGGGGCGAATCGATTCGTAGCACTCGTCATGACCGCAGCTCCCGTCCTGTCAGGTCGAGGAAAACATCTTCGAGGCTGCGCTGCTCCACTCGCATATCGGTGGCGAGCACGTCGAGTCGGGCGCACCACGCTGTCACGGTGGCCAGCACCTGCGGATCGATGTGCCCCTCGACCAGGTACTCGCCGGGAGCGGTCTCGGTGGCCTTGTAGTTCTCCGGTAGGGCGGCCGCCAGCAGGGACAGGTCGAGCTTGCGTGGCGCGCTGAACCGCAGCTGGTTCTCGGCACCGCTGCGGGTCAGCTCGGCCGGTGTGCCGGTGGCGACTGCAACGCCGTGATCGATGATGACGATCCGGTCGGCGAGTTCTTCGGCCTCGGTGAGATGGTGGGTCGTCAGCACGACCGTGACACCGTCGCGGCGCAGCGCATCGATCAACTCCCACACCACAATTCGGGCGTGGGCGTCCATTCCGGCGGTGGGCTCGTCGAGGAAGACCAACTCCGGGCGGCCCACCACGGCGCAGGCCAGTGCCAGGCGTTGTTGCTGACCGCCCGACAACCGCCGGTAGGTGGTGCGGGCGGATTCGGTCAGGCCGAGGGTGTCCATCAACCAGGCCGGGTCGAGGGGATCGGCGGCGTAGGAGGCGACCAGATTGAGCATCTCGCCGGCCTTCGCTGCGGGGTACCCGCCGCCGCCCTGCAGCATCACGCCGATCCGTTCGCGCAACTGCGCGTTGTCCGCAACGGGATCCAGGCCGAGGATCTCGACGCGGCCGCCGTCGGGGCGGATGAAGCCCTCGCACATCTCGACGGTGGTGGTCTTGCCCGCGCCGTTCGGGCCGAGCAGGGCGAGCACCTCGGCGCGTTGCACGTCGAGGTCGAGGTTGGCGACCGCTGTTGTCGATCCGTAGCGCTTGCTGACGCCGCGGAGCAGCACCGGATGTTCAGAACGCGAGGTCACGGGGATTCAGCGTAGGCGTCGGGGGACTGCGTGCGTGCCGGCGGTGGGCTTGTGTCCGTCTGACGTGACGCGCGCCACGGTAGCCGGCGCCACGTCAGCCCGATCAGGATCAGCACGATCAGCGCGCTGGCCAGCGTCGCCATCACGATCTGGAACAACGTGAACCGGTCGCCGTTGGCCGTCGGACCGAAGATGCCGACGACCAGCGTGATGGCGATCGTGGATCCGCGGAACCCCGGCCGGGTTGCCCACGCGGCCAACGGGATCACCGCCCACAGCAGATACCACGGTTGGACCACCGGGAACAGCAGAATCGTGCCGCCGAGGGCGACGCCCAGACCGCCCACGGGATGCAGGCGGCCGCGCATCACGGCCAGCAGCAGCCAGCTGACCAGGATCGCGATCAGGAAGACGCCGATGGCGCGGGTCAGGGCGAGTACCGCGGTGGTGTGATCGCCGAGCCCCAGCAGGATGCCGACCTGGCCGGTGCCCAGGGCCAGCAGTGTCGGCGGTGACATCCAACTGCGCACCACGTTGGCCGTGCCCAGGGTGCCCAGCCACCCGAAGCCCAGCCCGCTGGCCCAGCCGATCAGGGCCATCACTGCTATAGACACCGTGCCGAGTGGGATGCTCGCCACGAAAAACGCCTTGATCGTGCCGCCCAGACGCCAGGCCAGGGCCATCGCCACGAATCCGAGTGCCAGTAGTGACGGCAGCTTGACCTGGGAGGACAGGGTGATCAGCACCGTGCCGGCCAGCAGCATCGCCGCGGGATACCAGTGCTCCCAGTCCTCGCGTGAGTGCGGCCAGGTCAGTGGCCGGGGAATTAATGGAGCCGTGGCGTCGATGCCGCGCAACGCGAACTCCGTGCCGGCCAGCATCAGCCCGAGCATCAGCGCCTCGTTGTGGATCCCGGCCACCAGGTGCATGAACAGCAGGGGATTACAGGCGCCCAGCCACAGAGCGCTGACCTCGGCGACGCCACAGCGCCGGGCCAGCCGCGGTGTGGCCCAGACGATGAGGCCGACACCGAGAAGCACCACGACGCGGTGGCACAGCACGGCGGCGACGATGTTCTCGCCGGTCAGGGCGGAGATACTCTCGCCGATCCACAGGAAAAGCGGTCCGTACGGCGCCGGGGTCTCGCGCCACAGGCTGGGCACCGACAACGTGAACACGTGATCGAGCCCGAGACCGGTCGCCGGGCCGACCTTGTAGGGGTTGAGCCCGATGTACCCGATCTCGCTCTGGGCCAGATACGAGTAGACGTCCTTGCTGTACATCGGCGGCGCGATCAGCAGGGGTATGGCCCACAGCAACAGCGTGCGGTCGAGCTGGCTGCGCGACATCCGGCGTGGGCCGAGGGCGAAGCGTCCCAGCATGAGCCAGGCCAGCGTCATCATCACCGCGCCGGTGGTGGTCATGGTCAGCGACACGGTCTGGATGCGGGAGGGCAGGTTGAGCAGCCGGACGCCGAAGGTCGGATCCTGCACGACGGGGCGGGCGCCCGCGCCGAGGGCGCCGATCGCCATGAGTACGGTTCCGGTGGCCCCGAACAGCCGGGTACGGCGCTGCGCGATGACCTCGGCGGGATTGAGCGGGGACCCGACGGTGCGTTCGTCGCCGTGCCACCGGGCGATCGATGAGCTGAAGGTCGACAGGCGGCTTGCCATCAGGGCAGCGTAACCGTCGGCGGACGCGGTCTTCGCCACGCAACGGTGGCCCAGGTCACGTAAGGGTGCCCTTGCTAGAACCCCGCGGGGAATTCCGTCACAATGGTGTTGTGAAAATACGTCGGGCGGCTGCGGGCTCGGCTTCGGTCAGTGCGCCGAAGCCGGTCAACGACGTGGTGCCGGCTTCCGACGGACATACTCGGCGCGCGATCATCCACCTCTTGCTGGAGGGGCCCATCACGGCCGGGCAGATCGGCGAGCGGCTCGGCATTTCGGCTGCCGGCGTGCGTCGTCACCTCGATGCCCTGATCGAGGCCGGCGATGCGCAAGCCAGCGCCGCCGCTGCGTGGCAGCACAACGGTCGGGGTCGCCCCGCCAAGCGCTACCGGTTGACTGCTGCGGGGCGCGCCAAACTCGGCCACACCTACGACGACCTCGCGGTCGCTGCGATTCGGCAGTTGCGCGAAATCGGTGGCAAGGAAGCCGTGCGGACGTTCGCGCGGCGCCGGATGGACACCATCCTGGCCGGGGTCACCGAGGGGCCGGGCGGAGTCGCCGACACCGCCGAGCGGGTGGCCGGCGCGTTGAGTAGGGCCGGGTATGCCACCACAACGAATCCGGTGGACGGCCCGATCCACGGTGTGCAGATCTGTCAGCATCACTGCCCGGTTTCGCACGTCGCCGAAGAGTTCCCGGAGTTCTGTGAGACGGAGAACGAGGCGTTCGCCGAGATTCTGGGCACCCACGTGCAGCGCCTGGCCACCATCGTCAACGGTGACTGCGCCTGCACCACTCACGTCCCACTCGATGCGGACAGCGTCGAAAACAAGGCAAGTACAGACAGTTCGACCAAGGTTCGGAGCACAGCCCGCGCCCGGACGACCGCCACGATCAAACAAGGAGCGGCGACATGACCATCACGCCCGAAACGCCATTGACCCAGGAAGAGACCATCGCGTCGCTGGGCAACTACGGCTACGGCTGGTCGGACTCGGACGTCGCAGGCGCCAGTGCGCAGCGCGGCCTGTCCGAAGCCGTCGTGCGTGACATCTCGGCCAAGAAGAGCGAGCCGGAATGGATGCTGGAGACCCGGCTGCGGGCGCTGCGCACCTTCGACAAGAAGCCCATGCCGAACTGGGGTTCCAACCTCGAGGGCATCGACTTCGACAACATCAAGTACTTCGTGCGCTCCAGTGAGAAGCAGGCCGCCACGTGGGACGACCTGCCGGCAGACATCAAGAACACCTACGACAAGCTGGGTATCCCGGAGGCTGAGAAGCAGCGTCTGGTTTCCGGCGTGGCCGCGCAGTACGAGTCCGAGGTGGTCTACCACTCCATTCGTGAGGACCTCGAGGCCCAGGGTGTGGTCTTCCTGGACACCGATACCGCGCTGCGTGAGCAGCCCGAGATCTTCAAGAAGTACTTCGGCACGGTGATCCCGGCCGGCGACAACAAGTTCTCGGCGCTGAACACCGCGGTGTGGTCGGGAGGTTCGTTCATCTACGTGCCGCCGGGTGTGCACGTCGACATCCCGCTGCAGGCCTACTTCCGGATCAACACCGAGAACATGGGCCAGTTCGAGCGGACGCTGATCATCGCCGACGAGGGCTCCTACGTGCACTACGTCGAGGGTTGTACCGCGCCGATCTACAAGTCCGATTCACTGCACTCCGCTGTCGTGGAGATCATCGTGAAGCCCGGTGCGCGGGTGCGGTACACCACGATCCAGAACTGGTCGAACAACGTCTTCAACCTGGTCACCAAGCGGGCCCGGGCCGAGGCCGGCGCCACCATGGAGTGGATCGACGGCAACATCGGCTCCAAGGTCACCATGAAGTACCCGGCGGTCTGGATGACCGGTGAGCACGCCAAGGGTGAGGTGCTCTCGGTGGCGTTCGCCGGTGAGGGCCAGCACCAGGACACCGGCGCCAAGATGCTGCACCTGGCCCCGAACACGTCGTCGAACATCGTGTCCAAGTCGGTGGCCCGTGGCGGCGGCCGAGCCTCCTACCGCGGCCTGGTCCAGATCAACAAGGGCGCGCACGGTAGCAAGTCGAGCGTGAAATGCGATGCGCTGCTGGTCGATACGATCAGTCGCTCGGACACCTACCCGTACGTCGACATCCGCGAGGACGACGTGACGATGGGTCATGAGGCCACGGTGTCGAAGGTCAGCGAGGATCAGCTGTTCTACCTGATGAGCCGCGGTATGACCGAGGACGAGGCGATGGCGATGGTGGTGCGCGGCTTCGTCGAGCCCATCGCCAAGGAACTGCCCATGGAATACGCGCTCGAGCTGAACCGGCTGATCGAGCTGCAAATGGAAGGCGCGGTCGGTTAAGTGACACAGAATCTGACTGACGGAGCAACGGCCGCTCACAGCTCAGGCTCAACGTTGGCTGCCGCCAACAAGGGCGAGCTGTTCGCATCGTTCGATGTCAACGCCTTCGAGGTGCCTGGCGGTCGCGACGAGCTGTGGCGATTCACCCCGCTCAAGAGGCTTCGCGGTCTACACGACGGCTCGGCTGTCGCGAACGGCAAGGCCGGCATCACCGTGACCGAGCGGCCGGGTGTGACCGTGGAGACCGTCGGCCGCGACGACAAGCGTCTCGGCGAGGGCGGTGTGCCCACCGATCGCGTTGCCGCCCAGGCCTACTCGTCGTTCGAGACGGCGACGGTGGTGACGGTCAAGCGCGACACCGAGGTGGCCGAGCCGATCGAGATCGTCGTCGACGGGCCCGGTGTGGACACCGTGGGCTATGGCCACCTTCAGATCCGGGTGGAGGAACTGTCCCGGGCGATCGTCGTGGTCGATCTGCGCGGCAGCGGAACCTACGCCGACAACGTCGAGATCATCGTCGGTGACGCGGCCGGCCTCGGCGTCATCTGGATCGCCGACTGGGCCGACGACATGGTGCACGTCAGCTCCCACCACGCCAAGCTCGGCAAGGACGCGGTGCTCGGGCACGTCAACGTCACCCTCGGTGGCGATGTCGTGCGCACCTCGGCCACCGTGCGGTTCACCGGGCCCGGCGGTGACGCCAAGATGCTCGGTACGTACTTCGCCGACGACGGTCAGTTCTTCGAGTCGCGGTTGCTGGTCGACCACGCCCAGCCGCACTGTAAGTCCGACGTCCTCTACAAGGGCGCCCTGCAGGGAGATCCGGACTCCAAGAAGCCCGACGCGCACACGGTGTGGATCGGCGACGTGTTGATCCGGGCCGAGGCCACCGGTACCGACACCTTCGAGGTGAACCGCAACCTGGTGCTCACCGACGGCGCCCGCGCCGATTCGGTACCCAACCTGGAGATCGAGACCGGCGAGATCGTCGGTGCCGGGCACGCCAGTGCCACCGGACGTTTCGACGACGAGCAGTTGTTCTACCTGCGCGCCCGCGGCATCCCCGAGGATCAGGCCCGCCGCCTGGTCGTACGCGGATTCTTCAACGAGATCATCGCCAAGATCGCTGTCCCCGAGGTGCGTGAGCGCCTGACCGCAGCCATCGAAAAAGAACTTGCCATCACCGAATCGAAAGCTACGCACTAATGACCACTCTGGAAATCAAGGACCTGCACGTCTCGGTCAACGCCGCCGAAGGCGCTGAGAACACCGAGATCCCGATCCTCAAGGGTGTCGACCTGACCGTGAAGTCGGGGGAGACCCACGCGGTCATGGGCCCCAACGGCTCCGGCAAGTCGACGCTGTCCTACGCCATCGCCGGGCACCCGAAGTACACCGTCACCTCCGGTTCGATCACCCTCGACGGCAAGGACGTCCTCGAGATGAGCATCGACGAGCGGGCGCGCGCGGGCCTCTTCCTGGCCATGCAGTACCCGGTCGAGGTGCCCGGGGTGTCGATGTCGAACTTCCTGCGCACGGCGGCCACCGCCGTTCGGGGCGAGGCACCGAAGCTGCGCCACTGGGTCAAGGAAGTCAAGGCCGCGATGGACGAGTTGGATATCGACCCGGCGTTCGGTGAGCGCAGCGTCAACGAGGGCTTCTCCGGTGGCGAGAAGAAGCGCCACGAGATCCTGCAGCTCGGCCTGCTCAAGCCGAAGATCGCGATCCTCGACGAGACCGACTCGGGCCTGGACGTCGACGCGCTGCGCATCGTCAGCGAGGGCGTCAACCGCTATGCCGAAGCCGAGCACGGCGGCGTTCTGCTGATCACCCACTACACCCGGATCCTGCGCTACATCCAGCCGCAGTTCGTGCATGTGTTCGTGGGTGGGCGCATCGTCGAATCGGGCGGGCCCGAACTCGCCGACGAGCTCGAAGAGAACGGATACGTGCGCTTCACCCAAGCCGTCGGAGCCTGAGATGACCACCTCGGCGGCGACATTGGACCAAGCCGGGCTGGCCAGGATCCGAGCTGATTTCCCGATCCTGAGCCGGGTGATGCGCGGTGGGAAACAGCTCGCGTACCTGGATTCCGGTGCGACGTCGCAGAAGCCGCTACAGGTCCTCGACACAGAACGGGAATTCCTCACCACCTCCAACGGTGCGGTGCACCGCGGTGCGCATCAGCTGATGGAAGAGGCCACCGACGCCTACGAGCAGGGCCGTGCCGACATCGCGGCGTTCGTCGGTGCCGAGACCGACGAATTGGTGTTCACCAAGAACGCCACCGAGTCGATCAACCTGGTGTCGTATGTGCTGGGGGACAAGCGGTTCGAGACTGCCGTCGGCCCCGGCGATGTCATCGTCACCACCGAGCTGGAGCACCACGCAAATCTGATTCCGTGGCAGGAATTGGCCCAGCGCACCGGTGCGACGCTGAGATGGTATGGCGTCACCGATGACGGCCGCATCGATCTGGATTCGCTGGAGCTCGACGAGCGGGTGAAAGTGGTGGCGTTCAGCCATCATTCGAACGTCACAGGTGCGGTTGCCCCAGTCGACGAATTGGTGTCGCGGGCCAAGACGGTCGGCGCTCTGACCGTGCTGGACGCGTGCCAGTCGGTGCCGCACCAGCCGGTCGACTTCCACGCTCTCGACGTCGATTTCGCGGCATTCTCGGGTCACAAGATGCTCGGCCCCACGGGTATCGGCGTCCTCTACGGCCGGCGGCGGCTGTTGAACGCGATGCCGCCGTTCATCACAGGCGGTTCGATGATCGAGACCGTCACGATGGAACAGACCACGTATGCGGCGGCCCCACAGCGTTTCGAGGCAGGCACCCCGATGACCTCGCAGGTGGTCGGATTAGCTGCTGCGGCAAGGTATTTGAGCGACATCGGGATGGGCGCCGTCGAGGCGCACGAAGCCGAACTGGTCGCGGCCGCGCTGGAAGGACTGTCCGAACTTCCCCAGGTGCGCATCATCGGACCGACGACGATGGATCATCGTGGGTCCCCGGTCAGTTTCGTGGTCGACGGGATCCACGCCCACGACGTCGGGCAGGTGCTCGACGACGAGGGCGTCGCGGTACGCGTCGGACACCATTGCGCCTGGCCGCTGCATCGTCGCTTCGGGATCGCCGCGACGGCTCGCGCGTCGTTCGCGGTGTACAACACGCTCGACGAGGTGGATCGCCTGGTGGCCGGCATCAAGCGCGCCGTGGAGTTCTTCTCGTGAAAATGGAACAGATGTACCAGGAAGTGATCCTGGACCATTACAAGCATCCGCATCACCGCGGACTGCGGGAGCCGTTCGCCGCCGAGGTACATCACGTCAACCCGACCTGCGGGGACGAGGTGACGCTGCGGGTCGCACTCTCCGACGACGCGGAAACGGTGGCCGACATCTCGTACGACGGGCAGGGCTGTTCGATCAGCCAGGCCGCCACCTCGGTGCTCACCGACCAGGTCATCGGCCTGAGCGTCGGCGATGCACTCAAGACGGTCGAGGCATTCACCGAGATGATTTCCTCACGCGGCAACGTGGAGGGGGACGAAGATGTAATCGGTGACGGCATCGCGTTCGCCGGTGTCGCCAAGTATCCGGCGCGGGTGAAGTGTGCGCTGCTGGGTTGGATGGCTTTTAAAGATGCGCTGGTGCAGGCCAGCGACGACGTGGAGGACAAGCGATGAGTGACACCGCTTCTGACGAACTGCTGGCCGACGTCGAGGAGGCCATGCGTGACGTGGTGGATCCCGAGCTCGGCATCAACGTCGTCGACCTGGGCCTGGTGTACGGCCTCGATGTCGAGGAGGGTGATGCCGGCAAGGTCGCCCTTATCGACATGACGCTCACCTCGGCGGCCTGCCCGCTGACCGACGTGATCGAGGATCAGTCACGCACCGCGCTGGTGGGCGCGGGCCTGGTGAACGAGATCAAGATCAATTGGGTCTGGAACCCGCCGTGGGGGCCGGACAAGATCACCGACGACGGCCGCGAGCAGCTTCGCGCCCTCGGTTTCACGGTCTGACGGCCGGGCGCCTCTCCTGGGCGCCACCCCGTTCAGCCGACAGGCTTGTCGGCACCCGGTGCTACCAATATCGCCACTAGGCGAAACGGAGGCGCGCATGGGGCACAGTCCTGACGTAAACCGGTTGGTCCTGGGGCCGGTCACGGTCGGATTCGAACGGACGTTGCGCATCCCGGAGATCGGGTTGCACCCGCTGCCGCCGAGTCTCGGCTCGTTTCCGCTACGCCGGGTTCAGGACTATCCGGATACGGTGCCGGCCGAGTGGCTGGCTCGCGGCGGGTGTTCGTGCATCTGTGTAGCGCGGCTCAGTGGACGGCGATCACGGGTGAGGTTTCGCCACCCACCCCGGTGGACCGCGACGCGTACGTTGCGGCGGGCCTGCCGTGGTTCGACTACTACGACGCCGACGCTCGTGACTTGGCCGCCGCCGATGCGTTGACGAACGTCAAGAGTGTCGGCGAGTGGTTCGGCGAAGGCGAGATGCCGTTCGTCCCGGTCGATCCCACGAAGGTTGTCTCGCTGAAGGGTGCGCCCGGCGACGTTGTCACCGATGGAGATTGGTAGTAACCCGGGAGCAAACCCGCCTCCTGCGGATACCGTGTGGGCTCATGGTCACGGTCCCAGCGTTCGTCTGGCGCAGCGGCTTCGTGGGCCGGGCGATGATCATCGGCGCCGGGGTGGGCGCGGTCGTGGGTGTGCTCGCCTGGCTGGACTCGGGTTTCTGGGTCTCGGGCGTACTGGTATTCGTGATCGTCGGCGTGTTTTACGGCATCGGGATGGCGCGCCGGATGGCGAGGTACTGGCCGATGTCGAAGGAGCTCGCCGGGACCGATCGGGTGGCGGTCGTGCGGGCTGCCCGCGGCGGTGAACGGATCGACGATCCGCGATTGGTGGACGCCGCCCGCGATTACAGCCGGGGAGTGCACGCGGCTGCGGAGACAGCCCGCCCGTTTCGGTGGCTGCTGCCGGTGGTGCTCGTCGTCGCCGCAGCGAGTGCGTTGTGGGACGCCGTGTTCGGTTCGGTCGGAAATGTCGTGGTGTCGGTTATCTACTTGGCGGCTCTGGCGGTGGAGTTGGCCTGGTGGCCCAGGCGTCAGGCCCAGCTGCTGGCCAATACCCGGCAGGCCTGTGGATAACTTTGGCGCTGCGCTGACTTCTTGTCGGCCCACGGCGCTAGCTTCCAGCTCATCGGGAACCGATGGAGTTCCCGGACAGTCGGAAGGAACTGCGATGAGTTCAGACGTCGAGAAGTTGTACGGGGCATGCCTGCGCGATCTCGGTGATCCGCAGCGCTGGTTCAGCCCGCGCGGATATCCGGATTCGTTGGCGCTGTGTGTGATCGATTCGATCTACTCGACCGGGGCGCGCTACGTCACCGTTGAGAAGGTCGTCGCCCGGTACCGCGGCTATCGGGCGGCCCAGGGGGCGGATGCTGAGACTGATGGCGCCACCGAGCTCCTACAGAACATCGCCGAGCTGGGCGGTCCTGACCCGTGGGCCTCGCAGATCGGGAACCGTCGGCCCACATCGACCGCGGTGAGCGCTCCACTGAAGTCCGTGGCCGTCGCGCAGGCAGCGGAAGTGCTTGTCGCCCTGGGTATTCGGACGACCGACGAGCTGCGGGCGATGGTCGAAGACGAGCCCCGCCGCGAAGAAGTCAAGGCGGCCTGGTGTGCCGTGCCGGGGCAGCGGTCCGGAATTACCTGGGAGTACGCGCAGATCTTGGCGAAGATCCCTGGCGTGAAAGCCGACCGGATGGTGCTCGGCTATGTCTGTCGGGAAGTGGGGCCGGTCGATGCGGTCCGGGCGGCCGAACTGGTCTATGCGACGGCAGAAGCGGGCGGTTGGAACGTCATCGACCTCGACCACGCCATCTGGCGATTCGAGTCGAAACGCCCGTATCAGCGGGACGTGCCAGCGTGACGGCTGGCCGGTAGATCAGCGGCTTTCGGCGGGGCGCGCTCGGTTTCACTGTCGGGGGCCGCGTGAGGTCAGCCGAACGCGTCTCGCAGGGTGACCGTCTGCAGATTGCGGCTCGTGATCAGATCGTGGAGCTGGGCGTAGCAGTGCGTGACCGTCGGCAGGTTGGCGTGCGCCAGGATGATCTGCTGTGGGTTGAACGAGCGGGTGGCCGCCGCGATCAGGCTGGCTTCGTTCTCGGGGAGTGAATCTCCGACGGTGCCGCTCCACATCGTCACCGTCGTGTATCCCTGGTCTGCTGCGACGCCGTCGATGTCGGCATTGTGCACGCCGTACGGCGGCCGGAAGTACGGGGTTCCGTCGCTGCCGTAAGTGTTGCGCAAGAAGTCGGCGTTCCGCCGGATCTCGTCGCCGACCCGGGCAAGCGACAGCTGGTTCAGGAACGGATGGGACCAGGTGTGGTTGCCCATCTGGATCTGGCCGGAGTCGACCATCGGCCGCAGTGCCGGCGCGTTGTCGGTCCAGGAAGCGTTGTCACCGTTGACGAAGAAGGTCAGCCTGGTCCCGGTGTCACGGCAGAACTGCGCGAACGCGCCGACCACCATACTGCTCTTACCGTCGTCGACGGTGAGAGCCAACTGGTTGCCCTCTCCGGGCAGCCGGGAGATCACCGCCACCGGCATCCGCGCGAGCGGTATGGGTACCCGGATGGCGCTAGCCACGGGTGCCCGGGTCAGGGCGGAAATCACGCCCAACGTGATGCCGGCAAGCACAGTGCGCCGGTCAACGCACGGCATGCTCTGATAGTACGCAAGTCCGGCTGCGGCCGCGTCCAATTGTTTTCTGCTGCTTTGCTTCTCATCTGCTGCAAACTGGCTGTGGGGTGGGGATCGCCGGGTTTCAGCGGGGTGTGATCCCGCTTCGGTGCTGGTTTGCGGTGGCCGTCCGCGCTGATCGACCGGGACGGACGCGCACAGGTTGAGACTGGCTGGTGCTCGCGGGTTCCGGTTTGCTCGACCACAATGCTGGGAACAGGCTGTATCAATCCGACGTTAGGAAAAGTGTGAGCACGCAGGACATCACCGCAGACCAGTTCAATGACATCGTCAACGACAACGACATCGTGCTGGTGGATTTCTGGGCGTCGTGGTGCGGACCGTGTCGTGCGTTCGCGCCGACGTTCAAGGCCGCCTCCGAGCAGCACCCCGACGTTGTCTTCGCCAAGGTGGACACCGAGGCCGAGCAGGGGCTCGCCGCGGCTGCCGACATCCGGTCGATCCCGACCCTGATGGCGTTCAAGAAGGGCAAGTTGGTCTTCAACCAGGCCGGAGCACTGCCGCCGGCGGCGCTGGAGGATCTGGTTCAGAAGATCAAGGAATTCGACATCGATGCGGCCATGAAAGAGCAGGCCGCTCAGGGCGACGCCGAACAGGTGTGATGAACGGCACGCGATAGCGTGCTGTCCGTGACTGCGCAGAACGAATTCGTACTGGTTGACCGTCCGCGACCGGACGTGGCCCTGGTGACCCTCAACCGGCCTGAGCGGATGAACTCGATGGCGTTCGACGTCATGGTGCCGCTCAAGGGCGTCCTCGAAGAGCTCCGCTACGACAACAGCGTGCGCGTCGTGGTGCTGACCGGGGCCGGCCGCGGCTTCTCGTCCGGGGCCGATCACAAGTCGGCCGGCTCGGTTCCGCACGTCGTCGGTCTGACCAGACCGACGTACGCCCTGCGGTCGATGGAGATCCTCGACGATGTGATTCTCGCCCTACGCCGGCTGCACCAGCCGGTGATCGCCGCCGTCAACGGCGCGGCCATCGGGGGTGGTCTCTGCCTGGCGCTGGCGTGTGACGTCCGGGTCGCCGCCGAAGGTGCCTACTTCCGCGCCGCCGGGATCAACAACGGGCTTACCGCCAGTGAGCTGGGCTTGTCCTACCTGCTGCCGCGGGCCATCGGGTCGTCACGGGCGTTCGAGATCATGTTGACCGGCCGTGACGTCGACGCGCAGGAGGCAGAGCGCATCGGTTTGGTCTCCAGCGTGGTGGCCGAGGAGGCGCTCCTGGACACCTGCTACGCGATGGCGGACCGCATGGCGGCGTTCTCCCGGCCGGGTATCGAGTTGACCAAGCGCACTCTTTGGAGTGGACTGGACGCCGCTAGTCTGGAGGGGCACATGCAGGCCGAGGGCCTGGGACAACTCTTCGTGCGCCTGCTCACCGCAAACTTTGAGGAAGCGGTTGCCGCGCGCGCGGAGAAGCGCCCCGCCGTATTTACCGACGAGAAGTAAGACAAACACTGAGGAGGACGCAGCGTGATCACCGCAACGGACCTGGAGGTCCGCGCCGGCGCGCGCACGCTGCTGTCCTTCGAGGGCTCTGCGTTGCGGGTGCAGCCCGGCGACCGGATCGGACTGGTCGGGCGCAACGGCGCAGGCAAGACCACCACCATGCGCATCCTGGCCGGGGAGGGCGAACCGTACGCCGGCAGCATCTCGCGTACGGGTGAGGTCGGTTACCTGCCACAGGACCCCAAAGAAGGCGACCTCGACGTCCTGGCCCGGGACCGGGTGCTCTCGGCTCGCGGTCTCGACACGCTGCTGGCGGACCTGGAGAAGCAGCAGGTCTTGATGGCCGAGGTGGCCGATGATGCGGCCCGCGACAAA
The DNA here is from genome assembly GCF_004762045.1 of Mycobacterium sp. DL99. Classification (GTDB taxonomy): domain Bacteria; phylum Actinomycetota; class Actinomycetes; order Mycobacteriales; family Mycobacteriaceae; genus Mycobacterium. Next base: position 3,024,359 of record NZ_SJOM01000007.1, read on the forward strand.
GCGGTGCGCCGCTACGGGCAGTTGGAGGAGCGGTTCTCGGCGCTGGGTGGTTACGCCGCCGAGAGCGAGGCCGGCCGGATCTGCGCCAGCCTGGGCCTGCCCGATCGGGTGCTGACACAGCCGCTGCGCACGCTCTCCGGTGGCCAGCGCCGGCGTGTCGAGCTGGCCCGCATCCTGTTCGCGGCCAGCGACACCGGTTCGGGATCTGCCACCACGCTGCTGCTCGACGAGCCCACCAACCACCTCGACGCCGACTCGATCGGCTGGCTTCGCGACTTCCTTCACAACCACACCGGTGGACTCGTGGTCATCAGCCACGATGTCGAGCTGCTCGACGAGGTCGTCAACCGGGTGTGGTTCCTCGACGCGGTACGCGGTGAGGCCGACGTTTACAACATGGGCTGGAAGAAGTACCTCGATGCGCGCGCGACCGACGAACAGCGTCGTCGCCGCGAACGTGCCAACGCCGAGAAGAAGGCCGGCGCGTTGCGCGCCCAGGCCGCCAAGATGGGCGCAAAGGCCACCAAAGCCGTTGCCGCACAGAACATGTTGCGTCGGGCCGAGCGGATGATCGCCGAGCTCGACGCCGAGCGGGTGGCCGACAAGGTGGCCCGCATCAAGTTCCCCACGCCGGCGCCGTGCGGTAAGACCCCACTGGTGGCCAAGGGGCTGACCAAGACCTACGGGTCGCTGGAGATCTTCACCGGTGTCGATCTGGCGATCGACCGCGGATCCCGGGTGGTGGTGCTCGGACTCAACGGTGCGGGCAAGACGACATTGCTGCGCCTGCTCGCCGGTGCTGAGACCGCCGACGCCGGAGTCCTGGAACCCGGGCACGGGTGCAAGATCGGATACTTCGCCCAGGAACACGACACCCTCGACAACGAGTCGACCGTCTGGGAGAACATCCGCCACGCCGCGCCGGACACCGGGGAGCAGGACCTTCGAGGTCTGTTGGGCGCGTTCATGTTCACCGGCCCGCAGCTGGATCAGCCCGCCGGCACGCTGTCCGGCGGTGAGAAGACGCGGTTGGCGCTGGCCGGCCTGGTTGCTTCGACGGCCAATGTGTTGTTGCTGGACGAGCCGACCAACAACCTCGATCCCGCGTCACGAGAGCAGGTTCTCGACGCGCTGCGCAGCTACCAGGGTGCGGTGGTGCTGGTTACCCACGATCCGGGCGCAGCCGAGGCCCTCGATCCGCAGCGCGTGGTGCTACTGCCGGACGGTACCGAGGACTTCTGGTCCACCGAATACCGGGATCTCATCGAGCTCGCCTGACAGCGAATTCTCAAGAACCACCGCACCTTCGAGAACGTCAATTTAAGACGTTGGACAAATCGACCCCTCGGTGTGTGGGTGGTTCCTACTCTGGGTATCCGTCGGGACATCACAAGCGGGGAGATGTCGATGAGGGAAATGAACAAGAATCGCGGCGAGCTGCTGGCAGAACTTCGAAAGGCGTACGAGGGGGGTGCCAGCATCCGCACGCTTGTGGCGACGACCGGACGTTCTTACGGCTCGATCCACAGCTTGCTGCGTGAGTCGGGAACGACGATGCGCAGCCGCGGCGGTCCCAACCACCGCACCCGGTCGAGGGTGTGATGAGCACAACCGCTGTGCGGTAGCAAGATTCAGCTATCCGCCGGCGTCTGCTGCCGCACGCTGTCCTCGACCAGGTCCAGCACCGCGGTGAGGTTCTTCGGGTCCTCGCCGGAGGCGATGCGGGCTACCAGGCCGTCGAGAACCAGATCCAGGTAGATGTGCAGGACCGCACTCGGCACGTCGTCACGTAGGCGCCCGGCCTGTTTCTGGCGGCGCAGGCGCTCGGTGATCGCGGCATCCAGCTCGGCGGACCGTTCCGCCCAGCCTTGGTGAAAGGCCGGATCGTTGCGCAGCTTGCGGGCGATTTCCAGCCGGGTGGCCAGCCAGTCGAACTGCTCGGGCGCGGCAAGCATGTTCCGCATCACCTGGATCAGGCCTTCGCGGGCGGCCACTTCGGCCATCCGCTCGGCGTCCTCCCTGGCCAGTTCGAAGAACAAGGTGTCCTTGTCCTTGAAGTGATGAAAGATTGCGCCGCGCGACAGCCCGATGGTTTCTTCGAGCCGTCGCACGGTCGCACTCTCATATCCGTACTGACCGAAGCAGCGCCGGGCGCCGTCGAGAATCTGACGACGCCGGGCGGCAAGATGATCGTCCGTCACCCTGGGCACTGGAGAACTCCTCGCCCAAGCGCGGCTCGGCGCCGCGCCTGTGCTGCTTCGGTTGTCGGATTCAGGATTACTTCGACTTCAGCATGTTGCGCAGAACGTACTGCAGGATGCCGCCGTTGCGGTAGTAGTCGGCCTCGCCGGGGGTGTCGATGCGGACGACCGCGTCGAACTCCACCTTGGATCCGTCTTCCTTGGTGGCGGTCACCTTCACAGTCTTCGGCGTCTTGCCCTTGTTGAGATCCTCGATGCCGGTGATGTCGAAGGTCTCGGTGCCGTCGAGCTTGAGGCTCGCAGCCGACTCACCCGCCGGGAACTGCAGTGGGATGACGCCCATACCGATCAGGTTCGACCGGTGGATGCGCTCGAAGGACTCGGTGATGACGGCCTTGACGCCGAGCAGCACGGTGCCCTTGGCCGCCCAGTCACGCGAGGAGCCCGAGCCGTATTCCTTGCCGCCCAGGACGACCAGCGGGATGCCGGCCTCCTTGTAGTTCACCGAGGCGTCGTAGATGAACGCCTGCGGGCCGCCGGGCTGGGTGAAGTCCCGCGTGTAGCCGCCGGAGACGTCGTCGAGCAGCTGGTTGCGCAGCCGGATGTTGGCGAAGGTGCCACGGATCATCACCTCGTGGTTGCCGCGTCGCGACCCCAGCGAGTTGTAGTCCTTGCGCGCAACGCCGTTGGCGTCCAGGTACTGCGCGGCCGGGGTGCCCGGCTTGATCGAACCTGCCGGGCTGATGTGATCGGTGGTCACCGAATCGCCCAGCAGGGCAAGGACTCTGGCGCCCTTGATGTCGCCGACCGGCTCCGGCTCGGCGGGCATGCCGTCGAAGTACGGCGCCTTGCGCACGTAGGTGGAGGCGTCGTCCCACTCGAAGATGTTGCCCTCCGGGGTGGACAGGGAACGCCAGCGGTCGTCGCCCTTGAACACATCGGCGTAGGAGTCGGTGAACATCTCCCGGTTGATCGAAGACGCGATGGTCTCCTCGATCTCGGCCGCCGACGGCCAAATGTCCTTGAGGAAGACGTCATTGCCCGCCTGGTCCTGCCCGAGCGGATCGGTCTCGAAATCGAAGTCCATCGTGCCCGCGATGCCGTAGGCGATCACCAGCGGCGGAGACGCCAGGTAGTTCATCTTGACGTCGGGGGAGATTCGGCCCTCGAAGTTGCGGTTACCCGAGAGCACCGCGGTCACCGAAAGGTCGTTGTCGTTGATGGCCTTGGAGATCTCGTCGGGCAGCGGACCGGTGTTGCCGATGCACGTGGTGCAGCCGTAGCCGCCCAGGTAGTAGCCCAGCTTCTCCAGGTACGGCCACAGGCCGGCCTTGTTGTAGTAGTCGGTGACGACCTGCGAGCCCGGCGCCATGTTGGTCTTGACCCACGGCTTGGAGGTCAGGCCCTTCTCGACGGCCTTCTTGGCCAGCAGTGCCGCGCCCAGCATGACCGACGGGTTGGAGGTGTTTGTGCACGAGGTGATGCCCGCGACGACGACCGCGCCGTGGTCGAGCACGAATTCGCCCCGCTCGTCAGACTTCACGGTGATCGGCTTGGACGGCCGGCCCTCGGCGCCGTTGGCGGCCGACGGACGGACGTCGATCGCACCGTCGTCGGCGAACGACAGCTTGGCCGGGTCCGAGGCCGGGAACGACTCCTCGACCGCCTCGTCGAGCTGCGTGTGCGGGGTCGGGAGGTTTTCCTCGACGTAGTTGTGGATGTCCTTGCGGAACGCGTTCTTGGCGTCCGACAGCTCGATGCGGTCCTGCGGGCGCTTCGGCCCGGAGATGGAGGGCACCACGGTCGACAGGTCGAGCTCGAGGTACTCGGAGAAGGCCGGCTCGTGGTCGGCGTTGTGCCACATGCCCTGCGTCTTGGCGTAGGCCTCGACCAGTGCCAGCTGCTCCTCGGTACGCCCGGTCAGCCGCAGGTAGTTGATGGTCTCTTCGTCGATCGGGAAAATCGCTGCGGTGGAACCGAATTCGGGGCTCATGTTGCCCAGGGTGGCCCGGTTGGCCAGCGGCACCTCGGCCACGCCCTTGCCGTAGAACTCGACGAACTTGCCGACGACGCCGTGCTTGCGCAGCATGTCGGTGACGGTGAGCACCACGTCGGTGGCGGTCACGCCGGGCTTGATCTCACCGGTCAGCTTGAAGCCGACGACGCGGGGGATGAGCATCGAGACGGGCTGGCCCAGCATGGCGGCCTCGGCCTCGATCCCGCCGACGCCCCAGCCCAGCACGCCGAGACCGTTCTCCATGGTGGTGTGGCTGTCGGTGCCCACGCAGGTGTCCGGGTAGGCCACGCCGTCGCGCTCGAACACCACCCGGGCCAGATACTCGATGTTGACCTGATGCACGATGCCGGTGCCCGGGGGGACGACCTTGAAGTCGTCGAACGCGCCCTGGCCCCAGCGCAGGAACTGGTAGCGCTCGGAGTTGCGCTCGTATTCGAGTTCGACGTTGCGCTCGAAGGCGCCGGCATTGCCGAACACGTCGAGGATCACCGAGTGGTCGATGACCATCTCGGCCGGCGAGAGCGGGTTCACCTTGTCCGGGTCCCCACCCAGGGCCGCGACCGCCTCGCGCATGGTGGCCAGGTCGACGATGCACGGCACGCCGGTGAAGTCCTGCATCAACACCCGCGCCGGGGTGAACTGGATCTCGATGCTCGGCTCGGCCGAGGGATCCCAGTTGGCGATGGCCTCGATGTGGTCCTTGGTGATGTTGGCGCCGTCTTCGGTCCGCAGGAGGTTCTCCGCGAGCACCTTGAGGCTGTAGGGAAGTTTCTCGGTACCAGGTACCGCGTCGAGGCGGTAGATCTCGTAGCTCTTGTCCCCGACAGTCAATGTGTCGCGGGCACCAAATGAGTTAAGGGACGAATTTTCCGTATTCTCGCTGCTCACATCAACTCCCGGCTAGATCTCACCGCGACGGGCTGTGTCGACGGCGTTCCGATGTTAACAGTACGCTTGTCCTGCAATGCCCAGCGGGCCGGGGTCCAGTCTTCCCTTGTCGGGTTCTGGTTGCTACCCCGTTCGGCCGATCCGTGCGATCCGCCCGCTCGGTCCGGGGCAATGCGGCGGCGATGAGGCGTGGCACCGCGAGCGTCACTCCGGCGTGACGATAGGCGGTCGATGCGGTGACGATTCCAGTGTCGCTGCGCAGCGGCGGATGGGCTCGGGATACCGTGCGTCTGTGACCGGACCCCATGTCATCCCGTTCCTGCCGGCCTATATCCCGGTCGAGGTCTGCGAGACCGTCGGGATGGATCCGGCGCAACCCGACGGAGTGGCCAAGTGCATGGCGGCCGTGCAGGCCGACGTTCGCGACGACGGCGTCAGCGCGCCCGACGCCGATGTTGAGGCTCTGCGCCAGGTCGTCAGCGATGCCCGTCAGGGCGGGGTCGATCTCAAGATCGTGGTTCTGCCGCAGAACCCCGGTATCGACACGCCGCTGCGTGACATCGCCAGCGAGGTCGGGGCGGCCAATCCGGGTGCGACCGTGCTCGCGCTGAGCCCGTCGTTTGCCGGTACGTACAGCCCGACAATCGACCGCGTGACTTTGGAAGCCGGGCAGGATGTGGCCAAGACCGGTAATCCGGTGTTGTCGGCTAAGAATTTCGTCGGGGAGATTTCGACCCCCGACTTTCCCTGGACTGCGCTCACGATCGTGCTGACGCTCGGGGTTGCCGCGGCGGCTGCGCTGACTCGCGCCCTGCAGGTGCGCAGCAAACGATTGGCCGGGTCAGGGGCCTCGAGTGCCCCCTCAGTCGAGGTCTGAAAAACCCGTCGAACATTAGTTCGGAATACCGTCCAAATATCACTAATTGGTCACACTATTCGCAATTACATTCCTGTAATTTGTGACTAAAGTTTCTTTGGTTTCAGATGTGACGTACGGTGCAATCGGTAGCCATTGTTGCAGTTGTGCTTCATGTGACTTCTGTGCAAAGGCCCCGAGCAAACGCCGGCACGCCGACGTTGAGCCATAGGAGACTTGAGTCGAATGAGACGCACCGTTGGCGTCCCGCGCACGCGCGGAGCAGATGGGGCTTCGCATGCGCGAGCAGCAGATGGGGTCTCTGCATCGCGTCTGCGCGGCCGTTTCTGGGCGGTGCCGCTGACCGCGGCGATGCTGTTGGCGACAGCGTTGTCGGGTGGCGTCCCGGCCGCGGCGGATCCGGGGGCGCCCGATCAGATCGCAACGCTCGTGGCCGCGGTGGCCAACGCCGACCAGAAGCTGCAGGAGCTGGGCGCTGCCATCCAGACTCAGCAGGAAGCCGTCAACAAGGCAATCGTCGATGTGCAGGACGCCCGCGATGCAGCCGCTACGGCGCAGCAGGAGGTCGACGCCAGCCAACAAGGCATCGCCGACGCCAATCGCGCCATCGCCGAGGCGCAGAAGAGGTTCGACACCTTCGCGGCGGCCACCTACGTCAACGGGCCGTCGAGCTCGTATCTGACTGCGTCCGACCCCGCCGACATCGCGCGCACCGCGGCGACCGGTCAAACCCTGGCCGCCAGCACCGACAAGGTGATCGCCGATCTGCAGCGGGCCCGCACCGAGCAGGTCAACCGCGAATCGGCTGCCCGGCTGGCCAAGCAGAATGCCGACCGGGCCACGGCCAACGCTCAGACCAGTCAAGACAGCGCCGTCGCCGCACTGCAACAGGCGCAGCAGACCTTCAGTGCCCAGCAGGGCGAGCTGCAGCGGCTGACGGCCGAACGGGCAACGGCCCAAGCTCAACTCGCTCAGGTGCACAAGGCATCGGCACCGGCCGCTCCGGTGCAGGGGCCGGTGCCTCAGGCGGCGGCGGGGGACTGGGACAGAGCTCCGGGCGCGCCGGCTCAAGCGGGCCAGAAATGGGACGGCGAATGGGATCCCACGCTGCCGGCGATTCCCAGCGCGTTCGTCAGCGGTGACCCGATCGCCATCATCAACACGGTCCTGGGGATCTCGTCGACCTCGGCGCAGGTCACCCAGAACATGGGGCGCCAGTTCCTGCAGAAGATGGGCATCCTGCCCACGCCGACCGGCTACACGAACGGGTCCATTCCCCGGGTGTACGGACGGCAGGCATCTGAATACGTCATCCAGCGGGCCGGTTCCCAGATGGGCGTTCCGTACTCCTGGGGTGGTGGCAACGCCGCCGGTCCGAGTCGCGGCATCGATTCGGGGGCCAACACCGTCGGGTTCGACTGCTCGGGCCTGATCCTCTACGGGTTCGCCGGTGTCGGCATCAAGTTGCCGCATTACTCGGGCTCGCAGTACAACGCCGGCCGCAAGATCCCGTCCTCGCAGATGCGGCGCGGCGACGTGATCTTCTACGGCCCCGGCGGCAGCCAGCACGTGACGCTCTACCTCGGCAACGGCCAGATGCTCGAAGCGCCGTACACGGGTTCGCAGGTCAAGATCTCGCCGGTCCGCACGAGCGGGATGACCCCGTACGTCGTCCGCTACATCGAATACTGATGGGAATACATTGCGCTCCTTCGTCTTACGATGCCTGATCCTGATCGCCGCAACTGCGTTCGCGGCGATCGGTCTGGTGACGCCGGCCAGTGCCGCGCCCGACGACGGGCAGTGGGATCCCACCCTCCCGAAGATCGTCAGCTCCGGGGCACCGGGTGATCCGGTGGCTATCGCCAACGCTTCGTTCCAAGTCAGCCAGCTCGCGCTACAGACCACCCAGAACCTCGGACAGCAGTTCCTACAGACCATCGGGCTGGCCCCGAAACAAGCGGCCTCCACGTTCCCCGGCGGCCGGGTACGCGGTCCGCAGGCCATCGAATACGCCATCCGGCGCGGAGGTTCCCAGATGGGCGTGCCTTACTCGTGGGGTGGTGGCACGCTGACCGGTCCCGGCCCCGGTGTGGACTACGACGCCGGCAAGATGGGCTACGACTGCTCGGGCTTCACCCGATATGCGTTCGCCGGGGTCGGAGTGCAGATTCCCAAGTACTCCGGGGACCAGTACAACACCGGCCGCAAGGTGCCGGTGGCCCAGGCGAAGCGGGGTGACCTCTTGTTCTGGGGTCCGGGCGGTAGCCAGCACGTCGCGATGTACCTCGGCGGCGGAAAGATGTTGGAGGCGTCGGGCAGTGCGGGCAAAGTGACGGTGAGCCCGGTCCGCACCGGAGGCATCCAGCCCTATGCGGCCCGCATCATCGAATCCTGAGCGGAACCTTAACTCTTCCGGGCAGCGTCGACGGATCTCGAAGTGCCTGGAATAGTTGACGGCGGGCTCCCGATTGCCCGTAGAGCAAAAAATGCAAGACCAGCGTTTGTAGTCGAATACCGTGGGAGGAAGTTGATGACGTCACCGAGTGGACCGCCGCAGGGCGCCGGAGGTTATCCCGGCTCGAGCCCGGCGCCAGGTTTCCCGCCCGGATCGACCGGCTCCCCTGCCGCGCCGGCCGCACCACCAGCAGCGACCAACGGCAGTCTGCAGGCCGAGGTGCACACCCTGGAACGCGCCATCTTCGAGGTCAAGCGGATCATCGTCGGCCAGGATCAGCTCGTCGAGCGGATGCTCGTCGGACTTCTCGCCAAGGGCCATGTGCTGCTCGAAGGCGTGCCCGGTGTGGCCAAGACGCTGGCCGTCGAGACGTTCGCCAAGGTCGTCGGCGGCACCTTTGCCCGCATCCAGTTCACCCCTGACCTGGTGCCCACCGACATCATCGGTACCCGCATCTACCGGCAGGGCAAGGAAGACTTCGACATCGAGCTCGGCCCGGTGGTGGTCAACTTCCTGCTCGCCGACGAGATCAACCGTGCGCCTGCCAAGGTTCAGTCGGCCCTGCTCGAGGTGATGGCCGAGCGCAAGATCTCCATCGGCGGCAAGACCTTCCCGCTGCCCAGCCCGTTCCTGGTGATGGCCACCCAGAACCCGATCGAGCAGGAAGGCGTCTACGCGCTCCCGGAAGCCCAGCGCGACCGCTTCCTGTTCAAGCTCAACGTCGACTACCCGTCGCCGGAGGAAGAGCGCGAGATCATCTACCGGATGGGCGTCAAGCCCCCGGAGCCCAAGCAGATCCTGAACACCGGCGACCTGCTGCGGTTGCAGGAACTCGCGGCCAACACCTTCGTGCACCACGCGCTGGTGGACTACGTGGTGCGAATCGTCACCGCCACGCGCGAGCCCGAGAAGTTCGGCATGCCCGACGCCAAGGCGTGGATCGCCTACGGTGCTTCGCCGCGTGCCTCGCTCGGCATCATCTCGGCCGCCCGCGCGCTGGCCCTGGTGCGCGGGCGTGACTACGTCATCCCGCAGGACGTCGTCGAGGTGATCCCCGACGTGCTGCGGCACCGCCTGGTGCTCACCTACGACGCGCTGGCCGACGAGGTCTCCGCGGAGACCGTGGTGAACCGGATCCTGCAGACGGTTGCCCTGCCGCAGGTGAACGCTCTACCGCAGCAAGGCCATTCGGTTCCGCCCGCCGTACCCGCCGCGGCCGGCGCGGCGGGTGGTCGGTGACCAGTTCCCGACGCACCGTCGACCTGCCGTCTCTGAAGCGCGGGGAGATTCGGGACCCGGCGTTGACGGCGGCGTTGCGCAAGCTTGAGCTGACGGTGCGGCGCAAGCTCGACGGGGTTCTGCACGGCGACCACCTCGGTCTGATCCCGGGTCCGGGATCAGAGCCGGGGGACTCGCGGATCTACCAGCCCGGCGATGACGTGCGCCGGATGGACTGGTCGGTGACGGCGCGGACACAGACGCCCCACGTGCGACAGATGATCGCCGACCGCGAACTGGAGACCTGGTTGGTCGTCGACATGTCGGCCAGCATGGACTTCGGTACTACCGGCTGCGAGAAGCGTGATCTGGCGGTGGCGGCCGCGGCCGCGATCGCGTTCCTCAACAGCGGTGGCGGCAACCGGATCGGCGCGATCATCGCCAACGGGGAGACCGTGCGACGGGTTCCGGCATTGAGTGGGCGTCTGCACGAGCAGGAGCTGCTGCGGGCGATCGCCACCACGCCGAAGGCCGCGCCCGGGGTGCGGGGCGACCTGGCCGGTGCCATCGATGCTCTCCGTCGTCCCGAGCGCAGGCGCGGCATGGCCGTGATCATCAGTGACTTCCTCGGGCCGATCAACTGGATGCGCCCGCTGCGGGCCATCGCCGGGCGCCACGAGGTACTGGGCATCGAGATCCTCGACCCGCGCGACGTCGAGTTGCCTGCTGTCGGCGATGTGGTGCTGCAGGACACCGAGACCGGTGTCACCCGCGAGTTCACCATCGACGAGCAGTTGCGCAGCGATTTCGAGCGGGCCGCCGCGACCCATCGTGAGGAAGTGGCCCGCACATTGCGGCGGTGCGATGCACCGCTGCTGAGCCTCCGCACCGACCGGGACTGGATCGCCGATGTGGTCCGGTTTGTGGCGAGTCGGCGGCGCGGCGCCCTGGCCAGCCGATGAGCGCTCGCGCGAAGAGCGACGGACACAGGTAGACGAAGCTTGACCAGCAACCAACCGAAATGACTTCTAGCACATGACTTTACCGATTCTCGGTCCGATGAGCCTGACGGGCTTCGCGCACGCGTGGTGGTTCCTGTTTCTCTTCGTGGTACTGGGCCTGTTGGCGTACTACGTCATCGTGCAGCGTGCGCGGAAGCAGCGGATCCTGCGGTTCGCCAACATGGAGCTGCTCGAAAGTGTGGCGCCCAAGCAGCCGACCCGCTGGCGGCATCTGCCGGCGGCGCTGTTGGCCGTCGCACTCGTCCTGTTGACGGTCGCGATGGCCGGTCCTACCCATGATGTGCGGATTCCGCGCAACCGTGCGGTGGTGATGCTGGTGATCGACGTGTCGCAATCGATGCGTGCGACCGACGTCGCGCCCAGCCGGTTGGCCGCCGCGCAGGAAGCCGCCAAGCAGTTCGCCGATCAGCTGACCCCGGGGATCAACCTCGGCCTCATCGCCTACGCCGGCACGGCGACTGTGCTGGTGCAGCCGACCACCAACCGTGAGGCCACCAAGAACGGCCTGGACAAGCTGCAGTTGGCCGACCGGACCGCCACCGGTGAGGGCATTTTCACGGCGCTGCAGGCGATCGCCACCGTCGGCGCGGTGATCGGCGGCGGTGACGAGAAGCCGCCGGCGCGCATCGTGCTGATGTCCGACGGCAAGGAGACCGTGCCGTCCAACCCGGACAATCCCAAGGGCGCGTACACCGCCGCCCGCACCGCCAAGGACCAGGGAGTGCCGATCTCCACGGTGTCCTTCGGCACGCCGTACGGCTACGTCGAGATCAATGATCAGCGCCAGCCGGTGCCCGTCGACGACGAGATGCTCGGCAAGATCGCCAAGCTGTCCGGCGGTGACGCCTTCACCGCGTCCAGCCTGGAACAGCTCAAGCAGGTATTCACCTCGCTGCAGCAGCAGATCGGCTACGAGACCATCAAGGGCGACGCCAGCCTCGGCTGGCTGCGGCTGGGTGCGTTGGTGCTGGCAGCCGCCGGTGTGCTGGCCCTGCTGATCAATCGCAGACTCCCCGGTTAGGACCCGATCCGGCGCCCGCGGGCGCCGGTCCACACGGGTGATGCGATTTTCAGACCATGCTGGTGAGGAGATAAGTTGGCGGGCATGAGTGACGCTGTTGTCGCGAAAGCCGACGCCGAAACCGTTTCCGAAAGCGCCGCTGGAGAAGCCGGCGGCCGACCGGCCTTTGTTCCCCGTTCCGTGCTGGTCACCGGTGGAAACCGGGGGATCGGCCTGGCGATCGCGCAGCGACTGGCCGCCGACGGGCACAAGGTGGCCGTCACCCACCGCGGATCCGGAGCGCCCGACGGGCTGTTCGGCGTCGTGTGCGACGTCACCGACAACGAAGCCGTCGACCGTGCGTTCAAGGAAGTCGAAGAGCACCAGGGTCCGGTCGAGGTACTGGTGTCCAACGCCGGTATCTCCCAGGACGCGTTCCTCATGCGGATGACCGAGGAACGCTTCGAGAACGTCATCAACGCGAACCTCACCGGGGCATTCCGGGTGGCGCAGCGCGCGTCGCGCAGCATGCAGCGCAAGCGTTTCGGCCGGATCATCTTCATCGGCTCGGTCTCGGGCATGTGGGGTATCGGCAACCAGGCCAACTATGCGGCGGCCAAGGCCGGTCTGATCGGCATGGCCCGCTCGATCTCCCGGGAGCTGTCCAAGGCCGGCGTCACCGCGAACGTCGTGGCCCCGGGCTACATCGACACCGAGATGACCCGTGCCCTCGACGAGCGGATCCAGGCGGGCGCCCTGGAGTTCATTCCGGCCAAGCGCGTCGGCACCGCAGACGAGGTGGCCGGTGCGGTCAGCTTCCTGGCCTCCGAGGACGCCGGGTACATCGCCGGTGCGGTGATCCCCGTCGACGGCGGCATGGGCATGGGGCACTGATCTAAAAGCTCTGGATTGCAAGAACTTTCGCACAACTCTTCACCGAAGTAGGAGTCAGGACAATGGCAGGTTTGCTCGAAGGCAAGCGCATTCTGGTCACCGGGATCATCACGGACTCGTCGATCGCGTTCCACATCGCCAAGGTGGCCCAGGAGGCCGGTGCTGAGCTGGTGCTCACCGGGTTCGACCGGATGAAGCTGATCCAGCGCATCGCCGACCGGCTGCCCAAGCCGGCCCCGCTGCTGGAGCTCGACGTGCAGAACGAGGAGCACCTGGCAAGCCTGGCCGACCGGGTCGCCGAGGTCATCGGCGCGGGCAACAAGCTCGACGGTGTGGTGCACTCGATCGGCTTCATGCCGCAGACCGGCATGGGCGTCAACCCCTTCTTCGACGCCCCCTACGAGGACGTCGCCAAGGGCATCCACATCTCGGCGTACTCCTACGCCTCGCTGGCCAAGGCCACGCTGCCGATCATGAACGAAGGCGGCAGCATCGTCGGCATGGACTTCGACCCGACCCGGGCGATGCCGGCCTACAACTGGATGACGGTGGCCAAGAGCGCACTCGAGTCGGTCAACCGGTTCGTCGCCCGCGAGGCCGGCCCGTTCGGTGTCCGCTCCAACCTTGTTGCGGCGGGACCGATCCGGACGCTGGCCATGAGCGCCATCGTCGGCGGCGCGCTGGGTGCCGAAGCCGGGGATCAGATGCGGCTGCTCGAAGAGGGCTGGGATCAGCGTGCGCCCGTCGGCTGGAACATGAAGGACCCGGAGCCGGTCGCCAAGACGGTGTGCGCGTTGCTGTCGGATTGGCTGCCGGCCACCACCGGCACCATCATCTACGCCGACGGCGGCGCCAGCACCCAGCTGCTCTGACTTGTTTTATGCCGAAACCGCATTCCAGCAGGTGTGTACTCGCACAAATCCTGCCGGAATGCGGTTTCGCGGTTAGGGGAGAGGCAAGCTGATGGAGTTTGACGCAGTTCTGCTGCTGTCCTTCGGGGGACCGGAGGCGCCGGACCAGGTGATGCCGTTCCTGGAGAACGTGACCCGGGGCCGCGGCATCCCCGCCGAGCGGTTGGCCGACGTCGCCGAGCACTACCTGCATTTCGGCGGGGTGTCGCCGATCAACGGGATCAACCGGGCACTCATCGAGCAGTTGCGGGCCGAGTTGCCCGGTATCCCCGTCTACTTCGGCAACCGGAACTGGGAACCGTATGTCGAAGACACGGTTGCGGCGATGCGAGACAACGGGATTCGACGGGCGGCGGTGTTCACCACATCGGCCTGGGGCGGTTATTCCAGCTGCACCCAGTACGTCGAGGACATCGCCCGGGCACGCACCGCGGTGGGTGATGACGCGCCGGAGTTGGTCAAACTGCGCCAGTACTTCGACCATCCGCTGTTGGTGGAGATGTTCGCCGACGCGATCTCGGCCTCGGCAGCCACACTGCCCGCCGAACTGCGCGACGAGGCCCGGTTGGTGTTCACCGCGCATTCGATCCCGACCGCCGCCGATGAGCGGCACGGCCCGCGGCTCTACAGTCGCCAGGTCGACTACGCGACGCGGCTGGTGGCCGCCGCCGCGGGTTACGAGGACTTCGACCAGGTGTGGCAGTCGCGGTCGGGTCCGCCCCGGATCCCGTGGCTGGAGCCTGACGTTGCCGATCACCTGACTGTGTTAGGCCAGAAGGGAACCCGGGCGGTCATCGTGTGCCCGATCGGGTTCGTCGCCGACCACATCGAGGTCGTGTGGGATCTCGATCACGAGCTGCGACTGCAAGCCGAACAAGCAGGTATCGCCTTCGCGCGGGCCAGCACTCCGAACGCCGACAAGCGTTTCGCTCGGTTGGCCGCCGGGTTGATCGATGAGTTGCGCGCCGGCGCGGCACCGCTGCGGGCGGCAGGCCCCGACCCGGTCGCCGGCTACGGATTCAGCATCAACGGTGCGCCGTGCTCGCCGCACTGCTGTGGCACGCCGTCCTAGCGCGCGAACCATCAGGGTCCGGAAAAGTCAGTCCCGCCAGGCGGATTGCAGGATCGCCTCGAGGGCGGCCAGCCGTGCCGAGCGGACCACCCGGTCCAACGGCCGTATGGCATCGCCGGCGATCTGCACCTCTGAGGAGCTCTGCAGGCCGATCGGCATCAGTCCCGAGCTCACCGTGACGATCGCCTCCACATGGGCGGCGTTCTCCAGCACCCGCACGGCCCGGGTCGGGGCATGGTCGGGGATCGTGTGCAACCGGCCGGCTTCGAGGATGTCTTCCACCATGCCGCGGGGATCGTCGACATCGACACCGACGCCCGCCCGCAACGCGACCAGGGTGTCGGCGGCCGAGCGCACCGCCGACCGCAACTCGTACTCGGCCTCACCCAGATCGTAGTGCTGCGGCGCCGGCAGAACCGGCAGTGAGTACACGGTCCACGACAGCGCCCGCGGCTCCGGCTCGAACGCGGATTCGGTTTCCACGTCGTCGAATTCGAAGTACTCGAACTCCGGCACCAGCCCGACCCCGTCCAGTTCGTCATGGGTCACCAGCACCGCTTCACCGACGGTCAGCGCATCCCGTTGGAACTGCGAGCCGGCAGGCAATCCGCGGACGTCGCCGGGAACCGGTAGGGCCACCCTGATCGACGGCCTGGTGCCGGATCTGCCGACGGCCGTGCGGAGGGTCTGCAGCAGCGACACCGAACCGGAGTCCTCCAACTCCGGCCAAGGCAGCCCGGTGCGGACTGCGGCCTGCGAGTCGTAGGCGGTTACAGAATGCATTGGTGCCCACTGGGATAACGCGTCGAGGACGTCGTCAGGCGCGGCTGCGCCGGCGAGCCAGGCGTTGGCCCACATCGAAAGCGTTGCACTTGGACACCACATGATGTTGGCAGTGTAATTGCCGGTCGCCGATCAGGCCTGACCCGATAGGGTGGGCGTATGCCCCTACCGCTGATCTGGCTCGTCCTGGCGCTGGGACTCGCCGGGGCAGAGGCGCTGACCGGCGACATGTTTCTGCTGATGCTGGCCGGCGGCGCACTGGCCGCGAGCGGTTCGAGTTGGCTGTTCGACCTGCCGCTGTGGGCTGACGGTGCGACGTTTCTCGTGGTTTCGGTGCTTTTGCTGGTCTTGGTGCGGCCCGCGCTACGGCGCCGTTTCGAGATCGGACGAGGGCTTCCCGAACCGGTCAAGGCGCTGGAGGGAAAGTCCGCGCTGGTGCTGGACCGGGTGGCGCAGCACGAGGGGCAGGTCAAGCTCGACGGCGAGGTCTGGACGGCGCGCCCCCTCAACGACCACGATGTGTACGAACCGGGTGACCACGTGACCGTCGTGAGGATCGACGGCGCCACCGCGGTGGTCTTCAAAACGATGTAGTACCGCTTCAAATCGACGTAGTACCCAGGGAGGGGTTCACCATGGACGGTGCCGTAGCCGGGCTGGTTTTGCTGCTTGTGCTTGTGGTGTTCGCGATCATTGTCGTGGCCAAGTCGGTTGCGCTCATTCCTCAGGCCGAGGCCGCGGTGATCGAGCGTCTAGGTCGCTACAGCCGCACCGTCAGCGGTCAGCTGACGCTGCTGGTGCCGTTCATCGATCGGATCCGGGCCCGGGTGGACCTGCGCGAGCGGGTGGTGTCCTTCCCACCGCAGCCGGTGATCACCGAGGACAACCTGACGCTCAACATCGACACCGTGGTCTATTTCCAGGTGACGAATCCGCAGGCCGCCGTGTACTCGATCAGCAACTACATCGTCGGTGTGGAACAGCTGACCACCACCACGCTGCGCAACGTCGTCGGTGGCATGACCCTGGAGCAGACGCTGACTTCGCGTGACTCGATCAATGGCCAGTTGCGCGGCGTGCTCGACGAGGCGACCGGCCGGTGGGGGCTTCGCGTGGCGCGGGTGGAGTTGCGCAGCATCGATCCGCCGCCGTCGATCCAGGAGTCGATGGAAAAGCAGATGAAGGCCGATCGCGAGAAGCGGGCCATGATCCTGACCGCCGAGGGTGTGCGGGAGTCGTCGATCAAGCAGGCCGAGGGGCAGAAGCAGTCGCAGATCCTGGCGGCCGAGGGCGCCAAGCAGGCCGCGATTCTGGCTGCCGAGGCCGACCGGCAGTCCCGGATGTTGCGGGCCCAGGGTGAGCGGGCCGCCCAATATCTGCAGGCGCAAGGCCAGGCCAAGGCCATCGAGAAGACCTTCGCCGCGATCAAGGCAGGCCGACCCACCCCCGAGATGCTGGCCTATCAGTACCTGCAGACGTTGCCGCAGATGGCCAAGGGGGAGGCCAACAAGGTCTGGGTGGTGCCCAGCGACTTCGGTTCGGCGTTACAGGGTTTCACCAAGCTGCTGGGGGCACCGGGCGAGGACGGCGTGTTCCGGTATACGCCGTCGCCCGTCGACGAGGATCTGCCAAAGCCCGAGGACGACAGCGACGAGGTCGCCGCGTGGTTCAACACGGAGACCGATCCGGAGATCGCCCGGGCCGTGGCCAAGGCCGAGGCCGAGGCGCGGGCCAGCACTCCGCCGCTGGGTGCCAGGCCGCCGCAGGCGTCGTTGGAGACCCCGCCGCAGACCCCGCCCAATGAACTGGAGGGCGGCGCGCACCGCGCGCTGTGAGGCGGGCGCGTCAGCGCTGAGGCTGTAGCCGGATCTCGACCAGCGGCAGCGGGGTGTCGGTTTCGGTGATCGGTTGGCCGAGCGATTCTTCGAGGACGAGTTTGAACTGCTGCCACGTCGCCGGGTGGCGCTGCCGGTAGTCGGTCAGGACCTGGTCGGCGCTGCGCTGGTCGAGGACATGCGCGTCGCCGGCCACCGGCCGGTGGCTGCCGAGCCACACCCGGACCTGCGGATTGACGGCGATGTTGCGGAACCACTGGGCTTTCGCGCCGAAACCGGAGGCGACGATGACGGCGTCGGGACCGGGACGGTCCACCACCTCGAGCACGACGTAGCGGCGCGCGCCGGAGGTGCGGCCGATGTGTTCGAGCATCATCATTCTCGCGCCGAGCAACGCCCCCGCCCGCATCCGGTAGAGCCATATCGGGGCACGCACCAGCCGGCGGTTGTGTAAGAGTCGAGCACCGAGATCGGGCAGTGCGCTCATGCGTTGTCTCCCTCCGCCTCGTGCCGCCTCCCCGTCACGCGGCGACCGCGCTCACGGCTCCGTGAATGTGCGCGAGATGCCAACCGATTGAGGCGTGTCGGCCTGCGGACGCGCGCGCTCGCGGTGGTGCAGGCGCATCTCGTACACCAGTCCGGCCACCCCGAGTGCAGCGGTGCTCAGCGACACCAGGACCAACGCCGGGCTGATGTTCCCGGTCAACGCGTCACCGAGGACGACGACCGCCGCCGTGCCGGGGAACAGTCCCACCAACGTCGCCAGGGTGTAGGGCACGACCCGCACGGCAGAGGCGCCCGCGGCGTAATTCAGCACCGAGAACGGCACCACCGGGATCAGCCGCATGGACAGCACCACCGGCCAGCCACGCCGCCGCAGCCGGGTATCCAATGAGTCGATCCGAGGATGGGGCACCAGCCGGTTGAGCTGCCAGCCGGCCGCACGGATCAGGAACAAGGCCAGCACCGCGCTCACCGCGCTGGCAGCCACCGCGATCGCCACGCCCAGCACCGGCCCGAACAGCAGGCCCGCGGCCAGGGTGAAGGCGGTCCGGGGGAACGGGAAGACGGTCACCACGATGTGCGCGCCGAGGAACGCCAGCGGGAACCACGGCCCCACCGAGGTGGCCCAGTCCCGCATCTGCATCGCTGTCGGCAACGGAACCAGCACGGCAACTGCGACGAGAATCACAATGCCTGCCAGCAGCCCGACGATCCGCCGAGGTGGCAACTGGGAGGCCGTCGCAATTACCGCGGCGCGCACCACGCGCAGGGTTCTGACGACGGGTTTCACGTCTTACAACAGTACGGGCCGTCGGCGGTGAACACCGCTGTGCGCTGCCGTGAGTCCACCGACCAGCGGTCAGCGCCGTGATGGCGATCATTTAGCCTGATGGGCGAGTGGGTAGGTCACACGCTGCGATAACAGGAGATGCGGGTGTCGTTACAGGGGACTAGTGCGGTCGAGTCGGACCGCCGGCAGTGGCGGACGGCGGTCGCCGGCGTGCTGGCCAAGAGCAGTCGGCGCGATGTGGCCGATCTGCCGGCCGAGCCGGAACGCCTGCTGGATTCGCAGACCTATGAGGGTTTCGCCATCAGGCCGCTCTACACGAGCCTGGACGCTCGGCCGGAGTCCACCCTGCCGGGGCAATGGCCGTTCGTTCGCGGCGGCGACGCCCTGCGTGACGTGAAATCCGGCTGGAAGGTCGTCGAGAGCTTCCCCGCTGTCGCGGGTAGCGCTGCGGGCACGATCAACGGTGCGGCGCTGGTGGCGCTGACCGAGGGCGCCAGCGCGCTGGCGCTGCGGGTCGGCGGCGAGGGAGGTATCTCCCTGGGCGAACTGGACCGTGTGTTGGACGGTGTATTCCTGGATCTGGTGCCGGTGATCCTGGAATGCACCGGAGCGGACCTGGCTGCCACTGCCGACGCGGTACTGCCCCTGCTCAAAGACCTTGACGACGACCAGCGCTCGCGGTTGGCGATCGACCTCGGCGCCGACCCGCTGACCGCACCGCTGTCCGGACAGCCCGCCACCGACGACGCCGACCTGTTGGCTACCGTCGCCAAGCTCACCGGCCATGCCGGTGGAGTGCGTGCGGTCACCGTCGACGGCCCCGCCTTCCACAACCTCGGCGCCAGCGCGGCATGGGAGCTCGCCGGCACGGTCGCCGCGGCCGTCGCGTACCTGCGGATCCTCAACGATGGCGGAGTGGCGACACCGGATGCGTTGCGGCAGATCAGTTTCCGCTACGCCGCCGATGACGATCAGTTCATGACGATCGCCAAGTTGCGCGTTGCGCGGCAGCTGTGGGCCCGGGTCGCCGAGGTGGTCGGTGCTCCTGAGGCCGGAGCCGCCCGGATCCATGCCGTGACCTCGCTGCCGATGATGACCCAGCGGGATCCGTGGGTGAACATGCTGCGCACCACGCTGGCCGCCTTCTCGGCGGGCGTCGGGGGAGCCGACACCGTGCAGGTGCATTCGTTCGATGCGGCGATTCCCGACGGCCTGGACGGGACGTCGACGAGTTTCGCCCGCCGCATCGCCCGCAACACCCAGCTGCTGCTGCTTGAGGAATCGCACATCGGTCAGGTGCTCGACCCGGCCGGTGGTTCGTGGTTTGTCGAGGACCTGACGGCTCAACTCGCCGACCAGGCCTGGGCGCATTTCCAGGACATCGAGGCGCGCGGCGGATTCGTCGCGGCCCGCGACTACATCACCGCCCAGATCGCCGAGGTCGCTGCACGGCGCAGTGCCGACATCGCGCACCGCCGCACCGCGATCACCGGTGTCAACGAGTTCCCCAACCTCGACGAAAAGCCGCTCCCGCAAGGTGGTTCGGCGTCGTCGATCGCTCGGTATGCGGCCGGATTCGAGGCGCTGCGCGACCGCTCGGACGCCTTCCTGGCAGCGACCGGCGCCCGCCCCAAGGTTCTGCTGCTGCCGGTGGGGCCGCTGGCCGAGCACAACATCCGCACCACGTTCGCATCGAACCTGTTGGCTTCCGGCGGGATCGAGGCCATCAACCCGGGCGCCGTCGACGCCGCATCGATCGCCGGAGCGGTGGCCGATGCCGGTACGCCGGCGGTGGCCGTGCTGTGCGGCACCGACGTCCGCTACGGCGCGGAGGCCTCCGACGCGGTGGCGGCAGCTCACGCCGCCGGCGTCCGCGAGGTGCTCCTGGCCGGCCCGGAAAAGGCCGTCGCCGAATCTGATTCGAAGCCCGATGGATATCTGACCGCAAAAATCGATGCGGTCGAAGCACTGTCGAAACTGCTCACCGGACTGGGGGCCTGAGATGACTGCCACAACAGGATCAGAGATCCGTAGCTTCGCCGACGTCCCGCTGCGCAGTGAAGAGCCGGGTCGGCCCGTCACCCCGGAAGCGGTGACCGAGCACGTTGCAGCGGCCGCCGCTGCCCACGGCTACGCGCCTGAGCAGCTCACGTGGGCCACGCCCGAGGGTATCGACGTCAAGCCGGTGTACATCGCCGCCGACCGTGACGAGGCGGCCGAAGCCGGCTATCCGCTCGACAGCTTCCCCGGCGCACCGCCTTTCGTGCGCGGGCCGTACCCGACGATGTACGTCAACCAGCCGTGGACCATCCGCCAGTACGCCGGGTTCTCGACCGCCGCCGAATCCAACGCGTTCTACCGGCGCAACCTGGCCGCCGGCCAGAAGGGTCTGTCGGTGGCCTTCGACCTGGCCACCCACCGCGGCTACGACTCCGACCACCCGCGCGTGCAGGGTGACGTCGGAATGGCCGGTGTGGCTATCGATTCCATCCTCGACATGCGGCAGCTGTTCGACGGCATCGACCTGGGTCAGGTCAGTGTCTCGATGACCATGAACGGCGCGGTGCTGCCGATCCTGGCGCTCTACGTCGTCGCCGCCGAGGAACAGGGTGTGCCGCCGGAGAAGCTGGCCGGGACCATCCAGAACGACATCCTCAAAGAGTTCATGGTCCGCAACACCTACATCTATCCGCCCAAGCCGTCGATGCGGATCATCTCGGACATCTTCGCCTACACCAGCTCGAAGATGCCGAAGTTCAACTCGATCTCGATCTCGGGCTACCACATCCAAGAGGCCGGTGCCACAGCCGATCTGGAGCTCGCCTACACGCTGGCGGACGGCGTCGAGTACATCAAGGCCGGGCTGGACGCCGGACTGGACATCGACAAGTTCGCACCGCGGCTGAGCTTCTTCTGGGGCATCGGCATGAACTTCTTCATGGAGGTGGCCAAGCTTCGGGCCGGCCGGCTGCTGTGGAGCGAGCTGGTGGCCCAGTTCGAGCCCAAGAACGACAAGTCGCTGTCGCTGCGTACCCACTCGCAGACCTCGGGCTGGTCTCTGACCGCGCAGGACGTGTTCAACAACGTCGCGCGCACCTGTATCGAGGCGATGGCCGCCACGCAGGGCCACACGCAGTCTCTGCACACCAACGCCCTGGACGAGGCGCTGGCGCTGCCGACCGACTTCTCGGCGCGGATCGCCCGCAACACACAGCTCCTGTTGCAACAGGAGTCGGGCACCACCCGGCCGATCGATCCGTGGGGCGGCTCGTACTACGTCGAGTGGCTGACGCATCAGTTGGCGGAGAAGGCACGTGCTCACATCCACGAGGTGAACGAGCACGGCGGCATGGCGCAGGCGATCAGCGACGGGATTCCGAAGCTGCGTATCGAGGAGGCGGCCGCCCGGACCCAGGCCCGTATCGACTCCGGTGCCCAACCGCTGATCGGCGTCAACAAGTACCAGGTGGAAGAGGACCAGGAGATCGAGGTCCTCAAGGTCGAGAACAGCCGGGTACGCGCCGAGCAGCTGGCCAAGCTGCAGCAGCTGCGTGCCGATCGCGACGAGTCGGCGACTCAGGCTGCACTGGCCGAGCTGACCCGCGCCGCCGAGGCCACCGGGTCCGCGGGCGAAGACGGACTCGGCAACAACCTGCTGGCCCTGGCCATCAATGCGGCCCGCGCCAAGGCCACCCTGGGTGAGATCTCCGACGCGCTGGAGAAGGTGTACGGGCGCCACCAGGCCGAGATCCGTACGATTTCGGGCGTCTACCGCGACGAGGTTGGAAAGGGCAGCAACATCGCTACCGCGACGGAGCTGGTGAACAAGTTCGCCGAGGCCGACGGCCGTCGGCCCCGCATCCTGGTGGCCAAGATGGGCCAGGACGGACACGACCGTGGGCAGAAGGTGATCGCGACGGCGTTCGCCGACATCGGCTTCGACGTCGACGTGGGCTCGCTGTTCTCCACCCCGGAGGAGGTGGCCCGTCAGGCCGCCGACAACGACGTGCATGTGGTCGGGGTGTCCTCGCTTGCTGCGGGGCATCTCACCTTGGTGCCAGCGCTGCGTGACGCGCTGGCCGAGGTGGGCCGCCCCGACATCATGATCGTCGTCGGCGGGGTCATCCCGCCCGGGGATTTCGACGAGCTGTACGAGGCCGGGGCGACCGCGATCTTCCCGCCTGGCACCGTGATCGCCGATGCCGCCATCGGCCTGCTGCAGAAGTTGGCGGACCGGCTCGGGTACCAGCTGAGCGAATAGTGGCTTCCGTTCGTGAACTGGCGGCGGCCGTCCGCAGTGGTGACCGCGCCGCGCTGGCGCGGGCCATCACGATGGTCGAGTCCACCCGGGCCGATCATCGTGACCAGGCTCAGCAGTTGCTGCTGGAGCTCATGCCAGACGCAGGCAAAGCCCAACACGTCGGTATCACCGGGGTGCCGGGGGTCGGCAAGTCGACGACGATCGAAGCCCTCGGCATGTACCTGATCGAGGCCGGCCACCGGGTCGCGGTCCTGGCAGTGGACCCGTCGTCGACCCGGACCGGCGGCTCGATCCTGGGGGACAAGACCAGAATGGCCCGCCTGGCGGTCCATCCGGATGCCTATATCCGGCCGTCGCCGACCTCCGGGACGCTCGGCGGGGTCGCCAAGGCCACCCGGGAGACCATCGTGCTGCTCGAGGCGGCGGGCTACGACGTCATCCTGGTCGAGACCGTCGGGGTGGGGCAGTCCGAGGTCACGGTGTCGAACATGGTCGACACCTTCGTGTTCCTCACCCTGGCCCGCACCGGCGACCAGTTGCAGGGCATCAAAAAGGGTGTGCTCGAGCTGGCCGATGTCATCGTCGTCAACAAGGCCGACGGCGAACACGCCATCGAGGCCAAGGCGGCCGCCCGTGAACTGACCGGCGCCATACGGCTGATCTACCCGCGCGAAACGCTATGGCGGCCACCGGTTCTCACGATGAGCGCGATCGAAGGCCACGGGCTGGCCGAGCTGTGGGAGACGGTGCTCAAACACCGTGAGGTGCTCACCGAGGCGGGGGAGTTCGAGGCCAGACGTCGTGCCCAACAGGTGGACTGGACCTGGTCGATGGTGCGTGACACCGTGCTGGACCGGGTGATGTCGCATCCGGGTGTGCGCAGCATCCGCGACGAGGTGGAACGCCGGGTGCGCGAGGGCGAGTTGACCCCGGCGCTGGCTGCCCAGGAAATTCTCGACGCGGCCGACTGACACCTCGTCTACCGCACTTAGGCTGTTCGCAGCGACACCGAAGCGAAAGGCTGGGCTGACCCGGAGATGAGGGACGTGAACGCGAAACTGCGTGCGCTCGTGGCGGCCGCGATGGTCGGTGGTGCGGTGCTGACCGCGTGCGGCGGCGGGGCGACCGGCCCGTCGACCGGTGCACAGCCCACCGTGGCCAAGACCAAGCTGCAAACCATGGCCAAGGAGAAGCTAGAAGCCGCGGCCAAGACCAAGGCCAAGTCCGTGACCTGCGACGACGGTATCGTCGGCAAGGTGGGGGCGACCCAACATTGTGTGCTGACGGCCAAGAACGGCACCAAATATGGCGTCACGGCTACGGTCAAGGCGGTCGAGTCCGGCAAGGTCAACATCGACTTCAAGGTGGACGAGAAGCCGAGTTCCTGACCGGGCGGCCGAGCCTCGGCTAACAGGTAGGTAACGCTTGTAAAATTTGCCGGGGGTCCAGGTAAATTCAAGTGTGTGACCGATCACAGCGGTGAGCGCGACGAGGCGCTCCCACACGGCGTCCAAGGCGCGGCGGACAGGCACTTCTCCTGTACGGTCCGCGGGTTCTCGAAGTTGTTCCCCGGCCGGAAGTACGGCGGCGGAGCGCTGGTGATCCTTCAGGACGGTGAGCCTGTCGTCGACGTCTGGACCGGTTACTCGGACCGCGACGGTACCCAGCATTGGACAGCCGACACCGGCGCGATGGTGTTCTCCGCGACGAAGGGGATGGCCTCGACGGTCGTCCATCGCCTCGTCGACCGCGGTCTGATCGAATACGACTGCCCGGTGAGCGCGTATTGGCCTGATTTTGGGGCCAATGGCAAATCCTCGATCACGGTGCGGCAGGTGATGGCGCACGAGGCCGGGCTGTCTCAACTCAACGGCGTCAGCAAAGCCGATCTGATGGATCACCTGGTGATGGAGAGTCGGGTTGCCACTGCGCCGGTGAACTCACTTCTGTTCGGAAAGCCGGCCTATCACGCGCTGACCTACGGCTGGCTGCTGTCGGGCCTGGCTCGTGCGGTGACGGGGCAGAGCATGCGCGAGCTGTTCCGCATCGAGCTGGCAGAGCCGTTGGGGACAGACGGTCTGCACCTGGGGCGACCACCCGTGCAGGCTCCCACCCGGGCCGCACAGATTCTGCTTCCGCAACGGCGGTGGCCCAACCACGTCTTCGACTTCGTGGCGCCACGGATCGCCGCGCTGAACTTCTCGGGTGCGTTCGGATCGATGTACTTCCCCGGCGTGATGTCGCTGGTTCAAGGCGATACCCCGTTCTTGGACTCGGAGGCGCCCGCGGTCAACGGCGTCGCGACGGCCCGCGGCCTGGCCAGGATGTACGGCGCGATCGCGAACCGGGGCCGTCTCGATGGCGTGGAATACCTGTCTGAGCACACCGTGGCCGGGCTGACCGGTCCGCCCGGCATACGTGCGGACCGAAATCTGGGGGTGCCGCTCGGCTTCCATCTCGGATATCACTCGGTTCCGTTCGGGGTCATGCCCGGATTCGGCCACGTAGGGCTCGGTGGTTCGGTCGGCTGGGCGGACCCGGCCAGTGGCCTGGCGATCGGCTTTGTGCACAACCGCTTGTTGACCCCGATGGTGCTCGACATGGCTGCGTTCGTCGGTCTGAACGCACTGATTCGCAAGGACGTGACTCGCGCCCGTGAGCGGGGATACGTGGCTGTACCCGATCTCGGTGCGGCCCCACACGAGGTGCCCAAGCCCGCGGCGGGGTAGTTCTCTCTTATCGACACGAGCCGGCCTGACGGATGACGTCAGGCCGGCTCGTGTCGTTGCGGGGGGTACGGGCGGGCCTCCGATACCGACCGCGGCCCTTCTACCTGCAGTGATATACATCACATCCAGTCCCATTCATGGGACACCTTTCCTTACTGTGCAGCGCATCTCCGCCGTTAACCCTGGTTCGTTTGCTTCCGGTGCCGATAGTGGGTTCAGTCACGGGTTCAACCGTGACGTGGGCTGAGTCTCAGGCGGCGCCCGGTGGCCGCCTCCGTTGGTGCATCGCCGCGCACAGGGGTTGCGAAATTCTTGCGATCTCCATGATCGCTGCTGGTTGTTAGGTTGCGGTGTCAACAAAACCCATTAGCTGATGCGCTTCTCGGGTACGTAATCGTACCATTATCCGGGTCATGCTTGCGTGGAACATGAATTGGGTTCAACTACGGTTTCGAGAGTTTGCGTGCCGGTCACTGGCTAACTATTTGAAGACAACCTATGAATTTACTGTACGCGGCAAACTGAACACCGTTTTCAAACGATGGACAACCTGTGAATACGTGTTTCAGTGTTCAAAACTAGTGCCGCACTAGTTAGCGGGATAATTTTTCACCGCCATCTGGGAATGCTCGGCTTTGCCATGAAACATGCTGTGGCACAGTAGAAGTAGTGCATTATGAGGTGCCGGGAGTTGCCCTCGTGGGGCCTCGCTAGTGAAATTGACCGGCCCTGCCATTTCGCGAAAATGGATCGGCGTAGCGAACATCGGAGTGTTTTTGCGATCAGATGTTTCCAACATCTAGGTTGGCCCACGCGCTAGGCTACGGAGCCGCGTTGGCAACGACTCGTGCCGGATACGGGGATTCGGTACCGTCCGTTGTGGGCGACGTAGCGCACATTCTTTTCCGCGTTCTAAGTATGTTGATCGATGCTTTGCTGGTCGATCGCATCGAGAGAGGTGAGCCAACTTGGCCGAAACACCAGTCACCCCGATTGCCGTCATTGGCATGGGCTGCCGGCTGCCCGGCGGGATCGACTCACCGGCGGGGTTCTGGCAGGCGCTCCTGCGACGCGATGACCTCGTCACGAAGGTTCCGCTGGATCGCTGGGACGCTGACGAGTATTACGACCCGGAGCCAGGCGTGCCCGGTCGTTCGGTGTCCAAGTGGGGTGCGTTCCTCGACGATGTCACGGGGTTCGATGCCGACTTCTTCGGATACGGCGAGCGTGAGGCGCCGTCCATCGATCCGCAGCACCGTCTGCTCCTCGAGACGTCGTGGGAGGCCCTCGAGCACGCAGGGTTGGCCCCGACCGACGTTTCCGGCTCGCTGACCGGCGTGTTCCTCGGCATGACGCACAACGACTACCAGATGGTGGCCGCCGAGGCCGATGCACTCGACGGCGCCTACGGCTTCGCCGGGACGAACTTCAGCCTCGCGTCGGGTCGCGTTGCCTACGCGCTCGGTGTTCACGGGCCCGCGCTGACAGTGGACTCGGCATGCTCATCGGGCTTGCTGGCCATTCACATGGCGTGCCGGAGCCTGCACGAGTCGGAAAGCGACCTGGCCCTGGCCGGCGGCGCTTCGCTCTTGCTCGATCCGAAGAAGATGGTCGCGGGTTCGGCACAGGGAATGTTGTCGCCCACAGGTCGCTGCCACGCGTTCGACGTCAGTGCCGATGGGTTCGTCTCCGGTGAAGGCGTCGCGATGGTGCTGTTGAAGCGCCTTGCCGACGCGGAGCGGGACGGCGACCGGGTGCTCGCCGTGATCCGTGGGACCGCGGCGAACCAGGACGGCCACACGATCAACATCGCGACCCCGTCGGAGGAGTCGCAGAGTGCGGTCTACCGCGCGGCCCTGGCTGCCGGTGGGGTCGATCCCGTGACGGTCGGCATGATCGAAGCCCACGGGACCGGAACTCCGGTCGGCGATCCCATCGAGTTCGCGAGTTTGGCTGCGGTGTACGGCACCGACGGACCGTGCGCACTCGGTTCGGTGAAGACGAACATCGGACACGCCCAGTCGGCATCCGGCGCGATCGGTCTGATCAAGGCCGTGCTCGCGCTGCAGCACGGCTCTGTCCCGGCGAACCTGCATTTCACCGAATTGCCCGAGCCGATGGCTCGACTCAAGAGCTCGCTGGTGGTGCCCACCGAACTGATGCAGTGGCCCGTCGAGGGGGCGCATCCCCGTCGCGCGGCGGTGTCGTCCTACGGCTTGTCGGGCACCAACGTGCACGCTGTGCTCGAGCAGGCGCCTGACGCCGGGTCCGAACCTGCCGGCGAGTCGAACGGCGACTCCGAGGCCATGATCTTCGCGGTGTCCTCCACCTCCGCCGATGAACTGCGCCGCACTGCGGGCCGGCTGGCCAACTGGCTGACCCATGAGGCCGGCGATCAGCCGTTGCCTGATCTGGCGTACACGCTGACGAGGCGGCGCGCTCATCGGCCGGTCCGAACCACGGTGACGGCGGCGACCGCCGAGGAACTCACCGCAGCCCTGCGCGAGGTCGCCGAGGGCGACGCCGTGTACGAGCCGGCGGTGGGTACCGGCGAGCGCGGACCCGTGTGGTTGTTCTCGGGTCAGGGCTCGCAGTGGGCCGGCATGGGCGCCCAGCTGCTTGCCAATGAGCCTGCCTTCGCGGCAGCCATTGCCGAGCTGGAGCCCCTGATCGCGGCAGAGTCGGGTTTCTCTGTGACCGAAGCGATTTCAGATCCCGAGCCGGTCAAGGGAATTGACCGGGTGCAGCCGACGATCTTCGCGATGCAGGTAGCGCTCGCTGCGGCGTTGAAGTCAAGGGGAGTGCTGCCCGGAGCGGTGATCGGCCATTCGATGGGCGAGGCCGCCGCCGCGGTGGTGGCGGGCGCGCTGTCGCTGCAGGACGGCGTGAAGGTGATCTGCAGGCGTTCGACCCTGATGATGCGCATCTCGGGTTCGGGCGCGATGGCATCGGTCGAACTGCCCGCTCAGCATGTGTTGTCCGAACTCGCCGCACGCGGGATCACCGACGTCGTGATCTCGGTGATCGCCTCGCCGCGGTCCACCGTGGTCGGAGGTACCACCGAACGCATTCGGGAACTGGTCGCCGACTGGGAACAACGGGACATCATGGCGCGCGAGGTCGCGGTCGACGTCGCGTCGCACTCGCCGCAGGTCGACCCGATCCTCGATGACCTCGTCGAGGCGCTCGCGGACCTGACCCCACTCACTCCGTCGGTGCCGTACTACTCGTCAACCTCTTACGACCCTCGTGACGAGCCGTATACGGATGCCGATTACTGGGTCGACAATCTGCGCCACGCGGTGCGGTTCTCGGCCGCCGTGCAGGCAGCACTCGAGGACGGCTACCGGGTGTTCGGTGAGCTGGCCCCGCATCCACTGCTGGTCCACCCGGCCGAACAGGTCGCCCGCAGCCTGGACATCAGCATCGCGGCGCTGCCGAGCATGCGACGCGAGACGCAGATGCCCACCGGTCTGCTGCAGTATGTCGGAGACCTCCACAGCGCTGGTGCGGCAGTCGATTTCGCGACGCTGTACCCGGCGGGCACCCTGTCCGACGCGCCGCTTCCCACCTGGACCCGCCAGCCCCTGACCGTCAGCCGGGATGCCCGCGAGCACGTTCCGGGCGGTGGCCATCTGCTCAGCGTCCACCCGTTGTTGGGCGCGCACGTGGTCCTTCCCGAGGATCCCGAGCGGCATGTCTGGCAGGCCGACGTCGGTGTCGAAGCGCAGCCGTGGCTGGCCGACCATCAGGTCCACAATGTGGCTGCACTTCCGGGCGCCGCGTATTGCGAGATGGCTTTGGTCGCCGGTCGCTCGCTGTTGGGCGATGCCTGCGAGGTACGGGACATCACCTTCGAGCAGATGCTGCTGCTCGACGACGAGACCCTGGTCTCCGCCGAGGCGACGGTGACACCCGAGGGCGCGGTGGACTTCCTCGTCGAGACGGCCAAGCAGGGCGAACGGCTCCGGCGTGCGGCGGCGGTGATCGTCGAGGCCGATCCGTCCGATGTTCCGGCCCGGCACGATCTCACCGAACTCAAGGCCGCCCACCCTCGCCGTGTCGAGGGGGATGGGCTGCGTAAATGGTTCGCGGAGAAGGGCATTCAGTACGGGCCAGCATTCTCCGGCCTGGCGGCGGCATATACCGCCGAGGGTCCGGTCACCAGTGTCCTGGCTGAGGTGGCCCTGCCCAGTGCGATTCGGTCCCAACAGGGCGCCTACCAGATCCATCCGGCCCTGCTCGACGTGTGCTTCCAGTCTGTGGCGGCGTACGCCGAGGGCGAGGATCCGGGCGGGCTGCTGCTCCCGCTCGGCGTGAACAGCCTGCGGGCATCCGGTTCGACCCGGGCAGCGCATTACTGCCTGCTGCAGGTCACCAGCGCCGACGCCACCAGCGTGGAAGCCGATCTCGATCTCCTCGATGAGGACGGTGAGGTGCTGCTGGTCGTTCGGGGCCTGCGCCTGGGCACCGGAATGTCTGAAAGCGGTCAGCGGGAACGCGTCTTCAACGAGCGCCTGCTCGCCGTCGATTGGCAAGAGCAGGAGCTTCCGGAGGTGCAGACGTCCGGAACGGGCCGGTGGTTGCTGATCACACCCGACGAAGCGGATCTGCTGGCCACCGAATTGGCCGATGCGCTCGAACCTGATCTCGGCGACGTGTCGACCGTGGTCTGGCCCGAAGGGGCGAACCACTCGGCCCATGCCGAATCACTGCGCAACCACCTCGACGCCGACTCGTACAGCAATGTCGTCGTGGTCTTGGCCGGCGCGGCGGATGCGGGGGACCGGCAATCGGCTTCCCGGGGTCTGCAACATGTCCAGCGGGTAGTTCACATCGTGCGTGAACTCATCGAGGTCGACGATCAAGCCCCCCGTCTCCATCTGATCACTCGTAGTGCGCAATCGGTGCTGTCCGGCGACGCGATCAACCTCGACCAGATCGGCCTTCGCGGGCTGGTCCGGGTGATCGGGAACGAACAACCGCAGCTGCATGCGACTCAGATCGACATCGATGAGCGGACCGACGCCAAAGACATTGCCCGTCAACTGCTCACCGGCAGCCCCGAGGACGAGACCGCTTGGCGAGACGGCAAGTGGTACACCGCGCGACTGGGAGCGAGTCCGCTGGCTGCCGACGAGCGTCTGTCCACCAACGTCGACATGTCCACCGACGCGGTGCGCCTGAGCATCCGTACGCCGGGTGACTTCGGTTCTCTGGAGCTCACCGCCTTTGAGCGGACCGCTCCCGAGCGCGGTTGCATCGAGGTGAGGGTCGGCGCGTCGAGCCTGAATTTCATCGACGTCCTGGCCGCCTCCGGCCGGTATCCCGGTCTGGCGGAGCAATCCGGAACCCTGGGCCGCGATTTCGCCGGAATCGTCACGGCCGTCGGACCCGACGTCGCCGACCACAAGGTGGGCGATCGGGTCGCCGGTGTGTCGACAACAGGCTGCTGGGGCACGTTCGTCACGTGTGCCTCCGACCTTGCCGTCGCACTGCCCGACGGGCTGGCGACGGCAAGCGCCGCCGCTGTGCCCACCGCACACGCAACGGCGTGGTACGCGCTGCGTGATCTGGCGCGGATATCGGCGCAGGACAAGGTGCTGATTCATTCGGCAACCGGCGGCCTCGGTCTGGCGGCCATCGCCATCGCACGCGAAGCAGGTGCCGAGGTATTCGCCACCGCGGGCAGTCCCGAGCGTCGACAACTGTTGCGCGACATGGGCATCAAGTACGTCTACGACTCACGCACGCTGAGTTTTGCCGATGAGATCCGCCGCGACACCAATGGATACGGTGTCGACGTCGTGCTCAACTCGCTGACCGGGTCGGCGCAGCGTGCCGGGCTGGAACTGCTCGCCTTCGGCGGCCGGTTCGTGGAGACCGGGGTGGCCGATCTCCGCGGCGACGCCAGCCTCACGCCGGCGATGATCCGAGAGGGCCTGTCCTTCCACGCGGTCGACCTGTCGACGCTGAGCCAGCGGCGACCCGACGTCGTCCGTCGTCTGCTGGACACCGTGTTCGGCAAGATTGCCGAAGGCGCACTACCCCTTCCGGAGATCAAGACCTATCCGTTCACCGACTGGGCGGCGGCGATGGAACTGATGGATGCGGCAGGGCATGCCGGCAAGCTCGTGTTGGAGGTCCCGGAGTCGGGATCCGATACGGCCGTGGTGCCGCCCGAGCACGCACCGGCCTTCCGCTCCGATGGCGCGTATGTGATCACCGGTGGACTCGGCGGTCTTGGACGGTTCCTCGCCGAGAAGATGGCGTCGGCCGGTTGCGGCCGGATCGTGCTCAACGCCAGGTCCCAGCCGTCCGCCGAAGCGCTGGTCGAACTCGACCGGATTCGGGGCCTCGGTACCGAGGTGGAGGTGGTGACCGGCGACATCGCCGATGCGGCCACCGCCGAGGCGCTGGTGTCGGCGGCAACGGCCACCGGGCTTGCGCTACGGGGTGTCCTGCACGCGGCGGCGGTCGTGGAAGACGCCACACTGACCAACATCACCGATGATCTGGTGGCCCGAGATTGGACGCCAAAAGCCGTGGGCGCGTGGAACCTCCACGAGGCGACGCGGTCGGAATCGCTGGACTGGTTCTGCTGCTTCTCGTCGGCTGCGGCTCTGGTGGGCTCGCCCGGGCAGGGTGCGTATGCGGCGGCCAACAGCTGGTTGGACGGATTCACCCGGTGGCGGCGCAATGAAGGGCTGCGCTCCAGTGCAATCGCCTGGGGAGCGTGGACCGAGATCGGTAAGGGCACCGGATTCGCCGAGGCCTCCGACTCGGCGATCGTTCCCGACGAAGGTGCACACGCCTTCGAGACGATCCTGCGACACGACCGCGGGTACGCCGGCTACACGCCGATCGTGGGTGTGTCCTGGCTTGCCGACTTCGCCAAGCGTGTCCCGTTCGCCGAGTCGTTCCGTCCTGCCAGTTCCGGGGATTCCGACGCCAGCGGCTTCCTTACCGAGTTGTATGCCACTCCGCAGGACGAATGGCCTTCGCGGTTGCGTCGTCTGGTCTCCGACCAGATCAGTGTGCTGCTGCGTCGTTCGATCGACCCGGACCGTCCGCTGGCCGAGTACGGCATCGACTCGCTCGGCAACCTCGAGGTACGGACCAGGATCGAGACCGAGACCGGGGTGCGGATCAGCCCGGCGGACATCACGACCGTTCGCGGGCTCGCCGACAAGCTGTGCGAGAAATTGATCGCCAGTGCCGACACGGAGCTGACACCGACGGCGTGATGCCGAATTCGGTTGATTTTATAGAGGAGTCACGTTGCTGTTAGGTTCCGTTGCGATCGGTTCGATCGAGGAGTGGGAAGCTCCGCCCGGTTCTGCTGTGTCCTGGCGTGCTTCGCCCGGTTCGTGCGCCAAGGCCGCTGAAGCGCCTGTCAGCGACGTGCCGGTCAGCTACATGCAGGCCCAGCACCTGCGGGGCTTCGTCGATCAGCGAGCCAAGGGCCTGGACTACTCCCGTCTGGTGATCGTGACATGTGATATTCCAGGGCAATGCGACATCAGGGCGATGACATATGTGGTCAATGCCCATGTGCGCCGGCATGACACGTTCCGCAGCTGGTTCGAGTACCACGATGTGCACAACATCGTGCGTCACCAGATGACGAACCCGGCCGACATCAAGTTCGTGCCCACCCGGCACGGCGATCTCACGTCGGAGGAGCTGCGTCAGCTCACGCTGTCGACACCGGATCCGCTGCACTGGGATTGCTTCACCTACGGCATCGTTCAGTACCCGGATCGATTCACGATCTACGTGAGCA
Source organism: Mycobacterium sp. DL99 (assembly GCF_004762045.1). Lineage (GTDB taxonomy): Bacteria > Actinomycetota > Actinomycetes > Mycobacteriales > Mycobacteriaceae > Mycobacterium. Next base: position 3,057,605 of record NZ_SJOM01000007.1, read on the forward strand.
TCGACCACCTGCACATGGATGCGACGTTCGCGGGTGTCACGCTCATGGAGTTCCACGCGATGTACACCACCCTCGTCGGTGGTGGCGCTCCGCTGGCACTTCCGGAGGCGGGGAGCTACGACGCCTTCTGCATGCGTCAGAAGGAACTTCTCGGCTCGTTGACGGCGGACTCGCCGGAAGTCAAGGCATGGGCCGACTTCGCGACGAACAACAACGGCAGCCTGCCGGACTTCCCACTGCCCCTGGGCGATCCGCTCGAGCCGTGTGGAGCGGAGATGTGGGTCGAGACCCTCATGGACGAGGAGCAGACAGCCAATTTCGAGTCGGCATGCGTCGCTGCCGGGGCCCGCTTCATCGGTGGCATGCTCGCCTGCACGGGGCTGGCCGAGCATGAGTTGACCGGAGCGGACACCTACTACGGGCTGACCCCGAGCGATACCCGCAAGACCACCGCCGATCTCATGACGATGGGCTGGTTTACCGGGCTGGTGCCGATCACCGTTCCGATCGCGGGCAGGTCCTTTGCCGAATCGGCCGTTGCGGCACAGAAATCCTTCGACGCCGGACATCAGCTCGTGGATGTCCCGTTCTATCGGGTGCTCGAGTTGAGACCCGAATTGGATTGGCCGAGGCCGAACTTCCAGGTGATCAACTTCCTGGACGCGGGAGCGGCGCCATTGTCGGTCCTGCTCACCACCGAGCTGGAATCGATGCGGATCGGAATGTTCAGCGACGGTGTGTACTCGTACCAGATGACGGTGTTCCTGGTGCGTCTGAAGGACCGGACGGCGGTCTCTGTGGTCTACCCGAACAACCCCGAAGCGCATGAATCGGTCGGTCGGTACGTCAAGGTGCTGAAATCGACGTGTGCGCGGGTGCTGGAGAACCTCGGCGCAGGGTCGCGCAAGTGAGTCGCGGAATGAAGTCAGAACAGGAAGGCACACTTGATGGCTGAGTCAACACTCAACGGCGTGCTGCGTGAACGGGCGAGCATGCAGCCCAACGATATCGCCTACACCTTCGTCGATTACGAACGTGACTGGGACGGCGTCGAGGAGACCCTGACCTGGGGCCAGCTCTACCGGCGCATCCGAAATCTGGCGGGGGAGCTGCAGGCCCACGCCGCATCGGGAGACCGCGCCGTGGTCCTCGCACCGCAGGGCCTGGACTACATCGTCGCCTTCCTGGCTTCGCTGGAAGCCGGCGTGGTCTGTGTTCCGCTGTCGACGCCGATGGTCGGCAATCACGATGAGCGGGTCACCGCTGTCCTCCGTGACGCGGCGCCCACCGTCATCCTCACCACGTCCGCCATCTCCGAGACTGTGACTCCGTATGCGGTGGCGCAGGACGGCAACCCGGCGCCCGTCGTGCTCGAGGTCGACAAGCTCGACCTCGATGCCCGCAAGGCGGTTCGCCTGAGGCGCGAGGCCGCTCCGGATACCGCGTACCTCCAGTACACCTCCGGCTCGACGCGGACCCCCGCGGGCGTGATGGTGTCGAACCGCAACCTGACGGCCAACTTCGAGCAGATGATGGCCAGTTTCTACCCGGACTACAACCGGGTGCCGCCGTCAGACACAACGGTCGTGACGTGGCTGCCGCTGTACCACGACATGGGCATGATGGCCGGCATCGTTGCGCCGATTCTGGGTGGCTGGCGCACCGTGATGATGAGCCCGCTGGCATTCCTGGCCCGGCCGGCACGCTGGATGCAGCAGCTCGGCAGCGTCCCCACCGGCTTGACCGCCGGACCCAACTTCGCCTTCGACCTGGCCTCGGCCAAGACCACCGATGACGATATGGCGGGTTGCGATCTGGGCAACGTACTGAGCATCATCAGCGGGGCCGAGCGCGTCCACCAGGCGACCGTCGAACGCTTCACCAAGCGGTTCGCGGCATTCAATCTGCAGGGCAAGGTGATTCGCCCGTCCTACGGTCTGGCCGAGGCCACGCTGTACGTCGCGACACGCGAGCCGGGGAAGCCGCCGGTGGTGGCTCATTTCGAGCCCGAGAAACTGGCGGCCGGGCACGCCGAGCGGTGTGCCAGTGGAACCGCGCTGATCAGCTACGGGACCCCGCAGAGCCCGGCGGTACGGATCGTCGATCCGGAAACCCGCATCGAGGTGCCCGCCGGGATGATCGGTGAGATCTGGGCACAGGGCGAGAACATCGCGGCCGGGTACTGGAACCGACCCGACGAGACGCAGGAGACGTTCGGCGCGACGGTCGACGGCGTACCCGACGGAACCTGGCTGCGGACCGGCGATCTGGGCTTCATCTCCGAAGGTGAGTTGTTCATCATCGGCCGGGTCAAGGATCTCCTGATCGTCCGCGGGCGCAACCACTACCCGGACGACATCGAGGCCACGGTGTCGGCGATCTCCCGTGGGCGCGTCGCTGCGATTGCGGTGAACCACGACGAGGAAGAGAAGCTGGTCGCCGTCATCGAGGTCAAGAAGCGTTCCGACGAAAGCCCGGAGGCCCTGGCCGAGCGTCTCACGTTGATGAAACGCGAAGTGATCTCCGCCATCTCGACGGCGCATGGACTCAACCCCGCCGACCTGGCACTGGTCGCCCCCGGCTCGCTCCCGATCACCACCAGCGGCAAGGTCCGTCGTCAGGCGAGTGCAGAGCTGTACCGCCGACAGGAGTTTGCGAGGTTGGACGCCTGATCGGGGCTGAACCGAAGCGCTGAAACCACTATGTGGGCAACCCTTTTGCTGATGGCCATCGCGGTCAGCCTCGAACCGGTGCGGATCGGGCTGACCGTGCTGATGCTGAACCGACCCCGGCCGGTGCATCAATTGCTGGCGTTCCTGTGCGGTGGGTTCCTCATGGGCCTGGTGGTCGGCGGGACGGCGTTGCTTGTCCTCGACGCCGCACCGCTGGCCGCAGGCACGCTCACCGTGCCGAGGATGCAGATCGGGATCGGCATCCTCGCCCTGATCGCCGCGGCGTTGGTGGCGGCGAATGTGGGTGCGAGGCGGGTGCAACCGGCAGAGGCGGCGGCTGAGGAGTCCGGCTCCGGCCAAGTGGCACTCGCGGCGCCGCGAGTCGGTCTGAGAGACCGGATACGGGCAGTGATGCAAGGTAATTCGCTGTGGGTCGCCGGTGTCAGCGGGCTGGGTATCGCGTTGCCTTCGGTCGACTACCTGGCGGCACTGGCGGTCATACACGCGTCCGGTGTCGCACCCGGCACACAGGTTGGTGCGGTGATCGCATTCAACCTGGTGGCCTTTGCACTCGTAGAGATCCCACTCCTGAGTTACCTGATCGCGCCGCAACGTACGCTGGTGTGGATGACCCGCGTGCACACCTGGATCCGTTCGTGCACGCGGCGCGACGTGGCGATGATTCTTACTGCGGCAGGGGCTTTGTTCATCACGATCGGCCTGCTGGGGATATGAGCGACAGCATGACACCGCCGACGGGTGGTGCTCAGAAGGGAGACGGCAGGATGCCTGGAGTCAACGGAGGACGTCGGCGTCGCGAAGCAGTCCGTGGTCGGAGCCGGTCACGAGATGCCGTCCGACGCGTGCCGCAAGGCCTGCTGGCCGGAACCTTCGCCGTCGGTCTCGTAGCCGCGGGAACGGTGTTCGGCGCCGGAACCGCCTCCGCCGAGACCGCGCTGATCTTCGGCGGCGCCCGCGGCCCCGGCATTCCGTGGGACCAGATCACCAACAGGGTGGGCCGCGGCTATTACCCGAACGCGAACCGGCACATCGTCGAGTATCCCGCCGGGATGGTGTACGGCCGGTTGCCGGACAAATTGTGGCCCGGCAACGACATCTCGACCGAGAGCGTCGGCGATTCGGTGGACATCGGTGCCCGCAACCTGAAGGCCGCGCTGGCGGGCACCCCCGGCCAGACCGTGGTGGTCGGCAACTCCGAGGGGGCCCTGGTGCTCAGCGAGGCGTTGGCGCGCCTCTCGCAGGATCCTGGTGCGCGTGCGCCGGAAGGCGTGTCCTTCACGCTGTTCGGCCCGCCGCAGGCGGTGACGCCGTTCAGCCATTCGGTCCTGTCGTCGCTGACGCCGGGGACCTACATTCCGCTCATCGATTACACCGTGCGCGGTCCCGTGGAAAGCCAGTACGACACCACGCTGGTGGTGGGGCAATACGATTTCATCGCCGACTTCCCCGACCGGCCGGACAACTGGCTGGCACTGGCGAATTCCCTTGTCGCCCTGGAGTACCTGCACACCGAGACCTCCTACAGTACGCGCGCAGACATACCGCCGGAGAATGTCTTTGTCACGGTCAACTCCAAGGGCGCGACGCAGACCGCTTATTTCCTGCCGACCAAGCTCCTGCCGCTGACCCGGCCGCTTCGCGACCTCGGCGTTCCCAATGAGCTGGTCGATCAGCTCGACGGTGTGGTGCGGCCGATGGTGGACGCCGGCTACTCACGTAACGATTATCCGGGTGCCCCGGCAACCGGTATCGATCCCGTGGCCCGGGCCAACGTCGAGGACTGGATGCGGCAGGCCGGCACGGGCCTGTCGGAACTGCCGCCACAGCAGACTCCCGCATCGCAGCCCACGATCAAGCTGAGCCGGACCGACCAGGAGAATGTCGACAAGGCTGTGCAGGACTTCAAGTTGAGCCCGACCGATCAGGCCAACATCGACAAGGCTGTGCAGGGCGTCAAACTCAGCCCGACCGACCAGGCCAATATGGACAACGCGGCTCAGCAGGTGAAGAACCTGTTCCCGGGGATCGGCTAGACCACTTCGCCTTTGCCGCCCGGAGCTCAGCTGCCGGGCTGTGTTCCTCGCTTGGCGGCCACCCTCAGCCGGCTTCTGAGCCGGTTGAGCTGACCTGTCACGAAATCCGACGGCCACCAGTTCGCCGACCCGATCAGGGTGGCGATCGCGGGAACGGTCAAGGTGCGCACCAGGAACGTGTCCAACAGAATCCCCACACCCACCACGAATCCGGCTTGCACGACCGTGCTGATGCTGGCGAACAACAACCCGAACATCGATGCCGCGAAGATCAGACCGGCCGCGGTGATCACACCGCCGGTGGACCCGACTGTGCGAATGACACCCGACCGCACACCATGCGGTGACTCATCGCGTATTCGAGATATCAACAGCAGGTTGTAATCGGCGCCAACGGCGACCAGCACGATGAAGGTCAGTGCGGGCACGCTCCAATGCAACTGTTGGCCGAGCACATACTGGAACATCACGACACCGATGCCCAAGGCCGACAGATACGAGATCACCACCGAGGCGATCAGATACAGCGGAGCTACAAAGGCCCGCAGCAGGACAACCAGGATCAGCAGCACGACCGCGATCGTGACCGCGATGATCAGCCGGATGTCGTGGTTGTAGAAGTCGCGGGTATCGCGCAGCATCGCCGGATATCCGGCGATCGATACCGAGGATCCGTCGAGAGCGGTGTTCGGCAGGGCGCCGCGCGCCGTGTCACTGATCGCATTGACCAGGTTCATCGCCTCGGTGCCGAACGGATTGATGTCGGTCTGGATCAGGTAGCGCGCGGTATGGCCGTCGGGGGAGATGAATGTCGCTGCGGCCTTACGGAATTCGTCCTGGGTGAGAATCTGGGCGGGCACGTAGAACCCGGACATCGGCGGGCTGGCCGCGTCGGTCTTCATGTTGAGCAGGAAAGCCGATGCCTCGTCGAGCCCCGATCCCATTCGTTTGGTCTCGGTGACCAGTTGGGACACTCCGTCTGCGATCTGCCGGCTGGCGTCGGCGAGGGTATCCGCGCCGTTCTGCAGCGTGCCCAGCTGTGATCGCGCCTGGGCCGGATTGGCCAGTCCCATGGATTGCATGGCTTTGCTCGCGGTCTCGACGGTGGCGCTGAGCTTCTTGACCGTGTCATCGAGGGTCTGCACGGGATCAGTGGCTCGCAGATCCCGTGCCAGGGCAGCGATCTGATCGAAGGTTCCGTCAGTGCGTGCGGCGGCGAGCCGTCGCAGTGATCCGCGGGCCTCGAGACAGGCCGGGTCGGTGAGGCAGACCGGGCTGGTGTCCAGTCCGCGCAGGACCGGATCGATCCACGGCATTCCGTTGGTCAGATCGGAGAAGTTCGAACCGAGCGAGTCGCCGAGTGCCCGCATACTGCTGACAAGCTTTGCCGCGCTGTCGATCTGCTGAAGTGTCGTATTGCCGCCGACTTGCTGTTGCATCGTCGCCAGGGCATCGACCAGGCCACGTGCTCCGGCCACGCCGCGGGTGACCTGCGTGCGTACATCGAGGAGACTGGTGGCCAGGGAATCGGCGCCGTCGGTGAGCCGGTTGAGATCGCTTGCGCGCCCGTTGATCTGTGTGGACGCGTCGTTGAGCTTGGTTCCGACCTCACCGGCCTGATAGCTCAGCCGTGCCTGCTGCAGGGATTCTCCGGTCGGCCGGGTGATTCCGCGTACGACCGCGATTCCGGGAAGCTGGCTCACCCGTTGGGCCATCTGCTCCAGGTCGGCCAGCGCCTGGGGCGTGCGCAGTTCGTTCGGAGACTGGATGATCAGATACTGCGGGATGGCCGAGCTGATCGGGAAGTGATCCTCCAGCGCCGCATACCCCATCGAACTCTCGGCGTGCGCCGGCAGTGCTTTGCGGTCGTCGTAGTTGTATTGGACCAGGGTCGCGCAACTGGCCAGCGCCGCAAGGACAACCAGGCTGGCGGCCAGGTGAGACCACGGCCGGCGCACGATGCGGATCCCGGATCGCCGCCAGATCCGGGTGGTGAGATCACGGCGCGGGGCTATCCAGCCGCGACGGCCGACCAACACCATCACGGCAGGCAACAGCGTCAACGCGGCCAGCAATGCGATGCCGATGGCGACTGCCAGTGCGGTGCCCACCGTGGAGAACACACCCAGCTGAGCGAAGGTCATCCCGAGGAAGGTGACGGCCACCGTGGCGGCGGACGCCGCGATGACCTTGCCGATCGAGCCGAGCGCCTCTACGACCGCGCGATCGGATTCCAGCCCCTCACGCAGATAGTCGTGATATCGGCTGATCAGGAAGACCGCGTAGTCGGTCCCGGCTCCGGCCATCATGGCAGTCAGGAACACGACGGTCTGGTTGGAGATCCCCATGCCGAGTGAGGCCAGGCCGGCGATCACCGACTGTGCGGTGACCAGCGATGCCCCGATGGTCAGCAACGGCAGCAGCATCGTGACCGGATTTCGGTAGATGATCAGCAGGATCACCAGCACCATGCCGATCGTGGCGATCTCGATGGCGGTCGTGTCGCGTTCGCCGATGTCGGTGAGATCGGCGACGGTCGCGGCGGGTCCGGTGAGGCTCGCTGTGAGCGAGACGTCATGCACGCTGTCTTTGACGATATCGGCGACGCGGGTATAGGACGCATATGACTGCGGTGAACCGACGTTCCCAGCGATGCCGACCGGCAGGATCCAGGCCTTGCCGTCTTTGCTGGACATGACCTCGCGCAGGGGAGGGGCACTGATGAAGTCCTGCAGCATCACGACGTCTTTGTCGTTCTTGCGCAGGTTGTCGACGAGGGTGCGGTAAGTCGCCTCATCGGCCGGACCCAGCCCCTTGTCGTTCGTCAAGACGACGAGTAGGACGTTCTCCGAGCCGGATTCGTGAAACGCCTCGGTCATTTCGCGGGTCGCGAGAGTAACCGGCGCGTGCGACGGCAGGATCGCGACCGGGCGTTGCTGCACCATCAGCGTCAACGACGGGAACGTGAGCGGCAGCGCGGCCGCGATGGCCAACCAGATTCCGATGATGAGCCAGGGCCAGCGCACTATCAACGAGCCGAGCCGGACGAACAGCGAGGAGTGTTCGGCGGTGCTCGTAGATTCTGTGGGCGGCGGCACTTTACGATCCTACGGGCGAGCGGGTGGGCACCCGTCGGCGCCGTGGTGGCAGTGAATTGATGTGCGCCTCGACCTCACCGATTGCTCGGAGACAGCCACCGGGTCTTGATCCGCCAGGAATGCGCGGAGGCGAGTGCGAAGATCGCGCCGCATCCGCAGGCGAAAATCCATACCAGACGGCCGTTCTCGATGGGTTGCAGCGCCGGTACCAGCGACGTGACGATCCGGGTCGCGCAGGCAAGCATCCCGCTGACCGAGGCGAACAGGTAGATGTTGGCGATCCGCCGCGACCGCGGGTCCTTGCGCAGGATCAGCATGGCGCGGGCCCCGTAGCCCAGCAGGTAGAGCAACGTGCCGCAGAGCAGGATCCAGTAGACGCTCAGCCAGAAATCCGTCGGCACCTGGAAGAAATCGGCCCGGTACACCGCGGCACCGTTGCCCATCGAGAAGGTGGCCAGCAGCACCGGGATGCAGATGGTGGCCGGGCGCTCGACGTACTGCTTGAAGGAGCGCTGCATGGCGTTGTCGTCCTGGAGGCGGCCCAGGGAGTTGTAGACGATGGCCGACGCCGCGACGATGTAGGCGTCATGGCCGATGTAGTCCTCGACGTTCCACTTGCCCGTCAGCTCATACAGCACCTGTCCGATGGTCTCCGACGCCCACGGCGACATCAGCAGCACCGCCACCCCCTGCAGCGCGATGTTCAGGGTGGCGGCCACTTCCCATCGGCATGACCAGGTGACTCGCCTGATCCACAGGCTCCACAGGATGCAAGCCAGTGTGATCGCGATGAGTGTGGCGACGGACATAACAATTTGCCTCGGACGGTGTTGCGGACAGCTGACGTGCCGGCGGCCTACAGCGGAGGCGCGTCGGCGCGTGGGGTCAGGTAGGACAGTTTCGTGGGCCGGTGGACGGCCGGGCGGACACGGGTGGCGGTGTCCACGGGCGCCACGGTCACCGGCGACGACTCCATGTAGTGCCACACTTCCTGGCGACTCATCAGCCCGAACCGGATCTGCAGGTCGGGATAGTTGAGGTGGAAGCGGTCGGCTACCTGGCGCAGTTCCTCAGCGTTGGGATAGTCGGCCTCTTTCACGCGCCGGTAGTACGTGCTGCTGGAGACACCCAGCGCGCTGTACACGGCCTTGGCGTCGACCTCGCCGTCCAGCAGATAGTCGAGCAGGGCCTTGAGCTGCCTGCCGTTCTCGTCGGTTCGCGGCATCAGAACACAATAGACCCGAACCTGCAGTTGGTCGCAGCGAACCACGGCGATGCCAGCAATGACGTTATTGACAACAATGTCAGACTTTTGGCACAGCTCTCCCATTTTTGGGACTATCTAGCTAACGTTACAGATATGTCTGTTTCCGTCCTGCCCGACGCGGCCGGCACCGGCTCGTGGATCGCTGACTATGGCACGGTCGGGCCACCGGTTGCCTCAGACCTGGCAACGGTGTCCAGTTCGTTGGACGACGTATTGTCCGCGGAGCTGCACGGAGCCCGGACCGCGATGGGCTGCACCGCCGAGGAATTGCTGCTGGCCGCTCTGGGCCGGACAGTCGCCCGCGCGATCGGGGACGGACTACTGACCGTCGATGTCGTGAGCGGTCCCGAGCGGGCGGGATATCGCCGCGTCGGAGTGCCATGTGTCTCCCAGAGGGGGTTGTCGGGGCCCGAATTGCTCGCAGCCGCACGTCCGGGCGTCGACACTGGCGAGCACGCGGGGGTGGACATGAGCTTCGCGTACGGAGAGGGGCGGCGGGCGGGGCAGTTCGAACACCCGTTGGCGCTGCACGTCCAGTGCGACACCGAGACCACCATGCGACTGCTCTGGCGGTTCGACAGCCGCAGGTTCGACCAGTGCACGGTCCATGAGTTGGCCGAGCAGTTTCCGCTGGCACTGATCGAGGTCACCTCGGGTTAGATCTGATTTCCGATTGATTTGCGGGGCTCATTAGACTGGGCGGATCGGCGCTGATCCGGCCATCACCGGGGAGCCTTCGGAAGAACAGCTGCTCCGATTCGAGTGTTCGGATTCGGCGTAGCCCAGTAGAACCGGACGGGTGGGCCCGTGATCGCCCGAAAGTTGAGCGGCGCGCTGCAGTGCAGCGCGCAAGCGGGGTGGTACCGCGGCGCTTGCGCACCCGTGCGACGTCGTCCCCGTGCCTGGACACACAGGCTCCCCGAGTGGGGAGCCCCGGACGCGGCCTGGCCGCGTCGTAGGCACAGGAGACGCGCCAGTGACTGCCCAATCGGAGTCTTCAACGTCGGCCGGGTACCCGAAGCCGGCCGCACCCAACTTCCCGGAACGGGAACTTGAGGTGCTCGACTACTGGGCCGCCGACGACACCTTCCGGGCCAGCATCGCGCGCCGTGCGGATGCCGAGGAATACGTCTTCTACGACGGGCCCCCGTTCGCCAACGGTCTGCCGCACTACGGCCACCTGCTCACCGGCTACGTCAAGGACATCGTGCCGCGCTACCGCACCATGCGTGGCTACAAGGTGGAACGCCGGTTCGGTTGGGATACCCACGGGCTGCCCGCCGAGCTCGAGGTGCAGCGTCAACTCGGCATCGCGGACAAGGCCCAGATCGAAGAGATGGGCATCGAGAAGTTCAACGCGGCCTGCCGTGCCTCCGTGCTGAAGTACAGCGACGAATGGCGTGCCTACGTCACCCGTCAGGCGCGCTGGGTGGACTTCGACAATGACTACAAGACCCTGGATCCGACCTTCATGGAGTCGGTGATCTGGGCCTTCAAGCAGCTGTGGGACAAGGGCCTGGCCTACGAGGGCAACCGGGTGCTGCCGTACTGCTGGAACGACGAGACGCCGTTGTCCAACCACGAGCTGCGGATGGATGACGATGTCTACCAGAGCCGCCAGGATCCGGCGGTGACGGTGGGCTTCACCGTGACCGACGGCCCGCTCCGGGGTGCGCACCTGTTGATCTGGACGACGACGCCGTGGACGTTGCCGTCCAACCAGGCCGTCGCGGTCAACCCCGACATCGACTACGTCCTGGTGCAGGGCCCCGACGGGCGGCGCTACGTCCTGGCTCAGGCGCGGCTTGCCGCGTACGCGCGCGAGCTCGGGGAAGAACCCGAAGTTCTCGGCAGCTACACCGGGCGGGATCTGCTCGGGACGCGGTACCTGCCGCCCTTCACCTACTTCATGGATGCACCCAACTCGTTCCAGGTGCTGGCCGCTGACTTCGTCAGCACCGAGGACGGCACGGGCATCGTGCACATGGCCCCCGCCTACGGCGAGGACGACAAAGCCACCGCGGACACCGCCGACATCGTCGCGGTCACCCCGGTGGACTCGAAGGGCCGATTCGACGCATCGGTGCCCGATTACGCGGGTCAGCACGTCTTCGACGCCAATTCGCAGATCATCCGCGACCTCAAGAACAGCGACGGGCCTGCGGCGGCCAACGGCGCGGTGCTGCTGCGCCACGAGACCTATGAACACTCCTACCCGCACTGCTGGCGGTGCCGTAACCCGTTGATCTACCGCGCGGTGTCGTCGTGGTTCATCAAGGTCACCGATTTCCGGGACCGGATGGTCGAGCTCAACCAGCAGATCACCTGGTATCCCGAGCACGTCAAGGACGGGCAGTTCGGTAAGTGGCTGTCCAATGCACGCGACTGGTCGGTATCGCGAAATCGGTACTGGGGCAGCCCGATTCCGGTATGGAAGTCTGATGACCCGGCGTATCCGCGGATCGATGTTTACGGCAGCCTCGACGAGCTCGAGCGCGATTTCGGTGTCCGGCCGACCGATCTGCACCGGCCGTTCATCGACGGGCTGACCCGGCCCAACCCGGACGATCCGACAGGCAAGTCCACGATGCGCCGCATCGAGGACGTGTTCGACGTGTGGTTCGACTCCGGATCGATGCCGTACGCACAGGTGCACTACCCGTTCGAGAACCAGGAGTGGTTCGACGGAACCGGTACGGACGGGGCGGATGCGCACTTCCCCGGTGATTTCATCGTCGAGTACATCGGCCAGACCCGCGGCTGGTTCTACACCATGCACGTGCTGGCGACCGCGCTGTTCGACAAGCCCGCCTTCAAAACCTGTGTGGCGCACGGGATCGTGCTGGGCAACGACGGTCAGAAGATGAGCAAGTCGTTGCGCAACTACCCGGATGTCAGCGAGGTGTTCGACCGCGACGGGTCCGACGCCATGCGCTGGTTCCTGATGGCCTCGCCGATCCTGCGGGGCGGCAACCTGATCGTCACCGAGCAGGGCATCCGCGAGGGCGTCCGTCAGGTGCTGCTGCCGTTGTGGAACGCCTACAGCTTCCTGGCGCTGTATGCGCCGAAGAAGGGCACCTGGCGGACCGACTCGAGCAACGTGCTGGACCGCTACATCCTGGCCAAGCTGGCCCAACTGCGTGATGATCTGACCATCTCGCTGGACACGTGCGATATCTCCGGGGCCTGCGACGAACTTCGGCAGTTCACCGAGGCGTTGACGAACTGGTATGTGCGCCGGTCACGTTCGCGGTTCTGGGAAGAGGACGCCGAGGCCATCGACACCCTGCACACCGTGCTGGAGGTGACCTGCCGACTGGCGGCACCGCTGCTGCCGCTGGCCACCGAGGTGATCTGGCAGGGTCTGACCGGTGAGCGATCGGTGCATCTGACCGACTGGCCCGAGGCCGACGTGCTGCCGAAGGACGCCGACCTGGTGGCCGCGATGGACCAGGTGCGCGAGGTGTGCTCGGTGGGGTCCTCGCTGCGCAAGGCCAAGAAGCTGCGGGTGCGCCTGCCGCTGCCGAAACTGACTGTGGCAGTGGAAAATCCGGCCGCCCTCGGGCCGTTCGCCGATCTCATCGCCGATGAGCTCAACGTCAAGCAGGTTGAGCTGACCGACGACATCGACACCTACGGTCGGTTCGAGTTGGCCGTCAACGCCCGCGTCGCCGGCCCCCGGATCGGCAAGGACGTGCAGGCCGCGATCAAGGCCGTGAAGGCGGGGGAGGGTGTGGTCAATCCCGACGGTACCCTGACCGCCGGTCCGGTGGTGCTGCAGCCGGAGGAGTACACCGCCAAACTGGTTGCCTCCGACCCGGAGTGGACCACGGCCCTGCCCGACGGCGCAGGCCTGGTGGTGCTCGACGGCACGGTTACCGAGGAACTGGAGGCCGAGGGCTGGGCCAAGGACCGCATCCGCGAACTGCAGGAACTGCGCAAGTCGACCGGCCTTGAGGTGTCCGACCGCATCTCGGTGCAGATCTCGGTTCCGGCTCAGTATGAGCCGTGGGCCCGCGCGCATCGAGATCTCATCGCCGGTGAAATCCTGGCCACCAGTTTCGAGTTCGGTGCCGTCGCCGACGGTGCCGAGATCGGGGACGGGGTGCGGGTCGCGATCGCAAAGGCGTGATGCGCCCCCATCAGGTGCCGGCGGTTCAGGCGCCCGTCACCCGGGCCGTGCGGTCACCGAGTGACACGGTGTCGCCCGGGCGTAGCTGGCGGCCGCGCCGGAGCTCGACCTCGCCGTTGACGCTGACCAGGCCGTCGGCGATGACGGCCTTGGCGTCGGCGCCGCTGTCGATCAGGGATGCCAGCTTGAGGAACTGTCCCAGGCGAATCGACTCGTCCCTGATCGGTACGTCATCCGGCGTCATGCAGGTCAGGCTAGCGCCATAGCATCACAACTATGAACGGCGCCGAGGTCACGGGCGCGGGCGGACGCTGGGTTCTGCACCTCGACATGGATGCGTTCTTCGCATCCGTCGAACAGCTGACCCGTCCCACCCTGCGCGGCAGGCCCGTGCTCGTCGGCGGCCTGGGCGGCCGCGGCGTGGTGGCCGGGGCCAGCTATGAGGCGCGCCGCTACGGCGCGCGCTCGGCCATGCCGATGCATCAGGCCCGCCGGCTCGTCGGTGCACCCGCGGTCGTGCTGCCGCCCCGCGGTGCGGTGTACGGCGTGGCGAGCCGGCGCGCGCTGGATACCGTGCGCAGCGTCGTCCCGGTGCTCGAGCAGTTGTCCTTCGACGAGGCATTCGGCGAACCTGTTGAACTGGCCGGTGCCACGGCGGCCGATGTCGAGGAATTCTGCCAGCAGTTGCGGGCCAAGGTGCGCGAGCAGACCGGGCTGGTGGCGTCCGTGGGGGCCGGATCAGGAAAGCAGATCGCCAAGATCGCTTCGGGGTTGGCCAAACCCGACGGAATCCGGGTCGTCCGCCGCGACGAGGAGGCGCGGCTGCTCGACGGCCTACCGGTGCGCAAGTTGTGGGGGATAGGCCCGGTGGCCGAGGAGAAGTTGCACCGGCTGGGCATCGAGACGGTGGGTGCGTTGGCCGCACTGTCGGATGCCGAGGCCGCCAGCGTGCTCGGCACCGCGGTGGGCACTGCGCTGCATCGGCTGGCCCGCGGAATCGACGATCGTCCGGTGGCCGAGCGGGCCGAGGCCAAGCAGATCAGCGCGGAGTCGACATTCCCCGAGGACCTCACCACACTGCGTCAGCTTCAGGAAGCGATCGGACCGATCGGCGAACACGCGCACCGGCGCCTGGAGAAGGACGGCCGCGGCGCCCGTACCGTGACCGTCAAGCTGAAGAAGTCCGACATGAGCACGCTGACTCGTTCGGCCACACTCGCTTACGCCACCACCGAGGTGGCCACCCTGATCGGTACTGCCCGCCGGTTGCTGCTCGATCCCGTTGAGATCGGTCCGATTCGCCTTGTCGGCGTTGGCTTTTCGGGGTTATCCGATAGCAGGCAGGAGTCGTTGTTCCCGGACCTGGAGCAGCTCGACGACATCTCAGACTCCCACCACCAGGCCACGGAGGCGGCCCAGGTAACCCAAACCGGTTGGCGCATCGGCGACGATGTGGTCCACCCCGACCATGGGCACGGCTGGGTTCAGGGCGCTGGACACGGGGTGATGACCGTGCGCTTCGAGACTCGGGCCAGCGGGCCTGGACCGGCCAGGACATTCCCCGACGACACGCCGGGTTTCCGCAGGGCCGACCCGGTCGCCAGCCTGGACTGGGGTGACTATCTCAGCGGATTGGCCGACTACCAGAGCACGCCGTAGGTGCTGCTCAGGATGAAGCCGTGCTCCCCGTACGTCTTGCACGTCACCGTGCCCTGATAGCCGACTCCGCAACTGGCGCCCCAGTTCTCCAGTCGGTGGCCCTCGGGCAGCACGTCGACGTCCCGGGTGAACGAGGCGGTGTCGGAGTGCCGGTAGGAGGCGGGTCCGCCGCTGTTGACGAGGATCTGGTTGCTGCCTGCCGGTGCGTCCATCGGCACGGCGTCACAACCGACCGGGCCGCCGTTTGGGCCGATCCCGCAATGACGACCGTCGGGGGTCCGGAAGAACACGCCGTAAAAGTCGGTGGGCGAGCTGTAGTGCCCGTCCGCGACGGGGTAGCCGTCGATGTCGTCGGCGCCCGGCGGTGGTTCGGCCGCCGCGGTCGGCGCCGCGCCGAGCGCCAACAGGCCGGTCGCGGCGATTGCCATGATGTGGCGCATGGGTTCCATTCAACCGACGCCGTCAACCCCCGAAGGCCGACGACTTGAGCGGCAACCGATTACCAGAGCACGCCGGAAGCGGGATCCAGCGAAAAGCCATGCCGGCCCGAGGTTTTGCAGATCACCGTGCCCTGCTCGCCGACGCCGCAGCTGGCGCCCCAGTTCTCCAGACGGTGGCCCACGGGAAGTACATCGACATCATTTCGGGTGAAGGACGCGGTTCCGGAATATCGGTACGAGGCGGGTGCGCCGCTCTCGACGAAGGTCTGGTTGGTTCCTGCCGGCGCGTCCGCGGGCACCGCGTCGCAGCCGACCGGTCCCCGGTTGGGCCGGATCGCGCAGAATCGGCCGTCCGGGGTTCGGAAGAACAGTCCGTAGAAATCGGTGGGCGAGCTGTAGTTGCCCTCCGCGATGGGGTAGCTGTCGATTTCCTCGACGCCGGGCGGCGAAGGCAGGGCCGGTGCCACCGGAAGCGGGCTGAGCGCCAGTAGGCCGACGGCAGCCGCCGCCGAAATGTGGAAACGCACGTTCTCTATTGAACACGCGGCGTCAACCCCAGGATTGGATGACCTCGACAACCGGTCGGGCGGCGGCCAACGCGGCCATCAACAGGACCCGGGCCTGGGGTGGGCGCAACCGGGGCAACACCACTGCGCCGGCATCGACGAGTTGCCGTCCGGGGCCGTACTGCGCGGCGACCGGGCCGTCGGGAACCCGGGTCGATATCGCGATCACCACCCCGTCGAGGCAGTGCCTGCGGACCCCGTCGATCAACGCGGCCCCCGCGTTGCCCGAACCCACCGCCTCGACCACGATGCCCCGCGCTCCGGCGGCGACGCAGGCGTCGAGGGCTGCCGCATCCGCTCCCGGGTAGGCGGCGACGATGTCGACCCGGGGCGCTGACGCCGCGGCCAGTTCACCGAGAAAAGCACGCGTTTTCGCGGTGGTGATCGCACATCCGGAGTCGGTGACCGTTCCGAGCGGGGTTCCGGTGAACGCGTCCAACTCGTGGGTATGACGCTTGCGCAGGCCCAGCGGTTGCCACACCGTGCCGGCGAAGCTGACCGCCACGCCGAGATCCCGGGCCTGCGGGCCGGCCGCCACAGTGATCGCGTCACGCAGGTTGCCCGGTCCGTCACTGTCGGGATCATCTGCGCTGCGTTGCGACCCGGTGAGCACCACGGGGACGTTTCCGCCGTAGATGAGGTCGAGCCACAGGGCGGTCTCCTCCATGGTGTCGGTTCCATGCGTGATGACGACGCCGTCGGCGTGGGCCGCGGCGACGCTGACCGCGTCTGCAATCCGGTCCCAGTCGGCGGGTGTCAGCAGAGCGCTGTCGGTCGCCATCGCGTCGACGATGTCGACCTGCGCCGCCACGGCCATCCCGGCCGTCAGCTCAGCCCCGGTGCGTGTCGGGCGTCTGATTCCGGTCGCGTCGGTGCTGGTCGAGATGGTGCCCCCGGTGGTGATGACGACGATGCGCCTGGGCGGGTGCTCGGACAGGTTCACGGGCTCCATCACGGTGCAGATTGTCCCGCATCGACTGTTTGGGATGATAGGAGAGTGACTGATGAAACGTCAGGCCCGGCCGAGCCGGTGACCGACGAAATCGGGGACGCGAAATCGTCCTCCGTAACCGCTGCGCCGCCTCGGCGGCGGCTGCGCCTGCTGCTCACCGTCGCTGCCGTGGTGCTGTTCATCGACGTGGTGACCAAGGTGCTCGCGGTGCGCCTGCTGACACCCGGCCAGCCGGTATCGATCATCGGTGACACCGTGACCTGGACCCTGGTCCGCAACTCCGGAGCGGCGTTCTCGATGGCAACCGGGTACACCTGGGTGCTGACGCTCATCGCCACCGGCGTGGTGATCGGCATCGTCTGGATGGGTCGCCGGCTGGTCTCCCCGTGGTGGGCGATCGGCCTGGGCATGATCCTGGGCGGTGCGACCGGAAACCTGATCGACCGTTTCTTCCGCGCGCCCGGACCGCTGCGCGGCCACGTGGTGGATTTCTTCTCGGTCGGCTGGTGGCCGGTGTTCAATGTGGCTGACCCGGCGGTGGTGGGCGGCGCCATTCTGTTGGTGGCGTTGTCGTTGTTCGGCTTCGACTTCGATACCGTCGGCCGGCGCCAGTCGGACGACGAGACTGACGAGGTCGGCCGGCGTCAGGACGATCCCGCACCGGAGGACGCCGAACCGGAACCCGCCGACGACGCTCAAGCGAAGGACGCGAAGGACCTTGAGGCCGAGAAGACCGGTGACGCCGAGCCGGTGACCGACCCCGACGGGTCGAGCCCGGTCGGTCGCCAGGCCGAGACGTCATAGTGACCACGCGGTCGATGCCGGTGCCCGAGGGCCTGGCAGGGATGCGAGTCGACGCCGGGCTGGCCCGGCTGCTCGGGCTGTCGCGTACGGCCGTGGCGGCCATGGCCGAGGACGGCGGCGTCGACATCGACGGCGCCCCGGCCGCGAAGTCCGACAAGCTCGTCGCCGGGGCCTGGCTGGAGGTCCGGCTGCCGGAAGCGCCCGCCCCCGTCGAGAACACTCCGGTCGACATCGAGGGCATGGACATCCTCTACGCCGACGATGACATCGTGGCGGTGGACAAGCCGCCGGGAGTGGCCGCGCACGCCACGGTCGGCTGGCACGGCCCGACCGTGTTGGGCGGCTTGGCCGC
Source organism: Mycobacterium sp. DL99 (assembly GCF_004762045.1). GTDB lineage: Bacteria > Actinomycetota > Actinomycetes > Mycobacteriales > Mycobacteriaceae > Mycobacterium. The sequence continues at coordinate 3,075,601 of NZ_SJOM01000007.1, forward strand.
CGCCGGATTCCGGATCAGCACCTCGGGGATCCACGAACGCCAGGGCATCGTGCACCGACTCGATGTCGGCACCTCCGGCGTCATGGTGGTGGCGCTGTCCGAGCGGGCATACACGGTGCTCAAGCGGGCGTTCAAGCAGCGCACCGTGGACAAGCGTTATCACGCGCTGGTGCAGGGGCACCCGGATCCGTCGAGTGGGACCATCGACGCGCCGATCGGGCGGCACCGCGGTCACGACTGGAAGTTCGCGGTCGTCGAGGGTGGCCGGCACAGCATCACCCACTACGACACCGTCGAGGCGTTCCAGGCCGCCAGCCTGCTCGACATCGAGCTGGAGACCGGCCGGACCCATCAGATTCGTGTGCACTTCGCCGCGCTGCATCACCCCTGTTGCGGCGACATGACTTACGGCGCCGACCCCACGTTGGCGAAAAAGCTTGGGCTGGAACGTCAGTGGTTGCATGCCCGGTCCCTGGCCTTCGCGCATCCGGCTGACGGCCGGCGCGTCGAGATCACCAGCCCGTACCCGGCCGACCTGCAGGCCGCCCTCGACGTCCTGCGCCGCCACTAGCCGTGGGTGTGCAGGCACCTCCGCAGCAAGTCGGTGCAGGGCGCTCCGGCGTGCTGTACGGCGCAGGTGCCTACATCTGGTGGGGATTGTGCCCCGGTTTCTTCCTGTTGTTGCTTCCCGCGGGGGCGCCGGAGGTGTTGGCCCACCGCATCGTGTGGAGCGCACTGTTCCTGCTGCTGGTGCTGGCGGCGGCCCGCCGACTCGGTGATCTGCGCCGGTTGACGCTGCGGACCTGGCTGCAATTGCTGGTGGCCTCCGTCCTCATCGCCGTCAACTGGGGGACGTATATCTATGCCGTCACCACCGGTCATGTCGTGGACGCAGCGCTGGGCTATTTCATCAATCCGTTGGTGAGCGTGCTGCTGGGTGTGCTGGTGTTCCGCGAACGGATCAACCGATGGCAGGCGGTCGCGTTGGGCCTGGCCCTCATCGCGGTGGCGATTTTGACCGTCGAACTGGGCGCACCGCCCTACATCGCGGTCATCCTCGCGCTGTCCTTCGGGGTGTACGGCCTCGTCAAGAAAGTCGTGCAGGCCGACCCGCGGGTGAGCGTGGCCGTGGAAACGTTGCTGGCCCTTCCGCTCGCCGCCGGCTACGTGATCACGCTGGAGGTACTCGGCAGGGGGAACTTCCTCGACCACGGTCCCTGGCACGCGGTGCTGTTGTTGCTGGCCGGCCCGGTGACCGCCGTGCCGTTGCTGCTGTTTGCCGCGGCCGCGCAGCGGCTTCCGATGGTGACGCTGGGCCTGCTCTTCTATCTCAACCCCGGCCTGCAGATGGCCTGGGGTGTTTTCGTCGGCCATGAGCCGATGCCACCCGGCCGGTGGGTCGGTTTCGCCCTGATCTGGGTGGCGCTGGTGATCATGACGTTCAGTGCACTGCGGAGGAAACCGGCCGATTCGACGGCCGACATTGTCGATCAGGTGGAACCTGAATCGTCATCACGGTGACAGGCTGGAATCGAGAACCCAGGAGGACACCGTGCAGTACTGCCTACTCATGCACTACCAGGAGGGACCGGAGGCGGGCCTGACCGAGGAGGACATGGAGCCGGCCCGGGCCGCGTTCGCCCGATATGCCGACGACCTGGATGCCGCCGGTGTGCTCGTCGGCACGCAAGTGCTCCAATCGGCGTCGGCCACGACGACCTACACCGCGCGCACCGGCGCCGCGGAGATCCAGGACGGACCCTTCGCTGACACCAGGGAGCGGTTGGGTGGTGTGTTCGTCATCGAGGTGCCCGACCTCGACGCGGCATTGGCCTGGGCGGCGAAATGCCCCGCCGCGGCTTGGGGTTCGATCGAGATCAGGCCCGTCGCGGTGACCTACGGCCGGGGCCGGGGCTGGTACACGCCCTGAGTACGCAGGCCAGGGAGCGGCTCACGCAAGTGGTCGGCCAGTACTACGGCCGGCTGCTTGGGCTGCTGGCCGCGCAATGCCGCGACATCGCTGCCGCCGAGGATGCGTTGGCCGACGCCGTCGAGCGCGCGCTACAGCGCTGGCCCGCCGACGGCGTGCCGGGCAACCCGGAAGCGTGGTTGCTGACAGTCGCGCGTAATCGGCTGCGGGACATGTGGAAATCGCCGGCTCACCGGTTGACCGGGCCGTGGACCGAGGACCACGACATCGCCGACGACGAGACTGAGCCGGCGGCGATTCCCGACCGTCGGCTCGAGCTCATGCTTGTGTGCGCACACCCGGCCATCGCGTCCGACATCCGTACCCCGTTGATGTTGCAGACGGTGCTGGGCGTGGACGCAGCCGCCATCGCCGCGGCTTTCGCCATCGCCCCGGCGACCATGGCGCAGCGGCTGGTGCGGGCGAAGAAACGCATTCGGGATACGGGAATCCCGTTCACGCTGCCCGAGCGCACCGACCTTGCCGCACGACTGCCTGAGGTACTCGAAGCGGTCTACGGCGCATATTCGATCGACTGGTTGTCGGTCCCGCAGCGGTCGGCCGTCGAATCGCTGTCGTCGGAGGCCCTGCATCTGGTCATGGTGCTCGTCGAGTTACTGCCCGAGGAGCCCGAAGTACTGGGCCTGGCGGCACTGATCTGCCTGTGTGAGGCCCGGCGTCCGGCGCGCCTCGACCGGCACGGCAACTTCGTTGCGCTGGACGACCAGGACCGCGGCCGGTGGGACCACGAGCTGTACGCGCGGGGGGAACGGTTGCTCGCCCGGGCCCACAGTTTCGGGCGGCCGGGCCGGTTTCAATACGAGGCGGCAATTCAATCGGCGCACTGCGCCGCCGACGTCGACCGGCGCGCACTGCGGAAGTTGTATCGGGCACTGATCCGGGTGGGGCCGTCGCTGGGCGCCGCGGTGGCCCTGGCGGCATTGGACGGCGAAATCGACGGTGCCGACACGGGATTGCATGCCCTCGACGCGATCACGGACCCGGTGGCTGAGGGGTTTCAGCCGATGTGGGTCACCCGCGGCCATCTGCTCGCCGAGGCCGGACGGATCGATGAGGCCGCGGCGGCATACTGCCGCGCCATCGAATTGACCACCGACGACGCGTTGCGGGCCTACCTGAACGAGTGCGTCCGGAGTCTCCGGTGATTCCGTACTGAAGGGCCGCATTTGCGGAGTGACCTTTTGACCCCGAAATGGCAATGCCATAGGGTTTGCTCGATGACTCCGCGTGGCAGATCTCTTGGCGGCCGTCGAGGGCCGGGCCGCCCGGTCGGTGCCGATGCCGCGCAAACCCGCGGGCGCATCATGCAAGTGGCTTACGAAGTCATCAACGAACGCGGTTATGCGGCGACGACCTTCCAGGAGATCGCCAAGCGCAGCGGCTTGAGCCGGCCGACGCTGAACTACTATTTCGCCAGTCGCGAGGCTCTCTACCAGGCGCTGCTGGCGCAGGCGCACGAGGTTGTCACGTCGTGCATTCACATCGCGAAACAGCATGATGGAACACTGGATCGGCTGCGGGCGTACATCGATGCCGTGGTGGCGGTGTGGCATCGGGACGGTGCGGTGGTGGGGTTTCTGGTCAACGCCCGGCTGGAGTCGTACCGCCATCCAGATCTACCCGCCGTTACCGTCGCGGCCACCCACGGATTCCTCGGCGAACTGATCACCGAGGCGGTCGACCGGCGCGAGCTGCCGCCGCACACCGAGCAGGCGAGTCTGGTCGAACTGTTGCACGCGATGTTGTGGGGAGTGGGTGCCTACAGTGGGTGGCAGCGCCGGCCTGTCGATGTCCTTGCGATTGCTAAGCAACTGCATTTGGTGATTGGCAACGGGTTGCTATCTTCCGCCGATCGTGATCTCTGACTCGTCGGCAAAGACACGCGTGGCGACACGCGCGGCGGTGTCGGTGGGGCGCCATAGACTGGCATCCCTATGAGCGGTTCATCTTCGGGGTCCTTCGTACACCTGCACAACCACACCGAGTACTCGATGCTGGACGGCGCCGCGAAGATCACTCCGATGCTGGCCGAGGCACAGCGTCTGGGCATGCCGGCGATCGGCATGACCGACCACGGCAACATGTTCGGCGCCAGCGAGTTCTATAACTCGGCGACCAAGGTCGGCATCAAGCCGATCATCGGTATCGAGGCGTACATCGCGCCCGCCTCGCGGTTCGAGACCAAGCGCGTCCAGTGGGGTGACCCGAGCCAGAAGAGCGACGACGTCTCGGGTAGCGGCGCCTACACGCACATGACGATGGTCGCGGAAACCGCGACCGGTCTGCGCAACCTGTTCAAGCTGTCATCGTTGGCTTCGTTCGAAGGTCAGCTCGGTAAGTGGTCGCGCATGGACGCCGAGATCATCGCCGAACACGCCGAGGGCATCATCGCGACCACCGGTTGCCCGTCGGGCGAGGTGCAGACCCGGTTGCGGCTCGGCCACCGCCAGGAGGCCCTGGAGGCGGCCGCCAAATGGCGCGAGATCTTTGGCCCCGAGAACTTCTTCCTCGAGCTCATGGACCACGGCCTCGACATCGAGCGCCGGGTCCGGGAGGGCCTGCTGGAGATCGGGCAGAAGCTCAACATCCCGCCGCTGGCGACGAACGACTGCCACTACGTGACGCGCGAGGCCTCGCAGAATCACGAGGCCCTGCTGTGCATCCAGACCGGCAAGACCCTGTCGGATCCGAACCGGTTCAAGTTCGACGGCGACGGCTACTTCCTCAAATCGGCCGAGGAGATGCGCGCACTGTGGGACTCCCAGGTGCCGGGCGCGTGCGATTCCACGGTGCTGATCGGCGAGCGGGTGCAGTCCTATGCCGACGTCTGGACGCCCACCGACCGCATGCCGGTGTTCCCGGTCCCAGACGGCCATGACCAGGGTTCCTGGCTGGCTCACGAGGTGCAGGCCGGGTTGGAGGAGCGCAGGTTTCGTGGCGCGGCCGTGCCCACCGAGTACACCGACCGTGCGGCCTACGAGATCAAGGTCATCTGCGAGAAGGGTTTTCCGTCCTACTTCCTGATCGTGGCCGACCTGATCAACTACGCCCGGTCGGTCGGGATCCGGGTGGGGCCCGGCCGTGGATCGGCCGCCGGATCATTGGTGGCCTACGCGCTGGGCATCACCAACATCGACCCCATCCCGCACGGTCTGCTGTTCGAGCGCTTCCTCAACCCGGAACGTCCGTCGGCCCCCGATATCGACATCGACTTCGACGACCGCCGCCGCGGCGAGATGCTGCGATACGCGGCCAACAAGTGGGGCAGCGACCGGGTGGCCCAGGTCATCACCTTCGGTACCATCAAAACCAAAGCGGCGCTGAAGGATTCGGCCCGCGTGCATTACGGCCAGCCGGGTTTCGCGATCGCAGACCGGATCACCAAGGCGCTGCCGCCGCCCATCATGGCCAAGGACATCCCGGTGTCGGGGATCACCGATCCCAACCACGAGCGGTACAAGGAAGCTGCCGAGGTCCGCGCCCTGATCGACACCGATCCGGATGTGCGGACCATTTTCGAGACAGCGCGTGGCCTCGAAGGTCTGGTGCGCAACGCGGGTGTGCACGCCTGTGCGGTGATCATGAGCTCCGAGCCGCTCATCGACGCGATCCCGCTGTGGCGGCGGCCCCAGGACGGCGCGGTCATCACCGGCTGGGACTATCCGTCGTGTGAGGCCATCGGCCTGCTGAAGATGGACTTCCTGGGCCTGCGGAACCTGACGATCATCGGTGACTGCCTGGAGAACATCCAGGCGAACCGGGGGATCGACCTGGATCTGGACACGCTGCCCTTCGATGATCCGGCCGCCTACGAGCTCCTCGGCCGCGGCGACACGCTGGGCGTGTTCCAGCTCGACGGCAGCGCGATGCGTGACCTGCTGCGCCGCATGCAGCCCACCGGCTTCAACGACATCGTGGCGGTGCTCGCGCTGTACCGTCCCGGTCCGATGGGCATGAACGCCCACAACGATTACGCCGATCGCAAGAACGGCCGTCAGGCGATCAAGCCCATCCACCCCGAGCTCGAGGAACCGCTCAAAGAGATCCTCGCCGAGACCTACGGCCTGATCGTCTACCAAGAGCAGATCATGTTCATCGCGCAGAAGGTCGCCTCCTACACCATGGGTAAGGCCGACGCGCTCCGTAAGGCCATGGGTAAGAAGAAGCTTGAGGTGCTCGAGGCCGAGTACAAGGGCTTCAAGGAAGGCATGACCGCGAACGGGTTCTCCGAAGCCGCGGTGAAAGCCCTGTGGGACACCATCCTTCCGTTCGCCGGGTACGCGTTCAACAAGTCCCACGCGGCCGGCTACGGCCTGGTGTCCTACTGGACGGCCTACCTCAAGGCGAACTATCCCGCCGAGTACATGGCCGGTCTGCTGACCTCGGTCGGTGACGACAAGGACAAGGCGGCGGTCTACCTCGCCGACTGCCGGCGGCTCGGTATCACCGTCCTGCCGCCCGACGTCAACGAGTCGGTGCAGAACTTCGCCTCGGTCGGGAATGACATCCGGTTCGGGCTCGGCGCGATCCGCAACGTCGGCGCGAATGTCGTTGCGTCGCTGATCAGTACCCGCACCGAGAAGGGCAAGTACACCGACTTCTCCGATTACCTCAACAAGATCGACATCGCCGCCTGCAACAAGAAGGTCACCGAATCGCTGGTGAAGGCAGGCGCGTTCGATTCGCTCGGCCACCCCCGCAAGGGGCTGTTCCTGGTGCACACCGACGCCGTCGATTCGGTGCTCGGCACCAAGAAGGCCGAGGCGATGGGCCAGTTCGACCTGTTCGGCGGGGCGGATGACGGCGGCGGCACGGACGCGGTGTTCACGATCAAGGTGCCAGAGGAGGAGTGGGAGGACAAGCACAAGCTCGCACTCGAACGCGAGATGCTGGGGCTGTACGTGTCCGGCCATCCGCTCAACGGGGTCGCCCACCTGCTGGCCAATCAGGTCGACACGCAGATCCCGGCAATTCTCGACGGCGATGTCGCCAACGATGCGCAGGTGGTGGTCGGCGGTATCCTGGCCTCGGTCAACCGTCGCGTGAACAAGAACGGCTTGCCTTGGGCCTCGGCCCAATTGGAAGACCTCACCGGTGGTATCGAGGTGCTGTTCTTCCCGCAGACCTACTCGCTGTTCGGTCACGAGATCGCCGACGACGTGGTGGTACTGGTCAAGGCGAAAGTGGCGGCGCGCGATGACCGGATCTCGCTGATCGCCCACGAACTTGTCGTGCCTGACTTCAGCAGCGCCCAGGCCGACCGGCCGCTGGCGGTGAGCCTGCCCACCCGCCAGTGCACGATCGACAAGGTGACTGCGCTCAAGCAGGTGCTGGCCAATCATCCCGGCACCTCCCAGGTGCATCTGCGGCTGATCAGTGGTGAGCGGATCACCACGCTGGAACTGGATCAGTCGCTGCGGGTGACACCGTCCTCGGCATTGATGGGTGATCTCAAGGCGTTGCTCGGTCCCGGTTGTCTGGGGTAGCAGCCAGGTCGATCTTCACGATCGCGCTGTCGGGCCACAGCGCGCGATCTCGCGCCCTCCGTAGCTTCTCCCGCAACGGCAGGTCGCGGTGCACGTTGGTGACGCCAGGGATCTTCAGCAGCGGCACGATGTTCCATTGCCATCCGTATCGCCGGTGCAGGGCGCAGTTGGCCCGTTGGGCGTCCTCGTCGCCCAGGACGGTGGCCCGGCCGCTCAGCCAGGTGCTCCCGGTGACTCGTCCCTTGTAGTCGCAGACCACCAGTTCGACGTCGGGTCGGGCGCTGAGTCTGCGGGTTTTCGGGCCGATCTTGGTGCGGAACAAGGCCGTTGGGCCGTCGAGCACGAACCAGATCGGGGTGTCGACGGCTGTGCCGTCGCGGCGGAAGCTGCGCAGCAGTGCGTAGTGGGAGCGGCTGAGAGCTTGGAGTGTGGTGTCGGTATGCGGCATGTAGTCAGTCAACGACTTAGAGTTGACTCTAAGTCAAGCTGGAGTGAGGAGGTCAGATGGGCGTGACCCTGACCATCGGGGATGTCACGCAGCGGACCGGGGTGGCTCAGACCGCGCTGCGCTACTACGAGCAGGTCGGGCTGCTGCCTGCGCCGGAGCGCGTGGGCGGGCAGCGCCGCTATCAGGAGTCGGTCCTGACGCGGCTGGAAGTGATCAGGTTGTGCAAGACCGCCGGGTTCTCGTTGACCGAGATCGGGCTGCTGCTCAAGGACGACACTCCGGGCCGGCCGGTGGCTCGTGAACTGGCGCAGACCAAACTCGCCGAGATCGATGCGCAGATGGAGGCGCTGGCCCGGGCTCGGGCTGTCATCGAGTGGGGTATGCGGTGCAAGTGTCCGTCAATCGAGTTGTGTACGTGCGGGATTCATCACCAGCTTCCGGCCTGACGCAAGAGCGGCAGTAGCCGGTCGGCAAGCATGTGCGGGTGCGGATCGAGCGAGCCTATCCGCAGAACCAGGTGTCGTGCCCCGGCGTCGACATAGCCGGCGAGCCACGCCGCGCATTCCTGGGCGGATCCACCGCAGATCGCCTGAAACGAGCTGAGCACATCCAGCGGCTGGCGATAGTAGGTCCGGGTGTAGGTGTCGAGCGTGTCGTGGGCGCGCCCGCGGTCGTCGTCGATGCACACCGTGGCGTACAGCGCGGGCGTGACGGGGCGCGGCGTCAGCTCGCTGATTCGCGCCCAGGCCCGCGCGTAGGCGCCGGCATCGGGAAGGTAGGGCAACCATCCGTCGTAGCCTTCGGCGACCCGGGCGATGACCCGGTCCGAGTCGCCGCCGGCCAACCACAGGGGCGGGCCGCCCGGGCGCGCGGGCGGAAGTGCACTATCGAGGCCATCGATCTGCCAGTACCGGCCGCTGAATCGGCTCTCGCCGGCCCATGCCTGCCGCCACAGTTCGGCGGCCTCGTCCAGGCGGCGCGCCCGATCGCTGAACGGCATTGCCAGCGCATCGAATTCACGCCGGCTTTCCGGTAGGGGAGATCCGGAACCCAGTCCGAGGATCAGCCGGCCGCCCGAGAGTTGGTCGACCGTGGCGGCCTGCGCCGAGGTCAGCAGCGGCGGGCGCAACGGACCGATCAGCGCTGCGGTACCGAGGGTGACGCGAGAGGTGCGGGCACTCACCGCCGCGAGCAGCGTCAGCGGATCAACCCGGGTGCGGGCCAGCACGGAATCCCCGGTCCATGCCGAGTCGAATCCCGATTCCTCTGCGATTCGGGCGAATTCGATCAGCCCGTGCGCGTCATGGCGCCCCGTCATCGCGGTTTCCCGGCTTGGCAGCATGATGCCGATGGACAGCGACATGCGTCAACGATGACGCCACGTGCCGGTTCGGTCGACTACCTGACGGGTAATGGCGACGGCCGGTCAGAACCGGTACCGCAGGATGCGCGCCTTGCGGGCTGTCGCCTTGCTGAGGCCGGAGGCCCGGGTCGCGATCCGCAGTGCACCGGGAAAGCGATCGACCTCCGGTTGGTGGGCCAGGCTGGACTCCTCGACGAGTTGCATTCGCGGGCTCCAGGTTTCGGGATGGTGGGCATCTTTGAAACCTGGGTAGCCCCACTGACTTCCGACGTCTTTGAACATCTTGGCCGGGAAGAACTTGAGCGCCGCCCGACTCATCCAGCCGATCCGGCCGTAGTCGTTGAACGCGAGTTCCCCGGATTCGAAGTGTTCGGTGATTCTCCGGAAGATGCCGGCGATCACCGGTTCGCTGAGGAACGCGAACAGTCCGTCGGCCACCAACATGGTGGGTCGATCGGAGGGAATCGGGTCGGTCCAGTCCCGGTCGGCCAACGATGCGGCGACCGTATGTGCCTGGGGGAGAGGCGGCAGCACACGGTCCCGTAGCTGGCTGATCCCCGGCAGGTCCACGTTGTACCAGTCGACCGTGGCCGGCGGCGAAACGCGGTGCACTCCGCTGTCGAGACCGCCGCCGAGATCGACCACGACGGCATCGGGATGGCTGGTCACGAACGCACGCACCCGGTCGTCGAGCATCTTGGCCCGTAGCGCCGACTGACACACCACGCTGGTCTGCACCCCCAGACCGGCGAAGTCGTAATCGAGTTGGCCGACGGACTCATCGGCCATGGTGTCGCCGAGGATCGGGCGGGTCCACCGGCTGTCGAGTGCCCTGGCGTACAGCGTCAGGAAAGCGGTTTCCTCTACCGGTGTGAGGCCCGTCGTCGCAATATGCACAAACCCGACCGTACACCCGATGTGCGGCTGAACAGTTGGGCGAAAACGTTTACCGCCCTTGCGATCACAGGTTGGCGCATCGGTTGCACCGGGTGCGTGGGTGCGCGGCGGGCTCGCGGCAGCCTACGGTGGAACCATGCGTAGCAGGCATGTGAGCGTCTGGATCGACGTCGCTCCCGACGCGGCGTACTCGTACGCCGCGGATCCGCGGCAGCTGGCCACGTGGGCGGCGGGACTGGCCGAGGGTGGGTTGCGCCTCGGTCCGCGAGGATGGGTGGCGGATTCCCCGATGGGCGAGGTCACCGTCGAATTCACGGCGACGAACGCGCTGGGCGTGCTCGATCATGTGGTGCGTCTGCCCTCGGGTGAGGCCGTCTACAACCCGATGCGGGTCGTCCCGGCCGGGGTCGACGGCACGTCGTGCGAAGTCGTGTTCACGATTCGGCAGCGACCGGGGATGACTGATGAACAGTTCGAGGCGGATGTTGCCGCGGTGGCGGCGGATCTAGAGACCCTGCGGAGACTGCTGGAGGGTCACTGATCGGACGGGGAGATGCGCCCCAACCCCAGCCACACCACGATGGTGACCGCGGCCGCGGAGAGTACGGCGGGTGCCGCACTCATCGTGGCCACGCCGACGACCACCAGCACCAGGGCGCCGATCGCCAGGGCGATCAGCTTGTAGGTCGGCCAGGGCACCCCGGCGATGTCGACCTGGTGATCGGCCCGGGAGGTGACGCTACGAAAGTTCCCGGCGGTGGTCATATGTTGACGATAGCTCGCAACAATGATTTCGGCTAGCCGAAACCTTGGATCAGGCGTGTCGTTTTACGACTGCTCAGCAGTGTGCTTCCATCCGGTACTGAACCTCGGCGGGTTTGGTCGGGCGGTCGGCGAAGGAGCCGTGTGCTGTGCCGCTGAGGTGGAATGCGGAGCCCTCGATGCTGGCGTGGGTGTCCGACGCCTCGGCCAGTGCACTCCCGGTGAAGCCGGTCAGGTCCCGGAGTCGCATGACCTTGGGCTCGACAGTGGCTCCGGTCTGGATGATCGCGGTGAACCCGGGTGTTTGCGGCTGCGTTTCGATGGTCCACAACCAGGACACCTGCGTGCACTGCACCTTGTAGGACGTCGGCATCTCGCGGTTGTCGATGAAGACCCGCGCGGTATTGGCATCGGCAGGGCTGCCGGCGGGCGCCGCACAGGCAGACGCGGCCAGCGCGACCACTATCGCGGTGGGCGCTGCCGCCCACGGCATTCGCTGCCGAGTGTGCCGCATGAAGGTTGTTTTCCCAGTTCGGGGTCTGTTCAACCATATGTCGTGAATCTCGGTGGTTTGGCGGCGTGCGCACCCGGATATCGGCGTGTGCGCCTACCCAGCTGCAGTGAAACCGCTGGCCAGTGGCACCATTGAACGGTGACTGCCGATTTGAGCAAAGGCTCCCGAGTGTCCCCGCTGGCCGCGCCGCTGAACGCGGCCGACATCGACGAGGCCGCCAAGCGAATTTCCGGGGTGGTCACCCGCAGTCCGCTGCAGTTCAACGAGCGCCTTTCGGAAGCTACCGGGGCCAACGTCTACCTCAAACGCGAGGACCTGCAGGCGGTGCGTTCCTACAAGGTGCGCGGGGCCTTCAACCTGATGGCCCAGCTCTCGCCCGAGGAGCTGGCCGCCGGCGTCGTGTGTTCGTCGGCCGGTAACCACGCCCAGGGCTTCGCGATGGCGTGCCGGTCGATGCGCACCCATGGTCGCGTCTATGTACCGGCCAAGACCCCCAAGCAGAAGCGGGACCGGATCCGATACCACGGCCGCGAGTTCATCGAGCTCATCGCGGGAGGGTCGACGTACGACCTGGCGGCTGCCGCGGCGCTGGAGGATGTCGCGCGTACCGGGGCCACCCTTGTGCCTCCCTATGACGATGTGCGCACGATGGCCGGCCAGGGCACCATCGCCGCCGAGCTGCTCGAGCAGCTCGACCAGGAGCCCGACCTGGTGATCGTCCCGGTCGGTGGCGGCGGCTGCATCGCCGGTATCACCACATATCTCGCCGAGCGTGCCTCGAACACGTCGGTACTCGGTGTCGAGCCCGCGGGCGCGGCATCGATGATCGCCGCGCTGGCTGCCGGCGAACCGGTGACCCTCGAGCACGTTGATCAGTTCGTCGATGGTGCGGCGGTGGCACGGGCCGGAGCGATGCCCTATGCCGCATTGGCCGCCGCCGGTGACATGGTCGCCCTCACCACGGTCGACGAGGGCGCCGTCTGTACCGCGATGCTCGACCTGTACCAGAACGACGGAATCATCGCCGAGCCCGCCGGAGCGCTGTCGGTGACCGCATTGCTGGAGGCCGACATCGAGCCGGGCTCTACCGTGGTCTGCCTGATCTCCGGTGGCAACAACGACGTCTCCCGCTACAACGAGGTGGTCGAACGGTCACTGGTGCACCTGGGTCTCAAGCACTACTTCCTGGTCGACTTCCCGCAGGAACCGGGGGCGTTGCGCCGCTTCCTCGATGAGGTTCTCGGGCCGGGTGATGACATCACCCTGTTCGAGTACGTCAAGCGCAACAACCGGGAGACCGGCGAGGCCTTGTGCGGCGTCGAGTTGAGCGCGGCGACGGATCTGGAAGGTCTGCTGGTCCGGATGCAGGATTCCGACATCCACGTCGAGCTGTTGGAGCCGGGGTCACCGACATACCGGTATCTGACCTGAGGCTCAGGCTTCGATCCCGGTGGCCTCGAATCCGGCACTGATGGTGTTGACCTTCTCGTCCGGAACGATGGCGCTTGCCCCGCACGCGCTGTGGTCGATGGTGGTCGCGGTCATCGTGGCGTTCGGTGCGCCGCTCGGCTGACCGACCAGACAACGAGTGCACCGGCCGCGAACGCAGCGCCGAGGATGCTGGAGCCGGTCCACCCCGCAACCGAGTACACCGCGGTCGTGGCGGTCGCCCCGAGGGCCGAGCCGAGTGAATAGAAGAACATGTACCCCCCGATCACGCTGCTGGTGCGATGCGGGTGGGCCGTCGTGAGCAGGTGCTGATTGCTCACGTGCACCGCTTGCACGGCGAAATCGAGCGTGATCACCCCCAGCACGACCAGTACCAGCGACCATGATGCGTGCCCGATCGCCAGCCACGACACGACCAGGAGTGCGAGTGCCCCGCCGGTGACGGCGCTCGCGAGTCCGGAGTCGGCCCAGCGCCCTGCCCGGGCCGCGCCGAGCGCGCCGGCAAGGCCGGCGATTCCGAAGAGGCCGATCTGTGCCGTGCTCAGATGCCACGGAGCCGCGGTGAGCGGCAGCGCCAGGCCGCTCCACAGCGTCCCGAAGGACGCGAACAGAAAGAACGCGATCAGCCCGCGCGAGACGAAAAGGCGTTCGCGGAACAGTCGGGCCAACGACGTCAGTACGTCGCGGTAAACGACCTGTTCGCGCCGTGGGTCGGGCGGCAGGAGTTTCGGGACCAGGCCTGCCAGCACAACCAGCAGGACCGCCAGCCCGACATAGACACTGCGCCACCCCCACACGGCGGCGAGGGCACCGGCCGCGACGCGTGAACCGAGGATGCCGACGACGACTCCGGAGGTCACCATGCCGAGGGTGCGGCCGCGGTCCTCGGCCGCGGACAGGGCCGCAGCGTAGGCGACGGTGGTCTGGACTACGACCGCGAACAGTCCGGCGAGCGCCAAACCGGCCAGCAGCAGCCAGGTTTGGGGGGCCGCAGCTGCCACTGCCACCCCGATCGCGGCCAGCAGAAGGTGTCCGCTGATGAGCCGACGACGGTCGACGATGTCGCCGAATGGGACGAGAACCACCAGCCCGACCAGATAACCGAGTTGCCCGGACGTGACGATCCGGCCCAGATCGGCCTCCGGCACGCCAAGGTCGCGGCCGATCCCGGCGAGGACGGGCTGCGCCGCGTAGATCGTCGCGACGGCCACCGCACACACGGTGGCGAAGAACATTCGCAGGCCGAGAGTCAGTTCCATGCATACTCCTCAGATTGGTTGCATATTGCAACTAATCGAAGGTTACGGCAGAATGGTTTCAATCAGCAACTCTTCAGGGGGAGTGATGGCCGACTCGGTGCCGCACAGCGACGACGTGACCTGGACTGATCCCACCTGCCCTGTCGCGCGCACTCTCGACCTGGTTGGGGATCGCTGGAGTCTGCTGATCGTCCGCGACGCCATGGATGGAGCCCGGGCGTTCACCGACTTTCAGCAGCGCACCGGGATCGCGCGCAATATCCTCACCGACCGGCTGCGCCGGCTCGTCGAGCGCGGCATCCTCGATCGGGAGGTGGCCGCATCGGGCCGCCGGCAGGTGTACACGCTCACCCAGGCCGGTCGTGACCTCTTCACCGTCGTGGTGGCGCTGCGCCAGTGGGGTGAGCGGCACGCGTTCGAGGCTGACGAGGCTCGCTCGGTACTCGTCGACGAGCGGGGTCTCGCACTCGCGGAATTGCGTCCCACGAACTCGCGTGGCGCCCCGGTGGATCCGGACAGCGCGTCCGTGCGAAAGGACTACTGAACGCGCTCGGTGCGCAGGATTGCGAACGAGTGAGCGGCCAATGTCGTAGCGAAGGAGCCGATGTCGGGTCCTTCCCAGGCGGCGACCAGTTCTCCTGTCACCGGCACGGAAACCGGGTCGGAGCCGAGGTTGCAGGCGATCGACAGGGTGCCACGGTGCAGCACGATCCAACGCTGCTGCTCGTCGAAGTCGATCGACATGTGATCCAGCCACGGATCGGCGAGGTCGGGCTCGGTGCGCCGCAACGCGATCAGCTCCCGATAGGTCCTGTGCAGCCGATCGTGATCTCCGTCGGAGACCTCGTTCCAGTTCAGTTTGGACCGCAGGAATGTCTCCGGGTCCTGCGGATCCGGGATCTCGTCGGCATCCCAGCCGTGCTCGGCGAACTCGGCCTTGCGGCCCTCGGCGGTGGCGCGGGCCAGTTCCGGCTCGGGATGCGAACTGAAGAACTGGAACGGTGAGGAGGATCCCCACTCCTCGCCCATGAAAAGCATTGCCGTATAGGGTGATCCGAGCGCAAGCGCGGCCTTGACGGCCAGCTGGCCGAATGTCAGGAGCTGCGATGGCCGGTCGCCGACGGCACGGTTGCCTACCTGGTCGTGGGTAAGGGTGTAAGCCAGCAGCCGAGTACCCGGAATGGTGGCGGTGTCCAACGCGCGACCGTGCCTACGATGGCGGAAGGATGAATAGGTGCCGGCGTGGAAGTATCCATGCTTGAGCGTCTGTGCCAAGGTGGCCAGCGATCCGAAATCGGCGTAGTAGCCCTGCCGTTCACCCGATACCGCGGTGTGGATCGCATGGTGGACGTCGTCGTCCCACTGTGCGGTCAGGCCGTAGCCACCGCGGTCGCGCGGGGTGATCAGCCGGGGGTCGTTCAGGTCGCTCTCGGCGATCAACGAGAGAGGACGGCCGAGTTCTTCGGCCAGGGCGTCGGTCTCGGCCGCCAGTTCCTCGAGCATATGGATCGCGGTGGTGTCGACCAGCGCATGCACCGCATCCAGACGCAGACCGTCAGCGTGGAAGTCGCGCATCCAGCGCAGCGCACAGTCGATGACGTAGGTGCGAACCTCGTCGGCGTCGGCGTCGGACAGGTTGATCGAACTGCCCCACGGATTGCGGCCGGCCGACAGATACGGACCGAACCGCGGCAGGTAGTTGCCCGACGGGCCGAGGTGGTTGAACACCGCGTCGATCAGCACGCCGAGTCCACGCGCGTGGCTGGCGTCGATCAGTCGGATGAGGCCGTCCGGTCCGCCGTAGGGTTCGTGCACCGCGTACCAGAGCACCCCGTCATAACCCCAGCCGTGGGGGCCGTTGAAGGCATTGACCGGCATCAACTCCACGAAATCGACACCGAGATCCACCAGATGATCGAGTTTCTCGATGGCTGCATCGAATGTGCCTGCGGGAGTGAAGGTCCCGGTGTGAAGCTCGTAGATCACCCCGCCGCAGATGGACCGGCCCGCCCACCCGGCGTCGGTCCAGGCGTCCGGTGCGGGCCGCCACAGCTGCGAGCGTTCATGCACGCCGTCGGGTTGACGTGCTGAGCGGGGATCCGGCAGTACCGCCGGATCGTCGTCGAGAACGAACCCGTACCGGGCATCGGCGGGGCAGCTGACCTCGGCGTGCCACCAGCCGTCGGCGGCGCGCGTCATCTCGTGCAGCGCTCCGTCCACGTCGACCCGCACGCGGTCGGGCTTCGGCGCCCACACGGTGAATTCAGTCATCCGTGCTCTCCAGCAAGGCCACCGGCGAATCGGCGAGCAGGTCGGTCAGCGGCACCAGGCCGGTCCACTGCCGGCCACTGAGCCGATCCAGCCACCGGCCGTCGGGCAACGGCAATGCCGTGTCGGCCCAGCCGGTTTCGGCCAGTCCCACGGTCCACCGGCACGCGGCCACCACGACATCCTGACCGCGCAGAAACGACACCAGGTGTGCTGCGGCGGTACCGACGGCAGGCAGCGGCGTGTAGCCGCCGGCCAGGAAGGTCGCGGGCCGCGCCCGGCGCAGGGTCAACGCAGCCGTGGTCACCCGCAGCTTGTCATCGCCCCCGCGCTCCAACGCATCGTGCAGTGCCGCATAGTCGACGGGGCGCCGGTTGTCCGGATCGACCAGACTGTCCTCGGTCGTTTCGGTGCCCTGGTAGACGTCGGGAATGCCGGGCGCAGTCAATTGGATGAGTTTCTGGCCCAGCCTGTCATTTCGGGCGTGTGCGTCGAGTCGACCCACCAGCGCCGTCAATTCGGCCGCCACCGGCCCCTCGAGTACCCGGTCCAGCCAACCGTGCACCTCGTTCTCGAAGTCCACGCACGGGTCATGCCAGGAGGTTCGGGTGGCAGCTTCCCGGGTCGCCTTCTCGGCGTAGGCGTGCAACCGGGCACGGAACTCGTCGGTGACGACGCCGTCCACCGGCCAGACGCCGAAGATGTTCTGCCACAGGAACAGTGCGGTGCCCCGGTCCGGGGGAGTGGACGCGGCGGTCCACCGCTCGACCGAATCCGCCCATGTCGCCGGCACCTGGGACAGCAGCCCGATGCGGGCACGGACGTCTTCTCCCCGTTTGGTGTCATGGGTCGACAACGTCGTCATCGTCCTCGGCCAGGCGCGCATCCGCGTCGTCGTCCGCTGGTGGAACTCGGCGGTGGACACCCCGAACAACTCCGGTGCACCGCCGACCTCGTTGAGCAATACCAGTCGGGCGTCGCGGTAGAACAGGCAGTCTTCGACGGCCTTGGCCGTCGCCGCCCCACACAGTTGGTTGAACCGGGACACCACCTCGGCGCTGGTGGACAGTGCCGTCGCGATGGTCGACAGCGTATCGGTGAGTTCCGGTGCGGCCCAAGATGTCTCCTGCAGCGCGACCGGAAGGATCGCGCCGAGCGCCGGATAGTCACTGCGGTACACGCCGATCCTGCTGATCAGGGTGGCCACCGCTGCCCGCAGCTGGGGATCCTGCCGGGTGGTCACCGGCGTGATCGCTCGGCACAGTCGACCCAATTCGCTGGCCAGGGTGTCGGTGACCGCCGCGGTCTTGAGCGTGCGTTCGGCGTCGCGGTTCGGCCGCCCGCTCACCGCGGCGAGTGCGGTCTCCCCGGTCGGGGCGATGAACAGTCCACCGACCTCGCGCAGCGCGTCATACCCGGTGGTGCCGTCGACGGGCAGTGACGCATCGAGGCTCTCGTCGGCGGCCAGGATCTTCTCGACCACGATCCAGGCTTCGGGACCGGTGAGTTCGCGCAACCACCGCAGATAGCCTGCGGGGTCGGATAATCCGTCCGGATGGTCGATGCGCAGGCCGTCCACCAGGCCCTCGTCGAACCAGCGCTTGATCTCCACGTGGCTCGCGTCGAAGACGGCACGGTCCTCCTGGCGCAACGCCGCCAGGGAGGTGATCGAGAAGAAGCGACGGTAACCGCAGATCCCGGTGCGCCATCCGGTCAGCCGGTAGTGCTGGCGGTCGTGGACCTCGCTGCCGGTGCCCACGCCGGTTCCCGGCGCCACCGGGAACACGAGATCACCCAGTCGCAGCACTTCGCCGTCGACCGCAAGGTCGGCGACATCGTCGTCGGAACCCAGGACCGGCAATACGATTCGTCCGCCGTCGATATCCCAGTCGATGTCGAAGTAGTCGGCATAGGCGGAGCCGCGGCCATACCGCAGCAGATCCCACCACCAATGGTTCTGCTCGGGGTGGGCCACGCCGACGTGGTTGGGCACGATGTCCACGATCAGGCCCATGCCGCGGGCACGGGCGGCCTCGGACAGCCGTCGCAGTCCGTCCGGGCCGCCGAGAGCGGCCGATACCGTGGTGGGATCGGTGACGTCGTATCCGTGTGTGGATCCGTGAGCGGCGGTCAGGATCGGCGACAGATACAGATGCGAGACGCCCAGCCGGTCGAGATAGTCCAGCAGCTTCACCGCATCATCGAATGTGCAACAGTCCCCGCGCATCTGGAGCCGATACGTGGACAGGACCGGGCCCGGCATATCAGGCCGTCTTGCGCAGCACGAGCAGCGAGCGGGCCTGTAGCGAGATCTTCTCGCCCGCGGCGACAACCAGATCGGAATCGCCGGTCGGACTGGCGGTATCCAGGTCGCCCGTCCATTCGGCGGCGTAATCGCCGTTCGGGGTGACGAAGTCCTGCTCGTGGTCATTTGCGTTGAAGCACAACAGGAACGTGTCGTCGACGACGCGTTCACCTCGGGCGTTGGGGGCCGGGATGGAATCGCCGTTGAGGAACACCGCGACACAGGTACCCAGCCCGGTGCCCCAGTCTTCCGGGGTCATCTCGGTACCCGCCGGGGTGAGCCACGCTATGTCGCGGACCTGGTCACCGCTTCGGATCGGCTTGCCCTCGAAGAACCGGCGACGCCGAAATGCCGGATGGCGCTTGCGGAAGGCCAATACCTTGCGGGTGAACTCCAGATGGTCGGCGTTGGTCTCGAGTAACGACCAGTCCACCCAGGAAAGCTCGGAGTCCTGGCAGTACACATTGTTGTTGCCCAACTGGGTCCGACCGATCTCGTCGCCGTGGGCGATCATCGGGGTGCCCTGGGACAGCATCAATGTCCCCATGATGTTGCGCATCTGCTTGGCGCGCAGGGCCAGGATCTCCGGGTCGTCGGTCGGCCCCTCGACACCGCAGTTCCACGACCGGTTGTGGCTTTCGCCGTCGCGGTTGTCCTCGCCGTTGGCCTCGTTGTGCTTCTCGTTGTAGGACACCAGGTCGTTGAGGGTGAACCCGTCGTGGCAGGTGACGAAGTTGATGCTGGCTCCGGGCCGTCGGCCGGTGGCTTCGTAGAGGTCCGACGAGCCGGTGAGCCGGGACGCGAACTCGCCCAGCGTCGAGGGCTCGCCGCGCCAGTAGTCCCGCACGGTATCGCGGTACTTGCCGTTCCACTCGGTCCACAGGCCGGGGAAATTGCCGACCTGGTAGCCGCCCTCGCCGACGTCCCACGGCTCGGCGATCAGCTTCACCTGGCTGACCACCGGGTCCTGCTGGACCAGATCGAAGAACGCCGAAAGCCGGTCCACGTCATAGAATTCGCGGGCCAGCGTGGAGGCGAGGTCGAATCGGAACCCGTCCACGTGCATCTCCAGCACCCAGTAGCGCAGCGAGTCCATGATCAGTTGCAATGTGTGCGGGTGCCGGGCATTGAGGCTGTTGCCGGTTCCGGTGAAATCCTTGTAGTACTCGGGTTGTCCGTCGAGCAGCCGGTAGTAGGCGGCGTTGTCGATGCCGCGGAAATTGATGGTCGGACCGAGGTGATTGCCTTCGGCGGTGTGGTTGTACACCACATCCAGGATGACCTCGATACCCGCGTCGTGGAACGCCTTGACCATGGTCTTGAACTCGGCCACTGCACCGCCGGCGTGCCGGGTGGCCGCGTATTGGAAGTGTGGGGCGAAGAAGCCGACAGTGTTGTAGCCCCAGTAGTTTCGCAGCCCGAGGTCCAGTAGCCGGTGGTCGTGCATGAACTGGTGTACCGGCATGAGTTCGATCGCGGTGATGTTCAGCGACTGGAGGTATTCGATGACCACCGGGTGGCTGAGCCCCGCGTACGTGCCCCGGAGTTCCTCGGGGATCCCCGGGTGGGTCTCGGTCATCCCCTTGACGTGCGCCTCGTAGATCACCGTGTCGTGATACGGGGTCTTGGGTGCGCGGTCCGAGCCCCATTGGAAGAACGGGTTGATGACCACGCTGGTCATGGTGTGTCCCAGGGAGTCGACCTGGGGCGGGGTTCCGGTACCGGGCGGGTCGGCTGTGAGGTCGTAGGAGAACAGGGCCTGGCTGAAATCGAAGTCGCCGTGGAACGACTTGCCGTAGGGGTCCAGCAGCAGCTTGCTGGGGTCACATCGATGTCCGCTGCCCGGATCCCAGGGGCCGTACACCCGATACCCGTACCGCTGTCCCGGCGTGACCGTCGGCAGGTAGGCGTGCCAGACGTAGCCGTCGACCTCTTCGAGATTGATCCGGTGCTCGGTGCCGTCCTTGGCGATCAGGCACAGCTCGACGCGTTCGGCGACTTCGGAGAACAACGAGAAGTTGGTGCCCGCACCGTCATAGGTCGCGCCGAGCGGGTAGGGCTCGCCGGGCCAGACAGTCGACATCGGCGTGGGGATGGAGGACGGCGGCACTGCGGACGGCGGCGGCATGGCTTCACCACCAACCGGTGGCAGCTGCCATCTGGCGGCCCAGTTCACCTGTCATCGTGCGCATGTATGTCGTGGAGATGTGATGGGAGTCGTGATACAGCAACACATTTCCCTCGACCGCTCGGCAATAGTCCTTACGGCACACCGCATCGCTCATGTCGAGTGGCTTGAGCAGAGGAAACCTTCCGACGAAATCCAGCGTGGGGTTGTGGTCGGAGAGTACCTTGGACCGCTCGATGCCGCACGAGATGGAATCGCCGCCGTTGGCCAGACAGTCATACGGGAAGTACGGCTGGCCATTTCGGGTGAGCCACGGCGTGTCGCGCATCGCGAGGATCGGAATGTTGTTCTGGGAGAGGGTTTCCCAGATGCCGATGTATGTGCCGGGCATGACGTCGCCGTCTTTGATGTTCCACGGCCGGGTCGAGGTGGTGAACACATAATCGGGGCGATCGGTGATGAGCTGGGCCATCACCTTTTCGTTCCACTCATGACATTTCGGGTATGCGCGATTGTCGCCCATCACCAGTGGCGTCTCCTCCGTGGTCAGAGGACAACCCATTTTGAGGTACGTGACCACTTTGAAGTTGTGCCGGCGGCCCAGTAGGTCCAGCGCGGTGATCCAGTGCTCGGCGTGCGACCCGCCCGCTACTGCGACGGTGCGCGTCGCGTCCTTGTCGCCGTACGTGCAGTTGATGACGTCGGTGTTGCCGAAATCGCTGATACAGCCGTCGGTGGTCGACGCGGGCAGATCGTCCTTGGCCTCGAGCACGGTGGGGCGCATCGGCAGCTTGGGCACCCGCGCGTGATCGACCAGTGCGCGCGCTCCCGGATAGTCGCGGGCCGACAGCCCCGACAGCTCCTTGCCATTGGCGCGCTGCACGGTGACATGCTCACGCCAGGTGAAGGAGGTGGCCGTCAGCGCGACACCGAGAAGGCCGACGATGGAGCCGAGGACGATCGTCGGTCGGCGCAGACGGACCCGTAACGGAACGGCAGGCGCGGCGGCGGGGGCGGCCTTGGCCTTCTGTGAGCGCAGCGGCTCTTCGATGTAGCGCGTGGTGAGCCAGGCCAGAACACCCGAAACCAGCAGCACGACCGTGCCCTCGAGGAAGTTGGCGTGGGCGTGGCCCGAGTAGGACAGCCAGAAGATCAGCAACGGCCAGTGCCACAGGTAGAGCGAGTAGGCCATCGAGCCCAGCGACACGAACGGCTTTGTCGCCAGCATCCGGTTGGGTGCGGGCAACCGCTGGCCCGCGTTCGGATCGTCGACCCGGTTGG
Source organism: Mycobacterium sp. DL99 (assembly GCF_004762045.1). GTDB lineage: Bacteria > Actinomycetota > Actinomycetes > Mycobacteriales > Mycobacteriaceae > Mycobacterium. The sequence goes on from NZ_SJOM01000007.1 coordinate 3,097,751, forward strand.
CGGCGGTCAGGATGAAGATGACGGTGGCGCCGACCGGAACCAGCGTCCACGGCCCGGGAAACTCCTTGACACCGTCGATCCACCAGCCACAGGTCAGGATCGCGGCCAGCGAGACGGTGGCCAGGACGGTGCGCAGCCACATCGGCCAGCGCACCGCAGGGACCAAGGCCCCGGCCAGTGCGCCGATCAGCAGCTCCCAGCCGCGCGCAAAGCTGTTGTAGTAGGCGGTGGCCTGGTCCGTGTTGTGCGCGATGATCGCGTACACGAAGGACGCGATGGTGAGCGCGCTCAGTAAAACGATGAACGCGGTGCGCAGGTGCCGGCCGAACAGCCGACGGCCGAGGAAAGCGAACCCGAAGACCAACAACAGGAATGCCAGATAGAACTGCCCCTGGACCGACATCGACCAGATGTGCTGCAGCGGGCTGACCGCCTCACCAGCGCGAAGGTAGTTCGCGGCAGTGTTGGCCAGCTCCCAGTTCTGGTAGTAGCCCAGGCTCGCCAGACTTTGGTCAGCAAACGTTTCCCAGCGGGTCTCGGGCTGCACGAGGATTGTCATCAGCGCGGCTGCGGCAAGCACCACGACCAGTGCGGGTAGCAATCGCCGAATCAACCGGACCACTTCGGGAAGCGGCCACAGCGGCGCCTCCGGGTTGAGTGCGATCCGCAGGATCTTGCCGCCGAAGAAGAATCCCGACAGCGCCAGGAAAACGTCGACACCACCGGAAACCTTGCCGAACCAGATGTGGAACATCGCCACGAGGGCGATCGCGACGCCGCGCAGTCCATCCAGATCATGGCGGTAAAAACCCGATGCTCGGGTACCCATGGCGGCGCGCGGAACGGAACCGGAATCGGCGCCGGGCTCCGTCCGGGGGGCATCAAGGGTTTTCATGGTCGAGGCCAATTTACCTAACATCGGCCTGCCGCTCATATTTCGGATGCGTGCGTCACGTTCGGTGAGCAAAGAGCTAGGCTGCCCGACTGTGGCTGAGCTGACTCCAGCGCAGATCAATGCCATCGACGCGGACCACATCTGGCACCCCTACAGTGCCATGGGTTCCGACACACTTCCGCCCGTGGTGGCGGTGGGTGCCAAAGGCGCGTGGCTGACTGTGATCGACCCTACCGACGGCGCACCGATCGAGGTGATCGATGCGATGGCGTCCTGGTGGACTGCCGTGCACGGACACGGGCACCCAGTGCTGGACCGTGCGATCACCGACCAGCTCGCGACCATGAACCACGTCATGTTCGGCGGTCTGACCCATGAACCGGCCGCACGGCTGGCCCAACTGCTGGTCGAACTGACCCCCGAGGGCCTGGAGACGGTGTTCTTCAGCGATTCCGGGTCGGTGTCCGTCGAGGTGGCGGTGAAGATGGCGCTGCAGTACTGGCGCAGCCGGGGCAGGGGCGCCAAGCACCGGCTGATGACCTGGCGTGGCGGTTATCACGGCGACACGTTCACCCCGATGAGCGTGTGCGATCCCGACGGCGGCATGCACTCCCTCTGGACGGACGTGCTGGTGGCGCAGGAGTTCGCGCCGCCTGTGCCCGCCGACTATCAACCGGCCTACAGCGAAGCGTTCGAGCGGCAGTTGGCCGACCATGCCGACGAGCTCGCCGCCGTGATCGTGGAACCCGTCGTGCAGGGCGCCGGGGGTATGCGCTTTCACGACCCGCGTTACCTGTCAGATCTGCGTGCGATCTGCGATCGCCACGATGTGTTGCTGATCTTTGACGAGATCGCCACCGGATTCGGCCGCACCGGCAAGTTGTTCGCCGCCGAGCACGCTGGGGTCAGTCCCGACATCATGTGCGTCGGCAAGGCGCTGACCGGCGGCTACATCACCCTGGCCGCCACGCTGTGCACGCGGGAGGTCGCGCGGACGATCAGCGCGGGGGAGCCCGGAGCCCTCATGCACGGGCCGACGTTCATGGCCAACGCGTTGGCCTGCGCGGTCGGTGTCGCTGCGGTGGAACTGCTGGTCAGCGGTGACTGGCCGGCCCGGGTGGCCGAGATCGAGGCGGGGCTGCGGGAAGGTCTCGAGCCGGCCCGCGCATTGCCGGGAGTGGCTGACGTCCGGGTGCTCGGTGCCATCGGTGTGATCGAGATGCGCGAGCCGGTGGACATGCGGGTGGCCACCTTGGCGGCGTTGCGCCACGGCGTCTGGCTGCGCCCGTTCGGCAAGTTGATCTATGCCATGCCGCCCTTCATCTGCACGACGGCGGAGGTGGAACTGATCACCGCAGGCATGGTCGGCGTGGCTCGTGCACTAACCTGAACGGTGTTCAATTGTCGGCACCGCCGACGTGTTCAACTTGTCGGCACCGAGGAGCACCGCGTGACGCGAACCGATCTTTCACCGCTGGCCTGGCTGGCCGGCGTCGAGCAGCAACGTCGACAAGCCGGCCTGCGCCGCGAGTTGCGCACGCGTCCCGCGGTAGCCACCGAGCTGGACCTGGCCTCCAACGACTACCTGGGGCTGTCGCAGCACCCGGAGGTCCTCGATGGTGGCATCGAGGCGCTGCGGACCTGGGGCGCAGGTGCCGGTGGATCACGCTTGGTCACTGGTAACACCGAGTTGCACGAAGGGTTCGAGACCGCCCTGGCGACGTTCGTCGGCGCCGAGTCGGCGTTGGTCTTCTCCTCGGGTTACACCGCCAACCTGGGCGCCGTCGTCGCGTTGTCCGGTCCCGGCTCGCTGCTGGTCTCCGACGCGCTGACGCACGCGTCGCTCGTCGACGCCTGCCGGTTGTCGCGTGCCCGGGTGACCGTCACTCCACACCGTGACGTCGACGCGGTGGATGCCGCACTGTCGGCGCGCACCGAGGACCGCGCGGTAGTGCTGACCGAATCGGTGTTCAGCGCCGACGGCGTGCTGGCACCCCTGCGCGAGCTGCACGCGGTCTGCCGCCGCCACGGCGCACTGTTGCTCGTCGATGAGGCACACGGGCTCGGTGTGCGCGGTCCGGGTGGGCAGGGCCTTCTGTATGAGGAGGGGCTGGCCGGGGCGCCCGATGTGGTGATGACGACGACGCTGTCGAAGGCGCTGGGCAGCCAGGGCGGCGTGGTGCTCGGTCCGGAAGCGGTGCGCGCCCACCTGATCGATGCGGCCCGCCCGTTCATCTTCGACACCGGCCTGGCGCCGGCGGCCGTCGGTGCGGCGTGGGCAGCCCTGCGGGTGCTGATCGCCGAACCGCAGCGCGCGCAAGCTGTGTTGGATCATGCCGCCGAACTCGCCCGGATTTCCGGGGACACCGCGGTGCCGGACTCGGCGGTCGTCTCGGTGATCCTCGGTGAGCCCGAGGTGGCGGTGGCCGCGGCCGCGGCCTGTCTGGACCGCGGCGTGCGGGTGGGGTGCTTCCGGCCGCCGACGGTGCCCGAGGGAACCTCACGGCTGCGATTGACTGCGAGGGCCTCGCTGACCGCCGACGAGATGGACCTGGCCCGTCAGGTGTTGACCGAGGTGCTGTCGAAGGCCCGGTTGTGAGCACGCTGGTCGTCACCGGTACCGACACCGGCGTCGGCAAGACAGTGACGACCGCCGCGCTGGCGTGCGCGGCACGCCTGACCGGCCTCGACGTCGCGGTCTGCAAGCCGGTGCAGACCGGAACCGTCGACGGCGACAACGACCTCGGTGAGGTGCAGCGGCTGTCCGGGGTGGACAACTTGCATGGGGGATGGCGTTATCCGGAGCCGCTGGCGCCGGTCGCGGCCGCGGACCGGGCCGGGTGTGCGTTGCCGACCCGCGCGGAGTTGGTGGACGCGGTGCGTGCCGCCGAGATCGCCGGCGGGCTGACCCTGGTCGAGGGTGCCGGTGGCCTCCTCGTCGAATTGGGTGCCGACGGCGTCACGGTGCGTGATCTGGCCGCCGATCTGTCCGCCGCTGTCCTGGTGGTGGTGTCGCCCGGACTGGGCACACTCAACCACACCGCACTGACGTTGGAATCGCTTGCTGGGCAGGGGATTCCATGTGCCGGGCTGGTGATCGGAGCATGGCCGGAGCATCCCGGCGTCACAGAGTCGGGCAACCGGGAGGCCCTGGCGCAGCTGGCGCCCGTACGTGCGGTGCTGCCCGCGGGGGCCGGCGGCGCGAGTGCCGCGGAGTTCGAGGCACTGTGCGCCGACGCGTTCGACCGGGACTGGCTGATCGGTCTGATCTGACGTGGTGCACTCCGTCGAACTGGTCTTCGATCCGGACATCGAGGCCGCGGTCCGCGGAATCTGGGATACGCTGCGCGACAAGGACATTCCCAGCCAGGCGCCGGCCAGCCGGCCGCATGCGACCCTGACTGTCGCCCAGCGCATCGACGCCGAGGCCGATGCGGTGCTGACCGAACTCGTGGACCGATTCCCGCTGCCGTGCCGGCTCGGTGCGACCCTGATCTTCGGGCGTTCGGCCGGAGTGCTGGCGCGGCTGCTGGTGCCGACCGATGAACTGCTCGGCATCCAGGCTGATACGTACCGACTGTGCCTGCCGTTCATGGACCCGGCCCCGATGCCACACGCTGAACCGGGGAACTGGACCCCGCATGTCACGCTGGCCCGGCGGGTGGCTCCGGCGAGGTTGGCCACAGCCGTGCGGATCGCCGGACGTCCCGCCGAGATCGTCGGCCAGGTGACGGGGTTACGGCATTGGGACGGCGACAAGCGCCTCGAACACCCGATCGGCTGATCGGCCGGCGATCAGCCCTGGCTGCGTTGCGGGATGTCGCGTCCGGAGCCGAGGGTGCTGGCGCCCCGCACGGCCAGACCGTCGACCAGCAACTGCAGGCCGAACGCGAACTGGCGTGACGTATCGCGGTCGAGCACCGACTGCTCATCGGCCAGCGCACCCGCGGCGTCCCACTGCAGTCGGGACTGCTCGTCGGCGGTGAAGCCCAGCACGTAATAGAGCACGGTGCGGGCGGCCAGCTCGTCATCCGGCGACATCACGCCGGCCTGCTTCGCGGCATCGGCGAGCTGCCCCACGATTGCGCCGACAGTCTGGGACTTCCCGGCGGCAAAACTGGATGAGACCAGCTCGGCCCCATCGGTGTGCGACAGCAGTGCGTCACGCAACGCCACGCAGGTCTGGTGGATTCGGCTCGGCCACGCTGTTGCGGCGCCCTCGGTGCGGACGGGTTGCAGAATGCGGTCGGCAACGGCGCCGAGCAGTTCCTGTTTGTTGGCGAAGTGCCAGTACAGGGCGCCCGGGCTGACGCTGAGCTCACGGGCCAGACGCCGCATCGTCAGGTCGGCGATGCCGTAGTTGTCCAGGATGGCCGTCGCCGCATCCACCACGTCGGGTTTGTGGAGTTGCACACCGTTACCCTAGCCTGAACGGTGTTCAAGTATCGGCTCGGCCGACGTGTTCAACCGTCGGCCCGGCCGGCAGACGATCCACAGGAGGACTTTTCGGTGACGCAGGCAGCCGTAGATGTACTGGGCGTAGCTCGCGAGCAGGTTCTGGAGCGTGGCGTCGGCCTCGACCGGGATCAGACGCTGCAGGTGCTGCAGCTGCCCGACGACAAGCTCGAGGAGCTGCTGGCCCTGGCCCACGAGGTCCGGATGAAGTGGTGTGGCCCCGAGGTCGAGGTCGAGGGCATCATCAGCCTCAAGACCGGCGGCTGCCCGGAGGACTGCCACTTCTGCTCGCAGTCGGGTCTGTTTGCCTCCCCGGTGCGCAGCGCCTGGCTCGACATCCCGAGCCTGGTCGAGGCCGCCAAGCAGACTGCCAAGACCGGCGCCACCGAGTTCTGCATCGTGGCCGCGGTGCGTGGCCCCGACGAGCGGCTGCTGGCCCAGGTGGCCGCAGGTATCGAGGCGATCCGCAACGAGGTCGACATTCAGATCGCCTGCTCGCTGGGCATGCTGACCCAGGAGCAGGTGGACCGCCTCAAGGACATGGGCGTGCACCGCTACAACCACAACCTGGAGACCGCGCAGTCGTTCTTCCCGAATGTGGTCACCACCCACTCGTGGGAAGAGCGCTGGGGCACGCTGGAGATGGTGCGTGAGGCCGGTATGGAGGTCTGCTGCGGCGGCATCCTGGGCATGGGGGAGACGCTGGAGCAGCGTGCGGAGTTCGCCGCCAACCTGGCCGAGCTGAACCCGCACGAGGTGCCGCTGAACTTCCTCAATCCGCGCCCGGGCACACCGTTCGGTGATCTCGAGGTGCTGCCGGCCTCTGAGGCGCTGAAGGCCGTGGCCGCGTTCCGGTTGGCGCTGCCGCGCACCATGCTGCGCTTCGCCGGTGGCCGCGAGATCACTCTCGGCGACCTCGGCGCCAAGCAGGGCATCCTGGGCGGCATCAACGCCGTCATCGTCGGCAACTACCTGACCACGCTGGGTCGCCCGGCCGAGTCGGACCTGGAATTGCTCGATGATTTGCAGATGCCGATCAAGGCACTGAACGCCAGCCTGTAGAACTGGTGGTGATGGTTCACGATTTGCCCGCGCCCGTCGGCGCCGGCCTATACAACGTCTACACCGGGGTCCAGGCTGACGCGGCGGAGGGAACTGTGCTTCCCACCGCGGCTCAACTCGGCCTGGAACCACCCCGGTTCTGCGCCGAGTGCGGCCGCCGGATGATCGTGCAAGTGCGGCCGACCGGGTGGTGGGCCAAGTGCTCGAGGCATGGGCAGGTGGACTCGACGGACCTGGATACGCGGCGATGAGCCTCTCGGGCGAAGAGCAGAAGGCACCGATGAGCCTCTCGGGCGAAGAGCAGATGCTGTCTGTCGGCCTGGCGCCCGCCAATATCCCCGGCGCACCGCGAGTTTCGCGGGAGCGGGCGGTGCTGAGCGTCATTGGTGCACTGGCCGTGGTTGGTGCCGTCCTCGGTGCCCTGTGGGCCTTCGTGGCCCCCGGCGTGCACGGCGTGGTGGCTCTGACCCGTAGCGGCGACCGGGTGCACGCCTATCTGGGCGGTGAGTCTGACCATTTCTTCACGTCGGCGTTCATGTTCGTCGGTTTGCTCGTCGTCATGGCGGTCGTGGCCGCGGTGGCAGTGTGGCAGTGGACCGCGCATCGCGGGCCGGTGATGGTGGCTGCATTGGTCACCGGTTGTGCGGTGGCGACGGCGGTGGCGGCGGGAGTCGGTGCGGCACTTGCACACTGGAGGTTCGGTTCGCTCGATATCGCGGGCGCACCGGTCACCCCGGAACACCGTGTCCACTACGTGGTGGAAGCCGCGTCGGTGTTTTTCGGGCATACGCCGCTGCAGATCGCGGGGACGATTCTGTTCCCGGCTGCCATGGCAGCGATGGTCTACGCGCTGATCGCGGTCTCGACGGTGCGCGATGACCTGGGCGCCTGGCCCCCGGTTCAGACGCCGACCTATCCGGTGATCCCGCCGGTGGTCAGTCCGCCGGGGTCTTGATTCGATTCCCGGACTGCTGCGGAGAGTCGGCCAGATATAGGTAGCGGCGGTAGTACCTGCGGTTGGTGAGCATGGCGACCAGAATCAGGGTGGCCAACGACGTCCCGTATCCGACGAAGAACACCCATGCCCCGGGTCCGGTGTAGGGCTTCGTCGATAGAAAATTCGCGTGTTTCACCCCGGTGCAGTGCGCGGGCCGCCCTTGGGGTTGCCGCATACATATAGCCATGACGAAGACGATGGACGCCGCCGCATAGGGCCACCGTCGGGGCTGACGGACATACCGCATCTACCCCGATTTCTGCCGGCGCCAGGCAGGTCAGAGTGGGCGTCGTCGGACCGTGCGCCCCAAGGCGACTTTGGTGGCGATTCGGGCCAGCCGTGCCATGCCCATGTAAGTGATCGGATTTAGCAGCGTCGGCCACTTGGACCGCACCAGGTTTGCGGTCAGCGGGCGATCGGCGAACCGGTCGCTCAGCCAGCGCAGCGCCATCGGCGCCGAGAATGGGTGCAACAGCAGGTGTTCGCTGAACATGTCGCGGTGGTAGGTCACGTCGGCGCCGCCGGCCAGATAGGTGTCGGCGAGTTCGTCGATGTCGCCGACCGAGATGATCTCGTCGTGCACGGCCTGCACGATCAGGACGGGCGGAACCGGCACGGCCACACCGAGTTTGGTGTCCTCGAACACCTCACTGACTTCGGGTCCGTCGAGGATTTCCTCCAGTGGCATGTCGACCAGGTCGGCCATGTCGGTCCGGAACATCTGCACCATGGCTTCCACGGTGGTCATGCGGTGCAACCGGTCCAGGATTTTGCGTCCCTCGGTCGTGGCGTGCTCGGCGATGACTCGGTTGAGACTGGGATAGATGTCGGAGAGGGCGGCCACCACAAGGGCCGGCAGGCCCGAGAACACGGTGCCGTTGAGCCGGCGGAAGGTGTTTCCGAGATTGCCGACGGGCGATCCGAGGACGGCGCCGACGATGTTGAGCTCAGGTGCGTAGCTGCCGGCCATCTCGGCGGCCCAGGCGCTGGCCAGGCCGCCGCCCGAGTATCCCCACAGACCGATGCGCGCCGACGGTGACAGCGACAGGTGTTCGGTGTTGATTGCCGCACGCAGGCCGTCGAGCACCCGGTAGCCCGGCTCGTAGGGCGCGCCCCACATGCCGTTGACACCCTCATGGTCGGGAACCGAGACCGCCCAGCCCTCGGCCAGGGCGGCCGAGATCAGCAGGAATTCCAGTTGGGCCAGGGAGCCGGTGGCTTTGGCGTGGTGGCGCAGGGCGTAGGACGGGAAGCACCGGGCCGAGATGGCGTCGATCGCGCACTGGTACGACACGACCGGGCAGTCCGGTGCCGCGTCGACCGGGACGATGACGGTGGTGGCGGCGGCTTCGGGTACGCCGTTGCGGTCAGTGGAGCGGTACAGCAGCTGCGTGGCCTGCAGGCGCTGCGGAATCAGGCCAAGAAACGCCAGTTCGACATCGCGGCTGCGTAGGACGGTGCCAGGCTCGGCGTGCTGGAAACCCGCAGGCGGGACGTAGAACGCATCGTCGTGGGGGAGCTGGGGTCGCGCCGCCCGGTCGAGCACCTCGTGAGGTGCCCGACCGATCCATTCGGCTCCGGAGACGCTGGCCGCACTGCCCAAGTCCATCCGGGCATTCTTGCTTAAGAAGGGTCTAAGAATCCAGTCGACTCACCCGGGCGGGCGCAGTGCGGCGAATGCGTCGGTGACGCGATACCTGGATTCGGTGAACCGGTACAGCGCTGCCGGGCGCCCGCCGCTGCGGCCGGATCGCGCGGTGGTGCCGGTCGGGGTGATCACTTTGCGACGTTCCAGAACCCGTTGCAGGTTGGTGGCATCGACCTGATGGTCGAGCGCCGCGCTGTAGATGTCACGCAACGTGGAGAGGGCGAATTCTTTTGGCGCCAAGGCAAATCCGATGTTGGTGTACGACATCTTGGCCACGAGTCGGGTGCGTGCGTGTTCGACCATCGGCGCGTGGTCGAACGCCATCGGGGGCAGATCGCTGACCGGATGCCAGCGGGTGTCCGGCGGCAGGGTCGGGGTGGACGAGGAGGGCACCAGGCCCAGGAATGTGGACGCGATCGTCCGTATCCCGGGCACTCGGGCGGGATCGGAGAAGACCGCCAATTGTTCGAGGTGGGCGATCTCGCGCAGGTCCACCTTCTCGGCCAGCTGTCGCCGTACTGAGCTGGTCAGATCCTCGTCGTCCTCCAGTCGCCCGCCCGGCAGAGACCATTTGCCCCGCTCCGGATCCAGCGCGCGTTGCCACAGCAGCACGTTGAGGGTGGGCTGCCTGGTGTCGAGGCCGCGAACCTGGAACACGGCGGCAAGCACTTCGTGCGCGGTGCTAATATGTGGCATGTTTTCGATTATAAGTCGAAAACCTGACTCAGTGGAGGAGGTCGGCGTGACCGCTCTCAATGGCACCCTTGCGGGGGGCTTGGCAGATCAGATCGTCGATGGCCCCGGTGGCTATTCCGGCGTAGACGGCGACGAGAAATGGGCCGCTGAGATCCGCCGTTTGGTCGAGCTGCGCGGTGCGACGCTGTTGGCGCACAACTACCAGTTGCCGGCCATCCAGGACGTCGCCGACCACGTCGGTGATTCTCTGGCGCTCTCGCGTATCGCCGCCGAGGCCCCCGAGGACACGATCGTGTTCTGTGGCGTGCACTTCATGGCCGAGACGGCCAAGATCCTCAGCCCGGACAAGACCGTGCTGATTCCGGATCAGCGGGCCGGTTGTTCGCTGGCCGATTCGATCACCGCCGACGAACTGCAGGCCTGGAAGGACGAGCACCCCGGCGCGGTCGTCGTCTCCTACGTCAACACCACCGCCGCGGTGAAGGCACTCACCGACATCTGCTGCACCTCGTCGAACGCCGTCGAGGTGGTGGCCTCGATCCCCGAGGACCGCGAGGTGCTGTTCTGCCCGGATCAGTTCCTGGGCGCACACGTGCGGCGCGTCACCGGCCGCAAGAACTTGCACGTCTGGGCCGGAGAATGCCACGTGCACGCCGGGATCAACGGCGACGAGTTGGCCGACCAGGCCCGGTCGCACCCCGACGCCGAACTCTTCGTGCACCCCGAATGCGGATGTGCCACCTCGGCGCTCTACCTCGCCGGTGAGGGCGCGGTCCCGGAGGAGCGGGTGAAGATCCTGTCCACCGGCGGCATGCTCGACGCCGCTCGGGAGACTCGGGCGCGGCAGGTTCTCGTCGCGACCGAGGTCGGCATGCTGCACCAGTTGCGCAGGGCTGCACCCGAAGTCGAGTTCCTGGCGGTCAACGACCGCGCCTCGTGCACCTACATGAAGATGATCACCCCGGCCGCGCTGCTGCGGAGCCTGGTCGAAGGCGCCGACGAGGTGCACGTCGATCCCGAAACCGCTCGCCTGGGTCGTGCCAGCGTGCAGCGCATGATTGCGATTGGCCAGCCCGGCGGCGGCGAATGACCCCGACGGGCAGTGCCCGGGGATCGAGCCGCTTCGCCTGCGGCAGTTCAACGCTGTGGCAACAGCGCGCTGACGTCGTCGTCGTCGGCACCGGGGTCGCGGGCCTGGTGGCGGCCCTGGCCGCGCATCGCCGCGGCCGCCGGGTGGTGGTGCTCAGCAAGGCCCGCGAGACCGCGACGTTCTACGCCCAGGGCGGGATCGCCGTGGTGCTGCCCGACACTGACGACTCCGTCGAGGCGCACGTCGCCGACACGGTCGCCGCCGGGGGCGGCCTGTGTGACCCGGATGCCGTGCGCTCCATCGTCGCGGCCGGCTATGATGCGGTGGCTGATCTGGTGGCCGACGGCGCACAGTTCGACGAGACCGCTCCCGAGCGTTGGGCACTGACCCGCGAGGGCGGACACACCCGGCGCCGGATCATCCACGCCGGCGGCGATGCCACCGGGGCCGAAGTGCAGCGGGCTCTCGACTCTGCGGCGGCCAACCTCGACATCCGCCGTGACCATGTGGCGCTGCAGGTCCTGCGCGACGACGCCACGGTGACCGGGGTGCTGGTGCGCAACGAGGACGGTCTGGGGATCATCCACGCGCCGTCGGTCATCCTGGCCACCGGAGGCCTCGGTCACGTGTACGCGGCCACCACCAACCCCAGTGGCTCCACGGGTGACGGCATCGCCCTCGCGATGTGGGCCGGTGTTCCGGTCCGCGACATCGAGTTCGTTCAGTTCCACCCGACCATGTTGTATGTCGAGAACAGCGGTGGGCGGCGCCCTCTCATCACCGAGGCGCTGCGCGGTGAAGGCGCCATACTGCTTGACTCGCAAGGTAACTCGGTGACCGACGGGGTGCACCCGATGGGGGATCTGGCTCCGCGGGACGTGGTCGCTGCAGCCATCAACGCCCGGCTGAGCGCCACCGGCGACCCGTGCGTGTACCTCGATGCCCGGGGTATCGCCCAGTTCGCCGACCGGTTTCCCACGGTGGCGGCGGCGTGTGCGGCGGCCGGTGTCGATCCGACCCACCAACCCATCCCGGTGGTTCCGGGCGCGCACTACAGCTGCGGCGGCGTGGTCACCGACGTGCATGGACGCACCGAACTGCCCGGGCTCTTCGCCGCGGGGGAAGTGGCCCGCACGGGGATGCACGGAGCCAACCGGTTGGCCTCCAACAGCCTCCTGGAAGGACTCGTCGTCGGCGGCCGGGCCGGCCGGCTCGCCGCCGAGCACGCCGGCGCAGCAGGTTCGGTGCGTGCACAGGCACCGCAGGACCGGCCTTATGACTCGGTTGACCGAGATGCCTTGCAGCACGCCATGTCTGAACATGCCTCTGTGGTCCGCAACGCCGGAGGCCTACGTCAGCTCGATGCCGTTCTTGCCGATGCGCGCTCGGTGCAGCCCGCCAACCGCCAGAGCTTCGAGGACGCTGCCCTCACCGCGACGGCACGCGCAATTGCCGTGGCCGCCCTGGCCCGTACCGAAAGCCGTGGCTGCCACCATCGCGGCGATTACCCCGAAACCGACCCCGCTCAGGAGCATTCCGTGACGATTCGCGCCGTAGCCGGCCGTCCCGCCCTCGACACCGCAACGGTGGTGTGCTGATGGCACTTTCGGATATCGAGCTGGCCGAGGCTCGGGCCACGATCACGCGGGCGCTCGAAGAAGACCTGCGCTACGGACCAGATATCACGACGCTGGCCACCGTGGGTGCCGATGCCATGACCACCGCCTCGGTGGTCAACCGGGAGCCGGGCGTGGCCGCGGGTGTGGACATCGCGCTGCTGGTGCTCGACGAGGTGCTCGGCGCTGACGGCTACCGCGTGATCGACCGCGTCGAGGACGGCGCTCGGCTGGACGCCCGTTCGACGATCCTCACGGTCGAGGCGTCGACCCGCGGGCTGCTCACCGCCGAGCGCACGCTGCTGAACCTGATGTGCCACCTGTCGGGGATCGCCACCGCGACCGCGGCCTGGGTTGACGCGGTGGCCGGCACCAACGCCAAGATCCGCGACACCCGCAAGACGCTGCCGGGCCTGCGTGCGCTGCAGAAGTACGCGGTACGCGTCGGCGGCGGCGTCAACCACCGGATGGGACTGGGCGACGCCGCGCTGATCAAGGACAACCACGTTGCGGCGGCCGGGTCGGTGCTGGCCGCGCTCAAGGCCGTCCGGGCCGAGGCGCCGGATCTGCCGTGCGAGGTCGAGGTGGATTCGCTCGAACAACTCGACGATGTGCTCTCGGCCGATGTGGAACTGGTGCTGCTGGACAACTTCCCGGTCTGGCAGACCCAGATCGCGGTTCAGCGCCGGGACACGCGTTCGCCCAAGACGCTGCTGGAATCCTCGGGCGGCCTGACGCTGGACAGCGCCGCCGATTACGCCGGAACCGGTGTTGACTACCTCGCGATCGGCGCCCTCACCCATTCGGTACGGGTGCTCGATATCGGCCTGGACACCTAATCCGCAGCGGCTCGGCGTAATTCGCGTCGGGTCGCGGTGGGCGTCCACCCGGTGTGCGCGCGCACCGTGCGGCAGAAGTGAGCCTGGTCGGCGAAGCCCAGCGTGGCTGCGACGTCGGCCATCGTGGATTCGCCGCGGTGCAGGTGGTCGAGCGCCCGTTCGACCCGGATCCGGTTGCGATACCGCGTCACCGACACCCCGAGTTCATTGCTGAACGAGCGGCTCAGCCGGTACGGGGAAACGCCGAGAGCGGCCGCCAGGGGGAACAGGCCCACGGCAGCGTCATCGGCCTGCCTGATCGCCTCGCGGGCCTGTGCCACCAACCGCCGCTCGGAGAGCCGAGCCGGTGATCCGGCCGGTATCGGCCGTTGCGCCGCCGAACGCAGCGCCGCACCGACCAGCTGCACCAGCCCCTCGGCGAGCTGATAGTCGGGATCAGCGCGACCGGCGGCCAGAAGCCGCCTGTGCGCCAGTTCAAGCCGGGCGTCCACGTACACGGCGGCAGGGCCGGTCCGTTCCGGCTCCCCGGCGAGTTGCCACCAGTTTTCGGCGTTGAGCTGCAACGACGTACAGGCATCGCCGCCGTGCGGATGGGCGAAATGTTCGGGCTCCCCGGGTGTACCGAGGTAGCCGAGCGTCGCATCGTGTTCCACCGCGCCGCCCGATCCACGACGGTGAAAGCGCCCCGAGCGCACCAGAACGAACCGCCCGTCGACCGGGCGTTCGGGCTCGGACCAGTCAGCGTGCTCGCCGGTGCAGCTCCAGGTGGCGATGCTGAAATCCGGCCGGGAAATCAGCGTCTGGGCGGTCAACACCTTCTGCACGTTAGCGATCGGGACCGACAGCCGCGGACGGCACCGACAGCCCGCAAGAATGTTCAAGACACCGGGTCAGCGCCCTACCAGACTGGTGCCATGGCATCAATCCACATTGAGTTCGACGTTGAAGCTGACAGTTCGCGGGTCTGGCAGGTGATCGGCGACTGGGCGGAGGGCCCGGTACGCATGGCACCGGGCTTCGTAGCGTCTTCTGAGGCTGACGGCGATGTTCGCGTCGTGACGTTCGCGGACGGATTCGTTGCCCGCGAGCGCCTGGTCAGCCGCGACGAGCCGATTCACCGAATCGCCTACTCACTGATCGGAGACGCCGCGCGCCCCGAACACGACAATGCGGTGATGCAGGTGGTGGCCGACGGCCCGCACCGTTGCCGGTTCCTGTGGTCGCGTGATGTCCTGCCAGACGACGCCGCCGGTCCCTTGCGGGCCGCGATGGAGCAGGCCGCGCCGATCATCAAGAGCGCGATGGAGAACACGTCGACTGGCTAGCCGCGATTGCGGAGCCTGCCGGTCGGTGATCACGGCAGGCTTCGAGCACTCAACCGAGGATTCCGGTCAGTATGTGGCTGAAATCCTCGGTTTGGTGCTCGACAGAGGGCTCCTAGGCCGCCGCGCCGCGGCGCACCAGCGAGAGCACCACGGCGGCCGTGGCGAACAGCCCGGAGAACACCCGGCCGAGGATGGTCTGCTGCCGCGGTGTCTGCAGCCAGGTGAGCAGCCGGGCTGCCAGACCGGTGTAGAGGCTCATCACGACCACGTCGACGGCGACCATGGTCGCCCCGATCGCCAGGTACTGCGGCAGCAACGGCGCCGTCGGCACCACGAACTGCGGCAGTACCGCGACCAGGAACACCAAGCCCTTCGGGTTGGTGGTGTTCACCAGGAATCCGCGCATCACCAAGGCCGGCCGGCCGCGCTCGCCGGTGCTGCCCATCCGGTCGCGAAGGTCCTGCGAGGCGCTACGCCATTGCTGGATCGCCAGGTAGATCAGATAGGCCACACCGATCCACTTCACGATGTGGAAGGCCAACATCGACTTGGCGACGAGGGCGCCCAAGCCGACGGCGACCAACACCAGTTGCAGGAGCAGACCGATCTGGAGTCCGAGCACGCTCCACGACCCGCGCCGTACGCCATGGGTCAGGCCGGTCGCCATCGACTGGATCGCCCCGGCTCCGGGGGACACGCTGATGGCGATCGACGCGCCGAGAAACGCGAGCCAGATCTGCCAGGTCATGTATGCAGTCTGGCGACCGTGTCAAACGATATCTGCGACGAAGACGCCCATCCGGCGGGCCGCGCTGCGGGGGATCCGGGGGAGGGTCGGATCGTCGGTGCCCGCCGGCAGGACGCGCGGGTTGGTGATCTTGATGTCGCCGCGGAACAGGTGCACGTCGGCCCCGCCGGCCGCGATCACGTTCTTCACCCAGTTGGTCTTGCCGTGCATGAGCGTCACCGCGAAGACATTGCCCTTGCGGTAGCTGGTGACGATCGTCTCGTACGGCGTACCGGAGGTGCGACCCCGATGCTTGATCACGGTGAAGCCAGGCAAGCGCCTGGAAAAGGGTTTCACCAGCGGGTTGATGTATTTGATCTGGAACCGCTCCAGCGCAGGTGGCATAAGCATCGGTACGCCGGGGGCGTTGTTCGGGTGGTCTTTCGCGGACATCTAGGGCTCCATTCGGCAGTCTGGAACTACCCTACGGCGGGTCGTGCCGGCGGCAGTGGACGACGGATTTTTATCAACTGGACTGATCAGGGACAATTGAACCGATGGCCGAGTTTCAGATGTCCCGTATCGACCTGCGTAACCGCGTGCTGAACGCCGCGCAGTTGCGATCCGCGCTGCCCCGCGGCGGAGTCGATGTGGACGCAGTGGTGCCCAAGGTCCGCCCGATCGTGGAGGCGGTCGCCGAGCACGGCGCCACGGCCGCCCTGGATTACGGCCATACCTTCGACGGCATCCGCCCCGACACCGTGCGGGTCCCCGCGGCCCGGCTCACCGACGCCCTGGCCGACCTCGACCCCGACGTACGCGCCGCGCTGCAGGTCGCGATCGACCGGGCGCGCGCGGTGCACGCCGACCAGCGCCGCACTGACACCACCACCACGCTGGCGCCCGGTGCCACCGTCACCGAACGCTGGGTGCCGGTCGAGCGCGTCGGGCTGTACGTGCCCGGCGGCAACGCCGTGTACCCGTCGAGCGTCGTGATGAACGTGGTGCCCGCGCAGACCGCCGGCGTCGATTCGCTGGTGATCGCCAGCCCGCCCCAGGCGGAATTCGACGGCCTGCCGCACCCGACCATCCTGGCCGCCGCGGCACTGCTGGGCGTCGACGAGGTGTGGGCGGTCGGTGGTGCGCAGGCGGTGGCGCTGCTGGCCTACGGCGGCACCGACACCGACGGTGCCGAGCTGGCCCCGGTCGACATGATCACCGGCCCCGGAAACATCTACGTGACCGCCGCCAAGCGGATCTGCCGCTCGCAGGTGGGCATCGACGCCGAGGCGGGCCCGACCGAGATCGCGATCCTTGCCGACGACACGGCCGATCCGGTACACGTCGCCGCGGATCTGATCAGCCAGGCCGAGCACGACGAGATGGCGGCCAGCGTGCTGGTCACCGACAGTGAGGCGCTGGCCGAGGCCACCGATCGCGAGCTCACCCGCCAGCTGGCAACCACCGTGCACGTCGACCGCGTTCGAGTGGCGCTCTCGGGCAAGCAGTCCGCGATCGTGCTCGTCGACGATATCGAGGCAGGGGTGCGGGTGGTGAACGCCTACGCGGCCGAGCACCTGGAGATCCAGACCGAGGACGCATCCGCCGTGGCCGGCCGGATTCGTTCCGCGGGAGCCATTTTCGTCGGCGCCTGGTCGCCGGTCAGCCTGGGTGACTACTGCGCCGGCTCCAACCACGTGCTGCCGACCGCGGGTTGTGCCCGGCACTCCAGCGGCCTGTCCGTGCAGACGTTCCTGCGCGGCATCCACGTCGTCGAGTACGACGAGGCCGCCCTCAAAGACGTTTCCGGACATGTGATCACGTTGTCCAAGGCGGAAAACCTGCCCTCGCACGGCGAGGCGGTACGACGGAGGTTCGAACGGTGATGAGCGCTTGCGCGAAGAACCGAGGGCGCAGATGAGCGCACAGGACGTGACGCTGGCCGATCTGCCGCTGCGCGAAAACCTGCGCGGGAAGTCGCCTTACGGAGCGCCGCAATTGGTGGTTCCGGTGCGGCTCAACACCAACGAGAACCCGCATCCGCCGACTCAGGCCCTGATCGACGACGTCGCCGCATCGGCCCGCGCAGCCGCCGCCGAACTGCACCGCTATCCCGACCGTGACGCGGTGGCGTTGCGGACCGACCTGGCGGCTTACCTCACCGCGGCCACCGGTGTGCACCTCACCGTCGACAACCTCTGGGCGGCAAACGGTTCCAACGAGATCCTGCAGCAGCTGCTGCAGGCCTTCGGCGGGCCGGGCCGCACCGCGATCGGGTTCGTGCCGTCGTATTCGATGCACCCGATCATCTCGGACGGCACCCAGACCGACTGGCTGCAGGCTGCCCGCGCCGCAGACTTCGGACTCGACGTAGACGCAGCCGTTGCCGCCATAAAAGAGCGCTCACCCGACGTGGTGTTCGTGGCGAGCCCCAACAACCCGTCGGGCCAAAGTGTTTCGATCGCGGACCTGCGCCGTCTGCTGCAGGCGATGCCGGGGGGCATCTTGATCGTCGACGAGGCCTACGGCGAGTTCTCGTCGCAGCCCAGCGCGGTCACCCTGATCGACGAGTTCCCGGCCAAGCTGATCGTCACCCGCACGATGAGCAAGGCGTTCGCCTTCGCCGGCGGTCGGCTCGGATATCTGGCCGCCGCACCCGCGGTGATCGATGCGCTGCTGTTGGTGCGTCTGCCATATCACCTGTCCGTGCTCACCCAGGCCGCCGCGTGTGCGGCACTGAGGCACGCCGACGACACCCTGGCCAGTGTCGCGACCTTGGCCGCCGAACGTGACCGGGTGAGCGCTGAGCTGACCCGCCTCGGGTACCGCGTGATCCCCAGCGACGCGAACTTCGTGTTGTTCGGTCCGTTCCGCGACGCCCCGGCCAGCTGGCAGCGCTACCTGGACAAGGGAATCCTCATCCGCGACGTCGGTATCCCCGGCTTCCTGCGCACCACGATCGGTCTGGCCGAGGAGAACGACGCGTTCCTGGCCGCCAGCGCCGATCTGTCCGCCACCGAACTTCAGCCAGCCAACAGCCCGGTAGGAGCATCGTGACCCGTCGCGCGAAAGTCGAACGCAAGACCAGGGAATCCGACATCGTCGTCGAGATCGACCTCGACGGCACCGGTGTCGTCGACATCGACACCGGTGTCCCGTTCTTCGACCACATGCTGACCGCGCTGGGCACCCACGCCAGCTTCGACCTCACGGTGCACGCCAAGGGCGACATCGAGATCGAGGGGCACCACACGATCGAGGACACCGCGATCGTGCTGGGCCAGGCGCTCGGCCAGGCCCTCGGTGACAAGAAGGGCATCCGCCGGTTCGGCGACGCGTTCATCCCGATGGACGAGACCCTCGCGCACGCCGCGGTCGACGTGTCCGGCCGGCCGTACTTCGTGCACACGGGGGAGCCGGAGTTCATGGTGGAGTTCACCATCGCCGGATCGCAGGCGCCGTACCACACCGTGATCAACCGGCACGTGTTCGAATCGCTGGCGTTCAATGCCCGTATCGCATTGCACGTGCGCACGCTCTACGGTCGTGACCCGCACCACATCACCGAGGCGCAGTACAAGGCGGTGGCCCGCGCGTTGCGACAGGCCGTCGAGTACGACGCCCGGGTCACCGGCGTTCCGTCGACCAAAGGCACTCTGTGACCAAGAAAGTCATCGTTCTCGATTACGGATCGGGCAATCTGCGCTCGGCTCAGCGCGCGCTGGAGCGGGTCGGTGCCGACGTCGAAGTGACGGCCGATCCGGGTGCTGCCGCGGCAGCCGACGGCCTGGTGGTGCCGGGTGTCGGTGCGTTCGAGGCCTGCATGACCGGGCTCCGGGCGATCGGAGGCGAGAAGATCATTGCCGACCGCTTGCAGCACGGCCGTCCGGTGCTGGGTGTCTGCGTCGGCATGCAGATCCTGTTCGCCCGCGGAGTGGAGTTCGGAACGGAGTCCACCGGTTGCGGGCAGTGGCCCGGTTCGGTGACCCGACTGGACGCCCCGGTGATTCCGCACATGGGTTGGAATGTCGTCGACGCCGCTCCCGGCAGCACCCTGTTCAAGGGGCTCGACGCCGCCACGCGCTTTTATTTCGTGCATTCGTACGCCGCCCAGGAGTGGTCCGGTAATCCGGACGCACTGGTCACCTGGGCGACGCATCACGTGCCGTTCATCGCCGCCGTCGAAGACGGCGCGTTGTCGGCCACGCAATTTCATCCGGAGAAGAGCGGTGACGCCGGTGCGACGCTGCTCGCGAATTGGGTTGAGGGACTGTGAGTTTGATTCTGTTGCCGGCTGTCGACGTGGTGGACGGCAAAGCGGTGCGTCTCGTGCAGGGCAAGGCAGGCAGCGAGACCGACTACGGTTCGGCGCTGGAGGCCGCGCAGACCTGGCAGCGTGACGGCGCCGAGTGGATCCACCTGGTGGACCTGGACGCCGCCTTCGGACGCGGCAGCAACCGTGATCTGCTGGCCGATCTGGTCGGCAAGCTCGACGTGAAAGTCGAACTGTCCGGCGGCATCCGCGATGACGAGTCGTTGAAGGCCGCCATGGACAGCGGCTGCGCCCGGGTGAACATCGGCACCGCGGCGCTGGAAAGTCCCGAGTGGTGCCGCCGCGCCATCGCCGAATACGGCGACCGGGTAGCAGTCGGGCTGGACGTGCAGTTCGAGAACGACAGCTGGCGACTGCGGGGCCGTGGCTGGGAAACCGACGGTGGTGACCTGTGGGAGGTCCTGGATCGCCTTGATCGCGAAGGGTGTTCGCGGTACGTCGTCACCGACGTCACCAAGGACGGCACCCTCACGGGCCCCAATCTGGAACTGCTGGCGGCGGTAGCGGACCGCACCGACGCCCCGGTGATCGCCTCGGGCGGGGTGTCCAGCCTGGACGATCTCCGTGCGATCGCCACCCTGACCGGCCACGGAGTCGAGGGCGCGATCGTCGGGAAAGCGCTCTACGCCGAACGATTCACCTTGCCGCAGGCGCTGGCCGCGGTCAGCGGATAAGCGGGTGGCAGCCCTGGATCCGTCGAAGTTGGCCGCACTGGTAGATGCGGCGACCGAGATCCTCGACGCGGCGTCGGTGCCCTTCATCGCCGGCCACCGCGCCGATTCCGCGGTGAGCAAGCAGGGCAACGACTTCGCCACCGAGGTCGATCTCGCGATCGAACGGCAGGTGGTGCGGGCGCTGACCGAGGCCACCGGGATCGGAGTCCACGGCGAGGAATTCGGCGGCGAGCCCATCGATTCGCCGCTGGTGTGGGTGCTCGACCCGATCGACGGCACGTTCAACTACGCGGCCGGATCCCCGATGGCGGCCATTCTGCTCGGCCTGTTGGCCGATGGCGAGCCGGTCGCCGGACTGACCTGGCTGCCGTTCACCGGACAGCGCTACTCGGCGCTGGCCGGAGGTCCGGTGCGGGACAACGGCACCGCGCTGCCACAACTGGGATCACCGACCCTGACCGATTCGATCGTCGGCATCCAGACCTTCAACATCGCTTCCCGCGGCCGATTCCCCGGCCGCTACCGGGTCGAGGTGCTGTCCAACCTGAGCCGGGTGTGCTCGCGGATTCGGATGCACGGCGCCACCGGAGTGGACCTGGCCTACGTCGCCGCCGGAATCCTGGGCGGGGCCATCAGTTTCGGGCACCACATCTGGGACCATGCCGCCGGGGTGGCGCTGGTCCGGGCCGCCGGGGGCATCGTGACGGACCTGGCCGGCGATCCATGGACGGCCGAGTCCAAGTCGGCGCTGGCCGCCGCGCCCGGCGTGCACGAACGCATGCTGGAAATCGTGAAATCCGCTGGCAATCCGGAGGACTACCTGTGAGCACCATCAGTGACGTGGCAACGAGGGTCATCCCGTGCCTCGACGTCGACGCCGGCCGGGTGGTCAAGGGGGTCAACTTCGAGAACTTGCGTGATGCGGGTGATCCCGTCGAACTCGCCGCCGCCTATGACGCCGAGGGTGCTGACGAGCTGACCTTCCTCGACGTGACTGCGTCGTCGTCGGGGCGGGCCACCATGCTCGAGGTGGTCAAGCGCACCGCCGAGCAGGTCTTCATCCCGCTCACCGTCGGTGGCGGTGTGCGCGCCGTCGAAGATGTCGATGTGCTGCTGCGCGCCGGCGCCGACAAGGTGTCGGTCAACACCGCCGCGATCGCGCGGCCCGAACTGCTGGCCGAGATGGCCCGCCAGTTCGGTTCTCAGTGCATCGTGCTCAGCGTCGACGCCCGCACCGTGCCTGCCGGCGATCAGCCCACCCCGTCGGGGTGGGAGGTCACAACCCACGGCGGGCGCCGCGGCACCGGACTCGACGCGATCGAGTGGGCCGCGCGCGGTGCCGAACTCGGGGTCGGCGAGATCCTGCTCAACTCGATGGATCGCGACGGCACCAAGGCCGGGTTCGACCTGCCGATGCTGCGCGCGGTGCGTGCCGCGGTCGGGGTCCCGGTGATCGCCAGCGGCGGTGCCGGTGCGGTGGCCGATTTCGCCCCTGCTGTGCAGGCCGGAGCGGATGCGGTGCTGGCCGCCAGCGTGTTCCATTTCCGCGAACTGACCATCGCCCAGGTGAAGGCTGCGATGGCGGCGGAAGGGATCACGGTCCGATGAGCGTCCTGGATCCGAAAATCGCCGCGCGGTTGAAACGCAACGCCGAAGGGCTGTTCAGCGCGGTGGCGCAGGAGCGGTCCACCGGTCAGGTGCTGATGGTCGCCTGGATGGACGACGACGCGCTGGCCCGCACCCTGGAAACCCGTGAGGCGACATATTTTTCGCGCTCGCGCGGTGAGCAGTGGGTCAAGGGTCTGACGTCGGGACACACGCAGTACGTGCATTCGGTCCGGCTGGACTGTGACGGCGACACGGTGCTGCTGGAGGTCGATCAGATCGGTGCCGCCTGCCACACCGGTGCCCACACCTGCTTCGACGCCGACCAGTTGCTGGCACCTGAGGCGTAAGGACATCGAGACTGCACTCAGGGACGAGATCAGCCGGATTTTTGTCCCTGGCTTCAGTCTCGCTGATGGTCGAAGCGCCCGAACCGCGTTGCGGTCCCCGGGCTTGTCGGTGGTGTCGTTGACAATGGCGGGGTGACCGACACCGGAGCGCGCGCCGACGGCGATTCCGCCGAAGCCCGCAAAGCGCGCGGTGCATTCTTCACCCCGGCCCAGATCACTGATTACCTCGCACAGTGGGCAGTGCGCTCGGCCGATGAGCGGATCCTCGAGCCTTCGGCCGGGGACGCGGCCTTCCTGGTGGCCGCTACCCGCCGGCTGCAGCAGTTGGGTGCCGAACACCCGGAGCTGCACGGCATCGAGATCCACCGGTCCAGCGCGGCCACCGCGCGCCGCCGGGTTACCGAGGCCGGGGGACGGGCGCACATCCGGACCGCGGATTTCTTCGCCGTCGAGCCGCGGGCCGAGTACACCGCGGTGATCGGTAACCCGCCCTACATCCGCTACCAGGAATTCCGGGGTGCGACGCGGGCGCAGTCGCGGCGGGCCGCGCTCAAGGCCGGGGTCACGCTGTCGGGGCTGGCATCGAGTTGGGCAGCGTTCACCGTGCATGCCGCCCTGTTCCTGCGGCCGGGAGGGCGGCTGGCTCTGGTGCTGCCCGCCGAGCTGCTCAGTGTCAACTATGCGGCCGCGGTGCGGAAGTTCCTGTTCGATCGCTTCGCCAGCGTCGAGCTGGTGATGTTCGACGAGCAGGTGTTCCCGGAGGCCGAGGCCGACGTGGTCCTGCTCCTGGCCGACGGCTTTGGGGGCGGGCCAACCGGTCACGCCGTCATCCATCGGGCCCGCAATGCGGCGTCGCTGACATCTGAACTCGCACAACGGCGTTGGTCCCCTCGGGATCCCTCAGACAAATGGGTCAGCGGCCTGATCGGCAACGCACCGGTGGATGCGCTCCACGGCCTGCACGAGGCAGGGCAGTTCTGTGTGCTGGAGACCTGGGGTGACACCACGCTGGGCATGGTGACCGGCAACAACAGCTTCTTCGCGCTGTCCCCGGAACGCGTGCGTGAACTCGGCCTGCGGCGCACCGACCTGCTGCCGTTGTCGCCGCCGGGCAGCGCACATCTCCGCGGCCTGACGTTGTCGGCCGAGCAGTTGGCCCACCTGGGGGAGGACGGGCGGTCGACGCACCTGTTCCGTCCGACCGGGACACCATCGGCCACCGCCCAGCGCTACATCGACGCCGGTCACGCCGCCGGGGTGCATCTGGCCTACAAGTGCCGGGTGCGCCGGCCCTGGTATCTGGTGCCGCTGGTGAATCCCGCTGACCTGCTGCTGACCTGCATGAACGCCGATACCCCGCGGTTGGTCACCAACCGGGCCAAGGCGCATCACCTCAACTCGGTGCACGGCGTGTACCTGCGCGACGGGCTGCGGACGCTGGGCCGCGACCTGCTCGGGATGGCCGCGCTGAACTCGGTGACGGTGCTGCACGCCGAGATCGTCGGGCGCTCCTACGGCGGCGGCATCCTGAAGATCGAACCCCGCGAAGCCGACCGTTGGCTGGTTCCCTCGCCCGACCTGGTGGCTGCTCGCGCCGACGAATTGCGGGCGGTGCGCCGACGCGTCGCAGCGCTGTTGGAGCGCGGTCGGCTGCTCGAGGCGACCCGCATCGTCGACGACGCGTTGGGGCTGGCGGACCGAATCGTCCTGGAACCCGTTCGGACGGCGCGCGATTCATTGGCGACCCGCCGGACGGTAAGGTCTCGGCGTGCCCGCTGAACCGTCGACCAAAGCCACCGCGTGGGCCATCTTCGACCGCATTGTGGCCGATGCGGCACCGGGGGGCGTACACACCAACCCCTGGGTGCGGGTGGCCGGCGAGTTGAGCTTCGTCCCCGATTTCCGGGTGCTGCGCAAGCTGCTCGGGGTGCCGCTGTTCCTGGACGCGCCGTCCACCACCGGCGTTCCGGCGCTGGCACTGGATGTGTGGCTGGCCTACGAGCTGCGGCGCGCCGGATTTGATCCGGATGCGGTGTGGCCCAGAGCGACAGATCCGCGGATCATGCCCAGTGCCATCGCCAGTCTGCTTGAGGCGTTGCCGCAAAAAGAACGGCACCTGATCGAGCAGCGGCTGAAGCGGTCGATGAAAGGTGTTGCCGCGTCGAGCGCCAGTGTGCTGGGCAAGCACTACATGAAGCAGGTCGACGTGGTGATGTCGGACTGGGACACCGGTCCGGAATTGCTGATCAGCACCAAACGGATGGATTCCAGCTTCGGCAAGAATGCGGCGAACCGCGTCGAGGAAAGCTACGGCGACGCCAAGAATCTGCGCTTACGCCACCCGTTGTCGGCGCTCGGATTCGTCTACGGCCTGCGCTCGACGATCCTGACCACGGAACCGGACAAGGCCGAGTGGCTCATCGACCTGCTGGGCAAGCTCGGTACCGAGGACGACGCCTATCACGCGGTGGCGCTGGTGATGATCGACTACGACTCTGAGGTCGCCGAGTCCGCGGACGAGGAAGTCGACAGCATCGAAAAGGCCGAGCCGGACGCGCTGTTCGAGATCGTGGACGTCGCCACGGCCGCCGTCGACGAGGCGTTGGCGGCCCTGCCCGACATCGCGATCCGGCACGACACGGTGCCGCCCGAGCTGCAGCCCTCGCGTTTTCTGGCCACCATGGTCAACCGCGTCATCGACACCACACCGGTGACCCGGCACCGTGAGGCGCGCCGGCGTCGTAACACGCCGGCCGACGCCTGACGGAATCGCCGAAATCAACGCAAAGGTCGCAAATTCGCACTGCGAACGACGTTTGCGTTGATCTCGCGGAACCTCACAACACCCGCGAGCTCGCCTTGGCCCGCGCACTCCAGCGGCCGTCGTGATACCCGACCACCACCGGATGGGCGAAGGCCTCGCTGACGTGCTCGGTGTTGACGACCTCGCGAGCCGCACCGCTGGCCACCGTGCGGCCCTGCGCGATCAGCAGGGCGTGCGTGGTGCTGGTGGGCAGTTCCTCGAGGTGATGGGTGACCAGGATCGAGGCCATGTCGGGATGTGAGTCATCCAGTGTGTCAAGGGTTTCCAGCAGCTGTTCGCGGGCCGCCACATCCAGGCCGGTGGTCGGCTCGTCCAGCAACAACAGCCGCGGATCAGCGATCAGTGCGCGCGCGATCAGGGTGCGGCCGCGCTCTCCCTGAGACAACGTAGGCCAGATCGCGTCGGCACGGGCCGACAACCCCACGGTGTCGATCAGCTCCTCGGCCCGGCGCACCTGCTCGGCGGTGGGCGTCCAGTGCGCTGCGATGTCGATGGTGGCGGTGATGCCGGTGAGCACCACCTCACGCACAGTGAGCGGATACTGCAGGCGATGCCGGGGATTCACGTGACCGATGGAGCGGCGCAGCACGGCCAGGTCGGTACGGCCCATCTGGCCGCCGAGCACCTGCACGGTCCCCGTCGTCGGAAACGTCACGGCCGCACAGAAACCCAGCAGCGTACTCTTGCCGGCACCATTGGGGCCCAAGAGTGCCCAGTGCTCACCCGACAGCACGGTCAGTGAGATGCCGTCGATGATCTGCTTGCCGTCACGGCGGAAGGTCACATCGGTGATGTCGAGGACCGGGGTCATGCGAAAGACTCCTTCAATGAGCTCAAATGGGTTCTGCTGGCCGCTGCGGCGGCCTCGGGATCGCGGGCGACGATCGCGTCGGCCAGCTGCTGGTGCAGATCGTGATCACAGGGTTCGGACGCGATCGGGCGGATCTTGAGCATGTCGATCATCGCCAGCCGCAGCCTGGGCAGGAACGCGTCGAACAACTGGATCAACACCTCGTTGTGGGCCGCGGCGATCACCGTGCGGTGAAACGCCATATCCGCGTCGACGTGATCGGGTACCGACTGTCCCACCACACCGCGAGCGGCCAGGGTACGACGTATCGCACGCAGATCGGCGGGGGTACGCCGGGTGGCGGCCAGCGCGGCGGCCTCGGCTTCGATGGCGATCCGTGCCTCGATCACCGACACGATGGTGGCGCGGCGCAGCACGGTGTCCCAGTCTTCGGCCGCATCGAGTGCGGTGACGAACACCCCCGCACCCTGGCGGCTCTCCAGCACGCCCTTGCCGGACAGTTCGCGGATCGCTTCGCGCAGGGTGGAGCGGCCCACGCCGAGCTGGGCGGCCAGTGTCGTCTCACCGGGAAGTCGATGGCCCAGCGGCCATTCACCCTGGCGGATGCGCGTCAGGAGAAGCTGGGCGGTCTGGGTCGCCAGCGGGTGACGCTGAACTTGGGACGTCATCTGAACCTGTCTACTTGTCTGAGGAGTTATGTATAGTCTAGCCATCATGACGCGCGTCCTCCTCCTTAGCCGCCGCGGCGGGGCCTGAATCGACCGGCCCCCTGCCGTGGGGCTGTGTTGCGCCGGTCGAAACTCAAACCCGACCGAAAGCGCCCTCATGACCACTTCTGCATTTCCCACCATCGAAACCCCAGCCGGAGACGTCCCCGCGAACGCACCGGACTGGAACCGGCAGCGCCACTCCCAGATGCCGTCGCACCGCTACGCTTCCGTCTACGACCGCGTCGAAGTCCCTCTGGTTCAACGAGATTGGCCCACGGCACGGATCCACGCCGCGCCGCTGTGGGTGCCGGTGGACCTGCGCGACGGCAACCAGGCGCTGGCCGAGCCGATGGACCCGGCCCGCAAGCGCCGTTTCTTCGAGCTGCTGGTGGCCATGGGCTACAAGGAGATCGAGGTCGGCTATCCATCGGCGTCGCAGACCGACTTCGATTTCGTCCGGCTGCTGGCGGAGTCCGACATCGCCCCGCCGGACGTCACCATTGTGGTGTTCGTGCCGGCACGCCGCGATCTCATCGAGCGGACCGTGGACTCGGTCCGCGGCATCGGCAACGACGTCGTGATCCACATGTACACCGCGACCGCACCCACCTGGCGCGACGTGGTGCTGGGCAAGGACCGCACCGAACTGCGGGACCTGATCCTGGCCGGTGCCCGTGACGTCCTCGAATTCACCGAAGGCATGCCCAACGTCCGGTTCGAATTCTCCCCGGAGGTGTTCAACCTCACCGAGCCGGATTTCGTTCTGGAGCTGTGCGACGCGGTGACCGAGCTGTGGCAGGCCACCCCGGATCGCCCAGTCATCCTGAACCTGCCGGCCACCGTCGAGATCGCCACCCCGAACGTATACGCCGACCAGATCGAGTACATGCACCGCAATGTGTCTCGTCGCAACAGCGTCATCCTGTCAGTGCATCCCCACAACGACCGGGGAACCGGCATCGCCTGCGCTGAGCTCGCGGTGCTGGCCGGTGCGCAGCGGGTGGAGGGGTGCGTGTTCGGCAACGGTGAACGCACCGGCAATGTCGACATCGCCACCTTGGCGCTGAATCTGCATGCCCAGGGCGTGGATCCGATGATCGACTTCTCCGACATCGACGAGATCGCGCGCACTGTCAGTCACTGCACGCGCATGCCGATTCACGAGCGTCACCCCTACGTCGGGGACATGGTGCACACGGCGTTCTCCGGAACACACCAGGATGCGATCAAGAAGGGCTTCGCCGAACATCGCCGGCGCGCCGCGGCAACCGGACAACCCGAGAACGAAATCGATTGGCGTGTCCCATATCTGCCGATCGACCCGGCCGACATCGGCCGCACCTACGATGCGGTGATCCGGGTGAACTCGCAGTCCGGCAAGGGCGGCATCGCCTACCTGCTGACCACCGACTACGGGTTGGAGTTGCCGCGCCGGCTGCAGATCGACTTCGCCCGCCACGTCCAGGCCCACACCGATGAAAGCGGTGCCGAGGTCACCGCCGCCGAACTGTTCGACCTGTTCGAGGCCACGTACCTCGACCCGGCAGGGCCGGTGCAGCTCAAGGACTGGCACACCGGTGGGGACGGCGCCGCAGCGGTCACGGACCTCACGTTGGTGTTCGACGGGCGCACCGTGGCCAGCAGCCATCGCGGCATCGGCCCCGTGGACGCGCTGCGGGCCGCGCTCGAGGAGATCGGCCATCGAATCGAGGTGCTGAGCCTGACCCAGCAGTCGATCGGCAGTACCGCCGTCAGCTACCTCGAGTACCGGTCAGCCGGTCGTACCGGCTGGGCGTGCGGTCGCAGCGATTCGGTGCTGGCCGCGTCGATGGCGGCGGTGCTGCGGGCGGTCAACGCGCCTTGAGCAGCTCCAGCGCCTTGTCGGCATGGGTGTCCATGCTGATCTCGCTGGAGATCACCCCGAGCACGGAGCGATCGGTGTCGATGACGAATGTGGTCCGCTTGACCGGCATGAGCTTGCCGAGCAGGCCCCGTTTGACCCCGAAT
This sequence comes from Mycobacterium sp. DL99, assembly GCF_004762045.1. Lineage (GTDB taxonomy): Bacteria > Actinomycetota > Actinomycetes > Mycobacteriales > Mycobacteriaceae > Mycobacterium. Next base: position 3,126,415 of record NZ_SJOM01000007.1, read on the forward strand.
TGGGCGGCCACCTTGCCGTCGGCGTCCGACAGCAACGGGTAGTCGAAGTTCTGGATGTCGGCGAACTTCGCCTGCTTGGCGACCGGGTCGGTACTGATACCGACCCGGGTCGCCCCGGCAGAGGCGAACTCCGCTGCCAGATCCCGGAAGTGACAGGCCTCCTTGGTGCATCCCGGAGTCATCGCCGCCGGATAGAAGAACAGCACCACTGGGCCGTCGGCGAGCAAGGTCGTCAGGCTGCGAATCGTGCCGGTCTGATCCGGCAGTTCGAACTCGGGAACGGAGTCACCCGTCCTGATCTGTGTCATGGCTGGCTACGCTACGCCGTCTGCATGCCGGGACCGTGGCGCCGATCTGGGAGAATTGTTCCCGTGCAAACCACAGCCACCCACGTGCCGGGATCCTCGGGCGCCGGCTCATCGCTTGCGGTCACCACATCACGCGAGGATTTCCGGGCGCTGGCCGCCGAGCACCGGGTCGTCCCGGTGACCCGCAAGGTGCTGGCCGATAGCGAGACGCCGTTGTCGGCGTACCGCAAGCTCGCCGCCAACCGTCCGGGCACGTTCCTGCTGGAATCGGCCGAGAACGGTCGCTCCTGGTCGCGTTGGTCGTTCATCGGTGCCGGCGCTCCGTCGGCGCTGACGGTTCGCGGCAACGAGGCGGTGTGGCTCGGGACTGCCCCCAAGGATGCGCCCAGCGGCGGTGAGCCGTTGGCCGCATTGCGGGCCACCCTGGAACTGCTGCAGACCGAGGCGATGCCGGACCTGCCGCCGCTGTCGTCGGGGTTGGTGGGGTACTTCGCCTACGACATGGTGCGCCGGCTGGAACGGCTCCCGGAGTTGGCGGTCGACGATCTCGGCCTGCCGGACATGGTGCTGCTGCTGGCCACTGACATCGCCGCCGTCGACCATCACGAGGGCACCATCACCCTGATCGCCAACGCGGTGAACTGGAACGGTACGGACGAGCGCGTCGACGAGGCCTACGACGACGCGGTGGCTCGGCTGGATGTGATGACCGCCGCCCTGGGTCAGCCGCTGCCGTCGACGGTCGCCACGTTCAGCCGGCCGGTGCCCGAGCACCGCGCGCAGCGCACGGTGGAGGAATACACCGCGATCGTGGAGAAACTGGTCGGCGACATCGAGGCCGGCGAAGCCTTCCAGGTGGTGCCCTCGCAGCGGTTCGAGATGGATACCGCCGCGGACCCGATCGACGTGTACCGGATGTTGCGGGTGACCAATCCCAGTCCGTACATGTACCTGCTCAATGTCCCCGATGCCGATGGCGGGCTGGACTTCTCGGTCGTCGGCTCCAGCCCCGAGGCGCTGGTCACGGTGAAGGACGGCAGGGCCACCACCCACCCGATCGCCGGAACCCGGTGGCGCGGCAGCAGCGAGGAAGAAGACGTGCTGCTGGAAAAGGAACTGCTGGCCGACGAGAAGGAGCGCGCCGAGCACCTGATGCTGGTCGATCTGGGCCGCAACGATCTGGGGCGGGTGTGCCGCCCGGGCACGGTGCGGGTCGAGGACTACAGCCACATCGAGCGCTACAGCCATGTCATGCACCTGGTGTCCACGGTGACGGGCGAGCTGGCCGAGGGGAAGACCGCGCTGGACGCCGTGACGGCATGCTTCCCGGCCGGCACGCTGTCGGGGGCGCCCAAGGTGCGGGCCATGGAGTTGATCGAGGAGGTCGAGAAGACCCGACGGGGCCTGTACGGCGGGGTGCTGGGGTATCTCGATTTCGCGGGCAACGCCGACTTCGCGATCGCCATCCGTACCGCTCTGATGCGCAACGGCACCGCTTATGTGCAGGCCGGCGGGGGAGTCGTGGCCGATTCCAACGGTCTCTACGAGTACAACGAGTCGGCAAACAAGGCGAAAGCCGTGCTCAACGCCATCGCGGCCGCCGACACATTGGCCGAGCCGTGACGCGGGCGGCGCAGGCGCTGTTCGTCGTCTCCGCGGTGGCGCTGTGGGTGGCATCGCGGATGACCTGGGTCCAGGTGAATTCGGCGGACGGGCTGGGCCAGCCCAAAACCACGACGCTGACGGGTGCGTCCTGGTCCACCGCATTGATCCCGCTGGCGTTGCTGGTGCTGGCCGCCGCAGTGGCCGCGCTGGCGGTCCACGGCTGGGCACTGCGGTTGCTGGCATTGCTGATCGCAGTGGCCAGTGCGGGCATGGGCTACCTGGCGATCAGCCTGTGGGTGATCAAGGATGTCGCTGTGCGGGCCGCTGACCTGGCAGAAGTGCCGCTCGCGCAGTTGACCGCGACCAGCCGTTCCTATGGGGGCGCCGTCCTGACCCTGGTCGCCGCGGTGTGTGCGCTGGTCGGTGCGGTGATGCTCATGCGCTCGGCCAACCGTACGAAGCGCGGCATTGCAGGGCGGTACGCGGCGCCGGCAGCGCGGCGTGAGGCGGTCAAGAGCGACGACAGTGGTGAGCCGATGTCCGAGCGGATGCTCTGGGATGCCCTGGACGAAGGACAGGATCCGACCGGCGACGGCGGCGATCCAGACAATAAGGGCCGGTGAATGGTGAAGGTGTGGCGACGGCTACCCTTCGAGGGAGGGCAACCGGGACCGGCCCGGAGGCACCAGAAAGGAACCGACGGGCGATGAGTTCGGCCACAGTGCTCGACTCCATTATCGAGGGAGTCCGCGCCGACGTAGCCGCCCGCGAAGCCGTTATCAGCCTGGCTGATATCAAGGCGCGGGCCCAGGATGCACCTCCGCCGCTCAACGTGATGGCTGCGTTGCGGGAACCGGGAATTGCCGTGATCGCCGAGGTGAAGCGTGCGAGCCCGTCCCGGGGCGAGTTGGCCAACATCGCCGACCCGGCGCAGTTGGCGCAGGCTTACGAGGCCGGCGGTGCGCGGATTATCAGCGTGCTCACCGAGCAGCGCAGGTTCAACGGCTCACTCGCCGACCTGGACGCGGTGCGTGCTGCGGTGTCAATCCCGGTGCTGCGCAAGGACTTTATTGTCAAGCCGTACCAGATCCATGAGGCTCGGGCGCATGGCGCCGACCTGTTGCTGCTGATCGTGGCGGCTCTCGAGCAGCCGGTTCTGGAATCGCTGTTGGAGCGCACGGAATCGCTCGGGATGACGGCACTCGTGGAGGTGCACACCGAAGAAGAGGCCGACCGGGCGTTGCAGGCCGGGGCCAAGCTGATCGGTGTCAACGCCCGCGACCTCAAGACGCTGGAAGTCGACCGCGACTGCTTCGCCCGGATCGCGCCGGGGTTGCCCAGCAATGTCATCCGTGTCGCGGAGTCCGGCATTCGCGGAACCGCTGACCTGCTGGCGTACGCCGGCGCGGGTGCCGATGCCGTGCTGGTCGGTGAGGGCTTGGTGACCAGCGGGGATCCCCGCAGCGCGGTCGCCGATCTGGTCACCGCCGGTACGCACCCGTCCTGCCCGAAACCGGCTCGCTGAACCAGGCAATGAGCCGCTTGCACGAAAAGACACTTTGATGGCGGATCTCGCGGGGCCCGAATTGCCCCGTACCAGCGCAGGCGTTGCCGAACCCACCGTTCACGATCCTGACGTACTGGGGCATTTCGGCTCGTACGGGGGCCGGTTGGTTCCCGAGGCACTGATGGCGGTGATCGAAGAGGTCACCGCGGCCTATGAGAAGGCCCGTGGTGACCAAGCCTTCCTCGACGAACTCGACCGGTTGCAGCGGCACTACAGCGGTCGGCCGTCGCCGCTGTACGAGGCCACCCGGCTGGCCGAGCATGCCGGTGGCGCACGCATCTTCCTCAAACGAGAAGACCTGAACCACACCGGTTCTCACAAGATCAACAACGTTCTGGGGCAGGCGCTGCTGGCGCGCCAGATGGGCAAGACGCGCGTCATCGCCGAGACCGGGGCCGGCCAGCACGGCGTGGCCACCGCCACCGCGTGTGCGCTGCTCGGTCTGGAATGTGTCGTGTACATGGGCGCGGTGGATACCGCCCGCCAGGCCCTCAACGTCGCGCGGATGCGCCTCCTCGGCGCCACCGTGGTGTCGGTCGAGGCCGGATCCAAAACCCTCAAGGACGCGATCAACGAGGCGTTCCGGGACTGGGTCACCAACGCCGACAACACTTATTACTGCTTCGGGACGGCGGCGGGCCCGCATCCGTTCCCGCTGATGGTGCGTGATTTCCAGCGGGTCATCGGGTTGGAGGCCCGGGCGCAGATCCTCGACCAGGCCGGCCGCCTCCCCGACGCGGTGACCGCGTGCGTCGGTGGCGGCTCGAACGCCATCGGGATCTTCCACGCCTTCATCGACGACCCGGCGGTGCGCCTGATCGGTTTCGAAGCCGCGGGCGACGGGGTGGAAACCGGTCGGCACGCTGCGACGTTCACCGGTGGTTCGCCAGGTGCATTCCAGGGATCGTTCTCCTACCTGCTGCAGGACGAGGACGGTCAGACGATCGAATCGCATAGCATCTCGGCCGGTTTGGACTACCCGGGTGTCGGGCCAGAGCATGCCTTCCTCAAAGACAGCGGTCGTGCCGAGTACCGGCCGGTCACCGACACCGAAGCGATGGACGCGTTCTCGCTGCTGTGCCGCCAGGAGGGCATCATCCCGGCGATCGAATCGGCACACGCGGTTGCCGGTGCGCTCAAGCTCGGACCTGAACTGGGCAGCGGAGCGATCATCGTGGTGAACTTGTCCGGGCGCGGTGACAAGGACGTCGAGACGGCGGCCAAGTGGTTCGGACTGCTCGATGAGGGGAGCGCGGGATGAGCCGGCTGGCGGAGTTGTTCGACGGCTGCCGCGCCGAGGGTCGCGCCGCACTCATCGGCTATCTGCCGACCGGGTTCCCCGATGTGCAGGCATCCATCGCCGCGATGACGGCGATGGTCGAATCCGGTTGCGATCTGGTGGAAGTCGGCGTGCCCTACTCGGACCCCGGGATGGACGGACCGACGATCGCCGCCGCCACCGAGGCCGCACTGGCGGGCGGTGTACGGGTGCGCGACACCCTGGCGGCAGTCGAGGCGATCAGCAACGCCGGCGGCCGCGCCGTGGTGATGACCTACTGGAATCCGGTGCTGCGCAAGGGCGTTGACACGTTTGCCCGCGACCTGGCTTCCGCTGGTGGCTACGGTCTGATCACCCCTGACCTGATCCCCGAAGAAGCCGTCGACTGGATCGCCGCATCTGAGGAACACAATCTGGACCGGATCTTCCTGGTCGCCCCGTCCTCGACGCCGGAGCGGCTCGCGGCCACGGTGAACGCCTCGCGCGGCTTTGTCTACGCCGCGTCGACGATGGGCGTCACCGGGGCGCGTGATGTCGTCTCGAACGCGGCGCCGGAGTTGGTGCGTCGCGTGAAGGAAGTGTCCGACATTCCCGTCGGGGTGGGGTTGGGCGTGCGCTCGGGAGCTCAGGCCGCCGAGATCGGCGCCTACGCCGACGGCGTCATCGTCGGGTCGGCATTGGTGTCGGCCCTGCAGGAGGGGCTGGATTCATTGCGGCGCCTCACCGAAGAACTGGCCAACGGCGTTAGGCAGAGGATTTCAGCTTGACCACTACCGTGCTCGCGTATTTGCCCAGCCCGTCACAGGGCGTCTGGCATCTGGGGCCGGTGCCGATCCGCGCTTACGCGCTCTGCATCATCGTGGGCATCATCGCCGCGCTGATGATCGGCGACCGGCGTTGGCAGGCGCGGGGCGGGCAAGCCGGCGTCATCTATGACATCGCCTTGTGGGCAGTGCCTTTCGGTCTCGTCGGTGGTCGGCTGTACCACGTCATGACGGACTGGACCACGTATTTCGGACCCACCGGCAAGGGGCTCGGTGCCGCATTCCAGGTGTGGCAGGGCGGCCTGGGAATCTGGGGCGCCGTCGCACTGGGTGGTGTCGGAGCCTGGATCGGGTGCCGTTCGCACGGGATACCGCTGCCGGCCTTCGGCGACGCGATCGCGCCCGGGATCATCCTGGCCCAGGCCATCGGCCGGCTCGGAAACTATTTCAACCAGGAGCTGTACGGCGGCGATACCACGCTGCCGTGGGGCCTGGAGATCTACAAGCGGGTGAATTCCCTCGGCGAGGCGGACTATCTCAACGGAGTGTCCACCGGCGAGGTGGAGCGGGTCGTACATCCCACATTCCTGTACGAGTTGCTGTGGAACCTATTGATTTTCGCGCTGCTGATCTGGGCCGACCGCAAGTTCAAACTCGGCCACGGCCGGCTGTTCGCGCTCTATGTGGCCGGCTACTGTGCGGGCCGATTCCTGGTCGAATTGATGCGCTCTGATCCGGCAACCGAGTTCGCCGGTATTCGCGTCAACACGTTTACCTCGACCTTCGTGTTCATCGGCGCCGTCGTCTACATCATGCTGGCGAGCAAGGGCCGAGAAGACCCGGCGACCTTGGCGGGCAAGAGCGACGAGGACGAGTCGACGGCCGATGAGCTCGGCAAGGAGCTTGTCGCCGCAGCGGCGACCTCCGGTGTTGTTGCGGCCGCCGCGGTGGCCGGACAAGACGACGACGAGGATGCCGACCACATGCATCCCGACGAGGTCGGCGCCAGCGAGGACGACGGAGCCGAAGCTGCCGCGGCAATCGAACTGAAGGCGATCGCTACCGAGCCGGACGACGAGTCCGAGGAAACCGAAGGCGAGGCCGAAGCCGAATCCGAGGAAGCCGGTGAGGCTGAGGACGCTGAGTCTGTCGAGTCGGCGGAGGCCGACGAGGAAGCTGAAGCAGAAACGGGCGAGGAGCCCGAGGATGCCGAAGCCGAAGCTGACGTCACTGAAGAGGCCGTAGAGGAGGCTGAGCCCGAGGCGGAGACTGAATCCGACGCCGATGAGGAAGCTGAGTCTGTCGAGTCGGTGGAGGCCGGTGAAGCAGTCGAGGCTGAAGCACTGGTAGCGGATGACGCCGAGGCCGAGGCCGACGAGGAAGCTGAAGCAGAAGTGGGCGAGGAGCCCGAGGATGCTGAAGCCGAAGCTGACGTCACTGAAGAGGCCGTAGAAGAGGCTGAGCCCGAGGCGGAGACCGAATCCGACGACGAGTCGATCGAGGCTGAAACGGCGGACGAGGCAGACAGTGGTGACGATGCCGAGTCTGTCGAGTCGGTGGAGGCCGGTGAAGCAGTCGAGGCTGAAGCACTGGAAGCGGATGACTCCGAGGCCGAGGCCGAAATCGAGGCCGACGAGGAAGCCGAAGCAGAAGTGGTCGAGGAGTCCGAGTCGGCTACCGGCGACGAGTCCGAGGACGCCGAAGGCGAGGCTGCCGCAGATTCCGAGGAAGCTGCCGACGAGGTCGCCGCTGAGGAATCCGCCGATGAGCCCGAAGGTGTTGAAGCTGAGGCCGACGTCACGGAAGAGGCCCTAGACGAGGTTGAGGCCCCGGTCGAGGCTGAAACGGCGGACGACGCCGACGGCGGTGACGAAGCTGTTGAGTCCTCGACCGCCGATGAGCCCGAGCCGGATGAGGCCGCGGTAGGCGAGAATCAAGCCGAACCCGAAGCCGAAGCCGAAGCCGAAGAGAGCGACAAGGCGGCGGATGCCGACGAGGAGGCCGAGCCTGCTGAGCAGGTCGACGTCGAGCCCGAAACCGATGATGTGGCCGCTGAATCCGCGGCAGACGAGGCTGAGGTCGAGTCCGAATCCGAGGATGACACTGAGTCTGACGCCGACGAGGCTGACGATGACGAGGCTGACGATGACGAGGCGGCAGGCGACACCGAGACCGAAACACCGGCTGTTTCCGAGCAGTCCGAGCCGGCCCCGCAAGGCGGCCGGGTGCGGCGCTGGTTCCGGCGTAACCGGTAACCACCCGCGCTCTGGCATCCTGTCTGTATGACTGGTCCGTCGCAGTCCCCAGACCCGCTGAACGGCCCGCAGCCGGCCGGCTTTACGCCGCCTGCGGGGTTTCCGCCGCCACCCCCCGGCTACCCGCAGTATCCGTCGCCGTACGGGGATCCGAGCGCGCCGTTCGGTCGTCATCCGATCACCGGCGAGCCGTTCTCGGACAAGTCCAAGGTGATCGCCGGTCTGCTGCAGTTGGTCGGGCTGTTCGGCTTCGTAGGGATGGGGCGTATCTACCTCGGTCAGACCGGCCTGGGTATCGCTCAGTTGATCGTGGGCTTGGCCACCTGCACCGTCGGCGCCATCATCTGGGGGATCGTCGATGCCGTCCTGATCCTCACCGACAAGGTCCGCGACCCGTATGGACGTCCGCTGCGCGATGGAACCTAGCGGGCCTACCAGCACGAAGGCTTGGCGGTATTCGCTGCTGGCCGGGGGAGTACTCGGGGCCGGGGCCCTCGCCTACATCGGTGTCGCCGATCCGCACCGGCCGGGGTTCTTGTTCCCGGGCTGCCCGTTCAAGGCTCTGACCGGGTGGAACTGCCCGGCCTGCGGCGGCCTGCGGATGACTCACGACCTGCTGCACGGTGACGTGGGCGCAGCTGTCGTCGACAACGTATTCGCCCTGGTCGGCCTTCCCGCGCTGGTTGTGTGGCTGCTGGTGCGGTGGCGGCTGGGCAAGACGCTGTTCCCGCTGCCGGCGGTGGTGACGATCGTGGCGGCACTGGTGGTCTGGACGGTGATGCGGAACCTGCCGGGCTTCCCGCTGGTCCCGACCGTGACCGCTCAGTAGTGGCCCACCTGCGCTGATACACTGAAAATTCGGGCCGGTGCAGTCCCGGGACCAGGATGTTCCGGACTCGCGGAGGTGCGATCAAGTGCTGTTCTCGGCATTGCCAGATGCGCAGGGGCTGTATGACCCTGCCAATGAGGCCGATTCCTGCGGCGTCGCCATGATCACCGATATTCGCGGCCGCCGTTCACACGGCATCGTCACTGACGGTCTGACCGCGCTCGAACACCTCGAACATCGCGGCGCTGCCGGGGCCGAACCCAACAGTGGTGACGGTGCCGGCATCCTGCTGCAACTGCCGGTCGAACTGCTGCGTGAGGTGGTCGACTTCGCCCTTCCCGGGCCGGCCGACGACGGCAGCAACGCCTTCGCCGCCGGCATCTGTTTCCTGCCGCAGGATGAGGACGCGCGCAGTGCCGCTCGCGCCCGCATCGAGGCGTTGGCCGCCGAGGAAGGCCTTGAGGTGCTGGGCTGGCGCGCGGTGCCGGTGGATCCGGACGGGGCCGGGATCGGCTCGACTGCGCTGGGGTGTATGCCTCACATGGCGCAGCTGTTCGTCGCGACACCGGGGGTCGAGGGCGTCCGGGTGGGCGGAATCGAGCTCGACCGCAAGGTCTACCCGCTGCGCAAGCGGGCCGAGCAGGGCACCGGTGCTGACGCGGTGTACTTCGCGTCGCTGTCCAGCCGGACCATCGTGTACAAGGGCATGCTGACGACAATGCAGCTGCCGCAGTACTTTCCGGATCTGCGCGACGAGCGCTGCAAGAGTGCGATCGCGATCGTGCACAGCCGCTTCTCCACGAATACCTTCCCGTCCTGGCCGCTGGCACATCCGTTTCGGTTCGTCGCCCACAACGGCGAGATCAACACCGTGCGCGGCAACCGCAACCGCATGCACGCGCGTGAGGCGCTTCTCGCCAGCGCCCGGATTCCCGGTGACCTGGGCCGGTTGTCCCCGATCTGCACGCCGGGCGCTTCGGACTCGGCGTCCTTCGACGAGGTGCTCGAGCTTTTGCATCTGGGCGGGCGCAGTCTGCCGCACGCAGTGCTGATGATGATCCCGGAGGCGTGGGAGAACGCCACCACCATGGATGCCGCGGAGCGTGCGTTCTGGAAGTTCCACGCCTCTCTCATGGAGCCGTGGGACGGGCCGGCCTGCGTCACCTTCACCGACGGCACCATGGTCGGAGCGGTGTTGGACCGCAACGGTTTACGGCCGGGCCGCTGGTGGCGCACGGTCGATGACCGGGTCATCTTGGCCAGTGAAAGTGGTGTGCTCGACGTGCCGTCGGGCCAGATCGTGGCCAAGGGCCGCCTGCAGCCCGGCAAGATGTTCCTGGTCGACACGGCCGCCGGACGTATCGTTCCCGATGACGAGATCAAGGAGCAGTTGGCCGCGGCCGAACCGTACGGTGAGTGGCTGCATGCCGGTCTGCTGGATCTCAACACATTGCCCGCGCGGCCCCGGTTCCAGCCGAATCACGAGTCGGTGGTCCGGCGGCAGATCGCCTTCGGGTACACCGAAGAGGAATTGCGCATCCTGCTGACGCCCATGGCGGCGTCGGGCGGTGAGCCGCTCGGTTCGATGGGGACCGATACTCCCGTCGCGGTGCTGTCGAAGCGCTCACGGCTGCTGTATGACTACTTCGTCGAGCTGTTCGCCCAGGTGACCAACCCTCCGCTGGACGCCATTCGCGAGGAGGTGGTCACCTCGATGGCCCGGGTGATGGGGCCCGAGGAGAACCTGCTGGAGCCCTCGGCCGCCTCGTGCCGCCAGATCGTGCTGCGTCGGCCGGTTCTCGACAACGATGAGCTGGGCAAGATCGTCCGTATCAACGACGATGGCGAGCATCCGGGTCTGCGCACTACGGTGCTGCGCTCCCTCTATGACGTCGAACGCGGTGGCGAAGGACTTGCCGAGGCGCTCGATGACCTCCAGATGAGGGCCACCGAGGCGATTGCCAAAGGTGCTCGCACACTCGTGATCTCAGATCGGGATTCCGATCACACCAGAGCTCCGATTCCGTCGCTGCTGGCCGTATCGGCGGTGCACCACCACTTGGTACGCACCAAAGAACGGACCAAGGTGGCGCTCGTCGTGGAAAGTGGCGATGCCCGCGAGGTCCATCACATCGCGATGCTCATCGGGTTCGGTGCGGCCGCGGTCAACCCCTATCTCGCATTCGAGTCGATCGAGGATCTCATCCGCGAAGGTGAGCTGACCGGCATCGAAACCGCAGAGGCGGTGCGCAATTACGTCAAGGCCCTGGGCAAGGGCGTGGTCAAGGTGATGAGCAAGATGGGCATCTCGACGGTCGCGTCCTACACCGCTGCGCAGGTGTTCGAGGCGATCGGGCTGAGTCGCGACGTCGTCGACGAGTACTTCACGGGTACCACCAGCCAGCTCGGCGGCGTCGGGCTGGATGTGCTGGCCGAGGAGGTCAAGCTCCGGCACCGGCGCGCCTATCCCGAGAACCCCACCGAGCGGGTGCACCGTCGTCTCGAGGTCGGCGGTGAGTACGCGTTCCGCCGGGAGGGCGAGCTGCACCTGTTCACCCCGGAAGTGGTCTTCCTGCTGCAGCATTCGACCCGCACCGGGCGCCGCGACATCTTCGCCAGGTATTCCGAGGAGGTCGACCGGCTGTCCCGGGAAGGGGGGACGCTGCGTGGCCTCTTCGAGTTCAAGAAGGGGTTGCGGCCCCCGGTCCCGTTGGAAGAGGTCGAGCCGGTCGACTCGATCGTGACCAGGTTCAACACCGGGGCGATGAGCTACGGCTCCATCTCGGCGGAGGCCCACGAGACCATGGCGATCGCCATGAACAATCTGGGTGGGCGGTCCAACAGCGGCGAAGGCGGAGAGGATGTCGACCGGCTCTACGATCCGCGCCGGCGCAGCGCCGTCAAACAGGTTGCCTCCGGCCGCTTCGGCGTCACCAGCGACTATCTGGTGAACGCCACCGACATCCAGATCAAGATGGCCCAGGGCGCCAAACCCGGTGAGGGCGGCCAGCTTCCGGGTTACAAGGTGTACCCCAGCATTGCCAAGACGCGACATGCCACGCCGGGTGTGGGACTGATCTCGCCACCTCCGCACCATGACATCTATTCGATCGAGGATCTCGCCCAACTCATCCACGATCTGAAGAACGCCAACGACGACGCCCGGATCCACGTGAAGCTGGTCAGCAGCGTCGGGGTCGGTACGGTCGCGGCCGGGGTATCCAAGGCGCACGCCGATGTGGTGTTGATCTCCGGGTACGACGGCGGCACCGGTGCAGCACCGTTGACCTCGCTCAAGCACGCGGGGGCGCCGTGGGAGATCGGCTTGGCCGACACCCAGCAGACGTTGGTGCTCAACGGTTTGCGCGACCGCATCACTGTGCAGTGCGACGGCGGTATGCGTAGCGCCCGCGATGTGATCGTGGCTGCGCTGCTCGGCGCCGAGGAGTTCGGTTTCGCCACGGCACCGCTGGTGGTGGCGGGCTGCATCATGATGCGGGTGTGTCACCTGGATACCTGCCCGGTCGGTGTTGCCACGCAGAACCCCGAGTTGCGTGCACGGTTCAACGGTAAGCCCGAGTTCGTGGAGAACTTCTTCACGTTCATCGCCGAGGACATCCGTCGCTACCTCGCCGAACTGGGGTTCCGCAGCATCGACGAGGCCGTGGGGCACGCCGAGGTGCTCGACACAGATCCCGGTGTGGCGCACTGGAAGAGTCGCGGGCTGGACCTCAGCCCGATCTTCGCGTTGCCGACCGACGCCGATGGCGGCGTGCTCACTCAGCGGCGGCGGGTGCGCGAGCAGGACCACGGACTCGACCAGGCCCTCGACCGGACCCTGATCCAACTCGCCGAGGGGGCGTTGGAAGATGCCCTCCCGGTTCGTCTGGAGCTTCCCGTCCGCAACGTGAACCGCACGGTGGGCACCCTGCTGGGGGCGGAGGTCACCCGCCGCTACGGCGCGGCCGGCCTGCCCGACAACACCATTCACGTCACCCTGACCGGGTCGGCCGGGCAGTCCGTCGGCGCCTTCCTGCCGCCCGGCATCACCCTGGACCTCATCGGCGATGCCAACGACTATGTGGGCAAGGGACTTTCCGGTGGCCGGGTGATCGTTCGGCCGCCCGACGACGTGCTGTTCCTGCCTGAGGACAACGTCATCGCGGGCAACACCCTGCTCTACGGCGCCACCTCGGGTGAGGTGTTTTTGCGAGGCCGGGCCGGTGAGCGGTTCTGCGCCCGCAATTCCGGGGCGCTGGCGGTCGTCGAGGGAGTGGGCGACCACGCGTGCGAGTACATGACGGGTGGCCGGGTGGTGATCCTGGGCAAGACCGGCCGCAACATGGCCGCCGGCATGTCGGGCGGCATCGCGTTCGTGCTCGGCCTGGACCCGGCCAGGGTCAACACCGAGATGGTCGAGTTGCAGCGACTCGAAGCCGAGGACCTGACCTGGCTGCATGATGTGGTGTCCCGCCATGCCCGTCACACCGGAAGCACGCTGGCCAGCTCGATACTGGACGACTGGCCAAGGCGCAGTGCCCAATTCACCAAAATAATGCCCACCGACTACGAGCGTGTGCTGCAGGCGACCCGGATGGCGAAGGCCGAGGGTCGCGATGTGGACAGTGCGATCATGGAGGCCAGCCGTGGCTGATCCGACCGGATTTCTTCGGGTACCCAAGATCGAGGCCGCCAAGCGGCCCGTCGAGGAACGGGTGGGGGACTGGCGCGAGGTGTACGAGCGCGAGGATCCCAACGAACGCGCGGGCGAGGTGTCGCAACAGGCGCGTCGCTGCATGGATTGCGGGATCCCGTTCTGTCACTCGGGTAAGGCAGGCTGCCCGCTGGGCAACCTGATCCCGGAATGGAACGACCTGGTGCGGCGCGGCCGTTGGGATGCGGCCAGTGATCGTCTGCACGCCACCAACAACTTCCCGGAGTTCACCGGGCGGCTGTGCCCGGCGCCATGCGAGGCGGCCTGCGTGCTGTCGATCTCCGAGGAGCAGACCGGCGGCAGCGTGACGATCAAACGGATCGAGCAGACGATCGCCGACCATGCCTGGATGAACGGCACCGTCGAACCCCAGCCGGCCGCGATCTCGACCGGCAAGAGCGTCGCGGTCGTCGGCTCCGGTCCGGCGGGTTTGGCTGCCGCACAACAACTCACCCGCGCCGGTCATGAGGTGACGGTCTACGAACGCGACGACCGGGTGGGTGGGCTGCTGCGCTACGGCATCCCCGAGTACAAGCTCGAGAAGTCGGTGCTCAATCAGCGCCTGGCTCAGATGCGCGCCGAGGGCACCCGATTCGTCACCGAATGCGAGGTCGGTGTCGACCTGACCATCGAGCAGTTGCATCAGCGCCATCAGGCGGTGGTGCTGGCGGTCGGTGCGCTGCGCGGCCGCGACAACGACGTGCCCGGTCGTGAACTCGATGGCGTTCATCTGGCGATGGAGCATCTGGTGCCGGCGAATCGGGAATGTGAGGGTGACTCATCTACACCGATCTCGGCGGCGGGCAAGCACGTGGTGATCATCGGTGGTGGTGACACCGGCGCCGACTGCTTGGGTACCGCGCACCGTCAGGGGGCCGCCTCGGTGACTCAGCTCGACTACAACGTCGAGCCGCCCGAGACCCGTGACGACGAGCTCTCGCCGTGGCCGACATGGCCATTGGTGCTGCGGACCTCGCCGGCGCATGCCGAAGGCGGCGCACGCCGCTTCGAGGTGGCCGTGCAGAGATTCATCGGGGACGACACCGGTCATGTCCGGGCCATCGAGATCGCCGAGGTTCGGGTCACCCGGGATGCCGAGGGCCGGCGTGAGATCACGCCGGTGGGCGATTCGTTGCAGATTCCGTGCGATCTGGCGCTGCTGGCGATCGGGTTCGAGGGTGTCGAACACATGGCCTTGCTCGACGGGTTGAACCTGAAACTGACCCGGCGCGGCACCGTGTCCTGTGGTTCGGACTGGCAGACCGACGCCCCCGGGGTGTTCGTCTGCGGCGACGCGCACCGGGGTGCCTCGCTGGTGGTGTGGGCGATCGCCGAGGGCCGCAGCGCGGCGCATGCGGTGGACGCCTACCTGATGGGCGAGTCGGATCTGCCGTCGCCGGTGCGGCCCGGCACACTGCCTCTGGCCGTCATCTGAATCGATTAACGACTATGCTGACGTGACGTGAGCAGACGCGGAAAGATCGTTTGTACGCTTGGCCCGGCTACCAGCACGGATGAGTCCGTACGGGCCCTGGTCGAGGCGGGTATGGATGTCGCCCGGCTGAATTTCAGCCACGGCGACTACACCGACCATGAGGCTGCCTACAAGCGGGTACGGGCGGCATCGGATGCCACCGGCCACGCGGTGGGTGTGCTCGCTGACCTGCAGGGGCCCAAGATCCGTCTGGGCCGCTTTGCCGAGGGACCGACCTACTGGGCGACCGGCGAATCGGTGCGGATCACCATCGATGACTGTGAGGGGACCCACGACCGGGTGTCGACCACCTACAAGCGGTTGGCCGAGGATGCCCGACCCGGGGATCGGGTACTCGTCGACGACGGCAACGTCGGTCTGACGGTCGAGGAGATCTCCGGCAACGACGTGGTGTGCACGGTCACCGAGGGCGGTCCGGTCAGCAACAACAAGGGCATGTCGCTGCCCGGCATGAACGTGACGGCGCCGGCGCTGTCCGAAAAGGACATCGAAGATCTCGAGTTCGCGCTGCGGCTCGGCGTGGATCTGGTCGCGCTGTCGTTCGTCCGGTCACCCGCCGACGTCGAATTGGTCCATGAGGTGATGGACCGCGTCGGTCGACGGGTCCCGGTGATCGCCAAGCTGGAGAAGCCTGAGGCGGTTGAGAACCTCGAGGCCATCGTGCTGGCGTTCGACGCCATCATGGTGGCGCGCGGTGACCTCGGCGTTGAACTGCCGCTGGAAGAAGTGCCGCTCGTGCAGAAGCGTGCCATCCAGATGGCAAGGGAGAACGCCAAACCCGTCATCGTCGCCACCCAGATGCTGGAGTCGATGATCGAGAGTTCCCGGCCCACCCGGGCCGAGGCCTCAGACGTCGCCAACGCCGTGCTCGACGGTGCCGACGCCGTGATGCTCTCCGGCGAGACCTCGGTCGGCAAGTATCCGCTGGAGGCCGTCAAGACGATGGCCCGCATCATCAAGGCGGTCGAGGACAACTCGGTGAAGGTGCCGCCGCTGACCCACACTCCGCGCACCAAGCGCGGTGTGATCTCGTATGCGGCCCGCGACATCGGCGAGCGGCTGGACGCCAAGGCCCTGGTCGCCTTCACCCAGTCCGGGGACACGGTGCGCCGCCTGGCCCGGCTACACACCCCGCTGCCGGTGCTCGCGTTCACAGCCCTGCCCGAGGTGCGCAGCCAGCTGGCGCTGACCTGGGGCACCGAGACGTTCATCGTGCCGCAGATGTCGAACACCGACGACATGATCCGCCAGGTCGACAAATCGCTGCTTGATCTCGGCCGCTACAAGCGCGGTGAGCTGGTGGTCATCGTCGCGGGCGCTCCGCCCGGCACAGTAGGCTCCACGAATCTGATCCATGTGCACCGCATCGGGGAGGACGACGTCTAGCGAGCGGTCGTCTGCCAAAGAGCGCCTGCAAAGATCTCGAAAGGCATTCCTTGACACACCCGGATTTCGAGGAGCTGCTGGCTGTTCTCGATCTCAACCGCGTCGGCGACGATCTGTTCATCGGTTCGCATCCGAGTAAGAACCCGGTGCGTACTTTCGGTGGGCAGATGGTCGCGCAGGCGTTCGTCGCCGGCGGCCGCACATTGGAGCACAAGCTGGCGCCGAGTGCGTTGAATGCGCATTTCATCGCCGGTGGCGATCCGGAGAAGGACCTGGAGTTCCACGTCGTGCGACTGCGCGACGAGCGCCGGTTCGCCAACCGCCGGGTGGATGTCATGCAGGACGGCAACCTGCTGACCACCGTGATGCTGTCCTATATGAACGCCGGCCGCGGGCTGGAGCACAGCGTGCCCGCGCCCGAGGTTCCGCATCCGGACACGTTGCCCAAGATCGATGAACTGCTACGTGGTTACGAGAAGACGGTGCCGTTGTTCGTGGAGGCGTTGCGCCCGATCGAATGGCGGTACACCAACGATCCGTCCTGGGTGATGCGGGACAAGGGCGGCAAGCTCGACCACAACCGGGTGTGGCTCAAAACCGAGGGCGTGATGCCCGACGATCCGGTGCTGCACGGTGCGGCCCTGGTGTACTCCTCGGATACCACCGTGCTCGATTCGATCATCACCACGCACGGGTTGTCCTGGGGTTTCGACCGGATCTTCGCGGTGACGATGAACCATTCGGTGTGGTTTCACCGGCCGATCAAGTTCGACGAGTGGGTGCTGTACTCCACCACTTCGCCGGTGGCGGCCGAATCCCGGGGGTTGGGCACGGGACACTTTTTCGACGCGTCGGGTCAGTTGTTGGCGACGGTGGTGCAAGAAGGCATCGTCAAGTATTTCCCCGGTGCGGCCAAGCCGTGAGCCCGCTCAGCGGGTAGGGGTTGGCGTCACGCCGAACGAATCCTCGACCCGGCGCTCGAACTCCTTCTCGCACCGCTGCTGGGCCGCGGTGTCGTCGCCGGCCTGTTGCAGGCAGTGCATGTAGTCGGGGCCGCCGACGTCATTGAACCACCGTGCGCCGAAGTGCACCCAGATCGCGACGAACACCAGGGACAACACGCAGGCGATGGCGCCGAGCGTGATTCCGGCGACGGCGACGCCGCCGTTGGTGGCCTCGCCGCGTCGGTAGCGCCCGTGGGCGAGGAATCCGAGGATCAGTGCGGTGGCGCCGAATATCAGCCCGCCGATCACCGACCAGGTCAACAGGAGGGCGAAGATCGCGATCACGAGTGCTGCGATGCCCAGACCGTTGGCGGGGGAACGCGGCACGACGGGTTGCATCGGGTACCCGCCGTACGGTGGCGGGGCCGGTGGATAGGCCCCGGGGTATGTCCCCGGAGCCGGTCCGTAGGGGTACGCCGGTGGCGGGGGAGGTCCGGTCGGCTGCGGCTCGTCAGACCCGGGCGGGTTGGGTCGCTCGTCGGTCATGCCTGTGAGGCTACCCGCCGATGGCGGTGCCGGGTTGTGGGCAACGGATGACGGGGCAGTCGAGTGCGTCCGGCAGATGGTGGGTGGCCACGACGACGGCCCGCTCGGCGGCGAACCAATCACCGGGAGTGAGGATTTCGGTGAGGATTCGCCTGCCGTCGGCGGCGTCGAGGTTCTCGGTGGGCTCATCGAGCAGGACGACCGAGAAATCTGACAGCAGCACCCTGGCCAGCAGCAGCCGGCGTCGCTGCCCGGCCGACACCGCTGTGTGGCCGCCTTCGAGTACGGTCGACAAACCCTCGGGCAGGCCGGACAGCCAACCGGTGAGGCCGACACGCTCGATCGCGGAGATCAGTTCAGCATCGGTGGCGTCCCCGCGGACCACCAGTAGATTGTCCCGCACCGTGGTCTCGAAGATATGCGCGTCCTCGGCGAAAAATGCTGCACGCCTAGATTCTCCGTTGAGCTTGTCGGCCATCGCCATCAGCAGCGTGGTCTTGCCCGAACCGCTGGGGCCGACTACGGCGAGCCGGCCCGCGGCGGGCAGATTGACCGGGGGAGCCGCGGGCCGCCGGCGGGCCGCAGGGTCGCTCTCGGTGAGTTCGCGGAGACGCCGAGCGGCGATGCGGGCCTTGGTGAGCCCGACGGCAGCGTCGGGAAGGGCCGTGGTGGCCTCGAAGGCCGACAACGGCAACAACATCAGGATGGCCAGGGTGGTCGGCGCGGTCGTGGGAGGCAGTGCGATGCCTGCGACGACGGCACCCAGGACGCTGGCGCCGATGGCGATGCTGGGCATGGCGGCGGCGAACGCCGCAGGGGCCGCAGCGCGGTCGGCGGCTTGTCCCCAGTCACGATGGCTGCGTTCCGCAGTGGCGATCACCTCGTCGAGACGGCCGCTGACCCGCAACTCCGGGGCGTACTCCAGTGCCAGCATCGTCGCGGAGTCGCGGTCACTACGGTGTCGGACCGCAACGGATTCCGCGGCAGCCACGGCACGCGCCGTCAGCGCCGGGGCCACCGCTCCGGCGATCAGCAGGCACAATCCCAATACCGCTGCGGCGCTTGGTGAGATGAGTGCGATGACGCCGACAGATACGCAGCCGAGCACCGCGGCGACCACGATCGGCAGCACCGAGCGCACCACCACGTCGGCCAGTTCATCGACGGAGCTGCCGACCCGGGCCACCAATTCGCCACTGGGCAGGCGCGTCGCGTCGTCGTCCGGTCCTGTGGCGAGCTTGCGGTACAGGCCGGTACGGGCATTGGCCGCCGCCCGCAGCGCCGTGTCGTGGGAGGCCAGCCGCTGGCAGTAGCCGAGGACCCCGCGCGAGATGCCCAGCGCACGTACCGCAACCACGGCCACCGACAGGTCCAGGATCGGGGGCATCTGCCAGGCGCGGGTGATCAACCATGCCGAGACACCCGCCAGCGCCAGCGCGCTGCCCAGTGACAACACACCGAGAACGCTGGCCAGAATCAGCCGGCTCAACCGGGGCCGTAGCAGCTCCAGTGTCAGCTGCAGCAGTGGATCACGGCGAAACATGTACGGCACCAATCGTGATCACCTGATCGCCAATGGCCAGTACCGGATCGCGGTGCCCGACCACCACCACTGTGGCGCCCGCCCGGGCTCGCGCGACGACGGCCTGGAGCACCCGCTGCTCCAACGCGGCGTCCAGGTGAGCGGTGGGTTCGTCGAGCAGCAGCACCCGCGCGGACGATCCGAGGGCACGGGTGAGCCCCAGCCGTTGTCGTTGGCCCAGGGACAAGCCGACGCCGGTACGACCGATCCGGGTGTCCAGACCGTCGGGAAGATCATCGAGAACGTCGTCGAATCCGGTGTCGCGGCAGGCTCGGTCCAGGTCGTCCAGTGGTCCCAGCAACTCCAGGTTCTCGCGGACGGTGCCGGGGATGAGAACCGGGCGGTGCGGAAGCCAGGCGATGGTGTGCCACCACGCAGTCAGATCCAGGTCGTCGACATCTATCCCGTCGATCCGCACCGGTCCTGATGGCAGTGTGGTCAATCCGAGAATGGCTTGCAGTGCAGTGGATTTACCGGCGCCGTTGGGTCCCGTCAGCACGGTGACCCGGCCTGGTTCGACAGCTGGGGACAGACCGTCCAACTCGATTGTCGGTGCGGAATTCGGTACCCGGACGCCACCCGTGGCCGGCGCCTGATTCTCACATAACCGAAAAGCCTGTTCTGCAGCCGTTTTCCCGTCTTGCGCGGCATGAAAGGCCGCGCCTACCCGGCGCAGCGGCCAGAACACCTCGGGGGCGAGCAACAGGACCGTCAACCCGGCGGTCAGGGTCATCTCTCCGTAGACCAGCCGCAGGCCGACACTGACCGCCACCAGCGCCACGCCCAGGGTGGCCAGAAGCTCCAGCACCAACGAGGACAGGAATGCGATCCGTAGCGTTGCCATCGCCGAGCGGCGATGCGCGGCAGCCAGTTCGGTGATCCGCTGCACCGATCCGGCGGCTCGACCGACCGCTCGCAGTGTCGGGATGCCCGCCACCAGATCGAGCAGACGGGCCTGCAGTGTGGTCATCGCGGCCAGCGATGCCGCCGACCGCTCGGCGGTGAGCAGACCGATCAGCACCATGAACACCGGGATCAGGGGGAGCGCGATCACCACGATCGCTGCGGCCTGCAGGTCGTAGCAGGCGATCACCACCACCGCCACCGGGGTCAGGACCGCGGCCTGCACCACCGCGGGCAGATAACCGGTGAAGTAGGGGCGCAGCCCGTCCAGGCCCCGGGTTACCACTGCCGCGGCGGCATCGCGGTCCGTCGCCAATCGCCTTGGCGGCAAGGAGGTCACCGAGCGCAGCACCTGGCTGGACAACTCTCCGATGATCGCAGTGGCGCCGCGCTGTGAGAGTCGGCCTTGGAGCCAGTGTGCGGCCGCGCGCAGAACCCAGAGCGCAGCCAGCGTGACGAGGGCTGCACCGTGGTGGGTCGCCGAGGCCGGTTCGGTGATGATGCCGGCGACGACGTGTGCCAGCACGACGGCTGCGGCTATGGTGCTGGCGCTGATGGTTACGCCGCAGGCCACTGTCGCCAGGAGGTGGCGCCGCAGTGCCGCCGTTGACCCGGTGGCGCCGCGGACGCCGAGTGCGCGCCAGAGGTTCAGGCCGACCGCCGCGACAATCCGACCGGAGCCGGTATCCGATCGGCCGAAATCCGCTGCCTGAACACCCAATAGGTCCAGGCCTGGTAGATCACGACGAGCGGTGCGAACACCAGGCCCGCCCACGTCATGATCTTGAGTGTGTAGGGCGAGGACGATGCGTTGTGGATCGTCAGGCTCCAGTCCGGGTTCAACGACGAGGGCACCAGGTTCGGGAACAACGAACCGAACAGCAGAAGTACCACTGCCGCAACCACAATGGTGGTGCAGACGAAGGCCCAGCCCTCGCCGCTGCCGCGGTAGACCAGGCCGACCGCCGCCAACTGTGCGACCACGGCGGCGGCGAGCAGGAACCAGGTCCAGCCCTTGCCGTGGGCCAGTTGGGTCCAGATGCCGAATCCGGCAACCAGGACGGTGGCCGGAATGGCCAGCCGCGTGGCGAACTGGAAGGCGTCGGTGCGGATCTGGCCGCTGGTCTTCAAGGCCATGAACACCGCGCCGTGGAACGCGAACAGGGCACCGGTCGCCAGCCCGCCGAGCAACGTGTAGACGTTGATGATGTCACCGAACGACAGGTGCATCTGGTGGTCGGCATCGACCGGGAGGCCGCGCACGATGCCGGCGAAGGCGACACCCCACAGGATCGCCGGCCCCCAGGAACCGATCGCGATGGCGAGATCAGCCCACCGCCGCCACCCGGGATCATCGATCTTGCCGCGCCATTCGATCGCCACGACGCGCACGATCATGGCGAACAAGATGGCCAGCAGCGGTATGTACAGCCCGGAGAAGATCGTGGCGTACATCTCGGGGAAGGCGGCGAACATCGCCCCGCCCGCGGTGATCAACCAGACTTCGTTGCCATCCCACACCGGGCCGATGGTGTTGAGCGCGGCTCGACGATACGGCTCGGGGTCTTCGCCCCGGCCCGCGGCGGTCCGCCCGAAGAATGACATCAGCATGCCGACGCCGAAGTCGAATCCCTCGAGGATGAAGAATCCCAGGAACAAGACGGTCAGCAGGATGAACCAGAGTTCTTGTAATCCCATCGATCCGCTCCTCAGTAGGCGAACGACAACGGTGCGACGGCGTCATCGTTCGGCGGTGTCGGCGGGGCAGGTTCGGAGTCGTGCTCCAGGGGTCCCTCGACGATGTAACGGCGGAGGAGGAAGAACCACACGACGGCCAGCACGGCGTACACCAGGGTGAACGTGA
Source organism: Mycobacterium sp. DL99 (assembly GCF_004762045.1). Lineage (GTDB taxonomy): Bacteria > Actinomycetota > Actinomycetes > Mycobacteriales > Mycobacteriaceae > Mycobacterium. The sequence goes on from NZ_SJOM01000007.1 coordinate 3,148,456, forward strand.
TCAGCGACAGCCACACCATGCCCGCCCCGTGGCCGGAGACGCCCTGGGCGACGGTCAGCCGGATGTCCTGATCGCCGGTCGGATTCGGTACCACAACCCAAGGCTGGCGGCCCATCTCGGTGAATACCCAACCGGCACTGTTGGCCAGGAACGGGGTGGGGATCGTCAGCAGCGCGAACCAGCTGAACCAGCGTTGCTGCGGGATCCTGCCGCCCCGGGTCAGCCACAGCGCCGCGAGCGCGAACAGCCCTGGCACCGCCAAGAATCCGATCATCGCCCGGAATGACCAGTACGTCACAAAGAGATTGGGACGGTAGTCGCCGGGCCCGAACTGCTCCTCGAAGCGTGCCTGCAGATCCGTCACGCCCTCGAGGTGCACCCCGGTGAACTTGCCTTCGGCCAGGAACGGCAGGACGTAGGGCACTTCGATGAGGTGTACGACGCTGTCACAGTTGTTGTGGGTGCCGACGGTCAGCACCGAGAAGTTGGGGTCGGTCTTGCTGTTGCACAACGATTCCGCCGAGGCCATCTTCATCGGCTGCTGTTGGAACATCAGCTTGCCCTGCGCATCGCCGGTGAAGAACAGCGCGACCGCGGCGACCAGCGTGACCCAGCAGCCCAGGATGGTGGCGGGGCGGTACATCGTGACCGCGTCGGCGGCGCCGTCCTCGCCACGTCGGTGCGAGCGCACCATCCACCACGCGCACACGCACGCCACGAAGGTGCCTGCGGTCAGGAATGCGCCGGCGACGGCGTGGCTGAACGCTGCGATCGCCGTGTTGTTGGTGAACAGGGCGACGATGCTGGTCAGTTCGGCACGACCGGTGTCCGGATTGAATCGCGCACCGACCGGATGCTGCATGAACGAGTTCGCGGCGATGATGAAGAAGGCCGACATGTTCACCGCCAGCGCCACGATCCAGATGCAGGCCAGATGAACGAGCCTCGGCAGCCGGGTCCAACCGAAGATCCACAGTCCGATGAATGTGGACTCGAAGAAGAACGCGACCAGGCCTTCCATGGCCAGCGGAGCGCCGAAGATGTCGCCGACGAAACGCGAGTACTCGCTCCAGTTCATGCCGAACTGGAACTCCTGCACGATGCCGGTGGCGACACCGATCGCGAAGTTGATCAGGAACAGCTTGCCGAAGAACCGGGTCAACCGGTACCAGCTGTCGTTCCCGGTGACCACCCACACCGTCTGCATGACGGCGATCAGCGGTGCCAACCCGATGGTCAGCGGAACGAATATGAAGTGATAAACGGTGGTGATTCCGAACTGCCACCGGGATACGTCCAAAGCGTCCATCTGGCCCTACTTCCGAGGTCTCAGACCAATCTACGACGGAGTGTAGTAGATGCTCGGGAACAAGCCGCTTACCCTGACCGGTGTCTTACGTCACGCCGTCGGCGCCTGCGGCGAGATTGCGGCTTTGAGCTTCTTGGCGTCGCTGCGGATTGCGAAGGCCGAGATCACCTCGATAACCCCGACGACGATCAGGATGATGCCGGTGACCTGAGCCAGCGCGACCAGACCCTGCAGTGGGGCGACGAACATGATGATGCCGGCGATGACACTGATGATGCCGACGATGATCTCCCAGATGCGCCCCGGCAGTGAGGGATCTCCGATCGACGACATCGCCGTCGCGACACCGCGGAAGATGAACCCGACACCGATCCAGATCGCCAGCAGTTCGACTGCGGATTGCAGGTCATTGGTGAAGCTGATGAAGCAGAGCACAGCCAGCACCAGGGCCGCGGCACCGCCGATGAACAGCAATATGCGTCCCCCGACCGATGAGCGCAGGCTGAATGCCAGGACGAGTTGCGAGATGCCGCTGATCAACAGATAGATACCGAGAAAGATTGCGGCGACCAGAATCGTTATGCCGGGCCACACCAGCACCAGGATCCCGAGGATGACAGCGAGAATCCCGGAAACCAGCGTCGATTTCCACAGATGCGGCAACAAGTTTGGCGAAGCAGTGGTTTCCATGCTGGCAGTTTGACACAAAAGCAGATGTAGATCGCGGTTTTTGCGGTAAGGCTGTGGCGCTGAAGCATGCTCGTTAAGGTTCCGTTACCGGCGCTGCATCCCCGACCGGAGCCCGTTAACGTGTCCGACTTGGGATAGCCCGACCACAGCCGTAAACAGAGAGAAGAGGCAACCGTGACTGTTGGATGTCGTCCCCGACGAAGCAAGATGTGGAGTTTCGCGGTGGTAGTTGCCGCGAGCGGCGCACTCGTGCTGTCGGGTTGCGCGAACAATACCGAATCCGGTGGATCCGAAACCAAGACGACGACCGCGGCAAAGGTCGAGAAGGTCGACGCGATCGCCAATACCCTGCCGGAGCCCATCAAGTCGAGCGGCAAGCTCATCGTCGGTACCGACCCGTCCTACCCGCCCAACGAATTCAAGGATCCCGCCGGGCAGATCATCGGCTTCGACGTCGATTTGATGAATGCGATCGCCGCCACCCTGGGCCTGACCCCGGAGTACCGGGCGTCATTGTTCGACAAGATCATCCCGTCGGTCCAGGGCGGGAACTACAACGTCGGCATGTCCTCGTTCACCGACTCGAAGAAGCGCGAAGAGCAGGTGGACTTCGTGACCTACTTCAGTGCCGGTTCGGCGTGGGCGCAGAAGGTCGGTGCGGGGATCAACCCCGAGGACGCATGCGGCAAGAAGATCGCGGTGCAGACGGCGACGGTGCAGGACACCGACGAACTGCCGGCGCGCAGCGAGAAATGCGTCAAGGCGGGTAAGCCTGCCATCCAGGTCGTGAAGTTCGACGACCAGACTGCAGCCACCAGTGCGGTCATGCTCGGGCAGGCCGACGCCATGTCGGCGGATTCACCGGTGACGGCATACGCGATCAAACAGAGCAACGGAAAGCTTGAGGCGGCAGGGGAGATCTTCGATTCCGCTCCGTACGGCTGGGCGGTGCAGAAGGATTCGCCGCTGGCGGCGTCGCTGCAGCAGGCACTGCAGCACCTGATCGACAATGGTGTCTACAAGCAGGTGGCCGCGAATTGGGGCGCGGAGAACGGGATGATCGACAAGCCGGTCGTCAACGGTGCGATCAACTGAGCCGCCGATGACTGATGCATCGCCGCCTCCCGCCATCGACGCTGTACCGCTGAGGCATCCGTGGCGGTGGGTGGCGGCGATCGTCATCCTCGTCCTGCTCGGGTTGTTCGTCTATGGTGCGGCGACCAACGAGGCCTACGGCTGGGGGACGTACGCCAAGTACCTCTTCGACCAACGCATTTCGGAAGCGGCCTGGAACACGCTGCAACTGACCATCTATTCGATGATCCTGGCGCTCGTTCTCGGCGTGCTGCTCGCCGTGATGCGGCTGTCGCCAAACCCGGTCCTCAAGGCCGTGTCCTGGACGTATCTGTGGATCTTCCGCGGCACACCGATCTATGTGCAGTTGGTGCTGTGGGGGCTCGTCCCGGTGATCTACAGGAACATTCAGATCGGCGTGCCGTTCGGTCCGCGGCTTTTCGAGTTCAGCCTGTCCGATCCGAATGTGTTCTGGCTGGCGGTTCTCGGCCTGGGTCTCAACGAGGCCGCCTACATGGCCGAGATCATCCGCGGCGGCCTGATCTCGGTGCCCGAGGGACAGACAGAGGCCTCGGTCGCGCTCGGCATGTCGTGGGGAATGACCATGCGCCGCACCGTTCTTCCCCAGGCGATGCGCGTCATCATCCCGCCGACCGGCAATGAGTTCATCAGCATGCTGAAGACCACGTCGCTGGTCACCGCCGTTCCGTACAGCTTCGAGTTGTACGGTCGCTCAAAAGATATCGGGGTTGCGCTGTTCGAACCGGTTCCGCTGCTACTGGTGGCGTCCACCTGGTACCTGGCGATCACCAGCGTGCTGATGGTCGGGCAGTACTACCTCGAGCGGCACTTCTCGCGGGGTGCCTCGCGCAAGCTCACCTCCAAACAACTTGAGGCCTTGGCCAAAGCCCAGATGGGAGTGACGAGTTGACCGCCGCCGCCGAACCGATGGTTCGGGCCGAGAGTGTGTGCAAGAACTTCGGCGCCCTGAACGTCCTCAAGGGCGTGACATTGGACGTCGGCCGGGGCGAGGTGTTGTGCATGGTCGGCCCGTCCGGCTCGGGCAAGTCGACGTTCTTGCGGTGCATCAACCATCTTGAGCAGGTCAACGCGGGCCGCCTTTATGTCGACGGGGACCTGATCGGCTATCGCGAACGCGGCGGCAAGCTGCATGAGATGGCTCCGCGGGACGCCGCCCGGCAGCGCCGGGACATCGGCATGGTGTTCCAGCATTTCAACCTGTTCCCGCACCGTACGGCGCTGGAGAACGTCATCGAGGCACCCATCCACGTCAAGCGGGTGAAGAAGGATGCCGCGCTGGCCCGGGCCAAGGATCTGCTGGATCAGGTGGGGTTGTCCGCCAAGGCCGACGCGTATCCCGCACAACTGTCGGGCGGGCAGCAGCAGCGGGTCGCCATCGCCCGGGCGCTGGCGATGAATCCGAAGCTGATGCTGTTCGACGAGCCGACCTCGGCGCTGGATCCCGAGCTCGTCGGTGAGGTGCTGGCGGTGATCAAGAAACTCGCGGGCGAGGGCATGACGATGGTGGTGGTCACCCACGAGATGGGTTTCGCCCGTGAGGTCGCCGACAAGCTGGTGTTCATGGACGGCGGTGTGATAGTGGAGACTGGCCCTCCTCGCGAGGTGATGGCCAACCCCAAACACGAACGTACAAAGGAGTTTCTGTCGAAGGTGATGTAGCTTCGATTGCGTGGTTACCGCACGAGATGACGTGTTCATCACCGTCGGCGAGCTTCGAGAGCGGATCGCCTCCAGGGATCCGCTGACCGTGCTGGACGTGCGTTGGTCGTTGGCCGAGCCCGACGGTGAACAGGCCTATCTGGCCGGTCATCTGCCTGGCGCCGTCTACGTCTCGCTGGACGACGAACTGACCGACCACGGTATCGACGGCCGGGGTCGTCATCCGTTGCCCTCCGGGGTGGACCTGCAGGCGGCGGCCCGTCGTTGGGGTGTCCGCAGGGGCGTGCCGACCGTCGTCTACGACGACTGGAATCGCGCCGGATCAGCCCGCGCCTGGTGGGTGATGACGGCGGCCGGGATCGGCGGCGTCCGCATTCTCGACGGCGGTCTGGCTGCCTGGTCCGCGGCCGGTGAGGCCCTGGAGGAGGGCCCGGTCACGCCCGAGCCCGGCGACGTCGACGCCGTCCAAGACGACCTGTACCGGGGCGCCCTGCGTACCCTGACCGCCGAACAGACGCAGTCCGAGGTGGACGTGTTGCTGGATGCGCGGGCACCGGAACGGTTCCGCGGAGACGTCGAACCCGTCGATCCGGTGGCGGGCCACATCCCGGGGGCGGTCAATCTGCCCAGCACCCAGCTGCTTTCCGCGGACGGAACGCTGCTGCCGGAGGCCCGGCTTCACGCGCTGCTCGCCGATAGAGGCGTGGCCGGCGGTGCTGACGTCGGCGCCTACTGCGGGTCGGGGGTGACGGCGGCGCTCGCGGTGGCGGGGCTGGCTGCCGCCGGCGTGGATGCGGCGCTGTACCCCGGGTCGTGGTCGGAGTGGGCGTCGAACCCCGACCGGCCCGTGGCCCGGGGCGAGCAATAGCCCCGACGCGTGAGATTCGGTGCTCCCTGGTGCCGGTCGGCAACTTTATGCTGGGCCAATGCAGCGCCGCCCCGACCCGGTCACACCGTTGTGGCGTGCCGCGCAGATCTTTCGGCTGCTGAGCTGCCTGTACGCGCTGGGGTTCCAGATCGCGATCAACGACGATCTGGCGCGTCCGGTACTCGCCGGTGTGCTGTGTGCGCTACTGATCGCCTGGAGCATCGCCTGCGCGATCGCCTACCTGCAGGGTTTCGGTCGTCGTCCGTCGTGGGTGATCGCCGAGATTGTCGTGGTCCTGGCTCTGATGCTGTCGACCGAGTTGGTGGCATCCGACCACTGGATCGCCGACAATCAGTCGTGGCCGACCACATTGTGGGCGACGAATGCCACCATTTCGGCGGCCCTGCAATTCGGCCCGGTCGGGGGGATGGCCGCCGGGTTGGGGGTGATGGCTGCGGCGGCCGCGTTGAAGGGCTACGTCAGCATCAATCTGGGCCGCAACGCCACCATCGTCATCGAACTGGCGGTGGGATTGGCGGTGGGGATGGCCGCCCAGACTGCGCGTCGCGCCCATGCCGAGTTGGAGCGCGCAGTGCGGTTGGCCGCCTCACTGGAGGAAAGGGAGCGGTTGTCACGCCGGGTACACGACGGCGCCATTCAGGTGCTGGCCCTGGTATCGCGGCGCGGACGTGAGATCGGCGGCGAGACAGCTCAATTGGCCGAACTCGCGGGGGAGCAGGAACGCGCCCTGCGCAGGTTGGTCAGTGCACCCGACCCGGAACTGCACACCGGTGGGGCCACTGACATCGGCGCGTTGCTGCGGGCTCGCGCGTCGGATCGCGTATCGGTCAGCTTGCCGGCTGAGCCGGTGCTGCTCGAAAACGAGCCAGCCCATGAGTTCTTCGCCGCGGCGAGCAACGCCCTGGACAACGCGGCCGCGCACGCCGGACCGGACGCCCGGGTTTTCGTGCTGCTCGAAGACCTGGGGGATTCGGTGACGGTGAGTATCCGAGACGACGGCGTGGGCATCGGCGACGGGCGCCTGGCCGAGGCGGCTCGCGAAGGCCACGTGGGAATCGCGAAATCGATTGTGGGCCGGATGGATTGGCTGGGCGGGCAAGCACATCTGCACACCGCGCCGGGATGTGGCACGGAGTGGGAACTGACGCTGCCCCGCCCGGGCCGTGCCGCGAGCGAGAAGGGACAGTCATGACCGAGGCCGCACTGACCGTGATGGTCGTCGATGATCATCCGATCTGGCGCGACGCGGTGGCTCGCGACCTGGCCGACGAGGGATTCGATGTGGTGGCCACCGCCGACGGCGTGGCTTCCGCGCGCAGACGGGCCGGCGTGGTGCTGCCCGATGTGGTGGTGATGGACATGAGCTTGTCCGACGGCAGTGGTGCCACGGCCACCGCGGAGGTGCTCATAGTGTCGCCGTCGTCGCGGGTGCTGGTGCTCTCGGCCTCCGACGAGCGCGACGACGTCCTGGAGGCGGTGAAGGCCGGGGCCACCGGGTATCTGGTGAAGAGCGCGTCCAAAGCCGAGCTGACCGCGGCGGTGCGGGCGACCGCCGAGGGGCGTGCGGTGTTCACCCCGGGGCTGGCCGGGCTGGTACTCGGTGAATACCGCCGGATCGCTCAACGGCCCGACGACGGCCCGGCCACTCCGAGCCTGACCGAGCGGGAGACCGAGGTGTTGCGCTACGTGGCAAAAGGGTTGACGGCCAAGCAGATCGCCACGCGTCTGTCGTTGAGCCACCGCACGGTGGAGAACCACGTCCAGGCGACATTCCGCAAGTTGCAGGTCGCCAACCGCGTCGAATTGGCCCGCTACGCGATCGAACACGGGCTCGACGAGTAGTCCTACTCATCACCGCAGCCGGTTTTGTTGCCACGATGAGGGCATGAGCGAACCTCATCGCGCTGTGATCGCGCGGATGTCGTCGGACCTTGCCGCGATTTCGGCGTACATGAACCGGGTGTCGGCGGATCTGGGGGAGCTGCACCGGATGCTCGATCAGGCACCGGTGCCCGTGCCTCCGTTGCCTCTACTTCCTGTGGTCTCACCATCGCCCGCGGCTGTCGCCGCCGCCGTACCGCCGCGGCCCGCCCCCGCGCTTCGCGCAGAACGGTCAGAAGGCTGGATCGGCAAGGCGCTCGCGGTGGCCGGGGTGACAGTGACGCTCACCGGGGTGGTGCTGCTGCTGGTGCTGGCGGCACAGGCGGGAATCCTGCGACCGGAGTTCCGGGTTGCGGCGGGCGCCGTGCTGGCTGCAGGACTGGTCGGCGTCGGGTCGTGGCTCCATCGGCGGCCGGGCGGCCGGACCGGGGCGATCGCGTTGGCTGCGACCGGCGTCGCCGCCGCATACATCGACGTGATCGCCGTGACCACGATCTATGACTGGGTGTCGGCACCGGTCGGTCTGGCGTTGGCTGCGGCAATCGGTGGTGGCGGCCTGACGCTGGCGCGGCGGTGGAACTCCGAACAGCTGGGCTTGTTGGTCCTGGTGCCACTGATCGCACTGGCACCTGTCGTCACCGACGGCGTGACCCTGTTGCTGATCGGGTTCATGCTGGCCCTCTCGGCCGCCGCGCTGCCGGTCCAGTTCGGTCGGGACTGGATCTGGTTGTATGCCGCGCGCATCGCGGCGCCCACGTTGCCGCTGTTGATCGCGCTGGCAGCCACCTCGATCGACGGTCGGCACGACCTCGTGCTCGCACTGACCTGTGGGCTCGCGGCAGTACTGGCGCTCGCGGGTGGCGTGCTGGTGCTGCGTTGGACCACCAGACCGGCGGCGACGGCGGTACTGACGGCGGTCGGCGTCCTGCCGGTGCTCTGTGTGGCGGCTGCCGTCGATCGCGTCATCGCATCCCCCATGGCTGCGGCGCTGGCTGCGGCCTTGGTTGCGATCGTGGCCCTCGGCGACGGCGTACCCGGGGTGAGCGTCGTGGTCCGTCAGGTCTGGTCTGTGCTGGCGGCGGTCGCCGCGCTGATCTCCGTGCTGGTTGCCTTCGACGGGCCGGTGGCCGGGCCGCTGCTGCTCGCGATGGCCACCGTGGTCGCCGTGGCCGGGCGCCGCCGTGGCGTGACGCGGTGGATAGCCGTCGGCCTGGCGGCCGTGGGTGGCGCCATCTACCTCGAATTCGCCGGCCTCGACAGCCTGGTGCATGCCACGAAACTATCTGCAGGACTTACTATTTCGGTTCTGATCGGCAGCGTTCTGGCGATCGCTGCGGCCGCCGCCATCTCCTGGGCGTGGTCGGCCGACGGTGAGGCGGATCAGGAGGTGGTCCGGCTGGTGTGGGTGGCCGCGGCAGTGGCGGCCGGGTATGCGGTGACGGTGTTCACCGTCAGCGCCGGCGTTGTCGTCGGTGGCACCGGCGCCGGGTTCTTCGGTGGCCACATGGCGGCCACCATCTGCTGGATCGCGGTGGCGGCCGGGTTGCTCGGTTACGCGGCACGACGTCCCAAGGCGCAGCGATCGCTACCGATCGGCGGCGGGATGGCACTCGTCGTCGCCGCCATGGTGAAACTGTTCCTGTTCGACCTGGGAACCCTGGATGGGATGTTCCGAGTCGCAGTGTTCATCGTCGTCGGGCTGGCGCTACTGGGTATGGGTGCCGGCTATGCCCGGCTGCTCAATCAACAGGACCAGGTGGCCGGCAAGCCGCCGATGTGAGCGTGGCCACAGATTCTCTAATCTGGAGTGATTCCAGTTTAAACAACGTTGCCTATGACATGAGTACACGTCGAAACGAATCCGATATCCAGGGTTATCAGGCCGCACCGGAGCTCGGCGGTTATCTGCAGCAGGTGCTCGTCGATCTGATCGAGCTCGGGCTGCAAGGCAAGCAGGCGCACTGGAACGTCGTCGGCACGAACTTCCGGGATCTGCATCTGCAACTCGATGAGGTCGTCGATTTCGCCAGGGAGGGCAGCGACACGATCGCTGAACGGATGCGCGCGTTGGACGCCGTCCCCGACGGGCGGTCGGACACCGTCGTGTCGAGCACGACGCTTCCGGAGTTCCCGGCTTACGAGCACAGTACCGACGAGGTGGTCGACCTCGTCTCTACGCGGATCTACGCAACGGTGGGCACCTTGCGTGGGGTGCACGATTCCGTGGACGCGCACGACCCCACCACCGCCGACATCCTGCACCAGTTGATCGATGGTCTGGAGAAGCTGGCCTGGCTGATCAAGTCGGAGAACCGCAAGGTCTAAACGCCGGCAGGCGGCACGACCGAGGCGGTACGCATCGGGCCCGAGTTTTCCAGTCGGGTGCGTACCGCCTGATCGTCGCGACGCCCGACCAGATACCAGGTGTGCATCAGACCCTTGCCCTTGACTTCCACATCGCCGCGCTCCTCGAGCACAAACGCATGGCTGATTCGCTCATAGACGTTGTGCGGCACCTGAATTCGACCGGCCACATCGGTGGTCTCCATCCGTGAGGCGACGTTGACCGCGTCGCCCCAGACGTCGTAGAAGAACTTGCGGGCCCCGACCACCCCGGCCACCACGGGCCCGGCGGCGAGACCGATCCGCAGCGGCACCGCACGCCCTCGCGGATCCTTGAGGTCGGCGACGGCGTCGGCCAGGTCGAGAGCCAGGCAGGCCAGCGCCTCGATGTGATCGGTACGCGGCTTGGGCACCCCGGCCACCACCATGTAGGAGTCACCGCTGGTCTTGACCTTCTCCAGGCCGTGACGATCTACCAGCGCATCGAGATCGGTGTAGAGCCGGTCTAGAAAACTCACCAGGTCTGTCGGGGTGATATCGCTGGCCCGTTCCGTGTAACCGGCGATATCGGCGAACAGGATCGAGGCATCGTCGTACTTGTCGGCGATGATCGTGCGTGACGGTTCCTTGAGTCGCTGCGCGATGGTACTGGGCAGAATGTTGCCCAGCAATTGCTCGGACCGCTGATATTCGGCTTCCATCGCCTGCTCGGCCCGGGCCATCTCGCGGAGCGACAACCAGACCGTGGCAAACATCATCACCGCGGCAGAAACGGCCGAGCTCACGAAACCGGCGGTCAGTGCCCAGGGCGGCCCAAGGCCCCGATCATCGGGAACGAGGACTTCCAGCGCGATGGTGGCGGCCACACCCAAGGCCGCCAGTGTCGCCGCCAGCACGATGCGCTCGATTCCCAACACCAGGACCGCCAGCGACGCCGCGACCAGGAAGTAGAACTGCAAGCCTGAGCCGGTCCCTATCGCGAAACACATCACGGACACCGACACGTAGGCGAACACGAAGAACGCGAGCGGCGCGATCAGTTCGCCGAACCGGTAGAGGACTGGCACCAAAAGGAACAGAGCAGCGGAAACGAGGTTGACGAAGGCCAGCCGCCACATGGGGCCACCGAGGGTGAGCTGGAAGATTCCGAACCCTCCCGACACCGCGGCAGCGATCCATGTCGCGATGGTCAACACACGAAGGCGGCTCGATATGCACTCGGCGTAATGCCGAGTGCGGGCCGACACGCGGTTGTTCAACGCGACCTCGGGCATGCACACCGGGCGGCGGAACTCGCTGACCACCACGAACACAGCGTATCGCCGCCGGCCACCCGGCCGGTCGACATTGGGTAGGCCGCTCTTGGCGTCACGGTCCAGCAAACCCGACTGAACGCCGGTATGTCACAATGGGAACTTGTTCCAGTGAGCGCGGCAATTCTGCCGCCGATCACTTCTGGGGGGGACCTTTTCGTGGATCGGTCATGGATGCGCAACACCGCAGCCGGCTGTGCAATCGCTTGTGGTGCCATGGTGGCCGGGCCGGGGATGCTGGGTACCGCGGTGGCCTCGGCCGACCTGTTCGGGATCGACATCGACGTCCTGCACATCTTCGATCACAAGCAAAAGAAGAAGTCCGACCACAGCGCCAAGGTGGGCAACCAGCGCAACGCCGGGCCGCGTAAATCAAATGGCAGCCTCGGTGGGTCGAACGCGTCGAACGGACCCAAGGTGTCGACCGGGCCGAAGGTCAAAGTCGGCGTGAGCGATTCATCGGCCCCGTCCGCCGCCCGATCCGCTTCGACCGCCGAGGCTCCGCAGTCGACGGGCGTCGGGGTCACCGGGCAGGTTCCTTCCGCGACCGTCGGTGGTGGGGCCGCGCAGGCTCCGTCTGCGGCCGTGACCATTGGGACCGCTCAGGCGCCCTCGGCAGTGGTGTCCGGCGGCGGCAGTGGTGGAGGGATGCCTGCCACCGGCAACATCGGCAGGGCCCCGAACCTGGCTCCCGTGCCTACCGCCCCGAGCAGCCGGCAAATCGTCATCCGGTCAGCCCCGCCCAAGGCCCCGGCCGCACCGGCTCCGGCGGTACCTGCGGCCCCGGTCGTTCCCGTCGCCCCGGCGCCAGTCGTCGTGCCTCCCGTCCCGGTGATCCCGGCCCCGGTGCCCTCGGCGCCACCCGCGGGTGTGCCGCCCGCAGCCCCGAGTGCACCGAGCAGTCCCGCACCCCGGTCCGAACCGCCGTCAGCACAGCCACTTTCGGTGCCGTCAGTGCCGGAGTCCTTCAGGCTCGGGTATGCCGACTACCTGCGCACAGCCAGCACTTCCGACCTTCTGTTGGCAGTGTTGCCCGGCCTTGGCGGGATGGTGTTGATGACGGCGGCCGGCGGTGTGGTCGGTTTCCGTCAGGCCCGGGCCGCGCAGACGCTGCCGTCGCCACAGATCGCGCGGTTCCTGCCGTAAGGCATTCAGAATTCTGGTAGCTCCGGAACCTGGCCGTCAGGGGCGAGTGAGCGGTGCCGGCGCGTGCGCTGGATGGATTCATCGCCTCGAGGTCGCATCCGTGGACCCGCCGGCAGCAATGGCGCACTTCGTGGTCCTTTCATAGAAACTTCATAGGTAGTTCCTATTTCTCCAGCGGTGTGGCATCGGCCCGGCGGTGCCCGGACAGTGGTAGTCACCCGCGGTGTAGGTTGGTGTGCCAGCGAGGTGAGGCTTGGGGGCGATTGTCAAGGCGTTGAACCGATTCCGGTGAACTGACTCGTTTGCGCCATATTGACGCATCGACATGGTTTACTCTTCGGGATCGGGTGCGCTCACTGGGCGCGCAGCACGTTGCGTCAGCTCCGTGCGCCGTCGAGCCTGGGATGCACCCGCATCCGAGGCTCGATCGTCCGCTGTGGTCGTATCCGATCTGCAAATGCATGTTTGAGCACCTGCCATGGTGCCGGCACGGAGACAGGCGGAGGAACTCGCGATTTTCAGGATGCTGAAGCGGCTGTGGATTCCGCTGGTGCTGGTAGTGGTGGGAGTCGCGGGCGGGTTTACTGTGTCGCGATTGCACGGCGTATTCGGCAGCCAGAGTCGCCCCGCGTACACGAGCACCGAACGTGAGGAGAAGCGGCCCCACGATCCCAAGCACCTGGTTTACGAGGTGTTCGGCCCCCCGGGGACACTTGCGACCATCAGCTATTTCGATGCCGATGCCGAGCCGCAACTCATCAGGGATGCGCCCCTGCCATGGTCGATGGACTTCCCGATCTCGGATGCGACGGCGATGGGAAACATCTCCGCGCAGGGCAACACTGACAGCATCGGTTGCCGCATCCTCGTCGGCGATGAGGTGAAGGACGAGAAGGTTCGAACCGGCGTGAGCGCATTCACCTTCTGTCAGCTGAAGGCCGCATGAGCACCGAAAGTGAACCCATCACGGAGCCGTTGCCGATAAGTAAGCGCCGGCCGTTCGTCGCGCGGATGGTTCGGCTGCTGTCGGTGCCGATCATCCTCGGATGGCTGGCGGTCACCGTCATCCTGAGTGTTGCCGTGCCCTCGCTGGAGCAGGTGGAGAAAGAGCATGCGGTAGCGATGGATCCCATCGCTGCACCGTCCTTCGAGGCGATGCAGCGCATGGGGCAACTGTTCGGCGAAGCCGGTTCGGGCGCTGTCGCGATGATCGTCCTGGAGGGTGAGCAACCCCTCGGCGATGCTGCGCACGGCTATTACGACGAGATGGTTCGGCAGTTGAAGGCCGACACCACGCATGTGGTGCACGTCCAGGATTTCTGGGGCGACCCGATGACCCAGGGCGCCGCGCAGAGTGTCGATGGCAAGGCCACTTACGTACAGGTGACTCTCACCAGCAACCAGGAGATATCGGCGGTCAAGTCCGTTGAGGCGATGCGCGCGATCGTGGACCGGATACCGGCGCCGCCGGGAGTCAAGACCTATGTGACGGGACCGGCTGCATTCGCCGCGGATCTGGGCCCGGCCGGCAACCGGACGGTGGGACTGGTCACCTCCTTGAGCCTCACGGTCATCTTCGTGATGTTGCTGCTCGTCTATCGATCGATCATCTCCGTCATTCTGATGCTGGTGGTCGTCGGCATCGAATTGACGGTGGCCCGAGGGGTGGTGGCGTTACTCGGCAGCCTCGGGGTTATCGGTATCACCACATTTGTCGTCAATCTGCTGGTAGCGCTCGCGATCGCGGCGGGAACCGACTACGGCATCTTCTTCACGGGGCGCTACCAGGAGGCGCGCCAGGCCGGCGAGGATAAAGAAGAGGCGTTCTATACGACGTTCCACAGCGTCGCGAAGGTGGTCGTGGGTTCCGGCATGACGATCGCCGGGGCGATTCTCTGTCTGCACTTCACCCGCCTGCCGGTCTATCAAACTCTTGGCGTTCCCACTGCTGTGGGCATGGCCGCCGCCGTGTTGGTGGCCGTCACACTCGTTCCGGCGGTCATCGCGGTGGGTAGCCGCTTCGGGCTGTTCGAACCCAAGCGGAAGCTCACCACCCGTCGGTGGCGGAAGGTGGGCACGGCGGTCGTTCGGTGGCCGGGGCCCATTCTCGTTGCGACGTGCGCGGTCTCGCTCATCGGCCTGTTGGCGCTTCCCGCGTACAAGCCGAGCTTCAACGACCAGAATTACATCCCGCAGGACATCCCGGCCAATGTGGGTTATGCGGCGGCGACGCGACACTTTCCCCAGTCATTGATGATGGCGCCCGATATTCTGTTGATCGAGGCCGACCACGACATGCGGAATCCGATCGATTTCCTGACCCTGAACAAGCTGGCCAAGGGCGTGCAATCCGTGCCGGGAGTTTCCATGGTTCAGGCGCCGACCCGTCCCGCCGGCGAGCCACTGAAACACTCGACGATTCCGTTCATGCTCAGCATGAGCAACGCGTCTCAGACCCATTTGATGCCGTTCCAGCAGGATCGAATGGAAGACCTGCTGGTGCAGGCCGACGACATGACGAAAACGATTGCCATCGTCAAGCGCATGCAGGCACTGACGGAAGAGATGGTCAGCACCACGCATAAAATGGTCGCCGATACCCACGAGCTGCAAACGGTGACCAATCAACTGCGCGACCATGTTGCGAACTTCGACGATTTCTTCCGACCGATCCGGAACTACTTCTACTGGGAACCGCACTGCTACACGATTCCGATCTGCTCGTCGATCAGAGGGGTTTTCGACACGCTCGACGGTATCGACCAAATTACCGTCAAGATGGTCAGCCTGGTCGACAATCTCGATAAACTCGACGCAATTCTGCCGCAATTGGCCGCTCAGTTTCCGGTGATGATCTCGACCATGGAATCCACCCGAACCATGATGCTCACGATGCACAGCACCATGTCCGGGATCATGGATCAAATGGAGGCGACAGCCGACAACGCCACCGCGATGGGCAAGGCATTCGACGCAGCGCAGAACGACGACTCCTTCTACCTGCCTCCGGAAGTCTTCGAGAACAAAGACTTCCAGCGCGTCATGGATATCTTCCTGTCACCGGACGGGAAGGCGGCCCGCATGCTCATCACCCAACGAGGCGACCCGGCAACGACCGAGGGCATGTCGCTGGTCGACCCGATCGAAACCGCGGCCGAAGAAGCGCTCAAGGGCACGCCGCTGCAAAATGCCACCATCTATCTCACAGGCACCGCAGCGTCCGTGAAAGACCTGGTCGAAGCGTCCAAATACGATCTTCTGATCGCGGCCGTCGCCGCGCTCTGCCTCATTTTCGGCATCATGCTCGTGGTGACGCGGAGCTTCGTCGCCGCCCTGGTGATCGTGGGCACGGTGGCGCTCTCGCTCGGCGCGGCCTTCGGGCTTTCCGTGCTCATCTGGCAGCACATCCTCGGCATGCCATTGAACTGGGTCGTGCTGGCGATGTCGGTGATCGTCCTGTTGGCGGTGGGCTCCGATTACAACCTGCTACTGGTGTCTCGGATGAAAGAGGAGATCGGCGCCGGCATCAACACCGGCATCATCCGGGCCATGGGCGGCAGCGGCAAGGTGGTGACGGCCGCCGGCCTGGTGTTCGCATTCACCATGTTGGCGATGGTCGTCAGTGACCTCGTCACGATCGGGCAGCTTGGTGCCACCATCGGCGTCGGTCTGTTGTTCGACACCCTGGTGGTACGCGCATTCATGACACCGGCGATCGCCGCGCTGCTGGGGCGGTGGTTCTGGTGGCCGCAGCGGGTGCACCCACGTCCGCTCAGTGCTGCAGGGCGCCCGTCCGGTCGCGGCCAGCTTGTGCGTTCCATCCTGCAGAGGGAAGAGCGCTGACTGTCATGAACGCGTCCTCCTTCTGTGCGGTGAAGGCCGCATGAGCAATCGGCACACAAGCGACCGGCCACCGTTGATCGCTCGGGCGATCTATCGGCTGTCGGTGCCGATCATTCTCGGCTGGCTGGCGATCATCGCCGTCGTCACGTTCGCAGTTCCGTCACTGGAACAAGTCGGGCGGGAAAGCTCCGTATCGCTGGTTCCCAAGGATGCGCCGTCGTTTCGGGCGATGCAGCGCATGGGCGAGGTGTTCAAGGAATCCGATTCCGACAGCGTGGCGATGATCGTCTTGGAGGGCGACAAACCCCTCGGTGAGGACGCGCGCCGCTACTACGACGATTTGGTTCGTCAGTTGCGAGCCGACACGACGCACGTGCAGCACGTTCAGGATTACTGGGGGGACTCACTCACCGCGTCGGGTGTTCAGAGTGCCGATGACCTGAGTGTCTATGTCCAGCTGAATCTCGCGGGCAACCAAGGTCAAGCCCTGGCCAACGAATCTGTGGAAGCGGTCCGTGGCATCGTGGAAAAGACCCCACCGCCGCCCGGGGTCAAGGCGTATGTCACGGGTCCTGCGCCTCTGATCACGGACATGAACCACGCCGGCGATACGTCGATCATGAAGATCACGCTGGTGACTCTGGTGGTCATCTTCACGGTGCTGCTCTTTGTGTATCGCTCGATCATCACTGTCGTCCTTTTGCTGGCCATGGTCGGAATACAGGTACAGGCGGCCCGGGGAGTGGTCGCGTTCCTCGGCGATCACCAGGTTCTCGGACTATCCACTTTTGCGGTGAATCTGCTGGTATCGCTCGGAATCGCGGTCGGAACGGATTACGGAATATTCTTCATCGGGCGGTATCACGAGGCCCGTCAAGCCGGCGAGGATCGCGAAACCGCGTTCTACACCACCTATCGCAGTGTCGCCAAGGTGGTTGTGGCTTCAGGTTTGACGATTGCCGGAGCCATTTACTGTCTGAGCTTCACGCGGCTGCCGTATTTCGAAACGATGGGTATTCCGTCCGCTGTGGGGATGGCGGTTGCTGTCGCAGTGGCCGTCACACTGGTTCCGGCCGTCATCGCCGTCGGCGGGCGTTTCGGGCTGTTCGAACCGAAGCGGAAGCTCATGGTCCGCCGGTGGCGGGGGGTCGGTACGGCCGTGGTGCGGTGGCCGGTGCCCATTCTCGCCGGCGCGTGTGCGGTGGCGTTTGTCGGACTGTTGGCGCTGCCCGGATACCAAACCAGCTACGACGACCGGCTGTATGTGCCCAAAGATATCCCGGCCAACGTCGGCTATACGGCTGCCGAGCGCCATTTTCCCGAGTCACGTATGACGCCCGATATCCTCATGCTCGAAGCCGACCATGATATGCGCAATCCGACAGATTTCTTGGTGCTGCACAAGCTGGCCAAGCGGATCTTCGCGGTGCCCGGGATTGCCACGGTGCAGAGCATTACCCGGCCTGAGGGCAGCCCGATCGAGCGCACTTCGATACCGTTTCAAATCAGCCTGCAAAGCGCCGGACTCCGTCAGATCGTGCCGTTCGCGAAAGATCGCATGGAAGGCATGTTGAAGCAGGCGGACGACATGCAGAGAATGATCACCCAGATGGAGGGCACTCACAATCTGATGAAGTTGATCGGCTCGATCACTCACAACACCGTCGAGGTGACCGGGGAGACTGCCGAACTTACTGATGATCTGATGGCCACCGTTTCAAATTTCGACGACTTCTTCCGGCCGATTCGCAATTACTTGTATTGGGAAGGCCACTGCTACGACATTCCCATTTGCTTCGCCATTCGATCGGTGTTCGACGCGCTTGATAGCACCGACCAGCTCAGCCTTCAGATGCACAAACTTCTTGACAACTTGGTAAAAATGGATGGGTTGCAGGCGCAGCTCGTCACTCAGTTGCCGCCGATGATCGAGATCATGAAGTCGATGCGCACCATGATGCTGACAATGCACAGCACCATGTCCGGAATGATCGCCATCATGGAGGAGACGACGTCGAACGCCAGCTCGATGGGAAAGATCTACGACGCCTCCCAGAACGACGACTCCTTTTATCTGCCGCCGGAAGTGTTCGAGAACAAGGACTTCCAAAAGGCGATGAGCCTGTTCTTTTCGCCCGACGGGAAGGCAGTCCGGCTGATCCTCACGCACCGGGGTGATCCTGGAACGCCCGAGGGCATCTCTCGGGTCGATGCGGTGCGGACGGCGGCCGAGGAGGCGATCAAGGTGACGCCGCTGCAGAACGCTTCCATCCACCTCGCCGGAACCGCTGCGACATATAAGGATCTGCGAGACGGGTCAAAATACGACCTCTTGATCGCGGGCGTCGCGGCGCTCTGTCTGATCTTCGGCATCATGCTGGTTGTAACGCGTAGTTTCGTCGCCGCCCTGGTCATCGTGGGCACGGTGGCGCTTTCGCTCGGTGCGGCGTTCGGCCTTTCGGTCCTGGTGTGGCAGTACATCCTCGGCATCGAATTGCACTGGCTCGTCTTGGCGATGTCGGTGATCGTTCTATTGGCGGTGGGTTCTGATTACAACCTGCTGCTGGTGTCTCGGATGAAAGAAGAGGTCGGCGCCGGGATCAATACGGGCATCATCCGGGCGATGGGCGGCACGGGCAAGGTGGTGACGACCGCGGGCCTGGTGTTCGCGTTCACCATGTTGTCGATGGTGGTCAGTGATCTGCGGATCATCGGGCAGGTGGGTTCCACCATCGGTTTGGGCTTGATGTTCGACACCTTGGTGGTGCGTGCATTCATGACACCGGCGATCGCCGCGCTGCTCGGGCGGTGGTTCTGGTGGCCGCTGCGGGTCCGTCAGCGGCCCTCCAGTGCGGTTCTGGGCCCGGTGACGGTGCCCGCTGATCCACTGGTCAAGCAGGAAGCCTGATTTCGCGCTGTTGTCGAGCTGGACAAAGTATGGGTGAGATCGGCCCAGGCCGATTACAGTCGGAAGGTCGGGAGCAGTGCTAGGGAGGAAGTTTGAATATGTTCCGTCTGTCGTTGACCAGACTGGCCGTCGGGCTTGGCGGCCTGGCTTTGTCGTTGACCGCCGGAGCCGGGATTGCGTCCGCGGGGCCAAATCTGGATTCGGCCATCAACACGACGTGCAGTTACCCGCAGTTGGTGTCGGCGCTCGATGCGCAAGATCCCCAAGTCCGGCAGGCATTCGATCAATCGCCGATACTGCAGCGTGGCTTACGCCAATTCATAGCCGACCCACCGGAGAAGCGGGCGAGGACGGCCCAGGATGTGGCCAATGCTCCGATGTTTCAGCCGTACCTCGGCACTATCGAGCAGGCTTTCAATACCTGCAGCAACTTCTGATCCCGAGATGGGCGCCACCATCTCGGGTTCCAGCTGGGGAGAGGCCCGCAGGGCCTAGCCGTTCGCAAGGGTTGTCCGGTGCCTGGGTTTCGCCAGTTGGGTGCGCCGGGCGGCCCGGAGGTTTTGCGGCATATGGCAATTCGCGGCGGCGGCACGGCATCTCCGAATATTCTGCCGTCATGAGTCAGACCCCATGCAACGCCGCGCAGCACACCGCAGGATCTCCTTCCGGGGGTCCAGCGACTGCGAACATCGACCAATTGGACGTAACGGCGGACCATCGCGGTCCTGGGCTGTCCGTGGCAGCGTTGACGGAGTTGGGCTTGTGAACCCGGCCGGACACAGCGGGTCTGCGGCCCGCCCGGTCGCCTTGTTCGTCTTGGGTGTGCCTCGATCTGGAACGTCGGCGGTTACCCGGGTCCTGTCTCTGTGCGGTGCGACGCTCCCGGCTGGGTTGTCGGGCGCCGACCCGCGCAACCCGCGTGGCTACTGGGAGCCGCGCGCTTCCCTTCATCTGAACAACACGATTCTGCGCAGCCACGGCAGCGCCGTGTTCGACCCGTCACTCCGCCTGCAAGAGGACGGCGGATTCGATGCCGACCAGAAGGCCGCCTGCGTCAACAAAATTGGACAGTATCTCTCTACGTTGCCGTCTGCGCCGGTCGTGCTCATCAAGGATCTGCAGATAACCCTGCTGACCAGTTTGTGGTTCGAGGCCGCGCGGCAGGCCGGCTTCGACATCGCGGTCGTGAACATGGTGCGCCCCCCTCAGGAGGTCATCGCATCGGGTGCGGCGGACTTCCTGACACTGCCGGAGCTCGGGAGTGCGCTGTGGCTGAAGTTCAATTTGTTGGCCGAGAGCGACACCCGCGATGTGCCGCGGGTGTTCGTCGAGTACGCCAACCTGCTCGATGATTGGCGTCGGGAGGTGAAACGGATTTCCGTAGCACTCGGGATCGATCTCGAGACGCGGGATGAGGCCGCCATCGACGAGTTCCTCACACCGGATCTCCACCGTCAGCGACACACCGGCCCGGTGACGGAAACCTTCGGCACTGACTGGATCTCTGTCGTCTACGAGGCGCTGCACGCGGCGGCGCGGGACGAACCCTGGGATCAGTCTGCGCTGGATCGGGTCTATGCCGAATATCGTGCGAGCGAACAGGGTTTCCGGAAGGTGTTCGAGAATTCCGGTCGCTTGCACAAGCTCAACCGATTCATCCGGCCATCAATCCTGAAGTTCCGTTACGAGGTCGTTGCTCTGGCTCACCGGCGCCGTGGAACCTGGGCTTGATGAAAACGCGCCGCGCATCCAAAGGGTCTGTACGGCCGGACAATCGGCTCGCATTGGCAGACGAAGCACTGCTGACGGAGCATCACGCCGCGGGCATGAACGTGGTCATCCAGGTCACGTGGCTATATGACCGTGCTGTCGATCTCGACGGGTTACGTCGTTTCCATCATTTTCTCGGTCAGGGGTTGTTGGGTCGCCGCATCGAACGCCCGGCGTTACCGATCGCCCGGCATCGGTGGGTCGTAGATCGCGGGCCCTCAGACGTCGACGTCGCCGAGTCGACCCGCCCGCGCGCTGAATTCAGTGACTGGGTCGATGAACGTTCGCAACTTCCGGTAAATGCGGAATCGGGTCCGGGCTGGCACATCGGTGTCCTTCCCCTCGACGACGGCACGACCGGGGTCAGCCTGGTACTTTCGCACAACTTGATCGACGGCCTAGGGCTCGCGCTCGTCATCGTCGAAGGGGCCGTGGGCAAGACGCGCGATCTCGGGTACCCCCCGCCACTATCGCGCCCTCGACTGCGTGCCTTGGGACAGGATGCCCGACAGACGGCCCGGGACGTGCCGAATGCCGCCAGGGCGCTTGTCAGTGCAGTGAAATCCGCTCGAAAACAGACTCGCACCGCGGCTGAGGGTGACCGGTCATCGGCACCACGGCCCGCGCCCGCCAAGGCGGTCGGCGCCGATGAGGTTGTCCTCGTGCCGGCCCTCACGATCTTCGTCGACCTGGATGACTGGGACGCGCGAGCAGAGGCTCTCGGCGGAGCGAGTCATACACTGGCCGCGGCCTTCGCCGCCAAGTTCGGGGAACGTATCGGGCGCGTACGCGCGACGGACGGCGCCGTCACCCTTCAGATTCCGATCAGCGACCGCACGGACGAGGACGACACACGCGCGATGGCACTCTCGTACGCGCGCGTCACCGTCGACCCGACGCAGTCCACAACCGATCTGCGCGAAATCCGGGCTGCCATCAAGCAGACGCTGCGGACGTTGAAAGAGACACCAGACGAGTCCAAGCAACTCCTGTGGCTGCCGTCATTTGTGCCGAAGCGAATGCTGAAACAGATGGTGGCCAGGGCGCCCGCCGATCCCGACCAGCCGGTGTTTGCTTCTCACCTCGGCGATTTGAGCTCATTGATCAGCCAGGCCGACGGCACCGCAGCGCCTTTCGCCAACGCGCGAACGACTGGGCAACAGGAATCGCGACAGCTTCTCGAACGAACAGGTGGCCGCACCGTCATCCTCTCGGGACGCATAAGCGGCAAGATCTTCATCAGCGTGGGCGCCTACCAGCCCGGCGCGGAGAACACCACGTGCGCTTTGCGTGAACTGGCCGCGAAAACGCTGACCGATTTCGGCCTTACCGGGGAAATTCACTGACGCACGCGTAAACCCTGGGTAGCCTTTGCGGTTCGACCCCGAACATTCGGTGCTACAGCGTTGCTGGCAACAGGTCGAATGGAATCTCACGTCGAAAGAAGCGCAATGAAGTTGGTGCTGGCAAGCTATGGAACTCGCGGCGATGTGGAGCCTTGCGTCGCGGTCGGTTGCGAGTTGCTGCGCCGCGGGCACGACGTGCGTCTGGCGGTCTCGCCGGACCTGGTGGGCTTCGCTGAGGCGGCCGGCCTTCCAACGGTCCCTTACGGGCCGGACACCGCGGTGTGGTCGGATGCGCACCGGGACTTCTGGATCCGGTTCTTCGGTAACTTCTGGAAGGTCCAGGAACTGGCCAAACTGATGCGCGAGATGCGCGAGATCGGGGAGTCCGTCGTCCAGTTCTGGGAGGAAATCTCCACCACGCTGAAGTCGCTGGCGGACGGGGCCGACCTGCTCGTCACATTTCTCAATTTCGAGCCGCCTGCCGCGAATGTTGCAGAGTATTACGGTATTCCGATGGCCACCGTGCACGTCTCACCGGTGCGGCCCAACGGTCGGATGCTGGCCTTCCTGCCGCCCTCGTTGGGGCGCTACGCGTTGAAGGTGTACGAGTGGGCGAATTGGCGTGGGGTGAAGAAGTTCGACGACGCCCAGCGCCGCACACTGGGGCTGCCGAAGGCCAGCGGTTCCTCGCCACGACGGATCACCGAACGCGGATCACTGGAGATACAGGCCTACGATCAGGTTTGCTTTCCCGGACTGGCCACCGAATGGGCGAAATGGGAGAACCAAAGGCCCTTTGTCGGTGCGCTCACCATGGAGTTGACAACGGAGGCCGATGACGAGGTCGCCACGTGGATTGCCACAGGCACGCCGCCAATTTTCTTCAGCTTCGGCAGCACTCCGGTCAAGTCTCCCGCTGACACGCTCGCCATGATCGAGGCCGCTTGCGCCGAATTGGGCGAGCGGGCGTTGGTGTGCGCCGCATCGAGTGACTTCGGCCAGACCTCTGATTCCGGCCGAGTCAAGGTCGTGGACACGATGAATTTCGCGGCCGTATTTCCAGCCTGTCGCGCGCTTGTCCACCACGGTGGCATGGGCACCATGTCCGCGGGGCTGCGGGCCGGAGTCCCCATGCTGGTTTTCTGGACGGCGCTCGATCAGGCGCTCTGGGCGGCTCGTGTCAAACAGCTGAAAGTTGGTCTAGGTCGTCGAATCTCGTCTGTCACCAGCGGCTCACTCGTTGCGGACCTGCGCACGATTCTCGATCCGGAATATGTCGCGCGGGCCCGTGAGGTGGCTACTCAGATGACTCAACCGGACGAAAGCGTTGTCAACACCGCAGATCTTCTGGAACGTTTCGCCAATCAAGGCTTCCTCACTGACGTCGGGTAGCCATCGCAGTTCCTTCGTCCCCATGAGGCGGATGGGTACACGGCACCGCTTGGGCATCCGAGCTTCCAGCTCAGAGGATGCCCAAGCCCTTCACCACCTGCAGTACCCCGATCATCACGAAGATGCCGATCATCACCTGACGGCGGTTGGCAAGCGCCCAGTCGTGCACCGGTTGCAGTACCGCTTGGGTTCGCACCGGGGCGATCAGATGGCTGACGACGGCTACCTCGAACACCGCGAACATCGCGACGACAAACAAGATGACGGCGATGATCTGCACGCCTGTGGTGGCCCCGGAGGAGACCACGGTGGTTGCCACAAAAAGGACCAACGGAAAACCTGGCAGGAATCCCATGCCGCACACCAATGCGACCCACAAAGCGCCACTGTCCCAGGCTCTTTGAAGGCGCCCGAACAGCCGTCGAATTGCAGATTTGCTGTCCGCGGTATCGGCCACCGCGGCAAATGGCGACGAGATTGGACTCGGACCTTCGGCTTCCAGCACCTGGGTTGAAGCGTTGCCGCTCGGTATCGGCACTTGCGCTCGGCGACGCATCCGGATACGTACGGCAATGAATGCGGCGATCGTCAGCACGAGCACACCCATGCCGAGTTGTACGTGCCGAGTCGCGGCGCTCGCATCCGGAGCTTCGGGGCTGAACATGGGCGCGCGGTGCAGCAACACCACCGGGATCACCAGGGCCGGAATGTTCGTCGTGAGGGCGCCGATCCAGCAGACGAGCAGGTTCTGCACCGGGCGTGGACGGGAGATCACGAGGAGGATGAGGGCCAGCAGGGCGGGATTGAACGCCATCACGATCGCCATCCCGAGAAGTGAGCCCCACACGGCCCGGGACACTACCTGCTACCTGTTTGTATTTTGCGGATTTCGCAACCCTGGCGATCTTGATCTGGCGTTGCTCAGCGAAGATGGGGGTGAAGTACGCTCTGGGGGCGCTTCCCGGGGTGCGGCGAGAGTACTTGCCGTCGTTTCGGTTTGATCGTCGTGCAGGTGTGTCTGACGGTGAGACCGATGAGCCGGCACCGATGCGTCCTCCGACAGTTCGGCAGCGGGCTGCCGTCCTGGCTGGGCATAGGGTGTTGATGCCCACCGGCTGATGGATCCATTTGGTCCCCGTCCGGCCTTGCGCAGGTTCGTCTCGAGCACCTGCTCAGTTTTGTACCGGAACCGGCAGGGGATCGGGATAATGACCGATGTCTCTGGGCACCCCGAGGGTGCGACAACTGAAAGGCTCGAGGTCTCCGCGATGAAATTTGTGCTGGCTTTCTACGGGACTCGAGGTGACGTCGAGCCGGGCCTCGCGGTAGGCCGTGAGTTGTTGCGCCGCGGACACGACGTACGCATGGCCGTCTCGCCCGATCTGGTTGAGTTCGTCGAGACGGCCGGTCCGACAGCCATAGCTTGCGGGCCCGATGTGCGGGTATGGCAAGACCTGAACCGCGACTTCTGGGCACGCTTCTTGCGGAAATTCTGGAAGAACTTCTGGAGGGTCCGGGACCTGGCTGGGTTGTTGCGCGAGGAATGGCATCTCTTTGACCAGTACTGGCAGGAGGTCAGCAAGACGCTGATGACGTTGGCGGATGGGGCGGATCTGCTGTTCACCGGTGTGATCGGTGAGGAGGCCGCCGGCAACGTCGCGGAGGCCTGCGACGTTCCGTTCGCCATGCTGCATGTGTTCCCCCTACGGCCCAACGGCCAGCTCGTTCCCGCCCTACCGCCGCGGTTGGCTCGCACGATGATGAGGGTGTCGGAGTGGCTGAGTTGGCCCATGATGAAGCGGCTCGAGGATCCGCAGCGGAAGGAACTTGGCCTGCCAAAGGCCACCGGCCCCTCCGCGTGGAGAGTGGCCGAGCGCGGCTCGCTGGAGATCCAGGCCTACGACGAGATCTACTTTCCCGGACTGGCCGCCGAATGGGCCAAATGGGACGGCCAAAGGCCCTTTGTCGGTGCACTGGCAATGGAGTTGCCCACGGCCACCGATGACGAAGTCGCCACCTGGATTGCCGCCGGGACACCGCCGATCTGCTTCGGGTTCGGCAGCATGCCGGTCGATTCGGGCGCTGACACGCTGGCGATGATCAGCGACGCTTGTCTGGAGTTGGGTGTGCGGGCAGTGGTGTGCGCCGGCGCGAGTGACTTCAGCAACGTTCCACATCTCGACCACGTCAAGGTGGTGGACACCATGAACTACGCAGCGGCCTTTCCCGCTTGCCGCGCGGTCGTGCACCACGGCGGCGCGGGTACCACTGCCGCGGGGTTGCGCGCCGGCGTCCCCACATTGATCCTTTCGACCGATCTGGACCAGACGCTTTGGGGAGCTCGGATCAAACAACTGAAAGTGGGTACGGCCCGCCGACTTTCGGCCACTACCCAAAAGTCGCTGGTCGCCGACCTGCGCACGATTCTTGAGCCGGAATATGCGACTCGTGCCCGCGAAGTCGCAAAGCAGATGACCAGACCGACCGAAAGCGTTGCGGCCACCGCCGACCTGCTGGAAAAGTTCGCTCACCTCAGGCGCGTGGGTTGATCGCCTCTCGGCGCACCTCAGCGTCAACAACGAGACGGCTCGCCACGCCCAAACTCTTGGATCTCTGAGTGACAGCGCGTTGGCCGCAACCCAATTCGGCTGCTGTAGCCATGACTTTGGGACTTCTGTTCAGATCACGACCGCGATGATCCATGATGGTCTGCGTGGATAGCAGAACCCGCGACATTGCGAACATGCCCCGGGGCGGACCAGACGCTTCCTGGCTGGACCGGCGATTGCAGACCAATCGGCTGGAGTACCTGGATCGCGACGACGTCGACGATCTGAAACGCAAGGTCATGGATTCACTCGACCGCGCCGGACGACGGCGGGGGATCGGTATTCACGACAAGTGCGCCCGGATGGTGCTTCGCGAGGTGGCTGACGTGCCCTCGCCGAAGATCCTCGAACTCGGCGCCGGCCTCGGCGGGTTGTCGCGCAAGCTACTGGACAGGCATCCGACCGCTCAGGTGACGGTCACCGACATCGAGCCCGCGTTTGTCGCGGGCATGGCGGACGGTGACCTCGGTAGACACCCACGCGCCACGGTGCGGGAAATGGATGCGACCGAGATCGACGCGCCGGAAGGCTATTACGACCTCGCGGTGTTCGCGTTGTCGTTGCACCACCTGCCCCCTGAGCTCGCCGCCCGCGTGTTCGCGGCGGGTACCCGGGCAGCGAAGAAGCTGCTGATAGTCGACCTTCCCAGGCCGCCCGCACCCCTGCACATTGCGTTGTTGGCGGTGGTGCTGCCGCTGATCAGCATCTCGCCGTTGCAACACGACGGATTCATAAGCTCGCTCCGCGCATACAGCCCATCGGCGCTGACTGCGCTGGGTCGGCATGCCGACCCATCCATCAAGGTCGAGTTTCGAACCCGGCGCGGGCTGGGCCCGACGGTAGCGGTCGCCAGTCGCTCCTGACCGGGTGGTCGTCGGAGGAATTGGCTATCACCTGCAGGTCAGACGCTGTTCAAACCCTTGGCGATCAGCATCGCGCCGGCGAGTACGCACATGGCCACCAGGATCTTTCGATGATGAGCCCACGCCCAATCGTGCAGCCGTTGCACGATAGCTTCAGTTTTCGCAGGTGCGGCCAGGTAGCTGACGAGGACGACCTCGACAACGGCGAGCATCCCGACGACGAACGCGATGGTCGCGGTGATCTGCGTGCCGACCGCGGCTCCTGAGACCACGACGATCGCAAGCAGGAACAGGGCCACGTCGGGTGGCGCACCGGCAAATGAGAAGCCGATCACGAACGAGACCCAAAGGGATCCGTCTTCCCACGCGTCGTGGCCGCGCCGCAACAACCGCCGGAAAAACGACCCACCTTCTGCCGGGGCATCCTGCGCGCGGGCCAGGAGTCGCGAGACCGGTGTCGATGTATTTGCATCCGACACCAGGGTGGACGTACCGCTATCGGGAGCCGGCACTTCCGCCCGCTGGCGCACCCAGAAGTGCACGGACAGCACCGTGGCAGTTATCAGCGCGACCGAACCCATGCCGATTTGGATGTAACCACCCGTGGAGCTCTTGGCCCACGATTCCGCGGTGGACTTGAACATCGGCGTGAGGTGCAGCAGCGTCAGCGGAACCACCAACGTGGGAATGCATGCCGTCACACAGCCGGCGCCGAACATCAGCAGATTCTGCACGGGTCGCGGCCGTGAGATCACGAGCAGGGTGATGCCCAGCCGCATGGGATCGAGCCCAACCAGAACACCTAGCGCCAGCACCGAACCCCACACCGCCGAAACACTACTAGGTTGCTCCGGCCTGGCGGCTCTTTTGAAGCCCTAGTTGCCTGAGAGGTCACCGTGAACCAAAGTCGGCTTGCCAGAGCTAACTTCGCCCACGCACCGGCCCCGGCGGCAAGACGGTTTCGTCACGGGCAGCACCCGCAAACGCTATGCTTCGCCGGTGGCGCTGAGGTTGGACGAGTGAACGCGGTTACCAGAGATTGCCGGCTGTGCGGATCGACCGGTCCCCACCAGGCAATTGAAGTTCGCGAGATGATGTTCGGCACTCGGGAGCTGTTTGAATACTTCAGCTGCACTGAGTGCGACACGCTGCAGATTCACGATGAGCTCGCGGGCGACGAGCTCATGCGCCATTACCCGCAGAACTACTACTCGCACAGTGCGTCGGCCCAACCCAGCGCGTTCCAATGGCTGGTTACCCAACACGATGCGCACAAGCTCCGCGGTGGCGGCAACCGGATGCTCGGTGCCCTCATCAAGGCGCGGGTATCTGAAGGGATCTTCCGCGTGCTCCTCGGAGGAGACGTCATCAGCATGGTCGCTCAACTCGACGTTGAGCGTGACGCCCGAATTCTGGACGTCGGTTGTGGTACCGGCACACTGCTCGACCGCTTGAGCAGAATTGGATTCACCAGTTTGCTCGGTGCAGATCCGTTCATCGCGGCCGATGGCGAGTCTTCCGAAGGTGTGCCATTGATGAAACGAGATTTGAGCGCTGTCGATGGCAAATTCGACCTCGTGATGTTCAATCATTCCCTCGAGCACGTTCCCGACCCGGTCGCGACACTCAAAGTCGCGTACGAGAAGCTCGCTCCGGGAGGTATGTGCCTGGCTCGCGTGCCCACGACCTCGTCAGAGGCTTGGACCACTTACCGGGCGGACTGGGTGCAGGCCGATGCGCCTCGGCACATGGTCATACCGTCACGTCAGGGAATGGCAATGGCGGCCGAGAAGGCCGGACTGCGGGTGGTCAGGACGTTTGATGATTCGAATTTGGGCCAGTTCCTCGGCAGCGAGGCCTATCGACGCGACGTTCCGGTGACTGACCCGAAGATTCTTCGAATGTTCGGACCCAAGCAGCTGTGGGAGTGGGAGAAACGCGCGGTATCGCTCAACCGACGGCAGCGCGGCGACCAAACCGGGTTTGTCCTACAGGCGATGTGAGGCGTCGGACAGCTGGAAATCCGCTCTGCCACAATCAATCTAGCTGTCTGGATTAGGTGGCCCTTCATCGGGCTCGGCGCATCGACCGAGCAGCACCAGCCGAGTCAACTATCGAATCCGAATCAACCAAACCGCGCCGAGTCCATGTCCGTTCGAAGCTAGAGTCATCGAAACCATCTGGAAATACAAGCTGGGGGCCCTTTTCACGTGACCGATCTCGACGTTCGATCTCTGTACCTCGACCTGATCCGAGGCAACCTCACCAGGTACGGAATGCACGAGCGGATGCCCGCGCAGTGGACACTGCGGCGACGTCTTTACTTCAAGACCCTCAACCGCATGATGGTTCGCGGCGGGGCGTATCGACTCGCACGCGCTACTCCGAACGAGAATCGCAGCACGCTCGTTCAGCACAAACGGGACTTGGGCATCGATTGGCCGGCGGAGGCCGAGACGATGATCGGAATGCAGCGACTTACCAGTCTTCAGCAATGCGTCGAGACGGTACTGGCTGAGGACATCCCGGGTGACCTGATCGAATGTGGAGTGTGGCGCGGCGGGGCCTGCATCCTGATGCGTGCCGTACTGGCTGCCTATGGCGATGAGACGCGAAGTGTCTGGGTGGCGGATTCGTTTGAGGGCCTGCCACCCGCAGACCCCGAGAACTACAAAGCGGACAAGGGCCTCAGGACGCAGAGCCTCGCCGGAATCCTCGGCGTGTCCGAAACTGAGGTCAGGGCAAACTTCCAGCGCTACGGACTGCTCGACGACCAGGTTCGCTTCCTTCCCGGTTGGTTCAAGGACACCCTGCACGATGCGCCGATCGATCGCATCGCTGTACTGCGGGTCGATGGCGATCTGTATGAATCCACGATCCAAGCGCTGGAGGCGCTCTATCCGCGGCTGTCTCCAGGGGGCTTCTGCATCATCGACGACTACCACGACCTCAAGCCGTGCCGGGAAGCCGTCACCGACTACCGGGCGGAGCATGGGATCACCGCCGAGATCGTCGACATAGACGGGACTGCTGTGCTGTGGCGCAAGTAGCGCCGGCACGGATCGCGCTGTCATTCCGCAGGCGCGCAAGGTAAGTGAGAGGCCAGAGTCCACGATGAAATTCGTCCTCGCGAGCTACGGCACACGCGGTGACATCGAGCCTTTGGTTGCCGTTGGCCGGGAGCTGCTCGGCCGCGGACATGACGTGCAGATGGCTGTCCCGCCTGATCTGGTTTCTTTCGCCGAGGCGGCCGGTCCGACGGCGATCCCGTACGGACCGGATCTGCAGTCCGTATTGGATGCGCACCGCGACTTCTGGACCCACTTCTTCCGCAATTTCTGGAAGGTCCGCGAGATGATCCGGTTGCGGCGCGAAGTCGTGGCGCCGTTCCATCAGTGCTGGAAGGACATCATCGCCACGCTGACGTCACTCGCCGACGGTGCGGACCTGCTGTTCACCGGCGTGAACTTCGAGGACGCCGCGGGCAACGTCGCTGAGTATTACGACATTCCGTTGGCCACGCTCCACCTGTTCCCGTTACGGGCCAACGGCCAGTTCGTACCGTTTCTGCCGGCGCCGTTGGGCCGTTCCGCGATGAAGGCCTCTGAGTGGGTCGCGTGGCGCAATGCGAAGAAAGTCGAGGGCATTCAGCGCGGTGAACTTGCACTGCCGAAGGCCACATCACCCTCACCGTGGCGGCTCACCGAACGTGGATGCCTGGAGATCCAGGCCTACGACGAAGCCTGCTTTCCCGGCCTCGCGGCCGAATGGGCTCAATGGTCTGATCAACGGCCCTTTGTCGGTGCGTTGACGATGGATCTACCCGGCGATGCCGATGACGAGGTCGCTTCGTGGATTGCTGCGGGAACGCCGCCGATTTTCTTCGGCTTCGGCAGCTTGCCGATGGAATCCGGCACCAAGACACTCGCGATGATCAGCTCCGTCTGCGCGGAGCTGGGCGAGCGGGCGTTGGTGTGTTCTGCGGGAACCGACTTGAGCGACGTCCCACAGTCCGATCACATCAAGGTCGTCGGCGCGATGAACTACTCGGCCGCCTTTCCCGCGTGCCGCGCGGTCGTGCACCATGGGGGATTGGGCACCACGGCCGCGGGGCTGCGGGCCGGAGTTCCCACGCTGATCCTGTCGACGGATCTCGATCAGACGCTGTGGGGCAGGCGGGTGAAACGGCTGAAAGTAGGTACTGCCCGTCGCTTTTCGGGCACCACCGAAAAGTCGTTGGTCGCAGACCTGCGCACCATCCTCGACCCCCAATACGCCGTCCGAGCCCGCGAGGTCGCCGCACAGATGACCAAGCCGGCCGACAGTGTGATGGCCACCGCCGACCTCGTGGAGAAGTTAGCCAGCCGCAGTCGGCTTTGACGTAAGACGAATCTACTTCTGCGAGTTGCCCGACCTGTGGACGTTTGCTGGACATTGTGACGTCATTGCCGCCGGCGAAGTCGGTGCGATGTCTCTGATTCCGCGAACATGAATCACCCCGCCGCGATGCGGCACGAAGGTGACGTGCTTCGGCCTCTGCTTCTCGTCGGCTGCAGTGGTGGTGCCCAATTCGACCCTGCGCAGGATCTCACGTAGTACGAGCCGTATCTCGACCATGGCGAAGGTGGCACCGAGGCAGCGACGGTTTCCGCCGCCGAACGGCAGCCAGGTCGTCGGACTCACGGTGGTGCCGAGCATTCGTTCCGGGTCGAACCTATCCGGATCTGGATACACGGCAGGGCTGGCGTGCACGAGCCCGATCGCCGGGTCGACCATGATGCCGGACGGAAGCCGATATCCGCCAATCTCGGTCGGCTTCTTGAGGACCCGGCCCGAGCTGAACAGCACCGGACGGATCCGAAGCGTCTCCTTGATCACCGCGTCGAGGTATTCATCGCCGGCCGGATCGCCTGCCGCGCTGGCATCGGCGGCCTGCACGGCCTTTGCCAGCGAGTCAGGGTGGCGGGTCAGCCGCTCCAGAGCCCAGGACAGTGCCGTCGCGGTGGTCTCATGTCCGGCTGCGATCGCAGTCAGCAGCTGGTCGCGCAGTTCGCTGTCGGACATGGTGCGTCCGTCGTCGTCGGTGGCGCGGACCAGCATGGCCAGCACGTCGGTGCGCTCGGCCAGGTTCGGGTCGGCGCGACGGTCGGCGATCTCGGCGTAGAGCAGGGCGTCGGTTTCGGCGAATCGTCGTCCGACTCCGCGCCACGGCCAGTAGCGTCGCAGGCTCGGCTTCGTAATCGCCGGCGTTTCCCACGATTTCATGTAGAGCAGCCGTGGCACCACCTTACGCAGCGCGGCCAGTCGCGCCGGGTCGCTGGCGCCGATCACGGTCCGCAGGATCACCTCGAGCGTGATCTCTGTCGTCATCGGCGCTACCGGGAAGGTCTTGCCGACAGGCCAGCCCGCGATATTCGCGGCCGCAATCTCGGTCATCTGAGCAGCCTGTTGGGCGACGGCATCGCGGTGGAACGCCGGCATCGTCAGGCGACGCAAGGAGTGGTGTGCGTCCTCGTCGAGCACGAAGAGTGAGCTGTCGCCGAGAAGTCCACGAAAAAACCAATGCGCTTCGCCAGAGTGAAAGACACGGGGGTCACCGGCGTATACGGTCTTGATGTCGGCGGGGTCGGCAAGGTACACGACTGTGCCTGAGAGTGGAATACGTAACGTGAACATATTTCCGTAGCGGCTCTGGCACCACCTCAGAAAGCGTAGACCGAAGCCCGCCATCAACGCGGACTGCACCACCATGGGGAGCGGAGGTCCAGGCGGCAGTGCGGTTTTCGCGGTATTGCTCACTTCTACGTGATCCCTAGCTACTAGACGGTACGGCTGCCGGCACGACGACCTCGGCCTGCGACCGACGCTGATCGCCGGCTGCGGGAGCACACACTCCGGCTCGATCCACGGTCGCAGCTTCCGGGCCTACGGTATTACTCAACCGTACGTTGTCGGTTTGGGTGCTGGGCCCTTTCTGCGGAGAGCATCTCCCGCCGGAGCCCTGAGCGGATGCACAGCATGTTTGATCGATTGAATTTGTCTCGCTGACGGACTCTAAGCGGCCGCCCAGTGGCTCGACGGCTCCCCGCGATTGCCTGTGCTTATCGGCGAGCAAATTTGGCACACACTGACAACACCGGCGCGACTGCCGGTGTTGGCTGCACCAGTGGGTGGTCTACCCTGCGCAGACCAAGGGCTGGTGGCTAATTCGTCGCGTTAACGTTGATCCGACCATGGGACACGGTGCAACACGCCGGGTGACCCATGGCGAGCAGCAAATATTGACGATTTTCCTGAAACTGGCTGCGCACAGGGCTGTTTAGGATAGGTTTAGAACGTGTTCCATTTAACTTGCCTCGATGGTGTGGAGAACTGGTGAGCATCAATCCATTCGACGACGACAGCGGCAGTTTTTTCGTCTTGATCAACGACGAGGAGCAACACAGCTTGTGGCCGGCCTTCGCAGATGTTCCGGCCGGATGGCGGGTGGTCTACGGCGAGGCGGACCGCGCCGCCTGCCTGGAGTACATCGAGCAACATTGGGGCGACATCAGGCCGAAGAGTCTTCGCGAGAGGTTGGCACAGGGTCGGACTGTTGATCAGTAATCGGTGGGTCGCGACCGATGGAATGTGATCACGAAAGATTTCCGCTCACGCGGGGCCAGCTAGACATTTGGCTCTCGGAGGAGACCGGCCGCGTCGGCGTCAAGTGGCAGCTGGGCATGCTTGCGCGGATCGACGGCGCCATCGAGCATCACCTGCTGGAACAAGCGATTCGGCACGTGGTGCACGAGGCCGAACCGCTGAGGGCTACCTTCTCCGAGGTAGACGGCCAAGTTTTCCAGACGGTAGTTGACTATCCGGATGTCGAGCTTGCCCGCCATGACCTGACTTCGTCCCGCGATCCGAAGCAGGACGCGTATCGGGTAGCGTCGTCGATCCGGCAGACTCCGATGCCTCTGACCGGGCCGCTGTTCAAGTTCGCGCTGATGCAGACACGCGCCGACGAGTTCTACTTTTTTGTGTGCTGCCACCACATCGCGATAGACGGAATCGGGATGGGCCTGGTCTGTCACCAGATTGCCGCTGTCTACACAGCAATCGCTGGTGCCGAGCCGATGCCACCTGCAATCTTCGGGTCATTGAAGAGCCTGATCGACTGCGAGTCTGACTACGAGGCTACCGACGATTACCTCGACGATCAGGCGTATTGGGCCGCGAATATCCCGCCCGAGAGTGAACCCCGGCATGGTCTGGCCCCCGGAGTCGCAAACCAGGTCGCCGGGTATGAGCCTTCTGCGCCAATCCAACTGGACCCCACCGTCGTTGCCCGGGCCCGCGATCTGGCGAAAGCTCTGGGAGTGCGCCGCGCCTCGGTGATCACCGCCGCGTATGCGCTGTTGGTGCAGAGCGAGATCGGCGGATCCGAGGTCGCACTCGATCTTCCGGTCAGCCGACGGGTGCGTCCAGAGGCGCTGATGGTGCCTGGGATGGTGTCCGGGGTTGTGCCCTTGATGTTGGATATGTCGCCGCAGTCCACAGTGGCCGGCTTGTGTGAACATGTCGACCGGCGGTTCCGAGGTGCGCTGGACCATCAGCGATTCCCGTTACGCGCGATCGAGAACAAGTCGCGATTCCGGGGCACGGGACAGCCGTCGGCCCGGCCGGCCATCAATTTCATTCCGACTATTCCCAGGGCTGATTTCCGTGATGCTCCCGGGTGGGGGACCGTCACCCACACCGGCCTGGTGGACCAGTTCGGTTTGGTTTTCCTCAAGAAGGACGAAGACCTTTTTCTCAGCATGACCGGTGTCGGCCAGCAGTTCATCGGCTGTGACGCGCGAGATTTGGCGGATCGCTTCGAACGGGTTCTGAACTCGATGACCGCCGACCCGGGCCGGCAGCTTGCGACTATCGACGTCCGCGATGAGCTTGAGGAGCTCGAGGGTTGGGGTAATCAGGCCGCCTTGAGTCGGTCGGTGTCTGTGTCGTTGTCGATTCCGGAGTTGTTCGCCGAGCGGGTGGTTCGTCATCCGGAGGCGGTGGCGGTCAGCTTCGGCGATAGTTCGATGTCGTACCGCGGGTTGGATGCGGCTGCGAATCGGTTGGCGCACTTGCTGGTTGAGCGGGGTGTGGGTCCGGGGCTGCGGGTGGCGCTGTTGTTCCCGCGGTCGGTTGAGGCGGTCGTGGCGATCATGGGGGTGCTGAAGACCGGTGCGGCGTATGTGCCGATCGATCCTTCGGTGCCTGATGCTCGGCTGGATTTCGTGCTCTCTGACTCCGCGCCGATGGCTGTGGTGACCACTGCTGATCTGGTGGATCGGTTGGGCGGACGTGGGTTGACGGTGATCGATGTCAACGACCGCGCGGTCTACAGCCAGCCGTGTACGGCGCTACCGATGGGGCCGAGGCCCGACGACATCGCGTATCTGATCTACACGTCGGGTACTACGGGTGTGCCCAAGGGTGTGGCGGTTGCGCATCGGAATGTGGCGCGGTTGCTACGGGCGGTGGACGCCGATGTCGAGTTGTCTGCGGGTCAGGTGTGGACGCAGTGTCATTCGTTGGCTTTCGACTTTTCGGTGTGGGAGGTTTTCGGCGCGCTGCTGCATGGTGGCCGGCTCGTGGTGGTGCCCGAATCGGTGACACGATCGCCTGAAGAGTTCCACGCGTTGTTGGTCGATGAACATGTGAGTGTGTTGAGTCAGACACCCTCGGCGTTCTACGCGTTGCAAGCGGTGGATACCGCCCGGCCGGAAAACCGGCTGGCGCTCGACGCTGTGGTGTTCGGCGGTGAGGCGCTGGAACCGCAGCGGCTGGCTCCGTGGTTGGCTGAACACCCGAGGCTGCCGCGGTTGATCAATATGTATGGGATCACCGAGACGACGGTTCATGCGTCGTTCCGGGAGATCACCGCGGCCGATGTGGGGAACGCGGTCAGTCCGATCGGTGTACCT
The DNA here is from genome assembly GCF_004762045.1 of Mycobacterium sp. DL99. Lineage (GTDB taxonomy): Bacteria > Actinomycetota > Actinomycetes > Mycobacteriales > Mycobacteriaceae > Mycobacterium. Next base: position 3,184,490 of record NZ_SJOM01000007.1, read on the forward strand.
CTGGACGATCTCGCGTTCTTCGTGCTCGACGATTGGTTGCGGCCCATGCCTGCGGGTGTGGTGGGCGAGTTGTACGTGGCTGGTGCGGGTTTGGCTGCCGGCTACGTTGGCCGAGCCGGGTTGAGCGCGTCGCGATTTGTGGCGTGTCCGTTCGGAGCGCCGGGACAGCGGATGTATCGCACCGGGGATCTCGTCTGTTGGGGCTCCGATGGGCAGTTGCAGTACCTCGGGCGGGCCGATGAGCAGGTCAAGATTCGTGGCTATCGCATCGAGTTGGGTGAGATCGAGTCGGCGTTGACGGCTTTGGATGGGGTCGAGCAGGCGGTGGTGATCGCCCGTGAGGACCGTCCCGGCGACAAGCGTCTGGTCGGCTACATCACCGGGACCGCCGATCCGTCGGCAGCCCGTGCCGCGCTGGGGGAGAAGCTGCCGGCCTATATGGTGCCCACCGCGGTGGTAGCCATCGAGGCTGTCCCGTTGACGGTCAACGGCAAGCTCGACAAGAAGGCTTTGCCTGCACCGGAATACCAGCACATCGATGACTATCGGGCCCCGTCGACTCCGACCGAGGAGATCCTGGCCGGGATCTACGCCCAGATCCTCGGACTGGACCGTGTCGGCGTCGATGCGTCGTTCTTCGAGTTGGGTGGCGACAGCATCTTGTCGATGCAGGTGGCCTCGCGCGCCCGGGCCGCGGGCCTGACGTGTCGCCCGCGGGACATCTTCGTCCAGCAGACTGTGGCCCGACTGGCCCAGGTGGTCGAGTCGACGGGTGTGACCGACGAACCGGCTGACGAGGGCCTCGGACCGGTGGCGGCTACCCCGATCATGCGGTGGCTGAAGAACCTGGGAAGAGCCGACAGCCCGATCGACGAGTTCAACCAGACGGTGCTGTTGCAAGCTCCTGCGGGTGTTACCGAGGCCGACGTCGTAGTTCTGTTGCAGGCCTTGCTCGATCGGCACGGCATGCTCCGATTGCGTGCCGAGGACGACGGCGCCGGCGGATGGTCGTTGACGGTGCCCGAAGCGGGTTCGGTCGACGCCGCCGGATGCGTGCACTCGGTGGATGTGTTGTCTGACGACGCCCTGGTATCGGTGAGGTCAACGCTGGACCCGGCCGCCGGGGCAATGCTCGGCGCGCTGTGGGTGACTTCCACGAGTCAGCTGGTGCTGATCGTTCACCATCTGGCGGTCGATGGCGTGTCGTGGCGAATCCTCCTGGAGGATCTCAATGTCGCCTGGGCGCAGCATGGTAGCGGTCGGCCGGTGACGCTGGTGCCCGCCGGCATGTCGTTCGCCCGATGGGCGGACCTGCTGTCTCAGGCTGCACTGAACCCGCATGTGGTGGACCAGGCGCACGTGTGGCGACAGGTGGCGGCCACACCGCCGGCATTGCCCGCATCGCAACCCCAGGTCGATACCTATGAGACCGCGGGGCAGCTGTCGATGACGTTGGACGCCGAGACCAGCCACATGCTTCTCGGCGAAGTGCCCGCCGCGTTTCATGCAGGCACCCAAGACATCTTGTTGATTGCGTTCGGGTTGGCGGTCGCCGAATTCTCGCGCAGCAGCGCACCGATTGCCATCGATGTAGAGGGGCACGGGCGCCAAGAGGACTTGGCAGATTTGGGTGTAACTGCCGGCCTCGACATCGACCTGTCGCACACCGTGGGCTGGTTCACCGCGAAGTACCCGGTGTCGTTCGACTTCGGGGGCCACCTGCACGGATTGCCCTGGACGCAGGTGAAGGCGGGTGACGCAACGCTCGGTGCAGTGGTCAAAGCCGCCAAGGAGCAGCTGCGAGCTCTGCCAGACGGTCTCACCTACGGCCTGCTGCGTTACCTGAACCCAGAAATTGAGCTGGCCGGGCCGGACCCGGCGATCGCGTTCAACTACCTGGGCCGCCTGGGTGGGGCTGTGGGAGACGCCTCCGGTGATGTCTGGCGGATGCGTTCTGAGGGCTTGTCGTTGACCCGCCTGGCCGGGGCGGTTCCCACGCCACTCGGGCATACCCTCGAGCTCAACGCAGCCACCGTCGATACCGACACGGGCGTGCTGCTGAACGCCGACTGGACATGGGCGCACTCAGTCCTGGACCGCACGGAAGTAAGCCGACTGGGCCAACTGTGGTTCGATGCGCTGGCCGGAATCTGCGCGCACGTGCGAAACGGTGGCGGCGGGCTGACCCCGTCGGACATCGCTCCTGCCGCGCTGAGCCAGCAGCAGATCGACGAACTCAGCCGGCAGCACCGGATTTCCGATGTCCTGCCGCTGACGCCGTTGCAACAGGGATTGCTGTTCCATGCGGGGACCGCTCGGGGCTCTCGCGACGTTTATGCGATGCAACTGGATATTGCGTTGAGCGGCCCGCTCGATCAGGAGCGGCTCGGCGAGGCGGTCCAGGCGGTGGTCCGGAGACATCCGCACCTGGTTGCCCGCTTCTTCGAGAAGTTCGAGCAGCCGGTGCAGGTCGTACCCGCGGATCCCGTGGCGCCGTGGCGGTGTATCGAACTGGACGTCAACGGTATTGGCGTTGATCAGCAGATCCAGGACATCTGCGCCGTCGAACGTGCCGCGGTCTGCGATCTCGAAAACCAACCCGCCTTCCGGGCCTGCGTCATTCGCATCGCCGATGACCGGTACCGGTTCGTGCTGACGGCGCACCACATCGTGCTCGACGGCTGGTCGATGCCGATCTTGCTGCAGGAGATCTTCGCCGGCTTCGGTGGGCAACGGTTGCCCGCAGCCGCGCCGTATCGCCGGTTCGTCACCTGGCTCGGCGAACGGGATCGCGCCGGCTCCCATGAGGTATGGCGCGAGATGTTGGCCGGATTCGACACACCGACATTGGTGGGACCGGCCGATCGAAACAGGCTGGGACAGCGGGGTATCGAGACATTCCGGCTTCCGGAGGAGACCACCCGCGCAATCGGCGAGTTGGCGCGCACCCATCACAGCACCACCAACGTCGTGCTGCAGGGCGCCTGGGCGCTCCTGCTGAGCTCGCTGACCGGCCAGCATGATGTCGCATTCGGCACGACGGTCTCGGGGCGGCCGGCCGACGTCGAGGGCTCGGATTCGATGGTGGGCCTGCTGATCAACACATTGCCGGTGCGGGCCACGGTGAAACCGAACACCACCACCGCAGATCTGTTGCGTCAGTTGCAAGGTGCCCACAACGACACGCTCGAGCATCAGCACGTGGCGCTCAGCGACATCCACCGCATCAGCGGTCAGGATAGGTTGTTCGACACCCTCCTCGTTTTCGAGAACTACCCGATCGACACCACCGCGCTGTCGGGCGTCGACGGGTTGGCGGTCACCGGGTTCGATTTCCGCGAATCCAACCACTACCCGCTGGCGGTGCAAGCCCTCCCGGGCCGCGAATCGGGTTCCCGCGTCGAACGCGAAATGCAGCTCCGTGTCGAGTACGACACCGAGGTCTTCGCCCCGGTCGCCGTCGAGGCCTTGGTTGAGCGGCTGAAGGCAGTTCTGGCAGCGATGACCTCGGATCCGGAGCGGCCGTTGTCATCGGTCGATCTGCTCGGTGACGCTGAGCACGCCCGCCTGAACGAGTGGAGTCACCGGGCGGTCTTGACGGAACCGGTGACGGCGAAGTCGATTCCGGCACTGTTCGCCGAGCAGGTGGCATCCACTCCGGACGCGGTCGCGGTCACTTTCGAGGGCCGGTCGATGACTTACCGGGAACTCGACGAGGCCGCCAACCGGTTCGCGCGCGTATTGTCCGCCCACGGCGCGGGCCCGGGCGAGGTTGTGGCGCTGCTGTTCTCCCGGTCGACCGAGGCCATCGTGGCGATTGTGGCTGTGCTGAAGACCGGAGCGGCTTACGTGCCGATCGATCCGGCGCTTCCGGTGGCCCGCATTGCATTCATGCTGGAAGATGCCGAGCCGATCGTCGCGGTCACCGCGGCCGGAGGACGTTCTCTCCTGGACGGGATTGATGTCCCCGTCATCGATATCGACGATGCCGCCGAAGGCCGGCCGGGGACTGCGATGCAGGCCCCGTCTCCCGACGACACCGCTTACATCATCTACACGTCCGGCACGACGGGTGTGCCGAAAGGCGTTGCCATCCCGCATCGCAACGTGCCGGGACTGTTCGGCTCCCTCGACGACAACGTGTCATCGGGACCTGGGCAGGTATGGACGCAGTGGCACTCGTACAGCTTCGACGTCTCGGTGTGGGAGATCTTCGGTGCGTTGCTCCATGGCGCACGCCTGCTGGTGGTACCGGAATCGGTCGCCGCATCACCCGATGATTTCCACGATTTGCTGGTGGCCGAACACGTCACCGTATTGAGTCAGACCCCGTCGGCCGCGGGCATGATCTCACCGCAGGGTCTTGAGTCGGCGGCGTTGGTGGTGGCCGGCGAAGCCTGTCCTCCTGAGCTGGTGGACCGCTGGGCGCCCGGACGAGTGATGATCAACGCCTACGGTCCCACCGAGGCCACCGTCTACGCATCGATCAGCGCACCCCTCACTCCGGGATCGGTGGTGCCGATCGGCGCACCGGTCGCCGGCGGAGCGCTGTTCATACTTGATTCCTGGTTGCGGCCGGTGGCGCCCGGAGTGGTCGGTGAGCTTTATATCGCCGGCCGCGGTGTGGGAACGGGATATTGGCGCCGGGCAGGCCTGACGTCTTCCCGTTTCGTCGCCTGTCCCTTCGGGGCGCCGGGAACCCGCATGTACCGCACGGGTGATCTGGTGCGGTGGGGCCTTGACGGTCAAGTGCAGTACCTGGGACGTGCTGACGAGCAGGTCAAGATCCGCGGGTACCGCATCGAACTCGGTGAAGTCCAGGCCGCGCTGGCCGCAGTCGACGGCGTGACACAAGCCGTCGTGATCGCTCGCGAGGACGATCGCGCGGCATTGCGTCTGGTCGGCTATGTCACCGGAACGGCCGAGCCAGGCCAGATCCGCGCGCGGCTGGCCGAGCGGCTCCCGAGCTACATGGTCCCGTCCGCGGTGATGGCGATCGATGCGGTGCCTCTGACGGTGAACGGCAAACTCGACAGGCGTGCTCTACCGGCACCGGACTATCTCGACACCGATCACTATCGCGCCCCGGCGAACCCGGTCGAGGAGATCCTGGCCGACATCTATGCTCGTGTCCTCGGTCTGGCTCGGGTGGGGATCGACGATTCGTTCTTCGATCTGGGCGGGGACTCGTTGTCCGCGATGCGTCTGGTCGCTGCGATCAACACATCGTTGGGGGCCGGTATCACGGTGGGTTCCCTGTTCGATGCGCCCACGGTGGCACAGCTCGCACTGCGGGTCGGTGGGGCAGAGGCCCGGTTGGAGCCCTTGGTGGCCGCTGAACGGCCTGCGGTCGTGCCGCTGTCGTTCGCCCAGTCACGTTTGTGGTTCCTGGACCAATTGCAGGGCCCGTCACCGGTTTACAACATGACGGCCGCGTTCCGGCTGACCGGTGCACTGGATGTCGAGGCATTGAGCGCGGCGCTGGCCGACGTGGTGGCTCGCCACGAAAGCCTGCGCACCCTGTTCGCCGCGCCCGACGGCATCCCGCGCCAGATCGTGATGGCCTCAGGACATGCCGAACTCGGCTGGGAAGTTGTCGATGCCAGCGGCTGGACGCCGGCGCAGGTGCAGGCCGGCATCGAGGCCGCGTCGCGGCATACTTTTGACCTGTCTGCCGAGATTCCTCTGCGGGCAAAGCTGTTCCGGCTGGCCGATGACGAGCACGTGCTCGTCGCGGTGGTGCATCACATCGCCGCGGACGGTTGGTCGGTCACCCCGCTGGTGGCCGATCTCGGGGTGGCCTACGCCAACCGGTGTGCAGGGCAGGCCGCCGACTGGGCGCCGCTGGCGGTGCAGTACGCCGATTACACGTTGTGGCAGCGTGCGCAGTTCGGTGACTTCGAGGACAGCCAGAGCCGTATCGCCACGCAGCTCAGCTACTGGCGGGACGCGCTGGCCGACATGCCCGAGCGCATCGACCTGCCGACCGATCGGCCGTACCCACTGATGACCGATCAGCGCGGTGCCACGATGCGAGTGGACTGGCCCGCCGGGTTGCAGCAACAAGTGGCCCGGGTGGCGCGTGAACACAACGCGACCACCTTCATGGTGGTACAAGCGGCGCTGTTGACATTGCTGTCGAAGCTCGGCGCGAGTTCCGATGTGGCGGTGGGTTTCCCGATCGCCGGCCGCCGTGATCCCGCGCTGGATGAACTGGTCGGTTTCTTCGTCAACACACTGGTGCTCCGGGTGGACCTGGCCGGTGACCCGACCGTCACCGAGGTCCTGGCTCAGGTACGGGCACGCAGCCTGGCCGCGTTCGACAACCAGGATGTGCCGTTCGAAGTCCTCGTCGAACAACTGAACCCGACCCGGTCGCTGGCCCACCACCCGTTGATCCAGGTGGCGCTGGCATGGCAGAACTTCGCCGGGCATGATGTCAATGATTCGGCTGCCGGGATGGCATTGGGCGATGTGCAGGTCACCCGGATGCCCGTGGACACCCACACCGCCCGAATGGATTTGAACTTCTCGCTGGCTGAACGCCGGACCGAGTCCGGTGAGCCGGCCGGCATCGGCGGGACGGTGGAATTCCGCACCGACGTGTTCGATGCCGACACCATCGAAACCCTGATCGCCCGGTTGCAGCGGGTGCTCACGTCCATGACGGCCGACCCGACCGCGCGGCTGTCGTCGGTCGATCTGCTCGGCGAGGATGAGCACGCCCGCCTCGCGGACCTCGGCAACCTCGAAACGCTGACCCGGCCGGCGCCCAGGCCGATCTCGGTTCCCGCGCTGTTCGCCGAGCACGTGTCCCGTACCCCCGAGGCGGTGGCGCTGACCGCCGGTGAGCGCTCATGGACCTACCGCGATCTCGACGAATCCGCGAACCGCTTGGCGCACTTGCTGATCGGCCGGGGAGCGGGCCCAGGGCAGTGCGTCGCACTGCTGTTCAACCGGTCCGCTGAGGCGATCATCGCCATCCTGGCGATCCTCAAAACCGGAGCGGCGTATCTGCCGATCGATCCGGTGGTGCCCGATGCCCGGCTTGAGTTCGTGCTGACCGACGCCGGTCCGGTTGCCGCCGTCACCACGACCGATCTGGCCGATCGACTGCAGGGGCACGGCGTCGCGGTTGTCGACGTCAGCGAGATCGGCACCCTCGCGCTCCAGCCGAGTGGTGAGATGCCGGCGCCGCACGCAGACGACATCGCCTACCTGATCTACACCTCGGGTACCACCGGTGTGCCCAAAGGTGTTGCGGTCACCCATCACAACGTGACCCAGCTGCTGGAGTCACTCGACGCCGGGCTGCCTCGCCCGGGAGTGTGGCCCCAGTGTCACTCCCTGGCCTTCGATGTCTCGGTGTGGGAGATCTTCGGCGCTCTGCTCCGTGGTGGACGGGTAGTGGTCGTACCCGAGGACATCACGGTCTCACCGGACGATTTCCATGCCTTGCTGGTTGGCGAACGAGTCGACGTTCTCACTCAGACTCCTTCTGCGGTAAGGGCGTTGCCGACCGAGGGCCTGGAGTCGGCGGCGTTGGTCGTGGTCGGAGAAGCCTGCTCACCCGAGGTCGTCGACCAGTGGGCTCCCGGCCGCGTGATGATCAACGCCTACGGACCCACCGAGACCACGATGTGCGTGGCGATCAGTGCGCCCCTGGAAGCCGGCCACGGCGTGCCCATCGGCTCACCGGTTCCCGGAGCCGCGCTACTGGTGCTCGACGAGTGGCTTCGTCCGGTGCCTGCCGGAGTCATCGGTGAGCTGTACGTCGCAGGTGCGGGCCTGGGATATGGCTACGTAGGCAGAACCGGCTTGACCGCCTCGCGGTTTGTCGCGTGTCCGTTCGGTGGGCTCGGTACGCGCATGTATCGCACCGGGGACCTGGTGTGCTGGCGCCCGGACGGGCAGTTGCAGTACCTGGGTCGCGCCGATGAACAGGTCAAGATCCGCGGTTATCGCATCGAACTCGGTGAAGTCCAGGCCGCCTTGGCCGTTCTCGACGGTGTGGAGCAGGTGGCGGTGATCGCCCGTGAGGACCGTCCCGGTGACAAGCGCCTCGTCGGCTACATCACCGGCACCGGCGAACCGGCCAGTCTTCGCGCCGAACTCGCCGACCGGCTGCCGGCGTACATGGTTCCGGGCGCGGTTGTGGTACTCGACGCGCTGCCTCTGACGGTCAACGGAAAGCTGGACACCCGAGCACTTCCCGCTCCCGACTACGGCTCCGGGGATGCCTATCGCGCGCCGACGGATGCCGTCGAAGAGGTCCTGACCGATATCTACGCCCAGGTGCTCGGGCTGGAGCGGGTCGGAGTCGACGACTCGTTCTTCGACCTCGGCGGAGACAGCATTCTGTCGATGCAAGTGGTTGCCCGGGCTCGGGCAGCCGGCTTGGTGTGCCGCCCGCGCGATGTGTTCGTCGAGCAGACCGTGGCGCGGCTGGCGCGGGTCGCCGAGGTCGCCGGCGGCTCTCATGGCCCGGTTGACGAAGGCGTCGGGCCGGTACCGGCAACACCGATCATTCGGTGGCTGAACAACGTTGAAAGCACCGGCCCGGTCGATGAGTTCAACCAGACGGTGCTCGTGCAAGCTCCTGCGGGTGTTTCTGAGGCCGATGTCGTAATCCTGTTGCAGGCCTTGATTGATCGCCATGGCATGCTCCGGCTGCGGGCCGGGCGCGATGGTGCCGATGACTGGTCGTTGACGGTGCCCGAACCCGGCTCGGTGGACGCACGAGAGTGCGTGCGATCCGTGGGCACGTTGACCGATGAGGCGCTGGTCGCGGCGCGGTCACGGTTGAACCCGGCGACCGGGGTGATGCTGAGCGCGCTGTGGGTGAACTCGACGAGCCAACTGGTGTTGGTCGTCCACCACCTGGCCGTCGACGCGGTGTCGTGGCGAATCATGTTGGAAGACCTCAACATCGCCTGGTCGCAGCATCGCGGTGGGCAACCCGTGGCCCTGCCGCCGGCCGGCACATCTTTCGCGCGGTGGTCCGAACTGCTGCACGCGCACGCCGGTCATCCGGACGTTGTGGCCCAGGCCGACGCGTGGCGGCAGGTAGCGGCCACTCCAGCGGCGTTACCGACAGTGCAACCCGACGTCGATACCTACGAGACCGCCGGGCAGCTGCGGGTGTCGTTGGACGCGGAAACCACGCGCATGTTGCTCGGCGAGGTGCCGACGGCGTTCCACGCCGGGGTGCAGGACATTTTGTTGATCGCGTTCGGGCTTGCGGTGGCTGAGTTCTCAGGAGCGTTGGGCACACCCGGTAGGCCGATCGCCGTTGACGTCGAAGGGCACGGCCGCCAAGAAGAACTGGCAGACCTGGATGGAAGCGCCGATCTGACCATCGACCTGTCGCGCACGGTCGGGTGGTTCACCGCCAAGTATCCGGTGGCCATGAACTTCGGGGACGACGTCAGCGGACTGTCCTGGTCCCAAGTGGTGACCGGTGATGCAGCGTTGGGCGCGGCGATCAAAGACGCGAAGGAACAGGTGCGTTCGCTGCCCGATCCGCTGACGTACGGGCTACTGCGCTACCTGAACGCCGACGTCGATCTCGACGGCGTCGACCCGACGATCGGGTTCAACTACCTGGGGCGCCTCGGGGGCGGAGCCGCCGAGACGACCGACGACCTGTGGCGGATCTCAGCGGACGGGCTGTCGGCGACCGGCGCGGCAGCGGCCATGCCCATGCCGTTGTCCCACACCGTGGCGCTCAATGCGGGCACCATCGACACCGAGACCGGCCCGCAGTTGCAGGCGAACTGGACCTGGGCGCCGTCGACCGTCGATGGGGCACAGATCAACCGGCTCAGCGGGCTGTGGCTGGACGCCCTGGCCGGCATCTGCGAGCACGTGCGAAACGGTGGGGGCGGACTGACCCCGTCGGACATCGCGCCTGCCCGGCTCAGCCAGCACGAGATCGATGAGTTGTCACGGCAGAACCGGGTGGCAGACATCCTGCCGCTGACCGCATTACAGCAGGGGCTCGTCTTTCACAGCAGCACCGTGCAGGGCTCCGATGACGACCTGTACGTGGTGCAGTTGGACATCACCGTCGCCGGTGCGCTCAACGAGCACCGGCTCCGGGATGCCGTGCAGGCAGTGGCCAACCGCCATCCGCATCTCGCGGCCCGATTCTGCGAACAGTTCGACGAACCGGTGCAGGTCATCCCGGCTGATCCCGCCGCAGGGTGGCGCTATGTCGAATTGGGCGGCGCCGCAACCGAGGAGCAGATCCGGCAGGTATGCGCTGAGGAACGCGCCGCGGTCTGCGATCTGGCACATCCGCCGGCCTTCCGGGTGGCGGTCGTCCGCACCGCACACAACAGCCACCGGGTGGTGCTCACCAATCATCACATCGTGCTCGATGGCTGGTCGCTGCCCATCCTGCTGCAGGAGATCTTCGCCTCCTACCACGGTCACCGGCTGCCCGCGGCCACGCCGTATCGCAGCTTCATCAGGTGGCTGGCCGATCGCGACATCGAGGCAGCACATGCGGCCTGGCGTGAGGTGCTGGACGGTTTTGACACCCCCACCCTCGTCGACTCGTCGCAGAAGTCCGAGCCGGGGCAGCGCGGCGTGCGGGCACATCAACTGTCCGCGAAGATCACCCGGGCGGTCACCGAGCTCGCGCGCTCGCACCGCACCACCGCCAACATCGTGTTGCAGGGCGCATGGGCGCTCCTGCTGAACTCACTGACCGGCCAGCGTGACATCGCCTTCGGCACCGTGGTCTCCGGGCGGCCGGCCGAGGTGGTCGGCGCGGAGTCGATGGTGGGCCTGCTGATCAATACGGTGCCGGTGCGCGCTGACATCACCGCGGCGACCACCACCTCCGACCTGCTTGACCAGCTGCAACACGCTCAAACCAAGACTCTTGAGCACCAACATCTTTCGCTCAGCGAGATCCACCGCATCACCGACCATGACCGGCTGTTCGACACCCTGTTCGTGTTCGAGAACTACCCGGTCGACACCGCTGCGTTATCCGGCGCCGGTGACGGCTTGGAGATCATCGATTTCACCAGTCACGAATCGACCGACTACCCGCTGACGATGCAAGCGATACCCGGTGATGAACTTCGCCTGCGTCTCGAATACGACACCGCCGTCTTCGACACCGCCGACATCGATGTGCTCACCGAGCGGATCGAGGCTGTGCTGGAGGCGATGACGACCGATCCGGGTCGTGCGCTCTCGGCGGTGAGCCTCCTCGACGAGGCCGAGCGCACGCGCCTTGCCCAGTGGGGCAATCGGGCGGTGCTGTCCAACCTGGCGCAGCCGGCGTCGGTGCCGGAGCTGTTCGCGGCGCAGGTGATGCGGGCGCCAGAGGCGGTGGCGCTGGTCTGTGGCGACCGGTCGCTGACGTATCGGGAACTCGATGAGTCCGCGAATCGGTTGGCGCACTTGCTCGTCAGTCGGGGAGTGGGCCCCGGCGAGCGGGTCGCGTTGATGTTCCCGCGTTCCGCGGAGGCCGTCGTGGCGATCCTGGCGGTGCTCAAGAGTGGCGCGGCCTATCTGCCGATCGACCCGGCGCTTCCCGAGGCCCGCGTCGAGTTCATGCTGACCGACTCTGCCCCGATCGCCGCGGTCACCACGACTGAGTTGGTCGACCGGTTCGATGGGCACGGCCTGATGATCTTCGACGTGGCGGACCCGGTCGTCGCCGACCAGCCCAGTACGGCACTGGCGGCACCGGCCCCCGACGACATGGCCCACATCATCTACACGTCGGGCACCACCGGGCAGCCCAAGGGGGTGGCAGTCACCCAGCGCAACGTGGCGCAGCTGTTCGACTCGCTCGAGATCGGTGTGCCGCTGGAGCCGGGACAGGTGTGGACGCAGTTCCATTCGTATGCGTTCGACTTCTCGGTGTGGGAAATCTGGGGTGCGCTGCTGCACGGTGGCCGGCTCGTGGTGGTGCCCGACTCGGTGACCCGTTCGCCCGAGGATTTCCACGCCCTTCTGGTGCGCGAACGGGTCACGGTGTTGACCCAGACCCCGTCGGCCGTGGGAGTGCTGCCGGTGCAGGGCCTGGCCGCGACATCACTCGTGATCGGTGCAGAACCTTGCCCGCCGGAGTTGGTGGATCGCTGGGCGCCGGGACGGGTGATGGTCAACGTCTACGGCCCGACCGAGACCACGATGTGGTTGTGTGCCAGTGCGCCTTTGGCAGCCGGTTCGGGTGCCCCGCCGATCGGAGCACCGACAGCGTGGGCGGCGTTCTTCGTGCTGGACGAATGGCTGCGGCCGGTACCGGCAGGCGTGGTAGGTGAGTTGTACCTGGCCGGCGCCGGCGTCGGCATCGGGTATTGGCGCCGGGCGGGACTGACCGCATCGCGCTTCATGGCATGTCCGTTCGGGGAACCCGGCACGCGCATGTACCGCACCGGCGACCTGGTGCGATGGCGAGCCGACGGGCAGCTGGATTACTTCGGCCGAGCCGATGAGCAGGTCAAGATCCGCGGGTACCGCATCGAACTCGGCGAGATCCAGTCGGCGCTGACCGCGCTGGAAGGGGTGGACCAAGCGGCGGTGATCGCCCGCGAGGATCAGCCGGGTGACAAGCGTCTGGTGGGCTACATCACCGGGACTGCCGATCCGGTCAGAGCGCGTGCGGCACTGGCCGAACGGCTGCCGGGCTACATGGTTCCCGCCTCGGTGGTGGCCCTCGCTGCGCTGCCGGTGACGGTGAACGGCAAGCTCGACACCCGGGCACTACCGGCGCCGGACTACCGCGATACCGACCATTACCGCGCGCCGTCCGGCGCGGACGAGGAGATCCTGGCCGGGATCTACGCTCGGGTGCTGGGTGTGGAGCGCGTCGGTGCCGACGACTCCTTCTTCGATCTGGGCGGGGACTCCGTCTCGACGATGCGGCTGGTTTCGGCGATCAATGCCAGCCTGGATACCGAACTTTCGGTACGCACGGTGTTCGAAGCTCCCACCGTTGCGCAGTTGGCGCTGTGTATCGGTGAACGCGCGGGGGCGGTGAACCCGCTGGTGGCGAGTGAGCGCCCTGCTGTGATTCCGTTGTCGTTCGCCCAGAATCGGTTGTGGTTCGTCGACCAGCTGCAAGGGCCGTCCCCGGTTTACAACATGCCGGTCGGCCTGCGGCTTCACGGTCGGCTCGACGCGGACGCGTTGGGCGCGGCGCTGGGCGACGTGGTCGCTCGCCATGAGAGCCTGCGCACGCTGTTCGACTCACCCGACGGAACACCTCGCCAGGTGGTGATGCCGATCGACCGCGCGGACTTCGGTTGGACGGTCGTCGATGCCACCGGCTGGGCGGACGGCGAGCTGGACGCGGCCATCGACGCAGCCGTCCGGTACAGCTTCGACCTCAGTTCCGAAATCCCGATGCGGGCAAAGGTTTTCCGCGTCGCCGAGGATGAGCACGTCCTGGTGGCCGTGGTCCACCACATCGCTGCCGACGGCTGGTCACTGACCCCGCTGGTGCGCGATCTGAGTGTGGCGTACGCCGGCCGGTGCGCCGGGCAGGCGCCCGACTGGGCGCCATTGCCTGTGCAGTACGTCGACTACACGCTGTGGCAACGTACGCAGCTGGGCGATCTCGAGGACCGTGACAGCCCGATCGCCGCGCAGCTGGGCTACTGGGAAGACGCCCTCGCCGGCCTCCCCGAACGCCTGGCATTGCCCACCGATCGTCCATACCCGCCGGTTGCCGATCAGCGCGGTTCCACTGTCGAGGTCGAATGGCCCGCCGAGCTGCAGCAGCGGGTGAACGCGGTGGCCGCCGAGCACGGGGCGACCAGTTTCATGGTGGTGCAGGCCGCGCTGCTTACCCTGCTTTCCCGGCTGAGCGCGAGTTCGGATGTGGCCGTGGGGTTCCCGATCGCCGGGCGTCGCGACCCGGCACTCGAGGAGCTGGTCGGTTTCTTCGTCAACAATCTGGTGTTGCGCGCGGATCTGACCGGTGATCCCACCGTGGCGGAGTTGCTGGCCCAGGTGCGCACGCGCAGCTTGGCCGCCTTCGAGCATCAGGACGTTCCGTTCGAAGTTCTGGTGGAACGGCTCAACCCGACCCGCAGTCTCGCACACCACCCGTTGGTGCAGGTGGCGTTGGCGTGGCAGAACCTTCCCTGGCAGGACACCGGCCCCGCCGACGGGCTGAGCCTGGGCGACCTCGATGTGACCCCGTTGCCCGTGGACACCCAGACCGCCCGCATGGATCTGACGTTCTCGCTCGGAGAACGCTGGACGTCCGAAGGTGCGCCCGCCGGAATCGGTGGGGCAGTGGAGTTCCGCACCGATGTGTTCGACACGGACAGCATCGAAACACTGATCGCGCGGTGGCAGCGGGTCCTGGCGGCGATGACGGCCGACACCACCCAGCGGCTCTCGTCCCTGGACCTGCTGGACGAAGCCGAGCTTGCCCGACTGGATGCGTGGGGCAATCGGTCGGTACTGGCGACGCGTGAGCCCGCCACGACACCGGTTCCCGTCTCGATTCCGGTGTTGTTCGCCGAACAGGTCGCCCGAGCGCCTGAGGCGGTGGCGATCAGTTTCGGCGGCCGCCGCATGTCGTACGGGGAAGTCGACGAGGCGGCAACTCGGTTGGCGCACACGCTGGCAGCTCACGGTGTGAGGGCAGGTGCCTGCGTGGCATTGCTGGCGGAGCGTTCCGCAGAAGCGGTCGTGTCGATGCTGGCGGTGCTCAAGGCGGGGGCGGCGTACCTGCCGATCGACCCCGTATTGCCCGATGCGCGAATTGAATTCATGCTCGCCGATGCCGCGCCGGCAGCCGCGATCGTCACCACCGGCCTGGCCGATCGACTGGCCGGGTGCGACCTGCAGGTCATCGAGGTCGATGATGCAGCGGATGCCTCGCACCCGGGCCTCGACGGCCTCGAGGGCACCGCGTTGTCCGCGCCGGAGCCGGACGACATCGCCTACATCATCTACACCTCGGGAACCACCGGCGTTCCCAAGGGAGTGGCGATCACCCATCGCAACGTGACCGAGCTACTGGGCTCGTCTGACACGTTCCTGGCGGGACAGACGTGGACGCAATGGCATTCGTACGCCTTCGACGCCTCGGTAGAGGAGATCTGGGGCGCGTTGCTGCACGGCGGGCGGCTGGTCGTCGTTCCCGAGTCAGTGGCCCGCTCGCCAGAAGACCTGCAGACGCTGCTCGTCGCCGAGCAGGTCAGCGTCTTGAGCCAGACGCCCTCAGCGGTCGCACTGCTGTCGCCCGAGCGTTTGGGTGCAGTGTCGTTGTTGGTGGCTGGTGAGGCCTGCCCGGCCGAGTTGGTGGATCGCTGGGCGCCCGGACGCATGATGGTCAATGCGTACGGCCCGACCGAGACCACGATATGTGCTTCCAGGACTGCGCCTCTGGTGCCTGGGACGGGCGCTCCGTCGATCGGTGCGCCGGTTCCGAGCTCGGCGCTGTTCGTGCTCGACGGGTCGTTGCGTCGGGTACCGCCAGGGGTGGTCGGGGAGTTGTATGTCGCCGGCCGCGGCGTAGGTGTCGGCTATCTGGGCCAGGCGAATCTGACCGGATCACGCTTTGTGGCTTGCCCGTTCGGTGCGCCGGGAACCCGCATGTACCGCACCGGCGATCTGGTGTGCTGGGGTACCGATGGGCAGCTGCGTTACGTGGGACGTGCCGACGAGCAGGTCAAGATCCGTGGGTATCGCATCGAACTCACCGAGATCCAGGCGGTTTTGGCCGGGCTGGACGGCGTCGAACAGGCAGCCGTGATCGCACGTGCGGATCGCCCCGGCGACAAGCGGCTGGTGGGTTACGTGACGGGGACTGCGGACCCGGCCAAGCTGCGCGCCCAGTTGGCCGAACAGCTCCCGCCCTATATGGTCCCGGCCGCGGTGGTCACCTTGGCGACATTGCCGTTGACCCCCAACGGCAAACTGAACACGCGGGCCCTGCCCGCACCCGAGTACCGGGACATCGACCGTTACCGCGCTCCGGGGACCCTCACCGAAGAGATCCTCACCGGGATCTACGCCGCCGTGCTGGGAGTGGAGCGAGTCGGGGTCGACGATTCCTTCTTCGATCTGGGTGGAGATTCGCTGTCGGCGATGCGTCTGGTCGCCGCGATCAACACCACCCTCGACACCGGTCTCGCGGTGCGCGTCTTGTTCGAGGCGCCCACGGTGGCGCAGCTGGCGCCGCGCATCGGTGGCGACGAGGCTCGTCTGGATCCGCTGGTGGCCGGTGAGCGTCCCGCGGTGATCCCGCTGTCGTTCGCGCAGTCCCGGCTGTGGTTCCTCGATCAATTGCAAGGTCCCTCACCGGTTTACAACATGGCGACGGCACTGCGGCTCAGCGGGACCCTGGATGCCGACGCGTTGGGTGTTGCACTCGCCGACGTGGTGGCCCGTCACGAAAGCCTGCGTACCGTGTTCCCGGCAGTCGAGGGAATCCCGCGGCAGTCGGTGCTTCCGGTAGCGCAGGTGGACTTCGGCTGGGATGTCGTCGATGCCACCGGTTGGACGGCAGAGCAGTTGCACGAGGCGATCGGTGAGGCGGCGCGTCACGTATTCGACCTGTCCGGCGAAATTCCGTTGCGGGCGAAGCTTTTCCGCCTATCGGGGGACGAACATGTGCTGGCTGCGGTGGTGCACCACATCGCCGCCGACGCCTGGTCTCTCACGCCGCTGGTGACCGACCTCGGCGTGGCCTACGCCGGCCGGAGTGCCGGGCAGGCCCCTGCTTGGGCGGATCTGGCCGTCCAGTACGTCGATTACACACTATGGCAGCGTGCACAGTTCGGGGACTTCGACGACAGCCAGAGCCGGATCGCCACGCAGCTGACCTACTGGCAGGATGCGCTGGCCGGCATGCCCGAACGGGTGGAACTGCCCACCGACCGGCCGTATCCGCCGACCGCCGATCAGCGCGGCGCCGTCGTCACCTTGGACTGGTCCGCCGAACTTCAGCAGCAAATCAGCCGAGTCGCTCGTCAGCACAATGCGACCAGCTTCATGGTGATCCAGACGGCGTTGCTGACGCTGATGTCCAAGCTCAGCGGAAGTTCCGATGTGGCAGTTGGTTTCCCCATCGCCGGCCGGCGCGACCCCGCGCTCGACGAGCTGATCGGGTTCTTCGTCAACACATTGGTGCTGAGGGCCGATCTGGCTGGAGATCCGACGGTGGCGGAGTTGTTGGCGCAGGTGCGGTCCCGCAGTCTGGCCGCCTACGACCACCAGGATGTGCCGTTCGAAGTACTCGTCGAGCGGCTCAATCCGACCCGGTCCCTGACCCACCACCCGCTGATACAGGTGGCGCTGGGATGGCAGAACGTTCCCGGTCAGTCCGGTGGCGGCCTTGCGCTCGGTGATCTCGAGGTCAGCCAGATGCCCGCGGACACCCACACCGCACGGATGGACCTGAGCTTCTCGATGGCGGAACGACGGACCCCGACCGGTGCACCTGCCGGAATCGGGGGGACGGTCGAGTTCCGCACCGACGTGTTCGACACCGCGACCATCGAAACGATGATCAATCGGTTCGAGCTCGTGTTGTCAGCGATGACCGCCGATACCGACCGGCGGCTGTCCACGATCGACCTGCTCGATGTCGTCGAACACACCCACATCGATGCGATGGGTAACCGGGCGGCGCTGGCTGGGGCGGTGCCGACCGCGAATCCGGTGTCGGTCCCAGCGGTGTTCGCCGCGCGGGTCGAACACGACCCGGAGGCCGTGGCGGTCACCTTTGACGGCCGGTCGCTGACGTACCGCGCGCTCGATGAGGCTGCAAACCGGTTGGCGCACTTGCTCATCAGCCAAGGTGCCGGGCCCGGTCAGTGCGTGGCGCTGCTGCTGGAGCGCTCTGCGGACGCGATCGTCGCGATGCTGGCGGTGCTGAAGACGGGGGCCGCCTATCTGGCGATCGACCCCGCGCTGCCCTCGGCTCGAATCGACTTCATGCTGGACGATGCCGCACCGATCGCCGCGATCACCACCACCACCCTGGCTGGCCGACTGGACGGCCAGAGCCTGCGGGTGATCGACGTCGGTGACCCGGCGCTGGCGAACGAGCCCAGCACCGCGCCCGCGGAACCGGCGCCCGAGGATATCGCCTACCTGATTTACACCTCGGGAACGACCGGCCTTCCCAAGGGCGTGGCCGTCACTCACCACAACCTGACTCACCTGGCCCGGTCCACGCCTGAGCAGCTGCCCGAGAACCAGGTTTGGACGCAGTGCCATTCGTATGCGTTCGACTTCTCGGTATGGGAGATCTGGGCCGCACTGCTGGGCGGGGCACGCCTGGTCGTGGTGCCCGAGTCGGTCGTGACTTCACCCGCCGAGTTCCATGCTCTCCTGGTCAGCGAGCAGGTGAACGTGCTCACCCAGACCCCGTCGGCGGCTGGTGCGCTGTCCCCGGAGGGGCTGGAGTCGGTCGCGCTGCTGCTCGGTGGCGAGGCGTGTCCGGGTGAGGTGGTCGATCGTTGGGCGCCCGGGCGGGTGGTGATCAACGCCTATGGCCCCACCGAGATCACGGTGTACGCGTCGATGAGTGCACCCTTGAAACCGGGGTCGGGCGCCGCACCCATCGGGGCGCCCGTCCCGACGTCGGCGCTGTTCGTACTCGACCAGTGGTTGCGTCCCGTGCCTCCCGGCGTGGTCGGCGAGCTGTACGTGGCCGGCGACGGTGTGGCGTGTGGCTACCTGGGCCGCTCGGGATTGACGGCGGCGCGGTTCGTGGCGTGTCCGTTCGGTGAGCCGGGGCAGCCCGCAACGCGGATGTATCGCACCGGAGACCTCGTGAGCTGGCGTGCTGACGGGCAGCTGCAGTACCTGGGCCGTGCCGATGACCAGGTCAAGATTCGCGGCTATCGCATCGAGCTCGGCGAAGTGCAGGCCGTTTTGGGCGGACTGGACGGGGTCGGGCAGGCGGTCGTGATCGCCCGCGAAGACCACCCGGGGATCAAGCGTCTGGTCGGCTATGTCACCCAGGACGCGGCCGGTTCGGTGGATCCGGCGGGGATCCGAAATACGTTGGCCGACCGGCTCCCTCCCTACATGGTCCCGGCGGCAATCGTGGTCCTGGACGCGTTGCCGTTGACGGTCAACGGCAAACTCGACACCCGCGCCTTGCCGGCACCGGAGTACCAGGACGCCGATCGGTACCGCGCACCGGAGACGCACGTCGAGGAGATCCTGGCGGGCATCTATGCCGAGGTACTCGGGCTCGAGCGGGTCGGGGTCGATGAGTCGTTCTTCGACCTGGGCGGAGACAGCATCCTGTCCATGCAGGTAGTGGCTCGGGCCAGGGCGTGCGGCGTGATGTGCAGGCCCCGTGACGTTTTCGTCGAGCAGACCGTAGCCCGGCTGGCTCAGGTGGCAGGCCTGGCCGATGATGACGCCGGTCCGGTGGACGAGGGTGTCGGTCCGGTGGGGGCGACCCCGATCATGCGATGGCTGGAAGAGGTGGACCGTTCCGGCGGCCCGGTCGACGAGTTCAACCAGACGGTGGTGGTGCAAGCCCCACCGGGGGTCACCGAGTCCGACGTCGAGACGGTTTTGGCTGCGCTACTGGACCGGCATTCCATGCTGCGTCTGCGTGCTGAAGACGGTGGGGCAGGGACCTGGTCGCTCGTGGTACCCGAGAAGGGTTCGGTGCGAGCACACCTGGAGTCGGTGGACGCGCTGTCCGATGAAGCACTGGTGGCGGCCCGGTCCCGGCTGAACCCGGCTGCCGGGGAGATGGTCAGTGCGCTGTGGGTGGCGTCCACCGGCCAGCTGGTGTTGACCATTCATCACCTCGCGGTCGATGCGGTGTCGTGGCGGATTCTGCTCGAGGACCTCAACATCGCCTGGGCTCAGCATTCCCAGGGTCAGCCGGTCGCGCTCTCTGCGACCGGGACGTCATTCGCGCAGTGGACGGCACTGCTCGGCGAGCATGCGCGCTCCGCGGCGGTGCAGGGTCAGGCCGCCGTCTGGCAACAGGTGTTGGCGACGCCATCCGCGCTACCCACGGTGCAGCCCGAAGTCGACACGTACGCCACCGCCGGCCACCTCACCGCGTCGTTGGATGTCGAGACGACCCGGGTCCTGCTCGGTGAGGCTCCGGCTGCGTTCCACGCTGGGGTGCAAGATATTCTGCTGATCGCCTACGCGCTGGCGGTGACAGAATTCCTGGGCGTCACCCTGCCGGTGGCCATCGATGTCGAGGGTCACGGCCGTACCGAAGAATTGGGTGGAACCGTCGACCGGAACATCGACCTCTCGCGCACCGTGGGCTGGTTCACCGCCAAGTACCCCGTGGCGCTCAATGTCCGGGGGCCCCTGGCCGGGCTGCGTTGGTCTGAGGTGAAGGCGGGCGATCCTGCACTCGGCCGCGTGATCAAGGACGCCAAGGAACAACTGCGTGCCCTACCCGACGGCATGACCTACGGGCTCCTTCGCTACCTCAACCCTGGCATCGACCTGGCCGGAGCCGACCCGACCATCGGTTTCAACTATCTCGGCAGGCTGGGCGGCACGGGCGCCGCGCAGCCGGACGAGCTTGCCGGCCTCTGGCAGGTCAGCAGCGATGGGGCGACGTTCGCCGCTGCGGCCACGGCGATACCGATGCCTCTCGGTCACACCGTGGAACTCAACGCGAGCACCGCCGAAACCGAGACCGGCCCAAGTCTTCACGCCACGTGGACGTGGGCTCCATCGGCCCTGGACGAGACCCAGGTCAGCCGACTCGGCCAGCTCTGGTTCGAAGCACTGAGCGGCGTCTGTGCGCACGTCCGCAACGGCGGCGGAGGTCTGACACCGTCCGACATCGTCCCCGCCCGCCTCACCCAGCCAGAGATCGACGAGCTGAGCGAGCATCACCGCGTTGCCGACGTACTGCCCCTGACGCCTCTGCAGCAGGGACTCCTGTTCCAGGCCAACGCAACTCACACCAACGATGACGACGTTTACGCCATGCAACTCGACGTCACCATCACCGGCCCGCTGGATCCACACCGGCTGCGCGAGGCGGTGCGCAACGTGGTGCAGCGCCACCCCAACCTGGCTGCGCGGTTCGACAAACGATTCGGCGACCCCGTCCAGATCATCCCGGCCGATCCCAGCGTGCCATGGCAGTACGTCGAAATGGCCACGGATGTCCTCACCGAGGAGCAGATACAGGAGTTGTGCGCCGCCGAACGCGCATCTGTCTGCGACCTGGTCCATCAATCGGCATTCCGCACGGCGCTGATCCAGACCGCGCACAACGTGCACCGGTTCGTCATGACCTATCACCACATCGTGCTCGATGGCTGGTCACTGCCGATCCTGTTGCAGGAGATCTTCGCCGGCTACTACGGGCAACGCCTGCCTGCCGCCGCGTCGTACCGCAGGTTCGTGACATGGATGGCCGATCGCGACGTCGACGCCGCCCACGCGGCATGGCGTGAGGTCCTGGCGGGATTCGCCGCCCCGACCCTGGTCGCCCCCAACCGGGTAACACCAGGGCGACGGGCCACCGAGTCCTTCCGAGTGCCCGCCGAAACCACCCAGGCGGTCAACGAACTCGCGCGCTCACAACACACGACCGCCAACACCGTGCTCCAAGCTGCGTGGGCACAGGTGCTCATGTGGCTCACCGGCCAACACGACGTCGCGTTCGGCGTCGCGGTCTCGGGCCGGACGGCAGAAGTGGCAGGCGCGGATTCGATGGTGGGCCTGCTGATCAACACCGTGCCGGTCCGGGCCACCATCACGCCGGACACCACCATCGCGGGCCTGCTCGACGAACTGCAGCGCAGTCACGGCGACACGCTCGAGCATCAGCATCTGGCGCTCAGTGAAATCCACCGTGCCGTGGGCCATGATCAATTGTTCGACACGCTGTTCGTCTATCAGAACTATCCGGTGGAGAACGTGGCGTCAGCCATGGCCGACGGGTTGGCAATCACCGAGGTCAACGGCCGCGAATACAACCACTACCCACTGACTCTGCAGGCCATGCCCGGCACCGAGCTGGTACTGCGTGTCGAATTCGATACCGACGTGTTCACCGCCCAGCGTGTGAGCAAGGTCGTCCGACGGTTCCAGCGGGTGCTGGAGGCCATGACCGGGGAGGTACAACAATCGTGACAGCCGACTCCAACCGGCGGTTGTTGTCGATGGATCTCGACGACGACGATGAGCTTGAGGAGCTCGATGGGTGGGGTAACCGGGCAGCCCTGAAGGGGGCGGTCCCGGCGACGGTGTCGATTCCGGTCTTGTTCGCCGAGCGGGTGGTTCGTCATCCGGACGCGGTGGCGGTCAGCTTCGGCGATAGTTCGATGTCGTACCGCGGGTTGGATGCGGCTGCGAATCGGTTGGCGCACTTGCTGGTTGAGCGGGGTGTGGGTCCGGGGCTGCGGGTGGCGCTGTTGTTCCCGCGGTCGGTTGAGGCGGTCGTGGCGATCATGGGGGTGCTGAAGACCGGTGCGGCGTATGTGCCGATCGATCCTTCGGTGCCTGATGCTCGGCTGGATTTCGTGCTCTCTGACTCCGCGCCGATGGCTGTGGTGACCACTGCTGATCTGGTGGATCGGTTGGGCGGACGTGGGTTGACGGTGATCGATGTCAACGACTCCGCTACGGCCGGTCGGCCGAGTACTCCACCGCCGGTCGAACCAACCGGCGAGGATGTCGCGTATCTGATCTACACGTCGGGCACTACGGGTGTGCCCAAAGGTGTGGCGGTTGCGCATCGGAATGTGGCGCGGTTGCTACGGGCGGTGGACGCCGATGTCGAGTTGTCTGCGGGTCAGGCGTGGACGCAGTGTCATTCGTTGGCTTTTGACTTTTCGGTGTGGGAGATTTTCGGCGCGCTGTTGCATGGTGGCCGGTTGGTGGTGGTGCCCGAAGAGGTGACGCGTTCGGCCGAAGAGTTCCACGCGTTGTTGGTCGATGAACATGTGAATGTGTTGAGTCAGACGCCGTCGGCGTTCTATGCGCTGGCCGCCGCAGATGTCGCCCGGCCTGACAGTCAGCTCTCACTCGAGCTCGTGGTGTTCGGCGGTGAAGCGCTGGAACCGCAGCGGCTTGCATCTTGGTTGGACCGGCATGCGGTGTCGCCGCGGTTGATCAATATGTACGGGATCACCGAGACGACGGTGCATGCCTCGTTCCGGGAGATCACCGCGGCCGATGTGGGGAACGCGGTCAGTCCGATCGGTGTACCTCTGGACGATCTCGCGTTCTTCGTGCTGGATCGCTGGTTGCGCCCGGTGCCCGCGGGCGTGGTGGGCGAGTTGTACGTGGCCGGTGCGGGTTTGAGCTATGGCTATGTCGGTCGTTCTGGACTGAGCGCGTCGCGGTTCGTCGCGTGTCCGTTCGGTGAGGCCGACACACCGGGGTTGCGGATGTATCGCACCGGGGATCTGGTGTCTTGGAACCCGGAAGGGGAGCTGCAGTACCTCGGGCGGGCCGATGAGCAGGTCAAGATTCGTGGCTATCGCATCGAGTTGGGTGAGATCGAGTCGGCGTTGAGGGCTTTGGATGGGGTCGAGCAGGCGGTGGTGATCGTCCGTGAGGACCGTCCCGGCGACAAGCGTCTGGTCGGCTACATCACCGGGACCGCCGATCCGTCGGCAGCCCGTGCCGCGCTGGGGGAGAAGCTGCCGGCCTATATGGTGCCCACCGCGGTTGTGGTGATTGATGCGTTGCCGTTGACGGTCAACGGCAAGCTCGACAAGAAGGCTTTGCCTGCACCGGAATACCAGCACATCGATGACTATCGGGCCCCGTCGACTCCGACCGAGGAGATCCTGGCCGGGATCTACGCCCAGATCCTCGGACTGGACCGTGTCGGCGTGGACGACTCCTTCTTCGATCTCGGCGGGGATTCTCTACAGGCCATGCGCCTGGTCGCCGCGCTCAACAGAACCTTGGACGCCGGCCTCGAAGAACGCGTCGTATTCGATGCCCCAACGGTAGCCCAGTTGGTCCATCGCATCGGTGGTGATGAGGCTCGGCAGCAGCCGTTGCTGGCCGTCGAGCGGCCAGAGGTGATGCCCCTGTCGTTCGCGCAGAGTCGGTTGTGGTTCATCGACCAATTGCAGGGCCCCTCACCGGTTTACAACCTGGTGGCAGGGTTGCAGCTTGACGGTCGGGTCGATGCCGATGCGCTGGGCGCGGCCTTCGCGGACCTGCTCGGTCGCCACGAGAGCCTGCGCACGTTGTTCCCGACGGTCGACGGGACGCCTCAGCAGTTGGTTGTTCCCGCCGAGCAGACCAGGTTCTCCTGGGACGTCGTCGACGCCGCCGGATGGTCCGCCAGCCGGTTGCAGGACGCCGTCGAGGAAGCGGCGCGGCACAGTTTCGACCTGGCTGCCGAGATCCCCTTCCGGGCAACGATTTTCCGCGTTGCCGAGGACAAGCATGTGCTGGTTACGGTAGTGCACCACATCGCCGCCGACGGCTGGTCGATCACGCCGCTGGTGGCCGATCTGGGGACGGCATATGTCAGTCGGCGCGCAGGGAACGCGCCCGGCTGGGAACCGCTGGCGGTCCAATATGCCGATTACACCCTGTGGCAGCGCGGGCAGCTCGGCGATCTGGAGGACAGTGCCAGCCGTATCTCTCAGCAACTGAGTTTCTGGGCGGAATCACTTGCCGGGATGCCTGAACGGGTGGCGTTGCCGACCGACCGCCCGTATCCCCTGGTGGCTGACCACCATGGCGACAGGGTTGATGTGGCGTGGCCAGCCGAACTGCAGCAGCAGGTTGCTCGCCTGGCTCGCGATCACAACGCCACCAAGTTCATGGTGATCCAGGCGGCGCTGCTGACCCTGCTCTCGAAGCTGAGCTCAAGTTCCGATGTGGCCGTTGGATTCCCGATCGCCGGACGTCGTGATCCAGCCCTCGATGAGCTGGTCGGGTTTTTCGTCAACACGTTGGTGCTACGCGCGGATCTGGCTGGAGATCCCAGCATTACCGAGGTGCTGGCTCAAGTGCGAGCCCGCAGCCTCGGCGCCTTCGAGCACCAGGATGTGCCTTTCGAGGTACTCGTCGAACGACTCAATCCAACCCGTTCGTTGACCCATCACCCTCTGGTGCAGGTGATGTTGGCCTGGCAGAACGTTCCGGGACAGGCCGATGCTGCCGGTGGCGGTTTGGTGCTGGGAGATCTGGAAGCCACCCAGCTTCCGCTGGACACCCACACCGCGCGCATGGATCTGTCCTTCTCGTTGGCCGAGTGCTGGACTGAAACCGGCGAGGCCGCAGGGATTTCCGGGACTGTGGAGTTCCGCACTGACGTGTTCGACGCAGCAAGCGTCGAAGCGTTGATCGATCGGTTGCAGCGGGTGCTCGCGGCGATGGCCCTCGACCCGACCCGGCGACTGTCCGCGATCGATGTGCTCGATGCCGATGAGCAGGCACGTCTGAATACGGTTGGCAATCTGGCGACACTGACGCGCCCGGCACCCGACCCGGTGTCGATTCCCGCGTTGTTCGAGGCACAGGTGGCCCGGGATTCTGATGCGACGGCGGTCATTTCCGACGGCAGACACATCACATATGGAGAGCTCGATCGAGCCGCGAATCGCTTGGCGCACAGGCTTATCGAGCAGGGTGTGGGCCCGGGGCGGCGGGTGGTCCTGCTGTGTTCGCGGTCAGTTGAGGCAATCGTGGCGATTTTCGCGGTGCTCAAGACCGGCGCGGCGTATGTGCCGATCGACCCAGCGGTACCCGACTCCCGACTGGAGTTCGTGGTGACCGACTCCGCCGCGGTGGCCGCGGTAACCACCGCTGATCTGGTCGACCGCCTGAGCGGGCATCAGTTGCGTGTGATTACCATCGACGACGCCGCGGTCGCCGAACGGCCGTACAGCGCACCGCAGGTGGGACCCCGCCCGGACGATATCGCTTATCTGATCTACACCTCCGGTACCACGGGCACGCCGAAAGGCGTCGCGATCCCGCACCACAATGTGACCCGGTTGCTACAGGCGCTGGACGCCGATCTCGAGTTGTCTGCGGGTCAAGTGTGGACGCAGTGTCATTCGTTGGCTTTCGACTTTTCGGTTTGGGAGATTTTCGGCGCGCTGCTGCACGGCGGCCGGCTGGTGGTGGTGTCCGATTCGGTGGCCCGATCGCCTGAAGAGTTCCATGCCTTGCTGGTCGCCGAGCGCGTCAGTGTGTTGAGTCAGACGCCGTCTGCGTTCTATGCGCTGCAAACGGTGGACGAGCTTTCCCCGGGAGCAGGATCTGAGCTCCAACTCGAGTTGGTCGTGTTCGGCGGCGAGGCGCTGGACCCGACACGGCTGGGGGAATGGTTGCAGGACCATCCGGTGCTTCCACGGTTGATCAATATGTACGGGATCACCGAGACGACGGTGCACGCGTCGTTCCGGGAGATCACCGCCGCCGATACCGAGGTCGCGGTCAGCCCGATCGGTGTTCCGCTGAAGCACCTGGCCTTTGTCGTCCTGGATCGCTGGTTGCGGCCGGTGCCGGTCGGCGTGGTGGGTGAGTTGTATGTGGCCGGTGCGGGTTTGGGTGCCGGCTACGTGGGCCGGGCCGGGTTGAGTGCGACGCGGTTCGTGGCGTGTCCGTTCGGAGTGCCGGGACAGCGGATGTATCGCACCGGGGATCTGGTCTGTTGGCGCCCGGACGGGGAGCTGCAGTACCTCGGGCGTGCGGACGAGCAGGTCAAGATCCGCGGGTACCGCATCGAACTCGGTGAGATCCAGTCAGCGTTGAGGGCTTTGGATGGGGTCGAGCAGGCGGTGGTGATCGCCCGTGAAGACCGTCCGGGAGACAAGCGTCTGGTCGGTTACGTCACGGGAACCGCCGATCCCGATGAGCTGCGTGCCGAACTCGCGACAAAGCTCCCGTCCTACATGGTCCCGACCGCGGTGGTAGAGATCGAGGCTCTGCCATTGACGGTCAACGGCAAACTCGATGTTCGCGCGCTGCCGGCACCGGAATACCAGGACATCGATCGTTACCGTGCTCCGGCCACTCGCGTCGAGGAACTTCTGGCCGGCATCTTCGCCGAGGTCCTCGGTCTGGAGCAGGTCGGAGTCGACGACTCGTTCTTCGACCTTGGTGGAGACAGCATTTCGGCCATTCAGGTGATCTGGCGCGCGCACGGCGCCGGCCTGACCGGTCGACCACGCGACATCTTCGTCCAGCAGACCGTGGCTCGGCTCGCGCGGGTGGTCAGGATGGCCGACAGCACCGGCGGTGTGATCGACGAAGGGCTCGGCCCGGTGGTGGCGACCCCGATCATGCGGTGGTTGAAGAGCCTGGAACGCGCCGACGGCCCGATCGACGAGTTCAATCAGACCGTGGTGCTGCAGGCGCCCGCTGGTGCCTCCGAGGACGACGTCGTAATTCTGTTGCAGGCCTTGCTCGATCGGCACGGCATGCTCCGGTTGCGCGCCGAGGATGACGGCGCCGGCGGATGGTCGTTGACGGTGCCAGAAGCGGACACGGTGGACGCGCGAGGTTACCTGCACACGGTCGACCTGTTGACGGAAGACGCGCTGGCAGCGGCGCGGTCGCGGTTGAATCCTGCCGCCGGGGCGATGTTGAGCGCGTTGTGGAGTTCGGCCACGGGACAGCTGGCGTTGGTCGTACATCATATGGCGGTCGACGGCGTGTCATGGCGAATTGTGTTGGAGGACCTCAATATCGCCTGGACTCAGCATCGCGGCGAGCAGCCCGTGCTGCTGCCGCCGGCGGGGACGTCGTTCAAGGGATGGGCCGAACTGCTGGCCGAGTATGCGCGCGACCCCGAGGTGGTCGGCCAGGCGGAGGCGTGGCGGCAGGTGACGGGCATCCCGCCCGCGTTGCCTGCCCCGCGGCCCGCTGAGGATACGTTCGCGACCGCCGGATACCTGTCGGAATTCCTGGACGCCGAGACCACCCACATGCTGCTCGGCGACGTGCCGGCGGCATTTCACGCAGGAGTGCAGGAGATCCTGCTGATCGCGTTTGCCTTGGCGTGGGCGCAGTACCTGGGCACCGGCGGCGCGCCGATCGCGATCGATGTGGAAGGTCACGGGCGTCAAGAGGAGTTGGCTGGTCTGAGCGGCCCTGACGACCGAGATATCGACCTGTCGCGCACGGTCGGCTGGTTCACCACCAAGTACCCGGTGTCGTTGCACTTCGGGGGCCGCGGTGGCGGGCTGCGCTGGACGCAGGTGGTAGCCGGCGACGCGGCGCTCGGTGCGGTCATCAAGGATGCCAAAGAGCAGCTTCGGGCGCTGCCCGACGGCCTGACCTACGGCCTACTGCGCTACCTCAACCCCGACGTCGATCTGGCCGGATCCGATCCGGTGATCGGGTTCAACTACCTGGGCCGGCTGGGCTCCCCGGCGGCGTATGCGTCGGGTGACGTGTGGCGCTTCAGCCAGGAAGGCTTGTCGTTGACCGGCGCCGCCGGGGCGATGCCCATCGCGCTGGCGCACTCGGTGGAACTCAACGCGGTCACCATCGACACCGACAGTGGCCCCCATCTGAACGCCACCTGGACGTGGGCGCCCACCGCGCTGGATCGCGAAGCTGTCACCCGGATCAGCCGGTTGTGGTTCGACGCCCTGGCGGGTATCTGTGCCCATGTCAGGCGGGGTGGAGGCGGGTTGACCCCGTCGGACATCGCACCTGCACGGCTGGGGCAGCAGCAGATCGATGCGCTGCACAGCGAATTCCCCATTGCCGACGTGCTTCTGCTGACGCCCTTGCAGCAGGGACTCCTGTACCACGCCGGCATTGCGAACTCGTCCGGTGATGACGTCTACGCGGTGCAACTCGACCTGGCATTGAGTGGTCCGCTCGATGTGCACCGGCTCCATGACGCCGTGCAGACAGTGGTCAGCCGACATCCGCATCTGGCGGCCCGCTTCTGTCCACAATTCGAGCAACCCGTGCAGGTAATTCCCACCGATCCGGTGACGCCCTGGCGGTATATCGAGTTGGATGCCAACAGCATTGGCGTCGACGAGCAGATCGAGGAGATCTGCTCGGCCGAACGTGCCGCGGTGTGCGACCTCGAGAACCAGCCCGCCTTCCGAACCGCGCTCATCCGCATCGCGAACGACCGGCACCGGTTTGTACTGACCAATCACCACATCGTGCTCGACGGCTGGTCGATGCCGATCCTGATGCAGGAGGTCTTCGCCTGCTACCAGGGACTGCGGCTGCCCGCGGCCTCGCCGTATCGCAGTTTCATGACATGGCTGGCCGAGCGCGATCACCATGCCGCCCATGCGGCGTGGCGTGAGGTGTTGGCCGGTTTCGACACTCCGATTCTCGTGGGACCGCCGCAACAGCTGCGGTTCGGGCAGCGAAGCGTCGGCTCGTATCGGCTGCCTGCGAAGACGACGAGGGCCCTCACCAAGCTGGCGCGCTCGCATCACACCACCGTCAACGTCGTATTGCAGGGGGCCTGGGCACTTTTGCTCAGCTCGCTGACCGGAGAACATGACGTCGCCTTCGGAACTGTCGTCTCCGGTAGGTCGCCGGAGGTGGACGGCGCGGATTCGATGGTGGGCCTGCTGATCAACACGGTGCCGGTGCGGGCCACCTTCACCCCGGACACGACCACGGCGGACCTGCTGGACCAGCTGCAAAGTGCCCACAACGACACGCTCGAACACCAGCACGTGGCGCTCAGCGACATCCATCGCATGACCGGCCAGGACAAGTTGTTCGACACTGTCTTCGTCTACGAGAACTACCCGACTGACGTCGGAACGCAACCGGGCGGGGACGGATTGGCCATCACTGGTTTCAGCAGCCGCGACTACTACCACTATCCGATCGCGGTGCAAGCCGGGCCGGGCCGCGAGGTGGAGCTTCGCGTCCAATATGACACCGATGTGTTCGACGCGGAGACCATCGAAGCGCTCATGGAGCGGTTCAAGAAGGCATTGGTGGAGATGACCGCTCATCCGGGCCGCCGGTTGTCGTCCCTGGATCTGCTCAAGAGGACCGAGAAGTCGCTCCTGGATAGGTGGGGCCGCACGGCGGCGTTGGCTCCGTTGGCGACGACAGGGGCACCTGAGCCCGCAACATCTGGGACCGACGGCGTCTATCGCCCCCCGGCCACCTTGATTGAGCAGATCCTGGCCAGCATCTATGCCGAGGTGCTCGGTGTGGACCGGGTCGGGGTGGAGGAGTCGTTCTTCGATTTGGGCGGTGATTCGATTTCTGCGATGCGTGCTATCGCCGCGATCAACGGAGCTCTCGACGTCGAACTCACGATGCTCACACTGTTCGATGCCCCGTCGGTGCGGCGCCTGGCCCAGGAGTTGGCAAACGCGCCAGCGCAGTGAACGGTCGCCGCGCCGACCGCGGGGGACCGGCGCGGCGATCACCACATATAGGGCACCAGGCGGTAGCGGGCTTTCTGCGCGTACTCGCGGTATCCGTCCAACTCTTCGACCAGTAGCTTCTCTTCATCCCGGATGCGGACGATGAGCATGACGACGCCCGGTATGACGGGCAGGAGACCCCAGTAGGAGCCGAGTGCCAGGGGGAAGCCGATGATCGTCAGCACGTTGCCGGTGTACATGGGGTGCCGCACGAGCCCGTACAGGCCCGTGGAGACGAGCTCCTGATCCAACTCCACCTGGACGGTGGAGGCCGCGAAGCTGTTCTGGATGACCACCAGGCTCGTGACGCCCAGCCCGACGGCTACCAGGACATCACCGGCCACGCAGATCGCTGCCGGCACCGACGACCAGCTGAAGCGATGGTCGAGGGCGCTGACCACCACCATTGCCGCCAGTGAGGCGTACCAGCCGGCGATGAGGACTTTCTGCAGGGTCCGAGTCTCCGCACCCGGCCCGGCGTGCTTGCGCCGTTGGTGCGCATCAGGGTTTGCGCGTTGCAGGTAGATGGTGGGGATCCACGTCGAAAGCGCGAACACCACGAGAAAGGCCCAGGCTTGCCAGAAGTCGAAAGTTCCGGCGAGGGCGAACAGCACCAAGCCGAACACGGCGAGCTCGACGAGCCCGAATCCCACAACTCTCGCAACGGCTTTCACAATCCTCCTGTCGTCCGTCGCAGCATCGACTGCCCAGCGGGCACAATGCAGCGCAGGGCTCAACCTACCGTCGGTCAGTCGGAAGACGGGTGCGTTTGGCCTCATGGCGCGATCCGGGCGGTGCAGCCACGTTTCGAAGACTTGCTGCCGTAGCGTCCGCTCGTATGTATGAAGTTCCCGACGGCAGACGGAAGACGGCCACCACGGTTGCCGTGGCCTCGGCAATCGTCCTGGCGGTTTCTTTCGTGGCACTCTTTCTCGTCTTGAGCAGCGATGCGCTGACATCAAATCTGATGAGCGGCGCCTACCCGTCGACCACTGCGACGGTGCAGGCGCGCGGGGGAGCGGTACTGAGTGTTGCCTTGGCGATACTCGGCTATGGCGGGTTGATCCCGGCCGCGGTGATAAGCAAGACCACGACGGTGAAAGTTCTGAGCGGGGTGTTCGGCGTTGCGCTGATCGGGTACTTACCCGCCGCGCTCTTCGCCTGCCTTACTGCCTTCCAATGACTGCTCTGGTGCCCTCGGTGAGATTCGAACTCACACTGTACGGGTTTTGAATCCGTTTCCTCTGCCAGTTGGGATACGAGGGCGTGCCGATCAGTGCTGCGGCCTACCACCATAGAGGATGGCCCCGCGGTCGCCGAACGGCGGCCTCCACGACACAATGTTTCCCATGACCGGGTCACCGAATGACGCTGATAGCCCCCGCCGAGTGCTGATCGCCGAGGATGAGGCGCTCATCCGCCTCGACCTCGCCGAGATGCTCCGTGAAGAGGGCTACGAGGTCGTCGGCGAGGCCGGCGACGGGCAGGAGGCCGTCGAACTCGCCGAGGCACTCCGCCCGGACCTGGTGATCATGGACGTCAAGATGCCGCGTCGTGACGGGATCGACGCGGCCTCCGAGATCGCCAGTAAGCGCATCGCCCCGATCGTCATCCTGACCGCGTTCAGCCAGCGGGAGCTCGTCGAGCGCGCCCGTGATGCCGGGGCGATGGCGTACCTCGTCAAGCCCTTCAGCATCACCGACCTGGTCCCGGCCATCGAGGTCGCGGTCAGCCGGTTCAGCGAGATCGCCGCGCTGGAAAACGAAGTGGCGACGCTGGGGGATCGTCTGGAGACCCGCAAGCTGGTCGAGCGGGCCAAGGGTTTGCTGCAGACCAAACACCAGATGAGCGAGCCCGAGGCCTTCAAGTGGATTCAGCGGGCCGCGATGGACCGTCGTACCACCATGAAACGCGTGGCCGAGGTGGTGCTGGAGACCCTCGAGGATTCCGAGGACTCGCCCGTTCAGGAGAGCTGATCGGCGGGCCCGGTTGTTAATTGTGGGTTTCCGCCGGGCCGAAATTCCGCGTTCACCCAGGATCCACGGAAGAACCATTCACTCAACATCCCGCACTCGGGCCGGTGGTTGGCTATGTTCTACCCGAAGCTCCGGCGCCCAGCCCTCACAAGGTCAGGGCGCCGGTGCCGCTGACAACTCTGACCCGGAGGTGAAGCGTGCGCGGTCGCGTGGCACGGAAAGCATTTGCTCTCGGAAGTGCGAGTGTGGTTGCCCTGGCGATTGCCGGCTGTAACCAATCCTCGCCGGAAGGCGAGGCATCGCAGACCAATTTGAACATCGTCGAGAAGGTTCAGATCGACGAGAACGGTGCCGAGATCAAGGCCGCCGAGGGTGTCAGCCCCGCCGACCCTGCCGGCGACGGCAAGGCCAACTGCCCGCCGGTGATGATCGGCATGATGGGCGCGCTCAACGGCCCGGATGCCGCGCTGGGCATCAACATCAAGAACGGCGTGCAGTTGGCGATCGACAAGCACAACGCCGCCAACGCCGGCTGCCAGGTGCAGCTCAAGAGCTTTGACACCGAGGGTGATCCGCAGAAGGCGAGCGGCGTCGCGCCGCAGATCGTCGACGAGGCGTTCATCATCGGCTTGATCGGCCCTGCGTTCTCGGGCGAGACCAAGGCCACCGGCGACGTGTTCAACCAGGCGGGCCTGGTCGCCGCGACGGCATCGGCCACCAACGTGACGTTGAGTGAGAACGGGTGGCGGACCTTCTTCCGCGGCCTGGCCAATGACGGCGTGCAGGGTCCCTCGGTGGCCAACTACCTCAAGAACACGCTCGGCAACAAGAAGGTGTGCGTTGTCGACGACAGCACCGACTATGGGCTCGGACTGGCCGAAGCGGTGCGTGAAACCCTTGGCCCGGTTGCCGACTCGTCGTGCAACATCTCGGTGAAGAAGGGCGACAAGGAGTTCTCGGCTGCGGTCACCCAGATCAAGGGTGCCGCGCCGGATTCCGTGTTCTACAGCGGTTACTACTCTGAGGCCGCACCGTTCGTGCAGCAGCTCAAGGACGGCGGTGTGACGGCGACGTTCGTCAGCGCCGACGGCACCAAGGACCCACAGTTCGTCAAGCAGGCCGGCGAATCGTCAAAGGGTTCGTTGCTGTCCTGCCCGTGCGGCCCGGCGACCGGTGCGTTCGCCGACGAATACACCCAGAAGTTCGGCCAGGCACCGGGCACGTACAGCACCGAGGGCTATGACCTGGGCACCATCCTGCTCAAGGGCATCGACTCCGGTGCCATCACCCGGCCGGCCCTGTTGGACTTCGTCCGCAAGTACGAGGGCCAGGGTGTGGCACGCAAGTACCAGTGGACCGACAAGGGCGAGCTGACCACCACCTTGATCTGGATGTACGAAGTCAAGTAGTCCCTCTGACGGAACGCGTCCGAGACCGTAGCCCGGACTCGGACGCGTTTCGTTTCACATCACGAAGTCAGGAGCCGCCGCCGGATGATCCACCAGTGCGTCGAGCAGTCCGCCTGCCTGGCATCCAACATCAGCTTCAACCTGGATGGCCTGCGAGACGGCTTCTGGCAGTTGACGATCGACGGCCTCTCATGGGGTGCGATCTACGCACTGGTGGCAGTCGGCTACACGCTGGTGTTCGGCGTGCTGCGCCTGATCAACTTCGCGCACTCCGAGATCTTCATGCTCGGCATGTTCGGCGCGTATTTCTGTCTGGATGTGATCCTCGGGTTCACCCCGAGCGGTAATGCCTACAACAAAGGCGTGGCGCTGACGGTGTTGTATCTGGCCATCGCCATGCTGTTCGCGATGCTGGTCTCGGGATCGGCTGCGGTCGGGCTGGAACTCATCGCCTACCGGCCGCTCCGAAAACGCAATGCCCGCGCCCTGACCTTCCTGATCACGGCCATCGGAATGTCGTTCGTGCTGCAGGAGTTCGTGCACTTCGTGTTGCCGAAGCTGATGAAGGGCTACGGCGGGAGTAACGCGCAACAGCCCATCGTCCTGGTCCAGCCGAAGGCTCAATTCACGATTTTCGGCGCCACGGTGTCGAACGTGACGCTGGTGATCGTGGGCGCGGCGCTGGTGCTCGCGGTGCTGACCGACATCGCGATCAATCGCACGAAGTTCGGCCGCGGTATCCGGGCCGTCGCGCAGGACCCGACCACGGCGACACTGATGGGGGTCTCCCGGGAACGCATCATCATGCGGACCTTCCTCATCGGCGGTCTGCTGGCGGGTGCCGCGGCGCTGCTCTATACGTTGAAGGTGCCGCAGGGCATCATCTACTCGGGCGGATTTCTGCTCGGTATCAAGGCATTCTCGGCGGCGGTGCTGGGCGGCATCGGTAATCTCCGCGGCGCCCTGCTGGGCGGTCTGCTCCTGGGCATCATGGAGAACTACGGGCAGGCGGTCTTCGGAACGCAGTGGCGCGACGTCGTGGCATTCGTTCTGCTGGTGCTGGTCCTGCTATTCCGGCCGACCGGCATACTCGGTGAAAGCCTCGGGAGGGCGCGGGTATGAGCGAGCATCACGGTTCAGAGTCCGCCGGGTCGGTGACCAGGACGCTGCTGGCTCCCGGCGACGCCATTCGCGACTGGTGGTCCACGCTGCCCCGGATGGCCAAATGGCTTGTCGGGGTGCTGGGTTTCGGATTGCTGGCGCTGCTGCCGTTGTTCACCCCGAGCTTCCTCAACACCACGGGCATCAGTTTCGGCGGCACCATGGCCCAGTTCGCGATGGTCGCCATCATCGCGATCGGGCTCAACGTCGTCGTCGGGCAGGCGGGCCTGCTCGACCTCGGTTATGTCGGCTTCTACGCGGTCGGCGCCTACACCGTCGCGCTGCTGACCAGCCCCGACAGCCCGTGGAACAAGGTGGGTCCCAACGGGTTTCTCAGCAAGGACTGGGCGTGGCTGTCCTGTGTGCCGCTGGCCATGGCGGTCACCGCGCTGGCCGGGCTCATCCTGGGAACGCCCACCCTGCGGTTGCGCGGAGACTATCTGGCCATCGTCACCCTCGGATTCGGTGAGATCATTCGCCTACTCGCCGACAACCTGTCCGACGTCACCAACGGTTCGCGAGGGCTCAATCAGGTCGCGTACCCACGGCTGGGGGAAAGCGAGAAGCTGCCCAACGGCGTGTTCTCCAGCGGTAACTCGGCCGGTGAGGCGAACTACGGCACCTGGTGGTTCTGGCTGGGGCTGATCCTGATGATCGGCATCCTGCTGTTGGTCGGCAACCTGGAGCGCAGCCGCGTGGGGCGCGCCTGGGTGGCGGTCCGCGAGGACGAGGATGCCGCAGAGGTGATGGGCGTCAACACCTTCCGGTTCAAGCTGTGGGCTTTCGTGATCGGCGCCGCGATCGGTGGCCTCTCGGGTGCGCTCTATGCCGGCCAGGTCCAGTACGTCGCGCCGCCGACGTTCAACATCATCAACTCGATGTTGTTCCTGTGCGCGGTGGTACTGGGCGGTCAGGGCAACAAACTCGGCGTCATCTTCGGCGCGTTCATCATCGTGTATCTGCCCAACCGGCTTTTGGGGGTCGAGTTCCTCGGGATCAACCTCGGCGATCTGAAGTACCTGTTCTTCGGCCTCGCGCTGGTGGTGCTGATGATCTTCCGGCCGCAGGGGCTGTTCCCCGTGCGCCAGCAGCTGTTGACCTATGGCAGATCGGCTCGACAGTTGTTGCGCGGCAATACGGACAAGGAGCCGGCGCTGTGACCGAGCCCATGCCCGGCCTGACCGGGAGCGTCGAAGAACTGGCCGGGGTACACCGGGAAATCCAGGCAGCCGAGGGTGAGATCCTGTTGGAGACACAGGATCTCACGGTCAAGTTCGGTGGCCTTGTCGCCCTGGACTCGGTCAGCTTCAACATCCGCCGCGGTGAGATCCTCGGTCTGATCGGCCCCAACGGTGCGGGCAAGACCACCTGCTTCAACGCGATCACCGGCGTCTACCGGCCCAGCTCGGGATCGGTCATCTTCGACGGCGCCCCGCTGGGCCGGATCAAGCGCCACCAGATCACGCGTCGTGGAATCGCCCGTACGTTCCAGAACATCCGGCTCTTCGGCGAGATGACCGCGCTGGAGAACGTGATGGTGGGAACCGATGCGCGGCACAAGACCTCGGTGCCCGGAGCTCTGGTGCGTTCCCCACGCCATCGCCGCGAGGAGCGGTCGGCGATCGAGCGGGCGGCTGCATTACTTCACTTTGTCGGGATCGCCCATCGTGGCGAGGAGAAGGCCAAGAATCTGCCCTACGGTGACCAACGCCGCCTTGAGATCGCCCGCGCACTGGCCACCGAGCCCAAGCTGTTGTGCCTGGACGAGCCGGCCGCCGGGTTCAACCCGGCAGAGAAGGCGTCACTGATCGAGCTGATCCGCAAGATCCGCGACGACGGCTACACCGTGCTGTTGATCGAGCACGACATGCGTCTGGTGATGGGCGTGACCGACCGCATCGTGGTGCTCGAATTCGGCCGCAAGATCGCCGACGGATTGCCACACGAAATCCGCGAGGACCCGAAGGTCATCGCCGCGTATCTGGGGGTACCCGATGACGAGCTCGGCTGAGACCAGCCCGCCGGTGCTGCTCGAGGTGCGCGATGCGGTGGTGCACTACGGCCGGATCAAGGCGTTGCACGGGGTTTCGCTGGTGGTGCACGAGGGGGAGTTGGTGACCCTGCTGGGCTCCAACGGAGCCGGCAAGACGACCGTGATGCGGGCGATCTCGGGCCTCCGGCCGCTGACCTCGGGCTCGGTCTGGTTCGAGGGTCGCGACATCTCCCGGGTGAAAGCACATCAGCGCGTGATCGACGGGCTGATCCAGGCTCCCGAGGGTCGCGGGGTGTTCCCCGGCATGACCGTGCTGGAGAACCTCGAGATGGGTTGCTATGGACGCAAATTCGCGTCCCGCGCGGAGCATGACGAACGGTTGGACTGGGTGTTCGAAACGTTCCCCAGGCTGGCCGAGCGGCGCTCGCAGGTGGGCGGCACCCTCTCCGGTGGGGAACAGCAGATGCTGGCCATCGGTCGGGCGCTGATGGCCCGGCCCAGGGTGCTGTTGCTCGACGAGCCGTCGATGGGGCTGGCGCCGATGGTGATCTCGCAGATCTTCAAGATCATTTCCGAGATCAACGCCAAGGGCACCACGGTGTTGCTGGTCGAGCAGAACGCCCAGCAGGCGCTGAGCCGGTCCGACCGCGCCTACATCCTGGAGACCGGCAACGTCACCCGTACCGGTGATGCGCGGGAATTGTTGGCAGACGACAGCATTCGCGCCGCGTACCTAGGCGTCGCGTAACCCCGGCACCACGTGGCCCCGGCGCCGCGAGCGTGCGGGTATGCCGGCGACACGCCGCGCTGGTTTCGATTTTTGCGCACGTTCACGGCACGCTGGGGTGGTGATGGTAGCCAAATCGATCGCACTGTTCGTCCTCGCCGCGGTACTGGAGATCGGCGGGGCCTGGCTGGTGTGGCAGGGCGTGCGCGAGCATCGCGGTTGGATGTGGATGGGCGCCGGGGTGATCGCGCTCGGCGCCTACGGCTTCGTCGCGGCGTTCCAGCCCGACGCCCATTTCGGTCGGGTGCTGGCCGCCTACGGCGGGGTGTTCATCGCCGGTTCGTTGTTGTGGGGCATGGCCGCCGACGGTTTCCGGCCCGACCGCTGGGACGTCACCGGTGCACTCGTGGCCCTGGCCGGCGTCGGTCTGATCATGTACGCCCCGCGCTGACCGTCAGCCCAGATGGGCGCTGTCGTCGTCGAGGTCGTCGCGGTTCAGACCCATCGGCGTGGCGGCCGGAACGTCCCCGGCGGCCACCACCTGCCGGGTGATCGGCGTCAGCACCCGGAACAGGGTGGTGATCTCGGCGTCGGTCAACGCATCCAGCGCACCGAGGGCCAGGGCATCGGTGCGGTCCTCGATGGCCTGCTTGATGTCTCGGCCGGCGTCGGTGAGGTCGCCCCCGTCGTCCAACCAGCCACGCGACCGCAATCGCTCGACGTATTCCGCCCACTGCTCGTCGTCGTAG
This sequence comes from Mycobacterium sp. DL99, assembly GCF_004762045.1. GTDB lineage: Bacteria > Actinomycetota > Actinomycetes > Mycobacteriales > Mycobacteriaceae > Mycobacterium. Next base: position 3,222,813 of record NZ_SJOM01000007.1, read on the forward strand.
TCGCGGCCGCGCATGATCATCTCGCGCGGCACCCGCCCGGCCGCGGCGTGCAGCACATTGCATTCCCGGCCGCTGATGCCCTCGGCGACCAGCACCGCGATATGGCCGTCGCCGCGTTGCTCACGCAGCAGGGTGACCGCGTGCCAGAGTTTGGCGACCGGTTCGTCCGGCCACGGCAGGGCCCGGTTGGCGGCGTAGAGCGGCCGGCCATCCAACGGCGCGGTGCGGGCGGCCTTGGCGGTCAGCTCGGCCGCGAGGCGCGTGGACTCTGAGTCAGTCACCCCGGAGCGACGCAGCGCCGCGACCGCCGAGTCCGACCGCACCTGCAGAAGCCTTGCCGGACTTGCCTTGTCCCAGGCCGCGGGCAGGGCCCTGGACACCCGCTCGGTGGTGAAGTTGTAGAAGGCCGCGGCGACGACTTCGGGCGGCACGATGCCCAGCGGGGCTGAGCGGGCGCCGAAGTACCCCATCCAGAAGCCGGGGTAGCCCAAGTCCGCGAATGCCGCGAGCGATTCCGGGGCGAAGTAGGTGACCCCGTGTACCGGCTCCAGCCGGTCGAAGAAACGACGTGCCAATGCCGGAGAACGACCCATACATCTAGTTAAGCATCGGGTCCGTCGCCGTCGATCACCGCGGTGGCGGCCTCGTCGATGATGGCCCGCATCGCCCGTTCGGCGGCGTCCTCGTCGCGCAGCCGTATGGCCCGGGCCACCTCGTCGTGCAACGCGATGGCCGCCGGGTTGGGGGAGTCCGGCATCAGCCCGTGCTGGGTACGTCCGGCCAGGACCTCGGCCACGACGTCGTTGAGTGCGCGGAACATCTCGTTGCCGCTGGCATCCAGGAGTGTCTGGTGGAAAACCTTGTCGGCCAACAGGTATGCGTCGAGGTTGCCGGAACGCCCGTGCACCACCATGTCCGAGACCGCAGCGGCCAGGATTCGGCATTGATCCGGGTTGGCCCGCCGCGCGGCGAGTGCTGCGGCGGCAGGTTCAAAACCTCGCCGAAGTTCCGACAGTGATGCCAGCAGCGCGGCTCGGTCACCGGCCTGCAGGCGCCAGCGGATCAGTCTGGGGTCGAACACATTCCACTTGCGCGAGGGCTGGACGGTGATCCCGACCCGGCGCCGCGATTCCACCATGCCCATCGACTCCAGCACCCGGATCACCTCGCGGGCGACACTGCGGGATACCTCGTGCTCGGTGCTGAGCCGGTCCAGGGTCAGCACCTGGTCAGCCGCCAGCTCGCCGGAGACGATTCCGGTGCCGAGCGCGGTGAGCACGCTGACGTGCAGCGCGCCGACGTTTGAGGGCGAGGACACGGTTACATCCTGTCATATCCGGTGGCGGGAGGTTAATAAACAGATGTAATCGAGATTCGCTTGCAAACGTATGCTTTTTAAGCCAGGATGTGTGACGGCAGACACATATTGTGAGGCGGATGTATGGGTTCACCAGTCGTGGTCATGGGCGTATCGGGGTCGGGCAAGTCGACCGTCGGCGCCGCGCTGGCGCAGCGGATGCGGGTACCGTTCGCCGACGCCGACGACTTTCACCCCGCCGCCAACATCGCCAAGATGTCTGCCGGCCACGCCCTCGACGACGACGATCGCAACCCCTGGCTGGAATCGATCGGTGAGTGGCTCGCCGAGCACCACGACGGCGGTGTGATGGGTTGCTCGGCGCTCAAACACAAGTACCGCGACCAATTGCGGCGGCACTGCGCCGATGTGGTGTTTCTGTATCTGAGCGGATCCGCCGAGGTGATCCGCCGGCGCCAGGCCAGCCGACCGGGGCATTTCATGCCGGCCGCGCTGCTGGACTCCCAATTCGCGACGCTGGAGCCGCTCAGTCCCGACGAGGCCGGTATCGCCATCGACGTGGATCAGAGCATCGACGCCATCGTCGATGAATATGTGGCCCGATCCGCCACTGCGACAACAGAACAGGAGAACCGATGACCTCGGCGCTCACTCCGCTCGCGGCCGGGACGGAACTGGTTGAACCGGTGGCGGGCGGCGCGCAGCTGGTCCTGGCCGCATTGGCCGGCATCGCCCTGATCGTCGTTCTCATCACCGTCGTCAAACTGCATCCGTTCCTGGCCCTGATCTTCGGCGCGCTGACCGTGGGCATGGCTGCGGGTGAGAACGTCAGCGACGTGCTCGCCTCGTTCTCCAGCGGCTTCGGTTCCACTGCTGCCAGCGTCGGGATATTGATCGCTCTCGGTGCGATGTTCGCCAAGCTGTTGGCCGACTCCGGGGGAGCGGACGAGATCGTGGACACCATCGTCGGGCACGCGTCACCGCGCGCGCTGCCGTGGGCAATGGCGTTGGTGGGCGCGGTCATCGGTCTGCCGATGTTCTTCGAGATCGGACTGGTGTTGTTGATGCCGGTGATCTACCTGGTGGCCCGTCGTTCTCAACTGTCCTTGATCACCGTCGGCATCCCAGCGCTCGCGGGCCTGTCGGCCATGCACGGATTCGTACCACCACACCCGGGACCCGTCGCCGCGATCTCATTGCTCGACGCCGACCTCGGTGTCACGCTGGCGCTGGGTGTGCTGGTGGCAATCCCGACGATCGTGGTGGCGGGTCCGCTGTTCGGCAAGTTGGCCGGACGATGGGTGGTCCTTGAGGTCCCCGACCGGTTCGACGCCTCGGACGCTCCGGGCCCGGACGCCGGCGGTGCCGCCGCCGGCACGACCACGACGACGACCACCGCCACCAAGGCGCGACCGACCTTCGGCATCACCATGTTCAGCGTTCTGCTGCCGGTGGCACTGATGATGGGCAAAGCCCTCGTCGACATCTTCGTGGACGACAAGTCGCACCTGCTGCGTCAGACGTTCGACATCCTCGGCCAGCCCTTGATGGCGTTGCTGATCGCGGTGGTGGTCGGCATGTTCACCCTCGGTGGCGGCGCCAAGATGACTCGAGACCAGATCGTGAAATGCATTGAGTCGTCGCTGCCTCCGGTGGCCGGGATCATTCTGATCGTCGCCGCCGGTGGCGGGTTCAAGCAGGTCCTGGTCGACACCGGCATCGGTACCCTGCTCGCCGAATGGGCCAAGGGCGCCAACTTCTCGGTGGTTCTGCTGGCGTGGGTGCTGGCTGTGCTGATCCGGTTGGCCACGGGGTCGGCCACGGTGGCCACCATCACCGCGTCGTCGCTCATGCTGGGCCTGGTCGAGGGGATGAGCACCGGGGAGGTGTCCCTGGTGGTGCTCGCGGTGGGTGCGGGCTCGTTGTTCTTCTCCCACGTCAACGACGCCGGATTCTGGCTCGTGAAGGAGTATTTCGGGATGACCGTGGGCCAGACCATCAAATCGTGGTCGCTGATGGAGACCACACTGTCGGTGGCGGGTCTGGTTTTCGTCCTGCTGCTGGGTCTGCTGATCTGAGCCGGCAACCGGAGCCCCCCACGTGGGGTGCCCGTGCGAACGGGCGCCCCACGCAACGGTTCTCAGCCCCGGACCACCTGTGTTCCGCCGGCGAGTTCGTCGTGCTTGCCCTGTTTGGTCGGGCTGCCGCTGATGGTCACCGCGATGATGATCATCGCGACGATGGCCAGGAAGCCGCCCACGAACGGGATGATCGTCAGCAGGGTGAAGGCGTTGCGAATCGCCGACTGCGCGGCCGTCGGCTTCGGCGCGTTGCCCGGACCGTGCACGGCGAGCCCGAGCATCTTCTTGCCGGGCGTCGCGCCCGTGGCCACCTCGAAAGCCACGTAATAGACGAACATCAGCAGTCCGGTGAACAGGCCGGTCACCCAGTAGTTCGACAGCGAGTCGGTGACGAACGACAGGAAGAACGCCACGATCATGACGAGGATGCCGTCGATCACCCGGGCAAACCAGCGCCGGCCCAGGCCGCCCGGGGTTTGCGTGCCGTAGGGCGGTGGGTAGCCGCCGGGTTGTCCGTACTGCCCGAATTCCGGTTGATAGTCACCCGTGCTCATGACACAACGCTACCGATCGCGGCGCTGGTCGAGTTGGGTTCGTGCGAGATCGGCAAGAGCGGCGGAGCGTTCCCGGGCCGCCTCAGCCAGTTCGGGTGCGCGTTCGCGGGCAACAAGGGCGAGCTCGCCGGCCCGCGCGCGGGCGGCGTCGGCCACTTCGGGTCCATGTTCGCGCGCGAGTTGGGCCAACTCGGCGGCCAATTCCGTCGCCCGTTCCACGGCCGCGTCGGCGAGTTCGCGGCCACGTTCGGCACCGACGGCCAGACCATGTCCGATCTTCTCGGCGATCGCGCTGTCGGCGATCGCGTCACCGCCTGCCGCCACACCGGGAACGGCGGCAGCGACACTGGCTGAGACCTGCCGCGCGGCACGGCGTCCACGCCATGCCAGCGACGGCTTGCCCGCGGTGTCGGCGGCCGCGATGATCAGGCCGCCCAGGAGGCTCACGTCGGTGAGAAACTCGCGACGTTGCGCCGCAGCGTGTTGCGGATCGGAATCTTTCAGGAATGCCTGTGAGCCAATGCTTCTTGGAATCATCGTGACGGCAAGCGCCGCCGCGGTCAGCCGGGGGGCCCGGCCGAGAGCCAGGAGCAACCCACCGGCCACCTGCACCGCCGCGTTGACCCGGGTAACCGCGTCGGCGTTGTTCGGAACCCCGGCCCCCACCGGGCCAGGTAGTGCACTCAGCGCGCCGAGTGTTCTGCGTGTCGTCTCGGCGGAGGTACTCGGATCGCGCAGGGTGTCGACACCTCGGGCGATGAACGTCGCAGACAACATGGGACGGGCGATTCGTCTGATCAACATGGGCTAGGAGTTCCCCTCGCCCGCCATGGCAAACCTGTCGGGTCAGGTCAGCGCCGCCCGGTCAGCAGCAGTTCGCTGAGGTGGGTGGTGGTCTGTACTCCGTCGTCGTAGCCGCCCTGATCGCCGAGCGCGTTCATGATCGCCAGCGTGTAGCGCTGCTGCGGCCCGGCGAAACCGACGCTGTTGACCACCCAGCCGCCCTGTTCGAGTGACCAGCCGTCCTTGTTGCCGGGGTTCATCGCCTGGCCGGCGCCCCAGACGCCCCACTGTTGGTTGGCGTCGACGTGCTGCAGCGCATCCACGATGCCCGCCGTCTCGGCCGGTGTGAGGCTGGTGAGGGTGTAGCTCATCAACCGGTCCAGATCCTCGGGCGTGGCCTTCTGGAAGCCCCAATACGGGTAAATCCGGCTGAACCCCCGCTGCGGTTGCAGCCCGGTCAGCCCGTAGGCCGGGAAATCGGCGTTGAACGCCTGGTGGTCAGTGCCGCTGTACCGGGCCCACAGGGTGTCGGCGGCATCGTCGTCCGAAGAGCGCAGCATCGCCGCAATGAGTGCCCGGTCCGAATCGGTCAGCGTCACGGTGCCGGCACGTTGTCTGGTCAGCAGGTCGACGACCATCCCGAGCTTGATCGTGGACGCCGTCCACACTTGTTCGCCGGCGTGGGCATTCCGGTAGACGCCACCCGTGGTGCGGTCGCGCAGAACGTAGCCGACCGTGCCGGGGCGGGTCGCCAGATAGGCGTCAGCGGCCGCGATGCGCTCGGCGAAGTCGCAATCCGTTCCGGTCGTGCAGGCCGCATTCGCCGACGGGACGGTGCTGCCGCAGGCGATGACGACGAGTACACAAAGACAGAACAGGAGGCGGCGCATAGGAGTAGCTTCGCAGGCGTGCGTCGCATGGTCGGCATCGACGGTGGGCGATGAATTACGACTGGGAAGAGTTGGGCGGGGGTGTGTGGCGCACCCGCCTTCCTTTTCTGGATGTGACGGTCGGACTCGTCAGTGGCAGCGCGCAAGCCCTGTTGGTCGATTCCGGCACCACATTGGCCGAGGCCCGGGGGATCGAGGCCGACGTTGCGGAGCTGACAGGACAACGAGTCGGCCATATCGTCCTGACGCACAACCATTTTGACCACGTCCTGGGCTGTTCATGGTTCAAGGACGCCGAAATCCATTGCACGCCAGAGGTTGCCGCCGCCATGGACTCCGGCCGGGCGCACCTGCGCGAGGATGCGATCCGCTACGGTGCCGACGCCGACGATGTCGACGCGGCCATCGCATCGATGCCGGTTCCTGTGCACCAAGTGTCGGGCGGCGATATCGATCTCGGCGGCCGGACCGTGAGCATCAGTCGTCCGGGCCGGGGCCACACCAGCCACGACATGATCGTCACAGTGCCGGACCGGCACACGGTGGTGTTCTGCGGTGACCTCGTCGAGCAGTCGGGTGACCCGGTTATCGACGCCGACTCCGACCTCGAAGCCTGGCCGGCCACCCTGGAGGCGGTGCTGGCCGCGGGCGGGGAAGACGGGGTGTTCGTCCCCGGCCACGGCGCAGTGGTCGACGCGCATTTCATCCGGCTCCAGCAGCGCTGGCTGAGCGCCTGGTCCACTTCGTGATCCCCGCCGACAAATTTAGTTAGCCCATATGCGACGATTCGCCGATGACCGAGGTTGACGCCCATTTCGTGCAGTCCGAGCAGGACAGGTTCCAGCCGACCCGCTTTGCACAGAGCCACTGGGGTGAAGATCATCTCAACGGCCCGGCGCTGGTGGGGCTTGCTGCCCGGGCGCTGGAATCAGCCTTCGGACTGCCCGAGTTTCTGCCGGCCCGGCTGACCGTCGACCTGTTCAAAGCCGCGCGTGGACTGCCGACGACGACGAAGGTGGCGTTGATCCGGGACGGTCGGCGGGTCCGCAACTCCGAATGCGAGCTGGTGCAGGACGGCGTGACCGTGGCGCGCGCGACGTTGGTGCAGTACCGGTTGAGTGCGCCCCCGCGGGGTGAAGAGTGGACGGCGCCCGCCCGGTTCGAACCGCCGGCCGCACTCGATGGGGACCGGACGACATATATGGGCAGTGATGCGGGTGGTTGGAGTCGCGCCATCGCCGAGCACCAGAATGCGTCCCGCAAGCGGTTCATGAACCGCACCATCACCGTGGTGCAGGGGCAGCCGAACTCGCCGTTCGTGCGGGCGGCAATGGCCGCGGAGGGCACCAGCCTGGTGACGAACCTGGGCACCGCCGGCGTCGGCTACATCAACGGTGATCTGACGGTCGCCTTGTCGCGCTTGCCCGGTGACGAGTGGATCGGCGTGCAGGCCGATTCGCATCTGGCCGCCGATGGTGTCGCGGTGGGCACATCGACGCTGTTCGACACTGCTGGGGCGTTCGGCACCGGCCTGATCACGGCCATCAGTAACCCGGCGGCTCAGATCGATTTCTCCGCCGACCCGTTTCCGGAGCGCACCGCGCCGAGATGACCGTGTGAGCGGCGTACCCCAATCGGGACGAGGTCCTCGGCTCGCCGCCACCGGCACCGGTTCGGTTGTGCGCTGACGCGTGCGATCTGGGCCACAAGCCGCAGGCTGGATCGGTCTGACCGGCCATCCCGCGGACCCACGTCTACGAGGAGTTTTCCCGAACCGCGATCACCGCGGCGACAGAACGTGTTGGTCGATTTCGTAGTCCTTTTTGATCGGCCCGATTTGATCTCTTGTATCCGGCTTTCTGGTTGGGCATCGTGGCGGAGCTTCTGTACCACCCTTTGACCCCTGAGCAGCGCTCGCTACATCACCGATCGGCACGGTCATCTCCACCGTGCTCGGCTGCCCGGTACTCGACGCTCTCCGACCGACCGAAAGTACGCATCACATGCCTCGTACCGCCCTTCGCCATGCCCTGATGACGTCTGCCGCAGCCCTTTCAGTTGCGCTGGTTGGTGCCGGTTGCGGTGGTGGGTCCGAGACCGCGTCCTCGGGTGACGGCGGTACGCCCGTGCGCGGTGGCTCCATCGTGTACGGCGCCGATCGTGAGCCCACCTGCCTGGATCCGCACAACTTCGGTGACATGCCGCAGACCTACGTTGCCCGGCAGTACCTCGACTCATTGGTGTCCGAACGCCCCGATGGATCGGTGGTGCCGTGGCTGGCCGATTCATGGACGGTGTCGCCGGACGGCCTGGTTTACACCTTCACGATCCGTTCCGGCGTGAAGTTCCACGACGGCACCCCCTTGGATGCCGCTGCGGTGAAGGCCAACTTCGAGCAGATCCTGGATCCGGCGACGCAGTCGCAGACCGATACGGGTTACCTGCGGCCGTACTACAAATCCTCGCGCGCGGTGAACCCCTCTACCTTCGAACTCACGCTGTCCTCGCCGTATTCGGCTCTGCTCCCGGTGCTTTCGCAGGCATTCTTCGGAATCGAGTCGCCCACGGCGATGGCCCGTGGGCTCGAGGCCAACTGCCAATCCCCGGTCGGCACCGGGCCATTCATCGTCAAGCAGTGGAACCGCGGCCAGAGCGTCGAACTGGACCGCAATCCTGACTACAACTCGGCCCCGCAGGATGCCAAGCACCAGGGTCCGGCCTATCTCGACCACGTCAGTTGGAAGTTCCTCGAAGACGGATCGGTCCGGTTCGCCGCGGTGCAGGGTCGCGATGCCGACATCATCTTCAACCCGCCGCCCCAGCAGAAGGCCGCGCTGGAAGCCGACCGCAACCTGGTCCTGCAGGCGTTCACCCATACCGGGCTGCCCAACGGCATCGCGCTGAACACCAGCCATAAGCCGTTCGACGACAAGGCTGTTCGGCAGGCCTTCATCCACGGCGCCAACGCCGAGGCCGCCGTCCGCAGCGCGTATCTCGGAGTGTTCGATTGGGAGCCGGGCCCGCTGTCGTCGACAACGCCCTACTTGCGTCCGGACTTGCGCGACCACTACGCGCACGACCCGGACAAGGCGAACGCCCTGCTGGATTCCGCGGGGTGGAACCAGCGTGACGCCGAGGGCTACCGGACCAAGGACGGCAAGCGGTTGACCGCTCAGTTGGTCTACTCGTCGGATCCGGGGGACACCCCGCCCGCTGATGTGACGCTGTTCCAGAACATCCAGGCCGCCGAGAAACAGATCGGCTTCGATGTGGTGCTCAAACCGCTTCCGGCCGACCAGTACTACGCGGCGTTCACCGACAAGGATGCCTATGACGGCCTGACCGGCGCGTACTGGAACAGCCCCACGCCCGCCGTGTTGTCGATCGTGTATTCCACCGACTCCCTCAAGGCTGCTCCGGGCAACAACATGTCCTGGGTCTCGGACCCCGAGATCGATGACCTGCTGCACCAGGCGGCAGCCTCGAACGACGTCGAGCAGCAGAAGAAGCTCTACGGCGAGGTCCAGCAGATCGTCGCTGAGAATGCCTATCACCTCGGGCTGTACCCCCAGACCACCCGCCTGGTCACCAAGAAGCGGCTCAAGGACGTCTGGATCGAGCCCTCGGAGGGTGAGCCGATACTGCACGACGCGTGGCTGGCGCCATGAGACGCATCCTGACCCGGATCGCCGGGATGATCGGAGTGCTCTGGGGCGCAGCGACATTGACATTCCTGGCTCAGCACCTGATGCCGGGCGACCCGGCTCAGACGATCCTCGGCGGTGCCGGCTCCAAACCCAGCCCCGAGCAACTGGCGGCGGTCAACGAGCAGTACGGATTCAACCGGCCGCTGCCGGTGCAGTACCTGGACTATCTCGGTGGATTGCTCCACGGTGATCTCGGGACGTCATATGTGCTCAAGCAGCCGGTGGCCGACATCATCGGGCAGCAGGTGGGCCCGACACTGGTACTGACGATCACTGCTTTGGCGGCCTCCTGGGCGATTGCGGTGGTGGTCACCCTGCTCACCGCCCATCGCAGTCGGGCGCTGGCCACGATCGGTTCCGGCCTGGAGATCTTCCTGGCGGCCTTGCCCCAATATTGGCTGGGCATAGTGCTGTTGGTGATCTTCGCGTTCCAGCTGCACCTGTTTCCGGTGGTCGGCGACGATGGCGTGGCCGGGCTGGTACTGCCGGCCCTGACCCTGGCGCTGCCACTGGCCGGTTTCCTCGGCCAGGTGACCCGCGACGAGTTCTCCTCGGCGATGGAGCAACCGTTCGCGGTGTCGGCGCGGGCACGCGGCATGAGCGACTGGGGTGTGCGCTGGCGACATGCGTTGCGCCACGCCGTGTTGCCCGGTTTGTCGTTGTCGGGTTGGGCTCTGGGGTCGCTGTTCTCCACGGCTGTCATCGTCGAGATCGTTTTCGTGCGTCCCGGTTTGGGCCGCATCCTGGTCGATGCTGTCTCCAAACAGGACATGCCGGTGGTGGTGGGTGTGACGCTGCTGGTCGCGTTGACGTACGTGGTGGCCAACCTGTTGGTGGACATCGCCTTCGTCCGTGTCGATCCCCGGCTCAGGAGGGCATGAGATGGCGGTGCGGATCGCCGATGAGCTCACCGCCGGAGCAAGCCTGCACGGCTGGAGCGGCAGGCGGATTCGGCCCGGGGTGTGGATCGCAGGGCTCTACCTCGCGCTGATGCTGGCCTGGGCGGCGGCGCCATCGCTGTTCACCAGCGAGTCGCCGTATGACACCGATATCGAAGCACCGCTGCAGGTTCCGTCATGGGACCACTGGTTCGGCACCGATGCCTCCGGGCGCGATATCTACACCCGCGTCGTCTATGGCGCCCAGAGTTCACTCGCGATCGGCGTGGGGGCGACCGCGCTGGCGCTGAGCGTTGCCATTGTGTTCGGCCTCGCCTCGGGGCTGGGCGGCCGGTTCACCGACGGTGCGATCAGCCGGTTCCTGGAGGTCGTGCTCGCGCTGCCGGGCATGCTCGTCGCGTTGTTGTTCATCGCAATGCTCGGCCCGGGCGCGGCCACCCAGATTCTGGCGGTGGCGATCGGCTCGGCCGCCGGCTATGCGCGGATGATCCGGGGACAGGTGTTGGCCGTCAAGGATTCCGGATATGTCAGTGCAGCAATCGCTCTCGGACACTCCCAACATCGCATCATCACCCGCCACATCTTCCCGAACGCAATGCGCCCATTGGTGGTGCTGGGAACCATGGGGGTCGGCCAGTCGATCGTGTGGGCGTCGTCGCTGAGCTTTCTTGGGCTCGGTGTCGCGCCGCCGGCGCCGGAGTGGGGCGCCATGCTCAACGCCGGGCGAGATTTCGTTTCCACCGCCTGGTGGCTGGAAGTGTTTCCGGGACTGGCGATCGTCGGCTGCACGCTGGCGGTCACCGTCGTCGGCCGCTATCTACAGCAACGTCTGGAAGGACGGCCGACATGACCGAGGTATTGCCGGAACGGGCCGAGCGGACTGATCGGAGGGTGGCCCGGTTGGTAGACGTCTCAGATCTCGAGGTCAGCTTCGGCACCGGGGGGAGTCGCCGCCAGGTGGTCCACGGGGTATCCCTGCATGTCGATGCGGGGGAATGCCTGGCCATCGTCGGAGAATCCGGGTCGGGCAAGAGCGTCACCGCGCGTACCCTGTTGGGCTTGACCGGCTCAGGCCCGAATGCTTCGCCGCAGGTGACGGCGAACCGGCTTGAGGTCGTGGGCGAATCGGTACTGGGATACCGCGACCGGGACTGGCGGGCCGTCCGCGGCAAGAAGGTCGGTTTCGTGTTGCAGGACGCCCTGGTGTCCCTGGATCCGCTGCGCAGCGTCGGCAGGGAGATCGCCGAGACATTGCGGCTGCATCGCTTCGGCAACCGCGCGCGGCGTGCTGCCCGGGTCATCGAATTACTCACCGCGGTAGGCGTTCCGGAGCCGCAGCTGCGGGCCCGGCAGCTCCCGCATGAGCTGTCGGGCGGTCAACGCCAGCGGGCGCTGATCGCATCGGCGATCGCGTTGGACCCGCCGCTGCTCATCGCGGACGAGCCGACCACCGCAGTGGATGTCACGGTGCAAGTCCAGATCCTCGGCCTGCTGGCAGAGATGAAGGAACGCGGCACCGGCCTCATCGTGATCAGCCATGACCTGGCTGTGGTGAGCCGGCTGGCCGACCGGGTGGCAGTGATGCGCAACGGACGAGTGGTGGAACAGGGGCCGGTGGCCGAGGTGCTCTCGACGCCCTCGCATCCCTACACCCGGTCATTGCTCGACGCGGTGCCCGCCGCGCATCGTAAGGGCACCCGGCTGTCGGATATGCCGCCGCGGCCCGTGCATCCCGTGCCTCGCAGCGCACCGCCCGCTGACGGGGTCCTGCTGCGCGCCGACGGTTTGGTGAAGAAGTTCACCGGCCCCGACGGCGTGGCCCGCACCGCCGTCGACGGTGTCTCGTTCAGCCTCGGGGTCGGCGAGACACTCGGCATCGTCGGAGAATCCGGATCGGGCAAGACCACCACGGCACGGTTGGCCCTGGCCCTGCTGGATCCCGACGAGGGCACCGTGCAGTTGGCCGGTGAACCGTGGAGCGAGGCGACCGAAGCTCAACGGCGGCCCCGGCGCCGCCGCATCTCGGTGATCTACCAAGACCCGCTCGGATCTTTCGATCCACGTTGGACGGTGCGCCGGATCATCGAGGATGCCCTGCCCGCCGATCGGTTCCCGGATGCCGACGCCCGCCGCCGTCGCACCGAGGATCTCCTCGCCGATGTCGGGCTCAGCCCGGAACACCTGGACCGTCGGCCGCTCCTGCTCTCGGGCGGCCAGCGTCAGCGGGTCGCGATCGCCCGAGCGCTTGCTGCCGAGCCGGACGTGATCGTCTGCGACGAACCGGTGTCGGCGCTCGACGTCACCATCCAGGCTCAGGTGCTGGATCTGCTCACCGACCTGCAGGACCGACTCAAGTTGTCCTACCTGTTCATCTCGCACGACCTCGGTGTCATCCACCACATGGCCGACCGGGTCCTGGTGATGCGTCAAGGGCGTGTCGTCGAGTCAGGCCCGGCTGCAGACATTTTCGACAATCCGCAGGATCCCTACACCCTTGAGCTGCTCGCGAGTCTCCCGACGGGCGAGCCCGAATCCGTTGCCGGAGGTTTACCATGACCCGCCAGATCGTGCTCAACGCGTTCGACATGAACTGCGTCGCCCATATTGTCGCCGGAACATGGCGGCATCCGGAGTCGCAGGCGGTGCGCTACAAGGACATCGACTACTGGCTGGATCTTGCCAAGGTGCTCGAGCGTGGTCTGTTCGACGGGCTGTTCATCGCCGATGTACTGGGCATCTATGACGTCTACGGCGGTGGTCCGGCGGCCGCGCTGCGCTCCGGTGCCCAGGTGCCGGTGAACGATCCGCTGCTCGTGGTACCCGCCATGGCCACTGTTACGAAAAACCTGGGGTTCGGCATCACCGCAGCCACATCGTTCGAGCATCCGTATTCGTTCGCCCGCCGGATGTCGACCCTGGACCACCTCACCAAGGGGAGGGTCGGCTGGAACATCGTCACCGGGTACCTGGAGAGCGCCGCGCGGAATCACGGCCTGGACACCATCACCCCGCACGCCGATCGATACGACATCGCCGACGAGTACACCGAGGTGCTGTACAAACTGTGGGAGGGCTCATGGGAGGACGACGCCGTCGGCGTCGATCCGGGCCGGGCCACCTATGCAGACCCGGACAAGGTGCATCCGATCGCCCATGACGGCGAGCATTTTCGAGTTCCGGGCATCCACCTGTGCGAGCCGTCGCCTCAACGCACACCGGTGCTCTATCAGGCCGGTGCATCCAACCGGGGCCGACAGTTCGGGGCTGAGAACGCCGAGGTGATCTTCATCGGCGCACCGACCAAGGAAATACTGCGTGAGGCGGTGGCCGACATCAGGGCCCGCGCTGCCGCGGCCGGGCGTGACCCCTATGACGTGAAGATCGTCAACGGCCATGTGGTGGTGACCGGGGCAACCGAACGGGCCGCCCAGGCCCGCTATGACGAGTTCCGCCGCTATACCGATCCTGAAGGCGCCCTTGCCCTGTGGTCCGGGTGGCTCGGAACCGACCTGTCGCGTTTCGACCTCGACGACCCGGTTGCGGTCACCGACAACGAGTTCCTCAAGTCCTCGGTGGAGATGTTCGGCCAGGGGCAGTGGACGCTGCGGGACTTCGTCGACGCGAAAGCGATCGACGCCGAGGGCGGATTCACCGTCGGCTCCCCGACCCAGGTGGCCGACGAGCTGCAGGAGTGGGTCGAGGAAACCGATGTCGACGGGTTCAACCTGACCAACGTGATCACCCCGGGTTCGTTCGTCGACTTCGTCGACCATGTGGTGCCGGAGCTGCAACGGCGCGGCCTGTACAAGACCTCGTATGACGAGGGAACCCTGCGCCACAAGCTGTTCGGCCGCGGCCCCCGCCTGCCCGAAACCCACCGCGCCGCCAACTACCGCCACGCCAACCAGGAGGCAATCCGATGACATCCACCACTGCTCAGCCCGTCACCTACGGATCCGATCGGCTCGCCAACCTGATCGCCGCGATCGGAGAGGGCGCGCTGGAGCGCGAGCGGACCGGCGAACGACCCTTCGCCGCAATCGATCTCGTTCGCGCCGAGCGGCTCGGCGCGCTGCGGGTGCCCAGCGCCGACGGTGGCGGCGGGGCGAGCCTGCGTGAACTGTTCGCCCTGGTCATCGAATTGGCCACCGCCGACGTGAACGTCGCACACATCCTGCGCGGACATTTCTCCCACGTCGAGGAGCGGTTGCGGCTCGATGCCGAGCAGCGCCGCCGGGTGACCGAGTTGGCGCTGTCCGGCGCGATCGTCGGTAATGCCTCGACCGAACTGGGCTCGACCCCGGCCGGTGGGTTCACCTGGCAGACCAAGCTCACCCGCGACGGCGACGGATATCGGCTCAACGGCAAGAAGTTCTTCACCACCGGCACGCTGTACGCCGACTACGCCGAGGTGCTGGCCAGCAATCCCGAGGGGGCGTCGGTGATCGCCCTCGTTCCCACCGACCGGCCCGGATTCACGGTGGTCGACGACTGGGACGGCATGGGGCAGCGCGCCACCGGAACCGGTACTGCCACTTTCGAGGACATCGCGGTATCCGCTGACGAGGTGCTGGAGTTCGCCCCGCCGAACGCCGACGACGAGGAGCAGTCGCTGTACCTGTCCGGCGCGTTCTTCCAGCTGTACGTGACGGCACTGGAAGTCGGTGTGGTGCACGCACTTCGCAATGATGCGGTGGCGCATGTGCTTCAGCGCCCACGCAGCTTCGCCTGGGCGCCGACCCCCACGGCCGCCGATGACCCACTGTTGCAGCGCGAGATCGGTGAGATCGCGGCCGCCGCGTACGCCGGGCAGGCCACGGTGCTGGCCGCCGCCGATGCCCTGGCCCTGGCGTTCGAAGCCGACACCGACGGGACCGACCCGGGCCTCGAACTCGCCCATGAGGCGTCCGCGCAGGCCGCGGCCGCCAAGATCGTGGTCGATGCACTGGCGCAGAAGGCGGCGGGGCAGATCTTCGACGTCGGCGGGGCATCGGTGGTGCGGCAGTCGCATCTGCTCGATCGGCATTGGCGCAACATCCGGACGCTGGCCTCACACAACCCGTCGTCGTACAAAGCGCAGGCGCTCGGTGCCCTTCACGTCCGCGGCACTCGGCTGCCGGGCAGTGGCTACTTCTGATCCGACCGGGCCCGCGGGCCGGCGGGATCAGCACGAAACACCACCCACCGGATCGCGCTGTACATGTACACCGCCTCGCAGCCGCCTGCAACGATCCGGGCCAGGTGGTACTCGACACCCACGGCCGCCAGCCCGCTGGATACACCCAGGATGAACGCCAGGTAGTTGATCACGACGACCACCAGGTACACCGTCAGTTGAGGACCGACAGCGGCGTGTGAGCGGAAGTTCAGTGTCCGGTTCAAGTAGTACGCGAGGCTGAAGGCACCGGCGTATCCCACGGTCACCGCGAGCGGTAGCGGAGCCCGGAAGAAGCCGTGCAGGACCGTCAGAATCGTGAGATCGACGCCGAAGGTGAAGGTGTTGATCACCACAAAGCCGAGGAATGTCGGGGCCACAAGAGAATTCAGAGGCGCCGGCAGGGCGTGCACTACCAGTACGCACAACCGGTGGAACCGCTCAGCGGTGGATACCCGGCTTCGTTCGTCTCTCACATGGACACCGTGGCATCGGAAGGTGTCAGGTGCGTGAGCGCCGAGCGAACTTCGATGGAGCCCTGGCGGTCCCGCGCATCAGTCCCGGTCCGGGCCGGGATGTATCTGATGTTCAGGCGGGTCAGCCCGCGCAGGATGAATGTGGGCAGATAGCGGTACTTGCGGGCGTCCGCAGGACCGTGCACCTCCTCGTCGATCCAGATGCGCTCGGTCCGGTCGAGCAATCGGTTCAGGCTGACCAGGCCTTCGGTGCGGACCAGCGGGTGTTGTCGGTGAAGAAGTCGATCGCATCGACGTCGCCGCGAGTGATTTCGATACTCACTCCGAGATCTCAACTCCCTCATAGCTGGTCAACATCTCGGTGTTGGGCAGCGCCATCTGCAGGTACAGATCGATATGACGGATCTTGTCCTCGGCGGTGAACTCGTATACCGAGATCGAGTTGACCACCGACTCGAAATCGCCCATCTTCGTGTGTTCCTCGAGTTCGAGGTACACCACACCGTCGACTTCGCTGACTCGCTTGAACAGGCCGTCCCACTCCGAGGCCGAGGCCCAGTTGGTCATGAAATCGGTGTACTCGTCCCAGTTCATCACCTCTTTGAAGTTGCCGATCCGTTCGAACTCGTCGACCGCGACCAGGGCCGCCAGCGGCGCCCAGCCGTCGATCCCGAACCCTGGCTGTTTTGCAGCGTTTACCAACTGCTTGGTAGTGACCGCGTACTGCACCACTGCGCGACAGCGGCCGGTGTAGTCGTCGACAACCTCATGGACGTGTTTCACGCAAAGTTCCTTCTCTGTGGTGGTTTTCGAGATCTGGTAGATCAGGACCCGGCGCCTGCGGCAGCGAGGTACTTGTCGACGACCGAATGGAAGTGCGCGATCACGACCTCTTCCTTGACCAGGGCCATGTGCTTCAGCGCGGTGTTGCGCAACCCGATCTGCTGGCGCGGCATCTGTTCGTAATCCTGTTGTAGCGCTTCGAAATACTTGTAGCTGCCGGCCTCGTCGACCACTATCGCCTCGGCGGCGAAAGCCGCCTTCATCTCGTCGGGCAACCACATGTAGCTGGCGACGTGCCAGATGCACCGGTTGGGGTCACCGTCCGGGTGGGGCAGAGACATGATGATCGTCGCCTCTCCGGCGCGGATGGTCATGAAGAAGTTCGGGAACCATACCCAGCCGTGGTTGTCGCTCATCTGGGCGTCGGTCAGCCCGCTGACGTCAAGCCCCATGCCGGTCAACGTGTCTCGTGTCGCTGTCTGCAGCAGTGTGCGGGCGGTGACCCCGTCGGGAAATGTCAGCGATCCGTCGTCGGCGCGGTACCCGGCGACGAGTTCGGAGAAGCGGGGGAGCACCGCGACGGTGGACGGGAACGTCTCAGGTAGGTCCATGATGCCGTCGACCTGTTGCTCCGGGGTGGCGCCGACGACGTCGAACGGGGCCATCGACACGCTGTGCTGGTCGAAGAACCGGTACCGGCTCGTGGCCGGGTCGATGTTGATCACCCGCAGTAGCTGCGGGTGGATGCCGTCGATGTGGTAGCCCTCCTGGAAGGCGTCCAGGACCACTTTCCAGTTGCAGTCGATGGCCTCGGTCACGTCCATCACGGTGACCATCTCGTCGAGGTGATACGGCGCCAGCATGGTCGCGACCTCCTCGCCGATGAAGTCCGCCAGGGGTTCGGCGGTCGGATCAGGATTGAGGAAGATGAACCCGGCGAATGTGCCCACCGAAACCTCGATCAGCCCGTGGGTGTCCTTGTCGATCGGTCCGGCCAGGGCCTCCCGCAACATTCCTTTGAGCCGCCCGTCGAGGTCGTACGACCACAAGTGGTACTGGCACAGGAAGCCGCGCTTGGCGTTTCCGCGGGCGTCACGGCACAGCACGTTGCCCCGGTGCCGGCATGCGTTCACGAAGCCTCGGATGGTGTCGTCCTTGCCGCGCACGACGATGTAGGACTGATCGAAGATCTGGTACTGCTTCCAGTCGCCGGCTTTGGTCAACTCGTCCGCCCGGCCGACCACCTGCCAGACTCTCTTCCAGATCGAATCACGTTCCTGAGCAACGAATTCCGGTGCGACATAGCGACTAGTCGGAATCTGCATCCGATAGGCATCGGGCGCGATGTCATCCAGGCCGGTGGCGTTCTCGACCCAATTTCCGGGGCGTGCTGTCGGCACGGGCGGACCTCCTCTATCGATCACTGGGCGGTGAGGTGCTGACGGCCGGTGTGCCCGGCCTTGTCGGCGCCAGGAAGTAGTTTGTGACTGCGATCACTACTATACATTTATGCATAGCTAATACAACGGTGCATATATCGGATCGAGTCATGGCGATCGGGGAGGTGTTCTGGTGCGGTCTCTGTTGGAGGTCATGGCCGAAAGTGCGGAGCAAGCGGTGATCTGGGCCGGCGGACTCATCTGTGACCGAGCACTTGAGGGTTGGGCGGTGGTCGTCTGGCTGCCTGAACTGGCCGCGACGCCGGCGCTGGAGATCGTTGGCGCCCAGACGCGGGTTTGCGCCCTGGATGCCGAGATGACCGGCGCCGGGGCGCCGCTGGTGCGGATTTCACAGGCTGGGGCTCCGCGGATTCAGACGTATGTCTGCGACGTGCCGGCCTCTGATGGCCCGCCGAGTGAAGGGATTTGCCTGGTGAGCGCTGACAGCGCATTTCAGCATCGACTCAGCGGTGCCGCGCGCGCCTTCAAGGCGCAGGCACTGAACGCCTGCGGAAGTCCCGCGGATGTCGGAAAGACGGAAGCCTTCCGACCCGCCGACCGGGGGTGGGTGGCGCGGCCGGCGGTCGCCGCCACGCCCGTTGGCTAACGTTTGACAGGATGGGGCCATGGCCGAACGCTGGACGAAGCAACGCCGCTTGGAACACACGCGCAACGTTCTGCTGGACGCTGCCGAAGAGGTATTTGCGCGCAAGGGGTTTGACGGGGCCGCGTTAGAGGACATCGCCGAGGTCGGGGGCTACACCCGCGGCGCCATCTACTCCCACTTCGGGAGCAAGGCGGAGTTGTTCCTGGCAGTGGTCGAACGACAGCGCCAACAGTTCCTCGACGGCTTCGCCGACGTCATCGCCACATTTCACAGACTCGACGATCTCGATGCCGATGAACTCGGTGACCGCTGGCGGGATCTGGTCGCCGCCGAGGGGCCCGACCGCGCCGTCCTCGGATGCGAGTACACCCTGTTCCTGCTGCGCAATCCCGACGCGCGGGAACGAGTGGCAGCACAGCGAGAGGAGACCGCTCGCGCCCTCGCCGACTACATCTCCAAGGGCGCCGCGCGCCTGGGCGGCCACCTGAGTATCCCGGCGCTGGACCTGGCCCGGGTCATTCTGGCCGCCAACGACGGCGTCACCCTCAACAGCCTGCTCGACGACCAGGCGGTCTACCGCCCGTTCCTTCGCATGGTTCTGGCCAATATCGTTGTCCCCAAGGGGAACAACTTGTGACCAAGACCGGACATCCGGCGCGCACCGGCGCGCTGATGGCCATGGCGTCCATGCTGTGCGTGCAGATTGGGCTGGCGGTGGCAGTCGGCCTGATCGATGACATCGGAGCCGAGGGTGCCGCGTGGCTGCGCCTGGCGTGGGCCGGTGTTCTGATGCTCGTGATCGTGCGGCCGCGCCCGTCGGCCTTCACCAAATCCGCATTCTGGACGTGCGTCGCGCTCGGTGTGGTCACGGCCGGAGTGACGATGCTCTTCATGGCGGCCCTGTCCCGGATCCCGCTCGGCACGGCCAGCGCGCTGGAATTCCTCGGCCCGCTCGGGGTCGCCGTTGCCCACGGGAAGGGGCGCAATCGGATTCTGTGGCCCGGGCTGGCAGCGGCCGGCGTGGTGCTACTCACCGAACCCTGGTCGGGCGACGTCGACCTCATCGGTGTGCTCTACGCGCTGTGCGCCGCACTGTGCTGGGCCTGCTACATCCTGCTCACGCAACGCGTCGGCGACGAGGTGGCCGGTATCCAGGGCTTGGCGGTGTCCATGCCGGTCGCCGGCCTGGTCGGCACCGCGGTTGTCGGGCCGTCGGTATTTCCTCAGTTGACACCGCAGTTGCTCTTGATCGGAGTGGGGCTCGCGATCCTACTGCCGGTGATCCCTTTCACCCTCGAGATGTCTGCGCTCCGGTATCTGAGCACCGCCGCGTTCGGCACGCTGATGGCCCTGGAGCCGGCATTCGCGATGCTGGTCGGTTTCGTTCTGCTCCACCAGGTCCCGGCTCCGGCCGCCGTGATCGGCATCTGCCTCGTGGTGGCTGCAGGCGTCGGCGCGGCGCGTACCGGAGCTCGTGCCACACCGGTCCCCGCCGAGATCGGCTGATCAGGTTACGCTGGCGCCAATGTCACGTGGAGTCTTCAATTCCCCAGTCGCCCGGTGGTTCAATGCGGCCGCCGTGGGCCTCACCCGAGTCCCGGTGCTCGGCCGATGGATCGGCCACGGTGTGGTGGTCATCCGGTACACCGGCCGAAGGTCGGGCCGCACGTTCGAGACTCCGGTTTCCGTGACGCGCGACGGCAACCAGGTGACCATCAACGTGATGACGCCGGACAGCAAGAACTGGTGGCGCAACTTCCTCGGCGGGGGCGGCCGGCTCACCTTGCTGAACCTGGACGGCAGTGACCGTGCGGGGCACGCCGTTGCCTACCGTGACGGCCAGGGCAAAGTGACCGTCACGGTGCAACTCGACGCACCCTGAGCTCAGGCGTCGATACGCTTGCGCCGGTACAGCGTTCCGACCATGAGCAACAACAGGCTCACCACCAGGATCGCCGTAGCCAGCACGTTGATCTGCGGGGGTACCGCGGCCTTGACCGCCGCGTTGACGTACAGCGGATAGGTGACCGTGGAGCCGCTGACGAAATAGGTGATGATGAAGTCGTCCAGGGACAAGGCGAACGACAACATCGCCGCGGCCACGATGCCCGGAACGATCAGCGGCAGCGTCACTTTGAAGAACGTTCTGGTCGGGCTCGCCCCGAGATCCATCGACGCGTCCTCGAGCGTCCAGTCGAAGCCGCGTACCCGGGCGCGCACCGTCATCGCGATGAAGCTGATCTGAAAGGCTATGTGGGCCAGCACGATCGTGGCGTAGCCGGTGGCCCAGTGCAGATCGAGGAACAGGGTCAGCAGCGACGCACCCAT
This sequence comes from Mycobacterium sp. DL99, assembly GCF_004762045.1. GTDB lineage: Bacteria > Actinomycetota > Actinomycetes > Mycobacteriales > Mycobacteriaceae > Mycobacterium. Next base: position 3,243,833 of record NZ_SJOM01000007.1, read on the forward strand.
GACCACCTCGGGCGCGGTCAGCGGTAGCACGAGAAAGGTGTCGACCGCTTTCTGGCCGCGGAATCGTTGGCGCACCAGAGCGATTGCCACCAGTGTGCCCAGCACCAAGGCGATGGCGGTCGACACTGCGGCGACATTGAGGCTGAGCTTCAGCGCCTCGGTCAGTGCCGGGTACTTGAACGGGTGGGCCCAGTTGTCGAGGGTGAATCCCTGCCAGGTGTAGTTGAACTTGCCCGCCGGCTTGTTGAACGAGAACAGCACGATGACGAAGATCGGCAGGAACAGGTACAGCAAGACCAGACCGGCGACGATCCGCAGCGTCCAATCGCCCCACCTCGGTGATCCCTTGACCACCGTCGGTACGGCCGGGCTCGTGGCTTCCGCCATCGCGGTCGATGTCATACCAAGTCCTCCGTGCCCAGCGCCCGCGTATAGAGCAGCACCCCGACCAGGATGATCGCCATCAGCACCATGCTGAGGGCGGCGGCTGCCGGGTAGTCCTTGACCACCAGGAACTGCTTCTGGATCACGTTGCCGATCATGGTGGTCTGCGTGCTGCCGAGGTAATCGGCATTGATGAAATCGCCGGCCGCGGGGATGAACACCAGCATGCTTCCGGCCAACACACCCGGCATCGACAGCGGCAGAATGACTTTGGTGAAGCTGCGGGTGTTCGACGAGTACAGGTCCTTGGACGCCTCGATCAGGCGTGGATCGATCTTCTCCAGGCTCACGTAGAGCGGCAGGATCATGAAGATGATCCAGTTGTAGGTGAGGCCGCCGATCACCGCCCAGCTCGTCGAGAGCAGCCGGCCTTCGCTCGGCAGCAATCCGATGGCCCCGAGCGCGTTGACCACCACCCCGTCGTCGGCCAGGATCGTCTTCCACGCGATGGTGCGGATCAGGAAGGTGACGAAGAACGGCAGGATCACCAGGCCCAGGATCAGGTTCTTGTACCGGCCGGCCTTGAAGGCGATGACGTAGGCCAGTGGAAACGCCAGCAGCGCGCACAGCACGGTGGCGACGAATGCGTAGCCGAACGTCCGCAGGATCTGGTCCTGATACTCGCTGAATGCATGCAGGTAATTGCCGAAATTCCAGTCGAACTCGAGCGTCGGCAGATACACCGAACCGCCCGACGTCGACAACGAGGTGCGTGCCAATGAGAAGAACGGCACCACGAAGAAGATCCCGAGGTACACCAGGGCCGGCAGGATCATCAGATACGGGGCGATCTTGCTCCGCTGCCGGCTACTGGTGGCTACTCCCGCCATCGGCGTCAGCCTCCGGTCACTGCGGCGTAGAGACTGTTGAACTCCTGAGTCTGCTCGTCAGTGAGGGCCGACCACGACTTGAGCTTGGCAATGATGTCGGCGGGCGGGTTGATCAGCGGGTTGCTGGCCAGCTTGGGGTCGATCTTGGCCAGTTCGTCTGTCATGTCCGACAACACCGGAACGAACTGGGTGAACGCGATGAGCTTGGCGTAATTCGCCCGGTCATAGACGTAGTCGATCCACGCTTCGGCGGCCTTCTGGTTCTGTGTGGTGTAGGGGATCACCATGGTGTCGATGAACCAGTCGCCGCCGGTCTCGGGCACGATGAACTTCAGGTCCGGGTTGTCGGCCTGCAGCTGGACCACGTCACCCGAATACGCCTGGGCGACAGCGATATTGCCAGCCGCGAGGTCGTCGGCGTAGTCGTTGCCGGTGAACCGGCGGATCTGGCCCTTGTCCTTCTGTTCGCGGATGAAATCGACGGCTTTCTTGATCGCGTCGGTGGTCGGTTCCTCAACGGAGTTGCCCTGCCACTGCATGATCATGCCGAGCCCGTCCTGGGTGTCGGACAGCAGGCTGACCCGACCCTTGAACGCGGGATCCCACAGATCGTCGATCTTGGTGATGTCGCGTCCGGTGGCGGCGCGGTTGTACGCCAGGCCGACCATGCCGGTCATGTACGGCGCGGTGTACTTGCGTCCCGGATCGGCCTTCGAATTGAGGAGGTCTTGGCGCAGGTTCTTCTTGTTAGGGACCCGGGACTCGCTGATCTCGTTGAGCCACTTGAGTCCGGCGAGCCGCACCGCCATGAACTCGGTGGGCACGACGAGGTCGGAGCCGATGTCCTGCTGACGGGACAATGGTTCCTTGACCTTGGCGAACCACTGCTCGTTGTCGTTGAAATCTTCTTTGTAGTCCACCGTGAGACCGGTCTTGGTCTGGAATCCGGCGACGAACCCGTCGGCCATGTACAGCGGCCAGTTCGAGACGCGGAGGGTGCCGGTGGCCGGCGAGCCGTCGTCGGGTGCAGCCGAGGTGGCCGGAGCACTGGATTTCTCACCCGAGCTACAGGCGGCCAGGACCGAGGGCCCCAGCGCCAGTGCCGCCGCGGCAGCTGCACCGCCGCCCAGGAATCGACGGCGTGACGTGCGGTTCGCGGTAAGCCGGGCGAGCAGTCGGGGATCGAGGTTGTCGGGCATGGGCGACCTTTCGGGGAATTCGGGCGCTTTCCGTGAATGAGGGGTGGAGGCTGGCGAGTGTCTAGGTGTCGTCGAGCATCTCTTCGAGGTCTTCGGCGGTGGGTATGTCTGCGGCCGGCAGTACGCGCGAAGCTTCCGGCGACCAACTGACATGCACCGCGTCACCCGGGCGCAGCAGAGGCAGGTCCTGCTCGGGCCCGACATGGGCGATGATCGTCGAATCATCCGGTGCGGCAAGGGAAAGCCGGAGCACCGGACCCTGGAAGGTCAGGTCCTTGACGGTGGCAGGCACGGTGGCCACGTCCCCGGTCGGAACATCCATGGAGACGCGGACCCGCTCGGGACGGATCATCAGGGTGGCCTGACCGCCGGGTTCGATGGTGGTATCGCCAGGTTTGGCCTTGAGCGTCGTTCCGAGCACGTCGACCTCGACGAAGTCCCGGTTGGTCCGCCCCGTCTGCCGGCCCGGCCACAGGTTGGCCTGACCGATGAAGCTGGCGACGAACACCGTCGCCGGGCGGTCATAGATCTCAGTGGGACTGCCGATCTGCTCAACGTTTCCGTTGTTCATCACCGCGATCCGGTCGCTCATGGTGAGCGCCTCTTCCTGATCGTGGGTGACGTAGATGAACGTGATGCCGACCTCGCGCTGGATACGTTTCAGCTCGAACTGCATCGCATGGCGCAGTTTGAGATCGAGGGCGCCGAGCGGCTCGTCGAGCAGGAGTGCGCTGGGGTAGTTGACCAGGGCGCGGGCCAGTGCCACCCGCTGCTGTTGACCACCGGAGAGCTGGCCGGGCTTGCGCTTGGCGAAGTCGGTGAGCCGGACGATTTCCAGCAGCTCGTCGACGCTGCGTTTGATCTCGGCCTTTTCCTTCTTCATGCTGCGCGGCCCGTAGGCCACGTTGTCCCACACCGTCATGTGCGGGAACAGCGCATAGTGCTGGAAGACCGTGTTGACGTTGCGCTTGTGCGGTGGCACGCGAGAGACGTCGACGCCCTCAAGCCGGATGGCGCCCTCGGTCGGGCTTTCGAATCCGGCGATCATGCGCAGCGTGGTGGTCTTCCCGCAGCCCGAGGGGCCCAGCATCGAGAAGAACTCACCCGATGCGATGGTGAAGTCCGCCTCGGCTACGGCGACGTAGTCGCCGAACCGTTTCGTGACGTGGTCGATCTCTATGACCGGCGCGCCACTGCGTGGCGAGCCGTCGTGTCCCGTCGACTTGTCGACGGCGGTGATATCTGGGCCGGTCAGCGGAATCCTCCTCCAGTACAGCCGCGGAAGCTGTCGGTAAACAATCGCGGATTGTGCCGACCTTCGCAACCGTTTCCGCAATGAATTAACAATTTTTCAATGGAATCCTTCGTTTGAACCGGGTTGACAGCGCGATTCCATAGCGCGGCAGTCGAGCGGCCACGGCGGGTCTGGTCGGTCCACGGTCCGGAGGGGGCGGTCACTGGCTGGACTCAAGTTTCGCAGCTCAGCGGGTTGTCACGGCAGGAAACCGGCGACCGGAGGAATCAGCCCCACTCGTGGTTCATCGCGCGGGACTCAGACATGGTGTGCACGGACTCGCCGTGGCGGTCGGGTGCGCGGGACACCGCGATGAGGGCCATCGCCAAAGCTGCGGTGACCGCGCCGGCGACGAAGATCGTCACGAAGCTGCCTTCCGATGGCACCATGCGATGCCCGAGCAGCACCGCGACGACCGCCGCCGCCACGGAGCTGCCGATGGTCCGCGCGATCGCGTTCATGCTCGTGGCGATGCCTGTCTCGCCGGCATCCACCTCACTGACAACCAGCGCGGGCAACGCGCCGTATCCCAGGCTGATGTAGGCGTTGGCCAGCACGCCGGCCACCACGACCTGCCAGGGCCGGTCATGGGCGACGGCGAGCATGACGAATCCGGCGATTCCGGCGACCGCGGCCACCACCAGTACTCGACGCGCGCCGTACCGGTCGATGTACCGGCCGCTGACCAGTGCCACCACAAAACCGGTCAGCGCTCCGGGGAGCAGGAAATACACGCTGGCTTGCAGCACGCTGGCCCCGAATCCGTAGCCGGCGGCCTGATGGGACATCTGGACGAACTGGGTGAGGCCGAGGAAGGCGAAGTACAGCCCCATGCCGACCAGGATCGTGGCCAGGTTGGTCAGCAGGATGGGGCGCCGGGCCAGCATCGTGGTCGAGACCAGAGGATCGGCGGCCCGTCGTTCCCACCACCACCAGCCGACCAGCACGCCGACACCGCCGGCCAGAAAGCCGATCGTCCCCGGATGGGTCCATCCCCATGAGTTGCCCTGAGTGATCGCCAGCAGCACCGACGACAGGCCGATCGCCAGGCCCGCGGCGCCCAGCCAGTCGATTGTGCCGCCGGCGTCAGGCTTGCGGTTGGGCACAATCGCGACCGCCACCACGATGACGATGGCGGTGAAAGCGGTGGCGAGCCAGAAGACGCGGTGATACCCGGCGTCGCCCGACATCAGCAGGCCGGTGACGACGAGGCCGACACCGCCGCCGAAACCGAGCGTTCCGGACAACACCGACATCGCGCCGACCAGTCGATCTTCAGCGAGTTCTTCCCGCAGGATCGCGATGCTGATGGGGTAGAGCGCGTAGGAGGCGCCCTGCAGGATGCGTGCCGCCACCAGCAGCGGCACCGACGCGGTCACCGCGGCCAGCACTGAACCTGCCAGCACCACCACCAGCACGCCGAGCAGGACGCGTTTCTTGCTGTAGAGATCGGCGAGTCTGCCGATCAGCGGGGTCGAGGCCGCTGCCGCCAGCAGGTTGGCGGTGACGGCCCAGCTGACCGCCACTCCCGAGGTGTTCAGCTGGCGCGCGATGATGCCCAGGATCGGGACCACCGCGGTCTGGAGGATGGCGACGGTGAGTGCCACCAGGCTCAGGCCGGCGATCAGGACGCCGGGGCGGCGTGGTGCCCCCGGGACCGCGGGGGAGGCGGACCGGTCGGTTTCGGTCCTCGCCACTACCGCTCCGATCCATAGCTAATCTTTGTGTTTCTCGATTATGGCCTTGGGTTGTCACGGGCCTGCGCACCGGGGTGATCGCTCAGCGCCACATCGTCGGGACCGTGGTCGAATAGACGAATGGCTTTCGGAGTCAGTGCGCTCAACGCGTCCACGTTCAGCGGGCGCCGCCCGACCGGCTCGGGTGATCTGACCGTGGAAACCCATGGGATCGCACCCCTGGCCGCCGACCAACGGTACGGACACCCCGCCCGGCTGTTCACGGTGTGGTTCGCGCCGCAGGTGAACATGACCGGAGTATTCACCGGGACATTGGCGATCACCCTCGGGCTGGGCTTCTGGCTGGGACTGCTGGCCATGGTCATCGGCACGGTTCTGGGCTCCGCCGTGGTGGCATACCTGTCGACGTGGGGGCCGCGCACCGGGGCGGGTCAACTTCCCAACGCGCGCATGGCATTCGGCGGGCTGGTAGTGGTGCCAGGCATCTTGCAGTGGGGATCGTCGATCGCCTGGGACGCGCTTGTCGGCTTGTTCGGCGGGGAGGCGCTCGCGGCGCTGCTGGGCATCCCGTTCTGGAGCGCGGTGTTGATCGTCCTCGCTGTCCAGGGCGTGGTCGGGTTCTTCGGCTACGAGTTGATCCACCGCCTGCAGGCGGTGTTGACCGTCATCCTCTTCATCACCTTCGCGGTCTTCACCGTCAAGCTGGTCGGTGGACATGACATCGTCGTGGCGCCGTCGGTGGCAGGTGCCGATCTGGCCGGAGCGTTCGTTTTCGAGGTCACCATTGCACTGAGCCTGGCGATCTCGTGGGCCAGCTACGCCGCCGATTTCAGTCGCTATCTCCCGAGCGACTCGCCGCGTTGGCAGGTGTTCGGATACTCGTTCGCCGGGATCGTGCTGGGCTACATATTCGTTCAGGGCATCGGGATCGCGGCCGCGTCGGTCATCGGTGAGCACACCGCCGACGGTGTTCACGCCGTCATGGGCGGGGGCCTGCTCGGCGGCCTGGCCTTGTTGGTGATCGCGCTCGCGGCGATCGGCTCGGGTGTGATGAACGACTACAGCGGTTCCTTGGCATTGCAGACCATCGGTGTGCGGGTGCGTCGGCCGGTGTCGGCGATCATCGTGACGGCACTGGCCTTCGGCTTGATCCTGTGGTTGCACGCCGCGGACACCGCGACCAGGTTCACCGATGTCCTGCTGCTGGTCAGCTATTGGATTCCGGCGTTTGTCGCCGTGGTCGTGGTGGACTGGGCGATCCGTACCCGTGGACGCAGCAGTATCGATCCCAGCGCCGAATCCACCGGGCGCCGCGACGCGGTGGCGGCCCTGATCACCTTCCTGGTGGCCTATGTAATCGCCGTGCCGTTCATGAACACGACGCTGATCCAGGGTGCGGTGGCCACCGCATGGCACGGGGCCGACCTCGCCTACTTCGTCAATTTTCTTGTAGCGCTGGTTCTTTACGGTGGTTACCGACTGCTGACACGGCGGGTGGATCGGTCCTAGCGGTCAGGTAAGCGCGGCCAGGACGTGCTCGGTGAACGTTGATGTGGACGCGCTGCCCCCGATGTCGGCGGTACCGACACCGGCATCGAGGGTCCGCCGGACGGCGTCCTCGATGCGATCTGCGGCGACACCGAGCGCTGGCGTGCCACCGTCGCGGCCGGCCAGCCAACGCAGCAGCATCGCGGTGGACAGGATCATCGCGACCGGGTTGGCGATGTCGCGTCCGGCGATGTCCGGCGCGGACCCGTGGGCGGCCTGCGCCATCGCGTGAGTGTGCGAGGCGTTGATGGAGGGCGCCATCCCGAGCGAGCCACTCAACTGGCCGGCGAGGTCGGACAGAATGTCGCCGAACATGTTCTCGGCGACGATCACATCGAAGTCGCGGGGGTGGCTCACCAATCGAGCCGCGAGTGCGTCGATGTGCTCTCCACGGACTTCGACGTCGGGGTAACTTTCTGCGACCGCCAGGCACACGTCACGGAACAGCCCGGTGGTCTTGGCCAGGACGTTCGTCTTGTGAGCGATGGTGACCGACTTGCGCCGAGCGGTCGCCAACTGGAACGCCTGATGGGCGATCCGCTCGCAGGCAGTCCGGGTGAACACGGCGACGGCCAGCGCGACATCGGGTGTGGGCATGAATTCGCCTGCGCCGTCGTACATGTTGCGGTCGGCGTAGAACCCTTCGGTGTTCTCCCGGACGATGACCACGTCGAGATCGGGGCAGACCGCGCGGACGGATGCACTCAGGGTGCGGGCCGGCCGGATGTTGGCGAACAAGTTGTAGCGCTTGCGGATTGCCCCACCGGGTGACAGTGTGCCGCGGAACTGCTCGGGGTAGCCGGCGTTGTCGTGCGGACCGAGGATCCATCCGGGCAGCCCGTCGAGTTGGGCCAGCGTCGGTTCTGGCAGCGGGGTTCCGAACTCGCCGATCGCCTCGAGGCCGAACGGCAGTTCGCGCCAGTGCACGCCGATCGACACACTGGCCAAGGCCCGTTCAGCGACGCTGGTGGCCGAATCCACGATCTCAGGCCCGATCCCGTCGCCGAGAAGTACTCCCAGAGTCAGCACACTGTCATCTTCCGCTCAAACGGGATGGGCTGCGAACCACTGCAGCAACATTTCCGCGATCTGTTCCGGTTTCTCTTCCGGAAGCCAGTGTGAGGCCCCGCGGAGCGTTTCGAACCGGTAGGGACCAGCGACGTAATTCGCGGTGTCGTGCGCCGGTTTGGCGGTGATCGCGATGTCGCGGTCACTCCAGACATACAGCGTCGGCACGGTGATCTTGGCCGCCGCGCTCAGGCCGGACCGGCTAAACGGCATGGCGCGATACCAGTTCAGCGAGGCGGTCAGGGCACCGGGCTCAGCCATGGCCCGAGCGTCGCGTTCGGCGGCCTCGGGCGGTAGCCCGCTGTGGATCAAGGATTTCGCAATGGCTGCGCCCTTGCCGTCGCGCCCGAGCATCAACCGTTCGGACACCCACGGCAGTTGATTGACGTACATGTACCACGATGCGAGTCCCTGTCTGCTGGTCAGCAGGGACCGCAGGAACGCCATCGGGTGGGGCACCGACAGCGCCGACAACGATGCCAGCTTCTCGGGTGCGTGGCCGGCGACGCTCCAGGCCACTGCGGCGCCCCAGTCGTGGCCCACGAGATGGACACGGTCGGCGCCGCTGGCATCGATCAGCGCGAGGGTGTCCTCCACCAACTCCGCCGAGCGGTAGTCGCGGCGGCGGGTCGGCCGGGCGCCGGGCGAGTACCCTCGCTGATTGGGCGCCAGGCACCGGAACCCGTTGGCGGTGAGCAGAGAGATGACCGGCTCCCAGCTGATGTTCTGCTGCGGAAAGCCATGAAGCAGCACGACCACCGGACCGTTGGCGGGACCGTGATCGATGACATCGAAGACGAACTCCCCGCGGCGGTATTGATCCATACGTGCATCATGCCAAGCCGTTCGGTGGACACGTGGGCGTTGGGGTGTGGCTGACCCCGTCCCCGGCGATGCCGGCGCAGGGGAGCGCTTCGCGACGGGCCGGACGTCCGGTGGCCCGGCGGCCACGATGTGCCGACCCGCGCGGCCGTTGCCGGTCCAGCCGATTACATCGGCCGTCGCCACGAGCTTTCTCCGGTCAGATGGTGTACTTCCTGTCGTGAGTACGGCGGCATTGACGAGAGTGGTTGTTTGCCAGGCGATCCCGTGTAGCCGCTGACTTCGTCGGCCGTGACCTTTCGGTGGCCAACTTGTAACGGCAACGTGGCGGCGGTCGGGTGCCTGCCCGGTTGCAGCGCGTGCACAGATTGTTGTACCAATCATCAGGTGTGCGCGGGAAGGATCATCTGAATGAGCGGTATTGGGGCAGAAGACGTTCCAGGGCACTGGTTGACCGCGGCAGAAGTCGCCCGGGCATCGCAGCTTCGAGAGGACTTGGTCGAGCGATTCCTGCCGGCCGGACAACCACAGGAGAACCTCTACGGACGCGATCTCGTTTCGGTGGCCCGATTCGTCAAGGTGCTCACCGATCTGGGAACACCGACCGCCGCCGTCGAAGTGGCTGTGGCCGAATTGCGGGCCCGCCCGGACGCGGCGTTCAATGTGGCGCTTCGGGGCGGCGGCAGTGCCAGTCGGTGGCCTCTGAGTCCGAAGCTCACCGGTAACCGGACCCGAGTGTGGAAGGCGATCGGTGTGACGACCGCCACCGCGTTACTCGTCGGCGGCGTCATGGCGGTCACGCTGTCAGGGCATGAGGATGAGGCGACCGCTGCCGGACCGACACGTGCCAGTGCGGCGAAACCCGTTCCTGCCGAAGTGGTTGCGTCAACCGTACGTGACGAACCGGGCGCCAAGCCCGCCCAGGCATTCGCCGCGGCCAAGCCGGATCCGGTCTGCGCCCAGTGGCAGCGGGTCAGTGCTGGGTACGACGGCAAGCAACAGGCCTGGGTCAAGACAGATCATCGGGTGCCGGCCTCGCGATGGTCACCCAAGCAACGGTCGGTGACGCTGGCTGTCGTCCCGGTCATGCGCCAGGAGGCCGCTGAATTGCGCGCCTTCGCCGACAAGGCCACAGATCCGCTTCTGGCAGGTTTGCTGCGGGCTCAGTCCCGGTACGTGGACAACTACGCCGCCAAGCTGCCGAAGTTCGAGCCGGCGCAACATGCGAACTGGACAGCGGCCACTGCGATGGACGCTGCGGTGAAAGCGGTTTGCTCAACGCCACGTTGAGTGTCGCGGCCCGGTATCTGGTGGGGCACTTGGGGATGAGTGCCCCACCAGAAATCGGTTTGGTTACATCGGAACCCAACGATCGAGGAACCAGAAGCCCCAGCCGCGGCCGTCGCCGGAGGGCATCGGGGTCACCCGCTGGCCATTCCACTCGAACGGCTGGTGATCGCGACGCGCGGCGTCGATGTCGCGACCGTGCCAGTCGTCGGGCCGAAAGCCACGGTCGTCATGACGGTCGCACTGCGGCGCACCCGGACGGTCGCAACCAGGGCCCGGGTCGGCGTTGGCGGTGCCGAGGCCGAGGCCCAGCAACCCGGCGATGCCGATACCTACCGCCATCGCCGATATGCCCACGGATTTTTTGAAAGGCATTGCTTTACTCCGTTTCTGACCAGTGTGACGACGGTGCCGCACGGAGAGCAAAGCTATTTCGGTGGGATGTGTTTGCCCTGTGCTGACGGTTGGCACGTGCTGTGTGGTCGGTAACGGGATGAAAACTGCTTGGACTCAATGATATTGGATGCTGACAGGCAACTCCCAGACCCGACCCGGCCGAGCGCTGCCAATGCGGGCGAGACGACGGCCTTGTCGAGGTCAACCCCGCAACCGGGAAGGCGGCTGGGGTTCTCAGCAACAGCGAAGCCGCCTTCGTGATGTGCCAAGGCATTTCCCAGGAAGTAACCGCGGTGCCAACAGTTATTCCGGTCCCGTGCGCGGGGACCCACATTCACCAGGTCAGGTTGTGCTTCTCGAAGTGGCGGGCCAACGCCTCCATGTACTCGTCACCGTGGAAGGGCCCACGGGCGCCGATTGCCCTTTCCAGGAACGGGCCGTACTCCTCGTCATTGACGTAGGTAGACCAGTGGGTGATCTGCCCGTCGTCGTTGGTGTCGATGAAGCTGATCGAGTAGAAGCCCATCCTCTCGCCATCTGCTGTCGTGCCCTCCCAGCGGTAGCGCATGACGAGGCCGTTCTCGGCAGGCCAGAACTTGTGGTCTATGGGCTTCCAGTCGGGGAAAACCACCGAATAGGCCTTGGCCTCCACGGTGGCCGCGACGTCGAAGGAGGTCGCCACGTCCTTGAGCACGAGTTCCTGCCCTGCCACGAAGTAGGGCGAGGTGTACACGGCGTCGTCGGTGAACTCCCACTCGTCGTATGACTCGCCTTCCTGCACTTTCCGCAGCACGTACTTGTCGCGGTAGCTCTCCGCCATGCGGCGGTGTTTGGCGATTCGATCGACCAGATCCATTGCGGTCCTTATCCGTTGGGGGAGCGGTAGGGCCAGTCAAATGGCTCATGTGGCGTGGCCCACACAAGTAATATACATACCTGTATCAGAGATTCAACGATGAATTCTCTGGCTGGTGGGGGTTGCCGAGAACCTGTGTCCGCCCTGGGCGGATGCGGTCGTGGCTGAACGGTGGACCCGGCAGCGGGTGCAGGCCGAACTGCCGGCCAAGGCGCTGATCGCCGCCAACGTGGGAATCACGCTGGGCAGCCCCATCGATTCCGAGGACCTCTACCGGGCGCTCGTGGAGATGGTGGTGGTAAACGTCGAGTCCGCGGAATCGACCGTGCTCGAGACCTAGGCCCGGGTCAAGAACCCCAGCACGGTCTGCTCGAAGGCCTCCTTGGCCTCGATCATGGCCCAGTGTCCACAGTTCGGGAACACGTGCAGTTCGGCGTTCGGGATCGTCCGCATCGGGATCAGTGCCATATCGAGCGGGCTGACCCGGTCATCGCGGCCCCAGGTCAGCAGCGTGGGGGCGGCCACCCTGTGCATCTGTGCCCACGGCATCGGCGCATCGGACGAGCGCATCGCGGCCATCATTCCCGCAAAAGCCGCTTTGCCGTACATCCGCTTGGCCGCGGCCAGCGTCGTGGGGTCGGTTGCCAGTTCCCACCGCTGTTCGATGAGTTCGTCGGTGACCAGTGCCGGGTCGAACACCATCGAGTTCAACCAATCGATCAGGCGCTGGCGGGTCGGGTCTTCGGTGAATTCCTGCAGCAGCCGGATGCCTTCGCTGGGGCCCGGGCTGAATACGTTGGTTCCAATGCCACCGATGGTGACGAGCCTGCCAATGCGGTCCGGCTGCCGGATGGCGAAGTTGATGCCCACACCGCCGCCCATCGAGTTGCCGACGATGTGCACACGGTCGATGCCGAGGGCGTCGACGAAGGGGGCCACGACACCCTGCGCGGTCACCATCGGGTGGCCGCCGATATCGTCGGTGACGCCGAATCCCGGGAATTCCAGTATCAGGCAACGGAATTGCTGGGCGAAGGTGGGCAGGATTCCCCGGAAATTGCGCCAGCCGGTCACTCCGGGCCCGGAGCCGTGCAGGAACAACAGCGCCGGTCCATCACCGGTGTCGTAATACCGCAAGACGCCTGCGGATGTCTCGATCTCCCTCAGTTCCAGCTCGGTCATGCCGACCAACCTACGGGTGTCTGGCCACCGGCTCGTCGGCGGTCCCGCCCCGTGGAACACGATCTCGTGAGGCGTCCGTCACGGCTCCGCCGGTTTGCCGTGGGAGTAGATCGGAATCCGTCACCGCCTTATCTAACGACGTTGCAGGATCTTTCGCGGCGGAACAGCACGGTGCTGATCGCCCCGCCGCAGAGGGCAACGGCGCCACAAGTAAGGAGGGCGACCACCACCGCGAATGTTGACGCTCCGTCGCGCACATGCGCTGCCTGACTGATGGTGCCGCACAATGCGATGCCGATGGTCAGCCCGAGTTGCCGGGCGGCATTGGCCGCTGCGGCGGCCACTCCCGCCCGTGCCGGCGGGACCGACGTCGCCGCGACGGCGGGCAGCACGGGGGACACGATCGCGGCACCGATGCCGGTCCCGATGAGCATCGCGATCAGTGAAGTCCAATCCGGGTGCAACATCAATGTCGCACCGGGCAGACAGGCCAGTCCGGTGAGCAACGTTCCGCCGCCGAGCACCCAGCTGCGCGGTGCATGGTGCAGCCGCGCGCTCAAGGTCAGCGACACCAGGATGAACGCGGCAAGTTGTACCGTCAGCACCAGAGCGGCTTGCAGGGGCTGCATGCTACGGTTGGTCTGCAACCACCACGACAGGACCGGTAATGCGGCGAAAGCTGCGAAGTAGTAAGCGAATCCGGCAACGAGCACGGCGATGAATCCTCGTGTCGCGAAAAGGTCCGGCGGTAGTAGCGGATGGGCGGCGCGGCGTTGGACCGAGACGAACAAGCAGACCGCGGCGAGGCTCACCGCGCCCGCCCCCAGGGTCCCGGCCGACGTCCAACCGGACTCACCGGCATTGATCACCGCGAATGTGGTCCCTGTCATCGCCGTGGTGATGAGGGCCATTCCCACGACGTCGAGTCGTGCGTGCACCGAGTGCGCCCGTGACAGCGATTGCACGCCGATGATCACGGCGAACACACATATCGGCACCGCACCGAGAAACAACCAGCGCCACGTGATGAATTGGGTCACGGCTCCACCGGCGATCGTTCCCATGGTGCTGCCGATTCCCGCGACCGCACCCCACACAGCGAACGCGATTCCGCGCGTCCGACCGCGGTAATGCTCGGTCAAGAGCGGAACGACCGTTCCGAAGATCGCCGCGCCGCCCGTCCCCTGGATGACGCGCGCCGCAACCAGAACGCCACCGTTCGTGGCGGCCGCACATCCCACCGATGCCACCCCGAAAACGATCAGCCCGACCAAGAACAGCCGCCGGTGTCCCCACCGATCTCCGAGGGTTCCCATGGCCATCACGAGCGCGGCCAGTGCGAGGGTGTACCCGTCGATGATCCATTGGGCTGTTGCGAATCCGGCACCGAGCCGGCCTGCGATGTTCCCGGCGCTGACCGTCACGACGGTGGTGAACGCGAGTAACAGGAATGTCGCCAGGCAACAGGCCACCAACGGGCGCCAATCCCGGTGTCGATCGGGTGCAACGTCGTGAACGGGGGCGGAATTGGGGGAGCTCGTGGGCATGGTCTGACCCTGATGTAATGGTCTTGTGCATGTAAACCATTACATGGAGCCCTTGCTGCGGAACGTGACCGATCTGGTCAATCGGCCCGCCTCCACACCGGCCGACCTGGAACAGCGCTGGACGGCTCGTGACATGCCCATCCACTGTCGCGTCACGCGCGCCGACGTACGACAGGTGAGGGATTTCCTGGCAATCTGGGCGGATGTCGTCGATGCCGACACTGAAGAGAGCCGGGTCACGCTTCTCAACCAGCTACTGGCTCGATTCGCCACCAGTCCGTCGATCACCAATCACGATGGCAGTGGCTGGCATCTGCACTACCGCGATGCCGACGCCGGCTTCGCCGCAACGCTGGCCGGCGCCACGAGCGCTGCGGCGGCTCAGTTCCTCACCGAACGCGGGATGCAACGTATCCGGCGTTGCGCCCGCGAAGGATGCACCACGGCATTCGTCGACTTCACCCGACCCGGCACACAGAAGTACTGCAGTCACGGCTGCGCCAATCGCGATGCGGTCAGGAGACACCGAGCCAATCCCGCCCGCGGCGCGCCGCTGAAACCTCCTCGCAGGCAGGGCCGCGCCGTTTGACGATCGGATAGCGACCCCGGCGCCGGGCCGAGGGCGGACTCGGTCTGAGCTCTGTCGGGTTCGCCCGTCAGCGGCTTGTCAGCACGCGGCAGGCCAGGTTCGTATATTGGGTGGTAGAGCGAACGATCCGTGCGTTCCGGTCAACACTGGGAAGACCGCAGATGTGACTACGTCACCGGCACCCTCATCACGCCCACATTCCGGCGTGACGACCGATCCTGCCGGGACCGACACGTACCGCAGGTTCCGGTTGCGAATCCTGCTGTGCGTGGTGGTAGTGACCCTCGCGGGCAGTGCGACGGCACTGGTTCTCGAGCACAACACCGGCCGAGTCGGCCACGAGTCGGTGCTGACGAGTCTGGTCGCGGTGTCATTGGCCGCGACGATTCTGCTGCACGGTCTTCTCCTCGGACGCCCGCTGACCTTGGCTCATGGGGCTACCGCCGCGGCGGCCCTGTTGCTGGCGACATTCGCCGTGATGCTTGGGCATCCGGCAGACGCGTGGATCTGCCTCGTCCTCTCCGCCGCGATGTTGATCAGACCGCGGAGGTCGACGGCTCAACCAGATGCCTTACGTTCGGTGGCCGCTCTGGTCGACAACACACAGGGCGACCCACTGGCGCCCTTCGCAATGGCTGCGGGCAAAAGCTACGTGTTCTCAGCGGACGGCACGGCTGCGCTGGCCTATCGGACGGTGGCCGGTTTTGCGGTGGCCAGCGGCGATCCGATCGGAGACCAGGCCCGTTACCCGGAGGTTGTCGCCACATTCGCTGCCCTGTGTCGGACGCAGGGCTGGCGCATCCTGGTGCTGGGCGCTTCGGAGCGCAGCCTGACGTTTTGGCGCGATCGTGCGGTGATCGGCACCGCGCTGCGGGGCATCCCCATCGGACGTGACGTCGTGGTGGAGGTCGACCGTTTCGACTTGGCCGGCCGGTCCAAGCGCAATCTCAGGCAGGCTGTCCAGCGAACTCGCAATGCGGGCGTCACTAGCGAAGTGATCGCTGAGTCGGACGTCGATGAGACGCTTCGGGCTGAACTTGTCGATGTGATGCGGCAGTCGGGTAAGGCGGTCGGCGCCGAGCGCGGGTTCTCGATGATGCTCGGTGACACCTTGTCCGGCCGCTATCCCGGTGTGTGGCTGATCGTCGGACGGGACCGTGGGGGACGGATACAGGCGTTCCAGCGTTTTGCCGGCGCGGGTGGCGGGACCGAACTGAGTCTTGATCTCCCGTGGCGCCGGCTGAGCGCCCCGAATGGGATCGACGAGCGGCTCACCGTGGACATGATCGACTGGGCACGATCGCACGGGGGAGAGCGGGTCTCGCTGGCATTCGCCCCGTTTCCCGATCTCTTCGGGAATGACCGCAGCGGGGAGGTTCTTGTCCGAGTGCTGCGGACACTCGCTCATGTCGGGGATCGGCTCATCAAGCTGGAGTCGCTGTATCGATATGTGCGCAAGTTCGGTGCGATGGCTGAGCATCGGTACGTGTTATTGCCGGTGGTCGACGCGCTTCCGGCGGCTGCCGTGTTCTTGATACTTGAACTAGCTCCGCACCGCACCTCAGCAGCCGATTGACCAGCATTTTTCGGTGCCCACCAGGTCGGTATGCTGGATCGGGATGTTGTCGCGAGTGTTCTCCAGTCTGGTCCGGGTGCGTGTCACCCTGGCCTACGCGGCGGCACTGTTCACGATCGCGTCCCTGCTGCTCATCTTGGGGCCCAAGGTGCAGGACCGCGTGGTCAGTCATCTGAGCACCAATCTGGAGAACCTGGGGCAGGGCCACCTGGGAACACTCCTGGGAAGTGCCTTCGTCACCGCCGAGGGATACACGTACCTGTTGCTGCCAGGACTGGTGTGCCTGCTGGCGCTGGCAGAGCTGGTGTGGTGCAGCAGGCGGTTGATCCAAGCGTTCGCGCTCGGTCATGTCGGAGCCACCCTGATCGTCGCGGCCGGTTTGGCCGCCGCGATCAAGCTCGGCTGGCTGCCGATCTCGGTTGCCCACGCCCAAGACGTGGGGCTGAGCTACGGCGCGATCGCCGTCCTCGGCACCCTGACCGCGGCGATACCGATGCGGTGGCGCGCGGCGTGGATTGCCGGCTGGGTGACAATTGCCCTGGTGATCGCGGTATCGGGGACAGATTTCACTGCGGTCGGACACGCCATCGCGTTGATTCTCGGGATCGTGTTGTCGACCCGGTTCAGCTCTGACTCGACCTGGACACCGGCCCGGCTGGTGCTGCTGGCCATCGGTGTCGGGTTCGGACTGCTGCTTCTGGTTGGAGTGTCCTTTTCGGTGGCGCCGATCGCGCTGCCCGCGGGTGTTGTGGTCGCCGCGATCGCGACATGGGCTTGGTGGCGGTGGCTCGGTGCGTCGAAGCCCGGCGACGCGCGCCTGATTACAGTGTCCGCATGACTTTGCACGCCGACGCTACTCATCCGGATCTGGTTTCCGTCGGGGTGCCGACGCACTGGTACAACCTGGCCGCCGAGCTGGACCAGCCGATCCCGCCCCATCTGCATCCGGGCACCAAGGAACCGGTCGGCCCCGATGACCTCGCGGCGCTCTTCCCGAGCGGATTGATCGCCCAGGAAGTATCCACCGAGCCGTACATCGAGATCCCGGAGGTGGTGCGCGACATCTACTCGATGTGGCGTCCCTCGCCGCTGATCCGGGCCCGTCGGTTCGAGCAGGCGCTGAACACCGGCGCCCACATCTACGTCAAGTACGAGGGTGTCAGCCCGGTCGGCAGCCACAAGACCAATTCTGCGGTGGCGCAGGCCTATTACAACAGCATCGACGGAGTCCGGAAGCTGACCACCGAGACAGGTGCCGGGCAGTGGGGTAGCGCCCTGTCGTTCGCCGGAGCCCAGTTCGGCCTCGAGGTCGAGGTATGGCAGGTCCGTGCATCCTATGAGTCGAAGCCCTACCGCGGTCATCTGATTCGCACGTACGGCGGCACCGTGCACTCGAGCCCGTCGAATCTCACCGAGTCGGGTCGCGCGATCCTCGCGGTGACGCCCGACACCACCGGCAGTCTCGGGATGGCGGTGAGCGAGGCGGTCGAGGTGGCGGCAGCCAACGCCGACACCCGCTATGCCCTCGGCAGCGTGCTGAACCACGTGGTCCTGCATCAGAGCGTGATCGGGCTGGAGGCCGTTGCGCAGCTCGCCGCCGTCGAGCCGGACGGGGCCGACGTCGTCTTCGGCTGCGCCGGTGGCGGATCCAACCTCGCCGGCCTGGCATTCCCGTTCCTGCGCGAGAAGATCCATGGCCGGTCGAACCCGAAGGTGATCGCCGCGGAGCCGGCCGCGTGTCCGTCGATCACACAGGGCGAGTACCGCTACGACCACGGCGACGTGGCAGGCCTGACCCCGCTACTCAAGATGCACACGCTCGGAATGGATTTCGTACCCGACCCGATCCATGCGGGTGGGCTGCGCTACCACGGGATGGCGCCGGCGCTGAGCCATACCGTCGAGCTGGGTCTGGTCGAAGGCGTCGCTGTCGGGCAGCATGATGCGTTCTCTGCGGGGGTGCTGTTCGCGCGGACCCAGGGCATCGTGCCCGCACCCGAGGCCACGCACGCGATCGCCGCCGCCGCCGCACACGTGGCCGATGATCCGGCCGAGCAGGTGGTCGTGATCGGGCTTTCGGGTCACGGCCAACTCGATCTGCCGGCGTATGCGGAGTTCTTGGACGGGAATTTCTGAGCCTGCCCGAGGGGTCTTGACCGTCGGGCGAACGGATTCCCATAGGCCGCCGCACCTTTGAGCTCGAGTTGCCAACCGGTGCCGCCGAGGGTCCCGGCCGGCTGGCCGAAGCTCGGAGACACGACGTGGCCGGCAGACACACGAGTAGTCGGCTACGCGACCAGGCGGTGTGACCACTGACTTGTTGCGTTGCGCTCACGTCAAAACCGGTGCAGCAAACCGGTGTGGCGGATTAGGCTCCGAGCATCCACTGGTGACGAACTGTGGGGGGCAGCATCGATACGGTGACCGCGAGCCAGGCCGCATCAGCCCCGTTGTCGGAGCTGATGTCGACGCTGCATACGCAATCTGAGGGCCTGTCGTCGGCGGAGGCATCCGCACGTCTGTCCGAGCACGGGCCGAACATCATTCGCACGCATCACGTCAGTGCCTGGGCAGTGCTCAGACGACAACTGAACAATGCAGTGCTGATCCTGTTGGCCGTGACCGCCGTGGCCTCGGCCTTCCTCGGCGACGCCACCCAGTCGATCATCATCGGAATCATCCTGGTGATCAGCATCGGGCTCGGGTTCGTCAACGAGTACCGGGCAGAACGGGCCACCGAAGCCCTGCATTCACGGGTGCAGCACAACGCAGTCGCGCGCCGTGACGGGAAGGCCGTCAAGGTTGATGTGACCGAGTTGGTGCCCGGTGACGTCATCCAACTCACCCTGGGCGAGGCGGTGCCCGCTGATGTCAGGCTGTTCGACGTCAACGGTCTCGAGTGCAACGAAGGCATTCTGACCGGTGAGTCGATGACCGCACAGAAGTCGGCCGATGTGGTGGCGATGGACACCGCGCTGGCCGATGCGACGGATCTCGCCTTCATGGGCACCATCGTCAGCGCGGGCACCGGCATCGGTGTCGTGTACGCGACCGGCGCGGACGCTGAGTTCGGCCGGATCGCGGTCGGACTCAGCCAGAATGCGCCGGAGACCGACTTCCAAGCGGGTCTGCGGAAGTTCTCCTATCTGCTGCTCTACGTGGCGTTGACGCTGACCGTATTCATCGTGCTGGCCAACGTGATGCTGCGCCGGCCGATTATCGACTCCGTACTCTTCGCGCTGGCCATCGCGGTTGGCATCACCCCGCAGCTGCTGCCGGCCGTGGTCAGCAGCAGCCTCGCCGCCGGGTCGCGGGAACTAGCCAAACGCAAAGTCTTGGTCAAGCGCTTGGTGAGCATCGAGGATCTCGGTGACATCGATGTCCTGATCACCGACAAGACCGGAACTTTGACCGATGGCCGCATCAGCTTCATCGATGCCGTTGACGCCGCGGGTGCCCATTCCGAAGATGTCCTGCGTGATGGGTTGCTGGCGACCGACGTGGACCCGGCGGCCGGGGGAGTCAGCGGCAACGAGATGGACGCTGCACTGTGGCGGGCGAACGGTGTCGACGCCGCGGCGTTGACCGCGGGCGTCCGCCAGATCGCGGTTCTTCCGTTCGATCACACGCGACGGTCCGCGACGACGCTTGTCGACGACCCCGGTCGCGACCAGCAGACACTGATCACCAAGGGGGCACCCGAGCAGGTGCTGGCCAGGTGCGCCCAGGTGCCGGAATCGGCTCACGAAACACTCGATCGACTGTTCGCCGAAGGCCGACGGGTAGTCGCAGTCGCGGTCAAGCCTGCGTCCGGACTGGAGACGGTGACCCCGTCCGATGAATCCGACCTCCGGCTGGCCGGGTTTCTGTCCTTTGCCGACAACCCCAAGTCGGCCGCGCGAGAGTCGCTGGCCAAATTGGCCGAACTGGAAATCGATGTGAAAGTCGCCACCGGAGATAATCCGCGGGTCGCCGAAAAAGTCTGTGCGGAACTCGGTTTGGCGTCGAAAGGTACGATCACCGGCGTCGAGATGGACAAACTCGACGACCGCGAATTCGATCGGATGGTCACCCAGACAACCATTTTCGCCCGAGTCACGCCGGAACAGAAGGCACGGGTGATCGCCTCGGCGCGCAAACAGGGACGCTCGGTCGGTTTCCTCGGTGATGGTGTGAACGACGCGCTGGCCCTGCACGCGGCCGATGTCGGTATCTCGGTGGACTCGGCGACCGACGTCGCCAAGGACGCTGCCGATGTCGTGCTCCTGGAGAAGGATCTCGGCGTTCTCGCCGATGGTGTGTCGGAAGGACGACGCATCTTCGCCAACACGATCAAGTACGTATTGATGGGCACATCAAGCAATTTCGGCAACATGTTCAGCGCCGCCGCGGCCTCCGCCGTACTGCCGTTTCTCCCGATGCTGCCCGGGCAGATCCTGCTGAACAACCTGCTCTACGACAGCTCCCAGCTGGCCATCCCCACCGACCACGCCGATCCAGAGCAACTGCACGCTCCGTCACACTGGAACATCGCGTTCATCAAACGCTTCATGCTGACGTTCGGGCCGATCAGTTCGTTGTTCGACTTCCTGACCTTCGGATTGATGCTCGGCGTGCTGCACGCGGCGCCCGACGAGTTTCGCACGGGGTGGTTCGTGGAGTCATTGGCCACCCAGACCCTGATCATCTTCGTCATCCGGACCCGGCGCATTCCGTTCTTCCGCAGCGTGCCGAGCGGTCCGCTGGTTGCGACGACCTTTGGTGCGATCGCGATCGGGATCGCGGTGACCTTGTCGCCGTTGGCATCTCGCTTGGGTTTCGCACCGTTGCCGTGGCAGTTCTTTGCTGCGCTGGTGCTACTGACCGTGGCCTACCTGATCATGGTCGAGTTCACCAAGAAGGTGTTCTATGCCGATCCGCTGCATCTTGCGGGTGCGCCGGTTCGTACCCGCGGGCGTCTTCATCGCATCGAACGCCGAGCCTCCAGGTTCGTGCACCATCCGAGTTCGGCCACCCGATGATGGGCTGCCGCACTGGGGTTCGGCACGTGGATCAGATCTGCCAGTCTTGCGCGCCATCCGGCTGGTTGTAGAGGCCGACGGAGTTCTTGACGACGACGGGGTCGCCACTGCCGAAGTGGTCGAAGAACCATTGCGCGTTCGCAGGGCTGAGATTGGGGCAGCCGTGGCTGACATTGCGTTTGCCCTGAGCGCCGACCGACCAGGGGGCGCTGTGCGCGAAAATCCCTGTGTTGCTGAGGCGGACAGCATTCTCGACTTTGAGCTTGTAACCTTCGGCCGAGTTCACCGGGACTCCGTACGTTGACGAATCCATGATGATGTCGGCGAACTTCTCCAACACATAGTAGGTGCCGTTGGGGGTTTCATAGCCTGGCTTTCCCAGGGAGACGGGAAACGTCTTTTCCAGAACGCCGTTACGGTGGATCTGCATCTGATGAGTGTCGTCATCGATGGTGGCCACGAGTGCATCGCCGACCCGGAAACTGGACTTCGTGCCTGCGGCGTCAACGTTCACTACGGTGCCCGAGGGCCAGAAATCAATTGGCCGCCAACGTACTTGAGTGTCGCTCATCCAGTAGAACTTGCCGGGCACCGGAGGGTTGGATGAGACGCGAATGGCGTCCTCGGCCATCTGGCGGTCGGCGATCGGCCGCTGAAACGTGATGGAGATCGGCTTGGCGACGCCGACCACCGACCCGTTCGCGGGATTGAACGCCGGTGGCAGAAACGGCGGCTCGCCGCTGAACGGCAACGGGTTCTGTCCAGCCGGGGTGCCGACATTGGCTACCTCACCGAACGGATTAGGCCAGGGCATCGGCGCCGGGTCGAGGTGCGGGGCTGGTTCGACGGGCTGAGGCGGGCCCGCGGGCTCCGCCAGGGCGGAAGTGCCGGCGACCGTTGACGCGGTGACCATCACGGTCGCCGCGATCGCGGTGATCCACAGGTGTCTGGTGCGGTGCTGCACTAGGCCTCCATCGACGATGTGTCCTTGATGACCGCGCCCGGTTGGGCGGATTCATGACGCTGCCAAGTCTACTAGCTACGTACGGGGATAGTAGATAGCGTGGGCCGGGGGCGATTGCTCGCCGTCGAGCCTGCCCGCCGAAAATATTTGTTTGCCATAGCATTTGTGAAGAATCCGTAAAGCTCTGCACGTAACCGCCACAGCTCTGACCTGCTAGATCAGAGCGTACGTAGTTATCCAATACGGGGTTAATGCGTAGGTTGTTGTGTGTTCGATATGAGTTTCGGCTCCCGCACGACAAGCGCGATGGACGGGTATCTTCAACGAACCTTCACAAAACCCATACCGATTCACCGATCTCCGTGGCCAGAGTGGGGGCATGCCTGACATCGCGAACCCGCCACCGCTCAGTCGGCGTGGATTCCTTGCGGCCTCTGCTGCTCTGAGCGCCACAGCTATCGCGGGGTGTCAGCGCGACACCGGTGCCACGTCAGCCAGTGCGGGTTCCCGAGATGCGATCGCCGTGGCCGAAGCCCGTCGTCCGCACAGCGGACGCACCGTCTCCACCACATTGACCGCCCAGCGCACGCGGGTGGACCTCGGTGGCACGATCGCCGACACCATCGCATACAACGACATGGTGCCGGGGCCGCTCCTGCGGGCATCGGTCGGTGATGAACTGGAGGTCACGGTACGCAACAGGCTCGGCCATGAGTCCTCGGTGCACTGGCACGGCCTCGCGCTACGCAACGACATGGACGGCGCGTCGCCGGCCACTCCCGATATTGCCGACGGCCGCGACTTCACCTACCGGTTCTCGGTGCCCCACCCGGGAACGTATTGGGCCCATCCACACACCGGGCTTGATGCGGACACCGGCTTGTACTTCCCGGTGATCGTCGACGACCCGAATGACCCGGGCCGATATGAGGCCGAATGGGTTGTGCTGCTTGATGATTGGACGGATGGTGTCGGTCTGAGACCCGCTCAGATCTATGACCGGCTACGCATGCCGTCGGGAGAAGGGCACGCGATGCCGGGCATGGACGGTGAGGCGGGGATGGGCTCGATGGGCGCCCACGACCGTTCACCGCTCGGCGGCGACGCGGGTGACGTCGACTACCCGATGTACGTGGTCAATGGCCGTAATGCCAAGAACCCCACCAGCGTCCGGGTGCGCCCTGGCCAGCGGGTGCGGATCCGGCTGATCAACGCGGGCTCCGACACCGCGTTCCGGGTCGCGCTGGCCGGGCATCAAATGACCGTCACCCACACCGATGGATTCGCCGTGGTTCCCGCTGAGGTGGACGCCCTGCTGATCGGGATGGGCGAGCGCTATGACGTGGTGGTCACGGCGCGAGACGGGGTATTCCCACTGGTCGCGGTCGCCGAGGGGAAGGATGCGTCGACGCGGGCGCTGTTGGTGACCGCCGAAGGTTCGACCCCGCCGCCCGACTATGCGCCGCCGGAATTGCAGGGCCGGCTCGGTACGGTCAGTTCCTTCACCGCCACCCCGGACGCCACCTTCGACTCGGCAGCCGCTGATGCCGAACTGCCCGTCGAACTGGGCGGCTCGATGGCCACCTATGACTGGACGATCAATGGCCGCACGTTCGCGAACGCTCAGCCCCTGCCCGTGCGCGAAGGGCAACGTGTCGCAATGACATTCCGGAACTCTTCGATGATGTGGCATCCGATGCATCTGCACGGGCATACTTTTCAGGTTCTGGGTGACGACGGACGCCCGGGTGCCCGCAAGGACACGCTCATCGTGCTGCCGATGCAGCGACAACGCGTGATATTCGCCGCTGACAACCCGGGAGTTTGGATGTTGCACTGCCACAACACCTATCACCAGGAGGGCGGGATGATGACGAGCCTCTCCTACACCACCTGACCGGTGTTGAAGCCGGGGGAGTACTACGTACTAGCCTAAGTAGTAGATACGGAGCTCACGTCGAGGCGCATCACGAGCCTCGACGCGAGGTACGCTCAGTTCACCGATCGTGGAGGGGTGCAGTGCGCGTACGAGGGTTCGGCGAACTCGAAGCCGACATCATGGATCGCATCTGGAATCGCGGTGACGCCGCGGTCACGGTCCGCGAGGTCTTCGACGAGCTCGCCGAGGAGCGCCGGATCGCCTACACCACAGTGATGTCGACGATGGACAACCTGCACACAAAGGGTTGGCTGGAGCGCGACCGCGACGGGCGTGCCTATCGGTACTGGCCGACGTTGAACCGCGAGCAGCACTCGGCTCAGTTGATGCGTGCGGCACTCGACGGCGGTGGCCGTTCCGATTTGGTGCTCGGCTACTTCATCGAGCAGATCGACCCGGAGGATTCCGATCGATTGCGTGCCGCGCTACGTTCATTGGCGCGCCGCTCCGCCAGGGCGAAGAAGCGGTGAACGTCGCCGCGGGCCTGCTGATCTACAGCGTGGCGGTGGTGCTGCTGGCACCGATGCTGCTCAGCGCCCTCACCCGCGGCGGTTCAGCCCCGAGATTCGGTGTGGCGGCGTGGTTGACCGCCATCGCGAGCGTATTGGCGACCTGGATCTTGATTCCGATACTGGTCATCGGCGACGTGGTGTTCCACGGAGGCCAGCGCAGATCTCTGTTGGCGTCCTGTGTGGAGTTGCTCTGCGATATCGCGGCCGGCCGCGCCGGCATCGTGGCGCAGGCGACGGTGGTCGTCGTCGCCGTTGCGCTGATCGTGGCGGTTGGTGGTTTCGGGATGCAGGCGCTACGGACCATTCGGCGGCTGCGCGCCCATGCCCATAGTCACGCTCAAGCTGTTCGGCTCGTGGGACGTCCGGCAGGCCCGCGTGATGTCTTCATCGTCGACGCCGGCGAGCGCACCGCGTACTGTGTGGCCGGCGCGCCGCCCGCGATCGTGGTCACCACCGGGGCAATTGCCGCGCTCGGCAGCGATGAGCTGGCTGCCGTGCTCGCCCATGAGCGAGCGCACCTGGATGGGCATCATCTGAAGATCGTGACGGCGCTGCGCGGGTTGGCGATGGTGTTCCCAAGGGTGAAGCTGATGACCCGAGGCGCGCTTGATGTCGCTCGGCTGTTGGAGATGTGCGCAGACGATGCCGCGGCGCGCCGCTTTGGGGAGCACACCCTGCTGACCGGACTGATGGCTCTCGCCGGAGCCACACCTGCCCAGGCACTCGGGGCCGCCGATGTGGCGTTGCTGAACCGCGCTGAACGTCTTGCGCTGCCACCCGCACCGTGGACCCGGCTCGGTTCGCGTGCGGGTCTTTTCGGGGCGATGACGGTGATCGCACTCGCCCCGATCGCAACGTTCGCGCTGGGGGCATCGGGCCAGTTCTGTCGCTGACGTCAGTGCTCGCGCTCGAACACAACGAGCGTGTCCGCCAGGTGGCCGTCGACGAAATACGCCCGGCAGGTGAAGGGATCCGAAATCGTACTGCCGGCCTCGGTCTGGGCGTCGACCGTTCCTGACACGTTCCATACGGTGATACGTGAGTGCTCGACGCCCTTCAGCGGCTCGTCGGTGGTCAGCGGGAACAAGTCCCGACTGTCGGGCTCGAGGTCACTGAGCTTCGACTCCACGTCGGTGAGCTGTGCGGTCGCGGGCGTCACCAGCTTGCCGCGCACGTCGGTCTCGCAACGATCCTGAGCCTCGCGACCCGCCGCGTCCACGAGACCAAAGCCATGTGTTCTCACGGCGACCACAGCGACGACGCCCAAAATGAGTGCACGCGCCAGTAGCCACAACGGGACTCGTCGACCGGTCATGCTCACCTGGCGATTATCGCGTCAGTATTCAATGATGCGGGTGACATTGGGTGTCATCCCCGATTTGCGGACCGGCGAGATCTTGACCGGGACACCTGTCTGCTGGGCCTCGATCATTTGACCGTTGCCGAGGTAGAGCGCCTCGTGTTGTCCGCCGCCGGGTCCCCAGAACAGGAGGTCGCCCCGCTTGGCCTGTGACGGCGCGAGTTGGCGTCCCGCGGTGTATTGATCACCCGAATAGCGGGGGAGCAGCACACCCACGCCGGCGAACGCGTAACGGGTCAGTCCGGAGCAGTCGAACCCGACGGTGCCGGCTCCAGAATCGACCCCTCGGCTGGGCCCGGTCAAGCTGCCGCCTCCCCAGGAATAGGGCACTCCGAGTTGGGTACCGGCCCTCCGGATGACGTACTCGACAGCCTGTCTGCCGTACACACGGTTGCCGCGGAGTACGGGAGCCGCCGCACCGGTGTCAGCCGGTGCGAGTCCCAGGCTCCCCAAGAATTTTCGCCCCATGTCAAAGGTTGTCTGCGCCGCAAAAGCGCTTGCCTGTAACGACGCATTGGCGATGGCCACCGGATCGCCGGGCGCACCCGCGCTGAGCAGATTGGGCAGGGTGGGATCCCACTGGCCGGCGTTGGGATCTGCATATGCGAGCGGCGCTCTCATCACAACCAGCGATGCTGCGGTTAAAACCCCTGTACGCAAGAGCTTTCGACGTTCCCAGGCAGAACGATCTGCGCGCGGAATGGAAGGCATGGCCCCGCAGTTCCTTTCCGCCCTGGATCAGGCGTGGCTGACCTGGTATCGGACCATTCAATAACTACGTAGTAACTACGTACGTACGTACTCTACATCACAATAATCACGTGAGTCCCACTCGCAACAAAATTGCACTTCTGTAATTCCTTGTAGAGGTTGCGGTTTGGTATCGAGCCCGGCGACGGCCGGGTCCCCGAATGGCGTAGTCGACTACGCGGTACGCCGCGGTTTCGGCCAATCAGAATTGGAGAGGAGGCGACACCATTCAAGGGGGAGCGATGAATCCCGATCTATTGCCCGAAGACTTGCGGGATGATCGCCGGCTGCGTGCCGAGGAAGCCGACTACCCGATCAGGCAGGTCAATCCCGTCACCGGATACCGCACCGTGCTGTACCGATCTGGTACCGACGTGGATTTCCTCGGCTGGATCGAACTGGTGAATGAGGACCGCACTGCGGGCTACATCTACATCCGGCGGCCTGTGCAAAGCTGCTACCTGGGGCTCGATCGCTACGTGGTGATGGATGTGGTCCCCGAGTTGCTGGAATCGCTGATGCGGATCTTGCAGAGTGGGGAGCCGCTTGAGCTCAAGTTCTTTCACGGGGCGGCCGAACTCGAGCCGGCCGCGTTCCTGATGCACCGGGGCCAGGTGGACAGTCCCCGATGACCGGGTGCCCCAGAACAGGTAGCGGATTACTCATGGCACCTGCACCGCCGCTCCATACGCTTGTGGACATCGGGATGCAGAAGGGACGCCGGTGATGATCGTCTTGACGGATACCGTCCAAACCTGGGGCCATACGGCCACCGTTCACTACTCGCACGCGCCGCGCTCCGTCGTCGCTCAATCGAACCTTGCGTTGCACATGGAGTTCAACGTAGATCTTCCGCCCAAACCGATTTTCCGGAGCTTCGGGTTCTTTCGTACTGCCGTTGTCGGTGGATCAGCCGTCACCGTGAACGGACCGTCTCTTGTCGCGGTCGGCGTGACCGAGCTGCATTTCGACCTCATGACGGACAACGGCGCATCGGTGTCGGTCGTCAATCAGTTCGATACCAGCGGGACCTTCTCCGGCCCGCCACTTCCGGCCGTCAGTGTCCGGCGAATCTCGTTTCACCGCCCGGTGAACGGAACAACTGCGTACGCGCACACGACCAAGGTCTATTCCGGTGGGCGCGACATCAGCGAGCACGAAGCTGTCGAGACCGCAACGGCGACACTGAAATCGCTCGGTCTCGACCCAGCCGAGCTGATCATGAAAGTAACGACAGATGCCGATGTTGTGTCTCGGTTGCAGCGGCTCGACCCCGCGACGAATGAACTGGTCGACGAGGTGACCGATCCGCGAATCAGCTAGCGAAGTTCCGCGACGACAGAACGTGCCTCAGGATCGGTGGCCGTCCAGGAATCCGGTGAGCCCGGATGGCGCGTGCGGGCCGATGGCGATCTGCTCGACGACGCCGATTCCGGTGCGCTCGCCCATCGTTGCTTTGACGACGTTCTGTAGGTGGATCGAAGCGAAGTCGGTCGGGTCGAACTCGTCGAGACGGATGGATTCCCGGCCGATTTCGAGTTGTCCGTGGTTGGAACCGTGTCCCCAGTGCGGATGCCAATAGCCGATGCCGCGCATCCGGAAGGTGAACAGCTTCTCCACCTCGATATGCGTCTCGCCCTCGACGGGATCGGTGAACCACAGGTGCGCCCACCGGATTTCGCGTCGCCCCGGCTCCCAGTCGAGTTCGTAGCCGATGTCGTAGCACTCCCGCACACCGACCCGACTGCACGGTGAAGCCCCCGCCGGCAGCGGATCCAGGATCTGCGCGGTCTCCAACCATCGGCGCCCGTCCTCGTGCTCGTGGAAGGCGTAGTGGGTGAAGCGATCTTCGAAATGCAGTGGTGCCCAAAGCCAGAACACCTGGAACGGCATCGGTTGCCGGAGCACCGGCACCTGCTCGCCGACCGGCCGAACTCCCCAGGAACGGTCCCGGGTCCCGGGCACCGAACCCGCGTTGACGGCGGTGTCCTCACCGTCGACGCTGATCGTCCCCTCCCAGGTACCCCATTGGGTCAGGCGGGTGTGGTCGGTCAGGATGATGCCTTCGGCGGTTCGGCGCGTTTGTCGTGGTTCCTCGATAGCGACCGTGGTGGCGCGGAACGTCAGGTCACAGGCGATGTTGTGTTCATTCGAGTCGACGATGTACCGGATGGTCCGCAGCGGTTCGGCCACCTCGATGCGGAACGGGCCGACGGTTGCCGACCTGTCCAGCGGCATGGCCCCGGAGGCGAAGATCGAGTGTTCCACGCCGTCTTTGACCAGACTGAACGCCGCGTCGATGACCCCACGAACCGGATAGTGTCCCATCGCCGCACCGAAGTAGAACTCGCCGTCGCGCTGATGACCGTTGAACCAGTAGCGGTCGTAGTGGTTGGGGTCGGCGCTTGCCGGCGTCGCGACCGGCTCGGCCGAGGAATGGATGGGGAAGTCGTCAAACGGTGTGAGCATCGGTCCTGTTTCTGTTCAGTTGCCCAGCAGGGAGAACGCGTCGAGGTCGGTGATCGCGGTGGCCGACCGTTCGGCCATGACCGTGAACATCCGGTCGCCGCGCTCGGAGGGCTGGCCTACCAGCGCACCGAGCACCGTGACGAAAGGCCCCTGGAACTGCGCGTAACGATAATCGTCCCAGCAACTTTCGAGGCTGTATCCGGTGACGCCGAGTTCGACCAACCGTCGGTGGTAGGCCTCGATGATCGAACGCTCGCCGGCGCGGCGGTCGGGTACTGACAGCCCCGGTGCGACGAGCAGCGCGACATCCCGCAGGGGTAGGCCGGTCGACATGACCTGCCAGTCCACCGCCACCACGGGATCGGTGGCACCCGCCTTGGCGAACAGCAGGTTGTCCAGGCGATAGTCACCATGCAGCAGCGCGAACGGTTCTCGGCGTCCGGCCGCCCAGGACATGAACTCGTCGGAATACCGCTGCAGTACCGTGGCGGTCTCGGGCTGCAGGGTGTACCGCTGCAGGAACTGGTCGGTGGCGTTGGCCAGCAGCTCGGCTGCGAACTCGGGCATTGCCGTCAGGTCGGGGATCAGCCAGTCCAGCTCGCGCACCGCGGGGTCATTCCAGGTGGAGGCGTGCAATCCGGCGGCGTTGACCGCCGCGGCCAGGGCTTCATCCACTGTGCAGCCGGCGATCTGATCACCCTGCTCGGCCGGGGCCAGATCTTCCAACAACAGCGTGAAGCCGTTGGCCTCCGCGTCGGAGGCTACGTAGTAGCAGCGGGGGAGCCGCGCACCGACCCGGTGTGCGTAGTCGCGGTAGAAGCTGGTTTCACAGCTATAGCTGAGCGTGCCGGCTGCCCGGCTGTTGGCGTCGGTAGCCGGCAGCTTGATGATCAGCCGGTCGGGCCCGGTCCCGTCGGAGTAGTCGATGAGCAGTCTTGAGCAGGAACCCATCTGACCGGTCCCAACGCGTTCCGAGGTCACCTGCCGCACGGTCGCAGCGATGCCGGACGAGTTCAGTGCCGCGGTGAGCCAGTGCGTGTCGACCTCGTCGGCAGTATCGACAACTCCCGGTGCAGGTACCGCGCTCCGGTCGGGATCCGTCGTCGTCACGCTTGGCCCGGTTCGTTGATCTTCACCAGCATCTTGCCGATGTTGGCGCCGTTGAACAGGCCGTTGAGGGCCTCGACGCTGGATTCCAGCCCCTCGTAAACGGTTTCGCGGTGCACCAGCAGCCCCGCTTGTTCCCAACCCTGCAGCGCGGCGAACGCCTCATCGAAGCGCGCCCACTCTTCGAGTGCGATGAAGCCCTGCATCGTCGAGGCCGTGGCGAGCAGGTTCACGTAGTTGGACGGCCCGGGGTGATCGCCGTTGAGATAGCTGGAGATGAGGCCGCACATCACCACGCGCGCCTTGTGCGCAAGGTTGGCCAGCACCGCATTGAGAACATCCCCGCCCACATTGTCGAAGTAGACGTTGATCCCGTTGGGGCACGCTTCCTTCAGCGCGGCAGTCAGGTTGCCGGCCTTGTAGTCGACGCAGGCGTCGAAGCCGAAATCCTCGACCACGACCCGGCATTTCTCCGGGCCTCCGGCGATACCGACCACCCGAGCACCGGCGATCTTGGCGATCTGGCCGGCCACCGACCCGGTGGCACCCGCGGCCGCCGAAACGACGACGGTCTCGCCCGCCTGCGGATTGCCGACACCCTTCATGCCGAAGTAGGCCGTCGCGCCGGTCGGCCCGTAGATCGACATCACGGCCAGCGGATCGGTGTATCCGACCACCAGCGTGCTGAACAGGTCATCGCGGATGATCGCGTAATCCTGCAGTCCGGTCAGGGTGGTGACGAGATCACCGACTTTGTAGGCATCACAACGTGATTCGACGACCTCGCCGATACCTGCCACCCGTACGACCTCGCCCAGCTCGAGGGGTGGAAGATAGCCGGGCTCGCCGTCCAGCCACGTGCGAGCGGCGGCGTCGATGCCGACATAGGTGGTGCGCAGCAGCGCCTCGCCCTCCGCGGGTACTGGAGCGGGCACCGTCACCATCTCGGTGTCATCGGGAGACACCAGGCCATTGGGGCGGCGGCGCAACAGGACCTGACGGTTCTGGCGGTGCGCGGCGTCAGTCATGTTGCTGCTCATTTCTGTGACAGATCAAGGTGGTCGACTGAATTTTCATATTGATTCTTAGAACTCATATGGATTAACGTCAACCCCCAGATCGAGAGTGTCCCGCCTGGTAGGAGGATTCCGTGACCTCCAACGACCTAACGCCGCGGCGTGGCCGGCCGCCTCGAATCGACCAGAGTGCCATCGTGGCGGCGGTGTTGGAGATCGGTAGCGAGAACGTCACCATGCGCCGGGTCGCCGAGCATCTGGGCATCAGCCTTCCCGGGCTGTACCACCACGTGAAGAACCAGGACGATCTGCTGCGCCTCGCCGCCGAGCGCGCACTCGTCATGTCACCGCCGCCGCGGTACGCCGGCGAGCACTGGGCAACCTGGATGCGCAGTTACGCGTCCTACATCCGGACTGTGCTGGCGTCGGAGCCGGCATTGGTGGAGAAGTTCGTCACGGGCGGGGTGCGCGACGAAATGGAGATGGAATGCAACGGCGATGCGGTCGAGGCGCTCGCCGGGCACGGACTGGCGCCCGACGACGCGATGGCCGTGTGGGCGGCGGTGAGCGCGATGGCGATCGGCAGTGTCACCGAGGCGCATCGCGAACACCTTCATGCCGAAAGCGGACAGCCGTGGCTGGCCCGGATCTTCAAACTTCTCGCCAAGCGTCCCGCCACCGACTATCCGACATTGCGTGCCGTCGCCCAGTCCGGTTATGACCCGTTCAGCGAAGCCACCTTCCAACAGCGAATGACCATGTTGCTCAACGGCATTGCAGTGCAATATGGACTACCGTCGGAGCCCGCGGGCTAGCTACCAGGCATCCGGCGGACCGGCCCGTCGTCGAGCATCTGGGTTACAGCATCCAGCCGCCGTTCATCGGCCAGGTCGACGGCATGTACCCCAACCGACTGCCCGAACCGGGAGCCCAGCCCGTCTGATGTGATGGTTGCCGCGATTCTGGCACCATTGGAGAGATGGACGCGGATTCGAGACTGGGTCTCAATGACCTGTTCGATGAGGCGATCAACGCCGCGCTGAGGTCGCTTCCGGCCGATCTGCGTGCGGCAATCAGCAACGTCGAGATCGTCGTCGAGGACGAGCCTCCCGACGGCCAGCCGCTGCTCGGCCTGTACCGCGGCGTACCGCTGTCACAAAGGACCAGCACCTACAGCGGAGCGCTCCCCGACAAGATCAGCATCTTCACGGGGCCGATCACGCGACTCGCCGCCGGCGACGCGGATCGTCTACGCCTCGAGATCAGGCACGTCGTGCTCCATGAGATCGCACATCACTTCGGGATCAGCGACAAACGACTGATCGAGATCGATCGCTACTGATGTGTCACTGGCCGCCGGGCATCCGGCGCACCAGTCCGTCGTCGAGCATCTGCTGGAAATGATCGGTGACGGTCTGCTCGGCCGGCCGATAGGCCAGTCCCAGCTCGTTGCGGCTACGACTGTTGTCGAATGCCAACGGGTATCCGATGTTGCGATCGACGAACTTTCGCGTCAGCCCGGCTGCCGGAGCGATGGCTTTCACGAGCACCTTGGGTGCGGTCATCCTCGGGAACGGGTAGAACGGTCCGAAACGGCGGCGCAGCACCTTGCCGATCTCCAGGAGGCTCAGCGAGTCGGCGTTGACGATGTAGCGGTCGTGGGCCTCCGGGGTGAACCCGGCGCGCAGGTGGGCATCGGCGACGTCACGCACGTCCACCACGCCCATGGTCAACGCGGGAGCACCGGCGAGCAGGGTGCCATCGGTGAACTGTTTCATCGTGCTCAGGCTGGCCGAGTCGCTGGCGTTGGTCAGGGAAGGACCCAGCACCAGGCCCGGGTGGATGGTGACCATGTCCCAGCGGTCCTGCGCCTTTTGATACCGCCAGGCCTCCTGCTCCGCCACGGTCTTGGAATAGGGGTACGGCTGGTGGTCGACACTGCTGGTGGTGTTCCAGTGTTCGTCGGTGAAGACACCTCCGGGCACGTCCCGTGTCTCACGGGCATCTCCGTAGATCGCGACCACGCTGCTGGTCAGCACCACGCGTTTGACGCTCTCCGTGCGGTTGACCGCGTCCAGCACGTTGCGGGTGCCCTCGAGCGCCGGGCGGATCAGCGCTTCCTGGGCATCCTTGTAGCCAGAGAGCAGGAACGGCGACGCGGTGTGCATGACGAGCTCACACCCGTCCATCGCCTCGTCGAAGCTACCGGGCTCAAGCAAGTCGGCCTTGAACAGCTTCAACCGGCCGGGATGGTCAGCCGAAAGCTTGTGTAGGTGCTCGAGTCCGGACGTCTTCTGCGGGTTGCGCACTGTGCCGTGCACCGTGTGGCCGGCCTCCAGGAGATACCGGACGATCCAGCTGCCGATGTAACCACTGGCGCCTGTCACGAGCACCGGTGCGTCCGGGTCGATCGGGGTCCGGGGTGCGCTCATGGGGGTTCCTTCCGTTCGGACATCCGGGCGGTGTGCGGGCTCAGCGCCGCGGCGCCATTGATCAAGTTTGCCCTTCGGCGAGCACAGGGTGACAACAGTGCTCAATGTTGCTGGTTATCGGCCACTGTGCGGCCGATGTGGGGCACAGTTGCCAGTATGAGTAGCCAGAAGGTACCGAAACCGAGCGACCTCAAATCGGCCGCTCAAGCCGCGGTCGGCACGGCCCAGTCCGCCGTGGAAGCCGCACAGGCGGTGGCGAGCGGTGCGCTGCGTATTCCGCCGGCGTCGGCTCAACTCGCCGCGCAGTTGCCCGATTTGCTGGAGAACCTCGCCGTCGCGACCGAACGGCTCAACACCACGATCGATCGGACCGAACGGTATATGGCCATGGCCGACCCGATGTTCCGTACGGTGGACCGCCTCCTGCCGCAACTCGAATCGTTGATCAACACGGGCAACGACGTCTTCCGGATGTTGACCAACATCCCGGGCATCTCCACCCTGAACCGCTTTACCGGACGCGGTCAGGACGACCGGAGCTGACGCGGTTGGTAATGCAGTCCCGTCGGGCTACGTGATGCCGAGGACGGCGGCGGTGAAGCGCCAAAGTGTTTGTGTGGCTTGGTCGGGGTTCGGTGTCGGGGTGACACGGAGTTGTTGTGCGATGCCGTGGCGCAGGCCGCCGATGACATAGGCACCAGCGCTGTCGGCATCCAGATCTGTTGGCAGTTCACCGAGTTGCTGTCCGTGGCGGATGTTGGTGGCGGCGTTGTCGATGAGGTCGTGAATATAGGCGGCTTCGAGTTCGGTGAGCTGTGGGTCGCTGGCGGTGCGGTTGAGAAGAATCGGCGCCAGCGGGTCGGCGAGGTGGTAGGCGACGAAGCGATGGGTGCGGTCGCGTTCGCGAGTGGCCCAGTCGCCGGTGGGGAGGTGGGCGTCGGCGATGGCGTGGCGCAGTCCGTCGTAGAAGCCGTCGTAGATCGCCGTCAGGAGACCACTCTTCGATCCGAAGTGGTGATAGAGGGCGCCGGTGCTGAGCCCGGCGCGGCGCGTCAGTCCGCTGAGCTCGATGACACCGTTTTCCTGGACGAGTTCGTCGCGGGCGGCATCGAGTAGTTGTTGACGTCCGATTGGGGCCCGTGCCATAGTCCGAAGAATAACAGAAGTCAGTTATGTCTCGGTGAGGGCGATATGAGCACTGAAGTGACCTCGTTGACGGAGTTGGCCGGCGACCTGGCCGGCACCTATCGGCGCACCCGCAGCAGCGGTGAGCAGGTCGACCATGCGGTGGCCGAGGCGGATCTGGCGGCGGTCCTGCGCGACGGCTACGTGATCCTGCCTGATCTGCTCACTACTGCCGAACTCGACGCGATTCGGGAGTCTGTGGGGCCGCTGTTGGATCGGCGGGGCCGCAACGGGTTCGAAGGCCACGCCACCCAGCGGGTGTACAGCGTGTTGAACAAGACCCGCAGCTGTGACCGGATCGCCGATCATCCACGCGTGCTGGCACTGCTGGACCGGCTATTCATGCCGAACTACCTGTTGTCGATGTTGCAGGTCATCAGGATCCTGCCGGGGGAGCAGGCACAGATGTTGCACACCGACGACAGCTTCTATCCGCTGCCCCGACCGCGAAAAGCCTTGGGCGCGGCCACCATCTGGGCGATCGATGATTTCACAGCCGACAACGGTGCGACCGACATCGTCGCGGGCAGCCATGAGTGGGGTGATCGGCAGCCCGAGCCCGCCGAACGCGAACCGGTGGTGATGAGCGCCGGGTCGTGCGTCTTCTTTCTCGGGACGCTGTGGCACGGCGGCGGTGCCAACCGATCCGCGAACGCACGCCTGGCGCTGACGGCGCAGTATTGCGAGCCGTGGTTGCGCCCGCAGGAGGCATTCACCTTGTCCATGACCCGCGACACCGTGCGGGCGGTGTCCGAGGACATCCGGCGCATGCTGGGCTACAGCATCCACCCGCCGTTCATCGGCCAGGTCGATGGCATGCACCCCAAGCGGCTACTCGAACCAGGCGCCCCGTCGGTCTGATGTGGCCACCAAACTTGTTCGATCACTTTATGATCCACGCGTTTTCGCTGCGGGCATCGATAGATGCCAATGCACCGGGCTGAACGCGGTCATGGCTGTCGCTTTTTTGTGTGACTGCGAGTATCGTTAAACGTGTTGGTGTTCCGTCATACGGATTGCCCATCCGGGTTTGGAGCACCGATTCAATAGGCCGCTTGGCTCGGCCATAGATGGGAGCGTCCACATGACGCTACAAGCGGCTGAGAATTCGGACCGGGTGCAAGGCCCGTCCCGTACTCCAAGATTGCGGTTGAAACCGAAGGCGCCACGCAATGGGTTTGTCGATGGGGCGTGGTGGCCTCGCGGCGATGACCTCAGCGCTGAACTTCCCGACCTACTAGCGGTGCTGTCCGTCAGGCTGGGACACGTCGAACGGGTACTCTACCGATTGTCTGACTGGCGGCCCGCGCCCCGAAAGCTCGACACCGGTGGCGTTCCAGTCAAGCTGGACGGATATGAGCGCCAACCGATTTCAACAATCAGTCTGCTAGGCCCTGGATTCCGTCGACTCGATTTGCTGGTCATAGCTGTGCACGCGGACGCCTCCGATGCGCACGCGACGATGATGAGGGCTGCGCATCCCAGCGACGAGACCCGTGTGGACCGCCTTCTCGGGATCGAACCGCGCGTCCGGATCAGCTTGGACCGGGCCAGCGTTGCCCAGCAGCGCTGGGAATCAGAGACATCAAACCACGCAGCGCGTTCCCGGATGCCCATCCGGTGACGGCTTCTGAAGAACAAGACGCTGGCGATATCGTCAGGGATCGGATTTGACCATGACTGTACAAGTAACCCGCAACGACGGCGTCACTGATGAGTTTGCACGCTTCGGCGATCGCTATGTCAAACACAACGACGGGTCATTAGAAGTTATCCGAGCCGAAACTATGCCGGCCGCGACCTATCCGGTGGGCGGCTGGACTGAGGTGGCCGGAGACGAAAAGCGAAAGCCCCACAGGCTATTTCATCACCGCTCATAGTTCGACTACTGCCAGGCGAGCCTTGAGTCAGGTTCGAGATTCGCTCGCTCCTTTGACCGACCCTGATCCTAGTCAGAGTTCGACCACCAAACCTGATGCGTCACAACACATCCATCGCCGGAGGCAATTTGCCATCCGGTGAATGCCGGCCCCTGGGAAGTTTCGGTGTCAGCCGCGTAGCTGCGCTAACTCTGGGGAAACCGTAGTTCCACCTTCTGATTCCCAGCGTTCTTGAGCAGTGGAAGCTTGGGTGCGTCTGTCCCGGTCTCGTTGGCTGATCATGAGCAATCCGTCGACGGTCGCGGCATTGTGGGGTTGCGCCGCGGTCATCATGGTGCGGTGTGCGTCGTTGGCGTCGGTGTGAGGCGGGATCACCAGTAGCGTGAGCCGGTCACCGTCGAGCCCGAGAACTTCAACGGTGTTGATCGGCTGTCGCCGATACCCATCCAGGCGTACCGCCCGCCCTCCGGTGATGAGCTTTCGTGGCGCGTTCGCCCATGCGCTCAGGTGATACAGCACCCGGTCGATGCGGCCCAGGCGCACCGAGAGCACGGCCAGCAGGTCTGGCAGCTCTGCGCTGAGGTCATCTGTGTGCGGCCACCACGCCCCGTCGACATAGCCACTTTGTGGTGCTTTGGGCTTTAACCGTAGGCGCGGCGTACGCGCCGGCACGGTGGAGTTCTGATCATTTCTGCGTGTCTGCTGTGGCGTCATGGAGACGCTCCCGTCTGGACCGCGTGGCGCGGCCCTGTCCTTCAAATCAGCGATGACACACTCGAAATGGTTGCGTGTACGAAGTACCGCCGATAGTTGTGATCCTACGCTGATCCAGTCTGAATGCAGGTCGCGGTCAAGCGATCGTTGGGAAAGGCGAGCCGAGACTCTCACCACTGTCAGTCGTGTCATGCCGTGTTGCCCACGCACCTTGGGCACGGGGCGCGATGTCTGCCGTCTCAGCGATGAGGTGATCCACGACGTCGAACAGGCTGTTGCTCATGCGCATGACGCGACGCTGCCGGGCCGCCGAGCTGCCGTCTGCCAGCGCCTGGCGCGCCAACTCCTCAACGGCTTGCCAATCTCCGGATGCCTCCAGCTGTGGGCGGAGCATCTGGACCAAGTCGGTAACCACATCGCCCGCGGGGCGACTCGCCGGATGTATCAAGTCCACGAGGTCGCCTTCCAGCCCTGACCGGGCAGCTCGCCACAGCGCGGCGCGGCCGAGCGGGGGGACCACTGTGGCGGCAGGCACCCCGGCGCGTAGTCCCTCGATTTCGCGTTCGACGAGCGCGCGGAAAAGCGCCGCGATGAGCACGATGGTGTCGGCACGTGGGCAGCTATCGCATACGCGCAGCTCCAAGGTAGGAGTTCGCAGGGCGGGGCGAACGTCAAAATACGACA
This sequence comes from Mycobacterium sp. DL99, assembly GCF_004762045.1. GTDB lineage: Bacteria > Actinomycetota > Actinomycetes > Mycobacteriales > Mycobacteriaceae > Mycobacterium. Next base: position 3,282,201 of record NZ_SJOM01000007.1, read on the forward strand.
TCCCCGCATCGGTGATCACTCCGGTCGCAACGAGATTGGAGATCAACGTGTCGTACTCCGCGGCTGACGTGGCCGGAGGCGCCAATCCAGTGGTGGGCCATCGTTGCCATACCAGTGTGCGGACACTGCTGTAGCCGGTATCAGATCCGTCGGACCAGAATGGCGAACTCGCGCTCAGCGCAAGCAGAGTGGGAACATAGGCGGCCACCCGGCCGGCCACCAGGACAGACTCGTCACGGTCGTCGATTCCAACGTGTATCTGGGTCCCACAGATCAGTTGTTCGCGTGCCAACAGCTGATAGTCGGCAAGCATCTGCTGATAACGGGAAGTCTGGGTCACCTGCATCTCGCTGGGCACCGACAACGGAACCGCGCCTGCGGCAACCACTCCCAACCCGAGAGTGGCGGCGGTATCGACGAGGACTCGGCGCCGCGCTGTCAGATCAGCCCGGAGGTCCGGAAGAGTACTGACCACACTGCCGTTCGCCTCCACGACACAGCTCTGCAATTCGGCCACATAACCGTCAGGCAACAGGTGCAGCACCTCTGGTGCCCGCGTTGCCAGCCGTCTGGTCGAGAGGTCGACAAGGTGGAACTCTTCCTCTATGCCGACGGTCCGGGGCATCGCCGCTCCTGCCTACGCAACGGAAATGACGCTGAAGACATCCCATGGGATAGCCGTTGCGCGCGCCGATAAACCAATATCGGGCCGGGGCTGGCGGCAGGCTCAGACCCAGGGATCAGCCAGTCGTTGCGCGGCCAAGGTTCGGAGTTCGACGTTTGTTTCAAGCGAGGCCTTGGGCTTGAGACTGTCAATTGTCTTGGCGTTTCTTGCTGTCGGCATTCATATGCGCGTGCGATGCCTGGGGGACGGTATCCATCGTGTCCGCCCGGTCCCACTGGGTCGTTGAGCTGCTGAGGGGAGTTCGGTGCCTCGTTGCGCTGGAGACCGTCCCGCCGTGACAGACCTCGTGCTGGGGCCGCCCAGACGATGGCTTCGGACTGCGCGGAGCGTTACGGGCGGCGGTGGCCTCGTCAGCCCACCCCTCGCGCTGTCGAAATTGCGGTGGGCCCTGTTTGACGGACTGGTCGATGTTGTCGGGCGTCGCAGATTGATCTTTGTCGCGTTTGTTGCCCGCCACCCACGCGAAGACAGCGATGGGCACCATCGTCGCGAACACTACGAGGGCGACGAAAACGATACTGCTGGTAGCCATATCGGCTCCTTGGGATTAGTGAAACGTGTGTTCTGCACGCAGCGTGACGGTTTGGCCGAGGGCATCTCGCCTGACCAGTCTCGAAGTGGGCATGCCCTCGACTGTTGGGGGCGGGGGCAATCACGGCCTTCGGCTCAATGTCGTCGGCCATGACCCACGGGTCGGTCAGTAGTAGTGACGCCGGCCGCCGATGGCGTGACCCGTCCGGCCCATCAGCATCATGAGCAGGCCGACGACCAGCAGGATGACCCCGATCACCAGGACAACGTGGGCGAAAGCGAATGTGGGGACGAGGCCGGGGAGGAGGAGCCCCAGAACAATCATGATGATTCCGAGGATGATCATGGCCTTTACCTAGTTTCGGTGTAGATGTTTGGGAGAACGTTCTCCGGGGTCAGTGTTCAAACGCGTCTTGACCTTTGCCCTTGCAAATTTTGCAATTCCTGTGACCTGGCCGGCGTGCCCTTCAACGCGCAGGGGGTGTTGCCGGTCATGCGTCCAGAGAATTTCTTCGCGAGGAGCGGTGTGCCCGTCGGCCCCGTGATGTCGTCGCCGAAAGCGGAGAGATTCGCGGTCGATAGGTGAGTAGGCCCCGCGTTGGTCAGCGCCCCGGTGGACCCCGCGAACACCGGAGCAAGCAGAACAACCATCCAACGATGACGGTCATGGCGGCGCCTCTACTGATGCTTAGAAGTCCAGTACACGCCCGATCCACGGGGTTGTCAACAGCGTATATCTACGTCATAGATCTATGCTGTCGACAGGTTGAGATCCATGCTTTCCCGATTGCTATGTCTACGGCGTAGTCCTACAGTGGATGTCAACACTGGAGACATACCGGAAGGTGGCAGTTCCATGGCCCAACCGCCAGCGGGTCCATCAGGTCCCGCGCCCGCCGCTCGGAATATCGAGGCAGACGGTGAGAGCAGGCCGATCACCCGCGCAGCGGTCCTGGCCAGCGCCCTGGAGATTATCGACCGCGACGGCATCGACAAGCTCTCGATGCGGCGGCTCGGCGAGGCGGTCGGGCGTGACCCGATGGCTCTCTATCGGCATGTGCCCAACAAGGCTGCAGTGCTCGACGGGGTCGTCGAGATGGTCTTCGAGCAGCTTCCGCTGGACACCACAACGCCGGATTGGGCCGCTGCATTACGCAAGCTCGGCCACGAGTTCCGCGATCTGGCGCGCGCGCACCCCAATGTGGTGCCGTTGTTGGTCACCCGCCCGCTGGCTACACCGCTCGGGATGCGGCCGCCAGGAATCCTGCGGCACCTCGAAGCGGTCCTCACCCTGCTCATCGGTGCCGGGTTCACCGGAGCGGATGCGCTGCACGTCTACCGGGCGTTATTCGGGTTCCTGTACGGGCACGTACTTACCGAACTGCAGGAAATCGTCGAGCGCCCCGAGGAAACCGACCACGTCCTGCGGCTAGGACTGCACCGACTTCCGATCGACCAGTTTCGGCACCTTCGTGAGCTTGCGCCAACCTGGGCCTCCTACGACGGACTGGCCGAACTAGACCGCGGACTCGACATTCTGCTCAGCGGACTTGCCGCTCGACTCACCGTCCCCGGCGCAGCCCCCGCGCCTACCCCTGAGCCTCCGCAGAACGACCACGGGCGGACGTGACTCGATGCCGCACTTTGATCGTTCCAAACTGACCCTCGTCCTGTGCGAATAGGTATGACCCACAGGCTTTTTACGGACTTGGTAAGACGACGATGGCAATAGCAGAGGTCGGGGATATGCCCGCTTCTGTCAGACAGGAACCCCACGGTCGATGACCCGCAGCACCTGATCTGGGCGATGCCCGGGCCAAAAGGCGTGCATCGCCCAGGTTGCACCCGCGGTGGCGAACCTGTCCAAGTCGTCACCTGGGCGAACCGCGACGGCGATGTCGAAGCCTTCACGGCCGCCACGCGCGTGCTCGATTGCGTCGGCGACACGGCCGATGGCGTCCGCGTCTGCTCCGAGCGGAAACACGCCGTCGTATCGAGCAGCGCGATCGATCGGTTTACCTGTGGTGCGTGCGGTGCCGAACCACAGCGGGATGCGCGGCTGCTGAACCGGTCCTGGAATCGCTTCCACACCTTCGACGATCATCGCCCTGCGGTGAGTCACCGTGTCGCCTGCCCACAACGCCGTCAGCGCCGCGGTGCCGTCGTCGAGCACATCGCTAAGCCGACGTGGATCAGCATCCTCGCCAAACGCCGAATACTCCCGCGCGATGTCGCCACCAGTGCCCAAGCCCACTATCAGGCGTCCACGGCTAAGCCGGTCGAGGGTTACCGTCTCGCGTGCGAGCTTGAGCACACGCCGCCGTGGTAACGGAGTCACCATAGGGCCCAACCGGATTCGATCAGTCACCGTCGCTGCAGCGGCGAGCATGACCCACGGATCCGCAATCTCCCATCGCCCCTCGACCGGGCTCAACACGTGATCCCACACGAACAGACCGTCCCAGCCGCTCTGTTCGGCAGCTGCCGCGATCTCCGTAAGGGCACACGGATCAGACAGCGCACCGAACAGCGGAACATAAATCGCATGACGCACCGATCCACCGTAACCGTGGATGACCGGAACTCAGGACAGTGCGGAGCCAGAATTGGTGACTACAGCCGGCGCTAAGCGACTTGACGAAACACATGCGACAAATGCCGGGGGAGAACGGTCAGGGTGACGTTTCGACGCTCGTAGAGGCGGCGCTCAAGCTGGAAAGAAACCAAATTGTCGTTTCCTCCATCGAATTCGGGCAAGACGCGGCCCCGTCGGCACTGCTCGCGTGATCATCGATCACATGACAAACAACCGGGTGTTCGGGGTCTACCGCGGCCTCGTAGCTGAGAACGTCGATCCGGAACTGGCCGGACGGGTCAAGGTCACCTTGCCCGCCGATGCCGGCGGGCAGGCGCTGTGGGCGCCAATCGCGCAGCTCGGCGTGAGTTTCGCGCAGGAGGCGCCGGCCGTGGGAACGGAGGTGCTTGTCGCGCTCGAGGCGGGCGATCCCAATCGTCCCTGTGTGATCGGTCGATTGTGGCGAGAACCGCCGATGCCTGCCGTCCAGACCTTGACGCTGCGCAGTGGGCATCAGGTGGTGATCGACGAGCCCGCGCAGGAAGTGCGGTTGCTTCACCCCAACGGCACCGAGCTCGTCCTGGAATCCAATGGCGGCCTGACGATTACCGCGCCGGTGGTCAACGTCCAAGCAGCAGCGGCCAATTTCAGCGGTACGGTCACCTGCACGACGTTGGTCGCGACCAACGGCGTGATATCACCGTCCTACACGCCCGGCGTCGGCAACATCATGTGGCCCAAGGCCAGCCGCCTACGCACGAATGCCGTTGCGGTAGAAGCAGATATGTCACGGTGACGAATTGATGGCATGGAGCTCTACGGGAAGGGGATCGGGGGAATGGCTGAAGGTAGCGGGATCTCGGGGATATCGGCAGGCAACTCGATATGCGGCACGTCGGCCGGAAGTTGCTCACGCGGGATCGCATTCGGCATCTCTACGTTGGGCACGGCGCTCGGCAACGGAATCGGCGGAATGTCGCTGGGCAACGGCACGGGTGGAATGTTGGGCGGAACAGGCAGTGTCGTCACCGAGTCGTTGGATGCGACCGACTGACTCGACTCGACACTGCAGCCCACGGTCATTGCCAAGACGAGCGCGATCGGCACGTACAGCGCGCTGCACTGGTGTATCCGTCGCGCCTCCGTGGGCATCTGGCCGACTCCTCGTCAAGTAGAGGGCCACGACGTTATCACCGGCGCTCTACCGGCAGCTTCTGTCTCGCACCGCAGCCGCAGCGATCACACAGTTCAGTAGTCGCACCTGAAATCAACATGAATTTGCTATGCATTGTCTATGTGGACGTTTATGCGTCACATATGAATTCCTCGCATTATATTCAACCGCGACTAAACTCAAGAGAAAGGCGGAGCGCAGGAATAGGCGTGCACTTCACGAAAGCTGGAAAGGGAATTACATTGTCGAGCGGCAGGATCGTAGGGAGCGTCGTCGTTGCCTCAGCTGCGGCTGCATTGGGATTGGGCTTATCCGCTCCGGCACTGGCAGCGCCGACAGGTCAGACATCGGCGCAAGCGACAATCAGTGAGCTAGAGGCACAGGGATTCCGAGTGATCCTCAACAAGGTCGGTAACGCACCCATGGACCAGTGCACGGTGACCGCTGTGCGGCAGGGCACTGACGTCAAGCATTCCTGGGTGCAGCGGGGCCCGACTGGCAGGGTGAATAATCTCGTGCGCTATACAACGGCGTATGTCGACCTCATGTGCAATCGCTGAGTATCCCGCGGCGGGGAATTGACAAATCAAGAGGTTCAGCAGACCTGTATTCGCATTGAATTGCAGACGCGTGGACATTGCCACAGCGTCGAACATATGGAACCGCGGTGTTTTCTGTCAGAAGTGCCCTGGGAACGCAGGTCAGCGCGAATTTGGTCGCGCCATCCATCAATCACCGTGTTGAATACGGCCTCGTCAGCCTGCAGTAGGCGAAATATCCTCGCGACGGCAGTATGTGAGGAACGAACCCCCGGCAGTTCCCCAGGCATGGCGAAGACCAGTGGACGCACGGTTCGAGCCGTCGACCGCGGACGAATCGTCATTCTGGGGTAACCCCTGCCAACACAAGGCTATTCGTCGTGGCGACGTAATAGGCGACCCTCGAAGGTGTGATCGCGCAGGTGGCCCGTCGCCCAACCCCGAGGAACGCGAGAGGCCGATCAACGTCATCAGCACGATATGGGCGGCGTCGGCCAACGGAGCCACGCAGCCGCGCACTAATCGCCTGGGGCCCGCAGCATGACCTCTGAGATATTGGTGCGGCTCTGCCCGTCGAGGGTGCCCAACTTCGAAATCCACACCAGCACATTGGAGGTTTCCGTCTGATTATCGACGGTGATGGTGTTTTGCCCGGGTTGTAACGCCACTGTCGGCGTCAGCTCGGTTGTGTCGGACAGGCTGTTCGGATGGGCACTGTCGGCCGCACGAATCTGGACCTCTGTTCCGGTGCTGGGCACGTCGATCGTGACCTCGCTCAATGCGGTCGGCGAGGGGAGCTGAAGTAGCAGGCCGACGCCTTCTTTGAAGGCGGGAAACGGCGCAGCATCTTGGTAGATGTCGGTGGGCCACGACGTGTCCGGGTTGCCGTCGATGGCCAGACCCGCCTGATCCGGATGGTCTGGTGAGCCGCCGGGGGAGAACACCGTCGCTGTCTCGGGCGTCACGATCGGCCCCGGTGCGCTGTGCGACGACGAGCCCAAACCGCGAATGAGAAGGACGGACATGGCAACGATCATCGCGATCACGGCCAGAACCAAGACGATGCGTACGGGACGAGACGTCAAAGCACGGCGGCGCTTACCTGACCTCACTTCGAACGAGGTGCGCCGGCGGCGTCCGCGAGTCCCGGCCGAATGATTGACCACCGAGTCGGCGAAGAGCGTTCGGTCATCCCAGGGGCCGCTGACCTCCACCACATCCCCGTCGGAGAGTTCGCCCGTAATGGAGTTGCCGCGTAGCTCGACCGGCACGACGGTGTGCGCTTCACCGGTCGACTCGTATCGCTCCACGCGGAAGGTCCAGACCTCCTCGTCGCTGTCAGGTCCGGACGGTTGCTTCTGCACCCCCTGGGCAGTGCCCAGGATCGTGAGCATGGCCAACCGCTTGGTCTCCGGTGAGCTACTCCGCTCGCGGTCGTCGGGGATCTCCAGCGGGGCGGTGTGCCCACCCGCATCAGTGGGAGTCGGCTCGGAATCCCGTTCCGGCACCGGTTCGGGTGCGGTCGACACATCCGTACTCCCGCCCAGCGCCCGGGCGAAGTCCAGGCACCGCGCGTAGCGCTGGCCTGGTTGCTTCGCCAGCGCCTTCGCCATCACGGCGTCGAGATGGGCGAGGTCGCGACGACGTTCGGACAGTGGGGGCGGTGGTGCGTAGAGGTGGTTGCCGGCCAGGACGATGCGACTCGCGTCGTCGAAGAGAGGCGCGCCGGTCAACAGATGGAAGGCGGTCGCAGCCAGGGCGTACTGGTCCGCTCGGCCATCGAGCGTCTTCCCGGTGAGCTGCTCGGGCGCTACATACGCGACGGTACCGATGGCCACATCGGTCTCCGTGAGGCCACTCGCGTCATCGGCTTCCCGCGCGATGCCGAAATCGGTGAGCAGTATTCGTCGCCGAGCACTTCCCGACGGGGCGGTGACCAGGATGTTCGCCGGTTTGACGTCGCGGTGCAGCAGGTTCCGTTCGTGCGCAACGTCGAGGGCTTCGGCGACGGCCGTCACGATCTCCACCACATCCTGGTAGGGCATCCCTGACGGATACTGCTCGATCAAGTGCTTGGCGTCGGTGCCCTCGACATAGTCCATCGAGATCCACAGCCGGCCGTCGAACTCGCCACGGTCGTGCACCCCGACGATGTGCGGATGCCACAACGCCGCCGCCAACTCTGCCTCGCGGGTGAACCGGGCGCGGAACTCGTCATCGCGCGTGGTGTTCACCGAGAGGATCTTGAGTGCATCCAGACGGGGAAGGCGAGGATGCTGGGCCAGGTAGACCTCACCCATGCCACCGGCGCCGAGGAGCCGCTGAATGGTGTACCCGGCAAAGACGTCGCCGGCATTGAACGGCATGTTCGAAGCCTACAAACCAGGGCAAATCGAGCGCGAACAGGTCTTCGTCACGGCGGCGACGCGCCAAACAGCATCAGCCGAGCCCGCCCCAGAACCGGGTGAGGGCAGCCGCGCCACGAGCCGGGTCCTGCACCATCCACCAATGCCCCAGGCCGTCGAGCACCTCCGTGCGAGCACCGACCCGGGCCGCAGCACGCTGTCGAATTTCGTCGGAGCCGATGTAAGGATCATCGGTGGCGAGCGGGGAAAGGCCCGGCCGGGCCTGAGCGTTCTCCAGCGCCCGCCCGGCCTCCGCCATGGCGGGTTGGCGGGCCGAACGGTACAGCGCGAGGATCGCCCGCCCCATCTCTGGTCCTTGCTCCGCCGCAATCGACGTTGCGATGTCGATCGGTATCCCCAGCGCGAACATCTGGGCGGCGCGGTCCTCGACGGTTCCGCCCAGCATCGTGTCGACGAGTTCCTCACCCTCTCCTTGCTCATGCTCGCGGTGAATGCTGCCGCTGTGAGCCTGTCTGGCGTAGCGCTGACGAACAGTGGGCAGACAGGTACGACGAAGCCTTATTTGCGGCGATCGAGCTTTCACACCGCGAGGCTGACGGGTCGAGCATCACGCTGCTCGTCCGTCTCGACGACGTGCCCACCGGTTGGGTTGATGCTTAGTTCTCGATCCGCGAACTATCTGCGGGAGCTGCCCCGATCCGCCGGCGGTGCCCGCGGCCTCCGCCGAAGAACGCTGACGAAAGAAAAATCCGAGACCACCACTTACACCGAATACAGACAGCCCCGCAGCCTCTACAAATCTGGACTTATTGGGGGTAGTTCAGTCCCGTCCCGTGAGGCGGGATCTGAGGCCCACCACCGTGTGCGGTGACGTAGGCCATGGCTTGCTGAACTGTAGTCAATGTGGTGCGGTACCAGGGGATTTGATTGATCAACTCGTCATTGGCAGATCGCGCCATCGGGCGAGTGCGCCGCTTCTCGAGAATCGAAATGATCTGCCCACAACGTGACGCCTCGCGGGCGAGCTCAGCGAACGGGACCTGCCACAACTGGACATGCTGCCAACGAGACCTGAACTCGGCCGATTCTTGAAAGAGTCGCTGTTCGTGTTCATCCTGTGGCCCGTGGCTACCGAACCTGTCGACAATCCACGGCAAAACGATCACCAGGAAGAACAACACCGCACAAATGCCGAGGAGAAGCAGCCATTCACCTGGCGTGTTCGGGGGGTGTCTCAATCCATCCTCGCTACGGTCAATTTGCAGTCGATGGGGTGCAGCAATCGCACCGTCTCAGTGATGCCCGGGGCGGGCATACCAGTGGACTGGATGTTGGTCGGCGTCCAGCACCAGCATCGTCACCACGTTTGACGTTAGCTTACTGCTGCCCAGCCTGGACGCGAGGAACGGCAACGACGCCGCGGTCAGTCGCATCATGGATGAGGAAGGGTTGTGGCACGCAGGCTGATTCGGGCCCGAGGCCGGGTGAGGTGGCGCCAACCCCAGTGACCATTCGGAACCTGGCCTCGCGGGACCCCAGAAGCATGGCTATCGATCCCGCTGCCCAGTACGGAACTATTTGAGTAAGAAGCGTGTCCCGCAACGGAATTGGTCGATCGCAGGGCATGGGATGGAATCGTCACAGTGACAGTTTCAACTCTTGCTCGACCAGTTCGCGCGGTGGATAATTCGAACAGTTGAGCGATAGTAGCGGGGGATTGAGGCGTACGCGTCGCGGGTGGACGGAGCCCGGGCCGCCAGAGTTCTGCCGCCACGGACACCTACTGGCACCAGGCAAATATCAGGTCGGCAGCAGGGCGTGCCGGTGCGGGACCATTCACCGGGTCTTCCATTGCGACGCATGTGCCGATCGGATGTACCGCCCAGAGCCTGGTGTCCGATCCAGGAATTGTTGACAGTAGGGCGGTGCGCTGACCGGGTAACTCTCAAGTATTCGTGGACTGACTGGCGGCTATTTGTCCGCGACTACCTGAGAGTGGCAGACGGATTCCAGAGAGATTTGAGAGTGCCGGACGGTACGCCGTCGCCGGTATGTTCAGCATTCGGAATGTGGTCCGGCGATGTTCGACGTAGAACCGCATCAACTTCCTGGCGATCACGATGACGCGGCATCGCGATGATGCGTCCGGCGGCGACACGGATTCGGATCGTCTCGGCATCGATGCCGCCGGGGCTTGTTTCGGGGAGGTGCAGGTGGTCGGCACTATCCGCGCATCAGGGCGCGACACGCCGCCACGCAATTGACCACTTTCCTGTGAACGGCCGCAAACTGTCGTGAGCGCAAAAAGCGCGGGGGCAATGAGAGGCGACGACGCGCGTGACCAACTACGGGTTTCGACTATTTCGGGCGGGGATTTATCGGAACGGTCGCGGCGACCCGTGCGACGTGAAGCTCCTAGGCGCGGAGCCGGATCAGCATTTCCGCGACTACCTCTTCGACCTTGCGCTGTCCAGGAAGGGCGCTGTCGTGCACGGTTCGCCGCACACACCGGGCGCTGATGAAGCTGGCGGCGATATCGAGGACACCGAGGACACTGCCGACGAGGGCGAAGGCACTGCTTCAGGCGGCCGGTCTCGACCTGTACTCGTTATCCAGGACGTCTCCCACCGAGGCGATCATGTCGTGATCGACTACCTATACGGTCGACATCTCGGCTACACGTTTGCTGGATACTCGGAGACGACAGGTGACAACCCTCCTCCTCCGCCTGTCGATATCGCAGCCCTAAAGTCGGTGCGGCCCTATCGTGCGGTGTTTATGTTTCCCGAGACGGGCAATGTAGGCGTGGTGGCTGTCGAGGATGCAAGCCGTACGCACGCCTCCAAGAAACTCGAGCAGTGGCTCCGTCATTGGGCCCGGGAGGACGCCGAAGCGGTGGTCGCGCAGCGGCGGGAGGACACCGGGAAGAAGACCATTCGGGCCGTTTGGTGGTCGATGCGGCTGACGCCGCTTAGCGACCCAGAGAAGCTCAAACGGCTGATGGAGAACGGGACCAGTAGCAAGATCGTGCTGACGAAGCAGGGAGGCTCGAGCGGCAACACGCCGGGGAAGTCGCCGCTGAAGGTCGAAATGGGCCTTGATGATGGAAAGTACGCAGCGCAAGCGCGCATGCTTATCAATAAGTGGATCGCATACTTCAACGGGCCGCCGGCCGGCCGCCAAGCCGACGCTCAGGGCGAGGCGACCCGCGATCTCGCTGCAGTGCTTGCCGACCGGTACTCGGGCTTTGATGATGAGCAGTACGACGACGCCTGGGTTGAGGTCAAGGACTCCGATGGCAAGAAGAAGCAGATCAGCCCATCGAGGTGGGCCGATATCTTCATCTACCCGATCAGCAGCGGCATAGAATGTCCGAGCCGAGCGATATTCTTCAAACGAGTCCAGAAGTCAGTGGCACCGCTCGAAAAGTCACTGGAAGTGGAGATCGACTGGGCGGGATGGGGAATGGAAGATGGGTAGATTCGATCTACGCCCACTATTCCGTGGACAGTTCAAGAGTCTGAAGTTAGCCAATCGCTCGGATCGTCCGTACGACATCGCCGCGATCGGTATTTTGTATGGCGTCCCTTTAGTTCTGCTAGGCCTGTCTTTCAAGCTGGACTGGTATCTGTCCGCGCCGGTTCCCATCTTGACGGCAGTGTCGCTGTTGGCTGGCGGCACACTGAGCGCTTTTAGCTCCTTGTCGTCGTTGCGGCTGAAGTTGACCGAATGGTCGGACAGCCACGACGGCAAGGACGTCTACCGCGACAGCCTCGATGAGAGCGTGGCGCATCTGTTCATGGTTGCTCTCGCATGTGTAGTCGATGCTGCGGTATTGGTGGTGGGCCTCAACGTATCGCGCGGTGAACCGGGCGCCCCTCGTGCGGAGGCTGTGGTGGGCGTGCCCGCCTTCTTTGCCATCGCGATCACGGCCTACGTATTCTTGGCCTTCGTGATGGTGCTGCCGCGGCTCTATTGGGCGTACACCAGGATGAACCGCGTCTCGCCGCGGCTGGATGGCTTCGACGCCACCCGGTAGCGCACCTCGTGCGGTGGGGGTCCGTACTAGCAGCTCGCTGGTGCGCTTCCTCCCCAGGCAAAACTGCATCATCTGATGGAATCGTCGCGAGGAGGATCTGTGCCCGTTGAGCTATGGGTGCGAGAGCTCGGCTAGGAGGTCCCCCGACCGGCAGGCATTAACTCCAGCAGTTCGATCGCCGACAGTCGAAAGTCGAGTGCCAAGTGCCGCGACTTTCGCTGTTGTAGCTCGACCGTCGGTTTGCGTCGTGGAATCCGACCCGTATCGCGCCGGCCGCGGAACAATGAAGTACCGGGGCGCGCGGGGAACGACGTCAAAGGTGTTCGAGCAGGACAAGCGTCGGACAGTCCACCTGCCCGAAATCTGGACGCAGCCGTGAGCGGATGAGACACTCGACCTGACTGCATACACTTGGCGCCGTCCGCTGACCCGAATTGCGTTGTCACGGATGTCCGCGTGCATCTGAGGGGGTGCCATGGGTGGTCTGAATGAACCGATCGGCTTTCGGGCGTGGGACGACCCAGATAGTTCCTGGATACCCGACGAAGAGTTTCGGCGAGAGTTTCAAGGCCTACTTGCACGTGCCGCGGGCTTTGCCTCCGAAGTCACCGAACTCGCCGATGAAATACGTCGAAAAATGCTGACGGTCGAGCCACCGCAGGGTGCAGAACCCGACTGGGTCGACGGCCCGCAAAGCCCCGTCTTCTATCTACAAACGGCAATCGGCTACCTCACGACATCAGCGTATGGGGAAACGTGCTGGGATGACTATCCATACTCGAATTTCCGCCATAATCCGCCACCACAGTACAAGTGGAGCTGTGGTCATTACCCCCGTCACCACCGCCCCCCTGAGTGAAGTTTAGGTTGCAATGCTCGACACTGAAAAGATCGTTCGAGCGCTGCGCGATTTCAGTCCGGCCATGTTGGGTCTGCTGGTCGTGCTTGCTGCGCTTCACGGGGGTGCCCTGCGCGCTGTGAGCTTCGGTGCTGTTTTGGCGTTACTGGTTGCCGGCGGGATCGGATACTTCATGAGCCGAAACTTGTTGCCTTATAGGCCCGCTCGGGCCGTTCTTTGGGTTGAAGCTCGAACGTACGGCCTTGTCGGGGGCTTCTATACCTTGTGCTACTCCGGCGTGATGTACTTTTTTTGGACAGTCGCGTCTAAATTCGAAAGCAGTTCACAGAAGTATTTCATTAGCGCATCAAGCGGCTTTGTTGTCGCCCTGTTTACGAATGCATTGATCAAGCCGGGGGAGTCAGACTCCTGGGGCGCATACTGGTGGAAGAAACTGTATATTCCGTCATTTAAGCAATTCTTTCATCCACTCAACAGACCAGGTGGAGCCTGGTCGTCAGATGGTCCTCAATCAAAGGCGCTGCAGGCGGAGGACTTCTACGATGATCACGGGAAGATCAGTGGGTGGGGTTTCCGCGCACGGCGTGTGCGTTCCAAGTTTCTCGAGGCGCGAATACCCGACGCCGACCGGATCGGCACATCGAAGGTCAAGGTGCTCGACAGCGTGAAGGTCATCAACAAGAAGAACATGCACTTTAAGAAAGTTGGCGAGGTCCATGAGATCAGGACCAACGAAAAGTTCCCGGTCATCGTGGATTTCGGGGACCCTGACTGTTGGTGGGGCCTGCGGTACGAAGCGCTATGGGTGGTCGACCCAGCCGAGCAAATACCAGCACGATGATCGGGTACGCCAACCGGACAGGTTTCGCGATCTGCACCATCGTGCCGGATAGAATCGGCCATATGCGAATCACGTTCGTGGATCATGAAGGCGTCGAGACTCTGACGTGCCACGCAGTCGCCGGACTGCGCCGGGGAACGTGAGGACAGTTCGAGGCTACGCTGCCATACTCTTGACTCTTGGGTGTGAGTGATGCGATCGTTCTTCAGCAAACCGTGGATGCCTTCTTGGAAGGTAAGGATTCCGTTTCAACCGAGGCAAAGCAGCTGACGCCGCCGGCAACACCGTCACCTCATCGGGCCCGCCTCATCGCCAGTTCGGCCAGCTACCCAACCTCGTCGCGCCCGACAACTTCGATGACCCGCTTCCAGAACCGGAAAACCCAGCGCAGGAAGGCAATTCCGCCACCTAAGTCTCCATCGGGTACATCCAGCCCCACACCACACAGTTACGTCACTGTGACGATTACGTCAGGCATCGCGGGACCTCGAACCCGTTGCGGGGACACATATCCGGCACACTCAGATAGTCGCGGACGATCCGAAACGCTCAGTCCGACACTGTCAGATCATCGCGGATTCAGCCGGGCGTCGCGGTGGCCGAGTGACCACCGCGACCTAGAAACACCGAACACGCTGCAACAACAGAACTTTCAGATGGTTCCGGAAAACAGGGCAGAATCGGATCACTCTCATGTTTTCCCGGATTACTCTCAACTAGTTCCGGATCGGACAGAAGTGACTCTTCGCCGCTGTCCACCGACGTCGGCCCCGTGTATCAAGCTGGTAACGGTGCGTGTTAGACGGGTGCGAGTTCCTGCATAGGGGAGGCCTACGCCGCTGGAGTCTGGCCAGCGATGGGCATGTTCGATCCGGCACGATCTAGCTAACTCGCGCTTAGCGATCGCGTTGTGCCTGACTCTGATGAGGTGTTCCAAGGTGACGCCGCCAAGCGGGCCGGCGATTTCCACTCTGACCTGGGCCGGACCGCTAGGTTCCTACCGCGTCGCACGTTCACACCTCGCACGTTGCGGCTTGCTCGCGCATCTGTCGCGCTGCGTGGCCGTGGTGGCCGGATATCTTGTTCCGCCCGAGTCACCGCCCAGCCAAATAGGTACGCAGGAGGAATGACTAAGTAGCCAAAAGAAGGATGGGGCCAGATTGGAGTAGTGCCATACGCATACCATCCGTCATCTTCGCCGGAACGATTGTAGGCAGAGGTCGTCACAACCACGCTGATCCGTCAGTTACGACTTCGTCATCCACAGAATGGGGGTAGCTCGATGCCTAGGAAAAAAGACGGACCGCACAAGTCTGAGCCCGTCGTGGAATTGACCAGGGTCGGTCGACTGGTGGCGATAACTGCCACAGGGTCGATCCGCAGGGTCAAAACGACTGGACGCGCAGTGCCACTAGCGTCAGCACTAACTGTACTCAGCGAACTTGCCGCACGCGCCGACGGTGTCGGGCGGCCGGTCGTATCAAGCATTGCCAAGCGCGTCGAACGGAAAGATGCTTACTACGCCTGGCTGAACATGCATACGTCGCTCTCGTTGTCACTTCGCACGCTGTCGGCGGATAGGCGCGTCTTCGTGATGTTCGAGATCCTTCGCCATGTGAGGCGTGAAGGCAACGCGGAAGGCGTCGAGCCCCTACTGGCATCTGCTCTCAACGCAGCGTGGCCGTATCTAGAGACATCCAGAGTCAAGACGATGGTCGATATCGTCAAGCGTCACATTGATCAGTCCGCCTTCATAGACCGCCATGTTGTATCGGTCACGGATGCTTCCCTCGGAACTTGGACGGCCCTCGCGCCAGGCGGCCTCAAGAAGATCGACCCAGCTCTGTGGATCGACGAATGGAGGCTCAAGCCAGCGAAGAACGGTCGATTCGGTCCTGGCGGATTCGGTGGTCCGGGTGGCTTCGGTGGTCCGGGTGGCTTCGGTGGTCCCGGTGGTGGCTGGGGCGGTCCGGGTGGCTTCGGTGGTCCCGGTGAT
>NZ_SJOM01000007.1:3297905-3617604 GCF_004762045.1 Mycobacterium sp. DL99
TCCGGGTGGCTTCGGTGGCGGGTTCGGTCCTGGCGGGTTCGACGGTCCTGGCGGGTTCGGCTCTGGCGGCGGACCATTCAACGGTTTCGACCCCACGCCCGGCGGTCCAGGCAGCCTCGGAGGAGGGGGAGTCGAATCCCCAGAGGGCGACTACCCAACGGGGAAGGGGTTTGGGCATGCCACCCTTGACATGCTCGATTCAGTCGGCAAGGGTGCCGCCGTGGTAGGAGGCGTCATCGCCGCGGCCGGACGTGTTTTCGGGTCCGTGGGCGGCGGGGCCGCCGAGAAGGCCACCGGCGCTGTGGTGGAGGGGTTAGGCAAGGACGTCGCCGCGTACGCCGTCATTCTTGGCGGAGGTGTGTGGGTGCTAGCGAAGGCGGTTGCAGCCGCGGAAGATGCATCGGACGAAGCCGTTAAGAAGGCATGGGGCCGCGATCCGGCCCCGGCCCCGGCACCTGAGCCCGAACCCGAACCCGAGCCCGAACCTGAGCCCGAACCTGAGCCCGAACCTGAGCCCGAGGGCGATGGAGACCCGAAGAAGAGTCAGGAGGGCGACAGTTACCCAGATCCGGACGGCTCGGGAGGCGGTCCGGTAGATCCCAAATGGCTTCCGGCCGACGATGGACCCGGATTTGGGGGCGGGAACCCGCTATGGCAACCCGCCGGCAATGACGACAGGCCACCGCCGGATCCGACCATGATCTGGGACGAGTTTGGTGGAGGCGGAGGGCCTACCACAATTGGACAGCTAGTCGAGGTCGACGACCTCACAGGGCGCGGGCTGTTGGCGCAAGTTGCCCAGATTGGTCCGAACACGTTTCAGTTGCCCTGAGCCGCGGAGCGAATCTAGGCCTGCCAGCCGGCCGACGCGGCATAGCCGGCTATCTTGCAGACCAGTAGGCTCGGCGCAAATCGCAGATGGCTCATCAGCGTACGCCGTCCGATCGCTTGATTCCCGCGGCGTATCACCCTTCGTGACCCGCCGAGGTTGCTGAAATGACAGCGATTTGATTAGTGGACGCCGTCGCGTCCATTCGGACAGCTAATGTCCATGTACCGGAAGAGTTCGATGAGCCGCTACCAGATGCGGAGATCGCCGTTTGGGAAGCCGATTCGACAGACAGAGTAGGTTCGCGACATGTGGCGGATGATCGGCCTGACCCGAGATCTGATACGTCACAGTGACGAAAAAGTGGGCATAGAGCTCCGCACGTGCGAGGCGACATCTTGCATGGGAAGCGAATCGTAATCCATTGCAGCGCAACATATTTTGCCGAGAGCGACGCGGTGACCACGCGTTGTCGCGGACCTGGGCAGCAGCAGATCACGCAACGAACTCGGAAGCATCACAACGTCACACGATCCGGTAGTGGACTCAGTGCACCGGCAGGCGGATCAGTGAAAAGTTGTAGGTCAACTGCAAACGACACCCGCTTATTACTTTCCAGTGAATCACTTTGCAGCTCAACATAACTCGCATGCTTTATACGCCGATAAGCTACATTATGTCAAGTAAAGTGCTCCGTTTTAGATTGTGGCCCAAAGGTTTTGAAAGTCCGCTCGCCCGCCCGTGGCGTCGCGGGCCAGCCGCGATGTCGAACCGCATCTATCCGCTCCGTCAGGATCGGCGGAGCGGATCCCGGCCATTCCAGGCGACGAGGCGGTCGATGGCGGGCGCGTCGTCGGAGATCGGAACAGCCTCGGCGAACGGGACGGCGACTTCGTCGAAACCCCTCGCGGCCGAGATCTCTTCGTAGAGAGCTCGGCGGTTCGCGGCCGGGAGGATCTGCCGCGCCCCGTCGAACGCCGTGGCGACGACTGTGTCGTCCCAGTCGGGCTGCTGACCGGTCGCCGTCGCAAGGTCCCACGTGTGGACGGTCAGCTCGGAGAAGTAGGACACCAGCACCTGGGCGCCGCTGCCTTCGATCCACGGCAGCGCCATGGGTCGTTCGAGCACGGCGTCGTCGCTCCAGGCATCCGCGGCTCGTCTCCCCGACTCCCGCCACGCGTCGGGCCAGCGATCGTCGGCGACAGGTGTGTCGATGACTGCGAAGGGATCCTCGCCGTTGCCGAGTGCGGCTACTCGGTCAAGCACGCCGATGAGGTGGGCGAGCAGTGCTCGCACGTCCATGTCTGTGCATGGCGTCGGGTCCGTGAGTTGCTCTGGTCGGACGCCGGCAATGACGGCCCCTCCGGTGGCGATGGCACGGTCGAGGATTGGCCGGGGATCCTTGAGGTGGTCCGTGGTGGACATCGTCGATGTGATCATGGCGCCATTGTGCCGACCTAAACCGGTCACCTTATGACCAGTTTGATGTGCAAGTGTGGTTGCATGCGAGCCGACCGGCTAGTCGCCCTTCTCCTCCTTCTGCAACAGCGCGAGCAGGTCACAGCACCGGAGGTCGCCCTGGAGTTGGAGGTGTCCGAGCGCACTGCGCGCCGAGACCTCGAAGCGTTGAGCGGCGCCGGGGTGCCCGTGTACGCCATCCCGGGCCGAGGGGGCGGGTGGCGCCTCTTGGGTGGCGCTCGCACCGACCTGTCCGGGCTGACCGCGAGCGAAGCTCGCGCGCTGTTTCTGGTAGCCGGACCCGCCTCGACGGCAACCCCGAGCGTGAAGGCCGCTCTGCGCAAACTCGTACGCGCGCTGCCTGAGCCCTTCCGAGAGCAGGCTGAGGCGGCCGCGACATCAGTCGTCGTAGACCCGCGGCACTGGGGATCCAGCCAGCCCGAGCCCCGACGACCCCGGTTTCTCGACGAACTGCAAGAGGCGGTGATCCGCGGTGTCCAGGTACGGCTCGGCTACGTCGACCGTAAGGGCTCGGGGACCGAGCGGACCGTACACCCGCTGGGCATCGTCGCCAAGAGGCCGACGTGGTACCTGGTCTCCAATACGGAGGCCGGACAACGGACCTTCCGAATCGACCGTGTCTCCTCGGTCGAGTTGACCCACGATGCCGTCCTACGACCCGAGGGATTCGACCTTGCCCAGAGCTGGCGTGAGATCGCGGACGCGGTCGATCGAAAGCGCACTCCGCTCGAGGCCCAGGCCGTGTGCGCTCCCGACGGGCTCGGCCTGCTCCGGATGGTGCTCGGGGGCCGCCTCGAAGTTGGCGGTTCCACCCCCGACGGCCGGATCGAGATCGTGATCCGCGGCCGCAACGAGTACGCCCTCGCAGGCGAACTCGCCTGGCTCACCGAATGGCTCGAAGTCACCGGCCCGCAGGGCGTGCGCGACCACCTCGCTTCGATCGGCAGCGCGCTTGTAGCGCGGTACAGCTGAGCCGGGCGCCACTCGCTCGCACAGCTGCTGGCAGCCCTGTGTGACATCCTCGGCTGCGGCGTCGAAGACCTTGTCACCGTTACCGCCACCGAGGCCCGCAAGAAGAAGACCGCCTCGGGCACCACACCGCGCCAATTCGGCCTGATGATCAGGCGCGTCATTGGACGTGAGGTGGAAGCGCCCGGCGATAATCACCACTTGTGGCTGAAGAAGCATTGACCCGAGTCGGGCCGCCTCCCAACCGGGCCGTCGGCATCATCAAGGCCCTGCGACCTCGGCAATGGATCAAAAACGTCCTGGTGGTGGCTGCACCTCTGGCGACTCTCGGCGGCGATGTCCGCTACGACTACGGTGATCTCTTCTTCAAGGTTGGTGTCGCGTTTGTGGCGTTCAGTTTGGCTGCATCCTCGATCTATCTCGTCAACGACGCCCGTGATGTGGAGGCCGACCGCCAGCATCCGACCAAGCGCTTCCGGCCTATCGCCGCCGGGGTGATCTCCCCTGCACTCGCCTACGCACTGGCAATCGCGCTCGCCGCGACCACGCTGGCGATCTCGGCGGCGATTGCACCATCCCTCGCGCTCGTGATCGGGGTCTATCTGGCGATCCAGCTCGGCTACTGCTTCGGTCTCAAACATCAAGCCGTGCTTGATATCTGCATCGTCTCCTCGGCCTACCTGATGAGAGCGATCGCGGGTGGTGCGGCCACCGGTATCCCGCTGTCGCAGTGGTTCTTGTTGGTGATGGCGTTCGCATCGCTGTTCATGGTTGCAGGCAAGCGCTATGCCGAACTGCAACTCGCAGAGCGGACAGGCGCCAAGATCCGCAAATCGCTTGAGAGCTATACCGGCACGTACCTGCGGTTTGTGTGGACGATGTCCGCCACCGCCGTCGTCGTGTGCTACGGGCTGTGGGCATTCGAGCGCGACGGCCATTCCGGGTCATGGTTTGCCGTCTCGATGGTCCCGATCACCATCGCAGTCCTGCGCTACGCAGTTGACGTCGACGGTGGCGTTGCCGGCGAGCCCGAAGACATCGTTCTGCAAGACCGCGTATTGCAGGTACTGGGCGTGGCGTGGATCGCGATTATCTGCGTTGCAATCGTTTTGGCTTGAGTCGGCACCGGTGGGTGCACGTCCCGGGCGCTTCCCCTACGCTACGGACACTCCGCCGGCAACCAGACGTCCGATCATCGGCAGCCGGCAACAACTTGTAGCGATCTCGCGCATGACACCTGGCTGTGCCCGAACCCCGTCGGTGCATCTCTTTACCGGGTGAAATACGGCGGAATCGAATATGGCGGAATGCCAGTCACACGGCATACAACACTCGTTCTCACGTTGTTCCCCACCGTATTTCGCCGCCGTCACTGGTCGCTCGTGTTTCGACCCAGCAGGTCGTGTTCCAGGAAATCTCGGAAGATTCGCGCGAGATTCTTCGCGGTTGCGTCGGAGTAATCACCGAGTCGGTTTCCGAGTTGAAAGGCCTCATTAATGACGGCCCGCCGTGGCAGTTCAGCACGGACCTCATCGCCAAATTCCGTCTGTACCCGTTCCCTGATCGACTGGTCGATGCCGTTTCTACTGTCGAAACCGGATAGAACCACACCACACCACTTGAGTGGATGCGTTCGTTGGATACGCTCGACTCTGTCACGGGCCTCGCGGGCTTTGCGTACCGCATCAAGGGTCGGAGTGATCGGCGCGTACGCAACATCACCTAGATGCATTGCCAGGGCTTCCAGAGAGCCAGTGCGGCCGCCTGTGTCGATCAAAACAATGTCATAACGGCCAAAGATGTCGGCAGCGTCAAAGATGGCCCGCAACAATCCGGTGTCCGGTACGCCGAAGCCCGCAACACGGCCTAAGGAAGCACCTGCAGGCAGCAAATCGATACCGGGCCATCTAGTTTCAATGATCTCCTCATCGATTCGCTTCGCGCCCTTGTCGGGATTCCCCCAAAAACTGATATCGGCATCCTCAAGCACTGAACCCAAGCCGGTCGAATGCTGCGACACTCCGAAGTGGTTAGACAGATTTCGCTCTGGGTCTGCGTCGACCAACAACGCGGAGATCCCGGCCCGCGAGGCCTCCCCCGCCAGCATCATCTGCCATAGCGTTTTCGCTGTGCCGCCCTTACCCGAAAGCACCAGCGCCGACACAGCTACCATTGCGAGCCTCTATGCAAAGCCTGACTCACCTCGCTGTATTCCTCCATCGTGTTCGCGCTGTTGCCAGACACACCGCAGGGGCCTCGTGTCCCTGACACTGCGCCCGCCGACACCGGTGATCAACTGACCTTAGCCATCGCCGATGACGACATCGACGACGGCGCCTCCCCAGCCAGTCCCGCTCAGGCTCTCCTCGACACCCTTGATGACGCGGCGGACGCTGTCCCGCGGGCACGGGCCGTCGCCGCAGCCGCAGAGGACCTCGCACACGCTGTGCTCCACGCCGACGGCTAGCGCGGCGGCCTGACCACTCAAAGCGGCCCGATTGCTCGGGGTACACCCCCTGGGTGGACACTATGACGTGGCCCTTTCTGCAACAGTGTTCAAAGTCGAGCTTGGCGTCTCCGATGTCGATCACGGTTACTACGCCGATCACACGCTGACCGTGGCCCGTCATCCCAGTGAGACCGATGAGCGGATGGTGGTGCGGTTGTTGGCGTTTGGGCTGCGCGCACACCGACTCAGCAACGTCGACGGCGAGTTGGCGTTCGGGGCGGGCCTGTCCACCCCTGGCGTACCGGACTTGCGGCTCGCCGACTACACCGGCCGGATCCTGGAGTGGATCAACGTCGGCCAGCCCGACGAACGCGCCTTGGCCAAGGCGGCCAGCCAGGCCGACCAGGTGCTGCTATTCCCGTTTGCCGCCGGCGTGGCCACCTGGTGGCGCACCGTCGGCCCCAAAGTGGCGGGGCTGCCGAACCTGTCGGTGGTGCAGATACCGCACGCACCCGTGCAGCAACTGGCCCAGACTGTCGATCGACGGGTCTCGGCGCAGGTGATGGTGATCGAAGGTCAGGTGACGATGACTGTAGGCGGAGTCGACGTCACCTTCACGCCCGAGCCGTTGGAGTGAAGGTCTGAGCCCGAGGTACTAGCGGACCGTCACCGTCCGCGTCGTATAGATGGCAGTGCCATCTGAGTGTGCCCTCTCACCCACGGCGACAGGGTTGATGCGATCAAAGCGCCTCTACGCCAATGGATTATGGCGCCCTTTAGATTCGTACGATCTCCCGACGGTTACGACAAACCCTGTTGCACAGCGAACGCTATCGCTTCGTCGCGGAGATTCACCAAGACAGCGAGTGATCGATGCGCGTTTCCGCCACGACGCGTGGCGGTGTCTGCGAAGCGTTTCCTTTTGTTATTCACATCTTCATCAGACAGCGCGTCCAGCCACGCGATGAGCACCGTGGTTCCCGGAGAACCTTCAATAGAGCCGACAAGCTCGATTAGCTCCCGACGGCCATCAGCGGCTGAAAGACGAAGAGTGTGATGCGCCGCTGCCGTGGTCGGTTTTCCTAATCCGATCGCCCGTCGCTCATCAGTGTGCGCGACTGAGATGTCGTAGCGAGCAGGGAGCGCAGGTTTCCGCGGCTCACCACCTGCGATCAAGCGAGGCACCGCCTGTTCACGGACCCATGTCCCGATCTCGTCTAGCTCCTTCAGCAGCACCGGCCAATCGTCAGTCCCAGGTCGATTGATGCCGACGACCGGGAACATCGTGACCGGGACTCGCGTACCCAGGGGCGTCTCGGCGAGAACATCGCCGACGCGCAGAGGTCCCATTGGGCCACGGCGAAGGTCATCGATCGACTGTGGCACATTGGCATCCTCGTACATCCCTGCCAGGCCGATAGCCACGACGGCTGGTGTTCGATGCTTTGCGTGGTTCGTGTGGGCCACCAGCCGTGCCAATGGATGTAGCTCTGGATGCTGATTGCGGTGAAACGGTTGCAGTGCTGCGATCCGTCGGACAAGCTCGCTCCCAGTCTGAAGTGACGGCGATCCGTTCTTGCGTCGCTTCTTCTTCCATTCTTCGAAGGCTTCCCACGACCCCGCAGCGGGCATTTCAACTAGCCTGGCTGCTTTTTCATCGAGTGATCCATCGAGGAACTCGACCTCCGTGAAGATTGCGTGTTCGATGGCGGCACGCAGAGTCACCAGTGCGTCCGCAACCAGCAGAGGGAGTTTTCTAGGGATGGGGACTACACCGTCGACCACCGTCCTACTGACCGATCCATGCCGGATTTCACGCAAGCGGACGATGCCACCCTCTTGTGTTTGGTACGGGAACAGTAGCTCGCTAATCTGCCCGATCAGCTCGTCCGAGTGGGACAGGGTTGCCGCGACACCAATGTGACGATCGGGGAGCCATTCAAAGGCAGAGCCGGTCATTGTCTGATCGTAGGTTCCGCTGCGGCCCAGACCGCCGGCGTACGCCAGCACCGACGGGTTCGGGCCATCGCCGCCGCAGTGACGGTCGGGCTGCTGGCCCTGGGCGCTCAGCAAACACCCCATGCCGCAAAGCGACACTCGAGGCGCACCAGCCGCCGATGGCGATCTGGCCAGCAGTCAGCGCCTCTCCCCTGTTACCTTCCAACCGATCCGCTGTTACGCATCGATTGGAATACGACGGAGACGAATATGGCGACTTACCAGTAAACGTCGCCGTTTTCATCTGATGAATCACGCCCACTCCGCCTGTCCGGTCTTGTTGCATCTGGCGGTTTTCGCATTGAAGCTGGCGGTCGTCGGTATTGCGGCTGGTGTCAGTCGAGTTGGTTGTGCCCGCCCCAAAGACCTCGACCTGCGGTGTCTCGTTTCTAGTGATTTGAGGCCGATCACATCCTGTCTCGGACGGACTGGACCTATATCCGCTGTGAGCCGACTTCGACCCTCGATGTGTACCATCAAGACAGATCGGTCTCGATAGATGGGGGTTGAGGTGGGCGACAATCACTATGTCGATGCGGCACAAGCAGTCGGCATTGTCGAAAAGTTGGCTCGGGCCAAGAGTTGTCAGGACGTGGCCGCGGCGATGGCGATCTATCACCCCGATGGTGTGCTCGAATCGCCCTGTCTGGGAACCCGCTACGTGGGCCCGGACATCGAAGGTGCCATCGCCGGCTGGTTCGCCTTCGCGCCGGACTACGAGGTCCAGCTCGAGGGGCATGGCATGGACACCGACACTCTGTGCAGCTGGGGGCGGGCATCGTTCACCCCGGCCTTCACCACAAACGGTGCTATTCCGAACGGCCAGAGGGCGTCGGTACCGGTCTTCATCTTGTTCCAGTTCAACGAGGGCCGAATCTGTTGGGAGAGTTTTCACTTCGATGTCGCCGCCGTAGCTCGCCAGTGCGGCGTCGATGCCTCAGCGCTGGTGCGGGCACAGTGATCGTCGGAGCACGGCGCCCGAGTAGCGCCACGATGCGTGGCGCGCGCCATAGCGAGTGGGGATCGCCACTGGAGGTCGTTGACCTGCCGCGCCCAGAGCCAGCGGCCGGTGAGGTCCGCGTTAGGGTGAAGGCGGCCGGGGTGAACCCCATCGACGTTTTCACCGGTCGCAACGCCGGCTACGAACAGTCGATGCGGCTGCCATTCATTCCCGGGTGGGATGTCGCCGGCGTCGTGGATGCGCTCGGCTACGGTGTCACCCGCCTCAGGGTGGGGACCGGCGTTTTCGGGTTGGCGTGGTTTCCCTACCCTGCGGGCACCTATGCCCAGTACGTGACCGTACCCGCACAGCATCTGGTACCCATGCCGGCTTCGGCGTCGTTCACAGAAGCAGCGTGCCTACCGATGGCGGCGTTGACCGCGTGGCAGATGCTGGCCGCCGCCAAAGTCGATGCTGGACAAAGGGTTCTGATCAGCGGCGCCTCCGGTGGTGTCGGCCACCTGGCCGTGCAGCTCGCAGCGGGCCGTGGTGCGACCGTCTTCGCACTCGCGCGTGCGCACGATCACGAAGTGTTGACCGACCTGGGAGCGCACGTCTGTATTGATTACACGGACCGACAGGCCCTGGCCACGATAGGGACCGCTGATGCCGTCATCGATTTGGTGGGTCACGACTTCGGGCGATCCTTGATCGACCATCTTGCCCCGGGCGGCCATGTGGCGTTGGCGACGGCGTGGTCCATTCCTGACTACCAGCAGCTTGCCGCCGAACGCAGCGTCCATGCCCATTCGTGTTTGGTCGAACCCGATCCCGAAGCACTCAAGATCATCAGTTCCTTGGTCGATACCGGTGGTCTGCGCGTGGTCGTCGGTGCACAGTTCCCGCTCGATCACGCTGCGCAGGCCCAGCACTGGGTGCTAGATCGCCACGGTGTCGGGAAGGCCGCCATCGTCATTGACCCGGCAACTCAACCATGACAGACAAGCCCAAGCAGGTCCGTGGTGTTGCTGTCCGGGAGCGGTTCGTTGACGTGGCCACCGCGCTGTTCTACACGCACGGAGTCCGCGCTGTTGGCATCGACGAAATCGTCCGTCAAACCGGCATGGCCAAGGCCAGCCTGTACCGCTGGTTCCCCACCAAAGACGACCTCATCCTGGCCGTTCTCGAACGCCGCGACGAAAACTTCTGGGCCGCATGGGATCACACGGCAGCTGCCCATCCAGATCCGAGGAACGAACTCGACGCGCAGATCGCGTGGATCCAAGACCTGGCGACCTCCGAAAACTACCGTGGGTGCGCGTTCCTCAACACCGCAGCTGAATTCGACGATACCGAGCATCACGCGATCCGAACGAGATGCCTTCAACACGAAGAGGAACTCCACCGCCGGTTGCGAGGACTCACGTCCCGGCTAAAGGTCAACAACAGCGACGAACTCGCTGATCGGTTGCACATCGTGATCGTCGGTAGCCTCAGCGTCGCCGGCTTGTATCCGAAAGGAAGTCCCGCGAGCAGGCTCCGCAGCCTCGTTGATGACCTCCTTGCCGCTGCGGTCGTCACTACCTCCAACTGATGAGAAGCGGTGCCGCAGAACCGCCATCACCCCACACGACCCTGGGGCTGTCTCACATCTAAAGAAACGAGACTGATCACATCTTGTCTCGGTGCAGCGCACGCAA
This sequence comes from Mycobacterium sp. DL99, assembly GCF_004762045.1. Taxonomy (GTDB): domain Bacteria; phylum Actinomycetota; class Actinomycetes; order Mycobacteriales; family Mycobacteriaceae; genus Mycobacterium. Next base: position 3,308,270 of record NZ_SJOM01000007.1, read on the forward strand.
CCTTTGTTGGTGCGCCGCCCGCTGACGTACTGGGGGCCTCAGATTCCGGCAGTCGTCAGCCATTCGCTGTAGAAGAGCGCGATCCCGATTCCGCAGGCGATGGCGGCGATCAGCCAGAACCGAATGGTCAATGTGGTTTCCGGCCAGCCCAGTAGTTCGAAGTGGTGGTGCAGCGGAGAATTTCGGAACACCCGTCGGCCGGTAGTGCGGAACGAGATTACCTGGATGACGACCGAGGTCACTTCGACGACGAACAGCGCGCCCAGGATGATGGCGAGGATCTCGGTGCGGCTGGTTACCGACAGGCCTGCGATGATGCCGCCCAGTGCCAGGGAACCGGTATCACCCATGATGATCTTGGCGGGTGCGAGTAAAGTACTCCGTTTTCATCAGATGAATCATTTCCGAACGGGTCGGCCGGATCAGAGCTGGTGTCGCCACTCTGGGCTTCCTGGCGAAAGTCGTTGGCCCACTGAAGTTGTGATCATTGAGGCTCCTCCGGACCTGGACCCGCTGGGGGTAGCGGTCTGTTCGGTGCGCCGCTGGGCGTAACGCTGGTCGATGATTGTGTCCAAGCGTTCCGGCCCAACGCACCCGGTCACCACGGGATGCTGGTTTGGCGAGGGCCGCAAGGTTCGCTACGTCACCTGCGCACAGCTGGTCAACGAACTCGTCGAAGCCGCCGACGAACGTGTCCTCTCGCGTGTGGTGGCCCGCTACGGGCGGTTGGATCTGCTGCTGCTCGATGAGGTCGGCTACGTTCAGATTGACCCCCGCGGTGCCGAGCTGCTGTTCCAGATCATCACCGAGCGCGAGGACAGAGCAAGCATCGGGCTGGCCAGCAATTTGCCGTTCAGCGAATGGGGAGCCGTCTTCCCAGACCCACGGCTGGTCGCCGCGATCGTCGACCGCATCACCTTCAATGCCCACATCCTCGAAACCGGCACCCAGTCCTACCGACTACGCACCTCCAAAGGCGTTGCGCGTCGAAAGAGGACGGGATAGGACCCCGCCTCTGTCAGACCGGAGCCCCGCGGTCGATGACCCGCAGCACCTGATCTGGGCGATGCCCGGGCCAAAAGGCGTGCATCGCCCAGGTTGCACCCGCGGTGGCGAACCTATCCAGGTCGTCACCTGGGCGAACCGCGACGGCGATGTCGAAGCCTTCACGGCCGCCACGCGCGTGCTCGATTGCGTCGGCGACACGGCCGATGGCGTCCGCGTCTGCTCCGAGCGGAAACACGCCGTCGTATCGAGCAGCGCGATCGATCGGTTTACCTGTGGTGCGTGCGGTGCCGAACCACAGCGGGATGCGCGGCTGCTGAACCGGTCCTGGAATCGCTTCCACACCTTCGACGATCATCGCCCTGCGGTGAGTCACCGTGTCGCCTGCCCACAACGCCGTCAGCGCCGCGGTGCCGTCGTCGAGCACATCGCTAAGCCGACGTGGATCAGCATCCTCGCCAAACGCCGAATACTCCCGCGCGATGTCGCCACCAGTGCCCAAGCCCACTATCAAGCGCCCCCGGCTAAGCCGGTCTAGGGTCACCGTCTCACGTGCGAGCTTAAGCACACGCCGCCGTGGTAATGGAGTCACCATAGGACCCAATCGGATTCGATCAGTCACCGTCGCTGCGGCGGCTAGCACGACCCAGGGATCCGCAATCTCCCATCGTCCCTCGACCGGGCTCAGGACGTGATCCCATACGAACAGACCGTCCCAGCCGCGCTGCTCGGTAGCTGCCGCGATCTCCGTAATGGCACGCGGATCAGACAGCGCGCCGAACAGCGGGACATAAATCGCGTGACGCACCGATCCACCGTAACCGTGCTTGACCGGAACTCAGAACAGTGCGGAGCCAAAGTTGGTGACGACAGCCGGGGCCAAGCGACTTGACGAAACACACGGGCCTCAAGATCTCGTCGGAACGGTGCCCTGTGGTAGCGACCAGCAGCACCCCACCGATCGTTCGTAAGACGGCAGACCAACCGCTCCCACACCCACAGGCAATAACGAACGCGCCCTTCCACACTCGCCGTCGTGCCCCTCGGATACTCGGCCAGAAAGGCATCCGAGAGCGGCGTATCAAGGCGCTCATGTTCTAGGACTGCGGAAATGATCTCCACCCTCGCCCGTGGGAGATCAGCCACAACGCTCTCCACGACATCGACCCGATAAGCCGGGTCATCGCTCGAATCGACCTCCTCAAGCCGACAACGCACCTTGCGACCATCTGCCGTCGCAACCAAGTACGCGCTGTCATTGTCAAGGTCTGGGGCTGGGTACAGAACCGATGTCCGGGTCAGTGCAGCCAGCGCGAGGGATAGTTCAGCCTCGCTAAGAGCGGCAGCCCTACCATCGTCGATCGAGATATCAAGATATAGCGCAACATCGGCGGGCGGCAGAACTCGGTAGGTGCACAGCCTCAAAGTCGCGTCGCTACTAAACAACCTGGACCTTGATAATGCTGACTGAAGGGCATCTGTTAGCCGGGTGCCGTTGGATGCGCCAGCATTTCGATGCGTAGATGCGATGTGCCGCTCACACCGGCGACTTCCTCTCTCGCGACTTCGATGAAGCCCAGCCGACTGTAGAGGCGATAGGCGCCGGTGTTCACTCCCAGCACGTTGAGCCGCACGCACTTTCCTTCATCAATTGCGTCATCGAGAACGTTGCGCAGGATGTGGCTGCCAATACCGGTGCCCTGCATGGGGCGGTTGATCTCGATTAGGCCGACATACACCTCCCGGTCGCGATGCTCGACGGTTAGCCTGCCGGCGTCCACGCCATCGATGACGATGACCTGACTGTTCTGTACGCTGAGGGCGCGACGCAGGTAGTCACGCTGCTCCTCGTCTACCCACCCCCAAACGGCATCGACATAAGGTCCCAAAGTGGTCTTGTGCAGCTCGAAAATGAACTCGAAGTCCTCATCGATGACGGGCCGGAAACCGATCATGTTCAGCGCTGCAACCGCCGGACATCGAGGGCGGTCTCGATCACCGCAGCGCCACGTCGTTCGACGAAATACGCTCCCGCTGTGTCTTTTTCGGCGACGGCTTCCACGAACTGAGGACCGCGGTAAACAAGGCCCGCGCCGTCATCGGTGGCAAACGCTGATGGCAGAACTCCGGTACCAACTAGCTCATGCAGTAGCGGCCGGCGCTGATCCTCAGAATCGTAGTGCACGCCGTTGGCGTAAGGCAGGAACCCCAGCCCGTTGGTAACAGGCAGTAGTTGCGGGCCGAACGAATCAGTGGTGCCGCCAGCATGCCAGCAGATGGAGCCGGCCGAGATGCCGGTCAATACCACCCCGGCGTGCCACGCAATGCGTAGCGCCTCATCCACGCCATGCAGCCGCCGCAGCGCCAGCAGTCCCGCGACGCTGCCGCCGAACACCCACACCACATCCTGCTCCAGTAGATGCGCGGTGACATCGTCGACCGTGGGCATCGGGAACAACGCCACGTGCGACGGGACGAAGCCACGGACCTGCGCTGCCTCGGTGAGGTAGTGCAGCACCGCTTTGTCGTCACCCATCGCCGTCGCCAACAGGCAGACGCGCGGAGGCCGCCCGGTGACACCGGATAGCGCGACCGCGTAATCGGTCATGGCGGTGAACTCGAACCGCGTGCGCTGGCCCATGCCAATTCCGCCACTGATCGCCAGAATGGTGGGTGCATCCGCGGGCATAGCTTCGACGGTAAGCGCACCGTCCGCTGGTGGGCAATCCAGTTTCAGTTGGCAACGGCGACACGCACCGAGGCTTGCTCCGCAGGGCCGTCACTTGAACAAAAGCTCCAGCAAACTATCGACACCTTCAGTGGTTGCCGAGACACGCAACCCACAGACCCGAACAGCGGGACCCAAGTAGTCTTCCCCAGCCTCCACTACGAGATGCCGCTACACGTCGCGTTCCACCACCCAATACGGCGGAATCGAACATGGCGGAAAACCACGGACACTCGACTTTGGAGGCTTGAACGACGCGGCCTGTTCAGGCCATGCATGAGGTCCATCCTCGCTTCGGCGTCCTCACGATATTCGAGCAGCCGGCGATCAGGTTGCTGCTGCGAGACCGTGTACTACACGTGGGTCATCGTCGCAGTGCGGCAGCGCGGTGCACAAGCTCTAGGACCAGACTTGTCCAGTCCTGTTCGTTGAGCGGTTTGCCGCGATCATCCGCCTTCAATTTCCAGGCGATGAGCGCCGCAAGGACGTCGTCATCTCCGCGGTTGCGGTACTCGCCAGCGCCGGTGGCATCGCCTGCGGCTTCGGCGAGTAGCCGATCTTCGTGTTCGAGATAGGCATCGATGAGGTCGTCGGCGCAATGGGCGGGGTGGAATGTCGATGGTTGTGCGCTCATACCCCACGCTACCAGGGCATTTCGCGCAATGTCCCGCACACGACCGAGGATGCAATTGACCTGGCACCACAGCCAACAAGGCCTGTCCCTCCACCCCCTCGCGCGATGAAGTGCGGCCGCCGGACAGCCCGGCGGGGGTTTGCCGTTGACCGCGCGGTCGCTGACCACTTGGTAGAGATCGTCGGGGTGCACGGCGGTGTGCTCGCGCAAGGCGAAGTCGTCGAGCAATCCCGACATCGGGACAATGAAGAAGAGAGAAGAATGTCAACATGACGAACCAGATCGCCCTGACTGACGAGGAGAAGCAGGCCCGCCTGGACGTCAATCAGCTCAAGCAGCTAGTGGGCCTGGTGGATTACGACCTGACTAACGACCCGTTTCCCGTAACCGGCTGGGATTCCATTGTCTTTGTGGTCGGAAATGCCACCGAGGCCGCGAGTTATTTCCAATCCACGTGGGGCATGGAACTGGTCGCGTACTCGGGACCGGAGAACGGCAACCGCGACCACAAGGCGTTCGTGTTGCGTTCGGGCTCCGTCCGGTTCGTCCTGAAGGGCGCGGTGAGTCCCGACAGCCCCCTTGTGGCTCACCACGCCAGACACGGTGACGGCGTTGTCGATATCTCGTTGGAGGTTCCCGACGTCGACAAGTGCATCTCGCAGGCCAAGCTAGCCGGCGCTACGGTCCTCGACGAACCTCATAACCTGTCTGATGAGCACGGCACCGTGCGAGTCGCGGCCATCGCGACCTATGGGCAAACGCGACATACGCTGGTTCAGCGGTCGGTCAACGGCACCCGCTACGACGGTCCCTACCTGCCGGGCTATCAGCCGGCGACGAGCGGCTACCTCAAACGTGAGGGTGCCCCCAAGCGTCTATTCGAAGCTTTGGATCACGTCGTCGGCAATGTCGAACTCGGCAAGATGGACGAATGGGTCGGTTTCTACAACCGGGTCATGGGGTTCGTGAACATGGCTGAGTTCATCGGCGATGACATTGCCACCGACTACTCGGCGCTGATGTCGAAGGTTGTGGCCAACGGCAACCACCGGGTGAAGTTTCCGCTCAACGAACCGGCGGCTGCCAAGCGCAAGTCTCAGATTGACGAGTACCTGGAGTTCTACCGCGGTCCCGGCGTTCAGCACCTGGCGCTGGCAACCAACGACATCCTGCGCGCCGTCGACGAGCTACGCAAAGAGGGCGTGCAGTTCCTCGATACCCCGGATGCCTACTACGAGGACCCGAAACTGCGTGCCCGTATAGGCGAGGTGCGCGTATCGGTGGAGGAACTGCAACAGCGCGGCATCCTTGTCGACCGCGACGAGGACGGGTATCTGCTGCAGATCTTCACCAAGCCGTTGGGAGATCGGCCGACGGTCTTTTTCGAACTCATCGAGCGCCACGGTTCGCTCGGTTTCGGCAAGGGCAACTTCAAGGCGCTGTTCGAGTCCATCGAGCGTGAGCAGGAAAAGCGCGGCAACCTGTGATGCACGCGGAAACCCGGCTACCGGCGGCGCGGATCCTTACCGACCGCATCGTCGACGACGCGGGTCTGTTTCCGCCGGAGGCACTCGATATGGCTTCCGCGCTAGCTCGGCACCGCAGTGACCAAGCAATCTCGAATCCCGTGTTGTCCCAACGGTTCGTGTGCCCGGCCGACCGATTTGCCGAACTGCACGAGCAGCTCGACGACGGCGATCGGATCCAAGTGATCATGGAAGTTGACCTGGATCTGCGGCGGCTCGGCCTCATCACCGACCCCACCTGACCTCACGACGAAGGAGGAGAAGAACGTGATGACCGATTATCTGTCCGGCTTTGGCAACAGCTTCGAAAGCGAGGCTCTGCCCGGCGCGTTGCCGGTCGGCCGGAACTCCCCTCAACAGTGCGCCTACGGCCTCTACGCCGAACAGCTCAGCGGTTCACCGTTCACCGCGCCCCGCGCCAGCAATGAACGGTCCTGGCTGTACCGGATTCGGCCAAGCGTGGCCCATTGGGGCCAATTCACCCCCGTCCAGACCGAAGGAGTTGCGTGCTGGCGCTCGGCCCCCGACGACGCACTGCCCGTGCCGATCGCCCAAATGCGGTGGAACCCATTGCCGATGCCGAATCCCGCGGTCGAGGACACCACGTTCATCACCGGCGTTCGCACGATCACGACCGGCGGGGACGTCGGGACCCGCACCGGGTTTGCCTGCAGCATCTACACCATCACATCGTCGATGGTTGATGCCTACTTCTACAACGGCGACGCCGAGATGCTGTTCGTCCTGGAGCGCGGCGACGTTCGGTTCTGGACCGAGTTCGGGATCATCGACGCCGAACCCAGCGAGATCGTCGTCATCCCCCGTGGCGTGAAACTTCGCGTCGAGGTGCTCGACGGTCCGGCCCGGGGCTACCTCTGCGAAAACTACGGTGGCTCTTTCGCTCTCCCCGAGCGCGGCCCGATCGGCGCCAACTGTCTGGCCAATCCGCGCGACTTCCTCACCCCGGTCGCGGCCTACGAGGACCGCGAAGTCCCGTCCACGATGTATGTGAAGTGGGGTGGCACTCTGTGGCAGGCCGAGCTGGGTCATTCGCCGCTGGATGTTGTTGCCTGGCACGGAAATTACGCGCCGTACAAGTACGGTATGCGGCGCTTCTCCCCCGTGGGCCCACTGTTGTTCGATCATGCCGACCCGTCCATCTTCACGGTGCTCACCTCGCCCAGCGAGACACCGGGAACCGCCAACGTCGACTTTGTGTGCTTCCCCGAGCGGTGGATGGTCGCCGAGGACACCTTCCGGCCGCCGTGGTACCACATGAACATCATGAGCGAGTTCATGGGACTCGTGCATGGTGTCTACGACGCCAAACCAAACGGCTTTGTGCCGGGCGGCTTCAGCCTGCACAACTGCATGACCCCACACGGCCCCGACGCCAACGCATTCGAAGCCGCCAGCACCGAAGAATTGAAACCGGTCAAACAGGAAAACACCCTGGCCTTCATGTTCGAAACCCGGTTCCCGCAGAAGGTCACCACCTACGCCGCGAATCTTCCACAGCGGCAGCAGGACTACGCGGACTGCTGGAGCGGTCTGACCAAGCGGTTCCACCCGGACAAGCCGTGACCTCGCCAATGCCTGCATTGGACATCACGCATGACCCGCGCTCGCGCAGCTGGGTTACCTCCGCCGATGCCACCAGCGACTTCCCGCTGCAAAACCTGCCGTTCGGCGTGGTGACCGGCACGACCGGGGTCACAAAGTACGACGGGCCCCATGGCGTCGTCCGTATCGGAGATGCGGTCCTGGACCTGCGAGAACTCGCCACGTCGGGGTTGCTCACCGGTGAGGCACAGGCGGCGGCGGAAGCTGCCGCGCACGGAACGCTTAACGCCCTGTTCGCCTTGGGATCAGGCCCGCGGGTCGCTCTGCGCAGGGCACTGCATTCGCTGCTCGTCGAGGGGGCACAGCACCAGCAGACCGTTGCCAGGTTCCTCACCCCACTGTCGGAGGTCGACGTTCTGCTGCCCGCCCGAATCGGTGACTACACCGATTTCTATGTCGGTATCCACCATGCCCGCAATATCGGTGCTCTGTTCCGGCCGAACGACCCCCTGCTGCCCAACTACAAATGGGTTCCGATCGGCTATCACGGACGTGCCTCCAGCGTGCGTGTCAGCGGCACTCCGATCACCCGCCCGCACGGGCAACTGAAGTCCGGCGATGCGCCGGCACCGGTGCTGGCACCAACCCGGCGGATGGATTTCGAGCTGGAGCTCGGTGTCTGGATCGGCCCCGAGAATCGTCTCGGCGAGCCAGTGCGTCTCGATCACGCCGAATCCCACGTCGCCGGTTACTGCCTGCTCAACGACTGGTCTGCCCGCGATGTGCAAGCCTGGGAATACCAGCCGCTCGGTCCCTTCCTGGCCAAGAACTTCGGCACCACGATCTCCCCCTGGGTCATCACCCCAGAAGCGTTGGCGCCGTTTCGGATTCCGGTTGATCGACCCAAGGAAGATCCCGACCCCCTGCCGTACCTCGACAGTCCCCTGCACCGCACGCATGGCGGACTCGATGTTGAGCTGTACGTACTTATCAGCACGGCGCAGATGCGCAAAGACGGCGAGGCGCCGCACCCGATCTCCCGCTCGTCCAGCCGCCACATGTACTGGAGTGTTGCGCAAATGATCACCCACCACACCAGCAACGGATGCGACCTACAGCCCGGCGACTTGCTCGGCAGCGGCACCATCTCCGGGCCCACCGTGGGCTCCGAAGGCAGCCTGATGGAACTTAGCCATGGCGGAAAAGACCCGGTCACACTGCCCAACGGTGAAACCCGCACGTTTCTCGAAGACGGTGACGAAGTCATCCTGACCGCCAAAGCCCATCGCCCGGACGCAGCCACCATCGGATTCGGCGAGTGTGTCGCCGTCGTACAACCAGCGATCACCTACCCATGATCTGGCTACGGGCTTGCTTACGCTGGTGCCGAAGCGTCATGCACCAAGCGCTCCACAATGTCGTCATCAGCGTCGGCGAAAAACGCGCCGACCACGTCTTCGATCTCGTTGAATCCGTCGGCGCAGAAAAGCACCGGCTGGTAGTGCGTGATGTCGTATGGCTGAACACCCATCCGGCCGACGTTCAGCGGCCGGAGTTCGGCCGCTTCGATCTGCTGGATCTCCCCGTATGAGGAAAGCAGGCCGGCGCCGTAGGCGCGCACTTGGCCATGCTCACGTACCACCCCGAATTCCAAGGAGAACCAGAAGACCTTCGAGAAGAATTCCAGCGCCTCAGTCGTTTGCACACGCCGAGCCGCCTGTCCGGCCAGCCGGTACAGAGTCGCGAAACGATCATGAGCCAAGGAATTGCCGTGGCCGACCACCTCGTGGATCAGATCGGGCTCTGGCGTGTAGAGCGGCACGGAGTGGTGCCGGATGTACTGAGTGGAGTGGAAAATTCCGTCTGCCAGGAATCCGTAGAACTCACGTAGTGGTACCAGCCCGGCCGCTGGCACGTACTGAAAGCCGGTGAGCGGCCTGAGCATCTCGTTGACCTCGACCAGTTGTGGGATCCGGTCCTCGGGAAGCTGGAGCCGCTCCCGGCCCTGCTGGTACACGGCGCAGGCCAGCCGCTGGTGCAGCCTGTGAAGCTCCGTGCAGACGATGCGCCAGACCTCCTGCTCGGCGTCGGTATAGGTCGCGATTGGTGGTGGTGTGCCAGGCTGCCAATCCATCGCGAGGGCGGCCAACGCGTTGCGGCGGGCGCGGTATTCCGGGTCCACCGCACCCGGGTGGTCGGCAGCCAGGTGAACGGTGACGTCATCTCCCGTGCGCGTCACCGGCGCATAGAGCCGAGCTTCTTCGAACATCGCTTGCCTCCGGATGTCCGGGCGTCGCATAGCGCGTCGTCGTTCATGGCTGGCCGTCGCTTTGGGATGTCGTAGCGGCAACCATTTGGGCCGGATTTGTGGTCCCAATATCAGGATATGCGCCCTGAGCCAGTAGATGAACGGGCACCAGCCGTGCCCCGTGCGCTCCCCACGTCGATGAACAAATCGGCGAACACCGCCTACGGCCCACGAGCACGGTAGTTGTCGTGCCGTTTGGCAGATCTCGATCGACGTCCAACGATCGATTTGGCGTGAACCCGAGTTTGTCGTTGACCTGTTCGTTGAGGGAGGCCACAGCGCGCCGATTCGCGGGTAGTGTGCGGGATCCGCACTCGACCAAGACTAGAACGTGTTCTAATTCGGTGTATGTCCAGTCCAGCGGCGGGGCACGCTGACCCCGCTTTTGCGGAAGTGAAAGCCGTCTTTGAAGCAGGTTTAGCCAACGGCGACGATCTCGGCGCCGCGGTGGCGGTATTCATCGACGGTCGTGCGGTGGTGGATCTGTGGGGAGGCATCGCCGACCGACGGACCGGACGTCCATGGACGCGCGATACCGCTTGTCCGACCTTTTCCTGCACCAAGGGTGTGACGGCGACCGCGGCACTCATGGTCGCCCAGCAATGCGGCCGCGGCGCCGACGAACCGGTGAGCGCCTGGTGGCCGGAATTCGCACAACACGACAAGCGCGAGACCACACTGAGCGACCTGATGGCCCACCGGGCCGGGTTGCCCGTTGGAGCGCCCGGTTTCGGTGGCCCAAGCCTCAGATCCCGCGGCGATGGCCGACCTGTTGGCGCGCCAATGCCCGCTCTGGCAGCCCGGGACCGAACATGGTTATCACGCTTTGACTTTCGGATGGCTGGTCGGCGAATTCGTGCGCCGCCACACCGGCCTGACTGTCGGCGAGTTCACCCGGCGCCACTTGGGCGATCGGCTGTTCATCGGCGCTTCCGGAGCGGCGGTGCGCGAGGCCGCCCGGATCAGTTCGCCACCGCCCGAGCAGCGTGCCTGGGACGCCGAGAACGCGCCGCCGATACCGGACGACACAGTCGCCGAGATGGTGGCCGCGATGTCCGATCCAGAATCGCTGTTCATCCGGGCAGCATCGAATCCCGTTGCATCCTATAATGATCCAGAAGTATTGGCGGCCGGCTGGCCCGCGGCCGGCCTAGTTACCACCGCTCGTGATCTGGCCAAATTCTATGGCGACCTGATCAGCGGAACCCTGGTCGCCCCGGGTCCCCTGCGGGAAGCGATCACAGAACGCGTACGCGGCCGCGACCGGGTGCTGCGCTTGGAAAGTGCATTCGGGCTCGGCTACATGCTGCCGTCGCAGAACTTCGTGGTGCCCCAACCTGCGCAATCGACCGTCTTCGGTCACCCGGGGGCCGGTGGCTCGGTAGGACTGGCAGATCTCGAACACAAGGTCGCTTTCGCCTTCGTGCCCAACCTGCGCCGCGACTGGCTGGCCGGCGATCGCCGTGCCTATCGGCTCATCGCCGCGGTGTACGACGCGCTGTGACACCGCAACGCAATTGACGCGGGCGGTCCCATCTCAACCTGCGTCAGATACACCTTGCTGGAGCCGGCCAGACGATCAAGCCGGCGAGCCCGGCAATCAGCGCCTCTCCCCTGCCGCATCTCGACCGACGTATCGCCGCCCATCACAAGGAATGCGGCGGAATCGAATACGCCTGATGGAATCACGTTCATCGGCACCTAGGACTGCTGCTGGGCCAGTATGCCGTTGAATAGGTTGATCACGCCGTCAGGTGCACCCGCGCCGAAGATGGCGTCGATCGTTTGGTGTGCGGCGACAGCCGCCGCCTCGCTGCGGGGAAACATGGCTTCTTCATAACTGCTCAACGCGGCTTCGGTGTCATCGAGGCGGGCGGCGATGGCTTCGCCTAGTTGGGCACCGTCGAACATGGCGAGGTTTGCGCCGTCGCCTCCGGGAACGGTCACGTGCGCGGCATCGCCGATGAGCGTCACGCCGGGTGTGCGGTTCCACCGGTGACGATCCGGAAGCTGGTAGATCTTGCGCAGGGCTGGGGCCTGGTCACCTTTGGTGATCAGCGCCGTGAGCTTCGGGGACCAACCGCTGAACTCGGCGGCAATCCGAGCGCGGGAGGATGCCGCGTCGGTGAAATCAATCCCGTCGAACCACTCGACGGGACGATGCAGGATCACATACGTGTGCACCACGTTCCCGGCCTTTCGATGCGCCAGGAGCCCTCTGCCCGGCAGGATGGCGTAAAGCGCGCCATCGCCTACGGTTTCGGCGACCTCCGGATGTTGCTGGTCGACATCTAGGAGGTAGGAATCAACGTAGCTCAGCCCCGAATAGACGGGCTGCTCATCGGAAAGCAACGAGCGCACCTTGGACCACGTCCCATCGGCACCGACGAGAAGGTCGGTGATTACGCTGGAGCCATCCGAGAACGTGAGACGATGCCGACCGGCGCCGACCGGGGTGGCCGCCGTGAGTTTCTTGTTCCACTGCACAACGTCGGCAGGCAATGAACCCAGCAGAATGCGCCGAATGTCGCCGCGCAATGACTCGGGGCGCGTCATCGAACCGTCGTCAGGGACCTCGACGACTACCTGGCCGCTGATGTCGTAGATCCGACGCGCGCCGCCGCCAAGGTGAATGATGCCGCGGTACTGCTCGGTGAGTCCCGCCATCTCAAGAGCGCGCTGGCCGTCCTCTTCGTGTAGGTCTAGCTGCCCGCCCTGGGTTCGGGCTCCCGCGGAAGCTTCGGCTTCGTAGATGGTCGCGCGAACCCCGGCGACGTGCAGCACGCGAGCAAGCGTCAGGCCACCGAGACCAGCTCCGATGATGGAGATCGTGGGGTTCAAGGAGGTTCTCCTGTCACGGGTCAGACCGGCGGTCTGCGGACTGGGCAATCAACATGGACGGCAGTTGCGGGCTCGATGAATCGGGCGGCCTGTCCCCGACGTTAGTCGCCATCAGCTGGTAGGCCGATGGTGACACGATGGAGGTCGCGGTTCCAGACGTCCAGGAAAGCTCCCGTCCGGCGACCCTCTGTAGCACGACTCCAGGTTGCGGCATCTCAAATCCTTTCCCACACCGCGGGTCTCACAGCTGCCCTGTAGCGGATGGTCACGACTTATGCCCGGTATGACCGCGATCTCCTGGCTTTGCAGCCGTCAGCACAGCCGGACCGTACGGAAATGCTGTCCTGTCCAGCCCTCTCGCCGGTGTTGAATGCGCTGCGCTCCACCTAGGTCGATGTGCCGATCCGGAATAAACCCGGCGCCAGGTGAACTTGGCTCAAGAGTCGCCTTTCCACCGTCCCAGGAGCTATCCATGACTCGTCAGATCCGCGTCGCCGTGCAGATCCAGCCTGGCGGCACGCCCGACTACCGCACGTGGCGCGACGCCGTCCTGGCTGCCGACGACCTCGGCGTCGACGTAATCTTCGGCTACGACCACTTCCATCGCCCGGCGATGGAGGCCATCGTCGACGGCAAACCTGTCCTGAACGATGAGCAACCCGATGTCGCCAACTTCGAGGGCTGGACCGCGCTCGCATCGTGGGGTGAGATCACCTCACACGCCGAGATCGGGCTCCTCGTCACCGGTGTCGGCTACCGCAACGCGGACCTGCTCGCTGACATGGCGCGCACCGTCGACCACATCAGCGGCGGCCGGCTCATCCTGGGCCTCGGCGCGGGGTGGTACGAAAAGGACTACACCACCTACGGTTACGACTTCGGCACCTTCGGATCCCGCTTCGATCTGTTCGACGAGAGCCTGATCCGCATCGAGAACCGGCTGGCCGCACTGATTCCGCCGCCCGTGCGCAAACTGCCGATCCTCATCGGCGGCACGGGGCCCAAGCGCTCGCTGCCCGCCGTTGCCAGGCACGCCGACATCTGGCACGCGTTCCAGGACCTCGATTCGTTCCGCAGGTCCAGCGCCCGCGTCGACGAGCTGGCAGCGGGGTTCGGCCGCAACGGCGCCGATATCGAACGCTCGACACTCTGGGAGAACGCCCACAGCGCCGATGCCTTCCGCGAGGCAGGCGTCACGCTGTTCCAGACCGAACTCACCTCCGACGACAATTACGACCTCACGTCTCTCAAGCAGGTGGTCGCATGGCGGGACAACGGGTGACCACGACCGAAGAATTGAGCGTTCGGGTTTGGTGGATTCTGTTGGGGCGGAACGGCTTGCGCAGCACGCCCGTGGTCACCGGAGGTCTTTGATCATCGCCAGCCCGAGCGGGCCGTTTCCCTGGCCGACTTCACGAAATCCATTGCGTTCGTACAGGCGCTTGGCGGGATTGCGAACGTGAACGTTGGTGCACATCATTTCGACGTGTGGTGAAAGGTCCGCGAACAGCGCATCCAGAAGCAAGCCACCAACCCCGTCGCCACGCCGGCCGGGTGCGACACCAATGCAGAGTTCCGGCAGCGGCGCGCCATCGGCACCGGAGCGCAGCGGCGGATTGCTGTAGTACGTCCACACCGCGCCAATGGGCAACTCGCTCCGATCCTCGGCGATGATCGGTATAACCCCGGGCGGCGGGAGCATCTCGAGCACTTCGTCGTCGTCTGGGTCCGGAAGAGGCCAGTCTTCAATAATGCAGGCGTGGCGGGCCATCTCGACGACGAAGGCGTGGTCGTCGGCGGTTGCTGCGCGAAGCCGCACAGTGGACTGAGAGGCCATCTGCAGATTGTGGCAGATGCTCATCGCGGCAAAGGCATCGTTCTCGGCGGTTGCGGGACTGGGACCGTAAGCAGTTGATCGAACGGTCACAACCGGCACAGTGAACCGCGATAGCAAGCACGGGAATGTGCACTTACCGGGCGCTCATCGGACAAACTAGAACACGCATCCGACGCCATGGAGGAACGATTCCGGAATGAGCCCCGTCGCCGAGTTCGACTTCGTCATCGTGGGAGCAGGCAGTGCGGGCTGCCTGCTCGCCAATCGCCTCAGCGCCAACCCTGACTATCGTGTGCTCTTGATTGAGGCCGGCGGCAAAGACAACTGGTTCTGGATCAAGATTCCGGTGGGCTATCTGTACACCATTGCCAACCCCCGCACGGACTGGTGCTTCACGACCGAGGCCGATCCGGGTCTGGCTGGCCGCAGCATTCACTACGCGCGGGGCCGCGTGATCGGCGGGTGCTCATCGATCAACGCCATGATCCACATGCGTGGACAGTCCAGCGATTACGACCTGTGGGCACAGGCCACCGGTGACGACCGATGGCGTTGGGGTGGCCCGGACTCCCCCGGCGAGACACTGACGATCTACAAGGAGTTAGAGGACTACTTCGGCGGAGCCGACGATTGGCACGGCGCCGGTGGGGAGATCCGCGTCGAACGGCCGCGGGTGCGCTGGAAGATCTTGGACGCCTGGCAGGCCGCCGCTGCCCAGGTGGGCATCGCCGCGATCGAGGAATTCAACCGGGGCGACAACGCCGGCAGCGCGTACTTTCATGTCAACCAACGGCGCGGCCGGCGCTGGTCGATGGCCGACGCTTTCCTGCATCCCATCGCCCACCGACCCAATCTCACCGTCTACACCCAGACCCAGGCCTTGCGGCTGCTGATGGATGATCAGGTCCACGAAGACCAGCGTCGCGGCGCCTGGACCACGGCTCAGCACCGCGCCACCGGCCTGCGGGTGCTCAAAGACGGCCAAATCGTCGACGTCCGTGCGCGCCGCGAGGTGATCCTGAGCGCTGGATCGATTGGCTCGCCGCATCTCATGCAGGTCTCGGGTCTGGGCCCGGCCCAGCTTCTTACCCAGCATCAGGTGCCGGTGGCCGTCGACCTGCCAGGGGTGGGTGAAAACCTCCAGGACCACCTGCAGCTGCGAACGGTCTACCGGATCAAGGGTGCTCCGACCGTGAACACCCTGTACCGGAATTGGATCACCCGTGCAGGCATGGGGCTTCAGTATCTGCTGCTGCGATCGGGACCCATGACCATGCCGCCCTCTACCCTGGGGGCCTTTGCCAAAAGCGATGCCGCGCTGGCCAGTCCTGATCTGGAGTGGCATGTGCAACCCTTGTCGTTGCCCAAGTTCGGCGATCCACTACACCCTTTCGCAGCGATCACTCCCTCGGTCTGCAATCTGCGCCCGAGCTCGCGTGGCCACGTGCGAATAGCCGATGCAGACCCGCTGACCTACCCGAAGATTCTCTGCAACTACCTGTCGACTGAGGCTGATCGTCAGGCCGCCGTGACTGGTCTCCGGATGACCCGGCAGATCATGGCAGCGCCGGCTCTGGCCCGCTACCACCCGCAGGAATTGCTTCCCGGCCCACAACTGGTGAGTGATGCCGAGCTGCAGAAAGCGGCTGGAGAACTGGGTACGACTATTTTCCACCCGGTGGGCACCTGCGCGATGGGATCCTTTGATGCACAAGGTATCCCGACGTCAGCAGCTACGGTGCTCGACACCGATTGCCGCGTGTACCGCGTCGCCGGCCTTCGAGTGGCCGATGCTTCCGCGATGCCGACTATCACTTCCGGCAACACCAACGCACCGGTCATGCTCATCGCAGAGCGCGCAGCGCGGGCGATCCTGGGATAAGCCGGCGAATACTGGCCCGGTCCCCCGGCCTGCCTGATTTCGCCGCGACGGAATACAAGATCACCGCCTACGGCGACACCTGCTAACTGCGAACCCGGCGATCACTCCAGATATGGTTGGCTACCAGTAGAAGTCGCACTGTATTGCACTGCCCACCAATTACTTTCGTCCGATGTGGTGGGCGGCGCGGTTCGAGCGCGGCGTCCTGCTCGGCAAGCACCCGGGTGTATGCCTGCCGCCGACGGGGCTTTCAGGCCGTGCACGACAGGCGGGTCATCGCCGCTGCGCGGCAGCGCGGTGCACAAGTTCGAGGACCAGACTCATCCAGTCCTTCTCGGTGAGCGGTTTGCCGCGATCGTGGGCCTTCTTTTTCCAGGCGATGAGCGCGGCTAGGACGTCGTCATCTTCGCGATTGCGGTATTCGCCAGCGCCGGTAGCGTCGCCCGCGGCTTCGGCGAGTAGCCGATCTTCGTGTTCGAGATAGGCGTCGATGAGGTCGTCGGCGCAATGGGCGGGATGGAATGCCGATGGTTGTGCGCTCATACCCCACGCTACCAGCGCATCATCTCGCAATGTCCACGCGCGACCGGAAATGCAACCAGCCCAGCACTACAAGTCAATCAGCCACGCGCCGACACCGGTCACCGGTCGAATTCCTCGCTCTCTTCGTCATATCGTCCCCGCGTCTGCATGGTCTCGAGGGTTCTGCGAGCAACCGCGGCGATGCGGACCGGCCACCCTGATGCGATCAGCTCGTCAGCGTCCATCGCGTTTGTCGTCTGCAAGGACATTTTCACCAAGTCATGGAGGGATTCGAGTTGCCGGACCTCCGCAGGCGTCAGAGTGCTCAGATCACGCCACGTGGCGGTGATGTCGTCGTCGATGAAGTCGAAGAAGTAGTTGTAGTAACAGCAGTCGCCGACCGTCCGAACGCCGTCGTCTCCGTCGGCGAGGACCTCCACTGCTTCCATGACACGGTTACGCACGCGTTGTTCGATGATCCGCTCACTGGGTGCGCCCATGGTTGAAACAATATGCGGCAGGGTGGGTAATCGACCGAGTCGCGACGTGTGCGGAGTGCGGGTCCGCGGTCACATGAGAGGACGGCGATGGGCGGCTTTGTTCGTTTCCAGGCGGGTGACTGGTCCTGGAGAAGCTCCATGACCAGCTTCTTGTTCGATTTTCTTGAGGACACGCTGCCGGACGGCCCGGCGCGACGGGAGATTCACGAACTGAACGAACACAACGTACTGATGCTTGATCTGCGCGATCCATCGCGCGGGGAGATGGTGAATCTCATTGCCGACCAGCTTCTTTCGTGGGTAGCGAGAAACGCCGCGGACCCCGCGGCACTGCACAAGGGTTACGGTGAACTGGTTGACCTCGCCAAGATGCAACAGGTTTGCAATCAGGCGGCAGGATCCGGGCAGTGATACGGGGGGGATCTTCCACCTCGAGCGCACCTACCTTGACGCAGCAAGACACGGTTGCCGACGCGCCTCCGGGGCCGCTCCCCTGCACGGCAACTTCAATGGACCGTCAAAATTTCAGACGGCGCCAACAAGGGATTTGCATCAGCCACGCGTTCGGGCCGCGCAGTAGCCAAGCTGAGGGCAGATGAGGCATCAACGACCTGCCGGACGCGCAATCAACGGGGCGCAGCCGCCCACGCCAAAGCGAAGCCGCGCAGCTCGTCGACGAAATCTCGTTTGTGGTTCTGGTATCTCAGCATGCTTGTCCCAGCTGCTGCCGCAGCATCCAACTTGGCCTGCCCATACCGTTCGACCCAGTCCGGACGGGCACGAAGAAAGTCGCGGACCGCGAGATTTGCCCCAGGGCGTCAATCGCCGTGTGCGGTTCTCCGCCGGGCTGGGTGCCGACGAGGATGTCGATGATCGGTTTAGCGAAAAGCCCGGGCACTGCAGTGCTTCCGAAGTGCTCGACTCCAAGCACGTAATCCCCCAGCTTGGCGCGAATCACTGCGGCCTCCGCCCGGTATGACTCAGCCCAGCCGCCGCCATGCGCGACCACCTCAACCCACGGCTCATCGGC
Source organism: Mycobacterium sp. DL99 (assembly GCF_004762045.1). Classification (GTDB taxonomy): domain Bacteria; phylum Actinomycetota; class Actinomycetes; order Mycobacteriales; family Mycobacteriaceae; genus Mycobacterium. Next base: position 3,326,646 of record NZ_SJOM01000007.1, read on the forward strand.
GCTCACACCACAAAGTCTGACACCACCCACAATTGTTGCCATCACGATCTCGCTCGGCTGTGTGCGTCCGATCAGTCGCGCTTCGCCTCGTAGCGCAGCAGGACCGTGCCACCCGGGAAGGTGCGGTTCTCCAACAGTCGCAGCGAGATCCATGACGGCAGTGTCGGGAAGAACGGGATGCCACCGCCCACGGCGGTGGGCGCGACCACGATCCGGTATTCGTCCACGAGACCGGCCTGCACGATCGGTGCGGCCAGCGTCGCGCCGGCCACCTCCAGCCTGCCGTCGGTTTCGGCTTTCAGCTTTTTCACCACCTCGACCGGGTCGCCGCGTTCCAGTCGTGAGTTCCAGTCGACAGACTCCAGGGTTTGCGAGAATACGACCTTGGGCATGTCGCGCCAGATGCGGGCGAAGTCGACGATCAGAGGGGTGGCTTCCGGGGCCTTGTCGGCAGTCGGCCAGTACGCGGACATCAGTTCGTAAAGCCGCCGCCCGTAGAACGACAGGGCGGTCTCCCGTTCGAAGTCGTTCCAGTACTCGTGCAGTTCTTCGCTTGGATCGCCCCAGTCGATGTTGCCTTGTGCATCAGCGATGTACCCGTCCACCGACACGTTGAAGCCATAGATGAGTTTGCCCATTGAGATCGGACTTCACCGGAGGGAAAAACTCATCGCGACGTCACACGGTTCACCGTCTAGTGCCTGACACCCAGGTCGGCCTCCAACTACCGTCGCCCAGATTCGTCGCACAATGCACCGATCGGCGCCACCACATGGTCACTGCGGTCGACCCAAACAGCCTCACCGCCCCTGAGGTCCGGGGCCAGCAACTTCCAACCGTCCGAAGGCCACTGCACGAACTCGTAGCCGGCCAATTCGTCCTGAACCACTGATGCGACCCATACCATCGCCTGCGCGGGGCTTGTCTCGAGTGCGAAACCGCGGCCGATGGAGAATGCGCCCAGGTCTGCGTCAGCCGTCAACGTCGTCATTCCGATCGCTACCGAACGGTCTGAGTGCACGGTGAGCACCCATTCGACGCCATCGAGGCTGACGGCTCTGCCCTGTCGCCGACATCGAAGATCACGCGTGACGGCTGCCAGGGCTGCGACCCATTCGCCCGGCACTTCAGATGGAGCCCTGCCGACGAACGGAACCCGCCACTCGCGTACTACAGCCCGGACGGTACGACCTTGCCGTTGACGGTCACCTCGACGTGGCCGGTCTGCGCGTTGTACTCAATCTTGCCGTGCTCGAACGTCGTCACGAGCAGATCGCCGTCGGCGTTCTCGTCGCTGGTGGGGGCGCCCAGTGGACCTGCCGAGCCATTATCGCCGGTGACCACAGGCACGCCCTCCGGGTCGCGTGGGATGTTCCAGGCCTCCCGGATCTTGCCCGAGGTGATGTAGGCAGGCGTGCCTGCCTCGTCGTTCTTGGCGACGATCACGCCGCCCTGGAACTGCTGGAACACCACTCCGCTGTCCCGCGTTCCCGCGTTGCGATCACCCGTCAGCGGCTTGCCGAGCGTCTGCTTCTGACTCTCGGTTGCCGACGAGTATTTCGCCGCGATCGGGCCGGTCAGCGTCACCTCGACGTCTCTGTCCCCGATGAGCTTGACCTCGGTGGGCTGCCCCGGTGTTTCGGACGTGGAGGTGGCGATCAAGCCGACCTGAGGCGACATCGATGTATCGACGCTGTTGCCATTGCTGCATCCCGCAGCGACCAGCGCGACAGCGACCAGGCCGACTGCTGCCGTGTGGCGGTTTGCGATCGTCCTCATGGTTTCCTCTCGCGTCATCCTGTGGTGTGGGTCAAGTTACAACTGAACCCTCGCCCGGCCGGGACTATAACCGAACCACAGAAGTGGCGCAGGCGATAGCGGTCCATTGAGGGCGAGCCAGAGCACTTGGGTAGAGGCCGCGGTCGCGGCGGCTAGGGCGAACGCCGCTCGAATCGCGCGACACCGCACCGCACCAACTATGCGATCACGCGTAACTCACTGCGCAACAACAGCTTCAGTGTCGATCATCGGTGCGCAGTCGCCGTTAGGTGCAGAAATACTGCCTGTTGAGCACACAATTCAACGGTGGTGTGTAAGAACCGCTCAGCACGCCTCTTAGACCACCTTTGGCTGAACCGCCAGGTGGAATGATGCGATTCCAATTTACGGGCGTGAGAACATAGTGCGTGCCAGATTGGGTCAGGGTGCTACTCCACGTGTGCGAGACGGATTCGCCCACCGGCAAGTCGAATTCAAGCGTCCAATCGGATAGCGGCATCGAGCTCAAGTTGGTGATGGTGAAGCGGGCGATGAAACCGGTCTGCCATGTCGATGTCACCGATAATGTCGCCACGGCCGCAGCCGCATGCGCCACGGGCGTGATCGCGAGTCCGAGTGTGGCCACTATCAGTGTCGACACGGTGAGATGAAGCGCTGTGCGCCAACGTTTCACGAAATTGCCCAGTTCGGCCACGGCAGTCGACGCTAAAGCCAACCAGGCGATGTCGGCGCCCGCGTCGCCGGGACGCTGCAGAACGTTTATTCAAATGAAACCGTCACGATATTTCCGCACCAAGCCTCCGCACCGTGACCGGCCCGTGCGAATCATCGGCGGAGCATCACTCTGCCGCCCAACAACTTTCAACCGCCATGTGACCAGAGCCGGCTCAGCTTGGCGGCTTTCGCATCAGACGGAACGCCGCCGTCACATCCGGCGTCAGGTCACCGGTTGCAGCGTGGCACCGACCGCCCGGCTGTACATGTCTGCCGCTGTGGTCATCGCGGACTTCACAGTGTTGTAGTAGTGCGTTCCAACCCCACCGTGGTACTTGAGCAGTTGCGGGTTCTGCGCGAGCGTGGCTGCCAGCACCGGGTCGCCGGTAATGCCGTATTTGTTGAACGCCTCAGTGAATCGGGCAATGAACCGGGCGATCGCCATGTTGGGGTCTTGACGCTCGGCAAGGGTGCCGAAGCTGGCTTTCTCCTGGAACAGGCCGATGACCTCATCGGCGGCTCCCCCCGGCCCTCCGTAGGCCTGCACGCCACCGGACGCGGTCGGGCGGAAACTGGATTCGATGTTCGCTGTGGCGATGACGGTCTTGATCTGGTCTTCGCTCAAGCTGGCGGCCCTGCCCTGGCTCACGATGGCGTTGACGATGTCCTGCGCGTTGGATTCCTTGGTCACGACCACCGGCCTGGGGATGGTGACTGCGGGTGCGGCCGGTCTGGTGACGGAGTCGTCCGCCGGCCGTTGCTCAACGGCGATCGCTGGATGCCGGTGCATCGGCGACGAGAGCAGTGTGGCACCACCGAGGCCGGTCGCGACGAGAAGGGTGGTGATGATCTTCTTTACGTGTTTCGGTTTTCCGAACGTCTCCAGTGGTCGGGCGGCCTTCGGCATGGTTGTGCTCTCCTCTGTGGGGGTTTGAACTTGTGGATCCGTGCGTCGGACACGAACACCCCCCTCCAACCCCGCTGTCGGCGTGAAAAACAGGGTTGAACTGCACACCGGTCACAATGCGGCGACCAGCACCGCCCGACCAGATGTGTGCCAGCAAGAGTTTGCTGCGTGAGTTACAGCTGCTGCGAAGCAGGGGTTAACCTGCCGCCGACCCGTCACATCCGTGGCAACTACCACCCCGGTTTGCCACGATGTGATGCGCGTCACCTTGCCTGGTGCTACGGCATAATAGTAATTAGCCGAGCACTCTATTGGATCATCCGTTATCTGGCAAAACCCCAGTACAGCCACGACCACCAGAGGCTCCTGCAGTCCTGATGGTTCATTGGTTTTGCGTTTGCCGAGAGGCTTGTCGTGACGGTTTGCGTCACCGACGTCTCAGGCATCCAGGCCGGAGTCCCGGTTGATGACTCGGTGGGTGAACTCGACAGTCCGAATCGCCAGCGTCAGCATTCCGCGTGCCCCGCCTCAGGTTGTCCGGCGCTTCTCGCAAAATATCTGGCGGACTTCCTCTTTCAGTTGATGATCTCGCCTCGTTCGTCGGCACGGATCGAGGCCAGCCGGTCCTTCCACATCAGTAGTGCCTCCGGCGTCAGCCGCGCCCAGTCGGTGACTTCGCGCACCACACGAAGTGGTGCTTCGCTTCGAAACGATCGCGTCGGGTTGCCCGGGAACTTCTTGTCCGTGACATTCGGGTCATCCTCAAAGGGCCCGGTGGGAACGACCTCGTAGACGTGTGGTGTCGATTCCTCCAGTGCTGCAACCTCTGCGGCGAGTCCGGCGCCGTCGCGCAAGGCAGTGAAGTAGATGTGATTCATGACGACCTCGGGCCGATAGTTCGAGTTGTATCCGGCCGTCAGGTGGTCACCGGGGCGCAGTTCTGCCTTGGTGCCGTGAAAGAACGGCCCCTCATCGAGTACTTCACTCATGAGCCGATTTTACGATTTGCCGTCGCCTGGACTATCGCGCCGACAAGCCGCGGCCGCCTGCACGACCACTGCTCCCGCGGCATGGAAGGAGAGCTTGGTGAGAGAAACCTGGCCACCGGCTGGAAACGGGGAGGTTTGAAATCCCTGAATTTGGATACGCACTCAGCGGAACAGAACGTAGTCATTTCCTGGCAGCGGGAACCTGGGTGAAGGGAGCATGACATGACGTTCTCGCACATCGCATTGAAAACAACGGCAGCTGCCGCTGGAATCGCGGCGGCCGGAGTCTTCGCGGCCCCACCGGCGTTCGCCGACCCGGAAGTGCTCCAGTTCGGCCAAACGGCAGAGATTCCCAGTTCAGGTGGCGCGATCGACTACACCGTGAGTAGCTTGCAGCCCAGCGGTCACAACGACGGCATCTGGTACTCCGAGGTGACGGCCCGAGCCGCGAGCGGCTCCCCAACGCCGAACATTTCCGATTTCAACGCCCGAGCTGTCAACAGCTCCACCTACGCGGACATGAAGGGAAACCAGACGGACGGCCTTGCCAACCAACCGATCGCGCCGGGCGCCCAGACAACCGGGCGGATCTACTTCGACGTACGCGGGGGCACCGTTCCCGACAGCGTCGTTTACCGGGACTCCGGCGGCACTGACAAGGTGGTCTGGAAGGGCTGATCCGGGTGCGCCCACATGGGGAGGGGATGCGGGCGGAGCTCGCCGCTCATGAAGGTGTTGTGCACCGTGATCGAGGGGCACGGCGGCTGGTTGTTCAAACACACCGGTGAGGGCGTATGTGCCGCGAACTCGCCGCCGCGGCAGGCGCGTTCGTCGAGACAGTGCCTCCCGCCACCATCCCGCAGCCTTTTCGCACGTGCCACGCGACGTCGACACCTCGATCAGATCACCCCAACTCAGCCGGCCGCCAGCCAGCGGGCGGATCTTCGCCCACCAAACCGTCAACACTCTCGCGGATCAAATCTGCATGGCCGGTGTGGCGCCCGTACTCCTCGATCATGTCGCAGACGCTGCGCCGCAGGCTGGCTCGTCGACCGTCAGGCCATGCGAGGTCCACAAGCTGGTTCAAACCATCTGCGACAAGCACAGTTTGGAGTTTGTCCCTGGATCGTGCCACGGTGCCATCCCACAACGCATAGAGCTGTTCTGGGGTGTCATCAGCGGCCGAATTGAAGTCCCAGTCCGGATCGGTATCCCAGTCCGCGGTATCCCATGGTGATCCAATCGGCGACCCGTCGAGCATGGGGCCGAAGCGCTCCGCCTCGGCCCGCGCCAAGTGCTTGGTCAACCCCCCAAGAGTCAACGGGGACACGCCGACCCGAACCTGTAATCCCGAGGAGTCCAGGCCGCCCACCTTCCATCGGAAGGTGGCTCGCAGCCGCTCCAGCGCACCGATGAGGTGCTCCGCCTCTGTTCCCGCCAGTGGCGGCTCCCACGGACAATCATCGACCATCGCCTCAGAGTATCGACCGGGTTGCTGATTCTCAGCCGTCGATACGTGATCGTTCTTCAGTTGCTACAGATCCCGGCGTCCATCGCGATGAGTTTCGGCTACGGCGATCGCAAGATTACGATGGCGTTGTCGATCTTTTTGAAGGAGCTGAATGTCTCTGCGGGAACGCCGAATACGGCGGACAGCACCCGCGGTGGAAGCCTGCTGAGGGACTCACCGATACCGATATTGTCTTTGTCTTCGGGCGCACTGGTGTTCTGGATGATGATTATTGTCATGTCGTCGGGGCCGCGGTTCTCAAAGTAGTGAAATGAACCTTGGGGCGCGAAAACGATGTCATTGACATGCTGCTCGAACTGCTCGTAGTTCCCGTTCCCGTCGATGACAATCCAGGTCGCCACTCCGCTGGTAACGATGTTGAGTTCCCACGCACTCGGATGCCAGTGCGGCTCGCGGATTCCCCCAGGCTGCAATGTGAGCAGCAGGAGGCTGGCCTCCTGCCCCTTGAGGATCGGAAAGTTGTCCTCGTTGGCTTGTTGGTACCAGCCGCCGTCATGCGTGCTTTTGGGCGAAGCGCCAAGATGGAACAAGTGTGATTGCGAGGTGATCGTCTCGGCGGGTAGGCGGGGGTCGCCAAAGCGCGCAGCATCATCGGACATTGGGGTTTCCTTGTCAGGGCCATCGCCGGTGCCGGTGGAGATGATCAGGCGGTCAACGCCCACACCGGTTGCGGCCGCGGCGCCTGCCAGGCCCGCTCCGCCCAAGATTTTGCGACGATTAACCGTCACGCTGGGAGATTACCGTCGACGCTGACGGGCCGTGAGCGAGTTCGAGGAAGTCGCCCGCACCGGAGAACGTCTAAGCGCCGGGGACATGCACGCGATGCGCCAGCCACGGCAGCGCATTGGCGAACGCCGTGGCCGCGAATTGCCATGTGTGGTAGCCGGGATACACGCGCAGCGAACAACCAATGCCGACCGCGACGGCTGCCGCGCACAGATCGGGTAGGGCCCCCTTCTCTCGGAACTCGTCGGCGTCGTCGTGGCCACCGAAACCGACAGGCGCACGATGTTGATCGGGACGGTTCGGCAGATTTTTCGTCTTGTCGTCGGCCGGCTCCTGCGAGTCGTCGAAATACCCCGCCACTCCCACGTACGGCCCGTGCTTGGCCATGACCGTTCGCGGGTCGAATGTCGCCCACGCATCGGCATTGCCACCGTAAAGTCGGCTGATCGTCTGCTCCTCGGTGCCCGAATTCGGTCCCCGGTCACCCCCTATGTCGTCGAACGTCTGGAACATGTCGGAGTGCATGACCGTCAGGTCGATCGCACACGTGCCTCCCATCGACCACCCGACCACGCCCCAGTTCGCAGCGTCCGATGAAGCGGCGAAGCGCGAAATCACGTACGGACGCACATCCATTGTCAAGTGGTCAGCGGCGTTTCCGCGCGGACCGTTGACGCACTCTGTGTCGTTGTTGAAGCTCCCGCTGGAATCGACAAAAACGAAGATCGGCGCCGCTCCCCCGTGTCCTCTGGCGAAGCTGTCGATCACGCCGATCGCGTTTCCGGTGCGCATCCAGTTCGTCGGATTGCTGAACTCCCCTGCGATCATCATGACGACTGGCAGGGACGGTGGAGTGGCACCGCTGAACCAGGCCGGTGGCAGGTAGACATACTCACGTCTGTGCGTGAATCCGCTTGCGTCGGAGGGAATGTCAATCGGCACAACCTTCCCCGTGTCGGGCTGGGTATTGCGCATGCCGGCAAGCGCGGCTGCATCTGTCTCGTCCGGAAGGGGGCCCGAGGTGAGATCTCCCCACGCACGCTGCACTGTCGGGTAATAGCCGACCCACCCGTTGAGCACGAGCAACGTACAGATCAACGTCAACGGGACGGCCGATGCAGACAAAGTCCGCCGCCACCATCGGGTGCCGCGAAAACCCACGATCGCCACCGCCACGGAACCGGCGAACACCGCAGTCCACACCCACAGTGTGATCGGTGCCGGGTCGGAGGCCAGCCCTTGCGAGTTCATATACGCGCGAGCCGCGAACGCGGCGAGGGCAGCGACTGCCACGCAGATAGGTATCCAGAGTGTCCGCCAACGTCGCGTCCGCCATCCGATCGCGACGACCAGCACCACGAGCGTCGCGATCTCGACGCTCAGCGGCAACCAACCGCCAAGCAGCGAGATCCCATGCCCAAAACGGCTGAAATCGGGATCCGGGATCGGAGGCATCGGGGTCGGAACTGGCGGCTCGGTTGTCGCTGAACCGTTGGGCGGCACAGCATCAGTATGCGAGCGTTGACTGAGAGACACCTGGCTGCCGGCAACTGAAAGCCTTGTAGCGACCTACATCTACTTTCTCGGCTCACACCGCATCGCCACCGCTGGCCGGCGAACATTCTCACCACCGGTTGACCGCCGTCTCAGCGGGATACCTCGACGATCTCACCTTTGATCGCCCAGTGCGCACCTTCCGGATCAGCAGCGAGCAATTCGCCGGCAACGCACAGGTGGTCGGTTGGGTGCCACTGCACGCCTGCACCGAAAGGCCTGACGAGCTGCCGCACAGCGCCCAGCACCGCCCGACTTTCGTCAAGCAGGAGTTTCTCGATCTCTTCCGGTTCTGCCGGAAGGACTTTCGCGATTCGTCTTGAAACGTCAGGCAGGATGGCCGTGTCGGTGTGAGCCTGGAACGCGGAGATCACGCCGTCGAATACTCCCTTCACCAATCCGCCCCACACCGGCTCACGCCCGTGCGGTGGCCGGACCCGGACTTTGACGGCGAAGGCCATGTCGGGCGCGACCGCCGGCTCGGCCACGTCATGGTCGTCCCGGCCGCGGGCGAGCGCTAGCCACACCTGTGCCAGCTTCTTGTCGCCTGCGAAGGCGCCCAGGTCGGTCCAGTCGAACGATGCAACCGTTCTCCCCTGCCGCCAACTGTCGAAGCCGCCCGATCCGGGCACCAGCGCGTAGCGGTAGCAGAACGGATACTCCGTCCTGGATGGAGCCGATGGTGCGACGGCCCCCTGCTCGAAGCGGATGCCGTTGCCGCCGGCGACCCGGAACGAATCGATGTTGTAGAGCACGAGGTTCTCCACGTCGGCGTTGGGAGGCTTGGCGCCGAATTACGTTGCCTGCAGTACCTGCCCAGCCGAGGGTTCGAGCCGCCCACAGCCATCCCGGATCTCGGTCCGCAGCCGCTCTTGCCAGGCGGGCCGACGCTCGAAGCGGATGTAATCATCGGCCCATGCCTCGACCACGGGCCGATCCGCCGTCGGCCCGCGGACCTCGCAGCCCCCGTCGGGCAACGGGGAGCCGAACGTCTGGTTGACCTTCTTGACTGAAGTGGGTTGCGCAGCAACGCCATGTGGGTGGCAGGCCCCGCACGGCGGGATATGCTGCCCCACTTCGTGTATCGCCCACTGCTCGAGCTCGGCCAGCTGATCCGCGCACTTTTTCACGTACTGCCTGGTCCACCCGCCCCCGACAGGGTTCTCACCGCGGATCGTCCGGCAACCCGCACGGTGCACACGCGCGGCCGCCACGCTGCGGCTACGGGCAATGTTGATCACGTAGCCATCAGGATGGTCGGCGAGCCAGGCGAGGTAGCCGGGGTCGTCGTCACTGAACAGCGTCACGGTGGACATCTTGCCTCCGACGACCGACAAGCCGGTCTACTTCGGTGGATCACCCCGGGGCTGACGGCGCAGTACCGTCACAACTTGTGGCTGCCGAATCGTTCCGTGAGTTCCCGGTCCATGACGAGGGTCTGCTCGATGTCGGTGACGGCAACCGCATGTACTGGCAGTGCAGGGGCAATCCGGCCGGCCGCCCGGTGTTGATTGTTCATGGTGGGCCGGGGTCAGGACGATCGCGCAACGCTCACAAGTCATTCGATCCCGAACAGTTTCGCGTCATCTCGTTCGACCAGCGAGGATGCGGCGACAGTGTCCCCAGCGCTGCCGATCCCACTACCGACATGGGGTGCAACACCACCGAACATCTGCTGGCCGACATGGAACTCCTCCGTGAGCATCTGGGCATTGACCGGTGGCTGCTCTACGGCGGATCGTGGGCATCCACGCTGATCCTTGCCTATGCGCAGCGCCATCCCGAACGCGTTACCGGCATCATCCTGGTCGGAGTAACGATGAGCCGGCCGCAGGAGATCGACTGGCTCTACCGCGGCCTCCGTCTGCTGCTGCCTGCCGAATGGGAACGTTTCCGCTCTGGCGTGCCTGCCGAAGCGCGCGACAGCAACCTCGTCGAGGCGTATCGAAAGCTCATGGAAAGTCCTGATCGCGCTACCCGCGAGCAGGCCGCCGTGAACTGGTGTGCGTGGGAAGACGCCGTGATCGCACATGAAAACCTCGGTAAGCCAGGACAATACAGCGACAAGCCGGACACGGCGAAGTTGGCGTTTGTCCGTATCTGCGCGCACTACTTCGCTCACAACGCGTGGCTCGACCACGGACAACTGTTGCGGGACGCACACCGGCTGGCCGAGATTCCGGGAGTGCTGATTCACGGACGTCTCGACCTGTCAGGACCGTTGCTCACGGCGTGGGAACTCGCGCAGGCTTGGCCCGCGGCGAAACTGAAGATCATCGACGATGCGGGTCACACCGGCAGCCCTGCCATGGCCGAGGAGATCGCTGATGCAATCGCCGGCCTGACCGCAGCCGGTGCGCCGAGCGACGAGAAAAACCGTTGGACGGGTCCACCTTCACGTTGATACCGTGCGCCGGAACCGTGAGATGACGCGAGGAGGTGAGACCCATGTACGCAGCAACCATGTGGGTGCTCCCCACTCGTGTTCACGGTTGAGGGATCGACGAAGGTGTCGCCGGGAGCGCCTGACCAACGGCAATACCGAAAGGCAACACCATGCATTTCACCTCGCAGACAACCTCGAACGGCGTCATTGAACGCACTTTTACCCTGGACGGCGTCACCGGTGTGCTCTGGTCACCGGACTCCGATACTCAGGGCGCTCCCCTGATCCTGGCCGGCCATCCCGGCGGCATGGACACGAAAGCCCCGCAGCACGTAGCCCGGGCCCATTCCGCGGTGACCGCTGACGGTTTCCACGTCGTCTCTATCGACTTGCCCGGGCACGGTGATCGGCCGCGAAGCCCACAAGACCAGCGCCTGATCACCGATTTTCGCCAGGCACGTGACGAAGGCAGTCCCGCGTTCGGCCGGATCCTCGCCGATTACTGCCAATCGGTGGCCGAGCGCGCTGTCCCGGAATGGCAGGTAGCCATCGACGCCGTGCAAGCGCTGCCCGAAATCGGTGTGCAGGCACCGATCGGCTACTCCGGAGCGTCACTGTCCGGTGCGGTTGGGATAACGCTGGCAGCGACCGAGCCTCGGATCGCCGCGGCGGTCTTCGGTTGGGTGTCGGCGCACGACGCTCTGCTCGACGCCGCAGCACGGGTAACCATCCCCATCGAGTACCTGCTCCCGTTGGACGACAAGGAAATCCCGCGCGAATTCGGTCTCGAGTTGTTCGACGCGTTCGCCTCGCAGGACAAGGCGTTACACGCCTTCCCGGGCGGGCATCACCAGGTGCCAACTGATGGCCGGATAGACACTCGGTTCTTCCCCCGACACCTCGGACAGACGGACAGCGCTTCTCCGGTGTGACGTGAGAGGGTATCGGTGGCCGGTCCGCACCAGGTCGCCGATACCCTCTCACCACGAGCATGGTGGCCGGCCCCGGACTTCGCGGTGGTGCTCAGGTGCCCTGGCCTCGGAACATTGCCAGGACGCCGGCGGACCCACATACTGACCTAGACGGCAGGTCTTCCTGACGGGTCGAAGCTTCCATACCGATGCAGCACGCATCGTCCATGCTCGGTCCGCCATCCTCGCGGCGAGCGCTCCTGGGCCGTCCCCTGACGCGGGCACCTCTTCCCCCTCCGACACCGATCGCCGTACCCGCGGTCCGCAGCGTTCGGCGGACCGATGTCGACCGCGCCTGCCCAACACGTTGCAGAACGGAGTGAAATCACATGAGTACCAACCGAATCACCGATGGAGAAGAGCGAGCGATCATCGAGAACATGCTCGACCGCAACCGCGAGGCGCTGGTCGACACCGTACGCGGCCTGTCCGATGCGGACGCCCGCCGACGGCTCGTTGCGTCGTTGACGACGCCGATCTCGTTGATCAAGCATGCCGCCGCCGCGGAACGGATCTGGTTCCAACGGTTCTGGGCAGGACTCGGCGAATCTCAATGCGACGGATACTCGAACCGCGACGAGGGCACCTTCGCCGTCGCCGACAACGAGTCACTGGCCGACGTCATCGCCGAGTTCGAGCGCGCAAGCCGCCGGTCACGCGCGATCGCCTCCCAGTTCGACCTCGATGACACCAAGGACAATCCCCGCGAGGGCCGGGTCAGCATGCGATGGACTCTGCTTGCCATGAGCGAGGAATTCGCCCGGCACGCAGGTCACGGCGACATCCTGCGCGAACAGATCGACGACGCCACCGCACGGTAGTCGAGCCTTGAAACTCCTTGACCTCAAGTGCGCTTGGGATTCTACGGTTGAGCCATGACGACGCAGCGTCCATACCTGAATGCCCCAACCGTTGACGGCGATCAGGCGGTGCGCGATCTGATCAACCATCTCCAGCGCGGTGGTGAAACCGGAAACGCTGACGTGTACGACGAGATGTTCGCAGCCGACATCCTGTGGGGCACACCAAAAGGGATGGTGCTCCAGGGCTATTCGAATCTCAACCCGATCCATCGTCGGATGATGAGTGGTCCCCCGGTCGTTCCTGCTTCGCGCTTCGAACCGGCACAGGTCAGCCATCCCGCACCGGACGTAGTGGTTGCCCAGATTCGCCGCAGCGCGCTGGACGGTGGTTTCAGCGAGATGGCGATGTACGTCTTGGTCCGGCAAGGTGGGAAATGGTGGGTCGCCGCGGCGCAGAACACGCCCGTCGTCGATACTCTCCCGCCGGCATCGGCTCCGCTGTGAGTTGGAGGTGTCAGTCGAGACAGAACTCGTTGCCCTCGACGTCCCGCATCACGATGCACGACTCGTTGATGCCGTCGGCGGCCAGCAATCGCACACGCGCCGCGCCCAACTCGACCAACCGCTCGCACTCGGCCTCAAGCGTCTCCAGACGCTGCTGACCGACCAGTCCGGTGCCCACCCGCACGTCAAGATGCACGCGGTTCTTCACGACCTTGCCTTCGGGAACGCGTTGGAAGAACAGTCTCGGACCGATGCCTGAGGGATCCACGCAGGCGTACATCGAACCCTGACTCTCAGGGGGCAGCGTTCGATCGAAATCCGCCCATGCGTCGAACCCCGGTGGTGGCGGCGGGACGACGTATCCCAGGACGGCGCACCAGAACCGAGCGACACGCTCCGGATCTGCGCAGTCGAAAGTGACTTGGAACTGCTTGACCGAGGCCATCATCGGACCATATCGATGCGTACTCGTTTCCGGCCAGTGAATATGCAGGCACCCAGAGCCGGATTCGCCCGACTTCTCTCACACCGTGCGTACCCGCTGTCTGGAATCACTGATCGTTCGTAGTGGTTGGCCCATTCGTTTTTGACATGCACGTCAAACTTCAAGCGCCGTTGCAGTTTTTGCCAGCGAAGTTCGTATTTCCACCCGCAGCACGTGCGGAGCTGTGAGCATGGCGACAACGGTTCGGCAACGGCAAACATCAAGCCGACCCGTTTGAGCCCCAGACGAAGGGAGCGGCAGATGAGTTGGATGATGGCTTCTGAGGCGCGAAACGCACTGACGAGAGCAGCCGTGGCGGCGATCGCTGGAGTGTTCGTGCTGGGCGCGGTTCCGGCGAACATGTCGTCCGTCGCTTCAGCAGCACCCCGCATACCCGCCACTCCTGAATCCCCCGTCAGCCCGGATGATCCGGCGTGCGCGACGGAGGGGTGGAATCCGGACTGCTTCGGCGGCATGTACGACCAAGTGCCAGACGACGGAATGCCCGGTGACAACGCTGCCGAAGGCGGCATACCGGCTCCGGCAATGGTGCCGGATGTCGACGGGTCGATGAGCCCGCCCGGCACGCCTGGGGCCATCTAGCGGCAACGCGTCCATCTCGACCAACCCTGAAGACCGGTCCTGCCGGCCCTCAATCGGCTCCTGCCGCGAACAGAATCAAATTGCCGTCCGGATCCCTCACAATGAAAGTTCCTGCACCCCAAGGCTCCGTCGTAAGAGTGCGATACAAGTCGACACCGAGGCCACGGTAGTCGACGAATGGGTCGCGTAGCGCAGCCGCCGACGTCAGAGACCCGGTCGCGGCGCGAGGTGGATGCGCAGCTCGCTAGGCAGAGGTAGGCTATGACTACATTCTAGAAAGAGTCATAGCCATGGCGACAGCGTTCACGCAGAACGAGAAACAACGAATCAACGACGCCCTACTGGACGCCGGTGAGCAGCGGTTCATCGCGCAGGGCCTGAAGCAGACGTCGCTCGACGACCTCGTCGCGGCAGTGGGCATCGCCAAAGGCAGTTTCTATGCCTTCTTCGACTCGAAGGAGTCGCTCTACCTCGAGGTGATGCTGAAGCGGGCGCCGAGCGTTGCCGCCCGCATCGCCGCCACGCTCGAGTCCCCGGTGAGCGAGGACGGACTCGTGAAAGTCCTGCGCAGTGTCACCGACGCCCTGGCCGACGATCCCATGTACCGACGGCTGATTACCCGACCCGAGGAACTCGACGCCGTAACCGACCGGCTCGGCAACGATCAGATCGCTCGTGTCACACCGCATCTCGTGACGCCGCTGCTCGACTATCTGACGACGGGACAACGTGAGGGCGCCCTTGTCGACGACATCGAACCGGCCGTACTGCTCCAAGTCATTCGCGCCATCGGCCTGGTGGTCATGCACCGCGACCGCTTCGAGCCCGGCTACGACGCCGTGCTTGACGCCACTATCCGCACACTGGCGAGAGGAATGCTCCGATGAGCCTGCTGGACAGGTACGCCCGCATGGCTGGGATGAGCGACGAGGCGTGGCGGCGCCATGCCAATCCGTGGAGCGTGTGGACCAGATTCGCGGCCATCCCCCCGGCGATCCTGGCGATCTGGAGTCGCACGTGGATCGGCTGGTGGGCACTTGTCCCACTGGCGGTGGTCGCGCTGTGGCTGTGGTGGAACCCGCACGCGTTCGCGCCGATCGACAAGCCGACCGCCTGGTCGTCGAAGGGCATCTACGGCGAGCGGATGTGGATGCGCGATCGGAGCCGAATTCCACAGGGATTCAAGGTCGTCCAACGCATTTGGACCTTGAACGCGCTCGCCGGATTCGCCATGCTCGTGTACGGGTTGATTGCCCTCGAGCCGTGGCCGACAGCATCGGGTGCCGCGTTGATCGTCCTCGGTCAGCTGTGGCGCATCGACCGACTCGGCATTCTCTACGAGCAGTCCGACAAGGATGCGTAGGGACTTTGCGTCTACTCTCGCGTCGCCATGACGACGAGCCCGTAGGCCACCGCAAAGCGATGGCCTAGCTGTCCACCCACGTTGCCCCGCCCGACGCTGACCTCATGGCCGAGTTGTTCACTGACCGCCCTGACGAGTTCATCGTCGCTGGCTCCCCCGCCGACCAGGAGCACCCCGGTTGCACCGGCCGACACCTGTTCCAGTCCCCTCATCACATTGCCGCCGATGACCAGCCGTTTGGCCGCGAGTCGCCAACTGCGCCATTCTGTTCCGGACATCCGCGACGTAAACGGCAGTAGGCCGCTGGGAGCCGAGGTCAGCAGCCACCCCGTGCACCGGCCGCTGATCGGCTTGTCGAGAAACTGGCGACGGCCATGCTCATCCTCGACGAGTTGGACGGTGACCGCCGTGACCGCCTCCGCGCGTTTTGCGTACTCTGCGGCGCTTCTGGAGATGTCGAGGGCGCTGGCGGTGGCGGTGGTGAGCAGTTGCCCCGCCCCGGGCAGGACGACGCGGGATCCGTTCGTGACGACGTCCACCGTGCCGCCGCCGACGTCCACCACCACGACGCCGTCGGTGACGCCGGGCGTGGTCAGGGCCCCGACCCGCGCAGCGGCTGCCTCCGAGTCGATTTGGGTTACATCAACCCCGAGAACTCCCCCGAGCACATCTGCGCCGGCCGGCGGGGCCTCCGCACCACCCATGGTGGCCATCACCACACTGTCGACGGCGACCGATCCCCGTCGTGAATTTGCCTGTGCCGCAATATCAGCCAGATGGATGGCATGAACCAGGTCGGCCGGTTCACCGGCTTCGGAGGCTGGGTCGGTCGTCCGCAGAGTTGTTGTGTCGAGCGCCGGTGCAGAACTGTCGAGCGAAACGACCGCGCATGCGCTGTCGAAGAGCCGGTCCGCGACGACCCGGGCGTCGACCCGTTCGTCGTCGCGCAGGCCGAACACATCGGCCAGCCAGAACGGGTCGGTGAGGTGCTGCAGTGGAGCCACGCCCTGGCGCACCTCGACAGCGATGAGCGTTGCCGAAAGCAGTTGCCGCACATCGATATCATCAACCACCGGCAGTGCGGCCCCGAGCCGGTTCGACACCAGCACGGCCTCGTCGTTCTCCGTCAGCACCGCAACGACGTTCCGACCATCCTCGACTGCCGCATTCACCGCGCCGGCCACCTCGCGGTAACCCCAATCCCGGGTCGCGCAGGCAACGACCGGGCGACCGTCGACCGTCCCGAGACGGTCAACCGGTACGGGAACACCGACCCCGACGGCATCGCCCGCGGTTGTTGCCGCCGACCGGGTGGCGATGGTGAGGCGCCCGGTGCGCCGGGTCTCCAGCTTGACCCGTTCGACGGACGACCGCACGGGAGCGGTGGGGGCGAACGCGGCCCGTTCGATCGCCAGCCCGTGCGCTTCGGCCAGCCGTCGTGCCAGCTGTGCGGCTCCCTGGACCGCCCGCACCGACCCCTTGCCGCCGCGCGTCGGCGTGCGCGCGCTGGTCAACACCTCGAGTTCGGTGCCCGCACGGCAGAGCACCACCTCGGTGGTGGAATTGCCGATGTCGACGCCGGCCCAGATGGTCATCGCAGCAGGCCGCGCCGTTGGTAGACCTCGGCGGCCTCGCGGACGAATTCGGCGCAGATGTGCGCCTGCTGTCCGGCCAACTTCTGTGCAAGATCCTGCAACTCGGCGAACGTGGAGCGACCCGGTCGAAGGGCCTCGTACGCCGACAGCATGTCGTCAGAGCTCAGCGCGGTCATCTCGGCCGCTCGCCGCAGATTCATGGCCAGCTGTGCCGACCCGGTGCGCTCGGCAGTAGCTGCCTGAACGAGCAGGGTCTCTCGGCTGATCCGGATGTCGTCAAGGGCAAGGTCCCCGTTGCGGGCAGCCTCGACGGTCACCTCGGCGACGCTCCGGCCGGAGTGTGAGGAGACGGTCATTGCGTGAACTCCAGTTCGATGTGGGGGTTTCGGTTCTCGTCGCGGTGTTCGGACTGCTCCCGCTCGATGGCGACCATCGACACCACCCTGGTGTGGTATCTCGCGGTGATCGCCTCCTCCGTGTAGGCGTTGCGCATCGGGGCGGGAGTAGCGCCCTTGGCGTGCCGGCCGGCATTGATCCCGATGAGCCGGTACATCTCCGGTGTGATGAGCGGTGCGACGCTGAGCAATTCGAGATTGGCCAGCGGTGTGAGGTCACGCCGGTGGATGATCGTCGTGCCCTTGGCCTGGAGTCCGACCGCGATGCCGGATCCGGACAGCTGAGCCGCGGACTTCCCGATCGCGCCGAGGTCGATGCTGTCGGTGATCCGGACCAGTCGCGGCACGCACTGCTCCTCCTCGAGCCCGGCCAGGATCTGTTCCAGCACGTCATAGATGGTCAGGCCCGAAAGTGTCCGAAACAACTTGGTGCCGAACGCCGGTGAGACACCGATGACGACGTCCCGCGGGTCGTCGCCCACCCGCGCGGCGCCGACCGAAACGAGCCGCTCCGTCTGGGCGAAGGTGGCCTGCTCCTTGACCAGATCGGCCACCGACCTCGCCTGCCGGACGGCGTCGATCTGGGCCTGCCGTTCCGGTGATGGCCGATAGCCCGTCCCGGGTCCGCGGTAGTCGTTCGGATCCTGCAGCGCCGACAGCACATTCATCTCCTCGTCGAAGATGGCGGCAGTCTGCAGGTAGTCGCCGGTGACTCTGGCCTTGGCCATGCCCAGCACACGGTCGGCGAGGTCGGTGAAACCGGTCTCGGCGAGCGCGGTGACGATATCGAGCACGGTGAGCCCCGACTGGTCGATCATCCTGGCCGCGCTGAGCACCTTGACCCCGTCGGTCTCCGGCAGATCCTTGGAACCTTGCGCTCCCACAACGGCTTCCACGTGATCGTCGTCGAAGTCGGCGAGGCCGAGATACTCGAAGACCGCACGGGTGGCTTCGGCGGCCAGCCGCCGCATCGCCTCCAGCGTGGTCGGGTCGACCGACCGCAATCCCCCGTCGACGCCCCAGTCCCGCTGCAGCACCAGGTAGTCGTCGAGATCGTCGGCATTGAAGTTCGAAGGCCCGAACATGTTGTCGTAGGCGGACACGGACCCAAAGCCCGAGAAGATGAAATCCGAGCCGGACAGCAGCACCGGTAACGTCCGGCTGGTCCGGCGCATCGTCGACTCGGACATCAAACTGTCGTTGCCGCTGCACGACTCCAGCCCGCGCAGCATGACCATCAGGTTCTCGGCTATCAGTTCGCGAACACCTCCGGGCACCGAGGCCGTGATGCCCGCACCGTCGATACCGCCGTTCTGCACGCCCTGCGCTCCGATGCCCTTGGCCAGCGCCACGCACCGAGACTCCAAGTAGTTCATGGACTTTCGCTCGGCCTGGCCCATGAGTACCTCGGAGCCGGCCCCACTCGACAACCGCATCTTGATGCCGCGCGAGGCGTACGACGAGGT
The DNA here is from genome assembly GCF_004762045.1 of Mycobacterium sp. DL99. Classification (GTDB taxonomy): domain Bacteria; phylum Actinomycetota; class Actinomycetes; order Mycobacteriales; family Mycobacteriaceae; genus Mycobacterium. The sequence continues at coordinate 3,345,416 of NZ_SJOM01000007.1, forward strand.
CAGGAACGCCTTGGACCACGGGGTGTCGTCGCCGTCGGTGAAGACCTGCTCGGTGCCGTACACCGACACCGTCTCGGCATAGGACACCAGCCCGCGCACACCCAGCTCCAGCTCGCGGGCCTCCTCGACAGAGCACTGGGTCAGGGCACCGGGCGCGGGCACCTGGGAACCGATCAGCAGCCCCACCGCGACGGCCGGGGCATCGTCGAGCACCGGCACCGTCGCCTCCAGCTCCCGGAACCCGTAGACCACGGCGGTAGCCGCATCCGCGGCGATCAGCAACGGATCGTCGAGCCGATTGGTGACGTGGGCCTGATTCGCCGGGGTCCGGCGCGCGCGCATCTTCATCATCGCCATCTGGATCTCGACCGGTTGCAGCATCGCGACGACGCGAGCCATCTTGGCCGGGGTCAGTCCCGCACAGACCCGCAGCACCTGCTCACGGGGCACGCTCGAATCCACGATCATCCGCGCCAGATCGGTCTCGTCCATGGCCATCGACCGCGGCGCCTCGGCGTGGTCGATGGCGTACCGCACGATGAACTCGTCGATCGTGTCGAAGCTCGCGGCCGGGGTCGAGTCCATCTCCAGCACGCTGCCGTCGTCGGCCACGACCCAGGACGGTGCCGGGTCGTAGGGCGAAAGGTGCGAGATCATGCCCAGGTCCGGGTCGGGCTCGGCGAACCCGTCGAGGTTGACGCGCTGCTCGTCCAACAGCCGAATGCGTCCCAGCCGATGATCCTGCTCGATGTCGGTGCTGTTCAAGTGCATGCCCGTCGCCGTGCCTCTCTGATTGCCTGACGGGCACAGCATTGACCGAACGTCAGGGTGCGAACAACGACGTACGCAGTCCTTCCAACAAGTTGTGTGATGCGGGCACCACATCCGGATAGTGGTGTGACCTGGCCTACAACAAGGTGTTGGAAAGAGCCGTCCCACCCCTGGCCCACGAGACGTCCGTCTCGCAGACTTCACCGGTACTCGACGGAGCCGGCGATCTGCGGCCCCGGTGGCAGTGGAAGGGATCCGCGCATGACCCAGGTTGTCGACGCTGACAACTCACGAAGTAGCGAACCATCACCGGACGGTCGCCCCGCAAAATTGCGGGGAAGACTCGGCGTCCCCTCGATTGTCCTGATGGTTGTGGCCGCCGCAGCACCGCTGTCGACCATCGGTGGCAACGTGCCGATCGCGATGGTGCTCGGCAAGACGACGGGTATTCCGGTCGCGTTTCTGGTGGCAGGGGCGATCTTCCTGCTCTTTGCCGCCGCCTTCGTCGCGATGTCGAAGTATGTGACCAATCCCGGTGCGTTCTACGCGTACATCCAGATGGCACTCGGCCGTGCGGCCGGGGCCGGCGCCGCCGTGCTTGCCCTTCCCGCCTACATGGCCACCCTCCTCGGTGTCTCGGCGTATGACGGGGTCATCCTCAACGGCCTCATCACCCGGTTCGGCGGACCGGACATCCCGTGGTGGTTGCTCACCGCGCTGGTACTCGCGGTTGTCGCCTGGCTGGGTTACCGCGACATCGACCTCAGCGCCAAGGTCCTCGGCATCTTCCTGGTGTCGGAGGTGGCCATCCTCGTCGTCCTCGACCTGGTCATCGTTCTGCGGGGCGGTGAGCACGGGATCACCGGCGACTCGTTCAACGCCCAGGGCATCGCCGGTGGGCTCGGGATCGCCCTGCTGTACGCCCTGTGGGGCTTCGTCGGTGTCGAGGCGACCGCGGTCTTCCGGGACGAGGCCAAGGACCCGGACCGGACCGTCCCGCGGGCGACCTACTGGGCCGTCGGCATCGTGGCGAGCTTCTACGCCTTCTCGAGCTGGGCACTGATCGAGGGCAACGGTGGCCCGGACGCCATCGCGGCGGCCGAGGCCGATCCAGACAACTTCATGGTGAACACCGCGCAGCAGTACCTCGGCATGCTGGGGCGCGACCTGACCACCGGCTTCTGGTTCATCAGCGTCTTCGCGTGTGCCCTGGCCTTCCACAACATCGCGTCCCGTTACGCCTTCGCACTGGGCCAGAGCGGTGTTTTCCCGAAGCGTCTGGGCGAGGTCCATGGCCGCCATGGCGCTCCGTCGAACGCTTCGATCGCCATCACCGTGGCCTCGTTCGTGATGATGGGCATCTTCGTCGCGCTCAAGCTGGACCCGGTGCTGCAGATCTTCGGGCCGCTCGGTGGTCTGGGCATCCTCGCGCTGGCGATCCTGTGGTTACTGACGACGATCTCCGTGGTGATCTTCTTCCGCCGCCGCGGTGACTCGACCCGCCAGGTGGTGTTGGGTTCGGCAGCCACGCTCGCCCTGGCCGGGGCGCTGGTGCTGGTTGTGTCGAATCTGACCCTGATCGTCGGTGGCAGCTCCACCCTCGCGGTGATCTTCGGCGTGATGCCGCTGGTGTTCTTCGGAGTCGGGATGCTTCTCAGCCGACGGTCGACCGTGGACCTGTCCTCGGTGTGATCGATGAGGGCATGCTCGCGGACTCTCCGGTCCGCGAGCATGCCCCTCACGTGCTGCGAGAACGCCCACGATTCGCTGGTACCGTCGAGCTCGGGGGGTGTGGGTGTGCCGCCGCGGTCTCGCCGACAAGAACAACGAACAAGCGGGCCGCAACGGTAGATCAGGAGAAGGCGCGACATGTCCCAGGACTCGCCGCTGAGCGTGGCGGCGGCCTTGACCGTGGCGCCCTTGGACCGGGGCTCCGTGGTCGCCGGTCATCGCGGCCTTACCCGTGAAGTCGCCTGGGTGGACATCATCCACGCGCCTGCGGAGTCCTTCATCCGCCCCGGCGACCTCGTGCTGTGCACCGGTGCCGATATCCGGCAGCCGGGCAACCGGGAGTTCCTCGCTTATCTCGTGTCCTCCCATGCGGCGGGGCTCATCTTGAGCCCTCCCCCCGAGATCACTGTCCGCGAACTCCTCAACTCGCTGGTTCCGCTCGCCGATCGTCATGAGTTCCCGGTGGTACTTCTGCCATGGGAGATCGCCTTCGCCGATGTGCAGAAACGCCTGCTCCCACTGTTGAGTCCCGCAATTCCCGGCTCACAGGTGGAAATGGCCATCGGACGGCGCCAACATGAAGACGCCGGCTGGAACGACCTTGCCGCGGCGTTCGGCGAAGCCCTCGACGAGTTGGCGCTCTCAGCCGGTGTCTCCGTGCATTCTTCGGTCACCGATGACCTCGTGATGTGTCACTTCTCCTCGGCCCCGTCGGCGTCCACCGTTTCCGTGTTGGTCGCGTCCGCGCAGCGGCTGAGTGCGCTTCCCGAGAATCTCGTGAGTTGGGCGTTGCTTCCTCCTGTCGACGGACAGTCCGTCCCGGTGACGGCATCGGTACCGCCGGCCCTGCCCGGCCGGCCGGCCGGCTCACGTCAATTCGCTGAGGTGCTGCGCCAGGATCCGCAGTCCATGGCGACCATCCTTGAGACCTTGCAGCCGCTCATCGACTACGACAAGACACGCCGAGGGCAACTCGTCCATACGTTGGAGATCCTCCTCAACGAGGCCACCAATATCAGCGCCGCCGCGCGAGCGCTCTACCTCAATCGGCACTCCCTGATCTACCGGATCAAGCTCATCGAGGAACTCACGGGCCTGTCGCTCAAGGACCCCGCCGACCGCTTCCAGTTGGAGGTCAGCGTTCGCGTCCACCAGATCAATGAGGCACGCACCGACGGTCAACGTCCCGGGCCTGTGACAACTGCTTGCTTTCCCTGACGGTCCCGGGGCGCGCACTCCCCTCTGACGTCTCACACCGGTGATGATTCATCCTTTTGTGAATACACATCACGATGTACAGTCAAAGGCGTGGAGACGCTGACTCACGTGACGGTATTGGCTCGGTTCGGACACGCCCTGTCGGATCAGACGCGGTCCAAGATCCTGCTGGCGCTCAAGGATTCCCCCGCCTACCCGGCCGATCTGGCCGAGGCGGCAGGAGTGTCCCGGCAGAGCATGTCGAATCACCTTGCCTGCCTACGGGGTTGCGGTCTGGTGGTAGCGGTGCCCGAAGGCCGGCGCACCCGCTACGAACTGGCCGATCCCAAGCTCGCCCACGCATTGAACGATCTGCTGCAGGTGGTGCTGGCCGCTGACGCCGAGCACTGTCCCAGTGCAGTCTCGGATGAGTGCTGTTGACGGCGCCCGGCCGACGATGACTGTTGCCTGAACTGCAGCGACTGACCACCTGAGGAGATGACGACCATGGCCGTGACCGCGCTGATTCTCTACCTGATCTTCGCGGTGCTGGGGTTCGGCTGGCGAAGTTGGCTCCAGTACCGGCAGACCGGGTCGACGGGATTCCGCGGCATTCACGGAAATCCCGGCTCGCTCGAATGGTTGGCCGGTGTCGGATTCATCGCTGCGATCATCGTCGGCGTTGCCGCTCCGGTCGCGCAACAGCTCGGCTTCGTCACACCGATCGCCCTCCTGCATGCCCCGTGGATCCAGGGTCTGGGCACACTGCTGGCCGTTGCCGGAATCGCCTTCACCGTCTATGCCCAACTGGACATGGGCGACTCCTGGCGAATCGGTGTCGATCCCAGCGAGACAACAACATTGGTGCGCACCGGGGTTTTCGGGACCGTGCGCAATCCGATCTTCGCCGCCATGCTCGTCTTCGCCGGCGGAATCACCCTGATGACGCCCAATCCGGTCGCACTCTTGGCCTTCGTCGTGTTGTCGGCCACGATCGAACTGCAGGTCAGGGTCGTCGAAGAGCCCTACCTGCTACGCACACACGGCCAGGCGTATCGCGACTATTGCACGACGGTCGGGCGATTTCTGCCCGGTGTCGGACGTCAGAAGAACTCCCAGTTCAGACGTTGACGTCGAAACCCAGGTCGATATCGCAGGCCGCCCGCCCACCACGAACACCCCAGTTCTCCAGTGCGCTTTCACGCAGGACGATCGTGATGTGATCAGCCGGGATGTCCAGCGTCTCCAGACGAGTGACGATCTCCCGGTAGAGATTTCGCTTGGCCTGCACCGAGCGGCCGGCGAAGCAGTCGATGGCCACAAGCGTGTACAACTCGGGGCTGGTAAGGCCCGGCGAACACGAGAACCGATGTGGTTCATGGGATACCAGCCGGACATGCTTGTCGCCGGGAGGTATCTGGAACGCGGTCACCAGCGCATCGTGCACCGCATCGATGATCGCCACCTCTTCTGATTCGGTGTACGGGCGCCTGACCTCGATGAGTGTGCTGGGCATCCAGGCATCGTCACACATGTGGCGCGCGACCGTCATCCCATTTTCGCTGTGCGACCCCAGCCCGGAAACACCAGGCTGGGGCCTCGCACCGCGGTCGTTACGCCTGCACCTGCCCCAGGGTGACGTCCACGGTGCGCGATGCTCCGGACGGGTCCTCATAGGTCAGCGTCACGGTGTCGCCCGGTGCCTTGGAGCGCACAGCAGCGACCAGCGCATCGGGACCGTCGATCACCTTGTTGTCGAGCTTGGTGATCACCGCGCCTTTGGGCAGGCCTGCGGCTGCCGCCGGGCCACCGTTGACGACTCCGGCGACCGCTGCGCCGCTGGTGTCGGTGCCGGAGAGTTGAACACCCAGCGAGGCGTGCTGAACGGTTCCGGTCGAAACCAGCTCGTCGGCAATACGTTTGGCCTGATCCACCGGGATGGCGAAGCCCAGACCAATCGACCCGGCCTGCCCGCCGCCCTGCGAACCTTGGCCGCCACCCAACGATGCGATGGCCGAATTGACCCCGATGAGGTCACCGTTCATGTCGACCAGTGCGCCCCCGGAGTTGCCCGGATTGATCGCCGCGTCCGTCTGAATGGCACTCATCACCGACTGCTGGCCAGTCTGCCCGTCGCCGGTCGCGACCGGGCGATCCAACGCGCTGATGATGCCTGTCGTCACCGTTCCCTGAAGGCCCAGCGGTGAGCCGACCGCAACCACGTTCTGCCCCACCTTCAGATCGTTCGACGAACCGATCGTGATCGGGGTGAGCCCAGAGATGTTCTGCGCCTTCACCACCGCGATGTCGTCGGCCGGGTCGGTGCCCACAACAGAGAACGGCACGGTACGACCGTCGGACATCGTCACGGTCGCCTTCATTGCGCCGCTGGTCCGTCCGGAGCTGTTGGCCGAAGGTCCGTCCGGCGAATACTGCTCGTCACCGGGGAACTGACCGCCCGGCATCCGTCCGCCGGGGAACAGGCCGCGCGGGAATCCCGGCGCCTGGTCACCGGGTGAAGCCTCGGCGGCCATCGGCCCCTGATCGCCGGTACCTCTGGCGGCGGCGGCCACGACGTGGTTGTTGGTCAGGATCAGCCCGTCTTCGCTGAGGACGATGCCCGAGCCTTCCTCACGCCCCTGTCCAGTCTCGATCTGCAGTTTCACCACGCTGGGCAGCACCTTGGCCGAGACCTGTTCGACCGATCCGGCCGGTGCCGAACCCTTCGGCTGCGCCGGAACGGCTCCTGTGGCAGGCGACTGTTTGCCGATGCGGTCGGCGGTCGGCGCCTGGGCAACCGGCATGGGCTTTCCGGAATGGTCCACCACCGCTACTGCTGCGACTGCTCCGGTAGCCATGGCGACTGCGGCCGTGCCAGCGACCAGCACGCCAACACGGGACTTCTTCTTCGGCTGTGAAATTTCCTGTGCGACAGGCATGTCGAACTTCTGGCTCATCTCAGGATGCAGCCCATAATGCGGGTACGGCTGCTGGTAGCCCCTCCGGCTCCACGGGCTCGGATTCCGTTGATCCGCCGCCTGGTTCGCTTCCCATTCCCGATTGCTATTTTGCGGCGACATCCCCGACCACTCGTTCATCCACTTGCCTCTTCCCTTGCGACACCGACATTTATGCGCCGTGCCGGCGCCTACCTAGATGTTGCCGCCCCGTACTGAGGGTTTGCTGAGAGTGAGTTCGGCGCGGCCCAAGACTTTGCCTGACCGCACGTGGGCACGGTCACACGGCGTAGAGGCGACACGCGAAAGCGCTACTGCGGCAGGAACGTCCCCAGCCGGACGGTCGCGAGCACCTGTTCGGCCCCGAACTGCTCAAAGGTTCCCACTCGTGTGAAGCCGAGGCGGTCGGCCAGGCGAAGCGCGGACGCATTTGCCGCCTGGGTGACGATCACGATCGGCTGGTCAACGAGTTGCTGTGCGGCGCAGCGTAGTAACGCACGCGCCGCGTCGGCCGCATAGCCCCTGCCCCACGCATGTGCCCGAAAGACATAGCTGAGCTCCAACTCACCGCCACCGTCCTGCACATGACCGGGCAATTCCGCATCGCGTCGGCTGAGTGTCACCATGCCGAGCATGTCGTCGGATTCCCGGTCGGCCACGATGTAGCAGCCATCGGCGGCCAACAACGTTGCCGCCCCGATTGAGGTCACCACAGCGCGGACATCCGCCTGGACACGGGGACCGCCGAGGAAACGGCGCACCCGCTCATCGGTCTGCGTCTCGATGAGCCCCTCTTCGTCGTCGTCGCGTCCCTTTCTGAGCCGCACCCGCTCGGCCTCGATGCGGGCAGCGGTGAGTATCTGCTGGTCGTCCATTCGCGCTGGAACAGTTCCGGGGGCGAAGGGGCGATCAGCCCAGCGGATTGAGCACCAAGGTGCACAACCGTGGCAGGTTTCTCAGTGGGATCCAGACCATCACCTGCCGGCAGGTTCCGGTGGCCTGGCCGATCGGTCCGCCGCACACCGGCCACGCTCCGAGGCCTTGAGTTTGCATCACGTTGCGGGCCACGCGAATCTGCTCCTCGCGACTCGCCGCGGCAGGCGACCCCGTTCCCCCATGGGAGGCCCACGTGGCCGGGGTGAACTGCAGCCCACCATAGAAGCCGTTACCGGTGTCAGCTGACCAGTTCCCGCCCGATTCGCATTGCGCCATCGCATCCCAGTTCGGTTCTGCGCCGGCGTGCGGGACTGTCAGGAGGGTCTGAGCCATGGCGATCGCACCGATGAACCCGAACACGGTGACGACCTTGCGCACGCGCATGTCGATCCCTTCATGGCGGCATGCACTGACCGTGCACGCCGATAATGGCGGGGCGAGAGGCCATTTTCAGCCCATCGTGATACGGAGTTTACCGATGAGGCGAAAGTAAAATAGCCGTGCTAGAGAGTCTAATTATCTTCTTTGAGTTTATTTAATAGTTATGCGGTTCTTGTGGCCAATGGGGAAGGCGATACTTCACCACTGAGGCAACGTAAGTGCAGGTCACAGGCCCAGCTTCGGGAACGGGGTCGGGCCGAAGACGCGCGGCACCGTCTCATAAATTTCCGCGCCGACTGCTGTGGTAATTGGCCACTACCGTGAAATTAGTTTCTGGTGCGTCGGCAGTGAAAGAAATGAATTCTGGTGCAACTGTGACAGATGAGGTAGATGTGATTTCTGTTACAAGACGTTGCTGACGACACTCGCCGGGCGCAGGCGGGCGATGATCCCGTCGAGGTCGATGAAGAACATGTCGGGACGGAAGACGTGACCTCCTGGCACCTCATGTGCGTCATACGGGATACCGGCCTGGCCGAGCAGGCTACGGAACTCCCGCTGACCGGCGAGCACCTCGGTCTCGTTGGCGCTGTCGAACCAGTTGACCGGGTCTGGACTGGTACCGGCGACAAGGAAGATTCGTTTGTTGCGGTAGCTCTCGATCCGCTCGACCGGGTTGTCGGCACTGACCCTGGCCTGGTCCCAGAATGGGGCGCCGTAAACGGTTCCGCCGGCCAGATCCAGAACCGCCGACGTGATGTTCGCCCAGTGCACCACGAGGCCGAAATCGCGGCGCAGGCTGGCCGGGCCCGAATGGGCACTGACCGAGGCGAAGTGACCGTAATACTTGGCCGCGTACTTCAGCGCGCCGAAACCGCCCATCGAGAAGCCACCGACTGCGCGGCCGTCGTACTCCGCATACGTCCGGAAATTCGCTTCGATCCACGGCAGCAGCTGGGCGATGTGGAACGTCTCCCAGTTGCGCGGTCCGACGAATGACGTGACCGGGTTGGAATACCACCCGGCGTGCCCGCCGTCGGGCATCACCACGATGATCGGCTTGGCGGCCGTCCAGTCGCGGATACCCATGAAGTCGAACGAGCGGAAGTCGTCGTTGCCGCCGTGGAACATGTAGAGCACGGGATAGGTGCGGCCGCTCGTGTGGTAATCGTCGGGAAGCAGGACGTTGACGCCGGGGTTCCAGCCGATGGCGGCGGTCTGGAATCGGTAGTACCACAGCCGCGGATCGTTCTCATTGCGGTCCACGATCCGCAGGCCGAATCCGTCGCTGCGACCGCTGAATATGACCAGCGCCTGCCCCGGGTTGATGTGGCCGGGGTCGGGGATGCCGTTGACACCGGCGATCGGCGGATAGAACGAGGCGTCACCATAGAAGCGTGAAGCCAACGCCGACAACGTATCTCCGGGGGCGATGATGTATCTCTTCAGTTCCGGGACGATGAGCCGCTGCCCCGGATTGAGGGCGTCGCCCTCGGCAATCCCGCTGGCGGCTGCGATCAACCGGGACAACTCCGGATGCCCGTAGAAACGCGAGGCCACGGCCGGCAACGTGTCCCCGGGTGCCACGGTGTACCGCGCATAGTCGGGAAAGACCAGTTTCTGTCCGACGTTGACGACGTTGGGGTTGGGAATTGCGCTGGCCGCCGCGATCAGCCGGTACAGGTCCGCGTCTCCGTAGAACCGCAACGCCAATGCTGACAGAGTCTCCCCCGCCACGACCGTATGAATCCTGACCATGGGTCCCCTCCTTCAGTTGCAACGAGCTCTGGTTGACGACGAGTCCGATTGCCCTGATCTCCCACAAGTCTAGGCGCCCAGTGGCGTGAAACGGTTGACTTCAAAGGCATTACAGGTACGCGGCACCAACGCTCACGTACGCTCCCCACGTGTACGTCGACGTGATGACCGTTCCGCAGCCGCTGGCAAAAATCGGCGACCTTGCCCGTCGTACCCAGTCCGCCGGATTCTCCGGGCTCCTACTCACCGAAACCGGCCGCACCGCGTACCTCAATGCGGCGGTCGCGTCTCAGTCCGCTCCCGGCCTGGAGCTCTCGACCGGTGTCGCCGTTGCGTTTCCGCGCAGTCCGTTCATCACCGCGGCGTCGGCCTGGGAACTCCAGGAGGCAACGGATGGCAGGTTTCGGCTCGGCATCGGCACCCAGGTCCGCACGCACGTGGTCCGGCGCTACGGGATGCCCTTCGAGCGACCGGGCCCACGCCTGCGCGACTACGTGCTGGCCGTGAAGGCCTGCTTCGCCGCATTCCGCACTGGCAAGCTCGATCATCACGGGGATTTCTACGACCTCGACTTCATCACCGCCCAGTGGAGCCCCGGACCGATCGACGCACCCGATCCCAAGGTCGACATCGCCGCCGTGAATCCGTGGATGCTGCGCATGGCCGGCGAAGTTGCCGACGGCGTACACGTCCATCCGATCGGCGAGCCGGGCTACATCGCCCGCCACGTGCTGCCCAACCTGGCCGCGGGCGCTGCCAAGGCGGGCCGCTCCCCCGCCGATATCGCCAAGATCATCCCCGTGATGACGATCGTCGGCGACAGCGACGAAGAACGCGCCAACGAGCGCGAGTTCGTGCGGGCCAGCATGAGCTTCTACGGCAGCACGCCGAACTATGCCTTCATCTGGGACGAGGCGGGTTTCGACGGCACCACCGCACGCCTGCGCGAAAAGCAGAAAGCCGGTGACATCGCCGGCATGGCAGCCCAGATCACCGACGATCACATCGCCGCCTTTGCCACCGAATCGACCTGGGATGGACTCGCGGACGCGTTGACGGCCAAATACGCCGGAATCGCCACCCGCATCGTGCTCTACAACGCGCTCGGCGGGCCCGAACGATTCGAGCGGTACGGCGAGATCGCGAAGCGATTGACGGCGATATAACACCAGGACAAGCCAGCTTCGTAGCATTCTGCTACGCTGGTTTCAGACTGCTACAACGGAGGTCCATCATGACCGAAACCGCAGATCGGGTAACCCGGTTCGCCGCCGACCTGATGGACAGTGCCGCCGCGGAAGGCGCACGTCAGAGCCGGTCGGCCAAGCAGCAACTCGACCACTGGGCCCGTGTGGGCCGGGCCGTGTCGAGCCAGCACAGTGCGGCACGCCGCAAGGTGGAGTCCGCGTTGGCAGGCGATACCCCGCTCCGGGAGTTGACGGCCGAGGAAGGCGCGGTGTTCGACGCCGAGATCACCGCCTCGATCGAGGAGAGCCTGGCGCGCGCCGACTACGGCAAGACGCTGGCCGGACGCGGGATCACCACCGTGGCGCTCGACGAGAATGGCGAGATCGTGCAGTACCGCCCCGACGGCAGCACTGCGGTACTGGCGCACCAGCGGTGATCGTGGCTTGCGCTGATCTGGACCGTACCGCCGCACGGTGAAGCGCCTCGACCTCGTCGTCGGCTGCAACGGCGCCGGCAAATCCACCTTCGTCGAACTCACCCTCTCACCGCTGCTCCCCGGCAGCGCATTCGTCAACGCAGACGAAATCGCCAAACGACGCTGGCCCGAAGACCCGGCCCCGCACTCCTACGAGGCGGCGCTGGTCGCCGCCGAAACCCGGGCCAAACTCATCGAGCTCGGTGAGTCCTTCATCGCCGAGACGGTGTTCTCCCACCCGTCCAAGCTCGAGCTAATCGACACCGCACACGCGGCGGGGTACACCGTGATCCTGCACTGCGTCCTGATCCCCGAAGACCTGGCTGTGCAACGAGTGCACCACCGGGTGCGGGCCGGCGGCCACGACGTCCCCGAGACGAAGATTCGTGAACGCTACCAACGACTTTGGAATCTTGTAGCGATCGCCGCGGTGCGGGTGGACTCGGCGATGTTCTACGACAACAGCACCATCAGAGGCCCGCGGATCGTCGCTCAGATCGCCGGCGGATTCGTCGTCGGGTCACCCACGTGGCCGAAATGGACACCGCCGGTACTGAATTCCCGGTCAGTCCGCCTCGAGTCGGGCCCGGACCTCCCGCATACGTTCGGCCAGTGACTGCTCATCGATGATGTTCCTGGCAATCAGCGAATGCGTCAGTGCGGCAAGCTGGTTCTCCGGGTACGGCAGCGTCACGTACACCTCGTTGACCAGACGGTCCTCATCGTTTCGGCGGGTGAGCAACGGCAGAGTCACTCCCTCGTGGTCGAGTGCGTCGCATATCCCGTCCAGACTCGACTTCCACGGCGGTACCAGGTTGGAGACGCCATACTTCTGCGCCATGCGGGGCCACACCTGCCCGCGCCCGACAAGCTCCTCCAGCGTCCGCACCCTGACTGTCGTCACGTCGTCGTCTGCCATCGACTGTCCCTCAGTACCCTTCGGCCGGCCGGACCGCTGCATGCACCGGACGCTGCGCATTCGTCGTCACGCCTGGCTTCGGCAGGGCAACACCGATCATGCAATCGCGGGTGACGATCTCGGCGAGTTGCTCCTCGGTCCAGCCCTCGGTTCCGGCGGGCCGGACCGGCATCACCAGGAATCGGCGTTTGGAATTGGAGTCCTCGATACGGATCTCGACGTCATCGGGCAGGAAAAGGCCGAACTCCCCGAGTACCTGACGCGGCCAGCGCACGATCCGACGCCGGTAGTTGGGCGTCCGATACCACTCAGGAGAGTTGCCGAGAAGCGGCCGCGGATAACACGAGCACAAGGTGCAGACGATCACGTGATGCAAAGTCGGCGTGTTCTCGAGCACCTCCAGCGCCGTGAAGTCACTGGGCGTCCCGAATCCGGTCGGGTGCAGCCAATCGATTCCCACTTCCTTACTGGCGGCGATGGGATCCGTGAGCGCCAGCTGCTTGAAATCCGGATCGACCCAGGCCTTCGCGACGAATCGCGACCCCGGCGCCGGTCCGATCTGTTCGACGAACTCGGTGTAGTGCCGATGGTCTTCGGCGGTGAACAGGCCCTTCTCGATAGCCAATTCGCGTAGCGCGATCTCCAGGACCTCGAAATCGGTCACTTCCTCGACCATCGGGGCCGCGTGCCGCTCAGGAGCATCGTGATGTGAATGTGCGGCGTCGTCGTGCGTCATTTCGCATTCCTGTTCGTCCGTCGAATGAACGGTCTAACCGAGCGGCTGCAACCACAATTCGGAGATCTCGGCCTGAAGGGTGTCGCCTTCGGCGCCCGCGTACGGGTCCCAGACATCTGTCATGTTGAAGCGCACGATGTAGAACCACTGAGGCTTCTGCTCTTCGCGGTCGAACGCCTCGTCCTCGGGCACCAGGCTCTCGTAGGACACCTCGACGACCGTCGCCGGTTTGCCGCGCAGATACTCCTGGGTCCGGGTGTAGAAGATCGTCGGGAGATCCCGCACACGCACCCGATCACCGACGGCGAACCGAGGAGTGCCGGCCTGGCCGGCGAACCGTTGCGGATCGCCCTTCCCCAGCGCCTCGATGTGATGGCGGTTCCTCGAGACCGTCGTCGGATCACCGACGCTGCGCGGTGCGGCCGACAGCGCGTCCACGGCACCTGCGGCCACGCGGGCGCGCACCTCATCGACTCGCTCCAACAACTCGCGAAGCGTGATGTGGTCCTTCTCGACCAGGAGTCGGGCGATAGCCCACACCCACCGGCCGTAATAGGGGAAGCCGTGGTAGATCGTCCGCCCCACATCGACGTTTCCCAGCCGCCGCCGTTCTTCGGACGTCCAAATGCCACGCCAGCCGAGAACCTCACACGTGACAAAGGTATTGAGTTCCCACGCCTCTTCTTCTTTTTCTTCGAAGATCGCCGGGGCGTCAGGATCGCCGCCGACGTCGTGCGGGTTCTTCATGAAGGCACCGAAGAGGGTGTGGTGTATCTGATCGGGATAAGGCCAGTCCTGGAGCCGATGTAGTGCTGGGCGCAACTGGCTGACAAAGTCACCCATGGAATTGTTGGCCATAATCCGTGTCCTCGGGTGTGGATAAACGGTCTGCCTGCGGCGACGCTATCACGGGCAAACAGCATCCCGTGCCTATCGATGAATATCTCGACCCACCCCGTATCGAATTGTTGCATTTTCACAATTCCGACAGAATTCACCGATCCCGACGATGAGGGAACCGGCGAGTGCCCGGCTATCGGCGGGCACCACTTCCCGCCGCTGTAGCGTGACGAGGCATGAACTCCTTTCGCGTGCCTTCCTCCGTTGCGCTCGTGGCCTGTGCCGCGTCGTTGACCATGGCGCTCGCCGCGTGCGGCTCCGACACGGAAAAGTCCTCGGCCACCTCCTCGCCGAGCACGCCGTCGGTCGCCGAGGTGCTCACGCCCTCGATCGCCGAGACCGCAACCGAGGCCAGCACGTGCCCGACCGCAGCGCCCCAGAACGCGGGCGCCCCCGAATGGACGATGTCCGGGGCGACCGGCAGCGTCGCGGTCACCGGCTCCACCGATACCGCGGCGCCTGTGGTCAAGGTCGACGGACCGTTCAGCGTGGCCCAGACGCAGGTGCAGACCCTCAAGGCCGGCGATGGGCCCGTCGTCGCACCGTCGGCCAACGTCACCGTCTGCTACATGGGCGTCAACGGACGCGACGGATCGGTGTTCGACAGCAGCTACCAACGTGGCGAACCGGTCGACTTCCCGCTCAACGGCGTCGTGCCGGGCTTCCAGAAAGCCATTTCAGGACAGAAGGTCGGGTCCACCGTGGCGGTGGCGATGACCTCTGCCGACGGTTACCCCCAGGGGCAGCCCGCTGCCGGTATCCAGCCGGGCGACTCGTTGGTCTTCGCGATCAAGATCCTCGACGCCCAGGGCTGAGCCACACCGCCCGGCCCGGGCCCGGCATCCGCTTGCAACAATGCTCACATGGTCGAGCGGAGTATCTGGATGCAAAAGGTCGCGGCCGATCCCGGGCATTCGAACTGGTACATCGAACGCTTTCGTGCCATGGCGCGCGCCGGTGAGGACCTGGCCGGGGAAGCTCGCCTGATCGACGCGATGGCGTCGCGCAATGCCCGCATCCTGGATGCCGGCTGCGGTCCCGGCCGGGTAGGCGGATATCTGGCCGCGGCCGGACACCAGGTGGTCGGCGTCGACGTCGACCCGGCATTGATCGAAGCAGCCAAGAAGGACCATCCCGGACCGCGGTGGCTCGTCGGCGACCTTGCCGAGCTCGACCTGCCGGCACGGGGCATCGCCGACGCGTTCGACATCATCGTGTCGGCAGGCAACGTGATGACATTCCTCGCCCCGAGCACCCGGGTCCAGGTCCTGACCCGACTGCGCGCCCATCTCGCCGACGACGGCCGTGCGGTGATCGGATTCGGAGCCGGCCGCGAATACGAGTTCGGTCAGTTCCTCGACGACGCGGCGACGGCCGGTTTCACCCCGGACCTGTTGCTGTCCACGTGGGATGTGCGGCCCTTCACCGAAGACTCGGATTTTCTCGTCGCGATCCTGCGCCCCGCCTAGCTCGACCCGTTCGGGAAGACCGACCAACAGATGTCATTGCGCCGCCGTTGGTCGTCGAGGACCAGGTCTCGAATGGCGTCCGGCAGTTGGTCGCGCTGCCACTGACATTCGAGTCGACCCGCGGCGTCAGCATCTCCTTTCGGGGCCGCTGCGCGCACGGCTTTGATGGCGTACGCCGCCGCACCGAGTTCGTGCGCTGCCACATGGGCCACAGCCCCGGCCTGACCGGCCGCATACGCCGCGTGCCGCGCCGGCCCGCGCAGGCTTCGGGCCGCGCCCATGGCGTGACCGCCCGCTGCGCGCGCCTGCATCATCTTGACCTCACCGCGGACCCAGGCCCGGGCGTGATCGATGGCCTGACGCGGTCGAGGATCCCCGGGTTGAACCGACTCGAAAAGATACAGCACGTGCTCTGCACACGACGCCGCCCACAAGGCGAGGAGGCGATGATCCGGATCGGTCAGGGTCCCGCCGCGTCGGATGGTGCTGAAGCGAGGATCGCGGATCTTGGGAAGGATCACCGCCGGCCCACTCGATCGGATCGCGCGACAGCCATGTGCCAAGGGTGCCACGGGTAGCGAGCGCCTTGCTCGCGGCTATTGCCACAGGCGCCCACATCGTTCTACTATCGCGTGTAGTAGTTCGAATGGGGGTCCTGTGACGACACCGACAACCGTTCAGACACAACGCTTTCTGCGCCTGACAGCATGGACATTCCTGGCCGGCTGGGGATTGCACGTGCTCGACCATCTGCTCCGCGGAATGTCGGCATCACCGATGTTCGTCATGGCCGGCGGCATGATTCAGGGCGTGGTCGTCATCATCGCGATCACCATGGCCTTGCGCGGTCATCCCCGAGCGGCCGACGTCGCGATCTTCACCGGTGTCGGCAGCGCGCTGCTGTTCACCTATGCACATCTGCTGCCGAATTTCTGGCCGGATTTCCAGGACAGCTACCTCAGCGGTCCCCGCATCAATGTCACCTGGTTCTCCTGGGTGACAGCCCTTTCCGAGATCGGTACCGGACTGTTGTTCGCCTATGCCGGCATGCGGGCGAGGCAGGCTACCCCGTAAAGGCGGTCACGGAGCCGCCCCCGGCTCGGATCCTGCAGGTAACGTCGTCCGATGGGATTGGTGTACTCCAGCATCGTCGACGCCCCGCAGGACGAAGTCTTCGCCTGGCACAGCCGATCGGGCGCGTTCGCCAGGCTGTCACCGCCGTGGCAGGCGATGCAGCTCAAGTCCGAGGCCACTTCACTGCGCGACGGCCGCGCTGAACTCGCGCTCCCCGGCGGGCTGCGCTGGGTGGCTGAGCACCAGGCCGACGCGTACGACCCGCCACGACGCTTCGTCGACCAGATAGCCCGCGGTGGGCCGGCCTCGCTGCCCGCGGCACTGGCGTTGCGCTGGAAGCACATTCACGAATTCGAAGCCGTCGACGCCACCCACACCCGGATGACCGACCGTGTCGAGACGCTGGTGCCCGGCCATTTCCTGCGTCCGATGTTCGCCTACCGTCATCGCCAACTCGCCGACGACCTCGCGGCCCACCAAGAGGCCCGCGCACAGGGACTGGCGCCGCTGACGGTCGCGGTCACTGGCGCGTCCGGGTTGGTCGGGTCAGCGTTGACCGCATTTCTGAGCACCGGTGGCCACCGCGTCATCCGGCTGGTCCGCCATGCGGCAGCCAAACCTGCTGAACGGCAATGGAACCCGACCGATCCCGACCCGGACCTGTTCACCGGGGTCGACGCCGTCATCCACCTTGCCGGTGCTTCGATCGCCGGCCGGTTCACCGATGGGCACCGCCGCGCGATTCGCGACAGCCGCATCGGGCCGACCCGCCGGCTCGCCGAACTGATCGCCGACACCGATCCCGGGCCGCGGGTGGTGGTCAGCGCGTCAGCGGTCGGTTTCTACGGGTACGACCGCGCCGACGAGGTTCTCACCGAGACCAGTGAGCGCGGCGATGGGTTCCTCGCCGATGTCGTGGCCGACTGGGAGGACGCGCTGGCCCCGGCGGAACAATCCGGGGCGCGCGTGGTGCGGATCCGTACCGGGATCGTGCAATCTCCGAGCGGCGGCACGCTTCGACTGTTGCGTCCGCTGTTCGCCGTCGGGCTCGGCGGCCGCATCGGCGACGGACAACAATGGTTGCCCTGGATCGGCATCGACGACCTGGTCGACATCTACTACCGCGCGTTGTGGGACGAGGGACTGTCCGGCCCGGTCAACGCCGTGGCCCCGGAGCCGGTGCGCAACGCTGAATACACCGACACGCTCGGCCGCGTCCTGCACCGCCCGACAGTTCTGCCGGTGCCCGCGCTGGGGCCACGGGTACTGCTGGGCGATCAAGGTGCCCGCGAACTGGCCTGCGCCAGCCAGCGGGCCGTTCCTGCGGTTCTTACCGCCGCCGATCACCGCTTCCGCCATCCCCACCTGGATCAGGCGCTGCGCCACGTATTGGGACGCGCGGTTACGGCGTAGGGGCCGCAGGTGGTGCCGGGGGGCGCTGACCCGGTGCGTTGTACTCGTATCCGGGCGGAGGTGGGCCGTTCAGCGAGTAGTAGCCAGGTGGCAGCGCCGGGCCGGCCGGAGCGCTGCCGGGTGCCGGCGCCGTGACCGGTGTCTCCGAGCCGGGAGCGTTGATCGATTTGTAGCCGGGCGGCAGCGGCGGAGCCGGACCTGCGCCGGGAGGCGGTGCGACACCCTCGGGCGCTCCCCCGCCGCCCTGGAAGCCGCCCGGGTCGTGGGCCTGATGCCAGAGATCCCTCAGCGTGCCGACCGGGCCCGATCCGTACTGCCCGGAGCCGTACACCGGGTTCGCGATCTCGGGCACCTGCGGCGGACCGACCGGCGCGGGCGGCGGCGGGGCCGCCAGCGCCGGATCCGACGGTGCCGGTGCCGGGTCGGGCACGACAGGGTCTGCTGCCGCCTGACCGGCGGTGGCCAGCACAGCACCGACGACGGTCAAGCCTGCGATCGCGAGCTTCGCCCCTTTGACGCGGAGCGTGGCCCGATGCACTTCGGTCATCTATCCGGCGGTCCTCTCTGTCTCACCCGCTAGAACTCCTGTTCGGCAAACAGGGCGGGTACCGGGCGGTCCGTGCATCGTCGCACACCCCACCGGTCACGCGCTGTACTCGCGCGACGAACAGGTCGCGTCTGGGCAGCCGGCGCGCTGATCGGCGACCCCGATTTGTCTCGCATGGCAGGCTGAACCAGTGGGGCGAGTACTGATCGTCGGATCAGGTTTCGCCGGGTTGTGGGCGGCGCTCGGTGCGGCCAGGCGCGTCGACGAACTCGGACCAGCGGCGGACGGCGTGCAGATCACGGTGGTCAGCGAGCGTCCCTTCCACGACATCCGCGTCCGCAACTACGAGACCGATCTCACCGACTGCCGAATCCCGTTGGAGAAGCTGCTGGATCCCGTCGGCATCGTCCATGTCCTCGCCGAGGTCACCGCAATCGATGCCGGGGCCCGGAATGTCACGGCGCACCAGGATGGACGAACGCTGACCCTCGGCTACGACCGACTGGTGTTGGCCGCCGGCAGCCGGGTCGCACGACCAGGTATCCCCGGACTGGCCGAGTTCGGTTACGACGTCGACACGTTCGCCGGCGCCAGCCGCCTCGCGGCTCATCTGGATACGTTGGCTGCAAATCCGCAGACATCGGGTGCCGGCACGGTCGTTGTGGTCGGGGCGGGACTGACCGGCATCGAGACCGCCTGCGAATTGCCCACGAGGCTGGCCGCGATCTTCGACGGCTCCCCGGCGCCGAAGGTCCTGCTCGTCGACCACAACCCGCAGGTCGGCTCGGACATGGGCGCCTCGGCGCGCCCGGTGATCGAAACCGCATTGTGCGACAACGGAGTTCAGGTCATGACCGGTGTCAGCGTGCGCGCCGTCGATATCGGCGCAGTGACGTTGTCATCGGGCGACACGATACCCACGGCCACCGTGGTGTGGTGCGCGGGAATGCGCGCCAACGCACTGACGGCGCAACTGCCGGTGACACTGGACCGGTTCGGTCGGCTGCCGGTCGACGACTACCTGCGCGTCGAGGGCGTGCCCGCGGTGTTCGCGGCCGGCGACGTGGCCGCCGCGCGGGTCGACGATGGCCACCTGTCAGTGATGTCGTGTCAACACGGCAGGCCGATGGGCCGATACGCCGGATACAACGTGATCGGCGACCTGCTCGGTCGGCCCATGCGCGCGCTGCGAATCCCTTGGTATGTCACTGTTCTCGATCTAGGCCCGGCCGGTGCGGTCTACACCGAGGGCTGGGATCGCGATGTCGTGGCGACGGGCGCGGCGGCCAAGGCCACCAAGAAGACCATCAACACCGAACGGATCTACCCGCCGCTGACCGGTGACCGACAGGCCCTGCTCGCGGCCGCCGCCCCCGACCTTCAGGCCCGGCCGGCCCGAGGCGCGTAGCGCACCTCAGCCGGTCTGCGTGTCCAGGATCTAGGGCATGTCTCCTAATCGGCAAGGAGCCTGAGCCAGGTACAAACTGCTGAGAGCATCACGCCGGCTCGGTAGGTAAGCGCGAGTTTGTCGTAGCGGGTGGCCAATGCCCGCCACTGCTTGAGGGTGCAGAATGACCGCTCAACGACGTTGCGTCCCTTGTACTTCTCTGCATCGAACTGGACCGGACGTCCCGCGCGACTGCCTCGTCGGACGCGATTGCGTTTCTGGTCGTCCGGTTCGGTGATCACCGCCTCGAGGCCCCGTGCCCGCAGATGCCTCCGGTTGGCTTTCGACGAAAAAGCCTTGTCGCCGAGCACCGCGTCCGGCCGGGTCCGCGCGGCCAAGATCGTGTCCCAGGTTCCGTCGCCGGCATAGCGACGGTGACGCTTCCAGATCGTCTGCCACGGACCGAATTCCGCAGGCACGTCGCGCCACGCAATACCAGCGCGGTACCGGTACACGATGCCCTCGACGACCCGGCGATTGTTCCGCAACGGGCGACCCCGCAGGCCGTCAGAAGACGGCAACATCGGTTCGATCAGCGACCACTGCGCATCGGTGAGGTGTTCGGTGCGAGACACGATGCCCAGTGTCGCCAACGCAGGCACGCGTATCTAGGAGACACGCCCTAGCGATTTCCTTGCTGCTTGATCTCTTCGAATCTCTCTCTGAGGAACGGAATGAACGCAACGGCATCAAAGTCTTGGAAGCGGTCCCTGTACTTCATGAGGGATTGCTCAAGATGACTCACGATATCGTCGCAAAGATGTGTCCTCGTCTCCCATTCCGATAGCTCCTCATACTCGTCTACGACGAGCATCTGATCGACCAGAAGCTTGTCGTCTTTCTTGATATACCGAACAAGCGACCTCAGGTCGCCCTTCTCGACATTGACCTTGTGATAGAACCGCAGGATCAGGCCGAGCGCAATGTGGCTGAACTGGGCATCAAGGTTCCGCAATTGGGGAGCAATTCGATCCTGCCAGGCGTAGTCATTCAGGCTATTGAGAACGTCGTCCAGGATGCCCTGGTTTATGGTGGCCTTTTCCGCCGTTTTCCCTCCTTGTGAATCATAAGTGATCTTCAAGAAGATACCCATAATCAAGACGCCCTTCTTCTTCGCCGCCTGCTACGAACCGCGCACTGAACGCGGTGCCCTGTCGACCACTCCAGCACCTCTGACTGCACAGCGGATCACTCACCGCAACAGCCATATTGGTCACAAACTGTTGTTGCTGTACTAGCCGTCGCTTCCGCCCGGAGGCACTTCGGGCGGCGGCGGTGTCAGCGCGTCCCATGTGGTCCACGTGTATCGCTGCTCGGGGAGGCCGGTCGCTCCGAGCATGAACGCCCGGTGCGCACGGCGGGCCCGCGCGATGGTGGCCAGCCAGGTGCTGACCGTGCTGACCCGGTTACGGATGCCGGTCAGAAATGCGATGTGGAGGAAACCCCATGCCAGCCATCCGAGAACACCAGCGACCTTGACCGGGCCGACTTGCAGAAGTGCCTGTCCCCGAGCGATATACGCCGCTGAGCCGAGGTCCCGGTAGCGGAACGGCCGTCGGGGCTTGCCGGCGAGTTCCCGACGAATGCACGAAGCGACGTGCAGCCCACCCTGCATCGCGTTCTCGGCGACCCCGGGCAGATTCTCGCGGCCGGCCAGATCTCCGATCACGAAAATCTCGGGATAGCCGGCGACCGAAAGATCCGGTCCGACAGTGATTCTCCCGCTACGGTCAGACTCCGCGCCCAACACCTTGGCGACATGCCGGGCAAAGGGCACGGCCTCGACTCCAGCGGTCCACAGCACGGTTCGTGCCACGTACTGCTCATCGGGACCGCCGGACTTCGGGCTGACGGTCACCCCGTCCCGGCCGACGTCGGTCACACGGACCCCCATGTGCAGTTCGACGCCCAGCCGCTGTAGCGACCGTGTCGCCTTCTCCCCCAGTTCCGGACAGAAAGCCTTCAAAACCCGTTCGCCACCGTCGAACAGCAGCACTCTGGCTTCCTCGGGCTCGATGCTGTGGAACTCGTGCGCCAGAGTGCGGGTTGCCATCTCTCGTATCTGCCCGGCCAGCTCCACCCCGGTGGGGCCACCACCGGTGACGGCGAACGTGAGCCAACCGTCACGCTCAGGTCCCGGCGGCAACGTCTCGGCGATTTCGAAGGCGGTGAGCACCCGCTGACGGATGTTGGCCGCATCGTCGAGCGTCTTCATCCCCGGGGCCCACTGCGCGAAGTGCTCGTTGCCGAAGTAGGACTGCTGCATCCCCGCGGCCACCACGAGCACGTCGTAGTCGATGGTGAACGTCGTCTCATCCGGCCGTCGGGCGGTCACCTGCCGCAATTGCGGGTCGACGTCGACCGCCTCGCCGAGCAACGTGGTCACGTTGCGGTGTCGCTCGAACTCCTCACGCAGCGGACGGCTGATCTGTCCGAAGCTCAACGTTCCGGTGGCGCACTGGTACAGGAGGGGCTGGAACAAGTGTCCCGCCGCCCGGTCCAGCAGGGTCACGTCAACGTCGGTTCCGCCCAGTCGGCGCGCACAGAACAGACCGCCGAATCCCCCACCGATGATCAACACCCTCATTCGACTGCTGCCCACAACTAGGAGGTTAGCCGTCCTCCCTGGAAATACGACCGTGCAGAACAGATGCCCGCAGGGTGAGATGGTTGCGCTCGGCCAGCGATTGCGCCTCGGCCGCCGCCTTCACGTAGAGCCGTGCCGCCATCGAGATGTCGCCTGCACGCTCGTGCAGATAGGCGGCCGCCGCGGTGTGGCGCGGCAGTGCCGGGTCGAGTTCGGCGAGCGCGGCCAACCCCGCCTGCGGCCCGTCGGCCTCACCTACGGCGACAGCGCGGTTGAGTCGCACCACCGGACTGTCGGTGAGCGCCACGAGTTCGTCGTACCACTCGACGATCTGCACCCAGTCGGTCTCCTCGGCGGACTGGGCGTCGGCATGCAGCGCCGCCACCGCCGCCTGCGCCTGGTACTGCCCGAGCCGGTCGCGTGCCAGCGCGGCTTGCAGCACGAACACACCCTCGGCGATGAGATGGCGCTGCCACAGCGTGCGGTCCTGCTCCGCCAGCGGAACCAGGCTCCCGTCGGCGCGGGTGCGAGCCGGGCGCCTGGCATGGTGCAGCAGGAACAGTGCGAGCAGGCCGCTGACTTCCGGATCGTCGGTGGTCCTGGCCAATTGACGGGCCAACCTGATCGCCTCGGCTGCCAGGTCGACATCGCCGCTGTAGCCCTCGTTGAACACCAGGTACAGCACGCTCAGCACGGTGCCCAGGTCCCCGGGACTGTCCAGCCGCACCTCGGCCACAGTGCGCTTGGCGCGGCTGATCCGTTGCGCCATCGTCGATTCCGGCACGAGATAGGCCTGCGCGATCTGGCGTGTGGTCAGGCCGCCGACCGCGCGCAGCGTCAATGCGACGGCGGACGACGAGGTCAGGCTCGGATGCGCGCACAGGAAGTAGAGCTGCAGCGTGTCGTCGGCCGCGGGCGCGGCTCCGGCGGCCGGTTCGGCCGAGACCCGGACCTCACGGTTACGCCGCGCCGCGTCGGAGCGGGTGACGTCGAGGAAACGCCGCCACGCCGTGGTGATCAGCCAGCCCTTCGGGTCGTCGGGTTGGCGGCTCGGCCAGGTTTCCCAGGCCCGGACCAGGGCTTCCTGCACGGCGTCCTCGGCCGTCGCGAAGTCGGCCCCGCGGTGGACGAGGGCAGCCAGGACACCGGGAATCAGATCGCGGAGTTGCTGCTCGTCCACCGCGCCGGCGGCCATCTACTCGGTGACGGTCGACGAGGCCGTCAGGAACGGGCGCACCTCGAGCCACTCGTGGATCGGCTTGCCGCCGGCGCCGGGCGCCGCCGACAGTTCTCCGGCCAGCGCGACGGCCCGCTCGTAGGAGTCGACGTCGACGATCATCCAGCCCGCGATCAGGTCCTTGGTCTCGGCGAACGGGCCGTCGGTCACCGGTGGCCTGCCCTCGCCGTCGTAGCGGACCCAGGCGCCCTCCGGGGCGAGGGCCTGGCTGTTGACGTACTCACCGCTGTCCTTCAGCCGGTCCGCGAAGTCGTTCATGTACTGGAGGTGGGCCTGGATCTCGTCTGGTGTCCACTGGTCCATCGGGATGTCGTTGACGGACGCGGGCGCGCCTCGGTAGTGCTTGAGAAACAGGTACTTGGCCATGTGATTCTCCCTTCAGGTTCGCGACCCTAGTTGGTCGCTCACATCTGGGACGGAGCCATCGCGGCGATTCTCGACATCGAAGACCGAAATCTTTCTGATCTCGGTGTCAGCCCATGTCGCGCTGGTTCAGGATGACGTATGACCCCGTCGCCGACCTCAAGTGCAGACTCAATCACTTCGTTTGGCTAAGCTTCGGGTATCCAAGTTCAGAGTCAAGCACCGAGGTGGACATTCATGTTCGGAAGCAAGGCAACCCTGGCCACCATCGCGGCCACAGGCCTGATCGGGGCCGCCCTCGGCCTCGGCACCGCCATCGCGAGCGCGGAACCGGATCCGAGCCTGCCGCCACCGCCGAACGCGCCGAAGAAGCCGGCTGAGACCTGGCAGGGCAAGCCGATGGTCTGGTGGAACCTGCCTGCCGGCGGCCACTGGGGCGTCTGGGTCAACGGCGACTTCCTCCCGTTCACCTGATCGGTTGAACCGGACCTGAGGGCCCGATGACATCCATCGAGGCCCTCGCCGCAGTCCCGTTCGTCGACGGGATCGTCTACGGCGAGGGGCCCCGTTGGCACGGTGACCGCCTGTGGTTCACCGATGGCCTGGCCGGCCGGGTGTACTCGGCCGGCGCGGCCGGTGACCTCGCAGTCGAGGTCGAGCTCGCGCGTGCTTCCGGTCTCGGGTGGCTACCCGACGGAACCCTCGTGGTGTCGACGCTCTTCGCAGCGCAGCTGCACCATGCCGACGCGCGCGGGAGCGTGACGGCCACCTACGACGTCAGCGACCTGGCGTGGTCCACCAACGATCTGGTGGTCGCGCCGGACGGCCGGGCGTACGTCGACCTATACATCGCCGACGGCGGCGGCCTGACCGGCGGGATCGGCCTGGTCGCCCCCGACGGCACCGTGCAGGTGGTCGCCACCGGGTTGTCGATGCCCAATGGCCTGGCGTTCCTACCCGATGAGTCGACCCTGGTGGTCAGCGAGACACACGGCTCGCGGCTGCTGGCGTTCACCGCCGGTCCCGACGGCAGCTTCAGTTCGCCGACCGTGTTCGCCGACCTCGGTCCGCACCGGCACCCCGACGGGTTGTGCGTCGACACCGCGGGAGGCGTCTGGGTCGGCTGCTATGACACCGGGGAGTTCCTGCGCGTGCTCGCCGGTGGCGAGATCACCCATCGCATCGAGATCGACAGCGGATGGGCGGTGGCCCCGGCGCTCGGCGGCCACGACGGACGAACGCTGTATCTCGTGGTCGACGAAACAACTCACGAAGGTCTTCTGGCCGGCTCCTCGACGGGTCGGATCCTGCAGGCACGCGTCGACATTCCCGGTGTGGGATCGCCCTGATCGCCTGATTTCAGTGGCCCTGGTCTTCGCTCTCATCGGCGTCGGACTCTTCGGCCGGTGCCGCTTCCAACGGGACGCTTTCGCGTTGGGCGCCGACGGCGGGGGTGTTGTCAGCGGGTTGGAGCCGGACCACCTGGCCGACTGCGCGGCGCAGCCCAGGCGGTCCTTCTTTACGGAAGTACTCACCGATGCGTCCGGCACGGTACCGAAGTGGCGAGCCGAGCAGCTCACCCAACACCACGCCGCTGCCGAGGGCCAGCGCTGTCGCTGCCGCGGTCAGCAGGTGCGCGAGCCCCTCACCGAACTTCTCGTCCACGGCGAAGGCGAACACCGCCCAGAACACCGCGAGGCCGGGGAGCATCGGCATGATGCCGGCCGTCGCCGTCACCAGCGCCGGAGACTGCCGGCGAATGGAGATCAACGTGGCCAGGAAACCGACACCGACCGCCGCGATCCCGGTGGCCGCCCACTGGCCGAACCCGGCTGTCCCCAGCCCGATCAATGTCAGCTCCGCCAGCCCGGCCGCCAGCCCGGCTGTGGGCAATGAGCGCAGTGGTGCATAGCTGGCCATGGTCAGGCAGATTCCGGCCAGCGCGGCACCCACAACCGCCAGGATTATCGGCACCGGTCCCCTCGGCGTGATGAAGGTGCCGGCCGCGTTGACGTGCAGTTCGATCTCGACCCCCAGCAGCGTGGCGGCCTGCAGTGCGCCGGTGATGCCGACGACGATTCCCGCGGTGAGAAACACCGCGTCACCGAGCCGCGCGACTGCGGTGACCATGTACCCGGTCAACGCGTCCTGCACGGCACCGACCAGGGTCATCCCGGACAACAACAACACGATCCCGGTGGCGACCAGGGCGCTGAGACCCTGACCGGTGTAGCGGTAGGCGGCCAGAGCGATCAACGTCGCGATCGCCGCCCCGACCGCATGCTGGAAGAAGAACGGTGTACCGATTCGGTTCAGCAGCCGGCCGACCCGGTCGATCAGCGCGGCGGTGAGGCTGGCCAGCAGACAGGTCAACCAGTTGCCGCCCAGCAACATCGCGATGCCGAGCGCGAAACCCGCCCACCCGGCGGTCGCGAGCCATCGAGGAAACGGATGCGGGCTCTCGGTCAGCTCATCCATGGCCTCGTGCGCCTCGTCGACGGTGATACCGCCGGCGGTGATGCGCCGAACCAATCGATCGAGATGAGCGAGCCGGGTGTAATCCGTCGACCTGGTCCGTACCGCCCGCATGATCGTTACCGGCGGGCTGTCCGCGGTCGGCAGTGCCGACACGATGATCGTCGCGACGGTGATGTCGACGACGCAGTCGGTGAGCCGGTAGGCCTGTGCGACGTCCTGGGTGGTGGCCACGACATCGGCAGTACCCGAGCCCGACGACAGCATCACCTCCGCGAGCCGGATGGTCAGGTCGAGGACCTTGCGGGTGTGCACGTCACCCATCCCCGCCGACGCGCGACTGCGTCGGCCGGCGACCGGTGCCGGGTCGCGGCGCCCTCGCAGGGCCATGCGCAGCCCGCCGCGCAAGCGGTCCCTGCCGTTCAGACCTTCCTCAGCCATCGTTGAAAAGCGTACTGATGAACGGTCGGCTCCCGGTGGAACTACGCCTCGGCCCGCGGTGTCGTCAGCGGGCGCGGTCGGCGGCCCGGATCACATCGGAGCCGACAAAGGTGAAGATCTGCGCGCCCGGCGCCAACGGTTCAGGGGACCCGGTGAAGCGATGCGCTCCCACGCCATAGCTCACATCCGGTGGCGACACCCAGACCAGGTCGAAACCGCGCTCGTCAAACCAGTTGAGGATCAAGGGAACCCGGTCGGGAACGGTGCGCCCCCGGGTCCACAGCACGGTGCCGCCGGTCTTCGTCAGCTGCGGGAGGAAGCCGATGGCCCGTTCGATGTCCTCGTCGGTGATGTTGCCGAAGATGCCGCAGGCCACCACGACGTCGGCAGGGACCAGGTCCGCGTAGTGGTCGATGAGCGCGGCATCTCCGATCACCACCTCGACGCCGGTCAACCCATAGCTGCTCACCTTCTCGGCGGCGACCTCGGCGTTGCGGGGATCCAACTCGACCAGGCGCGCCCGGACATCGTCGCGTCGCGGATGCCCGGCCAGTACCTCGAGCAGGTCCCGGCCTTGGCCGGCGCACAAGCTGACGACCCGAAGCGGGCCGGCCGGAGCGTCGTCCAGCGCTTGTCTGATCAAGGTCTGCACGGCGCGAAGCCGGTGCGCCAGCGCCGAATCGGGTCGGTCATAGTCTTCATGCCAGCTGTGCCAGTCCACCACGGGAGAAACCCTATGGCCGGGGGACGATCCGCCCCGGCGTTGCAGGCCGGCCCGACGCCGCCGCACTTGACTACGCACGGTCACCCCCGCGTTGTGAATTCATTTGGCGCAGAGCGCTATTCGATCAGCACTGGTCGACTGATCGGACCAGGTGGCGGGTTTATCGCGGCGTGATGAATATTGGCGGCCAGCGCTGGAACCGCAGGGCCGGCGACTATCTGCCGTGAGCGGCGAAGAACTGCGCCGAGGCGTCCGAGGCATCGAAAGCCCGACTGGCCGCTCCAACGGACTGCACCGGAAGGATCTCGGGCACGCCCGGCCAGGTGTGCCCGCCCCCGTCGACCCGCATGAACACCACCGAAGTTCCGGCGGCACACCCATCCGAGGCGATGCGGTGGGTTTCGGTGCCGTCGCCGGTGCTGGGCAGCACCTCGTCAGACGGAGCCGGGCAGCCGTTGATCTGGCGCCACCGGTCCACCATCGCGGGTCCCGACACCACCGTGCTTCCTCCCCCACGCCCCGTCATCGGTCCGCCGTTGAACGGCACAACGGGGTCCGCCGTCCCATATGTGGCCAGGACCGAAACCGGCCTCGACGGATTGCAACCGACATTCGTCCCGAGGGTGCCCGCGACCGGGGCGATGGCCGCGAACAGGTCGGCCCGATCACAGGCCAACCGGTTGGCCATGAATCCGCCGGCCGACAGACCGGTGGCATATACCCGGCCCCTCGGGATCGCGTTCTCGGCCACCAGACGATCGACGAGGGTCGCGATGAACCCGACATCGTCGACCCGCTGACGGTCCGGCACAGAGGCGCCGCGGCCGTCAGCCCAGCTGTAATCGATGCCGTCCGGGTAGACCACGGCCAACCCGTAGGCGTCTGCCACCGCGTCGTAATGGGTGAGCGCGGCCTGGTCGGCTCCGGTCGCACCGGCGGCATGCAGGTTGACGACCAGCCCGGATGGTGGGCCGCCGGCAGGTAGATGGAGCCGATACGTACGCATCATGCCGCCGTAGTCGATCTGCGCCGACGGAAGGGGTACTGCCGACGCCGGTGCGGCCGCGGACCAGGAGAGCACGACAAGTGCGGCGGATACCAGCGCTCTGAGACGTCCCGGGGTGAAATGCACCGGGGCAGAGTAGATATCACGGGCGAACTTCCCGGCAACGCCACGTGACCTACCGGAGAAGATCCCCCCGGCAACCGTCATCATCCGCTTCCACGTCATCCCCGGCCCCCACCGATTCGTCGTCCAGCAAACGAAGTACCGACGCTACCTGCTCGCGGCGACCGGCGGGGTGAGAAAGATCAGATCGTCAGGACCATGCGGTAGCGCGCCTGCCCGTGCTCCATCGCGGCATAGGCCTCTGCCGCGTCGTCGAGCGGGCGCTCCTCGATCAGGGCCCGAACACCCGACAGCACCGCGAAATGCATTGTCTCCTCCACGTCACGAGCGGTCCCCGAGGGATGCCCGGAGATGCTCAGGGCAGGCTGGATCAGCTGCACCGGGCTGATCGGCAACGGGTCCGCCGACACCCCGATCGCCACCAGCTCGCCACGCGGGGCCAGCCCGCCAACCGTGTCGGCCATCGCCTGCGAATTGCCCACGGTAGCCAGGACCACGGCCGCACCGCCCAGGTCACGCAGTGCTGCGCTGACGTCCCCGGCGGTCGAATCGATGTAGTGCCTGGCGCCCAGCGAGCGCGCATCCGCCTCTTTGCCGGGGCCACGGGCGATCGCGACCGTCTCGAAGCCCATAGCGTGGGCGAACTGCAGACCGAGGTGGCCCAAGCCGCCGACGCCGAGCACCGCAACGAGATCACCCGGAAGTGCACGGGTGTGGCGAAGGGCGTTGTACGTGGTCACCCCCGCACACCCCATCGGGGCAGCTTCGGCGAAGGAGAGTTCGTCGGGGATCCGGGCGAGTGCATTGGCCGGCACCGTCACCGATTCCGCGTAACCGCCCGGGTAATGCAGGCTCGGAATCTGCCCCTTCTCACAATGAATGAACAGGCCCTTCCGGCACTGGATGCAGACGCCACAGTGGCCGCCGAACCAGCCGATCGCGACACGGTCGCCCACCGCGAAATCGGTGACGCCCGGGCCGACTTCGACGATGGTGCCCGCGATCTCATGGCCGGGAGTCAGTGGCCAGGTCATGCCCGGGAACCCGCCGTTGACGATGGCCCGATCGGTGCCGCAGACCCCGCACGCGGCCACTGCCACCCGTACCTGCCCCCGCTCTGGTGAGAGGGTTTGTGCGTCAACGAGTTCCAGGGCACCGCCGGAAGACTGGACGTGAACAGCTCGATGTGTAGACATGGAGATCCTTACCGTCGCCGTCTGATATCAGGTAATCATCGACCGTCGGCGCCCCACTTGGCCATAGCCAGACATCAGCCGGGACGAACGTCAACTAGCCGCGGATGCTATTTTTCCGCGGCAGTCCAGTCGTACGGCAGGAACTTTCCGTCGAACGTCACCACCACCCGATCACCGGCAGGGTGCGATTTGCGCTGCACGTCGAGGCTGAAGTTGATGGCGCTCATGATGCCGTCACCGAACTGTTCGTGGATGAGTTCCTTGAGCGCGCCGCCGTACACCTGAAGCGCCTCGTAGAAGCGGTAGATGGTCGGGTCGGTGGGCACGGCCGTCGGCAGTCCACCACGCATCGGCACCGCGGCCAGCACCGGGATCGCCGACTCGTCCAATCCGAGCAGGTCCACGATGATCTTGCCGGATTCGACCGGAACCGGATGCTGTCCGAGCAGCGCAGACACCGTCCACACCACGGGTTTGTCGATGGCATCGGCCAGCTGCTGCCAGGTCAGGCCCTTGGTCAGGCGGGCTTCCACGATCGCGGCGGTGATCTCGTCTCTGCTCATACCCAGCAGCATGCCTGCGGCGAACGGTCACCGCACGCCCAAGGTGCCCTCCAGATACTCACCGCGACAGGCCAGCCGGGCCAGCTTGCCGCTCGTGGTCCGCGGGATCGCACCTGCCGGAAGGAAACGCAGATCCGCCACCCTCAGCCCGTGCCGCGCTGCCACCGCAGCGCTGATGGCCTCAACAGCCTCCCGAGGGTCGGCGCGGCTGGTGCCGGCCGCGCGTTCGGCGATCACCACCAGCCGGGCGCCGTCACCATCGGCGCCGGCATCAGTGGTCACGGTGAATGCCGTGACATAGCCGCGCCGGACGAGTGGCGAGGCGTCCGCCACGGTGGCCTCGATGTCCTGTGGGTAGTGGCTGCGACCGTCGATCTGCACCAGGTCGGCCAGCCGCCCGGTCACATAGAACTGCCCCTCGAAATACACCCCGAGATCGCCGGTGCGCAGCCAGGTGGCGTGCCCGGGAAGCCCGTCGGCGTGACTGCCCGAGGCAAGGCGCGAGTGCAGCGACACCCCGAATGTCTTGCGCGTCTCCTCGGGCCGACCCCAGTAGCCCCGACCGATGTTGTTGCCGTGCAACCAGATTTCCCCGATCTCACCGTCGGGCAATTCCTCGGAGAGTCGGTCGGCAGTCGCGGGGTTGACGATCACCGCCCACAAGCTGCGGGCCGGATGGCCACACGACACATGGGCGACGGCACCTTCAGCGTGCGCGTCGACGCGGACCGCACGCCCGACGGCGAGGTGCTCACGGTCGAAGTAAACCACCGACGACTGCTCGGCCGGAGCGATCGTCGAGATCAGCAGGGTCGCCTCGGCGATGCCGTACGACGGCTTGAACGCGGTCGGCGGCAGCCCGTAGGGCGCGAACACCTCATTGAATGTCGTTATCACCTCGGGGATTACCGGCTCGGAACCGATGATGAGCACCACATTGCTCAGATCGATGTCCTCCCCCGCTTCAGGCACACCACGTTGGGCGGTCCATTCGTAGGCGAAATTCGGTGCGGCCGTGATGACGCGGCCGTGCTTCGATGCCTCCGACATGGCCCGGACCCACCGCTGGGGGCGCCGGACGAACGCGGTCGGTGACATGAGCGTCGAGTGCCCGCCGTACACCGCGGGGAATCCGATCATGGACAGACCCATGTCGTGATAGAGCGGTAACCAGCTGAGGCCGTGGGTGTTTCGGTTCAGCAGATCGATGGACAGGATCATCTGTAGCAGGTTGGTGCCGACCGCACGGTGGGTGATCTCCACTCCGACCGGGGCACGCGTCGAACCCGACGTGTACTGCAGGTGGGAGATGTCGTCGGGATCTACCGGGATCGGAGCGAAGTCGTCCCCTTCATGATCGGGTACCTCATCGATGAGCACCACCCGGGGACGCACGGACTCCGGCATCTTCGCCAGGAACGCCTGCACCGCGGTATCGGCGGCGGAGGTGGTCAGCACCGTCGTCGGACGGGAATCGAGCAGCGCGGTTTCGAGTCGTTCGGCGTGGCCCTGCAATTCCGGTGCGAACAGTGGCACCGCGATGTTGCCCGCCTTGATCGCGGCGAAGAAGCCGACGACATAGTCAAGCCCCTGAGGTGCGAGGATGGCGACTCGGTCACCACGCTCGGCAACCTGCTGCAGTCGCGCAGAGACGGCCCGGAGCCGCACGCCCAACTGAGTCCAGGTCAGCTCGATGATCTCTTCCTCGGCGTGGCTGTAGTCGAGGTAGCGGTAGGCGACCAGGTCACCGACATGAGCGATGTTGCGGTCGATGAGCGATATCAGGGTCGTCCCCGGGGGCAGCACGATGCCGCCTGCCTCGTCCAGGCAGTCCTCGATGCGGAGCAGGCCTGCCGGAGCCTCGTATTGAACCTGGGTGCCGCTGTCCATGCCCGCAGTCTAGGTGGCGGCACCCTCGAGGAAGATTGCCAGCTGCTCGAGCGTGAGAGTCCATCCGCTGTGGAAGTTGCCGAATTCCTCTGGTGGCAAAAGGGAATGCTCGATGGTCATCATCGTCTGCCCGTCGGCGGCCGGCTCGAATTCGACATTGACGATGCTGGTGGCGGTCGGATCGATCCAGTTCGAGTTGCTCCAGGTGAACCGGAGCAGGCGAGGGCGCTCGATGGCCAGAAACTGTCCGGTGGTCAGAACGCTGCTACCGGAAGCGTCGAGGTCGAACCGCACCAGTCCGCCAACGCGGGGCTCGACCACCACCTCGACGCAGCGTACCGGGCGGGGACACATCCACTCCAGCAGCGACTCCGGGTCGAGCCACTGGTCGAACACCACATCGGGCTCCGCAGGCATCAGTCGTTGTACGCGGACCGTCGGCGCGTCGGTCATCGGGAGCCCGCCTGACGCCGCAACCGTGCGGCCAGCGCATCTGCGCGGCTCGACCAGAAGTCCGTCTGCTCGCTCATCCACTGCTGGGCCATCGTCAACCCGTCCTGCTTGAGCGACACCCAGTGCTCGCGACCGCGGATTTCACGCTGCACCAGACCGGCGGCTTCCAGCACCCCGATATGGCGGGAGACGCCGGCGAAGGTCATGGGCAACGGGGCGGCCAGGTCGCTGATGCGGGCATCGCCCTCACGCAGGGCCTCCAACAGCCGACGACGAGTCGAATCGGCCAGGGCCGAATATGCGCGGTCCAGAACTTGATCTTCAACCACCTTGTTGACTATAGCCGTGGATCGTGGTTCTCTCGAGACAGGTTATTCAACTGATTTGTTGAATGTTCGATGAGCACCGCAAGGGACCGACGACGGGAGCAACCGTGAAGAATCCACCGATCGTGCCGGCAACGGAATGGCAGGCCGCACTCGACGAAATGCTGGTCAAGGAAAAAGAACTCACCCGCGCGCGGGACCGGCTCGCAGCCCTGCGCCGGCGCATGCCGTGGACGCCGGTGGACAAGGACTACGAGTTCGAAGGTCCCGGCGGCACCGCCACCCTGCTCGACCTGTTCGCCGGGCGTCGGCAGCTCATCGTGTACCGCGCCTTTCTCGACCCCGGCGTGCACGGCTGGCCCGAGCACGGTTGCGTCGGCTGTTCTTTGATGGCCGACCACATCGGCAACCTGGCCCATCTCAACGCCCGCGACACCACCCTCGTCTACGCCTCCCGCGGGTCGCAGGCCGATATCGCCCGGATCAAGGCGCGCATGGGGTGGAACCACCCGTGGTACACCATGGTTCCCCGGGCGGGCGCAGAGTTCGACGTGGACTTCGGGGTCGACGAATGGCACGGCACCAATGCGTTCATTCGCGACGGCGACCGGGTCTTCCGCACCTACTTCATCGACAGCCGGGGCGACGAGGTATTCGTCAACACCTGGAACTTCCTGGACATGACCGCGCTCGGCCGCCAGGAGAGTTGGGAGGACTCACCGCCGGGCTACCCGCAGACCAAGCCCTACGAGTGGTGGTCCTGGCATGACACCTACGTCGAGCATGAGGCGTCGCGGTGGTTCGGTGACCCCGACCCCGACAATCCCCACGACCCACGCCCGCCACGTGACGAATGCGCCGCCTGCGAGAGTCACTGACCCACCGCGGGCAGACCTACCCGCGCCCATTGGAGATGATGGGCGGGTGACGCAATCTCCGCTGACCGTGCCCGCGCTGCTTCGGCACAGTGTCACCGAGTTCGGTGAGTCCGAATACCTGGTCACCCCCACCGGCCGGCTCACCTACCTCGAGGCCGAGCAATTGTCGGCGCGGCTGGCGCGGTGGCTGTTGCACGAAGGGGTGGGCAAAGGCAGTCGCGTGGGCCTGTTCTTCCCGAACAGTGCCGAGTGGGTGGCGTGGTGGCTCGCGGTGTCGCGGATCGGAGCGGTGGCAGTGCCGCTGAGCACGCTGTACACACCCACCGAGATCGCAAAAGTGTTGCGGCTGGCCGATATCGGTCTGCTCGTCGCCCCCAGCACGGTGCTCAACATCGACGTCGCCGAACGGTTGGAGGCAGCCCTGCCCGAACTGGCGGGCCACGCCACGAACCGACTGACCCTGCGCGCCGCCCCCTATCTGCGCCATATCGCGCTGATCGGGGCCAGCAACCGACCGTGGGCATCGCGCGAGGGCGACGAGACCGACGACCAGGTACCGGCCGAGGTCCTGGCCGCCGCGGAGGCCGAGGTCTCCCCCGCCGACCTCGCCGTCATGGTGCACACATCCGGGTCCACCGCCGATCCCAAAGGCGTCCTGCACACCCATGGCACGCTGGTGCGCCAGACCTCGACCTGGCCCGCCGCCATCCGGGCGATCACCGGGTCACAGGACCGGTCCCGGATCTTGTGCGCCATGCCGTTCTTCTGGATCGGCGGACTGCTCGCGGTGACCGGCGCCCTGCACGAACCCGTCACCCTGGTGGTCATGCCGAAACTGGATCCGGAAACCGCACTGGATCTGGCTGAGCGGGAACGGATCACCGGGATTGTGGGCTGGCCGGCGTTCACCCAGCGGTTGCGCGACCATCCGTCGTTCGCCGACCGCGACCTGAGCAGTGCACCGATGCTGCGCGACGGCCCGCTGGATATCGCGATGACCGATGTGCCCGACGGATTCCCGGTGCACCGCACCATGTCGGAGACCGCAGGCGGATTCGTCTTCACCGACATGGCCATCGTCGATGAGCACGGCTCCCCGGTCGCGTCCGGGGAGACCGGCGAACTCATGATCCGCGGTATCGGGGTCATGGCCGGGTACAACAAGCGCGAACGGTCGGAGACCTTCGACGCCGACGGCTGGTACCACACGGGCGACAAGGTGTACCGGCGCGACGGCGACCCCCGTCTGTTCTATGTCGGGCGCACCACCGATCTGATCAAGGCCGCCGGGGCCAACGTCTCCCCCTTGGAGGTCGAGGCGGTCATCGCCGCGTCTGCCGGCGTGGCGCAATGTGTGGTCGTCGGCATCGACGATCCGCAACGCGGCGAGGAGGTCTGCGCGGTCGTGGTGCCCACCGCGGATCTCGACCTGAGCGCCCTCGCCGACTATGCGCGGGAGCAATTGTCCGCCTACAAGGTGCCGACCCGGTGGGCGCTGACCACCGGTGACCGGATACCGACCCTGTCCAGCGGAAAGTTTGACCGGAAAACCCTGCGGCAGTTGATCATCGACGAAGAGGTCGAGACGGTACGCCTGCGGCCTGCGCGACCGCCGGCGAGCTGATCACGCTGCGCTGAACCGCACTGGCATCGAATGGATGCCGTTCATCAGGTTCGAACGCACTCGCTGCACCGGCCCGGTGACCTCGAGATCCTTCATCCGGTGCAGAATTTCGGGGAAGATGGCCGCCGCTTCCACCCGGGCCAGGTTCGCGCCGAGACAGAAGTGTGTTCCGCCGCCACCGAAAGCCAGGTGCGGATTCAGATTTCGTCCGATGTCGAACCGGTCGGGATCGGTAAAATGTGCCTCGTCGCGATTGGCCGACGGGAAGAACATCGCTACCCGCTCGCCTTCGGCGATATGAACGCCGTGCAGTTCAGTGTCTTTCGTTGCCGTGCGGGTGAATGCGGTCACCGGACTGACATAGCGGAGCATCTCCTCGACCGCCGTGGACAGCAGCCCAGGGTCGGCCGCCAGCCGAGCGTGTTCGTCCGGGTGCTCCAATAGCGCCAGTGTTCCCGCCGAGACCAGGTTGCGGGTGGTGTCTCCCCCGGCATTGATCATCAACAGGAAGAACATGTTGAATTCGAGGTCGGTGAGGTGTTGGCCGTCCACCTCGGCATTGAGCAGCGCGGTCGCAATGTCATCGCCCGGTTCGGCGCGCTTGCGTTGCGCCAGCGCCGACGCGTACTCAAACATTTCGATCTGCGCCTGCAGCACCGTGTCTGTGGCTTCGCCGACGTGCTCCGAGTTCATGGCCTCGGTGAGGAAATACAAGCGGCGACCGTCCTCGTGGGAGATGCCGAGGAGTTCGGCGATCACATACGACGGCAACGCGCCGGCGATGTCGGACACGAATTCACACTCACCGCGGTCCAGCACCCCGTCGACGATCTCGGCGGCCAGGCAGCCCAGCCGCTCGCGCAGCTGGGTGACATGTCGCGGGGTGAACCCCTTGCTGACCAGCGTCCGAAGCGCGCTGTGCCGCGGCGGGTCCATCGTCAGCATCATGAGTTCGAGTTGATACGAATTCTCCGGTAGCGGAACGTCGAAGAGCACTCCGGTTCGTTGCGAGGACCACGTCGCGCTGTCCCGAGACACCGCGAGGACCTCGTCATAGCCGGTGAGTGCCCAGAAGCCCGCTCCGTCCGAATACGGATGCCACGCCACCGGAGCTCGCCGCCGAAGTTCCCGGAATGCCTCGAATGGCACACCCGCCTCATACACCGCTGGATCGGTCAGGTCCACACCGCTGATGCTGACCGCATCGTCGAGCATGTCGTGACGGTAGTGCACCGTAACGCCCGGATACTCAGAATCGCTCGATCAGATCGCGGAATCCGGCGGCCGGCTGCACGAGCGCGCCAGCCTCGCGGACGCGCGCGGCCAGCCCGCTGTCCGATGTCACGACGGTGATCTCGCGGGGTCGAGGAGCAGCCCCGACCAACCGCACGATCTCGTCGTCGGCGGAGTTCGCACTCGCCCGCGGAGCGTGACCCACCTCGACGACTGCGGACTCGATCGGCGGCGTCGTCGGCCCTTCGAACACCACCATCACCCGGTGTCCCTCGGCCGAGGCCCAGCGCTCGAGCCGCTCGACCAAACCGACCATCGCGCCTCGACGGTCCTTCCACCAGCCGTCCGGCTTCGAGCCGATCACATTCATGGCGTCCACGATCCACCGCACCCGACCGACGGTACGGGCACACCGCATGCAGAACCCGCCGAATCGGAGTTGACTGGAATGTCTCAGCCGGGCACATGCACGGAGGAAGGAGCACCGGAATGGTCGCCGACTCAGGTGGTGGTGTGTCCGCGGAGCCGACAAAGGCCCGGCATATCCGGCTGACATCCCACAGTGCTGTCGCGGGTACTCCGACGATCCAGTGGGCCGCACCGAGCGCCGCCGAGCGCGGTCCGGTGATCGGTACCACCACCACGCGTGCGCATCGCAACGTGATCGGCACCCACAGTGGCTCGTATGGCGTGTACCGCGCATTGGCCGTTGCCGCGGGCGCGCTCTCGCCCGAGCACCGTGCCGATCTCACCAACACCGCCCCCACCGACGTGATCGGGCCGTATCCGCAGTGGAGCCAACCGGATGCGATCGTCAGCATGGATCCCTGGGGCGCGATGGTCGCCGACGCGTTCACCACCGAACTGGCGGCGGGTTACGACATCCGGCCGACCATCGCGGTAACCAAGGCTCATGTCATCGTGCCGGAGATCGCCACGGCCATCGCGGCCGGCCGGCTGCACCCGGATGGCCGTGTGCTCCTGGAAAATGGTGCGGCGCTGGTGACGAAGGCCGCGATCGAGCCGGTGTGGTTCCTTCCCGGGGTGGCCGCCCGGTTCGGCTGCACCGAAACCGCGCTGCGCCGCGTGCTGTTCGAGGAGACCGGGGGCATGTACCCCGAACTCGTCACCCGCGGTGACCTTGAGGTGTTCCTGCCCCCGATCGGCGGGCAGACCGTGTACATCTTCGGCGCCCCACGCGATCTGGCCGATCCGAGTGTGGAACTGACCGCCCGGGTACACGACGAGTGCAACGGCTCGGACGTCTTCGGTTCCGACATCTGTACGTGCAGGCCCTATCTGACGCACGCGATCGAGGAGTGTATCGCCGGGGCCCAGCGTGGCGGCGTCGGTTTGGTGGCCTACTCACGCAAGGAGGGCCGCGCACTCGGCGAGGTCACCAAATTCCTGGTCTACAACGCACGCAAGCGCCAAGACGGCGGTGACACCGCCGACCAGTACTTCGCCCGCACCGAATGCGTGGCGGGCGTGCAGGATATGCGGTTCCAGGAGCTCATGCCCGATGTCCTGCACTGGCTGGGGGTACGCAAGATCCACCGCCTGGTCTCGATGAGCAACATGAAATACGACGCGATCACCGGTTCGGGGATCGAGGTCGGCGAGCGGGTCAACATCCCCGACGACCTGATCCCCGCCGACGCCCGGGTCGAGATCGACGCCAAGATGGCCGCCGGCTACTTCACCCCGGGGCCGGTGCCGGGCGCGGACGAACTCAAGATCGCCAAGGGCCGCGGACTTGCCCCATGACCGCAACCTTGGACGGCTCGGCGGCCGTCGCCGCCCTTCGTACCACCGCCGCGATCCGCGAACGGGCCCAACATCTTCTGCAGCGCGCTCGTGCCGGCGATTCGCCCTGGTTCGCGGTCGACGACGACGCCCTGGACCACGCAGCAGTCGAGGTCGCCGAAGTCACCCGCACCCGCTACCCCACGCTCGCCATCCCGTACCACAGCCGGTGGCGCCATTTCGAGGCCGGCGGCCTGGACCGCCGCGCAGAGTTGGCAACGCGCACAACCGGTGTGGTTGGCGCAACCCAGGCCCGCTCGATGATCGACCTGGTCGTGATCAGCGTATTGCTGGATGCCGGGGCCGGAACCGACTGGCATTACCTCGAATCCGGCACGGGCCTTCGGCTGACCCGATCGGAAGGGCTGGGGGTGGCCAGTTGGCATGCGTTCTGCGGTGGATTGTTCTCCGACGACGCGAGCGATCCGCTGCGGGCCGATGCCACCGCGCTGAACCGCCTCGACGCCGACAGTCTGGCCGGCGCCTTCCAGGTGGGTCCCGGAAATCCGTTGGTGGGGCTGGCCGGTCGGGTCGAGCTGCTGCACCGGCTGGGCACGCAATTGGCGGCTCGCCCCGATGTGTTCGGCCCGCAGGGTCGTCCCGGCGGGTTGTTCGACACCGTGACAGGTCCGACCGTCGCGGCCGACGACCTGCTCTCGACGGTGTTGGACACGTTGTCCGGAGTGTGGCTCACCGACAATGCCATCGGTGGCCAACCGCTCGGTGACTGCTGGAGGCATCGGGCGGTCCCCGGTCCCGGCCTCTCGCGCGGATGGATGCCGTTTCACAAGCTCTCGCAGTGGCTGACCTACTCGCTCCTGGAGCCGTTCGAATGGGCAGGTGTACAGGTCACCGATCTCGATACGCTGACCGGGTTGCCCGAATACCGCAATGGCGGTCTGCTGCTCGATACCGGCGTACTGCGGTTACGCGATCCCGCACTCGCCGAGAGAGACTGGGCGGTGGGCGACGAGATCGTGGTCGAATGGCGGGCGCTGACCGTTGCACTGCTCGACGAGCTGGCGCCGCTGATCCGCCGCCATCTCAACGCCCCGCAGCTGCCACTGGCCTGCGTACTGGAGGGCGGAACCTGGGCGACCGGGCGGGAACTCGCCGCACGCCTGCGCGATGGCCGCCCTCCGTTGTCCATCATCAGCGACGGCACGGTCTTCTAGGAGAGTCAGCCATGGGCAACCTGCATGTCATCGACCACCCGCTGATTCAGCACAAGCTGACCCTGATGCGACAGAAAGACGTGTCCACCAACGGGTTCCGCCAATTGCTCAACGAGATCTCGATGCTGATGAGCTATGAGGTGCTGCGTGACATCCCGGTGCACGACATCGACATCGAGACCCCGCTGGAGTCCACGACCGGAGCCGTGATCGACGGCAAGAAGCTGGTCTTCGTGTCGATCCTGCGCGCCGGCAGCGGCATTCTGGAAGGCATGCTCAGCGTGGTTCCGAGCGCCCGGGTCGGCCACATCGGCCTCTACCGCGACCCGAAAACGCGTGTGGCCGTGGAGTACTACTTCAAGCTTCCCGGCGATCTACACGAACGTGACGTGGTGGTCGTCGATCCGATGCTGGCCACTGGCAATTCAGCCGTCGCCGCCATCGACCGCATCAAGGAATACGAGCCCCGATCCATCAAGTTCGTCTGCCTGCTGACCTGCCCCGAGGGGGTCGCGGCGATGCAGCAGGCACACCCCGAGGTGCCCATCTACGCTGCGGCACTGGACCGGGAACTCGACGCGGCTGGGTACATCGTTCCCGGGGTCGGAGACGCCGGTGACCGGATCTTCGGGACCAAGTGACGGTGGCCGTCCAGGGCCAGTAGCCTCTGGCCGCATGGATGCCGTTCAGGAAGTGCCGACCGTACCGGCCGGGCCCACGCACCGCTGGGGCCTCGGTGCGTTCGTCATCGTCGAGGCCGTCTATCTGCTCACCTCGGCATCGTTCGGACTGTTCGCACCTCCCGGCGCACCACCGCCCTGGTTGATCACCCTGGCGATCGGAGTGCCGACACTGGTCGCCGCGGCCCTGGCCGTCGCGATCGCGACATGGCGAGGCAACGGTCCCCGCATCGACTTCCGGTGGCAATGGTCCTGGCGTGCCATCGGTCTCGGTTTGGCCTTCGGCATCGGCGGACTGTTCGTCACGCTGCCTGCCGCGTTGCTCTACCAATCCATCGTCGGGCCCGACGCGACGTCGGCGGTGGGAGGCGTGTTCGAAGGCGTTCGCACCACCTGGCCGGTGGCGATCACCGTCCTGCTGCTGGTCGCGGTCATCGCGCCGATCTGCGAAGAGGTGGTGTACCGCGGCCTGCTGTGGGGTGCGCTCGAACAACGCTGGGGACGCGTCACGGCGGTAACGGTGTCCACCCTGGTGTTCGCGCTCGCCCACCTCGAACCTCAGCGGGCACCGCTGCTACTGGTGGTGGCAATCCCAATTGCGTTGGCCCGGCTCTATTCCGGGAGTTTGTGGGGCGGCATCATCGCGCACCAGGTGACCAACCTGCTGCCCGGCATCGTGATGATGTTCGGCCTACTCGGGATGATGCCGGCCGGCTGAGTCACGCCCGACTACCGCTTGCGGTCGCGCACCTTGTACGTCGAGGGCCACGACAGGCGGGATTCATCGCCCACCAACGGAGTTCCCGAACCGCCGACCCGGACGTCATAGGCCTCCTGTCCGGCGCCGACCTCGCGGTTGGCATGCTCCTGGGCCAGGTAGTAGAGCTGGTCGATCTCGGCTTCGGAGAACGCCACGAAGGTGGTCTTGCGCACGATGTCGTTCATGCCGGCCGTCATTCGGTCGGGCAGAACACGTGAGGCCATCGCGGCCAGGCCCAGCAGGATGAACGGGATGACCCAGTAACAGATGAACGGCAGTGGAGTCTTTGTGTCCAGAATCGTGGCGTCACTCTGCACGATCGGCGGGATCGCCGAGGAGATCGTCATCCCGGCGAACGCACCCACCCAGATCCAGCTCAGGACCTTCACGATCCGTTGAAACAGGTCACTTTCCACGACTCCGGGCGGTTGGCCCGCCGCGGCGAACTCCAGCACGAACGGCTTGCCGATCAGCAGGCCGATGAGGGCGACCAAGAAGATCCCCGCAGTACTCAGCGGTTGGATCCAGCGCTCCATGACATCCTGGCTGAGCACCAGGGTCAAGATCGTGAGCACGGTGAAGGTAGCGAGTGCACCGACCTCCAGGGTGCGTCCCGGCGTGCCAGAGATCCGGCTGATCGTGAACGTCGCGATGGCCGTCGCCAGCGCCACCAGCACAGCGACAACGAACGGCACGTTGCCGACGAGTACCCAATAGATGATCCACGGCGCGAAGCCAAACAGGATGCCCACGAGCGCCTAGTCTAGGGGCTTACCGTTGATCCGACGGCAACTACCCACCGGCGCGCTATTCCTCGCTCGGCTTGGTGTTGCGACGCCACTCGGAGATCTTGCGGCCCATCGAGTCGGCCGCACTCGTCGCGGCCTGCCCCACCCCGTCGACCACGCCGCCCAAGCCATCCCGAATGCCCCGGATCAACGGGTCGTTGGACTGGTCGAACCCGTCCTTGTAATGGCGTGCCGCCGCACTCACGTCATCGGTCCAGCTCGCCGTCGCATCGTCGGACCGCAGCGGATAGTTGCCGGCCATGATCGC
The DNA here is from genome assembly GCF_004762045.1 of Mycobacterium sp. DL99. GTDB lineage: Bacteria > Actinomycetota > Actinomycetes > Mycobacteriales > Mycobacteriaceae > Mycobacterium. The sequence goes on from NZ_SJOM01000007.1 coordinate 3,387,911, forward strand.
GCCGTATCCACCGGTATCGACCCACTTCGTCAGCGCCGCCGCGCGAAGCACCGAGAAGGGATGCGTTTGCAGCTCCAGGTTGAGCAGTTTGAGCACCCCGTCGCGCATGTCGCCGGTCGCGTCATAGTCCCGTGCCTGAGCCAGGAACGCCTGCGAGTCGAGCTTGTCGAGGTGCCGGCCCGCCGCCAACTTCAGCTCGACCCGGATCGCCATGTCGAAGTCCTGTCCGCACAGCAGACCCGCCCGGTCGCCCGAAAGTTCTGATTTGCGTTGCCATTCCTGGAGGGCGGCGACGATCGCGCGCAGTGCCCAGCCGCCGATCGGGACGAAGCCGAACGACGACGCCAGCCGCAGCAGGTGATGGAGCATCGTGCGGTAGACGGCGTGACCACTGAGGGCGTGGCCGAGTTCATGGCCGATGACGAACCGCATCTCGTCATGCGTCATCAGTTCATACATGCCCGACGTAATGACGATGAACGGGTCCTCCATGCCGATGCAGTACGCATTGGCTTCCGGCGACTGGATGATGAACATCTCCGGGCGCACCTGGGCGTCGAGCACCTGAACGCATTCGTCGAGCAGCGCGTCGAGGTCGGCGAACTGCCGCGGACCCACCCGGGCGGAACTGGCCAGATACAGCAGCCGGTGCTTGCGTTCGCGCAGCATCCCGGACAACACCTTGAGGATCTGGTCGAATCCCTTGAGCCGGCGTAACGCGGTCAGCGCGGTCCGGTCCGCCGGATGCTCCCACGCCCGCGAACTGATGCCGGGAAAAACGGTCCGCGTAGTCGCAGGTGTCTGCTCCGTCAATGCAATACGCCCTTCGTCGTCGACGGCTCAAAGCCTACGGACTGTTGAGGCGCCTCAGACACACAATCTCGAGCGTCAGGCGATGATGCGGACCAGATAGGGAGTCATACCCTCGCCGCGCACCGGAGTGACCGCGACAGCGGGCTCGGTGCCCTGGATCATCTGGTTGTTCCCGAGGTAGAGCGCCACACTCTGGGTGCCCTCGGGTCCGTAGAAGATCAAGTCACCGGGCAGAGCCTGGGCGGGCAGCACCTTCTGCCCTACCTTGTACTGCTCGCCGGAGGACCGCGGCATCTTCACCCCGACTCCACCGAACGCGTAGACGATCAGCCCCGAGGCATCGAAGCCGACCACATTCGCCGACGGATCCGGCGCAACGCCGAAACCGGGGGTCAGCACCGGAGCGACCGGAGCGGTGACCACGGGAGTCGACAGTCCGGGTGTCAGACCGCCGCCCGCGAGCGGCGGCGTCACGGGAGCCAGGCCGGGCGCGGGCAGGCTGCGGGCGACGCCACGGGTGGGCCCGTTCATGTCCCCGCCGCCATAGCTGAAGGGCACACCGCGCTGTGACAGCGCGCGGGAGATCACGAGATCGACAAAGCGCTGGTTGCCGGTCGGGCGTTCGATCGGTGCGGCGCCGGCTAGTCCGGGAGCCGCTACCAGGAATGCCAGACCGAACAGAAGGGCAAAGGTACGTCTCATCGAACATCAACTCTCTCGACCACCAGAAGGCGACACCGGCCGCTGGTCGTTGTCAGCCGAGTCAACCATTTGTACCGCCCAACGATCCATTTTCCCAATTAGATTGGGGCACAAGCTCGATCAGATGCAGTACCGTGACCCAACGGTTACCGGAACGGCTTTGGGCAGCAGTCGTGACAGTGGCCGCCGCACTGCCGTCCACGCAGGACGCCGGGTTGCCGGCCGGCTGCTTCGGCAAAGTGCGCGGGGCAGGTCAGATTTGACCTCCCCACCGCGAAAATCGTTGTGGTGCACGGCACGCCGACGGGGCACACAACGTTTGCGGATCACCTGAGACCATGGTGGTATGCACCCCGATGCGAACCCGCAATCCTGGTCGGCCCGGCTCTGGGAGGCGATCGAGCCGACGTACACCGCGATCCTCGCGCACCCGTTTCTGACCGGCCTCACCGACGGCAGCCTGGATGACGCGGCATTCGCCCACTACGTGGCACAGGACGTGCACTACCTGCGCGACTACGCCCGCGCGCTGACGATCGTCGCCGCCAAGGCCCCCACCCTGGCCGATACGGCGATGTTCTCCCGACATGCCGCCGAGGTCTTCGATGTCGAACTGGGTCTGCACAACGAACTTCTGCCCGAGCTGGGGCTGGATGTCGCGGCGCTCAACGCGACGCCGGTCACCCCGACCACGCGCGCCTACACGAGTTATCTGCTGGCCACTACCTACAGCGGCACCTTCGCCGAGGGGTTGGCGGCGGTTCTGCCCTGCTACTGGATCTACGCTCAGGTCGGCGCGGCATTGCTGGAACGCGGATCGCCTGATCGGCGCTATCAGCGCTGGATCGACAGCTACGGCGGTGAGGAGTTCGCCGCGACTGTCGCCGAGGTGCTCGATCTGACGGATCGGGTCGGACCGACTCTGGGTGGGGCGGACGAAGCCGCTGCACGAGCCCATTTCGTGGTCACGGCGAAATACGAGTGGATGTTCTTCGATGCGGCCTATCGCCGCGAGCAGTGGCCGATCTGAGTGCCTGCCGGTCCCTCACCGGCGCGAGGCGCGCCGGTGAGGAAGGGTTACGACGATCAGAGCGCGGCCAGCGCGGCGTCGTAGTTGGGCTCCTGAACGATCTCGGGCACCAGTTCGGTGTAGGCCACGTTGCCGTCGGCACCGATGACGACGACGGCGCGTCCCAGCAGACCGGCCATCGGACCATCGGCCATGGTGATTCCGTAATCCTCGCCGAAGCTGTCGCGGAACGCCGACGCGGTGATGACGTTCTCGATCCCCTCGGCTCCGCAGAAACGGCTGAGCGCGAACGGCAGGTCCTTCGACACGCACAGGACCGTGGCGCCGCCGGCAGCGGCGCGCTCGTTGAAGGTACGCACGCTGGCGGCGCATATCCCGGTGTCCAGCGACGGGAAGATGTTCAGCAGCACTGACTTGCCCTGGAACTGATCGTTGGTGACGGTACCGAGATCGGTGCCGGTGACCGAGAAGCTGGGGGCCGGGCTACCGACTGCCGGCAGGTCGCCGACCGTGTTGATGGGGTTTCCCTTGAAGGTTATCTGTGCCATGGGGCACAGTCTGTCAAAACCGGGTGCTCGGCGGGCAGGCCGGGGTGCGACGATGGATCGCGATGATCGATCTGCCCGAGGCGGTGCGCGCGATGGGCGCGCGGGGACCGCAGTGGCAAGCGTGGGTCGATGGCCTGCCGCGAATGATCCGGGACCAGTTCGACGAATGGGACCTGCACGCCGACGGGCCTGCCTTTCACGGCTATTGCTCGATCGTGCTGCCGGTGCGGACCGGCGAAGGGGCGTTGGCGGTCCTCAAGGCCGCCTTCCCCGACGATGAGTCCGAACACGAACACCTGGCGCTACGCCGGTGGGCGGGTACCGGTGCGGTCCGGCTGCTGCGGGCCGATCCGCACCGCCGGACGATGTTGCTGGAACGGTTACAACAGCGAAACCTCAACGAGCTGTGGGACATTGAGGCCTGCGAGATCGTCGCGGAGCTCTACGCCCGGCTTCACGTGCCGGCCCTGCCGCAGTTGCGGTCACTCGCCCAATGCACCGAACGGTGGACCGCCGACCTGACACGACTCCCCCGCAACGCCCCGGTTCCGCGTCGGCTGGTGGAGCAGGCGATCACACTCGGCAAGGATCTGGCCACCGATCCCGCGACCACCGGCACCCTGATCCACAGCGACCTGCACTACGAGAACGTCCTCGCCGCCGACCGCGAGCCGTGGCTGGTGATCGATCCCAAGCCGATGAGCGGAGACCCGCACTACGAGGTCGCGCCGATGCTGTGGAACCGGTGGGACGAGCTGGCCGGTTACGTCCGCGACGGGGTCCGGCGGCGGTTGTCGACCCTGGTCGATGCGGCCGGCCTGGATGCGGACCGGGCCAGGGCCTGGGTGATCGTGCGCATGCTGCACAACGCGATGTGGGAGCTGACCGAGGCGGCCGATCCCGACGCGGACTCGTTGACGACCTGTGTGGCGATCGCCAAGGCCGTGCAGGACTGAGATTCTCAGATCACCTTGTAGGTGAGGTCGTACAGTGCGCCCGCCCCGCTGAACTGCTGGGTGAGCTCTCCTCGTCCCAACTCGTCCGAACAGATGAATATCGAGCCGACGTCCTCCATCTCGTCCGTACGCACATCCACCTCCCGCAACACGATCTCCAGCCGGCCGTCGAACGGCAGCAGTCGGTCCAGATCCACCACATCCCCCTGGCACATCGACACAGCCTTGAACTGGAATCCATCAGCTCTGCTGATACTGAGCTCGTCGGTCCCACCGGAGTCCTGGGTCTTTACGGCCCGGAGTTCCGAGAGCTTGGCGAACAACGACATGGCATCCTCCGTTGGATCTTCCCGCCAGCGGTAGCTGACCAAGTCGATTCTCGAGTTGCCGGGCCGGCGCACACATGCGTAGTGCGCTACTTGAATCTGTTCGGCGGAGCGTTCCCGGCCGGGTCGCTCGGCGACCGCCCGGAACATGCATCAGGGCTGTTCAAGAGGCAGATATGGCGCTCTGCAGGCGCTCGCGCCACCATGTCAGTCGCGCAGGGTCGGTGACTGCGTACCGCTCGAGTCGGTCACGCTGCGGAGCGGGGGGCATCGGAGCCACCGGCAGGTAGCCGTCGACCGCAAGGAGAGAACGGGAATCCGCGACGAGGTCGCCGGCGAGAAATCCTCTGGTCCCCAACTCGCACGCGAACGCCAACTCAGGGAGCGCGCCGGCCAGCGCGAGCCCCGCCGCCAGGCCGATGGTCGTCTCCAGCGTCGAGCTGACCACACAGGGCAGCCCGCAGGACTCGGCGACCCGCAATGCACGCCGCGCCCCGCCCAGCGGTCCGCTGGCGAGTACCGCGATGTCAGCTGCCTCTCCCAGGCGCAGGCCCATCGGGTCGTCGTCGTCGCGAATCGACTCACCGGCCCCGATGGGCACTTCGACCCGACGTCTGACCTGCGCGAGTTCATCGATCGTCCGGCACGGTTGCTCGACGAACTCCAGTCCACCGGCCGCCCGGTCGAGGGCCGCGATCGCGGTGACCGCGGTGTCCGGATCCCACCGCCCCTTGGCGTCACACCGGATCACCCCGCCCGCACCGAGCCCGTCGCGCACGGCCCGCACCCGCTCGACATCCTGCGCCAGTCCACCCGCGCCGACCTCGACCGCCGCGGTCCGGCAGCCCGATGCCGCCGCGATCTGGTGAGCGTGTGCGGCGTCGACGGCGGGAACGGTGACCGCGATGGGAATTCGCCCACGCACCGGGTCGGGCCAGCCGACGGTGCCCGGCTCGGTCGCCGCGGTGAGCCAACGACCCAGCGCCCGGTCGGTCGGCAGCGGGCTGAACTCCCCCCATCCCTGCGGCCCCTCGAGGAGCACGCCCTCCCGAACAGTGAGCCCACCGACCGGCTCGATGGTCGGAATGGCGAAGACGGGCGCACGGTCGAAGTCGATCAGGGTCTGCACAACCACGTGACGCTAGCGGACCGACCCGGCCACCGGCCGACAACGGGGCAACTGCCCGCGCCTCCGGTATGCGCGGCCTACACTGCGCGCATAGGCCGGTCAGGTGCGACTCATGAGGAGACAACCAATGACGAGCGCAGTGTGGCGCGGGATGTTCACCGTGGTGTCCGCGGCGGTGCTGTCGGCCGGGTCGATGGCCGTGGCCACGATCGTGACGCCGGCCCCGAGCTCGGCGTGCGCGCCCGGAGAAACGGGCGTCACCAACGGATGTTCACCGTTCTGTGTGCCGGGCCGGCAGCTCGACCTGGCGACCGGACTGTGCCTGCCGGTGCCACCACCGCCGGCCGTCCCGAATCGTGTTGCGACACCAAGTTACTGAGCAACTACGCTGGCTGTCATGGCGCAGGTACTGACGGTCAATATCGCACATCCACGACCCAATCCGGCCGAGGCAGGCGCCACCACCGGCATCGACAAGCGGCCTGTCGACGGGGCGGTCGCGGTACGCGCTCCGGGCCCGATGCACGGCGGGCTCGGTAGCGGCCTGATCGGCGACACGATCGGCGACCATCAGTTCCACGGCGGAAACGATCAGGCGGTGTACGCCTACGCGCGGGAAGACCTCGACGCCTGGCAGACCGAACTGGACCGGGAGATCGCCAATGGTGTGTTCGGCGAGAACCTGACCACCGCGGGCATCGACGTCACCAACGCCGTCATCGGTGAACGGTGGCGGGTCGGGTCCGACGGGCTCGAGCTCGAGGTGTCCCGACCGCGCATCCCGTGCCGGACCTTCGCCACCTGGTTGCAGATCAACGGATGGGTCAAAACCTTTACCAGAGCGGCGATTCCGGGTGCCTATCTGCGCCTGGTGACACCCGGGTCGGTATCGGCCGGCGACGAGATCGTGGTGACCGACAGGCCCGACCATGACATCACCATCGGATTCGTGTTCCGGGCGCTGACGCTTGAGCCACAACACCTGCCCGAGATCCTGCGGGCTGATGCCCTGCCGGCACCGCTGCGGGAGCTCGCCGAACGTCGCTCCAGCGAGAGCTGATAGCGGAATTCGGCTGCGGGGCAGGCTATTCCGGCCAGCTGTTGTTCCGGATCACCTCGACGAAGTCCTCGCGCACGAACGAGTCGTCGAAATGTGCGAGCACATCGGCGTTGACGGTGCCGAACGTCGACCCCGGCCGCTGCTGCACCCCATCGGCGAATGCGCGCAGGATCCGGTTCTTGAAGTCCGGCCTAGGATGCACGGCGGTGACGGCACTCAATTCGTCCGGGGTCAGGCCATCACGGCCGATCCCCAGCACATCGGTTTCGACCCCCGCTGTCACCAGCGCGATCTCGGGATCGAGGAACTCCGGCACGCCCGGGGTGGTGTGCAGCGCGATTCCCAGCCAGACCTTGCGCGCGGCGGCCTCGTCGACCCCGCGCTGCAACAGAAAGTCCCGCGCGGCATCGGCACCGTCGACCTCGAAACGCAATTGTGAGGTCGCACGGTACCGCTCGGTGAGTCCGAGGTCGTGGAACATCGCACCCACGTACAGCAATTCCAGATCGGGCGTCAGCCCCCGGCGTTGGCCTTGCAGCGCGCCGAAGTAGAACACCCGGCGAGAATGGTGGAACAACAGGTCATCCTCGACGTCGCGGATGTACTCGGTGGTCTCCCGCACCAGCGCGGTGTCCGGCAGGTCGATCCCGGCGATGTTGTTGGTCAGTGAAGTCGTCATGATGTGTCTCTCTCAAACGTGGATCAGTGGGTAGGCGGGTTCAGGTGCTAACGGTGCAACCAGTCTCCGACGCGGCCCTCGGCCCGGCCCATGTCCGATGCGCCACCTTTCCCACAGAAAGCGACACAATGGACCGATGGCACAGGCGGTGGGGCCACGTGAGGTCGTGATCGTCGTGTTCGACGGGATGAAACTCCTGGATGCCGCCGGACCCGCCGAGGTTTTCGCCGAGGCCAACCGGTTCGGCGCCGACTACCGCCTCCGGATCGCCTCGGTCGACGGCGCCGACGTCACCACCTCGATCGGCACGAGGTTCGCGGTGACCGATCGGATCGCAGAGATCACCGGCGTGGATACCGTATTGGTGTCCGGCGGAGACAATCTCGTGGGTCGGCCGATCGATCCCGGGCTGGTGGCAGCGCTGCGAGACCTACCCACCCGGACCCGACGGCTGGCGTCGATCTGCACGGGGTCCTTCATTCTGGCCGAGGCCGGCCTGCTCGACGGTCGCCGGGCCACCACACACTGGCGGCACGCACGGCTGTTGGCGCGGGCGTATCCCACGATCTCGGTCGAGCCCGACGCCATCTTCATCCGGGACGGAGACGTCTACACCTCGGCCGGAGTGTCGGCGGGCATCGACCTGGCATTGGCACTGGTGGAATCGGATTTCGGAGCTGAGCTGGTACGCAACGTCGCACGGTCACTGGTGGTGTACCTCAAGCGCGCCGGCGGCCAATCGCAGTTCTCCGCGCTGGTCGAGTCGGACGCGCCCGCGGAGTCGGCGCTGCGACGGGTGACCGACGCGATCGCGGCTGACCCGACCGCAGACCACAACGTGAAAAGCCTTGCGGCGCTGGCCTCATTGAGCACCCGACAGCTGACCCGGCTGTTTCAGGCCGAGCTGGGCACCACACCCGCGCGCTATGTCGAAACGGTGCGGATCGATGTCGCCCGAGCGGCCCTCGACGCGGGCCGCCAGGTCGGAGAAACCGCCCGGTTGGCCGGATTCGGGAGCGCCGAGACCCTACGACGCGTGTTCGTCAACCACCTCGGGGTATCGCCGAAGGCCTACCGAGACCGGTTCCGCACCACATCCAGTGGCTGAATGCGCACGCTCAGACCCAGCGCGGAAGCTCCTTGCCGATCAACGGCGCGATCTTGTCGGCCATATAGGCATGGCCGGCATCGGTCGGGTGGATACCGTCGGCGCCGATCAGCTCAGGGCGATCGAAGAACCAGCGCTCGGCGATCGGATCGACGAATGTCGCCCCCACCTGCCGAGCCTGGTCTCGCAGGATGTCACGAACGCCCAGCAGATTCGGCGGCACATCGGCATTCACCCACGGCGGACCGATCACCAGCATCCGAGCGGTGGGTGCGGACTGCCGGGCCGTGGTCAGGGCATCGTGGCTCAAGCTGGTGACCGCACCCAGATCGGAGTCCTTGTCGTTGCGCGACCCGAAGAAGACGATCAACGCGTCGTCGGGTTGCACCGCTCGGGCGGTCAGGTCGGCGAAGACGCTGCCGCGGTTGCCGCGGGCCTCGTAGCCGGCGCCACCCTCGGCCACCACATCGGCATCCACCTGCACGCCGCGTTGCGCCAACTCCTGCCAGGCCAGCGGGGCCCAGTTCCTCGGTCCCATGCCGCCCTCGGCGAGCATGCCTGTGGTGTAGGAGTCCCCGATCACCGCGATGTGGTTGATCTGGGGATCCAGGCCCGAGGTGACATAGCGCTGCTGAGGGGCCTGCGCGAACAGCCCCACCACGAGGGCGAGCGAGACAATGAAAGTGGCCAGACGACTCACTGCAACCTCCACTCCCAGCGAGACTCAGTTCGTCCCGGACCGCAATACGCCGAACAGCCTATGGTGTGAAGCTGGGCCGTAGATAGGCGGCCGGTGACACAGCGATAACAAGGGCATAACAACCTGTCGCACAGCGGCTTTGGATGGTTACAACGGGTCAGCCCGCGCGCGCTGAAACCTCGTCGGAGGTGTCCTCGGGCTCGGTGTCGATTCGGTGCAGTTTCTTTCCGACCGAGTCAACGGGACGGATGTCGACCATTCTGCGCATCCACCTCCTCGCCGGTTCCTCGACGAGGTGATAGAGCGCGATCGCGCCGACCAGTGCGATCGCGAACAGGCCGAGAAGCGTCAACTTGCCCGAGAGCGTGGGTGTCAGGGTCAGCTCGAATTGCCTGGTCGTCCAGATCCAGGCGGTGTGGACCAACTCGTGCACCATGTACAGGCCGAACGAGATCTGTCCGCCGTAGACCAGAAGCCGGGTGGACAGCAACGCGGGGAGGCTGCCGACGCCGACCGCCAGGGCGACCACCTGCGGGACGAACAGGATATCGACCATGCCGCCGGCGTCGCCGACGGTGTTCATCGGGTGCTTGTCGAAGAAGTACAGCCCGCCGACGATCACAACGCCCAGCACGATCGACAGGTAACCCGCGCGCTTCTGGGTCCGATCCGTCAGGTGCAGCTTGCGCACCGCCGCGCACGCCAACGCACCCGCGGTGAACTGCATGACGATCCTCGGCAGCCAGCTCCACGGGGTGTAGAAGTGGCCGGTGGCCATCAAGAGCACCACCGGTGGCACAGCGGCGGCGATGGCCAGCAGGACCAGGCTGCGCGCCCGGGTGGCCCGCGCGATCCGGAAGATCACCATGATCAGCGCTCCGAACAGCAGGTAGGCCAACCACTCCGCGCTGATCGACCAAGCGGGCCCGTCCCAGCTCGAACCGTCGAAGTAGGGCTGGAACCACAATTGCACCAGGAAGAGCTGACGCACGTAGCTGACGGCGTTGTAGCCGCTGGTGTCTTCGGGCGGGATATGCCCCACGTTGAGCGTGAAGATCAGCCACAGCGCGGCCAGGTGCAGCGTGACGAGATACACCGGCCACACCCGCGACAACCGCAGCCACAAGAAGTGCAACGTGGCCCGGGTGGACCAAGTTGGCCCCATTCGGTCGATGTAGTTCCAGGTCAAGACGAAACCGCTGAGGATGAAGAACAGGTCGACGCCCTGCGCGCCGCGGTCGAGTACGGGAGCCAGTGCCTTGGTGACATCGGGCGCCACCTGATACAGCAGGGGCCGGAAGTGGAACAGGACCACCCACACCGCTGCCACGATGCGCAGACCCGTCAGGGCCTTGATCTCTGCGCCGCGCACAACACCCTTTTCCGTATCCACTCAGCTGATTCGTCACTTCGCTGTTTTGTCATGTCATTGCCGCGGCTGGCCGGGCGGATCGGCCCGCGATTGACGCAACCGGCAGCTCTCGCAGACTAGCAGCGTGCCGTTACGGGGCGCGCTGTCCGCGCGGTGTGCACCACCTGGGCGACTCCCGCCCGCCGGCGACGGCGGGCTCGGATGATCTTGTGCAGCAAAGAAATTGACGCGCAGACACGGGAACGGTGACCGTCGTGGTCAGCGGCGACGCGGCGTGTCCGATTCCTGGCCGTCGACCGGATGGCCAGATAGGGTCGGGTCACGTGATCTCTCGGGGAGGTTTGAGATGACCAGCATCATCGGCCGCTGCACCGCAGGCATCGGCGCCGTATTGGCACCGCTCGGTCTGATGGCGGTAGTCACGGTGGCGACGCCGGCCGTCAGCTGGGCCGACTGTGGGGCCGGAGAATGGTGGGACCCGGTGGCAAGTGTGTGCCGGCCGCCGGTCGTGCCGTTGGGCTGTGAAAACGGTGCGTGGTGGGACCCGGTGGCCAACGACTGTCGCCCGCCGGTGGTGCCGTCGCCCCCGATGTGCGACAACGGCTGGTGGTGGGACCCGGTCGGGACTGCCTGCCGGCCCCCGCTGATCCCGCCCGGCTGATCACTCAGCGCCGGGTCATCAGGGCATCGGCACCGAGGAACCGTCGTAATTGCGGGCGTTGTTGTTGAGTGAATCCATCCACGCGCGCAGCTTGGCCTGGCCGACCAATGCCGGGATGGTGCCGTTGGCTGGGGTGTCGGGGACGGCGTCGGTCGGCTGCCACGGCTGGCAGCCACTGGTCTTGAACGCCTTGTCGGTGGCCTCGATCGTGATGACCTGTGGCTTCTTGGTGAACGCGTTGTCGATGATGTCGCCACCGTGCAGATCGGCCATCCGCTTCCAATAGCAGGTGCCGCCCTCGACCGGCCCAGCCGAGGCGTAGTTGCCGGGTTGGATATCGGTACCGACCATGAAGAGGCCGTCGTGGTCCATTGCCTTCGCAGCAGCCGGCGCAGCGGGGGCACCGGGCGCGGCGGGTGCAGCCGGTGCTGCATCGACCGGGCCCGGAGGCGGGCCGGGCGCGGGGACGGGCGCCGGCGTCTCCGGATCGGCACTGGCAATGCCACTGAACGCCCCACCTGCGGACACCGCCAAAGCGGCAGCGAAGATCACGGCTTTCATCGGCTTCATGAAAACCCAGCGTACCGGGCAAAGCGGTGTGGTCGGGCGCACTTGCGGGGAGGTCTGCATTGCCAAAACCCGCTGACGTGATCTGTGGCACGCTCGCGGAGTGGAGTCTCCGCGTCCCGATCCCGATGCACCCCACCTGGCCGACGTCGTGCCCTCGGTACTCGCCGCGATGGGGGCGCCAGGATTCGAACCGCGTCTGTTCTGGTCCAGCCCGATCCGCGGCGCATGTGTCCTGCTGATCGACGGGCTCGGCGCGGAACTGCTCGCCACCCATGCCGCCGATGCGCCGGTCCTGACGGCCTTGGCCGACCAGTCACCCTCCCGGACTCTGAGTGTCGGGTTTCCATCGACCACGGCAGCAGGATTGGCGGCCATCGGCACCGGGCGCCGCTCGGGCGACCACGGTTTTGTCGGCTACTCGTTCCGGGTCCCCGAGGCCGGTCCGGAATTCGACGTCATCAATGCGCTGCGGTGGCGCCCCCATCCGTGGGGGCCGGACCTGCGCGACCGTGTGGTGCCCGAGTTGATTCAACCGTCGCCCACCACCTTCGAGCGTGCTGGGGCGGCCGGGTTCGAGGTCTCGGTCGTCTCGGGCGCCGAGCACGCCGGTTCGGGTCTGACCCGGGCGCTCCTGCGCGGCGGACGCTATGTCGGGGTGACCGCACTCGGCGATCTCGCGGCCGGGGTCATCGCAGCCGTCGCGGGCAGCGGCTTCTGCTACGGATACCACGCCGACCTCGACTTGGTGGGCCACCTGCACGGACCCGGCTCGCCTGCGTGGCGGATGCAGTTGCGGCAGGTCGACCGCCTGGTGGAATCGGTGTTGGAGGCCCTGCCGTCAGAATGCCTGCTGACCGTGGTGGCCGACCACGGGATGGTCACCGTGGACCCGGCCGCCGTGCACGACATCGACGAGTGTGAACCGCTGCGCGACGGCGTGACCGCCATCGGCGGCGAGGCCCGCGCCCGCCACGTCTACACCGCCGCCGGGGCGGCCGACGACGTTCTCGCGGCGTGGCGCACCACCCTGGGCGATTCCGCGTGGGTGATGTCGCGAGATGAGGCAATCGCTGAGGGGTGGTTCGGCCCGCGGGTACGCGACGACGTCCGATCCCGCATCGGCGACGTCGTCGCCGCGGCCCGCGGGGCCGCCGCGTTGCTGCGGCGTTCCGTCGAGCCCATGGAGTCGTCGTTGATCGGCCATCACGGTTCGCTGACGAGCGCCGAACAGTATGTCCCGATGGTGTCTGCAATCGGATGAGTAAACCGCACACACGAAACAGGCTTAGATGGGCTAAGATTCACCGCATGAAGCTTGCAGGTCTGGCAGCAATCGGCGCCGCGGCGGCTATCGCCTTCGCCGCTCCCGCACAAGCCGATCCCGACACCGATTTCGCGAATGAGCTGCACACTTTCGGCATCTATGGGCAGCGTGACTACAACGCCTGGATCGCCAAGATCATGTGCAAGCGACTGCACAACGGTGTCGACCACAATGCCCAGGACTCGGTCGGTTTCGTGAAAAAGCAGCTGGCCAAGGACAGCTCCGATGCCCAGTCGTGGCAGTTCCTTGGTACCGCAATCAATTACTACTGCCCCGATCAGCGCTTTATCTACGAACAGGCCGCTAACCGGCCGTAGTCTGATTCCCGACGCCGATCTCAGAGCTTTGGAGCGAGATGTTGAATCGCAAGAGTGTCAAGAACCTGATCCGTACCGGAGTGGCCGCCTGTGCCGTCGCCGGGAGCTTGGCCGGGGCCGGCATCGCCTCGGCCGACGCCACCGATGACTACCCGATCCCCAACCGGATCCTCAGGACGCCGTGCACCGCGGAGCAGATCATGGCCGCCGCCCGCGACGTCGAACCGGTGTACTACGAGCGCTACATGATCGACTACAACAACAAGCCGGTCGCCGATCAGCAGGGCGCCCAGGACCGGATCCACTGGTTCTTCTCCATGGACTACGCGGGCCGCCGCCAGTACTCCGAGAACACCGCCACCAACGCGTTCTTCGAGAACATGTCCTGGCGCTGGCCGAACTGGGCCAAGCTGTTCTTCAACAACAAGGGCGTCGCGGCCAACACCACCGACGTCTGCCAGAACTACCCGCCCAACGACATGTCCGTCTGGGATTGGCACTAGCCACCGAGTTCGATGAGGACGGGGCCCCGTCGCCGGTCACGCGGCGGTGGGGCCCCGCTTTATTCCCGTTAGCTCCATCACAATCGGTGGCTCCGCCGAGGCCCGCTTGCTTTTTGCGCAATACGAAAAAGCCGCTCCACCTCGCCCTGCGCACCTCAGGGCAACGTTCGACGATCATCCAAGGCTGGACATTGGGCGCGCGGAGTCAAGGCTGTGTCACCGTTTTGCGACTCATTTAAATAGGCTAATATCTCGCTAAGTTCTGGTTAGCCATTCGGCTAGACAACGAGACGGATCGAGGTGAACATGGCGAACAGGCCCTCCCCCTCGGGCTGTCCTGCCGCCTGCGTGTCGACCTCGCCCCACCTGCACATTGCCCACATTGCCCACACCCGACGGACCGGTGCCTTTTCACGATGATCAACGCGACGACCAACGCGACGAAAACCCCTCGCCGGAAACAGTTTTCGATTTCAGGCCTGGCAAGGAAGTTCTGGATTCCGTTGATCATCATCGTGGTGGTGTTGGTGGGCGGGTTCACGGTGATGCGGGTACGCACGTTCTTCGGCGCAGGCGGCGGTTCGGGTATCTCCAGTGCCAAGGTCGATGACACCAAACCGTTCGACCCCAAAGTCGTGGTCTATGAGATCTACGGCGAGCCCGGGGCCACCGCGGACGTGAACTATCTCGATCTCGACGCTCAGCCCCAGCGCATCGACGGGGTGACCCTGCCGTGGACGCTGCGGTTGGAATCCACCGCACCGTCGGTGTTCCCCAACATCGTGGCCCAGGGCGACGGCAGCACGATCAGCTGCCGCATCACCGTCGATGACGAACTCAAGGACGAGAGAACCTCCAACGGCGTGAACGCCCAGACCTTCTGCTTGGTGAAATCCGCATGAGCACCCACGACGCCCCGACCGAAGCCTTCCCGGTCACCGGGCCGCGGCATGCCCAGCACGGCGGGATCGCCAAGTGGATCCGGCGCTTGGCAGTGCCGATCATCATCGGCTGGGTCGCCCTTATCGGCGTCCTGAACACCGCTGTGCCCCAGCTCGAAGAGGTGGGCAAGATGCGGTCGGTGTCGATGAGCCCCGACCAGGCGCCGTCGATGATCGCCATGAAGCGCGTCGGCGAGGTGTTCCAGGAGTTCAAGTCCAACAGCTCGGTCATGGTCGTGCTCGAGGGCGAAGAGCCACTGGACATCAAGGCGCACGATTACTACGACGAAGTCGTCGCCAAGCTCGAGGCCGACAAGGCGCACGTCGAGCACGTCCAGGATTTCTGGGGCGACCCGCTGACCGCCTCCGGTGCGCAGAGCTCCGACGGCAAGGCCTCCTACGTGCAGGTCTACACCGCCGGCAACCAGGGCGAGGCGCTGGCCAACGAATCGGTCGAAGCCGTCCAGAAGATCGTCGAGAGTGTCACGCCGCCGCCGGGCGTCAAGACCTATGTGACCGGGCCGGCCGCGTTGGCCGCCGACCAGCACATCGCCGGTGACCGAAGTGTCAAGATCATCGAGGCGCTGACCTTCACGGTCATCATCATCATGCTGCTGCTGGTCTACCGGTCCGTCGTCACGGTGATCCTCACCCTGGTCATGGTGGTGCTCTCACTCTCAGCGGCACGCGGCGTCGTCGCCGCTCTGGGCTACTACGACATCATCGGCCTGTCCACGTTCGCGACGAACCTGTTGGTGACTCTGGCGATCGCCGCGTCCACCGACTACGCGATCTTCCTGATAGGCCGATATCAAGAGGCCCGAAGTATCGGTGAGGACCGGGAACAGTCCTACTACACGATGTTCCACGGCACCGCGCATGTGGTGCTCGGCTCGGGTCTGACCATCGCCGGCGCCACGCTGTGTCTGCACTTCACGAATCTGCCGTACTTCCAGTCGCTGGGCATCCCGTTGGCCATCGGCATGGTCACCGGCGTTGTCGCCGCCCTGACCCTGGGGCCGGCCATCATCACGGTGGCCAGCAAGTTCGGCAAGACGCTGGAACCCAAGCGGGCCATGCGCACCCGAGGCTGGCGCAAAATCGGTGCGGCCGTGGTGCGTTGGCCCGGACCGATCCTGATCGCCACCATCGCGCTGTCGCTGATCGGTCTGTTGACTCTCCCCGGCTACCGGACCAACTACAACGACCGCAAGTATCTGCCTGCGGATCTGCCGGCCAACACCGGGTACGCCGCATCCGACCGGCACTTCTCCCAGGCGCGGATGAACCCCGAACTGCTGCTGATCGAGAGCGATCACGATCTGCGCAATTCCGCCGACTTCCTGGTCATCGACCGAATCGCCAAGCGGATCTTCCAGGTGCCCGGTATCTCCCGGGTCCAGGCCATCACGCGCCCGCAGGGAACGCCGATCGAGCACACCTCGATCCCGTTCCAGATCAGCATGCAGGGCACGACCCAGATGATGAACATGAAATACATGCAGGACCGCATGAAGGACATGTTGAAGATGGCCGACGAGATGCAGACCACCGTCGACACCATGCAGCAGATGCTGGTGCTGGTGAAGGAAATGTCCGACACCACCCACAGCATGGTCGGCAAGATGCACAGCATGGTCGCCGACGTGGCTGAAATGCGGGATCACATCGCGGATTTCGACGATTTCTTCCGGCCGATCCGCAACTACCTGTACTGGGAACCGAAGTGCTTCAACATTCCCATGTGCTGGTCGATCCGGTCGATCTTCGACACCCTCGACGGTATCGACACCATGACCGATGACATCCAGAAGATGATGCCGGACTTGGATCGTCTCGATCAGCTGATGCCCCAGATGCTCACGATCATGCCGCCGATGATCACGACGATGAAGAACATGAAGAACATGATGCTGACCATGCAGGCCACGATGGGCGGTCTGCAGGATCAGATGGAAGCGATGATGGAGAACCAGACGGCCATGGGTCAGGCCTTCGACGCTTCCAAGAACGACGACTCGTTCTATCTGCCACCGGAAACCTTCGATAATCCGGACTTCAAGCGCGGCATGAAGATGTTCCTGTCCCCCGACGGGCATGCGGTGCGGTTCATCATCAGCCACGAAGGCGACCCGATGAGCCCCGAGGGAATCTCCCACATCGCGGCGATTCAAAACGCCGCCAAGGAGGCGATCAAGGGCACCCCGCTGGAGGGATCCAAGATCTACCTCGGCGGTACCGCGGCCACCTTCAAGGACATGCAGGAAGGCGCCAACTACGACCTGCTGATCGCCGGAATCGCGGCACTGTGCCTGATTTTCATCATCATGCTGATCCTCACGCGCAGCGTGGTGGCCGCGGCGGTCATCGTCGGCACGGTGGTGCTGTCCCTCGGCGCATCCTTCGGTCTGTCGGTGCTGATCTGGCAGCACCTGATCGGCCTGGAACTGCACTGGATGGTGCTCGCGATGGCGGTCATCGTGCTGTTGGCCGTCGGCGCGGACTACAACCTGCTACTGGTGTCCCGGTTCAAGGAGGAGATCCACGCCGGCTTGAACACCGGCATCATCCGCGCCATGGGCGGCACCGGGTCGGTGGTCACCTCGGCGGGCCTGGTGTTCGCGTTCACCATGATGTCGATGGCGGTCAGCGAGCTCGCCGTGATCGGCCAGGTCGGCACCACGATCGGCCTGGGCCTGCTGTTCGACACCCTGGTCATCCGGTCCTTCATGACCCCGTCGATCGCGGCCCTGATGGGCAAGTGGTTCTGGTGGCCGCAACGGGTGCGTCAGCGTCCGCTGCCGGCGCCTTGGCCCACGCCCGTCCAGCGTGAGCCGCAGGACTCGCTGGTCTAGTCAGCCTGCTCCAGCCCGGACTTCAGGCTGGACAGCCTGAGCGGCCAACCGTGCGCGATCAGTTCCCGCACGATGCTGCCCGGGTCGAACCCGTCGTGGGTCACAGTGAGCTTCACCTGATCCCCGACGGGTTCGATGTCGAACGACACCCGTGACCGGCGTTCGGCCGCGGCCTGGGCAATGGCCTCCTCGCTCAGATCCGGGGCGATCTGCTGCAGGTCAGGCGTGAACGCGTGGAACATGAAGGCCATCCGCTGGTACGGATCAGACTCGACGATCACCTGCTCGGGGTCCTCGATGCGAAGCCCGTTATCGACCCAGACGTAGGTCGAGCCCCTCTGCCATTCTGATTCGATGGCGTGCCCCAGGTAGCCGCGGGAGAACGCCGGATTGGTGATCGCCTGCCACAGCCGTTCCGGGGTGGTGCGGATATAGGTCGTGTACACGAACTCTCCGGCCGGGTTGGGAGTCTCCAATACCGTCTTCAGGTCCGCGAGGGTCTGCATCCTCGTGGAGTCGTAGCGGTCGATCCAGCGGTCCGCGATGGCATTGATCGGTTCGGCGTTGACGTAGTGCAGTTTTTCCCGGCCCTGGCGGACTGTCGTGACGAGGTTGGCCGCCTCCAACACGGCCAGATGCTTGCTGACCGACTGCCGAGCCATCGACAGGCCGCTGCAGAGCTCTCGCAGACTCTGTCCGTCGCGGTCATTGAGGCTGTCCAAAAGTAGCCGCCGACTCGGGTCCGCCAGTGCTTTGAAGACTTCGTCCACCCTCGCCATCTCCTCACACGCTTCCGATCGGTCGTCCGTGTCAATCATGCAGCCCACAGGCTGCATGTCAACTTTCACTCACGCCGAGGACGGGCGCCAGAACCATGAATGAGCACACTGGATCGGGGGCGGCCAGCCACCATGAAACGAGGGTCGACGTTGCCGGCACGACCACGTCCGTTTCCCTGTGCAGCTGGGGCGCCGCGGTGCGCCGGGTCATCGATGCCAATCGGCGCCCCCGAGTCGGACGCATGTCCGGGTGGTGCCCGAAATCCCATTCACATCAATATAATTCGGCACACCGTTGCCCTGCGCAAGCCGACAATCGACCGGACGATTCGCATCACAAGCCCAGTGCCACAGCACTATTGGCGATAGTTGCAGACGTCTACCCATCCGCCGGCAAACAGGTGCCACCGGCAACCGAATTGCACGCGCAGGTAACCGCACTCATTCCCAAAATGCGTGAATCAGTCCATATAGAGCACCCGTTGTGAACGGAGTCACATATTTTGCCCGGTCAAAATCTGCTCTGCTAGCGTCCCGCCGCATGTTTGCTATCGCGACGCTTATGGCGCTTGTCCAGCAGGTTTCGGGCACGCCGTACATCTCCGGTGGAGACTCCCCATCGGGAACGGACTGCTCGGGCCTGGCTTCTTGGGTCAGCAACATGGCCACCGGCCGACCGGTATACGGAGACCGCTTCAACACCGGCAATCAGGAGCGCGCGCTCCTGGCCCGTGGCTTCAAGTACGGCACCCAACCCGGCGCCCTGGTGATCGGCTGGAACAGCGGCCACACCGCGGTGACCCTGCCCGACGGCACGCCCGTTTCCTCGGGCGAGGGTGGCCACGGCGTGCGGGTGGGTGGCGGCGGCGCCTACCAGCGCCGCTCCCATCGCCATCTGAGATCACACCTGTCGGTGGTCAGCGGGCCGCGATCGTTCGGATAACGTCTGGATGTGATCGTGCTCCTGCCACCGTCGGAGACCAAACGCACCGGCGGGGACGGCCCTCCGGTGCGTTTGGACATTCTGAGCTCGCCTCAACTCACCCCGCTTCGCCAGTCGCTGCTCGACGAACTTGTCGATCTCGCCGCAGACCCGCCGGCGTGCCGCAAGGCCCTGGCCATCTCCGCCAGCCAGGACGTTGAGATCGAGCGCAACGCCGCGCTCCGGCAGGCGCCCACGATGCCGGCCATCGAGCGATACACCGGGGTGTTGTACGACGCGCTCGACATCGGATCCCTGCGCGGCGCGACCGCCGCCCGGGCCCGCACCCGATTGGCGGTCGGATCGGCGTTGTTCGGTCTGCTTCGGGCCGATGATCCGGTGCCCGCCTACCGACTCTCCGCCTCCTCAAAGCTGCCCGGTCAGCCCGGACTGGCCAAACGGTGGCGCCCGCTGCTGGAGCCGGTGCTGGCCGACATTTCCGCACGTGAGCTGATCGTGGACCTTCGGTCCGGCTCATACGCGGGGTTGGGCCGGATTCCCGGTGCCGTCCGCGTGCAGGTGCTGGCCGAACACGACGACGGGCACCGCACCGTGGTCAGCCACTTCAACAAGGCGCACAAAGGTCACCTGGCCCGCGCGCTGGCCGGCTCCCGAAGCGAGCCCGACGATGCTGCCGCGGTCGCCGGAGTCGCCCGCCGTGCGGGGATGCGCGTGGAACGTGACGGCAACGAAATCACTGTCGTGGTGCCGGCCTGACGGCTCGACCGGCTCGCCGGCTCAAGCCGCTTCGAACGGCTCGCCGTCCAATGCCTGCGATGGGCGGCCGTCCGGCCCTACCGGCACATCCCCCACGAGCGTCACGCGATACAACCGGCGGTCATGCTCGCCGGTGAGATCCGACGGCGCGAGATGCACGGTCGAGCGGTTGTCCCAGAACGCGATGCTCCCCGGCTCCCACCTGAACCGCACAGTGTACTCGGGTCGCACCAGCTCGTCATAGAACAGGCCCAGCAGGCGACGACTCTCGTGCGGTGACACATCTACGATATGGCTGGTGAAACCGGGGTTGACGTAGAGCGCCCGCTCCCCTGTCTCAGGGTGCACCCGCACGACGGGATGCTCGGTCAGCAGCGGACGCCGCTTCACCCGGCGCTCGTAATCCTCGGTTGCCGTCGCGCCGTCCGGCGGCGAGAACCGGTGCACCGCCCGCAGCCCGTCGGCCAATCGCTGCAACGGTGCGGACAATCCGTCGTACGCGGCAACGGTGTTGGCCCACTGGGTGTCGCCGCCGTACGGCGGGATCACCTCGGCCCGAAGAATCGACGCGGCAGGCGGATTCACCGCCGCGGTTACATCGGCATGCCAGTTCGCCTTGTCGTAGCCCCTGCTGCTGCCATACCGTGCATTGAACCGGTCGGCGAATATCGGGTAGATCGTCGGGTACTCCGGGTCGGGGATGGAATCGAACAGCGGATGCGCCGGCGTCGGTGAGCCGAAAGCCCGCGCCAGCCGCAGGTGATCGTCATGACCGATGAACTGGTCGCGGAAGAACACCACCTTCCACTTGAGCAGTGCGGCACGGATTTCGGCCACGTGTTCCGCGAGCAGCGGTGCGGTGAGGTCGATTCCGTGGATCTCGGCGCCGATCCACCCGGACTGCGGCCGGATGGTCAGTGCGGATGCCAATTGAGTCATCTGTTGTCCCCTCTGTTTCGTATGGCAGAAATCGCTACGATTTCAGCGATTTCGGTGTGACACTGTCGAGTTCGTTCTGCGCGTTGACGATGTCGTTGTAGCGGCCGTCCACGTACGGCGTGACCTCGACGCGGCCCTTGATGGTTCCGGTCTCGTGCAGGCCGTCGGCCACGGTCTGGAACAACGCCGTGGAATCGGCATCGATCGGGTAGTACGAGGCGATCCCGTCCTCCTCGTACAACTTCTTGCCCTGGTCGAACGTGATGCCCTGCACCTTCACGTAGTACTCGTCGATCC
Organism: Mycobacterium sp. DL99; assembly: GCF_004762045.1. Classification (GTDB taxonomy): domain Bacteria; phylum Actinomycetota; class Actinomycetes; order Mycobacteriales; family Mycobacteriaceae; genus Mycobacterium. The sequence goes on from NZ_SJOM01000007.1 coordinate 3,409,219, forward strand.
ACTGGTCGGCATGGGTGTCCTTCCAGTTGTTGGCCGCAACAGCCCGGCCGACGTAGTCACCGATCGCCGCCACCTTGGCCGGGTCGTCGAGCACATCGCGGCGCACGATCAGCGTCTGAATGCCGGTGTTGATGCCCGTGCCGTCACCGAGGATCGGTGGCTCGCCCAATTGGTAGTACTGGTTGCCCAGCACGATGGCGGCTTCGACGGCACCGGCCGCAAAAGTCGGAACCACTTCTGCCCCAGCCAGTTCCACGGGCTGAACATCGGTTCTCAGGTCCAGGCCATGACGCTTGAGCAGTCCGGCGGTGACCATGTGACGACCCGATCCCGGCGGGTAGGCCACCCGCTTGCCGCGAAGATCCTCGATCGTCTTCACTCCGCTGTCGGGGTGTGCCACCAGGTAGTAGCCGCCGCTGGTGCCGGGGTTCGCCTGCAGCCCGATGGTCACCAGATCGGTGACACCGCTGTCCACCGCGATGGGGACCGGTGCCTCACCGATCGATCCGACGTCGGCCGCACCCGAGCGCAATGCCTCGATGACCGCCGCACCGCCACTGAAATCGGCGAAGTCAACCTCGTAGGGTGTCCCCTGGCCGGCATTGGCCAGGTTCCACGGCAGTGACTGCGTCCCGTTCTGCTCGGCGATGACCAGCTTGGTGCCGGCCGGAACCTCGGTCTTCGCGGCGATCTTCACTGTGTCGATGGAGCTGCCGGCCTCGTCATCGGACAACCCGCACGCGCTGAGCAACAACGGCATCAGCAACAGCGCCGCGGAACCCCGCCGCGCCCGCCCAGCAAATGGCATGTGACTATTCCTTGTCTTCGGATACACCGAGTTCGGACAGCAATCGCTTTCGCAGCGTGGCGAATTCGTGGGTGTCCCGGGCCCTGGGCTTCGGCACCGTGACGTCGACGTCGAGAGAGATGACCCCGTCGGTCAGGACGATCACGCGGTCGGCGAGCAGGATCGCCTCATCGACGTCATGGGTCACCAACAGCACCGCCGGGGTATGCCTGCGATAAAGGTCCATCAGCAGCCCGTGCATCTTGATCCTGGTGAGGGCGTCGAGTGCACCGAAGGGTTCGTCGAGAAGCAGCAGCTGCGGTTCGCGCACCAAAGCCCGGGCCAGGGCGACCCGCTGCGCCTCGCCACCGGACAACGTGCGCGGCCACGCCTTTGCCTTGTCCGCCAGATTGACCTCACCCAGCGCGGCCAGAGCGCGTCGTTGTACGACGCCGGTGGCGGACAATCCGATCGTCACGTTGGCGAGCACGCGCTGCCACGGCAGCAACCGGGAATCCTGGAAAACGATCGCGCGCCGCTCGGGCACCCGGAGGTATCCGTCCACGTCACTGTCGAACGCACCCAGCGCCCGCAGGAACGTGCTCTTGCCGGAACCGCTTCGGCCCAGCAGCGCGACGAACTCGCCTGCTCTGATCTCCAGATCGAGGCCGTCGATGATGACGTTGTCCCCGAACCGCTTCCGGATGTCGCGCGCGATCACCACCGACGACGTGCCGACAGTGGTTGTGAGCGTGTCAGTCTCCGTCATAGGCCCGCCTCCAGGTGAGCAGGCGCCCCTCGAGGAACCGGACCACGAGAATCGAGATCAGCCCGAGAATCGCGTAGACCGCGATCAACACGAAGACGATGTCGATCTGGAAGTATTCGCGGGCGTCGGTCATCATCCGGCCGAGACCCTTCTTGGCGTTGATGGTCTCCGCGAAGATCAACGACAACCAGGACGCCGTCAGGGCCAGGCGCAGACCGACCAGAAACCCGGGCAGCGATCCCGGGATGATGACCCGGTAGATCATCTCGGCCCGGCCGGCGCCGAAGGATCGGGCCGCCTCCACCAGTGCGGCATCGACGCTGCGGATCGCGCTGAAGGTGTTGATGTAGATCGCGACGGCGACGGCCAGCGTGATCAACAGGATCTTCGGGACCTCGCTGATGCCGAACCACACGATCAGCAGCGGCACCAGTGCGAAGTTCGGAACCGCGCGCAGCACTTCCATATTGGCGTCGACGAAGTTCTCCCCGATCCGGGACAGTCCCGAGATCAGGGCCAGCCCGAGTCCGAGCACGATACCGAACACGAGCCCATATCCGACCCGTAGCAGGCTGGCGGTCAGATGGTCCTGAAAGGTTCCGTCGGCGATCAGTGTCCAGGCGGCATCGAGCACCCGGGTCGGCGGCGGTACCGTGCGCTCGTCGAAGATGCCGACGGTGGAGCACAGTTGCCACAGGCCCACCAACAGGACCGGGCCCAGGAGCCGCTGCACCGCACGCGGCACCACGGGCTTGCGCTGCACCCGCCGCACCGCCGCGCGGGGATCGACGAGCCCGATCGGTGCGCCGGTGGGTGGGGCTCCCGCCGGCCGCGACAACAGAGTGGACATCTCAGGCGGCCCCGAAGTAGTCGCCCGAAATCGACTCCGATGCAACACCATCGGGCCCCACCGGAATGTCGCCCACCAGAGTGATGCGGTGTAACACCCGGTCACCTTCGACGTGCTCGAAGTCGCGCGGAGCCAGGTGCAGCGCGGCCCGGTTGTCCCAGAACGCCACGCTGCCCGACTCCCACTTGAACCGCACCGAGTACTCGGGTCGCGCGATCTCCTCGAAGAGCAGGTCCAGCAGGTGCCTGCTCTCCCGGGGCGATAGGTTGACGATCTCGCGCGTGAAAGACGGGTTGACGTAGAGCACCTTCTCCCCTGTCTCCGGGTGTACCCGGACCACAGGGTGGATGGTGGCGAGCGGATTGCCGCGCACCAGATCGCCGATTTTCTCGGTGCTGCGTTCGGCCGACGTCGTCGAACCGAAGCGATGCTCGGCACGCAGTTCGCCGATCAGGGTCTGCACCGAGGGCGACAGTCCCGCGTACACGGCGGCGACATTGGCGAACTGGGTGTCGCCGCCGTACTCGGGGACCCGTTCTGCCCGGAGTATCGAATGCGACGGCGGGTTGATCAGCGGGGTGACGTCGGCATGCCAGCCGGGACCATTCGGACTTTGTCGCTTGCGGTACCTGGTGCCGTACCGGTGGTCGTAGGCGGCCGGGGACACCGTGTGAATCTGCGGGAATCCGGCTGGGGCAGAGTCACCCTCGTAGGGGTGGCCGGGAGTCACCTCACCGAACTGGGCGCCGAACGCGATCTGAGACGCGTGGTCGAGGTCCTGTCCGCGGAAGAACACCACCTTCCACCGGTGCAGTGCGGCGCGGACGGCGGCGACCTGTTCATGCGGCAGCGGCACAGACAGATCGACCCCGTCGATCAAGGCCCCGGTGAATCCCGACAACGGACTGATCGTGAGTTCAGAAGAAGACAGTTCAGAAGTAGACATCGCCACACTTCCCTCGAAAGCGACTGCTTATATCGACGATTCGACGCTAACGAGGTTGGCCTCGCGGCTTACCGGTTTGAATCGGCGTGACGTAATGGCGCTCGGCGATCGCGACACCGAAGCGGCGTTGCCGGCGGTGCCCAAACCAGACGACCCAAATCGCTTCTGCCTGCGGCGTACTGGCTCACTGCCGGTACGTGAGTACGAATCTCACTGTTGCCGAGCTAATTTCATCGCAGCCGCGCGACAGTCCCACACTGAAAGTGGATTTCGCCGAATTCCCGGGTGTTACCCACAGCGCCGCACCTCATCGTGCACAATATGAGCTCGCGTGAGCGCCCGTCGCCGCCTGCCACGCCCATCACACCGCCGTTCCCCGGGAGCAAGCTTGGTCACCTGCCTAGTTTCCACACCGCATCCGTCGTATCAGCCGGCTCGCCGTGGACGGCACCGCAAGGCTCCGCAGCGACGCTGGCTGCCCGTCGGCATGGGGGTGGCGGCCGCGGCTGTCGTCAGCTCCATGCTCACCGCGTTCGTCATCCTCACCACGCTTGCGTCCAAATTCTCGTCCAGGGATTCGGTGTATGCCGTCGGCGCCAGGACGTACGAGGTGAAACCGACCCGGAAGCCGCTCCCCAGCTTCGCCGAGCGGGCGGCCGCTCCGGCCGTCGCGGCGTTCGCCTCTGACGGCTCCGGATTCGTCGATTCCCAGGCACGTTGCGGCGACAACCAGACGGCCAGGGCCATCGGCCGAACCGAACGCTCGCTGGTGGTGATCTGCCTGGACCGCACCGGCCGGCTCGAGTACCACGGTGTCCGACTCTCCGACCGCGCCGCGCTGGCCGCATCGGCCGATGCCACGTCGGGCCGCCGCTTCGTCGCGAGCAACTATCAGGTCAACTACGCGGTGTCACCGACCGAGTTGCTCGTCACCTCGGGTAGTGCGGTCCTCAAGCGCGAACCGATGGTCGAATACCGCGAGATTCTGTCCACGCCCGTCGTCATCGCACCGCGGTAACCGCGCTAAGCTGGCCGCTCATCGGCCACGCGGCGGGAGATCGATGTCCACATTCTGGCGGTACCTCGGTATCCAGGCCATGGTGTTCGTCGTCGGTATCGTCGGGCCGATCTTCCTGATCGTTTACTTTGCTGCACAACCAGATCCGACTCTCAAGTGGATGTACTTCGCGGGTCTGGTCATCACCGCGGTGGAGGTTCTCATCGCGCTCGAGTTGACCCGCATCAGTTCACCGACAGACACCACCAGCGATCTCCCGGAGTGATGTGAGATGGATTCGTCGTTCGCCTTCGAACTTGCCCGCGCCGATGGGATCGGGCAGTCGGCGCTCGCCGCGGACGGTGAGGTGACCGCCGTCGAGTTACTCGACGCTGCGATCACCCGCGTCGAGGCGACCCGCGGTCTCAATGCGGTGCTCACCGACCTGTTCGAGCGGGGCCGGACCCAGGCCGCGGCCCTCGACGAGTCCGGTGTGCTGCGCACCGGACAGGCCGGGCCGCTGGCCGGCGTCCCCTTCCTGCTCAAGGATCTCGGAGCAGCCCTGGCGGGCGCCCCCGAAGCCATGGGCTCACGCGCGTTTCGCGACCATGTCGCAACGGAAACCGCGTGGACGGTGAACCGGTACCTCGATGCCGGACTCGTCGTGTTCGGCAAGACCAACACGCCGGAGTGGGGCAACCACTGCACCACCGAGCCGTTGTTGTCCGGCGCCACCGTGAACCCGTGGTCCTCGACCGTCACCCCGGGCGGATCCAGCGGCGGTTCGGCCGCGGCCGTGGCCGCCGGCGTGGTTCCCGCGGCCTCAGGTGGGGACGGCACGGGTTCCATCCGGGTACCGGCCTCATGTTGCGGCGTCGTCGGCCTCAAACCACGGCGCGGACGATCCTCCTTCGCGCCAGACGGTGGCCACGGACTCGAAGGCCTGGTGAACAACCACGCACTGACCCGGACGGTGCGCGACTGCGCGGCCCTGCTGGACATCATCGCCGGCACCGCACCCGGTGATCCCTACAGCGCCGCCGTGCCAGCCGTTTCCTACCTCGAGACGGCCGCGCGAACCCCGTCGGCCCAGCGCATCCTGATCGCCACGGCATCGCCGTTTCCCACCGACCGGATCGACCCCGAGGTGGTGTCGGCGGTCGAAGCTACCGGGCGGCTGTTGGAAGGCCTCGGACATCACCTCACCCCGGGCGCTCCCACGATCGATCCGGACGCGGTCGCCGAGGCCATCGCGGTGCTGCACACCGTCAGCAACGCAGAGCTGCACGAGTTGGCCCGGCAGCACCTGGGCCGGGCGCCCCGCGAGGACGAGTTCGAGCCGAGCACCTGGGTGATGATCCGCGAGGGCTTCACCACCACGGGCCTGGCCTATGCCCAGGCGATCGCAGCGATCCATGCCCAGACCCGTCGGTTCGCAGCGGGAATGGCCGGTCACGACGTGCTGCTGGTGCCGACCCTGCTGACCGGACCACCGCCGTACGGGCTGCTGAATCAGCCCCGGGGGACCACCCGAGCCTTCTTCGACGTCGAGTTCGCCACCACCGGATGGACGGCGCTGGCGAATGTCACCGGCTGGGCGGCGATCTCGCTGCCCCTGGGGCAGACTCGCGACGGTTTGCCGATCGGGGTGCAGCTGATGGCTCCCGACGAATCGGTCCTGCTCAGCCTGGCCGGTCAGCTCGAGCAGGCTGCCCCGTGGGGTGCCCGCACCCCGCCTCGATGGGTGGCCGCTACCGCCGGGACGTAGCCGCATATCCTCTGAGTCGAACTGTCCGCCACCAGCGGTGAGCGCCTCGACAGCACAACAACCGCAGGACGCCGTCTTCAAAGGAGTAGACAACCTCATGGTGAACCAGCAGCAGGCCGACAAGATGACCACGGGCAAGGGCTTCATCGCCGCGCTCGACCAGAGTGGCGGGTCCACCCCCAAGGCCCTGCGTCTGTATGGGGTCGAGGAGAGCGCCTACTCCTCCGAAGAGGAGATGTTCGACCTGATCCACCAGATGCGCTCGCGCATCATCACCTCCCCGGTGTTCAACGGCGACCGGGTCCTGGCCGCCATCCTGTTCGAGCAGACCATGGACCGTTCCATCGAGGGCAAGCCCACCGCCACCTACCTCTGGGAAGACAAGAGCGTGGTGCCGCTGCTCAAGATCGACAAGGGGCTGGCCGACGTCGCTGACGGCGTGCAGGTGATGAAGCCGATGCCCGGCCTGGACGATCTGCTGGCCCGCGCGGCGAAGAACGGCATCTTCGGCACCAAGGAGCGCTCCGTGATCGGCGCGGCCAACGCCGACGGCGTCGCCGCCGTGGTCGCCCAGCAGTTCGAGGTGGCCAACCAGGTGCTCTCGCACGGTCTCATCCCGATCATCGAGCCCGAGGTCACCATCTCGATCTCCGACAAGGCCGAGGCCGAGGACCTGCTCCGCGACGAGATCACCAAGAACCTCGACGCGCTGCCCGCCGACCAGAAGGTGATGCTCAAGCTGACCCTGCCGACTCATGCCAATCACTACCAGTCGCTGGTCGAGCATCCGAAGGTGATGCGGGTCGTGGCGCTGTCCGGTGGCTACTCACGCGATGAGGCCAACAAGCTGCTGGCCGCAAACACCGGCGTGATCGCCAGCTTCAGCCGGGCGCTGACCGAGGGTCTGTCGGCCCAGCAGAGCGACGACGAGTTCAACGCCACGCTGGACAAGTCCATCCAGTCCATCTACGACGCCTCCGTCGCAGGCTAGTCGCGGATCCCGGCGGGCCGAGGCGCACGAAGATGGTCATCCCGATCGATCGCCCCAAACTGGAGGGCAATGTCGCCGTGGGCGACGGCCGGCAACTCGGGTTCGCCGAGTTCGGTGATCCACAGGGCCGTGCAGTCTTCTGGCTGCACGGCACCCCGGGTGCGCGCAGGCAGATCCCGACCGAGGCCCGCATCTACGCCGAGCGGAACCACATCCGGCTGATCGGGGTCGACCGCCCGGGCATCGGATCCTCCACCCCGCATCAGTACGACCGGGTGCTGGATTTCGGTGACGATCTGCGCACCATCGCCGACACGCTGGGCATCGACAAGATGGCCGTCATCGGGTTGTCCGGTGGCGGGCCCTACACCCTGGCCACCGCTGCCGCCATGCCCGACCGGGTCGTGGCGGCCGGGGTGCTCGGCGGGGTGGCGCCGATGGTCGGCCCCGACGCGATCAGCAGTCCGCTGATGCAGCTCGGTGCGGCGGTCGCACCGATCCTGGAGGTGGCCGGTGCGCCGATCCGGTTGGTCGCATCCGGGCTGATCAGGTTGATCCGTCCGGTCGCCTCCCCGGCCTTGGAGATCTACGCCCGGATCTCCCCCGAGGGCGACCGGCGCATGCTCGGCCGGCCCGAGTTCAAGGCCATGTTCCTCGACGATCTGCTCAACGGCAGCCGCAAGCAACTGGCCGCCCCGTTCTACGACATCGTGGTGTTCGAGCGCGATTGGGGCTTCCGGCTCGACGAGGTCAAGGTCCCGGTGCGCTGGTGGCACGGCGACCACGACCACATCGTGCCGTTCGCACACGGTCAGCATGTAGTCTCCCGGCTGCCCGACGCCGTGATGACCGAGCTGCCCTACGAAAGCCACCTCGGTGGACTGGGCTGCGCGGAGGAGATCATGGGCGCCATGATCTCGACGTGGGACGAGGCGAGCACCGACTGAGCACCCCCGGAGTCGACCTTCGGTAGCGGTGACCCGGTGACGTTCGAGTAGCGCACTACTCTAGGCCCGGCTCCGGCCTGCTCCGATACTTCGAACAACTGGCGATGTGCCAGCGGGTCCGGAGGTCGGCAATGGCAACGATCGGCAAACACGCAGTGGTGCTGGGCGCGAGCATGGGTGGGCTCCTGGCCGCTCGGGCACTGGCTGACTTCTTCGACACCGTCACGCTCGTGGAGCGCGACGTGCTGCCCGACGGTCCGGTTCAGCGGCGCGGCGTCCCGCAGGGCCGGCACGCTCACGGGCTGCTCAGCGGCGGACTGCAGGCACTTGCCGAACTGTTTCCCGGGCTCCCAGAGGAACTGGCGGCCGACGGCGCCACGGTGCTCGACGGCGCGAATCTGTCCCTCATCTCCCTGACGTTGAGCGGTCACACCCTCAATCTGAACGGGCAGCCGGCCAAACCGATCGAGTCCTATCTGGCCAGCAGACCGTTCCTCGAGGCCCACGTGCGGGACCGGGTACGCGCCATCGACAATGTCCACATCCTGGACGGCCACGACGCAGTCGAGTTGCTGATGGATGACACCCGGCGCGTGACAAGTGTGTTGGTGGCCGACCGGACCGGTGGCGCCGGGCGGGCGATATCCGCCGACCTGATCGTCGACGCCATGGGCCGCGCCGGACGGACACCGGTGTTCCTGGAGAGCGCCGGATTCGGACGTCCGCCCGAGCACCGGATAGCGGTACAGGTGGCCTACTCCAGCCAACTGTTGTGCTTCGGCGGCACCGCCCCGCGCGACCGGCTCACCCTCGTCGGAACCATCCCCGAAAGACCTTGTGGTGGTTCATTGTTCGCCTACGAGGACGACACCTGGCTGCTCACCACCGCCGGGATGAGCGGCCGCGAACCGCCCGCCGACCTGGCCGGGATGATCGCCTTTGTCGAGGATGTGTTCCCCGCCGAGACCATCGCAGCCCTGCGCACCGCGCAACCGTTGGGCCCGCCGGCCACCTTCCGCTACCCGGCGAGTGTGCGTAGGCGCTATGAGCGCCTGACCCGGTTCCCCGACGGTCTACTGGTCTTCGGCGACGCGATCTGCAGCTTCAATCCGGTCTACGGACAAGGCATGTCGGTGGCCGCGCTCGAGGCGCTCGCATTGCGTGACTGCCTGGCCCGCGGCGGCGATGACCTGGGCCGCCGATTCCTGCGGGCCGCCGCCGGCTGCGTCAACACGGCATGGCAGATGGCCTGCGGCGCTGACCTGGCCATGCCCCAGATACCCGGGCCTCGCCCCGTCTCGGTGCGGTTGTCCAACTGGTACACCGAGCGGGTGCTCACGGCTGCCGAAGACGATCCAGTGGTGACCGAGGCGTTCTTCCGGGTGATGAACCTGGTCGATCCGCCGAGCCGCCTGGTGCATCCGTCGATCGTGCGGCGGGTGGCGGCCGGCGCGTCCCGGCGGCGCCGCACGCGACGGCCTGCTCCCGCCGAACCCGCCGTGGCGCCGCTGGGCTGACGACACCCGGGTCAGTCACCACCGTCGGTTAGGGCCCGGCGCAGCAGGTGCATCGCCACCGTCGTGGCCCGCTCCCGGATATCGGATCGATTGCCCGGGAGGCGCAGGGTGCGGGTGATTGCCGTCGATCCGGCCCGGACCGCGAAACACACTGTGCCGACGGGCTTCTCGGGGCTGCCGCCGTCCGGGCCCGCGATACCGCTGATGGCCACCGCGGTATCGGCACCGAAATGGTGAATCGCACCGGTGACCATCGATTCGACCACCGGCTCGGACACCGCGCCGTACTCGGTGATCAGAAGCGGATCCACGTTCAGCAGTTCGGCTTTGGCCTCGTTCGAATAGCTGACGACGCCACCGGCGAAGTAGTCCGAGCAGCCGGGGATGTCGGCCAACCGGGCGGCCAGCAGTCCGGCGGTGCAGGATTCCGCGGTGGCGATCCGGTGCCCGGCCAGCAGGCCGGCCACCTGCTCGTCCACGGTCGTGCCGTCCTCGGAGTACAGCGCGGCGCCGTGCCGGTCGCGCAGCAGCGTCAGCAGTTCCTGATAGGTGCCGGCCGCGTCGGGCTCGTAACGGGTGACGATCTCAAGCTCACCGCGGCGCAGGCAGGTGGTGATCTCCAGTGCGTCGAAACCCGTGATCGTGGCCTCGGCGTCGCGCAGCGTCTCGGCCAGACCGGATTCGGCGAGGCCGAACATCCGCACCATCTCCTGCCGGTACTGCGTGCGGCCCGAAATAGCCTGTTGCACAGCCTCGGTCGCGACGGCCGTGTGCCACATCGGCTGCAACTCCCGCGGCGGGCCGGGCAGCACGACGACCGTCGGACTGCCGCCGACCACGACGCCAGGGGCGGTGCCGACCGGCGCGAGGACCTCCGCACCGACGGGCACCATCGCCTGCTTGCGGTTGGCGGCGCGTACCGCGTCGAAATCCACGCCGGGCCGGTCGCCCATCAGCTTGCGCAGGATCGCGGCGATGCGCTCCTCCATCGCCTCGTCCAGAACGAGTTCGCGACCGCAGAACTCGGCGACCGTCGCCACGGTGAGATCGTCGGCTGTCGGCCCGAGCCCACCGCTCGTCACGATCAGGTCCACGCCCTCGGCGGCCAGGAACCGCAACTGCGCGTCGATGTCGCGAGGACGGTCACCGCAGATGGTGATGTGGGCAAGTTCCACGCCGAGCTCGAGGAGCTGGTCGGCCAGCCACGGACCGTTGCGGTCCTGGACCCTTCCGGTGAGTACTTCAGTTCCGGTAACGACGATGCCTGCACGTGCGCTCACCAGATGAACACTACGCAGCAGGCCCTCGCCCCGGCTCAGAAGCTGTAGCCCAGTTCGGCCGGAACATCGCTCGCGAAGGCCGCACCGAGCCGCCGCACCACCTCTGAGTCCTTGCCGCGCAACCGGTTTGCGGCAACAAACGACTCGGGGTGATGGGCGCCCAGATAGAGACTGCCGAGCACATCCAGGTCGAGTTCGATGTCAGCCGGAGCGTCGGTGGGCGTACACCGGGCCCGGCCGTCGCGAATCTGCAGGGCATACCGTCCGCCGTCATCGCGGAAACCGTCGGCGACGTCCAGCACGGTGTCGAGGTCGGCCTGATACCGGCGGGCCTCAAGGGCAACCGGGATGTCCATGATCCGGACCCACATGTCATCGCTGCTCGAGGTCACCCGGGCCAGCCGTGGGTTTGTCAGCAGGTAGGGCACGATCTCACCGGGATGTGTCCAGATACTCACCTTCTCCATGAGGTCCATCCCGAGCAGCGCCCGCCAGAGTGCGATGTGGGCGTCGGGGGTCACCGCGGTGACCTCGCGTACCCGCAGCGACCGGGACTCCTCGCCGTGCACCCGGTACAGCGCATATCCGTCGGGGTGCAGGAACGCGAACAACTCGGAACCACCGTCGCGGGCGTTCTCCCGATCGGCGAGGACGTCGTCCCACAGGGGCGTCGGGCACGCCAGACCGCCCGGCGTCCGCAGTCGCCAGCGGTCGTAGATCTCGGCCAGGGCGTCGCGCTGCTCGGCGGGTTTGACCAGTCGCACCCCGCCCGGGTCGGGGACGGAGGCATGGAACTGGGCGAACCTGCGGTCGATCGTCATCAGGTGCACGGTGGTGGCCGGGCCGTAGCCGAACCGGCCGTAGATCCCGCCTTCGCTCGCGGTGAGCGCGGCGATCGGATACTTCGAATCGGCGATCCGCTGGTGCAACTCGGTGTACATCGACCGCAGGATCCCGCGCCTCCGATGAGTGGGGGCGACGGCCACGTAGCTGATACCCGCCGCGGGCAGCACAGCGCCGCCCGGAACGGTGAGGGTGAGATCGAGGTAGATCGACTGCCCGACGATGTCGCCTTCGCTGCCACCGTCACGCATCACCACGCCGCCGTCGGCAGGCACCAGCTGCTGCCACGCCGCCATCGATTCGGGGTGGTTGATCTCGCCGAATGCGGTGTTGCCGAGCAGTGCCATGCCCGCCCAGTCGGCGTCGGTGACGCTGTGCAGAGTGAGAGTTGTTGCCGGGGAAGCCACGTTGTCGATCACGGAGTCCGACGGTGCCACACAATCACCGGACAATGCGACCGAATTTCGGCTCGCACGATCCGGCGGCTAGCAAATCAGCGCTTGAGCCACGCGTTCAAGGTCGCCAGGTCGCGGGTGTAGGTGGTCATGATGTCGTCCTGGTACAGCGTCGCCCCGCTGATCGTGGTCGGGCCCTGCCACACCACCCTGATCCGGTTCGCACCGCGCTGGTAGACATCCACCCGGTCGAGGTCGCGGTGCAGCCATCCGCCGCTCCCGGCCAGCTGTCCGACCTCATGGCGCTCATCGGTTGTGGTCATCAGCCGATCCTATCGCCGTGCCCGCTGGTCGATCGGCACCACCGTCGGTGCACTGTTGTAGCCGCCGACCCGGACCCAGTTGGGGCCGTGCTCCGACCCGGGCACCGTGCCGGTGACCTCCACCGTCTCCCCCGGGTAGACGGTGACGTAATTGTCGGAGTACTCGATCGGCAGGATCTCGTCACCGTCGCGCGTGGTGGTGATCTCGGCGCGCTCGAAGAACGCAATCTGACGGCCGGGGTTGTGCAGCCGGATCAGCACGCTGGCGCCGCCGTCCGCCGACTCGGTCCGGTGCGCGGTCACCTGTAGCGATGCCGGCGCCATGGTGTTGAGCGGGGTCATGTCGGCCCAGCCGCTCTGTACGAGGTCGAATGCCTGGTCGTTGACCGGAGGGCCGACATCGTCGAGTTGTTGCGACTGCCAGTAGGTGTTGTCGGCGACGACGGCGCCGTCCTCGTCGAGCAGTTCACACCGGACGAACACCACCGGCGAGTCGGCGGCCAGCCGGGGCAGCGACAACCCGGGCACGACGCCGTTCGACGGCACGGGCGGCACATCGGAGCTCCGGTCGTCGCGCATCCGGCCGGTCAGGTCATAGGTCCGCACCCGCACCCGAAGGCCGGTCTGCTCCTGCGGGGACTGGTTCACCACGCTCACGTGGGCGGTGTCGTGATCGCCGGTGGCATAGGAGTCGAACACCACCGACAGCGGACGCAGACCTTTCTTGGCCCCGTAATAGGCGCCGCCGGGCCGCAGGTAGTAGTCGAAGAGATGACCGAAGAACGACGGCCAGTGATTGTTGAGCATCCAGTAGATGGTCATCTTGTGGTTGTCCCACCCGCCGGCCGCGAACGCCTCGAACTGCGCTCGGGTCGACTCATAGTGGGCCAGCTGCGCTTTGCGGGCGAATTCCTCTGCACCGCTTGATGATCCGTAGCGTTGGACCACCGCGGTTCGGATGCTCTCGAGGGCGGCGTTGCTGGGGTTGGCCCCGGCATGGAAATACCAGGCCTCGTTGATCGGCCAGAGTTTGTCCGGCGGGATGAACTTCTGCAGGCTGGCGAACGGCGGGATGTGTTCGTTGTCGCCCTGTTCGGCGTTGGACCCGCGGGTGGCCTGATACTGGCCGCTGAACCAGTAGCTCGGCGGGCGCCATGTGTAGGGGCCGGCCATGTGGATGCCGTCCCAGTCAGGTTCCCCGTTGGCGTCGCGGGCCAGGGACGACACCGTGTCGACCACGGTGTTCGGCCAGTGCAGATCGCGCAGGATCCCGTGATAGCCCTCGAGCACCGGAGCCGGGGGCTTGCCGTCGCTGCCGTTGGCCCACAGGAACGCCGACGCGTGCCCGCGCAGCGACAGGATCTGTGAGCGCATGCTCTCGTCGGCCACCCGTCGATCCTCGTCGTCCCACTGCCACCACTTCTCCCACTGGTTGCAGCACATCCATCCGTACATCAGTGGGATGCCCAGCTCATCGGCGCGTTCGATGATGTTGTCGCCCGGGAACTTTCCCTCCAGACGCAGCATGTTCAGCCCCAGGTCCCGGACGTATCCGAGGATGGCGTCCTCCCGCCGCGGGTCGTACTGGAACAACAGGTCAGGTGTGTACGCCGCACCCCGGACCAGGAAATCGCGCCCGTTGACGGTCAGGTAGAAGCTGCCGCCGAGGCCCAAGTCGGGGAACTGCTCGTCGTTGTCGCGGTGCTGAGCCACGGTGCGGATGCCGAACCGGGAATCCAGGGAGTCAGTGGCGCGGCCGTACCGCAGAAACTCCAACCGCAGGTCGTACAGGTCGGGCCTGCCCATGGTGTAGGGCCACCACAGATCGGGGTTGCTGACCCTCAGGGCCGCGAAAGTATCCGGGTCGAAACGGATTTCACGGTTCTCCCCCGGTGCCAGGCTAACCGGTTGATCCACCGAGATGGTCGGTTTGCCGGGCCGGCTGATGCGGGCCCGCACCACACCGCGCATCGGCACGTCGGCGGTGTTGCGGATGTCGGAGTAGACGGTGAGCCGGGCCGAATCGGTGGCGGGCAGCGGTAGCTCGGTGGTGACCACCGGGTCACTGAGTACGACCTGGCCCGAGTAGCTCAGGTAGACGGGTTTGAAGATGCCCGCATTGCGGTCGGCCACATAGGAATTGCCCCGCAACGGGTTCTTGTCCGGCCCTTGGTAGCCGATGCGGTTCCAGTTGAGCCAGTCCCACCAGCTGTCGGCCAGCTCCACACCATCGATGTCCTGCAGCGCCTGCTCGGGAGTCACCTTGACCGCCAGCGTGTTGACGCCCCCGGGGTTGATCCACGGAGTCGCGTCGATCTCGTGGATCGTGTGCATGCCCACCAGCAGCGAGCTGCCGGCGATCATCGTGCCGTTGAGCCAGACCTCCGCGCGGTAGTTGATGCCCGGGAAATCGAGCCGGTAACTCGAGCTGCCCTGCGGCGCGGTGAAGGTCGTGCGGTACCACCAGTCCTGGCGGAACAGATCATCCGGCACGTCGGCCAGGTTGTCCCCGACATAGAGGTCCGGATAGGTGCCGTCGTCCTGCAGCGCCGCCAGCACGGTGGACGGCATCTGCCTGACCGGGTGCCAGTCGGCGTTCACCTCGCCGGGCGTGGACATCGCAGCGCCGTCGGCCGTCACGGTGCGCGCCGAGGCCAGTTGCCACCCCTGTGCCAGTTCCATGCGCCCGGACGGCGGCTCCGGCTTGGCGAAGGGCGGGAAATCGGCGACGCACAGCGACAACAGCAGCACCGCAGCGAGGACGAACCCCACGATCCTGGTCCGAAGGCTCAGGCCGGCGCGGCGATTCCGGGCGGAAATGGGCAGCTCCTCACAGACCGGTGCGGCACCGTGTCGGTGAGTCGATGCCCTGCCGGGTCATTCTGCCGTGGTCCGTACCGCTGCGTGCGGCCGGTGCGCACTCAGAGTTTGTGCGGGACGTCGTTGACGAGGCCCCCGTCCATGACGAACTCGGCGCCGGTGGCGTAGCGGGATTCATCGCTGGCCAGGAACACCACGAAGCTGGATACCTCGTCGGGTTGCCCGGGTCGGCCCAGCGGAATGGTGAGCATGTCCTCGGGGAAGTGCTCGGTCATCGGGGTGCGGATGAATCCGGGGTGGATCGAGTTGACCCGGATCTGCTTGGGGCCCAACTCGAGTGCCGCGGACTTGGTCAGGCCCCGCACCGCCCACTTGGAGGCGACGTACGGGTGCACCATGGCCGCACCGCGCAGTCCTTCGATGGACGAGACATTGATGATCGATCCGCCGCCCGCGGCTTTCATCGCCTTGACGCACGCCTGCATGCCCAGGAAGGTGCCGGTCAGGTTGACGTCGATCACCTTCTGCCACTGGGCCATGTCGAACTTGCCGATCTGGCCGAGGGCGACGATCCCGGCGTTGTTCACCAGCACGTTGAGGAGACCGAACTCCGCGGTGGCGGTGTCCACCGCGGCGTTCCACTGGTCTTCCTGGGTGACATCGAGATGCACGTAGCGGACCGAATCGCCGAGTTCGGCGGCAAGTGCCTTGCCTTCGTCGTCGAGGATGTCCCCGATCACCACCTTGCCGCCTTCGGCGACCAGCGCCCGAGCGTGCTCGGCGCCCATACCCCGCGCACCGCCACTGATCAGTGCCACTTTTCCGTCTACCCGTCCCATGACGGGTGAGGCTACCGGGTGCGGCACCAAATTAGAACCTGTTCCAATTCTTCCATTGAGTAGGCATACTTCGAAGTACAGGCAAACGTGCACTACAACGTGATGCGGAACATCAGTCCGCGTTACAACTCGATGAAGGGATGTCAAGGTATGTCGAGGGCCATCCGCGTCGCCCACATCGGTACCGGAAACGTCGGCCGGTTGGCCCTGACCGGGTTGCTGACCAACCCGGCCTACGAGCTCACCACCCTGTGCGTGTCCTCCGAGTCCAAGGTCGGCAAGGACGCCGGAGAGCTCGCCGGACTGGACATCACCACCGGGGTGACGGCCGTCGACGACCTGGATGCGGTGATCGCGGCCAAGCCGGACTGCGCCGTGTACTGCGCGATGGGCGACACCCGCGGACCGGAGGCCATCACCGACGTGGTGCGTTTGCTGGGGGCCGGGATCAACGTCGTCGGATCCGCGCCGGTGGTCCTGCAGTTCCCGTGGAAACTGATGCCGCACAAGTACATCGACGGCATCGAGGAGGCCGCCAAGGCCGGCAACGCCAGCCTGTTCATCACCGGGGTCGATCCCGGGTTCGCCAACGACCTGATCCCTTTCGCGCTGGCCGGCACCTGCCAGAGCATCGAGCAGGTGCGCTGCATGGAGATCGCCGACTACGCCACCTATGACGGCGTCACGGTGATGTTCGACGTGATGGGTTTCGGCAAGCCGCTGGACGAAACGCCGATCCTGTTCCAGCCCGGCGTGCTGAGCATCGCCTGGGGAACCTCGATCCGGCAGTTGGCCGCCGGTCTGGGCATCGAGATCGACGACATCACCGAGGTCTGCGAGAAGGAGCCCGCACCCGAGGCCTTCGACATCGCCGCCGGCCATGTCGCCAAGGGCACCGTGGCGGCATTGCGGTTCGAGATCCGCGGCATGGTCAAAGGGGAACCGGTGATCGTCATCGAGCACGTCACCCGGTTGCGCGAGGATCTGCGGCCCGATTGGGCGCAGTCGGCCCAATCCGGCGGCTCCTACCGCGTCGAGATTGTCGGCGAGCCCTCCTACGTGGTCGACATCTGCCCGAGCAGCCGCAAGGGCGACCACAACCACGCCGCGATCGTGGCGGCGGCCGGACGGATCGTCAACGCCATCCCCGACGTGGTGGCCGCGGCGCCGGGCATCCGCACCACCCTGGACCTGCCGCTGGTGACCGGCAAGGGCCTCTACAAGTTGAGCTGATCCGGTCCGGTCATGCCCCGGGCCGCAGCCGGCGATCGCCCCGGCGCCGGCCACCCGGGCGGGGCACGGTGAGCACCGGCCAATCGTGGTCGGTGGCGGCCGAGGCCAGCCCGGGCCGCGGGTTCACCGGCCGCGGATGGCCCACCAACCGCATGAGTGCGCCGTCCTCGTCACCGTCGGCATAGAAATAGCTGTGAGCCAGGTCGATCCGCTCTGCCTGGCAGAAATTCCGCACCGCATCGGCTTTGCGAGTACCCCAGATGATCGGCTCGACGATCCCGCCGGTCAGCCGGCCCTCGCCGTCGGTCATGAAGTGATTGCACAGCACGTGCTCGATTCCCAGGTGTCGCGCGACCGGCTCGGCATGGATGGTCAGGGCCGAGGAGCTCAACACGACGGTATGGCCGCGGTCCTGGTGCCGACGCACCACCTCCCGCATGTGGGGATAGACCCGCTGCGCGATCCGATTCTCGAAGAGGTACTCCCCCAGCTCGTCGAGTTCGACGAGGGATTCGCCGCGGAGGTACCCGGCCGCCCGCACCAGGAGCCGCTCGAACGGCATCCGGCCGATCCGGTACCGCACGGAGGCTTCGAGGATGCCGAGGATCTCGCCGGCAGCGGCCTGCCGCCGACGGATCCGATGACCGGCGTGCGCAGTCGCGGTGAATCCGTCCACCAATGTGCCGTCGAGGTCGAAGAAGGCGCCCACCAGCGCGCCGCCCGGACCACCCTCGATTTCCGCGAGCGACTCGGGTGGCGACAACGTGCGGCCCATGGAGCTACTAAACCAAGCCACCACGACAGTCGGCCAATCGAGACTAGAAATGGGGAATGACCCCAACCGCACCCTCCATCGGGATCAAGGATGTCGCAGCCGTCATCACCACCGGGCGGTTCGAGGAGGCAAAGGCCTGGTACACCCGGCTCGTCGGCCGGGAACCGGACCTGGAACCTGTTCCAGGTGTGGCGGAATGGCAGCTGACCGCGACTGCGTGGCTACAGGTCGTCACCGATCCTGCCGGCGCCGGGCGATCGGCCGTGCGATTCGGGGTCGACGAACTGGGCACCACCGCCGCCTGGCTGCGCGACAATGGTGTTGCCGTCACAGAACCACAGGTCATCGCCGATATTGTCGCCATCATCGATGTCGCCGACCCAGACGGAAATGAGGTGTCGTTCGTAGCCGAGCTCGCGTGAATCTGCCGGGTCGCGACCCAAAACAGCCGAAGATGGCACTAAACTAGAACACGTTTCACTTCCGTCCGGGCCGCAGCGGCCGAGGACTCCCAAACCGCATTGCCATTGAAGGAGCTCCGAATGCACACCGCACTCTGCGACGAACTCGGGATCGACGTCCCGATCTTCGCGTTCACCCACTGCCGCGACGTTGTGGTCGCCGTCAGCAAGGCCGGTGGCTTCGGCGTGCTCGGCGCTGTGGGGTTCAGCCCCGAGCAGCTCGAGATCGAGCTCAACTGGATCGACGAGCACATCGGCGACCACCCCTACGGCGTCGACATCGTGATCCCGAACAAGTACGAGGGCATGGACGCCAACATGTCCCCTGACGAACTCAAGGGCATGCTGCAGTCGCTGGTGCCCCAGGAACACCTGGATTTCGCCAAGAAGATCCTCGCCGACCACGGCGTGCCGGTCGACCACAGTGACGACGACGCCCTGCAGCTGTTGGGCTGGACCGAGGCCACCGCAACCCCTCAGGTCGAGATCGCTCTGAAGCACCCCAAGATGACCCTCATCGCCAACGCGCTGGGCACCCCGCCGAAGGACATGATCGACCGCATCCACGCCGAAGGGCGCAAGGTCGCGGCGCTGTGCGGATCGCCCTCGCAGGCCCGCAAGCACGCCGATGCCGGCGTCGACATCATCATCGCCCAGGGCGGCGAGGCCGGCGGCCACAGCGGCGAGATCGGCTCGATCGTGCTCTGGCCCCAGGTGGTCAAGGAAGTGGCCCCGGTTCCGGTCCTGGCCGCCGGCGGTATCGGCAGCGGCCAGCAGATCGCCGCGGCGCTGGCGCTCGGCGCCCAGGGCGCCTGGACCGGATCGCAGTGGGTGATGGTCGAGGAGAGCGAGCACACCGAGCAACAGCACGCCGCGTACGCCAAGGCCACCAGCAAGGACACCGTGCGCAGCCGGTCGTTCACCGGCAAGCCGGCCCGCATGCTCCGCAACGACTGGACCGACGCCTGGGAGAACCCGGACAACCCGAAGCCGCTCGGCATGCCGTTGCAGTACATGGTGTCCGGCATGGCCGTGGCCGCCACGCACAAGTACCCCAACGAGAGCGTCGACGTCGCGTTCAACCCGGTGGGCCAGGTGGTCGGCCAGTTCACCAAGGTCGAGAAGACCTCCGCGGTGATCGAGCGCTGGGTGCAGGAATACCTGGAGGCGACGGGCACCCTCAACGCCCTCAACGAGGCTGCCGGCGTGTGATCGAGGCCGCCGGCAGCGGGTTCCTGATCGCCGTCCTGTGGATGGACCTGATCTTCGATGTGCAGGTGCTGCCCCATCGCAGGTCGGCTGAGTTACCGGAACCCGTGCTGGCGTCCATCGCCGGCTACTACCGCCGCGCGACCACCACATCGCGCCCAATGAGCCTGCTGATCGCCGCCGTCATGGTGATCCTGTTGGCGGCATTGACTTTTCACGCGGTCGACGGCACCGGCCCGGGTTGGCTGACAGCGGTGTTCGCGGCGCTCGCCGGTGGCCCCGTGTTGCTGGCCTTGCTACGCACCGTCCCCCGGGCCGTGGAACTGGGTCACCGCGGGGGCACCGTTGCCGAGCAGTCTCTACTGGCGCGCGCCATCTGCCGCGACCACCTGCTGTGCCTGACGAGCATGTCCACGTTCCTCGCGCTGTGGTTGGTCACCAACGGGACGTGAGCTTCCGAGTGCCTGCGCCGAGGATCCCGGCCACCATGTGGCTGCGATCCTTGGCACAAGGGCTCGAGACCGGGTAACCGATGCCCGTCACAGGGATAGACCCATGTCCGTCGGTTATGTATGGTTGCATACATAGACCGTGAAAGGGCGTCGGATGACTGGTCCTCGTGAACGCATGGTGGCCTCGGCCGCATTGCTGATCCGGGAGCGCGGTGCGCACCCGACCGCGATTGCCGACGTCCTGGCCCACAGCGGCGCGCCGCGCGGCTCGGCCTATCATTACTTCCCCGGCGGACGCAGCCAACTCCTTTGCGAGGCAATCGATTTCGCCAGCGATCAGGTGGCCGCCCGGATCGACAGGGCCGACAGCGCCGAGGTGTTGCTCGACGCCATGATCGCTGGATTTCGGAAACAACTGTCGGCCAGCGACTTCCGCGCCGGATGCCCGGTGGTCGCGGTTGCCGTCGAGGCCGGCGAACCCGGCGCCGCTGAAACCGCGGCGCTCGACCGCGCCGGGGCCGCCTTTCTCCGCTGGACCGGTCAAATCGCCCGTCGACTACAGGACGACGGAGTCTCCGCCGAGCGCGCCGAGGAACTGGCGATGCTGATCATGACGGCGATCGAAGGCGCGGTGGTGGTGGCGCGTGCGACCCGCGACGTCAAACCGCTCGACCTGATCCACCACCGGCTGCGCGCGCAACTGGCGGCAGAAATCCCCTGACCCCTTCCGGACCCGAAAGTCCACCGAAAGGATTCCGCCATGACGGTCGACCAATGGCAGCCCACCGCCTGCATCCTCTGCGAGTGCAACTGCGGGATCGTGGTCCAGACGGAAGACCGCGCCATCACCAAGATCCGGGGCGACAAGGACCACCCGGCGTCGCAGGGCTACACGTGCAACAAGGCACTGAGACTCGACCACTACCAGAGCAACGCCAACCGGCTGACCTCACCGCTACGCCGTCGTCCTGACGGCAGCTATGAGGAGATCGGCTGGGACACCGCCATTTCCGAGATCGCGGCCGGGTTCCTCGCCATCAGGGACGAGCACGGCGGGGACAAGATCTTCTACTACGGCGGTGGCGGGCAGGGCAATCACCTCGGCGGCGCGTACAGCGGGGCCTTCCTCAAGGCGATCGGATCGCGGTACCGGTCAAATGCCCTGGCGCAGGAGAAAACCGGTGAGGCGTGGGTCGATGCGCACCTCTACGGCGGGCATACCCGCGGTGAGTTCGAGCACGCCGAGGTCTCGGTGTTCGTGGGCAAGAACCCCTGGATGTCGCAGAGTTTCCCACGGGCCCGGGTGGTGCTCAACGAGATCGCCAAGGATCCGGGCCGCGCGATGATCGTCATCGACCCGGTGATCACCGACACCGCCAAGCTCGCCGACTTCCATCTGCGCGTCCGGCCGGGCACCGACGCCTGGTGCCTGGCCGCGATGGCCGCGGTGCTGGTGCAGGAAGACCTGTGCGACGAGGAATTTCTGGCCGCGCACGTCAACGGTGTCGAACCGGTCCGGGACGCGCTCCGGCAGGTGCCGATCGGCGACTATGCCGCACGGTGCGGTGTCGAGGAATCGCTGCTGCGCCAGGCAGTGCGCCGCATCGCCGCGGCCGGCAGCGTGGCGGTGTTCGAGGATCTCGGCATCCAGCAGGCCCCCAACAGCACCCTGTGTTCCTACCTCAACAAGATGCTGTGGATCCTCACCGGAAACTTCGCAAAACCCGGTGGGCAGCACCTGCATTCGTCGTTCGCCCCGCTGTTCGGCTCGGGCGGGGTCGGCCGTAGTCCGGTCACCGGCGCCCCGGTGATCGCCGGCCTGGTGCCGTCAAATGCGGTACCCCAGGAGATCCTCACCGATCACCCCGACCGGTTCCGCGCCATGATCGTCGAGAGCAGCAACCCGGCCCATTCGGTCGCCGATTCGGCGGCGGTGCGGGCGGCACTCGAATCACTCGAGCTACTGGTGGTCATCGATGTCGCGATGACCGAGACGGCACGACTGGCCGACTATGTGCTGCCCGCCGCCAATCAGTTCGAGAAGCCCGAGGCGACGTTCTTCAATCTCGAATTCCCGCGCAACAACTTCCATTTGCGCCACCCGTTGTTCGAGCCGCTGCCCGGAACCCTGCCCGAACCGGAGATCTGGGCACGCCTGGTCCGCGCCATCGGCACGGTCGACGACGCCGAGCTGGACCCGTTGCGGCGCGCCGCCCGGGAGGGGCTGGACTCCTATGCCGCGGCGTTCCTCGGCGCGGTGGGCGCCAATCCCGGGCTCGGGCGGGTGCTGCCGTACGTGCTGTACGAGACGCTCGGACCGGTATTGCCGGACGGCCTGGCCGGGGCCGCGGCGCTGTGGGGCCTGGCCCAGAAGACCGCGATGACCTACCCCGACGCGGTACGCCGTGCCGGGCACGCCGACGGCAACGCCTTGTTCGAGGCCATCCTTGCCCGCCGGTCCGGGCTCACGTTCAGCGTCCATGAATATCCGGACGACTTCGCCCTGATCAGCCACCCGGACCACAAGATCGCGCTGGACATGCCCGAGATGCTCGACGCGGTCGGGGCGCTGCCGACCATGCCGACGGCGCTGACCACCGAGGAGTTCCCCATGGTGCTGTCCGCGGGTGAGCGGCGCGCCTACACCGCCAACGACATCATCCGAGACCCGGGCTGGCGCAAGCGAGACACCAACGGCGCCTTGCGGATCAGCGTCGACGATGCCGAAACCATCGGACTGCACGACGGCGACCGGGCCAGGATCACGACGGCGGCGGGCAGCGCGGAGGCCACCGTGGAGATCAGCGACGCGATGCTGCCCGGGCACATCTCGCTACCCAACGGGTTCGGCGTGGATCACACCGACGGCGACGGGCGGGCCGTCGCGCCAGGGGTGGCACCCAACGAGCTCACCTCATCACAGTGGCGCGACGAGTACGCGGGCACACCGTGGCACAAGCACGTGCCCGCCCGGGTCGACCGGATTCCGGTCGCCAGCGTGCCGGCCTGATCAGCCCGCCGTGGGCCGTCAGGGCAGGGGCGCGGGCGGGGCCGGAACCGGACCGGCCGGGCCGGCTACCGGAACGGGACCACCAGGGCCGGCCGGCGCAACGGCGCCACCAGGGCCGACGGACGGAACCGGAGCGCCCGGTCCGGCGGACACCGGTGCCTCCCCCGTCGCCTGTGGCGCGATCGGAACGTTCGGACCGGGCACCTGGCCCGGCACGGGCGTGTTCATGCCGCGCTGCGCGAGCCCGAGTACCAGTGCTTCCTTGCCGCTGATCTCCTGGTTCTGCACGGCGTGCCACAGATCCTTGAGGTAGCTCAGATTGGGGGTTTCGGCTCCCTGTCCAGTGGGATCCATCGTCGCCCCCGGCGGCAGGGCATCCGGGCTCGCCAGGTGAGGGGTTCCCACCGGGGCCGCGGCCGCCGGCGCTGCCGGATCTCCGGCCGCGGCCTGAGCCGCTAACCCGGGAGCAGGTGCCGGCGCAGGCGCGGGTGCTGGGTTGGCCGGCTCGGCAGCCGCCGCGGCGGCCATCGACAACGCGATGATTGGCCCTGACACACTCCACGCCAAGACGGACGTGAACCTTCGAATGTCGACACTCATCGCGTTGGCCTTCCTGCTGTTGCTCCAGGGACAGATGGTAACGCTGAGTGCATCGTTGCGCTCGTTCAATCGTTACAGAGGACAAATCGGAACACGTTCCAATACCAACGATGTCGGAGTTTCCGAAACCCACTCCATGGGGCCCCACCTGTGGTGTAGCAATGGCTTACGCCACTACACAACGTCGTCGCGAGGAGTGCCCACGTCATGCCGACTCTGAATCTTCCACCCGGATTCGACTTCACCGATCCCGATATCTACGCCGAACGGCTGCCTGTCGAGGAACTCGCGGAGATGCGCAAGCTGGCTCCGATCTGGTGGAACGAACAGCCGGTGGGCCAAGGGGGGTTCGACGACGGCGGGTTCTGGGTCGTCACCAAGCACAAGGACGTCAAAGAGGTGTCGCTTCGCAGTGACGTGTTCTCCAGCCAGGAGAAGACAGCCCTGCCGCGCTATCGGGAGGGCACCGTCCAGCAGCAGATCGACCAGGGCAAGTTCGTGATGCTGAACATGGACGCCCCGCATCACACGCACCTGCGCAAGATCATCTCGCGGGCCTTCACACCACGGGCGGTCGAACGCCTGCGCGCCGACCTGGCCGAGCGGGCCCGCGCGATCGTGGAGGCGGCCGCCGCCGAAGGCTCCGGGGATTTCGTCGAGCAGGTGTCGTGCGAACTGCCGCTGCAGGCGATCGCAGGACTCATGGGTGTGCCGCAGGAGGACCGCAAGAAACTGTTCGACTGGTCCAATCAGATGGTCGGAGACCAGGACCCGGAGTTCGCGTCCAACGATGCGATCAGCGCCTCGGTCGAGTTGATCATGTACGGGATGCAGATGGCGGCCGAGCGGACGAAGAACCCCGGCGAGGATCTGGTCTCCAAGCTCCTGGAGGCCGACGTGGAGGGGCACAAGCTCTCCGACGACGAGTTCGGTTTCTTCGTCATCCTGCTCGCGGTGGCGGGTAACGAGACGACCCGCAACTCGATCACCCAGGGAATGATGGCGTTTGCCGATCACCCCGACCAATGGGAGTTGTTCAAGCGGGAGCGCCCCGGCACCGCCGCTGACGAGATCGTGCGGTGGGCCACCCCGGTGACGTCATTCCAGCGCACCGCGTTGGAGGACACCGAACTCGCCGGTGTGCCGATCAAGAAGGGCCAGCGGGTGGTGATGTTCTACCGCTCGGCGAATTTCGACGAGGACGTGTTCGACGACCCGTACAGCTTCAACATCTTGCGTGATCCCAACCCGCACGTGGGTTTCGGTGGCACCGGGGCGCACTACTGCATCGGCGCCAACCTCGCCAGGATGACCATTGACCTGATCTTCAATGCGATCGCCGACGTGATGCCCGACCTGACCCCGATCTCGGCGCCGGAACGGCTGCGGTCGGGCTGGCTGAACGGTATCAAGCATTGGCAGGTGGATTACCGCGGCCACTCGGATAGTCGATGATGGATCGCCAGTAGTCCTCCGGGATTTCGGTGTTCGACCGCAGCACGATCGCCAGACCGGTTGCCATCGCGATGCCGAGTAGGCCGAGCCACAGGCCGGCAAGCGCGATCGCGATCCAGAGCACCGTTGTCAGCGTGGGCCACGGCGACGCCAAAGCGAGCACCGGCGCGAAGAAGAACCCCGTGCCGATGTAGGCGGCCGACCCGGCCCGGTCGGCCGCCATCACGAAGTGCAGCCAACGCGGTATCGACTGGGGCGACTGAGGTGGCTTACACATCCTTGCCTCCTTGGTAGGGACGTACTCCACGGTGACGCGGATCAGGTAGCCACTGCAATTACCCTTGAGGTAGTGGTTATCTCGCGTCGTGTGAGTGAGACTCGGACGGTGACGAGTGCGACGACCCAGACACCCATCGGCTCACTGATGCGCGACTGGCGGTTGCGCCGCCGGATCAGTCAACTCGACCTGGCCATCGAAGCCGATGTGTCGGCGCGTCACCTCAGCTTCATCGAGACGGGGCGCTCGGTGCCGAGTCGGACCATGGTTCTGCGGCTTGCCGAAGCCCTCGAGGTGCCGCTACGAGACCAGAACCAACTGCTGCTGGCCGCCGGACTGGCACCGGTATACGCCGAACGCAGGCTGGACGATCCCGAGATGACCGCCGTGCGCGACGGCGTAACCCAGGTTTTGGACGCCTACGACCCGTTTCCCTGCGTGGTCGTCGATCGCACCTGGAACCTGTTGCAGGCCAACGCCGGTACCGCGGTCATGTTGGACGGCGTCGCACCGCATCTACTGGCCCAGCCCAATGCGCTTCGGATCACCCTGCATCCCGAGGGCATGGCCCCGCGCATCCGAAATCTGGCGGAATGGCGCCACCATCTGATCAGCCGGCTGCGCCGCGAGGTCACAGTGAGCGGATCAGCCGAACTGGCCGGCCTCCTCGCCGAGGTCGAGTCCTACCCGGGAGGCATGGAACCGGTCCGCGATCTCGGCGGAGTGGTGGTTCCACTGGAACTGACCTCGCCTCACGGCACCGTGCTGACCTTCCTGAGCACCGTCACGACGTTCGGCACCGCGCTGGACCTCACCGCCGCGGAGCTGAGCATCGAGGCATTTCTGCCGGCGGACGCCGAGACCGCCGCCGCACTGCGCTGATCGCCAGTGGTCTTACCACTTGACCTCTGACCGTCGGACAGGCAACATGGCCGCATGGCGCTACAACCGGTCAACCGCCGATCCGTACCCGAGGACGTCTTCGAGCAGATCGTTGCCGAAGTGCTCAGCGGCGAGATGCAGCCCGGCGAACCGCTACCCAGCGAACGCCGCCTGGCCGAGGTGCTCGGGGTGTCCCGCCCGGCCGTACGCGAGGCGATCAAGCGACTGACCGAGGCCGGCCTGGTAGAGGTTCGGCAAGGCGACTCCACCACAGTGCGGGACTTCCGCAAGCATGCCGGCCTCGACCTGTTGCCCCGACTGCTGTTGCGCGCAGGCGAACTCGACGTCAGCGTGGTCCGCAGCATCCTGGAAACCCGCCTGCACAACGGCCCCAAGGTCGCCGAGCTGGCCGCCGAGCGAGCCCAGGCCGATCTCACAGCCCAACTCGGCCGCACCGTGGATGCCTTGGCGGCCGAACCGGATCCGGTGGAAAAGCAGCGCCAGGCGCTCACCTTCTGGGACCAGGTTGTCGACGGAGCGGACTCGATCGCATTCCGCTTGATGTACAACACCCTTCGGCAGACCTACGAGCCCGCGCTGCCGGCGTTGGCCACCATGATGGCCGCCGAGGTCGGCCGTCCGGACGCCTACCGGCGGATCGTGGAGGCAATCGAAGCGGGTGACCCGGCGGCTGCCCGCGCGGCCGCTCAGGACCTGCTGGAACCGGCCACCAACGCGCTCATGGGCGCCCTCGAGGCAGTGGAGGAAAACCGATGACGCGCAACGTTTTCACATTGGGTGACGCGGCACGGGAGTTCGTCAGACACCCCTCCCCCTGGATGCTCGGCACCGCGCTTGTCGGCAGCGTCGCCGCGCGGTGCGCGGCCGGGGACTGGCAATTCACCGATGTACTCGTGCCCGCAGGGATGCTCGCGGCATTTCCGTTCTTCGAATGGATCGTCCACGTTCTCGTACTGCACTGGCGGCCAAGGAGGTTCGGCCGGATCACACTGGATTCAGTGCTGGCCCGTGATCACCGCCTGCACCACGTCGACCCGCGCGACATCCCGCTGATCTTCATACCGTGGCGGGCTCTGCTGTGGATCCTGCCCGTCGCAGTGGCCGTCGCGCTGCTGGCATTCCCTCGCCTCGGCCTGGGACTGACATTCCTGTCGGTCGTGACGGTGCTGGGTCTGTCCTACGAGTGGTGTCACTATCTGATCCATAGCGACTACAAGCCGAAAACCCGTGTGTACCGCGCGGTTTGGCGTAACCACCGCCAGCACCACTACAAGAACGAGCACTACTGGTTCACGGTCACCACCGCCGGAACCGCCGACCGCGCACTGGGGACCTACCCCGACCCGGCGACGGTGCCGGCCTCACCGACGTCGAAGAACCTGCACGCGGCTACGCCTGCACGACAATAGGATCACCCAGGTGCACGGTGTTGAAGTACCAATCGGCGTTGTCAGGGCTCAAATTGATGCAGCCGTGGCTGACGTTCGCATATCCCTGGGATCCCACCGACCAGGGGGCTCCATGCACGTAGACACCACCCCAAGTCACGCGGACCGCGTCGTACACGGTCAGCTTGTACCCCTCAGGGTCGCTCAGCGGAATCCCGATGGTTCGCGAATCCATCACCACGACAGGCTCTTTGGACAATGCGCTGAAGGTGCCGATCGGTGTCGGGTGCTTGGGCTTGCCCATCGAGGCCGGCATGGTACGGGCCACCGCGCCGTCGATGCTGACGGTAAACGTGTGAGCGTCGATGTCGGCGACGCCGAGCACCTCGGCCCCGGTCTCGAAGCTGGTCTTGGCGCCGCCCGCCGACACGGAGATCTTCGAGTGAGCCGGCCACAACTGATCGGGCTTCCACTGCATCACGTCATCGCTGAGCCAGGTGAATGTGCCTGTGGGAGTGTGCGGTGAGCTGATCTGCAAGCTGCGCTGTGCCGCGCTGCGGTCGGTCACCGGGTTGTCGAAAGTCACGGTCAGCGGCATGGCGACACCGACCACCGAACCGGCGGCAGGCTCGATCGTCGCCCCAGGCTCGGGCGTGCTCACCGCAGCCGATGCGACATTGACCGTGCTCGCCGCGGCCAAGGTGGCGACACCGATCGCCGCAAACACTTTCAGTACCGACGCTCGAACGGTTCCGAATGACGACGATGGGGCGCTCAGCATTCCACCAGTGTAGGTGCTCGCCGGGACTGTACCTTTCAGGCGCAGCGTGACGGCGGCGAATCGGTGTCGGCGGTAGCGCGATGAGTTGCCCATGGTGAACACATCGACGCGATGCGTCAGAACGTTTCACCGCAGCATTGACGAACTCGCGCGGATCTCAGCAACGTCACAGCGATCAGGGCGCGGCGGGATCGGGCGCAGGTAACTGAGCCTCGGAGGGTAAGGGCTCCGGCATGGGTGCCGTAGGTTCTGTCGCCGGAGCCTGCGCAGCCGTCTGTTGTATCGGTGCCGCCTCTGGCGGTGCACTCGGCGGAGGCGTCGGAACCTCGGATGCCGGCGCCGGCGGAGGTGCCTCCGATGTCGGGGACGGTGCCGGCGACACCATGGTCTCGGTCGGCGGGGCCTGGCCTGCGGGCGGGGATTCTTGTCCCGCTTCGGGCGGAGGGGCACCGGGGACGTGCTCGGGCGTCTGCGGTGACTGCTCCGGTGGCACCGGCTCCAGCTCGGAGCCGGGAGGCGCGAGCTGCCCGTCCGGCAATACGGTGTTCTCAGATGGGGCCGTGGCACTTTCGCCGATGACGTATTCCGGCGCGACGTCCTCCACCGGCTCCAGCATCGGCGGCACCTCGGACGGCGCGGGGGTGGCGGCCGCGGGCGGCTGGTGCACGACGGCCGAGTCGCCCGACGTACTCACCACCGGACGGGTGCTCCGATGCGGAGTCGGCTCTGAACCCGGCAGCAGCTGCTGACCCACTGCCAGCGCCAGCGACACTCCGAAGGCCAGCACTCCGCCGAGCAATATTGCCAGCGGGGTCAATTGCGTAGCGGGCCAGCGCCACCCGGCCGGGGCCATGCCGTTGTCGGCCGGCGTCCGGCCCCGGCGCACCGAAGCCAGCGCGGCGCCCCGGGCCAACGGCAATCCGGGTTCGGCGGGCGTGAACACCGGCACCGCCAGGGCCTGTTCCAGCTTCGGCAGCACCGAGTCCAGATCGACGGCAGAGCCCACCACCACGAGCGCATCGGGACGTGGATCAGCCGCGTCGAACGTGTCGGACAGCCAGGTGGTCAGGCCTGCCACGGTCTCGATCCCCCGGCTGACCGTCGTCTGCACGGGAGTGCCGTCACGGACCGTCATTGCCTGCACGACATCGGGTTCCAGGACGCATACGCCGGTCGTGTCGAATCCGACGATGCCGGCGATGCGATGCGCGAGCGCATCCGTGGCCTGCGGCAGCCGAACCGGAACCACGGAGGCGTACCCGGCCTCGGCCACCTTTTTCAGCAGCACCGCGGCCTCGGCGCCTGCGCCCGAACTCCACGTGACACCGATCGTTGTCAGCCGCCGACCGTGTTCTGCCGCAACCTTTTCGGCGCGCCGAACCGCGGATACCACATCAGCGCAGATCTCGCCGGTTCGTGATGGCGTATAGCCGCGAATGTCGAAGGCGTCGTGGTCGATGGTCGCCCCGTCAGCCTCGCTGCCCTCGACCAGGACCAGACCGACGGTGGACGGTGTCAACGAAACACCGAGCACCGCCTCCACATGCACCCCCGAAAAGTGTGGCCATCGTCCCAAACGTTTCACGATGACATTACCGGGTGGCAGCATCGTATCCATCCCCTGCACCTGCGATGCCCGCATCCGACCCGCGACGAAATGTGCTGTGCCACAGAAGCGCCAGTACACAACGGCGTTCCGGTTTGCCGCCGACGCCGTCAATTTCGACCGACCGGACCGCTCCCGTGGCAAGGTTATGGCCCATGCAGCAAGGGCAGGACTCACCACGCCACCGCACGCTCTTCGGCCATCCCATCGGGTTGGCGAACCTGTTCGGGGTGGAATTGTGGGAGCGCTTCTCGTTCTACGGGATGCTCACCATCCTCGGCTACTACCTGTACTACATGGCGGCCGACGGCGGCCTGGGGTTACCGAAGAGCACCGCGACCGGCATCGTCGGCGCCTATGGAGGCCTGGTGTACCTGTCCACCGTCCTGGGCGCGTGGATCGCCGATCGGGTGCTGGGCATGGAACGCACGGTGTTCTACGGCGGGGTGGTGGTGATGGCGGGCCACATCGCGCTCGCGGTCGTTCCGGGCCTGTCCGGGGTCGGCGTCGGCCTGGTGCTGGTAGCCCTGGGATCCGGCGCACTGAAGGCCAACGCTTCCTCGCTGCTCGGCACGCTCTACGACAAGAACGACCCGCGTGCCGACGGCGGCTTCACCCTGTTCTACCTCGGAATCAATCTGGGCGCCTTCGTCGGGCCGCTGGCTACGGGACTGTTGCAGACCCGGGTCGGCTTCCACTACGGGTTCGGCGCGGCGGCCGTCGGTATGGCGCTCGGCCTCACGCAGTACGTGTTGTTCCGGCGCAATCTCGGGACCCACGGACGCGTCGTGGCAAACCCGTTGCCGCCGCGGGCAATCGGCAAGGTCATCGGCGTCGTCGCCGCACTGGCCGTGGCCGTGACGGTGCTGTTCGCGATGCACGTGGTCGAGCTGGCCAACCTGTCCCAGTTCACCACCGGGGTCATCGTCGTGGCCTCGGTGGTGTATTTCGTGGTGATGTTGACCAGCGCCAAGGTGTCCGAAACCGAACGCATCCGGGTCCGTGCCTTCATCCCGCTGTTCATCGCCAACGCGGTGTTCTGGTCGCTGTTCCAGCAGACCTTCACAGTGCTGGCGGTCTACTCCGACGAACGCGTCAACTGGTCCGTCTTCGGCTGGACCGCACCGTCGAGCTGGATCGGGTCGATCGAACCCGTCTGGATCATCCTGCTCTCCCCGTTGTTCGCGATCCTGTGGACCCGGCTGGGCAACCGGGCACCGACCACTCCGCGCAAATTCGCCTACGGCGTGATCGGCATGGGCGCGGCTTTCCTGCTGTTCCTGCCGATGGCACCGTCCACCGGCAGGGTGGTACCCGCACTACTGGTGGCCGGCATCATGGTGGTGTTCGCGGTGTCTGAACTCCTACTGTCGCCGATCGGCCTCTCGGTGACGACAAAGCTTGCGCCAGAGGCATTCCGGGCTCAGATGATGGCGCTGTTCTTCTTCTCGGTCGGCCTGGGTACGGCGATGTCGGGCGTGCTCGCACAGCGCTACGATCCCGCGCACGAGTTCGCCTACTTCGGCGTACTCGGGGCGGTCGCGATCATCGTCGGTGTCGTGGTTCTGCTGATGTCACCGCGGATCAGCCGGCTGATGGAAGGGGTTCACTGAGACAGGATCTCGGCCAGCAGCGGTGGCTCGATGTTGCCGCCAGAGACGATCACGACGGCGGGCCCCGGTGGCGCCGCTGCCTTCCGGTAGCCCGCCAGCGCCACCGCACCGCTGGGTTCGGCCACCAGGTGCGCACGATGCGCGAGTTCTCGCACTCCTGCACAGATCTCGTCCTCGGTCACGGTGATGACATCGTCGATCACACGTTGCAGATGGGCGAACGTCAATGCGGACGGTGTCGAGCGCAGTCCGTCGGCAATGGTCCGATTGCGTTGCGCCACAGACCAGTCCACTCGGTGACCGGCGGCCAGGCTTTCCGCGGTGTCTGCGGCGAGTTCGGGCTCGACGCCGAATATCCTGGCCCGCGGGCACAACGCCCGGACCGCGGTACCCACACCCGAGGCCAGGCCACCGCCGCTGATCGGGATGTAGACGGATGCGACGTCGGGGAGATCCTGCGCGATCTCCAACCCGATGGTGCCCTGGCCGGCGATCACGTCAGGATGGTCAAACGGTGGCACCAGCACACCGCCGGTGCGCTCGACCAGTTCGGCGGCAACCGATTCACGCTGCCCGGCCCCACACAACACCACCTGCGCCCCGCGATCCCGGGTGGCCTGCACCTTCACGACCGGCGTCTCCTCGGGCATCACGATGTGGGCGGCAACGCCATAGGCCGCAGCCGCATACGCCACCGCCTGAGCATGATTACCGCTGGAGTAGGCCACCACTCCCCTGGCCCGTACGCCGGGATCGAGCCGGCCCAGCGCGTTGAACGCACCGCGGATCTTGAAGGCGCCGATCGGTTGCAGATTCTCGGGCTTGAGCCACAACGGCCGACCGGGGTCGCCCCATCCGGCCGCCAGCAGCGGGGTTCGCACGATGTCGGAGTCGATCCGCCGGGCCGCGGCGTCGATGTCGTCGAGGGTCACCAGCTTCACCACATCAGTCTCTCCTGCGGACCGCACCCGCGAAAGTCCGGGCCGCGGCACCTCCCGTTACCGTGGAGCGGCAGACCCGCCGGCATCGGAGTGCTCACGTGACCCAGTACAGCTTCGGCATCGTTCCGCGTTACGCCGAGATCGACCAGCAGGGTGTGGTGTTCAACGGCCACTACCTCACCTGGTTCGACGAGGCATGTACCGGGCTGTTCGACCACCTGCGGGTGAGTTATGCCGACCTGATCGCCGATGGCCTCGACATGCAGGTGGTGCATACCGAGATCGATTTCCGGGCGCCGGTCCGGTGGCGGGAGTCGGTGCGGATCGCCGTGCGGTGCGAGCGCATCGGTACCACCAGCTTCACCCTGGGCTTCACGGTGCTGGGCACCGACTCCGCCGGTGACGAGCAGCCCCGGGTGTGCGGCAGCAATGTCTACGTCGTCGTCTCAACCGGCGACTGGTCCAAGCGAGAAGTCCCCGAAGGTGTTCGCGCAGCGCTCAGTTCCGTTGCCGGCCAAT
This sequence comes from Mycobacterium sp. DL99, assembly GCF_004762045.1. Taxonomy (GTDB): domain Bacteria; phylum Actinomycetota; class Actinomycetes; order Mycobacteriales; family Mycobacteriaceae; genus Mycobacterium. The sequence continues at coordinate 3,442,514 of NZ_SJOM01000007.1, forward strand.
GAATCTTTCGACCCGAGCGTGCCGTGCCGCCCTCGGCGGTAATGTCTGCTCATGGCCGATCAGCACGATCACGGTCCGCAGCGTGAGTTGCCGCCCGGCATGGCCGAGCAACTCGGTCTGCCGCACTCGGGCATGGTCTCATTCGGGCACCGCCCAATCCTGACCGAGACGGCCCAACTCGACGCCTGGCAGCCCGATGTGGCGATCGTCGGTGCGCCGTTCGACATTTCGACGACGAACCGTCCAGGTGCCCGGATCGGTCCCCGGGCGATTCGGGCCACGGCCTATGAACCGGGCACTTACCACCTCGACCTCGGCTTGGAGATCTTCGACTGGCTCGAAGTGGTCGATTTCGGCGACGCGTACTGCCCATACGGTCAGACCGAGGTATCCCACGCCAACATCCGCGAGCGGGTCCACGCGGTGGCCTCGCGCGGCATCGTTCCCGTGGTGCTCGGCGGCGATCATTCGATCACCTGGCCGTCGGCGACCGCGGTGGCCGACGTGCACGGATACGTGCAACGTCGGAATCGTGCACTTCGACGCTCATGCCGTTCTCGACCCCGCGCACGCACCGGGCACCGGCACCCCGGAGCCCGGCGGTATCACCAGTGCCGACCTGCTGCGGATGGTGCGTGAGCTGTGCCGCACCCACGACGTGGCCGGGGTCGACGTCGTCGAGGTGGCCCCGGCCTACGACCACGCCGAACTCACGGTGAACGCCGCGCACCGGGTGGTGTTCGAGGCGCTGGCGGGCATGGCCGCCCGGCGGCGTGACGCCACTCAGACCCCGGCAGGGCCGCCCGCGCGCTGAACAGCCGGAAATTCACGTTGAAACGCCAGTTCACGGGTAGCACAATCGGTATGGACGGCGATGCCGGTCGGTGAGGGGGCAATTATGACGCACGCCAACGGTGACGACTTCGATGACGGTTTCGATGACGACGCCCCGGAGGCCGATGTCGTCGAACAACTGATACCGGTCGGTGTCGACGATGAGGACGACGCGATGTCGGATCTGCGGCGGGTACGGATCTCAACCGATGCCGACGCCACCGAAGCCGATCTGATCGATCAGGCGATCGGGGTGCCGCTGGACGACGAGTCCGATTTCGATCGCTGAGCGGACCGCGCCCGTACCGCCGTCCGCGCCACCATTCCTGCCACGGCCAGGGCCACCAGTGCCATCAGCCATGGCCACGCCCCGTGCCGGTGCACCCACCCCGCGAGCGTGCCCTGCAAGCGCCCGGCGGCGGCGATCACCGGATCTTCGGGATTGCCTCCGGCAGTGAATAATTGGATCTCGTACCAGCCGTAGTACGCGACGTAGGCGCCGACGACGATCAACAGCGCTCCGCTGATCCGGCTGACGTAGGGAATGACGCGTCGCAACCGGTCGACCACCACCGTGCCGGCCAGCGCCGTGGCGACGGCCAGCACGCCGACGACGAGGGCGAAACCCGCCGCGTACGCGGCGAACACCGCCAGCCGATGCAGTGCCGTATTCGATTCCAGAGTTGCGCCGGTGACCGCCAGGAACGGTCCCACGGTGCACGACAGTGACGCGAGCGCGTACCCGACGCCGTAACCGGCCATCGAGCCGAGTCGTGCGGTCGGCGCCCAACCGGTGTGGCCCGCCACAGCGTCGGGCAGTAGCAACCCGAGCCGGCGACCGGCCAGCAGCCAGCCGCCGAGAACGATCAGGATGACACCGATGAGCAACGTGACGTACGGCAGGTAGCGCTGGACGGTGCTCGCGGCCGCGACCGTGAGCAGCCCGAATGTGCCGAACACCGCGACGAATCCGGCGGTCATCACCAGGGTGGCGACCAGCGCCCGGCCCAGCGCCGGCAGCGGTCCATGCGGCGAGGTGCCCCGCACCACCAGCGCGAGGTACCCGGGCAACAAGGCGAACCCACAGGGGTTGAGTGCCGCGACGAGTCCGGCGCCGAACGCCAACCCCACCAGGTTGTCTGGCACGCCGGTGACTTAGCTCTTCAGGGCCGCGACCCGATCGGCCAGCTCCTGCTGCGGCATCGCCGACGTCGGGTTGTTGACGAACGTCGATGACCCGTCGGCCCGGTAGAAGACGTAGGCGGGCTGCCAGGGCACGTTGTAGCGGGCCCAGATCGACCCGTCGGCGTCATTGAGATTGGGGAAATTGAGGTGGTACTTGTCGACGAACCCCTGCATGGCTCCGACATCGGAGTGCGCCGCGATGCCTACGAAGCTGACCTGCGGGTTGGCCGCCGCAACTTGACTCACTGACGGCGCCTCGGCGTTGCAGAACGGGCACCACGGCGTCCAGAACCACAGGACGGCGGGCCGCCCGGCCAGGCTCGACCCGTTGAACGGGGCACCCGACAAGGTGGTGCCGGTGAATTGCAGCCGGTCGTCGGCGGCCGCTGCCGGCGCCGCGACCAGTGCGAACACCATCGCGACCGCGGACAGCAGGCCCAGCAGGCCGGGTGTGAACGCCAGGTGCAACCGCGCGAGTCGCATCCTCATGGCACCGTCTCCTTCGCTCAGGGCGCAGGCACAGGTGCGGCGTGCGCATAACCCTGACACGGCGGTAGGCACATCAGAGTTCAACGGTGTGCAGTTTTGCGCACCCGTCAGTTCTGCCGCGGCAACAGTTCGGCGGCGAACCGGTCGAGGAACGCACCGCGGTCGGCGGGACCCGCCGCCCTGATCACGAACTTGGTCAGGCCGGCGGCCACGTAGCGATCGAGTTGGCGGTGCAGATCGGGCCAGTCCGCGGCGATCAGCTCCTCGGGGTCGATGTCTGGTCTGCGGCGGCGGACCGCGGCGAGCAGATCAGCCGGGAGCGCGCCGTCCCCGACGGCGAGGCTGATGCCGAAGTGGTCGGGCTCGATGGTGCGGCCCGCGGCAACCGCCTCAGCCTCGATGCGGCGGCGCGCTGCGGCCGCCTCGTCGGCGGTGAGGAAGCTGCCCAGCCACCCGTCGCCGAATTTGCCGATGCGGGTAAGGGCCGCCGGCGCCGACCCGCCCAGCCAGATGTCGATCGGGGTCGCCGGTACCGGTTGAACCTGCGCGGAGCGGACCGTGAAGTACTCCCCTTCGAACGACACATCGCCGCCGCGCAGAGCTGCTCGCAGCAGGTCCAGCGATTCGTCGAAAACCGCGGCCCGGCGGCCGTCGGGTACGACGAAGATGTCCCGCTCGGGAGACAGTGCCGAATGCAGGCCGAACGCGGGCAGCACCCGCTTGGGCGCCAGTGCCGCCAGAGATGCCAGTTGTTTGGCCACCAGAACCGGATGGCGTCCCGGCAGGATCGCCACCGAGGTCCCGACCTTGAGCCGCCGGGTGCGTGCCAGCGCGTAGGCCATGCCGACGAACGGATCCACTGCCGGGGTGTAGACCAGTTCGGAGAACCACACCGAATCGACCCCGGAACTCTCCAGGTGATCGACGATGCCGCCCAGTTCGTCCGGGGTGGTTTCAGCGCCGAGTCCCACGCCGAAGCGGACCTTCATCGAGGATGTCCCATGCCATTCATATTGGACGTAACACCCAAGGTGCGCCTCTTGTGCCCGGTCAGTCTGCGGTTCAGAGTAAGAAAATGAGCGAACAATGGATTCAAGGGTGCTTGGTCCAGCGGATCACATTTCGTGATGGCCTGGTGCTCAACCTCGACGACTACAACGAACTGGTCATCTCGGTCCCGCTGGAACTGACGCTGCCGCCAACCGGAGCCGACGATCCCGAAGTGGTGTCGCTGGATCCGCGCGCACTCCGCAACGAGGTACGGCCCCTGTTCGATTTCGCCGGCCAACGCTGCACCCATGCCGATTGGGAGAACGACGGCAGCCTCCACCTGTGTTTTTCCGACGGCCACCGGATCGATGTCCGGCCCGACGAACGCCACACTTCGTGGGAGCTGTACGGGAAGTACCACGGCTACGCCGCATGCCTGCCGCACGGGCGGGTCCGGATCGTCCGCCACGATCAGGATGACTCCGATCAAGACGGCGACGCCCGCACCCGCGAGAGCGGCTGACCGGCATACGGCGCGGCCGTTGGTACCTATCGGTGGGGCATCAGCCCACGCCGACCCCGATGATCGGGATCCAGACGCCGAACAGCCACACGCCCCACTGCCGGAACCCGTTGTCCCACACCGGGTTCAAGTTGTAACCCCAGTAGTTCACGGTCGGCGGCAGCGGTCCGCCGTTCCAGTGCATCGCCGGCGGCGGGCCCCAACCCCACGGCGGCGGGCCTCTACGGTCATCCCACCAGTCGTGCCGGTTGTTCGCCCACCAGGGACCCTTGTCGTCCCAGTGATCGCGGTGGTCGAAATCAGGGCCACGATTGCCGAAATCGCGCCCTCGATTGTCGAAATCACGGTCATGGCCGGGCGGCCCGCCATCACAGAACGGGAAGCAGTCGTCGTTGCCGTGCCCCGGCTTGAGCGGTACCGGCACAGCGGGCGATGCCGACGCCACCGGAACCCCCAACCCCGCAGCGCCTATTCCGAACGCACCGACCGTCAACGCAGCCGCCACGAACCTGGTCAGTTTCATACCTGGACCTCCTACAGTCGTGACCCCGGCGCCGGCCATCCCCCAATGGCCCGGCGCCGCAACGCCTTGCAACTCGCCGCTGGACCGAGCGGCGGAACGTGCACCCCGGTGGGGGTATCGCCGCGACGGATCCGAGCGTTACGCGTTCTCCGGTCGGCTCCGGCTCTAACCTGGCGGGGTGGGTATCGCACCGCGGGTCAATGGGGCACCTCCTCCGGACGTGCCGCGCTCGGAGATCGATCTGGGATCGTGGCAGTTCTGGCGCGAGGACGACGACATTCGCGACGGAGCATTCGCCGCGCTGCGACGTGAGGACCCGATCTCGTTTCACCCGGCATGCGTCCTCGGCGGTTTTCCCGAAAGCCCCGGGCACTGGGCGGTGACCAGGTACGACGACGTCTTCCACGCCAGTCGTCATCCGGAGATCTTCAGCTCCGCGTCGGGAATCACCATCGGCGACCAGACAGTGGAACTGGCCGAGTATTTCGGTTCCATGATCGTGATGGACGATCCCCGCCACACCCGCCTGCGCAACATCGTGCGCAGCGCATTCACGCCGCGGGTGGTGGCGCTCATCGAGGATTCCGTCCGTGATCGGGCCCGGCGACTGGTTGCCGACATGGTGGCGAGAAATCCCGACGGCACCGCCGAACTCGTCACCGAACTCGCGGGTCCCCTACCGCTGCAGATCATCTGCGACATGATGGGCATCCCCGAGCCGGACCATCAACGGATCTTCCACTGGACCAACGTGATCCTCGGGTTCGGCGATCCCGATCTGACCACCGACTTCGACGAGTTCCTCAAGGTGGCGATGGACATCGGCGCCTATGCGACCGCGCTGGCAGATGAGCGACGCGCGGTGCCCACCGAGGACCTCACGACAAGCCTGGTTCAGGCCGAGGTCGACGGCGAACGGCTGACCTCCGCGGAGGTGGCCTCCTTCTTCATCCTGCTCGTGGTCGCGGGCAACGAGACCACCCGCAACGCCATCAGCCACGGCCTGCTCACACTCACCCGATTCCCCGAACAGCGCGAGAAGTGGTGGTCGCGGTACCAGGAATTGGCCCCCACCGCGGTGGAGGAGATCGTGCGCTGGGCGTCGCCGGTGAGCTATATGCGCCGCACGGTCACCCAGGACACGGTGCTCGGCGGGACGCCGCTGCCCGCCGGGGCCAAGGTGACGCTGTGGTACGGATCGGCGAATCGGGACGAGTCGAAGTTTGCCGATCCGTGGACGTTCGACGTCACCCGCCATCCCAATCCCCATCTCGGATTCGGCGGCGGCGGTGCGCATTTCTGCCTCGGAGCAAACCTGGCACGCCGTGAGATCACCGTGGCGTTCGAGGAACTGCACCGCCAATTGCCGGACATCGTCGTGACCGAGGAACCCGACCGACTGCAGTCGCAGTTCATTCACGGCATCAAACGGATGCCGGTGGCCTGGTCCACCCGCTGACGGTCTACTTCACCGTCAGCGTGCCCAGCATCGCCGGGTGATAGAGGCAGTAGAAGGCGTACTCCCCCGGCTCCTGGGGAGCCGTCAGCGTCGCACGTCCCTTGCCCTCGATGTGGACGTCGAACAGCCCCTTGGTCCGCGACGTCACCGAATGCTCGACCTCGTCGTTATTGATGATCGTGATCTCCGTGCCCGGCGCGACGGGTCCGAGGGAGCTGAATCCCATGCCCTCGATCGTGATGACGGGGCCGGTCGGGACCGATGTACCGGGGCTGGTCGTGACCGTTTCGGAATGCTGGCCCTGGCCGGCCGGCGAATTGGCTTGCCCGCACGCAACACTCGCCCCCGCGAGCAGGACCATCGACACCGCCAACGCTGCAAGTCGAGACATCCGGGCCCCCTGAGGTTCGTCCTGACCGCAGACAATTATCGCCCCGTCAGGGCCCGATGTGTCCGATTCCGTCGATCCGACATCTCAAGTCCGCGTCGGCACCCTCGCCGCACCGTTGACCGTCATGAGGTGCTCCCGACCCGACGACCGGTGACCACACCGGCCGCGAACGCGGCGACGAGCACACCGACGATCACCCAGGCCAGCACGCTGGAACCGCCGACCAGATCGTTGAGGTTGGTCAGGATCAGCACCAGCGCACCCAGCAGACCCGCCAGACCGAGCCCCGGGGCGATGCGCACTCGCCACAGTGAGTGGCCGTGCCGGTCGCGAGCGAAGTAGACCAGGACCGCGACACTGGTGGCGATCATCAGCAGCACCACACCGACCGTCGTCGCCCCGGCGAACCAGGTGTAGAACTGGGCGGCCGGGTCCAGCCCGAACACCACCGCCAGCAGGACGCTGACCGCCACGACACCGGAGATCCACAGCGAAGCCTGATGCGGTGAGCCGTGCCGATCGTGCGGTTGGCTCAGCCGCGCGGGCAGCACGTCGCGCTGCGACAGCGCGAACACGTAGCGCGACGCCACGTTGTGGAAGGCCAGGATGCAGGCGAACAGGCTGGTGAAGTACAGCACCGTGATGATGTCGGCGCCGGCCGCACCGATGTACCGGTGCGCGGTGTCGCCGAGGAAGGTGGAGCCGGAGTCTGTGGCGCGGGCGATGGCCTGCTCGTCACCCCAACCCGAGATCAACGCCCAGCTGGTGACCGCGTAGAACACCCCGATCAGGATCAGCGCCAGGTAAGTGGCCCGGGGAATCGTCCGCTCGGGAGTGCGGGCCTCGTCGCGGAAGATCGCGGTGGCCTCGAATCCGACGTAACTGATGATCGCGAAAAGCAGACCGATCCCCAATGACCCGGAGAAGATCGCGCTCGGGTTGACGATGCCCGAGGACAGTCCGTGGTCGCCGCCGTTGGCCACGATCACCAGGTCGAGCACCAGAACGATCGCGATCTCGGCGGTGAGCAGCACGCCCAGCAGGCGGCTGGACAGCTCGATGTTGCGGTAACCGAGGTAGGTGGTGACGGCAAAGGCCACCGCGGCGAACACCCACCAGGGCAGAGCCGGCCCGCCGGCCAGCTCGACGACACTGGCCCCGGCTGGCCCGAGCAGTCCGTACACGCCCGCCTCCAGCGCCACGTAGCTCACCAGTGCCACGAAGGCGATACCGATGCCTGCGGGCAACCCGAGTGACTGACGAACATAAGAGAAGAAGGCGCCCGCCTCGTCGACATACGGCGTCATCGCCGTGAAGCCGACCGCGAACAACAGCAGCACCACCGTGGAGGCGATGAACGTGGCGGGGAATCCGGCACCGTTGCCCGACGCGATACCCAACGGCACCACACCACCGATCACCCCCAGTGGTGCGGCCGCGGCCACCACCATGAAAACGATCGAGGCCACCCCGAGGTTGCCGCGCAGCTGCCGGCCGGCCGGCGGCGGTTGGTAGCCCAACGATTCTGGGGCTGTGGTGATTTCGGACATGCTCGACCGTCCTTCAGGCAGCGTGCGCGTAAACATGACCCGGGGAACATAGGGCCGGGGTGTGCCGGCACAACAGGTCTGGCGTCATCGTGCGCAAAAGTCGGTTTGCCTAGCGCGCCCCCAACACATCGAGCATCCCGGCCGCGGATCGCGGCCAGGTGAACTGCTCGGCCCGCTGACGCGCGCTGCTGCGCCGCAACGGTTCGGGGCGGCCGATCACCGAGGTGACGGCGCGCGCGATGGCGTGCGCGTCGTTGTCGGCAGTGGCCCCGCTGTCGCAGGTGAGGATCTCGGCCAGCGCCGAGGTACGTGACACGACCGCCGGAGTTCCACAGGCCAGCGCTTCCAGCGCGGCCAGGCCGAAGGTCTCGTGCGGTCCCGGTGCGAGCGCGACATCTGCCGAGGCCAGAATCGACGCCACCGTATCGCGGCAGCCGATGTACCCCGTGAAGGCCACCGGCAGCCCACTGGCCTGCCGTTCGAGCCGGGCCCGCAACGGCCCCTCCCCGACCACCACCAGCCGCGCATCCACTCCCGAATCACGCAGGGCGGCAACCGTATCGATGCTCCGGTGGGCGTGTTTTTCCACCGACAACCTGCCACAGTGCACCAGGAGGGTCTGCTGCGGTGCGGCCCAGCGGCTGCGCATCTCGGCGCACCGGCACCTCGGGTGGAACTGCTCGAGGTCCACCCCGAGCGGCACGGTCGCGACGTTGTCCGCGCCGATCCGGTCGAATTCCTCACGCGCGAAGCCCGTGGTGCACACCACTGTGTCGTAGTTGGCCGCGGTGCGACGGTTGGCGATGTCGGCCACCATGACCGCGGCCGACCGCGGCAGCACCTGACCGACCAACCGGTCCAGGCGTTCGTGGGAGATCATCACCGTGGCCACACCGTGTTTACGGCCCCACGGGCCCAGCGACCTCAGGGTCAACCGGTCCGACACCTCGATGGCGTCGGGACCGAGTTGCTGCAACAACGCCGTCACCGGACCGGGCAGCACCGCCCGGTAGCCGCCGGTGAACGGGATGAGCCTGGCAGGCAAGGAGATCCGCACGACGCCACTGGCGAGGACATGGCGCTGCGGGTGCGGACCCGGGACGATGAGATACACCTCGTGGCCCAGGGCGCAATACTCTGCGCCCAGGCGGTCGACCGCGGTCCGGAGGCCTCCCGATCGCGGGCCGTAGAAGTTGGCTACCTGGACAACCCGCATGCCACGATCAGAACCGGGCCGCGTGTGCGGTCAACAACGCAGCTGGAACCGAGACCTGAACAGTCGCTGAACAAGCCCGGGCGAGGCTCAGGCGAGGTGCGTCGCGAACCAGCCCTGGATGCGGCGCCAGGCATCTGCCGCGGCAACGGGCTGATAGCGATCACCGGTGTCGTTGAAGAACGCATGGTTGGCGTCGGGTTCGGTGATCAACTCGTGCACCATCCCGGCCTTCTCGAGCGCCGCGCGTACCACTGGTTCTGTTGCGTTGACCCGCTGGTCCAAGGCGCCGTAGAAGGCGAGCACCGCGACGTTGCGGGAGCCGGCGAAGTCCGGGTCATCGGGGGCCGGACCGTAGAACGGCACTGCGGCGGCCAGCGCGGGAGTGCCCGCCGCCAAGAGCCGCCAGACCAGCCCACCCCCCATGCAGAAGCCCACGGCGGCGACCTTGCGGCCCGGCGCGCGCCGCTGCACCTCTTCGATGCCCGAATTCAGGTTGGCGATGAACTCCGGTGGTTCGATCTTGCTCAACGCGGCAGTGGCGTTGGCCGGGTCGGCGAATGCGGCGGTACCGCCCTGACCTGAGAGCAGGTCGATCGCCAGTGCCGAGTACCCGGCCCCGGCGAACCGCCCGGCCACCGAACGGATGTGGTCGGTGAGCCCCTTGTTCTCGTGGATCACCAGAACGGCGCCCCTGGGTTCCGGCGCGGCGGCCCAGGCACCCTGCAACGCACCGCCGGGGCCGGTCCAAGTCACCGAGCTGGTGGGCAGGGCGCCCTGCAGTCCGGGCGGCTGGGCCGGTGCCGGCGCGGTACTCGGAGCCGCGTCGGGGGTTGCGGTGGTGTTGGCATGCTTCGCCTCCCCGCAGGCGGCGATCAGCGCGGTCGCCGCGGCGGCGCCGATTCCCAACAGTCCCAGTCGACGCAGCGCCTCCCGGCGCGACAACAACCCGTCGAGGTGATCGGTTGCGATTTCCTCGGCGATGTAGCGCTGCAGTGGAGTCACCTCCGCCAGTATGCGCCGAAATGCCGAACCGCAGCCTTAGAACTGCGCACGGCGGGATACTCATCCGATGGGCTGGACACCGGACCCGGAAGCGCTGCGGGGATACATCGCCGTGGTTGCCGGGGCCACCCGGGGCGCGGGCCGGGGCATCGCCGCCGCGCTGGGCGAGGCCGGTGCGACCGTCGTGTGCACCGGACGCAGCAGCCGATGCGGAAGCCGCGACTCCGACTACGACCGGCCCGAAACCATCGAGGAAACAGCCGAATTGGTCACGGAACTGGGCGGGTCCGGCATCGCCGTACAGGTCGACCACCTCGATGTGACCCAGGTGCGCATGCTGGCCGGACGGCTCAAGGCCGACTACGGACACATCGACATCCTGGTCAACGACATCTGGGGCGCCGAGGTGCTCAAGGGACCGCCCGACACCTGGGGCCGGCCGATGTGGCAGCACGATCTCGACGACGGGTTGCGGATGCTCCGGCTGGGACTCGACACCCATCTGATCACGTCGCACTGTGTGCTGCCGCTACTCGCCGACCGACCCGGCGGGCTCCTGGTCGAGGTCACCGATGGGACAACCGAATTCAACGCCACCAACCCGCGGCTCTCGGTCTTCTACGATCTGGTCAAGACCGCGGTGAACCGACTGGCCTTCAGCCACGGGCACGAGCTCGCCGCGTTCGGGGCCACCGCCGTCTCCGTCACGCCGGGTTGGCTGCGCTCGGAGATGATGCTCGACAACTACGGCGTCACCGAGGCCAATTGGCGGTGCGCCCTCGACCTGGCCCGCACCGACGGCTATCCGGCCGCACCGCCGGGCTTCGCCGAATCCGAGTCGCCGCGGCTCGTCGGTCGCGGGATCGCCGCGCTGGCCGCCGACCCGCACCGGGCCCGCTGGAACCAGCAGTCCGTCAGCTCGGCCGCACTGGCCCGCCACTACGGGTTCAGCGACCTCGACGGGCGCGTGCCAGACGCGTGGACCCCGCTATAACCCCAGGTGGGCAGGCATCCCACCCGAGCAGTAGACATTTTTTCAAATCTGTTCACTATTTTCATTGACAGTGGCGTTACCGGCCTGTTCTATGGCTGGGTGAGCTTCGACACGATCATTCGCAACGGCCGGTGGTTCGACGGCACCGGCGCCCCGTCAGCAGTCCGCAACATCGGAATTCGCGACGGGCATGTGGTTGCCATCTCCCCCGAGTTTCTCGACGAGACGGACTGCCCGCAGGTCATCGACGCCGCCGGGAAGTGGGTTCTGCCCGGAATGCTCGACATCCACACCCACTACGACGTCGAGGTGCTCAACGGCCCGTCGCTGTCGGAGTCACTGCGCCACGGCGTGACCACCGCGATGCTCGGTTCCTGCTCGTTGTCGACCGTGCACGTCGGCGGGGTCGACGCCGGCGACCTGTTCGGCCGGGTCGAGGCGATCCCGCGGGACCAGGTGATCGCTGCAGTGGACGACAACAAGACGTGGACCGACTGCGACGGATACGTGACGGCGCTGGAGAGCCTGCCGCTGGGCCCCAACCTGGCCGCCTTCATCGGGCATTCTGATATGCGGACCGCGGTGATGGGACTCGACCGCGCCACCCGTAAGGACGAGCGGCCGACCGCGGCCGAGCAGGCCCGGATGGAGCAGATGCTCAAAGAGGCCCTTGACGCCGGCTTCGTCGGGATGTCTTCCCAGCAGCTGCTTTTCGACAAGATCGACGGCGACACCTGCCGGTCCCGCACCCTGCCGTCGACCTACGCCAAACCCCGTGAACTGCGCCGGCTCAAGTCGATGCTGCGCCGCACCGGCCGGGTGCTGCAGTCCGGTCCCGACATCCAGAACCCGCTCAACCTGGCCTCCCAGGTGGCCCAGTCACTCGGGCTGTTCCGCAACAACCTGAAGACCAGCCTCCTGTCGGCGGCCGACATCAAGGCCAACCCGTACGCGATCCGGATGATGGGTCCGCTGGCCCGGGTGGCCAACGCACTCGGCGGCAACTTCCGGTGGCAGCACCTGCCGGTGCCGTTCGAGGTGTACGCGGACGGTATCGATCTGGTGGTGTTCGAGGAATTCGGTTCCGGCGCGGCGGCGCTGCACCTGCGCGATGAGGTCGAGCGCAATGAACTGCTGCGCGACGAGGAATACCGTCGCAAGTTCCGCAAGGACTACGACAACAAGTTCGGGGTGCGGGTCTGGCACCGGGACTTCTTCGATGCCGAAATCGTCGCCTGCCCTGATGAATCCGTGGTCGGCAAGTCGTTCGGTCAGGTCGGTCAGGAGCGCGGCGAGCTCCACCCCGTCGACACCTTCCTGGATCTCGTGCTCGAGCACGGCACCGCGCTGCGGTGGCGCACCACGATCTCCAACCACCGGCCCGAGGTGCTCAAGAAGCTGGCCCGCGATCCCGGTATTCAGCTCGGGTTCTCGGACGCCGGTGCGCACCTGCGGAATATGGCGTTCTACAACATGGGGCTGCGGCTGCTGCGGCATGTCCGTGACGCCGAGCGGGCGGGCACGTCGTTCATGTCGATCGAGCAGGCCGTGCACCGGCTCACCGGTGAGCTCGCCGACTGGTACCGGATCGACGCCGGCCACCTACGCGTCGGCGACCGCGCCGACGTGGTGGTCATCGATCCGGAGCGTCTCGACGACTCCCTCGATGCCTACGCCGAGGAGACCGTCGACCACTATGGCGGGCTGTCCCGCATGGTGAATCGCAACGACGAGACCGTGACCGCGGTGTTGGTCGGCGGACAAACGGTCTTCGCCGGCGGTCAGCTGACCGGCCTGGTCGGCAAGCAGCGCACCGGCCAGTTCCTGCGGGCCGCACACCAGACCCAGTCGATCTCCGCCAAAGACAGTGAGCTGACCAGTGTCCGTTGACGACGTATCAATTGAAGAAACTGTCCACGGAATGTGGAAAGCGCTGTCGGATCGCGACTGGGAAACGCTCAAGACGTACCTGTCCGACGACTGCATCTACCTCGACATGCCGGTGGGTCCCGCCGCTGCTGCCAAGGGCCCCGAGGACATCGTCAAGCGCCTCAAGATCGGTCTCGAACCGCTGGCATCCTACGAGAACTTCCCGGGCCTGCTCGTGGAGAACGGTCGTGATGCCATGTACGAACATCATGAGGAATGGCATTGGGCCAGCGGCGAATCCGCCGTGCTGAAGTTCGTCACGGTGCACCGGATCGAGAACGGTAAGGTCACGCTGTGGAAGGACTACTGGGACATGAGCGCCCTGGCCAACCACGCCCCGCCGGACTGGCTGGAGAACTTCGCCACCGCCGACATGTCGTGGGTGTTCGACGCCACCGGGCTGGTCTGACGCAGAGGCTCACAAACTCCAAGCCATCCGGAACCGCTCGGTGAGTTGCTCGGCGTCCAGGTCGCCGAAGTGCTCCTGTTCGTAGTCGCGCACCGCGAGTACCGCGTCCACCGCCGGGTCGCCGAGGATTCCGCGGATCAGCGTCGAGGAACGCAGCGCGGCCAGGTTGTCGGCCTGCCGGTTCGGCAGGAGCACAATCCCGTCGTCGGCGCGCTGGGCGTCGGTCAGCGAGTCCGGGTCGACCCGCACCTCAGGTCCCAGCGCCAGCCTTCGCCTGATTCCGTGCTCGGCCAGCCCGAGGATGGTCGCGGTCGCCAGGTAGGGGTTGGCCGAGGGGTCGATGACCTTGACCTCGACGTTGGCGCCATACGGGTTACTGGGGCCGCCGATCAGGAAACGTACGGCGGCTTCCCGATTTTCGGTGCCCCAGCAGTTATAGGCGCCCGCCCAGTAGCCCGGCTGGATGCGCAGCCCGGACAGCACCGATCCGCACAGCACACCCTGCGCGGCGGGCAACCCGGCGAGCAGCCCGGCCAGCGCGGACTCGCCTTCCGGCGTCATTCCCTGCGTCCCGGTCCCGCCGGAGAACAACGGCACACCCGCCAGGCTCAGCGAAAAATGTTGGTGAGCACCAGAACCCACGCCAGTGGCAAATGGCAACGGGGAAAGGCTCACCCGCAGCCCGTAGCGCCGGGCGACCCGGGCCACGATGATCCGCATCAGTACCAGCTGGTCGGCGGCGGCCACCGGCGGCAGCGGCGCCAGCGAGATCTCGAACTGGTTGCACCCGTACTCGGGATGGAATTGCTCGATCCCCACTCCGGAGCCGTTGGCCGCATCGGTGACATCGCGGACGAATCCCTCGAACTCGAGCACCCCGGCCAACCCGTACTGCGCCCACAGCACCGACGGTAGCCGGGCCCCGTCAGGCCCGACGAGTACGAACTCCACCTCATGGCCCACGAGTGCGGTCAGGTCGGCGGCTTCCAGCCGGTCCTGCACGCGCTGCAGCACGCCCCGGCTGCAGTACGGATCTCCAGAACCGTCCTGGTTGTAGAAAGCCGCTGGGGCCCAGGCCAATCCGTCGCCGAGAATCCGTAGCGCGCCGAGGTCGATGCGGATCCGCTGATCCCCCACCACCCCGATGGCCTCGCTCATCGCGATACCGGTCTGGTCGATGGTGAACGCGTGAAACACCGGGCTGGCACCCAGACCGGGATCGGCGAAGATCCCCATCCGGCGCAGCGGAACGGTTTTCGCGTGGGTCAACCCGGCCGGGCTGACCACCGTGCCGATCAGCGTCGCGACGCCGTCGGATTCCAGCTGCGCGATAGCTGCCGCAGCCAGGGGTTTCGCCGGTCGTGATGATCCAGCCGTCACAACCTCATTGTGCGCCGAGGCGCGGTGCGCTACAGCGTGATCTTGCAGGTTTGGCCGATGTCGAGCGTCCGCAACATCCGGCCCATACCCAGCCACATCGCACACGACAACGCCAGGTCGGTGAGCAGTTCGGCATCGAACTGCTCAGCGGCGCGGTCCCAGAAGTCCTCGTCGTCGCGGAGTCCGGTGTGATCGCTCGCGAAGCGCTCGGCGAACTCGGCGGCGATCCGCTCCTGCGCGCTGTAACCCGGCCAGGTCCGCCACTCGGCGGCGTGATCGTAGAGATCCTCGTCCACTCCCGCCGCGGCCCCGTCGGAGTCCCGGGTGTTCTGGCACACCACACATTCGTTGTCGAGGGCGATCACCATCCGGGCCAGCTCGCGTACTCGCAACGGCAACCGCCCCTTGGTGTACACCGCGTTGGTGTAGTTGGCCATGGCGGTGCCGATCTCGGGAGACCTGAGGATCCAGCCGGCCACGTCGTCGTCGGGAAATTCTCCGATACGGCTCATGGCCGAATCGTACGCAAGACTCGGCAATTCTGGAACAAGTTCTAGTTTTTCGGTCCCGAGCTATTCAGCTCGGTGGCCCGGTCCTCGTCACCCCAGTCCCGTTGCACCACGATCCGGTGGGCGATGCGCTCGAGCGCGGCCTCCACCTGGGCCCGGTCCGGGCGGCCTTCGAAGGACGGGGATTCGCCCAGCTTGTCGACGATTCGCCCTACCAGCGCCGCGGACACGCCGTCGACCTGCCGTACCCCACTCTGGGTCAGCCACAGGCTGTCCCCGGTGCGCAACACGTAACCGTCCCGCACTAGCCGGTTGAAGGTCGGCTCGAGCACTTCGAACGGCACAGCGAGCCGGTCCGCGATCTCGGTCAGGCGGGCTGTACCGAAAATCTGGCTGTGCCGGTAAATCTTGAGCAGCGCCCACAACCCGGCCACGTCCAGCTCGCACCCCGGCCCGCCGGCCACGTTTCGCAGCCGGATCTCCGGTGAACTGCGCATCAGCCGGCTGACCACGTTTTCCAGCACCTGGTCGGCAGATTCGGAACTCGGCATGCCGAAGCCCTCGCCGAGATCGGCCGCCAGCGTGGCCTCCGCCTCGAGCAAGGGCACCTCTTTGAGGAACAGCGCCACGATCAGGCCGACCAGTGCCACCGGCGCGGCACACAGGAACACCAGGTCCAGCGCGTCGGCGTAGGCGTTCACGATCGGGGCCGCGACCTCGGGCGGCAGCTCGTGCAAGGCCTTGGGCGACGCACCCGCGACGGGCGGGGCGCCGCTGGCCGCGAGCGCCCCCGGCAGCCGGTCCGACAGGAATCCGACGAACAGCGAGCCGAAAATGGCGGCACCGAAGGAACTCCCGATGGTCCGGAAGAACGTCACCCCGGACGTCGCGACGCCCAGATCCGAGAAATCGGACGTGTTCTGCACGATGAGGACGAGCACCTGCATGCACATGCCGATACCGGCGCCCAGGATCAACAGGTACAGCGATTGCAGCGGGATCGGTGTCGCGGCATTCATCCGCGACAGCAGCACGAAGCCGACGAGCATGATCGCCGTACCGGCGATCGGATAGATCTTGTAGCGACCCGTGCGGCCCACCAGGCTGCCGCTGACGGTCGAGGTGATCAGCAGCCCGATCACCATCGGCATCGTCCGCAGTCCGGATTCCGACGGTGACACACCGTCCACGAACTGCATGAACGTCGGCATGAAGGTCAGTGCACCGAGCATCGCGAAGCCGACCACCAGCGACAGCACGCAGCACATGGTGAAGACCGGGTTCCGGAACAGGCGCATCGGCAGAATCGGTTCGGCTGCCTTGGTTTCCGCCCGCACGAACATCGCCAGGGCCAGGATCGACCCGACCACGAGTCCGACGATCGTCGGTGACGTCCAAGCCAACTCGCCGCCGAGGCTGGTGGCCAGGGTGAGGCCGGACGCCCCGATTCCGACCCAGACGATTCCGGCGTAATCGATCACCGGACGTGCCGGCCGGGACGTCAGTGCCGGGATGGTGGCGGCCGCGACCACGAGCACAACCAGGCCGACCGGGATGCTGAGCCAGAACGCCCACCGCCAGCCGAGGTGATCGGTGACGAAGCCGCCCAGCAGCGGACCCGCCACGGTCGTGACACCGAACACCGCCCCGAGCGCACCCTGATACCGCCCACGGTCGCGCAGCGGGATGACTTCGGCGATCAGGGCCGAGGAGGTCACCATGATCGCGCCGCCGCCGATCCCCTGCAGTGCCCGCGCCGCCACCAACATGGCCATCGAACCGGACAGACCGCTCAGGACCGATCCGATGAGGAAGCACAGGACCGCGGCCTGGTACACCACCTTGCGGCCGAAGATGTCGCCGACCTTCCCGACCACGGCGGTGACGACGGTGGAGGCGAGCAGGTAGCTCGTCACGACCCACGCCTGATGGCCCGCACCGCCGAGATCCGCCACCACGGTCGGCAGGGCCGTGGCGACGATGGTCTGGTTCAGCGACGCCAGCAGCATGCCGAGCAGAACGGCGACGAACACGAGGTTGCGCCTGCGCACACTCAGCAGCGCTGCGCCGGAGGTCTGCTCGGCGGTGGTTGATGGGCTCGACATGTCTTCCTTTCACCAGCCTGCCAGTTCAACCATGACTATCGTTAGACAAGCTATGAAAGTTACAGCACGAACAAAACCGCCCTGGGTCACCGGCTACCCAGGGCGGCTTCGATCGAAACGGGCGGCGCTTACCAGGGCCTAATGGGGCGGCCGGGAGACGCACTGCGCGGCGTAGAGAGCGTCGCCCAGCTTCTCCATCAGCTCCAACTGGGTTTCCAGATAGTCGATGTGACCTTCCTCGTCCGCCAGGATGGTTTCCAGGATGTTCGCCGAGGTGGCGTCCTGCTTTTCCCGGCACATGATGATCCCGGGCTTCAGCCGCGCGACCACCTCGTACTCGATCGCCAGGTCCGCCTCGAACTGTTCACGAAGCGTCTGGCCGACGCGCAGCGAAAACAGCCGCTGATAGTTGGGCAGACCGTCCAGGATCAGGATTCGGTCGGTGATGGTCTCCGCGTGCCGCATCTCTTCGAAAGACTCCGAGCGGGTGTGCTCCGCCAATTCGGTAAATCCCCAATTGTCCTGCATTTTCGAATGGAGGAAATACTGATTGATTGCCGTGAGTTCGCTTGTCAATTGCTCATTGAGCAATTTCAGAACATCCGGATCGCCTTGCATCGTGACTCCTAAGCACCTTGAGGGCTGGTCAAGTGTTGCCGCATGCCGTGCACATCCAATCTAGTGCAGAAAGCACTGTGGCATGCAATGGTTGTCGGCTAATTCGGCGTGTCCGTGCGACATTGTCCGACCCTCGCGGCGACCCGGAGCGAGGCGTGGCCACGAAGAGTGGACTGGCTGTCCTAACTAAGGTTAGACTGCACTAATCTGTTGGTGTGCTTCCAAAGAAAGGCCGGTAACGAATGAGTGAGTACGATTTACACTCGCTCATTCTTTCGTGCGATTTCCGCGTCGACGACGTCGAACAAATGTGGAAATGGATGAAGAAACACCGTTCCGGCCTATTATCGATCGGCGCCCATCATGTCGTGCTCTACAAATCAATTTGGGAACCCGGCCGGGTATTGGTGACGATCGGCATACGGCACGCCCGGTCCATCCGCGACGTGTTGCGTTCACCAGCGATTTTCGAGTGGTTCGATATTTCCGGCGTCGAAGATATTCCGCCGATATTCGGCGGCGAGGTGGTCGAGAAAATCGACCTGACCGAGCCGTCCCCCGAGGGTCACGTGGCCGGGGTGATCGTGGGTGCGGTGGCCACCGTCGACGACGTCCCCACCCTGATGCGCAAAGTGCACGACGGTCTCGACCGCTTCGAGCAGGGCGGCATCCGCAAGATCTGGGTCTACCAGGCGCTCGACGACGGCCAGGAAGTGATGATCCTGCAGGAGGTCTCCGACGAGATCGCCGCCCGGCAGTGGATCGATCACCCCGACGCGGCCGCCGAGTGGATGACCACGGCCGGTTTCGGTGCGTACCCGAGCCTGTTCGTGGGCAAGTTGGCCTACATCATGAACGTCGACGAGCAGGACGACTGATGTTCGTCTGCCTCTGTACCGGCGCGACCAGTCAGGTCGTCAACGAAATCGTGGAATCCGGAGCCACCACATCGAAAGAGGTGGCCGAAGCCTGCGGCGCCGGGGCCGACTGCGGACGGTGCCGGCGCACGATCCGCGCCATCATCGCCGCCCATCAGGCGGCCGACGGGCGTCCCTCGGAGTTCAACGGCTGCCCGTCACGCGTCACCCGCTAGCGCTTGCGATCGGCGAACTGAGCCAGCGCATCGACGTTGGCCGCCGCGCCGACCAGTTCACCGAACAACGCCTTCTCCCGTTCCACGGCCGCCGAGATCTGGTCCCGGATGGGCGCCACCATGGCCTGCTTGACGGCGATCAGGCTCGAAATCGGCTTGGCCGCCAGGGTTTCGGCATACCGGCGGGCATCGGCCAGGAGGTCATCGGGCTCGCAGACCTTCCAGATCAGGCCCATCTCCCGGGCCTCGGCGGCTCCCACCCACTCCGAGGACATCAGCAGCCAGGCGGCATTCTGCCTACCCAGCAGCCGTGGCATCAGATACGACGAGGCCGCCTCAGGCGCCACCCCCAGGCTGGTGAACGGACACTTCAACCGGGCCGAGGACGACATGAACGCCAGGTCGGCGAACCCGAGGATGGTGGCGCCGATACCCACGCCGACCCCATTAACCGCACAGATCAAGGGCTTCGGGAAATCGGCGAGCACCTCGAGCATCCCGTAGAACCCGTGCTCACCCGGGGTGGATTCCGGGTTACTGATGCGGGTCTGCATCTCGACGAGGTCGTTGCCCGCGCTGAACGCCCGGCCGGCGCCGGTCAGCAGCACCACGGCCACATCGGGGTCCTCGGCCGCGGCGCGCAGGGCAACCGTCGTCTCGTCATAGAGCGCCTCATTGAACGCATTGAGCGCGTCGGGACGGTTGAGGGTCAGCGTGCGAACCCGATTGTTGTCCTCGATCAGCAGGATCATCTCTCACTCCTCGCGTACGCGCCGTGGCCGCTGCAGCCTAACTAGAACACGTTCCACTAATGCCGGCCGGGTGCGGGCAACCCGCCGCCGAAGGGGCTGACGTAGACGTAACGGCTGGTCGGCACCGTGTCGATATTGCCGCTGGCGCCGAAGGCGTCGGTGCTGGCCACCATGCGGCGCATGCGATCGCCCAGATCGTCGTCGTCGGCAGCGCCGAAGAACGCATGCAGATCCGACACCGCCTCCTGGCGGAACAACTCCTCCACGATGCCGTCGATCGCCGGGGCATCGTCCGTCAGCGCACGGACCACGGTGTTCTGGGTGTAACCGAACGTGTCCTGGGTTTCGATGGCCACCGAGGTGTGGTCGATGTGCCAGCGGTGCAGCCAGGTGGCCCGGTCCAGGTCCGAAGGCCGGCGCAGCAGCGCGATATTGGCCAGGCCATCGGTCCGCTCCCCCACCCCGGTCGCCGGCGGAGGCATCGGAACCGATTCGGTGACCAGATACGCCGCCAGCGAATCACATTCAGCAGCAAGCACTTCCAAAGCCCGGACGGCCTGTTCGCCGTAGTACTGCTGGACCCACAGGCTGACCACCGCGACCACCGGTGGGTCCAACGTCGTCAACGTCATCAACGACTCCCGCACCGCATCGTCACGGACATTGACCGTCAGGCCCGGTAGCCCGAGCGCCAGCAGCTCGTCGGCGACGCTGGTGCGCAGCCGCTCACACCACCGCTGATCCGATTGTGCGGCGCGCAGCAGGACGATGACTTTCTCCACGGTCTCCAGAACCTACCGGCGTCCCGATCCGCGCCACGCGTGGGTGGTTGCCACACGGGCGGCCCGTGCCGAGTGAGAATGGTGGGGTGCACACGGGTGGACAGGCAGCCGACGCGCTCCGGCTGAACACCCCCGACGCCGGTGCGGTGGCCCGAAGCCTGATCGGCGTCCTGGCAGTGACCGCTGTCGCCCTGACGTGGGGTACCGGCGCGACCGCGATGTGGACGCTGGGCGGCGGTGTGATCGCCGGTGCGATCGCGTTGCAGCGCAGTCCCGGCGGCCGGGTCCCACTCGTTGTCACCGGCTCTGTCGAACTGGCCATCGCGGTGCTGCTGGGCACCCTCGCCGGCGGGCACAACCCGGCGTTCATCGCGGTCGTGGCGCTGTGGTGCTTCGCCGCAGGCATGCAATGGTCGCTCGGAGCCAACTCCGGCCTGGTCGCCTCGGCGGCCAGCGCACTGCTCGTGCTGGCACCACCGGTCGCACCGACACTGGGCCAGTCCCTGCTGGCACCCACCCTGGTGGTGGCCGCCGGCGTGGTGCAGGCGGCGCTCATCGCCGTCTGGCCGCCACGACGCTGGCGGGCCCAGCGCGAGGGACTCACCCGCGCCTACCGGTCATTGGCCACCGATTCCCGCAACGTCGCGGCGAACAGCGCCGCCGACGTCGACGACGCGCCACTCACGTGGCTGCGTGAGGTGTTCGCCAACAGCCAGGTGAGCCAGAGGCCGCGGGCCTACCACGGCGGATACCGGCTGCCGGAACGCCTCGCCGGCACCCTCGCCTCGCTGCACGCCACCGCAGAACGTGACGACAAGGCCGATGACGAATCAGCGGCGGACACCGGGCTGCCGCAACTGCTGACGGCCGCGGCGGTGCTGCTCGACGCGATCGCCGATCACGGGCACACCGCACGACGGGACGCCGAGCATGCCCTGGTGCGCGTCCAGACTGCTGCGGCCGCCGTGACGGGTCCCGAAGCGGCGCTGGCACAACGGTTCTGTGAACAGCTGCGCGAGGCCGCGGTCCTGCGGTTCGGCCAGTTGCACCGGCCCGATTTGATCGGCTCACTGGCCTCGGCCCCCGCCGTGGTGCGCTCCCACCTGACCTGGACCTCCCCGATCCTGCGCCACGCCATCCGGCTGTCGGTGACAACGGCACTGACGGTAGCCGCCGCCCGGTATGGCGGCCTCGAGCACGCCTACTGGATGCCGTTGACAGTCGTGGTGGTACTCCGGCCGGAGACGGCACACACCTACACCCGGTGCGCCGGTCGCATCGCCGGCCTCTGCGTCGGCATCATCGTCGCCTCGATCCTCACCTTCGTCTGGCAACCCGGCCCGATCGGCTCAGCGGTATGCGCGCTGTTGTTCGTCGGACTGGCCTACGGCGTCGCACAGTTCGGTTACCTCGCTGTCGGCGCGGCGGTGGGCGCGATCGTCATGTTCGCCATCGGAGTGAGCGCATCGGAGCCATGGTCAGGCAATGCCGACCGGCTGTTCGCGGTGATGATCGGCGGCGCGCTGGCCGTGATGGCCCACGTGGCACTACCCGACCACGCCATGATCCGGTTGCGCCAGCGGGCCGGGGAACTGCTGATGACCGAGATCGACTACGCCGCGCTGGTGATCAAGGCCTTCGTGCATGAGATCGACCACCCGGCCGAGATTCTGTCGGCGGCCTGGCAGCGGGCGTTCCGTGCGCGGGCGGCGTTCGAGGCCGCGTGGGGCGCGACCAGTCTGGACCCGCCGATCCTCCGGCGGTGGCTGCGGTCCTATCGCGCCGCGCTGAACTCGGTGACCAGTGCCTGCACCACGCTGGAGGGCAGCCTGCCGACGCATCCGTCGTCGGCACTGCACGGCGAATTCGTCGCCGCGGTGGACGATTACGTGGAGGCGCTGCGCGGAGCCCCGCCGAGCCCCGCCGTGCCGTGGAGCCTGGATACCGCCGAACTGTCGACCGCACTACGCCGCGTGCACAACGTGGCCTCGACACTGTCCGCAGACAACGGCGCCGCCCGCATCCTGATCGGCGAGTTGACCACGATCACCCGCAGCCTCGAGGACATCGCGATCGATCACGTCGAGCCTTCCGGCGGCTCGCGCTAGCTCACCCGCGCGCCCATTTCGGCAGGATGAAAACCCCCTCAGCCTCGGCAGTGATCCCCTCGGCATCTGAAACATGGCCGGAGGCAAAGGCTTTGATCCCATCCGTGCGCGTGATCCGCCCCTCGGCGTGAAGGTCGCCCAACGGAGTGGCCCGCAGATAGCGGATGGTCAGGGTACCGGTGAACCGCGGGCGATCCGAGTCACTGGCAGCCACCTCCCCCAATACGTGATCGAGCACCATCGCCACCATGCCGCCGTGGACATGGCCGGGCGGTCCTTCGTAGGCGGCACCGAGGTGGAAGTCGGTGTGGACACCGCCGTCTGCTTCTTTCACCATCACCAGTGGCGGCGCGATCGGGTTGCGGATGCCGATCGCCGGGTTGCCCCACGGCATCCGGTCCCCGTCCGAAGTGAACTGGACGCCGAACGGCCCGTCGATCTGCCTGGCCCGCAACCGCGCGGTCGCGTCCTCGATCTGCGCCTGCACGGCCGCGACCTCGTCGGCGTCGACCTCCGAACGGATGCTCGCGTCGATCAGCGCCCGAACCGAATCGGCCAGCGGCGCCCACACCGACCGCAGACGCTGCACATCCGCAGAACTGAGCCCCTCGACATGGGTGTATCCCGGCATTGGTGAACTAGAACATGTGCGGCGCGCCGGTGTCGAGCCAGCTCGAATTCGGCTCAGCGGTTCCTTCAACGCTACGCACCCGCATCCCTGCTGAACTAACGTCAGCACCGTGACGGATCCCGCCCAGACCGAACCGTATTACCGGCTCGGGAGCTACCACCGGCCGACGGACACGCCCTCACCGCCGGCACAGGTCTGGTTCGACCGCGGCATGGTCTGGTCATATGCCTTCAACCACGAGGAGGCCATCCGCTGCTTCGAGCGTGCATTGCAGCTCGACCCGGATTTCGCCCTGGCCCGCTGGGGCATCGCCTACGCTGTCGGCCCCAACTACAACAAGGCCTGGGACGCGTTCGACCCGACTGACCTGAGCACATCGCTGACCAGGGCTCGCGCCGAACTCGAACACGCCGCCACGGGCCGCGCCTCGGCGCTGGAACGCGACCTGATCGCCGCTCTACACAAGCGATTTCCGACCGCCGACCCCGATGACGCCGAGACGCTGACGGCCGGGCACGCCGACTACGCGGACGCGATGACGGCCCTGGCCGCCGCCCACCCCGAGGACATCGACGTGCAGACGCTGGCCGCCGATGCCCTGCTCAACGTGACCGCGTGGGCGTTATGGGACGGTCGCACCGGTGACCCCGCCCCGGGATCCCGTGTGGTGGAGGCGAAACGGATCCTCGACGCGGCACTGGCCACCGCTGCCGGACGGCAGCACCCGGGGGTGTTGCACCTGTACATCCACGCGATGGAGATGTCGACGACGCCGCAGGCGGCGCTGCCCGCTGCCGATCTGTTGCGCGGGCTGGTGCCCGACGCCGGCCACCTGCAGCACATGGCCAGCCACATCGATGTGTTGTGTGGCGATTACCACAACTCGGTGACTGCCAATCTCGCTGCGGTACAAGCGGACAGAGAATTCGTCGCCCGCGAGGGCCCCCTCAACTTCTATTCGCTCTACCGGGCGCACGACCTGCATTTCGTGGTGTATTCAGCCATGTTCGAGGGCAGTTCGCAGATCGCCCTGGACGCGGCCGAGGAACTGGCGGCACAGCTCACCCCTGAGGTGCTGTCGGTCTCCTCACCACCGATGGCAGATTGGCTCGAGGCCTTCGCTCCCTTGCGGGTGCACGTGCTGGTGCGGTTCGGCCGCTGGGACGAACTGATCGCCGAACCGCTGCCCGCAGATCCCGAGCTCTACTGCACCACCACCGCGACGATCCACTACGGCCGCGGCGTCGCCTACGCGGCCACCGGACGGGTGGAGCAGGCCCGTGCCGAGCGGGAGAAGTTCCTCGCGGCGTACCGCCGCATCCCCGACACGCGCTACCTGTTCAACAACACCAGCCGGGACATCCTGGCGATCGCCGAGCAGATGCTCAACGGTGAAATCACCTACCGGGAAGGCGATTACGATACGGCCTTCACGTACCTGCGCCGGGCCATCGAACTCGACGACGCCCTGCCCTACGACGAACCCTGGGGCTGGATGCAGCCGACCCGGCATGCCTACGGCGCGCTGCTGCTCGAACAGGGACGTGTCGAGGAGGCCGCTCGCGTCTACGCCGCCGACCTGGGCCTTGACCCCACACTGAGCCGGTCCAGCCATCATCCGAACAACGTCTGGAGTCTGCACGGCTACCACGAGTGTCTTCGCCGGCTGGGCCGCGGCGTAGAGGCCGTCATCATCGGCCGGCAGCTGGAGTTGGCCCAGGCGCGCGCCGACGTCACGGTGCAGGCCTCCTGCGCGTGCCGCCTCGAGGTGGCGAATCCGTGTTGCGGCGGCGACTGAACGTTCGCGTTTCGGCCCGGGCGTAAACTCGCCCCCGTGGCCATCAGCGAGAACGACCTCGGTCAGCTGCGCAAATGTGTCGAGTTGGCCCGCGAAGCACTCGACAGCGGTGACGAACCTTTCGGATCGATACTGGTCGACCACACCGGGACGACGTTGTTCACCGACCGCAACAGGGTCAAGGACGGGGACGCCACCCAGCATCCCGAATTCGCCATCGCCCGCTGGGCCGTCGAACATCTGAGCCCCGAGGACCGGGCCCGCGCCACGGTATACACCTCAGGCGAGCACTGCCCGATGTGCTCTGCCGCGCACGCCTGGGTCGGCCTCGGCCGAATTGTCTACGCCACCTCCTCGGCGCAGCTGAGTGGCTGGCTGTCCGACTGGGGCGCGCCTGCCGGTCCGGTGGCACCGCTGCCGATCACCACCGTGGCACCGGGCATCGAGGTGGACGGCCCGGCGCGGGATCTGGCCGAGACCATGAAGGATCTGTACGCGGCGAAGTTCCGTGCCTGAGCCCGCCTGGATCGCGCACGCCATCTGGTGGCAGATCTACCCACTGGGTTTCGTCGGTGCGTTTCCGGCCGACCAGCCACCGTCCACCGGCGAGCACCGGTTGCGCCGGATCGTCGATTGGCTTGATCACGCCGTGCAGCTCGGCGCCTCCGGCATCGCGCTCGGCCCGATCTTCGCGTCACGAACCCACGGTTACGACACCACCGACCACTTCCGCATCGACCCGCGCCTGGGTGACGACGACGACTTCGATCACCTGGTTGCCGAGGCCCGACAGCGCGGACTCCGCGTCTTGCTCGACGGCGTGTTCAACCACGTGGGCACCGACTTCCCCACGTACCGGCAAGCGCTCGACGGCGGGCCGGATCACCCTGCCGCGAACTGGTTTCGGCACGGCGGCAACGCATCCCAGTTCGACACATTCGAAGGGCACGGGGAGCTGATCGCGCTCAATCACGACGAGCCCGCGGTGGCGGACTACACCGCCACGGTGCTACGGCACTGGTTGAGCCGCGGCGCCGACGGTTGGCGCCTCGATGCCGCGTATGCGGTGCCCGACCGGTTCTGGGCGCAGGTGTTGCCGTCGGTGCGTCGGGAGTTCCCCGATGCCTGGTTCGTCGGCGAGGTGATCCACGGCGATTATTCCGCGACAGTCCGCGCTGCCACCTGCGACTCGGTGACCCAGTACGAGCTGTGGAAGGCCATCTGGAGCAGCCTCAACGACGGCAACTTCCACGAACTGGACTGGGCGCTGAAGCGGCACAACGACTTCCTCGACACCTTCGTGCCGCTGACCTTCGTGGGCAACCATGACGTGACCCGGATCGCCAGCCAGTTGGAGAACTCCGCGCACCTCGAGCACGCCCTGGTGCTGTTGCTCACCACCGGCGGGACACCGAGCATCTACTCCGGCGACGAGTCGGCCTACCGGGGCGTCAAGGAGGAACGTCGCGGCGGCGACGATGCCGTGCGGCCGGAATTCTCCACTCCGCCAGATGATTCCGATGCGCTCCGGCTGCATCAATATCTGATCGGGCTGCGCCGTCGGCACCCGTGGCTGCACACCGCCACGACGTCGCCGTTGCTGCTGACCAACACGCACTATGTCTACCGAACCAGTGCAGGTGCCGAGTCCCTGATCGTGGCGCTCAACATCGGTGACGCGCCACTGCGGCTGTCGCTGCCCGATCTCGCGGCAGTATCCGGCCGGGTGATCGCGGGGTCGGGTGCACCGCCGCACGAGGACATCAGCCACACGGAGGTTCCTCCACACGGATGGCTGATCATCCAGCCGCACTGAGCATTTCGAGAGTCATCTGATCCTCCAGCCCGTCATAGAACTTGTCCAGCACGGCCTGGAAGTCGACTCGCTCGGCCGGGTCCGCGGCGGCCTCGGCGAACAACGTCATGCTGGAGCGCACCTTCAGCCAGTCCGGCCAACCGAAGATCTGCTCGGCTGTCCGCCCGTCGATCTGCGCAACCAGTCGGGTGCATTCCCGCAGCCTCGGCCCCAGCGTCGGGTGCGCCAGATACGCACGGGCCTCCTCGGCGGAGGCGATGCCGTAGTGGGCAGCGGTCGGGCTCCGGCCGAGCCCGCGCAGCTGCGGGAAGATGAACCAGATCCAATGGCTGCGCTTACGGCCGTCCCGCAACTCGCCGCAAACTTCGGCGTAGACGCCAGCCTGGGCATCGACGAACCTCTGCAAGTCGAGTGGGTCGCTCATACCTCAAGTTTGTCGCGCAACCTCACGCAATACATCGCGACAAGCTAATCTTCGGGATTCAATGACTACAACTGCCGACGTCGAGCACGTCGCTCGTACCAGAAGTCCGCGTCGGCGCGTCCTGTCGCGGATCAGCATTCAGTCGAAGCTGCTGGTGATGCTGTTGATGACCAGCATTCTGTCGGCTGCCATCGTCGGTGCGATCGGATACCAGTCCGGCAGGTCGTCGCTTCGTCAGTCGGTATTCGACCGGCTGACCGAAGTTCGGGAATCGCAAACCCGGCAGTTGGAGTCGAAGTTCGCCGACCTCGAGGATTCCCTGATCGTCTACACCCGGGGGACGACGACCATCGAGGCCGTCGAGGCGTTCTCCGGTGCGTTCGGTCAGCTCAACAACTCGACGATCAACCCGCAGCAGTGGCAGTCGATCGTCAACTACTACAACACCGAGTTCGAGCCGCAGGAACAGAAGCAGACCGGCGACGCCGTGGACGTGTCCCGGCTGCTGCCCACTACCAACGCGCAGAAGTACCTCCAGGCGTACTACACGGCGCCGGTCGCCGACCCGGAGAAGGCGATCAGGGCCGACGACGCCCGTGACGGCAGTGCATGGTCGGCCGCGAATGCCCGGTTCAACGACTACTTCCGGGAGATCGTCGAACGATTCCAGTTCGAGGATGCGCTCCTGCTCGACACCGCAGGCAACGTCGTCTACACCGCGTACAAGGGCATCGACCTCGGCACCAACGTCGTCACCGGGCCGTACCGCCAGAGCCTGCTGTCGGACGCGTACGAGAAGACCCTGGCGTCGAACGCGGTCGACTATGTCGGGATCACCGACTTCGGTGACTATCAACCGGCCGATGAGCCCACAGCCTGGATGATGGTGCCGGTCGGCCCGCCCGGCCGGGTTGAGGGCGTACTCGCCCTGCAGTTCCCGATCTCCAAGATCAACCGGCTCATGACGGCCGACAAACAATGGGAAACCGCCGGGATGGGTGCGACCGGCGAGACGTTCGTGGTCGGTCCCGACGGTTTGATGCGGTCCGATTCACGGCTGTTCCTGGAGAATCCGGAGAAGTTCGAACGCGACGTCGTCGATGCCGGCACCCCACCGGCGGTGGCGGCGAAATCACTCCGTCAGCACGGGACCACGCTGGTCCAGCCGGTCGAGACGACAGCGACCCGGTTGGCCCTGCGCGGCCAGAGCGGCACCGTGATCGAGGACGACTACCTGGGCAATGAGACGCTGCAGGCCTACGCACCGGTCAATCTGCAAGGGCTGAACTGGTCGATCATCGCCAAGATCGACACGGCCGAGGCATTCGCTCCCGTCGCGACGTTCACCCGCACCCTGGTGTTGTCGACCGTCATCATCACCTTCATCGTGTGTCTGGCCGCCATGATGTTGGCCCGGCTGTTCGTCCGACCGCTGCGCCGGCTGGAGGCCGGCGCCCAGCAGATCGGCGCGGGCGATTACGACATCTCGATGCCGGTGCAGTCGAGGGACGAGTTCGGTGATCTGACAACAGCTTTCAACGACATGAGCCGCAATTTGGCGATCAAGGAAGATCTGCTCGCCGAGCAGCGCCGGGAGAACGACCGCCTGCTGCGCACGCTGATGCCGGAGTCGGTGGTACAGCGTTACCGCGACGGCGAGGAGACGATCGCACAGGACCACCACAACGTGACGGTCCTGTTCGCCGACACCGTCGGCCTGGACGAGCTGACATCCGAAATGTCCTCCGAGGAAGCGCTGGCCATCGTCAACCGCTTGGTGCACCAATTCGACGCCGCCGCAGATGATCTGGGAGTGGAACGGGTCCGCACCCTGCGCAACGGCTACTGGGCCAGCTCCGGGTTGAGCGTCCCACGGCTCGACAATGTCCGCCGTACCGTCGACTTCGCTCTCGAGATGCAGCGCATCATCGAACGGTTCAACACCGAGGCCGGGACCGCACTCAACCTGCGCGCGGGCATCGACACCGGCGCGGTGAGCAGTGGCCTGGTCGGACGCTCCAACCTGGCCTACGACATGTGGGGCTCGGCGGTCAACCTCGCCTACCGGGTTCAGCGGGGCTCGCCGCAGCCGGGGGTGTACGTCACCGAGCGGGTGTTCGAGGTGATGGGCGATACCCGCGACCTCGAGCCGGTGGGCACCGTGCACGTCGACGGTACCGACCAGCCGATCTGGAAACTGCAGGACCGACGATGACCGGTCTGCTCGACGCTCCCTGGTTCTACTGGGCGATCGGCGTCGCGGTCGGATTTCCCGTCTGTCTGGTGCTCCTCACCGAACTCCATAACGCGCTCCGCAGACGGGGCAGCTTCCTGGCCGGCCCGGTGCACCTGGTCCGGACCTACATCCTGCCGCTGGGTGCGCTGCTGATCCTGCTGAGCCAGGCGATGCAGATCTCCGGGGAAACCACGCCGGTGCGGATTGTGGCGACGGTGTTCGGCTTTGTCGTACTGGTCCTGTTGCTGTCCGGACTCAACGCGACACTGTTCCAGAGTGCTCCGGAAGGCAGTTGGCGCAAGCGCATTCCGTCGATCTTCCTCGACGTCGCCCGGTTCGCACTGATAGCCATCGGCATCGGTTTGATCTTCGCCTACATCTGGGGCGCCAATATCGGCGGGCTATTCACGGCCCTGGGAGTGTCGTCGATCGTGCTGGGCCTGGCCCTGCAGAACTCGGTCGGCCAGATCATCTCCGGGCTGCTGGTGTTGTTCGAGCAGCCGTTCCAACTCGGTGACTGGGTCGATGCGCCATCGGCGCGCGGGCGCGTGGTGGAGGTGAACTGGCGCGCAACCCATATCGACACCGGAAGCGGCCTGCAGGTGATCCCGAACTCCGTGCTGGCCGGCGGATCGTTCACCAACCTGAGCCGCCCGTCAGGCGCGCACACCATTTCTGTGATCACGGTGTTCGCCGTCGATGATGCCCCCGACGAGGTCTGCCGTGTACTCAACGAAGTGGGCCGCCGCCTACCTCAACTACGAAGCGACGGAACGGTATCCACCGTTGCGGCCGGCTCGTTGCAGTACAAGACGCTCATCCCACTGCACTCGCCCGCCGATGATTTCAGCGCGAGATCCACGTTCCTGCGCTGGACGTGGTACGCCTCGCGGCGTGCCGGTCTGCATCTGGACGAGGCCGAGGACGAGTTCGAGACCAGCGAACGTGTAGAGCAGACGCTCCGTCTGATCGCACCGACACTCCGCCTGAGCGCCGAGGACCAGCAGGATCTGGCACCGTACGTCCGTCTCACCCGGTACGGCACGGACGAGATCATCCAGGTCGTCGGTCAGGTTCCCAAGAAGATGACGTTCGTCGTCGCCGGCACGGTACAGCTGGCCGTTGCCGACGCGGACGATCTGTTCGTCCCGGTCCTCACCCTGGAACAGGGTGACTTCCTCGGGCAGACCGCCCTGACCCGCGAGCCGGTCATCACGACGGCCTACGCGCTGACAGAGGTCACCGTCGCGCAGTTCGACCGCGAATGCATCGAGGATCTGGTGGCGCGGAAGCCGGTACTGCTGCAGGACATCGGCCGGGCGATCGAGGAGCGCCGGGCCAGCGTCAGGCAGGCGCTCGTCGCGGCCGCTCGCTGAATGCGGTCGCCGAGGGTCTCGGCGCCGAGTTCCAACCGTTAGTAAACCGCGATCTGCATGTGCGGTGTTGTTACGCGTGTGACTGATGGGACGCGTGTTTCACTACGGAAGCAAGCGGCAAACTGCTTGGGATACGTGCAGAAAGGACGGTTGGTTGCCGTTATGAAGTTCCTCAACAAGATTCGCGGAGCGTGGACGCGCCGACTGGCGGCGGGGGCAATGGCTGCCGCCACCCTGCCCGCGCTGATCGGTCTCGCAGGAGGTTCGGCGACCGCTGGCGCGTTCTCCCGCCCGGGTCTTCCGGTCGAGTACCTCGACGTGTTCTCGCCGTCGATGAACCGCAACATCCGCGTCCAGTTCCAGGGCGGCGGACCGCATGCCGTGTACCTCCTCGACGGCCTGCGGGCCCAGGACGACTACAACGGTTGGGACATCAACACCCCCGCCTTCGAGTGGTACAACGGATCGGGCCTGTCGGTGGTCATGCCGGTCGGCGGCCAGTCCAGCTTCTACACCGACTGGTACCAGCCCTCGAAGGGCAACGGTCAGGACTACACCTACAAGTGGGAGACCTTCCTGACCAATGAGCTGCCGACCTGGCTGGCCGCGAACCGCGGCGTGTCGCAGACCGGCAACGCGGTCGTCGGCATCTCGATGGCGGGCAGCGCAGCGCTGACCTACGCGATCCATCACCCGCAGCAGTTCATCTACGCCGGAACGCTTTCGGGCTTCCTGAACCCGTCCGAGGGCTGGTGGCCGATGCTGATCGGGCTGGCGATGAACGACGCCGGCGGCTACAACGCCGAGAGCATGTGGGGACCGTCGACCGACCCGGCGTGGAAGCGCAATGACCCGATGGTCAACATCAACCAGCTGGTCGCCAACAACACCCGCCTCTGGATCTACTGCGGCACCGGCACCCCGTCGGATCTCGACTCCGGGACCAACGGCGGCAACCTGATGGCAGCTCAGTTCCTCGAAGGCCTGACACTGCGCACCAACGTCACCTTCCGGGACAACTACATCGCCGCCGGCGGCACCAACGGGGTGTTCAACTTCCCCTCCAACGGCACGCACGCCTGGAGCTACTGGGGACAGCAGCTCGAGCAGATGAAGCCCGACATCCAGCGGGTGCTGGGCGCGCAGTCGGCCACCTAGAAGACCACCCACCCAGGGAGCCTGTCGTCACCCCTACGGCAGGCTCCCTGCCCTGTGTCCGGAGTACGTTGGTGGCGATGACTGAGTCCCCGTCGAGGTCCTCGTCCGGGCCCTCGCCGAATGCACGGATGCTCGGCGGAGTTGCGGCCGCCGCGGTCTCGCTCGGTGTCGCGGCGGTTGTCGGCATTCCGTTCCCGACTCAGGCCCAACCGCTCGGCGCGGTCGGCGCGGTGATCGTCGACCGCACACCAGGCGCCGTCAAAGAATGGGTGATTCAAACGCTGGGCGGCCTGGACAAGCTCTTCCTCGTCGTCGTCCTCCTGGTCGTGATCGCGGCCATCGCCGCCCTCGCCGCGACCTACGAAACTCGGCGCCGGCCGGTCGGCAGCGTGATCTTTGTCATCGCAGGACTTCTCAGCTGTGCCGCCGTGCTCTCGCGGCCCGGCGCGACCCTGCCCGACATCGTGCCGACGGTGGCGGGCACCGCATGCGGCGTGGCAGTGCTGCGTCTCCTTGCGCTGCGGCTGTGGACGGTCCCCGAGACCGGCCCCGCCGACGGCGGTGACGAACCCGACGTCACCCGACGAATGTGGCTCACCACCGGCGGCCTGCTGGCCTTCGGGGCGGCGAGCGGGCTGCTGGGTGTCGTCATCGGCCGCTTGACCAATTCCGTGGCGGCCGAGCGCGATGTCTCGGTGATCCCGCGTCCGCGCATACCCGCTCCGCCGATACCGGCCGGTGTGCAGCCGAAAGATGTTGCCCTGCCGAGCTTCATCACCGATGGTGCCGACTTCTACCGGGTCGACATCGCGCTTTCCGTTCCCCAGCTGAGCCGCGACGAATGGCGGCTGCGCATTCACGGCATGGTGGACCGCGAGATCACCTACAGCTTCGCCGACCTGGACCGATTCGAAGTCGTCGAGAAGGCGGTGACGCTGACCTGCGTCTCCAATCCGGTTGGTGGCGAATATATCTCGACGGGAATGTGGACCGGTTATCGACTGTCCGACCTGCTGCGGGCCGCCGGGGTATCTCCCGATGCGGACATGCTGCTGTCGAAATCCGTCGACGGATTCACTGTCGGTACCCCGGTAGAGGCCATCGGCGACGGCCGCGACGCGATGTTGGCCGTCGGCCTCAACGGGCAACCGCTTCCCGTCGTGCACGGCTACCCGGCCAGGCTGGTGATGGCCGGACTCTACGGCTACGTGTCGGCCACCAAATGGGTCACCGACCTCGAACTCACCCGCTTCGACCGGGCTGAGGCGTACTGGACCAAACAGGGCTGGGCACCGCGGGGCCCGATCAAAACCGAGTCACGCATCGACGTTCCAAAACGCGGCCAACAAGTACCGGTAGGGCCGACGACGTTCGGTGGAGTGGCGTGGGCGCAGAACCGCGGCGTGCGCGGCGTCGAGGTCCGAATGGACGACAGCCCGTGGCAACCCGCCCAACTCGGGGACACGTACTCCAACGAGACATGGCGGTTGTGGAGCTTCGACTGGCAGGCGAACAGCCCGGGCGGACACACCATCACGGTGCGGGCGACCGACAACACCGGAGCTGTCCAGACATCAGACGAAGCCCCTACGGTGCCCGACGGCGCGACCGGTTGGCATTCGGTGAATTTCACCGTCGCGTAACGCAGGCCCTTGCTACGGCTACTTCGACGAGATCTTGCGCCAACTCAACGCCGCGATCACGACGCCGATCACCGCGGTGATCGGTCCGATGATCGACCAGGTGGTGGTGTTGCTCATCGGGCTGCCCTGCACCACACCGAATCCCTGTAGCGCCCACAGCAGGCCGAACAAAGCCACGATCACACCGACTGCGAACGCCACGACGTATCCCCTGTTCATGGCTGGATGCTACGCGCAAATGTGCGTCAACTCAGCCCTGAACGGTGGGCCGGATGACGATTTCGCCGATCTCGACATCGCGTGGCTGCTCGATCGCGAATGCCACCGCACGAGCCACCGCTTCCGCCGGGAGGCCGAATTCGTCCATGTTGGAACGTATCCGGGCGCGCAGCACCGGATCATCTATCGAGCCGTCGAGCTCCGTACGGACAAATCCCGGTGAGATGGAGGTGGTCCGGATGACACCGTCGGTGGATTCCTGTCGCAGTGCCTCCATCACGGTCCGTACCGCATTCTTGGTCGCGGCGTAGACGCCCATATCCGGCACGATCTTCAACCCGGCGGTCGACACCGTAGTGACGAAATGCCCGTGGCCCTGGCGCCGGAACACCGGTGCGGCCGCTGCGATTCCGTGCAACACGCCGCGCAGATTGACGTCGATCATCGCCGACCACCCGTCGACGTCACCGTCGGACAGCTGCCCGATCTTGCTGATGCCCGCATTGTTCACCAACACGTCCAGCCGGCCGAACTCGTTCGTCGCCGCTTCGACGAACATTTCGACGTCGGCCCGGCGGGTGACATCGACAGCCAGCGCGACCACGCTCGATCCCGCCGCTACGAGTTCGGCGGCGATCCGCTCAAGGCGGTCTTCTCGCCTGGCGCCCAAGACCAACCTCGCGCCCCGCGCTGCCAAAAGTCGCGCCGTCGCTTCACCGATGCCACTGCTGGCTCCGGTGACTGCGACCACCGTTCCGGCGATCGATGGACCGGTCACGGACGCAGCACCAATTTCCCTCTGGTGTGCCGCTTTTCCAGCTCGGTGTACGCGGCCCGGACGTCGTCGAGGGCGAACACCCCGGCGATCGGCACGTCGAGTTCCCCGTTGGCGGCGAGATCGGCCAGCTCGGCGATGATCGCGATGTCGGCCCCCTCGGCATTTCCGGCCCCCTGGACGCCGAACTCCTCGATGGCGCCGAAGTCGATGATGGTGTCGACTCGCTCGGGCGCGACGCCCAACTCCTCGACGGCCAGCTTCACGTATCCGCCGCCGAAGAAATCGAGGAGGGCATCGACGCGACCCGACGGGGACGCGGCGCGTAGCCGGGCGGCCAGATCGTCGCCGTAATTGACCGGGACGGCGCCGTGCCGGGCGAGCCAGTCGTCGTTGTCGGGCCCGGCGATGCCGAGCACGGTGGCACCGGCACGCTTGGCGAGTTGCACGGCGATGGTGCCGACACCACCCGCGGCACCCGCGATCGCCACGGTGTCCCCGGGTTGCAGCCGCACGGCCCGCACCGCCGCATAGGCGGTGGCACCCACGACATACAGCGATCCGGCGACCTCCCACGGCAGGCCGGCAGGTTTGGGAGCCAACTGGGTGGCGGGCACGCTCACATACTCGGCGTGGCTGGCGCGATCGTCGGTGTATCCGAGTACCTCGTCACCGACGTCGAACCCGCTCACACCGGGCCCGAGTTCGGCCACCACACCCGCGAGGTCGCTGCCTTCGCCGGACGGAAATGCGGCCGGGAACCGGTCGTGCAGCGCGCCACGGCGAATCATGGCCTCGCCCGGGTTGATTCCAGCAGCACGGACCTCCACGAGCACCTCGCCTGCCGCCGGAACCGGCCTCGGCACGTCACGCACCTGCAGGACGTCGATCCCGCCGTATTCATCGAATTGGACTGCTTTGCTCATAAGGCCTAAGACGACCCACCGGCCGAAAACATTCCGAAGTGGTCGCGAAACCGATCCACCGTTCCCCAAGCGCACAGACAGTTCACAGGGTGTGTCCATATCTTCGTGGTGGTGAGCCAAGATCACTCACTGCGCCCCGTGATGCGGGGCATCCTCTTTGATGTCGCCCCTCCACTGATCGCCTACTACGGGCTGCGCGCCGCGGGCATCTCCGAGTACGCCGCACTGCTGACGGCGACCGTGGTCGCGGGAATCAAGGTCGCCTATGACGCGATCAAGGCTCGCCGGCTCGATCCGTTCGCGGGCTACCTGATGCTCAGCTTCGGTCTGAGCCTCGCGGTGGGCCTGGCCACCTCGGACGCCCGGATGCTGATGGCGGGCAACACCCTCGTCGGCGGCATCGGCGCTCTGGTTTTCCTCGGCAGTTGTTTCATCGGAAAACCGCTGACCCAGATCGTCGCCGAACGGGTCCGGTTCGCCTCCGACGAGGCTCCCGAACCCGGCGAGGCGGCGTTCAGGCACCGGGTCCACGTTTCGCTCTCAGCGATGTGGGGCATCGGCCTGCTGGTCGGGATGTTGATCAGCCTGGCGATCATCTTCTCCCTGGCCATAGACATCGCGAATGGCGTGAACACGGTCGTTTCGCTGGGTTTCACGGCCCTGCTGATGGCGGCGACTGTCGTGGTGGCCAAGCGGGCCAGGGCCAAAGGGGAACTCCTCCGGGAACAAACGGGAGCCCGCCAAGGTTGAGCGCATCAGACTGAACTTTGGAGGTTTGATGTCCCAATCAAACGCAGTGCCCATCCTGTTCCTGAGCGAGCCGATCGTCCTGCCCGGAATGGTGGTGCCCGTCGAACTCGACGACGCTGCCCGTGCGGCGGTCGACGCCGCCCAGGCCAGCGAATCCGGCAAGCTGCTGATCGCCCCGCGCCTGGACGACCGCTACCCCACTCACGGTGTGATCGCGTCGATCGTGCAGGTCGGGCGCATGCCCGGCGGTGCGGAAGCCGCCGTCGTCCGCGGTGAGCGCCGTGCCCACATCGGTTCCGGAACCACCGGACCGGGCGCAGCCCTGTGGGTCGAGGTGGAGGAAGCCGCCGAGCCCGAATCGGCGACCGACGAGACCAAGGCCTTGGCTGCCGAATACAAGAAGCTGCTGCTGGCCATGCTGCAGCGGCGCGAGGCCTGGCAGATCGTCGACGTGGTCAACAAGATCACCGACCCGTCCGCATTGGCCGACACGGCCGGTTACGCCTCGTACCTGACCGACGTGCAGAAGCGTGAGCTGCTGGAGACCTCAGATGTGGGTCGCCGGCTCCGTCTGCTGATCGACTGGACCGGCGAGCACCTGGCCGAGGTCGAGGTCAACGACAAGATCGCCGAGGACGTCCGGGCCGGGATGGACAAGCAGCAGAAGGAATTCCTGCTGCGCCAGCAGTTGAACGCCATCCGCAAGGAACTGGGCGAGGGTGAACCGGAAGGGTCCGATGACTACCGGGCCCGGGTGGAGGCCGCCGACCTGCCCGAGAAGGTTCGCGAGGCCGCGCTTCGCGAGGTCGGCAAGCTGGAACGCTCCAGCGAGCAGAGCCCCGAGGGCGGCTGGATCCGCACCTGGCTGGACACCGTGCTGGATCTGCCGTGGAACGTGCGCACCGAGGACTCGACCGATCTCAAGGGTGCCCGCGAGATCCTGGACGCCGACCACCACGGGCTGGACGACGTCAAAGACCGCATCGTCGAGTACCTGGCCGTGCGAGCCCGTCGTGCGCAGCGCGGCATGGCCGTCGTCGGTGGGCGCGGTTCGGGCGCCGTGATGGTGCTGGCCGGGCCGCCCGGGGTCGGCAAGACCTCGCTGGGCGAGTCCGTCGCCCGCGCGCTGGGCCGCAAGTTCGTGCGCGTCGCCCTGGGCGGCGTGCGTGACGAGGCCGAGATCCGTGGCCACCGACGTACCTACGTCGGCGCACTGCCCGGCCGCATCGTGAGGGCCATCGGTGAGGCGGGTTCGATGAATCCCGTTGTGCTGCTGGACGAGATCGACAAGGTGGGCTCGGACTACCGCGGCGATCCGTCGGCCGCCCTACTGGAGGTACTGGACCCGGCACAGAACCACACGTTCCGCGACCACTACCTGGATCTGGACCTGGACCTGTCGGATGTGGTGTTCCTGGCGACGGCCAACGTCATCGAGAACATCCCGTCGGCCCTGCTGGACCGGATGGAGTTGGTGCAGATCGACGGCTACACCGAGGACGACAAGGTCGCCATCGCGCGTGACTACCTGCTGCCCCGGCAGGCCGAGCGTGCGGCGCTGACCGACTCCGAGGTGAGTGTGACGGACGCGGCACTGCGCAAGATCGCCGCGGACTACACCCGCGAGCCGGGCGTGCGGCAGTTCGAACGGCTGCTGGCCAAGGCGCTGCGCAAGGTCACGACCAAGTTGGACTCGACGGCCGCTCCGGTCGTCATCGATGAGCCGGATCTCGTTGAGTACCTGGGCCGTCCGCGATTCACACCGGAATCCGACGAACGCACCGCGGTGCCCGGCGTGGCGACCGGCCTGGCCGTCACGGGCCTGGGCGGCGATGTGCTCTACATCGAGGCCAACGGGAACGACGGCGAACCGGGTCTGAAGCTGACCGGTCAATTGGGTGACGTCATGAAGGAGTCGGCACAGATCGCGCTGTCCTATGTGCGGGCCCACGCCGAGCAGTTGGGTGTCGACCCCAAGACGCTGGACCGCCAGATCCACGTGCACGTCCCCGCGGGCGCGGTGCCGAAGGACGGTCCCTCGGCCGGCGTCACGATGGTGACGGCACTGGTGTCGATGGCGACCGGCCGGCAGGTGCGCGGCGATGTCGGCATGACCGGTGAGGTCACGCTGAACGGCCGGGTGCTGCCGATCGGCGGC
The DNA here is from genome assembly GCF_004762045.1 of Mycobacterium sp. DL99. GTDB lineage: Bacteria > Actinomycetota > Actinomycetes > Mycobacteriales > Mycobacteriaceae > Mycobacterium. The sequence goes on from NZ_SJOM01000007.1 coordinate 3,481,265, forward strand.
GTCAAGCAGAAGCTGCTCGCCGCACAGCGAGCCGGGCTGAAGACGGTGTTCATCCCGGTGCGCAACGAGCCCGACCTGGACGACGTGCCGGCCGAGGTGCTCGATGCGCTGGAGGTCAGGCCCATGACCGACGTGGCTGACATCATCGCGGCGGCGCTGGAGCCGGCTGCCGAGCTCGCGACAGCCGCCGCGTAAGGACGGCCACCGCGCGGGGGACCGTGAATGTACGCAGGTGACGGCCGGTCACCGTACAGACACGGTCTCTCGGCGGGCAGGGTTGACCAGGGGGGGTGCGCATTCCGCACTCGGCTGCTAACGTGACGCGCGGCACACTCCGGGTTCGGAGTGGCTCACAACTCAAGATGCCGTTGAGTCGCGGCGGGAGAGTCCCGCCCCATCCAGCCGGCGGGCGCCGCAGGAGCAAATCCTCCCCAGGAATCTCTCAGGCCCCCGTATCGCCGCGACTAGGCACCTCTGGAAAGCAGTCGGCCAGTCCAGGACCGGCTCACCGAAGGGGCAGGTGAAGCGCCGATAGCGGCGGTTCGTGAAAACTCTCAGGTTCAAAACGACAGAGCGGGGAGGCGCCCGCAGTCCGCGCTCCCCATGGGGCCTGAGATCCTTAGGTTGTTATGTCCCAATCCAGTGATCTGTCCGCTGAATCAGCGGAATCGCCGGCATCGTCCGGCGAGCCACAACACCTCTCGCGCCAGCTGTCCAACCGGCACATCCAGCTGATCGCGATCGGCGGTGCGATCGGAACGGGCCTGTTCATGGGGTCCGGCAAGACCATCTCGCTGGCCGGCCCGTCGGTCCTCTTCGTCTACATGATCATCGGCTTCATGCTGTTCTTCGTGATGCGGGCCATGGGCGAGCTGCTGCTGTCCAACCTGCATTACAAGTCCTTCGCCGACTTCGCCGCCGACCTGCTCGGCCCGTGGGCCGGCTTCTTCACCGGCTGGACGTACTGGTTCTGCTGGATCGTCACGGGCGTTGCCGACGTCGTGGTGATCGCCGGGTATGTGGCCTTCTGGTGGCCCGATCTCCCGCTGTGGATACCGGCACTCGCGACGGTCGTGGTGCTGATCGGTCTGAATCTGCCGACTGTGCGAGCCTTCGGCGAGACCGAGTTCTGGTTCGCCCTGATCAAGATCATCGCGATCGTGACGTTGATCGTCATCGGCCTTGTCATGATCTTCACCAGTTTCGAAGCGCCCACCGGCGCCCAGGCCTCGTTCGCCAATCTGTGGAACGACGGCGGGTTCTTCCCCACCGGCCCAATGGGATTCGTGGCGGGCTTCCAGATCGCCACCTTCGCGTTCGTCGGAATCGAATTGGTGGGCACCACCGCGGCCGAGGCCAAGGACCCCGAACGCAACCTGCCCAAGGCGATCAATTCGATCCCCGTACGCGTCATGCTCTTCTACGTCGTCGCCCTGACCGTCATCATCGCGGTCACGCCGTGGCGCGAGATCGATCCCAAACTCAGCCCGTTCGTGGCCATGTTCAGCCTCGCAGGCCTGGGCATCGCGGCATCGGTGGTCAACTTCGTGGTGCTGACCTCGGCGACGTCGTCGGCCAACTCCGGCATCTATTCGACCTCCCGGATGGTCTACGGCCTGGCCACCGAAGGTGACGCGCCGAGTCTGTTCGGCCGGCTCACCTCGCGGCGCGTGCCCGCAAACGCATTGTTCCTGTCCGGGGTGTTTCTGCTGTCGGGTGTGGTCATGGTCGTGGCCGGCGACTCGATCGTCGCGGCCTTCACGTTGGTCACGACCATCTCGTCGCTGTGCTTCATCTTCGTCTGGTCGGTCATCCTGATCAGCTATCTCGTGTACCGGAAACGCCGGCCGGAACTGCACGAGGCCTCGAAGTTCAAGATGCCCGGCGGCGTCGTGATGTGCTACGTCGTCCTGGCCTTCTTCGCCTTCCTGATCGTGGCGTTCGCGTTGAAGGAAGACACCCTGCAGGCCGAGCTGGTGACGCCGGTGTGGTTCCTGGTCCTGGGTATCGCCTGGCTGGTGCTGCGGCGTCGCCCACAACATCTGGCCCGCGAAGCCAAGTTCCGCGCCGAGCTGGAGTCCACGGATTCCGACTGACGCTCGGTAGGGTGGCGCCATGGTGGATCTTCGTGATCTGAAGCGACGCATCGTCCATGGCGCCCAACGCCGGTTCGTCAATCCGGTCGGCCGTCAACTGCCCGTCACCATGCTGGAGACCATTGGCCGCAAATCCGGCGAACCACGGCACACCGCTGTGGGCGGCCGGGTGATCGGCGATCAGTTCTGGATGGTCTCCGAGCACGGCGAACGATCCCACTACGTGCTGAACATCAAGGCCAATCCTGCTGTGCGGCTCCGGATCAACGGTCACTGGCGGACCGGGACGGCGCACCTGCTGCCCGACGACGACCCGGCCGCGCGGCTCAAGGAGCTGCCGACGCTCAACAGCGCGGTGGTCCGCGCCGTGGGCAGCGACCTGCTGACCCTCCGCATCGACCTCGACTGACATGGCCTTCGACCCGGACCTGGCCGACCGCATCCGCGAGTTGACGGCATCCGAGAGCGGTCTCGACGAGAGGCGCATGTTCGGTGGGCTGGCTTTTCTGGTCAACGGCAACATGGCCGTCGCGGCGACCCGGGAAGGCGGCCTGATGGTGCGGGTCTCGCGCGACGACGGCGAGAAACTGCTGCAACGCGATCACGTCGAGCCGATGGTCATGGGCGGCCGGGAGATGCGGGGCTGGCTGCGGATCGCCGGCCCCGGCATCAAGACCCGGCGGCAGCTCCAGTCGTGGGTCACCCGCGGCATCGATTACGCCAAGGGACTGCCGCCCAAGTAATTTCCGGCGCGGCCGAGGAGAATCCCCATTAACATAGAGCGTGCCTGACAACGACGGGGGCCCGCTCTGATGTTGACCGCAGTACGCAAGATCCTCGGCTTCCAGATGACGATCGCCGAGTGGCTCGGCACCGCCATCATCCTGGCGGTGCCTTACCTGCTCATCGGCCTGATCTGGTCACTCACCCACACCAGCCACCTGGCCGGCCTGCACGGCGCCGACACCGTGGTGTCCTTTCTGGGCTCCATCGTCTCGTGGCCGGTCCTGCTCTTCACCAACGTGTGCATGAGTTGACGAGGAGCCGACGAATGCCTTCCGACGAAACCTCCGCCAACCGGATCTCGATCACCCGACGCACCGCGCGCTGGTCCGACGAGGACGTCACCGTCGCCGATGCGATGGACCTGTGGGGCTTCGCCGCCGGCGCGGCCAACGTGATCATGCAGCTGTCCTCGCCGGGCGTCGGCTACGGGGTCGTGGAGAGCACGGTGGAGTCCGGCAACCTGCTCAAACATCCGTGGAAGCGGGCCCGCACCACGCTCAGTTATCTGGCGGTGGCCATCCTCGGAGAGCCCGAGGACCGGGCCGCGTTCCGCGACGCCGTGGACGCGGCCCACCGGCAGGTCCGGTCCGGGCCGGCAAGTCCCGTGCAGTACAACGCCTTCGACCGCGACCTGCAACTGTGGGTGGCGGCCTGTCTGTTCGTCGGACTGGAGGACGTGTACCAGCTGTTACGCGGTGAGATGACCGCCGCGCAGGCCGAGCAGTTCTACCGATCCGCCGCCACCCTGGGCACCACTCTGCAAGTCGACCCGGAGCAGTGGCCGGCGACTCGGGCCGAATTCGACACGTACTGGGACACCGCGTGCGAGCAGATACAGATGGACGACGTCGTCAGGCGGTATTTACATGACCTGGTGGATCTGCGGATGATCAACCCGCTGTTGCGAATACCGTTTCGGCCGCTGCTGAAATTCCTGACCACGGGATTTCTGGCGCCGGTGTTCCGGAATGCCGTCGGCTTCGGCTGGGGCCGTCGCCGGCAGCGGCTGTTCGAATGGCTGTTCCTGGCGGTGGCATTCGGCAACCGGTTCCTACCGGTGTTCGTCCGCCAGGGGGGCAGTTACCTGCTGCTCGCCAATGTCCGCCGACGTGTGGCCGCCGACAAGGCACTGATCTGATGGACCGGATCCGCCACATCTTGAGCTACAAGCTCAGCGTCGAGCAACTGCTCGAGACTTTGATGTGGATATCCCTGCCCTACCTCGTGATCGGCCTGGTCTGGACGTTCTTCCACCCCGAACAGGTACAGCTCATCGAGGCGAGCCTGCTTACCAAATTCCCGGCCGGTGCCGATCTGGTGGCCTTCGGTCAGGTGACGCTGCTGTGGCCGGTGCTGCTACTGGGTGCCGACATATGCGTCGCGATGTGAATGCAACAGCCGCGCGGCCACAGCCGCGACAAACAGCCACAGCACCGCACCACCGATCCACGTCGGCACAAAGTTGAACGTCTCGGTGTGTGCACCGGCATTGAGGCCCATGTACGCACCCACCGACAACACCGCGACGCCGACCCCGGCCGACATCGCCATCCACCCCCGGTCTCCCATTTGCGCGAAATACCTTGCCAGCGCGAAGCATCCGCAAGTCGCGGCCAGGAAGCCGAGCCCACCGGCCACGCCGTGGATCTGCGCCGAAGTACTCAGCTCCTCCACCTCGGGATAGCCCGGCGGGAACCCGAAACCCGGATCGGTCGGGTTGAGCCCCACGACCACACCGGCCAGTAACCCGTAGAGCGTCACGCACATCGCCGCGACCCGGCCGGACAGCACGCCCGAGGCCACGCGCCAGATCCCGAACCCGAACCCGATCAGCAACAGCCCGCACACAACGAAGTTCACCGTCTGAATCCAGCCCCAATCACCGAGAACCAGCATGGAATTGGCATGTCGGGTCAGGTCGAAGCCGGGGCGGGTGAACGCCAGGGTGAGCGAAACCGTGGTGATCGACAATCCGGCGCCCAGCCCGGCCGCCAGCAACGCCGTGGTGAGTCGGGAAGCTGCGGGGCGTCGGGCAGGTGTCACGGAAACTCGACGCTACCGTCCGGGCGGCCGGGGCGATTGACTAGGGTCTTGCGTCGTGAAGGCTTGTCTCGTCGTAGTCGCCGCCGCTGCGGCGCTCGCCGGATGTACGTCGGGAACCGTCGTCAACACCGACGACGCCGCGTCGCCGCCGCCCGCGAGCACCACCGCGGCGCCACCGGCGTTCGGCACCGCCCACCTGGTCAACGCCGCCGACTACCTGCTCGACGTCAACGGGCGCAAGGCCTATTACTTCAGCACCCCGAGCGGCCGGTGGCAGTGCGCGATACTGCCCCGCGATCGCGCGGGCTGCCAGGCAGCGGGCGGCGCATCGGCGATGGCGGTGACGGGAGCGCCGACGGAGGTGCCCGACGGGACCGGTGGGACGGCAGCACCGAATGCCCTTGTGCTCGACCGGGACAACGACGCCCAGTTCGTCAACCTGGCACAGCCCGAATTCGCGCAACCGACCGCCGTCGCGCTGCCGTTCGGGAAGGTGCTGGCGGTCGCCGGATTCCGGTGCAACGTCCAGGAGCAGTCCGGGGTGTCCTGCGTACGGGAGCTGACCGGCCGAGGTTTCACCTTCTCGGCCGAGGGCTACACCCCGCATTACACCGACGTCCCCTAGCGATGGCACATGATCCAGATCGGCACCTCGGGCTGGTCATACGACCACTGGACCGATGTGCTGTATCCGCGGGGCACACCGGCGAAGACCCGGCTGGCCCACTACGTCGACGAGTTCGACACCGTGGAACTCAACGGCAGCTTCTACCGCTGGCCCACTGACGCCACGTTCACCGGGTGGCGCGAACAGATGCCCGCCGGTTTCACGATGTCGGTCAAGGCCCACCGCGGGTTGACCCACTACCGGCGACTGCGGTCTCCGGAGAGCTGGACGCCGCGGTTCGAGCGCTGCTGGCAACTGCTCGACGCACACAACGAAGCATTACTGGTCCAGCTTCACCCCGCCCTGGAGCGCGACGACGAGCTGCTCACCGCGTTCCTGTCCCAACTCCCCCGCCAGATCCGGGTCGCGATGGAACTACGTCACCCGTCCTGGCACGAGCTTGCGGTGTACGCCGTGCTGGAGCGGTACGGCGCGGCGTACGTCGTGATGAGCGGCCCCGGGCTGACCTGCCGCCCGGTGGCCACCGGTGATCTGGTCTATCTCCGGATGCACGGTCCGGGCGACGACGGCATGTACACCGGCTGCTACTCCGACGACGAGCTGAGCGGGTGGGCGCAGCAGATCCGGCAGTGGGACCGCGACGGCCACCGCGTCGTCGTGTACTTCAACAACGATCTCGGTGGTCATGCGGTACGCAACGCCCGAAAACTGAAGCAGTTGGTATCGGGCGAGTAGGCTGAATCGACATGACAACGTCGTCCACATTCGCGATCGTCGGTGGCGGCCTGGCCGGCGCCAAGGCTGCTGAAGCTCTGCGGGACAACGACTTTGACGGCCACGTCGTGGTTTTCGCCGCCGAAGACCAGCTCCCCTACGAGCGTCCGCCGCTGTCCAAGGAGTACCTGGCCGGAAAAAAGAAGCTCGATGACTTCACCGTCGATCCGGCGTCCTGGTACCGCGACCACAACGTCGAGCTGAGGTTGGGAACCGAGGTCACCGCCGTCAACGCCGCCGAGCACACGCTCGCACTGCCCGACGGCACCACCGTCGGTTACGACAAGCTGCTGCTGGCCACCGGTTCCTCGTCACGCCGGCCACCGATCCCTGGATCAGACGCCGCAGGCGTGCACTATCTGCGCACCATCGACGACGCCGCGGCCCTGAGCGCCACGTTGACCCCGGGTTCGACGCTGGCCATCGTGGGCGGCGGCTGGATCGGGCTGGAGGTCGCCGCCGGTGCGCGCGGCCGCGACGTGAACGTCACGGTCGTCGAGGCCGCGCACCTACCGCTGCTGGCCGCCCTCGGCGCCGAGGTGGGTGGGGTGTTCGCGCAATTGCACCGCGAGCACGGGGTCGATCTGCGGCTGGACCAGTCGGTGAAGGAAATCACCACCGACAACGGCACCGCCACGGGACTACGCCTCGGGGACGGCTCCACCGTCACCGCCGACACGGTCCTGATCGCCGTCGGCGCGGCACCGAACATCGGCCTGGCCGAAACCGCCGGGCTGGCCATCGCGGACGGCGGCGTGCTCGTCGACGCCTCGCTGCGCAGCAGCGATCCCGACATCTACGCCGTCGGCGACATCGCCGCCGCACAGCATCCGTTCTTCGGAGTGCGAATCCGCACCGAACACTGGGCCAACGCGCTCAAGCAGCCCGCGGTGGCCGCTGCGGGGATGTTGGGCAAGCAAGCCGAATATGACGAATTGCCCTATTTCTTCACCGATCAGTACGACCTCGGCATGGAGTATGTCGGCCACGCACCCGAATATCGGCGAGTGGTGTTCCGCGGCGACGTTGCTGGGCGCGAGTTCGTGGCATTCTGGCTCGACGCCTCCAACCGTGTCCTGGCGGGGATGAACGTCAACGTGTGGGATGTCCTTGACGACGTCAAGGCGCTGATCCGATCGGCCGAGCCGGTCGACCCGGAACGCATCGCCGACCCGGCGCAGCCGTTGTCGGTCGGGTAGCTGCGGGCACTGGGCCTGCCGCGCGGGCGAAATCCGTGCAGCGCAACAACATTCTCCTGCGGTCAGGGGTACGCGCTAACGTGCATGAGACACGTGCCGGTATCGCCCCGCCCGCGTGCCCAAACCATGACGGCAGGAAGGTGAGCATCCGGTGAATGTCGCGCCCGACGAGCTGTCCGGCACCGAGCAGGCAGTCCTGCTGGTACTGATGGCCGAGTCCCGCCCGGTGCCCAACGCTGAACTGGAGCGGCTCGGGCCCAAACTCGACAAACCGAAGCGCGACCGGCTCAACCGGTTGGGCCTGATCGAGTCGACCGGCACCCGCCCCCTCGTCCACGAACTGACCGACACGGGGTGGGCGCTGTGCCGATCCCTGTTCGGCGCCGGCGCGCCGCCCCGGTCCACCGGGCAGGGCAAGGCCCTGTACACGCTGCTGGGTGCGCTGCACCGCTATTTCGAACACGCCGACCTCGTTCCCTCCGACGTATTCCTGCCCGCCGAGGTGCCCGCCCAGGCGGCCGCGCCGGCTCCCGAAGCCGGTCCCGAAATCCAGCTGCGCACCGCCTATGCCGGGCTGACCGCCCGGCCCGGAGGCTGGGTGAGTCTGCTGCGCCTGCGCCAGGCCGTGCCCGGTCTGCCCCGACCCACCGTCGACGCCGCGCTGATCAGCCTCTATCAGCAACCCGGCGTCAGCCTGATCCCCGAGGAGAACCAGAAGGTGCTCACCCCCGCCGACCGCGAAGCCGCGGTGGAGATAGGCAACCAGGACAAGCACCTGATCGCGATCGAGTCCTGATGGAGTTACAGCACCGCGAAGCGCTCAGCGCGCTTCGCCTGACCTGGGCGCCGACCGCCGACGATCTGTGGCATTCGCAGGGCGCGCTGCACGTGCGCGGGCTGCACGACCGGCCGATGGGCGATGTGATGGCCGCGTTCGGCGATGCCGAACGGGAGATCGACTCCAGCCCGCTGGGCGTGGTGGTACGGGGCCCGGCCGGGTCCGGCAAGACCCACCTGCTCGGTCAGGTGCGCGAACAGGTGCAAACCGGCGGCGGTTTCTTCTTTCTCGTCGAGTTGCTCGATGCGGCCAGCTTCTGGCAGTCCGCCCGCGCGGGCATCCTGGAAAGCCTGGGCCGGCCGGGCAGCGAGCGCGAAACCCAACTCAAAGACCTGCTGTGGGAACTGTCCTCGGTGGCCCACATCTCCCGCGCCAATCGCCGGGCCGTGATCGGCGACGACGACCTGACCCCCGAGATCCTCACCGACTTCGTCAACTCCCTGCACAAGGTCCATCGCCACACCGTCAAGCGCGCGCACCACACCCTGCGCGCCCTGGTGCTGCTGGGTGCCGGCGACCTCGAGCTGCAGGACATCGGCGAGGCCTTCCTGACCGGCAGCGGCGAGAAGGAATCGTGGGGCCTGCCCGCGCCGGTGCTCACCCCGCAGGAATCGGTGCGCGACATCTCGCGCCTGATCGCCCTGGCCGGGCCGTCGGTGCTGGCCCTCGACCAGATCGACACGCTGCTGGCCCAATCCACCGAACGCACCGACACCGCGGGCGCCGTGTCCGGCGCCGACCCCGGTGGAACTGCCCGCTCCCCGGGCGATGGCGGAACTGCCCACTCCCCGGGCAACCGCGACCTCGAGCACATCGCGCACGGGCTGATGTCCATCCGCCAAACCATGCGGCGCACGGTGGGTGTGGTGGCCTGCCTGCCCGCAGCCTGGGAGGCGATCCAGGACCGGGCCACCGCCACCGTGCAGGACCGGTTCCGGACCACCGCGCTGCTGCAGGGCCTGCCGACGCCGGAGGTCGGCCGAGCCATCCTGGAACGGCGGTTCACCGCGAGTTACGCGTCCATCGGATTCACCGCGCCGTACCCGAGCTGGCCGATCCTGCCCTCGGCGTTCGACGACGCCACCCAATACACGCCGCGACAACTGCTCAAGCGGGCCGACACCCATGTCCGCCGCTGCCTGGACCGCGACACGATCGAAGAGCTGTCCCAACTCACCGGCGAGGTGGCCGAACCACACGAACGCGCCACGGGCGCCGCCGCCGGCGACACCGGCGAGTTGGACCGTCGCTTCGCCGACTACCGGCGCCGCGCGGTGACCGTCGCCGCGCTCGACCCCGACGGCGAGGACACCACGATGCCCGGCCTGTTGTCGGCGGCATTGGATGCGTGGATCACCGAACTCGGCGAGGCCGGGCAGGCGTTTCGCCCCGATCCGCTGCCGGGCCAACGGGTGGTGCTGCACGGGCGGCTGCGCCAGACGCTCGACGCCGCCACCGACGACGAGCGGCACTGGGCATTTCGCGCGATCTCGTCCGGCAATGCCGTCGCGGTACAAAACAGGATTCGGAAAGCCTGGGAAGCAACGGGTTTCAACCCTGACCGGCGTCGGCTGTTCCTGCTCCGCAACACCGCGTGGCCGAAGGGCGCGAAAACCGCGGTGGTGATCGCCGAGTTCGAGGCTGCCGGCGGCCGAGTGTTGCCGATGAGCGAGGACGACGTACGCACCATGACGGCGCTGCGCGATCTGATCGACGACAATCACCCCGACCTGCCCGAGTGGCTGCGCCGGCGCCGCCCCGCCCACGGGATCGGCTGGTTGCGATCCGCACTCGGGGACATCGCGGGTGATCCGCCGCCACCGGCCCAGATCGATGTGGAGGCCGAGCTCGCGACCGGGCCGATACGGGTGCAGCCGCCCACGCCGTCGATCGAGCATTCGCCCATCGCCGTCACCCTGGGCCTGGACAGTCCCGGCGGGCGCCCGGTATCGGTGGACCTGGCCGCGCTGCGTAAGCACACCGCGATCTTCGCCGGCTCCGGATCGGGCAAGACCGTGCTGATCCGACGCCTGGTCGAGGAGTGCGCGCTGCGCGGCGTGTCGTCGATCGTGTTGGACCCCAACAACGACCTGTCCCGGCTGGGAGCCCGTTGGCCCGACAATCCCCCGGGATGGAACCCGGCCGACGACGAACGCGCCGACGCGTACTTCGACAACGCCGAGGTCGTGGTGTGGACGCCGGGCCGGTCGACCGGCCGCCCGCTGTCCTTCCAGCCACTCCCCGACTTCGCCAGCGTCATCGATGACGCCGATGAGTTCTCCGACGCCGTCGAATCCGCCGTCGCCGCACTCGAACCCCGCGCCCTGATCGCCGGCAACACCGCCAAGGCCGAGCGGTCTCGCGCGGTGCTGCGCGAGGCGCTGCGGTTCTACGGTGCGAGCCCCTCGGTGTCCCTGGGCGGATTCATCGACCTGCTCGGCAATCTGCCCCCAGAGGTCAGCGCACTGAGCGGGGCGCACAAACTGGCCACCGAACTGGCCCAGAATCTTCGGGCCGCGACCGTCAACGATCCGCTGTTCGGTGGCTCCGGGACTGCCGCCGACCCCGGCGTGCTGTTGACACCGTCACCGGGCTACCGGGCCCGGGTGTCGGTGATCAGCATGGTCGGTTTGACCAGCGATCAACAGCGCGAAGGGTTCGTCAACCAGCTGCAGATGGCCCTGTTCGCCTGGATCAAGCGCAACCCGGCCGGGGACCGGCCGCTGGGTGGGCTGCTGGTGATGGACGAGGCACAGAACTTCGCGCCTTCCAGTCACACGACTGCCTCCACACACAGCACCCTGGCGCTGTCCTCGCAGGCGCGAAAGTACGGGCTGGGGCTGGTGTTCGCCACGCAGTCTCCACGCGGTCTGCACAACCACATCCCGGGCAATGCCACCACGCAGTTCTACGGTCTGCTGAACTCCCCCGCGCAGATCGCCGTGGCCCGGGAGATGGCCCGGGTGAAAGGCGGCCACGTACCCGACATCAGCAAGCTGCGGTCGGGCCAGTTCTATGTGGCGTTGGAAGGCAACGCCTTTCACAAGATCCAGACGCCGTGGTGCCTGTCCAATCATCCGCCCAGCCCGCCGACGACCGACGAGGTCCTCGCGCTGGCGCAGCGAGAGCCGGCGACGCGCTGAGCCGTTGACCCGATCCGAGGCTCAGAGGAGGGTCGCGCTGCCGTCGGCGTGAACCTGCACCTTCGCGCCGGCGATGTCCTCGGACATGGTCGCCGCGGCCTGTGACTCGTCGACGATCCGGGCCAGTGTGCGACCGTCCTCCGGGGTGCGCACCGCCAGGAACGCCCGCTCCGCGGTGCCGTCGCGACCGACCGGCGTGGTCCAGGATTCCACGGTGCCGGTGCCCGCGAATTCCACCTGCAGCTGACGTGTGGGCTCGGCGTCCACCTCGGATTGCACGTCCTGCCAACGGAATTCATGAGTCGGCGGCTCGGTGCCGTATACACCGAAACTGTGCTTGGTGAGGTAACCGCCGTTGGCGGTGATCAGCCCCCGGGTCCCGGGATTGGCCACGAGCCGCTCGGCCATGGTGGCGATCGAATGGGACACGTAGTTGTTCCACGGCCCGCCCGCGAACGTCAGCCCGCCGGTCACCGTCAATGGCCGCGACGGATCGGCCAGAGGCAGACCGATTTCGGCCGCCGCCACCTGCACCGCCGACGGGAAGCAGGAGTACACGTCGACGAAGTCGACCTCGTCAACTCCCACACCGGCCAGTTCCAGAACCCGGCTACCGGCGATCCGGATCGCCGGCGACCGGTAGAGCTCGGCCCGCTCACCGATCGCATAGGTGTCGTGCGAATCTGTCCCGGCATACGGGAAAACCCAACGGTCGGTGGGGATCTGAAGATAGGTCGCCTTCTCGACTGTGGTCAGGATCAGCACCGCGCCCTGGTCCACCATGTTGTTGGAGTTCATCAGCTTCGTGTAGGGCCAGCTGATCATCCGGTTGTCCGGGCCCGGCTGCCAGATCTGCTCGGCGGGCACGGCTTCCCGGCTCCAGGCATGCGGATTGCCCGCCGCCACGGCACTGAACTGTGACCACAACTCGCCGATCCGCCTGCGGTGCTCCTCACTGGTCTCGCCGGCCGCGATCCGCAGCGCCTGCTCGAACATCGGGTACACGTAGGCCGGGCGGTCCAGCTTGATCCGGATCTCGGCCTCACCGGCCATCGGCACACCTTCATGCGCACCCGGGGCCTCCGGCACGGATTCGTCTTGGCGCGTCCAGTCCGGTTTGGCCCCGGCCGCGCGCAGCCGACTGCGGGTACGCCACGTCTCGGCGCCGGCGATCAGCACCACCTCGGCCCGGCCGCCCTGCAGATCCAGGCAGGCTTCGTTCACCAGTGTCTGCGGTACGTTTCCGCCCACCCCGGTGTAGCGCGTGGCGGCCTTGTCAGCCCGGATGCGCTGGGCCAACAGCAAACCCGGATCGCGGTAGTGCCAGGACAGCAGATTGACGATCCGTACCGAGTCGACCGCTTCCAGAACCCGCGGGTCGGCGGCGGCCCGGGCCGCCTCCACCATGAGATCGACCGGCTCGACGTCCGGCTTCTCCTCCCGCTGGTTGACCTGGCCGTAGCCCACCAGTACCGGGGTTCGCGGGTCGAGAGTCCTGGGCAGGGTCATGCCCACGAACCTAGCCGACGCGGTAGATGGACTTGAGGATCTGGTAGGCGGCCAAACCCTCGGGTCCCAATTCGCGCCCCATGCCACTGGATTTCACGCCGCCGAACGGCGCGCCCATGTCCAGTTGATAGTCGTTGATCCCGATGGTGCCGGTGTGTACCGCCCTGGCGATGTTCGTGGCCCGCTCCACGTCCGTGGACCACACGCTGCCGCCGAGACCGAACTCGCTGTCGTTGGCGATGGCCACCGCATCGTCGTCGCCGTCGTACGGGATGACCGTCAGCACCGGCCCGAAGATCTCCTCCTGCGCGATCCGCGCCGAGTTGTCCACCTCGGCGAACACGGTCGGCGAGACGAACCAGCCGCGCGGTTGATCGGCGGGAACCGACCCGCCCGCCACCAGCTTGGCTCCCTCACCCAGTCCCACCTCGATGTAGTCCAGCACCCGCCGTCGCTGCCGGGCGCTGACCAGCGGCCCGACCTCGGTCGCGGTGTCCAACGGATCGCCCACCTGCAACCCGTCGGCCAGAGCCGCCACCGCCTCGACCACCTCGTCATATCGCGAACGAGGGGCCAGCACGCGCGAATTGAGATGACAGGTTTGGCCGTTGTTGACGAACGACGCGCTGCGTAGCCCGCGGATCGTCGCGTCCAGGTCGGCATCGTCGAGCACGATCGCCGCCGACTTCCCGCCGAGCTCCAGGGTGACCGGACGCATCAGCCGCCCGCACACCTCGGCGATCTTGCGCCCGGCCGCCGTCGACCCGGTGAAGGCGACCTTGTCGATCCCGGGATGCGACACCAGATGCGCCCCGGCATCGGGTCCACCGGCCAGCACGTTCAACACCCCCGGCGGCAGTCCGGCCTCGGTCGCCGCGTCCCCGAAAACCAGTGCGTCCAGGGCTGTTTCCGGTGCTGCTTTGAGTACCACGGTGCAGCCCGCGGCCAGTGCGGGCGCAAACTTCATCGCGGCCAGCGCCTGCGGGTAGTTCCACGGGATGACCGCCGCGACCACGCCGACCGGTTCACGCCGCACGATTGTGTGGCCGATCATGCTCGGCCGGGTTTCCTCGACGCCGGTCTCCACGATCAGCGCGGCGTAGTAGCGCAGCAGCGCCGCGGGAAATGCGCCGTTTGCCCCGCGCGACAGGGCGAGCGGCATCCCGTTCTCCCGGCTGCACAGTTCCCTGGTGCTGTTCGCCCGGGACTGCAGCGCGTCGGCGAACCGGATCAGTACCGCGGCACGCTCGGCCAGCGGAACCTCCCGCCAGCCGGGCAATGCGGCGCGGGCCGCAGCGACCGCCCGGTCGACCTCGGATTCATTTGCTGCACAGCCTGATCCGAGGGGTTCGCCGGTGCCGGCCTCGATCACCGGCTCGGCCCGCTCGGCAGTACGGAACGCACCGTCAATGAACAACTGGGCGGGCTCGCCCGGAGCGGGAACGCGATCCATGATGGGCTCCGATCTGCGTGAGTTCTCAGGCTGTGAATAGCACATCGGGCCGGGTGCGGCGGGGTATTTCGCGCGGCGTTGGTTGACCCGTACGAAATCAGGTACCCGGATCGTGGGCGCCATTCACCGACACCCGCCACTATGGAGAACATGAGCGACGCGACCCTCTCACCGGCACTGACCGACACAGAACTCGAGCAGCTCAACGCCTACTGGCGGGCGGCCAACTATTTGTCCGTCGGCCAGATCTATCTTCTGGACAACCCGTTGCTCCACGAGCGGCTGGCCGCGGAGCACGTCAAACCGCGGCTGCTGGGCCACTGGGGCACCACTCCGGGTTTGAACCTGCTGTACGCGCACCTCAACCGGATCATCCGTGAGCGCGACGCGAACGTCATCTACGTGACCGGGCCCGGTCATGGTGGTCCGGGCCTGGTGGCCAACGCTTATCTCGAAGGCACCTACAGCGAGGTCTACACCGGTATCGGGCAGGACACCGATGGCCTGCGGAAACTGTTCCGCCAGTTCTCGTTTCCCGGCGGGATTCCCAGCCACGTGGCCGCCGAGACACCCGGCTCCATCCACGAGGGCGGCGAACTCGGGTACGCACTGGTGCACGCCTACGGCGCCGCGTTCGACAATCCGGACCTCGTGGTGGCCTGCGTCGTCGGCGACGGTGAGGCCGAGACCGGCCCGCTGGCCGCCAGCTGGCATTCGAACAAGTTCCTCAACCCCGTCGTCGACGGTGCGGTGCTGCCGATCCTGCACCTCAACGGCTACAAGATCGCCAATCCCACAGTGCTGTCCCGCATTCCGGCCGAGGAACTCGAATCGCTGTTCTACGGCTACGGCTATCGCCCCATCACCGTGGCCGGGGACGACCCGGCCATTGTGCACCAGGAGCTGGCCGCGGCCATGGACGAAGCGTTCGACGAGATCGCGGCGATCCAGCGCGCGGCCCGCCTCGACGACGAGCCGGGCCGTCCGCTGTGGCCGATGATCATCCTGCGCACTCCCAAGGGCTGGACCGGCCCCCACGAGGTGGACGGGAAACTGGTCGAGGGCACCTGGCGCGCACACCAGGTGCCGCTTTCCGAGACCCGGACCAACCCGTCGCACATGGCGCAGCTGGAGACGTGGCTGCGCAGCTACCGTCCCGAGGAGTTGTTCGACGCAGACGGGGCGCTGCGGCCCGATCTGCGGGCCCTGGCACCCTCGGGCACCCGGCGGATGAGCGCCAACCCGCATGCCAACGGCGGACTGCTGTTGCGTGACCTCGACCTGCCGGACTTCACCGACTACGCGGTCACCGTCGAGAGCCCGGCCACCGGGACGGCCGAAGCCACCCGGGTGCTCGGCACGTTCCTGCGTGATGTGATCGCCGACAATCCGGACCGCTTCCGGCTGATGGGTCCGGACGAAACCGCCTCGAACCGTCTGGCCGCGGTGTTCGAGGCGACCGACAAGGCCTGGGAGGGCGAGATCCTGCCCGTCGACGAGAACCTGGCCCCCGATGGCCGGGTGATGGAAGTGCTCTCTGAGCATCTGTGCCAGGGCTGGCTGGAGGGATATCTGCTGACCGGACGCCACGGGTTGTTCAACTGCTACGAAGCCTTCGTCCACATCGTCGACTCCATGCTCAACCAGCACGCCAAGTGGTTGTTCAGTAGCTCGCATCTGACCTGGCGCCAGCCGATCGCGTCGCTGAACTATCTGCTGACCTCCCATGTCTGGCGCCAGGACCACAACGGTGCCTCGCATCAGGATCCGGGCTTCATCGACCACGTCGCCAACAAGCGTCCCGAGGTGGTGCGCGTCTACCTGCCGCCGGACGCCAACACCCTGCTGTCGGTCGCGGACCACTGCCTGCGCAGCCGTCAGTACGTGAACGTCATCGTGGCCGGAAAACAACCGGCCCTGACATACCTGGCGATGGACGAGGCGGTCGCGCACTGCACCCGCGGGCTCGGGATCTGGGAGTGGGCCGGCAATACGACCGGGGAACCCGACGTGGTGCTGGCCTGCGCCGGGGACATCCCGACGCTGGAGACGCTGGCCGCCGCCGACATCCTGCGCCGCCGACTCCCCGAGGTGAGAGTCCGGGTGGTCAACGTCGTCGACATCATGCGCTTGCAACCCGAGTCCGAGCATCCGCACGGGCTGTCCGAGCGCGAGTTCGACTCGATCTTCACCACGGACAAGCCCATCATCTTCGCCTATCACGGCTACCCCTGGCTGATTCACCGGCTGGCCTACCGGCACACCAACCACGCCCAGCTACACGTGCGGGGGTTCAAGGAGCGGGGCACGACAACGACGCCGTTCGACATGGTGATGCTCAACGACCTCGACCGGTTCCACTTGGTCATGGATGTGATCGACCGAGTCGAGGGGCTCGCGGTCAGCGCCGCGGGGCTCCGTCAGGAGATGGTCGACGCGCGACTCGCCGCCCGGCGCTACACCCGGGAACACGGCGAGGACGATCCGGCGATTTCCCAGTGGACGTGGAATGCGGTGTGACCTGGGTAATTGCGCCGCACCGGTACGATTGGCAAGTTATGTCTGATCAGAGCGCCGTGGCCGCGCATCCCCATCCGCTGGTGGCCCAGCTCTCGGCATTGCACCATTTCCGGATCTACGCCGACATCGGCATCGTCGTCGTCATCCTCACGCTGACCAACCTCATCGCGCACTTCACCACCCCGTGGGCCAGCATCGCCACCGTCCCGGCGGCCGCGGTGGGCCTGCTGGTCCTGGTGCGGGCCCGCGGCCTGGGCTGGGCAGAGCTGGGGCTGGGCCGCGAACACTGGCGCTCCGGCGCCGGGTACGCCCTGGGTGCCGTCGCACTCGTGGTCTCGGTGATCGCGATCGGCGCGGCGCTGCCGTGGACCCGGCCGATGTTCATGAACGACAACTACGCGACCGTCTCGGGTGCGCTGCTCGCGTCGATGGTGATCATCCCGCTGCAGACCGTGATCCCCGAGGAGTTGGCGTTTCGCGGTGTGCTGCACGGAGCCCTGAACCGGGCCTGGGGTTTTCGCGGCGTCGCCGCCGGTGGTTCGCTGTTGTTCGGCCTGTGGCACATCGCCAGTTCGCTCGGGCTGACGAGTGAGAACGTCGGCTTCACGCGACTGTTCGGTGGCGGCGTGTTCGGCATGCTCGCCGGTGTGGTGCTGGCCGTGGTGGCCACCGGCATCGCCGGTTTCGTGTTCACCTGGCTGCGGCGGCGCAGCGGCAGCCTGATCGCCCCGATCGCCCTGCACTGGTCACTCAACGGGGTGGGTGCACTGGCGGCCGCCCTGGTCTGGCATCTGTCGACCTAACTCGCGCCTCCGGCACGGGACCTAACTCGCGCCTCCGGCACGGCGACGCGCCCGGAACTCACGGTTCTTCAGCTTGTTCCCACACTCGGACATCACGCACCAGGTACCGCCATGGTTGCGGGACCGGTCGTAGAACGCCCACGTGCATTCATCGTTCGCACACGCCTTGAGCCGTGCCCACGTCCCGTCCTGCTGCGCGTCGCGCATCACCAGCAGCAGCTCCAGCAGGCGCTCACCCACGCCCTCTCCTGCGGCTGACAACCGCACCTGCCCGTCGGGGTTCACGTCGACCTTTGCGGTGGACGCGTCGGTGAGCGACTGCAGCACAGCGAGCTGACCGGCATCCGGCGGCGGACCGCCGGTGTTGTGAATCAGCAGCGCGCGCAGTGCTTCGCGCACCCGGCGCACCAGGTCCAGTTCGGCTGCGGTCAGGCTCGCCCCTACGGCGAGCAACCCGTTGGCCGCCAGCCAGGGCGCCGCGTCGTCGGGATCTGCGAGGCGGTCGATTCCCGCAGGTAACTCGATCGTGTTGACCAGGGCCTGAATCCGGGCCAGCGGTCCGGGCGCGGGTTTGGTCTCGGAGTCACCGGCCCACGTCGTCGTCATCGCTCCAGCGTACCGCCGTGACCACTAAATTGGTTTGACTAGTCATTCATGACCAGCGTACGGTAATAGATAGTCACGATCTCCGGACTGGGCATACGGAAAAATACGAGGTATCGCCGTGAACGACAACCGAATTTCTGCGACACCCGCGACCTCAGTCCGCCGTGCAGCCATCCCCTGCCGTGCCTCGATCCGCGCCCGCCTGACCGCACGCATCCGGTCGGGTCGCCTCGACGCCATGCTTGCCGTCGGCGCGCCGATCACCCCGGGCAGCGCGATCGCCGCGCGCGCGGCCCGGCTGACGTCGGCCTCCGAGCGCGAGGCGATCGCCCGCGTACTGCGCCGCTGCGTGCGTGAGGCCGCCAACGACACCATCTTGTGGTCGTCGCGAATCCCGTTACACCGGAAGAACATTGCCGCAGCGGAGATGATGATCGACGCGATCACCCTGCGGCTGCACTCACCTGCGCCGGTGGACGCGCGCGGCATGGCCCGGCTCAGCCGGGTGATCAATGACGGACTCGGACCGATGTACGCGTTCGGCCACGGTGACCTGAACGGCAGATTGGGCGCTGCGCTGGCCGCGCTCTGAACTACACCCGCAGCACCGCAGCACCCGCGACATGGCCGGCGCTCAGATCGGCCAGCGCCTCGTCCGCACGGTCCAGGCCGTACACGGGAGTACTGACCGCCATCCGGTGGCCACCGGCGAACGCCAGGAATTCTCGGGCGTCGGCACGGGTGTTGGCGGTGACCGAGCGGATCTCGCGTTCCTGGAACAGGTGCCGTTGATAGTTCAAGGTCGGGATGTCGCTGAGGTGGATGCCCGCGATCGCCAGCACGCCCCCACGGTCCAGTGCCGCCAGAGCGGGCAGCACCAGATCCCCCACGGGAGCGAACAGGATCGCCGCATCCAATGGCTCAGGCGGCATGTCGGCGCTGCCCTGCACCGACGACGCACCCAGTGCCAGCGCGAGTTCGCGGGCGCGCTCGCCACGGGTCATCACATGCACGCGGGCCCCCTGCGCCAACGCCACCTGAGCGGTCAGGTGCGCACTACCGCCGAAGCCGTAGATACCCAGCCGCCCACCCTGCGGTAGGTCGGTGCGCAACAGCGACCGATAGCCGATGATCCCAGCGCACAACAACGGCGCCAGCTCGACATCGGAGTAACCGGTCGGCAGCCGGAGCGCGAATGCAGCCGGGACGGTGGTGAATTCGGCATAGCCGCCGTCAGCATCCCAGCCCGTGTACCGCGAAGACGGACAGAGATTCTCCCGACCACGCACACAGTAGGCACACCGCCCACACGTGTGGCGCAGCCAGGCCACGCCGACGCGATCACCCGGCGCGAACCCGCCGCCGGCCTCGGGGCCGACCGCGATCACCTCACCGACAACTTCGTGCCCGGGTATCACCCGCGGCCGGTGCACGGCCAAATCCCCTTCCGCCACATGCAGATCCGTACGACACACCCCGCAGGCCAGGACCGCGACGAGCAGTTCGTCAGGCCCCGGTCGCGGGGTGGACACGTTAACCCGTTGCAGCGGACGTGAACTCACCGGACCCGGGCTGACGACCTGCCAGGCCGTCATGGTCCCAGCGGTTCCGGTCGGCATCAGCCGCTCCGGTCAGCTGCGCTTACGTACCAATCCGACAAGCCAGAGCAGGATCACCGATCCGAGGATCGCGGTGAACAGGGTGAACCACCACCCGCCGCCGGCTGTGTTGAGGAAAAAGCTGAGTAGGAACCCGCCGATGAGCGCGCCGATCACACCGATGACGATGTTCATCAGAATGCCCTGGCCGCCGCCCTCGACGATCTTGCCGGCGATCCACCCGGCGATCGCGCCGATGATGATGTAGCCGATCCAGCCGACACTCGTCAGTGTGGAGGAACGCGCCAGGATTTCGGTAGCCGCCATTACGTCCATTGCAGGTCTCCTGCCTGTCACTGGCCATGCTCAGCGGGCTCGCTGAGCCTCACCCAAGGTGTACCTACCGAACGTAACGATTCGGTTGGCTGTTTGGGAACGATCAACGTTCACCTATGGGTTTCCCACGGCACAGACAGGTCACACCTGTGTGGGCAGACGAAAAATCACGTTGCTTAGAAATGCCTCACGCCGACCCTGAACAGGGCCGGCGTGAGCAATGAACGGATATCAGGCCGGGGGCTGCATCTCCGGCGGAGCGTTGGTGACCGGCACCGGCACCCCGACACCCGGACGGGCAGGCGGCGCGTTCGGGTCGGCCGGCGGCGGTGCCGCATTGGGATCGCCCGCGGGTGGCGCCGGCGGCGTCCACGGCCGGATCGAGTTGGCCAGCGTCGCGGCGGCAGCCTTGTCCACCGGATGGCTGGCCGACCCCAGCCAGACCACGAACCAGCGTTCCGGTGCGCGTTGCCCGCGCGGGGTTCCCGGGGCGGGCGGCGCGCCGACCACACCGGCCCAGATCTGGCCGTTGGGCTTGTTGGTATCGGTGAACTTCACCTCGTAGTACGAGGCGACGCCGCTGAGCCCGTTGGCGTCGAGCGGCACGGTCTCCTGATTCACCCGGGTCCCGGGGAACGGCATGAAGAACTCACCCATGTCGGAGGCCAGGCGGACGGCAGCCTTGGCGTTGTCAGACTCGGCGCCTGCGAACAACTTCAGGTCGAGGCGCCCGAGCAGCACACTGGTGTCGTTCGGCGGTTCAGGCGTGCCCTCCGGCGGGATCTTGGTCAACAACGCCTGCCCATAGGACAACTGGGTCGCGTCGGACACCTTCCAGCCTCCGGGGACGACGTAGCTGAACCCGCCTGCGGCGTTGTCGATGCGGCCGGGCTCCGGCGCGGGAGCAGCAGGTGCCGCGGCCGGGGCGTTCGGGTCAGCAGGTGCCGGGGCCGGCGCGTTCGGGTCAACGGGAGCCGGAGCCGGCGCGGGAGCCGGAGCATTGGGATCGACAGGCGCCGCCGCGGCGGGGGCCCCGGGAGCGGGAGCAGGTGCGGCCGGGGCCGGGGCCGGTGCACCGGGCACTGCCGGGGCGGGCGCCGGCACCGGGGGCGCCGGCTCGGGATCCGCATACGCCACCGCCGGCAGCGCAACGGCCGCGGCGGTCGCGCCGGTCATCGCAACCAGCGCCAGCTTCTTCGACAGACCTCTGCGCCGATGTGACATCGCATCCGACTCGTCCATGGGGAAGAAACTACCGTGTTACGGCCGTGACGCAAGTGTGAGTTGCTCTTAGAGTGCCAAAAAGTGCGATTGCGACAGATGAGATATGCCCAGCTAGGCAGCAGGGTGACGAGTTGCTGAAGCGTGGGTGTGTCGGGCGCCACGCCGGACCTGGCAACCCACCTTCGACACCCGCGGTGCCGCGATCCTCACCACGTGATTCGGACGTGCGCGCACATGCGTTACGCCGCGCAGGTCAGTTACTTCCGGCGCCCGCAGGGTGGACAGCAACCTCCTGCGCCTTCACCGAGAAGTACACCGTGTCCCCAGGGGTCAGTCGCAGCTCGGCGGCCGATTCGGCGGTGATGTCAGCGGCCAGGCCCGGTGCACCGTCGGGCTGTTCATCGGCCCGCACCCGGATGCCGGGCCCCCGGCTGTCCAGCTCCGCGACCGTCACCGCGACGGTGTTGCGCGGACTGCCATGTGGCTCGTCCCGGTACACCGAGACCGACGCCGGCGAGAACACCGCTACCACCGGCGCCCCGGGCCGGACCTCGACCGCCGGCGTGCCCTGCCAATTCGCTTCCCATGCGGTGACCACCACGCCGTCGCCGGCAGCCGTGCCGCCGATCAGGTTCACCCCGGCGAACCGCGCCCCGAAATGACTCTTGGGCGTCGCCAACACCTCTGCAGCAGAACCACTTTCAATGATCCGCCCGCTCTCCACCACAATCACCCGATCGGCCAGCGTGAGTACGTCGAGCAGGTCGTGGGTGATCAGCACCGCACACCTGCCGCCCGTCGTCAGCACTCGCCGCAACACCCTGCGCATCGACGCGGCCACGGCCACGTCCAAACCCGCCAGCGGTTCGTCGAGCAACAGCACCTCGGGATCGGCGGCCAACGCCCGGGCCAGCGCGACCCGCTGAGCCTGGCCACCCGACAACTGGCGCGGCCGCCGGTGGGCCAGATCCGTGGCATCGACCTCGGCCAACCACCGGTGCGCGGTCTCATGCGCGGCGCGTCGCCCGAGCCGGCGCCCGCTGCGGGCACCGAATGCCACATTGGCCAGCACACTCAGATGCGGAAATAGCAGGGAGTCCTGCAACAGCAGGCCGACCCGGCGGGCATGGGTCGGCACCTGCACACCCGCTGCCGCGTCGGTGAGCACCCGATCACCCACCTGGATGCGCCCGGCGTCCAGGCCGACCAATCCGGCGATCGAATGCAGGGTGGTCGACTTGCCCGCGCCGTTGGGGCCCAGTACCGCGAGCACCTCTCCGGCCGCCACACCGAACTCCAGGTCCAGGCCGCGGTTCTCGACGACAGCGCGCACATGCAGCGTCATGCCCATCCCCCGGCCCGCAGCCGTCGACTGCCGAGACCGATGACCACCACCGCAGCCACCACCACCAACAGCACCGACAACGCCACAGCGGCGTCGGCGTCACCCTCGCGCTGCAGGTAGATCTCCAGCGGAAGGGTGCGGGTGACGCCCTGGCGCGACCCCGCGAACGTGAGCGTGGCGCCGAACTCGCCGAGGGAGCGCGCGAAGGCCAGCACGGCTCCCGAGATGAGGCCGGGTCCCAACAGCGGGAGGGTCACCCGCCACCACACCGTCGCCGGCGACGCACCCAGCGTCGCCGCCACGACCTCGAAATCGGCGCCGGCGGTGCGGGCCACCCCTTCCAGCGAGATGACCAGGAACGGCAACGATACGAACGTCTGCGCCAGCACGACCGCCACCGTGGTGAAGGCGATCTGCACCCCGGCGCCCTCCAGATACCGGCCTACCAGCCCGAGCCGGCCGAAGGCGTACAGCAGCGCGATGCCGCCGACCACCGGCGGAAGCACCAGCGGCAGCAGGATCAGCGGCCGCACGATCCGAGCGACGAGCCCTTCGGCGCGGGCCAGCACCAGCGCGAGCGGGACACCGAACAGCACGCACAACACCGTGCTCGCCAGCGAGGTCTCCAGACTGAGTTTCAACGCCGCGGTGGACGACGTGCTGGTGACCAGCGACCCGAACTGCGGCCAGTTCACCTTCGCCACCATCGCAACCAGCGGTAGCACGACGAATATCGCGCCCGCCGCGGCAGGGAGATAGATCCAGCGCGGAAGCCGTGGCGGATTCGTCACGATGTAGCCCCGGTGACGACGTCGACGCAGATGAGAGCGCTGGGTCGGGTCATCCGCGCAACCTTAGGTGAGCCGGCACGGGCGCGCCGGGTTTCGCCTCCTAGCTACTGTCCAGTAACATTGGCCGATGGTCGCCCCCGTCCGGCGCGGCGATCCCCGGGTACATGGAGGTACATCATGGCGGAGGTGCTGGTCACCGGCGGCGACACTGAACTGGGCCGCGCGATCGCGGCAGGTTTTCTCGACGCAGGCCACAACGTGGTCATCGCCGGCGCTCGCCGCGAAGATCTGGAATTGGCCGCCAAGCAGCTCGACGTCGCGTCGATCGTGTTCGACAACACCGATCCCGCCAGCCTCGAGAGCGCCCGCGCGCTGTTTCCCCATCACCTCGACACCCTTGTGAACGTCCCGGCCCCGTTGTTCGAGGCCAAGGACCCCCGCACGTTCACGCTGACCGATCTGGCCACCGCGTGGCGCAATGCGCTGGATGCCAACGTGGTCTCCGCGGTGCTGACCGTGCAGATCGTCGGCGATCACCTGCGCTCGGGCGGTTCCATCATCAACGTCGTGCCCACAAGCCCGCGTGAGGGCAGCGCAGAAGCTGCCGTCAAGGCAGCCCTCGGCGATTGGACCGCCGGTCAGGCCACATACTTCGGCACCCGCGGAATCACCGTCAACGCCATCGCCCCCGGCCTGTCGGCCGAGCCGGGCTACGACGGCCTGGGCAGCACGCCGCCGTCCGTCGCCGACGAATTCGCCCGTCTCGCAGTGTTTTTGAGCACCCCGGCGGCTCGCCACATCACCGGGCAGACGATGCACGTCAGCCGCGGAGCGTTGGCCACTCTGGGCTAGAGGGTTACGGTAGATGGAGTGACGATCCGACTCGGACTCCAGATACCCAATTTCTCCTACGGCACCGGTGTCGCCGAACTGTTCCCCACCGTCATCGCCCAGGCGCAGGAAGCCGAGGCCGCGGGCTTCGACTCCGTCTTCGTGATGGACCACTTCTATCAGTTGCCCGGCCTCGGCACCCCCGACCAGCCGATGCTGGAGGCCTACACCGCACTGGGTGCACTGGCCACCGCGACGCAAAATGTGCAGCTGGGCACCCTGGTCACCGGCAACACCTACCGCAACCCCACGCTGCTGGCCAAGGCCATCACCACGCTCGACGTGGTCAGTGCGGGCCGAGCGATTCTGGGCATCGGCACCGGATGGTTCGAGCTCGAGCACGACAGCCTCGGCTACGAGTTCGGAACCTTCACCGACCGCTTCAACAAGCTCGGTGAGGCGCTGCAGATCATCCTTCCGATGCTCGCCGGCGAGCGCCCGACGTTCAGCGGCAAGTACTATCGCACGGTCGAGGCGATGGCCAATCCCCGCTTCCGCGATCACATTCCGCTGATGATCGGCGGCAGCGGAGAGAAGAAGACGATCCCGCTGGCCGCGCGGCATTTCGACCATCTCAACATCATCGCCAACTTCGACGAACTGCCCCGCAAGCTCGACGTCATCCGGCAGCAGTGCGAGCAGATCGACCGTGACCCGGCGACGTTGGAAACCAGCATGCTGGTGATCGCCCTGATCGGCGAGCAGTTCACCGCCGACGCCATCCCGCCCGACTTCCAGCAGCGCGCCGTGTTCGGTAGCGCCGAGCAGATCGCCGAGCAGCTCAAGACCAAGCTCTTCGACACCGGGGTCGACGGCGTCATCCTCAGCCCGGTGACCATGGGCGGATACGTACCGGGCGGTATCACTGCCGTGGCCGAAGTCTTGAAACCACTGATTTCGGGGTAGCTGAAGTCTTGAAACACTGATTTCGGGGTAAACGTTCGGTGCGGTTGCCCATCTCACCGCGCTGCGGGGAATCGCGCCGACTAACCTATCGGTTGTATCGAGTGGCAAACACGTCCGCGAGGAGCAGCAATGAGCCATCCCGGAGCTACGGCATCGGATCGGCATAAGGTAGTCATCATCGGATCGGGTTTCGGCGGTCTGACCGCCGCCAAGACCCTCAAACGTGCTGACGTCGACGTCAAGCTGATCGCCCGCACCACCCACCATCTGTTCCAGCCGTTGCTGTACCAGGTGGCCACCGGCATCATCTCCGAGGGCGAGATCGCCCCGGCCACCCGCGTGATCCTGCGCAAGCAGAAGAACGCCCAGGTGCTGCTGGGCGACGTCACCCACATCGATCTGGAAAACCAGACGGTGGATTCGGTGCTGCTCGGACACACCTACTCCACTCCGTACGACAGTCTCATCATCGCCGCGGGCGCCGGGCAGTCCTACTTCGGCAACGATCATTTCGCCGAGTTCGCTCCCGGTATGAAGTCGATCGACGATGCGCTGGAGCTCCGTGGCCGCATCCTCGGCGCGTTCGAACAGGCCGAGCGTTCCAGCGACCCGGTGCGCCGGGCCAAGCTCCTGACCTTCACCGTGGTGGGCGCCGGTCCGACAGGTGTCGAAATGGCCGGGCAGATCGCCGAGTTGGCCGACCAGACCCTGCGTGGCAGCTTCCGCCACATCGATCCCACCGAGGCCCGGGTGATCCTGCTCGACGCCGCGCCCGCGGTGCTGCCGCCGATGGGCGAAAAACTGGGCAAACGGGCCCAGGCCCGGCTGGAGAAGATGGGGGTCGAGGTTCAGCTCGGCGCCATGGTGACCGACGTCGACCGCAACGGCCTGACGGTCAAGGACTCCGACGGCACGCTGCGACGCATCGAATCGGCCTGCAAGGTGTGGTCGGCAGGCGTCTCGGCCAGCCCGCTGGGTAAGGATCTGGCCGAGCAGTCCGGGGTCGAACTGGACCGGGCGGGCCGGGTCAAGGTGGATCCCGACCTGACGATCCCCGGTCATCCCAACGTGTTCGTGGTCGGCGACATGGCCGCTGTGGACGGGGTGCCGGGCGTCGCCCAGGGCGCGATCCAAGGCGGCCGCTACGCGGCCAAGCTGATCAAGCGCGAGGTCGCCGGCACCAGCCCGAAGATCCGGGCCCCGTTCGAGTACTTCGACAAGGGCTCGATGGCCACGGTGTCGCGGTTCTCTGCGGTCGCCAAGGTCGGCCCGATCGAGTTCTCCGGGTTCTTCGCCTGGGTGTGCTGGTTGGTGCTGCACCTGGTGTACATCGTCGGGTTCAAGAGCCGGCTGGTGACGGTGCTGTCCTGGGGTGTGACGTTCCTGAGCACCAAGCGGGGGCAGCTCACCATCACCGAGCAGCAGGCCTACGCCCGCACCAGAATCGAAGAACTCGAGGAAATCGCGGCTTCCGTGCAGGAAACCGAGAAAGCCGCGTCCTAGGCCTCTGTGCCTTCTGCTGTCTGAGGCGGCAGCCGGTCCCCCTGCCAGGTGGCCAGGCTGCCGCCGCGGGCCAGCTCCAGCACAGTCCCGTGCGCCTCGAATGAAGCTGCGGGATAACGCAATTCGCTGATGCAGGCCCGAGGTGCGGCCAGCACATCGTCGCCAACGGCCCCGCAGCCGAGTTCGATGCGATGACGCAACAGCGGCGTCGATTCGACGTCGGCGTACAGCGCTGACGACCAGAACCCTTCCTGCTCACCGGACCTGCCGATCTGGACCCGCTCCCGTATCCGCACCTGCGCGGACTCGGCGAGTCGCAGTCGTGTCGTGGTGTGATGCACCGAGCCGCCGGCCACGACAGTCGGCTGCGGATCGAGGTCCAACTGGCCGGCCACCTCGATCTCCCACTGCGCTACCGACCGCAATGTGTGGCCGCCGGGCAGCACCATCGTCGCGGCCGCGGTGCGGATACGCAGCCGGGCACCGGCTTCCACCACCACGCGCACCGTGAGCGTGTCGCCGCCGAGCGGCGTGGCCGCCGTGGAGATCAGATGGACCGTATCGGGTTCGGTGCAGCGTCCCGCCAGCCCGCCGCGCGCCTCGATCCGCGGCAACCGTCCCGGCGAGGCCACGACAACCACGTTCGGATGCATCACGCCGACGGCGCCTGCGCGACCTTCAACTGCTCACGCACCCAGGCCAGCACCGGACCCGCCGACGGATCCTCGGTCAGTGAGATGAGCGCCGTCGGTCTGTCTGCGCGGACCTTGGCCGCGTCGCGTCGCATCACGTCCAGATCGGCACCCACCAACGGCGCCAGATCGGTCTTGTTGACCACCAGCAGGTCCGAGTACGTCACGCCGGGCCCACCTTTGCGGGGCACCTTGTCTCCGCCGGCCACGTCGACGACGAAGATCTGAACGTCCACCAGGCCCGACGAGAACGTCGCGGTGAGGTTGTCACCACCGGATTCGACGAGGATCAGGTCCAGTGCGGGGTTCGCCTCGATCAGGTCGTCGATGGCATCGAGGTTGGCGGTGATGTCGTCGCGGATCGCGGTATGCGGACATCCCCCGGTCTGGACCGCGGCGATCCGCTCGTCGGGCAGCACCGCATGCCTGCGCAGGAAGTCGGCGTCCTCGGTGGTGTAGATGTCGTTGGTCAGCACGGCCAGCGACAGGTCATCGCGCAACTGCCGGCACAGGGCAGCCACCAGCGCGGTCTTTCCGGACCCGACGGGGCCGCCGACGCCGATGCGCAGCGGCTCGCCGGGGTGGCGCACCCGCTTGGGCCGGTCGACGTGGGTGTGGGGCTCGCCGTCGAGGAAATGCGGTGGCATGGTGGGCCTTTCGAGATCGAACTACGGATTTACGAGACGAACAGCGGCCGGTCACGTTCGGTGTGCCGCTGCGCCAGGACGTCGAGCAAGGGATCGGACAGGTCGGCCAGTCCGGTGACCGCCTCGGCCGCCACCGCGTCACACAACCCCGACAGCTCGAAGGTCAGCGCTGCGACATCGGCCGGATCCAACGCGAGCAGACGCTGCGCGGCGGTGGCCGAGCCGGTCATGGTGGTGTACACCACCGACAGTGCCGTCTGGCCCGGATCCAGCTGGGCGGCTGCCCCGACGGCGCCGGCCGCCACCGGCAGATGCGGCCGGGGTCCGAGCGCGTCCCACGACTCCTGAGGCCAGACCCGCCGGGCCAGCCGGACCAATCCGCGGCCCTGGGCGCGCGAGGCCTCGCGCGCCGCCGGAGCTGGTGTGCGGGCGTCGGTTTCGACGTCGGCAACCTCGGGGCCCAGGGTCCCGGTCTGTACCGCCACCGCGATCGAGGCGGCGACCAGCCCGCTGGTGCGAACCCGCCGGACCAGGTATGCGCGCACGGTGGCGACGTCGGTGAGCAGACCGCTGGTGATCGCCTCCTCGACGCCACCGGAGTGCACGTGACCGCCGGTCGGCAACCGCGAGTCGGCCAGGGTCAGAAGCGTTGCCAGGCTGCTCATCTAGAACAGGAAATATCGCTGGGCCATGGGCAGTTCGACGGCGGGCTGTTCCTGCCAGACCTGCCCGTCGATCCGAACGGTGAAGGTATCCGGCTCGACCTCGATGTGCGGCAACGCATCGTTGAGCGGCATCTGCGCCTTGCCTACTTGCCGAACGTTCTTGACCGCAGCCAGCTTTCGACGAATGTCGAGGCGGTCCGCCAAGCCGTCCCCGATGGCCTGCGGTGCGACGAAGTGCACGGAGGTGGCGGCCGCGGCGGCCGGGGCCGCACCGAACATCGGCCGCGGCAGCACCGGCTGCGGGGTGGGGATGGACGCGTTGGCGTCACCCATCGCCGCCCAGGCGATCATGCCGCCCTTGATCACCGCGTGCGGGCGCACTCCGAAGAACGCGGGTTCCCACAGCACCAGGTCGGCCAGCTTGCCGACCTCGACCGACCCGACCTCATCGTCGAGGCCGTGCGCGATGGCCGGGCAGATGGTGTATTTCGCGACATACCGGCGGACGCGGTTGTTGTCGGCCTGACCGTCCCCTTCGAGAGCTCCGCGTCTGCGCTTCATTACGTGCGCGGTCTGCCAGGTCCGCAGTACCACCTCGCCGACCCGCCCCATCGCCTGCGAGTCGCTGCCGATCATCGAGATGGCCCCGATGTCGTGTAGTAGATCCTCGGCAGCGATCGTCGACGGCCGGATCCGGCTTTCGGCGAATGCCAGGTCCTCGGGCACGCTCGGATTCAGGTGATGGCACACCATGAGCATGTCGAGGTGCTCGTCGAGGGTGTTTACCGTGTGCGGCCGGGTCGGATTGGTGGAGCTGGGCAGCACATTCGGATGCGAGGCAACGGTGATGATGTCGGGTGCGTGCCCGCCACCGGCGCCCTCGGTGTGATACGCGTGGATGCCGCGGCCCTTGATCGCAGCCAGCGTGTCCTCGACGAAACCGGCCTCGTTGAGGGTGTCGGTGTGGATGTTGACCTGCACCCCGGCGGCTTCGGCGACCGTGAGGCAGGCATCGATGGCCGCCGGCGTGGTGCCCCAGTCCTCGTGCAGCTTGAATCCCGCTGCGCCACCACGCAACTGCTCCCACATCGCCTCGGAACTGACAGTGTTGCCCTTGCCGA
The DNA here is from genome assembly GCF_004762045.1 of Mycobacterium sp. DL99. Lineage (GTDB taxonomy): Bacteria > Actinomycetota > Actinomycetes > Mycobacteriales > Mycobacteriaceae > Mycobacterium. Next base: position 3,511,382 of record NZ_SJOM01000007.1, read on the forward strand.
GCAGCGCGACATTGAGCGGCCAGGAATCCAGCGATTCGAGCATCCTGGCCAGGTGCCAGGCGCCCGGGGTGACCGTAGTCGCCTTGCTGCCCTCGGCCGGGCCGGTACCGCCGGCCACGATCGTGGTGATGCCGCCGCCGAGGGCCTCTTCCATGATCTGCGGACAGATCAGGTGCACGTGGCAGTCGATCGCGCCGGCGGTCAGGATGCGACCGTTGCCCGCGATGATCTCGGTCGACGGACCGACGACCAGATCCGGGTGCACACCGGTCATGATGTCGGGGTTGCCGGCCTTACCGATGGCGGCGATGCGGCCGTCGCGGATCCCGATGTCGGCCTTGATGATTCCCCAGTGGTCGATGATCACCGCGCCGGTGATGACGGTATCGGGCGCGCCGTCGGCGCGAGTCGCCCGCGACTGCCCCATCGACTCACGCAAGACCTTGCCGCCGCCGAACACCGCCTCGTCACCGGCCAGGCCCGGGCCGCCACTGCGGTCCTCGGTGATCTCGATGAACAGGTCGGTGTCGGCCAACCGGATCCGGTCACCGGTGGTGGGGCCGAACAGTGCCGCGTAGCGGGCCCGGGTCAATTCGGTCATTCGGTTCCCAATCGGCCGGGCGGGTCGAGACTGATCCCGTGAACCTCGCGGGCGCCGCCGAGTGGAACCAGTGAAACGCGCTGGGCGACACCGGGTTCGAATCGAACCGCGGTACCGGCCGGGATATCGAGGCGGTGACCGCGGGCAGCGGACCGGTCGAAGTCCAGGGCGGCGTTGGCCTGCGGCAGGTGCACATGGCTGCCGACCTGCACCGGACGGTCACCGGTGTTGACGACGTCGAGCATCAACCGCGGCGCACCGGCATTGAGCGCGATGCCACCGTCACCGAACACGATCTCGCCGGGAACCATGGCGATCTCAGGCAATCGGGTGGTGGACGGTGACCAGCTTGGTGCCATCGGGGAAAGTGGCCTCGACCTGCACGTCATCCAGCATCTCGGGCACTCCCTCCATGACCTGCTCGCGGGTCAGCACATCGCGTCCGCTAACCATCAACTCGGCAACCGTCCGACCGTCACGGGCACCTTCCAACAGGTGATCGGTGATCACCGCGACGGCCTCGGGATGGTTGAGCAGCAAGCCGCGAGCCTGTCTGCGCCGCGCCAGTTCCGCGGCATACGAGATGAGCAGACGATCCTGCTCATGCGGGGTCAAACGCATAGTGCGCGATCCTGCCACGGCGAGCGGGGTTCGGCAGCGCTCGCTGTCCCGGCACGACCGGCGGGCGAATTCGCTACTCGGGAATGTTCTGCAGCCGAACCTGACCGCGGGCTACGAGCTTGCCGTTCTCATCGGTGATGGTGATCAGCCACAGCTGCTGGCGGCGGCCCCGGTGGATCGGCTCCGAAACCGCTGTGACAGTGCCGGATCCGATCGCGCGCAGGAAATCGGTGTTGTTGTTGACCCCGACCACGGTGCCGCCGCCGTTTTCCGACAGCCACACATGGGCCGACACACTGGCCAGGCTTTCGACGATCGAGCAGTACACGCCACCGTGCACGATGCCCCAGGGCTGCAGCAGCTTGTCATGGATCGTCAGCTGTGCGCGGCCGCCGTCGGGGGTGAGCTCGAGATAGGTGAGGCCTAGTTCGGTGTCGAAACCTTTGCCCAGACCTTCGGGGAAATCAGTGGTCACAGTCCTCGTGTCTACACGCCGTATTGCCACAAAGATGCGGGCGGGTCCCGCGTATCAAACGCGGGACCCGCCCTCGAGCGGACCGGGGGTCTCTGCAGCCCTCAGGACTCCGGCACGGTCCGTTAGTCTCGTCCCTACATACTAGGCAAGGCTATCCTAATTAAGCAAGACCTTCCCCGCCCGGCCCGAGCCTCGGACCGGCAGACCGAACCCCACCAGGGCATCGAGCACCGCCTGGCCACGCCGCATGCTCACCACCTCGCTGGACCCGGCCAGCAGCGGGACCTGGGTGGCCGCACCGACCACTGCCGCGCCCACCATGTGCCACATGGTCGCGACCGACACAGCGCCGTCACTGATCTGCACCAACCGGCCGAACAGCGGCTCAAGCGCGCGATGACTGCGATGCGCCACCCAGGTGGTCAGTGCGGCCTCGCTGGGCAGCGCGACGATCCCGTCATGGGATGCGTTGACAAACCGGGCGGCCCGGCCCGCGAAATAGGGGTCCCCGGGCAGCCCACGCAGGGTCGGATCGATGACACCGACCCAGTCGATCGCCCCCTCGGAATCGACGTGGACCCAGAGGTTCTCCAGGCCTGTGTCCCAGGCCCGCCCTTCCAGCACCAGCAGCGGCACCACCCGGCCGATCACCACATGGGTGAACGTGGCAGCCAACTGCTGGGCGACGGCGGCGCGATTACCCGTCTCGGCCATCGCGGCGTCGAACATGCCTTGCAACCGATCGGCGGACAACGCCTCGGCCAGCGGCCACCACCGCCGGCGCGACAGGTCCCCCACGACGGCCACACCGTAGACCCGCGGACACTCCGGATACAGCTCACGTAAACGCCGACTCGACTCGTGCAACGGCAGCGTCCGCTCGATGGCCATACCCGCGATCAGCGGATCTTCGATCAAGACCGTCATGTCACCTCCGAAGGCTCCAGTTTGACTTAGGTTAGCCTTACTATAGTCACGTGAAGGATGAGAGCTACCTCCTGTGACTCGATTCACAACGGACCCCATATATGGCGCTGACCTTGCCCTAAACCGCGATGGAAGGCAGTTGGAGCGCCGTCGCCAAACGCATACGACGCGCGGTAGTAAACCCGTAGTACGCTGGCTTTACTGCTCAGGAGAGTGAACGGAACATGGCCAAAATGACGCGTCTCGGGGAGCTTGAGCGCGAGGTGATGGACCACTTGTGGTCCGCGCCCGAACCCCAAACAGTGCGCCAAGTCCATGAGGCGCTGGCCGCCCGCCGCGACTTGGCCTACACCACGATCATGACCGTGCTGCAACGACTGGCGAAGAAGAACCTGGTCGTACAGCACCGCGATGACCGTGCGCACCGCTATGCGCCCACCAACGGCCGCGACGAGCTGGTCGCCGGCCTGATGGTCGATGCCCTCGACCAGGCCGCGGACTCCGGCAGCCGCCAGGCCGCCCTGGTCCATTTCGTCGAGAGAGTCGGTGTCGACGAAGCCCGGGCACTGCGCCGAGCGCTCGCCGAACTGGAGAGCAAGCACCAGCTGCCCCCACCGGCTGGCAATTCGGGCACTGCCTGAGAGAGACTTACGGCGTGTCCGCGCTGGCCTTCACTCTCGTCGCGCTGGCCCTGGTGGGACCAGTGCCGGCAGTGCTGGCCCGTGCGCTGTGGCCGCTGCGCGCCCCTCGTGCGGCGATCGTCCTGTGGCAATCGATCGCACTGGCCGCGGTGCTCTCGGCCTTCTCGGCCGGTATCGCGATCGCCAGCCGCCTGTTCGTTCCCGGTCCTGACGGCCGGCCGACCGCAACCATCACCAGTGAGATCGACGCTCTCGGTTTGCCGTTGTGGCTGCTCTACGTCGTGGTGTTCACCCTGACCCTGCTCATCGGCGGGCGGCTCTGCGTAGCGGTGATCCAGGTGGCGGTGGCCACCCGGCGCCGCCGCGCCCATCACCGCATGATGGTCGACCTGCTCAGCAAGTCGCGCGACGCGGTGCCGGCCCACCTCTGTACGGCCCACCGCCCGCTCGCCGGCGACGGGTTGCGCATCCTCGACGTCGCACAGCCTCTCGCCTACTGCCTGCCCGGGGTCCGCAGTCGCGTCGTGGTCAGTGAGGGAACACTGACCACGTTGTCCGACAACGAGGTCGCCGCGATCCTCACCCATGAGCGGGCCCACCTGCGCGCACGCCATGATCTGGTCCTGGAGATGTTCACCGCCGTCCACGCCGCCTTCCCTCGGTTCGTCCGCAGCGCCAACGCCCTGGACGCGGTCCGGCTGCTGATCGAGCTGCTGGCCGACGACGCCGCGGTACGGACCGCGGGCCCCACTCCCCTGGCCCGGGCGTTGGTCGCCTGCGCGGGCGGCCGCACCCCCTCCGGCGCGCTGGCCGCCGGCGGACCGACCACCGTGATCCGGGTGCGCCGCCTCGGCGGCAGGCCCAACAGCGTGGCCATGGCGGTCACCGCCTATCTGACCGCGGCCGCGGTTCTGGTGGTACCCACCGTCGCCGTCGCCGTCCCCTGGCTCACCGAGCTTCACCGCCTGTTCTCCGGACTCGGATAAAGCGCTGCACGACAGGCGTTCTGCTACAACAAAACAACGAAAGGCTGCTGCATGAGCAAGACCAGCACTTCCGGTACGGCGCAGATCGGAGTCACCGGCCTGGCCGTGATGGGCTCCAACCTCGCTCGCAACTTCGCCCACCACGGCTATACCGTTGCGCTGCACAACCGGTCGATCGCCAAAACCGATGCACTCCTGGCCGAACACGGTTCCGAGGGCAAGTTCGTGCGCAGCGAGACAATCGCGGAATTCCTTGACGCCCTGGAGAAACCACGCCGGGTGATCATCATGGTCAAGGCCGGCGACCCGACCGATGCCGTGATCAACGAGTTGGCCGACGCCATGGAGCCCGGCGACATCATCATCGACGGCGGCAACGCCCTCTACACCGACACCATCCGCCGCGAGAAGGCGGTCCGCGAGCGCGGCCTGCACTTCGTCGGCGCGGGCATCTCCGGCGGTGAGGAGGGCGCACTCAACGGCCCGTCGATCATGCCCGGCGGCCCCGCCGAGTCCTACAAGTCCCTCGGCCCGCTGCTGGAGGAGATCTCCGCCCACGTGGACGGTGTGCCGTGCTGCACCCACATCGGCCCGGACGGGGCGGGGCACTTCGTGAAGATGGTGCACAACGGCATCGAGTACTCCGACATGCAGCTCATCGGCGAGGCCTACCAGTTGCTGCGCGACGGGCTGGGCAAGTCCGCGCCCGAGATCGCCGACGTGTTCGCCGAATGGAACAAGGGCGAACTGGACAGCTACCTGGTCGAGATCACCGCCGAGGTGCTCCGTCAGGTCGACGCCAAGACCGGCAAGCCGCTGGTCGACGTGATCGTGGACGAGGCCGAGCAGAAGGGCACCGGGCGCTGGACCGTGAAGTCCGCACTCGACCTCGGGGTTCCCGTCACCGGTATCGCCGAAGCCGTGTTCGCGCGGGCACTGTCCGGTTCGGTCACCCAGCGCAAGGCCGCCACCGGTCTGGCCTCCGGCGAGCTCGGTGCAATGCCCGGTGACGCAAAGCAGTTCACCGAGGATGTGCGCCAGGCGCTGTATGCGTCCAAGATCGTCGCCTACGCACAGGGCTTCAACCAGATCCAGGCCGGCAGTGCCGAGTACAACTGGAACGTCAATCCCGGCGATCTGGCCACCATCTGGCGCGGCGGCTGCATCATCCGGGCCAAGTTCCTCAACCGGATCAAGGAAGCCTTCGACGCGGAGCCGGAGCTGGCCACATTGCTCGCCGCCCCGTACTTCCGCAGCGCGGTGGAGTCGGCGATCGACAGCTGGCGCCGCGTAGTGGTGACCGCCACCCAGCTCGGTATCCCGGTCCCCGGTTTCTCGTCGGCACTGTCTTACTACGACGCGCTGCGCACCGAGCGGCTGCCCGCGGCACTGACCCAGGGCCTGCGCGACTACTTCGGCGCGCACACCTACGGACGCACCGACGCCGAGCCCGGTCAGAAGTTCCACACGCTCTGGAGCGGCGACCACAGCGAAGTGCCTGCCTGAGTAGATTCGTTGTTGTGAGGTTTTTGAACGGACACATCCCGCCGTACGACCTGACCTACAACGACGTCTTCGTCGTGCCCGGACGGTCGGATGTGGCATCGCGCTTCGACGTCGATCTGTCCACCTCCGACGGGTCCGGCACCACCATCCCGGTGGTGGTGGCGAACATGACGGCGGTGGCGGGTCGACGCATGGCCGAGACGATCGCCCGGCGCGGCGGCATCGTGGTGCTGCCGCAGGACCTGCCGAGCGGCGTGGTCGCCGACACCGTGCAGTTCGTCAAGAGCCGCGATCTCGTGGTGGACACGCCTGTGACGCTGGGCCCGGACGACTCGGTGTCCGACGCCGCGGCGTTGCTGCACAAGCGTGCGCACGGCGCGGCGGTGGTGGTGTCCGAAGGACGCCCGATCGGACTGGTCACCGAGGCCAATTGCGCCGGGGTGGACCGGTTCGCCCGGATCCGTGAGGTCGCGGTGACGGACTTCGTCACTTCGCCGGTGGGCACCGATCCCCGGAAGGTATTCGATCTTCTCGAGCACGCGCCGATCGATCTCGCGGTGCTCACCGAGCCGGACGGCTCCCTGGCCGGCGTGCTGACCCGCACCGCTGCGGTGCGGGCCGGCATCTACACCCCGGCCGTCGACTCCGCCGGGCGGCTGCGCATCGCCGCAGCCGTCGGCATCAACGGCGATGTCGGCGCGAAGGCCCGCGCGCTGGCCGAGGCCGGGGTCGACCTGCTCGTCATCGACACCGCCCACGGTCATCAGCTCAAGATGCTCGACGCGATCAAGTCGGTGGCGGCCCTGGATCTCGGCCTGCCGCTGGCGGCGGGCAATGTGGTCTCCGCCGAGGGCACCCGCGATCTCATCCAAGCCGGCGCCACGATCGTCAAGGTCGGCGTGGGGCCCGGCGCGATGTGCACCACCCGGATGATGACCGGCGTCGGCCGACCGCAGTTTTCCGCAGTCGTCGAATGTGCCGCTGCGGCAAAGGAACTCGGCGCTCACGTGTGGGCCGACGGCGGAGTGCGGCACCCGCGGGACGTGGCGCTGGCGCTGGCCGCAGGGGCGTCGAACGTGATGATCGGCTCCTGGTTCGCCGGAACCTACGAGTCCCCCGGCGACCTGATGCACGACCGGGAGGAACGCCCGTACAAGGAGAGCTACGGCATGGCCTCCAAGCGTGCGGTGGCCGCCCGGACCGCCGGAGACGGCCAGTTCGACCGGGCCCGCAAGGCCCTGTTCGAGGAGGGCATCTCGTCCTCACGGATGAGCCTCGACCCGGGCCGCGGCGGTGTCGAGGACCTGCTCGACCACATCACCTCGGGGGTGCGCAGCACCTGCACCTACGTCGGCGCCACCAACCTCGCCGAGCTGCACGAGAACGTGGTGCTGGGCGTGCAGTCGGCCGCTGGTTTCGCCGAGGGGCATCCGCTACCGACGGGCTGGTAATCCGCCGAGTCGCGATACTATTGGGTTTCCTGGATACCGAGTGGACGATGGCAGATTGCCCATTTCGCCCGCTCGGTCAGATCGAACGAAAGGGTTCACGTGCCGCAGGCACCCACCGAGGCCTCCGGTTCTGAACCGGCCTTCCGGGTGGAACAGCAGTCACTTCTGAGCGCCGAAGCTGACGACCCCTCTTCTAGTCGGCCGGGCCCCGGGCCCGGCGTACCCCTGGTGAGAATCTGATGGGCAGCTCAGCGGACGTGTTTCTCTCGTTGCTGTCGATCCTGGCGATCGTCCTGCTCACCTTCGGCACCGCGGTGTTCGTGGCTGCCGAGTTCTCTCTGACCGCACTCGAGCGCAGCACGGTCGAGGCCAATGCCCGCACCGGGGACCGCCGCGACCAGCTGGTCCGCCGCGCCCACCGCACGCTGTCCTTCCAGCTCTCCGGGGCCCAGGTCGGCATCTCGATCACCACCCTGGCCACCGGTTATCTCGCCGAACCCGTCGTCGGGGAACTGATCCGCCCCGGCCTGGATGCCATCGGCATTCCTGCCAGATTCACCGGCGGCCTGTCCCTGTTCCTTGCCATCCTCATCGCGACGTCACTGTCGATGGTGTTCGGCGAGCTCGTGCCGAAGAACCTGGCGGTGGCCCGCCCGGTCCCGACGGCCCGCGCGTCGGCACCGTTCCAGCTGCTGTTCTCGATGCTGTTCACCCCGGTCATCCGGCTGACCAACGGCACCGCCAACTGGATCCTGCGCCGGCTGGGCATCGAACCGGCCGAGGAACTGCGGTCGGCGCGCTCGGCGCAGGAACTGGCGTCACTCGTGCGCAACTCGGCCCGCAGCGGGTCGCTCGACCCGTCCACCGCGTTGTTGGTGCACCGCTCGCTGCAGTTCGGCGAGCGCTCCGCCGAGGAACTGATGACCCCGCGCTCCAAGATCGAGGTCCTCGACGCAGGCGACACCGTCGCCGACCTGATGTCGGCGGCGATCCGCACCGGCTACTCCCGATTCCCGATCGTCGAGGGCGACCTCGACGAGACCATCGGCGTCGTCCACATCAAGCAGGTGTTCACGATTCCGCGCGAGGACCGGGACAAGACCCGGCTGGCCGCCCTGGCACTGCCGGTGGCCACCGTGCCGTCCACCCTCGACGGCGACGCCGTGATGACCCAGATCCGTGCCAACGGATTGCAGACCGCGCTCGTCGTGGACGAATACGGCGGCACCGCGGGCATGGTGACGGTCGAGGACCTGATCGAGGAGATCGTCGGCGACGTGCGCGACGAACACGATGACGCCACCCCCGACGTGGTGCCGGCCGGGGACGGCTGGCAGGTATCCGGGCTGCTGCGCATCGACGAGGTGGCGACCAGCACCGGATTCCGGGCTCTCGAAGGCGAATACGAGACCATAGGAGGCCTGGTCCTGCAGGAACTCGGCCACATACCGGAGCCCGGCGAATCCGTGGAGCTCGCCGCCTTCGATCCCGACGGAGACCCCGACAAACCGACGCACTGGCTGGCCACGGTGGTGCGGATGGACGGCCGCCGCATCGACCTGCTCGAGCTGACCAGCCTCGGCCACCGGGAGAACAGTCATGGGTGACATCCTCGGTGTGCTGTTGACCGTGCTGCTGCTGGCCGCCAACGCCTTCTTCGTGGCCGCGGAGTTCGCGCTGATCTCGGCCCGCCGGGATCGGCTGCAGGCCCTGGCAGAACAGGGCAAACGCAGCGCCGTCACCGTCATTCGGGCCGGCGAGCGCCTTTCACTGATGCTGGCCGGCTCTCAGCTGGGCATCACGATCTGCTCGATCCTGCTGGGCCGGGTCGGCGAACCGGCCGTGGCGCATCTGCTGGAGAAGCCGTTCGCGTTGGTCGGCGTGTCCGACACCGTGCTGCACACGGTCTCGTTCTTCGTCGCGCTGGCCATCGTGGTGATCCTGCACGTGCTGCTCGGTGAGATGGTGCCGAAGAACATCGCCATCGCGGGACCCGAAACCGCCGCGATGCTGCTGATCCCGCCATATCTGGTCTACATCCGCGCGGCCCGGCCGTTCATCGCGTTCTACAACTGGTGTGCCAACGCCACCCTGCGGGCGTTCCGCGTCGAACCGAAGGACGAGCTGGAATCGGCCGTGTCGACCGTCGAACTGGCCGAGATGATCGCGGAGTCGGTATCCGAGGGCCTGCTCGACACCGAAGAGCACGGTCGGCTGACCCGGGCCCTGCAGACCCGCAGCCGCTCGGTCAGCGATGTCGCGATGCCGTTGAACGAGATTCACGCCATCCGGGTGGCCGCGCCGGGTTCAGGACCGACCGTCGGCGATGTGGAGCGGGCCCTCACCGAGACCGGGTACTCACGCTTCCCGGTGGCGGATTCGTTCGGCGAGTTCATCGGATATCTGCACATCAAGGATGTGCTGCCACACATCAACGACCCCGATGCGGTGCTGGATGTGTCCATGGTGCGTCCGCTGCCGCGGGTCCCGGCCTCGACGCCGCTGCCCGACGCATTGTCGCGGATGCGGCGGAGCAACAGTCACCTCGCGCTCGTGACCGGAGCGGACGACACCGTCACCGCGATGGTCGCACTGGAGGACCTGGTAGAGGACCTGGTCGGAACGGTGCGCGACGGTACGCACCGCATCTGAGCGCGGGACTATCCCCCGGGTCGATCGAGCAGGCCACGCAGAATCAGGTCGGCCAGTTCGACGGCCGCACTTTCGATGGCCTGTTCCGCGTCGTCGATCCCGCGCACGCACACGGCGTACAGGGCTGCCCCGCCGATCGCATCCATGATGGTGTCGACATTGACCTGCCGACGGACCAGCCCCTCCGAGGCGGCGGCGGTCACGAGTGACGCGAGCTGCGTGCGCGCGGCGGCGTCGAGCCGCTCCGTCATGAGCCTGCGGATGTCGGAGTCCGCCCGCAGATCGGTCAACAGACCCGGAATCGATTCCCGCACAGCGGGATCGCAGAACATCAGAAATGCACCGCGACACAGCCGGGTGACCTCGGTGGCGACGTCGTCGCTCGGGGCAGCGGGGTCCAGATCCGGGAACACCGCTTCGTGGACCAGGAGCGCCTTGGATTTCCACCTGCGATAGATGGTCGGCCGGCTGACCCCGGCCGTGCTGGCGATCAGGTCGATGGACGTCGCCGCGTAGCCACGCTGCACCAACAGTCGGCGGGTCGTACTCAGCACGGCCTGGTCGATCGACGGATCTGGACGTGACCCCTGCCGCCGATGGCGAGTGCCGGCCGAACGCGTCGCCACGCTGTCTCCTCACATCGCCGGGCAGGTCAGCCGAGTCTGGCACACCGTCCAGCTCCAGCGGCGCCACCATCTATTGCCATGGTGCCACATTTGTTGTTACAACGTGTAACAACAAATGTTCATAGGAGCCCAAGCGACTTCCCTCAACATCAACCATGAAATGGAGAAACAGTGAACGAGACTGCAGCCAAACCGATTTCGGCTGAAGCCTGGGTGGCCATCGCCCTCGGCGATCCGGCGAAGGTGCTCGAGCGCCAGACCGTGGAGGTCCGCGCACCCGGGCCGGGTGAGATCCGGGTCGCGGTGCGGGCCTTCTGCCTGAACTTCAACGACATCGACGTCATTCAGGGCCGGTACACGACCATGCCCCTGCAGCCGCCGTTCATCCCCGGCATGGAGGCCGTGGGCGTCGTCGAGAGCGCCGGGCTCGGCGCCGAGCACCTGGTGGGCCGGCGCATCGTGGGCATCCCGTCGATGGCCTTCGGCGGGTACGCCTCGTACGCGATCGTCGATGCGGCGACCGCCCTCGAGCTGCCCGACTGGGTCAGCGACGCCGACGGAGCCGCCCTGCACTACCCGTTCCATCTGGGTTGGTTCGCGCTGCACGAGAGGGGCCGGCTCAAGCCCGGCGAGACGCTGCTGGTGCACGCGGCGGCCGGTGGAACCGGATCGGGCGCGCTGGTGCTCGGCAAGGCTCTCGGTGCCCGCGTGATCGCCACCGCGGGCAGTGACGAGAAGCTCGACTTCTGTCGCCGGCTCGGTGCCGACCACGCCATCAACTACCGCAACGGCGACTGGGTGGAGCAGGTCATGGACCTCACCTATGGCCGCGGCGTGGACGTCGCATTCGATGCGGTCGGAGGGAGCGTGACCACCGATACCTTCCGCTGCATGGGTTTCAACGGGCGTCACCTGATGGCCGGATTCGCCGAGGACATCGCGCTGGAGGACGGCGACTACCTCTCGCCGCGTCCCATCGCCTACGGCAACTTCGACGTGTGCGGGGTATGCCTGGTCTACGTGACCGACCCGCTCGCGGTCCGCCGCACCCTCGGGTTCAACTGGCCCGCCCGCTCCGAGGGCCTCGATGCCCACGTCAAGTTGCTCGAAATGCTGCGTACCGGGGCCATCCAGACCGTCATCGGCGCCCAGGTGGCCTGGTCGGACCTGCCGGCACAGCTGGAGCGGATGCAGGCCCGGCAGACCACGGGCCGGCTGGTGGTCACCACCGGCGCACACGGCTGAGCCCGCAACGCCACAGGTAGGCTCAAGCCGCACGGCGGCGGCGGGCCACCCAGTGGAGGAGACATGGAAGAGCGACGGGATGCACCATGCCCGGGCTGACCCTTCCGGGTGTCGCCGAAGCCGAAGAGGTATTGGCGGCCCCGGACTGGGCGGCCCGAGCAGAATCACACCGGCGCCGCAGCGACGACTTCCTCACACCACACCTGCGCCGCCAACACGCCGGTGAACCGCATCCGGTATGGGATTTCCTGTTCACTTATTACAGCCTCCGTCCCCGGCAGCTACGGCGATGGCATCCGGGGTTCGGGGTGGTACTCGCCGGCGAGAACGCCGGCTCCTATCTGCAACGCACCGGGTACGGCCGACACCCGCACGGCGTCACGGTCCGGGACGAATACCTGCGCTCGCGCATCGAGACGGTCCGATTCGTGGCACGTCTGATGCGCGCGACCGCCACCCGGGCACCCCGGATGAACTGCTTCGGCCTACATGAATGGGCAATGGTCTACCGGACTCCCCAGCTACGCCACGACCAGGTTCCACTGCGCCTCGGCACCGCCGGAACCGATGCCGTCGTCGAATCAATGCCGTTGCGGTGCAGCCACTTCGATGCATTCCGGTTCTTCACCGACGCTGCCGTTCCCCGCAACGACCGGCAACTGAGCCGGGACCAGCAGATCGACACCGAACAGCCCGGCTGCATCCACGCCGCCATGGACACCTACAAGTGGGCCTACAAACTGGGTCCGCTGGTGCCGTCGGAATTGGTGATGGACGCGCTCGATCTCGCGGCCGACGCGCGGGCGCTCGATATGTGTGCCAGCCCATACGACTTGAAGCAGTATGGTTTCGAGCCGATCGCCATCGAAACACCGGCCGGGCGTGCCGAATACGTCAGGGCCCAACAGCGCATCGCCGAGCGGGCGGCTCCGTTGCGGGTCACTCTGGCAAACCGGTGTGAGCTGTTGCTCACCAGGCTGGACGGCTGAAAGGCCGACGTTACCAATGGGTAAGCTGGATAAACGGCAGGCATCGCACGGTGCCTGGAGCCGAGGGAGGAAACGCGCATGACCAATCGCGTGACTGTCGGAAACCTGCGCGTTGCACAGGTGCTGCACGACTTCATCACGAACGAGGCACTGCCGGGCACCGGCGTCGACCCGGACAGCTTCTGGTCCGGCGTCGACAAGGTCGTCGCCGACCTCACCCCCAAGAATCAGGACCTGCTGGCCCGTCGCGACGATCTGCAGGCGCAGATCGACAAGTGGCACCGCGCCCACGTGCTCGAGCCGGTCGACCCCGAGGCCTACAAGCAGTTCCTCACCGATATCGGCTACCTGCTGCCCGAGCCCGCCGACTTCACCATCACCACGTCCGGCGTCGACGACGAGATCACCTCGACCGCCGGCCCGCAGCTCGTTGTGCCGATCCTCAACGCCCGTTTCGCGCTCAATGCCGCCAACGCCCGCTGGGGCTCGCTCTACGACGCGCTGTACGGCACCGACGTCATCAGTGACGAGGGCGGCGCCGAGACGGGGGCGGGGTCCGGCGGCGGATACAACCCTGTCCGCGGCGACAAGGTGATCGCCTATGCGCGCAACTTCCTGGATCAGGCCGTGCCGCTGACCGCGGGCTCGTGGAGCGATGCCACCGGTCTCAAGATCGACGAAGGCCAGTTGCTCGTCGAGTACGGCGACGGTCTGTCCGCCGGCCTGGCCACCCCCGAACAGTTCGTCGGTTACACGGGTGAACTCGGGCAGCCGCAGTGGTCGGTGCTGCTGGTCAACCACGGCCTGCACATCGAGATCCTCGTCGACCCCGACTCCCCCGTCGGCTCCACCGACGCCGCCGGCATCAAGGACGTCGTCCTGGAATCCGCGATCACCACGATCATGGACTTCGAGGACTCGGTGGCCGCCGTCGACGCCGATGACAAGGTGCTCGGCTACCGCAACTGGCTGGGCCTGAACCGGGGCGATCTAACGGAAGAGGTCGCCAAGGGCGGCAAGACCTTCACCCGCGTCCTCAACCCCGACCGCACCTTCACCACGCCCGACGGCGAGGGCGAGCTGACCCTGCCCGGACGCAGCCTGCTGTTCGTGCGCAACGTCGGACACCTGATGACCAACGACGCGATCGTTGATGCGGACGGCAACGAGATCCCCGAGGGGATCCAGGACGCGCTGTTCACCGGACTGATCGCCATGCACGGGCTGAAGTCCACCGAAGAGAACGGCGAGCTGACCAACAGCCGGACCGGCTCGGTCTACATCGTGAAGCCCAAGATGCACGGCCCCGACGAGGTCGCCTTCGCCTGCGAGCTGTTCGGCCGCGTCGAGGACGTCCTGGGCCTGCCCGGGGGCACCCTCAAGGTCGGCATCATGGACGAGGAACGCCGCACCACGGTCAACCTGAAAGCCTGCATCAAGGCAGCGGCCGACCGCGTGGTGTTCATCAACACCGGCTTCCTGGATCGCACCGGCGACGAGATCCACACCTCGATGGAGGCCGGCCCGATGATCCGCAAGGGCGGCATGAAGACCCAGCCGTGGATCAAGGCGTACGAGGACAACAACGTCGACGTCGGCCTGGCCACCGGCCTGGCCGGTAAGGCCCAGATCGGCAAGGGCATGTGGGCCATGACCGATCTGATGGCCGACATGGTCGAGCAGAAGATCGGTCAGCCCAAGGCCGGCGCCACCACCGCGTGGGTGCCGTCGCCGACCGCGGCCACCTTGCACGCGATGCACTACCACCAGGTGGACGTCGAGGCCGTGCAGAAGGAACTGGCCGGCAAGAAGCGCGCCACGATCGAAGAACTGCTGACGATCCCGCTCGCGGACTCCTCCCTGACCTGGTCACCCGAGGAGATCCACGAAGAGGTGGACAACAACTGCCAGTCGATCCTGGGCTATGTGGTCCGCTGGATCGACGCCGGCGTCGGCTGCTCGAAGGTGCCCGACATCCACAACGTCGCGCTGATGGAAGACCGCGCCACGCTGCGGATCTCCAGCCAGCTGCTGGCCAACTGGCTGCGTCACGGCGTCATCACCGAAGAGGACGTCAAGGCCAGCCTGCGCCGGATGGCCGCCGTCGTCGACGAGCAGAACGCCGGTGATCCCGACTATCTGGCGATGGCACCGAACCCGGATGCCAGCATCGCGTTCGGCGCGGCGCAGGAGCTGATCCTGTCCGGGGCCCAGCAGCCCAACGGCTACACCGAGCCGATCCTGCACCGGCGCCGCCGCGAGTTCAAAGCGAGCACCGCCGGGAAGTGATTAGACTTCGGCGGGTCCGGATGACTAGTCGGCGCGAGACGTACAGGGGTTAGGAATGGGCAGGCACAGCATTCCCGACCCTGAGGATGCTCCCGACGAGCCGCATGTCGGCGAGCCCGGGTATTCCGACGGCTACGAACCTCCCCGCCGCGAGCAGTCACGGCGCGCCGCAGACGATTTCGACACGTCCGGGCATCAGGCCGATCGCGGGTACCGGGATGCACCGGCGTACCGCGAAGAGCCTGACTACCGGGGCTACCGGGCCGAGCCCGATTACCGTGCGCCCCAGTACGCCGACGGTGACGACGACTACGAATCGGACTATCGCGATTCGGAGTACGCCGATTACGACGAAGCGGACTACGTCGAGGCCGATTACGCCGACGCCGACGACGACGGTTACGAGGACGAGTACGTCGACGGTTACCGCGGCAAGTACGCCGATGCCGACGACGACTATGCCGCGGAGTACTCCGACGAGTATTCCGAGGGCGACTACGCCGATGATCAGCCGACCGCGCAGTTCGGCGCCGTCTCCGAGCCACCACCCCCGTCCGCCCCGTCGAGCCGCCAGCACGGCGGCGACTGGGACGGCGGCGAGTGGACCGGCAGCCACCGCGCCGTTCAGTCCGGGCGGCGCGGTGTCAGCGTCGGCGTGATCGTCGCGCTTTGCACCGTGGTGGCCGTGGTCGGCGCGATGATCCTGTGGAAATTCTTCGGTGACGTCCTCGCCGGCCGCAGCGATGCCGCGGCCGCGCGCTGCGTCGACGGCGAACTCGGAGTCGCCGTGATCGCCGACCCGACCATCTCGACGCACATCGAGGGACTGGCCAACACGTACAACGAGTCGGTCAGCCCCGTCGGTGACCGCTGCGTCAAGGTGCGCGTGCAGTCCGCCGAATCCGACCGGGTGGTCGGTGGCTTCGCCAACACGTGGCCGAGCGAGCTCGGCGACCGTCCGGCACTGTGGATTCCGGCCTCCGGCATCGCCGAGGCGCGGCTGGAGGCGACGGCAGGCGCCAAGGCCGTCAGCGACAGCCGATCCCTGGTCACCTCACCGGTCCTGCTCGCGGTCCGTCCGCAGCTCAAGGACGCACTGGCACAACAGTCCTGGGCCACCCTGCCGCAACTGCAGAGCAGCCCGGCCGCGATGAACGCGCTCAAGCTGCCCGGTTGGGGCACACTCAAACTCGCGTTGCCGACCCGCAGCAACGGCGATGCCGCTCCCTTGGCCGCCGAGGCCGTCGCTGCGGCATCCGCCCCCGCGGGCGCGCCGGCCACCTCGGGCATGAACGGCGTCAACAGTCTGCTCCGCGGGCAGCCCAAGCTCGACGACACCGAGCTGGGAACCGCCTTCGATGCGCTGCTCAATGCCTCCGATCCGGCGACCGCGCCGGTGCACGCGGTGGCCACCACCGAACAACAGATCTTCCAGCGGGGCAGCTCGCTCGATGACGCCAAGGGCTCCCTGGCCGGCTGGGTGCCGCCCGGCCCGACGGCCACCGCCGACTACCCGACGGTTCTGCTGGCCGGAGACTGGCTGGAGAAGGAGCAGGTCACTGCGGCCAGCGAATTCGCCCGCTACCTGCGCAAGCCCGAGCAGCTCGCCGTGCTCGCCAAGGCCGGATTCCGGGCTGAGGGGACGACACCACCGTCCAGCGATGTGACCGCTTTCGGTCAGCTGGCCGCGCCGTTGTCGATCGGCGACAACACCATGCGGGTGACGCTGGCCAACGCGACAGCTACGCCGACGGGAAGCCCCGCCGTCACCATCATGCTCGACCAGTCGATGCCGACCGAGGAGGGCGGCAAGTCCCGGTTGGCCAACGTGGTGGCCGCGCTCAACAGCCGGGTCAAGGCACTGCCGGACACCGCGGCGGTCGGCCTGTGGACCTTCGACGGCACCGAAGGCCGCTCTGACGTCTCGACGGGGCCGTTGGCCGAGCCGGTCGGCGGTGAGCGTCGCTCCGATGCGCTGACCTCGACGCTGGACCAGCAGTCGGCGTCCGGAGGCGGTGCGGTGTCGTTCACGACGCTGCGGATGGTCTACACCGAGGCGCTGTCGAAATATCGTGAGGGCCAGGCTAATTCCATTCTGGTGATCACCACCGGCCCGCACACCGATCAGAGCCTGGACGGGGCGGGACTGCAGGAGTTCATCCGCGGCGCTTTCGACCCAGCCCGTCCGATCGCGGTCGACGTGATCGATTTCGGCAGCGGCTCGGACCGGACCACCTGGGAAGCCGTCGCACAGGCGAGCAGCGGCACGTATCAGCACCTCTCCAGCTCGACCTCGCCCGAACTGGCCACCGCCGTCAACACCATGCTGGGCTGAGCCTCAGCACCCTGCCGCGCCCGTCCCCCGGTGACGCATCAACGCGCTGATGCGCCGCTTTCTACCCCAGGGCTGTTCGCCGCGACCGAGCGCAGCCCTGGGGTAGAAAGCGACGTACGAATCCCGCGACCGGTACACCGGCCGCGGGTATGCCTCAGGCGAATGCCTCGACCGGCGGGCAGGAGCACACCAGATTCCGGTCGCCATAGGCGCCGTCGATACGCCGCACCGGGGGCCAGACCTTGGGTCGGTACCCCTTGCCCAACGGGTAGGCGGCCTGTTCGCGGGTGTACGGATGATCCCAGTCGGCCACGAGCAGGCACTCGGCTGTGTGGGGAGCGCCGCGCAGCGGGTTGTCATCCACCGGCCACTCCCCCGAACCGACCCGGTCGATCTCGGCGCGAATCGCGATCATCGCGTCGCAGAACGCGTCGACCTCGGTCAGGCTCTCACTCTCGGTCGGCTCGACCATCAACGTGCCGGCCACCGGGAAGCTCATGGTCGGTGCATGGAATCCGTAGTCCGCGAGGCGCTTTGCCACATCGTCGACGGTCACGCCGGTGTCCTTGGTGATCCCCCGGAGGTCCAGGATGCACTCGTGGGCGACCATGCCGTTCTCGCCCGTGTAGAGCACCGGGTAGTACTCGTCGAGCCGGCGGGCCACGTAGTTCGCTGACGCGATCGCAGTCAGAGTCGCCTCCCGCAGGCCCTCGGCACCCATCATCCGGATGTAAGCCCAGGTGATCGGCAGGATCGACGCCGACCCGTACGGGGCGGCCGAGACCGTGTGCTCATCGGGCAGTTCGTCCGCCAGCGGATGGCCCGGCAGGAAGGGAGCCAGATGGGATCGAACCGCGACCGGCCCGACCCCCGGGCCGCCACCGCCGTGCGGGATGCAGAACGTCTTGTGCAGGTTCAGGTGGCTGACGTCACCGCCGAATCGGCCCGGCCGGGCCAACCCGACCAACGCATTGAGGTTCGCGCCGTCCACATAGACCTGGCCGCCCACGTCGTGCACCGCAGCGCAGATGTCGGCGACGTCGTGCTCGTACACCCCGTGCGTCGACGGGTAGGTGATCATCAGCGCCGCAACGCGATCCGCATGCTCGGCAATCTTCGCGCGCAGGTCGTCGAGGTCGACGTCGCCGTTCTCGCGACAGGCCACCACCACGACCCGCATCCCGGCCAGTGCCGCCGAGGCCGCGTTGGTGCCGTGTGCGCTCGACGGGATCAGGCAGAGGTCACGGTCGACGTCACCGCGGGAGACGTGGTAGGCCTTGATCGCCAGGAGTCCGGCGTACTCACCTTGCGAACCGGCGTTGGGCTGCAACGAAATCTGGTCGTAGCCGGTGATCCCGGTGAGCCAGTCCTGCAGATCGGCGATCAGTTTGCGCAGCCCCGGGTTGTCCGACGCCGGTGCGAATGGGTGCTGACGGCCGAATTCGGGCCAGGTGATCGGCTCCATCTCTGCGGCCGCGTTGAGCTTCATCGTGCAGGAGCCCAGCGGAATCATGCTGCGGTCCAAGGCAATATCCTTGTCCGCCAGCGACCGGAGGTAGCGCATCATCTCGGTCTCGGTGCGGTAGGAGTTGAATGCCGGATGAGTCAGGAACTCGGAGGTTCGCGTCAGGATGCCGGCGGACACCGGAGCGGCGGGCGAAACCTCGAACGCCTCCACGACCGCAGCCACATGCGCACCGGTGGTCGCCTCGTCGCAGGACACGGACACGTGGTCGGCGTCGACGCGCCACAGGTTGATCCCCTTGGCCTTGGCCGCGGCGATCACATCGTCGGCGCGTCCGGGAACCCGGGCCAGCACGGTGTCGAAGTACTTGTCGTGCACCAACGCGTCTCCGAGCGCGCCCGCGATGGCTGAGGCATGACCGTGCACGCGGCGGGCGATGGCGGTCAAACCCGGTGCACCGTGATAGCTGGCGTACATCGCGGCCATCACCGCCAGCAGCACCTGCGCGGTACAGATGTTGCTGGTCGCCTTGTCCCGGCGGATGTGCTGCTCACGAGTCTGCAGCGCCAGGCGGTACGCCGGGGCCCCGTCCGCGTCGACGGACACGCCGACCAACCGGCCCGGAAGCTGCCGGGCGTGCTTGGCGTGCACGGCGAGATAACCGGCGTGCGGACCGCCGAATCCCATTGGCACACCGAACCGTTGGCTGGTTCCGAAGGCCACGTCGGCCCCGATCTCCCCCGGCGGGGTGATCACGGTCAGCGCTAGCAGATCGGCGCCGACGGCGACGAGCGCGTCCCGCTCGTGGGCTGCACTGATCAGTCCAGCCCAGTCATCGACACGTCCGCTCGCTCCCGGCAGTTGCACGATGACGCCGAAGAACTCGCCGTCCGGAAGTCCCTGGCGCAGATCGGCCGTGACAATCTCGATGCCGAGCGGCTCCGCACGGGTGGCCAGCACGGCCGCGGTCTGCGCATACACGTCGGTGTCGACCAGCAGTCGATTCGCCTTCGACTTGGTCGCGCGGTGCATCAGCGTCATGGCCTCGGCCGCGGCGGTGCCCTCGTCGAGCATCGAGGCGTTCGCCACCTCGAGTCCGGTCAGATCCGACACCATGGTCTGGAAGTTCAGCAGCGCCTCGAGGCGGCCCTGGCTGATCTCGGGCTGATACGGCGTGTACGCGGTGTACCAGGCGGGGTTCTCAAGAATGTTGCGCCGCAGCACAGCGGGCGTGAAGGTGTCGAAGTAGCCCTGGCCGATCATCGAGACCGCGGTCGTATTGGAGTCGGCCAACGCGCGCAACTCGGCCAGCGACTCCTCTTCGGTGGCCGGCGCGGGCAGACCCTCCAGGCCCGGGGCGACACCACCAGAGGACAGCGCGTCGAGGATGCCTGCCGGAAGCGCCTTGGCGGCGAGCTCGTCGAGGGA
The DNA here is from genome assembly GCF_004762045.1 of Mycobacterium sp. DL99. Lineage (GTDB taxonomy): Bacteria > Actinomycetota > Actinomycetes > Mycobacteriales > Mycobacteriaceae > Mycobacterium. Next base: position 3,531,619 of record NZ_SJOM01000007.1, read on the forward strand.
GGCCACGCCGATCACGTCGAGCATGGTGCTGACGGCGGAGGCGTCCGGGCCGATGTGGCGATCGGCGAAACGCGATTGATGCTGGTCGGACACGACACTCTCCTGAGGCGCAGACGTGCTCAGACGTCGTAGCAGTCCCTCTCCCTCTGTCGTCGACCCGGTCCGGGCGCCTGAGAGATTCAGCCCCGGTACAGGACTTTTCCCCATGGGCGGGTACCCGATGGGCACCACTTTCCAGAGGCATCGGGGCCTGGCGCGGTCCTGGGTGCCTGAGAGGTTGACGGAGAGGTATTGCTCCTTCGGCGTCCGTGGCTGGCTGTCACGAAACTCTCCCGCACGAGGGCGATGCGTCGATAATTCTACCGGCCGCTCACCTATGCCCGCGAACAGACGCGCAGCTGCCCCACATCGCTGGATGCGGGGCAGCTAGGTGTCTGTTCGCGAGGGGAGATCAGCCGATCTTGCGGTCGCGGCTTTTGCGGCGCGACGCCAACTCATCCTCGGGTGATGCGATGGACTCGCCGCCGTCGGCACGCTCGCCCGGGAAGTCGGCGATGGTGCCGGTCAACTCACGCATGGCGCCGGATACCGCGATGCCGAACACGCCCTGGCCGCCCTGCAGCAGATCGACAACCTCTTCGGCCGAGGTGCACTCATAGACCGTGGTGCCGTCGGAGAACAGGGTGATGTTGGCCAGATCCTGCACGCCGCGCTGGCGTAGGTGGTCGACCGCGACCCGGATGTTGTGCAACGAGATACCGGTGTCCAGCAACCGCTTGACGATCTTGAGGACCAGGACGTCCTTGAACGAATACAGGCGCTGGCTGCCCGAGCCGGCCGCGCCGCGGATCGAGGGAACCACCAGGGAGGTGCGGGCCCAGTAATCGAGCTGCCGGTAGGTGATACCGGCGATCTGGCATGCACTGGGACCGCGGTAACCGACCAGTTCGTCGGGCACCGAATCGTCGGGGAACAGGCCTCCCTGCACGGGTTCGCCAGATGGCCTGACGGGCGGCTCCGCGCCGCTCCCGGTGGTCAGATCCAGCTCTTCCTGCCGTGGCGTGTCACCCACTGTGAATCCTCTCGCCGTTCGAACTCGCACGCACCGTACTCCTATGTCCTGCAACGCGGCGATCTCTGCCGCGACGGTTTGCTGCGAGCTCGAATGTGTCGAGCATACGCTTCCCGCCGGGCCCTGATTGCCCGCTGCGAAGAAAGTATGGCGCCCGAATTCCCGCCGGATTGTCTCCCGCGCCGCGTGTTGACACCGGTATGCGCACTTGAGACGTATCCGTGATCTGCGGCCGCGCAGCGGGGGGCGGGACGGTCATGTCGCCTTGAAGTCGTCCGGCGAAACGCTGTCCAGGAACTCCTTGAACTTCTCCACCTCGTCCTCACGGACGGTGCCTGCGGCTTCTTCGTCGTTCTCGTCGGGAATCAGCAGGCCGGCCTCGGCAAGCACCGCTTCCTCCACGTAGATCGGCACGCCGACGCGCAGGGCGATCGCCACCGAGTCCGACGGCCTGGCCGAGACCTTGATGTCGCGGTCGAAGATCAGGTCGGCGTAGAAGGTGCCTTCCTGCAGGTCCACGATCCGCACCTCCTTGAGCGAATGCCCAAGGGCGGCAATGACATCTCGGATCAGGTCGTGAGTGAGAGGCCGGGTCGGTTCGACACCCTGCTGTTCCAGCGCGATCGCGGCGGCCTCCGACTGCCCGATCCAGATCGGTAGGTAACGGTCACCGTTGGACTCCCGCAAAAGCAACACGGGTTGGTTCTGCGGTTGCTCCACCCGAATGCCGACCACGCGAACCTCAGCCATCTGTGCCTGCCCTCCGCACCGCCGTGCCGTTTCGTCGAATCTTCGTCCGTCGCGCAGTCCGCCAGTTACCGATCGCCAGGGGTCCCGACTTAGACGAACTGGCCGTCGAAACGAGTCTAGTCCTCAGCGATCCAGAACGTCGCGTACGGCGGACTTGATCAGAGACGTGTGCAAAGTGATGGCCAAGGCGGCCACTTCACGAGCCAGATCGTCGGCTCGGTCGCGGGCTCCGGCCTTGCCCGCCTTGCCCACTGGGCCTGCGATCTGGGCGATCAGATCGGATTGCCGGTCGGCCGCGGAGCGGAATGCCCGCAGGTGTCGGGGCTCGACGCCGTAGTCGCCCAGGGCCCGCGCACACTGGGCGATCACCACGGAATGTTCATCGAAAAACCCGGCGGGCCCGGCGATGATGATGCCGTTGCGGACCAGCGCCCCCAGCGTCTCATCGTCGATGCCCGACCGGGCCAACAGGTCTTCGCGGGACAGCCGTACCTGGGTCGGCGCCACCGCCGCGACGACGGCAGCCCCGGACCCGGCCGCATCGGCGCCATCACCGGATACCGGCACCAGACGCGGTACCCCGTAGGTGGATCCCGCCTGAGGCAGCTCCCCGTCGGGTAGCGCGTCCAGCTGCGCCTTGATCACCTTCAACGGCAGATACTGGTCACGCTGCGCGGTCAGGATGAATCGCAACCGCGCACAGTCGTACGCCGTGAACCGCCGGTACCCCGACGCCGTCCGCTGCGGCGTCACCAGCCCCTCGGCCTCAAGGAACCGAATCTTGGAGATGCTGATGTCCGGAAAGTCGCCCCGGAGCAGGTCCAGCACTGCGCCGATCGACATCCCGGCCAGTGCAGGTCTGTCGGGGGCAGTCATCGGCTAGCTGGTCTGGCCGCTGTCGTCGTCAGAACGAGGGCCCGTCAGGAACACCAGGCGGAACTTCCCGATCTGCACTTCGTCACCATTGGCGAGTACGGCCGAATCGACCGGCTCGCGGTTGACGTACGTTCCGTTGAGGCTGCCGACGTCGACAACCTGGAACTCACCGCTCTCCAACCGGAACTCGGCGTGCCGACGGCTCACCGTGACGTCATCGAGAAAAATATCGCTGTCCGGGTGGCGCCCCGCCGAGGTCGTCGGCTGATCGAGCAGAAAACGCGATCCGGCGTTCGGTCCGCGCTTGACGACGAGCAATGCCGAGCCCGCGGGCAGGCCCTCGACACCGGAAACGGCGCCTTCGGTACCGGCCGTCGCGGGCGCATCCAGTTCGTTCAGAAAATCCGCGCGGAAAACCGATGTGGTTTCCACCGTCACGTCTTCCGACTGGTCGGCCCCCAAATTGCTGTCCTTGTCCGTCACCCGCTGCTCCTCACTGGCTGCTGTGGCGTTGCCCGGCGTGGCCCCAGCCCATCGTCGGTCTCACGTCGACCGTACCGCGCATCAGCCATCATTGGGTCCACCACCGCCGGATCCGATGGTGAAGATATCTGCGCGCAGGGTACGGCCCAACCGGTCTTTGCGACCGGCCCTCGAAACCCTAACAATTCCTTACTCGGTCACGGCGGCGCGGTAGCCGTCCGCGTCGAGCAAACCGGCCAGGGCGTCCTCGATCGTGCCCTCCTCGAGCCGCAGATCGACCAGCCAGCCTTCGCCGTAGGGGTCGGAATTGACCAGCTGCGGACTGCCGTCCAGATCACCGTTGACCGCAACGACTTTCGCCGCCACGGGGGCGTACAGGTCCGACACCGACTTGGTCGACTCGACCTCGCCGAACGCGTCACCGGAGGCCAGCTGGGCCCCGACTTCGGGCAGTTGGACGAACACCACATCGCCGAGTGCGGACTGCGCGTAATCGGTGATGCCGACGCGCACCGTGTCGTCACCGGTACGCGATACCCACTCGTGCTCCGAGGTGTAGTACAGGTCGGCTGGGATCTCGCTCACGGCGCTCCTTATGGTCGGGAGAGTTGGTTGCTCTGCTCACTTGACGGGCTGAGCGTATTGGCGTGGTTTCGGTTGCCGCAAGGCGGTGACGTCGACGCGCTCGGCTTGTTGTACCACCATCGTGCCGCCGACACGTTTCACACTGTCCATTGCCCCGCCGGGAATGTTCATCGCGGCCGCCAGCGTGGGCGGATCCCCTATCGCCAGAACCGAATACGGCGGCCGCAGGGTCACGTCGTCGACCGTGAGCTGCCCGGGGGTGCCGATGATCCAGGTGTCGAGGCCCACCCGCACGGCGGATTGCTGATCCCCGCCGCGGATCTCGACGGCCTCGGCGCCGGCCGCGCGCAGCTCGTTGATCACATCGAGCATGGTCTCGGCGGGCACCCCGGGCGCATTGTCTTCTATGGTGAGCGTCACTCCGGGACCCGTCGCGGCCACCGTCCCGATCTGGATGGACAGCGCCTCCAGCCGGGACTGGGCATTCTCGATCGCGGCCTGGTCACTGCTGCCCGAGGCCTGCAACTGCTGCAGTGTCCGCTGTAGATCGCCGACCTCGGTGTTGAGCGAGGCTTCACGTTGCTGCAGGGAATCGAGTAGCACGAGCAGATCCGCCGGCCGCGCGGTCTCCAGCGAATCCCCCGACTCGTTCTGGCGGACCTGCGTGACGATCGCCATACCGAGCAGGATGCACAACAGCACGCCGAGACCGCCGAACACGAGCTGCGAACGGCTGCGGCGCACGATTCGCAGATTCCGGAACCGGCGTGGCGAGACATCCGCGGGCATCTCATGACGGCCGTGGTGCTCGGCGTGGTGTTCAGGTTTGTGTTCGGGCTTGTGTTCGGGCTTGTGTTCGGGCTTGTGTTCCGCCTCGGCCTCCGGCTGAGGCTCCGGCCGGTCTTCGGGCTGGTCCGGTTCGGTGGTGCCGGACGGCGGGTCCGGCTCGGCCGGGGGTTTGGACTCCGATTCGCTCACGTCAGGCGCCGAACAACCTGCGCCGCAGTGCGGCGGCATTACCGAAGATCCGGATACCGAGAACCACGATGATCGCCGTCGACAACTGGGTACCGACGCCCAGCTGATCGCCGACGTACACGATCAGCGCCGCCACCAACACGTTGAACACGAACGACACCACGAACACCTTGGCGTCGAATATCCGCTCCAGATAGGCCCTCAACCCGCCGAAGACCGCGTCCAGCGCGGCCACCACCGCGATCGGAAGGTACGGCTCGACGAACTCGGGAACGCTCGGATGGAACACCAATCCGAGCACGATCCCGACGACCAGTGCGACGATCCCGATCATCTAACGGTCAATCCTGTGCACGTCAGGCCTATCCAATCTGTTTGGCGAAGTTGACATCCCGTACCGACACCGCGGGCACGGTCAGACCGTCGCCCGCGCTCACGTTCGCCCCGACCCCGTAGGAAGTCTCCAACAACCGCAGCCGCTGCAGACCCGGAGTGCGATCGAACGTATCGGCCATCCCCTTCGGCGGTCCGATGGCCACAATGACATACGGACTCGTGATCGGCTGGTTGTCGACCAGAATCCCGCCACCCGCCTGGCGGATCGTGACGCCAGCGCCGACCCGCACCCCGCCCACCGAAACCGCCTCTGCCCCACTGGCCCACAGTGAGTTCACCACCAGCTGCAGGTCCCGGTCGAGGATGATCTGCTGATTACCGGCGACCCGCTGTTTGGACACGTCGCTGAGGTCCTTTGACAGACCCGGATCCGTGACCGTGACGGTCAGCCCGGGACCGATCATCGGAATGGCGGCCGCTTCGATGTTGGCCGTGTCCAGACTGCCGAGCAACCGCTGGCCGTTCTCATCCATGCCGAGCCTGCTGCGCCGCTCGGCGTCCAGCTGATCGACGAGCGCGTCGCGCTCGGTACTGGCCGTGTCGGCACCGGCCTGAGCCGCTCGAACCCGCCCGGCGAGCGTGTGCTGGGCAACGCGTGCGGCCGGGGCCGCCGTCTGAGCCTGCCCCGCTGCGACCGCAAACACCGTGGCAATCGCGCCTGCGCCCACCAGCAACCACCCGATATCGGTGAACCGCCGGCGGGGCCGGTCACCGGCCTCACGTGCGGCGGCGGCCGCGGCATAGCCCGGGTCGAGGTGCTCCGACAGCAATGACCGCAGGAGCGAGGGCAGCGGAATGCGCTTGGGGGCGTGGGCCTCATGGTCGTTGAGCCCTGCCCCCGACTCGTAGCCGCCCAGGGTGCTCATGATCTGACGGGGAGTTGTCGCACCACCATCGTCACCTGGATCAGGTAGAGCACCGCAGACCACAGGTACAACGCCACGCCCCACAGCAGGAAGGCCCATCCGCAGGCCAGTGCCACCCGGCTCCACGTCGTGTCCCACTGACCGAGCAGCACCCACGGGAAGGCCGACATCAGGGCAAAGGTCGCGGCCTTGCCCACATACGTCACCGGCAGCGCCGTCAGGCCCCGGCGACGCAGGATCGGCAGCGTGGCGGCGAGCAGCACATCGCGGCCCAGCAGGGTCAGCACCAACCACCACGGCACCACGCCGTACAGCGCCAGGGCGACCGGAACCGTGACCATGTAGATCCGGTCGACGAGCGGATCGAGCAGCTCGCCGAGCCGCGACGACTGATTGTCGACCAGGCGCGCGATCTTCCCGTCGGCCCAGTCGGAGAAGCCGCTGAACATCAGGACCGCTACGGCCCACCCGTTGGCGTGCGCACCGAACAGCAGCCACAGGAACACCGGTACCAGCAGCAGGCGCAGCACACTGAGCGCGTTCGGCACGGTGAATACCCGGTCGCGTGCGTCAGTCGGCGGCGGTGCGCTCCTGCCCTCCGGAGCAGGCGCGTGGTCCATGCCTTAAAACCTAGCGGAACACGCCCGGCAGGCTCAGTGCCGACATGGTGTCGTCGTTGAGCGGATTGTCGTGGACCATGTACGTCCACGTCGACGTCGGCCGCGCGAGCTTGGACAGATCGATGCCCGGTTCGGCCTCGATCTCCTCCGCCGTGTCGAAGGTCTGCTGGGCGGCCTCGATGGCATCGGCGGCCAGCGAGGCGAAGGCGTCGACGGCCATCCGGTGGAATTCGTCGAGCGGGTTCTGGCGACCCAACGCCCGCAGGTGGATGCTCTCCCGGATGTCGGCGAGGAAGGCCAGATGGTCACACCAGCCGCGGTCCAGGTGGTAGAGCATGATCAGCCGGCAGACCTTCTCCAGCTTCTCCTCGCCGTCCTCCCCCAGTTCCTCGGCCAGCTTGGCGTAGCGCTCCGGTGACCGGGCCTGAAGCTCCTGGCGTGCGGTGTCGGTGCGCAGCAGGGTTTCGCGGCGGTCCACGATGATGGCGCGCTGCTGCGCGATCAGCTGGTTGTAACGCCAGGTGTTGGCGTGCACGTCGAGCAGCCGGCCCTCGGCGACGCGCTGCGCGTGGTCGAGCAGACCCGCGGCCTTGGGCGCGGTGATCCGGCCGTCCTCGTCGGTTTCGGTGGGCAGCTTGGTGTCGTCGAGGTGGGAGGCCACGACCTCGTCCTCCCAGCTGGAGAAGAAGACCGTGGACCCGGGGTCGCCCTGGCGCCCGGACCGTCCGCGCAATTGGTTGTCGAGGCGTTCGGTGTGGTGACGGCCCGTGCCGACCACATGCAACCCGCCGAGATCGGCCACCTTCTGCTTTTCCGGCGAGTCGTCGGCCGCATCGGATCCGCCGAGCCGGATGTCGGTGCCGCGACCGGCCATCTGGGTGGACACCGTGACCGAGCCCAGCTTGCCAGCCTCGGCGATCACGGCCGCCTCCTCGGCGTCGTTCTTGGCGTTGAGCACGACGGCGGGTACGCCCGCCTTGACCAGCCTGCGGTGCACGTCCTCGGACTCGGCCACGTCGTGGGTACCGACGAGCACGGGTTGACCGGTCTCGTGCACCTCGGCGATGTGTTCGACGATGGCGTGGTTCTTGGCCGCCTCGGTGAGATAGACCCGGTCCGTCTCGTCCTCGCGGACGTTGGGCTTGTTCGGCGGGATCGGCGACACCCCGAGCTTGTAGAACTGACGCAGCTGCTCGCCGGCGGCCAGCGCGGTACCCGTCATGCCGCAGACGGTCGGGTACCGGTTGACCAGTGCCTGCACCGTGATGGTGTCGAGCACCTCACCGGTCTCGGTGGTCTCGATGTCCTCCTTGGCCTCGACGGCGGCCTGCAGGCCGTCCGGCCAGCGCTGCAGCGAGGCGATCCGGCCACGGGACGCGTTGATCAGGTGGACCGCGCCGTCACGGACGATGTAATGCACGTCGCGCTGCAGCAGCACGTGCGCGTGCAGCGCGACGTTGACCTCGGTGAGCGTGGTGGCGACGTGTTCCTCGGAGTACAGGTCGATATTGCCCAGGCGGGCCTCGAGCTTGCGGGCCCCGGCCTCGGTGAGGTGCACGTTGCGGTTGTCGTCGTCGGTCGCGAAGTACTCGTCAGAACCGGTTCCGCTGATCAGCTCGCCGACCATCCGGATGATCTCGACGCGCGGCTGTTCTCGGTGACTGGTGCCGGCCAGCACCAGCGGCACCAGCGCCTCGTCGACCAGCACCGAGTCCGCTTCATCGATGAGGGCCACGTCGGGATTCGGAGAGACGAGGTCGGCGACGTCGGTGACCAGCTGATCGCGCAGCACGTCGAAGCCGATCTCGTTGACCGAGGCGTAGGTGATGTCGCACTCGTAGGCCGCGCGGCGCTGCTCGGCGGTGGAGTCGGCGGTGATCCAGCCGACCGTGAGCCCCAGCGCCTCCAGCAGCGGGGTCATCCACTCGGCGTCGCGGCGCGCCAGGTAGTCGTTGATGGTGATGACATGGACGTGCCTGCCACCGATCGCGTAGCCGGCCGCCGCGATCGCCCCGGCCAGGGTCTTGCCCTCACCGGTGGCCATCTCCACGACGTCCCCGGCAAGCATGCGCAGTGCTGCCAGCAGCTGCACATCGAAGGGACGCAGGGAGGTCGTTCGATCGGCAGCTTCCCGCGCCAGTGCCAGGAACTGCGGCATGTCCGCGGACGCGGCCAGGTCCTGCAGTTCGAGCAGCTTGGCGGCCTTGGTGAGCTGCTCGTCGTCGAGTCCGGCAGCCTTGTCCTCGAATTCGGCAGCTCCCTTGACCTCGGAGAGCGACCGGGCCTGATTCCGCTCGGTGGTGGCCCCCAATAGCTTCCAGAACTTGCTGCTCACGCGGCCCGGTTTGGCGCTGGACGTCTTCGGCACATGTTCACGGTACGCGGGCGCGGCGGATGCCTTTGAGCGTGACCCCGAACCGGATCGGCACAGCCGTGCCCTGGGACGTCCGACCCGGCTCATGCCAGTTGGTAGGGGTACTTTGCCCGCATGGAGATGTTCACCCCAACTCTCGACTGGGGCAGCGAGCTGCCGACATCGCTGATGTGGATCGCCAAGGGTTGGCTGATCGCAGCGGTGTCGACGATGGTGATCCTGTTCCTGATCGCACGCTTCACCGAATGGGGCAGGCAGTTCTGGCGCGTCAGCAGCGGTTACTTCACCGGCGCTGCGAGCGTCAAGGTGTGGGTGTGGCTCGCCGCGCTGCTGCTGTCGGTGATCACCAGTGTGCGGCTCAATGTGCTGTTCAGTTTCTATGGCAACGACCTGATGACCAGCTTCCAGGTCATTGCATCCGGCATCTCCAGCGGCAACGAAGCAGTGAAGGTGTCCGGTCGGGACGGCTTCTGGTTGGCAATGACCGTCTTTGCCATCCTGGCAGTCCTCAACGTCGGCCGGATCATGCTCGACCTGTACATGTCGCAGCGTTTCATGCTGCGCTGGCGCGCCTGGCTCACCGACCAGCTCACCTCCGACTGGCTGGACGGCAAGGCCTACTACCGAGCCCGCTTCATCGACGGCACGATCGACAACCCGGATCAGCGCATCCAGTCCGATATCGACATCTTCACGGGCAGCACCGACTCCCTGCCCAACAGGCCGAGCAACACCTCGACAGCGACGTTGTTGTTCGGCGCGATCAATGCCATCGCTTCGATGATTTCGTTCACCGCGATTCTGTGGAATCTGTCGGGCGAGATCACCCTGCCTTTCGTCGGAATCGACCTCCCCAGGGCGATCTTCTGGATCGGAATCGTGTACGTCCTGTTCGCCACAGTCGTGGCGTTCTGGCTCGGCCGGCCAATCATCGCTTTGTCGTTCAACAACGAGAAGTACAACGCCGCGTTCCGGTATGCACTGGTGCGCCTACGCGACGCATCGGAGGCCGTGGCGTTCTACCGCGGCGAACTCGCCGAGCGCACCGGGCTGCGGCACCTGTTCGCCCCCGTCATCGTGAACTACAAGCGCTATATCAACCGAATGACAAAGTTCCTCGGCTGGAACCTGACGATCGGCCAGGCCCAGGAGCTGATCCCGTACGCCGTTCAATTCCCGCGGTTCTACAGCGGCGAGATCACGCTCGGCGCACTCACACAGACTGCCACGGCGTTCCGCAGTCTGCTGGATGGCCTGTCGTTCTTCCGCGGCGCCTACGACAACTTCGCCGGCTACCGCGCCGCCATCATCCGCCTCCACGGGCTGGTCGTCTCCAACGAGGAGGCCAGAGAACTGCCCGAGGTGACCACCACTCCATGTGTGGACGGCACCGTGAAGCTCTCCGACATCGAGGTCCGCACGCCCGACGGCAGGCAACTCATCAACCCGCTCGACCTGCACCTCCAGGTGGGAGACACGTTGGTGATCACCGGGCCCTCGGGCAGCGGCAAGACCACACTGCTGCGCAGCCTCGCCGAATTGTGGCCGTTCACGTCGGGCACGCTGACCCGCCCATGCGGCCCCAACGAAACCATGTTCCTTTCGCAGTTGCCGTATGTCCCACTCGGTGACCTGCGCGCGGTGGTGACCTACCCGGGTGAGGAAGGTGTCGTCGACGACGAGACGCTCATGCGGACCCTCGACGAGGTGGCCCTGGCACATCTGGTCAGCCGACTCGACGAGGTACAGGACTGGGCCAAGGTGCTGTCTCCCGGTGAGCAACAAAGGATTGCGTTCGCCCGGATCCTGCTCGTCAAGCCCAAGGTGGTGTTCCTCGACGAGTCGACGTCTGCGCTCGACGAAGGCCTTGAGTACATGCTGTATCAACGGGTGCGCACGGATCTGCCGAACACCATCCTGGTCAGCGTCAGCCACCGCACGACCGTCGAGCAGCACCACACCCACGAACTCCAGTTGCTCGGAGACGGGGAGTGGCGACTCGGCCGGATCGAGGACGACGCGGCCGACCTGGTCAAGCAACCCTGATACCGGCAACCAAACCGGGCGGTTCCCGGTAGTTTTCGGCCATGGAGATGTTCACCCAGTCACTGGACTGGGGCAACGAGATCCTTGCGTCGCTGTTCTGGGTCCTCAAAGCGTGGACGATCGGCGCGGTGGCACTCGTGGCCGTCCTGGCCGTGCTGGCTCGCATCACCACATGGGGCCGTCAGTTCTGGCGGGTTACCGGTGGCTATTTCATTGGGCGCCAGAGCATTCCGGTGTGGGTACTGCTCGGAGTTCTGCTCTTGTCGGTGATGCTCTCGGTGCGCATGGACGTGTTGTTCAGCTACTACCTCAACGACCAGACCACGGCCCTGCAGGTGGCGTTCTCCGGTGCCGGTTCGGGCGATGAAGCGGTGCGCCGCTCTGGAATCGACGGTTTCTGGCAGTCGATCCTGATCTTCGCGATGTTGGTGACGGCGGACATCACCCGCACTCTGCTCGACCTGTATCTGATGCAGTACTTCATCGTTCGGTGGCGGGTCTGGCTCACCAACCGGCTCACCAGCGACTGGCTGGACCAACGCGCCTACTACCGCGGCAGATTCATCGGCGGGTTCGGCGGTAACCCGATCGACAATCCGGATCAGCGCATCCAGCAGGACATCGATGTCTTCACCACCGGAACCGGCCCCGAGACCAACACGCCGACCGTCGCCACCGCGCAGACGCTGATGTTCGGATCGGTGTATTCGATCGTGTCGGTCGTCGCGTTCACGCCGATCCTGTGGAATCTCGCCGGCCCGTTGACGATTCTGGGCATCACGGTGCCCAAGGCGTTGTTCTGGATCGCGCTGGTGTGGGTGGCGATGACAACCGTCGTGGCGATCTGGATCGGCAGGCCGATGATCCGCCTGACCTTCCGCAACTCACTCACCAACGCCGCGTTCCGGTACGCACTCGTGCGCGTCCGTGACGGCGCCGAGGCAGTCGGCTTCTATCACGGCGAAAATACCGAACGTGCCACGCTCGCAGACCGATTCGCCAGGGTCATCGCCAATTACCGCAGGCTCGTGCTCCGGGGAGTCGCGTTTCTCGGCTGGAATCGGTCGATCAACCAGATCATCGACCCTCTCCCGCTGATCATCCAGGCGCCACGGTTGTTCGCGGGTCAGCTGACGTACGGCGACGTCCTGCAGTCGTCGAGTGCCTTCAATCGGGTGCAGAGTTCGCTGAGCTTCTTCCGCTCGGTGTACGACGCATTCGCGGGCTACCGGGCCGCCATCATCCGCCTCGACGGTCTCGTCACCGCGAACGAACAGGCAAGGGCGCTACCGCGATTGGATACCGGGGTGAGCACCAACGGCGGAGTCGAGCTCGAGGATGTCGAAGTGCGGTCACCCGAGGGCGACCTGCTTCTGCACGATCTCGACATGAAATTGGCGCCCGGCGATTCGTTGGTCATCACCGGGCCGTCCGGTACCGGGAAGACGACGCTGTTGCGCAGCCTGGCACGGCTGTGGCCGTACGGATCCGGCACGGTGCGTTATCCCGAGCAGGGCGGGGTGATGTTCCTGTCCCAACTCCCCTACGCCCCGCTGGGCGATCTACGGACAGTGGCCTGCTATCCCTCACCGGCCGGCACCTACAGCGACGACGAGATCCGGGCAGCGCTCGACGCGGTTGCGCTGGGCAACCTGACCTCCCGGCTGGACGAAGAGGCCGATTGGGGAAAGGTGCTGTCCCCGGGCGAACAGCAGCGAATCGCATTCGTCCGGGTTCTGCTGGCCAAACCGTCGGCGGTGTTCCTCGACGAAGCCACCTCGGCACTCGACGCCGGCCAGCAGTACGCGTTGTACACGACGCTGCGCACCGAGCTGCCCGACTGCATCGTGGTCAGCATCAGCCACCGCGACAGCGTCAACCGGCTCCACGACCGTCGCCTGGAACTGCTCGGCGACGGCCGGTGGAACCTCGCGTCCGTGAACTAGCGCGCTGCCGCGTGCGTACCGGCGCGGCGACCGAAGAAAGAGCCTTCGCCGAGCTGCACGCCGCTGGCGTATCCCTCGCCGTCCTGGGCGATGTTGGATGCGCAGGCCCCTGCCGCATACAGGCCTGAGATAACGCTGCCGTCCTCCCGCAGGACCTCGCCGTCGATCGATACCGTCAGCCCGCCCATGGTGAATCCCGAGTACATGGCGACGCCGAGCGACAGGTCGAAGGCCGCGTACGGGCCCGTGTCCTGTGCGGCGATGTAGTCGGGTTGCTTGTGGAAGTCGGGATCCTCGCCGTCGGCCGCGTTCTTGTTGTAGCGGTCCAACGTCGCCGCCAGGTTCCCGGACGGAATGCCTAGCGCCGCTTCGACGTCGGCGACCGTCTCGTAGCCGTCGATGAACTTGATCAGCGGCATGGCCGGCATCTCCATGTGCGCCTCGTCCACGATGAGGTACGCCTGCTGATCGGGCTGCCGCAGGACGAACGCCGAGGTACGTGAGTGGTAGGAATCCTCCGCGACGAAGCGCTGTCCCTGGTTGTTGACGATGACGCCGGTCAGCAGGATCTCCGGTGGGTAGGCCGCGGCGGTGATGAACAGCTGATCCATGCCGTTGGCCACGCCGCCGGCCGCGACACCCATCCGGATACCGAGGCCGTCGTCGTTGGGGTTGCCCAGGATGTAGGGCTCGACCTCACCGTGGTGCTTGGTGCGACGCTTCTTGCCGAGCGCCGGGGTGTATTCGGCGACCATCTCGGGGTTCATCGCGAACCCGCCCGCGGTGATGATGACCGATTTCGCCTTGATGCAACCGGTTTCGCCGAAGTGCTTCCACTTGACGCCGACCACCGCTCCGTCGTCCACGATCAGGTTGGTGGCCCCGATCTCGTAGCGGATCGTGACGCCCAGTGCCTCAGCGCGTTTCAGCAGGAGGTCGATCACCATCGCGGCGCCGCCCAACTCCCCCGGCACCGGCACGGAGTGTCCGCGGGGAGCCGGCTGGGCCTGTTCGGTGAACGGCCAGACCTTCTCGTTGCCGGTGTAGGACAGCCCCTCGGTACCGGGCGGCACCACCACCTTGCCCGGGTAGAAGCTGCGTTCGAACTGGAAACCCAGCGCCTCAAGCCAATTGAAGTGCTCCACGCTGTCTTCGCTGTAGGCGCGGATCTTGTCCAGATCAGGTTCGCGGGACACGGCGACCAGGTACTTGTACATCTCTTCGGCGGTGTCCGGGTGCCCGGTCGCCTCCTGCACGGCGGTCCCGCCACCGAGATAGAAGTGCCCGCCCGCCATCGAGGTGGTACCGCCGGCCGCCGCCGCCTTCTCCAACACCAGGACGCGGGCGCCCTGTGCTGCGGCACTGACCGCTGCGCAGCCTCCGGCGATGCCGAACCCGATCACCACGACGTCGAACTCGTCGGACCAGGATTCGACGTCCGCAGCCTCGACGACCTCGGGGATTTCCTTCACTGCTGCTCCTGTTTCACATACTCGAAGAACGCCCGGATCTCGGGCGGAATGTAAGCGATCTCCAGATACGGCACCCCGGCCGCCGCGGCCGACAGGTAGGCGAATCTCATGCCCCCAGGCATGACTCCCTGGCAGACAACGGGTGTCCCGCCGCCTTCGGCGTCCCGCAGCTTTGCCTCGAACGCCTCGGGATCGGCCGCCTCGATGCAGATGTGGTGCAGGCCCGCCCCGTGGCGATCCAGGAACTCGGTGTAGACGCTCTCGCCGCGTACCGGCGCGATGAGCTCCAACTGGGTGTCACCGGCGTAGCTCAGCGAGATGTCGGCCACGAAATCGGCGGGCCGGCCGCGGTAGCTGCAGGCCTCGGGGCTGAAGTGCACCGCGGGCATACGCACCCACCGGCGCGCCCCCAGCAGGGTGGTCAGCGCCTGTTCGGTGGCGTCCAGATCGGCGGTGACCCAGGCAATCTGGACAGGTGTCTGATCAAACATCGCCATGAGAATATCGCCCACCCGGCGCGAACGCTAGAACGTGTTCTAGTTCTGCGATTCGCCCCGCCCATGACGTACACCGCCGGGCGTCCGGTTCGGAGCGGTCAGGGTTGCCCGACCAGATTCGACACCTCGCCGAGTGGCGCGCCGTCACTGCGGGCCTGCCCACTGGCGTTCTGCCACGATACGGCGGCCGGGTAGTTACCCCACGTGCTGTTGAACATCCCGACGATGGCGGCGCGGCCATCCGGCGTGACGATGTACACCGGGCCACCCGAATCGCCCTTCTGGCTGACCACGCCGTTGGCCATGGTGAACCAGCCGTTGTTGACGGCCTCGACGGTGCCGCAGGTCTCCCCGGTCACCACCCCGAAGTGGCAGACCGGGGCCCCGGGCGTCGGCACCACCGCCGCATCCTCCACGAGCATCCGACCACCCGGCAGGATGTTGTTCACCGCGACGTCGCCGGCCAGTTGGATGGTCTCCCAGTCGGAGATCATGTGATTGGTGTCGACGGTGGCACCGTCGGGCGTGTTGTCCCGGAAGGAGCCCATGTGCCCGATGGAATTGCCGTCCCGGTCGTTAACCGGTCCGCCGCCGCGGCAGTGCCCCGCGGTGAACCCGACCCGACTCACCGGGTCCACGAAGCCCAGAGTGCACAAATTGGTGCCCTGCCGGATCTCCATCCCGGGATACACCAGCGAACCCGCCGCCGCGGCCGTCGGGACCGGACATACCAGCAGCCCTGCCACCGACACCCCCGCCATCGCCCGCATCACCCCACCAAGCCAACTGTTCACGGCCGGCCTCCCTCGTTTTCGGACGTGGTGAAAGTCACCCTACCGACATCAATATCGGCCAGGCGGCAACTTCGTTACCGGGGGTACCCGTATCCACGGGCCGAAAACGACGACGGCCCGGACCATGAAGGTCCGGGCCGTGCATCTGTTCTAGGTCAGGGAATCGTCAGAACCTGGCCCGGGTGAATCAGGTCAGGGTTGGCGACGCCGCTGGCATCGGCGATCTGCTGGTACTTGTTGCCGTCCCCGTAGAACCGCTCGGCGATCGCCCACAGGGTGTCGCCGGAGACCACGGTGTAGGTCCGCGGCTCGGGTGCCGGCGGGGGTGGCGGCGGCGCGGCCGGCTCGGGCGCGGCTACCGGCTCCTCGACCGCGGCCGGGGCGACCTCGACCTCGGGCGCGGCGGCCTCGGGCGCCGGTGGCGGCGGCTCGGAGGTCTCGGTATTGGACGACCACGCGGGCCCGTCGGCGGCGTACAGCACCAGGTTGCGGTCGTCCTGGAGAACCAGCTTGACGTCCTTCTTGCCCTTGGTGTCGGTGTGCCACACGGGCTTCTCCGAGGTGTACAGCACGAAGTTACCGTCGGTCTGCACCTCCGCCCGCACCACGTCCTGGCCGTTGGTGGAAGTCGACCAGACCGCTTGGCCACGTGCCTCCAACACGAGGTTGCCATCATCCTGCAACGTCAGCGTGTACGCGCCGTTGTTGGAGGTGAGCGACCCCCCCTTCTCCAGCTTCTGTCCTTCGGTCAGTGTGTCTCCCACGCATTGCCCCTTTCTTGACCGTGATCCGGATTGTGCACCCGGCTGAGTCGACCTTACTGATTTGAAGTTTGCTTTGGTGCCATTCGGCTCGGCCCGAATTCAAACGTCACACAAACACTGGGGAACACTGGGAGTTTCGACGAAAGAAGGCCCGGATCACATCCGCGCGGCGTGTCGCAAATCGAAGCTCAGGCCGAATAGTGGACGGCGTCAATTGTTGTGCCGGCCAATGGTTATGGCGGTGACAGCAGCCGTTCATGTCCCGGGTCACAGCGGGGGCCAGGTCGCGGCCGGCGAACGCGCTACCCGACCGGCTGGGATTCGATAATGTCGGCGGGCTGCCAGCCCGGCGGACCGAAGATGTAGCCCAGCCGGTCACGCAGGCGGCCGGCCCGCCGCACGTCGCGAGCAATGGCCACGTATTCGTGGGTCTGCAGCTTCCAGATGTTGAACGTGCCCACCGGCTTGGTCAGCCCGTAGTGCGGCCGGAACACCTCCGGCTGGAACGTGCCGAACATCCGGTCCCAGATGATCAGGATGCCGCCGTAGTTGCGGTCCAGGTACAGCTGGTCACGTCCGTGGTGCACGCGATGATGCGACGGCGTGTTGAAGATGAATTCGATTGGCCGCCATAACTTTCCGACTCGCTCGGTATGAACCCAGAACTGATAGACCAGGTTCACCGAGAAGCTGGCGAACACCAGCCACGGTGGGATGCCGAGCAGTGGCAACGGAATCCAGGCCAGGATTTCGCCGCTGTTGTTCCATTTCTGCCGCAGTGCGGTGGCGAAGTTGTAGTACTCACTCGAGTGATGGGCCTGATGCGTCGCCCAGATCAACCGCACCCGGTGTGCCACCCGGTGGTAGCCGTAGAACAGCAGATCCACCCCGACGATCGCGATCACCCAGGTGTACCACCGGTTTCCGGGCAGGTGCCAGGGCGCCAGATAGGCGTAGATGGCGGCATAACCCAACAACGCCAGCAGTTTCCATCCGGCGGTGGTGAGGATCGACACCAACCCCATCGAGATGCTCGCCCACGCATCGCGGATATTGAACGCACCGGCGGGTGCCCGCTCGGATTCGAGGTGCTCCAGGCGCCGGGCCGCCGCCCACTCCACGGTCAACAACACCAGGAAGAACGGGATGGCGAAGAACACCGGGTCCCGCATCGGCGGAGGCAGAAAGTCCAGTACGGACCTGATCATGTCCATGTCAACATCTTTGTCTCAGCGGATTTGTCTCATTGGATTCGTCTTACCGGAAATTGAGTATCTGGCTCCCCCAGGCCGCGTGGATATCGCGGTCCAGGTCGGCGACCGTCTTATCGTTCTTGTTGATCACCAGGGAGGCCCGGTCCTCCCGGCGGTACGACCGCCACACCGGTTCCCCGAGGGCACCCGAGGGCTGCCCGGTGGTGGCGAAGTTGACCCACCGACGACGCACCCGCTGCGACACCGCTCGCCCGTGCTTGAGCCCACCCAACTTGAACGTCGGGTCCTTCGGCCCGGCGACCAGATTGCCCCAGATGTAAGGCAGTTCGGTCGCATGGGCGGCGCCGAGCCGCAGTAGACGCAGCATCGGGGTGGTGAAGTCGAAGCGGTACATATGCACGGGGGCGACGGTGCTGTGTCCCTCGGCGAACCACAGGGTCGGCATGCGGAAACCGATGTCGCGCGCCACGCCCAATCCGATCGCCTTGGGACGTAAACCCGCATAGGCGGAGGTGATCTGGGCTTCGGTCGGCAGTTGCAGGCCGGGCTGTTCGGCCGCGATGGCGGCGAACATGGACCGCAATGCACCGGGGGTGATCGGCATCAGCGGTGACTTCATCCAGCGGAACACCGTGCCTTCGTGCTCGTTGGTCCCGATGATCAGCGGCACCGGGTGGGTGCGGCCCTCGCTTGCCGCCGCGACCGGATAGTCCGGAACCACATCGCCGTCGACGATGGGGGCGAATGCCAGCAGGCCCGGCGTCTGGGTCGGCACCGCGTCGAAAACCTCCTTGGCCGCGGACAGGATGCTGGGCACCGGCGCGCCGGACAATCGCCCGACCTCGTCGCCGTCGACGCCCAGGCGCTCGAGGAACTGGGCGGCCACGGCGCGGGAGCGCTCGGCGTCGTACACCGATGTCGCAGGGGAACTCTGCGCGATCGCCGCACTGAAAAGCCCTTCGGCGGCCGGGCTGGCCAGCAGGGTGGTGACGATCCCGCCGCCGGCCGACTCCCCGAACAAGGTCACCTGTTGCGGGTCCCCGCCGAATGCGGCGATGTTGTCGCGCACCCACTGCAGCGCCGACAGCACGTCGCGCAGACCGAGGTTGGTGTCGAAACGCAGTCCCTTCGCACCGGGGCGCCCGTTGAAATGGGACAGGTCCAGGAAGCCGAACGGGCCGAGGCGGTAGTTGACGGTGACCACGACGACATCACCTTCTGCGGCCAGGACCGACCCGTCGTAGAGCGGCTGACTCCCGGAGCCCATGACGTAGGCACCGCCGTGAACCCACACCATGACCGGTTTGGCGTCGCCGGCCTCGGTTCCGCTCGGCGCCCAGACGTTGAGCACCAGACTGTCCTCGCCCTGGCGTCCACCGAGGTCGAGCGGGAGCCTCGGATCGGCGATCTGCGGGCACACCGGCCCGGCGCCGGTCGCGTCGGCGATCTCGTTCCAGCCGCCGGGAGGTTGTGGGGCCCGCCACCGCAACTCGCCGACGGGCGCGGCGGCGTAGCGAATACCCATCCACTGCTTGACGATTCCGTCGTCGGTCCCGCGAATCGGGCCGTACCCGGTGTCGACGACCGGCCCGGGGGTGCGTGTCGGATCGGTCATGCGGCTCCTCGGCGAATCTGGGCGAACTCCCCCACGGTACTCACCCGCCGCCCCGCGCTCGGATAGGTTGGTCCGGTGCGGACCTGGGCGTTGTTGATCGCGGCCGTCGTCACCGAAGTCAGCGCCACGTTGTCGCTGCGCGCGTCCCAGGACCATTCGGGATGGCTGGTGCTGGTGGTGTCGGGCTATCTGGCCGCGTTCGTGTTGTTGACCCTGGTGCTGCGGGCCGGCATGCCCGTCGGCGTCGCCTACGGCATCTGGGGTGCCCTGGGTACCGCGGCGACGGCCGTGCTGGCGGCGGTGCTGTTCGGCGACCCGTTCACCTGGCCGATCGTCGCCGGCATCGGATTGATCATCGCGGGTGTGCTGCTGGTCGAACTCGGGTCACACTCGCGGCAGGCCGAATCATGATGTGGCTGGCGCTGACCGGGGCAATCCTGGTCGAGGTGTTCGCCACGCTTGGGCTGCGCGCCTCGGACGGGTTCCGCCGTAAGGCCTGGATCGCGCCGGTGGTGGCCGGGTATGTGATGTCGTTCTATCTGCTGTGGCTGGCCCTGTCCTTGGGTGTACCGGTAGGGATCGCCTACGGCATCTGGACCGCGTGTGGGGTCGCCCTCGTCGCGGTCATCGCCAAGTTCCTGTTCAAGGAGCCGCTGACCCCGGTGATGATGCTCGGCATCGGGCTAATCGTGTCGGGTGTGTTCACGATCGAGCTCGCGGGCGTCGGGCCCACGCACTGAATCAGGCACCGACGCCGGCCTCCGCGGCAGCGCCCCGGCCAGCAGGACCGCCACCAGCCCGGCCACCGGTACCGCCAGCAGTCCGGCCCGCAATCCGGCGGCATCGGCGACAAGCCCGACCAGCAGCGGTGCCCCGAAGAACCCGACCCGCATCAGCCAGGTGACCACGGTCAGACCGGTGCCGGGTCGCAGCCCGGGCAGCTGATCGGCGCCGTGCATGGCGGCGGGCACCAGGGTGGCCACGCCCAGACCCGCGAGCGCGAACCCGGCGATCGTGGTGGCGATGCTAGGGAACGCCAGCGCGGACCCCATCCCGACAGCAGCGATCAAACCGCCCGTCCGCGCCACGGTGGCCTCGCCGAAGCGGTCGACCAGCCGGTCGCCGATCAGCCGGCCGATGAACATGAACCCGACCAGTGCGATGTAGCCGAAGACCGCCACCGCCGGCGGCGCGTGCAGGGTGTCGCGCAGGTACAACGTGGCCCACGAGTTTCCGGCGTCCTCGACCGTGGCGCCGGCGATGGCGATCAGCACCAGTGCCAGCAGGATCAGGTACACCCGCGGCCCGGCCTTGCTCCCCGCCGCCGCGGCGTGTGCGGCCGGGTGGTCATCATGGTCGGAGCCCGGCAGCAGGTAGCGGTAGGCGACCAGCGCCACCGCACTCAAAAGCACTCCGACCACCAAAAGGTGGATTCCGCGCGGTACGCCCAGTGCGATCGCGCCGGCACCGGTGAGCCCACCGAGGATCGCCCCGGCAGCCCAGACCGCGTGCAGGGAGTTGATGATCGAGCGACCGTGTTCGCGTTGCAGCCGCAGCCCGTGTGCGTTCTGTGCGACGTCGACCACCGAATCGCAGGCGCCGGCCAGAAACAGGGCCGCGGCAAGCATGAGCGGCGTGCCCGCGCCACCGGCTGCGACGACGAAAGCGGCCAGGGCGACGGTGCCGATGACCGCGACGCGTGCGCTGCGGAACCGTCGAATCAACGTCGCCGCAGTGAGTCCCGCGACCAGTGCCCCGCCGGCGAACGAGGCGACGGCCGCGCCGTACACCGCGTTGCTCAGATGCAGATCGGTTTTGATCTCCGGATAACGCGGCAGCAGATTGGCGAAGATCGCTCCGTTGGTCAGGAACAACGCTCCCACCGCGATCCGGGCCCGGCGCAGCACGACGGTGTCGCCATCTTCTGAAACCGGCCCGGATGTCACTGGGGCGACACTACTGCGGCCCGGGCGAGCTAGCCGACCGCCGACACCAACCGTTCGCTGACCTGCCACAGATCTGCAGCCTTCGCCGAGTCGTACGAATCGCGCGAGGAGCGGATCCGGCGAGTTCCCTCGAAGTACTCCCCTGTGACGCCGTCGAGGGCGGGATCCTCGACGAGCGCGGCGAGATGGGCTCCAGAACGCCTGGTGCTGTTCACGTTGGGCAGGATCCGCAGTGCCGGCATGAACAGGCGCCAGGCCAGCCGCTGTACGCCCCCGTAGTCCCTGGCCAGCCCCGACCCCGGCATCAGGCCCGGATCGAATGCGTTGACCGTGACTCCGCGGGCACCGTGCCCCAGCCGCCGGTCCAACTCGTAGCTGAAGAGCATGTTGCAGAGTTTGGAGGTGGTGTAGCGACGCCGGCCCTCTTCGCCCGTCAGGCCGCCCACCGGCGGACGCAGTAGTTCTTCAGCTGAATTATATTGCGGCGCAGGCATACCCGTGAACTTGTCCGGATCGTGGGTGCCGCTGCTGACCACCACGATTCGCGCGGGGGCCGTCAGGGCGCCGAGCACATGCTGCACCAGGGCGAAATGACCGAGATGGTTGACGCCGAACGTCATCTCATAGCCGTCCGCCGTCGCCGGCGAACCCGAGACCACCTGCAGCCCGGCGTTGCACACCAGCGCGGCCAACGGCGGAACCTCCAGTTGCGGCAATCTGACGGCGAAGTCGCGCACCGACCGTAGCGATGCCAGGTCGAGTTCAGCGACCGTGGTGCGTCCCGGACAGTCGAGCCGGGCCGCGGCGTCGGCGCCGCGTTGGGCGTCGCGCACCGCCAGCACCACGTGCCACCCCGGATCGGATTCCAGGAGTGCACGCGCGCATTCGAATCCCAGCCCGGTGTTCGCGCCGGTGATGATCGCGGTCCTGCCGGTCACGTTTCCTCCAGGAGTATCGGGATCAGGGCGGTGACGGCTTGCCACAGCCGCTGGTACATACGCGCCACGTCGGTGCTGTCGGGCTCGAGGTGTCCGGCGAAGAACACGCCGTCGGACTGCGCGACGGCGAATGCCGTGAGTTCGGCCACCACCCGCTCCGCACGTCGTGGTGGCACATCCGCGGGCAGCTGGCCGCGCACGGCGGCCGAGAAACGCGAGATGGCAGTGCCCCGCACGCGGCGCACCACGGCGGTCACCGTCGGGTCATCGCTGCGTTCCAGCGACAGCAGGTACAGGATCCGGAGGAACTCGGGGCGCTGTGACTGCTGGTCCGCCAGGACCGCCAACTGCTCGTCGATGCTCCCGCCGCTCGGGATGGCCGCGAAGAAGCGGTCGGCTCCGCGTTCCATCACGGCGGCGAGGACGCCGTCCTTGGACCCGAAATGCCAGTAGATGGAGCTGGCCGGCAGGCCGCAGGCCTTGCGGATGTCGCTGATCGAGGTGGCGGCGTAGCCGCGGGTGGCCATCAGTCGCTCGGTGGCGTCGAGGATCTGTTCGCGAGAATCCGCGCCCTGCCGTTGTCGCCTCGTGGCTGCAGTTGTCACCTGAACCTGCCTCTGTACGGATCGTTACAGACAGGCTATCAACGCTCGTGGGCATCTCGCCAGTGGCACGCTGAACCGGTGACGATCCACAGCGAGACCACCAGCGATCTGATCGGCCTCTTCCCGCCCGGAACCCGGCAGGACGCCGACGGCACCCTGGTGGTCGGCGGCTGCCGGCTGGACGCCATCGCCGAGCAATTCGGTACCCCGGCGATCGTGGTGGACGAAGGCGCCTTGCGGCAGCGGGCCGCCGACTACCTCTCGGCGTTCCGCAGTCGCTGGCCGCGCAGCGATGTCGCGTTCGCGTCGAAGTCCTTCCCGTGCACCGCGGTCCAGCGGGTGATGGCGTCCGAAGGGCTACACCTCGATGTCGCCGGCGGGGGCGAGATCCTGTCGGCACTCAAGGCCGGCGCCGAGCCGGGCCGGCTGGTGCTGCACGGCAACGCCAAGACCGATGAGGAGCTCACCCTGGCCGTCGGGCACGGTGTGGGCCTGGTGGTGGTCGACAACTTCGACGACATCGACCGGCTGGAGCGGATTGTGCCCTCCGGCCACCGGCAACCCTGTCTGGTCCGGGTGATTCCGGGCGTCGAGGCCGCCACACACGCCTCGCAGGCCACCGGCCATGCCGGGTCCAAGTTCGGCCTGATGCCCGCGGACGCCCGGGCGGCCATCGCGCGGATCGAGGCCAGCCCGCGGCTACGCCTGGACGGTGTGCACACCCACGTGGGATCGCAACTGCTCAATGTCGAGCAGTTGGCCGCGGCGGTGAAACCGATCGCCGCGCTGGGCACGTTCGAGGTCTACGACCTCGGCGGCGGGCTCGGGGTGCGCTACACCTACGACGAGCACCCGCCGAGCCTGGACGACTATGCCGAGGCGATGGTGGCCCAGGCCCGTGAGCTGTTGCCGCGCGACAGCCGGATCATCGTCGAACCCGGTCGCAGCATGGTGGCGACCAGCGCCTGCACGCTGTACCGCGTCACCACCGTCAAACGCGGGGTGATCACCCACGTGGCGGTGGACGGCGGCATGGGCGACAACCTGGAGGTGTCGCTGACCGGGCAGCGGTTCGAGGCCACCATCGCCGACCGCGTCGGCGGCGGTGAGACGGTCAGCGTCGTCGGCAGGCACTGCGAGTCCGGCGATCAGCTCATCGACGCCGTGGCACTGCGTGAACCGAAGGTCGGCGATCTGCTGGCGGTGCCGGTCACCGGGGCCTACTGCTACACCATGTCGAATCAGTACAACGGCGCCCGCCGGGTTCCGGTTGTGTTCGCGCACAACGGAACAGCCCGGCTGGTGGTGCGCCGGGACACCTGGGAGGACCTGCTGTCCCGCGATGTCGACTGACATGATCGCGTTCTGGGCAGCAAGATTGGCGTCATGAACGAACCGTCCCCGGCCCTGCTGGAGTTGGCTCGCCGCTACGGCGTGGCCGCGGAGTTCGACGACTGGACCGGCCGGCGCACCGCTGTCGCGGAGTCGACACTGGTCGCCGTGCTCGAAGCTCTCGGCGTGCCGGCCGGCACCGAGCGGGAACGCGCCGACGCGCTGGCCGGGCACGACCGCCAGTACTGGCAACGCCCTCTGCCGCCCATCGTGCTGGGCCGGGCGAGGGAGCCGTCGAGTTTCTGGGTGCATGTCACCCACGGGGATCCGGTCGAGCTCACGCTGTTCCTCGAGGACGGCACCGAACGCAGCGGCCTGCGACAACTGGAGAACAACCGGCCCCCGTACGACCTCGGGGACCGGTTGGTCGGTGAGGCCACGTTCGAGCTGCCGGCGGACCTGCCGCTGGGCTATCACCGGCTGCGGTTGCGGGTCGGTGAGTTCGATAGCGAAACCCCTGTGGTGATCTCCCCCGCCACGCTGGACCTGCCCGCCCGGCTGGGCCAACGGCGAGCCTGGGGCCTGGCCGTCCAGCTCTACAGCGTTCGATCTCAAAGCTCCTGGGGCACAGGCGACATCACGGACCTGACCGATCTGGCGGTGTGGTCGGCGGCCGAGCACGGCGCGGGTTTCATCCTGGTCAATCCGCTGCATGCGGCCGCCCCCACCGCACCGATGGAGCCCTCGCCGTATCTGCCCACCTCCCGTCGCTTCGGCAGTCCGCTCTACCTGCGGGTGGAAGCCATCCCGGAGTTCGCCGCGGTCCCACACCGCGGCCGTATCCGGGCGCTGCGCACCGCGCTCAACAAACGTTCCGACCGCCACCCGACCATCGACCGTGATGCGGCCTGGCAGGCCAAACGCACCGCACTGGAGCAGGTGTACCGGGTCGAACGTTCGGCGGGCCGAGAGGTGGCGTACGCCGCCTACCAGGCCCGGCAGAGCCGCAGCCTCGAAGATTTCGCGATCTGGAGCGCGCTGGCCGAACGGTACGGTGCCGACTGGCACGGCTGGCCCCACGCGTTGCAGCATCCGGCGAACCCTGAAGTCGCCGCATTCGCCGCGGCCAACCCTCAGGCCGTCGACTTCCATCGCTGGCTGCAGTGGGTACTCGATGATCAGCTCACCGCGGCCCAGGCCACCGCGGTGCAGGCCGGGATGGAACTCGGCATCATGAGCGACCTCGCCGTCGGCGTCGATCCCGACGGTGCCGATGCCTGGGCCCTTCAGGACGTGCTGGCGCTCGGGGTCACGGCGGGCGCACCGCCGGATGAGTTCAACCAGCTCGGGCAGGACTGGTCACAGCCGCCGTGGCGGCCGGACCGCCTCGCCGAGGAGGCGTACGAGCCGTTCCGGGCGGTGGTCAACATGGCGCTCCGGCACGCCGGCGGGGTACGGATCGACCACATCATCGGCATGTTCCGGTTGTGGTGGATCCCGAAGGGGGCCGCACCGACCGAAGGCACCTATGTGCGCTACGACCACGATGCGATGATCGGCATCATCGCGCTCGAGGCGCACCGGGCCGGCGCCCTCGTGGTCGGCGAGGACCTGGGCACCGTCGAACCCTGGGTGCGTGACTACCTGCGCGAGCGGGGCCTGTTCGGCACCTCGATCCTGTGGTTCGAGTCCGACTGGTCCGGAGGACCCTTACCCGCCGAACACTGGCGCGAGTACTGCCTGTCGTCGGTGACCACCCACGATCTCCCTCCGACACCCGGATATCTGGTCGGCGAGCACGTGCGGTTGCGGGAACAACTGGGCCTGCTGACCCGGCCGGCCGATCAGGAACTGGCCGCGGATCGCACCGCGCAGGCAGCCTGGCTCGACGAGCTGCGCCGGGTCGGGTTGCTCGGACCCCGTCCGGACACCGATCAGGTCGTATCGGCGCTGTACCGCTATCTGGGGCGCACTCCCTCGAAATTGCTGGCTCTGTCGCTGGCCGACGCGGTCGGTGAGGTGCGCACCCAGAATCAACCCGGCACCACCGACGAATACCCGAACTGGCGGATACCGCTGGCGGGTCCCGACGGCAGGCGAATTCTGCTCGAACATGCGTTCGTGGATCCGCGAGCGGCGGCGTTGTGCGACGTGATGTCGGCGATCACCGCCCGCCCGACCCGGGACCGGATGTAACGCGCGGGGCGTCTGCTCCGGTTTCACATTCGTCACAGCTGCGATATGTTCGCAAACGCACCCGACTGACGGAGTTCACGTGAAGAAGCTTGTTGCGCTCAGCGGCGGTCTGCTCGCCGCCGGTTCGATCGCCCTGCTGGCCGCAGGCACCGCCACCTCACAACCGACCGCTTCCTCGGTCAACGTCGTCGGCGAGCCCTATATGAAGGCGCTGGCGATCCTGAAGAGCCAGGGCGTCAGGGCCACCTTCGGCGGTTCCTTCGGCAGCGCCCTGCCGCAGTCCGAGTGCCTGGTCGATTCCCAGAAGATCAACTCCAGCGGCAAGATGATCCTGATGCTCGATTGCAGCGAGGCCGCGGCCCAGCAGGGTGCCGATTCGGCTGTCCCGGGCGGCCCGAGGGTCGGCAGTAACGGTGTGACCACGGTGACGCCGACGCCGGTGGTCCCGATCGCCGGGGCGCCGGGCGCGGGCACCCCGCCGCCGGCCTGATCTGAACCGGGCCCGCCCCGAAAGAGGCAACCCGGTACCGCCGTTCCCACCTAAATCCGTACACTGCTGAGAGTCCACTCATCCCAGGAGGCTCTCGATGTTGCGTCCGTTGCGGTTCGACCATGAGATCGACCCCGGCCCGGTACAGATCCAGGCCAGGAAGGTGCACTTCGATCTCGACGACATCCCGTTGCACTGGATCCCAGGCCATCCCGTGGCCTCGTCGATGGTGAATCTGTTCAACGTGGTGCTGCCGGTGGCCGAGCACTGGTTCGTCGCGACGTTCAACGAAGCGCTGCCGTATGTGCGCGATCCCAAGCTCGCCGACGACATGCGTGGCTTCATCGGCCAGGAGGCCACCCACGCCGAGACGCACGATCAGGTGCTCGACCAGTTCCTCACCAGCCACGGTGTGGATTACCAGCCGGTGCTGTCCTTGGTGGAGCACGTGTTCACCAAGACGCTGGCGCCGTCGGACTCCCCCGATCCGCGCCGCAGGCTGGCCCATCTGTGCGACCGGCTCTGGCTCATCGCCGCGATCGAGCACTACACCGCGGTGCTGGGGGACTTCGTGCTGAACTGCGCCTGGGAGGACTACGACACCGACCCGACGATGACCGACCTGTTCCGCTGGCACGGCGCCGAGGAGGTCGAACACCGCAGTGTCGCCCACGACGTCGCGGTGTACTTCCAGGACAGCTATTTCAGCCGGGTGCGGGCGATGTCGATCGCCGCGACGGCCGTCTACCTGTTCTTCCAGCGCGGCTGCTGGGCGATGGTCAAGAGCGACCCGACCCTCGACATCGGCTGGTGGCGGATGAACAAGATGCGCATGCGTGATTCCAAGCTCGGGCTGCTGCCGAAGTTCTCCCGGATGTTCGGCTCGAACACCCTGGCCTACTGCCGGCCCGGTTTCTCCCCCGAGGAGATGGGTTCGACGGCCCAGGCTGTCGCGTATCTGGCGAGTTCGCCTGCGGCGCGGGCCGCGCACCTGTGACGGGCTCAGCCATGCCGACGCTGTCACTGATATCCCGATACCGCCGGCTGCCACCGAGCATGTCGGGCCGTTTTCGCCACGATCCGATGCTCGGCGCCGCCGGTGCCGCCATCGCCACCATCTGGACGGTGGGCCGGCTCGTTCGGCGCACCAGTCTGCCGCCACCGGAGCTGGATCGCACGATCGCGCTGACGGTGACGGGCCGGCAGGTGGTGGCCCACGATCAGGACGTCATCGCGCTGACGCTGGCCGCCGCTGACGGCGAGAAGCTGCCGCAGTGGTTTCCGGGTTCGCATATCGACCTGCACCTGGCCAGCGGTCGGGTGCGGCAGTACTCGCTGTGCGGCGATCCGACGGTTACCGACAGTTATCGAATTGCGGTGCGGCGCATCCCCGATGGCGGCGGCGGCTCCGTCGAGGTGCACGACAGCCTGCAGATCGGCAGCCGGGTCAGCACCCACGGCCCGCGCAATGCATTCGCCCTCACGGTGCCCGGCTACGGGTCGCCCACCCAGCGGTTCCGCTTCATCGCAGGCGGAATCGGCATCACCCCGATCCTGCCGATGCTCGGGTTGGCGGCGCGGTTGGGTATCGACTGGTCGATGGTCTACGCCGGGCGCAGTCGCGACAGCCTGCCGTTCCTGGACGAGCTCGCCCGGTTCGGCGACCGCATCGAGATCCGCACCGACGATGTCGACGGCCTGCCCAGTGCCGAGGATCTTCTCGGTGACTGCCCCGACGGCACCACGGTGTATGCCTGCGGTCCGGCCCCGATGCTGACCGGAATCCGGGCCGCGCTCACGGGCCGGGACGACGTGGAGCTGCATTTCGAAAGATTCGCGGCGCCACCGGTTGTCGACGGTGCCGAGTTCTCGGTGACCATCGCCTCCACCGGCACCTCGGTGACCGTCGGAGCCGACGAGACCCTGCTCGCCGCGTTGGGCCGGGCCGGGGTGAATGCCCCATACTCATGCCAACAAGGTTTCTGCGGAACGTGCCGGATCCGGGTCACCGACGGGACTGTGCAGCATCGCGATACGTTGTTGACCGACCCCGAGCGCGATGCGGGCTACCTGCTGACCTGCGTGTCACGGGCCGAGGCCGGGGACCGGCTGACGCTCGATCTCTGAGTCGTTACCCGGCTTCCGGATGACCCTCTCCGTAGCCGGCCAGCTCGGGCGCGGCCATCAACCGGTCCAACAGGGGACGCTGCCCATTCAGCAGCTTGGCGCGCGCTGTCGCCACCGAAACCCAAGCGACACGGTCGATTTCGGGGAACTCGACGAACCGCCCCGACCCTTTGGGCAACTCCACCGTGAACGTGTTGCTGACGGCCGTGGTGGTGTCGAAGTCCCCGTGCACCGCGAAGGCGGTGACCAACTTGCCGCCCGCCTGGCGTACCGGTTCGAGATCGATGCGCGGGCCTGCGGGTGGCGGGGCACCGAGCTCCTCGGTGAATTCACGTTGGGCCGCCGCCCAGGGATCTTCGCCGTCGTCGTACTCCCCCTTGGGCACCGACCACGCCCCGGCATCCTTGCGGGCCCAGAACGGCCCGCCGGGGTGGGCGATCAGCACCTCGACATCGGTTCCGGTGAAGCGGTACAGCAGCACCCCGGCACTCAGCTTGGCCACGGGTTGCACGCTACGCGGTGACGCCATTCCGGCAACATCGGTGATGCAGACCACTTTGCCAGATGTGCGTAATTCCAGTCACTTCGGCATCGGCATCACGAACCCCGCCTGGCACCCATCCCCCAATTCCCGAATGTGACGCACCCCTCGTCAAACACTTTCGTACAGCCGGAATTTTATTTGTGAACTGCCGGTTAACTCTTAGGTAACACCTAAGAGAACTTGCTACGGCGCCAACCGACATGCGCTAACGGCGCGCCGCATGCGGCATAACAGAACAAGAAAGAAGGCACCAAAGATGATGAGACTCGGATTTGCTACAGCACTGGTCGGCGCAGCAGCCGCGGCGGTGATCGGCCTGGCCGCGCCCGCCCAAGCCGCACCCACCGGCCCGGGCAATGCCCAGCAGACCATCAGTCAATTGCAGTCGCAGGGCTACAAGGTGATCGTCAACCACGTCGGTTCCACCCCGTTGGACAAGGCCACCGTGGTCGCAGTGCGGCCGGGACAGACCTTCAGCCGGACGGATTCCAGCAGCCCGGGCGGCGATTTGCAGACCACCGTGCTCAACAAGACAGTTTACGTCGATGTGAAGTAAGCCCAAACATTGCGAAACATCAAGGAGGGGCGCCCTTTTCGGGCGCCCCTCCGACGTGTCTGGGTGCAAGGCCCGATCTGGTGCGCGCTAGAGTCCCCAGAGTGCGACGTTTCACCCGGTATGTCGCCCTCGGCGACAGCCAGACCGAAGGACTGTGGGATGGCGACGACACCGTCGGCCTGATGGGTTTCGCCGATCGGCTCGCGGTGCGCCTCGACGGGCTCTACCCGGGGTTGGGTTATGCCAATCTCGCCATTCGCGGCCACCGGATCGGCGATGTACTCCACACGCAGCTGCCCACCGCGCTCTCCATGCGGCCCGACCTGGTCACCGTGTGCATCGGGATGAACGATGTGACCCGGCCCGGGCGCTCGTTCACCCGCGCACTCGGCGATCTCGAGCACGTCTACCGCATGCTCGCGGAATCCGGGATCACCGTCGTCACGACCACGTTCCCGGACATCACCCAGATCCTGCCGGTGGGTCGGTTGCTCGGAAAGCGGGTGGTCCAGATCAACGACGCGATCAACGAGGCCGCCGATCGGTACGAGTTCCACCTTGTGGATCTGTACTCGGCGCCCTCTATGCGCGAGACGGAAACCTGGAGCCCCGACCGGGTGCACGGGTCGGCGAAGGGACACCGCCTGTTCGCCGCAGCAGCTGCCGAGGCGCTCGGATTGCCTGGCAGCAACCATGATTGGGCGCTGGCAACCAGCCCCGACCAGACTCAGTCGTTCCGGTCCCGGGCGTACTCACAGGTGCTGTGGACGCAGAACATGCTCATGCCGTGGCTGTGGCGTCACTTTCGCGGGCAGTCCGGCGGCACCGGCCGCTTGCCGCGGCGGCCCGCCCTGATGTACCTGAGTGCCTAACCGAAGCCGAGGATCGACCAGGCGAGATCGGCCGGGCCGCCGGTCAGATTGCCCTCACCGGCCTTGGCCACCATCGCGGGGCAGAACGTCGAGATCGCGATCCCGGTGAACATCGTGGCCGGCCCCAGTGACATCCCGCCGGTATCGGCGACCTTGGCCGCCACATCGGCGGCGTTCTGACCCGGCTCGGCAAGCATCGGGCACACCGACTGCCCGAGCGTGACGGCCTGAGCCGGATCCACCGCACCCACGCCCGCCTGACTCAGCGCGTCGACGAAAGTCTGATCAACCGGATCGGCGTGGGCCGGCGCGGCGATCATCACAGCTGCGACCCCAGTCACCAGCGATGCCCCGACACTCGCGAGCACTCGACCGGACCGGATCACGTTGCGCTGCATGGCTTGAATCCTACGGGCCGTCACGCAGACGGCCCGCCGAGGTGTCAGATCCCGCCCCAGGCCGAGTCGAGTTCCTTCGCGACGTCAATCACCTTGGCCTGCTCGGATTCCGGGCTGTCGATCTCACCTGCCACGTGCGCGGCGATGAACCGTTTGATCTCCGCGTCAACTCCCGCCAGGATGCGCAGCACCTCGGCACGCAACGACTTGGAGGTGACATGGATCGAGATGTCGGACGGCCGCGGCTTCTTGACGTCGAGGATCAGCAGCAGCGGCTCGGCGGCCAACGCCGAGGCGCGCAAGGCGATCTCGCCGAACACCATGAACTTGGGGCGGTCGATGCGCAGGTCGATCACCATGTCGATCTCCAGCGGGATCCGGATGGAGAACGTGATGGTTTCGCCCACGATGCGACTCACCCGGGGCTTCTGGATCTTGACCCGCGCGGTGACCTTGGCGATCTTGCCCGGTCCCTGGCCGATCGGGCCCAGTTCGAACGCGTCGCCGGCGATCGCCCCGATGGCGTCGCCGACCCGGTCCTCGGATACGGCCACCTCGAAGAACCGCCGACCGAATTCCTCGTAGGTGATGTAAGCGTGATCAGCCATGATCCTTCTACGGTCTCACGCCGGGATGTGGGGACGGTGCAGCCGGGCCCGTGTGCGTGTTCATGCCGCGTTCACGTCGCGTCAGCGAAGTACCGCAACCTGGCGACCGCGCGCGGCCCGCTACCCAGATCGGCGATCAGGACGGCCCGGCGGCCGTCGCGGTCCAGCCCGGCCACCAGACTCGACCCGGACGCGATCAGTTTGCGCCAGGACGCGCCCGAGGTGAGTTCCACCAGCCCGGACGCATTCAGCGGTCCCTCGTCACCGGCACAGATGACGGTGTCGGCACCCAGCCGCCGTTGTACGGCCACCGCGTCCCCGGCGCACAGGTCGTCGAGCAATCCGGCGATCACGCGCTTACCCGCCCGGCCGGCGCCGCCCATCCCCTTGGCGAACCCGAGCGTGCCCGACGGCCCCTGGTTACGCAGCAACGCCACGCTCAGGCGCAGCCCGACCGGCACCGCGCCGAGGCCTGCCCGGGCGAATTGCCCGATCATCGCGGGCAGCTCCCAGTAGGCCTGCAGCTCGGCGATACGCGGCCCGGCCGACGCGGGAACCACCGCGTAGCGCAGATAAGCGGGGATCCGCATGGTGACCGACGGGCTCATGACGACCTCGAGCTCGAGGTCGCGGATGACCGTCGACCCGCTGACGATGTCGACGTCTCGGTGGAAGGTGATGTCGCGCGGGGCGATGAAGGTGTCGTAGAACCGCTCGATCTGCGCGGGCCCGCGGTGTGGCCGTGAACCCACCGGGTCCTCGACCTGTCCGCCCGCAGCGAACAGCCCCACCCATCCCTGCCGGTCGTGCGCACCCGCTGCCTGCGGTGACAACTCGACAGTGGTCAATAGCTCGTCCCGTGTGAAGACCATATGGATCGTTTACCATCCCGCCCGGCCGCGCGTGCGCGCACACTGGTGTTGGACACGTGGGATTACCCACAACCACCGAGGAGAACGCAATGAGTGGCAGTGGACCGTTCGGGTTCGACCCCGAGGACTTCGACCGCGTCGCCCGCGAGGCGGGCGAAGGGTTACGCGATGCCCTCGACGGGTTGGGCAAATTCTTGGGCAACCCCGGTCAGGGCGGCGGCTGGGCAGGACTGCTGGATGAGGTGTCCCGGTTCTCACGGCCGAGGACACAACCGGAGACCACCGGGGAGAAGGGTGACGGGGTGTGGGCGATCTACACCGTCGACGACGCCGGCGGTGCCCACATCGAGCAGGTGTATGCATGTGAGCTCGACGCCCTGCGGGCCAACGCCGGCAACACCGATCCCACCCGCCGGGTGCGGTTCTTGCCCTACGGCATCGCGGTCAGCGTGCTCGACACCGATACCGGCGAGTAACAACGACCCCAAATGTCGACTGATCGCCTTGGCGACCGGCTAGGCTTCTGGCCCAAAGTCAACGAACTGGCCAGCCTGATGCGACTGGCGGTCGGCAATGCTGAGGGTGGAACATGATTCGCGAACTCTTCGCCACGACGGCGGTCGCCGCGGCGGCACTGGCAACAGCGATCTCGGCAGCGCCGGGCGCCATGGCCGACGACGGCAGCAACATGTATCCCGACAATCCAGGCCGCTACCCCACCGATGTCCCGGGTATGAGCTACGAGGCTTCCAACGGTGCTCCCTGCTACAGCTGGGATCGCAACGTGTTCGGCCGCGGTCCGGGCGGCACCGCCATGCAGTGCAAGTGGATTCCCAACCAGTGGCCACCGGTCTACACCGGCTTCTGGACCTACGCCTACCCGTTGAACGGCGTGCAGGAGATCGGGTCGCCGTGCCCGGGGCCGCAGGAGGCCGCTCAGTCGCCTGACGGCCGGCCGATGCTGTGCCTCGGACCGCAAGGGTGGCAGCCCGGTGTGCTGACCGGAGACGGGTTCTTCCCGGTCTGACGGATACCTTCGCGAGCTGAGGCGCGCGTCACATCCCCCCGGCCATACAGCCGGGTGGTGCATGTATGGTCGTGGGGCCCGAATCCGTGACCAGGAGTGCCATGAGCGACGTCAAGTTCGATCTGTCCACAGTGTTCTCCACGGTGGCCAAAGCCGTGCCCGATCAGACCTTCCTGGTGTGGCGGGACCGCCGCTTGAGCTACGCCGAGTTCGACGCGCGCGTCGACGGCTTCGCCCACTATCTGGTGTCGGCCGGCCTCGGCCCGCACACCGAGCGGGATGGGTTGGCCGGGCACGAATCAGGTCAGGACCACCTCGGCATCTACCTGCGCAACGGCAACGAGTACCTCGAGTCGATGATCGGCAGCTACCGCGCCCGGGTGGCACCGTTCAACGTCAGCTACCGCTACGTGGAGGAAGAACTCCTCTACCTGCTGAAGGATTCGAACGCCCGGGCGGTCATCTACAACGCCGAGTTCGCGCCCAGGGTGGCCGCGATCCGCGACCAGCTGCCGAATCTGCGGGTGCTCATCCAGGTCGCCGACGAATCGGGCAACGAACTGCTGCCGGGCGCCGTCGATTACGAGACGGTCCTGAAAACTCCTGCGCCACAGGCGGGAATGCCGACCCCGTCGGGCGATGATCTCTACGTCCTCTACACCGGCGGCACCACGGGCATGCCCAAGGGCGTGCTGTGGCGCCAGCACGACATCTTCCTGTCCTCTATGGGTGGCCGGCCGTTCGGCAGCGACACCTTCATCGCGTCGTACGAGGAACTCGCCGAGCGGGCCCGCACCGCGGGTGGCGGCTTGTCGCTGCTGATGATCCCGCCGTTCATGCACGGCGCCGCCCAGTGGGCCGCCTACAACGCCATCACCATGGGCGGAAAGCTCGTCATCCCCGACGATGTGGTCCGCATGCGCCCCGACAACGTGCTGACACTCGCTGCGCGCGAACGGGTGCTCAGTATCCCCGTCGTCGGCGACGCGATCGCCCGGCCGCTGATCGACGAGATCGAGAAGGGCGACTACGACCTGTCCGGTCTGTTCACGATCAGCAACGGTGGCGCGCCGCTCTCGCCGACCGTGCGCGAGCGAATCCTGGCCGCACTGCCACATCTCATGCTGATCGACGCGGTGGGCGCCTCGGAGTCCGGCGCACAGATGAGCACCGCGTCGACCGCGGGCACCGAGTCCGAGGCCGCCACCTTCAACGCCCAGTCCGATACCGCGGTGGTCGCCGAGGATATGTCCCGGGTGCTCGGCCCTGGCGAAGGCGGCGGCTGGCTGGCGCGGCGCGACCTGATCCCGCTGGGCTACCTGGGCGACGAGGCCAAGACCGCACGCACCTTCCCCACCATCGACGGAGTGCGCTGGTCGGTTCCGGGTGACCGGGCAAACGTCTTGGAAGACGGACGGATTCAGCTGCTGGGCCGCGATTCTGTCACCATCAACTCCGGCGGCGAGAAGATCTTCGTCGAGGAGGTCGAGCGGGCCATCGCCGCGCACCCCGCCGTCTACGACGTGGTTGTGGTCGGCCGCCCCTCGGAGCGTTGGGGCAACGAGGTCGTGGCGGTCGTCCAGTTCGCCGAAGGCGCCTCGGCCACCGATGAGGAACTCGTGGCGGTGTGCGAGCGTGCGATCGCGCGCTACAAGATCCCGAAGGCCTTCGTCCGGTCACCCCAGATCGTGCGCTCCCCCGCAGGCAAGGCCGACTACCGCTGGGCGAAGTCGGTGGCCACAGAGCACGCGGAGGCGGTCGCCACCTCGTAGTCCGAGGAGTCCCTTTCGCGAACCGCTCAGACCGCGAACAGTTTCCCGATCGCCGCGAGCATCGTGGCGTGGGCGTCCACCGCCTGCTCCACGGTGATCGCCAACAACGGCCTGGGCGCGGCAATGGTCAGCTCCTCGGTGATCCGGGTTCCGGTCTCGGTTGCCGCGAAGTCCACTTGGCTGTCCAGTTGCACCTGCGGGAACTGCCGAGCCTGCGCGGTCACCGCGCCTGCGGTGGGAACGATGAGCCGTGTCCGGTAGGTGATCGGAAGTGCAAACGGCCCCAATGGGATTCGATCGCGGATCTGATAGTCCTGCTGATACCCGTCGGCCAGGTCCACCCGGGACGTGCTGCGCACCCACTGCACGAGCGGGTGCACCTGCGAGATGTTGTCCAGGTCGACGTAGAAGGCCCGCACCTGCTCGGGTGGTGCGGGCACCTCACCGCTGACGCTGCGCCGGGCCCGTCCGATCCAGATGTTCACGTGCTCAGTTCACCACAAGGCGCAGTTGCTCCCAGCCGCGCACCGTGGAGGTCGGAGCGAGTTGCGCACTGTCGTAGTCGATCTCCCACTCAGGGAAGCGGTTGAGCAGCTCGTCGAGCGCGACGCGACCTTCCAGCCGGGCCAGGTTGGCACCCAGGCAGTAGTGCAACCCCTTGCCGAAGGTCAGGTGACTGATGTTGTCACGGTGGATGTCGAAGGTATCGGGGTTGCGGTAGCGACGCGGGTCGCGGTTTGCGGCCCCGAACAACAGCAGCATCGCACTCCCGGCCGGCACCGTGGTGCCGTCGTACTCGAAATCCCTTGCCAACCAACGTGCCACGTGCGGTCCGGTTGGTTCGAAGCGGAGTGTCTCGTCGACCGCTCGGGTCAGCAGTGAGCGGTCCTGGGTCACCTCGCGACGCTGGTCGGGGTGTTCGGCGAGCACTTTCGCCAGCCAGCCGATGAGCCGGCCGGTGGTCTCGTTGCCCGCCCCGGCCACTACCTGGGTGTAGTGCAGGACCTCTTTGCGCTCAAGCTTGCGGGTGACACCGAACTCGTCGGTGAACTCGACGTTGAGCAGCGCCGTCATCAGGTCGTCGGAGGGGTTGTTGGCCCGCCACTCGACGTAGTCGGCGTAGATCCGGCCGTCGGCGATACGGTCGGCCTGGACGACCTTCATCGGCGCGCCGGGCCTGGTGCGCAGATTGGCGTCGTTGGCATCCCGAACCTCGATCTGCTCGGATTCCGGTATACCGAGCAGCATTCCGATCACCCGCATCGGCATCATCGAGGCCAGTTCGGCGATGATGTTGAATCCGCTCGAGCCGACCAGCGGGTCCAGACAGCGCACGCAGAACTGCCGGATCTGATCCTCGATCTCGGCCATCCGCCGCGGCGTGAACACCCTCGACATCAGCCCGCGCAACAGGGTGTGCATGGGCGGGTCTTCGAACATCATCACGCCCGGGGGCATGTCGAAGTCGGAATTGACCAGTTCGAGGATGTCACTTCGGCTGTTGGAGAAGGTTTCCCAGTCCGACAACGCCTTTTCGACATCGGCGTGCCGCGACAACGCCCAGAAGTCATAGCGCTCGTTGTGATAGATCGGCGCCTCGTCGCGCAGGCGGGCGTACACCGGATACGGGTCGGCGACGATGCCGACGTCGTACGGGTCGTAATAGACGGTCATTTCAGGCAGCTGCCGGCATCGACGGGCAGGGTGACCCCGGTGATGTACCGGGCTTCGTCCGACGCCAGGAACAGCACCGCATTGCTGATGTCCTCGGGCGTGACCCACGGGATCGGCAGCATGTGGAAGGTCTGGCAGATCGGCGCCAGATCGTCGGGTCCAGGATTCTCCAGATCCGGCCGGAACATGCGGTAGGTCTTCTCGTTCATCAGCATCGGGCTGTTGACGTGGGTCGGATGCACAGAGTTCACCCGGATCGAATGCGGGCCCAGCTCGACCGCGAAGCTGCGCATCAGGCCGACCACGCCGTGCTTGGCCGCGACATAGTGCCCCGTGAACGGGTAGGCCTTCGACCCGGCCACCGAACTGGTCAGGATGATCGAACCGCCGCGCCCACCCGCGAGCATTTGGGGCACACCGGCTTTCACCGTCTTCCACACCCCGCTCAGGTTGACGTCGATCATCTCCTGCCAGAGGTCCTCGTCCATCCGGTCCAGCTTCACCCCGGTGGTGCCGATGCCCGCGTTGGCCGCGATGATGTCGAGCCGGCCCAGCTGCTCGACGCCGCTGTCGACCGCTGTCTTGAGTGCGCTGAAATCGCGCACGTCGACCTCGGCGGTGACGATGCGTCGGCCCAGGTTCTTGACCAGATCGGCGGTCTCGGCGAGGTCCTCGGCCGTGGCGCCCGATGCCGGTGACCGGTCGAAGGTCGCGCAGATGTCCACGGCGATGATGTCGGCGCCCTCGGCTGCCAGCCGCACGGCATGGCTGCGCCCCTGCCCACGTGCCGCCCCGGTGATCAGTGCAACCTTGCCGTCGACCCGTCCTGTCATTGCCCACCTTCGTTGCCGGGGCAGGTGCCACCGCACTGCCGAGATTGGGCGATCGCCCAATAATTACACTCAGGCCATGTCTAGCAGTCGTCGCCGCGCATGGTCAAGGGTGCGATGAGTACGCAAAAGGCCCCTTCCGGACGCGATTCGACCACCCGACGAGCGCTGATCCGGGCCACCGCCCAGGTCATGCTCGAAGAGGGATACGCCGCGGCGACGTCGCGGCGGGTGGCCGCGAAGGCCGGGGTCAAGCCCGCACTCGTGCACTACTACTTCCCCAGCATGGACGACCTGTTCGTGGCGGTGTTGCAGGCCGGCGCCGAGACGAACCTGAGCACCCAGCAGGAGGCGTTCGCCGAGGACTCCCCGCTGCACGCGCTGTGGGAACTCAACAGCGCGCAGGGTGCGGCGCTGTGGATGGAGTTCATGGCGCTGGCCAACCACCGCAAGGCCATCCGCAGCGAGATCGCCGGCTACGCCGACCGGTTCCGTGACCTTGAGGAGTCGGCGATGGCCTCGGCGCTGCGGGCCCACGGCGTCGACACCGACGAGTTCCCACCCGTGGTGATGTCGATGATCGTGGCGAGCCTGGCGCGCATCCTGGTGCTCGAGCAGGGCCTGGGCATCAGCCGTGGCCACAGGCAGGCACAGGATTTCGTGCGGCGATATCTGGACCGGTTCGAACTCCCCCCGGGTGGCCCGGCATGACCCTTCTGCATGAGTTGATCTCGGCGGCGGCCGCCGGTGCGCCTCAGCGCCGGGCCGTGGTGACCGATGACGGCACCACCGCGACATTCGCCGAGTTCGATCGCCAGATCCGTGGTGTCGCAGGCTGGGTGGCCGCCCGGACCGCCCCGGGTGACCGGGTCGCCGTGGTCGCCGACAACAGCGCGGCCTACGCGCAGCTGTACTACGCCGTACCGCGCAGTGGACGCGTACTGACGCTGATCAACCAGCGTCTCAGCCCGGCCGAGCAAGCCGCGCAGTTGGTCACCGCCGCTCCCTCCCTGTTGCTCGGCGACGAGCGTTATCTGTCGGCCCTGGCCGGCAACGGAGCTCCCGTCGAGCACGCAATCGCGTTCGAAGGCGAGCGGTGGCGGACCGCCCCCGCTGCCGATCTCCCCTGCCCTGAGGTCACGAACCCCGACGATCCGGCCTGGCTGTTGTTCACCAGCGGATCCACGGGTGTTCCGAAAGCTGTTGTGCACAGCCATCGTTCGATCCTCACAGCGGTATGGGGGTCGGTCGAGGGCCGCTCCGTGCAGCCCGGCGGGGTGTATCTGCTGCCGTTCCCGATGTGTCACATCGCCGGATACAACATGCTGGTCCAGCATGCGGTCGCCGCCACCGTCGTGCTGTGCGCACAGTTCCGCCCGGAGGGTTTCGCACAGCTCGTCCGCTCACACGGGGTGACCTCGTGCTCGCTGGCGCCGACGATGCTGCACTCGCTGCTCGGCCATCTGAGCCGCACCGGGACCGAGTTGCCGAGCCTCCGGGCGATCGCCTACGGATCGGCCGCGATGCCGCTGGATTTGCTTCGCCGGGCGATCGAGATGCTCGGGGTGGACTTCCACCAGGGTTACGGGATGACAGAAACCGGTGGGAACATCACGTTTCTCGGTCCCGACGACCATCGGGCCGGAGCCGCGGGGCGACCCGAGTTGCTCACGAGCGCCGGCTATCCGCACCGGGACGTCGAGATCGGGATCGCCGGCCCCACCGGTGGGCTGCTGCCGTCCGGGCAGGTCGGCGAGATCGTGGTGCGCGGCGCGCAGGTGACCCCCGGATACTGGCCCGGCGGTGTGACTACCGAGAACGGTTGGCTGCACACCGGCGACATGGGCCGCATCGATACCGACGGCAGACTGTTCGTGGTCGACCGGCTCAAGGACATCATCGTCACCGGCGGCGAGAACGTGTCGTCGCGGGAAGTCGAGGATGTGTTGTCGGGCCACCCCGCGGTAGACCAGGTGGCCGTGGTCGCCGTCCCCGACGACTACTGGGGCGAGGCGGTGTGCGCGGTCATCGTCCTGGTGCAGGGACACCGACCTACTGCCGACGAGCTCGTCGACCACGTCCGGACAGAGATCGCGGGTTTCAAACGACCGCGGGTGGTGCTGTTCACCGACGCGCTACCGCTGACCGGCAACGGGAAGGTCGCCAAGGACCAGGTTCGCACCTTCGCTCGCGCTGCCGTGGACCGGCGCGGCGCCCAGGACGCGTAACAGATCGGGCCGCTGCCCAACCTCTGGCGCCCTGTCACTCGGGACGGTCGTGGCCTACCCCTCGAACGGCCCCGACACAGCGGACAATACGCCCGGTACGCGTGTTATCCAGGTTTTCCGAGAAATGCCCCGTCAAATTTAATGACCCGTCAACATATTCGCCGTTGGCGGGCCCCCAGCAGTGCTAGCGTTCCGCGTTATCTGAGATCGCATAGGGGGTCCCAAATTGACTGCCACAAATCCTGACTGGACCAAACCGGCTGCGATGGCCATCCCGCCGGAGGGGTACTTCGAACTCGAGGAGGGCCGCTACGGGCCCACCTACCCGAGAACTCCTGCCTGCCACGGCTTTTCCATCATCGCGAAGGTAAAAGAAGGCCGTGAAGAGGTGGTGCGCGCATACGGCAAGCAGATCGAGGAGGCGATCGCAGCCAGCCCGGACGTGCTGGCGCCGCTGCGGCTGCATTATTTGCGTTGGGTACTTTTCGACGTCGGCTCGGGACTGCATTTCCAATATCAGGGCATCTTCGACACCGACTTCGACAAGTACACCGAGGATGCGGTGCAATTGTTCAGCGCCACCGGCATCACCACCGTGTTCACCAATCTGGAGGGGTTCCCCGAGGACTGGAAGGAAAACCCCCAGGCATTCATCGAGTTCGTCCGGGCCCACCAGGTCCCGAGCTTCCTGGAGTACGGCGAGTACCCGTACGTGACTGCCGACGAGATCAAGAAAGCACTGCGGCTCAAGGCCGCCTTCTCCACCATGCTCGATCAGATGCAGTAGCCGGCCGTGCTCGAGTTCGACGAGATCCAGCACATCCTGCTGACCCGTACCCCGGCCATCACCGGGCGCTACGAGTTCCTGACCTTCGACACCCCGGAGGGCGGCCGGGCCTGGCTCACCGAGCTGCTGGACAAGGTGCAGTCTGCGTCAGACGCGATGTCCACCATGGACGAATCCGACCGGTGGGTGACGCTGGCGTTCACCTGGACCGGACTGCGGGCACTCGGTGTCGGTGAGGAGTCGTTGGCCACGTTCCCGGATGCGTTCCGGCAAGGCATGGCGCAGCGTGCCACGATCCTTGGCGATACCGGCGAGGCGGCACCCGAACACTGGTTGGGCGGTCTGGCCGGGGAGGATCTGCATGCGATCGCGATCCTGTTCTCCCGTACCGACGAGCAGTTCCACCGCTCCATCGAGGAGCACGACAAACTCCTGGACCGAACCGCCGGGGT
This sequence comes from Mycobacterium sp. DL99, assembly GCF_004762045.1. GTDB lineage: Bacteria > Actinomycetota > Actinomycetes > Mycobacteriales > Mycobacteriaceae > Mycobacterium. The sequence goes on from NZ_SJOM01000007.1 coordinate 3,573,221, forward strand.
GCGGAGCCTGTCCTATCTGGACCTGAACGCAACCCCGCCGTTCAACTACGCCCACGACCACTTCGGGTTCCGTGACCGGTTGTCCCAGCCGGTCATGAAGGGTACCGGGGAGGAGCCGACGCCGGGTTCAGGTGACCCGCTGGAGCCCGGTGAGTTCATCCTCGGCTATCCCGATGAGGATGGATCTATCCCCAATCTGCCGGAACCGGAAGTGCTTTCACGCAACGGCAGTTACATGGCCTACCGCCGGCTCGAGGAGCACGTCGGGTTGTTTCGGGACTACCTTCGCGAGCGGTCGGATTCGCCGGAGGCCGAGGAGCTGCTGGCCGCGAAGTTCATGGGCCGGTGGCGCAGCGGCGCTCCCCTGGTGCTGGCACCCGAGCACGACGATCCCGAGCTGGGCGCAGATCCCATGCGCAACAACGATTTCAACTACAAGGAGATGGACCCCTTCGGCTACGCCTGCCCGCTGGGGTCGCATGCGCGCCGGCTCAACCCACGTGACACCGCGCACTACATGAACCGGCGCCGGATGATCCGGCGCGGCGCCACGTACGGTCCGGCCCTACCCGACGGTGCACCCGATGACGGAGCGGATCGCGGCATCGCCGCGTTCATCATCTGCGCCGACCTGGTGCGCCAGTTCGAATTCGCGCAGAACGTCTGGATCAACGACAAGACGTTCCACGAACTGGGCAACGAGCACGACCCGATCTGCGGCACCCAGGACGGAACCCTGGACTTCACCATCCCCAAGCGGCCGATACGTAAGGTGCACAAAGGAATTCCGGCGTTCACCACACTCCGGGGTGGCGCCTACTTCTTCCTGCCGGGCATGTCGGCACTACGGTTTCTGGCCACCGGCGGTGCGGAGGCAGCCTCATGACCGGTGCCCGCACCTACAACCAGACGCACGTTCCGCGCCGGCACGACGGACGCCGCCGGATCAGCATCTACTGGACCTGGAGCTACCCGTGGGAAGCCCAGCGCGATCCGGCGGCCATGGAGAACCGGTTCTCCACCATGACCGAGGTCCGCAATGTGCTGTGGCCGTCATATGAGACGCCCGAATACGATGCGGCCGCCTTCCTGCAGGGCATCGCCGGCACGCTGGAGTTGTTCCACCGTTCGACGCTGGCTTTCCAGGAGTTGGCCGGTGACGTCACCGGGCATCCGGTGGCGGTGTTCCAGCGAATCGATCAGGCCGGATACCGCCTTCCGATCGATGAGCGGGTGCTCGACGATTGCGACACCCTGATGGTGTTCGGCCTCGACCACATCCTGTCCGAACAAGAGGCCGCCCCGGCCGAGGTCGACGCGATCCGCCGCTGGCTGCAGCGTGAGGGCACCTGCCTGCTGCTGGCGCCGCATCACGATGTCGGCGACACCGACGACTACGCCCGGCGCCAGGTGGAGTACCTGCATCACGGCGATCCGCTGGTACCGCGGCAACAGCGCTTCGGGCAGTACACCCGCTCGTTGATGGCGGCGCTGGACGTCCCGGTGCACAACGTCTGGGGATTGCGCCCGGCAGTCGTGGAAGGCACCACCGAGATCGCGCCGTTGACGGCACTTCGCGATCTGGACTCCCCCGGACTGCTTGCCGATGTCACCACCTTCAACTTTCACCCGCACCTGCCGCACTACGAACTGACCGCGCCGGAAGGCGATGCGCTGCGGGTGCTGGGGCGCCAACTGGTCGACCCCAACCGGCCGCATCCGTTCACCGAGGCGGGCAACTCCGAGTTCAACGCACTGATCTGGATGCCGCCGGCGGCCGGCCGGGCCGGTGACATCGTGCTGGTCGATTCCACCAATTTCACGACGTTGTTCGGCGGCACCGACAGCCTCAGGCATTTCTGGAACAACCTGGCGACCATGCCGTGATTCGGGCGGCGGCTCCCCGCTAGGGCATCGCGCCGAGGAACCACAGACCCGCAGGCGCGGGCGCCGGCGCAGGTGCGGGCAGCGGCACTGCCGCGGGGCCGGGCGCCGGGTCGGTCGCGAGGTGCGCCTCGACCGCCGGTGGCCCGACGATCGGCCCGGTGACCGTCGCCGGAATGTGCTGCACCGGAACCGCGCTCACTGGAACGGCAATCGGGGCCGGCTGCTGGAGCGGCCTCGGGTCGACCGGCATCTGCGCGACGACCGGCACTGCCCCATGCGCCACCGGAATCGCTTGAGGCGCAGTAATTTCCGCCGCAGCGACAGGCTGGACGGCCATCGCGGGCTGGGCGGCTTCCGCCGACAGCGTCGACACCAACGGTTCGGCCGGTTCGGTGATCGGTGCCCGGGCGGCCCGCTCAGCCGCTGACTGCTCGTCGGGCAGCGCCACCGATCGTGCTGCCTCGCGCGGCGTGGTCACAGTGATGAGCTGCGGTTCTGCGGCCGCAGAAATGTCAGCATCGTCGGTGGCCGCGACCGGGACCGGTTCGACGTACTGCGATCCCACCGTGAGCAGGCCCGTGGCAACCGCCGCTGCCGTGGCGGCCAGGGCGCGCGCGGCAGCGTACCTGCGGGGCGCCGGAGGCCGGACCGCGACCGGCCTGGGCGCCCTGACAACCGCGTTTGTCGCGACGGCCAGTGCTGCGGACCGCGCGGCCCGCAGCTGCGTGTCCGTCCCCGGGTCGTCTGCGTCGGTGGTGTCGGACGAATCGGGGACGAGCCGCACATCGTGGAATCCCGCGGCGGCAAGCAGGTCGAGGAGTTGGGCCAGGTGATCGTCGGAGACCGGGCCGACGGCCGAGACACCGATCGCGGCCACGTCCTGGCCGCTGGAGGCGGCGATCGCCTGGGCACTGCGGGCAGCGGCGGCGGCCCGGGCGGTCAGCTGGTCGGCGGAGTCGACATCGAACGCATCGTCATCGAGCGGGGTCGCGTCCGCGCAGCGGCCGTCGACGAGTGCCCAGGCGATGCCGTGCGAAGTCACCGACAGCCCCAGCACTGTCTTCACCCTGAGACCCCGATTCCCCTCGTGCGGCTGACACCCGACCGCGACGAGCGTAAGTCGCCCCACCCGTATCGGCATCTCGTAGGAGGGATCGGTAACCGCTTGGGCACCGAGAATTCATCTGGGTCAGGTCGCGGGCTCTCCGGCCACGCCGGCGATCAGCAGCCGGTGTGCTGCCGGGTCGCCGTTGAGCAGGCGGCTCGACCGCCGGGTGATCTGCCAGTGCCCTTCTCTGCGGGCCAGTTCGAAGTGATTGGCCGTTGCCCGCCACACCACATATTCACCGGACCCCTCGGGGTTCTCGCGGTGGACGAGCACCAGCGACTCACACACGGCCACCGCGGTGTCGGCGTCGACGGTGACCACGGCGGGGCCGAGAAAGTGACTGCAGCCGGTAGCCACCAGGGCGCGGTGGGATTCCGAGCTGACCATCGCGTGGACGTCTGCCCGGCTGGCCATCGCCCAGCCTTCGACCTCATAGCGACCGTCGGTCGCCCATAGCGCAGCGGTCCCGTCGGCGTCGGCGGCGTCCACGTGCGGGCCGTATGACGCGATCAACCGGGCGATGTCGCGTTCGTCCTCGAGGCGGCGCAGTCGCGCCTCGAGCGCAGCCACCTCGGATGTCATTGCGGCGCCCGCTGATTGATCAGGTTGCGGATGGCGGCATCGGACTTGAGCACCACCTGAGCCCGGTCCGGCGCACTGTTCATCTCGGCGCGTTTGGCGTTGCCGCCTGCCACGTGAACCGGCCCCGCACCGAGGTGGTCCAGCCCTTCGGCGGCGACCTCGGCCGGATCGTTGATCCGCATTCCGGGTGCCTCGAAGTTGAGACCGGCGCGCTCCATCGCCGGGGTGCGGGTCACGCCGAGCACCAGCTCCAGCACGTCGACGTTGTACTCGCGCAACTCCAGCCACAGGCTCTCGGCGAACAGCCGGCCGTACGCCTTCACCCCGCCGTAGACGGTGTGCCGCATCGACCCCGCGTAGCCCGCCAGTGAACCCACCAGCAGGATGCCGCCCCGGCCTCGCGCGGCCATCGGCCGGCCGAAGTGCTGGACCAGCTCCATCATCCTGGTGATGTTGAGGTCGACGACCTTCTGGAAATCGGCCAGCGGCGCGTCCAGGAAACGTTCGCTGCAGGTGTTGGCGCCGGCGTTGTAGATCAGCAAGCCGACCTCCAGGTCGGCGGTCGCATCGGCGATCTCGGAGACCGACGCATCGTCCACCAGATCCACCGCCATCGTGCGCACCTGCACGCCCAGATCCCGGCAGCGCTGCGCGGTGGCTTCCAAGGGGCCTGGCTTACGCGCCAGAAGCACCAGGTTGAACCCGTCTTCGGCGAGCATACGAGCGAACTCTGCGCCGACCCCCTCGGAGCCGCCGGCGATAACAGCCCACGGGCCGTATTTGGGAAGGTCGGTCATGCCTCGGATGCTATCTTTGGCCGCCGAACTGCCCCACGGTCGGGCGGCAAGGAGGCGATCATCGGCACATACGCGGTTACCGGGTCCGCATCCGGCATGGGATTGCAGGCCGCCGAACGGCTGCGAGACCTCGGGCACACCGTGATCGGCGTGGACCTCAAGTCCGGTGAGGTGGTGGCCGATCTGTCCACCCCGCAGGGGCGCCGGGCAGCGGCCGATGGCGTGCTGGCGGCGTGCGACGGGGTGCTCGACGGGGCGGTGCTGGCCGCCGGGCTGGGCCCCGGACCCGGCGCTGACCGGAACCGGTTGATCGCCGAGGTCAACTTCCTCGGCGTGGTGGAGTTGCTGGATGCCGTGCGTCCCGCGCTGGCCGCCGCTGACCGAGCCAAAGTCGTTGTGATTTCGAGTAATTCGACGACAACCGTCCCGATCGTTCCACGCCGGACGATTCGGGCGCTGTTGGCGCGTGACACCGACAAGGCGGTGCGCTCGTTGCGACTGTTGGGTCGCAACGGGTCGGCCCTCATGTACGCGGCCTCGAAGATCGCCGTGAGCCGCTGGCTGCGGACCACTGCGGTCAGCACAGGGTGGGCCGGTGCCGGGATCCGGCTCAACGCGCTGGCTCCGGGGGCGATCCTGACCCCGCTGCTCGAGGCCCAACTTGCGGATCCGCGCGAAGGTGCCGCCGTGCGGCGGTTCCCGGTGCCGGTCGGCGGCTACGGCGACGCCGGCCACCTAGCCGACTGGATCTGCTTCATGCTGTCGGACTCGGCCGATTTCCTCTGCGGCAGTGTGGTGTTCGTGGACGGAGGCTCCGACGCGTTCTTCCGCCCTCGGGACTGGCCGACGTCCGTGCCGGCGCGCGGTCTGCCGCAGTACCTGTGGCGGTTCGCCCGCGGCGTAAGACATGAGTGAGACCGGCCCGGCGCCGCTGGTCGCCGTGCCGCCAAGGAAAGCCGGTGGGCACGGGCCGCGACGGGCGTGGGCGGCGGTCGCGCTGCTGACACTCGTCGGGACCCTCAACTACGTCGACCGGTTCCTGCCTTCGGTGCTGGCCGAGCCCATCAAACACGACCTCGCCCTGTCGGACACCGCGATCGGGGTGATCAACGGCTTCGGCTTCCTCATCGTATACGCGGTGCTGGGCATCGCGGTGGCCCGGGTCGCCGACCGCGGAACGTACGGCGCGGTGGTCGCTACCTGCCTGACGCTGTGGGGCACCATGACCATGCTCGGCGGTGCCGTGCAGTCCGGATTTCAGCTTGCGCTTACGCGGGTGGGTGTCGCGGTCGGCGAGGCGGGCAGCACCCCGGCCGCGCACGCATACGTGGCCCGCAACTTCGCCCAGGACCGCCGGGCCGCGCCGCTGGCGGTGATCACGCTCGCGATCCCGCTGGCCAGCGGCGCCAGCCTGATCGGTGGCGGACTGTTGGCCGAAAACCTGGGCTGGCGAACGGCTTTCGTGGTGATGGGCGGGCTCAGCGTGGTGTTCGCACCGTTGGTGTTGCTGGTGGTCGGCTCACGTCAGGCGCTGCCGGATGCGACACCCCGGGAACAGGTCGCGACGGTCAAGTGGTGGGCACTGCTGCACAAACGCAGCTTCCTGTCACTGGTCGGCGGCACGGCGTTCATCGCGGCGGCCGGCTACTCGCTGACCACCTTCTCCCCCGCCTTCCTGATGCGAACCCGCTCCATGTCGCTCAGTGAGGTCGGGCTGGAATACGGCCTGGCCGCCGGACTGGCCGGGGTGTTCGGGCTGGTGATCGTGGGCCGGTTGGCCGACCGGCTGGCCGTGCGCGACCCGCGCTGGCTGCTGTGGATCGTGGTGCTGACCACGGCCCTGCTGCTTCCCGCCTCGGTGTTGGCGTTCACCGTCGAAAGCCGCCTGGCCTGCGTGTGGTTCCTGGCCCTCAGCTACGTCATCGGCACCGCGTACATGGCGCCGTCGATCGCCGCCATCCACCGTCTGGTGCTGCCCGAGCAGCGGGCCACCGCATCGGCGATCTTCTTGTTCTTCAATGCCACCCTGGGCGCTGTCGGCCCGTTCGTCACCGGCCTCATCAGTGACACGCTGACCCCCGATCTGGGCGCCCACGCGCTGGGCCGGGCACTGCTCATCCTGGTGCCGGTGCTGCAGCTGCTGGCCATGGGCTGCTATCTCATGGGAACGCGGTGGTACCGCAGCGACATCGTCGAGGCGGGTTCTTAGATCGACCTAGCCCGCAGCCGGGCCGGTCGCACGCTCCCGGCGGCGGGTGGCGCCCCACAGCCCCACCGCGATGCCGACCACCGCACCTCCGAGGCCGATGACCTGCTGCGACCGCGGCAGCTGGTCGTGTACCACCATCCCGCCGAGCAGGTCGGCGGCGTCGGCGCCGCCGGAGGCCAGGAACCACCCGCGGGTGTCCTTGCCCCGCAGTCCCGCCGCCAGCAGCAGGCCGCCGATCAGCGCATCGCGATATCCCATCGACCGCCACATCAGCTGCGCGGTCGCATCTGGTGTTTCCCGTCCGCCCCATAACCGGTCGGCCCGCTTCGGGTCAACGAGAAACGAGACGCCCGACGCGAATCGGATGGCACCAGCGGCCAGCGCGGCCCGGTCGATCGACATGGCGTGCAGCCTAGAACCTCGAGCCACGGTGGGTGGCGGTCCTGAGAAATCTCCCAACCGGCTCCGGTGTCACGACTTGCCAGCAATGATTGGGGTACCCGAGTTCAGGAGCGCACCCATGGCCACCATCGAAGCCAACGCACAGACCAACTCGTCGTTCCAGGAGGATGTCGAGGCCACCCAGGTCTACATCGACAGTCCTCGGTTCGCAGGCATCACCCGGCTGTACTCAGCACGTCAGGTCGCCGAGCAACGCGGCACGATCCCGTCGGACTATCCGGTGGCCCGTGAGGCCGCCACGGCGTTCTTTCTCTACCTTCGCGATCTGTTCGCCCAGAAGATGAGCATCACAACGTTCGGGCCCTATTCACCGGGTCAGGCAGTGGTGATGAAACGGATGGGGATCAGAGGGATCTACCTCGGTGGATGGGCCACCTCGGCCAAGGGGTCGATCAGTGAGGATCCCGGGCCCGACCTGGCCAGCTACCCGCTGAGCCAGGTGCCCGACGAAGCGGCCGGGCTGGTGCGGGCGCTGCTGACCGCAGACCGCAATCAGCAGTATCTGCGGCTGCGGATGACCCCCGAACAGCTCGCGGCCACCCCGGCGGTCGACTACCGGCCGTTCATCATCGCCGACGCGGACACCGGTCACGGTGGCGATCCGCATGTGCGTAATCTGATCCGCCGCTTTGTCGAGTCCGGGGTGCCGGGTTATCACATCGAGGATCAGCGTCCCGGCACCAAGAAGTGCGGACACCAGGGCGGCAAGGTGTTGGTGCCCTCGGATGAGCAGATCAAAAGGCTCAACACCGCGCGATTCCAGCTGGACATCATGCGGGTGCCAGGCATCATCGTCGCGCGGACCGACGCCGAGGCCGCCAATCTGATCGACAGCCGCGCCGACGAGCGCGATCAGCCGTTCCTGCTGGGGGCGACGAACCTGTCGGTGCCCACCTACAAGTCGTGTTTCCTGGCGATGATGCGCCGGTTCTACGACCTCGGTGTCACCGACCTCAATGGCCATCTGCTCTATGCGCTGCCTGCCGGCGAGTACGCGACCGCCGAGGCCTGGCTGGAACGCGAAGGCATCATGAGCACCATCGCCGAGGCCGTCAAGGGCCACCGCGCCGGACATTCGGTGGATGCCATGTTCGACAAGGTCGAGTCGGCGTTCGTCGAGGCGTGGCAGGCCGACGCCGGTCTGAACACCTACGGCGAGGCAGTTGCCGAACTTCTGGAGTACCGCGCGAAAGAAGGTGAGCCTGTCGCGATGAGTGCCGCGGACTGGCGTGCCTTCGCCGCGCGGGCGTCCTTGTACACGGCGCAGGAGAAGGCCCACGAATTGGGCGCCGACGTGGCCTGGGACTGTGAACGGGTCAAGACCCCCGAGGGCTACTACCAGGTTCGCGGCGGCATCCCGTATGCGATCGCGAAGTCGTTGGCGGCCGCGCCGTTCGCCGACATCCTATGGATGGAGACCAAGACCGCGGATCTGGCCGATGCCAAGCAGTTCGCCGATGCGATCCACGCCGAGTTCCCCGACCAGATGATGGCCTACAACCTCTCACCGTCGTTCAACTGGGACACCACCGGGATGACCGATGACGAGATGCGGGCCTTCCCAGCCGAACTCGGCAAGATGGGATTCGTCTTCAACTTCATCACCTATGGCGGCCACCAGGTCGACGGCGTGGCGTGCGAGGAGTTCGCGACGTCCCTGCAACAGGAGGGCATGCTGGCGCTGGCCCGGCTGCAGCGCAAGATGCGTCTGGTCGAATCTCCTTACCGCACACCGCAAACACTGGTCGGTGGCCCACGCAGCGATGCGGCGCTGGCCGCCTCGTCGGGTCGCACCGCCACCACCAAGGCGATGGGCGCCGGCTCCACGCAACACCAGCATCTGGTGCAGACCGAGGTACCCAAGAAGCTGCTCGAGGAGTGGCTGGCAATGTGGGGCGACTACTACAAGATCGGCGAGAATCTGCGCGTGCAGCTCCGGCCGCGCCGGGCCGGGTCGGACGTACTCGATCTCGGCATCTACGGCAACGGTGACGAACCGCTCGCCAACGTCGTCGTCGACCCGATCAAGGATCGGCACGGCCGCAACATCCTGACGGTCCGCGACCAGAACACCTTCGCCGAGAAGCTGCGCAAGAAGCGCCTGATGGATCTGATCCACGTGTGGCTGATCCATCGGTTCAAGCCGGAGATCGTCTACTACGTGACGCCCACCGAGGACAACGTCTATCAGACCGAGAAGATGAAGGCCCACGGCATCTTCAGCGATGTGTACCAGGAGGTCGGCGAGATCATCGTCGCCGATGTGAACCAGGCCCGCATCGACGAACTGCTGGCACCTGATCGCGAGGCACTGGGACGGCTGATCCGCAAGGAGGATTGATTGGTTCGCAGGGTTCACAGAATCCGATGCACGGTTGACAACGGACCGGCGCAGCCCACGTTGAGGACCAATGTCCCTGTTGGCAGCGGCGGAGCCGGTACATACTGACGACAGCCACACTCGTTCAGGAGGGCCGCAGACATGACCGAAACACCTCAACCCCGAACCGATGAATCCGTCAGCAGGCCCAACCGACTCGGCCAAGCGGCTGCCGTGGTGGGCATCGTCGCCGGGATCCTCTTCATCGTTGCCGTCATCTTCTTCAGCGGACTGATGATCGGTGCGGGCATGGGCTATCACCACGGCGGCGGGTACCACGGCATGTCCGGTGATCGGCCGACAAGTTCCTGCCCGATGATGGATCGCGACGACATGATGGGACCGGGCGGCATGATGGGTCCCGGCGATGACTCACCGATGATGCCGAGCCCGGGCCCTGCACCGCGACGCTGATCTCTGCCAGTGATTCACATCGACCGCGTTCGGCGCGGTCCCAAACATACTGACCTCTAAGGCTATTCGGTCGGCGACGGTCAGAGTTCCAGCACTTGAATCCGCGAGCGGACTGCGGCGGTGCGCCCCACGGCATCACCGACTCCCGCCTGCCGGTCGGGCCGGAGGCGGCGTCGGTGCCCGCCGTGAATAGGCGCCTAGGGATCGTCTTTTTCGGGTGAGTGGAAGAGGTCTTCGGGGTGCCAGTAGTGGTTGGTGCGGTCTTGGCCGGTGTCCAGTAGTGGGGGTGGGATCCATTCGACGCGGCCATCAGCACGCAGGCGGGTGCGCCATCCCTTGTCGTGGACGAGGCGGTTGCTTTTCGGGCAGGCCAGGGCGAGGTCAGTGATGTCGGTGCGCCCGCCGGCGCTGAAATCCGCCTTGGCGTGGTGGACCTGGCTGCGGTCGGTGGAGCAGGTGCAGCCGGGCCGGGTACACCCGCGGTCACGGTTGCGCAGCACGATCCGCTGCCCGGGCGTGGCGATGCGCTTGGCGCGGCCCAGATACAGCGGGACCTGACGGTGGTTTTCGTAGACCGCGAGGTAGTGGTGGGCGTGGGCGGCCATCCGGATGACATCGCCGATCGGTAAGTGGGTGCCGCTGGCAGTCAGTCCGCTGCCGGTCCTGGTTTCCAGTTCCCTCAGCGTGGTGGATACCACGATGGATACCGGTAGTCCGTTGTGCTCGCCCAGTTCCCCTGAAGACAACACGCTACGACCGATGGCGACCAGGGCGTCGTGGTTGCGTTCGGCGGCGGTGCGGGTGTCGGCCGCAATCGCCTCGGCGCTGGGAGTGCCGGTGGTGCAGGGGTGTTCGTCGGCGGGATTGCACATGCCCGGGGCGCCGTAGCGCGACAGGATGGGGTCGAGGGTCGCGCGGGCTTCTGGGGTGAGCCGGCCGCGGATTACGCTGGTGCCGTCGGCATTTTGGGGCCCGATGAAGATTTCACCTTGGCTTTGGCATTCGTCGTCGACGGGTTCGGCGCCGTCCTGGTTGAGCAGGAACCCGATCCGATCAGCGCACTGTTTCAGGATTTCGGGGCTGTTGCCGGCGGCGATGCGGGCCAGATCAGCCTCGATCTGAGCGCGGGTAGCTGCGTCGAGCGTCACGGGTGGCTTGGCGAAAAACTTGCCGATGATCGCGACGTGCTCCGTGTTGATCGCGCCGGCAGCCTGGGCGCCCGCCGTCTCCGGAAACACCGGCGCCAGCGACTCCCCGGCAATGGTGGTGCGTGGGCCCAGGATGGCGGCCTCAGCGATGCGGCGTTTGGCTTCTTTGGTGCTGATGCGTAGCCGGATAGCCAGCACATCGGCCCAGCTTTTCGCGCCGATCTCGCCAGGGGTGGCCCGGGTTTGGATTTCGGCCAACAACGCGTGATCGACCGCGGGCGCACACCGGAGCTGGCGTTCGCGCCGCGACTGCAGCTCCAGTAGTTCAGGCAGGCTCAACCCTTGATAGTTCAGGGCGGCCAGCTTCGCGCACGCGGCGTCGTACTCGTCGTAGGCAGCCAGCACCGTCTCCCGATCGGAACCAGCGCTCGAATACATGTTCTAATTCTACCGCCGATCAACTCCACCCACCGAAGTTCTCCACAGCGCACGATTCATCCACAGATGTTGCCGCACAAGGCAATTAGGCCTTGACAGCCCGTCCGGCACAGGCCCGCGCACCGACGGCTGCCACGATGAACCCGCCGAGCGCCGACCAACCCAGCACACCGTCGAGACCGCTCTTGGCCATCAGCGTCAACGCGGCGCCGGCGACACACAACAGCACGCCGGTGAGCACCGACCGGCCGCCGCTGATCTGAACCTGGTCGTCCCACCACGGCAGTGGACGATGCTCCAACGGAGACAGCAGCCGGAAAGCCACAGCCATGAGAACGGCGAAAACCACTGCGCGCAAAGCCAGATGGGCCCAGAAGCCTGGGGAGTGCGGATCGAAGGCATCCAGGCCGACCGCGTGCAGGCTGAACGCGGCGATCGCGATCACCGGGATGTGCCACAGGTACAGCGTCATGGCTCCCCCGTTACCCGTCGCCACCACAGACCAGACCCGCGGACGAGCGGCCCAGCGCCGGATCGGGTTGGCGGCGGCGATGAACAGGCATGCCATCCAGGTGCAGTGCAGAGCCAGTAGCAGTGTCGGGGGCGACACGTTCGATACATGCTCGGTTCCGGTGACCACGAGGGACACGTCGTAAATGCCTGTCAGAGCGAGGATTACCTGTGCGACGAATGCGATGATTGCGATCCCCAGCGCTGCCCGCCAACAGATGAGGTCACGCGCATAGGCCACGCCGATCACCACGGGAATCAGCCAGACGATGATCAGGTTGGCGGTGCCCGCCTCCGGGGTGCCGACGGCGAAGCGGATGGCATCCACCACGCCGGACGCGACGATCAGCCCGACGACCACCCCGGCAAACGCCCGTCCGGTACGCAGGTGCATCAGCGCCGGAACGAACGCGAGCACCACCAGGTACACACCGAGGAACCACAGCAGGGCCACGCACTCGCGACCGAGCGCTGCGGCGGACTCGGCACCCATCGTCGCGTGCACCACGACCAGGACCAACGCCCACACCGCCAGGTACCAGAACACAGGCCGGCACAACCGCTGGGCGCGGGCGAGCAACCAGGCACCCCACGGCTTCGCCGACCCCGGATCGGCGTGCCAGCTGTAGGCCCCCGCCGCTCCACCGGCCAGGAAGAACAGCGGCATCACCTGCAGCACCCAGGTGATCGGGGCCAGCGCGGGCAACGCACCGAGGATATTGCCGACCCGCACGCCGCCGGAGTCGATGGTGGCCAACAGCAGCGCGCAGTGCCCGAACATCACCACCAGCAGCGCGCCCAGGCGTGCGACGTCTACCGCGCGGTCGCGGTCGGGTTTGGTGTTGTGCGTCACGGCTTCTGCCGACGGCACCACATCGGGACTTGGCATGGGTTCAGTCTGCCGGGCGGTGGGCCGGGTAGGGATGCGTAGTCCTACCTTGTTTTCCGAGTTTTGGTCGATTTCCGGGCCGCCGTGTTCGTGGCCACAACGCCAGGCCGGCCGCAAGCAGCAACGCCGAGGGCACGGCCCACACCACAAACCGCGCCGACCGCCCCGAGCCCGGATTCAGCGCCACCTCACCCTCGGGTACTGTGCGCGCCCACACGATGAACGCATCACCTACCGGGAGCGCACCGAACAGGTATCGCGTGGTGCGTAAACCCACCGGCACCCCGATCAGCTCGACCTGCCGAATCAGCCGACCGGCCAGGTCACGGTCGCCATTGGCTCGCGCTGCCGCCAACCCGACCGCCGACGCACTCAGGCTCACCCCGAAGATCAACGGACCGCTGTCGACATCGGCGTCGCCGCCTGTACCGGACGGATACTCCAGAATCCCGACCAAGCCGGCCTTGCTCGTGACGAACCGGTCGGAAAATCGCTGCCACTGATCATCTTTGACCCCGACCACGGCATCGACCGCGGGCCAGAAAGTCTGAATGGTGGCCTGGGACGACCCCCGTGGTCCTGTCAAGGCGCGGGCCCGGTCATCGACCTGGTGCGGCAGCAGGCCCGTGTCCGGATCGGCGGCGGCCAGTGCCCGCTTCCGCCAGACGGCGAGATCCTCGCGCCATGGCAGCTCGAGCAGCGAGATCGCCTCGGCGAGCGCTCCCGCTGCCACAACCGAATCACATGGCCAGTATTGGCCCGGATAGCTGGCCGGGAACGGTGAATCCGATTGTCTCAGAGCTGAATGCACGATGTGAGCGCGCTCTCGCATCGCCGCACGGTCCGCATCAGAGTCCGAAGCCCGCGCGATTGCGACAGCCAGGGCAAGTGACCAGCCCGCCGCGAAGATCCCGTGTTCCGGGGCCATTCCGTTGCCGAATACCGCCACGGATTCCGGGGTTTCGATGGCGGCAAGCCGAGTCCGGGCTCGGGTGAGATACCCGGCGGATCGAGGGTCCGCTCCGAGCCGCGCGGCGACCTGGGCCTCGGCGAGACCGGTCAGCACCCTGGTGAAGTACTCACCCTCAGGGAACAGGCCCTGCATCTCGGTGTCACGACCGGATGCCAGGGCTGCGTCGAGGAATCCGAGTTGACGTTCGGCGCGGTCAGGCAGTGGGCCGAACCCGATGTAGAGCACGTGGACCAGGGACGCCAGTCCGAGCACAACTACCAGCGTCGCGGCCACCATCCGCGCCCGTGTGAGCATCCCGGCAGTTTAGGAGCCCCGGGTCAGCTCGGGTGTCCGTAGACCGGCCTGGAGCTAGACGCCGACGATCGGCCTGGCGAGCTCCGCCCGCGCGCGCCTCTCCACGAGCAGCGGCACGAACTCGCGAATGGGGCTGGACTGGAAGCGCTCCTGGGCCCGGTGGATGCATCCCGTGATGTCCTCATCGGATGCGTCCGGATAGGCCGCGCCAAGGCGGATCAGCAGTTCGGCGATCATGATTTCTTCGCTGATCCTCACCATGGCTTCAGAATCCGCTGGACCTGCCCCGTAGTCAAGATCTGGCGAAGTGAGCGGAATGAAGACACAGGTGGCACGATCCGTAACGTGAATCACTCCGCCGACACTGCGCAGGCGCAGTCCCTTCTGGGTGAGTTGTGGCGCCACGTGGAGGACGTATCGACACGCCTGGAGAAGGCGGAGGGGCGCCAGCGCCGATCGTCGGCATGTGATCGCCGCGAGGTCAGCAAGTTGCGTGCCGATCTGTACGAGACGCATCACCTGATCGACGCCATTCACCGGAGGTTCCCCGAAACCTGCCCGCACCGCCTGCACGCAGAAACCGCACCGGGCGGGTCCTGACGGCCGGAATTCAGCCAACTCAGGGTGCCGTGGAGAAAGACAGGAGGTTGCCGGACGCGGTTCCCGTCCCGTCGGACCAGCGAGCGCAGTAAATTGCTGCCGTGGGGAAACGACGGTTGGCCGGCGGCAGGGGCCGGTTGCTGGCGCTCGCGGTCTCGGTCACCGTTGCGGCGGGCATGGTCTACGTCCAGAACACCGAGGCGAAGTGTTGCGCGGAGGTCCCCGCAGCGACGCCGCCCGCAGGCCGGCAACAGCCGGTGCCGGCGGCTCCGCAAGCCGCGTTGGTGGCGGCCAGCGCGCCCGTGGTGGCCCGCGACTTCCAGTTCTCCCTACCGAAGGGCCCGGCACCCGAGGGCGGCCTACAGGTCAAGACCATCTGGGTGGCCCGCGCCATCGCGGTGATGTTCCCCGAGATCACCACCATCGGCGGGTATCGGCAGGATGCGCTGAAATGGCATCCCAACGGTCTGGCGATCGACGTGATGATCCCGAACTATCACTCCAAGGAAGGCATCGAACTCGGTAACCAGATCGCCGGTTTCGCCCTGGCCAACGCCAAGCGCTGGGGCGTGCTTCACGTGATCTGGCGGCAGGGCCTCTATCCGGGGATCGGCGCGCCGCATTGGACCGCCGACTACGGGAACGAGACCCTCAACCACTTCGACCACGTGCACATCGCCACCGATGGCGGCGGCTACCCCACGGGCCACGAAACCTATTTCATCGGCTCCATGACCCGCTAGGCGTACCGGCAGTCAGGCTGCGCTGCTCACGTGCACTGCCGACTCGCCGATGTTGGCCGCGCTGTCACCGATGATGGTCTGCAGCAGGGCTTGTTGCTCGCGTCGGCCTCGCGTGATCGCGCGATCCATGCCGCCCGGCGATGCCATCGCCGCGGCGCTGCGCATCAGATTGACCGGCATCTTCAACAGTGGGTACCACGGCGGCATGTAGGCGGGCAGGCCCAGGACACGCATCGCACTCGGGCCGAGGTATGCGCTGGTGATCGACAGGTGCTGCGCCCACGCCAGGCGGCGACGCAGGCCCCGGATACCGCCGTAATGCCACGACAGCGGGTCCTCGGCCATCGGAACCGACAACTGCTGCGTCGTCTCGTCGGGGACCGCCAGCGCGGTGGACGTGTGGTACAGCACGCGGATGCTCTCGCGGAAAGTCTTGGGCAACCATTCGTCCTCCACGCCGATCAACCAACCGACATAGCGGGTCAGGTGCGCGATGGCGTCGAGTTCGCCTGGCGCAGGGAGGATTCCCATCGCCAGCGAGCCCACCGGCGGCGCGACGAGCGCGCCGACCAGCGTCGCGGCCATATCGGTCTGGTTGACGGGTAAACCCCACTCGTCGGTGCGCCAGTCCGGCATCGCTGCCACGTGCCGACGCACGAACGCATGGATCAACCGCACGTGCAGGGTCGACCGGTACCCGGCGCCCAGGGGGTCGAGACCGCCGTCGGAGATGACGTCCATGGCCCACTGCATCGTCTCGGCGAAGCGCTTGTTCGAGCCTTTTTCCAAGGCACCAGTGCGCAGCAGGGTCTTGTTGAACCCGGAGAACTGGTAGCCGCCGAGCAGCGACACGTCGCGCGCGATCGACATGCCGTCAGAACCGCCCCGCACCAGTGCCCGCTGCCCTTTGCGCAGCTTGTCCCGGTCCACCCATGCCGGGGCAGTCTCCACGCCGATGAAGAACTCGCGCAACGGTTCCGGGGCGTCGGGCACGTTGTCGATACCCTCGGCGAGCGCCTTCTCGAACAGAGGACGCATCTGCGCCATCCCCGCTGACGACATCCAGTCGACCAGGCGGTCCATCGGCTCGTCCCCGACCGTCATTCGCTCGCCGAGCCGGCGCCATTGCTGCGCGTCGGGGTTGCGAACGCCCAGCATCATCGCGAACGTCCGAATGGCACCGGGAACGGCGAGTGGCCGTTCGGGGTGGCGAGCCGGGATGTTCAACGTGACCTCCTGTGCAGGACCGACCGAGATGACTGACTACGTATGTAGTCAGAATTTAGGCGGCGGGTAGGGTGCTGTCAATGAAGCGCGTACAGGTGGTGCGCGGCTACGGCGGCGTCAGTGCGGTCGACCGCCGCACAGAACGACGAGCCAAGCTGCTCGCCGGCGGCCGCCAGATCTGGGGCGAATCCGGGATCACCGAGGTCACCGTGCGCGCCGTCTGCACCGCCGCCGGGCTGACCTCGCGCTACTTCTACGAACAGTTCGAGAGCCGAGACGCATTGCTGTTCGCCATTTCCGACGACGTACGCGATCAGCTGCTCACCGCGCTGGTGAACGCCGGCGTCGGGGACCCGGGCACGCTCACCGACAAACTGCGGTCAGCGCTCACCGCGTTCCTCGACATCATCGCGGCCGACCCCCACATCCACCGCATCGCCACCGGCGATGTGAGCAGCGTCGCCGGACTGGCGGAGCACCGCACGCACATCCTGGAGATGATCACCGGCCTGATCGTTCAGCTTGCGCCCGATGTCCTGCACTCCGCGACACCGAACCCTGCTGAGTTACGCCGCAGTGCACAGTTCATGGTCGGTGGCGTGAACCAGATCATCGAAGCCTGGCTTGCCGACCCCACCGAGACCACCGAACAGCTCGCGGCCGAATGCGCCGACCTCTGCGTCGCGGTGGCGCGAGGGGTCACCCGGTCGGGCGAGTAGTTCACCCGCCTGGTGTGGCCGTCACATCCGGGCAGTAGTTGTGCAGAGCGGCGGTCACCACGAGCCTGGCCTTCTCGAACGGGTATGCCGACCGGGCCTCGGCGATCTGCATCGCCAGGTCATCGGGCCGCATCGCCGGATCTTCGTGGGCGGTCACACACGCCTGCCGGCCGAGCTGCAGCACAACGTCACGACTGTCATCGGACACCGGCAGGCCCAACGAGGACACCTCCGCGAGATAGCCCTCATCGTCGGCGAAAGCCGCCGGGGCCGACGCGAGCCCAGCTGCAACCGCCAGCACGGAGATCATCAGCGCCTTCATGCTCGCCACAATGACAGATCTCCGCCAGGATCCCGCGGACGCGCGCCGTCGGCGCAGCCCGGAGCTCACCGCGCCGACCTCACATCCAGCTCGGCGGCCTGATCGAATTCGCCACGTCGACAAGCCGGTAGCGATGACGCCGCCGTGGCGAGTGTCTGGCCAACTCCCGCAGCACCTCCTCGATGCCGACGCGCAGACCCCGTTGGTCGAAGGCGTGGTCGAGTATCGGGTCGCCGGTGGAGGTCGCACCGCCGGACCGGAGCCAGTCGAGGGCGACGCCGAGGACGAACGCGCGAATCTGCAGAACGCGCGGTTCGGTCTCGGGTAGGCCACCCACGCGCCGTGCGGCATCGCGCAAGTCTGCCTCGGAGATCTCCGCGCTTGTGCGCCCGTCGAGCAGCATCAGCACCGACGTCAGTTGGGCCTCACCGTAGTGGCGTGAGGTCACCGGCACCTGATCGAGCACATCGATCGCTCCGGGCCGGTCGGCCTGCCAGGCGAGAAGTCGGGCCAGGCCGAACGCGGCGCTGACCATCGCGTGGTCGGTGCGCCACAACGTCCGGTAGGACCGTTCCGCCAACTGCCGCAAGCGTTCCGCACTCGGCGCGTCCGCGGTGGCGAGCAGCAGTTCGGCAGTCGCAGCCGTTGCCAGCTTGGGCGCCGCCTCACCCGGAAGCAGGGCGACGACCCGCTCGAAACATGACAGGGCCACCCCCAGATCGCCGGTCTGCAGGCCGGCGATCCCATCGGCCCAGTCCTCCCGCCATTCGTCGTCGGCTTCCTCGACCGGTACCGGCTCCGGCAGGGCATGTGCGACATCGCGAGCGTCCAGCGCAACGGTGCGCCGGCGGCCGTCGACGAACACATCGGTGCCCTGCAACGCCAGATCGGCGCCGAATGTGGAGCGTGGCACGCTGAAGAGCGTCGACGTCCGGGGACTCGGCGAGCCCGTCTGCTCGGCGAGGATTTCGTGGAGTACGCCCCGGCACTGGTCGGCCATGTCGTCGACGGACGAGAACCGTTGCGCCGGACGGGGATTTGTCGCGCGGGCCAGCAACTGATAGAAGGACTCATACCGCTCGAACAGGGGCGCCTCGTCGCGGGCGGGCAACGCCTCGGCGTAGCGATCGTTGGGCAGTTCGACGGTCAGCTTGGCCAGCGTACGGCCCACCGTGTAGACATCGGTGGCGATGGACGGTCCGGTCCTGACGATCTCGGGCGCCTGAAATCCCTTGGTGCCGTAGATATATCCGAAATCCCCGACGCCCGACACCGCGCCCATGTCGATCAACTCGATGTTGTCCTCGGTGAGCATGATGTTGTCGGGCTTGAGGTCGTTGTAGACAAGGCCGAGTGAGTGCAGATAAGACAGCGACGGCATGACGTCGAGCAGGTAGCCGAGCGCCTGCTCCACCGGCATCATCTGTGTGGTTGCCCCTGACACCGCCTGCTGCTTCGCCAGGATGGCTTCCAGTGTGGTCCCGCCGATGTACTCCATCACGATGTAGCCGACCGGACGCCCATCGAACCCCGGGTGTTCGACGAAGTTGTAGATCTTGACGATACCGGGGTGGTTCACCATCGCGAGGAACTGGCGTTCGGCGACGACGATCGCCTGCGCCTGTTGCGCTTCGGGCTGGAGCAGCCCCTTGAGCACCACCCACCGATCGCTGACATTGCGGTCGACCGCCAGGTAGATCCAGCCGACGCCGCCGTGGGCGATGCAGCCCTGGACCTCGTACTGGCCCGCCACGAGCTCGCCGGTCTCCAGTTGCGGTGAGAACGAGAACAGTGCGCCGCAATGCGGACACACCCCTTCGCACGGCCCGGGTTTACCGGCACTCCCCCGGCCCACCGGTCGCCCGCAGCCGCTGCACTCCCGTTTGGACTCGGCGACGACGGGATTGGTGAGGATCGCACCGGCCGGCTCGATGTCCTCCCGAACCGGGATCTCGACCAGGCCATCCCCGATCCGACGGCGCCCGGTACGCAACCGCGGACGGGTGCCCTCGACCTTGACCGGTGACGATTCGGTCACCAGGACGGCCCGCGTTCCCTCTTGTCCCGCCATGTCAGTCCCGGTACCTCGGCGTCGGCGGACTCGGCGGCGGGCCGAGCACGGTGAGCCATCTCCGGTACAGCGACAACCATGTCCCGTCCCGGCGGATCCGTTCCAGGCTCGCGTTGACGGCCCGCACAAGATCCTGGCGGGACTTGTTCATGCCGATGCCGTAGGGCTCGTCCTCCAGACTGGGACCGACGAGGTGCAGGTACGGATCCTGCACGGCCATCCCGGCCAGAATGGAGTCGTCGGTACTGACCGCATCGGTCTGCCCCTGCTGCAGCGCCACCAGGCAATCGTCCCAATTCTGAACCGCCAGCAGGATCGCCGCCGGCGCCACCCGGGCGACCGTGGCCAGCGATGTCGTGTCCACCTGCGAACACACCCGTTTTCCGGCCAGGTCAGCCGGCCCCCGTATCGGCGAGTCCTTGGGTACGAGCAGCCGTTGGTGCGCATCGAAATACACCGTGGAGAAAGCTATCTGATCGGCACGAGCGCAGGTGATCGTCATCGCCTTCACGACGATGTCGACGGAGCCATCCTGCAAGGCCGTGATCCGCTCGGGCGATGTCAGCAGGCGGAACTCCACCATGCCGGGATCACCGAGCAGGTCGCGAGCCACCTCGCGAGCGATATCGACGTCGAAACCGGTCAGTTCACCCGACACCGGATCGCGAAAACTCATCAGATTGGTGCTCTGGTCGATACCGACCACCAGCCGGCCCCGTTGCCGGATCGCCTGCACTGCCGGTCCGGACACTGCCGACGGGCGCAAACTCGCTGTGGCATCGCAACTCTCGACCGGCACACCATGAACCCCGGACGCGACAACGGCGCCGCTCGGCGTCGGCAGCGCGGTGAGTGAGGCCGGCACCTGGACAAGCGGTTGCGTCGTGGAACATGCCACCGCCACGGTCGCGGCTAGGACGAGAAATCCGGCTACGGCCCGCATCAGTGGTACTCGCTCAGTCTCGGCGTGACACCCGCGGCAACGGCGAGCGCCGCCAGCACACTGATGGCCGCAGTGCCGGCGGGCAGCGCATTCAGCGCGGCGTACGCACGGGTGATCCCATCGCGCTGCCGGTCCCGCAATCGTGCGATGTCATCCCCCAACGCCTTATCCAGCCGGGTGAACTGCGCCGTCGACCCCTGCGGACTGCTGCCCCGGGCAATCGCCACGGCACCGGGATAGTCACCGCTGCCCAGCTTGCCGCGGATCTCCGTGTGCGCGGCTTTCCAGCCGTGCAGCGCATCCTGGGCCCCGTTGACCGCATGCCTGTCGAGGATCCGGCCGACCTGCGTGGTCCGCTCCTCGAATCGGACGTCGGAGAGTGTGTCGGAGCCGCGTTTGAGGAGCCCGAGGATTTCGTCCGCGCGGGCCTGCTGGACCAGGATCCGGGCGGTCACCGCCGATTCCAGCGGTTCACCTCCCTCGGTGCGGGCACCGTTGACGGCGTGCATCACAACGAGTCCGGCCACCGTCAGCCACACTGCGAGCACCGTCATCAACACCGATGCCAGCACCAGGCCGGGGTTGAGGCGACGATGGCTGCGCCTGGCGAGGAAGACCTGCACGAATACCAACAACCCCACGGCAAGCGCGGCTCCCACGATCAAAGCGGGCGGCGTGGCCGCCGCCCGTCCCGATGCGGTGACGGCCTCGGCCTGCGTCCGGTACAGCTGCTCGGCATCCGGAAGCATGGACTGCTGCAGCAGCGTGGACGATTCGCTGAGGTACGCCACGCCGATCGGGCGACCGTCGCGATTGCTCGCACGAGCGGTCGCCATCATGCCGGTGTACACCGCCAGCTGGTTGGACAGGTCGGTGAGCAAGGTCAGTGAATGGGTGTCGTTGGGCGCCACCCCATTTGATGCGGTTACCAAGCCGGCTGACGCCTCTCCGACAGCGGCGTCGTAGCGATCACGGATATCACGCGGTTCGACACCGCCGGCCAGAAACGCGGTGGCCGCGGTCGTATTGGCGGACGAAAGTGCGCTGTAGATCCGTTGCGCGGCATCGGCCAGCGGCTCGGTGTGCAAGCGCAGAGTCTCAAGCTCGCGTTGCCGATTGGCCGCCGTCACCGATGCCGCCACGCCCACGGTGAGCACCGCCGCGATCAGAATGACGGCCAGCACCGCTATCCGGCCGGGTGTGGCTCGCAGGAAGTCGACGACCGGGCGGTCCTGTTCCTCGGCATCGGCCAGCACGGACTCGTCGAGCGTGAGTGCCTGCCGACTCTCCAACTCACCGCTGTGCACTCGACATCACCTCGTCGCAGGCTGGCCCGGACCAGCGATACCGGACTCGATCGAACGCCGACGAATGCACGGTAGCCCCCGCAAACGCGCTACGTGGGCTTTATTACGCGGCTACCACGCTCTCGGCTGCCATCACCTCCGCGGCAGCGCGCTCACCTGACCGGACCGCACCATCGATCCAGCCGCACATGATGGCCGAACTCTCCGTACCGGCCCAGTGGATCCGTCCGCACGGGGCCCGCAACGCGGGCCCGAACTCGGTGAGCACACCGGGCGGGGCGTGACTGATCATTCCGCCACCCGAATACCGTTCGACCGTCCAGTTCTGCTCGTGGTAGCTCACCGGTGATGCGGCCTGCGGACCGAACCGGTCGATCAACTCACCGATCACCACGGCTTTGCGCTCGGCCGCGTCGAGCAGCCCGAGCCGACGGGCGGCGGGCCCTTCGGTGATGACGCACATGATTCCGGGCGTACCGGTGTCGGTACAGGCGTCGATGGTCAGCGTCGCAGGGCTGCCGGGCGCGGCGGACTGGCCGCACAGCCCGTCGGCGCGCCAGAATGCCGATTCGTATACGACCGAGATCTTGAAGACCGCGCCGCTGGGCATCCGCTGATGAAGAAACATGCGGTCCACGGGAAGCGTTGGCTCATAGATGATCTGGCTCGCCACGGCCAAAGGGACGGCGACGATCGCCTGCCGCGCTCGTACGGTCATGTCCTCGGCGTGGACCGTCACGTAGTCGTCGTCGTGCGAGATAAGGTGCACCGGTTGCGAAAGGTGCAGCGCGCCACCCAGTTCGGCTGCCATCGGCCCGTAGACGGCACCCATGCCCCCGTGCACCCGCGCATCCTGGGCACCGCCCTTGTTGGAGATGACGAAGACCGGCCCGCCGCCTGATCCCATCTGGTGAAGGGCCCACAACAATGACACCTCAGATCCTGCCGAGGTGTAGATGCCGGCGAGCGCCATGTCGAGCATCTCGCGCGCCTGCTTGGAGCGCATGTGACGGTTGATCCACTCCCCCAAGCTGATCCGGTCCCACTCGACCGCCCTCTTCGCTTCCCATGGGGCGTCGAACGGAATGGTCCTGCACATGAGCTCCACCTCGAGCAATCCGGCGCCGAGGTTGGCGATCGCCCAGGGGCTCATCGCCCAGGGAATCGTGCCGGAATAGCGGTGCTGTTTGCCGTCGAGGATCATCATGGCGTCGCCGTCGACGTACTCCTTGTACTCTTCGACGCCGAACTCGGCCATCAGGGCTTTGATCCGGTCCTGCCCAGGTCCGATCCAAGCACCGCCGCGGTCGATCCACGTTCCGTCATCGAGCACCTCGGTGAAGGTCCGGCCACCGACCCGATCACGAGCCTCGAGCAGGGCCACGGAGTGACCCGCCTGCTTGAGCCGCAACGCCGCGGTCAGGCCGGCAAAGCCCGCGCCCACTACGCAACAATCGACGTCTTTCATGGGTCGCCCCTCCCGTTTTTTACGGGCCAGATTCGCTCAAATTACGCCGTCGTCAACCGCTCCGTGGGCACTGTGGACCGACCGGTGTGGTAAATGCCATAAATTTTGCCCACCCGGGCACAGGTCACCCCGATCGAGTCGACTTCGGCCGGCCTCGAACATCGCGCCCGCCCCCTGATATCCGTACCGGATGTCGGGTGTGCGATGATTTCTGACCTGCCGATTCTCCGGGGCGCGCCCATTGTTCACCGCGCGTTCGCCGGGCACCCGCGCCCGTCAAGCCTCGGTTGACGCCGGACCGCGAAAATGGTTGCCATCGACAGCACCAGACAACTTCGTGATTCCGGGGATCGTTCACCCCGCCGGTAGGGTCCGGTCCTCGTGGGTAGAGACCAGTTGAAAAAGGATCGGTGCCGCCGATCTGCAGTCATGGCTGCGGTCGTCGTGCCTGCCGCCGCACTCCTCGTCGTCGGCGCAGACACCGCGCCGGCCCCCCAGAGCAACGCCGAGGCGGTAGCCGCCCCCGTCGTCGCGCCGGCCGCCGCGCCCGCAGCACCGGCAGTACCCGCCGAGCGCCCCGTACGACGGAACATGCGGTTCCCACTGCCCGCCGGCCGGGCCTCGGAGAAGGGCCTGCAGGTCGAGACCATCCTGGCCGCCCGGTCCGTCAGCGCGCGATTCCCGCAGATTCTGGACATCGGCGGAGTCCGGGCCGATTCCATGAAGTGGCATCCCAATGGTCAGGCGATAGACGTGATGATCCCGAACTACGGCACCCCGGAAGGTAAAGCGCTCGGCGACCGGATCGTGGCCTATGCCCTCGACAATGCCGATCGGTTCGGCGTGAACCACGTGATCTTCCGCCAGCAGATCTACTCCCGCGACAGGGCTCCCCGAATGATGTCGGACCGCGGCGGGATCACCGCCAACCACTACGACCACGTGCACATCGCCACCAACGGCGGCGGCTTCCCCACCGGGCACGAAACGTACCTGACGTAACACGATCTGGCTCTATCAGACCCCGAAACCTCCTCTCCGAGTTGACCATCGTCGGGCTCTTTAGTGCCGCGCGGCGACGTCGTACACCGTGAGTGCTGACGAAAACTGAACGGTGGTGGCGGGGTCGGCGAGATCGACACCGCACAGTTGCTCGATTCGTCGCAGGCGCTGCGCGACGGTGTTGGGATGGACCAGCAGCGCCTTGGCCGTCGCATTGCGCTCCTGTCTACAGGTGAAGTAGGCACGCAGGGTCGACATGAGCTCGGTGCGATGGCGGGCGTCGTATTCAACGACTGGCCCCAGCGTGCGCGCGGCGAACGCCGTGAGCTTGGCCGGGTCTTTGAGCTGGAGGAGCAATCCGACGATGCCCAGATCCTCCAGGGTGACCACGGTGCCGGTTCGGCCGGCCTGTAACGCGATCTCCAGCGCTGACTTGGCAATGTGATAGCCCTCGCCGTGGTCAGCTCCGTACGTGGGAGACACAACGACGGTGGCCGAAATGTTCTGCGACACCTGCGCCATGACCCGTTGAACCATGACGCCCGGCGGTGCGCCGGCATCGGCACCCTCAGGCCACAACGTGACCAGCGTGCCGCCATGCATCGCCACCAGTGGCTTCGGCTGATAAGCCGAAGCCAGCTCTGTCACCACCGCCAGCGCACGCTGCCACGCCTGGCGTACACCTACCTCGGTGGGACCGGACAACGTTGCGACGATCGCGACGTGAGCCACGCTGAGGTCGTGGCCCAGGCGTTGCGCACGGGTCAACAAACGCTCAGACAGAGATCCGCTGCTGGACAACACGTCGGTCAGCAATTCCCCACGCAGCCGCCTTTCCACCTCAGCCGCCGTCTGCTCCCGCAGCAGCTCGACGGAAACCACGATCGACGCGTGTTCAACAGCGCGGATCTGCAGTGGGTCAAGAGCTTCGACGTTGCCGGGAAACCAGATCCGTGCGGCCACCTCGCTACCCAATCGCACGCCCGCGACTAGCCATCCCGTCGCAGCGCCGTCGATGTCGGCAACCGCTTCAACAGTGGGCGAGCGCTCGGTGGTGTCACGCTCCGCCGCCGCCGACCGCACTGCGGGAGTGGGAAATTCAACATTGCCGCCCGCACGCGCGATCTCGGCTTGACGTCCGTCGTCGATCAGCACCGGGCGGCCGATCAGATCGCTGAGCGCGGTAGCGATTCCACCGATGCCGCCGGACCGCAAGGTGACCGTCATCAGCCGCTCGTGGATCTGTTCCGAACGAGCCAGTGCGTCGCGTTGCTCGCGCAGCGAGCTGGTCAGGGTGCGCAACTCATCGAGTCGGCGTGCTGAGGTGACCGCGATCGCGGCATGGTTGGCCAACAGAATCAACCGCTCGATCTCGTGGCGGGTGAAGGTATGCACCGAGGTGTAGTAGCCGTTGAGTGTCCCCAGCACTTCGGTGCCGGCGACCAGAGGTACCGCGACGATGGCCCGGTATCCCTGGTCCTGCGCCACGCCGGCCCAGAGCGCGAACTCGGGTTCGATCCGCACATCCCGGATTGCCACCGGTTCACCCCGGTGGAAGGCCTGACTCGATGGGGACCCACTGTCGAGCCGGATCGGCCGGTCCGAGTTGACCCGTCGGACGTACTCCTCCGACAGGCCGCTCCACCCCTGCACCAGCAGCCGGTCCCGGCCCGCATCAGGGATGAGGACGCCGCAGAAGTCGAAACCCAGCAGCGTGCGAGCCGTGTCGGCAACCAGACAGAGCACCTCAAGCAGATCCGTGTCGGCACTGGCTTCAGCACTGAGGGTGCGCAGCGCGGACAGCCACGTCACCAGTTCTGCACCCGGCCGTTCATCTCCCGCGGATGAGGTCACGCGGCCAGTGTCCCTCACATCGGGTTGTCAGCGCACACATTGATGCCGTGCAACTATGTCCTCTCAGACATTGAGCGCCGATTGTGCTGTGACGACACTCATACCCATGACCCATGCATTACCGGCCACCACACCCAACGTGACCGCTTCGGCGCCGCTGCCCAGCCAGTTCCGCGACATCCTCAACCCCGCCACCGGCGAGGTGATCGCCACGGTTCCAGAGCAAGGCGAGGGCGAAGTCGATGCAGCGGTAGCGATCGCACGCAGTGCATTCGAGGACGGGCCGTGGCCGGACATGGTTCGCAGCGACCGCGCCAAACTCCTGCTACGCATCGCCGACGCGATCGAGAATTCGAGCGAGATCCTCTACACACTCGAAGCGCGCAACAACGGACGGCCCATCACCGAGACCCGCGCACAGCTGTCCCGGGTACCCGAATGGTTCCGGTACAACGCCGGGCTGCTGGCGGCCCAGCGCCAGGCCGTACTGCCCGGCGATGGCCCCTATCTCACCTATCAGCAGCGGCTTCCGCTCGGCGTGTGCGGCATCATCACACCGTTCAACCATCCGATGCTGATCCTGGCGCGCAGCCTGTCCGCCGCGCTGGCCAACGGAAACACCGTGGTCGTCAAGCCATCCGAGCTGACTCCGCTGACGACACTCGCACTCGCCGACATCCTCAATGACGCCGGACTGCCCGATGGCGTCCTCAACGTGGTCACGGGCGCTCGCGCGGCCGGCCAGTGGCTGACCGGCCACCCGGATATCGCGAAGATCACGCTCACCGGAGGTACCGAGGCAGGCCGGTCCGCAGCCATCGCGACAGCGTCGCGGTTCGCACGCATCACCGCCGAACTCGGCGGCAAGACACCCGTGCTGATCTTCGATGACGTCGACCCCGTAATCGCCGCCGAGGGCGCGGCGTTCGCGGCCTTCGTCGCTGCGGGCCAGTCCTGCGTCGCCGGATCCCGATTCCTGGTGCAGCGTGACATCTACGACGAGTTCGTCGACGCGCTCGCCGCACGCGCACAAGCCATTCGGCTCGGCGACCCCGCCCTGCCCGGCACCCAGATGGGACCACTCATCAGCGCCCGCCAGCGAGACAAGGTCGCCAAACTCATCCAGACCGGCCTCGATGAAGGTGCGTCACTCAAGGCCGGCGGCCAGACACCCTCGCTGCCAACACCTTTCGATAATGGCTTCTTCCTCTCCCCCACAGTGCTTTCCGGCGCCACCATGGACATGACCGTCGCACGCGAAGAGATCTTCGGACCAGTGGCAGTGGTCATCCCCTTCGACGATGAGCAGGACGCCGTGCGCATGGCCAATGACAACCCCTACGGGCTCGGCGCAGGCGTATGGACCACCGACGTCAGCCGCGCACACCGCGTGGCGGCACACATCAATGCAGGCATGGTTTGGGTCAACGACCACCACCGGCTCGAACCGTCTCTGCCATGGGGCGGTGTCAAGGAGTCCGGATCAGGAAAAGACGCCGGCACAGAATCTTTCGACGACTTCTCCTGGATCAAGACGATCGTTGTGCGCACCGCGGCCGACCACGTCGACTGGTACGGCGACCAACCACAGCGCCGCCTCAACTGACCTCTCCCCGACACCCTGAAAGGCACACCCATGTCCGCAGGACGTTGGTATCACGACATCACCCGCACACAATGGCTCGTGCTGGCGGGCACCACCTTGGGCTGGGGGCTCGACGGCTTCGCCGGCAGCCTCTACGTCCTCGTGCTCGGCCCGGCCATGAACGAACTCCTTCCCAACAGCGGCATCGACATCGACGGAGCCGCGATCGGCTTCTACGGCGGCATGACCGTGGCCCTGTTCCTGATCGGATGGGCCACCGGCGGGATCTTGTTCGGCATGCTCGCCGACTATTTCGGTCGCACCCGGGTGCTGTCGGTGGGCATCCTCACCTACGCGGTCTTCAGCGCCCTGGCAGTCTTCACTGAAACCTGGTGGCAGCTGGGCATTCTGCGCTTCATCGCCGGCCTCGGATCGGGTGTCGAGGCGCCGGTGGGCGCGGCACTGATCGCCGAGACCTGGCGCAATCGATTCCGGGCCCGCGCGGGTGGGGTCATGATGGCCGGATATGCCGCCGGGTTCTTCATGGCAGCCGCGGCGTACGCGCTGCTCGGCGATCACGGCTGGCGCGCCATGATGCTGCTCGCCGGCATCCCCGCCCTGGTGGTCTGGTTCATCCGTCGCTATGTGCCCGAGCCGCCCGAGATCGACGCCCACCTGCAGGCCCGCAAAGAACGAAAGGCGCTCGGCCGCACCCGCGATCACGATCGATTCGTTCTGCGGCGCCTGTTCAGCCCACCGCTGCTGCACCCCATGCTGGTGTGTACTGCGCTGGCCACCGGAGCGCTCGTCGCGTTCTGGAGCGTGTCCACCTGGTACCCGCAGATCATCAGGCAGATGACGACTGCCGATCACCTTCCTCGGGAAGTGGCCGACCATCGGGTCGCCGTGGCCGCCATGCTTTTCAACGCGGGCGGCATCATCGGTTATGCCGCATGGGGTTTCGTCGCCGACGCCATCGGGCGCAAGAAGGCCTTCCTGATCAGCTTCGCAGTCTCGGCGGCCACCATCGCGTGGGCGTTTCCGCTCGACCGAAATTTCACCGAGCTGCTCGTCGCAATGCCCCTTCTGGGCTTCGGATTGTTCGGCGCCCTGTCCGGCACCTTCATCTATGGTCCAGAGCTCTTCCCGCCCAGCGTGCGCGCCACGGCACTGGCGGTCTGCAACAGCGTGGGCCGCTACATCACCGCGCTGGGGCCCCTCACTGCAGGTGTGATCGCTTCCTCCTGGTTCGACGGAAACCTAGGCATCGCCACGGCCTCGGTGTCGGCGATCGGATTGATCGCCGTGATCGGTCTCGCCTTCGCCCGGGAAACCCGCGGTGAACCAATGCCTGTCGACCACGCCTCCGACCGCACCGTCCCGCTGAGCGAAAAGAGCGCGTCATGACCGAATACTCAAACGCGACAGCGATCGTCGTCGGGGGGTCCATCGGAGGTCTCACGACCGCGCTCCTGCTGCGCGACCTCGGCTTCCACGTCGACGTCTACGAACGCACCCCGACACCATTGGACGGACGCGGCAGCGGCATCGTGCTGCAACCCGAAACCGTGCGGTGGTTCGCCGAACGCAGCCGCCAGGATCTGTCCGACCTGCACACCGCCACCGAGTACGTGCAGTATCTCGACCCCAGCGGCGCTGTCATCCACCGCGAACCCGCGCTGTGGACATACACCTCTTGGGGCACCTTCTACCGTGCGCTGCTCTCCGACTTTGGCACCGAGCACTACCACTACGGCGAATTCGCCTGCGGCTTCGACCAGGACGCCGACACCGTGACCGTTCGGTTCGTCAGCGGTCGGACAGCTCATGCCGACCTCGTCGTGTTCGCCGACGGCATCACCTCGCCGGCACGCGAACACTTCGACCCCAATGCCGAGCTCGCCTACTCCGGATACGTCGGCTGGCGGGGCACCGTCGCGCTGTCCCAACTCAGCGCGCAGACACGCGAGGTGCTCGGCGATGCCATCACCTACACCGTCATCCCCAACTCCCACATCACCATGTACCCGATACCGGGTGAGGACAGCCTCGACGAAGCCGACCGCCTGATGAACTACGTCTGGTACCGCAACGTGTCTGCCGGGCCCGAGCTCAGTGAACTTCTCATCGACAAAAGAGGGTTCACCGGATCGGTCTCGGTACACCCCGGTCAGGTACAGGACCGCTTCGTCGACGAGCTGCGCGCGGCGGCCGCGTCACAGCTGGCTCCCGCGGTATCCGAAGTCGTCGTCGCGACAGAACAGCCCTACCTCCAGGTGCTGTCCGACGTACGGTCCTCGCGGATGGCGCTCGGCAGGACCGCGCTGATCGGCGATGCCGCGTGCGCATCACGGCCACACGCAGCGGCCGGAACCGCCAAGGCCGCGGCGGATGCCTGGGCCCTGGCAGAGGCACTGTCCACCTCATCGGGCGACATCGTCTCCGCACTGTCCAAGTGGGAGCCGGCCCAGTTGCAGCTCAGCGACACGCTCTTACGCCGCGTGGTCGCCATGGGTGAGCGCTCACAGTTCCGCAACACGTGGACACCCGGTGACCCAGGCCTGCGCTTCGGCCTCTACGGGCCCGGACGCTAGAACCCTTCACTACGAGAGGAACTCGACGATGACCGACAACAACTACCTGACCGACCTGCCGCTCGCCGGTGAACTGGTGGCCACCAACTTCGAAAGTTGGCCCGCGTGGCTCAAGACGGAATTCGCCGACCATGAGTTCGACGGAAACGTCGGATCCCGGCTTCTGAGCGAAGATTCACGCGTACGGGTCTGGGAAATCCGGTTGGCGCCCGGCGAACGCTGGCACGCTCACCGGCACGTGCTCGACTACTTCTGGACCGCGGTCAACGCCGGCAGCAGCCGCCAGCACACCCACGACGGCACCGTGCGCGAGGTCGCTTACCGAGCCGGCGAGACCCGCCACTTCCACTTCGGCCCAGGCGAATTCCTGCTACACGATATCGAGAACATCGGCGACACCGAGCTGGTGTTCACCACAGTCGAGCACCTCGACAGCGCCAACACCGCCCTGGACATCGCATGATGAGCACCAACGTCCGACCCCTCGGTGTGATCGACGTTCACGCCCACTGGCTGCCCCGCCACTTATTCGGTCTACCGCCCGGCGCACCGTATGGACCGATGAATGATCGCGACGGCCAGCTGTATCTCGGCGACCTGCCCCTGTCGATCGCCACCA
This sequence comes from Mycobacterium sp. DL99, assembly GCF_004762045.1. Classification (GTDB taxonomy): domain Bacteria; phylum Actinomycetota; class Actinomycetes; order Mycobacteriales; family Mycobacteriaceae; genus Mycobacterium. The sequence goes on from NZ_SJOM01000007.1 coordinate 3,604,366, forward strand.
AGGCGATGAGCGATGAGGCCGCCATCATCGAGGACATGGCCCGCTTGGGTGTGGGCATCCGGGTGCTCTCCGCGCCCCCGTTCGCGTTTCCGCTCAGCGGCGAGACTACCGGCGCCGACTATGCCCAGGCATTCAACAACGCCCTGGCCGATGTCGTCGCCCGGGCCGACGGAAAACTATTGGGACTGGGCATCGTCAGCCTGGGCTCACCGGAACTGATCACCACCCAGCTCACCGCGCTGCGTGACACCGCGGGCATCGTCGGGATCGCCATTCCGCCGGTGGTCGACGGCGGATCCCTGCACCGAGGGGCACTGCGGCACATCGTGTCCGAGGCCGCGCGACTCGACCTTGCCGTGCTGGTTCATCCCATGCAGATCGGCCGCCCGGAATGGGCCGACTACTACCTGGCCAATCTCATCGGGAACCCCGTCGAAACCGCCACTGCGGTCGCAAATCTGGTCCTGAGCGGGCTCAAGGATGAGCTTCCCGCGTTGCGCATCTGCTTCCTGCACGGCGGCGGGTGCGCCCCTGGTCTGCTCGGCCGATGGGATCACGGCTGGCGCGCCCGCGCCGATGTCCGGGACCGATGCGCCAGGCTGCCTTCCGAGGTCATCGGAGACCTGTACTTCGACACGCTGACTCACGATGCACCCCAGCTCGAGCTGCTCTGCAAGATCGCCGGGAAGGACAAGATCGTGTGCGGCAGTGACTACCCGTTCGATATGGCCGAGCCGGACCCGGTGCGGTTCGCCGTCAAACACGGGCCCGACGAAGATGCCTTGATCCGGTCGGCACGCGCGTTCCTGGGCATCGTCTGATGTCCGGGCTCTTCTCCCCGCTGACCCTGCGCGACGTCACGTTCGCCCATCGAGCGTGGATGTCGCCGATGATGCAGTTCTCCGCAGTCGTCGACGGACCGGAGGCCGGCACACCCACCGATTGGCACCTACAGCATTTCGGGGCGCGAGTGATCGGAGGAGTCGCGCTGGCGATGACTGAGGCCACCGCCGTGGACCCCATCGGTCGCAGCAGCATCTACGACCTCGGACTGTGGAACGACGCCCAGGTGCCAGGGTTTCAGCGGTTGTCGCGCTTCATTTCTGACCATGGAGCGGTCCCGGGAATCCAGATCGTGCACGCCGGCCGGAAGGGTTCCACCGGCCGGCCGTGGCCGGACCCCGCCAGAGACAACCAGCCCTGGACGACGTTGGGGCCCAGCCCAATATCCTTCGGCCATCACCCTGCACCCGACGAACTCGGCCACGCCGACATCGATCGAATCGTCTCGGCGTTCGCCGCAGCGGCCCGCCGCGCCGCCGCGGCCGGATTCCGGGTACTCGAAATCCATGGAGCCCATGGCTATCTCATCCACCAGTTCCTGTCCCCGCAATCCAACCGGCGCACCGACGAGTACGGCGGAACGCTGGGAAATCGAATGCGCTTCGCCCTGGACGTCGCTGCCGCCGTGCGGTACGCATGGCCAGACCACCTACCGCTGTTCTTCAGGGTCTCTGCGACCGATTGGCTTGCCGACGATACCGATGACCCGCGTCCCGGTTGGACCGTCGCGGACACCGTCGCCCTCACCATCGAGCTGAAGAAGGTGGGCGTCGACCTCATTGATGTCTCCTCCGGAGGAGCAGTTCCGGACGCCAGGATTCCGGTGTCGCCCGGCTATCAGGTCCCGTTCTCCAAACGCATCCGGGCCGAGGCGGACATCTCTACCGCGTCAGTCGGGCTGATCACCGAGGCTGAACAGGCCGAAGCGATCGTCTCCGGCGGCGAGGCCGACGCAGTGTTCCTGGGACGCGCCCTGCTTCGTAACGCAAATTGGGTTCGCGACGCGGCCCGACACCGTGGGTTGACGCTTCCGTACCCGCCCCAGTACACCCGCGCGTTCACCTGAGCCCACCATGTCGTCCGCCGGTGCGGAGCTGCCCGGGTTGCACGCGGCTGAACCCGACCGATGGCCAGAACAAACGCCTCATTCCCTGCCGCACACAGCAATCTGCCAGACATCGATGGGTTGTGGTGTCCGGCCCAGTGTCATACCGTGTCAACCTAGTTGATTAGTAGTCCTAGGGGAGTGTTCTCACGGTCCGCGCCTGCCACCGCGCATTGAAAGGGTCACGGATGCAGCGGTTTTCGATCGGACGCCGGCTGATCCGACGCTGGATGTATCTGGTGGCGGTGGTGGTGATCGCGCTGGCCGGTTTCGTGGTGTTCCGCCTGCATGGCATCTTCGCATCCGAGGACGTCACGTCGACCCCCAGCGGCTCCGGCAACGACATCGTTCCGTTCAACCCCAAGCACGTGGTCCTGGAGGTTTTCGGGCCTCCCGGCACGGTGGCAACCATCACCTACCTGGACGTCAACGCCCAACCCCAGCGCGCCGACGCCGTCACGCTGCCCTGGACCTACGACACGACCACCACCCAGCCCGCCGTCGCGGTAAACGTTTCCGCGCAGGGCGACAGTGACTCGATCGGCTGCCGGATCAAGATCGACGACGTGATCAAGGACGAGAGAACAGTGAACACCGTGAACGCCTTCACCTACTGCCTGGACAAATCCGGATGAGCACCCAGCGGGTTCCGGATCTGATCCGGCGGTTCTCGGTGCTCATCGCACTGTTCTGGCTGGGCCTGGCGGTGGTGACGAATGTTTTCGTGCCACAGCTGGAGACCGTCGCCGAGTCGCACAACGTGTCGCTGAGCCCGCGGGATGCGCCGTCGCTGCAGGCCGCAAAGCGGATCGGCAAGGTGTTCGACGAGTTCGATTCCGACAGTTCGGCAATGATCGTCCTGGAGGGCGATCAACCGCTCGGCGCCGACGCGCACCACTACTACGACGGCTTGGTTCAAAAGCTCCGGCAGGACACCAAGCACGTCCAGCACATCCAAGATTTCTGGGGCGATCCGCTCACGGCGGCCGGCTCGCAGAGCGCCGACGGCAAGGCAGCGCTGGTGCAGGTGTACCTCGCCGGCAACCAGGGCGAGTCGTTGGCGAATGAGTCCGTCGATTCGGTGCGTCGCATCGTCGATGAGACGCCGTCGCCGCCCGGCGTCCGGGCCTACGTCACCGGCGCCGCTCCCCTGGTCACCGATCAGTTCGAGGTGGGCCGCCACGGCACCCTGAAAACCACGCTGATCACCCTCAGCGTGATCGCCGTGATGCTGTTCTCGCTCTACCGCCGTCTCACCACCGTGTTTCTCGTCCTCTTCACCGTGATGATCGAGCTGACGGCATCCCGCGGCGTCGTCGCCGTGCTCGCGAATGCCGGCATCATCGAGCTGTCGACATACTCGACCAATCTGCTGACGCTCTTGGTCATCGCGGCCGGAACCGACTATGCCATCTTCATTCTCGGCCGTTTTCACGAAGCGCGTCACGCCGGTCAGGACCGCGTCTCGGCGTTCAACACGATGTATCACGGAACCGCGCACATCATCCTGGGTTCGGGCCTGACGATCGCCGGTGCGGTGTTGTGCCTGACGTTCACCCGGCTCCCCTACTTCAACAGTCTTGGCGTGCCTGCCGGAATCGGTGTCCTCGTCGCCGTGGTCGCGGCACTGACCCTGGCCCCGGCGCTGCTGGTGATCGGCCGGCACTTCGGCCTGTTCGAGCCGTCCCGTCCGATGCGCACCCGCGGGTGGCGACGCATCGGTACCGCCGTGGTCCGCTGGCCCGGGCCCATCCTGGTGGTGACGATCGCCATCGCGCTGATCGGTCTGCTCGCCCTGCCGAGATACTCCACGAGCTACGACGCCCGGCCCTACATGCCGGCCGGCGCCCCGGCCAATGTCGGTTATGCGGCAGCGGAACGTCATTTCTCGCAGGCCCGGCTGAATCCCGAACTGCTGATGGTCGAAACCGACCATGACCTACGCAATCCCACCGACATGATCCTGCTGGAGCGCGTCGCCAAGGCGGTCTTTCACACCGACGGCATCGCTCAGGTGCAGTCGATCACCCGCCCGCTCGGCACGCCGCTGGACCACACGTCGATTCCGTTTCAGATAAGCGCGAGCAGTGCGGCCCAGATCAACAATCTGCCTTTCCAGCAGGCCCGCACCAACGATCTGCTCAAACAGGTGGGCGTGATCAACAACTCGATCGAAATTCTGCGGCAGCAGTATGCGCTTCAACAGCAGTCCAGCGCCATCACCGACGAGCAGAGCAAGGCGTTCCAACAGACGGTCGCCACGACCAAGAACCTGCGCGACAAGATCGCCGACTTCGATGACCAGTTCCGCCCGCTGCGCAATTACTTCTATTGGGAGCCACACTGTTTCGACATCCCGATGTGCGCGGCACTGCGGTCGGTATTCGACGCCCTCGACGGCATCGACGCGCTGACCGAACAGCTGGGCAACGTCTCGGGCAGTATCGCCAAGCTGGATGCGCTGCAGCCGAAGTTGCTGGCGCTGATTCCGCCTCAGATCGCCAGCCAACAAGCCAACCGTGACCTGACGATGACGAACTACGCCACCAATTCGGGACTCAACGACCAGAGTGCGGCGGCATTGCAGAACGCCACCGCCTTGGGCCAGGCATACGACGCATCGAAGACCGACGACTCGTTCTACCTGCCGCCGGAGGCGTTCACCAACCCTGAATTCCAGCGTGGACTCAAGCTTTTCCTGTCACCGGACGGCAAAGCCGCCCGCATGATCATCACCCACGAGGGCGATCCCGCTACGCCCGAAGGCATTTCGCACATCGACGCCATCAGGCATGCCGCGCAGGATGCCGTCAAGGGCACTCCCCTGGCCGGGTCCAGGATCTACCTGGCCGGTACTGCCGCCACCTACAAGGACATTCAGGACGGCGCCAGGTACGACCTGATGATCGCGGCAATCGCGGCACTCAGCCTGATCCTTCTGGTGATGATGTTCATCACCCGCAGCATCGTCGCCGCGATCGTCATCGTGGGCACTGTGGCACTGTCCTTGGGCGCGTCATTCGGGCTGTCCGTGCTGATCTGGCAGGACATTCTCGGGATCGACCTGTACTGGATCGTTCTCGCGTTGGCCGTCATCCTGCTGCTGGCCGTGGGGTCGGACTACAACCTGCTGCTGGTGTCCCGGTTCAAGGAAGAGATCGGTGCCGGCCTGAACACCGGCATCATCCGGGCGATGGCCGGCTCCGGTGCGGTGGTGACTTCCGCCGGTCTGGTGTTCGCGGCCACCATGGCCTCGTTCGTGTTCGCCGACTTGCGGATCCTCGGTCAGATCGGCACCACGATCGCCCTCGGTCTGTTGTTCGACACGCTGATCGTGCGCTCGTTCATGACGCCGGCGATCGCCACCCTGCTCGGGCGCTGGTTCTGGTGGCCGCTGCGGGTGCGTCCCCGCCCCGCGAGCCAGATGCTTCAGCCCTACGGATCGCGTTCGGCGGTACGTCAGCTCCTGCTGTGGGAGGACGGAGACCCGATCGCCGGGTCGTCACGCCCCAACAAGGCCTAAGCCGGAACTGTCCGAGAGACTGAAATAGCTTGTCCTTCACCGAAACTGCACTCAGGGACAGAAATTGTGCCGATTCTGACCCTGAGTACAGTCTCGGCGACGATCCGGACGTCCGGTTCAGGCGCCCACCTGCGCCACCGGTTCAGAGACCAGCGTCGGCGCTGACGGCAGCTTTCCCTTCAACGCCGCGACCCGGCGCAGCTGCGCGGCGATGTTCATCGACGTCAGCATCGGGATCCCCCCGATGAACGTCCGGAACGAGGGGTTGCCGCCGTGGACGTGGAGTTCGTACAGACAGCCGACCACGTAGAAGAATCCCATGCTGAACAGGACGGCGGGCATCGCGTACGCCAGCGGGGATCTCGCGTCATTCACCAGCTCGGTCGCGTAGTCGAACTCGTCCTGGGACATCGGCTCGCGCTTGCGCAGTTTGGCCAGCACCGCCTTGTGCGCGCCCACCTTTTCGCCGAGCGATGCGGGGGTGCGGCGCTCCAACCGGCCGATGTACACGAAGACGCACGCGGCGAACGTCGCTGCCATCACGCCGGCAAGAATCGTGAGATCACCCCAGACGCCGAGATCCACGTGGCCGCTCCTCTGCTTGCTGCCCGGACGTCGCCATCGGCCCGAAATGCGACAGCGCCGGATTACCTAGAGCCGCTAACAACGCTACCGCAGGTTCGACTCGCGCAGACAGCGGTAACAGGTCTTTCGCAGGAAAGCCGGCCGGGTGCTACTCGGTGTCGTCGAAGGCTTCGAGGCGCTGGCCCACCCGAGCCAGCGCCTCGTCGAAGATCTCGACCTTGTCGCCGCGCTTCTCGTTGGCCGGTTGGGCGGCGCCACGGGCGCCCTCGGCCTCAACTCGGGCCGCACCCTGGCGCCGCAACAGGCTGAAGTTCTTCTCACGTACTTGTCTGAGCCGGCTCTGCAGGTCCTTCAGCGACTTCTCGTCCATGCGTGCCAGAGCCTCGGGATGGCTCTCGGCGATCAACGAGCTTTCCTGCTGGGTCAGGTTCACGTGGTTGCTCACCAATGATTCATAGCGCGCCCCGGCTACACGGGGAAGGGATTAGCCATGTGAGGCAACACCAGGCCGTGGAATTGCAGTTCTTCGGCGCGCCGGAACCGGCATCGGACGCAACCGGCGCGATGATGCAGATGTGGTTGATGATGCGAATGTGACAAACGTCGTGCCGGCGCCCCAGGCATCCGGGCCGGAGCCTGACGAGGATCGGGGTGAACCACAGACGGTTGCCGGCTCGCAGCAGCAGCGCGTGTGGTCAATGCCCAAGCCCGCGGTGACGCGCAAGCAGGCCGACGAGGTGGGACGAATCGCGCGCAATGCCGCCACGGCGGTGATCCGGTTCGTCGCCGACATTGCTCGATATGGCGCCCACGCCGTGAGGCAGTTGTCTCGCGCGATCGAGGCGGTACCGCCGACCGTCCGCCTGCTGACCCTGGTGGGTGTGACGATGCTCCTGGGCATCGTCGGCGCAATCGCACTGCAGAACTCACTCGGCCTGGCCTGCATCGTCGTGGTGGTCCCGGTGTGCTCGATCACCCTCGGCGCGCTCGGACACCGTTGGTACAACGGACTCGGCATCCAGCCCATGGCGCGCGAGGAAAACCCGGCCGCCGCAACCTCGGCGCCGGAGCTGCAGCGTTCGGTCGAATATGTCGACAAGAAGCTCACCGTCGCCCTCAACGCATTCAGCGCTGACCGTCAGCAACACGCGATGATCGCGCTGTTCCAGGCCAAGACGGCCATCGAACTCACCCTCGGGACGGAGCCGGACGCGGCGAGCGACATCGACGCGCTGCTACCTGCGGAAGACCACGACCCACGGCCGCGCATCAGGGCAGGCTCCGCGCCCAAATCCTTGCGAGAAAGCAATTCCCTGGCGGCGTCATGACCGACGGGCACACCCTCTCCGGCCAGGTCGCGCTGATCGAGGACGACCACACATTGGTCATCAATCGCGGCGCCCAGGCAGGTGTCGTGCCCGGCATGATCTTTGCCGTGCACTCCGAGTCGGGTCAGGTGATCACCGATCCCGAATCCGGCCGGGAATTAGGCAGACTCACGCGCGAGAAGCTTCGGGTGCGAGTGTTCGATGTACAGCCACTGTTCTCCCGCGCACACACATTCGCCAGGACCGATGACTTCTACGGACTGTTTCAGGCGACGGCCGTGGTCACGGTAGACGTCGGCGACAGCCTTGAACTGGTGGTAGACGAAACCGGGTCTCGCCGGGCCACATCCGGTTAGTTCATTCCCGCCCGCTTCCGACGGCCGGCCTGTATCGCACACTGCCGCGGACCGCGCCGGCAGAGATGTAATACACCGGCGGATGCATATCTACCCCCGACGGGTACGAGAAAGGCGGCTCCCGATTTCCCGGAAGCCGCCTTTGACCTGCCACCACATCTGTCGGGCTGACAGGATTAGGACCTGCGACCACTTGACCCCAGTCGGACTTCGGCCGAATCTGGCTGTATTCCAACATGTTTGGATAGCTCCGGGCCAGGAGAAATGGTGTCAACCCGGGTGCCGCGAACTCCCTCTGCCAGGTCGCCTACACCGTCGTTGTGGCGGCCCCGCCTTCGTTACCGGTCACGACGACAGTGACCGTGGTTGCTCCTTCGTCTGAAGCGATCACCAATTGGGGAGCGTTGGGGTCCGAAACAACGTGCCCACCGGTGACCGTCACCTGATAGCCGTTCGGGAACTCGATCTGTGGCGTCGAGATGATGGTCTGCGAGCCGGCGGCGAAATTGCCCGTGCCGTCCGCTCTTTCGGTGGAGTAACTGAACTTGAAGGTGTTGTTGTTGAACGACCAGGCATTCGGGGTGCCGGAAACTACCTGTGGATACGGCTGGGCGAGGACCTTCAGCTTGGCGGTGTCGACATTGTCGCCGACCGGCGGCAGGTTGGGGTCCTTCACCAGCCACTCCGCGTCCGGTGAACCGGTTATGTCGCCTTGACCGGTGTAAGCCCAATCCGTCCAACCGATCTGAGCCTGGTTGGTGGCGTCCATCGGAGGGATGAGTGTGCCGAGATCCCTAGGGGATCCGATCGTTCCGAACTCTGTCAGCATTGCCGGGATACCGTGCGCATCCGCGTAGGCCACAGCCATCTTCGTGATTCCGGCGACGTCGGGGAAGCAACCCGAGCCCGCTTTTGCCAGGCAGTAGGCGTGATATGAGAAGACGGTGTATGGGATGTCCAGGGTGCCCAGGTGGGTGGGCACGCCGAAGTTTATGAGAGCGTTCGGCTCAAAGAACACCGGTGTGTTCGGGTCGACGGCTCGGATCGCCATCCCCGCCTGGTTGTAGAACGGGGTCAGCACCTGAGCGTCGAAGTACGGGACGCCAAGCATGGACAGCAGCGACTGGCCGGCGGTCGGGTACGGCTCGTTCATGATTTCGTAGCCGATCACGTTGGAGTTTCCGCTGAAGTAGAAGGCTACGTTTTCCAACATCAACGAGTAGTTGTTCTGTAGCCCAATCCCATTCGGTGATTTCTCGTTCGCCCAGAACGCACCGATGGCGTTCTGCGCCGCGGGATTGAGGAGCGTGCTGATCGGGAAGCCGCCCACCTGAATGTTGGGTAGCCCGCCGGTGTTCACCGCCCACGGCGGCGCGCCTTCGCCCCCGAGTTCGCTGCTGTAGCCGTCCTGGTGCAAATCGATGATCGTGTAGATGCCGTGGCTGGCCAACATCTGCACCGTCTGGTTGATGGAGGCCAGGTATTCGGTGTCGTAGACGCCGGGCTCGGGCTCCACGGCGGACCAGATGACGCCCAGCCTCACCACGTTGAAACCGTTGGCCTGCAGGAACGCTGCGTCGTCCTCGCTGAACCCATTGGCGGCCGGATCGTACGGCGCCAGCTTGTAGACCTCGTTGACCCCATGCAGGATGACGACCTGCCCGTCACTGTTGGTCATCCACTTGCCGGTGGTCGAGAGGGGAGGCAGACCGCCGGTACTCGGGGGCCGTACCGCGGCACCGGTGACGACGCCGTAGTGACCGACCGCGCCATGGGTGCCGAACACGCCCACGGCACCGCCGGCCCCACCCAGGGCCGGCAAACCGAGGGGGTTGCTGCCGTCGCCGGCGTCGCCACCGTCACCACCGTTGGCGAACAGCCCGGTGCCGGCGCCACCGTCACCGCCATAACCGCCTGAGGCACCGGTACCGCCATCGCCGCCATCACCGCCATCGCCGCCGATGCCGATCAATCCCATGGCCTGACCGCCGGCTCCGCCGTTGCCGCCTTTGACGCCGGGCGCCCCGTCCCCGCCGTTGCCACCGAACCCGCCGTCGCCCATCAGCATCCCGCCGGTCCCGCCGGCCCCGCCGTTGGCACCGGCGCCACCGTCGCCACCACTCCCCCCGTCGCCCAACAATCCGGCGCGACCGCCGATGCCACCGGCAACACCGGTCTGGTCGCTGTCCCAACCATCGCCACCATCGCCCGCCAACAATCCGCCGGCACCGCCGTTCGGGTGAGCGGCGGTACCGGCCGCACCGTCCCCTATCAGATATGTGCCGGTCATGGTGTTGATTGCGCCGTCCACCTGCTCGCCGATATCGCTGGCAATCCAGTTCTCGACAGCGGTGTGGATCGGGGTGTAGATCATCCGCTCCAACGACGGGGGCGCCGCGGTCTGCGTCGTGGTGTGCGTCGTCGTCTGCACCCTTCTGGTGACGGCCGCTTCGGGCTTGAGTGCCGCGCCGAAGGCCTCACGGCCGGCGGCCAGCACCATCGAGACCAGCTGCATGTCCACGGGCGCGGTCGGCGTGTCGCCCGCAATGCCCACCCCAGCCGGTGTTGCCGACGGCGCGGGTGGGGTTGCCGGACTCACCTTGGCTGACGACGCCGACTCCTGAGTCCTTGTCGCGCTGTTGAACATCTTCTTCGCCGCAGCCAGCCGCGGCGACTCGTCAGGCGTTGTCGCGCTATTGAACACCTCCTTCTCCGTGGCCGGCCGCGGCGGCTGGTCAGCCGTCGTCGCACTGCTGAACACCTTCTTCGCCGCAGCCGGCCGCGGCGACTGGTCAGGCGTTGTCGCGCTACTGGACTTCTTCTTCGCCGCGACCAACGACGCCGACGGCTGAGCCGTTGTTGCGCCGCTGGCCGTCTTATTTGCCGAAGCCTTGGATTTGCCGCTCGCATCGGACCTGAGTTTTTCCGAATTGCCGGACGCCGCTTTCAACGCTTCGGAGATCTTCTTCGTCAGTCCATTCGCCGAGACACCATCGCCTTGCGCAGGGGTCCTGTGCGCAGAGTCTTGAGGCGACGAATTCCTCGACGACCCGGCTCCGCCGTCGTCGGCCATTGCGTTGGCCGGCAGTGCGAGCGCGACCGCACCTCCCACTCCGAGGAAGAGAGCAAGGGCACCGACCCGTCCGATGAACTTGGTGTATCCACCGGATGGCGCGCCGGGCGAGCGCCGAGCGTTCCCGCCACGACGCTCGATTGAGCAGAAGTCGGTCGGGTGATCTATCGCCATCGTCGGGTCGGCCTGGTGACTCATGGTTCTCCTCGAATGGTTGTCGTTACACCTTGCAACTACAAAGTGTTACGACAAGAAATGTCATGGAAGCCACAGTCACGAGCAATAGTGATGCAAATCACACATCGTGGAGGATCGCAGGCAATCCGCATGACGTCATCGCGGCCCGAGGCCCCGCTGGTGGACCAGACCCGTTGAGGTTTCGATCGACTACTGACCGGGCGGATCGACCTCAGCCGGATGCTGGTCGGCAGTGGTGTCTTGCACCAGGATCCCGAGCAGCAAGATGTCAGTCATCGACGCAGCGAAACCATCGAGATCGGTCACGCCGCGAATACACACGGCACTGATCGCGGCGCCCACGATCAGATCGAGCAACACCTCGGGGTCGACGTGTCGCAGCGAATGACCATTGCGCTCCAACAATCCCGCGAGCCCAGCGATGATCGATACATCGTGCCGCTCGGCGAGTTTGGGCTGAAGGGTCGGATCCGAACGCATGTCGAGCATCAACCCCGGCATCGCCTCGCGCGCCGCCGGTTCACCGATGAAACGGAGAATCCCTCGCATCGCGCCGGTTATCTCGGAGAAGGCGCTCATCGCGTCAGCCTCGATATACGGGGCGTCGGCGGGAAACACGGCGTCATAGACCACGTGCGCCTTCGACGGCCAGCGACGGTAGATGGTCGGCCTGCTGATGCCGGCCGCTTCAGCTATCGCATCCATGGAAGTGCCGCGGTAGCCCTTCTCGACAAGGAGCTTCCGGGTTACTGCGAGAACCGCTCCGTCGACGTCCGGATCACGGAACGGGCCCAAGCGGTGCTTCGGGTCGACGCGTCCCACCGAACTCTCTCTCCTCGGGCGCATACACGGGAATCAGCGCAGTTCAGCGTAACATCGCCGTGACTGCACATAACGCCAATGATGCCGGGGACCGGAATCCTGATGGCCGCGAAGGCATTAACGGCAGATGCGAGACGGTCAATCTCGAGAGCTCCGATATCTGTGGCTCGACCACAGTGATCCGCAATCTCAGCAAAGCCAATGCCAGTGTGCTGTGCTACCCGGAAGTTCGGGGTCCGGTAATCGGCCCCGACGGCGGGGTGTGGAGGTGAAGGGCCCCAGGGGCACACATAGTCACCCAAGCGCACGGCGCGCGAGAAGTCCTCGATCAAGGGCGACGCCACTCGCATCGAGCGGCTGGCAGCGTCGTTCGCGAGAGCTGCCTCTTGCGCGCATCCCAAAACCCCTACGGCCACGGCAGCAGAGTGGGATCGTGCAGACATGCGATCAACAGAGATCGTCACCGCATTCTGGAACGACGTCTGGAACGCCCACGAAGCCGATGCCGTCGGCCGCTTCGCCGCCGCCGACGTCGTCATCGAAGCAGGCGGTCAGAAAATTTCGGGGCTGGACAACGTCAAACACTGGGTGCAGCAGTTCCTCGACCACGTCAACGACTTGCACGTCAACGCACTCGAGACCTTTCAAAACGAGGATGGCACCCGCGTGACCTCCCGGTGGGTACTGACGGGGACCAATAACGGCATCCTCGGCACCGAACCCGACGGTAAACCGATCGCCTTGACCGGCACAGCCGTCTGGTCCGTGGCCGACGGCAAGCTACAGCACGGTTGGGTCGAACAGGCCTCATTCGAGCTGTACCACTTGTTGCTCTCGAAGTAGCACGCTGTGCGGGCACGACTCGGGCGGCGTGCGATGGCAGCGAGCGCGCTCGCGCTGTCCGCCATCATCGGCGCGCCGAGCGCCTCGGCCGAACCGATCGCGACCTGCACCAGCGACGTTGTCGATGGCGTCGAGGTCGATTACTGCGTCGGCAACCCGAACGCGAACACGGACACCGTCACCGGGGTGCCGGGCGTCAACGTGGACTTCGAATTCGGTTTGGGAATCGGTCTGGGCTTCTGAGCCTCGCGTCCGCGCATCGGAGTGTTTCGAATCATCCCGATTTTTGCCCGTATCAACGACGTTGGTTTTCGCTAGCGTCTAGCGATCGTCGCAATGCGGGAGGAACACGGTTGAGAGCAAAACACACGGGCAGGTGCCTTTGATGTGTTGCATGGCTGGCGCTGAGGTCCTGCCGGACCCCCACTAGACGGAACGCCGCCTCAATTCCTCGCCTTTGTTCACCGTTTGAAAACTCGACCCGTCGATGCGGCAGAGCCCCTTCACCACAGGGATCGCAAAGCTCTATGTCACTACCGAATCTCAACCACGAGAGGCGTATT
>NZ_SJOM01000007.1:3617704-3646907 GCF_004762045.1 Mycobacterium sp. DL99
TCCGGCGCGTCGACCGTCAAGAACGCGATGGCCAACCTCGCCACAGCTGGTGATCAGCTCCGCAGGCGTCGCGAAGTACCCGACCCCGATGGGTCTCCGTAGACATACCCAAGCTCGCGCCGGCCGCGGCATCGTCACGGCGTTCTGGGATGACGTCTGGAACGCCCATGAAGCCGATGCCATCGGCCGGTTCGCCGCGGACGACTTCGTCATCGAACAGTGCCGACGGTCTAGACGTGTTGTCAGCTGGCGAGAACCAGAACAGCTCCGCGTGTCATTACATTGCTTCGGCCCACGCGATATGGCCGTCGAGGCCAAGCTTTTTCGCCATGTCGAGGTGGCGGGCCCGCAGGTCCGCGTAAGCCGTGGCATCCCCGCGAGCCCGCGCGAGGCGAGCACGGAGCCTCAAAAGCCAGATGTCGCGCATCACAAAATGCTGTTCAGCTGGTGCGGCCGCTACCCGGTCGATTGCTGCCTCGGCCTCAGCTACATCACCATCGCGTCCGCGATCAAGCAGTGTCTCGACCAGTACATCGGTTGCAACAATGCCCCACCCCTGCAGCCATCCGTCCGGGAACAAGTGATCGACGGCGGTACGCATGAGCGACATCGCCTCATCACACTGTCCATGCCGCGCCATCTCACGGGCGGCGTAGACGTTGACGATCGGTAGATCACCCAGGTTGTGGCTCCCGCTTACGAACATTTCGCGGACTTCCGTCAGTAGCTGCCGTCCGCGGTCGCGCTCCGCAGCCGTCGGGCGATGCATCAACGCAAGGCCCAACGTCCACCGGGCGAAGGCCAACGCTAGGTCATCACTGGATCGTTCGGCAATCCGCAATGCATCTTCGATCTCGCACATCGTGCGCTCGTCGGGCCTCAACGCGCCGAAGGGAATGCCCGGGAGGTAGATGTAGGTGATCACCGTGGTGTAGGACATGGGGTCGGCGCTGCGGGCGATGTCCAGACTGTGTTGCAGGACGTCGCGCCAACCCGTAAGGCCCAGGCAATACCGGGCAAAAGCCAGCGACGTGTATGCAAGGGCTAGCGGTGATCCGAAGATGAAGTTGCCTTTCGACGGATCACCGTCTGCCAGGTCGATAACCTGCTGTGACCAGCGCAGTACGTCGCTGACCTCGGCGCACTCCATCTTGACGTAGATCGCGGGCCAAGATAGCCCCACTGTCAACGTCGCGTCGCCGATTGACTCGATAAGGGTCATGGCTTCGGATGCCAGCTGCGACGCGTCACGTATCCGGTCCTGAAACGCCAGATCGATCACCAGTCCTGCCATTGCGATGGCCAGCGACGCTTTGTCTCCGGCGGCACTGCACAGCTTGTGCAATTCATCAAAGCGGTCGCCTGCCACGTTGGCATGGACGCGATACGCGGTTCCGCACAACATGGTGCGAGGAGCGATACGCATCGCCGCTCGGTACGGATCGTCGACCGGTAGCGCGTCGGCGATCTCTACGGCTCGCTCCCAGCTTTGCCGCGCCGCGCCGATGTCACGGTTGGTCGCCCAGGTTGCTGCCCGCATGTGCCAGCCGTAGGCGGTCTGCAGATCACCGCTGGCCTGTAGGTGTTCGGCGATCAGCGCTGCATTCTCATCGGCCGCTGCCGGGTCCCGGGATTCGATCGCGGCCGCGACTCGCCGATGCAGCTCTGCTCGATCGGATTTCAGCTGAGCCTCGTAGGCCACCATGCGAATCAGCGGATGGTGGAACACATACTTGGGTTTCCGGGTGAAGCTGACCTGATCGATGAGCTGAGCGGCCAGCAGATCGTCGACGACAGCTTCGACGCCCAGCGCAGTGAGCAGGTCCGGGCCAAACCGCGAGCCAATGACCGCTGCCGCGCCGAGCGTGCGCTTGGCTTTTGGATTCAACCGGTCCACGCGAGCGGCGATGGCGGCCTGCAACGTGGCAGGCACACTGATCTCTCCACCCGTTGCGGTCGATACGTATACGCCGGTCTGTCCCAGCAGCACGCCCCGCTCGGCCAGTTCGCGCACGATTTCCCCGGCGAAAAATGGGTTGCCGGCCGCCCGCTCGCCGATCTTTTGGCCGATCTCGCCTACCGAGGGGTCCTGGCCGATCAACTCGAAGACCAGCTCCATGGTTTCTGAATCACTTAGCGGTGCAAGGGCAACGGTCTGGGCCCCGGCCACGCGGCTCAAGACGCCGTGGTATTCGGGTCGGTAGGTAACCAGCACCAGCGAGGGGGTCTGCGGGATCACAGTGAGGAACTCGGCCAGCATCGATTCGCTGACCTCATCGATCCAGTGGGCGTCTTCGATGACGTAGACCGTTGCGGCCTGGCGGGCCAGGGATGCGCCATTGACCAACGCAGTCAACCGCCTGCGCCGCGCGTCCGGGTCGATGTTCGGTAGCTCGATGTCGGGATCAGCGATACCTAGCAGGTCCTCGAAGAGCGTCAGGTCCTCGGGGTCGGCGTCGCGAACTCGCGTACGAATATGGGCGCGGGCCACGTGTGCGGCAAGACCCTCAACCCCGGTGGCGGCGCGCAATAGTCGGGCCACCACACGAAACGGAACGTCAGTGGCGTGCGATTCGCAGAATGTGGTGAACACCTCCACGTTGCGGCTTCGAGCTATCGCGGCAACGTCGCGTACTAAACGGCTCTTACCGATGCCAGGTGAGCCCACCACGCCGACCACACAGCCATGGCCTTCGATGGCGCGGTCCAACAGACCTTCGACGGTGGACATCTCCCATTGCCGTCCAACGAGATTCGACTCAGTTCGCCGGACAATGTGACGGCCCTCCGGCACGCCCAGGAGACGTTGGGCACGCGCTGGTCGATCGGTGCCTTTGATGTCGACACGCTCAACTTCACTGACGGTCGCCGCGCCGTCGACCAACCGCGCGGTGGACGCGCTGAGCATCACTCCGCCGGGCGGGGCCACCGATTCCATTCGTTGCGCCATTCCGACTTGCTCACCGATCGTGGTGTAACCGAATGGTCCTCGACCAAGTTCACCGGCGATCACCTCGCCAGAGTTCAGGCCCACTCGCAGAGCCAGTTCCACGCCGTCGCGGACGTCAATGTCGACGGCGAGCCGCTTCGCCTCCTCCTGGATGCCCAGCGCCGCGAGACAGGCACGAAGAGCGTGATCCTCCAGTGCGACCGGCGCACCGAACACGGCCATGAGGCCATCGCCGGTGAACTTGTCCACCGTGCCGCCGTAACGCTGCACGACAGCTGTCGCGCTGTTGACCAAGTTGGTCATGATCTCGCGCAATCGCTCCGCCCCGACTGCTGCCGCGATGTCCATCGAGTGCACCACGTCGGCGAACAGCACGGTGACCTGCTTGTACTCGGCCGGTGGCGAATCGGCCGAGACGGCTGCACCGCACTCGCTGCAGAACTTGGCCTTCTCGTTCAGCGCAGTGCCGCACGATCCGCAGGACCGCTCTGCGGTGGTCATCTCACGGACCTGACTCCGTTTCGATCACCTCAGTATCGTGTCACCACCGGTCAGACTTGTCTTCCGTGATTCCGATACGGACGTGCACGTCGTTCGCAATCACCCAACGCGTGTGGTTCCGGCTGGCTTCGCATGTTCGGGTTGAAGAGCCCTTGCCGTAGTCGACAGCGCACCGTCAATGACGTTTGCGCCAAGCCGCCGAAAAACTGCCGAAAGGGAACCCTCCGCATGCGCGAAAGTGCCTTTGATCTGTGTCGGGCTGACAGGAGCCGCCGGCGCGACCGCCTCGTACCTCGGCGGGCGCTTCGGCTCCCGGCATCATGTCCCCCGAACATGAAAAAACTCGCTCGGCTTCCGCCGGCGAGTTTATTTTCATGGTCGGGCTGACAGGATTTGAACCTGCGACCACTTGACCCCCAGTCAAGTGCGCTACCAAGCTGCGCCACAGCCCGCTTGCTTCCGGCTTGCACCGGCAGCGAGTCGAAAGCTTACCGTAGCCGCCCACCCTTCTTCTAATCCGCCCCATCGGTCACACGGTGAGGCTCACTGCGCCGCGGGTTCGGCGATCGCCGTCTCGGCCTCGTCGACGGCGATCTCCGGTGGCAGCCCCTTGAAACCGTGACTCGTCACGGCCAGCACGACGATGCCGACTCCCAGCCAGCACAACCCGAGGATGATCGCCCGGTTGTCGAGCTGCAGCAGCAGGTACGACGTGATGACCGCACCGATCGCCGGCGCGACGACGTACAGCAGCGGGTTGTGTACCTCGCCCGCGGCGCGGCGACGGAAGTAGTAGACAACCACCGACACGTTCACAAGGGTGAACGCCACGAATGCCCCGAAGTTGATGAATGACGTCGAGGTCGCCACATCGAGGAACATCGCCAGTAGGCCCACCGTGCCGACCATGACGAGGTTCGCCGCCGGGGTGCGGAACTTGGCGCTGAGGGTGCCGAAAACCGACCGTGGCAAGGTGCCGTCGCGGCCCATCGCGAACAGCAGACGCGAGGCCGAGGCCTGCGCGGCGATGCCGGACGCGAACTGAGCGAGGATCAAGCCCGCCAGGAACACCGCTCCGAACAGGTTGCCGCCGATCTGCTTGGCGATCTCCAGTGCCGCCGACGACGAATCGCTGAATTCCCCACCGGGATGCACCAATTGGGTGGTGTAGGCGACGATCAGGAAGATCGAACCGCCGATCAACGCGATGAGCATGATGGCGCGCGGCATGTTCTTGCGCGGGTCGATTGCTTCTTCGGTGAACGTGGTGACCGCGTCGAAACCCAGGAAGCAGTAGGCGGCGATCGCGGCACCGGCCGTCACTCCCCCGATGCCGGCGCCGACTCCGGTGAACGGGCTGGAACTGACCAGCCCACCGGCACCACCGCTGCGGAACACCGAGGCGACCGACAGCGCCACGAACAACACGATGACCAGCAACTGGAACGCCATCAGCACGTAGTTGGCCTTGTCGGCCACCTTGATGCCGACGACGTTGAGCACGGTGGTGATCACAATGAATCCGAGCACCCACACCCAACCGGGCACCCCGGGGAACTGCGCCTCCAGGTAGGCCGCCCCGATCAGCCAGATCACCATGGGCAGGAACAGATAGTCGAGCAGCACCGCCCAGCCGGTGAGGAATCCGATGCGCGGATCGATCGTGCGACGCACGTAGGTGTAGGCCGATCCGGACACCGGGTAGGCCGCCGCCATCCGGCCATAGCTGGACGCCGTGAACAGCATGGCCACCAACGCGATCAGGTACGCCGACGCCGACGCCCCGGCTGTCGCGGCCGCGACCACGCCGAAGATGCCGAGCACGATCAGCGGTGTCATGTACGCCAGACCGAACAGCACAAGTGAGCGCAGCCCTAGGGCACGCACCAAAGTCGGTGGGCCGCTTGATGTGCCTGTCATTGCGGTGCCTTTCAGTCGGCGTTGACGTTCGAGGGTGACCAGCGCTGCGGATCGATCCGCCCGTCGTACAGCGGCAGTGCTATCGGGCGGTCGGACGGTCCGAACTGATCCCACATCCGGTTGGTCCCGGCGGTGCCGCGCTCGCGTACCGCGGCGACGACCCCGAAGTCGATGTGCTGGTAGAGCACCCCAGGCGTCTCATCTGGACTCTCCTGCAGTACAGCACCTTCCGGGTCGACGATGATGCTGCGGCCCATCCCGACCGGGCCCGCACAGTTGACGCTCACCGTGAACACCTGGTTCACAATCGAATTCGCCCGCGCCAGCACCAGCTCCTGATGCCGGTCGGCGGTGGTGGTCTTGACGACGTTGACGATCACGTCGGCACCCATCCAGGCGAGATGGCGACTCACCTCGGGGAACCAGGCGTCGTAGCAGATCGACAAGCCGATCCGGCCCACGTCGGGGATGTCGGCGGTGACGAAATGACCACCCGGTGTGTACTTCTCGAACGGCCGCCAGGGGAAGATCTTGCGGTAGAACGCCGCCAGGTGTCCGTCGGGCGCGAAAATCGGTGCGGTGTTGAAGAATTCACCGTTGTCTCCCAGCTCACAGACGGAACCGGGTACGAGCCAGGCGTCAGCGGCGCGGGCAACCTCGCCGAGCGCCCCGATCAGCGGACCGTCCAGCGGGTCGGCTGCCGCGGCCAATAATCCGGTGTCGTCGGTGCCGAAGAGGTGGATCTCCGGATACACGATCAGCGCGGGGCCTGCCACGGCGTCCCGAACCCGCAGCACGTCGGCCGCGAACTGCGCGACGGTGTCGTCCCGGCCGAATATCGGCAGGCCCGCCAAGTCCAGAGGCGCCGCCTGAACGGCAGCGACCGTGATGGATCCGGACACCCAGGACCTCCGAAAAGTTAATAGCCCAAATTGAGCGAATTTAGCGAGATATTAGTTCAGCATGAACGAATAGCGCAATAGCTCCCGTACCCTGAGTGCCATGACGTTGCAGGTCGGTGACGCGCACCCGGCGCTGAGCGCCCCAGCGGTCGCGGGCATCACCCGACTCAGTGCGGCCGATACGGTCCGGGCGCGCCTTGAACTGGCCATGGAGTTGGACCTGATGGCCACCGGGGAACGGCTGCCCGCCGAACCCGACATCGCCGAAGCGCTCGACGTCAGCGTCGCCACCGTCCGCCGGGCCCTGCAGTCGATGGCCGACGAGGGTTTGGTGATCCGTCGGCGCGGCCGGGCCGGCGGGACATTCGTCGCTCACAGCGGTGCCCGCGTCACGCCCGACACCGATCGTCCGTCAGCCGCGTTCCGCGCCGACGCCGCCGAGGTGCGCCGCCTGATCGACCTGCGCGCACTGGCTGAGGACGCGCTCAGCGCCGCCGCGGCGCACACCGCAACCGACGAGGAACTCGATGCACTCGCGGCCATCGTCGCAGAGGCGGCCGCGACCACCGACTGGACCGGCTTCCACAGCGCCGATCAGCGCTTCCACGAATCAGTCGCCGCGGCAAGCGGTCTCGACTGGGCAATGAACACGTACTGCGACGTGCTGCACGGGCTGTACCGGTACTTCATCCCGTACCCGATCAGTTACCTGCACCAGTCCAATCGCGAGCACGCGCAACTGGTGGAGGCGCTACGCCGACGCGACAGCCGAGCGGCATCCGAGATTGCCCGCAATCACGTACTGTCGCTGCACAAGACGATGTACGTCGGTTTGCCGCAGCGTGCAAACGGGTCCGGCTAGCCCCGCCCCACCGGCTCTCCGGCAGTGGCGACCACCGAATCGGCGACATCCCGCGGCGACCTCGACGTCTGCCAAGCCCGGACCAACAGCGCCGCCCACGCCACCACGATCGCCGCGTAGATCCCTGTCGACCACGGCCAGTGCACGCCGAAGTAGTGCACCAGCTTCTGGCTGTTGGTCAGCAGGATCACGCCACCGACGGCCGCACCGAGCAGCGCCGGGTTGACCCGGCTTACCAACCAGGCGGCGAATGGTGCGGCAATCACTCCGCCGACCATGAGCCCGAGCACCACGGGCCAGTTCTCCAGGAATTCCTGGCGGAGCCCGACCAGGAAGCCGATCGACGCCGACACCGATACCAGAAATTCCGAGGCGCTCACCGAACCGATCACGGTCCGCGGGGCCGTCTTACCCTGCGACAGCAGGGTGCTGGTGGTCACCGGACCCCAGCCGCCCCCACCCGATGCGTCGATGAAGCCGCCGAACAGGCCCAGTGGGGCGAGAAACTTCGCGCTGTGACTGGTGCCGTGCTCCCCCAGGGTCAGCGGAGCGCCCAACGAGAAACGCAACAGCACGTAGATACCGATACCCAGCAAGATTGCCGCCATGAGCGGTGCCGCGGATTCCGTCGACAGCGATGACAGCACCGTGGCACCTGCGAACGCACCTACCGCGCCCGGAAGCCCGAGCTTGGCCACCAGCGGCCAATCGATGTTCTTGAAACGCCAGTGCGACACCGCTGACGCCAGCGTCGTCCCCACCTCGGCCAGGTGCACCGCGGCACTGGCCTGTGCCGAAGCCACCCCGCTGAGCACCAGCATGGTCGTGGCGGTGACACCGAACGCCATGCCGAGAGCACCATCGACCAACTGGGCTCCGAGGCCGACGAGCGTGAAGATCAGAAGCGAACGCATGGGTTCGGCTGCTTTCGATTGTGGTCGCCGGGCGACCTGATGACTGACGGGCGCGGATCAGATGCGCGCGCGACACCATTCGTCGAAAGCCATCAACCGGCGCGACGGCCAGAACGGCTCGAGAGCAGCAAGGGCTGAAGGTGCAGTGCGGTATGCACGTTCAGCCACCGGTCGCTCCTCTCCCTCGTCGTCAGACAGACTGGGCAAGCCTACAAGAGTCCAGGGGGAAACCCGCCGACAGGCTCACACCGTCAGTAGTCGGTACAGCCCGATCAGGCCCACCACCACGATGACCGCGCGCAATGCGTTCGGCGACAGCCGGCGGCCGTAGTGGGCCCCGAGGAAGCCACCGATCAGCGAACCGACTGCGATCAGACCCGCCGCTTCCCAGCTGATCCGGTCGAACGCGACGAGCGTGTAAGCGAGCGCGGCCACGATATTGACCAGCAACGACAACAGGTTCTTGGCGGCGTTCATGCGCTGCATGGACTCCGGCAGCAGCGCACCCATCACCGCGATCAGCAGGATCCCCTGGGCTGCGGTGAAGTATCCGCCATAGACACCAACGGCGAACGTGCCGATCACCAGCACAACCATGCGCTGCGGGCTGACATGGTCTGCCGACTGACCCGAGGCCTCGGCGCGCTGCCGCACCCAGGCTTGGATCCGCGGGCCGACCACCACCAGCACCAGCGCCAGGATGAGCAGGATCGGCACCACCGTGACGAACACTTTTTCCGGCAGGTGCAGCAGCAGCCAGGAGCCCAGCCCGGCACCGATCAGCGATCCGGGAATCTGCCAGCGCAGCCGCTTCCACTGCCCGCGCAGTTCTCGCCGGTAACCCCACGTGCCCGACACCCCGCCGGCGACCAGACCGACGGCATTCGACATCGTCGACGTGACCGGCGGAATCCCCAGCGCCACCAGCGTGGGGAAAGTGATCAGCGTGCCGGACCCGACGATGGCGTTGATCGCTCCCGCGCCGACGCCGGCCAGTGCGATCAGGATCATGTGGGTGACAGACACTCGGGCCACCCTATCGGCCCGACTCGTGTACGGCGCGTCACGCTGGGCGTAACCCAGCGAGCACAGATCGCTAGCGCTTCTTCGGTGCTCCGCGCTTCTCGCGGACCCGGACATTGATCCGCACCGGGCTGCCCTCGAAACCGAACTGCTCACGCAGGCGTCGCTCCAGGAACCGGCGGTAACCGGCCTCCAGGAACCCGGAGGTGAACAGCACGAAGGTCGGGGGCCGGGTGGCCGCCTGGGTGGCGAACAGGATCTTGGGCTGCTTGCCACCGCGCACCGGCGGCGGCGTCGCGGAGACGATCTCTTTCAGGAAGTTGTTGAGCTGTCCGGTCGAGATCCGCTTGTCCCAGGACGCCAGTGAGGTCTCCAGCGCCGGCACCAGCTTCTGCACCGCCCGGCCGGTCATCGCCGAGATGTTGACCCGCGGCGCCCACTGCACCTGCACCAGTTCGCGGTCGATCTCTTTGTCCAGCAGGTACCGCCGGTCCTCGTCGACCAGGTCCCATTTGTTGAACGCGATGACCAGTGCACGCCCGGCCTCGATCACCATCGACAGCACCCGCAGGTCCTGCTCGGTCAGCGGCTGGGAGGCATCGATCAGCATGATCGCCACTTCGGCCGCATCGATCGCGCCGTGGGTGCGTACCGAGGCGTAGAACTCGTGGCCGCTGGCCTGGCCGACCTTGCGACGCAGACCGGCGGTGTCGACGAAACGCCAAGTCTTGCCGCCCAATTCGATCAGCGAGTCGACGGGATCGACCGTGGTGCCCGCGACGTCGTGCACCACCGAGCGCTCGTCGCCGGCCAGCCGGTTCAGCAGCGAGCTCTTGCCGACATTCGGCTTGCCCACCAGCGCCACGCGGCGGGGGCCGCCGGCACCGCTGCCACCGACCTCCGAAACCTCGGGCAGCTTCTCCATCACCGTGTCGAGCAGATCGGCCACGCCCCGGCCGTGCATGGCGCTGATCGCGTGCGGTTCGCCGATGCCCAGCGACCACAGTGCCGCGGCATCGGACTCGCCCCGCTGCGTGTCAACCTTGTTGGCGGCCAGGAAGACCGGCTTGCCCGACTTGCGCAGCATCCGGGCCGCCGCCTCGTCGGCCGAGGTGGCACCAACGACCGCGTCGACCACGAGGATGATCGCGTCGGCGGTGCGCATCGCCACCAGAGCCTGATCGGCCACCAGCTGCTGTAGGCCCTTGGCGTCGGGTTCCCATCCGCCGGTGTCCTGCACCATGAACCGGCGGTTCAGCCAGTTCGCGTCGTAGGACACCCGGTCGCGGGTCACCCCGGGGATGTCCTGCACGACGGCTTCACGACGCCCCAGGATCCGGTTCACCAGAGTCGATTTCCCGACGTTGGGCCGGCCGACGACGGCGACGACGGGAGGTGGCGCGGCGGCCTCCTCCAGAACCTCGGCGACCTCGTCGCTGAGCTCCCAGTCGCTTTCGTCCGACCAGGTGCCGTCTCCGCCCGAGTCGCTCATCGTCGCACCCCCGCATGCTGGGTCACCAGGTCGAGAAGGTGTGCCACGACCTGTGTTTGGTCCATCTCGCTGGTGTCTACCACCAGCGCGTCCTCGGCCGCCCGCAACGGCGATACGGCCCGCGTGGAATCCAGGTGGTCGCGCCGCTGCACGTCGGCGAGCACCGTCTCGTAGTCATCGGGCAGTCCGCTCGCGACGTTCTGGGCGTTGCGGCGCCGTGCGCGCTCCTCGGCCGACGCGGTGAGGAAGATCTTGACGTCGGCCTTGGGCAGCACCACGGTCCCGATATCGCGGCCCTCCACCACCACACGCCCACCCGTCGATGCCAACTCACGCTGCAGATCGACCAGCCGGGCACGCACCCCGGGCACCGCCGACACCGCCGACACCGCTCGGGTCACCTCGTCGCCACGGATTTCGTCCGAGACGTCCTCGCCGGCGAGGTACGCGCGGTCCTCTCCGGGATCCGAACCCACGCCGATCACCGCGCCGGACGCCACCGCGTCGATCGCCTCGGCATCGTCCAGGTCGGCCCCGGCGCGCAGCACCGCCAAGGTGACGATGCGGTACATCGCGCCGGTATCCAGGTAGCTGGCCCCCAGGGCCTGCGCCAAACCTCTTGAAACCGAAGACTTTCCGGTCCCTGCCGGCCCGTCGACCGCCACCACCAGAGATCCGCTCACATTCCCACCGCCTGATAAAGCTCGCCGATTTCCTTGCGGCTGAGCGCTCTGATACTGCCCGGTCGCTGCTCGCCGAGCGCCACCGAAGCGATGTCGGTGCGGACCAGTTCCTGCACCGGGAAATCCACTGCGGCCAGCATCCGCCGCACGATGCGGTTCCGGCCCTCATGCAGGGTGACCTTCACCAGGGTCTTGCCCGGAACGGTGTCCACCACCGCGAAGTCATCGACATGCGCGGGGCCGTCGTCCAGTTCGACACCGGCACGCAGCTTTTTACCGAGTCCGCGCGGCACCGTGCCGATCACCGTCGCCACATAGGTTTTGGGGATCTCGTACGAGGGGTGCATCAACCGGTGGGCGAGCTCCCCGTCGTTGGTCAGCAGCAGCAGCCCCTCGGTGTCGGCATCGAGCCGACCCACGTGGAACAGCTTCTTGTTACCCCGAACCCGGTGCTCCACCAGGTCCCCCACGCACGGGCGGCCCTTCTCGTCGGACATCGTGGACATCATGCCGCGCGGCTTGTTGATCGCCAGATACACCAAGGTGTCGTCGAGAATGACGCGCGAACCGTCCACCCGGATGTCGGCGACCGCCGGGTCGACACGGGTGCCGAGCTCGGTCACCAGCCGGCCGTCCACCTCGACGCGACCGTCGGTGATCATCCGCTCGGCCACCCGACGGGACGCAATTCCCGCCTGGGACAACACTTTTTGCAGCCTTACGCCTTCTTCAGCCATGTCAGTCCTTGTCCACGTCGAAGCCCAGCGGCTGATTGCTGCCGGATGAGCCCCCGTTGAGTTTGGCGAAACGCGGCTCGTCACCGAGTGATTCGCTCAGGTCGTCGATCACATCGACGTCGGGCAGCAGAGGCGCGAGGTCCGGCAGATCGGACAGCGAGGACAACCCCAGCCGTTCCAGGAACAGCTCGGTGGTGGCGAACGCCGCCGCGCCGGAGTCGGGGTCGGTGCCCGCCTCGGTGATCAGGCCGCGGGCCACCAGTGTCCGTATCACCGCGTCCACGTTGACGCCGCGCACCGCACTCACCCGCGCCCGGGTCACCGGTTGGCGGTAGGCCACCACGGCCAGAGTCTCCAGTGCGGCCCGGGTCAGCTTCGACCTGGCACCGTCGAGCAGCAGACGTTCGACGTACGGGGCGTAGCGCGCCCGGGTGTACATCCGCCAACCCCCTGCGGCCTCGCGCAGGTCGATGCCGCTGTCCCGGGCGGCGAAGTCATCGGCCATCAGACGCAGCTTGGCCATCACCCGGTAGGCGGGCTGTTCGGTCGCCGAGGCCAGCGCATCGACCGTCACCGGCGTGTCCACTACCAGCAACAACGCTTCGAGCACGGCACCCAGTTCACCGTCCTCAAGCTCGGGAACCGTCGCCACATCGATGCCCAGATCATCTCCGACCGGGATCGCATCACCCGGGGCATCTTCGGACTGCACTCCGGAATCGGAGATCTCGTCAGTCATTGTTCTCGCTATTCTTCCGCATCAGCGGTTGCCAGATGTTCGCTGGTCGGCCGATCTCCGGTCCACGAAACCTGGAGCACTCCAAGCGGTTCTGGTTGCTCGAATGCTACCGCCCTGGCCCGGAACAGTTCGAGCAGCGCCAGGAAGCGGCCGACGATCTGGATTCCGTCCGTGCACTCTGCCACGAGTTCGGAGAAAGTTGCCCATTCGCCGATCCCGCGCTGTTCGAGCAGGGCGATGATCCGGTGGGCCTGTTCGGGCACCGACACCTTGGGCGCGTGAATGTGGTCGATGCCGACCGTCGGCACAGGACGCGGGGTGAGGGCAGCGGCCGCGATCTCCGCGAACTTCCCGGCGTCGACACCGAGCATCACCTCGGGCAGCAGGTCGGAGAACCGGTCCTCCAGCGACACTGCGCGCGGGTAGCTGCGCAGCGCCGCGGCCTCGAGTTCTGCGAACATCAACGCGACGTGTTTGAACGCGCGGTACTGCAGCAGGCGGGCGAATAAGAGGTCGCGGACCTCGAGGAGGGCGAGATCCTCTTCGTCGTGAACCTCACCAGAGGGCAGCAGCCGGGCGGCCTTCAGATCCAGCAACGTGGCTGCGATCACCAGGAACGTCGTGGTCTCGTCCAGTTCGAGACGGGCCCCGATCTCCTTGGTGTAGGCGATGAAATCATCGGTGACCTGGTGCAACGCCACCTCGGTGACGTCGAGGCGGTGCGCGAAGATCAGCTGCAACAGCAGGTCGAACGGCCCCTCGAAGTTGGTGAGCCGAACCTGGAAGCGGTTCTGCTGATCACCGGCAGTCGGCTCATCCCCGGCCGCGGGATCCGCTTCGGCACCATCGGTAGTCGGGGTGTTCAGGACATCGTTCACGCGCCGAACCGGTCGATGACTTCGCGTGCCAGCGATCGGTAGGCCAACGCGCCGCCCGATTTCGGCGCCCAGGTGGTGATGGGCTCACCGGCCACACTGGTCTCCGGGAACCGCACGGTCCGTGTGATCACGGTGTCGAACACCAGATCGCCGAACCGCTCCACGACGCGGGCCATGACCTCACGCGCGTTGACCGTGCGCGGGTCGTAACGCGTCACCAGGATGCCGCTGATCGACAGTTTCGGGTTGAGCCGGTCGTGCACCTTGTCCACGGTGTCGGTCAGCAGGGCCAGCCCGCGCAGCGAGAAATACTCGCATTCAGTGGGGATGATCACACCATCGGCACAGGCCAGACCGTTGACCGTGAGCAGGCCCAGCGACGGCTGGCAGTCGATCAGCACGTAGTCGTAGCGATCGAGGATCGGGTACAGGGCCCGGGCCAGTGACTGCTCCCGGCCCACCTCGTTGACCAGCTGGATCTCGGCGGCCGACAGGTCGATGTTGCTGGGTACCAGGTCCATGCCGCTGACCCGGGTCTTGATCACGACGTCGTCGATCGACACCCGAGGTTCGATCAGCAGGTTGTGCACCGTGTGCTCGAGTTCGTAGTGCGGGACCCCGAGGCCCGCCGACAGCGCGCCCTGCGGGTCCAGGTCGACCAGCAGGACCCGGCGGCCGTACTCGGCCAGGCTGGCGCCCAGATTGATGGTCGAAGTGGTCTTGCCGACCCCGCCCTTCTGATTGCACATCGCGATGACCTTGGCCGGGCCGTGCGTCGAACGGGGCCGCGGTTCGGGAATGTCGCGCGGTGGCCGCCCGGTCAGCCCGAGCTCGGGTGAGCTGTGCTCAAACAGTCCGTCGTGCCCGCCGTCGTCGTTCATGCCTGACCGCCACCGGTCAGGCATCCCGCAGTCTTGGCGCACATCCCGGCAAGTTTAACGTCGCTACGCAGCCAGGACGGGCAGACCCGCGGGCAATCTGGCGCATATGGTGTGCGTCATGAGTCTCAAACAGCGGCTACCGCTGTTGCGGTGGTCGTTCATCCGGATGGGAATCGGCGCCAGACACTTCGCGCGCACCGGGCAGTGGGGCGATGGCCGGGAGGCCGCCGCCGCCGATTACGTCGTGGCCAACGCCCGCGCGGGCGACCTCGACGACGTCATCGCCACCATCGACAAGTTCGCCTACGAGAAGTCATTTCTGATCAACGTGGGCGACGAGAAGGGGGCGCTGCTCGACGCCGCGGTGATCCGGGCCAATCCCCGGCTGGCCCTCGAGTTGGGCACCTATTGCGGGTACGGGGCGATGCGCATCGCCCGCGCCGCCCCGGTGGCCCGGGTGTTCTCGGTCGAGTTCTCCTCCACCAACGCCGACATCGCGCGGCGCATCTGGGCCCACGCGGGAGTGGCTGACCGGATCACCTGCGTGGTCGGGACCATCGGCGACGGCGGACGCACGCTCGATGCGCTGGCGGCCGATGGGTTCGACACCGGCGGGCTGGATTTCGTGTTTCTCGATCACGACAAGAACGCCTACCTGACCGATCTGCAGAGCCTGCTGGATCGCGGCTGGCTGCACCGGGGCTCGGTCGTGGTCGCCGACAACGTGAAGCTTCCGGGAGCACCGAAGTACCTGGCTTACATGCAGGAGCAGCAGGGTTCACTCTGGGATACGAAACATCACAAGACGCATGCCGAGTACCAGACCCTGCTGCCCGATCTGGTGCTCGAGTCGGAGTACCGGGGCGGTTAACGCGCTCGGGGGTGCGCACCCGCCCAGACCTCGCGCAGCGTGTGCACGGTGACCATGGTGTAGATCTGCGTGGTGGTCACCGAGGCGTGGCCGAGCAGTTCCTGCACGACGCGCACGTCGGCGCCGCCGTCGAGCAAGTGGGTCGCGAACGAGTGCCGCAACGTGTGCGGCGAGACTGCCGACGTGATCCCGGCCCGCTCGGCCGCATCCTGCAACACCTGCCAGGCGCTCTGCCGCGACAGCCGCCCACCACGGGCGTTGAGGAAGATCCCCGGGGTGCCGCGGCCCCGCCGGGTCAGATCCGGACGCCCCCGCACCAGGTAGGCGTCGAGTGCGCTGACGGCGGGACGGCCGATGGGCACGAGCCGTTGTTTGCCGCCCTTGCCGCGCAGCAGCACCGAGCGCGCGTGGGTGTCGATGTCGTCGACGTCGAGTCCCACGGCCTCCGAGATTCGCGCCCCGGTGGAGTACAGCAACTCCAGCAGCGCCCGGTTGCGTAGCGTCAGCGGACCGTCGGCCTCGCTGTCCCCGCCGGCGGCCTCGAGCAACGCGAGGACCTCGTCGAGAGTGAGACTCTTGGGCAGCCGCCGGCTGGGCGTGGGTGGTTTCACGCCGCGGGCGACATCGAGTTCGGTCATGCCCTCGGCTGTGGCGAACCGGTGCAGCCCGCGGACCGCGACCACCGCCCTGGCCGCCGAAACCGCCGACAGCGCAGCCACTCCCGCGTCGGGGTCCCCGCGGCGCAGAGCGATCAGGAAGTCGCTGACATCGGCCTCGGTCACCTTGGCCAGATCGGCGATTCCACGTTGGGTCAGGTGTTCGGCGTAGCGGCGCAGGTCCCGCCGGTAGGAGCTCAAGGTGTTGGCCGCCACGCCCCGCTCGATCGTCAGGTGATCGAGGTAGCCCTGAACCTGGCTGTCCAGCACGGTCTTCAGGGGCGGTGGCGGAGTCCTCATAACAGGCCTTTTCGCCGCCTGAACGCTGTCGGCTGGTCGATCCACTCCGCCTCGACCGGCCGTAGGGCCTCCGCACCGGTCATCGCGTGCGCCGCCAGAATGCCTGCCACCGCGATACCGTTCACGATCTCGCCGGAGAACACCTGCCGCACGGCTTCTTTCAGCGGCACCCGCTCGACAGCCATGTCGGCTTCCTCGTGCTCGGCCTCGGGACGTCCGATGTCGGTCAGCCCGGTGGCCAGAAAGATCCGCACGCTCTCGTCGGAGAACCCGGGCGTCGAATCGAGATCCACGAGCACCCGCCACTGCTCGGCGGCCAGGCCGACCTCTTCGGCGAGTTCGCGGGCCGCGGTCACCTCGGGTCGTTCCCCGCCGAGGTCGAGCAGGCCGGCGGGCAGTTCCCAGAGCCGACGGCCCAGCGGATGGCGGTACTGGTACACCAGTACCACGTTGCCGTCCTCGTCGAGGGCCACCACGGCCACCGCACCGTAGTGCTCTACGACCTCGCGCCGGGCCGAACCACCGCCCGGCATGCTGACCTCGTCCGCGCGCAGCGCGAAAATGCTTCCGACATAAACGGTTTCACTGGACAGAGTCTCGAACTCGTGTTCAGCCAAGTGAAGCGGCTTCGGTGTCGTCGACAGGGCTTTCGCCGGCCACCACTTCCCCGGACTCCCCGGCCTCCTCGACGAAGGTTTCGGGAAGGTCCATGCCGGGCAAACGCTCCTCGGCCTTGTAGTCCAGCGCCGCGCCGATGAACGCCGCGAACAGCGGATGCGGCCGCGTCGGCCGGCTCTTGAGCTCGGGATGCGCCTGCGTCCCGACCAGGAACGGATGGATCTTCGAGTCGTACTCCACGAACTCCACCAGATGCCCGTCGGGCGAGGTGCCGCTGAAGCGCAGCCCGCTCTCGGCGATCCGGTCGCGGTAGGCGTTGTTCACCTCATAGCGGTGCCGGTGACGCTCGGACACCTCGGTGGCCTGGTATGCCTCCGCCACAATCGATCCCGCTTCCAGCACGGCCGGATACGCACCCAGCCGCATGGTGCCGCCCAGGTCAGCCTCGCCGGCAACGGCGTCCTTCTGATCGGCCATCGTGGAAATCACCGGATCCGGCGTCTTCGGATCGAACTCGGCCGAGTTGGCCCCGGCGATACCGACCGTCCGGGCCGCCTCGATCACGATGCACTGCAATCCCAGACACAGACCCAGGACCGGCAGGCCGCGCTTGCGGGCGAACGAGATGGCCCCGAGCTTGCCCTCGATGCCGCGGATACCGAACCCGCCGGGAATGAGCACGCCGTCGACATCGGACAGCGCGGCCACCGCACCGGCATCGGTCTCGCAGTCATCGGAGGCCACCCACCGGATCTCCACCTTGGCGCGGTGTTTGAAGCCGCCGGCACGCAGCGCCTCGGCCACCGACAGGTAGGCATCCGAGAGGTCGATGTACTTGCCCACCAGGGCAATTCGGACCGTCTCCTGCGGCTCGTGAACCCGCCGGAGCAGATCGTCCCACTCCGACCAGTCCACATCGCGGAACGGCAGGTTCAGCCGGCGCACCACGTACGCGTCGAGTTCCTCGCGGTGCAGCACCTTGGGGATGTCGTAGATGGAAGGCGCGTCCGGCGTGGAGATCACACCATCGATGTCGACGTCGCACATGAGCGCGATCTTGTTCTTGAGCGGTTCGGGGACGTCACGATCACACCGCAGGATCAGGGCATCGGGGGTGATGCCGATGCTGCGCAGCGCGGCCACCGAGTGCTGGGTCGGCTTGGTCTTCAGCTCACCGGACGGGGCCAGGTAGGGCACCAGCGACACGTGCAGGAAGAAGCAGTTGTCCCGGCCGACTTCATGGCGCACCTGACGGGCGGCCTCCAGGAACGGCAACGACTCGATATCGCCCACCGTGCCGCCGATTTCGGTGATCACCACGTCGGGGCGCTGTCCGGACGAATCAGGCTCGGCCATGGCCAGGATCCGGCTCTTGATCTCGTCTGTGATGTGGGGAATCACCTGCACGGTGTCGCCCAGGTACTCGCCGCGGCGTTCCTTGGCGATGACTGTGGAGTACACCTGACCGGTCGTCACGTTGGCCGACTGGGAGAGGTTGCGATCCAGGAACCGCTCGTAATGGCCGACGTCGAGGTCGGTCTCGGCGCCGTCCTCGGTGACGAACACCTCACCGTGCTGGAACGGGTTCATGGTGCCCGGATCGACATTCAGGTAGGGGTCGAGTTTCTGCATGGTTACCTGCAGCCCCCGCGCGGTGAGCAGCTGACCGAGGCTCGAGGCGGTCAAGCCCTTACCGAGTGAAGATGCCACACCACCGGTCACGAAGAGGTGTTTGGTGGCAGTGTTCGGGTGCTTGCGTAAGGCGGGCAAAAGCATCCTCCGTGACGACTGGCAGGGGATCTCGAAACTAGCTGTGGCCTGCCGACCCACGGAATCTCACCTTAACACCGACGCCGACAAGCCGCCGCTGGCGCGCCGCGTATGTGAGGAGCAGTTGGGTGGTCGCGGCTCGCTACTGCGGCACGGTCACCGACGTCGCGCCCTGCCCGGTTCCGTATTTGCCGGGCTTGCCACCGCCGACAAGGTCGCCGAGTGCCAGCACGGCGGTGATCTGCCCGGCGCTGGAATCGGCGTCGTCCACCGTGCTGACCACGCCGGCGAGACCGGCATCTGACCTGGTCACGGCCACTGGACCGGTTCCGGAAGCCGACCCCGAGCGTCCCGCGAGCACCGTCCCGGTGCCGTGCGGTGCCAACCCGGCGGCGAACCGGGCCATGGTTGCGCCCCGGTTTCCGCCATCCTCGCCGAGTCCACCTCCGGTCACGATCAGCGCCGTGTTGGCCGCACCGATGTGCGGATCGTCATAGGTCAGGAACCCGGTGTCGCGCAGCGCGGCGAGCACAGTTTGGCGCTGGGTGTCGTCCACGGGCGCCGCTGCCGGGTTCTTGTCGATCAGCAACGTGATGCCCAGTAGGTCGCCGGCTTGCGAGCCCTGATCCACCGCTGCGGTGCTCAGCTGTTTACCGGCCGGCACGATCGGTGAATTGACCACCGAGAGCAGTTTGTCGGCCGAATTCGCGTCGACGAATTCCTGGGTGAGGGCGACCTTGCCGGTCACGGTGCCACCCGCGTCGCGCACGAACCGCGAGACGGCGTCGACATCGCCATCGACGGCATCCGGCGTGCGGAACACCACCACCGACTTGTCCCTCAAGGCGTCACGCACCATCCGCGGCGCCATCTGCGCGTCGAATTCACCTGCGGCATTCAGTTTTTCGTTCAGCGCGTTCTTGCCGTCGGTGAGGGTGTCGATCTGGTGCTGCAGTTCCTTCTTGTCGTCACGAAGACCCGACAGCACGGTGTTCGACAGCAGCCCCGAACCCAGGGCCACCCCGATGGCCAACGCCAGGAACACGGCGGCCAATGAAACCGCATGCGCACGTAGTGTGATCACAGCTCACCGACCCGTTCAGCTGACGAGA
This sequence comes from Mycobacterium sp. DL99, assembly GCF_004762045.1. Lineage (GTDB taxonomy): Bacteria > Actinomycetota > Actinomycetes > Mycobacteriales > Mycobacteriaceae > Mycobacterium. Next base: position 3,637,514 of record NZ_SJOM01000007.1, read on the forward strand.
CTCTGCACCCAGAGCGTGAAACGGTTCCAGTAGTCGACGACCCAGTCGAGCACGGCACCGTCGGCCCTGGACACCCACAGCGCGACGACCACCGCCACCAGCATCGCCATCACCAGCAGCGCGATCGCCCCGCCGGACACCCGGCTGCGGTACAGGGTCGCCACCGCCTTGGCGTCGACGAGCTTCTCCCCAACCTTCAGCCGGGTCAGGAACGTGGACGGGTTGCTGCGCTGGCGCGAACGGTCGAAAAACTCCTCGATCGAGGCCGTATGGCCGGCCGTGACGATCAGCGACGCCCCGTGGTGGTCGCACAGCAGCAGCGCCAGGTCCGCCGCCGATCCGGCGGCCGGGAACGTCATCGCGCCGACCCCGAGGTCCTGGATGCGCTCCAGACCCGCGGCGTGCCCGTCGGCGTCGGCAGGCAGCACCACCTGGGCGCCGCACCGCAGCACCTCGACGCTCATCTTGTCCGGGTCACCGACGATCAGCGCGGGCCGGTACCCGGCCTTGCGCAGCACGTCCGCGCCGGCCCCGACGCCGACCAGCACCGGCTGATACTCCTTGATGAACGGTTTGAGTGCCTTGAGGTCCTCGGCGGCGTCGGGCTCCTCGGCAACGATCACCACGTGCCTGCGGTGCAGGTCCACGTCGACGTTCGGGATTCCGATGCCGTCGATGAGCAGCGGGCTCTCGCTGCGGATGAATTCGATGGTGTTGCCCGCGAAGGCTTCCAGATGCGCCACCAGGCCGCTCTTGGCGTCGTGCATCAACTCGTGGATCTCTTGATCGTTGCGCTCGGTGCCCACCGCGATGCGCCGGTCACCGGAGTAGACGCCGCCGTTGTTCAGGCGGATCCGCGCCCCGTCCTTGATCTTCTTGAAGACATCCGGCCCGGCCTCGTCGATGAGCACCACGCCGTTGGCGACGAGCACCTCCGGCCCCAGGTTCGGGTAGCGCCCCGAGATGGACGGGGAGGCGTTGACGACACCGGCGATCTGGGCCTCAACCAGCGCATCGGCCGTGATCCGGTCCAGGTCCTGGGCGTCGAGGACGACGATGTCACCAGGGCCGACACGCCGCAGCAGCCGGTCGATATCGCGGTCCACTCGAGCAGTGCCTGTCACTCCCGGACGCGTACTGGCATTGCGGGTGAGCAGCGTGGACATCTTCATGCGCCGATTCTGTCGGGCATCGCCAGCCAGGCGGCGGAGGCGCGCCGTAACACCAGCCCCACAAGTTGGCTTTCGTCACATCCGTAACAGCAGTCCGGTCTCAATCCCGCTTCGCCGCGTAATGCCGCGCAGCCTTGGTGCGGTTGCCACAGGTGGCCATCGAGTGCCAGCGCCGGGCCCCGTTTTTCGAGGTGTCGTGGAACCACAGGATGCAGTGCGGATGTGCGCACTGCTTGATCCGGTCGGGCGCCTCCCCCAGCAACCGCAGTAGATCATCCGCCGCCAGCCATCCGGCGAGCCATTCCGGCTGCGCGACCTCGGCCGTCTCAACGGGACCCGACGGCGTGAGCGTGCGCCGGATCCGACCCCGTTCCAGCACCTCGTTCACCTCATCGATGGACCCCGCCTGCAGGGCCTGAAGTATCGCCTCGCGGGCCGAGACCAGCGCGATCCGCGCCTTCTCATCCGCCCCGCAGCGATCCTCCAGGCTGTTGGCCAGCAACCAGCACCTCAGTCCTTCGACATCCGCGAGAAGGTCCTGTGGGCCATCCGCCGACATCCACCTGGTGTTCAGGAGATCCAGCGCAAGAGGTTCGCCGACATGTGGGCGCGGATCACGCATACCTGAGGGTAACCACGCGCCACCGACACCACGGTCCACCCGCCGGACTAACCACCGAACTCCAATTAGGTGGTTGACGACTTCCGCATCATCGTTCTAACCTGCTTAAGCAACAACATTGGTTAGCCATTCAGGAGGACTGCATGACCGGGACCACCACGCCCCAGCTCGCCACCGGACACGTCGGCATCAACGTCACCGACCTGGACCGCTCCGTCGCCTTCTACCGGAACGCGCTGGGATTCGAGCCGCTGGCCGTCAACGGCGAAGGCGACCACCGGTACGCCTTTCTCGGCACGGGCGGGACACTACGGCTGACCCTCTGGCAGCAGAGCAATGGCCGGTTCTCCGCGGAAACGCCGGGCCTGCATCATCTTTCGTTCGAGGCAGCCAGTATCGACGAGGTGCGGACCGTCGAGGCCGCACTGAAGGCGCTGGGCACGGAGTTCGCGCACGACGGCGTCGTCGCGCACGGCGAGGGGTCCGCCTCCGGCGGCATCTTCTTCACCGACCCGGACGGAACCCGGCTCGAGGTGTACGCACCGAACGGGGCGCAGACCGCTCCCGCGCCAAGCGGCGCGGCCCCCACCTGCGGATTCTTCTGAGTCGGGCAGGTGATCGTGTATCACTCGGGTGAGTTGGCGGTGCAGCGGCGGATGGGACAGGAGACCATCGCCGCCCGCGTCGGCCGGATGATCCGCACCGAGGTTCCCGCGGCCGCCGCCGCATTCCTCGCCGAACAACCGATGATCGTGATCGCCGCGGCCGACGACAGACGCCGGGTGTGGACCAGCTTGATCGCTGGTCCACCCGGCTTCGTCCACGCCGACGATCCGCGCACAATCACGATCGAGGCGCTGCCCGTGCCGGGCGATCCGCTCCACGATGTGCTGCGCAACGACCAGCAGATCGGGATGCTCGCCATCGAGCCGCAGACCCGGCGCCGCATGCGGGTGAACGGCTCCGCCGAGCCGTTCGCGACCGGCCTGCGGATCCACACCGACCAGGTGTATTCGAACTGCCCGAAGTACATCTCGCGCAGAGACATCGCCGAGGTGCGGTCCGCGATGGAGCTGCCCGAGTTGCACCGTGGCGAGTCACTGACTGATCGGCAGCAAGAGCTCATCGCCACCGCCGACGCCTTCTTCATCGGTTCGGCGGATGCGGTGGGCAGTGCCGACGCGTCCCACCGGGGCGGCAATCCAGGCTTCCTGCAGGTGCTCTCACCGCAGCGGCTGCGCTGGCCGGACTATCGCGGGAACTCGATGTTCATGACGCTGGGCAACATCGACGCCAATTCGCGGTGCGGGCTGCTGGTGGTCGACTGGTCGTCCGGATCGACGATCCAGCTCACCGGGACTGCCGAAATCAACTGGGACGAAGCCGATTCCAGTGCGGGCGCACAGTGCGCGGTCGACTTCATGATCTACGAGGTGGTAGAGCTGACACGCGTCAGCCCACTGCGGTGGAGCTCCGCCGAGTTGTCGCCGGCCAACCCGGGCCCGCCCGCCGAACAGAGCTAGGCGCGCCCCTCGGCGAGGGTATGGGCGACCAACGCGTTGGCGTGCCCGTGGCCCATACCGTGCTCGGATTTGAGCCAACCGACCAACTCCATGTGCTTGGCCAACGGCGACGAGCGAATCAGCTCCTGCCACTCAGCGATCGGCCGCCCGTACTTCTTCTCGATCGACGGGAAGTAGCTCGCCGGCCCCTTCACTGATTCCGCCATGGATGCTCCTTCGGTAGTGATTGCAGGTCTCTGCGTACCGACTGCGAACCTGGCGCGAACTCATCGCAATGCGCGCCGGCCTACGGCGTACTGCGCTCCTGCTGCGCGGCCTCGAGCAGCTCCCTGGCGTGGGCCCGGCCGCTGTCGGACTCCCCCAATCCGGCCAGCATCCGGGCCAACTCGGCGACCCGGTCCTCGTCATCGATGCGGCGCACGCCGCTGGACTTGGCCCGGCCATTGCCGCTGTCGACCACAAGATGGGCGTCGGCGAACGCCGCGACCTGAGGCAGGTGGGTCACCACGATGACCTGGTGGGTGCGCGCCAGCCGGGCCAGACGGCGGCCGATCTGCACTGCGGCGCGGCCGCCGACCCCGGCGTCGACCTCGTCGAACACCATCGTGGTACCCGCCGTCGACGCCGACAGCACCACCTCGAGGGCCAGCATCACGCGGGAAAGCTCACCGCCGGAGGCACTCTTGGCCAGCGGCAGCACATCCGCGCCACGGTGCGCGGTGAACCCGAACTCGACCGCGTCCACACCGTCATGACCGGCGTGCACCATCTCACCGTCGGGCATGGTCACCGGCGCGGAATCGTCGGCTCGAGCCGGCATCGGGGCGACACCGATGGTGAACACCGCGTTCGCCATGGCCAGCCCGGCCAGTTCCGCGGTCACCGCCTTGGCCAGCCCCTTGGCGGCCTTGGACCGGGCTTTGGTGAGTTCGCCTGCCGTCGCGACCAGTTGAGCCTCCAGCTCGGAGACCTTGCCGTCCAGGGCGGCCAAGCTCTCCTCGGACACGTCGAGCTGCGCCAGCCGTTCGGCGGCCTCGCGAGACCACTCCAGCACCCCGTCGACGTCGGCGGCATACTTGCGGGTGAGTGTCCGCAGCTCGGCCTGCCGCGCCAGCTTGGTCTCCAAAGTGCTGGCGTCGCTCGGCAATTCGGACAGATAGTCGCCGAGTTCGCCGGACACGTCCCCGATCACCGCCATCGCCTCGGCCAGGCGGACGGCCAATGCCTGCAGCGCCGAGTCGTCGGTGGACTCCAGCGCCGCCTGCGCGCGGCCCACACTGTCGGCGGCCGAGAAGGACTCCGGGGTGGGCTCATCGAGCTCGCCGGCCAATGCGAAGCGGGCGGTCTGCGCGGCTTCACGCAGGGCGTCGAGTTCCGACAGCCGGCGGATGTCGGCAACGATCGCCTCGTCCTCGCCGGCTTCCGGTGCGACCGCATCGATCTCGTGGATCCCGAAGCTGAGCCGGTCGGCTTCCTGGGCCAGTTCCCGGGCCCGCCGACGGCGGTCCGCCAGGTCACGGCGCGCCGTCAGCCACTCGTCGCGGATAGTGCGGTAGCGGGCCAGCGGCTTGTCGACGTCGGCGAACCGGTCCAGTGCCGCCCGCTGCTCGTCGGGCCGCATCAACCGCAGCTGGTCGTTCTGGCCATGCAATGTCAGTACCTGGGCGGTGAAGCTGCTCAGCGATTTGGCCGGCACGCTGCGCCCACCGAGATACGCGCGCGACGGCCCGGCCCGGCTGACCGAGCGGGCCGCGATGACGCTGCCGTCGTCGTCACGCTCGGCGCCGGAGGAGTCCAGGATCTCCTCGACCCGTCCGGTCACGTCCTCACCGAGTTCGATTGTGCTGAAACGGCCTTCCACCACGGCACGGTCGGAACCCGAACGCACCCTCGTAGCATCCGCCCGCGCCCCACCGAGCAGGTGCAGGCTGGTCACCACCATCGTCTTACCGGTACCGGTTTCACCGGTGAGTACCGTCAATCCGCGGTCGAACTCCGCGGTGGCAGCACTGATCGCGCCCAACGACTCGATACGAATCTCTGACAGCACAGGTATCTACTGTCCCCGCCATCCGGTGACCGGCAGCCGGAACTTACGCACCAACCGATCGGTGAACGGCGCCGAGTCCAACCGCACCCATTTCAGCGGCGTCCCGCAGCGGGTCACTTCGAGCCGGCCACCGGCCGGCACCACCATCTCGCGGCGCCCGTCGCAGAACACCAGGGCATCATTGCCGCTCGCCTCGATCTCGATCGCGATACTGGCCAACGGGCTGGTCACCATCGGGCGGGCGAACAGAGCGTGAGCGTTGTTGGGTACCACCAGAATCGCCTCCAGGTCCGGCCACAGCACCGGGCCGCCGGCCGAGAACGCATAGGCGGTGGATCCCGTCGGGGTCGACACCAGCACACCGTCGCAGCCGAACGACGAGACCGGGCGGCCATCCACCTCCAACACCACGCCGAGCACGCCGAGCCGCGGTCCCTTCTCCAGGCTGGCCTCGTTCAGCGCCCACCCGCGGTTGACCACATCCGTCCCGACTCGCACCACGATGTCGAGGGTCATCCGTTCCTCGATACGGTAATCGCGCTCGATGACGCGCTCGAGGACATGGTCGATGGCTTCGGCTTCGGCCTCGGCCAGGAATCCGATCCGGCCCAGATTGACTCCCAGCACCGGGATCTCGACATTGCGCGCGAGCTCGGCGGCGCGCAGGAACGTGCCGTCCCCGCCGAGCACCAGCACCAGCTCGCAACCTTCGGCCGCGCGCTCGTCGGCGTCGACCACCTCGATGTCCACGCCGAGGGCTCGCATGTCGTCCGGCGCCAGATGCAGCGGGCCGCGGTCAACGGCCTCCGCCGAGAGCACCTTCAGACCAATGCCGTTGTCGCCGAGCACCTTTTCCACCCGGCGGGCAACTTCGGTCGCCTCGTCCCGGCCGGTGTGCACCACCAGCAGAATCGTGCGTTCAGCCGTCATTGCGGCCCCTCCTCGACAGCCCGCCGCACTGCCTGCTCCAACGACTCGCCGTCCAGCGGACGGTCGCTCTGAGCACGCAGGTGCAGGAAGTACTCGACATTGCCCGATGGTCCGGGGAGCGGGCTGGCCGTCACATCGACAGCATGCCACTGCAATGTGGCCGCCTTGCGGGCGACCGTGCACACCGCGTCGATGCGCAACTGTGGATCGGACACTACGCCGCCCGCGCCCACGCGATCCTTGCCGACCTCGAACTGCGGTTTCACCATCGGAACGATATCGGCGTCGGCAGCTGCGCAGGCCGTCAGCGCGGGAAGAACGGTGGCCAGCGAGATGAACGACAGGTCGGCCACGATCAGCTGCACCGGCCCGCCGATCGCTTCGGGGGTCAGCTCCCGCACATTGGTGCGTTCGAGTACGTGTACCCGCTCGTCAGAGCGCAACGGCCAGGCCAGCTGGCCGTAACCGACGTCGGCGGCCACCACCTCGGCGGCGCCACGGTCGAGCAGGACCTCGGTGAAGCCCCCGGTCGAAGCACCTGCATCGAGGCAGCGCTTGCCCTCCACAGCGACGTCGAACGCGTCGAGCGCACCGATCAGTTTGTGCGCGCCCCGCGACACCCAGGTGCGTTCTTCGGAGGCGATCACGGTGATGTTGGTGTCCGGCGCGACCGCGGTAGCCGGCTTGGCCGCGGGCATGCCGTCGATCCGCACCCGGCCGGCCTCGATCAGTTCAGCTGCCTGCTGGCGGGACCGGGCCAGACCCCGTCGCACCAGCTCGGCATCAACGCGAGCGCGCCGCGCCACCGGCGCTCACCTTCCGGTCGCCTGCGGTCCGCTCGGCTGCCCCCTGTCGACGGATTCCAGGGCCTGTACGAGCAGGTCGTGGGCCTGCTCGAGCCGGGCAGCCACCACGTCGATGTCCATGCCGTCGAGTGCGGACGGGTCCACCGCCGGATCCGGCACGTCTGCCAGCACTGCGGCAACCTGCGCACGCAGCTGGTCGGGATCGGTAGTCATAGCGACACTCACGCTAGTCGATCGGTGCCGACAGCAACGACCAACGTTGCAGCGCCCGGCGCGCTGTGTCGTCGCCGGCCGACACCGTGAACGCGGTCTGGTCCAGATCAGCGCCCCACACCGCGTGTGCGGTGGCCCGCACCACCGACAGGTCGTCTACGGGTTCCTGACCGGTGGCGTGCACCGTGACCGTGTTGGTGTCGATGTCGATCCGCCAGGCCGCGTTGGGCCCGATGCGCAACATGTCGGCGTCGGCGTGCAGTCCGCGCAGGTCAGCGGCGAGGTATCCGGGACGTTCGGCGGAAACCGCGTGCACCGCCTCGCTCGCGGTGCTGACGCCGGTGAGCACCATGAGGCTCGGCAGCCCGGCCGCGACGGCACCGGCGATATCGGTGTCGAGCCGATCTCCCACCACGAGCGGAGTCCCGAAGGTCCCGCGGCTCAATGCATCGTTCATCAGCGTCGGCTGAGGTTTACCGGCCACCAGCGGATTCTGCCCGGTCGCCACCTGCAATGCCGCCACCATCGAGCCGTTGCCCGGCAGGAGCCCCCGTTCGGAAGGCAACGTCAGGTCCACATTCGCCGCCACCCACAACGCTCCGGAACGGATGGCCAGCGCCGCCTCGGCCAGATTCGGCCATGCGGTATCCGGCGAGTGACCCTGCACCACCGCGACCGGGCTCTCGTCGAACGTCCGAACTGGGCGCAGCCCGACATTGCTCACCTCACCGGCAAGCGCGTCCGTCCCGACGACGAGAACCGCAGAATTCGGCGGCACATGGGCGGCCAGCAGATGCGCAGCGCTCTGAGCGCTGGTCACAACGTCGTCAGACGCGGCCGCGAACCCGAGTTCACGCAAGTGCTCGGCAACCTGCTCGGGGGCACGTGACGCATTGTTGGTGACATAGAGCACCCGCGCGTCGAGGCCGGCCAGGCTCTCAATTGCACCTGCGGTCGGCTCGTGGCCCCGAAACACCGTGCCATCGAGATCGAGCAGCAGGCAATCATGTTGCCGCGCAAGCGTGGTCACGTCAGGAAAGCTCCGTGATCCGGTCTTCCGCGTCGGTGATGCCGTCGGTGTCGGCCTGCTCGGCATGGAGGAACCACTGCAGCGCTTCGTCGGTGCGTCCGAGCGCCAGGAGGGTGTCGGCGTACACGTAGAACAGCCGGGCTGCAGTCGGCCCCACACTGGTCGGGTCGAGCTGCGGCGTGGACAGGATCGCCAATGCCTGCTCGAACTGCCCGAGATCCGAGCGGGCGCCGGCCGTGACGATGCGCAACTCGTCGGCATCCTCACCGGTAAGGGCGGCGGCCTCGTCACTGCGGGCCAACTCCAATGCCCGCTCGGGCCGTCCCACACCGCGTTCGCAATCGGCGATCATCGGAAGCAAGGCCGATTTGCTGCCCATACGCCGAGCCGCGCGCAATTCGGCGAGAGCCTGTGCCCAGTCACCGCTGTGATAGGCCGCGATGCCAACAGCCTCACGCACAACCGCGATCCGGCCGGCCCGATTGCGGGCGGCACGAGCATGGGCGAGCGCGGCATCAGGATCTTCATCGAGCAACTTGCCGGCCATCACCAGATGCCGGGCCACGAAATCAGCGGTGGTCTTGTCCAGCGTCACCAATTCCCGGCGCACATCGGGCGCCAGCTCCTTGGCCTCGACATCGGCCGGCAACTTCGGGCCGTCGTGTCTGGGATCGCCATCTTCGGTCGGCTGCGCCGCACGCGCCCGGCCCGGCCCGGAAGTCCGGGGCACGCCGGAACGTTGATCCCGCCCACGCTGGTCGTAGTGCCGCCGAGGACCCGAGTTGTTCGATGTGCGGTCGTTGGATGCACGCCGCGGGCGCCGCTCTGCGTCGCCTTGTCTGTCTCCGACCACGTGTGCCTTTCTACCCGCCCTTCCCGCAAAGGATACTGGTAGCAGCCACGGCCGACATAATCATGTGAGCCTCGACGCAGCGAATATCCCCCTGAATATCGACTGAAAATCGACAATGGGAATTGATTGTTAAAAGCGAATCGCCCCCCACTAAAAAGTGGGGGGCGATTCTTAATTTGTGTTCGGCGGTGTCCT
>NZ_SJOM01000007.1:3647007-4031350 GCF_004762045.1 Mycobacterium sp. DL99
ACAAACAACCACACCCTAAACGGGAAAAAGAGCGTGGCCAAAAACAACAAACAAAAACCACCAAACACACTATTGAGTTCTCAAACAACACGCCCGAGTTTGCCGCACAGAAACCCCGCGGCTAAAAGCCGCTGAACTCTACCACGGACAGTGAGAAGACCCACCGTAATGGGTGTCTCTCTCGGATTCCGTCTTCGCTCCCCGGCGCTTGTCCGTGTCGCTCTGACCTGCAATAAGTTACGTGAGCGCTAACAGCGAGTCAAATCGCCTGGTTGCTCCGACGTTTTCCCAGGTCAGAGCCCGGTCGTCGGTGGGCCTACGCGCCTACGCGCTCGACCCCGGCAATGTGCCGCTTGCCACGTCGCAACACGAGCCAACGCTCATGCAGAAAATCGGATTGCCGTGGTATCCACTCGTCGCTTTCAATGCGAATGTTGTTCACATAGACGCCACCCTCAGCGACATTGCGGCGTGCAGCTCCCTTACTCGCCGCCAATCCCGTGCCGACCAACAAATCGACGATCGAATCCGGGCCGCCCGGCTTCAACTCGGCGACCTGTCCACTACTTGCCTCCCGCAGCGCGGCGCCGAGGGTGGATTCGTCGAGGTCGGTCAGCTCGGCCCGGCCGAACAGCGCCTGACTGGCCAGCTCGACCGCCGTCGTCGCGCCTTCCCCATGCACCAACGTGGTGAGTTCACGCGCCAATCGCCGCTGCGCGGCGCGTTCATGCGCGCGGTTCTGGGTGGAGTCCTCCAGCTCGGCGATCTCATCCGAGGACAAGAAGGTGAACCACCGCAGGTAGCCGATCACGTCGGCATCGGCCGTGTTCACGAAGTACTGGTACCAGGCGTATGGGCTGGTCATCTCGGGATCGAGCCACAGATTGCCGCCGCCCGTCGACTTGCCGAACTTCTTGCCCTCGGAGTCGGTGACCAGCGGAGTCGTCATGGCGTGCACCGTGGCGCCCAGCTTCTGGCGGACCAACCGGGCGCCGGCCACGATGTTGCCCCACTGGTCGGAGCCGCCGATCTGCAACGCGCAGCCGTGGCGCTGGTGCAGTTCCACGAAGTCGTTGGCCTGAAGAAGCATGTAGCTGAACTCGGTGTAGGAGATGCCGTCGCCCTCCAGCCGGCGACGCACTGTCTCCCGGTCGAGCATCACGTTCACCGAGAAGTATTTGCCGAGGTCACGGAGGAATTCGATGGCCGAGAGCTCGGCGGTCCAGTTCAGGTTGTTCTCGACGATGGCGCCGGTCGGGGTGTCGTCGAATTCGACGAACCGTTCCAGCTGGCCGCGGATGCGACCGGCCCAGTCGGCGACCGTGTCGGCGGTGTTCAGTGTGCGTTCCCCGGTATCGCGGGGGTCGCCGATCATTCCGGTGGCCCCGCCGGCGAGCACGATGGGCCGGTGCCCGGCACGCTGAAACCGGCGCAGCGTCAGCAGCGGCACCAGATGGCCCGCGTGCAGGCTCGGCGCGGTCGGGTCGAAGCCCGAGTAGACAGTCATGGGTCCCTTGGCCAGGTCATTGGCCAGCGTGTCGCGGTCGGTCGACTGGGCGATCAGGCCACGCCAGTCCAGCTCATCGAGGATTCCCATGCTCATGACGACGATCATGCCGCATTGCCGAGATCAATCACTGGCACCGGGCGCGGGGGCGCGCGGGCTGCGCCGGTAGGCCGACACCTCTCCCCTGTCCGCCAGCCACAACCGCCATCTGCGGTCGGCGGCCTTGCTCACGCCGACCCGTGGGCCGTCGACCGACGGAAGCGGATCACCCAATGTCAAGCGGACCGGGCTGTCGGCGTCGAACAGGTCAATTCCGTTGTCCTCCATGGTGATTCCCAGGGCCGAACAGAGGTTGCCCGGCCCCCGCGCCAGCGCCGCCGGGCGAATCGCCGGGCCACGACGGGCGCCGGCCACGTCGGCGCCCTCGCACACCGACGCCGCTCGCAGCAGTACCGCCCCCGCGATGCCGTCGTGCCCGCAGACCACATTCGCGCAGACGTGAATGCCATGGCTGCGGTAGGTGTACAGGTACCCGGGCGGGCCGAACATCACGAGATTCCGACCGCCCGCACCGCGAAACGAGTGCGAGGCGGCGTCGGGCCAGGGCCCGTCGGGTGGGCCGCCGTACGCCTCCACCTCGACGATGACAGAGCTGACGCCGCGACCGGTCAGCTCGGCTCCCAACAGTCGGCGGGCCGCGAGCAAGGGGGCACCAGTCAACAGCTCGGTGCCCATCTGCAAGCCCACCCGAGCGATTCTGCACTTCGCAACATCCACCGTTGACACCGGCCACACCGGAGCGCAGTATTCACCACATGATGACTTCATCGATTGATGAATTCTCCCCAGGATTCCCGGCCGGCGCCGCTCCCCCGGCCATCGACATCGCCGGACTGCAGGTCACCCGGGGTGGCCGGCCCGCGATCCGCGATCTCACCGTGCAGATCGCCGGCGGCACCATAACCGGCCTGCTCGGCCCATCCGGCTGCGGCAAGTCCACCCTGATGCGCAGCGTCGTCGGAACCCAGATCGTCGCGGCGGGCACGGTCACCGTGCTCGGGCACCCCGCCGGCTCGGCACCGCTGCGCCATCGGGTCGGATACGTGACGCAGGATCCGACGATCTACGACGACCTGCGGGTGATCGACAACGTGCGGTACTTCGCCGCGCTGTACGGAACGTCTGCGGACTCGGCCGCCAGCGCCATCCGGTCGGTCGGCCTCGACGATCACCGCACCGCTTACTGCGGCAACCTCTCGGGCGGCCAACGCACCCGGGTCTCACTTGCCTGTGCGCTGGTGTCCGAGCCCGAACTCCTGGTGCTCGACGAACCCACCGTGGGCCTCGACCCGGTACTGCGCGTCGACCTGTGGGAACAGTTCAACGAACTGTCGCGGCGCGGCACCACACTGCTGGTCTCCAGCCACGTGATGGACGAGGCCGACCACTGCGGCGACCTGCTGCTCATGCGTGACGGCCGACTGCTCGCCCACACCACCCCGGACCAGCTACGGAAGGACACGGAATGTACGTCCCTGGAGGAAGCGTTTCTCACCGTCATCCGGCGCAGCGACTCGGGCGCGATCAACCGGGCCGACTGAGCCCGGCGGCCTACCTCGCCACGACCGGCCGGATCCTGCGGCAACTGGCGGCCGACCACCGCAGTGTCGCCATGATCCTGGTGGTACCCAGCCTGATCATCACGCTGATGTACTTCATGTTCCAGAATGCGCCGCACCCGCCGGGACACCCGACGCCGTTCAACAACGCATGTCTGATCATGCTCGGCGTCTTCCCGCTGATCGTGATGTTCCTGATCACCTCGATCACCATGCAGCGCGAACGCGTCTCGGGAACCCTCGAGCGGATCCTGACCACACCGCTGCGCCGCTTCGACCTGTTGGCCGCCTACGGCACCGCGTTCTCGATCGCCGCCGCGGCCCAGGCCACCCTGGCCTGCATCGTCTCGTTCTGGTTCCTCGGATTCGACACCGCGGGCAGCCCCATCCTGGTGTTCCTGATCGCGATCATCAACGCCGTGCTGGGCGTGGGGCTGGGCCTGTTGTGCAGCGCGTTCGCCCGGACCGAGTTCCAGGCGGTCCAGTTCATGCCCGTGGTGATCGCGCCGCAGCTGCTGTTGTGCGGCATCATTGTGCCGCGCGCTGCGCTGCCGGAATGGCTGCAGTGGATCAGCAACGTGCTGCCTGCGAGCTATGCGCTCGAAGCCCTGCAGCAGGTCGGTGCCCACCCAGAGCTCACCGCCGTCGCGGCCCGTGACATCGCGATCGTAGTGGGGTTTGCTGTGCTGGCACTGTGTCTGGCCGCGGCCACCCTGCGCCGCCGAACACCTTAGGAAGCCGTGAGCACCGACATCGATTCCGAACGAGAACGCAAACGGCCCGGCCGCCCCGCCGGCCCGTCGGACAAACGCGAGCGCATCTTGACCAGCGCACGGGAATTGTTCTCCCGCAACGGAATCGACAAGACATCGATCCGCTCGATCGCGGCCGACGCCGGGGTGGACGCCGCCCTCGTGCACCACTACTTCGGCACAAAGACCCAGCTGTTCGCCGCCGCGATCCACATTCCCATCGATCCCATGACCGTGATCGGGAAGCTCAAAGACGTGCCGGTCGAGCAGATCGGACATACCTTGCCGTCAATCCTGTTGCCGCTGTGGGATTCTGAGATCGGCAAGGGCTTCGTGGCGACCTTGCGCTCCATCCTGGCCGGCAACGACGTATCGCTGGTGCGGTCGTTTCTCCAGGAGATCATCATCGGCGAAATCGGGCCCCGGGTAGACAGCCCGCCCGGAAGTTCTCGCGTGCGCATCCAGTTCGTCGCCTCGCAACTGGTCGGGGTCGCGATGGCGCGCTACATCCTGGAACTGGAACCCTTCGCCACGCTGCCGGCGGATCAGATCGTCGAGACCATCGCACCCACCCTGCAGCGCTACCTCACGGGTGACCTACCCGGACTCCCCTGATCCGGCCAATTCCAGCAGCCGGCGATGCTCGGCGTCGTCCTCGATGGCGACGGCCTCGTCGACGAGCAGCACCGGGATGCCGTCCTCGATCCGGTATGCCCGCCGCAACCGGGGGTTGTAGAGCCAGTCCGTACCGGCCAGCAGCAGCGGCCCGCGGTCCTGCGGGCACACCAGGATGCTCAAGAGCTTGTCGTCGACCACCAGGTGACGCTAGCCCAGCGGGATCGAGATGCCGCCACTCGGGCCGGGCTCGCCGCCGCCCCCGCCCGGAATGGGAGCGATGCCACCCGGGAACTGGCCCACCCCGGGGTTGAGACCACTCTGCTTCGGAACCTGGGCGTTGGACTGTGCCTGCAACTTGCGCTGGTACGACAGCGTGCTCTTGAGGGCGTTGATCAGCGGAACCTGATTGGGGCGCTTGTCGAGCGCCGCGGTGATGGCTTCACGGTTGGCGTTCGATGGCCTGTACCCCTGCGCACGCAGCTTCATGATGTCGTGGATCAGCGTCGAGATCTGGCCACCACCCTCGCCCGTGTCGTAATCCTTGGCGATGATGGACAGTGCCTCGTCGGCGGTCATCTGCGGCGCCGCGGGAGCAGCGGATCCAGGTGCATCCGCGGCAGGGGTCGGCTGAGCGGGATCGGCGGCCGCTACCGGCGCACCTGCGCCCACCAGCAGCCCCAGGACCAGCACACCGCCCGTCACCGTTCCGGTGACGATCCGACACCAGCTGTTCGCACCCGATCCCGATGTCATCGATCCTCCAGTCGTTCTGCCGTCTGCCGTCTGCCGGAGCCTAACAGCGCTTTCCTGCCCCGGCACCCCGTCGGCTAGTCGGTCGCCGGCTCGTCATCGGGGGCTCCCGCGACGAGTTCGGCCCGGCTGGCCGACGTCATTTTCTTGTACGTACCTGTATCGGCATCGAAGTACCAGCAGTTACGGCGGCCCGGTTTCGGGATGCCCGCCGCCCGCAGCGGACCGACGAGCGGGCGGTATGAGGCGCCGAGTTCCATGTCGGCCACCACGTGCACCACGTCGGGCGGGTTACCCGCGGCCAGATCGTCCAGCGCGTGGGTGAGATCGGCCGTCGGGACGCTGCCGCCCGGACGCAGCGCCAGCGCCGTCACCGCCAGTTGCCGGCCGCCCTCCGCGACGCCGTACGTCACCGACATGTCGACCGCGTCCAGGCGGCCGACCGCGTCGTTGACGCTCGTCGCGAACACCGGACCGCGTTCGGTCCGGATCACCGCACCCCGGTTGTCGACCAGCCAGTAGTCACCGTCCTCGTCACGACGGAACAGGAACTCGGTGGACACCCAGGTGTCGGCCGGCGCGAACACGCCCCGCTTGACCACGGCGGTCGGATCGACCGGGCCGCGCGGGTGAGCCAGCAGCACGCCGACCTCGTTGGCCTCGGCCTTGCGCACGAAACCCTGCTCGTCCTCCAGGATCAGGTCGTCATCGGCGTCGTAGGCGGCCAGCTCGACGGTGCCGCCGCCCGGCAGCGGGCGGCCCTTGCTGCCGATCTTGGCGCCGGACACGTTGGCCAGCACAGCCTGCCCGTCTGTGGTGGCGAAGAACTCCACGACCTGGGCCGGCTCGAACACGTCGACCACCCGCTTCCACAACCCGGCGGGCATGCCCGAGCCGATGAACAACCGAACCGGGTGGCTTCCGGTGAGCGAGAACGACGGATCGTCGATGACCTCGCGCAGCATGGCCCAGGTGTAGGACACGACCGTGACGCCGTACTGCCGGATCTCCTGCAGGAACCGGTCGGGCTGCAGCCCGCGGGACAGCGCGATGCGTGAGCCGCCGACCACCGCACCGCCCAGGCTGACCAGCAGGCCGGACTGGTGATGCAGCGGGGTCAGGCAGTAGACCGTGTCACCTCGGCCGAGATTGGCCGCCGACGCGGTACCGAACGCCGAAAGCGCCCATCGGAAGTTGGTGATCTGGCGGGCTACGAGCTCACCGCCGACCTCGCTGAAGGCGACGAAGGCCAGGTCGCGGGCCAGGCCCGGGTTGGGCCGGTACCAGCCGGGAAGCTCGACGACGTCGGGGTCGATCTTCTCCATATCGACGACAGACGCGACGTCGTCGTACTCCTCCAGGTGCAGATCACGGCTTTCACCGCCGCCGAGGACCAGCACGCGCTTCCCGAGTTCACGCGCCATGTCGAGGTGGCTCGGGTCGGCGATGATCTCGGACACGCCGCCGAGACGGGCGGCCTCGGCCAGATCCGCCTCCGGCAGCAGCACCGCCACCGCCCCCAACCGCGACAGCGCCGCGATCGCGACCAGGGCGCTGGGCCGGGTGTCCATCAGCACGCCGACGCGGGCGCCCTGACGCACCCCGACGTCGATCAGGCCGTGCACCACGTTGTTGACCCGGCGGTCCACCGCCTCGTAGGTGTGCACCCGGCCGTCGAACAGCAGCGCCTCACCGTTGGGCACGCTGCGCGCCTGCTCGCTCATGATCCGGCCGAGCGAGATCCGGGTGTGGTCGTTGACCTGACCCAACCGGGCCAGCCTCGGCAGCGTCCGGGCCGTCTCGATGACCAGGGTCCTGGCGTTCTTGTTCGCCGTCACCAAGGCCTCGGCCGCCGAGCGGGCCACCCCGAACGCCATCTCGGTGGCGGCGGTGGCACTGTGGGTGACGCGGGTGGAGAACGACACCCCGCCCTCCGGATGATCGGCCGACTGCGATCCCATCGGGACCACACCCTCCGGCATCTGTTCTCCACCAAGCCATTTCACCCACTGCGCCACAGTCGGCCAGGTCTGGGTGGAGGCCTTGGAACCCACGACCAAACCGAAATGCCCTGCCCTGATCAGATATTCGTAGACATCCGCATCCGGCGCGGCCCGCTTGATGCCCCGGACCGCGGCCGGCTGACCGATGTCGTCGACCTCGCCGACCACGGCCAGGATCGGGCAGTCGATGTCGGACAGCGTGACCAGGTCACCGTGGACGGAAAAGCCGCCCGTCATCATCCGGTTGTGGGCGATGAACTGTTTGAGCAGCTCGGCGATCGCCGGCCCCGACCACGCGATCCAGCCCTCCGAGGACAGGAACCGGCGCTGCTGCTCGCGCGGCAGCAGGGCCTCGCGGTCGTGCAGCTGCCGCAGGAACTCCAGACGCGACTGTGCGGTCTTGATCGGGTCCAGCATCTGAAACCCGGTGCGGGCCAACCAGCCCGGGATGTCGATGCGGCTGAACACGTGATCGGCCATGAAATCCGCCGCACCCGCGGCGACGCCGGCCGGAAGGTTCATCGGCAACGCGGCCAGGGTGTCCACCGGGGACCCGAAGGCGATGATGCTGGCCAGGTCCTTGGACCGCCGATAGGCCGCGGCCTGGTAGGCGAACATCCCGCCCTGCGAGTAACCGGCCAGGTGCACGTCGCGGCCCGTGACCTCTTTGACGATGTCGATGGCCTCCGACAACGCCACCACGTGGTCGGCGAGATTGCGCTGCATGCCGCCTTCGACCTTGTCCGGTGAACCGAAATCGATCACCCAAGGGTCGACACCCGCGGAGTGCAGGATGCCGACCGCACCGTCGTCGCGCGTCACGTCCCACATGTCGGCCGACATCATCATCGGATGCACCATCAGCACCGGCGGCCGCGGATTCTGGACGCCGGGACGGACGTCCGGCGGGAAGTACCGCCGGAGCCGGTACATCGGCACGCTCTGGATGATCTGGAAGGGCGACGGCACCGAACCGGTCTCCAGGCCCCCGTAGCGCAGCACCTCCAGACCGTTCTGAGCGGTCGCCAGCAACCGCTCGACCGGTTTGGTCACTGCCGAGAAATCCACCAGCTTGCTCCCCACACGACAACTCAACCCCGACCCCCGATTGACGTGGTCATCATGGCACAACAGCTACCGGTTCCCGATGTGATCACCCCGACGTCGGCAGTGGCCCCATGCGATGCCGCTGTCACGGCCACCGGCAGATAGGGTCGGCGGCGATGGCACACCTGCTCGGGGGCGAAACCCTGCATCTGGAATACCCCGCCGGGGTGGTGTTCGACGCGGTCACCGTCGGTGTCAGCGAAGGCGACCGGATCGGCATCGTCGGCCGCAACGGTGACGGCAAATCCAGCCTGCTGGCCATGCTGGCCGGCCGGCTGGAACCGGATTCCGGACGGGTCACCGTGCGCGGTGGTGTGCGGGTCGGCGTACTCGATCAGGCCGACACCCTCGACGACGCCGACACCGTCGGCCACGCCGTGGTCGGCGACGTGCCCGAACACGAATGGGCCGGCGACCCCCGTGGGCGCGATGTCATCTCCGGCCTGCTCGGTGACCTGCCCTGGGACGCAGAACTCCGCACGCTGTCGGGCGGACAGCGGCGCCGGGTCGCTCTGGCCAGGCTGCTGGCCGGGGATCACGACGTGCTGGCGCTTGACGAGCCGACCAACCACCTCGACGTGGAGGCGATCACCTGGCTCGCCGAGCACCTCAAGAAGCGCTGGTCCGCGTCGTCCGGTGGGCTGCTGGTGGTGACGCACGACCGCTGGTTTCTCGACGAGGTCTGTACGACCACATGGGAAGTGCACGATCGCATCGTCGAACCGTTCGACGGCGGCTACGCCGCCTACATCCTGCAGCGGGTGGAACGCGACCGGCAGGCGGCCACGATCGAGGCGCGCCGGCAGAACCTGGCCCGCAAGGAACTGGCCTGGCTGCGCCGCGGCGCTCCGGCCCGCACCTCGAAGCCGAAGTTCCGCATCGATGCGGCCAACGCGCTGATCGCCGACGTGCCGGAGATCCGGGACAAGGTCGCGCTGCAGTCCCTGGCGGTGTCACGGCTGGGCAAGCAGGTCGTCGACCTGCTGGATGTGTCGGTGAGCTACGGCGACCGCGAAGTGCTGCATCAGGTCGAGTGGCGGGTCGCCCCCGGTGAGCGCACCGGGATCCTGGGCGTCAACGGCGCCGGAAAATCGACGCTGCTGGGCCTTATCGACGGTTCGGTGCAACCGACCTCGGGACGGGTCAAACACGGTAAGACGCTGCAGGTCGCGACCCTCACCCAGACCGTGGACGAGCTTGAGCCCCACCTCGGCGATCCGGTGCGGACGGTACTGGCCAACCTGCGCACGACGTATGTGTTCGGCAGCGGGTCGAAGGCCCAGGAACTCACGCCCGGGCAGTTGCTGGAGCGTCTCGGGTTCTCCAGCGCCCAGTTGTCGACACCGGTCAAGGACCTCTCCGGCGGGCAACAACGTCGCCTGCAACTGCTGTTGATCCTGCTCGCACAGCCCAACGTGCTGATCCTCGACGAGCCGACCAATGACCTGGACACCGACATGCTCTCCGCCATGGAGGATCTGCTCGACTCGTGGCCCGGCACGCTGATCGTGGTGAGCCACGATCGCTATTTCCTGGAGCGGGTCACCGATCAGCAGTACGGGATCCTCGGCGGGCATCTCCGGCATCTGCCGGGCGGGGTGGATGAGTACCTGCGGTTGCGGGCCGCGCATGGGTCAGCGACCGGCGCGGCGCCGGCACCGACCGCCGGCACTGCAGCGGACGGGCTGTCCGGCGCCGACTTGCGGGCAGCGCAGAAGGAGTTGTCCGCCCTGGAACGCCGGCTGGAGAAACTGCAGCAACAGATCAACCGGTCCCGGACGGCGATGGCGGACCACGACCAGTCCGATTTCGAGGGACTCGCGGTCAAGGTGGCCGCCATCCGCGCGCTGGAGGACGAAGTCACCGAGGTCGAGGAACGCTGGTTCGAACTCGGCGAGCAGATCGGCTGAGGGCACAGCCTGATTCGTCGCTGACCAACCTGGCCGAACGGACCGAGATCCCCGAATCAGTTCCGGGAAGTATCGACGGGTTCCACCTCATCGGAGTTAGCTGACATACGTCAGTGCTTTACCGATTGTGGAGGGCATCATGAAGATCACCACAGTACTGAAGGCCGCCCTGTCCGCCCTGATCGCGGCGACGATCGCGATCCTCCTCGCACCGAGCGCAACAGCGGCATATCCCATGGTGGGAAAGCTGGGCAGCACACTGAAAGACACCGACAGCGTCGGTCAGGTCACCTACTCCTGGATGGTGGGCAACCTCAAGCCGAGCACCGATCCGATGCCGGGCTACCGGGTCGCCGGCCAGTTGTGGGAGGCCACCGCGACCGTCCACGCCGTTGCCGGCAGCGTCACGCCCGCGATCTCACAGTTCAATGCAGTCGCCCCGAACCAGGCCGCCTACCGGGTGCTGTGGTTCGTCGCCAGCCCGACCAACATCAGTGGTGGCACCATCCCGCAGGGCGGGCAATCCACCGGCAAGATCCACTTCGACGTAACCGGCCCTGCGCCGAACACCATCACGATGAACAACGGCATGCAGGATCTGATGATCTGGGGACCGTGATCGTCGCCTCGGACGCTCCGAGTCAGCTCGGCCTCTAGTGCCTCAGCGCTGCGACCGGGCGCGCAGCTCGGCAGCGATTCCCAGCGTCGCCCGTCCCGACGATCCACCTTCAAGGACACCGCCTTTGGCGTAAGCCATACGATTCCGCAATGGCACCGGAGGTCTCACGTCAGGTCTTCGTTCGTGGCGCGCTCGGCGTGGCCGCCGGTTCGCTGCTGGCCTCGTGCCAGTCACCCGCGGCTCCGCGTCCGCAACCTCCGCCCGTGGTGTCCGGTCCGCCGGACTGGGCTGCCCTCGAGGACGCGATCGAAGGCCAGCTCATTCTGCCGGCCGGCGCCGGGTACACCGCGGCAAAGAACGTCTTCAATATGCGATTCGCCAACTGTGCACCGGCGGCGGTTGTCGCAGTGAAGTCGACCAGCGACGTGCAGAAGGCCATGGTGTTCGCCGCGAAGAACGGCATCAAGGTCGCCGCTCGTAGTGGCGGGCACTCCTATATCGGCGCTTCGGCGGCACCTGCCGCGATGATCATCGACCTACGGCAGATGCCTGGCGGTGTTGCCTACAACGACAAACGCAGATTGGCGACGGTTTCGGCTGCAGCACAATTGAATTCGTTGCACACGACCCTGGCGGCGCATGGACGGGCGATCCCAGGCGGCAGCTGCCCGACAGTTGGCGTCGCCGGTTTGACGCTGGGCGGGGGCTTCGGGTCCGATGCCCGGCTTTCCGGCCTGACTTGCGACGCGCTGGTATCGGCTTCCGTCGTGTTACCCAGCGGTGAAGCGATCACCGCGGCGCCTGACGACCACGCGGATCTGTTCTGGGCCCTGAGGGGCGGTGGAGGCGGCAGCTTCGGCGTGGTCACATCCTTCACGTTCCGGACGTTTCCGATTACCGACAGGGACGTCATCACCCTGGTATTCCCCGAAGCTGCGACCGAGCAGGCAATCATCGGCTGGCATGAGTGGCTGCGCACCGCGGACCGAGCGATCTGGGGCATGGTCAACATCACGAAGGGTGGGGGTTCCGGGGACTGCACGATGGTGTTGGCGACTCCGCCCGGAGACGGTCCGAGCAGAGCCGCTGACCTGAGCGCCGCGATCGGAGTGCGGCCCGCAATCGGTACGAGCCGAACCCTTAGTCGGATGGACTTCGTCCACTATTTCGAAGGCGGTGCCCAAGCGACTCACCCGCGGGCGTTCGTGGCGGGCTCCGACATCGTCGGGAAGATGGCCCCGGCCACCGCGGAATCGATCGTCGCCGCCACATCGGCATGGCCGCAGGCCGCGGGTTCGGCGACCACCGTGATCGAGTCGCTCTCGGGAGCGGTCAGCGACGTTGATTCGGGCGATACGGCGTTTCCGTGGCGTCGGCAGGCGGCGTGCATTCAGTGGTATGCCGAGACGCCCGCACCCACGACCGTTGCCGCTGCCGATCGCTGGTTGCAGAGTGCACACGACACGGTTCAGGCGAGTTCGGTCGGTGGCTACGTTAACTACGTCGAACCCGACACAGCGGCGGCACGCTACTTCGGCGGCAACCTGGAGCGACTCGCCGCCGTCCGGCAGCGGTACGACCCGGACGAGTTGATGTACTCGGGCATCGGCTTCTGACAATCAATGCCGAATCGATCGGCGGCGAAGTCGGCGATCGATTCGGCGCCTCAACGTAGGGTGGCGCGCAATCTCTCGGCCGTCTCACGGACCATGCCGAGCTGCTTGGCGACCTGAACGGGTGCGGTACCGCCCCGGGCGCTGCGCGCGTTCACCGAACCCTCAACGGTCAACACCTCGCGCACCTGTGCGGTGAGCGCCGGGTTGATCGCGGCGAATTCGTCGTCGGTGAGCTCCTCGAGCCCGACGCCGCGCCCCTCGGCGGCCTGCACCGCGGCACCCGCGGCCTCGTGGGCGACGCGGAACGGAACACCTTCGCGGACCAGCCATTCGGCGATATCGGTGGCCAGCGTGTAACCGGCCGGCGCCAGCGCGGCCATCCTGGCCTCGTCAAAGGTCAGCGTGCCGACCAGACCGGCCATCGCCGGCAGCAGCAGCTCCAGCTGAGCTACCGAGTCGAAGACCGGTTCCTTGTCCTCCTGCAGGTCCCGGTTGTAGGCCAGCGGCTGCGCCTTGAGCGTCGCCAGCAGGCCGGTGAGGTTACCGATCAGCCGTCCGGACTTACCGCGGGCCAACTCGGCGATGTCCGGGTTCTTCTTCTGCGGCATGATCGAGCTGCCGGTCGACCAGGAGTCGTGCAGCGTGACATACCCGAATTCGGTTGTGCTCCACAGGATGATGTCCTCGGCGAGCCGGGACAGGTCAACCCCGATCTGCGCGAACACGAACGCCGCCTCGGCGGCGAAATCCCGAGCCGCGGTGGCGTCGACGGAATTGTCTGCGGCCGAGGCGAATCCGAGGTCCTCGGCGATAGCGTCAGGATCCAGGCCGAGCGAAGAGCCGGCCAGCGCCCCCGAGCCGTAGGGCGAGACCGCGGTGCGATCGTCGAAATCGGCGAGCCGGTCGACATTGCGCAGCAGCGGATGAGCGTGGGCCAGCAGATGATGCGCGAGCAGGATCGGCTGGGCGGCCTGCAGGTGAGTCTTGCCGGGCATGATCGCCGTCGGATGCGCTGCGGCCTGTACCGCCAGTGCGTTGACCACTTCGAGCACACCGTCGGCGACGCGGCGGACGGCGTCGCGCAGCCACATCCGGAACAGCGTGGCGACCTGGTCGTTGCGGGAGCGGCCGGCACGCAGCCGGCCACCCAGATCGGGCCCGACCCGGTCGATCAGCCCGCGCTCCAGCGCACCGTGCACGTCCTCGTCGCTCACCAGCGGCTCGAAACTGCCGTCGGCGACATCGGAACCCAGGCTGTCCAGGCCGGCGAGCAGCCCGTCGCGCTGTTCGTCGGTGAGCAGCCCGGCCCGGTGCAAGACCCGGGCATGCGCCTTGGACGCCTTGACGTCGTACGGCGCCAACACCCAGTCGAAGTGGGTCGACTTGCTCAGGGCGGCAAGGGCGGCCGAGGGACCGTCGGCGAACCGGCCGCCCCACAGCGAGCCCTCGTTGGTGGTTCCGTCGTTGGTGCTCATGTCACTTCTTCCCGCGAGCAGACGCAAAACTGCCTAGAAACACTGGAAATTGGGCAGTTTTACGTCTGCTCGGCATCAGAGGCCCAGGTCGCGCTTGGCCGAGATCTTGGACGACAGACCATGCAGCTGCACGAAGCCCTTGGCCGCGCTCTGGTCGAAGCTGTCGCCCTCGTCGTAGGTCGCGAGGTTGAAGTCGTACAGCGACTCACCGGAACGACGACCGTTGACGATGACGCTCCCGGCGTGCAGAACCAGCCGGATGTCACCGGACACGTGCTGCTGCGTGTGCTCGACGAACGCCTCCAGCGAGCGCTTCAGCGGGCTGAACCACAGGCCGTCATAGGTGAGCTCGCCCCACTTCTGGTCCACGCCGCGCTTGTACCGGCCCAGCTCACGCTCCAGCGTCACGTGCTCGAGCTCGGTGTGCGCGGTGATCAGCACCATCGCGCCCGGAGCCTCGTAGATCTCGCGGCTCTTGATGCCCACCAGCCGGTCCTCGACCACATCCAACCGGCCCACGCCCTGAGCGCCGGCCCGGGTGTTGAGCTCCTGGATGATCTCCAGGACGCTGAGCGGGCGACCGTCGATCGCGATCGGGCGGCCCTTGTCGAAGCTGATGATCAGCTCGTCGGGAGCGTTGAAGTTGACCGTCGGGTCCTGGGTGTAGTCGTAGACGTCCTTGGTCGGCGCGTTCCACAGGTCCTCGAGGAAACCGGTCTCCACCGCGCGGCCCCATACGTTCTGGTCGATCGAGAACGGTGAACGCTTGGTGACGTTGATCGGGATGGCGTTCTCCTCGGCGAACGCGATGGCCTTCTCGCGGGTCCAGGCGTAGTCGCGGACCGGCGCGATGACGTCCAGTTCGGGCGCCAGGGAGGCGAACCCGACCTCGAACCGCACCTGGTCGTTGCCCTTGCCGGTGCAGCCGTGCGCGACGACGGTGCCGCCGTGGGCACGCGCCGCGTCGACCAGGTGCTTGACGATCAGGGGGCGGCTGATGGCCGACACGAGCGGGTAGCGATCCATGTAGAGCGCGTTCGCCTTGATGGTCGGCAGGCAGTATTCGTCGGCGAATTCGTCACGGGCGTCGACCACGACCGCCTCGACCGCGCCGCAGTCCAGGGCACGCTGGCGCACGACGTCCATGTCCTCGCCGCCCTGACCGAGATCGATGGCGACGGCGACAACCTCTTTGCCGGTCTCCTTACCGATCCAGCTGATCGCGACCGAGGTGTCCAGACCTCCGGAGTACGCCAGGATGACGCGTTCGGACATGAGCAATCTCCTTGTTTTGAGCTCTACTTCAAGTTTTCGATGGTGTTGGCAAGTTCGGCCCCCGTCATCGGTTCGCGCGCCACCATCAGGATGGTGTCGTCACCGGCGATGGTGCCGACCACATACGGCAGGGCGGCGCGATCGATCGCGCTGGCCAGGTAATGCGCGGCCCCGGGCGGGGTGCGCAGCACGGCAAGATTAGCGCTGGCGTCGGTCGATACCAGCAACTCCCCCAACAAGCGGGTCAACCGCTCGGTGCCACCGGACACACCCCGCACCGGGCTGCCGTCCTCGGGCACCACATACGCTCCGACGCCGCCGTCGACGCCACGCAGTTTCACCGCGCCGAGTTCCTCCAGGTCCCGCGACAACGTCGCCTGGGTGACCTCGATGCCCTCCTGGCCCAGCAGTGCGGCCAGTTCGGTCTGGCTGCTCACCTGCCTGGACGACAGCAGAGCGATGATGCGGGCCTGGCGGCCGGCACGCGTCGGTGCACTCACCTGTTCTCCAGCAACCAGACCAGCAGAGCCTTCTGGGCGTGCAACCGGTTCTCGGCCTCGTCGAACACCGCGCTCTGCGGGCCGTCGATCACCTCGTCGGTGATCTCGTGCCCACGGTGCGCCGGAAGGCAGTGCAGCACAATGGCTGCCGGGTCGGCGAGCTTGAGAAGTTCGGCGTTGACCTGGAACGGACGGAACGGCCGCACCCGGTCGAGGCCGTCGTTCTCCTGCCCCATCGAGGTCCAGGTGTCGGTGACGAGCACGTCGGCTCCGTCGGACCCGGCCCTCGCGTCGTCGGTGAGCGAGACCGTCGCCCCGGTCTCGGCCGCACGGCGCTTGGCGGCGTCGACGAAATGCGGATCCGGTTCGAAGCCGGCAGGCGCGGCGATCGTGACGTTGATGCCCGCCGTGACCCCGCCGAGCATCAGCGAGTGCGCCATGTTGTTGGCCCCGTCGCCCAGATATGTCATCCGCAGCCCGGCCAGGTTGCCCCGGCGCTCGGCCAGCGTCTGCAGGTCGGCCAGCACCTGGCAGGGGTGGAATTCGTCGGACAGCGCATTAACGATCGGCACCGAGGATCCCGACGCCATGGCGGTCAGCCGCTCCTGGGCGAAGGTCCGCCACACGATGGCGTCGACGTAGCGGGACAGCACCGCCCCGGTGTCCTCCAGGGTCTCCTCGCGGCCCAGCTGGGTGCTGCGGCCGTCGACCACCACGGCATGCCCGCCGAGCTGGGCAATACCCATCTCGAACGAGAACCGGGTGCGGGTCGAGTTCTTCTCGAAGATCACCGCGACGCCGCGCGGGCCTTCCAACGGACGCCGCGAGAACGGCGCCTTCTTCAGCTCGGCGGCGAGGGCGAGGACCTCGGCCTGCTCGTCGGGTGACAGATCGTCGTCACGCAGGAAATGCCGGATGGTCATGAGGAAGCCTCCACAGCGGTATCGAGCACGGCGGGCAGAGCGGTCAGGAAGGTCTCGATCTGCGGTTCGGTGATGATCAGGGGCGGCGCCAGCCGGATCACGTCGGCGGCCGGGGCGTTGACCAGGAAGCCGGCGTCGCGGGCGGCGGCCTCGACAGCCTTGGCGCTCGGCGCGGTCAGCACCACGCCTTGCAGCAGACCCTTTCCGCGCACGTGATCGACCAACGGATGGCCCAGCTCCTCGATGCCGTGGCTCAGGGTCTTGCCGAGCACCCCGGCGCGGGCGATCAGGTCCCCGTCCGCCAGTGCCTTGAGTACGCCCAGTGCGGCCGCGGTGCACACCGGGTTGCCGCCGAAGGTGCTGCCGTGCAGGCCCGGGGTCAGCAGATCTCCGGCGGCACCGATGGCCAGGCAGGCACCGATCGGCAGTCCGCCGCCCAGCCCCTTGGCCAGGGTCACCACGTCGGGGGTGATGCCGTCGTGCTGATGGGCGTAGAACGCGCCGGTGCGCCCGACGCCGGTCTGCACCTCGTCGAGGATGAGTAGCGCGCCGTTCTTCGTGGTGATGTCCCGGGCGGCAGCCAGGTATCCGGCGGGTGGGACGACGACGCCGCCCTCCCCCATGATCGGTTCCAGGAACACCGCGGCGGTGTGCGAATCGACCGCGGCGGCAAGGGCTTCCACGTCGCCATAGGGCACATGGGTGACGTTGCCCGGCAACGGCTCGAACGGGGCCTGCTTGGTGGGCTGGCCGGTCAGCGCCAGCGACCCCATCGTGCGGCCGTGGAAGGCACCTTGGGCGGCAACGATATTCGTCTTGCCGGTGAGCCGGGTGATCTTGAAGGCGACCTCGTTGGCCTCGGTGCCCGAGTTGCAGAAGAACACCCGGGCCTGAGTTCCCAGATGCCCGACCAGCGCCTCGGCCAGCGCGATGCCCGGCTCGGTGGCGTACAGGTTGGACGTGTGCCCCAGCGTGTTGAGCTGGGTGGTGACGGCCTCGATGACCGCGGGGTGGCGGTGCCCGAGCAGGTTGACCGCGATACCGCCGAGCAGGTCCAGATAGGACTTGCCGTCGGTGTCGGTCACCACGACGCCTTCTCCGCTGGCCAGAGCCAACGGCGGGGTGCCGTAGTTGTTCATCATCACCGCTTCCCAGCGGTCCTGCAGGCTCACTTCGCCACCACCTTGGTTCCAGTTCCTTCATCGGTGAAAAGCTCGACCAGCACGCAGTGTTCGACGCGGCCGTCGATCACGTGCGCACTCGGCACGCCGCCGGCCACCGCCCGCAGGCAGGCCTCGATCTTGGGCACCATGCCCGATTCCAGTGACGGCAGCAGTTGTGTCAGTGCCGCGGTGTCGATCTCGGTGACCAGCGAGGAGCGGTCGGGCCAGTCGGTGTAGAGGCCCTCCACATCGGTGAGCATCACCAGCTTCTCCGCGCCCAGCGCCTCAGCCAGCGCCGCGGCCGCGGTGTCGGCGTTGATGTTGTGCACCACCCCGTCGGCATCGGGACCGATGGTCGAGACCACCGGAATCCGGCCCGCGGCAATGAGATCCAGCAGCGAGTCGGCGTTGACGTGTTCGACGTCGCCGACCAGCCCGATGTCGGTGGCCACCCCGTCCACGGTGACGCTGCGCCGCACCGCGGTGAACAGATGCGCGTCCTCACCGGTGAGACCCACCGCGTAGGGGCCGTGGGCGTTGATCAGGTTGACCAGCTCGCGGCCCACCTGACCGAACAGCACCATGCGCGCCACATCGAGGACCTCGGGAGTGGTCACCCGGAAGCCGCCCTTGAAATCGCCTGGGATGCCGAGCTTCTTGAGCATCGCGCTGATCTGCGGCCCGCCGCCGTGCACCACCACGGGATGGATGCCGCAGTTGCGCAGGAACACCATGTCGGCGGCGAAGGCCGCCTTGAGGGTGTCGTCGGTCATCGCGTTGCCGCCGTACTTGACGACGACGATCTTGCCGTGCAGTTGTTTGAGCCACGGCAGCGCCGAGGCGAGCACCTGGGCCTTGACGCCCCGCTCGATGGCCTGGCTCATGAGCTGTAGGCCGAGTTCTCTTCGACGTAGGCGTGTGACAGGTCGGTGGTCCTGATCGATGCCTCATGCGAGCCCACGGCCAGGTCCACGACGACGATGATGTCCTCGTCGGACAGGTCGACCTCACGGGCACCCGGGGCGCCGGCCCCGTCGATGCACACCGGAGAACCGTTGAACGACACGCTGATCCGTTCGGGATCCAGCTTGACCGGGGCGATACCGACCGCGGCCAGGACCCGGCCCCAGTTCGGGTCGGAGCCGAACAGTGCGGTCTTGACCAGGCTGTCGCGAGCGATGACGCGTGCCGCGACGAGCGCGTCGTCCTCGGTGTCGGCGCCGGTCACGGTAATGACAACCCGCTTGGTGACGCCCTCGGCATCGGCCTGCAGCTGCGCGCACAGGTCGTCGCAGACCCGCAACACGGCCTCGTTGAGATCGTCCTGGCTCGGCGCGATCTCACTGGCGCCCGACGCGAGGAGCAGCACGGTGTCGTTGGTCGAGCAGCTGCCGTCAACGTCAAGCCGGTCGAAGGTCAGCGCCGCGGCCCGCTTGAGCGCGGTGTCCAGTGCCGCGGAATCCGCGACGGCATCGGTGGTCAGCACCACCAGCATGGTGGCCAGTGACGGCGCCAGCATGCCGGCACCCTTGGCCATCCCGCCGAGGGTCCAGTTCTCCCCCGATTCCACCGCATGGTGCAGCGCAACCTGTTTCGGCACGGTGTCGGTGGTCATGATGGCCCGCGCGGCGTCGTCTCCGCCGGTCAGTCCACCGGCGACCTCGTGCACTATCTCGGTGACGCCGGCCAGCACCTTGTCCATCGGCAACCGGTCACCGATCAGGCCCGTCGAGCACACCGCGACCTCGATGGCGCCGGTCTCGGTGCCCCAGTCGCTCAGCGCGGTGGCGACGGCCTCGGCGGTGGCGTGGGTGTCCTGGAAGCCCAGCGGGCCGGTGCAGGCGTTGGCGCCGCCCGAGTTCAGCACCACCGCGCGCAGCCGCCCGGTGGTGAGCACCTGCTGTGACCACTTCACGGGCGCGGCCTTGATCTTGTTGCGGGTGAACACCCCAGCTGCCGCGTAGTCCGGTCCCTCGTTGAATACCAGGGCCAGGTCCGGTGCGCCGGATGCCTTGATACCGGCGGCGATTCCGGCGGCCCGGAAACCTGCCGGGGCGGTCACGCCCTGGGTACGGATCAGCTTGGCGGCCTGGGCCGTCCCGGTTTGCGTTGACTCGGTCAAGGTGCCACTCCCACGATCGAAAGTCCTTCGGTTTCGGGCCAGCCCAGTGCCAGATTCATCGACTGCACCGCAGCGCCGCCGGTTCCCTTGGTGAGGTTGTCGATGGCGGCGATGGCCACCAGTGTCTTCGCCTGCTCGTCGACGGCGACCGCGACCTGCGCGGCGTTGCTGCCGATCACCGACCCGGTCTTGGGCAGCTGCCCCTCCGGCAGGAGGTAGATGAACGGCTCTGCGTCGTAAGCCTTTTCGTAAGCGGCCCGGACCTCGGCCTCCGATGCCTCGGTGCGGGCGGTGCAGGTGGCCAGGATGCCGCGGGAGGTGGGGATCAGCACCGGGGTGAACGAGACGGTGACGTCCTTGTCGGTCACCGACCGCAGTCCCTGGGCGATTTCCGGGGTGTGCCGGTGCTTGCCGGCGATGTTGTAGGCACGTGCCGAGCCGATCACCTCGGAACCCAGCAGGTCCACCTTGGCGGACTTGCCCGCACCCGAAGTGCCGCTGACGGCTACGACAGTGACGGCCGGTTCGACGAGATCGCCGGCCACGGCGGGCAGGAGCGCCAGCAGTGCGGCGGTCGGATAGCAAC
Organism: Mycobacterium sp. DL99; assembly: GCF_004762045.1. Classification (GTDB taxonomy): domain Bacteria; phylum Actinomycetota; class Actinomycetes; order Mycobacteriales; family Mycobacteriaceae; genus Mycobacterium. Next base: position 3,667,553 of record NZ_SJOM01000007.1, read on the forward strand.
CCGGCACCGCGATGCGCTTGGTGTCCTTGAGCCGGTCCCGGGCGCCGGGCAGCTCGGGCAGCCCGTAGGGCCAGCTGCCGGCGTGCGGTGAACCGTAGAACTTCTCCCAGTCGGCGGCGTCGGTCAGCCGGAAGTCTGCACCGCAGTCGATGATCAGGGTGTCGGGACCGAGCTGCTCGGCGAGCGCAGCGGAATGACCGTGCGGCAGCCCGAGGAACACCACGTCATGACCGGCCAGCACCTCGGCGGTGGTGGGCTCCAGGACACGGGAGGCCAACGGCAGCAGGTGCGGGTGATGCTCAGCCACCGTCGTCCCGGCACTGGAGGCCGCGGTCAACGCCCCGATGGTCAACCGGCCGTCAGCGTAGGCCGGATGCCCGAGCAGCAATCGCAGGATCTCTCCGCCGGCGTAGCCGCTGGCGCCGGCCACCGCTATCGAAGTCATACCGCAATTCTGCATTGTTATGCATGCAGATGCAAATTCATTAATTGGCTATGCGGCGCCGAGGCGGAGCCCGTCGTAAAGCCAGCGCTGGATGGAACCCACCGTAGTCGTCTCACCTGCGATCTCACTGAAAAGATCCCAGTACCGACGGACATCGGGATCGGTGTCGGCGCCCGCGTTTGCGATGAGCGCACGCCGAAACGGGGGCGTGTCAGCATCCTGGCGGGCCCGGGCATGGGCGTCGACGAATCTGTCGACAGCCGGCCCACCCGACGGCGGCCGTCCGGAGTGCACGAGCAGTAAGGCCATGTCACAAGCCTCCGCGACGCCGATCACGAGCCCCCGACGATCGCTGATGCGACCCGGTTCGAACCGCCACAGTTGCCTGGCCATCACCGCGCCGAATGCCGGTTGCCGGGCGAGGGCCACAAGTTCTGCGTACGCGACAACACGCGCCGGGCTTGCCTCCCCCGGTGGTCGCGGCACGGTCATCTCCACGAACCCGTCGAATACGTCCGCCGACGTCGCCCCTGCGAACAATCGCCGCCAGAACTCGACGAGAACGTCGTGTCCACGACGTCCCCCCTGCGCGGTGGACAACGCCTCCAACGAGGCCCGACGCCTCGCCAGGCCGGCCAACTCCGCGTCGACGGCTCGTCGCTCGACCGCCACGGCGTCACCGATCGATACCCGGCGGGCCAGGATGTCGCCGATGGCGTTCAGGCCGAGACCAGCCGCCCGCAACCGTCTGACCAGGGTGAGCGACTCGACCGCCGAGGCCTCGAAAACGCGGTGGCCACCGGAACTCCGACGTGCGTCCAGCAGGCCTTCATCGCAGTAGTAACGGATCGTCCGCACCGATACGCCGGTGAGCCGCGACAACTCACCGATGCTTGTGCCGTGCGTCACAGTGCCTTGAACCTCCACCCGACTGGAGTTCCTAGCGTAAGCCGCATGCACACCGAGGACATCTGGCGCGCCGTCGACGCAGAACGACGCAGCCTGCTGCAACTACTCGAACAGCTCAGCGCATCGCAATGGCGCCACGCCAGCCTGTGCGACAGATGGCAGGTCCGAGACGTGGTGGCCCACGTGACGCTGTCGACCCAGGCCAATGTCGGTCGAATTCTGGTCAACCTGTTGCGCGCTCGCGGCAGCCTCGACCGCATGGTGTGCACTACCGCGATTCGCCATGCCACGAAGAGCGACGACCGTCAGCTGCTCAACGAGATGCGCAACACGATCGGGTCGCGCTTCACCGCCGTCGGCACCACAGCAACCGATCGGCTGATGGACCTTCTCGTGCACGGCCAGGACATCGCGGTACCACTGAACCTTCACCACGAAATGCCCACTGAGGCAGCACAGCTGGCACTCGAACGGGTTTGGAATCCGCGGTTCCCGTTCCGGGCCACCACGAGGCTGGCTCCGTACCGGTTATGCGCGGTCGACACCGGCTGGGCTGCTGGGGCCGGGCCGCTCATCGAGGGGCCCGTCTCGGCGCTGCTCCTGCTCGCGACCGGACGTGAATCGGCTGCGCTTCCGCACCTGCGCGGTGACGGCGTCGAGTTGTTGCGCCGAGCAGAATGAAATCAGCCGCGCAGGACGGCGCCGACCCGCTCGCCGGCGACCGCGACGGCGGCGTCGCGGGCGGCGCTGGCCTCGTCCTCGGTCAGGGTCCGGTCGGCAGCCCGGAACCGCAGCGCCAGGGTCAGGGACTTGCGGCCCTCCCCGATCTGCGGGCCGGTGTAGACGTCGAACAGCCGGACATCCTCGAGCAGCTCGCCGGCCCCGTCACGGACGGCGTCGACGACGGCGGCCGCGGCCACCTCGTCACCGACCACCACACTGATGTCCTGGAACACCGCGGGGAACGGTGACACGGACGGCGCGGGCAGCACCTCGACGATCGGCACGGCATCGAGGTCGAGTTCGACGGCGCACGAGCCCTTTGGCAGGCCCGCCCGCTCGACGACCGCCGGATGCAGCTGGCCGGCGTAACCCACCACCGTGTCGCCGACGACCACCTCGGCACAGCGGCCCGGATGCCACGGCAGCTCCTGGGCGGCGCGCAGGGTGAATTCCACCCCGGCCGCCCGGCCGATCACCCGTACCGCCTCGAAAGCGTCGGAGGCCTCCACCGGACGTCCCTGGCCCCACGGTCCGGCAGGCTCCCGCAGCCCGGCGAGCACCGCAGCGACATGCTGTGGCTGATGCGGCAAGGAGGCGTCCAGCCCGGCGATCTCCTCGTCGGTGGGCCTGCGGTCGTTCGGGATGCGTTCGACGGACCGGGTCTCGGCCGTGGGATGCACCACCTGCTGGATCGCGAACAGCGCGACATCGGCTGCGCCACGGGATACGTTGCGGCCCAGCGCTTCCAGCAATCCGGGCAGCAGCGTGGTGGCCAGCTGCGGCCGGTCGGCCTCCAGCGGGTTGAGCACCTTGGTGGTGTTGCGTCGAGGGTCGTCGGTGGCCAGGCCCCACGTGTCGAACACGCCGGTAGGCAGGAACGGTGTGGGCAGGACCTCGACGAATCCGGCCAGCGCCAGTGACTTTCCGATGGCCCGGCGCCGCTTCTGCACCGCGGTCAGGCCACGCCCGGCCGGTGCTGTCGGCAGCACCGACGGGATGGACTCCAGGCCCTCCAGCCGCAGCACTTCCTCGACGAGGTCGGCACGCTGACGCATGTCGGGTCGCCAGCTCGGCGGGGTCACGGTGAGCGGATCGGTCCCGGTTACAACAGCGCCGATCTGCGTGAGCCGCCGTGCCGTGGTGCCCGCGGCATATTCGACGCCCGCGGTGCGGTCCGGCAGGTCGGCCGGGATCTCGATGGCCGGCTGAGACCAGTCGGTGCGCCCGTCCGCGCGCCAGTCGGTGAGCGTCGGCGCGACGGTACCGCCGGCGATCTCGGCCAGCAGGGTCGCGCAACGATCCAGTGCGGCAACCGAAATGGCCGGGTCAACCGACCTCTCGTAACGGCGGCCGGCCTCACTGGCCAGATGCAGGCGGCGCTGCGTGCGTGACACCGCGGCCGGATCCCACACTGCGGCTTCCAGCAGCACATCAGTGGTGGTATCACGTACCTCAGTGGTGCCCGCGCCCATTACGCCGCCGATCGCGGCGGTCGCGACGTCGTCGACGATCAACACGTCGGCCGAGTTCAAGGTGCGCTCGACATCGTCGAGGGTGACGACCTTTTCGCCGTCACGGGCGAAGCGCACCGCGAAACCGCCGGTGATCAGGCTGCTGTCGTGGGCGTGCATCGGGTGGCCGATTTCGAGCATGACGTAGTTGGTCACGTCGACGGCCGGCGAGATGGCACGGATGCCGCTGAGCATCAGCCGTCGCTGCATCCACCACGGCGTCACTGCCGCCGGATCGATGCCGGTGACCGGGCGCAGCCCGAAACGCTGCACGCCCGTTCCGGGCTCGACGGTCAGCGGCCAGGCCTCACCCTCGGCGGGCAACGGCGGTACGTCGGCCAGATCGACGAAGTCCAGATCATCGGCGCACGCGATCTCGCGAGCCAGACCTCGCACCGACAGGCAGTAACCGCGATCCGGCGTGATGGCCAGGTGGAACACCACGTCGTCCAGACCAAGGATCTCCGCCGCCGGGGTACCCGGATCGGCGGTGCCCTCGGGCAGCACCAGGATGCCTGACTGGTCGACGCCCAGGTTCATCTCTGATGCCGAGCAGATCATGCCGTCGGAAACCCGGCCGTAGGTCTTGCGGGTGGCGATGGTGAAGTCGCCGGGCAATACGGTTCCCGGAAGCGCCACCACCACCAGGTCGCCGACCGCGAAATTCGTCGCCCCGCAGACGATGTCGCGATGCTCGCCGTCCACATTCTGGATACCGACATCAACCTTGCAGGCCCGGATCGGTTTCTTGAACTCCGTGAGTTCCTCGATCTCGGCAACCCGGCCGACGGTCAGCGGTCCGCTCACCGGGCCGATCGGGATGATCTCCTCGACCTCGTGTCCGATCCGGATGAACGTCTGCTCGAGTTCCTCGACCGACGCATCCCAATCCGGCGCGCCGGCACGAACGGCCTCACGCAGCCAGCTGAAAGGAATCCGCATCAGGCACCGACCCCGAACGGCAGCGAGAACCGGACATCGCCCTCGACCATGTCGCGCATGTCAGGAATTCCGTTGCGGAACTGCAGGGTTCGCTCCAATCCCATGCCGAAGGCAAATCCGGAGTAGACGTCGGGGTCGATACCGCAGGCGCGCAACACATTCGGGTTGACCATGCCGCAGCCGCCCCATTCGACCCAGCCGGGGCCGCCCTTCTTGCCCGGGAACCAGATGTCGACCTCGGCGGACGGCTCGGTGAACGGGAAGAAGTGCGGACGGAACCGGGTGCGTCCCTCCGGCCCGAACTGGGACCGCGCGAACGCGTCCAGCGTGCCGCGCAGATTCGCCATGGTCAGGCCCTTGTCCACCGCCAGCCCCTCCACCTGGTGGAACACCGGCGTGTGGGTTGAATCGAGTTCGTCGGTGCGGAAGGTCCGCCCGATCGAAACGACATAGACGGGCAGGTCGCGTTCCAGCAGCGCCCGGATCTGCACCGGCGAGGTGTGGGTACGCAACACCTGACGTGAGCCGTCCGGGGCGATCTGGAACGTGTCCTGCTCGCTGCGGGCCGGGTGATCGGGCGGGAAGTTCAGGGCGTCGAAGTTGAACTGCTCGGTCTCGACCTCGGGCCCCTCGGCCAGCTCCCAGCCCATCGCGACGAAGGTGTCGGCGACGTTCTCGGCCAGGATCGTGATCGGGTGCCGGGCGCCCACCGGCTGGCGCGTCGAGGGCAACGTCACATCGATGCGCTCGGCGACCAGCACCGCGGCGTCGCGCTCGGCGCGCAACGCGTCCAGCCGCTCGTCGTACGCACGCTGGGCCTCGCCGCGGGCAATGTTGACCCGTTTGCCGGCGTCGGCGCGGTCAGCCTTCGGCAGGGTCGCCAACGCCTGGCGTGCCAGGGCGATCGGGGCACGATCGCCGAGGTGCTCGGTCTTGGCGCGCGCGAGCGCGTCAAGGTCACCGGCCAGCTCAAAGGCATGCCGGGCCGCGCTGACGGCTTTGGTCAGGGCTTCTTCTGAGAGATCACTGGGCTGCTCAGCCACCCGGCGATCATAGGCGATGGCCTGATCAGGCTTCGAATCCGTTTCCACCGGCTCAGACTGAACCTGCGACAACGAACTCAGCCGAGATCGGAGACGATTACGACGTGGATCGTCAGAAGTTGGCTGATGAATGGGATGACGGGATCTCGGCCGCGGTAGCGGGATCGGACTCACCCTGACCCACCTCACCGCCGGACCCTGGGACTGGGACAACCAACCCGGCTTCGCCGAACACGCACAACCCACCCTCACCGACACCGCGCTACGCGACCGCATCACCGCCACCTACTGGGGCTGGGACGACAACCCCGCCGGCATCAACGACCCCGCCAACACCGACCTACTCGCAGGCGCCTGCTGGTACCTCGGCGAAATACTGCGCCGCAACCGACCCTCACGCTGGGTCTACGTCGACTACCTCACCGATCCCGGCGACCCCGCCCTCGCCGCGTATCGAGTGCAAACCAACGACGACAGAAACGCCGCGAATCCATTCAGGCTGTTCCGCCTCGGCATCACCAAAGGCCAACCCAAAGCCCGCGGCTACTACGACCGCTGGGCAGCCAAATCAAATTAGCGCGCGAGACGTCCGATGAATGCCGTTACGCTTGTGAACGGATCAATCTCGCCGCCTCAGGACTGTTTGCCGACGTAGCCTTTTCGCATATTCAGCTGCCCCGGTCAACCGCTGTACGGTGCGCAGTCTTCGCCGGCGGAAAGCTCGTGCCTCGGATACAACAATTGCTACAGAAGGTTGCCAGGTGGATCGTCAGAAGTTGGCTGATGAATGGGATGACGGGATCTCGCCCGCGGTAGCGGGACTGGCCGGGCTGGCCGAACCCTACGGGGTCGCCCTGGACTACTCGGCCCAATCACTGCGCGCACTCGAACACGTCATCACCACCCTGTTCCACGAACCCGACGACGTCTTCACCGACGACGACCGCCCCGTCATCCGCGCACTGATCGCCTACATCGGACTCACCCTGACCCACCTCACCGCCGGCCACTGGGACTGGGACAACCAACCCGGCTTCGCCGAACACGCACAACCCACCCTCACCGACACCGCGCTACGCGACCGCATCACCGCCACCTACTGGGGCTGGGACGACAACCCCGCCGGCACCCCGGCCGGTATCCCCATCGCCATACCCGGCGACGGACTCGGACTCCAACCCGTCTCACCCCTGCACCTTCTCGTCGCCACCGTCATCGACCGACCCACCAACCCGAGCCGCGCTGCGGTGAGTGCGCCCAGCACCGACGCTCCCCCTGAGCACCGCACCCCTATGCGCCCGGCACCCCGTCACCCTCATGTTCGCCGGCCGGCAGCCGCCTGGGAATTTTCACCCGGTACATCATCAGATCGTCGGGAACACCCTCCGGCTTCGCCGAAAATATCTGCCGCCGTTCACGTTTGACGGTCACACCCAGGGTGGTGAGCTCGCCTTCCGAGATGCCCTCCAACGTGGTGTGCGAGATCATCAAGCCGCCCCTGGCAGCACGTTCCATCACCCGGGCGGTGATGTTGACGTCGACGCCGAGCCAATCCGACCCGATGCGCTGCGGCCGGCCGGTGTGGATGCCGATCCGCATGCGCGGCGCGTAGCCGTCCATGTCGATGCTCTTCACTCCGTCTAGCGCGACGAGCATCGCCCCCAGGGCGGTTTCCGGGTCGGAGAACACCGCCATCATGCCGTCGCCCATGCGTTTGACGATGTGACCGCCCGCTTCCAGCACCGGCGGCTCGATCACCTGCGCCACCCGGCGCAGCAGTCGCAACGTGGCATCATCGCCGGAGCGCAACGACCACGATGAGAACCCGACGAGATCGGTGAACACCAGTGTCACCTCGGGATTGGCCGGGGTTCCCGAGACACGTTCGGTCAGCGCCTGCCACACCTGCAATGCGCCCAGGCTCACCTCACGCGAGGCGGCGTCACGGTCCAGCAGTCGGTGAGCCACCCGCGCCGCGGCCCGGGGACCGCCCTCGCCCGACGCCGAGAGCCGGTCACCGAAATCCGGATCTCCGGGCAACGCCCGACGCCACCGCCGGACCAGGTCGACGACGGCTGGGCTGCGGTTGGCGCTCTGCAGCCAACCCAGCGGACCCGGCAACCCGGGTGTCCGCACCGGGCGCTGTTGCGGCGCCTGCTCGACATCCCCGACTCGGCCGGACGGGTCATCGAGAGGCTCGCCATCCACAGCGCCAGAGTAAGTGGCGCGCGGACCGGGCGGCAATCATGCTGCGAGCCGGTATGCCCACACTCTCCCGGTGCCGGCAAACCCGGCTGGTCACAGCGCTGTGGCGCGACGGTAGCCGCCGAATAACAGTGCGCGGCGACGCGCCGCGGCGGCGTAGACAACGCGCGTTGTCACTACTATCGTTGGCCTCAGCTGTGATTCACGTCATGACGAGTCAACGAGGACCCAATGACCACACGAGCCACCACCGGCACCGAGCACAATCCACTCGGCCCGGATTCGCTGACCTGGAAGTACTTCGGCGACCTGCGCACCGGGATGCTGGGCGTCTGGATCGGCGCGATCCAGAACATGTATCCGGAACTCGGCGCCGGCGTCGAGGAGCACTCGATCCTGCTGCGCGAGCCGCTACAGCGGGTGGCCCGGTCGGTGTACCCGATCATGGGCGTGGTCTATGACGGCGACCGCGCGGCGGACACCGGCGCGCAGATCAAGGGTTTCCACACCACCATCAAAGGTGTCGACAGCCAGGGGCGGCGCTACCACGCGCTGAACCCGGAGACGTTCTACTGGGCGCACGCCACGTTCTTCATGTTGATCATCAAGACCGCGGAGTATTTCTGCGGCGGCCTGACCGAAGCCGAGAAGCAACAGCTGTTCGATGAACATGTGCAGTGGTACCGCATGTACGGCATGAGCATGCGGCCGGTCCCCAAGAGCTGGGAGGACTTTCAGGAGTACTGGGACGCCAAGTGCCGCGACGAGCTCGAGATCAACCGGGCCACCCTTGACATCTTCACCATCCGGATCCCCAAGCCCTGGTTCGTGCTTATGCCGACACCGGTCTGGGACCAACTGTTCAAACCCCTTGTCGGAGCACAGCGCTGGATCGCGGCCGGCCTGTTCGACCCGGCGGTGCGGGAAAAGGCCGGAATGCGGTGGACGCCCGGCGACGAGGTATTGCTGCGGATCTTCGGCAAGGCGGTCGAATTGGCGTTCGTCGCGGTGCCCGACGAGATCAGGCTGCACCCGCGCGCCCTGTCGGCGTACCGCCGCGCGGCCGGGAAGCTGGCCGCCGACGGTCCCCTGGTGGAAGCACCGGGCTTCATGGCCCCACCACGCGACCGCTGGGGTCTACCGATGCACTACGTGCCGCGCAGCAAGACCCTGCTGGACCGGGCCGGAGCCCTGGTGCACACAACGTTCTCGCTGCCGGCACTGCGGCGGCCCGCCCGCCGCCCCGCGGCCTGACTTTGACACCTGTCTAAGCTGTCGAGATGCTTGATTGGTCTGACGTAGACATCGCCGTGCGCGACGCGGTTCGTGAGTTCGTGAACAAGGAGATCCGCCCGCACCTCGACGAGCTCGAGAGCGGAGACATGGAGCCATACCCGATCGTGCGAAAGCTGTTCGCCACGTTCGGTATTGACGCCCTCGCCAAGGAGTCGCTGGACAAGCGACTGGAGAAGCTGCGCAGCGGGGACGCCAAGCCCTCGGGTGCCCGCGGCGGAATGTTCGGCGGCAGCGGATCGCCGGGCATGGGATTCGTCCTGATCAGCGAACTGTGCCGGGTGTCGATGGGTCTGGTCACCGGACTGGGGGTCAGCCTGGGCCTGACCGTGTCGACCATCCAGAGCCGCGGCACCCTGGCCCAGCAGGAACGCTGGCTGCCCGGTCTCGTGACCTACGAGAAGATCGGTGCTTGGGCGATCACCGAACCCGATTCGGGCTCGGATGCCTTCGGCGGCATGAAGTCCTATGTCACCCGTGACGGTGACGACTACATCCTCAACGGCCAGAAAACCTTCATCACCAACGGGCCCGACGCCGACGTCGTGGTCGTCTACGCGAAGCTCGATGAACGTGACGGCGCGGACAAGCGCAACCGCAAGGTGCTGACCTTCGTCCTCGACCGCGGCATGGAGGGCTTCGAGCAGTCGAAGCCGTTCCGCAAGATGGGTATCCATTCGTCACGCACCGGTGAGCTGTTCTTCAACAACGTCCGGCTGGGACGCGACCGGCTGCTCGGTGAGACCGAAGGATCCGACGGGCCCGACGAGGGCCGGGCCAGCGCCCGGTCCAACTTCTCGGCCGAACGCATCGGGGTGGCCGCGATGGCGCTCGGCGTGATTGAGGAATGCCTGCGGTTGAGCGTCGACTACGCCAAGACCCGCACCCTGTGGGGCCAGGAGATCAGCCAGTTCCAGCTGATCCAGCTCAAACTGGCCAACATGGAAGTGGCCCGGATGAACGTGCGCAACATGCTGTTCCGCGTCATCGAATCCGCCGAGAAGGGGGCGACGATCTCCCTCGCCGAGGCCTCCGCGATCAAGTGGTACTGCTCGCAGGCCGCCACCGACGTCGCAATGGATGCCGTGCAGCTGTTCGGCGGCAACGGCTACATGACCGAGTACCGGGTGGAGCAGTTGGCCCGCGATGCCAAGTCGTTGATGATCTATGCCGGCAGCAACGAGGTGCAGATCACCCACGTGGCACGCGGTCTGCTGAGTTAGTCTGCCGAGTTAGCCGACGGCGGCCAGCGCGTCGATCTCCACCAGCATGACCTCGTGCGGGAGATCGACGAACACCGTTGTCCGGCACGGAAGCTGGTCGGACTTGACGTTCTCGGCCATGAACTCGCCGTATACCTCGTTCATGGCCGCGAAATCGTCGCGCGTCGTGAGGTAGACCCGGAACATCAGGACATCGTCGACACCGGCGCCGCCGGCCGCCAGGATCGCCTTGACGTTCTCCAGCGTGCGACGGGTCTGCACCCGCACATCACCCTCGCCGATGTAGGTGTTGGTCGCGGGGTCCATCGGACCCTGACCGGACACTTGCAGGAACCCGCCCTTACGGATGCCCTGGCTGAAGGTGTGTGCGGGCGCCGGCGCGTCATCGGTGCGGATGACCTGGGAATCGGGCACGGTGGAATCTCCTCTGCTTGCGGTGTTTTCGATGATTTCCCGGTCGAGCTACGACGGCCGATAGCCGCATTCGGCCGAGATGCGTTCGCACATCGCCTGCAACGGTGGCAGAAGTTCGAGGACCTGTTCGAAAGGCAACACGACGTCGGGAACCGATACGGAAACCGCCGCGACGACGCGGCCGTTCGCACCGCGAATCGGAGCGCCCACGCAGTTGATCGACGGCTCGTTCTCTTCGCGGTCCTGGGCCCAGCCCTGAACCCGCACGGCCTCGATTTCGCGCAGGTACTCCTCCGGCGTCGTGATGGTGTTGGCGGCGCGGCGGGTGAAGTCCATCGCGGCGACGATCGGCCGCAGCTCGGCATCTGGCAGGTCGGCGAGGATCACCTTGGCGACGGCGGTGGAATTCAGGTTGGCGGTCAGGCCGATTCGCGAGTACATCCGGATCTGATCGTGTGATTCGAGCTTGTCGATGTACACGATGGCGCCGCCTTCCATCGCGGCGAGGTGGGTGGTGCGGCCGTATTCGCGGTTGAACTCGACGAGATGTCGCGAGGCGATCTGGCGGATCTCCCGCTGATTGGTGCCGTGGGCGGCGAGTTCGAAGATCCGGGAGCCGAGGTGATAGCGATTGTTGTTGTCGCGGAACGTGAACCGCTCGTCGGTCAGTGTGCGCAGCAGCCTCATCACGGTGGTCTTGTGCACATCCGTTGCGGCCGCGAGCTCGTCCAGGCCGGCCGGACCGTTTCCCAGCTGAATCAAGAGTTGTAGTGCCCGCGCGACACTTTGACTCACCGCTTGCTCCCGCACACCGTGAACCCGACCTCACTCACCTTCGTCGCCGCCCACTCTCCGTCTGTGCAGGCGAGCAGGTGCTCGATCGCCGCATCAGGCGGTGGCGGGGCCGAATCCGCCACGACAGTCAGGGTGACGGCGGCTCCGATGTGGCCGCGCCGCAGGCACGATTCCGGATCCTCGCCGCGCACAACACCGCTGAGGAATCCGGCGGCGAAGGCGTCGCCGGCGCCCACCGGCTCGACGACGTCGACGCGCAACGCCTGGGCGACGAAAACATCGCCAGTCCGGTCGACCGCGAAGGCCTGGTCTGCACCGTCCTTGATGACCAGTATCTCCGGACCCGGCAGGATGCGACGCAGCGCCACCGGGTCGTCGGTTCCCGCGACGCGAAGCGCCTCGTCGGCGCCCAGGAGCACCACGTCGGCCAGGTTGGCCAGGGCCACCACCTCGGCCGGATCGCCGTCGGACCACAGCTGTTCGCGCCAGTTCACATCGAAGCTCAACAGCGCGTTGATGCCGGGCCGGTCGGTGAGCAACCGGCGCATCATGGCCCGGCAGGTATCGGACAGAGCGGGTGTGATGCCGCTGCAGTGCACGACCGACGCGCTCGCGAGTACGGACACAACGGCGGCCGAGTCCAGAAATCCGGGCGCCATCGCGGAGGCCGCCGAGCCGGCCCCGCTGCACTTGCTGACGCTGCACACCTCCCCCGCCTCGTCGAGCGCGGTGAGATTGGCGTAATACCCGGTGGGCCGGGTCGGGTCGATCTCGACCGCGGAGATGTCGACGCCGCGCGCGGTCAGCTCCGACCTGATCAGGTCCCCGTAGCCGTCGTCGCCGAGGCGACCGACGAAGGAGGCGGGGATGCCCCAGGCGACGAGTCCCGCCGCGACGTTGGCTTCCGCACCGGCCAGGTGCAATCCGGCCTGAACACCGGCCAGGTGCAATCCGGCTTCCGCACCGGCCAGGACCAGCGGTTCACCGAGGCAGGCGACTCTGCCAACGGGGTCTGTGGGCAATTCGGGCACTGCTGTCCTTCGGAGTCGAGACGATTGACGCGGTGTCACATGCCATGTTAGATAGGTCACACTGAAAAATGCAACATAGATTGCATTGTTCGCAACGCAGCAGCTCACACCGTTCTGGTGCGTGCAACGCACCAGAATCACCATGGAGGACACGATCAGCATGACGACGCGAGGCGAGCCCACGCCGGCCGGTCGGGCGTGGGACACTCTTCGCGCCGAACGCCTGTCGGAATTGGACAAGGCGCTTCCCGTCGAGGCCGACGGCCTCACCACCGCGGAGTTCCTGGCCACCCAGCCCCGCCTCTCCGCCTTCACCACACCGGTGATGACGCTGGACGATTCGGCCATCGAAGACAATGTCGCCGCCATGGCGACCTGGTGCACAGCACATGGGGTGGAACTGGCGCCGCACGGAAAGACCACCATGTCGCCGGTCCTGTGGGACCGTCAATTGCGCAGCGGCGCATGGGGAATCACCCTTGCCACACCGAGCCAGGTACGCGTCGCGGTGAACTTTGGCGTTCGGCGGATCCTGCTCGCCAACGCCCTGGTCGACCCGGCTGCCCTGCGCTGGCTGGCCCGGGAGATGGCCGCCCGGCCCGATCTCGAGGTGCTCACCTGGGCGGATTCGACGGCCACGGTCGACACGATGGACGCGGCGCTCGCCGACACCCGGGTGGCCCGGCCGATTCCGGTACTGGTCGAACTCGGCGAGGCCGGCGGGCGGACCGGAGCCCGCTCGGTCGACGAGGCAGCAGCGGTGGCCGTACGGATAGCGGCCACCGACTCCCTGCGCCTGGCCGGCGTATGCGGCTACGAGGGGTCGCTGGCGCATGACACTTCCGAGGCGTCGCTGGCCCGCGTCAGGCACTACCTGGAGGAAATGGCGCGGCTGCACCGGAACATCGACGCCGCGGGCCACTACCCCACCGACGCCGATGTGTACGTAAGCGCCGGTGGCAGCGCCTATTTCGATCTCGTGGCGGATGTTCTGGCCCCGCTCGCCGGTGGCCGTACGCACGTCGTGGTCCGCGCGGGGGCCTACATCATCCACGATGACGGCTTCTACACGGGGGTCACGCCTTTCGCCCGCGGCCGTGAAAAGTACCGGCTGCGTTCGGCGATGCACACCTGGGCGCGGGTGGTGTCACGCCCGGAACCCGGGCTGGCACTGCTGGACGCCGGAAAGCGGGATGTCCCGTTCGACGAGGGACTCCCCACCCCGCAGCTGGTCGCGTCGCAGCTCGGTGCGCCCGCGCGTCCGCTCACCGATGCGGAGATCGTCGCCGTCAACGACCAGCACGCATTCCTGACCATCCCGCCCGATTCCGACATCCGCGTGGGTGACGTTGTGCGGCTGGGGCTTTCCCACCCGTGCACTGCCTTCGACAAGTGGAGATGGATCCCCGTCGTGGCGCGGCAGGAGACTGATCCGCTCGTCGTCGACATGATCCGCACCTACTTCTGACCCGGGCCTCGCCGATACCGCGTCACGTAGGTTCTCGTCCACGCCCTAGGAAATCATCTCGCGACCCGGGTGCGCCTCGCGCCACCCGGCCATCGCGGCATCCCAGTCCACACCGTCGAGCGCGGTGAGCGCAGCCGGGAACAGTCCGTCCTCTTCTTTCGCGATGTGCGCGTAGAGCTCTTCGATCTCATCGCGCACCCGTTGCTGATCCCCGGGGTCGGACAGGTCCACGACCTCGAGGAAGGCGGCCAGCTCGCGGTGTTCGGCCAACCAACGGGTCGATGTGCTCGGCGTAGAGCTCGTCGCGGTGCATCACCGCGAACAGCCCGTTTTCCTCACCCTGCCAATGGGAACGCAATTCCTCGAACATCGCCGTCAGCCGCTGACGGGCCACGTCCAGCTCGCCCCGATCCAGGGCGCGGACCGCTTCGCGGCCGTGATCGACGGCCCGCTCATGCTCGGCGATGTAATCCCGCAGAAGGGGCATGTCGCGGCATCCGCAGTATTGGCACACGGCTCGTCCTCCGGCGATCTCGGCGCATCCATCGACCTTAGACCGGCCGTCTGACTCCACGAGTGAAGCGCTGCGGCGGAAAACGGGGCCGAAAATCGCCCCGGCGCTACGCCCGCGACGGACGGGCTGAGCCGAAACTACTCTGAGATCTGGCCGATGCGGTGGGCGCGGGCGCTCTGATACAGGCAGATCGACGCCGCCGAGGCGATGTTGAGACTTTCGGAATTTCCGGGCATCGGAATGTGCACCCGGTGGTCGGCTGCCGAGGCCAATTCGGTTGGCAGGCCGTGGGCTTCGGGACCGAACAGCCAGGCCGTGGGCCCGGCCAGGTCCACATGGTCGAGGCTGGCCTCGCCGTCGATCGTGGTGGCCAACACCTGCAACCCGGCGGCCTGAAGCCGCGCAACGGTTGCCGCCTCATCGAGCTCGTTGATCACCGGCAGCGAGAAGATGCTGCCGGCCGACGCCCGCAGACACTTGCTGTTGTAGGGGTCGACGCTGTTGCCGGCCAGCACCACCGCGTCCGCGCCCATCGCGTCGGCGGTCCGGATCAACGTTCCCGCGTTGCCCGGCTCCGAGATCTGCACGGGTACCGCGATCAACCGGGGCGCGGCAGCCAGAACATCATCGAGGGAGACTTCCGGCAACCGGCACACCGCCACCAGGCCGACCGGTGTCACGGTGTCCGACAAGGCTTTTGCCGCACGCTCGGTGACCAACTGCACCGGCGCGTCGGCCAGCAGCGCGCCGAAGCGATCCAGCGCGGCCTCGGTCGCGAACACCTCGGAAACAAGTCCGCGCCGCAACGCGGCCTCGACGAGGTTGGGGCCCTCGGCAAGGAAGCGTGCGGCGCGGCGGCGCCCGATGTGGCGCTGCAGTTTGACCGCAGCCGCCACCCGGGCAGAACGCTCGGTGAGCGTCAGGCGGCCTCATTCGAGGGCGCATTGACGTCCTCGGGCAGCGCGGCCTTGGCAACCTCGACCAGCGCAGTGAACGCGGCGGCATCGCTGACGGCGATCTCGGCCAGGTTCTTGCGGTCGACCTCGACGCCTGCGGCCTTGAGACCCTGGATCAGGCGGTTGTAGGTGATGTCGTTGGCGCGGGCCGCGGCGTTGATACGCGAGATCCACAGCTTGCGGAACTCACCCTTGCGGGCACGGCGGTCCCGGTAGGCGTAGGTCAGCGAATGCAGCTGCTGTTCCTTGGCCTTGCGGTACAGGCGGGACCGCTGGCCGCGGTAGCCCTTCGAGGCCTTGAGTACGGTACGCCGCTTCTTCTGGGCGTTGAGTGCGCGCTTCACGCGTGCCATGGGATGTTCCTATTCTCGTTCGGTACGGGGAGCGGCAGGTCTAGCCGTTGAGCAACTTGTTGACACGCTGGGTGTCGTTGGCTGCCACCACGGTGCGGCCGTCAAGCCGGCGGGTGCGCTTGGAGGCCTTGTGCTCCAGCAGGTGACGCCGGCCGGCCTTCTGGCGCACGATCTTGCCGGTCCCGGTCTTGCGGAAGCGCTTCGATGCTCCGCTGTGGGTCTTCGCCTTGGGCATGAATCCTCAGTTCTGTCTTGAAACTAGTTCTGCGTAACGTCTGGTTCTTCTGGTGCGGCTGGTGCAGCCTGCTGCCCGCCGCCGGGGCGCTCGGCCTGCTCCGCCGCCTTGGCGCGAGTCTTCGCGCCGCGGTGCGGTGCCAGCACCATCGTCATGTTGCGGCCGTCCTGCTTGGCAGACGTCTCGACGAAGCCGTAATCGGCGACATCGGCGCCCAACCGCTGCAGCAACCGGTACCCGAGTTCGGGGCGGGACTGCTCACGACCGCGGAACATGATGGTCACCTTGACCTTGGACCCGGCTTCGAGGAAGCGGACCACATGGCCCTTCTTCGTCTCGTAGTCGTGATCGTCGATCTTGGGACGCAGCTTCTGTTCCTTGACGACGGTCTGCTGCTGGTTCTTGCGAGACTCGCGCTCCTTGAGTGCCGTCTCGTACTTGAACTTGCCGTAATCCATGATCTTGCAGACCGGGGGTTTTGCGGCTGGTGCAACTTCGACGAGGTCGAGATCGGCATCCGCGGCGACGCGGAGAGCATCTTCGATGCGCACGATCCCTACCTGCTCGCCGTTCGGTCCGATCAGGCGGACTTCAGGTACGCGAATGCGCTCGTTGATGCGGGTCTCAGTGCTGATGGGGCCTCCTATGTTGGGTCTGCTGAGGAGACCCACCCATCTGCATCTCTGCCCGAAGAACAGAAAAGCCCTGCTAAAAGCAGGGCCCAATGCCGACCGATCACGGCTTACGCCGCCTGCACCTCCAGTATCTGGAGCACAGAACCGGCGTCCGAGGACACCGGCGACCGGACCGTTGTACCTTGTGGCCAACGGTGGGAGTGGGACTCCACTTGCTGTCCCTGACATAAGCCGGGACGGTCGCGCATGACAGTCTAGCAGGCATGACCGATCCGACAGAAACGCCCGCCGACGCTACGCCGCAGGACTCAAGCGATCTGGACGGCCTCGCCGTCCGCGAACTTGCCGACATCCCCGCGGTGGAAGTGATCACCCGGGCTGCGGTCATGTTGATGAGCGCCGCGGCCGAGAAGATCGGACTGTCCGCCGAGGATCCCGAGGATAGCCCGCACCGTGATCTTGATGAGGCCCGCAGGCTCATCACCGCGCTGGCCGGCCTCGTGACGGCCTCGGCCGAATACCTCGGACCGCACGCGGGCCCCGTGCGCGACGGCCTCAAGAGTCTGCAACTGGCATTCCGTGAAGCCAGCGCCGCGCCCGAGGAACCGGGCAAAGGCCCAGGCGAGAAGTACACCGGTCCGGTCTGGTAATCGCCTGGAAGCTGTCTGTGCGCGCGATGGACCCAATTGACGGTTTGACCGCCTATTCTCCGGGCTTATGACCGTTATCAGCCGCGGCCGCCGCGCCGGGGTCCAGCCCGCGTCGAGGTTCTCCTGGGTTCCCGCAGCGGCGGGTTGGACCGTCGGGGTCATCGCCACCCTGTCGCTGATCGCCAGCGTTTCTCCGGCGGTGCGCTGGTTGATCCAGGTGCCGCGCGAGTTCGTCAACGACTACATCTTCAACTTCCCCGACACCAGCTTCGCCTGGGCCTTCGTGCTGGCGTTGTTGGCCGCCGCGCTCGCGGCCCGCAAGCGGATCGCCTGGTGGATCCTGGTGCTCTACATGGTGGGCGCCATCGGCTGGAACCTCGGTGACCTCGCCACGGGCGGTGATCCGCTCGCCGAGGATGTCGGCGAGGTCATCGGCGTCGCATTCCACCTGGCCGCCATCGCCCTGCTGATGCTGGCCCGCAATCAGTTCTGGGCCAAGGTACGGCGCGGGGCGCTGCTCAAATCCGCCGTCGTGCTGGTCGCGGGCATGGCGATCGGCATCCTGGCTGCGTGGGGACTGCTGGAGCTGTTCCCCGGCACGCTGGCCCCCGAGTGGCGGCTGCTGTATGCCGTCAACCGGGTGAGCGGCTTTGCGACGGTCCCGACCGAGGTTTTCGAGGGCTATTCGCACACCTTCCTCAACGCCATCTTCGGCCTGTTCGGCGCTCTCGCGCTGATGGTGGCCGCCGTCGTGCTGTTCCAGTCGCAGCGCGCCTCCAATGCGCTGACCGGTGAGGACGAATCGGCGATCCGCGGGCTGCTGGAGGCCTACGGCAAGAACGACTCGCTGGGCTATTTCGCCACCCGCCGCGACAAGTCCGTGGTGTTCGCCCCCAACGGGCGGGCCGCGATCGCCTACCGCGTGGAGGTGGGTGTGTGCCTGGCCGGCGGTGATCCTGTCGGTGATCCCAAGGCCTGGCCGCAGGCGATCGCGGCCTGGCTGCAGTTGTGCCAGACCTACGGCTGGGCGCCGGGCGTGATGGGCGCCAGCTCGGCCGCGGCCGAGGCGTTCCGGGCGGCCGGACTCAACGCACTGCAACTCGGCGACGAGGCCATCCTGCACCCGGACAACTTCCGGCTGTCCGGCCCGGACATGCGCGCGGTGCGACAGGCGGTCACCCGGGCTCGCCGGGCCGGGACCTCGGTGCGCATCCGGCGCCACCGCGAGCTGGATCAGGCGGAGATGGCCGAGGTGATCCGGCGCGCCGACGCCTGGCGGGACACCGAGACCGAACGCGGCTTCTCGATGGCGCTGGGCCGGCTCGGCGACCCGGCCGACGGTGACTGCCTGCTCGTCGAGGCGATGCAGCAGCGCGGGGACAACTCAGAACCTGAGGTGGTCGCATTGCTCTCGTTGGTGCCGTGGGGCGCCAACGGCGTCTCGCTCGACGTCATGCGCCGCTCCCCCCAGTCCCCCAACGGCACCATCGAACTGATGGTCAGCGAACTATGCATGCAGTCCGAAGGCATTGGGGTCAGCCGGATTTCACTGAATTTCGCGATGTTCCGGTCGGCGTTCCAACAGGGTGCGCAACTGGGCGCGGGTCCGGTGGCCCGGCTCTGGCGGGCCCTGCTGGTGTTCTTCTCCCGATGGTGGCAGCTTGAGACGCTGTACCGGTCGAACATGAAGTACCAGCCCGAGTGGGTGCCGCGGTACGCCTGCTACGAGGATGCCCGGCTGATCCCGCGGGTCGGGGTGGCCTCGGTGATCGCCGAAGGTTTCCTGGTGCTGCCGTTCTCCCGGCGAAACAAGCAGCACACCGGCGAACACGTCGCGGCCCCGGCCGATCTGGTGGATTCGGGCCAGCTGCACCACGACGGCAGTGCTCCGGACCGCAACGGGCTGCGGGACGTTCTGACCGACGACGATCAACAACGGCTACCCGAGCAGGTCCGGGTCCGGATGGCCAAGCTGCGCCAGTTGCAGGCCAACGGTGTGGACGCCTATCCCGTGGGCCAGGCCCCCAGCCATACCGTCGCGGCCGCACTGGAGTCCGCTGACAGTGACACCGTGAGCGTGGCCGGGCGGATCCTGCGGATCCGGGACTATGGCGGCGTGCTGTTCGCTCAACTGCGCGATTGGTCAGGCGAAGTTCAGCTGTTGCTCGACAACGCCCGCCTGACGCAGGCCGGCACCGCCGACTTCACCGAAACAATCGATCTCGGCGATCTGATCGAGGTCACCGGTTCGATGGGACGCAGCCGCAACGGCACGCACTCGCTGCTGGTCGACAGTTGGCGATTGATCGGCAAATGCCTCCGCCCGCTGCCGGACAAGTGGAAGGGCCTGACCGACCAGGAGGCCCGGGTACGGGCCCGCTACGTGGACCTGGCCGTCAACACCGAGGCGCGGGATCTGATCCGGGCCCGTAGCGGCGTGCTGCACGCCATTCGGGAGACGTTGTACGGCAAGGGTTTCCTCGAAGTGGAGACGCCGATCCTGCAACAGATCCACGGCGGCGCCAACGCCCGGCCGTTCCTGACCCACATCAACGCCTACGACCTCGATCTGTATCTGCGGATAGCACCCGAGCTGTACCTCAAGCGGTTGTGCGTCGGCGGTGTCGAGCGGGTCTTCGAACTGGGCCGGGCGTTCCGCAACGAAGGCGTGGACTTCAGCCACAACCCGGAGTTCACCCTGCTGGAGGCCTATCAGGCCCACGCCGACTACAACGTGTGGATCGACGGCTGCCGCGAACTGATCCAGAACGCCGCCCAGGCCGCCAACGGAGCCCAGGTCTTCCAGCGGCCGCGTGCCGATGGGGTCCTAGAACCGGTCGACATCTCGGGCCGGTGGGCAGTCAAGACCGTGCACGACGCGGTGTCAGAAGCCCTCGGCGAGCACGTCACCGTCGAGACGGATCTGGCCACGCTGCGCCGGCTCTGCGATGCGGCGCACATCCCGTACCTGACCCACTGGGACGCCGGGGCCGTGGTGCTGGAGATGTACGAGCACCTCGTCGAGGACCGCACCGAAGAACCCACGTTCTACAAGGACTTCCCGACGTCGGTATCGCCGCTGACCCGGCCGCACCGCCGCGTTCCCGGGGTTGCCGAGCGCTGGGACCTGGTGGCCTGGGGCGTCGAGCTGGGCACCGCCTACAGCGAACTGACCGACCCCGTCGAACAGCGCCGGCGGCTGCAGGAGCAGTCGTTGCTGGCCTCAGGCGGTGACCCCGAGGCCATGGAACTCGACGAGGATTTCCTGCAGGCGATGGAGTATGCGATGCCACCGACAGGCGGTCTCGGCATGGGTGTGGACCGCGTGGTCATGTTGATCACCGGACGTAGCATCCGCGAAACACTGCCGTTTCCTCTGGCCAAACCTCGTTAGCAGGCGGTTCACAGCGGTTCCCAAGATTCGGCGACGACGATATTGGTGTGACCTTCACTCACCACCTGTCCTTGATGCACGGCTGGGTACCGACCAGCGTCCAAGTCATCGCCGCCGTGGTGCTGATCGCCGCAATCGGCTGGCGTACCCGCCGCTGGGCGCTCATCTGGCTGCCGCTGGCCGCCGTAGTGGGCGGCATCCTGGTCGTCGGCACCAACTGGTACATCGACTCCGAGGGCCTGGCGGGCAACCCTGCACCGCGGTCGCTGTGGGTGTGGATCGCGCTGACGGGTGTGGCCGTTGTGGTCCTGCTCGCCGGGTGGCGCGGCAGCCGTTGGTGGCGGCGCGGCACCGCGGTCATGGCGGTGCCGATGACCCTGCTGTGCACGGCCCTGGCGCTGAACCTGTGGGTGGGCTACTTCCCGTGGGTACAGACCGCCTGGAACCAGCTGACGGCTGGGCCGCTACCCGACCAGACCGATCAGGTCACGGTGGCCGCGATGCAACGTCAGGGCACCATCCCGGCCAAGGGCAGCGTGGTGCCGGTCGAGATCCCCAACACCGCATCGGGTTTCCGGCATCGTGGTGAATACGTGTATCTGCCGCCTGCGTGGTTCGCCACCAATCCCGCGCCACAGTTGCCGACGGTGATGATGATCGGCGGCGAGTTCAACACCCCAGCCGACTGGATGCGGGCCGGCAACGTGATCAAGACGATGGACGACTTCGCCGCGGCGCACCACGGGTACGCGCCGGTGCTGGTGTTCGCCGACCCGGGCGGCACCTTCAACAACGACACCGAATGCGTCAACGGCAAGCGCGGGAATTCCGCCGACCACCTCACCAAAGACGTTGTGCCGTATATGAGCAACCACTACGGCGTCAACCCGGCGGCGGCCGGCTGGGGCATCGTCGGCTGGTCCATGGGCGGCACCTGCGCGGTGGACCTGGCAGTCATGCACCCTGAGTTGTTCAGTGCATTCGTGGACATCGCGGGTGACATCGGCCCGAACTCGGGCACCAAGGCGCAGACCATCGACCGGCTCTTCGGCGGGAACGCCGCGGCCTGGGATGCGTTCGACCCGAGCACGGCGATCAACCGACACGGCCAGTACGAGCAGACCGCCGGCTGGTTCGACGTCAACGACACGTCGACGGCGGGCAAGCCCGCGGGCCGCGCCAACGATCAGGCCAAGGCGGCCAACGCCCTCTGCGCACTCGGCTCGAAACACGGCATCGCCTGCGCGGTGGTGACCCAACAGGGCACCCACGACTGGCCGTTCGCCAGCCACGCGTTCTCCGCTGCCCTGCCCTGGCTGGCCGGTGTGATCGGCACCCCCCAGGTGACCCCGGTCGGATTACCGCAGACATCGCCGTCGGCGGCCTACATCCAGACCGCCGCCAAATAACCGTCAGTAGTCGGATTCGGCCGCACGTACCTCGGCAAGGAACGCGTCGGCCGCCGCGGCGAGCCGCGAATCGGATACCGCGGCGAGCCCCGAATTGGATACTGCCCCAGCCAGCCGGGCCCGCGCGAACGCCCGCACCCGGTCCCGGTCCGCTGCGGACTCGTCGACGCCGTCCGCGCCGACCCGCACCGTGGCCTGTGACCAATCCGTATTCCACGCGCGGGTCTCGCTGAGCGGCTGCCCATCTGGAGCGCGCAGCGGCAGCACGGCGCGGCCTGTGGCGTCGAGGACACCGGAGCCGGCGCAGCCGCCGCCGCGCATTTCCACGCCGATGCCTGCCGATGAATCCGGGCCCGAGAGCGCCACCCGCACCACCGCGCTGGTTGCCTCGCCGACGGCGGTAACCGACCACTCGACGGTGTCCTCGGCGGCGTCGAATACCGCGGGCGGTACCGCCGCCCAGTCGACCGTCGCCACCCCTCGGGCGATCAGGCCCGCCTGGCCGGATCCGTCGCCGGCCCCGGCCGCCAGGGCGTAGTCCTCACGCCGGGCCGTCGCGACGACGGTGTCAGGCCAGTCCAGCCCGACCTCGGCGGCCAACTCCCGACATTCTCCGATCAGCTCGTCGACCCTCGGATCACCTTGACCGGCGAGGAAATTCAGCGCCTCCATGTGGGGTGCCAGCAGGCTCTCCACGTCCGAGTCCAGGGTGTCGTCGGTGAAGAAGTCCTCGGCCGCCACCGTCAGCAGGGCGAGTTCCGCATCGAGCAGCGGGCGCTCCAGCGCCGCGATGCCGTCGCGGTCACTGGCCGGCCACCACCGGCGCAGCCAGTGGCCAATCGCCAGGCGCCGCAACGCATCCGTCGAGCCGGGCAGCAGCTGCACATCGGGCAGGTCGAGCCGTTGTCCCAGTTCCCTGTGACGCAGCGCGTTCAAGACAGCGACGTGGCCGGACTCCCCGAGCACGCGCCACAACCAATCCGCACGCTCAGGGTCGGTGAATGCGATGGAAGGTGGTTCGCCGGCGCCCCCATCCACCACCCACGACAGCACGGCGCCGCCGACCTCCAGCACTGCGACCAAGGGCGCACCGTGGTCCAGGTGTCCCGTGCTCCACAGGCCGGCGTCAGCACCCAATTTCACTCTGCCACCTGCACTTCCAGCATCGCCTTGATCCGCTGCCGATGATCGAGGCTGACCGATCTGGCCACACCTTCCAACAGGGACCGCAGGTCGTCGACGTCCGCGCAGGACTCCTGCCACACGTCGCGGCCGTGCAGCCGCGCCCACAGCCGGCTCAGGTAGGGCCGGGCGAACGCACCGAGATCGTCGATGACCTGCTGCTGGCGCGGGTGCACCGCCGTGCCGGCCACCAGATAGCGGCGGGCATGCAGCACATACGCCTCCTTGGCCAACCGGGCCTGGATCCGTGCCGACAGTTGATAGCGTCCCGACGCCGAGGCGTCGAGCGGATGGAGGTCGGTCGCCACCTCGATGCCCGTGAGAAGCGCGGCCTGTTTGTCCTCGGCGAGCAGCCCCCACGGCGCACAGGCCCGGTCCACTTCCTCGGCGCACAGCAGCGGGAGATCGGGCAGCTCATCGCGGTCCAGGGCTCGGCGCAACGTCGCACGGACCCGGTCCACCACGCTGCGGTCCAGCGGGCGGTCCCCCTCGCCCGGCCCGCTGATCGACGGAGGCTGTTGCGGCAGAACTGAACTCAGCCCGATGTCGACGATCGACCACGGCTGAGCAGTCCCGACATGTCGTGCCCCGGCACCCAGGTTGTACGGCGTGGCGTCGGCCACCAACGCCGACCACACCCGCTGCCGGGCCGCCTCGGCACGGTGGCTGTCGGCCGGGCCGAGCACGGTGGCCAGCCCGGCGAAGAACGGACCGGTGATGGCGTCCGACGGGACGACGTCACCCCAGCTCCGCGCTAGTTGGCGCCGCAACCGGTCGACGACCTGCGGTTCGGCCACATACGCGTTGAGCGCTTCGATGGCCGTGCGGTCACGGCCCTCGTGCAGCTCGGCCAGCACCTCGGCCGCCACCTGCGATCGATCGGATGTCGGAGCGCCCCGCGTCACCGCGAGTTCGAAACACGCCGGAAAATACAACTCCTGGGCATTGCCGTTGGTGATGCGCAGCCGCCGGCGCTGCAGTTTGAGTTCGACGAACCAGGCCGCCGCAGCACGCAGATGTGGCCCGCTGCGCACCATCTGCTCGTGCAGGTCGGCGGCCACGTCGGGCGCCAGAATCGGCGCCGAAAACTGTGTGTTGCTGCGGAGTCTGAGCACCAGTGGGTCGATGATCCGTTTGACGGTCCGGCGCAGCGGCCCGCCGTCGTCACCGCTGAACACCTCGACCCCGGGCCCGAGTGCGCGCCAGGCCCGGTCGATCACGGCGCGGCGCGGCTGCGCCGAAGTCATGCCCGAATTGGGGCCGGCCTCAGCCCCAGCCGTATCGGACCCGATGCTCACCGGCACCAGGATAGAGCCGAAGTTGGGTTCGGTAGCGCTCCCCCGGCCGGACCCTGGGAACATGACCGACGCCGTGCTGATCACCGTCCTGTGCCTGTTGGGCACGGGCGCCGTGTTGACCGCCGCCCGCCGGGCCCGGTGTATCCACCCGAATGACGAGGCCGACGAGCGTCTGGTCACCCTGGGCGAGCTGGTGGCCGAGTTCGACCACATGCTGGTCCGCAAGGGATTACTGACCGGGACTCAGCTTGCCCTGATCCGTACCGGAACCCGGTCGCGCGGGATCATCACCGGGATGCGCGCCACCGGCGCGATCCGGGAGGACTACCGCGAGGTCGAACTCGATCTGATGGTCAGCCGGCGCGGCGGCGGTCAGTTCCCGGTGCGCCAGCGCGCGCTGATTCCCGCGACGGCACTGGCGAAAGTCTCACCTGGCAACGTGATCGACACCTACTACCGGCCCGGTGACGAGAGCACCGTCGCGGTGTGTGTGACCCCGGCCTGATTCAGCGGGCGCCGTCGACGGTGAACGTGGCCATCGCGGCCCAGTACAGCGGGCTGGCCGTGGTGTCACCGTCGCGCCAGCGGCGCATCGTGGCGCGCTGCCAGCGGTTCACCGCCAGGCCCGCGTTCTCGTCGCGATGTGCCAGATCCACTCCGACGATGGTGTCCGCCATCGGATCGGCCTCGGGCGCATTGCCGAACTGCCGGAAGCCCGCAGTCGTCGGCAGCGACCACAGCGTCGCGGTGACCAACTGCGCGCCGCCCAGGATCATGGCGGCGACCAGGCCGGCCGCCTCGTCGAACCGGTAGTCGCCGCCGGATGCGCACGCCAGCAACGCCACCCGGGGTGGGATCGGCAACCGCGCCGCGATCATCTCCCCCGCGGTCAGCGGCCGGTCTTCGGCCAGATGGAGCGCGGCCCGATCGGCATGTCCGGCGGCACCGTCAGCGGCACTGGCGTGCCCGACGTAGAGCAGCCGGCTCGGGTCCTGGGCGCACGCGTCGGCCAACCAGCGCCGATCGGTATCGGTGCGACGGAACAACTCGACGGTGTCGGCGACCTTCGGCAGGACGGCGTGGCCGGCCACCAGGTCACCGAAATGCTCCGACAGCGGAGTCTGCGGCGATGGGCGACCCAGCACCGAGCCCAGGGCCGAATCCGGCCGCTGTCCGGGAATGCGCGGATCCAGCACCAGCACCGGCGGCCGTCCGAGGCGGTCCTGCCAACAGGCCGGGGTGCGCGGTGCGTGAACGATGTTGGGCGGCACCGCCATCAGCACGTCCACCAACTCCATCAACCGGAAGCCGTCGGGGCCCGGCATCGCCAGCTGCCCCCAGGGCACCCGGCCCAACCGCGGGCTCGGCGTCACGAACAGCACGGGCCGCACGTCGGCGACGCAGTCGGCCAGCAGCTGCCAGCCGTCGATCCCGATCAGGTGCGAGCCCAGCAACCGGGCCAGGTCGAGTTCTGCCTCGGCGGTGGCGAACGCGCCTGTGGTCACGGCCCGTTCAA
Source organism: Mycobacterium sp. DL99 (assembly GCF_004762045.1). Lineage (GTDB taxonomy): Bacteria > Actinomycetota > Actinomycetes > Mycobacteriales > Mycobacteriaceae > Mycobacterium. Next base: position 3,693,697 of record NZ_SJOM01000007.1, read on the forward strand.
TCGCGTCGCCGTGGGTTTCGGTACCGATCGGGTCCGGCAGCGCAGGGTTGAGAACGGCCTCCACCGCCTGCATGTGCGGTTCCTCGATCACCCAGGTGACCGAACGTTGCGGCTGCCCGACCACACGCAGGCTCACATAGGTCGCGATACCGACATCGGCGAACCGCAGTACCAGAGTGTCGGTCATGGCCACGTCGTCCATTCCCCACCGGGCGCGGTGACGTCCTGGCCGTACCGCTGCAGCGCCAGCTCCCGGTAGTGGCTCATGATCGGGCCCGAACTCGGATCCATCCGCAGCGGGGGCAACGGTCCGAGCCGCGTCAGCTCGCCTTCGCCGCCGACCGGCCCTGCAGCGGCCGCAACAGCGAGTTGCGGCGCGAGTTCGGCTTCGACCGGAACCACAGCCGTGGCGGTTCCGGTCCAATCTGCGACCGAACCCGGCCCAGCTGCCGGATCTGTCCTGAAAGTTCCTCGCGCGCTGTGGTATTCGACCAGTTCACACGTCAGATCGATATTGTCCGATTCCCAGGCCACAGCGAACGCCCCCGCCAACAACGGAGCCGAGACGCCGCTGGCCCAGCGGGCCCTGGCTCCGGCGTCGGTGATCGTGTAGCGCACCGAATCGACTGCCAGCGCGGCGGGAACCAACAGAGCGGCGGCCCGGTCGAGCTTGACCATCGCACGGCGGTACTCCGGCGTGCCCGGGGCGCAGTCGACCACGCCGACCCCCGCCGCGTACCGGGCCTCGACCTGGTTCCAGTCCTGGCCGGGCTCGCCGACGCCGTCGAAACCCATCTCGACGAGCGCATCGGCCCGCCAGATGTTGCCGAGGTGCGCATCGAGCCGGGCATACTGCAGCCAGCTGTGTCGCGGCGACGCGTCCAGGAACTGCCTGGCCTGCTCCACCAGTTGTACCGCCTCCTCGAAGGCGCCACGGAAGATGGCGATCCAGCTGCGTTGCAACAGGATCCGGTGAATGTGGAGCGGCTTGCCCAGCTCCCGCCAGTGCCGCTCGGCGTGCTCCCAACATTCATCGGCTTCCTTCAGGCGACCGAGTCCCAACCGGATGAGCCCGAAATACAGCCAGCTCCGGGAGACGTCGTGGGCGCGGGCATGTTCGGCGATCACCGGGTAGGCCGCGGTGACCAGGTCCTGGGTCTCCGCGTAACGACCGGCCGACCAGGCCGAGGCCCCTCGCTCGAGCTGGGCGCGGGCGGTGGCGAGCTTCCAGTCGCGGGCCTGCGCGCGGGCACCGGCCCGGCGCAACCACGGTTCGGCCTCGTCGAGTCGGCCGGACTCGATGCAGAACCGGCCGTAACCCAGTGCGCCGGTGACGAAAAGGTAATCGGTCTCGGCGTCGTCGGCACCGGGCCCGGCATTCTGGAGTACGTCGATCACCTCGGCCCACACCGGTACCGATGCCGCATACAGGTCATCGTCGCAAAGTCCGCTCGCGATCAGAATTCTGGTGTGGCAGATCAGGTTACGGTGCTCGGACAGCAAGTCACCATAATTCCCGGGGACTTCGATCAGCGCCGCCAGATGCGCTGCGGCATCGTCATGATCGCCACGAGCCGCGGCGAGTCCGGCAGCGAGAAACTCGACGCGTCGGCTATACCGGCAGATCAGGTGATCGATGTCGTGGTCGGACATGGTGACCTCGGCCGCGAGGTCGGGGCGTTGCCCCGACCGGATCGCGACGTAGATCGCCAGGCAATCGCGGATGCGGGAAATACTCTCAACCACACCCTCATACGCGGTGCGCACCAGGTAGATCTCACCGAGTTGGGCGAACACCTCGAGCGCGTAGTCGTCGCGGTCGGCCTGCTCGATCAGGGGCAGCTGCGACACCAGCAGGTCGCGGGCAGCGACCTCCTCGGCAGACAGCGACAGGTGACGGGCGCGGTCGAGATCGCCGGCGATGGTCACCCCTGCACCATATAAAAGCGGCGGGCGTACCCGGCAGAAGGTCTGCCGGGCACGCCCGCCATGTCGGGAGATCAGCTGCAGGACACCGTGATGGTGAACGGCTTGTTGACCATCCCGGCCATCGGGTTCTTCATGTCGGCGCCCGACGCCTCACCGGTGATGGTGTAGGTGTCCCCGTCGACCTTGACCTCTGCCGAGCCGACCTTGACACCCATCGCCTCGCTGACCGCCAGTGCGCTGCCGTCATAGACCAGGCCGAGCGACTCGACCTTCGGAGTGGCCTCGTCCGTCATCACCACGCCCAGGCCCTGCTGGCCGCCGATCGCGGCGCTTGCCACGTTGATCTTGCCGCCCTGCTTGACACAGGTGACCGAGTTCAGGTCGAGTCCCGCCAGATCGGATCCATCGACCTTGACCTGGGCACTGCTCCCGGAGCTGACCTTGGTGTCGGTCGCCGACGCGGCCGGCTTGTCCGCGGGCTTGTCGGCCGCCTTGTCGTTCGAGCAACCCACCAGCACCGCACCGGTAGCGAGCAGTCCCATGGCGCCTGCGATAACTCGATTCATGGTCATTGCGTCTTCCCCTTCGTTCCGCGTTGCCCCGATGGCTCCGTCGTGTCCTGAAGTCTTGGCGGGGCCACGTGCTACCGATCCCAAGAAATGTCAGTTCCCGCAGGTAACGTGGGTTTCGTGACGAAGGACCCAGAGCAGCCGGATCAACCCGAAAAAGCCCAGGAGCCCGATGTGGTGGAGGGCGAGATCGTTCCCGCAGCCCCCCGCACGGGCCCGCTGCCCGGGCCTGTCCCAGGGCCGGTTTCTGAGCCGGCCGACACCGGCTACACCGCCGCCGGGGTACCGACGTTCGACGCGGTCCGCGAGAAGATCGAGACCCGGTACGGCACCGCGATCGGGGCGTCAGAGTTGGCCGCCGAGACCCCGGAGGGCCGCTCGATCGAAGAGCAGTACGAGAAGCGCCAGCAGGCTGCTGCCGAGCGCCTACAACAGATCCGCGAGTCCATGCACAAGACGGACGACGCCTGATCCGTGCGGACTTTCACGAGCGCCGAGCGCCGGGCTCGGCTGGCCCAGCGTCATTTCCTGAGCCGGCCGGCCTCCTCGGTCGTGGACATCGCGGGCTCCTTCGTCGGCCTGCACGCGACTGATCCATCCACCCCGTACCTGTCCCTGTGGGCGCGGCTGCCCGGTTTCACCGCCGACGATCTGGACGGCGAGCTCTATCAGCGACGCACGATCCTCAAGCACCTCGCCATGCGTCGCACGCTCTGGATCGTGCGCGCCGGGGACCTGCCGCTGGTGCAGTCCGGGGCCAGCGACCGGGTGGCCGGAAACGAGCAACGCAAGCTCATCGCCGATGTGGAGAAGGCCGGGGTGGCCGTCGACGGCGCCCACTGGCTGGACACTGCGTGCCAGGCGGTACTGGCCCACCTGCACGAGCACGGGCCCACTCCTGCGGCACAGCTGCGTACCGCACTGCCCGAACTCGCCGGCAGCTACAACCCGGCACCGGGAAAGCGCTGGGGCGGCGAGACTCCGCTTTCCCCAAGGGTTTTGACGGTTCTCGGGGTGCGCGGCGAGATCGTGCGGGGGCCCAATGACGGCACCTGGACCACGTCGCGGCCACGCTGGACCGTCACGTCCGAGTGGCTCGGGACCTCGGTGCCGCCGGCCGAGCCCGACCATGCCCGTGCCGAGCTGGTGCGGACCTGGCTGGGGACGTTCGGCCCGGCCACGGTCTCCGACATCAAGTGGTGGTTCGGCAACACCCTGACCTGGGCCCGCCACGCGTTGCGCGATATCGGTGCCGTCGAGGTGGACTTGGAAGGCGCTCCCGACGCCGTGGGTTATGTGCTGCCGGATGACCTCGACGTAGAGCCGGAGCCCGAGCCGTGGGCGGCCCTGCTGCCCGGTCTGGACGTCACCACCATGGGCTGGTTCGACCGCGACTGGTATCTGGGCGATCACCGCGGCCAGGTTTTCGACACCAATGGCAACGCCGGGCCCACGGCGTGGTGGAACGGCCGGATCGTGGGCGGCTGGGGTCAGGACACCGACGGTCGGATCGAGTTGCACCTGCTCGAGGAGATCGGCCGTGACGGCACCCGCGCGTTGCAGCAGCGCGCCGACGCGCTGACCGAATGGCTCGCCGGGGTGCGCACCAAACCCCGGTTCCCGTCGCCGCTCTCCAAGCGCTGATGCGCATCGCGGGCTGGGCGCTGTTGACCCTGACCGGATTCGCCGTCGCCGGTCAGCTCTACGGGGCGAGTTTTCCCGGCGAACCATCCGACGTTTTCTATATCGCCACGCTGGCCCTGATCCCGCTGTTGGTGATCTGGTGCGTCGTCGGTGTCGCACTGCGACGCACGGCCGGCCGCCGGGACTGGGCAGTGATGCTGGCAAGTCCCGTACCGGTGATCGCAGGCATCGCGCTGATCTGCACAAACGTTCCACTGCAACTGCATTGGCGGCTGGCGCAGCCATCGTTCGAGCGGGCCCTGCAGGCGTTCGACGAGGACGCCACCTTCGGCGAACACCCCGGCCATATCGCCGGCTACCCCATCGAGTACATCGCGGGCCGGTCCGACAACTTCGTCGACTTCACGTACCGCGACGACCAGAACGGTTGGAACGGCTTCGCCTACAGCGCCGACGGCAGCGTGCCACAGACCGAACACAAGTCATCGGGCGACTACGTCATCAGCTGGACGAAACGGCTTGGCCCGCACTGGTTTGCGTTCCAGAGCTACCACACCTTTGGGTGACCGATTCGGTCGCCGCTGACGAAAAGCTAACGCCGCGTGCGCATCACCCTCGACTCGTCCCATACCGGGTCGGTCGATTCATAGACGAAGCCATCGGCCCCGAACACCAGGAAGCGGTCGAACGATCGGGCAAACCAACGGTCATGGGTGACCGCGACCACCGTACCCGCGTAAGCGGCAAGTCCGTCCTGTAGCGCCTCGGCGCTGGCAAGATCGAGGTTGTCGGTCGGTTCGTCGAGCAGCAGAAGTGTCGCGCCACCGAGTTCGAGTAGCAGGATCTGCAGCCGGGCCTGCTGACCTCCCGAAAGTGTTTCGAACGGCTGTTCTGCACAGGCCTGCAGCTCGTAGCGAGCCAGGGCGCTCATCGCTTCGGTGCGCAGCCTGGCGTGCTCGACCATCACGATCTCGCACGGTGTTCGGCCGGCGAGATCCGGGCGTGCGTGCGTTTGAGCGAACAGTCCGGGTGACACCCTGGCACCGAGTTGCGCGAGACCGCTGTACGCCACGGGCTCGGCGGTGGTGGCACCACGAGGCAATTCATCGGCCACCGCGGTCAGCAATCGCAGGAAGTGCGATTTGCCGGAACCATTGGAACCCAGCACCGCAACGCGCTCACCGTAAAAGATTTCCAGGTCGAATGGCTGCATCAGACCGGTCAATTCGAGGCTGTCGCAGACGACCGCACGCTTACCGGTACGGCCGCCCCGCAACCGCATCTTGATGTCCTGGTCACGCGGCGGCACCTCGGGTGGACCGGCCTCTTCGAACCTGCGCAGCCGAGTCAGCGCGGCCTGATACCGCGACGCCATACCGTCGTTGTACGCGGCCTTCTGGCGCAGCTCGACGACGAGCGTCTTGAGCTTGGCGTGCTCCTCATCCCATCGTCGTCGCAGTTCTTCGAGACGTTCGTTGCGGTCCCGGCGGGCCTGCGCATAACCATCGAACCCGCCACCGTGGATCCAGACGTGCCGCGATTCGACCGTGACGATCCGTTCCGCGGTGCGGTTGAGGAGCTCTCGGTCGTGGCTGACCATGAGGATCGTCTTGGTCGTCTCGCCCAGGCGCTGTTCCAACCACTGCTTGCCCGGCACGTCGAGATAGTTGTCCGGCTCGTCCAGCAGCAACACCTCGTCGGGTCCGCGGAGCAGCGCCTCGAGCACCAGTCGTTTCTGTTCGCCGCCCGACAGCGTGTTCACCAGGCGCCAGCGACAGGACTCGTAGGACATCCCGAGCGCGGCGATACAGCAGGCGTCCCAGAGAATTTCGGCGTCGTATCCGCCGGCGTCGCCCCAGCCGGCAAGCGCGTTGGCGTAGCGCATCTGGCTGGATTCGTCGTCACGCTCCATCAGTGCGAGCTCGGCCGCATCCACGTCGACCGCGGCGGCCCGCAAGCGAGGCGGCGCGACCGACAACAGCAGTTCGTGGACCGACGTCGAATCACGGATACCGCCGATGAATTGGCGCATCACGCCCAGGCCACCGCTGTGCGCGACCGTGCCCTGCTGGGGTACCAGGTCGCTCGAGATCAACCGCAGCAGTGTGGTTTTACCGGCGCCGTTGGGACCGACAAGTGCCGCCGTGGCACCGTCGGCGATCCGGAACGAGACATCGTCGAGGAGCTGCCGACCGTCCGGCAGCGTATGGCTGATGTGTGCGACCTCAACGTGGCCCATACGTGCCAGTCTCCAGAACCGCACCGGCCCGGTGCAACCGAATTAGCGGCTGCACCGGGTCGATCAAGCACTGACCTTGCGCCGCTTGGGTTTCGGTGCGGGCACCTCGACCAGCTCGGCGAGGAACTGGCCGGTGTAGCTGTCCGGGTTCGCCGCCACATCCTCGGGCGTGCCCTGCGCGACGAGGGTGCCGCCGCCGGCCCCACCCTCGGGACCCATGTCCACGATCCAGTCCGAGGTCTTGATCACGTCGAGGTTGTGCTCGATGACGATCACCGTATTGCCTTTGTCGACAAGGCCGTTGATCACCTTGAGCAGCTTGCGGATGTCCTCGAAGTGCAGGCCCGTCGTCGGCTCGTCGAGGATGTAGACCGTGCGCCCGGTGGACCGCTTCTGCAGCTCGGCGGCCAGCTTGACGCGTTGCGCCTCACCACCGGACAGTGTCGGCGCCGGTTGCCCGAGCCGGACATAGCCCAGACCGACGTCGACGAGGGTCTTGAGGTACCGGTGGATCGAGCTGATCGGCTCGAAGAACTCGGTGGCGTCCTCGATCGACATGTCCAACACCTCGGCGATGGTCTTGCCCTTGTAGTGCACCTCAAGGGTTTCCCGGTTGTACCGGGCGCCCTGGCACACCTCGCACGGCACGTAGACGTCGGGCAGGAAGTTCATCTCGATCTTGATGGTGCCGTCACCCGAGCAAGCCTCACACCGGCCGCCCTTGACGTTGAACGAGAAGCGGCCCGGCTGATAGCCGCGGACCTTGGCCTCGGTGGTGGCGGCGAACAGTGACCGGATCTTGTCGAACACCCCGGTGTAGGTGGCCGCGTTGGACCGCGGAGTGCGGCCGATCGGTGACTGGTCGACGCGGACCAGCTTGTCCAGCTGGTCGAGCCCGTTGACCCGGGTGTGCCGGCCCGGCACCTGCCTGGCCTTGTTCAACTTGTTGGCCATCACCGTGGCCAGGATGTCGTTGACCAGAGTCGACTTGCCCGAGCCCGAGACCCCGGTGACCGAGGTGAGCACGCCGAGCGGGAACGCGACGTCGATCTCCTTGAGGTTGTTCTCCCGCGCCCCCACCACCGTGACCTGACGACGCTTGTCGGTAGGCCGCCGGATCGCCGGGACCTCGATGCTCTCCTTTCCGGAAAGGTAAGCGCCCGTGATGGATTCGGGATTGACCAGCAGGTCCTGATAGGTGCCGCTGTGCACGATCCGGCCACCGTGTTCACCGGCCGCGGGGCCGATGTCGACCACCCAGTCGGCGTGCGCGATCGTGTCCAGGTCGTGTTCCACGACGATCAGCGTGTTACCCAGGTCGCGCAACCGCACCAGGGTGTCGATCAGCCTGCGATTGTCACGCTGATGCAGGCCGATGGACGGCTCGTCGAGCACGTAGAGCACGCCGACCAGCCCGGAGCCGATCTGTGTGGCCAGCCGGATGCGCTGGGCCTCACCGCCGGACAGCGTCGCGGCCGCGCGCGACAGCGACAGGTAGTCCAGCCCGACATCGAGCAGGAACCCGAGCCGCGACTGGATCTCCTTGAGCACCTGCCCGGCGATGGCCTGCTCGCGATGGCCGAGCGTCAATGCGTTGAGGAAGTCCGCGCAGTCCGCGATCGACAGCTCGGCCACCTGGGCGATGGATTTGGCGCCGAACTGACCCGCGGCCATCGTCACCGCGAGGATCTCGGGCTTGAGCCGCGTGCCGTTGCACTCCGGGCACGGGATGTCGCGCATGAAGCCCTCGTAGCGTTCCTTCATCTGCTCCGAGTCGGTCTGCTCCATGCGCCGCTGCAGGAACGCCATCACGCCCTCGAAATCGGCGTAGTAGGACCGGGTGCGGCCGTAGCGGTTCTTGTACTTGACGTGGACCTGGTGATCAGAGCCTTCCAGGATCGCCTTGCGGGCCTTGGCCGGCAGCTTCTTCCACGGGGTGTCGACGTCGAACCCGAGCTGATCACCCAGCCCGGACAACATCCGGGTGAAATACTCGGCGCTCTGCCCGACGGCCCACGGCGCGATGGCCCCTTCGGCCAGCGTCAGGTCCGGGTCGGGCACGACCAGGTCAGGGTCGACCTCCTTGCGGACCCCCAGCCCTGTGCACTCCGGGCAGGCGCCATAGGGCGAGTTGAACGAGAACGACCGCGGTTCAAGATCATCCACGGCCAACGGGTGGCCGTTGGGGCAGGCCAGCTTCTCGGAGAAGCGCTGTTCACGATGGGGATGGTCGTCGTCACGGTCGACGAATTCGAGCACCACGATCCCGTCGGCCAGGTTCAGCGCGGTCTCCACCGAATCGGTGAGCCGCTGCTTGGAGCTGGCCTTGACCGTCAACCGGTCGACGACCACCTCGATGTCGTGCTTTTCCTGCTTCTTGAGCTTGGGCGGATCGGTCAGCGGGTGCACCACGCCGTCCACCCGCACCCGGCTGTAGCCCTGCGTGTTGAGCTTGTCGAACAGGTCGACGAACTCACCCTTGCGGGTGCGGACCACCGGGGCCAGCACCTGGAATCGCAGGCCCTCGTCCATGGCCAGGACCTGGTCCACGATCTGCTGTGGGGTCTGGCGGGCTATGCGCTCACCACACACCGGGCAGTGCGGTGTGCCCGCGCGGGCGTACAGCAGACGCAGGTAGTCGTAGACCTCGGTGATGGTGCCCACGGTCGAGCGGGGGTTGCGGTTGGTCGACTTCTGGTCGATCGACACCGCGGGCGACAGGCCCTCGATGAAATCGACGTCCGGCTTGTCCATCTGCCCCAGGAACTGGCGGGCGTACGCCGACAGCGACTCGACGTAGCGGCGCTGGCCCTCGGCGAAGATGGTGTCGAACGCCAGCGAGGACTTGCCGGACCCGGACAGGCCGGTGAACACGATCAGCGCATCACGCGGCAGATCGAGGTCGACTCCTCGCAGATTGTGCTCGCGGGCACCCTTCACGATCAGGCGGTCAGCCACGCGTTTCCTTTCCCACGACAGACTTCACGCCCATGCTATGTGCGACCACCGACAAGCCCGATACGGTGGCGCTATGACCAGCCCTCACATCGCGGTTGACGACACGTACACCGGTCACCAGGAGCCAGGCACCGCCGCCCGGCGTACCCTCCCGAACGCCTCGATCATCAAGGTGTCAGTGGGCCCCATGGACAACAACGCCTACCTCGTGACCTGCACGTCCACCGGGGAGACCCTGCTCATCGACGCCGCAAACGACGCTGAGGTGCTCCTGGACGTGATCAAGCAGCGGGCACCCAAGCTGTCCCTGATCGTCACCAGCCACCAGCACTTCGACCACTGGCAGGCGCTGGCGACTGTGGCAGAGGTCACCGGGGCACCGACGGCCGCGCATGCACTCGACGCCGAACCGTTGCCGGTCACCCCGGACCGGATCCTGGCCGACGGGGACACCGTGCGGATCGGCGACCTCACGTTCGACGTGATCCACCTACAGGGTCACACCGAGGGTTCGGTCGCGCTGGCGCTCAAGGCGCCCGACGGTGTCACACACCTGTTCACCGGTGACTGCCTGTTTCCCGGCGGTGTCGGCAAGACCTGGCAGCCCGGTGACTTCGAGCGCCTACTGGGTGATGTGAGCGCCAAGGTGTTCGACGTCTACGACGACCGCACCGTCGTATACCCCGGCCATGGCGATGACACCACGCTCGGCGCCGAACGTCCCCACCTCGGGGAGTGGCGCGAGCGCGGTTGGTAGTCAGTCAGCGGGTGTGGCTCAGCTGGTGTGGACGATGAGCACGTCGGTCTTCGACCGCCGTGCCACGTTCGCGGGCACCGAGCCCAGCAGCCGGCCGGCGATCGTGCTCAGGCCGACATTGCCGACAACCAGCAGATCCGCCTGGACGTCCTCAGCCAACTCGACGAGGGCGTCGACCGGAGCGCCGACGACGGGCCGCTCCTCGATGTCCGTGGCGCCGGCGGCCTTCGCACGGTCGGTCGCCTCGCGCAGGATGGCGTAGATCGGCGCATTGCCGGCCATCTTGTAGCCCTCGTCCTTGAGCACATCGGCGGCACGCTGATCTTCGCTCTGGGGGAAGTACGCGGTTGCCACGATCAGTTTGGCATTCGAGCCGGCGGCAATCTGACCGGCGCGGTCGACTGCACGCAACGACGAATCAGATCCGTCCGTGCCGACCACCACGGTTCGATACGCGCTCATCAATACCCTCCCACTGTCAGTTGCAACGCCACCCGAGACAGTAACCCGTCGCCCGCTGACCAGGGGTGCGAATCACGACACCCATACGGACAACCGACAACTGGACCCACTTTTGGCGTCCCGAACGGCGAATCGGCACTGATGTTAACCCTCGGGACCGCAAAAACGATGCTGACCGTGACGTAGTCGACGCCGATCGAATCAGGGTTGCCGTCAGGACGATTCGCCGCACGTAGTGACCCAGCTCATCTACACCGCATGCGGTGGGCAATAGTGCTGTCGGAGAGAGCGAGTCGGGCGCCTCAGGTTACTGTTTGCCATGGGTTGAGGGGGTGGCACGGTCGCTGACGTGGATTTATCGCTGAATGAGCACGCCGAGGGCGCGGGCGGGCGAGTCGATCGACAAGCCCGCTTCGACGCCGTGGCGGTGGCCGCATTTGCGGTCGTGCTGAGTGCCGCGGGGGCGGCCCGTCCATCACTGTGGTTCGACGAGGCCGCCACCATCTCGGCGGCTACCCGATCGGTTTCGCAGCTGTGGGACATGATCGGCAATATCGACGCCGTGCACGGGCTTTATTACCTCGGCATGCACGGCTGGTTCACCGTCTTCCCGGTAACCGAGTTCTGGTCCCGGTTCTCCAGCTGCCTGGCCGTCGGCGGCGCCGCAGGCGGAGTCGTAGTTCTCGGCCGGCAGTTCAGCACCCGGACGTTATCGGTCTGTGCCGGAGTTCTTTTCGCGATGCTGCCAAGGATCACGTGGGCCGGTATCGAAGCTCGTTCCTATTCGTGGTCGACGCTGGCGGCGGTGTGGCTGACGGTTCTGCTGGTCGTCGCGATCCGGCGCGACCGCCCTGCACTGTGGGTGTCATACGGTGCGCTGCTGGCGGTTTCGACGGTGCTGAACATCTTCGTGGTGTTGATGGTGGTTCCACACGCGGTTGCCGTCGCAGTGCTCTGCAACCGTCGTCGCACTCGAACCGCCTGGGCCGCGGTCACCGCGGCTGCAGTGCTGGTCGTGGTTCCGTTCGTCCTGTGGTGCCGTTCGCAGAGCTTTCAGGTCGGCTGGATCTCCCCGCCGGGTCTGCACACCGTCACTGAGGTCGCCTTGGAGCAGTACTTCGACCACAGCGTGGCCTTCGCGCTACTGGCGGCCGCCGTTCTGAGCGCACCCCTGCTGGTTCGACGGCTGCGGCCCACCGGTGAGGGCACCCGGCGGCTGATGGTCGTGGCCGCGGCGTGGGTCGTTGGGCCGACCGCAGTCCTGTTGGCGTATTCAGCTGTGGCGCAACCGCTTTACTACCCGCGGTACCTCTCCTTCACCACGCCGGCGATGGCGCTGCTGCTCGCCGTGTGTGTGGTGGCGGTGGCCCGCAGCCGGGAATGGATCACGGCCACTCTGGCGGTGTTCGCCCTGGCCGCGACACCGAACTACATCACCGTGCAACGCGGTCCATACGCCAAGGAGGGCATGGACTTCAGCCAGGTCGCAGACGTCATCTCGGCGCACTCATCCCCCGGCGACTGCGTGATCTTCGACAACACCACCTCGTGGAAGCCGGGTCCGATCCGCCCCATCACCGCCGCTCGGCCGGCCGCCTATGCCGACCTGGTCGACCCCGGTCGGGGTAAGCGGGCCTGGCAACGAAATCGGTTGTGGGATGCCCACCTCGGGATCTGGGGTGTCGCCGACCAGGTGCGCCGGTGCACCGTGCTGTGGACCGTGTCCGAACGCGACGCTTCGGTGCCCAGCAGGCAGAGCGGCCAACGCCTGGCGCCCGGACCGCGACTGGACCGCGCCCCGGCGTATCAGGTACCCGAAAGCATGGGCTTCCACATCGTCGAACGATGGCAATTCAACTTCGCCCAGGTGGTCAAGTCCACGCGCTGAGTCAGTCGCGGCGGCGGCCGAAGTACAGCTCCTGGGTCGTCGAGCACACGAGTTCCCCACCGCGGTTGTAGACGGTGGCGCTGGCCAGGCCGCGCCCGTTGACACCGCTGGGTGAAACCTGGTCGGACAGCACCCAATCCGTCAGATCGGCGGGACGGTGGAACCAGACGGCCAGGTCGATCAACGCCGAGAAAACGGTCACGTGGGTGCCACGCCGCGCCGACAGGGCGGAATCCAACAATGCGGTGCCCGAAAAATACGTCAGCAGACAGCTGTTGATGATCGGATCGTCGGTGACCGGTTCGCCCATGCGCCACCACATCCGGGTGCGCTCCGGCGGTTCCGGCAGATCGATCGCCAGCCGCGGGGGCGGGTCGATGTAACGTCGCTCGATCCACTGCGGGCGCACCCAGAACCCGTCGGCCTCGTCGGCAAACGCCTGCAACTGTTCCTCGACCGGGGGCAGGGTTTCGGGATCGGGCACCGCGGGCCGGGGTTGCTGATAATCCGCGGCGTCCATGGGGACGCTGAACGAGACGAGCGCTTCCAGCAACACCTCGCCACCTTGTCGGCCGATGACCCGGCGGGTGGACAGCGAGCCGCCGTCCCGCAGGTTGTTCACCTCCATCTGCACCGGATACCGGGCGTCCCCAGCGCGCAGCAGATAAACGTGCAGGCTGTGCGGCGATCGGCCGGGCACGGTGCGACTGGCCGCCATCAACGCCTGGGCCGCGATATGCCCACCCACGATGTGATGGCTGGGGTTGTCCCGCTGTTCGGCGACGTAGGTGCCGTCATCCGACTCCACCAGATCGAGGGTGGACAGGATGTCGGCAAGGGGCAGCATGGGCACGGCAGCATTATTCGATGCGGTGTCTTGCTGTTTGCGACGGGGTGGCGATGTGGGTCTCGTCGGCCCCATTGAGCAGTTCAGCGTCAGGGCTCACCGTCTGACCCCAGCTCGGAGACGGAGGCTGCCCACCGCGGCAACCAGACGTTCGGCTCGTGCGGCGAGGTCCGACGGTCTGCACCGAGGTGGGCACGCAACGCGGCCAAGCCGGGGTTCGAGTTCGTCGTGAGCCAGATCAACGAGTGCGGGTAGATCGGTGTCGGGTCGCGCAAGGGTATCCGTCGCAGTCCGTATTGCGCGGGCCAGAAGTAGCGGTCACGTCTACCCACCAGAGTTGCCACACTCGGGTCGTCGCGCAGACGCTCCAACAAGGCCTCGTCACCGAAATGAGGACCGTGGCTGTCAATCGACAATCCGAACGCTCTCGCAAGGTCGTCATAGAACACAGCCCACTCGGCGCCGGGGACGATACCCGGAATCCAGATTCGGAACCCGCGTAGACAGCTCGGCGTCAGGCTGTCCTCGGCAGCAAGCGAATGTTCGGGCCCCACAAGCACTTCGAGTTCGTGGTCGATGGCGCGAGCGGCCACCACACCACGAGGCAGGTCGTCGGACGGCAGGGTGACCGCGCGAAACGAAGCGTCGATCGTTCCCGACTGGACGGCGGACAACGCCCCGCTGAGGTTGTTGTCGAGCAAGGTCACCACTTCGACCCGCACGCTGGGATTCGCGACGTGGAAATCTTGGAATACAACCGACGGTGCGATGCGGCGATGGGTGACGTCAACGCGCAGAACCCGTTTCTGCGACCGGACGGAGTGCCATGCGCGCTCGGCGGCGCGAAGCAACTCACGTGCCTGCGGAAGAAACGCCTGTCCGTCGGCAGACAGGCGTACACCATGGGCAGTACGTACGAATAACGCGGTGCCCAACGCGCGTTCAAGCGCGGCGACGCGTTTCGACACTGCCTGCGGCGTGATGCTCAACTCGTCTGCTGCACCTTGGAATTGGCCTAGTTCAGCCGCAACGACGAAAGTACGCACCCCCTCAAGGTCCAACCGTCAGTCCCCACCGTTGGTTGCGTCGTGCGTGCGTGTCAGTTGTTTGATGCTCGACTACGTTCGCTGCTGGGATCTGTCCATGCCTCATCTGACATCTGGCCGCTTGTACATCGACACACCTGAATGGGCTCAAGTGGCCCGACGGATAGAACAGGTCACAACACTCACATCGCGCCTCAATCTGCTGCCGTTCGATGCGGCGGAGGAACGGGCGGCGCTGCTTGCGGAGGTTTTCGGACAACCTCTCTCGGACACCGTCACGCTCTATCCGCCGTTCTTCACCGACAATGGGCTCAACACCGGCTTCGGCGAAAATGTGTTCGTCAACCAGGGATGCAGATTCATGGACCAGGGCGGCATCTGGATCGGTGACGGAACCATGATCGGTCCGAACACCCACCTCATCACCTCCGGACACCCCGTACCGCCTGCAGAACGGCGAGAGTACATCGTGGCTGCGCCGATAGCGCTTGAGGACAACGTGTGGCTCGGCGCCGGTGTCACGATTCTGCCCGGTGTCACCGTGGGCACGAACTCGGTAGTCGGTGCCGGTGCGGTTGTTGCGTCGGATGTTCCACCCGACACGCTCGTCACGGGACCGGCTGCCGCAACCAGGAAGCAGTGGGGAGACTGACTGCCCTATCCGGAGCCATGCCGCGCCGTCGAAACTGACGACACTGCACGGCTCCGAACGGATCCCAGAGCGAGTGACGGGATTCGAACCCGTGTAAACGGCTTTGCAGGCCGCTTCCTAGCCACTCAGACACACCCGCATCGATTGGCTACTGTGCCAGGCACTCCGGCGCCCGCCCATAGTTTCGATCTCAATGATCACTAACCGTCGGCGTCCCCCACCGGCCTGCCGACCACTGCCCCGCCCTGGGGCCATCCGGCCGGTGAGTCCTCCCACGGTTCCTGCCGCCCGTACGGGGTGAGGTCGAGGAAGGGATATCCCACCGCGGTGTGGTCGAGGCCGCGCGCGAAGGCCGAGTAGGTGTGGAAGACGTCGTCGCCGCGGCGCAGGAAGACGCTGGCGCCCGGCCAGTCACCCCGGAGGTCGTCGTCGCTGAAACCGTCGGCGCGCAACTCATCGGCGGACTTGTAGTTGTATTCGATTGGCGCACGGGCCGGGTCGAGCGTCACGTGGAAGTCGTAGGTGAAGTCACCATCGCGCGACGAGTACCACGGGAACGTCCAACCGTGCGCGTCTCGGTATGCCGCGATGCTCGCGTACGGCGCCCTGGACACGCAGGCGAAGGTGACGTCCTTGCAATGCAGCAGAGCCCGGTCCTGCTCGGTGAACGTGAGATCGGCCGCGGCCGTGCAACTCGGACAACCCTGATCGATCGCGTCGATCCACATGAAGTGATGGATGTAGAGCTGGCTGCGACCCTCGAACAAGTCGACCAGTCGCACTTCGCCGTCGGGCGCTTCGAAGGTGTAGTCCTTCTCCACCTTCACCATCGGCAGCCGGCGCCGCTGGGCGTTGACGGCGTCGCGCAGGTGTGTCACCTCGCGTTCAGCGGCCAGTAGTTTCTTGCGTGCCTCGAGCCACTCGTCCCGGGTGACGATGTCTGGGTAGGCAGTGAGCGTCAGCGTCATCGAATCACTCCTCGTGTCGGTCCTATACGAGTGAGACCCGCGCCAACACCGAAAGTCATCGCTCCTGCGGTGAATCAACCCGGAAGGACCGGAATGAGGCGACCACCCCGACCGCTGCGAGCACCGCGAATGCGGCGAAAAGCCAACGCGCCGGCACCGCATCTGCACTGTCGCTGAGGTTGACGACGACCCCCGCCAAACCCGCTCCGAACGCCCCGCAGATCAGTTGCACGGTGTTGATCGCCGCCGCGGCGGCCGGCCCCTCATCTGGATCGTCCACGCTGCTCATCGCCCACGCGGACAGATGGGGCCAGGCGATACCGATACCGGTGCCGGTGACCACCAGCGCCGCCGCCCACATGGCCACCAGCCACGGCGCCATCCCGTCCCGGATCAACACCGCCCCGGCCGCCAGGCCGATCGCCATCACGACGGGCGCGAACGCCACCGTGCGCACGATCACCCGCCGGTTCTGCAGCGACGCACTCACGATCTCCCCCGCCGTCCAGCCCACCGAGAGCACCGCAGCGAAGAATCCGGCCATCACCGGCGTCAGGTGCGCCAGCCGTTGACCGAACAGCGGCACGTACATGTCGACCATGGTGGCGGCCATCAACACGCCGAGGCTCAGGTAGATCCACTTGAGCGGACCCGGGCCGAATGTGCTGGGCGGCAAGACCGATGCCCCGGCGCGACGGTCGACGAACAGGAACCGGGCCACCAGCACCACCCCGAGCACGAGCAGTGCTGCCGTGGCCCGCCAGTCGTGCGGGATACCGGCCACGCTCACGGCCATGGCCGCCGCGCCCAACAAGGTCAGCGACCGCACCGGAATGCCGGGTGTCGGGGCCGATGCTGCACCGTTGCGGCCAGGAAGCGCGACGGGTACCAGAGCGGCCATGGCGACCGTCAGCACAACGAGCACGCCGAAGGCCCACCGCCAGTGCCCGAATTGCGCGAACAGCCCGCCCGCCGCCGGGCCGATCAAGGTGCCGACCCCCCACATCGCCGATACCAGCGCAGAGGCCTTGGTCCACAACGTATTCGGCAGCGCGGTGTTGATCACCGCATACCCCAGGCCGGCCAGCAGGCCGCCGGCGAAGCCCTGCACGGTGCGCCCGGCGAGCAGCACCTCCATGCTCGGCGCCAGCGCGCAGCCCAGGCTTCCGGCACCGAACACCGTGAGCCCCAACAGATATGCCCTCCGGGGCCCCAGCCGCATCAGCGTCGAATGGACCGTGGTGGCGGCGATCACCGAGGCGACCAGGTACACCGTCGTCACCCAGGCGTAGAACCGCTGACCGCCGATGTCGGCCACCGCACTGGGAAGCAGGCTGATCGTCAGGAATTCGTTGGTGGCATACAGCAGCACACCGCCGGCCAACACGGTAGAGGCGCCCAGATGACGGGCACCCAACAATTGCCGCCAGGTCCCGGTCTCGGGCGTCACGGTATCGGTCACATCGACGACGCTAGAAGCTGAACCGCTGTTGAGGTCAACCCGGGGTGGTGCCGAGCTTCCTCATCGACGCATCACCCCGTGGTAGGAGCGTCGAAATGCCACTTGTCAGACCTTGGAGCGATCCGTCGCGGGGCTGCCTGGTCCTACCGTCGCGCCATGACCAGCCAACGAAGCGTGGACGTGGTGCCACGGATAGCGGCCCTCGACGTCCTCCGCGGCTTCGCACTGGGCGGAATACTCATCGTGAACATCGCGGTGATGTCGAATCCCTCCGGGCTTTCCGCAGGGCCCGTCCGCACCTTGCTGACCGCGTTCTTCTTCGACAAGTTCTACGTTCTGTTCTCATTTCTGTTCGGCTACTCGCTGACTCTGCAATTTCGCTCGGCCGAACGCGACGGCGCCGACGCTCGACTGCGTACGCTGCGCCGCTGTCTGGCGTTGATGGCTATCGGCCTGGTCCACATCGCTTTCTTCTTCGACGGCGACGTACTGTTCGGCTACGGGATCCTCGGATTGATCCTGTTGACTCTGAACAGAATTCGACCCGCTGGGGCGATCCGGTGCGCAGTGATCCTGTATGGAACCTTCGCCCTCGCGCTGACCGTGCACGGCATGTTCGCACCGTCGGCTGAAGTCGTCGACGATCGTGCGGCCGCGAGCCTCCGAGCGGGCTGGCTCACCGCCGCGTCCTATCGATGGGAGGCCTTCTTCGAGCGGTTCGACCTGTTTCTGATCTTCGGGCTCCTCAACGTCCTGCCTTTGTTCCTCGTGGGCTTCGCCGCCGGTAAGGCTCGACTCCTCGAGACGCCGGACAGATATCTGCCGCTGTTACGCAGGTTTCAATGGATCGGATTCGGCATCGCCGCACCGGTCTCACTGCTGATGGCGATCGTGGACAAGCCGCAACTGGCCGGGGTCACCGCACTTCTCGATCTCCCGCTCGCCGCAGCGTATGCGGCGACGATCCTTCGGCTCGCTCACAACAGCCCCAGGCTGGTTGGTACTTTCGGGGCGGCGGGGAAGTTCGCGGCCACCAACTACATATGCCAATCGGTGATCGCCTCGGTGATCTTCACCGGATACGGCTTCGCCCTGGTCGGGCAACTGACGAACTGGCAGGTGCTGGTCATAGCGGCGGCTGTCTACGGCCTTCAGCTCATCGGTAGCCGGATGTGGGCGCGTCGACACCGATACGGTCCGATCGAATGGGCACTCCGCCGGGTCACCTACGGTCGCCGCGAGACGTGGCCCAGGCACTGAGAACAGGCCGCGCGATTCATCCCAGAGTATGAGGACACACCGGTCCGCACTTCCTACAGTCCTAGGTGTGGCAAGCATGAAGCGATCACGCCTCGATCGGATACTCAGCGCGATCGTGTACGCGATGTCGACGTTTCTGTTCGTCATGGCTTGGTCGACTGTTGATGCAACCTATGCGGTGTCATCTGGTGTCCAACCTGTCATTGCCGCGCTGGCAGCACTTCCGCTGGTTGCCATTCGGTCAAATCCCGTTCTCGGTTGGACGATATCGGCAGTGGCCGGGTTGGCGATCCCGCTCGTGTATCCGTCGACCGACGGTGCCTTCCCCTGGCAGATGGTTCATCTGTTGGTGCTGGTGGCCTTGCTGTTCGCAGTAGCCGTCCGTTGCCGCCTTCCAGCGGTCCTGCTGGCCTGGTCGTCGACGTGTCTGCTGCTTCTGGTGAACGCCGCCGGCCAGACAGGTGCGGGTTTCGCCGGCGGGATCACCGTGGTCGTGCTGATCGGGTTGCTGATTCGCGGACTGTTGGTGTCTCGACGACAGCTCGCCAGTCAACGCCGGACCAACGAGTTGGAGCGAGCACGCCGCTCTGTCCTCGAGGAGCGGGCGCGGATCGCACGCGACCTGCACGATGTCATCGCACACCACATGTCGATTGTCGTGGTGCAGGCGCAGAGCGCACCGTACCGCCTCACCTCGGTCACCGAGGAAACCAAGGCAGAGCTCGACGCGATCGGGGCCAACGTACGCGCCAGCCTCAATGAGATACGGGCCGTGCTCGGCGTTCTGCGCAGCGACGATGACGCGACAGAACTGAGCCCGCAGCCCGGAGTCGCGGGAGTCACGGAACTGGTCGAAAACAGCCGTAGCGCGGGAGTTGATGTGTCCCTCAACATTTCCGGGGATCCGCCGCCGATCTCCGAGCTGTCCGGGGTCGCCGTCTACCGGATTGTGCAGGAGTCACTTGCCAACGCGGTCCGACATTGCCCCGGCGCACCGGTCACGGTGACGATGGAGCACGGGCCCGACGCCACGGCGGTGACGGTGAGCAATGGGCCGGCTGCAGTGCCGGGATCAAGCGGGAATTCCTCTGGCGGGCACGGTATCGCCGGCATGCGCGAGCGGGCGGCTGCGATGGGTGGCAGTGTTGACGCACAAACCCGGCCCGACGGCGGATTCGAGGTTCGGGCTCATATTCCTGCGGCTATCCGTACGACACCGGGAGCGCTGTGACGCGGACGATCAAGGTCTTCATCGCCGACGATCAGGCAATGGTGCGTCAGGGATTTGGGGCACTGCTGGCTGCACAGCCTGATATGAGCGTGATCGGCGATGCACCGAACGGACGCGTCGCTGTCTCCGAAGTGAAACGGCTGCGGCCCGATGTGGTCTTGATGGACGTCCGCATGCCGGAGATGAATGGCCTGGACGCCGCGCGCGAAATCCTGTCGATGACCGTGACGCCACCGGTGCGAGTGCTCATGCTCACCACATTCGACATCGACGAGTACGTGTACGAAGCGCTCGGCGCCGGCGCCAGCGGATTCCTGTTGAAGGACGCACCCGCCGACGATCTGATCCGCGCGGTGCGAATCGTGGATGCCGGCGACGCGCTCCTCGCGCCGAGCGTGACGCGCCGTCTCATCGCCGACATCGCCCAGCGCCGTTCGACACCGCGGCCATGGAGCCGGGAGCTGTCAACACTGACGCCACGGGAACAGGAAGTACTCGAACTCATCGCCAAAGGGCTGTCGAACACGGAGATCGCAGATCGCCTTTTCGTCACGGAACATACGGTGAAGACGCACGTCGGCAACGTGTTTGCGAAACTCTCACTGCGCGACCGCGCCCAGGCCGTGGTAGTCGCCTACGAATCGGGTCTCGTCAACCCGCGGTCGGCCGGCTGATCTCCCGGCGATCATTCGCGCACCCGGCTTGCGGCACTTCCGGATCACTTCAGGCCGGCCGCGTCCATCCCCCGCAATTCCTTCTTCAGGTCCTGGATCTCGTCGCGGATCCGCGCCGCCAGCTCGAACTGTAGATCCCGCGCGGCAGTCATCATCTGCTCGGTCAGATCTTTGATCAGATCGGCCAATTCGGCGCGCGGCATGTTGGCGGTGTCTCGGCCCTCCACGATGCCGGCACTGACCGCGCGCCCGGGTTCACCCTGAGCGCGCCGGCCCCGCGAGGCGTTGCGTCCCGAGCCACCGATCTCAACCGACTCAGTATCGTCGGCCTCGCGGTACACCTGGTCGAGGATGTCGGCGATCTTCTTCCGCAGCGGCTGCGGGTCGATCCCGTTGGCCTCGTTGTAGGCGATCTGCTTGGCGCGACGGCGTTCGGTCTCGTCGATCGCATCCCGCATCGAGTCGGTGATCTTGTCGGCGTACATGTGCACTTCGCCGGACACGTTGCGGGCCGCGCGACCGATGGTCTGGATCAGGCTGCGCGTGGAGCGCAGGAAACCTTCCTTGTCGGCATCGAGGATCGCCACCAGCGACACCTCGGGAAGATCCAGACCCTCACGCAGCAGGTTGATACCGACCAGCACGTCGTACTCGCCGAGCCGCAGCTGCCGCAGCAACTCGACCCGTCGCAGTGTGTCGACCTCTGAATGCAGGTACCGGACCTTGATGCCGAGCTCCAGCAGATAGTCGGTGAGGTCCTCGGCCATCTTCTTGGTCAGCGTCGTCACCAACACGCGCTCGTCGCGCTCGGTCCGGGCGCGGATCTCGCCGATCAGGTCGTCGATCTGGCCCTTCGTCGGCTTCACCACCACCTGCGGGTCGACCAGACCGGTCGGGCGGATCACCTGCTCGACGAACTCGCCGCCGGCCTGGCTGATCTCGTACGAGCCCGGGGTCGCCGACAGGTACACCGTCTGCCCGATCCGGTCGGCGAACTCCTCCCAGGTCAGCGGCCGGTTGTCGACGGCCGACGGCAGCCGGAAGCCGAAATCCACCAGGTTGCGCTTACGCGACATGTCCCCTTCGTACATGCCGCCGATCTGGGGCACCGTCACGTGGGACTCGTCGATGACGAGCAGGAAGTCCTCGGGGAAGTAGTCGATCAGCGTCGCGGGTGCCGAGCCGGCCGGGCGGGCGTCGATGTGGCGTGAGTAGTTCTCGATGCCCGAGCAGAACCCGACCTGCTTCATCATCTCGACGTCGTAGTTGGTGCGCATGCGCAGCCGCTGGGCCTCCAGCAGCTTGCCCTGCCCCTCCAGCTCCGCCAGCCGCGCCTCAAGCTCGGCCTCGATCGTCGAGATCGCGTGTTCCATCCGTTCTGGGCCCGCCACGTAGTGCGTGGCCGGGAAGATCCGCAGCGAGTCGACCTGGCGGACGATGTCGCCGGTCAGCGGGTGCAGGTAGTACAGCGCCTCGATCTCGTCGCCGAAGAACTCGATGCGCACCGCGAGCTCCTCGTACGACGGGATGATCTCGACGGTGTCCCCACGCACCCGGAACGTGCCACGGGTGAACGCCACGTCGTTGCGGTTGTACTGGACATCCACCAGCAGCCGCAGCAACCCGTCGCGCGGCACCTCCTGACCGACCTCCAGCTCGACCGAACGGTCGAGGTAGGACTGCGGTGTGCCCAGGCCGTAGATGCAGGACACCGAGGCCACCACGACCACGTCGCGCCGGGACAGCAGACTCGACGTCGCCGAGTGCCGCAACCGCTCGACGTCGTCGTTGATCGAGCTGTCCTTCTCGATGTAGGTATCCGTCTGGGCGATGTACGCCTCGGGCTGGTAGTAGTCGTAGTACGAGACGAAGTACTCAACGGCGTTGTGCGGCAACATCTCCCGCAGCTCGTTGGCAAGCTGGGCAGCCAGCGTCTTGTTCGGTGCCATCACCAGCGTGGGCCGCTGCAGCCGCTCGATCAGCCATGCGGTGGTGGCCGACTTGCCGGTGCCGGTGGCGCCGAGCAGCACGACATCACGCTCGCCGGCCCTGATCCGGCGCTCCAGTTCGTCGATCGCGGCCGGCTGGTCACCGGCCGGGTCGTACTCACTGACCACCTCGAACCGGGCACCGGTGCGGACGATCTCATCGACAGCCCGGTACTCCGAATGCGCGAGCACGGGGTGTTCGGTCGCGAAGGCCATGCTCACCAGCGTAGAACTGCGCACCGACAACTTCCGCCCGCGTTCGCTCCCCGCGTAGGCTTGGCCCATCCACCCGCCCAAACACGAGACATTCGACCTGGTCGCCCGCACGAACACCGACCCAAAAGGCATCGTGCGGGCGGTCGATGTCTACACGGTCGAGCCCTGGGGCCTGTACATGGCCCGGCCGACGCCCGGCCGGGCCCAGTTCCACTACCTGGAATCGTGGCTGCTGCCCTCGCTCGGGCTGCGGGCCACCGTGTTCCATTTCAACCCCGGCCACGAGCGTGACCAGGACTTCTACCTCGACATCGGCAGCTATACCGCCGGCCCGACCAGGTGGCATTCCGAGGACCACTACCTCGACCTGGTGATCCGCACCGGACGCGGCGTCGAGCTGTGCGACGTCGACGAGTTGCTCACCGCGGTGCGGCACGGTCTGCTGAGCCCGGAGATCGGCGAGCAGGCGGTGCAAACCGCGGCCACCGCCATCGAGGGGCTGGCGAGCTGCGGCTATGAGCTAGACCGGTGGCTGTCCGGCAACGGAATGGCCCTCACGTGGCGAGGCGCGTAAGGTCGGGATTCATGAGTTCAGCTAAGTACGTCTGGGGAGCCCTCCCCGCGCTGGCAGGACTGCTCACCGGCGCACTGTTGATTCCCGCTGCGGCACAGGCCGACCCGGAGGCACCGCCTCAGGTCGAGCCGCTGCCCGACCAGCAGCTACACAACGTCACCTACCGCGCCAGGATCGACGGGGTGTCGCGCAACGCGACCATCGCCTACAAGATCGACGACGCCAACATCAACACCGCCGACCCGTCCATGCTGCCGGGCCGGATCTTCGAAGCCACCGGCGTGGTGTCGAATCCGGAGGCGGCCGGAATGGCGGTGCGCATCGACTGGCCGTACTCGGCGAACCTGCACTGCGAGATCCTCGTGGACGACCAGGTGGTCGCCCAGGCCGACACCTTCGTCGCACCGCGGCTGACCCGCCCGAAGGATGATCCCAACTACGGCAGCCTGCCCTGTGGCGCCCCGTTGAACACCCAGGTTCCGGGCAATGTCATCGACACCGCGCCGGCGGGCACCGCTCCCGCCGATTTGGCGCCGGGAGACCCCGCAGTCCCGCCACCCGCGGAACCCGCCCCACCGGCCACCTAGGACCCGACGGCTCAGAACACCGACCAACCGGCACGGCGCGCGAACTCCTCGATGGCAGCGACCCCGCCCGCCGAGTTTCCGGCGCTGTCCAGCGGTGGGCTCCACACGCACACCGTGCCACGGCCAGGCATGACCGCCAGCACCCCGCCGCCGATGCCGCTCTTGGCCGGTAGGCCGATTCGGTAGGCGATATCGCCTGCCGCCCCGTACATCCCGGACATCAGCAGCACAGCGTTCACTCGACGGACGGTCTCCGGATCCAGCACCGCCGAGTCCCCGTCCCGGTCGGCGAGGAACAGTGCGGCACGCGCCAGAGTCCGCACCGACGCGGTGATCGCGCACTGCGCAAAATACTGCGGCAGCAACACATCGATCGGATTGATCAACCGGCCGTGCTCGGCCAGGACATGGGCGATCGCCGAATTTCGGTGATCGGTCGCGGTCTCGGACTGCGCGACCCGAAGGTCCGATGCCGCGACGGTTGGGCCGCCGAGTAGCTCAACCGTCGCGGCCACCGCGTCGCCGCTGTGCATCAACAGCCGGTCGGTCACCACCAGCGCGCCAGAATTCACGAACGGATTCCGCGGCCGCCACTGGTTGTGCTCGAGGTCGGCGACCGAGCCGTATCCGGCATCCGACGGGCCCCAACCCACCGCAGACCAGGCGTCGGGTTCGTGCCGCAGCAGCGCGCACAGCGCGAACAGCTTCGACAAGCTCTGGATGGAGAACCCGACACCGGATTCGCCGACGTGAGCCTCGGCGCCGTCGACCGTGGCGACGGCCATCGCGAATCTGGTCGCGGAGACCTCCGCCAGGGCGGGCACCTGACGACTCACCGTTCCGGACGACGCGGCTCGGCACCCGTGCATCCGGGCCGCGTGCAGGTGCTCTCGCAGCTGCTGTTCAGAAGCCTGGAACAGTCGCGTCGCGGGCATGCACCACCTCCTGCCCCGGGCTTGCCGGGTGCCGATGAGTTAAATCACTACTTTTTAGACCAAAACGGTCCGCGCCGAAATCCGCTCGTGTAAACGTTATGTCACGCGTCAACACTTTAGGTCTATGGGTCTTGTCTTTAGACCTTTTCGCTCATAGTCTCCCGACAATCGATTTGAAAGGCAGGTGGTGATGGCAGTCAGCTACGACCAGGGAACCGGAGCATCAGACTCCGCGCCCGGGCAGCGGCCGGCCACGTTGAAACGTGGAGCAATCGGTCTGGCCGGGGTGGTGTTCATGGTGGTCGCGTTCTCCGCGCCCATCACGGCGATGACCGGGAACCTTCCTGTCGCAGTAGGATTCGGCAACGGACTGGGCGCGCCGGGCGGGTTTGTGATCGCCACGATCGTCCTGTCCATCTTCAGCATCGGGTTCGTCGCGCTGGCCCGTCACATCACGGCCGCAGGCGCGTTCTACACCTTCGTGTCCAGGGCCTGGTCCAAGGTTCCCGGCCTGGCCGCCGGCGTCATGCCCATGGTCACCTACATGACCATGGAGGCCGGCCTCGTCGGGATCTTCTCCGCATTCGCGGATCAGGCGTTCACCGCCCAGTTCGGGCTCGACCTGCCGTGGGAGATCTACGCCGTGGTGGCCCTGATCGCCATCGCGGCGCTGTCGCATTTCGACATCTCGGTAGCGGCAAAGGTTCTCGGTGTCGTGCTGGTGTGCGAGATCGGCATGCTGACGCTCACCGCCGTCGCCGGGCTGGCCCATCATCCCGACGGCATGAGCTTCACCTCGCTCAGCCCGCTGACCGCGCTCAACACGAACGGAGTGGCCGGCGGCGTGGTCGGACTCGGTCTGCTGATGGCGTTCTGGTCATGGGTCGGATTCGAATCGACGGCCATCTACGGCGAGGAGTCCAAGGACCCGAAGCGCATCGTGCCGAGGGCCACCATGATCGCCGTGATCGGCATCGGCGTGTTCTACACCTTCATCTCCTGGGGCGTCGTGGTCGGCAACGGTCCGGCCAAGGCAGTCGAACTCGCATCCGGGCCAACCCCGTTCGACCTGCTCTACGCGCCCACCGAACAGTATCTGGGCCCCTGGGCGGTAACGGTTTTCGAGTGGCTGGTGGTCGGCGGGTCGTTCGCCTGCGCCTTGGCCATCCACAACTCCGCGGCCCGCTACCTGTTCGCATTCGGCCGTGACCGTCTGTTCTGGCACCGGCTCGGAGAGGCGCATCCCAAACATGCCTCGCCGTGGATAGCCTCGCTGACCCAGACCGTGTTCGCGGCGGTGCTGGTGGCCATCTGCTCACTCACCCGATCCGACCCCTACGCAGACCTGTTCGTACTGGTGGCGATCCTGGCCACGCTGCTGTTGCTGATCGTGCAGACCATGTGTTCGATCGCGACCGTGATCTACTTCCACGTCAAGAAGCAGCATCCCGAGACGGCCAGCTGGTGGCGGACCCTACTGGCCCCGATCATCGGTGGCCTCGGCATGGTCTACGTGATCTATCTGATGGCCTCGAACATGCAGGCCGCCGCGGGCGCTGCCTCAGATACGTTGTTCTTCAAGGCCATTCCCTATCTCGTCGTAGGGCTGTTCGCCGGGTCGATGGCGGTGGCCCTGTATCTACGCAAGGCGCGTCCGGAGCTGTACGAGCGCATCGGCAGCACCATCTTCGACGATCACGAACCCGCCTGCGAACCGGATTGCCCCCCAGCCCGGTGACGCAGGCGAGCGCTCGGTGCGACCCACCCCTCCATCGGGTCGCACCGAGCGCACCCATTCCTCAGAGAACGGGTCAGCGCTTGAGCCACGACTCGACGGTATGCCGGGTGTCGTTGATGTGGGCCTCCATCCGTGCGGCGGCCAACTCCGGGTCCCGGTTGTCGATCGCCTCGAGGATCGACTCGTGATAGTCGTTGGCGTTGGGTTCCAGGCGTCCGAAGATCGCACCGACCGGCAGCCACATCCTGCGGCGCGCATCCGCGACGGCGTCCAGCAGGCGGTCGTTCTGTGCGGCCTGCGCGATACCGAGGTGAAATGCCGAGTCCAGGGTTTGGAAGTCGGTGGTGTGCTGAGCCGACTGGTCGTCCATCGCGGTCTGCAGTGCGGACTGCATCCCGTTGAGCAGCTTGTAGAGCTCGGTCAGATCGGTGGCACGACGGCGGTCGGCGGCCAGCCGGGTGGCACCGGTCTCGACGATGATTCGGTAGTCGAACGCATCGCGGACCTCACGCTTGTTGCGGCGCATCTCCCGGCGCATCTCAGCCGGGTCGTACACCGGCGCCTGAACGGTGAAGCCACCGCCCCGTCCGCGCCGGACCGCGATCAACCCCTCGCGTTCCAGCACACCGACGGCAGTGCGCACGGTGGTGCGGGAGACGTCGAGCATGTCGGAGAGTTCACGTTCGGTTGGCAACCGGTCACCAGGACGGAACTGCCCGAGCTCCAGGGCCCGGCGCATCTGGTCGACGACCAGCTCATGGGCCGGAATCTGGCGGACCGGACCCAAAGCTGACTTGGTTGCTGACATGCGTACCCCCTTCTGGTGCACCAACGCTACCCCACCACCCCCGGCAGCCGAATGTATTTGCCTTGCCCAATAGACCATTGGATTTTTAAAGTCCTAAATACTTGACCTTTAGGCCTTTTGGCATGAAACTTGGTGCAGTCCAGGGCAGCTGACCACTCGAAGGGATCGTGGATTGACTAACAAGGTGATCGTCACGGGCGGCGCCGGCGTGATCGGACAAGCGATCTGCCGACGCCTGCTGCAGAG
This sequence comes from Mycobacterium sp. DL99, assembly GCF_004762045.1. Lineage (GTDB taxonomy): Bacteria > Actinomycetota > Actinomycetes > Mycobacteriales > Mycobacteriaceae > Mycobacterium. The sequence continues at coordinate 3,721,375 of NZ_SJOM01000007.1, forward strand.
CGACTATGTGCCCGTGGCAGCGGATCTGAAACCTGCCGTCGACGAACTCGACCTCCACGAGGCGGGCCTCGACGGCGCCCTCGCGGTGGCGATGGATGTTTCCGACCGTGGCAGTGTGGCCGAGGCGGTGGGTTCGGTGATCGCCGATGGTGAGACGGTGGCCGGTTTGGTGAATTGCGCTGGGATCCTGCGTGATTCGTTTCTCGGTAGATCAACGACGTTGACCTACAGCGGCGCCAACGCGGTGGTCACCGGCGCCGCATCAGGCATCGGAGCCGCCACCGCAGCCACGCTCATGTCCGCCGGGATCCGGACCATCCGGCTGGACATCCGCCAACCCGACCCGGACCCGCGCTACGGCGAGGACCTACAGGTCTGCTGCGCCGCCGACGTCCGCGACCCCGGCGTGGTGGCGGTGCTGCAGGCCCGCGGCGTCGACACCACAGCCATCAGCTACCTGGTCAACTGTGCGGGCATCATCGACAACACCGGGTTCACCGGGGTGACCCGCGAGCAGTGGACCCGCTGTCTGGAGGTCAACCTGATCGGTGCCTACAACCTGATCGATGCCCTGACCCCGTCGCTGCGGGCCGGCGGCGCCGGTGCCGTCGTCAACATCACCTCGATCGAAGCGCACCGGGTGATCGCGCTGTCCGACCCGGACCCCACGCCTCAGTACGCCGCATCCAAGGCCGGATTGCGGATGCTCACCCAGACCAGTGCCCGCGCGCTGGCGGCCGACGGAGTTCGGGTAAACAGCGTCTCCCCCGGTTTCGTGGCGACGCCGATGGCCGCCACCCACGGCGACACGAGCAGTCTGCCGCCGACACTGGCAACACGCGTGCCGGCCGGCCGATTCGCGAGGCCGGACGAGATCGCCTCGGCCGCAGCCTTTCTGCTCAGCGACCAGGCGACCTACATCACCGGGTCCGACCTGCGGGTCGACGGCGGGTTCGAACTGACGTGAACGCCCCGTCCCCGAAACCGGCGGTCGTATTCTACGAACCCTCGCTTCGCCGCAATGCCCGCGCCGGAAGCTGGGCCGAGTTGGCCCGCGGCACCTTCCGCACCGCCATCGAGCATGTGCAGCGCCAGGATTGGGAGGCCGCGGCGCAACTCGTCGAGGTCTCGGCCGTCGAAGCCGACGAACTGCGCGACATCTACGACCGCTGGCCCGAGGCCACATCGCAGTGGATCCTCGACCACCGGGTCGCCCAGACCGACCTGGATGCCGCGGTGGCCCGGCTCGCCGGTCTGGTCGGGCCTCGGGCGATGGCCGGAATCGGGGCCGAGTGGCCGGACTACACCGACGCCGTCGCCCGGGCTGCCGGCGCCTGCCGGGATCAGGATCCCGCCGCCGGCGATCTGATCGAGTCCGCGCGACGGGTGTGGCAGCAGATCCATGACCGGGCCGTGGACCGGGTGGCCGGCATGGTCGACATCGCGGTCAAGCTGGTCGGCGAATCCTCTCTCGGGCAGCTGTGGGACTTCCTGATGGGTGACTGGTACGAAATCCATGCCCGCCGTTACTCATTGGACAACCAACCGTGGACTGACTCGGCGCACCAGCTGATGGTGGCGATTGTCGACGGTTTCCACGCGCACCTGACCGGAACGGGCCGCCAGGGCGACATCGAGCTGATCGAGGAACCCGGCCGCACCGGTTTCCGCTTCGCTCCCTGCGGATCGGGCGGCCGGGCGCTGGACGGCCGCATCACCGATGGCGTCCCGCGGTCCGGCGCCCCGTTCGAATACGCCGTCACCACCGAGCCGCACGACTGGGCCTGGAACACCGTCGGCATCTGTTCGTACTGCGTGCACTGCTGCCAGCTGAACGAGGTGATGCCGATCGATCGGCTGGGCTACCCCACCCGGGTCATCGACCCGCCGACATGGACGCCTGAGCGGCCGGCGACCTCGTGCACGTGGTGGGTCTACCACGATCCCGCCGACGTACCCGACCACGTCTACCGCCGGGTCGGCCGCGACCCAGCGGTGCGACCGAGCCCGACAACGAGTATCAGGAGTACGCAGCATGACTGACACCGTGGCAACGACGCAGCTCGAGGTCGCCGATTACGATCTGGGACTGCGCGGCAAGCTGATCCGTTCGACCAAGACCTACGGCTCGTCGGGCCTGGCGTTCTGCACGATCGTGTACGGGCTGTCTCTCACCGACGACGTCACCGATACCCCGTTCAGCAACGCGGCCAACGGCTATCCCGACGCACTGCTGGTCCCCGATGAATCCACTCGCATCGCGCTGCCCTGGCGACCCGGGACCGACGCGGTGATCGCTGAACTCGTCGACGCCGACCGCCGGCCGCTCGATCTGTCGCCCCGAGCCGTGCTGGGTAGTCTCGTCGACCGCTACGGCGACCTTGATCTGGACCCGGTGCTTGGCTTCGAGTACGAGATGTGGATCTTCGAGGCCGGCGACTCCCCCACGGCCCTGCTGCCCGGTTTCACGCCCCGCGGCCGCACCGAGAACGCCTACAGCCTCACCCGAGGTGCCGAGATACACAGTCTGGCAACAGAGTTCATCAACCGGATGGACCAGGTCGGCATCGAAGTGGAGATGTTCCACACCGAACTCGGTCCCGGATTCTTCGAGTTCACCCTGGCCCCCGCACCCGCTGTCCAGGCCGCCGACAACGCCGTGCGAGCCCGCCAATATCTGCGTGACCTGTGCGCCGAGCGTGGCATGCACGCGAGCTTCATGGCCAAGCCCTTCGCCGACAAGTCGGGGGCCGGCGGACACGTACATTCCAGCCTGAACCGCGACGGGGTCAATATCTTCGCCGATCCGTCGGGGTCACTGTCCGCCGAGGGCAGCCACTACCTCGCCGGGCTGCTGGACGGAATGGCCGACACCGTGCTCATGCTCAACCCGAATATCAACTCCTATAAGCGCATCGACCCGGAGATGTTCACCCCCACCGCCGCCACCTGGGGTTACGACGACCGCAGCACCGCTGCCCGCGTTCTGCTTCCCAACCGGAAATCGGCCCGGGTCGAGCACCGCAGGCCCGGCGCCGACGCCAACCCTTATGTCGTCGGGGCCGCACTGCTGGCCGCCGGTCTGCACGGTCTGACCAGCGAGCTCCCGCTACCGGACCCCGACGCCGAACCTGCCGAGCTGCCCGGGGACCTGGGCAGCGCGCTGGCCCAGTTCGAGAACTCCGCCTGGGCGGCTGACCTGCTGGGCAAGACGTTCTGCACCTCCTTCGCCGCCACCCGGCGAGCCGAGATGGAACGCTATGAACAGTGGTTGCGCACCACGATCACCACATGGGAACTGCATCGACACCTGGAGCACCAATGAGCACCACGCCATCCGTGTTGACCCTCGACCGGTTCGAGGAGCTGGCCGCCGCCGGCGAGATCACCACGGTGATCTGCGCCGCGCCCGACCCCTACGGGCGCCTGGTCGGCAAGCGGCTGACCATTCCGGCCTTCCGGAGCCTGGGCCTGCAGGGCAGCGGCGTCAACGCCAGCAGCTTCATCTTCGGGGTCGATCTGGAGATGAACCCGCTGGACCTTCCGGTGTCCAACGCCGACAACGGCTGGGTGGACATCCGGCTGGTTCCGGATCTGGCGACGCTGCGCAGGGTCCCGTGGGAGCCGTCGGCCGCCCTGGTGATCTGCGACGCCTATCCCATGGACTCCGACGAGCCGCTCGCCGTGGCACCGCGCACCATCCTGCGCAACCAGCTGGCCCGGGCCCGGCAGCACGGGCTGTCGTTCAAGTTCGCCTCCGAGCTCGAGTTCTATCTGGCCGCCACGCCGCCGAGGCAGGCCTGGGAGCTGGGCTATCAGAACCTCAAGATGATGTCGGACTACCGCTCGGACTATCAGATGATCCAGTCCGCGCGTGACGACTGGTTCATCGAGCGGATCCGCAACCAGATGCCGGAATTCGGTGTGTCCGTGGAGTCCTCGAAGCCCGAGTGGGGTTTGGGGCAGCAGGAGGTCACCCTCGACTACTGCGACGCGCTGGAGATGGCCGATCGGCACGTCCTGTTCAAGTACGGCGTCAAGCAGCTGGCACACGCGGCCGATCTGACGGTCACCTTCATGGCCAAGCCCAAGATCGACGAGGTCGGCTCGTCCTGTCACCTCCACGTCAGCCTGTGGTCCGCCGACGGCTCCGAGCCGCTGTGCTGGGCCGACGACCGGCACGGGATGTCGCAACGGTTCGGCTCGTTCGTCGCGGGCCAGTTGCATCACGCGGCCGAGATCAGTCTGATGTTCGCGCCGACCATCAACTCCTACAAGCGATTCCAGCCCGACCAGTTCGCCGGGACCGCCATTGCGCTGGGCGAGGACAATCGTTCGTGCGCGTTCCGGTTGGTCGGCTCCGGTCCGTCGTACCGGGTCGAGAACCGGATCCCGGGCGCCGACGTCAACCCCTACTACGCCTACGCCGCCACCATCGCGGCGGGCCTCGACGGGCTGGATCATGAGATGGCCGTTCCCGAGATCTTCAACGGGAATGCCTGGACCGGCGACGACATCCGCACCGTGCCCACCTCGTTGCACCGCTCCATCGACCTGTTCGCCGAGAGCAAGATGGCCCGCGCGGCCTTCGGCGACGAGGTCTTCGAGCACCTCTTGGCCTCTGCCCAAAGCGAATTGGAGGCCTTCGACTCCCACACCGTGACCGATTGGGAGTCCCGCCGCTACTACGAACGCGTCTAGTACGCCAACCCACCGACACACAGGAGAACCATGCCGATCGACCCCATCGCCCAGAAGATGCTCGACGACTCCAAGGCCTCCGGCCGCCCCAACGCCCACCTGCTGCCGGTGCCCACCGCCCGGGAGAACTTCGAGAACACCTTCGCCGCACTGGCCAAACCCGCCGTGCACCGCGTCGTGGACCTCACCATCGGAACCCGTGACGGCGTAGGCATCCCCGGCCGGCTCTATCTGCCCACGGATGCCGCCGACCTGCCCCTGACGGTGTACTACCACGGCGGCGGCTGGCTGCTGGGCAGCGTGGACTCCCATGACGCCGCCACCCGGCTGCTGGCCAATGCCTCGGGCAGTGCCGTGCTTTCGGTCGGCTACCGGCGCGGCCCCGAAGCACGCTTCCCCACCGCCGTCAACGACGCGATCGACGCCGTCGAATGGGCCCGCAACCCGCAGTCCGGACTCGGCGTCGATGTCAGCCGGATCGCGGTGGCCGGCGACAGCGCGGGCGGCAATCTCGCGGCGGCGGTCGCGCTGCACTACCGCGACGCCGGGGACCCGGTGCTGCGCCATCAGCTGCTGGTCTACCCCGTCACCACCACCGACCTGGTCCGCGGTATGGACCCCGAATACGACGGCGTGATGCTCGAACGCGATGAGCTGCAATGGCATCAGGACAATTACCTGCCCGGTGCGGACGCCGCGTCGGACCCGCGGGTCAACGTCCTCGACGCCGACCTGTCCGGACTCCCCGCCGCCACCATCGTCCTGGCCGAATGCGATCCGATCCGCCCGCAGGGCGAGCTGTACGAAAGCGCGCTGCGTGCCGCCGGGGTAGCGGTTTGCAGTCACCGGACACCGGGCATGGTGCACGGATTCTTCGGTCTCGACGAGGTGTTCCCGACCGCCACCCCCGCCATGACCTTCGCCGGGCAGCGGCTGGCCGACGCACTGGCGCTGACCGAGCAGCCGGCCCGATGACGCGCACCGCGGTTGTCACCGGCGCCTGCGGCGGCATGGGCTCGGCCACCGTGGCCCGGTTGGTGGCCGACGGGGTGCATGTCATCGCCAGCGACCTCGGTGAGCGGGCAGCTGCCCTGCCACCGGAGGTCGACTACGTCGCGTTCGACCTCCTCAACGGGGATCCAGAAGAGTTGTTCGGCCGGCTGGACGGTCAGGGGCTGGACTACCTGGTGAATGCCGCCGGGGTGGCCCTGTTCGACCGGGACGGCTCCATGCTCGACATCGACGAGTCCGTCTGGGACATCACCCTCGGGGTGAACCTGCACGGCCTGCGCAAGGTCACCAGGGCCGCCGTCGAGCATCTGCGTCGCGGCACCGGCAAGAGCGTCGTCAACGTCGCCAGCACCGCGGGTATCCGCGGTATGGACTCCCCGCTGGACGCCTACCAGGTGAGCAAAGCCGCGGTGGTGTCGCTGACCCGGGCCCTGGCCCTGCAACTCGCGCCGGAAGGCATCCGGGTCAACACGGTCTGCCCCGGGGCGATCCTCACCCCGATGATCGACTACCTCTACGTCGACAATGCGGCCCGCCGGGCCGATATGGAAAACCGGACACCACTTCGGCGCCTCGGCATGCCCGACGAAATCGCCGGCGCCATAGCGTTTCTGCTGTCCGAAGACGCGTCGTTCGTCACCGCCACCGACCTCGTCGTCGACGGTGGCTGGACCGCGCAGATCAAGTAACCAAACCCACCGCCCCAACCGACCGTGGGGCATTGACAACCTCATTATTGGTCTAAATACTGGACCTATAGTTCTTTAGACGGGAGACAGGATGAGCCGGCCAGCAAAACCGCGCGTCGCAATAATCGGATCCGGCTTCAGCGGCATCGCCGCGGCGATCGCCTTGCGCAAGAAGGGCATCGAGGACTTCGTCATCTTCGAGCAGGCCCCAGCACTCGGCGGTACCTGGTACCACAACCGCTATCCGGGTGCCGAGGTCGACCTGGAATCGCACATCTACTCGTTCTCCTACGAGCGGTACGACTGGACCCGCACCCATGCGGGCTGGCAAGAACTCGGCGAGTACCTCAACCATGTCGCGACGAAGTGGGATCTACCGCGGCGCATCCGGTTCAGCGAGAAGGTTGAGGACGTCACCTGGTCCGACACCGACCACACGTACACACTCAGCACCGAATCGGGTACCGACCACGGCCGATTCACCGCGGTGATCAGCGCCGTGGGCTTCCTGAACATCCCGCTGATCCCGCCCTTCGCCCGGGAGCAGGGTGACTTCGGTGGCGCGATCTGCCACACCTCGCGCTGGATCGACGGCCTGGACATGGCCGGCAAGTCGATCGGCGTGCTCGGCACCGGCTCGTCAGCGGTACAGGTGGTCACCGAGGCGGAACGCGTCGGGACCGAGGTCAAGATCTTCCAGATCGAGCCGAACTGGTTGCTGCCCAAGAACAGTCACGACTTCACCCCGCTGCAGCGCCAACTCAACCGGTTGGCACCGGTCTACGCATGGCGGCGGCTGAAGTTGTACCTGGGCTATGACGTCCGGCAGTACGGCTCCAGTCACGCCAAATCCACCGGCCACACCAACCGGCGCAAACACAAGGCCGCAGTGGAGTTCCTCAATCGCGAGCTCGGCGACCGGCCGGATCTACTGGAGCTGGCCACCCCGAAGTTCCCCTTCGAGGGCCGGCGCACCGTCGTCAGCGACACCTACTACGCCTCGCTGCACAGTCCGAAGGTGACCCTTGTCCCCCATGCGGTCAAGGGTCTCACCAAGACCGGAGCTGTCGATGCCAACGGCGACGAGCACGACCTCGACATCATCGTGCTGGCAACGGGATTCGACGCCGCGAACTATCTCGGCAACTACCGCGTCCACGGCCGCGGCGGCGCCGAACTGCACGACCAGTGGCAGGGTGAGCCCGAGGCGTTCCTGGGCATGATGGTGCCGAAGTTCCCCAACTTCTTCATCATGTACGGACCCAACACGAACTCCATCCCGCTGGTGTCCTTCTACGAGGCACAGGCCGCCTTCACTGCCAGCTTGATCGCCCGGGCGGCGGCGACCGGCGCCACCACGATCGAGGTCCGCCGCTCCGCATTCGCCCTCTACAACGAGTGGATCCAGGACCGGCTGTCGAAAACGGTTTGGGCGCAGGTCAACAACTACTTCCAGGCCGGCAGTGGGCGGATCGTCTCGCAATGGCCGTTCGGGGCGACCGCATACATCGCGGCCACCAAGCTGCTGCGCCGCATCGGGGTCCGGCTGTCCTGAACCACCGGACGCGGCGGATTGGCCGCGCTAGGGCCGCCAATCCGTCGCGTCCGCCCACTTCCAGGCGCGGTGGTAGGCATCCAGGAACCACGGCTCTTTGGCCACGGCGTAGTCCGGTGTCGTGAGCGCGGCATGCTTGGCAGCCAGATAGTCGGCCTGCACACCCGGGTTCGCCCGTAGCCAGTCGACAAACATCAGAGCGAACCGCTGGTTGGGCCAACCATCCACCCGGATGTGCACATTGGTGGGTCGGCCCGGATCCGCCGAGGCGTGGAAACGCTTGTGCCACACCGCCGGATCGTCATCGTGCGGGGTGTCGGCGGTGATGTCCGGCACCACCGGATAGCCGGCCGTCAACAGCGCTTCGGCGAGTTCGTCGGCGACCGCGAGGGACTCGACCGTCACCTGCACATCGATGACATCCTTGGCATCCATCCCGGGCACGGCGGTCGAACCGATGTGGTCGATGCGCACCGCGCGGTGTCCGCATGCGGTGTTCAGTCGCGCCACGATCCGGCGGGCCTGGTCCGGCCAGGTCGGGTCGTAGGGCACCACGGCGGGGTGGCGGCGGGCGGGCTGTCGGATCTGCAGGTTGTGCGCGAACGGCAGGATCCGCTCATGCCACAGCGCCCGAGCCTGCTCGACGACTGCACCGGGGTTGCCCGAGTTGTCCAGCCACACATCGGCAACGGCACGGCGCTGCTCCTCGGTGGCCTGTGCGGCGATTCGGGCGCGGGCGTCCTCCTCGGTGAATCCGCGGTACTCGATGAGCCGCTTGACGCGTAGCTCCGGGTCGGCGTTGACCACGATGACCAACGGGAACATCGGCGCCATCTGAGATTCCACCAACAGCGGGATGTCCTCGACGATCACCGCGTCTTCGTGGGCCGCGGCAATGAGCTCCGATCGGCGGTGCGCCACCAGCGGATGCACGATGCCGTTCAAGGTGGCCCGCTTCTCGTCGTCGCTGAAGGCGACGGTGGCCAGAGCAGGACGGTTCAACGCCCCCTCGGGCAGCAGGATCCCATCGCCGAACGCCGCGACCAGCTTGGCCAGTCCCTCGGTTCCCGGCTCGACCACCTCACGTGCGATGACGTCGCCGTCGACGATGATGCCGCCGAGATCGCTGAATGTGGCCGACACTGTTGACTTCCCGGCGCCGATACCGCCGGTTAACCCGATGCGAAGCACGCCCCACAGTCTGTCAGGCCCCCGGAACGACGAACGCCCCGACCCAATGGGCCGGGGCGTTCGTTGTCGTACTTGTTAGGCGTTGCCTGCGAGCTTCTCACGCAGAGCGGCCAGCTGTGCGTCGCTGGCCAGCGTGCCACCGGTGGACTCCTCCGACCGCGAGGACCCGTTGGACACCGGACGGGCAGCTTCCTCGGCCTCGGCCGCGGCGAACTTCTCCATCTGAGTGGTGTGCATCTTGTGCCGGCGCTCGGCCTCGGCGTAGCGAGCCTCCCACTCCTCCCGCTGCTTGTCGAAGCCTTCGAGCCATTCGTTGGTCTCGGCGTCGAAGCCCTCGGGGAAGATGTAGTTGCCCTGATCGTCGTAGCTGTCGGCCATGCCGTACTTCGACGGGTCGAACTCCTCGGTGTAGTCCTCGTTGGCCTGCTTGAGGCTCAGCGAGATCCGGCGACGCTCCAGGTCGATGTCGATGACCTTGACCATCGCGTCGTCGCCGACCTGGACCACCTGGTCCGGGACCTCGACGTGGCGCTCGGACAGCTCCGAGATGTGCACCAGACCCTCGATGCCCTCCTCGACGCGGACGAACGCACCGAACGGCACCAGCTTGGTGACCTTGCCCGGCACGATCTGACCGATCGCGTGAGTGCGGGCGAAGTGACGCCACGGATCTTCCTGAGTCGCCTTGAGCGACAGCGAAACCCGCTCGCGATCCATGTCGACGTCGAGCACCTCGACGGTGACCTCGTCGCCCACCTGAACCACCTCGGACGGGTGATCGATGTGCTTCCAGGACAGCTCGGAGACGTGCACCAGGCCGTCGACACCGCCAAGATCGACGAAGGCGCCGAAGTTGACGATCGACGAGACGACACCCTTGCGGATGGCACCCTTCTGCAGCTGGTTGAGGAACTCGCTGCGGACCTCGGACTGGGTCTGCTCCAGCCAAGCGCGGCGGCTCAGCACCACGTTGTTGCGGTTCTTGTCCAGCTCGATGATCTTGGCCTCGATCTCCTTGCCGATGTACGGCTGCAGATCGCGGACACGACGCATCTCGACCAGCGATGCGGGCAGGAAGCCGCGCAGACCGATGTCGAGGATCAGGCCGCCCTTGACGACCTCGATGACGGTGCCCTTGACGGCCTCGTCCTTCTCCTTGAGCTCCTCGATCGTGCCCCAGGCGCGCTCGTACTGAGCGCGCTTCTTGGACAGGATCAAGCGGCCTTCTTTGTCCTCCTTGGTGAGAACGAGGGCCTCGACCTCATCGCCCACGGAAACGACCTCATTGGGGTCGACGTCGTGCTTGATGGAGAGTTCGCGCGAAGGGATGACACCTTCGGTCTTGTAGCCGATATCGAGCAGAACCTCGTCGCGGTCCACCTTGACGATGGTCCCTTCGACGATGTCGCCATCGTTGAAGTACTTGATGGTCTTGTCGATGGCGGCGAGGAAATCCTCCGCGGAGCCGATGTCGTTGACGGCAACTTGCGGGGACGTGACGGAGGGACTTGGCATGTGGTGGGTTGCTCCGGACAGGTTTACTAGTAGGGACAGTTTTGTAGCATTTATTGCGGTCGTGCTGATCCGTGGCAGTGACCAGACGGTGTCAAGCTGTGCACACAGATACGTAACGAGGGTACTCGACCAGGCACACGCAGGACAAACCGCCCCCGCGGCCCGGGCAGTCGGGCTCACCGGACCGTCGTCCGAATTTGTGCCAGGAATCGAGCCGGCCCGCGGCTACGCTCTGCAGGTGGCGTACTACCCGACCCCCGGACCGACCCATCGCCAGTGGTTTCCGGTCACCGCTCCATTACCCAGGCCGGTCCGCAAGGTCGGCGCCCCGCTGGCCGCGATCATCGCCTGCGGCGTCGTCATCGGTGCGCTGGTACTGCTGTTCACCGCACTCAACCCGGCCGGCGCGATCATCGGGTTCACGCTGTCCAGCCTCGTGATGACCGGCGCGGTGTTCGCCTACCTGTGGCTGGACCGCTGGGAGCCGGAACCACCCCGCCTCCTGCTGCTGGCCTTCGGCTGGGGTGCCGCCGTCGCCGTCGTGTTGTCCCTCGTGCTGAGCCTGTTCACCGATGCCTTGTTGGCACCCGGTGTCGACTCGGCTGAATCGGCGCACAGTTTCGCCTCGGTGGCGATCCGGGCACCGTTCATCGAAGAGGCCGCCAAGGGCCTGTTCCTGCTGATCATGATGACCGGACGCCGCCGCAACGAGCTCAACTCGTTGACCGACTGCCTGGTGTACGCCGGCCTGGTCGGTCTCGGCTTCGCCTGGCTGGAAGACATCATGTACATCTCCAGCGCCGATTCACTGGCGGGATCGCTGCTCACCGCGGCGATGCGCCTCATCATGGCGCCGTTCGCCCACTCGCTGTTCACCACGATGACCGCGATCGGGGTCTACTTCGCACTGCAGCGACGAAGCGCCGGCGCCAAGGCGCTGTGCATCCTGGCCGGCTACCTGGGTGCGGTGTTCATGCACGGGCTGTGGAACGGTTCTTCGCTCGTCGGCGCCGGAACCTACTTCGTCGTGTACGCGGTCTGGATGGTGCCGATCTTCGTCACGATGATCGTGGTGGCCGTCACCAGCCGTCGACGCGAACAGCGCGTGGTGGCCGCCAAACTGCCGGGCATGGTCACCGCCGGATTGATCACCCACAACGAAGCCACCTGGCTCGGGTCGTTGAAGACCCGCCACGGCGCGATCAAGCAGGCCACGCTGGCCGGTGGGCGGCCCGCGGGCAAGGCCGTCGCGGCATTCGCCGCCGCCGTCGTCGAACTTGCCTTCGTCCGCGACCGCATCGACCGCGGCTTCGGCGATGCACAGGTATATGCGCTGCAACAGGAAGAGGTGTACTCCGTGACCGCCGCGCGGTCGGCCGCACCGATCCTGCACTGGCTGGCCAACTACCAGGCGCCCGTCCGCTACTGACCAGCCGGCGTTCCACCGTCGAGCACGCGACGATATCGATTTGCACTGGTCAGCGATACTCCATGCATGCTCGCCCACATTCTCGACGTCCTGCCGGCGTTCTTGATCGCTGCGGTGATTCTCGCCGCGCTGCCCGGACCGGCGACGGTGCTGTTCCTGCACCGCTCGGTGCGGGACGGCCGTACGGCGGGGCTGGCGGCGGTCGTGGGCAACGAGATCGGTATCTGCGGATGGACGCTGGCCGGTGGCGGCGGACTGTCGATGCTGCTGACGGCCAACCGGATGCTGTCACTGGCGCTGCACATCATCGGAGCCGCCGTCCTGGTCTGGCTGGGCATCAGCGCCTGGCGCAGCGCCAAAGGTGCCGGCGACGTCGAAGTGGCGCTGCCACCCCGCGGACGGACCCCCGCAGCGGCGTTTCGCGCGGCACTGGTGTCCATCGCCGCCAACCCAAAGGCGGCGGCCTTCGGCATCGTGGTGCTCCCCCAGTTTCTGCCGACCAGCGGCCCCGTGCTGCCGACATTGCTGGTGCTCGCGGTCATCCAGTTGGTAGTGGACACCACGTGGTGCGTCGGCGTCGTGCTGGCCGCCCATCGCGCACGCGACGTCCTGAATCGCGCCCATATTCGTCGCCGAATCGAACGCGTGATGGGGGCCGCGCTGGTGGCGCTGGGCGTGGGGCTGGGCGCCGACGCCGGCTAGCCGTCGGCTGACCCCTCCGTAGGGCGGCTAGTGTGCCGCGGCGTCCCAGCTCCGGCCGTACCCGACCGACACCTCCAACGGCACGTCCAGCGGATAGGCGTTGCCCATGTGCTCGCGGACCAGGGCCTCCAAGGTCTCGCGCTCGCCATCGGCCACCTCGAACAACAGCTCGTCGTGAACCTGCAGGAGCATCCGCGACTTGAGCCCCGCCTCTTTCATCGCGGCGTCGACGTTGATCATCGCCACCTTGATGATGTCGGCGGCACTGCCCTGAATGGGTGCGTTGAGTGCGGCCCGTTCGGCGGCCTCGCGCACGTTGCGGTTGGTGCTGTCCAGCTCGGGCAGGTAGCGGCGACGGCCCAGCACGGTCGAGGTGAACCCGTCCTTGCGAGCCTGATCGACCACATCACGGAGATAGTCGCGCACCCCGCCGAACCGGTCGAAGTACTGCTCCATCTGCACCTTGGCCTCTTCGGTGGAGATCTTGAGCTGGCTGGCGAGCCCATAGGCGCTCAACCCGTAGGCCAGACCGTATGACATCGCCTTCACCCGCCGGCGCAGCTCCGGGGTCACCTCGTCGATCGGCACCGAGAACGCCCGCGACGCCACGAACGAGTGCAGGTCCTCACCGGTGTTGAACGCCTCGATCAGGCCTTCGTCTCTCGACAGGTGCGCCATGATCCGCATCTCGATCTGGCTGTAGTCGGCGGTCATCAGCTCGGCATACGGCCCGTCCGGCCCGGCCCCGACGACAAACGTGTCGCGGATGCGGCGGCCCGCCTCGGTGCGAATCGGGATGTTCTGCAGGTTCGGTTCGGTCGAGGACAGCCGGCCGGTCGCCGCGATCGTCTGGTTGAAGGTGGTGTGAATCCGCCCGTCGGACGCCACCGCGTTGAGCAAGCCGTCGACGGTGACCTTGAGCCGGGTGGCATCACGGTGTGCCAGCAGATGCTGCAGGAACGGATGCCCGGTCTTGTCGAACAGTGACTGCAGCGCATCGGCGTCGGTGGTGTAACCCGTCTTGGTGCGCTTGGTCTTGGGCATCTCGAGCTCGTCGAACAACACCGCCTGCAACTGCTTGGGCGACCCGAGGTTGATCTGCTTGCCGATCACCGCATAGGCGGCCTCGGCGGCGTCGCGGATCTGGTCGGCGAACTCGCTCTGCAGCTCCTGCAGTTTGTCCAGGTCGACGGCGATGCCGATCGACTCCATCTCGGCCAGCGCCCGCTGCACCGGCAGTTCCATCCGGCCCAGCAGGGACGACGAGTCGATGCGGGCCAGTTCCTCGTCCAGCGCCTCGGCGAGATCCAGCACCGCGCAGGCGCGCAGGATCAGCGTCTGCACCGCTTGCTCATCGACCCCGTCGGAATCGTCCAACAATGAAAGCTGTTGCTGCTCAGCCGCTTCGGCACGCAACTCGCGACGCAGGTAGCGCACCGCCAGGTCGTCGAGCGCGAAACTGCGCTGCCCGGGCCGCACCAGGTAGGCCGCCAGCGCCGTGTCGGAAGTGACCCCGCGCAGCGTCCAGCCCCGCCCGGCCAGATCGTGCATGGCGAGTTTGGCCTCGTGCAGCGCCTTCGGCGGGCCGGGATCACCCAGCCACCGCGCCAGCGCCTCCTCGTCCTCCGGCGTCAGCGTGGCGGTGTCGATGTAGCGCCCGTCGCCGTCGCCCGCCACGATGGCCAGCGCGGTGGCGTCGGCGTCGTAGGCCAGATGCGTGCCGACCACCGCCAGTCCGAACCGGTTGCCCAGACTGTGCTCGGCGAGCCACGCGGCCAGCTCACCGGGCTCCAATGCCCGGCCACGCACGTCGAACCCGTGCTCGACCTCGGGCTCTGAGGCGACCAGCGTCTCGAACAGCCGGTCACGCAGCACGCGGAATTCCAGATCGTCGAACAGCCGGTGGATCTGGTCGCGGTTCCAGGGTTGCATCCGCAACGTGTCCGGCGTCTGGGCCAGCGGTACATCTTTGACCAACTCGGTGAGCTCACGGTTGAGCACCACGCCGGACAGGTTGGCCCGCAGCGAGTCACCCACCTTGCCCTTGACCTTCTCGACGTTGTCGACGAGCTCCTGCAGCGAGCCGTACTCGACGATCCACTTCGTCGCGGTCTTCTCCCCGACCCCCGGAATGCCGGGCAGGTTGTCACTCGGGTCCCCACGCAGGGCCGCGAAATCCGGATACTGCGTCGGCGTCAGCCCATACTTCTCCACCACTGCGTCCGGGGTGAACCGGGTCAGCTCGCTGACCCCCTTGCGCGGGTAGAGCACGGTGACGTTGTCGCTGACCAACTGCAGCGAGTCACGGTCGCCGGTGACCACCAGCACCCGGTAGCCCTCCTGCTCGGCCTGCGTGGCCAGCGTGGCGATGATGTCGTCGGCCTCGAAGCCGGGTTCGGCGAGCGCCGTGATGCCCAGCGCGCCGAGGACCTCTTTGGTGATGTCGATCTGACCGCGGAACTCGTCGGGAGTCGCGGACCGGCCCTCCTTGTACTCCGGGTACTTCTCCTTGCGGAAGGTCTGGCGCGACACGTCGAACGCGGCTGCCACATGGCTGGGCTGCTCATCCCGCAGCAGGTTGATCAACATCGAGGTGAACCCGTAGACCGCGTTGGTGGTCAGCCCGCCCTGCGTCTTGAAGTTCTCGGCGGGCAACGCGTAGAACGCCCGGAAAGCCAACGAATTGCCATCCAGCAGCATCAGTGTGGGTTTGTCATCGGCGGTGGGGTTCGGCGCGTTCTTCGTCTCGGTCTTCGCGGGGCTCACGGCCCTCACTCTATGCGGGGCCACTGACGCGCAGACGGCGACGAGCCATCTCGATCAAGACCCTGGCGGCCGGATTCATCGGTCCCTGCGCACGCCACGCGAACACCAACCGGCCGCGCAGCTCAGGCGTGATTGGCAATGGGTGCAGCGCGGCACGGGTGACAGCCACCGATTCCGGTAACACCGCCACGCCGAGCCCACGTTCGGCGAGTTCAGCCAACGCGTTCGGGGTACTCGCCTCGAACGCGACGCGCGCCGCCACCCCGGCCGCGCGGCAGGCCCGGTCGAACTGGTGGCGGATCCCGGCGCCGCTCGGCAGGGCGATGACCGGATGGTCCGCGAGATCGCGCAGCGTGACGGTGCGTCGTCGACGCCACGGATGGGCATCCGCCACCGCGGCGACGATGCGCTGATCGGTCACCACCTCGGCGGCCAACTCGGCGGGCAGTTCGGCACCCACCGACACGATGACTGCATCGAGGCGTCCCGAATGCAGGCCGTCCAGCAGCGCGTCAGACTCATCGGTGGTCAACGTAATGTCGACCAGTGGGTACGCCGCGTGGAACTGAGCGAGCAGGCCCGCCATGTCGAAGTCGTGGGCCGTCACGGTGCCCACCACCACCGAGCCCCGCACCAACTCGCCGAGTTCGTCGACTGCGGTACGGGCGTCGGCGACGGCGGCCAGCGCTGCCCGGGCGTGGGGCAGCACGGCTTCACCGGCGGCGGTCAGCCGGACCGCACGTCGGCTGCGATCGAACAGTGGCTGACCGAGTTCGCGCTCGAGGTGGCGAATCTGGGCGCTGACGGCGGGTTGCGCAACATGCACCCGCTCGGCCGCGCGGGTGAAGTTGGCTTCCTCGGCCACCGCGACGAAGTATTCGAGCTGGCGCAATTCCATAAGGAATCACAATAGTTTGTGGACTGACTATGTATTGGACTTATGGTTTGGCGCTGACGAGGCTGGAGTCATGTCCACACGACCGATCGTCATCGCCGGCGCCGGCATCGGCGGCCTGACCACCGCACTCACCCTGCACGCCAGAGGTTTTCGCGCCCAGATCCTGGAAAGCGCACACGAACTGCGAGCCCTCGGCGTGGGCATCAACCTGCTGCCGCACGCGGTACGCGAACTGACCGACCTCGGCCTCGGTGAGGCCCTGCTGGCCATCTCGGCCACCCCGGCCGCCATCGATTTCTACCGCTCCGACGGCGCTCTGCTGTTCCGTGAGCCCCGCGGCATCGAAGGCGGATACGGCTACCCGCAGTGCTCGGTGCACCGAGGCCGGCTGCAGATGCTGCTGCTCGAAGCGGTCCGGTCCCGGCTGGGCCCCGACGCGGTGCACACCGGCGCAGCCGTCACCGATTTCGAGGAATCCGACGACCGGGTTCGGGTGGCCACCCGCGTCGGCGAGTTCACCGCCGAGGTGTTCGTCGGCGCCGACGGGGTGCACTCGACGGTGCGCCGGCAATTGCATCCCGGCCCCGACCCGCTGGCCTGGTCGGGGGTTCGGATGTTCCGGGGCGCCAGCGGTATTCGGCCGTTTCTCGACGGCCGCACGATGGCCATCGTCAAAGGGCCCGACGGGGTCGAGCTGGTCACCTACCCGATCGGCGGCGATCAGGTCAACTGGGTACTGCAGGTCACCGAGACGACGCCGGGCCCGCTTCCCGGGGACGCGAACTGGAACGCCCGGGTCGATCCCGCGGCGGTGGCGGCCCGCATGTCCGGCTGGCACCTGGACTGGCTGGACCCGGCCGAACTCGTGGGCCGATCCGAGGCAGTGTTCGAGTATCCGATGGTCGACCGGGAGCCGTTGTCCCACTGGGGCACTCGACGCGTCACGTTGCTGGGCGACGCGGCGCATCCGATGTATCCCGTCGGCGCCAACGGCGGCTCACAGGCCATCCTCGACGCACGCGCCCTCGCCGACGAGCTGGCCGCCGGTCGCGGCGTCGCCGGCTATGAGTCCCGGCGCATCCAGGAGACCACGGCCGTCGTCCACGCCAATCGCACGATGCATGCCGGCGATCCACAGGATCTGGCCCGCGTCACCGCCGACTACCGACGGAACACCCTCGCAGACAGGAGTTCCCGATGACCACCTTCATCCTGATACCGGGTGCGTGCCACGGCGGTTGGTGCTTCGACGACCTCGCCGCCGCGCTGCGCGCCGAAGGCCACCGGGTGTTGACACCGACGCTGACCGGGGTGGCCGAGCGCGCCCACCTGGCCCACACCGGGGTCAACCTGGAAACCCATATCACCGATGTGATCGCGGAAATGCAGGCCCAGCAGGTGACCCATGCGGTTCTCGCCGGACACAGCTACGGCGGCATGGTGATCACCGCCGTCGCGGATCGTATTCCGGAGCAGGTTGATTCGCTGGTGTATCTGGACGCGTTCGTGCCGCGCGACGGCGACTCCTGCTGGACCCTGACCACCGACGAGCAGCGCCGGTGGTACGCCGGCGTCGATGCCACTGGCTACGGACTACCGCCGCTGCCGTTCTTCGACAACCGTGCCACGGCACATCCGCTCGCGTCGCTGATGCAGCCGATCCGGCTCGGCAGCGCACCGCCGGACATCCGTCGGACGTTCGTCTACGCGCAGCGCTGGCCGACCGAATCGCCCTTCACGCCGACCTACGAGCGGCTGCGGGCCGACCCGGCGTGGACTACACATTCGCTCCACGGGGCACACAACCTCATGCGCGACAACCACAGTGATCTCGTCCGCATCCTGCTCGAAGCAGCTCGCATCCCCCAGCCTGGCCGAGTTGATCGCGGATGACTTCAGGCCGGGTGCTGATCGCCGCGATGTAGCCATCGGGCCGAACCAGGACGTAGGAGCCGACGGGTACGTCGTAGTCGGGGTTGGGCCCAACACTCACCTGCGGAATCCCGAAATCGACCGGCTCGGTGCCGAATTGCACCACGGTCCAGTGCGGGCCGCGGAAGACGTCGAACAGTCTGCGGCCGTCCGGCAGCAGACCGTCAGGCGCCCGGTCGCCGGCCCGCAACGCACCGGTCGGATCAGTGTCGACCGCGAGCGGGCCTCCCCGGTAGTTGATGTCCAACTGGTGGATGGCCGCCGGCGCAGGCCCGGTTGCACCGAAACCCTGGCGGTGCAACAGACCACTGAGGTGCAGCACCTCGGCGGCGACGGGCAGGCGCTCCGCCTCATAGCTGTCCAACAGGGCGTCGGGCGCTCCGGCCGATACGGCGGCCAGTTTCCAGCCGAGGTTATAGGCATCCTGTACCCCGGTGTTGACGCCCTGTCCCCCGGCCGGCGAATGCACATGGGCGGCATCTCCGGCCAGGAACACCCGCCCCATCCGGAAGCGTTGGGCCATAAGCAGATTCACCCGGTACAGCGAGATCCACCGCAGATCCGAGAGTGTCACGTCCCGGCGGCCCGACCTGTGCTGCAGCACTTCCTGCATGCCGTCGAGGGTCAGCACGGGAATCTCCACGCCGGGCGCAATCGTCACCACCAGTTGGTAATGCTCACTGCCCGGCAGGTTCCACAGCGAGAACCGCGTGGACAGGTCGCCGTCCCGGGTCAGCAGGTGACAGCACCGGCCATCGAGGCCGCGGGCCCGCACGTCACCCACGATGATCTGTTCCTCGGTGAGGGCACCGCCGAGGAAGTCGACCCCGGACGCCTTGCGGACGGTGCTGCGGCCGCCGTCGGCGCCGACCAGGTAGTCGGCGTCGATCGATCCTCTCCGCGTATGCACCGTGACACCGTCATCGACCTGCGTGAAACCCGTTACCTCGGTGTCGAACTCGATGGTCCCGCCGAGTTCGGCGAAACGCGCCGCCAGGATCTGATCCGTGCGCCACTGCGGAATCAGCCAGGTGTACGGGTACGGCACCGCCGGCGTGGGTTCCAACTCGGGCAGTCCGAGCAGGTCGTAGATCGGTCTCTCCCACACCACATCCGCGCCGCGGTACAGCCGCATCGGCGGAAAGGGCTCACCGGCGGCCAGCACGGCACCGATCACGCCGAGGTCGTCGAAGACCTCCAACGTGCGCGGCTGCAGCCCTTTGCCGCGGGAACCGGGGAACAACATCGCGGCCTTGTCCAGCACCCGGCAGGGCACGCCACGCCGGGCCAGTTCGATGGCCAGGGTCAGTCCGGTCGGCCCGGCGCCTGCGATCACGACCGTCATTTCCGGGGACCTCCGAGCAGAACCAGCAGCACATCATCGATCAGCCGCGCACTGAACGCCGTGTCGACCGGCAGGTCGAGGTGGACCTGGCGGAGGATCATCGCCTCGGCCACATCGTGGATGAGCTCGACATCGGCGTCGGCGGCAATCTCGCCCCGGGCGATGGCCCGTTGCAGCGCATCGTGGAACGGCGAGAGCTCCTCATTGTCGAGGTGTTCGCGGATGGCCTCGGCCAGCTGATCGTCGTGCCGCATGAGCGTCGCGAGTTCCGCGGTGACCCGGGTCAGCGGGTCGGCCACGTTCGCCGCGACGGCGTCCATCACCGCGAACAGATCACTGCGCGTCTCCCCGGTATCGGGTACGGACGCATTGCGTGCGGCATCCGCGGCGTCCAAGGTCGCGCGGACCAGCTGGGCCTTGTTCGGCCACCGGCGGTAGATCGTCGCCTTGCTGGCGCCGGCCCGCGCGGCCACGGCATCGATCGTCAATGCCTGGTATCCCCGTTCCACCAGTAACTCGGCCGTCGCGGCCAACACGGCCCGCTCACGCTCCATACCTCGAACCATGGTCCGAAGAGTACGAAACCGTTTCGTACTCTTCAACCCATTATCTTGGTCCGCGGGACAAAACTGCAACACGTTTCAGTTCTGCGGTCTTGATCGTTTAGGCTGGCCGCGTGCCAGCAGCATCTTCGCAACCCGCGATCGACGGGTGGTTCGCCACCGACGACGCCGGTGCCACCCACCTGATCGGCGGCAAGTGCACCCAGTGCGCCACGTACGTCTTCCCGCCGCGCGAGAACAACTGCCCCAACCCGGCCTGCGACAGCGACACCCTTGACCTGGTTCCGCTGTCCCGCCGCGGGAAGGTGTGGAGCTACACCGAGAACCGGTACCTCCCACCGTCGCCGTACCCCAAGACCGACCCGTTCGAGCCGTTCGCGATCGCCGCGGTGGAACTGGCCGAAGAAGGCCTGATCGTGCTCGGCAAGGTCGTCGAAGGCACCCTCGCCGCCGATCTCAAGGTCGGTATGGAGATGGAGCTGACCACCATGACGCTCTACACCGACGACGAGGGCGTCGAGCGCACCACCCACGCCTGGAGGATCGCATGAGCACTCCCGAACCGCTGTACATCCTCGGCGCGGGCATGCACCCGTGGGGCAAGTGGGGACGCGACTTCACCGAGTACGGCGTTGTCGCCGCCCGCGCGGCCCTGGCCGAAGCCGGCCTGAACGCGCAGCAGATCCAGTTCATCGCCGGCGCCGACACCATCCGCAACGGCTACCCGGGCTTCATCGCCGGGTCGACCTTCGCCCAGAAACTGGGCTGGAACGGTGTGCCGGTCTCGTCGAGCTACGCGGCCTGCGCATCGGGTTCACAGGCGCTGCAGAGCGCCCGCGCCCAGATCCTGGCCGGCTTCTGCGATGTCGCGCTGGTGATCGGCGCAGACACCACGCCCAAGGGTGCATTCGCGCCCGTCGGCGGCGAGCGCAAGAACGATCCGGACTGGCAGCGATTCCACCTGCTCGGCGCGATGAACCCGGTGTACTTCGCACTGCTGGCCCGCCGCCGGATGGACCTCTACGGTGCCACCGCCGAGGACTTCGCCCAGGTGAAGGTGAAGAACTCCCGGCACGGCCTGCAGAACCCGAATGCCCGCTACCACAAGGAATCCTCGATCGAGGACGTGCTGGCCAGCCCGGTGGTGTCCGACCCGCTGCGCCAGCTCGACATCTGCGCCACCTCCGACGGTGCGGCCGCGCTGATCGTGGCCAGCAAGTCGTTCGCCGAGAAGCACCTGGGCTCGCTGGAGGGTGTGCCGTCGGTGCGCGCGATCTCCACCGTGACGCCGCGCTACCCGCAGCACCTGCCCGAATTGCCGGACATCGCAACGGATTCCACCGCCGTGGTGCCCGCACCGGAGCGCGTGTTCAAGGATCAGATCCTCGACGCGGCGTACGCCGAGGCCGGCATCGGCCCCGAGGACGTCAGCCTGGCCGAGGTGTACGACCTGTCCACCGCACTGGAACTCGACTGGTACGAGCACCTGGGCCTGTGCGCCAAGGGTGAAGGTGAGCAGCTGCTGCGTTCCGGTGCGACGACCATCGGCGGCCGTGTCCCGGTGAACGCGTCCGGCGGTCTGGCCTGCTTCGGCGAGGCCATCCCGGCCCAGGCCATCGCGCAGGTCTGCGAGTTGACCTGGCAGCTCAAGGGTCAGGCCACCGGCCGTCAGGTCGAGGGCGCAAAGGTCGGCGTGACCGCGAACCAGGGCCTGTTCGGCCACGGCTCCTCGGTGATCGTCGCGCGGTAGAAAATGACGGTGTGAGCGAAACCGTCGTCGTCCGCGTCAAGCCCGGCAGCCGCAAGGGCCCGCTGGTCGAGGTCGCTGACGACGGCGCGCTCACCATCTACGTTCAGGAACGCGCCGTCGACGGCAAGGCCAACGACGCCGTCACCAAATTGCTTGCCCAGCATCTGGGTGTGCCGCGCAGCCGCGTGGAGTTGATCTCCGGGGCGACTGCGCGGCTCAAGCGTTTTCGGGTGAGCTGACGTTGCGGTTCCACTCCAGCCACCCGATACCGGTGCGCCCATCGGTGGTGCGTACCTTCGCCCAGGCGCGCGGGAACTGGCTGACCCGTCCGTCCGCGGCCACCAGCAACACCGGCGCATGGCCCTGGATGTCGATGCTCGCCTCGATGTCACCCGGTTGCAGGGTCAGCGTCGTCGACACCGGCAGATCGTCGTCGCCGAGCGTGTATTGCGCTGTCACCGACTGCAATTCGACGAGCGGTTCGCCCGCGCGCTGCGAATAGCCGATACCGATCGGCGGCATCCCGGGGATCCGGATGTCCACGCCGTGCAGATGGGTGCCGTCGTCGAGATGGATCGCACTCCACACCCAGTTCATCGACCACCAGTCCCGCACACCCCACGAGTGGTCGCGCTGGCCCGCGACGGCCTTGATCTCGAAGGTCTGCTCACCGACGCTCACGGTGCCCGAGACGGTGCACGGAATCTCGTAGCGGGGCGTGATCCGGTACTGGTACGGCGTTCCCACCGTGGTCCAGGTCAGGTCCATGGTCACCGGAACCGGCCGGCCCGCCTCACCGCGCAGCAGCGCGGCGGGATCATCATGGGCCTGCCCGGTACCCGAAGCGGTCACCCGGTAGGTCTTGAGCGGCTCGCCCGGCTGCAGGCTCAGCTCGACGCCCTCACCCGTGATCAAGGCCGGTTCGGCCGGTGCCGCGTGAAAGTCGTTGAGCGCCACGGTCGGCATCCCCGGACCGCAGAACAGCACATTGACCCACGCGGTGTCCTGATTGGGTATCAGCCCCAGGCGGATCCAGCCACCGAAACCCGCGTCGGCGTCGGCGAAGTCGAGATACCAGCTCTCGTTCCACAGTTCTTCGCCCGTGGGGGTATGCGGGTACTCGTCCTCGACAGCAGGTACCAGCGGCTCCGGGATCGCCAGTGGCGCAAGGATATCCAGCGCCTGGGTGTCCAGCACATGGCTGCAGTGCCGGTCGAGCATCGTCATGAACATCGCATCGCCACGGTCGGTACGTTCCACCAGCATCGAGGAGATGATCGCCATCATCACGCCGAAGAAGCTCTGCCGGCGCACACCGTCGCGCACCTGATCGAGCGTCAACGCCGAGTCCGGCCCGAGGGCCTCGTGATAGGCCGCCAGCAGCCCGTCGTAGTGCGCACGGCGCTGCTCGACGGGCAGGGCGCAGCCGATGAAGTAAGCGACGTCGGTGAACGCCGGTCCCCTGGTGACGGTCTGCCAGTCGACCACGGTCAGGTCCCGGTCGGCACCGGAGTCCCCGAACAGCATGTTGTCGAGTCGATAGTCGCCATGCACCAGACCCATCGGCCTCTCGGGCGCGCCCTCGTCGGCCAGGTAGGCATCGAAACTCTCGACGAGCCGTTCACAGACGTGCCGCTGTTCCTGCGTGATCACGCCCGCGTAGCGGTCGACGAACGCCGCGTACAGGCCGGCGATCAACCCCTGGTTGACCGGTGCCTCACGGTTGAGCCATTCGGCTCGGTCGAGCGCATCGGCGCCGGGCTTCGACCCGTGAATGCGACCCAACTCGGTGAGCGCCACCGCGGCCTGTTCGGCTGTCGCGCCGCGGATCTCGTCCCCCACTACCGCGGGCACGGCATCGCCGAGCAACAGGTCGAAAGCACCGGTCTGCACATCGATCGCGGCGTGATAGCACGGCGCGACCGGCCCGGGCGCCAGGGCGGGAGCGATGTCGGTGTAGAACCGCACCTCGCGCTCGTAGAGTCCCAGCGCCAGCCCGGTCTGGCGGCTGTTCGGATCGGTGGCGGCCACCTTCAACACGACCGACGCCGGCCCGTCCGCCTCCCCGGTGTAGCTCAGCGCGACGCGATAACACTCGCTCATCTGGCCGGTTCCGATCCGCTCGAAACTGAATCCGCTGACCGGCCCGGCGCCCAGGGCGGCGGTCAGCCAGTCGCAGGTCAGGTCTTCAGGGCGGTCGAGTACGGCTGTCCCAGTCGGTTGCACACAGGCAACCTAGCAGTGTTCCGCGTCACATATGACAGGTGTCAACTAATGGTGTGCCGCCGTGGCATGACCGTGCGCGCAGGAGTCCGGCGGGGTGGGCGGCACGTCCAGGGCCGGGTTGCGGTCGAAGAAGCCGAACGGCTTGAGCCAGAACGACACCACGTCCACGGGCATCACCGGCCAGTCCTCCGGGCGGGTGATGTGGTGGATACCGAACACGTACCAGAGCACCACGTCGGTGTTGTCGATCGACCGGTCGGCCTTGGTCCACTCCCCCAACCCGGAGTCGGCCGCCGACTGGTTGACGAACTCCCCCGCCGGCCAGCGTTCGTCGGGCCGGTTCGGGGTCACCCACAGCGTGTGGGCGATGACATTTGCGCGTTGCAGCACCGGCGACGACGGGTCGAACATCGCCGGGATCGCCCCGGTGGGCACCAGCTTGTAGGACGGGTGAGCGCCGAGGCCGTTGACGACGTTGGTGTTGACCACCTTCCAGGTCCGCTGGGTGGCGAAGCTGACGTCCTGCTTGCCCTCCTGCTCGGTGCGCAGTGCCTGATTGCGCACCACCAGCGACAGCCCGTACGGATTGTCGGGACCGATCGGTTCGGCGTACGACTCCGTCATGTAGACCGTGTTGTCGGTGCCGTCGACGTCCAGGTCCAACCGGGCGATCAGGAAGTGCTGATGGAACGGCGCATAGGTGCGCTCGTCGACCAGCGTGCCGTTGGGATGCGGCCGCCCCGCCGGAACCGGTGTGGTGACCATGATCCCGGTGGCGCGGACCTCACACTCGATGTTGCCGTCCTGGTACAGCCGCCAGTACACCAGATACTCATAGTTCGCGACGGTGACGTGGAATGACAGTGTCAGCCTGCGCATCCGGCGCACCTCGGCGCCGGCATCGTGGTCGACGTGCTTCCACAGCACGGCATTGTCTTCCTCGTGGATGCAGATCGCATTGGTGATGGTGTACGGCTCGCCGGTGCTGTCGTGCAGAACCGCGTCCAGATAACGGATCTCACCGAGACAGTCGCAGCCGAGCTCCAGCGACGTGGTCATGAACCCCAGACCCCACTCGCCGATGTCGAACGCGGTCCGCCGGTAGTGATCGACCGAGGAGTCCCGATACGGCACCACCATCTCGGCGAACGACATCCGATGGGCCACCGAACGATTCACCTCGCCGTCGCGGTACCGCACGGTGTGCAGCGTCATCCCCTCGCGGTGGTTGAAGCCGACCCGCAACGACCAGTTCTGCCAGCGCAGCAGGTTGCCGTCCAAGGTGAACGACGGACCATCGGGCTGGGTGATGTTCAGCGGCTTGAGCGGCTCCCGGCGCGAGGCCGCGCGAATCCGTTCGGGGATGTGGTGCGGTACGTATTCGCCCATCACGTCGGGCTTTTCGGAGCTGCCGTCATCCTCGACGCGCAGCACCTCCATGGTGTTGATGTCGATCACGCAGTGCAGACCGCTGACCGGGTGGGCATAGGGATTGGCGCCCGGGGCATCCTTGTACCAGGTGTCCGACCAGCCGATCCGACGGTCGCGGTACTCGGGCGGCGCGACCGCGTCACCGTAGGTCCAGGTGTCCATGAACACGTTGTCCAGATCGGTGATACCGCGTTTGGCGAGTGCGGCGATCACGTCGGGATGCCTGCGCAGCACCTCATCGCACTCGATGAACTCGTCGACGGTGAAGTTGGCCTGGACTCCCGGCACATGGTCGAAGTTCTCGACCCGGTCGTCGGTAAGCGACACCACGCCCTTGTAGGTGGCGTTCGCCGATCGGTCCAGGCAGATGACAGCCGCGCGGCGGCCCGGTGCCGCGCCGCCGCCGTCGAATGCCGCCAGTTCGGCCTTGGACGGTTCGACGAGTTCCACCGAGGCGACCCGCCAGCCCTCCCCGACCCCGTGCTCACGCCGCAATATCGCTGCCACCGCGCGAAACTCGTCGGCGGACAGCGGATCCAAGGGATAGTCCACACCAAATACGCAACCACACCGGAGGATTCCGTGCAGCAAATCGCCCAGAGTGAATCAGCCGAACTCCGACCGACTCAGTGCTCGGCGAGCGTGAACCCTTCCCAGGCCTGACGCCGCACCGCCCGCGGGTCGTACTCCACGCGTGGCCGGCGGTCGAACACGAAAACCGCCCGCTCGGAACTGTCATAGGCCGGCCAGCCCGGGCCCGGCTCACCGGTCCGGCTGAACTCACGCCATCGCCGCTGCACGTCCCGGCTGACCCGCCGGGCCGACGCGCGGTCGCCCACGGCCGTCAGCAACGCGCCGTAACTCGTGTGGTACGTGTCGAATACCGCGAGCAGTTCCATCGCGTGCGTCGCCCCCAGCCCCGCCCAGTGCAGGGTGCGCGGCGCGTAGTCGTAGCGGTACACATAGGTGGGCGCGTGCCGGCTGTGTGCCTCGGCGATCTGCCAGGTGGCCGATGCGAACGCGAAATCACCACCGAGCCGCACACAGGCCGCGCTGCTCGGATAGTCCGGATAGGCCGCGACGATCCGGCGGCGCTCCTCGGGGTCGGCACCGGCGAACAGCTTCTCGATCATCGGCTCGTTGGTCGGCAGCAACTGGAGGAACCGGGTGAACAGCCGCCCCTCGTCGGCGTTGTTGCCGACGATCAACGGGACCCGGTGTGCACTGCCCTCGGCCATTGCGGTGACCGGATCGACCGGCAGGTATTCGGTACCGAAGGTCGGGCCGACCGGAAACGCGCCGGGCATATCGGTCTGGCCGCGCATGATCTGTTCTTCCAGGGCCCGGCCCAGCTCGGCCGGGCGGGCGGACATCAGCGCTGCGGCCGCTGATCCCCCACCGGGACTGACCAATTGGGAGAGCTGGTCCGCGATACGAGCGGCAGCACCCGCGGAGCTGACCATCCCGCTGGCCGGGCTCTCCGAGATCACCCGGGCGAACAACCCCTCGGCATCGGGCACGGCGAGCAGGGTCGCGACCGCGTGCGCACCGGCACTCTCACCGAAGATCGTCACGTTGTCGGGGTCCCCGCCGAACACGGCGATGTTGTCGCGTACCCATTGCAGCGCCAACACCAGATCCCGCAGGAACAGGTTGTCGTCGATCGGATGCTCCGGCGTCGCCAGCGACGACAGCTCGACACACCCGAGCATGCCCAGCCGGTAGTTGACCGAGACGAACACACAACCGCGACGGGCCAGCGCGGCACCGTCGTAGATGGGAGTTGCCGAGCTACCCAGGATGTAGCCGCCGCCGTGTACGAAGAACATCACCGGCAGCGGACCATCTGAGTCAGGCTTCTCCGGCGCGACCACATTGAGCGTCAGACAGTCCTCGCTCATCGGCTGGTGCTTGCCCAGGCCGACGAGCGTGTAGCGATTTTGCTGGGGCGCGCAGTAACCGAACCCGTGGCAGTAGCGCACACCGGGCCACGGCTCGGCCGGTTCGGGTGCCCGCAGACGCAGCCGGCCGACCGGAGGCTTGGCGTAAGGGATCGAACGCCAACGATGTACGCCGTCGCGCGTGAATCCCTCGATGATGCCGGTACTGATCTTTGCCCGGACAGTCCGCTCGTGCATGAACCGACCGTATCGAACTACACCGGTGCGGGCGGACAGGCGGTGGGCCTGACACGCGCCCGCTAGCCTTGCGGGTATGCGCACCGTTGTGACTGTTGGGGCTGCTGTGCTTTCGGCGGCCCTCGTGGCGGCCTGCTCGTCGGGAGGGGGACACGAGTCGCAGTCGAGCTCGCAGCCCCGGATGTCGATGCCGGCCGGCGCCCCACACACCAAGACCACCACGCCCACCACGACGACGACCTCGCCACTGCCCACCACGGCACCGGCCCCAGGCACCCCGATGAGCCGGGTGATCAAGTGGGTCGAGGCAGGTACCGCGGCCGATCAGTCCGGTTTCCACACCGCCACCCGCGACGGCCATTCCACGAGTCTCGGCGACGGCATCGCGTTCGTCGCGCCTTCGGGCACCGCTCGCTGCGCCACCAACAAGTACGCCGAAGGTCAATTGGCGTGCCTGATCAAGGCCGACGACCTGCCGTCGAAGCCGTCCGACGTGGAGGGCCAGTGGATCTCCGGCTGGGTGGATTTCACCGGGGAAACTGTGGATATCGGCTCACTGCACGGGGATCCGGGCCCGTTCAACGACGGCGACGGCGCCGAACTGACCGAGGGCAAGTCGCTGGCGTTCGGTGACTACCGGTGCCGGGCCGACGCCACCTCACTGGTGTGCGTCAACTACGCCCACCAGTCCGGGGTGCTGCTGAACTCCTCCGGCGTCGAACCGCTGGGCTGTCTGAAGCCGGTCCCGCCGCCTGTGGGCGTCGGACGCCAGCTCAGCTGCCCGCCCGATTGATCCGCGGTTACGGGTGGTCCCCCTCGGCCAGCGACGACCCGATCCGATCCATCACCTCAGGCCTGCGGCGCAGCGTGTGCACGAGTAACCCGACACCGAGTGCGATCCAGGCCAGGTACACGAACGGCAATGCGCCGTAGATCCCGCTCTGCAGCGGCCACACCGTCTTGTACAGCGGGTACAGGAACACCAGGGAGCCGGCAAGCCCCAGCACCCCATGCCGGAACCAGCGAAACTCGCCGATCCGGATCATGTAGCGAACCATGCCGAAATTGGTGACGATGTAGGACACCAGGAATGCGATCGAGATCAGGAAGCCGAAGTAGCCCCACACGTTGAACGGGCCGACGAGGAACGCGAGCGGCACGCCGAGGGCCATCGAGATCACGCCCATCACCGCGATCGCCACGGCCGGTGTCTGCCGTGACGACACCTCGCCGAGTCGCCGCGGCAGCACCCGCTCGCGGCCCAGGGTGTAGAGCACCCGGGCACCCGCGATGAACGCCGTCTGGCTGAACGCCAGGATGCTGCTGAGGGTGGCCAACACCACCACGGTCAGCCCCAGCTTGCCCCAATAAGTCTCGGCGATCGTCTGCAGCGGCGCCGGATCCTCGCCGAACTCGGTCATCCGGTCGATTCCGTAGCCGTACACCATTGCGTACGCGATCACCACGTAGAAGACAGGCACCACGATGGCAGCGGCCCACAATCCGCGCGGGATATGGCGTTTCGGGTCACGCACCTCCAAACCCAACGTCGCGCCCTCCTCGATGCCGACGTGGGACAACACCGCGTAGGTCATCGCGAGACCGACCGCACCCCAGCCCATTGCGCCGGCCGAAGACGCCTCGAACGGTGCAGTGCCGAAGCCACTGCCCGACTGCGGTCCGGTGACGAAGATCCACAACGCCAACGCCAGCAGGACCACCATCTCGAAGCCCAGCAGCCCGAGGGCGGCGTGCAGCGACTGGCTGATCCCCAGATAGGCCAGCACACAGACGTAGGCCAGCGCCGCGAAGGTGAAGGCCCACCACGGCACCTGCACGCCGAACTGCGTATCCAGCCACTGCTGGACCCAGCCCCCGAACACCGCGAAACCCGCCGCCGAGAACACCATGTACGCGCCGATGAACATCCAGCCGTAGACGAATCCGACGCTGGGGCCCCACGCCTTGGAGTTCCAGGTGTACAGGCCACCGGAGGTGGGCAGCCGCTTGGAGAACTCCGCGAACGTATTGACCAGCAACAGGATGCCCGGCCACACCAACAGAAACGCCAAAACCAGTGCAGATCCGGCGAATTGACCCATGAACTGCAAGTTCAACGCGATCACCGAGGCGGGTCCGCATCCGGCGACCGACAGGATCGCCACCTGCTTCCAGTCGATGGCGTCCCGGCGCAGCGTCGGCTCGGGGGTGATCTGTTCAGTCATGCTGACCTGGTTCCTCTCACATGGTTTCGAGGTAGCGGGCGACCTCCCAGTCGGTCACCGCTTTGGATTGGGCTTGCAGCTCGGCACGTTTCAGTGCCACAAAATGGTCGACGAAGTCGTCGCCGAACCACTCCCGGGCGACGCCGCTGTTCTCCAGCAGGTCGACCGCTTCACCGAGGTTGGCGGGCAGCGCGACCGCCTGATCGTCGGGCATCCCGTACACATCGCCGCATACGAGTTCGCTGGGCTCGATGGCATGTTTGATCCCGTGCAGGCCACCGGCGAGGGTGGCCGCGGTCACGACATAGGGATTCGCGTCACCGCCGGGCTGCCGGTGCTCAAGCCGGGTTCCGTGTTCCCCGGCCCGGATCGCGCGCAGCCCCACCGACCGGTTGTCGACTCCCCAGGTGGCGGTGGTCCCGGCCCAGGAGTACGGCACGTAGCGGCGGTACGAGTTCGGCGTGGGGGCCATCAACGCGCTGAATTCGCGCATCGTGCTCAGAATGCCCCCGGCGAAGTACCTCATGGTTTGCGAAAGCTGCTCCGGCGCAGCCGGATCGAAGAACACTCCGCGCCCGTCCAGATCCTGCAGGCTGATGTGCACATGGCAGCTGTTGCCCGCCCACTCGCTGTTCGGCTTGGCCATGAAGCTGGCCAGCAACTCGCGCTGCGCCGCCAGCTCCTTGACCCCGGATTTGAACAGGAAGGCATCGTCAGCGGCCTTCAGGCTGGGTCCGTAGTGCAGCGTGATCTCGAACTGGCCGGGCCCGGTTTCGGGGTTGCACGCCTCGATCGGCAGGCCGTAATCCAGCATCTGGTTGCGGATCAGCGCCCCGACATCCTCCTGCAGAGACCCCAACACCACTCCGTAGGTGCTCGTCGTCTCCTGTAACGGGGTCAGTTCCTCGGGACGCTTGCGGTGCGGTGTGCCCGGTTTTTCGCGCAGCAGGTAGAACTCCAGCTCAAGTGCGCTGAGCGGGGTGTAGCCCATCGCTTCGGCTTTACCGAGTACCTGACGCAGCACTCCTCGCGGCGAGATCGGCACCATCGTGGTGTTGTCGGGTAGGTACCAGTCGCACAACAAAAGTGCGGTATCAGCGTGCCACGGCACGATGTGCAGGGTGGACGGATCCGGTTTGGCATGGATGTCCGGATACCCCTGCCGCTCGGTGGGAAAGTAACCGGTGTGTCCCGCCGGCCGCTGCACCAGATCCGACTCATCGACGTGCAGCACCCAGAACACATCGCAGATCGGCAGGCCGTGGTCGAGGAATTCGGGTAACTGCGCCACGGGGATCCGCTTGCCGCGCATGACACCATGGGTGTCACACCCGCCGAGGATCACCGTGGTGATCTGCCGGTCCCGCAGTTCGGCCAGCAACTGCGTTGAGGTCATCCCTGACATACCTGCTCCGTTCCGCTGTGTCCCAGCACGAATCCGGCGTACCCGCGCGCCACCACCGCGTCGCATTCCTGCCGGTATGGCCCACACCCGGCGACATAAGGCATGAAAATCCTTGGCTTGCCGGGGATGTTGGCGCCCAGGTACCACGACTGCGCCTTCGGATACAGGGTGTCGGCGGCGATCTCGGCGACATGTGACATCCACGCCTCCTCCGCCGCCACGGTCGCCTCGATCCGGTCCAGCTGGTGGCTGCGCAGATGGTCGAGGCAATCGGCGATCCAGTCGACGTGCTGCTCGATGGAAATGAGCATGTTGCTCAGCACCGATGGGCTTCCCGGACCGGTGACCATGAACAGATTGGGGTATCCGGCGGACTGCAGGCCCAGCAGCGTGCGCGGACCGTGCGCCCATTTCTCACTCAGCGGAACGCCGTCGACACCGCGGATGTCGACATCGGTCAGTGCGCCGGTGATCGCGTCGAAACCGATCGCGAACACGATGGCATCCACGCGGATGTGCCGGTCGCGCAGCTGGATACCGGTGTCGGTGACGTTCTCGATCGGGTCTGCGCGCACATCGACCAGCTCGACGTTGTCACGGTTGTACGTTTCGAAATACCCGATGTCGGTGCAGGTCCGTTTGGTGCCGATGTGATGCCGCGGACTCAGCAGCTCGGCGGTTTCCGGGTCACGGACGGTCTCGCGGATCTTGCCCCGGGCGAACTCCTGAGCCGCGAGATTGGCCTGCTCGTCGGTGAAGAAGTCGGTGAACGCCGCAGACAGCGAGTTGATCCCGCCGCGGCGCCAGCCCTCTTCATATCGCTCCGCGCGTTCGGCCTCGGTGACATCGAAAGTGGCCTGTGTGGGTGGCGGATGGGGCGTCCCGGCGTCGGATTCCCGGCACACCTGCCGCCGCTCGGCAAACTCGACGACCGCCGCCTCGAGCTCACCTTCGCCCAGTGACCGGTTCTGCGCCGGCATGCTGTAGTTCGGGGTCCGCTGTAGCACGTAGAGCTGACCGGCCTGGCGCGCGATGTTCGGAATAGCTTGGATACCAGATGATCCGGTGCCGACCACCGCCACCGTCCGACCGGTGAAATCCACCGGACGGTGTGGCCATTGCCCGGTGTGATACCAGTCGCCGGTGAAGTCGGACAGGCCCGGAAAGTCCGGCGCCTTGGCCACCGACAGGCAGCCGGTGGCCATCACACAGAAGGTGGCACGAACGGTCCGGGTCCCGCCGGCGGACGTTTCACACGACAGCACCCACTCGTTGGTGTCCTCCTCCCATACCGCCGATCTCACGGTGGTGTCGAACTCGATATCGGCACGCAGGTCGAAGCGTTCCGCGACATGTCCGATGTAGGACAGGATCTCCGGCTGCGCGGCGTAGCGCTCGCTCCACCGCCAGTCCCGGGTCAGCGACTCGTCGAAGGAATACGAGTAGTCGATGCTCTCGATGTCGCAGCGGGCACCCGGATAGCGGTTCCAGTACCAGGTGCCGCCGACGTCGTCGGCCCGTTCCAGGATGCGGGCCCGCATGCCGAGTTGGCGGGCGCGGTAGAGCATGTACAGACCGGCGAACCCGGCCCCGACGATCAGGACGTCGAAGCGCTCATCGGGATCGGGTCCCGAAGCCGCAGTGCGATGCATTTCGCTCCTCTCCCTATGCGGTGGTCAACTCGCGCGCCGACAGACCCAGCGCCGCGGCGAACAGGTCGTGAACCTCTGATCGCTGCCACGGTTCGGGCGCCATGGTGATGAAGTAGTCAGCCAG
The DNA here is from genome assembly GCF_004762045.1 of Mycobacterium sp. DL99. GTDB lineage: Bacteria > Actinomycetota > Actinomycetes > Mycobacteriales > Mycobacteriaceae > Mycobacterium. The sequence goes on from NZ_SJOM01000007.1 coordinate 3,754,623, forward strand.
GGCCAGATCGGTGAGCCGGTCCAGATCGGATGCGGACAGCCCGATGTCGGCGAGCACCGGGAAGTCCAGATCGGCCAGCAATGAACGCACCGCCTCCACCACCCGGCTGCCGTCTCCGCTGCCGTCGTCGGGCAGTCCCCATGCGTCGGCCACCCGTTCCATTGCCTGCGGCACGAAACGCCGTTCCCGGTCCAGTGTCTCGGCCAGCACCAGTCCGATGGTGAGACCGTGGGGCACGCCGGTGAGCCCGCCGATCGCCTGCCCCAATGAGTGTTCGGCCGCGCAGTCGGAGATGTTCATTGCCAACCCGGCCAGCATCGACCCGCAGGCCATGTTGGACCGGGCTACCGTGTCGGTGCCGTCACGGTAGGCGGGCAGTAGCGATGTGCCCATCAGCCGGACCGCCTCGAGGGCGATCGCGTCCCCGATCGGCGTGTGCACCTTGGCCACAACCGCGGCGATGGCCTGCGCCAGTGCGTCGATCCCGGTGTTGGCCGTCATCGACGGCGGCATGCTCCAGGTCAGCACGGGGTCGACAACGGCATATTGGGCGCGCAGGTTGGGGTGGGCGATGCCGGCCTTGCGGCCCGCCTCCGGGTCGGAGACCACCGCACCACCGGAGACCTCCGAGCCGGTGCCCGCGGTGGTCGGAACCGCGAACAACGGCACTGCCGGTTCGGCGAACTCCCGTGTGGAATCCAGGAATTCAGCGAAGGTCATCCCGTTCTGGTAGCACAGCCGCGCCGCTTTTGCGGTATCGATCACCGACCCGCCGCCGAGGGCCACCACGGCCTCGGCCCCCGCGCGTGTCATCGCGGCGGTGGCCGCGTCGATCATGTCGATGGTCGGTTCACCGGCGGGCTTGTCGATCCGGGTGATGTCGAGTCCCGAGCCCTCCAAAGTGGCAAGCAGGTCCGCCACCGCGGGGTTGTGGGCATCGATGTCCTCGTCGGTCAGCACGAGTACCCGGCCGGCGCCGGATGCCCGCAGTAGATCGGGTAGTTCGTGGGACTTACCCTCTCCGAACGAGATCCGGACGGGGAGGTGGTTGTTGAAGGGGGCGATGGGCTGATTGGTCACGGCGCTCCAGGGTGGTTTGTCGGTGGCAACGGTCGGTGTGCGATTAGGTCTTGACGAAGATGTTCTTCAGTTCCGTGTAGGCCAGTGGCGCGTCGGGACCCAGTTCGCGGCCCAATCCGGAATCCTTGAACCCGCCGAACGGCGTGTTCACCCGCACCGAGCTGTACGAATTGACCGCCAGCGCACCGGCTTCCATGGCCCTGGCCACCCTCAACGCACGCGCCCCGTCCAGCGACCAGACCGATCCGGCCAGTCCGTAGCGGGTGTCGTTGGCTCGCCGGACCGCCTCGTCCTCGGAATCGAACGGCAGCACACAGACCACCGGCCCGAAGATCTCGTCACGGGCCGCCGGGTGCTCGTCGCCGACCGGGTGCAGCACCGTGGGCGGGTACCAGAAGCCCGGCCCGTCCGGGGCGCTTCCCTCGAACAGCACCGGCGCCTGACTGACATACGATGCGACCCGCTCACGTTGGCGCTGCGAGATCAACGGGCCCATCTGGGTGTTCTCGTCGAGTGGATCACCGACCCGCAACGCGGTCGTGGTGTCCTTGAGGTGGGTCAGGAACTCCTCCATGGCCGGGCGTTCGACGAACACTCGCGATCGCGCGCAGCAGTCCTGACCGGAGTTGCCGAAGACACCTCCGGCCAATCCGGCTGCGGCAGCCTGCAAATCGGCGTCGGCGAACACCAGGGCGGCCGATTTGCCGCCGAGTTCCAGCGTCACCCGCTTGAGCCGGTCCCCGGCCCGCCTGGCGATATCGCGGCCGACCGCAGTGGATCCGGTGAATCCGACCTTGCGGATGTCAGGGTGGTCGACCAGCATCCGGCCGACCGGGTCGCCCGGCCCGACCACCACGTTGAGCAACCCCTCGGGCAGCCCGGCCGCCACGGCGATGCGCTGCAATTCCAGGGCGGTGAGCGGGGTGAGTTCAGAGGGCTTGAGTACGACCGCGTTCCCGGCCGCGAGCGCCGGAGCGACCTTCCACGCCGCGATGGACAACGGGTAGTTCCAGGGAGTGATCAAACCGACCACACCGAACGGCTCGTGGAAGGTCATGTCCAGCCCGCCCGAGACCGGGATCGTGTGGCCCAACAGACGTTCCGGGGTCGCCGAGTAATAGCGGAAGGTGCCGGCCACCCCGGCCATCGCACCGCGCGCGTCGGCGATCGGCATCCCGACATTGCGGGCCTCCAACCGAGCCAGGTCCTCGGCCTCCGCGCGTACCGCGTCGGCGATCGCGAGCAACACCTCGGCCCGGTGGGCGGGATCGGCGCGACTCCAATCGCGCTGGGCACGTGCGGCTCTGCGCACTGCCTCGTCGACTTCAGCGGCGGTGGCCCACGGTACCTCTGCGAGCACCCCACCGGTTGCCGGTTCCAGAACCTGACCCTTCATCACAACCTCTCCATACGTGACGAGTTCGCGTGGGCTGCCGCCCCGACGAACGAATCGAAAATTTGCTTCATGGGCTGATATTCGGGATGCCACTGCACGCCGAGCGCGAAGTGCCGATCCGGCCATTCGATCGACTCGATCACCCCGTCGGGTATCGACCGGGCGGTGATGCGCCCTCCGCCACCCACCTCGGCCACACCCTGATGGTGATGCGAATTCACTTCCGACACACCGGCCAGCCCGGCGTGACCGAGCAGGGAGTCGACGTCCACCTCGATCGCGTGATGGGTCGCCTGGTCCAATCGGCCCGGCGCCGGGCGGTGCTCGGCGAACCCGACGTCCAGCAGGTGCTGATGAAGCGTGCCCCCGGTGGCCACATTGAGGATCTGCAGGCCCCGACAGATCCCCAGAACAGGGATGTCACGCTCCAAAGCCGCTGCGGCGATCCGCAATTCGAATTCATCGCGGATCGAGTTGGTCTCTTCCATCCGCTCGGTGGCTCCTGCGCCGTAGTACTCGGGCTCGATGTCGGTACCGCCGGCCAGCAGCACACCGTCCAGCACGTCGAGCACTCGTCCGGCATCGGTGTTGAGCGAGGGCACCAGCACCAGCGACTGCCCGCCGGAGCACTCCACCGCATCGAGGTAGGTCTGGGCCGCCAGCACCGCATCCTGGCGCCAGAATCCCCACGTCGCCGTGGTCGAGACGCCGCAGATCCCTATCAGTGGGCGCATTCGGTGCACCATGGTATGGATTTCATACCTTAGGACAATAGGGCCACGCGGAGTACTCTGCAAGGGATGTCAGACGACTTTTTACTTCGCCCGCTCGAAGCCCCGCCGGCCTATGCCGCGGTCGTCGACCGCATCCGCCGGGCAGTCACCCTCGGGGTGCTCCTGCCCGGCGACCGCCTGCCGTCTGAACGCTCACTGGCCGAGGGAATGCAGGTCTCGCGCGTCACGGTGCGGGAGGCCCTGCGAGTTCTGCAGGGCGAGGGCCTGCTGCTGACCAAACGCGGCAGCAGTGGCACAACCGTGTCGCCCGGAGTGATGGCGGCTGACCTCACCGACGACTACGACCGCAAGACCGCTGAAGTCTTCGAAGTCCGTCTGGCGGTGGAGACCATGGCCGCCCGGCTGGCCGCCGAACGCGGCACACCAGCCGATCTGCAATGGCTGGATTCCTGCCAGGAAGCCCTGGAATCGAGCACCGACATCCACGCGTTCCGCCGGGCAGACTCCAACTTTCACCTGGCCGTCGCCAGGATGAGCGGTAACACCATGCTGAGTCAGGTCATCGAGGACACCCGGGCGTCAGTGTTCTCCCGACTGGACCGCAGCAACTTCCCAGTGATCTACGAATCGTCGAACCGGGGCCACGCCGACGTCATCGCCGCCATCAAGAATCGCGATGCGGATGCCGCGGCGGCGGCGATGGCCGCGCACATCGAAGAGGCCAGGGGTGAGGTCATGGCGGTCTTCGCCGAACGCGGCCAGGAGCCACGCACCCCTGATACCGGCAGCTAGCGCCAGCCGTCGGCCGCCTTCGCGGCCTCTATCAACGCATCGCACAACTGCCGCAGTTCGTCTATTCCGGCGCCCTCGTCGACCGCGATCGCGACATCCTCGGCCGCACACCTGACCTGGTACACCCGGTCGGACAGCTGGGCCGCCTCGTCGGCGCTGAGTACCACCGAATCCGGGGCCAGCGAGGTGCCCTTGACCATGGCGCGTTGTTCGTAGGCCCGCTGCCGGCAGGACTGCCTGCAGTACTGGCGACGGCGGCCCATCTGCGCATCGGCGACCTCACGACCGCACCACCGACACGGCTGGGGACGGCTTTGTCTGCGGTGGTGCGCCATGGGTCACGACTGTAGACTGCCCGACGCCTCGACCCGCGTATCATCAATGGTCGAGTCGGGAACTTGGCAACGCCGTGCAGCGTTGATACATCCGGACCAAAACGCCAAATAAGGAGTGTTGACGATGGCTGATCGTGTCCTGAGAGGCAGTCGCCTCGGAGCCGTGAGCTACGAGACCGACCGCAACCATGACCTGGCGCCGCGTCAGGTCGCGCGCTACCGCACCGATAACGGCGAGGTGTTCGACGTCCCGTTCGCCGACGACGCCGAGATCCCTGGCACCTGGCCGTGCAAGAACGGGCTCGAGGGCACCCTGATCGACGGTGACGTGCCCGAGCCCAAGAAGGTCAAGCCGCCGCGCACCCACTGGGACATGCTGCTCGAGCGTCGCTCCGTCGAGGAACTCGAGGAGCTGCTCAAGGAGCGCCTCGACCTGATCAAGACCAAGCGTCGCGGCAGCTGAACCGTACAAAAAACCGCGATACGCCCTCCGTGGGCGTATCGCGGTTTTTTCGTCTGCCGGTTAGCGGACCACACCCCGGGCGCGGTCCAAGCGCCCGCGGATACCCCACTCCGCGACCTTGAACATCGCCTCGCGGATGTTGGAGCCACTCATCTTGGAGACCCCGAGTTCACGTTCGGTGAACGTGATGGGCACCTCGACGACCTTGAACCCGTTGTTGATCGCACGCCAGGTCAGGTCGATCTGGAAGCAGTAGCCCTTCGAATCGACCGCGGACAGGTCGATCTTCTCCAGCACCTCGCGACGGTAGGCGCGGTACCCTGCAGTGATGTCGTGGATGCCGACACCCAGCAGGAGCCGGGAGTAGGTGTTGGCGGTCTTCGACAGCACCAGCCGTCGAACCGGCCAGTTGCGCACCGTGCCGCCGGAGACATACCGCGAACCGATGGCCAGATCCGCCCCGGCGTCGACCGCATCGAGGAGCCGGTTCAGCTCCTCCGGTGCGTGACTGCCGTCGGCGTCCATCTCGACCAGGACCGAGTACCCGCGGCCCAGCCCCCACGCGAAGCCGGCCAGATAGGCCGCACCGAGGCCCGCTTTGCTGGTCCGATGCATCACGTGCACCCGATCCGGGTCGGCCAGGGCCAGCTCATCGGCCAACTGGCCGGTGCCGTCGGGACTGCCGTCGTCGACCACCAGGATGTGCACCTCGGGGCTGGCGTGGTGCACACGTCCGACGATCAGCGGCAGGTTCTCCCGCTCGTTGTAGGTGGGAATGATCACCAGAGTGCGCTGACTCGGGCGTTCACCGTCCTGGCGAGGGCTGGATTCCCCCTGCCGCTGCGCTCCGTCACCAGGGACTGTCATGTGGCTCCTTCATCGTCGCGGGCCTTCGCCGGTGCGACGCCTCAACATTCTTTGCACGAACCCTCCATTGTGCAGTATCGCGGCAACCAGTGCCCCAATACCAAGCGTGACCAGCGCCACCTGCAGGGCCGGCCCCCACTCGGTGGCCGGCGTCACATCTGACTTCAGCCTGATCTGGCTGTCCAGGTAGGCGGGCTGGAAGAACTCGGTGCGGGCCATCTCGCGCCCGTCCGGGGCGATCACCGCGCTGATGCCCGTGGTCCCGGCGACCACGAGGTAACGGTCATGCTCGACGGCCCGCAGTTTGCCGAACGCCAACTGCTGGGCGCTCATGTTCTCGTCGAACGTCGCGTTGTTGGTGGGCACCGTCAGCACCTGGGCGCCATTGAGCACCGATTCCCGCGCAGCCCGGTCGAAGATGACCTCCCAGCAGGTGGTCACCCCGATCGGAACACCGGCCGCGTGCACGACGCCGTTGCCCTCACCAGGCACGAAGTAGCCGGCCCGGTCCGCATACGACGACAGGTGTTTGAAGAAACTGCGCCACGGCAGGTACTCGCCGAACGGCTGCACGATCTTCTTGTCGTGGCGCTCACCGGGACCGTGGTCAGGATCCCAGACGATCACGGTGTTGTTGGCCACCGGATTGTCCGGGGTGTAGCCGTCGGCCTTGACAACGGTGCCCACCAGGATCGGCGCGCCGATGGCATCGGCCGCCGCGGTGATCTGTGCGGCCGCGTCGGCGTTGGTCAGTGGATCGATGTCAGAGGCGTTCTCGGGCCAGACCACGAACATGGGCTGCGGAGCCCTTCCGGCGCGCACGTCGTCGGCCAGCCGCTGCGTCTGCTTCACGTGGTTGTCGAGCACCGCACGGCGCTGGGCGTTGAACTCCAGGCCGAGCCGGGGCACGTTGCCCTGCACGGCGGCTACGGTGACGGTCTGCTCATCCCCCGCGCCGGTGCCGGAGGAACGGACCTGGGGCCACAGCACGGCGGTGGCCAGCAGCACCACCGTGATGCTCAGACCCGGCAGCATGACCGCGGGCGCCTGGAAACCCGGCTTGTGTCCGTGATGCCACCACTGCACGATCTCCAGGACCAACAGCGTGGCGCTGAAGCCGACCAGCGCCACCGCGAACGACAACAGCGGCGCGCCACCCCATCGCGCGAGGGCCAGGAGCGGTCCGTTGGTCTGACCGAATCCGAGGACACCCCAAGGGAATCCGCCGAAGGGCACGGTCGATTTGAGCCACTCCTGGGTGCTCCACAGCGCGGCGAACCACAGCGGCCACCCGGGCAATCGCCTGACCACAACCGCCGCCAGGCCGAAGATCCCGCAGAACAGTGCTTCCATGGCGGCCAGGGCCAGCCACGGCACCGCCCCGACCAGTCCGCTGATCCATGGCAGCAACGGGACATAGAACGCCAGGCCGAACAGGAATCCGTATCCGAAGCCGCCGGCGCGGGTGGTGGAGCGAAGGGTCAGCACCCAGCCGATCAACGCCAGCCCGATGAACGCCGCCCACCACCAGCCGGTCGGCGGATAGCTCAGGCACAACGCGAGCCCGCCGCCGACCGATGCGCTCAACTGCGCCCACCGCACAGCCGCGGCCCGGCCGAATCGCGACGCCCAGGCAGCCACCACAGACCAGCGGTCGGGGGTGCCCGCCGCGGTCAGGCGATACCCACGCTCCTCGGGTTCCTCGTCGGGATCGATGTCGGCCACCGGATCGCCGGTGACGTCCTCGTCCAGTTCGTCGTAGGAATCGTCGTCGAGCTCGTCCAGCTCGGCGAGTTCGTCGTCCTCGATGGCCGGGATCACGTCGGTGGTCTCGTTGGGCCCCGGCCGCGGGTGGCCGAAACGCTCTCTGGGACGGTCACTGCCCATGGATGACGACACCCCGGTGAACGGTCTGACGGCAACGCGGCAGCTCCGCATCAGCGGTCAACCGCGGCAATGCGGGCACCCGTGAGCGCGGATCCGTGGACCATCGCTGAACGGCGTTGGCCGGCGCGCTGACCTCCAGGTGGTCGGCCTCCCAGACCGCATAGCTGGCCGGGGCCCCAGGTGTGAGTGTCCCGCTGGCGCCGTCGCGCACCCCACCGGCGCGCCAGCCGCCGCGGGTGGCCGCAGCGAACGCGGCACGGGCCGAGATGGCACTGCCCGGGCTCCGGTGCAAGACCGCGGCGCGCACGGTCTGCCAGGGGTTCATGCTGGTGACCGGGGTATCGGAGCCGAAGGCGAGGGGCACGCCTTCGGATGCTAACAGCGCGAACGGGTTGAGCTGGTGAACTCGATCAAGCCCGAGACGTTGGGCGTACATACCCTCTGCGCCGCCCCACAGGGCGTCGAAGTTGGGCTGCATGCTGGCCATCACGCCCCAGGTCCCCAATTGGGCGGCTTGTTCGGGGGTGACCATCTCCAGATGCTCGAGACGGTGGCCGCAGCGGGCCACCGCCGGGCCGCCCAGTCGCTGTGCCGCGCTGGCGAATCCCTCGACGACAGCGGAGACGGCAGCGTCGCCGATCACATGGAACCCGGCCGCGATGCCGGCCTCGGTGCAGGCCTGCACATGCCTGGTGATGGCCTCGACGTCGAGATAGCAGTTGCCGCACGTATCGGGAGCGTCGTGGTAGGGCGCGTTCAGCCATGCGGTGTGCGAGCCGAGGGCACCGTCGACGAACAGGTCTCCGGCCAGGCCGCGGGCGCCGGTCTCGGCAATCAGGTGGCGGGCATGCTCGGCGTCACGGGCCGGCTCGCCCCAATAGCCGACGACCTCCACGCCGTGCTCCAGGGCGCGCAGCTCCTGCCAGTCGAGCAGACCGCCGATCTGCGGGCCGGCACATTCATGGACCGCGGCGATGCCCATCGCGGCGGCATGATCGAGCGCCGCGACGCGGGCGTCGTGCCGCTGCTGCGGGGTCAGCTGTTCACGCGCCGAAGCGCGCACCAGGTGATGTGCCTCGGCGGTCAGCGGGCGCTGCGGGTCGAACCCGGCGACCTCGGCCAGTGCGGGCACCAACCGGCGCAGTGCGGAGGTTGCGGCGGCCGAATGCACGTCCACCCGGGCCAGATAGGCGGGCCGATCCCCCAGGACCCCGTCGAGGTCCCCGGTGCTCGGGCCGGTGTGCTCCGGCCAGCCCGACTCGTCCCAGCCGTGTCCCCACACCGGCCCGTCCGGATGCCGGCGCGCGTACTCGTCCACCAGACGCAGGCAGTGTTGCAGTGAGGTGGCCGCACGGAGGTCCAGACCGTCCAGGTTGAGCCCGGTGGCGGTCAGGTGGACGTGACTGTCGACAAATGCGGGTGCGACGAAGCCGCCGGCCAGGTCGACGATCTCGGCTTCGGGAAACTGGGACCGGCCGACCTCGTCGGTACCGAGCCACGCCACTACGCCGTCGCGCACGGCGAATGCGGTCGCGTCGGGATAGCTGGGGCTGTGGATGCGCCCGTTGATCAGAAGTGTGGTCAAGCTGTTTCTGCTGGCTGTTAGGCCTTGGGAGGCAGGCGGTGTGGATCGACTTCGGTCACGTCGATGAACTCATTGACGTCGATTACTTCGCCGTCAATGTAGTCGCCCGCCCCGTGCCGATAACCGGCGGTACCGGTCGGTGCACCGAAACCGGCAGGCGCCGCGGCGATGAGCGGCATCCGCCGGACGACCAGCCCGGTGAGCACCGGTCGCGCGGCGGCTCGGGTGGGTGGCAGCAGCAACAGCGCGCCCACGATCGAGCTGGCCAGACCGGGAATCACCACCAGCACGGTGCCCAGCGCCACCAACACGCTGTCGGACACCGCGCCCTGGGGATCGGACAGCCCACCGGACAGGCCCGTGCGCAACCGGCGGATGTGCCGATTGAGCTGTGAACCTGCCAGCGCCAGTCCGATCACGAACGAGGCCAACAGCAACAGCACGGTGTAGCCGAACCCGATGGTCGCCACCAGGGCGACCATCACCGCCATCTCTACCAGGAGGTAGATCAGAAACAGCCGCTTTGCCATGTTCAGTACAACGTGGCTGATGCCCGTCAGGTTCCGCCGCGGTCCGTTTCAGTCCGCGGCCCGCAACTCCAGGCCGACATTGCGGTGCATGCCGCCCCTCAGCTTGCTGAACAGATTGAAGCCCTTACCCATCAGGCCGTAGCGCTTTCCGATGCCGTCGTAGATCTCGCCGTTGCGGGACTGCTCCAGCACCACGGCCTGCGCCTCGACCGGCTCGCTCTTGGGGTTGCCCCGCACATCGCAGATCGCCACAGTCACCCGCGGGGTGTTGCGGATCCGCTTGACCTTCCACGAATCGGCCTCGGTGATGACCAGCAGCCGGTCACCGGAGGGCACCGCCCAGATCGCGGTCGGCTTGGGCCTGCCGTCCTTGGTGAACGTGGTCAGCAGAACGTAGTTGGCCTTGGCGACATCGGCGAAGGTGGGAGCCATGGGTCAAATCTACTGCCCCGGGTCGCTGCGCTCCTGCCCACCGGAAATCAACTGTCTGCCTAGCCTTCCAACTCACCTTCGGTTTCCAGCAGCACCTGCCGCAGCCCGTCGAGGGTCGTCTGCTCGGGTTCGGCCCACATCCCCCGGCCGGCGGCCTCCAGCAGCCGTTCTGCCATGCCGTGCAACGCCCACGGGTTGGATTCCGACATGAACTTGCGGTTCTCGTCGTCGAGCACGTATTCAGCCGAGAGCCGTTCGTACATCCAGTCGGCCATCACATGTGCGGTGGCGTCGTATCCGAACAGGTAGTCGACGGTGGCCGCCATCTCGAAGGCGCCCTTGTAGCCGTGCCTGCGCATCGCGGTGATCCAGCGCGGGTTCACCACCCGGGCCCGGAAGACACGGTTCGTCTCCTCCGACAGCGTGCGGGTGCGGACCGCGTCGGGGCGGGTGTTGTCGCCGATGTAAGCGGCCGGGGCCTGTCCGGTCAACGCCCGCACGGTGGCGACCATGCCGCCGTGGTACTGGAAATAGTCGTCGGAGTCGGCGATGTCATGTTCACGGGTGTCGGTGTTCTTGGCCGCCACCGCGATTCGCCGGTACGCCCGGTTCATGTCGTCACTGGCAGGTGCGCCATCCAGACCCCGCCCGTAGGCGAATCCGCCCCAGGCGGTGTACACCTCGGCCAGGTCGGCGTCGTCACGCCAGTTGCGGCTGTCGATCAGCTGCAACAGGCCCGCACCGTAGGTTCCCGGCTTGGAGCCGAAAATCCTCGTGGTGGACCGTCTTTGGTCACCGTGCTCGGCCAGGTCGGCCTGGGAGTGGGCGCGTACGTAATTGTCCTCGGCCGATTCGTCGAGGCCGGCCACCAGTGCCACCGCGTCATCGAGCATGGTGACCACGTGCGGGAAGGCATCGCGGAAGAACCCGGAGATCCGCACGGTGACGTCGATGCGCGGCCGGCCGAGCTCGGCGAGGCCGATCGGCTCCAGGTTCACCACCCGCCGCGAGGCGTCATCCCAGACCGGGCGGACACCCAGCAGGGCGAGCACTTCGGCGATGTCGTCACCGGCGGTACGCATGGCCGACGTGCCCCACACCGACAGGCCGACCGACTGCGGCCAGCGTCCGTGGTCGGTCCGGTAGCGGTCCAACAGCGAATCGGCCATCGCCACACCGGTTTCCCAGGCCAGCCGGGACGGAACCGCCTTGGGATCCACCGAGTAGAAGTTGCGCCCGGTGGGCAGCACGTTGACCAGGCCGCGCAGCGGCGATCCGGACGGCCCCGAGGCGATGAAGCCCCCGGCCAGGGCACGCAGCACCTGGTCGATCTCGCCGGCGGTGCCGGCCAGCCGGGGCACCACCTCGGAGGCGGCGAACCGCAGGATGCGGGCCACCTCGGGGTTGTCGGTGATCTTCTCGACGGCACCTGTGTCCCAACCGGATTCCTGCAGTGCGGCCACCAGCTCGCGGGCACCGGCCTCGGCGGCGTCGACCGCCGCGCGGTCGTCACTGCCGTCCTCGATCAGGCCCAGCGCCTGGCGCAGCCCGGGCACGGTCTGCTCGCCACCGAACAGCTGCCGGGCCCGCAGGATTGCCAGCACCAGGTCGAGTTCGCCTGCGCCGGTGGGCTTCTGACCCAACACATGCAGGCCGTCGCGGATCTGGACATCCTTGATTTCGCACAGCCAGCCGTCGACGTGCAGCAGCATGTCGTCGAACGACTCCTCGTCGGGGCGATCCTCCAGGCCGAGATCGTGGTCCATCTTGGCGGCGCGCATCAGCGTCCAGATCTGCTGCCGGATCGCCGGCAGCTTGCCGGGATCCAGCGCCGAGACGGTGGAGTGCTCGTCGAGCAGCTGCTCGAGTTTGGCGATGTCGCCGTAGGTTTCGGCGCGCGCCATCGGCGGGATGAGGTGATCGATGAGGGTGGCGTGCGCCCGGCGCTTGGCCTGGGTGCCCTCCCCCGGATCGTTGACCAGGAACGGATAGATCAGCGGGAGGTCGCCGAGGGCGGCGTCGGTGCCGCAGGCCGCGCTCATGCCGAGCGTCTTGCCGGGCAGCCATTCCAGGTTGCCGTGCTTGCCGAGGTGCACCACCGCGTGTGCGCCGAACGAGCCGGGGAACGACGAGTCCAGCCAGCGGTACGCGGCCAGGTAGTGGTGGCTGGGCGGCAGGTCGGGGTCGTGATAGATGGCCACGGGGTTCTCCCCGAACCCGCGCGGCGGCTGCACGATCAGCACCACGTTGCCGGCCTGGATGGCCGCGATGACGATCTCGCCGTCGGGATCGCGGCTGCGGTCGACGAAGAGCTCACCCGGTGGCGGGCCCCAGTGCTCGACGACGGCGTCGGCCAGCTCGGCGGGCAGTGTGGCGAACCAGGCCCGGTAGTCCTTGGCCGGAACCCGAAGCGGATTGGCGGCCAGCGCCTCGTCGGTCAGCCAGTCCGGGTCCTGCCCGCCGCGCTCGATCAGGGAGTGGATCAGTGCGTCGCCGTCGCCGGAGGCGACAATTGTGGCGAGGTCGCCGGATCCGCCGATCTTGGCGAGGTCGCCGGATCCGCCGATCTTGGCGAGGTCGCCGGGGGCGGCGGCCTCACCGATGTCGTACCCCGCATCGCGCATGGCGCGCAGCAGCGCGACCGCGCTGGCCGGGGTGTCCAGGCCGACGGCGTTGCCGATGCGGGCATGCTTGGTGGGATAAGCCGAGAACACCACGGCCACCCGCTTTTCCGCAGCGGGTATGGCGCGCAACCGGGCGTGGCGTACCGCCAGGCCGGCCACCCGCGCGCAGCGCTCGGGGTCGGCCACGTAGGAGATCAGCCCTTCGGAGTCGATCTCCTTGAAGGAGAACGGCACCGTGATGATCCGGCCGTCGAACTCGGGAACGGCTACCTGGGTGGCGACGTCCAACGGCGACATCCCGTCGTCATTGTCGGACCACTGGTCGCGCGAACTGGTCAGGCAGAGCCCCTGCAGGATCGGAATATCCAGTGCGGCAAGGTGAGCGACGTTCCAGGAATCGTCGTTCCCTCCCGCGCCGACCGCTGCCGGGGTGGCACCTCCGGCCGCGAGCACGGTGGTGACCAGCGCGTCCGCGGTGCCCAGCAGCTCGAGAAGTTCAGGTTCGGCCGTGCGCAGGGATGCGCAGAACACCGGCAACGCGCGGCCGCCGGCCTGCTCGACGGCGTCGCACAGCGCCTCGACATAGGCGGTGTTCCCGGCCAGTTGCTGGGCGCGGTAGTACAGCACGGCGACGGTCGGACCCTCGGCACCCGTGACGGTGGCCGCCCGCTCCAGGACACCCCAACTCGGGGTGGCCACCGGAGCGGCGAAGCCGAACCCGGTCATCAGCAGCGTGTCGGACAGGAAGGAATGCAGATTCCCCAGGTTTTCCAGACCACCCTGCGCCAGATAGATGTGGGTTTGCAGGGCAGCCCCCTGCGGGGCGGTCGAGTGACCCATCAGTTCGGCGTCAGGCGACTGCTCGCCGCTGACCACGACCGTCGGCAGGCCACTGGCCACCACGGTGTCGATGCCGTCCTGCCAGGCCCGGTAGCCGCCCAGGATCCGGATCACCGCGATGTCGGCACCGTCGAGCAGCTCCTCGAGTTCACCGGTGACCAGCCGCGACGGGTTCGCCCACCGGAACCCCGCTCCGCTGGCGCGCGCGGTGATCAGATCGGTGTCGGATGTCGACAGCAGAAGAATGGTGGGACGGGGCTGGGCGGGATCGGATGTCGGACTGGAGGTGACCACGCACCATTCGTACCGCACCGGCTACCTGAGCGGTGAGCGCGGTGCGGTACGGGTCAGAAGTGCGTCAGGGCCGGATCTCGCCGAACCGGTTGTGCCAGGTCTGGCGGTAGGGCCGTCCGGTGACGCCGACGAGCACCAGAATGAGCGCAGCGAATGCACCGAATGCAACCATGGGCTTCCCCTTCCTCGATCGTTATCAACCCGGTACCAGCGGTCCCGGGTATGCGTCCGACGGTACTTCGGATCACCGAGAAAGTCGTCAATGTGTAAGAGAGCGAACAGCTTTCCCGACCAGTGACGAATGTCACAATCGACCGGGGTGTCCGACTTCCCACCTGCTGCTTTCCATGAAGGGCCGGATGACCGACAGGTAGATCCCGGCGACGGCGAGAGGTGCCAGCAACGGCAGCCACCGCACCTGGGCAGGCACCGAAGCCGCCCCCAATCCGATGACGGTGAACCCGATCGCGGCCAGCACGGTGGCCCGCGTTGTCGTCACGACGCCGGGTGCGCCGACAGCATGCCGGATCACCAGATAGGCCGCTGCCGACAATCCCGACAGGGCCGCGTACAGCGGCGCCGGTTCCGACAAAGCCAGCGCGACCACGGTGGCGAGCACGGCGACGGTCGCTGCGGGGCGCACCGCCACTGCGCCCAACACCGCGACTGCCCCGACCGCGGCGGCCAGCAGTGCGGGTCCGTCGGCGGGAGCGGCCGATGACGCCACCATCAACAGCCCGAACGCGGTCGAGAAGATCCGGGGCGCGGGTTGGGCCGTCACGCTCGACTCCGGTGCCGATCGGGGATCAGCCGCATCGCGTCAGCCAGCCCGGTATCGGGGCGCCACCGCACCACGTCGATCCCGACGGTCCCGAGGTCGCGGTACATCGTGGAGCGTCCCAGCGCCCACATGCGCGCGATCAGCGGATCCAGCTCGCCGATGAACGGAGCGCCGTCGAGCACGTCGACGGCCACAACCGGATGTCCCCGTTTGCACAGCTCGATCAACGCCAAGGCGAACTCGGTGTTCAACAGTGTCGAGAACGCCACCACGACCGCGCCCGGCGGAACCGCCGCCCGGGGCGCCAAAGTGCCGGTGACACTCTCGGTTCCACCGCCGGCCGCCAGCACCGCATCGAGCACGCGGTAGAACTGCCGTCGTCCGATGTCGACACCGAGCCAACGCGGCTGTCGGCCACCGAGCGCGACGACACCCGCGCGGTCGGAGTTGCGTAGCGCACTCTGCACCACCTGGGCGGCGCCCCTCGCAATGCGTTCTCCAGCCTCGGTGGCCGGACCGGGCGCTTGATCGTGCGTGTCGATCAGCACCACCACGTCGGCGCCACGATCGGTCAACCGCTCCGTGACGTGCAGGCGACCGCGCCGGGCGCTCACCGGCCAGTTCACGGTGCGGAGGTGGTCGCCCGGCACATAGGGACGCACGTCGGCGTACTCCACCCCCGGCCCGGTGTGCCGGGTCAGGTGCGCGCCGAGCCGGTCGGGCAGTTCGGTGTACGGGATCGCCGTGTCTTGAGGGGCGGCGAGCGGGAAGACATAGAACTGCGCGGCATCGACGACGCCGTAGCCCGCGCGTAGTCCGCCGGGTGCCAGGACGTCGACTCGAGCCCGCGCCGGATACCGGCCCCAGCGCTGCGCCACACCCGACACGGTCGCGTGCAGGCGGGTGCGGCCCGCGTCGGCAACGTCGAGTTTCAGCCCCTCGACGGTGTCCACGGTGAGCAGGCAATCGGTTCCGGCACCGTCGACGGTCGCGGTGAGCGTGATCTGGGTGGTCTCCCCTTCGAAGCAGCGCACCGTGTGGGGTTCGCAGCTGACCCGCACGTTCGCCACGGGCCGCTGCCAGTGGACCGAGCACAGCACGCCGAGCAGCGGCGCCACGAACACGATGAGCTGCCACCGTGCACCGATCGCCGCGGCCGCCAGCGCCACCGCCACCACGGTGGCCAGCGCCCTCGTCAATGAGGATGGGCGCCAATGATATTGGACTTCGTAGCCACTCATGACGGTCACGCCTGGGTGGCTCGCGGGACCGGTAGGCGGCGCAACAGTTCGGCCATGACGTCGGATCCGTGGATGCTGCGCACCCACATCTCGGGCCGCAGACTGATGCGGTGCGCCATGGCCGCGACGGCCAGGGTCTTGACATCCTCGGGGATGACGTAGTCGCGCCCGAGAAGCACTGCCCGGGCTCGGGCCAGCTGCACCAGATCCAGTTCGGCGCGCGGGCTGGCACCCACCGCGACCTGAGGATGGTGGCGGGTCGCGGCCGCCAGTGCGACCACGTAGTGCAGCACGTCATCATGCACCGTGACCTGTTCGACGGCTTCGCGCATCGCCAGAAACTGCGACCGGTCGACGACCTGGTGCACCACCACCGCGGCCGATCCGCGATCCAGCCGACGGCGCAGCATCGCGGTCTCGTCCTGTTCGGACAGGTATCTGAGCTCAAGGCGCACGGCGAAACGGTCCAGTTGGGCTTCGGGCAGCGGGTAGGTGCCCTCGTATTCGATCGGATTGTCGGTGGCCAGCACGATGAACGGGGCGGGCAGCGGATGGGTCTGGCCGTCGATGCTGACCTGCTGCTCGGCCATCGCTTCGAGCAGCGCGGCCTGGGTCTTGGGGGGTGTGCGGTTGATCTCGTCGGCCAGCAGCAGGTTGGTGAAGATCGGTCCGGGCCGGAATTCGAAACGGCCCGACTGCATGTCGTACACGGTCGAACCGAGCAGGTCGGCCGGCAACAGGTCCGGCGTGAACTGCACGCGGGTGAATTTCAACCCGAGGGCCGCTGCGAACGACCGTGCGATCAGCGTCTTACCGAGCCCTGGAAGGTCTTCGATCAGCACATGCCCGCGGGCCAGCAGGGTCGTGAGGATGAGGGTGAGCGCCTCCCGCTTGCCGACGACGGCCCGCTCGATCTCGTCGAGCACGACCTGCGCCGTGGCGGCCGCCGACGCCAACTCCGACACGTGGCCGGTCATAGCCGCTCCAATCGTTGCAGGATCTCCGCGAGCACCTCGCGGCCCGGGCCGGGCTCGTCGGCCCTCTCGACACTCACGTTGTTCGGATCCACCCACTGCCACAGCTGCGGGCCGAACAACATGCGGCCGGTCGCGGCGAATGCGGCCGGGTCACCGGTCTGCCGATGGCCGGTGGCTGCGGAGAACTCCCTGGCCAACCGGGGACGTAGATGCCGGTCCCACTCCCGCCGGGTGGAGTCGGCCCGCCGCACCAGGGTCCCGGTTTGAGTCATCCACTGCGCCAACAACTCCGCGGCGTCGTCCGAGTCCACCGCTGGTTGCTGCCGATCCTCCCGCAGCATCCAACGCATCGATCCCAACACGATGGCCGCCGCCACGCCCGCAACCCAGCCCACCATCGCGCGGTCGGGCACCACCAGCGCGGCATATCCCTGCACCACGAGGATCACCAGAAATCCCACCAGGGCGGTTGCTTTCACGACACACCCCGGAGTTCAGCGAGAACGTCCTGCAACGCGGCCACGGCGCTGTCGCGGTGGACCTCGGTCATCACATGGGGGCTGAAGCGCGCCTCGGTGAACAACTGCACCAATTCCGTTGCACCCGAGGTAGATACCGCGTGATGGTCCACCGCGCGAGCCAGCACCTCCGACGGGGTGTCAGATTCGAGCGGGACCGCACCCGGGGCATGCGCGAGTCCGCGTTCCATCGCCGCGTAGCAGGCGATGATCGCAGCCCTGGGGTCCCGGCCGGCATCTCCCATTTCGGCCAACCCGAGTTCTGCTGCCCGCACGAGGGTTTGGGGTCCGGTCCGCTGTGGCGGCTCGCTTCCTGCATCGACGCGGATGGCCGGCTGCCTGCGTTTGACCTGGGCGATGGCCCCGACTGCGAGTATCAGCAGCAGGACCAACGTCGTAGCGACGAAATACGGCAGGAGCCGGTCGTCGACGCCGAACGAGTCGGGCGGTTCGGGCTCGACCGCGCCAGGCGGCGGGCGGGCCGGCGACGGCTTCGCTGCCGGCGGTTGGCTCGTCTGCACACCCAGCCGCGAGATCACCACGATGACCACCAGCCACCCGAGCAGTACGCCGAGCGCGATCAACACCCATTTCGCGCGTAGCTCCCCCGGCACCCCGCGCCGGGCGGTCGGCCGGTACTCCGCGCTGCTCGGTACGGACGGGCGGCGGGTCAGCACCGCGAACGCGAGCACCGCCAGCGCCACCGCCACCAGCGCGACGACGGCGATCAGGCTCAGAGTGGGATCGGTCGGCGCCCGTCGGGGTGCGGGCCGGGCCCCGGGCAGGTAGCCGCGCAGTGCCAGGACAGTTGTCACCAGCAGCGCGAGCACAATCGCCACGCGCCGTGTCGGCTTGTCGATACCGGACATCGCCCGATCAATCGTCGCACGTCACGTGGCCGGCGAGACGAGAATCCAAGGTTTCTAGAATGAACCCCGTGGCCCGAACCCGCGACCAGGACGCCTGCCCCGGCGCATTGACGGTGCACCAGGCCGCCGACGGCGCCCTGGTGCGGATCCGGCTACCCGGCGGGATGATCACCTCGGCCCAGTTGACGGCACTGGCCGAGGCGGCCGAGCAGTTCGGTTCTCCCGCAATGGAGCTGACCTCTCGCGGCAACATCCAGATCCGGGCGGTGACGGATACCGACGCAACCGCCACGGTGCTGGCCGACGCCGGGTTGCTGCCGTCACCGACACATGAGCGGGCCCGCAACATCGTGGCCTCGCCGTTGTCCGGACGCTCTGGCGGCGTCATCGACATCCGCCCCAAGGTGTCCGACCTCGACCGCGCCATCCAGGCCGACCCGGCTCTGGCCGGGTTGCCCGGCAGGTTCTGGTTCAGCCTGGACGACGGCCGCGGCGACGTGTCCGGGATCGACGCCGACGCCGGTGTACACGCCCGTGATGACGGCACCTGCGCGTTGCTGCTGGCCGGGCGCGACACCGGGGTGCGACTGGATACCGGCGATGCGGTCGCCACCTTGATCGAGGTGGCCAGACGGTTCGTAGAGATCCGCGGAAAGGCCTGGCGGATAACCGAACTCGATGATCATTCGGCACTGTTGGACGGTCTGACCGCCGACGCTCCGGCCGGCGCCACCTGGCCGCCGACGATGACACCGCCGGTCGGCTGGATAGAACAGCGGGACGCCAGGGTGGCGGTGGGGGCCGCCGTGCCGCTGGGGGTCCTGCAGGCTCGGGTCGCCCACTTCCTGGCCGCGATCGAGGCCCCACTGGTGATCACCCCGTGGCGTTCGGTGCTGGTGTGCGACGTCCCCGAGGGCGTCGCGGACGCCTCCCTGCGTGTGCTGGCACCACTGGGACTGGTGTTCGACGCCAATTCGCCGTGGCTGCGGATCAGCGCCTGCACCGGCCGTCCCGGATGCGCCAAGTCCGCCGCCGATGTGCGTGCCGACGCCGCCGAGGCGGTCGACACGCCCGCGGAGACGCACCGGCATTTCGTGGGCTGCGATCGGGCCTGCGGCAGCCCGCCCGTCGGAGAGGTCCTGATCGCCGCCGAGGACGGATACCGGCTGCGTATCCCGCCCCCGTAGGGTGTTCGCGTGCTCGACTACATCCGTGACGCCGCCGAGATCTACCGGCAGTCGTTCGCGACGATCCGCGCCGAGGCGAACCTGTCTCGCTTCCCCGACGATGTGTCGCGGGTGGTGGTCAGGCTGATCCATACCTGCGGCCAGGTGGATGTCGCCGATCATGTCTCCTACACCGACGACGTCGTGACCAGGGCGCATGCCGCACTCGTCGCGGGCGCCCCGGTGCTGTGCGACTCGTCGATGGTCGCGGCCGGGATCACCCGCTCGCGACTGCCCGCCGACAACGAGGTCGTCTCGTTGGTGGCCGATCCGCGGGCCCCGGAGTTGGCCGCGAAGTTGGGATTCACCCGCTCGGCGGCCGCGGTCGATCTGTGGGCCGACCGCCTCGGTGGCGCGGTGGTCGCGATCGGCAACGCGCCGACGGCGCTGTTCCGGCTGCTGGAACTGCTCGACGAGGGCGCGCCCGTCCCGGCCGCGGTGTTGGGCGGCCCGGTCGGGTTCGTCGGCTCGGCGCAGTCCAAAGACGAACTGATCGAACGCCCGCGTGGCATGTCCTATCTGGTGGTGACGGGCCGGCGCGGTGGCAGCGCCATGGCCGCGGCCGCCGTCAATTCGATTGCGAGTGAGCGCGAGTGAGCACCGAGACGTCCAAACGCGGAACCCTTTATGGCGTCGGGCTGGGCCCGGGTGATCCCGAGCTCGTGACGGTCAAGGCGGCCCGGCTGATCGGTGCGGCTGACGTGGTGGCGTATCACAGCGCCAAGCACGGCCACAGCATCGCCAGGGGCATCGCCGAGCCCTATCTTCGAGACGGCCAGCTCGAGGAGCACCTGGTCTACCCCGTCACCACGGAAACCACCGAGCATCCCGGCGGCTACGTCGGTGCGATGGAAGATTTCTACGCCGCCGCCGCCGACCGCATCGCCATCCATCTGGAGGCCGGCCGCGACGTGGCCCTGCTGGCCGAGGGCGATCCGCTGTTCTACAGCTCCTACATGCACATGCACACCCGGCTCACCCAGCGCTTCGACGCCGTCATCGTTCCCGGCGTCACCTCGGTGAGCGCGGCCTCGGCCGCTACCGGCACCCCGCTGGTGCAGGGCGACGACGTGCTGACGATCCTGCCGGGCACCCTGCCCACGGCGGAGCTGGAGCGCCGCCTGGCCGACACCGACGCCGCCGTCGTACTCAAGCTGGGCCGGTCCTACACCCGGGTGCGTGACGCCCTCGAGTCGACCGGACGGCTGGATGAGGCGTACTACGTCGAGCGGGCCAGCACGGACCGGCAGCGGGTGTCACCGGCCCGCGAGGTGGGCGGCGAAGGCAGCACGGATGCCAAGGTGCCGTACTTCTCACTGGCGATGGTTCCCGGCCGGTCCCGGTCCACCGCACCGCAGGGTAGCGTCGTGGTCGTGGGCCTCGGGCCGGGCGACTCGGACTGGATGACCCCGCAGAGCCGCCGCGAACTCTCCGCCGCCACGGATCTGATCGGCTACGGACCGTATCTCAATCGCGTCGGGGCCCGCGCCGGGCAGCACCACCACCCCAGCGACAACACCGACGAGCCGGCCCGCGCGCAGCTGGCCTGCAAGCTGGCCCAGGAAGGCCGCACGGTCGCCGTGGTGTCCTCCGGTGATCCTGGTGTGTTCGCGATGGCCACGGCGGTGCTCGAAGAAGCCAAGCAGTGGCCCGGCGTCGAGGTCCGGGTGATTCCGGCGATGACGGCGGCGCAGGCGGTCGCCAGCCGGGTGGGCGCCCCGCTCGGCCACGACTACGCGGTGATCTCTCTGTCCGACCGGCTCAAGCCGTGGGATGTGATCGCGGCGCGTCTCACCGCCGCGGCCAAGGCCGATCTGGCGCTGGCCATCTACAACCCGGCCTCCAAGACCCGGACCTGGCAGGTGGGCGCCATGCGCGAACTGCTGTTGGAGTATCGCGATCCGAGCACCCCGGTGATCGTCGCGCGTGCGGTCTCCGGTGCGCAGCCCGGCCCCGGTGAGCGGGTGACCGTGGTGCGACTGGCTGATCTGGACCCGGCCCAGGTGGACATGCGCACCATGCTGATCATCGGCTCGTCGCAGACGCAGTGGTACACCGGTTCGGCCGCCGGCGACACCACCGAGGACCGGGTGTTCACCCCCCGCCACTACCCCGGCTGAACCAACAGACTGACTCGCGTCGAGTTTCATTGACTGCTGTCAGAATGATCGATAGTGTCCGGCGTCACACCCGTTGAAAATGGGAGGGCCGGCCAGCATGCCTACGGCACCACAGGGCGCACCCGCACGGTCCCCGGTCGACCGACGTCAACCGCAACGCAGTGATCAGCGGCGCACCGCGATTCTGGCGGCGCTCAACGAGCACCTGCAGAAGACCGGCTTCGACGCGCTGAACATCGCCGAGGTGGCGCGGCAGGCCGGGGTGGGCCGTTCGGCGTTCTACTTCTATTTCGAGAACAAGGCGGCGGCCGTCGCAGCCCTGGTCGAGCCGATGTACGACGCATTGTTCGCCGCCAACAACATCCTGGCCGACACCACCCGGCCACCCCGCGACCGTGTGCACGACACCATCGAGGCGGTACTACGGACCGCCGAGGATCACCGCTATCTGGTGCAGGCCATGTTGGAGGCCCGCGGGTCCAGCGGCGCCGTGCGCGATCTGTGGGACGGCGCGCGAGAGTCCTTCGTCCCCACTGTCTCGACGGTGATCGCCGCCGAGCGAACCGCAGGCCGCGCCCCCGACGGTGCCGACCCGGTGGTGCTCGCGAGCCTGCTCATGGAATTCAACGATCGCTTGCTGGAACGGTTCATCCTGGGTGGACCGCTGTCGCGACAACAACTATTGGAAGGCGCGGAGGCAATGTGGATGGGTTCGATCTACGGGACAGTGCAATGACCGCCGCAGGGTCGATCCCCAAGTCCATACCGGGCAAGCCCGCCGAGGTGACCGCCGCATGGCTGTCGCAGGTCCTTGGCGCCGAGGTGGATTCGGTGCAGACCGCGCCGATCGGCACGGGCCAGACCGGTGCCACCTACCGCGTCACCGTCACCTACCGCGACGACGCCGGCCTGCCGGGCACGTTCGCGGTCAAGCTGCCATCGCAGGACGACACCGTGCGTGACCGCGTCACCATCGGCTACCGCTCAGAGCACGCCTTCTACACCAATGTGGCCGACCACGTGCAGATCCCGGTCCCCCGCTGCCATCACTGTGAAATCGCCGGTGAGGGAGCTGATTTCGTCTTGCTCCTGGCGGACATGGCGCCGGCCGAACAAGGCGATCAGATCGCCGGGTGCACACCGGCCGAGGCCACCCTGGCGGTCCGGGCGCTCGCCGATCTACACGGGCCGACCTGGGCCGACCCGCGGTGGGCGAACTTCCCCGGTATCGCGATGCCCAAGCCGGAACCGGACTCCGCCAAGGGATTCGGCGACGTCGCCAAGATGGCAGCCGATATCACCCTGGACAAGATCGGCGCGCGCCTGGATGCCGAGGACCAGGACACCATGCGCGCGGCCATGTCAGTCGTCACCCCGTGGCTGCTGGCCGAACCGGACCGGTTCGCCGTTCTGCACGGCGACTACCGCCTGGACAACATGCTGTTCGACCCGGACCGCACCCGGATCACCGTGGTGGACTGGCAGACTCTCGGCTCAGGCCTGCCCGCGCGCGACCTGTCGTACTTCACCGCGACCAGCCTGGATCCGACTGTCCGCGCCGCCGCCGAAGCCGGGCTGGTCACTGCCTATCATGACCGATTGCTGTCGCACGGCGTCACCGGATACGATCGCGAAACCTGTTGGCAGGATTACCGTTTGGGCATGCTGCAGGCGCCGCTGATCACGGTGCTCGGCACCGCTTTCGCCAGCTCCACCGAGCGCGGCGACGACATGATGGTGGTGATGGCGCAGCGGGGCTGCCGGGCGATCCGGGAACTCGGAACACTCGATCTGATCAGCGCCTGACCGGCGGTCCCGTGACGCGGGTGCCCGGGGTGACGCGGGCGATCCCCCGCACGATCCGCGGCATCCGCCGCGCCATCACCGCCATGGCGTGATCCGACCGGCGCATCGTAGGCCCGGGCCCCGGCGTCGGCACCGATGCCAGTTCCGCCTCGGGTGTTCCCGCCCGCGCGCCGTGGCGATCCACCGCGAGGAGCCGCCAGGTGCCCGGCACTCCACGCAACTCGACGTCGCCGCGGTCCTCGAAGCCGGTTCCCGAGCCCACCACCAGATCGCGAACGGTGCTGGACACCAGGATTTCCCCCGCACCGGCCAGGCCGAGGATGCGCGCCGCGATATGGACCGCTATTCCCCCGATATCGCCGTCCATCAGTTCACATTCGCCAGTGTGGATCCCGGCCCGGATCTCGATGCCCAAGCTCTCGGTTTGATCACGCAGGGCCTCCGCGCAGCGAATCGCCTGGGTCGGCCCGTCGAAGGTGGCCAGGTGTCCGTCTCCGGTGCTCTTCACCACGACGCCGCCGAACCGCCCGGTGAGGTCTGCGGTGATCTCCCCCATCCGATGGAGCACCGCACGCCACCGCTCGTCTCCGGTGGCCGCGGCGTGCTGCGTGGAGGCGACCATGTCGGTGAACAGCACCGTGCGCAGGGCCCGGTGGGACTGCGACGGTGCGGCATGGCTGCCGGTGAGGAATTCCTCGATCTCGCTGGTGATCTCGTCGGGATTGGCGATCCAGGGTGCGTGGTCGGTGCCGTCGACCTCGAGCAGCTGCGCACCCGGGATGTGGTCGGCGAGATACCGCCCGCCCTGGATCGGAACCAGGTCTCCGGTGGCATGGATGATGAGGGTCGGCGCCGTGATGGTCGACAGAATGGGTCGCGCGTCGATCCGGAACAGAGCTTCGAGGGTGGCCCGGGCCATTCCGGGACTGGCGCTCATTCTCTCGAACATCCCGAGTTGGCGCACCGACCCGGCCGCCGGGAACAAACGCTTGAGTGCGGCACCGGTGCCCCACACCGAGCCGCTGGCCCGGCCGAACTCCTGGAACTGCGCGAGCTGCTCGGTCGACGGTGTGTAGCGCTGGCCGATCTCGGCCAGGATCCGCGCGTGCAGCTCGGCCGGGTCACGGTCGAAGTCAGCCCACTCGGTGATGCCGAAGTACGCGAACGTGCCGCTCAGGATCAATGCCCTCGTGCGTTCGGGCCGGGTCGCCGCGAACAACATCGCAGCGGGTCCGCCCTCGCTCAACCCGAACAGAACGGCACGCCCGAATCCTGCGGCATCCATCACGGCCTCGAGCTCGGCCGCCCGTTCCTCGAGCGTGCGCACCTGGGGCACCGGATCCGACAACCCGACCCCGGCCTTGTCGAACAGCAGGACGCGGCAGAACGTCGAAAGTCGCTCCATGAAGGCCTCGAACTCGGGCATGGTCCAGAAGACTTCGAGGTGGCTGACGAATGACCCGGCGTAGACGAGCTCGACGGGTCCGTCGCCGAATACCTGGTAGGCGAGACTCAGACCGCCGCACGGTGCGTATGACGTCTCCGCCACGGTGTGGAGCCTACTGCTGCCGGGGGCTTCAGCCTGCGGTTTCGGCCCGAACCCAATCCGCCGCCTCCTCGACCGTGGCCACCGTGTGTACTCCGGGCGGCAGCGGCGGACGGTCCACCATCACCACCGGCACGCCCGCAGCTTCGGCGGCCCGCAGCTTGGGTTCGGTCATCGCACCACCACTGTTCTTGGTCACCAACGCGTCGATGCGGTGCTCGCGCAGCAGGGCCAGCTCCCCGTCGTAGTCGTACGGGCCGCGCGACAGCAGCAGTTGGTGATCGGCAGGCAGGGTGTCGAGATCCGGCGGAGTGACGGCCCGGATCAAGAACCAGGCGTCGACGTCTTTGAAGACCCGAGTGCCGGACCGCCCGGTGGTGAGAAAGACCCGCGAATAACCGTTCCCCGCCACGGTTTCGGCCGCCTCCCGGTCGGATGCCACCATGATCGCGGCGCCCGGCGCCCAGGCCGGCCGGGCCAGCACCAGATGCGGCACGCCGAGCTCAGCGCACACCCGGGCTGCGTGCTCGGTGATGGTGGCGGCGAAGGGGTGGGTGGCGTCAACGACCGCGTCGACCCGCTCATCGACCAGCCATTGCCTCATCCCCTCCACGCCGCCGAACCCGCCGATGCGCACGGGACCGACGGGCAGCGCCGGGTCCGGTACCCGCCCGGCCAGCGAGCTGATCACGTCGACCTGCGGGTGCAGAGCCGCGGCCAGGGCACGGGCCTCACCCGTGCCACCGAGCAGCAGGAGCTTCATCAGTGGGTGGCCCCGCGACGGCGGCCTGAGGAGTACAGGTAGCTGTCGGAGAATCCCTCGGCGGCGAGCACATCGCCGACCACGATGACCGCGGTCTTGGTAACCGCGGCGGCATGCATCTTCTCGGCGATGTCGGCGAGCGTGCCACGCAACACGATCTCCTGCGGCCAGCTGGCGAATGCCACGACGGCACAGGGGGTTTCGGGGCGGTATCCGCCGTCGATGAGCTGCGGGACGATGTTGTCGATCTGGGCCGCGGCCAGGTGCAGCACCAGCGTCGCCCCGGGGGCCGACAGCGTACGCAGGTCCTCGCCGTCCGGCATCGCCGTGGACAGCGTCGCCACCCGGGACAAGGTGACGGTCTGAGCGACGCCGGGGACGGTCAGCTCGCGGCCCAGTGCGGCGGCCACCGCGGCGAATGCCGGTACACCGGGCACGATCTCGTAGCCGATCCCCAGTTCATCGAGCCGACGGCACTGCTCGGCGAGCGCACTGTAGATCGACGGATCACCGGAATGCAGCCGTGCCACATCGACACCCGCACGATCCGCGGCGACCAACTGGTCGATGATCTGGTCGAGGTTCAGCGGCCCGGTGTCGACGACCCTGGCGTCGGGGGGACACAGTGCCAACAGGTCTTCGGGCATGATCGACCCGGCGTACAGACACACCGGGCAGCTGCCGAGCAGTCGCGCACCGCGCACGGTGATGAGGTCGGCCGCACCCGGGCCCGCCCCGATGAAGTACACCGTCATCGCTTGACCACCGCCCACTGGGTCACCGGCAGCGCCGGCCGCCAACCGGTGAATCCGCCGATCGCACCACCCTGGTAGTGCTGATAACGCCGCAACTCGCCGCCTTCCTTCGAATACCATTGTGCTACAACGACTTCTGATTCCAACGTCACCGCGTTGACCACCAGCCGCCCACCTGAGGGCAGGCGATCGAAGCAGGCCTGCAGCAATCCGGGCTGGGTGACGCCACCGCCGACGAAGATCACCGCGGGCTCGGGCGCACCGTCAAGGGACTCGGGAGCGCCGCCGCGGACGTCCACCCGGACCCCGAAAGCCGCGACGTTGCTCAAGATCCGCGCGCGTCGCTGCTCGTCGCGTTCGAATGCCACCGCGGCGCAACCCGGTACGCTGCGCGACCATTCGATCGCGATACTGCCCGACCCCGAGCCGACATCCCACAACAACTCGCCGGGCCGTGGCCCCAGTGCCGCCAGCGTGACCGCCCGGATGGACTGCTTGGTGAGCTGCCCGTCGTGGGCGAACGCCTCGTCGGGCAGCGCCTGGGCCCGGCGCTCGTCGGGACGGTAGGCCACCGCCACCACGTTGAGGTCGTGTATATCGACCGGGGCGGCCGCCGCCCAGTCCCGGGCGGTGCCGTCGTGGCGGCGCTCCCCCGGCCCGCCCAGCTGCTGCAGCACGGTCAATTCCGAATCGCCGCGGCCGGATTCGTTCAGCAGCCGCGCCAGCGTGGCCGGGGTCTGCGCATCGCGAGACAGCACGATCGCGCGCCCGCCACGGCGCACCGCGGTATGCGGCGCGGCGGTCACCAGGCTGATCACCTCGGTGTCGGGCACCGTCCAGCCCATCCGCGCGCAGGCCAGCGTCACGCTCGACACATGGGGCAGCACCCGCACCCGGTGCGCGCCGAACAACCGGATCAGCGTCGCGCCGATGCCGTGCAACAGCGGATCGCCGCTCGCCACCACGTGCACATCGCCGTCGGCGAAAAGCGTCGGCAGGGCCGGCAGCATCGGCGACGGCCAATCTCGGCGGTCCGACGTCACGCTGTCGTCGAGCAGTTCCAGTTGCCGCGGCGAGCCGTACACCACGGTGGCGCGCGCCAACTCGTCACGCGAGGCTTGCGACAACCCCGCCATCCCGTCGGCCCCGATGCCGACCACGGTGATCGTCCCCGTCACCGGGGCATCTTTCGCCAGATCGGCCGCGGCACGAATCTCGTCACGAAGATCATGGGGCGGATCACCCACGGCACCCAGACCGCACGCTTACCGCGGGCCAGCGCCTTGGCCGTAGCCTCGGCCACCTGAGCCGGTGTGCTGGAGAACGGCGCCGGTTCCATGCCCTCGGTCATCCGGCCGATCACGAACCCGGGCCGGACGATCAACAGTTGCACACCGGTCCCGTGCAGGGCGTCGGTCAGGCCGGAGGCGAACGAGTCGAGGCCGGCCTTGGCCGAACCGTAGACGTAGTTGGCGCGGCGGGCCCGGGCTCCGGCGATCGAGGAGAACACCACCAGCCGGCCCCGGCCCGCTGCGCGCAAACGCTGCGCCAGCACCGTGAGCAAGCTGACCTGGGCTACGTAGTCGGTGTGCACGACGGCCACGGCGTGGGCCGGATCGGCCTCGGCCCGATCCTGATCCCCCAGCACCCCGAATGCCAGCACTGCCGTGTCGATCCGCCCGTGGGCGGTTTCGATCGCCTCGACCACGCGGGTGTGGCCGGCGACGTCGTCGGCATCGAACTCGCAGGTGTGCACCGCGGCGGCACCGGCCGCCCGCACCGCGGCGACCTGCTCGTCGAGTTGATCGGCACGGCGTGCGGCCAGCACGACGACCGCCCCGGCCGCGAGCCGAACCGCGAGTTCGATCCCGATCTCGCTGCGGCCCCCGAAAATCACCACGACACGGGGATCCGTGCCAGCCGTGTCATCCATGGCAGCGATTATGTCCTGCGCTAGCGTGGACCCCGATGGCTACATCTCGTGGCAAGGCAACCACCAAGCTCACCAGCGAGGCGCTGGCGTTTCTCACCGAACGCCACCTGGCGATGCTCACGACGTTGCGCTCGGACAATTCCCCGCACGTCGTGGCGGTCGGTTTCACCTTCGATCCCAAGACGCACATCGCGCGGGTCATCACCAACGGCGGCTCGCAGAAGGCGGTGAACGCGCACGAGCGCGGGATCGCTGTGCTCAGCCAGGTCGACGGCGCCCGCTGGTTGTCGCTGGAGGGCAAGTCCACGGTGAGCAGCGAGCCGGACGCCGTCCGTGACGCCGAGCTGCGTTACGCCCAGCGCTACCGCACCCCGCGGCTGAACCCCCGTCGCGTGGTGATCGAGGTACGAATCGAGCGCGTGCTGGGCTCCTCGGAGCTGCTGGACCGCAGCGAGGCCTAAATTCCGGGGTCGGCGGCCCGGCCCCGCTTCACGTGCGTAGCGCAGTGGCGGGAAAACGAGTCCAAAACCGCCACCACGCTACGAACGCGGCAGAGCGGCGGGCCTTAGTTCACCGGCACTACGACGAGATCGTGTGGCTGGTTGTTGACCGACAACGCGCCGTCCTCGGTGACGACGACGATGTCCTCGATCCGGGCGCCCCACTGCCCCGGGAAATACACGCCAGGTTCCACGCTGAATGCCATCCCGGCCTCCAGCGGCAGGTCGTTGCCGGCCACGATGTAGGGCTCCTCGTGCACCGACAGCCCGATGCCGTGCCCGGTGCGGTGTACGAATGCCTCGGCCAGCCCTTCGGCCGCCAGCACGTCGCGGGCGGCCGCATCGATCTGCTCGGCGGTCACGCCGGGGCGCACGGCCGCGACGGCCGCCTGCTGGGCGCGCTGCAACACCGCGTAGCGCCGCGCCACCTCGGGATCCGGTTCGCCGATGCTGTAGGTGCGGGTCGAGTCGGAGTTGTAGCCGGGCTCGTACGGCCCGCCGATGTCGACCACGACGATGTCA
Source organism: Mycobacterium sp. DL99 (assembly GCF_004762045.1). Classification (GTDB taxonomy): domain Bacteria; phylum Actinomycetota; class Actinomycetes; order Mycobacteriales; family Mycobacteriaceae; genus Mycobacterium. The sequence continues at coordinate 3,784,039 of NZ_SJOM01000007.1, forward strand.
CCGGCGCTCAGCTCACGCTCTGAGCATTCATGGTGCGGGTCGGCACCGTTGGGACCGGAGCCGACAATGATGAACGCCACCTCTGAGTGTCCTTCGGCGACAATAGCTTCGGCGATGTCAGCGGCCACGTCGGCTTCGGTGCGGCCGGGCACCAGGAACTCGGGCACCCGGGAGTGCACCCGGTCGATCGCCGCTCCGGCCTTACGCAGCGCGTCGATCTCGGCGGGATCCTTGATCATCCGAAGGCGCCGGAGTACATCGGTGGCCAGTACCGGGACCACACCGAGCAGGTCGGCGAGCGGCAAGAGGTGCAGGGCGGGCATGGAATCCGTCACCGCGACGGCACTGCCCGGCCCGCCGAGGGCGTCGGCGACCATCTGGTACGGGTTCTGCCCGTCCACCCAATCACGCACCGCCACACCGAGTTCGGTGACCGCCGACTCGCGCAACGCGGCCAGTTCCAGGCGCGGCACGACGATGGTCGGGTCCCCGGCGGCGGGCAGCACCAGCGCGGTGAGCCGTTCGAAGGTCTGCGCGCGTGAGCCGACCAGGTACCGCAGGTCATAGCCGGGGGTGATGACCAGTCCGGCCAGACCGGCTTCTGCTGCAGCTGATGCTGCCGCGGAAAGGCGGTGGGCGTACACATCGGTGCTGAATCGGCTGACCGTCATGGCATCGAGGCTAGTGGTGCGGTAGATAACTGGCGATCTCGATCAGGTTGCCGTCGGGGTCGCGGCAATAGTGTGAGGTCATGGGGCCCAATGCGCCGGTCTTGGGAACCGGGCCCTCGGTGATCTCGACACCACAGGCTCTCAGGTGCTCACCGACGGCCTCCGGTTCGACATCTGCGATGAAGCACAGATCCAAGGATCCCGGTGCGTCGACGGCGCCGGTCACCCAGTTGACCGAACCGGTCGGCCGCACGTTGAGCTTCTGATCGCCGAACACCAACGCGATACGGCCGTCACCGAACACCTCCCTGCGCATGCCCAGCACCCGCACGTAAAACGAGACGGTGGCGTCGCTGTCCCGGCAGTTCACCACGACATGGTCAATACGGTTGACGGTGAAGGTCATACCTCACGCTACTGTCGCTGGAATGTTGCGTGATATCCGCGATCTCACCGGCGATCCCGAGGCGTATGCCGCTGAGCTGCGCAGGCGCTGGGGCGGCCTGTTGAGTTACCGGTACCTCGGGCGCTCGTATTCCTCGATGGACCTCGGTCCGGTCGACGACACGGTGACGTTGCGGCGCGACATGCGAAACCCGGCGGGCGGATTGCTGCTTGCGGTACTGGGCATCTCCTCCCCGGACAGCGGTGGCGTGAGCGATCTGGAAGCCGTACCCAACCCGGTCATCCACTCGTGCCAGGTGCTGGACCCGGCCGTCGATGTGGCCCGCATCCGGGTGGATACCGAGGTGCTCAAGCAGGGCAGGCAACTCGCGTACAGCCGGTCGGTGATCGTCGATGCCGACAATCCGGACCGGGTCATCGCGCTCACCGAGGGGCAGGGCATCTCCATCGGTACGCCCCCGGAGGGCCTGGAGAAAATGCCCGTCGACCCGATCGACATCGTCGACGGTCCGGATCTACCGCCACTGTGGCAGGTGTTCGGCGGCCACAAACGCGACAACGGGCATTGGGCCCTACCCGAGCTCGCGGTCGAGGTGGCCTCACCAGACGCCGCGCTGCACATCGGCCCGCAGTTCGTGATCCTGGAGACGGCCGCGGCGGACGCCGCTGCCCGTGCCGCAGAAACCGATACGCTGCAAGGTCTTTCGTCGCATGTGATGTTCCTGGCCCGCGGTAAGGCCGGCCCGTTCCGGGTCGACACCCGGGTACTGCCCGGCGCGGGTGGCACCGTCGCGGTGCGGGCCACGCTGTATGACGAGGGTGCCGGCGGAAAAGCCGTCACGGCTGCGTCCTATGTATTCGGTCCGATGGAGGAAACCCGATGAGCGACCCAGTTCTGCTGCTCGACGGCGCCAGCATGTGGTTCCGGTCCTACTTCGGCGTGCCGTCGTCGATCAAGGCACCCGACGGCAGGCCGGTGAACGCGGTACGCGGATTCCTGGACTCGGTTGCCACGCTGGTCACCCGGGAGCGACCGCGCCGGCTGGTGGTGTGCCGCGACGATGACTGGCGGCCGCAGTGGCGCGTCGATCTGGTGCCGTCGTACAAGGCGCACCGGGTGGAACAGCCGCAACCTGACGGCATCCCCGATGTCGAGGAGGTTCCCGACGACCTCACCCCGCAGGTCGACATGATCATGGAATTGCTCGATGCATTCGGCATCGCGACGGCCGGGGCGCCCGGGTTCGAAGCCGACGACGTGCTCGGCACGCTGGCCACGCGCGAACAGCACGATCCGGTCGTGGTGGTCAGCGGAGACCGTGACCTGTTGCAACTGGTACGCGACGAGCCGGCCCCCGCCGTCCGCGTGCTCTACATCGGCCGGGGACTGGCCAAGGCCACGAAATTCGGCCCGGAAGAGGTCGCCGAACAGTACGGGGTTCCCATCGACCGGGCCGGACCGGCGTACGCGGAGTTGGCCCTGCTGCGGGGCGACCCGTCCGACGGGCTGCCCGGGGTCGCCGGGATCGGCGAGAAGACGGCGGCGACGCTGCTGGCCCGGCACGGCTCGCTGCTGGGTATCCAGGCGGCCGCCGAGGACCCGAAATCCTCACTGTCCAAAGCACATCGGGCCAAGCTGCTGGCCGCCGCCGACTACATGGCCGCGGCTGAACCGGTGGTCCGGGTGGCCACGGATGCCCCGGTGACGTTGTCTGCTGCGACCGACGATCTACCGTTGGCCGCCGGCGACCCGGCGCGGGTCGCCGAGCTGGCCGCGGCGTACGGGGTGACCTCGTCGATCAGCCGGTTGCAGTCAGCCCTCGACCGACTGCCCGGCTGACTCCGTCCGCGCCATTCGCTACATCAGGGTCGCTCGCTCGCGGCGAAGCGACCCTGATGTAGATATCGGCGGGCTGACTTACTTGGGTCGACCGACCTCGTAGGTGCCCTTGTCGTCCTTGAAGGTCACCGTCACCTTGCGCTTGGTGCCGTCGATGGTGACCTCGCAGTCGAAGGTCGAATCCTTTTTGACCGTCGGATTCTCACCGTCGTTGCACTTGACGCCGGTGACCTTGGTGGCACCGTAACCGTTGGTCTTGTCGGTCAGGATCTGCTCGACGCCGGTCTGGGCCTTGTTGATGTCGAGCTTGGTCGTCACCGCCCATCCCGGAAGCCAGAACGCGGTGACCGCGAGGATGATCAGCAACAGGGCCAGCAGGCCGCCGACGACGCCGCCGATCACGGCCAGCGAACGCTTGGATTCCCCCGAAGCGCCCGGCACACCGTAAGGCCCGAACTGACCGGGAGCGCCGTACTGGCCCGGCTGAGGGTATTGACCCGGCTGGCCGTACTGCGGCGGCTGCCCGGGCTGCCCGTACTGCGGTTGCTGCCCATAGCCCGGCACCTGGCCGTACTGCGGCTGGCCGCCGGGGTACGCCGGCTGGCCGTACTGCTCGGCCCCAGGGTACTGCGGCTGTTGTGGCTGCTGCGGCTGCGAATAATCCGGCTGCTGCACGCCTTGGGCAGGCGGCTGGTACGACGGATACTGCTGCGGCGTGTACGCCGGCGGCTGCCAGGCCGGAGCGTGAGGCGTCGGGTCCTCGGAAGCGGGGGTGGGTGGCTGCCACGCCTCGGCACCCTGCGCCTGGTCCCCCGTGGGCTCAGGCTGCTGACCGGGCCACTGCTGTCCCTGGTCAGATCCCTGCGGTCCGCTCATGGTTCTCCTTGATCCTGTTCGGTATCGCCTGCCACACATTACCCCGCATCAACAGCAACAACACCGCGCCGAACATCGTTGACAGCGCGTTTCGCGGTATTGCGCAGGGCAGTTGCGGGTGCGGCATTGCGCACCTGGTCGAGCAAGTCGAGCACCTGACGGCACCACCGCACGAAATCCCCCGCCGACAGCGCAGAACCCGAACCAGCGACATCTGAGGCCGCGAGTGCGGCGGCCAGATCGCCGGTGGTCGCCCACCGGTAGACGGCGGTCACGAAGCCTTCGTCGGGTTCACGGCTCGGCGCGAGCCGGTGCCGCTGCTCGTCGCCGCGCAGGTCCGCCGACACGCGACGGGTCTTGGCCAGCGCGCGGCGCAGGCTCTCGGTGGGAATGTCGACTCCCAGGACCCCGCCCGCGGAGTCCCCGCGCGATTCGAACAGCACTGCCGAGAGCACGCCGGCCAGTTCCGCGGGCTGCAAACCGTCCCACAGGCCGGCGCGCAGACATTCGGCCACCAGCAGATCGCTCTCGCTGTAGATCCGGGCCAGCAGGCGACCGGCGTCGGTCACCCTGGGTTCACCAGAGTCGGCTTCGATGAAGCCGCGTTCACTGAGCAGCGCCACGATTCGGTCGAAGGTGCGGGCCAGCGAGTTCGTCGCCGCGTTCACCTTCTGCTGGATCTGGGCGTTGTCACGTTCGACGCGCAGATAGCGTTCGGCGATCCGGGCCTGGGCCTCGCGGTCCGGTAGTTGATGCGCCGGGTGATGACGCAGTTCGTCACGCAGGCCGGCCAGTTCGGGATCGACGTCGCGTTCGGGGGCCGCGGCGCCCCTGCTCGCGCGCTTCGAGGGCACCGAGAGGTCGGCGGCCGCCGAGCGCAACGCCGACGCCAGGTCCCGACGCACCCGTGGCTGCCGGTGTTCGACCCGCTTGGGTAGCGTCATCGCACCCAGCGGGGCCGACGCACCCGAGTAGTCGGCCGACGAAATCCGGCCTGCCCAACGGTGTTCGGTGAGCACCAGCGGTCTCGGGTCGTCGCTGTCGCGCTGCGCGGGCTCGAGCACCACCGCCAGTCCGCCGCGGCGGCCGTGGGTGATGGTGATGATGTCGCCGCGGCGCAACTCGGCCAGTGCGTCGGTGGCGGCCCTGCGCCGTTGCAGTCGCGATGCCCGCGACTGCGCGCGTTCGCGGTCGCCGATCTTGGTCCGCAGCCGGACGTAGTCGAGGATGGGCGCGTCTTTGCCGCCGAACTCGGCCGCCAGCTCGCTCATCATCCGTTCGCCGCGCGCGATCCCGCGCACCAACCCGACCACCGACCGGTCGGCCTGGTACTGGGCGAAGGAGCGTTCCAGCAGTTTGTGCGCCTGTTCGGGCCCCATCTGCTGCACCAGGTTGATGGTCATGTTGTAGCTCGGCGCGAACGAGCTGCGCAGCGGGAAGGTCCGGGTCGAGGCCAGGCCGGCGACCTCCGCGGGTTCGGCGTTGCTGTCGTCGGGCCGCCACAGCACCACGGCATGGCCTTCGACGTCGATACCGCGGCGCCCGGCCCGCCCGGTCAGCTGGGTGTACTCCCCCGGCGTCAACGGAACGTGCTGCTCGCCGTTGAACTTCACCAGCCGCTCGAGCACCACGGTGCGGGCCGGCATGTTGATACCCAGAGCCAGGGTCTCGGTGGCGAACACTGCCTTGACCAGGCCCGCGGTGAACAGCTCCTCCACGGTGTGCCGGAACACCGGCAGCATGCCGGCGTGGTGGGCGGCCAGCCCGCGCAGCAGTCCTTCGCGCCATTGGTGGTAATCGAGGACGATCAGGTCGGATTCGGCCAGGTCGGCGCAGCGCCGGTCGATGATCTCGGCGATCCGGCTGCGTTCCTCGTCGGTGGTCAGCCGCAGTGGCGCCCGCAGGCACTGCTGGACCGCCGCGTCGCATCCGGCCCGCGAGAACACGAAGGTGATGGCGGGCAGCAGCCCCTCGGCGTCCAGGGTGGAGATCACGTCGGGCCGGCTGGGCGGCCGGTACAGCTGCGGGCGCCCGCCTCCGCGCCCTCTTCCGCGTGGTTGCCAGTCGGCCAGCCGATCGGCCTCGCGCCGATGGCTGATGTGGCGTAACAGATCCGGGTCGACGAGCGTGCTGTTCGTGCCCTCGAACAGATCGAACAGCCGCCGGCCGACGAGCATGTGCTGCGAGAGCGGCACCGGCCGGTGCTCGTCGACGACGACGGTGGTGTCGCCGCGAACGGTCTGGATCCAGCCGCCGAACTCCTCGGCATTGCTGACCGTCGCCGACAGGCTGACCAGCAGTACGTCCTCGGGCAGATGAAGGATGACCTCCTCCCACACCGCACCGCGCATCCGGTCGGCCAGGAAGTGCACCTCGTCCATTACGACATAGGAAAGCCCATGCAACGCAGGCGAATTCGCGTACAGCATGTTGCGAAGCACTTCAGTGGTCATCACCACGATGTCGGCGTCACCGTTGATGGACTGGTCTCCGGTGAGCAACCCGATCTTGTCGGCGCCGTAGCGGGCCACCAGATCGTTGTGTTTCTGGTTGCTCAGCGCCTTGATCGGTGTGGTGTAGAAGCACTTGCCGCCCGCCGCCAGCGCCAGGTGCACGGCGAATTCGCCGACCACGGTCTTGCCCGCCCCGGTCGGTGCACACACCAGGACGCCGTGACCGCTTTCCAGCGCACGGCAGGCACGCAGCTGGAAATCGTCGAGGGCGAACGGATATTCGGCGGTGAACCTGATCAGTTCACCGCCGGGTTGCTCACCAGGATCAGGTGGCATCGTCGTCGATGTCGATTCGCGACGGTCCGCTCACCGGTTCCGGCGTCTGGATCGGTTCCGCTGTCGGGATCGGCGCGGCCTCGTCCTCGGGCACCTCCAGTGCCTCGCGCCGCGCCTTGCGCCTGTCGTTGACCCGCGCGATCTGGATCGCGAACTCCAGCAGCAGGCTGAGCGCAGAGGCCAGCGCCAGCATCGTGAACGGGTCAGAGCCCGGCGTGGCGAATGCCGCGAAGACGAACAGGCCGAAGATCAGGCCGCGGCGCCAGACCTTGAGCCGCTCGTAGCTGAGCATGCCGATCAGGTTGAGCATGATGATCAGGAGTGGGAACTCGAAGCTGATGCCGAACACCAGCAGCAGATTGATCAGGAACCCGAAGTACTGCTCGCCCGACAGCGCGGTGACCTGCACGTCGCTGCCGACGGTGAGCAGGAAGCCCAGGGCGGTGGCCAGGACCACGTAGGCCAGGATCGCGCCGGTGATGAACAGCACGGCGCCGACGCCGACGAACGCCATCGCGAAGCGGCGTTCCTTCTTGTACAGACCTGGCGTGATGAACGCCCACAGCTGATAGAGCCACACCGGGCAGGCCAGCACCAGCCCGGCTGCCAGCGCCACCTTGAGGCGCAGCATGAACTGGTCGAACGGGCCGGTGGCCAGCAGCCGGCACTCGCCGTCCGGGGCGATGGTCGCGCGGGCCGAGGCGGGCAGTGAGCAATACGGGCCACGCAGCCATTCCCCCAGGCTGTGCAGACCGAAGAAGCCGTTGGTGTACCAGAGGAAGCCGAAGATCGTCGTCACGAGAACAGCGAGCACGCTGATCAGCAGACGGTTACGCAGCTCGTGCAGGTGATCGACCAACGACATCGTGCCGTCGGGGTTGACCCGCGAGCGGCGGCGGCGGGGATCGAGCTTCTTGATGAATCCGGAGGTCACTGGCGTGTTCTAGAGGCCTGGTCGTAGACGTGGCACGGCATCGCGGGGCGATGACCGCGATCGGATGCCGGACCGGTCAGGCCGTGTGGCGGTCCGGGGACTGCTCGGGAGCCGGAGCGTCGACCCGCTCGGAAGCAATCGGCTTGGCTGGCGGGGCCTCCGCCGGGGAGGCCGCAGAATCCGACTGCATCTCCTTGATCTCAGACTTGAAGATCCGCATCGACTTACCGAGCGACCGCGCGGCGTCCGGCAGCTTCTTGGCGCCGAAAAGCAGCACGAACACCGCGATGACAATGATCCAGTGCCAGGGTTGTAGACCACCCAATTTGGTTACCTCCAGACGTCGGTGCCGAGTCTACCCGCGTGCGTCGTCGGCGTCGTAGACACGCAGGGCCTCGGCGGCCGCGTCCCGCACCCGCTGCGCCAACGACTCCGGGGCCAACACGGTGACCGCCGAGCCGAAACCGAGTACGAACCTGGCCATCCATTCGTCGGAGGCGTAGGTCATCGCAGCTTCGCAGGCCCCGCCGGGCAGCTCGTTGACCACCCGCAACGGGTAGTAGTCGAAGGCCCACGCGGCAGTCGCGTCGACCAACAGGGTGGCCGACGGGAGGGCCGGATCCGCGTCGAACAGTGACATGTCGGGGCCGGCCTGTACCGCCGGTGGCGGCGGTGCCGATGTCTCGTCGAGCACCTGCGCGTCGACGATGCGGTCGAAGCGGAACAGCCGCACCGCCTCGGCGGTGCGGCACCACGCCTCCAGATAGCTGTTGTCACCGACCAGCGCGACCCGGATCGGATCGACCGTGCGTCGGCTCAGCGAATCCCGCGACGCCGAGTGGTACTCCACCGTCACCGCCCGGCCGTCGCGCACCGCGGCCCGCACGGCCGCGGCAGCGACGCTTTCGGTCTGCGCCGGCTCGTCGACGGCCGCCAGCTTGCTGCCCGCGGCAGATTCGATCTTGGCGATCGCGCTGCGCGCGGCTTCCGGATCGACCATGCCGGGCACGTCGACCAGTGCCCGCAGCGCGACCAGGATCCCGGTTGCTTCGGTGGAGGTCAGCCGCAGCGCGCGGTCCACACCCGCACTGAACGTGACTTCGACTGTGTCGCCTTCGAAATCGAAGTCGATGAGGTCGCCGGGGCTGTACCCGGGCAACCCGCACATCCACAACTGCCGCAGGTCGTCGTCAAGCTGCTTGCGGGTGACGCCCAGCGCCCCGGCCGCCTCGGCCCGCGTGACCTTCGGGTTGGCCTGGAAGTACGGAACCATGTTCAGCATCCGGACCAGCCGGGTGGAAACCTGACTCATGCGCGATCCTCGCTGACCCTCATGCCGCGGTCCGCCTGCGCCCGCAACCGCGCCAGCACGTCGTCGCGCAGCGACTGCGGCGCCAACGCCACGGCGTCGGCCCCGTAACTCGCGATCTCCCTGGCCAATCTGTCGTATCCGCCGACGTCGACGGTGATCTCCTCACCTGCGCGGCCGCCCAGCGTGCGCGGTACGGTCCCGATGGCCTGCCGTCGCAGGGCAGTTGCCCGGCCGTCGGCCACCCAGATCCGGGCCTGTTCGCCGGTCGGCGCTTCGGCGACGACGCGCTGCACCACCTCCCGCAAGTTGACACCGTCGGGTTTCTGCACGGTACCGGCTTCTCCGATGGCGGTGACCGTGTCACCGAGGCGGGACAGCCGGAAGGTGCGGGTGTCGTCGCGGAGCCGGTCATGACCGACGAGGTACCAGCGGCCCCGGTGCGTCACCACGCCCCACGGTTCGACGGTGCGGGTGGTGTACGGATCGCTGCGCGAGTACCGGTGTTCGAACTGCACCACCCGTCCGGTGTCGATCGCCGACAACAGGGTTCCCAGGACCTTCTCCGAACCCCTGATGCCCGGCAGCACAGTCGTGGAGGTGATCGCGACGGACGAATCGCCGCCTTCGACGTCCACCCCTGCCGCCCGCAGCTTGAGCAACGCACCCTGGGTCGCGGTGATCAACTCCGGGGATTGCCACAGCTGGGTGGCCACCGCGACGGCGGTGGCCTCGTCGGTGGTCAACTCGACGGCCGGCAGTGCATAGGCCTCACGGTTGATCCGATACCCCTCGGTGGGGTCGAACTTCGACACCCGGCCGGTCTCCAGCGGGATTCCAAGATCGCGCAATTCGTTCTTGTCGCGCTCGAACATTCGCGAGAACGCCTCGTCACTGGAGCTGTCGTCGTAGCCCTGGACGATTTTGCGGATCTTTTCTGCCGGCAGAAAACGATCGGTTGACAGCAGTGCGATGACAAGGTTCATCAACCGCTCGACTTTGGATACCGCCACGAGATGAAAGCTTAGAGCTCACATGCTGGCGATCAGGCGCTTGACTCGCTCATCAACCGACCGGAACGGGTCCTTGCACAGCACGGTGCGCTGGGCCTGGTCATTGAGCTTGAGGTGCACCCAGTCGACGGTGAAGTCCCGCCCCGCTTCCTGTGCGGCGCTGATGAACTCGCCGCGCAGCTTGGCCCGGGTGGTCTGCGGCGGGGTGTTGACCGCGGCGTCGATCTCCTCGTCGGTGGTGATCCGGGCGGCCAGACCCTTGCGCTGCAACAGGTCGAACACCCCGCGACCACGCTTGATGTCGTGGTAGGCGAGGTCGAGCTGGCTGATCTTCGGGTCGGACAGCTCCATGCTGTAGCGGTCCTGGTAGCGCTGGAACAGCTTGCGTTTGATCACCCAGTCGATCTCGGTGTCGACCTTCGCGAAATCCTGGCTCTCGACCGCGTCGAGCTGGCGGCCCCACAGGTCGACCACCTGCTCGATCTGGGTGCTCGGTTCGCGGGTCTGCAGGTACTCGACGGCCCGGCTGTAGTACTCGCGCTGGATGTCCAGGGCGCTGGCCTGCCGGCCGCCGGCCAGCCGCACCGGACGCCGCCCGGTGAGGTCGTGGCTGACCTCGCGGATGGCGCGGATCGGGTTGTCCAAGGAGAAATCACGGAACGGGACGCCGGCCTCGATCATCTCCAGCACCAGCGAGGCGGTGCCCACCTTGAGCATCGTGGTGGCCTCACACATGTTGGAGTCACCGACGATGACGTGCAAACGGCGGTACTTCTCGGCGTCGGCGTGCGGCTCGTCGCGGGTGTTGATGATCGGACGTGACCGCGTCGTCGCGCTGGAGACGCCCTCCCAGATGTGCTCGGCGCGCTGGCTCAGGCAGAAGGTGGCGGCCTTCGGCGTCTGCAGCACCTTGCCCGCACCGCAGATGAGCTGGCGGGTGACCAGGAACGGCAGCAGCACGTCGGAGATCCGGGAGAACTCACCAGCCCGCACGATCAGATAGTTCTCGTGGCAGCCGTAGGAGTTGCCCGCCGAGTCGGTGTTGTTCTTGAACAGGTAGATGTCACCGCCGATGCCCTCGTCGGCCAGCCGTTGCTCGGCATCGATCAGCAGGTCCTCCAGGACGCGCTCACCGGCGCGGTCGTGGGTGACCAGCTGGGTCAGGTTGTCGCATTCGGCGGTCGCGTACTCGGGGTGGCTGCCGACGTCGAGATACAACCGCGCGCCATTACGAAGGAACACGTTGGAACTGCGGCCCCACGACACCACCCGCCGGAACAGATAGCGGGCAACCTCGTCGGGGCTGAGCCGGCGATGGCCATGGAAGGTGCAGGTCACACCGAATTCCGTCTCGATGCCCATGATTCGTCGCTGCACGCTAACGAGCTTACGGGGTGGTTCACCGCAACGGTGGACAAGCGCGCGCTGACGGTGCGGCAAAATCTGGACATCGTGGCCGTCACACTCGTCGGCACGACGCCCGTCGGTCCCGGATCGGGCGGACCCGGAGAGTTGGGAGAGCCATGGGCCTGTTCGGCCGGAAGCACAAGGACAGCGCCGCGGAGCAGCCGGCGGCTGACGTCGCTGCTGGCGACGACGACAGCGCACCTGGCTGGGACGCGATCACCGCGGCGTTCGACACGCTCTATCCCGATCAGCCCGAGCCGCTGCACATGGCCGCCCTCATCAAGTGGTGCTTCGGGGGCCCGGACCCGCTCGACGGCATCAGCATCTACCGGAGCCCGGAGGCCATGCACTTCGTCACATACGGGTTCTCCGACCTCTACGCCAAGGAATCCACCGATCCGACGTACAGCGGCTTCGGCATCGAGCTGACGCTGAAGCTGAAGCTCGCACCCGGGGCCAACGAGGACGAGGAGATGCGGACCGCCTGCGTCAACCTGCAGGGCTTGGCGCGCTACGTGTTCGAGTCGGGCAAGGTCTTCCAGCCGGACGAGTACGTCTACACGGGCCAGGCGGCCGGCATCGACACCGGGCATCGGTCGGCGCTCACCGGCTTCCTGACCACCCTCGACGCGGCCGGTGAGATCGATACCCCGCATGGCCGGGTCACGTTCGTTCAGCTCGTCGGCGCCACCGACGCCGAGCTGCGCGCGATCGTCGACAAGCGGTACACCGCCGGGCAGATGCTTGAGCTGATCGGTAGCGACATCACCGATCTCGGGCGCGCCAGCGTGGTGTGAGGTCTCGAAAGCCCCTAGGCACCGGACGCCAGCGAGCCGTCGGGCAATCCGAGGATGCGCTCGATCGCCTGTAGATACGCGCCGATCACACGTTGTGCGCGGGGTCCGCTGACGTCGATCCCGGGTGATCCGTCCTGCTCGATCGCGACGGCGAAGGCATCGGCGAGCACGCCGTCCAGGCCCGCGACGAACATCGCGGCCTCGTGCGGGAACCCGACGTGGAACACGCCTTCGTCGCAGCCCTGGCGGATGACGGCTTCGAGCATGGGCACCGAGGTGCGCATCGACTGCTTGGCCAGCTTTTGGCGGAACAGCGCGTTCTCGTCCCGCCACAGGTTCATGAGGGTTGTCACGACCTCCGGGTTTTCGGCCTTCCAGGCTGCCGACGCACCGAAGTAGGCGTGGAGCTTGGCGACGGCGTCGAGGCTGCCGTCGGCGATCACGGCCCGCAAGGGCAGCGACGCACTTTCCGCCATCGCATCGACGATTCCTTCCAGGAGCGCCTGTTTCGAACCGAAGTAGTGATAGAGCGCGCCCTTGGACATCTGCACCTTGGACAGCACGTCCTCGATGGTCATGCGTTCATAGCCCTTGTCATGCATGAGCTCCAGAGCGGCATCGAGGATCTCGCGCCGCCGCGCTGCGTACTCCTCCGGTTTGACCCGACGGGCCACGGGCACCTCCCATTGACGACTGCTCGGACCCGAGCCTAACCTAAAAATAGACCGTCCGTCGGTTTATCGATTGGAGTAGAGATGTCACAAGCCACCCCCGAAGCCCGACGCCGCACCCGGGCGTTCGCCCGCGTCCTAGGCCCGTTCGTCGCGGCCGCGACCGCGATCATCGCGATTCGCCTGCCCGACCTCACCGGGTTGCTCGGCGGACTTTTCGACAACGCGGTCCTGCCCTGGATCCTCGGTGCGGCGATGTTGATGATGGGCTTGATCGTTATCGCGTTCCACCAGTACTGGTACAGCGTGACGGCGGCGCTCATCTCGCTGTTCGGCTGGTTCGTGGCGCTGCGCGGACTGGCGATGATGGCGATTCCGTCGGCGATCGACTCCGGGGCGAACGCGACGGTCACCAGCCCGGGCCTGCAACTGGTCGCGCGGATCTTCTTCCTGCTCCTGACCGCAATGGGCTTGTGGTTGACCTACGTCGGCTGGCGTCGCGAGCCGGCGCCGGACGAAGCGGCGGTCACCGTCTGAGCACGCGGCCGCAGTGGCGCGGTCAGCCGCGCGCCAAGATCGCCAACAGCAGCTCGGCCCGCACCCGGGCCACCCCGAGATCACACCCCAGCAGCCCCTCGGCGATCTCGATCCGCTTGCGCATCGTGTGCCGGTGCACGCCGATGGCCGCCGCGGCGGCCTCCCACTGGCCGTTGGCCTCCAGGAACGCCCGCAGTGCCGCCATCAACCCGGATCCGTGCTGCGCGTCGTGGTCGGCCACCGGAGTCAGTACCGCCGCCCCGAGCGCCATCAGTACCTCCCGGCTGGGCCCGGAGGACAACAGTGCGCTGCCCGCCAGAGCGGCGAATTCCAATGGATAACAGCCGCGTTCGGCCACCGATGCGGCCAGCCGGGCATCGTCGACGGCCTGTATCAACCGCGCCAACGGCCGCATCCCGCTGAGCCCGCTGCGGCTCGACCTGCGCACCGAACGGTCCAGCCCGCTCAGCAGACCGGCCGCGCTCTCAACCGTCGCTGTGCCCGGCAGCAACACGGTCAGCCGGCGATCGGCACCGTGCACGAACACCGGATGTCCGGCCGCCTCCAGCTCGCGCACCACCGCGGCCCGCGCCCGGCTCCGGTGACTCGCGGACTTCGTTTCTCCGTCGAAGTCGACGACCAGGACCCGAATGCGGCCCTCGACATCGGCGACCGGCGCCAGCTGCGCATACACCGGATCCAGGTCGTGTTCGCCGGCCAACAACAGCCCCAGCGCCTGTTCATTGAGCAGCCGCTGCACCTCCTGCAACCGGGCCGGCTTCTCAAAGTCCAAGGCCAGCAACGATGTTGCGTGCCCGAACAGAACCTGGTCGACCGGACTAAGGGCACCGGGGCCGACCACCGCGAGTACACCGTGCGAACGGCCGCCGACCCGGATGTCCTGTTGGGCCACGGTGGTGCCATCGGACAGCACGCGGACGCCTGACGCGGCTCCCGGTTCGATCGAGTCGCGTACCAGGTTGACCGTCGTGACGCTGAGGTTGCTCGGGTGCGATGCGATCACCGTCCCGGTCGGATCCAGCACCACCACGGCGGCCTTCAACGCGCGGCCCAGTTCGGCCGCGACACCGCGCGGACCGTCGCTCACCACCGCCCGGGTGATCCGCGGCTGCGCCCGGGAAGCACGCAGCACGGCGTCATACTCGAGCGCGGCAATGCGCGAACCGACCCGCTGCACGACTGCCGCGAACGGTGTCCGAAGCGGGACCTCGATCAGCGCCAACCCGAGCTCATCGGCGGCTGCCACCACTTCTTCCGGAACCGCATCGAACGTCAAGCCGATTCCGAAACCCACTGCAGTGACGCCACTTTCGGCGAGCATCTGCAGGTAACGTCGGCGACCTCGCGCGCTTGCGGGCAGGCTGATGCCGGTGGTCAGCACCAACTCGCCGCCGGACAGCCATTCGGCCGGATTCGCCAGTTCGGTGGTCAGCACCAGGTTCACCTCGCGCCCGACACCGGCCGCGCCGGCGAGCAGACGCAGATGCAGATCCGACTGCTCGATCACCCACGACACCGGGACCGCCACCCACAGGAATGTACAGAGTGTCGAAAACCTGCACAGAGAATCTCCATATTGTCGGATGATCTGCGATGTGTTCCGCGACACACTTGGCCCGCCAGAGACCTGATGAATTACAAGAGATGGACGGTGCGGGATGTCGGCTGGACAGCTGCGGAGGACTAGTCGATGAGTAGCCCACGAATCGCCGTCGCCTACATCGCCACACCGGGAGGCGACGACGCCGTCGCGGTCGGGGAACAGATCGCCCGCACCCTGGGCGCGGGCCTCGACCTGTGCATGGTCCTGCCCAGTGACCGCTCGGCGCTGGCCCCCACCCCCGGCGATGTTCTGCACCGGGAAGCCGACGGCTGGCTGGCCGCGGCCGCGGCGGGGGTGCGCAACGACGTGCCGGTGACCACCCACCTGAGCTACGACGAGTCCAGCACCATGGGCCTGATCGCGGTGGCCGAGAGCCTGGGCGCCGATGCGCTGGTGGTCGGTGGAGCCGGCGGCGGGATGGCCGGTCCTCTGTCACTCGGCTCGGTGGTCAACGACCTGGTGCATGCCTCCCCCGTACCGGTGGTGATCGCACCGCGCGGCGCCCGATTGCAGCGCAACGAGCGGATTCGGGAGGTCACCTGCGCCATCGGCACCCGGCCCGGAGCCACCCAGTTGCTCAACACCGCCTTGCGGTTCTGCCGGGCCACCGAGACGCCCCTTCGCCTGGTGTCGCTGGTCGCCGTGGATGACGCCCGCCGGCTGGACGCCGCCCAGCAGCACGCACAGCGCGCCCTGGACCAGGCGAAAGACTTTCTGCCGGATGATGTTCCGGTCTCCTCACAGGTGGCCACCGGCCCGACCGTCGAGGAGGCGGTCGACAAACTGGGCTGGCGTGACGGCGACATGATCATGGTCGGTTCGAGCCGGCTGGCCCAGCCGCGCCGCCTGTTCCTCGGGTCGACTGCGGCGAAGATGCTGCGTGTTCTGCAGGTCCCGATGTTTGTGGTGCCTAAAGATGAAGGGGCAGAGCATGTCTGAGCAACTGGCCAGCACCGAACTGGAACGGGCCGAGCGCGAGGAGGGCCTGGTCGCCAAAGGCCTGGCGCCGGGGCGGATCGGCACCTTCACCGGCGCGATCCTCGGCATCTCGACGGTGGCGCCGGGCTACACCCTGACCGCCAGCATCGGGCTCATCGTCGCGGCGGTCGGGCTCAAGATGCCCGCCATCCTGATCGCCGGCTTCGTCCCGATGTTCCTGACCGCCTACGCCTACCGTGAACTGAACTCCCGGGCTCCCGACTGCGGCGCGTCGTTCACCTGGTCCACCAAAGCCTTCGGGCCGTACGTCGGCTGGATGTGCGGGTGGGGCATGGTGATCGCCACCATCATCGTGCTGTCCAACCTGGCCTCGATCGGCGTCCTCTTCGGCTACGAGTTCCTGGGCAAGGTGCTGCACAACGACACGCTCGCGATGCTCCCCGCCGACAATGTCGGCGTCAACATCGTTTCGACGGTCGCGCTACTCGCCATCGCCACCTTCATCTCCTGCCGCGGCATCACCACCAGCGAGAAGGTGCAGTATGTGCTGGTCGGATTCCAGATGACCGTCCTCCTGACGTTCGCGGTCGTCGCCATCGTGCGGTCCGGCGGCGTCGAGGGGCATTTGAGTTTCGACATCCAATGGTTCGACCCGTTCACCGGACTCACGATGAGCGCCTTCGTCATTGGGCTGATCGGCTCGATCTTCGCCTTCTGGGGCTGGGACACCTGCCTGACGCTGGGCGAGGAGAGCAAGGACCCCACCAAGGTGCCCGGCCGCGCCGGATTGCTGTGTGTCCTGTCCATCCTGCTGACCTACCTTCTGGTGGCGGTCGCGGTGATGATGTACGCCGGGGTCGGCGACACCGGGCTGGGACTGGGCAACGAGGAGATCGCGGAGAACGTGTTCGGGGCGCTGGCCTATCCGGTGCTGGGTGACTGGGGCGGGCCACTGCTGCTGCTGGCGGTGTTCGCATCGTCGATCGCCAGCCTGCAGACGACCGTTCTCCCGGCCGCCCGCACCATGCTGGCGATGGGCGCCTACGGCGCCTTCCCCAAGCGGTTCGCCAGCGTCAACCCACGATCCCTGTCACCGGTGTTCAGCACCGTGGTCGCCGGTGTGGTGACCGCCTGCTTCTACACGGTCGTGACACTGCTTTCCGAGCGGACACTGCTGGATACCATTGCCGCCCTTGGCATCATGATCTGCTGGTACTACGGCATCACCGCGTTCGCCTGCGTGTGGTTCTTCCGCAAAGAACTGTTCCTCAGCCCGAGGAACATCATCTACAAGCTGGTGTTCCCGGCGGTCGGCGGCATCATGCTGCTGTCGGTTTTCGTCAAGTCGGTTCTGGTGAGCATGGACCCGGAGGCCAGCGGCAGCGGCGCGTCGATCGGCGGCGTCGGCCTGGTGTTCTACCTCGGCTTCGGCATTCTGCTGCTCGGTGCCGTCCTGATGCTCGTCCTGCGTTTCGTCCAGCCGGCATTCTTCCGGGGCGAAACCCTGACCATGGACACGCCGCCGATCCCCTGACTTGTCGTGTTCGGGGCGCCATTCCCGGGTACTGGTCACGACCGCACCGATCAGACACAGCCGAGTGCTGCGCCTCCGATATCGCTTACCCCTCAGTCGTTGCCAGGCATTCGACACAATGGCGCCTCCGGCGCAGTAAGGATCACCAGAATGTCGATGGTCGTTCGGCCCGCCATGGCCGAGACTCGGCCTGTGGAAAACCCTTCTGCCCGAGTGTCTTTTGCCGCCGACGAAGCCGGCACCCATGCCGAGGTGCAGTGGACCGGATCCCCACCGCTGCTCGCCGAGGTCTGCGCCATGTTCGAACACTTCGGCTTGCGTGTCGCCTCCTATCGGGCCAGCGACGCCGGACACCACTACGAATTCGGCGGTCTCGACCTGCCGACATCCACGCTCGATCTGATCGCACGGGCCTACGAAGCCGCGATCGCCGGACGCTGGCAGGTCGACCGATACGCCGCGCTCATTCCGTCAGCCGGAATCGATTGGCGCCGGGTAGTTCTGATCCGGGCGGCCACCCGATTCATCCGGCAGACCGGGTTGGGTTTCTCGTCCGACTACATCATCGACTCGCTGGTCGCCGCACCGGATTTCGTCAACGCACTGCTGGCGCTGTTCGATGCCCGCTTCAACCCCGACCGCACCGACCGCACCGACCGCACCGACGCCGCCCAAGCAGATCTCGACGTGGCGGCCCTGGTGGACGCCGCGACCTCGCTCGACGACGAGCGTATTCGCCGCGCGCTGCACAGCTTCGTGCGGGCGACCTTGCGTACCAACTGGTTCCAGCTCGGACCAGATGGCCAGGCCAAGGACTACCTGTCCTTCAAGATCGATTCGGCCCAGCTGGCCGACACCGGCCCGGTGGTCCCCTACCGCGAAATCTACGTGTGCTCCGACACCGTCGAGGGCATACACCTGCGCAGCGGCGCCATCGCCCGAGGTGGGCTGCGCTGGTCGAATCGCCCTGAGGACTTCCGCACCGAGGTGCTCGGCCTGATGAAGACACAGGCCGTGAAGAACGCCCCCATCGTGCCGGCCGGCGCCAAAGGCGCGTTCGTGCTCCGCAACGCCGATATCGCCCCCGCCGACGGCTACCGCACATTCATCCGCGGGCTGCTCGACGTCACCGACAACATCGTCGATGGTGCGGTCCGTCATCCGGACCGGACGGTGTGCCCCGACGGCACGGACGCCTACCTGGTCGTCGCCGCCGACAAGGGCACCGCGAAGTTCTCCGACCTGGCCAATTCCATTGCCGCCGAGTACGGCTTCTGGCTCGGAGACGCTTTCGCCTCGGGCGGTTCGGCCGGCTACGACCACAAAGCGATGGGCATCACCGCACGCGGCGCGTGGCTCTCGGTACGGCGGCATTTCGCCGAAGCCGGCCACGACATCGATGTCGAGCCGTTCACAGTCGCCGGTATCGGCGACATGTCCGGTGACGTGTTCGGCAACGGAATGTTGCTGTCCCACAACATCAAACTCGTCGCGGCGTTCGACCATCGGCACATCTTCGTCGATCCCGACCCGGACCCCAAGGTGTCCTTCGATGAGCGCACACGGCTGTTCGATCTGCCCGCATCGAGCTGGCAGGACTACGACTCGACGCTGATCTCGGCCGGTGGTGGGGTGTGGCCCCGCACTGCCAAGTCGATACCGCTGTCACCGCAGGCACGGACCGCGCTGGACATCGAAGCGGCCGAGTGCACCCCGGACGACTTGATCTCGGCGGTGCTGCGCGCCCCAGTCGACCTGCTGTGGAACGGCGGCGTCGGCACATACGTCAGGTCCGACGGGGAATCCGACTCCGACGCCCGGGACAAGGCAAACGACCGCGTTCGGGTGACGGCATCGCAGCTGCGCTGCAAGGTGATCGGCGAAGGCGGCAACCTCGGACTCACCCAGCAGGCGCGGATCGGATTCGCCCTGAACGGTGGCCGGGTCAACGCCGACTTCATCGACAACGCGGCCGGTGTCGCGACCTCAGACCTCGAGGTCAACATCAAAATCGCCCTGGATTCCGGCAACATCGATACTGCACAACGCAATACGCTGCTCTCCGACGCGACCGAGGACGTCGCCGCGCGGGTGCTGGCCGACAACGCCGAGGCGATCCTGGCGATCAGCATGGCCGCCGCCGAAGCGGATTCGCTGCTGGACCGGCACATAAGGTTGATCGGCAATCTGCGGGACGAAGCGGGCGTCGACCCCCAAGTCGAGGGGCTGCCTGCCGGGCCGGAACTGGCACGCCGTCGCACCATGGGACTGGGACTCACCCGACCTGAGATCGCGGTGCTGCTGGCCCAATCCAAGAATCTGGTGGCACAGGAGTTGCTTGCCTCCGACATTCCGGACCAGGAGGTGTTCACGCACCGCCTCGGGGACTACTTCCCCGCTGGGATCGCCCAGCATGCCCGCGCCGAGATCAGCCGCCATCCGTTGCGCCGTGAGATCGTAGCGACCTCGGTGGCCGGCGAGCTGATCAACCGGGTCGGCCCCGGCACCATCTACCGCATGCAGGAGCGGTTGGCGGTGACCACGCCGCAGGTGGCGCAGGCCTACGCCACGGTGCGCGACATCCTCGATCTGGACGCGCTGTGGGCGGCGGAACTGGCCGGCAGCAGCGATGAGGGGCAGCGCATCCAGGCGTTGCTGCAGGTACGCGAGCTGGTCGAGCACCTGACGTCCTGGGTGCTGCGCAACGGGACCGGCAACCGCGCCCGGGTGAGCGCGGCGATCGGCCGGCTGATCACCGCTGGAGAGCGGCAGGCTGATGTTGGGTGATGCAATGAATGCCGCCGCCGCGCTCGAATAGCGGGCGGGCATCGACGCTGAGCACACGGCGGCCCGGATACTGTTCAGCGAGGATCGCCGCCGCGTCGGCGTCCCGCGGATCACCGAAGGCACAGGCGATCACCCCGCCGTTGACCACCAGGTGGTTGATGTAGCTGTAGTCGACGAAGCCGTCGGCGTCGGTCAACTGGTCCGGCGCCGGTAGCTCCACGATCTCCCACGGCTTTCCCGTGACGTCGTGGGACTGCTCGATCGATGCGCGGATTTCCTTGCACACCACGTGATCCGGATGCTCCTCGGCGCCCTGCGCATGCAGCAGCAGACGGCCGGGCGACGCTATCGCGGCCACGATGTCGACATGGCCGCGAGTGCCGAAGCGCTGCGAGTCACGGGTCAGCCCGCGCGGCAGCCACACCGCGTGATCGGCACCGATGGTTCGGGCCAGCTCGGCCTCGACGTCCGCCTTGGTGGCGCCGGGGTTGCGGCCGGGGTCCAGTTGCACGGTCTCGGTGACCAGGACGGTACCCAGCCCGTCGACCTGGATGCCGCCCCCTTCGTTCACCAGATTCGAGTCGACCACCGGCACTCCGGACCAATCAGCCACGGCCGCAGCGATTTTCGAGTCACGATCCCAGCGTGCCCAATCCTGTGCGCCCCAGCCGTTGAACACCCAGTCCACCGCAGCCACCGAACCGTCCTCGGCGTGCACGAAGGTGGGGCCGATGTCGCGCATCCACGCGTCGTTCAACGGCGCCTCGACGATGTCGACAGCTGCGGATAGATAGCGTCGGGCCGCGGCCATTTCGGCGGGGTCCACCACCATTGTCACGGGCTCGAACTCCAACACCGCGTGCGCCACCGCCGCCCAGGTGGTGCGCGCTTCGTGGTGTTCGGCTTCGGAGTCGCCCAGCGAATAGCCGGCGGACGGGAAGGCCATCCACACGCGATCCTGAGGTGCACTCTCCGCCGGCATCCGGTGAGTGGTCATTTCACCACTGCCGTGGCTGCGTGGCCGGCTCCGTACGGGTGCGCCACATCGACCGGCGCGGTCAGCGCGGCATAGGTGTCGGGCCGCCGGGTGAGCAGAAACGGGAACAGCTCCAGCCAGTCCCGGCGCTGATCCAGATCCAGGTCGGCGACCAGCACGGCTTCTTCGTCGCGAGGTGCCTGCACCAGCACCCGGCCGAACGGGTCGGAGATGAACGACGAACCGTAGAAGGTGACCTTGCCCTCGTCACCGATCCGGTTGGGCACCACCATGAACAGCCCGCTGCTGATGCCGTTGGCGACGATCACGTGCTGCCACAGCGGCTGGGTGTCGAAGGCCGGGAACACCGGCTCCGAACCGATCGCCGTCGGGTAGACCACGATCTCGGCGCCGCCGAGTGAGTAGCTGCGCGCCACTTCGGGGAACCACTCGTCCCAGCAGGTCGGCAGGCCGACACGGGCACCCAGGCCCTCTGGGTTGTACACGGGATAGGGGTCACCGTCGGCGGACGGCCCCGGACCCGGACCCGGACGGAAATAGGTGTCTTCGTAGTAGCCGGCCGAGATCGGGATGTGCAGCTTGCGGGTATATCCGGCCAACTCCCCCGACGGGGTCACCAGGATCGCCGTATTGAAGCCCAATCCGTCTTCGGCCGGTGCTTTTTGGTACAGCGAAGCATGCACGAAGACGCCGTTCGCGCGGGCGGCCTCGGCGGCGAGGGCAAAGGTCGGGCCTCCGGTGAGATCCTCGGCGGACTCGCCGGGATTCTGTCCGGCCGGGGTGTCCGCGGGGTATCGCAGCAGGGTGATCTCCGGCAGGCAGACCAGCGCGGCACCGGCACCGGCCGCCCGATCGATACCGTCCCGTAGCACCCTGACCAGTTCCGTCGCATCGGGCCGCCACCGATGCTGCACCAGCCCGACCCGCAGCGGAGGGCGCGTCGACTCGGCGCTTCGGGACAGCGACTCGGGCGCGGTGGCGGTCAGGGTGATCATCGGTCGACTCCTAAAACGAATGGTGTTCGTTTTATTGTGACCCCGCTTACAGCGGTTGTAAAGAGGTAGTAGAAATGTGCCATGGGACGCCCGCCGGTACCGCTGCTCTCCCCCGACCGCATCACCAGTGCGGCAATGGATTTGGTGAACTCAACCGGCGGATTCAGCGTCCCCCGACTCGCCCGGGCGCTGAAGGTCCGGCCGTCCTCGCTCTACAACCACGTCGCCGGACGCGAACAGATCGTCGAACTGCTACGTGAGCGGGCCATGTCCGAAGTCACCCTCCCCGACGACGACCCGGCCCGCCCCTGGACCGAGGTGGTCGCCGACATCATGCGGTCCTACCGGCAGAGCTACGCCCACTATCCGCGACTCATCCCGCTGCTCACCGCACACGCGGTGAACAGCGAACATGCCCTGACCATGTACAACACCCTGGCCCTCACCTTCAGCCGCGCCGGGTTCGACCCGGCCGACACGCTGCGCGCCATCACCCTGATCGACTCATTCGTGCTGGGCTCGGCCCTGGATGTCGCCGCCCCCGACGAACCCTGGAGCACCGGCGCCGAGGTGGGCCCGGAACTGACCGCCGCCCTGGCCACCGGCAGCGCCAAGCCCGCCCGCGCCGACGACGCCTTCGAATTCGGCATCGCGGTACTGCTGAGCGGACTGACGGTTGTGAAAGCAGACGCCGACCGGGATTGAGGCCGCGGTCGACGCGCTGCGCGATGCCACCTTCTGGGACTTTTTACCCTGGTCAGCAGCGATCACCGGCATAAGGTTGGCAGCACAGTCCGCACGAAGGAGTGGTGATGACCCGCTACGAACTGCCCGATGTTGCCGACCTGATCCGCCTTGGCGAGCCTCATGAGCACGCCATCACGGTGTACGCCGAAACCGCACCGGGACCCGACGAGCGGGAAAAGAGCCTGCTGACCGCGAAGAGCGCAGTCGACCGGGCCCTGCGCACGATCCGCGAGTCCGGGGCACGGCATGCCGTCGAGGAACAGTTGCGGTCGCGCTGGACCGAGATCGCCGAATCGGACCTGTGGCTGAGCCTTTCCAGATCGGTGGCCATCTTCATCGCCGACGACTTCCACGAGGTCTACGTGCTGCCCAACGCTCTGGAGAGCCAATCGCAGGTGGGCAGTTATTTCGACATCGGCCAGCTGGTGCGGGCAGTCACCACGCCGCAGGAGGCCTACGCCCTGACCCTGTCGGCCGACGGCTGGAACCTGTGGCAGGCCACCGCGAGCACGCGGGCCAACGAGTTGGAGCTCACCGGCGAGTACGCGGCCGATGTTGCCGACGCGACCCATCGCGCCACCGTGCGGGACCGGGGCCATGTACGCCGCCTGGTCGGCGACGAAGGCAAGAAGGTGTTGCTCGAGAAGTACGCCAAGCGGGTCGCCGAGGCGGTGGACGCCGAACTGGGTCAGCTCGATCCGTCATCGAACCGGCCGCTGTACCTGTTCGCGACCGACCCGCTGCTCGATATGTACCGCGGGCTCGACCACAAACGCCGGATCGTGGCGGTGCCCGGTGCTGCCGACGAGCTGCGGCCCGATCAGATCGACGGTGCCATCCGCGAGTCGCTGCCCGCCCTGAATGCCGAACAGGCCAACGCGTGGGTCGAGGAGCTCGGCAACGACGTCAGCAAGGGGCTGGTGGCCACCGACCTGGGCGACATCGCCCGCGCCGCGGCGGCCGGGGCGGTGGACACGCTCGTGTACAACTTCACCGTCGACGTGCTCGGCCGGATCGAGTCCGGCACCGGAGCTCTGCAGTACGACGACGCCGGCTACGACGTGCTGTCCCGCATCGCAGTGACGGTCCTCGACCACCGCGGTGAAACCTATGCCGTACGGCCTCACGAGATCACCGCCGGCGTGTGGAACCAGACCGCAGTCGCGAAACTACGGTTCGCCCTGGGATGACGGCCCGCACACCTACTTTGCTGACTTCTTCGGCTTTTCCGACGACTCTTCGGTCGGCTTCGCCGGCTTCGCTTCGGGCAGAAGGGCTTCCAGCGCTGCCCCGGTGATCCGGCGGAACGCCCGGCGAGGACGGTTGGCGTCCAGGACCGCCACCTCGAGGGTGGCCGGGCCCAGCGCGCGCGGCTCGGAACCGTTGCCGCTCGCGCTCAGCGCTTCGACGGCGATCTTGACCGCTGCGGCCAGATCGGCGTTCTCCGCGTACGAGTTGTTCAGCGCGGTGATGATCGGCTCGGTGGTACCGCCCATCACGACGAAGTGCGGCTCGTCGGCGATCGACCCGTCATAGGTGATGCGGTACAGCTCAGGCGACTTCGTCTCGCCGTAGTGCGCCACCTCGGCGACGCACAGCTCGACCTCGTACGGCTTGGCCTGCTCGGTGAAGATCGTGCCGAGTGTCTGCGCGTAGACATTGGCCAGCTGCCGGCCGGTCACGTCTCGACGGTCGTAGGCGTAGCCGCGGGTGTCTGCGAACTGGATACCGCCGCGCCGTAGGTTGTCGAACTCGTTGAACCGGCCCACGGCGGCGAAACCGACCCGATCGTAGAGCTCGCTGACCTTCTGCAGCGACCGCGACGGGTTCTCCGCCACGAACAGCACGCCGCTGTCGTAGGCCAGCGTCACAACGCTGCGACCTCGGGCGATGCCCTTGCGCGCCAGTTCGGAGCGCTCACGCATCGCCTGCTCAGGCGAGATGAAATACGGGAAACTCATTTACCCCTCACCGCCCGTCCGGGTCCGGCGCGCGATGACCTCGCGAGCCAGCTCGGCGATGCGTTCCTCGGCGATCTCCGCCGCCCCCTCGGCACCGATGGTCACCGCGGTCGGATAGATGCCACGAACCAGGTCGGGCCCACCGGTGGCGGAGTCGTCGTCGGCCGCGTCGTAGAGCGACTCGATGGCCACCTGCAGTGCCGAATCCGCATCCACCACGTGCGGGTAGAGCTTCTTGATCGACGACTTGGCGAAGATCGAGCCGGAGCCCACCGACTGGTAGCCCTCTTCCTCGATGTTCCAGCCGCCCGCGGCATCAAAGGACACGATGCGGCCCGCTTTCTCGGCATCGGCGGCATCGACGTCGTAACCCACCAGGAGTGGGAGCGCCACGAAACCCTGCAGTGCCGCACCGAGATTGCCGCGCACCATGATGGCCAGCCGGTTGACCTTCCCGCGGAAGGTCAGGGCGACGCCTTCGAGCTTCTCGTAGTGCTCCAGTTCCACGGCATAGAGGCGGGCGAACTCGACGGCGATGGCCGCGGTACCCGCGATGCCGGTCGCCGTGTAGTCGTCGGTGATGTACACCTTCTGCACGTCGCGCCCGGCAATCATGTTGCCCTGGGTGGAGCGGCGGTCACCCGCGATCAGCACCCCGCCGGGGTACTTGATCGCGACGATGGTCGTCCCGTGCGGCACCGCGTTGGTCGGGTTGATGGCGCCATCGGCGGCACGGTTGACCGGCAACAGTTCGGGAGCCTGACGACGCAGCAGTTCAGAGAACGACGACAGGTCCATGGCTACAGAAGGGATACCGGTATGGGGCTTGGGCAAAGACGAAGACAGATTTTCGTGCCAGGTCACTGGCCGCCCTTTTGGACGTACGCGCGCACGAAGTCTTCTGCGTTCTCTTCCAGCACGTCGTCGATCTCATCGAGCAGATCGTCGGTCTCCTCGGCCAGCTTCTCGCGACGCTCCTGGCCGGCGGCAGATGCACCCGGGAGGTCGTCATCCTCGCCGCCGCCACCGCCACGCTTGGTCTGCTCTTGAGCCATCGCTGCCTCCTGCAATTGTCATCGGCTGGGCTAACCGCCCAACCGGTCCTTCCACAGTACCGGTCGGCACCCGGATTGCCCGGGATAGCTCACCGCCGGAAACGGTCAGTTCGTGAGTTGCTCGACGAGTTCGGCGGCGCTGTCCACAGAGTCCAGCAGGGCGCCGACGTGCGCTTTGCTGCCGCGCAACGGCTCCAGCGTCGGAATCCGGACGAGCGAATCGCCGCCGAGATCGAAGATCACCGAGTCCCAGCTGGCCGCGGCGATGTCGGAACCGAACCGGCGAAGGCATTCGCCACGGAAGTACGCGCGGGTGTCGGTCGGCGGGTTGTCGACCGCGTCGATCACCTGCTGTTCGGTGACCAGGCGCTTCATCGAACCGCGTGCCACCAGCCGGTTGTACAGACCCTTGTCCAGCCGGACGTCGGAGTACTGCAGGTCGACCAGGTGAAGCCGCGGCGCCTGCCAGCTGAGGTTCTCGCGCTGACGGAACCCTTCCAGCAACCGCAGCTTGGCCGGCCAGTCCAGGATCTCGGCGCATTCCATCGGATCGCGTTCCAGCAGGTCCAACACATGGGCCCAGGTCTCGACGACGTGGGAGGCTCGTGGGTCGGGGTCCCTGATGTCGACCAGTTTGGCCACCCGGTCCAGATAGACCCGTTGCATCGCCAGGGCGGTCATCTCACGGCCGTCGGCCAGCGCAACGGTGGCCCGCAGCGACGGATCGCGGCTGATCACGTGCACCGCGTGCACCGGTCGGGCCAGCGCGAGATCGGACAGGTCCAGCCCGTACTGCGGGCCTTCCTCGATCAGATCGAGCACCAGCGAGCTGGTCCCGACCTTGAGGTACGTCGACGTCTCGGCCAGGTTGGCATCACCGATGATGACGTGCAGCCGCCGGTACTTGTCGGCGTCGGCGTGCGGCTCGTCGCGGGTGTTGATGATGCCGCGCTTGAGCGTGGTCTCCAGGCCGACCTCGACCTCGATGTAGTCGGCCCGCTGGGACAGCTGGAAGCCGGGATCGTCACCTGACGGACCGATGCCGACCCGGCCCGAACCGGTCACCACCTGCCGGGACACCAGGAACGGCGTGAACCCTGCGATCACCGCGGAGAACGGTGTCTGACGGCTCATCAGGTAGTTCTCGTGCGACCCGTAGGACGCGCCCTTGCCGTCCACGTTGTTCTTGTAGAGCTGCAGCTTGACCGCCCCGGGCACGCTTGCCACGTGGCGGGCCGCGGCCTCCATCACACGTTCACCGGCCTTGTCCCAGATCACCGCGTCCATCGGATCGGTGCACTCGGGCGCCGAGTACTCCGGGTGGGCGTGGTCCACATACAGCCGGGCACCGTTGGTGAGGATCATGTTGGCCGCGCCGACCTCGTCGGCATCGACGATCGGAGCCGGCCCGGAGGCCCGGGACAGATCGAACCCACGGGCGTCGCGCAGCGGGCTTTCGACCTCGTAATCCCACCTGGTGCGCTTCCCGCGCTGGATACCGGCGGCCGCCGCGTACGCCAGCACCGCCTGCGTCGAGGTCAGGATCGGATTGGCGGTCGGATCGGACGGCGATGAGATGCCGTATTCGACCTCTGTTCCGATGATCCGTTGCATGTGGCCAGCCTAGGTGACGGCCTGTGTACCCCGGGCCGCCAGGTATTCGGGCCGCGGCCGCGGGGCGGCGAACGGGTCGGTCAGCGCGTTGTCGACCGAGTTGAACACCAGGAAGACGTTCGACCTCGGCAGCGGCGTGATGTTGGATCCCGAGCCGTGCAGCAGATTCGCGTCGAACCACAGTGCGGTACCGGGCGGGCCGGTGAACTGGTGGATGTCATGGGTGTCGACAGCCTTGGTCAAGGTCGTCTGATCGGGCACGCCGATGTTCTGCGCCACCAGTGAGGTGTCGTGGTTGTCTTCGGGTGTGGCGCCGACGCAGGGATAGAACGTCTGGTGCGATCCGGGGATCACCATCAGCGACCCGTTGTAGGGGAAATTCTCGGTCAGGGCGATCGAGCAGGAGACGGCGCGGATCGCCGGCATGCCGTCCTCGGCATGCCAGGTCTCGAAGTCCGAATGCCAATAGAACCCCGTCCCGGTGAACCCGGGCATGAGGTTGATCCTGGCCTGGTGGATGTACACGTCGCCGCCGAGCAACTGCTGAGCGACCGGCAGCACGGTGTCCAGCCGGACCACCTGGGCCACCAGATCGCTCAGCAGATGCGGTTCGAAGATCGACCGGATCGTGCCGCCCGGCTCACGGATCACCCGCGGGTCGTCCTTGTCCAGATCCGCTGCCACCCGGTCGATTTCGTGCCGCAACAGCGGCAGCCAATCGTCGGACACCGTCTCGGGCGCGACCAGGTAGCCGTACTCGGAGAAGCCGTCGAGATGATGCTGGCTCAGCGGCCCATCGGCCACAGTGCCCCACACCACCGGCTCATGGCGCGGTATCGGCTCGATCGCGTGCTCGAGCCGTGTCGGGTAGCGATCCTCGACAACCGTGCTCCCACGCGATACGCCTTCGGCGGTCCGCTGTGCCGTCATGCGACCGACTGCGGCGCCGGGTATACGCCGTTCTCGTCATGCACCTCCCGCCCGGTCACCGGCGGGTTGAACACGCACAGCATCCGGAGCTGCTCGTCGCACGTAACGCGGTGGCGGTCATGGTTGTTGAGGAGATACATGGTGCCGTCAGCGAGCGGGTACTGCTGTCCGGTCTCCAGATCCATCAGCGTGCCGGTCCCCTCGATCACCCAGACCGCCTCGACGTGATGCTGATAGTGGAACTCGTTGACCGACCCCGCCTCGATGGTGGTCTCGTGGAACGAGAAACCGACACCGTCGCCGGCAAGGATGATGCGCTTGGATCGCCAGCTGCCGTCGGCGACGTCACGGTCCGTACCGGTGATCTCAGCTGTGGTGCGAACAATCATGTTTCAAGCCTCCTCAGGCCAGCGTGACTGCGACGGACTCGGCGAGAATGTCGAGTCCCTCGGACAATTCGGTCGGAAGAGTGGTCAGCGGCGGCAGCAGTTTGACCACTTCGTCGGACGGTCCGCTGGTTTCCATCAGCGCACCGCGGTCGAAGGCGGCCCGGCAGACCTTTCCGGCCAGGTCAGGCTCGTCGAACTTGATCCCCTGGGCCATTCCGCGGCCACGAGCGCTCAGCCCGTCGTGGGCAGCGGCGATCTCCTCCAGACGCGCCCGGATCAGCTCACCCTTGGCGGCGGTGTCGACGCTGAATTGGTCATTCTCCCAATATGTCTCGATCGCGGCGGTCGCGGTGATGAAGGCCGGATTGTGACCGCGGAAGGTGCCGTTGTGCTCCCCCGGCGTCCACATGTCGAGCTCGCGGCGGAACAGTGTGAGCGCCATCGGCAGGCCGTAACCACTGACCGACTTCGAGATCGTCACGATATCGGGCACGATGCCGGCGGCCTCGAAGCTGAAGAACGGCCCGGTGCGGCCACACCCCATCTGGACATCGTCGACGATCAGCAGGATGTCGCGTTTGCGGCACAACTCGGCGAGGGCCTGCAGCCATTCGATCCGCGCGACGTTGAGACCGCCTTCGCCCTGGACGGTTTCGACGATCACCGCGGCCGGCCGGTTGAGTCCGCTGCCCGAATCGTCGAGCACGCGCTCGAACCAGTGGAAGTCCTCGGTGACCCCGCCGAAATAGTTGTCATAGGGCATCGGCGTGGCGTGCACCAGCGGGATGCCTGCCCCGGCCCGCTTCATCGAGTTGCCGGTGACCGACAGCGCGCCCAGTGTCATGCCGTGAAATGCGTTGGTAAAGCTGATAACCGATTCGCGTCCGGTGACCTTCCTGGCCAGTTTCAGGGCCGACTCCACCGAGTTGGCCCCGGTCGGCCCGGGGAACTGCACCTTGTAGTCGAGCCCGCGCGGCCGCAGGATCAGCCGCTCGAAGCTCTCCAGGAACCGTTGTTTGGCCGCGGTGGCCATGTCCAGCGAGTGCACGATCCCGTCGGAGACAAGGTATTCCAGCAACGGTTCCTTCAGGGCGGCGTTGTTGTGGCCGTAGTTCAGCGCCCCCGCTCCGGCGAAGAAGTCGATGTAGGTACGCCCCGAGGTGTCGGTCACCCAGGAGCCAGCGGCGCTGTTCATGACGGTGGGCCAGCCGCGGCAATAGCTACGGACCTCTGACTCGACCGAGCTGAAAACGTCGGGAAGGTCAGATTCGGACAACGGCGCTGTCGTAGCGAGCAGCAAGGGATAATCCTTCCAATCAATTCAAAATGGTTATCAGATAACTGATTTCAGCGAGAAAGCGGTGTGGCGATGGGCCCCATCCGCAGAATCGGCTCGTCCTCGTGCGCTCCGTCGGCGTCGAGGAGATCGCAACCGAAATGCGGGTCCTCGACGAGCGGGACACCGTGCCGGCGGGCGAACGCACCGAAGAATGCGCGTGAGGCGGTGTTGCCGGGTGAGACCGTGGCCTCCACGGTGACCGGGCGCCCGCCGCGCTGCGTCCGCACCCGGTGCACGAGGGCGTCGAGCATCGTGCTGGCCAACCCTCCGCCCTGCGCCGACGGCGCCACGGCGACCTGCCACACAAACAGGACGTCCGGTCGTGGCGGCGGGTGGTAACCCGTGATGAATCCGTGCAGGTCACCGTCACGTTCGGCCACGATTGACGTGGCAGCAAAATCGGTTGCCAGCAACAGATAGGCGTAGGTGGAATTCAGATCGAGCACCCCAGTGGCTTCCACAAGGCCGCGGATGCCAATCGCATCGGTACCCCGCGGAGGGCGCAGGAATTCTTCCCGGGAATGGCGTCCCGGAACGCTTTCTAAAACACGCATATCGAGTTAAAAGTCACCACCGAACTTCTCAGCGAACATCGTCAGTTTCAGGCCATCGGTGCCCTCGACGTAAGCACACCGCTCTGCCCGGATCAAGCTCCGACACCGCCCGAGGAGCGACAATTCGTCTCCGATCACCCCACTTGACCTGCAATAACTCCGACAATCGTCAATCTCAGGAAAGTGTTAGCGCCGTTATCCAATCGTTACATTGGTGCGCGGGTACCACCCTCGGAGTCACTAGCTATCCCGCCGCCACAGTTGTCTCGGCATGCCGAACGCCCCCATACACTGGTTTATCCGCCGATACTCCGCGCCCAGAAATTCAAATCAAAATCTAATAATCGCGGCCGGGTTTCAACCCCATTAGGCGGTCGAATATGCTCGGAGGGTTTCCGTGAATCAACTCATCCAGCAAGCCAGCCGTATCGCGATACGGGCAACACCACGCGATCCGTAGCCAGGATTCGACCGCTGCCGAAACCAGACGGGCACCATCCGCGGCGCACCCCGCTGTCACGCGCCGAACAGGTCAACGTGGTCGCGGACGTCGCGGTCAGCCTGGCCGGGCGAGACGCCTACCTGGAGTTGGAGCGACGCTGACGCCGGCGGCGTCAGCACCATGCGCCCCCAGGTGGTTCCGGCGATCACCAGTGCGGCTCCGGCGATTCCGGCGCCGGTGACGCGATCGCCGGCCATGGCGATGCCGATGATGGCGGCCCACAGCGGTTCGGTACCCACCAGCAGGCTGACCCGGGCCGGACTGGTTGTGTTCAGCGCCCGCAACTGCACCAGGAAGGCAAACACTGTGCAGGCCAACACCAGATACCCGATGACGGCCCAGTCCGCCACCCCGTAGGCCGCGGTCGTCGCCACCACGGATTGCCCGGACGGCCCGCAGAGGGCGAGCGCCACACCGGCGACGGTGACCAGCTGGACCAAAGTGGTTCGGGCCGAGTCGATCTCACTTTTCTCTGACATCCGCGCCATGACGGTGACGTGCACCGCGCGCAGTAGCGCGGCGATCACGATCACGATGTCCCCCGCCCGCGGGGCGGTCAGGCCGCCGGACTGGGTCAGCAACGCGCAGCCGACCACCGCGAGCGCCGCCGCGGAATAGAAGCGGGGCGCCACCCGATGGCGCTGGATCATGGGTGTGGCCACGATGGTCAACGCCATGATCAGTCCCGCATTCGATGCCGATGTCATGGTCACGCCGTAGGTTTCGGCAACACAGACCGCGGCCAGAAGGATCCCGCCGACCACACCCGAAATCCCCTCGGCGCGGGTCAATCCCGTCAGCCGCCGGCACAGGACGGCGGCCAGCACCACTGTGGCGAGGGCGAACCGCACCGCCAGAAGGGCGAAAACCGTGTCGGGCGCGGCGATCTCTTTGGTGGCCAGATAGCTCGATCCCCACACCACAGCGACGGCGAGCAGACAGAGGTCGGTGGATCGTTGGGCCATACCCACCAGCGTGTTGCCCACCCAATAGTTCAGTCAAGCTAATCTTTTTTCACTATATATGTAGAATTACTTCATGGATGCGGGTCGCCTGCGGATGTTGCGTGAACTCGCCGACCACGGCACGGTCGCCGCAGTGGCTGAGGTGCTGTCCATGACACCCTCGGCCGTCTCCCAGCAGCTGAAGATCCTGCAACGCGAAGCCGGTGTGACATTGATCGAACCCGACGGCAGGCGGGTGCGCCTCACCGATGCCGGACAGGTGCTGGTCGGACACGCCGATGCCGTGCTGGCGGCACTGGACTGCGCCCGGGCCGAGATGGACGCCTACCGCAGCACACCCCGCGGCACGGTCAGCGTGTCATTCTTCCCCTCCGGGGCGGCAATGTTGCTGGCCCCGTTGATCATCCGGGCAGCCGAACACGGAGTCCAGGTGCTCGGGCGTGACATCGACGTGCCTGCGTCCCGGGCACCGGCCCAACTCGCCGACTTCGACGTCGTGGTAGTTCACCGCGACGAACGCGACGCGTCCTCGTGGGGTCCGCGATTCGAATCCACCGAACTGTTGCGGGAGCCCCTGGATGTCATCCTGCCGCCCGGGCATCGCCTCGCCGGCCGCGCTCAAGTGCGGCTGGCCGACCTGGCCGACGAACCCTGGCTCGGTGTCGAAGGCGGATTGATGGTCGACGACGTGCTGAACTCGATCACGATACTGTCCGGCGTCCAGCCGCGAATAATCCAGCGGATCAACGACTTCCGCGTGGTCGAGGAGCTGGTCCACGCGGGCACCGGCATTGCCCTGATGCCCCGCTACGTGAGGCTCGCGCGCAAGTTGGTGCGATTGCCGATCATCGACATCTCGGTGGCCCGGCGGGTGGAGGCGGTCACCCGCTCGGGCGCGACCGCGCGGCCCGCGGTGGCCGTCGTACTCGACGAGCTGAGGGCGATCGCCGCGGAGGTCAGTTCGGCGCTCACGTGACATCCGCGCGCGGTGCGCCACGACACGCTGCCCCGGTAACTACGCCCGGTGCTTGCCGTACCGGTGATTGCTTGGTGCAGTAGACGTGATGACGAACCTCGTGAGGCGCAACGCAACGCTGGTCGCGGCACCGGTGTGGCGGTGAGGAACCGTGGCGAGTTCACGATCCCCTGACCGCATCGAGGCCGAACGCTGGTTCCTGGCCAACGGGCTGCCCGCGGTGTTGCGCCCGGGAGCGCTGGTCCGTTCGGTGTGGGCGCGGTCGGCGCCGGCTCTGGCCGCCTACGCATGGGTGATGTTGAGTTCGGTGCTGGTGGTCGGCCTGACCGGCAAGCACACCATCGCCATCGACGGCACCCCGACGCGCACCGAGTGGTTCGTGCTGGCGGTACTGCTTCTGGTGCTGCCGACTGCCGCTCTGGTCGGGTGGGCGGTCTCGGTACTCCCGACCGGACGCGCGGCCGATGCGGCGTCGGCGGTGGCCTGCCTGGTGATCGTGGTGAGCGGATTCTACGGCGGACTGACTGCCCGGGACGGCGTGAACCTGATCATCGAACTGCTCGTCATCGCGGCTGTATTAGTCTGCACCGCAACAGGAATCGGATCGATCCTGGGTTTTGCAGCCCAAGTCACGACCTCCAATCTGGCGTCGGTCGGCAGCCTCTTCGTCCGGGCGCTGCCGGTAGTTCTGCTGACCGTGCTGGTGTTCTTCAACACCTACGTCTGGCTGATGGCATCCACCTTGAGCCGCACCCGTCTCTGGCTGGCTCTGATGTTCCTCTTCGCGGTCGCCACGGTGTTCCTGGTCTCCAGCACGCTGGAGCGGGTGCGGCCGATTCTGCGGCCCGGCGCCAAGGAACCCGAGGACGACGGGCGTCTTTCCGGTACGCCGTTCGCCGACATGCCCGACCGGCCACGGCGGGTCCGGCTGTCGAAGCCGGAACGGCTCAACGTGGTGTTTGCGCTCGTGCTCTCGCAGATCGTCCAGGTGCTCACCGTGGCGATCGTGACCGCGCTGATCTTCTTCGTCCTGGGACTGATCGTGCTCAGTCCCGAGCTTCTGGCCGCCTGGACCCGTAATGGATCACCCGACGGCCAGCTGCTGGGAATGACGTTCCCGGTACCCCAGGCGCTGATCCAGACCACCATGTTCCTGGCGGCGCTGACGTTCATGTACCTCAGCGCCCGCGCGGTATCCGACCCCGAGCAGCGGACCCGGTTCCTCGACCCGCTGCTCGATGATCTGCGACTCACACTGGTGGCCCGCGACCGCTACCGCACCCACACGGCGGAATCCTGACGCGTCAGAGCTTGTAACCGATCGCGCGCAACAGATCCCGGCGGGCCGTGACGTCATCGTCGGATTCGACGCCCAGCGGCGGCTGCCCGTCGATCACGCCCGCGATGCCGCGGCCAAGTTGAGTGACGGCGACCACGATGTCGACCGGATTGGCAGTGGCGCAGTAGATCGAGCAGACCTCGGGGACCGCTTTGATCGGGTTGAGGACGTTCACCGGGAACCCGTCCCGCAGGAAGATGACGAAAACATGCCCTGCGCCGATCGCC
Organism: Mycobacterium sp. DL99; assembly: GCF_004762045.1. Taxonomy (GTDB): domain Bacteria; phylum Actinomycetota; class Actinomycetes; order Mycobacteriales; family Mycobacteriaceae; genus Mycobacterium. The sequence continues at coordinate 3,818,762 of NZ_SJOM01000007.1, forward strand.
AGCGCATTGCGAACGGCCAACTCGACCAGGTCGGGATCGTTACCGCTGCGGCGCACCAACCTCGCACCCGATGCCTCGCAGAAAGCCAGCCCGAACCGCAACGACGGGCTGACTCCCACCATCGCCTCGTGCAGGTCATCCGCCGTCTTGATGAAGTGCGCCTGCCCGATGACGACGTTGAGGTCGTCGGGCTTGTCGACGGACACCACGTCCCAGGACAGCGCCGGTGTGGTCACAGCTTCATGCTGCCACCGACGCCGCCCGGACGGGTGCCGATTCGACCAAGGGCCTACAGGTACTGCCCCAGGTTCGATTCGGTGTCAATCGCGCGGCTGGCCGACGAACTCTTCCCGGTGACCAGGGTGCGGATGTAGACGATCCGCTCGCCCTTCTTGCCCGAGATCCGCGCCCAGTCATCAGGATTGGTGGTGTTGGGCAGGTCCTCGTTCTCGGCGAACTCGTCGACGATCGAATCCAGCAGGTGCTGGATACGCAAACCGGGCTGCCCGGTCTCCAGCACGGCCTTGATCGCGTTCTTCTTCGCCCGGTCGACGACATTCTGGATCATGGCGCCGGAGTTGAAGTCCTTGAAGTACATGACTTCCTTGTCACCGTTCGCGTAAGTGACCTCCAGGAACCGGTTGTCGTCGATCTCGGCGTACATCCGGTCCACGACCTTTTCGATCATCGTCTTGATCGTCAGGGTCCGGTCACCGCCGAACTCGGCCAGATCGTCGGCGTGCACCGGCAGAGCCTCGGTCAGGTACTTCGAGAAGATGTCCTGTGCCGACTCGGCGTCGGGCCGCTCGATCTTGATCTTGACGTCCAGGCGGCCGGGCCGCAGGATCGCCGGGTCGATCATGTCCTCACGGTTGGACGCGCCGATGACGATGACGTTCTCCAGCCCCTCCACGCCGTCGATCTCCGAAAGCAGCTGCGGCACAACGGTTGTCTCGACATCGGAGCTGACACCGGTGCCGCGGGTACGGAAGATCGAGTCCATCTCGTCGAAGAACACGATCACCGGGGTGCCCTCGGAGGCCTTCTCACGGGCCCGCTGGAAGATCAGCCGGATGTGACGTTCGGTCTCACCGACGAACTTGTTCAGCAGCTCGGGGCCCTTGATGTTGAGGAAGTAGCTCTTCGCCTCGCGGGCGTCGTCGCCACGAACCTCGGCCATCTTCTTGGCCAGCGAGTTCGCCACCGCCTTGGCGATCAGCGTCTTACCGCAACCGGGCGGGCCGTAGAGCAGCACACCCTTGGGCGGCCGCAGTGAGTACTCGCGGTAGAGCTCCTTGTGCAGGAAGGGCAGCTCCACGGCGTCGCGTATCTGCTCGATCTGGCGGCCCAATCCACCGATGTCGTTGTAGCTGACGTCGGGCACCTCTTCGAGCACCAAGTCCTCGACCTCGGCCTTGGGGATGCGCTCGAAGGCGTACCCGGCCTTGGTGTCGACCAGCAGCGAATCGCCGGGCCGCAGTTTGCGCGGACGGTCGTCGTCGAGAGCGGCTTCGGAATCCTCCGGCAGATCCTCGACGGCGACCAGTGGCTCGGCCAGCCAGACGATGCGCTCCTCGTCGGCATGCCCGACCACCAGTGCCCGGTGGCCGTCGGCCAGGATTTCGCGCAGCGTGCTGATCTCGCCGACCGCCTCGAAGTTGCCGGCCTCGACCACTGTGAGCGCCTCGTTGAGCCGAACCGTCTGGCCCTGCTTGAGCAACGCGGTCTCGATGTTCGGGGAGCAGGTGAGTCGCATCTTGCGGCCCGAGGTGAACACGTCGACGGTGTCGTCCTCATGGGTACCCAGTAGCACGCCGTACCCGCTGGGCGGCTGCCCCAGCCGGTCGACCTCCTCGCGCAGGGCGAGGAGTTGCTGACGTGCTTCCTTCAGGGTGTCCATGAGCTTGGCGTTGCGCGAGGCGAGCGAGTCGATCCGCGCCTCCAGCTGGTGCACGTCTCGGGCACTGCGCAATCCGCTCTGAGGCCCTACTGCATTCTCCAGCTGCTCACGCAGAACCGCGGCCTCACGGCGCAGCGATTCCAACTCGGCGGCATCATCGCTGGACATGGGCTGCGAGAAGCCCGCCGAGAAGCTCTCGGCGTGGCCCTCCGAACGCTCTGACTCACTCATATTGCGCTCCCTCCCGCACCGCAAGTTGGTGCAGTAACAACTTCAACGCTACCGGCGATTCAGCCATTGTGTGCGCTCTAGGAACGAGACACACCAGCACCACTGTTAGCCTCTTAGTTCAGTTGGTCCGATCGAAAGGACAATCGTGGCCTTGAAAACCCTCGTTACCGGCTTTATCACCGCAGCTGCAGCCGCCGCCGTGGTGGGCGGAGCAGCGGCGGGTGTGACTTCTATTGCATCCAGCGGCATGTCGACCTCGCCGGCCATCCAGCCGGTGGTCTTCGGCGCGCCTTTGCCGGCCACGCCGGCACCGGACCTGGCGTCGCCACTGGTGCAGACCCTGCAGGCGCTCGCCAACGGTGGCTCGTTCAGCGGCAAGGCCCCCTACATCCAGGGCGGCATCGGCCGTATCGAGAGCATCGCCGCCGACCGCGCCTACAGCAAGGCCGCCGCTGAAGGGAAGTTCCCGCTGACCTTCAACATCGCCAACATCGATGACCAGGGCGGCGTGGCGTTTGCCGATGTCACCGCCACCTCGGCCACCGGCGGCACCGCCACCCAGAACATCCAGTTCGTGGCCGGCCCGAGCCCGACCGGCTGGCAGATCTCCAAGGGATCGGCCATGGCCCTGCTGTCCTCTGTCGGCTGAGTAGGTAATTGAACCGCACCCGAATCGCAGTCCTGAGTGCCGCCACGATCGTGGCGGCACTTGGGCTCTGTGGGTGCAGCAGCGGAGATCGTCCGGCGAACCGCTCGCACCCGACCACGAGCGTGCTGACCACCACGACACCGGCCGCACCGCCCACCGCACCGCTACCGGCCCCCGAAGCTCTGACCGGCGTGCTGGACCAGCTGGCCGACGTCAACGTGCCCGGCGCCGACAAGGTTGTCCTGGTCGAACAGGGCACCGCCGATGACGCCGCCGCGCTGGACAAGTTCGGCCGGGCCTTGGCCGACAACGGATTCACCCCGCTGACCTTCGAGGCCACCGATCTGGCCTGGTCTCAAACCGAGCCGAACAACGTGGTGGCGAACGTCAAGGTCACCGCGGGCGGCGAGAATTCGGCCCGCAACTTCAGCTTCCCGATGGAATTCACCCCGCACGGCGACGGCTGGCAGCTGACCCGGCACACCGCCGATCTGCTGCTGGTCATGGGATCGGCGGCGGGTTCCTCGAACGCTCCCACACCGCCCCGCTGATCCGCCATGTGGATCGGCTGGTTGGAGTTCGACGTGCTGCTCGGTGACGTGCACTCGCTCAAGCAGAAGCGTTCGGTGATCCGGCCGGTGATCGCCGAACTGCACCGCAAGCTCGCGGTGTCGGCAGCCGAGACCGCGACCCAGGATCTGCACCGTCGCACCGGCATCGGCGTCGCCCTGGTCGCCGCTGACCGGGCTCACGTGGTGGACGTGCTCGATGCCGCCGAACGGATGGTTGCGGGCCACCCGGAGCTCGAACTGCTCTCCACCCGCAGGGGCCTGCACCACAGCGACGACTAGGCCGAGTCGGACGCACCGGTTTCTACCGGAGGGCGGTAGTCCTCGCCGGCGAGCAGCCGTGCGGTAGAAAACGCCGACGACTGAGCCGTCAGGCGCCCGGCTGAGACTCGACGGCGGACTCGACGGCCAGATGACGTTTCTTGCGCAGCGGGACCGGCGCCACCGCGCCCGGCGCCAATTTGCGCGCACTGACCAGAAAGGCAGTGTGTCCGCGCATGTTGTGTTCCGGGCGTACCGCCAGGCCCACCACGTGCCAACCGCGCTGCATGCTCTCCCAGGCCCGCGGCTCGGTCCAGCACTGCTGCTCGCGAAGCGCCTCCACGACCCGCGACAGCTGGGTGACGGTGGCGACGTAGACCATCAGCACACCGCCGGCGACCAGCGCCTTGGAGACTGCGGGCAGCACCTCCCAGGGCGCCAGCATGTCCAGGACCACGCGGTCCATCTCCGGACCGTCGTAGTCCGCGAGGTCCGCGATCACCAGGTCCCAGTTGTCGGGCCGCTCACCGAAGAACGTGATCACGTTCTTCTCCGCGGTCGGCGCGTGATCGTCGCGAATCTCGTACGACGTCACCCGGCCCTCGGGGCCGACCGCCCGCAGCAGCGAGCAGGTCAGCGCACCGGATCCGGCACCGGCCTCCAACACCCGGGCGCCCGGGAAGATGTCACCCTCGTGGACGATCTGCGCGGCGTCCTTGGGATAGATCACCTGCGCACCGCGGGGCATCGACATCACGTAGTCGACCAGCAGCGGTCGCAGCACCAGGAACTGATCGCCGTTGGTGGATTTGACCACGCTGCCCTCCGGCAGCCCGATCACGTTGTCGAAGGCGATGATGCCTCGATGGGTGTGGAACTCACCGCCGGGGTTGAGCACCATCGTGTAGCGCCGGCCCTTGGCGTCGGTGAGTTGCACCCGGTCGCCAACGGCAAACGGTCCGGTCGGTCTCTTCCCTGCCACGGACGTCCAGCCTGCCAGTAGCCCCACCGGGCCGGGTGCCCGGGGTTCCGCAAGTTTGTCGGGGCTCCGTCCTAGGCTTACGGGTGTGAGCGAAGAACCGACCCCGACGCCGCGCCGCCCGGCGCTGTCGCCGTCGCGGGCCGGCGATTTCAAACAGTGCCCGCTGCTGTACCGGTTCCGCGCCATCGACCGGCTCCCCGAGCCGCGGTCCACCGCCCAGCTGCGTGGATCGCTGGTGCATGCCGCGTTGGAGCAGCTCTACGGCCTGCCTGCGGCCGAGCGGGTGCATGACACCGCGCTGACGCTGGTCGAGCCGGCCTGGGAGCAGGTCGTCGCCGCCGAGCCCGAGCTGGCCGATACCGAATATCCGGCCACGCTGCTCGCCGAGGCCCGGGCGCTGTTGTCCGGCTACTACCGCCTGGAGGATCCGACCCGGTTCGATCCGCAGTGCTGCGAGCACCGGCTCGAGGTCGAACTGACCGACGGCACGGTGCTGCGCGGATTCGTCGACCGGATCGATGTCGCACCGTCCGGCGAGTTACGCGTCGTCGATTACAAGACGGGCAAGGCCCCGCCCGAGGCGCGGGCGCAGGCCGAGTTCAAGGCGATGTTCCAGATGAAGTTCTACGCGGTGGCGTTGCTGCGCTCGCGTGGGGTGATGCCGTCGCGGCTGCGGTTGTTGTATCTGGCCGACGGTCAGGTGCTCGACTACTCCCCCGAGCACGACGAGCTACTGCGGTTCGAGCGCACGCTGATGGCGATCTGGAAGGCCATCCAGGTGGCCGGGGCCACCGGCGACTTCCGGCCCAACCCGTCGAAGTTGTGCTCGTGGTGCGCACATCAGAGTTTGTGTCCGGCGTTCGGCGGCACCCCGCCGCCGTATCCCGGGTGGCCAGAATCAGGAGCTGCATGATCGGGTGTCACTACCATCGGCTTGGTTCCGATGGTGAGTACCAGCTGTTCGAATCCACCGCCGATACCCGGAGCAACTGGGATCCGGCGATCCAGCACGGCTCGCCGCCGCTGGCGCTGTTGACCAAGGCGATCGAGGAGTTGGCCGCCGACTCAGACCTGCGGATCGGGCGGCTGACGCTCGACATCCTGGGCGCGATTCCCGTTGCGCCGGTGCGGGTTCGGGCCTGGGTGGACCGGCCGGGGTCACGGATCTCGATGGTCGTCTCCGAGATGGAGGCCGCTCGACCCGACGGCACCTGGCGCGCGGTGGCGCGGGTCACCGCCTGGCTGCTGGCTCCCAGCGACACCAGCGACGTGGTCACCGACCGCTTCCCGCCATTGGTGGAGGGCGAGGCGGCCGACGTGGCGCACAACTGGGAAGGCGCACCGGGCTATCTGGAAAGCGTGTCGTGGCGTCGGCAGAACGCGACCGACGGTGAGTCCGCGGTGGCCTGGATGAGTCCGTTGACGCCGGTGGTCGACGACGAGGAGACGACGGCCCTGCAGCGCCTGGCGCTGGTGGTGGATTCGGCGAACGGCATCGGCGCGGCGCTCGATCCGGAGAAGTTCGTGTTCATGAACACCGATACCGCGGTGCATCTGCACCGGCTTCCGGAGGGGTCGGACTTCGCGGTGCGAGCCCGTGGTTCGATCGGACCGGACGGTATCGGCGTGACGACGGCGGAAATCTTTGACCGCCAAGGGTTTATCGGGACCTCGGCCCAGACCCTGCTGGTGATGCGGGTGCCGTGATCGTCGAATTGCGTCGCCAGTTCGACCTGGCCTGGGCGCTGACCGACCTGCACCTGTCGGCGCTGGCCGACGAGGATCACCTGTGGGAACCGGGTCCGTCGGTATGGACCGTGCACGAGGATTCGTCGGGCCGGTGGTGGCCGGACTGGGCGGATACCGAGCCCGACCCGATTCCCGTTCCGACCATCGGCTGGCTGACCTGGCACATGATCTTCTGGTGGACGAGCGCGCTGGCGCACGTCGACGGACGGCCGCCACCACCGCGCTCCGAGATCGACTGGCCCGGCCCCGCGGCCGCGGTGCAGCGGATCAGAGTGCTCAGCGCACGCTGGAGCGGCCTGCTGGACTCGTTGACCGACACCGATCTTGTTGCCCCCGCGACGTTTCCGTGGGGGCCGGATAGCGGCCGTTCGCTGGCCGACACAGTCCTCTGGTTGAACGTCGAGCTGACGAAGAACGCCGCGGAGATCGGCCAGTTGCGCCTGCTGCGAGCGGTGAGCCGAACCGGCGACTAATCGTCCTCGCCCTGGCTGTTGCCGTCACCGCCATGCCAATCACCGCGCCAACGCGGACCGTCGTACCAACCGTTGTACCAGCCGGGCGTGTCCACGCAAGCATGCGCGAAACCATATGGACCACTCACGCACAGGCCCGGATCGGCCGATGCCGACCCCGCCCCGGCAACCGCGACCCCGATCGGCACCGCCACTACGCCAAGGCCGACGGCCAACTTTCCAAGATTCTTCAAACGGATCACACCCCACCTCCGGCATAGCCTCGAGCAAGTAACCCCGTCCCCTGCCCACTGTAGTCCCACAGGGCATGGCCGCACGGCTCGATCCGGGTCCGCCGCACGCTGCGTGTGCCGATTTCAGATGGCGGATCCCATTGCCGCTTCCTGAGACTTTCCGAAATTCCGCTCATGATGGCGGACAACAGATTCCGCTTTCGGTGACGGATCCTAGAACCACACGGTTGTCCAGATCTTGCCCCTAAGGTCGTAGACGTCTGGGGTTGGTGCCTCAGATGCCCAGGGCGGGGTGTAGCTGAGATCTGGTTGCCGGACGTGTGGCTTCGCGAGGCTGGCTGCCCCACCGTGCTGGACGCTCTGACCGCTGATTGAGAGCTGATGCGAATCGTCGCTGTTTAGGGACATGACGGTGGAGCTGTCCACGGGCGTGACCTGCGAGCACAGGAGAACAACGGTGACGGTGCGACCACAGGTGTGGATCGGAATCGACGTCGGCAAGCTCGGCCATCACGCATGCGCGGTGGATGAGACCGGCAAGGTGGTGTGGACGCAGAAACTCGCCAATGAACAGCGTGCGATCGAGGCGATGATTGAGCGTGCGCAGAAGTCTGCCGAGCGGGTGCAGTGGGCAATCGATCTGACCAGTCCGATCGCTTCGATGCTGATCACGGTGCTGCTGGCTGCCGGCGAGTCGGTGGTCTACGTGCCTGGCCGGGTGGTGAACACCATAACGAACGCGTTTCGCGGCGAATGCAAGACTGACGCCAAGGACGCCCGGGGGATCGCCCAAACCGCCCGAATGCGAACCGATCTCGCCGACGTGACGATGCCCGAGGATCTGGTGGTGGAGTTGACCCAGCTGACCGGCTACCGCACCGACGTGATGGCCGACTGGGTCCGCGGCATCAACCGGCTGCGGTCGCTGCGGGGGTCGATCTTCCCCGCTTTGGAAGCGGTGTTCGACTATTCCGCCCGCACACCACTCATCCTGGTGGCCGGGCTATACACCCCGGCGGAAATCCGAGCCGCCGGCACCGAGGGCGTCACGGCTCACCTGGCTGCCAATAAGGGGTGGGCACCTGGGATCGCCAAGACCGCGGCCAAGCTGCTCGAGCTGGATCGCGAGATCAAGGACCTCGACAAGACGATCGCTGAGCGTTTCCGCGATCACCCGTACGCCCGGATCACCGAGTCCCCGCCTGGCTTCGGACCCAACCTGGGGCTGAATTCCTCGTCGTAACCCGCGGCGACCTGGCATCGTTCACCACAGCTGGGCGGCTGGCGTCGTATGCCGGATTGGTTCCGGTGCCCCAAGATTCGGGTCGCGTCAGCGGCAATCTTCGCCGGCCGAAACGCTTCAACCGCCGCCTGCGGCGGGTGTTCTATCTGGCGGCGCTGTCGATCCTGCGCACCGGCGGACCGTCTCGGCAGTTCTATGACCGCAAACGCGGTGAACGCCTCGTCCATAGCCAGGCGTTGCTCGCCCTGGCGCGGCGCCTTGTCGACGCGCTGTGGGCACTGCTGCGCGACGGCCGAGAATTCACGCTCGACTAGCCTGCAACCCCCGCCGCGGCCTGACTGCGCTGATGTCTCGCTTCGGGAGTTAAACGCCACCCGATTCCCACGAAGCACTTGGGACCGCACCACTTCGGTCGAAGGGGATGCCGCAGACATTCGCGAAACTGATCGACATCTTGCCGCTGCACCGCGGCCTGCCCATGGTCATAAGACCACCGGCAGCACGTTCAAATGCAACGGGTTGAGCTAACGTCATCTCCGGGAGGACTAATGCCGTGACATCATTCTTCACCTCCGACGACACCGGTGCATTGACACCGCAAGACATCTCGGTCAGCGTTTGGTCGGACACGCAGATTGGCGGATACGCCGTCTGCGGGGCACTCGCGCGTGAGATCGAAAAGACCACCAATGCGCCAGGATTCATACCGGCCCGACTGACGGTGGACCTCTTCAAACCGGTCCGAACCGAGCCGCTCACCATGCGTAGTGCCATCATTCGCCGCGGAAACCGAATCATCATGACCGATGCCACCGTGACGCAAGCGGGAGAGCCTAGAGCACGCGCGACCGCCCTCTACCTCCCAACGACCGAAGACCCACCCGGACAGGTATGGCACCGCGCGGACCCCATCTCCGCACCCCCGTTCGACGACCGCACCGAGGCCGGCCCACCGATGATCACCAGCGGCGATAGCGACTGGACCACCGACTTCTCCGCCCACAACAACGCCGAGCGCAAGACGATCTGGCAGCTCTTCCCGACGCTCGTCGACGACGAACCCCTCAGCCCCTTTCAGAACGCCGCCCTGATCGCTGAGAACACCAGCCTGATCTGCAATTGGGGCACCCACGGACCGGGATATATCAACACCGATATGACCCTCACGCTCACCCGGCTTCCCACCGGCCAGGGCATTGGCCTACGCGCCGACGACCAACTCACCAGCCGCGGCATCGCCGTCGGAACCGCAACCCTCTTCGATCACCTCGGACCAGCCGGCAAATGCAGCGTCACTGCAATCTCGAATGCCCGACGCCAACACAACCTGACCTGAGCGCCTCGACCGGCCGCGCCGACGAAACAGTGGACTCGGCGCCTTCGCAGTTGACACCATCATTGAGAGTCTCGCCGCTCAACGGCCGTCGGCTGGTTCAATTCTCGCCTGGCTCGCGCGGATGCGCTAAAGAGCCGCTGGGCCTTTGCGAACCAGTACTCGTTGTAGCTGATGGCTGCCACTCGAGCCACAAGCTGACCGCCGGGGCCGGTCGACAGCCGCGCCGGAAGTCCAAGCGCGCCCGCTCTTTTGCTCAGCGAAAATAAGGTTCAACCGTGCCACTGATCTTGACGACCATAGGATTTCCGCGGCGATCCTTCGCGGTAGGGACTTCAACACGCACCCAACCCTCGGCCACGTTGTATTCGTGAACATTGGTTTTCTCGACGCCATTAAAGCGAATACCCACGTCGCGGCGGAGCACCTCTTCGCTATAGAAGGGGCTGCGCGGGTCGATGGAGAGATGATTCGGTGGAACGTCTACGTTCTGGTCCTCGGACATGATGGCCTTCGTTGAATGCTGCGTTAGGTGCTCGGATTGATCCTCAGAGAATCTACGCGACCGTGCAGTAGCGGGTTGCGCGTAGGTCTTGGCGGGCCGCCTTGAGGAGTACGAACGTCGGCACGTCCGATCGGTTCAGCGGGGGATCCGATCGCCGGCGCCAGGGGGTGGCTTCAACCCCTCGATACCCGTGTGCGGTGTCGCTGAGATTGCACTTCACCCCGAGATATATTCTCTTGTGTCTATATAGATGTAGTGCAATACTCGACCCATGGACGTGTTCGAAGCAGTCGCCGAACCCAGCCGACGCGCATTGCTCGACGCCCTCGTCGACGGTGAACGCACCGCAGGCGAGTTGGTGGCCACCCTGCCGGGGCTGACCCAGCCGACGGTGTCACGGCACCTGCGGGTGTTGCGGGAGGTCGGTCTGGTCGAGGTGCGACCCGACGCACAGCGCCGCATCTACGCCTTACGCGCCGACGGCCTGGTGCAGATCGACGAGTGGATCGAGCGGTACCGCCGCTACTGGTCGGATCACCTGGACGCCCTGGAACGTCATCTCAAAGCGACCCACAAGGAGACGAAATGACCAGCCGTGAAGGCAAACTCACAGTCGAGGGCGACCGGGCCGCCCTGAACTTCGAGCGGCGCCTGCCTTATCCGGTCGAGGCGGTGTGGGCCGCCATCACCGATCCCGCACAACGCGACCAATGGATGGGCGAAACGATGATCGACGCCCGCGAAGGCGGCGCGATCGAGATGATTCCGCACTCTCCGCCGATCCCGGCGCAACAGAAGAAGATGACCGGACGGATCCGGGTGTGGGACCCGCCACGGGTTTTCGAACACGAGTGGAACCAGCCCGTCCTGTCCGCCCCCGAATCCGGCGTCGTGCGTTACGAACTCATCCCGGATGGCGAGGGCACCCTGCTCCGATTCACGCACCGCGGCCTGACGGTCTCCGACGGTCAGGGATTCCACCCCGGCACCCACGCCTATCTGGACCGACTGGAGGCCTATCTCGGCGGGCAACCCTTGCCCGACTGGGCCCAGCGTTATCAGGAAGTCGCTCAAACACTCGGAACCCAATGGACCCCGGAGACAGGAAACGACCATGCATCGCAACGGAACTGACGTCGCCGCACCCACAGTCGCGGTGGTCTACCACTCCGGGTTCGGTCACACGTCGACCCTGGCCGATGCGGTCGCGGCCGGAGCCGCTGACGCCGGAGCCGACGTCACCGTCATGCACGTCGAGGCCGTGACCGACCAGGATTGGGACGTGCTGGACGGTATCGACGCCATGATCTTCGGCAGCCCCACCTACATGGGCAACGTGTCAGCAGGATTTCAGACCTTTGCCGAGAAGACCGGCCGGCGGTGCATGGAAGGCAGGTGGCGCGACAAGATCGCGGCCGGGTTCACGAACTCCGGAGCCAAGAGCGGAGACAAACTCGCCACGTTGAACTCCCTTGCGATCTTCGCCGCCCAGCACCATATGCATTGGGTGAACCTGGGTTTGGGAGCCGGCTGGAACAGCGCGGGCGGCAGCGAGCATGACCTGAACCGACTCGGGTTCTGGCTGGGTGCCGCGGCAGCCACCGATGTCGACGCTGGGCCCGACCAGATGCACCCGGCGGATCTCCAGACCTGCCGCCACCTCGGGCATCGTGTCGCGCTGGTGACGCGTCAGCTCAACATCGGCCGCACGCTCAGTCCAGCGGCTTCAGCTCCTGCAGCATCGTAGGCACCAGCTCGCTGACGGTGGGGTGGATGTGCATCGTGCGTGAAATCGCGGTGTAGGGCAGTTTCGCCGTCATGACGTCGAGGATCGAGTGCACCACCTCGTCGCCGCCGACACCGAGGATCGACGCCCCCAGAATCTCCTCGGTCTCGGCATCCACCACCACCTTCATGAAGCCCTGTGTCTCACCCTTCTCCACCGCACGGCCTACCCTGGTCATCGGACGCTTGCCCACCAACGCTTTTCGGCCGGACTTCCGGACCTGATCGACCGTCATCCCGGCCCGGCCCAGGGGCGGATCGATGTAGAGCGCGTAGGTGGCGATGCGATCGCTCACGCGACGCGGATCATCGTCGAGCAGATTGGCGGCGACGATCTCGAAGTCGTTGTAGGACGTGTGGGTGAAGGCGCCCTTGCCGTTGCAGTCCCCCATCGCCCAGATGTGCTCGGCCGTGGTGCGCAGCTGATCGTCGACCACGACATAGCCACGTCCGTCGACGTCCACGCCGGCGTTCTCCAACCCGAGATCGTCGGTGTTGGGCGCCCGCCCCACCGCGAGCAGCAGGTGCGTTCCGGCAATCGGATCGGCACCGTCGCGAGGCGTCACCTCGAAACCGCCGTCCCGCTTGGCAAACCGGATGCCGGTGGCATTGAGCACCACGTCGATCCCCTCGGCCCGGAGGATCTCGGCGATGGTGGCGGATACGTCCTCGTCCTCACGCGAGGTCAGCCGTGGCCCCTTCTCGATCACCGTCACCCGGGCACCGAACCGGCGGTACATCTGTGCGAACTCCAGCGCGATGTAACTGCCGCCCACGATCACCAGATGCTCGGGGACAAGGTTCAGGTCCAGGATCCCGACGTTGGTGAGGTAGTCGATACCGTCCAGGCCGGGAAATTCCGGAACCACGGCGCGGCCACCGACATTGAGGAAGATCCGATCGGCCCGCAGCAATTCGCCGTCGACCTCGATGGTGTGGGGGTCGACAAAACGGGCATGGCCCCGGATCAGGCTGGCACCATCCATGCCCTGCAACCAGTCCTCGACACCACGGCGATCGGCCAGCATGATCGCATCCTTGCGGGCTTTGACCTTGGCCATGTCGACGTCGACTTCACCTGTGCCGATACCGAAATCGGCACCGCGCCGAGCGAGGTGGGCGGCATGGGCACTGGCCACAAGGGTTTTGGTGGGGATGCAGCCGGTGTTGACACAGGTGCCGCCGACCAGCTTGCGTTCGATCACCGCGACGGTCTGCCCCGCCGCGGTCAACCGACCGGCCAGCGGCGGTCCGGCCTGACCCGCGCCGATGACGATTGCGTCGAAACTTTGCGCGGGCGCCATGGGTCAGACGACTGCGGTCAACGCGGCAATGGCGAAGCCGCCGAGTACCGCAACGGCATCCTCCACCAGGGCGATCGGCAGGTCATGGCCTCCGTTGGCCGCGACCAGACGCTTGCGTGCCTCGTATCCGCCCAGGGTTCCCAGCACCGCGCCGACCACACCCGCGCCCAGCCCGCCGAATGTGTAGCCCCACGCGGTGCCGATCACCGCACCGGCGAAGGCGCCGGTGACCAGTCGGGCGACGAATTGCACCGGGGTTTTACGGCTCGGAGTGCTCGGCAGCTGATCGGTGACCAATTCCACCACGGCCAGAATGGTCAGCACGGTGACCGTGATCGGGTGCGCCACCCACTGCGCCCAGGTGCCGTCGAGGTTGATCCAGCTCAATGCTGCGGCCCACGCCACCGCGGCCGGTGCGGTGAGGGCCCGCAATCCCGCCACCACACCGATGAACAAAGCCAACAACAGAACCAGAAAATGCGTCATGGCAACCTCCGAGGACTGGAATGATCACCCGGACGCTAACACGCTATAAAGCGCCGCACTCGCTGATCAGAAGCGGCAGAAGCGAATATCCGATGCGAGTATCGCTTTGGCACCGATCGCGGCGATCTCATCCATGATGGCGTTGACGTCGCGGCGCGGTACCAAAGCCCGCACCGCCACCCAATCGGGATCCGCCAGCGGCGCGATGGTCGGTGACTCCAGTCCCGGCGTCACCGCGGTGGCCTGGTCCAAAACCGTACGCGGGCAGTCGTAATCCAGCATCAGGTACTGCTGGCCGAACACCACGCCCTGCACGCGCGCCGTCAGCTGATCCCGCGCGGACGTACTGCCATTCCCCTCGGCCCCGTCGCGTTCGATCAGCACGGCCTCCGACTCGCACAGCGGCGCACCGAACGCCACCAGTCCGTGCAGTCCCAGAGTGCGACCCGAGCCGACCACGTCGGCGATCACGTCGGCGACCCCGAGCTGGATCGAGATCTCGACGGCGCCGTCCAGCCGGATGACCGAAGCCTCGATCCCCTGCGCCGCAAGGTCCTTGCGAACCAGGTTCGGAAACGACGTCGCGATCCGCTTGCCCGCCAGATCATTCGGGCTCCACTCCCGGCCGGCCGGAGCGGCGTAGCGGAAGGTGGAGCCACCGAAGCCCAGCGACAGGCGCTCCCGCACCGGGGCGTCGGAATCGGCGGCCAGGTCCCGTCCGGTGATGCCCAGGTCGAGCTGACCCGAACCCACGTAGATCGCGATGTCCTTGGGCCGCAGAAAGAAGAACTCGACGTTGTTGACCGGATCGACGACCGTCAGATCCTTGGGGTCACGACGGCGCCGGTACCCGGCCTCGGCGAGGATCTCGCCGGCCGCTTCGCTGAGCGAGCCCTTGTTGGGCACCGCGACGCGCAACATCTGATCGGCCACGGCTCACAACTTCCGGTAGACGTCGTCGAGGGTCAGGCCCCGGCAGATCAGCAGCACCTGGGTCCAGTACAGCAACTGGCTGACCTCCTCGGCGAGCGACTCGTCGCTCTCGTGCTCGGCGGCCAGCCACACCTCGCCGGCCTCCTCCAGGATCTTCTTGCCGAGCCCATGGACGCCGGCGTCAAGTGCGGCGACCGTGCCGCTACCGGCAGGTCTGGTGCGCGCTTTGTCGCTGAGTTCGGCAAACAGGGCCTCGAAGGTCTTCACAGGCATGAATTGTTTCATGCTCGGTGGGGGTCGATTTGTGGGGTGCAATAGAGAGGTGAGCGAACCAGTCGGCGACGAGCTGCGGACCTACACTGCCCGGGTCACGGCGATCCGCGCGATCCTGTCCAGATACCTGACGATGGATGGCCTGGTCCAGAACAATCGCCTGGCCAACCCGATCCTCCCGCTCGATTGCCTGTCCGCATCCTGGGGCTCCGACGCGGCCGCGTCCCCGATTCTCACCGTGTCGATCCACCCGGTCGACGACTTTGCCGCCGAGGTCGAGGAGTTGCGCGACGGCGCCGACCCCGCCCGAGGAACGTACGAGGTGCAACGCGACGAACCCGACGAGTTCGCCCTGGTGCAGGTGCAATTGTCCAGCGTGTGGGTGGCCGTTGGGCGCTGCGAGGTCTATCTGGCCCACCGGGACATCTCGCCGGAGAAGCTGGTCGAGGCGGCCGTCGAGATCGCCCGCAACGTCGGCTGCGCGCCGTATGCCGACGACTACCGGCCTCCGCCGGACCACCGCTAGGCGCTCAACGCGTTTGCGTGCATGTCCTCGAGGTTCTTGCCCTTGGTCTCCTCGACCCAGCGCCAAACGAACACGAACGACAGCACCGCACACAGCGCATAGAACCCATACGCCGCGCCCAACACATTGCGCAGTTCCGGGAACGTCACGGTGATCAGCCAGTTCGCCGCCCACTGGCCGGCGGCGGCCAGGCCCAGCGCGGCCGCCCGGATGCGGTTGGGGAACATCTCGCCGAGCAGGACCCACACCACCGGGCCCCACGACATGCCGAAGGCCACCACGAACAAGTTCGCCGCGACCAGGGCGACCGGGCCGGTGATCCCGCCGAGGAACGGCTGCGACTCCATCAGACCGGTCGAAGTGTTGAGCACCTCGTGCGTTTTGGCGGTACCGAAGATCACGGCCATGGTGCCCAAGGTCAGCGCCATGCCCACCGAGCCGATCAGCAGCAGCGGCTTGCGGCCGACCCGGTCGATCAAGGCGATGGCGATCAACGTCGTCAGGATGTTGGTCACCGAGGTGATCACGGTGATGATGAACGACGCGCTCTCGTCGAATCCGACGGCCTGCCACAACACATTCGAGTAGTAGAAGATCACGTTGATGCCGACGAACTGCTGAAAGACCGACAGCCCGAGGCCCACCCACACGATGCCGTAGACGCCGCCCGCCGGCTTACGCAGATCACGCCAGGCCGGCGGCTTCTCCTGTTGGAGGGTGTCCTGGATGCGGCCCAGGGTGATCTCCAGGTTCTTCTCCCCCAGCAGCCGCGAGAGCACCTTGCGGGCCTCGGGAATGCGGTGTGTGGCAACCAGATACCGGGGTGATTCGGGAATCGTGAAAGTCAGCAGGCCGTACACCACGGCGGGAACCGTCATCAACAGGAACATCCACCGCCACGCCTCCATACCCAGCCACAGTTCCTTGGTGGCGTCCCCGGCGATGTGCGCCAGCAGCGCGTCGATGCTCAGGGACAGGAAGATGCCGGTGACGATCGCCAACTGCTGAAGGGACCCCAGCCGGCCGCGGATCCCCGGCGGCGAGGTTTCGGCGATGTAGGCCGGGGCAATGACCGAGGCGATACCGACACCGATTCCGCCGACGATACGAAAGAACACCACTACCCAGACGCTGGGCGCCAGCCCGGTGCCGATGGCACTGATGAAGAAGAACACCGCGGCGATCTTCATCACCGCGATCCGGCCGATCCGGTCGGCGATCCGGCCCGCCGACAGCGCACCGACGGCCGCCCCCAGCAGCGCCGAGGCCACCGCGAAGCCCAGGATCTTGTTGTCGATGACGAAATGCTTCTGCACGGCGTCCACCGCGCCATTGATCACCGCGCTGTCATAGCCGAACAACAACCCGCCGAGTGCGGCGACCGCGGCGATACGGACGGCACTGCGTCCGGACGAGTAGTAGTCGTCGTCGTGGACCGAAGGTGTGCCGTCACTCACCGGACCGTGTGACATGCCGTGTCCTCTCCGCGCCATTGCGTGACCGAACATCATCACCTTGACACAGAGAGCCCGCAGCTAGGGCCATATCCGGCAGCTGAATTCGATGCGCCTCAGGCGCCGCGCACGCCCGGCCCGGCAGCCAGTTCGGCGTGGATTGTCCGCAGGTCGGAGACATCGAGCGCGCCGAGCGTTTGGACATGCCGGCGCCCAGCGCCCGCGGGAACCTCGACATCGTTGGGCACCACCAGCACCGGGCAGCCCGCGGCCTCTGCCGATGTTGTCCCGGTGACTGAATCCTCGACCGCCAGACAGGATGCGGCGGAGACGCCGAGAAGATCCGCCGCCCGCAGATACGGGTCGGGCGACGGCTTGCCGCTCGCGACCTCATCACCGCAGACGGTCACCGAAAAGTAGTGGCGGCCAATGCTGTTCAACGCGCGTTCGGCGAGATCCCGGCGGGTGTTGGTGACCAGCGCCATGGGGACCCGGGCCGCGGTGAGAGCGTCGAGCATCTCCTGGGCACCCGGCCGCCACGGCAGGCCCTGCTCGAACAACTCGCCGGTGTAGTCGTGCAACCAATCGGCCGATTCGGCCATGGCGCCAGGGTCAGGTTCCAGCCCCAGATCGTCATAGACGATTCGCATCACGCTCTCGGCAGAGCCGCCGACCGTCGATTCCCGTACCTCCGCGGTCAGCACCCCGCCCATCCGCGCATACAGGGCCTGCATGGCGATGTCCCACAGCTTTTCGGAGTCGACGAGCGTGCCGTCCATGTCCCACAGCACCGCCTGCATGACAGCCATTCTGGCATTGTCCGACCCCGTCGCTAGCGTGGGAGCATGACGATATTGGTGACGGGAGCCACAGGGAACATCGGCAGGCGCGTCGTGGATCATCTGATCACGTTGGGCGCCCACGACATCCGCGCACTGACCACAAATCCGGCGAAGGCGGCGCTGCCGGAATCTGTGACAGCAATCACCGGCTTCCTGGGTAGGCCGGAGACGCTGCCGGCTGCCTTCGAAGGCGTCGAACGCGTTTACCTGGCCCCGTTCCCGGCCACCGTCGGGCCCACACTCGAGCTGATGGTGCGGGCGGGTGTGCAACACGTGGTGGCACTGTCCGGCGGTGCACACTGGGCCGAACACGCCGATGCGGTCGCCGCCTCGGGACTGGCGCACACCCAGCTCGGGCCCGGCGAGTTCTGCGAGAACTTCGCGATGTGGGCCCCGCAGATCAAGACCGGTACGGTCCGTGACATCAATCCGGATTACGTCGAATCACCGGTATCCATGGACGACATCGCCCGGGTCGCGGCGCATCTGTTGACGGCACCGGCGGACGCCCATCCCGGCGCGATGTACGAACTCACCGGTCCGGTCGCATTGTGCCGCGGCGACATCGCCCGCCAGATCGGAGCGGGGCTCGGCCAATCAGTCGAGGTGCAGCGGTGCGGCCGGGCCGAGGCCGAAGAATTGCTGCGCCCTGTCATGGGCGACGGCGCGCAGTGGTACCTCGACCTTTTCGAGGGCGATCCGCAACCCCAGGCCGCCAACGACAACGTCGAACGGCTCACGGGCACACCGGCCGAATCGATGGCGCAGTGGGCGGCCCGGAATCGGGACCTGTTCGGCTAGCCGCCAGACCGGGTGCGTCCGTGAACCGTTCGGGCGCACCCGGTTTCGGCGTGCTCAGTCCTCCGGGTTGTACCCGAGGTTGGGGGCGAGCCAGCGCTCGGCTTCGGCCAGGGTCCAGCCCTTGCGCCTCGCGTAGTCGGCGACCTGGTCCTGAGCCATCCGGCCGACCACGAAGTACTGCGACTGCGGGTGCGAGAAGTACCAGCCACTGACGGCAGCACCGGGCCACATCGCCATCGACTCGGTCAGCTCGATCCCGGTCCGATTCTGGACGTCCATCAGCTCCCAGAGCGTCGCCTTCTCGGTGTGCTCCGGGCAGGCCGGGTAGCCGGGGGCGGGGCGGATGCCGACGTACTTCTCCCCGATGAGTGCGTCGTTGTCCAGCTGCTCGTCAGGCTGATATCCCCAGAACTCCTCGCGGACCCGTTGGTGCATCCGTTCGGCGAAAGCCTCTGCCAGCCGGTCGGCGAGCGACTCCAGCAGGATGGCGCTGTAGTCGTCGAGGGCCGCCTTGAACTCCACGATCTTGTCCTGGCTGCCGAGCCCCGCGGTGACGGCGAAGGCGCCGACGTAGTCGGCCAGGCCGGTGTCTTTGGGCGCGATGAAGTCACCCAGTGACCGGTTCGGGATGCCGTCCCGGTGCTCGCCCTGCTGGCGCAGGTTGTGCAACGTGGTCAGCACCTCGGTCCTGGTCTCGTCGGTGTAGACCTCGATGTCGTCGCCGACCGCGTTCGCCGGGAAGAACCCGATCACCCCGTTGGCCTTGAGCCACTTCTCTTTGATCAAGGTGTCGAGCATCTGCTGGGCATCGTCGTACAGCTTGCGGGCGGCCTCGCCCGAGACCGGGTTGTTGAGGATGTCGGGGAACCGGCCCTTCATCTCCCAGGCGTTGAAGAACGGCTGCCAGTCGATGTACTCGCGCAGCTCGGCGAGGTCGTACTCATGGAACTCCCGCACGCCGAGGCCTTGGGCGGGCACCGGCGGCGTGTAGCCGTCCCACTCGATCGGCGTCCGGTTGGCGCGGGCCTTCTCCAGCGTCAGCATCGGCCGCTCGTTCTTCTGGGCGTGCCGTTCGCGAAGGGCGGCGTAGTCGGTCGCGGTGGCCTCCAACAGGGCCGGCCGCTGCTTGTCGTCCAGAAGCGCGGCAGCGACCGGCACCGAACGGGAAGCGTCCTTGACCCACACCACCGGACCACTGCGACGCGGTGCCACCTTCACGGCCGTGTGGGCGCGCGAGGTGGTCGCGCCACCGATGAGCAGCGGAATCTGAAGCCCCTCGCGTTCCATCTCGACGGCGAAGTTGACCATCTCGTCCAGGGAAGGGGTGATCAGGCCGGACAGCCCGATGATGTCGGCGTTGTGCTCCCTGGCCGCGTCCAGGATCTTCTGAGCGGGCACCATCACACCGAGGTCGATCACGGTGTAGTTGTTGCACTGCAGGACGACCCCGACGATGTTCTTGCCGATGTCGTGGACGTCGCCCTTGACGGTGGCCATCACGATCGTGCCGTTGGTGGTGTCGGCGTCGCCCGGCTGCTTCTCCGCCTCGATGTACGGCAGCAGGTACGCAACGGCCTTCTTCATCACCCGGGCCGACTTCACCACCTGGGGCAGGAACATCTTGCCCGCGCCGAACAGGTCACCGACGACGTTCATGCCGTCCATCAGCGGGCCCTCGATCACCTCGATCGGGCGGCCACCTGCCGCGGCGATGTCGGACCGCAACTCCTCGGTGTCGGAGTCGACGTGGGCGTCGATGCCCTTGACCAGGGCGTGGGTGATCCGCTCGCGCACCGGGAGGCTGCGCCACTCGGCTGCCGCGGGATCCTCGGCCTTGTCCTTGCTGTTGAACCGTTCCGCGATTTCCAGGAGCCGCTCCGCCGCGTCCTCGCGACGGTTCAGGACGACGTCCTCGATCCGGTCCCGCAATTCGGGGTCGATCGAGTCGTAGGGCACCAGCGCACCGGCGTTGACGATGCCCATGTCCAGACCGGCCTTGATGGCGTGGAACAGGAACACCGAGTGGATCGCCTCGCGCACGGGGTTGTTGCCCCGGAACGAGAACGACACGTTCGAGATGCCGCCGGAGATGTGCACCCCGGGCAGGTTCTCCTTGATCCAGGCGCAGGCCTCGATGAAGTCGATCCCGTACGTCGCGTGCTCCTCGATACCGGTCGCCAGCGCGAAGCAGTTCGGGTCGAAGATGATGTCCTCGGCCGGGAAGCCGACCTCTTCGGTCAGGATCCGGTAGGCGCGCCCGCAGATCTCTTTGCGGCGCTCCAGGTTGTCCGCCTGGCCCTGCTCGTCGAAGGCCATCACGACGACGGCGGCGCCGTACTTGCGGCACAGCCGTGCCTCACGGATGAACTTCTCCTCGCCCTCCTTCATGGAGATCGAGTTGACGATCGGCTTGCCCTGCACGTTCTTCAGGCCCGCCTGGATGACCTCCCATTTGGAGGAGTCGATCATCACCGGGACGCGGCTGATGTCCGGCTCGGCCGCGATCAACTTGGTGAACCGGTCCATCGCGGCGACGCCGTCGATCATGCCCTCGTCCATGTTGATGTCGATGACCTGCGCCCCGACCTCGACCTGCTGCAACGCGACCGACAGCGCGGTGTCGTAGTCCTCGGCCTTGATCAGGTTGCGGAACCGGGCGGAGCCGGTGATGTTGGTGCGCTCACCGATGTTCACGAACAGGGAGTCGTCGGTGATGTTGAGCGGCTCCAGACCCGCGAGCCGGGTGGCCACCTGGATATCCGGCAGCTCGCGCGGCGGCTTACCCTCGACGACCTTGGCGATCTCGGCGATGTGCGCCGGCGCCGTTCCGCAGCAACCACCGACCAGGTTGACCAGGCCGGCCTCGGCGAACTCGGCGATGTAGCCGGCCTGATGCTCCGGGGACTCGTCGTACTCGCCGAAGGCGTTCGGAAGGCCGGCGTTCGGGTAGCAGGAGACGTAGGTGTCCGCGATCCGCGCCATCTCGGCGATGTAGGGCCGCATCTCCGGGGCGCCCAGGGCGCAGTTGAGGCCAACGGCGATCGGCTTCGCGTGCCTGATCGAATTCCAGAACGCCTCGGTGACCTGACCGGACAACGTCCGGCCGGAAGCATCGGTGATGGTGCCCGAGATGATCACCGGCCACCGGCGGCCGCGCTCCTCGAACAGCGTCTCGACGGCGAACACCGCCGCCTTGGCGTTCAGCGAGTCGAAGATCGTCTCGATGATGAGGAGGTCGGCACCACCGTCGACCAGGCCGTTGGCGGCTTCGAGGTAGGCGGCGACCAGCTGGTCGTAGGAGACGTTGCGGGCTCCGGGGTCGTTGACATCTGGCGAGATCGACGCGGTCCGCGTCGTCGGCCCGATGGCGCCGGCGACGTAGCGGGGCTTCTCGGGGGTGCTGAACTCGTCGGCGGCCTTACGGGCCAGGGCGGCGCCCGCGTAGTTCAGCTCGTAGCTGAGGTCCGCCATGTCGTAGTCGCTGAGCGAGACCGCGTTCGCGTTGAACGTGTTGGTCTCCAGGATGTCGGCGCCCGCCTCGAGGTACTCGCGGTGGATCCCCTCGATGATCTGCGGCTGCGTCAGATTGAGCAGGTCATTGTTGCCCTGAAGCGCGGTTGGCCACTCCGTGAACCGGTCGCCGCGGTAGCCGGCCTCGTCGGGCCGGTCCCGCTGAATCGCGGTGCCCATCGCGCCGTCGATCACGATGATCCGCTCGCGCATGGCCGCCGTCAGTTCGTCGGTGCAGTCAGGGCGGATGTTCGGCGTAAAGGTCGTCGACTCAACAGCGGTCACGTGCACTCCTTCCATAACGGAAGGCGTCCTTGACTCTGCCGAGCGTGGCGGATACGGGCAGGAACCCGGAACCGTTGCAACGCCTCTCGACCAGAAGAGTCTACGTCGTCATCCGACAGACGTTTGGACGCCCAACCCGTCGCCACGATCGACCCCCACCCGCGTGGCGATCGCGGTGCCCTTGATTGACAGCTCACCGATCTTGTCAGCAATGTCGTAGGCACCAGGGTTAACCAGATTGCAGCCGAACGTATTTCACCTCGACCGCGCCGCGGCCTGCCACTACGCGCTTCGACCGGGTGTCGAGCGGGTCGGTGCCGTAGGCAGATTTGTCAGCGACAGTCACATGAACAGGGTAGTCGGTCTATCAAACACCGCCTATCGGCGCGGCGGCGACCCACGTGCACAACGGGCTCATCGGCACCCGACAAGGCTTACCCTCTAGGTGTGACACCGTCGTATCCGAACGCCGGCCGGAGTTTGAACCTGCCCGAACTGAAGGACGCCACGATCGTGGCCGCCTTCGAGGGCTGGAATGACGCCGGCGACGCGGCCAGTGACGCGCTGGACCACCTGGATGCGATCTGGGAGGCCCAGCCGATCGTCGAGATCGACGACGAGTCGTACTACGACTATCAGGTGAACCGACCGGTGATCCGCCAGGTCGACGGCGTCACGCGGGAGCTGGTCTGGCCGTCGATGCGGATCTCGCACTGCCGTCCCCCGGGCAGCAACCATGACGTGGTGTTGATGCACGGCGTCGAACCCAACATGCGCTGGCGCACCTTCTGCGCCGAGTTGCTGGCCATCGCCGACAAACTCAACGTGCAGACCGTGGTGATCCTGGGCGCGCTACTGGCCGACACCCCGCACACCCGGCCCGTGCCGGTGTCGGGCTCGGCCTATTCAGCCGAGTCGGCCAAATTCTTCGGCCTGGAAGAGACCCGCTACGAAGGCCCGACCGGGATCGCCGGGGTGTTCCAGGACGCCTGCGTGCAGGCCGGTATCCCGGCAGTGACTTTCTGGGCCGCGGTGCCGCACTACGTGTCGCAGCCGCCCAGCCCCAAGGCGACCGTGGCCCTGCTGCGCCGGGTCGAGGACGTGCTGGACGTCGAGGTACCACTCGCCGACCTGCCCGCCGCCGCCGAGGAATGGGAACAGGCCGTCACCGAGATGACCGCCGAAGACGAGGAGATCGCGGAGTACGTCGCCTCGTTGGAACAGCGCGGCGACGCCGAGGTCGACATGCACGAGGTGCTCGGCAAGATCGACGGCGACGCGCTGGCGGCCGAGTTTGAGCGCTACCTGCGGCGCAGAGGCCGCTGAACTTCCCGGCTCACGCCGAGTGGCCACCTAGTGCACGGAAACTGCCGGATCACGTGTCATAACTGGCCGCTCGGCGTTGAAACCGCTAAGTCTCCGGCTTCTCCAGGGCCTCGATGCGGGCACTCGTCGAGCGGCCGAGTGCGGCTGCCTCCGCGTCGAGTTTCGGCAGCAGTGTCGGGGTGAACTTGAGGATGTCGCGCTCTGCCAGCGGCGTGGTGACGAACGGCCGGATCCAGCGGAACACCCCGACCCACTCCGGGCTGTAGATGCGATTCTTGCGTCCCTCGATGCCCTTGACGAAGGCGGCGCCACAGGCGTCGACCGTGGTGGTCCGGTTCAGCGGCGGCGGCAGCTTGGACAGCATCTCCCGGAACGCCGACAGGTCCGACTTGGCGTCCTGCACCAGCGGGGTGTCGATCCAGCTCATGTGCGCCGAGCCGACGTCGACGCCGAGGTGGGCCACCTCCAGGCGCAGCGTGTTGGCGAAGTACTCGGCGCCGGCCTTGGAGGCGTGGTAGGCGGCCAGCCCGGGTGCCGAGGTGAATGCCGCGAGGGAGGACACCACCAGCACGTACCCGCGCCGCTTGACGACTGCCGGCAGGGTGGCGCGCACGGTGTTGAATACCCCGACGACGTTGATGTCGACGACCCGCTTGAACGCCTCGGGATCCACCTGCATGACCGAACCGAAGCTGGCGATGCCCGCGTTGGCCATCACGATGTCGATGCCGCCGAACCGCTCGACGGCCGCATCGGCGGCCTTCTGCATGGCGGCCAGATCGCGCACGTCGGCCAGCGCGGTCAGCACGTGCTCCTCGCCGAGTTCGGCGGCCAGCGCACTCAACGGCGCCTCATCGAGGTCGGTGAGCACCAGTTTGGCGCCCCTGCGCCGCAGCCTGCGGGCCACCTCGGCGCCGATGCCGCGTGCACCGCCGGTGATGAAGACGACTTTGTCAGATGAAGATGTGGTTGCCATCACCGTCAACATACCGTCGCGGGTACCCGAGTTCTATACCCAACAGTGCGTCGACGGCAGTTGCCACGGTGCGCGGCGCCTCCCGGTCATGACCAAGGTATGACACCGCATCCTTCGACCAAGCATCCAGCGCCGCAAGGGCTTTCGGCGTGTCGAGATCGTCGGCGAGGTACTGCCGAACGCGGGCCACTACGTCGGTCGCATCCGGACCGGCGGGCATCGTGGTCGCAACGCGCCACAGCTCCAGCCGGTCCTCGGCCTCGGCAAGCACCTCATCGCTCCAGGACCGGTCGCTGCGGTAGTGCCCGGCAAACAGCCCGAGCCGCACGGCCGACGGATCCACGCCCTGGGCGCGCAGCCGCGACACCAGCACCAGGTTGCCCCGGCTCTTGCTCATCTTGTGCCCGTCCCAGCCGATCATGCCCGCGTGCACGTAATGGCGGGCGAAACGCCGCTCCCCCGTGACGGATTCGGCATGCGCGGCGGAGAACTCGTGGTGCGGGAAGATCAGATCGCTGCCGCCACCCTGGATGTCCAGGCCCGAGCCGATGCGGGTCAGCGCGATCGCCGAGCACTCGACATGCCAGCCGGGCCGGCCCGCCCCGAAGGGCGAGGGCCAGCTGGGCTCACCGGGCCGCTGAGCCCGCCACAGCAGGGCGTCGAGTTCGTCACCCTTGCCGGCGCGGTCCGGGTCACCGCCTCGCTCGCCGAACAGCCGCAGCATGGTGTCGCGGTCATAGCCCGACTCGTAGCCGAACTGCACCGTGGCGTCGGCTCGGTAGTACACGTCGGGATACTCGGCGTCGTCGACGACGTAGGCCGCACCCGAGGCAAGCATCTTCTCCACCAACTCGACCACCTCGGAGATGGTCTCGGTGGCGGCCACGTAGTCCTGCGGGGGCAGCACCCGCAGGGCCGTCATGTCCTCGCGGAACAGTTGGGTTTCGCGGTCACCGAGGTCCCGCCAGTCGATGCCGTCGCGGTCGGCCCGCTCGAACAGCGGATCATCCACATCGGTGACGTTCTGCACGTAGTGCACAGTGTGCCCGGCGTCCAGCCACAGCCGGTGCACCAGATCGAAAGTCAGGTAGGTCGCGGCGTGGCCCAGATGGGTGGCGTCATAGGGGGTGATGCCGCACACGTACATGGTGGCCGTCGGTCCCGGCGTGACCGGACGTACCTGCCGGTCGGCGCTGTCGTACAGCCGCAGTTGCGGACCACGCCCTTCCAGCACCGGAATTGACGGTGCCGACCACGATTGCATGGCTTCGACTCTAAGGTGCTCGCTCAGGACGGCCTCCCGCCGGTCGGTCCCACACAGTTCAGCAAGTCAGACAACGCCGCCGACGGTTTCATTCCCGCATCCCGCCTCGGCCGGCACCGGAGAACTCTCACCGGGCCACCCCGATGGCCTCCAGCAGGATGGGTGCCAGCTCTTTGCGGCACATCACGAAGTCCGGCAGGTACGGGTCGGCGCGGTTGTAGCGCAGCTCCGAGCCGTCCAGCCGGGACGCGTGCAGGCCCGCAGCCAGCACCACACCCGCAGGTGCAGCCGAATCCCACTCCCACTGCCCGCCGGCATGGATGTACGCGTCGACGTCACCGCGCACCACGGCCATCGCCTTGGCCCCGGCCGAGCCGATGCGCACCATCCGGAAATCGAGCTGCTCACGCATCCGCCACAGCACCGCCGGCGGGCGGTTCGAACTCGCGGTGATCAACAGGGGGCCGGGCCGCCGCGGCCCGGGCGGGGTGACCGTATCGCTGCGATACACCTCACTCCGGGCGGGCAGGGCCACCACCGCATCCGACAGGCCTCCGTCGACACCCACCGAACGCTGCCACAGGGCGATGTGCACCGCCCAGTCCTCACGGCCGGGCAAGGAGAACTCGTGCGTGCCGTCCACCGGATCGACGATCCAGACCCGATCGGCCTCGACACGGGCCAGGTCGTCGACCGCCTCCTCGCTGAGCACCGAATCACCGGGGCGGGCCTGGGCCAGGCGATCGAGGATCAGCGCGTTGGATCGCCGGTCCCCCTCGTCGCCGAGGTAGTACGGGTCGTAGAAACCGACCTCCTCGCGCACCGCCAGCAACAGCTCACCGGCCTCCTTGGCCACTGCGGCGGCCAGGTCGGCGTCGGTCGAGTGCATCAAGCCAGTATCGATGGCCCGAACATCGGGCGTCGGATCGGGGCCCGGGTTGCCCTGGCGCGCCGGTAACTTGGCAGCGTGAGGCGACTCGTCAAAGTGATCCCGCTGTGCGTCCTGGCGACTGTGGTCGCGGTGATCGGGTCGGGCGCGGCATGGGAACAGATCGAACGAAACCGCGCCGCCGCGGAGTTTCCAGCCCCGGGCAAGATGATCGATATCGGCGGACGCGCCATTCATCTCGACTGTCGCGGCCACGGCTCGCCAACAGTGGTACTCGAATCCGGTGCCGACACGAGCGGGTCCGCGTTGTGGTTCCCGGTGCATCGACAAGTGGCCACATTCACCCGGGTGTGTTCCTACGATCGCGCCGGACTCATGTGGAGCGAGTCTGCCAGCGACGGGCCACGTGACCCCGTCGCGGTTGTCACCGATCTTCAGCGAACACTGCGGGCGGCAAACGAATCGCCGCCCTACGTCATGGTCGGGGCATCGCTCGGCGGCCCTTTCACGATGATCTTCACCAAGTACTTCGGGAGCGAAGTAGCCGGCCTGGTCTTCGTCGACGCCGCCCACCCGGATCAGACCGACCGGTTGGCGGCCGCGACCGCACGCCCGGAAGACGGCATCCCCGCGTTGTTCAAAGTCCTGCGGTATCTGGCTTGGACGGGCTTGCCGCGGCTGCTCATCCCCGGGCCGACCGTGAAGGAACTACCGCCTGACGTCGTGCGCGCAATCGGTGCCTATCAGCCCGTCTCACTGGCCGCCTCATTCGACGAAGCCGAAGCGATGGAGAGCACGTTGCGGGAGGCGGGAACCTTCCGCGAACTGGGTGACCGGCCCCTGGCCGTCCTCTCCCGGGGCAAGCCTTGGAGCGCCTACAGCGAATCCGAGCGGGCGGGCACCGGCATGACCCGTGACCAGTTCGACCGAATGCAACAGGCGTGGTGGGAGATGCAGGTGGAGGAGGCGACCTGGTCGACCCGGAGCACGCATCGCAAGCTCGACGATTCCAGTCATGTCATTCAGCTGGAGAGGCCTGACGCAGTCGTCGATGCGATCCGCACGGTGGTGTCGCAGGTACGCGGACGGAATGCTACGTCGACGCGGTAGCCGGGCCGGGTCCGATTGGTGCGCTGACGGGGACGGTTGTGCCAGTAGGGTCGGGCAATGCGCAGCCTCGACTGGCAAACCGGTGACCGCGACGAGCTCAGTGCGTTAATCCGTTCTCACCTGGTCGCCGGGTTCTGGGGGTACGACGAAATCCTCGATATGACTCGCGCCTGGGTCGATGACTCCGGCGTGGTCGATCCCGGGGAAGCGGTCGAACTGGTGGATTCGATGTGGCGCCGGCGCCTGGCCGAGCAGGCCGTCTGGGCCGACACGGGCGACTACGGCCGGTTGCAGTACACCTTCGCCCAGCTCGAATCCGAGGGCATCCTGGCGCGGATGTGCTTCTCCTGCTGTGTCACCTGCGCGACCCACGACATCGATGACGAGCGCTCCCCCAATCCGGACCCCGAGGACTGGTACCGCTATCGGGAGTGGGCTTACACGTATTTCCACGAGCAGGATGCGCTGCGACTGGGCGACGCCGAGCCGACCCTGTATCTGGGTTTCAGTTCGTTTCGGCCCCACCCGGCGCTGCCGGACTCGCTGCTGAGCGCTGCCGCCGCCGGCGACGAGGCGGCAGTCGCCGAAATCACCGAGCGCACCGACACCGCGGTCGGTGAACGAATCGTGTTGCTGGCCAACCACTATGGCCTCGGCACCTCATGGTCGGGATCGCATCGCAGCCGCGTCGAGCTCAGTGTTTCCCAGTGGCGAAAGCCCCTGCCGCAGTAGGAGGTCCATGACCGCGCAGAACCCCGCCGAAAAACTGGCGGTAGGGGGCAGCTAGTCCTGGAATCCGTTCGAGAGGTTCGGGCGCACCCGCTAGAAGGCCGGCCACGGGATCGGCCGGTGCCGATCGGGCGTCGGCATCACCGGATTGTGCAGTAACCCAACGATTCTGGACCGCAACGCGGCGATCTCCGCCTCGGTGATGTGTATGCACAACTGCTCGGCCAGACCGCCGAACCCGTCGCGCAGCGCCGCGACGTCGGCCAGGGTCTCGTCGTCGACGGGTTTTCCTGCCCAGCCCCACAGCACGGTCCGCAGCTTGTCCTCGACATGCAGGCTCACCCCGTGGTCCACGCCGTACACGCCCCCGTCGAGCCCGGCCAGAATGTGCCCGCCCTTGCGGTCGGCGTTGTTGATCAGCACGTCGAACACCGCCATGCGGAACAGCCGGCGATCGTCGGCGTGCACCAGCGTCACCTCGTCGCCGGCGTAGTCATAGGCCTGCAGGATCGGCAGGAAACCCGGCGGAAGGTTCCCGGCCGGCACCAGGTCCACCAGATCGGGGCCGGAGTCGGGCTCGTCGCCCACCTGATCCCCGGGCTGTTCCACCCACAGCTGCAGCATGCCCGGCCCGGCCGGCCCGTCACGAATAATGGTGTGGGGCACGATGTTCCAGCCCAAAGCGGCCGACACCAGATATGCACTCAGCTCGCGGCCCGCCAATGTGCCGTCGGGGAAATCCCACAGCGGCGCCTCGCCCCGGATCGGCTTGTACACGCAATGGACCTGCCGCTCACCGGAGGTCGCCTCACACAGGAAGGTGGCGTTGCTGGCTGACCGGATCCGGCCGATCACCGTCAGTTCGCCGTCGGCCAGCACCGCGCCATCAGTTCTGGACCGGGCCGGGGTTCCGTCAGGATTCTGCGTCATCTTCGGACCCGGCCACCTCACCGCGCCGATAGCCGTTGGTACGCACACAGATGTGACCGTCGGGATCCAGCGGCTCATCACACAGCGGACACGGCGGGCGTCCGGCCGAGATCACCCGGTTGGACCGGGTGGCGAACTCCCGTGCCGACTCCGGGGTGAGGAACACCCGCACGGCGTCGGGGCCGTCCTCGGCATCGTCGAGGACCACCGACGCGTCGAACTCGCCTTCGGAGACCGCAAGCAGCTCCACCACGACGGTCTGCGCTTCCGAATCCCAGCCCAGGCCCATCGTCCCGACGCGAAACTCGGCGTCGACCGGGGTGACCAGGGGCAGCAGGTCACTCACCTCGCCGGTTTCCGGCGGGATCGGTGTGCCGAAGCGGCGGTTGATCTCGGTCAACAGGGCGGCGATCCGCTCGGCCAGCACGGCGACCTGCTGCTTTTCCAGGATCACCGAGATCACTCGCTTGTCATGGACAGCTTGCAGGTAGAAGGTGCGGTTACCGGGTTGGCCGACAGTCCCGGCCACAAAGCGGTCGGGAGTACGGAAAACATGAATTGCGCGGGCCATGGCACCTTCCAAAATACCGGTAGCAGTACCGCGGGTCAGTTGGTGGACCCACCCACCACGGCGTCGGTGGCGGGTTTGGCCGCCAGCCCGGCGCTCAACTGCGCGCCAGTGTGGTTGATGTGCATCACGAATGGGCGGAGGTCGGTGTAGCGGATCACGCTCATCGACGCGGGATCGGCGGTGATGCGCTGGAATCCATCCAGATGCACGCCCAAGGCATCGGCCAGCACCGCCTTGATCACGTCACCGTGGGTGCAGGCGACCCAAAGCACGTCGGCACCATGCTGTTCGGCCAACGCGCGGTCGCGTTCCCGCACCGCGGCGACGGCACGAGCCTGCACCTGGGCCAATCCCTCACCGTCGGGGAACACCGCCGCGCTGGGCTGCTGCTGCACGACCGCCCACAGCGGTTCCTTGACCAGCTCGCCGATGGCACGGCCGGTCCAGCTGCCGTAATCCACCTCGGTGAGCCGGTCATCGACGATCGGCTGCAACGCGAGCGCCTCGGCCAGCGGCGCCACCGTGCGCTCGCAGCGCAACAGCGGCGAGTGCACGATCGCGGTCACCGGTAATTCTCCGATTCGCGCGACCAGGCCTGCGGCCTGTTCGGCGCCGCGCTCGTCGAGTTCGACACCCTCACTGCGGCCGGCGAGGGTATGCGCGGTGTTCGACGTCGACCGGCCGTGGCGCAGCAGGATCACGGTCATTTCGACTCCTCGTGCGAGCGCTCGTCGGTCATCGGCCATGCCCTCCCGGTCTGGATCATTGCGCGGCGACCACCCCGGTACCCAGTAGCGCCAGCACCACCACGCCCAGCACCACCCGGTAGCCGACGAACCAGTACATGCTGTGCGACACCAGGAATTTCAGGAACCAGGCGATGGCGGCCAAGCCCACGACGAACGCGATCACGGTGGCCACCAGCAGTTGGGCCCCGCTGGCGCTCATCCCCTCCCCGACCGGGTGAAAGGCATCGGGCAGGGAGAAGATGCCCGAGGCGAACACCGCGGGGATCGCCAGCAGGAAGCCGAACCGGGCAGCCAGCTCGCGCTCCATGCCCAGGAAGAGCCCGGCGCTGATGGTCGCGCCCGAGCGGGAGACCCCCGGCACCA
Source organism: Mycobacterium sp. DL99 (assembly GCF_004762045.1). Lineage (GTDB taxonomy): Bacteria > Actinomycetota > Actinomycetes > Mycobacteriales > Mycobacteriaceae > Mycobacterium. The sequence goes on from NZ_SJOM01000007.1 coordinate 3,849,996, forward strand.
GGGCCAGACACTGGGCCAGGCCGACGATGATGCTATCGCGCCAGGTCAGCTGCTCGACGCGGCGAACCTGCCTGCCGTAGTACTCGGCCGCTGCGATCACCGCCGAGAACACGATGAGCGCCGAGGCCACCAGCCACAGATTGCGTGCGCCGGTACGGATTTCGTCCTTGAACAGCAGCCCGAACACGCCGATCGGAATGCTGCCGATGATCACCCACCAGCCCAGCCAGTAGTCGGCCGACCGGTGCGCCGCGTTGAACAGTCCACTGAACCAGGCCTTGATGATGCGTCCGATGTCCCGGGCGAAGTACACCAGCACGGCAAGCTCGGTCCCCAGCTGAGTCACCGCTGTGAACGAGGCGCCAGCGTCGTCGTCGAAGAACACCCGCGAGGTGATCGCGAGGTGTCCCGAGGACGAGACCGGCAGAAACTCGGTGAGCCCCTGGACAATCGACAGCACGACAACTTGCAGCCAGGACATGGCACCGACGTCAGTCACGACGATGACCGTACCGTGGCGAGCGGGCCGAGATGCGTCAGCGAGCGGTACGCGAAACCGGCTGCGCGCCGGCGACCGCGTCGCGCACCGTTGCCGACAGACTGCGTTCATCAGTCAGGTCGATATCGGTCAGTTTGCGGGTGGCCACGGCCACTACGTCGTCGTCGACCGGAACCGGGCCCGACAGCCGCGGGCGGTAGACCTCGATCATGAGCTGCTGACGTTCGATGTGGAAAGAAAAACTCCGGCCATCGCCAACTTGGCCAAACCCACTGGCGTGTACACCAGTGGAAATATCCTCCATAGCAAACTCTCGGTTACCCAATTCCCGGTCCGCGGCGAGGGTCATGGTCGAACCATACCTCGACTTATGCCGCGTTGGTTGCAGACGCGACCATTTCGGTCCAATGGCCATGCCTAAACTGGATTCCTGCACGTCACCGACCATCCATTTCCGATCGAGAGCTATCCGTTGCGCCCAATCCTTGCAGGTCAGCCAGTTCGCGCCGGCCTCGTTGCGCTGGCCCTGCTGCTCACCGCGGGCTGCACGTCCAACCCCGCCGATGCCCCGCCTCCGACCATCGAGCCCGCTCAGGCCGCCGTTTCACCCCCAGTGGCGGCGAAACCAGACGGGGAGGTCCGGGAACTACGCGGGCACGCCGCGAGCGCCCTATTCGACCCAGCAACCGGCACGCTGGCCGTCCTGACCCCCGGCCCAGAAGGCCAGTCGACACTGAGCCTGCTGACCGGAAACCAGCCGCGGCGCGACGTGACGCTGCTGCCCGCGGCCACGGCGCTCGGCGTCGACGGCAAGGGCGACATCCTGGCATCCACCCGGGGTGGATACTTCCGGGTCGACGTGGCCGCGGCCAAGGCCAGCAAAATCGACGTGGACGGCGCCCAGGGTGTGGAGTTCACCGCGATCGCACTGCGCGCCGACGGCAATCCGGTGCTGGGCACCTCCGACGGAGCGGTCTACACCTTGGGCAGCGACCACACCGTGGCCGCCCACCTCAAGATCTTCGCCCGAGTGGATTCTCTTGTCACACAAGGAAACACCGCGGTGGTTCTGGACCGCGGGCAAACCTCGGTGACAGCCGTCAACCCCAGCGGGACCAAAGCCGCCCAGGCATTGCGGGCCGGTGATGGTGCCACCACCATGGCCGCCGATGCGCGCGGACGGGTCCTGGTCGCCGATACCCGCGGCGACGAGCTATTGGTGTTCGGCACCGAGCCGTTGATCATGCGCCAGCGCTACCCGGTACCCGCCGCCCCCTACGGCCTGGCCGGATCCGCCGAGCTGGCGTGGGTGTCGCAGACCGCGGCCAACACCGTGATTGGTTACGATCTCTCCACCGGCATACCGGTGGAAAAGGTGCGTTATCGAACCGTGCAGCAACCGAACTCCCTGGCCTACGACGACAAGACCGACACCCTCTACGTGGTGTCGGGCTCGGGAGCCGGTGTGCAGGTGATCCGCACCGCGTCGGGCCGCCGATGACCACTATCCAGCAGGGCCGCATGCCTCCCGGATGGGACAAGGTCGTCGCCGAGGATCGTTCCGAGGAATACGACTGGATACCGCTGCGGCTACCGCCGGATGTCACCAGGATCAGCGCCTCGATCCGCTTGTCGATCGAGGCCGAGTACCGCGGCTGGGAACTGACCCGGGTGCGGGCCTATACAGATGGGAGCCGACGGGTGCTGTTGCGCCGCAAGAAGACCGCGTCATCCATGCCGGGCACACCCCAGGCGCCTTCGCTGTGATCTACGCGGCTCTGCGGCGGGCGCTGTTCCTGGTGCCCCCGGAACGGATTCACCTGTGGGTGTTCGCCCTGCTGCGCGCGGTCACCGGCCCCACGATCCTGCGGCGCGCACTGGCGCGACGGCTGGCTTCGACCGATCCGGCGTTGGCCAGCACGGTGTTCGGGATGCGGTTCGCCGGCCCGATGGGCCTGGCCGCGGGTTTCGACAAGGACGGCCGCGGCCTGGGTACCTGGGGTGCACTCGGCTTCGGGTTCGCCGAGGTGGGCACCGTCACGGCGCAGCCACAGCCGGGTAACCCCGAGCCGCGGCTGTTCCGGCTGCCCGAAGACCACGCGCTGCTCAACCGGATGGGGTTCAACAACGAGGGCGCGGGGGCGCTGGCCATCCGGTTGGCCCGGCACACCCCCGATGTGCCGATCGGGGTGAACATCGGCAAGACCAAGCTCACCCCGCCCGAGGACGCGGTAGCCGACTACGCCGAGAGCACCCGGTTGGTGAGCGCGCTGGCCGCCTACGTCGTCGTCAACGTGAGCTCACCCAACACCCCCGGGTTGCGGGATCTGCAGGCCGTCGAATCGCTACGGCCGATCCTGGCCGCGGTCAAGGCCGAGACCGACAAGCCCGTACTGGTCAAGATCGCCCCCGATCTCTCCGATACCGATATCGACGAAATCGCGGACCTGGCAGTCGAATTGGGGCTGGCAGGGATCGTCGCCACCAACACCACCATCTCGCGTGACGGGCTGGCAACCCCCGGTGTCGCAGACCTGGGCACCGGTGGGATCTCGGGGCGCCCGGTGGCACACCGGTCCCTGCAGGTGCTGCGCCGGTTGTACCGCCGGGTGGGCGACAAGCTCGTGCTGATCAGCGTCGGCGGCATCGAAACCGCCGACGACGCATGGGAGCGAATCGTCTCCGGGGCCACGCTGCTGCAGGGCTACACGGGGTTCATCTACGGCGGCGGGTTGTGGGCCAAACAGATTCACGACGGCATCGCCGAACGGCTGCACGCCGGCGGGTTCGCCTCGCTGACCGACGCGGTGGGTTCAGCTGCACGCTGACCCACCGCGCGCCGCGAACTAGTTCTGCTCGTAGGTGCCGTGGATGACGGCGCGGGCGATGGCCTGGCCGAAGAGGTTGAAGCCCAGGTAGGCCGGGGTGGCACCCTCGGGCAGCCCCAACGACTCGACCGGCAGGGCGTGCACCGCGATGTAGTAGCGGTGCGGGCCGTGACCGGCCGGCGGGGCCGCACCGAGGTAGCGCTTCAGGCTCGCGTCGTTGGTCAGCGTGACCGCCCCACCGGGCAGGTCGCCACCGTCACCGGCACCGGCGGGCAGTTCGGTCACCGTCGCGGGCAGATCAGCCACCGCCCAGTGCCAGAAACCCGAGGCGGTCGGGGCATCGGGGTCGTACACCGTGACCGCGAAGCTCTTGGTCTCGGCCGGGAAGCCCGACCAGCTCAGCTGCGGCGAGACGTCCGAACCGCCGGCCCCCATGATCCCGCTGACCTGATCATTGGCCAGCGGCTGTCCGTCGGTGACCGATTCGGAGGTCAGGGTGAACGTCGGCAGCTTCGGCAGGCTGTCGTACGGAGATGTGCTCATGGTTCCCTCTCGTCGTGGCTCGTGTAACCGGCTCGTGCGGTCAGCAGTTCCGCAGAAAGTGTTCCAGAACCCCCGCACCGAACTGCAGCGCGTCCACCGGCACCCGCTCGTCGACACCATGGAACAGCGCCGCGAAGTCCAGTTCCGGCGGCAACCGCAGCGGCGCGAATCCGAAGCATCGAATCCCCAACCGCTGGAACGACTTCGCGTCGGTTCCGCCCGACATCATGTAGGGCACGGTGCGGGCTTCCGGATCGAGCGCGAGGATCGCCGCGTTCATGGCGTCCACCAGATCACCGTCGAACGTCGTCTCGTAGGACGGCAGATCCCGCTCCCAGCTGCGGGTTACATCGGGCCCGATCAACTCGTCGACCTCGCGCTCGAAGGCCTCCTTACGGCCCGGCAGCACCCGGCAGTCGATCACGGCCTCCGCCGATGCGGGAATCACGTTGGCCTTGTAACCGGCATTGAGCATGGTCGGGTTGGCCGTGTCGCGCAGGGTGGCCGACACGATCCGGGCCACGCCGCCGAGTTTGGCGATGGTGCCGTCCAGGTCCGGCGAATTCACGTCGAAGTCGTAGCCGGTCTCCTCGGCGACCGCCGTGAGGAACTGTTCCACGGCCGGATTGAGGACCAACGGGAACTGGTGACGGCCTAGCCGGTCAACAGCACCGGCGATGGCCGTCACGGCGTTGTCGTCGTGCACCATCGAGCCGTGCCCCGCCCGGCCCCGCGCGGTCAGCCGCATCCACGACAACCCCTTTTCGGCGGTCTCGATCAGGTAGAGCCGACGCTCCCCGCCATCCTTGCGGGGCACGGTCAGGGAGAACCCGCCCACCTCACCGATCGCCTCGGTGACGCCGTCGAACAGGTCGGGTCGGTTGTCCACCAGCCAGTTGGCCCCGTACGTGCCGCCGTGCTCCTCGTCGGAGAGAAATGCGAACACCAGGTCGCGGGGAGGGACGATGCCGGCCCGTTTGAAATGCCGGGCCACCGCGATGGTCATCCCGACCATGTCCTTCATGTCCACCGCGCCGCGGCCCCAGACGTAGCCGTCCTTGATCGCACCGGAGAACGGGTGCACGCTCCAATCGGCGGGCTCGGCCGGGACCACGTCGAGGTGCCCGTGGATCATCAGCGCGCCGCGCGACGGGTCTGCGCCGGGCAGCCGCGCGAAGACATTGCCCCGCCCCGGAGCCCCCGCCTCGACGTATTCAGTCGTGTAGCCGACCTCCCGGAGCCGGTCGGCTACCCATTCCGCACAGTCTGCTTCAGGCTTCAGGGTGGCCGGATCACCGGTGTTGGAGGTGTCGAATCGGATGAGCGCACTGACGAGATCGACTACCTCGTCCGCGCTGGAGTCGGGGACCGTCACAGAGTCCATTGGTACCACCGATTCCCTCCGGGGCACCGGTTTGGGTCTTCGGCACCCAATCCGTTAGCCTTAAGCGCCCAGCCCGAGAGGCTGGCGAGTCCGAGTGGCGGAATGGCAGACGCGCTAGCTTGAGGTGCTAGTGCCCTATTAACGGGCGTGGGGGTTCAAGTCCCCCCTCGGACACACAACGAAGGCGAGCGAAATGAACGCTCGCCTTCATTTCTGAGCCGATGCAGTGTGATGAGCGGCGAAGCCGCCATCACACCCGGGCCGGGTTCAACTTCCCAGCGGTGGCTGCAACCCAGGTCAGCTCTTCGTGGAAGATGTCGCTGTGCGCGCCGGACGGGCCGTCATCCTTGGCCACCACACCCGAAGAATCCAGGTTCAGGATCTGCCCGGGCTGGAATGGGTAAATCGCTCCCGTGGCGCCCAGGCTCTGGGTCTGCGACTGGTATGCCCCGTTCGAGCCCATGGCCCGCCAGCGGAACAACGGATCCTCCACTCCGGCCGCATCGTCGCCCGCAGCGGCCGAGGCCAGCGGATAGAACGTCCCCAATGCCCGGTCATGGCTGGAGAAGCAGACCGTCAACGGGCCGTCGATGCGATTGAGCATGCCCGCCAGCTCCCCCGCACCCTTCCGGAACGGCAGCCGCTCGGTGAAGCTGAACCGGGAGTACGCGCCCTGCAGCAGGGTCACCGCCTTGACCGGTGAGGGTTGGACATCGGTCATCCCGGCGAGCGCATACGACACCACCCGGGCCCCGAAACTGTGTCCCACCAGGTGGATCCGCAGGTCGAGGAAGTCAGCGTGGAGCTGGTCGATGACCGGCCCCAGCCCGCGCCGGCCCACCACGCCGGCGCGGTTCTTCATCTTCCAGTAGCTGAGCTGGCGCAGCGCCTCCTTGGCCCCTTGCCACAATCGGCCCGCGATATCGCCCAGGCCGGCTGCTCCCCCGCCTTCGTCGTCGAATTCCACACCGGCAGCCGCCAATTCGTCAGCGAAGGTGGTGAACAGCTTCTCCGGGTCCTGGTCCGGCGCGATCATTCCCGGACCGGCCTCCGGGCTATCGGCCTCGCCATCGCTGAACCCGGTCTGGGTGGCGGCGCTGAACGCGCGCAATGCATCGAGCAGTTCCGGCAGGCGTTCGTTGCTCGGCGGGGCGGCCAACAGGCCGGCGATGGTGTCCAACTGCTCTTTGCCGTCGGGAAACATGTCCTTGAGGTCGGCCAGTTGAGCCGGATCGATCGTCACCGGTCCGGCCGGTACCTCCACGTCGTCGCCCAGCGCGGCCGCACCCCCGGCGTCGCGCGCCGCCGGCCCGGGGAAATCGGGGATCGGCTCGTCACGCCACAGCTCGGACGGCCACCGCAGCCCGACGAACCCGACTGTGTGAGCCGGATCGAGTTGCGGAGCCAATAGCCCGAACCATCGGTTGTACAGTGACGTCGCTGCCGCTTCGTCGTTGTTCCAGCCGTGGGAGAAGATGATCAGATCGGTCAACCCCGCCGCACCGATCCGGGTCTTCAGATCGGCCAGGACGTCCGGATCCGGGTCGCCGTCGGCGTCGAACACCAGTCGCCAGATCCGTTCTGCCACATCGTTGGTCATCGGATTCCTTTCAGGTCAAACGGATTGCATAGCACGCATCAGGTCCACCATGCCGCTGCCCTGGAACGCCGGGTCGCGGTTCAGCGTGATGGCCGAGTCGACGAAGATGCGTTTGATCGCCTCCGGCTCACTGACGAATTCGCGTTGGACCGAAAGGAACGCCGCGATCGCGCCGGACACATGCGGCGCCGCCATGCTGGTGCCGCTCTCCTCGACATACACCGGGACGTCGGGTCCGACGTCGATCTGATTGGTCACGGCGTCCCGGAAGCTTCCGGCCGCTGCCGAGGTGATGCGCTCGCCGGGTGCGACGAGGTCGGGTTTGCGCCGCCCGTCCCCGGTGGGGCCGCGGGAGGAGAAGTACGAGACGCCGAAGGTGTGCGGCGAACTCCGGTGTGTGGAGCCGACTGTGATCGCGCTCTCGGTGTTACCCGGATCGTTGATCGTCATGTCGGCGGTGAACTTCACCGAATCCTTGCTGAACGCCGTATTCAGTGACACGTAGCCGGAATTGCCCGCGGCCACGACCACCACCACTCCCGAGCGCACGGTCTTGTCGACCTCGATGCACATCGGGCTCTGCCCGCAGGCATACCACTCGGCGTCGAACTCGTAGCCGAGACTGAGATTCACGCCATGTATCCGGGGCACCCGCTCGCTGCCGGCGTTGAGCTTCCGGACGTAGGCCAGGGCCTGCATCACCCGGCTCACCCGCGACGCGTCATCGCCGGGCCCGAGCACCTTGAGGCTCACCAGCTTGGCCTTCGGCGCCATACCCGCCAGCCGCGACGGATCGGCCACCGTGCGCGGCGCGGTGATCGGATCACCGCCGAACTCGGGGTCGTTGAGCCGCTTCTCGACCACCACGATGTCCTCGGGCTTACGGTCCACCAAACCACCGGCGATGATCCCGGCCACGTGCGTGCCGTGTCCGTCGGTGTCGGTCAGCGGGGCGTTGCCGCCGGTGAAGTCTTGGTGCAGATCGGCCACCGCGGGATCACTCAGGTTGTGGTACGCCGCGAAGTGGGCGTGTTTCTCATCGATACCGGAATCGACCACCGCCCAGACGATTCCCTCACCGAAGCTGTCGAACGATCGCTGAGCGGCGATGGCTTTGATGGTGGTCGAGGAGGCATCGATCTGCGGGTGCACTTCGAAGTCCGGCCAGATCCGGTAGACCGCGCGCTGCGGCCAGACCTGCGGGACGGCATCGGCCGACACGATCGACTTGATCTGGTCGGACGTGAGATCCCCGGCCATGAACTGATCGGCCAGCGGCACGGGCATCCCCGCCCCGCCGACCAGCTTCCAGAGCCCCTCTACCCTTTCGATCGCGGCGGCCACCGACGGCTGGAAAGTCAAGTTGAGCTCGATCATGATCGGTATCGGGGTGTCGTTGCTCTCCCGCGCCATCGCCGTGCGCAGCGGCGGTGTCACGACGCCGGCCAGAACCGGGTCGCGTTTGGGGGGTTCGGGAGTCCCGACCTGTGGCGCGGGGGCGCGTTCGTCCGAAGGAGCCGCGGCCCGCACCGCCGGCCCGGGTACAGCCTCGGCCCGTTCGCGGGCATCGGCTACGGCTCCTCGACCGGCTTCGGTCAATTGCACCGCCGCGCTTTTCCCTGCCTTGGGCGCGATCAGCTTCCGCCTCCGCAGTGCCGCGACGGCATCATGAACACGGTTGTGCCAGTATGGTTTGACGTTCTCATACTGTCGGTCACGCTCGGTGAATCTCGAAGCGAATTTGGCGGCGACCGTCTCGGTCAACAACGGCATGTCCGCGGTGGTGCCGGACGCCTCCAGATCTCCCAGCGCACTGAGCACCCGATCTGCCCAGATTTCCCCCGTTGAACTCACCGCGCTCCTCGGCATACTCAGCCACCCCAAGTTTTCCTGCGTCGATTGATCGTCGCTCAGCCGAGCCGCACATACACGCGTATTCGACTACTCGAAACGCACACCGATCAGCAAGGTCGGATCGAGTAGCCCACTACTCATGTCATTCCTGTCCCGGTGAACAACAATCGTGTTTCGGGAGGCAGCACATCCTCACCGGAGGGAAACAACGAATGGTGACCACGGCGAGACAGGCTCCTGCGTTCATCGCCGCGGTCTGGTCCCGGTCCCGATCGGTGACGGTCACACTCGCGGCACGGATCGCTCAGGGCATCGACCAGTCGGTGGGCTGGGCACGCCTTCCCAAGATCGTCGGTCTGGCCGTACTGATCGGACTGCGGCACCAGCTGCGGGCGTCGAATCTGTATGCCGCCGAACCTGCCCCGATCCCACCGAGCGGACCCGTCGACATCGGCAATTACCTGGGCGCCCGCACCCGCGACGGTTCCTACAACGACCTCAGCGACCCGAGGATGGGTGCGGTGGGTTGCCGGTTCGGCCGGAACGTCCCACCCGAATACTCCTATCCGGAATCCGCCCAGCAACTGCTCGAACCCAACCCGCGGCTGATCAGCCGCACCCTGCTGACCCGCGACAGTTTTCAGCCCGCGACCACACTGAATCTCCTGGCCGCGGCGTGGATTCAGTTCGAGGTCCACGACTGGTTCGCCCACGGCTCGGTCCCCACCCAGCCCTGGGTGGTGCCGTTGCACGACGACGACCCGTGGCCCCAGCGACCGATGCGGGTCGAACGCACGCCGCCCGATCCCCACCCCAGTCCCGTCGGGCCGCCAACCTTCGTCACGCAGGAGTCGCATTGGTGGGACGCCTCCCAGATCTACGGGACCACACCGGCATTCGCCCGTGCCCTGCGCGCACCCGATAAGGGCAAGCTGCGTATCGACGACGCGGGTCTGCCGCCGCCCGAGGTCGAGGCGACGGCCGACCTGACCGGCACCGCGGGAAACTTCTGGGTGGGCCTGGCCCTGCTGCACTCGCTGTTCATGCGCGAGCACAACGCCATCTGCGACCACCTGGCCCAGGCGTACCCCTATCTCACCGGCCAACAGCTCTACGACAAGGCCCGCCTGGTCAATTCCGCATTGATGGCCAAGATCCACACCGTGGACTGGACGCCGGCCATCATCGCGCACCCGACGACGGTGACGGCCATGCGCGTCAACTGGTTCGGGCTGCTGGGCGAGCGGTTGGGCCGCCGGTTCCGACACAGCATCGGTCGGATCAGCATCAGTCCGCTGCTGCACGGCATCCCCGGCTCACCCACCACACATCACGGCGTGCCGTATTCGTTGACCGAGGAGTTCGTCGCGGTGTACCGGATGCACCCGCTGATCCCTGACGAGTTCACCTTCCGCTCGCTGGCCGACGACCACGTCACCGCTCAGCACGAGCTTCCTGAACTGTCGGTGCTCAATGTGCGTGCCCGGCTGTCCGAAAGCCCGATGGCCGACCTGTTCTACTCCTTCGGTCGCGCCCACCCCGGGGCGTTGTCGCTGCACAACTTCCCGCGGCACCTGCAGCATATGCATCGCGTCGACGGCACCCTGATGGATCTGGCCACGATCGACCTGATCCGGTCCCGGGAACGAGGTGTGCCGCGCTACAACCAGTTCCGGGAGTTGTTCCGGCTCAGGCCGGTGAAGACTTTCGAGGAGCTGACCGGTGAGACGGTGCTGGCCGCCGAGCTGCGCGAGGTCTACGACGACGACGTGGACCTCGTCGACCTGATGATCGGCCTCTACGCCGAGCCCAAACCGCCCGGATTCGGCTTCAGCGACACCGCGTTCCGGGTGTTCATCCTGATGGCCACCCGTCGGCTGGAAAGCGACCGCTTCTTCACCACCGACTTCCGTGACGAGACCTACACCGTCGCCGGCATGAACTGGGTGCGGGACAACGACATGCGCTCGGTGTTGTTGCGCCACTTTCCCGAACTATCCCCGGCCCTGGCCGGGGTCGCCAACCCGTTCGCCCCCTGGAACCCCGTCTCCCCCACCAGAAAGGCATCCGCATGACCGAAGCCATGGCCCCCGCCGACGTACGTCGCCTCGCAGAGAGCCTCGACCCGGTTCGCTACCGCGACAGTCTCGAGCAACCCAAGGCCGGCGAAGCCAAGGACATCGAGAAGATCATCAAGGCCTTGCACAAGAACAACGAACGGGCGTACAAGAAGTTCAAGCACGGGCTGCGGGACGCGCATGCCAAGAGTCACGCCATCCTGCGCGGCGAGCTCATCGTCAATCCGGATCTGCCGGAGGTGCTCGCCCAGGGAATTTTCGCCGAAGCGCGCAGCTTCCCGGTGATCGCCCGCATCTCAACCACCTCGGGGGTACTGCGCAGCGACAAGAACCGCGGCGTGCGCGGACTCGGCATCAAAGCCATCGGCGTGCACGGCGAGCGCGCGATGGGCGATGCACCGAATGTCACGCAGGACTTCGTGCTCGTCACCCACGAGGAATTCCTGTTCGCCGATGCCCATGCCTACCGGACGCTGGGGATGCTGAGCGCCACCTTGCTGGCCCGGTTGTCCGACGGCGCGCTGTGGGCAGGCAGTGAACTGCTCGGCGCGCTCCAGAAGATCGGGCTGCCGATACCGCCCAATCTGGCCGTGTTCGTCGCGCCCAACCGTCCGATCCTGGGCGAGACGTTCTACTCCTCCGCCCCGATCCGCTATGGCGACTATGTGGCGCGATTCAAATACGAACCCACCTCACCGGAGGTGAAAGCGCTTGCCGACCAGACCCTTCCGCGTAATCCCGGCCAGGATGAGCACCGCGATCTGATCATGGCGTTCTTCGAAAAGCACTCCGCGGAATACACATTCAGCGTGCAGCTGTGCCTCGACACCAAGGAGATGCCGATCGAGGACGCCACGAAGCCCTGGAAATCCCCGTACCTACCGGTCGCCAAGGTGGTGTTCCCCGAGCAGAACCCCTACAGCGCATTGCGCCGCGCGTACGGCGACGACGTGCTGTCCTTCAACTCGTGGCGCGGCCTCGAGGCACACCGGCCTCTGGGATCCATCAATCGGTTGAAGCGCAAGGTGTACGAGGCATCGAGCGACTTCCGGCACCAGATGAATCACATCGACCGGCACGAGCCGGCCAACATTGCCGAACTTCCGGATTGACCCTCAGCGAACGGGAAATGCTTGCAATGGGAAGAACATTCGCCTCCACCGCCGACACACACCGCCCCGTCGACCCCTTGTTCGGCAGCGATCCGGCCCCGGTACCCCTAGACTCAGGATTCATGCCTGGTCAGTGGCAGCTTTTGGACCGGCCCGCCGAGCACGAGGCCATTCGGGCCGCCCTCAGCGGGACGGACAGCTGCGGAGTCGTCCTCGTCGGAGCTGCCGGAGTCGGCAAAACCACGTTGGCGCGCACCGTCACCGCATCGTTGAGCCGGAAGGTGCACTGGACCGCATGCACCGAATCGTCGCGCAGCATCCCGCTCGGCGCGTTCGCCCACTGGGTGTCGTCGTCGGGATCGCGAGACCCCATCGCGCTCATCGGATCGGCACGCGAATCCCTTGTGGCCGACGGTGACACCATCGTCGGAATCGACGATGCCCACCTGCTGGACCAGCTGTCGGCGACGCTGCTGCACCAGATCGCGGTCGAGCGCTCCGGCCACGTGGTGGCCACGGTCCGCACCGGCGAGCCGGTACCCGACGCCGTCACCTCACTGTGGAAAGACGGTTACCTCCAGCGCTTCGAACTCAGCCCGTTCACCAAGCAGCAGAGCATCGCTCTCATCGAAACCGTGCTCGGCGGAACCCTCGAAGGGCTCAGCGCCGACGTGATGTGGGAGACCTCGGGCGGCAACCCGCTGTTCCTGCGCAACATGGTCGAGGGCGCCGTCGACGCGGGCACGTTGACCAAGGTCAACGGGGTGTGGCAGTTCCGCGGCCCCACCGTCATCCCGTCCGGGCTGGTCGAACTGCTCGACGAGCGCCTGGCGCACGCCGGTGAGGATGTGCTGCACGCACTGAAACTGCTGGCCCTGTGCGAACCCCTGGACATCGATGCCCTGGCCGAATTGGCCGGGGAGGAAGCGGTGGATGCGGCCGAGATGCGCGGCCTGATCCGGATCGTCGCCGACGACGGTCAGATCAATGTTCGGTTCAGCCACCCACTGTTCGGCGAGGCGGTGCGCCGCCGGGTCGGCACCGCGTCGGCCCGCAAGCTGCGGGGCCGGATCGCCAAGATCCTGCACGAACGCAACCTCGATTCGCCCGCCAGCCGAATCAAATTGGCCGAGTTGGCCATCGAGAGCGACCAGGGCACCGACATCGAACTGCTGATCACGGCCGCCAAGGATGCGGTGTTCCTGTCCAACCTTCCGCTCGGCGAGAAACTGGCCCGTGCGGCCTTCGCCCACGGCGGTGGCCTGAGCGCAGCTGCACTACTGTCCCGCGCGCTGTTGTGGCAGGGCCACCCGGTACAGGCCGACGCCATCCTCGAGCAGTTCTCCCCTGCCGACCTCAACGAGATGGAGCTCGTGCAGTGGGGCATTCCCCGACTGTCCAACCTCTTCTGGTCAATGGGCGATGTGGTGCGCGCGGATCAGGTGCTGGCTCTCCTGCGGGAGCGGGTCACCCATCCGACCCTCCGACTGATCGTCGATGCGACCGGCGCGGGCATGGCCGTTCACCGGAACAAGATTCCCGAGGGGCTGGAGATCGCCGAACGGGTGCTGGCAAACCCTGAGGCGCCCCGGCAGGCGGTGGATTTCGCGGCGTTCGCGGCCGGCCTGTCGATGCCGTTGATCGGTCGCGGCAACGATTTCCTGCCGATCGCATCGCGGTGCCGCACCGAGCGCAAGACCACCGACGGCATGGTCCGGATCATGGTGTTCTACGGCGAGGTGCTGGCTCTGGCGTACACCGGCCGGTTGGATCTGGCCCAGCAGCGCGCCACCGAGTACGCCGAATTCTCCTCGGCCGGCCAGTTCGCCGGCTGGGCCATCGCCAAGATCATGGAAGGCGTGGCGGCCACGCACAGCGGCCGGTTCCGCGACGCCATCCTGGCGATCGAACAGGCCCTGGCCGCGCTGAACGCCGAGAGCTCCCTGCCCTGGCAGCTGCCCGGCCGGTTGCTACTGGCCCGCGCATACGCCGGGGTGGGCAACCCCGCCGAGGCCGAGCGGGTGCTCGAGGATGCCAAGGAACACTCGGGCGAGTTCATGGCACTGCACGAGCCCCTCCGGATGATCGCCAAGGCCTGGCTGGCCGCAGCCAAGGGCGGACACCGCTCGGCGATCGACCTGGCCCGGGCGGCCGCCGATGCGGCGCACTCGTCCGGCCAGTTCGCGGTCGAGGCCGAGGCCCTGCACAGCGCGGCACGCTTCGGCGACCGCAGCGTGACCCGCCGCCTGCAGGACCTGGTCGACCGGACGGAGGGGCCGCTGCCCGCCCTCTACGCACGACACGCCGCGGCCGTGACCGCCGCCGACCCGAGCGAACTGGACAAGGTGGCCGGCGCGTTCGAGGAGGTCGGTCTGCTGCTGTCGGCGGCTGACGCCGCCGCTCAGGCGGTGCCCCTGCACGACAAGGCCGGGCATCGCCGCAACAGCACCGAATCCGCCGCGCACGCACTGCAATTGGCGTCCAAGTGCGGCGGCGCCGCCACCCCGGCGATCCGATCGGCCGCGCGCCCGCTGCCGGTCACCGCGCGAGAACGCGAGGTGGCCGGACTGGTGGCCCAGGGATTGTCGAACCGCGACATCGCCGAACGGCTCACCGTCTCGGTCCGCACCGTGGAGGGACACATCTACCGGGCCTGCATCAAGCTCGGCGTGGCCGACCGTGATGAACTCGCCAAGATCGTCTGGAACGACCTGGGCCGGTAACTGGAGTTCAATGACGCGAGCTCAATACACGTCTCGCACGTACCTCTTCTGGGCGACCAGTTCCCGCTTGTAGTCGCGCGCGGCGTCTTCGGACATCGCACCGTGGGTGCGCAGGATCGTGGTCAGCGTGGTGTCCACATCTTTGGCCATCCGGGAGGCGTCACCACAGACGTAGAAGTGGGCACCGTCATCGAGCCAGCGCCATACCTCGGCCCCACGGTCGAGCATCTTGTGTTGCACGTACACCCGGTCGGCCTGATCGCGGGAGAACGCCAGATCCAGCCGGCTCAGAAAGCCGTCCTCGACCATGTCCTCCAGGTCGTCGCGATAGTAGAAGTTCTCGCGGCGGTGCTGATCGCCGAAGAACAACCAGTTGCGACCGCCGTGCCCCAGCGCCCGGCGCTCCTGCAGGAATCCCCGGAAGGGCGCCACGCCGGTACCCGGGCCGACCATGATCATCGGCGTGCCCGCGTCCTCGGGCGGCCGGAAATGCGGTGACCGCTGCAGGAACACCGGCGCGGCCGCGGCGCGGCCGGCCAGGAAGGTGGAACACACTCCGCCCCGGGCCGAGCCGCCGGCACCGCGGTAGCGCACCACCGACACCGTCAGCTGGACCTCGTGCGGACTGACCAGCGGGCTCGACGAGATCGAGTAGTTGCGCGGGGTCAGCCGGACCAGAACCTCTTGCCACTGTTCGGGCTCCGCGCGCACCGCGAACTCGCTCACGACGTCGAGGCCGTTGCGGTTGCGCATCCAATTGCTGCGCCGCTCACCGGAATTGCGCAGGATCTTGGCCGCGGACTTGTCCGTGCAGGACTCCGCGACGAACCGCAACAGGTCCGGCGTCACCCTACAGATGTCGTATGACGAGATGAGGGCATCGCGCAGCGACTGCTCCACACCGTCGACCTCGATCACCGAGTCCGGGTTGAGTGCGGTGGCCGCCAGCCAGGAGTCGACCACGGCCGGATCGTTGCTGGCATAGACGCCCAGTGAGTCACCGACCGAATAACTCACGTCGTACTCGGAGATGTCGAAGCCGAACTGACGGACCTCCTTGGCCGCGGTCGACGTCGTCAGCAGCTCGTTGCGCGCCAGTACGGCCAAAATCGGCTTGGCCCTGGTGAATTCGTCAGACTCGGTGCGGATGACGGTGCCGGGACCTCCGCCGGCGATGGCCGGGACGGGCGTGGCACCGGCGAGCGCTGTGGTAACCGAATCGGCCCAGCGCCGCAACGGCTCGTCATCGTAGGCCTCGCAGTCGGCGCGCTCGAGCAGCTTGGTGGCACCGAGATCGGCCAGCCGCTGGTCCAGGGATTTGGCGTGCCCGCAGAAGTTGTCGTAGGACTTGTCACCGATGCCGAGTACCGCATAGCGGACACCGTGCAGCTGCGGGGCGTCCGGGGCCTGCAGCCGGCTCCAGAAGTCGGCGCCGTTGTCCGGTGGGCCCCCGTCACCGAACGTACTGGTGACCACCAGGATGTCGCGTGCGGCGGCAAGGTCGGCCAGCGCGAGGTCGTCCATGTTGACCAACGAAGCCCCGTCGATGCGGCCCGCCAGCCCCGCCGCGAATTCCTCGGCGGTGCCGGTCTGCGAGGCCCACAACACCAGCGGCCCGCCGGGCACCGACCTCTCGCCCGGCGCACCGCCGCCGGCCCGCGAATAGCGTCCGGCCAGCATCCCGTCCACCCACAGCCGCACCTTGGCACTGAGCGGCGCTGCCGCCGGAACTACCGGCATGCCCACGGGGGCGTCCGGCAGGCCGGTGAAAAATCCGGCCAGATAGATCTTTTCGTCCTGACTCAGGGACGGCTTGTGTGCGGCGCTCAACCCCATCTCGGCCGCCAGCGGATGCAGCGCCGGGGTCCCGTCGACCGTCAGGACCGGACGCAGGCTGACTGCGCACACCTTGAACTCCGGCTGCAACGAGTCCGGGTCGACAGCATCGTTGGTCACGGCATTGACGGTCAGGTACTCGCCGTGTTCGTCGTTCCAGTGAAACGGCGCAAAGCAGTTGCCCGGCCGCACCCGATCCGACAACATCGCGGGGAGCACTGCGCGCCCACGCCGGGACGTCAGCTCGACCGGCTGCCCCTCCACGATGTCGAGCTCCAGGGCGTCCAGCGGGTGGATTTCGACGAACGGAGCGGGATTGAGCTTGTTGAGTTTGTCCACCTTGCCGGTCTTGGTCATGGTGTGCCATTGATGTTGCAGCCGACCGGTGTTGAGCACCATCGGATAATCGTCATCGGGCAGTTCCGCGGCATCCATGTGCGGCCGGGCGAAAAAGACAGCCCGCCGCGACGGCGTCGGGAAGGCCAGCCGGGGCCGGTTACCGTCGGCGTCGACGAACAGGTCCTGGCTCACGCCGTCGTTGAGGTAGCGGATGGGGTGCCGGTCGTCCTCCCCACCGGGGCCGTCGACCGGTGGGACCGGCCACTGCAACGGGGTCTCGCGCAGCCGCTCGTAGTCGGCGCCGCGCAGGTCATATCCGGTCTTCGGGTTGGCGAACCCGCGGATCTCCGAGAAGACCTCTTCCGCGGACCGGTAAGCGAAGTGTTCGGCGAACCCGAGATGCGCGGCCACCTGGCAGATCAGCTGCCAGTCCGGTCGGGCCTGCCCCAGTGGGGCGACCGACGGGGACAGCAGGGTCAGGTTGCGCTCCGAATTGACCATGACGCCTTCGGATTCCGCCCACAACGCAGCGGGCAGCAGGACGTCGGCGTAGTGATTGGTCGCCGTGGACCGGTAGGCGTCCTGGACGACGACCAGCTCGGCGGCCTCCAAGCCGTTGATCACGGTCTTCCGGTTGGCCACGGTGGCAACGGGATTCGTGCAGATGATCCAGCAGGCCTTGATCTGGCCCTGCTCCATCTGTTCGAACATGCCGATGGTGCCCGGGCCCACCGCGGAGCGGATGGTGCCGGGTTCGACACCCCACCGGGTCTCGACGAACGCACGGTCATCGGCCGCGAGCACAGACCGCTGGCCGGGCAGACCCGGTCCCATGTAACCCATTTCCCGGCCGCCCATGGCGTTGGGCTGACCGGTCAACGACATCGGACCGCTGCCGGGGCGGCAGATCGCGCCGGTGGCCAGATGCAGGTTGCAGATGGCGTTGGTGTTCCAGGTTCCGTGTGTGCTCTGGTTGAGACCCATGGTCCAGCAACTCATCCACTCCCCGGCCTCGGCGATCATCGCTGCGGCGGTGCGGATGTCAGCTTCGGGGATTCCGGTGATCTCGGCAACCCGGGCCGGTGGGTAGCCGGCCAGGAATTCCGGCATCGCGTCCCAACCCGTGGTGTGTTCGGCGATGAACTCATGATCGACGTCGCCTCGTTCGACCAGCAGATGCAGCAGGCCATTGAGCAGCGCCAGATCGGTTCCCGGCTTGATCTGCAGGAACAGGTCGGCGCGTTCCGCGGTCGCCGTCCGGCGCGGGTCCACGACGATCAGCTTGGCTCCGGCCTTGAGCCGATCGGCCATGCGCAGGAACAGAATCGGATGACAGTCGGCCATATTCGCACCGGAGACGAAGAACAGGTCGGCCCGGTCGAAGTCGGTGTAGGAGCCCGGCGGCCCGTCGGAGCCGAGCGACTGTTTGAAGCCGGTGCCCGCACTCGCCATGCACAACCGGGAATTCGATTCGATGTGCACGGTACGCAGGAATCCCTTGGCGAGCTTGGTGGCCAGGTACTGCGCCTCCAGCGTCATCTGGCCGGACACATAGAGCGCGACTGCATCGGGTCCGTGCTCGTCGACGATGGCCCGCAGCCGGCGTCCCGCCTCGGCTGCCGCGTCGTCCACCGGTGTCGGCATCAGTTCATCCGCACGCGTGGGCCGCAGCAAAGCGGACTGGAGCCGATCTTCGTCAGCGGCCATCATCTCGGCGTGCATCGCCCCCTTGGTGCACAGCCGGCCGAAATTCGTGGGATGCAGCTTGTCGCCGCTGACCCGGGCAATCACCGTGCGGCCGTCATCGACCCTGGTAGTGACCTCGATGCCGCATCCGACGCCACAGTACGAACACGCCGTCCGGTGTGTCTTGTCCGGGACCGAACCCGGGGCCGCGCCGTCCGCCATGCCCCCATCATCTGGTGAGGGTGTTGTCGGATCTTTCCGGCGACGTTATCGCCACGAAAACTGATGCTCACCACCCGTAGATGCCCCGTGTGAGGGGCAACATCCCAGGTCAGAGTGCATCAGTGATGTGTGGGCTTGACCGCCAGCACCGGTTTCGGGCATTCCAGCAGCAGTTGTTGCGACACGCTGCCGAGCAACAACTTGCCCACCGGGCTGCGGTGCCGGATGCCGATCACCAGCAACTCAGCGTCGGCGGCCTCCATCGCATCGAGCAGTTCGGTGGCCGCGTCGACCCCCACCGGCTGGCGCAACTCGAACGGCACGCCACTCTCCCGCAACCGTTCCTCGACATCGTGGACCTGACCGGATCGGGCGAACCGGGAATCCACATAGGCCTCGCCCGAGGTCGCGTTGATCACCAGCAGGCTGGTGCCCCGCAGGGCGGCCTCGGCGATACCGTGCTCGACGGCGGCAATGCCGAAGGCGTCCGCGGTGTAGCCGACGACGATCATGCCTGGGCCGCCTTCTCCTGCTGATCCGCATCATCCTCGACGATCAACAGCGTCTCCTCACTGCGGTGCATCAGCTTGAGCACCAACGGCATCAACAACAGGATGGCCATGAGCACATAGGTGATGATCGCGACCGGCTCGGTGAACAGGCTGGTCCAGTCGCCGCCGCCGAGCTGCAGGCTCTGGCGCAATTGCCGTTCGATGCGAGGGCCCAGGATCACCCCGATGATCATCGGCAGCACCGGCAATCCGAATCGGCGCATCATCAAACCCAGCAGCCCGAACACCAGCAGCAGGACCAGATCCAGGGGTTGCACGTTGACCGCGAACGCCCCCAGGGTGGCGAAGAACAGGATGCCCGCGTACAGGTATGGCCGGGGTGTGCGGAGCAGCTTGGCCCACAGCGGCGCCAGCGGCAGGTTGAGCACCAGCAGCAGGAAGTTGCCGATGAACAGGCTGGCGATCAGGGTCCAGATCAGCAGCGGTTCCTTCTCGAAAAGCGTCGGCCCGGGCTGAATCCCATAGGACACGAACGCGGTCAGCATCACCGCGGCCGTGGCGTTGGTGGGCAGCCCCAGCGACAGCATCGGCACGAGGGTGCCCGCCGCCGAGGCGTTGTTGGCTGCCTCGGGTCCGGCCACACCCTCGATGGCGCCCTTGCCGAACTCCTCGGGGTGCGCCGACAGCCGCTTCTCGGTGATGTAGGACAGGAACGTCGGCAACTCGGCACCACCGGCCGGCAGCGCGCCGAACGGGAAGCCGTAGGCGGTGCCACGCAACCACGGCTTCCACGACCGGCCGAAATCCTCGCGACTCATCCACGGCCGCCCCACCGGGATCACGTCGGCCGGCCGGCGGCGCAGATGCGCCGCCACCCACAGCGCCTCGCCGAGTGCGAAGATCGCCACCGCGATCACCACGATGTCGATGCCGTCGGACAACTGCGGCAGGCCGAAGGTGGCGCGCGGCTGACCGGTGAGGAAGTCGATGCCGACCACCCCGATCGCCAGACCGAGGAACAGCGAGATCGCGCCGCGCAGCTTGGAAGATCCGAGCACGGCGGTGACCGCGACCAGGGCGAACAACATGATCGCCAGATAGGAAGGCGCGCCGAGGGTTACCGCGAACCGCGAGATCGGCGGCGCGAAGGCGGCCAGCAACGCGGTGCCGATCGCTCCTGCGACGAAGGAGCCGATCGCGGCGGTGGCCAGCGCCTGCGCGGCCCGGCCGGCCTTGGCCATCTTGTTGCCCTCGATCGCGGTGATCACCGACGAGGATTCACCCGGGGTGTTCAGCAGGATCGAGGTGGTCGACCCGCCGTACATGCCGCCGTAGAAGATCCCGGCGAACATGATGAAAGCCGCACTGGGGCTGACGTTGTAGGTGACGGGCAGCAGCAGGGCGACCGTCATGGCCGGACCGATACCCGGCAGCACGCCGACTGCGGTACCCAGCAGCACACCGATCACGGCGTACATCAGGTTCATCGGGGTCGCGGCCTCGGCGAACCCCTGAAGCAACCATTCGAAGTTACCCATTCACAGAATCCCGTCCAGAATGCCTGCGGGCAGCGGAATTCCGAGCCCGGCGTAGAACGCGTAGAAGCTCGCCACCGACAGCACCGTGCCGATCGCGAGGTTTCGGGTGTAGTGGCGATTGCCGAGAATCGTTGCCGCCCCGGCGAACAGCAGCGCACCAGTGATGGCCCATCCCAACGGCTTGACCAGAACGATCACCAGCACGAACAGTCCGACCAGCAGTCCCACCGTGCGCCAGTCCCCCGGCATGTTCGGGTCGACGTCTTCACCGGCGTCCGCCTCACCGACCGATCCGCGCGGTATCGCGAGCGCGAGGACTATCGCGAGCGCGATCAGGATGACCCCGATCCCCAGTGGAAATGCCCGCGGCCCAACGGGATCGACCTTGGCGAACCCGCCGGTCAAGGTGAGCGCGTCATAGATCAGGAATCCGCCGACGGCCACCAGGACCGCGCACACCAGATACTGGGCCTTGTCGACCTTCACAACAACCCCAATTCGGTCAGCGTCGTCGAGACGCGCTTATCCTGATCACGCAGGAACTGTTCGAAGTCCGCGCCGGTGCTGAACGCGTCACTCCAGCCGTTCTTCACCAGCGCGTCGCGCCACTGCTGGGTGCCGTGCAGATCGGTCAGGGCGCGCACCATCGCACCCCTCGCCTCATCTGAAATTCCTGGCGGCGCGAGTATTCCGCGCCAGTTGGTGAACGTGAGGTCGATACCGGCCTCGGTCAGGGTGGGCGCATCGATCCCCTCGACGCGTTTGGCCCCCGACACCGCCAGCACTCGGACCTGCCCGGCCTCGATCTGGTCGACGAACTCGCCGAGCCCGGTGGTGCCCGCCGCGATCTTCTTGCCCAGCAGGGCCGTCAGCAGGTCACCGCCGCCGTCGTAGGTGATGTAGTTAACCTTGCGCGGGTCGACTCCGACCGCGCGTGCGGTTTCCATCGGGAACAGGTGATCCGGTCCACCCGGCGAGGATCCGCCACCGATCGTGACCTTGGCCGGATCGGCCTTCCATGCCGCAACCAGCTCGCCGATGGTGCGGAACGGCGAATCCCCGGGCACCAGAATGCCTTCCTGCTCCTCGACCATCTTGGCCAGGGCAGTGGCGTCGGAGGCGCGCGCCGAGGACCCGTTCGTGTACACGGCTCCCACCACACCCAGCCCCATCATCATCATGAGGTCGTCGTTGCCGTTTTCGTTCATCAGCCGGGCCATCGCCACGGTGCCGCCGGCCCCGATGACATTGAATACCTCGACACGCCCGGTGATATCGGTGTCTTCCATGATCTTCACCGCGGTGCGTGCGGTCAGGTCATAGCCGCCGCCCGGGCTGTTGGGCACCATCATGCGCAGCCGGTGCAGGCCGCGGGATTGGTCACCTCGGGTGACGCCGCACGCCGTCATCAGCATCAGTGCGACCACGGCCACCATCAGCGCGGCGCCTAGACGTCGAAACCTCATGGTCAGCAATACTGGACCCCTGAAGTGACGCAGGTCACCCATTCGGACGCAAAGGAAGTTTTGTTCGTTGAGTTCACCGGTCGGGCGTTCACCAGTCGCGCGGTCACGGTTGTTGCGGGGCGGCAGCCTGGCCGCGCGCTTCCTGGTGTTCCAACTGCTGGTCGTCGCGGTGGTACTGATCGCGGTGGCCGCGGTGTCGGTGGCGCAGTCCAACCGGGAGTTCCGGGATGTCCGCGG
This sequence comes from Mycobacterium sp. DL99, assembly GCF_004762045.1. GTDB lineage: Bacteria > Actinomycetota > Actinomycetes > Mycobacteriales > Mycobacteriaceae > Mycobacterium. The sequence continues at coordinate 3,872,453 of NZ_SJOM01000007.1, forward strand.
GCAGCGGATGATCGCGGTCGCCGAGAACATGGCGTCCACCCCGATCGTCCGGGACCGGTATGACGACCCGTTCGCCACCCAGGTGCTGGCACCCGAGGTCGACCGCGCGGTGGCGCTGTCGGGCGCCGAGCTGGCCGAGATCGCCGATCCAGCCGGAAATGTGCGTGTGTCGTCCGATCCGGCGCGCGTCGGGCAACGACTCGACCTGAGCACCACCCGCGCCGATGAGGGCCGCGCCTGGTCCGGCGACACCGACGTCAACGGCACGCATCGACTGGTGGGCCAGGTGCCCGTCCTGGGCGCCGACGGTGCGGTGCTGGCGATCGTCTCGGTCAGCGAGCGCTACCCGTCGATGTGGGAGTTGTTGGGCGGGGCCGGCGAACGGCTGCTGATCTACCTCGGACTGGGCGCGACGCTCGGGATGCTTGCGTCGTGGCTGTTGTCGCGTCGCATCAACCGCCACACCCGTGGTCTGGACATCGCCGAGATCGCCAGCCTGGCCGATCACCGGGAAGCCCTGTTGCACAGCATCCGTGAGGGCGTGGTCGCGGTGAACAACGAGGGAGTCATCACGGTGATCAACGACAGCGCATCCGATCTACTGAGCATCGGCGCAGACGCGGTCGGCCGCCGTGCCGACGAGGTCGGTCTGGAACCCGCGGTGGTGTCATTCCTGTTGTCCGGCGAGGGAACTCGCGCCGACGATTCGGACGTGGTGATCACCACCCGGACCCGGGTGCTGGCGCTCAACCGCCGCGCGGCCCGCAGCCAGGGCAGGAGCATCGGTACCGTGACCACCATGCGCGACAGCACCGAGCTCGCCGCACTGCAGGCACAACTGTCCTCACACCGAAGCGTGACCGACACCCTGCGGGCGCAGACCCACGAGTTCTCCAATCAGCTGCACACCATCTCCGGACTGGTGCAACTGGCCGAATTCGATGCGGTGCGAGACCTGGTGGGCGCCCTGACCCGGCGCCGTGCTGAGATCAACGCGGCTGTCACTCAACATGTTTCCGATCCCGCGGTGGCCGCACTGCTGATCGCCAAGACGTCGCTGGCCGCCGAGAGCGGGGTCGCCCTCGCCCTGACCCACGACAGTCATCTCAGCCCGCTCGACCCGGCCCTGGCGACCGACGTGATCACACTGCTGGGCAATCTGATCGACAACGCCGTGGACGTATCCGTCGGCTCGGCAACAGCACAGGTGACTGTGCGCATCGACGACTCGGCCGGGCTGCTGCTGGCCGTCTCGGATTCGGGACCCGGTGTGCCCGAAGATCTTCGGGAGACCATCTTCTCCCGCGGAGTCACTTCCAAGGCCGACGTCCCCGGCGGCAGGGGCATCGGGCTGGCCCTGGTACGCCTGGTGACCGCCCAGCACGGCGGAGACGTCGAAGTGACCGACGCCCCAGGCGGCGGCGCGCTGTTCGTGGTGCGGCTCCATGCGTGACGTACTTGTCGTCGACGACGACTTCATGGTCGCCGAAATACATCGCCGCTTCGTCGACCGCGTCGGCGGATACCGCACGGTGTCAGTGGCACACAACGGAACCGAGGCCCTCGCGGTCGCGGCCGAACTTGGTCCCGACCTGATCCTGCTCGACGTCTACCTGCCGGACATGACCGGGTTGGAGGTGCTGCGACGGCTGCGCGCCGAGGGCAACCGCGTCGGCGTCATCATGGTGACCGCAGCCCGCGAACTCGACACGGTGCGCGGCGCGCTGGACGGCGGGGCCGCCGACTACCTGATCAAACCGTTCGACTTCGATCAGCTGCAGGCGAAACTGGTGGCCTTCGCCGCGCGTGCCGAGGCACTCGCGGCTGAGGGCGGCGCGGATCAATCGACCATCGACGCCCTGTTCGGTGGGCCGGCCGCCGTCCTGCCCAAGGGGCTCGGAGCCGAGACCGGCCGACTGGTCATGGATGCGGTTCGCGGCGCGGGCGAGGTATCAGCCGCCGAATGCGCTGAACTGGTGGGTATTTCAAGGGTCAGCGCGCGCCGCTACCTGGAGTACTACCTGAGCACCGGCGCGCTTGAGCTGCGGTTGCAGTACGGTGCCGGCCGCCCCGCGCGGCGCTACCGGGCGAGGTGACCGCATCCGAACCGCGGAACTGACGTAGCGCGCTACTCACGACCCGCGGCAGCCGACAGACCAGCATCGACATCAGCAGGTCCTGGCCCGATCACGCGGAGGCTGTCATGACCCCGGTAACCAACGCCGCCCTTCCCACACTCGACTACGAACACGAGACCGACCCCGAGGAAGTGCACCGGCTGATCGCAGCGGCCCGCGCCCACGCCCCGATCGCGATGGGACCGCACGGCCCGGAACTACTGACCTACGACCTCGTGCGCACCGCGCTGCGCGACGCACGATTCGAGGTGCCCAGAGGCATGTTCCTGGCTGCCCAGGGAATCACCTCGGGCCCGCTGTGGGACCGCGCCAACAGCAGCCTGCTGGGCATCGACGCCGAATCACATACTCGGCTGCGCCGACTGGTCGCCAAGGCGTTCGCACCCCGCAGCGCCGAGAAGCTGCGGGAGGCCTGCATCGACATCGTCACCGAGCTCACCGACCCCTGCCTGTCCGAGGGGCGGTGCGACGTGGTGACCGATATCGCCATGCAATACCCGATCCCGGTGATCTGCGCGCTGCTCGGCGCACCGCGCCAGGACTGGCATCTGTTCTCCCGATGGGCCGATGACATCTTCAAGATGTTCAGCTGGAATCTCGGCGGCCACGCCGACACGGTCGAAACGGCCTGGCTGCAACTCGACGATTACGTCGACGCCATGGTGACCCACCGAAGCACCACCCTCACCGACGATCTGTTGTCCGACCTGATCCGGGCCAAGGTCGATGGAGACCGGCTGACCCACTCCGAGCTGCAGATGCTGGCCGGTGGCGTCCTGCTGGCCGGCACGGATACCACCCGCAATCAACTCGCGGCAGCTGTCCAGGTGCTGTGCGACTACCCCGACCAGTGGCTCCTGCTGGCCGAGAATCCTGACATGGCACCAACTTTCGTCGACGAACTCCTTCGGCACACCCCCATCGCCCTGAGCAGCGTCCGGACCGCCCGCGAGGATGTCGGACTGGCCGGCCTCATCTTCCCGGCCGGAACCCATGTGGTCGTGAACTTCGCTGCGGCCAACCGCGATCCACAGGTGTACGACGACCCGGACCGGTTCGACGTCAACCGGATCGGCCCGCCGGCCATGATGACGTTCGGCGGCGGGCTGCATTACTGTCTCGGCGTTCACCTGGCCAGGGTCGAACTCACCGAGGCATTGCGCGTGCTGACCCGAAAGCTGCACAACCCACGCTGTGTCGGCCGAGCCCGATGGAAACCGATGACCGGGATTACGGGGCCCGCCTCACTGCCCGTGACCTTCGAGGCAGCCTGAAGGTCCAAAAACTGGACCTGAAATACGACCGCCGGCGGGGTACCGAGATAATGACGGCGTGACATCGAAGGTTCTGTTCCTGCGCAACGACCGAACGGCCACCGAGGCCATGCTGGCCGCAGTCTTCGCCGAATGCGGATTCGACATCGACACGTTCGACGTCGTGGCCCCCGAGCGGGACGACGACCCCGCCGGCGAGGTGACCCTCCCCGACCCGACCCGCTATGACGTGATCGTTCCGCTGGGCGCTCGCTGGTCGGTCTATGACGAAGCCCTGGTCGACACCTGGGTGGGAGCCCAGATGGCCATGGTGCGCAGCGCGGTCGAGGCCGGCGTCGGCGTGCTCGGGGTGTGCTTCGGTGGACAGCTCATCGCGCAGGCCTTCGGCGGTTCGGTCGGCAGGTCGCCCGCGCCCGAGGTCGGCTGGTACGACGTGGCCAGCGACGACGATCAGGTGGTTCCGGGTGGCCCGTGGTTCCAGTGGCATTTCGACCGCTGGACCCTTCCGCCCGGGGCCACCGAGATCGCCCGGACACCCGACGCCTCACAGGCGTTCATCCTGGGCACGGCGCTGGCGCTGCAGTTCCACCCCGAACTCGATTCGGAGCTGTTGGAAGTCTGGTTGGCCCACGACCGCGAGGGCTCCGCGGCCGACATCGGCCGCAGCCACGATGAATTGCGCTTGCAAACAAAGGAATTCACCGACGACGCGGCCGCCCGGCTGCGCACGCTGGTCCGCGGCTTCCTGAACCGGGTGGTCCGGGCGCAGCCGTCGACGTAGGCTGGCATCTAGCCGGCAGAATTTTTCGAGAGCCGGCAACAGCGCTGATGAACGCCTGGAGTCTGCGAACCGGCAGAGATCGCATCTACCAGGACCGCCACGAAGCGGGCCGGGTCCTGGCCGAACAGCTGGTGTCGTATCGGGACCGACCCGACGTACTCGTCCTGGGCCTGGCCCGGGGCGGAGTCCCGATCGCCGCGGAAGTCGCCGCCCACCTCCACGCGCCGCTGGATATCTTCGTGGTCCGCAAGCTGGGCGTGCCCCAATGGCCGGAGCTCGCCATGGGTGCGGTGGCTTCCGGCGGCGGTCTGGTGATCAACGACGGACTGGTGGATCGCCTCGGTATCGATGAAGACACCATTGTCGAGACCATCCGGCGCGAGACCGCCGAAATCGAACGCCGGGAACAGGCCTATCGCGGAGGACGTCCGGCGCCCGAACTTCCCGGCAGGACGGTGATCCTGGTCGACGACGGCATCGCCACCGGGGCCACCATGCTGGCCGCGGTCCGCGCTGTGCGGGCGGCCCGGCGGGTCGTGGTGGCGGTACCGGTCGGCCCACCCACCCTGAGCAATCAACTACGGGATGAGGCCGACGACGTGGTGTGCATGAGTACCCCGCCCATGTTCGAAGCGGTGGGTCAAGCGTTCGTGGATTTCCACCAGGTCAGCGACGACGAGGTGCGCTGCCTGCTGGCTGAGTCCACCACGGGACCAGGCGAGAGTTAGTTCTTGTACTTCTCGGCGGAATCGTCGGCCTCGACGTCCACATCAGCGGCGTCGGACTCCACGGCGACATCTGACTCAGGCTCGGCGACCAGGTCATCGGGATAATCCACCGGCGCATCCACCGCGTCGAAGGTCTCGGTCGTCTCGGTGGCGCCGGCCTCATCAGCGGCCGCGACCGCGTCTTCGTCGTCACCGGTCTTCGTTCCGCGCGAGCGTTCCCGCAATGCGTCGATGATCAGCAGCAGCACACCGATCACGCTGGCACCGATACAGACCCAGGCGATCAGCTCATTGCTGGTGACCACAGCGGTCACCAGCGCGGCCAGGCCGATGACGGCAAGCACGAGCGCAATGATCAACATCGTTCAACCCTAAGTGTGGTGGGCCCGAGATCGGGCCGGTTCACGACAGTGCGAGGACGTCAGTCTTGCCGGTTAATTATTGCCGCGGTTGAACTGGCTGAAACCACCAGCCGAGTCGTTGTTGGCACTGGAATCAACCGGCGCGGCCGAACCGCGCTGGCCCAGCTCTTCCAGCTGAGACTCCAGGTAGGTCTTCAGACGCGTCCGGTACTCACGCTCGAACGTGCGCAGCTGCTCCAGGCGGCCCTCCAGGACCGTGCGCTGCTGATTAATCGTGCCCATGATCTCCGAGTGCTTACGCTCGGCGTCGGCCTGCAGGGCATCGGCCTTCTCCTGAGCCTGACGCAGCTGGGTCTCCGAGCGGGTCTGCGCGTCGGCCAGCATGGCGTCGGCGCGCGTGCGCGCCTCCGAGACCGTGGTCTCGGCGGTCTTGCGGGCATCGCTGACCATGGCGTCGGCCTGGGCGCGGGCATCCGAGAGCAGCTTCTCCGACTCGGCCTTGGCCGTGGAGGTCAGACGATCGGCGGTGTCCTGCGCCAGGCTGAGCACCCGGGCGGCACGTACGGCGGTGTCTTCGCTCGGCGGCGCGGCAGGGGCGACCGGCACCGGCGGGGCCTCGTACACCGGCTGGGGCGCCGGGGTCGGCTCGGGCTCCGGCTCGTAGAGCGGGATGGACTGGGTGGACTGAGCGCCACCGCCGGCCCGCGCCGATGCCAGCTCCTGATCGAGCTCGGACACCCGCTGCCGGAGGTCGGCGTTTTCCTCGATGAGCCGAGTCAGCTCGTTCTCAACCAGATCGAGAAAGGCATCGACCTCGTCCTCGTTGTAGCCACGTTTGCCGATGGGCGGCTTGCTGAACGCGACGTTATGGACGTCCGCTGGTGTGAGCGGCATTGTCTGCCCCCTTGAAGTCTTGGACCGTCAACCGATCTCAAAGTGTAAAGCCTTGCTTGATCGCAACTGGAGTCCATCCTGTCACACCAGACCCGGCGGTTGCAGTGGAGGCCTATTTTTAAGAACGAATTTCAATCTTCTTACGCAATTGTGGACCATTCGGCAAACGCCGAGATCGCGTCTGCCCGACCCACGTACATCGAAGGTCTACATCGCCGCGTTGAACGCCAGCTGCATCCCGATGAACGCCGCGAGCAGCAGCACCATGATCGACAGGTCGAACCGCACGGCGCCTATCGTGAGCTGGGGAATGAGCCGCCGCAGAAGTTTCACAGGCGGGTCGGTCACGGTCATGATGAGCTCCAGCACCACGACGGTCAGCCCCTTGGGGTGCCAGTCGCGGCTGAAGGACCGGATGAACTCGACGACGACGCGCGCGATGAGCAGCAGCCAGAAGATGAACAGCGCGAAACCGAGAATTTCGAAGAACAGCGACAACTGAGCCGACCTCACTACAGCAGGATGTGTGACATTGGATACAGGTCGCCGTAGGCCGGACACATCTCACACAGATGACGTGGTCAACCGATATTGCGACGCCGCCAGCCTACCCGGGCCCCATCTGGGCGTCCGGTACGCGCAGCGGCGTCACGGTGCCGCGACGGACGTCGCCGCGCTACTGATACGCGTAGAAGCCGGCCTCGGCGATCCGACGTCGCTGCTCAGCGCTGACGTCGACGTCTGCGGGCGACAACAGGAAGACCTTCGTGGCCACCTTGTCGAAGGAGCCGCGCAGCGCGAACGCCAGACCGGCGGCGAAGTCGACCAGCCGCTTGGCGTCGGCGTTGTCCATCGAGACCAGGTCCATGATCACCGGGGTGCCGTCGCGGAACCGTTCGCCGATGGTGCGCGCCTCGCTGTAGTCCTTGGGCCGCAGCGTGGTGATCTTCGCCAGCGGGCTGCCCGCTTCGAACAGCTCCGCCATCCGGCGGGGGTCCATTGCCAGCGCGCCGCGGGTAGATCCGGATAGTGCACCGAGACGCGGTGCGGGACGGTCGAATTCGCGGGGGGCGCGCATCCGCGCGTCGAACCGCTGCTCGTCGGCGAAACCACCACCCGGGTAGCCGCCCCGATAGGCCGGGCCCTCGTCGTACTCGGGGGCCTCGTAGCCGTAGCCGTCCTCTTCAAAGCGCTCGTCACGGGGGCGCCGGGCGTAGCTGCGGGCAGCTCCGCGGTCGTCGTCCTCGTAATACTCGTCGTCGTAGTCCTCCATCGGCGCCATGCCGAAGTAGGCCTTGACCTTGTGCAGTGTGCTCATCTCGGCGACCCTTCTGCGGACTGTGGGGGTGGTGGTGTCTGTGATGAAGATGTGACTGGAGTGACTACTGCGGGTGACGTTAGCGGGCGTTGCCCCATGAGCGCGGTACCGACACGCACACACGTCGATCCGTGTTTGACCGCACTTTCGAGATCTCCGGACATCCCCGCCGACAGTTCGAGCCGGTGCTGGTAGTCGCGCTGTACCCGCTCCCGCTCGGCGGCCAGCCGCGCGAACGCGTCGTCGGCATCCCATTCCAGTGGCGGGATTCCCATCAGACCGGCGAACTCCAACCCCTCGGCGGCGTTCGCTGAACCACAGATTTCGTCGACGAGATCGGGGGCATTCACATCGACACCACCCCGCTCGGTGTCCCCGTCGAGACTGATCTGGATGTAGACCCGCAGAGGCTGCGCCCGCCCACCAGCGGCCAGCGCCTCCCCTGCGGCCCGGTCCAGCGCGGTCAACAGACGCATGCTGTCGACCGAGTGCGCGGTGTGCGCCCACCCCGCGACGGCCCGCGCCTTCTTGCGCTGGATGCGCCCCACCATGTGCCAGCGAATCGGCACGTCCGGCAATTCGGCGCGAACAGAACCGACTTTATCGGCGGCCTCTTGTTCGCGGGATTCACCAAAAGCGAGGCACCCTAATTGATTGAGAATAATGACATCGGAGGCCGGAAAGTATTTCGTAATCGGAAGTAATTCAATTTCATTGACATTTCGCCCGACCGATTCTGCGGCACGCGCCAGGCGCGCCCGCGCCGCACCGAGCGCGGCGGTCAACTCGGCCGTCCGATCCGCGTCACGCCCGCGCTGCACGGTGCTCATCTCACCCTCACTCCAGGTTCATTCTGGGATCGTTCATCGGGACTGCTCCATCCACACCACACTCGCCAGACGTCCGGTCGGTGCGTCCCGGCGATGGCTGAACAGTGCGCGGTCGGCGACCGTGCACCGCGGGTCCACACCAATCGCGGTGACACCCAAAGCCGTTAATTGCCGGGCAATTCCGGCTCTGAGGTCCAAACCGGGCGTACCCCGCGAGGTGGTGGTGCGCGAGCCGGGCAGGACGGCCTCCACCTCGGCCGCCATCTGTTCGGGCACCTCGTAATTGGCGCCGCTGACCGCAGGGCCGAGCAGCACCGAGATATCACCGAGATGCGCACCGGCGGCCACCATCGCCTCCAGGGTCCGGGCGACGATGCCCTTCTGGGCGCCGACCCGCCCGGCATGGACAGCTGCGATGACCCCGGCGCGCGCGTCGCCCATTAATACCGGGACGCAATCGGCGGTCACCACGACCAATGCCAAACGCGGCGTCGTCGTCACCAATGCGTCGGCATTATCGACCGCCGTGTCTCGCGGGCCGTCCACGGTGACCACGTGGTCGCTGTGTACCTGATTCATCCAGACCAGCGCATCGGCCCCGACGGCGGCGGCCAGCCGTCGCCGGTTCTGGGCCACCGCCCTCGGATCGTCGCCGACGTGGTCGCCGAGGTTGAAGGAATCGAAGGGCGGTGCCGAGACGCCGCCGGCGCGGGTTGTCGTCACCCGCCGAATACGAACACTCACAATCCCAGTATCCGAACCCGCCGCCGGGCCCGGCTCAGTGCCGCATGAAGGGCGGCACGTCGACATCGTCGTCGGCGATCCCGCCGTCTCCGTCGCCACCGACACTCACGGTGGCGCCATTCGTGTGTGCCGGGACGCTCACCGCGTCCGTCGGCTCGAACAACGACGTGGTCACCTTGCCCGCCCGCGCCGAGGCGATCGGCTGGGTCTGTGCCGCGCTGGGGCTGACCACCGGCTTCCGGCTGGGGCCGGCGCTGTCGAAGCCGGCCGCGATGACCGTGACCCGAACCTCGTCGCCGAGCGAATCGTCGATCACCGTGCCGAAGATGATGTTGGCCTCGGGATGGGCCGCATCCTGCACCAGCGAGGCGGCCTCGTTGATCTCGAACAGACCCAGGTCGCTACCGCCGGCCACCGACAGCAGCACGCCCTGCGCACCTTCCATCGACGCTTCCAGCAGCGGTGAGTTGATCGCAATCTCGGCCGCCTTGAGCGCACGGCCGTCGCCGCGTGCCGAGCCGATACCCATCAACGCCGTGCCCGCCCCACTCATCACACCCTTGACGTCGGCGAAGTCGACGTTGATCAGGCCGGGTGTGGTGATCAGGTCGGTGATGCCCTGAACACCGTTGAGCAGCACCTCGTCGGCGCTGCGGAACGCGTCCATCAACGACACCGCGGCATCGCCCATCTGGAGCAGCCGATCGTTGGGGATGACGATGAGGGTGTCGCAGCTCTCGCGCAACGACTGAATCCCGTTCTCGGCCTGGTTGCTTCGCCGCTTGCCCTCGAACGAGAACGGCCGCGTCACTACACCGACGGTCAGCGCGCCGAGCTTGCGCGCGATCGATGCGACGACGGGCGCGCCACCGGTTCCGGTGCCGCCACCCTCGCCCGCGGTGACGAAAACCATGTCGGCGCCGCGCAACAGCTCCTCGATGTCGTCCTTGGCGTCCTCGGCGGCCTTGCGGCCCACCTCGGGGTCCGCCCCGGCGCCGAGTCCGCGGGTGGAATCGCGGCCGACGTCGAGCTTGACGTCAGCGTCGCTCATGAGCAGTGCCTGTGCGTCGGTATTGATGGCGATGAACTCGACGCCCTTGAGGCCCTGTTCGATCATCCGGTTGACGGCGTTGACACCGCCGCCGCCGATACCAACCACCTTGATTACCGCTAGGTAGTTATGCGGGGGGGTCATGGATCGTCTTCCTCCCAGGTCGGGTGTTCATGGCCGCCGAACTCTCCTCCTGCAAACCCTCAACCTCAACCATAGGCTTAGAGTTATGTCAAGTAGTTCCGCGCAAACAGAACGGTAGGGGGCCGACGCCGGTGATCGCGGCAGGCGCGCCGACGCGCCGCGCGGCAATTTTCCGCGGATCTACTTGACAGTCGGCAGATCCGGGCTGGACACGTCATACGTATGACCCGGCTGGGTCAGCAGGGCCGCCAGCTTCAGCGCCTTCTCGTCGGTCCGATCGTTGGTCCCCCACACCACCACTCGGCCGTCGGCGAGCGTCAGCGCGATCGAGGCCACCGACGGCGCGGCAATCCGGCCCACCTGTGCCACGACATCGGGCGGCAGGGCCAACATCACCTCGAGCGCGGCCTTGGTCGCCGGATCCGTCGGGCCCGGATTGTCGGCGTCCAGGTACGGCAGCGTCGGCGGTGGCGGCTCGGTGGCGAAATCCACACCGTCGCGGTCGAACAGGTGAGGACCGTCGGGATAGTCCTTGACCACCACCGGAACCCGCTCGACGACCGTGATCCTCAGCGTCGAGGGATACTCACGCTGGACCCGTGCCGTGGCGACGCGGCGGATCGTGGCCACCCGCTCGGCGACCGCGTCCGTGTTGACCTGCAACAGCGGCGTGCCCGGTGCCACCGCGGCAGCGGCCAGCACCTGCTCCTGCGGCACCGCGGCCGCACCACTGACCTCGACATTCCGCGCCGACATCACCGGCGTGAAGTACAGAACCAGACCCAACGCCACCGCGACCACACTCGCCAGCGCAGACCACAGCAACACCTTCAGGCCACGAATAGTGCTGCGGGTCACAGCATTCGGAGCGTCTGCAGACTGCCCGACCACCTTGCGCTTGGCCTCACGGCGGGCATGTTCGATCGCCACTGCCCGGTCCCGCGCGGCTCGTCGCTCCGCGCGCTCGCGCCGGGCACGCCGGCGCGGGCCTTCGAAATCGCCTTCCGCCTCGGGCGGCGTATCGGTCTCAGTCGCGGGCGGCACATCGGACCCAGCCGGGCCGGATGCGGAAGCCTCGGTCGAAGCCTCGCCGGGAACGTCGGTCGCCTCCTCGGGACCGTCAGAACCCGTCTCGGTCACGGCGCACCCATCGGGGGACGGCCCGGGGCACTGCGGTTCTCCTTGATGCCGAGTTCGGTCAGGATCTCCTTGCCCAGCATGGTCACGTCGCCGGCACCCATGGTGAGCACCACGTCACCGGGGCGCGCGGAAGCCGCCACCGCGGCGGCGACCGCCGAGAAATCCGGAACATAGGTGACCGCCGAGCTGACATGCTCGGCGACGGTGGCGCCGCTGATGCCGGGCAGTGGCTGCTCACGCGCGCCGTAGACGTCGAGCACGAAGACCTCGTCGGCAGCGCTCAGCGCCGATCCGAACTCGGTCGCGAAAGTCGCTGTGCGCGAGTACAAATGCGGTTGGAAGGCGACGAGGACGCGGCCGCCGGTCTGGTCCACCACGGTCCGGGCCGCCTCGAGGGTGGCCCGCACCTCGGTGGGATGGTGCGCATAGTCGTCAAAGACCCGGACACCGCCGAGTGAGCCCACCAGCTCGAAACGCCGCCGCACACCCTCGAATCCGGCCAGTCCGTCGAGAACGGCCTCCGCGGGTGCGCCCACCTCGATGGCGGCCAGCAGCGCACCGAGTGCGTTGAGCGCCATGTGCCGGCCGGGCACCGCGAGCCGGATCGCGCGCGGGTGCGGCTCACCGGCGAGCTGGATGTGGGCCACCGCCCCGGTCCCCTGCTGCTCCCAGCTCAATAAGGTGCCGGCCAGATCGTCGGCGGGCGTGCTGCCGTACCGCAACACCCGGATACCCAGTGAGGCAGTGTGTTCGGCGAGGGCAGCGGCTCCCGGATCATCGGTACACACCACGAGGGCACCGCCCGGCGCGATGCGGTCGACGAACGCGGAGAACACCGCGGTGTAGGCCTCCTCACTGCCGAAGAAATCCAGGTGGTCGGCCTCGATGTTGGTGACCACCGCGACATTCGGGGTGTACTCCAGCAGCGAGCCGTCACTCTCGTCAGCCTCGGCGACAAAGCACTTCCCGCTGCCGTGATGGGCATTTGTGCCTGCCTCGCCCAGTTCACCGCCCACGGCGAAGGACGGGTCGAAACCGCTGTGCTGCAACGCCACGATGAGCATCGACGTGGTGGTGGTCTTACCGTGGGTGCCCGTCACCATCAACGTGGTGTAACCGGCCATGAGCTTGGCCAGCACCACCGGGCGCAGGATCACCGGGATTCCGCGGCGCCGGGCCTCGACCAGTTCCGGGTTGGTCTTGGGGATCGCGGCGTGGGTGGTGACGACCGCGGTCGGCCCGCCGGGCAACAGATCCAGCGACGACGCGTCGTGGCCGATCCTGATCTCGGCACCGCGGGCCCGCAGGGCCACCACGCCACGCGACTCCTTGGCGTCCGAGCCGGACACCAGGCCACCCCGGTCCAGCAGGATGCGGGCCACGCCCGACATCCCGGCTCCCCCGATCCCGACCATGTGCACCCGCTGCAATTCAGCCGGAAGTGAATTACCGTTCACTGCAGCTTCTTTCGTTGAGCACGGGCGATATCTAGGGCGACCTGCGCCACCCGCCTCGCGGCGTCGGGATGACCCGACAACGAGGCAGCGGCCGTCATCGCAGCCAACCGCGCGTCGTCGGTCATCAGGCTTGCCACCGTATCGGCCACGAATCCGCCGGTGAGCTGGGCATCGTCGACGACAATGCCGCCACCCGCCGACACCACCGGTAGCGCGTTGAGCCGCTGCTCACCGTTGCCGATCGGCAGCGGGACGTACACCGCAGGCAGTCCGACGGCGGTCACCTCAGCCACCGTCATCGCTCCGGAACGGCAGATCGCCAGATCTGCCGCGGCATAGGCCAGGTCCATCCGGTCCAGGTACGGCACCGCGACGTAGGCCGGTGCGCCCGCCGCAGCCGGCGGCAGGTCGAGCGTGTTCTTCGGCCCGTGCGCGTGCAGAACCGAAACTCCCGCCGCACCAAGGGCTTCGGCAGCCGACGACACCGCACGGTTGATCGACTGCGCCCCCTGCGACCCACCGAACACCAACAGCACCTTGGCGTCGGGGGTGAATCCGAAGAATGCCCTGGCCTCGGCCCGCAAGGCGGCCCGGTCCAGTGAGGTGATCGCCGCGCGCACGGGCACTCCGACCACCTCGACCTTGCGCAGTCCGGGCTCGGGCACCGCCGAGAGCACACGTCGTGCCGATACCGCGCCGACGCGGTTGGCCAGGCCGGCGCTGGCGTTGGCCTCGTGGACCACCACCGGGATGGCACGACGACGACCGTGCAGGCCGAAGCCGCCACGGGCGGCGAGGTACGCCGGCAGCGCGACGTAGCCGCCGAACCCGATCACCACGTCGGCCTCGACACCGGCCAGGACCGAACGGGTCTGCCGGATTGCGGTGCGCACGCGCAGCGGCAACCGCACGAGGTCTCCCGACGGCTTGCGCGGAAGCGGCACCGGGGTGATCAGCTCGAGGTCATAGCCGCGCTGTGGCACCAGCCGGGTTTCCAACCCGCGGGCGGTTCCGAGTGCGGTGATCCGCACCTGCGGATCGAGTTCACGGAGTGCATCGGCCACCGCCATGGCCGGCTCGACGTGACCCGCCGTGCCGCCACCGGCGAGAACGATGGATATCCCCCGGTCGCTACTCTCCTGCCCCCGAGGACCAGATATCCCGCGCTCGCCACGCTCCTGCCCCCGAGGACCAGATATCCACCGGTCCGTCTTACCGTCGCTCACCCGTAACGCTGACCTTCCAAAGTCCGGGTCCGTTGACCCTGTTTCCGCTGGCCTGCAGGATATCGGACCGAGGACCTCCCGCCCCCGGCCGGCTGCTGACCGGCAGCGCGACCCGACCGGCGCACCGGCCGGTCGGCGCCGTGCGGCGAGCGGCGCGTGGCCGCCTGTCTGGCGCCCGTTTGTTTGGCTCTGGCCTGCTTGCCCGCCTGCTTGCCGGCCGGCTTCGCACCGGCCTTGCCGTTGGGCTTGCCCGCGCTGCCCGAGGGCGACTTCCGGCGGTCGTGCAGCCGGTTGCGGGCGGCTTCCAACCGGGTCGGGACGTACGGCTCGGGCAGTGGCAGCCGCAGGAGCCGGGTCATCCGGTCGTCGCGCCCGGCGCGCAGCGCCGCCACCGCCTCCGGCTCGTGCCGGGCCGCGTTGGTGATCAGCCCCATCATCAGAAGTGTTGTGGCTTGCGCAGATCCACCGGCAGAGATCAGCGGCAACTGCAGCCCGGTGACCGGCAGCAGACCCACCACATAGCCGACGTTGATGAACATCTGACCGACGATCCACAGCGTGGTGGTCGCAGTGAGCAGGCGCAGGAACGGATCTGCCGAACGCCGGGCGATGCGCATTCCCGTGTAAGCGAACAGCCCGAACAGCGCCAGCAGCCCCAGGGCGCCGACGAACCCCAGCTCCTCGCCGATGATGGCGAAGATGAAGTCGTTGTGCGCGTTGGGCAGATAGTTCCACTTGGCGGTGCCCTGGCCGAGCCCGTCACCGAAGATGCCGCCGTTGGCCAGGGCGAACCGGGCCTGCCGGGACTGATAACCGATCCCCTGACCATCGGCCGCCGGGTCCAGCCAGGACTGCACCCGATCCGACCGGTAGCCCGCGGAGACCGCCAGCACCGCGGCCGCCAACACCGCCGCCAGCAGGGAGGACAGGAACACCCGCAGCGGCAGGCCCGCGTACCAGAGCAGGCCGAGCAGGATGATGCTCAGCGAGACGGTCTGGCCGAGGTCGGGCTGGGCGACGATCAACGCCAGCGCGATCACCGCGGCGGGCACCAGCGGGATCAACATCTCGCGCAGCGAGGCCCGCTCCAAGCGCCGGGCCGCCAGCAGGTGCGCACCCCAGATGGCGAAGGCGATCTTGGCCAGCTCCGAGGGCTGCATCGAGAACCCGGCGACGACAAACCAGCCGCGGGAACCGTTGGCCACCTTGCCGATTCCGGGGATGAGCACCAGGACCAGCAGCACGATGGTGAAGGCGAACCCAGGGAACGCCAGCCGGCGCAGGGTGCGCACCGATATCCGCAGGGCCAGGTAGAACGCGATCAGTCCGACAACCGTCCACATCACCTGGCGGCCGAACACCGCCCAGGGTGACCCGTCGAAGTCGTAGGAGTACACCCCCGACGCCGAGAGGACCATGATCAGTCCCAGCGTGGTGAGCAACGCGGTGACCGCGATGATCAGGTGGAACGATGTCATCGGCCGGCCCAGCCAGGCGCCGAACCGGGTGCGCGGAGCGGTGGCCGTCGACGTGGAACTCGCCTCGGCCGATCCGCCCTCGGCAGCGGAGGTATCGCCGGTTGCGTCATCGCCACGGCGGCGCAACCGGGCCAGGATGCTGGCCACCTCGACTACCCGATTGCGGCGCGGACGGCGCCGGCGAACGCATCGCCGCGCTGGCCGTAGCCGCTGAACTGATCGAAGGACGCGCCTGCCGGGGCCAGCAACACGGTGTCGCCCGAGGCGGCCAGGCCGCGGGCGACATCGACGACCGCCGTCATGACCGCGTCGGAGACCGGACGGTCTGCGACTTCGATCACACGAGTCACATGATCATCAATAGACTCATTTGCCTCAAGCACCCCAGAATCCTCCCCCGTCACAACCTCGACGACCGGGACATCCGGGGCGTGTCGCGATAACGCATCGGCAACCATTTGCCGATCCCGCCCGATCAGCACGACCGCAACCAGCCGATTCGCCACCTGGCGCACCAACTCATCGACGGAAGCACCCTTCAGCAAGCCCCCGGCGATCCAGACCACCCGGTCGAACGCGGCGATCGAGGCCTGCGCGGCGTGCGGATTGGTGGCCTTGGAATCGTCGACGTAGCGCACCCCGTCGGCCTCCCCGACCAACTCGGCGCGGTGCCTGCCGACCTGGAACGACGCCAGCGCGGCGGCAATTGATTCCGGGGCCACCCCGACGGCACGGGCCAGCGCCGCGGCCGCCAGCGCGTCGAGCACGCCGACCGGCCCGGCCACGCTGATCGACGCGGCATCAGCCAACTCGACATCGACACCGAAAGCGCGGTCGACGAGCTTGCCGGCGCGGACGCCGAGCTCGCCGTCGGCGGGCTCGCCCAGGCGGAATCCGACCCGAACCGCGGCCGTCGCGGTGGGCAGCAGTCCGGCCGCCACCGGATCATCGAGACCCACCACAGCCACCCGGCCGGTAAGCGCCCTGGCCTTGTCGGCGGCATAGGCGGCCATCGAACCGTGCCAGTCCAGGTGGTCCTCGGCCACGTTCAGCACCACACCGGCATCCGGGCGCAGCGAGGGCGCCCAGTGCAACTGGAAACTCGACAACTCGACGGCCAGCAACTCCGCGGGCTGATCCAGCACCGCCAGAACGGGATCACCGATGTTGCCGCACAACAGGCTTCGTCGTCCATCGGCCAGCAGCATCTCGTGCAGCATCGAGGTGGTGGTGGTCTTGCCGTTGGTGCCGGTGACCACCAACCAACGCCGGGGCGGACCGTAGCGGCCTGCGGCGTCCAACCGCCAGGCCAGCTCGACGTCGCCCCAGATCGGGACACCGGCCTCGGCCGCGGCGGCCAGGACAGCAGCGGTAGGCGGGAAACCCGGGCTGGTCACCACGAGTGCGTAGTCGGCGATACCGGCGATGGCCCCGGCCGGATCAGTGACCGCGGTGCCCTGCTCGGCGTACACCTGCAGGGCCTCGGGACGGTCATCGCACAACGTCGCAGCGACCCCCAGCGGTGCCAGCGCGGTCAATACGGCGCGTCCGGTAACCCCCGCACCGGCGACCAACACCGGAGCCCCAGGGGTCAGCAGCGACAACAACCCCTCTTCCTCCTCGCGTGCGGGAAGCCCCTGGTCGTCACCGTCCATCGGGCCGGCCATGTCAGGCCCCGACTGCGGTGAGCCACTCGCTGTAGAACAGGGCCACACCCAGACCGCAGGCGATCGCCGTCAGCAGCCAGAACCGGATGATGACCGTGGTCTCGGCCCAACCCACCAACTCGAAATGGTGATGGAACGGCGCCATCCGGAACACCCGGCGGCCCGTGGTGCGGAACGTCAGGATCTGCACCACCACCGAGGTCACCTCGGCCACGAACAGCGCGCCCAGCACCACCGCGAGGATCTCGGTGCGGCTCGTCACCGACAGCCCGGCGATGATGCCACCAAGAGCCAGCGAGCCTGTGTCGCCCATGAAGATCTTGGCCGGCGCGGCATTCCACCACAGGAAGCCGATACACGCGCCCGCCGTCGCGGCCGCGATGATCGCCAGGTCCAGCGGATCGCGCACGTTGTAGCAGCCCAGGCCCGGCGCCGTCGCGCAGGCGTTGCGGTACTGCCAGAACGTGATCAACACGTAGGCCGCCGTGACCATCGCCATCGCGCCCGCCGCCAGTCCGTCCAGACCGTCGGTGAAGTTCACCGCGTTGGACCAGGCACTGACGATCACCACGCAGAACAGCACGAACACCCACGACGCCAATGTCACCGTGGCGATCTCACGGACATACGACAGTTCCGGGCTGCCCGGGGTGAGCCCGTTCCCGTTGCGGAACTGCAGCACCAGCACGCCGAACAACACCGCCGCGGTCAGCTGCCCGACGGTTTTGGCGGTCTTGTTCAGACCCAGATTGCGCGAGCGCCGGAGCTTGATCAGGTCGTCGACAAAACCGACCAGGCCGAGCATCGTGGCCAGCCCCAGCACCAGCAGCCCCGATGCCGACGGGCCGTCGCCGCCCAGCGCCACCCCGACCAGATGGGTGCCCAGGTATCCCGCCCAGATGCCGGCCACGATGGCCACGCCACCCATCGACGGCGTCCCGCGCTTCTTGGCGTGACTGGCGGGACCGTCCTCGCGGATCTCATGGCCGAGCCCACGCTTGGTGAACAGCCGGATCAACGCGGGAGTCAGCAGGATCGAGACCGTCAGAGCGATGCCGACGGCAATCAGAATGAGCTTCATAGGGCGGCATCCCCGTCTGCGTCCGGACCGGCCGCGGCAACCAGCGAGTCTGCGAGGGCACCCAATCCCACCGAGTTGGATGCCTTCACCAGCACCACGTCCCCCGGCTGCAGTTCAGCCTGCAACAGGGCCAGCGCGGCATCGGCGTCGTCGACCATCGTGGACTCAGATCCCCACGAACCCTCCATCACCGCGCCATGGTGCATGGCGTTCATAGTCCTCCCGGTTCCGACGACGATTAACCGAGACACATCTAAGCGCACCGCGAACCGTCCGATGGCGTCGTGCTCGGTTATGGCGTCGTCGCCGAGTTCAGCCATCTCGCCCAACACTGCCCAGCTGCGGCGCTTCCCACCCGCCTCACCGGCGAGTTCACCTGCTGCATCTCCGGCAGGCCGGCGCGCCATCCACGCCAGTGCCTTCAAACCGGCGCGCATCGAATCCGGGTTGGCGTTGTAGGCATCGTTGATCACCGTCACACCGTCGGCACGGGTGGCGACCTGCATCCGGTGCCGCGAGACCGGGCCGGCGCCGCCCAGCGCCGTGGCCACCTGATCCAGGCCGGCGCCGCACTGCAGCGCGACCGCCGCCGCGCACAGCGCATTGCCGACCTGGTGATCGCCGTGCACCGCCAGTGCCACTTCGGTCTGTTCGCCGCCGGCGTGCAGGGTGAACCGCGGACGCGCCAGAGCATCGAGGGCGACCGGGCCGGCCCACACGTCGACCTCGGAGCCGGGCTCACGCGACACCCGCACCACGCGGGCCGCGGTCTTACCGGCCATCGCCGCGACGGCGGTGTCGTCGACGTTGAGGATCACCACGCCAGAGGCCGGAACAGCTTGCGGCAACTCGGCTTTGGTGTTCGCAATGGCCTCACGCGAGCCGAACTCGCCGAGGTGGGCGGTGCCCACGTTGAGCACCACCGCGATCTGCGGCGGAGCGATCGCGGCCAGGGCGGCGATATTGCCCGGGTGCCGGGCCGACATCTCCAGGATCAGGTAATCGGTCTCGGGCGTGGCGCGCAGCACCGTCCACGGATGCCCCAGCTCGTTGTTGAACGAGCCCGGCGGCGCAATGACCTGCCCGAGCGGCTCCAGCACCGCGGCCAGTAGATCCTTGGTCGAGGTCTTGCCGGAGGATCCGGTCACCCCGATGATCGTCAGGCCGCCGGCGACGAGCTCGGCGGCCACCGCCGCCGCGAGCTTGGCCAGCGCGGCCAGCACCGCGGCACCGGAACCGTCGGTATCGAATTCCAAAGCGCCCGAAGAAACATCGACGCCCCCGGCGGAGCCGCTGGGCTTCTTCACGATGATGGCAGGCACCCCGACCGGGCGTGCGGCCAGCACCGCAGCGGCCCCGGACGCCACCGCCGAGGCGGCGAAGTCATGGCCGTCGGAGCGTGCGCCGGGCAACGCCAGGAACAATCCGCCCGGGCCGATCGCGCGGGAGTCGAATTCGACGGTGCCGGTGATGCGGGTCGCAGCGGCCTCTTCGGCAGTGATGTCGGCCAACTCGCCGCCGACGATCTCGGCGATCCTGGCGATGGTCATCTCGATCACGTGCCCGACTCCCCTGACTTGAGTGCCTCCAACGCCGCCGCCAACTCGTCTCGGTCATCGAACGGCCGGGTGTGGCCGCCACCGGTCTGCCCGCTCTCGTGGCCCTTTCCGGCGATCAGCACGATGTCGCCGGGACCGGCCCAGGCCACCGCACGCTCGATCGCCGCGCGCCGGTCACCGACCTCCACGATCTCGGCACCGGCGGTTGCTTCGGCCGCGCCGGCCACGATCGCCGCCCGAATCAGTGCGGGGTCCTCGTCCCGGGGATTGTCGTCGGTGACGACGACGAGATCCGCGAGTTCGGCCGCGACCCGCCCCATCGGCGCGCGCTTGCCGGTATCCCGGTTGCCCCCGGCCCCGAACACCACCGCGATGCGCTGCGGGCCCGATCCCCGGAGGGTCTCCAGCACTGCCTGCAGTGCGCCGGGTTTGTGCGCGTAGTCGACCAGAGCCAGGAAGGGCTGCCCACGGTCGATCGGCTGCAGCCGGCCCGGCACGGTCGCCGTACTCAGTCCCGGAGCCGCATGTTCGGGCGACACCCCGGCCCCGTCCAGCAGTGCGACCGCCAGGGCCGCGTTGGCGATGTTGTATCCGCCGGTCAGCCCGATCCGAAGCTCGTGGGACACCCCGGCGGGGTCGACGAGGGTGAACTCCTGAGATCCGACGCCGACCGCCGTGATGTCCCGGGCCTGCCAGTCAGCCGCGGCGCCCGTGGCGCTGACGGTTGTCACCTTCTCGGCCCGGCGGGCCATCGCCGCGCCCGCGTCGTCGTCGACACAGACCACCGCCGCCGCGGCGTGGTTGCGCGAACCGGCATCGAACAGCCGGGCCTTGGCCTCGAAGTAGTCCTGCATCGTCGGATGGAAATCCAGGTGATCGCGCGAGAGGTTCGTGAACCCGCCGAGCGCAAATACGATCCCGTCGACGCGGCCCAGCGTCAGCGCGTGGCTCGACACTTCCATCACCACGGTGTCGACGCCGCTTTCGACCATCACGGCCAACAGCGCCTGCAGATCCGGCGCCTCCGGGGTGGTCAGCGCGCTCGGCAGATCGCGTCCGGCGATGCGCACCCCCACCGTGCCGATCAGTCCGGCCACCCGGCCCGCGGCCCGCAGCCCGGCCTCGACCAGATAGGTCGTGGTGGTCTTTCCCGAGGTTCCGGTGACCCCGATGACCGTCAACCGCTCGGAAGGACGCCCGTACACCTCCGCCGCCACCTCACCGAGCACCGAACGAGGGTCAGGGTGAATCATGACCGGGACGTCGAGCCCACCAAGTTCAGCGGCGCCGGCAGCGTCGGTGAGCACCGCCACCGCGCCGGCGGTGACCGCGTCGGCCGCATAGCGTGCGCCGTGCACCGCCGCACCTGGCAGCGCGGCGAAAAGATCCCCCGGCTGGGCGTCCTGACCCCGCAGGGTCACTCCTGTAACCCGAAGTTCCGGTAGGGGATTTCCGGTAGCGGCTACCGCTTGAACCTGTTCGGCGAGCGGCACGAGGTATTGGCCGGCGGGACGGCTGGGACGCAGCTTCATGGCCATGCCACAGTACCCATCTGCGGTCCGCCGACCGCACCACCCACGACTATCCCGGTCAGGTCGCCTGCAGGGTCAACCGCGGCCCCGGATCAGCCGACAACGGAACGTTGTGACGTTGCAGCAGCCACGAGGCGATGTTGTGGAACAGCGGCGCCGCCGAGGATCCCGGCGAGCCGTCCGCCGCGCGGTGCGGCGCGTCCATCATGATGCCGACGACGTAGCGCGGATCGTCCGCAGGCGCCATGCCGGCGAAGGTGATCCAGTAGACGTCGTCGTAGTAGCAGCCGCACGCCGGATTGATCTGCTGTGCGGTACCCGTCTTGCCGGCGATCTGGTAACCCTCGACCGCGGCCTGCGGGCCGGTGCCCTGCTGATAGCCCATCGGGTCGCGCTGCACGATGGCGCGGAACATGTTCCGCACCGTTCGGGCCGTCTCAGGTGTCACCACCCGGACCCCTTCCGGGCGCGCCTCATCGGTGCGGGTGCCATCCGGCGCGATGGTGGACTTGATGATCCGCGGCGGTATCCGCACCCCGTCATTGGCGATGGCTTGATACATCCCGGTCATCTGCAGCAGCGTCATCGAAAGACCCTGCCCGATCGGCAGGTTGGAGAATGAGCTGCCCGACCACTGGTCGATGGGCGGTACCAGGCCCGAGCTCTCACCGGGCAGACCGACACCGGTGCGCTGACCGAGCCCGAACCGGCGGACCATGTCGTAGAACCGATCGGGGCCGACCCGCTGAGCCAGCATCAGGGTGCCGACGTTCGACGACTTCCCGAACACCCCGGTCATCGTGTACGGCATCACGCCGTGGTTCCACGCGTCGCGGACCGTGACGCCGCCCATGTCGATCGAGCCGGGCACCTGCAGGACCTCGTCCGGATTGGCCAGCCCGTACTCGATCGCCGCGGAGGCGGTGATGATCTTGTTCACCGAACCGGGTTCGAACGGCGAGGACACCGGCAGGTTGCCCATCTGCCGGCTCTCCTGCCGACCCAGATCCTGGCTCGGGTCGAACGTGTTGTCGTTCGATATCGCCAGCACCTCACCGGATTTCGCATCCAGCACCACCGCGGAGACATTCTTCGCCCCGGAGGCGTCCTTGGCCTGCTGCACCTGCTGCTGGACGTAGTACTGGATGTCGTCGTCGAGTGTCAGCTGCACCGTGGATCCGTTGACCGCGTCGTGCCGATTGCGGTAGCTGCCCGGGATCACCACGCCGTCCGAACCGCGGTCGTAGGTGACCGAACCGTCGGAGCCGGCCAACACCGCGTCGAGCGAATCCTCCAACCCGAGCAGACCGTGGCCATCCCAGTCGATCCCACCGACGATGTTGGCAGCCAGCGAACCGCCCGGGTACTGCCGAAGATCCTGACGCTCGGCACCGACCTCGGGAAACTTGTCCATGATCGCGCCGGCGATCGAGGGATCGACCGCGCGGGCCAGATAGACGAAGGTTTCGTTGCTCCTGAGTTTCTTGAGCACGGTCTTGAAATCGGGCCGGTTGTCCAGCCGGGTGGCGATCTCCTTGGCGATCTCGGTGAGCCGGTGATCCGGATCGGGTGCCTCACTCGATTTGGCCTTGGCCTCGGCGAGTTGCTTGCGAACCCGGACCGGCTGGAAGGTCAGCGCCTTGGCCTCGATGGTGAATGCCAGCTTGTCATCGTTGCGATCGACGATGCTCCCCCGCATGGCCGGGTTCACATCGGTGACCTTGAGCTGGCTGGCCGCCTCGGCGCGCAGACCCGCCGCCCTGGGCACCTGAAGGCTGAACAACTGCGCGGCCGCGATCACCAACACCGCAAGCATGACCAGGTTGCCGGTACGGTGCCGGAACACGAAAGACGAACTGCGCAAACCTGTTTCGGGTGCGGCAACCCGGGTGCGGCGAACCCCGGCCTCATGCCCCGGCCCGGGCGAGGCCTTCTTGGCCCGCTGCGGCTTCGGCGACTGGCCCTGGCGGCCCGGGCGGCGGTTCATGCGGCGGGCGCCGGGGCGCTGACGGCGACGGCCGGGGCATGCACCGCCGGCGCCGCCGGCGGGCTGAACTGTTCCAGCGGGACCGCGGGTCCCGGTGCGGCCGGTGCCGGCGCGGCCGGTCCGGGCAGGATCGGTACACCGGCGGCGGGCAGATGCGTCGGATCGGTCACCACCTGCGGTGCGAGCTGCGCCGGGTCAGCGGGAACAGGCCCCGGCGCGGGGGCTGCCAGCGGAGCCGGCGCAGGAGCCGCGAGCACGTCCGGTGCGGGACCGGCCGACGGGCCCACCGGGACGGGCCCGGGCACCGGCGGCACGGCACCCGGCACCCCGTGGGGCGCGTCGGCCTGAGGAACCGGAATACCCGGTAGCGCAGGGGAACCCGCACGGGGCGTCCGTACTGTCAGCTCGCGTGGATCGAGCACCCGCGGCGCCGGAGGTGCAGGCGGGGCCGGCGGGGCCTCCTCCGGCAGCGGCGTGTTCAGCGGAGGCGGCGGCACGCCTTCGGCAGGCTTGGGGGTCCCGACGACGGTCCAGTTACCGGCCGCATCCTGCACCAGATGTGCGGTGTCGCGCGACGGGATCATCCCCAGGTTGCGGGCAGACTCAGCCAGCGCCGGAGCGGCCTGCGCCTCGAGCACATCGCGTTCCAGCGCCTCTTTCTGTTGCAGCAGGCCCTGATTCACCAGGCGAGCGTGGCCCAGCTGGTAAGACCGCTCGGCCGAACCGGTGGACAGCCACAGGGTGACCGCCAGTCCGACGCCCAGCGCCGCGATCACCAGAACGACGAACGGGACCCGGGAGATCAGCACCCGCGGATTGAGCTCGATCGAGGCCAGCCGGACCAGAAGACGTTCCCGCAGCCGGACCCGCAGTGGCGGGCGGACAACCTTGGGAGCCTTGGCCTTACGCGCCTTCGCCCGGGCCTTCGCCTGGCTGGTGCTCTTGGGCCGGGCCGGCCGGGTGCCCGGACGCTGAATCGGTCCGGCACTCGGTGCGGTCCGCGCGGGGCGCTGCTCGGCGCCCGGCCGACGCTTGCGCGGCGGAGCCTGCTCGGCGCGCCGCCCGCCACCTCGCGCGGGTTGACGCACCGGACGCCTGCGATCTGCCTCACGCAGCTGTTCGGGTCGCTTCACCTTCATGAGTTGCCCCCTTCCCCCACCTTTTCCAGTGCCCGCAGCCGCACCGGAGCGCTACGCGGATTGCGATCGATCTCTGCCTGGCGGGCCTTCTCGGCGCCGCGGGTCAGCGTGACGAATTCGGGTTCGTGGCCGGGCAACTCGATGGGCAGGCCGGGCGGTGTCCGCGATGCGGTGGCCGCGGTGAACGCCTGCTTGACGATCCGGTCTTCGAGCGACTGATAGGACATCACCACGATCCGTCCACCGTCGACCAAAGCTGCGAGGGCGGCGGGCAGCGCCGCACGCAGCGAATCCAGTTCGCTGTTGACCGCCACCCGCAGTGCCTGGAATGTTCGCTTGCCCGGATGCCCACCGGTGCGCCGCGCCGGCGCCGGGATCGCCTCGTAGAGCAGCTCCACCAGCTCTCCGGTGGTGGAAAACGGGTGCTGCGCACGCCGTTTGACGACCTTGTCGGCGATTCGGCTGGCGAAGCGCTCCTCGCCGAAATCGCGCAGGATCCGGGCGATCGACTTGGCGTCGTAGGTGTTGAGGATGTCCGCGGCGGTCAGCGGCGCATCGGGATCCATCCGCATGTCCAGCGGTGCGTCCGCGGAGTAGGAGAAGCCGCGATCGGTCTGATCCAGCTGCATCGACGACACCCCGAGGTCGAACAGCGCACCGTCGATCTGGCGGAAGCCGGATTCGGCGATGGCCCCGGCAATTCCGTCATAGCGGGTCCGCACCAACCGCATCCGGTCGCCGAACGGAGCCAGACGGGCACCGGCGATGCCGAGCGCATTGGGGTCCCGGTCCAGGCCGATGACCTGCAGGCCGGGAAAGTCGGTCAGAAAGCGTTCGGAGTGGCCGCCGGCACCGAGGGTGGCATCCACCAGAACCGCACCGGTTCCGTCGTCATGACGGCGGGTCAGTGCGGGGGCCAGCAGCTCGACGCAGCGGTCGAGCAGCACCGGGATATGACCGTGGTCCTGGGAGTCTGAGTGATCTGGGGAATCTGGCACCGCTGAAACACCTCCGCTCGGAATGGCCCCTGCACCGGGGTCTCTGTCCGAATTAACGGACCTGGCGTTGGGGAAGTACGCCAGGGCCAATTCGGGCAGAGGCCTCGTTGCACGGGCTAGGTCCAGGCCAGCCGCCGGTTGATGGGCCGCATCAGAGGATGTCGCGTAGAGCTTCATCGGTGGCCGCGGAGAAGTTCTCTTCGTGGGACTGCTGGTAGGACTCCCATGCTTCGGCGTCCCAGATCTCCAGGTAGTCGACCGACCCGATCACCACGCACTCCTTGGACAGGCTCGCGTAGCGACGGTGATCCGCCGACAGGGTGATCCGGCCCTGCGCGTCGGGATGCTGCTCATCGGTGGCGGCCGCCAAGTTACGCAGGAACGCCCGAGCGTCGGGGTTCCTTCGCGATGCGTCAGCAGCGCGCCGGGCCACCTTTTCGAACTCGTCGCGCGGATACACGGCAAGGCTGTGATCTTGGCCCTTGGTGACCATCAACCCTCCTGCCAGTGCGTCGCGGAACTTGGCGGGCAGCGTGAGCCGCCCCTTGTCGTCGAGCTTGGGCGTGTAGGTACCCAGAAACATCTGGACACCTCCCGCCACCCGGTTCGGATCCCGGGTCGCTTCGCCTTCTGCCCTCCGAACGGGGCTCCGATTTCCCCGTTGGCCGCCACTTTACCCCACGATCCCCCACTTTGCTCCATTTACTCCGTCCAGTTTGGGTTTTCTCCCCACCCGCGCCCCCCAGAACGGCTCGCAGCGCGCACGAAAACGCCGGTTCCGGGCAGCGGAAAACGGAAAAACGCAGGTAGAACCCCGCAGCGAGAAGGTGGGGCGTTGTGGGGCAAAAATCCCTGAGAATCTGATGCCTTCCCCCACACCGCCCCACGCAGCTGCGCGAAGGAACTACTCGGCGTGTCGCTGGGCACCCCGACGCCGGGCCTGGGAAAGCGCAAAAAAAGGGGCAGCCCGTTACGGGCTACCCCTTGACACCGTCGACCGGCTCAGTCGTCGAACCGGCGACGGAACCGATCTTCCATGCGAGTGGTGAACGAGCCGCCGCGCTGACGACGCTGACGCGGCGCGTTGCCGGAACCCTGGGCCGCACGGTCGCGAGCACCGGTGACACGCGGGCCTGTGACGGCGAACACCACGCCGGCGAACATCGCCACGAAGCCGAACACCGACAGAACCGGGAAACCACCGAGCCACAGCGACTTCACCGCGACACCGACAACCAACAACGCCAAACCGAGTACGAACAAAAACGCGCCCTGCAGCCTGCGCCGAGCCGATGGCGCGCGCAAGGTCCCACCACGAACGCTCGAGGCGAACTTGGGATCCTCGGCATAGAGCGCGCTCTCGATCTGATCGAGCATGCGCTGCTCATGATCGGAGAGTGGCATTCGTCCCTCCTTGCCGACGCCGCCGTCGCTTTTCAAAATTTCACATGCCCGCAATCACGGGCACCTAACCCTAATGATACGAGGTCGATCCGAGCCGTACCACCTTGTTCGCCCTCGATTGTAGGTCGTTCCGAGATCACCCCGGTCGAGGGGACCGACCGCCTCACAGCCGGATAATGCTGAAGATAATGAGCTCGGCAGACACCGGGCGGGCGAAAGGCGAGGGCATTGGCGACGTATCTCATCGATCTGTCGCCGGACGACATGAAGCGCCGGCTCCCCGAGGCGCTGCGCGTGTACGTCGACGCGATGCGCTACCCACGCGGAACCGAGGAACAGCGCGCCGCGCTCTGGCTCGAACACACCCGCCGCGCAGGCTGGAAATGCGTGGCCGCCGTCGAGGTCGCCGACCCGGCGGCCGCGCCCGACAGCGCCGACGTGAACGACGCTCCGCTGCAGGGAATCGCCTACGGCTACAGCGGGGCGCCCGATCAATGGTGGCAACAGCAGGTCATCTCCGGCCTCCAGCGGGTGGGCGCCAGCCCCGGACACATCGCCGACCTGATGGCCAGCTACTTCGAACTCACCGAGCTGCACATCGCGCCCGGCGCACAGGGTCAGGGCCTCGGCGAGGCCCTGACCAGGCGACTGTTGGCCGGACGCGCCGAATCTCACGTGCTGTTGTCGACCCCTGAGATCAACGGCGAGGCCAATCGCGCGTGGCGGTTGTACCGGCGACTCGGCTTCACCGACGTGATCCGCGGATACCACTTCGCCGGTGATCCCCGGCCATTCGCCATCCTCGGTCGCCCACTGCCGCTGTGACATCTGGCACGATGACCAGCGTGCACGTCCGACCACCGAGCCGCCTTCCCAGACGTAGCCGACGGACCCGCGTCCTCACCCTGGTGATGTTGCTGCTGATCCTGCCCATGGCGGTGGGCTGTGTCCGGGTCCGCACCTCGATCACGGTGTCCCCCGACGACCGGGTGTCCGGCCAGATCATCGCCGCGGCAAAACCCCGGGACGCCGACGACAAGGGCCCCCAGCTGCTGAACAACCTCCCGTTCGCCACGAAGGTCGCGGTCTCGGAATACAGCCGCGACGATTTCGTCGGCTCCCAGGCGGTGTTCTCCGACCTCACCTTCGCCGAGCTGCCCCAGCTGGCCGGCATGAGCCGCGATGCCGCCGGAGTCGACATCTCCCTGCGCCGCGCCGGTGACCTGGTGATCCTGGAGGGCCGGGTCGACCTCACCTCACTGTCCGATCCACAAGCCGATGTCCTGTTGACCGTGTCGTTCCCCGGCGAAGTGACCTCGACCAACGGCGATCAGGTGAGCTCCTCGATCGTGGAATGGAAACTGCGGCCGGGCGTCGTCAGCACGATGAACGCCCAGGCGCGCTACACCGACCCGAGTGCCCGGTCGTTCACCACCGCGACCATCTGGCTCGTCATCGGCGCGTTCCTGGTGGCCGGAGTGATCGGTGCCCTGGCCTGGATGAGCCGCGACACCTCGCCCAAGCCGGGTGACCCCGTCGCCGGCAGCGACTGAGCGGACCGTCCCGGCCGAGCTCACAGCTACGCCGCACTCGCTTGGTACAAAACGCGTGGCACGCTCTACGCTGAGTGCACTCGGGGACACATCGTTGACACAGAAAGGGGCGGGCGCTGAGCGTGCAAACATCGGCTCCGTCAACCGTCGAGCTGGCGGGAGCCGTCACCGACCAATTGCGCGACTACCTGCGTGAGCGCCGCCGCGACTGCGAATACATCGGAACCGACTACGCCGAGCTGACCGAGGCCCTCGAGGAGTTCGTGCTCCGTGGCGGCAAGCGGATGCGCCCGGCCTTCGCCTACTGGGGCTGGCGCGCGGTGATCGATCCGGCCGACCGCCCGGCCGGTCCCGACGTGCTGAGGCTGTTCGCCGCGCTGGAAATGCTGCAGGCCTGCGCCCTGGTTCACGACGACGTCATCGACGATTCAGCCACCCGGCGTGGCCTGCCCACCGTGCACCGGCTGTTCGCCGACCGGCACCGCGACCGCAACTGGCACGGCTCGTCCAAGCAGTTCGGCCTGTCGGCGGCCATCCTGGCCGGCGACCTGGCCCTGTCCTGGGCCGACGACATCGTCGCCGCGGCCGACATCCCGGCTGACGCGCAGCGCCGCGTCCAGCAGGTCTGGCGGCACATCCGCACCGAGGTGCTCGGCGGCCAGTACCTCGACATCGTCGCCGAAGCCAGCGGTGCCGAATCGGTGGCCTCGGCGATGAACGTCAACACCTACAAGACCGCGTCCTACACGGTTGCCCGGCCACTACAGCTGGGCGCGGCGGCCGCCGCCGACCGGCCCGACGTGCAGCAGATCTTCCACCAGGTCGGTAACGATCTCGGCGTCGCCTTCCAGCTTCGCGACGACGTCCTCGGGGTGTTCGGAGACCCGGCGGTGACCGGCAAGCCCTCCGGTGACGATCTGCGATCCGGCAAGCGCACCGTGTTGCTGGCCGAGGCACTCGAGCTGGCCGACAAATCCGATCCCGGCGCCGCCGAGCTGCTGCGCACCTCGGTGGGCACGGAGCTGTCCGATGAACAGGTCGGTGACCTGTGCCGGGCCATCGAATCGGTCGGCGCGCTGGCCGCGGTCGAAGCACACATCGAACTGCTCACCCACCGCGCCCTGGATACGCTGGCGGCCGCACCGATCCACGACCAGGCGAAGACCGGCCTGGCCGAAATCGCCCGGTTCGCGGCGAACCGGTCGGCGTAGAACGCCGTCACCACGACATGACAGCTCCCTCATGACGCCCTTGCCTACCGAGACCCCGAGCACCGGGGTCGCACAACATATCTCGCGCTTTGCCGCATTCGCGGTGTCCGCCGAGGCCCGGCCGGCCCGGCTGGGGTGCCTGGGCGCAGCCCTGCTGACGATCGGTGGTCTGGGCGCGGGCAGCACCCGACTGCACGACCCGCTGCTGGAGTCCCTGCACCTGTCGTGGTTGCGGTTCGGGCACGGTCTGGTGCTGTCCTCGATCCTGCTGTGGGTCGGCGTCGCTGTGATGTTGATCGCCTGGCTGTGGCTGGGCCGGCGCGTGATCGACGGCACCGCCACCGAATACACCATGGTGGCCACCACCGGGTTCTGGTTGGCTCCGCTGCTGCTGAGCGTGCCGCTGTTCAGCCGCGACACGTACTCATACCTCGCCCAGGGCGCCCTGCTGCGCGACGGCTTCGACCCCTATGTGGTGGGCCCGGTCGAGAATCCGAACTCGTTGCTGGACAACGTGAGTCCGATCTGGACGACGACCACCGCACCGTACGGACCGGCGTTCATCCTGGTCGCGAAGTTCGTCACGATCCTGGTGGGCGACGACGTGGTGGCCGGCACCATGCTGCTGCGGTTGTGCATGCTGCCCGGCCTCCTGTTGCTGATCTGGGCGGCGCCACGGGTGGCCCGCCACGTCGGTGCCAACGGGGCTGCGTCGCTGTGGATCTGCGTGCTCAATCCGCTGGTGATCGTGCACCTGATGGGCGGCGTACACAACGAGATGCTGATGGTCGGCCTGATGATGGCGGCGATCGCACTGACCTTCGCGGGCCGGCCGGTGATCGGGGTCAGCCTCATCGCGATCGCCGTCGCGGTCAAAGCGACCGCCGGGCTTGCGTTGCCGTTCCTGGTCTGGGTATGGATGCGCCAACTACGGGAAAAGCGAAGCATGCCCGCCCTGCGGGCGTTCGCCCTCGCCACGGCCGCCTCGGTGCTGATCTTCGTGGCGGTGTTCGCGGTGACGTCGTTGTTGGCCGGCGTCGGCCTCGGCTGGCTGACGGCGCTGGCCGGGTCGGTCAAGATCATCAACTGGCTCACCGTGCCCACGGCGGCCGCCAACCTGATCAATGCCATTGGCGGCCTGATCTTTCCGGTCAATTTCTACGCAGTGCTCGAGGTCGCCCGGATCATCGGCATCCTCACCATCGTGATCGCCCTGCCACTGTTGTGGTGGCGCTACCGCCACACCGACCGCGAAGCCCTCACCGGCATCGCCCTGGCCATGGTGGTCGTCGTGCTGTTCGTTCCGGCCGCCCTGCCCTGGTACTACACCTGGCCGCTGGCGGTGGCTGCCGCCCTGATCCAGACCCGGCCGGCCATCGCCGCGGTCGCCGGATTCTCCACCTGGATCATGGTGATGTGGAAACCCGATGGGGCACACGGCATGTACTCGTGGGCACATGTCCTGCTGACCACGGCATGCGCAGTGGTGGCGTGGTACTCGCTCTACCGCACACCCGAGACGACGCCCGAGGCGCAGGGCCAGCCGTCAGTAACCTAGCGCCTGCGCGCGGCGCAGGACCTCGCGTGCCTGGTGGGAATGCAGCGCGTCGACCGGGCGGGCATTGGGCACCTGCTCGGTGCGGCCGTCGGCGGTGATCGTCAGCGACTCGTCCGGGGTGAACAACCAGCGCACGATCTCGGTGTCGCGGTAGCCGCCGTCGCGCAGCACGACCAGCAGACCGGGCAGGTGCTTGACCACGTGACCGTTGCCGTCGAAGAAGATCTTCGGCACCACCAGGGCGCGGTTGCGGCGCACGGCGATCAGCTGCCCGTCGCGCAACTGTTGGTGCACCTTGGTGACCGGGATGCCGAGCAAATCCGACACTGTGGGTAGGTCATAGACGGCCTCGTCGGGGGCCAGAACGTCATCGGCCGCTGGAATGCTGCTCACCGCATCGATTCTAGGACCTCGGCCGAAACTCGTAACATGTGTCCGGTGGGGCAGCAATCGGATCCACTCGTCGGCACGATGCTCGACGGGCGTTATCGCGTGGACACGCCCATCGCCACCGGCGGCATGTCCACGGTCTACCGCGGCCTTGACGTCCGCCTGGACCGTCCTGTGGCCCTGAAGGTGATGGACTCCCGCTACAGCGGCGACAGCCATTTCCTGACCAGGTTCGGCCGTGAGGCCAAGGCCGTGGCCCGGCTGAAGGATCCCGGGTTGGTCGCGGTGTACGACCAGGGCGGCGGAGGCCCCGGCGGCCAGTCACCTTTTCTCGTGATGGAACTGGTCGAGGGCGGAACGCTGCGCGAACTACTGGCCGAACGTGGTCCGATGCCGCCGCATGCGGTCGCCGCGGTGCTGGAGCCGGTGCTCGGCGGGCTGGCGGTGGCACACCGCGCCGGACTCGTACACCGCGACATCAAGCCCGAGAACGTGCTGATCTCCGACGACGGCGAGGTCAAGATCGCCGACTTCGGTCTGGTACGTGCCGTGGCCGAGGCCAAGATCACATCGACCAGCGTGATCCTGGGCACCGCGGCCTACCTGTCCCCCGAGCAGGTCAGCACCGGTGACGCCGACCCGCGCAGCGATGTGTACGCGGTCGGCATCCTCACCTACGAACTTCTCACCGGCGTCACACCGTTCACCGGAGACTCCGCACTCACGGTCGCCTACCAGCGGATGGACAATGACGTGCCCGCACCCAGCGCGGTAATCGCAGGGGTACCAACACAATTCGACCAGTTCGTGCGCCGGGCCACCGCCCGCGACGCCGCGCAGCGATTCGCCGACGCCGATGACATGCGGGCCGAACTCCACGCGATCGTCGACGACCTCGGCCTGCCGGCGTTCCGGGTGCCCGCTCCGCAGCAGTCAGCACAGCACCTGGCCGCAACCCGCGTCCATGATCTCGCCGAGCCGCGCAGGACAATTCGCCGGTATCGAGATGAGTGAGTTCTACTGGGCCCGCCACCGCGCCAAACGGGTACTCGCGTTCTGGTTGATCGCGATCATCACGCTGACCGGCCTTGTCGCCGCCGCGGCCTGGACGATCGGCAGCAACGTCAGCGCTTTGCTCTAGCTGCGCAGCATCTCGGCGACGAGGAACGCCAACTCCAGGCTCTGCTGGGTGTTGAGCCGTGGATCGCAGGCGGTCTCGTAGCGGCCGGACAGGTCCGAATCCGAGATGTCCTGTGCCCCACCGAGACATTCGGTCACGTTCTCGCCGGTGATCTCGACATGGATGCCACCGGGGTGGGTGCCCAGAGCGTTGTGCACCTCGAAGAACCCCTGCACCTCGTCGACGATGCGGTCGAAGTGCCGGGTCTTGTAGCCCGTCGACGACTCGTGGGTGTTGCCGTGCATCGGGTCGCACTGCCAGATCACCTTGTGGCCAGTGGCCTCGACCTTCTGGATGATCGCAGGCAGCAGATCGCGCACCTTGTTGTTGCCCATCCGCGTCACCAGGGTCAGCCGGCCGGGCTCGTTGTTCGGGTCCAGCCGCTCGACATATTCGACCGCCTGCTCCGGGGTCGTGGTCGGCCCCAGCTTGATCCCGATCGGGTTGGCGATCACCTCGGCCAGCGCGACGTGGGCACCGTCGAGCTGACGCGTGCGCTCACCGATCCACAGGTAGTGCGCGGACTGGTCGTACAGCTTGGGTGGTCCGTCCGGGTTCTCCGCCGGGTCGGACAGGCGCAGCATCGCGCGTTCATAGTCGATGACCAGCGCTTCGTGGCTGGCGAAGATATCGGCGGTCTGCAGATTGCGGTCGGCCACCCCGCAGGCGGACATGAACTTCAGGCCGCGGTCGATCTCCCCGGCCAACGCCTCGTAGCGGGCCCCGGCGGGCGAGGTCCGGACGAACTCGCGGTTCCAGTCGTGCACCAGGTGCAATGACGCCAGCCCGGACGAGGTCAGCGCGCGCACCAGGTTCATGGCGGCGCTGGCATTCGCGTAGGCCCGCACCAGCCGCGACGGATCATGGTCGCGCACAGCGGCATCCGGGGCGAACCCGTTGATCATGTCACCGCGGTAGGACTTCAGGCCCAGCGAATCCAGATCGGCCGACCGCGGCTTCGCGTACTGGCCCGCGATCCGGGCCACCTTGACCACCGGCATGCTCGCGCCGTAGGTCAGCACGACCGCCATCTGTAGCAGGGTGCGGATGTTGGCCCGGATGTGCGGCTCGGTGTTGTCGACGAACGTCTCGGCGCAGTCGCCACCCTGCAGCAGGAACGCCTCGCCCCGCGCGACGTCGGCCAGCAGGCTCTTGAGCTTCTCGATCTCCGACGGCACGGTGACCGGCGGCACGCTCTCCAGCACGGTGCGCATGGCTTTCGCCTCGTCCGCGTCCCAGCTGGGCTGCTGCACGGCCGGCTTGGCCAGCGCTGACTCGAGCCGCTGACGCAGCTCGTCGCTCAGCGGTGGTAGCGGCGGCAGCTCGTCGATGGGGATGTCAACGGTCCAGTTCACCCATTCATGGTAGCCGCCGGTGAACGGCCGTTTTCGCCGGTTGCGTGGTGTCGGATTCCCGCGCCGGCGCCGGCCCAAGGCCCGTCATCAGCTGGAACCGGTGCAGGTTGTGCCGTGCGTCGACCAGCGCGTCATGCGCTTCGGTCGGCCGCGGTGGCATCCGCGGTGATCCGCGGTCCTCCCAGAACTGCCGCAGCTCGCGGGTGAATCGCGGCATCGCCGGAGGCAGATCGGTCATCGGGCCCCACAGCTGGCAGAGCACGACGTGGTCATAGGCACCCACCCAGGCCCACAACTCGATCGGCTCGTCACCGTCGATGTCGAAGAAATCCTCCAGTTCCGACCGGATCTGTCGCCGCGACCGCCAGAGTTGCGAGGACGGGGACGGCAGCTTGGGCAGCACGTGCTTGCGTACCCACCGACCCGCGCGGTCCGGATTGAACTCGGTCGAGATCGCGTAGTACTCGCGTCCGTCCTCGGCGGCTACGCCGATCGAGATCAACTCGATGGTGCGACCGTCGTCGATGAACTCGGTGTCGTAGAAATAGCGCATCAGGCGATCTGCTCCGTCTTCGTGTCCGGCACTGTGACCGGGGCGGGGGCCGCGTGGATCTCCCGATCGAGCTCCGCGTCGACGGCGGCGTCGTCGGGGAACTTCGGCATGCCGGTGATCGCGTCCTGCAACCACAGTTTGGCCTGCACCACGGGCCGGCGCAGCCAGCGCTCCCGTTCCAGCGCGCGGTGCATCTTGCGGGGACGACTCGTGTAGCGCCAGCGTGCCCACGGTGCGTGCGGCCGCGACAGCCGAACCGCCCCGACGAACAACAACGGGGTTATGAACATGCCCACCAATCCAGTCCACACCTTGCCTTTGAGCAGGACCACCACCGCCAGCAGCAGAGTCAGTACCGCCACCATGACCACGAGTACGCGGATGGCCAACGACTGGTCCTCGCGCCAGATACCGATATCAAAGAATGACAGCGGGTTGAAACCCAGGATCAACAGCCCCGCGACCGCCACGGCCGCGAACACCGCATCCACCGAGGTGCGGCCGTCCTCGGCCCAGTACACATCCGAAAGGTGCAGGATCAGCGCGAACTCGTCGAGCACCAGGGCCGCACCGATGCCGAAGAACACCGCGGCAACGGTGAACTCCGCTACACCGCCGTTGACTGCCAACGTCACCATCGTCACGCCCGACACCATCACGAGCACGACCCCGATCACCATGTGGTGAATGTGCACGGAACCGTGTCCCATGTTGCGGGGCTGCCACCACTTGGGCGGGCGTTCGCTGTCGGCATTCCGGCGGATGTAACGCACCACGATGCGGGTCACGAAGAACGTGAGAATGAACGCCACCAGGCAGCACAGCAAAGGCAGACGATCCTGGGTGAGGAAATCGAGGTGAACGGTCGCGTGCACGCACAGAGAACTTACGCCGACCGGCGCGCGGCGCGAGAGCGGATGCGCCGTCGGCGGGTCACCCCCGATAGTCTGTTGAGAACATGAGTAAGCGGCAGTCGCCCGGCGGAGTTGGTTGGGCACCGACGATCGGGTGGCGGCTTTTTCAGTTGCTCACAGTGGCCGGGTTGATCCTGGTCGGCTGGCGGCTGCTGGGCCACGTGCCCTATCGCATCGACATCGACGTGTACCGGATGGGCGGACGGGCCTGGTTGGACAACCAACCGCTGTACGCCGACGGCGCCATCTTCCACACCCAGGGCGGCCTCGACCTCCCGTTCACGTATCCGCCGCTCGCGGCGATCATGTTCGCGCCGTTCGCCTGGCTCTCTCTGCCTGCGGCCAGTGTGGCGATCACCGCCACCACTCTGGTGCTCCTGATCGTCTCGCTGGTCATCGTGCTCACCCGGCTGAACGTCTGGCCGGAGACCACGATCACCTCGGAGCCGGTCTGGCTGCGCCGCTGCTGGCTGGCGACCGCGCTGGTGGTGCCTGCGGTCTTCTGGCTGGAGCCGATCCGGTCGAACTTCGAGTTCGGCCAGATCAACGTGGTGCTGATGACGCTGGTGGTCGCCGATTGCGTACCGCGCCGGACGCCGTGGCCACGCGGTGTGCTGCTGGGCCTGGCGATCGCCCTCAAGCTGACTCCCGCGGTCTTCCTTCTGTATTTCCTGCTGCGCCGCGACGTCCACACCCTGCTACGGACCGCCGCGGCCGCAGTGGTGGCGACGATCGCCGGATTCGTGCTGGCCTGGACGGATTCGATCGAGTACTGGACCGAGACGGTGCGCAACACCGACCGGATCGGTACGGCCACGCTCAACACCAACCAGAACATCGCGGGCACGCTGGCCCGGCTCGGCCTGTCCGAGGGGCCGCGGTTCCTGTTGTGGGTGGCCCTCTGCTTCGCGGTGCTGGCCCTCACGGTTTGGGCAGCCCGGCGGGCCCTGCGCTCCGGCACCGATGAGGCCCCTGTGGTCGCACTGATCTGTGTGGCGATGTTCGGCCTGGTGGTGTCACCGGTGTCGTGGTCACATCACTGGGTCTGGACCCTGCCGACCCTGGTGGTGACCGGTGTGCTCGCCTACCGGATGCGCAAGATCCCCCTGGCCGCGCTGTCGCTGGCCCTGGTGACCCTGATCGGACTCGCCCTGATGGTGTGGACGCCCATCGCATTGTTGACGCCCCACCACGAGACCGCCGCGTCGCTGATGCGGCAGCTGGCCGGTGACGCCTACCTGTGGTGGGCACTCGCGGTCATCGCGGTCATCGGCTTCGCGTGCGCCGCCCGGGCGGGTCAGACCACCGCTGAGCCCGCCGCCCCACTGGTCCGGTTGACCGGCGGCGAAACGTCCTAGCCCGCTGCGGCGTGCGGCAGCCGGGACGCGGGCTTGCTCGCGTCGACCGGCTGGCCGTTGGTCTGCTGCGCGCTCTCCTTGATGGCGGCGGCATAGATGTCGACGTACTCCTGACCGGACAGGTCCATCAGGTCGTACATCACCTCGTCGATCACCGCGCGCTCGATGAAGCGGTTACCGGCCAGGCCGTCGAACCGGCTGAAGTCCATGGGCTTGCCGAACCTGACCTCGACCCGGCCGAACCGCAGCCCCTTCGACCCCGGCGGGTTGACCACATCGGTGCCGACCATGGCCACCGGGATCACCGGCACACCGGTCTCCAGGGCCAACCTGGCCAACCCGGTCTTGCCCTTGTAGAGGCGGCCGTCCGGGGAGCGGGTGCCCTCGGGATACATACCGAGCAGCTTGCCCTCACCCAGGATGCGCTTGGCGGTGGTCAGAGCGGCCTGCGCCGAATCCGCATCGGTGCGGTCGATCGGCACCTGTCCGACGACGGTGTAGAACCAGGCCAGGAACCGGCCCTTGATCCCGGTACCGGTGAAGTATTCCTGTTTGGCCAGGAACGTGATTCGGCGGCTGACCGCCAGCGGCAGGTAGAAGCTGTCCATCACCGCCAGGTGATTACTGGCCAGGATGGCCGGACCGTCGGTCGGAAGATGTTCCAGCCCAGTGATTTTGGGCCGGCCGAGGACGGCCAGCAAGGGGCCCAACAGGACGTACTTGAACAGCCAATACCACATGGACCCTCCACCTTGTGCGCACCGCGCAATGCTCTGCGACAACTGTACCCAGGCCATGTTGTGGCTACCACAGCAAGCCCTGGATGCCTGCTGAGTCTCAGCGATGCCTCAGTCTTCGACCGTGACCGGGATGTGCTGGTAGCGCCCCGGAGGCGGCGGGGGCGGGTAATCGTCGGGCGGCGGTGCATCCGGTCCCCCGTCCGGCGTCGGGCTACCTCCGCCGGGACCGCTATCCCCACCACCGCCGGACCCATCGGCCCCCTCATCGAGGATCGCGCGAATCACCGTCAGCAGGGCCACACTGTGCTCGGCGATCACCGACAACAGCGGATGCTGCTCACCGTTGACGACCGCGGCCAACGCACACACCGGGCACCACACCTGCTGGCACTTACCCGGGCTGTCATCGGCCGACGCCGCGAAATTGGCCGCTACCAACCGCACCGCCGGATCCAGCCGGTCCAGGATTTCCTGCGCCAACTGCCGCAACTCCGAACCCAACTCGGGATGAGACCCCGTCATGCCGGCCACACCTCCGGATTCGGACGAAAACGTACCGTCAGTTCGCTACCCCGCAATTGCGCATCTGCCACGGTGCACCGACGCAGGACAGAGGCCAACCGCACCCGGCGCCGCATACCCGCGACACCGATGATCAAGTCGTCATCGACACGACCCAGCGTGAGGCCGGCCGAATCGATCTGCGGTAACTCTAGCCTCAACCGGTACACGGCTTCGAGTCCAGATCCCGACTCCCGGTCGACGACGGGCCGCAATGGGCCCGGTGGCGGCGACCCGTCACGGCGTCGCGCGCTGTCGATCAGCTCCCCCAGCGCCTTGGCGCCGATCGGCTCCCCCGGCACGTGCGGTACGAGCACCAGCTGCACATCGCCGATGGTGGCATCGAGATCGTCGAGCACCGACTGCTGTTCGGCGATCCGCTCGGTGTACCAGTCGAACGCGGGATGGGCCGGAAGGTTGTGGTACTCGAACGAATCATCCTGCACCAAAATCTGATTCACGATGATCTCGGTCACCTCGACGCCCATCAGGGCAAGCGATCCCAGCGTCCGCGATGCTTCGGCCGCCACCACCCGTTCGGGGGTGAGCACCAGATGGGCGCTCACCCGGGACCCGTCGGTGAGCAAGGTCCCCAGCCTGCGGATGCCCGAATCCACGCGTTCGATCAGGGCGACGATGGCCGCGCTGACCGCATCCGGTGAGCCCGACAGCCTGCGGTGCCGTGGCCAGGCCCGCTCCAGATACAGGCCGAAGGTCTCGGGCAGCGTGAGCATCCGCAAGGCATCGGCGGTCGAGGCACAGTCCACCACCACGTGATCCCAGCGTCCGGAATCGGCGAGCTCCCCGACCTCGTGCAGCCCGAGCACTTCCTGGATCCCCGGAAGCGCCGAAAGTTCTTCGGGGGCAACGTCTCCCAGATCCGATTCGGGGAAGCGGGCCGCCAGCGGCCCGGCCGTCTCGACCCAGCGCGCACCGAGTAGGGCCAGCGTGTCGAGCGCGAGGGCGTCCAGCACCCCACCCGCTTCCGTCAGTCCGGCGTCCAGATCGCTGAGCACCCGGGTGGGGGCACGTTGACCGGTTGGGGCGAGCGCGATCCCGAGAACATCGCCCGTGGAATGAGCCTGATCGGTGGACACGATCAGCACCCGCTGACCGGACGCGGCGTCACGAACCGCGGTGGCCGTCGCCAGCGTCGACTTACCTACGCCGCCCTTGCCGACGAACAGGCTGATCCTCGCAGGGGTCCGTGCGCTCCCGTCCGGCGAAGTCACTCAGCCTCTGCTCGTTTCTTCAGGTCTTTGAGCGCGGTGTCAGTCAGCCGCCGCTCAGCCTTCCGCTTGAGCAGACCGATCATCGGGATGATGAGATCGACCGACAGCTCATAGGTCACCTCGGTACCGGATCCCTTGGGCGCCAAGCGGTATGCCCCCTCCAGCGACCGCAGCAGCGAACTGGATACCAATGACCAGGTCACCGAGGTGCGATCGGCGGGCCACACATAGGTCAGCACCATGGTGTCCTTGAGCACCGCGGCGTCGAGCACCATCCGGGCGGTCTTGGGATTGCCCTGCGCGTCGGTCTCGAGGACCTCGGCTTCCTTGTATTCGGCGACCCACTGCGGGTAGGAGCCGATATCGGCGATGACATCCATCACCGTTACCGGATCTGCGTCGATATAGATGGTCTGTGTCGTCTTGTCGGCCACCGCGTCGCCCTTCTCCCCGCCCCACGGGGCTGCCGTGCTCCCCTGCCCCGCGGGGATGCCCTGGCTCTCGCCGAGAAATCTACCCTCCCGTGAACAAACGTGGTCAGGCCAGTCGGGACACCCCGACCGGGCGAGCCGACTCCAACCGCTGCTTGATCCCGAAGGACATCACCTTGCCCGCCACGCGGCGTTGGTGGTTCATTTTTGCCAGATCCATCTCGGCCAACTGTTTGGCCGTGGCGCCGGACGGTTCGGCATGCAGGAAGTAGTGCAGCACCACACCGTCCATCACCTCCTCGAGCCAGACCTCCATCGTGCCGGTCAACGCACCGGTCACGTTCCAGCGGTGGCCCTTCTCGGCGCGGTCCTCGACGACGTTGAGCACCAGGTCGGGCCACCACCGCCGCCAGCTGGCGGGATCGGCAACCGCGGCGCCGACCGCGACAGGATCGGCGCAGACGAATGTCTCGTCTGCGATCTGAATGCTGTTCATGCGGACTAGCTTCACATATGTGTGATGACCACCGCACACAGCCGGGAGAAGCAACGATGACCATCGCCCTTCGCACGGCCACCCCGCTCGTGGCCGGTGCGCCGGCCATCAGGGTGCTACCGCACCGGGCGGTGTGGCCGGATCGACGACGACAGAATCCAAACCCGTGCTCTGGGTGAGCGCCTGACGCGGACTAGGCTGACCCGCAAAGTCGGTACCACAAGCCTGGGAGGGCAAGATCGTGCGTGAGTTCAGTGTTGCCGCGTCGTTCACCGTCGACGAGCACGACAACATCGTCAGTTCGGTAGCCGCGCACGCGGCCGACAGCCCTGACCACGTCATCTTCCGGCGCCTGGTCAACGGCACCTGGACCGACGTGACCTGCGCCGAAGCAGCCGACCAGATTCGTTCGGTCGCCCTGGGCCTGATCGCCGAGGGCATCCAGCCCGGTGACCGCGTGGCGATCCTGTCGGCCACCCGGTACGAATGGCCGATCATCGACTTCGCGATCCTGTCGGTCGGCGCGGTGACCGTGCCGATCTACGAGACCTCCTCGGCCGAACAGGTGCGGTTTGTCCTCGACAACTCCGCGGCGCGGATCGTCTTCGCCGAGACCGACACGCACGCCGAGACCGTGGAACAGCTCCGCGGCCAGTTGCCCGAATTGCAGAAGGTGCTGCGGATCGAAGGCACCGGCACACCCGCGCTGGAGGCCATGGCCGAAGCCGGTAAAGCGGTCGACGCCGCCGAGATCGACACGCGCCTGGCCGGGATCCGTTCGGCCGACCCGGCCACCCTGATCTACACCTCCGGAACCACCGGACAGCCCAAGGGCTGCCAGCTGACCCACTCGAACCTGCTCTACGAGATCCGGGGAGCCAAGGCCTGCTTCCCCACTGAGCTGGCCGCGGGCGAACGGATGCTGGTGTTCCTGCCGCTGGCCCACGTGCTGGCCCGGGCCATCACCATCGCCGCCTTCACCAACAAGGTCACCCTCGGCTTCACCAGCGACATCAAGAGCCTGGTCCCGACCTTCGGCGTGTTCAAGCCGACCCTGGTGGTCTCGGTGCCCCGCGTGTTCGAGAAGGTCTACAACACCGCCGAGCAGAACGCCCGAAACGACGGCAAGGGCAAGATCTTCGCGATCGCCGCCGACACCGCGATCGAGTGGAGCAAGGCCCAGGACACGGGCGGCGCCGGGCTGCTGCTGCGGGCCAAGCATGCGCTGTTCGACAAGCTGGTCTACGGCAAGCTCCGGGCGGCCCTGGGCGGTGAATGCCGGGCGGCGATCTCCGGCGGCGCACCACTGGGCGCGCGGCTCGGCCACTTCTATCGCGGTGTGGGACTGAGCATCTACGAGGGCTACGGCCTCACCGAGACCAGCGCGGCGATCACCGTGAACCGGGTCAACGACCTCAAGGTCGGCTCGGTCGGCAAGCTGATGCCCGGCAACAGCATGCGCCTCGCCGAGGACGGCGAGTTGCTCGTCAAGGGCGGCGTGGTGTTCAGCGGCTACTGGGGCAATGAGACCGAGACCAACGCGGTCTTCACCGACGACTGGTTCCACACCGGCGATCTGGGCGCCATCGACGACGACGGCTTCCTGACCATCGTCGGGCGCAAGAAAGAGATCATCGTGACCGCGGGCGGCAAGAACGTCGCACCCGCACTGCTCGAGGATCGGCTGCGGGCCCACCCGTTGATCAGCCAGGCGATGGCCGTCGGCGATAAGCAGCCGTTCATCGCCGCGCTCATCACCATCGACCCCGAGGCGTTCCCGGGATGGAAGCAGCGCAACGGGAAGGACGCGGGCGCCTCGGTGGCTGATCTGGCCGACGACCCGGACCTGCTGGCCGAGATCGACCTGGCGGTCAAGGAGGCCAATCAGGCTGTGTCGCATGCTGAGTCGATCCGCAAGTTCCGGATCCTGCCCGTCGACTTCACCGAGGACACCGGTGAACTCACCCCGACGCTGAAGGTCAAGCGCAAGGTGGTGGCCGAGAAGTTCGCCACCGACATCGCGGCGCTGTACGGCTGATCCCTCGGGCTCAGCCGGAGAGCAGCCCGGTCAGGCGGGCGCCCTGAGAGCGCCACTGCCAGTTGTCGACCGCCCAGTGCCGTCCTGCCACGCCCATCGCGGCAGCGCGGCCGGGATCGGCCAGCACGTCGCCCACGGCCGTCGCGACCGCAGCCACATCGGTGCCGTCCACCACGGTGCCGGTCTGACCGTCGAGCACGGTTTCCGGTGCCCCGCCAGAGGTTCCGGCGATCACAGGTACGCCGCAGGCCGACGCCTCCAGGTAGACGATGCCCAGTCCCTCGACATCCAGGCCCGCCCCCCGGGTACGGCACGGCATGGCGAACACGTCGGCCATCGCATGGTGGGCGGGCAGTTCCGCACTCGGCACCGCACCTGTGAAGTGGACGTCGGCGGCCACATCGTGGGTGTGTGCGAGTTGTTGCAAGCTCTGCAGATACGGTCCCCCACCGACGATGACCAACGCCGCATCGGGGACGCGGCGCCGGATGGCCGGCCACGCCCGGATGAGCATGTCCTGCCCCTTACGCGGCACCAGTCGGGACAGGCACACCACCACCGGGCGCTGCCCCAGCCCGTAGCGGGCCCGCAACTCCGCCCGGGCCACCGAGTCGGGCACGAAGCGGTCGGTGTCGACGCCGGGCGGCAGATGTTCCAGCGCCGCACGGGGACCGAACGCCGAGGCGAACCTGCCGCGGGTGTAGCGGCTGATGAACGTCACGACGTCGGCGTCGTCTCCGATGCGGCGCAGTGCGCTCCGTGCCACCGGCAGCATCGACCAGCCGACCTCGTGGCCGTGGGTGCTCGCCACCACGCGCCTGGCTCCGGCTCGCCGGGCCAGCGGGCCCAGCAGCGCCAGCGGCGCGGCCGCCCCAAACCACACCGTCTCGATGTCGTTCTCGGCGATCAACCGCTGCATACGGGACGCCACGGTCGGCTCCGGCACCATCAGCGTGGTGGGATGCCGCACGACGCGGTACCCGGCCGCGTCGTCGAAGTCTGCGCTGCCCTTCCATTTCGGTGCATACACCGTGAGCTCGTGCGAGCGGTCGCGCACCAACTCACCGACGAACGCCTCCAGGTACGACTGGATACCGCCGCGGCGCGGCGGAAAGTCGTTGGTGACCAACAAAACCCGCGTCATCGCGGTTGACCGCTCTGGCGCGACCCGTCTGCGCTCCGTCTGCTCCCCATCGGCGACAGGCTATCCGGTCAGCCAGCGGCGCCAACCGGCAACCACGCCGTCGAGGTCGGCGCCCAGCGTCTCCCGCACTGCAGTGGCCACATCCGGATGACCGGGGCCACATGCGCGCAGGTACAGCTCACGCAGCTTCGGAACCCCGTAGGCGTCGGCAACGTAGCGGCTGAACCACCACGCCCGGTCATAGGCCAGACTGCGGGCGGCGCCGGGTGTGTCGAGATCCGCATCGGTGGGCAGCTGGGCCAGCTCCGCCGCCTGCGCCGGTGCCGCGGTGGGCGGCCGACCGACATAGTCGGCCACGCCCTCGGTCAGCCAACGCGGTGCATCGGCCGCGGTCGCCGACCGGGCCGCGTAATGGAACAGCTCGTGGCGCAGCACGATTCGTAACGCGGCAGGACTCATGTCGGCGGCGCCCGGAGCGAACATGATCCGCGCCGCGGTGGTGGTCGCGGCAATGTCGGGGGCTCCGCCGGCCAGTACCCGGAACTGCTGATCGGACCCCGCGACCGCGATCTCGATGTCTCTCGGCCAGTCCGGACCCCAGAATGCGGTCACCGTGGCGGCCGCCGCACCGAGTTCGGATCCCAGGCGGCCCAACAGGGCCTGCGACTGCGATCCGCCCAGGGCCAGCAGCCGGGCGGTGCGCCCGTCCGGCAACACCATCGTGGTGACGGGTTCGGGTTTGCGCAGCGTCGAGGCGACGGTGGCGCCGGACGACGCATCCGGAGGTGGGGTCGGCGGCGACTTCCACAACAGGGCCGCCGCCAGAATCAGTTCGACCAGCAAGACCGCTGTCAGCAGCCGCCGGCCGGCGATCAGCGTGAAACTGGCCGCCCTATCGGGACGCTCAGTACCGACGGACGTTGTAGATCGGCGCATTGTTGACCGGGGCGACCCGAACCGGGGTGCCGTAGGTCGACGCGTGCACCATCATTCCGTCACCGATATAGATGCCCACATGGGAGGCGTCGGAGTAGTAGGTCACCAGATCACCCGGTTGCATCG
The DNA here is from genome assembly GCF_004762045.1 of Mycobacterium sp. DL99. Taxonomy (GTDB): domain Bacteria; phylum Actinomycetota; class Actinomycetes; order Mycobacteriales; family Mycobacteriaceae; genus Mycobacterium. The sequence continues at coordinate 3,917,161 of NZ_SJOM01000007.1, forward strand.
AATCCGACGAGACCGGCTGACCACCGCGGGCCAGCGCCTGGCTCGAATGCGGCAGCGAGATGCCCGCCTGCTGGAACGCCCACATCACCAGACCCGAGCAGTCGAAGGAGCTGGGGCCTGCCGCGCCCCAGGAGTAGGGCGAGCCGATGCGGCTCAGCGCCGCCTGGATGACAGCGCCGGAGTGGCCGCTGTCCCCACCCGCGAGGGCGCCTTCCGGCGGGGCGACATCACCGGGCGGAATCCCGTTCGGCGGGTCGGCCAATACGGCGGGATCCTGCGCCGGCAACGCCTCGGGCGCAGGCACCGGCGGCGTCGGCGGCAGGGCCGTCATCGCTTCCCGCTGGGCCGGGCTCAGGGCCTGGTACTGCGACTTGACGACCGCAATCTGCACCTGAAGCTGACTTTGCTTGGATTGCAGATCGGCGCGCACCGCGGCGGCCTGCTCGGCGGCGGTCTTGGCTTCGGCGGCCGATTTCGCCGACTCCTGCTCAGCCCGAGCGGCCTTCTCGCCCACCGAGCGGAAGCTCTTCATCTGTGCCGACATCTCGGTCGCCATCACCCGCTGCACCGCGAGTTGTTCGATCAACTGCTGCGGCGAGCTGGCCGTCAGGATTGCGTCGACACCGGAGGTGCGGCCCCCCATGTACTGGGCCGCAGCTACCTTGTTGACCGAAGTCTGAAAGATTGCCAGCTGCGACTTGGCCTGATCGATCGCCGCGGTGTCGTCGGCATGCTTCTTTTCCGCAGTCTCCTGTGCGACAAGCTTATTGTTCAGGTCGAGCTGCGCGGAGTGCATCGCCTCGGTGGTCTGCTCAGCCTGACGGGACAGCTCATTGAGCTTTGCCAGGGCATCATCACCGGGATCGGCGTGCGAACTCGTAGCCAGGAGTCCGGATATCAAGGTCAAGCCCGCTATTGCACCTGCAATGGGTCGCTTGACACGACTTGTGGGCCGGTGCGCGCGGTCGTGCCTCAAGTATTCGTCCTCACAACTGGCGATGGCGAGCCGCCTCGAACTGCTCTTAGGTCTCAGATAGGTTACGAAACGGCATCGGGCTTGTCCAACGGAAGCTGCAAATTTAACAGCCGTCCCTGAATATTTTCCTGTGCACGAACCGCTGCGTGTCGTCAGGCGACTCCCGATCTACCGTCCCGGTGAATCGGAACGAGTCGCAGCCGCGGCGCAAGGCCCACGTCAGCGAGCACTTCCAATGCCTGACGCTCGTCATCCAGCAAAGTTTCGGGAACCCCGAGCAACACACTCACTACGCAGTCCTGGCATCCGGGCCCGCGTACCGCGCAATCGTCGCAGTCGATGGTCACGCTGCCGGTGTCCGGCTGGTCGGGGCAAGGCTCGTCGGCCCAGGACCAGGTGTCCTGCCGCACTCCGCTCATCTTGACCGTCCTCTCGATCGGTGTTGCGCGCACCGTAACGCCGGGCACCGACAAGGAGCGCAGTGGATTGGAGCGACGACCCGACAAAGAGCGCAGCGGATTGGAGCGACGACCCGACAAACCCGGGCGCAGCGGCGGCGAGCTTGCCTGATGTTGTCAGTGGCAGTGCCTACCGTCATCACCATGGGCCAGCGCAACATCCCCGACGCCGGGCAGCTGGCCTTGAGCTTGGGCACAGGCGTCGACCCCGATGTCGCTCTCTCCCTCGCCGAGACCACCTTCGTCGTGGTGGACCTGGAGACCACCGGGGGGCGAGCCACCGCGAAGGCACCCGGCGACGGTTACGACGCCATCACCGAGATCGGTGCGGTGAAGATCCGTGGCGGCGAAGTGCTCGGCGAATTGGCCACCCTCGTCGATCCGGGCCGCGCCATCCCACCGCAGATCGTCGAGCTCACCGGGATCACCACGGCGATGGTGCGCGACGCGCCGCGTATCGAGTCGGTGCTGCCGGCATTCCTGGAGTTCTGTCGGGGCGCGGTGCTCGTCGCCCACAACGCCGGGTTCGACATCGGCTTCCTGCGCGCGGCCGCTCAGCGGGCGGAGCTCGGCTGGCCGCGGCCCCCGGTGCTGTGCACGGTGAAACTCGCGCGCCGCGTACTGACCCGGGACGAGGCGCCCAGCGTGAAGCTGTCGGCACTGGCCCGGCTGTTCGGTGCGTCCACCACGCCCACCCACCGTGCCCTCGACGACGCCCGCGCCACGGTCGACGTCCTACACGGACTGATCGAGCGAGTCGGCAACCAGGGCATCCACACCTTCGCCGACCTCAAGAACTACCTGCCCGACGTCACGCCCGCCCAGCGCCGCAACCGCTCACTGGCCGACCGGCTGCCCAACAGCCCTGGCGTCTACCTGTTCCGCGGCCCCTCTGACGAAGTGCTCTATGTGGGCACCGCGGTCGATCTGCGGCGGCGGGTCCGGCAGTACTTCACCGGCGCCGATCCGCGGACCCGGATGAAGGAGATGGCCTCGCTGGCGCGGGTTGTCGACCACGTCGAATGCGCCCACGATCTGGAGGCCGGGGTGCGCGAGCTGCGACTGCTCGCGGCCCACGCACCGCCGTACAACCGGCGTTCCAAGTTCCCGCAACGATGGTGGTGGGTGGCCCTGACCGAGGAGGCCTTCCCGAGGTTGTCGGCGGTGCGAAACCCCGGGCGCCGCACCGCTTTCGGGCCGTTCTCGGCCCGGTCCGACGCCGTGCAGTCGGCAATCCTGCTGGCCCGGTTCACCGGGGTGCGCACCTGCACGGCCCGCTTCGGCGCGGCGGCGACCCACCACTGCCCCGAAGTCGAACTCTCACCGTGCCCGGCCCCCCAAGACGTCGATGCCGGACAGTACGCGGCCGCGGTCCAACGTGCCACCGCGCTGATCAACGGCACCGACCACACCGCGCTGGCGGCGACACTGGCCCACATCGGAGAACTTGCCGCGGCCCGCCGGTACGAGACCGCCGCCCGGTTGCGCGATCACACCGCGGTGGCCATCGAGGCGCTGTGGCGGGGCCAGCGGTTACGCGCCCTGGCCGATCTGCCCGAACTCGTGGCCGCACGCGGCGACGGTAACGGCGGCTGGCATTTCGCGGTGGTCCGCTACGGCCAGTTGGCCGGGGCAGGCACCGCCCGGCGCGGCGTGCCGCCGATGCCGGTGGTCGAGGCGATCTGCGCGGCCGCGCAGGTAATCCTGCCCACCGCAACACCATTGGGCGGCGCACTGGTGGAGGAGACCGCGCTCATCGCCCGCTGGCTGGCAGCACCCGGAGTGCGCATCGTGCGCGCCGACGGCGGATACACGACACCGATCGGGGCGGCAGGCCGCTACGCACAGTGGGCGGCCACGGCCCGCTCGGCCCGATTGGCCGCGGCCCAGCAGCAGAACTCAGAACTGCAGGCTGAACCGCACCCAACGCGCGAGCAGTTGTTCGGCCGCACCAGAGTCGATGGCCTCGGTGGCCCGCGCCAGACCGGCCTCCCACGCCGGCACCCACTTGGCGTCGCTGGCTAGACCGGCATGGGCCACCATCGCGCCTGCCGCGTTGAGCACCACCGCGTCCCGCACCGGCCCCTTGGCCCCGCCCAGCACGGCGCGCGCCGATGCCGCGTTGGCCGTGGCGTCACCGCCGACCAACTCACTGATGTCGGCACGCTTGAAGCCGAAGGCTGCGGGGTCGAACTTCAACCGGTCCACCGTGCCGGCCTGCACTCGCCAGATGGTGCTGGTGGTCGTGGTGGTGAGTTCGTCGAGTCCGTCGTCGCCGTGCACGACCAACACGCTGGAACCGCGGGCGGCGTACACCCCGGCCATCACCTCGGCCAGGTCGTCGAACGCACAGCCGATCAGGCCGGCCCGGGGTGCGGCCGGATTGGTCAGCGGTCCAAGCAGATTGAAGACCGTGGGAACCCCGATCTCCCGACGCACCACCGAGGCGTGCCGGTACGACGGGTGGAACTGCGGAGCGAAGGCGAACCCGATGCCGACCTCGGCGACACTGCGGGCCACCTCGTCGGGACCCAGGTCGATCCGCACCCCGAGCGCCTCCAGGGTGTCCGCACCGCCCGACAGCGACGACGCCGCGCGGTTGCCGTGCTTGATCACCGGGACTCCGCAGGCCGCCACCACGATGGCCGCCATGGTCGACAGGTTCACCGTGTTGGCCCCGTCGCCGCCGGTACCGACGATGTCGACGGTCTCGTGACCGATCTGATCGGTGGGCACCCGGCGGGCGTGCGACAGCATGATGTCGGCCAGCTCCCCAACTTCGGTCGAGGTCGGCCGTTTCATCTTCATCGCCACCGCGAAGCCGGCGATCTGAGCCGGGGTCGCCACGCCGGTCATGATCTGGTCCATGGCCCATCCCGCGTAGCCGTTGGGCAGGCTCTGCTCAGTGGTCAGGCGCCCGAGAATGAGCGGCCACGACGGCGCCGCCACCGAGGCGGACGCGGATGAGAACTGAGAAGAAGATGCAGGAGCCACCGCCGAATGTTATCGCTGCGCGGCCATGACACCGGCGCCCCGGCGCCGTGCAGCCGACCCGAGGGCGACGCGTTTGAAGATCAATTGCTCGACCCGGGTGGAGTTCGACAACTACAAAGCGTCATACTTGCGGATGTGACGAGCGCTGTAGGTACCTCGGGAACGGCAATCACGTCGCGCGTTCATTCGCTGAACAGACCAAATATGGTCAGTGTCGGCACCATCGTGTGGCTTTCCAGTGAACTCATGTTCTTTGCTGGACTCTTCGCGATGTATTTCACCGCGCGCGCGCAAGCCGGTGGCAACTGGCCGCCCGAGCCGACCGAACTCAATTTGGCCCTTGCTGTTCCGGTGACGCTGGTTCTGATCGCGTCATCCTTCACCTGCCAGATGGGCGTGTTCGCCGCCGAGCGCGGCGACGTGTTCGGCCTGCGCCGGTGGTATGTGATCACGTTCCTGATGGGCCTGTTCTTCGTAATGGGCCAGGGGTACGAGTACATCCACCTGGTGAAGGAGGGCACCACCATCCCGGGCAGTGCCTACGGATCGGTCTTCTATCTGACGACCGGTTTCCACGGCCTGCACGTGATCGGCGGACTAGTTGCGTTCATCTTGCTGCTGGCCCGCACCAAGATGAGTAAGTTCACGCCCGCGCAGGCCACCGCAGCGATCGTCGTCTCGTACTACTGGCACTTCGTCGACATCGTCTGGATTGCGCTGTTCGCCACCATCTACTTTGTCCGATGATCGGCTGGCCGATGATCGACTCGATGAGAAGGGGTTCGATGACCAGCAAGTCGCGCCGACGACTGCGCCGACGACTGTCAGCAGGTCTCCTGCTGTTGGTCGGCCTGTCAGTCGCAGGTGGTGTTGCGGCCACGCTGACACCCACACCGCAGGTCGCAGTCGCCGACGAATCTCAGTCGGCACTGCTGCGCACGGGTAAGCAACTGTTCGAGACGTCGTGCGTGTCATGCCACGGCGCCAACCTGCAGGGTGTGCCCGACCGCGGGCCCAGCCTGATCGGCACCGGCGAGGCCGCGGTGTACTTCCAGGTCTCGACCGGTCGCATGCCCGCGATGCGCGGTGAGGCCCAGGCACCGTCCAAGCCCGAGCACTTCGACGAGAACCAGATCGACGCGCTCGGCGCGTTCGTTCAGGCCAACGGCGGCGGCCCGACGGTGATCCGCGACGCGAACGGCGCCATTGCCCAGGAGTCGCTGATCGGGTCCGACGTGGCCCGCGGCGCCGACCTGTTCCGGCTGAACTGCGCGTCCTGCCACAACTTCACCGGCAAGGGCGGCGCCCTGTCCTCCGGTAAGTACGCGCCGGACCTCGGCGACACCAAGCCGGCCCAGATCTACACCGCGATGCAGACCGGCCCGCAGAACATGCCCAAGTTCTCGGACCGTCAGCTGTCGCCGGAAGAGAAGCGCGACATCGTCGCCTACGTCCGCGAGTCGGCTGAGACTCCCAGCTACGGCGGCTACGGGCTCGGCGGCTTCGGCCCCGCTCCCGAGGGCATGGCGATGTGGATAATCGGAATGGTCGCCGCTATCGGCGTGGCAATGTGGATCGGGGCACGAGCATGACCGACAACGCACCGAAGATTCCCAGCGATGACGAGCTGGCTTCGATGTCGCGTGAGGACCTCGTTGAGCTCGGCGGCAAGATCGACGGCGTCGAGACCATCTTCAAGGAGCCGCGCTGGCCGGTCCCCGGCACCAAGGCCGAGAAGCGCACCGAGCGGCTGGTCGCGTACTGGCTCCTCCTCGGCGGGCTCTCGGGCCTGGCGCTGCTGCTGGTCTTCCTGTTCTGGCCGTGGGAGTACCAGCCCTTCGGTTCGGAGGGCGAGTTCCTCTACTCGCTGGCCACCCCGCTGTACGGCCTCACCTTCGGCCTGTCGATCCTGGCGATCGGCATCGGCGCGGTGCTGTTCCAGAAGAAGTTCATCCCCGAGGAGATCTCGGTCCAGGACCGCCATGACGGGCGCTCCCCCGAGCTGCACCGCAAGACCATCGCAGCCAACCTGACCGACGCTCTCGAAGGCTCGACCGTCAAGCGCCGCAAGCTGATCGGCTTGTCGCTGGGCATCGGCCTCGGCGCCTTCGGGGCCGGCACCCTGGTGGCCTTCATCGGCGGGTTGATCAAGAACCCGTGGAAGCCCGTGGTGCCCACCGCCGACGGCAAGAAGGCCGTGTTGTGGACCTCGGGGTGGACGCCCCGGTTCCACGGCGAGACCATCTACCTGGCCCGCGCGACGGGTCGGCCCGGCTCATCTCCGTTCGTGAAGATGCGGCCCGAGGATCTCGACGCCGGTGGCATGGAAACCGTCTTCCCCTGGCGGGAGTCGGACGGCGACGGCACCACCGTCGAGTCCGAGCATCACCTGACCACGATCTCGATGGGTGTCCGCAACCCGGTCATGTTGATCCGCATCAAGCCGGCCGACATGCCCCGCGTGGTCAAGCGGAAGGGCCAGGAGAGCTTCAACTTTGGTGAGCTGTTCGCCTACACCAAGGTCTGCTCGCACCTGGGCTGCCCCTCGTCACTGTACGAGCAGCAGACCTACCGCATCCTTTGCCCGTGCCACCAGTCGCAGTTCGACGCGTTGCACTTCGCAAAGCCCATATTCGGTCCGGCTGCGCGCGCGTTGGCGCAGCTGCCCATCACCATCGACAAAGACGGCTACCTGGTCGCCAACGGCGACTTCGTAGAGCCCGTCGGACCGGCATTCTGGGAGCGCAAATCATGAGCCCTGACCTTGCCAAGATCGCAGCGGCACAAGGCGATGCGATCGATTCCCGTTACCACCCCTCGGCCGCGGTACGCCGCCAGCTGAACAAGGTGTTCCCCACCCACTGGTCCTTCCTGCTGGGTGAGATCGCGTTGTACAGCTTCATCGTGCTGCTGATCACCGGTGTCTGGCTGACGTTGTTCTTCGATCCGTCGATGGCACACGTCACCTACGACGGTGTGTACCAACCGCTTCGGGGCGTTCAGATGTCGCGGGCCTACGAGTCCGCGCTGCAGATCAGCTTCGAGGTGCGCGGCGGGTTGTTCGTCCGCCAGATCCACCACTGGGCCGCACTGATGTTCGCCGCGTCGATCATGGTGCACATGGCGCGCATCTTCTTCACCGGTGCGTTCCGCCGCCCGCGTGAGGCCAACTGGGTGATCGGCTCGCTGCTGCTCATCCTGGCGATGTTCGAAGGTTACTTCGGTTACTCGCTGCCCGACGACCTGCTGTCCGGCATCGGCCTGCGCGCCGCGCTGTCCTCGATCACCCTGGGCATGCCGATCATCGGAACCTGGCTGCACTGGGCGCTGTTCGGTGGGGACTTCCCCGGCGAGATCCTGATCCCGCGTCTGTACGCACTGCACATCCTGCTGATCCCGGGCATCATCCTGGCCCTCATCGGCGCACACATGGCGCTGGTGTGGTTCCAGAAGCACACCCAGTTCCCCGGCCCCGGCCGCACCGAGCACAACGTGGTCGGCGTGCGCGTCATGCCGGTGTTCGCGGTGAAGTCCGGTGCGTTCTTCGCGATGATCACCGGTGTGCTCGGCCTCATGGGCGGCCTGCTGACGATCAACCCGATCTGGAATCTGGGCCCGTACAAGCCGTCTCAGATCTCGGCGGGTAGCCAGCCCGACTTCTACATGATGTGGACCGAAGGCCTGGCGCGTATCTGGCCGGCCTGGGAGTTCTACCCCTTCGGCCACACCATCCCCGCGGTGGTCTGGGTCGCGTTGATCATGGGCGGTGTCTTCGGTCTGCTGATCGCCTACCCCTTCATCGAGAGGAAGGTCACCGGCGACGACGCACACCACAACCTGCTGCAGCGTCCGCGCGACGTGCCGGTGCGTACCGCGATCGGTTCCATGGCGATCGCGTTCTACATGGTGCTGACCCTGGCCGCGATGAACGACATCATCGCGCTCAAGTTCCACATCTCGCTGAACGCGACCACGTGGATCGGCCGTATCGGCATGGTGGTGCTGCCGGGCATCGTGTACTTCATCGCTTACCGATGGGCAATCTCGTTGCAGCGCAGCGACCGTGCGGTTCTAGAGCACGGCATCGAGACCGGCATCATCAAGCGCCTGCCGCACGGTGCCTACGTGGAGCTGCACCAGCCGCTGGGACCGGTCGACGATCACGGTCACCCGATCCCGCTGGAGTACCAGGGTGCTGCCCTGCCGAAACGGATGAACAAGCTCGGTTCGGCCGGCTCGCCCGGCACCGGCAGCTTCTTGTTCGCCGATCCGGCGGTCGAGCACGACGCGCTCACCGAGGCTGCACACGCCTCCGAGCACAAGGCCCTGACCGCTCTGCGCGAACAGCAGGAGCGAAACGGCAACGGGGAGACCAACGGTCATCACTGACCACTCCCCTAGCCTGACTGACGGCCCCGCCGTCGAGCTCGAACAATCGCCGCAACCTCTTCGAGAGGTTGCGGCGATTGTCTTATGTGCGGAGTTCTGTGCGGTGGAGCCAACACTCGATCCACCGAGACGCCGACCGCGCAGCAGGTTGGTCGGGCCAACGAGACCCGATGGCCCAGGAGGGGTCCCAGATGACGCGTGCACGAATCTCCCATGGTTGTGGATGCCGCGCCCTGCTTACTCTGACCGGGCCACGGCAGCAGAAATCCATGAGGAGTTCAACGAGATGTACTCGCCACGCGACGGAACAGCAGTCGCACACCACCTTCCGGCCGGCCGCCCAGGCCTGGACGCCGCGCGCCAGCTGGCTACTGCGTGGTGACCGGCGTCCCGGCGGCGGTGCTCTGGGACTTCGACGGCACTCTGGTCGACAGTCATGACCAATGGACGGCGACGTGGACCGAGATGGCCGAGCGACGCGGTCGTTCCTGGAACGATGCGCGCACCCGTGAACTCGTGGGGCTGGGCCTGCTCGATACGGCGCAAGTCATCGCCGCGCACTTCGACACCGGTGAGGACACCCACGCGCTGGTAGCTGAAATGGTGTCGGGCGTGGCTGCCCGGCTCCGCGCAGGCGTCCCCTGGCGGGCCGGCGCCCGCGAACTGCTGGACGCCATCCGCGCCGAATCCATTCCGTGCGCGCTCGTGACCATGTCCTATCGCCGTCTCGTCGAGCCTGTGCTGGAGCACCTCGAGCCGGATACCTTCGCGGTCGTGGTCACCGGGGATGAGGTCGACCATCCCAAGCCGCACCCGGCGCCTTACCTCGCCGCGGCGCGTGCATTGGGACTTGAGCCGACCACCTGCCTGGCGATCGAGGACTCCACAACGGGAATCGTCAGCGCCGCCGCCGCCGGTTGCCGGGTACTCGCTGCACCCAATGACCACGTGCTCGACACCGACGTGAACGGAGCCGTCGTCGACGGGTTGGCCGGAATCGATCCGGCGTACCTGCGGACCATCATGGCTGCCGGCGACCTCAGGCACATCCCGCCCGCCAAGTCCTAGACTCTCCTGAGCATGCAAGACGACTCCCGCAACTATCGGATTCTGCGCCGGCTCGCTCATCTGCTGCGCTACGCGGGGGACGCCGGCACCAGTCTCAGCGCCGCGCTCGACACCGCGCTGGAGATGGTGGACGCCCGGATCGGGGCGCTCTCCTACGCGGATCTGTCGACGCAACGCTACGTCCTCGCAGCCAGTCGTGGGCTGTCCGAGACCTACGTGGAAGGCATCACCACCTGGTCGCTGCACGAGGGGCTCGCCGGTCAGGCTTTCGGTTTGCGTGAGCCGCTGACCGTCACCGATCTCAGCGCCAGCCGCGAGGTCCCGAGGAGCGTCGTACGTGAGGAGCACCTTCGCGGATACGTGTGCGTGCCGCTGCTCCGCGGCCAGCGGCGCCTCGGGATCATCGAGGTCTTCGACAAGGAGCCACGCACATTCTCGGTGTCTGAAGTCGAATCGATCGAATTGATCGCGTCGTTCGTCAGTTCGGTCGTCGAGAGCCTTCTGATGGTCGATGAACTGCGTTTTCTGCGTGAGGAACGGGCTCAGGTACTTCGTCAGTGGACCACTCAGGCACTTACTGCCGCAGACACCCAACGCCGCGAGGTCGCCCGCCTGCTCCGCGAGCAAGCCGAGCAGCCCGGCGAACCCGGAAGAGAGTTCGGCGACCGGCTCCGGGCGCTCGCGAGTGAGCTCGAAGAGTCCACTGTGGAATGGGTCGACATGGTTCCACTGGTTCGTGAGGCCATCACGGAGCGGTTTGCCCAACATGCCGGAAAGCAGATCCATTTCGAAGTCGCTGAGTGGCCCACCAGCCTGCCGCTGGAGCTCACGACGCGCCTCTATCTACTGATGCACGCGCTAGTACAGTCCGCCGTCCTCGCCGCGGAGGGTGAGGTCACCCTGCACCTCGGTCGTCGCGGCGACCATATGTGGATTCAAGTGTGCGACGACCGGCCCCGCGCGCCATCTGCCGACACACTCACTGAGCTACCCGCCGACACCGCTGTGACGGTCCGCGGCCTTTCAGGCACGCTCGAACAAGCGGTGGACTCGGCCGGGAACCCGGGTACACGCATCGTCCTGCCCATCGCGCTCGCGCGGCCGACCGTACAGTCGCTCACTCCGCGTGAGCGTCGCGTGCTCGAAGGGCTCACTTTGGGCACCTCGAATCGGGAGATCGCGGCCAACCTCGGAATCTCCCCAAAGACGCTCCAGAATCACCTCACCTCCATCTACCGGAAGCTAGGCGTGACCAGCCGAACGCAGGCAGTCCAGTTCCTCTGATCACGGTGACGGCAGCTGCCGGGAGGGGTCCTACCGTGTCGGCGCCGGAAGACCCTATGGAGGCATGGATCACGCGAACCTAGGTTCGGTGCCATGCAGATGAAAGCCGCAGTGTTCAGATCGCCCTCCGCGCCGCTCACTTTCGAAGAAGTCGACCTCGCCGAGCCGGACGACGGAGAAGTTCGGGTGAAGATCAGCGCCGCAGGCGTCTGTCACAGCGACTACCGCGTGCTCACCGGTGATTGGAGTGCCAACCCGCCCGTCGTACTCGGTCACGAGGGCGCCGGTGTCGTCGAGTCTGTCGGGTCCGGAGTCACCACCCTCGCGCCGGGTGACAACGTCGTCCTGTCCTGGACTCCGTCATGCGGCCTCTGCCGCTACTGCGCCTCGGGTCGACCTCAGCTCTGCCAGGTCGCCGCGTCGACCGCCTACCGCAACGTCCTGCCCGACGGCAGCACTCGGATACGCTCCAGCGCCGGCGAGAACGTCCACAGCTATCTGTCGGTCGGATCATTCGCCGAGTACGCCGTGGTGCCCGCGTACGGCGCCATCAAGATCGCCGGTGATGTCGATCCCGGCGTCGCCGCCCTTGTCGGGTGCGCAGTGACCACCGGCGTGGGAGCGGCCATCAACACCCACTCCCCCGAAGCCTCGGACAATGTATTGGTCATCGGGGCCGGCGGGGTGGGACTGTCGGTGGTGATGGGCGCGCGGCTGCAGTCGCCGGGCAGTCTCATCGTCGTCGACCTCGCCCAGGACAAGCTCGATCTCGCCAAGGAGCTGGGCGCAACTCACACGATCAACGCCAGCGAACACGACGTGGTCGATGCCGTTGGCGACATCACCAACGGTCGCGGAGTCGAGGTGGCCTACGAGGCGACGGGCCGTGCGCGGGCGGTGGAACAGGCCTACGAGTGCCTGACCCCCGGCGGGACCGCGGTGGTGGTCGGCCAAGTCGCCTCGGGCGAGCGGATCTCGATCGATCCGATGCGGATGTCGGGCCGTGAGTTGACCCTCACCGGCAGCAACTACGGCTCGGCGCGTCCATCGATCGACTTCCAGCGCATCCTCGACATGTATGCACGTCAGTTGCTCCCCCTGGATCGACTGATCGGTGACCGCGTCGCTCTGACCGACATCAACGAGGCATTCGCCAGCATGGCTGCCGGCGCCACCTCCGGCCGCATCGTGGTGGACATCCCATGACCGGTGCACAGATCACCACGGGCGCCGGCGAATCCTTCGACATCCGGTCACGGTCGTTGTGGCTTGATCAGCTGGGCGATATCGCGCCCCGGCCACCGCTGACCGGTAACACGACCGCCGATATCGTCATCATCGGCGGCGGGTTCACCGGTCTGTGGACCGCCCTGCATCTGGCCAAGAGGCGTCAGGACGCTCGGATCGTCGTACTCGAGCGGCACGTCGTCGGTTTCGGCGCCGCAGGCCGCAACGGCGGCTGGTGCGGTGCCGGCCTCGCGGGCAGCGCGAAACTCTACGCAAAGAGCGCGGGCTGGAAACGGACACTCGACGGTGCACGGCTCTTCGAGACCGCGATCGACGAAATCGGCCGCGTCATCGACGAAGAGGGCATTGCCGCTGACTTCGTCAAAGGCGGCACGCTCGTCGTCGCCACGACCGAACCTCAGTGGGCCAGACTCCAGAACAGCCACGCCGCAGCGGTGCGCTCCGGCCTCGCCGAGCCCGGAGCGCGGCTCTTGTCTGCAGACGAGGTACGGGCGATGGTTCGCACTCCGAGCGTCTCTGGGGGACTCTTCACACCCCATTGCGCACGATTCCAGCCCGCCAGGTTGGTTCGTGGGCTCGCCGAAGCATGTGTACGTCGCGGAGTGGTGATTCACGAACAAAGCTCGGTCACGTCGATCGAGTCGGGGCTGGCCCGCACGCAGCTCGGCGCGGTGCGTGCCGACACCGTGCTGCGCGCCACCGAAGCCTGGACTGGCCAGCTGCCACGAAGTGGAGCGCCGTATCTCCCCCTCACGTCCATGATGATCGCCACCGAGCCACTGCCCAGCACCGTCTGGGACGAGCTGGGCTGGCCACACGGGCTGACCATCCGTGACCGGCGCCATCTGTTCTTCTACGCCCAACGCACCGCGGACGACCGCATTGCGATCGGCGGCCGCGGTGCGCCCTACCGCCTCCGCGACCCCCTAGCCGAGTTCAGTGAGCGTGACCGCCCGGTGTGGCGACGCCTCGAAGAGACACTGAGGGCGCATTTTCCGCAGGTCCGCGGCGCTGCCATAACCCATCGATGGGGCGGGGCACTGGCGGTGCCGCGAGATTGGAGTATGTCGGTCGCCTGGAATCCGGACACGCGCGTCGGCACTGCCGGCGGGTACGGGGGGCATGGCATCGTCGCCGCCTACGCTGCCGGTCGAGGGCTCGCCGACCTCGTCACCGGACACCACACCGACTACAGCGCGGCCGCGTGGGTTGGGCACCGCAGTCGACGGTGGGAGCCCGAACCCCTGCGGTATCTGGCGGCAACGGCAATCGTCCGGATTCTCAACGGAGCCGACCGCCACGAAGACCGCACCGGCCGGACCGCTGAGCGCATCCGCCTGTTGGGCCCGGTGCTCCCGCCCGGCTGACCTCGGCAGCCACACCCCCACATCCGTCCCACTCGAAACAACCGCCGCAGAGAGGTCATATTCGTGTCACACCAACCGCCGTATCAGGTGACGAATCCCGCAACCGGGGAACTCCTCGCCACCATTCCCACTGCCACCGATGCCGACGTCGAGCAGGCGCTCCTGTCCGCAGTTGATGCGCAAAACGCCTGGGCCGCAACGTCGATCGACGAGCGCGCCCGGGTCCTGGCCGCCGCCGCGGACTACTTCGACGCCAAGGCCGACGAGCTCGCCAAGCTGGTGACCACGGAAATGGGCAAGAAGATCAGCTCCGCCGAGGGCGAGGCACGCTTCGCTTCCGCGATCTTCCGCTACTACGCCGCCGAAGGGCCTGCCCTGCTTGCCGACCAGCCGATCGTGGCACCCGGCGACGACCAAGCCGTGATCCAGCAGCGCCCGATCGGCGTCGTCCTCGGTGTCATGCCGTGGAACTATCCCTATTACCAGGTGGCGCGGTTTGCGGCACCGAATCTGCTCGTCGGCAACACGGTGCTGGTCAAACACGCAGAGAACTGCCCGTGGTCGTCAGCTGCGATCGCTGCTCTGCTCAGTGAAGCCGGACTCCCCGCGGGGGCGTATACGAACCTGTACGCCAGTTTCGAACAAGTCGGCGCACTTATCGCAGATTCTCGCATTCAGGGGGTCTCGGTCACCGGCTCCGAGCGAGCCGGTGCAGCCGTGGCAGCCCAGGCCGGACAGCACCTCACCCGGGTCGTGCTGGAACTCGGCGGCTCGGATCCCTACGTGGTTCTGGACGCCGAAGACCCCGCAGCTGCGGCCCGAGCCGCGTGGCGCATCCGGATGTCCAACATGGGCCAGGCCTGCAATTCGAACAAGCGGCTCATCGTGGGGCGAGACTCCTACGATGAATTCCTGGCCGCGCTGATCGACGCGGCGACTGGGCTGAAGCCCGGAGACCCGACAAACCTCGGGGCCGACGAGTTCGCCCCGGTGGTGTCGCGCGCAGCAGCGCTCACCATCGCGGACCAGATCTCTGACGCCGTCAACAAGGGCGCAACACTTCACGTGGGCGGCACTGTCATCGACGGCCCGGGCGCTTACATCGCCCCTGCGGTCATTTCCGGCGTGACCCGAGACATGGAGATCTACCACGAGGAAGTCTTCGGCCCGGTCGCCGTGGTCTACGCGGTCGACAGTGACGATGACGCCGTGCGACTGGCGAACGATACGCGGTTCGGTCTCGGCGGTTCGGTGTTTGCGACCGACGAGAAGCGTGCCGCGGCGGTCGCGGAACGTCTTGACGTCGGCATGACCCATGTCAACACCTACTCGGCCGAGGCAGCCGACATGCCGTTCGGCGGTGCCAAGGCGTCGGGGTTCGGTCGGGAGTTGGGTGCGCTCGGCATCGATGAGTTCACGAACAAGCGGCTGTACTACATCGCTCGGTGACGGATTGCGGGTGACGGGAGCAGAGATGATCGAGCGACGCGACGACGGCACCTTCGACTGGCCGGTGTACGCGGGCGGGACGGTCCCAGTTCAGTGGTATTTCCGGAAACAGACCGAGCTGCCCGTCGCTGTTCAGGCGTGGACTATCGCGCCCGGGGCGTCTGAGGGTGCGCATGTTCATCACCCCGGGCGCCCTCTCGAAGAGCTGTACATCGTCGTCGAGGGTGACGCCGAGGTGATGATCGACGGCCGCATCACCCGGATGGGCGCCGGGGATGCGCTGCTGGCCAAGGTCGGAGCCGAGCACGATGTCCGCAACGTCGGCGAGGGCTCGTTGCGGCTCATCGTCGTATGGGGACCACCAGACCGGGCCATCTGGGCCGAGTACAGCATGGGCCGATTCCCGGATGAGGCAGGCGGATCTCCGGCACGGTGACCTGATTCAGTCCAGCCGACGACGCGATGAGAGAAGGGCCGGTTCCCGGCCCTTCTCTCATCGGTTATGGACGTGGGTGTTCTCAGACCTTCGGTGCAGGTACCGGTGCGGGAAGCGCCGGACCGGACTGCGGCAGTGACTTCGCCGGCAGCCCGAGAACCGTCTTCATGAGAACCAGGTAGACCGACCCGGCGGCCACCGCGGCTGGCGCGGTAGCACTCATCCACGAGAAGGCTTGCGACCCAGGCACGAAATTCAACGGGTCGAGCATGAACAGATACGTCGACACACCGGCCGCGAGCGCCACGAATCCGGCCGGGTTGAAACCCGCCAAGTACCGGTAGGTCGGCACACTGTCGTCGTAGAGACCACGGATGTCGAGACGTTGACGGCGCAAGACGAAGTAGTCCGCGATCTGCACCCCACACAGCGGGCCGAGCGTGACACCCGCGAACGCGAGAAATGTTCCGTAGTGGGCCATGAACGGTTCTGCGAAGAGAACCACCACCGCGGCCACGGGAATGGCACTGATGATCGTCGCGGTGCGCCAGGAGATCGACCGGTCCAGGGCGGGAATCTGTTTGAGCGCGAGCGAGCAGGCATACACACCAGCCATCGTGGTGCCGATCGTGGAGATCACCATGAAGGCCAATGCCACGAGACCCAGTGCAGGACCGCCGGATTCGATCATGAACAGCGTCGGGTTCCCTGCCGAGGCGGGCAGTACGACGGCAGCGAACAGGCCGACGCACAGAATCAGCCCCATGAGCAGGCCGAGCCCGAGCACCGACGGCATCACCGCGGTACGGGTTGACCGAGCGTGACGGGTCAGGCCGCCGATGTAGGGCCACCAGGCGACGGCACCGGCGATGCCGAGTTCGACCACGATCATGTAGTTGGTCGGCTCGTCCGGCAAGGGGTCGATGGCCTGCGCCGAGAAGATGACGTCCAGGCCGTATTTCGCGATCATGAACGCCACCATGATCATCGCGATCACCATCACCGTGATCGCGATGACCGGGCCTGCCAGACGAAGCACCGCCGGGCCTCTCCACAGCACCGAAACCACGACCGTGCAGGACATGAGCCCGAACGCGGTCGACAGCGCCCAACTGTTCGATGAATCAACGACATTGAGCGCATGGAGCGTCTCCGCGGCGGACCTCCCGAGATAGATCGTCAGCACGGAATTCCAGCCCACGAGGATCGCCATCACCAACGCAAGGGTGAACCACGAACCTCGAGTGCCGAGCGTCGGCCTGGTCGAACGCACCGCCTCCACGCCGTAACGCGTAGCGGGCGGCAGTGCTGCCAGCAACGAGAGGAAGACCCCGATCAGTGTCCCTGCGACGATGGCGATGGAACCGCGAGCGGCATTCTCATAGGCCGCGACAAAGCCGCCGGTGATGAAACACCACACCGCGATGGCGGCTGCCGCGGTGCTGCCGAAGACCGCCAGCGGACCCCAGGTTCGCTCGGATGAGTGGATGGGGCGGCTCGATTCGCCCGCGGTGTCACTCATCTCAGCCACATCCCGCCGGCGAGCAGGGCGAGGACCGGCAACAAGACCGTCGTCACCACAAGTTTCATGAAAGTGAGGCGATCAACAGGATCGCCGAGGTGGTGCTGGTCGAAGTCGACCAGTTGCGCGGCGAGGTCGTCGTCCACGGTCTCTCCCCATCGGTAGAAGGTTCACTGTGCGGAGAGTCACACTATGGAGACGTTGAGAAATGATGAATAGGACTTTTCCGACGCGCAAATCTAGGACTCCCCCCGGGGCGGATCCGTGGCCCAGCCCCTCGTAGGCGGGGTCCCACGAGCTATCGAGTGCAAGGTCCTATGGTGACCGCAGTCATGCGCGCATAGCGTCATACGACGACGTCGAGCCCACGATGTGGGGATGCGAGAGGAACACCATCCGTGAGCAGTATTCGTGACAGCAGGATCACCGTCATCGGTGGCGGCGCGATAGGTGCGTCGGTCGCGTATGCCCTCGCTGGAGCTGGCTATGACGATATTCAGATTGTCGACACAGCGGACATGGCAGCGGCGACCACCGCGCAAGCCGCCGGCCTTGTCGGCCAGCCCCGCTCCACAGTCGAGGCAACTCGGGCCAGCATGGAGTCCGCCGAGTTTTATCGCCGGATGGAGTCCGAACTCGGAATATCTTCCGACTGGCGCGAGACCGGCAGCCTGCGGGTGGCGTTGTCCGAGGAGACCGCTGCCGATTTCCGCAGGATGGCCGACATCGCGAAATCTGCAGGGCTGAACGTCGAGATCGTCAGCGGTGCCCGCGCACAGGAACTGTGTCCCGGACTGACCGACGTCAGTCAGGTGCGGCTGGCGCTCTGGTGTCCGAGCGACGGATTCGTGCAGCCCAACAGTGTCACGGGAGGCTATCTCGCCGGCGCGAGACAACTCGGCGTGCGGGTGGTGCCGCACACCCAGGTGCGGGAGTTGACGGTCACCGACGGCCGCGTCACCGGCCTGCTCACCGACAAAGGCCAGATCGAAAGTGAACTCGTCATCAACGCGGCCGGCCCGTGGGCCGGCGCCCTTCTCCGGACTGCGGGAATAGAGCTGCCCGTCGTCCCGGTGCTCGTTCAGTACCTCATCACGGCCGATACCGATGGGTGGAGCTCGGCGAGCCCGTGCCTGCGGATCCCCGAGGTACAGGTGTACGCGCGGGGTGAGGGAGAGAGTCTGCTGATCGGCGGGTTCGAGAACAACGGCACCTCGATCGCACCGGAAACACTGAGTTCCGACAGCACCATCGCGCGCCACGAGAACTGGGAAGTCCTCGGGGAGTTCGTCGAAGGGCTCAGCCGCGTCATCCCCGAGGTAGCCGACCTCGGCATCCGGACCGCGTTCACGGGGTGGCCCGGCTTCACACCCGATGGACAGTTCCTCATCGGCCCGGTGGACGCGCTGCCCGGTCTCGTCATGGCAGCAGGCTGCAACGCGCACGGTGTACAGGGTTCGTTGCACATCGGGCGCCACGTCGTCGAGAGCCTGTCCGGCGACGTGTCGCCGGCTGTGGCCGCCATGAGTCCCAATCGCTTCGTGCCACGCACATGGACCTGGGAAGACGCCCGTCGCTCGGCTCAGGCCATTTGCGAGAACTACTACCCGCGGCTACCGCAGCGCGCCTGAGCCGCGCCCCGTTTCTAAGGATGAATCAATGACCGTTGCCATCACAGACGCCAACCGCCACTTGGACCTCATCAGCAGCGTCGTCGACCGAATCTGGCCGGACGCCACTTGGACCTCCGAGTCGCTGGACGACGGGATGACCAACCGCAACTTTAAGGTGACTGTCACTCCCGTCGGTCAACCCGACCGTGTCGTCGTGATACAGGAACAGCTGCCGGCAGCCCAGGCAGCCGAGATCGGCATTCTCCGTGACAACCAGATGCGGATATGGCCGCAGATGACAGCGATCGGACTGGCCCCCGAATTGCTCCGCTCGTTCGACGATCTCGGTGTGACTGTCGTCGAATTCGTCAGCGGCACAAGACTGTCCGATGTGACCGACAGGAAGCTGGCAATTCGTTTGACGGCTCAGACCTTACGACGGCTGCACGACACGACGCGGGGCGACGCCACCCCCGGCCTCGTCTCAGATCCCTTCGACGGGATGGCGTGGCTCGCCGCCCGGATCCGCGAACAGAACCCGGCGATGCTGGAAAACTTCCGATGGACGCTCGACCTCGTCGACCGGATCCGGAGTGCCCGCGGACCGTACGAGGCGTGCCAGGTGCACACCGATGCGACACACGTGAACATCATCCTCGCCCCCGATGGAGAACGAGTGACCCTGCTCGACTGGGAATACGTCGGCGCCGGCGACAGATACATGGATCTGGGTCACTTCGCTGCTCGCACCGAACTGTCGGCCGCAGAGGAAGAGTTCCTCATCCAGTCCTACGACCCGTCAGGCGACAACAGGCGGCCGCTGGCCGTCGTTCGGGTCTATCGATTCATCAGCATGCTGCGTGAAGGACTCTGGTCCGCACTTGCCGACGGCATCGACTTCCTCGATGAGTTCGACCACGCCCAGTACGCGCACGAGTGCCTGGACAACATGGCCACCACGACCAATAGCGAAGAGTTCATCGAAGCCCTAGAGCTCCTCGAACACACCGTTCCAGCCACAAATTGACGACGCGTTACACCACGAATCGAAACCTCTTGATCAGGAACGGGATTGACCTCTTCTCGGGTCCGCCACGGCGGGGTGATCGACTAGCCCTGCCACACCGCGCTTGACGCTACGGCGATGTCCACCACGGGGTCTCCGCCGCAGCGTTTAGATGCGGGTGCCCGCAGCGCTTACGGCCAGGTGCCTTTGGGCCCCGATCGTGGCGCCGGCCCGGCGGGTGGATAGGACGTCCTCAGCGCCGAGCCCGGAATCGGAGTGTTCTGCAGAGCACCGAGGCACAGGCCCACACGCCCTGGCAGGCAAGGGATGTTGCCGGAGCCGCCCAAACTGTTGCTCGGGCTGTTCTCCGACCAGCAGACGCCGGTGGTCGGGTCCAGGGTGCTTCCGCCCGGACAGGGAGCCGCCGTCGCCGGCGGTGCTGCCCCCAGGAACGCGGAGGCCAGCATCGTGCTGCACAGAGTCGCCAACAGGAGCTCGGATGCCCTGGTTCGGATCTTCATGTCGATGGTCTCCGCTACGGGGTGATCTTGGTCTGCTCGTCGATGATCTTGGCTGCGTCGATCACCACGTCCTTCTGCCCTTCTGGGGCATCAGCGTTGAGCTGCAGCACGAACAATGCGTCGTTGCCGGGGATGACCACGGTCTTCTGGGCGATCACCCGGGCTTCGCCGTCGTGGCTGTAGGTGCCGGCTGACCGGATCGCCTCGAAGCCACCCAACGTGGACTTCTCAGGATCCATGACCGACTTGTAGTCCGGCAGGTTCTGCGTCATCCCGGGGGCGTACTCCAGGACCTCGGCCGCGTCCACGTCGCCGGTCAGCTTCGATGCGATGGCGATGATGGCAGGTGGATCGGCCGGATCCGCCGGTTTGTCGTAGACGATGGCACCGTAGGCCCAGGCGGGCGTCTTGTCCCCCGCGCTACTCCAGTCCGGCGGGAACGGGAAGTCGAAATCCGGTGTGCCGGGGTCGTTGGGCTTGAACGGCGTCTCGGCGATCTTGTTCTCGGTGATGTAGTCGTTGATCGTCTTCTGTGGACCGGTGATGTTCGGCCGCTCCGCCGCGGCGCTCGTGGTTGTCGCGGCGGAGGTCGTCGACTCGGTCTTGGTCTCGGTCCCACAACCGACGAGCGAGACGCTCACTCCGACCGTCACCAAGCCCGCCAAGAGCTTTCTCATCCGCGGCCTTGCCTTCCGTGTCGTTGGCCCATGTCCGCATCTGGACATCGAGGCTACGACCGGCCGGCGCCTTTCGCGGCAAAACCCGCAATGCTGGCCGGCGTCGCGCGAACTCAGGACGCCGGCGCGCCGAGCTGACGCAGCGCCACGATCGGCAGCGCGATGATGCCCGCCGTGACGAGCCCGGCCAATCCGTAGAGGCACCAGGCCGCCACATTGCTGCCGGTGGCCATCAGATAGGTCGCCAGCCCGATGGCCGCGGTCCCCAGGCCGATGGCGCAGACGACCGCCAAGGTGAACCGCAGCCAGATCGCATCGGCGGCCGCTGCGGCCGCACCGTCGCCCGCGGTGTAGCGGCTCATCGCGACGGGCGCGGCACGGTAGCTGCCCCCGATCGGGCGCGGCGAGCGGGCCGGGGGCTGGGGCCGGCGTCCGGGCTGGCGGTTGTCAGCCTGGGCCCGGGCCCGCAGCAGCAATGGCACGGCTCCGGCGATCACCACCACGGACAGGCCGATCACGGTGTAGAGCACCCATGGGGTGTCAGCACTTTCCGCGCCCTGTGGATGACTGCGCCCCAGGTCCACCAGGGCAACGACAGCGGCGACCCCGGCACCCAGCGCAGCGAGCCACACCGCGGCGCACGCGCCCAGCAAAACCCGGTCGGTGTTGTCGAGTTCGCTGATCGGCCCGGACATCAGCAGGCAGTCTGTGCCGAGTTGTTGGCGTTCGACGACAGCACGGTTCCGTCGCTGGCCGTGATCGAGCAGTTCAGCCTGCTGACCAGGAACAGGCTGGACGCCTCGACCGATCCCACATCCGAGTTGGAGATCGGGGTCATCGTGAAGGTCCACGGGATGTACACGTTGCGCAGGGTGCGCCGGTTTCCGTTCCCGTCGACATAGGTGATCGTGATGATGTCACCCGGGGCCTTGGTACCCGTCACCGAGTAGGTGACCTGACGTGGTCCGGCGTGGGTCGTGGTGGTGGTCGGCGGTGCCGTCGTGGTGCTCGGGGCCGGCGCAGGCGCCTCGCTGGACGGCCCAGGCACGGGAGGCGGCGGCTCGGTGACCGTCACGGTCTCCGGGGGCGGCGGAGGCGGTAGTTCCTCCGACGTCGGAGGGGGCGGAGGCGGAGGCGGAGGGGTCGTCGTCGTGATCTCGTCCTGCACCGGCGGCGCCGACGTGGTGGTACTCGGCTGTGGGGTGGCCAGGTTGGTGGTGTCGTCCTCTCGGGTCACCAGCACGGCCACCGAAGCCACCAGGGCGACCGCCGCGACGATCGCCGTGATGCCGACCACCCACGGCCAGCGCGGCGGCGGGGTGGTGTCGACGAGTTCGGTCGCGGGGTCGTAGTCGTCGTAGTCGTAGAGCGCCACGTCGGCAGGCACGTACGGCCCGCTGGTGAACTGCTCCGACTCCGGCGCGGAGTACGCCTGCGAGTAGAAATCCGTCTCGTCGCCATCCGCATCGGCACCGGCGACCTGAGTCGGCTCCTCGGGTGCAGAGTGTTTTCCGGGTTGATCCGGCAAATCAGAACCGGAGGCACCCGGTTCCGGGGGATTCGGCCCGCTCATCTACGCCTATCCTTCTCGACAACTTCACTGCCACGCGGAACGAACGAAACCGTTCGCTGGTGACAGTGCCCCGGCAACATTACCGAACGAGGTGAAGCCGGCGAGTCCGGCGCTGCCGGTGGCGGATGAAGTGACGGCCCGATTGTGACCTCGGTGAGGCCACAATCGGCACGTCGTCGGACGGGTCAGTGCTTCTCAGGACCCCAGTAGTACTCGAAGACCAGGCCACCGACCGCCATCAGCACGAAGCAGATACCGGCGACCATCAACCAGGGCAGCCACAGGGCGGTGCCCACAGCGGCGACGGAGAAGGACAGCGCGATCAGGATCGGCCACCAGCTGTGCGGCGAGTAGAAACCCAGTTCCCCTGCGCCATCGCTGATCTCGGCGTCTTCGTAGTCCTCGGGGCGGGTGTCGAGACGACGGGCCACGAAGCGGAAGAACGTACCGGTGATCAAGGTCAGGCCGGTGGTGAGCGTGAGCGCGGTGGTACCGGCCCACTCGACACCACCGGTGGCGAACATCGCCGTCAAAACGCCGTAGACCACCGCCGACAAGGCGAAGAACGCCGTGAGGATCTCGAACAGTCGAGCTTCAATATGCATTGCGTGTAGCCCCTACTTGCTCGCCTGCGGTGCCTGTTCACCGCGTCGGGTGTCGAACGGGTGCGTGGTGATGGCCACCGGATCCTGGTGGATCGCCGCCAACGCCTCGGCATTGGTCTTGCCCGCGTTGCGCTGGTCGATGTAGGCCTTGAAGTCATTGGGCTCGACGACCCGGACCTCGAAGTTCATCATCGAGTGGTAGGTGCCGCACATCTCGGTGCAACGTCCGACGAACGCGCCGGTCTGCTCGATCTCGCTGACCTGGAAGATGTTGTCCGAGTGGTTGGCCACCGGGTCGGGCATCACGTCGCGCTTGAAGAGGAACTCCGGCACCCAGAACCCGTGGATCACGTCCGCGGAGTTGAGCTGGAACTCGACGCGCTTGCCGACCGGGAGCACCAGAACCGGGATCTCGGTGGAGTTGCCCAGCGTCTCGATCTTGTCGAAGTTCAGGTAGGTGCGGTCCTCGGGGTTGAGGCCGTGCACCGCACCGACGCGCTCGTTGCCGTGCTCGTCCTTGCCCTCGGGCTTGGACGTCATCGCAGCCTTGCGCTGTTCGTCGGCACCGTCGTACTTGAATGTGCCGTCGGCGTAATTGATCTTCTGGTAGCCGAACTTCCAGTTCCACTGGAAGGCGGTCACGTCGATGACGACCTCAGGGTTGGGATCCTTGTGCAGCATCCGTTCCTGGACCACCACGGTGAAGTAGAACAGCACCGAGATGATGAGGAACGGGATGACCGTCAGCACCAGCTCCAGCGGCATGTTGTAGCCGAACTGGCGCGGCAGCTCGGTATCGCCCTTCTTCTTCCGGTGGAACGCACTCGACCAGAAGATCAGGGCCCACACGATGGCGCCCACCACGAAGGACGCAATCACGGAGCCGATCCACAGCTCTCGGTTGAGTTTGCCCTCCGGAGTGATTCCGGTCGGCCAACCGAGCGCGAGTGCGTCCTGCCAGCTGCAGCCGCTCAGCAAGAGCGCTGAGCCACCCAGGACAATTGTCAACAACGCCGCTCGGGCCACCTTCTTAAGCCCGCGAGGTGTCACGTTGGCGCCTCCTAGATCGGTATTTCGCGACCGCGACGGGTCGTTGTTTTGCGAATACTACGCAGCGTAGACCACGCCGGTCCACGGGAGCGAAGCGACTCGGGAATGGCGTCGCGACAAGAGTTGACCGACTGGGGCAACGGCCCGGGTGGTGGTCTCGTCGACCCGCCGGATCAGACATACTGGCGCGGTGTGCGGACTGCTCGCCTTGGTAACTGCCCCTTCCGAATCCACCCGGGGTGACATCTCCCCCGAGACCGGATCGCGGCTGGTCGACGCCGTGGCGAACGCTTCCCACCTGATGCGTCACCGGGGCCCCGACGAGCCCGGCACCTGGGCTGACACCGGCGACGGACACGACGGCACCGTGGTCCTCGGCTTCAACCGGCTGTCGATCATCGACATCGCGCACAGCCATCAGCCGTTGCGGTGGGGACCTGCTGATGCGCCGGACCGCTACGTGCTGGTCTTCAACGGCGAGATCTACAACTACGTCGAATTACGGGAAGTACTGCGCTCCGAACATGGTGCGGTATTTCACACCGACGGCGACGGCGAGGCCATCGTGGCGGCCTACCACTACTGGGGAACTGAGGCGCTGAATCGCCTTCGCGGCATGTTCGCGTTCGCGTTGTGGGACACCGTCGAGCGCGAATTGTTCTGCGCCAGGGACCCGTTCGGCATCAAGCCGCTGTTCATGGCCACCGGGCCGGGCGGTACCGCGTTCGGCAGCGAGAAGAAGTCCCTGCTGGACCTTGCCGATGTTCTGAAGCTCGATCTCGACCTCGACGCGCGGGCCGTGCAGCACTACACGGTGCTGCAGTACGTGCCCGAACCCGAGACGCTGCACCGCGGCATCCGCCGGCTGGAGTCGGGCAGCTACGCACGGATGAAGCCCGGCGGCCGCCCCGAGGTGACGCGCTACTTCGTTCCCAAGTTCAATGCGGTGCCGTTCGTCAAGGGTGCCGAGCAGTCCCGCTACGACGAGATCACCGCCGCCCTAGAGGATTCGGTCGCCAAGCACATGCGGGCCGATGTGACGGTCGGCGCGTTCCTGTCCGGTGGCATCGACTCGACGGCCACCGCGGCACTGGCGATGCGGCACAACCCCCGGCTGATCACCTTCACCACCGGCTTCGAGCGTGAGGGCTTCTCCGAGGTGGACGTGGCCGTCGCGTCCGCCGAAGCCATCGGCGCCCGGCACGTCACCAAGGTGGTCAGCCAGGCCGAATTCGTCGAGGCGCTCCCCGAGATCGTCTGGTACCTGGACGAGCCGGTGGCTGACCCGGCCCTGGTTCCGCTGTTCTTCATCGCCCGCGAGGCGCGCAAGCACGTCAAGGTGGTGCTGTCCGGCGAGGGAGCCGACGAGCTGTTCGGCGGCTACACCATCTACCGGGAACCGTTGTCGCTGAAGCCGTTCGACTATCTGCCACGTCCGGTGCGCAAGTCACTGCGCAAGGTGTCGAAGCCGCTGCCGGAGGGCATGCGCGGCAAGAGCCTGCTGCACCGCGGTTCGCTCACGCTCGAGGAGCGCTACTACGGCAATGCGCGCAGCTTCTCCGACGAGCAGCTGCGCGCGGTCCTGCCGGGCTTCCGGCCGGAATGGACGCACACCGACGTCACCGCCCCGTTGTACGCCGAGTCGCAGGGCTGGGATCCGGTGGCCCGCATGCAGCACATCGATCTGTTCACCTGGCTGCGCGGCGACATCCTGGTCAAAGCCGACAAGATCACCATGGCCAACTCACTGGAGCTGCGGGTGCCGTTCCTGGACCCCGAGGTGTTCGCGGTGGCCTCGCGGTTGCCGGTCGATCAGAAGATCACCCGCTCGACGACCAAGTACGCGCTGCGGCGCGCGCTGGAGCCGATCATCCCGGCCCATGTGCTGAACCGGCCCAAGCTGGGCTTTCCCGTGCCGATCCGGCACTGGCTGCGGGCCGGCGAGCTGATGGACTGGGCCTACGCCATGACGGCGTCATCCGGAGCCGGGGAGTACGTCGATCTCGCCGCCGTGCGCATCATGCTCGACGAGCACCGCAACGGCGTCAGCGATCACAGCCGCCGGTTGTGGACCGTGCTGATCTTCATGCTGTGGCACGCCATCTTCGTGGAGCACAGCGTGACCCCGCAGATCTCCGAACCGCACTACCCGGTGCAGCTCTAACCGCGAACAGTCCCCCGCAAGCGGGTGGAGCCCCCAGCAGAATCGCCCCGAAACCGTGGTTTCGGGGCGATTCTGTATCGGTTCGACCGGATCAGGCCAGAGCTTTGCCGATCTCGGCGCCTGCCTCTGCCCCGTAGGCATCGGTCAGGCGCTGCACGGCCTCGGCCGAGTCCCAGGTCCATTCCTGCGGACCCGTCGACTCCAGAACCAGCACCGCGACCAGCGACGCCAGCTGGGCGGAGCGCTCAAGGCCCAGTCCGGCGCTGCGTCCGGTGAGGAAGCCGGCGCGGAACGCGTCGCCGATACCGGTGGGGTCGGCCTGATGCTTCTCGGGCACCACATCGACGTGCACGAACGTGCCGTCCGAGCTGACCAGGTCGACGCCCTTGGCGCCCAGCGTGGTGACGCGCATGCCGATCTGGCTCATCACCTGGGCCTCGCTCCACCCCGACTTCTGCAGCAGCAGATCCCACTCGTAGTCGTTGGTGAACAGGTAGGCGGCACCGTTGATGAGCTTGCGGATCTCCTCACCGGACAGCCGGGCCAGCTGCTGCGAGGGGTCGGCGGCGAAGGCCAGGCCGAGCTTGCGGCACTCCTCGGTGTGCAGGAACATCGCCTCGGGATCGTTGGCGCCGATGATCACCAGTTCCGGCTTGCCCACCCGGTCCACCAGATCGGCCAGGGCGATGTTGCGTGCCTCCGACATGGCGCCGGGGTAGAACGAGGCGATCTGGGCCATGTCCTCGTCGGTGGTGCAGACGAAGCGCGCGGTGTAGGCGCTCTCGGAGATCAGCACGTTGCCGCAGTCGACGTTGGCGCCCTCCAGCCAGGTGCGGTATTCACCGAAATCCTGACCGGCGGCGCCGACCAGCGCGACGTCACCGCCGAGGATGCCGATCGCGAAGGCCATGTTGCCTGCCACGCCCCCGCGGTGGATCACCAGATCGTCGACCAGGAAGCTCAGCGACACCTTCTGCAGGTGGTCGGCCAGCAGTTGCTCGGAGAATTTGCCCGGGAACCGCATCAGGTGGTCGGTTGCGATGGATCCGGTAACTGCGATGGTCACGTGGTGTCACCCCTCATTTCGTTAAGTCGGCTACATAACAGTACCCGCGCGGCCCGGCGGCGATCTGCGCGCACGGTCGCACGTCGCGGGTTGCGCTAACCTGCGTATAACCGTATTCCCGGTCACCGTAGACGGCTGACCAACCTCCAGAACACGCGGGGAGCGCCAATTAATGACTGGTTCTTACCAGTACCCCGAGCAGACTCCGCCTCTCCCATATCCCGAGCAGGTGTCGTCCACGCCGTCCGCGTATCCCGGGACGCTGCCGCCGCCGGTGCCGTACCCGACACGGCGGCGCTGGCCCAAGATCCTGGCGGGGCTGCTGGTGGTGGTCGCGCTTGGAGGTGTGTTGACCGCGGTGCTGGTAGCCGGGCGTCGCAGTCCCGCCGCGCCGGTGGTGGTCTCCGACGCCCGGGCCGAGGCCGCGATCCAGGAATACCTCAACGCGCTGCTCGACGGGGATGAGGAAGCCGTTGCGCGACACACCCTGTGCGGGCTGTACGACGGGGTCAGGGACCGCAAGGCCGATCTCGCGGTGGCCGGCCTGGCCAGCGACGCTTTCCGCAAACAGTTCAGCCAGGTCGAGGTGACCGGGATCGACGCGAACGTGCCGTGGTCCACCACGCAGACTCAGGTGTTGTTCACCATGCGGGTCGCACCGGCCAGCGGGTCGACACGCGGGCAACGCCCTGTCGATGAGCAACAGCAGGGCGTGGCGCAGCTATTGGTGAAACGAGACGGGAAAAACGAGCAGGTTCTGGTGTGCTCTTACGTGCTACGCACCAGCGGTCAGTACTGACCGCTGGTCGTCAGCTCACGTCAGTTGAAGGAGTCGCCGCAGGCGCAGGAGCCGGTGGCGTTCGGGTTGTCGATCGTGAAGCCCTGCTTCTCGATGGAGTCGACGAAGTCGATGGTGGCGCCCTGGATGTACGGCGCGCTCATCCGGTCCACGACCAGCTTGACACCGCCGAACTCGCTGGTGAGGTCACCGTCGAGGGTGCGGTCGTCGAAGAACAGGTTGTAGCGCAGGCCGGCACAGCCGCCCGGCTGCACCGCGATACGCAGCGCGAGGTCGTCGCGGCCTTCCTGGTCCAGCAGCGCCTTCGCCTTCGTCGCCGCAGCGTCGGACAGGGTCGCACCGTGGGTTTCGGTGGTGCTGGCGTCCTGAACAGTCATAGCTCTCCCTAAGGATCCCGGGGCATCGAGGAAACGCGTGGATGCACCGCGCGTCTACTACCTCAACGGTACCTTGTTCCGACGCTATTCCCGACTTATCCACAGGCCGGGGCATGTGACCGGGCCACCTGCGGCGGGCAGTAACCTGGCTGGCGTGAAGCTGCTGGGCCGTAAGAAGGACAACGAAGGCGAACCCGCCGGGACCGACCAGGTCACGAGCGTCGACGGGGCCGCCGAATCGACAGCCGGCGGCGCCGCCCCGAGCACCGCCCCCAAGGGCAGGCCGACGCCCAAGCGGAGCGAGGCCACCAAGCGGCGCGGCCCGGTCGCGCCCGCGCCCCTGACGTCTGCCGAGGCACGTCAGCGCCGTAAGGAGCTGCGCGGGCCGAAGCTGTCCAAGGAGGAGCGCAAGATCGAGCGGCTCACCCGCCGCGCCGATATGGCCGACCGCCGCGAGAAGATGATGGCCGGCGATGAGTCCTATCTGCTCCCCCGCGACAAGGGTCCGGTGCGCCGCTATGTCCGCGACATCGTCGACTCCCGCCGCAACGTGCTGGGCCTGTTCATGCCCGCCGCCCTGGCGATGATCTTCTTCATGCTCGCGCTGCCCTCGCTGAAGTTCCAGCAGATGCTGTCCTACGCGATGCTGATCCTGGTGGTCATCATGCTGATCGACGGGTTCATCGTCGGCCGCAAGGTGAACCACATGGTGGACGAGAAGTTCCCCGGGAACACCGAAAGTGGTTGGAAACTGGGGCTTTACGCGGCCAGCCGGGCGTCGCAGCTGCGCCGCATGCGGGCGCCGCGGCCCGTCGTCGAGCGCGGCGCCAAGATCTCTTGATGCCGCGTCAGGCGGGCTGAGAAGTGCGCACATTGGTGCTTGGCGGCATCCGCTCCGGTAAATCCCAGTGGGCCGAAGCGGCCGCGGCGCACACCGCCGGCGACGGCGTGCCCGTGCGTTACCTGGCCACCGGCCCCGACGCTGACGGCGATCCGGCCTGGGCTCAGCGCGTGGGTGCGCATCAGGCTCGTCGTCCCGCGCACTGGCGCACCGTCGAGACCTGTGATCTCGTGGCGGCTCTGACTGCCGACCCGCAGGAACCTGACACCGCGACACTCGTCGACGACATCGGTGGCTGGCTGACGGCGACCATGGACCGGATCGGTGCGTGGACCGGTGCACCCGTGGGCCCCGAGGTCGACGCGCTGGTCAAGGCGGTGGACGCTTTCACCGCTCCCCTGGTCCTCGTCAGCCCCGAGGTCGGGCTGACCGTTGTCCCCGCCACCGAGGCAGGACGCCGGTTCGCCGACGAACTGGGCACGGTCAACCAACGCCTGGCCGCGGTGTGCGACCACGTGGTGCTGGTGGTGGCCGGCCAACCGCTCACGGTGAAGGAGCCTTCATGACCGAATTCGATGCGGCCTTCGACCCGGTCACCGCCCCGGACGCCGACGTCGCCACGGAGGCGCGGGCCCGTCAGACCCGGCTCACCAAGCCGCCCGGCTCCCTGGGCCGCCTCGAGGAACTTTCGATCTGGGCGGCCTCGTGCCAGGGCGTATGCCCGCCGCAGCCACTCACCCGGGCGCGGGTGGTGGTTTTCGCCGCGGACCACGGGGTCACGGCCGCGGGGGTATCGGCCTTCCCGTCCGCGGTGACCGGCCAGATGGTCGCCAACTTCGACGCGGGCGGTGCCGCGATCAACGTGCTGGCCGAGGTGGCCGGCGCCACCGTGCGCGTGGCCGACATCGCCGTCGACTGCGACGAGCCGCTCTCCCCCGCGATCGGTGCCCACAAGGTGCGCCGCAGTTCGGGCAACATCGCGGTCGAAGATGCACTCAGCGCCGAGGAGACAGTGGCAGCGGTCGCGGCGGGGCGCCAGATCGCCGACGACGAGGTCGACGCCGGGGCCGACCTTCTCATCGCAGGCGATATGGGAATCGGAAATACCACGGCGGCAACGACTTTGGTGGCCGCTCTGACCGGTGCCGAGCCAGTTGTGGTGGTGGGCCGCGGCACCGGCATCGACGACCTCGGCTGGATGCGCAAGGCCGGCGCCGTACGGGACGCGCTGTACCGGGCCCGCGACGTGACGCGCGATCCGCTGGGACTGTTGCGGGTGTGCGGCGGCGCCGACCTGGCTGCCATGGCCGGGTTCCTGGCCCAGGCCGCCGTCCGGCGCACCCCGGTTCTCCTGGACGGCTTGGTGGTGACGGCCGCGGCCCTGGTGGCCGAGGAGTTGGCGCCGGGCGCGCGGGCGTGGTGGCAGGCCGGGCACCGGTCGACCGAGCCGGCCCACAGCCTGGCGCTGTCACACCTGCGCCTGGAGCCGATCGTCGACCTCGGCATGCGGCTGGGCGAGGGCACCGGCGCCGCGGTGGCGTTGCCGATCGTGCGGGCCGCCATCGCCACCCTGGCCTCGATGGCCACCTTCGCTGAAGCTGCAGTGGCCGGACCTCCTGAATCAACACCATGATCGCCGCTCTCGGCGGGGCGTTCGCATTCGGCACGGTGTTGCCGGTCCGAACTTCGGCCGGTGTCGGCCGCGGTGCCCTCACAGCCCTGCCGGTGGTCGGGCTGGCGCTCGGCGGGCTGGCGGCCGCGGTGGTGGCCGGTGGCCAGTGGGCGTTCGGCACCGGCAGTGCACTGCCCGGCCTGCTGGCGGTGGCCGCGCTCCTGCTGGCCACCCGCGGGCTGCACATCGACGGGTTCTGCGACACCGTCGACGGTCTGGGCTGCTACGGCCCGCCGGAACGGGCACTGGCGGTCATGCGCGACGGTTCGGCCGGACCCTTCGGTGTCGCCGCGGTGATCGTTGTGATCGGTTGTCAGACACTGGCATTCAATCAACTCAACACGGTGGGCATCGTCGTCGCCGTCACTGCCGGCCGCGTTGCCGCGGTCCTCGCCTGTCGACGTTCGGTGCCCGCGGCCGCCGGTAGCTCACTGGGCGGCGCCGTGGCGGCCACCCAGCCGGCCGCCGTGGTGGCGGGCTGGGTGATCGCCGTCGCCGCACTGGCCGCATGGGCGGGCCCCCGGCTGTGGCAGGGCCCGGTCGTGGTGCTGGTCGCGGTGGGCGCTTCGGCGCTGCTGGTCGCCCACTGCGTGCGACGGTTCGGCGGCATCACCGGCGACGTACTCGGCGCGAGTGTCGAGGTGACGACGACGATCGTCGCGCTCGGGTTGGCGATTGGCTGACCTGCGGACGAATCGCCTCCACCGCGTCCCGCACGGCTTGCCACTGCTCCTGTAGTTCGGCGCGTCCGACTGTCGGCGGGGGTAGCTCCGGGACTGCACCCAACCGCTTCTCGGCGCGCCTGCGGTCGGCGGCCCACGTCGCGCCGAGCACGCGCCGGGCCCTGCTCAGGTACCCGATCAGTTTCTGGCCGGGCGCCGCGCCCAGGTCCGCGGGCAGCCGCTCGGCCCAGTCGCTCAGTTCCGGCGGAACCACTTGGGCGACCCGCGCGGGCGGGGCCGGATGGAGTGCCACCGCCTTGGGCCCGAACAGTTCGGGATGCAGGTACTTCCCTCGCTCGCCGTCCGGCTTGCGCCGCTCAGGGGTGACCCGATTCGCTTCGGCCCAGGCATCTTTGCGCACCCCGGTGACCTGCCAGCACACCTTGACCCGACCGGTGTCGGTGGCGATCGTGAACGCATTGTCCGTGATCTCCTCGGAGACCACCGCCTGGCTGAACGTACCGACCACGGTGAGCTGGTAGCGGAAGTCCCGGTTGAGCGCCTCGAAGTACGGCGGCAGCTTCACCCGCGCCCGACCGGACCGGTCCGTGGTCACGGTGCCGCTGTAGATGTTGAGCATGTCCGGGGACTCGACGAAGGAATGCGACAGGTACCGGTTCGCCGGATCGGCCGGGTGATCGACGGTGAACCCGCCACCGCTCTTGCTGAGGAAACCCGTCACCCGCACCCGGCCCACGAACAGCCCGGCGAAGCCGTTGGCGCTTTGACCGCGGACCGCCGCCACGTCGGGGTTGCGCCGGGTGTCGGCGAAAGTGAAGCCCTCGACCCCGTTTCCGATCACGCTGAGCCCGGAGACCCCGCCACCGGGATGTGTGGAGAAATGCACGCCGGACACCCCGTGACCAGAACCGGTCGTGAGGCCGGCGGTGCCGTCCGAGGACAGGCTGACTCCGCGCACCCCCACCTGGTCGTCGCTACTGCCCCGCACCCCGGTACCGCTGTGGCTGTGTCCGGCGACCCCAGACCCGGTCGAGTCCGCGACGACGTGCAAGCCGGACACCCCGGAGACCCCGACACCGTAGGTGAGACCGGCAATGGCATCGGTCGTCTGGCTGACGCCGTACACACCCGGACCGTTGCTGCTGGTGCCCGCACGCCCATGGTGTTGTCGCCGGTGCCGAATACGCCTGGGGCGCTACCACCGTCGGCGAAGCTGATGCCCATGACGCCGGCATTGTCACCACTCGTGCCTCGCACCCCGAAACCATCGATACTGCTGCCGATCACCCCGGTCGCGCCGCCCACGAAGCCGGTGACTCCGTTGCCTCCGGTGGTGCTGGAACCGAAAACCCCGTGTGAATCGTCGGTGGGACTGAAGGTCACGCCGAGCAGCCCCGACGCGGTGGAGCTGCGCGCCAAAACACCTGGCGCCTGCAAACTTTCGCCCACCACGCCATTGCCGGCGGGGCTGCGGCCCACCACACCCGGCCCGTCGGCGCCGTGACCCTCCACACCGGCCGGCGGATCGATGAACACGGTGGTGCCGCTCGGCAATACCCCACTGCTGCCGAACACGCCGCCACCGATATCGGAATCCCCCCACACGCCGACCGGCACCGGGGTGCCGTTCTCGTCGACCGGTTGCTGCCCGCTGTTGGCCGGATCGAATCCCGCTACCAGTGCCATGACGGCCTCTCTCGATTGATGGCGCAGGTCAGATCAATTCTGCGCGCGCCTCAAATCGTTCGGGGAGAAACCGCTAGTTCAGCCGGGCCATCCAGCCGTGGGTATCGGCGAAGGTGCCCCGCTGAATCCCGGTCAGGGTGTCGCGCAGCGCCATGGTGATCTCGCCCGGTTGCCCGTCGGCGATGGTGAACTCGCCGTCCGCGTACTTGACGTGCGAGACCGGGGTGATCACGGCGGCGGTACCGCAGGCGAACACCTCGGTGATCTCGCCCGCCGCGGCCTTCTTCTGCCATTCGGCGACATCGATCTTGCGTTCCTCGACCGCGAAACCGGCGTCGGTGGCCAACTGCAGCAAGGAATCCCGCGTGATACCCGGCAACAGCGAACCGGACAGCTCGGGCGTGACGAGGCGGGCCGAACCGCCGCTGCCGAAGACGAAGAACAGGTTCATCCCGCCCATCTCTTCGACGTAGCGACGCTCGAGCGCGTCCAGCCACACCACCTGATCGCACCCGTTGTCGGCGGCTTGCGCCTGCGCGAGCAGCGACGCGGCGTAATTGCCGCCGAACTTGGCCGCGCCGGTGCCACCGGGTGAGGCGCGCACGTACTCATGCGACAGCCACACGCTGACCGGCTTGATGCCGCCCTTGAAGTACGCCCCGGCAGGTGAGCCGATCACCAGGTAGCGGTACTCGCCGGCCGGGCGCACGCCCAGGCCGGGTTCGGTGGCGATGACGAACGGCCGTAGATACAGCGACTCCTCACCGCCGGCCGCGGGCACCCACTTCTCGTCGACCGCGATGAGCTGGCGCAGCGATTCGATGAACACATCCTCGGGAAGTTCCGGGATGGCCAGCCGCCGCGATGAGGCCTGCAGCCGCGCCGCATTGGACTCCGGCCGGAACGTCACGATCGAGCCGTCCGCCCAGCGGTACGCCTTGAGCCCTTCGAACACTTCCTGCGCGTAGTGCAGAACGATGGCAGAGGGATCGAGCTCGATCGGCCCGTACGGGATCACCTGCGCGTCGTGCCAGCCCTGCCCGGCGGTGTAGTCGATGGCCACCATGTGGTCGGTGTGGTACTTGCCGAAGCCGGGGTTGGCCAGAATGGATTCGCGTACCGCATCGGTCTCCGGATTCGCGTTGGCTGAAACCGTGAACTCGAGATGGCCGCTAGTCATGCAAGCGATTGTATCGTCCGAGGCTAACGTGTTTTCGGGGCCACGAACGGTGGCTTGACCACTTCACATTCAACCGCGCGGCCACGCACGTCCACACTCACCCGCTGCCCGTCGGCGATGTCGGCGGCGGTGTCGATGAGCGCCAGCGCGATACCGACTTTCAGTGACGGCGAGAACGTCCCCGACGTCGTTGTGCCGATGCGGGTGTCTCCGTCGAGCACCGCAAGATCGGCGCGCAGCACCCCGCGGCCGACGGCCTTGAGGCCACGCAGCACGCGGGCCGGGCCGGCCTCCTTCTCGGCCAGCAGTGCGTCGCGTCCCCAGAACGCGTCCTTCTTCCACCCGATCGCCCAGCCGCAGCGGGCCTGCAGCGGCGAGATGTCCAGTGACAGCTCATGGCCGTGCAGCGGGTAGCCCATCTCGGTGCGCAGCGTGTCACGGGCGCCCAGGCCCGCGGGTTCGCCGCCGGCCGCGCGCACGGCCGCCACCAGGGCGTCGAACACCACGCCGGCGCGGTCCCAGGCCGGCAGCAGCTCATAACCGTGTTCGCCGGTGTAGCCGGTGCGGCACACCCGCACGAACACGCCGTCGTACTCGGCGTCGGCATAGCCCATGTAGTCCATCTCGGTGGGCAGCCCCAGCTCAGCGAGCACGTCGGCGGATTTCGGTCCCTGCACCGCCAGCACCGCATACGAGCGGTGTTCGTCGGTGATGGTCAGCCCGTCGGGGGCGTTCTTGCGCAGTTCGGCGACCACGGCCGCCGTGTTCGCCGCATTCGGCACCAGGAAGATCTCGTCGTCGGAGACGTAGTAGGCGATCAGGTCATCAATAACTCCCGCGACGCCTCCTTCGTCTCTGCAGCACAGGGTGTACTGCGCCTTGCCCGGTCTGATCCGGTTCAGGTCGTTGGTGAGGGCCGAGTTGACGTAGGCCGCCGCCCCCGGACCTTTGACCAGCGCTTTTCCGAGGTGGCTGACGTCGAAGAGGCCGACGTTGTCGCGCGTGGCGTTGTGTTCGGAGACGGTCCCGGCGTAGGACACCGGCATCAGCCAGCCACCGAATTCGGCGAAACTGGCCCCCAGTTCGCGGTGGCGGTCTTCCAACGGTCCGTGCAGCAGGTCGTCACTCACGGTTTCACCCTAATCTGCACGCCTAACCGGACCACCAAACTGCACACTGGTCTTGTGGTCGATTTCGATGCACTGGCCGCCGCCGGGATCACCGATGCGCGGGACCGCGCCCCGCTCATCGAATACCTCGACGGACTGGGTTTCACCGCCGAGCAGATGATCGAGGCCGAGTCCCGCGGCCGGTTGTTCGGGCTGGCCGGCGACGTCCTGCAGTGGTCGGGGCCGCCGGAATACTGTCTGGCCGACGTGGCCGCCGAGATCGACCTCCCGCTGGAAGATGTCCAGCGGGCGTGGGCCGCACTGGGCCTGACGGTGGCCGGCTGCGATGTGAAGACCCTCAGCCGGGCCGATTTGGATGCGTTGCGCACCTGGGCGGAGTTGCGGGTGCTGGTCGGTGATGTCGAGGCCACCGGTCTGCTGCGCGTGATCGGCTCGGGTATGGCCCGGTTGGCCGAAACGCTGTCGTCGATGGGCCGGGCCAGCACCCCCGACATCCAGCTCGACGTCAGCCGTGACGAGCTGACCACGGCCAGGGCCTACCGGGCCGCCGCCGGGTTCATCCCGCGGATCGGCTTGATGATCGATGCGGTGCACCGCCACCATATGATGAGTGCGCGCACCTACTTCGAACACGTGATCCGCGACGGCTCTTCGAATGTGGTGTGCGGCATCGGTTTTGCCGATCTTTCCGGGTTCACCGCACTCACCCAGATGCTGACCGCCGCCGAACTGTCGGCACTGCTCAACGAATTCAGCGCCACCAGCACCGAGATCGTGCACGCCGCCGACTGCCGCGTGGTGAAGTTCATCGGAGACGCCATCATGTGGGTCGGCTCCGAACCCGCCGAACTGGTGCAGGTCGCCGTCGACCTGGTGACCCACCCCCGGGCCGCCGAGACCAGCCTGCAGGTGCGGGCCGGAGTCGATTTCGGTGAGGTGCTGGCCTTCGGTGGCGACTATTTCGGCACTCCGGTGAATCGGGCGGCCCGCCTCGTGGCCGCCGCCGACCCCAGCCAGGTCCTGGTGTCCGAGCCGCTGCGTGAGCTCCTCGACGGACAGGCGTTCGCCCCGCCTCGCTCACTGACACTCAAGGGTTTCGCCACACCGGTCACGGCGTATCCGTTGCGTCTGCCGCGCTGACGGATTCGAGGAGGGCGCGTGGTCGACCTGAACGCGTTGGAAGCCGCGGGGATAGCCGATGCGCGAGAACGCGCCGAGCTGATCGAATATCTGTCCGGTCTCGGCTTCTCCGTCGACGACATGGTCGAGGCCGAGCGTCGTGGGCGCCTGTTCGGCCTCGCGGGGGACGCCATCAGGCGCCCCGGGCCACCGACCTACAGCCTGCGCAGTGCCGCCGCCGAACTCGGGCTGCCGCTCGACGACGTCGCACAGTTCTGGGCCGCGCTGGACCTGGGTGTCCCTGATCCCGACGACGTCACGTTGACCGAAGCGGATTTCGACGCCCTGGCAACCTGCGCCGCAATGCGGGCGCGACTGGGCGACGACGGTGGCCTGTTGCGACTCATCGGTAGTGCAATGACCCGGTTGGCAGAGGCGGAGACGACGCTACTGCGAACCTCTCGTCCCGATTTCTGGATCACCCGCAGCCACGACGAGCTCACCACGGCACGGGCCTGGCGCGAAGTGGCCGAGTTGATTCCACGCATCGGGGCCCTGCTCGACACCGTTCATCGGCATCAGACGACGCGTCCCCGGCTTTTCGAGAGCGTCACGCTCAATCCCGCGGGCAGCGTCACATGTGGCGTCGGATTCGCCGATCTCTCGGGATTCACCGCACTCACCCATGTGCTCTCCCCCGCGGAACTGTCGACCCTGCTCAACGGTTTCAACGCCGCCGTCACCGATGTGATGCACGCCGGAGACAGCCGCGTGGTGAAGTTCATCGGCGACGCCGCGATGTGGGTCAGTTCGACCCCTGACCGTCTGGTGCAAACCGCCGCCGACCTCGTCGAAGACCCGCGCACGCAGAAGGCCGGGCTCCAAGTCCGGGCGGGACTCAGCTACGGCGAAGTCCTTGCGATCGGAGGCGACTACTTCGGCGATACGGTGAACCTGGCCGCGCGATTGGTGGCCGCCGCGTCACCAGGGCAGATCCTCGCTGCGCCGGAGGTCCGCGCAGCGCTGCCGGACTGGCCTGCTGTCGCACAAGATCCGTTGACCCTCAAGGGCTTCGACGAGCCTGTCACGACCTACGACATGAGTGGTTGCGACCGTAGCTAGGCTGAGGCGTGTGAGCCCCGCAAATCCCGGTTACCAGGTTCCCAACGTCACCGTCAGCGCGTCGCTGCCCAAACGCAAGACTGACGCCGTACTGATCGTTCCCGTGGTCAGTGGACAGGATGACGACGCAACCGCCACCGTCGTCGGCAACCCGTTCCTCGACGCCGAGGCGATCGGCGAGATCGAGGTCGCGCTCGCGGCACTCGGCGCGAAGGGCGGCACCGACCAGGTCACCAGGGTGCTGGCGCCGTCACTCCCGGTCGCCAGCGTGCTGACCGTCGGCCTGGGCAAGCCGCGCGACGAGTGGCCGGCCGACGTGATCCGCCGGGCCGCCGGCACCGCCGCACGGTCGTTGAACGGCACCGAGACGGTCATCACCACGTTGTCCGACATCGATCTGGAAGCCGCCGTCGAGGGCCTGATCCTGGGCGCCTACCGCTTCAGCGACTTCCGCAGCGCCAAGACCGCGCCCAAGGACGCCGGCCTGACCACGATCACCGCACTGACAGCCGATACCAAGGCGGCGACCAAGAACCAGGCTCAGCGCGCAGCGGACATCGCGTCGGCGGTGGCCACGGCCCGCGATTTCGTGAACACCCCGCCCAGCCATCTGTTCCCCGATGAATTCGCCAAGCGGGCAAAGGCTTTGGGTGAGGCCGCCGGGCTTGAGGTCGAGGTGCTCGACGACAAGGCCCTGACCAAGGCGGGCTACGGCGGCATCGTGGGGGTCGGCAAGGGATCCTCGCGCCCGCCGCGTCTGGTCCGGTTGACCCACCGGGGCGGCACCAAGAAGAGCAAGCGCGTCGCGCTGGTCGGCAAGGGCATCACGTTCGACACCGGCGGCATCTCGATCAAGCCGGCCGCCAACATGCATCACATGACCTCGGACATGGGCGGCGCCGCGGCGGTGATCGCGACCGTGGTGCTGGCCGCCAAGCAGAACCTGCCGATCGAGGTCATCGCGACCGTGCCGATGGCCGAGAACATGCCGTCGGCGACCGCGCAGCGTCCGGGCGACGTGCTCACGCAGTACGGCGGGATCACCGTCGAGGTGCTCAACACCGACGCCGAGGGCCGGCTGATCCTGGCCGACGCGATCGTGCGGGCCTGCGAGGACGACCCGGACTACCTGATCGAGACCTCGACGCTGACCGGCGCCCAGACCGTCGCGCTGGGTTCCCGCACGCCGGGCGTGATGGGCAGCGAAGAGTTCCGCGACCGGGTCGCGACGCTGTCTCAGTCCGTCGGTGAAAACGGTTGGGCGATGCCACTTCCCGAGGAACTGAAGGACGACCTGAAGTCCACGGTGGCAGACCTGGCCAACGTCAGCGGATCACGCTACGCCGGGATGCTGGTGGCCGGAACCTACCTGCGCGAGTTCGTCGCCGACGGGGTCGAGTGGACGCACATCGATGTCGCCGCTCCGGCCTACAACACCGGCGGGCCATGGGGTTACACACCCAAGGGCGGCACCGGCGTGCCGACCCGCACGATGTTCGCGGTCCTCGAGGACATCGCCGTGAACGGCTGATTGAGACACAGCGGCGAACGGCTGTAGACGGTGGGCCCGCCCGACGTGAACAAGATGGCGAGAGTTCTTCACGATCTCGCGATCCTGTTCACGTTGGGCGCGGCGCTCGCCGGCTGTTCTGGATCGTCGAACCCGCCGCCTCCCGCACCCCCGAGCACGACGTCGGTGACACAGCCGGCTACCACCGCCCCGGCCGCCCCGGCCGGCGCCCAACCCCGCCTGGCTCCGGACCCCGTCCGGCTGGCGGAGGATCTGGTGGCCGACGAGCGGGCGCTGCGCGACCCGTCGACACCGGAGGCTGCCCTGACGCAGGCCGCCCGCCGTCAGCAGATGGCCTACCGCGCGATCGGCCGGCACCCCGAGTGGGACGGCATCATCCGGCCCCGTATCCCGGCTGACCTGGTCGCGTTCTACGACCGGAATGTCAACGCACGGCGACAGCTCGCCGCGCTGGCTCAGCCGAAGGACACCCTGCCCGCGTGGCGCATCAACCCGCCACCCCCGGCCGAGGTGCTTCTGGGCGCCTACCGCGAGGCCGAGGCGGCCTCCGGCGTGAGCTGGAACTTCCTCGCGGCGATCAACCTGATCGAGACGCACTTCGGCAGCGTGAGTGGCACCAGCTCGGCCGGCGCCCAGGGACCGATGCAGTTCATGCCGTCCACGTTTGCGGCGTATGGCAAGGGCGGCGATATCCACTCGCCCCGGGACAGCATCATGGCAGCCGGTAATTACCTGGCCGCCAACGGTTTTACGAATGACCCGGACCGTGCCCTGTTCCGGTACAACAACGCCGACGAGTACGTGCGGGCAGTCAGCGACTATGCCGCCGCGATCGCTGCCGATCCCGCGGTGTTCGCCGCGTTCTACCGCTGGGACGTCTACTACGTCTCGACTGCGGGTGATGTGCTACTGCCCATCGGATACGCCGCCGGATCACCGATACCGGTCGGCGAGTACCTGACCGCCCACCCGCAGTAGCGCGGTTAGAGTGACCCCGCTCGCGCCGCCCGGCGCAGCGCCGACGGCATCAGTCGCGCCACCCCGTAGGCCGCATAGGCCTCCGGCGTAACCGGCCGGACCGCTTTGTCTCTGACGACGGCCGCGACGATGGCCTTGGCCACCTTGTCCGGCCCATAGCGTCGCGCAGCGAAGGCCTTCTTGGTCTGGGCCCGCATCTGCTCGATCTGGCCCTGCTGCTCGGCGGGGACGTCGAATCGGGTGGTGTCGATGATGTTCGTATCGATGACGCCCGGGCAGATCGTGGTCAAACCTATTCCCGCCGAGCTCAATTCGGCACGCAGGCAGTCGGAGAACATGAACACCGCGGCCTTGCTGGTGGCGTATGCGTTCGCCGCCGCCGACGGCGAGTAGGCGGCCATCGAGGCCACGTTGACGATGTGGCCACCGGTGCCGCGGTCGACGAGCCTGCGGGCAAAGGACCGGCAGCAGTTGACGACTCCGCCGAAGTTGACGTCCAGCACCCGGTCGTACTGCTCGGCTGGGGTGTCGAGGAACTTGCCGCCGTGGCCGATTCCGGCGTTGTTGACCACCACGTCGGGCACCCCGTGTGTGCCGCAGACCTGCTCGACGAAACTCTCCACGGCCTCGGCATCGGACACGTCGAGCCCGTAGGCATGTGCCACTCCGCCGCGTGCGGCGATCTCGTTGGCGGTGGACTTGGCGGATGCTTCGTCGATATCGCTGACCACGAGTTCGGCGCCCTGTTCGGCGAAGGCCAGCGCAGTGGCGCGGCCGATGCCACTGCCGGCACCGGTCACCGAAACCAGTGTGTCACCGAAGCGTTCACGCGACCGGCCGACCTGGGCGCGGCGAAGTGCGCGAGCCGCCGGGGCACCCTCGATGTGGTCGATCAGCTCGGCCGTCGCGTTGGCGATGGCGCGCCAGTGCGAGAACGGCGCCCAGTGCCCGGCTTTGAGGTCACGGCGCCACAGCAGCGGCACCCAGGTGGACTCCTCGGCGTAGCCGTCGCCGCGCACCACCGGATCGTGGTCGTTGCAGATCAACTGCACCGGCACGGTCACGTAGTGGTCGCTGCGCAGCGTCGTGAACGATCGAATCGCGTTGGCCTGGTAGATCTTCAGCGAGTTGGCCGCGTCGATGTCGAGGTTCTCGGACTGGAATTTGGGGCCAGGGGTGTCGATGGCCTGCAGTCGGCGCGCCGCGCCTCGACGCATCAGCGCGGGTGCGATCACCGGGATCGAGAACGGGATCCAGTAGCTGAACCGCGATGCCAGGTTCACCGCCTTGGCGAACCGGATCGGACGGTACGGGCGGGCCAGCCGGCCGCGCACGAACGAGCCGTAATGGTCGGTGCTGGGTCCCGAAACCGACGTGAACGACGCCACCCGCTCGGAGGCCTCCGGGCGGCTCAGGTACTCCCACACCCCCACCGATCCCCAGTCGTGCGCCAGGACGTGCACGGGGCGGCCGGGACTGACGGCATCGATCACCGCCGACAGGTCGTCGGCGAACCGGTCCATGCGATAGGCGGATACGGGCTTGGGAACGTCCGAGGCGCCGGCACCGCGGTTGTCGTATCGCACGATGTGGAACCGGTCGCCCAGTTCACCGGTCACGCCGTTCCACAACACATGCGAGTCCGGCCATCCGTGCGCCATCACCAGCGTGGGACGCTGCCGATCCCCTTGTTCGTAAACCGCGATGCGGGTTCCGTCCGAGCTGACGACGAAGCGCTGCATAGTCCACCCCTCCACGAGGTACCTGTAACGAACAGTATCCAATACCGGAGGTATCGGTTGCCTTGACTCTAACGGTCGCCGAGTTCCTGGCGTACGGCGCGCTCCCGTTCGATGCGCCGCCGCGCGTC
This sequence comes from Mycobacterium sp. DL99, assembly GCF_004762045.1. Lineage (GTDB taxonomy): Bacteria > Actinomycetota > Actinomycetes > Mycobacteriales > Mycobacteriaceae > Mycobacterium. The sequence goes on from NZ_SJOM01000007.1 coordinate 3,959,615, forward strand.
GTGGTCCCGCATGCGTTGCGGGTAGCCGACCTTCTGGACGTCGTAGACCGGGATCTGCAGCCGATCGCTGAGCCGGCGTGCCCCGGCCTCACCACCGGCCCGGCGCCGGGTCCATTCCCCGTCGGCAGCAACCAACACGACGGTCACCTCGGTGACGGTGGTGCGGGGTTCCACGAATGCCTCGACGCCGGTGTGCTCGGCCACCCACCGCTGCAGATACCGCAGATCCTCGCCCGCGTCGCCGCCGAATCCGCGCGCCGAGCGACCTCGGCGAAACGTATCGAACAACCCCAACGGAACGGTCTCCTCAGCTCTGGGGAAGTTCGACGAACAACCCTGCAAACCCTCATTCGATAGTGCCAGAGCTCGGAGCAACCCTGAGTGCGTGCGAATGGTGCTGCAGTGACAGGATGGTTCCGACAATCCACCTAGGTGCCGTACCCAGTGCACCTAGCTGTGGTAAGCCAGAGTTCGAGTCGTCACAAGTGACCGTCCGAGGAGTCAATACACATGGCCATCTCCGTCCAGATGCCCGCGCTAGGTGAGAGCGTCACCGAGGGGACCGTCACCCGCTGGCTTAAACAGGAGGGCGACACCGTCGAACTCGACGAGCCGCTGCTGGAGGTGTCCACGGACAAGGTCGACACCGAGATCCCGTCGCCCGCCGCAGGCGTGTTGACGAAGATCGTCGCCCAGGAGGACGACACCGTCGAGATCGGTGGCGAGCTCGCGGTCATCGGCGAGGCCGGCGAAGCACCGGCACCGGCTGCGGCTCCGGCAGCCGCTCCCGAACCCGAGCTCACCCCGCTGGTGCGAAAGCTGGCCGTGGAGAACGGTGTTGACCTCGCGGCCGTGAAGGGCACCGGCGTCGGCGGCCGCATCCGCAAGCAGGACGTGCTCGCGGCGGCCGAGGCGAAAAAGGCTCCCCCGGCACCGGCACCGGCAGCCCCTGCGGCAGCCGCGCCCGCCGCTGCGGCCGCAGCAGCTCCGGCATTGGCCCACCTGCGCGGAACGACGCAGAAGGCCAACCGGATTCGCCAGATCACCGCGAAGAAGACGCGCGAATCGTTGCAGGCGACCGCACAGCTCACCCAGACCCACGAGGTCGACATGACCAAGATCGTGGCGCTGCGGGCCCGGGCCAAGGCGGACTTCGCCGAGCGCGAGGGCGTCAACCTCACGTACCTGCCGTTCATCGCGCGCGCCGTCATCGACGCGCTCAAGATCCACCCGAACGTCAACGCCAGCTACAACGAGGACACCAAGGAGATCACCTACTACGACGCCGAGCACCTCGGCTTCGCGGTGGATACCGACCAGGGCCTGCTCTCGCCGGTGATCCACAACGCCGGCGACCTGTCGCTGGGCGGACTGGCGCGCGCCATCTCCGACATCGCGGCCCGGGCCCGGTCGGGCAACCTCAAGCCCGACGAGTTGTCCGGCGGCACGTTCACCATCACCAACATCGGCAGCCAGGGCGCGCTGTTCGACACCCCGATCCTGGTGCCGCCGCAGGCGGCGATGCTGGGCACCGGGGCGATCGTCAAGCGGCCGCGGGTGATCTCGGACGCCTACGGCAACGAGTCGATCGGTGTGCGCTCGGTGTGCTACCTGCCGCTGACCTACGACCACCGACTGATCGACGGCGCCGACGCCGGCCGGTTCGTGACCACCATCAAGCGCAGGCTCGAAGAAGGTGCTTTCGAGGCCGACCTCGGGCTGTAAGGGCCGTTAGGAGGGGCTCCCCACTGTGGCGGATGCCGTCATCGCGATAGCGGGATCATCCGGTCTGATCGGTTCGGCGCTGGTGTCAATGCTGCGCGCCGCCGATCGCCGGGTGCTCCGGATCGTACGCAGGGCACCATCGAACGGCGACGAGCTGTTCTGGAACCCCGACACCGGGGAGTTCGACACCGGCGCGCTACAGGGTGTGGACGTGGTGGTGAACCTCTGCGGCGTCGGTGTCGGCGATAAGCGTTGGTCGGGTGCGTTCAAACAGAGCCTGCGCGACAGCCGGATCGGACCCACCGAGGTGCTCGCCGGTGCCGTGGCCGACGCCGGGGTGCCGGTGTTGATCAACGCGAGCGCGGTCGGCTACTACGGCGACACCAGAGACCGGGTGACCGATGAGTCCGCGCCGGAGGGACACGGTTTCCTGGCCAGGCTGTGCGCGGATTGGGAAGCGGCCACCGCGCCCGCCGTCGCGGCCGGGTCGCGGGTGGTGCTGTTGCGCACCGGACTGGTGATGGCCTCGTCCGGGGGGATGGTGAACCGACTCAAGCCGTTGTTCTCGCTGGGCCTTGGCGCACGGTTGGGCAATGGCAGGCAGTACATCCCGTGGATCAGCCTGGAGGACGAGGTCCGCGCGGTGCTGTTCGCGATATCGAACGAAAGCCTGTCGGGCCCGGTCAATCTCACCGGACCGGCGCCCGTGACCAACGCCGAGTTCACCGCGGCGCTGGGCCGGGCCGTCAATCGGCCCACCCCGGTGATGATTCCGGGTTTTGCGCTGCGCACGCTGCTGGGCGAGATCGCCGACGAAGGACTGCTCGTGGGCCAGCGTGCCATTCCCGCCGCCCTGGAACGAGCCGGCTTCACCTTTCACCACAACACCGTCGGCGAGGCGCTGGCCTACGCCACCGCCGCACCCAGGGACTAGCGAGCCGACGTAGCCCGGTAGTCCTCGATCACCGCCGAGGCGTCATCGAACCCGCGGTTCATCTGGGTCAGCGATATCGCGATGTCTCCGCCGGTCAGCCGCCGGTTGGCCCGGCTCAACCTACCCACCAGCGTCGTCGACGGGAACCGTCGCGGGTCGGCCAGGTGCAGCATGATGAACTTCTGATAGCGGTCCTTCCACACCGTCACATCGACGATCTCGTCCCATGGGATGACCGTCTGCGACCACCGCTTGTAGTAGATGCCGTCGGGCGACACCCGGAGCTGCTCGTCGCGGTCGAACAGCCGGATCACCGCAATGACCGCCAGACTCAGGAAAATCAGGCAGCTGGCCACACCGAGTGCCCGGTACAGCAGCGAGAGCTCGGCGTTCAGGGTCATCCAGGCCGATGTCGCGGCGAAGAGCACGCCGAACAGCACCGGCATCAGCAGTCGCCATGGGGAATACCGGGCAGAGAAAGTCGGCACCTTCCGACCCTATGCGGCGCGAACCCCTGCGCTGGGCAGCAATCTCGGGGCGTACCGTCGACGCTGTGACATCCATCCGCTCGGCCGCGGAGCCCCTCGAGGTGCGACGCCTGGGCACACTCGATTACGAGGCCGCCTGGGAACTACAGCGCGAGATCGCCGACGCCAGGGTGGCCGGTGGCCCCGACACCCTCCTGCTGCTTGAGCACCCTGCCGTCTACACCGCGGGCAAGCGCACCGAGCCGCATGAGCGCCCGGTGGACGGCACCCCCGTCGTCGACACCGACCGCGGCGGCAAGATCACCTGGCACGGCCCCGGACAGCTGGTGGGCTACCCCATCATCGGGCTGGCCGAACCGCTGGATGTGGTGAATTTCGTTCGGCGCCTTGAACAAGCGCTCATCAGTGTGTGCGCGGATCTCGGTCTGGAGACCGGTCGGGTCGAGGGACGCTCCGGTGTGTGGGTGGCCGGCGACGAGCTCAGGCCGGCGCGCAAGATCGGGGCGATCGGGATCCGGGTGGCCCGGGCGACGACGCTGCACGGGTTCGCGCTGAACTGTGACTGCGACCTGTCCGCCTTCTCGTCGATCGTGCCGTGCGGGATCGCCGATGCCGGTGTGACGTCGCTGACGGCCGAACTCGGCCGCCGCATCACCGTCGAGGACGTCACCGACCTTGTCGCCGCGAAGGTATGTGATGCGCTCGACGGACGGCTGGAAGTGGCCGTGAACGTAGGATGAACCAGTGACTGTGGTGCCTGAAGGTCGGAAGCTGCTGCGTCTGGAAGTGCGGAACGCGGAGACGCCCATCGAACGCAAGCCACCGTGGATCAAGACCCGGGCCAAGATGGGTCCGGAGTACACGGAGCTCAAGGGTCTGGTGCGCCGCGAGGGCCTGCACACGGTGTGCGAGGAGGCCGGCTGCCCCAACATCTTCGAGTGCTGGGAGGACCGGGAAGCCACGTTCCTGATCGGTGGCGAGCAGTGCACCCGGCGGTGTGACTTCTGCCAGATCGACACCGGTAAGCCGGCCGAGCTGGATCGCGACGAACCGCGCCGGGTCGCCGAGAGTGTCCAGGCGATGGGCCTGCGCTACTCGACTGTGACCGGGGTGGCCCGCGATGACCTACCCGACGGTGGGGCATGGCTGTACGCCGAGACCGTCCGCTACATCAAGCGGCTGAACCCGAACACCGGCGTGGAGTTGCTGGCCCCGGACTTCAACGGCAACCCCGACCAGTTGGCCGAAGTGTTCGAGTCACGCCCAGAAGTGTTCGCGCACAACGTCGAAACGGTGCCGCGCATCTTCAAGCGGATTCGTCCGGCGTTCCGATACGACCGCAGCCTGGCGGTGATCACCGCCGCCCGCGACTTCGGTCTGGTCACCAAATCGAACCTGATTCTCGGGATGGGCGAGACCATCAACGAGGTGCACACCGCGCTGCGCGACCTGCATGAGGCGGGCTGCGACATCGTCACCATCACCCAGTATCTGCGGCCGTCACCGCGTCACCACCCGGTGGAGCGCTGGGTCCATCCCGACGAGTTCGTCGCGCTGTCGAGCTATGCCGAGGGCCTCGGATTCGCCGGCGTGCTGGCCGGACCGCTGGTGCGTTCGTCCTACCGCGCGGGCAAGCTCTATGCGCAGGCCGCGCGGGTTCGGTTCGCCGATCGGCCCCCCGTATCCTGATGTAATGGCGAAAACCCGCAATGCCGCAGAAACCAAGGCGGCAAAGGCCGAGGCGAAGGCAGCCCGCAAGGCCGCATCCAAGCAGCGGCGCAGTCAGCTGTGGCAGGCATTCCAGATCCAGCGCAAAGAGGACAAGCGCCTGCTGCCGTACATGATCGGCGCGTTCGTGCTGATCGTGGCCGCCGCTGTGGTCGCCGGTCTGCTCATCGGCGGGTTCACCATGTACACGCTGATCCCGCTGGGCGTGGTGCTGGGCGCGCTGGTCGCCTTCATCATCTTCGGCCGGCGGGCGCAAAAGTCGGTCTACACGAAGGCCGAGGGCCAGACCGGTGCCGCGGCCTGGGCGCTGGACAATCTTCGCGGCAAGTGGCGCGTCACCCCCGGTGTCGCGGCCACCGGTCATTTCGACGCCGTTCACCGGGTCATCGGCCGGCCCGGCGTGATCTTCGTCGGTGAGGGTTCGGCCAATCGGGTCAAGCCGCTGCTGGCGCAGGAGAAGAAGCGCACGGCACGCCTGGTCGGCGAGATCCCGATCTACGACATCGTGGTCGGCAACGGTGAGGGCGAGGTGCCGTTGTCCAAGCTGGAGCGGCACCTGAACAAGCTGCCGGCGAACATCACGGTCAAGCAGATGGACTCGATCGAGTCCCGGCTCGCCGCGCTCAGCACCAAGGCCGGTCCGGCCGGGATGCCCAAGGGCCCGATGCCCGCCGGCGCGAAGATGCGCGGTGTGCAGCGGACGGTCCGCAGGCGCTGACCGCGCCCAGCCGCCGAGTGTGATCAAGATCGCGAGAACCTCGCGATCTTCGTCACGTTCGGGGTGGAGCTACCGCCGCACCACCGCGGTCTTGGATGCCAGATCATGCAAACCTCGATGGTCGGCATCGGTGAACAGTGCCGGGATCACCAGCACGATCAGCAGGTTGCGCGTGAGGGCCCGGCCCACTGTGACGCGGTCACGGCCGTCGAGCGGAATCACCCCCAGTCCGAGCAGATACTGGCCCGGGGTGAACCCGAACAACCGCACCGCCGTAACGCCGATGACCAGCCAGACCAGCAGAGCGATGTTCCGGAAATCCATCGAGTACAACAGTTGCTCGCGACTCATCAGCCCCAGAGACACCGCCAATACGCCGGTGAGGCCGACAGCGACCAGCCAGTCGACCAGGATGGCACCGACGCGTCGGCCGAACCGCGCGATCGAACCCGGCCCATGCTCGGGCAACCCAAGCCGCTCCCCTGGATACCCACTGGCTGGGTCGGAAGCGGGACCGGACAGCCAGGACGAAATCTCGCGTGCCATGGTTGCCAGGATAGATTTAGCCGAGAGCGGGGTTGCCCGTCGGCATCGCAAGCGATTGCGTAACTTGCGCGCAACATATGGTTGACGACTGCGCAACATCGTGTCCTTAGCGTCAACCCGCGGGTTACCAGTAAAGGAGAACACTCAGTGGCAGAAAAGACGTCCGACGACATCTTCAAGCTGATCAAGGACGAGAACGTCGAGTACGTCGACATTCGCTTCTGCGATCTGCCCGGCGTCGTCCAGCACTTCTCGATCCCGGCGTCGGCGTTCGACCAGAGCGTCTTCGAGGACGGCCTCGCGTTCGACGGCTCGTCGGTCCGCGGCTTCCAGTCGATCCACGAATCCGACATGATGCTGCTGCCGGACCCCGACACCGCGCGTATCGACCCGTTCCGCGCCGCCAAGACGCTGAACCTGAGCTTCTTCGTGCACGATCCGTTCACCCGTGAGGCCTACTCCCGCGACCCGCGCAACGTGGCCCGCAAGGCGGAGAACTACCTGGCCAGCACCGGTATCGCCGATACCTGTTACTTCGGTGCCGAGGCCGAGTTCTACATCTTCGATTCGGTGGCGTTCGACTCCAAGATGAACGGCACCTTCTACGAGGTCGATTCCGAGTCCGCGTGGTGGAACACCGGCGAGCCCTCCGAGGCCGACGGCTCCCCCAACCTCGGTTACAAGGTCCGCCCCAAGGGTGGCTACTTCCCCGTCGCTCCGTACGACCACTACGTCGACCTGCGCGACGAGATGTCGACCAACCTGATCAACGCCGGGTTCACCCTCGAGCGCGGCCACCACGAGGTGGGCACCGCCGGCCAGGCCGAGATCAACTACAAGTTCAACACCCTGCTGGCCGCAGCCGACGATGTGCTGCTGTTCAAGTACATCATCAAGAACACCGCGTGGCAGAACGGCAAGACCGTCACCTTCATGCCCAAGCCGCTGTTCGGTGACAACGGTTCCGGCATGCACGCCCACCAGTCGCTGTGGAAGGACGGCAAGCCGCTGTTCCACGACGAGTCCGGCTACGCCGGCCTGTCCGACATCGCCCGCCACTACATCGGCGGCATCCTGCACCACGCTCCGTCGCTGCTGGCGTTCACCAACCCGACGGTGAACTCCTACAAGCGTCTGGTGCCGGGTTACGAGGCCCCGATCAACCTGGTGTACAGCCAGCGCAACCGCTCGGCCTGTGTCCGTATCCCGATCACCGGCAACAACCCGAAGGCCAAGCGCCTCGAGTTCCGCTGCCCGGACAGCTCGGGTAACCCGTACCTGGCGTTCGCGGCGATGCTGATGGCCGGCATCGACGGCATCAAGAAGAAGATCGAGCCGCTGGCCCCGGTCGACAAGGACCTCTACGAGCTGCCGCCGGACGAGGCCGCCAACATCCCGCAGGCCCCGACCTCGCTGTCCGCAGTCATCGACAGGCTCGAAGAGGACCACGAGTACCTCACCGAGGGTGGCGTGTTCACCGAGGACCTGATCGAGACCTGGATCTCCTACAAGCGGGAGAACGAGATCATGCCGATCCAGATCCGGCCTCACCCGTACGAGTTCAGCCTGTACTACGACGTGTAAGTTCCGTCACGTCCTAGCGCGAGCAGACGCAGAACTGCCCCTTTTCTTCGGAAGAGGGGCAGTTTTGTGTCTGCTCGGCGTCAATCCGCACAATGGACCGATGCGTGTTCTGGTGCAGCGGGTGACATCGGCGAGCGTTGCGATCGACGGCGAAGTCGTCGGCGCGATCGCTCCGAACCCGCAGGGACTGCTCGCCCTGGTCGGGGCGACTCATGACGACGACGCCGCCAAGGCCCGACGGATGGCCGAAAAGCTCTGGCAGTTACGAATTCTCGACGGCGAGAAATCCGCATCGGACGTTGCCGCCCCCATCCTGGTGATCAGTCAGTTCACGTTGTACGCCAATACCGACAAGGGCAGGCGCCCGTCGTGGAATGCGGCAGCGCCGGGGCCCGTCGCCGAACCGCTGGTGGCCGAATTTGCCGACGCGTTGAGGAAGTTGGGCGCGGTTGTGGAAACAGGGGTTTTCGGTGCGGATATGCGGGTGGAACTGGTCAATGACGGACCGGTAACAGTGTTGCTGGAGCTCTGAGTTTCATTCGAGCTGCGCGTATTGTCAGCACATGACGACCAACCTGGACACCCGACTGGGCTCGCTTTCGCCCGCTGTCATCAGTTTGTTCCGTGTCGTGTTCGGTTTCCTGTACACCATCCACGGAGCCCAGAAGTTGTTCGCCTGGCCGGTCGGGATGCCGGACAACGCAGGCGATCTCGTCGGTCCGGCAGTGCCGGTGGGCACCTGGCCCTTCTGGTACGGCGGCCTCATCGAATTCGTTCTGGGCCTTCTGATCCTGACCGGCTTGTTCACCCGCATCGCGGCCTTCATCGCCTCCGGCGAGATGGCGTTCGCCTACTTCACCCAGCATCAGCCCAAGGGTCTGTTGCCGATCGAGAACGGCGGCGAACTCGCCGTGCTGTACTGCTTCGGCTTCCTGCTGCTCGCCGCAATCGGTGGCGGTGCGTTCGCGTTGGATGCGGCGCGCAGTAAGCGCACCTAGTCCAGCGCGAGGTCCTTGCGGAACCGCTTCAACCCGTCGATCTTCTCGGCCAGCGTGGCGCTGGGGCCGCTGTAGAACATCCACGGCATGGTGATGATGCCCTGGATGCCGCCGGCTTCCGCCCGGGCGTAGTGCTCGGGGGTGAAGGCGTCGGTCAGCGGTGTGATGACGGTGAAATCGTCCATCGTCAAACCCTTTTCGGCGCGCAGGTCACGTAGCCGGTCGACCCGCTGCAGGGCAGCCTCGGTGGAGATCAGATCACCGATCCACCCGTCGTGCCGCGCCGCACGGCGCAGCGCGATGTCGGACAGCCCGCCGACATAGATCGGGATCCGCGGCGGCGTGGGCTCCATCTCCAGGCGCGGGGTGGAATAGAACTCGCCGGAGAACTCGGTCCACCCGGGCTCCCACAGCTTCTTCATCAATTCGAGCATCTCGTCGGTGCGCTTTCCGCGCCGCGCGAATTGCTGGCCCAGCAGTTCAAACTCCTCCTCGCACCAGCCGACACCGATGCCGAGCTCCAGCCGTCCCCCGGCCAGATAGGCAGCGGTGCCAATGGCTTTCGCCGCCGAATACGGGTCGCGCATCGCTGGCAGGTAGACCGTGGTGACGAACTTCAGCCGAGTGGTGACCAGCGCGAGTGCGCCGATCATCACCCACGGGTCCGGCCAGTCGGTGAACGCCTCCCAGCGCCGCTTGCCGTCCTTGGTGTACGGATACGGCGTGTTCAGCGTCTCGAGGTTCACCACGTGATCCGGGATGCCCATGCCGTCATAGCCGAGATCGTCTGCCGCCCTGGCTACTTCGACGGCCTCCCGGGTATCCATGAAGGCCATGCTCACGTAGACCTTCATCCGGCATCCCGCGCCCATGCCGGCGTGATGAAGACTCCCTCAGCCTCGACGGTGATCCCGTCGGCGTCGCTGATATGGCCCCGCGCAAAGGTTTTCACGCCTTCGGTCCGGTCGATGTAGGCCTCAGCGCGCAACGGGCCCAGCGGCGTGCCGCGACCATAGCGACAGGTGATGGTCCCGGTATAGCGCGGCTCGTGCAGTCCGCCACTGGCCACCTCGCCGAGAATGTGGTCGAGCACCAACGCGCAGATGCCGCCGTGCACCCAGCCCAGCGGCCCCTCATAGGCGGCGCCCAGCACGAATTCGCTCCAGCAGCTGCCGTCGTCGGCGTGCTCGATCACCAGCGGCGGGGCCAGCGCATTGCGCAATCCGACGACCGGGTTCGCCCACACCACCGGGCGGTTCGTCTCGGCATGCAGCATGGCCTGCGGCCCGTCGCGCTGTTCGCGGCGCAGCGAGGCGGTGACGGCCTCGACGGCCGCGGTGGCCTCAGCGATGGTCTGCGGGTCCACCTGGGTGCGCACACCGGCGTCGACGAGTTCGCGCATCGCCTGGGCAAAGGGCTCATAGAGGGCTTCGAGCCGATCGTGCTCGGCCGCGGTGATGACGTCGAACGTGTGCTTCATCCGGACTCCCAGTGAATTGGTTATACGCCCTTATTAACATCACCCACTGCGACGTCCTGCACTCGGGGCGGCCTAACCCCTACTCTCCGCCGAAAATCTTCCGGACCACGCCCTTCGCCCGCCGGGTCACCCGCAGGTAGTTGTCCAGGAACTCCCCACCGTCGTCGCTGCCCCACCCGGCCGCCAAGGCCACCGCGTTGAGCTGACGACCCGGCCCGGGCAACTGATCGGTGGGCTTGCCGCGCACCAGCACCAGGGCGTTGCGCGCCCGCGTGGCCGTCAGCCAGGCGTCGCGCAACAGCTCGACGTCGCTCTCGGCGACCAGTTCGGCCGCGCCGATCGCGTCGAGGGTCTGCAATGTCGAGGTGTTGTGCAGCGCCGGCACCTTGTGGGCGTAGCGCAGTTGCAGCAGCTGCACGGTCCACTCGATGTCGGCCAGCCCGCCACGGCCCAGTTTGGTGTGCGTGTTGGGGTCGGCACCGCGGGGCAGACGCTCGGCGTCCACGCGGGCCTTGATTCGCCGGATCTCCTGGACGGTCTCGGCCGATACCCCGCCGGAGGGGTAACGGGTCTTGTCGACCATCACCAGAAAGCGTTCGCCGAGTTCCAGATCGCCTGCCACCCGGTGGGCCCGCAACAGCGCCTGGATCTCCCACGGCTGGGCCCACTGCTCGTAATAGGCCGCATACGAGGCCAGCGTGCGCACCAGCGGTCCGTTTCGCCCCTCTGGACGCAGCCCGGTGTCGACCTCCAGTGGCGGATCCGCGCTCGGCGTCCCCAGCAGGGCCCTCACCTGTTCGGCGATGCTCACCGACCAGCGCATGGCTGCGGACTCCTCGACGCCGGTGGCCGGTTCGCACACGAACATCACGTCGGCGTCGGAGCCGTATCCGAGCTCGCCGCCGCCGAGCCGGCCCATGCCGATCACCGCGATGCGTGCGGGCGCACCGGATTCCGGTGTGTTGGCCCGGACCACCGCATTCAGCGCGGCCTCCAGCACTGCGACCCACACCGAGGTCAATGCCTTGCAGACGTCGGTCACATCGAGCAGGCCCAGCACGTCGGCCGAGGCGATGCGGGCCAGTTCCCGCCGGCGCAGCGTGCGCGCGGCCGCGATGCCGCGTACCGGGTCCGGATGCCGGCCGGCCGAGGCCACCAGTGCGCGAGCCACGCTGTCGGGATCACCGTCGAGCAGTTTCGGCCCGCTGGGCCCGTCGGCGTACAGCTGGATCACCTCGGGAGCCCGCATCAGCAGTTCCGGGATGTAGGCCGAGGTGCCGAGCACGCGCATCAGCCGCTTGGCCACCGCCCCCTCGTCACGCAGGGTCGACAGATACCAGCGCTGCTCGGCCAGCTCCTCGCTGATCCGGCGGTAGGCCAGCAGGCCGGCGTCCGGGTCCGGCGTGTCCGAGAGCCAGTCCAGCAGGGTCGGCAACAGCACCTGTTGCACCCGCGCACGGCGTCCGCCCTGGCCGGTCAGCGCCGCCAGATGCGTCAGCGCGCTCTGCGGTCCCTCGTAACCCAGTGCGGCGAGCTGACGTTCGGCCGCCTCGGTGCTCATCCCGGCGCCGATGCCCACCGCCGGTTGACCCACCGATTCCAGCAGCGGCTGGTAGAAGAGCTTGGCGTGCAACCGCGACACCCGCATGCTCTGCCGTTTGAGTTCCTCGCGCAGCACGCCCGCCGCGTCATGGCGGCCATCGGGGCGCACGTGCGCGGCCCGGGCCAGCCAACGGTAGGCCTCGTCGTCGTTGTCGTCGGGCAGCATGTGGGTGCGCTTGAGCCGCTGCAACTGCAGCCGGTGTTCGAGCAGCCGCAGGAATTCGTAGGACGCGGTCATGTTGGCGGTGTCGTCGCGGCCGATGTAGCCGCCCTCGCCGAGGGCCGCCAGCGCGTCGACGGTGGACGCCACATGCAGTGAGTCGTCATTGCGTCCGTGCACCAATTGCAGGAGCTGGACGGCGAATTCGACGTCGCGCAGGCCTCCGGTGCCGAGCTTGAGCTCGCGGGCCCGCACCCCGGCCGGGACGAGTTCCTCGACGCGGCGTCGCATGGCCTGCACCTCGGGAACGAAATCCTCACGCTCGCAAGCGGTCCACACCATGGGCATCAGGGCCTCGATGTAGGCCTTACCGAGCTCGGGGCCCCCCGCGGCGGGACGCGCCTTGAGCAGCGCCTGGAATTCCCAGGTTTTCGCCCAGCGCTCGTAGTAGGCGATATGGGATTCCAGCGTCCGGACCAGTTGACCGCGTTTGCCCTCCGGGCGCAACGCGGCATCGACCTCGAAGAAGGCATCGCCGGCGAAGCGCATCATCTCACCGGCGACCCGGTTCGCGGTGGCCAGGTTGTCGTCGTTGTCCCCGTCTCCGACGGGTTCACCCACGAAGATGACGTCGACGTCGCTGACGTAATTCAGCTCGCGCGCACCGCATTTGCCCATGGCGATGACCGCCAGCCGGGGCTCGCTGCCGCCCGCGCACACAACCCGGGTGGCAACCGTCAGCGCTGCGCCCAGCGCGGCATCGGCGAGGTCGGACAGGTGTGCGGCGACCTCGACGAAGGGCAGCACCGGCTCGTTCTCGACGGTGGACGCCACGTCGAGGGCACCGAGGACCAACAACCGGTCGCGGTAGAGATCCCGCAGCGCGGGCACGGCACTGCTTGCGCCCCTGTCGATCTCGACATTGCGGGCGGCAGCGGTGAAGACGCTGTGCAGCTCCTCGACACCGGGGAGGACGACGTTGCCGACCAACAACCGCCACGACTGCGGGTGGGCGACGAGGTGGTCACCGAGAGCCAGGGAGGATCCCAGTACGCCGAACAGCCGGCCCCGCAGGGCCCGGTCGGTCAATAGTTGGCGGTTGAGCTCGTCCGCGTCGGCCCCGAGCGCATCGGCCAGCCGCACCATCGCCAGCAGCGCGATGTCGGCGTCGGGTGCGCGCGACAGCGACCACAGAAGCTCGACGTGCGCCTCGGTGTTCCAGCCGAGCTGTTCCAGGTGGGCCGACGCCTGCGGATGCACCAAACCGAGCCGACCTACGCTGGGCAGTTTCGGACGATCGGTTGCAGGCTTTGGCACGTTCACGACGGTAGCGCACGCCCGCAGGAAAATACCGGCACTGCTACCGCCCCCGACTCACAGCGACAGGTAGTTCTTCAGCTCGTAGGGCGTGACGTGGCTGCGGTAGTTCTCCCACTCCGCGCGCTTGTTGCGCAGGAAGTAGTCGAATACGTGCTCCCCCAACGCTTCCGCGACGAGCTCGGAGTTCTCCATGGCCTCCAGAGCATTGCCCAGGCTGGACGGCAGCTCGCGGTAGCCCATGGCGCGCCGCTCCTCGGGCGTCAGGCTCCAGACGTTGTCCTCGGCCTGCGGGCCCAGCACGTAACCCTTCTCGACGCCCCGCAGGCCGGCGGCCAGCAGGACCGCGAAGGTCAGGTAGGGGTTGCATGCCGAGTCGGGGCTGCGAACCTCGACGCGCCGCGACGACGCCTTGCGCGGGGTGTACATCGGAACCCGTACCAGCGCCGAGCGGTTGGCCGCGCCCCACGAGGCCGCGGTCGGCGCCTCGCCGCCATGCACCAGGCGCTTGTAGGAGTTCACCCACTGGTTGGTCACGGCACTGATCTCGCTGGCGTGCTCCAGGATGCCTGCGATGAACGACTTGGCCACATCCGAGAGCTGCAGCGGGTCGTCGGGGCTGTGGAAGGCGTTGGTGTCGCCTTCGAACAGGCTCATGTGCGTGTGCATGGCCGATCCCGGGTGCTCGCCGAACGGCTTTGGCATGAACGACGCACGCACGCCGTCGGCGAGGGCGACCTCCTTGACCAGATAGCGGAAGGTCATCACGTTGTCGGCCATCGACAGTGCGTCGGCGTAGCGCAGGTCGATCTCCTGCTGGCCGGGCGCGCCCTCGTGGTGGCTGAACTCCACCGAGATGCCCATCTGTTCCAGGGCCTCGATGGCGTGGCGGCGGAAGTTGGGGGCCGAATCGTGCACGGCCTGATCGAAATAGCCGCTGTTGTCGGCCGGCACGGGCACCGAGCCGTCGTCAGGTCCGGGCTGCAGCAGGAAGAACTCGATCTCGGGGTGCACGTAGCAGGTGAAGCCCAGGTCGCTGGCCTTGGCCAGCTGGCGGCGCAGCACGTGCCGGGAGTCGGCCCACGACGGTGAGCCGTCCGGCATGGTGATGTCGCAGAACATGCGTGCCGAGTAGTGCTTGCCGGCGCTGGTGGTCCAGGGCAGCACCTGGAAGGTGGACGGATCGGGGCGGGCCACGGTGTCCGACTCCGAGACTCGGGCGAAGCCCTCGATCGAAGAGCCGTCGAAACCGATGCCCTCCTCGAAGGCACCTTCGAGTTCGGCGGGCGCGATCGCTACCGATTTGAGGTAGCCGAGGACGTCGGTGAACCACAACCGAACGAACCGGATGTCGCGTTCCTCCAGTGTGCGCAGCACGAATTCCTTCTGGCGGTCCATGCCCGCAGCGTAGGCATCGGCTGTTAAATCTGTGTTACAGCCCTGCAAGGAGTTAGCAGGAGAGGTCGCCCGGCGAGGTTCCGTTGACAAAGAAACCCAGTACCGCGGTGTCCACGCAGGCGTCTCCGTTGAACACCACGGTGTGTTGGGTGCCGGTGAAGGAGATCAGCGCCCCGCCCATTTGCCGGGCCAGGTCCACCCCGGCCTGATACGGCGTGGCCGGGTCCCCGGTGGTGGACACCACCACGACCTTGCCGGGTCCTGGTCCGGTGATCGGGTGCGGCGCCGACGTCGCAGGCACCGGCCACAGTGCACAGACGTCGCGGGGCGCATATCCGGTGAACTCGCCGTAGGACATGAACGGTGCCACGGTACGGAGCTGCTGATCGGCGTCGGCCCACACAGCCGGGTCGGTGGGGAACGGCCTGTCCACGCAGCGGATCGCGGTGAACGCGTCCTGCATGTTCTGGTAGTGCCCGTTTTCGTCGCGGCGCCAGTAGTCGTCGGCGAGCAACAGCAGGTCCCCGGCGTCGGTGCCACGCGACAACCCGAGCAGCCCGCTGGTCAGGTAGGGCCAGTACCGCGCCGAGTAGAGGGCGTTGCCGGTGCCGGTGATCGCGTCGGCGTAGCCGAGTCCGCGCGGGTCGGAGGTGGCGCCCGGCGTCGTCACCAACGGGTCCACCAGTCGCTGGAACCGGCTGACGAACTGAGCGGGGTCGGTGCCCAGCGGGCAGTCGGTCGATTTCGCGCAGTCCGCGGCGTAGGTGTCGAACGCCTTCTGGAAGCCGGCGAGCTGGCGGTTGTTCTTGGTGATCGGATCCTGGCTGGGGTCGATCGCCCCGTCGAGCACCATGGTGCGCACCCGGTCGCCGAACTGTTCGGCGTACGCGCCGCCGAGTTCGGTGCCGTAGGAGAAGCCCAGATAGTTGATCTGCTCCTCCCCCAGCGCGGCGCGCACCGCATCCATGTCCCGCACCGCCGAGGCGGTGCCCACGTTGGCCAGGAACGGCGCGCCCATGCGGTCCAGGCACTGCTGGGCGAACTGGCGGTAGACGTCTTCGATGTGGGCGACGCCGGCCGGGCTGTAATCGGCCATCGGCTCGCGGCGGTAGGCGTCGATCTCGGCGTCTGTCCGGCACCGCAACTCCGGAGTGGAATGCCCGACGCCGCGCGGGTCGAAGCCGACCAGATCGAAATGGTCGGTGAGTGGTGAGCCGGCCAGCGCGGCGCCCATGCCGGCGACGGTGTTCACCGCCGAGGCGCCGGGGCCGCCGGGGTTGATGAACAACGCGCCGATCCGCTCACCGCTGGCCGGTATCCGGATGACCGCCAATTGCGCTTGTGCGCCTTGAGGATCCGGCGAATTCCAGTCCAGCGGTACCGCGACGGAGCCGCATTGTGCGGTCGGGATCGTGGCCGGATCTTGCACCCAACGGGCGCAACTTCCCCATTCCGGCCCCGATTCCGGTGCGGCCTGTGCGGCCGGTGCGGCGATCGGGCACAGCACAGCGGTTGCGCCGAGGAGCGCTGCCGCCACAACGCGTATCGCCCCGCCTGCCCACCACACGGCAGTCATGGTCCCACGGCGACCGGTAGCGGGTCTGTGCCTGAGGCCGACCAGAGATCGGCAGGAGACCATCCGGTGACCTTGTCGGCCGGATCCGGTCAGCAACGGGTTCCGGGTGGCGGCACCGTCACGTCGAGGAGGTAGGTGGCGGCGATGTCGTCGATGCACTTGTTGCCCTGGAACACCACGGTGTGCTGGGTGCCTTCGAAGGTCACCAGCGTGCCGCCGAGTTGGCGGGCCAGGTCGACACCGGCCTGGTACGGCGTGGCCGGGTCGTTGGTGGTCGACACGATCAACGTCGGGGGCAGTCCCTTCACCGAGATCTCATGCGGCTTGCTCGTCGGCGGCACCGGCCAGAACGCGCAGGTACCCATCGGCGCGTTCCCGGTGAATTCGCCGTAGCTCATGAACGGCGCCACCTCGCGGGCCCGCCGGTCCTCGTCGACGACGGTGGCCCGGTCGGTGATCGCGGGCTTGTCCACGCAGTTGACCGCGACCCGTACGTCGGTCGAATTGTTGTAGTGGCCCTTGGCATCTCGGCCCATGTAGAGGTCGGCCAGCGCCAGCATCACATCGCCGTTGCCGTTCTTCAGCCCGGTCAGGCCCTCGGTCAGGTGCCGCCACAGATTCGGCGAGTACAGCGGCAGGATGGTGCCCACGGTGGCGTCGCTGTAGCTCAGCCCGCGCGAATCGCGCGTCTTGGCCGGGTGTTCCACCAGCGGATCGACCAGGCTCTTGTACACCTCGACGGCCTTGGCCGGATCCGTGCCCAGCGGGCAGTCGGGGTTCTTCGTGGCGCAGTCGGTGGCGTAATCGTCGAAGGCCTTCTGGAACGCGGCCGCCTGACGGATGTCTTCCTCCACCGGGTCCGCATTGGGGTCGACGGCTCCGTCGAGGATCATCGCGCGGACCTTCTCCGGGAACTGCTCGGCGTAGGTCGCGCCGATCCGGGTGCCGTAGGAGTAACCCAGGTAGGTCAGCTTGTCGTCGCCGAGTGCGACCCGGATCGCATCCAGATCCTTGGCGACGTTCTCGGTGCCGACGTTCTCCAGGAACTCCTTGCCCATCTTGTCGACGCAGCGCTGGACGAAGTCCTTGGTTTCCTTCTCCAGGTGCTCGACGCCTTCGGGCGTGTATTCGACGGTCGGGTCGGCCCGCAGCCGGTCGTTGTCGTCGTCGGAGTTGCACCACACCGCAGGCGTCGAGGATCCGACACCACGCGGATCGAACCCGACGATGTCGAAGCGGTCCTTGACCGACTGCGGCAGGCCGGACAACAGAGAGACGGCCGATTCGACCCCGGATTCACCGGGGCCGCCGGGGTTGATCACCAGTGAGCCGATCTTCTGGCCCGCTGCCGGGAAGCGGATGATCGCCAGCCGGGCGACTTCGCCTTCCGGCTTGGAGTAGTCGACCGGCACCGACAACATCCCGCATTCGGCGTTGTCGGGGATCTGCGCGTGATCACCCGAACCGGCGTTGCACGGCAGCCATTGCACCGGCGTGCCGGGCCGCGGGACCGCGATCTTGGCTTCCCCGTCGACCACCTGGGTGCAGCTCGCCGCGGCCACCGCCGTCACCGCCAGCAGCGCGCCGAACCTCATCCTGAACTTCATGGCTGACCATGCTGCCATGACGCGACATCACCGCAGGCCGCGCCTGGTCGCGACGCGCAGGGGCGCTATCGGGTAGCGGCGAGCAGTTCGTCGAGCGCCACGTGGAAATCGTCGGCCATGTCCCACAGGTCAGGCAGTAATTCGGGGCAGGACATGATGCCGACGTCGAGCATCCCGGTCAGCGACATCACGGTGATGTTCAGCCCCGATCCGTGGAAGATCGGGCCCAGCGGGTACATGGCCTTGACCTTGCAGCCCAGGAGGTACAGCGGCTCCTGGGGCCCCGGCACGTTGGAGATGACGAGATTGTGGACGGGTTTGGCCCCGGACAGCCGGCTGGCCGCGTACACCCGCATCGCGGCGCCGAACACCGCCGGTGCCGCGAACTGCGTCCAGTCCTGAAGCAGCGTCGCACCGATCGCGAAACTGTGTTGCTTGGCAACCGAATTCGACGCGGCGATGGCCATCAGCCGCTGAGCTGGGTCGTCGATGTTGGTTTCGAGCTTGGAGAACATCCCCGACACCTGGTTACGGCCGGGCCGGTCGGAGCGATCGTGCACCGACACCGGCACCATCGCGACCAGAGAGTTCTCCGGTAGTTCGCCGCGGTCGTGCAGGAACGTGCGCAGGACGCCGGATACCAGCGCCATCACCACATCGTTGACCTTGACGTCGAAGTGGTTCTTGACGGTCTTGATGTCCTCGAGGTCCAACTGGGCGAATGCGACGCTGCGCTGGCCGGTGATGTTGGTGTTGAACGCGGTTTTGGGCGCATTGAACGGCGCCGCCATTGCCTGTCCGCTGAATGCCCGGCGCACCGTGTCGACGACCGTCGTCGCCGTGGTGGGCAGCATATTGGCCAGCTTGAGCGGGCGGGCCGCGAACTTGAGGGCACCGCTGATGGCGATCTCGGCTCCCGAGGCGCCGCCGACCCCGTCCACCGGATCGGGCGGCGGCGCGTCGGCCTCGGTGGTGCACAGCTGTGACATCAGGTTGGCCCCGGTGACGCCGTCGACCCCGGCGTGGTGGATCTTCGTCATCAATGCCAGCCGGCCGCCGTGATGCGCATCAGTGCCCGCGATGTTCTCGATGATCCACATCTCCCACAGCGGCCGGGTCCGGTCCAACGGCAGCGAGGCGATGTGACCGCAGATCTCGGCCAGCTCGGTGCGCCCGCCGGGGGCGGGCAGCCCGATCCGGTGCAGATGCCGGTTGACGTCAAAGTCCTTGTCTTCCACCCACACCGGGTGGTCGAGGTTGAACCGGCTGTCGGCCAGCTTCTCCCGGAAATGCGGCATCGCCTTGATACGCAATGAGAGTTCGTCGCGCATCCGGTCGAACGTGTAGCCGCCCGGCATGGTCGAAGTGTCCAGTTCGAGCACCGAGCACACGTGCATGGGCTGCGCGGCGGTTTCGAGATACAGGAAGCTGGCGTCGAGTCCGCTGAGCCGTTGCATGCGCTGATGTTAAGGCGCAGCGCGGAAACTGTGAGGAAATCCACTCGAACGTCGCTTTTGCCTTCATTCCCCGCAGTGGCAGACTGGCAGACGTCCGACGAACCCGGGGACCGCCAGGCGGCCTCGAGGATCGAACCGACCATCAAAGGACGACGATGTCTGAACAGTCTGTTTATGGTGCTTCCGATTCTGCCGAAGCCAAGCCGCGCACCAAGGTCCGCACGCTCACGCTGCAGAAATGGAAGTCCGAAGGCCACAAGTGGGCGATGCTCACCTGTTACGACTACTCCAGTGCGCGGGTATTCGACGAGGCCGAGATTCCGGTGCTGCTGGTCGGCGACTCGGCGGCAAACGTCGTGTACGGCTATGACACGACCGTGCCGATCTCCATCGACGAGCTGATCCCGTTGGCGCGCGCGGTCGTCAAGGGCGCCCCGCATGCCCTGGTGATCGCCGACATGCCGTTCGGCAGCTACGAGAGCAGCCCGACCCAGGCACTGGCCACCGCCACCCGCTTCATGAAGGAGACCGGCGCGCAGGCGATCAAGCTCGAGGGTGGTGAGCGAATGGCCGATCAAATCGCGACGCTGTCTGCCGCCGGCATCCCGGTGGTGGCGCACATCGGCTTCACCCCGCAGAGCGTCAACGGGCTGGGCGGATACCGCGTCCAGGGCCGCGGCGACGCCGCCGACCAGACGATCCACGACGCGATCGCCGTGCAGGAAGCCGGTGCAATCGCGGTGGTGCTGGAGATGGTGCCCGCCGAGTTGGCCACTCAGATCACCGGCAAGCTGACGATCCCGACGGTCGGCATCGGTGCCGGGCCGAATTGCGACGCCCAGGTACTTGTCTGGCAGGACATGGCCGGACTAACCAGCGGCAAGACCGCGAAGTTCGTCAAGCGCTTCGGTGACGTGGGTGGCGAACTGCACCGCGCGGCAGCGCAGTACGCCCACGACGTGGCGACCGGGGTGTTCCCGGCCGAAGAGCACAGCTACTGATTCTCGGCTTCAGGCCAGCGCGTCACCGAGTTTGATGAGTAACCGGGTGAGCGTTGCCTTGTCCTCACTGGTGAGGCCGGCGAACATCTCGTGTGCAGCGGCGATGTAGTCGGCCCGCCAGTGCCGGGCCTGCTCCTGCCCCTCGGCCGTCGTCGTCAATCGCACTGCCCGGCGGTCGTTTTCATCGGGTGCACGGACCACCAGCCCTTCGCGCACCAGAGCCTCGACGAGGGTTGATGCGGTGGCTTGGGTGACACCGACCGCCCGGGCCACCTCGGCTGAGCGGACCGGTTGCATCCGTTCGATCTCGGCGAGCAGCTTGGACCGCGGGGTCGACACGCCGCGGTCGCCGAGGCGCTCGTCGAATGCGCGGACAACGGATTTGGCAGCGCGCCCGAAAGCGTCGGCCAGTTCTGCCGCGCTCCGTTGCTCGTCATTCACGACGGTTCTCCTCCGACCTGTTGACGGAGAATATCAGTGCTCATATAGTTTGATCTCATATAGTTAGAGATCTAACGAAGGGTCCGCCATGACCTACCCGCAGACGTTCTCGCTGGGGTCGCTGGTCGTCCGACGCGTCGGATTCGGCGCGATGCAGTTGCCCGGGCCCGGAGTGTTCGGCCCGCCGCAACACCACGACCAGGCGGTCGCGGTGTTGCGCCGCGCCGTCGAACTCGGTGTCGACCACATCGATACCGCCCAGTTCTACGGGCCGGATGTCGCCAACGAACTCATCCGGGAAGCGCTGTACCCCTACCCGCAGAACCTGGCGCTTGTCACCAAGGTCGGTGGCAGGCGCGACGCCCAGGCCAACTGGCTCCCGGCGCAACAACCCGCCGAACTGCGGCACAGCATCGAAGAGAACCTGCGCACCCTGGGGGTCGACCAGCTCGCCGTAGTCAACCTGCGGCTCTTCGGGGCCGACATCGGAGGTCCCGCCGAGGTCGACCACGGGTTGTTCGAGCAGCAACTGGACACCCTGATCACGGCCCGCGATGAAGGACTCATCGCCGGCATCGGGCTGAGCAGCGCCTCACGCGAGCACGTGGAGATTGCGCTGGAGCGCACCGAGATCGCGTGCGTGCAGAACGCCTACAACCTCGCCGACCGCACCTCGCAGCCCGTGCTCGACCTGTGCATCGAACGCGACATCGCCTTCGTCCCGTTCTTTCCGCTGGGTTCGGCGTTCGCCGCGGACAATCCGGTCCTGGGCCATCCGACGATCCGGCGGGTGGCCACCGAACTGGGACGTACGCCCGCGCAGATCGCGTTGGCGTGGACGTTGAATGTCGCGCCGAACGTGCTGCTGATTCCCGGGACGTCCTCGATTGTCCACCTGGAGGAGAACCTGGCTGTCGCAGATATCGAGCTGCCCGCAGATCTCACCATCGAACCGGCCGCTGCCGGCCCGGCGGCCGGCTAGGCGAAGTCGGGCTTGCGCTTGGCCAGGAACGCGTCGACACCTTCGCGGCCGTCGGCCGAGTTGGCCCGCTCCGCGATGAACCGGGCTTCGGCGGCCATCTGCTCTTCGAGGCTGTTCTTGAACGACGACACCAGCAGGGACTTGACCGCGCCGTTGGATCCGCCGGAACCCACCGCCACCTGCTCGGCCAGTTTCGTGGCCCGGTCAGCCAGGTCGTCGCCGGCGACGACCTCGGTGACCAGTCCCCACTCCTGCGCCTCGGCGGCCGAGAGCGTGCGGTTGGTCAGGATGAGCTCCTGGGCCCGGCGCAGGCCGACCAGTCGCGGCAGGTGGTAGGACGCGCTGCCGTCGGGGCTCAGCCCAACCTTGGTGTAGGCCATGGTGAAGGTCGCGGACTCGGCGGCCAGCACCAGGTCGCCGGTCACCGCGAGGCTGAATCCTGCGCCGGCCGCGGTGCCGTTGACCGCGGTGATCAGCACGGCATTCATCCGGGCGAACGACGAGATGGCCTGGTGCAGGTCGTCGGCGACGCCCTTGATGAAGCGGCCACGGTCGGGCGCGGTGGCAAAGGATTTCAGGTCGCCGCCCGCGCAGAAGAACCGGCCCGCACCGGTCAGCACCACGGCCTTGGTCGCCGGCGTGTCGCAGCGCCGGGCGGCGTCGGCCAGTTCGCGAGTCATGGTGTCGTTCATGCCATTCGCGGCGTCCGGCCGGTTCAGCGTGATGCGCGCGACGGCGCCGGACTGCTCGAACGAGATGGCTTCATAGGTGGGCTCGGTCACGGCCCGAACTCTAGCGGGCCGGGGTCTGCGGCGGTCGCACGCCCAGCCGGGCTGCGGTGGCCCGCACCAGCGGGCCCAACTCGCCGCCGAACCCGAGGATCCGCAGCGCCCCCTCCCCGATCGCCCAGGGCTGAGCCGGCGTGCTCTCGACGTCGTCGGAACGGCTGTTGACCACCGATTCCACCAGTCGAAACGGCAGGTCTGCGGCATCGGGCGGCCCTGCGCATTCGGTGATCACCGCCTCCGACAGCCTGCGGTACACCTCGCGCAGCTCGGCGCGCCGGCGCCGGAACGGCTCGAACCGGTCGGTGCGCAGCTCGGGAAGCAGATACAAGGCGCCCAGATTCCACCGGCCGGCACACAGCTGGTGTGCATCGGCCACCGCGAGCGTGTGCAGATGCTGTGCCGCGGGCCCCGTGCTGTCGAGTAGCTCGGCGCCCAGTTCCAGGGCCTCGTCGACGGTGCCGGCCAGGAGCGCGTCCAGAATGTCGTCCTTGGTGGCGAAATGGTGATACAGCGAGGCCTGCCGTACCCCCACTTCGTCGGCGATGCGCCGGGTCGAGGTGCTGGCGTAACCGTGGGTGGTGAACAGCTCGGCGGCGGCATCGAGGATCTGTTCACGGGCAGTCGTGCCCGGTCGGCGGGGCCGCTCCAGCCGTGGGCGTCCACGCCCGGCAGCGGCGTTCGCCGGTGTCGTCTCAGCCGCCATGTCAGCAACAGTAGGAGACCCCTACGGACACGGCCGACAGCGCGGTGGGCGGTGCGGCAAGTCTTGATACTGCTGTGACCAGACACCGGTCGTGGCACCCACCCGGATATGGCACGCTGGTGCCATCCCGATCCGCCTCCGGTGCACAGCGAAGGTGACTATGGCCCCCGGCAAATCCAAGACCGCGAGGTACACCGAGATCGAGCGGAAGTTCGCGGTCACCGAGAACACCGTCTCGCCGTCATTCGAGGGGCTGTCGGCCGTCGCCGAGGTAGCCCGAGCGGAAACCCAGCACCTGGATGCGGTGTATTTCGACACTCCGAATCGTGACCTCGCGGCGCACCGCATCACGTTGCGGCGCCGCACCGGCGGCCCTGATGCGGGCTGGCACCTGAAGCTTCCGGCCGGAGTCGACACCCGCACCGAGGTCCGTACGCCGCTGGGCACAGCTACTGACACCGTGCCCGAGGATCTGCGAGACATCGTGCTCGCCATCGTGCGGGACCGTCCGCTGGCCCCGGTGGCCCGGATCAGCACCCAGCGGAGCGTGGAGGTGCTGCACGGCGCCGACGGCGTCGCCCTGGCCGAGTTCTGCGATGACCGCGTGACCGCATCGGCCACCGGCGAGGAAGCCGAGCCACAGAGCTGGCGGGAGTGGGAGCTGGAACTGCTCATCGCCGATGTGCCCGACGACCTGATGGATCGTCTGACGAACCGTCTGGCGGATGCCGGCGCGAAGCCGGCCGGGCATGGTTCGAAGCTGGCGAAGGTGCTCGGCACCGATCTGCTACCGGCACCGACTCCCCCGGCCGATCCGGTGCACCGGGCCATCGCCGAGCAGATCGAGGCGTTGCTGGTCTGGGACCGCGCGGTACGCGCGGACGCCTACGACTCGGTGCATCAGATGCGGGTGACTACCCGCAAGATCCGCAGTCTGCTGCAGGAGTCGAAGGATTCCTTCGGGCTCGACGACGACGGCTGGGTACTCGACGAGCTGCGGGCGCTGGCCGCGGTACTGGGCACGGCACGTGATGCCGAGGTCCTGGCCGAGCGCTATCAGCGCGCGCTCGACGAGATGCCTGCCGACCTGATCCGCGGTCCGGTGCGCCAGCGGCTGGTCGAGGGCGCCAACCGCCGCTACACCGCCGGCTGGCGGCGGTCCTTGTTGGCGATGTGCTCGCAGCGTTACTTCCGGCTGCTGGACGCGCTCGAGGAGATGGTCAGCGCCGACCAGCCCGAATCCGGGGACGCGTCAAAGCCTTCGGTGACCATCGACTCGGCATACAAGCGGGTTCGCAAGGCCGCGAAGACCGCTGCCGCGGCCGACAGCGATGCCGAGGCCAGCGCCGAGGAGAAGGACGAGGCGCTACACCGAATTCGCAAGGGCGCCAAGCGGCTTCGTTATACCGCGGCGGCGACCGGAGCGGAGAAGGTCTCTGAGCGCGCCAAGAATATCCAGACGTTGCTTGGCGATCATCAGGACAGTGTGGTGAGCAAGGCTCATCTGAGCACCCAGGCCGACGCTGCGTATGCTGCGGGCGAGGACACCTTCACCTACGGGCTGCTGTATCAACAGGAGGACGACCTGGCCCAGCACAGCCGGGCGTTGCTGCAGGATGCACTCAAGAAGCTGGACAAGGCGGTTCGCAAGACCCATTGAGGCCCCTTACGGGGCTGGGGCGAACGAGTTGGCCTGTAAGCCGGATAATGCCCCTCAGCATTTCCGCAGGTCATACCGACTTGGTGTCGTTGATGGCAAATAGTGGCTGGTGGGCCGAATATGCCGGTAGCAGGCAATTTTCCGGCCCTACTCAAGCTGCCACCAGTGGGCGCAGAGTGCTACCGTGCGTAGCACCTGCGTAGCGGAGCTGCCGCAATCAACCACCGATGGCAGTCGCTCAAGGCATACCGCAGATGGCCTAAAATAGTTGCACTGCAGTGAATTTAACTGGCGAGGCGGCATCAGCCTAAGCCTGCGGCTTCCATCAATCCGCACGATTGACTGCGACATCGGCAAGGAGATTCCCCGCTCGCCAACGTCGACCCAGAACGCCGCACCTGTTGCACAGGACTGGGAGGCGGTCATGCCGCGACATACACGGCATGTAGTCGCCTCGGCCTTAACCTCAAAGCACGTTCGGCACCCATGCGGGATACGTATCAAGACACCTCATCCATCCAGCCCCCCACCAAGTCTTCGACGAGCACCACGGCTACCACGATGACCCTCAGGGCGGCAACACCGGTGACTCTCGTGTGTTGTTCGAGATCGACGCTTATCTCGGTGCTGGGCGGCGCCTGTACGAGGCAATCTCGAAGGTGATGTGGAAGCACTACCACCCGTGCGGGAGGGGTCGTTGGGACTCAATGCGCTCAGCCGCTAAGGCTATTGGGTCAGGCAACTCGAAGGTGCCGGCGCAGGTTGGCGATCTGGTGGTGGATAGCTGGAACGCTCACGGCGTCAAGCTCGCGAACTATCGAAACTTTGTCGCGCATACCGGTGCTCTGTCAGAGGGCGAGACGTGCTGGTTGCGTCGCTACGATCGACGTTGGGGCGCGTCGGTGATGCTGCTCGAAAGCCCCGAGAACAAGAAGCGGGTGCCGTTGAGACCCGACGTGGGAACAGATGCACTCGCGTACTGCTACGACGTTGCTGTCCACCTGGTAAAGCTGTGTGAGCAGGTGGCTGCAGCGGATGTCGTCGCTGGCTTTCTTGCGCACCCACCGGGCTACGACGGCCGCCCGGCGTAGCCCCGATGGGAGGCGGCGCGGGATACCTATCGTTGATTTCCAGTTCGGGTCCATCTGCGTGCCCAGCGCCCCGAGAACGCTCGGCGGCGGACCTGAAGCTCAAACTCGCTGGACAAATGACCACCGCCCTGCGGACTGCTGGCTAGCTCCAGGCGGGCGTGCTGTCTCGTTTCTAGAGATTCGAGAGCAATCACATCCTGTCTCACCGTGCGCTTCTTCCCGAAGCGCTTTGCTCTGTTAGGCGAATCGCGTCATTCGACATCTGGCAAATTGCTCGACTTCTGATGTGCTGTCGGCAAGTTCGTGTGCTACGAGGCGTCCGACGGTCGCAGCAAGGGTTATCCCCGGGTGCACAACAGCCACATACAGTCCAGGTATCCCAGGAACGGGACCAATGACCGGCTCATCGTCCGCAGGCATCGGACGCCAGCCGACTGCGGCACCAAGAATGTCGACACTCGCCGATACCTCGAAGGTTCGAAGGATTTCCTCTCGAGCTTTTTCTGCGGTGTCAGTCAGGTCGCCCTGAGTCGTCTGCCCGCAGTAATCCAGAGGTACTAAGAGGGTGCCGTCAGACAGCTGGCGAACTTCGATGCTGTCGTTGGCGACTATATGACGTACGAGCCCCGGTCGGGTACGGAGACGCACCATCACTGCCGGGCTTCCATAGACCGGCAGATGCACTCCCACCGAGGCGCATAGCTGCGCCGAGTCGGTCCCCGCCGCAACTACAGTGTGGGTTGCGTTCAGGGTCTGGGTGGGAGTTCGGGCTCCGACTACTACGTCATTCGTACGCAGTAGACGCACCGCGGGTTGTCCGACAATGACCTTCGCGCCGTGTTGTCGTGCTGCTTCAACCAGGCTTTCGGCCAGCATGACGGGTTCTACTGATCCGTCATGACTGCCAAAGCGAACGCTATCTGGCGCCGAGATCAGTTGGGGCTCAACGTGTAGAGGATTGCGTAGGGGTGCGTCGCCGCTACAGGCAAAGTAGTCGCCCCAGGTAAGCGCGCCACACCAATTAATCGAGATCGTGGGTATCTCGCGTTCCAACCGCAGAAAATCATCCCGCGCCAGCCGTCGCAGTTCCGCTGACGGGCCAGAATCGATGGAGCGGCCTATCCAGCCGAACGAGTGCTGCGTGGCACCCATGCCAGGCAACCCCTGGTCTATCAAGGTTACGGCGAGGCCCCTGCTGGCAGCGTGATACGCAATCGATGCGCCTGTAACTCCAGCTCCGACAACAAGTACAGACCGATCGAACTGGTTTGTGGGTGCGTTACCCACAGCGAAGTCTTCATCCCGTGTCGCAGTAACAACTAACCCCATTCACTTGGCGCTCACCCGTACGCTCTCCTACCCGCCGAGGAAGCGCAAGCCAATTTCAGTGGCAGATGTCGGTGTCTATCGTCGGGACGTACACGTAAGTGAATAAGAGAGAAGGCACATCTCGTTCAAGTTTGCCGCCTGCCTCTTTTCTAAAGAAACGAGGCACCATCTCGTGCATCGCGACTTCCTTGGATCGCCCAGGTCGCGGTGTCTCATTTCTCGTCTCACTCCGCGCGTGTGCCTGAATCGCGCGTTGTCGGACGGCAGTGAGATAGTTCCTTGGAGGGATTACAGCTGCGACTTAAGGCTGGCGGCTGCTCGGTCCCGAACCAAAGCTCCTACGTCGAAGACACCCAAGGTCTCTCAACATGCTCGGCTGAGCTGTCCCGGTGGACCTGTCGCTTACGCCACGCCTCCGCGTAGTCTCGGAACGTGACCTGGCCCTTAGCGGGGTCAACGTACGCGCCGGTATGCAAGTGGGAACCAAGCTCCCTCACACGTCTGTCTGTGTCGGCGCGCTTCTCGTATGACTCGGTGAGTTCCTTGCCGTCCGGGCCGACCCATCGGACACGCCACCGCCTGCCTGTGCCGTGCAGCTTGTTACACACCTGCGTGCTGGTCTGCCTGAAGTACGTCTTGTCCATGCACCAGACCGGGCCGTCTGCGTTGTCGGCGGGGGTAGAACACCTGCTCACCCTTACGGGGTGCTCGGTGCCACTGGTCCTCTACGCCTGCCCCTACGGAACGGCGTTTCACAACCGGTGCGCTCATGACCATCGCACGCCGCTCTGCGTAGTCTCTGCGTAGCGGCGGGGCACAGTCGGCATATATTGGCAGGTAAATCGGTGTAGGCGAACGAGTTGGCCTGTAAGCCGGATTCTGTCCCTTACCCCGGAGGGTAGGGCGGCGACCATCCATCTGGACACACCGTTGCCGGGTGCCTCAAGCGGCCTACCCGCAGGCTCGGGCGAGCAGCCCTCGGGCGCCTGCGCGACCGCAACCAGGTTGCGGCCTTCTTGGCCTTGCTTCGGGTGGGGTTTGCCTAGCCACCCCGGTCACCCGGGGTGCTGGTGCGCTCTTACCGCACCGTTTCACCCTTACCATTTCTGGCGGTCTGTTTTCTGTGGCACTTTCCCGCGAGTCACCTCGGATTGCCGTTAGCAATCACCCTGCTCTGTGAAGTCCGGACTTTCCTCGACCCCCGGTTTCCCAGGTGCCGCGGCCGCCCGGCCAACTCGTTCGCGCTGATCACCGTACCCTCAATCTCATGTCTCAGGTGCCACCGGCACGATATTTGCTCCGCGCGAAGGACCTGGCGGATGCCCGGTACGCGGATCCGATCACCGTCGACGACCTCGCCGCGGCCGCCGGTTTGTCCCGCGCGCACTTCAGCCGGATGTTCACCCGCACCTTCGGTGAGTCCCCGCGGGCCTATCTGCAGAGCCGGCGCCTGGAGCGGGCGGCGGCGCTGCTGCGCAACACCGACCGTTCGGTCGCCGACATCTGCGTGATGGTCGGCCTGCACAGCGTCGGCTCGTTCACCACGAACTTCGCGCGGGTGTACGGCAAGCCTCCGGCGGCTTACCGTGCCAGCCTGCCGCCGGCCATGCTGCGCGCCCCGGTGCCCAGCTGCATCCTGGCGCGCGACACCCGGCGCCCCCATCCCAGTCGAGCCAAGACAGCACAAACGGAGAAGACGGCGGGGCCGGACCGCACGTAGCGTCGGGTCATGATGAAAATCGCATACACGCATCTGTGGGTTCACGATCAGGAAGTCGCGCTGAAGTTCTGGACCGAGAAGGTCGGAATGGAAGTGCGCGAAGATGTTTCGTTCCCGGAGGAGATGGGCGACTTCCGGTGGGTCACGGTCGGTCCGCCCGGGCAGGACGATGTCGGCATCGTGCTGATGGCGGTCCCCGGCGAGCCTGTGATGGATGAGCAGACTCGCAAGCAGGTCCAGGACCTGACCGCAAAAGGCTTCGCCGGCACGGTGTTTCTGACCACCGAGGACTGCCAGAAGAGCTACGAGGAGCTGACGGCGCGCGGCGTCGAGTTCAGCGAGCCGCCCAACCAGATGCCCTACGGCATCGACTCCGGCTTCCGTGACCCGTCGGGCAACAGCATCCGGCTGACCCAGCGCACGGACATCCCCGCCACCGCTTAGCCATTGGCCTTGCGGCGGCGGGGGCCGCCCGTCAACGCCGCCGCAGCACCATCACGTTGTCGATCAGGGTGCCGCGCTGCCCGTCCGGGCCGGTCGCCTCTCGCTCATCGGTACCCACCCGGACTCGTTCCCATTGCGCCTCATCGAGGTTCAGCGAGTCGACCACAGAGTCGGCACTGGGAAACGCGAACCTGCGGACATGCTCGGGAGCCCAGGGCGGCGCGGCCCCGTGATCGACGATGACCAGCAGACCGCCGGGGGCCACGGCACCGGCGGCCCGACGCAGCAGGCCGGCGCGGTCCATCGCGATCGGTGACTGGAGGAATTGGGCCGAGACCAGGTCGAAGCGGCCGTCCGGGAGGCTCTCGGACAGGTCGTGGCGTTCGAACGTGATGCGGTCCGCCACGCCCCGCTCCCGCGCCTCGGCGGCAGCGCGGGCGAGCGCGGTGTCGGAGACGTCGACGCCCGTGACCTGCCAGCCCTTCTCGGCCAGCCACACGGAGTCACCGCCCTCGCCGCAGCCGAGATCCAGCGCCCGCCCGACGGGTAGATCCGCGGCGATCTTGGCCAGTTGGGCGTTGACCCGTCCACTCCAGATACGGCCGCGCTGCCCGTAATGCCGTTCCCAGTACTGCGCGGTGACGGCCGTCTGAGCGGGCCACGGCGGCACCGGGAGCCCGACGTCTTCGCCGAGCAGGTACTGCACGACAGCGGCACCGGCCTGGCTGCCCGACGCCACCGCCGCGGCCACCTGCGGCGTCTGGGCACTCAGGTCACCTGCGGCGAACAGCCCGGGCACCGACGTGCGGGCGAACGGGTCGACGACGAGGGCGTCCGCGGCGAAGGGCCCGGGCGCCGAGACGGCGCCGAGTTGCGCTGCCAACGGTGAGCGTTGATGCAGTGTGGCGGCGACGAGTGCGCCGCGCCTGGCCAATCGGGTGCCGTCGGCGAATTCGACGGCCGCCAGTGCGCCGTCCTGTGCGACGAATCGGGCGATCGGGCGCTCGTCGACGCCGATTCCGGCCGCGTCCAACTGCTTGACCTGGGCGTCATCCAGCCCGCCGTCACCGTCGGTGAGCACCACCAGATCCTCGGTCCAACCGCGCAGCATCAGTGCCGAGTGCACGGCGCGATCCCCCTGCGCGACGACCGCGAGCGGTGCGTCGCGCATCTCCCAGCCATGGCAGAACGGGCAGTGGAAAACTGAAGCACCCCAAAGCTCTTCGAGTCCGGCGATGTTCGGTGTCCGGTATTCCATGCCGGTGGCCAGCAGCACCGTCCTGGCCTGCTCGCGGGTTCCGTCGGCCAGCTCGAGTGCGAATCCCGGCTCCCCACCCGCGACTGCGCCGGTGCGGACCTCCACCGTGGGGTAGACGGCCAGCTCGGCGCGGCCCGCCGCATAGAGTTCGGCGGGCGGGCGGCCGTCGCTGCCCAGCAGGCCGCCGATTCCGTGTGCGGCCAGGTTGCTCTGATTCCCCGCGTCGACGAGCAGTACCCGGCGCCGGGCCCGGCCCAGTACCAGCGCCGCACTCAGGCCGGCTGCCCCGCCTCCGACGATGACGCAATCCCAGATGTTGTCCATGCCTTCGAGCTTGCCCAATCACATGGCAAAGTGCCAAGCTGTTTTGCCATGGAGGCAAACGCCGCCGACCCCGCCGACATCGACGCCCTGGTCCGGACCCGGCTACGCGAGTTACGCGCCCAACGCGGACTCACCCTGGAGGACGTCGCGCGCCGCGCGCAGATCGACGTCTCGACATTGAGCCGGCTGGAATCGGGCAAGCGCCGACTGGCGCTGGACCACCTTCCCCGATTGGCCGCCGCACTGTCGGTGACCACCGACGAGTTACTGCGCGCGCCGCAGGCCGAGGACCCTCGGGTCACGGGCAGCTCACACACCCACCACGACATCACGTACTGGCCGTTGACCCGGCAGGGCCCGGCAGCGGGGTTGCACGCCTACAAGATCCGGATCAGCCCCAAGCGCCGCAAGCCTCCCGCCGAATTTCCCGTCCACGAGGGACGCGACTGGATGTACGTGCTGTCCGGGCAACTGCGGCTGATCCTGGGCGAACAGGACTTCATCGTCAATCCCGGTGAGGCCGTGGAGTTCTCGACGTGGACACCGCACTGGTTCGGGGTGGTCGACGGCCCGGTCGAGGCGATCACCATCTTCGGCCCGCACGGCGAGCAGTTGCACCTGCACGCCTGACCTACAGGTAGGCGGTCTGGTTGACCAACCGCACCGAAGATCCTCCGTCGGCGTAGAACTCGGCGATCGACAGCGAAGCCAGATCCAGATGCAGCCGGTACAGGATGCCTTCACCGGCGTCGAGCGCGAGCCGGAGGATGGTCTTGATCGGCGTCACGTGGGAGACGACCAGAACCGTTGCCGCGCCGTAGTCGGCGATGATCCGGTTGCGCGCCCGGCGGACCCGGTGAGCCACCGCATCGAAGCTCTCGCCGCCGGGCGGTTCGACGCTGGTGTCACCCAGCCAGCGCCGGTGCAGTTCCGGATCCCGTTGCGCGGCTTCGGCGAACGTCAACCCTTCCCACTCACCGAAGTCCGTCTCGATCAGGTCGTCATCGACGCGGACGTCGACGCCGAGTACCTTGGCCGCGGCCGTCGCGGTCTCGTATGCCCGCTCCAGCGGCGAGGTGACCACCGCGGCAATGCTGCCGCGTGTGCCGAGATACCGCGCGGCGGCATCGGCCTGCCTGCGCCCCTCCTCGGTCAGTGCCGGGTTGCCGCGGCCCGAATAGCGCCGGGCGATGGACAATTCGGTCTGGCCGTGGCGCAACAGCAGCAGCCGGGTGGGTGCACCGGTGGCTCCGGTCCACCCGGGTGCCGACAGCGCGGCCTTCTCGGCCTGAACCGGTGCTTTGGCCGGTTCGGCGGGCGCCGCACTGACGATGCCCGCGGCGGCGTCCATGGCCTCGTTGGCCAGCCGGTCGGCATGGCTGTTGCGGGCCCGCGGAATCCAGGTGTAGCTGACCCGCTCGAAGCCCGCGGCCAGTTCGGCGGCCCGGCGTTGCAGCGGAATCAGATCGGGATGCTTGACCTTCCAGCGCCCCGACATCTGTTCGATGACGAGTTTGGAGTCCATCGAGACCGCCACCTCGGTGGCGCCCAACTCGGTGGCTGCCTCCAGTCCGGCGACCAGGCCCCGGTATTCGGCGACGTTGTTGGTGGCCCGGCCGATCGCTTCCTTGCGCTCGGCCAGCTCTGCGGAGTGCTCGGCATCGAACACGACCGCGCCGTAGCCCGCCGGCCCGGGGTTGCCCCGCGAACCGCCGTCGGCTTCGACGAGAACCTTCACTGCTTGATCCGCAGGAGGATTGCCCCGCATTCCGGGCAGCGCAGCACGTCATCCTCGGCGGCCGCGGCGATCCGGGCACTCTCGCCGCGGTCGATCTCGATCCGGCAGGCACCGCAGCGCCGGCCCTGAAGCAGCCCGGCCCCGGCGCCGCCACGGGCCCGCTGACGTTCGTAGAGGTCGACGAGTTCGGGATCGATGATGCTCACCAACCCGTCACGGCGGGTCGTCGCCTGATGCTTGGCCTGGTCGATCTCCACCAGCGCGGCATCGCGGGCCTGCTGCGCCGACGACAACGCGGTCTGCAGATCGTCGATGCGTTGCAGCGCCTCGGCCTGCTGATTCGACAGTTCCTCGCGGCGTTCCATGAGCTCCAGCAGCGAGTCCTCCAGGTTGGATTGCCTGCGCTGCAACGTTTCCAGTTCGTGCTGGATCTCGGCGACCTGTTTGGCGCCCACCGTGCCACCATCGATCAGCCCACGGTCGCGGTCCTCACGCTGACGTACCGAGTCGATCTCGCTCTCGAGCTTGGTCACCTGGGCTTCCAGGTCTTCCAGTGCGATGCCGAGGACGCCCACCCCGTCGCTGGCCCCAGCGTGCTCGGCCTGCGCCTCGTCCACCTTCTGCTGCTCGGCCAGGTTCTTGGCGCGGTGTGCGAGGCGCCCGAGTTCGGCATCGACCTCGGTCAGCGCGAGAAGCGAACGTTGTTGTTTTACTTCGGCTTTCATGCCCTGACTTTCATGTAGCTGTGGTTTCCTGCGTTCATTGCGTTCGCTGCGATCAGCACTCGACGTTCCACGGGTCGGTGCGCACCGACGACACCCGCACCTGCAGCGCATCGCCGAACTGCCCGCGCAGCACTCCGGCCGCCTGGGCGCACCAAGGGAACTCGGTGGCCCAGTGCGCCACGTCGATGAGCGCCACCGGTGAGGCCCGGCGGTGCTCGTCGGCCGGGTGGTGGCGTAGATCCGATGTGACATAGGCCTGTACACCGGCCCGGGCCACGGTGCCCAGCAGTGAATCTCCCGCTCCCCCGCATACCGCGACCCGCGACACCATCGCGTCGGGATCGCCCGAGGTCCGCACCCCCCATGAAGTTGCCGGCAGCGCAGCCCGAACCCGGGATGCGAAGGCCGACAACGGGATCGGTCGGTCCAGCTCGCCGATCCGACCGATTCCCACGTCACCGGGGATCGGCGCCAGCGCGATGATGTCGAAGGCAGGCTCCTCGTAGGGATGTGCGGCGCGCAGGGCGGAGAGGATGGTCGCGCGCAGCCGCGAGGGGGCGATCATCTCCACCCGGTCCTCGGCCACCTGCTCGACGGTGCCCACCTCGCCGATCGCGGGGGCGGCGCCGTCGTGCGGCAGGAACTGTCCGGTTCCGGCCACACTCCAACTGCAGTGGGAATAGTCGCCGATGCGCCCGGCGCCCGCGTCGAACAACGCCTCCCGCACTGTCGCAGCATCCGCGGCCGGCACGAACACGACCCACTTGTCCAGGTCGGGTCCCGGCGCCGCCGGCGACAGAACCGCGTCGACGGTCAAGCCCAACGCCGCCGCCAGCGCATCGGATACCCCGGGCGAGGCCGCATCGGCGTTGGTGTGCGCGGTGAACAAGGCCCGTCCGGTGCGGATCAGCCGGTGGATCAGCGCGCCCTTGGCGGTGTCGGCCGCGACGGTGTCCACGCCGCGCAGCAGCAGCGGGTGGTGGGCCAGCAGCAGACCGCGTTCGGGCACCTCGTCGATCACGGCCTCGGTCGCGTCGACCGCGATCGTCACCGATTCGACCGGCTCGTCAGGATCGCCACACACCAGGCCTACCGAGTCCCAGTCGTGGGCCAGGTGCGGCGGGTACGCCGCGTCCAGTGCGGCGATCACGTCCGCCAACGGCACCCCGGCCGGTTGCGTGCTCATTGCAGCACCTCCGTCATGGCGTCGATGAGTGCGGGCCATTCCGGCCGCACCGCGGCACGCAGGTAATTTTCCGGCAGGCCCACGAAAGTATCGCAACGGCGGACCGCAATGCTTTTGCTTTCCAGATGTTTTCGCATCAGCTCCGCGTCAGGCACCGTGAACAGCACAAATGGCGCATCTCCGGCCACCACGCCCAGCCCCGCCTCAGCGAGCCCGGCGACCATCGCGACCCGGAGTTCAGCGAGCCGGCGGGCGCCGGCATCGGCCTCGGCCACCGCTTCAGGACTGTTGGCCGCGGCGATGGCCTCCAGTTGCAGCGTGCCCAGCGGCCAGTGCGGGCGCGGCGCTGTCAGCCGGGCCAGCACCTCGGGCGCTCCGAGGGCGTATCCGACCCGCAGCCCGGCCAGCGCCCAGGTCTTGGTCAGGCTGCGCAGTACGAGCACGTCGGGCAGTGATTCACCGGCCAGCGATTCGGCCTCACCGGGGATGCCGTCGGCGAACGCCTCGTCGACGACGATCAGCCGGCCGGGCCGGCGCAACGCCAGGACGTCCTCACGGCGGTGCAGCACCCCGGTGGGATTGGTCGGGTTGCCGACCACCACCAGGTCCGCCTCGTCCGGCACGTCCGCTCCCGCCAAGGTGAACGGGTACGGCAACACGGCGTGCTGAATCGGCACACCGGCCGCGGCCAGCGCGGCCTCGGGTTCGGTGAACGACGGTGCGACCAGGGCCGCCAGCCGCGGCCGCAATCCGGCCAGCAGGGCGAATCCCTCCGCTCCGCCGGCCAGCAGGGCCACCTCGTCCGCAGCGCGGCCGTGGCGCGCGGCGACGGTTTCGACGGCCCGACGCTGATCGGCCTGGCTCGGATAGCTGCCCAGGTCGGGCAGCCGGGACGCCAGCCGGTCGGTCAACCAGGGCGGCGGACCGCCGGGCCGCACGTTGACCGCGAAGTCCAACATGCCCGGCAATGCGGCCTGGTCGCCGTGGTAGCGGGCGCCGGCACGGGCCCCTACACGGTTTCGACTCGGCACAGCACGACCCTAGTGGTCGGGGTGCTCAGCTGGGCATCCGGAGGACTGCCGGCGGCATACGGGAGAATGGGCACGTGACTGACACGCTGGAACTCACCCGACCGCAGCTGGTGCTGTTCGACCTCGACGGCACCCTGACCGATTCGGCGGCCGGGATCGTGTCGAGTTTTCGCCACGCGTTGGCCCACGTGGGTGCCGGCGTCCCCGACGGTGACCTGGCCGGACGCATCGTCGGCCCGCCCATGCACGAGACGTTGCAGTCCCTGAGTCTGGGCGAGACGCGCTTCGATGCCGACGCCGCGATCGCGGCATACCGAGCCGATTACACGAGCCGCGGCTGGGCGATGAACAGCCTGTTCGACGGCATCGAGGCATTGCTCGCCGACCTGCGGGCCGCCGAGGTGCGGCTGGCCGTCGCGACCTCCAAGGCGGAACCCACCGCGCGACGCATCCTGGAGCATTTCGGCCTGGACGGCTATTTCGAGGTGATCGCCGGGGCCAGCCCCGACGGCGTCCGGGCCGCCAAGGCCGACGTGGTCGCCTATGCGCTGGCCCAACTGCAACCCCTGCCAGAGCGCGTGCTGATGGTCGGTGACCGGATGCACGACGTCGAAGGCGCGGCCGAGCACGGCATCAACACCGTGGTGGTCGGCTGGGGCTACGGCGCCACCGATTTCACGGATACCACCGCGGTGACCGCGCATGCCCACGTCGACACCGTGACGGCGCTTCGGGAGGTGCTCGGTGTCTGACTTTTCCACTGAGCCGGTTCTGCACGTCACGTTCGTGTGCTCGGGCAACATCTGCCGGTCCCCGATGGCCGAGAAGATGTTCGCCCACCAGATCAGCGAGCGCGGCCTGGCCGACGTGATCCGGGTGAGCAGCGGTGGCACCGGCGGCTGGCATGCCGGTGACGGCGCCGACGCGCGTGCCTGCCTGGTGTTGCGCGAGCGCGGCTATCCGAGCGACCACGTTGCCGCCCAGGTCTCCGACGACCATCTCGGCGCCGACCTGGTCGTCGCGCTGGGCCGCAATCACCTGCGCATCCTGACCGATCTGGGTGTGGCGGGCGACCGGTTGCGGATGCTGCGGTCGTTCGACCCCCGCTCGGGCGCGCACGCCCTCGACGTCGAGGATCCGTATTACGGCGGCAAGACCGATTTCGAGGACGTGTTCACCGTGATCGAGGCGTCCTTGCCCGGGCTGCACGCGTGGGTCGACCAGACGCTTGCCGGTCGGGGAATCGTGGCCTGATGAAGCGGCTGACATTCCTGTTCCGGCCCCAGTGGGTGGCGCTGTTCATCGTGGTGGCCGCATTCGCCTACCTGTGTTTCACCGTGCTGGCGCCGTGGCAGTTGGGCAAGAACACCAAGACGTCGCGGGAGAACAACCAGATCAGCCATTCGCTGCAGGCCGATCCGGTTCCGGTCACCACCGTTCTGCCGCACCAGGATTCGGTCGCACCCGACGCCCAGTGGCAACGCGTCACGGCCACCGGTCACTACCTGCACAAAGCGGAGGTGCTGGTCCGGCTGAGGGTGGTCGACGGTGAGCCCGCCTTCGAGGTGCTCACCCCGTTCGCCGTTGACGGCGGGCCGGTGGTGCTGGTCGATCGCGGCTTCATCACTCCCAAGGACGGGAACAAGGTGCCCGAGTTCGCGGGCGCACCGACCGGTCAGGTGACGATCACCGCGCGCTTGCGTGATGCCGAAGCCAGTCTTCCGGGTAAGGAGCCGTTCCGCGGCGAGGACGGCGCGCAGCAGGTGTATTCGATCAACCCCGAGCAGATCGCCTCGCTCACCGGCGTTCCGCTGACGGGGTCGTACCTGCAGTTGGTGGCCAACCAGCCCGGCGGGCTCGGGGAAATCTCCCTCCCGCACCTCGACGCCGGACCGTTCCTCTCCTACGGCATCCAGTGGATCGCGTTCGGGATCGTCGCCCCGCTCGGACTGGGCTACTTCATCTACGCCGAGTTGCAGCAGCGGCGGCGCGAACGCGCGGCCGCGCAGGTCGCCGCGGAAGAGCCGGCCCGGGAGCTCACGAACGAGGAGAAGATCGCCGACCGCTACGGAAAGCGCCGCTGACCGCCAGCAGCACCGCGACCGCCGCTGACGCGGCCTGGACCGCGCGCGACAGTCGGACCGCGCGGGCCACATCGGCTTCCTCTGGGATGCGCCCGTCGCCCAGGGTGGGCCGGATCTCCAGCTGATGCGCGTACTGAGTCGGGCCGCCCAGACGCACCCCGAGCGCGCCGGCGAATGACGCCTCGGCCACCCCGGCGTTGGGGCTGGGATGCCGCGATGCGTCGCGCCGCCAGGCGCGCAGCGCCGCGGCCGGTGACCCGCCCACCACCGGTGCACACAGCACCGCCAGCACGCCCGTCAGCCGCGCCGGCACGTAGTTCAGCACGTCGTCGAATCTGGCTGCAGCCCAACCGAAGTAGTTGTACCGCGGCGAGCGGTGCCCGATCATGGCGTCCAGCGTGTTGGCTCCCCGGTACACCAGCACGCCGGGCACCCCGGCGATCGCCGCCCAGAACAGCGGCGCCACCTGGGCGTCAGAGGTGTTCTCAGCCAGCGATTCCACGGTGGCCCGGGTCAGGCCCGACGCGTCCAGCGCGGCGGGATCCCGCCCGCACAGGGAGGGCAGCAGCCGGCGGGCACCAGCCAGGTCGTCGCCGGCGAGCAGCGTCGCCATCTGGTGCCCGACCCGGTTGAGCGAGGTGCCGCCGAGGGCGACGTAGGTGGCTGCCGCGGTCACGAACACCCGGTCACCGCGTCCCACGGCCCAACCCAGTCCGCCCAGCCCGCCGAGCAACAGCCCGGTGTGCAGGACGCCTGCCCCGCGGTTGTCGGCGTAGGTCAGCTTTTCCAACCTCGCTGCGCCAGTACCGAACCCGGCCACCGGGTGGCCGCGACGCGGATCCCCGAGCAGCAGGTCGGCCAGGAATCCGACAGCGATGCCGGCGGCCCGACTGTGCCAATCCCGTCGGCTTCTGCGCGCAAACACCTCGGCAGCGTCTCACAAGGTGATCTACTCGAATTCATGAGGCTGGGTTCGCCACGACGCCCGCGACGGGTCACCGATCTGCTCAACCCGGCGGCGGCACTGTTGCCCGCGGCCAACGTGATCATGCAGTTGTCCGCCCCGGGTGTCGGCTACGGCGTTCTGGAGAGTCCGGTGGACAGTGGCAACGTCTACAAGCACCCGTTCAAACGGGCCCGCACCACCGGCACCTACCTGGCCACCGCCACCATCGGCACCGACGCCGACCGCGCGCTGCTGCGCACCCAGATCGACCGGGTGCACGCGTTGGTTCGTTCGCGCCGCTCAAGCCCGGTGTCCTACAACGCTTTCGACCCCCGGTTGCAGCTGTGGGTGGCGGCCTGCCTGTACCACTACTACATCGACATGCACGAGTTCCTCTACGGTCCGCTCGACGAGGAATCGGCCGACGCGATCTATGCCGACGCCCGCACACTGGGCACCACTCTGCAGGTGCGCGACGAGATGTGGCCCGAGGACCGGAACGCCTTCGATGCGTATTGGAAGCAGTCACTGCAGGACCTGCGGATCGACCCGCCGGTGCGAAAGCATCTGCATGGGGTGGCAGCGATGGCGTTCCTGCCCGCCCCGCTGCGGCTGCTGGCCGGGCGGTTCAACCTGTTCGCCACGACCGGCTTCCTGCCCGCGGAGTTCCGCAGTCACATGCGCATGAGCTGGACAGCCGATCAACAGCGGCGTTTCGAGTGGTTGTTGACCGGCCTGCGGGCCGCCGATCGCGTGATCCCGCACGAGGTGTGGTTGTTGGGTTACCAGCTCTATCTGTGGGACATGCGGATCCGTGACCGCTTCGGCAAACGGGTGGTCTGATCGAGGAGGCGAAGATGACGTTCCCAGCGCTCGCTCACGTGGCGGTCACCGTCCGCGATCTGGCGGTCAGCGGGCCGTGGTACCGCACACTGTTCGGCGCCGATCCGGTGCTCGACGAGGACACCGACGCCGGCTTCCACCACCTGGTGTGGCTGCTGGACAACGGCACCCTGTTCGGCATCCATCAACACCGGAATCCCGCCCCCGATGAACGTTTCAGCGAATTCCGGGTCGGGCTGGACCACGTCGGCTTCGGCTGCTCGTCGCGTACGGAACTGCAGAGCTGGGTGGACCGGCTCGACAGGCTGGGCATCGCCCACGGCGGGATCGTCGACGCACCATACGGGTCGGGGCTCAGTTTCCGCGATCCCGACGGCATCGCCCTGGAGTTCTTCGCCGGGGCCTGAATTCGGGTGGTACGTCAGGGTATCGCTGAGTCGCGCGGATATGATTCGACGCGGAGGTCCCCTTTGAAAGACGCCATTGTCCTGGTTGCCGTTTCGCTGGCAATCGGATTCGCGCTCGGCGGCCTCAGGTCATCCGGCCCACCGGTCGCGGCCCCCGAGCTTCCGGCCCCGCCGCTGCCTCGACCGGGCGTCTACACCGTCACCGAGACCTCGGGCCACCCGGCGCCGGAGCCCTATGACTGGACCCTGTCGGGTTGCGGACCTCAGTGCCTGCGGGTGCACTCGCCCGCGCCGGAGGGCGCCTGGCAGCTGGACCTGGCTTGGGACTCCGCCGCCGATCGGCACAAGGGCGCGTGGGTCGGTGAGCGCGTCAACCCCGGTGTGCAGTGCCGGCCCGGCAGCCCCCAGCTGAAGACCGGCCCGGTTCCGTTCAAATACGTCATCAGGGCCGATCTAACGGGATTCGTGAACATGAAGTTCTCCCGGGAGAGCCCGTCGTGCTGGGGTGACACCGCCATGCGCGGCCAGGAACTCGCGCTGAAACGCGCGAAGGCGGTGTGGTCCTAGGACCGGGGAATTTGATGGTGGGCGCGGACGGTATCGAACCGCCGACCGCTGGTGTGTAAAACCAGAGCTCTACCACTGAGCTACGCGCCCCGTCGCAGGCACGGTACACGCCGAGACGGCGCGACCGGAAATCCCGCAAAGGAAAGGAAGGTCAGACTACTTCAGCCTTTCAGCGCCGCCAGCGCCTCCCGCCAGACCGCCTGATCGCGCGGCTGACCCGGATCCATCATCTCGGCGAAGCGGACCTTGCCGGCCCGGTCGACGACGAATGTGCCGCGGTTCGGGTATCCGGCATCGGAATTGAACACCCCATAGGCCTGGGTGACCGCACCGTGCGGCCAGAAATCCGACAGCACCGGGAACGTGAATCCACTTTCGATGGACCAGATCTTGTGCGTCGGGGGTGGACCGACCGAGATGGCCAGGGTCGCGGTGTCGTCGTTCTCGTACAACGGCAGCTTGTCGCGGATCTCTCCGAGTTCGCCCTCACACACACCGGTGAACGCCAGCGGAAAGAACACCAGCAGCACGTCCTTGGCGCCGCGGTACCCGCTGAGCGTGATCGGCCTGCCGTTCTGGTCCCGGAGCGTGAAATCGGGCGCCGGGGCCCCAACGGCCAGCATCAGGTCCGCTTGCCCGCGGCTTTAGAAGATTTCGGCTGCACCAATCGGCTCGCCGTCCAGTCCCCCAACTTGGCCGACGAGGTCTGCATCAGACCGGCCGTCGGCGCCGATTCGGCGATCTCGGCCGGCAGCACATGCCCAGCCTTGCCGGTCTTGGGAGTCACCACCCAGATCACGCCGTCCTCGGCGAGTGGGGTGATGGCGTCCATGAGCCGGTCGACGAGATCCCCGTCGTCGTCCCTCCACCAGAGCAATACGACGTCGATGACCTCGTCCGAATCCTCATCGAGGAGCTCGGAACCGCACGCTTCCTCGATGTCCGCCCGGATGTCGTCGTCGCTATCCTCGTCCCAACCCAGTTCCTGGACTATCTGATCCTTATGGATCCCCAGGATTTGGGCGTAGTTCGGGCCTGAGTCCGTCCCCGCCGCCGCGACCACCGTCGGTCCTCCTTACCTTTCTTCGAGCCTGTCTCAAGACTTGTTGGTTGCTCGTTCATTTGCGCGCGCGATGCGTGTTGCGACCTATCGTCGCACGGCGACCCACCTGTGCGGGTGTCCGGCGGGCCACTTTGTCCGCCAACCCGTCAGTAAGCCTTGTCGCATCGGGTCAGCGCGTCCTCTCTGGCGGTGTTCGATCGTGTCGACGCCGCATTGAACTGATCAGGGCCGACGTGGCCGGATATGGCGGCGACGAGGACTCTCGCCGAGTCGACCCACTCGGTCAGCGCGGCGCGCAGATCCGGTGACAGCGCATCGGACAGGCCCGAGCTGACCAGATCGGCGCTGCGGTTCAGCCCGTCGATCGCGGGGCCGGCCTTGGCTGCGGTGTCCCCGCCGTTGTTGACCGCTTCGACATAGCCGTTGACGGCGTTGACCGCGTCGACGGCCGAGGTGCTGAGGTCCTCACAGACGGTGTGCACGGCGCGTGTGGTCAACGAGGCCTGTCGTTCGGATTCGCGGGTCACCGAGCTGGCCGAGGACTCCTCGATCGAGGCCTTCACCGACGCACGGTACTCGGGCGCCACGGCGGAATCGACTTGTGCGGTACCACCGGTAACGGACGTACAACCCACCACGACCATCGCGATCACCGCGGCGCCACCGAGCGCGCCCGCGGCGATCCGCGCCTTTGCCCCAAACTGCCCATCAACCGGCACGATCTGCAGACGTTACCGGTTCAGAAAGCAACTGATGGGTAACTTCCGCACCGCCACCCCCAGCGGCACGGAGGCGGCAAGATAGGTGGACGATAGAAGGTGCCACAAGCACTGTCAGTAGTAACCGCCTAACAAGGAGCGGAAGTTGACCACCGAGTTCGTGCGCCAGGATCTGGCCCAAAACTCCTCTACTGCACCCGAACCCGACCGGGTACGGGTGATTCGCGAGGGAGTTGCCTCCTACCTTCCGGATATCGACACCGACGAGACCGCGGAGTGGTTGGAGTCGTTCGACGAGTTGCTGGAGCGATCGGGCCCGGCACGGGCCCGGTACCTGATGTTGCGACTGCTGGAGCGCTCACGCGAGAAGCGTGTCGCGATCCCGGCACTGACGTCGACCGATTACGTCAACACCATCCCCACCGACCTGGAACCCTGGTTCCCCGGCGACGAGGACGTCGAGCGACGCTACCGCGCCTGGATCCGGTGGAACGCGGCCATCATGGTGCACCGCGCCCAGCGCCCGGGAGTCGGTGTGGGCGGCCACATTTCGACGTATGCCTCGTCGGCTTCGCTCTACGAGGTCGGGTTCAACCACTTCTTCCGCGGCAAATCCCACCCGGGCGGTGGCGACCAGGTGTTCATCCAGGGCCACGCCTCCCCCGGCATCTACGCGCGCGCTTTCCTCGAGGGCCGGCTGACGACCGACCAACTGGATGGTTTCCGGCAGGAACACAGCCATCCCGGCGGCGGTCTGCCGTCCTACCCGCACCCGCGTCTGATGCCCGACTTCTGGGAATTCCCCACGGTGTCGATGGGCCTGGGGCCGATGAACGCGATCTACCAGGCCCGGTTCAACCACTACCTCCACGACCGCGGCATCAAGGACACCAGCGATCAGCACGTGTGGGCGTTCCTCGGCGACGGCGAGATGGACGAGCCGGAAAGCCGCGGCCTGATCCAGGTGGCCGCCAATGAGGCGCTCGACAACCTGACCTTCGTCGTGAACTGCAACCTGCAGCGCCTGGACGGCCCGGTGCGCGGCAACGGCAAGATCATCCAGG
This sequence comes from Mycobacterium sp. DL99, assembly GCF_004762045.1. Taxonomy (GTDB): domain Bacteria; phylum Actinomycetota; class Actinomycetes; order Mycobacteriales; family Mycobacteriaceae; genus Mycobacterium. The sequence goes on from NZ_SJOM01000007.1 coordinate 4,003,047, forward strand.
AGCTGGAGTCGTTCTTCCGCGGCGCCGGCTGGAACGTCATCAAGGTGGTCTGGGGCCGCGAGTGGGATGCCCTGCTGCACGCCGATCGCGACGGTGCGCTGGTCAATTTGATGAATACCACGCCTGATGGCGACTACCAGACGTACAAGGCCAACGACGGCGCCTACGTGCGCGATCACTTCTTCGGCCGTGACCCACGCACCAAGGCCCTGGTCGAGCCGATGACCGACCAGGAGATCTGGAATCTCAAGCGCGGCGGTCACGACTACCGAAAGGTCTATGCCGCCTACCGCGCCGCGATGGAGCACAAGGGCCAGCCGACGATCATCCTGGCCAAGACCATCAAGGGCTACACGCTGGGCAGCCACTTCGAGGGCCGCAACGCCACGCACCAGATGAAAAAGCTTGCGCTGCAAGACCTCAAGGATTTCCGCGACGTCACCCGGGTGCCGATCAGCGATGAGCAGCTGGAGCAGGACCCCTACCTGCCGCCGTACTACCACCCGGGGCCCGAGGCGCCCGAGATCCGGTACCTGCTGGACCGGCGCCGCGCCCTGGGCGGGTTCGTCCCGGCGCGACGCAACAAGACCACGCCGCTGGCGTTGCCCGCATCCGATGCCTACTCCGCCTTGAAGAAGGGCTCCGGCAACCAGGCCGTGGCCACCACCATGGCGACGGTGCGCACGTTCAAGGAACTGTTGCGGGACAAGAACATCGGTCCGCGCCTGGTGCCGATCATCCCCGACGAGGCCCGCACCTTCGGCATGGACTCGTGGTTCCCGAGCCTGAAGATCTACAACCGCAACGGGCAGCTGTACACGTCGGTGGACTCGGCATTGATGCTGGCGTACAAGGAATCCGAGATCGGCCAGATCCTGCACGAGGGCATCAACGAGGCCGGGTCGACAGCGTCGTTCACCGCGGTGGGCACGTCGTACTCCACCCACAACGAGCCCATGATCCCGATCTACATCTTCTATTCGATGTTCGGGTTCCAGCGCACCGGCGATGGCCTGTGGGCCGCCGCCGATCAGATGGCCAAGGGCTTCGTGCTCGGGGCGACGGCCGGACGCACCACGCTGACCGGCGAGGGCCTGCAGCACGCCGACGGACATTCGCTGCTGCTGGCGGCGACCAACCCGGCCGCGGTGACCTACGACCCGGCGTTCGCCTACGAGGTCGCCCACATCATCGAGAGCGGTCTGCAGCGGATGTACGGCGAGCACGCCGAGAACGTGTTCTTCTACATCACCATCTACAACGAGCCCTACGTCCAGCCCGCCGAGCCGGCCGATCTGGACACCGAGGCCCTGTTGCGCGGGATGTACCGGTACCGCCGGGCGCCCGAACAACGGACGAACACCGCCCAGATCCTGGCGTCGGGGGTGTCGATGCCCGAAGCGCTCCGGGCTGCCGACATGCTGGCGGCAGATTGGGACGTGGCCGCCGACGTGTGGTCGGTGACCAGCTGGGGCGAGCTCAACCGCGAGGGCGTGGAGATCGAGCGGCACCGGCTGCGGCATCCCGATCAGCCCGCCCGGACCCCGCATGTGACCAGCGCCCTGGCCGACGCGGCCGGCCCGGTGGTGGCGGTGTCGGACTGGATGCGGGCAGTGCCCGAGCAGATCCGGCAGTGGGTCCCGGGGACCTACATCACGCTGGGTACCGACGGCTTCGGCTTCTCCGACACCCGGCCCGCCGCACGGCGCTACTTCAATACCGACGCCGAGTCGGTCGTGGTGGCAGCGCTGGAGGGGCTGGCCCGGGACGGCGAGATCGATCCCTCGGTGGCGATCGCGGCGGCCAAGCAGTACAAGATCGACGACGTGTTCGCCGCCGCGGTGTCCTACGTCGACACCGGAAGCGCCTAGCCAAGATCTCCGAACGGGCGGTCGCTCCATACGGGAGCGACCGCCCGCCGGAGGGGTGGCTTGGAGGAATCCACCAGAATATTGGCGTAGCTTTTAGGGATGCCCGACAAGCGGTTCGTTCCGCCCAAATCGACCGTCGAGGTCCTGGAGAGCGTTCCCGACTCGGTGCTGCGCCGGTTGAAGCAGTACTCCGGCCGACTGGCCACCGAGGCGGTGCACGCCATGGCCGAGCGTCTCGACTTCTTCTCCGATCTGGACGCGTCGCAGCGGGCCAGCGTCCAGCTGGTGGTACAGACCGCCGTGGTCAACTTCGTCGAGTGGATGCGAGACCCGGAAAGCGACGTCAGCTATACCGCCCAGGCGTTCGAGGTGGTGCCACAGGACCTGCGCCGCCGCATCGCACTGCGCCAGTCGGTCGAGATGGTGCGGACCTCGATGGAGTTCTTCGAGGAGGTGGTGCCGCTGCTGGCCCGATCCGAGGAGCAGCTCAACGCGCTGACCGCGGGCATCCTGCGCTACAGCCGGGACCTGGCCTTCGCGGCCGCCAGCGCCTACGCCGACCAGGCCGAGGCCCGCGGGGCCTGGGATCTGCGGATGGAGGCCAATGTCGTCGACGCGGTGGTGCGCGGCGATTCCGGACCTGAGCTGCAGTCCCAGGCGGCGGCGCTGAATTGGGACGCCACCGCGCCGGCCACGGTGATCGTCGGCCTGCCGCGTCCGGACCGATTGGACCTGGCCCGCGACGACATCCACGACGTCGTGAAGCGCAATGACCGGGCGGCGCTGTCCGATGTGCACGGAACCTGGCTCATCACGATCGTCTCGGGCCCGCTGTCAGCAACCGATCGTTTCCTGGTCGACCTGCTGTCGGTGTTCGCCGACGGCCCGGTGGTGGTCGGGCCGACCTCCCCCACGCTGACGGCCGCGCACCGGAGCGCCACCGAGGCCATCTCCGGGATGAACGCGGTGGCCGGCTGGCCCGGTGCACCCCGCCCGGTGTCAGCGCGGGAGTTGCTGCCGGAACGGGCCCTACTGGGCGATGCAACGGCCATCGCGGCACTGGAAAGCGAGGTCATGCGCCCGTTGGCCGATGCCGGCCCAGCGCTAACCGAGACGCTCGACGCGTTCCTGGATTCAGGCGGCGCCATAGAAGCTTGCGCACGCAAATTGTTCGTTCATCCAAACACGGTGCGCTACCGGCTGAAACGGATCGGCGACTTCACCGGCCGCGATCCCGCCGTGCCGCGGGACGCCTACGTGCTGCGCGTGGCGTCGACGGTCGGCAGGTTGAGCAAACAGGCATACCAGCCGAGCACGCCAAATGCCGGAACCGTCGTGATACCGGCAATCCGCCCGGCGCATTCCGTCCGATAGTGGGCCCGAACCGGGCTCACCGGACATCCGAGAGGCTGTGACAGATTTCGCTGCGGTGAAGGCAATGTCGCATCACATGCACTTTTGTGGGGAACCTACAAAAACATAAGACAAGGTTCATAATCTCTTACACCCCACAAAACCGTCTTCACAGTGTTCTCTTAATGACGTGCCTCAACCCGTGCTCGCATTGCTTGCTCCCGGACAGGGATCGCAGACGCCCGGCATGCTCTCCCCTTGGCTGGAGCTGCCCGGTGCGGCCGATCGCCTCGCCACGTGGTCGCAGATCAGTGGCCTGGATCTGGCGCGTCTGGGAACCACCGCCACCGCCGAGGAGATCACTGACACCGCGGTGACGCAGCCGCTGGTGGTAGCCGCCACCCTGCTGGCCTACGAGGAACTGACCAAACGCGGCGTTCCCGAGACCGCCGAGACCATCGTCGCGGGCCATTCGGTCGGCGAGATCGCCGCCTACGCCATTGCCGGCGTCATCTCCGCGGATGATGCGGTCAAGCTGGCCGCCACCCGTGGCGCCGAGATGGCCAAGGCCTGCGCCGTGGAGCCGACCGGCATGTCGGCGGTGCTCGGTGGCGACGAGGCCGAGGTGCTGGCCCGGCTGGAGTCGCTCGACCTGGTCCCCGCCAACCGCAACGCCGCCGGCCAGATCGTGGCCGCCGGCGCGATCGCGGCGTTGGAGAAGCTCGCCGAGGATCCGCCGGCCAAGGCCCGCGTCCGTCAGCTGGCGACCGCAGGCGCGTTCCACACCCATTACATGGCTTCCGCGCTGGATGGCTACGCCGCCGCCGCCGCGTCTGTAACAACCTCCGAGCCGACCGCGACACTTCTGTCGAATGCCGACGGCCAGCCGGTCGCCTCGGCAGCCGATGCGATGGAGAAGCTGGTGTCCCAGCTGACCAAGCCGGTGCGCTGGGACCTGTGCACCGCCACCATGCGGGACCGTTTCTCCGGTGCCGAGCGCGCCGGGATCGTCGAGTTCCCGCCGGCGGGCACCCTGGTGGGTATCGCCAAGCGTGAACTGAAGGGCACCCCGACCCGCGCGGTCAAGGCTCCCGCAGACCTGGATGGCTTGAACGAGCTCTAGGTCGAGCGACAACTGAATATCGCAGTAACAAACGAACGTCCCGAGATGTCCTCCGCACCCGGAGGGCGCTGTCAACAACAAGAAGGAGCCATTGTGGCCGCCAGTCAAGAAGAAATCATCGCCGGTCTCGCCGAGATCATCGAAGAGGTCACCGGCATCGAGCCGTCTGAGGTGACCCCGGAGAAGTCGTTCGTCGACGACCTGGACATCGACTCGCTGTCGATGGTCGAGATCGCCGTGCAGACCGAGGACAAGTACGGCGTGAAGATCCCCGACGAGGATCTCGCCGGCCTGCGCACCGTGGGTGACGTCGTCTCCTACATCCAGAAGCTCGAAGAAGAGAACCCCGAGGCTGCCGCCGCCCTGCGCGAGAAGTTTGGCTCGGAATGACCAGACCTTCCACTGCTAACGGAGGCTTCCCGAACGTCGTGGTGACTGCCGTGGAGGCCACCACGGCGCTCGCTGCTGACATCGAGAGCACGTGGAAGGGCCTCCTGGCCGGAGAAAGCGGCATCCGTGAGTTGACCGACGACTTCGTCACCAAGTGGGACCTTCCGGTGCGTATCGGTGGCCACCTGGTCGATGACATCGACAGTCACTTGACGCGCATCGAGCTGCGCCGTAATTCCTACGTGCAGCGCATGTCACTGGTGCTCGCCCGACGGCTGTGGAAGACCGCCGGTGCGCCCGAGGTCGATCCCGATCGGTTCGCCGTCGTGATCGGCACGGGCCTCGGCGGTGGCGAGAAGATCGTCGAGACCTACGACGCGATGAACGAGGGCGGGATCCGCAAGGTCAGCCCGCTCGCCGTTCAGATGATCATGCCCAACGGTGCGGCCGCGGTCGCCGGACTTGAGCTCGGCGCCCGCGCCGGGGTCATCACGCCGGTGTCGGCGTGTTCGTCGGGATCTGAGGCCATCGCCCACGGCTGGCGTCAGATCGTGATGGGTGACGCTGACTTCGCCGTCGTCGGAGGCGTCGAAGGCGGTATCGAGGCGCTGCCGATCGCGGCGTTCTCGATGATGCGCGCCATGTCGACCCGCAACGACGACCCCCAGGGTGCGTCGCGGCCGTTCGACAAGGACCGTGACGGATTCGTGTTCGGCGAGGCCGGCGCGATGATGATCATCGAAACCGAGGAGCATGCCCTGGCCCGTGGCGCCAAGCCGCTGGCCCGCATCATGGGTGCCGGTATCACCTCGGACGCATTCCATATGGTCGCTCCGGCGGACAACGGTCACCGTGCCGGTGCCGCGATGAAGCGGGCGATGGAAACCGCGGGTCTGGAAGCCAAGGACATCGACCACATCAATGCCCACGGCACGGCCACCCCGATCGGCGACACCGCCGAGGCCAATGCCATCCGCGTTGCCGGATGCCAGAACGCCGCGGTCTACGCGCCGAAGTCGGCGCTGGGTCACTCGATCGGCGCAGTCGGTGCGCTGGAGTCGGTGTTGACGGTGCTCGCGTTGCGCGACGGGGTCATCCCCCCGACGCTTAACTACGAAACGCCGGATCCTGAGATCGATCTCGATGTGGTTGCGGGCGAGCCTCGTTATGGCGACTACAAGTACGCCATCAACAACTCGTTCGGATTCGGTGGCCACAATGTGGCTCTGGCGTTCGGGAAGTACTGACAACGGGTAGAAACCCGATAGGTAACCCCGGAAGGCACCCACACCGAGGGAAAGCACGGAAGGAAGAACACAGCAAATATGGCGGGATTGTCCACTGGGAACGGTCTTCCCAATGTGGTTGTCACCGGCGTAGCCATGTCAACGGCGCTGGCAACCGATGCTGAGAACACCTGGAAGAAGCTGCTCGACGGTCAGAGCGGGATCCGGTTACTCACTGATTCGTTCGTCGAGCAGTACGACCTACCGGTTCGCATCGGCGGGCACCTCCTAGAGGACTTCGATCACGAGCTGACGCGGGTTGAACTGCGCCGGTTGTCATATTTGCAGAAGATGTCGACGGTGATCGGCCGCCGGGTCTGGGCCAACGCTGGCTCGCCGGAGGTCGATACCCGACGACTCATGGTGTCCATTGGCACCGGCATGGGTTCCTCCGAGGAACTCCTGTTCGCCTACGACGCCATGCGGAACAAGGGGCTGCGCGCCGTGTCGCCGCTCGTTGTTCAGATGTACATGCCGAACGGGGCGGCGGCGGCGGTCGGGCTCGAACGCAAGGCCAAGGCCGGGGTCAGCACCCTGATCTCGGCATGTGCGTCCGGTTCCGAGGCCATCGCCAACGCGTGGCGCAATATCGTTCTCGGCGAAGCCGACATCGCCATCTGTGGTGGCGTCGAGACAAAGATCGAAGCGGTGCCGATCGCCGGCTTCGCCCAGATGCGCATCGTCCTGTCCAACAGCAACGACGATCCGCCGGGTGCCTGCAAGCCGTTCGACAAGGACCGCAACGGGTTTGTGTTCGGTGAGGGCGCCGCGCTCATGGTGATCGAGACCGAGGAGCACGCCAAGGCTCGCGGAGCGAACATCCTGGGCCGCCTCATGGGCGCGAGCATCACCTCTGACGGCTACCACATCGTGGCGCCGGACCCCAATGGTGAGCAGGCCGGTTACGCCATGACCCGCGCCATTCAGCTGGCGGGTCTGCAGCCCACAGACATCGATCACATCAACGCGCATGCCACGGGCACCAGCGTCGGCGATGTGGCCGAGGGGAAAGCCATCAACAACGCGATGCGCGGCCATGTGCCCGCCGTCTACGCGCCCAAGTCCGCGCTCGGCCATTCGGTCGGTGCGGTCGGCGCAGTGGAGTCCATCCTGACCGTTATGGCGCTGCGAGACGGCGTCATTCCCCCGACGCTCAACCTGCGCAACCTTGATCCGGAGATCGATCTGGACGTGGTGGCCGGTGAGCCGCGACAGGGCGACTTCAAGTACGCCATCAACAATTCGTTCGGATTCGGTGGGCACAACGTCGCGCTCGCCTTCGGGAAGTACTGAGACCCAGCGCTTTCCATCAAAGGAGACCTTTATGACGATCATGGCCCCCGAAACTGCTGCTGAATCGCTCGACCCACGCGACCCGCTGCTGCGCCTGCAGACCTTCTTCGATGACGGCAGTGTCGAGCTGCTGCACGAGCGGGACCGCTCCGGTGTGCTGGCCGCGGCCGGCACCGTCAACGGCGTTCGTACGGTGGCGTTCTGCACCGACGGCACCGTGATGGGCGGCGCCATGGGCATCGAGGGCTGTGCCCACATCGTCAATGCCTACGACACCGCGATCGAGGAGCAGAGCCCCATCGTGGGGATCTGGCACTCGGGTGGTGCCCGGCTGGCCGAGGGCGTCAAGGCGCTGCACGCGGTCGGCCTGGTCTTCGAGGCGATGATCCGGGCGTCGGGGTACATCCCGCAGATTTCGGTGGTCGTCGGATTCGCCGCCGGCGGTGCGGCTTACGGCCCCGCCCTGACCGACGTCATCATCATGGCCCCGGACAGCAAGGTGTTCGTCACCGGTCCGGACGTGGTGCGCAGTGTCACCGGTGAGGATGTCGACATGGTGTCGCTCGGCGGCCCCGACGCTCACCACAAGAAGTCCGGCGTGTGCCACATCGTCGCCGACGACGAGCTCGACGCCTACGAGCGCGGCCGTCGCCTGGTCGGATTGTTCAGCCAGCAGGGCCATTTCGACCGGAACAAGGCCGAGGCCGGCGACACCGACCTGACGGCGCTGATGCCGGAGTCGGCCCGCCGCGCCTACGACGTGCACCCGATCATCGAGGCGCTGCTCGACGAGGGCGTGCCGTTCGAGGAATTCCAGGCCAAGTGGGCCCCGTCGATCGTCGTCGGTCTCGGCCGGCTGGCCGGCCGGTCGGTCGGCGTGATCGCCAACAACCCGTTGCGGCTCGGCGGCTGCCTGAACTCCGAAAGCGCCGAGAAGTCGGCACGTTTCGTGCGGCTGTGCGACGCGTTCGGAATCCCGCTGGTCGTCGTCGTCGACGTCCCGGGCTATCTGCCCGGCGTAGACCAGGAGTGGGGCGGTGTGGTGCGCCGCGGCGCCAAGCTGCTGCACGCCTTCGGTGAGTCCTCGGTCCCCCGCGTGACGCTGGTGACCCGCAAGATCTACGGCGGCGCCTACATCGCGATGAACTCCCGTTCGCTCAATGCCACCAAGGTGTTCGCCTGGCCAGACGCCGAGGTCGCCGTCATGGGCGCCAAGGCCGCCGTGGGCATCCTGCACAAGCGCAAGCTGGCCGCCGCTCCGGATCACGAGCGTGAGGCGCTGCACGAGGAGCTGGCGATCGAGCACGAGCGCATCGCCGGCGGTGTGGATTCCGCGATCGAGATCGGCGTGGTCGACGAGAAGATCGACCCGGCTCACACTCGTAGCAAGCTGACGCAGGCGCTTGCCGAGGCCCCGCACCGGCGCGGTCGTCACAAGAACATCCCACTGTAATTCTTCAGCAGGCTCGAGTGGCCAGTTATTGCACACTTTCAACGAAAAGCTGTGCAGTAACTGGCCATTCGGCGTTCTGAGCCCGTCTACCGCGTGGTGTAACCGCCGTTGGCGAAGATGGTCTGCCCGTTGATCCAGTGCCCCTCGTCGGCGAGGAACACCACCAGCGGGGCGATGTCGGTGATCTCGGTCAGCCGGTTGCCCATTGCCTGCGACTTGTGGAACTCGACCCGCTCCGGGGTCTCCTGCGGATAGAAGAACGGCGTGTCCATCGGACCGGGGGCGACGTTGTTGACGTTGATGCCGCGCACCCCGAATTCCTTCGACGCGGCCCGGGTGAAGTGCTCGACGGGACTCTTGGAGCCCGCGTAGGTCGAGTACCCGTCGGTGTAGGCCGCCAGTAGTGCGGTCACAATGGTGACCACCGACCCGTTGTCGTTGAGCCGCTTCCCCGCCTGCTGCAGAAAAAAGTACGCCGCCTTGGCGTTGACGTCGAACATCGAATCATATTCGGCCTCAGTGGTTTCCATGAACGGCTTGCGCAGCACCTTGCCGACGGTGTTGATCGCGATGTCAACGCTTCCGAATGCGTCGATGGCCGTGTCGAAGAGCTTTTCGACGTTGGCCGGAACCGTCAGGTCGCCTTGCACTTTGATGGCCTTCACCCCGGCGGCCTGGGCCGCGGCGACCGTCTTGTCGGCGTCGGACTCGGTGGCGGCACTGTTGTAGTGAACCGCTACGTTGACACCCCTCGAAGCCAACGTCGCGCTGATCAGGCCACCAAGGTTCTTCGCGCCGGCAGCAACAATCGCCGATCTACCTTCTAGTTTGCTCACAGCTGGCAGCCTAGTTCCGTGATCGACAGATGGATAACGCAAGTTATCGAGATATTCACAAGATTTGGTTGTGGATAGACTTGGCGAGTGTCAACGAATGCCCCTGATTTACGACGTTTACGTCAATTCATTGCGATCGGCGAAGCGGGCAGCATCACGGCCGCCGCTTCCGCGTTGCACATTAGCCAGCAAGCCCTCAGCAGTTCCATGCAGCAATTGGAGAAGGAGCTCAACGCCGCCTTGTTCCGCCGCGAAGGCCGTCGGCTGGCACTCACCCGCGCCGGTGAGTTACTGCTGACCGAAGGTAGAACCCTGCTGGCCGCGGCGCGCACCGTGGCCGAACGGGTGGAACAGACCGCCGGTGGCGCCGCCGAGGTCTTCGTCATCGGCCACACCCCGGCCCTCAGCGGAACTGAGGTCTATACCCGGCTCGAACCGGCCATCATCGCATTCCCCGAGACCTCCTTCATCTTCCGCCAGCTGTACCCCGATCAGCTCATCGGTGCGGTGCTCGACGGCACGGTTCACCTCGGTCTGCGCCGCGGGGTAGTCCCGACCAATGAACTGGCCACGGCCGTCGTGGGGTACGACCGGGTGCGACTGGCTGTTCCTCGCGAACACCGGCTGGCCGCCCAGCCGGTCGTGGACATTCACGAACTCGCCGGAGAGCGGATTGCGCTGTGGGCTCCCCCGGGCGCTTCCTACTACAGCGATTTCCTGATGGGCGCGTGCCGACGAGCCGGTTTCGAACCCGACTATGCGGTGAGCCGGGTCCAGGGTTCGGCCACCGTCGCCGCCCCGCTGACGACGGGCGCCGTCGCGTTCGTAACCACTGCGGCGGGTGAGGCCATGGACGGCCGGGTGGTGGTAGCCGAACTCGAACCGCCACTGCTGGTAGGTGCGCAGGCATTGTGGCAGCGCCACACCAGTTCAGCGGTCCGGGACGCCGCACTGGCCGGGTGACGGACCGCCACATCACCGATCGAGTATCGACGAAAGCGCTTGACGCAGTGCGGTTTCCGGATCAGCGGGTAGCTTCTCGGTGCGCCACCCGACGAAATCGTCGGGACGGACCAGGAGCGCGCCGCCCGGGCTGAGGCCGGTCTGCGCCACTCCCCCGTCGTTCAGCGGATGCACCGCCGGCGTCGTACCGGACGTTCCCGCTGCCGCTGATGCCGCAACAGTCCATGCCTGCGGATCCCCCGCGGTGAACAACGCGAATCCATGGTCGATCAGATCGAGAGTGGACACCGATTTTCCGTCACGGGACTGCCAGATGTGCGGCATCCGGGTTCCGGGTTGGCCGCGCAGGTCCTCGACGAAGCTCACCGTACCGGTTGGCTCGCCATCGGAAACGACTGCCGCCGAGTGGTATTGGTATCCCAGGATCATGTCGAAGATCGGCGCCTCTTCGCCGGCCAGCAATCCGGGCGCGGCATCGGCGAGCTTGAGCAGGGCCAGTGGCGGCCCGATCAGAGATTGGCGGGCGGCGAATCGGCCGATCGGATGCCGCTCGTCGTGATAGGTGTCGAGCAACCCCGATCCGGCGGCGCCGGTCCGTACGGCCGCCAACTTCCAGGCCAGGTTGTGCGCACTCTGGATGGCGATGTTCGCCCCGCCGGCTTTGAACGGCGGCATGGTGTGCGCGGCGTCGCCGACCAGAAACGTTCGTCCGCTGCGCAATTGGTCGGCAACCTGTTCGTATGGCTGCCACGGTGCCACTTCGATGATCTCCAGGTCGATCGATTCACCGATCGCCGCGGTGAGCACCTCACGGCAATAGTCCGGGGTGAATTGGTCAGCCGACTCGCCGCGGTCAGGCAGGTAGGTAGTGATGAACATGCCGCGGTCAGCGTCGATGACCACGAAGATGCCGTCGACTTCGGAGTTGCGCACCTGTATCGCATCGCCATCGCCGAGATCGGGGACGAATGACCGCCACTGGGCCCTGAAGTAGATGAAGACCACGAAGATCGGCAATGCGCCATGGCCCGAGGTGCCGATGCCGACCGTGGTGCGGATCGGGCTGTGCACACCGTCGGCGGCGATCAGATAGTCGGCGCGCACCGTCTCGGTCCCGGCATCCGAGGCCAACTCGGCGGTGACACCGTCGGCTTCCTCGGTGAAATTCACCAGGGTGGTGCCGTAGCGGACCTGGCTCCCGCGTCGGCGGATATCCCCGAGCAGGATGGGTTCCAGGCGGCTCTGTGGGCAGTACTGGACCACCGGTTCCGGGCTGAGACCGGCGAACCCGGCGAAGATCGCCTCGACATCCATCGCGGGCTCCGCCGAGGCGCTGTTCAGGGTCGGTTTGAGCACCACACTCGACGCGCCGTCGGCCACCGCGTGCACTTGGTCGCCCAGTCCCAGCCCGCGAAGGATCTCGCATGTGCGGAAGGTCAGGTTGCGCGCCTTCGGGTAGATGAACACCTCGCGCCGCTTTTCCACCAGCACCGATTCGACCCCGTGCTGGGCCAGCAGGGCCGCACTCGCGAGCCCCGCCACCCCGGCTCCGACGATCAGCACGGGCGCCTGGGTCATCGCCGCCACGACCCGACTGTAGTCCCGCCCGGGTTCAGCCGACCCCTGCCAGATCGTTGGTCAGGTGGATCGGCGTCACCCGGTGAGCCGCATCGCCATCGTGCAGGGGCCCTTCCCGCCAACCGCGTGGGCTACTCGACTTCCCCGAATTCGGCGATCATCTCGGCGGCAGCCCCAGCCGCGAGCTCGCGGTCGCCGCCCACGAGCCCGATGCGCGTACGGCGATCGAGAATGTCGTCGACGCACAGAGCGCCTTCGTGGGTGACCGCGTACTCGAACTCGGCGCGGATGACGTCGATTCCGTCGGCCACCGGGTCGGTGGGGCGAGCGCACCGCGACCGAGCGATCACATTCGGCGCCTCGGCCCCGTACCGGGCCACCAACGAGGACGGCAGCGGATGCTCAGATCGCAACGTGGACACCGGATTGGCCGGAGCGCCGACGAGCGGCAGGTTGGCCGTGCGGCAGTCGGCGACGGACAGCCCGCGCAAGGCGAGCGCCCGGTCCAGCGCGTCCTGGGCCATGTACCGGTATTCGGTGAGCTTGCCGCCGATGATGCTGAACACCCCGTTCGCCGACTCAACGACCGCGTGCTCGCGGGACACGTCGGCCGTGTTGCCTTCGCCGGTGTCGATCAGCGGCCGCAGACCGGCATAGGCACCGCGCACGTCCGAGGTGGTCAGGTCGGTGGCCAGCGCCGTGTTGACAGTGTCGAGCAGGAAGGCGATCTCACCCGGAGTCGGCTGGGGTACATCGGGAATCGGCCCCGGAGCGTCCTCGTCGGTCAACCCGAGGTAGACCCTGCCGAGCTGTTCGGGCATCGCGAAGACGAACCGGTTCAGCTCCCCCGGTATCGGAATGGTCAGTGCCGCGGTGGGATTGCCGAACGCCGCGGCGTCGAACACCAGATGCGTGCCGCGGCTGGGACGCAGCTTGATCGCGGGATCGAGATCGCCGGCCCACACCCCCGCCGCGTTGATGACCACCCGGGCGTTCGCGTCGAAGGATTGCCCGGTGAGTTCGTCGGTCAGGCGCACCGAGGTGGCGTCGGCCGCGCTCGCGGAGACACGGGTCAGGATGCGGGCCCCGTGCTGTGCGGCGGTGCGGGCAACGGCGGCGACCAGTCGGGCGTCGTCGATGAGCTGGCCGTCGTAGGCCAGGTAGGCCCCGTCGAGGCCCTCGGTGCGCACCGTCGGGGCCAACTCGACCGCACGATGTGCGTCCACCCGACTGGAGCGCGGCAGGATCGACGCACTGGTTCCCGCCAGCCTGCGCAGGCCGTCGCCGGCCACGAATCCGGTGCGCACCAACGCTCGCGACGTGCGCCCCATCGACGGGAGCAGCGGTACCAGCTGCGGCATGGCCTTGACGAGGTGAGGTGCGTTGCGGGTCATCAGGATTCCGCGTTCGATCGCGCTGCGGCGGGCGATCCCGACGTTGCCGGTGGCCAGATAGCGCAGACCGCCGTGCACCAGTTTCGAACTCCACCGGCTGGTGCCGAAGGCGAGATCGTGTTTCTCCACCAGTGCCACCTGCAGGCCCCGGGTGGCGGCATCCAGCGCGATGCCCACACCGGTGATACCGGCGCCGATGACGATCACATCGATCTGTTCCCCATCGGCCAGGGCGGCCAATTCGGTTGTGCGCCTGGCGCGATTGAGCGCGGTCGGTCCGGTCACGAGGCTAGGTATCCGTTCAATGCGTGGGACAGTTCGGCGGCCAGAGCGTCGGCGTCGAGAATCGGCTCGACCATCTGGGCGGATTGGATCGCGGACTGGGTGATCAGCAGGCACATGGTGGCCAGCTGGCGGGGGTCCCCGGACCGGACACGGTCGTTCTTCTGACTTACCTCCTGCGCGAGCTTGAGCTCGCCGGCCAGTGCGTCGATCAGGATCTGCTGGCTGGTGCCCAGCCGCTCGGCGATGTAGACCATCGCCACCTCCGGCGCGGAGTGCAGGACCGCCATGATCACCTCGTCGTGGCGCAGCCGTGCGGCCACCGTCACCATGCGGGTCACCAGCGCCGCACGCCCGGGCCCCTGGCTGCCGGTTTCGTCCAGCACACCCACGATCCGCGCCGTGAGCAGCGCGGCCAGGATCGACTGCGTGTCCGGGAAGCGGCGGTACACGGTCGGGCGGCTGACCCCGGCCCGCCGGGCGATCTCGGCCAGTGTCACCCGGTCGACACCGAAGGCCAGCACGCAACTGGCGGCGGCCTCCAAGATCTGGTCGCTCAGCGATCTCTCGTTACTGATTGACATCATGTGTAATACTGTAACGCATGACTCAGCCGGCTGAACAGTTTCTGCCTCCGATGAAGTGGAATGCCTGGGGCGACCCGCAGGCAGCCAAGCCACTTTCCGACGGAATCCGGTCCCTGCTCCAGCAGGCCCTGGGCGTCGAGGCCGCACCCGCGGCGGAACCGACACCCGACCGGGTGCAGTTGCGGCCGTCCGCCCTGTCCGACGCCGACCGCGACGCCCTCGCCGCGATCGTCGGTGCACAAAACTGCAGTACCGACACGATGTCGCGACTGCTGCACGCCGGCGGGAAGTCGACGCTGGACCTGTTGCGCCGCAACGATTCCGGAATCCAAGATGCGCCCGACGCGGTCTTGATCCCGGGCTCTGACGACGAGGTCGCCGCGATCCTGGCCCACTGTGCCGAGCATCGCATCGCCGTCGTCCCGTTCGGCGGCGGAACCAGCGTCGTGGGCGGCCTGGATCCGCTTCGCGGCGATTTCTCCGCGATCGTCACGCTGGACCTGCGCCGGTTCGATGCCCTGCACAGCATCGACCCCGTGACCGGCGAGGCCGAGCTCGGCGCGGGCGTCACCGGACCGCAGGCCGAGGCGTTGCTCGGGGCGCACGGCTTCTCGCTGGGCCACTTTCCGCAGAGCTTCCAGTTCGCCACGATCGGCGGGTTCGCCGCCACCCGGTCCTCCGGGCAGGATTCGGCCGGATACGGCCGCTTCGACGACATGGTGCGCGGCCTGCGCGCCGTCACCCCGGCGGGCACGCTGGACCTCGGTCGCGCTCCGGCCTCGGCCGCCGGACCCGATCTGCGCCAGCTACTCCTGGGCTCGGAAGGCGTGTTCGGCGTCATCACCCGGGTCCGGGTTCGGGTTCATCCGGTGCCTGAGACCACGCGCTACGAGGCCTGGTCCTTCCCGGATTTCGCCACCGGCGCCGAGGCACTGCGGGCCGTCACCCAGACCGGCACGGGCCCGACGGTGATCCGGCTGTCCGACGAGGCCGAGACCGGCGTGAACCTCGCGACCACCGAAAGCATTGGCGAGCAGAGCATCACCGGCGGCTGCCTGGCCATCACGCTGTTCGAGGGCAGCGCGGCCCACACCGAGAGCCGCCACGAGGAGACCCGCGCCGTCATGCAGGCCCACGGCGGCACCTCGCTGGGTGACGCGCCGGCCCGGGCGTGGGAACACGGGCGATTCAACGCACCGTATCTACGCGATTCCCTGCTGGCCGCCGGCGCGCTGTGCGAAACGCTGGAAACCGCCACCACGTGGTCCAACCTGGCCGAGCTGAAGGCCGCGGTCACCGGGGCGCTGACCACCTCGCTCGCCGAATCCGGCACGCCCGCCCTGGTGATGTGTCACATTTCGCATGTGTACCCCACCGGCGCCTCGTTGTACTTCACGGTCGTCGCCGCCCAGCGCGGTAATCCGATCGAGCAGTGGCAAGCCGCCAAGACCGCGGCCTCCGACGCGATGGTGCAGGGCGGCGGCACCATCACCCACCATCACGCGGTCGGCGCGGATCACCGTCCCTGGATGCGGGACGAGATCGGCGACCTCGGTGTCGAGGTGTTGCGGGCCGTCAAGGCCACCCTGGATCCGGCCGGAATCCTCAACCCGGGCAAGCTGATTCCGTGAATCAGGTCACGGTCCTGACCAATCCCATGTCGGGGCATGGCAACGCGCCGCATGCGGCCGAGCGGGCGGTCGCACAGCTCCAGCGGCGCGGTATCGACGTGTGCGCGATCGTCGGAACCGATGCCGCGCACGCCCGCCGTCTGGTCGACGACGCGCTCGACCGCGGCACCGACGCCCTCATCGTGGTCGGCGGCGACGGGGTGATCTCACTGGCCCTGCAGGCGCTGGCCACCGGTGATGTTCCGCTGGGCATCGTCCCCGCCGGGACCGGCAATGACCATGCCCGCGAATACCATTTGCCGACAGGCGATCCCGAGGCCGCCGCCGACATCGTCGCCGACGGCCATACCGAGACCGTCGACCTTGGCCGCATCGAAGACACCTCCGGCGCGGTCAAGTGGTTCGGCACCGTGATGGCCGCCGGGTTCGATTCTCTGGTCAGCGACCGGACCAACCGGATGCGCTGGCCGCACGGCCGCATGCGCTACAACGTCGCGATGCTCGCGGAGATCTCGAAGCTACGGCTGCTGCCGTTCCGGCTGACGTTCGACGATGGCCCGGAGATCCGCACCGACCTCACCCTGGCGGCATTCGGCAACACCCGCAGCTATGGCGGCGGCATGTTGATCTGTCCCGGCGCCGACCATTCGGACGGGCTGCTCGACGTCACGATGATCACGTCGGCATCCCGCACCAGGTTGATCCGCCTGTTCCCCACGGTTTTCAAGGGCACCCATGTCGACCTCGCCGAGGTGACCACCAGGCGCGCCAAGTCGGTCCACGTCGAATGCCCGGGCATCAACGCCTACGCCGATGGGGACTTCGCACTCCCGTTGCCGGTCACGGTGTCCGCGGTGCCGGGCGCACTTCGGCTACTCGTGCCCAAACAGTCCTGAACGAACTCCACGATGCAGTCGCGGGCCTCACGGCTCTCCGGCAGAAACGGAAGAAACGCCGGGAACGCGTGTAACTGACCGGGCCAGACCTTGAGAGTGCACTCCCGGCCGGCATCAGTCAGCACCTCGTGCATGCGTTCGGCATCGCATCGCAGCGCTTCCGATTCCGCCGCGATGATCAGGCTCGGCGGAAAATCGGCGAGTTCCCCGTTGACCGGTGACAAGGCGTGACCGTTCGAACTCTTGGGGCCGACGCATTCGACGATCATCGGCAGGGCGAGCCCGATCCCCATCCGGTCCGCGGCGAAGTTGGGATGGCCCGAGCGGCGTTCACCGTCGAGTTCGAGCAGCGGGCTGACACCGACGACGCCGGCCGGCGCACCGACCCCCTGCGCCTGGGCGGCGAGAACGGTTGCGAATGCCAGGAATCCGCCTGCGGAGTCACCTGCCACGACGGTGTTGGCGGGGTCGGCCCCCTGGTCCAACAGCCAACGGTAGGCACGCAGGCAGTCTGCGACGGACTCGTCGACGGTCACCTCGGGGTGCTGTCGGTACTCGACGTGCACCACGGGAAGCTGTGTCCGGCGGGCAAGCGCGACCACGACGTGCGAGTGGGTGTCGAAACCGCCGAGAAAGAACCCCCCGCCGTGCAGGTAGAGGATGGCGCCGTCAGAAAGCGGGCGGTGAGCCGACTCGGCTGTCCGGATGGTCTCGATCGTGACATGACCGAGCGTGATCCGGCTGACCCGCAACCCCCGCCGCGGCCGAAGGCGCTGGAGCCGCGCGAGCGCGTTGATGCGACGACCGATCGCGGCGAGGCGATCCTCGACGGATCGATCTCCTTGGTAGGCAACCGATCTACGTACCTGGGTGAGAAGGGTTCGGCGTGCGATGCCATAACACGCGCGGGATCTGCGACTCGGGCGTCGGGTCGACAGTGCGGTGGCCGGTAATACCATCCAAACTCCTTCGGGTTACTTCGGCGATCCCAGGGCGCCAAGCAGTTTCACCAGGTGGCCGAACGCGTCGGTGAATGGCCGTGCCGGAACCGACGGGTCGATGGCCCGCTGGATGCCGAGGCCGATCCCGGCACTGAGCAGGAGATTGCCGAGATCCTCCAGGCTCGCCGCGACGTCATTGTTCGCCAATTCCGCTTCGCTGAGCCCGAGTTCGGCCGACATCGACTGCAGAACGTCGATCACCATCTGCGCAGCCTCATTGCGCAATGCCGTGATCATCTCGCCCAGCTCGGGGTTGTTCCGCGACAGCACCGCGAATTCGAGTTCGAGCATGGTCCAGCCGACATCGCCCGCGGTCCGCTCCAGCCAGGCGCTCAAAGCGCTCACGCGACTGTCCAGCTCGGCGTCGGACATCGCGAGTTCGGCCATCTCGGCGAACTTCTCACGATGGATCAGCTCGAGAACATCGCGGCACAGGTTGGGCTTGCTGCCGAAGTTGGAGTACACGGCCCCCTTCGAGAAGCCCGCGTCGTCGGCGATGTCTTCGAGGCTGGTGGCGGCGTAGCCGTGGGCCAGGAAGCGCTGTTTGGCGGCCTCCAAGAGTTCGGCTCGCGTCTGTTCCTGGCGTTGAGCCCTGGTCAGCCGCGGCATTCGCTGATGATAGATCGAAGCGGACTTTGGGTATTGAATTAACTCAAAGTATTCAGATACCGTGAGTATGCGAACTGTCGTGAGACGACTCAGGGGAGGCATGACGTGCGGTTTTCACAGAAGAAGGCGTCGGTGGACGGGGCGGTGGTCATCGTCACCGGCGGGGCGCGGGGCATCGGAGCCAAGACGGCGGACCTGTTCTCCGCCCGTGGCGCCACCGTTTGGATCGGCGATGTCGATGCCGATGTGGCCGCGACGACCGCAGCCGGTATCCCCCGCTGCCGGGCGGCCTACCTCGATGTCACGCAGCGGTCGTCGTGGGATCGATTCGTCTCCGATGCGGTCCGAGAATCGGGCAGCATCGACATCCTGGTCAACAACGCCGGGGTCATGCCGCTCGGCGCGTTCGACGCCGAATCCGAGGCGACCACCGACCTGATCCTCGACGTCAACCTGCGCGGTGTCCTGAACGGCATGCGCGCGGTCGTCCCGTCGATGGTGGCCCGCGGTCACGGTCACGTCGTCAACGTGGCGTCGATGGCGGGCATGATCCCGATCCCGGGCATGGTGACCTACAACGCCAGCAAGTTCGCCGCGCTGGGCGCCTCGCTGGCGGCACGGCGCGAGTACGCCGGCACCGGGGTCTCCGTGTCGGCAGTGCTGCCGTCGGCGGTCCGCACCGAGCTCGCCTCCGGTGTACAGCTCGGAAACGGCCTTCCCACCGTGGATCCCGACGACGTCGCAGAGGCGATCCTCAAAACCCTGCGCACCCGGGCCGCCCGCACCTCGGTCCCGGGTTGGGTCGCCCCCGGGTGGGCCCTTGTCGACGCCCTGGTGCCGGAGGCGATCCAGCGCGCGGTGCGAAACAGGATCGATGACCGCCGTGCCCTGACCGCCCTTGACGAACAGGGCCGGTCCACGTACCTGCAACGTATCGACCGCCAATCGAAAGCTCATGCCGGGCAGCCCGATTCCGAGGCCACGTCATGACAACGGCACTGGCGATCGGCTGCGGCGGCACGATCGGCGGCGCCTGGATCGTCGCCGCACTGCACGCCCTGGCCGAAGAAACCGGGTGGGATCCGCGCGACGCCGCGGTGCTGCAGGGCACTTCGGCGGGCGCCGAGCTCGTCACGATGCTCGGCGGCGGCGCCACGGTGAGCGATCTCGTCGCGATGCAGCGCGGCGCCTCAACCGACGAGCGCCTGCGCCGCCACATCGCCGACACCCCGGCCGGCATCCCGCCGATTCCGATCCCCCGGCCGCTCAACCCGAAATTGCTCGGCAGCCAAAGAGGTCTCGCTGCCGCCACCGGCATCGCGCCCGTCGGCCGGGGCAATGCCGGCTGGTTACAGCGTCTCGCCGACGGATTCTCCGTCTCCTCGGGGTGGGTGGCACATCCCGGTGTCCGAATGGTCGCCTTCGACTACCAGCGCGGCGAGCGTGTCGTGTTCGGGACGCCCGGCGCGCCGGCGGCCACGGCAGGCGAAGCGCTACGCGCATCCTGGGCGGTGCCGGGCTGGATGCCACCGGTGACGATCAGCGGCAGGCAGTTCGTCGACGGTGGCGCCGCGTCGACCGCGTCGGTCGATCTCATCACCTCCGACGATGCCGACACCATCTACCTGATCACTCCCATGGCCTCCGAACCAGGCACGCGCGCACCAGGATTCGGCGGAATGCTGGAGCACCGGCTGCTGCGCCGGCCGATGTCGATCGGGCTGGACCGCGAGGTGGCGGCAGTGCGGGCGCGTGGCACGCAGGTCGTCGTCATCCGGCCCGACGCAGCCGATCTCGAGGGCCTCGGTTCACACTTCATGCGGCGGGGCCGACGGGAGTCGGCATTCGAGGCATCGATGCGCACCGCACCTGCCACGGTCCGGCGTGCGCTCGCAGTCAGTGAGGAGGCCCGATGAGCCGCGAGGTCCGCATCGTCATCATCGGCGCGGGGATGGCAGGCATCGCTACCGCGTACACGCTCAAACAGGCAGGATTCACGAATTTCACGATCCTGGAGAAGGGTTCGGACGTCGGCGGGGTCTGGCACTGGAACCGCTACCCGGGACTCACCTGCGATGTGCCGTCGCAGATCTACCAGTTCTCGTTCGCGCCCAAACCGGACTGGAGCCACATCTGGGCCAGCGGTGAGGACATCCAGCGCTACCACCGCGACGTCATGGAACGATTCGGACTCGACGCCCATCTGCGGTGCGACACCGAAGTCACCGAGGCCCGGTACGACAGCACCACCACGTCGTGGACGCTCACAACAGGCGACGGTGACACCCTGACAGCCGATTTCGTCATCTGCGCCACCGGCGTGTTGCATCACCCGTCGATCCCCGAGATCCCGGGCATGGACACTTTCGCAGGACAGATCGTGCACACCGCACGGTGGGATCCGGAGCTGATGACCGACGGCAGGCGCATCGCCGTGATCGGAACGGGATCGACCGGTGTCCAAGTGGTTTCGGCCCTCCAGCCGAAAGCCCGCACTCTGTTGCACTTTGCGAGATCACCGCAGTGGATCCTGTGGGCACCGATGTCGCTGCGGCAGTCATCGATCCTCGCCAAGGTGTTGCGCCGGCGGCCAGGGTGGCATGACTTCCTCTACCGACGACTGCAGTGGGGGTCCGGAATCCTCGCCGACGTCGTCACCACGCCGTCGTGGCGACGCAAGTTGGTGCAGTCCTATGCGCGATGGAGCCTGGCCGCCCAGGTCCGCGATCGCGCGCTCCGCGCGAAGCTCACGCCGGACTATGAGCCGCTGTGCAAGCGGCAGGTGGTCTCGGGCTCGTACTACCGTGCGATCAAGCGACCCAACGCCACCCTGATCGACGATCCCATCCAGGAGTTCACCGCCACCGGCATCCGCACCGCGGACGGTACGCACCACGATGTGGATGTCGTGGTGTTGGCCACCGGCTTTCAGGCGCACAACTACATGCGGCCCATGAACATCGTCGGCCGCGACGGCATCACGCTGGGCGATGCGTGGGTCAAGGGCCCACGGGCATACCGCATGACGGCGATCCCCGGCTTTCCGAACCTGTTCACCGTGCTGGGGCCGAACTCGCCGACCGGGTCGATCCCGCTGCAGTACTCGGCCGAGCTCACCGCCGGCTACATCGTGAGCTGGCTCAGGCGGTTTGAAAACGCGGAAGTCTCCGAGGTCGAGGTCACCGAGCAGGCCACCGGCGAATTCAACGCCGCGGTCGCCGACGGACTCGGCCCGACGGTGTGGAACACCGGGTGCAATTCGTGGTACTTCACCGACGCGGGGACCATCGATCTGTGGCCGTTCGACCGGGCCACCCTCACCCGCATGCTGTCCGAACCGGATCCCGCGCACTACCGGATCAGGTGACGGCAAGCCACGGATAAGGCCCGCTCTCTGCGATTCGGCGTGTTTGCCCGACACCGTGAACGGCACACGGTACGTTTCGTCTGGGCCGGGGTTGTGAGTGAGTGGACTGGTACGGAGCGTCATGGAATCGACCAAATACATCGGCCGCGTCGGAGCCCTGGCCGTTGCTCTCGGCATCGGCACGGCCCTGACCTCCGGGACCGGAATCGCCTGGGCCGAAGGCGGGTCCGGCGATCCTGGCAAATCCACCGCGGGAAGCTCCGACGGCGCCGCCTCGAGCTCTGGGGAGAAAAAGACTCCGAGCAAACCCTCGAACGTCAAGAAGCCGGCCACCACTCCGTCCGGCACTCTGTCGAAGATCGGCGAGCGGATCCGCAAGGATGTCGAGTCCGGTCTGAATGACGCCGGTGACGCGATCAAGCCGACGCAGAACCGCCTCGACGCCGCGCGCACCCCGCCGCGAACCCGGACGACCAAGGCCCGGAGCAAGATTCAGGGCACTCTCACCAATGCCCCCGAGGCGGGCAACAAAGCCGACGTCGGCGAGAAGACCGATACCGCCCGCTCGGTCTCGGAAGCCGCGACGTCTGCGCCCGATTCGCAGCGCGCGCAACGCCCCAACACCGTGGTGGTGCGCCTCAAGGAGGTGGCAGAAGACGTCCCCCAGCGCGGCCGCGACGTCATCTCGGCATCGCGCACCGAGGTCACGACATTCGACGTCCCGGCCGCGTTGCCGGAGATCTCGATCGTGCCGGCAGCGCCGGTCTCCAATCCCGAGCCCGCCGCGCCCAAGATCGCCGCACCGCCGGTCGTGTCAGCACTACTGAGCGTCGCCGGCCTGACCCCGTTCGGTGCCGGTACCAGCCCGGTGGCACCGGCCCAGTCCCCCGCGCTGTGGGCCATGATGGCTTGGACGCGTAGGGAATTCGAGCGGTCGATCAATCCGATCGCGTCTCGGGTGGTATCGGCCAAGGACGCCGCGTCGGTGGTGGCCGAGGGTGAGATCCAGCCGATGGCGGCCGCCGCCCCCAATATCGCTGTGCAGACCGATAACCTGACGCCCAAGCCTCAGGTTCCGTCCTCCCTGGCGGGCGCCACCACACCGCTCGGGTGGGTGACCGGAGTCGGCGTCACCGACCACTGGTACATCGCCGGCACTGACCTGGGCATCATGTGGAACAGCGGCTACACCGACCCTGTGACCGGAAAACCCGTCATCTATACGTTGTTCGGCGATTCCTACAGCGAGCCGGGCATGGCGGGCGACTGGCGTAACAACGTGCTGTTCCGGACCATCGACACCGATCTGTCCGACGGCCTGCAGTTCAACGGTGCGGTGATCAACGCCGGCGCGCAGTATCCCGGCGACCCCAACGGGGTTCACCAGTGGTACGGCACCGGAGGCGCGCCGGCCGGCGCCACCCAGATCATCTACGACCCCGGCCAAGACGGATTGTTCGGCCGGACCTACACGATGATCCCGACCTCGGCGATCGCGATCGAAAACCCCGACGCCGAAGGCGGTTACCGGCAGTACGCGACGGTGATGTCGATCCGTACCTGGGACAACCCGGGCAGCTGGACCACGAACTACTCCGGGATCGCCTACTCCGACGACGGCGGTAAGACCTGGACCGTCGACCCCGCCACCATCCGTTCATCGGGCTGGTTCCGCGCGGGCCCGGCATACGTCCCCGGCGACGAGCACTTCCAGCAGAACGCCCTGGTGATGTCGGACGACCCGACTGACCCCTACGTCTACGTGTACGGGACACCTTCGGGCAGACAGGGTTCGGCGTATGTGGCCCGCGTGGAGAAGGATCAGATCACCAACCTGGATGCCTACGAGTACTGGGCCGGTGAGAATTCCGGTGGCGCGGGGCAATGGGTGACCGGTGATCCGTCGGCCGCGGTTCCGGTGTTCGGCTCCAGCAGCACCGATTTCCTGCCGACGCTGTACCGGGTCGCGGACTTCTTCACGTTCGGGCTCTTCACCAAGATCGCGAACGGCATCTGGGTCGGCGGTCTGCCCACCAACGGCAATGTCAGCGAAATGTCAGTCCAGTACAACGAGTATCTGGGCAAGTACGTCGTGCTCTACACCGATGGCGGCAACAACGTGGTGATGCGGGTGTCGGATTCACCGCAGGGTGAATGGTCGGATACGACGACGCTGGTGAACAACAACCTGACGACCAACACCGGCATGTATGCGCCGATGGTCCATCCGATGTCGGGCACCGACTACTTCAACAAGGTCGACGCCAACGGCAATGTGGTCGAGGACAACTCGCACTACCTGTACTACAACCTGTCCTACTGGGGTGAATACAACGTGCGGTTGATGCAGACCGACCTGGCCACGATGAAGACGGTCTCGGTATAACGATGTGTCGAACGTTGGCATTGAGCGCGGCGGCCCTCTCGTTGGCTGCCGCACTCACCACGAGCGCCTGCGCGCACGCCGATCCCGAACCGGTACCGCAAGGGCCGCCCGAAACCACGGCACCGCAGCCTGAAGCGTCATGCGCCGAAGGTCTCGCCGGTGCGCTGACCGCCGCCGATCCCGGACAAGTCGGCAACAACCGGCTCCTACTGCAATGCACGGACGGCACCTGGCAGCGGTTCACCAATCCCTATCCGTCGTCGGACCGCTGGCTGACCACCGGGCCCGAGCTGATCCTGCACGGGCAGGGCCGACGGAATCCGGAAGCCTCGGCGGGCACGTGGACGGCGACACCGCAGACAGCCGACGCCCATTGCAGCGCCGAGGTTGTCGACGTCCTGGGCGCCGGCAAGACGTCGGCGCCCGAGGCGTTCAGTGCCGAACCGGGCCGGTCGCTGACCTTTGAGATCAGCGACCACATGTTCACGTCGAAGCTCAGCGGCTACTGTCTCTGGGCCCGTAGCTGACGAGAGCTACCCCACGCCCCTGTTCAGCCAGGTCACCTCGGCGCCGTCACCACCGTTGCGGTACGGCTCGAGGGACTCGTCCCACGCGGTGCCCAGCACGGTGTCGAGTTCGGCTGCCAGCATGTCGGCACCGCCGGCCATCAGGGAGCGCAGCCGCATCTCGCCGACCATCACATCGCCATTGGCACTCATGGCGCCGCTCCACAAGCCCAGCTGGGGGGTGTGGCACCAGCGGTGTCCGTCTACTCCGGCACTGGGGTCCTCGGTCACCTCGAAGCGCAGCACTGACCAGGAGCGCAGGGCATTGGCCAACTGCGCCCCGGTGCCGACGGGCCCGACCCAATTGGTCACCGCGCGCAACTGGCCAGGCATGGCCGGTTGCGGTGTCCACTTCAGGTTCGCCCGCGCCGACAGGGTCGACGACAACGCCCACTCAACGTGCGGGCATACCGCCGCGGGTGAGGCATGGACATACACCACGCCTGTCGCCGCGTCGGCGAACTGGTTCGACGCACGCATCTGCTACTCCTTCGGATACGAGGGACGTCTTCCCCAACGGCCTGGTATTCCGATCGAGCATGCAGTTGTGTGTGTCGCGCGTGTCTATTGTGCCTTGTGTGGCCAGTGTTGCGCTAGTCTGTCCCGTTTTCTCTCAGCACTCCATCAGATATCGCGGGCCACAGCGGGTAGGTCCAGTCCCCGAAGTCGCGGTCGGTCAACACCACCAACGCCAGGTCAGCGACCGGATCGACCCACAGAAACGTCCCCGACTGGCCGAAATGACCGAACGTGCGGGGCGAGTTCGCCGACCCCGTCCAATGCGGGGATTTACTGTCCCGGAGCTCGAACCCCATCCCCCAGTCGTTGGGCCGCTGCACACCGAAACCCGGCAACACCCCGTCAAGGCCGGGAAACTGCACTGTCACGGCCTCGTCGTGCAGGTCCTGCGAAACCAACGCCGGCCGCAACAACTCCCGGGCGAACACCGCCAGGTCGGCAACGGTCGACACACCGCCGAACCCGGCCGCCTCCGCCCCGCCCAACAGCACGGACGCGGACATCTCCAGCGGCTGGAACACCGCCTCGGCGAGATAGGCGCCGAACTCAATATCGGCTGCCTCCTCGACGGCGCGGGCCAGCAGTTCGAATCCGTAGTTGGAGTAGATGCGACGCTGGCCCGGCTGCGCGAGCACCTCGGCCGAACGCATGGCCACACCCGATGCGTGGGCCAACAGGTGACGGATCGTCGAACCGGGCGGGCCGGCCGGGGTGTCGAGGTCGACCGCGCCTTCTTCGATCGCGATCTGCGCGGCCCGCGCCACGAGCGGTTTGGTCACCGAGGCCAACGTAAAGGCCTTGGTCGTGTCGCCGCGGCTGGCCAACACCCCAGATGGGCCGACCACTGCAGCGGCGACCGAGTCGACCGGCCAGGTATCGACAACGGCGAGAACATCGGCATTCATCGGGACCGTCTGTTCTTCGCGCCAGCGCTCATCACCCGGCAAATCTAGCGGGCTCGCCCCACAGTCCGGGAAAGCAATTCCTCGACCATTCCCGCGGCCACCGCATCCACGTCGGCGACCAGGCGGCGCAGCCCGACCACCTGGCGAACGAGATCTCGAGGATCGGTGTCGCTGACCGCGGAGAGCCGGTGTACGTCGCAGACGGCCCGGTACGCCGACTGGGTCGAGTCCGGTTCGGTGGCATCACACCACCGCTGCATGGACTGCGCCCAGGACCTCACCCGGTCGTCCGCGTTCTGCCGGTGCGCCAGGCTCAACGCCCGCCGGTACACATCGGCCGCCCACTCCACCGGCACGGGTTCGTCGAGCACCGGCAGCAGTACCTGGTCGAGAGTTTGGTACCCGGCAGGGTCGCCGGCAGCGACGGCAGCTGTGCCGGCGAGTGCCCGCGCCAGCGCGACCAGGGCGGCATCGTCCAAGTTCTCCGCGATGACGGCCAGTTGTCGTGTCGCAGATCCGAATTGCTCGCGATCTCCGGCGTCGGCCGCCGTCACCGCGAGCAGGTACGCCAGGTAGCCGTGCGCGGTGGTCTCGGGGACGCCGTCGAGCAGCACCTGCGCGCGCTGTGCCCAACTGCGGGCCAGCGCGAGATGACCACGGGCCAGCCAGGCCAATCCGAGTTCGGCAGCCTTCATCGCCGCCTGCACCGGGTCGGTCCGCAGCAGGCGGGTGTGCACCTGTTCGTTGATCCGGACGGATTCGCGACCGTGCCCCTGACGCCAAGCCGCCGACGCATATACGGCAAGATCGTCGGTGTCGAGGGTCTGCACCCCGTCGACGAGGCTGAAGGATTCGTAGCTGGTGCGCCAGTCATTTCGGCGATACGCCGTACGGGCCACCACCAGCAATTGGGTTCGATCGTCGACCACAACTCACCGTAGCTCGGCGAGAGGCGACCAGACCGGGATTCAGCGGCGACGATATCCGACCACTAATTGGACACCTGTCCGGTTTGCATTAAGTTATAGGCATGCCTCAGACAGTGCGTGGTGTGATTTCGCGGAGCAAGAAGCAGCCCGTCGAGTTGGTCGACATTGTCATTCCCGATCCGGGTCCCGGCGAGGTGGTGGTCGACATCATCGCCTGCGGCGTGTGCCATACCGACCTGACCTACCGCGAGGGCGGCATCAACGACGAGTACCCGTTCCTGTTGGGCCATGAGGCCGCGGGCACCGTCGAATCGGTCGGCGAGGGCGTCACCCACGTCGAGCCGGGCGACTTCGTGATCCTGAACTGGCGCGCGGTGTGTGGGGAGTGCCGGGCCTGCAAGCGAGGCCGCCCGCAGCTGTGCTTCGACACCCACAACGCGGCACAGAAGATGACGCTGACCGACGGCACCGAGCTCACCCCGGCGCTGGGCATCGGCGCGTTCGCCGACAAGACCCTGGTGCATGAAGGCCAGTGCACCAAGGTCGATTCCGAGGCGGATCCGGCGGTGGCCGGCCTGCTGGGCTGCGGCGTGATGGCCGGCATCGGCGCGGCGATCAACACCGGCGCGGTGACCCGCGATGACACCGTCGCGGTGATCGGCTGCGGTGGGGTGGGTGATGCCGCGATCGCCGGTGCAGCCCTGGTCGGGGCCAAGAAGATCATCGCTGTCGACACCGACAACAAGAAGCTGGACTGGGCCCGCGGGTTCGGCGCCACCCACACCATCAACGCCCGCGAACTCGACGCGGTCGAGACCATCCAGGATCTGACCGATGGGTTCGGCGCCGACGTGGTGATCGACGCGGTCGGCCGTCCCGAGACCTGGAAGCAGGCGTTCTACGCCCGCGATCTGGCCGGCACGGTGGTGCTGGTCGGTGTCCCGACCCCGGACATGACCCTGGAAATGCCGTTGGTGGACTTCTTTTCCCGCGGCGGCTCATTGAAGTCCTCCTGGTACGGCGACTGCCTGCCCGAGCGTGACTTCCCCACCTTGATCTCGCTGTACCGTCAGGGCCGGTTGCCGC
>NZ_SJOM01000007.1:4031450-4317508 GCF_004762045.1 Mycobacterium sp. DL99
TGGAGAAGTTCGTCTCCGAGCGCATCGAGCTGGACGCGATCGAGGACGCGTTCCACAAGATGCACGCCGGCGAGGTCCTGCGCTCTGTCGTGGTGTTGAAGAAATGAGCGGCCCCGCCCAGATCCAGCGCGTGGTCACCAGCGGCACCTTCGAGCTCGACGGCGGCAGCTGGGACGTCGACAACAACATCTGGATCGTCGGCGACGACTCCAATGTCGTCGTCTTCGACGCCGCCCACACCGCGGACCCGATCATCGAGGCCGTCGGCGGACGCAACGTCGTCGCGGTGGTCTGCACCCACGGCCACAACGACCACATCACCGTCGCCCCCGAACTGGGCAAGGCACTCGACGCGCCGGTGCTGCTGCACCCCGCCGACGAGATGCTGTGGCGAGTCGTCCACCCCGACAGTGACTTCCGAACCGTCGAGGACAGTCAGGTATTGCGCGCCGGCGGCATCGAGTTGCACGCTCTACACACCCCCGGGCACTCGCCGGGATCGGTCTGCTGGTCGATCCCGGAACTGAACGCGGTGGTCTCCGGCGACACCCTATTTGCGGGTGGTCCCGGTGCCACCGGACGGTCCTACTCCGACTTCCCGACCATCCTGGAATCGATCTCCAAGCGGCTGGGCCTGCTGCCCGGTGAGACGGTGGTCTACACCGGCCACGGTGACACCACCACCATCGGCGACGAGATCGTGCACTACGACGACTGGGTGGCCCGCGGGCACTGACGACGAGCCGCGAGGAACGAGCGGCGAGAAGGAAGAGCCCCAAACCAACACGGGCACTGACGATGCGCCGCGAGGAACGAGCGGCGAGAAGGAAGAGCCCCAAACCAACACGGGCACTGACGATGCGCCGCGAGGGACGAGCGGCGAGGAGGAAGTGGCCACGCACGTCCGGCATTACCGCTTGAGGCCGCAGCTGACTGGCTAACCTGGGTCAATGGTCGACAGGCCATCTCGCACCGTGGTGTTGCTTTTCGTGGCACTACTGGTCGCGACGGCCTGCTCACCGTCGGCGCCCGAGCCGATGCCGCCGCTCACCACTGCGGCTACCGCACCCACCGTCGGTCAAGTAGCGATGCCCAGGTTCGGCGTCTCGGGCACTTCGTTGACCTTGGATGGCAATCCGTGGTGGCCGATCGGTATCAACGCCTACCAACTGGCCACCAACTGGTCCGTGAACGCGGGGTGCGGCGCCCAGGTCGATCTCGACTCGTACTTCAGCAGCCCGCCGCCGCACTCGCTGACCCGTTTCAACGCCTACTCCAGTTTCGCGGTGAACAAGTACACCGGGCAGCTCGATTTCACCTCGCTCGATGCGGTGTTCCGGGCCGCCGAACGATATGGGCAGCTACTGATCGCGGTGCTCACCAGTGACGACGGCGGTTGCGAGAACGGCTATTTCAAAGATTACGACTGGTACGCGGGCGGCTGGCGCACCGACATCTCACACGGTTTGCCGATGACGTCCGCCGCGTGGGTGGACACCGCAGTCAAGCGCTGGGGCGGCTCCCCATCACTTGCCGGCTGGACCGCGGTGGGCGAACCCGAGCCGTCCTACTGCCTGGACCACACCTGCCACTGGACCAAGCGCAGTTGTCACGCCACCGCGCCGGAGACACTGCGGGCGTTCCTGGATGTCGCTGGAGCCCGGATCCGCGAATTGGACCCTGGCACCGTCATCTTCAGCGGTCACGCAGGCGGTGGGCAGTGCGGGTCAGCGGGACACGAGTTCGAGATGGTGGCCGCGTCCCCCGGCGTGGATGTGCTCGAGTACCACTTCTACGAGGAGACCGACTATCTGCCCGGAGACGTGTACGACGGCCTACAGCGCCGCGTCGCGCAGACACATGCGGTAGGCAAGCCGTTGGTCGTCGCAGAGATCGGCATGGAGGCCGGTTTCTGCGATTCGCTGGATGAGCGGAGGAAATTCCTCGGTGATGCCATCGCCCAGATGCGCACGATGGGCGCCGCGGGCGCGATGTTCTGGGCCTTCGTGCCGGATCCTCGGACCCACGAATGCACCCTCGACATCGGTCCCACCGACCCGTTGTTCTCGACGATCGGGTCTGCGCGGCCCTAGGGGCCATTGCGATCACGCTGAGCCAGTTCCTTAACGCGGCACCGTGGTGCGCCCATAGTGGCAGCCATGACGAGTTCGGATGGGCGTACCGCAGCAGTGATCGGCGCCGGGCAGACCGGAGTGACGGCCGCGCTCGGGCTGTTGGACAACGGGTTTGACGTCACTCTCTACAGCGACCGGGACCAGCGCAGTCTGCGCGACGATGTTCCGGCCACCGGCACCGCCCTGATCTTCGGAGAGGCGCAGCGGGCCGAGGAGTCCCTTGGGCTCAGCACCTATCTGGCCAGCTCCCCGACCTCGACCGGACAGAGCGTGCGGGTACTCGACGGCTCCGGTCCGGACCGCGCCGAGGCGATCGCGTTCGACGCCGACTTCGACGGGTTCGTCGGGGTTGCGGTGGACACCCGCCTCAAGGCCGACGACCGGCTGACGTTGTTCCGGCAGCGAGGTGGGCGGTTCGTGGTCGAGGCGGTCGACCCGGCGCGACTGGATGCCATCGCCGCCGGTGCCGATCTGACGCTGGTGGCCACCGGCCGCGGCGGCTTGTCGTCCCTCTTTCCGGTCGACGCCGAGCGCTCCGCCTACGACAGCCCCCAGCGCAGCCTGCTGACCGTGACTCTGACCGGATTACCTTACGGTCCAGACGTTTTCGCCCATCGTGGCGGTGCGGGTGGGCGCCACAACGCCTTCACCGTGGTCACCGATCAGGGCGAATCGTGGCTGGGCGGATATCTGCACAAGGATGCCGGACCGACGTGGACATTTCTGGGCTGGGCCCGGCCGGGCAGTGACTGGGAACGCCGCTTCGCCGGTGCCCACAGCGCGCAGTCCGCACTCGACATCGTGACCGC
Organism: Mycobacterium sp. DL99; assembly: GCF_004762045.1. GTDB lineage: Bacteria > Actinomycetota > Actinomycetes > Mycobacteriales > Mycobacteriaceae > Mycobacterium. Next base: position 4,034,395 of record NZ_SJOM01000007.1, read on the forward strand.
GCTGCACCGCGACTACATCGACTGGGACCTGCCGGAGGTGAGCGCGTTAAGGATTCTCGAGGACGATCCGCACTCGTGGTTGAAAGGCGCCGTCACCCAGGTGGTTCGGTCGGGTGTGGGCCGCACCGCGAGCGGTCATCCGGTGGCCGCCCTGGGCGATACCGCGGTGTCCTTCGACCCGATCGCCGGCCAGGGCGCCCAGGGTGGGCTGGTCCACGCCGCCACCCTGGTCCGCCGGGCTGCCGCACATGAGGGCCGGTTCGACGAGGCCTGGCTGCGCGGCACATTCGAGGACTTCTATGCCCACCGGGCACGGTCCGCGCAGTTGGTCACCCGGTTGTTCCTGTCCGATCCGGAGCTGGCCGAGTACGGCAACCTGTTCTTCGCGGCGGCGCAGGGCAGCCCCCGATTCGCCTCGAAACTGTTTGGCCTGCTCGATGATCCACGGCCGGTCGAATCACTCACCTCGGTGGCCGCCGCCAAACAGCTGATCAGCGAATTCGCCGGTGAACCCGCCGACGCGCTCTTGGAGCGATTCGTGCCGGCCGGATCCTTCCGGCGGTCCGGCTGGGCAACGCAGGCGGCCTAGCCATCCCGATCCAGGCGGGACATCTTTTCGCTCAGTCGATCCCGGCCAGCGCCCGTTGCGGGTTGGTGGTGAGCATAGCCGTCACCACGTCGTCGCCCACGCCCCGCGCCTTGAGCACCCGCGGTACCTGGTCCAGCAGGTAGGTGAATCCCACTCCTCCGTAGGCGTGAAAGTGACTGAGCCGGAACAGGTCGTGGGACAGCAGCACCCGGCTCCCATGGCCTTCGTCCACCATCCGCGCCACGAAACCGGCGATCCGCTCGGTGTCGTAGGCGACCGCCGTGGTGAAGCCGTCGAACTCAACCCAGCAGCCGCGCCGTGCCACCTCGAGGTGGAACTCTGGATCGTTGACCGTATCCAGGTGTCCGACGATCACGCGGTCCATCGGCACCTCCCCCTCGGCCAGGATGTCCAGAAGATCGCGACCCACCGGCCAGCGAGCCGCATGCAGCGTCACTGTCAAACCGGTGCGCCGTTGCGCCCACGCCGCGGCCCGCAACGCACGTTCCTCCAATGCCGAGACCCATCGCGCGTCGGCACCCACCTCACCGATGATGCCCGGGCGGACACCGTCCACGCCGTGACCGATCTCGCCGGTCAGGCGCTCGCCGATCTGCGCGACCGTCTGCCGATCCAGATCGGTGCCGCCCAGGTAGGGATCGCGGTAATACCCGCAGCCCATCACGATGTGCACGCCGCTGGCCTCGGATACCTGTCGCAGCAGGTCCGGACGGCGTCCGATGTTGGGGCAGGTCAGCTCGACCACCGTGCCACCGCCGGCCGCCTTGAACCGCGAGAGTTCGGCGACAATGAGGCCGACGTCGTCGATCAGGCCATCAGAACGGTACTCGGCCAACGTGTTACAGAACAGATGTTCGTGCGGGAGAACCACACCGAGTCGGTCGGCCGGAACCGGACCCAGCACAGTCATGACATCGGTCGTCACCGCACTCGGGCCAGGAATTGGCGGGTGCGCTCCGACGACGGCCCTGCGAAGAACTCGTCCGGTGGCCCTGATTCCACGATGCGGCCCTGGTCCATCATGATGACCCGGTCAGCCACGTCTCGCGCGAAACCCATTTCATGCGTGGCCATCACCATGGTCATACCCGACGTGGCCAACTTCTTCATGACATCGAGTACGTCGCCGACGGTCTCGGGATCGAGGGCACTGGTCGGCTCGTCGAACAGGATTGCTTTGGGCTTCATGCCGAGCGCCCGGGCAATCGCGATCCGCTGCTGCTGGCCGCCTGAGAGCTGGCGTGGATAGGAATCCGCCTTGTCCGGCAGGCCCACCTGGTCCAGCAGTTCGCGCGCAGTCTTTTCGGCATCGGCTTTGGGCACACCGGCGACATGGACCATGCCCTCGGTGATGTTCTGCAGCGCGGTGCGGTGGCTGAACAGGTTGAAGCGCTGGAACACCATGCCGACCTGGGCACGCTGCCGGGCCAGTTCCACATTGCCCAGCGGTTTGGCCGTCTTCCCCACCAACCTGGTGCCAATCCGTACCCCGTCCATGAGCACCTGTCCGCTCTCGGGTTCTTCGAGATGGTTGATACAGCGCAACAGCGTGGTCTTGCCCGATCCGGACGGGCCGATGATGACCACGACCTCACCGCGCTTCACCGAGAGGTCCACATCGTGCAGGATCTGACGGTCACCGAACCACTTGCTGACTCCGCATACCTCGATGAGGTGATCGCTCATGCGACGCTCCCGGCGGGTTGACGGGCCCACGCGGACCCACGTTTGGACTTCGCTTGCACATTGGGGTGGTTCATCCTGCGCTCGATCTGGCCCTGGATGACGGTCCAGATCGCAGTGAGTGCAAGGTAATAGATGGCAACAGCGCCGAACACCTCGAACGGCTGGAAGGTCTGCCCCTGGATGATGGCGGCGGCCGTGTAGAGCTCGGTCACGCTGATGACCGACAACAGCGACGTGCTCTTGAGCATCAGATTGAACTGATTGCCCAATGGCGGGACAATCGTCCGGGCCGCCTGGGGAAGCACGATGCGCCGCATGGTCTGCCGATGGGTCATCCCGATTGCATGGGCTGCTTCCACCTGTCCCGTCTCCACTGAACTGATCCCGGCCCGGATGATCTCGGCCATGTAGGCACCCTCGTTCAGAGACAGTGCGAAGATGCCGGCCAGAATCCGCCCGAAGATCACGAAGCCCAGTATTCGCAGGTCATCCCAGCGGTAGCCGCCGAAGATGGACAGCCCGAAGAAGGGGAAGCCGGCGAAGAAGATGATCGAAACCTGTACCAGGAACGGGGTGCCGCGAAACAGCCCGATGTAGCCCGCTGCGAACCAGCGGACCGCACGGAATCTGCTTCCCCGGGCCAGCGCGGCAGCCAGCCCGATCAAGACACCGAGCGCCTGCGAGATGATCGCGATGATCACCGTCAGCACCAGGCCCTTGACGATCATGCTGCTGGGGTTCGTCAGGTAATCCCAGAACGCGGGCCAGTCGAACGGATAGCTGTTGGCTGCTGCCACAAGCTTGATGTCCATGAAATCCTTTCCACGGCAGGGTGGCCCGTTGCCACCCTGCCCTGCCGGGGTGTGTCAGACGGATTTCGGGCCTACGGCAATGTCGGCGAGACCCCACTTCTCCCAGATCTTGTGCCAGGTGCCGTCGTCGATCATCGACTGGACGGCTTTCATCACCGGATCCTTGATCGCCGGATCGTCCGGACGGAACGAGAAGGCGGTGAGACCGGCCAGTGCACCGTCGCCCAGGGCGAAAGTGTCGGTGAACTCGACTTTGGCCTTCCCCTCCTTCTTCAGGAGCAGGGCGGCAACCTCTTCGGTCATCCAGGCGTCCACCTGTCCAGAGGCCAGCGCCTGGTAAGCGTCTGGGCTGCGCGGGAATTGGAGGACATTGATCGCCGGCTCACCCTTGCCGGTACAGGCGGCGCTGAGTTTCTCCAGCGCTGCGACGTCGGCGCCGCCCTTCTGGCCGGCGACCTTGAATCCACAGAGTTGGTCCTTGTTGCCGATGTGCTTGGGATTGCCCTCCGGCACCACAACCACCTCGGCAGCCTTCCAGTAGGCCATCATGTCCAGCTGCTGCACCCGCTCGGGTGTGACGTATTGATCGGCCCAGATGAGATCGCACTTACCGCCCTTGACCGCGGCAACGATGGTGTCGAACACCGCATTCTGGAAGTTCGGCTTGAGACCCAGCCGGGCGGCGACCTCGGTCATCAGATCAATGTCGACGCCGATCGGTTCGCCCGCCTCGTCGAAGTACTGGAATGGCTGGTACGGCATGTCCATGCAGGCGGTGAGATTGCCGCCGCGCACCAGTTTGTCGGGTGCGATCTCGGCGACCCTCTCGACACTCGTGGACGAGTCGGTGCCGGCCGGTTCTGCGACGCTGCAGGCCGGGACGACGGCAAGCGCACCGACCGCCACTGCGGCCGCCAATATCTTCACTCTCACAGCGGGGTCTCCTGATTCACGTCCTGAGTCGATCGATCGATCGGGCGATCTGAGAATACTGTCGAACCCATCCGCCAGCAATAGGAATGCCGAATCTCGTCAGAACTCGCGTATCACCAGTGTTAACAAGATATTTCGACTGATCGTTCGATGATTGACGTATCCCCGAGGCGTAGTTGTATGCTCCTGGACTAGATCGTTCGATCGACACTTTGAGGGGGTGCAATGTCCACCGGCCAATCCGACTCGGCTCGGCAGGAGATCCGTACAGCCGCGCTCGAACTCTTCAGCACCGTGGGCTTCGCCGGCACCGGGATCCGGCGGATCGCTGAGGAGGCGGGAGTCTCACTCGCCACGCTGTACCACTACATGAGCACCAAGGAGGATCTGCTCGTCGAGATCCTCACCGAGAACATGCTGACCCTGCTGCGTGACGCCGAGATCGCGTTGCAGGGCAAGATCAATCCGGCAGATCGGCTGGCCGCCCTGGTCGCCGTCCACGTCCGCTCCCACGCCGAACGACGCCTCCAGTGCATCGTCAGCGACACCGAGGTGCGTGCGCTGTCCGGGGCCAACCGCGAGACCATCGTGAAGTACCGCGACGACTATGAGGCCATCTGGAACCGAACGATCGACGCGGGCAAGAAGGCCGGGCAGTTCACGGTCAGCGACGTCGATGTTGCGACCAAGTCACTACTGGAGATGTGCACCGGCGTGGCGCACTGGTACCGCCCTGGGGGCCGGCTCGATCTGGATGCAGTGATCTCGAACTTCGTCGAGCTCAGCCTGAACGCTGTGGCCGCCCGTAAGCCGCGGAGGAAGAGCTCGTGAGTTCGATCGGAACACACCTGGTGATGTCCCCGGCCGGCGCACTGCCGCAGGCAGCCTACCGGCTCTCCACCGCAGAACCGTTGACCGGCAGTGACATCGAGATCGAGGTCGGATTTCTCAACCTGGACTCCGCGAGCTATCGCGACCTCGCCGAACACCACGACGGCAACCCTGCGGCCATCCGCGCCGAGGTGCTCGACATCGTCGCCACCCGCGGCAAGATGTCCAATCCACGCACGGGCTCGGGCGGCATGTTGGTCGGAACGGTCAGCGCAGTCGCGGACCCGGCCGAATGCGCTCCGTACCGGCCGGGTGACCGGGTGGCCACCTTGATCTCCCTGACCGCCACTCCCCTTCAGATCCGAGACTCCTTGCAACGCTGGGATACCCGGACCGAGGTGGTTCCGCTGGAGGCGCGGGCGGTGGTCCCGGCTCCCCGCATGATCAGCGCTCTGCCCGATGACCTTCCCGAGGAACTCGTGCTGGCAGTGCTCGACGTGTGCGGCGCGCCCGCCCAGGCCGAGCGGATCCTGTCCCGGAAACTCTTGTCCGGCCGGGCCCAGCGGCTGTTACTGCTCGGCGGCGGAAAGAGCGCCGTACTCAGCGCCTCGGCAGCACGGCGGCACGGCGTGCAAACGGTGTCCGTCGTACCAGGTGCCGCAGAAGCCGAGCATCTGCGCGAACTCGATCTTTTCGATCAGGTGCTCGTGGCCGACGCCACCGACCCCGTGCGGGTGCGGCAGGTGCTCGACGACCACGGCGGACCAGCGGATGTCACGTTCGTCTGCGTGAATGCGCCGGGCTGTGAGCACGCGGCGATGCTGGCAACCCGGCCCGGCGGCGCCATCCTCTACTTCTCGATGGCCACCAGCTTCCCGGTGGTGGCGCTGGGTGCCGAAGCGCTGTGTCTGGACTTCGACCTGTACATCGGTTCGGGCTATGTACCCGGACACGCCGAGCTCGCGCTGGACATCGTCCGCTCCGACCCACGAGTGCGCGGGTTCTTCGAACAGCTCATGCACGCCCACTGACTCCCGAGAACAACGACCAAAGGAATTCGATGACCGAGATCGTCCACCGTCGGTATGTGTCCTATGCCGACGCTCACTACGCCGGCGGACTCATCGACGGCGCCTACGTGATGCGGATCTTCGGCGAAGTGGCCACGGAGCTGAGCATCGTCACCGAAGGTGACGAGGGTCTGCTCGCAGGCTATGAGGCGGTCGACTTCCATGAGCCGGTGCTCGCCGGGGATCTGCTGGAGGTGACCGGACGCATCACCTCGGTCGGGCGGCGCAGTCGGCGCCTCGAGTTGCAGGCGCACGTCACGTCGCGGTCGGACCACACCGAGCGGGAGTCTGGCGCCGTCCAGCTCGCGGAGAAGCTGCTGGTAACGAGCGCGGTGGCGGTGCTGGTAGTGCCCGGAGCGGAGAAGTGAGCGCAGTGTTCATCACCGTTGCCCCTACCGGCGCCGAATCGACGAAGTCCGACAATCCGAACATTCCGCTCCAGCCCGACGAGATCGTTGCCGAGGCGATCGCGTGCGAACAGGCCGGTGCGGCACTGATCCACATTCACGGCCGCGACGCTGCGGGCAACTCGACGCTTGAGCATTCCGTGCTCAGCGAGATCGTCGCAGGAGTTCGGGAGCACACCGACCTCATCGTGCAGCTCTCGACCGGCGGCAGTGTCCACGATCCGTTCGAAACTCGGTTGAAGGTACTGGATCTGGAACCCGAGTCATGTTCATTGACCTGCGGCACGGTCAACTTCGGTCGCGACGTGTTCTCGAATCCGCTCGGATTCATCGAAGAGCTCTACCAGGCCGCCCTCGATCGCGAGGTGCTGCCGGAATTCGAGTGCTTCGACTTCGGACACATCGCCACGTTGCACCGCCTGCTCGATCGCTTCGGGCCGCCCAAGCAAGGTGTGGTCCACTGCAATCTGGTGATGGGCGTGCCCGGCGGAATGCCCGGCAACACCAGCACACTGGTGGCCGCGCACGCCGCATTGCCGCAGGGGTGTTCGTGGTCGGCGACGGGTATCGGCCGGGCGTCGGTACCGGTGCTGCTGACGGCGATGGCGCTCGGCGGCAATGTCCGGGTCGGGATGGAGGACGTGTTGCGGTACTCGGTAACCGAGCCGGTGACCGGAAATGTTCAGCTGGTCGAACGCGCCGCGCAAGCGGCCCGAATTGCCCAGCACGATTTGCGCGACGCGGCTCAGACCCGTCGCGCGCTGGGACTGAACCAGCTGGCGTCCGCCACCTGACCGGACCGCCTCGCAGGCTCAGCTTCCCAGGATCCGGCGCTTTTCCGCGTCGAACTCCGCCTCGGTCAGCGCACCGGTATCACGCAGGGCAGCAATCGTTTTGAGCTGCTCGAGCCTGACCGCCTGATCAGTGGGAACCTCAGGCTGGGCATAGGTCGGCGCATAGGTGGGCGTCCCCTGTGCCGGCTGATCCAGCGGGGGCCAGCCGGCCGGAGCACCGAATCCCTCCGGCGCGACCGGATATGTTCGCTTCCCCGAGCGCATCGACCACACGATCGAGGCGGCCAGTGCGGCGCCGCCCAGGAGCGCCACACCGATGAAGGGCCACATCACCCAGTAATAGGGGCTGCTGTGACCGAAGGCCAGCCGGGGGTTCTGAGACTCGAACACCGAAGCCTTGGCGTCGATCCGGTAGGTACCGGCCTGCTCGATGTGCGCGGTGAAGACCCGCACCGTGACTTCCCGGTTGGTCTTCGAAGAGCTGCTCATCGAGTCGGTGATGCGCGGGTAGGCGACGCCCGCCGGCGGAGTGATACCCAGTTGGATCGGAGGGACATGCACTCCTTTGCCGCCTACCGTGAGGGTGGTGGCGCGATAGCTGATGTCCACATCACCGGCCGGCAGCTCCAGGCTGGCCGTGCCGGGAATCGGCACCTCCCCGTAGGCGTCGTCATCAGCTATCACGAACGCGTTCACCATCACCGAGACGATCACGCCGAGAACACCGACGGCCAAGGCGACGACGGACACGATGATGGCAGTGCGCGGGGCGCTCCGTCCGTTACTCACGGCCGAAGTCTGTCATAGCCGGTGAGTAGCGAGCTACCGTCGGGGTATGCCTCGCGACGAGACCGAATCCCCCGCAACGACCGGCCCGGTCCGGCGGTTTGCGCTGCGCTACTGGGTGGCCCTGATCCTGGTCGCCCTCGCCGCGATCTTCGTCGCGCAGAACCGTGATCGGGTCGGCGTGCACGTGCTGTGGGTGACCGTCGAGTCGCCGATGTGGTTCATCTTGGTCATCATTTTCGTCATGGGTCTTCTCATCGGACTGCTGCTGCGCCGGCGGCGGCGAGGCTAACCATGCCCGCGCGCCGCCGAACGACGCCCCACCCGCATACCGCCGGAATGAGTTCGGCGATCAAGCTTCTCGAGCTGGCTGCGCGCACCGTGCCGATCCCGGCGCCGCCACAGCCCATCGTCATCGCCGATTACGGAGCGGGCACCGCCCAGAATTCGATGCAGCCCGTCAATGCCGCGATCACGGCCCTGCGCGGCCGCACCCGCCCCGAGCACTCGGTCCTGGTGACGCACACCGATGTCGCCGACAACGACTTCTCCATGATGTTCCGGATCCTCGAAGAAGATCCGGAGTCCTATCTGCACAAGGATTCGGCCACGTTCAGTTCGGCCATCGGCCGGTCGTTCTACGGCCAGATCCTGCCGTCGAACAGCGTGCACCTGGGCTGGTCGGCCTGGGCGATCGTGCGGTTGGACCGGGTGCCGATGCCGGTCACCGATCACGTCGTCGCCGCCTACAGCTCCGATGACCGGGTGCGCGCCGCCTATGCCAGGCAGGCGGCTCACGATTGGCACGAGTTCATCGCTTTTCGTGGCCGCGAGCTGTGCCCGGGCGGTCGCCTGGTGGTGTTGACGACCGCGCTGGACGACGACGGCGACTTCGGTTATCGACCGTTGTTCGGGTCCGTGTTCAGCACGCTCGCCGAGTTGGTCACCGACGGTGTGGTCAGTGCCGACGAGGTCGCCCGGATGTCGCTGCCGATCGCCGGCCGCCGCGCCGCGGATTTCGCCGCGCCGTTCGCCCCGTCGGGTCGGTTCGAGCGGTTGGAGATCCAGCACGTGGAGCTGTTCGACGCCGAGGACCGCATATTCAACGCGTACCGCAGTGACCGCAACGCACGCGCTTTCGGCACTCGCTGGGCCGATTTCTGCCGGTTCACCGCGTTCGCCGATCTGGGCGCGGCGATCGGCGGCGCCCCAGACCGATTGCCGGCGTTCTACGACCGGCTGCATGCGGGCATCGCGGCCCGGCTGTCTGCTGAGCCCGAGGAGATGCGCATCCCGATCGCGGTAGTCGTGTTGGAGAAGCGCCGACCGAGCCAGTGATCGACGCGCCCCTCGGTTATCCCGGCGACCACGTCGGCAGTGCGGCGTCGATCAGGTGTGGACCCGGCTCTGCCAGTGCCGCGCGGAACTGGTCGGCGAGTTCCTCGGCGGTCCCGGCCCGGGTGGCCGGTACACCGAATCCCTCTGCGATGGAAGCGAAGTCGATGTCGGGCCGGCGCAGATCGAGTAGCGAGCGCGACCGCTCCCCATCGGCGTGAGTGCCCACTCGCAACAGCTCAAGCTGCAGGATGGCATAAGCGTGGTTGTTGAGGATCACCACCGTGACATCGAGTTGCTCGCGGGCCATCGTCCACAGTGCCGAAATGGTGTATGCCGCACTGCCGTCGGATTGCAGAGCGATCACCGGGCGGTCCGGCGCGGCGATCGCGGCTCCCACCGCCACCGGCAGGCCCTGCCCGATGGCGCCACCGGTCAGGGTGAGGACATCGTGACGCGGAGACGACGCGGTGGCGGCCGGCAGGAACACCCCACTCGTGTTGGCCTCATCGGAGATGATGGAGTTCTCGGGTAGCAGTGCTGCGATCACCTGCGCCAGGTTCTGCGGGTTGAGCGGCCCCGTCGGCAGGTCATCCGGAGCGAGTTGCGGTGTGGGGGGCACCGTCCCACCCAATTCGTCTGCGAGGCCGGACAAATCGTCGATAGCCAGGGTACGGACTTCAGCCCCGTCGGGCACCAGCACGCTCGGCTTGCCCGGATAGGCAAAAAACGACACCGGCGACTTCGCGCCGACGAGCACCAGATGCGTTGCCCCGGAGAGCTGTTGAGTGGCCTGCTCGGCCAGGTAGCCGAGACGCTCGATAGCGGGTACCCCCTGCCCGCGGGTCAGCCGTGCCGGGAAGGTCTCGACCAGGACGCGGGCCCCGGTGGCCGAGTGGATACGCGATGCCGCCCGCAGACCGTCGACGCCGGTGGCCGCACCACCGAGCAGCAACACCGCGCGCTCCCCCTGCGCGCGCAGCAGTTCGGCGGCTCCGGCGACATCCATGTCGCCGCCCGACGCCGGCTCTTGGGGAGACACCTTGTCCGGCAATGGGTTCTGCGGTGCGCTGCCCCAGGAATAGTCGGCGGGCAGGATCACGGTGGCGACCCGTCCGGGCGCACCGGTCGCGCTCTGCACGGCGCCGTGGACGGCCACGTCGAGATCGGCCGCCGATTCCGGCCGGTGTACCGAACCGTGCGCCCAGTGCCCGAGCGCGTCGATATCGGATTCCAGCGGTGCGTCGAGAGGTTGGTGGTACGTCGCATGATCGCCGACGACATTGACCACGGGGCTGAACGCCCGGCGGGCGTTGTGCAGGTTTGCCAGGCCGTTGGCCATGCCGGGGCCGAGGTGTAGCAGCGTCGCCGCGGGCCTACCGGAGATGCGCGCGTACCCGTCGGCGGCTCCGGTGGCGACGCCTTCGAACAGGCACAACACCGGGCGCATGTCCGGGGCAGCATCCAACGCCGCAACGAAGTGCATTTCCGAGGTGCCCGGGTTGGCGAAGCACACGTCGACGCCTTCGGCGAGCAGACGGTTCACCACCACTTCGGCGCCGGTGCTCATGACCGCCCACAGATGACGGGACAGGTGATTTCGAAGCTGTGGTCACGTTTCTGCCGGCCGTTGTGCACCCGTCCATATTGATCGGCTGCGGCCCGCGATGCCAGCACCGGCCGCACACCACCCTTGACTGATTATCAGTCAGTCTGTCACGGTAGTCCTGCCGAACAAGCGGCTGAGCGGAGCCAGACATGCGACACCGGGCGATTGACGACCTATCCGGCAAGAAGGCGGTGCTCACCGGCGCATCGAGCGGGATCGGCCGCGAGTTGGCCCTCGCTCTTGCTCGCCGGGGCGCAGTGCTCGCCCTGGCCGCCCGCCGCGCGGACCTGCTAGGTGCCCTCGCCGACGAGATATCGGCCACCGGGTCACCCCGGCCCACCGTCTTCCCCGTTGACCTGGCCGTGCCGGGTGCGGCGGCCGAGCTGGGCCGCCAGGTCCTGGACTCCCTCGGTGGAGTCGACATCGCGATCAACAACGCCGGCACCAACTTGACCGGAGCTCAATCGGTCATGGCCGACTCGGCAGCCGCCCGCCAGGTGTTCGAAGTCAATCTCTGGTCCCCGATGGCCCTCACCGCGGCGGTTCTGCCCGCGATGCGGGCCGCGCACAGCGGCGTCATCGTCAACGTCACCTCCACCGTGCAGGCGGTGCCGCTCCCCTTACTTGGTTACTACGCCGCCTCCAAAGCAGCACTGGCCCAGGCCACGAGATCGCTGCGACTCGAGCTGGCGGGCACCGGCATCCGGGTGCTGGAAGTGGTGCCCGGCGCCACCGATACCGCGCTGCGTGACATCGACGAGCTGCCGTGGAAAACGGCGCCGCCGCCGACCTTTCCCCCGGTGGCACCGGCATCTGTCGCGGCCGCCGTGGTCCGCGCACTGGAGCGGGGCGCGGGACGCGTCGTGCACCCGGGCTACTCCCTACTCCCGCTGGAAATTCCGGCGCTGGGACGACTGGTCGCCGCGGTGGGTGGCCTCCGGATCGATACCCACGGCGCGCTGGCCGGACCGCATCGATGAGCACCCGGACCAAGCCGGTCGATCGGCGTCAGCTGATTGTCGATACGGCCCGGAAACTGTTCGCGACACGTCCGTACGACCAGGTCACCACCGCGCAGGTCGCCAAGGACGCCGGTGTGGCCTACGGATTGATCGCTCACCACTTCGTCAACAAGCGCGGCCTGTACCTCGCGGTGATGAACGAGATCGCGGCGGAGATCGCGGCTGCGCAGACGGCGCCCGCCCTCCCCGATGCGCCGCTGGCCGATCAATTGCGCCATGCTCTGCGCGGCCATATCACCCACATCGATTCGTACTCGGACAGTTTCGTCGCATTACTGCGCGGCGCGCTGGGCGCCGACGCCGAACACCAGTCGGCCGTCGAACACCTCCGCTGGCTGGGAGCCCAGCGAATCCTGTTGGCACTGGGCGTCGTCGATCCCATCGCGCCCATCCTGCGCACCGCCATGCACGGCTGGATCGGATTCCTCGACGAGATGATGATCGACCGCATCGCCCATCGCGACCAGGACGTCGACGTCCTGGTCGAACTCGCCGCCACCGCGCTCGCCACCGCCCTGCGCACCGCGGCCACACTCGACTCCTCGATCATTTACACGCCCGAGGCCGTCGAAGCCCTGGAGTCCATCGCGACCGGGGCACGGGAGCGATGACCGGAGGGTTGGCTATCATCGTCGCATGGCGATGAAACCTTCTTCTGCCGATGTTTCGGCCGCGGTGAATCTCGATGCGGCGACGGCGTTGTTCCATAGCCTCTCCGATGGCACCCGGTTGGCGATCCTGCGCCGACTGGCCGTCGGTGAGGCCCGGGTGGTGGATCTGACGGCAGAGTTGGGGTTGGCTCAGTCGACAGTGTCGGCGCATCTGGCCTGCCTGCGTGACTGCGGGCTGGTCGATTTCCGCGCAGAGGGTCGTGCCTCGGTGTATCGGCTGGCCCGCCCCGAGTTGTTGGAGATGTTTCGGGCCGCCGAGGCTGTGCTGACGGCCACCGGCAGTGCGGTGGCCCTGTGCCCCAACTACGGCCACCCCGCGGAGCGGAAGTCCGTGCAATGAGCGACGCGTGCGGTTGCGGCAACGACCGCCCCGCTGGCGCGGACGGGCAGGAACCGGAACGGCTCTGGGAGGTCAGCGAACTGCGCGCGGCCGCGGCCACCGGTGTGGCGCTGGTGGCCGGCTATGCAGTCGGCTGGGCCGGCGGACCGCGCCCGGTCGAGCTCGGCCTGTACGCGGTCGCGCTGTTGGTCGGGGCGTGGACATTTGTGCCGTCCACACTGCGCCGCTTGACCAAGGGCCAGATCGGGGTCGGGACGCTGATGACGATCGCCGCCGTGGGTGCGGTGATCCTCGGCGAAGTCGGCGAGGCCGCGATGCTGGCGTTCCTGTTCTCCATCAGCGAGGGGCTCGAGGAGTACTCCCTGGCGCGGACCCGCCGCGGGTTGCGGGCGTTGTTGTCGTTGGCGCCCGATGAAGCCACCGTCGTGCGTGACGGCATCGAAATTACGCTCGCTCCAAGTGAGTTGCGGCTGGGTGACCGGATGCTGGTACGGCCCGGGGAACGGGTGGCGACCGACGGGGTGATCGTGGCGGGCCGCACGGCGCTGGACACTTCGGCGATCACCGGTGAATCGGTGCCGGTCGAGGCCGGTCCCGGCGATGAGGTGTTCGCCGGGTCGATCAACGGCACCGGAGCGCTGGATGTCGAGGTGACCAGTACTGCCGCGGACAACTCGCTGGCTCGCATCGTGGCGATCGTGGAGGCCGAACAGTCCCGCAAGGGCGCGAGCCAACGGCTGGCCGACCGCATCGCCAAACCGTTGGTGCCCGCGATCATGGCCGCCGCGGCACTGATCGCCGTGATCGGCAGCGTGGTCGGTGATCCCGTGGTGTGGATCGAACGAGCCCTGGTGGTGTTGGTGGCGGCGTCGCCGTGCGCGCTGGCGATTTCTGTGCCAGTCACCGTGGTCGCCGCGATCGGCGCGGCCAGCAAGCTTGGCGTCCTGGTCAAAGGCGGGGCCGCGCTGGAAGCCCTGGGGGCAGTGCGCACCATCGGGCTGGACAAGACCGGCACCCTGACCGCCAACAAGCCCACCGTCATCGACGTCGCCACCGCCAACGGCGCCACCCGCGAGCAGGTGCTGGAGACCGCGGCGGCGTTGGAGGCTCGCAGCGAACACCCCCTGGCCGCGGCGATCCTGGCCGCCGCCGGCCCCGTTCAGCCCGCCGAGGGCGTGGAAGCGGTCACCAGTGCCGGACTGGTCGGTCAGCGTGACGGCCGCAGGCTGCGCCTGGGCCGGCCCGGCTGGCTGCACCCCGGCGCGTTGGCCGATCGAGTCGCGGCCATGCAGGCCGCCGGTGCCACAGCGGTACTGGTTGAAGACGATGACCAACTCATCGGCGCGATTGCGGTGCGCGACGAACTGCGCCCCGAAGCCGGCCAGGTCGTCGAGGCGTTGCGCCGAGACGGTTATCAGGTGGTGATGCTCACCGGGGACAACACCGCCACCGCCACCGCGCTGGCCCGACAGGTGGGCATCGAGGTCGTCCATGCCGACCTGCGTCCGGAAGACAAAGCGACGCTGATTCGTCAACTGCGCCAAAAGCAATCGACCGCAATGGTCGGCGATGGGGTCAACGACGCTCCCGCGTTGGCGACCGCGGACCTGGGTATCGCCATGGGCGCCATGGGTACCGACGTGGCCATCGAAACCGCCGACGTCGCCCTCATGGGTGAGGACCTGCGCCATCTCACCCAAGCTTTCGGTCACGCCCGGCGCGCCCGCCGCATCATGATTCAAAACATCGGTCTGTCACTGGGATTGATCGCGATACTGATCCCGCTCGCTCTCACCGGAGTGCTGGGATTGGCCGCCGTCGTTGCCGTGCACGAACTCGCCGAAATCGTTGTCATCGCCAACGGCGTGCGCGCCGGGCGCATCGAGGGACTTGCCGTCACCGATCGAAACTCAGTCGCCGCGTCGTCAGATGCTACATCGACAGCCGCCAGGTAACGGATACAGGCCCGGCCATACCGACTCGAGTGTGAGTCCCAATATTCCACCGCAAGAACGCTATTCAGCGAATGCGTTCAAAGATCCCATTGGTCCCGGAGGTACTGCCGGCACACAATTGTTCCTCAACGCTGTGAGATCACTGCGGGGCGCCGAGGTCGACTTCGACGACGATTGGCGGTGCCTGCGCTACAACTGGTGACCCCACCACCATATTCGTCTACTATTCAGGTACGTAGATAGCGCACGATCCACCCCCAGGCTGACGGAACGCGTGGCCGCCCACAAGACCGGGAGCGGATCGCCGTCGGGCACCACCGATCGGAGCAGCCCATGACCGAATTCACCCGCCGCACCGTCCTTACCCTGGCAGTAGGCGCCAGCGGTCTGATGGCGCTGGGATACCTGCTGCGCAGCAACACCTTTGGCATGCCAGCCAGTCATTCCGAGCCCAACATGATGGGCGTATCCGGGGTCGACATGAGCCGTTACATGACCATGTTCGCCCGACACACCGAGCTGCGACGCACCGTCGAGGAGATCCCCGGAGGCGTACGCACCACCACCGAGTCCGACTCACCGGACCTGGTCGCCCAACTGCACGCCCACGTGTCCTCGATGTATGACCACCTCGGCCAGGGCGCCGAGGTGTCCTGCATGAGCTCGACCCTGCCCACCCTGTTCCGCCGGGCCGGCGACTACCAACGGCAGATCACCTTGACCCCAGCCGGGGTCATCGCGACCGAAACCTCCACCGATCCCGACCTGACCGCCACCATCCGCGCCCACGCCCGCGAAGTCACCGGGTTCGTCGTCGACGGGATGCCCGCCATGATGGGCCCGATGATGGGTGGCGGCATGATGGGTGGCGGCATGATGGGCCCACACTAGCCACCGCGAATCCGACTTCCCTACAACGAATCACGCACGGACGCATCAGCCCCCGGTGTGGCCGCCACCCGGAGCCGGAACCCACGGCAGGCCGGGGATCGTCGGATACGGCGCGGTGGGACTCCACGGCGCCTGGGTGGTGGTCGGCGTCTGGGTGGTCGTCGGGGCCTGCGTGGTGGTCGGCGGCGCTTCCGTCGTCGTCGGGGGGGCCTCGGTTGTCGGGGTCGGTGTCTCGGCCGGCGGCGGATTCTCCGTCGCCGGCGGGGCCGCCGGCGCAGGCTGCTCCACGGTCTGCGTCACGGTGCGCGGGGCAGGCGCCTCGTGCGTGACGGTCTGCGGTGCGTCGACAGTCGCGGGTTCGTCGACCGGAGCGGCAGGTGCGGTCTCGTCCGCAGCGGCAGTCGTCGACGGGACCGCCTTGGTGTTGGACACCGGACGGGTGGGCTCATCATTGCCGGTAATGCTGATCAACACCGCCACGACGGCGACGAGCACCGCTGCGGCACCGGCACCCAGGATCACCGGAGGCCGCCGGTACCAGGGCCGCGCCGCGATCTCGTCGAGTTCGGTCAGCTCACGCTCCCCGAACTCGAGTTGGGGGCGCGCCGCGGTGCGTCCCCCCGCGGGTTCGAATCCGGTGTCGAAATCGGCCCCGTAATCGTCTCCGTAACGTTCGGCACTGTAGTCATCGACCGGTGCGACATCGGGCACGTTCTGGGCATCGGACCAGGCCAACGCCTGGGGTGCGGCCGGGGGCTCGGGCGCGACCAGTGCGGCGGCGGTGGTCGGCGGGGCCCCAGCGGAGGCCGGGGCCATCGCGGTCATGCCCTCCTCGGCGGTGCCGCGCACCCCGATCAGGCCGCCCCCGATGGCCGGGGTCAGCTCCGGCCGGGCCGCGGTGATCACCGGCAGTCGCAGGTGCTCGGATAGCGTCGTGGTGATCGCCGGGATCCTGGCGCCGCCGCCGGTGGTGGCAACCGCAACGAGCTCACCGGGGCGCAGCCCGGCACGATCTACCGCACCGTGCAGAACCGACATGAACTCACGCAGCGGTGCGGCGATCACATCATCGAGTTCGTTGCGGTTCAATCGCACGTCGCTGCGATGCCCGGGCAGTTCGGCGACCAGCGCTGTGACGGACTCGGTGGACAGACGCTCCTTGGCGCGCCGGCACTCGGCGCGCAGGCGGCCCAGCGACCCGATGGCCGAGGTGCTGGCCAGGTCGATCGTTCCGGCCGCGGACAGGTCGTTCACCACATGGGTCAGCAGCCCCTGGTCGATCAGGTCGCCCGACAGATCGGGGTGCCGAATCGTCGGCGCGATCGGCTGATACCCGTTGTCCGCGTCGGCAAGCGTGATGCTGGTGCCGCTGCCCCCGAAATCGCACACGGCGATCACACCGCGCGTCGGCACCCCGGGGTTGTCCTGCAGCGCGATCAGTGCCGCCTTCGCGTCGGGCACCAGCACCGGATCGCCGAAGCCTCCGACCGCGGCCAGTTCGGTGCGTAGCGCCTCGACCTGGTTGGGCCGCCAATGCGCGGGATGGGTGACGGCGATCGGATCGGCCGGCGGGCGTCCCCCGGTCAGCGTGCGCAGCAGCGCCGCCAGGGCGTCGGCCAGCACGGCCTCGCCCCGGTGCGACGAGCCGTCGGGGGCCAGCATCCCGACCGGGTCCCCCACCCGCTCGACGAAGTCGGTGAGGATCAGACCTCGTTCGTTCAGGTTCGGGTTCTCGCTGGGTACGCCCACTTCAGCGGCCCGATGCGGGAACAGCGTCAGCACCGGCGACCGCGTCACCGCGGCGCGGTTCACCACTACCGCTGTGAGGTTGGTCGATCCAATCGACAACCCGATCCCGTCAGCCATGTCACCCCGTTTCGAGAAGAACCCTATCCGGTAGTCCATCTCGTTTGACGGGGCTGGCGTTACCTAGCGAATGGTGCCCAGGCCTGGAATCAGTGGTAGATCCAGGGGTGTCACCCATCCCGGCGAATGTTCATTGACAGCGGGCACGGCGTTGAGCGCCCGCAGTCCGGTGGCCAGGCAGCCCGCGGCGGCCGCATCGCGCCCGGAGCCGTCGGTGAACCGGAACGCGGTCTCCTGGGAGATGCTCGGGGTGCCCTCGATGTCGACGCGGTAGACGTCGTTGTCGTTTCCGGACGGCCAGTCCGGTGCGGCGTCCAGGCCGATCCGGTTGACGTGCTCGAGCTGAATCCGGGTCTCGCCGCGGTAGACGCCGTTGATCGTGAAGCGCACGGCGGCGACGTTGCCGGCCGGGATGATGCCCTTGGCCGATTTGCGTTCATCCGGGGTGATCCACTTGTCCCACGTGGTGGTGATCTCGTCGAGCTCGATACCCGCCGCGTGCGCGATCATCGGAACCGTTGCGCCCCAGGCGAAGATGAGGATGTCCGGCGTTTCGAGCAGCGCCCGCTTCTCGGGCGGCCTCCCGATGCCCATCTCGAATTCGTAGTCACCGGTGTAGTTGGTGTAGTCCAGCAGTTCCGACGCCCGCACGCTGCGTATCTCTGAGCACAGGCCCATCAAGGTCATCGGGAACAGGTCATTGGCGAAGCCGGGGTCGATCCCGGTGGTGAAGCACGACGCCCCTCCCGCCTCGCAGGCCTCGGTGATCGGCTCGATCCAGGCCGGCGGGTTGAGGTGCATCTTGGGCCAGACCCAGGGGGTCATCGCGGTCGAGCAGACATCGATACCGGCCCGCAGGAATCGGCCGATCACATCGATGTTGACGTCCGCATGGGCGGCTGTCGGCCCGTAATGCACCAACGCGTCGGGCTTCAGCGCGATGAGCGCGTCGATGTCGTCGGTGGCCCGGACCCCGATGGGGGCACCGAGGCCGCAGATCTCGCCGGCGTCGCGCCCCACCTTCTCCGGGTTGCTGACACCGACACCGACGAGTTCGAACAAGGGGTGCTTGACGATCTCGGCAATCACCATCTGCCCCACGAAACCGGTGCCCCAAACCACTACACGCTTGACCATCCGAACACCCTGGCACAAAGTGGGGCCAATCACACCGAGAATCTCCAGTGACCGGGAATCTCCGCTCGGACACCGACCTTTACCAAGCATGGCCCACGGCCGGTCCGGCCGGAAAGCCTTTAACGCGTGGAAGGAAACGACATGACATCTGCATCCCTGGCCGGGCGGCGCGCACTGGTAACCGGAGGCTCCCGCGGGATCGGCGCAGAGATCGTCCGGCGCCTGGCCGCCGACGGCGCCGCCGTGGCGTTCACCTACGGATCGTCGGCGGCCGAGGCCGACAAGCTGGTCGCCGAGCTCACGGCCGACGGCGCCAAGGCCGTGGCGATCCAGGCCGACAGCGCCGATCCGGCCCAGGTCGCCGGCGCGGTCGAGCGCGCCGTGACAGATCTCGGTGGTCTGGATGTCCTGGTCAACAACGCTGGGGTGGCGGTGATTTCGCCGATCGACGACTTCCCGCAAGAGCAATTCGACCGGTTGGTGGCGGTCAACATCGGTGGCGTGTTCGCCGCCATCCGCGCCGCAGTGGCCCATCTCGGCGAGGGGGCCCGGATCATCAACATCGGCAGCATCAACGCCGACCGGGTACCCGAGCCGGGGTTGTCGGCCTACGCGATGACCAAAGGCGCGGTCGCCTCGCTGACCCGAGGCCTGGCCCGCGAGCTGGGCCCGCGCGGGATCACGGTCAACAACGTGCAGCCGGGTCCGATCGATACCGACATGAACCCCGATCAAGGCGAGTTCGCCGAGGCGGCAAAGGGAGTCGTCGCACTGGGCCGCTATGGGCACACCAGCGACATCGCGGCCGTGGTGAGCTTCCTGGCCGGCCCGGAATCCGGGTTCGTCACCGGGGCGAACTGGAACGTCGACGGCGGGTTCACCGCCTGACGGTCACAGGTTGACGGGATCGGGCTGACGCGGCGTCTTGGAGGTGTCCTTCAGCCCGGCCTTGAACTGCATTGCCCGGTAAGGCCATCCCGTGTCGGTGCGCCATTGCGATACCACCAGCCCGACGCCGCCGGTGATGCCGAAGCGGGAGCCCGGCAGCAGGTAGCCGCCGTAGAGCTGGGCGACCTTGTTGTGGGCCTGGTCCTCTGCCTCCCACGACGATCCGACGATCGGTGTCTGCACCGGGGTGGTGTACATGTTGGCCACCGGGGAGGACACCACCCGGTAGCCCAATGCGTATGAGGAGGCCAGGAATCCGCCCAGGACCCATCTGCCCGGAGCGGTGCGGCGGAAGGTCAGCTCACCCCAGGTCTCGTCCGGCGGCGTGATCGGCGTGGCCTGCCGCCCCCACTGCCAGCGTCCGTTGGTGAACCCCCAACTGACGTACTGCGACCGCCGGCCGATCTGATCGGGCCGGACCCGCATCAGGATGATGCCCTTGTCGCGCTGAAATCCCGTGGCCACCACGTACACCCAACCGTCGTGGGGATCGAAGTCCCACGACCAGCATTGGGCGTAACCATCGTGCAGGTCGGCCGGGAACTTCGCCTCCTCACCCAGATGGGTCCACGACACCCCGCTGTCGTCGGAGCGCCAGATCTCAGTCCAGATCACCGTGCCGAAGCCATGATTGACGATCGCGTGCAGGTACAGCGAGTCGCCCACCCGCAGCAGATCCGACGGGATCACGGTGCTGATCCCGCCATGCCGCCACCCGGATGCCTCGTCGTCATGGATGTAGTGCCACAGTTGGCGCGCGTAGGTGGGGTCGGCTCCCCCGGCGAATTCGTAGACGATCTCGTGGTTGGCGTCGCCGGAGCCGATCAGCACCACCGGTGAACGCCAGTCGCCCTGCCCGACGCGGCTGCCGGAGAACGTGTCGCCGAATACCGACACCAGCTTGCCGTTGGGTGCGACGACCGACGCACCGAGATCAGTGGCGGTGACGCCGAACCGGTCGGTGCGGCCGGGCCCGGTGATGTCGACGACTTTTCCGTCGATCAGCGGTAGCACTCCCCGTCGGTCCTTGCGCCTAGGTGCACCACCGCAAGCCACCCGGCTCGCAGTCGAGCGGGTAGACGTCGACGGGCTTCGGCAACGGCTCCTTGAACGCCAGCTTGAACGGGAAGTTGAGGATCGCCGGCTCGATGGTGCCGCCACATGCCTGGTTGTGGGCCACGCTGCGGGTGCCGGTCATCGCAATATCGTCGAACTTGTAGGTCTCGGTGGTCGGCTCCCAGCTGCCGTCCGGGCACTGCATGCCTTCGATCGCCGCCGTCGAATACGTCCACACCCCGCCGGTGAGCCGTGCGTCGCCGCCCTTGAGGTCTTTGGTCGTCGCGACGTGCAGTCGGCATGCCACCGCCAGTTCGAGCGGCTCACGCAGATCGCCGACCACCGGGACGCAGGACGGGTACACCGTCCAGGTCTGCGGGTCCATGCCGTCCTGGGTGTAGGTGTAGACGCCCTGCATGACGGGATCGGCCTGTGCCGGGGCGGCAACCCCCAGGCTGAGTCCGATTCCCAGAGCCGACATCAGGGCGGTCGCGGCCGCCGCGCGCTTGAAGGTCACAATGGGTGAGTATCGCAGTCTTCATCAGCGTCGTCACCGGTATGGGTCCGGATATCTCACGCCGGCCCCCGTGGCGGCCCCAGCGGGTGAGCGTACGGCGGATCACCCGCGGTGATCCTGGAGTAATCGTGACGACACGACCAGCGATGAAAACGTTGGCGGCAGTCCTGGTATTCGTGCTGGCTGCCTGCTCGGCGGCGTGTTCCACGGGCAGCCGAATCGACCTGGGCGACGAGTCGTCGGGCAATCTCATCGCGGCCATCGCAGGGGAACCCGATCAGCTCGACCCACACCGAACCAGCGCCTATTTCTCGTTCGAAGTGTTGGAGAACGTGTTCGACACGCTGGTCGAGCCCGACGAGGACCTACAGATGCGGCCGGCGCTGGCGCAGTCCTGGGAGGTCAGCGACGACCAACTCACCTGGACGTTTCACCTGCGCGACGGCGTGCGCTGGCATGACGGCAGCCCGCTGACCGCCGACGACGTGGTCTATTCGTACCGGCGCATCATCGACGAACAACTGACCAACGTCGACAAGTTCAGTGCCCTCAGCAGTGTCACCGCGCCGGACCCGGCGACCGTGCGGATCACGGTCCGCCGGCCCACCCCGAACCTGCTGACCAACCTCGGCGGGTTCAAGGGCATGGCGATCGTGCAGCGCGCCAACGTCGAGAGCGGGCAGATCGCCACCCATCCGATCGGCACCGGCCCGTTCTCGTTCGCCGGACGGCGCAGCGGTGACTCCATCACACTCAAGGCCAACCCGCACTATTGGGGAGGTGCTCCCCCGGTTTCCGGGGTGACGTTCCGGTTCATCTCCGAGCCGACGACGGCGTTGTCGGCGCTGCAGGCCGGCGAGATCGATTGGACAGATTCGGTGCCGCCGCAGCGGGTGGCACAGTTGCGCGACGACGACTCGCTGACGCTGGCACTCACTCCGGGAAACGACTACTGGTATCTGGCGCTCAACGAAGCCCGGCCGCCATGGAATGACCCGCGGGTGCGCGAGGCCATCGCTTACGCCATCGACCGGGATGCGATCGCCGCGGCCACCAGCTACCGCACCGCGGAGGTCAACCAGCTGGCGATCCCGCGCGGCAGCCCGTGGTTCACCGACTATCACCGGTACCACTACGACACGGACAAGGCACGGAGCCTCCTCCGGGACGCGGGTGCGGCCCCACACGACCTCGACATGCTGGCCACCAGCGAGTACCCCGAGACGGTGACGGCAGCCCAGATCATCGCCGACAACCTTGCGTCCCTTGGCATCACGGTGAACATCCGCACGGTGGACTTCGCCACCTGGCTCGACGAACAGAACACCGGCCGCTTCGACATGCTGATGATGGGGTGGCTGGGAAACATCGACCCGGACGATTTCTACTACGCCCAGCACCACACACACGGCACGAGCAATGCGCAGAAGTTCTCCGACCCCGAGGTGGACCGACTGCTGAATGCCGGCCGTACCGAAACCGATGTCGCCAAGCGAAAAGACATCTACGCCAAGGCCGCAACCCAGATCGCGGACCAGGCCAGCTACATCTACCTGTACAACCCGTCGGTGATCCAGGCCTGGGCCAACAACCTGTCGGGGTATCAGGTGCGCCGCGACGGTGCCGTCCGGTTCCGCACCGCCGACCTTGACGGAGATGAAACCCAGTGACCCAAAAGGCTTTGAGCACGATTCGTGCGAACCACCCGATCGTGGAGTTCCTGGCCCGCCGGCTGCTGTACTCGGCGGTGGTGCTCGTCGGCGTGCTCGTCGTGGTATTCGCCCTGGTACACCTGGTGCCGGGCGATCCGGTCCGCATCGCGCTCGGCACCCGCTACACCCCGCAGGCCTACGACGCGCTGCGAGCGGCCAGCGGTATGGACCGCCCCATCGTCGAGCAGTTCTTCTCGTATCTCGGCTCAGCACTGACCGGCGACCTCGGCGTCAGCTTCCGCAACGGTGACCCGGTCACGGT
Organism: Mycobacterium sp. DL99; assembly: GCF_004762045.1. GTDB lineage: Bacteria > Actinomycetota > Actinomycetes > Mycobacteriales > Mycobacteriaceae > Mycobacterium. The sequence goes on from NZ_SJOM01000007.1 coordinate 4,057,645, forward strand.
GACCCTGCTCGACCGGCTGCCCGCCACCTTGTCGCTCGGGGTAGTCGGCATCCTCATCGCCCTGGTGATCGCGCTACCCGCCGGGATCTTCGCCGCGCTGCGGGAGGGACGGGCCAGCGACGCGATCGTGCGGGTCGCCAGTCAGTTCGGGGTATCGGTGCCGGATTTCTGGTTGGGCATCCTGCTGATCGGCGTGTTCGCCTCGACGCTGGGCTGGTTACCCACCTCCGGATACCGTCCGCTGCTGGGTGATCCGGGCGGCTGGCTGCGTCACATCATCCTGCCCGGTCTGACGGTCGGCCTGGTGGCCGGCGCCATCATGACGCGCTACGTGCGCTCGGCGGTGCTGGAGGTCGCCGCCATGGGCTACGTCCGCACCGCCCGGTCCAAGGGCCTGGCACCGCCGGTGGTCACTTTCCGCCACATCGTGCGCAACGCGCTGCTGCCGGTGTTGACCATCACCGGGATCCAATTGGCCACGATCCTCGGTGGGGTCATCGTGGTGGAAGTGGTCTTCGCCTGGCCGGGTTTGGGCCGATTGGTGTTCAATTCCGTTGCCGCGCGGGACTATCCCGTGATCCAGGGTGCGGTGTTGTTGATCGCGGTGCTGTTCCTGCTGATCAACCTGCTGGTGGACGTGCTGTATGCGGTCGTCGACCCGAGAATCCGGCTGTCGTGACCACCACCCAAGATTCCCGCGTCGCATCCTGGCGGCTGCTGTTGTCGAATCCGGTCACCGCGGTCAGCGCCGCGGTACTGCTGGCGGTGCTGATCGTCGCGGTATCCGCATCCTGGATCGCCCCGTACGGCATCAACGACATCGACGTACCCAATGCGCTGCAGAGCCCCGGCACCGCGCACTGGTTCGGCACCGATGAGCTTGGCCGCGACGTGTTCTCACGTGTGCTGGTGGCGATCGCGGCCTCGCTTCGGGTCGCAGTGGTCTCCGTCGCGCTGGCCGCGGTGATCGGCGTGCTGGTCGGTGTGCTCGCCGGCTACCGGGGCGGGTGGATCGACACCGTGGTGATGCGCGTCGTCGACGTCATGTTCGCCTTCCCGGTGTTGCTGCTCGCGCTGGCGATCGTGGCGGTCCTCGGGCCCGGCATCACCACCACGATGCTGGCCATCGGGATCGTCTACATCCCGATCTTCGCGCGGGTCGCCCGGGCGTCGGCGCTCGGCGTGCGGGTGGAGCCGTTCGTCGCGGTGTCGCGGAGCATGGGCACCGGTGACGGCTACATCCTGATCCGGCACATCCTGCCGAACATCGCCGGGCCGTTGATCGTTCAGCTGTCCCTGTCGTTGGCATTCGCGATCCTGGCCGAGGCCGCACTGTCGTTCCTCGGGCTGGGCATCCAACCGCCGCAGCCGTCACTGGGCCGGATGATCTTCGACGCTCAGGGATTTGTCACGCTGGCCTGGTGGATGGCGGTGTTCCCGGGCGCGGCGATCTTCGTGATGGTGTTGGCTTTCAACCTGTTCGGCGACGGGATGCGCGATGTGCTCGATCCGAAACAGCGCACTTCGATCGAGGCGAGAAGGGCAGGGCGCAAATGAGCCAGCCGGTGCTGGGGGTCAACGATCTGCGAGTAGCGATCGGTCGCCGCGAGATCGTACGGGGTGTGGCCTTCGAGGTGCACCGTGAGCAGACCGTCGGCATCGTCGGTGAGTCCGGATCGGGTAAGTCGATGACGGTGCTGGCCGCCACCGGCTTGTTGGACGCACCGGGTGCCGTGGTCATGGGCACCAGCACGTTGGCCGGCGGTTCCCAGTTGATCGGGGCGTCGGCGCGGGCGCTGCGCGCGGTGCACGGCAGCCGCGTCGGGTTCGTCTTCCAGGATCCCGGGACGTCGCTGAACCCTCTGCTGTCCCTGGAACGGCAGATCACCGAAACCCTTGAGACACACCGCAAGATGACCCGGCGCCAGTCGCGGGTGCGGGCCGGTGAGCTGCTCGAGGCGGTCGGACTGTCCCCCGATCGGCTCGATGCGTACCCGCACCAACTGTCCGGCGGGCAGCGTCAGCGGGTGATGATCGCGATCGCCCTGGCCTGCGATCCGGAACTGCTCATCGCCGATGAACCGACGACCGCGCTCGACGTCACCACCCAGGCCCAGATCATCGAGCTGGTGGCCGATCTGCAGCGGGATTTCGGAACTGCGGTGGTGTGGATCAGTCACGACCTCGGGGTCATCGGCCAGGTAGCCGATGAGGTGACCGTGCTGCGCGACGGCGAGGCCGTCGAACAGGCACCGATCCTCGAGGTCTTCGATCATCCCCAGCACGCCTACACCCGCGAGTTGCTGGCAGCCCGGCCGCTGCTCGACGGCGCCGGACCCGCACCCGCCCCGGCCGATACACCGGTTCTGTTGCACATCAACGAACTTGACGTGCGGTACGGATCGGTGCATGCCGTCAAGGACGTCTCGTTTCAGCTGCGACGCGCGACAACGCTGGGGATCGTCGGCGAATCAGGGTCGGGCAAGTCAACGGTGGCCGCCGCGCTCACCGGGCTGGCGGAGCCGTCGGCGGGTACCGCGACGCTGGACGGCGAGGACGTCTTCGCCGGCGGGCGCGCCCTGCGCCGGCGGATCAGCCTGGTGTTCCAGGATCCGTTCGCTTCACTCGATCCGCGGGCCCGGGTCAGCGCTGCGATCGGCGAACCGCTACGCGTGCACCGGTTGGCCACGGGGCGTCGGGCCCGCGCCGAGCGGGTGGCTGAGTTGCTCGAACTTGTGGGACTGCCAACAGATTTCGCGTCACGGTATCCGCACGAGCTGTCCGGCGGTCAGCGGCAGCGGGTCAGTATCGCCCGGGCGCTGGCCACCAAACCCGACGTGGTCATCCTCGACGAGTCGACGGCGTCCCTGGATGTGTCGGTGCAGTCACGGGTGCTGGACCTGTTGTCCGAGCTGCAGCGCGAGCTGGGATTGACCTACCTGTTCATCGCGCACGATCTGGCGGTGGTGCGCCGGATGTGTCACGACGTGCTGGTGATGCGGGCCGGCGAAGTCGTCGAGTACGGCCCGGCCACCGAACTGTTCACCGCACCTGAGCACTCCTACACGCGCACACTACTGGCCGCGGTTCCGCCCGCCAGACCGCGGCAGCGGGCCTGACATCCTCAACCGGATCTACTTGCGGATGCGGGCGATACCCATCAGATGGTTGGTCATGTCCCTGATGCCGGGGAGATGGCCACTGAGCCGAACCAAGCTCATCGCCGCCTGGTGGATCTCCTCATCGACGACCGGAAGCTCCTCCAGGGCAAATCCATTGGCACCTTCGATGGCGTGAGCCTCTGCGTCGGGCAAGCCTGCCGCTGCCATCTCCTGCAGGAGTTCTTCACCGGTGTGGAAATGGCCGCCCGGGAATCGGACGGTAGCAGGCGCGTCCCCGCGCTCCAGCAGTGCGATCAGCTCGGCGGGATATGTCGCACCCGTGAGATCGTCCCGCCCCAGGGTGTTGACGGTGTGGCAGGCGAACCGGGTGATTGCCGCCGCAAACAGCCAGCCACCGGACCGTGCGACCCGTTTTGCCTCCCTCAGGCAATTGATCCGGATGTGTTGGGAAACAATGTGATACAGCGGACCGAACATCAGGACGACGTCGAACGCATCATCCGGGAAGTTGAGGTCGCGAGCATCGCCGATCTCGGCGGTGAAGGTGCCGCAGCGGCGAGCAGTCGCCACATGGTCGGGTACCGGGTCGATCAGAACCACGTCATGCCCCTGCTCGGCGAGGGCGGCCGCATGGACACCCGTCGCACCCCCGATATCCAGAATCCTCGACCGTGGCGCGATCCGTGCGCCGACTAGTTCCTGGACACGCTCGAATTCCAACCGCCCCTGTGCCGATCGGGTTCGCAGCCGCTCGGATTCGGTGAACTGGTTGGTGTAGTAGGCCTGAATTCGCACGTCCAGATCCGGCTGATTCATCCTCGTCACGATAACGATGTCGAATACCGGCCACCATTGATTTAAGCCACCCAGTCAGCCCCCGCCAGACCGCGTGAGAAGGTGTGAGCCATGACAGCTCTGGATGGAAAGGTCGCGTTGGTCACCGGTGCCTCATCGGGTCTCGGCGCGGCAGTGGCCCAATTGTTCGCCGCACGCGGCGCCTCGGTGTTTGGTGTCGCCCGCGACGCCGAGCGGATGGCGACAGTCTTCGAGGACGTGCCCGGCGGCGCATATGCCTCGGTGGACATCTCCTCCTCGGAAGCCTGCCGGGACGCGGTGGCCCAGTGTGTCGAGAAGTTCGGCCGCCTCGACGCCCTGATCAACGTCGCGGGATTCCACCAGATGCGCCACACCGTCTCGGTCACCGATGAGGACTGGGACAAGGATCTCGCGGTCAACCTGAACGGTCCGTTCTTCCTGTGCCGGGCGGCCCTGCCCCATCTGCTGGAGGCCGGCGGCAACATCGTCAACGTCGCCTCCATCGCCGGAATCGAGGGCGAGGTCTACTCGGCCGGATACTGCGCGGCCAAGCACGGGCTCGTCGGCCTCACCCGTGCCCTGGCCATCGAGTTCACCTCGGAGCGTCTTCGCGTCAACGCGGTGTGCCCGGGCGGCATGCTCACCCCGCAGACCACCGAGTTCGCCGCACCAGAGAACGCCGACTGGAACCTGATCATGAGGATCGCCGCGCCCCGCGGAATGATGGACGTGGCCGACGTCGCCAAGACCATCGCATTCCTGGCCAGTGACGACGCCGCCGCCGTGCACGGCGCGGTGTACATCGTCGACGCGGGCAAGACAGCGGGATGAGGACCACCACGCTCTCCCCCGCGACGCATCGCAGTGTGGCGGTGGCCGGATCGGCCGCCACTGCGGCCAGCGCGGCGGTGGCCGGATCGGCCGCGACCGTCACCAGTGTCGGAGTCGCAGGATCGGCGGCCACCGCGTCCAGCGCCGGGGTGGCCGGCTCGGCGGCGACGGCCGGCAGCGCCGCCGTATTCGGAAGCGCGCTCACCGTGCTGTCATTCGCGATGATGGGCTGTCTGGCCTGTATCGGCTGCTTCGCGTGCCTGCGGTGTGTGGGTTGCCTCGGCTGCGCCCGCTGCCGCGACTGCGTCGGCTGCGTGGGCTGCTACAACTGCTCAGGCCTGCGCAACGCGCGCGGCCTCCGCGATGTTCACGTGTGAATCTTCTCGGCGCACGGTTCCTTCCGCGGCCCGACGCGCGCACGATAGGAGTGTCCGCCTGGTACGGCGAAGGGAGCGGACGATGAAAGCCCACGTCGGCGATTTTCTGGTAGTCAAAGGCACCACCACCGACCAGCACGATCAGCACGCCGAGATCCTCGAGGTGCGCACCGAGGACGGATCTCCACCGTTTGTGGTGCGGTGGCTGGTCACCGGCCATGAAGCGACGGTCTATCCCGGCCCTGACGCGGTCGTGGTCTCGGCCGCCGAACACTCCCGTGCGGCCGAACGCGCAGCAGAGCGTCAAGGCCGCCGAGGCTAGCCGCCCGGAACCACCAGGACCGGACGGTAGGTGCGCTGCAGCGTCGCGGCAGCCACACTGCCCAGCAGCACCTTCTTCAGCGCCGACCGCCCGCGCGAGCCCACGACGACGACAGCGGCCCGTTGATCTTCGGCAAAGGCGACCAATGCGTCAGCGGTCGCTCCGGCGCCGGACCCGCGGAATCTGGGTACGAGATGCGCTGCCTGGGCTGCGGCAACGTCAACCGCGCCGCCGTCGTCCACCCCGACTGTGACCACCTCACGGGCCGGGAACAGGGCCCGGGCGGCACTCAGCGCTCGCTCGGAACCGGCTGAGCCGTCCACGCCGACCACGACCGGACCCTCGGTCACCGCGTCGTATTCCGCCGAGAGCATGGTCTGGGACACCACCAGCACCGCACGGGGCGCGTGGTGCACCACGAGGTCCGAGACACTGCCGAGCTTCGAGTCGCTCGCACCGATCCCTCGGGCACCGACGATCAACACATCGGGTTCGAGTTGTTCGGCCACCTGCGCCAACCCCAGGCCCTCGCCCGCCCAGGTGCGCTTGACCTGCGGCTCGGGATTCCAGCCGGCCGCCCGCGCCAGGATGACGCCGGTGTCGACCAACCGTGCGGCCTCACCCTCGCTTTCGTGATCGACCAGATCGATCAACTCGTCGACATTGCGCGCCGAATGCCGCAGCCGGGCCCGTAACCCCTTGCTGCCGAACGGCGGCGTGCACAGATAGACGACCACCGCGTCGGCGGCCGGGAACAGTGCGGCGCCGCTGCGGATCGCCGCGTTGGCCGCCAGCGACCCGTCATAACCGAGCACTACCAACATGTGTGTCCCCTTGTTCCGTTCGTGCATCCGATTCCAGACTAAAGGGCCGGTGGGGATATCCGACGCCACCGGCAAGTAGCGGAGCAGATTGGCGCGAAGGCTTCGCGCGCCGAGCAGGAAACAGGTAGCCGACTACCCTATCGAGCACCCGCGCCACGCGCGCACGCTTTGTTCATGGACGCCACCGTCAACGGCTTGGCACACCTCGACGCTCCCATCGCTGTCACCCCCGCCGACATCGGGGCCGAACTTCGGGACCAGACGTTCAAGCGGTGGGTGTGGGGTGCGGCCGTGGTCAGCGCCGGGGGCGGCGGGATCGTCGGCGCCTTCCTGGCCTTCGCGGCGCCCATCGTGTTGAGCCCCGCGGACACCCATCGCCTGCTGATCCGCGGGGGCAGCGTGCTCATCGTGTTCCTGGCGGTGGCGGTTCCGGTGATGCTGCGGGTACGGCGGCGCCGGTTCGCCGCCAGCACGGCCTGGCTGAGCGAGGGGCGTACGCCCACCGCGGAGGAACAGCGGATGACGCTGGGCGCCCCGGGTGAGGCGGTCCGGTTGTCCGCTGCGGTGTGGGGCGTCGGGGCGGTGATCTTCGGGTCACTGGCGCTCACTCAGCAGGTGTCCACCGCGGTGTACATCTTCAGCGTGGTGGCGCTGGGCGGCATTTCGACGAGCGCGGTGTGGTACCTGATCGTCGAACGGGTCATGCGGCCGGTGTCGGCACGGGCGCTCGACGGTGCCACCCCGGACCGACGATTCGGACCGACGATCGGGCGCCGGCTGGTGATGGCATGGCTCCTCGCGACGGGAGTTCCGTTGTTCGGCATCGCGGTGTTGGCGGCCAGCTATCTGGCCGACGTCGGCTTCCTGGCCGAGCGCACCTTCGCGGCCATCCTGATCCTGGTGGCGGTGGCGATCGTGGTGGGTCTGTTCGCGATCCTGATCGCCATCCGGTCGGTGACCGACCGGGTCACCGCGCTGCGCCGCGCCCTGGCCCAGGTGCAGGCGGGCGACTTCAGCGCCCGGGTCGAGGTCGACGACGTCAGTGAAATCGGGCGGCTACAAGCCGGTTTCAACACCATGACGGCCGGCCTGGCCGAGCGTGAACGGATCCGCGACACGTTCGGCACTTACGTGGATCGCGATGTGGCCGAACACATCCTGTGCGCCGCCGGATCGTTGGAAGCCCAGGAGATGGATGTCACCCTGATGTTCGTCGACGTGCGCGGATTCACCACACTCGCCGAGCGGCTGCGGCCCACCGAGGTGGTGACGACACTGAACCGGCTGTTCGAGCGGATCGTCCCGATCGTGCACGACCACGGCGGCCACGTCGACAAATACGCGGGTGACGGGCTGATGGCGGTCTTCGGGGCGCCCCGGCGCCAGGACCGTCACGCTGATGACGCCTTCGGTGCCGCGCTGCAGATCGCCGACGCGGTGCACGAGGAGTTCAGCGGCAGCCTGACGGTCGGCGTGGGCCTGAACTCCGGACCGGTGGTAGCCGGAAATGTCGGTGGCGCAGGGCGTTTGGAATTCTCGGTGATCGGCGACGCGGTGAACGTCGCATCCCGGGTCGAGACCGCCACCCGCCAGACCGGCGACACCGTGCTGCTGACCGCCGCCACGTTGAGTCAACTCACCGGGGACCGAGGCGATTTCGAGCCCCGGCCGGGGTTGGCGCTCAAGGGCAAGACCAATCCGGTCGCCGTGTACGCCCCCGTTTCAGCAAAGGCGCGCGTAGTGAAAACGGCCTCCTGACAGGGCTTTTCGTCGGCCGCATGTCACGCGGTCGCGTATCAGCGCTCGCCGTATTCCAGTGGCGGTTCCGACGAATCGACCTTGCCGTAGCTGCTGATGGTGAGGCCGTCGGGCCCCACCTCATAGCGCGCACCGTCGGCGGGGTTGACGGCCACGAAGCCGTTGCCGGACCGTTCGACGGTGGGGATCTGGAGGTTGGCGCCGTCGCTGAGCCGCTCACCGCGGTAAGAGAAGCTGTCGGAGCCGGTCTGGCAGATCACCGCCAGTGAGGACGCGGTCCGGATCACGGCGGCCGGGGTGCTACCCGCGGGGCACCGTGCGGTGTGGTCGACGAAGCCCTGGTCGTCGGTGCCGCTCACGTTGGCCGTCGCCGACCCTGCCGTGGTCGTGGTCGTGGTCGGCGCCTCGGATGTCGCGCTCGGCGGGGTCGGCGCGGTCAACGTCTCATGGGTGGAGGCGCCGTCGCCGCCGCTGGCCAGGACCGCGGCCAGCACAGCGGCGATCCCGAACAGGCCCACCGACACCAGGATCAAGGTGAGCTGGGCCCGGCTGAACCGCGGCTTGCGCGCCGGAGCCGGCGGTGCCTGTAGCGGGGGCGGCGGCGGTGGGTACGGCGTGTAGCCGGTGTGGTTCGGGTTGGGGTAGATCGACGAGAACTCGCGGGTGCCCGGTGACGGCGGCTGAGGCTGCGGCTGCGGCTGCGGCTGCGGAGTGAGCCTCGGAGGGGCGGGTGCGGGCGCCGGAGTGGGCGGCAGCAGCGGCGGCGGTGCGGGAGCCGCACCGGAACCGGCCGCGTCGCGGGCGGCCTTGGCCAGTTCACCGGCGCTGGGATAGCGGTCGACGGCGTCCTTGGCCATGCCCTTGGCCACGACGTCATCGAATGCACGCGGGATCCCGCGGCGCATGATGCTCGGCCGCGGCGCCGGGGAGAACATGTGGGCGCTCATCAACTGGCGCAGATCGCCCGTCTCGAACGGTGGCCGGCCGATCAGCATCTCGTAGAGCAGGCAGGTCAGGGCATACACGTCGGCGGCCGGTCCGACCGGGCCGCCGGAGAACCGCTCCGGCGCCATGTAGGCACTCGATCCGATCAGCACACCCGTCATCGTGACGCTGGCCTCGCCCCCGACGTGAGCGATGCCGAAGTCCACCAGGTAGGCGAAGTCATCGGCGGTGAGCAGGACGTTCTCCGGCTTGATGTCACGGTGCACCAGGCCGTCGGCATGCGCGGCGTCCAATGCCGCGGCCACCTGCGTGACGATCGCGGTGGCCCGCTCCGGGGACAGTGGGCCGTTGGTCCGCAGCAGCTCCTTGACGCTGGCGCCCTCGACCAGCCGCATGTCGATGTACAGCACGCCGTCGATCTCGCCGAAATCGTGCACCGGGATCACGTGCGGTTCCTGCAGCCGCGCCGCCACCCGGGACTCACGCCGGAACCGCTCCTGGAAGCTCGCGTCTGCCGCGATCTCGGTGCGCAGCAGCTTGACCGCCACCATGCGTTCCTTGACCGTGTCGTAGGCCCGGTACACCTCACCCATGCCACCGACACCGATCAGCGATTTCAGCTCGTAGGGTCCGAACCGGGTGCCGAGGCGCGAGGCACCAGGGGGCGGGGTCATTGCGCGATCCTTTCCGGTTGCACCAAGCCCCGGGTCGGGGCGGGCACGCGGTCGTCTCGGTGACGAGGATAGTTCGACCGCGGCCCGGCCCGCCGCGACTGGTGTCCGGAGGTGTCAGTTGAACGACGAGTGCGGGGCCCCCATACCAGGGTCGATCTGCACCGGCCCGGTGACCGACGGCGCGACCGGGAAATCGAAGATCGCGGTCGGGATATACACCGTCGCACAGGCATTCGGAATGTCGACGACGCCGGACAGACGGCCTTCGATGGGGGCAGCACCCAGCAGCAGGTACGCCTGCTCAGGGCTGTAGCCGAACTTGGTCAGATAGTCGATCGCGTGCAGGCAGGCCCGTTGGTAGGACAGGTGCGAGTCCAGGTAGCGCTGTTCACCGTCGAGGGTGACCGAGGTGCCGGAGAATGCCAGCCATTCGGAGTACTGCGGATCGGTGTTGCCGGGCATGAATATTGCGTTCTCGCTCACACCGTAGGGCTCCATGCCGCCGGGGATGACGTCGACGCGCAGGTCGATGAAGCCGCCCATCTCGATGGCACCGCAGAACGTGATCTCGCCATCGCCCTGGGAGAAGTGCAGGTCGCCTACGGAGAGGTTGGCCCCGTCGACGTACACCGGATAGAACACCCGGCTGCCCTTGGTGAGGTTCTTGATGTCCTGGTTGCCGCCGTTCTCGCGCGGTGGGGCGGTGCGGGCCGCCTCGGCGGCGGCCAAGGTGGCGGCGTCCCCGGTCAGTCCGCCGAGGATCGCGTCGCGCGGTTCGGGCGGCAGGGCCAGCGGCGGCACCCGGTCGGGGTCGGTCGCGATCAGTGCGGCCTCGCGGGTGTTCCACTTCGCCAACAGCCCGGTCGAGGGTGCGGTCCCCATCAGCCCGGGGTGCACGATGCCGGTGAACTCCACGTGCGGGACGTGCCGTGAGGTGGCCTTTTGACCGGAGAAGTCCCAGATCGCCTTGTAGGCGTCAGGGAACTGATCGGTGAGGAAGCCGCCGCCGTTGAGCTTGGGAAAGATGCCGGTGTAGCCCCAGCCCTGGCCGGCCAGCGGCCCGGAATCCTCCTGCGGGATGGGGCCGACGTCGAGGATGTCGACGATCAGCAGATCGCCCGGTTTGGCGCCTTCGACGGCGATCGGGCCGGAGAGCACGTGCACCGTCGTCAGCGGTGCGTTGAGGATGTCGTCGGCCGAATCGTCGTTGACGATGGCACCATCGAACCATTCGCGACAGTGCACCCGGAACGAGTCGCCCTGCTTGACCGTTACCGCGGCCGGGATGTCGGGGTGCCACCGGTTGTGGCCCAGCTTCTCCTGATCGGTGAACTTCTTGGTCGAGTCGAGCGGGAATACGACTTCGGGCATTGATCCTCCTTTGCGGACTTCAGGGACGGGGCAACTTCTGATGGAGCGGGTTGGTGGTGACTTTCTGCCGCCGGCCGCCCGCCGGCGGTCCGGCCACCACTGCGGGACGGTCGGCCGACGCGCGTGTCGCGTCTTGCAGTGACATGGCGGTCGAGCCGCCGCGGCCCAGGTTCGGGGCCGCGATCGTCCTGCGGGCCGGCCCCCGGCAGCCAGGGCAGTCGATCACGTCCGGGCGCGCGCTCATCGAGAACATCTTCTTCGTGACGCCACAACCGGACGCACAACGAAATTCGTAGAGAACCAACAGGTTTCCTTAGCGTTGCCGGGAGCTGCTCTGTCGACAAACGTCACACTACCGACGAACACCCGGCTCAGCAGGGCAGTTGGACAACAACACACCACAGCTGAGTCAGGCTGTAGACATCTACAGTTCGGCCGACGTCCCGGTCTGGCGCCGGGGCGAGTTCACGGCCGAGTATGCGGCGCTCGCCCGAGCTGGATCACCTTGTCGTGCACCGGCTTAGCCGCGTCAGCGACGCCCATGCCCATGTTCCGCGCCGCCCACAACGCAATCCGGAAATTGGTCCGGTCGGTTTCATCGAGCGGGTTGGCACCGGTGAGCTCGGCGATCTTGGCCAATCGGTTGCGCAACGTGTTCACATGCACGTACAGCTGGCTTGCGGCTGTCGAGATGTCGTTGCCCGGTGCCAGAAAAGCTTCCAGGGACGGAACAAGGTAGCCGTTGTTCAGCTTGTCGTGGTCGACCAACGGCACCAACAGCCGGTGGACGAACGGCACGAGACGAACTTTCGGTACCGCCGCCAGCAGTCCGTCCAGCGTGGCGATCTCCTCGATGTGCACCGAGCGCCGCCAGCGGATACCTTCACGCAGCGCTTCGAGCGCCTCGGGAATCGCGTACACCATGGACTGGGCGTCCGGGGCGATGGCGACTCCGCACACCAGATCAGAGGCCGCCAGTTCGGCAGCGAACTGTTCGGAATGGGGGCACAGCGCCACGATGCGGTCATCGAGTATCGCGATTGCACCCGCATGCCGGTCGACGAGCTCGTGCACCCGGGTGTGGACATCCGTGGTGAACGCGCACACCGCTACCGGGGTTCCGGCCAGACCACATTCGGCGAGGGCAGTCTCGACCGGCCCGACTCCCAGGGTGCCTGCCATGAACCAGCGCAGTATCGAACCCAGGTCCCGCTCGCGCGTTCCGACCTCCCGATCGGCGATTCTCATGGAATCGGCCCAGTCCACGATCCGCCGGAAGGGCACCGCGGCATGCTGGGCCAGCAATGGCAGGTCCAAGTCGACGCAGGCCTTCACCAGGGCTGCGGGCGGTTCGTCGAACAGATCCCCCAGCCCGACCAGCAGCGCAGTGACACGCCGCCGGCTCAGGGTCTCGACGTAGCGCCGGATCGAATCGTCCGGCTGATCGGCTACGGGTACCCCGATGCTGAGGATCAACTCCTCCCCCGACAGGTACTGCGATGGGTCGACGAGTTCGGTGGGATACACATAGCGGATCGGCCGGTCGAGATCGCGAATCGGCGTCAAAGTGTCGACATGCAGGCTCGGCTGGGCCAGCAATTCCCTGAGCAGCACGGTGCCATCGTGGGGTGTCGCCTCTAAGGTCATGCTGTCCTCGTCCGCTAGCTGGTCATCGACGGACATCGGAACACTCCTGCGGGCACGCTCATGGCAGCGGAGTTTAGAGCCATGAACGCGTCCTCACAGGTCGAGCGTGATCTTTCCGCCGAGAGAGCGGGATACGCAGATCATCATCGAGGTGTTGGCCGCCCGCTCGGCCTCGGTGAGCAGGTCATCGCGATGGTCGACCTCGCCGGCGAGCACCTTGGTCTCACACGTTCCGCAGAATCCACTCGTGCACGAGAACGCGGTGTCGGGGGCCGCATCGAGAACCGCCTCCAGCACGCTCTTGTTCGGCGGGACCACCACCGTGGCACCGGTGCGGGCCAGCTCCACCTCGAAGGCGCCGTTACCGAACCCTCCGGCGGGCGCCGCGGTTGCTGCGAACCGCTCGACGTGCAGTTCAACATCCGGGTAGCCGGTGCTGAGGTCGGCGACGGCAGCCAGCATGGGCGCCGGGCCGCAGCAGTAGACATGGGTCCCGGCCGGACTGTCGGCGAACACGCCGGCGATGTCGGGCAGCCCCATCTCGTCCTGCGGAATCAGCGACACCCCGTCGATGCCGGCCAGGCGGTCGGCAAAGGCCATGGCGGCCCGGCTGCGGCCCCCGTAGATCAGCGTGAACTCGGGACTGCCCGGGGCGCTGCGAAGCTCATCGATCATCGCCGCGATCGGGGTTATCCCGATACCGCCGGCGATGAAGACGTACCGCGGCGCCGGGCTCAGCGCGAAGGCGTTCTGGGGCACCCCGACCTCGACCACGTCGCCGATACGCAGCATCTCGTGCACCTCGCGGGAACCGCCGCGGCCGTCGGCGACCCGCAGCACCGCGATGGTGTACCGGTACGGATCGTCGCGCGGACCGCACAGGGAGTACTGCCGGACGCGTCCGGACGGCAATGTGATGGGGATGTGCGCACCGGCTGCCCATGCGGGCAGCCGGTCGCCGGTGGGGCTGGCGAGCACCACCGAGATCACCTCGGTGGCTTCCAGCCGCAGTTGAATGACGTGAAGTTTCATACCTGGTGTCGGCTCAGACGCGGGCGTGGCCGTTTTCGGCGGGAACCTCGGTCTGCGCCGCGATGAGGTCCCGCTCCTGCTGAATCGTCTGCACCGCATGCTGGGTCGCGCGCCGGTAGTTCAGCGTGTAGATGTCGGCCGGCGCCGACACCTCGAACGCCTGCCCGGCAAGCGGAACCTCCTTGGGTTCAAGACCTTCGAGCACCGGGGTGTCCTCGTTGAAGACCTTCGTCTCGATCTCCAGGATCTCGTCGACAGTTCCGCCGCGGAAATCCTTGTCGGTGGCCACACCCCAGAAGATGATGCACTTGTCGTAGCTGACCGGCGACGGGAAATCCACCAGATACCGCTTGCCGAGCGGCTCGCCGAAGTCGTACAGGATGGTCGCGATTCCCGGCGCGTAGGAGTGGTAGTGCATCCAGGCATCGCCGACATCGGAGAAGTCCGAATCGGGCACCCCCGGGTAGAAGTAGGACGCCCACACCTCACGACCGTCACGCTTGACGGCCAGCTCGTCCACCACCGGGTTGACCTCGCCCATCGACGGCGCATGCACGAACGGGAAATGCGCCATGTCCCGGAAGTTCTCGGTGGCCGCCATGAATCCGCACTCGGCGTGAATGGGCTCCGCCGCACGCCATTCCAGCTCCAGGCCGCCGATCTCAGGCGGATGTGGCAAGTCGAACACCGGGTCGCCCAGGCACGTCCAGACGTGTTCGAATCGCTCGATCACCGGATAGGACTTGATCTCCGCCTTCGGCGGAATCCGTTGTCCCTCGGCCAGAGACGGGATGTGACTGCACTGCCCACTCTGCCCGTCGAACCGCCACCCGTGGTACGGGCAGGCGATGCTGTCGCCGACGACCTTGCCGTCGGCCAGGTTGCCGCCCCGGTGGATGCAGCGCCGGTCGGTCACCCGGGCCGCACCGGTGGAATCACGGAACACCACCAGCTTGTGGTCGAGCAGGGTGGCAGACTGCGGGGTGTCGATGTCCTGGGACCGGGCCACCACGAACCACACATGCTGGTAGGCCTCGCGCAGCTTGTCCGGGGTGAGGGCTTCGCGTTTCATCGGGAATTCTCCTTAAGGTTCGGCGGGGATGTTCAGCTCGGGGCGGGTCAGAGTGCGCGGCGTCAACGCCTGTTCGCGGACATATCCGGCGATCTCGGCCATGCCCGCGACCCAGACGTCGTCCATGGCACACACTTCGGCGATGAACTCGCGCAACGCCGCCGCGCGGCCCGGACGTCCGCTGAGGAACGGGTGGTTGGTCAGGATCCAGGCACCGCCGACATCACGCATCGCGTCGAGTTCGGCGCGCCACAGCTCGATGGCCTTGGCCGGGGTCTCGATCAGGCCGGTCCCGGAGAAATCGGGAACGAAGCAGTACTGCTGCCAATCGTCCAGCGCCCAGCTCACCGGGAGTTCCACCAGCGCGGACTGGTCATCGACGGCCAGCTCGTACGGGTGATCGGAATCCATCAGGGTGGAGTCGTAGAGGAAGCCGAACTCGGCGAGCAGTTTCGGTGTGTGCCAGTTCATCTCCCACATCGGCGCGCGATAGCCGACCGGTGTCACCCCGACCACGTCCTGCAGCGCCCGCAACCCGCGGTCCAGGATCTCGCGCTCGGTCTGCTCGTCGACGCCGACCAGCGACTCGTGCAGGTAGCCGTGGTGGGCGATCTCGTGCCCGGCCGCCGCGATCGACCGGATCGGCTCCGGGTGCCGGTGCGCGGTGTAGCCGGGCACGAAGAACGTTGCCGGAACCTGCAATTCGTCGAGTATCGACAGCAGGCGGGGAACCCCGACCAGCGGACCGTAGGCCTGGTGCGACATCGCGCCCATCCGGTCGGCGAACGCCGGATCGGTGGTCAACAGCGGAGATTCGGCATCCACGTCGAAGGTGAATGCGACGGCGCAACGCTTTCCCTCCGGCCAGGACACCGGTCCGGCAGGCGTCAAGGGGTTCATGATCGAGCCTTTCTTCCGAATACGGACAGGAATTCCCAGGTGACGTTGGCGGCGGCGATCGCGGTGATCTCGGCATGGTCGTAGGCCGGTGACACTTCCACCACGTCGACGCCGACCAGGTTCACGCTGTCCAGCCCGCGCACGATCTCGAGCAGTTCACGGCTGGTCATGCCGCCGGCCTCGGGCGTGCCGGTGCCCGGCGCATGCGCCGGGTCGAGCACGTCGATGTCGACCGAGACATACACCGGCGCGTCTCCCACCCGCTCACGGATGCGCTGGATGATGCCGTCGGTTCCGAGCGCGCCGATCTGCTTGCAGGTGATCACGGAGAAGCCGAAGTTCGCGTCCTCGACCAGATCCTGCTTGTCATAGATGGATCCGCGCACCCCGACGTGCAGGCTGCGATCGAGCAACAGGCCTTCCTCGAAGGCTCGCCGGAACGGTGAGCCATGGGTGATGTCGGCCCCGTAATAGCTGTCCCAGGTGTCCAGGTGCGCGTCGAAATGCACCAGCGCCACCGGGCCGTGCACCGCGTGGACCGCGCGCAACGACGGCAGCGCCACCGAGTGATCGCCGCCGAGGATCACCGCACGCGTTCCCTCGGCCTGAAGTTCGGTCAGCTGCGCTGCGATCTGGTCAACCGCCTCGCCGATGTCGAACGGGTTGCACGCGATGTCGCCGGCGTCGGCGAACTGGCAGACCTCGAACGGTTTGATGTCGAGCTCGGGGTTGTAGCCACGGATGAGGCGGGATCCTTGACGAATCGCGTTGGGGCCGAACCGGGCTCCGGGCCGGTAGGTCACAGCGCTGTCGAACGGCACGCCCACCACCACGACGTCGGCCCGTGCCACATCTGACAGGCGGGGCAGCCGGGCGAAGGTCGTCCACCCGGCGTAGCGCGGCTGCACTTGGGGGTCCGCCGGGCCCACGATCGCGTCGCGGGCGTTGTCCCCGGGTATTGCTTGGTTCATTGATTGCCTTTCTTAAACACGATTTCGGGACAACCCGCCATCGACATTGACGATCTGTCCCACGGCCGCACCGAGTTGACGCTGGCTCAACAGTCCAATGACCGCGGCTGCCTGCTCGACGGTGCCGGTCCGCCCGCCCGGCGGCTGCCCGCCGGCGCCGTCACAGACCGACCATTCCGAATCCAGGGCACCGAGGGCGACGGCGTTCACTCCGACCCCGAAGCCACCGAAGTCACGGGTCAGTGATTTGGTGAGCGCGACGATCCCTCCGGCCGCCGTGGCGACCGCGGCCAGGCCGTCTCCGCCGACATGCCAGCGCGAGTTGGTCAGCACGATGCGTCCGCCGGTCCCGCTGTGCCGCATGTGATCCGCGGCGGCCTGCGCGTACAGGAAGCTGCCGGTCAGGGTGGCGTCGACATGCGCCCAGAATTCGGCCATCGACTGGTCGGCGAGCGGCGCCACCACGGGCAGGCCGTGCGCCACAACCAGCACATCGATTCCCCCCATGTGTGCGGCGGCCTTGGCCACCGCGTCACTCACCTCGGATCGGTCCACCGGATCGGCCTTGACCGTGATTTCCCCAGGCGCGGCAACACCGTCTGCGCTGACCGTTCCCACCGTCAGTGCACCTCGTCCGGCGAAATGATCCCGCACCGCGGCGCCGAGCCTGGTGTCGACGCCTGTGATCAGTACCCGATCGATCTCGGTCATCGTCATATCACCGTTCCGCTGTTGACCGACAACACTTCTCCGCACAGGAACAGGTCCTCCTCCAGCAGGCCGCGGACCAGTTCGGCGACCTCGGTGGGCAGCGCGATGCGCCGGGCCGGCAGGGTCGAGACGAATTCCTCGGCGCGTTCCCATGATTCGGCTTCCAGCAGCGGGGTGTCGCACGGCCCGGGTGCCACGGCGTTGACCCGGACCCCGTCGGCGGCGACCTCCACGGCGATGCTGCGCAGCAGGCTCAGCGCCGCGCCTTTGGCCGCGGCGTAGTGGGCGTCATTGCTGCCCCCGCCGATGGCGCGTTCCGAGGCGATGCCGACGATGCGCCCGCTGCCCCGTCGCCGCATGTCCGGCAGGACGGCCCGGCACACGTGGGCCAGACCACCTACGTGCACCCGCAGCATCCGCTCCCAGGCGGGCTGCTCGATGTCCAGGGCCGGGGTCTCCGCGTAGTGCCCTGCACATATGACCGCGGCATCGATCCGGCCGAATGCGTTGTGCACCTGGGCGACCGCCTCGGTGACGGCGTCCTCGTCGGCGACGTCGGCGACGAGCCACAGGTCGGTGTCGTGCGCGGGTTCCCGCGAGATGGACGCAACGGTCCAGCCCCGATCGCGCAGCAGCGCCGCGATCGCCGCCCCGATGCCGCTGCCGGCACCGGTCACCACGGCCACGGGTTTGTCGGCGTTCACACCGGCTCCTTGGTCAGTTCGGTTGCGACTGCTGCGGGCTCACCGGTCTTGGGCTGCCCCACCTTTCGGGTCTTCACGATGACGCTGCCCAGTGCCAGGATCACGCCCATCGCCACGAAGAACGCCCAGTTGATGTACCAGGAGTCGGACACGGTGCGCGGCCAAACAATGTTGAGGAAGGCGAATCCCGCCCACAGCGTCGCCAGCAGTGCCACCGGCGTGCTGAGCTTGCCCAGGTGCCACGGCCCCGGTACCCATTTGCCCCGCAACCGCGCCACCAACCCCGTCACCAGCGGGAACAGAAATGCCAAGTAGTAACCACCGGCGGTGAAGGTCACCAGCACGGAGTAGACATCGGTGGCAGAGATGAGGTAGACGACGGCGCCGATCACCGTGGTGACCAGGATCGCACTGACCGGTTGGGCCTCTGCCTTGGACAACTTGGACAGCACTCGTGAGCCCGGCAGCACCCGGTCCCGCGCGAAGGCCCAGATGACCCGGGAAGCCGAGGCCTGCAGGGCCAGGAAGCTCGCCAGAAATCCGATCACGAAAGCCAGCAGAATCGGCTTGACCCAGGATTCGCCCAGCGCAGCACCAAGTACATACGTCACCGGATCGGAGACCTCACCGGAGCTGATCTTGCTGAAATCCGGCACCGCCAGCGTGACGGCCAACGACGCATAGGCGATGACGATGGCGATGAAGGACACCGAGAACAGCATCGCCTTGGGCACGTTGCGCTGCGGTTCCTTGACCTCTTCGGCGATCGCACCGGCGCTTTCGAAGCCCAGGATGGACCAGCTGGTGAACCCCAGCGCAGCCAGGAAGGGCCCCGAGATATAGGCCCATGACCAACCACTGCCGAGGTCGATCCCCTGCAGGATCACGTCGAGACCGTGGTGGCGATGAAACAGAAGCAGGTAGGTGCCCAGCCCTATCGAGGCCACGATCTCGGCGACGATGCTGCCCAACATGAGTGTCTTCAAGAAGATGCGGCCCGCGATGTTGGCGCCGGTGCCGGCGAGCAGGATCAGCAGCGCGATGAAGCTCTGCTGTACCGCACTCGGGCTTCCGATCCCGATCAGCTCCGCCAGAAATCCGGCGCCGCCGTAGGCCACGGTGGCCATGATGATGACCAGTGCCCACATGTAGACCCAGCCGGCGAACCACCCGGCGATCTCGCCCGCCAGGCGCTTGGTCCACTGGTAGATCGAACCTTCGAACGGCCACCGTGACACCAGTTCGGCGAAGGCCAGCGCCACGATGAACTGGCCCGCGCCGACGATGACGAACGTCCACCAGAAACCGGGGCCGGCGGTCGACAGCGACAGACCGTAGATCCCGTACATGGCAACGATGGGAGAGATGAACGCGAACGCAAACGCGAACGCCGACCACAGCGAGAACTCGCGCTTCAATTCTACTGGCGCAGAATCTATTTGGCTGCCAGACGCCATATGTACCACCTTTCGCCGCCACCAAGACACCGAAGTATGGACATGAGCTCCGGCGTGCGGCATCCCAATACGGCAATCCCGGGTTGGCCCTACAGTCGCGCGGTCGCGGACTGTAGAGACGTACAGCGGCCGCACCGGCGCCGAAACATCCCGGTCTTGCGGCCGTCACGTGGGTGCGCCGCCCTCGAGGTGAACCTGCCGAACTACGCAAGCTCGATCGTGACCACAGGCGAAGTGGTGAGCGCGCTCTCGGTGTTGCACTGAGGCCGGACGGACCGGCTGCGGTAGCTTCCACGCAGGCGCGTCTGGAAATCCAGCCGGCAGGTCCGTCGGCACCTCAGGAGGGATCCCGGTGAATGACGTCAAACCGTTCTCGCCCTCGATCGATTGGAGTTCCGAGCTACTGCACTCCCTGTGGTGGCTGGCGCAGGCCTGGACCATCACGGCGGTGTGCACCCTGGCGGTGCTGATCCTGCTCGCCCGCTACAGCACGTGGGGCCGACAGTTCTGGACCGTCACCAGCGCCTATTTCACCGGGCGCCACAGCCTCAAGCCGTGGCTGACATTGGCCGCGATGCTGCTGTCGGTGATCATCGGTGTGCGACTGGCGGTGTTGTTCAGCTACCAGAGCAATGATCTGTACTCCGCGGCTCAGGTGGCGGTGCAGGGCTGGGCCACCGGCAACGACGAGGTGAGAGTCTCTGGCATCAGGGGCTTTTGGATCGCACTGCTCACCTTTTCGGTGCTGGCCGCAATTCTGGTCACCCGGGTGCTGGTCGACCTGTTCATGACGCAGCGTTTCATGCTGGCCTGGCGGACCTGGCTGACCGACCGGCTCACCGGCGACTGGCTCGACGGCCGTGCCTACTACCGGTCCCGGTTCATCGACCAGACCATCGACAACCCCGATCAGCGCATCCAGTCCGACATCGACGTATTCACCGCCCTGTCCGGCCCGCAGCCCAACACCCCGCACCAGACCAGCAACGGCACGCTGCCCTTCGGTGCCATCTCCTCGATCGTCTCGGTCGTCTCGTTCACCTCGATCCTGTGGAACCTCTCGGGTGACCTCAGCATCTTCGGACTCCAGATACCGCGCGCGATGTTCTGGTCGGTGTTCGTCTACGTCGCATTCGCCACCGTGATCGCCTTCGCGCTCGGCCGTCCGCTGATCCGGCTGTCGTTCAACAACGAAAAGTTCAACGCCGCATTCCGTTACGCGTTGGTGCGCCTGCGCGACGCGGCCGAGTCGGTCGCGCTGTACCGCGGCGAGAAGGTCGAGCGGTCACAGCTGCGGGAACGGTTCTCCGCTGTCGTCACCAACTACAAACACTTCGTCAACCGCACCATGGTGTTCACCGGGTGGAACCTGTCGATGAGCCACATCATCATCCCGCTGCCGTGGGCCCTGCAGGCCCCGCGGTTGTTCACCGGCCAGATCCAGCTCGGAACGGTCAATCAGTCGGTGGCCGCCTTCGGTGCGATCCAGGATGCGTTGTCGTTCTTCCGCAATTCCTATGACACGTTCGCCGGCTACCGCGCCTCGATCATCCGCCTGCACGGACTGGTCACCGCCGATGAGCAGAGCCGCGCGTTGCCCAAGTTGGATGTCGCAGAACTCGCCGCGGATACCGACAGCCTGGTCGAACTCGGCGACGTCGAGGTACGCAACCCGGCGGGCGAGCAGTTGATCGACGATCTCAGCCTGTCCCTGGCCGCCGGCGAGGCGATGATCATCACCGGCAAGTCGGGCACCGGCAAGACCACGCTTTTGCGCAGCATCGCCCAGCTGTGGCCGTACGCCTCGGGCACGGTGCGGTGCCCACAGGGGGCCAACAAGACGCTGTATCTGTCGCAGGTGCCCTACGTTCCGTTGGGCGATCTGCGGACCGTGGTGTCCTACCCCCACCAGCCCGGCGACCTGCCCGACAAGGCACTGCAGGATGCCCTGCTCGCGGTCGCCCTACCGCGCTATGTCGGTCGGCTCGACGAGGACGGTGACTGGGCCAAGGTGCTCTCCCCCGGCGAACAGCAGCGCGTGGCATTCGCCCGGGTGCTGCTGACCAAACCCAAGGTGGTGTTCCTCGACGAGGCCACCTCGGCGCTCGACGAGCCGCTGGAATTCATGATCTACAGCCTGATCCGCCGCGAATTGCCCGACACGGTGTTGGTCAGCGTCACCCACCGCTCCACCGTTCATCGCCACCACAACACGCACCTGGAACTGCTCGGCGAGGGACAGTGGCGACTGGGCCGCGTCGACGACATCGAACCGGTCGGCGTGTAACGCCTGCTGGAGATATCTGGCCGCCCGTCGCCGTCCCCGGTCTGGTAAGACGGGGGGAACGACACCACGTAGTAAGGTAAGCCTTCGCACTAGGCCGACCTCTGCATTGTGCTCACCCACCGACCACCAAGGGTTCCTGATGGCCGATTCCAGAGCTCCCCACACGGGGATTGCTCGATGGATCCGTCGATTCGCCGTTCCGGTGATTGTCGGCTGGATCGCACTCCTCGCGTTTCTGAGCGTCAGCGTCCCCCCGCTCGAGGTGGTGGGTCAGATGCGCTCGGTGTCGATGAGCCCAGACGAGGCACCGTCGGTGATCGCGATGAAGCGCGTCGGCAAGGTGTTCGACGAGTTCCACTCCGATAGCTCCGCGATGATCGTGCTGGAGGCCGAGGACAAGCTCGGCGACGACGCGCACCGGTTCTACAACGACATGGTCGACCGGCTGGAAGCCGACAAGAAGCACGTCGAACACGTCCAGGATTTCTGGGGCGACCCGCTCACCGAGGCCGGCGCCCAGAGCAATGACGGCAAGGCCGCCTATGTGCAGGTCTACATGGCCGGCAACATGGGCGAGGCGCTGGCCAACGAATCGGTGGAGGCGGTCCAGCAGCTGATCGCCAACCTGTCTCCGCCGCCCGGGCTCAAGGTGTACGTCACCGGACCCACCGCCCTGGCCGCCGATCAGCAGATCTCCGGCGACCGCAGCGTCAAGATCATCGAAGGCGTCACCTTCGTGGTCATCATCACGATGCTGCTGCTGGTGTACCGGTCGATCATCACGGTGATCCTGGTGCTGGCGATGGTGGTGATCGAACTCTCCGCCGCCCGCGGCTTCGTCGCGTTCCTGGGCTACCACAACCTGATCGGCCTCTCGACCTTCGCGACGCAGCTTCTGATCACGCTCGCGATCGCCGCGGCCACCGACTACGCGATCTTCCTGATCGGCCGATATCAGGAAGCCCGCAGTGTCGGTGAGGACCGAGAACAGGCGTATTACACGATGTTTCACGGCACCGCCCACGTGGTGCTCGGTTCCGGCATGACGATCGCCGGCGCAACGCTGTGTCTGCATTTCACCCGGCTGCCGTACTTCCAGACCCTCGGCATTCCGATGGCCGTCGGCATGACGGTGACGGTTGTGGCGGCACTCACGCTGGGCCCGGCGATCATCACGGTGGCCAGCCGGTTCGGCAAGGTGCTCGAGCCCAAACGCGCCATGCGCATCCGCTTCTGGCGGCGACTGGGCGCCTTCGTGGTCCGCTGGCCGGGCCCGGTACTGCTGGGCACCATCCTGCTGTCGCTGGTCGGCCTGCTCACGCTGCCGGGCTACCGGACCAACTACAACGACCGCAACTATCTGCCCACCGATCTACCCGCCCAGGAGGGCTACGCCGCGGCAGACCGGCACTTCTCGGCGGCAAAGATGAATCCCGAGTTGGTGCTCATCGAAACCGACCACGACATACGCAATTCGGCGGATTTCCTGGTGATCGACAGGATCGCCAAACGCATCTTCGAGGTCTCCGGCGTAGGCAGCGTGCAGGCCATCACCCGCCCGCAGGGTGAGCCGCTGGAATTCAGCACCATTCCGGCCCAGATGAGCATGGGCGGGGTCATGCAGACCATGAACCGCAAGTACCTCACCGACCGTGCCGACGACATGCTGCTGCAGGCCGACGAGATGCAGAAGACCATCAACACGATGGATCAGATGATCGTGCTGATGCAGGAGATGAGCGGCATCACCCACAGCATGGTGGGCAAGATGGACACGATGGTGGTCGACGTCGCCGAATTGCGGGACCACATCTCCGATTTCGACGATTTCCTGCGGCCGCTGCGCAATTACCTGTACTGGGAACCGCACTGCTACAACATCCCGGTCTGCTCGTCGATGCGCTCGGTGTTCGACGGCCTGGACGGTGTCGACACCATGACCGAGAGCATCCAGCAACTGATGCCCGACATGCACCGGCTCGACGAACTCATGCCGCAGATGGCGACGATGATGCAGCCGCAGATCGAGATCATGCGGAACATGAAGACCATGATGCTGACCATGTATCAGACCCAGAAGGGTCTGCAGGATCAGATGGCGGAGATGCAGGAGAACCAGACCGCCATGGGTACGGCATTCAACGACTCCAAGAACGACGACACCTTCTATCTGCCGCCGGAGATCTTCAACAACGCCGACTTCAAGCGGGGCATGAAGAGCTTCATCTCCCCCGACGGAAAAGCGGTGCGCTTCATCATCTCCCACGCGGGTGATCCGCTGACGCCCGAAGGCATCGGGCTCATCGACGGGATCAAGCTGGCCGCCAAGGAAGCCATGAAGAACACCCCGTGGGAGGGGTCCAAGATCTACATGGGCGGCACTGCCTCGGCCTTCAAGGACATGCAGGAAGGCAACAACTACGACCTGATCATCGCCGGGATCTCGGCGATGTGCCTGATCTTCATCATCATGCTGATCATCACGCGCAGCCTGGTGGCGGCAGCGGTGATCGTGGGCACGGTGCTGGTCTCCCTGGGAACATCGTTCGGCTTGTCAATCCTGGTGTGGCAACACCTGATCGGGATCGAACTGCACTTCATGGTGATGGCGATGGCGGTGATCGTGCTGTTGGCCGTCGGCGCGGACTACAACCTGCTGTTGGTGGCGCGCCTCAAAGAGGAACTGCCCGCCGGTATCAACACCGGCATCATCCGGGCCATGGGAGGCAGCGGGTCGGTGGTGACCGCGGCCGGCCTGGTGTTCGCCTTCACCATGATGTCGATGGTGGTCAGCGAGATGATCGTGGTGGCCCAGGTCGGTTCGACGATCGGACTGGGCCTGCTGTTCGACACCCTGGTGATCCGGTCGTTCATGACGCCGTCGATCGCGGCGTTGATGGGCCGCTGGTTCTGGTGGCCGCAGCTGGTGCGCCAGCGCCCGGCCCGGGGTGTGGTGGCGCGGGCGATGGAACGATCGAACACCTAGGGTGTCTGACAATTGACGCCGAGTCGTCAATGCGGCGGATTGCAGTCAGTATCAAGCAGTGATCCGCCGCCTAGGTGGTTATCCACAGATCGCCGAATGGCTCTGGTGACCATCGCGCCGGTCGACGAGCATCGATTCTGTGGATGTCGGTGAAGCTCTTCGGCAGCAGGGTGGGGTGATCTCGCGTCGGCAGGCGTTGGATGCGGGCCTGGCTGAGCACGAAATCCGACGATTGCTCAGACGCAATGAGTGGGCGCGGGTGCACGCTGGCGTTTATGTCGAACACACCGGTCCGCTGACCTGGATACAGCGGGCTTGGGCCGCAGTGCTTTACGCGGCCCCGGCCGCCCTGTGCTTCGAATCGGCGCTGGGGGTGCAGACGTCGCCGATCCATGTCGCCGTCGAGCGGCAACGGTCGACATTGGCTGAGCCGGTCGGCGTCCGCATTCACCGTGTCGCCCACGTTGACAATCGCGTGCTGTGGAACGTGGGTCCGCCGCGGATGCGGTACGAGGAAGCCGCACTCGACGTCGCGGGCCGCGCGGCGTCGGAACTTGAGGTCATCGCCGTCTTGGCCAACGCCTGCCAATCTCGGCGCACCACTGCTCGGCGGCTGCTGAAAACTCTCGATTCTCGCGGTCGGCTCCGACGGCGCCGCTGGTTGCGGGCGGTGCTGCTCGACATCGCCGACGGTACGTGTTCGGTTCTCGAACATGGTTTTCTTGCTCGGGTCGAGCGGCCGCACGGTCTGCCGCGAGCTACACGGCAGAAGCGGTCGATATCATCGCTCGGCGTCTGCTATCGCGACGCGGAATACGGTGAACGGCTCGTCGTCGAGCTTGACGGCAGGGTGTTTCACGATTCGGCGACGCTGCGGGATGCGGATTTCGAGCGGGACCTGGATGCCGCGGTCGACGGCCGTTCGACGGTCAGGCTTTCCTATGGGCAGGTCTTCGACCGGCCGTGCCAGACCGCGACCAAGATCGCTGAGATCCTGCAGCGGCACGGGATCGCGGTAGCCGGCCGCCCATGCGGGCCTGGGTGCGAGTTCACTCGACTCGACCGCGCTGCATAGGCATCTAAGCGGCGGATTGCAGTCAGTATCAAGCAGTGATCCGCCGCATTGGGTATCGGCGGGTAGGTCTAGCCGGCGACGGCCGCGATGATCAACATTTCGGCGGCCGCATCGACCCGCGACCTGTCCTCCGTGACCAGCGCGTCCTGGCACAGTCCGCGTAGGCCAGAGACCACCAATGTGGCACGCGCACAGGCGTTGTCGGTCGGATACCCGATCACGGACAGCGCTTGCGCGATCGGGGCGATCATCACCTCCACCGCGTTTCGGGCGGCCTCGCCATAAGTCTTGGGGTCCGTGACCGCCAGGCTGAGGACCTGTAGCAGCAGGCGCACGTTGCGACGTTCACCGCCCCGGGTCAGTTCCCGCCACAAGGTCCGTGCCGCCTCCACGAATTCGTCTGCAGTGGTGACACGGGAGAACATCTCCCCCAGCTGTGGACGGCTCGCGTCCAGGGCCTGGGCCAGCAGTTCGGCCCGGTCACCGAAGTAGTACAGCAGCATGCGCTTGCTCGTACCCAGGGCCTCGGCCATCGGCGCCAGCGACATCTCGCCGATGCCGTGCTGTTCGAGATAGCCCACGACACCGTTCAGCAGCTCTTCACGCTTGACGGGATCGGGAGTCCTGGCCACCCCTTGACTGTATCGATCGGTACATTTATAGTCAATAGCGTACCGATTGGTACATTTATTGCGGATTGAGGAGGAACTCATGACCGGGCTTCGAGTTGCCGTCGTGGGTGCCGGCATCGGCGGGTTGACCGCCGCGATTGCCCTGCGTGCCAACGGAATCGACGCGACCGTGTACGAACAGGCACACGAGCTCAAGGCACTCGGCGCGGGGGTCTCGATCGCGACGAACGGATCGCGCATCCTGAACAAGCTTGGCGTAGGAGATGCAGTGGCCGCGATCGCCGGGCCGGTCACGCACTACCAGTTCCGTACCTGGCGGGCCGAGCCGATCGCCGGTGAACCGTCGACCCTCGGCTTCGGGGACCCGGCCCGCACCTGGTGTCTGCACCGCGGCGAGTTCCAGAAGGTGCTGGCCGACGCGCTACCCGCCGACGCCCTGCAACTGGGTCGCTCGTGCGTCGGGGCCACCGAACACGGCGACGGGATCCGTGTCGAATTCTCCGACGGCACAACGGTCGACGCGGACCTGCTGGTCGGCGCCGACGGAATCCACTCTCGCCTCCAGGACAAGGTGACGCGCGCAGCCGCCCCCGTGGGCGAGGGAATCATGGCCTACCGCGGGCTGATTCCCGCCGACCGGCTGCACGGCGTCGTCGACATGAATGCCAGCTCGATGTGGCTGGGGCCCCGCCAGAGCTTCCTGGCCTACCCGGTGTCGGCCGGCGACCTCCTCAACATCGTGGCGTTCGTACCCACCAATCTCACCGTCACCGAATCCTGGACCGCACCTGGCGATGTCGCCGAACTCGCCGCCGCGTACCGGGGGTGGGACCCGAAGGTGCCGGCGATCATCGAGGCGATGGATTCCACGTTCCGCTGGGGCATCTACGACCGTGAACCGCTGGACCGGTGGTCCTCAGAGCGGATCACCCTGCTGGGCGACAGTGCCCATGCCGTCACGCCACACCTCGGGCAGGGCGCCAACCAGGCCATCGAAGATGCGATGACGTTGGCCGTCGTCTTACGTGACGCCCAGCCCGGCGAACTCGGCGCGCGACTGCGGCACTACGAAGACCTACGCATGGACCGCACGCGCCACGTCCGCCGGCAGGCGCGCGCCGCCGGGCGCATCTACCGCTCGACCGAACTCACCCCGCACGCGCAGGCAGAGCAACTACACGCGATCCTCGACAGCGTCGCCATCAACACCTACGACGCCGAGCGAGTTGCCCAGGACGCAGTGCCCGCCGCCTGACTACCTGCTTTTCGGCATCTCGTCGTCAAGCGGCCTGACCCTGTGGTCCAATCAGCCCGGATTCACTGCCCAGCAACCTGCAGAGGTCACTGATATGACCACACTGCCAAGCCCACACCGGCCGTCGCGCTGTGCCCGACGTCGACCGAAGTTGGGATCGGTCACCGCCGCACCACCTTTTGCTTCACGCATGAGCAGGACCGGACGCCGCGACGGGCTACAGGCGGTCGCGTTGATCTCGTCGGCGTTCGCGGCAGCCGCCCTCGCCGCGTGTACCACCAGCACCACAGGGACGGGACCGACGACACCCACCCTGGGCACCGCCGTCGTCACCGCACCGGCGCCCACGGCACAGGCCCGCGCCTGCGAGGTCAACCCGGAATCTGCGCCGATCCCCAGCGCCGAGACCCTTGAACCGGTTCCGCCGATCGGCCGGATCTCGGTGGCGCTGAAGGGCTTGCCCACCGCCACGATCGTCCCTGGCGCGGCACCCACCGAGGTCGAGGTCGATTTGTGCAACAACTCTGCCGTCGACTACCCCGAGGTGGGTGTGGTGGTGGTCCTGGAACGGTGCAGTTGCGCCACCTCACCCAACGGGATACCCGCAGGCACCATCGAGCGTTTCGACCCGGCCACCGACACATGGATCGCGTTGGAGCACCCGGGGATCACCACGGGCATGGACTATCTCGCGCTGTTCACTAACGTGCGCGCGCTGCCCAAGGGTGCGGACCTGACCCTGAAATATCGGGTCGCCCTGGACAAATCGATGACCGCAGGCAAGGGCGGCGTTCAGGCTGTGGCGGTAACCCCGAAGCCGCTCGTCCAACTCGGCCGGGCCGACCTGCCGTTCACGGTCGTCACGGGCTCCCCTTCTGCGGCGCCCGCACCGACTCCGCCGTCGAGGCAATCGGTGCTGCCGTTCACCGGCCTGACCTATCCCGGCAGCCTGGCCGCCGACAGCGCGGGCGATGTGTACGTGTCCGATACGCGCGGGCACCGGGTGGTGAAGCTGGCCGCCGGATCGCAGGATCAAACCGTCCTGGGGTTCAACGGCATTCAGAGCCCAGGGGGTATCGCGGTCGACAGCGACGGCAACGTCTACGTCGCCGATTTCCAGAACCACCGGGTGGTGCGTCTCGACGCCACGACCGACGAGCAGACCGTGGTGCCGTTCAAGGGCCTCGACAATCCCCGGTATTTGGCGGTCGACAAGGCAGGGACCGTCTATGTCACCGATTCTGGCCGGGGTGTCCTCAAATTGACTGCAGCGAACGAACAGTCGAAGCTGCCGTTCACCGACCTCACCTGGCCCGGCGCCGTCGCGGTCGACGGTGCGGGCGACGTCTTCGTCGCCGATCCCAGTGCGGACCGGGTAGTGAAATTGGCGGCCAGGACCGACGAGCAGAGCACGCTGTCGGTCGGCGGCCTCGACGATGCCCTCGCGGTCGATGCAACCGGTGACGTGTACCTCACCGACGCAGTCAACAAGCGGATCCTGAAAGTCGCGGCCGGGACCACCGAGCCGACCGAGGTACCTGCGGCCGGACTCAACTCCCCCACTGACGTCGCCGTGGACGGTGCCGGCAATGTGTACGTCATCGACAACAGCGGATTCGGCCAGATCGTGAAACTGGCAGCCGGCTGATGTACCGCCGCCGGCGGCGGCTTGACCATGGACCGGGACGGTCTGGCGGCGCCGTCCTGAGTCACCGGGTGAGCAGCGCCGCTTCCTGTGGGGTGACCAAGCGCTCCTGCCTGGCGGGATAACGCCGGCTCTTGATGGGGCACCGGATCAGCGAGAGGGCGATCCGCGCGGTGCGGGTGTCAACTGTTCGACTGATGTCCACGGCGGTTCGCTCCGTTCCGCTGATTGATCGTTCTTGGCTGTGTCGGATACACGGTTCGTGGGCGCATTGGGTTCACGGCTCCCCGGGAAGCATTGGTACCCCGGGGATCATCGGATAGGCACCGGTCGGTTGTTCGACGAGGCCGGTCGGTGGTTGGACGGCGGCCGGCCCTCCGAGACCGGGCTGAGCACTCTTGCCTCCGGTCAGGATCGACAGCAGCGATGCGTAGTCGTCGATGGCATTGACCAACGCACCGGGATCGAACGGCACCGCGGGTGCCTGGTCGTCGGTGGGCAGCGGCGTCCGAGGCGTGGCCGCCGCCAATCCGTTGCTCACCGTCAGGACCGCCAGCGCACCGACGGCGCTCAACGCCGCATACCCGAGTAGCCGGCCCAATGTGGTTGACGCAGACATGATGGCCTCCCCGATCTGACGTGAGTGCATTTGTTGCACTTGAGTCACTTGGGAAACACTGGTCTGCAACGGTCACATTTGGGCCACGACACCGTCACAAATCGCACCCTATGGCGTGGCTTGGTCTTTGCCAGGCAGCAGCTGTGAGAGTCTGCCGCGCTCGCGGCAGGTCAGTTCTCCTTCAGCCCCAGCGCCCGGGTCATCGTGAAGAACAGGTCCGTCTGATCACTCAAGCCGACGATGTTCGCCGCGCCGGGGCCGTAGGCAGCAATGCGCAGCTGGGATCCGGTGTGGCCCTGGTCCATCGCGTCGAGGTTGTCCGACGTGCCGTAGGAGACGGTCAGGTCCTGACCGTCCTTGCTGCGCAGCACCCGTGTCAGGCCCGGGTAGATGGCGTCGCGGGTGACCTCGAAGGGCAGCTTGGCCTCGGCGGCCGCGTCACGGACGTCCTCCACGCTCATGGACTCCACGATCTGGCTGCTGTGGGCATGGTCGGCGGTGACGATGACCAGGGTGTCCTTGTTTTCCCTGGCGAAGTCGAGGGCCACCTTGGCGGCCTCGTCGAGGTCGACGGTCTCGCCGATCTGCCCGCACGGGTTGGCGGCATGGTCCTGCTTGTCGATCGAGGCGCCCTCGACCTGCAGGAAGAATCCGTCCTCGTCACCCTTGAGCAGATCGATGGACTTCTTGGTCATGGCCGCCAGCGTGGGCACCGATGCGCCGCGGTCCGCATTGTCCTTGCACTCGACGGCAGGCTCCAGATAGCCGCCCTTGCCGGCAACCGGTCCGCTCCAGCGGGTCGGCATGTTGCCCTCGGCGAACAGGCCGAGCAGCGGGGCATCCTGGTCCGCCGTGTTCGCCTTGTCGAGTTCGTCGGCGGTGCGCACGATGGCGAAGCCGCGCTCCTTGGCCTGAACTTCCAACGTCTTGCCTTGGTAATCACCGGCTTTGGCGACCTGGGCGAAGGTTTCGGCGCCGCCGCCCATCACCACGTCGGCACGCGTTGCCAGCAGCTGCTCGGTGATCGAGCCGTTGCCACCCTTCTCCAGCGCGTTGGTCGGACACTTCTCGGTGGTCTCGTCGGGCCCGTAGCACTTCCGCCCGGTGACGTGGGCGAGCTGGACCGCGGGGGTGGCGTCCTGGATCTCGGAGGTGGTGATGTCGCCGGTGGCCTTGCCGGACTCCTTCGCCAGCTGGAGCAGGGTCTTCTGCTCCTTGCCGTGGATGTCCACCGCGATCGCGCCGTTATAGGTCTTGGTGCCGGTGGCCCAGGCCGATCCGCTGGCGGCCGAGTCGGTCACGTAGGTCGGCTTGCCGTTCTTGTCCAGGGAGTAGTGGGTGTACTGCCCGGTCAACGGGAACGCGTCCAGCCCTGGGAAGGCACCGCCGGCGCCGTGGGCGTAATTGCGGGCCACGGTGATCTCCGAGTCGCCCATACCGTCACCGATCAGCAGGATGACGTTCTTGGCGCCGGTGTTCTTGATGGAGTCGGCGATGAGTGCGGCGCGATCGTCGCCGGCCCGGGTGGCGCCGCCGTGCTCGGAGAGGGTGCCTTTCGCGGCGGGGTCCAGCACCGGAAGGGACGCGTTGTCGTTCTTGCTTCCGCTGCAGGCCGCAGCCAGAGCTGCCGTACACACCAACGCCGTCACCACGTACCGCCTGCGAGTCATCCATGTCTCCGTATCGTCATCGCCATCGTCTCCGTCGAGCCCACACATGGTTGAAGCCCCATATGAACCAGCGTTTGCCCGACAGCCGACACCCGGGTAACGGCAATCAAACAGATAGTCGGGCTATCGGGGCCGACGGTTGCGGCAACAGGCACGACACGTATTTGCAATCGGAACTACGTGGGCATTTGTCGCACCAATATCGTCCAACCGCCTTTGCCCGCGTTGGTACCGTGCGGCAAGACGAACGGGGATGCCGATGACGAAGCACACCACAACCTGCCTGATGGGGGCAATGGCGATCGGCCTGGCCGCCACCGCGTGCAGCCCGGTGACCGAGAAGGCCGAGGCCACGACCACGACAGCGCCCCCGACCACCACTGTCACCACCACCGCGGCTGCAAGCGGGGAATCACTGACGTCGCTGTTGCCAACCCCGGCCGACGTCCAGCAGACCAAAGGGCCCGACGACATCGCCGACGGCGGAATTCACCTGCATTACCAGGTCAACGGCACGCCCGATGCCGTGATGACCGGGTACAAGAACGCGCTGCAGGGCAAGGGCTGGGCCCTCACCACGATCATCTCCTCCAGCGGCGGCGGGGGCGGTGGGGCGACCTACACCGGCACGCACGGCGACGCCTACGGCGTGTTCGACGGCGGTGGATATGCCAACACCACCTACATCGACGTGTGCACCTGGCCCGCCAAGCCGGCGAATCCCAACTGCAGTCGCGGCGATCGTTAGCGACGCCCTTCGGCGCCAGTTGCGCAACGGGCTGCCGACGCACCGAGGCAGCGAGCTGACCTTGGCCTGCGGCACACAAGTTGACTTTCTGGGGTTACTGAAATCCACACGCCGCCAACGTGTTGCGTGCGATTTCCACATCGCTGACCGGTGACGGCTTTACGCTAGAGGGCATGTCCGGCCCGCCCGCGGGTTCGCGGTCCACGGTTGCCAAGCTGGCCATGCACTGTGTGCTGGCCGGATTGCTCGCGGCGGTGTTGATGTTCCCCGTCGTCGGCGGTATCGGGATCATGACGGCGCGGCTATCCGACACGGTGGCACAGGATTCCGCGGAAGTTCTCAAAGGGGACGCGCCGATCGTCACCACGATGGTCGACGCCTCGGGCCAGCCGATCGCATGGCTCTACGAACAGCGTCGGTGGGTGGTGCCCATCGATCGGATCGCCGACACCATGAAGCTGGCGATCGTGTCGGTGGAAGACAAGCGCTTCGCCGAGCACAGCGGGGTGGACGTCCAGGGAACACTGAACGGGCTCTTCGGTTACATGCGGGGAATCGACGATGTGCGCGGCGGGTCGACGATCGAGCAGCAGTACGTCAAGAACTACAACCTGCTGGTCAAGGCGAGAACCGATGCCGAGCGGCGGGCGGCAGTCGAGGTCAGCCCCGCCCGCAAGCTCCGGGAGATCCGGATAGCGCTGGCGATGGACAAGACCCTCCCGAAGGGGGAGATCTTGGCCCGGTATCTGAACCTCGTGTCGTTCGGCAACGGCGCCTTCGGGGTTCAGGACGCGGCGCGCACCTACTTCGGTGTCGATGCCGCGGACCTCACGTGGCCGCAGGCCGCCCTGTTGGCCGGTGTGGTGCGGTCCACCAGCGCGCTGAACCCCTACACCAACCCGGACGGCGCCCTCGCCCGGCGCAACCTCGTGCTCGACACCCTGATCGACTATCTGCCGGACCGGGCCGAAGAGCTGCGCGCCGCGAAGGCGACGCCGCTGGGTGTGCTCCCCCAGGCCGACCCGCTTCCGCAGGGCTGCATCGCCGCGGGCGACCGCGCCTTCTTCTGCGAGTACGTCCTGAATTACCTGGCGCGCGCCGGCCTGACCATGCAGGACGTCGCGCGCAACGGGTATCTGATCCGCACCACGCTGAATCCCAAGGTTCAGGACAGTGTCAATGCGGCCATCCTGAAGTATGCAGACCCCAACGCCCCCGGGGTCGCGAGCGTGATGAGCGTGATCACGCCGGGCAAGGACACCCACCGGGTGATCGCGATGGGCGACAGCCGCACGTACGGACTCAACCTCGATGCCAACCAGACCGTGCAGCCGCAACCCTTTTCGCTGGCCGGTGACGGCGCCGGGTCGATATTCAAGATCTTCACCACGGCCGCCGCTCTCGATATGGGAATGGGCATCAACGCTCAACTCGATGTCCCCGGAACATTCATGGGCAAGGGCCTGGGAAGCAGCGACACCCCCGGTTGCCCCAAGGAAACCTGGTGTGTTCGCAACGCGCACGGCTTCAAGAGCCCGCTGAGTGTCACCGACGCCCTCGCGCAATCGCCCAATACCGCGTTCGCCAAACTCATCTCACAGATCGGGGTGCCGCGTGCGGTGGACATGGCAGTCCGATTGGGATTGCGGTCCTATGCCGAACCGGGCAGTGCCCGCGATTACAACCCCGACTCCAACGAGAGCATCGCCGATTTCGTCAAGCGGCAGAACATCGGATCCTTCACCCTCGGTCCACTCGAGCTGAACGCACTCGAGCTGGCGAATGTCGGGGCGACGCTTGCCTCCGGCGGCACCTGGTGCCCACCGAACCCGATCGACAAGATCTTCGATCGGAACGGCCGCGAGGTGGGTGTGCAGACCGTCCCCTGTGACCGGGCGGTACCCGAAGGCCTTGCCAACACGTTGGCCAACGCGCTGGCCAAGGATCACTCGAGCGGAACCGCCGCCGGCGCAGCGAGTTCGGTCGGCTGGAAACTGCCGATGTCCGGGAAGACCGGCACCACCGAGGCCCACCGGTCATCGGGCTTCGTCGGTTTCACCAATCGGTACGCGGCCGCGAACTACGTCTTCGATGACTCCTCGAACCCGTCGGGGCTGTGCTCGTACCCCTTGCGCAAATGCGGTGACGGCACCCTGTTCGGCGGTACGGAGCCGGCTTTGACCTGGTATGCCGCAATGAGTCCCATCGCCGACGACTTCGGCCCCGTGGCCCTGCCTCCTACCGATCCGCGCTATGTGGACGGCGGCCCCGGCGGCGAAGTGCCGAGTGTGACCGGAATGAAGTTCGATGACGCGCGTAAGCGCTTGCTGGACGCCGGTTTCCGCGTCGCCGACAAACCCACGCCCGTCAACAACGACGCGACCAAGGGTTCGGTGGTCGGGACAACGCCGAGCGGCAGGACCATTCCCGGCTCGATCATCACGATCAACACCAGCACTGGCTATGTGCCTCCGCCGCCGCCGGTCTATGTTCCCGGCCCCGACATTCCGCCGCCACCAATGCTCAATGAGCTGGGGCCTCCCCCGCCGCCCAACGTCATCGAGATCCCCGGGCTGCCACCGATAACCCTGCCGGCCCCGCCTCCTCCGCCGCCACCGCCCGCACCGCCACCGGCATGACAACGAGGCCTGGCGCTAATGCCAATAACCCTCATGGGGTTGTGCCGCTTCATCTTCGATCAGCGGTCCGATCACCGTGATCTCACGCTGGCCGTGCAGAAGAATGTCCCGGCATGGCAGCGCGAACGAGCCCTGCTTCGGGTTGTCGCCCGTGAACTCGAACAGGCGACCCACCGACAGGCCATAGACGACCCTGCCGACCCCCGTCCAGTAGGCGGCCCCGGAGCACATGACACACGGCTCGGTGCTGGCATACAGAGTCGCGTGATTCATCGCATCGGTGCCCAATACACGCCATGCCTCCGCGGAGGCCGTCAGCTCAGCGTGCTGGGTCGGGTCACCATCAGTCAGTGCCGATGTGTTGGCGCGCTCGACAACCGCCATGCCGTCGGCATCGGCGACCAGCGCACCGTAGGGCGCGCTGCCGCTCCGCCGGGCGTCCTGCGCCAAGGCGAAAGTGCGCCGCAACAGCGCAAGGTCGACGTCACTGGGCGCAGGCTCGGCGTGAGTCTGTCCGGTACCGACGGCCGTTACCCCGGCCAGTCCGACCAACGCTCCCGCTCCGAGCAACACCGTCCGCCGGTGCAGATTCGCCATGGTCGAGGATGCTATCGCCCAAAGATGGGGGTTGACCTCGGAATTCGGCGCACGGCTCTGGGCTGGCGGGGCTGCACGTTTGAAAATCGACGAATTTGGCAATTACTTCGGGCGACAGACCCGAGAGGTTTCCTACGTCGAACGGATTGACCATGATCGTGCTCGGCATCATTCTTCTGTTGATCGGCTACTTCGCCGGCATCTCGATCCTGTACACGATCGGCGGCATCCTCCTGGTGATCGGGATCATCCTGTGGATCCTCGGAGCCGTCGGACGTCCGGTCGGCGGGCGAAAGGTCTGGTTCTAGTACGCCCTGCCCAGAACTGTGCCGCGATTCCCCGCCGACGGTCATATGGGCCGTACATATTGATACACAACTGATTTCAGCAGATCGGGCCAACTCAGCACGCGAATGACGCACCCCGGCAGGGAATCACGAAACAATAGGCGGTGCATCGATCCGCGCGGAGATCTGTTTGACGATCTTGACAGCCGAATCGGCCGGGTTGGCGCTGCAGGTGTTGACGTCGACCACGATGTTGTTGTTCGCGGTCAACGCCCGACCGCAAGCCCACCCGCCTGCCTTGGCGTTGGACTGGGTTGTCACCGTGCTCAACACGCCACCTTCGGTGGACATGGGTCCCACGTCCCACAGAGTGCCGGTCTGGGTGTGGGTGTAGCGCTTGCACGCCGGCCACTGTTGTACCGAGGAGTCATAGAACGCCTTGGCCTGATCAGCGTCCGCGAATCGAACCACCGCCTGCTTGGCGTAGTGAGTGAGGACGTCCGGCTCCCCCAACGTCACCTCTTGCTCGTCGGTGAAGCCACTGTCGGCATACACGGGCGCCTGTGCGGCACCGTCGACCGCGAGGCACTCGCGGGGTGCCATCGTCCGGCTGTCGTCAGACATTTGCGAGTCGGTACCCGTGACGGCCATTCCCCCTGCGGCCAATACCGCGTTGATCTGTTCTGCCGAAAGCAACAATCGGGGCAGCGTTTTCTGCCTCAGTGGCGTCGGAGGAAACGACGTGATCATCGGCGTGGTCGGCGTATTCTCCGCCGCTTGTTCCGTTGATTGACCGCAGCCCGCGGCAAGGGCGCAAGCAGCGACGATGGTGACCGTGGTGATCGCAATGCGCATTCGTCGTTCCCCCATTTCTGCGCCGGCACATCTGGTCACGGTGTGTTGACCCGTAATGGATAAATCCAGGGAAACAGCGAAGGCACACTTCACGCAGAACATTTGTCATAACGGTCGAAGACTTTCCGAAACCGTTACCGAAACACCATCAATCTCGATGTCGGAGAGGCTGTTGAGTGGGGCGGGCGGGGCTCGAACCCGCGACCAAGGGATTATGAGTCCCCGGCTCTGACCAACTGAGCTACCGCCCCCGGGCGCATCTGCGCCGCAATATGGTCGCACACGCTGCAGGCACAGACGCCAATCAGGGGCCACAGGCAGGCCCGGCGCGGATACGCTCACCCCATGATCCGCTTTCTGCTGCGCATAGCGATCTTCCTGGGCTCATCGGCCATCGGGTTGCTCGTCGCCGCCTGGCTGGTTCCCGGGGTCTCGGTGTCGGCGTGGGGCTTCATCACCGCGGTGGTGATCTTCGCCGTCGCACAGGCGATCCTGTCGCCGTTCTTCCTCAAGATGGCCAGCCGCTACGCGTCGGCATTCCTGGGTGGCATCGGGTTGGTCTCCACCCTGATCGCGCTGGTCCTGGCCTCGGCGCTCACCCACGGCCTCAGCATCCGCGGCATCGGCTCCTGGATCGCCGCCACGGTGGTGGTCTGGCTGGTCACCGCCGTGGCCACGGTGGTGTTGCCGGCGCTGTTCATCAAGAAGAAGGTCGCCTCGAAGTAACGCTTGCCGGTGGGATCATGGCGAACGTGCCTTCTCATGCGTTCGCCTCGGACAACGCCGCACCCGCACACCCGACGGTGATCGACGCGATCGTCGCGGCCAACGACGGTGCCGTCGCCTCCTACGGGAACGATCCCGTCACCCAGCGCGCGGCCGGGGCCATCAAGACAGCGTTCGACTCCCCCGACGCCGAG
The DNA here is from genome assembly GCF_004762045.1 of Mycobacterium sp. DL99. Classification (GTDB taxonomy): domain Bacteria; phylum Actinomycetota; class Actinomycetes; order Mycobacteriales; family Mycobacteriaceae; genus Mycobacterium. Next base: position 4,095,394 of record NZ_SJOM01000007.1, read on the forward strand.
GTGCTGTTCGCGCTCACCGGCACGGCGGCCAACGTCATCGCGCTGGCCTCCGCCGTGCGGCCGTGGCAGGAGATCCTGTGCAGCGATATCGCGCACTCATTGGTCGACGAGGCCGGCGGCCCCGTCCGCCTCGCCGGTGCCCCGGTGACAAGGCTGCCTAGCGACAACGGTCTGATCGTCCCGGCCGCGCTCGACACCGCGGTGGCACGCCGCGGGCCGGTGCACCACTCACAGCCGCGCATCGTCACCATCACCCAGTCCACCGAGAACGGCCGCGTCTGGACGCCGCAAGCCGTCAAGGACTTCATCGACCACGCCCACGATCTCGATCTGCTCGTCCACATCGACGGCTCCCGCCTCGGCAATGCGATTGCCGCGCTGGATGTCTCTCCCCCGGCCGCCATCGCCGATGCGGACATCGTCACGGTCGGCGGCACCAAGAACGGCATGTTGATGGGCGACGCGATCCTGGTGCGCCGCCCCGAGTTGTTCGATGGAATTCACTTCGTGCAGAAGCAGATCGGTCAGCTTGCCAGCAAGCAACGTTTCATCGCGGCTCAGTTCGAGGCGATCATGCGCGACGAGTTGTGGCTGCGGACGGCCGGCCACGCCAACCGGATGGCCACCCGGCTCAGCGCGGGCTTCCAGACACTCGGCCTGACGTTGACCGCCCCCACGGAAGCCAACGAGATATTCGTCGACCTCGATTCCACTGCCTACGACGCGGTCTCGGCCGGCTATGCCGTCCACCGCCCCGACCCGTTGCTGCCCACGGTGCGGTTCGTCTGTTCGTGGGCGACCACCGAAGCCGAAGTCGACGGCGTTCTGGAATTGCTCGCGCCGTTTGCGACGGGAGTGCTGTGATTTCGGCGAGCGCACAACCGTGAGGTCGAAAACGGCGTAACCCAGCGCACCAAGCGAGACGATGAAGCGATGAAGGCGTCGCGCCTGATCGTGGCAACGGCATTGGCCATCGTGGGCTGTTCAGCGCCCGCCCCACCTGCCCTCAAATCCATCGACGGCGACCGCTTTCAGACGATCGTGGAGAACGCCGCCACCACGCTGCGCGTGCCGGGGGCATTGGTGTTGCTGCAGACCCCGCAGGGCACCTTCATCGCCCAGGCCGGAACCACCGAACTGGGGACAAGCTCACCGCCGCAATCCGATACCCGCTTCCGGGTCGCGTCCAACACCAAGACCATGACGGCCGCTCTGATCCTGCTGCTGGCCCAGGACGGCAAGGTCACGCTGAACGATCCGATCTCGGAGTATGTGCCCCACGTCCCCAACGGCAGCGCCATCACCCTGGCCGATCTGCTGACGATGCGCAGCGGGCTGTACTGCTACACGTTCGACCCCGAACTCTCCGCCCAGCTCGACGCCGACCCGGCCAAGGCCTGGACCCCGGCACAGGTGCTGGCCATCGCGTTCTCCCATCCACCGAATGCGCCACCCGGCACCACGTATGAATACTGCAACACCAACTACGCGCTGCTGGGCCTGGTCGCGGAGAAGGCCGGTGGCTCGCCACTGGCCGAGCAGTTCACCCGTCGCTTGTTCAGTCCGCTCGGCATGCACGACACCACGTTGCCCGCGGCAAACGACACGTCCTTGCCGCAGCCCTACTCGCAGGGGTACATGTACGGAAAGACGTTGTACGCGTTGGTCGATGAGCCCTATCCAGCGGATCTGGTGGCAGCCGCGCGAGCCGGCACGCTGCAGCCGATCGACTACACCCATCAGAACCCGTCGTATGCCACCGCAGCCGGCGGTGCCATCTCCACCGCCGACGACCTGGCGATCTGGATCCGGGCGCTCGTCACCGGCGCTGTGTTCGACGACCAGTTCACCCAGCGATGGCGCGAGAGCCTGCGCCCCGAGGATCCGGACCACCCCGACGGCCAGCAGTACGGCTACGGCATCAGCTTTCAGCGATTCGGCCCGCACGCGGCGATGTACTACCACGGCGGCGAGATGCCGGGGTTCAACTCGTTCATCGGTGTGGATCCGGATAACGATGTGACGCTGGTGATCTGGACGAACCTGACACTGTCGCCGGAAGGCAAGACGACAGCCAATGCGCTGCTGCCCACGGTGCTCGACCAGGTTTACACCGGTTTGAACCTGGGCTAGCGGCCCGCGCCAGTGCAGTACGCCGATGCGGTTCACGCTCGTAACGTGGTGGCGAAAATTCGCGAGAATTTCCGCCACCACGTTACGTACGCGGAACCGTTGGGCCGCAACCCCAAACCGCGGCTAGCTGTAGATCGGCTGTCCGTCGGCGCCCAGCCGGTATTCCTCGGTGCCCTCGTCGATGCGCGCGGCATCCGCGCCCAATGCGACAGCAACCTTGTTGCACGCGTTGCGCATCACGTCGAGGGTCAACTCGATCGCCTCGGCCGGTGAAAAGTGTTGACGTAGTTCGTTACCAGACACCTGGGACGGGGTCCAGATGAGCGCGTCGACGTAGCGCAGCGCGGCTTTGTGTCGATCGGACAGGTCCGAGTTCTCGAAGTCGTCGATACCGTCGTAGTCGGACTCGGTGGCCCCGGCCTCCAGCGCCGCGGACTCCCGTAGCGACTTGCACAGCCGGCAGTTGTGCTGGCGGGCCCCGCGCAGCCGCACGATCTCGGAGGTCACCGGGTCCAGTTCGCGCATCCGGCCGACAGCGGGAACGAAGGTGTCCAGCACATAGTCCGCCGGATTGGTGTCGTGGTCCCAGTCGACGGGGCCGGCAGGCCAGTCCACGCCCAGGGCGGTCAGCCCGGCGCGCATCCGCGGCACGAAGTCCGCCACATAGATCAGCGTCGTCACCGTGAACACGTCACGTCCGAGAAGATCGGAGAACGCAGTCCGTTGCGCGTTGTTGATGCCGGTGACGTCGGTGCTGAACTGCTCGGCGAACTCGGTCACCATCGGGTCGACGGCACCGCCGCGGGTCTCGGCCGGCAGCGGCGGCAACCCCAGCGTCGAGGCACACACCTCACGCACCGCGGCATTGATAGCGCCCAGCCTCGGCGGCGATACCGCGACCAGACCCGTCAACTCAGTGAGCACATTGGCAGACACACCGGCAGTATCCATCAACACCGGCCACCCCGCGAGAAATCCGGCCGGGTCGTTCACCGCGGACCTAGAAGCTGTCCTTCTAGCTGCTAGAAGCAACCGCTCTGAGCAGCCGGAGTGCACGCCCCGCCGATCGCGTTGACCGAAGTGAAAGCAACCGACCGGGAAGGACGTCGAAACATGACCACAGAACTGTCCGGGGTTCACGCCCTAGTCACCGGCGCAACCAGCGGAATCGGCCGGGCCACCGCGATCGCCCTGGCCGAACGTGGCGCGGCGGTGGCCGTCTCAGGACGCAACGCCGAGCGTGGCGAGCAGGTGGTCCGGGAGATCGAAGCCGCCGGCGGTCGAGCAGTGTTCATCGCGAACGATCTGCACGACGCAGAGTCGGCCCGAGCCCTGGCCACCGAGGCGACCGCCCGGCTCGGCCAGGTCGATGTCCTGGTCAACAACGCCGGGGTGTACCCCTTCGGCCCGACGGAGTCGATGACGGAGAAAGACTTCGACTCCGTCTTCGACCTCAATGTCCGCGCCCCATACTTCCTGGTCTCCGAGCTCGCCCCACGGATGGCCGAACGAGGCAAGGGCGCGATCGTCAACCTCAGCACGATCGTTGCCGAGTACGGAAACGCCGGGACCAGCCTCTACGGGGCGAGCAAGGCCGCCGTCGAGTCTCTGACCAAGACCTGGGCGGCCGAGTACGGGCCGCGGGGCGTCCGCGTCAACGCGGTCCGCCCCGGTCCGGTGTACACCGAGGGCACCGCCGCGATGGGTGAGGGTCTTGACGAGTTGGTCGGCCCGGCACCCGCGGGTCGGCCGGGGCAACCCGACGAGATCGCCAATGCCATCGCCTTCCTGGTCAGCGACCAGTCCAGCTATGTCCACGGTGTCACTCTCTCGGTCGATGGCGGCCGCACCGCCGTCTGAACCGTTCACGGCCTGGGGCAGAACCACTTTGGCAAGACCACTTACGAAGCGAAGGCAGGACGAAATGTCTGATTCCACTACCGACAACCCCATCCGCATTGGCGTCCAGCTCTGGCAGGGCGGCACTCCCGACTACCGGACCTGGCGCGACGCGGTCATCACGGCCGAGCAGCTCGGCGCGGACGCAATCTTCGGCTACGACCATTTCCACAAGCCCGCGAGTGTCCTCACCTCCGACGGGCTGCCCGAACTGCTCCCGGAACAGCCCGACGTCAACAACTTCGAAGGCTGGACGGCGCTCGCCTCGTGGGGTGAGATCACCTCCCGCGCCGAGATCGGCCTGCTCGTCACGGGTGCGGGTTACCGCAACCCCGACCTGCTCGCCGACATGGCCCGAACGGTCGACCACATCAGCAATGGCCGGCTGATCCTCGGGCTCGGTTCCGGATGGTACGAAAAGGATTACACCGTATACGGATACGAGTACGGAACGGTCAAATCTCGCATGGACCTGTTCGAGAACAGCCTGGAGCGCATCACGCAGCGGCTGGCCAAGCTGATCCCGGCCCCCACTCGTGACATCCCTATCCTCATCGGCGGGATGGGCGTGCGTCGCACCCTGCCTCGGGTGGCGCGTTACGCCGACATCTGGCACACCTTCGCCAGTCCCGAGGAATACCAACGCAAGAACGCACTCCTCAAGGATCTGGCCCAGACCGCGGGGCGCGACGAATCCGTCATCGAACGTGCCGTGCACTGGACCGGCCGCGGCGACGCCGACACCTTCGCCGATATGGGCGTCACGTTGTTCACCACCGAAATCCATCCCGATGCCGACGGATTCGACTTCGGTGAGCTCAAGGACATGCTGGCCTGGCGCGACGCGCAGCGCTAGCTGGTCAGGCTGCGATATTCCTCCAGCAGCTTCAGCCACACCTCACTGATGGTCGGAAAGCACGGGACGGCGTGCCAGAGCCGATCGACGGGCACCTGCCCGGCCACCGCGACCGTCGCCGAGTACAACAACTCGGCGACCCCCGGTCCGACGAACGTGACGCCCAGCACCGCACCCGTGTCCGTCTCGACCACCATCCGCGCCCGTCCCGTGTACCCGTCGGCGAAGAAGTTCGCACCGGGTACCGCGGCGCCCATATCGATGTCGACCACGACGACCGAGCGCCCGTCGTTCTCGGCCTGCGCGGCGGTGATCCCGACCGAGCCGGCCTCCGGATCGGTAAAGAACACCTGCGGGACGGCGTGCAGATCGGCTGTGGTGGCGTGTTTCTCCCACGCCCCATCCGCAACCGGGGTTCCGGAGGCACGTGCCGCGATGGCGCCGGCGGCCATGCGGGCCTGGTACTTGCCCTGGTGAGTCAGCAATGCCCGGTGGTTCACGTCGCCGAGCGCGTACAACCATCCGTCGGAGACCCCCGACACCAGACAGGTGGCATCGACGTCCAACCAGTCGCCCGGGGTCAGGCCCACCGTCTCCAAGCCGATCTCGCCGGTGTTGGGGGTCCGGCCGGTCGCGAAGAGAGTCTCGTCGGCCTCGATGGACTCGGTCGCCCCGGTTGCCTTGTCCAGGATCTCGATCGTGACGGGACCGTCGCGGTCTGGACGCCGCAACCCGGTGACCGAGACACCGGTCCGCACCGTCACGCCAGACTCTGTGAGGCCGTCCCGGACCAGCTCACCGACGAACGGTTCCATTCTCGGGAGCACGACGGGTCCCCGGACCAGCAGCGTCACCGCCGATCCCAGGCTCTGCCACGCGGTCGCCATCTCCACCCCGACGCCGCCCGCGCCCACCACGACCAGCCGGGCCGGTACGGCCCCGCTGTCGGTGGCCCTGCGGTTGGTCCAGGGCTGGGCCTCGGCGACACCCGGGATATCGGGAACGGCCGCAACACTGCCCGTACAGATGGCCACGGCGTGACGCGCTGTCAGTGTCACCGGCTCGGCGCCGTCGGATCTCACCACCACCCGGCGAGGGCCGCTCAACGCGGCGTGACCACGGAACAGATCGGCACCGATTCCCTTGACCCAGCCCGCCTGCCCGCTGTCGTCCCAGTCGGTGACATAACGGTTGCGGCGGGCGAACACGCCCGCGGCATCCACCTCGCCGACGACAGCCTGCCGGGCGCCGTCCACCCGGCGCGCATCGGCCACTGCACCGCCCGGGCGCAACATCGCCTTGCTCGGCACACAACCCCAGTACGAGCACTCGCCCCCGACCAGCTCCCGCTCGGTCACCGCAGCACTCAAGCCCGCGGACCGAACCCGTTGTGCCGCAGTCTGTCCCACCGGACCCGCGCCCAGGATGACCACGTCGTACTCCATCGAGCGTCCGTTCTCCGATTGCACCGACACGGCTACACCTCTTTCCACGGTCGACGAAAGACCGCAGCCGGCCACGACGCACAGTTGCGGCACTCCGATCATTCCGCCGTTTCGGCGCCTACCTCTACGCCCGCGGGATCCATTCTTTCGATAGGCCCGATAAGACGGGCCAATACGCACTGGTCACGGCCCGCGTCGGGCCGGATTTCAAGTACGCCGTGACGCCGGGCCCGATGTGTTGTGATGGGCGGGTGGAACTCCGGGAAATGCGTGCGTTCCTGGCAGTCGCCGAGGAGGGTGGGTTCTCCGCCGCGGCTCGGCGCCTGCACATCAGCCAGCCCGCGCTGTCTCAGGCCATCGCCGGGCTGGAACGCCAACTCGGTGTGCAACTGCTGACACGACACAGCTCCGGAGTCGAGCCCACCGATGCCGGCAACACTCTGATGGCCGAAGCACGCGCCGTCCTCTCCCGCTACGACCAGGCCATGGCCGCGGTGGCGCGTCACGCCAGCGTCGACGAGACCACCTTGCGACTCGGGGTTCCGCTCGAGCTGCCGCGTGATCTGCTCGCTGCGCCGTTGGCCGCACTCACGGCCGCGCATCCGGCAACCCGTGTGGTTCCCCGGCATCTGTCGACCACGGATCAATTCGTTGCGCTCGGCCTGGATCAGCTCGACATCGGCCTGGTTCGTGAACACCCGGCCGGCCATGACCTCGACGCCTATCTCGTGTCGTCGGAACCGCTCGGGGTGTTGGTATCCGCGGATCTGGCCGCCGATCTCGCCGAAGGCGACGGTATCCGGCTGGACACCCTCACCGATCTCCAATGGGTGGGATTCCCCCGCACGGGCAGCCCCGCCTGGTACGACGAGATCCAGGCCATCTTCCGCAGCCACGGCCTGCAACCGACCACCACATCGTTGACCGCGTCGCTGGCGATCGCCGATGTCAAGATCGCGGCCGTCGCCGCCGGCGGCGCTTTCTCCCTCGCACCGCCCAACTGGGCGGCACCGATCCCGCCGTCTGTCAGCTGGCAACCGCTGGCCGGGCACCCGATCGTCCGGCGCACGTGGGCGGCATGGCCCGCACGGTCCCACCGCCGCGACATCGGGGTGTTCGTCTCCGCATTCGGCAAGTGACCAAAGATCCAGCACTGCCGAGGCTTTCGTCCAGGACCGACATTGTCAAAGATTGATCGACCCTCAATCTGCCGGCCGGACTATCGCGTCCAGACCGGAGGCATAACTCTCCTTGACCACGTCCAGATGGACCCAGCTGTCGACGACACCGACGCCGGGCAGCGCACGCACGGCATCGAGGATCTCGACCAACTGCGCGGCCGAGAACGCCCGCACCGTGACCAACAGGTCAAACCGGCCCAGCGTGCGGGCCACGAAGATCACCGATCGCATCCCCAGCAGCGCCGACACCACTTCGCCCCCCGCTCCGGTCAGCCGGATACCGAGCCCGAGCGCGCTCTGGCGGTCCTGCCCGGAATGCCGGACCACCGCACCGATGCGCACCACCTGCGATTCGACCAACCGGACCACCCGCCGTCGCGCTCCCGCGGGTGAAAGTCCCACCGTCTCGGCCAGATCCACGTAGGAGGCCCGTCCGTCATCCTGAAGCGCACGCAGCAGGGCCAGATCCAGATCATCCACCTCGACGCTGACATCACCGACCGGACCGACGACGTCACGCAGCACCTCGACGTAGGTGAGCGTGTCGACACCCACGACGCCTGCCATCGCGCGCAACTCGGCGATCACGCCGTCGATGTCCCGGATCGACCCGACCCGCACCTCGGCGATCAACCCGTACGCACCGCTCGTCAGCGACAGGAACGCGACGTCGATGCGCTGCGCCAGCACCGCCGCGATCCGCGCCACCGGTCCGTCGACCATCACGCTGACGTGGGCCAGGGCTCCACGGCCGAGCACCGCCGGATGCACGACACCGCGGATCACCACCTGCCCGCCGTCGATGAGGCGCTGTGTCCGGGCCGCCGCCGCCGATCGTGACAATCCCACGCGCTGGGCGATATCGCGGTGAGTCAGCCGCCCGTCACCCTCAAGGAGGCTGATGATCGCCTCGTCCACCTCGTCCAACGGGGCACCGCCTGAAATCGGTCGGAAAAATTTTCCTCGCAATTCTACCGGCAGAACGATCGCCCGATCCATCAGATGCCGAGTCTTGTGCTCTAAACGACACGCACTCCCGGCATATCAATACTTTTGACCCCGACGTCACGATCGAATCGATTGCATGTCCTGAACTGCGGGTTTACCGTAACGCACATCACATTGACCTCGGGCAAGGATCGTCACGGCCGCGAGTGACGACAGACCTGAACGCACCACAACGCAGAGGAAGTGACAGCATGACCGCCCCGATCGGCCCAGTCGACGCATCGAAGGTCCCGCGCTTCGCCGGCCCGGCCACCTTCGCCCGCCTGCCCCGTCTCGACCAGGTGACCAAAGCCGACGTGGTCGTGGCCGGGGTGCCCTTCGATTCCGGCGTCTCGTTCCGACCCGGCGCCCGGTTCGGCCCGACCCACGTCCGCGAGTCCTCGCGCCTGCTGCGCCCGTACAACCCCGCCATGGACGTGTCTCCGTTCGAGCTCATCCAGGTCGCCGATGCCGGCGACATCGCCGTGAATCCCTTCAACATCCACGAGGCGATCGAGACCATCGAGGGTGCGGCCCGCGACCTCACCTCCGACGGCACCAAGCTGGTGACCATCGGCGGTGACCACACCATCGCGCTGCCGTTGCTGCGCGCCGCCGCGGCCAAGCACGGCCCCGTCGCGCTGGTGCATTTCGATGCCCACCTGGACACCTGGGACACCTACTTCGGCGCCGAGTACACCCACGGCACGCCATTCCGCCGCGCCGTGGAAGAGGGCATCCTCGACACCGAGGCGCTGTCACACGTCGGTACCCGCGGACCGCTCTACGGCAAGAAGGACCTCGAGGACGACCGTCGTTTCGGGTTCGGCATCGTCACCTCGTCCGACGTGTACTACCAAGGCGTGCGCGAGGTTGTCGACAAACTCCGCCAGCGCCTCGGCAACCGGCCCGTCTACGTGTCGATCGACATCGACGTACTCGACCCGGCACACGCTCCCGGCACGGGCACCCCCGAGGCCGGCGGCATGACCAGCCGCGAACTGCTGGAGATCCTGCGCGGGTTCCGCGGGCTGAACCTGGTGGGCGCCGACGTGGTCGAGGTCGCCCCGGCCTACGACCACGCCGAGATCACCGGTGTCGCCGCGTCCCACGTCGCCTATGACCTGGTGTCACTGCTGGCCTTGGGGCCCGATGCGTAACGGCGGCGACCTCGTCGTCGAAACCCTTACCGCGCTGGGCGTCTCGCATGTGTTCGGCATCCCCGGCCAGAACGCACTGGGCTTGTTCGACGCGATCCGGCGCAGTGACCTGACGTTCGTCAGTTCACGGGTGGAGAACAACTCGGCTTTCGGCGCCGACGGCTACAGCAGGGTCACCGGCGAGGTCGGCGTGCTGTTCCTGTCCACCGGGCCCGGCGCGTTGACCGCGCTCGGCGCCCTGCAGGAGGCCTACGCCACCGGGGTTCCGGTGCTGGTGATCGCCAGCCAGGTCCCGCGATCCGGCATGGGCCTGCGCCGCGGCATGCTGCACCAGCTCGACGATCAGAAGGCCAGCGCGGTCAACGTCACCAAAAGCGTTGCAACCGTGCGACAGGCGGCCGAGATCCCCAGCCTGATCGCCGACGCCTACACGTTGGCACGCTCCGCGCCGGCCGGGCCGACCTGGGTGGAGATCCCCCAGGACGTTCTCCTGGAGCCGACGACGATACCGCCGGTCGCCGCGCTCGATGTGACCCCGACGCAACGGGCCCCGCGGACCGAGTTGATCGAGGAGGCCGCGACGCTGCTGAACTCCGCCCAGCGGCCGGTCATCCTGGCCGGCGGCGGCGTCCGGCGCTCCCCCGACGGACCAGAGTCGTTGGTGGCACTGGCCGAAAAGCTCGGCGCCCCCGTGGTTTCCACGGTCGGCGGCAAAGGCGCCATCAACTTCGACCACCCACTGTCGGCCGCCTCGTGGATCGAGGACCGCTACACCACCGAGATGTTGGAGAACGCCGACGTCCTGGTGGCCGTCGGCACCGCGATGGGTGAGGTCACCAGTAACTACTTCACATTCGCCCCGCAGGGCCGGCTCATCCACATCGACGCCGAGGCGCGCGTGCTGGAGGCCAACCACCCCGCGCTCGCCATCCACGCCGACGCCGCGCAGGCCATGCGCGCGCTGACCGAGCTGGTCGAATCGCGCGACAACGCCGCAGGTGCTGCCCAGGCCGACGACTTGCGGAAAGCTGTGCAGGACAGGCTCGCCGGACAGGATCTGGCCACCGAACTGCAGCTGATGGCCGACCTGCGGGCCGCAGTGCCAGCGGGCACCGACACCTTCTGGGACATGACGATCGCCGGCTACTGGGCCTGGTCGGTGTGGGACCCGCAAGACGGTGGGTTCCATTCCGCCCAGGGCGCAGGCGGTTTGGGTTTCGCGTTCCCGGCCGCGCTGGCCGCGGCGATCGCCACGGGCGAGCGCACGTTCGCGTTATCCGGTGACGGCGGCGGCATGTACTCCATCGCCGAACTGGCCACCGCCCGCCAGCACGACGCGAACGTCACCTGGCTGATCGTCGACGACGGCGGATACGGCATCCTTCGCGAGTACATGACCGCCGAGTTCGGCACCGCAACCGCCACCGAACTGGCCCGACCCGACTTCGCCCGCCTCGCAGCGAGTTTCGGTATCCCCGCGCACACCGCCACGCCCGACAACGTCGGCGAGATCGTGGCCGCCACATTCGACACCGACGGCCCGGCCGTCGTTGTCCTGCCCGCAGTGCTGAAGATGTTCGCTCCCACTCACCTCTGACTGAAGGAATCATCGTGGGCAAACCAGTCGATATCGCGATCGTCGTGATCTATCTCCTCGCGATGCTCGCCTTCGGGTTCTGGGGTAAGACCCGGACCAAGGACTCCGCTGACTTCCTGGTCGCGGGCCGGCGCCTCGGGCCCACGTTGTACACCGGCACCATGGCGGCCGTCGTGCTCGGCGGCGCCTCGACCGTCGGCGGCGTGGGTCTGGGCTACAAGTGGGGAATTTCGGGCATGTGGCTGGTGGTGGCGATCGCCATCGGCCTGCTGGCGCTGAGCCTGTTCTTCGCCGGACCGATTCAGCGCCTTCGGGTCTACACCGTCGCGCAGATGCTGAGCCTGCGCTACGGGGTCGACGCGACCTCGGCCTCCGGGGTGGTCATGGCGGCCTACACCCTGATGCTGTCGGTCACCTCGACCATCGCCTACGCGACGGTGTTCAACGTGCTGTTCGGCACGGGCAGAACGCTTTCGGTGATCATCGGCGGCGTTGTGGTGATGCTCTACTCCTCGATCGGTGGCATGTGGTCGATCACCCTGACCGACATGGTCCAGTTCGTCCTCAAGACCATCGGCGTGTTCTTCCTGCTGCTGCCGTTCACCTGGCACCGGGCCGGCGGCTTCGACGGCATCCGCGACCGTGCCGGCGACGCCGTATTCAGCCTCACCTCGATCGGGACCGACACCATCATCACGTTCTTCGTGGTCTACAGCTTCGGAATGCTGATCGGACAGGACATCTGGCAGCGGGTGTTCACCGCGCGTTCCCCGCAGGTCGCCCGGTGGGGCGGGACGACGGCCGCGATCTACTGCGTGTTCTACGGAATCGCCGGAGCGTTGATCGGCTTGGCCGCATCGACCTTCATGCCCGACGTCAAGGCCAAGGACGACGTGTACGCCCAGATCGCGGAAGCGATCCTGCCCGTGGGCATCAGCGGCATCGTGCTCGCCGCTGCCGTCGCGGCGATGATGTCGACCGCATCGGGCGCACTGATCGCGACCGCCACGGTGGCCCGCACCGACATCAAACCGATGCTGCTGCGCCTGGCCGGCAAGAGCCCCGACACCCAGGACCACGCCGAGAACCCCGAGGTGGACGTGCATTCCGACCGGCGCTACGTCGCGGTCCTCGGCGTCATCGTCATCGTCATCGCCGCGTTGCTCAACGACGTGGTCGGCGCCCTGACCATCGCCTACGACATCCTTGTCGGCGGGCTCCTGGTGCCGATTCTCGGCGGCTTCCTGTGGAAGCGGGCCACCGGTGCCGGCGCGTTGGCGGCAATGGCGGTCGGCACACTCGTCACGCTGGGCACCATGGCCGTCGTCGGCGACGTGCTGGCCAACGAGCCCATCTACTTCGGCCTGGTGTCCAGCCTGATCACGTACATCGTTGTCAGCCTGGCGACTCCACGCACTTCCGCGGAGGTGCTCCAGGTGTGGGACGACCGGCTCAACGGCCGCGAGCACTCCGACGCTCCCATGGCCACGTCATGAGCGCCCACACCACAGCCACCAACGCACTGGCCACCAAGACGTAGACCGGCCAGGGCCCCAGCAGATCGAGCAACGACGCGGTCGCGGGTTTGGCGTTGAGGAAGCCATAGTTCGTTCCCGCAATACCGTTGAACGCCATGGTGACCCCGGCCCACACCACCGTTACCACCACCACGAGTCGATAGTCACGCCAATGGGGACGCATGCCGCGGCCCCAGGTCAAATAGATGGCCGCCCAGACCACCATCAGGTGAATCGACCAGAACGCCAGGAACTCGTAGTGCGGGAAATCCGGGCTCTTGAGCACCGGCGAGATCAGCGCCTGCGTGCTCAGCACCAGACCCCAGTAATAGGTGAGCACGAATGCCCAGTGCCGCTGCGACCACAGCGCGTAAGCGCCGACGACGGTCGCCAGGTCGGTCAGTCGCAACGGCACGGACCGTTCGATCGACGGCGGGATGAGCGTGTAGGCGAGCATCGCGACGTATATCGCGGCTGTCAGCGCGCCCAAGATGCGGCCGAACACCCGTGACTGCCGTTCGTTCTGGCGCCGTCCGAGCCAGACCATCAGCACCGCCCCGACGACGAACACGGCGATCGCGGCCCAGTGCGACGGGCCGTAAACCGTGAATTGCCGTTGGGACAACAACATCGGCCTCCCTAGCTCATTGCGCCTGGCTCACCGAGGACATGTGGAAATCCGGGATCCGCAGCGTCGGCATGGACGCGCGGGTGGCCCAGTCACCCCACTCACGCGGCAGGGTGACCTCGCTGATGCCGGCCTCCGTGGCGCGCCGCAACAGGTCCAGCGGGCTCTCGTTGAACCGGAAGTTGTTTACCGCGGCGCTCACCTCGCCGTCCTCGACCAGGTACACGCCGTCACGGGTCAGCCCGGTCAGCAGCAGCACGGTCGGGTCCACTTCGCGGATGTACCACAGCGTGGTCAACAGCAGGCCCCGTTCGGTGCCGGCGATCATATCGGCCAATTCGGTTGTGCCACCGGTCATCAGCAGATTGTCAGCGGGCACCGCGACGGGTGTGCCGTATTCGGCGGCCACGGCCCTTGGATAGGCCAGTGCGTTGACCACCCCGTCGCGGATCCAATCCACCCGGTCGATGTCCATGCCGTTGTCGAAGATCGACACCCGCTCCGAGGAACTCGGTACCGCGACGAACGGTTGGCAGGCCAGCGCCTGCGCGAACGGGTCGGAGTACAGCGTCAATCCCAGATCGGTGAGCTTCTCCCCCACCCGGGTCCCGCCGGGTGCCGACAGCGCCGTACGTCCCTCCTGCGCGCCGCGGCCGTCCATCGCCCAGGTCAGATAGATCATCATGTCGGCCACGGTCGAGGGCGGCATCAGCGTCTCGTAGCGGCCGGCCGGCAGCTCGACCGTACGCTGCGCCCACCCCAGCTTCAGCGACAACTCGTCGAGCAGTGAATCCACCCGCACATCAGCGAAATCCGGGGTGCTCACCCCGGCCCAGGCGCTCGCCCCGTCCCGCTTGGCGTTGATCTCCACCGACCCGTTCGGCTGGGTGTAGCGCCGGCGCAGGCCGGTTGAGGTGGCCAGGAACGTCGTCTCCATGACGTGGCGGGCATATCCGTAGAGCTGGTCGGAACCGGCGAACCCCTTGGCCAGATCATCGGCGATGCCGGTGAACACCTGCGCACCGGTGCCCGCGACCGGTGCATCCCAGTCGGCCGGCACCCCGGTGCCCGGCAACGGCGGTGCGGCATCGCGCGCCGCGGGCGACGCCACCGCGGCCCGTTGGGCGGCAGCCACCAGTTCCGGGATCACCGCCGGGTCCACTTCGGTGGAGCGCACCGACCCGACATGTGCCTTGTCACCGCGGCGCACGATCGAGATCACCGCGATGGTGCGGCTGACCGTCTCACCATTGGTGGTCATCGAGTTGCCCGCCCACCGCAGCGATGCGTCGGCCCGGTCGGTGACCAGCACGATGGTTTCCGTGCCAGGATCTGCTGCGCCCAAAGCGATGTCGACGACCTGCTGTGCGCCGATCATCGGCCGCCCTCCGTCCGGGTGTTCAGTACGTTGATGCCGCGGAACAGGGCGCTCGGGCAGCCGTGGCTGACCGGGGCCACCTGCCCGGGCTGGGCCTTGCCGCAGTTGAACGCGCCGCCGAGGCGCCAGGTGGACGGCCCGCCGACCGCCTCCATCGCACCCCAGAAATCGGTGGTGGTGGCCTGGTAGGCCACGTCTCGGAGCTGCCCGTCCAGCCGGCCGTCGCGGATCCGATAGAACCGCTGACCCGTGAACTGGAAGTTGTACCGCTGCATGTCAATCGACCATGACTTGTCGCCGACGACGTAGATGCCGTCGGACACCCGCGAGATCAGGTCTTGCGTGCTCAGGTCCTCCGGACCGGGCTGCAGTGACACATTGGCCATCCGCTGGATCGGGACATGGTGTGGCGAGTCGGCATACGAGCAGCCGTTGGAACGAGCCTGCCCGAGACGCGGGGCGAACACCCGGTCCAGCTGGTAACCGACGAAGACCCCGTCCCGCACCAGGTCCCAGCTCTGCGACCGCACTCCCTCGTCATCGAAACCGACGGTGGCCAAGCCGAATTCCACCGTGCGGTCGGCGGTCACGTTCATCACGGGCGAGCCGTAGCGCATGCTGCCGAGCTTGTCGGGGGTGGCGAACGACGTTCCGGCGTAGGCCGCCTCGTAGCCGATCGCCCGGTCGTATTCGGTGGCGTGCCCGATTGATTCGTGAATCGTCAGCCACAGGTTGGACGGGTCGATCACCAGGTCGGTGGGGCCCGCGACAACCGAAGGCGCCTTGGTCTTCTCGGCGAGCAAGGTCGGCAACTCGGCCAGCTCGTACGTCCAGTCCCACACGTCGTCACCGGCCAGCGCTTCCCAGCCCCGCGCCGTCGGCGGGGCCAACGTGCGCATGGTCTCGAACGACCCGGCGGCCGAGTCGACTGCCACCGCCTCCATCGTCGGCATCACCCGCACCCGCTGTTGGGTGATCGAGGATCCGAAAGTATCGGCGTAGAAAGTCTGCTCCTTGACCGCATGCACTCCCGCCGACACATGGTTCACGCCGTCGGCGGCCAGTAACCGGCCGGAATATTCGCCGAGCAGACCGATCTTGTCGGCGGCGGGGACGACGAAGGGGTCGACGCCATAGTTCGACACCCAGGTCACGTCGGTGTAGACCGGTTCGCCGGCCAATTCGATGCGCTCGGCGTTCAACGACGCCAGCGTCGTGGCCACCTGCACTGCGCGACGCGCCGTCTCGGCGGCCACCTCGGGCGCCAGCTCGGCGTGGGAGGCGAATCCCCACGCGCCGTCCACGATCACCCGCACCGCCAGGCCGACTTCGCGGTTGACCACGGACATCTCCAACTCACCGTCGCGCAATTGGATGATCTCGGTGGTGATGCGGTGAATCCGCAGGTCGGCGTAGCTGGCGCCGGCGGCGGCTGCCGCGGACAGTGCCGCGTCAGCCAACTCGAACCGGGGCAGCTCCAGGAAATCGGCGTCCACGCGTCGTTGAGCTGTCACGCCCCCACGGTAGCGGCGCCGCGGGGCGACTTGGTTCAGGTGGGAGCAGCGCGGCTCATCCAGGCCTCGACATCACGGTGGCGCGTGAAGCGGACGACGTGCAGATGGGGCACCTGCGATCCCAGCGCAGGGACGGTGTCGCGGAGGTTGTTTCGGGTGCGAAATCCCCAGCGCAAGATGTGGTCCGGGTCAGTGAAAATTGTGCGCAGCGGCGGTTCGATATTGCCGTTCCACAACTCGACGCGGCCGACGCGTCTGCGTAGGGTGCGACGCGTCAACTGGCGCAGGGCCACCGCGGTCGGTAGGTCAAGCCACAGCAGCGTGTCCGCGCGCGCCACGATCTGGCTGCGCACGGCGCGGTACTGCCATTCGATCACCCAGGAATCCCCCGCGATGAACTGCTCGACGTCGCAGATGAACGTGGGTCGGGGTTCCCACCCGGGTCCGTGATAGAGGCTGTCGATCTCGACGTACGGAAGGTCGAATTCGTGCGACAGTCGCGTCGCAAGGGTTGTCTTGCCCGACCCCGTTACCCCGGCGACGGCGATGCGCCGCGGCTCCCAGGTCACTGGATCTTGAGCCGTCAACACCCGACCGATCGTAGCGAGGCCTACCGTGAGGACATGGCAGAGCTCAGCAGGCGGACAGTCCTGGGTGGTGCGGCAGTGGCCGCCGGCGCGGCCGCGGTCGGATTCGGCGGCTATGAACTACTGGGCAGACGCGGCCCAGGCACGGCCGGCCAGCCCAACATCCTCGTCGTCATCGTTGACCAAATGCGGGCGCCGCAGTGGTTCCCCGATACACAGCAGCTCGGCGCACTGCTGCCCAACCTCGACCGGCTGCGGTCCCGCAGCACCACGTTCGGTTCGCACTACAGCGCGTCGAACATGTGCACGCCGTCGCGCGGGGTGCTGACCACCGGGCTGTACTCCCATCAGACCGGGTGCCTGTACACCGGTGAAGGCCCCACCGAGTCGACGCTGGCGGCCCGGTTCCCGACCTGGGGGACGATGCTGCGCGACGCCGGCTACCGCACCTGGTGGTGGGGCAAGTGGCACCTGGGCAGCGTGGCCGACAACACCCCCGACGGCCTGGACGTCCACGGCTTCTCCGGCGGCACCTACCCGTCCCCCAACGGCGCACCGAACCAGGGCCTGCAGCAGGACCCGTCGATCGTCGATCAGTTCACCGGATGGTTCGACGCCCATGCCGGCGAGGGCCCGTGGTGCACCACCGTGTCGCTGGTCAACCCGCACGATATCTGCTGGTGGCCGAAAAACCCTCTGCCGGAAGATGTTCCGCACTGGTTCAACGCCAAGCCGGTGAACTTCGAGACCGCCGAGGACCTGCGGCGCCGCGGCAAGCCTCAGCTGCAGATCGACTACATGAACTTCATGTCACCGCTGATGACCGGCGCGATGGACTACACCGGACCCGAGGCAGCCGCGCAGTGGGCGCGGTGCCTCGACATGTACCTGTGGCTGCATCAGCAGGTGGACGCTCAGATCGGCCGGGTGCTCGACACTCTCGCGGCCCGGCCGGAGATCGACGACAACACCGTTGTCGTGTTCACCTCCGACCACGGCGAGTACGCCGGGTCGCACGGCTTGCGCGGCAAAGGCGCCGCGGTCTACGAGGAGAGCATCCGGGTGCCGCTCTACATCCGTGACCCGTCAGGCCGCCTGACACCTGCACCCGGTGACACCCGCACCCAGCTGACTTCCAGCGCCGACCTGGCCCCACTCCTGCTGAGCATCGCGCACGGCGGCTCGGGCTGGCGCACGGACTCTCGCTACTCCTACCTGGGGAGCCGCGCCGACATCGCCGACATCGCTGCCAACGCCACAGCCCCGGGCCGACCGTGGATCGTGCATGCCACCGACGACATGTCCGTGGAGGAAATGGCCGCGCTGCTGAAATCCCCTATCGCGCAGAAGATATTCGGCGCTGCCGGCCCACCGACGAACATCCCGACATCGGCGCCCAGCCACATCGTGGCCGTGCGTACCCCGGAGGCCAAGCTCGGCATGTACACGTACTGGAAGCCCGGCAGCATGGATATCGACACCTCGCGGCCCATCCATCACGAGTTGTACGACTATGCAACCGATTCCGGCGTCCAGGAGCTCGACAACCAGGCCGGCCGCAGCGCCAAGCAGGCCGACCTGCAGGCATTGCTCGACCACGAGGTGCTGCCCGAACTGCGAGCCCGGCTGCCGCACTTCCTCGATGAGGCGCAGGAGCAGGGGTTGGCGAACATGAGGGAACTCGCGACGCTTCGCGGAGGCTGAGCCGACCAAATCAGCACGAGGCTGAGCCGACCAAGCCAGTACGGAGGCTGAGCCGACCCGACAGGCACGGACGCTGAAATCACCTCCCGGCGGCGCCCGACGTACTAGCGTCCTTGCGACAAGTCGTTGGTTCGCTAGGAGGTTGGCGTCATGCGCGTGTTGGTCACCGGCGGTACCGGATTTGTGGGTGGGTGGAGCGCGAAAGCGATTGCCGACGCCGGTCATTCCGTCCGCTTTCTGGTGCGCAATCCGGACCGGCTGCAGACCAGCGTCGCCAAGCTCGGGGTCGATGTCTCCGACTACGCCGTCGGAGACATCACCGACCGCGACTCGGTCATGAGCGCACTCGAGGGCTGCGATGCCGTCCTGCACAGTGCGGCGCTCGTCGCCACCGATCCGAGCCAGACCGCCCAGATGATGAGCACCAACATGGATGGTGCTCGGAACGTGCTCGGCGGCGCCGCAGAACTGGGCCTCGATCCGATCATTCACGTTTCGAGCATCACCGCGCTGTTCAATCCCGACGTGGAGACACTGGATGCGGACCTGCCGGTGTTCGGCGGGACCGACGGCTACGGACGGTCCAAGGCCCAGGTCGAGATCTACGCCCGCGGAATGCAGGACGCGGGCGCGCCGGTGAACATCACCTATCCCGGCATGGTCATGGGTCCGCCGGTCGGCAATCAGTTCGGCGAAGCCGGCGAGGGCGTCGCCGCCGCACTTCAACTCGGAGCGATCCCCGGCCGCAGCGCAGCCTGGACCATCGTCGACGGTCGCGACCTGGCCGCCCTGCATGTCGCGCTACTGGAGCCCGGACGCGGACCCCGCCGCTATATGGCGGGCGGACATCGCATTCCGGTGGACCAGCTGGCCAAACTACTCACCGAAGTCGGCGACAAGACGATGTTCGCCGTCCCGGTTCCCGACACGGTGCTCCGCGTCGCCGGACAGGTGCTCGACCGCATGGGTCCGTTCTTGCCGTTCCAGACACCGTTCACCGAAGCCGGGATGCAGTACTACACGCAGATGCCGGCATCCGACGACTCACCGAGTGAGCGCGATCTCGGCATCACCTACCGGGATCCACGAATCACGCTGGCCGACACCGTCGCCGGATTTCGAGAGCTCGACGGCTGACAAAGCAACGGCCGGAAGCGGTCCGATGGGACCCACTTCCGGCCGTCGGCCTGTTCGGTTGGTGTCAGTTACCGGTGACCTCGCCCGCGGTCTGCACCAGGGGCGCCGAGGGTGCCGCACCGCCGAGCTGGCGAGCCGCGAAATCAGCTGCCTGGATTGCCATCCCATTGTCCTTGTAGGAGCTGTGGGCGGAGCGGTTCAGACCCCCGGGGAAGCAGATGGGATCGCCTGGTGCACACATCTGGATGGTCTTGGCCACATAGGGCTGGCCGATGGCGATGGGCGGTGCGCTGCGGTCCGCCAAGCCCAGAACCCACTCGTCAGGCGTCCCGAACAAGGCCACAGCCGCGACATGCGAGGCGACCGATGCAGGCATCGGGCCGCTGATCCCGGCGGGCAGCACGAATCCGGCGGGCACGCTGCCGGCGGTGGTGTAACCGGCCACCGCGGCGCCCTGTGAGTAACCACCGAGCACGATCTTGGTCGCCGGGCAGTTCGCCGCGACCGACTGGATCCGGTTGCTGGCATCGGCGACGCCGTCGGCAGCTTGGCCGAAGTTCAGCGATGCGGGATAGTTCACCCCGTAGACGTCGACCGTCTTGCCGGGCAAGTCGGCGCTGAGTGCGTCGACGAACGCCTGCCCGGTTGCACCCACACCGGGCGCTTCGTTGGTCCCCCGGGCGAACACGACCTCGACGTCGGCACACCCGTCGTCGGCATTGGCCGAGGCGATCGGGCCTGCCAGCGAGCCAAGGACCAGGGCGGCCGCAGCAAGCACGGTGAAGAGCATGGACTGTGCCACCCTCGTGATCGAAACGCCCTTCCGGGCTTGCTGCGATGTGCTCATGAGCTGGTCCCCGATCCCCTTGTCTCGTTTGCCGGCACCTCGGTGCGGTATTGGCAACTACTTGCTACAAGCGGGATACAGCGAATTCGATTCCGGAGCCGTCAAGTGATGTACGCCATCTGAGCGAATTGCGTTCACCGGGATGACAGGGAGGCGATTGAGCGTTGGGCTAGGGACTTCAGTGTCGCCAGTGGCCTTCCTTCTCGCCGCTCGTTCCTCGCGGCGCGCTATCAGTGGCGGTGCTGGTTTGGGCCCTTCCTCCTCGCCGCTCGTTCCTCACGGCTCGTCGTCAGTGCCCGCGGACGACCCAGTCGTCGTAGTGCACGATTTCGTCACCGATGGTGGTGGTGTCGCCGTGGCCGGTGTAGACGACGGTCTCTGTGGGCAGCATGCCCAGCCGTGTGGAGATGGAGTCCAGGATGGTCGGGAAGTTGGAGTAGGACCGTCCGGTGGCGCCGGGTCCGCCCTGGAACAGGGTGTCCCCGGAGATGACGGCGTTCAGTTCGGGAATCGACCAGCACACCGATCCCGGCGAGTGCCCCGGGGTGTGCAGGGCGCACAATTCGATACCCCCGGCACACAGCACCGCACCGTCCTCAACGGTCCGGAAATCCTTGTCCGGGTGCACGACCCGCCACAACATCTCATCAGCTGGATGCAGCAGCACCGGAGCATCCAACACGTAGCCGAGTTGCGGAGCCACCGTGATGTGGTCATTGTGACCGTGAGTGCACACCACCGCCACCACATTGCGCCCACCCACAGCCTCAATAACCGGGGCCACGGTATGAGCCGCGTCGAACACCACCACATCCTTGTCATCGCCCACGACCCAGATGTTGTTGTCCACCTCCCAGCTACCGCCATCCAGACTGAACGTCCCGCTGGTCACCACCCGCGCAATCTGAGCCGGCCCACCCACTAGAGCACCACCACAGAACGCAGCACCTGTCCAGCATGCATCCTGTGAAACGCCTCCTCGATACCATCCAGACCGATACGTTCAGAGACGAACTTCTCCAACGGCAACCGACCCTGCAAATACAACGAGATCAACGTCGGAAAGTCACGCTCAGGCAGACAATCGCCATACCACGACGACTTCAACACTCCACCGCGGGAAAAGAAGTCCACCAACGGCATCTGCAACGTCATATCCGGGGTCGGCACCCCCACCAACACCACCGTCCCAGCCAGATCACGGGCATAAAACGCCTGCTCCCACGTCACCGGCCGACCCACCGCATCGATCACCACATCCGCACCGAACCCACCGGTCAACTCCCGGATCGCGGTGACCACATCAACCTCAGCCCCATTCACCGTATGAGTGGCACCAAACTCCCGCGCCTGAGCGAGCTTCCGTTCATCAAGATCCACCGCGATGATCGTCCTCGCCCCCACCAGGGCCGCCCCGGCGATCGCGGCATCACCCACCCCGCCGCAACCGATCACCGCGACCGTGTCATCACGACCCACCCCACCGGTATTGATCGCCGCACCCATACCGGCCATCACCCCACAACCCAACAACCCCGCCACCGCCGGATCAGCCGCCGGATCCACCTTGGTGCACTGACCCTGATGCACCAACGTCTTATCGGCGAACGCCCCAATCCCCAACGCCGGAGTCAACTCAGTACCATCGGTCAACGTCATCTTCTGCGCCGCATTATGAGTGTCGAAACACAACTGCGGACGCCCCCGCCTACACGCCCGGCACTCCCCACACACCGCACGCCAGTTCAACACCACGAAATCACCCGGCTGCACATGGGTCACACCCACACCCACCGACTCCACCGTTCCCGCAGCCTCATGCCCCAACAAGAACGGGAACTCATCATTGATCCCACCCTCACGGTAAGTCAGATCGGTATGACACACCCCGCACGCGATGATGTCCACCACCACCTCACCGGGACCCGGATCCGGAATCACAACCTCAACCAACTCAACCGGCAGCTTCTTACCCCGGGAAATCACACCACGCACTGTCTGAGACATGTGTCCTCCTTATAGTTCCGTGCAATTGGGGGTGGTCGGAATACCGTTGAATCTGTCTGCGATCCACTGCATCCCACGTTCGCCATCGACGAAGTACGGCAGCAGATGATTGATCGACAACTTGTTGAGGAAGGGCGGTTGCTCATTGGTCCACAACTGGACGTCTGCGCCCTTGCCACACCAATCGACCGCAAGGCGATGCGACCCTTCCCATGGGCTGAACGAATCCCATCGGTTGCTGGAAATGAGCACCGGCGCCGAGGGTTTGAGTGTGCCGAGCCGTTGAGCTTCCAAAATGCCCTTGACCGGTTCGGCGTTCATCAGCTCAACCGGGTCGGCGTTGAACCAGAACTGCACATGACGGAAGGCGAAGTCCGCGACGGTTTGTACGGTGCAGATGTGCTTGGACCAATTGACCATGTGTGCGCCGCGCGGGGTCAACGTAGCCATGAGCCCGTCACGTGTTTCCGGGTAGGCCGCCATGAGGCCGTTGAGCAGGTACCCCAGGGCTCCGGCCAGCAGATTTCCATCGACATACGGCATCAACGCGGCGAGATCAGTCGGCGGTGCGCCGGACCACGCGCCGACCACATTGAGGTCCTTGGCATACGTCGGCGCGAGTTCAACGGCCGATGCCGACGCCTGGCCACCGGACGACCATCCCCAAAAGGCGACGGGGCCATGGTGAGTCAGTGACGTTTCGGGAAGTCTCTGTGCGGCACGGGCTGCGTCGATGAGGGCGGTTCCCGCCGCGAGGCGGTTGAGGAATTGCGGAACCTGGCCCGGTATGCCCGAGCCCACACCATCGGTGACGACCACGGCGAAGCCGCGCGCAACCATCGTCGCTATGAATCCTTCTTCATAGCCGAAGGTCAGATCGAAGCCCTGGGAGAAGTGGATGCCCTGGTTGAACATCCGTGACGGTGCGCACTGTTCACCCAAACCGTAGGGACCGGTGGCAAACGCGATGAGCGGGCGGGGCCCGTCTCCCGGCCAGGGGTTGTCGGGCTCGAAGTAGGTACCCGTCACTGCTACGGGATTCCCGCGAGCATCGGTGCTGCGGTACATGATTCGGGTTCCGGTCGCGACATAGGCGCCCAGCTGCCCGGAAGGTTCGAGGACCAAGCGGGAAAGGTCTGTCCGAATCAGGTCGCCGGGTTTCCCCTGCGGCAGCGGATCTGGTGGGGTGTAGAACGCTTGATAATGGCTCTCGTCAGCGCGAGCCGCGGGAGGCGGGGTCACCACCCAGACAGCAGTGAGCGCGGAGGCCATCACCGCCAGGATGCTCGTCGCGACAAGCGCACGCTTCCGCGGATTGTCGCTCCGACGACGGCTACCGAACATTCCCGGCCCCTTCGGTCCGTTCGCGTTTATTGGCCCAGGTCGTGATGTGCGGGAAAGGATTTGGCGCATGACCTACCTTCAATTGAGGGAATAGTGTTGCGGTTCCATGCCGTTCGGTGTGGAAGGCAGGGCCCATCACGGGAAGTGCTCGTCGGCGATCCACCCGGAAATGCGCGAGCCGTACTATCTCTCAGCGAGAATGAGTGCGGCCGCTACCGTGAGTTGGTATTCGTTGTCTTGTTCTAGACGGAGCTCAGATAAGACTTGAGTTGGAATCCGTCCACTTGGGCCTCGGCGACGGTGGGCCTGCGCGTGCCCGCCAGAATCTTGCGGGTGGCCATATGGTCAGTCGGCCGGTTCACCGACTCGACCGCCACCAGCTCGGTGTCATCGAAGCGCAGCACAGAGAAGTTTCCGTTCGCCGGGTCGCCGACGACGACACGTTGATTGTCGGGTCGCCCGATACCGGCGATCTGGAGCTTCACCTCGTACTGGTGCGACCAGAACCACGGGACGCTCCGATAGCCCTGCCGTGCGCAGTTCGTCAGCAGCGCCGCCACGTGGCGCGCGTGGTCGACGGCGTTCTGCACCGATTCCAGCCTCACCAACCCCGCCCCGTGAACGCTGGGATAGCTGGCGCAGTCGCCGACCGCACTGACGTGGTCGTCACAGGTGCGAAGGTGCTCATTGACCAGGACACCACCGGTGCGGTCACAAATGGTCAACCCGGCGGACGCGGCCAACTCGACGTTGGGCACCGCACCCACCCCGACCAAGACCAGGTCGGCCGCGATCTCGTCTCCGTTCCCGAGTTCGACAGCGGCCACTCGCCCGTCGCGGCCTCGAATTCGAGATACGCTCGCTCCCAGCAGGATCCGCACACCGTTGCTGCGGTGAAGGTCAGCCAGATACCCCGACATCTCGACCGAAACGCTGTGCGCCAACGGACGATCAGCAGTTTCGATCACCGTCACGCCGTGACCATTGAGCGCGGCCCACGCCGCGGCTTCCATGCCGATGAAGCCGGCTCCGACAATGACGAGACGCCGGGGTCGATCGAGATGCGAACGCAGGCTGTCGGCGTCAAATCGGGTTCGCAACATGACGACACCCGGTTGGTCGGCGCCAGGAATGGCAATCGGTCGTGGACGTGCGCCGGTGGCCAGAACCAGATGGCCGTATCCCAGTCGAGTGCCGTTAGCGAACTCGACCTGCCGCTCGTTCAGACACAGCGCACGAACCCGCGTTCCCGGGCGTACGCAGATGGAACGCTTGTCGTAGAACTCCTGACTGCGTATCACGACGGCCGAATCGTCAGGATCTGTCAGGTAGCCCTTGGACAGTGGCGGGCGCTGGTATGGCAACGCCGATTCGTCGCCGATCAGCGTGATGGGACCGGTGTATCCCCCGTCGCGTAACGAGGCGGACACCTGGAATCCTGCTTGGCCGGCCCCGACGATCACCACGCTGTCGGCACGTGCCGACGTGGCGATACCTGGTCCGTGGGCGGGCAATGGGGCATTGTTCATCGAGTTCGGCCTTTGCGGAATTCGGGTGGGACGTCACCGACTGACTTGAAGTGTGTTCATACCCGCGGGCCACATGACGGGCCCGCGGGGAACGGGGCTGACAGGACTCGCTGTCGAACGCTTCGTCAAACCTGCTCTTCGGCGACACGCACGATCAATCCGTCGCAGAGATCGGTCACTGAGAGCTGGCACGACAATCGGCTGTTGGATTCCCTTGGCGCGAGTGTGCAGTCGAGCATCTCGCTCTCCGCTTCTGAGACCGCTGGTAGCACATCCAGCGGCCCGTCTTCCACGTAAACGTGGCACGTCGCGCACATGGCATTGCCGCCGCACTCGCCCACGATCGATCCGATGTCGTTGTTCACGGCGGCCTGCATGACGCTGCTGCCGACCGCGGCGTCCACGGTCACTGCTTCACCGTCGACGATGTAGGTGATCTTCGGCATTTCTCCTCCTTGTGTCCGTCGTAGCCGGGTCAGCCGTGAGCCACGACGTCAATGGAGGCGAAGCCGCGCAACACATTGTTGAGTGCCCGAGTCTCCGACTGAATCTCGAAGCGCTTGACCTTCGCCGCGAGTTCCTCGAACAGCGCCCGCATCTCGAGGCGAGCCAGGTTCATTCCGACGCACGCGTGCGGGCCTGCCCCGAAACCGACGTGATCCGTCGGGTTTCGGGTGACATCGAAGCGATCGGGTTCCGGGTATTTGCGTTCATCGCGATTGGCGGCACCGTAGTAGACGATGACGCGTGACTCGGCCGGCAGCATGGCACCGTCGATCTCGGTGTCAACGGCCGCCTTTCGAGAGAAGCACTGCAGCGGCGACTCCATCCGTAGGACCTCGTTGATGGCCGACGGGATGAGCTTCGGATCCTGACGAATGAGGTCCCACTGGTCCGGATATTGGGCGAACAACCAGACCGCACTCGAGATCGCGAAGATGGTGGTATCGAGGCTCGGGCCCATGTAGTCCATCATCATGATGGGGCATCGATCCTTGGCGACCTCACCACGATCGGCTGCCAAGAACACGGCTTCGGCCCAGCTGCCCGGCTTGAGCTTCCCCGGTACAGCCTGGGTGATGGCGTATTCCACCATCTCGCCGAGCACGGGGAACGAATTCAGTGCGCGTTCGTTCAGCGGACCGGCGCTGTTGAACGACTCGGACGCCCAGAGCAGCATTCGCTCCCGGCCTTCCTCAGGCAGTCCGACCAGGTTGGAAACGATCGTCACCGGAAGGTACTGGGCGAGATCGGTGACCGCGTCAAACCGACCGCGTGCGATCAACCGATCGACGAGTTCGCCTGCCTCGGTCCGGATTTCCTCTTCCAGCGGCCGGAGCGCCTTCGGTGTCAGGGGCCTGACGACCACCCGACGTGACGTGGCGTGGGCTTCGCCGTCGCTACACAGGGTGTTGCCGCGAAGCATCTGATTGCTCTCGTCGTTCATCGTCACGCCCTCACCGGAGATGAACACCTCCGGTGTACGCAGGATGTGCGAGACCGTGCTGTAGCGGGTGGCCGCGTGCATTCCGTACCGGTCGAGGAA
The DNA here is from genome assembly GCF_004762045.1 of Mycobacterium sp. DL99. Classification (GTDB taxonomy): domain Bacteria; phylum Actinomycetota; class Actinomycetes; order Mycobacteriales; family Mycobacteriaceae; genus Mycobacterium. The sequence continues at coordinate 4,122,390 of NZ_SJOM01000007.1, forward strand.
CACGAGGGGCCCCTGGTCCCGAAGTTCGCGGTAGCCGGCCCAAGGGTCCAGCAATGCCGCGTCGGCGAAGACGTCGAGGTCGGAGTGTGGAATGTCCACATACGAGGTGCTCACTGTCACGGAGGTCTCCTGCACGATTCGTCGGCCATTTGGTCCGGGTCTGAAATATTCACCTGCCCGGCGGTGTGTCACGGTTCACAAAACCACCTCAATTTCGCGTTGTCAAGAAAATCTCGACATTCTCGGAATTGGTGCCTTCTTGTGGTTAACTGCGATACATGGCACAGCCCACGCGTGTAGATGACGTCTATCGCAGGCTCAGGCGGGACATCCTCAGCGGTCGCCATCTGCCAGGCGCCAAGCTCCTGTCGGAACCCCTGCGCCAGGAGTACAACATCAGCAGTGGCGTACTCCGCGAGGTGCTTCCGCGTCTCGCTGGCGAGGGTCTCGTGGTGTCCGAACCCCAGCGCGGATTCCGCGTAGCCACTGTTTCGGTCAGCGATCTCCATCAGCTCACCGAGGCCCGCATTCTCGTCGAGACCGCAGCTCTGCATCAGGCGATCGAAGTCGGCGATCTGCAGTGGGAGTCCAGGGTCGTGGCGGCGCACCACACCCTCGCCGGATCCGCGTTTCGCGACGACACCGGGAAGCTGTCCGAGGAGTGGCTCATCGCGCACTCCGCCTTCCATGAGTCCCTGCTGTCCGGCAGCCCGAACCAGCGTCTGCAACGCATCGCGAGCCAGTTGCGAGATGCCACCGAGCTCTACCGGTGCTGGTCCCACGGCCTCGGCGATGAGCCGAATCGCGATGTCGCAGGCGAACATCGGCTCATCTTCGAAGCCACGGTCGCACGGGAGGGCGACCGTGCTGCCGCACTGCTCGCTGAGCACTACGAGCACACGACGCGGATCATGACCCGACTCAGTGACAGCATGGGCGAGCCCAGCGCCCAAGCGATGACGCCTGCCTGACCGCACGCACGAGCACGCCCTTGACCCACCCGGTCGGTCCGGAGTTCACCCGACCGGCGAATCCGTGGCGCCTCCAGGCGGCCATCAGAGAATTTGACGCGCCCAGAAAGCGCTACCCACCACACCCACGCACATCCCGTCACCGCACACGTGGCCGGTCGAACGCTGAGCCCACACATTTCCCAATAATCTCGACATTATCTTGTTTTGTCGCAATCGTGCGGGTATAACTGGTAGCGTCCGTCACATTCGGAGGCTGATCACCGCACCCGACTGCCGCCCTCAGCAGCGCACGATCGGACACTCCTGCACAACCGGAAGGCACCACGTGAAGTTCGCCAACTACGACCAGCGAGCCGTCGTCACCGACGGAAACCGAGCTGTCTATGTCGCCGATGCCAGCGCCGGCAAGTTCGCCGACGACCCTCGGCAGATCTTCACCCGCTGGACCGAATTCACCGCGTGGGCAGCGACAGTCGATCTCGCCGACGGATTCGTCCTCGACCACAGCCGGCTGGGTGCACCCTCACCCCAACCACTGCAGGTCTTCGCCATCGGCCTGAACTACGCAGCACACGCCCGGGAAAGCGGTATCGACGTCCCACCGGAACCCGCGGTGTTCACCAAGTTCCCCAGCTCGATCACCGGCCCCGACTCGGTACTCGAACTCCCCACGGACACCGTGGACTTCGAGGCCGAGTTGGTCGTCGTGATCGGACAGCGCGCACATCGCGTCTCCGAGGCGGACGCGTGGGAGTACGTCGCGGGAATCACTGTCGGGCAGGATATTTCAGAACGTACCCGGCAGCTCACCGGCCCTGCACCACAGTTCAGCCTCGGCAAGTCGTTCCCCGGCTTCTCGCCGACGGGGCCGTGGCTGACCACCATCGACGAGGTCCCCGACCCCGACAACCTCGGCATCGGGTGTTCGCTCAACGGCACGGTCATGCAGAAGGCAAGAACCAACGACTTGATCTTCTCGGTACCGGTCATCGTGGCCAAGCTGTCGGAGATTCTGCCGCTGTTTCCCGGTGACCTCATCTTCACCGGCACTCCCTCCGGAGTCGGTGGAGCACGCAAACCGCCGATTTTCCTGCGCGACGGAGACGTTCTCGAGACCTCGGTCGAGGGCATCGGAACGATCACCTCGCGATGCCGCGCCGGCGTTCCCTATCCGCCTGCGCGCGACGCCTGACAGGAGAGCACCATGGCACTGCACCGACTGGTATCGGTCACCATCGGAATCCCGAATGTCGCCGAAACCGCGCGGTACTACGAGGATTTCGGCCTCACCCCGCTCGGGGACAACCGCTTCGCGACCGCCGACGGCGGCAAACAACTGCGCCTCCTGCCCGCCCCGAAACGCCGGGTCGTCGACGTCACGTTCGGCGCCGACGACCAGGACGACATCGACCGCATCACCCGCCAGCTCCAACAACTCGACCTGAACCACAGCACCGGTGACGGTCGGGTGGAGACGTTCGAACCCATTGCCGGGTTCCGCGCCGCGGTGGAGGTGACGCCGCACCTCGTCCAGGCCGCGCCACCCGCACCGGTCTACAACGGCCCCGGCCGCATCGACCGCAGCAACAACCGCGCACCCGGCATCATGCGTGAAAACAGCGTTCGACCAAGCAAACTCGGTCACGTGGTGATCGGGTCCACCGACCAGGCCGCCACCCAGAAGTTCTTCACCGATGGCATCGGTCTGAAGATCAGCGATGTCGTTCCCTCGATCGCCGCGTTCATGCGGTGCTCGACCGACCACCACAACATTCTGGTGCAACAGGCGCCGGTGGATTTTCTGCATCACACCGCGTGGCAGGTCGACGACGTCGACGAGGTGGGCCGTGGTGCCATGGCCATGCTCGAAGACCACCCGGAACGCCACGTCTGGGGCCCGGGTCGGCACCACGTGGGCTCGAACTTCTTCTGGTACCTGAAGGATCCGGCAGGCAACTTCTCGGAGTACTACTCCGATCTCGACTGCATCGTCGACGACGCCCTGTGGCAACCCGGGGAATGGGAAGGCGCCAGAAGCCTCTTCAACTGGGGCCCGCCGCCGCCACCGTCGTTCATCCTGCCCGAGGACCTCGCGGCGCACATGACCGGATCGCACGATGCCGGTTGATCCTGCCGCAGTAGACGGTGCGCTCTGGGTTCCCACTGCCGAGTTCACCGCACAAACCCGCCTCACCGACTACCGCGCCTGGCTCGAACGCGAGCACCAACTCGTGTTCAACGACTATCGCCAACTGTGGACCTGGTCGACGACCGACCTCGGCGCGTTCTGGATGTCGATTCGTGACTACTTCGACCTCGACATCGATGATCCCCAGCAGGTTCTCGACGAGGGCACCGGAATGCCCCACGCGCGGTGGTTCATCGGTTCAACCACCAACTACGCGGCCAACGCACTCGTCAACGAGTTGGAAGACGGACTCGCCATCCAGTCACTCGACGAATCCGGTGCGCTGACGCAGATGACCTGGCCGGAACTGCGGCACGCTGTCGGCGGGGTGGCGAACTGGTTACGCAAGCAGGGCATCGTCCCCGGCGACCGGATCGTCGGCTACGTCCCCAACATCGCCGGCGCCGTGGTCACAATGCTCGCTTCGGCCGCGGTCGGTGCGGTGTGGGCGTCCTGCGCGCAGGAGTACTCGGCGCAGGGCGCACACGATCGGTTCGCGCAGCTCGAGCCCAAGGTCCTGATCACGGCCGACGGATATCACCACGGCGGCAAGACCTTCGACCGTCGGAAGGCCGCCACCGAGTTGGCTGCGTCTCTGCCGACCGTCGAGTCGGTGGTCTGGATCGACAACCTGGGACTGATCGACGAGACCTCTGCTGGACACCGCCTCGTCGACCTCACCGCGAACGGTTGCGAGCCGGAGTTCACCCGGGTGCCTTTCGACCACCCGCTCTGGGTGCTGTTCTCCTCCGGCACCACCGGAGTGCCGAAGGGCATTGTGCACAGCCACGGCGGAATCCTGCTCGAACACAACAAGTTCTGCGGTCTGCACGCCGATATCGGTCCCGGCCAACGGTTTCTGTGGCTGGCCACACCGAGCTGGATGGTATGGAACATCCAGATCTCGGGATTGCTCGTCGGGGCGACCATATCGACCTATGACGGTGCACCGTCCTGGCCCGACGCCGCGCAGATCTGGCGCATCGCCGAACGTCTCGGTCTCGATGTTCTCGGCGTGAGTGCCGCAAGTCTCGTAGCCGCGCAGAAAGCCGGTACGCCCCCGCGGGAGGTCGCGCCGAACCTCACCCTGCGCGCCATCGGCAGCACCGGTTCACCGCTTCCCCCCGACACCGCGACCTGGGTCTATCAGCAGCTTCCCGACGTATGGCTGGCCTCGGCGAGCGGAGGAACCGACATCTGCTCGGCGTTCGCCGGTGGTGTCCCCACCGAGCCGGTGTTCGCCGATCAGATCCAGGGGCCGGCGCTGGGCGTTCTCCTCGACTCCTGGAACGAACATGCGGAGTCGGTGATCGGGCAGACCGGCGAGATGGTCGTCACTCGTCCGATGCCGGCTATGCCCCTTCGCTTTTGGAACGACATCGACTTCGCGAGATACACCGGCGCCTACTTCGACCACTATCCCGGGGTGTGGCGCCACGGCGACTGGATCACGATCACCGAACGCGGTGGAGTGATCATTCACGGCCGGTCCGACGCCACGATGAACCGGCACGGAGTACGTATCGGGAGCGGTGAGATCTATCAGGTCGTCGACCAACTCCCGGAAGTGGACGACAGTGTGGTCGTCGGGGTCGAACTCGCCGACGGCGGGTACTGGATGCCGCTGTTCGTCGTACCGGCGCAGCCCATCGGCGATGCTCCTCGGCTCATCGAGTTGATACGCAACGAGATTCGCACGAACGTCAGTCCGCGACACGTGCCCGACGAGATCATCCTGGTTGATTCACTTCCACACACCAGAACCGGGAAGAAGCTCGAGGTCCCGGTCAAGCGAATCCTGCAGGGGGCCGACCCAGTGGGCGTCGTCAACCCGCAGGCCGTCGACAATGCCGACGCGCTCTACCAATTCGTCGACTTCAGACCACGCGACAGCCACCCGCCCGCCGCACGAAAGTAGTCCCCATGTACCGAGCTGCCATCGTCTACAACCGTCCCGAGGACCCGGCGCGGTTCGATTCCTACTATCGGGATCAGCATCTCCCAAAGATCCGCAAGATCCCCGGCCTCCATCGTCTCGCGGCGGGAAAGTGCGATCCGCTGGACGACGGCCCGCCGGCGGCGTACGCCCTTGCGATGTTGTATTTCGAAACCCAGGCACAGTGCCTGGCCGCCTTGTCCTCACCGGAAGGACAGGCAGCCGCCACCGATGCACAGCAATTCGCCACCGGCGGAATGACACTCATCACGAGCGATGAAGAGATCGTGTGGCCCTGACCTGCGCCGAATTCCAGGCTTGATGTGAATCACCACAAGGAGTATTCAGATGTCCAGTGAGACCACGGGAACGATCGAGGTTCCCATTCTGATCGTCGGTGCCGGACCCGCCGGCTTGGCTCTGTCGTTGTCTCTGGCCCGTTACGGGGTCGAACACCTCCTCGTCGAACGACACCAGGGAACCGCTCACACGCCACGTGCGCACATCATCAATCAGCGGACCGTCGAGATTCTGCGCCATCTCCGTGTCAGCGACCGATTCCACGCGGTGGCCACGCCGCAGCAACTCATGACGAACAACGTGTGGGCGACCAGCCTGAGCGGACTCGAGGTGGCGCGTTCGGAAACCTGGGGCACCAGCGCTGACCGGGCCGGCGACTATGCCAAGGCCAGTCCCGAACCTATGGCGAACTGCCCGCAGACGGTGCTCGAGCCGATGCTGGTCGAGGCAACACGCGACGCCGGCAGCGATGTCCGCTTCGGACTGGAGTTCGTCGAGTTCATTCAGGACGCCACCGGAGTCACCAGCACTCTGCGGTACCGCGATACCGGTGACGAGGTGACCGTGCGGTCGACGTATCTGGTGGGCGCGGACGGAGCGCGCAGCAAGATGCTCGGCCAAGCGGGCCTGTCGGTCGACGGCCCCGACGATCTCGCACGGGCAGCGAATGTGTGGTTCCGCGCGGACCTGTCCCGGTACTTCGAGCACCGCCCCGGAGTGCTGACGTGGAACGTGGCACCCGGCCCGTACGGGTCGTTGCGGGTGGGGACGTTGATCTGCCACAAGCCGTACACGGAGTTCGTGCTGGTCTTCCTATACGACCCCGCCGTGGACCCCCTTGAAGAGATGACCGAGGAACGTCTGATCGACCGCATCCGAACCCTGGTCGGCGAGGAGGTCGATCCGGAGATCCTCGGACTGGCGGGCTGGCAGGTTCGCGCCCAGGTCGCACCCCGCTATCACAACGATCGCGTGTTCCTGATGGGCGATGCGGTGCACCGTCATCCGCCCACAAACGGGCTGGGCCTGAACATGTCCGTCGCCGATGCCTACAATCTCGGTTGGAAACTGGCATTGGCCGTCGACGGACGTGGCGGCCGTGCACTCCTCGACAGCTACAGCGCCGAGCGCCAACCCGTGGGTGCCGAGGGCGTGCACCGCGCAATCACCAGCCTGCAGGAAGCGGGCGAAATCGAAACCGCGCTGGGATACGAACCCGGCCAGTCCGTCGAGGACGGACAGCAGGCCCTGTCCGTGCTCTTCGAAGCGGGCCCGGCCGGCGACGCACGTCGCGAAGCGCTGCGGCAGGCCGTCGAACTGAGCAAGTACCAATTCAACGCGCACGGAACAGAACTCGGGTACCGCTACCGGAGCGATGTCATCGCATCGGAAAGTGACGCGCCGCCCAAGCCGAAGCGCGATCCGCAGCTCTACTACGAAGCCACCACCCGACCCGGGGCACGAGTCCCCCACGCTCGCCTGGAGCGCAAGGGTCGACAGCCGATCTCGTCGCTGGATCTCGTCGACGACCTTGAGTTCGCCCTGCTCACCGGGATCGACGGCGAAAAGTGGGTGCCCGCCGCCGCGGCGGCGTCCGAACGATTCGGCATGCCGGTCCGAGTGCACACCATCGGCGTCGGTGCAGACATCACCGACCCCTATGGTGAGTGGGCCGAGCGACGCGAGGTCGATGACTCTGGATGTGTGTTGGTGCGGCCGGACCGCCATGTCGCCTGGAGAAGCACCGGCTATACCCCCGGCAGTGACACCGAGCTCGTGGCCGCAGTCGAACGGGCGCTCGGGTTGTCTCAATAACCATTCAATGCCCCGCGCTCGCTCGCCGCCCGTCCGTCGCTACTCTCAGGGTCGACGGCCGGGCGGCGCCGGGTCACTGAGGCACACCCCTTCGAGTTATCCGAATCATGCTGGGATGCAGAGATACTCGCGGCCAAGCGCGCCACGTTTTAGAACGTGCGTCACTTGCATCAGACCGACAACCAGCAAGTTTGAGTTCTCGCGCCAGCTCGTTTCGTCATCGTCGGTGTAGGACACCGTGGCCCTCGACAACAGCCGCCCACGTGGCGCCACGTCATTGCGAACCGCTTTAATAGCCCGATGGCCACCTCGCGTGTCCGCACGACCGCACTGGGGTACGCACTTGTCGCCCCCAGCCTGTTCGGCGTGGTCACCTTCCTGTTGCTGCCCATGCTGGTGGTGATCTGGCTGAGCCTGCACAAGTGGGATCTGCTCGGCCCGATCGAGTATGTGGGGCTGGACAATTGGACGTCGGTACTGACGGATTCGTCGTTCGCCACCTCACTGGCGGTGACACTGCTGTTCGTGCTGCTGGTGGTGCCGACGCAGACCGTGCTGGGACTGATCGCCGCGTCGCTGCTGGCCCGTGGACTGCCCGGCACCGGGTTCTTCCGCACCGTGTACGTCCTGCCCTGGATCTGCGCGCCGCTGGCCATCGCGGTGCTGTGGAAATGGATCCTGGCCCCCACCGACGGGGCGCTGAGCACCGTGCTGGGCCGCCCAGTGGACTGGCTCACCGACCCGGGGCTGGCCCTGCCGGTTGTGTCGGCGGTGGTGGTGTGGACCAATGTCGGTTACGTGACGCTGTTCTTCCTGGCCGGAATCCTCAACATCCCCGCCGATGTGCACAACGCAGCCCGGACCGACGGCGCCACCGACTGGCAACGGTTCCGCCACATCACCCTGCCGATGCTGCGCCCGACGATGTTCTTCGTACTGGTGACCGGAATCGTCAGCGCCGCCCAGGTATTCGACACCGTGTACGCCTTGACCGCGGGCGGACCGCAGGGCCACACCGACCTGGTCGCCCACCGCATCTACGCCGAGGCGTTCGGCGCGGCCGCGGTGGGCCGCGCCTCGGTGATGGCGATCGTGCTGTTTGTCATCCTCGTCGGCATCACGCTCGTCCAGCACGTCTACTTCCGTCGCAGGATCAGCTATGACCTCACGTAACGCACTGATCTACACGGGTCTTCTCCTGGGCGCGGTGATCACCCTGCTCCCCTTCGGGCTCGGGTTGCTGACGTCGTTCACCTCGGCCGAGCAGTTCGCCACCGCTTCCCCGCTGTCACCGCCCAAGCCTCCGACGTGGGAGAACTACGTCGGGCTGGCCGACGCCGGATTCGGCCGGGCCATCGTGGTGACCGCGCTGATGACGGCGGTCATCCTGCTGGGCCAGCTGGTGTGCTCGGTGCTGGCCGCCTACGCCTTTGCCCGACTGCAATTCCCGGGACGCGACGCGCTGTTCTGGGTCTACATCGCAACGTTGATGGTGCCTGCGACGGTGACCGTGGTGCCGCTGTATCTGATGATGGCCGAGGCCGGATTGCGAAACACCTTCTGGGCGCTGGTGCTGCCGTTCATGTTCGGCTCGCCGTACGCGATCTTCCTGCTGCGCGAGTACTTTCGGTCCATTCCGCGCGACCTGATCAACGCAGCCCGCCTCGACGGCGCTCACACCCTGGACGTGATCACCCATGTGGTGGTGCCGGCCAGCCGGCCGATCCTGGTGACCCTGGCCTTGATCACCGTGGTGAGCCAGTGGAACAACTTCCTGTGGCCACTGGTGATCACCAGTGGCAGCAAGTGGCAGGTGCTCACGGTCGCGACGGCCGGGCTGCAGACGCAGTACAACGCGCAGTGGACGCTGGTGATGGCGGCGACCACGGTGGCGATCGTCCCGCTGATCGTGTTGTTCATCGCGTTCTCGCGCAACATCGTCCGCTCGATCGTCGTGACGGGGATCAAATGAGCGTCGAGATCGACACCAGGGCTGTGAACACGCCGCCGCAACGACCCTCACGTCGATCTCGCGGTAGGCACCGGCCATGAGGCGCTCGACGATGGCCGCGATCGGCCTGGCGCTGACCATGGTCGTCCTCCTCGTCGCCGCGGTGCTGCTCGGCCACACCACCGAACCCGAAGGCCGCACCGTCGTCACCGTGCGCTTGTGGGATCCGCAGGTCGCGGCGGCCTACCGGGAGTCCTTCGCCGAGTTCGGCAAGGAACACCCGGACATCGAGGTGCGGGTCAACACCGTCGCGTATTCGGCCTACTTCGACAGTCTGCGCACCGATGTGGCCGGCGGCAGCGCCGACGACATCTTCTGGCTGTCCAACGCCTACCTCGCCGGGTACGCCGACTACGGCCGACTACTCGACATCGGACAGGCATTGGGCGCCAACGCCGCCCGGGCGTGGGAGCCCTCGGTGGTCAACCAGTTCACCCGCAACGACGCCCTGTGGGCGGTTCCGCAACTGACCGATGCCGGTATCGCGGTGTACTTCAACGCGGACCTGCTCGACGCCGCCGGAGTGGATCTCGCCGAACTGACCACGCTGCGATGGTCGAACGGACCCGACGACACACTGCGATCGCTGGCGGCCCGGCTCACCATCGACGAGCAGGGCCGCTCGGCCGGCACGGATGGTTTCGACATCGGCCGCATCCGGCAGTGGGGCTACAACGCCGCCAACGACCTTCAGGGCATCTACCTCAACTACATCGGCTCGGCGGGCGGCATCTTCAACATCGGTGACCGCTTCGCCTTCGACAACCCGCAGGCCGTCGAGGCGTTCACCTATCTGGTTCGGCTGATCAACGACGATCACGTCGCCCCACCGGCCTCGGCCACCAACAACAACGGAGACTTCTCCCGCAACACCTTCCTGCAGGGTCGGATGGCCCTGTTCCAGTCCGGCACCTACAACCTCGCCGCCATTGCGAATCAGGCCCGGTTCCGGTGGGGTGTGGCGATGCTGCCGGCGGGCCCAAAAGGCCGGGTCAGTGTCACCAATGGCATTGCTGCAGCGGCGAACTCGGCTACCCGGCACCCGGATGCGGTGCGCGAGGTGTTGTCATGGATGGGCAGCAAGCGCGGCAACGAGTACCTGGGTGTCGAGGGCGCAGCCATCCCGGCCGTGCTGGCCGCTCAGCCCGTTTACCACGACTACTGGAAAGCACGCGGAGTCGACGTCAGCCCCTTCTTCCGGGTGCTGCGGGGGCCGCGCATCCCAGCGCCCGGCGCGGCCGGCTTCCCGGCCGGATATCAGGCTCTCAAGCCGTATTTCGATGAGATGTTCCTGGGCCGCCGTGACATCGAGAAGTCTCTGGCCGACGCCCAGTGGGCGGCGAACACGGCCGCCGCACGTTAGGGAACTGCCGCCGGCTCTGCCAGGCAGGTGTGCGGACCCCTCCAGTGAGCGCGGGATCATGCCGACAACCGACTCAGCACAGGCTCCGGTGCTTCACTCTGGTTGGGCCACCATGCGCGCGGCGCCACCGCCAACTGGGTACGCCGCCGACCGCCGCGATAATTCACGTAGTACTGATCGAGTTCCTCTTGGCTGAGGGGTTCGGCGAAGATGTTCCCGCAATGGAGGGGATGGCGATTCCTACGGCACTCGGCCAGCTTCAGGACCTGCTTGCGGAAACACATTGCGGCTGCGATAAGGGAGCCTCCCAGGGCCACACCGGCGACTGGAGCCCAACCACTTCGGTAGGCCAAAGCCACTTCGAACTGCCCCTGCAGGGCGAACGTGCAAAGCAGAAACACATATCCCATGAATGCGTATGAAATGTGACGAACAATCTTCAACATCCTCACCTCATAAGACTCTCGTAGCGGCCAACAAGGCGCCGGCTTTGCGTCCCTTGTTGATTGGGCATTTCATGCTTTTGATGGTTCGCCGCCCAGGCGGCATTCAAAAGAGGTCTTGACCTTGTGTGGTCACAAAGCTCCCTTGTGCCCAGCACTGCCGGATGCTCTGGTGACCGATCGCTCCACGTCCGGGGCATCAGGAATTCAACACGTGCCTCACAGCACTTCGCCTACATTGGGCTGATGCCCCAGCACACCAGCGCATCCCGCCACCGCCGACTGACGGTGGGACTGTTTGCCGCGGCCATGTTGGCTGCCGCGCCGGCCTGCGCGGCCGGGCACTCCCCCAATTCCTCGGCACCGGCGGCCACTCAGAGCGATGCCGGTTTCGCCCCGGCGGCCCCGGCGCCGGAGGCCGGCCCGGGGATGAAGAACGCGCCGATACCTACCGAGGTCAAACGCGACATCGTCAAGACCGCGTCGATGTCGATCACCACCGGCAATCCGACTGCGGTTGCGGACAAGGCCGTATCGCTTGCCACCGATGCCGGCGGCCGGATCGACAGCCGGTCCGAAGACGCCGGCTCCAGTTCCGGCCGCGCACACATCTCACTGGCGCTGCGGGTCCCGGCCGCCAAACTCGAAGGCACCCTTGACGAGTTCAAGAAACTCGGCACGGTGCAGACCGTCGAGGTCCGCGCCGATGACGTGACCTCGCAGCGCGTCGACCTCGACGCGCGCATCAAGGCGCTGCAGACCTCGGTGGACCGGCTGCTGGGGATGATGCGGGACGCCAAGGATCCCGAGGCCCTCATCCAGGCCGAGAACGCGTTGTCACAGCGCCAGGCGGACCTCGACAGCCTGCGCGCGCAGCGCACCCAGCTCGGTGACCAGATCGACTACAGCACGGTCAATCTCGATATCACCGCGGAGCAGATCGGCGGCCCCGCGCCGCAGTATCAGGGGTTCTGGGGGCAGGTCGAGCGCGGGTGGCACGGCCTGGTCTCGGTGGCGTCGGGGGCGGTGATGGTGTTCGGCCTGCTCCTGCCGTGGCTGGCGGCCGTCGTCATCGCGGCAGTGATCATCGTGGCCGTCATCCGGCTCATCCGGTCGCGCCCGGGGCAGCCGTCAGCGCCGCGGCAGGCTGGTGGGCAGGACAGTCAGCTCCAGAGCCAGGGCACCGCCGCAGACCAGTACGAGGATGGCGAAGGCGATCCAATCCCGCGCCCGGGGCCCTGACGGTGCCGCCGAGATCTGGCCGGCGCCCCCGCGCGCGGTGATGGCATCACCCATCTCGTCGCCACGGCGCAACGCCACGGTGACCGCGGCCGCCAGCAGATCGATCAGATTGGCGATCCGCTGCCTGCGCCGTGCCCGGAACGTCTCGGCCGGTTCGACGGGGCGCAGCCGGTGCGCCGCATACAGCGTGCGGAACTCGTCGATCAGCATCGGGAAAGCCCGCAGTGCCAACGCAATCGTCACCGCCCAGTCGTGCACGGGGATGCGCAGCGCCCGCAGCGGACGGCCCAGCGTGGCCACCGCCGGGGCGACGTCGGCGACGTTGGTCGTCCACGACACCAGCGCACCGAGCCCCAGCAGCACGATCGCCAGCGCGGTCACCCGCAGGTAGTTGAGCAGCCCGCCCAGACCGAGTTGCACCGACCCGATGTCGATAAACGGGGAGCCGCCGGCCAGCGCAGCCAGTGCCCCGCCCACGACCAGCAGGATCCACAGGAAGAACGGGATCGACGGCAGGACGCCACGCGGAATGTGCGCCAGTCTCGCGGTCACCAGCACCAGCACCGCGACGGCGCCGATCGGCACCCATCCGGGATAGAAGGTCAGCAGCACACCGATACCCGCCACGGAGAGCAGCTTGGTACCGGCCCACAACCGGTGGATGACGGTGTCGCCGGGCACCGGACGCAACAGCACGACAGGCTTGCGTTGTCCTCGTGTCGGAGCGGTCATCGGGCACCTCCGGCAGCTGTCGGGGCGAGGGCGAGTTCACCGTGATGCAGGTGCAGCGTGCGCGGGCACAGGCCCTCGAGTCCGGTGAAATCGTGCGAGATGACGACGACGGTCAGCCCGTTGTTGCGCCGCAGGTCCTCCAGCAACCGCAGCAGCCCCCGTTGGCTGGCGGCATCCAGTCCGGCCAGCGGCTCGTCGAGGATCAGCGCGCGCGGCGAGCGGGCCAACAATCCGGCCAGTACGACGCGACGCATCTGACCGCCCGAGAGCTGGTCGATACGGCGCTGGGCCAGTGCGGCATCCAGTCCGACCATCTCCAGCGCCCCCGCGACGCGGTCGTGCTCGCGCGCCGAGAAGCCTGCAGCGGAGGCGATTTCACGCCCCACCGTGGGGCGCATCAATTGCAGCCGGGCGGCCTGGAACGAGATCGCCACCGAACCCACCTGCTGCGCCACCGGAACCCCGTCGAGCAGGCAGGCGCCGTAGGTGGGAACCGTCAGCCCGGCCATGATCCAGGCCAGGGTCGATTTGCCGGAACCGTTCAGGCCGTGCACCAGGACTCCGTCGCCCTCGTTGACGGTGAACGTGATGTCACGCAAAGCCGTTTTCGCCCAAGGGGTTCCGCTGGCGTACTCGTGTCCGACACCGGTCAGTTCCAGCACCGGCGCGGCGTTGTGCACGACGGGCGTTGCGGCGACGGGCACCGCGGAGGTCTGCACCATGTCGGTGTTGTCTGCGGTGCCGCCGTTGCCGTTGAGCATCACGGTGCGGTCGGCGGAATCAGCCTCGTCGTTGTAGTGCGTGATGTGCACCAACGACATCTGGTGATGATCCGTCAGCCCCGACAAGACGTTCATCAAGGTGTCGCGGCCCTGTTGGTCGACCATGCTGGTGACCTCGTCGGCGATCAGCAGCGAGGGTTCGCGGGCCAGCGCCCCGGCGACGGCCAATCGTTGCAGTTCGCCACCGGACAATCCCCCGGTGTCACGTTCGGCCAGGCCGGAGAGTCCCACTTCGGCCAGGAGCCGCTCCACATCGACGGTCGTGCCGACGGGCAGTCCCCACACCACGTCGTCAGCCACCCGGCTCCCGAGTACCTGGCTTTCCGGATGTTGCATCACCACTGCGGTGCCGCCGATGCGGCCCAGCCCCACGGCGCCGGCCCGCTCGATGCTGCCCGCGGTGGGTTGGCGCCCGGCCAGCATGAGCATGAGAGTCGTCTTGCCCGAGCCGTTCGGCCCGGTCACCGCGACATGCTCGCCGGGCTGCAATTCCATCGACACCGGGCCCAGCGCGTCGCGCTCGACGCCGGGGTACCGGAACCGCACGTCGATCAACCGGGCCGGCACAGGAGCGATCGGCGCTGCGTCGTCCTCGTCCTCGTCCTCGGCGTCGAGCTTGTGGACGTCCGGGACCCCGAGCAGCCGGGCCAGGATGCGCGAAAGGGCCCACCAGCCGATCATGCTGATCGAGGTGATGCTGGCGATGCCGAGGAACAGCATGAGCACCGGCCAGTAGTCGATCATCGTGGCAAAGATGTTCCTGAGCGGTGCGGCGGCCACGTCGATCACCGGAATGCGCTCGAGCACCTTGGCGATCCCTTCGATGCCTGCGCTCAGCGAGTCGAAGATCAAGCTGCGCAACCTCGTCAACACGGTGAGCGCCACGATGATCGCCGATCCGAACAGCGCCCCGGCCACGATGGCGGCCACGAACGCCGTGCCGGTGCCGCGGCCACGGCGCTTGACCACGCCGGTCAGTCCGCCGATGTAGGCACAGTCGAAGACTGTCATCGCTCCGCCCATGCCGGCGATCAGGAAGGCGATCGTGCCCGCGGCGACGGTGGCCGCGAGCAGCACCCGCAGCCGGTAGCGGTAGGCCAGCAGACCCATGGGCACCGTTCCGAGCACCGAAAGCCCTCCGGCGAACGGCACCACCACGGCGATGATCGCGGTGGCCGCACAGAGTGCAGCCATCACCGCGGCCTGCGCAAGCTCGCCGGGAGTGAGGCCGCGCCGAGGCGTCGTCGCCGGGGGTATCGCGGTCATCGTTCGATTCTGCCAGCCGCGATCGCGGGTGTCGGGTGCCCGTCATGTGAGCGCGGGCACGCCCGCCGACTAGACTACATAGTAAATCTATGTAATATGGGGGGATGTCGACCCCGACCGAGGATGCCACGGTATCCGACGACACCGAACTCGGCGCTGACCTGTTGGCAGTCGTCGCCCGGTTGAACCGGCTGGCCACCCAGCGCACCCGGCTACCACTGCCCTGGGCTCAGGCCCGGCTGCTGTCCACCATCGAAGATCAAGGCGAGGCACGAATCTCCGACCTCGCCTATCTCGATCACTGCTCCCAGCCGACCATGACCACCCAGGTTCGCCGTCTGGAAGACGCCGGCCTGGTGTCACGCACCACCGATCCCGGCGATGCCCGCGCGGTTTTGATCCGCATCACCGAGCAGGGCCGGCAGACCCTGGAGCAGGCCAGGGCCGATCGCGCCGCCGTGATCAACCCGCGGCTCGAACGCCTGACCGCCGAGGAGCGCAAGACGTTGGCAGCTTCCGTCGACATCGTTCGACGGTTGCTCACCGACGTCGACGAGCATCCACTGCCGCTCAAAAACTAGATAGGAGTTACCGCCCTGATGTGGCGCCAACCCAAGGCCGTATGGGCCGTCGCTTTTGCCTCCGTCGTCGCCTTCATGGGCATCGGACTGGTCGATCCCATCCTCAAACCGATCGCCGACAACCTCGACGCCTCGCCGTCCCAGGTGTCGTTGCTGTTCACCAGCTACATGGCGGTGATGGGCGTGGCGATGCTGATCACCGGCGTGGTGGCCAGCCGCATCGGCCCCAAGCGCACCCTGCTCCTCGGCCTGGTGATCATCATCGCCGGGGCCGGCCTGGCCGGGATGAGCGACACCGTGATGGAGATCGTGGGCTGGCGCGCACTCTGGGGCCTGGGCAACGCCCTGTTCATCGCCACGGCGCTGGCCACCATCGTCAACTCCGCGAAAGGCTCTGTGGCACAAGCCATCATCCTCTATGAGGCAGCGCTGGGCCTGGGCATCGCGGTCGGCCCGCTGGTCGGCGGCGTACTCGGCTCGATCTCCTGGCGCGGCCCGTTCTTCGGCGTCTCGGCGCTGATGGCCTTCGCCCTGGTGATCACCGCCTTCCTGCTCCCGGCCACGCCACGCGCCGAACGCGCCACCACACTTGCCGATCCGTTCCGGGCGTTGCGCCACCGCGGACTGCTCGGCGTCTCGATCACCGCACTGTTCTACAACTTCGGGTTCTTCACCCTGCTGGCCTTCACCCCGTTCCCGCTGGACATGACCGCCCATCAGATCGGGCTGATCTTCTTCGGCTGGGGTCTGGCGTTGGCGTTCACCTCCGTGGTGGTTGCCCCACGGCTGCAGCACCGTTTCGGCACGGTGCGGGTACTCATCCTCAACCTGCTCGCCTTCACCGCCGTGCTGGCCGTGATGGCGGTGTGGACGGATTCCAAGGCAGTCCTGGCATCGGGTGTGGTGATCGCCGGCCTGTTCATCGGCATCAACAACACGCTGATCACCGAAACCGTGATGAAGGCGGCCCCGGTGGAGCGTGGTGTCGCCTCGGCGGCCTACAGCTTCCTGCGCTTCGGCGGTGCCGCCGTGGCGCCCTGGCTGGCCGGAGTGCTCGGCGAGAAGGTCAGTGTGCACCTGCCGTACTGGGTGGGCGCGGTCGCCGTGCTGGCCGGTGCCGGTGTGCTGACCCTGACCCGTCCGCACCTCGTCGGGATCGATGTCGAAGAGGACGAACTCGACGAGATGACCGACGAGGCGACTGCGGTCACGGTCGGCTCCGACAGCTGACGCCGGCGGCGAATCCCACCCCGAGCGTCGGCAACGCTCCCCACAATGGGTGACATGTCGCAACAGTTCGACGGCGAGGCCCGGTTGTCATGGGTTCTGGCCGGCCTGGCCGGACTACTGGGGGCAGCGGCGTTCACCCATTCGGCGGGGTACTTCGTCACCTTCATGACGGGCAATACCGAGCGGGCCTTCCTCGGGCTGTTCCAGGACGAGACGTGGCTGGCGATCGGCGCCGCACTACTGTTGGCATCCTTTGTCGGCGGTGTGGTGATCGCATCGCTGTGCCGCCGCCATCTCTGGGTCAATCACCCGCATGGCGCCACCGTGCTGACGACGCTGGCGCTGGTGGTGTCCACTGTGGTCGACATCCTCGAACGCGGCTGGACGGCCCGCGATGTTCCGTACGTCCCAATCCTGTTCGTGGCCTTCGGCATCGGCGCATTGAACACGTCGTTCGTGAAGGACGGTGAGGTGTCGATCCCGCTCAGCTATGTGACCGGGACGCTGGTGAAAATGGGACAGGGCATCGAACGCCACATCAGCGGAGGCCGGCTGAGTGATTGGCTGGGATATTTCCTGCTCTGGGCCGGATTCGCCGGCGGCGCCGTCGTCGGTGGGCTCATCAGCGTCGTGGTCAGCGGATCCCAGATGCTGCTCGTGGCCACCCTCGTGTGTGGGATCACCGCGGGGTACACGTACTTCTACTTCGATCGCCACGCGTTGTTGAAATAGCGGCCGAGCGCCGAGATTGACGTGAGGGTCATGATCCGGCGAGATTCACGACCCTCACGTCAATCTCGATGCGCCACACACGATCAGACTCCGCGTGTGTAACGCCATGGCGGAAAAACCGGCCCGAAACCGCCATGGCGCTACCCACGCGATCAGGTGTGCCGATGAGTCCAACGAACAGGGTGTCCGAGCGCCGCGCCGACCAGCGCCAGCTTGTCTTCGCCCATCGCGTACACCGGGTCTCGCGCCGCGACCGACCAGGACGCGAAGCCCTGGGGCGCGTCGTACACCAGATCGTTCAATGAAGTCCGAGTGCCACAACACGGCGTCGTCACATCCAGCGGCCAGAACCCCATGGCATCCGTCCACGCACGGTTCAACTGGGCAACCCACCACTCCATGTTCTTCGGGTTCTCGCCCACCAAAGTCCCGCATGCCGGGCAACCGATGGTTTCAAGGCACTCACCGGCGTCCTCCAACACCACCCGGCCGGGCCGGTTCACCTTGATCTCGATATCGCTTCCCATGAGCACCTCGAACACGGCACGCGCGGCGTCCTCGCGATCCAGGCTGGGAACCCATCGCGGATCGGTCGGAAACACGGCATACCATTCGACGCTCACGAAGCAATCTTCCCGCACACCCGAGGCGGGCCAGACCGCGAATTCTCACATCGCGAACAACAGGAACTGCGTCACCTGCGTGGGCGAGAAGTTGTCGTCGCTGACCGCGATCACCGATTGCCGACCGTCGGCAAGCTTGGGCCCCAACGTGATTCCCTCGATGTTGTCCAGCGGCGTCAGGCCTGGCGTGGTGGTCAGATCCGCCAGCAGCGTCTTGGTCATCTCGGTGGAGCCCTCGACGATGCCGGCCCGGTAGATCCGCAGCGCCACGTGCGTCCCGAATCCACGCTCGATCACCAGAAAGCTGCTGTCGTCGAGCGCCACCAGATCCGACAATCCGTTGTCTCCGCCCGGCCCGGCGGTGACCGGGTCCAGCGGATAGGTGTACTGGCCGCTGACCGCCCCGGATTCCGCGTCGAAGCGGACGACCCGCGTCACCGCACCGTGCTGCTCATCCGGTGGCGGACCGTCGTCATAGCCGGGCCCCTCCATGGCCGCCCACAGATACCGTCCGTCCGGTGTCAGGGTCAGCCCTTCCAGCGTGCTGTTACGCCGCGGGCCGTGTTCGCCGGCCGACATCCGCAACCCGTCGGGCAACGCGAATTCGCCGAGAAAGCTACCGTCGAGGGCGGCGGTCCGCACCCACGGGTCCAGCAGGATCGGCGCACCCGGCCCCTCGACCCGCCGCTCCCCCTCGCTGGTCCAGTACAACCGTTGTCGGCGGGCATCGAAGGCGATGGCCTCGGGGTCGGGCGGCACCACGGGCGGCTGCACGTTGCTGTTCAACGGGCCGAACGGCTGTGCGTCGCGGTCCAGCCACGGATGGGTGGCGACGAACTCGACGTCACCGATACCGTTTTCCGACAACGTGATCCGCGCAGTGTAGAAGCGCGCCGGGCCCTTCGCGGAACGGTCGTCGCTGATGATGTAGTACAGGTCGTCGGCCGCGTCATAGCTGATCCCTGACAGTCCACCGATCACCGTGCCGTCCAGCACGGCGCCGGAAGCCACCTGACGCTGACCGAGGTAGTCGAGGCCGGGCGTGGCCTGGGCCGGCCCGCACGCCGACAACACCAGGGCGCCGGCCAGCAGGATTGGACGCAGCATCAGGTGATGACGGCACCGACCAGGATGCCGACGGCGTAGGTGGCCGCGATCGCAACCGCCCCGAACACCAATTGCCGCAGCCCCGCGATGGCCACCGGTTTACGGGTGAACTTCGCCGCCACGCCACCGGCGATCAACAGACCCACCCCACCGCAGGCCAGACCGGCCCACAACGATTCGAAGCCGAGCAGATACGGGATGAGCGGGACGATCGCACCGATCGCGAACAACACGAAGGACGAGCCGCCTGCCACCCACGGCGACGGCTTCTCCGTCGGGTGCACGCCCAATTCCTGCACGAGGTGAAAGTTCAAGGCCCGATTCTGGTCGCGATGGATTTCCTCACTGGCCTTCGTCGCCGTCTCGGCCGTCATCCCCATCTCCTGGAGCATGGCCACCAGTTCCGCCTGCTCTGCCTCGGGATTCTTGCGGAACGACCGCTGCTCAACCTTGACCTCGGAATCGACCTGCTCGTTGGACGTCGTCACCGAGGTGTATTCACCCAGTGCCATCGAGAAAGCACCCGCCAACAGCCCTGCTACACCGCTGAGCACCACAGTCTGGGCCGACGCGCTGGCCCCGACACCGGCGATCAACGCGGTATTGCTGACCAGACCGTCCATCGCGCCGAAGGTCGCCGCGCGCAGCCACCCACCGGTGACATCGGCATGCCGGTGATAGCTCACATGCGGCAACCCGGTGGGAGACAGTGACTTACCGACCGAATCCGGCATGGCGTCAGTCTTTCGCGCCGAGGTCGAGCTTGTCCAGGAAGGCTTGCCTTCCCAACAGATACCGGGTCAACCGTCCTATTACCGCCGCCGCACGCGTTACCGTCGGATATGACCTCCACTGCCGAGCATCTGCGAAACACGCTGGACGGCCGTTGGCGCGACGTCAAGAACGCCATGCGGACCACGTTGTCGGACGAGATCTTCCGGCCGCACTACACCCCCAACACTGCGATCGCCCGGGCCAAGGTGACCGAGCAGCTCAAGATCATGGCGGCGGCCGGCGCAGCCGAGGACGGCTTCCGTAAAGAACACGGCGGCAACGGCGACGTGGGCGCGGCCATCACGCGCATCGAGATGCTGGCCATGAGCGACCTGTCGCTCATGGTGAAGGCCGGGGTCCAATGGGGCCTGTTCGGCGGCGCCATCGAGAATCTGGGCACCGAGCGCCACCACAAGGCTTACGTGCGCCGGCTCATCGACCTGGACCTGCTGGGCTGTTTCGCGATGACCGAGACCGGTCACGGCAGCGATGTGCAGGCACTGGAGACCACCGCCACCTACGATCCGACGACCGAGGAATTCGTCATTCACTCCCCCACCCCCACCGCGCGCAAGGACTACATCGGCGGGGCCGCCGAAACCGCCCGGGTGTCAACTGTTTTCGCACAATTGATCACCCCGGACGGTGAAGGGCACGGCGTGCACTGCTTCGTGGTGCCCATCCGTGACGACGAGGGCAATGACCTGCCCGGTGTGACGACCTCGGACTGCCACTACAAGGGCGGCCTGCCCGGCGTCGACAACGGACGCATCGTGTTCGACCGTGTGCGCGTCCCACGGGAGAACCTGCTCAACCGCTATGCCGACGTCGCCCCCGACGGCACCTACAGCTCACCGATCGAGAATCCTGGCCGGCGATTCTTCACCATGCTGGGCACCCTGATCCGGGGCCGGGTCACCGTCGCCGGCAGCGCCTCGGCCGCGGCCCGGGTGGCACTGGACATCGCCACCCGATATGCGTTGGAACGCAGGCAGTTCGAAGCCCCGAAGAGCAACCAGGAAGTCCTCATCATGGACTACCTGGTGCATCAGCGCCGGCTGCTTCCGTTGATCGCCAAGTCCTACGCGCTGCAGTTCGCCCAGAACGAACTGGTGGCCAAGTGCCATGAGTTGCAGACCTCCGACGATCCCGATGCCGAGGAGCAGCGCGAACTGGAGGCCCGCGCGGCCGGACTGAAAGCCGCCAACACCTGGCATGCCAGCCGCGCCATCCAGGAAGCGCGCGAAGCCTGCGGCGGCGCAGGCTATCTCGCGGAGAACCGGTTGATCGCCCTGCGCGCCGACACCGACGTGTTCACCACTTTCGAGGGCGACAACCATGTGCTCACCCAACTGGTGGCCAAAGAGCTGCTCACCGCCTACGCCGACGACATCAAGGGCATGAGCCCGGTCGAATGGGTCCGGTTCGCGGCCAACTACGCCGGTGAGCGGGTGCTGAAACGCACTGCCGCCGAGACCATCATCCAAACCGTCCTGGACACCCGCCAGGACAACGAGGAGGAGGGCAGCCTGTTCAACCGCGGTACCCAGGTCAAAATGTTCGAGGACCGCGAGGAATACATGCTGGCCTCGGTGGCCCGGCGACTGCAGGGCAAGGCCAAGGAGATGTCGGCCTTCGACGCGTTCAACGCCGTCCAGGACCACGTGCTGCATGCCGCGCAGGCGCACATCGACCGCGTCATCCTAGAAGCGTTCGTCGCCGGCATCGACGCCTGCGAGGACGACACCGCACGCGAACTCCTCGACGATGTCTGCGATCTGTACGCACTGTCGGCGATCGAGCAGGACAAGGCCTGGTTCATCGAGCACCGTTTCCTGTCCACCGAACGTGCCAAGGCCGTGACGCGCGGGATCAACGAACGGTGTCGCTCACTGCGCCCGCATGTCGAAACCCTCGTCGACGGGTTCGGCATCCCCGAGCAGTTGCGCTACGCGGCGATGCTCGACCCCGCCGAGCTGGTCAACGGCTGAGGCGTCTCAGGGCTTCGGAATCGGGTCGACGGCAACCAGTTTGCCGTCGTCCCCGATCCGGAACCGCACGGTGGCGATTCCGGTGGGCGAGGTGGGTGAGTCGTGGCCCTGCTGCCACTGGTAGTTCACCACCACACTGTCATCGGCGTTGGTGACCACGTTGATGTAGGGCCGCGGCTCCGGGGTGGCCGGGCCGATGGGCGTCTGCCGGTCGAAGAACAACAGCTGGCCGACGCTGTTTGGCTCGGGGTTGGACTGGCCCACCTGCACCCAGTACAGGCGGCAGTTGGTGGTGTGCCCGGTGCCGATCTGGGTCCATTCCTTGCCCGCCGCGGGTGCCGGAAGTTTCGCGATCTGATCCGCGACCGTGTCAGCGCTGGGACCGTCTGACGGTGCGCAGGTATCGGGTTTCGGCGGCGGTGCGGACGACGGACTCCAGCCGCAACCAACCGCTAAGAGACCGACGAAGGCGACGATGGCGACAAGCCGTGGGTGCACCCCCCAAGGGTAGCCAATCAGACCGGCTCAGCGAGTGGGCTGACGGCGGCGCGTCGATAGGCCACACTGTTTGCGATCTCACTCGTGATCGTCGAAGTACCACCGCTCACAACCACTGACCCCAAGGAGACACTGATGGCATGGTTCCTCGCCATGGAAGGCCCCGCCAACAAGGCCGTGCTGTACCAACTGCAGGAATCAGTCAACGTCCAACAGATAGCCGAGGAGATGTCCAGCGCCGCCACCCTCGATCGCGCGGTGCCCGTCCCTGCCGTGCTGGCGAACAACCGGCAACAGGTGACGGTGTACGTGCGGCCGGCGGCCTGGGGCGTGTGGACGTTCTATCAACTGTCCGAAGAGGAGCGGAAAGCTCTCGCGTCGGCGGCCAATCCACTTGTGGAGGCGCTTACCCAGGCGGCCCGTCAGGCTCAGACCCGGCCCCAGTCGTAAGGCTGGGGTTCTTCGAGAACTTGCTCCCCCGATTGGACTCGAACCAATAACCGCCCGATTAACAGTCGGGAGCTCTGCCAATTGAGCTACAGGGGACTACCTTCCGCGGAAGCCGCGGCCGAGCGTTGACTCTAGCGCATGGACCGCCGCCGCCGCCAATGCGCTCCCAGACGGGCGCGTCGGGGCGTCGGTGAGGCAGGATGGAGCACACAAAGTTGTCGTCTGGGAGGAACGCTGTGATCCGCTACGCCGCCGTTATCGCCGTCGGCTACGTGCTGGGCGCCAAGGCCGGGCGACGCCGCTATGAGCAGATCGCCAGTACCTATCGCGCGGTGACCGCCAATCCGGCCACCAAAGCGGTTCTGGACGCCGGCCGGCGCAAGGTCGCCAAACGGGTGTCGCCGGATCCGCAGTTCCTCACGCTGACCCCCATAGACGCAGAAACGTCGGTGTTCTCCACGAAGGAGAGCACCGACGGTTCAGCGAAATCTCGCTGGTAGAGCTAGCCGATCCCCCGGTTGATCGACGTGCCCGGCAGCAGCGGGCCGGTCACCACGCCGTTTTGCCCGGCGCCGACCCACGGCGTGCCGATGTTGGCAGGCGTTCCGTTCGAGTAGGACAGGCACTTGCCGTCCTCCTTGTTCCCGAACCAGGCCAGGCAGGCCGGCTGGGCCGAGACCTCGGGGCCGGGAGTGGACGTTGCGAGGAACGCCGGGGCAGCCGCGGCCGCCCCTGCGACCAGCGCAAATGCGCCGACCGCGGCGTATCGCCGCGTCTTGGAGCTGAACAGTGTCACCGGGTTTGCCTCTTTCGCGTGTAGGGGCCCGACTGCCGTCACCCTATCGCGATGCGGGCAATCACGCAGTCAGGTCGTCGCCGCTGGCCTGTTCGAGCAGGCTGCGCCGGTAGGACTCCATGGCCACCAGGTCACCGAACAGGGCGTGATATTCGTCTCCCTGTTCCACCGGCGACATGCGTTGCAGCTTGGACTTCACCTCGGCGATCTGCCGGCCCACCCAGACTTCCTGGAGGCGGGCCAGCACGCTGCTGATATATCGCGGCAGGTGCTCGTCGTCCTCGACGTTGATGGCCTCGACGCCCAGTTCGTTGACCAGGCTGGCCGCCGCCGGCGACGTGGTCTGCTCGCGGACGGCCTCGATCCACTGGGCCCCGGATTTGCCCGACGCCATGCCGCCGGCCGCCTCGATCGCCCCACGCACCGCGGCGTACGCGGGGTGGGTGAAGCTCTCGACGGTCAACGAATCGAACACCGGCCCGGCGATCGCCGGATACTGCAGCGCGGCTTTGAGCGCCTCGCGCTGCGGCCACAGTGTCGGATCGCTCGGGTCGGGGCGGCCGACGGGTGCCGGTACCGGGATCTGCCCGGGTCTCGCCTGTTGCCGCGCGGGCTGACGCCGCGAATCCTTGCGGCCCCCGCTGGCTTCCTCCCGCACCCGGCCGATCACCTGGGCGACGTTGTCCCAGCCGACCCAGCCGGCCAGCTGACGGGCGTACTCGTCGCGCAGCGTCTGATCCTTGATCCGGGCCGCGATCGGCACGCAGCGCCGCAGCGCGGCCACCCGGCCCTCGGCACTGTCGAGGTCATGCTCGGTCAGTGCGCTGCGAATCACGAACTCGAACAACGGAGTTCGCCGCGCCACCAGATCGCGCACCGCGCCGTCGCCGGAGCGCAGCCGAAGATCGCACGGATCCATCCCGTCGGGAGCCACCGCCACGAACGACTGACCGGACAGGTTCTGCTCGCCCTCGAACGCTTTCACCGCGGCAGCCTGGCCGGCGGCGTCACCGTCGAACACGTAGATCAACTCGCCGCGGAAGAAGTTGTCGTCCATCATCAGCCGGCGCAGCATCGACAGGTGCTGCTCGCCGAACGCGGTGCCGCACGACGCCACCGCGGTCGTCACCCCGGCCATGTGCATGGCCATCACGTCGGTGTAGCCCTCGACCACGACGGCCTGATGCCCCTTGGCGATGTCGCGCTTGGCACGGTCAAGCCCGAACAACACCTGCGACTTCTTGTAGAGCACGGTCTCGGGGGTGTTGACGTACTTCGCCTGGTTCTGGTCGTCGTCGAACAACCGGCGCGCGCCGAAGCCGATGGTCTCGCCCGAGGACACGCGGATCGGCCACAGCAGACGACGATGGAACCGGTCCATCGGCCCGCGCTTGCCCTCCCGGCTCAGTCCGGCCGCCTCCAGCTCCTTGAACTCGAAACCCTTGCGTAGCAAGTGCTTTGTCAACGTGTCCCACCCCGACGGCGCGAACCCACACCCGAACTGGGCAGCCGCGGCGGCGTCGAAGTTGCGCTCGGTCAGGTACTTGCGCGCCTCGGCGGCTTCGTCTGAGGTCAGCGCCTCGGCATAGAACTCCTGGGCCGCGGCGTTGGCGGCCAGCAACCGGCTTCGGCTGCCCCGGTCGCGCTGGACATTGGTGGTCGACGAGCCGGTATAGGTGACGGTGTAGCCGACCCGGTCGGCCAGTAACTCGACCGCCTCGACGAAGCTCACGTGCTCGATCTTCTGGACGAAGGCGTACACATCGCCGCCCTCGCCACAGCCGAAGCAGTGGAAGTGACCATGGTTCGGCCGCACGTGGAACGACGGAGACTTCTCGTCGTGGAACGGGCACAGGCCCTTCATCGAGTCGGCGCCGGCCCGCCTCAGCTGGACGTAGTCGCCGACGACATCTTCGATTCGGACTTTTTCACGGATGGCCGCGATATCGCGATCTGAAATCCGGCCGGCCACCGGCCTAGTCTATGCGTGCGTGAAAGTCGCGCTGCACAGGTTTGCCTGAGGGAGGCGTCGGTGAGCTTTGGGGGATATGGCGGACCGTCGTCGGATCCATTCGGCGGGCAGCCGTTCGGTGGGCAGCCGTCAGGTGGGTGGGCGGGGCCCCAGTCGGGGCCACCTAACTATCAGGTCCCGCCGCCACGGTCGGAGGAGACCAACCCGCTGTCGACGCTGTCGATCGTCTTCGCGTTCGTCTTCGCTCCCGCCGGGGCCGTGCTCGGCCATATTGCGCTTTCACAGATCAAGCGTCTTCATCAGAAGGGCCGCGACCGCGCAATCATCGGGCTGGTCCTGTCGTACTTCATGATCCTGATGCTTGTGATCGGACTGGTGGTGTGGGCCGCGCTGCCCTCGGACAAGCCGATGCCGGCGATCGCCAACCCGCCGACCACCTCATCGTCGAGCAGCGCTCCCACCACGGGAGCCACGACCACCACCACTTCGCCACCCACGACTGCGAAACCCAACGTCGTGGCGATGCCGATCACCGGCGCCAACTTCACCGACGTCCTGCTCAACGGCGGCGCCCTGACCGCACTGCTCAATCAGAAGTTCGAGGCAGCCGCCAAGGATCGCCAGGTCGGATCGCTCGACACGATGCCCAATGGTTTGGCCAACGAATCCGCAGCCTCACCTCACGAATGCGTCGGTGCCACCAGGGTGGCCCAACGCAGCGTCTTCCAAGGCACCGGCGTCCAACATTTTGGCTCGGAGAACTGGTGGACCGCCGCTTCCGGACCGGTGATGAAGGTGGAAGAAGCTGTCGTCGTGTACGCCTCCCCCACCGAGGCGCAAGCAGCGTTCACCGCATTCACCAACCAGTGGCAAGCATGCGAGGGCCGCACCATGACGGTGCTGGCCGGTCAGGCCTCCGACGGCAGCAACTACATCACGACCGCCAACAACGTGCGGGTCACCGATTCGGTTCTCTCCGCCGCACTGGCGTCCGACCGTTCCAGCGGCGGATGGGCCCGTGCCAGCGCACACGCGCTCGGGGTCAAGGGAAACTGCCTCGTCGACGTCGAGGTGGGTTTCTACGGCGTCGCTCCGGGGCAGGACCCGGTGTCGGGTATGAACAACTCAGGAATCGACGTCGCCAAGGCCATGATGGCCCGCATCGCCTGACCGCCGGCCGCGGCTGCCCCAGTAGGATCACGCGATGAGTTACGGGGGATTCGGCGGTCCACACGATCCGTTCGGACAACAGCCAATGGCTGTGCCGCCGGTCATTTCGGCGCCCACGCCACCTCCGCCGCAATCCGAGACCAACACACTCGCGACTCTGTCGATCGTGTTCGCCTTCATCTTTGCCCCGGCCGGTGCGGTGCTGGGTCATCTGGCGCTGTCCGAGATCAAGAAGCGTCCGCAGAATGGCCGGAGCCAGGCCATCGTCGGTCTCACGTTGTCGTACGTCATCATCCTCGTCGCCGTCGTGGCACTCGTCGTGTGGCTGACCGTTCCCTCGTCGGGCTCGCCGTCACGGGCCGCGCTGCCGGCCGGACCGACCGACCAGCAGTCCGTCCAGCAGTTCCTGCTGACCAAACCCGAGGTCGACCGGGCGATGCAATCGGACTATCAGCTGATGAGCGCCCTGACGGACAGCAATGGTGGTCTGCGCCGGGCCAACGTCACCTCGGACGCACCGGAGTGCGCCGGCGTGCCCTTTGCCGCACAAAAATCGAGCTACGAATCCGCACAGGAGAAGGCTTTCGCCGGCTCGGTGTGGCGGTGGGGACCCAAGATGGGCCCCGCGATGTTCGTGATTCAGAACGTCATCGCGTTGCCCGATGTCGCGTCGGCTCAAACGTTGTTCGATGAGTTCTCCGAAATCTGGAAGCGCTGCGAGGGCAAGACAGTGAACGAGTCGGTGTCCGACCCGAAGCTGAACTCGACCCGCACCATCAACGAGGTGCGGGCCACCCCGGAGACACTGGTGGCGTTCATCGACAACGAAAACAATCTCGATCACACGGTCGACAGCTACAAGCGCGTGACACGTGCGATCGGTCTGCACCGCAACTATCTCGTCGACCTCGAAATCCGCGGCTGGCGCGACAAGGAAACTGAACAGACGGTTGACGACCGCACGACGGCCGTGTTGGACGCGAGCATCGACAAGATCGGCTGATCCAGCCGTCCGCTCAGCCCAACGGCCGGGGCGAGCGCGCCTCGTGCACGCGTTCCAACCGGCTCTCGGTGTAGGACGCAATCTGATCGACCACCACGCGCAGCCGGGCACCATCGTCGGCCGCGAGGTCGAACTCGGGAGCGAACTGCGGGTCGAGACTCCCCGGGGCCTGTGCCCACAGCGCCAGGGCGACTTCGTGGACGAGGGTGCGTTGATCGGCCTGGATCTGCAGATGCCGGTGATCGGACATGATGAACTGCAGCGCAAGCATCTTCAGCAGCACCACCTCGGCACGCACCAGCGGCGGCACCGAAAGCTCGGCGTCGAACCGCCGCAGCGGCCCGGCGCCGGCGACTGCCCGGGTCTGGCTGATCGCCGCATTGGCAAAGCGCCCCACGAGTTCACTGGTCAGGGTCTTCAACGCGACCGAGGAGGCCAGGGTTCCGTCGTAGCGCCCTACCGCGGCCACCACCGGTACCTGCGACAACCGCTCGGCGGCGGCCAACAGATCATCGTGAGTGACGCTGGGAAAGGACCTGGCGCCCAGATCCGCCAGCGAGGCGGCAGCATCGTGATCGCCGAGCACCCGCAGGTCGATGCGCCCGGAGATCACCCCGTCCTCGACGTCGTGCACCGAATAGGCGACGTCGTCGGCCCAGTCCATCACCTGGGCCTCCAGGCACGGCCGTTCGGCAGGCGCACCGGCTCGCACCCAGGCCGCAGCCTCGGCGTCGTCGTCGTAGAAGCCGTACTTCTTCCGGGTGCCGAAGCTGGGCCACGGATACTTGGCCACCGCGTCCAGCGCGGCCCTGGTCAGGTTGAGCCCAGCCGAACGCCCATCGGCATCAAGAACTTTGGGCTCCAGCCGGGTGAGGATCCGGAAATTCTGGGCATTGCCCTCGAAGCCGCCGAACGGTTTAGCGATCTCGTCGAGGGCCCGCTCGCCGTTGTGCCCGTACGGCGGATGCCCGATGTCGTGGGCCAGCCCGGCCAGATCCACCAGGTCGGGATCGCAGCCGAGGCCGATCGCCATGCCGCGCCCGATCTGAGCCACCTCGAGTGAATGGGTGAGCCGAGTGCGTGGGGTGTCCCCATGCCGCGGGCCGACCACCTGGGTCTTGTCGGCGAGCCGCCGCAGCGCGGCGCTGTGCAACACGCGAGCCCGATCGCGAGCGAAGTCGGTTCGATGCTCGGTGTCGGTTCCGGGCAGCACAGCACCCTTGGGCGCCTCGACCACCAGACGTTGCCGGTCGAAGTCGTCATACCAGGACTGCGTATCCGCGTTCACCGACGCACAGTCTGCCAGGAAGCAACGCGGCAACCCCGCAGCGCATTAGATTGACGGTCATGCGTATCGCCCGTCTGCTGTCCATGCTGCTCGCGATCCTGATGACCGGACTCCTGGTCGCCCCCGGCGCCGCCGCCGAGCCGCCTCTGCGGCTGGCAACCCAACTCACCGACAACGCCGGGGTGTTGTCGGCCGCCCAGCGCGGCAACGTGCAGCGCGCGATCGACCGGCTCTACGACGACCGCCACATCAAGCTATGGGTGGTCTTCGTCGACGATTTCGCCCGGCAGAACCCGGTCGGCTGGGCGCAGAACACCATGCAGCTGAGCGATTTCGGTGACGACGACGCGCTACTGGCGGTCGCCACGGTGGACCGGGCGTTCGCGTTCCAGGTGCCCGACACCATCACGACTTCGGCACGCGCCGACGACATCCGGCGTAACAGCGTCACCCCGGCCCTGCGCCGAGACGACTGGGCGGGGGCAGCGATCGCCGCGGCCAACGGGCTGAACTCCGAACCCGAATCCCCCGCCACACCCGGCGTGTCGTGGCCCGGCATGCTGATCGCCCTCGGCGTGGTGTTGGTGCTGGCCGGGTTGCTGTGGTGGTGGTCGCGCCGCCGCCGGGCCAAGCGACGCCACGCCGAGTTCGAGGCCGCCAAGCGGGTCGATCCGACCGACGCCAACGCGTTGGCCGCGGTGCCGCTGGAGGCGCTCGACGAGCTGTCCCGCTCGATCGTGGTCGACGTCGACAATGCGGTCCGCACCAGTGAGGCCGAGCTCGAACTGGCCGTCGAGGAATTCGGCGCCAATCGAACCGAACCGTTCAGCGCGGCCCTGGAAAATGCGAAAAAGGCTCTGGCCCAAGCCTTCAACGTGCGCCAGACCCTCGACGACGATGCACCCGAGACACCCCTGCAACAGCGTCAGCTGTTGACGCAGGTGGTGGTGTCGGCAGCCAGGGCGGACCGCGAGCTGGACACCCAGAGCCAGGCCTTCGAGCAGCTGCGGGATCTGGTGATCAACGCCCCGGCCCGACTCGACACCATGACCCAGCAGATGGTCGATCTCACCGCCCGCATCGACCCGGCCCGCCAGACCTTGGACAACCTGCACACCCAGTTCGACGCGACCGCCCTGAGTTCGGTGGCGGCCAACGTGGACACTGCCAAGGAGCGGCTGGCGTTCGCCGATCGCAGCATCACCACAGCCCGCAGCCTGGTGTCTCGGCCGGCCACCGATCAGACCGCACTGGTGGACGCGGTGCGGTCGGCCGAGTCCGCGCTCGATCAGACCCGCACCCTGCTCGACGCCGTGGACAGCGCGTCCTCCGACATCAACCGGGCCCTGGCCGGCCTGCCCGCGGCGATCGCCGACATCACCAATGGCATCAGTCAAGCCACCGCTCTGCTCAACGAAGCGTCGACGCCTCAACAGGACGCCCTCACCAAAGCCCGTGACGCCGCCGCCAAGGCGGCCGACGAAGCCCGCTCGGCGGGCGACGCCGATCCGCTGGGCACATTCACCCGGTTGACCAAGGCCGATGCCGACCTGGATCAGTTACTGGCCAGCGTGCATGCACAGCAGGAGGCCACCGAGCGGCTCGCCCGGGCTCTCGAGCAGGCGCTGTTCACCGCCCAGTCGCGGATCAAGGCGGTGTCGGACTTCATCGAAACCCGGCGCGGCAGTATCGGTCCGGAGGCCCGCACCCGACTGGCCGAGGCGCAGCGGCAGCTTGAGGCCGCCGAAGCCAAGCGGGCCGAGAATCCGAATGAGGCGGTGGCGCACGCGAACGGGGCCTCGACGCTGGCCGCGCAGGCGCAGGGCCTCGCCAACGATGACGTCCGCGCCGCGCAGCGGTCCTATACCTCGCAGTACGGCGGAGGTGGCGGGTCCGATATGGGTGCGGTGCTCGGCGGCATCCTCATCGGCAATGTCCTGCGCGGCGGCGGTGGCGGTTTCGGCGGCGGCTTCGGTGGAGGGTACGGCGGGGGCCGCAGCATGGGCCGTCCGACGTCCTACGGCGGCTCGTCGCATTCGTCGGGCCGCAGCTACGGCGGCGGTGGCGGCCGCTTCTAGTTCGACCCTGCTCGGCAGGAAAGGCTCAGGCGGTAGCGCTCGCTAATCGACTCGGGTCTCGGTGAGAGTGACCTGCCCGGCCGGCACCGCGGTGCCGTCAGCGCGGCGGAATCCGATCCGGGTGAGTTCCCCGGTGCCCGTTTCGACGAACCGGTAACCGCTGCTGTGCGGCCGGGCGAGATGTTCGTGACCCCACTGGCCCATGGCCGCCAGAACGGGTACCAGGTCGTGTCCGGCATCGGTGAGAACATAGCGGCTACGGGTGCGATCGCCCGGCTCCCGGTAGTCGACGACATCGAGGATGCCGGCTGCCACCAATTCGGACAGCCGCGTGCTGAGCACGTCGGAAGCCACACCCAGATGTTCGCGGAACTCGGAGAACCGGGACCGGCCCAACAGCGCCTCGCGAATGATCAGGATGGACCACCGCTGCCCCAGCACCGACATCGTGCGGGCGATCGGGCAGGCGGCGTCGGACCACAGTTCTGCGCGCATCCTCACATCTTAGCTGGATTGGGAATGCAAACTCAGGATGCTGCGTTGGCAGACGTGACACCCGGAAGGCCATCGGAGTCGGCCGAGGTCACCGCTCGAATCAAAGGAGTTCGACATGGCAATAACGGGAACACCGGTCGCGGGTGCAACAGTCGTCGTGACCGGCGGCCAGCGGGGATTGGGCAAGTCGATCGTGGATGAACTTCTGGCGCGCGGGGCCGCCAAGGTGTACTCCACCAGCCGGCGTCCCGACACCGCAGCCGATTCTCGCGTGGTGGTCATTCAAGCCGACGTCACCAAACCCGACGAAGTCGCCCGACTGGCCGAGGTCGCCGCCGATGCCACCATCGTCGTCAACAACGCCGGCGTGCTCGGTGGCCGATCATTGGCGGCCGACGACCTCGACGAAATTCGGTCAGTACTGGAGACCAACTTCTTCGGCGCGCTACGGGTGACCAGAGCCTTCGCGCCGCGCTTGGCCGGGCGCAACAGCGCGATCGTCAACATCGCATCGGTGCTGTCGTGGCTCCCCGGCTACGGTGCCTACGGCGTCTCGAAAGCAGCCCTGTGGTCGGCGAACAACTCTCTGCGACTGGAACTTCGAGAGCAGGGCACTGATGTGATCGGCGTATATCTCGGCTACACCGATACCTCGATGACCGCCGATCTCGATGTCCCCAAGAACGATCCAGCCGACGTCGCCCGCCAGATCGTCGACGGGATCGTCTCCGGCACACCGGAAGTACTTGCCGACGAACTGACCCGCCAGGTGCACGCGCCCCTGTTCCAGGCCTCGTGACGCCACGATGACGCGGCACAGTGGCACCGTCAACCACCCCAACCGCCGGCTGCTGGTGGCGCTGCCCGACAGCTATGAGCAGGCCCGTGAGCGTTACGAAACCCTGGTGCCCGCCTACGATGGCGCAGCATTCGCGGCCGCTTCGAACTGGGACGAGGTACTCGCCATCGCCAAAGTCCAGGCCCCACATGGGTTTCTGCGCTATTTCGGCTTCGACATCGCCCCGAGCATGGCCGGGTCCGGATCCAACGGGCGGGCCACCCAGTATCTGATGGGCAATCACACGATCGCCGAACGCATGTTCCGCCACGATCCCGGTGTCATGTTGCACGCGCCGTTGCGCACGCTGCTCTACGCCGGCCCGGACGGCACCGTGCTCGCCGTCGACCAACCCAGCCTGCTGTTCACCAGCTACGGCAACCCGGCGATCACCGCGGTCGGCGCCGAACTCGATGCCCTACTGGCGACGCTGATCGGCCTGCTCGACGGTGATGTACCCGCACCACTGCTGGGAGAACCCCAACCGTGACGACCATCGCCGCCGCGGTCGACGCCCGCCCCTGAACGGCGCGCGGGAAAACTACGCGCCCTTGAGCCGCACGGCCAGGTAGTCCGACACCTTGTCCAGGGCGATGCGCTCCTGAGTCATGGCGTCGCGCTCGCGGATGGTGACCGCGTTGTCCTCCAGCGTGTCGAAATCGACTGTCACGCAATACGGCGTGCCGATCTCGTCCTGACGGCGGTAGCGCCGGCCGATGGCACCGGCGTCGTCGAACTCGACGTTCCAGTTCTTGCGCAGCTCGGCGGCCAGGTCGCGGGCCTTGGGTGACAGGTCGGCATTGCGCGACAGCGGCAACACCGCAGCCTTGACCGGGGCCAGGCGCGGGTCGAGCTTGAGCACGGTGCGCTTGTCCACACCGCCCTTGGCATTGGGCGCCTCGTCCTCGGTGTAGGAGTCGACCAGAAACGCCATGAGCGACCGGGTCAGGCCGGCTGCGGGCTCGATCACGTACGGCACGTAGCGGGTGTCGGCACCCTGATCGTAGAAGGACAGATCGACACCGGAATGCTCTGCGTGCGTGGACAAGTCGAAGTTGGTCCGGTTGGCGATGCCTTCCAGCTCACCCCACGGGTTGCCGGCGAAACCGAACTTGTACTCGATATCGACCGTGCCATCGGAGTAGTGCGACAGCTTCTCCTTGGGATGGTCGTACAGACGCAGGTTGTCCCGGTTGATGCCGAGGTCGACGTACCACTGCAGCCGGGTCTCGATCCAGTACTTGTGCCACTCGCCCGCGGTGGAGGGCTCGACGAAGAACTCCATCTCCATCTGCTCGAACTCGCGGGTACGGAAGATGAAGTTGCCCGGCGTGATCTCGTTGCGGAAGCTCTTGCCGATCTGGCCGATGCCGAACGGCGGCTTCTTACGCGAAGTGGTCACCACGTTGGCGAAGTTGACGAAGATGCCCTGCGCGGTCTCCGGGCGCAGGTAGTGCATGCCTTCCTCCGACTCGATCGGGCCGAGGTAGGTCTTGAGCATCATGTTGAAATCACGCGGCTCGGTCCACTGACCCTTGGTGCCGCAGTCGGGGCAGACGATCTCGTCCATCGACACCGAATCCGGGTCATCCAGACCCTTCTTCAGGGCGTAAGCCTCCTGCATGTGGTCCTGTCGATGCCGCTTGTGGCAGTTCAGGCACTCCACCAGCGGATCATTGAAGACGTCGACGTGACCGGAGGCCACCCACACCTGGCGGGGCAGGATG
The DNA here is from genome assembly GCF_004762045.1 of Mycobacterium sp. DL99. Classification (GTDB taxonomy): domain Bacteria; phylum Actinomycetota; class Actinomycetes; order Mycobacteriales; family Mycobacteriaceae; genus Mycobacterium. The sequence continues at coordinate 4,156,795 of NZ_SJOM01000007.1, forward strand.
ATCGCACTGTCCAGGCCGACGACGTCGTCGCGGCCGGTGACCATGGACTTCCACCACTGCCGCTTGATGTTCTCCTTGAGCTCGACACCGAGCGGCCCGTAATCCCATGCGGACTTGGTGCCGCCGTAGATCTCACCGGACTGGTAGACCAGGCCACGGCGTTTCGCCAGGTTCGCAACGGTATCGATGATGGATGCCACGGTGCATCAGCGTAGCGACCAGCCCGCCGCCAGCGATAATCCGCCGTGGTCACCGGGCCGGTTGACATGCAATATCGCGCATGTATTGTGACCCGTAATGGAAACGATTTCCAATATCAATGCGAATCAACACGGCGACGCGCACGAGCACAGCGCAACGCCGGCGTCGGAATTGCCGTCGCGGGAGGTCCTCGACACCGCAGGCGAACTGCTGCGGGCACTCGCCGCCCCGCTGCGGATCGCCATCGTCCTGCAGCTGCAACAGTCCCAACGGTGCGTGCACGAACTGGTCGACGCACTCGCCGTGCCGCAACCGCTGGTGAGCCAGCACCTGCGGATACTCAAGCAGGCCGGGGTGGTGGCCAGCGAGCGCGCGGGGCGTGAGGTGCTCTACCACCTCGTCGACCATCATCTGGCCCACATCGTCGCCGATGCTGTCGCGCACGCCAGTGAGGAACCGCGGTGACGGGCGCAGTCCGGTCCACCCGGCAGCGTGCAGCGATCGCCGACCTGCTCAACGAAACCGAAGGGTTCCGCTCAGCGCAGGAGCTGCACGACGAGCTGCGCCGGCGAGGTCAGGGCATCGGGCTGACCACGGTGTACCGCACCCTGCAGGCCATGGCCGCCACCGGCAGCGTCGATACGTTGCGCACCGACACCGGTGAATCGGTCTACCGGCGCTGCTCGGAGGACCATCACCACCATCTGGTGTGCCGGGCCTGCGGCGCGACCGTCGAGATCTCGGGCGGCCACGTCGAGGCATGGGCCGCCGATGTGGCCCGCGAGCACGGTTTTTCCGACGTCAGCCACACGATCGAGATCTTCGGGATGTGTCGCGGCTGCGGCGACGGAGTCAACTGACTTGATTTCCGCGTATGAAGCGTGGTGGCGGTCCCAGTGCCGGTTTTCCGCCATAGCGCTTCACACGTGGGGACGCTAAGCCCGATCGCGTGCCAGGGTCAGCACGGGGTCGCGGGTCAACGGGGCAAGCTCGATGTCACCGGGCGTGCGCAGGTCGATCCACGTCATCTCGGCGATCTCGGCCTGCGGCCGCGGTTCACCGTCGAGGCTGATCAGGTAGAGCCACGCATCGACGGTGTGGCCGGGTTCATTGGCGGCGGGTGCGGTGAAGTGGCCGAGTTCTTCGGCCGCCGAAACATCAAAACCGACCCCGAGCTCCTCACGAACCTCCCGGGACAGCGCCTCGATCGGCTGCTCCCCCGGCTCGATCTTGCCGCCCGGCTGCATGAACGCCGTCGTGCCCCGCTTGCGGACCACGAGTAGCCGGTTGTCCTCACCGAGCACCATTGCCGCGACGATGCGAATGACCGTCACGACATCAGGTCCCGACGCACGTCGGCGCCGGTGGCCAGAACCATGAGGATCAGCGTGCGCAGCGCGTCGTCGGTGAGACCGGCCGCCGGGAAGTTGTAGCGCAGCATCACGTCGGCGACCTTCTTGGCCGGCCGCTTACGCGTAGCGCCCTTGGGCGTCGCACCGTTGGTGGGCGTCTCGACCAACTTCTCCACCAACACCACCGTGCCCAGCATGGTCTTGCTGGCATGCTCGGACACCCGTTCGCGAATCTTGTTGTTCAGCGGGAGATCCCAGGCCAACGGCTGGGTCAGCGAGACCATTTCCAGGTCCTCGGCGATGGCCACCACCCGCACCGAGGCGACCGAACCATCGACCGTCACGGTCAGCGCGTCGTCGTCTTCCTCGACGACGGTCATCACCTCGCCGAGCGCCGAGGACAACCGTTGCAGCAGGCTCGGCATGTCAGGCCCTACCGAATCGACGGTTACGGTTCACGTACTCCTCGCACGCCGCCCACAGGTCGCGCCGGTCGTAGTCGGGCCACAGCTTGTCCTGGAACACGAACTCGGCATACGCCGACTGCCACAGCAGGAAGTTGCTGGCCCGCTGCTCCCCCGAGGTCCGGATGAACAGATCGACGTCGGGGATGTCCGGGCGGTGCAGGTGTTTGGCGAAGGCAGCCTCACTGATCCGGCCCGGATTGATCTTGCCCTCGGCAGCTTCTTCGGCCAGTGCCTGCGCGGCCTCGACGATCTCGGTGCGCCCGCCGTAGTTGACGCAGTAGTTGACCGTGATGACGTCGTTGCCGACCGTCATCTGTTCTGCGATGTCGAACTCCTTGATGACGCTGCGCCACATCTTGGGCCGCGATCCGACCCAGCGCATGTTCACGCCCATGGCGTTCAGGTTCTCCCGGCGGCGGCGCACCACCTCCCGGTTGAAGCCCATCAGGAACCGGACCTCCTCGGCGCTGCGCTTCCAGTTCTCGGTGGAGAACGCGTAGACGCTCAAGTGCTTGATGCCCAGTTCGATGGCACCGCAGGTGATGTCGATCAGCACCGCCTCGCCCATCTTGTGGCCCTCGGTGCGGCCCAGGCCACGCTGGGTGGCCCACCGGCCGTTGCCGTCCATCACCACGGCGACGTGGTTGGGTACCTGATCGGCCGGGATCCGGGGCGCGACCGCCTTCGACGTGTGTTGGGGCGGACGCGCGAAGCGGCCGTTGGTGCCGGCCGGGATCTCCGGGAAGACGACGGGCCAGGACGACGTGTCCGGGAAGACCGGATAGTCCTCAGGCGCCGGGGGCAGCTGTGGGTAGGTGGTCTTGCCCTGCTGCTTGTCCCGCTTCAAAACCATGGGTCATATCCTGCCTGACCAGCGTCGCGCGCTGTTCAGCGACTGTCCGATCGATCCGGTACACCCGCTCGACCAGAGGCAATGTCCGCAGCTGACGCTCGAGGTGCCATTGCAGATGCGCCGCGATCAATCCGCTGGCCTGACTGCGATGCCCCGATGAGGAGGCCTCGGCATACTCCCAGTCGCCCTCGTGCAGCGCCGACATCAGCTCCAGCACGGGCTGCGGCGGAGTGCTGGATCCACTGGGCCGGCAGTGCACGCACACGCTGCCGCCGGCCGCGACGTGAAATGCCCGGTGCGGGCCCGGCGCGGCGCAGCGGGCGCACTCGGTCAGCGCCGGCGCCCAGCCGGCGATCGTCATCGCCCGCAACAGATAGGAATCCAGCACCAGTTCGCGGGCCCGGCGACCGTCGGCGATGGCCCGCAGCGCAGCCACCGTGAGCCGGTGCAGGTCGGGCATCGGTGCCCGTTCCTCCCCGGCCAGCCGCTCGGCGGTCTCCAACATCGCGCACGCACTTGTGTAGCGGCCGTAGTCACTGACGATGTCGGCGGCGAACGCGTCGATGGCCTGAACCTGGGTGACGATGTCGAGGTTGCGTCCCGGATGCAGCTGCACGTCGATGTGGGCAAACGGTTCCAGCCGCGCGCCGAACTTGCTGCGGGTACGCCGAACCCCCTTGGCTACCGCGCGCACCAAACCATGGTCGCGGGTGAGCAGGGTGACAATCCGGTCGGCCTCGCCGAGCTTGTGCTGGCGCAGCACCACCGCCCGGTCCCGGTACAGCCGCATCGTGACAGTGTCGCACCATGGCCGGACAGGTTCCGTTACGCACCGCCGATATCCTCGAAAGTGATGGCCAAATCCGCGACTTCCGACTCGACATCGCCTCCGTTCCCCACCCTGACCAACCAGCTCTACCAACTCGCCAGCGGCGCAGTCACTTCTGACGACCTGGTACGTCAGTCTCTGCATGCCATCACCGCGAGCCAGTCCACTCTCAACGCCTTCCGCGTGGTGCTCACCGAGCAAGCACTGGCCGACGCCGCGAAAGCCGACGCGGCTCGCGCAGCCGGCAAACTACTCCCACTCCTTGGGATCCCGATCGCGGTCAAGGATGACGTCGACATCGCCGGGGTGCCCACCCGGTTCGGAATCGACGGCGACGTTCGGGTCGCCCCAGCCGATGCCGAGGTGGTGCGCCGCCTGAAGGCGGCCGGCGCGGTGATCGTCGGGAAGACCAACAGCTGCGAGCTCGGGCAGTGGCCGTTCACGGGCGGTCCGGGCTTCGGGCACACCCGCAACCCGTGGTCACGCAAGCACAGCCCGGGCGGATCCTCGGGCGGCAGCGCCGCGGCCGTGGCTGCGGGCCTGGTGGCCGCGGCCATCGGATCCGACGGCGCGGGCAGCGTCCGCATTCCCGCGGCGTGGACACACCTGGTCGGCATCAAGCCGCAGCGTGGACGCATCTCCACCTGGCCGCTGCCCGAGGCGTTCAACGGCATCACCGTCAACGGGGTGCTGGCCCGCACCGTCACCGATGCGGCCCTCGTGCTCGACGCGGCATCCGGCAACGCCGAGGGCGATCTGCACAAGCCGGCGCCGATTCAGGCCGCCGAGCATGTCAGCCGCGCCCCCGGACCGTTGCGGGTGGCCATGTCGACCAAGTTCCCGTTCTCCGGTTTCCCGGCCACGCTGCACCCCGAGATCCGCGACGCGCTGCAGAACATCGCCGATCAACTCGGGCAGTTGGGCCACACCGTGGTCGCCAAAGACCCCAACTACAGCCTGCGGATGTCGTGGGACTTTCTGGCCCGCTCGACCGCGGGCCTACTGGACTGGGCCGACCGGCTGGGCGACGTGCCCTTCGACGAGCGCACGCTGACCAACATGCGAATCGGCAGGCTGTTGTCACAGCACGTGCTGCGCAAGGCCCGCGCACACGAGGCAGCAGCCCAGCGCCGCATGTCCTGGATTTTCAATCTCGTCGACGTCATCATCGCGCCGACGACGGCCCAACCGCCGCCGCTCACACACGAATTCGACCGCCGAGGGTGGTCTGCCACCGAACGCAGCTCGATCGCCGCCTGCCCGGTGACCTGGCCATGGAACCTGCTGGGCTGGCCGTCGATCAACGTGCCCGCGGGCTTCACCTCCGACGGGCTGCCGATCGGCATTCAGCTGATGGGGCCGGCCGACAGTGAGCCGCTGCTGATCTCGCTGGCGGCCGAGCTCGAGGCGATCACCGGCTGGGCCGCCAAGCAGCCCGAGATCTGGTGGAATGCCCCGTCGCAGACCGACGCATCACAGGCCGCCGCCGCGATCAACTCGCTTGACGGGTAGGGCGGTTAGAAGGCCATTACGTTGCGTATCGCCTCCACGTCACCGGCAAAATTGGTGCGATTGACCCAACGCGCTCGTTGTTAGGCTCAACTGCGCGGTGTGGGGCCACCGCGAACGAAATTCATTGAGCTGTCGGGAGGGTCGATCAGCGTGCACATCGATGCAGCTACGGGCGATACGCGGGGGCCCATGTGACGGGGTCAGCAGGATCAGAGGGCGATGCGAGCAGCAAGGGGCCCAGCAAATTCGGCGTCGCGGCAACCGCCTGGAGCACCTACAGCGATCTCAAAAAGCTGATGGAAGGCGACCCGATCGGAGCGGTCGGACTGTTGGGGGATGCCGGCAAGTGGGCGCAGTTACTCATTCCCGAAGCTATCGCCACGCCGGTGATCCAAGGCGGCTTGTACGTCCTGACGGGAGTCAGCAAAACCATGGGTGTCGGAAGCCCCGACACCGGTGGCTCCTTCAACGACGGCGCCAAACTGTTTCAGTCCAACGGGAAATCCCTCGAAGGCGCCTATCCCACCGAGTCGTGGTCCGGCTCTGCCTCTGGTGCCTACACGTCGCAGAACTCGCACCAGATCCAGCGTGCGTCAACGATGCTGGAAGCCGACAACGCCATCGTAAGGGTCTTGTCCACTCAGGCGGGACAGGTCGACCATGCCCGGACTCAAGTCGACTGGGCGGCAAAAGGTTTGGCCGCAATGATTCCGGTGGCAATGGCGCTGGAGGCCACGGTTTTTGGCGCCCCGGAGTCGATTGCCCTCCAGTTCGCCGCAGTGGCCACAGCGAGCGGGTTCGCCGGCGTCGCGGTCGGCAATCTGATGAGCTACGCGCAAGACAATGCGGCGCAAATACGAGAAGCCACGGAGAAGTACCGTCAGGCGGGAGCGGCGAACACGTCCGGGACGGGTTCGCCTGCCTCACCGGCTGACTCCGATAACCAGAATGGGTCCGACAAACCGGGCAATCCGACCGGACAGGACATCCCCGGCCCCCAGAGCGGACCCACGAGCAATGGAAATCCGGGGGGCCGATCCGGCGGTGGGTCGAGTGCCGGCAGCGGGTCCGGAACCGGCAGTGGGAGCGGGTCACCGACGACGCCGTCGATGCCCAGTACGACTGGCGCGCCTGCCGGTGTCAGTACGGCCGCAAGCACTGGTACGGGTTCGGGTGGCATGCCATCGCTTCCGCAGATGGGCGGTGGTTCCGGTGGCGGCGGAGCCAGCATGCTCGGCAGTTTCATGGGCGCCGCCGGACAGGTTGCGCAGGCCGTGACTCAGGCAGTGCAACAAGCCAATCAACAGGACCAGAACGGGGAGAAAGGCACCGGCACCGATGATGGTCGGCCCGGTGATGAGCCGGGCGCGGCTCCCGCCGCCCAGCCCGCTCAGGCCTCGGAACAGTCCGGCGCCACGGCAAATACCGAATCACATGCCGGGCGTGCGCCAATCGGTACTCCATTCAATACCGGCGCCGCGAGTCCGACCGCACCTCGGCATCTCACAACGAACCTCTAACCGCGAAAGAAGCAATTCATGTCCGACGAATTGAATGTTCTCACTTCGGATCTCCGAGACATGTCGACCACGCATGACGCGGCCGCCGCCGGATTCTCCGCAGCGGGCGATACGACGTCGTTCGTGGAATGGAAGGTGCTGGCAACGCACGGCCCGATCTGCTGGACGTCCCAACAGGCACTGTGCGAAGCGAACGAGGCGCGCAAGTCCGCTGCCGAAACGATGATGAATACGTCCAACGACCTGTCCCAGAAGCTGACCAGCGCGGCCTCACAGTATGACCAGACCGATGCGCAAGAATCCGGCAGCCTCGGCCGGACCATGCACTGCTGATCACCCATGCCCGATCACAACTGGGACGATCCAGATCCCGATGACGAACAGTTCCCGAGCGAACTCGATGCTCTGGATTTCGGCGACGCTGGACACCATGACGACGACCACGACGACCGGTCAGGGCTCGACGCGTACACCGTCGACGAAACCCCCGCCGGTTCAACGGCTGATACCTCCGCACCTGCCATACCCGTTGACGACGATTCGGACGACACCTCGGGACCTGTCACCTTTGGCGTAACCAACGCGGCCGGAACGATAACCGCGCAAGCCACGATCTCGGGCGCGATCAACCGGATCGAGCTGTCCTCGTCGATCACCTCGATGACCGAATCGGACCTCGCACGCGACATCATGGTCACCGCCAAGCTGGCGAACCTACAAGGCCGGGCCATCCAGCGCGCGATGGTCCAAAGCCTTCTCATGTATCAGGGAATGGATCCCGATGTCGCCGCGCAGTTCATCGACGAGATCACCGACCTGCCTACACCGGCACAGTCCGAGGCGGCCCAAGCCGAGGCCATGGCGGCGTATCTGCGGGGCGAACACTGATCGTCGACGGCGACATGGACAGCGACCGGGGCGGCGATGCTGGTCGGACCCAGTTCGTCGGTCAGTTAAGATTTTGCAGGCTATCGAGTAGGCCAAGGGGGCTGCCGCAATGAGCTATCCGGATCCGTACCATCCCCAGCAGCAACCTCCGCCGGGGCCGTATCCGCCCGCGCCGCCCGGACCCTACGGATACGGTTATCCGCCCAACGTTGCACCCAACGGTGGCTACCCGCCCGCTGCACCTCACGGCGCCCAGCCACAACCGCAGTATTACCCACCGCCCACTACAACTGAGCAACAGGGCGCCAAGCGGAACGACGGCAATTCGTGGGGATGGCAGCTCATGGAGGCGCTGTTGAATCTCTTCAGCGGCTCCACATCACACGGACTGGGCGACAGCGCACGAGATCGCGTCAAGACCGCGCTGATCCTTGTCGGCGTGGGGATTCTCGGGATCGCGATCCTCATCGCGATTGCGGTGTTGATGAGCAAATAGCGGCGGCTCGCCGGGCCGGTCAGAAGCCGAGCCGGCCGAGCTGCTTGGGATCACGCTGCCAGTTCTTGGCGATCTTGACCCGCAGGTCGAGATAAACCTTTGTGCCGAGCAGCTTTTCGATCTGCGTGCGGGCGGCCGTGCCGACCTCGCGCAGCCTCGCACCGCCTTTGCCGATCACGATGCCCTTCTGGCTGTCACGCTCGACGTAGAGGATGGCGTGCACGTCGATGAGATCGTCACGACCCTCCCTTTCCTCGACCTCCTCGATGACAACAGCCAGCGAGTGCGGCAACTCGTCGCGCACGCCCTCGAGGGCGGCCTCGCGGATGAGCTCGGCCATCAGGACTTCTTCTGGCTCGTCCGTCAGCTCACCGTCGGGGTAATAGGCAGGCCCCTGCGGCAGTTTCGAGACCAGGACATCGGTGAGCACATCGAGTTGTTCGCCCGCGGTGGCCGAGACGGGCACGATGTCGGCATCGGGCCCCAGGAGCTCACTGACGGCCATCAGCTGTTCCGCGACCCGATCCTTCGGCACCTTGTCGATCTTGGTGACGACGGCGATCAGCGTGGTCCTGGGCGCCACCGCGCGGATCTGCTGATAGATCCAGCGGTCACCGGGGCCGATGCGCTCATCGGCGGGGATGCACAGACCGATCACGTCCACCTCGGAATAGGTGTCCTTGACCAGGTCATTGAGCCGCTGCCCGAGCAGGGTGCGCGGCCGGTGCAGCCCGGGGGTATCGACCAGGATGATCTGGAAGTCCTCACGGTGCACGATGCCGCGGATGGTGTGCCGGGTGGTCTGCGGCCGGTTCGAGGTGATCGCGACCTTCTGGCCCACCAGCGCATTGGTCAGCGTCGACTTGCCGGTATTAGGCCGGCCGACGAAACACACGAAGCCGGAACGGAATTCACTCATCGCACTCCCCTTGTCACCGACACTGCGGTGAGATCACGATCTGTACCGGAAACGCGATCTGTGCGCAGTCTCGGCGGTGTCATAGCGGTGTTCCGGCTCGGTCGGTGACGATCACCGTGGCGTCGGCGGACAGTTCCCGGACCGCGACGACGCCGGCGTCGTCAGCCGCACCGCCGACCAGCACCGCGGCCTCCAGCCCGGTGGCACCGCTGGACACCGCGGCGGCCACCGCCGCCTGGAGTGCGGTGAGCTGCAGCGCCGCCAGGGTCACCGGTGCTCCGGCATAGGTACGGCCGTCCTGATCGCGCACCGCCGCACCCGAGGACGCCTCGGCTCGGCCCATCGCGCCTCGCGCCAACACCACGAGCTTGTTGTCTTCTGCGTCGAGCTCAGTCATCGGTACCTCGGGTCTCCTGTTTCTCAGATTCGGCCGGGCTCACCAGAACTGTGCCGATCCGCACCCGCCCACGATGGTCGGAGCCGCCCTCGGCCTGCAACCTCAGGCCGTCCCATGTCACTTCGGCGCCGGGCAGAGGTACGCGGCCCAATTCGAATGCCACGAGACCACCGACGGTGTCCACGTCGAGATTTTCGTCCGCCTCCATCTCGTAGAGCTCGCAGAGGTCTTCGATCGGCAGCCGCGCCGACACCCGGTACCGGCGATCGCCGAGGTCTTCGACCGGAACCACCTCACCGGCGTCGTACTCGTCGACGATCTCACCGACGATTTCCTCCAGCACGTCCTCGATCGTGACCAGGCCGGCGATCGCGCCGTATTCATCGACGAGCAGCGCCATGTGGTTACGGTCGCGCTGCATCTCGTTGAGCAGTTCGTCGAGCGGCTTGGAGTCAGGCACGAACACCGCCGGACGCATCACCTGCGCCACGTTGGTGTCGCGGCCGCCGTTGGTCGAGTAATAGGTCTGCTGGACAAGATCTTTCAGATAGACCACGCCGACGACGTCGTCGACGTTCTCGCCGATCACCGGGATGCGGGAGTGTCCGCTCCGCACTGCCAACGACGTGGCTTGGCCGGCCGACTTGTCCGATTCGATCCACACCATCTCGGTGCGCGGCACCATGACCTCACGGGCCGGGGTGTCCCCGAGTTCGAACACCGACTGGATCATCCGGCGTTCCTCGTCAGCCACCACCCCCCGCTGCTGGGCCAGGTCGACGACCTCACGCAATTCGATCTCGGAGGCGAACGGGCCGTTACGGAAGCCACGGCCGGGGGTCAGTGCGTTACCCATCAGCACCAGCAGCCGGCTGATCGGGGTGAGCAACACCGAGATCGCCTGCAGCGGCAAGGCCGACATCAACGCGATGGAATAGGCGTTCTGCCTGCCGACCGTTCGCGGGCCGACACCGATGACCACGAAGCTCGTCACCACCATGATCGCGGCCGAGGCCACCAGTCCCCAGCCCACGCCGAGCAGCCCGTCCAGGAAGGACACCAGCAGGACGGTGGCACTGATCTCGCAGGTGATCCGCAGCAGCACAACAAGGTTGATGTAGCGGGGCCGTTCGGCAACAACCCGGCTGAGCCGGGCGGCGCCGGGACGTTCGTCGCGGACCAATTCCTCGATCCGCGCTATCGAGACAGTGGACAGGGCCGCGTCGATGGCCGCGAACAAGCCACCGAACCCGACCAGCACCACGGCGCCGAGCAGCGGAAGTAATTCGGTCACGGTTCGTCGAAGTATCGGGACTTGTCCAGCAGGCGCTGATCTTTCTGGCTCTGCCGGTCGGCGTGGTACGCCTCGACCTGATCAGCCACCCATTCCTCGAGGAGCTGACGCTGCAGCGCGAACATCTCTTTTTCCTCGTCCGGTTCGGCGTGGTCGTAGCCGAGCAGATGCAGCACCCCGTGCACGGTCAGCAGGGCCAGCTCCTGACCGAGCGAGTGCCCGGCCTTGGTGGCTTGCTGTTCGGCGAATTCCGGGCACAACACGATGTCGCCGAGCATGGACGGACCCGGCTCGGGAGAATCCGGCCGTCCCCCGGGCTCCAGCTCGTCCATCGGGAAACTCATCACGTCGGTGGGCCCCGGCAGGTCCATCCACCGCATGTGCAGATCGGCCATGGCGGCGCTGTCCACCAGCACCATCGACAGCTCAGCCGCCGGGTTCACGTCCATCTTCGCGATGACGAACCGGGCGACGCTGATCAGTTCCTCTTCGGAGACATCGATCCCCGACTCGTTGGATACCTCGACGCTCATGCGGTTCCCTCGCAGGCTCGGGTCCCGGATGCCGTCTGCTGATTTGCTCCGCAAGCGTCGCTCATCGGCGGGGCCGTCCGTTCGACGAACGGCGTTGGGCACGGTTGAGCAATACCGGCTCCTCATGTCGGGCGTAGGCGTCGACGATCTCGGACACCAGCCGATGCCGTACCACGTCGGCACTGGTGAGCTCGGCGAAGTGGATGTCCTCGATCCCGTCGAGGATGCTGATCGCGGCCCGTAGGCCCGACCGCGCCCCACCCGGCAGGTCTACCTGCGTGATATCGCCGGTGACAACGATTTTCGAGCCGAATCCCAGGCGGGTCAGGAACATCTTCATCTGTTCGGCGGTGGTGTTCTGCGCCTCGTCGAGGATGATGAACGCATCATTGAGGCTTCTCCCGCGCATGAATGCCAGCGGTGCCACCTCGATCACCCCTGCGGCCAACAGGTTCGGGATAGCGGCCGGATCCATCATGTCGTGCAGCGCGTCATAGAGCGGCCGCAGATACGGGTCGATCTTCTCGGTCAATGTGCCGGGCAGAAAGCCGAGGCGCTCACCGGCTTCCACCGCGGGCCGGGTCAGGATGATCCGGTTGACCTGCTTGGACTGCAGCGCGCTCACCGCCTTGGCCATCGCCAGGTACGTCTTGCCGGTACCGGCCGGGCCGATGCCGAACACGATCGTGTGCGCATCGATGGCGTCGACGTAGCGCTTCTGGTTGAGCGTCTTGGGCCGGATGGTCTTGCCACGGCGGCTCAGGATGTCGAGCGTCAGCACCTCGGCCGGCGACGCGTCCTCGGTACCCGTGAGGATGGCGACGCTGTGGCGGACCGCCTCGGGTGTCACCGCCTGCCCGCTGGAGGCGACGGCGATGAGCTCGGCGACGACGCGTTCGGCCAGCGCGACGTCAGCGGGCTCGCCGGTGAAGGTGATCTCGTTGCCGCGGGCGTGAATGTCGGCGATCAGAAGTCTTTCGAGTGCCCGCAGATTCTCATCGGCGGAGCCGAGCAGGCCCACGATGATGTCGGGCGGAACAGTGATGCTGCTGCGGACCGATTCCGATGCGGTGGCCGACGAGTCAGCGGTCGTGTCGCGGGGCGTCACGTGGAGTTTGTGCCTGCTTTCCGTGTTTCCGAACGGCCGGCTGCCGTCGTACTGTTACCAGTTTACCGCCGGTCAACGACACGCCCCAATGGTTAAGCAGGATGGTGGCGCGCCGCAGGTGAGGTGGGTCGCGCCGTCGTCAGCCGGTGAATCCCGCCAGTTTCGCCGCGACCGCCGCACCGTCCGGCTCGCCGTACAGTTTGTCGGGAACCCAGTCGAAGAACGCCACCGACGGACAATCGCCGGCGGGCCCGTTCACCGTGCCCAGATTTCCGATGTACTTGCCCGTCTGGGCTTCGCGGAGCTCGATGTCGTATTCGACGGCGTAGTGATCGATGGTGACGGGCTTATCCCACGCAGTCGATTCACATTGTCCTGACTTCACCTCAGTGCCGGACTTGCGGGTCAGGCAGGCAGCGACATTTATTTCAGACAGGGCTTCACTGCGCTGGTCGGCCACCTGATACCACGAGCCGTCCTTCATCCCTTGGAAGAAGGACGCGAACTTGTACGGCTTTGCATAGGCCCCGGCGTTGCTCACTGAGCCGTCCTTGCACACGACGTCAAATTCGGTCGACCATTCGGCCGTGATCGCGTTCGCCGCACGCTGTTCGTCGCTCACCACACGTTCTTCACCTCTGTCGACCGATTTTGCGACGACAGCCAGGGCGCCGAGAAGCGCGATGACTGCCACGACGACTCCCCCGATGATGAGCCCCGAGTTCTTCGACGGAGGCCGGGGCGGCTGGCCGTACGGCGACCACTGCGGTGGCGGGCCGTAGGGCGGCGGCACGCCCGCCCGGCCCTGCCACGGCTGCCCCTGAGGCGGTGGCCAATGCGGGGGCTGCTGCCCGTATGGCGATTGTCCGTAGGGCGGCGGGCCTTGCGGCGGAAAACTCACGAATGGAGCGTAATGCCTGGCCAAGGCCGCCGGCGGCGCTAAATCTCCCAGCGCGCCGTCAGCGCACCGATCGCCCCCAACGCCACGGCGGCTGCGGTCGACGTACGCAGCACGGTCGGGCCCAGGCGGACCGCCTTCGCGCCGGCCCCGGTCAGCGCGACGATCTCCTCATCGGCGATGCCGCCTTCCGGACCGACGATGAGCATCAGCGAATCCGCTTGGGCCAGAGGTAGTTCCGTGAGCGGCTCGGTGGCCGACTCGTGCAATGCCAGCACCACCGCTCCGCCGGCGACGGCGTCGGCGACGCGCTGGGTCAGCGCAGACGTCGAGACCACACCGTCGATCACCGGGATGTAGGGGCGCCGTGACTGCCGCGCCGCCGAGCGGGCCACCGCCTCCCAACGCCTCAGGCCCTTGTCCACCTTCGGGCCTTCCCAGCGGGCCACGCACCGAGTCGCCTGCCAGGCAACAAAGCCATCGGCACCGGCCTCGGTCGCCAGCTCCACGGCCAGCTCTGAGCGGTCGGATTTGGGTAGCGCCTGCACCACGGTGACCGGCGGGCGCGGGCCGGCGATGGCGACCCGCTCGGTCACCCGCGCCGACAACCGGCCCTTGGCGGTCTCTTCGACGACACAGCGCGCCAGCGTCCCGGCGCCGTCGCTCAAGTCGATCTGTTCGCCGACGCGGATGCGACGCACGTTGGCCGCGTGGAAGCCCTCGTCGCCGTCGACGACGGCCAGTTCCCCCGCGCCCGGCAGCGCGTCGACGTAGAAAAGCGCTGCGCTCACGGGCGTCAGCGGCCGGAGAACGTCTCGCGCAGCCGGCTGAACAGACCGCCAGAACTCGCCGAGGCCTGCGTCGAGCGCACCTCCGCGGCGTCGCGGCTGCGGTTCTCCTTCAGCTTGCGCAGCAGGTCGGTATCGGTGCTGTCGAGCCGCGACGGCACCACCACGTCGATGTGCGCGTGCAGGTCACCACGCACCCCGGAGCGCAGATGTGGCATGCCGTGGCCGCGCAATGTGGTCACCGAACCGGGCTGGGTGCCCGCGGCGATCGTCAGTTCGGTGGGGCCGTCGAGGATCGCGTCGACGGTGACCGTGGTGCCCAGCGCAGCGTCGACCATCGGCACCGAAATGGTGCAGTGCAGGTCATCACCGTCACGGACGAAGATCTCGTGCTGCTTCTCGTGGACCTCGACGTAAAGGTCGCCGGCGGGACCGCCGCCCGGTCCGACCTCGCCCTGGGCGGCCAGCCGGACGCGCATCCCGTCGCCCACACCGGCCGGGATCTTGACACTGATCTCGCGGCGGGCGCGCACCCGGCCGTCACCGCCGCACCGGTTGCACGGATCCGGGATGACCTCACCGATTCCGCCGCAGACCGGGCACGGACGGGTGGTCATCACCTGGCCCAGCAGCGAGCGCTGCACGGTCTGGATCTCACCGCGGCCGTCACAGGTGTCGCAGGTGACCGGCGTGGAATTGCCGTTGGTGCCCTTGCCGTGGCACAGGTCGCACAGCACCGCGGTATCCACACTCACCTGCTTGGTCACGCCGGTCGCGCACTCAGCCAGGTCCAGCCGCATCCGCAGCAGGGAATCGGCGCCGGGCCGCACCCGGCCGACCGGCCCGCGCGATGCGGTGCCGCCGCCGAAGAAGGCCTCGAAGACATCGCCCAGACCGCCGAACCCACTGAACCCGCCGGGCGCACCGCCCACCGACTCCATCGGGTCGCCACCCATGTCCACGATGCGGCGCTTCTCCGGATCCGACAGCACCTCATAGGCGACCTGGATCTCGGTGAACCGGGCCTGCGCTTCCTCGTCGGGGTTGACGTCGGGATGCAGCTCACGTGCCAGCCGCCGATAGGCACGTTTGATCTCCGAATCGCTCGCGCCTTTGCTCACTCCGAGCGAGCCGTAATAATCGCGTGCCACGCTGACCTTGCCTGACCTTTCTGTGCCGGACGTATCCCGGCTGTATTACCGAGTACCTAAGACTTCGCCGATGTACAGAGCAACTGCCGCAACATTGGCGATGGTCCCCGGGTAGTCCATTCGGGTGGGACCGACCACACCCATTCCGCCGTACACCTTGCCCGAACTGCCGTACGTCGTGCTCACCACCGACGTACCCAGCATCTGTTCGGCCTCGGTCTCGTGACCGATCCGCACGGTTACCTTGCCCGCTTCCTGCTGGGCTGCCAACAACCGCAGCACCACCACCTGCTCCTCCAGCGCCTCCAGCACCGACCGCAGCGATCCGCCGAAATCAGCGGTGTTCCGGGTCAGGTTGGCGGTGCCGCCGAGTAGCAGCCGTTCCTCAGTGTGCTCAACGAGTGTCTCGACCAGGACAGTCGCCGACCGCCCGACCGCATCGGCCAGCGCACCGTGGCCGTTGAGATGTGAAGCCAGATCACTCACCGCGATCGAGGCGGCGGTGATCGGCTTGCCTTCGAGCGCCTGCCCCAACGTCTCGCGCAACTTCGACAGCTCATGCTCGTCGATGGCATCGCCGAGCTCCACGATGCGCTGATCCACCCGGCCCGAATCGGTGATGACCACCAGCAGCAACCGCGCCGGGGTCAGCGCCACCACCTCAAGGTGGCGGACGGACGAGGTGGACAGCGTCGGGTACTGCACGATCGCGACCTGTCGGGTCAGCTGGGCGAGCAGCCGCACCGCGCGCCGCAGCACGTCGTCCAGGTCGACCCCGGACTCCAGAAAGGACAGGATCGCGCGGCGCTCCGACGAGGACAACGGCTTGACGTTGTCGATCCGGTCGACGAACTCGCGGTAGCCCTTCTCTGTGGGCACCCGGCCCGAGCTGGTGTGCGGCTGGGCGATGTAACCCTCGGCCTCCAGCACCGCCATGTCATTGCGGACAGTGGCGCTGGACACGCCCAGGTTGTGACGCTCGACGAGGGTCTTGGAGCCGATGGGCTCCTTGGTGGCCACGAAGTCGGCGACGATGGCGCGCAACACCTCGAAACGACGTTCGTCGGCGCTCCCCACCTGTTCACCTACCCTTCGCAGCAGCGATGCCTTTATATTGCTCGGTTCATTTTACTGATCAGCAGCGGGTTTACCGATTCGCGGCGAGCGCCGGGGATCATTGCGCCGAGCGATACCGGCGCAGGCAATAACCCGCGAACGTATTAGCCTGGGCAACTATGCCGATGGCAAGACCGCGGAACACTGCGACGGACGCGGGCCGGCGATGATCTTCAAAGGCGTCCAGGAGGGCAAACCCTACCCGGAGCACGGGCTGTCCTACCGGGACTGGTCCCGCATTCCGCCGCGCCAGCTGCGCCTCGACGAGCTGGTCACCACCACCACGGTGCTCGCCCTGGACCGGCTGTTGTCCGAGGACTCGACGTTCTACGGCGACCTGTTCCCGCACGCGGTGAAGTGGCGCGGCGACATCTACCTCGAAGACGGTCTGCACCGGGCCGTGCGCGCGGCGCTGCGGAACCGCACCATCCTGCATGCCCGGGTGTTCGACATGGACGCGCTCGCGCCCAGCCCGGCGTAACCGCCGTCGCTCAGCTGTCCCTAATTCGCCATTGCCTCACGCAGGCTGTTGGGCCGCAGATCGGTCCAATTCGCCTCGACGTAGCTCAGGCACTCGGCGCGGCCGGCCTCACCGAAGGCCACCCGCCAGCCGGCCGGCACATCCGCGAACGCCGGCCACAGGCTGTGCTGGTCCTCGCCATTGACCAGTACGTAGAACGTGCCGTTCTCGTCATCGAACGGATTGGAACTCATCGAGTCTCCTCATCGAGGGGTGGGCCAGGTCTGCACCCAGCACCCGGTCGGACAACAGGCCAAGACAGCTCAGGTTCGGGAAGCCCGGGCCCTGGGTGAGCCCGGCCAGCCCCGGAAGGAACAACTTGGGGAAGACGTCGGTCAGCGCCAGGTCGTGACCGATGTGCTCCTGTAGCGCGTCACCGGTCAGCGGGCCGCCCAGACCCAGCTCGAGCAGATCCAGGGCGTCCTGGCTGAACAACGGGGCGAACCACAACGCATCGGCGCCCGATCCGTCGATCACCAGATCGAAGCCGTGCACGGTCTCGACCGCTTCACCCCCGGTGTTGGTGGACAGCGTCAACCGGATCCGCTCGTCGCGGGCCACCGCGTGGGCGACCCGGCCGCGGAGATGGCGGATCCGGTCGTCGGCCAGCAGCGCATCCTGAACGCGCGCCGAGAAAACGCCACGATCGGTGCGGGCCAACGCATCCCGGCGCTCGGCCAGGGTGAGCCCGGTCCATCCGGTCGGATCGGAGAACAGGGTGTTCTCGAAGAATCCCTCGCCTCGGGTGAACAGGGTGACTGTCGGCGAGATCACCGTGATGGTCGAAACCCGGTGGCGGAACAGCTCGTTGAGCATCGACGCGGCGGTCTCACCACCGCCGATCACCGCCACCCGCTCGGCGGTGATGAGCTCGTGCTTGCCGGCCTGATGCCAGAACTGCGCGATCGACATCACCCGGGGGTTGCCCGGCAGCACCGAGCGTTCGGCCTGACCGGGCCCGGTGACCATCAGACCGTCGGCGCTTACGGTGTCCTCGGCGGTGTGCAGAACCCACCGGCGCGCATCTGCGTCGATTGAGATCTTTTCCACCTCACCGGAAACCACCCTCATCCCGATGCCATCGGCCACCCAGCCCAGATACTGGCTCCAGCGTTTGTGGGTCGGCGCGGGCCTGCCGCGGTCCACCCACTCGGCGAATCCACCGGTGGCGATCAGGTAGGCCTGCCAACTGTGCCGGGTCATGCGCTCGTCGAGCTCGGCGTTGCGCCGCGACACGAGGGACGATCGGTACGGGAAGCCGACGTCCTTCTCGGGCCCGGTGCCGAGACGATGATTGCCGTCGGTCCAGCCGCCGACGGCCTGCCAGTTGGCGGCCACCCCGGCACGCTCGACGACGACGACGTCGGGAGCCGGCACACCCATCGCCCGCAACTCGGCGGCCTTGGCGGCCACTGCGATGGCCTTGGGTCCGGCCCCGATTACGGCCAGCGTGGGGGTCGATGGGGCACTCATTGGGTCACCTCTCGCAACACCTCTCGCAATGCGTCCTGCCACATCGCCTGCAGGGTGGCGATGTCCTCGGCGGACAGGATGTCGGGCAGGGTCCGCCACTGGGTGCCGAGCACGGCTTCCCCGTCGCGGTCGATCACCGCGGCCATGATCGTCAGTTCATGACGCACAGCGACATTCGGTTCTGGCACCGGAGTCACACCCGTCTGCAACGACCGGTCCTGCAGCAGGGCGTGATCAGATGCATCCAGCTCGATCCGACCCAGGTAGTTGAGCAGTACCTGCGGATCCCGATGCGTTCCCAGCCGTTCGGCGGTGTCCTCGCGCAGGTACCGCAGCAGCCCGTAGTCGATCGCGTCGCCCGGGATCGCGGTCACCTGCGCAGCCACCCCGTGGGCGTCATCGGCGGTGAGCCGCAACGGGTAGATCATGCTGAGCAGCCCGGCGGTGTCACCGGTATCGACCTCGTCATGATCTGACACCACCGCGTCCGACCGGCCGTGGGTCTCCAGCGCCAGCAACGGCGCCGGGGTCGGCCGGCCTCGGTGACGACGCCAATCGGTCAGGGCGCGCGCCGTTGCCGCGGCCAGCACTTCGGTCACCGGGACCGGTCCGCTCAACAGCCGGGCGGTCACCTCGGGCTCGGCGAAGGCCATCACGATCGTCACGTCGGCCATCCGGTCGATGGTGGAATCGATCCGGCGGGCGCCGATGTCAGGATCGTCGCCCTCGAACTGCTGCTCCCAGAAACCGCACGTGTCGAGTTCGGCCGCCCGATCGGTGAGTAGACGGGACCACTGCCGCAATGGGGTGTGTTCTCGCACCGGCATCGGATCACGCCCGGAAGCCAATGCGTGCCAGGCATTTTCGAGTTCACCCACCAGAATTCGCCACGATGCCGGGTCCAGCGCCAGCACATGGGCGGTCAGGATCAGCAGACCGCCATCAGTCTGTGGGTGATGCAACCAGACCGCGTCGAGCATCGATCCGTTCTCGGGATCCATACGCTGCACCGAGAGCTCGGCCTGCTCGGCCACCGCGGCGTTGAGATCACCGTCGGCCGTGGCTTCCGACAGCACCTCGCGCGGTGTGTGTGCGACCAAGGCCAGCGCCTCGCGGTCCAGCCGGGTGCGCAGCACCTCGTGCCCGTCGATCACATTGCGCAACAGCGCTTCCAGCTGCGCGCGGGTGACGCCCGCGGGCAGCCGGAACACCTCGGTCTGCGCGAGCCGGCGAGGATCGCCGTACTGGTAGAGCCACCGCCCGTTGGGCAGCAACGGGATCGGGCCCGCCCCTTCGTCGGCCGCATTGTCACCGCGCTCGACGGCGACCTCGTCGGAGTCGATCGCGGCCCCGAGTTCGCGAACGGTCGCGCAATCCAGCATCAACCGGGCCCGCAGCGCCACGCCGCGGCGCCGCACGGCCTGCACGACCGACAGGGCCACGATGCTGTCCAACCCGAGATCGAGAAAGTCGGCGGTGACGTCGATACCCGATCCCTCGGGAGTTCCCAGGACTTCGGCCAGCACTTCGGCGAGCACCCGCTCGGTCTCGGTGGCCGGATGCTCGGAGCCCTCGGCAGAGCCGCCGGTGCCGACCGAAGCCAGCGCGGCGTCGTCGACCTTGCCGTTGATGGTCAGCGGGATCTCGTCGACGACGACGATGTGGTGTGGCACGAGATGTCTTGGCAGGGTGGCGGTCAGCATCCGGCGCAACTCGGCGACGTGGGTATCGGTGACCACGTACGCGACCAGTCGCGGCCCGCTGCGGTGCTGACGTACCGCCACGTGGGCATGCCGCACCCCGGGATGGGTGTGCAGTGTCGCGGCCACCTCTCCTGGCTCCACGCGGAATCCGCGGATCTTGACCTGGTCGTCGCTGCGACCGAGAAACTCGATAGCACGCGATTGGGGGTTGCGGCGCACCACGTCACCGGTGCGGTACATACGCGCACCCGGCGTGAATGGATCGGCGACGAACCGGCCTGCCGTCTCCCCCGCCCGGCCGAGGTAGCCGCGCGTCAATTGGCCACCGGCCAAATACAGTTCGCCGTACACGCCGTCGGGAACCGGCCGCAGCCAGCCGTCGAGCACATAGGCCGCGGTCGAATCCGTGGGACGACCGATGCACGGTTGCTCGTGGTCGGCGATCGCCGCGACGACGGCTTCCACCGTGGTCTCGGTGGGGCCGTAGCAGTTGTGCGCGGACATCCAGGTGCGCTCGCACTCGGCCTGGATCCCCTGCCAGGTGGCGTTGTCGATGGCCTCCCCGCCGAGCGCGAGCACTGCCAACGGCACCCGGCTGAGCAGCCCGGCCGCGCGCAACGAGGCGAACATCGACGGGGTGGTGTCGATCATGTCGATCGCGAAGCGCCCGATGGTGTCCACCAGCGCCTCGGCGTCGCGCTGCACCTCGTCGGAGACGATGTGCACGGTGTGCCCGTCGAGCAGCGCCGCCAACGGCTGCCAGGCGGCATCGAAGGTGAACGACCAGGCGTGCGCCACCCGCAACGGGCGGCCGAGGCGCTTGGCCGCGGGCTGCAGCACATGGTGGGCGTGATCCGCGGCATAGGCGCGCAGCGCCTGATGGGTTCCGATGACTCCCTTGGGCTTTCCGGTGGTCCCGGACGTGAACACGATGTAGGCGGCCTGGCCGGGCCGAACCCGCGCGGGCCGGTAGTCGGCGTCCGCCTCGGAACCGGCGGATGCCAGGAACGCGTCGTCGACGATGAGCTGTGCGGGCCGGGCTGCGCCGATCTGGCGCAGGATCTCGGCAACCCGTTCCTCGGGCATGGCCGGATCCAGCGGCACGATCATCGCGCCCGCCTTGAGCACTGCGAGCATCGCCACCACGTAGTCGGGCCCCCGGCGCAACCGGATGGGGACCGGAGTCTCCGCGCGCACACCACGGCGGATCAGCTCGGCGGCCAGGCGATCGGCGGCATCGTCAAGCTCGCGATAGCTGAGTTCTCCCCCGTCCCAACTCAATGCCACCGAACCGAGCCGCCCCTCGGCGATCTCACTGAACGCGATGTGAAAGCCCGTGCGGAACCGGTCATCGTCGGCAACGGTTGGCGCCCCGGCCGGCCGCGGATCGTCGTCGAGCGTGACGGCCACCTCGCGCAGCGGACGCTCCCAGCCGTCCAACAGCCGTTGGACGACGGCCAGCACCCGCAGTCCCAGGGCACGCGGATCGAGCAGTCCCAGTGCCCCGTCGAGGGTTTCGACGAGCACCGTGAGCCGGCCGTGGGTCGGATGTGCGGCGATGGTGACCGGGAAGTGCGACAGGCTCTCCAGCGCCGACGGCCGCAGCACCGCCCCGCCGAGATCGAACTCGTCGCTGCCGACCAGTCCGCCGGGCGGGAAGTTCTCGTAGACCAGCAGGGTGTCGTACAGCTCGCCGATGCCGCCGAGCGAACGCAACTCGGTATGGCTGAGGTAGCTGTGCTCACGCAGTTCGGCGGCTTCGCGCTGCAGGGCAAGGGACTGGCTGCCGACCGGCAGGCTGGGGTCGACCCGGACCCGCAGCGGCACCGTGTTGATGAACAGGCCGACCATCGACTCGACGCCCGCCAGCTCGTCCGGGCGCCCCGACACCGTGACGCCGTACACCACATCGGTGCGGTCGGTGAAGACTGAAAGAATTGTCGCCCAGGCCATCTGGAACAGGGTGTTGACGGTGACGCCCCGACGCCGGGCTGCCTCGAAGATCGCGGCGGACTGCTGTTCGTCGAGCGTCACCTCGGTGCGCGCGGGCAGGCCCGGCTGGGTTTCCCGCCCGGACAGCACCGGAGACAGCAGGGTGGGCGCATCCATGCCGTACAGATGGGCCTGCCACCGTGCCCGGCTGGCCTGCTGATCGCGCCCCGCCAGCCAGCCGATGTAATCGCGATACGGGCGCACCGTGGACGGCAGCGCGGTGACGTCGCCCTTGGCCCCGTAGAGCGCCAGAAGCTCGCCGACGAAGACCGGCAACGACCAGCCGTCGATCGCGATGTGATGGGCAACGATCACCAGACGCCAATGCAGGCCCGGCTTTTCGATGAGCAGGAAACGGATCAGCGGCCCGCGTCCGAGGTCGAACCGCCGGGCGCGCTCCTCGGCCTCCAGCGTGACCGCCTGCGCTTCATCGGTCTGCACATGCCGCCAGGGCAAGTCGATCGCCGACGGGACCACCGCCACCGGGCGGCTCAGGTTTCCCTGGAAGAAGCTGGCCCGCAGGTTCGGATGACGCACCAGCATCGCCTCGGCGCAGGTCCTCAGCAGCTCGACGTCCAGTGCCCCGTCGACGTCGGCGGCCATCGCGATGACGTACGGATCGGCGCCGTCGTCCCCCTCGGTCAGCCCGGCCAGGGAATACAGCCCCTGCTGCAGCGGGCTGAGCGCCAGGACATCCTCGACGCCGGGCGGCGTTCCAGTTGTCGTCATGTCGAGATCCCCTGGTCCTGGCCCCATCCCGCGGTCAGCGCGGCCAGTTCGTCGGGCGAAAGGCCCGATGCGGACATCGGCTCATGGCGCACGTCGGCCGCTGCAGCGCCGTCGCCCGCCGCGTCGATCGCGGCAGCCAGGTCGGCCAGCCCGGGATGTTCGAACACCATGCGTGCTGTCATCGCCATGCCGGCATCGCGCGCCCGCGCCGCGAGCTGCACGGCCAGGATGCTGTCGCCGCCGAGGGTGAAGAAGTCGTCATACCGCCCCACGTCGGTGGCACCGAGAAGGTCCACCAGCATCGCCGCCAGCGCGTGCTCGGTCGGGGTGGCCGGCGGCTCGGACGGTGCTGAGGCGGTGACTCGCGGACGGGTCAGAGTGGCGGGTTCGATGTCGTCGACCACGGTGAGCACGGCACCGGCGAACTCCTCGGGCAGCGCGGTCCGTGCGTTGTCCAGGAAGGTGTCGGTGTCAGTCACTCCCGGCTCGAGCACCACGTAGCCGGCCAACGTGATGGCGCCACGGCCGTCCCAATGCCTGGTCGCCGCGACCGCCACGCCGTCGAGCGCTTCCAGCGCGGCCTGCAGGCGGGGCTCACCGGTGATGATCGGCTCAAGCCGGCCGTCGGTGGTCCAGCGGCCCCGGTCCCCGGTGCGGTACAGCTGTCCCTCGCCAAAAGGGTTGGGCGCGAAGCGCTGTGCGGCAATCCCGGCGGCAGCCCGGGCGGCCTCGTCCACCGCACCACCGGCGTAGTAGACGTCCCCGGTGACACCGATGGCCGCCGGTTGACGCCACTCGTCGAGCAGGTAGACGCGGTCCGCACCCTCGGTCTGCGGCAGCCCGGCCGGCGGTACCGCCTTGCGGCTCCAGTCATCGACCAGCTGGTCGCGTTCGGCCGCGTCGAGAACCGCGATGTCGCGCACCGTCTGGTCGGCGTCGCCGGCAAAAGCTTCGACGATGCGGTGCAGCCAGCCCACGAGACGCCGCGCGGTGGCCGCCTCGTAGAGCTCGGTGCGGTAGATGACGGTGGCCCGATACCCGGCGCCGGCTTCGGCGAAGAAGTTGAGCGACAGGTCGGCGTGGGCCACATCGAAGGTGGGTTCCAGTGCCGTGAAACGGGTTTCACCGTCAGCACCGGAGTCGATGACCTGCTCGGCCGGCAGGTCCTCACGTACGTGCACCACGACTCCGAACAGCGGGTTGCGCGCCAGCGAACGCACCGGGCTCACCGCGTCGACGACCCGGTCGAACGGCAGGTCCTGATGCTTGTAGGCGGCCAGCGCCATGTCGCGGGAACGGCGCAGCACCTCGCGCAGGGTCGGGTTGCCGGACAGGTCGTTGCGCAGCACCACGATGTTGATGAAGAACCCGATCAGCGCGTCGAGTTCGGGCGCGGTGCGCCCGGCCACCGGGGTACCCAGCGCGATGTCGCTGCCCTGACCGGACTTGTGGAGAGCGATCGCGACCGCTGCCTGCAACACCATGAACTCGGTGACTTCGAGTTCACGACTGAGCGCGACGAGCTTGCCCCGCAGTGCCGCGTCGATCGTGAAGTCGAGTGCCTTGCCCTCACCGGTCGGCACCGGTGGCCGCGGGAAGTCCGGCTGCAGGCCGTTCTCGACGTCCGGCTCCCCCGACAGCCCCGCCAATTGCTTTGTCCAGTAGGCGCGTTGTTCCTCGACACGCTCCTCTGCGCCCGAGAGCACCTCGGCCTGCCAGGCCGCGAAGTCGGCGTACTGCACCGGCAGCGGTGCCCATTCGGGCACCTGTCCGGTCCGGCGTGCGTGGTAGGCGGTCAGCAGGTCGGTGAACAGCACTGTCCCCGACCAGTGGTCGGCGGCGATGTGGTGCACGATCAGCGAGAGCACATGCGAGTCTGGGGTGGACAGCATCGCGGCGCGGACCGGCCACTCGTTCTCCAGGTCGAAGCAGTACCGCCGTTCGGCATCGAGTTCGCCCTGTACCCAATTCTCGCCCGTCCCGTCGGCACGACGCACCGCGACCGGAGCGGCGGGATGGACGACCTGGTAAGGCACACCGTCGATCTCGCGATAGGTGGTGCGCAGGATCTCGTGGCGGGCGACCACATCGCTTACCGCGGTCGCCAGTGCCTCGACATCGCAGGGTCCGGTCAGTCGTGCGGCGAAGGGCACGTTGTTGACCGGGTTGGGTCCGTCGATGCGGAACTGGAACCACTGCCGGTGCTGGGCCGCCGACATCTGTGCCGGGCCGTCATGGGTGGTGGCCACGATGGCAGGTAGGCCGGCACCGACGCCCGAGGCGCGCAGTTCGTCGACCTTGGCCGCCAGGCCCGCCACCGTGGCGTTCTCGAACACATCAGCCACGCCGAGTTCGACACCGCAGCGGGCTCGAACGGCGGCAACGAGTTTGGTGGCCAGCAGCGAGTGGCCGCCCAGATCGAAGAACGAGTCGTCAGCGCCGACGCCGTCCCGCTCGAGCAATTCACCGAACAGGGCGACGATCTCGTGTTCGGTTTCGGTGTCCGGCGCGCGGAATTCGGTGGCCGAGCGGATCTCCGGCTCCGGCAGGGCCCGGCGATCGATCTTGCCGTGCGCGGTGATCGGGATCTCGGCCAGCTCGACGAACGCCGCGGGGATCATGTACTCGGGCAGCGCGGCGGTCACCCTGGCCCGGATGCGGTCGATCTCGACCTGTTCGGCGTCGGCGGCCGGCGTGATGTAGGCGACCAGGCTCTTGCCCAGCGACGGCAGGTCGCTGACCACGACCACGGCCTGCCCCACCGACGGGTCGACGGAGATGGCCGCGGAGACCTCGCCCAGTTCGATTCGGAAGCCACGGATCTTGACCTGCTCGTCGGCCCGGCCGACGAATTCGATGTCACCGTCGGCGTTGCGCCGGGCCAGGTCACCCGACCGGTACATCCGTCCGCCGGGATTGAACGGATCGGCGACGAACCGTTCCGCGGTCAGGCGTGGACGATCGTGATAGCCGTGCGCGACATGCGTTCCGCCGATGTAGATCTCACCGATCACCCCGACCGGAACCGGCTGCAGTGCATCGTCGAGCAGGTGAATCGTGGTGTTGATCTTCGGTGTGCCGATCGGCACGATCCGTGCGCCCTGCTTGCCCTGGACCTTGTAACGGGTGCAGTTGAGCACCGTTTCGGTGGGGCCGTAGAAGTTGTGCAGCAGGGAGTCGAATGTGGCGAGGAACTTGTCGGCGATCTCCCCGGGCAGCGCCTCGCCACCGATCGGGACGCGCTGCAGCGTGCGCCACTCGTTGACACCGGGCAGGGAAAGGAACAGCCCGAGCAGTGACGGGACGAAGTGCATCGACGTGATGCCCTCGTCGCGCAGCAGATCGGTGAGGTACCCGATGTCGCCCAGCCCGCCCGGCTTCGGGATCACCAGGCGCGCACCGGCGGCGAGCATGCCGAAGATCTCGCCGATCGACACGTCGAAGCTCTGCGAGGCCACCTGCAGCAGGCGTTCGTCCTCGGTGACCTGGTAATCGCCGCCGAACCAGACGAAGTACTCCGCGATCGGCCGGTGCGGCACCGGCACGCCCTTGGGCAGGCCGGTGGATCCCGACGTGTAGATCAGATACGCGGTGTTGTCCGGACGCAGCGGCCGGACCCGCTCGGCGTCGGTCGGATCCGTGGCCGGATAGTGCTCCAGGCCGTCGACCGGCTCGCGCAGAACGATTTTCGGATCGGAGTCCTCGAGAATGTAGGTCAGCCGGTCCTCGGGATAGGTCGGGTCGACCGGCAGGTACACCGCACCGGCCTTGACGATGCCCAGCGCCGTGATGACCAGTTCGGGCGACTTCTCCAGCAGCACCGCCACCCGGTCCTCGGTACCGATGCCCTGCCCGATCAGCCAGTGCGCCAACCGGTTCGCCGACTCGTTGATCTCGCGATAGGTGTAGTGGCGGCCCTCGTAGACCACCGCGACGGCGTCGGGGGTACGGGCGGCCTGCTCGGTGACCAGCGCCGCCAACGTGGTCGCCGGCGTCGCGAACTGCTCACCGGTGGACACCGCGCGCACCCATTCGGCGTCCTCGGCGGTGAACAGGACCAGCCGCGACAGCGGCCGGTCGGGCTCGTCGAGTGCACTGTCCAGCAGCACGACGAAGTGCCGCAGCATCTGTGCGGCCAGCTCGGCATCCATCACCTCGGTGAGATGCTCGGCCTCCACCACTGCACCGGCTGCGTCGAGTTCGATCATGAAACCCAGTGGCAGCCGGGTGTGTTGGCCGCGCAGGTCGGCACGCCCGCTCGTCACGCCCTCCGGGGCGAAACCGCCACCGTCGGGCTCGCGGAACCCGAAGCTCACCCGGGTCATCCGCTCGGCCCCGTGGCGGCGGTCCGGGTTGAGCTCGGCCACCACCCGGTCGAGGTTGACCCGTTGGTGCGCGAAGGCACCGATGGCGGTGTCCCGGGTGGACGCGACGAGATCCCGGAACCCCGCCGAGCCCTGCGGTCGCAGCCGCATCGCCACGGTGTTGCCGTAATAGCCGATGGTTTCGTCGGTGTCGCGGTTGAGCACCGGGGTGGCGATCAGGAAATCGTCGGTATGGGTGTAGCGGTGGATGAGTGCGCCGAAGGCCGCCAGCAGGACCATGTACGGCGTGGCACCGGTTTCGCGGGCGAGCGCCGATACGCGGGCAACCGTCTCGGCAGACAACCGCACCGCGCTGCGCTGGGACCGAAAACCGTTGGGAACCACCGACCCCGACGGACCGGGCAACTCCAGCGGCTCCGGTGGGTTCGCCAGCACCTCCCGCCAGTACGCCAGGTCCTCGCCGCCGTCCCCGGCGGCGGCCACCGTCACCCGCGGCGTCTCGGCAAGCTGCGCTCCGGAATAAGCCCGGGTCAAGTCTGTGAAGAAGACCCGCCACGATCCGTCATCCCAGGCGATGTGGTGAGCGACGAGCAGCATCACGTGTTCAGCGGTCCCGGTCTTGATCAGCGAGATCCGTAGCGGGGAGTCGCTGCTCAGATCGAAGGCCGTGCCGAACTCGCGCTGCGCCAGCACCTCTAGCCGCAGCATGCGGGCCCGCTCGGATTTGTCGGACAGATCGTGGACCGCCCAGCCCGGGGTCAGGTCACCGTGGACCGTCGCGGTGGGCTCGCCGTTCTCGTCGGCCCGATACGTGGTGCGCAGGATCGGGTGCCGACGTGCCACCGCATTCAGGGCATCGTGCAGCCCCTCGGCGTCGATCACCCCACTGAGCCGGTAGGACAGGCAGATGTTGAGCAGTACCCCGCTCGGGTCGAATCCCTGCACGAACCACATCCGGCGCTGCCCGTCCGTGAGCACAGTCGGGTCGACCGGTGCGCCTTCGGAGCCCGAGACCGCCTGCCCGGGTTCCGCACCCGACGCCGCCAGGCCCCGTTCGGCAAGCCTGCGCCGCATCAGCTCCAGACGCGCGTCGGAAGTGCGGGGGGCTGCCGAGTCGGCACTAACCATGTCAGTCACGCGAAAATGCTTCCTTTTCAGGTCTTTCCAAATGCTCGATCAATTCGGCAGCGGTGGCGCCACCGAGGATGGTGGCCAGCGGCACTGATCGTCCGGTGGCCTTCTTGAGCTTCTTGCGCAGGTCGATTGCCAACAGTGAATCGACACCGAGATCCAGCAACGACATGTCGAAATCCAGTGCGGTGGTGTCGGCGAGCTTCAACACGGACCCCAGTGCGATCCGCATCGCGCCCGTGGCGTCAGCCCCATCGCTGACGGTTGTTTCGAGGGTGTCGCTGACCGTAACGGCGCGTTCTTCGTTGTCTCCGAGGAACGTCCGCAGCCGGTCGGCGTCGGCGGTGAACACCAGCGGATCGACCGGGTAGTCCCGCAGCCCGGCCTCGACCGCAAGGTCGGCCGGCATGGCTCGCAGCCCGGACCGTTCGACCTTACCGACCTCAGCCGCGTCGATGATGCCGTCGCCGAGCCACAGTCCCCACCGCACCGCGGTGCAGTGCCGGCCCTCGGCCCGCAGCTGCCCGCCGAGCGCGTCCAGCAGCCGGTTGGCGGCCGAGTAGGCGGCGTGGCCGTATCCGCCCCACAGGCCGGATACCGACGAGCACAACACGATCCGGGCGTCCGGGCGCAGCGGCCAGGCGGCCGCCAGGTTGGCCAGCCCGCTCACCTTGGCGGCGAAGGTATCCCGCACCGTCGCGCCGGTCAGCTCGCCGCCGGGGGCGAGGGTGGCGGATGCGGCCGCGTGAATCACCAGCGATGCCGGGCCGATCGCCAGCTCGGCGATGGTTGCGGCGATCTGTGCCGGGTCGGTGAGATCGCATCGGGGCGCGACGATCTCGGTCCTCCCGGCCGCCAGTGCGGCGACCTGCTGATCTTCCAGCCCGCTGCGGCTGAGCAACACGATGCGCCGCGCCCCCTGCTCAGCCAGATGGCGGGCATAGTGCAGGCCCACCGCGCCGGCTCCACCGGTGATGACCACCTCGTCGAAGATCCCCGACTCGGCGGTCCAGGACCGGGCGCCTGAGGTGTCGTCGCGCATCCCCCGCTGCCAGAGGGTTAGCCCGGAACCAGTGTCCCGCAGTGCGATATCGCTCGCGGTGCTGAGGATGGCGGTGATGGCCGCGGCGGCGGCGGCCGCGCCGAGGGGTGTGGGCGGCAGGTCCAGGCGCCGGAAGGTCTGGTCGGGGTGCTCGTAGCCCAGGCTGCGGTGCATCGCGGCCAGGGCGGCGGCCTCGGGCCGCGGCGAGTCCTCGTCGGAGACCTGCTCACCACCGACGGTGACCAGCCACACGTCGCGGGTCTCGGCGGCGATCGCCTCGACATAGCCGATCAGGCCGTCATCGATGCGGCGGCTCAAGGTTTCTGCCGCAGTCACGGTGTCGACCTCGTCTGACACCGGCGCCACCACGACCAGCAGGTCGGCGTCGGCAGGGGCGGCAGCGGTGGTTTCGGTGATCTCCTCGATCGCCCGGTTCAGTGCGGCCGCCGGTCCCTGCCCGGCCGCCAGGTCCAGCACCGCGACGCGGCGCGGCCCGGCCGGTGCGTTGAGCGGGGACACCGTCTCCCAGTGCTCCACACCCACCGTCACGCCGGCGACCGCAGGCAGCGGTTGCGGTGTCGCCCAGAGATGTTCGGCCCGCATCGGCGCGAACGGGAAATCGCGAAGCGATGTGGCGCCGTGGTTCGGGCGGTCGTCCCAGCGGTAGCCGGTGTCGGCCATGGCCACCGTGACGATGTTGGCACTGAGCCGCTCGGTGATCGGTTCGTCGCGCCGGCCCGACCCGACCATCACCACCGGACCGCCGGTGAGTTCGGCCGCGTCATCGAGCAGATCCCCCATCGCGAACAGCAGCGCCGGATGCGCCGAGAGCTCCACGAAGATCCGGGCCCCGCGCCGGGCTGCCGTCTCGATGGCCCGGTCGAAGCGCACGGTGCTGCGAAGATTCGTGTACCAGTAGTCGGCGAAACCGGTACCGGCCTCGACCACGTCAGCGGTGGCCGAGCCGATGAACTGCACCGGCGACTCACTGAATTGAGCTGCGGGAAGCATCGATTCGAGCTCGGCGCGGGCCGCGTCGAGCGCGGTGGTGTGCGCCGGGAACCACATCTCGATTTCCTTGGCGAACGATCCGCGGCCGGCCACAGCGGCCACGGCAGCCGCCACCGCATCGGTTTCCCCCGACACCGCGACCGATGACCGTGAGTTCACCACCGACAGCTCGAGCCAGCCCGGTGTCTCGGCCACCACTTTCGACGCTTCGTCGGGGGTGATCCCGAGCACCGCGACCCGGTAGGGACCCGTCAACCGGTCGAGTACGGTCGCGCGGGCGACCACCACGGCCACCGCCTCCGGCAGGTTGATGCTGCCGGCCACGTAGGCCGCCCCTATCTCCCCCAGGCTGTGGCCCACGGTGATATCGGGCAGCACACCACAGGAACGCCAGACCGCCGCCAGCGCCACACCGTGGACGAACTGGGCACCCTGAATCTGCACCTGGGAGAAATCGTTGGTGACGGCCCCCGAATCAGGTTCGGCCAGTAGGTAATCCAGCGGGGAGGCCGCACCGGCAGCCTCGAACTCGGCCGCACACTTGTCGACCTCGGCCCGGTAGACCGTCAGCCGGTCGTAGGCCTGCACGCCCATCGAGGGCCACTGGCTGCCCTGGCCCGGGAACACGAACGCGATACGCGCACTCGAACCCGATGCCGCAGAGCCGCCCTGTGCCCGGGTGACCAGCGGATGATCGGCGTCCTCGGCCAGTGCACGCAGGCCCGCCGCGAGTTCGTCACGGTCGGCGGCCCGCACGACAGCGCGGTGACGACGCAGACGCCGCGTGGACGCCACGGTGGCGGCGACGTCGGCGGCGCTCACCCCGGGACGCGCATCCAGATAGCGCAGGATGGCGGCGGCATCGGTGCCGATCAGTTCCTCTGCGTGCGCACTGAGCAGGACAGGTATGCGCCCGTCGGGCAGGGCGTCGACTTCGGTCATGCTGCGACCTCGGGAACCGAGATGATCGCGTGGGCGTTGGTGCCGCTCATCCCGAAGGCCGAGACCGCACCGATGCGCTGCCCGTCGACAGCCGGCCAATGGGTCAGCTTGGTGGCCAACCGCAAACCCTGTTTGTCCCAGTCGATCTCCCGGCTGACCTCGTCGACGTGCAAGGTGGCGGGGATGGACGCATGCTCGGCGGCCAGGATGACCTTGGCCAGGCCAAGCCCGCCCGCGGCGGCCTGCGAGTGACCGACGTTCGATTTCACCGACCCCAGCATGGCGCCGCCACCCGGGGCAGTCGCCCCGTATGTCTGTGCCAGCGAACGTAATTCGGTGCGGTCGCCGAGGCGGGTGCCCGTGCCGTGGCCTTCGATCATGCCGACGTCCTCCGGTCGCACTCCGGCCTGCTCGATCGCCTTGGCGAACAACCGCTGCTGAGCGCCGCCGCTGGGCGCGGTCAGACCGGTGGTCTTGCCGTCCTGGTTCACCGCGGTGGCGCGCACCTCGGCCAGGATGCGCCGACCGTTCCGTAGGGCCGCGGATCGGCGTTGCAGGACGAACATCGCCGCCCCCTCGGCCCACATTGTCCCGCTCGCGTGTGCGCTGTAGGGCCGGCAGTGCCCGTCGTCGGACAACGCGTGCTGTTTGGAGAACTCGACGAAGTACCCGGGTGTGCCCATCACGCAGACACCTCCGGTCAGCGCCATGTCGCAATCCCCCGCCCGTACCGCGGCCACGGCGGTGTGAAACGCGGTCAACGCAGACGAACACGAGGTGTCGATGGTCAGCGCCGGGCCGCACAGATCCAGCGTGTAGGCGATCCGGCCGGAAATGACGCCCAGCGAGGTGCCGGTGATCAGATGACCGCTGTGGTGGGAGAACTGCGACAGTGCCGGCCCGTACTCCAGGCCCGACGCACCGACGTAGCAGCCCACATCGTGCCCGGCCAGGTCGTCGGGGTTGATGCCGCTGTTCTCCAGTGCGCGCCATGCGATGCGCAGTCCGACGCGTTGCTGCGGATCCATCGCCACCGCCTCACGCGGTGAGATTCCGAAGAACGCGGGATCGAACACCGCTGCACTGGAAAGGAACCCGCCGAGGTCGTGAATCCGCTTGAATCCGTCACGGCGGGAGCCGTCCAACAGCTCGCGCACCGACCAGCCCCGATCGGTGGGAAAGCCGCCGAGCGCTTCACGTTGCTCGGTCAGCAGAGACCAGTAGCCGTCGGCGGTGTCGATCCCGCCGGGAGCCTCCAGCGCCATCCCCACGATCACCACCGGATCGACGGCGTCCAGCCCGGGAAGCTGGTGGCTAGAGCTCATTGACCAGCTCCGCCACATCCTCGAGTTGGGTGTTGAGATAGAAATGTCCGCCGTCGAACATCGAGCACGTGAAGGCCCCGCCGGTGTGAGATTCCCAGCGCCGCAACATGTCCTCGCTGATGCGGTGGTCGCGGTCGCCACCAAGGGCATAGATGTCGGCCGCGATCGTCACGTCGGCCTCACACGAGTACCGGTTGAACGCCGCGTAGTCGGCCCGCACCGCCATCAGCAGCAGTTCGACGAAATCCTCGTCGGCGAGCAGCGCCTCATCGGTGCCGCCGAGATCGACCATCTCGGCGAGGATCTCGGACTCGGCCATCGGCAGTGCGGGCGCGGCCGCCACCGCCGACGGCGCCTCGCTGGCCGACACCCAGAGGGCGTCTATCGCCACACCGTTGCGTTCTGCGATCCGCGCGAATTCGAAGGCCACCACGGCGCCCATGCAGTGTCCGAACAGCCGGATCGATCCGATGCCGGCCCAATCAGCCGCGTCGAACAGATCTTTGGCGAGATCGCCCACCGTAGGTGCGGCCGGATGCGACAGCCGGTCGCCGCGTTGCGGGTATTGCATGACGTAGGCGTCGGATCCGGCCGCGGCCAGCGCCATCCCGAATCCGCGGTAGGCCACTGCCGCTCCGCCGGCGTGCGGGAAAATCAGTGTGGCTGTTGAGCTTTGAGACCCTGGATAGCGCTTGACCCAGGGCTTGACGGTGATCTGGGTATCCGGCGGTGTCACGACGGCACAGCGGTGTCGAGAGCGGACACCGCATCCCGACGCCGTGCGGCCAGCGCGAAGCTGTTGATCCGCCGCTCGGGGTTGCGGCGCGGCGCATCATCGGCGACGACGACGCCTGCGCCCGCGGTCAGTGCCACCAGCACCATGAGGACCGGAGCCGCAGCACCGGTAGCCGCGAACGCGCCGATGCGGTCTTCGCCGCTGACACCGAGCCGGCCACTGAGTTCCAGGACCGCGTCGCGAGCGGCAGCGTGCGTCACCACCGCATATCCGCTGTCATCGAGCGATCCCAGGAAGGCAGGATCGGCCGGGCCCGAGCGCACCGGGGTGACGTCACCCGCGCGGGCGCCGATCCGCAGTGCTTCGGAGACGGTGAGCGCGGGCAGCCAGTTGGGTGGTCCGTCTCCCGTGAACAGGGCCATGCGCACGCCCGTGTGCTCCAGGATCGGCTCGGCCGGTTCGGCGGTGTCGATCGGAACGCAGACGCCGCCGGCCGCCAGGATGCCCAGCATGGCGATCACGGTGTCCAGGCCGGTGGGCCCCACGACGGCGACCCGGTCTCCGACGCGCACCCCGGCCACCGCGAGCGCGCCGGATACCGACAGCGCCTGCTCACGCAGTTGCCCGTAGGTCCAACGGGTTGTCGGTCCGGTCACCGCAATGTCGTCGGGCGCGACCTGCGCGTGCGCGAAGAACCCCTGGTGCAGCGGGTCGGCCGCCACTGCGTGCATGGTCTGCGTAGTCGTGCGACTCACGGCGTCCACAACGACCTCCTGACGATAAGCAAAGCCTGCCCTAACTGAAGTAACTCTAACCTTAGTTGCCGAACGCGGGTTCTGGGGCCGTGCGTTCCAACTCGGACGCCACATCTGCGCTGTCCATGCCCGCGACCTCGAGATACAGCTCGGAAACCAACTGCAGACGGTCCGATCCCGCCTCCCGGCCGGCCAGCAGCGCGGCCATCTCGGCGACCGTTCGGGCCGCGAAGACATCGGCGACCATGACGGTCGAGGTGTCCAGCCAGTCCCTGATCCGCGCCACCAGCTGAGTACCCAGCACCGAGTCCCCGCCGAGGGCGAAGAAATCGTCGTCGGCACCGACGCCGGACTGCTTGAGAACGTCGCCGACGATCGCGCACAGGGCCGTTTCCAGCGGGTCCGACGGCGCCCGGTACCCCCTGGCCTCGGGGGCGCCGACCGCCGAGAGCATCCGGACTGCCACCGTGCGGTCCGTCTTGCCCCGGGCGTAGGGAATCTCGTCGGCGACCAGAAGCACCTGCGGAACCATGTGCGCGGGTACCAGCTCGGCCAGTGCCGTGCGGATGACCTGAGCGACCGTCTCCGCATCCCTGCCGGCATCCAGGCCGGCCTCGTCCGCCCGCACCACCGCGCCGAGCAGATCGTGGCCGCCCTCGACCGGCACCAGCACCGCCACCGCCGCATCCACACCGGGAACCCGGCACAAGGCACCCTCGACCTCACCCAGCTCGATACGGAAGCCGCTGACCTTGATCCGGTGATCGGCCCGGCCGACGAATTCCAGTGTGCCGTCGGGCCAGGACCGCACCTGGTCTCCGGTGCGGTACCAGCGGCGCCCGTCGTACTCGACGAACCGTTCAGCGGTCAGGTCAGGACGGCCGCGGTATCCGCGGGCGATGCCGCGACCGCCGACCCACAGCTCACCCGGAACCCAGTCGGGGCAGTCCTGGCCCCGAGCGTCGACCACCCGGCAGCAGTTGTTGGTCAGCGGGACGCCGAACGGCACCGAGGTCCAGTGCGAGGGCAGCGCGTCGTCACCGGATCCGACTTCGAAGACCGTGTTGTGCGTCGCGGTCTCGGTGGCTCCGCCCAGCCCGGCGAAGCGCACCCGCGGCGACGCGGCGCGCAGTGCACGCACCAGGTCCGGACGCACCCAGTCCCCGCCGGTCGGTACCACCCGCAGCGACGACAGGGATTCACGCGCTCCGCCGGCAGCCACGAGCATCTCCAGCCAACCGGTCAGGAAGTGCAGGACGCTGACCTGGTGCTCGTCGATCAGCTTGACCCAGACGTCCGGATCGCGGCGGTGCTCCTCGTCGACGACCACCATCGAGCCACCCGAGCGGAAAGTCCCGTAGACGTCGATCACCGACAGGTCGCACTCCAGGTGGGACAACGCCAGACAGCGATCGGCCGGCCCGATCTCGAAATGGTCGTTGATGAACTCGATGGTGTTCATCGCCGCGTCGTGGGTGATCTCGACGCCCTTGGGCTCGCCGGTGGAGCCCGACGTGAACAACACGTACGCCAGATCTTCCGGCTTGACCTCGATCGGCTCGAAATGTGCCGGATCGCCGATGATCTCGGCGTCGGCAACGGTCAGGTGCGGCAGGTGGGGATGTTCCGACCCCG
The DNA here is from genome assembly GCF_004762045.1 of Mycobacterium sp. DL99. Lineage (GTDB taxonomy): Bacteria > Actinomycetota > Actinomycetes > Mycobacteriales > Mycobacteriaceae > Mycobacterium. Next base: position 4,192,436 of record NZ_SJOM01000007.1, read on the forward strand.
AACCACAGATCAGCGCGAAGTCGACTCCCCCGGTGTGCAGGATGCGTGCCGCCCGGTCGGCCGGCTGATCCACCCCGACCGGCAGATACGCGGCTCCGACCATCGAGACGGCCAGCAACGCGATGACCTGCTCGACGCTCTTCGGGCCCAGCACCGCGACCACCTCGCCCCGGCACACGCCGCGGGACTGCAGGGCGGCCGCCACGGCCAGCACCTTGTCCTCCAGCTCGCCGTAAGTGAGATTCCCGGCGCTGCTGAACACCGCGGGCGCGTCCGGGGTGGCGGCCGCGTTGGCCAGGAAACCGGTGTGCAGTACATCGCCGCTGGGCGCCGAGGCCGTCGCGTTCAGCTCCGCCCGCACCCGCCGCTGCTGCTCCGAGGCCGCGGGTGCATCAGGGGCATCCCAGGCCGCGTCGTCGGTGGCCAGGCGGCGCAGTTCGGCCAAGTGGTAAGCGAACATCGCCTCGGCCACGCCAGGCCGGAACGCCTCGACCCGGACGTCCCAGTTGATCATCAGGCCTTCGGCGATGGGGGTGGCCTGAGCGTCGATGAGCACCTGGGGTCCCTGCGAGATGGTCCAGACCGGCGCGCCGAAGTGGTCGGTGACGTCGCCGGCGAACAGATCGCCCAGCCCGAGCGCACTGGTGTAGACGATCGTGGCCAGCGTCTGGCTGCCACGGTGCCGGCTCACGTCGCGCAGCACATCGAGACCGGACACCGAGGAATGCGCAGCGGTGGCGTGCAGCGTCTCCTGCACCACCCGGGCCCGGGCCGCGGCGGTATCGGCTCCGGTCAGGTCGATGTCGAGCAACAGCGATGAGGTGAAGTCACCGACGAGCTTGTCCACATCGGGGTGATACGGCTCCCTGCCGAACATCGGCAGGTTGAGCAGGAACCGGGACTGGGTCGACCAGTGCGCCAGCGCATTGGCGTACGACGCCCCGACCGCCATGGCCGGGGTGATGCCGCGCCGGTGGGCCGCCGCGAACAATGCGTCGCGGGTCGGCACGTCGAGCGTCTCCCACAGCCGGATGCTGCGGTGCGGGTTGCTCTGATCGGACAGCGGAACCAGTGGCAGCACAGGCGGATCCGGCAGATCGGGCACGCGTTCGGCCCACCACTGCAGATCTTGCTCCGACGGCGGCGGCACCGAAGCCGTCAGCTGGGCCCGGTATTCGCGGTAGGTGTAGTCGAGATCCGGCAGATCGACGCCGCGGTACAACGCGGCCAGATCCGCCATGAAGTTGCGGTAGCTCACCGCGTCCGCGCACTGCATGTCCATGTCGACATGGAGACGGCTACGTCCACCGGGCAGCAGAGACAGGCTCAGCTGCAGCACCTCCTCGTGCAGCATCTGATGGGACTTGGATTCCCTGGTCAGCTCCAACTGCGCTTGTGCCGCAGCCTCATCCAGGTCACGTAGGTCGTACACGGTGACGGGCAGCGGGCGGTCACCGATCCGCTGGGTGCCGTCGGGCAGGATCTCGACCCGCAGCATCGGGTGGCGCGCAGCAAGTTTCGCCGCCGCCGTCTGCAGTCGCTGCGGATCGACACCGGCACCGTCGAATTCGACGTACAGGTGGGCACCGACTCCGCCGAGCTGCTGATCCTGGTTGCGGCCTATCCAGAAGGCGTGCTGGATGGGCGCCAGCGGGAAGGGTTCGCCGTCATCACCGGCGGCCCCACCAATTTCGGGACCGGGGTCCCGGGTCGGGGCGTCCGGAGAATGCTCGGCGACCAGGCCGATCCAGGCGGCGACGGTGGGATTGGCCGCCAGGGCGGCGAATCCGACATTGATGCCCTGCTTACGCCAGCGGCCCGACAGCGACATCATCCGGATCGAATCGAGCCCGGAAGCGATCAGGTCGGCGTCGGGATCGACATCGTCAGGGCTGACCCCCAGGAGTTCGGCGACCTCGTCGCGGACCGTCCGGGAACTCGTCGCCACCACGCTCACCATCCTTCAAACAATTAGTAAAGGCTGCCCTAACTTAGCGGAGGTTACCCTATATTCGATCTGCCGACACACTTACCCAAGGGGAGTCAGAACACCGATGACCACCGGTTTTGACCACGAACAGGCCGAGCTGGCAAACGGATTCGCACCGTTCCCAGAGGACCGCGCCGAGGTGTACCGCCAGGCCGGGTACTGGCAGGGCAAAGCGCTCGACAGCATCCTGCGCGAGGCCGCGCAGCGTTGGCCGGACAAGCCGGCCGTCGTCGACGCCACCGGTGGCCACACCTTCGCCGAGTTGGACGCACTCGCCGATCGCATCGGCGCGGCACTCGCCGCCCGGGGCATCGCCCCCGGCGACCGCGTCCTGGTGCAGCTGCCGAACACGCGCGAATTCGCGGTCGCCACTTTCGGTTTGCTTCGCGCCGGAGCGGTCCCGGTGTTGTGCCTGCCCGGTCACCGGTCGGCCGAGTTGGGGCACTTCGCCGAGGTCAGCGGAGCCGTCGCACTGGTGATCCCCGACATCATCGCCGGCTTCGACCACCGCGAGCTGGCGGCTCAGCTCGTCGCTGAACACCCGCGGTTGCGTCACGTCCTCGTCGACGGCGACCCCGGCAGCTTCCAATCCTGGTCGGCCCTCAAAGATTTCGACGACTCGGGACCGCCGAACGTCACCGTCGACACCAGCGGTCCGGCCGTACTCCTGGTGTCCGGCGGAACGACCGGGCTGCCCAAGCTCATCCCCCGCACCCACGACGACTACCTCTACAACGCCGCGGCGTGCGCACAGGCCTGCGAAATGGTGCACGACGACGTGTATCTGGCGGTACTGCCCGCCGGGCACAACTTTCCGTTCGCCTGCCCCGGCCTGCTCGGCTCCATGACCGTCGGGGCAACGACCGTCTACACCGATGACCCCAGCCCTGAATCCGCCTTCGCTCTGATCAACAGCCACGGCGTCACGGTGACCGGACTCGTCAACGCCCTGGCCAAGCTGTGGACCCAGGCCTGCGACTGGGAACCGATATTGCCGACGTCACTGCGCGTGGTCCAGGTGGGCGGATCACGGATGTCGCCGAAGGAGGCCCGCTTCATCCGTCAGGGGCTGAGCCCGGGACTGCAGCAGATCTTCGGAATGGCCGAGGGGATGCTGAATTTCACCCGGCCCGGCGACCCGGTGGACGTGGTGGAGAACACCCAGGGCCGGCCGATGTCACCGCACGACGAGATGCGGGTGGTCGACGAGGACGGCCATGAGGTTGCGCCCGGACAGGAAGGGGAGCTGCTGGTGCGCGGCCCCTACACACTCAACGGTTATTACCGCGCCGAGGAGGCCAACTCCCGGTCCTTCAGCCCCGACGGGTTCTACCGCACCGGGGACCGGGTCCGGATCTTCACCGACGGGCCGCGCGCGGGCTACGTCGAGGTGACCGGCCGGATCAAGGACGTCATCCACCGTGGCGGCGAGACGGTGTCGGCCACCGACCTCGAGGACCACCTGCTGACGCACCCGGCGGTGTACGCGGCTGCCGCCGTGGCGCTTCCCGACGACTACCTCGGCGAAAAGATCTGCGCCGCGGTGGTTTTCAAGGGCGCACCGATCACCCTGATCCAGCTCAACGAGTTCCTGGACCAACGCGGGGCATCGGTTCACGCCCGGCCCGACGTGCTAGTCCCGATGTCGACGCTGCCCACCACGGCGGTGGGCAAGGTCGACAAGAAGAAGCTCGTGACGTCGCTGCCCCTCGGCTGAAAATGTCTCGCGCCTGCCGCCGCCATGGACGACACTGCCCGACATGACCAGCGAGGTGGTATTCATCGGCGGGCGATCCGGGACCGGCAAGACCAGCACCAGCTTTGAGATGCACGCCCGGTTGGGCGTCGCGGGCGTCTCTCACTGTCTGATCGACGGCGACCTCCTCGACATGGCTTACCCCGCCCCGTGGGAACACAAGCTCGCCGAACAAAACCTCGCAGCGATGTGGGCAAATTACCGCGCACTGGGCTATCGCCGGTTGATCTACACCAATACCGCCTGCGTCCTACCAGACGTCGTCGAACACCTCACCACCGCGATGGGCGACAAACCCACCGTCCTCACCATCCTGCTCACCTGCACCGATACCACAGCCCGAAAACGTCTCAGCCAGCGCGAAATCGGCTCGACGCTCGATCAACACCTCGCGTCCAGTTCCCACATGAACGACCGCCTGCGGGCCGGCGCCGCGGCCACAACACACCAGATCCCCACGGACGGTCGCAGCGTCTCCGATATCGCCGCGGAAATCATCAGCCTGACAGGCTGGGCGGCCACCGCTACGCCTTGACCTCACAGCCCATCCCAGCCTCCAGCAGCTCGATGATCCTGGCCGTCACGGCGGCTGCGGTGGGATGCTCCCACAACAGGGTCGGCGGCAGCGACAGCCCGGTCTGCTTCTCCAGCTGGCGGCGCAGCCGCACCGTCATGATCGAGTCGACGCCCAATTCCACCAATGGCAGGTCGACGTTCACGTCGGACTCCGCGAGCCCCAATTGACTTGCCACCGCGGTCAACACATGGGCCGCCACCTGATCGGGATCGAACTCCCCCGTGCTCGACGAGGGCGGCTCCGATGCGTCGTCGGGTTCTTCCTCGGGTGCGACATCCGCAAGGATCGGCACCGCGGCGGCCGCGGGAAGGACCGGTAGCACCACGATGTTGGCCGCATCCTCACGCATCGCCAGGTCGAGCGCGCCCATCGCGTCGTCGGCGCCGACGGTGCCCATGCCGAGTGCATCGAGTTGCGCCGCCACGAACTCCGATGCCGAGCCCATCCCCAGCCCACGCCACGCCGTCCAGGCGACGGCGGTGGTCCGGTCGCCCAGACTGCGCCGGTGCCGGGCCATTCCGTCCAGGAACGAGTTGGCGCAGCCATAGGCGCCCTGCCCCGGGAACCCGGCCAGGTAGCCACATGACGAGAACAGCACCATCCAGTCGAGCTGCTCGGGCGGGAACACCTCGTGCAGCACGAGTGTCCCCTGCACCTTCGGATGCATGGCGGCGGCGAACTCGTCGGATGTCGTGTTCATCAGCAGCGCACCGGCTTCCACGCCGGCGGCGTGGATGACACCGTGCACCGGCGGCAGCGGGCGCAACACGTCCCGCAGGGCGTCGGCCGATCCGGGCGCACCGACGTCGACCGCGGCGACGGTGACCGACACCCCACGATCCTCGAGTGCGGTCACCGCACGGACCGCCGCCGACTGCTCGCCGGCCGCCCAGGCCGAACGGTCGCCCAGGCCCGAGCGGGACAGAAGCACGAGACGGCGGGCACCGAGATCGGCCAAACGCTGAGCCATCTGCAGACCGAGCACGCCGGTGCCGCCGGTGATCAGATAGGTGCCCCCCGGTGCGCACCGCATCGGGCTCGCCTGCACCGTCGCGGCCGAACCCGAACCCGAAGCGGAGAGGCGGGCGGCCAACGCCACCCCGTCGCGAACCACCAGCACACCATGTCCGGCCAGCGACCCCAGCGCGTCGAGTGGCAGGCGTCCGTCGGCCACGTCGACGACACCGCCCCACAACTGCGGGTGCTCGGCCGCGGCGACCCGGCTCAGACCCCACAGCGGTGCGTGGGTCACGTTGGCGCCTTCATGGACGCCGACGGTGAGCGCCCACAGCCGCGCCGACAGACCCAGGCGCTGCTGCAGGGCCAACGTCCCGGTCACCAGGTCGACGGCAGCCCCGGGTGAGTCATCGTCGCGCGGCAACACCAGCACGACCGGGGCGTCGCCGAGTTCGCTTGGTAATGAGCCGAATTCGATGCTCGACTCCAGTTCGGCGGGGTCTTCCACCGCCAGGTAGGGCACGGCGGCCGCGGTCAGGTCGTTGACCGCGGTTTCCAGCCGGTCGACATCTCCGCCGACCAGCACCACCCCACTGGGCGACCGCCCGCCGCGAGCCGACACCGGATGCCACGACACCTGGTGCACGATCCGGCGGACGTCGGTCGCCGACGCAGCGCGCCCCGGATTCTCCAACTCCTCGAAGGCCATCCCACCGATCGACAACAGCACCGACCCGGACTCGTCGGTGATCGCCACGTCGGTGGTGGTGGTACCGGGCCTGCGCCGCACCGACAGCATCGCGGTCGCCGGCGGCGCGCCAAGTACGTGCACCCGTTCGATCCGGGCAGGCATCCGCAGCCGCGGCGGGCCGTCGAAGCTCGTCGAGGCGGCCGAGGTGGCCGCGTCCATCAGCGAGGCCCAGGTGCTGGGCTGCGCGCCGTCGGACCCCGAGCTCACCCGGGCCAGCAGTTCGCCTTCACCGCGGCGCAGATCCTTGATGTCCCAACCGAATCCCATGGCGGCAACCCCGAGTTCGGCCAGGGAGTCGATCACATGCCGCGCCGGCAGGGCCTCGGTGCAGCGCACACGGGCCGCAGCCAGGTCGATGGCCGGTGCGCCACCGTCGTCCGCACCGTCATCGAGAGCGACCACCGCACTGCTGTGCGTCAGCCACCCGCCGCCCTGGTCCTCGGTGGCATCCGCCAACCGCGAGGCCAGGGTCAGCTCGCGGTCGGCCAGCACCACCTGAAGATCGCGGGCGCGGGCCGGGGCCACGGGCGTGCGCAGCCGGATGTCCGTCAGCCCGGCGCCACCACCGGCCGCCGCCAGAAAGGTATTCAGCAGTACTGCGGCAGGCACGATTTCGGTGCCCTGCACCGGGTGGTCCCCCGGGTACGGCCGATTGTCGAAGTCCAGCCGGGTCTGCCACATCCGGGTGGCGACGGTTCCGGCCACGTCGGTGCGGCCGCCCAGCAGGGTGTGAACGGTGGTGTCGTGCACCGCACGCCCGCCGGGCGCGGCGGAAGGCACCCGCCAGAAGTGCCGGTGCTGCCATTGGGTGACCGGGAGGTCGGCGGCCCACGGATCGGTCTCGGCGACACCATGTTCGACATCGGCGCCGTGGCAGTACAGCGAGGCGACCGCGGTCGTGACGGCCGTCGACTCGGGCGCGTCACGACGCAGCAGCGGGATGACGGCGTGGTCGTCGACGCCCAGGTGCAGCAGCGTCTCGACGGTCGAGTGCGACACCACGGGATGGGCGGACACCTCAAGGAACAGCCGGTGTCCGTCCTCTGCCGCCGCCGCGACGGCCTCGGCGAACCGGACCTGCCCGCGCAGGTTGCGCACCCAGTAGTCGGCGTCCCTCGACGCAGTGGAGCGGGGATCGGGCAAAGCCGTGGTGTAGAGCGGGATCACCGCATCCCGGGCCGGATCGAGCCCGGCGACGTTCTCGGCCAGGGCGTCGGTCAGATCGTCCATCGCAGGACTGTGGAATGCCACGTCGGTATTCACCCGGCGCACCACGATGCCCTGCTCACCCCAGGACTGGCAGACCTCCTCGACGGCGTCGGTGAGACCCGAGATGACACAGGATTCCGCCGATGCGCTGATGGCCGCCACCACATCGGTGCGGCCGGTCAGCCGCTGCGCGGCCTCGGCGAACGGCAGACGCACCAAAGCCATGGCGCCGCAACCCATCACGGATCGGAAGCCGCGGGCCCGGTAGCAGGCCACGGCGGCGCCCTGACGCAACTCGAACACCCCGGAGACCACGCAGGCCGCCACCTCGCCGACCGAGTGACCGATCACCGCGGCCGGACGCACTCCCCGCTGCTCCAGTACCGCGGCCAGTCCGACCTGCATGGCGAAGGTGAGCGCCTGGATCCGGTCGGTGCCGCCGAGCTCTCCCGTGCTCAGCGCCTCGCGCGCGGAGAACCCGAGCTCGCGCCCGAATACCTCGTCGACTTCGTCGATGACACGGGCGAAAGTTGGTTCGGCCGTGAGCAACTCACGACCCATTCCGGCCCAGTGCGAACCGTGTCCGGAGAACACCCACACCGCGTCGGCGACCTGACCGCCCGGGAGTTCGCCGGTGACCACGCCAGCGCCGGAATCCCCATGGGACAGTGCGTCGAGGCCGGCGATCAGTTCATGCCGATGTTCGGCGACGACCGCGGCCCGGACCGGTTCGTGCGTACGCCGGGTCCACAATGTGGCGGCCACCGGTGCCAGGTCCTGATGGCCTGCCCGCAGATGATCGGCCAGCGCTTCGGCCTGGCGGGCCAGCCGCTGCGGAGAGCGCGCCGAGAGCGGGACGATCACCGGACCGGACGCGTGCGGCGTCATGTTCTGTTGCGCCGGAGCCTCTTCGAGCAGGACATGCGCAATGGTGCCGCCGTAGCCGTAACTGCACACCGCGGCCCGACGCGGGGTATCGGTGCGTGCCCAGGGTTCGACCTCGATGGGCACCCGAAGCCCGCTGTTGGCCCAGTCCACCGCGCCGGTGAGTTGCCGCAGCCCGGCGGTGGGCGGGATCGCCTCATGATGCAGGGCCAGGACCGTTTTGATCAGTCCCATCACGCCGGCGCCGCCTTCGAGGTGGCCGATGTTGGGTTTGACCGACCCGACGCGGCACCGGTCCGCCTCGGCCCGCCCGACGCCGTACACCTCGGCCAGCGCCTCCACCTCGGTGGGATCGCCTGTGGGAGTGCCGGTTCCGTGCGCCTCGATATAGCCGACGCCGGCCGGGTCGACGCCCGACATCGCGCAGGCGCGGCGGAACATGTCCGCCTGCGCGGCACCGTTGGGCGACATGATGCCCACCGTGCGCCCGTCCTGCGCAGTGGCACCACCACGCACCACGGCCAGGATTCGGTCACCGTCGCGTTCGGCGTCCGCAAGTCGTTTGAGCACCACCACGCCGGCACCCTCACCGCGCCCGTAACCGTCCGCGGCGGCATCGAAGGTCTTGCACCTGCCGTCGGGGGCCGTGGCCCCGGCCTCGTCGAGGACCCGGGTCAGGCCCGGGCCGATCAGCGCGCTGACCCCGCCGGCCAGGGCCAGCGACGTCTCGCCGGCACGCAGCATCTGGCAGGCCTGGTGCACCGCGACCAACGAGGCCGCGCATGCGGCGTCCAACGCCACGCTCGGGCCGCGGAGATCGAGCAGATGCGAAACCCGGTTGGCGATACCGCACAGCGAGGTCCCGATGCCGGTCCACGCGTCGATCCCGGGCAGGTCTTCCATGATCAATTTGCCGTAGTCGTCGGAGTTGACGCCCATCAGCACCGCGGTGTCGCTGCCGGCCAGCGCCCTCGGCGACACCCCGGCGTGTTCGAGTGCCTCCCAGCTGACCTCGAGCGCCAGCCGCTGCTGGGGGTCCATCACCTCGGCCTCGCGCGGTGACACCCCGAAGAACTCGGCGTCGAAGCCGGCCAGATCATCGAGGAAGGTGCCCAGTCGGGTGACCTCGCGCAGCACCGCGGCATTGCGCGGATCACGCCGCAGGTAAGGCTCCCAGCGTTCTTCGGGCACCTCGGTCACGTGGCTGCGCCCCTCGACCAGGAAATTCCAGAACTCCGCCGGTGTCGCAACATTGCCCGCGACGCGGCAGCCGATGCCGATCACGGCGATCGGTTCCGGAGGCTTGCCGCTGGCGTACCACCTGGGTGAATGCCGCCCGTCGTGTGTCACGCTCATCCTCAGCGAACACCCCCGCGGGCAAACCAAGAGTGGCTAGCCTTGCCTAAGTTTTGGAGCGACATGCGCACCATGCTCGCATAACGATGCAAGGCATTGGGACGTCCGCGCGCCTCGCCAGTCCCGGGTGAGCAAGGTCACCCACGGTGCCGCCACACCCGCCCGATGGCTATCCGAGCAGAGTGCGCACCACTCCATCGGCGAGCAGCCTCCCGCGATCGGTGAGAATCAGCCGATCGCCGTGAACTGCCACCAACTCACCGGCGAGCACCTCGGGAACCCGGGAACGCTCATCCTCGGTGAGGTCGGCCAGTGCCAGGCCATGCCGCAACCTCAGCCGCAGCATCACGTCCTCCAGATGCCGGTCGGTCTCGTCGAGCTCCTCAGAATCGGCGATGGGCAATCGCTCATCGGTCAACGCTTGCGCATAAGCATTGGGATGCTTGACATTCCACCACCGGGTGGCACCCAGGAAGCCGTGCGCCCCCGGTCCGGCGCCCCACCACTCGCCACCGTCCCAATAGCCGAGGTTGTGCCGGCACTCCCCACCCTCGCGGCTCCAGTTGGACACCTCGTACCAGTGCAGACCGGCCGCCGCCAGCCGTGCGTCGAGCAGTTCATAGCGCTGCGCGAGCACGTCGTCGTCGGGGCGGGCGATCTCGCCCCGGCGCACCCGGCGGGCCAGCGCAGTGCCGTCCTCGACGATCAACGAGTACGCGGACACGTGGTCCACACCGGCACCCACCGCGACGTCGATCGACCGTCGCAGATCGTCGTCGGTCTCCCCCGGCGTGCCGTAGATCAGGTCGATGTTGACGTGCTCGAATCCCGCGGCCCTGGCCTCCAGCGCCGCCGCAGGCGCCCGGCCCGCGGAGTGCTTGCGGTCCAGCACCGCCAGTACCTGCGGCGCGGCCGACTGCATGCCCAGAGACACCCGGGTGAAGCCGGCCTCACGCAACGTCGCGAACATTTCCGGGGATGTGGACTCCGGGTTGGCCTCGGTGGTCACCTCGGCGTCGACGGCCAGTTCGAAGTTGTCGCGGACCGCGCCCAGCACCGCGGCGAGGCCGGCACCACCGAGCAACGAGGGGGTGCCACCGCCCACGAACACCGTCTGCACCGGCACGGAACCGACCGTTGCTGCGGCCAACCGAAGCTCGACGCGCAACGCAGCCAGCCAGCCAGCCGGGGTTGCACCCCCGGGCGGGCCGGGCACGTCGGCAGAATCCAATTCGGCCGGCGTATAGGTGTTGAAGTCGCAGTATCCGCACCGAGTCGCGCAAAACGGCACGTGAATGTAGATGCCGAACGGCCGCTCCCGGTCCGACGAAGCCGGCGGTAGGTGGGCCGACTCGGCATGAACCGTCATCCCCCCAGTGTGACTCGGCGGCGGCGGACAGGACCACCCGGATTCCAGCTGGCGGGGTCGAGAAATGGATGACAGCACCAACGACACCGCCGGCGATCCGGGCCACCGTGGGTACCACGAAGTTCCATCACCCACCCGAGGAGAGCCATGCACGCCGGACAACGCCTGTGCCAGGAGCAGCGACGACTTTTGCTCACCCTGAGCGCAAATATGGCCCGGTTAGGGCAGGTGGCGACAATCGTGGCAGAATGTCGGGCGTGACTGCCGCCCACAACAGCTCCACCCGCATTGCGCTGGTGGCTCGTCGGCACGTCGATTTCAAGCGCGTATGTAGCTGTTGCTGTCTGCCTTGATCCCGCGTTGATTTCGGAACCCGCCCGCCCAAAACATTCAGCTGGCCGCCGGATCTGCGCCGCCGGACAGCCCACCCGGTGATCAGCGCATTCCAGCGGCCGGTTCCATAAGAGGAGCCAAAGCCATGACCGAGGTTCAAGCCACACCGCGCCCAGCGAAGACTCGTGATGAGGGCCAGTGGGCGCTGGGTAGCCGCGACCCACTGAACCCCAACGAGGTGTTCAAACAAGAGGACGACGCCCTCAACGTGCGGGCCCGCATCCTTGACGTCTACTCGAAGCAGGGCTTCGACAGCATCGACAAGACCGACCTGCGCGGCCGGATGCGCTGGATGGGCCTGTACACCCAGCGTGAGCAGGGCTACGACGGCACCTTCACCGGTGACGACAATGCCGACCTGCTGGAGGCTCCGTATTTCATGATGCGGGTGCGCTCCGACGGCGGCGCGCTGACAGCGAAGTCGCTGCGCACCCTGGGCGAGATCTCGATCGAGTTCGCCCGCGACACCGCCGATATCACCGATCGGGAGAACATCCAGTACCACTGGATCCGCATCGAGGACGTTCCGGAGATCTGGCGCCGGCTGGAAGAGGTCGGACTGCAGACCACCGAGGCGTGCGGCGACTGCCCCCGCGTTGTCCTGGGTTCACCGCTGGCCGGTGAGTCCCTCGACGAGGTGCTCGACCCGTCTCCCGCGCTCGAGGAGATCGTCCGCCGCTACATCGGCAACCCGCTGCTGTCGAACCTGCCGCGCAAGTTCAAGACCGCGATCTCCGGCCTGCAGGATGTTGCGCACGAGATCAACGATGTGGCGTTCATCGGCGTCAACCACCCCGAGCACGGCCCCGGCCTGGATGTCTGGGTCGGCGGTGGCCTGTCGACCAACCCGATGCTGGCCCAGCGACTGGGCGTCTGGGTGCCGCTGGACGAGGTGCCCGACGTCTGGGAGGGCGTCACCTCGATCTTCCGTGACTACGGCTACCGCCGGCTGCGCAGCAAGGCCCGGCTGAAGTTCCTGGTCAAGGACTGGGGCGTAGAGAAGTTCAGGGAGGTTCTCGAGACCGAGTACCTCAAGCGCAAGCTGATCGATGGCCCTGCGCCCGAGCAGGTGCCCCACAACATCGACCACGTCGGCGTGCAGAAGCTCAAGAACGGCCTCAACGCCGTAGGTGTCGCACCGATCGCGGGCCGGGTGTCCGGCACCATCCTGACCAAGGTCGCCGATCTGGCCGAGGCCGCCGGCTCCGATCGGATCCGGTTGACCCCCTACCAGAAGCTGATCGTGCTCGACGTCCCCGACGACAAACTGGCCGAACTGCGCGCCGGCCTGGATGAGCTGGGGCTGTCCTCGACCCCGTCGCGCTGGCGGCAGAACGTGATGGCCTGCACCGGTATCGAGTACTGCAAGCTGTCCTTCGCCGAGACCCGGGTCCGGGCGCAGAGCCTGGTGCCCGATCTGGAGGAGCGCCTCGCCGACCTGAACTCGACGCTGGACGTGCCGGTGACCGTCAACCTCAACGGCTGCCCGAACTCGTGCGCCCGCATCCAGATCGCCGACATCGGCTTCAAGGGGCAGATGATCGACGACGGCAACGGACCCGAGGAAGGTTTCCAGGTGCATCTGGGCGGCAGCCTCGGCCTGGACAGCGGCTTCGGACGCAAACTGCGCCAGCACAAGGTGTCGTCCAGCGAACTCGGCGACTACGTCGAGCGGCTCGTTCGCAACTTCGTGAAACAACGCGAGGACGGCGAGCGTTTCGCCCAGTGGGCCGTTCGTGCCGACGAGGCTGATTTGCGATGAGTGCAGAGGTGAGTGGGTTGACTGAGACCGAGCTGAAGGAACTGGCCGAGCAGGGCGCGGCCGAGCTGGCCGACGCCGGCGCCGAGGAGCTGTTGCGCTGGACCGACCAGCACTTCGGTGGCAACTACGTGGTGGCCTCGAACATGCAGGATGCGGTGCTGGTCGAGATGGCGGCCAAGGTGCGCCCGGGCGTCGACGTGCTGTTCCTGGACACCGGATACCACTTCGCCGAGACCATCGGCACGCGTGACGCCGTGGAGCAGGTGTACGGCGTGAACGTGGTCAACGTCCGCCCGGAGAACACGGTTGCCCAGCAGGATGACCTGCATGGCAAGGACCTGTTCGCCCGCGACGCCGCCTCCTGCTGCCGGATGCGCAAGGTCGAGCCGCTGGGCAAGGCACTGGCAGGCTACACCGCCTGGGTCACCGGTATCCGCCGGGTCGAGGCGCCGACCCGCGCCAACGCCCCGCTGATCAGCTGGGACAGTGCTTTCGGCCTGGTCAAGATCAACCCGATCGCGGCCTGGTCCGACGACGAGATGCAGGCCTATATCGAGGCCAACGACATCCTGGTCAATCCTCTGGTCCACGAGGGCTATCCGTCCATCGGATGCGCACCGTGCACGAGCAAGCCGGCGGAGGGCGCCGATCCGCGCAGCGGCCGGTGGGCCGGTCAGACCAAGACGGAGTGCGGGCTGCACGCCTCGTGAGGAAGCCGTGACACTCGTTCTCACCGCACACGGCAGCGCGGACCCGCGTTCGTCGGCGAACGCGCACGCCATCGGCGGACATCTGCGCCGCCTACTGCCGGACACCGAGGTACGGGTCGCGTTCTGCGAACAGAACGCGCCCAACCTCACCGAGGTGCTGCCCGATGTCGAGCCGGGCGCCGTGGTGGTGCCACTGCTGCTGGGCAGCGCCTATCACGCCCGGGTCGACATTCCCGAGCTGATCGCCAACTCCGGCGCCGAGGTGACGCAGGCCGATGTGCTCGGCGACGACCCCCGGCTGCTGCAGGTGGCGCGGGAGCGGCTGACATCGGTGGGAGTGTCCCGGTTCGACGCCGACCTCGGCGTGATCCTGGTCGGGGTGGGCTCGTCCCACCCGGCCGCCAATGCGCGTACCGCCGCCCTGGCCGGTGCGTTGGCCGAGGGCACCCGCTGGGCCGGTACCCAGGTGGCGTTCGCCACAGGGCAGACGCCGGCCGTGCCCGAGGCCGCCGATAGCTTGCGCCGACGCGGCGCCCGCCGCCTGGTGATCGCCCCCTGGTTCCTGGCGCACGGTCGCATCACCGACCGGGTTGCCGAATTCGCCTGCGCCGCAGGCATTCCGATGGCCGAACCACTCGGGCCGCACCGCTTGGTGGCGGCCACGGTGCTGGACCGTTACGAAGAGGCGCTGGCCGCACGCAGCACCGGCTTCGCCGCCTGACCCCGCCATTCTCAGAGCAGTCACGCCCCCGGACACCACCCCGGGGGCGTCTTCGTCGGCTTGACTCCTATACCCCAAGGGGTATATTCGAACTTGTTGGTATACCCCCCTAGGTATGCAGACCGCTCACTGAGGAGTCGAACAATGAAGTTCATCCAGTACTACCTGGACTGCCTGTCGCACGCGTCGTACCTGATCGGCGATGAGTCATCCGGGCGCGCCGTGGTCGTCGACCCGCAGCGCGACGTCTCTGAGTATGTCGCCGATGCCGAGAAGCTCGGCATGCAGATCACCCTCGTGATCGAGACCCACTTCCACGCCGACTTCCTGTCCGGCCACCTCGAGCTGGCCGAAGCCACCGGCGCCAAGATCGTGTACTCGTCAGTCGCCAAGCCGGAGTTCGATCACATGGGAGTCGAAGACGGCCAACGCATTTCACTGGGCGAGGTGGTCCTGGAATTCCGCCACACCCCGGGCCACACCCCCGAGTCGATGAGCATCGTGGTCTACGAGCACGCCGACGACGCAGTGCCCTACGGTGTCCTGACCGGCGACACCCTGTTCATCGGCGATGTCGGCCGGCCCGACCTGCTGGCCTCGATCGGATTCACCCGAGACGAGCTGGCAGACAAGCTCTACCACTCGTTGCACGAGAAGCTGTTGCCGCTGCCCGATGCCACCCGGGTCTTCCCGGCACACGGAGCGGGTTCGGCCTGTGGCAAGAACCTGTCCACCGAGCTGTCGTCCACCATGGGTGAGCAGAAGCAGACCAACTACGCGCTGCGCGCACCCGACAAGGAGTCCTTCGTCGAGTTGGTCACCGCCGGCCAGCCGCCCGCCCCGGGCTACTTCGTGTACGACGCGATCCTCAACCGCAAGGACCGCGCGCTGCTGGACGAGGAGGCCACGCCAGAGGCACTGGACTACGACCGGGCCACCGACGCCGTCGCAAACGGAGCCATATTGATCGACGGCCGCAGCCCCGAGGACTTCGCGCTGGGCCATTTGCGCAACGCGATCAACATCGGACTCGCCGGGCGCTACGCCGAATTCGCCGGCTCGGTGGTCAAACCCGACGCCGACATCGTGCTGGTCACCGACCCGGGCGAAGAACGTGAAGGCAAAAACCGGCTGGCCCGCATCGGATTCGACCGTGTGCTGGGTTACATCGACAACCCGGAGCGGACGATGTTCGAGCACCAGGACGATGTGACGGTCGCCTCACGGTTGACCGCCACCGCCTTCGGCGAGCGCGCTGCCACGGTCGCGGATCTGCAGATCGTCGACGTGCGCAATCCCGGCGAGACCGAGGCGGGCATGATCCCGGGCGCGGTCAACATTCCGGTGGGCCAGCTGCCGGACCGGACCGGCGAATTGGATCCCGCCCGCCCGACCGTGGTCTACTGCGCCGGCGGCTACCGCTCATCGGTGGCGGCCAGCCTGCTGCGCCGGCGCGGTTTCGCCGATGTCAGCGACATCCTCGGTGGCTACGGCGCCTGGGCGGAAAGCACCCAAACCGCCTGAGCCAACATCCCGCCCAATCTGGATGCAGTACAACCCGTTTGAGAGATAGGAAGACAGAACAGGTATGTCCACCTCACGCAAGCATGAGGTCCTGATCATCGGCGGCGGCACGGCCGGAATCACCGTGGCGGCCCGGTTGCTACGCAAGCACTACACCGACGTGGCGATCATCGAGCCGTCCGACAAGCACTACTACCAGCCGTTGTGGACGCTGGTCGGCGGCGGCCAGGCCACGGCCGCCGAAACCGAGCGTGCCGAAGCCTCGGTCATGCCGCGGGGCGCCACCTGGATCAAGAGCGCGGTGACAGCCGTCGATCCGGACGCCAACACGGTCACGTGTACCGATGGTGCGACCTACTCCTACGACGTGCTGGTCGTATGCCCGGGCATCCAGCTCGACTGGGAGCGCACCGAGGGTCTGACCGACACGCTGGGCAAGGACGGTGTGTCGTCCAACTACCGCTTCGATCTCGCCCCGCGCACATGGGAATTCATCCGCAACACCCGGTCCGGCACCGCGGTGTTCACCATGCCGTCCGGGCCGATCAAGTGCGCCGGCGCACCTCAGAAGATCGCTTACCTGGCCTGCGACCACTGGCAGCGGCAGGGTGTGCTCGACAAGATCGACGTGCACCTGGTGGTCCCGACCCCGCGGATCTTCGGCATCCCCGCGATCGCCGACAACCTGGACAAGGTCATCGCCGACTACGGCATCACCCTGCACACCGGAAGCGAAGTGCGGTCCATCGATTCGGCGTCCCGCAAGGTCACGATGACCAGCGTGGCGGATGGCACGGACGCCGTCCTCCCCTACGACGTACTCCACGCGGTCCCGCATCAGTCGGCACCGGACTGGATCAAGACCAGCCCGCTGTCCACGAGCCATGTCGGCGGGGACGCCAACGGGTATGTCGACATCGACAAGCACACGATGCAGCACGTCCGCTACCCGAACGTGTTCGCACTCGGTGATGCGGGATCGTCGCCGAACTCGAAAACCGGTGCGGCCATTCGTAAGCAGGCGCCCGCTGTCGTGGAGAACATCGATGCGGTACTGCGCGGACGCCCGCTCACCGGGTCGTACGACGGCTACGCGTCCTGCCCGATCGTCACGTCCTCACGCGAGATGCTGCTCGCAGAGTTCGACTACGACTTCGCACTCAAACCCTCCTTCCCCCTACTCGATCCGGTGAAACCGCACCGGCCGTACTGGTTGCTGAAGAAGTACGGGCTGCCCGCCATGTACTGGAACCTGATGCTGAAAGGTCTTGCCTGATGTCCGCCTCGTCAATCCTCGATGCCGCCGAACTGAATGAACTCAGGCAGGCCGGTGCCGGCCCGCGGCTGATCGACGTCCGCACCCCCGGTGAGTTCGAAACCGCCCATATCCCGGGCGCCTACAACGTGCCGCTGGATCTGCTGCAGGAACACCGCGACGAGATCGCCCAGCATCTGGACGAGGACGTCGTGCTGATCTGTCGCTCGGGGCAGCGCGCAAGCACCGCCGGGCAGACCCTGCGGGACGCCGGCCTGCCGAATGTCTCGATCCTCGAGGGCGGCATGACCGCCTGGCAGGACAAGGGATTCGGGGTTCGCCGCGGCGCGCAGCGGTGGGATCTGGAACGTCAGGTCCGCCTGGTTGCGGGGTCGATCGTGCTCGGCAGCGTCCTGGGCAGCATTGCGGCACCCAAGCTGAAATGGGTCGCCGCTGCCATCGGGACCGGATTGACGACCGCGGCGCTGACGAACACCTGCGCGATGGGCATGATGCTGGCGAAGCTGCCGTACAACCGGGGCGCGTCGTGTGATGCCCAGAGCATCGTGGAGCAGCTGATCGGTTCCAAACAAACACCTTCCGGCGCGTTGGCATGATCGCCGTCGCTGTCGCGCTGGCCGTCCTGGTCGGGGTGTCCCTCGGGCTCCTCGGCGGGGGCGGCTCGATCCTGACCGTTCCGCTGTTGGCATATGTGGCCGGCATGGAGGCCAAGCAGGCGATCGCCACCTCGCTGCTGGTCGTCGGGGTCACCAGCGCGGTCAGCACCCTGTCGCATGCGCGCGCCGGCCGCGTGCAGTGGCGTAGTGGCCTGATGTTCGGGGCGGCCGGCATGGTCGGCGCGTACCTGGGCGGGCTGCTGAGCTATGTCGTCGCCGGTTCGGTATTGCTGATCGCCTTCACGGTGGTGATGGCCGCCACCGGGATCGCAATGATCAAGGGCCGCAAGGCGTGCGCACCGACGACGCAGACGATGCCGGTCGCCAAGGTTCTGCTGATGGGGCTCGGGGTCGGGGTGGTGACCGGCGCCGTCGGGGCAGGCGGCGGATTCCTCGTGGTGCCCGCCCTTGCCCTGCTGGGCGGCCTGCCGATGCCCGTCGCGGTCGGAACCTCATTGCTGGTGATCACGATGAACTCGGCCGCAGGTCTGGCCGGACATCTGAGCACCGTGCCGATCGACTGGACGATCGCCGGCGCAATCACCGCCGCGGCGGTGCTGGGCAGCCTGCTGGGCACCCGCCTGACCACGCGCGTCGACCCCGACGCGGTACGCCGGGCCTTCGGCTGGTTCGTGTTGTTGATGGCGTCGCTGATCCTCGGCCAGGAAGTCCACCCCGTCGTCGGGCTCACCGCGGCCGGTCTGACCGTACTGGCCGGCCTCGGCAACCTGACCTGCGCCCGCCTCGGGTGGTGTCCGCTGCGATGGCTTTTCGGCTCACCCGCTACGACAACATGACCATACACACATACCCCCGTGGGTATGATGGTAGTCAACAAGCCCAACTTTGAAGGGGTACAACATGATCTGCGACGAGGAATCGATCTCCGCCATCCTCAACCGGCTGCGCCGTGCCCAGGGACAGCTCTCGGGCGTTATCGCCATGATCGAGCAGGGCCGCGACTGCAAGGACGTCGTCACCCAGCTCGCCGCGGTGTCCCGCGCATTGGACCGTGCCGGATTCAAGATCGTCGCAACCAGTCTGCGCGAATGCATCAACGGCAACAGCGACGAGACCATGGACGTCGCCGAGCTGGAGAAGTTGTTCCTGACCCTGGCCTGACCGGGTGGGCCTGACCGTCTCAGCTGACGGTCAGCGCCTCATCCTCGTCGGTGGTCTTCTCGGAGTCCGTCGATGGCTCTTCGCCACGCGCCGGAATCTGCACGCCCCCGGCGATCTGAGGAACGCGCGTCGCGCGCACATAGACCGTGTCGCCCTCCCGCAGCCCCAGCGCCTCGGCGTCACCGCGGGTGATCTGCGCGGTGAACGGGACATGGGTTGCGGCGCCGGTCAATTCGACCCGCACCTCGAATCCGAGCATCACGATCCGGTCGATGGTGGCCCGCAGCACCCCGGTGGCCTCGGCGGTGCCATCGCCTGCCGCGACGGCCAACTCCGGGTTACGGCCGACACGAATGTCGTGCGGACGCACCAGGATTCCGTTCAGCTCCGACACCGCACCCAGAAACGACATCACGAACGCGTTCGCGGGCTCGTCGTAGACCTCGGTCGGTGAGCCGACCTGTTCGATACGCCCTTTATTGAGTACCGCGATCCGGTCCGCCACATCGAGCGCCTCGGCCTGGTCGTGGGTCACCAGCACCGTGGTGACGTGCACCTCGTCGTGCAGACGGCGCAACCAGGTGCGCAGATCGTCACGAACCTTGGCGTCCAACGCCCCGAACGGCTCGTCGAGCAACAGCACCTGCGGATCCACTGCCAACGCCCGCGCGAGCGCCATGCGCTGACGCTGACCACCGGAGAGCTGGTTGGGGTAGCGGGTCTGGAAACCGGCCAGCCCCACCACTTCCAGGAGATTGTCGACCTTCTCCTTGACCTCGGCCTTGGGACGCTTCCGGATCTTAAGGCCGAATGCCACGTTGTCGCGGACGGTCAGATGTTTGAACGCCGCATAGTGCTGGAACACGAACCCGATCCCGCGGCGCTGCGGCGGCACCCCGGTGACGTCGTGCCCGTTGATGGTGATGGTGCCGCTGTCAGGCTGATCCAGGCCCGCGATGGCGCGCAACAGCGTGGACTTGCCCGAACCACTCGGGCCCAGCAGCGCGGTCAACGAACCTGACGGCACTTCGAAGTCGATGTTGTCGAGCGCCGCAAATTCGCCGTAATGCTTGTTGGCGCCCCGAACCACGATCGCGTCGGTCATAGCTCTTGTCTCCTTCTCGGGCCTACTGCGCGGCCTTGGTTCGGCGTCGGTCGAGGATCACCTGGACAACCAGGACCACCACGGCAACCGCCATGAGCAAAGTCGAGATGGCGTACGCCCCGTACACCGATTCGGCGGTGCCGCGGTTGTAGCGGTCGGCCACCAGCAGGGTCAGCGTCTGGGAGGTGCCCGGCAAGTTCGAGGACACCATGATCACCGCACCGAACTCCCCCAGCGTGCGGGCGATTGTCAGCACGATCCCGTATGTCAGGCCCCACCGGATCGACGGCAGCGTGATCCGCCAGAACGTCTGCCACCAGGTCGACCCCAGCGTCGCGGCGGCTTCCTCCTGATCGGTGCCGATCTCATGCAACACCGGTTCGACCTCACGGATCACGAACGGGACCGTGACGAAGATGCTGGCCAGCACGATGCCGGGGAAACCGAAGATGATCTTGAGTCCGAGGTTGTTCTCGACGAAGCCGAGCAGTCCCGCTGAACCCCACAGCAGGATCAGCGCAACACCCACGACCACCGGTGACACCGCGAACGGCAGGTCGATGACGGCCTGCAGGGCACTCTTGCCGCGAAACCGGTTGCGCGCCAACACCAAGGCCGTAGGAACGCCGAACAACACGTTCAGCGGCACCACGATTGCCACCACCAGTAGCGACAGTTGCAGCGCCGAGATGGCCGCGGGTGTGCCCACCGAAGCGAAGAACGCTCCGACACCAGGGCTGAAGGTCCGCCACAGGATCAGCCCGACCGGGACCACCACCAGCACCGCCACATAAGCCAGGGCCAGAAAGCGCAGCAGGTAACGCACCGACGGTGAGAGCGTCATGCCGAAAGCTCCTGACGTTTGGCCGCACGCGAACCCACCGCGCGCAGCACGAACAGCACCACGAACGAGATCAGCAGCAACACAATGGAGATCGCCGCGGCACCGGTGCGGTCGTCGTTTTCGATCAGGGTCCGGATCCACTGCGAGGACACCTCGGTCTCGCCGGGTACCGCACCACCGATCAGCACCACCGAGCCGAACTCGCCGATGGCCCGGGAGAACGCCAGGCCCGCACCCGACAGCAGAGACGGCAGCAATGCCGGCAGGATCACCTTCACGAAGATCACCCGGTTGTTGGCGCCCAGCGAGGCGGCCGCCTCTTCGGTCTCCTGGTCGAGCTCGATCAGCACCGGCTGCACCGAGCGCACCACGAACGGCAACGTGACGAACAGCAACGCGACGCCCACACCCCATTTGGTGTGCTGCAGGTGCAGCCCGACCGGGCTGGCCGGGCCGTACAGCGCCAGCATCACCAGGCTCGCCACGATCGTCGGCAGGGCGAACGGCAGGTCGATCACCGAGTCGACCAACCGCTTACCGGGGAAGTCATCGCGAGTCAGTACCCAGGCCACTACCAGCCCGAAGAACAGGTTCACCACGGTGACGCCGGCCGAGATGGTCAGCGTCACCCGGAAAGATTCCATCGCCGCGTTGGACGTGACGGCCAGCCAGAAGGCGTTCCACCCGCCACCGGCCGCCTGCCACAGGATGGCCGCCAACGGCAGCAGCACGATGACGCTCAACCAGATCGAAGCTGCACCCACGCGCAGTGAGGTGCTGCCGTAGCGGCCGGGCCGCGCGCCGGGGGTGGAATCCCCCGGCGCGGGCACAGCCGAATCGGGCTGGGCTACAGAAGTCATCCAGTCGCCTGCTTGTAGATCTTGGTGATCGAGCCGTTTTCCTTGTCGAACAACGCCGGGTCGACCTCTTTCCATCCGCCGAGATCAGCGATGGTCCACAGCTTCTCCGGCGTCGGGAAGTCCTTGGCGAAGTCCGCCGCCACCGCGGGGTCGATCGGACGGAATCCGGCCTCGGCCCACAACTTCTGCCCCTCGGGGGTGAGCAGGAAGTTCGCCAGCGCCTTGGCCTTGTCGGCGTGAGGACTGGTCTTGACGACGGCCACCGGGTTTTCGATCTTGAAGGTCTGAGGCGGATTGATGTGCTCCACATCCTTGCCCTGCCGCTCGACGTTGATCGCCTCGTTCTCGTAGCTGATCAGCACGTCGCCGGTGCCCTGCAGAAACACGTCGGTGGCCTCTCGGCCCGAACCCGGACGGGTCTTGACGTGCTCGGTCACCAGCTTGTTGACGAAGTCGAGACCGGCCGCGGAGTCCTTGCCTCCGTTGCTCTTTGCCGCGTACGGCGCCAGCAGGTTCCACTTGGCCGAACCCGAACTCAGCGGGCTCGGGGTGACCACCTCGAGCCCGGGCTGCAGCAGGTCATCCCAGTCCTTGATGCCCTTGGGGTTACCCTTGCGCACCACTAATGACACCACAGAACCGAACGGGACGCCCTTGGTGTTGCCTGCGCTCCAGTCGTCGGCCACCTTGTCGGCCTTGACCAACCGGGTGACGTCGGGCTCCACGGAGAAGTTGACGATGTCGGCCGGCTTGCCGTCGGCCACGGCCCGGGACTGGTCGCCCGAGGCGCCGTACGACGTCCGCACCGCGACGCCCTTGCCTTCTTCGGTGGCGGCGAATGCCGGGATGATCTTGCTCCAGCCCGGTTCGGGCACTGCGTAGGCGACGAGCGTCAGCGTGGTGTCGGCACCTGCGGCGCCCTGGTCACCGCCGGCGACATCGCTGGCACCGCCGCCGCAGCCGACGGCGAGCACGCCGGTGGTGGCGAGGACGGTGGCAGTTCGCCAGAGCCCCGCACGCGAGGAGGACCGTAGGAACCGGCTGAGGTTGGATCTGTAAACGGGCACTGATGACCTTTCTTGCGGACAGCGGACATTGCGAGGTCCGTCAGGCGGAAAGGCAATGGAGGCGAGGGAGGCAAGAGAGGAGCATCCGGGCACAGAACCGCCACCGACACCAAACCGCGGACGGGTTGGAGTCAGCGACAACAGGCGACGTCTGCAACAGCGCGTGAACCCACGGCAATGAGAGCCAAGACATGGCTCTCAGTCTTGCCGGACGCTGAATGCATGGCGCGAAGAATAACAGAATTCCGGCGTCGCGCCCGTCGAGCGATGTGTCTCGCGGCTAGCGGGTCAGCAACCACATCACGATGACCAGGACGACCAACAGAATCAAGATCAACGTGACACGTGAGCGCGGCATACCGTTCACTCGGACTCCACCTCGTCTACCGGGGCGTGGCGCAGCCGGTGCAACCCCGTGATTCCCCAGCCCAGCGCGCCGTCGAGCACCACTGCGCTGCCATAAGCCAATGCCAACACCACCGGCATCACCACAGCGGTCTGTACGACGAACGGCAGCCCGGTCAGCCACAGTTCGACGCCGTCCCACCAGTTCAGGATTGCCGCCATGGGGCAAGCCTAGGCGATCACCTGATCGGCCCCGTCCCGCCCGTAACATTCGACACGCGTCGCTTGGGTAGACGACACCTGTATCCGCAGATGATGATGTTCGGATGGTCCTGCAACACACCGAGCCCACGGATGTCGTCGCGGCACTCGACAAGACATCTGACACTCCCAAGGCACCCGAGGCACCGCTGACGGTGACCGCCCCGGTGCCCTACACGTCGGCCGGGTCGCTGCGGAACCCGTTCCCACCGATCGCCGACTACGGCTTCCTGTCCGACTGCGAGAACACCTGCCTGATCTCCTCGGCCGGCTCGGTGGAATGGCTGTGTGTCCCCCGGCCAGACTCCCCCAGCGTGTTCGGCGCCATCCTGGACCGCAGCGCGGGCCACTTCCGGCTCGGTCCCTACGGTGTGACCGTTCCCTCGGCGCGGCGCTACCTGCCGGGCAGCCTGATCCTGGAGACCACCTGGCAGACCCACACCGGCTGGCTGATCGTGCGCGACGCGCTGGTGATGGGCCCATGGCACGACATCGACTCCCGCTCACGCACGCATCGGCGCACCCCGATGGACTGGGACGCCGAGCACATCCTGCTGCGCACCGTGCGCTGTGTCAGCGGCACCGTCGAACTCGTGATGAATTGCGAACCGGCGTTCGACTACCACCGGGTCGGTGCGTCATGGGAGTACTCCGGCCCGGCCTACGGCGAAGCCATCGCGCGCGCCAGCCGCAACCCGGATTCGCACCCCACGCTGCGGCTCACCTCCAATCTGCGGATCGGTATCGAGGGCCGTGAGGCCCGTGCCCGCACGCGGCTCACCGAGGGCGACAACGTGTTCGTCGCGCTGAGCTGGTCCAAGCACCCGGCCCCACAGACCTTCGACGAAGCCGCCGAGAAGATGTGGAAGACCAGTGAGTCGTGGCGGCAGTGGATCAACATCGGCGACTTCCCCGATCATCCGTGGCGGTCGTACCTGCAGCGCAGCGCGCTGACGCTCAAGGGCCTGACCTACTCGCCGACCGGAGCCCTGCTGGCCGCACCCACCACGTCACTGCCGGAAACCCCTCAGGGCGAACGTAACTGGGACTACCGCTACTCGTGGATTCGCGACTCCACATTCGCACTGTGGGGCCTGTACACGCTCGGACTGGACCGGGAAGCCGACGATTTCTTCTCGTTCATCGCCGATGTGTCCGGTGCCAACAACGGCGAACGCCACCCACTGCAGGTGATGTACGGGGTCGGTGGCGAGCGCAGCCTCGTCGAAGAAGAACTCCACCACCTGTCGGGCTACGACAACGCCCGGCCGGTGCGGATCGGCAACGGTGCCTACAACCAGATGCAGCACGACATCTGGGGCACCATGCTCGATTCGGTGTACCTGCACGCCAAATCACGGGAGCAGATTCCCGAGGCGCTGTGGCCGGTGCTGAAGAACCAGGTCGAGGAAGCCATCAAGCACTGGAAGGAACCAGACCGCGGCATCTGGGAGGTGCGTGGCGAACCGCAGCACTTCACCTCCAGCAAGATCATGTGCTGGGTGGCGCTGGATCGCGGTTCGAAGCTGGCCGAGCTGCAGGGCGAGAAGAGCTACGCGCAGCAGTGGCGGGCGACCGCCGAGGAGATCAAGGCCGACATCCTGGCCCGCGGGGTCGATTCCCGCGGCGTGCTCACCCAGCGCTACGGCGATCCCGCGCTGGACGCGTCGCTGCTGCTGGCGGTGTTGACGCGGTTCCTGCCCTCGGACGACCCCCGGGTGCGGGCGACCGTGCTGGCGATCGCCGACGAGCTAACCGAGAACGGCCTGGTGCTGCGCTACCGGGTCGAGGAGACCGACGACGGCCTGTCCGGCGAAGAGGGCACCTTCACCATCTGTTCGTTCTGGCTGGTGTCCGCGCTGGTCGAGATCGGCGAGGTGAGCCGGGCCAAGCACCTGCTGGAGCGGTTGCTGTCGTTCGCCAGCCCGCTGCATCTGTACGCCGAGGAGATCGAGCCGCGCACCGGTCGCCACCTCGGCAACTTCCCGCAGGCGTTCACCCACCTGGCCCAGATCAACGCCGTGGTGCACGTCATCCGCGCCGAGGAGGAATCCGACAGTTCCGGGGTCTTCCAGCCCGCCAACGCGCCGATGTAGGCCGGAGGCCTACGTTCTACAGATGTGGGCGGCTAGCTGTCGTGACCTGACACGTTGTTGTCAGGCGCACGCATTCGCCATCCTGGCCCGGCATTCCGAATCCTGTTGGGCCACAGCTAGATGGGAGCCTGGCGGCGTTACCATCGTCGCTGCCCGCTAGTCACTAGGAGACGGCTCAGCTTACGGTCAGCGCGAGGAGTGCAATCGAAATCACAGCGGTTATCGTAATTTTGGCAAGCCGCCAGCTGGAACGCCGTGCGACCCAGGGCAGATCCGGCAGCCGCCGAATCCTGCCGGCGGCCCCGAGCGCAAGGGTGGCCACGGCGCCGATCCAGATTGCTACGGGCAACTGACTCCAGTCGGCCTGGGCGCGCGCCAGCGCCAGGACGGCGACGGCGGCGCTGCTCGTCGTAAGCACAGTCAACCGGTCATCGGTGCCGCGTCGGTTTCTCTGTTCGCGCGCGCGTTCGCGCCAGGCGGTGAGGGTGTATGCCGCGGGGATCGCCAGCAACGAGGCCGCTACGGCGAGGTTTACCACCACGGTGACGGTATCTGTCATGCCGCGTCGACCAGGATGCGGATGGCGATCTCATCTACGCCGACGGCACTGTTCGCCAGGACGACCACCGCCGCGGCGTGCTCGCGGTCGAGAGCGAGCATGCTGGAGAACCCTGCTGTGCCGCCGTTGTGCCAAGTGAGGTCCACGTCGCCGATCCGGTGAGTGAACCATGCGCGGCCCACCCGGATGTCATTGCCCACCTCCCAGCGTGGGTCGAGCGCACTGAGGCCCGGTGCGCGGCGGTCGAGCAGGGCCTGTGCGTAACGCGCCATGTCCGCCGGTGTCGAGCGCACCCCGCCGGCGGGCGCGTACGCGTTCAGGGGCCACGCCTGCTCGGGTTGGCCTTTCGCGCTCCAACCGGTCGGCGCATCCGAGGACAACTCTGATGCGGAGAGTGGGGTGAAGGAGCGTGTCATCCCGAGCGGTTGGAACAGGTGGCGGTCGAGCATTGCCGGGTAGTTGGTCCTGGCGTGCTCGGCGAGCGCCTCGCCGAGCAGGGCTACGCCCAGGTTCGAATACGAAAAGGAGCCGCGCCCAGAGAGATTCGCTGAGCGCGCCTGGGTGAGCAGCGTCGCGGCGTCGGCTGTGTAGGGATTGCGGTGCCGCAGCACGGCAAGACTGGCGCCGGCCAGATCTCGCGGCCGGTTGGCGATCCGCGGCAGGCCCGACCGGTGGCTGGCAAGTTCCTCGAGCGTTACGTCGGCTACCGCACTGCCGCCCAGGTCGAGCAGGCTCCCCAGCGGGGTGTCGGGTGTCAGCTCACCCGCCTCCACGGCTTCTGCAAAGACCAGAGAGGTCATGGTCTTCGTGATCGATCCGATCTCGTAGACGGTGTTCGAATCGGCGCCGAAGTGTGCCTCTGTCAATGCACGGTCGCGGATGTACACGACGCTAACGCGGTCGCGCAGCCCGTGCAGGAGAGGTGCAACCCGGGCGATGAGTTCGGGGTCGCCAGTGGCCGGACCGAGTGTGGGCGGGGTGGGACGGCTGACGATTCCCACCGCGAGGACGATCATCGCGCCGAGGGCGGCGGCACACGTGCGCGGCGGCAGTCTCATGCGATACCCCGCGCCGCGGAGAGGATCACGAGTAGCGGTACCACCCGATCTGCCGGCACCGTGTACCGACCTCGTGTGCTCTGGATCAGCCAACCAACGGCGACCAACGCGTTGAGGTGGTGGTAGACCTGTCCGGTCGTGCCGATCCCCTCCTGCCCGGTGAGATCGGCCACGGTCTCATGGCCTGCCCACACCAACTGGAGCAGCTTCAGTCGTACGGGGTTGCCTAGCGCATCGAACCGCTCTGCAAGAGACGTCCAGTCATTCTCCTCGAGGTCAGTGAGGGTGTGACCGAACTGCCACTGCAACGGCTGCCCGCCGCGTTCGATCCAGCCGGCATAGGTCACACCGCCGGGCGGGTCGAGTCGCGATTTGAGGTCCTCCAGCGCTGCGAGCGCACCCGGTCGGGTGCGCTCCTCCTCCCTGGCGGACCCGTCGGCGACGCGCTCCACAACGACGCGCTCCTCGATGACGGCGAGACGTTGCTCGATGCGTGCGAACCGTTCTTCGAAGCTCTCCACACAAGTGACGGTAGTACATAATTACGTAATAGCGGATATCTGCTGGTAGGCGGCTCACCATGATGACGACGCGATCCGTGCGGTGTGGGCGCTCCGGGGCGAGAAACCAGATATGGGTTGAGACTGCCAAGAGGCCCAGTGTCGCTGCAGCAGCGTCTGTTTCATCGAGGCTTGCGTTGGCTCGGACCAGGTGTGCGCGGAACCAGGCAGAGAAGCAGTCACTGGGTCGCGGCGACCCCGAAGACGGAGAACGCCCAAACGTCAGGAGCGCGATGACCACCATCCAGATCGGCAATGCGCCGAGAAGCCATAGGACCGGGATGGCGCCCAGCGCTATTGCGCGTCCGACGCGGGCCTACACGAGAACGGGTTTGCGCTGCCACCGGTCCATCACGATCACGACCGACCGCCAGGATGGCATGTGGTGGCTCACCATTCGCGACGACGGCCGCGGCCGCCATGTGAGGGAACCGGGCCGCAGTCGGCGACGTCTAAATGTCGTGACCTGACACGTTGTTGTCAGGCGGCGAACCTCCTACGGGTGAATGCCAGACACATCCACTCCGTCAGGAGGTCCTCCCACTTTCAAGCAGGCACGCCGTCAACAACCTCCCGGGTCACGACAGCTAGGCGGTTCGGGTCAGCGGATCCGCCCAGGCGGCGTCAAACTGGACATCGAACTCGACCTCCAACTGGGCCGGGGTCACCAGGACCACCGGGGTGAGTCCGCTCGTACCGCCCTGGGCGACTCCGGTGATCACGCGGCCGCCGAAGCCGGCCGGGGTGGCCGGGACGCGCACGGTCACCGTGAGCTGACCGACGCCCGGGGGCACCCGCAGAAAGAACTCGTCACCGGGTTGCACCGCGCCGCTCAATTCCCGACCGGCGGGATCGACGACCGACCCGTGCGACACCGCGAGCGCCGCACTGTCGGTGGCCCGCAACCGGAACGGCCCGATCAGCCCGGCCTCGACCACCGCGTCGTCGGCCGACAATGCGGTAGGTGTCGTGGCGCGCCGGGCCGCCCGGGCCCCGGCAGTCAGGTAGTTGTACAGGTGCACGACGCGGTCGGAGTTGGCATACACGCCAGATCCGTTGAGCCAGAACCGAATATCGGTGAACCGAACCAGCGCGTCACGGTCAGCCAGGACGGCCAGCCGGTAGTACCGGTAGCCCTGGGGGCCACGGCCGGGCCGGGTCGAGGACACGGTGCTGCCGACCCCGAGGGTCCTGCGATGTGTGCCACGGCCCGCGGCGACATTGAGTCCCGAGGCCGCCACGTCCTCCCACCGCTCGCCGTCGTGCGACTTCTGCAGCACCAACGACACCGCGGCGGTCGATTCCAATTCGACCGTGTAGCCGCCCAACTGGGGGGCCCCGTCGAACTCGAACACGATGGCGTCGGCATCGGGGTAAGCCCTCGTCGGTTCGTTGCGCGGCCGGTTGTCCAGCGCCAGTCCGTTCGTGAACAACCAGATGGCCGCCTGAGTGGCCGCGATCGCCTCATGTTCGGCCAGGTTGGCCGCTCCCAGCGGCACCCCGGCCGCCCGCACCCGGCGGCTCAGTTCAGCCGTGCCGAGGGTGGGAAACGAGTTGCGGACGATCCAGTCCACCTCAGCCTCATAGGACCGGGCGCGCAGGTTGGGCACAGCTGACCAGGTGGCGGCCTCATACCGCGACGGCCGGGTGGGCGCGATGCCGGCGAAGTCCAGCGAGTAGGCCTCGACATTTGGATTCAGCCTGATCAGGTCGGTGCGCGCCGAGGTTCCGTCGGTGAAAACCACGGTGTCCACGGTGTGCGAATAAGTGCCACCGCGGTAACGCGTCATCGGCGTCGGGTCGGTCCGGCGGGGACGGATCCGCGTGCGCACGGCGACCGGGCCGGAAGCCGGGAGTTCGACTCGGGAATCGGCTACAGACAGGACAGACATGACGGGTTGACTTTCTTGAAGGCCGGATACGCGCACATCAACGCACCGCGAGAAAGCGGGCGGACGACGCAGAGGAGGGCGTCAGAAAATCAACAACAACAACGCACGTCGAGGCAGCGCACGATGGCGGCGCGCAGCGATTCGACCTGTTGCATGCGGCCCACCATACGGCAAGTGGGCAGCAATGCCCAGTTCACACATTGGTGACGAGTTTGAATCGTCCACGCGCTAAACACTGTCGTGGACACGTTTCGGCCGTATCGTTGCCGCCCACACCCACTTTGACCAGTTGGAGGTTGGACCCGTGACGTCCGCACAGAACGAATCACAGGCACTCGGCGATCTCGCCGCCCGTCAGCTGGCGAATGCGACCAAGACCGTTCCCCAGCTCTCCACCATCACCCCGCGGTTTCTGCTGCATCTGCTGAGCTGGGTGCCGGTCGAGGCGGGCCTCTACCGGGTGAACCGGGTGGTCAACCCCGACCGGGTGGCGATCCACTCGGAGGAAGGCGCGGGTACCGAAGAGCCGCTGCCCGAGACCTACGTGGACTACGAGACCAGTCCGCGCGAGTACACGCTGCGCTCGATCTCGACGCTGCTCGACGTGCACACCCGGGTGTCCGACCTGTACTCCAGCCCGCACGACCAGGTGGCCCAGCAGCTGCGGCTGACCATCGAGACGATCAAGGAGCGCCAGGAGTTCGAGCTGGTCAACAACCCCGAGTACGGGTTGCTGTCGCAGGTGACGCCGGAGCAGACCATCCAGACCCTGCGCGGCACTCCCACCCCCGACGACCTGGATTCGCTGATCACGAAGGTGTGGAAGACCCCGGCGTTCTTCCTGACCAATCCACTGGGCGTGGCGGCATTCGGCCGCGAGGCCACCCGCCGCGGCGTGCCCCCGCCAGTCGTCAGCCTGTTCGGCGCCCAGTTCATCACCTGGCGCGGCATCCCGATCGTGCCCTCGGACAAGGTCCCCGTCGAGGATGGCAAAACCAAGTTCATCCTGGTGCGCACCGGTGAGGAGCGCCAGGGGGTGGTCGGCCTGTTCCAGCCGGGGCTGGTCGGTGAGCAGGCCCCCGGCCTGTCGGTGCGGTTCACCGGCATCAACCGGTCGGCGATCGCGTCCTACCTGGTGACCCTGTACTCGTCGCTGGCTGTGCTCACCGACGACGCGCTGGCGGTCCTCGAGGACGTCGGAGTGGACCACTTCCATGAGTACAAGTGAGTACAGATCGGTAGACGCCGAAGGTGACCTGCCGATCAGCGCGGCCGAGTTGACCGCGCTGGCGTCACAGCTGTTCGCGACGAGCTTCCGGCCGGGTCCAGACAGTCCACCTGCGACGAGTCAGGTCGCCCCGCGCGGGGTGGCGCCGGATACGACCTCGGCGTCATCAGCGGGCACCGCTGCGGCCGGCCTGGCCCATCCGGCGACTCCGGCCGAATTCGTGTCGGTGCCGGAGGTCTTCGTACCGGCACCGAGTACGCCTGAGCCGGAAGGTATTCCGGGTGTGGTCCCGGTCGCGCCCCGAGGTGGTGCGGCCAGTCCTATCGCACCCATCGGCGGCCTGGAGGCGTTCGCGATCCCCACGGGTCTGGTCCCGACGGTGCCCGGCGTGCTGGCAAGCGCTCCCCCGCCGGCACCGGTGGCACCCACTCCCTCCCCGTCGCTTCGCTCGCCCCAGGAACGCGGGTCGGCTCCGACCTGGCCGGGCGCGGTCCCCGCGGTGCCGGATCTGGGCTGGTCGGGATCGCCGGCACCATCGGCGGATGCGGGGAGCTACTACTTCCTGCAGGCTCCTGCCACCGATCCTGTTGCAGCCGAGCCGGTCCCGTTCGTGCGTGATGACCACGAGGTCTTCGACGTCAACGCGATCCGCGCGGATTTCCCGATCCTGCGTGAGACCGTCAACGGCAAGCCGCTGATCTGGTTCGACAACGCGGCCACCACCCAGAAGCCCCAGTCGGTCATCGACCGGCTGTCGTACTTCTACGCGCACGAGAACTCCAACATCCACCGCGCTGCCCACGAACTGGCGGCCCGCGCCACCGATGCGTACGAAGATGCGCGCGAAGCGGTGCGCCGCTTCATCGGGGCATCGAAGGTCGAGGAAATCATCTTCGTCCGCGGCACCACCGAGGCGATCAATCTGGTGGCCTACGCGTGGGGCGGCAAGCATCTGGGCCCGGGCGACGAAATCGTCATCACCCACCTCGAGCACCATGCCAATATCGTTCCGTGGCAGCTGATCTCACAGCAGACCGGCGCAGTGCTGAAGGTGGCGCCGGTGGACGACGCGGGCAACCTGCTGCTCAGTGAGTTCGAGGATCTGCTCGGGCCCCGCACGAAACTCGTTGCCGCCACCCAGGTGTCCAATGCGCTGGGCACGGTGACCCCGGTCAAGACCATCGTCGAACTCGGCCACCGCTACGGCGCCAGAGTGCTGATCGACGGGGCCCAGTCCATCCCGCACATCCCGATCGACGTGGCCGAACTCGGGGCCGACTTCTTCGTGTTCTCCGGCCACAAGATCTACGGGCCCACCGGAATCGGCGCCCTGTACGGCCGCGAGGACGTGCTCGCCGAGACCCCGCCGTGGCAGGGCGGCGGCAACATGATCGCCGATGTCACCCTGGACCGGTCGCTGTACCAGGGCCCGCCGAACAAGTACGAGGCCGGCACCGGCAACATCGCCGACGCGGTCGGGCTCGGTGAGGCACTGCGCTACGTGGAGCGGGTCGGCATCGATCGCATCGCGGCCTACGAACACGCCTTGCTGGAGTACGCCACCCCGCGACTGGCTGCCATTCCGGGCGTGCGACTGGTCGGAACCGCCGACGAGAAGGCCAGCGTGTTGTCGTTCGTGCTGGCCGGGCATGAACCGCTGGAAGTCGGCAAGGCACTCAACGCCGAGGGCATTGCGGTGCGGGCCGGGCATCATTGCGCCCAGCCGATCCTGCGCCGTCTAGGTCTGGAAGCCACGGTGCGGCCGTCATTCGCGTTCTACAACACCTTCGAGGAGATCGACGTGTTCATCGATGCGGTGCGCCGGTTCGCCGAGGGGAGCGCCTAGACCAGCTACTGGGCCGCCGCCCTGTTCGCCAGTTGTATGGCCATGGCGGCGGCCTGGTAACTGATGCCCACTCCGCAGGCCCAAGTTTCGAATACGAGATTCGAGGCAACGGCGAGCGCGTGATCACATGGCCACTCGGGCTGCTCCTGGGCAGACGAGAACTGGGTGAACAGCGACTCCTCGGCGACGACGTCAGCGATATCCCAACGCGTCTCCGCGATTCCGGTACCGATCGAGATGGTGCGCCCGCTACAGGATTGCCAGGTCTGCCTCGCCGAGTCGAAGAAACTGCGAGCCGCCTCACCCGACGGATACAGCACCACCGTCTGTTCCACAGACTGCCTGGATTGCGGCGTCGTCAGCACCTGATCACGCACGCCAGTCCAACCTGAACCCGCGTACACCGCCTCCTGTGCCCCGAAAACCGCTGCGCGACAATCCTCGTCAGACACCTCATTGACATTCACGTTCATCGTGTCGCTGGTGTCGCGGGATTCCATGGGTTCCAGTCCGGTCACACCGATGACCTCATCAGCTTCACCGGTCGGCATCAGGACATCCTCGAGTCCGGAATCGGTGAAGGTCTCGTCGACCACAGGGACAGAGTTCTGTGCTCTCAGCGCGCTCCCGTCCGCCATCTGTGCGCATCCCGCCGTCAGCACAGACACGGTGGCCACTACTGACATCGCGGTTCGGCAGGACATATCACCATTGTGGCCGACCGACGACACTCGGCGGACACAATCACGGTGCGCCGATCTCTGGATCCGGCGGCGCCGCGCGAGCACCATTCGGACCATGAGCTACAACCGCCTCCGCGCAGACGACACTTCACGCATCAAGATCGACGTGGCGATCGGTGTTCTGGTCGCGCTGCGCGGTTGCGCGCCGGATCAGGCCTTCGCCGAGCTGGTGCGGGTGGTGCAGCGCACCGGCATCGGAATCGGCAGCATCGCAAGGGCTTTGGTCGACCTCGCCGGCGGTAGTTCGGGGACCTCGGCCGAATACGCCGAGGCGTTCAACGCCTGGGGCGAGCTGCTCGCACAGGCGCGTCGGGTGCCCGTCAATGCCGCGCCGTAGCGGGCGCCCGAGCGACCAGCCAGGCCTGGCCGTCACCCTCGGAGGCGGCCAGCGTCTCAAGACCGGCAAAGGCCGTCTCCAGTTCGCCCGCAGCGGCGCGGAATCGACCCACCTCCGCGCCGACTTCGCTCAGGACACAGATGGCCAGCAGGCCGCCCGGTCGCAGACGGACGGCCAATGCCGGGTAGAGCCCGGGATCGCGGAAGCGATGGCACAGCACCACGTCGACCGGAGGTCCGGCCGGCAGACCCTGGTCGAGATCCCCGACCTCGAAACGGCAGCGTTCCGCCACCCCATGGCGGACGGCCGACTGTCTCGCCTGGGCGATCGCCACGGCGGACACGTCGAGGCCCCACACGTGTAGCCCGCGCTGAGCCAGCCACACCGCGCCCCGGCCTGTTCCGCATGCGACGTCAAGTGCCGAACCTGCCACGGGAAACCGGTCAGCCTGGCCGCTGAACACCTGCGGCAGCGCCGGCTCCGCTTCCGGCTCCCTATCGGCATAGGCCGCGTCCCAGCGGATGCGGTCCTTCTCGCTCACGTGCGCCACCTTATGGGAG
This sequence comes from Mycobacterium sp. DL99, assembly GCF_004762045.1. GTDB lineage: Bacteria > Actinomycetota > Actinomycetes > Mycobacteriales > Mycobacteriaceae > Mycobacterium. The sequence goes on from NZ_SJOM01000007.1 coordinate 4,226,811, forward strand.
GGAATAGCGGAACACCCTCCGGGGTTAGCCCCTTCATGCGAGCCCTCGTCTATGACCCGCACGCTCCTGCGAATCTCCGGTTCGACGACGTCGCCGAACCTTCGGCCGCCGAATCGCAGGCCCTGATCGACGTGCACGCGATTGCGCTGAACTTCGGTGAGCTGCATTTCATCGACCAGATGCGCCGCCCGGGCGAGGTTCCCGGCTGGGACAGTGCGGGCGTCGTGGTGCGGGCCGCCGCCGACGGCTCCGGCCCCCCGGTCGGTGCCCGGGTGGTCGGATTCAGCGGCGAGGCCGGCTGGGCCGAACGACGCGTCGTCGCGACCGACAATCTGGCCGAGCTGCCCGAGTTCGTCGAGTTCGAGGAGGCTGCCGCGCTGCCGGTTGCCGGGGTGACGGCACTGCAGGCACTGCGGGCCCTCGGCCCGGTGGTGGGACGACGGGTTCTCATCACGGGCGCCTCAGGCGGCGTCGGACGATTCGCCGTGCAGCTGGCCGTCCGGGCCGGCGCTCACGTGGTGGCCGCGGTCGGCAGCCCGGCCCGGGGTGAGGGGCTCGAGGAGCTCGGCGCGGCCGAAGTCGTGGTCGGCCTCGATGCGGTAACCGAACCGGTGTTCGGCGTGCTCGACAACGTCGGCGGGAGACTCTTGGCGCAGGCCTTCAGCCTGGTGTCCGACGGCGGCTCGGTGCAGTCCATCGGGATGGCCTCCAACGAGCCCACCACGATCAACTTCGAGCAGGAGCGCCGCATCGGCAACCGGAAACGGTTGGAGCCGTTCACCGTCCGCGCACCCTTCCAGGCCGATCTGCATTACCTACTGACCCTGTTGGCCGATGGTGAACTCGATCCGCAGATCGGCCTGCGGGACTCGTGGGAGAACACCGCCGACGCCGCCCTGGCGTTGTTGGGCCGCAAGGTCGCCGGCAAGGCGGTGCTACAGGTCGCCTGACCCCGGCGGGCTCAGTTGCCCTGCCCGCCGCGCCCCCGTGACACCAGGTCGGCCACCGGATCCTTGTCGTTGATGAACCAGTCACCGAGGATGCGCGCCTTGTAGACCACCGGATTGTGCGAAGCCAGCGTGCGGGCGTTGCGCCAATGCCGGTCCAGGCCAAGCTCTTCGGAGACGCCCGAGGCGCCGAGCGCATCGAACACCCGCGTGGTGGCCCGCAGCGCCGCGGCCACGATCACCAACTGCGCCTGGGTGACGGCCACCTCGGCGTCGACGAGCAACTGGCGGGCCTGGCCATCACTGCCCGCGAGCCGGCCGGCCACGATCCGATCCAGGCTGCGTGCGCTCTGCCCCAGTGCGGCCGTCGCGCCGAACGCCTCCGCCGACACCTCGCCGATCACCTGCAGCAACTGCGGATCCGCGGCCGGCACCTCGGCCAGCCCCTGCGGGTAATTGCGCTGCCGGGCCGTCAACGCGGCCGAGCCGTCCCGCTGTGCCGCCCTGATGATTCCGGTCAGCACCGCGAGCATGGCGATCTGGTAGAAGTGCGCCTGGTAGGTGAAGCGTTCGGTCGCCGGGAACACGTTGCCGCGCTCGGCCCGGGCCCGCTCGTAGCGGGCCGAACCGCTGCCCGTCGTGCGCTGGCCGAACCCGCGCCAGTCGTCGATGAGAGTGACGCCGGGATCATCGGCACGCACCAGAGCCGTCCACAGCTCGCCGTCCTCACCGCGCCCGAGAACATCGAGCCAGTCGGCGTAAAGACTGCCGGTCGCATAGTATTTCGAGCCGGAGACCAACCAGTGCCCGTCCCCCTCGGTCACCGTCGTAGCCAGATTGGCCAGGGTCAGATTGTTGGCCTCGGTCCAGCCACCGCCGACGAACTCGCCGGCCAGAAACCGCTTGATCCAGGTGGTGTTGTCCTCCGACGCCGGCGCATTGAGCCGGTCCTCGACGAAGGCCAGATGGTTGCGCCAGATGTGGGCGACGTTGGGATCGGCCTCCCCCAGGTCCGCCAGCAGCAGGAAGGTCTGCTCCAGCGACGCACCGAAACCGCCCTGTTCTGCCGAGATCCGCAAGGTGCCGAATCCGGCGTCACTCAGCCAGCGCACCTGCTCGTGCGGGAACACCCGGTCGGCCTCGCGCTGCCGATTCCCCTCGGCGATCTGCTCGAAGATCGGCCCGAACACCGAGCGCAATTCGGCGTCATAACCTGTGGGGCGCTTCAGATATGTGGTTTCGGTGGACATTTAAGCGTTCTCCTCGGCGTCGATCCGGTACGCGTACTCGTCGCGGACAGTGCGATACCCCAACCGGGCATAGAGCAGATGGGCATTGCTGACATTGGCGATGTCGGTGCCCAACGAGGCATGGGTGAAACCCCGCCGCAGCGCCGCCAGCCAGAGCTTGCGCAGCAGCAGCTCCGCGGTTCCGGCCTTGCGGCGGTCCGCGCGCACACCGATGTAGTCGGTGTGGGCGCTGCGGATCTCGTCCGCACCGGTTCCCGAGGTGTAGGTGGAACCCAGCACATAGCCGACCACCACACCGCCGTCATCCACGGCGGCCAGGCTGAAATCCGGGGTGAATGCCCGGCTGGCCAGATGATGTTCCCAGCGCTGCGGGGTTTTCGACATGTTCCCGAAATGCTCGCGGAACGTGTCGAATTGCACCTGCCTGACCTGTTCGGTGAGACCTTCCGCCACGACCTCGGGCCACGACAGGATCGTGATCGACTCGATCCGGGCATTGGCCAGAGCGACGGCGTCCTCGTTACGCAATGACTTTCGGGTGCTGGCGAATTGGCGTTCCCGGTGGGCTCCGCGGGTAGCCAGCGCATCGATCGCCACGTCCTGATCGGCACCGATGAAAACCCGCAGGTACTCGCCGGGCACGGCCACCCGGCCGAACCGTTCGACACTGTCGCCGACGATCGCCCGCACCGCCTCCGTCGGGGCATGGGGACCGAATACGAAGTTCCCCAACACCTCCGGTTCAGCGCCGTCCGGCCGGTGCAGGGCTGCGTATCCGGCCACCGCGCCGGCCTCATCGAGGAGAACGACGGCCGAGCCGGGGTACACACCGCCGAGTTGTTCTGCGATATCGCGGGAATCGGCGGCGAACTTGCGACCGCCGAGCCCCGGCGTGGTGGCCAGGAAGTCGGCGATCAGCGGGTGGTGTCGTGGGGTTACCTCGGCGACGGTCCAACCGGTCACGTCCGACGCCGCAGTCAACGCGTCCTGGGTCAGCGTCACGGCGTCACACCCGCATCGAGCAGCCGCTGCTGTTCCTCATCCGAGATGCTCTGGATGGTGCCGATGCGCTTGGCCACCTCGGGTCGGGTCCGCTTGAGGTACCAGTACCAGGACAGTCCGGCCAGCAGGATGGCGCCGAACACGAAAGGCAGGATGTTGAACGGGAACTCAGGCACCGGGTAGAAGTTGCTGACGATCACGTACCCCAGGCCGATGGCGGCCGCGACCGCCACGGCGAGTCGCTGCGGCGTCAGGGCGCCGATCTTGCGCAGCCAGATCGGCGTGGCGATGACCACCAGCAGATAGCTCACCAGGAAGCCCCAGTTGGCCACGTAGCCGCCGTAGACGTCGAACACCAGCCGGCCCGCGGAGCTGAACGTGGCCGTGATCGAGAACGCGAGGGCCAGGATCCCGACGAACACCACACCGGCCCACGGCGTCTTGTAGGTCGGGTGCACCTTGGTGAACACCTGCGGCAGCGCGCCTTCGTGGGCGAAGGTGAACAGCGAGCGCGCGGCGGCGGTGGTGACCGCGGTGACGAACACGATGAATGCGATCGCGACAGCACCGCTGACGATCTGGTTCACCCACTCCACCCCGACACTGGTGGCGAGCTGCGGCAGCACCGCCTTGTCACCGTCGATCTCGCCGAAGTGCAGGATCTGGGGGTATGTCGCGAAGATGTACAGGGCGCCGATCAGGATCACCACGCGCAGCAGGGATCTGGCGATGTTGCGGTGGGCGTCCTTGGCCTCGGCCCCGAGCGAGGCGACACTCTCAAAACCGGCATAGGAACCCACGGCGGTGACCGCCGCGATGAACGTGGCACTGGAGCCGAGGTGCTGGGGGTTCCACTGCTCCCAGTCGATGCGGAACCCGTAACCGATGTAGGAGGCCACGATGATCACCAGGATCGACGCGATGGCGAGCAACTCGAAGGCCAGTTCGTACTTCGCGGCCAGTGAAACTCCCCGGTACGGCAGGTACACCGCGACCCCGACCACCACGATCACCAGCAGCAGGCGGAACCAGACTGCCTGGGAGCCAAGGCCGATCGACTCCAGGAACGCATCGAGGTACAGCACGCCGCCGAGGGTTCCGGTGGTGGCGAAACCGATGTAACCGAACAGCAGGCTGAACCCGGCGGCGAAAGCGAAGCCAGGTCCCAGACCGTTACCCGTGTAGGTGCCCAGCGATCCGGAGGACACGGTGCGCTTGGCCTGGAAACTGATCGTGATGGCGACCAGCACCACGATGGACAGACCGATCACCGCCGCCCACGCCGCGCCCTTGCCCGCCGCCACGAATAGCGAGAACGGCACCACGGCCAGGGCCACGCTGGGTGCGGCGGCCGCCAGGCCCTGGGCGAACACCCCCCACGGGCCCAGCGCCCCTGATTCCAGCCCGGTCGATTCCGCCGAAATCAGGGTGCGGCCGGTAGCCGTCGTCTTCGGATCGTCTGTAGTAGTCACGGCAATGTCCCTTTCTGGACCGCGACGCCTCCCGTCCGGGAACCGGTACGGGTGGTTGATATGTCGGTATGTAGTGCCACACTGCCGCAATCGGATTCGCGCCGTCAGCTATGGAATCGGCGGGATTCTATTGCGAATGAACGGAATTCCTGCGAAATGCGGCGGCCGGGTGCCCGGCAGCCAGTAAACCGTCGTCGCCGCCGAACAGCTTCTGCCGCAACGTGGTCGGATCGGAAGCCTCGCGGGCGCGGCCACGCCGGCGCAGCTCCGGGATCAGGTACTCCGCCACGTCGGCGAAACTGCCGGGCGTGAGGTGATAGGCGATGTTGAACCCGTCCACCCCGGTCCGGTGCGCATACGCGTCCAGGGCATCGGCCACCGTGGTGGCCGACCCGACGAACAACTCGCCGCCGAACCCGCCGAGTCCCCCGACGTAGTCCCGCAACGTCAGGCGCTCACGGACGCCGGAATCGGTGACCGCGGCCAAGATCGACCGGCTGGCGTCGGTGTCGAACTGTCCGATCGGGCGGTCCACCCCATACGTCGACCAGTCCACACCGGACAGTGCCGACAAAAGCACCAGCCCGCCCTCCAGGTCGTGGAAGTCGGCGAGCTCGCGCGCCTTGGCCTGGGCCGCGGAATCGGTACTGTCCGTGACAATCTCGACCGAGGTGATGAACTTCAGCGATTGTGGGTCGCGGCCGTGCCCGACCGCCCGGCGCCGGATGTCCTCGATGTGGTTGCGCAGGACCTCGGGCCGCGGATCGCTGACGAACACCAGTTCTGCGTTGCGGGAGGCGAACTCCCGGCCGGCCGGTGACGTACCCGCCTGGAACAGCACCGGGGTGCGTTGCGGCGACGGTTCGACCAGGTGTGCCCCGGGCACGGTGAAGTACCGGCCGTGGTGGCCGATGCCATGGACCTTCGCCGGGTCGGTGTACACCCCGCGCTCGGCGTCGCGCAGCACCGCGCCCGGCTCCCACGAACCTTCCCAGAGCTTGTAGGTCACTTCCACGAATTCCTGTGCCATCGCGTAACGCTCGTCGTGCGGGATCTGCCGGTCGCGGCCGATGATGTTGCGCGCCGCGCTGTCGAGCAGAGAGGTGACGATGTTCCAGCCGATCCGGCCGCCGGTGAGGTGGTCCAGGGTGCTGAACTTGCGGGCCAACAGGTACGGACTCTCGTAGGTGGTGGACACCGTGATGCCGAATCCCAGGCGCTGGGTCGCCGCGGCCATCGCCGATACCGCCAACAGCGGATCGGTCACCGGCGTCTGCACGGCCCGCGCGAGTGCGGCACTGGCGTCACCGCCGAACACGTCGAGTTGCCCGACCGCATCGGCGATGAACAGCACGTCGAATCCGCCGTCGTCGAGCAGCTTCGCCAGTTCCACCCAATACCGGACATCGGTGTAGTCGGCCGTGCGGTCCTGCGGGTGGCGCCACAGCCCGAAATTGCCGTGCGACACCGTCGACATGGTGAACGCCGACAGCACATACGGTTCGGTCATGACAGCTCCCGTCGCGGTATGTCCAGCCCCAGATGGGACCGCAGTGTGGTGCCGGCGTATTCGTGGCGGAACAGCCCGCGCTTGCGCAGCACCGGCACCACCTGCTCGACGAAAATCTCGTGCTGGCCGGGTAGCCCGGAATCCCGAAGCACGAACCCGTCGGCGGCACCGGTGGTGAACCACTGCTCGATCTCGTCGGCGATCTGCTCGGGCGTGCCCACGACCGCCGCGCCCCAACCGTTGACCGTGCGGTACAGGAACTCTCGCACCGTCGGGTTTCCGTCGGTGGCCAGCAGCCGGTAGCCGGCCAACGCGGTCTGGTGGGTCTCGGTGTGCACCGGAAAGGCTGACTCCGGAACCGGACCGTCCAGGTCCGCACCGGTGACGTCCACGTCGACCTCGAGCAGCCAACCGGCTTGGTACTGCGGGCTGAAGTACTCGTACTCCTGCTGCTGCGCGTGCCGGGCTTCTTCCTCGGTGGAGCCGACGAGATACCGCAGCGACGGGGTGATCAGCGGCGGCCTCGCTCGTCCCGACCGCCGTGACTCCTCGTGGATCTGGGTGTAGAACTCCTGCGCCCGCGCCCGGTTGCCGTGACTGGTGAAGATCACCTCGGCGTGCCGGCCCGCGAAACCCCTTCCGGTTTCCGATGATCCGGCCTGGAAGATCACCGGCTGCCCCTGCGCCGACCGGGCCGCACCCAGCGGACCGGCCACGTCGAAGTAGCGCCCGTGGTGATCGGTCGGTTGAATTCTGGTGACGTCGTTGAATATCCCCGCAGCGCGGTCTTCGACGATGGTGTCCTCGCCCCAGCCGTCCCACAGCTTGCGCACCACCGCGAGCGCTTCCTCGGCAATCCGGTAGCGCTCGTCGTGGGCCACCACACCGCGGGCGCTGAAGTTGTCGGCGGCGGCCTGCGCGAAGCTGGTCACCAGATTCCAGCCGGCCCGGCCGCCGCTGAGGTGATCGAGTGAAAGCAACTGGCGGGCAAGGTGATACGGATGGGCCAGCGTGGCCGATCCGGTGACCACCAGCCCGATCCGGTCGGTCACCGAGGACAGCGCGGCCGTCGCGGTGAGCGGTTCGAAGTCTTCGGTGATCTTGTACGGCCACGTCGCCGGCGGGCCGTAGTTCAGGCCGTCGGCGAAGAACAGCGCGTCGAACGTGCCGGCCTCGGCGGTCTGCGCATAGCTGATCAGCCGCCGGCGTACCCCGGCGGTGCTGTTGTCGATATCGGGATGCCGCCACGGCCCGGTAGACCGGGTATTGCCGAAGGCCAGCAGATGCAGCTCTCTGGACACTGCGCCGACACTACGGTCGCGGTCGGCCCGCGCCGAGAGTTGCACTCAGCGCGAAGAAATCCGAGCCTACTTGCTGCGGACGTGGGCGACGATCTCCTCGACGACCTCGATTGCCTGCTGGTCTATGTCGTCACCACAGACCCACGCCTCGACGACCACATTGGACGCCGCCGACAGCACGTGGTGGCATCCTCCGCTGGGACTGTCCTCGGGGGTCGACATCTGGCTTATCGAGGAATCCTCTGCAGTGACTTCGCTGACCGACCAGAGCTGGGGTATGTCCTCGGAGTCAAAGGCGACAATCGTTCCCGCACAGCTCTCCCAGATCGCCTGGGAGTGCTTCACGAATGCCTGGGCCTGTTCGGCCGAGGAATGGAGCACCACGACCTGTTCGATCCAATGCGGGTTGCCCTCGCCAGGCTCGCGCACGATCTGGTCGCGCACGGCCGTCCACCCGCTGTCCTGATAAACAAGCTCCTGAGCACCGAACGCGGCGGCAAGACAATCCCGATCCGATACCGCTTCCGAATTGTCGTTCAAGGTACTGGAATCGAAGCTCACCTGCAGATCCGACGACCCGACGATGTCGTTGAGGTCATCGACACCCAGCAGTAGGCCATCGAGGTCGGCTTCGATCAGCATCGGCTCCCACCTCGGCTCATCAGGGGCACGCGACGCCACACCGGCGACAGTGCTCACACAACCCGACAGCACGAGCGACAACGCCAACACCGCCGCCGCCACGACCCCGGTGGCGTACAGCCGGGCCCAGCCCGGGACGGTCATTTCTTTGGTTTGTCCGAGGCCGCGTCGGTGGACAGCGCCGCGACGAACGCCTCCTGAGGAACCTCCACGCGACCGATGGTCTTCATGCGCTTCTTGCCCTCTTTCTGCTTCTCCAGCAGCTTGCGCTTACGGGTGATGTCACCGCCGTAGCACTTGGACAACACGTCCTTGCGGATCGCCCGGATGTTCTCGCGGGCAATGATTTTCGATCCGATCGCAGCCTGGACCGGCACCTCGAACTGCTGGCGAGGGATGAGCTCTTTGAGCTTGGTGGTCATCTTGTTGCCGTAGGCGGACGCCGAATCCTTGTGCACGATGGCGCTGAACGCGTCCACCGCCTCGCCCTGCAGCAGGATGTCGACCTTGACCAGATCGGCCTCCTGCTCACCGGCCTCCTCGTAATCGAGGCTGGCGTAGCCGCGGGTACGGGACTTCAGCGAGTCGAAGAAGTCGAAGATGATCTCGCCCAGCGGCATGGTGTAACGCAGCTCGACGCGCTCGGGCGACAGGTAGTCCATGCCGCCGAGCTCACCGCGACGCTGCTGACAGAGCTCCATGATGGTGCCGATGAACTCGCTCGGCGCGATCACCGTGGTCTTCACCACCGGCTCAAAGACGCTGCGCACCTTGCCTTCTGGCCAATCCGACGGATTGGTGACGACCATCTCGGAGTTGTCGTCCTTGATCACCCGGTACACGACGTTGGGTGAGGTCGAGATCAGGTCCAGGTTGAACTCGCGTTCCAGGCGCTCCCGGGTGATCTCCATGTGCAACAGACCCAGGAAGCCGCAGCGGAACCCGAAGCCCAGCGCCACCGAGGTCTCGGGCTCGTAGGTCAGCGCGGCGTCGTTGAGCTGCAGCTTGTCCAGCGCCTCCCGCAACACCGGATAGTCCGAACCGTCCACCGGGTAGAGGCCCGAATACACCATCGGCCGGGGTTCGCGGTATCCGGTGAGCGCCTCGGTGGCGCCGTTGCGGGCCGAGGTCACGGTGTCACCCACCTTGGACTGGCGAACATCCTTCACGCCGGTGATCAGGTAGCCGACCTCACCAACGCCCAGTCCGTCCGAGGCCTTCGGCTCCGGTGAGACGATGCCGACCTCGAGCAACTCGTGCGTCGCCCCGGTGGACATCATTTTGATCTTCTCGCGCGGGTTGAGCTTGCCGTCCACCACCCGGACGTAGGTGACCACACCGCGGTAGATGTCATAGACCGAGTCGAAGATCATCGCCCGCGCGGGCGCGTCGGCGTCGCCGACCGGCGCCGGGATCAGTCGCACCACCTCGTCGAGAAGTTCGGCCACGCCCTCGCCGGTCTTACCGGAGACACGCAGCACATCGCTCGGTTCGCAGCCGATGATGTGGGCGATCTCACCGGCGTAGCGCTCCGGGTCGGCAGCGGGCAGGTCGATCTTGTTCAGCACCGGGATGATGGTCAGATCCCGGTCCAACGCCAGGTACAGGTTCGCCAGAGTCTGCGCCTCGATGCCCTGGGCGGCGTCGACCAGCAGTACGGCGCCCTCACAGGCCTCCAGCGCGCGGGACACCTCGTAGGTGAAGTCGACGTGGCCCGGGGTGTCGATCAGGTGCAGCACGAAGTCTTCACCGTTGACCTGCCACGGCAGCCGCACGTTCTGAGCCTTGATGGTGATGCCGCGCTCGCGCTCGATGTCCATCCGATCGAGGTATTGAGCCCGCATATCGCGGTCGGCGACGACGCCGGTGATCCCCAGCATCCGGTCGGCCAACGTCGATTTGCCATGGTCGATGTGGGCGATGATGCAGAAGTTCCGGATCTGCGCCGGCGCAGTGAACGTCTTGTCGGCGAAGCTGCTGATGGGAATCTCCTGGTGAGCGTGGGTGTCCAGCACGTGCTGTGCTCCCTAAGGGTATCGAGCAACCACCGTCGCGACACAATCGCCAGGGGTCCGCTCGCATATGCTCGACACCATGGCGTCGCAGTGGAAGGCGTTCCAACAGGTTCTCAGGGGCGTAGTGGATGGCGCCGAGAACCTGGTGTTCAACGAGGCACCGAAGTTCGTGCGTCAGCTACAGACCACGGACAACGTGCCGCGGACCGTGCAGCAAGGCATCCAACAGGGCCTTCAGCAGGGCCTCAGGCTGGGTCTGGGCGTGCTTGCCGGTGCGGCCGCCCCGCCGCCGCAGGCGATCACCGCCGGCCGTCCGGTATCGAAGAACAGCGTGCCAACCGCACACCGGGCCCGCAAAGTCGTCTACGCCCCCGATCTTGACGGGCAGGCCGATCCCGGCGAGATCGTCTGGACCTGGGTGGTCTACGAGGACGATCCGACCCAGGGCAAGGACCGGCCGGTCCTGGTGGTGGGCCGCGATCAGCGCACCCTGCTCGGGCTGATGCTGTCCAGCCAGGACTACCACCGAGACGATCCGGACTGGATCGCCATTGGCACCGGCACCTGGGATTACGACGGCAGGCCGAGCTGGGTCCGGCTGGACCGGGTGCTCGACGTTCCAGAGGAAGGCATCCGCCGTGAGGGCGCGATCCTGGATCGCGGCCGGTTCGAAGCGGTCGCGCTACGGCTGCGCGCTCAGTACTCCTGGAGCTGACCACCCGTGCCGCGGGTCGGGCCGCCGCGTTCGAATCGCACGTACGGTCCGGCGTCGTCGACAGTGATCCGGCACCGTACTCCGTAGACGTCGGCCACCAGCTCCTCCGTCAGCACCTCGGCCGGGGTGCCGGTGGCCACCACGGTTCCCGCCGACAGCACGACCACGTGGTCGCAGAACATCGCCGCGAGGTTGAGATCGTGCAGGGCCACCACACAGGTGACGTCGAGCGCGCGGATCATCGCCAAGATCTCCAGTTGATGGGCGATGTCGAGATGGTTGGTCGGCTCGTCGAGCAGTAGCTCGCTGGGTTCCTGGGCCAGGGCCCGGGCGATCTGCACGCGCTGACGCTCCCCACCCGAGAGCGTGTGCCACAGCCGGTCGGCCATGCTGCGCAAGCCGGTGGCTGCCATCGCCGCGGTGACAGCTGCGGTGTCGTCGCGGCCGGCCCCGAACACCGGAGTATGCGGGATGCGTCCCAGCCTGACGATGTCGCGGACCGCGATGTCCAGATCGGTGTCGGCATGCTGCCCGACCATCGCCACCCGGCGTGCCACCGCGCGCCGCGACATCGTGTGCAGCTCACGACCGTCGAGCTCCACAGATCCGGAATCAGGCCGGTCGATCCCGGCCAACAGCCGCAGCAGTGAAGACTTGCCGGATCCGTTGGGGCCCAACAAACCGACAGTGCTGCCCGGAGCCGGGTCGACCGTGACACAGTCGAGTACGACCCGTCCCGAACGGGTCCAGCACACCTCTAAAGCCCGCAGGCTCATCGACGTATCCCCCTGCGCCGCAACAAGATCAACGCGAATGCAGGGACGCCGAGCAGTGCTGTGACCACCCCGGTGGGCAACTCCTGTGGAGCGAAGACGGTCCGGGCCAGGGTGTCCACCCACACCATGAAGATCGCGCCGAGGATCACCGCGGTCGGCAACAGGCGCCGATGGCCGGGCCCGACGACGAAACGCGCGGCGTGCGGCAGCACCAGCCCGACGAATCCGATCGCCCCGGCCGCACTGACCAGGGCCGCCGTCACCAACGCGGTCATGACCAGCAACACGACGCGTGCCCGGGCCACCGCGACGCCCAGCGTCGCGGCCGCATCCTGACCGAAGGCGAAGGCGTCGAGGGTACGCGCATAGGCCAAACACACCGCCAGCCCGACGCCTACGACGACCGCGCAGGTGAGGACATCCGACCAGGACACCCCGGCCAGCGACCCCAACAGCCAGAACAGCACTCCCCTGGTCTGTTCGGCGTCGGCCGACGACAACACGATGAAGGACGTCAGTGCCGAGAACAGCTGGGTTCCGGCCACTCCGGCCAAGACCACCCGGTCGGTCCCGCCGCCGGCCGCGTAGGCGAGCAGCAGCACCACGGCGAACGACAGCACCGCACCGGCGAAGGCGCCGCCGGACAAGGTCAGCGTGCCCGCGCCGACGCCGAGCACCGCGACCAGCACCGCGCCTGTAGAGGCACCCGACGAGACTCCCAGCACGAACGGGTCGGCCAGCGGATTGCGCAGCAGCGACTGCAGTATCGCCCCGCACAGCGCCAGCCCGGCTCCACAGATGGCCGCCAGGACGACTCTCGGCAGGCGCAGTTGCCAGACGATGCTCTCCTGCAGTCGGGTCGCCCCCGAGGGCCCCGCGCCGAGACGGTCGCCGACGATGCGGTAGACGTCACCCACCGACAACGCGGCGGGTCCGATGGTGATGGCCACCGCGGCCGAGAACACCAGAAGGACAAGGCCGGCGGCCCATAATCCGCCGAGCCATCCGGTACGCAGACTCACCGCGGTGAGCCGAAACCGAGTTCGGCCAGGCCCTTCGCCACCTTCTCGACGCCGTCCACGGTGCGGATCGACGGGTTGAGATCAGCCCCATTCACCACGATGTAGCGGCGGTGCCGCACGGCGGTCAGGCCCCGGGTGAGCGGATTCGATTCCAGGAATTCGACTTTGGTCTCCAGCGCGTCACCGTCGATCGTGCGGCGGCTCAGGTCACCCAGCACCAGCACATCCGGATCACGGTCGGCCACACTCTCCCAACTCACCTGCGGCCATTCATCTGTGGTGTCGGCGAACACGTTGCGTGCCCCGACGGTCCCGGCGATCACCCCGGGGGATCCGCAGCAGCCGGCGAAGTAGGGGGCACGAACATCGGAGAACCAGAAGGCCATGTCGACTCCGGAGGCAGCCCCACCGGCCGTGTCCATCCGTCGGCTCAACTCCGCGATGAGCCGATCGCCGCGTTCGACGACACCGAATATCGTCGCCAGGTCCCGGATTTCGGTGTAGACGGCATCCATGCTGAACGGGGTGCTGCGCGCGCCGTCGCCGTTGACCGAGGTCTTGCCCTCGCAGTCACTCGGTGCCAGATAGGTCGGTATGCCCAGCTGTGCGAACTGGTCGCGGTCGGCGACACCACCGGGTCCCAGGGTGCCGCCGAAAGACGCCGACACGAAATCGGGTTCGGTGTCGAGAACCGTCTCCAGCGACGGCTTGTTCACCGCCAGGCGCGGCACCCGGGCATTCTCGGCCTCGAGGCCGGGCCGGACCGGGTCCGTCCACGTCGCGGTGCCGACCATGCGGTCCGCCAAGCCCAGCGAGAGCAGAATCTCGGTGGAGCCCTGGTTCAACGACACCGCCCGCTGCGGCGGTGCATCGATCACCACCTGCCTGCCGCAATTCTGCACCGTCACCGGATATCCGGGCGCCGCCCCGGGAGGCGCTGCCGGGTCGGCAGCCTGGCCGCAGGCGGCCATCAGCAGCGCGCCCATCATTCCGGCCATCAGCCGGACCCGTCCCGTCACCGGGCCAGCCCGAACGCCCTGAAACCGGCAGCCAGCTTCTCCAGGGCATCGACCTCGCGGATTCCGGGGTCGAGTTCGGATCCGGACAGCACGACATAGCGTTTGTCGCGCACCGCGGTCATGTTCCTGGTCACTGGATTCGATTCCAGGAACTTCACTTTCGCATCCAGAGCGTCCCCGTCGACGCGCCTTCGATTGAGGTCGGCCAGCACCAGCACGTCGGGATCGCGGTCGGCCAGGGCCTCCCAGCTGACCTCCGGCCAGTCCTCGCGGGTGTCGGCGAAGACATTGGTGACGCCGAGTTCGGTGGCGTACAACCCGGGCGCCGAGCAGCAGCCGGCCAGATAGGGCGTCCGTAGCCCCGAGAACCAGAATGCGACGCTGGTATCCGGCTCCGTGATCGACGGTGTGTCGTCCAGCCGCCGGGTGAGCCGGTCGATCAGGTCGCGGCCGCGCTCCTGCACATCGAAGATCTGGGCCAGCTCACCGATCTCCCGGAACAGGGTGTCGAGGGCCAGCGGTTCGATGCGGGTGACGGTCTCACCGTCGACTTTCGCCCCGGTACACACCGACGGCGATTGATACGTCGGGATGCCCAGCTGGGCAAACTTTGACCGGTCGGCAACCACCGCGGAGGTAAAGGTGTGAGCGCTGGCCGAGGTCACCAGGTCCGGCTCGACATCGAGCACCGTCTCCAGCCCCGGGTCGTTGTCCGCCAACCGGGGCACGGTGGCATTGTCGGCCGCGAGCTCGGGCAGCACCGGATCAAACCAGGTCGACGTGCCGACCATCCGATCAGCCAGACCGAGCGCCAGCAGTATCTCGGTCGAGGACTGGTAGAGCGACACCGCACGCTGCGGCGGCCCATCGAAAGTGACTGTCACACCGCAGTTCTCGATCGTGAGCGGATAGCTGGTCGGGCCCGCGGTGGCCTCGGCGGCGGGGTTGTCGGCGCCGGACTCTCGATGCCCGCAAGCCACCGTGAGCGACAACGTCACAGACACGAGGGACAACAGTGCGGTGAGCACACGCACGAACAAGACTCCCTTTGATCCAGGGCCCGGTCGCGGAGCCGTCAACGGTCATTCCCGGCCACAGGTAGTCGGACTCGAGGCGCTGCCTCATACCGTTGCGCGTCAGTTCCGGCTTTTCACCGGATTCCCCTGTTGGTCGGCCTTCGCACTGTAACAGCCACGACGTTTCGGCGATTGCCCGCGCGCATTGGCTAGCGCGGCGCCCGCCACATCGGCGTCATGGTGGGTCCGCCGTCGGGCAGCACGATCTCGCCGGTGACCTCGAACCCGAAACGCATGTAGTACGGGACGTTGTCGGGGTTGCTCGACTCCAGGTAGGCGGGTGCATGCTCGGCGTCCACCCGGTCGAGGCGCGATTGCATCAGGGCGTGCCCGAACCCGCCGCCGCGCACCGCGGGGTCACTGCCGATCACCGCCAGATACCAGTGCGGCTCCTCCGGGTGCTGCTTCTTCATCAGCTCGACGACCTGCTGTCCACGCCGCATGGTGCTGCCGAAGGCCAGCACCATCGTGGGCAGCATGCGCAGTTCTTCGCTCGGCGTCTGTTTCCAGCGGCCCGGGCCGTCCCACAACGCTGCCGCGCCGATCTCGCCGTCCTGGACGGCCACCTCGGCACTACCGCCGGAGAGGAAATGATGGCGGGTGATGGCCGCGAACAGCCGGGGCAGGGCCTTGGCGCGGCGGGCGTCGTCAGCCAGGATCCATGCCATCACCGGGTCATCGTGGAAGGCCCGGCCCAGCACCGCGGCGAGCCGCTTCACGTCAGACTTGTTCGGGGGACGGACATCGACGGCAGCCACCAACCCACGATCGCACACGCCTCAGACCGTTTCGCGACAGAGATCGTCGTCCCGGCGCGATCAACGGCCCTGGGTGATGTAGGCCTGCAGCTGTTCCTGCTCGGCCTCCAGCTCTTCCATCCGGGTCTTGACGATGTCGCCGATGCTGACGATGCCAGCCAGCCGGCCACCGTCCAGCACCGGGATGTGGCGTACCCGGTTCTCCGTCATCAGTGCACTCAGATGATCCACGGTGTCGCGCGGCGTACAGGTCGCCACCACCGTGGTCATGATCTCCGACACCGGCTGCGCCAGCAGGCTGCTCCCCCGCTCGTGCAGCTTGCGCACCACATCACGTTCCGAGACGATGCCGGCCAGCCCGCCGGGTCCGATGACCACCATGGCACCGATGTTCAGCTCGGTCAGCCCGGCCAGCAGTTCGGTCACCGTTGTCTCCGGCGAAATCGTCACCACCGCCGTGCCCTTGTTTTTCAGCACGTCCGCGATTCGCATCGGCAGCCTCCGATCGTGATCCACCTCACATAAGGCTAGGTCGGTGACGGTCAGTAAGAAAGAAGCCACGCCTGTTTGTGCCGGGACGAGTAGGAATGAGCACATGATCGAGGTCACGCTGCTCGGCACCGGTAGCCCGATTCCTGATCCGGAGCGGGCCGGACCGTCCACCTTGGCGCGCGCGGGTGACCAGATGTTTTTGATCGACTGCGGCCGCGGGGTGCTGCAGCGTCTGGCCGCCGTCGGCTCGGGCGCCAACCAGCTCAGCGCGCTATTGCTGACCCACCTGCACAGCGATCACATCGCCGACCTGGGCGACGTGATCATCACCCGCTGGGTCAGCACGTTCACCCCGGAGGCAGCGCCCCTGCCGATCATCGGCCCGCCGGGAACCGCCGAAGTGGTCGATGCGACGCTGCGCGCATTCGGACACGACATCGGCTATCGCATCGCCCACCACGCCGACCTCACCGGTCCACCGCGGGTGGAGGTCCACGAATACACCGACGCGGTGGTGTGGGACCACGGCGGTGTGCAGATCCGGGTCGCCCCTACCGATCACCGGCCGGTGACACCGACCATCGCGTTTCGGATCGAACACGGCGGGGCCTCGGTGGTGGCGGCCGGTGACACCGTGCCGTGTCCCAGCCTGGATGCGCTGGCTGCCGGCGCAGGAGGCTTGGTGCACACAGTGATCCGCAAGGACCTGATCGAATTGCTTCCGCAGCAACGGATCCGCGACATCTGCGACTATCACTCCTCGGTGCAGGAGGCGGCGGCGACCGCCACCCGCGCCGGCGTCGGGATCCTGATCCTCACCCACTATGTTCCCGGGATCGCCGCGGGCACCGAGGACGACTGGCGCGCGCTGGCCGCATCGGTGTTCGACCGCCAGATCGAACTGGGCGACGACCTGCACCGGGTCGAAGTTCATCCCGGGGTGTGTACCCGCTCGCGCAGCTGATCGGCCGCCCTGGCAGCGACGTCGAGATCCGCACCGGCCCAGGGACGTCCGCGGGTGATCAGCACGACGTGCTGCAGGCCGAGTTCGGTGAGCGCCCGGCACCGCTGCACCAGCTGTGCCACCGTTTCACCGGGTTCGAGCCCGGTGGTGACGGTGCGGTGCACCGCGTCGGCTGGTCGCCCGATGTCGGCGCAGTGCCGGTCCAGTACCTCGAGCTGACGACGGATGGCTCGGCCACCGTCGGGAACGTCGAACAGGTTGCAGGCGTCGCCGTACTGCGCGACGAGCCGCAGTGTGCGGCGCTCACCGGTGCCGCCGATCAACACCGGAGGGTGTGGCAGCGTGACGGGACGTGGACTGCCGACCGGCTGTTGCAGTGCCAAATGTTCTCCCCGGAAGGCCGATTCGTCACCGCGCCACATGTGCTGGGCCAGTTGCAGCAGCTCGGTCATCCGCTCGAACCGCTCTGTGACACCCGGCAGGAACAGCCCCATCGCAGTCGCCTCGGCCGCGTTGTAACCCGCGCCGAGCCCGAGCCAGGCGCGGCCGTTCGACAGCACGTCGAGCGTCGTCACGGCCTTGATCAACAAGGCAGGCGCGCGGAAGGTCGCCGCTGTCACCATGGTGCCCAGCCGAATCCGGCGCGTCGCCGCGGCGAGGAACCCCAGCGCGGTATACGCCTCCAACATCGGTTCGTCGATGGGACTGGCGGGGTCGGCTTGCAGCAGATGATCGGCCACCCACAGCGTGTCGACAGCGGTGCCGTCGAGAAAGCTCGCGATGGAGGCCAACCGCGCGTGAATCGGGTCCGGCCACGAGTAGTTGGTGACGCTCACGCTCAGTTTCACGACCGGCTCCGCGCGGCCCGACGCGCCGGCAGGAGTGCGCCGACGACGATGAGCCAGATGAGACCCGTGAACCGCGCGATCGGCAGGATCACCGCGGATTCCGGCCAGATCAACACCAACGTGGCCAGTTCGGCCAATGCGGCGATCGCCAAGCCGGTCCAGGCCACCGGCCGCGGCAGCAGCCCGAGGATGAGGCCGGGCACCGCGATCCCGGCGAGCAGCAAGCCGAGCGCGACGATGTGCCCGACACCGCCGGTGAGGAACACCAGGTAGTACAGCGCACGGATCAGACCGTCGTCGACGACCACCTCGGCCCGAGACATGGTCCAGCAGATCAGCCCGGACAACGCGAGTGCCCCGGCCGCCAGAATGCCGCCCGCCAGGGCGATCGTGGCACCGGGCGCCGTCACACCCAGTTGTCGTAAACGGGTGCTCACGGTCGCGGCGTAGATCGCCAGCGGTACCGAGGCGGCGAACGTGCCCACCGCACTGGCCTGCACCGCGGAGTGGTTGTCGTGGATGTATCGGACGATCTCGGCCGCCTCGCCGTAGGGCAACGGCATCACCCCGCCGAGTGCAACACCGACGGCAAGTCCGGCCAGCAGAAGCGTCAGGGATACGGCCGCTACGGGAGCCAAGGGCGGTCCACTCTGCCTTCCGGTCGCTCGGTCGGTGCGAATTCGATCTCCCGTTGAATCGTTCATGACTTGAACGATATGCCCGGTCGGCATCGAACTCAACCCTCTGAATATTTTCATTTTTGAACGATTTCGCCGTGATACGGTTTGACCGTGGAGAACGGACGGCCCGACACCGTGGCATTTCTGTTGGCGCAGCTCGGCCACCGGGCCGCGACGCAGTTCGCCGAGCAGATGGCGACGATCGAGCTCACGCCGCCGCACGCCGGAATCCTGCGCGCCATCGGAGCGCAACCCGGGCTCAGCCAGCAGTCGCTGAGCACCCAACTGAGCCTGTTACCGAGTCGCGTCGTCAGCTATGTAGACGATCTGGAGGACCGCGGCTACGTCGAGCGCCGCCGCAACCCCGACGATCGGCGCCTGCACGCGTTGTTCCTCAGCGCCGCAGGCAAGAAGGCGTTACGCCGCATCGGAGAGCTGGCGCGTCGGCACGATGACGGCATGACCGCCGGTCTCGACGCCGGACAACGCGACGAGCTACACGCCCTGCTCCAGATTCTCGCCGATCAGCAGGGGCTGACACCGCACGTGCACCCCGGCTTCCGCAACCTGGGCCGCACGGGCAGCGGCCGCGTCAAGCCAGGCGGGTGACCTCCACGACCACGTCGAGATCGGTCGACCCCTCGCCCGAATAGATTCCCTTGAGCGGGGCCACATCCGAGTAGTCCCGGCCCACGCCGACACTGATGTACTGCTCGGTGATCTCGCTGTCATTGGTCGGGTCGTAGTGCCACCAGCCACCGGTCCACGCCTGAATCCAGGCGTGGCTCTGCCCGTCGATCGTGTCCCCCACCACCGCCTCGCGCGAAGGATGCAGATAACCCGACACATATCGGGCCGGAATCCCCATGGACCGCAACATGATCAGCGAAAGATGGGCGAAGTCCTGGCACACCCCTTTGCCCTCGCGCAGGGCGTCCAGACCCGAGGAGTGGACCCCGGTGGTCCCCGAGACATAGTCGAGCTCGCTGCGCACCCACTGCGCCACGGCCGTCACCGCCTCGAACGGGTCATGTTCCTTGGCGATCCGCTGCCCCACGCGCGCGATGCGCCTGCTGCGCGGGGTGTAGTGCGTCGGGCTGAGCACCTCGTCGAACCGGTCGATCACCGCCTCCGAACGCAGATCATCCCAGCTCACCAGCTCCTCGGGCTTCTCGGCGACCTCGGTCTCGACCACCGAGGACCCCGACACCTCCAGCTCGGTGTGCGGGGCGTGCAGATCGAATGCCGTCACCGCCGTGCCCCAGTAGTCGACATACCGATAGGACCGCGTGGCCGGGATGGTCTCGACCCGGTTCAGGATCACGTTCTGGCGCGAGTCCGAACGCGGCGTCAGCCGTGCCTCGTTGAAGGACGCGGTCACCGCCGACTTGTAGGCGTATCCCGTGGAGTGCACCACCCGTAGCCGCCACATCTAGACCTCACCCTCCTCGATGACAACCGCATCCCGGTGCCCGGCATCGGTCCAGGCCACCCACGGCGCGGAGTGGAAGTACTGCAGCGCCAACGCTTCTCCGACGTCCCGGCAGGTCTTCTGCAGCCCGGCCAGCCGGGCGTCCAGGGATTCCAGCACCGCGCCCGGCTGCAGGAACTCCAGCTCGCTGCGAGCCCGGCCCAACAGCCGTTGCGCCTCGGCGGTGGCCCCGAGCCGGCTGTGCGGCCGGTTGAGCAGCTCGTCGAGACTGTGTTCGGCCAACCGCAGCGAATAGAAGATCGACCGCGGGAACAGCCGGTCCAGCAGCATGAACTCGACCACCCGGCCGGCCTCGAGCACGCCGCGGTAGGTACGCAGGTACGTGTCGTGGGCCCCGGCCGAGCGCAACAACGTGACCCAGGCCGGCGACGACCCGCTGTCCCCGACCCGCGACAGCAACAACCGCACGGTCATGTCGACCCGTTCGATCGCGCGGCCCAACACCATGAAGCGGTAACCGTCGTCGCGGCTCAACGTCGAATCGGCCAGCCCGGCGAACATCGCCGCGCGCCCCTCGACATACGACAGGAACTCATGGGGGCCCAGACGTTTGGCCGCACGCTCCCGCTCGGCCAGCGCGTTGTAGGTGGTGTTGAGACACTCCCAGATCTCCGTCGACGTGACTTCGCGGGCGCCGCGGGCGTTCTCGCGCGCAGCCGATATCGAGTCGACGATCGAATTGCCGCCGCTGCCACGGCTGAACGCCACGATGTCGGTCAATGACCACACGTCCAGGCGCCGCGTGGGCGGTTCGATACCGAGCACCCGCAGCAGCGTCCGCGACGCGACATCCGGGTCGATGCTGGAGTCCTCCAACAACTGATGGACCGTGACGTCGAGGATCCGTGCGGTGTCGTCGGCCCGTTCCACATAACGTCCGATCCAGTACAGCGACTCGGCATTTCGCGCCAGCATCTAATCCCACCCCCTACTGCTGTTGTTGCGACGACGAACCATCAGGCGCGCCATTGGCTTTTGGCCCCTTGGCGGATTTGGGCAGCGACCGCACCACCTCGGCCGCGGCCAGCTCGCGATCCGCCGCCGATGTCCGCGACGCCAGCACCCAGGTGTCCTTCGATCCGCCGCCCTGGCTGGAGTTCACCACCAGGGACCCTTCCGGCAGCGCCACCCGGGTCAGCCCGCCGGGCAACACCCAGACGTCGTTGCCGTCGTTGACCGCGAACGGCCGCAGGTCCACGTGCCGCGGCGCCAGCTTGTTGTCGATCTGGGTGGGGACCGTGGACAGCTGCATCACCGGCTGGGCGATCCAACCGCGCGGGTCGGCGCGGATCTTCTTGGCGGTCACCGCCAACTCCTTCTCCGAGGCGTCCGGGCCGAACACGATGCCGTAGCCGCCCGAGCCCTCGACCGGTTTGATGACGAGCTCGGCGATGCGGTCGAGCACTTCCTCGCGTTCGGTGTCCAGCCAACAGCGGTAGGTGTCGACGTTGGCCAGGATCGGCTTCTCGCCCAGGTAGTACTCGATGATGGTCGGCACGTAGGTATAGACGAGTTTGTCGTCACCGACCCCGTTCCCCACCGCACTGGAGATCACCACGTTGCCCGCGCGGGCGGCGTTGAGCAGCCCGGCCACCCCGAGGACCGAGTCCGGGCGGAACTGCATCGGGTCCAGGAATGTGTCGTCGATGCGGCGGTAGATCACGTCGACCTGGCGCTCGCCTTCGGTGGTGCGCATGTAGACGGCGTTGTCGCGGCAGAACAGATCGCGGCCCTCGACCAGTTCGACGCCCATCTGCCGAGCCAGCAGCGAGTGTTCGAAGTAGGCGGAGTTGTAGACGCCCGGTGTGAGCACCACGACGGTGGGGTCGGCGACGTTGGTGGGCGCGGCGTTGCGCAGCGCCCGCAGCAGGTGCGAGGAGTAGTCGCCGACGGCACGCACCCGATGGGTGGCGAACAGGTTCGGGAAGACGCGCGCCATGGTGCGCCGGTTCTCCATCACGTAGGACACCCCCGACGGCGATCGCAGGTTGTCCTCGAGCACCCGGAAGTCGCCCTTGTCGTCGCGGATCAGGTCGATACCCGCGACGTGGATGCGCACCCCATTGGGCGGGACGATGCCGGCGGCCTCACGGTGGAAGTGCTCGCACGAGGTGACCAGTCGGCGGGGTATGACGCCGTCGCGCAGGATCTCCTGTTCTCCGTAGATGTCGTCCAGATACATCTCGAGTGCCTTGACCCGCTGGGTGATGCCACGTTCCAGCCGGGACCATTCCGCCGCCGAGATCACCCGCGGCACCAGGTCCAGCGGGAACGGCCGTTCCTGGCCGGACAGCGAGAACGTGATGCCCTGATCGATGAACGCCCGGCCCAGCGCGTCCGACCGCGACCGCAGCTCCGACGCGTCCGACGGAGCAAGCTCGGCGAAGATGCCCTTGTACGGGCCGCGGACGTTGCCGGCGGCGTCGAACATCTCGTCGTATGCCTCCGAGTAACGGCCCAGCTGGTTGTAGCCGTCGAAGATGCCCTGATGTTTGACGCGTCGCGCCGACCCGGCACGTTGGCCGGCCCGCCTCGACCCGTTCGACTCGGCCCCTTGCGTACGGACAGTTCTCAGGCTCACCCTCATCATGCTGCCGCACCTGGCCGGGTTTCGCCGGGTCAATGATCGAGCCCGTTTCAGCAGGCCAAAGGGCGGATGAGGTGGTATTGGAGTCGAAAAACGGCGCATCGGCGCCTGACGTTTCGGCTGCACCGCTTTGGGAGTTCAGACGTCTCGCTGGTACCCTGAACAGTCGCTGCCCGCAGTGCGGGTGTGCGCACCCAGACTTCGGTAACCCCAGCTAGAGAATTACGAAGGAATTTTTACGTGGCCAACATCAAGTCGCAGGAAAAGCGCATCCTCACCAACGAGCGTCGTCGGCTGCGTAACCAGTCCGTGAAGTCGTCGCTGCGTACGGCTGTGCGCAGCTTCCGCGAGGCCGTCGAGGCGGGCGAGAAGGACAAGGCCGCCGAGTTGCTGGCGACCACCAGCCGCAAGCTCGACAAGGCCGCCAGCAAGGGCGTCATCCACGCCAACCAGGCCGCCAACAAGAAGTCGGCTCTGGCCCTGGCGCTGAACAAGCTCTGATCCCCCGGTTCCACCCGAAGTAGTTTTCCCGGTTCACCGGGTGGCGAGTTCCGCCACCCGGCGTACCGCTGTCTCAAGGGCGTAGTCGGCATCTGCCGCTGCGCCCTTTACGTCTGCATTGAGGGTGGCGACCACCCGCATGGCCTCGGCCACCGAGTCGCGCGACCATCGGCGCGCCTGCTTCTGCGCCTTCTGCACCCGCCACGGCGGCATCCCCAGTTCACCGGCAAGCCGGTACGGATCCCCCGACAGCGGCCCCACCCGCGCGATCGTGTGCACCGCCTCGGCCAGCGCGTCGGCCAACACCACGTGCGGCTCACCGGCCAGCATCGCCCACCGCAACGCCTCGGCGGCCCCCGCGACATCTCCGGTGACCGCCTTGTCGGCGATGTCGAAGCCCTTCACCTCGGCCTTGCCGCTGTGATAGCGACGCACCGCGACCGCGTCGACCTGGCCGGCGGTGTCGGCCACCAACTGTGAGCACACCGCGGCGAGCTCCCGGATGTTCGATCCGACCGCGTCGAGCACCGCGGTGACCGTGTCATCGGAGACCTTGACCCGCAGTGCGCGGAACTCGGCACGCACGAAATCCGCGCGCTCGGCGGGCTTGGTGATCTTCGCGCACGGATGCACTTGTGCACCAATCTTTTTCAGCTGATCAGCCAGCGCCTTGGCCCGCCCGCCACCGGAGTGGATGACCAGCAGCACCGTGCCGGGCGGCAGATCGGCTGCGGCCGAGGCGATCAGGGCCACGGCATCCTTACCCGCCTCGGCGGCCGCCTCCAGCACCACCAGACGCTCCTCGGCGAACAACGACGGGCTCAGCAGCTCGGCGAGCTCGCTGGTGCTGACCTCGCCGGCCCGCATTCGGTCCACCGGGACGTCGTCAGATCCCGCCTGCTGGCGCAGCGCCCGCAGCACCGCCCCTACCGCTCGTTCGACCAGCAGTTCCTCATCGCCGAGAACCAGGTGCAGACCGTCGATCTGTTGAGTCACACCGATGATCGTGTCACGCCGACCCGACAGCTCCGACCACCTGGCCCGCCAGCGTCCAGGCCAGCAGGCCGAACACCAACACGGCCAGCCCGCGGCGCACCAAGGGCAGCCGCCACAGCACCGTCAATGCCACACCGCCGAGGGCCACCGACACCACACCGGCCAGGCCCGAGGGCGACGGCAGCGCGGCCGCCGGCCACGCCGACGCCCACCGCGCCACCGACAGCAGCCACCACAGCTCGGGCCCGGTGAACCGGATCAGCAGCTGCGCCCCGCCCGGCCAGATATCCGCACACACCGCGGCCGCCGTGCCGAGAATCGTGATCGGCGGAATCACCCCGGCCACCGCGAGGTTGGCGCCCACCGCCACCAGGCTGACGGTTCCCGAGATCCCGGCCACCAGCGGGGCCGTGACCAATTGGGCCACCACCGCGACGCTGACCGCCGCCGCCACCGGGCGCGGCCAACCCCGGTCCTGCAGCCGGCGCGACCACACCGGAGCCAGGACGACGATGCCCGCCGTGGCGCACACCGACAGCGCAAACCCGACGTCGACCGCGAGTTCGGGGGCTGCGATCATCAACGCGATCACGCTGGCTGCCAGTGCAGGCACCGCTTGCCGCCGCCGGTGGGTCAACACCGCGAGCAGCGTCACCGCGCCCATCACCGCGGCCCGCAACACACTGGCCGAGGGCTGCACGACGATGACGAAGCCGACCAGACCGGCCCCGGCCAGGACCGCTGCCACCCTCGGCCCGACCAGTGCGGCGCTCAGCAACAGCGCGCCGCACACGATCGTCACGTTGGCCCCCGACACCGCGGTCAGATGTGTGAGACCCGCTGTGCGGAACTGCGCGGTGGTCGTACCGGTGACCGCCGAGGTGTCCCCGAGCACCAGCGCAGGCAGCATGGCGGCCTGGTCGGCGGGCAGCACCGCACGTGCCGCCTCCGCGAAGCGCGAACGCGTCTGCGCCGCAACACGTTGCACGGCTGAAGCCTCCCCCAGCGACAGCTGACCCGATGCCGCCAGCACCGCCACACTCAGATCCTTGCGGTCCTGGCGTCTCACAGTGGCCCGGAACCGCACCGGAATCCCCGGGCCGGCCTGACCGAACGACGATGGGGCGAACACCAGGACCCGACCCGACATCGGGACCTGGTCAACCTCACGCAGCGCGGCGCGGAACATCAGCCGACCCCCTTTGATCACCCGCGGGGTCTCCCCGGGAACCACCTCGACCGTCACGGCCGCGCCGTAGAGCCGGCCGATCGGGTGATGCTCGACCTGATGCACATGTAGTCCGACCGCCATGGCGAACCCGGCCGCCACGGCCGCGACAGCCACAACCGCGGCCGCGATCGGCTGAGCGGCCGCCGGGTCATGCCTGCCGCCCCATCGCGCGGCCAGCCAGGTCAACCCCACCGCGCCGAGGCCCACCACGACCGCGGCACCGGGGTGCCAGACGATTCCGGCCGCCGAGACCGACCACGCGGTCAGGGCGGCCGGGACGATCCGCAGATCCAGGCACTGCCCCTCGGCCCACACATCGCCGACCGGGCCGTCACTGCCGGAACCATCCCTGCTCTGACCATTACGCCCGGACCAGCCCACGCAGTTTCTCCAGCCGCGCCGGCCCGATCCCGTCGACGTCGCCGAGCTGATCGACACTGTCGAACCGGCCGTGCGCAGCCCGCCAGGCCACGATCGCCTCGGCGGTCACCGGGCCGACGCCGGGCAGCGCGTCAAGGTCCTCGACGGTGGCGGTGTTGAGGTCCACGGGCCCCGACGGCGCGCCGGACGCAGGAGCGGGGGCACCACGCGAAGCGGACACCGGAGCCTCACCCGCGACCGAGCTGCCCATGGTCGCCGGTTGACCAGGTGGCGCGTCGATGCCGACCACGATCTGTTCACCGTCACCGACCCGGCGGGCCATGTTCAACCCGATCAGGTCGGCTCCGTCGAGCGGCCCGCCGGCGGCCTCCAGCGCGTCGGCGATCCTCGCCCCGGACTGCAGGGTCACCAGGCCCGGTTTGTGCACCAGGCCGACCACGCTGACCACCACCGGCCCTCCGGGGGCGTTGCCCGGCGGTGTCGGGGCAGCTGACGAAACCATCTGTACCGGTGGAAGATTCGCCGAGGCGACCGGTGGTGGCCGCTGGCGGATCAGGGCGAAGACAGTGATCAGGATCGCCAGTACCCCGACGCCGGCCAGCGCCAGCGCCCCGGCGCGGCCGGGATCGGCGCGCACCCCGGCCAACCACCCGGGCCCGTCCCCCGGGGACGTATCGGGCAGCCATCTCGACAGCGCATTCTCAGACGCGGTGTCCCGGTCTGACCTGTCCTCGCCCTCGGCGTCGCGATCATCCCCGTCGTCCGGTCGGCCGCCACGCAGGCGACGGAGCCGCTCCACCGCCAAATCGGTACCCATGCCCGCGACGGTAGGTGCCGTTCACGACGGTTCCAGGCTTCCGAACCTTCGGCACCGGCCGGCTGTGGATGAATCTCGCGCTGTGAATTACCTACCCGCTGCACCGTTGGGGGACGGAGGCGGCGTGGCCCGCTCCAGGAAGCGCAGCAGTTCCACCGGGAACGGCAGCACCACAGTGGAGTTCTTCTCCGCGGCCACTTCGACGACCGTTTCCAGCAGCCGCAGTTGCAGGGCCGCCGGCTCAGCCGCCATCACATCGGCAGCCGCGGCGAGCTTTTCTGACGCCTGAAGTTCGCCGTCCGCGGTGATGACGCGGGCCCGCCGTTCCCGCTCGGCCTCGGCCTGACGCGCGATCGACCGCTTCATCGAATCCGGCAGTACGACATCTTTGATCTCGACCCGGTCGATGTGTATCCCCCAGCCCACCGCAGGGTTGTCGATGAGCAGTTCCAGGCCTTGATTGAGCCGCTCCCGGTTGGACAGGAGGTCGTCCAGATTGCTCTTGCCGATGATCGACCGCAGCGAGGTCTGGGCCACCTGGCCGATCGCCGACATGTAGTCCTGGACGTCGACCACGGCCCGCACCGGGTCGATCACCTTGAAGTAGATGACCGCGTCGACGCGCACGGTGACGTTGTCGCGGGTGATGCCATCCTGGGCGGGGATCGGCATCGTGATGATCTGCATGTTGACCTTCTGCAACCGGTCGGCGACCGGAATCAGCATCGTCAGACCGGGTTGCCTGACGTTGTCCCGGACCCGGCCCAACCGGAACACGACGCCCCGCTCGTACTGTCTGACCACGCGGATGTTGCTCACGCCGAGCCAGAACAGGGCGATGGCGCCGGCACCCATTGACGCGACCACGTAGAGCATGTCCATGATCCGACCTCGATTCATGGCTTCGCCGGGGCGAGCGTGCCCCGTACTTCGATTGTGCGACGGCGGTCCGCCTCCCGCCAGAACCGCGACCGGGCGGTGTGCCTACCGGTGGTGAACAAGTCCCCGATAGTGTCTAGAGTCCAGCGCAGGGCTCAGCGAGGGAGGCGATCATGACCGCAGCGGGTAAGCCGATTCGGGTCATCCAATGGACCACCGGCAACATCGGACGACGCTCGCTGCACGCGATCATCGGCCGCGACGACATGGAACTGGTCGGCGTGTACGCGTACGGCGCCGAAAAGGTCGGAGTCGACGCCGCGGAACTCGCCGGCTGGCCGGAACCCACCGGCATCAAAGCCACCAACGACATCGACGAACTGATCGCGCTCAAGCCCGATGCCTGTTGCTACAACCCCATCTGGCCCAGCGTCGACGAACTCGTCGCGCTGCTGGAAGCGGGGGTGAACGTGTGTTCCACCGCGGCCTGGATCACCGGCGGCAAGCAGACCCCCGAGGACCTGGCACGCATCCAGAAGGCGTGTGAGGCAGGTAATTCCACGATCTTCGGCAGCGGCGCACACCCCGGCCTGACCAACATGATGGGCATGGTGCTGTCCAGCGCATGCGAGAGCGTCGACGAAATCCGTATCACCGAATCGGTCGACTGCGGGGTGTACGAATCGGCCGGAACCATGGCTGCGATGGGTTTCGGCCAGGACCCCGCCACCCCGGGGCTGGCTGAGAACGTCCGCCTGGAAAGCGAAGTGTTCGCCGAGTCGGCGGCGATGATGGCCGACGCCATCGGCGCCAAGCTGGACCGGATCACCTTCGACGTGGAGTTCACCGCCGCCACCGACGACAGCGATCTCGGTTTCATGCAGATCCCCAAAGGCACGGTGGCCAGCGTGTACGGCTACCACCGCGGCTGGGTGGGCGACAAGAACGTCGTCAGCGTCGGGTTCAACTGGATCATGGGAAATCACGTCACCCCACCGAAGCCGGTGGCGCACGGTCACGTGATCCAGGTGTTCGGCGTCCCCAACATGCGCACCGTCGTTTACTGCCTGCCGTCGAAGGACTGGAGCGAAGTCAGCCTCAACGGGCTGGGCATGATCTACACCGCGCTGCCGGTCACCAATGCGGTGCCCGCGGTCGTTGCCGCCGCACCTGGGATCGTCACGCTCAAGGACCTGCCGCCGATCACCGGCCGCTTCGCCGGCTAGAACGCGCGCCCATGGTTTTCAGGGGCGCAGCCGCTGCGCGAGCCGTGGCATACCCCGCACAGAGTCGGGCCGTTCCGTTGCCCGTCCTCCACGGCAATCCGGGCACCGACCGCGCCGCCGGCACCGAAAGTCATTGTGGTGCAGCGCCGATGGCGCACCGAACGAAAGCGTCGAGGATCGCGGTCCAGCCATCGGGCGAGTCCAGTGCTGACCGGATTTCCGCGGCACGGTCTCCGTAGCGGTCGAGGTTCCGGTGTGTCAGATCGAGTCGGGTGCGCCCCGGTTCCAGCTCGCTGAAGGTCACTTCGACCTCGGTTTCGAAGTCGGGATCGAACTTCCAGTCCGCGTTTATCTGCCACAGCAGCACCAGACGACTCGGCGGCTCCCACACCGCGACCCGACCCCAGTCACATTCGCTGCCGTCCTCGCCGAGCTCGAAACAGCGGCCACCCACCCGCGGCTCGATCACCATGTCTTCTCGTGGCACGGTCGCGATGGAATGCTCACGCGGCCAGTACTCGCCCATGCGGGTGGCAAACAGTTCGAATGTTCGCTGGCGACTCAACGGCACGGTCACCGACCGCACTACCTGTGACTCAGCAGCTGATTGGGTGTCCATCAGTTCTCCTCCCGGCTCTTCTCGGCCTCGGCCTCGGCCAGCAGTGCGAAATTGTCGAGCGTGGTTTCCCAGAACCGGTCCAGGTAATTGCGCACCACCGCTAATCCGCCCGGGTCTATTCGGTATAGCCGCCGGGCGCCCACGACAGACTCCAACACCAGCTCGGCATCCTTGAGTACCCGCAGATGCTGGGAGACAGCAGGTCGGGAGACCGGTAGCTGGTCGGCAAGCACCCCAACCGCCATCGGCCCCTCGAGGAGGATCTCGAGAATGGACCGACGGGTGTGGTCCCCGAGCGCATCGAGCACCGAGGCAGCAGATGCCATATCGGTAAGTGTAGACTTACCGATATTCACGGTCAACGGTAGTTTGGACTACCGGTTCACTCGGGCTCGTCGACCGATACGCACGCACCGACCGCGCCACCACCCACATGAACGGCCAGCACCGCGCCCATGTCGGTCACCGACAGCGACCGCAGGTGCGGCAGGCGGCCGGTGAGCGCCGCGGCGATCTCCTCGGCCCCGTCCGGGTTGTCGACATGGTGGACCACGACGCTCACAGCGCGGTCGCCCGCCGCGTCGACGATCTGATCGACAAGTGCCGCATGTGCTTTCGAAATCGTCCGGATACGTTGCGAGAGCACCAACCGGCCATCGACATCCAGGCGCAGCAGCGGTTTGAGCGACAGCGCGGTGCCCAGCCACGATGCCGCCGCACCGATCCGGCCACTGCGCCGCAGGTTGTCGAGACGGTGCACGACGATGAACGCCTGCCCTCGCGGTACCGCGGCACGAGCCGCGGCCTCGACAGCGTCGAGTGTTCCTCCGCCACGGGCTGATTCGGCGGCGGCCAGAGCGACGAAGCCCACCCCCATTGCTGCCGCTCGGGAGTTCACCACCCGGACGGCCTGCCCGATCTCGCGGGCCACAGCAGCAGCCGTGCTGTAGGTACTCGAGAGCGCGGCCGAAATATGCACTGCGACAACACCATCACCGCCGCTGTCGGCCAGCGCCTGCCGATAGGTGTCGGCGAGGTCAGCCGGCGAGGCCCCCGACGTGGTGACCCGCGCCCGCTCATAGATGCCCGACGGCATCGGATCAAGACCTTCGCGCCAGTCATTGCCGTCGTCGAGGATGTGCAACGGCACCTGCCGGATTCCCCACTGCTCACACAACTCAGGTCGCAACCGCGACGTCGAGTCGGTCACTACCATGACCGCCATCGTCAGTCGGTGGAATCCAGTTGTGGCACACCAGCAGCGGCCAGCCCCTTGAGCATCAACTCGGCCACCGCCCGGTGAGCTTCGAAATTCCAGTGGATGCCGTCGGGATTGCCCCGCCCGCTGAGCACCTCGTCCGCCACGGCGGCCTTGAGATCCACCAACGGCACGTCATGCTCCTGGGCCCAGGCCGAGATCGCCTTGACCGTGGGCTCACGCCCGTGATGGGCCTTGCCGTAGGTGTCGGCGATGTGCACAGAGGGCAGCGAGGCCACCACCGGAATACCCGGCCGGTTGAAATCGATGGCGTTGCGAGTCATCTCCAGGTACTCGACCGTCACATGCGGTGGCAGCGCCGCGCGGGCGACAGGCGACAACCGCGGTTGGATCCAGCCGTAGCCGTCCCGTGCCCAGCGCCGCAGCCACGCCGGCCGCACATACCGGATCAACTCACGCAGCGCCGTCGGCAGCGGCGAGGGCAGCGAATCCATTCCGCTGGTGGCGAATACCACCGCGCCGGCACGCGGCAAGGCCGCCCACGCCCGCGGATCCTGGGTCGAAGCCCACCAGACGTCACGGGTGGTCCAGCCGATGCGACCGATGAGCTCGACGTCCCAGCCCAACTGCTCGGCCACGATGTTGGGCCAGATCCGCGGATCGTCGGACGGTAGACCGCCGGTCGGGCCGAAATACGAAAGAGAATCACAGAACACGAGCAGTGTCGGGCGGCCGTTACGCGAGGACGCTGACGGCTCGTGATCAGAGGACATCGTTAGCCACCTGTGCCGAGGCATTCCAGACATCCAGCCGCCAGCGGATCGCATCCATATCCGACTCGTCGGCGGTGTCTCCCGAATGTCCGGACAGCTGAACCCAACTGGCGTTCCCCATGCCGCCGAGCACCGGCCAGTTGTCCACCGGCAGACCGAGAAGGCCCGCGGTCAGCGCCGCGATCAACCCGCCGTGAGCGACCAGCACGACGGGGCGGTCTGAACCATCCAGACCCCATTCCGGCTGTCCGGCAACAAGTTCGGCTACCACCGGAACACTGCGGTCGGCCACGTCGACCCGGCTTTCACCACCGTGCGGTGCCCACCGCGCATCCTCGCGCCAGGCTTCGCGAGCGCCCGGTGCCATCGTGTCGACTTCCTGGTGGGTCAGGCCCTGCCAATCCCCCAGGTGCGTCTCACGCAACCGCTTGTCCACCTGTACCGGGATCCCGGCACGATCACCGAGGGTCACCGCGGTATCGAGGGCGCGCTTGAGGTCCGAGGACACGATCAACAGCGGCTGACGCTTGGCGAGCACCTCGGCAGCCGCGGCGGCCTGGTCGCGGCCGAGATCGGACAGCTCGGTGTCGAGCTGACCCTGCATCCGGCTGCCCGCGTTGTACTCGGTCTGGCCGTGGCGCAACAGCACCAACCGACGGACCTTCATCGCGCCCTCATTCCGCCAACTCCGGGTCCGCCGGCCCACCAAGTTCGACCGGAACCGTCGGGCAGTCCCGCCACAGCCGTTCGAGGGCGTAGAACTCCCGCTCGTCCTGGTGCTGGATGTGCACCACGATGTCGACGTAGTCGAGCAGCGTCCAGCGCCCCTCGCGGGTGCCCTCGCGGCGCGCGGGCTTGTACCCGGCCAGCCGCATCTTGTCCTCGACCTCGTCGACGATCGCGTTGACCTGGCGTTCGTTGGAGGCTGACGCGATGACGAAGCAGTCGGTGATCACCAACTGGCCCGACACGTCGATCACCACCACATCGTCGGCCAACTTGGCCGAGGCAGCCTGGGCGGCCACCGTCGCCATTGCGACGGCCTCGTCGGTCGCGCTCATCGAACCGGCTCCATGATGTGTTCACCCTTCCCGTCTGCGGAGTACAACCCGCGTTTGGTCACGTACTGGACCACGCCGTCGGGCACCAGGTACCAGATCGGCCGGCCTTCGGAGGCGCGCTTACGGCAGTCGCTGGAGGAGATCGCCAGTGCAGGCACCTCGACCAACGTCAACGCTTCCGGTGGCAGCTCACGCAACGCCGCCTCGATATGGTCACCGTCGAGCTCGTAGCCCGGCCGGCTGACACCGACGAACCTGGCCATGGAGAAGAGGTCTTCCCAGTTCTGCCAGGACAGGATCGATGCCAGGGCATCGGCTCCGGTGATGAAGTACAGGTCGGTGTCGGCATTCAGATCACGCAGGTCACGCAGGGTGTCCTTGGTGTAGGTCGCCCCGCCCCGATCGATGTCGACCCGGCTGACCGAGAATCGCGGGTTGGACGCGGTCGCGATCACCGTCATCAGATACCGGTCCTCGGCGGCGCTGACCCTCCGGTCGTGTTTCTGCCACGGCTGACCGGTCGGGACGAACACCACCTCGTCGAGCTCGAACAGGTCCGCGACCTCACTCGCCGCGACCAGGTGCCCGTTGTGGACGGGATCGAATGTCCCGCCCATCACGCCCAGCCTGCGCCGTCTTGCCACAAAGAGGCAGCTTACGGGAGCGCTGACGTCGGCCGGCACCCGCGCGAACCCAGCCGGCACAGGGGCGATGCGATGCGCAGGCTCAGACCGGCAGCAACCCGTCGATCACCGCGGCCAGCTGCTTGGCCGAGCGGCACTCGTGCATCGGGATCGTTTCGAGGTATTTCGGCACCGCGGAATCCCCGCTGCCCCACAGGTGCTTGGGCTCCGGGTTGAGCCAGTGCGCGTGACGGCTGGCCGACACCATGTGTGCCAGCAGCGCCGTCTCGGGGTTGCGGTAGTTGTTCCGACCATCGCCCAACACCAGCAGCGAGCTGCGCGGCGACAGCACGTTGGGGTACTTGTCCAGGAATGATACGAAGGCGTGGCCGTAGTCCGAGTGCCCGTCGCGGGTGTAGACGCCCGCCTCACGGGTGATGCGCTGCACCGCCACCGCCAGATCGGCCTCCGGCCCGAACATGTCGGTGACCTCGTCGGTGGTGTCGATGAAGGCGAAGACGCGCACCCGGGAGAACTGCTGGCGCAGCGCCGAGACCAGCATCAGGGTGAAGTGGCTGAACCCGGCCACCGACCCGGATACATCGCAGAGCACCACGAGCTCGGGACGGGCCGGATGCGGTTTCTTGAGCACCACGTCGATCGGCACACCGCCGGTGGACATCGACTTGCGCAGCGTCTTGCGCAGGTCGATCTCCCCGGACCGGGAGCGGCGGCGCCGGGCCGCCAGCCGGGTCGCCAACGTGCGGGCCAGCGGCTGCACGGTCTTGCGCATCTGACGGAGCTGCTCACCGGAGGCGCGCAGGAACTCGACGTTCTCGGCCAGCTGCGGCACCCCGTACATCTGCACGTGGTCGCGGCCCAACTGCTCGGCGGTGCGGCGCTTGGTCTCGGACTCGACCATCTTGCGCAGCTGGGAGATGCGCTGCGCGGCCAGGGCCTTGGCGATCTCCTCCTGGGTCGGCGTGGGCTCGTCGCCGTAGGGGGCGAGCAGCCCGGCCAGCAGCCGACCCTCGAGATCGTCGAGGCTCATGGCCTTGAGCGCCTGATACGACGAGTACGACGGGCCGCGGCTGGAGTTGTAGCGGCCGTAGGCCTCGACGATCCTGGCGATCATCGCCGCCATCCGGTCGTCGAGGTTGGCCAGGTCCTCGTTGTCGGCCAGCATCTTCACCAACGCGTCGCGCATCGCCTCGATGTCCTCGGGCGGCAGCTGCAGCCGATCCTCACCACCTGTGTCGCCCTCGTCCTCGTCCTCGAGCACGGTGCGTGCGCCCAGCGCAGCCGGGAAGAACAGGTCGAACATCGCGTCGTAGGTCTCGCGGTGGTCGGGGCGCCGCAGCACCGCGCACGCAATGCCCTCGCGCAGCGCTTCACGATTGCCCAACCCGAGCACGGTGATCACCCGACCGGCATCCACGGTTTCCGACGGGCCGACCGAGATTCCTTGCCCGCGAAGGGCTTCGACGAACTCGACGAGGTGCCCGGGCAGGCCGTGCGGGGCCAGCGGCTGGGGCGGTCGAACCCGGCGCGGGGTCATCAGTTGAGCCTGAGCTCGCCGGCAGCCTTGACCTGGTCGGACTGGTGTTTGAGCACCACACCGAGGGTGGCGGCGATCATCTCGTCGTCGATGGTGTCCAGGCCCAGGGCCAGCACCGTGCGGCCCCAGTCGATGGTCTCGGCGACCGACGGCACCTTCTTGAGCTGCATACCGCGCATCACGCCGATGATCTTCACCAGCTCTCCTGCGATGTGCTCGGGTAGTTCGGGCACCCGGGACAGCAGGATGCGGCGCTCCAGGTCCGGATCCGGGAAGTCGATGTGCAGGAACAGGCAGCGACGCTTGAGCGCCTCGGAGAGCTCACGGGTGGCATTCGAGGTGAGCAGCACGAACGGCGGCCGCTCCGCGGTGATCGTGCCGAGTTCGGGGACGGTCACCGCGAAATCGGAGAGCACCTCCAGCAGCAGGCCCTCGATCTCGATGTCAGCCTTGTCCGTCTCGTCGATCAGCAGCACGGTCGGGTCGGTGCGCTTGATCGCGGTGAGCAGCGGGCGGGTCAGCAGGAACTCCTCGCTGAACACGTCCATCTTGGTCTGGTCCCAGTCGCCGCCGTTCGCGGTCTGGCCGGCCTGGATCCGCAGGATCTGCTTGGCGTGGTTCCACTCGTAGAGCGCGCGAGCCTCGTCGACGCCCTCGTAGCACTGCAGGCGGACCAGTTCGGAGCCGGTGGTCGCTGCCACCGCGCGGGCCAGCTCAGTCTTGCCGACCCCCGCGGGCCCCTCCACGAGCAGCGGCTTACCCAGCCGGTCGGCGAGGAAAACCGCTGTGGCGGTGGCGGTATCGGGCAGGTATCCGGTCTCCGCCAGGCGCCGCGCGACATCGTCGATGTCGGCGAACAACGGAGCGGGGCGAGCGGGCACGCTCATGTGGTCTCCTGGTCTCTGTCTGGTCGGCGCCTAGGCCGGGCGGGTCTGACCGTCTCCCCACACGATCCATTTGGTCGAGGTCAGTTCGGGCAGGCCCATGGGTCCGCGGGCATGCAGCTTCTGGGTGGAGATGCCGATCTCTGCGCCGAAACCGAACTGCTCTCCGTCGGTGAACGCGGTGGACGCGTTGACCATCACCGCGGCCGCGTCCACCTGTTCGGTGAAGCGTTGGGCCGCAGCAAGATCCGTTGTCACGATGGCCTCGGTATGACCCG
Source organism: Mycobacterium sp. DL99 (assembly GCF_004762045.1). Classification (GTDB taxonomy): domain Bacteria; phylum Actinomycetota; class Actinomycetes; order Mycobacteriales; family Mycobacteriaceae; genus Mycobacterium. The sequence continues at coordinate 4,262,425 of NZ_SJOM01000007.1, forward strand.
TGCCGTACTCGTTGATGTGGGCGATCGCGGCGTCGAGCCCGTCGACCACCGCGACGGCGATGTCCATCGAGAGGAACTCGGTGTGCAACTCTTCGTCGGTGGGGTCGGCGTGCACGGTCACCCCGGCCTCGCGCAGCGCGGCGGTCAGCCGGGGCAGCGCGCTCGCCTTCAGCGCCTCGTCCACGAGCAGGGTCTCGGCGGCATTACAGACGCTGGGACGCCGGGTCTTGGAGTTCAGCAGGATCTTCTCGGCCACGTCGATGTCGGCCGAGGAATGAACGTAGACATGGCAATTGCCGACACCGGTCTCGATGGTGGGCACCTGGGCGTCGCGCACCACGGCCTCGATCAGGCCGGCTCCCCCACGCGGGATAACCACATCGACCAGACCGCGGGCCTGGATCAGGTGGGTGACACTGGCGCGGTCATGGCTGGGCAGCAGTTGCACGGCGTCCAGCGGCAGGCCCTCCGCTGCCAGCGCAGAACGCAGCGCCGTCACGAGTGCCTCATTGGAACGGACCGCAGACGAACTGCCGCGCAGCAGAGCGGCATTGCCCGATTTCAGGGTGAGCCCGAAGGCATCGACCGTGACGTTGGGCCGGCCCTCGTAGACCATACCGACGACGCCGAGCGGTACCCGCTGCTGACGCAGTTGCAGGCCATTGGGCAGGGTGCGGCCGCGCAACACCTCGCCGACCGGATCGGGCAGCCCGGCGACCTGGCGCAGACCGGCAGAGATGCCGTCGACCCGCTGCGGGTTGAGCGCCAGGCGGTCCAGGATCGACTCAGGGGTCCCGGCCTCACGCGCGGCCTCGACATCGGCGGCGTTGGCGGCGAGGATCTCGTGAACATGGGCGAGCACGCTGTCGGCGGCGGCATGCAGCGCGCGGTTCTTGGTCTCGGCGCTCAGGGTGCCCAGGACGCGGGCGGCGACTCGCGCCCGACGCGCCGCCTCGTGCACCTGATCGCGCAGGTCGGCGTGCGGCACCGCAGTCGTCGGTGACTCTGTCTGAACGCTCATCTAGCCAGCGTATCGGAGGAGTTGACGTCCTTCGACAGGTGTCAGCCGCCACTGACGGCCCGGCCCGGTTAGCCTTTTTATCTATGGCCGCAGCGCGGGTTTGCGTCGTCGGGAGTATCAACGCCGATCTCACGTTCACCGTCGGTGCGCTGCCGCGCCCAGGACAGACGGTGCTCGCGTCGTCGCTGTCGTCGGCGCCCGGCGGCAAGGGCGGCAACCAGGCGGTGGCCGCCGCGCGGGCAGGCGCCGACGTCGAGCTGGTGGCCGCGGTGGGTGACGACCCAGCCGCCGCGATCCTGCGCCGTCATCTCCAGGCAAACGGAGTCGGCGCCGATGCCGTGGCGTGTGTGCCCGGCCCGAGCGGGTCGGCCGCGATCCTCGTCGACGCTGTCGGGGAGAACTGCATCGTGGTGGCGCCGGGCGCCAACTCGCGGCTCGAGGTGGATTCCGCGGCGGCCCGCTCGGCCATCGTCTGGAGCGAGGTCACCTTGATCCAGTTGGAGATCCCGGTGACGACGGCGATCGCCGCGGCCAAGCTGGCCCGGGCAGCCGGGGCGGTGGTGATGCTCAACGCATCGCCGGGAGGGACGCCGGCCCATCATCTGCTGGCGTTGTCGGAACTGGTCGACGTGGTGGTGGTGAACGAGACCGAGGCGTCCGACTGGCACTGGCCGGTGCGGCATCTGGTGATCACCCGGGGCGCACGTGGAGCCAGCTATCTGGGCGACGACGAACGCTTCGACGTGCCGTCCCCGTCGGTGCGGGCGCTGGACACCGCCGGGGCCGGTGACGTGTTCGCCGGGGTGCTGGCCGCGGGGTGGACCGCCGGCCACGAGCAGGCCCTGCGCCGCGCATGTGCGGCCGGAGCACTGGCCACCTTGGTGCGCGGGGCCGGCAACTGCGCGCCGTCGGCCGCTGACATCGATGCCGTCCTGACGCACTGATACGAGCAACTGAAGGCGATACCGTTGGCGTTATAGTCGCCAGCATGACTCAGGGACTGACCCCACGACCGCCCGAAGGCGACTGGCTGGGCACGCCGTATCTGAAGTTCGAGCGGCAGGGCCCGTTCGGCGTGGTCACCCTGGATCGCCCCGAGGCCCGCAATGCGATGACCCCGGCGATGTACTTCGGCATCCGGTACGCGGTCACCCACGTCGAGGCGGACCCGGATCTGGCCGGACTGCTGATCACCGGTACCGGGGACGTGTTCGCCCCCGGCGGTGACCTCGGCGGCGGCAACGGCGTCGATGACTGGATGAGCTTCGGCGCGGCCCTCTCGATGGACGTCACCCCGTTCGAAACCCTGCGCCAATCGGTCAAGCCGGTGGTAAGTGCGGTCAACGGGCTGTGTCAGGGCGGTGGGCTGCAGATCGCGATCTGCAGCGACATGGCCGTGGTCAGCGACCGCGCCACGTTCCGGGTGCCGGAGTTGTACCGCGGCATCGCCGACACGTATTACAGCCAGATGCTGGCCCGTCTGATCGGCCCGGTCCGCACCCGCGACCTGATGTTCACCGGGCGCACCCTGACCGCGCAGGAGGCGGTCGACTGGGGCATGGTTGCCAGGGTCGCGCCGCACGACGAATTACTCTCTGCCGCAACCGAAGTGCTCACCCAATGCTGCCGGACCGCACCCCGGGCCCGCGGAGTGGTCAAGTCCAGCCTGGACAGCTACATGGGCCTCTACGACCGGATCGGCATGAAAGCCAGCTACAGCGGCGACGAGGCGATGGAGGGATTCCAGGCGTTCAAGGCGCGTCGCTCACCCGAATGGGTGCATCCGGACCTGCGTGGTGAGGGCCGGCTCTAGACGCTCACCACCTCCTGAGCGGCGTCGGCCGCGGGCTGCACGTTGGCGCCGGGCCCGGCGGTCGGCAGGGACACCTGAACATTGGAAATGTTGATCGCGCCGAACTGGGTGAAGTTGAGGAACGACGTCGCCGAGGTGGTGATCTGCACCGTGGCGGTGTGGCCGGGTTCCAGCGTGTAGGCCACCGCCTCCATCGGAATGGTGACGGTGTGCTCCTTGCCGTCGAGGGTGACCGGAATCGGTGTGACGATATTGCCGATCACCTGTCCGGTCTGGTCATCGACGATCTGGGCGTAGACGTGGCGGCTCGTGCCGATCCCGGAGTAGGTCATCGTCAGTTGGGGCGCGCCGACGACCTGAGTCGGGGTGTCCGACGGCGCGGTCACCTTGATGTTCACCGCGTTGGCGGCCTTGGTGCCGTCACCGAGCCCGAACGGGATCCCTGCGGCGCCCGGTCCGGAACCGCCGAGGATCGGCACGATTCCGAGTACGCCGCCGCTGCCCGACGCAGTGACCGGAGTCCCGGTGAAATTCGGGTCGGTCGGCAGGAGGTCGGACGTGTAGTGGTCGCCGTTCTGATCGATCCACTGGAACTTGGGCAGGCCGTCGTCGACGGCTTCGCCCTTGTGCTTGACGTAGGTGTCCAGCCAGGCCATCGTCGCGGTCTCGACCATCTCGATGCTGTCACCGGCCGGAGTTTCGCAGTTGCCGTGGCCGCCGCAGAACCAGACCATCTTCACCGGCACGCCGTTGGCGTCCAGGATCTGCGCATTGTCCATCGCCTGCTGCAGCGGGAACAGCACGTCGACCGTGCCCTGGATGATCAGTGTCGGCGCGGTGATCTTGTTGACCAGCACGGTCGGTCCGCTACTGGCCAGCAGGGCTTGCTGCTCGGGGGTCAGAATGCCGAGCAGTCCGCCGGTCAGGATCCCGCCATACAGCTGTGAATTGATGTTCGCTCCCGATGTCACCAACGACAGCAACAGCAGCCCGGCGTACGACGTCTTGAACGCCTCGTTGGGGTAGAGCGAACTGTTCAGCGAATTCCACGCGATCGTCGGGACGATTGCGTCGATCCGGTTGTCGGTACCGGCGGCCACCCACTGAATGCCGCCGCCGTACGAAGGGCCCACCATGCCCATCCGCGGATCATTCACATCGTCGAGCTGCGTGCTCGACTGCTTTGCGACGTAGTCGATCATGGCGGACACATCACGGCCCTCATAGAACGGGCTGTCCAGCTGAAGGATTCCACCCGAGTCGTGCTCGCCGCGCGAATCCCAGGTGACGACGTTGTAGCCGGCGTTACGGAACGTGCCGACACCGGTGGCGCCGCCGGAGTACGGGTTGGTGTCACCCGCGCTGGACAGACCCGCGCCGCTGAAGATGGTCGGCGCCTTGTCCCCTTCCTGGAGGCCCGACGCCGGGAAGTAGTTCATGCTGATCTGTGCGCCGTCGAAGGACGTCACCTTGACCGTGTAGGCCACCGGGGTGCCCGCCGGTGCCAGCTCACCGACGTCGACGTTGACGTCCACCACCTCGGACTTGCCGATGAGCGGCGCCAACACGTCGTTCACGATCGGTATCTGATGCACGATCACCAGCACCTGCGGCACGAACGAGCCCACGATCGGGATCTGTTGCAGCGCAGCATCAAACGCCGTGGTCTCGGCGACCAGGACGGTGAACTTCTCCTTGCCGCCGCTGTCGACGACCGTCGCGTAGGGCAGGAACGTGAAGGTGCCGTTGGCCGAACTGAGCCGCACCTTGCCGCCTCCACTCGGATCACCGATCACGGTGTAGGTGAGCGGCAGTCCGCTGGAACTGGTGGCCTCCGTGGTGCCGTGGATGATGCCGTCGGTGATACCGACCGACGGAGCCGCGGTGATCCCGCCGGTGGCACCCACGGTGGGCGACACGGCGGCGGTGGAGAACTCCCGACGCGCGGCGGCCAGCAGAACCCACTCGGCGGGCGAATCCGTCCTGGGCGCGGTAGGCGAGTTTCCGGCCAGTGTCCTGGCGATGTCATTGACCACGGTCTCGATCAGGCCCCGCACGGGAGCCGCCGCGGCAGGCGCCTGTTGTCCGGCCTTCACCGTCGCGATGAGGGCCGGTTTCGTTGCGGGCTCATCACCGACGGTGGTTTCGACGGCCTCGATCGTGGGCTCTTCATCGACCGCACCCGGCTCCGGGGTCTGAGCGTGATCGCCCAGCGGCCGGGGCAGTTTCGGCTTGGCCGAAGCCAGGCCCCGCAACGTCTCGGCAGGCTTGGTGACCTTGAGTTTCTCGGCCGCCCCGGCGGCGGGGTCTGAGTCGCTGCCATGACGGGTCAGGCCGGCCTCGACCTTCGCCTGGACCTCCGACAGCCGGTCGTTGATCGATTGCACGACGTCGGACTTCGGCGTCGTCGAACTCACGCGGTGACGGCCGGATTCACCGAGCGTGGCCGCGCGGTCCTTGATCGCCGCGCGTACCGCCGCCTGCCGCAACGAGCGGGCACTCTGCCGGTCCTTGGTTGGGCCCTTCTTGGCCGCCGGCGCGGATGGGGACTCAGCCGACGTGTCACTGGAACCGAGCGACGCCGAGGCCACCGGGGCGCCCAGGACGACAGCCGACCCGACCCCGAGTGCGATTGCCAATCCACCTACCCGACCGACGTACTTCGCAGCACCCAACGCAACCTCCTCGACCCGGTATCCGGCACCGCCGGACTGTGACCCGACGCACATTAGCGCGGCGATGCGGGCCAGAAGGTTAGCTTGTCAATTTTTTGCGTCGTCAATTGAGCGAACCGGCCATTTCGGCCGTCGAGACCTACTGTTCGGGAACGCTCCGCTCGATCTCGTCGAGCCAGATCCGCGCCGACATGTCCGACGGCGCCCGCCAGTCGCCACGCGGCGACAGGGAACCGCCGTGCGACACCTTGGGGCCGTTCGGCAGCGCGGAACGTTTGAACTGGGAGAACGAGTAGAACCGCTTCGCGAACACCTGCAGCCAGTGCCGGATCTCCTTGAGCGAGTACGCCGGGCGCTTGTCCTCGGGGAACCCGGCAGGCCAGTCACCGTGGGCCGCGTCATGCCATGCATGCCAGGCCAGGAACGCCACCTTCGACGGGCGGAATCCGTAACGCAGCACCTGGAACAACGAAAAATCCTGCAGCGCATAGGGACCGACCTTGGCCTCGCTGCTCTGGATCTCCTCATCCTCGCCGGTGGGTACCAGCTCCGGGGTGATCTCGGTGTCCAGCACCGATTGCAGGACCTCGTTCACCTCAACGCCGAACTGGTCCGAGGAGATCACCCACCGGATCAGATGCTGGATCAGGGTTTTCGGCACCCCGCCGTTGACGTTGTAGTGCGACATCTGGTCGCCGACCCCGTACGTCGACCAGCCCAGCGCCAGCTCGGAAAGGTCACCGGTACCGAGCACGATGCCGCCACGCTGATTGGCCAGCCGGAACAGATAGTCCGTGCGCAGACCGGCCTGGACGTTCTCGAAGGTGACGTCGTATACCTTCTCACCGCGGCCGAACGGGTGGTCCATCTCGGTGAGCATCAGCTCGGCGGTTTTCTTGATGTCGATCTCGGCGAACGTCACGCCCAGCGCCCGACTCAACCGGATCGCGTTGTTCTTGGTGTGCTCACCGGTGGCGAAGCCGGGCATCGTGAACGCGAGAATGTCGCTGCGCGGACGGTTTTCCCGGTCCATCGCCCGGGCCGCCACGATCAGGGCATGGGTGGAATCCAGGCCGCCGGACACCCCGATCACCACCTTGGGGTAGCTCAGGGCCCGCAGTCGCTGTTCCAGACCGGAGACCTGGATGTTGTACGCCTCGTAGCAATCCTGTTGCAGCCGTGCGGGATCCGCAGGCACGAACGGGAACCGCTCGATCTCGCGCCGCAGTCCGATGTCACCCGTCGGCGGGTCGAGCTGAAACTCGATGCGACGGAACGAATCCACTTGGGCGCCGTGATGCCTGGCGTTGTCATCGAATGTGCCCATCCGCAGCCGCTCAGAACGCAGCAACTCCAGGTCCACGTCGGCCACCGAGCGTCGTTCACCGCGCGGAAAGCGCTCGCTCTCGGAGAGCAGCAGCCCGTTCTCCCAGATCATCGTCTGGCCATCCCAGGCCAGGTCGGTGGTCGACTCCCCTTCGCCGGCAGCGGCGTACACGTAGGCGGCCAGGCAGCGTGACGAGGCCGAACGGGCCAGCAGCGCACGGTCTTCGGCGCGGCCGACGGTGATCGGGCTGCCCGAGAGGTTGGCCAGCACCGTCGCACCGGCCAGCGCCGCCTGCGCACTTGGCGGCACCGGCACGAACATGTCCTCACAGATCTCGACGTGCAGGACCAGTCCGGGAAGGTCGGAGGCCACGAACAGCAGGTCCGGCCCGAACGGCACCTGGGCACCGGCCACCTGGATGGTGCCGCTCACGCCGGCGCCGGTTGCCATCTGCCTGCGCTCGTAGAACTCCCGGTAGGTCGGCAGGTAGGACTTGGGTACCACGCCGAGCACCGCGCCGCGGTGGATCACCACTGCCGTGTTGTAGATCCGGTGCCGGTGCCGCAGCGGTGCGCCGACCACCAGCACCGGTGTCAACACCACCGAGGCTGCGACGATTTCGATGAGCGCCTGTTCCACCGACTCCAGCAGGGCATCCTGCATCAGGATGTCGTCGATCGAGTAGCCCGACAAGGTCAGCTCCGGGAACACTGCGACGGCCACGCCGTCGTCGTGGCAGGCCTGTGCCAACCGGAGCACCGATTCTGCGTTCGCCGGCGGATCCGCCAGCGCCGTGTGATGGGTGCAGGCGGCGACCCGCGCGAATCCGTGGTGGTAGGCGCTGTAGAAATCCATCCCGCCCATTGTGACCCGAAAAGTGTCGATATCGGGCCACTGGGTACCAATTGACGCACGAGCGATACCGCCCCGGTGGTTGCGGACATGCTCGACACCCACCTCCCGACGGGCGGCCTATCCTGGCGAGGGTGGATGCCCCCGAGCTCGTCGCCCTACTTCAGGGACGCCGCCTCGCGGTGTTGACCGGGGCCGGGATGTCGACCGATTCCGGCATCCCCGACTACCGCGGCCCCGATTCCCCACCGAGCAATCCGATGACTATCCGGCAGCTCACCTCCGATCCGGCATTCCGGCAGCGGTACTGGGCCCGCAATCACGTCGGCTGGCGCCACATGGACGAAACCATGCCCAACGCCGGGCACCGTGCCCTGGCCGCGCTGGAGTTCGCCGGTGTGGTGAACGGACTAATCACCCAGAACGTGGACCTGCTGCACAGCAAGGCCGGCAGCCGGTCGGTGGTCAACCTGCACGGCACCTACGCGCAGGTGGTCTGTCTGGATTGCGGCGCGACCATGGGCCGCGACGAGTTGGCCGCGCTGCTGGAGGCGGCCAATCCCGGCTTCCGCGAACGCGCCGAGTCGGTGGGCGGCATCGCGGTGGCACCCGACGCCGATGCCGTGGTCGCCGAAACGGATTCGTTCACCGTCGTGGACTGCCCGGTGTGCGGGGGCATGCTCAAACCCGACATCGTCTACTTCGGCGAGAGCGTTCCCAAAGACCGTGTCGAACAGGCTTATTCGATGGTTGAGGACGCCGAGGCGCTGTTGGTCGCAGGGTCCTCGCTGACCGTGTACTCCGGCTACCGATTCGTCCGGCACGCCGCCGCCCACAACACCCCCGTGGGGATCATCAACCGCGGCCCCACCCGCGGCGACGAGCAGGCCACGGTCAAGGTCGAAGCGGGATGTTCGGAGATGTTGACCCTGTTGGCCGGCGAGCTCAGGAGAACGTGCACGGCATCGACCGGATAGCGTGTACGAAGTTGCCCGCCAGGTAGGCGGGCTCTCCCGCGGCGATATCGGGCAGCTGGTGCAACAGCTCACCGAAGATCGCCCGCAACTGCGTCCGGGCGACATGCGCACCCAGGCAGAAATGACGGCCGCCGCCACCGAATCCCAGGTGCGGGTTGGGCTTTCGGCTCAGGTCGAACACCTCGGGCCGGTCGAACACCTCGGCGTCCCAGTTGCCGGAGGCGTAGAACATCACCACCTTCTCCCCCGCCGCGATCTGCTGCCCACCGAGTTCGACGTCGACGGCGGCGGTACGGCGGAACGTCATCACCGGCGTCGCCCACCGGACGAACTCCTCGACCGCACCGCCGATGCGGTCGTCGAAATCCGCCATGAGCCAGGCCCGCTGCTCGGGGTGGTCGGTCAGCGCCTTGAGCGCGTGGCTGGTGGTCTGGCGCGTGGTGTCGTTGCCCGCCACCGCCAGCAGGACGAAGAACGCCGCTACCTCGGCATCGGTGAGCCGGTCTCCGTCGACCTCGGCGTGCACCAGCGCGCTGATCAGATCATTGCCCGGGTTTTCCCGGCGTTGCGCCGCAAGCGCATTCGCCACCTGATGTAGGTACATCTGGTTCTGCAGCAGCACCTCCAGCGGGTTGCGCCCGGCCAGGTAGACCGGGTCCGCCCAGGACACCAGCGCGTCGGCGGCATGTGCCACCCGCTGCCGTTCGGACTCGGGGATCCCGACCATGTCCGACAGCGTTCTGATGGGCAGTTCCTTGGCGCACTGGTCGACGAAGTCCACCCCGCTGCCGACTTCCTTGAGCTCGGCCACGATCTCGCGTGCGTTCTCCTTTATCGAGTCTTCGATGCGGGCCACCTGCCGGGGCGTGAACGCGGCGTGGACCAGTTTGCGGATCAGCGTGTGCCGCGGCGCGTCCATCGCCAGGAACGACTGTGACGCCTCGAGTAGCTCTTCCGGAACGGATTCGAACAGCACCCCCTTGCCCGACAGGAATGTCTCGCTGTCTCGGCTGACCACCACGATGTCGGCGTGCCGCGTCACCGCCCAGAACCCGCGATCGTCGGGATCCTTCATGAGGGCGTCCTCGACGGGCGGATGCCAGCTGACCGGGCGTGAGGTGCGCAGTTCGGCGAACGTGACCTCACGATCGGCGGCCGTGGTGGCCCAGAGCTTCCGCGACGACAGGTCGATCGGGTCGTAGGGGCGTGCGGCGGAAGGCCACGAGGGGGCTGATGTGATGGGCGACACAGTCATGCCGGTGACAATAGGTCTAGACAGTCTGTCTAGTCAAGGTGTGACGAATGCCGATACGCTGAGGGCATGCCATCGGTAACGCGAAAACCGCAGGCCAACCGAGAGGAACGGCGCGAGCGGATCGAACGCCAACTGCTCGATGCCACCGACCGGCTGATGGCCGACGGCACCAGCTTCACCGAGCTCAGCGTTGACAAACTGGCCACCGAGGCCGGGATCTCCCGGGCCAGCTTCTACATCTACTTCGAGGACAAGGGCCACCTGCTGCGCCGGCTGGCCACCCAGGTGTTCGGCGATCTGACCCAAGCCGCCCAACAATGGTGGAGCGTCGCCGGACGCCGCGACCCCGCCGACGCCCACACCGCCATGTCGGGCATCGTCGCCAGCTATCGGACCCACCAACCGGTGCTGATCGCGCTCACCGAGATGTCGAGCTATGACCCACTCGTCGCACAGACTTACCGTGAGCTGCTGGCCGGAATCTCCGATCAGCTCACCAAGGTGATCGAGGACGGGCAGTCCGACGGGTCGATCCGGCCGCAACTGCCTGCCGCCGCCACCGCGAGCACGCTGACCTGGATGGTGGAGCGGACCTGTCATCAGAATCTGCCGTCGCAGCCGCCGTCCTACGACGCCGAGCTGGCGAACACGATCACCCAGATCGTCTGGGGCGCCCTGTATCTGGAGTCCCCCAAGCTGTGATTTGTGGAGTTTTTGCCGCACTCGGCGCGGCCAGGACTCCACAAATCGCTAGGTGGCGACCAGATCGTCGGCGTGCACCGCGGGCCGGCGCAGCTCGGCCGGCAGATCCGGCGTCGAGCGGCCGATGATCGCGGCCAGCTCCGACGCCTCGTAGGCCACCACGCCACGCGCGACCGTCTGCCCGTCAAGCCCCCGCAGATCCACCACGTCACCACCGTGGAAACGTCCCGTGACCTCGGTGATCCCGGCCGGCAGCAGCGAGCGGCGCTGTTTGACGACCGCACGCACCGCACCGTCGTCGAGGGTCAACGCCCCATGGGACTCCGCGGCATGGCGAACCCAGAACCGCCGAGCCGACATCCGCTCGGGCCGTGGCGCGAACACGGTGCCGACCGAGGCATCACTCAGTGCCGCACCGGCATCCGCCGCGGCGGCCAGCAGCACCGGCACCCCGGCATCGGCGGCCAACAGCGCCGACGAAAGCTTCGAGGCCATGCCGCCGGTGCCCAGATGGCTACCCCCGCCGGCCGCCACCCCGTCGAGATCCCCCTGTGCCGCGACCTCAGGAATGAAGCGCGCGTTACCTTTTCGGGGATCAGAGTCATACAGGCCGTCGATGTCGGACAGCAGGATCAGCGCGTCGGCGCCGACCAGCTGAGCCACCAGCGCCGACAGGCGGTCGTTGTCACCGAACCTGATCTCGTTGGTGGCCACGGTGTCGTTCTCGTTGACGATCGCCACCGCGTGCAGGGCGCGCAACCGGTCCAGGGTGCGCTGCGCGTTGTTGTGTTGCACCCGCATCGCGATGTCGTGCGCGGTCAGCAGCACCTGCCCCACCGTGCGGTTGTAGACGGCGAACGCCGAACTCCAGGCATTGACCAGCGCCACCTGCCCGACGCTGGCGGCCGCCTGCTTGGTGGCCAGATCCGTTGGGCGCTTGGACAGTCCGAGCGGCTCGATTCCCGCGGCGATGGCACCGGAGGACACGATCACCAGATCGGAACCGGCTTTCATCCGGCCTTCGATGGCCTCGACCAGGACCGCGAGCCGGCGGGCGTCGAACACCCCGGACGGAGTGGTCAGCGCGGTGGTGCCGATCTTGACGACGACGCTGCGTGCGGTCCGAATCGCCTCGCGATGTGCGGAGGGCGCCGAGCCTGCGCTCGTCACTCGTCTTCACTCCCGGGATGGCGCCGTTCACGCCGCGCCGCCTTGCGTTCGGCCGCACCCACCCGGTCGGTCTGCTCGAGCCGGATGTCGGTGCCTCGACCGGTCAGCGGCATGTCCACGCCGGCTGGGGTCTGAGGCTCCCAGTCGAAGGTCATATCGCCGATGGTCACGGCGCAACCGGGCTTGGCGCCCTTTTTCCACAACGCGTCCTCGACGCCCAACCGGGCCAGCCGGTCACCGAGGTAACCGACGGCCTCGTCATTGTCGAAGTTGGTCTGCGCGATCCAGCGCTCGGGACGGGTACCGCGCACGATGAACCCGCCGTCTCCATCGGTCTCGACGGTGAAGCCGCTCTCGTCGACAGCGATCGGCCGGATCACCGGACGCCTCGGCACCACCTCAGGCTGCGCGTCACGGTAGGCCTTCACCATCTCCCACAACGCAAAGATCAACGGGCGCAAACCATCACGGCTGACCGTCGAGATCTCGTACACCGGCCAGCCGAACTGCGACTTCACTTCTTCACGCACGAAGTCGGCCAACTCCCGGGCATCGGGAACGTCGATCTTGTTGAGCACCACCGCACGTGGCCGCGACGCCAGGTCGCCCAGGGTGGAATCGCCTTGCAGAGTCGGGGTGTAGGCCGCGAGTTCGGCCTCCAGCGCCTCGATGTCGGAGATCGGGTCACGCCCGGGTTCCATGGTGGCGCAGTCCACGACGTGCACGAGCACCGCGCAGCGCTCAAGGTGCCGAAGGAATTCCAGGCCCAGACCCCGGCCCTCGGACGCGCCGGGAATCAGGCCGGGAACGTCGGCGACGGTGAAGGTGTTCTCACCGGCGGACACCACGCCCAGGTTGGGCACCAGCGTGGTGAACGGATAGTCGGCGATCTTGGGCTTGGCCGCCGAGATGGTCGACACCAGAGACGATTTACCCGCCGATGGGAAACCGATCAGGCCGACATCGGCGACGGTCTTGAGTTCGAGCGTGAGGTCTCGGGTCTGGCCCTTCTCGCCAAGCAGGGCGAAACCGGGAGCCCTGCGGGCCCGGGAAGCGAGTGCGGCATTGCCGAGCCCACCCCGACCACCTTGCGCGGCTTCGAACCGGGTGCCGACACCGACCATGTCGGCCAGCATCCGGCCGTTCTCATCGAGCACCACCGTGCCGTCCGGAACGTGCACGATCAGATCGTCGCCGGCGGCACCGTCACGATTGCTGCCCGCACCCTGCTTGCCCGAAGGTGCGACGACATGGGGATGGAAGTGGAAGTCCAGCAGGGTGTGAACCTGTGGATCCACGACGAGCACGATGCTGCCGCCGCGACCACCGTTGCCGCCGTCAGGACCGCCGAGGGGTTTGAATTTCTCGCGATGCACCGACGCGCAGCCGTGGCCGCCGTTTCCTGCACTCGCATGGATGACGACGCGGTCAACGAACCGGGGCATCAGACATCCTCTCCGTCGAATGTGAAGCTATTGCGATAGTCCTATCGAGAACTCGCAGCTGCTTCACATTCGCGGAGAATCCTCGGAGTCTCAGGCCTCCGGGCGCGGCACGGGAACGATGTTCACGTGCTTGCGGCCGCGCTTGGAACCGAACTCCACGGAGCCGGGTGCCAGCGCGAACAGCGTGTCATCGCCGCCACGACCGACGTTCACGCCGGGGTGGAAGTGGGTGCCGCGCTGGCGGACGAGGATCTCGCCTGCCTTGACGACCTGACCGCCGAACCGCTTCACGCCGAGCCGCTGTGCTGCGGATTCACGACCGTTGCGCGAGCTGGAAGCGCCCTTTTTGTGTGCCATTAGTACGCTCCCTCGCTACTTGATACCGGTGACCTTGAGCACGGTCAGCTGCTGACGGTGCCCCTGGCGCTTGTGGTAGCCGGTCTTGTTCTTGAACTTGTGAATGCGGATCTTGGGACCCTTGGTGTGCTCAAGCACCTCGCCGGTCACGGCGACCTTGGCCAGGTCATCAGCCTTGCTGGTGACCTTGGCGCCGTCGACCACCAGGGCGACGGGCAGCGATACCGACGCGCCGGGCTCGGTCTCGAGCTTCTCAACCTTCACCACGTCACCGACGGCAACTTTGTACTGCTTGCCGCCGGTCTTGACGATTGCGTATGTCGCCATCGTGTCCTCTGCTCTGCTGCTCTCTGCGGGCGCGCGCTACCGGTCGGTGCGTGCGCGGGTCTTGGGTGGCGGGATGCCCCGCCGTCACCGGCCTGCGACTACTACAGGCACCGGAGACAACTGGTCAAGGGTACTTGACCAGCGGGTAGAGGGTCAAACCGCCCTCTACTCTGGGCTGGGCGGCCCCGCGGGCCTGGCTGCGGCACGTCGACGGGTACGGCCGCGACTAGGCGGCGCCTCGACGACCACGGGCTCCGGGGCCTGGTAGACGTCCTCTTCGGACTCGTCTGAGTCCTCGGAGTCGCCGTACTCGTCCGACTCGTCGTCCGAGTCGGCCTCATCAGACTCGTCATCCTCATCCGAGTCGTCGATGTCGTCATCCAGATCGTCATCGTCGTCATCATCGAGGTCGTCATCGTCGTCGAGGTCGATCTCGTCCTCGTCTTCGTCCCCATCCGAACCATCGTCGGATTCATCGGACTCGTCGACGTCCTGCGCGTCGAACTCACCGTCGGTGGAACCGGTGGACACCTCCGCGAGCTCGAGCGTGGCCTGATCGTCAGCCTCGCCCTCGGGGACCTCGTCGGCGACGTGCTCCTCGAAGTCCTCGTGGCCGTCATGGCCTTCGTGGTCTTCGTCGGGGCGCCCGTTGGCCGCAGCCATTGCCCTGAACATCGGGTGTTCGCCGGCCGGATGGTCGGGCACCTTGACGACTGGCAACTCTTCGGGCTCGGGACGGGCATTGCCCCTCTTGCCCCGCTTGCTGCGACGCCCGCCGCCGGTGGATTCGGTCTTGCGGCCGGCATTCGACGACGAGGCCGTGTCGACCGGGTCGCCGTGCAGCACGATGCCGCGGCCGGCGCAGTGCGTGCAGGTGGTCGAGAACGCCTCGACCAGACCGGTTCCCAACCGCTTTCGGGTCAGCTGCACGAGGCCCAGTGAGGTCACCTCGGACACCTGGTGGCGGGTGCGGTCCCGGCCCAGCGCCTCGGTCAGCCTGCGCAGCACCAGATCCCGGTTCGACTCGAGCACCATGTCGATGAAGTCGATGACCACGATGCCGCCGATGTCGCGCAACCGCAGTTGCCGCACGATCTCCTCGGCAGCTTCCAGGTTGTTGCGGGTGACGGTCTGTTCGAGGTTGCCGCCGGCACCGGTGAACTTGCCGGTGTTGACGTCGACGACCGTCATCGCCTCGGTGCGGTCGATGACCAGGGTTCCGCCCGAGGGCAGCCACACCTTGCGGTCCAACGCCTTGGCCAGCTGCTCGTCGATGCGGTGTACAGCGAACACGTCGGGAGCATCAGCGCCGCCCGCGGGTTCGTACTTGGTGAGCCGGCCCACGAGATCGGGGGCGACGGTGTTCACGTAGGAGTTGATCGTGGCCCAGGCCTCGTCACCGGAGACGATCAGACCCGAGAAGTCCTCATTGAACAGGTCCCGGATGACCTTGACCAGCACGTCGGGCTCTTCGTAGAGCGCAACGGCCGCGCCGGCCTTCTTCCCGGTGACCTCGGTGGCCTTGGCGTCGATCTCGGTCCAGCGCTGCTGCAGCCGCTCGACGTCGGAACGGATGTCCTCTTCCTTGACGCCCTCCGAGGCGGTGCGGATGATCACACCCGCATCGGCAGGCACGACCTCTTTGAGGATTTCCTTGAGCCGCTGGCGTTCGGTGTCGGGCAGCTTGCGGCTGATCCCGGTCGACGACGCGCCCGGTACATAGACCAGGTAGCGGCCGGCCAGCGACACCTGTGTGGTGAGTCGAGCACCCTTGTGCCCCACCGGGTCCTTGCTGACCTGGACCACCACATAGTCGCCCGGCTTGAGCGCCTGCTCGATCTTGCGGTTCGACCCACCGAGCCCGGCGGCCTCCCAGTTCACCTCACCGGCGTAGAGCACTCCGTTGCGGCCGCGGCCGATGTCGACGAACGCGGCTTCCATCGAGGGCAGCACGTTCTGCACGATGCCCAGGTAGATATTGCCGACCAACGATGCTGAAGCAGCCGAAGTTACGAAGTGCTCGACGACGACGCCGTCCTCCAGAACGGCGATCTGGGTGTAGCGGGCGCCCTCGTGCGGCGGCTCGGTGCGGACCTTGTCGCGCACGATCATGGTTCGCTCGACAGCCTCGCGGCGGGCCAGGAACTCTGCCTCGCTCAGGATCGGCGGGCGACGGCGACCCGCGTCCCGACCGTCGCGGCGGCGCTGACGCTTCGCCTCCAAGCGAGTCGATCCGCTGATCCCCTGGATCTCCGAATCATCGCTGCTCTTGCCGGCCCGCTCGGCCCGCGGGGCGCGCTCGTGCACGACGGTGTTGGGCGGGTCATCCGGGGAGCCCGCATCATCGTTGTCACCGGAGCCGGACTTGCGCCGGCGACGACGCCGCCGACGACGGTTGCCGCCGTCGCTGCCCGCGGTGTCCTCGTCCGACTCGTCGGAGTCATCATCGGAATCCTGGTCGGATTCGCTCTGGTCATCGACGGTGTCGGTGTCGGAATCGGGACCCGAGTCGGGCCCGTTGTCGTCACTCTGCTCACCGCGACCACGACCACGTCCACGGCGGCCCCTGCGGCGCCGGCGCGCGGCGGGACGATCCGCCTGCTCGTCGTCGCTGTCGGAATCGGCATCGATGGTGTCGTCATCGTCGCCGTCGTCGCCGTCGTCGTCTTCGTCGTCATCCTCATCGACGTGCACTGGCACGAAGCTGACGGGCTGCGGCGCCACGAACAGCGGCAGGTAATCCGCACGCTCGGTGTGCGCCTCCCGCACCGAGGGAATGTTCGCCGTCTCCAGGATCAACCGGGACTCGGGTTCGTCGCCGACCAGGACGGCCTCGGCGTCGGCCTGCGGGGCATCGACCGCAGCGGGTTCAGATTCAGCCGGAGCAGCCTGCGGAGCCTCGGCCGAACTCTCGACCGGAGCCGCGACGGACTCGGCCTCGGTGACGGCCTCGACCTGGACCTGTTCTGCCGGCACAACCTCTGCCTGCGCAACAGGAGCAGCGTCGGTCGACCCTGCGGCCAGTGCGTCACGGACCCGCTCTGCGTCGACCTTGTCGATCGTGGAATGCGCACTGCGCCGACGCCCGTCGAACTCCGCCAGGGCATCGAGCACGCGCCTGCTGGTGGTGCCGAGTACCCGCGCCAGGGAGTGGACTCTCAGCCGCTCGGGCAGTCCCTCCTGTTGCGGAGTCTGGGTTGGTAGGTCGTCATTCTGGGCATCTTCGGCCACGAATTCTCCTCAAGCCCCCGGGCGCGTCGTATCGACGCGGCCACGCGAGGGCTTCCGCTATTGGCCCGGGACACTTTCCCCGGACTTGTTGTGGTCTCGCTCCGGGCGGTTCGCTACCGAACCCACCCGGTGCCTGGCTGAATGATGGCTGGACGGCCCGCGCCGCACCGGATTGCGGTGGTCGCGCTCGTCGAAGTCTTCATTCGGGTGTTCAGCCCCGGTTGAGGCTGGCTACCCGCAACCAGTATCCCACATCACTGACGCGGTACTGACCAGACTGCGAGAAGGTTTATCGACCGGAGGCTTCGCCAGGGAACCACAGGGCGATCTCGCGGGCCGCCGACTCCGGCGAATCCGACCCGTGCACGAGGTTGTCCTGGGTCACAAGCGCCAGGTCACCACGGATGGTGCCGGGCACAGCCTTCTCCACCGGGTCGGTGCCGCCGGCGATCTGACGGAACGCCGCGATGGCGCGCGGTCCCTCCACGATGGCCGCGACAACAGGTCCGGAGGTGATGAACTCCAGCAGCGAATCGAAGAACGGCTTGCCGTCATGCTCGGCGTAGTGCTGCTTGGCCAGCTCAACGCTGACGTTCTTCAGTTCCAGCGCCGCCAGGGTCAGGCCCTTGCGCTCGATCCGGCCGAGGATCTCCCCGACCAGGTGGCGCTGCACGCCGTCGGGCTTGATCAGGACAAGGGTCTGCTCAGTCACGGCTGAGAGCGTACCGGTCGGTAACAGCGCCCCGCCATCGCGGGGCCCCGACCGAGCCCGCACTGTGGCCCAGCTATCACCGCGCTATTCGCTGGGCGGTTGCTGGCCAGGCAGGAGGCCACGATCCTGCCTGCGTTTGACCTCACCCCGCAGATACACGATCAGCAGCCAGACCACGGCGAAGATCACGCCGATGAAGCCGATTGCCCCATGAATGAGCGCACCGGCGATCACCACCAGCTGGATGCCCAGGTTCGCCCAGATGGCCCAGGGCCTGCCCTGGATCCCCGACATCAGGATCAGCACGATGGCCAGCCCGACCACGAATCCGCCCGAGGTCCAGGTCAGCCCGGCGCCGCTGACACCCACCACCGGCAGGGCCAGCAATACGACGATGGCTTCGAGGATCAGCGTCCCCGCCATCACCCCGCGGAAACTCTTCCACGGGTCCGGGGGTGCCGGCTTGTCACCTGGCGTCTGATCATCAGGGGTCTGATTGCTCACTGTGGGTCCCGTCCGAACAGGGTCCGGGCCTCGCCGGCGGTCACCACCGAACCGGTGATCACCATGCCGGACCCGGACAGTCCTTCGTCGGCCCCGGACTCCTCGACCAGGGCGGTGGCGGTCTCGATGGCATCCGGCAGCGTCACGGCGGTGATCACGCGATCCTGCCCGAAACGCTCTTCGGCCAGCGATGCCAGCGACTCGACGTCCATCGCCCGCGGTGAACCGTTATGGGTGACCACGATCTGATCGAACACGGGCTCCAGGGCGGTCAGGATGCCGCCGGCGTCCTTGTCCCCCATCACCGACACCACTCCGACCAGGTAGCGGAAGTCGAACTCCTGCTGCAGGGTCTGCGCCAGCGCCGCGGCTCCGGCCGGATTATGTGCTGCATCAATGAAAACCGTTGGTGCACTTCGCATACGCTCCATGCGGCCCGGGCTGCTCACTGCCGCGAAGCCGGCCCGGATCGCGTCGACATCGAGCTGCCGGTCCGCTCCCGCACCGAAGAACGCCTCGACCGCGGCCAGGGCGAGAACGGCGTTGTGGGCCTGATGTTCACCGTGCAGCGGCAGGAAGATTTCGGGGTACACGCCGCTCAGGCCCTGCAGCTCCAGCACCTGGCCGCCGATGGCGACCTGCCTGCTGAGCACCGCGAACTCGGAGTCCTCGCGGGCCACCGCCGCGTCGGCGCGCACCGCCTCCGCCAGCAGGACCTCCATGGCCTCGGGAGCCTGCTTCCCGATGACCGCAACGGTGTCGGTCTGCACCAGGTCCTCGGGCTGCCGGGTGATGATGCCCGCCTTCTCCCCCGCGATCTCGGCGATCGTGTCACCGAGATAGTCGGTGTGGTCGATGCCGACCGGGGTGATCACCGCGACCGGGGCGTTGACGACGTTGGTGGCGTCCCAGCGTCCACCCATCCCCACCTCGATTACCGCGACGTCGATGGGCACGTCGGCGAAGGCTGCGAAGGCCATCGCGGTGAGGACCTCGAACTTGCTCATCTTCGGCCCACCGGCAGCCTCGGACTGCCGGTCCACCAGTTCCACGAACGGTTCGATCTCGGTATACGTATTCACGTATTGCGCTGGCGTGACGGGCTTTCCGTCAATCGAGATGCGCTCCACCGCGGACTGCAGATGCGGGCTGGTGGTGCGTCCCGTCCGCCGGTGCAGGGCGATCAGCAACGCGTCGATGATGCGCGCCACCGACGTCTTGCCGTTGGTCCCCGCGACATGGATGGACGGGTAGGCCCGCTGCGGTGAGCCCAACAGCTCCAGTAGGGCGGAGATCCGCGCCGTGCTGGGGTCCAGCTTGGTCTCGGGCCATCGCTGATCGAGCAGGTGCTCGACCTGCAGCAGTGCGGCGATCTCGTCCGGGGAGGGAATCGGGTTGTTCACCTGGATTCTCGGCTCTTCGCGCAAGCGCTCATCACAGCGCTGCCAGGCGTGCGGTGATGCGCTCGACCTCTTCGCCGGCCAACTGCTGACGACCGCGGATCTTGTCGACGACGTTCTCGGGCGCCTTGGCCAGGAAAGCCTCGTTGCCGAGCTTGGCCGTCGTGGTGGCCAGCTCCTTTTGCGCCGCGGCCAGATCCTTCTCCAGCCGGCGCCGCTCGGCCGCGACATCGACGGTGCCCGAGGTGTCCACCTCGACGAGGACCGTGGCCTGCGTCAGACGCACCTCGACCGAGGCCGACGGGGTGAACCCGTCACCGGCGTCCGTCAGCCAGGCCAGCGCGGTAACCGCGGGCAGCTGTTCGGTCAGACCGGCCTCGGTGACCGCGGACAACCGGGCCGGAACCCGCTGCCGGTCGGCCAGGCCCTGGTCGCTGCGGAAGCGGCGCACCTCGGTGATCAGCTTCTGCATATCGGCAATGTGTTGTGCCGCAATCTGATCCAGCGCGATGCCGGATGCCTGCGGCCACTGCGCGATGACGATCGACTCGCCGTCGGTCAGCGCCTTCCACAGCGTCTCGGTGACGAACGGCATCACCGGATGCAGCAACTTGAGCAGAGCGTCGAGGACGAAGGCCAGCACTCCCGTGGTGTGAGCCACACCCTCGCCGAGCTGAACCTTGGCCAATTCCACGTACCAGTCGCAGAACTCGTCCCAGGCGAAGTGGTACAGCGATTCGCAGGCCCGGCTGAACTCATAGCTGTCGAGTGCCGCATCCACTTCGGCGCGAACCTCTTCGAGGCGGCCGAGGATCCAGCGGTCGGCGTCGGTGAGTTCGGCCGCGGCGGGCAGCGGGGCGGGGGCCGCACCGTTCATCAGCGCGAAGCGGGTCGCGTTGAACAGCTTGGTGGCGAAGTTACGCGAGGCCCTGGCGTGGTCCTCACCGATGGACAGGTCACCGCCGGGGCTGGCGCCGCGCGCCAACGTAAATCGCAGCGCGTCGGCACCGAACTTCTCCACCCAGTCCAACGGATCGATGCCGTTGCCGCGCGACTTGCTCATCTTTCGGCCGAACTCGTCGCGGATCAGGCCGTGCAGGAAGACGTTTTTGAAGGGAACCTGCGGACCGCGGGCGCCGTCGAACGTGATCGCCGGATCGTCGCCGACGAAGGTACCGAACATCATCATCCGCGCCACCCAGAAGAACAGGATGTCGTAGCCGGTGACCAGGACCGAGGTCGGATAGAACTTCGCCAGGTCCGGAGTGTGGTCGGGCCAGCCCATGGTGGAGAACGGCCACAGTGCCGAGGAGAACCAGGTGTCGAGGACGTCGGAGTCCTGCTCCCAACCGGCCGGCGGGGTCTCGTCGGGACCGACGCACACCGTCTCGCCGCCCGGACCGTGCCAGATCGGGATCCGGTGGCCCCACCACAGCTGCCGGGAAATGCACCAGTCGTGCATGTTGTCCACCCAGTCGAACCACCGCGGCTCCAGGCTCGGCGGGTGAATCACGGTGTCGCCGTTGCGCACCGCATCACCGGCGGCCTTGGCCAGGCCGTCCACCTTGACCCACCACTGCAGGGACAGGCGCGGCTCGATGGGCTCGCCACTGCGCTCGGAGTGCCCGACGCTGTGCAGGTAGGGCCGCTTCTCGGCGACGATCCGGCCCTGCCCGGCCAGCGCCTCCCGCACCTTGACCCGGGCCTCGAACCGGTCCATGCCGTCGAATTGCGTTCCGGTTTCGGCGATCCGACCCTTGGTGTCCATGATCGTGGGCATCGGAAGCTGATGACGCAGCCCGATCTCGAAGTCGTTCGGGTCGTGCGCGGGCGTGACTTTGACTGCGCCGGTACCGAATTCGGGGTCGACGTGAGTGTCGGCGACGATGATCATCTCGTGCTCGACGAACGGGTGCGGCAGCGTTGTGCCGACCAGGTGGCGGTATCGCTCGTCGTCGGGATGCACCGCGATCGCGGTGTCACCCAGCATGGTCTCCACCCGGGTGGTGGCCACGATGATGTGGGGCTCGTCGTCCTTCATCGAGCCGTAGCGGAACGAGACCAGCTCGCCTTCGACGTCCTCGTATTTGACCTCGAGGTCGCTGATCGCGGTCTCCAGCACCGGTGACCAATTGACCAGCCGCTCGGCCTGGTAGATCAGGCCCGCATCGAAGAGTCGCTTGAAGATGGTGCGCACCGCCCGCGACAGGCCCTCGTCCATGGTGAAGCGGTCGCGGCTCCAGTCCACGCCGTCACCGAGGCGGCGCATCTGCCCGCCGATGGTGCCGCCGGATTCGCGCTTCCAGTCCCACACCTTCTCGACGAACAGCTCGCGACCGAAGTCTTCCTTGGTCTTGCCGTCGACGGCGAGCTGCTTTTCCACCACGGTCTGGGTGGCGATGCCGGCGTGGTCCATACCGGGCAGCCACAGCACCTCATAGCCCTGCATGCGCTTGCGGCGGGTGAGGGCGTCCATCAGGGTGTGGTCGAGCGCGTGGCCCATGTGCAGGCTGCCGGTCACGTTGGGCGGGGGCAGCACGATCGAGTACGGCGGCTTTTCGCTGGCCGGATCGGCGGTGAAGTATCCGGCATCCACCCAGCCCTGGTACAGGTCGGCTTCTACCGCAGCGGGATCCCAGGATTTGGGGAGGGCATCGGCGCGATTGTCAGGGGTGGGGGTCACCGAGCCATTCTAAGAAGGACGTGCCCGAATACGCGAAAGCCCCCGATGCCCGGTGCGTTCGCTGGGCGTCGGAGGCTTTCGAGCAGGGGTATGCGGGGAGCTACTTCTTGCCGCCGAGCAGGCCGCCGAGGATCTCGCCGATGGCATTGCCCTGGCTGCCACCGCCGCCGAGCACGCTGCCCAGAATGCTGCCCAGCGGGTTGTTGGCGGCAGCACCGCCACCTGCCGCGCCGCCGAGGATGCTGCCGAGGATGTCCCCGAGCCCGCCGCCTCCGGAAGCCTGAGCCTGGGCCTCGCCCGCGGGTGCGGCGTTCTTCTGGGCGAACTGCTTGCCGATGTAGGCCAGCACGATCGGCGCCAGGATCGGCAGCAGCTTCTTGACCAGATCACCGCCACCGGCGCCCGTCCCCGCCAACGCCGAGGCGACCTGATTGCTGTCGTTGCCGCCGAAGATCTTCGCGACGTACTGGTTGCCCTCGCTCGGGTCGACCTGGTCGACGCTCACGCCACCGTCGAGCAGGCCGCTGGCGCCCTGCGCCGCGACCGCGGACTCGAGGTCACTCGAATCGATGTTGTCCGCTTGTACGTTCTCCGCCACACCGCCGACCAGGGCCGGAACCAGGGTCTTGATGGCGGCGTTCACCTCGCCTTCATCTGCGCCGAGCTTGCTTGCGATATCCGCCACCGGGATCTGCGCGAACAGATCATCGAGACCGGCCATTTTCATCCCACCTTCGTTGCTGGCGTACTGGAAGTCCTCGGCATCGACACTAGTCGAATCTGATCTTGTCCCACAGGTGTTCGACGCACGCCGATCGATTCATGCCACGCCGGCTCAGCTCAGGGCGGTGGTTTCCAGCGACACCCCGGCAGCTGGTAGCCGGGTGAGCAGTACATCCCCCATCGCGGCCACCGGTGTCAGCACGCCGCGTCGTTCCGACAGCGCGTCACGGTCGGTTGCCAGCGCGAGCCCGCACTCGCCGAGCAATACCGCGGTCGACTTGTATCCGGGATCGCCTTGCTGGGCCATGCTTGTCACGTACCGCGCGCCTGTTGTCGTGGTGGTGTACGTCTCGACGCGGTAGTGCCCCCGCTCGCGGGCTCGCTCGCTGGGGCCGGTTCCCGGCTTTGGGGCCAACTTCGCTACCAGGCCGCCGGGCAGCCGGTTGAAATAGCGGCCGCCGACACCGAGCGTGAAGGCGTTGACTCCAGTCACCGCGGCTGCCGCCAACGGCGCCGCGGGCGAGCGGCCCAGGCTCATCTGCTCGGCGTACTCGAAGCGCCGTCCATAGGCGTAGTTCAGTAATGCGTTGCTGCGCCGCACGATTCGAGTGTTCGGCGCGGCCATGGCAAACGCGCCGGTCCAGAGGCCGGCCAGCTCGGGAGCGATCTCACCGCCGCGGCGCCACCGCACGTCGGGCTGAGCGCCGAGTTCGGGCTCGGCCCCGCGGTCGGGGCTGAGCGTGTACGGATCGTTCATCAGTGCTCGTGCCTCTGGATCCGAGGACAGCGTGTCCAGCAGTTCCAGCATCGAGGCGACGGTGCCGCCAGACACGCCACCGGCGAAACTGCGCACCACCAGGTTGGTGTCACCGAGTTCCCCGGCGCCGTCTGCGAGCGCCCGCTGGTACAGCGCGTACACCGTGAGATCGGATGGCACCGAATCGAATCCGCACGAATGCACGATCCGCGCACCGGTGTCGACCGCCTGCTTGTGGTGCAGGTCGATGCTGTCCCGGATGAATGTCGTCTCACCCGTGAGGTCGGCGTAGTCGGTGCCTGCCGCGGCACACGCCGCGACCAACGGCATGCCGTAGCGGGCGTAGGGACCCACCGTCGTCACCACCACCTGGGTGCGTGCGGCCATCGCATCGAGAGAGGCCGGGGCGGTGGCGTCAGCGGTCACCAGCGGCCACGACTGCGCGCCGGGCGCCAGACCGTCACGAATGGCCAACAAGCGCTCCTCGGAACGACCGGCCAGGGCGATCCGGGCCGATCCCCCGGCCCTGGCCAAGTACTCGGCAGTCAGTTTTCCGGCGAATCCCGTCGCGCCGTACAGCACCAGATCGAACTCACGCTGCGTCACGATCTCGACGCTACCCGAGCAGTTCGGGCAACTGCACCGGTTCGCCTCGCAGGTGATCTCCCAGGAATGCCGTGACCACCTGGTACCAGATCTTGGCGTGCTGCGGCGACAGCACCCAGTGGTTCTCCGTCGGGTAGTACAGGAACCGGTGCGGGCTTTCGCCGTTCGCGTCGGCGGGCAGCCCCGAATCGCTGAGTAGCTCGTACCACAGCCGCAGCGCCTCGCCGATCGGTACGCGATAGTCCTTGTCGCCGTGGATGACCAACATCGGGGTGGCGATGTCGGCGACGAACCGGTGTGGTGAATTGCGCTGGGCCATCTCGGGCGTCATCTCCCGGGCCCACCAGTACGCACCGTCGGTGGTGGGGCCGAACTGGTCCAGCGCCCACAGGCTGGCATGCGTGACGATGGCGCCGAACCGATCGGTGTGCCCGGCGATCCAATTGGCCATGTAGCCGCCGAACGACCCGCCCATCGCAGCGGTGCGCGAGGCATCGACGCGTGGATGCGCGCATGCGGCATCTGTCGCCGCCATCAGGTCGGTGTACGGATCGCCGCCCCAGGCGCCCCAACCGCGTGCGATGAAGTCCTGGCCGTAGCCGGTGGACAGCCCCGGGTCCGGCATCAACACGGCATACCCGCGGGCCGTGAGCAGCCACGGGTTCCACCGCCAGTGCCAGCTGTTCCAGCTGCCCAACGGGCCGCCGTGAATCCACAGCACGAGCGGGGCCGGCTCGTCACCTTCGGGCAGGGTGAGCCAGGACCGGATCGGCGTGCCGTCGGCGGCGGTCGCCGTCACCTCTGTCACCGTGCCGGGCAGTTCGGGTGCCTCGAGGCACGGCAGCGCGGTGACGGTGCCGTCCCGGTCGATCCGGACCGGATGCGGCGGCGCGGCATACGAGCTGCGCAACGCATAGATCACCCCGCCGGGCACGGGACACACATCGGTGTAGGTGAAGTCATCGTCGGTCAGCTGGGTGACCGCACCGGATACGGGGTCGACGGAGAAGATCGGGCCACGGCCGCCGTCGTCGGCCGTCACGATCAGCGCCGACGAATCCGGTGCCCAGGCCACCGAGGACGGCCAGCGGTCCCAGTCGCCGGTCAACTCCACGGGATCCTCACCGAACTGCATGCAGCACAACGTGATCCGCGGCGGCGCGGCGGGAGTGGAATGGGTTTCCCTGGTGAAGGCCACCGCGCTGCCGTCCGGAGCGATCGCGGGGCGTTCCAGGTCCGCGCCGGGTTCCTGGACGATGGTGGTGCGTTCGCCGGTGACCCGGTCGATGCGCACCAAGACCACCCGCAGGGCGGTGCCCGGGCCCGGCTCCTGCCAGGACGTCACCACGAATCCGCCGTCGGCGCTGAGATCGAAGGTCGTCTCGCGCAGCGCCGCGCCCGGGTCGGCGGTCAGGTCCTGTTGTCCGTCGGCGTCGAAGAGGTGGGGTTGGTCCGGGCCGAGGTCGTGATCCCAGTGCCGGACCGGGTAGCCGGTGTGCAGGATCGCCGACACCTTGGTGTCCTTGCGCGCGTCGCGCTTGGCCTTGTCGTCGTCGACTCCGGCCGACGACGGCAACAGGGGTGCGGACACCACGGTGGCGTCGGCTGCCCGGGCGCTTGCCGCGCCCGTGACACCACCGGGCATCGTCAGCACCTCGTATGCCTCACCGCCGGTCGCGGGAAGGCGCCACAGTGCCGCCGGCGGTTTGTCCTCGCCGTCCCCGGGGCGCACCGCGAGGAACAACACGTCGCCCCCAGCCGTGAACACCGGCGCGGACTCCCCCTTGACCCCATGGGTCAGCCGGCGCGCAGGTTGGGCTCCGGTGGGATCCAATTCCCATATGGCGCTGAGGAATTCGGTTTTCTTCTCGTTGAGAGTGCTGACCGTCGTGACCAGCCGCGAGCCGTCGGGCGAAACCGCGAGACCAGATACCCGGGGCAAGGCGAGGTAGTCGTCGAGATCGTCAAACACCGTCATGGCTCCCCACCGTAACGGCGCAGCCCGTACCGGAGTCCGGTACGGGCCGCTTGTTCTGCTCATCCCAGTCTGGTTCAGGACACCTTGATGACCTGGCCGGTGACGTCGGTGCGTACCTGCTTGCTGCTGCGCTCACCCTTGACGTTGATGAAGATGACGACGTTCGCGTCGAACGGGATGTTGCGCTTGATGCTCACCGTCTGGACCTCACCATCCTTGATCTCGCTTGCCGCCACCGCGCCGTCGATCGCCGTGGCGATCGCGCTCGTGGGCACGTCGGTGATGGCGAACAGATTCTGCTGCAGCGCCTCGGTGTCCTCGTCGTAGTCGATCGGCCGAGACGGCCCGACCGTACCGGAGGTGTAGCTCCACTGATTGAGTTCGGTCGGGGCATTCGGGTCGATGGCCTCGACGCTGAGCACACCCGGCGCGATGCTGACCTCGACGACCTGCATCGGGTTCGCACCGACCTTGTCCGCGATCGCCGCATACGCGTTATCGATGCCCTCGGCGGTGAACAGGTTGCCCGACACCGCTTCGGTGATCTTCTCCGTGCCCGAGGTGACCACCTTCTCGGCCGCACCGGCGGCCGCATCCCTGATCTCGGTGACCTTCGAGCAACCGCTCAATGCGGACACGGCAAAGACCGCTGCGCCCAGCGCGATACCGAAGCGGTTGAGTTTCATGGGACCTCTCATTCATTCCATCCGGGCACCTTCGGCACCGGGAACCTGTGCAAAGACTGTGCAGACGCTGGAAGGCTACCGATCCCAACTCCGATCACGGCGAGCCACCTCACCTGGCCCCGGCTAGATTCGAGCGATGGCACAGTCCGTCCTCGTCATCGGCGCGGGTATCACCGGCCTGGCTACCGCAGTCGCATTGCAGCAGCAAGGGTTCGACGTCCGCGTGGCCGAGGCACGCCGGGACGTCACCCCCGGTGCGGGAATCAGCCTCTGGCCCAACGCGTTGGCCGCACTCGATGAGATCGGGCTCGGCGATCAGGTGCGCGATGCGGGCGGCCGGGTGACCACGGGAGCGCTGCGTCGGTCCGGCGGAGCCTGGTTGCGCCGGCCGGCGGCGCAACGGTTCACCCGGGCGCTGGGCGAACCGCTGGTGGTGATCAGACGCGCAGCCCTGACCGAGATCCTCGCCGGCGCGCTGGCTCCGGGCACGGTCCATTACGAGCTCACCGCCGACACGATCGACATCGGCGCCTCGGACGTGCGGGTCACGTTCACCGACGGCACGGTCCGCGAGGCGGCCGGTCTGGTCGGCGCCGACGGTGTCGACTCCGTGGTGGCCCGACATCTGAATGGGCCTCTGCCCCGTCGCTACACCGGCTACACCGCGTGGCGCGCGGTGGCCGCCTGCCCGCTCGATCCCGATCTGTCAGGCGAAACACTGGGCGCCGGCTCACAGGTCGGGCACGTGCCGCTCGGCGACGACCACACGTATTGGTTCGCCACCCAGCGCGTACCACGCGGACAGACCACACCCGATGGGGAGTTGGCCCACCTGAAACGGCACTTCTCATCATGGTCGGAGCCGATCCCGACGCTACTGGCCACGACCGATGCCGATCAGGTGCTCCGAAACGACCTCTACGACCGCGCCCCCGCCCGCACCTGGGCCCGCGGTCCCGTAGTGATCGCCGGGGACGCCGCCCATCCGATGCGCCCACATCTGGGCCAGGGCGGCTGCCAGGGACTCGAAGACGCCGCCATCCTGGCCGCCCTCGCGGCCAGAGGCCCGGATCTGGGGCGCGCGTTCTCCCGGTTCGCGGCCCTGCGCCGCAAGAGGGTCATGACGATCGTGCGGGAGGCACAGTTGGTCGGCCGGGTGGTGAACCTACGTCCGCCGGCACTCGGTGCCGCGGCCACCCGGGCTTCCGTACTGGTGCCCGAGTACGTGTTGACCCGGCACCTGGCCTCGATCGCCGGGCGCGGGGCTTTCACCCCGGTGCGCTGAGCTCAGTGCGGCACGCCGAAGGCTCCCAGCGGGTCCAGGAAGGTCGTGCAGATCCGGCGTAGGTCGAAAATGCCCAGCACCGCGCCGGGACGTACGGCCTGGCAACCGGTCGGTGCACCGGGCGCCGCCCAACCTGCCGGCATCCCACCTCGGACGCCGCACTTGGGCCAGGCCCCGATCCCCTGGGTGGCCAGGACGTTCTCGGCCACCCGTATCTGCTCCTCACGGGAGGCCGAGGCGGGCGATCCGATGCCGCCGTGCGAGGCCCAGGTGGTGGGCTTGAACTGAAGACCGCCGTACTGGCCGTTGCCGGTATCGGTGGACCAGTTGCCACCCGATTCGCAGTCCGCGATCGCATCCCAGTTCACCGTGTCCGCACCGGCGGTCGCCGTGACGGCGAACGTGGGTGCCAGCATGAGGCCCGCCGACGTCGCAGCAAGCCAGAAAGCCCTGGTTAACGCCATTCGTATGGTCATCTCACGGCCCTTCCCCGACCTTTGACACCAAGGACCACTGCAGATGCCGATCACGTTCATGCAACTGTGCGGTCACTAATGGGTTCGTGTGACCAACGTCACCCGTTACAGGGGAGGCTGAAGTTTTTTCGGAGGTTGTCGGGGCGGGAGTAACCGGAGGGCCTTCTGATGAAACAGAAGCGGTGCCAGGCAGAGGCCCGGCACCGCTTCGTATCAAGTTGTCAATCGCTCACATGGTGAGCAGCCCGGTACTAGCCGCGCTTGCCGCACACCGGCCAGGCACCGATGCCCTGGCTGCGCAGCACGTTCTCGGCAACCCGGATCTGCTCCGAGCGCGAGGCCTGATGCGGCGAACCCGAGCCGCCGTTGGCGCGCCAGGTGCCCATGTTGAACTGCAGGCCACCGTAGTACCCGTTACCGGTGTTGATCGCCCAGTTGCCACCCGACTCGCAGGCGGCGACGGCGTCCCAGTTAACGCTGTCCGCATTGGCGGTACCGGCACCCAGTGCCACGGGAGCCACAGCCAGTGCTCCAGCAATGATGCCCAGCCCAAACGTCTTGCGGATGTTCTTCACTTGATTCCTCTCGCCAAGCGCGCACCATCAACACCCGCCCAGGCGGGTGCGGAAGCCTGAATCCAGGCCGGAGGGGTTGGTTCGCGCCGTCTCGGTCAGGCACGAAAGGGAGGGCCACAGTGCCCGGCCCGGGATCAGACCCAGGCCCCCGCGTCGGGCGTAATCGCCACCGCGGCCCCACTCACACGCAGGTTCTTGGTGTTGAAATTATTTGCTCCATGTCGGAGACGCTTTGGACCGTACAAAGGTCTCGAAGAGAAGTCATCCCGATGTAGAAGCGATCGCGGAAAGATCACGGACAGATAACGAGACACTGAACGAATCGTTTGTGCAGGTCAACGCCGGGCTACTGCCGTTACCGTTTCGTGATCGGCGTAAACGGAACGTGAGCGAGATCACGCATTTTTTGTGAGCTGGCCCACTTGATTTGGGTACAGCAACACCGTCACCAATGGTCGGCGATGACAAAAAGCGCTGGTAGATGCCATCGGCGAGTGTCATCAAGCACCGCAGCGCGCGAATCCGTTCGCTACGGTTCCCCACCGCCCCGAAACCAGAACATGCTCCAAATACACTGGAATACAACGACTATCGCGCATGCCAGGCGCTGCAACCAGGCTGGGCCGCAGTGGGTCCAACGCCTACGATGTCGACGCGGCGTAGTCCAAAATGACTCCGCCACAACCAATCTCACCAGGCCGCCGAGAAGCGTCAGACCGCCCAGCCAACCCGGCTCCGTCTCAGGTAGTCCATAGGTTTCGGCAAAGCATGCGGTCAGGGGAATTTCGTCGGGAATTCAGCACGGCCGGGCGCACGCATCAGCGAATAGCGCGCAGCATTTCGACAGCCGATGCGAGACCGAATCATCCTGGACACCAGTGGATTTCGCGCGCCAGTCGGGCTCCTCCATCGCTGACGGTTCCCCAATTCACCCCGCTTCCAGGGCCTTGAATAGGGGGAAATAATCGATCAATTATCTCGAAACGATAAATTGGGCCCGGTTCGCGCGTTAATTCACAATTTGCTGTGCTCGAGATGACCGAATAGGCCGGCGCTCAAGGCAGGTCGGCCGCGGTGTTGACGTTGGTCAGTGCGCGCTGCGGCGCCATCACGATCCGTTGCGTGTCGACAGACTCGGCCAGCGACCGCATGCTGCGCCGGCCGTCGCGCACCAGGGCGGCAATCCGTTCAGTGAGCGAGCTGCGGTAGATCCCCGCCAGATAGTGGTCCCTACCGTCCCACGGCAGCACGATATCGGCAGGTAACCGCTCCGCGGAGGCCGCCAGGGTGTCGATCAGATCCGCCGACAGATACGGCATGTCCACCGCGCACACGAAGGCGCGGTCGAGGCCGGCCTCCGCGACGGCACGCAGCCCGCGACCCGTCGCCACCAGCGGCCCGACACCAAGCACCTCGTCGCGCAGTATCTCGGCGCTCAGTGCGGGTAGCGGCTGACCGGGCGCGGCGATGACGAAAACCGGTGAGCAGCGCGTGCTCACCGCGGCGACCACATGCTCGACCATCGTCGAGCCTTCGAACGGCAGCGTCGCCTTGTCACGCCCCATACGACGCGAAGCCCCGCCCGCCAGAACTACCGCGGCGAGCGGGGCTGTGCTCAGGTTGCTTCGGTGAGCAGGGTCAGTGCGATTAGCGCAACTAGTCGACGGTCCACGTGTCTTTGCCACGCAGCAAGGATTGCAGAGCTGCGGTGTCGTGGGGCTTGGATTCGATGGCCGTGTTGACCTGCTGGCGCGCGGCGTCGTCGTAGGTGGGTCGGCTGACCTTGCGGAAGATACCCATCACCATGTGATCGAGGTTCTGCTCGCTCAACCGCGACAGCGCGAATGCGTAGGCAGGGTCATCGATCTCGGCGTTGTGCACCACGATGTCGTCGGCCGCGACGTCTGCGGTCTTGGCGACCTCCAGGCCGTACCCGGACTTGACCACGCAGTACTCGCCATCGACACCGAACTTGATCGGCTCCCCGTGGCTGACGTTGATCAGCCGCTCCTCGGCGCCTTCCTTGCGGAGCGCGTCGAACGATCCGTCGTTGAAGATCGGGCAGTCCTGCATGATCTCCACCAGTGCGGCACCGCGGTGCTCGGCTGCGCCGCGCAGCACCTCGGACAGACCCTTGCGGTCGGAGTCCAGCGCACGGCCGACGAACGTGGCCTCGGCACCCAGCGCCAGCGACACCGGGTTGAACGGGTAGTCCAGTGAGCCCATCGGGGTCGACTTGGTGACCTTGCCGACCTCGGAGGTGGGCGAGTACTGACCCTTCGTCAGGCCGTAGATCCGGTTGTTGAACAGCAGGATCGTGATGTTGATGTTGCGGCGCAGCGCGTGGATCAGGTGGTTGCCACCGATCGACAGCGAGTCACCGTCACCGGTGACGACCCACACCGACAGGTCCGGACGGGCCAGCGCGAGTCCGGTGGCGATGGTCGGGGCGCGACCGTGGATCGAGTGGAAGCCGTAGGTCTCCAGGTAGTACGGGAACCGGCTGGAGCAGCCGATGCCGCTGATGAACGCGATGTTCTCGCGCTTGAGACGCAACTCCGGCAGGAAGTTGCGGATGGTGTTGAGGATGACGTAGTCACCGCAACCCGGGCACCAGCGGACCTCCTGGTCACTGGTGAAGTCCTTGCCCTTCTGCGGCTGGTCGGTGGTGGGGACCAG
The DNA here is from genome assembly GCF_004762045.1 of Mycobacterium sp. DL99. Taxonomy (GTDB): domain Bacteria; phylum Actinomycetota; class Actinomycetes; order Mycobacteriales; family Mycobacteriaceae; genus Mycobacterium. The sequence continues at coordinate 4,294,641 of NZ_SJOM01000007.1, forward strand.
GGCGTTCTTGGTCAGAGGAGTCAGGCCCAGGTCTTGATGGTCTGTGCCGATCAGATCAGTCATGCGTTCGCTCCCACACCGCTCGCGTCAGATGCTTCAACCTCGATGGTGGCCGCCGCCAACCGGGCGAATTTGGCCTTGTCGTTTTCCTTCTCACCGAGCGTGCCGTCCAGGGCCGCGTCGATGATGCCCTCCACCTCGTCGGCGAGGAAGGCCATGCCCTCCACCTTGGTCACCGACTGAACGTCGACCAGGTACATGCCGCGCAGCAGCAGCGCCAACTGTCCGAGGTTCATCTCCGGTACCACCACCTTCGGGTAGCGGCGCAGCACCTCCCCGAGGTTGGCCGGGAAGGGGTTGAGGTGGCGCAGATGAGCCTGGGCGACCTTGATGCCCTTGCGCCGGGCCCGCCGGCAGGCCTCACCGATCGGTCCGTAGCTGCTACCCCAGCCCAGCATCAGCAGTTCGGCATCGCCGTTGGGGTCGTCGACCTCCAGATCGGGCACCTTGATACCGCCGATCTTCTCCTGGCGCAGCCGCACCATGAGGTCGTGGTTCTTGGGCTCGTAGGAGATGTTGCCCGAACCGTTGGCGGCCTCAAGGCCACCGATCCGGTGCTCCAGGCCCGGGGTGCCGGGCACCGCGAACTGGCGGGCCAGGGTCTCGGGATCGCGCGCGTAGGGAGCGAACGGCTCGCCGGACTTGGCGAACTTGTGCTCGATCGGCGGGTAGGTGCTGATGTCCGGGATCTGCCAGGGCTCAGAGCCGTTCGCGACCGCACCGTCGGACAGGATGATGACCGGGGTGTGGTAATCGACCGCGATGCGCGAGGCCTCCACGGCGATGTCGAAGCAGTCCGACGGCGACTTCGGCGCCAGGATCGCGACCGGTGACTCGCCGTTGCGGCCGAACAGCGCCTGCAACAGGTCGGCCTGCTCGGTCTTGGTCGGCAGACCAGTCGACGGGCCGCCACGCTGCACGTCGATGATGAGCAGCGGCAACTCGGTCATCACCGCCAGGCCGATGGCCTCGGACTTGAGCGAGACACCGGGACCGGAGGTGCTGGTGACGCCCAGCGCGCCGCCGTAGGAGGCGCCGATAGCCGCGCCGATACCGGCGATCTCGTCCTCGGCCTGGAAGGTCAGGACGTTGAAGTTCTTGTGCTTGGACAGCTCGTGGAGGATGTCCGACGCCGGGGTGATCGGGTAGGTACCCAGCACCACCTGGATCTGCGCCAGATGTCCGGCGGCCACGATGCCGTAGGCCAACGCGGTGTTACCCGAGATCTGACGGTATTCACCCGACTTCAGCTTGGCCGGCGACACCTCGTAGGTGGTGGCGAATGCCTCGGTGGTCTCGCCGTAGTTCCAGCCGGCCTTGAGCGCCAGGACGTTGGCCTCGGCCACGTCGGGCTTGCGGGAGAACTTCTCCCGGATGAACGCCTCGCTGTGCTCGAGCTCGCGGCCGTACATCCACGAGAGCAGACCGAGGGCGAACATGTTCTTGGCGCGCTGGCCGTCCTTCTTGGTGGCACCGATCGCCTCGACGGCGCCCAGAGTCAGCGTCGTCATCGCGACGGACGTCACCACGTAGTCGGACAACGTGTCATCCTCTAGCGGATTGTTGTCGTATCCGACCTTGGCGAGGTTGCGCTTGGTGAACTCATCGGAGTTGGCGATGATCAGACCGCCGCGGGGCAGATCCGAGACGTTGGCCTTGAGCGCTGCCGGGTTCATCGCCACGAGCACGTCGGGACGGTCACCGGCGGTGAGGATGTCGTAGTCGGCGATCTGGATCTGGAACGACGAGACCCCGGGCAGGGTGCCCTGTGGCGCGCGGATCTCGGCGGGATAGTTCGGCTGGGTAGCCAGGTCGTTGCCGAACAGCGCAGCTTCAGAAGTGAAGCGGTCGCCGGTCAACTGCATACCGTCGCCGGAGTCGCCGGCGAAGCGGATGACTACCTTCTCGAGCTTCTGCCGCGGCGCGGCGCCATTGCCGTTGCCGTTCTCACCCACGGCTACCGCCTTTCACACGTACTTTGACCACGTCTTTCCGGGCCGCTGCCATGTGACGCGCTGCCGGATCGAACGTCCACCGAATTTTGATGTCACTACCAGTACCGATTATTGCACTGCTCTTAGGCTGCACTTCACCGCGCCGTCCCTCGACACGCGGGTGGGTTCTCGACGAAGGTGCTGTTCGTGGGCGTGAAGAAGCCCCTTTTGAGACAAAACTGTGGTTTTCGTCACGTTTAGGAGAACGTCATTCTCTAAGGAAAATGCTACCGGCCGGTAGCTCTCTGCTAGCACCGGCAAGCGCGTACTTGACACTTGTCGAGTTTAGGCCCCGACGTGCGCTTACGCCCGGTCGGGTGTCCCGGCGTGAACCCGCTTGTCCAATTCCCTGGCTACCAGTTCGCTGGCCGATTCCGCGGCGCGGTGCGGATCGCGGCCTGCCGCACGGTGCGCGACATAGCAGGCGGTGAACATGTCCCCCGCCCCGGTGGTCTGGACATCCAGAACCCGCCAGGCGGCCGGCACGCGCTCCACCGCACCCTCGATATATATGTCGCACCCCTCTGAGCCGTAGGTCACCAGGATCTCCGCGACGCCGAGTCGCTCCGCCGTCGACGCGTCGAACGCGCCGTCGGCCACGATCACTGCCTCGTCCTCGGCAAGCTTGAGGATGTCGACATCGGCCAGCAGGTCCGCGGGAAAGTGACGATCCTCGACCAGCGGCCCCAAGCGGTCGGCGCGCACCAGCCCCTGCCCGTCGTAGGCGACCCGGTGACCTCGTGCCGGCAGCGCGGCCAGCGTGCCGGCCGGGAAATCGGTGCGCAGCAACGGGGCCAGGTGCACCCACGTCGTCGCCGGATCAGCAGCTTCGACGTCCGCGGCGGTCCACACCGGGCCGATCGCCTGCACACCCATGTGCCGGTGATCAGTGTCGTCGTAGTCGAGGCTGAACGAACTCGTCACGTCCGAGGGCAGGATCTGCACCAGCGACCCGAACCGCGCGCGCAGCCCGTCGAACAGGGCGTGATCGCGTTCGGCGCCCATCGCGATGATCCGACCGGGCCCGCCCGCCGCCTGCAGCGCCACTCCGGCGAACGACGCGCATCCCCCCGGGCTCGGCGGCGCCCCGTTGATGATGTCGATCGCGAGGTTGCCGAGCACGGTTACCCCAGGGACTAGCTCTCGTGGCATGGATGAAGTCTCCCGGTCTGGGCGATCGCCGCGCGCCCCGACCCCGCCCGATCCCGCACCCGTCATCTAAATGTGATGCATGTCACACATCGATATGTGGAATGCCACGGCCCGGATCCGCCTTCAAATCCCATAGATAGTCAATGTTGTGACGAAGGGTTTTGCGAAATGCGTGTGGATTCGAGAACGAGACTTCTCCTCTGTACCGCCGGCTCGGCAGCCGCGGCAATCATGGCGGTACTGGGGCTCCAAACGAACCAGATCGACAGCACACTCGACATGTCCGTGCCCGCGGCCGAACCCACCATGCACTTCGGCGAGACCGTGACCCAATCCGCACCGCCATCACAGCCCGATACTCCTGCTGCCACACCGCCGGTCAAGGCCACGCCGGCCCCCACCGCCGAGCCCGGATAAACCGAAGTGCTCACGCCGGCAGGTTGTACGGCGTGACCACCTGAATGGGTACGGGGCGGACCGGCTCCCCCGGCAATGCACCGTGCTGCTGCAGGATCAACCGCATGGCGAGTCGCGCGTCGGCCCGCAGGTCGTTGTGCAGCACCACCGAGATCCTGCCTTCCCGCAGCAATCTACGGTTGTCGGCATCGAGATCGTGGGCGACGAAGACCCGACACTGTCGTCCGAGTTTCTCGAACGCCGCGACTGTGGCGGCGTTGCCGCCGCCTGGCGAATAGACCGCCTCCACGGACGGGTGACGCTCCAGCGCGTCGAGCACCAGCCGTTCGTTGGTCGCGTCGATGCCGTCGCTGTCGGTGACCTCGACGACCACACGGCCCGAACCGCGCAACCCCGACCGGAATCCGACCTCGCGCTCGCCCTCACCACGAAACACCGTGCGGCTCAGGGTGATCAATACCGCCGAGGGGGTGGGGCCCAACCATTGCTCGATCAGGTAGGCCGCGGTCGCACCGGCTCCGTGGTTGTCGATACCGACGTATGCACTGCGGGCGCTGGCGGGAATGTCGGTCGTGTAGGTCACCACCGGAACCCCGGCGGCGACGAGTTGGTCCACGGCCTCGGCCACCTCGGGTTCGTCGGCCGCCTTGAGCACCACCCCGTGGCTGCCGCGAATGCCCGCCAAGGTGTCGACCATCTGAGCGGTCGACCCGGATTCCCAGAGGTGGAAGCGGGCCCGCAACATGGCCGGTGCGAACGTGGGCAACTCGGCCTCGACAGCCGCCCGGAACGCGTCGGAGAACCGCCGGGGGGTCTGCATGACCACGTCGATCAGATAGCGACGCCCGTTGAGCCGCAACTGTGCCCGTTGCTTGTCCAGGTCGGCGATCGCTTGGCGCACCTCGGCTCGGGTGTTCTCACGCACACCCGGGCGGTCGTTGAGCACCCGGTCCACCGTGGCCTCACTCAAGCCACACTGCTGAGCGATCTCACGGACCTTGTATCGGTGCGCCACCTGCGACCTCCCGCGCCTGCTGATGGTTTTTTGATGGCTTTTTGCCGTTGATTGTGCCACAAGACACAGCAAGACTAGCTGCCATGACCACGACCTTGCGGACATCGCGCACCGGGCACCGGGCCTGGATCGAGGAAGCGGACTGCTCACTCGACGACTTCCGCGCCCAGGTGTCCCGCACCACCGACCCCGCCGACTACCCGCTGGCCGCTGATATCCGGCACAACGTCCCGGTCTACTCGGCCGCGACCATCGCCGAGGCCGACCGCCGTGGGCTGCAGGCCGAGTTGATCAGCGTGTTGGCCGACGGACCGGGCGTCGTGGTGTTCGAGGGTGCCTTCGACGAGGACGTCGTCGACCGGGCCGGCGCCGCGTTCGCCGCGCTGATCCAAGCCCAACGCGCCGAAGGCGCCGCCGCGGGCGACCATTTCGGCAAGGCCGGCGCCAACGACCGCATCTGGAACGCCGCCCAGAAGCTGGCCCTGCACTCCCCCGACGTGTACGCCCACTACTACGCCAACGACGCGCTCGCACTCGTCTCACAGGCCTGGCTGGGCCCGCGCTACCAGGTCACCTCCCAGGTCAACGTCGTCAATCCCGGTGGCGCCGCGCAAGTTCCGCACCGCGACTACCATCTCGGTTTCGTCACCCCGGACCAGCTGGCCGACTACCCCGCACACCTGCACCGGCTGTCGCCGGCGATGACGCTGCAGGGCGCGGTCGCGCACTGTGACATGCCGCCGGCCAGCGGGCCGACCATGCTGTTGCCCTACTCGCAGACGTTCGAGGCCGGGTACATCGCGTTCTACCGGCCGGAGTTCATCGAGTTCTTCGCCACTCACCAGGTTCAGGTGCCGCTGGCCAAGGGCGACGCAGTCTTCTTCAATCCGGCGCTCTATCACGGCGCGGGCACCAACACCTCGACCGATATCCGGCGGATGGCCAACCTGCTGCAGATCTCCTCGCCGTTCGGACGCGCGATGGAAGCACTCGACCGCACCTCCATGGTTCGCGCCGTGTACCCCGCCCTCCTGGCGATGAAGGCCGCGGGCCGCTCCGAGCGAGAGCTGGCCAACGCCGTCAACGCCACCGCCGAGGGTTACGCGTTCCCGACGAATCTCGACCGGGACCAACCCATCGGCAGCCTGGCCCCGCCCAGCCAGGTCGACACCGTGCTGGCCGCATTGGCCGGCGACCTGACCCCCGAACAACTCGACACCATCCTCGATCAGCAGCAAGAACGGAGAACCCCATGACCACACTCGGCGTTATCGGACTGGGCCGCATCGGCGCGTTCCACACCGAAACACTTTCCGCCCTAGATGGTTTGGACGGGCTGGTGATCACCGACGAGCGCACCGACGTAGCTGCCGCGGTGGCCGCCAAGCACGGCGCCAAGGCCGTCGACACCGTCGAGGAACTGTTGTCCTCGGGCGTGGACGGAGTGGTGGTGGCTGCCGCCACGCCGGCGCACGCCGAGCTGACATTGGCCGCCGTCGAGCGCGGCATCCCGACCTTCTGCGAAAAGCCGATCGCCTCCACCGCCGTGGAGAGCGCGCGGGTGGCCGAGACCATCGCGCGATCCGGTGTCCCCGTGCAGGTCGGATACCAGCGCCGCTTCGATGCCGCCTTCGCCGCGGCCAAACGTGCGGTCGACGACGGGTCGCTGGGCGTCCTGCACACGGTGCGCAGCACCACGATGGACCCGGCTCCCCCGCCGCTGGACTACATCAAGGGCTCCGGCGGAATCTTCCGTGACTGCGCCGTACACGATTTCGACATCATCCGCTGGATCACCGGCCAGAACGCGGTCGAGGTGTACGCCACCGGATCCGTTCAGGGCGACCCCCTGTTCGCCGAGTACGGCGACGTCGACACCGCCGCGGTGATCGTGCGGTTCGACGGGGGCGCACTGGGCGTCGTGTCGAATGCCCGCTACAACGCCCGCGGATACGACTGCCGCCTTGAGGTTCATGGGTTCGACGACAGCGTGGCCGCCGGCTGGGACCAGGGCGTGCCGATCCGAAATGTGGATCCGGCCAACACATTCCCGGCCGGTCCTGCGCACAATTTCTTCATGGACCGCTTCACCGAAGCGTTCCGCACGGAGCTGGCCGGCTTCGTGGAAGTAGCCAAGGGCGCACCGGTCGCCGGCGCCACCGTGGCCGACGCCGTCGAGGTGGCCTGGCTGGCCGAGGCCGCCACCGAGTCCCTGCGCCGGGGCGCCCCGGTGCGCATCGAGGAGGTTCGCAACGCATGAGCGCCACCATCAAAATCGCCGGAGCGCCGATCTCATGGGGCGTGTGCGAGGTTCCCGGCTGGGGTCATCAACTCGATCCCGAACGCGTGCTCACCGAGATGCGCGACACCGGCCTGACCGCCACCGAACTCGGCCCGGAGGGCTTCCTGCCCGCCGACACCGCCGAACTTCAATCCGTGCTGACCCGGCACGGGCTGGCCTGCGTGGGCGGGTTCGTCCCGGTGGTACTGCACAACGCCGATCACGATCCCGCCGATGACCTTGCCGGGCCGCTGGATTCGCTGGTAGCGGCCGACGCCGGGGTCGTGGTGCTGGCCGCGGCCACCGGGTCCGACGGCTACGACTCCCGGCCAGTGCTCGACGATGACCAATGGGCGAGACTGCTGTCCAACCTGGACCGGCTGGCCGCGATCGTTGCCGCGCGCGGCCTGCTCGCGGTGCTGCATCCACATGTGGGAACCATGGTCGAGACCCGCGACGACGTCGACCGGGTGCTGGCCGGCTCGACCATCCCACTGTGTCTGGACACCGGGCACCTGTTGATCGGCGGCACCGATCCGCTCGAACTGGCCAAGGCCGTGCCGAACCGGATCAAGCACACCCACCTGAAGGACGTGGATGCCGTCCTCGCCGCGAAGGTGCAGTCCGGTGAGATCAGCTACACCGATGCCGTCAGGGCCGGGATGTACACGCCCTTGGGCACTGGCGATGTTGACATCGCGGGCATCGTCTCGGTATTGCGGGACAACGGTTTCGACGGATGGTTCGTGATGGAGCAGGACACCATCCTGGATGGCGCACCGACCGGTGATGGTCCGGTCGGCGACGTGCGCACCAGCGTGGCGTACCTGAAATCTGTGACCTCGTGACCGGATTGCGCATCGGTGTTCTGGGCGCTTCCCGAATCGCCGAGGCGGCCATCGTCGGACCGGCGAACGAACTCGGCCATCGCTTGGTGGCCGTGGCCGCCCGTGATCCGCAGCGCGCGGCGGCTTTTGCCGAGAAGTACGGCGTGGAACGCGCCGTGGACTCTTACACCGACGTGATCGACGATGCCGAAGTGGACGTCGTCTACAACCCCCTGGCCAACGGATTGCATGCACCGTGGAATCTGGCGGCGATCGCGGCCGGCAAGCCTGTGCTCAGCGAGAAACCTTTCGCGCGCAACAGATCCGAGGCTGCCACGGTTGCCCGGGCCGCCGAAACCGCGGGGGTCACGGTCCTGGAGGGGTTTCATTACTTCTTCCACCCGGTGACACAGCGGGCCTTCAGGCTGGCCGCCAGCGGCGAGATCGGCCGACTCACCCGGGTCGAGGTGCGGATGGCGATGCCCGCCCCGGACGACGATGACCCCCGCTGGTCACTGGAACTGGCCGGCGGGGCCCTGATGGACCTCGGCTGCTACGGCATGCACGTCCTGCGGTCGCTGGGCCGTCTGGACGTCGACGGGCTTCGCGGTGCACCGTCCATCCTCGCTGCCCGTGCCGAGCAACGCTCGGCCGGTGTCGATGCGACGTGCGATGTGGAGGTGGACTACCCGGGTGGCGCGACCGGGTTGAGCACCAATTCGATGGTGGCACCAGAGTATTCGTTCACCATCAGGATCGTCGGCAGTGAGGGTGAGGTGCTGGTTCACGACTTCATCCGGCCCAATGACGACGACCGGGTCACTGTGCGGACTGCCGCCGGTGAACGCGTCGAGCGACTCGGCACCCGGGCCAGCTACACGTATCAGCTGGAGGCGTTCGCCGACCACGTGCAGAACGGCGCGGCACTGCCATTCGGGCTCACCGACGCGGTGACCAACATGGCCTATGTCGACGCCGCGTACCAGGCCGCGGGACTACCGACGCGTTAGTGCCGCGGCGCCGACCGCATTGGTTTTGTCAGACCTGGAACATTCTAGTGAATCAGGAGTCCTCATGTCGGATCAGCTGATCTGCGGCCACATCGGCACCGGTGCACCGGTCTCGCCCGCGGGCGCGGTGCGGTCATGACCTTCGAACTCGCAGTGTGTGCCGAGATGGTGTTCACGGACCTCGACATCATCGAGCGGGCCCGATGCATCTCCGATCTGGGCTTCTCGGTGGAGATCTGGAGTTTTCACGACAAGGACCTCGGTGCACTGGCCGCCACCGGAGCCCGGTTCTCGTCGATGACCGGATACCTGCACGGCGACCTCTACGCTCCCGACGGTGCCCGCGAGGTGGTGCGTACCGCACAGGAGGCCATCAAAGCGGCTGAGATCCTTGGTGTTCCGCGGCTGGTCGTGCATCCCGGCGAGCTGGTCGACGGCCAGGCAGCCCGCCCGCAGTACCGGGCCACCGGCGAGATGTGGTTCTCGGCGATGCGGGGTCTGGAGGCTCTGGGCGAACTCGGCGCCGAGGCCGGCGTCACCTTCTGCCTGGAGAACCTCAACACCATCGTCGACCATCCCGGGGTGCCGCTGGCCCGCGCCAAGGACACCCTGGCACTGATCGAGGCAGTGGGGCATCCCAACGTGAAGATGATGCTCGACCTCTACCACGCCCAGATCGGTGAAGGGAACCTGGTCGAGCTGGTGCGCCGGGCCGGATCGGCGATCGGTGAGATCCAGGTCGCCGATGTTCCCGGCCGCTGCGAGCCCGGCACCGGCGAGATCCACTATCCGGCGGTGGCAAAGGCATTGCGGGACAGCGGCTACACCGGACCGATCGGCATGGAGGCGTACGCCGCCGGCGACAGTGTGGCCGCGCTGGAGGCCTTCCGCGCCGCATTTTCCTGACGCCCCCTCACCAGCTCACCAGCACCGCGAGCGCGCGTGTCGGTTTTGGCGATGCGCCGCATTCCCGGGTGCGCCATGCGCACAATGGCGGGATGTCCGAGGCATCCTTTCCGCACGGCAACTGGGGGCGTGACGACGTCTCATCGTTGTTCAAGCCGGTGTTCGCGTTCGCCGCATCCTCATTCGGCTCCAAGGTGATCCGCGCGATGGTGCCACTCGACAGGCGGGTGGTCGACCGCACCAAGGGCCGCTTCTCGGTGTTCGGTCCGCTGTCGATGCCCGAACTGCTGTTGACAGCGAAGGGCCGAAAAACAGGCCTGCCGCGCACCTCCGTGCTCAGCTATGTGCACGAAGGTGACCGCCTACTGGTGATGGGCAGCAACTTCGGCCAGCAGCACCATCCCTCGTGGTCGACCAATCTCGTCGCCGAACCGCAGGCTTCGATATCGATGGCAGGCCAGGACATCCCGGTCGTCGCGGCCGTGCTCTCCGGCGCCGAGCGCGACGCCGCTCTGCAGCGGTTTCTGACCTACCCGATGTACCGGGCCTACCGGACGCGCACCAACCGGGACATGCGGGTGTTCGCACTGACCCGTAGATAGCGCAGTGCCCCGCCGGCCGGACAGCCGACGGGGCACTGCTGCACTGATCAGCGGCGGAGTTCGTGGCTGAGCGCCTCCAGCTCGTTACCGCCGGCCATCTCCTGGGTGAGATGTTCCAGGGTGATCTCGTCGTAGGTGCAGTCCAGCTTCTGCCGCCCGCGGTTCAGCAGCACGAAATGGTCACCGACCATGTGCGCGTGATGCGGGTTGTGGGTGATGAAGATGACCCCGAACCCCTGTTCCTTGGCGGCCGTGATGTAGCGCAGCACCATGCCGGACTGCTTGACGCCGAGCGCCGCCGTCGGCTCATCGAGGATCAGCACGCGGGCGCCGAAGAAGATCGCCCGCGCGATCGCCACACACTGGCGCTGACCACCCGACAGCGAGCCGATCGGCGCGTCGACATCGGGCAGGTCGATACCCATCTTGTTCAGCTCGGAAATGGTGGTCGCGCGCATCGCGGAAATGTCCAGCGACGGCAGGATGCCCTTCTTGCGCAACTCGTTGCCGAGAAAGAAGTTGCGCCACACCGGCATCAGCGAGACCACCGCGAGGTCCTGGTACACGGTCGCGATTCCGGCCTTGAGCGAATCCTTGGGTGAGTTGAACACCGTCGGCGTGCCGTCAATCAGCAACTCACCCTCGGTGGGCTTGTGCAGGCCGGCGATGATCTTGATCAAGGTGGACTTGCCTGCACCGTTGTCACCCAGCACGCCGGTCACCTCGCCGGCACCCACCCGAAGGTTGATGTCCTTGAGCGCGATGATGTTTCCGTAGCTCTTGCCGACGTGTTTGAGTTCGACCAGCGGCACCGCGCCGCCCGACGGTGTCTCCGCGATCGGGGCTTCAGCAGTTGTGCTCATCTACTTACCTTTTCGCTGCGTAGTTACGGACGACGTTGTTGGCGATCACCGCGAACAGCAGCATCCCGCCGAGGAAGAACTTGAACCAGTCGGGGTTCCACCCGGCATAGACGATGCCCTGGTTGGTCATGCCGAAGATGAAGGCACCGATCAGCGTGCCGATCGCGGTGCCGTAGCCGCCGGTGAGCAGGCAGCCGCCGACGACCGCGGCGATGATGTAGAAGAACTCGTTGCCGATGCCCTGACCGGACTGCACGGTGTTGAAGGCGAACAACAGGTGCATGCCGACGAACCAGGCGCAGAAGCTCACCACCATGAAGAGGCCGATCTTCACCTTCGTGACCGGGACGCCAACGGCTCGGGCGCTGTCCTGGTTGCCTCCGACGGCGAAGATCCAGTTGCCGATCTTGGTCTTGAACAGCACGTAGGTGGCGATGAGGACGAACAGGATCCACCACAACACGGTGACGCGAACCGACACCCCGAAAATGCTGAACGACGAGGCGAATACGGCTCGGCCGGAATCGAATCCCTCCATATCCGACACGCTCGGGGTCGCAACCTGGCCGGACAGCAGCTTGGTCACCGCCAGGTTGATGCCGGCGAGCATGAAGAAGGTGCTCAGCGTGATCAGGAACGACGGGATCTTGGTCTTCATCACCATGTAGCCGTTGAAGAAGCCGATCGCCAGGGCCATCACCAGCGCCAGGACCGCGCCCGTCCACAGATTCAGATGCAGGTTGTACGACAACATCGATGCCGCCAAAGAAGCGGTGGTGACTGCGACACCCGACGACAGATCGAACTCACCGCCGATCATCAGCACGCCCACCCCGACAGCCATGATGCCGATCGTCGAACTGGCATAGAGCACCGTGGCCAGGGCCTCCGGCGTCCGGAACGGCGGAGCCACGATCAGGAACAGCACGAAGATGCCGATCGCACCGATCGCCGCACCCATCTCGGGGCGGATCAGTAAGCGCTGCAGCTTGTTCTGTTCCTTGACCCGCTCGTCCCGGACGACTTTGTGCGTTTCGAGATTGAGGTCTGCCTGGGTACTCATGTCTAGCGCGTTCCGTTCTTCGCGTACTCGGCGATCGCATCGATGTTCGTCTTGTCGATGAACGACGGACCGGTCAGCGTCGGCTGATTGCCGCCGATGACATTGCCGTTGTTGAGGTAGAGCCACAGTGAGTCGACGGCGAGGTAACCCTGCAGGAACGGTTGCTGATCGACGGCCCATTGGACGTCACCGTTCTTGATCGCGTCGACGAGTGCGGCGTTGGTGTCGAACGTGCCCACCTTGGCGGAACTACCGGAATTGCGTACGGATTGCACGGCGGTCGGCGCGAACGGCGCACCGAGCGTCACCACGTAGTCGATCGACCGGTCCTGCTGCAGCTTGGCGGTGATGGTCGACTCGACCGAAGGCATGTCCTTGCCGTTGACGTTGAGCGTCTCGGTCGCGGGGAAGGTGTTCTTGACGCCGGCGCAGCGGGCCTCGAGGTCGACGTGGCCTTGTTCCTGGATGACGCACAGAACCTTCTTGGCGCCTTCCTCGGTGAGCCGCCGGCCGGCCTCCTGTCCCGCGATGTATCCGTCCTGACCGAAGTACTCCTTGACACCGACCTTCTGCCAGGAATCGAGACCGGCGTTGAACGCGACCGTGGGAATGCCCTTGCCCGTGGCATTTTCGATGGCGGCCTTCATGGCGTCCGGCTTGGCCAGCGTTACCGCGATGCCCTGCACGCCGCTGTCCACGGCGGTCTGTACCAGGTTGGCCTGATTGGGCGCCTCGGGGTCTGAGGAGTACCGCAGTTCGATGTTGTCTTTCTTGGCAGCGGTCTCGGCGCCCTTGCGCACCAGATCCCAGAAGGAGTCACCCGGCACCTCGTGGGTGATCATCGCGATGGTGGCCCGCGGGGTGTCGACGGTTCCGGCGCCCATTCCGCCACCATTGCTCTGCGGCTTTCCGCCGGTGCTGGAGCACGCGCCGGCGCCCATTACCAGCACACCCGCCGCAGCTACCGCCGCGAGCCGACTGAACCTCATTGCTTCTCCTTGCCATCGACGTCACCGCGGTGCTTGTACGTCTGGTGACAAGCGACACGGCCTCGCAGTCGATGTAATACCGCTCACATCCGAATGTCAAGACTTTGTTCGGACATTAGGACTGCATATCAAACGTCCGGCAGCATCGCGGCGACACCCATACGACGGGACAAGTGCCACGGCAAGCCACCGAAACCTGCAGGGAGAAAGTACTTTTGGGAGTGCTAACGATCCACGAGGGTGGTATCGAAGTAATACCGCGACGCGCGGTAGGCATGGCTCCCGTACTCGACTACGCGTCCGGAATCGTCGAACGCCGTCCGCTCCATCACCAGCAGCGGGGCCTTCGGCTTCTCGTCGAGCAGTTTGGCCTCATCTCGCTCGGCAGCCCTGGCGCCGATGCGCTGCTGGGCCAACCGAATGTGCACCCCGCGGGCGCGCAACGACTGATACAGGCCGATACGCTCGAGGTCATCGCGATCCGGTGCGATCGCCGCAGGAAGATAGTTCGTCATCAACGCCAACGGCTGACCGCCGGACGTACGCAGCCGGCGCATCATCACCACCTCACTGCCCGCTTCCAGGTTGAGCCGTTCGGCAATCTCGCCGGACGCCGGACCCAGCGCGTACTCCAGAACTCTGGTGCCCGGCTCCTGACCGGCCCGTGCAAGATCGTCGAACAGACTGGTGAGCTTGACGGGGCGATGGACCGGGGTCTGCACCACCTGAGTGCCCACACCGCGTTTGCGGACCAGCAGCCCCTTGTCGACCAGTTCCTGAATCGCACGGCGCGTTGTCGGCCGAGACAGACTGAGCCGGCTCGCCAGCGCCAACTCGTTCTCGAAACGGTCCCCCGGCTTGAGTTGCCCGTCCAGGATTGCCTTTTCGAAGACCTGCGCCACCTGGAAATACAGCGGAACCGGACTCGAACGATCGAGCTCCACGGACAACGTCGGGGTCACGCGCACTCCAATCCTCGTGTCCTCCGCGCGCAGTTCGCCGGGAGTGATTGTTCAGAATACCTGCTTATGACTGAAAGTAAGAATGTCCGAACAAAGTCTTGACAGCACATGGTGACGGGGAGCACAGTCGACACCGACACCAGGCGCGCTCGTCGTCGCCGGAACGCACATACGCACATCGCACTCGGGAGTCAGTCGTGACCGATAACGCCAGCCAGCCATTCGACGTCATCGCCATCGGACGTAGCGGCGTCGACGTGTACCCGCTGCAGGTCGGGGTGGGGCTTGACCAGGTGGAATCGTTCGGAAAATTCCTCGGCGGCAGCGCCGCCAACGTGGCCGTCGCCGCGGCGCGCCTGGGCAATCGCACCGCGCTGATCTCCGGGGCCGGCGACGACCCCTTCGGCCGGTTCGTCCGCGACGAGCTCGCCCGGCTCGGTGTCGACAACCGCTTTGTCCGCACCCACGGCGAGTATCCGACTCCCGTGACATTCTGCGAGATATTCCCACCCGACGATTTCCCGCTGTACTTCTACCGCAAGCCGTCCGCGCCGGATCTCCAGATCAGTCCTACCGAACTGGACCTGGATGCCATCCGCGCCGCGCGCCTGTACTGGTCGACGGTGACGGGCCTGTCCGAGGAGCCCAGCCGCAGTGCGCATTTCGCCGCGTGGGAGGCCCGCTCGGGAGCCCATTTGACTGTTCTCGATCTCGACTACCGGCCGATGTTCTGGGAAACCCCGGCAGCGGCCACCGAACAGGTGCAACGCGCCCTGCAGCATGTCACCGTCGCCGTGGGCAACCGTGAGGAATGCGAGATCGCCGTCGGCGAGTCCAACCCGCACAAGGCCGCCGACGCCCTACTCGAGCTCGGAGTCGAGTTGGCGATCGTCAAACAGGGTCCACGCGGCGTGCTGGGCAAGACCAAGCACAGCTCGGTCACCGTTCCGCCCAACGAGGTTGACGTGGTCAACGGGCTCGGCGCCGGAGATGCCTTCGGCGGCAGCCTGATTCACGGCCTGCTGCACGACTGGCCGTTGGAGAAGACCCTGCGCTACGCCAATGCGGCGGGAGCCATCGTCGCAGGCCGTCTCGAATGCTCGACCGCCATGCCGACCGCCGCCGAGGTCTCCGATCTCGCCGAACAGACCGCTGTGGAGGCTGCAAATGTCTAGCGCACTTGGCTCGAACTCCGCGATGTGCAAAACCTATGCGGAGATCACCGAACTGCGGGCCGGCGAACCCGCAGCGGTCGCGACGGCCTGGCGCAACCGGACCACCCGTCCGACGGTGCGCGGAGACGGCAAGCTGATGATCGTCGCCGCCGACCATCCCGCCCGCGGCGCGCTGGCCGTCGGATCACGGCCGACCGCGATGAACAATCGCATCGATCTGCTGGACCGGCTGCGCACGGCACTCGCCGATCCAGGGGTGGACGGGGTGCTGGCGACCGCCGACATCCTCGACGACCTTGTCCTGCTCGGCGCACTGGACGACAAGGTGGTGTTCTCGTCGTTCAACCGGGGCGGGCTGGCCGGCTCGTCGTTCGAGCTCGACGACCGGATGACCGGCGCCACCGCGGCTTCGACCGCGGCCGCGCGGATGAACGGCGGGAAGATGCTGTGCCGCATCGATCTTGGCGATCCGGGTACGGTGTCCACCCTCGCCGCGTGCGCGCGGGCCGTCGATGAACTCGCCGCCAACGGGCTGATCGCCATGCTGGAGCCGTTCCTGTCCACCCGCGTCGACGGCAAGGTCCGCAACGACCTGTCCCCCGATGCCGTGATCAAGTCTGTGCACATCAGCCAGGGACTGGGCTCGACGTCGGCCTACACCTGGATGAAGCTGCCCGTCGTCGCTGAGATGGACCGGGTGATGGAGTCCACCACGATGCCGACGTTGCTGCTCGGCGGTGATCCGACCGATCCCGACGAGGCGTTCGCGTCGTGGGCGAAGGCGCTGACATTGCCATCGGTGCGGGGCCTGATCGTGGGCCGCACTCTGTTGTACCCCGGCGATGACGATGTGGCCTCGGCCGTCGCGACCGCCGTGAAGTTGGTGAGGTGACAGTGAACAGCAAGTGGTACATCCCCGCGCACAGTGCCAAGGCGCCTTACACCGTTGACATCACCCCGGAATCCGCAGGCTGGGCGGAGTCGTCGCTGCAGGTGGTCGAGCTCGGTACGTCCGGCTCTGTGACCCGGCAGACCGGCGAGACGGAGGTGATGATCCTGCCGCTGGCCGGCGGCGGGACTGTCGAAGCCGGCGACGAGACCTTCGAATTGTCGCCGCGCGCATCGGTGTTCGACGGTCCGGCCGACATGGTCTACCTCGGAATCAACCAGGAATACACGCTGACGGGCCACGGCCGTATCGCAATCTGCGGCGCACGCGCAAACCGGAGCTTTCCCAACCGCCGCGTCGCCGCCGCCGATGTCGCCGTCGAACTGCGCGGGGCCGGCAACTGCAGCCGGCAGGTGCACAACTTCGGCACCGCGACGGCCTTCGAGGCCGACTCGCTGATCGCCTGCGAGGTCATCACCCCGGGCGGCAACTGGTCGAGCTACCCCGCGCACAAGCATGACGAGAACACCGAGGTGGAGACCCAGCTGGAGGAGATCTACTACTTCGAGATCGATGACAGCCCCGCTGGGACACCGGGATTCGGCTACCACCGGGTCTACGGCACCCCACAGCGTCCGATCGAGGTGCTCGAGGAGGTGCGCAGCGGTGATGCGGTGCTGGTGCCGCACGGCTACCACGGCCCATCCATCGCCGCTCCGGGACACCACATGTACTACCTCAACGTGATGGCGGGCTCAGGGCCGAACCGAGCCTGGCTGATCTGCGACGACCCGAACCACACCTGGCTGCGCGACAGCTGGGAACACCAGGCCGTCGATCCGCGACTGCCCCTGCACCAGAGCCGAGGAGCCTGACCGATGGTTTCCACCGCACCGAAGTCGACCGAGAAGCTCGTCGACACCGAGTCCACTGTGCGACTCACGGTGGCACAGGCCACCATTCGGTTCCTGGCCAACCAGTACGTCGAGCGTGACGGCGAGCGCCACAAGTTCTTCGCCGGCTGCTTCGGCATCTTCGGCCACGGCAACGTGGCGGGTCTCGGTCAGGCCTTGCTGCAGGACGAGACGGAAGCACACGAGGCCGGGCGCGAACCGGGACTCAAGTACGTGCTGGGCCGCAACGAACAGGCCATGGTGCACAGCGCGGTGGCCTACGCACGGCAGAAGGATCGGCTGCAAGCGTGGGCGGTCACCACCAGCGTCGGCCCCGGCGCCACCAACATGCTCACGGGCGCCGCGCTGGCCACCATCAACCGGCTGCCGGTGCTGCTGCTGCCCGCCGACACGTTCGCCACCCGGGTCAGTTCACCCGTATTGCAGGAGCTGGAACTGCCGTCCTCCGGCGACGTCACCGTCAACGACGCGTTCAAGCCGCTGTCCCGCTACTTCGATCGGGTCTGGCGGCCCGAACAACTGCCCGCGGCACTGCTGGGGGCCATGCGGGTGCTCACCGACCCGGTTGAGACCGGTGCGGCGACAGTCGCGATCCCGCAGGACGTCCAGGCCGAGGCCCACGACTGGCCGGAATCGCTGTTCGCCGAGCGCACCTGGCATGTGGCCCGGCCGTTGCCCGAACGGTCGGTGATCGCGCGCGCGGCCGAGATCATCGCGTCGGCCCGCAAGCCACTGATCATCGCGGGGGGCGGGGTGCACTACTCCGGTGCCGAAGGAGCTTTGGCCGCATTGGCGTCTGGTACCGGTATCCCGGTCGCCGAGAGCCAGGCCGGCAAAGGTTCGCTGCGGTTCGACCATCCGCAGGCGGTCGGGGCGATCGGTTCCACCGGCACCACGGCCGCGAACGCGCTGGCGTCGGAGGCCGACGTCGTCATCGGGATCGGTACCCGGTACAGCGATTTCACCAGCGCCTCACGGACCGCGTTCAACAACCCCGACGTCCGGTTCGTCAACATCAACGTGGCGTCACTGGATTCGGTGAAGCAGGGTGGCGTCAGCGTGGTCGCCGACGCGCGTGAGGCACTCGAGGCACTGAGCGCCGCGTTGGTCGACTACGCCGTCAGCGACGAATACCGCTCCCGAACAGCCGAACTCGCCAAGGAGTGGGACGACACGGTGTCGGCGGTGTACGCCATATCGGACGATTGCGCCGCGCTGAACCAGAACCAGGTGATCGGCCTGGTCAATACCCGGTCCGAGCCGCGTGATGTGGTGGTCTGCGCAGCCGGGTCGATGCCCGGCGACCTGCACAAGCTGTGGCGCACCCGGGACCGCAAGGGCTACCACGTCGAATACGGATACTCCTGCATGGGATACGAGATCGCCGGCGGTATCGGCGTGAAGATGGCCGACCCGGACCGTGACGTGTTCATCATGGTGGGCGACGGCTCCTACTTGATGATGGCAACCGAACTGGTCACCGCCGTCCAGGAGGGCATCAAGGTGATCCCGGTGCTGGTGCAGAATCACGGATTCGCCTCCATCGGCGGGCTTTCGGAGTCAGTCGGCTCGCAGCGGTTCGGCACCGCTTACCGGTACCGCAGCGCCGATGGCCGCCTCGATGGTGCGAAGCTACCGGTGGATCTGGCCGCCAACGCGGCCAGCCTGGGCGCCGACGTCATCAAGGTCAGCAATGCCGCAGAATTCACCGACGCGGTCAAGGTCGCCAAAGCTGCCGAGAACACCACCGTCATCCATGTGGAAACTGACCCGCTGGTGTTCGCCCCGGACAGTCAGTCCTGGTGGGATGTTCCGGTATCGGAGGTCTCCACGCTGGAGTCCACCCAGAGCGCCTACGAGAGATACGCGGACTGGAAGAAAGTCCAACGCCCCCTGATCAATCCGTCCGACCGCTGAAAGAGATCCATGAGCACCATTCTCGTTGGTTCCGCGCCCGACTCCTGGGGCGTCTGGTTCCCGGATGACCCGCGGCAGACTCCGTACACCCGGTTCCTCGACGAAGTGGCCGCATCGGGTTACCAATGGATCGAACTGGGCCCCTACGGCTACCTGCCGACCGACCCCGAACAGCTGCTGGACGAACTCGGGTCCCGAAACCTGAAACTGTCCGCCGGGACCGTGTTCGAGCATCTGCACCAGTCCGAGGCTCCTGGGGACGACTCATGGAACTCAGTCTGGAAGCAGGTCGAGGATGTCGCGAAACTCACTGCGGCCGTTGGCGGTAAGCACGTTGTCGTCATCCCGGAGATGTGGCGCGACCCCGCCACCGGGGCGGTGCTGGAGGACCGCACTCTCACACCCGAGCAGTGGCGCAAGAAGACTCAGGGCATGAATGAGCTGGGCAAGGCGATGTTCGAGAAGTACGGGGTGCGTGCCCAGTACCATCCCCACGCCGACAGCCACGTCGACACCGAGGAGAACGTCTACCGATTCCTGGACGGCACCGACGGCGAGTTCGTCAACCTCTGCATGGATACCGGGCATATCTCCTACTGCGGTGGGGACAACATCGCCATCATCGAGCGCGCGCCCGACCGCATCGGCTACCTGCACCTCAAGCAGGTCGACCCGGAGGTGCGGGCCAAGGTCGAGGCCGAGGACCTGCCGTTCGGCGAGGCGGTCAAGCTCGGCGCGATGACCGAACCCCCGCGCGGAATCCCCGATATGCCACCGCTTCTCAGTGCGATCGAGAAGCTCGGCATCGATGTGTTCGCGATCGTCGAGCAGGACATGTACCCCTGTGAGGTCGACGCTCCCCTGCCCATCGCCCAGCGCACCCAGAAGTACCTGGGGTCCTGCGGTGTCCCGTCCGTTCGTTTCAGCTAGGAGCAGCATGCCCAATCCAACAGCGACGGACGACCTTCGCGTCGCCGTCCTCGGCGTCGGCATCATGGGCGCCGACCACGTGGCGCGCCTGACCAGCCGGATCTCCGGCGCTCGCGTCGTCGTGGTGAACGATTTCCTCACCGAGAAGGCCGAGGCGATCGCCGCGGGCATCCCGGGTTGCCGGGCCGTCACCGATCCGCTCGACGCCATCGCCGACCCTGAGGTCGATGCCGTCGTACTCGCCACGCCCGGGCCGACCCACGACAAGCAACTACTGGCCTGTCTGGAGCACGGTAAGCCGGTGCTGTGCGAGAAGCCGCTGACCACCGATGTCGAATCGTCCCTTGAGGTGGTCAAACGCGAGGCCGAGCTCGGAAAGCGGCTCATCCAGGTCGGTTTCATGCGCCGCTTCGACGAGGAGTACATGCAGCTGAAGGCCCTGCTGGATGCCGGTGAGTTCGGCCGCGCGCTGGTGCTGCACTGCGTGCACCGCAACCCGGCCGTCCCGCCGAGCTTCGACAGCTCCATGATCGTCAAGGATTCCCTGGTCCATGAGGTCGATGTGACCCGATTCCTGTTCGGCGAGGAGATCGCCTCGATCCAGATCATGAAGCCGGCGGTCAATCCCGGTGCCCCCGAGGGCATCCAGGACCCACAGATCGCCATCATGCGCACCGTGTCCGGCAAGCACGTCGACGTTGAATTGTTCGTCACCACCGGGGTGGCCTATGAGGTGCGCACCGAACTGGTCGGCGAAAAGGGTTCGGCCTTCATCGGACTCGATGTCGGGCTGATCCGCAAAGGTGCACCAGGCACCTGGGGAGGCACCATCGCCCCAGGTTTCCGGGAGCGCTTCGGCCGGGCCTACGACATCGAGTTCCAGCGCTGGGTCGACGCAGTTCAGCGCGGCACCACGACCGGGGATTACACCGATGGCCCCACCGCGTGGGACGGCTACGCCGCGGCCGCAGTGTGTGCGGCGGGTGTCGAGGCACTGCAGACCGGCCTGCCGGTGGAGGTGAAGATGGTGTCCCGCGAGTCGATCCCGGGAGCGTGAGCGTGAAGATCGCGCTGGATCCGACGCCGTTCCACCACGACCATGGTCTGCTCGAATTTCCGCGCCTGGTAGCCGAACTCGGCTACGAGTATCTGCAGCTCACCCCGCACCGGGACTTCATCCCGTTCTTCAACCATCCTCGCGCCGACGATGATCTGGTGTCCAGGTTCCGCAAGGCCTGTGCCGACGCCGGCGTCGGGATCGCCTCGGTGCTGCCGGTATTGCGTTGGTCCGGACCGGACGAGGACGCACGGGAAGCCGCGGTGCGCAACTGGAAACGCGTCATCCAGATCACCGTCGACCTCGGCGTCAACGTCATCAACACCGAATTCTCGGGTCGCCCAGAGAAAGCCGAGGAATCCGAACGGGCGTTCTTCCGGTCCATGGAGGAACTCCTCCCGATCTTCGAACGCGAAGGCATCGACGTCCGGATCGACCCGCACCCAGATGATTTCGTCGAGGACGGCCTCGAAGCCGTGCGGATAATCCGCGGGCTCAACTCCCCCAACGTCGGCATGGTGTACGTGGCATGCCACACGTTCCACATGGGTTCGAACATGACCGAGATAATGCTTGCCGCTGGCGACAAGCTTCGCCTGGTCCATGTCGCCGACACCATGGACCACCACCGCAGCCACGGCCTGCGCTACATCACCAACCCGCCGGGCAACCCGGTGCGGGTACATCAGCACCTGAAAATCGGTGACGGCGACATCAATTGGGACGAGTTCTTCGGCGGCCTGGCCGAGATCGGCTTCTACGACCGCGACGACACGGTCATGGTGTCGTCGGTCTTCGCCGAGGACGAGAACGCCCATGAGGTGTCGCGCTACCAGCTGAAGACGATGACCGGGTACGTCACGAAGTACCGCGGATGACGTCGCCTCGCCTCGTGGCGACCGCCTGGACCAGTGCAGGCAACACCTCGCCGGTGAACCGTCCCGCCACAAGCCCGGTACCCATCACCGAACGTGTTGCCGCCGTGCGCGATGCGGGTTACAGCGGTATGGGGTTGGTCGCCGACGATCTGGCGGTCATCCACGGATCCATCGGGTTCGCCGGGTTGCGCGACCTGATCGCCGATGCCGGACTCACCCACGTCGAGATCGAACTGATCGAACGCTGGTGGATTCCCCGCGGGCAGCACGGGAATTCCTACGCAGTACGGGATCTGCTGTTCGAGGCCGCCGACGTGCTCAAGCCGGCATTCGTCAAGATCGGCTCCGAATTGGGTCCACGAACAACGCATCCCGAGACACTGGTGGAGCCACTCCACGAGCTGGCCGACCAGGCCGTCGCGCACGGCACCCGCATTGCCATCGAGCCCATGCCGTTCTCGATCATCGAGACGGTGCCGATGGGCGCTGAGCTCATCCGAGATACGGGCCACCCCGCGGTCGGACTACTCGTCGACGCCTGGCACGTCTTCCGGGCCGGTACAACGCTCGACGCGCTCGCCGCCACCGTGGCACCGGAGATGATCTTCGGAGTCGAACTTGACGACGCTGCCGCGCATGTTGTCGGGACACTCTTCGAAGACACCGTCAACAACCGCTTGTTGTGCGGGGACGGCACTTTCGACCTGACCCGACTGGTCGCCGCCCTGCGCGATCTCGGTTTCGACGGGCCGTGGGGCGTGGAGATTCTGTCCGATTCGTTCCGCACACTCCCCGTGCGCGAAGGGCTCAAGCTGGCGGCTGAATCAGCCTGCTCGGTGCTGCGAACCGGTTAGCTCCCCAGAGCACCCTGGTTGTCACGGAGCGCCCAATTTGTCGGTGGTCGAATGTATGTTCGAATCATGGAGACGGGTGCGGTCCAGGCGATAGCGGCATTGCGGGCCGCTTT
>NZ_SJOM01000007.1:4317608-4698773 GCF_004762045.1 Mycobacterium sp. DL99
CCGCGGTCCCTGACGCTCTAGGCAAACCCGGGGCTTGCGGGCCCCGTCGCGTCCCAGCCGTCGATGCGGCTGCCGAGATCGAGATCGGCAGCCACCTCGACGAGCGCGGCGGCCACGATCGACGCGGGCTCACGGTCGAGCACCACCAGGCCGATCGCCGGGCGCGGACCGTGCTGCACCATCGGCCGCGCAGCAAAGCCCGGAGGCACACCGAGCAGTGGCAGCCATGCAGTGGAGGCGATGGTCGCGCGCGGCGAATTCGTCAGGTGCGCATACAGCGCGTCGACCGAATCCGCCTCCACCACTGGGCGGTAGCGCACCCCTTCGGCGGCCATGTTGGCATCGAGGATGCGCCGGTTGCGCATCGTGGTGGTCAGCAAGCAGAGTTCCAGTCCGGCCGCATCCGACCACGCGATCTCCGGTTGACACATCAGTGCATCATCGGCCGGAGCCACCAGGACGTAACGCTCCCGGTACATCTCCACCGACCTGGTTCCGGGCGGGGCTTCGTCATCGAGATAGGTCAACCCGGCGTCGATCTCGAAGTCGGCCAGCCGGCGCGCGATCTCTCGCGATGACAGCGCCTCGAAGCGCACCGACGCCGCCGGATTGCGGCGCAGGAACTCGGTGGTGATGAACGGGCCGGTGGGCACCGCCGTCGGGATCGCCCCGATCCGGGCCGTGACGGTCAACCGCCCGCGCATGCGGTCGATATCGGCGAGCATCTCATCGCGCTCCGCGACGATCCGCTGGGCCCACGTCACGACCCGCTGCCCCTCTTCGGTGAATCCTTCGAACCGATGTCCCCGCTGCACGATGACGATGCCCAATTCGCGCTCCAAGCGGCGGATCCCCACCGACAGCGTCGGCTGACTCACGTGGCACCGCGCGGCCGCCCTGCCGAAGTGCCGCTCGGACGCGAGCGCCAGCAGGTAGTCGAGTTGCTGTAGCAGCACATCGCTCGCCATGGATCCCGCATTCGTCGCAGTTCGATAGAAATCATCTATCACTGCATGTGAAATATCGAATGTCGACGCCCGCCAAGCGGCGTGTCTCGTGATTTTCGGGTATTAGATTGAATTTCATGACTCGCGCCCAGGACATCGATGCCGACTACGACGAGTACAAAATCATCAGCACGGGCGCCAAAGACGAGGCCGCAGGTGTCAAGGCGGTCCTGGTCAGCATGCAACGCGGACTCGAGCAGATGGGCCCGCTGCGCACCGCCGCCGCATTGACCAGGCTCAACCAGCGGCACGGCTTCGACTGCCCGGGTTGCGCGTGGCCCGAGGAGCACGGTGGCCGCAAGCTGGCCGAGTTCTGCGAAAACGGCGCCAAGGCTGTCGCGGAGGAAGCCACCAAACGCGTCGTGACACCGGATTTCTTCGCCCGCCACAGCGTCGCCGAACTCGAGGCCAAGCCCGAGTACTGGCTGTCTCAGCAGGGCCGGCTGACCCAGCCGATGGTGCTCACACCCGGCGAGGAGCACTACCGGCCTATCGAATGGGATGACGCGTACCGCCTCATCGCCGTACACCTCAATGCGCTGGACTCCCCCGACGAGGCACTGTTCTACACCTCCGGGCGCACCAGCAACGAGGCGGCGTTCCTCTATCAGCTGATGGTCCGCAGCTTCGGCACCAACAACCTGCCGGACTGCTCGAACATGTGCCACGAATCCTCGGGCACCGCGCTGACCGAATCGATCGGCATCGGCAAGGGCTCCGTCACCGTCGAGGACGTCACCGAGGCCGACCTGATCCTGATCGCCGGGCAGAATCCGGGCACCAACCACCCGCGCATGTTGTCGGTGCTGGAGAAGGCAAAAGCCAACGGCGCCAAGATCGTTGCGATCAACCCCCTGCCCGAGGCCGGGCTCATCCGGTTCAAGGATCCGCAGAAGGTGCACGGTGTTGTCGGGCACGGCGTGCCGATCGCCGACGAGTTCGTCCAGATCCGGCTCGGTGGGGACATGGCACTGTTCGCCGGCCTGGGCCGGTTGCTGCTGGAGGCGGAGGACGCCGCCCCGGGCACGGTGTTGGACCGGGAGTTCATCG
The DNA here is from genome assembly GCF_004762045.1 of Mycobacterium sp. DL99. Classification (GTDB taxonomy): domain Bacteria; phylum Actinomycetota; class Actinomycetes; order Mycobacteriales; family Mycobacteriaceae; genus Mycobacterium. The sequence continues at coordinate 4,319,666 of NZ_SJOM01000007.1, forward strand.
AGGCCCATTGCGCGGGCTTCGACGACTATGCCCGCCAGACGCGGGCGGTCGACCTGGCCACTGTGACCGAGGCCAGCGGTATCGACGAGACCCAGCTGCGCCGCGTCGCCGACATGCTGATCGCCTCGCAGCGCACGGTGATCTGCTGGGCGATGGGCCTGACCCAACACCGCCACGCGGTGGCGACGATCGGCGAGGCGACCAACCTGCTGTTCATGCGCGGCATGATCGGCAAGCCGGGTGCGGGCGTGTGCCCGGTGCGCGGGCATTCCAACGTCCAGGGCGATCGGACCATGGGCATCTGGGAGAAGATGCCCGAGAAGTTCCTGGATGCGCTCGACAACAGGTTCGGCATCGCCAGCCCGCGCAAGCACGGCTACGACACCGTCGATGCGATCCGCGCCATGCGCGATGGCCGTGCCAAGGTCTTCATCGGGATGGGAGGCAACTTCGTCTCCGCCACCCCAGACACCGAGGTCACCGAGGCCGGTTTGCGCAGTTGCGCTCTGACCGTTCAGATTTCGACGAAGCTGAACCGCAGTCACCTGGTTCACGGTCGCACCGCGCTCATCCTGCCTACCCTCGGACGCACCGACAAAGATTTCCAGGCCGGCGCAAAACAGATGGTGTCCGTTGAGGATTCGATGTCGATGGTGCACCTGTCCCGCGGCGGCCTGACGCCGCCGAGCGAGCACTTACGCAGTGAGGTCGCGATCGTCTGTCAGCTGGCTCGCGCACTACTGGGCCCTGGCCATCCGGTGCCGTGGGAGCAGTTCAACGCCGACTATGACCGCATCCGCGACGCCATCGCCGACGTGGTACCCGGCTGCGAGAACTACAACACCAAGGTGCGTCAGCCCGACGGGTTCCAGCTGCCTCATCCACCCCGCGATTCCCGCGAATTCCGCACCACCACAGGTAAAGCCAACTTCTCGGTGTATCCGCTGGAATGGGTGGAGGTACCGCAAGGACGCCTGGTGCTGCAGACGCTGCGCAGCCACGACCAGTACAACACCACCATCTACGGCCTGGACGACCGCTACCGCGGCGTGAAGGGTGGCCGCCGCGTGGTGTTCGTCAACCCCGCAGACATCGAAGCCATGGGCTTGGCCGACGGAGACCGCGTGGACCTCGTGTCGGAATTCGACGGGCAGGAGCGCCGCGCGAAGGACTTCCTGATCGTCGCCTACTCCACCCCGAGAGGCAACGCCGCGGCGTACTACCCGGAAACCAATCCGCTGGTGCCGCTTGATCACACGGCCAAGAAATCGAACACGCCGGTGTCGAAGGCCGTCGTAATCCGGTTGGAGGGGGCCTAGTGGGCCGGGTCACCGCCCGCCGACGCGCCCACCACCTGACCGGCGCCACGGCCGAGGCCCGCCCGGAAACGCTGGTGGTCGAGGAGCCGCTGGAGATCCGCGTCGACGGCACGCCCATCACTGTCACGATGCGCACCCCGGGCGCCGATGTCGAGCTGGCCCAAGGGTTTCTGCTGACCGAGGGCTTGATCGCGCAGCGTGAGGACCTGGTGTCGGTGCGTTACTGCCGGGGTGCCAACGAGGACGGAATCAACACCTACAACGTGTTGGACGCCACCTTGGCCCCTGACGTGCCCAAGCCCGATGTTGACGTGACCCGCAACTTCTACACCACTTCGTCGTGCGGGGTGTGCGGCAAGGCCTCATTGGAGGCGGTGCGGTTGAGCAGCAAGCACTGTCCCGGCGATGACCCGTCGACGGTTCCCGCCACGCTGCTCTCGGCGATGCCCCGGCAACTTCGGGCTGCGCAGAAGGTCTTCGCCAGCACCGGCGGCCTGCACGCCGCAGCGCTGTTCACCGTCGACGGCGACATGCTCGTCGTCCGTGAGGACATCGGCAGGCACAACGCCGTCGACAAGGTGATCGGCTGGGCGCTGGAGCACAACCGGATTCCGTTGAGCGCCACGGTCCTTCTGGTCAGCGGCCGGGCCTCGTTCGAGCTCACCCAGAAGGCCGTGATGGCGGGCATCCCGATCCTGGCTGCGGTGTCCGCGCCGTCCTCGCTGGCCGTCGATCTGGCCGGCCAATCCGGCCTGACCCTGGTGGCCTTCCTGCGGGGCGATTCGATGAACGTCTACACCCGCCCTGACCGCGTGCAGCAGTGATGGCAAAGAAATTCTGGTTCGCGCAGCAGCTGTTGCGTTCGGTGACGCCGGTATAGGGCCTTACCGCCCGAACCCCAGCACAAATGCACTCAGGGTCGTGATCCGGCTGGGATCACGACCCTGAGTGCAATTTGAGCGTATTGGACTATGCGGTCTTGTCGCGACGCTCAGACCGCGACGGTTTGCGCGGCACGATGGTCGGCAGCACGTTGTCCTGCACGGTCTCCTTGGTGACGACCACCTTGGCGACGTCGTCGCGGCTGGGGATGTCGTACATCACCGGCAGCAGGACTTCCTCCATGATGGCGCGCAGGCCGCGGGCACCGGTGCCGCGGTGGATGGCCTGATCGGCGATCGCCTCCAGCGCCTCTTCGGTGAACTCCAACTCCACGCCGTCCATCTCGAACAGCCGGACGTACTGCTTCACCAGAGCGTTCTTCGGCTCGGAGAGGATCTTGACCAAGGACTCCTTGTCCAGGTTGGTCACCGAGGCCACGACCGGCAGGCGGCCGATGAACTCGGGGATCAGACCGAACTTGATCAGGTCCTCGGGCATCACCTCGGCGAAGTGGTCCTGGGTGTCGATCTCGGCCTTGGACCGCACCTCGGCACCGAAGCCCAGACCGCGCTTGCCGACCCGGTCGGAGACGATCTTCTCCAGGCCCGCGAACGCACCCGCCACGATGAACAGCACGTTGGTGGTGTCGATCTGGATGAATTCCTGGTGCGGATGCTTACGGCCACCCTGCGGTGGAACCGAGGCCTGCGTGCCTTCCAGGATCTTCAGCAGGGCCTGCTGCACACCCTCGCCGGAGACGTCGCGGGTGATCGACGGGTTCTCGCTCTTGCGGGCGATCTTGTCGACCTCGTCGATGTAGATGATGCCGGTCTCGGCGCGCTTGACGTCGTAGTCGGCGGCCTGAATCAGCTTGAGCAGAATGTTCTCGACGTCCTCGCCCACGTACCCGGCCTCGGTCAGCGCGGTCGCATCGGCGATGGCGAACGGCACGTTGAGCATCTTGGCCAGCGTCTGGGCCAGGTAGGTCTTACCGCAGCCGGTGGGGCCCAGCATGAGGATGTTGGACTTGGTCAGCTCGACCGGCTCGGAGCGCGAATCGCGGGACTTCTCCTGGGCCTGGATGCGCTTGTAGTGGTTGTAGACAGCCACGGCCAGCGTGCGCTTCGCGGTGTCCTGACCGATGACGTAGCCCTCGAGGAAGTCACGGATCTCCGCGGGTTTGGGCAGCTCGTCGAGCTTGACGTCGTCAGCGTCGGCGAGTTCCTCCTCGATGATCTCGTTGCACAGATCGATGCACTCGTCGCAGATGTACACGCCCGGACCGGCAATGAGCTTTTTGACCTGCTTTTGACTCTTGCCGCAGAACGAGCACTTCAGCAGGTCACCGCCGTCTCCAATGCGCGCCATGTGGGGGGGTCCTACTTCCTGTTTGCAGTCGGTCGTTACGCCAGTTGCTGGGTCACCTCGGGCGTAAACCCGACGCTACCCGTTCGTTCCGTCGCGGTGCGACCGATAAGGCCGAATCGCTCCGGTGGTATTTGTTCACGTGCAGGAGAACATATCTCTCCTTGCGGCCCGTCACCCGTCGGCACGCTGACTGTGTCCTTGGCGTGTCGTTGTGGAGCGGGGACGAGTAGTCGAACGACCTGGTCCTTGTGCGGCATTCGCCGTGGTCGAGGGTACCGGCACCACCCCGACGCCTACGGAAGCGCAGGTCAGCGGATCTTTCAGACTCCCCCACGACGACGCACGCCCCGCACCGGAGGTAACCGGGCAGGGCGTGTGTCATCAGGCTGGGGGTTGCCGCTGTACTACTAGGCCTGAGCGGACAGCTTGCGGTACTCCAGGACCGTGTCGATGATCCCGTAGTCCTTGGCATCGGCCGCGGTGAGGATCTTGTCGCGATCGGTGTCCTTGCGGATGACCTCGGGATCCTTACCGGTGTGGCGGGCGAGCGTGCTCTCCATCAGGGTGCGCATCCGCTCGATCTCGGCGGCCTGGATCTCCAGGTCCGAGAACTGTCCCTGGATCACTCCGGACAGCGACGGCTGGTGGATCAGCACCCGGGCGTTGGGCAGCGCCAGGCGCTTGCCGGGGGTACCGGCGGCCAGCAGCACCGCGGCGGCCGAGGCGGCCTGCCCGAGGCACACCGTCTGGATGTCGGCACGCACGTACTGCATGGTGTCGTAGATCGCCATCAGCGAGGTGAACGAGCCACCGGGCGAGTTGATGTACATGGTGATGTCGCGGTCGGGATCCAACGACTCCAGCACGAGCAGCTGGGCCATGATGTCGTTGGCCGACGCGTCGTCCACCTGCACGCCGAGGAAGATGATGCGTTCCTCGAACAGCTTGTTGTACGGGTTGGATTCCTTGACGCCGAAGCTCGAGTGCTCGATGAACGACGGCAGGATGTAGCGAGCCTGCGGCTGAAGGCGGGGATCAGTGTGGTCGGTCATTTGTCCAGTCCTGCTCCCGGTCCGGTGCCGTTGATGTTGGCGCTGGTGATGATGTGGTCGACGAACCCGTATTCCAGAGCTTCCGGCGCGGTGAACCAGCGGTCGCGGTCGGAGTCGGCCTCGATCTGCTCGATGGACTTGCCGGTGAACTCTGCGTTGAGCCGGAACATTTCCTTCTTGATGACGTGGAACTGCTCAGCCTGGATGGCGATGTCCGCGGCACTGCCGGTGACACCACCGAGCGGCTGGTGCATCAGCACCCGGGCGTGCGGCAGGGCGTGACGCTTGCCCTTGGTGCCCGCAGCGAGCAGGAACTCACCCATCGAGGCGGCCATGCCCATCGCGTAGGTGGCGATGTCACACGGCGCCAGGACCATCGTGTCGTAGATGGCCATGCCGGCGCTGATCGAGCCGCCGGGCGAGTTGATGTAGAGGTGGATGTCCTTGGTCGGATCCTCCGCCGACAGCAACAGGATCTGCGCGCACAGCTTGTTGGCGATGTCGTCGTCCACTTGGGAACCCAGGAAGATGATCCGCTCGGCAAGCAAGCGCTCATAGACGGAGTCGACGAGGCTGAACCCGCTCCCGTTCGAACGCATGTCAGTCACGACTGGATACCTGCTTTCTCTTACGCATTGGTACTGACGACACTAACGAAACTGGGGCGCCACGCACTCCCGTACGGGGCTGCGTTCGCTCACAGCGTCACTCGGCGGCGTCAGCGTCCTTGTCGTCGGCCTCGTCAGCCTGCTCGCCCTCGGCCTGCGCAGCCTCGGCCGGACCGAAGAACTCCGTGGTGTCGATCACGGTGCCGTCGGTATCGGTCACGGTGGCGGCGTGCACCACAGCGGCGATGGTCAGTCCACGGCGCACGTCGGCGAACATGGCCGGCAGCTGGTTGTTCTGCTGCAGGATCTGGATCAGCTGCTGGGGCTCGATGCCGTACTGACGCGACATCAGCACGAGACGCTCGGTGAGGTCGTTCTGACCGACCTGAATGTCGAGCTTGTCGGCGACGGCATCCATCAGCAGCTGGGTCTTGACGGCCTTTTCGGCGTTCGACTTGTTGTCGGCGTCGAATTCCTCACGGCTGCTGCCCTGTTCGGTCAGCTGCTCGGCGAACTTGTCCTCGTCGTGGTCGAGGCCGTGGATCGCATTGTGCAGGGTGTCGTCGATCTGGGCCTGAACGACCTTCTCAGGCAACGGAACCTCGGTCTGCTCCAGCAGGACCTCGATGGCCTTGTCGCGGATCTGCTCGGCCTGCTGCACGCTCTTGACCCGGCGCACCTGGTCGGTGAGGCTCTCCTTGAGCTCATCGATGGTGTCGAATTCGCTTGCCAGCTGGGCGAAGTCGTCGTCGGCCTCAGGCAGCTCGCGCTCCTTGACCGACTTCACCGTCACGGTCACGTCGGCGTCCTGTCCGGCGTATTCGCCAGCCGCCAGCTTGGTGGTGAAGACCTTGGACTCGCCGACCTTCAGGCCGGTGATCGCCTCGTCGAGGCCCTCGATCAGCTGACCGGAACCGACCTCGTGCGACAGGCCCTCGGTCGCGGCCTCGGGCACCTCGGTGCCGTCGACGGTGGCCGACAGGTCGATGGAGACGAAGTCGCCTTCCTGGGCGCCGCGCTCGACGCCGGTCAGGGTGCCGAAACGGGCCCGCAGCGACTGCAGCTCGGCGTCGACCGCCTCATCGTCGACCTCGATCGGATCGACAGTGATCTTGAGCGAGTCGAACTCGGGCAGGGTGATCTCGGGACGCACGTCGACCTCGGCGGTGAACGCCAGTTCCTGGCCGTCCTCCAGCTTGGTCACCTCGATCTCGGGCTGACCCAGCGGCTTGACGTCGGAAGCCGTGACGGCCTCGCTGTAGCGGCTCGGCAGCGCGTCGTTGACGACCTGCTCCAGCACCGCGCCGCGGCCGACGCGGGCCTCCAGCAACTTGCGCGGGGCCTTGCCCGGGCGGAAGCCGGGCAGGCGGACCTGCTGGGCCAGCGCCTTGAACGCGCGATCGAAATCAGGCTCAAGCTCGGTGAAGGGCACCTCCACATTGATGCGCACCCGGGTGGGGCTCAACTGCTCGACTGTGCTCTTCACTCTTCCTGCTCCTAGATAGTCCTGGTCGTACTGGCGGGTGAGTCGGGGTGACAGGATTTGAACCTGCGGCCTTCCGCTCCCAAAGCGGATGCGCTACCAAGCTGCGCTACACCCCGTGGTGGTGGTCGATCCGCTGCGGCAAAACCCACGAACGGACCACGCGAGATACTACGTGCTGACGGCACGGAGCATTCAATTGGCTTTGATCGGGGGCACACCGGTACAGTGCTGATGCTGCACATGCGGGCGTAGCTCAATGGTAGAGCCCTAGTCTTCCAAACTAGCTACGCGGGTTCGATTCCCGTCGCCCGCTCCAACAAAACCGCCCTGATAGGGCGGTTTTTTGTATGTCGGGCCCCGATCACTGCCCCGATCCGCCGGGTGGCGGTTCGACGGGCGTCAGCGATATCGGCAGCCAATGGGTGCCGGGTCCCTCACCTGGGCATCCGACTCCCCCGATGACGAGGGTGCGCTCTCCGAAGAAGCTGCCGTCGGGGTTCGGGACCCAGTAGTCCGAGCGCTGGGCCTGCACGGCGCTGCCGGGGTTGTTGCGATCACAGAAGTAGGGATACTCACCGCCCGTCTCCCAACGGCCGTTGTTCCATCTGTACTCATAGGCCACCGGGGCGCCTGGATTGCGGGCGTGATCGTCCGAATTGTCCATGCGCGCAACACAACCGTTCACGTCGCACCGCGTGGTGAATTCGACAGGCACCGTAATCGGATTCATCGGTGTCGGCATTCCGTTGAACGTCTGCTTCGAGAAGTCGATGAACAAGTCGTAGTGCCCGTACAGCGGCGGTGGTTCGACTCGATCCGCATGAGCGACCGGAGTCACGATCGACATGACGCCGGCAGCTAAGCCGACGACAAGCGGGGTTTTCATCATCCCGCCTGGTTAACACATCAACGCACAGGCCGTGGGTGGTTTTGTCTGGAGGGCCGATGATCGCCGAGACTGTCGGTGTGCTCAGCGTTCGCGCCCTGGCCCGCCGGGAACGCCAGGAATTCTCCGATCTGCTCGACGGGTTGGCTCCAGACGAATGGCAGGCACCGACGTTGTGCTCGGGCTGGAATGTCCGCGACGTGGTCGCCCACACCATTTCTTATCTCGGACAGACCCGGCTGCAGCTCACCGCAGCGACGTTGGCCGCGCGGGGGCAGGTGGACCGGATCAACGACCGTGCGCTGAAGGCCGACGTCGGTGCCGGGCCCGACGAACTACGCACGCTTATGCGGGCCGGCACCGATCCGTCGGGTGCGGGCGCGCTCTACGGCTGCCGGGTGGCCCTGATCGAATGCCTGATCCACCAGCAGGACATCCGGCGCCCGCTCGGGCAGTCACGCAGCATTCCGGCCGACGCACTGCTTGCCTCCCTGGCGTTTGCGCGGATCAGCCCGGTGATCGGCGGAGGCCGCCGCACCCGGGGGCTGCGATTGATCGCCGACGATCTCGGCTGGTCGGCCGGCCGGGGGCCGGAGATCCGTGGACCGGGTGAGGCGCTGTTGCTGGCGATGACGGGACGCGTTGAGGCGGTCGCCGGTGAGCTGCAGGGACCGGGCGTGGCTCACCTGTGCGGACGATGAAACATCCGGTCTCGATCCGGCGTCGAATCGGCGCAGACCTGACGCCGACCTCGTAACGATCCGACCGCGCCCATCGATTCAGTTAGCGGGCCGCCCCTACCATCGGGCAGTGACGTGTACCGGCGTTCTGCCGGGTCATCGCCAACATCCGTTGCCCACCGCTGGAGGACCGTTGAGAAGTCAGCCGATCGATGCGATCGATGGCTTCTGCACGTCCGAATTCTCCCGGGTGCGCGATGCCTTCGCGGACAACTTCGCCCACCACAAAGAGGTCGGCGCTGCCGTCGCGGTCTGGGTCGAAGGCGACCTGGTGGTCAACCTGTGGGGCGGATCGGCCGACGCGGCAGGCACCAGGCCATGGCAGCAGGACACCCTGGCCAGCGTGTATTCCGGATCCAAGGGGCTGCTGAGCACCTGCATCCACCTGTTGGCCGACCGCGGCGAGATCGACCTGGATGCGCCGGTGGCCCGCTATTGGCCCGAGTTCGGCCAGGCCGGAAAGCAGGACATCACCATCGCCATGGTGCTGGGCCACCGCTCCGGCGTGATCGGCCCGCGCGAACCGATGAGCTGGCAGCAGGTGACCGACTGGGACGCGGTGTGCGCCCGGATCGCCGCCGCGACGCCGTGGTGGCCCCCGGGCACCGCGCAGGGCTACCACGTGGTGACCTTCGGCTTCATCCTCGGCGAAGTCGTGCGCCGGGTCACGGGCCGCAGCCTGGGCCAGTACCTACGCACCGAGATCGCCGAACCGCTGGGCGCCGACATCCACATCGGCCTGCCTGCCTGGCACCATCACCGGTGCGCGGAGATGGTGAACAAGCCGTCGGTGCGCAGTCTGCTGGCCGACAACCTGGTCAACGAACCGCCGGCCTCCCTCGACGACCATCCGATGGCCGGTTGGGCGGTGTCGATGGACTTCGTGCCGGATGACGAACTGGGCGTGCAAGCCCTGGACACCTGGCGCTCGGCCGAGTTCCCGAGCACCAACGCGCACGTCACCGCGCTCGGCATGGCGACCTTCTACAACGCACTGGCCCAGGAGAAACTGCTGACCCGCGACCACATGGAGCGCTGCCGGGTCTCCCAGGGCGGATTCGACGCCGACATGGTGCTGGGCGCGCGAGTCGCCGATCACGGCTGGGGTCTGGGCTACATGCTCAACCAGCGCGGCGTGGCCGGGCCGAACACGGGCATCTTCGGGCACGGTGGATCGGGTGGTTCGTTCGCCTTCGTCGACCTGGAGCACCGGATCGGCTACGCGTACGTGATGAACTACTTCGACGCCACCAAGTGCAATGCCGACCCGCGCACGGTCGCGCTGTCCAACGAGGTGTACTCCGCTCTCGGCGTAATTTGAGTTCTCTTCGAGGACCCGGAAACGCCGATTTCCGTCGGTACGCTGGACGCCATGAACAGCGTTTTGCTGGTACTCATCGTTCTTGTCATCGCCGCGATCGCGTTCGCTGTCTACAGCTCGTCGCAGGCCAACGGCCGTCGCTCCGCGGAGTCACTGGCCGATGCCAAGGCTGACGCCCGCCGGCTGATCGAGCGTCTCGGCGGGCAGGTGCTCAACCTGACCGGCTCCGACGACGCCTCCAAGCAGGCGCTGGCCGACGCCTCCGAGCGCTACACCGCCGCGTCCTCACAGATCGATCAGGCCACCACCGCCAAGCAGGCCGTGCTGGCCAAGGAGAGCGCGATCGAGGGGCTCTACTACGTGCGCGCGGCCCGTACCGCGATGGGCATGGACCCGGGTCCCGAGTTGGAGTCGTTGACCGGACAACGTGCGGCGGGCGCGGTGACCGAGGACCGCCGAATCAACTTCGAGGGCCGCGAGATCGAGGCCTCCCCGACTCCGTCGCAGCGCACCCCGAACTACTACCCCGGCGGCCGGGTGGCCGGACGCCCGGTGCCCGCCGGCTGGTACTCCGAACCGTGGTGGAAGCCGGCCCTGGTGGCCGGCGCCTGGGGTCTGGGTTCGGTGCTGCTGTTCGACGCGATGTTCTCCGGTATGCACGGAGTCAACTACGGCGCACAGGGTTTCGAAAATGGTTACGGTGACGGCTATTCCGACGGTTTCGCCGCGGGCCAGGACACCGGAGGCGACGCCGGCGCATTGGATGGCGGTGACGCCGGCGGTGGCGACTGGGGTGGAACGGACGCCAGCGGCTGGGACGGCGGCGGATTCGACGGTGGCGGCTTCGGCGACTTCGGCGGTGATTTCGGGGGCTTCTGACCCGCCCAGCAGACTCCTGGCTTCCCGAGTGCCTAGTCGACCGGGTGGCTGTTGAGCCAGTCGAGCACCTGCTGGGCATGCGTGTCCGTCGGGAATATCGGATAGAACACGTGCTCGATCCGACCGTCCCGAACCACCAGGGTGAGACGCGTGTAGAGACGCGGGTGCCCGGCGGCCGCGAACGTGGGCAAGTTCAGCGAGTCCGCCAGGACGAACGCCTCATCCGAGAGCATCCCGAACGGCAAGTCCAGCCGCCGAACAACTTCCGCCTGATAGTCGGCGTCCTGGCTGGACAATCCCCACACCTGCTGCGCGCCGGCAGCGCGCAGTTCCGCATAGTGATCGCGGAATCCGCACGCCTCTGGTGTACATCCGCGCGCGCCGGGAATCGCGTCCCAGCCATCGGGGAGGTCAACTCCCGGACGACCGGTGAGCGGGTACAGGTAGATGATCGTGCGTCCCGCGGGCAGGCTCTCGAGCCCGATGTCCTCACCGCCACTGCCGGCCAAGGTGATGTCGGGAATCGGCCGGCCCACCAAATGGTCTGCGGCACCGTCGTCAACGGGTGCGGGCAGGTCTGCGGGAAGAGACGTGAACTCGGTCAACGGTCGGTGCTCCTCATCGAATGCTCGACACGCGGCCTCGGTCAGCCGCGCCGTGAGGACTTGGCGCTTACGCGTCAACGACGCGATGGTCTCATCGAGTACCGCGATGCTGTCCCGGTATGCCGCAAGCGATTCGGGACACTCGTCACTGTGCTCGTGACCGTGGCGAAGGCAGTCGACGAACGGGCCGGCCTTCGACGGGGAGATACCGATCGCGGCGAGTGCGCGGATCTCTTCCACGATCTGCACATGCTCATCGGAGTAGTTCCGGTATCCGTTGCCCAGGCGTGCCGGAGTCAGCAGGCCGAGGTGTTCGTAGTAACGCACGGCCTTGGTCGACGTGCCCGTCCGGCGGGCCAGTTCAGAAATCTGCATGTCAAGTCCTCGCCCAGACTGTAAACATTGCCACCTAGGGCAAGGTCAAGCCGAAACCCGACACAAATCTAGAGGCGGCTCTCCAGACGCGCCGACACACCGGCCTCCTGTAGGTCCAGACGCTCCAGCATGGCTCGCACCGCCTCGTCCTCGATGCGACCTTCGTCACGCTCGGTGATGAGCGCACCGCGTTGCGCGGCAAGCACATCGCGGTAGAGGCCCGAGAACACCGCGGCCCGTTTGGTGAGCGCCTCGGGATCGGGCATTTCGTCCGCGTCCTGTGAATGCCGGGCGATGACCGCGCGGATCTCGGTCACCACACGGGGATCCAGACCTTCTGGAGGATCCACCTCGAACGCGTCGAGCACCTCGTCGGCCGCATCGTGCACCACGCGCTCGGCCTTGAGTTCTTCTTCCCGGTCGGCGGCGTGATCGTCGCAGAACCGGGACAGGTTCAGCCGGCGGATCAACAGGGGCAGGGTCCAACCCTGGATCAGCAACGTGCCAACACTCACCGCGAACGCGATGGCCTGGATGGTGGCGCGCTCCGGGAAGGGTTCGCCCGCAGCTGTGGTGACCGGGATCGCGGCGGCCGCAGCCAATGTCACCACGCCCCGCATCCCGGTCCAGGACACGACGACGTTCTCTCGCCAGCTCAGTGAGCGGCGGTCGATGATCCGGCGCCACCGCGCCTCAGGCTTTCGCTCACGCCGGCCGAGGGCACCGCGGGCGCCGTCGGGCACCGGCACGCTGAACTTGCTCTCCACGTGCCGTGACAGCTTGTTCCGGCCGAACATCAAGAACACCGACAGCGGGCGGATCACCAGCACGATCAGCAACACGATCACCGAGGCGACGGCGACGACGGTCAGCGACTCGTGGGCTTCGTTGAGGTCCTGCAGCACGAACCGCAGATGCAACCCGATGTAGGCGAATACGAACGCCTCGAGCAGAACGTCCACCGAATTCCAGACGTAGCGCTCCTGCAGTCGGGTCTGGTACCCCGCACCCATCGCACCGTTGCCGACCACGAAGCCGGCGACCACCACCGCCAGCACACCGGAGGCGTGCAGTTCCTCGGCGGTGATGAAGGCCGCGAACGGAACCACCAGGCCCTGCACCGTTTCCAAGCCAGGGTTGTCCAGGTGCTTTCGAATCCACAGCGTCACGTAGCCCAGCAGTGCCCCGACCACCGGGCCGACCGTGGCGCTGTATCCGAACAGCAGGAAGGGGTTCTCGATGAAGGTGTGGCTGCCCGCCACCTGGGCCACCGCGATGGAGAACAGGGTCAGCGCCGCCGCGTCGTTGATCAAACTCTCGCCGGTGAGGATCGCCATCACCCGTTTTGGCAGGCCGAGCTTGCGGCCCACCGCGACGGCCGTGACGGCGTCCGGCGGCGCGACGATCGCGCCGAGCACGAGGGCCAGCCCGAAGGTCAGCGGCACCAGCACCAGCCAGGACGACACCGCGGCCACCGTGAAAGCCGTCACCACGACCAGCCCGACACCAAGGCCGAGGATCGGGCGGATGTTGCGGAAGAACGTCGGGAAGGAGAAGTCCAGGGCTGCCGAGTACAGCAGCGGCGGCAGCACCACCGTCAGCAGAATGTGCGAATCCAGCTCGGGGGGTTCGAACCCCGGAAGGAACGACACCGCGCTGCCGATCACCACGATGATCAGGGCGGGTTCCATCCCACGGCGGTGCGCGATTGCCGTGACGAGGATGGCTCCGACGACGACGAGGATCAATTCCACCCGGGAATTGTCCCGTGCCCGCGCCGGCGCCGCGCGCTCACACCTGGCAGTCGGGGCACCAGAAGAGGTTGCGGCCCTCCAGTTCTGCGGTGCGCACTCCTGCGCCGCACACCCGGCAGGCCTCCCCCGCCCGGCGATACACGTAGGTGCGGGGCCGGCCCGGACCGTAGGACGGGGCACCGTGATCGTGCTCGGGCCGGACGACGACGATCTTGCCCCGACGCACGCCGACCTTCATCAGTTCGACGAGATCGGTCCACATGTCGCTGAATTCGGCCTGGCCCATCTGGGTGCCCGGCCGGTACGGATCGATGTGATGACGGAACAGCAGCTCACCGCGGTACACGTTGCCGACGCCGGCGATCACCGACTGGTCCATCAACAACGCACCGATTGACCTGCGCGACTTACTGATTCGTGCCCAGGCCAGGGCGGGATCGGCGTCCTTGCGCAGCGGGTCGGGACCGAGCCGCGCCACCACGTCGGCGATCTCGGGCTCCGCGATCACCTCGCACACGGTGGGGCCACGCAGGTCGGTGCCGTACTCGGCGCCCACGATCCGCATCCGCACCTGGCCGACCGGCAGCCCCAGCGGGACGAGAGCCTCGGTGAACGTGCCGTACAGGCCGAGGTGGATGTGCACGACCCGGCCACCGTCGTAGTGGTGGAACAGGTGCTTGCCCCAGGCGTCGGCCTGTTTGAACACCTGGCCGTTGACCGCGGCGGCACCATCGGCGAATCGGCCCTGCGGGCTGGACACCATCACCGGTGCCCGGCCGAACCGCTTCTGGTGCAGCCGGGCCAGCCGGTGCAGGGTGTGCCCTTCGGGCATGGGTCAGGCGGGCGCGCCGGGAACCGGCGGGGCCACGTGGTCCTTCTCGTACTCGGCCAGGATGTCGATGCGGCGCTGATGGCGCTCGGCTTCCGACCACGGCGTCGACAGGAACGCGTCGACGATGGCCAGCGCCTCCTCCTCGGTGTGCATGCGACCGCCCAGGCCCATCAGCTGCGCGTTGTTGTGCTCGCGGGCCAGCTTGGCAGTCTCGACGCTCCAGGCCAGGGCACAGCGGGCGCCGGGCACCTTGTTCGCGGCGATCTGCTCGCCGTTGCCCGAGCCGCCGAGCACGATACCCAGGCTGCCGGGATCGGCGACTGTCCTGACTGCCGCGTCGATGCAGAACGCCGGGTAGTCGTCATCGGCGTCGTAGCTGTAGGCACCGCAGTCGATCGGCTCGTGGCCGGTCTTCTTGAGGTGCTCGATGATGGTCTGCTTGAACTCGAATCCGGCGTGGTCGGCACCGATGTAAACGCGCATGTCGGTAACCCTAACTGGTCAGTAACGCCGCTTGGCCATAGCGCAGGATGACGGTATGGAGATGAGCGGTTGGCTCCGTCGGCGGCGAGACGCGGCACCCTCGACGATCGATGTCGATCAGATCTACCCATACCTGGTTCCCGAGGACTATCCCGACGCGCTGTCGACCGGCGCGCAGTCTCAGCGCCGGATCGGTCACGGGCTCTCGGTGGCTCTGGTGACACCGACGGGCCCGGCTGATGCGCAGATCCTCGGCGCGGTGGGAGCCGCCGGCCTGGCCGGCGCCGGGATCGACCTGGCCACGGCCTACGGCCACGCCGATCGGGCGCTGTCCGCCGCCTTGTCGGCGGGCCAGATCGCGCTGGAGTTCTTCGATCGGGGGCCGTCCGGAGCACCGACCGTTGTCGCGAGCGGAAGTTGGCTGGCAGCAACCACGCTGGTGGCTCCCGGGCTCTACGAGCGCATGACCCGGTTTCTCGGCGAGGACATCGTGGCTGCGGTGCCACACCGCGAGCTGCTCTTTCTGTTCGGTGCGGACGCCACCGGGGCGATGGCCGAGATTGTGGCGACCGAACATCGCGGCGCCCGGAAACCGTTGACGACGGGGTTCTTCACCCTCGACCCCGCCGGCCCGACGCCCAGGTCGTAGCACGTCAGCCGATGGTGATGGCGTCCAGGCGTTCCTTGATGAAGGCCGACGACGTCACGGGCTCCAGGCCGCCGATCTTGCCGATGGGGGGTTCCAGCGGCGCTACCAGCGCATCGTGGTTGGCCTCGTAGAAGTAGATCAGCGAGACCAGGTCCTCTTCCGGGGCGTGCGCCTGCGGCGGCAGGACGCGGTGCCGGCCCGAGGGCCAACGGCGGCCACTCCAGTACTCCAGCAGGTCACCGATGTTCACGGTGAGCGATCCCGGCTCCCACGGCGCGTCCTCCCAGCCCTCCTGCTCGGAGTAGACCTGCAGTCCGCCCGCGCCCGGCTCGCGGTCGAGGATGGTCACCGTGCCGAAGTCGGTGTGCGGGCCGATCCGGAACTGGCCCGGCTCTGGCTCCCCCACCACGCTGACCGGCGGATAGTGGTTGATGTTCATGGTCCAGGTCGGCCGATCCGCCAGGGCGACAAAGGGGTTGGCCGCCAGCCCGAGGGCGTGGGCGAACAAGGCCAGCAGGTCGTCGGAGACCTTCCGCATCGCGGCGGTGTACTCGTCGACCAGCGTCTGCAGCGCAGGCACCTCGGCCGGCCACACGTTGGGTGCGAACCAGATCCGGTCCACCTCAGGGTCACCGGTCGGGGTCTCGGCGCCCAGGCTGAAGCTCTCCTTCAGATCGGGCGGGGTCTCGGTGCCCTCGGCGTAGCCGTTGGCCTCGGCGCCCGGCCCGATCCAGCCGTGCCCGCCGACCGGTACCGAGTAGCCCTGCTTGACGTCGTCGGGTAGCGCGAAGAACTCGCGGCTGGCCGCGCGGACCTTGGCCGCCAGGGCGGTGTCCACACCGTGGCCGGTGACGACGATGAAGCCGGCGCGCTGCAGCCCGGCGTCGACCTCGGCGGCGACCGCGTCGG
This sequence comes from Mycobacterium sp. DL99, assembly GCF_004762045.1. Classification (GTDB taxonomy): domain Bacteria; phylum Actinomycetota; class Actinomycetes; order Mycobacteriales; family Mycobacteriaceae; genus Mycobacterium. The sequence continues at coordinate 4,335,814 of NZ_SJOM01000007.1, forward strand.
CCGCTGCCCCGCCGGCGTACCACCGAGACATGTCAATCGTTGCTATCGCGCTCATTCGCCGATGTCCTCCGCCCACAGGTCCGGCCGCTCGGCGATGAAGTCCTCCATCATCGCCACGCAGCGTTCATCGTCGAGCAGGGTAACCGCCACCCCGTGCTCGGCCAGCCAGTCATGGCCACCGGTGAAGGTCCGGCTTTCACCGATCACCACCGCGCCGATGTTGAACTGGCGGACCAGGCCGCTGCAGTACCAGCACGGCGAGAGCGTCGTCACCATGATCGTGGACCGGTAGCCGCGCTGGCGCCCGGCGGCCCGGAAGGCGTCCGTCTCGGCGTGGATCGACGGGTCGTCGTTCTGCACGCGACGGTTGTGGCCGGCGCCCAGCAGCGTCCCGTCCGAGCTGAACAAGGCGGCACCGATCGGAATACCGCCTTCGGCCAATCCTTTTCGTGCTTCCTCGACAGCGACGTCGAGCATCTGCTCCGGGGTCATGCCGGCACCATCCGTTCCGCGGTGAGTTTGGACCGGCACAACACTAGATAGCACGCACCGGCGATGAGAAACCCGACGAAGAACGTGATGTCACCCAACTGCGGAACAGCCCGCACGACAAATCCGTGGAAGTGCTCCTGGTTGCAGAACAACGCCACCGACGCGACCAGACCGATCAGGAACGACAACAGGCCGGGCCAGTTCGTGTAGGACCGGTCGTAGAGGAGATGCGCGACGGTTTGGTCCCCGCGCAGGTACTGGTCGGCGAACACCACCCCGAGCCACGGGCCGATCCAGTACGCGATGATCAACAGGAACGCCTCGTAGCTTGCGGCAGCGTCGGCCAGCGCCCACCAGGCGATGAGAAATCCGACGATGCCGAAGAACGCGGTCGCCAAGGCCCGGGCGATGTGATGCGGGAGCTTGATCCCGATGGTCACGAAAGCCATTGCACCCGAATAGATGTTGATCGCGTTGGCGGCCACGGCCCCGATCGCGATCGCCAGCAGGGTCAGGCTCGCCAGCCACGGGGCCAACTCCGAGGTGAACGCCGTGGTCGGATTGTCCGAGACCGCGGGGCCGATGGTCACCGACGCCGCGCCCACCGCCTGCAGCAGCATGCACGACACGAACAGTCCTGCGGCAGCGAAGAATCCGGTACGCGGGCCGGCCTCGGACCGGGGCAGGTACCGCGTGTAGTCGGCGGCATACGGAGCCCACCCGGCGACATAGCCGAATGCGGTGCCCACGGTCAGCAGGAAGCCACCCGTGCCACCGACACCACCGGTGACCGCGGGCGCGCCCAGATCCGCCTTGCTCAGGATCACCACCGAGGTGATCGCGAAAATGACCGCGAGCACCGGGAATGCCCACCGTTCGAAGGCCTGCACCAGGTTGTGCCCGAAGATCGCCAGCGCCGTCTGCACCACGACGACGAGCACCAGCGCCAGCACCGGCGCGATGCCGATCAGGGTGGAGAGTGCGAACGCACCGCTGACGCTGTTGGTGGCGAACCACCCGATGCCCGCGGTCACCGTCATCAGCAGTGAGGGCACGGCATTGCCCTTGAAGCCGAACGCCAGCCGGCCCAGCACCATCTGCGGGACGCCGTGCAAGGGCCCACGCTTGGACAGGAAGTAATGCGCCAGCGCCCCCAGGCCGGTGCCGATCGCCAGGCCGGCCACCGCCTGCCAGAACGTCATGCCGTAGACGGAGACCGCCAGCACGCCCAGGAAGATCGTGGCGAATTCGAGGTTCGGCGAGGTCCATGTCCAGAACAACTGGCTGGGCTTGCCGTGCCGATCGGCCTCGGCGATGTGCTCGTTACCGCCCGGCTCGACAGCTGCGATCCGGTCGCGGTAGGAACCGTCGGTACTGGGCTCAGCCGCTGTCATGCGTACACCGTGGCGTGAACGGTGGCCCAACGCAAGCTGAACGCGGAGATTGGTTGGCGTTCAGTCGGGCTCGGCGACGGAAAGCAACTCGCGGGCGCTGACGACGATGTGGTCATGGAGCGCTGAGCGGCGCACCTCCGGCCCGCCGGTCTTGATCGCGTGCAGTAGAGCGCGGTGCTCTTCGGGGATCGCGAACGGGCTGTCGTGGCGCCTGGCGAGCCGGTGGATCTGCATCCGGATGCGCGGTTGCACACTGGCCCACAGTTGCATCGCGTGTTCAGAGTGAGCGCTTTTGACGACCGTCTCGTGAAACAGCACATCGAGTTCGTTGAGCAGATCCAGGTCGTCGACCGCCGCGGCATCGTCCATGAGCGCCACGAGCCGTTGCAGCTCGGCCAGCACGGCCGGATCGACGCTTGCCTTCTCCACGGCGAACTGCTCGATCGACAACCGCACCGGAAGCAACACCCCCAGCAGTTCGTCGGCGCTCACTGTCGCCACGAATGCCCCGCGGTTGGGGATGTGATGCACCAAGCCTTCGCTTTCCAGCTGTCGCAGGGCTTCGCGCACGGGACCGGGGCTGGTGCTCAGGTGCGCGGCCAGCACATCTTGCTTGAGCTGCGCACCGGGTGCCAGGCCGCCTTTCACGATCTGCTCGCGCAGCCAGTCCGCGATCTGATGCCGTCGCGACGCGGGCAACGGGGCGACTGCGGCCAGTGGTTCCAGCGCCTCCGTCAATGGTCGTTCTCCTTTACAAAGGTCGCCAAGGTTGCCCCGTGGCGTCAATCCTATGCAGCCGCCTGCGCCCATTCGGGCACAGACATTGCCGCCTTCCACTGTTGCGCAGATTACAGATTATAGATAATCTCTGATTTATCCAAACGAGGCGCCGCGGTTACGGACCTCGACCTGAAAAATCTTCTGAACAAAGGACATTCATGCGTAGAGCCCTCCGCGCCGTGTTCGTTGCCCTTGCCGCCACCACCGCGCTGGTGCTAGCCGGCTGTACGTCGTCGGGTCAGACCGGCACCGCCCAGAGCAGCGTCCTGACCAAGGTGCTGACCTCCAAGAAGATCACCATCGGAGTCTTCGCGGATGCCCCTCCGTATGGCGTGATGAACGGCGCCGGCGAGTACGAAGGCTTCGACATCGACAAGGCCAGAGCACTCGCCGACTCACTCGGCGCCGGCGTGGAATTCGTCAGCGCCACCAATGCCAGCCGAATTCCCATGCTGGAGACCGGAAAAGCCGACGTCATCATCGCCGCGCTGACCAACCTCGACGAGCGGGCCCAGGTGGTCGCGCTCACCCGGCCGTATGCGTCAGAGGGACAGCTGGTCGTGGTGCCCGCGGACAGTCCGATTCGGCGCTATGACGACCTTGCCGGCCGCACCGTGGCCTCGACCCGCGGAAGTGTGCCCGCCACCATCTTGGAAGCCGAGTTCCCGCAGGCCAAGCCCAGCCTGTTCGAAGCCGTTGCCGACTCCATCCAAGCCCTGCGCAGCGGAAAGGTGGACGCACTGATGGAGAGCACGGCGGTGGTCGCCGGCGTCCGCGCGAGCCAGGGTGATGCGGTACGGGTGCTCGATGCGCCCCCACTGGCGCCTTCGTTCGTGTCCTTCGGCATCAAGATGGGCGACCAGGTCTGGCTCAACTACCTGAACAACTTCATCATGAACTACAACATCAGCAAGGCCGCCGATGAGTCCTACAACAAGTGGCTCGGCATGGACGTCCCCGCGCTCATCAAGTAACTCGCTGCATCCCAACATTTCTCAGGACAACACATGCAGCTCTACTACGGGGACCTGATCCCCTATCTCGTTCCCCTACTCAAAGGCCTCGCGGTCAGCATCGGGGTGAGCCTGGTCGCAGCGGTAGTCGGCGGCGCATTCGGAATCCTGCTCTACTCCGGGCGCACGTCCAAGGTGAGCATCTGGCGCGTCGCGTCATCGACCTACATCGAGGTCATCCGCAACACTCCATTGCTGTTGCAGCTCTACCTCGTCTACTTCGCACTGCCGCAGGCCGGTGTCAACCTCGACCCGGTCGCCGCGGGCATCCTCGCGCTCAGTATCAACAACGCCGCGTACATGGCCGAGATCTTCCGCGCTGGCTTTCAGTCCGTGCCGGCCGGCCTGCGCGAAGCGGGCGCGGCACTCGGGCTCAGTCCGCGCGACACCTTCTGGCGGGTGCTGTTCCCACCGGCGATGCGAAATGTCCTGCCGGCCATGACCAATCAGACCATTCTGTTGTTCCTCGCCTCGTCGATCACGTCGGTCGTATCCCTGCCCGACCTGATGCACGTGATGATGGGAATCACCTCGACCACGTTCCGCACCATCGAGGCGTTCACCGTCGGCGGCCTGCTCTACTTCGCGGTCGCGTTCCTCATCGCGAGCCTGTCGCGAATCGTCGAAACCTGGTTCATCAAGTGGAAGGTGGCGTGATGTTCGAAGGACTCGGCACCCAACATCTCTCGTTGATCTGGCACGGGGCCCTCGTGACTCTCCAGATATGCACGCTGTCAGTGCTTTTCGGCGGCATACTCGGAATCGTCATCGGCCTGATGTCCACCGGGACAATCCGCGCCCTGCGGTGGGTGGCCGCTCTCTACGTCGCGTTGATCCGCGGCATCCCGGTGTTGCTGATCATCTTCTTCGTCTACTTCGGTATACCGCTGTTGGCCCCGGGCAGCAGCCTCTCGGAGTACTGGGCCGGGGTGATCGCGCTGTCGGTGTTCGCGTCGGCCTACATCGGCGAGCTCGTGCGCGGCAGCATCCAGGCCGTCCCCCGCGGACAGTTCGAGGCCGCCGACGCACTCGGGCTGTCCTACGCCCATCGCATGCGCTGGGTCATCCTGCCGCAGGCCGCGCGGGTGATCGTGCCACCCGGTGTCGGTTTCCTGGTGGTGCTGATCAAAGACAGCTCGCTGGTCGCAGTCATCGGTCTCATCGAACTGACCCGCGCGGGCAATGTGGTCAGCTCGCTGACGGCCGATCCGATCACCACCTACCTCATCGTCGGTGCCGGCTACTTCGTCATCTGCTACGCGCTTTCGTCGCTGGGCCGCCGATACGAACAACGGCTCGGCGTTCACGTCAAGGCACCCGATGTCGGCGACACCCTCACTCTCACTACAGGAGCGAACAAATGATCGAGGTCGACGGACTACGGCTGAGCTTCGGTGACACCGAAGTGCTGCACGGCGTTTCGTGCCGGGTGGCCGAGCGTGAAGTGGTGTGCATCATCGGCGCGTCGGGCTCGGGCAAGAGCACGCTGCTGCGCTGCATGAACGGTTTGGAACGGCCGTCGCACGGCACGATCGTGATCAACGAACACACGCTAGGGCCCCAGGAGAAGACCGCCGACCTTGCCGTGGTACGCCGCGACGTCGGCATGGTGTTCCAGCATTTCAACCTCTTTCCGCACATGACCGTCATCGAGAACATTGTGCTGGCGCCGCGGCGGGTACTGGGTCGCACCAGGATCGAGGCCGAGGAACGGGCCCGCACTCTACTGGGGCGAGTTGGTCTGGCAGACAAGGCCGACGTCTATCCCGATTCGCTGTCGGGCGGCCAGAAACAACGCGTGGCCATCGCCCGTGCGCTGGCCATGGATCCAAAGATCATGCTGTTCGACGAGCCCACGTCAGCGCTGGACCCCGAGATCGTCGGCGAGGTGCTGGCGGTGATGAAAGACCTCGCCGCCGAGGGCATGACGATGGTCGTGGTGACCCACGAGATGGGCTTTGCCCGCGAGGTCTCCGACCGGGTGATCTACATGGACAAGGGCACCATCGTCGAAACCGCCGGCCCGACATCGATGTTCACCTGCCCGCAGGAGACCCGCACGCGGGAGTTCCTGAGCAAGGTGCTCTGAGATGCCGGTACTGGACTACTTGCTGACGGGCGCAGAAGTCGTCGACGGTACCGGGACGCCCGCGCGACGAGCCGATGTCGGTCTGCGCGGGAACCGCATCGCATTCGTCGGGTTGTCGCCCGACGTCCGAGCGGTCACCACCCTCGACTGCACCGGCATGACCATCACCCCCGGGCTGATCGATCCGCACAGCCACAGCGACTGGTCAGTGCTGGGCAATCCCGACGCGTTCAGCACGATCCACCAGGGCGTCACCACCGAGGTGGTCGGCAACTGTGGCCTCACCTATGCCCCGATCGGAGAGGACGATGTCGACACGACCGCAAGTGCCCTGCGCGCCATGGGCTACGACGGTCCGGTCGACTGGCGCAGCTTCGGTGAGCTCGTGCAGCGAGTGCACTCGGGTCCGACAGCGCAGAACCTCATGTGGTTCGTGGGGCACACTGCGATTCGCTGCGCCGCGCGGTCATCCACCGACCAACTGCGCGCGCAGATACGCCTGCTCGAGGAGGCGATGGAGGCCGGCGCGATCGGCTTCTCCAGCGGACTGGAGTACGGCTCAGGACGCTTCGCGGCCACCGAGGAACTCGTGACGCTCGCCCAGGCGGCAGGCCGGCGTGACGGCATGTATGCCAGCCACATCCGAAACCGCGACGCCGATCTCGACAGCGCCGTGGACGAGTTCTTCGCCGTCGTCGACGGAGGGCAGGTGCGGGCTCAACTTTCGCACCTGAACGTGCGTCATGACACCGGCGCCGAATCCGGCGCCTGGGAGCGCGCGGCCGAGCGCGTTGTCACCGAACGACAGCGTGGAACCGATGTGTTGGCCGACATGACCCCCTACCCCCACGGTATCGGCATGGCCACCGGGTTACTCCCCGCCTGGTTGGCAGAACGTCCCGGCGTCGAGGCCGCCGAGCTGCTCAAGGACCGGGAAGTTCGCGAGCAAGTGCGCCGGGACAGCGACCGCTACTGGCGGTTCGTCCACCGCGGCCAGTGGCGCCGCGTGCGGCTCGGAGTCAGCCCGACCCACCCCGACTGGGAAGGACTGCCCTTCACCGAGATCGCCGAGCAGCACGGCGCCGACGAGTGGGAGTGCCTGTTCGACATCCTCACCGCGGCAGGCGCCGACATGGGCAGTGTGCAGCTGATCGGTGAATTGTTCACCGCGGGCCACCTCGACGAGGCAATCGCGCACGACCACTTCCTGCTCGGGGTCGACGCCTTCACCACCTGCCGACACGGCGCCCTCGACGGCCGCACCCGCAATCCGCTGTTCTACCACGGACATACGCATTACCTGGCTCACCACGTGCGGATGGGAACCCTGTCGCTGGAGACGGCCATCCACAAGATGACCGGCATGGTCGCCGAACACTTCGGCATGCGCGACCGGGGTGAACTGCGCGAGGGAGCTTTCGCCGATGTCGTCGCGTTCGACCCCGCGATCATCGGCCGCACCGACACCTGGACGCTGCCGCGCCGATATGCCGACGCGGCGCGACATGTCTGGGTGAACGGCGTGCCCGTCGTCACCGACGCCACCCACACGGGCCGCAGGCCCGGACTCATGCTCACCCGCCGGCCGTGACCACACGACCGCATCATCCCGAGGAGCTCCGAAACACATGAAAATCACCGACATTCAGACGTGCGGGCTGCGCGGCGCCACCCCGGAGGGGGGCTGGTCCAACGAGCTGCGGCCCGACGACGTCGTGCACACCCTGGTCGCCGTCCACACCGACAGCGGCCAGGTCGGCATCGGCAGCGCCTTCACGACCGAAGGTTTGGTCGCCGCCGCCGTGGATGTGCTTGCGCCGCAACTGATCGGTCAGAGCGCAATCGAGGCCGAACGGCTGACGGAGACGCTGCACCAGAGTGCGTTCTGGATGGGCCGCGGCGGCTCCCTCACCCACGCCACCAGCGCCATCGACATCGCGCTGTGGGATCTGGCCGGCCAGGCGCTCGGTCAACCGGTAGGGCGGCTGCTCGGTGGCCGCTACCGGGAGCGGGTGAGGCCCTACGCCTCAGTGCTCATGGACGAGGCGCCGGTTATGACCGAAAACCTTGCTGAACTGGTGGATCAGGGATTCACGGCGTTCAAGATCGGCTGGTGGAAATTCGGCCGCGCGGACAGCAAGACCGACGAGCGTACCGTGGCCGCGGCCCGCGAAGCCGTCGGCGACCACGTGCTGGCCGTCGACGCCGGTGGTTCTGAGGCGTTCTTCCCTGGTGGGCTGTCGTGGGCCAAGCGCACGGCCGACATGCTGGCCGAGTACGGCATTGCTTGGTTCGAAGAGGCGTTGGCCCCCGACGATGTCAACGGTTTCGTCGAGTTGAGGCGCCATTCCAAGGTGCCCATCAGCGGCGGCGAGGTGCTGACCCGTCGCCAGACGTTCCTGCCATTCCTCGATGCCGGGGCATTCGACATCGTCCAGCCCGACAGCACCAAGGGTGGTGGTTTGAGCGAGTCACGCCGTATCGGGTGGGCCGCCCAGGACCGCGGGGTGCGGCTGATCCCGCACGGTTGGAACACCGCGATCGGGTTGGCCGCCGATCTGCATCTGGCGTCGGCCCTGGCGGCGACCGACCTCGTCGAATACAAGACCGGATCGGCCTATATCGACGAACTCGTCAGCGGCGGATGGGATCTCGACAGCGACGGCATGCTCGCGGTGCCGGACGGGCCCGGGCTCGGCGTCACCCTGGACCGAACCGCACTGGAGCGCTACGGCACCCGCCCGACGTTCGCGGACGCCCGATGAACGCGGTGTTCGAGCACCGCGTGATCCCGCTGGCGACCGTACGGGATCCGGGTCACATCGACGCGATCGGCGACGGGCTAGTCGACGGCGGTCTGCCGGTGGTCGAGGTGGCGTTGCGCGGCGAGCACGGCCTCGCCGCGATTCGCCGGCTCGCCGCCCGCGGCGATCTTCTGGTCGGCGCGGGCACCGTCCGCTCGAGCGCGCAAGCCCGCGATGCTATCGAGGCGGGCGCGCGATTCGTGGTATCCCCCGGGCTGGACGCGGAGGTGGTGCGATGCGTCGAGCAAGCCGGCCTGGCAGTCATCCCGGGTGTGCTGACGCCAACCGAGGTGGGCGCCGCGGCCCGCCTCGGCCTGCACCGGGTCAAATTGTTTCCGGCCGCCGCCGTCGACACGTCTGCCCTGTTGTTGGCCTACGCGGCGGTGTTCCCGGAAATGATGTTCATGCCGTCAGCCGGTGTCACCACCGTGACCATGCCTGAATTCCTCACTCAGCAGACAGTTTTCGCCGTCAGCGGCAGCTGGATCACCGCCCGGGCCGACGCCGGTGCCGATGCCGTCGCTGACGCGGCCCGCGCAGCCGTCGCGGTTGCGGCACAGGCGCCGCGATGAGCCCGACCTTCGACGTCGTCACCGTCGGCGAAAGCCTCGGCCTGCTTACGGCGCCGCAGTCCGGGCGCCTGCACCACAACCCGACGCTGCAGCTGAGATTCGGCGGTGCCGAGAGCAATGTGGCCATCGGGGTCGCCCGGCTCGGCGGCGCGGCGGCCTGGATCGGCCGGCTCGGCGCGGATAGCCTCGGCGAATTGATTCTGCGTGAACTACGGGCCGAAGGTGTTCATCCGTACCCGGTGCTCGATCACGACGCCGCGACGGCGCTCATGCTCAAAGAACGTCCGCACCCCGGGACCGCCCGTGTCAGTTATTACCGCCGCGGGCAAGCCGGCAGCCGGCTGCGACCGGCCGATGTCCCGATCGCTGTGGTCACTGACACGAGAATCCTTCATGTCACCGGCATTTCGGCCGGATTGGGTGAATCCGCCCGGACCGCGGCACATGCGGCGGTGGACGCAGCGACATCGGCCGGAGTGACGGTCTCGTTCGATGTCAACCATCGCAGCGCCCTGTGGAGTGACCGGCAGACGGCAGCGACGGCCTATCTCGAACTTGCCCGGCGGGCCCACATCGTGTTCGCCGGGGAAGACGAGGCGGAGCTGCTCACCGGAGCCGATTCCCCGCAGCGGCAACTCGACGCTCTCCTGGACCTTGGCATCGGTTGCGCGGTGGTCAAGCGCGGCGCCGACGGGGCGATGGTCGCCACGGCCGAGGGCCGGTTGTCGGCTCCGGCCGTCGCGGTCCCGGTTATCGACACCGTGGGTGCCGGGGACGCCTTCGTCGCCGGCTGGCTGGCCGACCTCGCCCGCGGTGCGACGTTGCGCCAGTGCCTCGACACCGCGCTGGCGTGCGGTGCGTTCGCGTGCACCGGCGAAGGTGACTGGGAGTTGGCTCCAAGCCGCGACGACCTGCGGTGGCTGCGTCGCGGCCCGGTCGATCCGGTTTCGCGCTAGTCGAACTCGGGCGCCTCCGTGCGGGAGCGCTTGAGCTCCCAGAAATGCGGGTACGACGCGAACGTCACCGACGCGTCCCAGAGCTTGCCGGCCTCTTCACCGCGCGGGATCTTCGAGAGCACCGGGCCGAAGAATGCGACACCGTTGACGTGGATGGTCGGGGTTCCGACGTCCTCACCGACGGCGTCCATGCCGGCGTGGTGGCTCTTGCGCAGCGCCTCGTCGTACTCGTCGGTGGTGGCCGCCTCGGCCAGCTCGGCGGGCAGACCGACCTCGTCGAGTGCCTGCGCGATGACCTGATCGAGGTCTTTGTTGTTCTGGTTGTGAATCCGGAAGCCCATCGCGGTGTAGAGCGGGCCGAGGATCTCCGGCCCCTTGAGTTGCTCGGCGGCGATGGCGACCCGGACCGGGCCCCACGCCTTCTTCATCAGTTCCTGGTAGTTCTCGGGCAGGTCGCGGCCCTCGTTGAGGACGGCGAGGCTCATGACGTGGAACTGCACGTCGATGTCACGGACCTTCTCGACTTCGAGGATCCAGCGCGAGGTGATCCAGCACCACGGGCACAGCGGGTCGAACCAGAAACCGGCGGTGTCTTTTTGGTCTGCGGCCTTCTGATCCTTGGGGGCCATCTATGCGTCCTCTCGATGTGGTTCAGGGCACAACTGCAATCTGCACAACTCTGCACCCGCATTGAGATGTTCCCGATCCGAGTAACTATCCGGGGAGCAATTGCGACAACCTTGGTGACTGGCATGTCCGACATGCATGCTGAAGTCACGGCAGCAGCACAGGAAACGCATAGTGGGCGAACCTTTATGGAAACGTGTTGTTCCTGTGACCCTGGTAAACCACTGTTGCCCAAGTGAGCAGAGCGAAGTAAGGGTTCTGCGTGATAGCTGAGGAGCTCAATATGGCCGCTCGTGCCTTCCTGGCGACAGTCGGTGCCGTCGCCGCCGCCCTCGCGTTTGCAGCCCCTGCGCAAGCCGATCCGGTCCCGGCCCCGTCCGATCCGACCGACAATTCGTTCCTGAACGCCCTGAACAACGCCGGGGTGGGCTACGGCGACCCCAACACCGCTGTCCAGATGGGCCAGGACGTGTGCCCGATGCTGGTCGAGCCGGGCAAGGACTTCGCATCGGTGGCCTCCCAGATGCGCGGCGACGGCGGCATGTCCCCACAGATGGCGTCGTTCTTCACCGGAATCGCCATCCAGATGTACTGCCCGCAGATGATGTCGTCGATCGGCGACGGTTCGATCCTGAACAACCTGGGCGCGCTGAACGGACTCGCCGGGATCGCCGGCTTCCCCCAGTAGCCCGGGTCCCGCAGAGGTCCAGCCACTAGGTTGGACGGGTGGCACTTCCCAATCTCACTCGCGAACAGGCCATCGAGCGCGCCGCTCTGGTCACCGTCGACAACTACCGCGTCGTCCTCGACCTCACCGACGGCAACGGCAAACCGGGCGAACGCACCTTCCGGTCCACTACGACTGTGACGTTCGACGCACTCGCCGGCGCCGACACCTTCATCGACCTGGCGGCCGATACCGTCCGCAGTGCGACGCTGAACGGCATCGCACTGGACGTGTCCGGTTACGACGAATCCACGGGCATCGCGCTGCCCGGCCTGGCCGAGCACAACACCCTGGTGGTCGATGCCGACTGCCTGTACTCCAACACCGGCGAGGGCCTGCACCGCTTCGTCGACCCGGTCGACGACGAGGTCTACCTCTACTCGCAGTTCGAGACCGCCGACGCCAAGCGGATGCTCGCCTGCTTCGATCAGCCCGACCTGAAGGCCACGTTCGACGTGCAGGTCACCGCGCCCTCGCATTGGCAGGTGATCTCCAACGGCGCCACCACCAGCGCCGAGCCCGACGGGTCGGTGACCGTGCACACCTTCGCCACCACTCCGAAGATGAGCACCTACCTGGCGGCGTTGATCGCCGGACCGTACGCGGTGTGGCGCGACTCCTACTCCGACTCCCACGGCGAGATCCCGCTGGGCATCTTCTGCCGGGCCTCGCTGGCCGAGTTCATGGACGCCGACCGGCTTTTCACCGAGACCAAGCAGGGTTTCGGCTTCTACCACAAGAACTTCGGCACGCCGTACGCCTTCGGCAAGTACGACCAGCTGTTCGTGCCCGAGTTCAACGCAGGCGCCATGGAGAACGCCGGCGCGGTGACCTTCCTCGAGGATTATGTCTTCCGGTCCAAGGTGACCCGGGCCTCCTACGAGCGTCGCGCCGAGACCGTGCTGCACGAGATGGCGCACATGTGGTTCGGCGATCTGGTCACCATGCAGTGGTGGGATGACCTGTGGCTCAACGAGTCCTTCGCGACGTTCGCGTCGGTGCTGTGCCAGGCCGAGGCCACCGAATACGTCACGGCGTGGACCACTTTCGCCAATGTGGAGAAGTCCTGGGCCTACCGGCAGGATCAGCTGCCCTCGACCCATCCGGTCGCCGCCGACATCCCGGACCTGGCCGCCGTCGAGGTCAACTTCGACGGCATCACCTACGCCAAGGGCGCCTCGGTGCTCAAGCAGCTGGTGGCCTACGTCGGGCTCGAAGAGTTCCTCTCCGGGCTGCGTGACTACTTCCGCGACCACGCCTTCGCGAACGCCACGTTCGGCGATCTGCTGGGTGCGCTGGAGAAGTCCTCGGGACGCGACCTGTCCGGCTGGGGCCAGCAATGGCTCAAGACAACGGGTTTGAACACGTTGCGGGCCGACTTCGATGTGGACGGCTCAGGTGCGTTCACCCGGTTCGCGATCGCCCAGTCGGGTGCGGCCCCGGGAGCCGGCGAGACCCGGGTGCACCGGCTCGCCGTCGGCATTTACGACGACGACGGCTCGGGCAAGCTCGTGCGCGTGCACCGCGAGGAGCTCGACGTCGAAGGCCCGATCACGGAAGTTCCTGCCCTGGTCGGTGTTTCGCGCGGGAAGCTGATCCTGGTCAACGACGACGACCTGACCTACTGCTCGCTGCGGCTCGACCCGGCCTCGCTGTCGACCGTGCTGTCACGGATCGCCGACATCGCCGATCCGCTCCCCCGGACGCTGGCCTGGTCGGCAGCCTGGGAGATGACCCGCGAGGCCGAGATGAAGGCCCGCGACTTCGTCGCCCTGGTGATGAGCGGAGTGCACGCCGAGACCGAGGTCGGTGTCGCGCAGCGGCTGCTGATGCAGGCGCAGACCGCCCTGAGCTCTTACGCCGATCCCGCCTGGGCCACCGAAATCGGCTGGCCGGCGTTCGGGGATGCACTGCTCGATCTGGCGCGAGAGTCCGCGCCGGGTTCCGATCACCAACTCGCGTTCGTGAACGCGCTGTGCACCTCGGTGCTGTCGCCGAACCATGTCGCCGTGCTGTCGACCCTGCTCGACAACGAACCAGCCGCGGTGAACATGACCGGCCTGGTGATCGACACCGATCTGCGCTGGCGGATCGTCACCGCGCTGGCCCGCACCGGCGACGTCGACGCCGACGGGCCCGAGGCGCCGTTCATCGATGCCGAGGCCGAGAACGACCCGACCGCGGCCGGCAAGCGTCAGGCCGCGGCGGCCTCGGCCGCCCGCCCGCAGGACGTGGTGAAGTCCGCGGCGTGGGAGCAGGTCATCGAGGACGACACGCTCGCCAACATCACCACCCGCGCGATCGTCGGCGGATTCGTGCAGCCCGGTCAGTCCGAGTTCCTCGCACCGTTCACGACGCGATACTTCGCGGCGATCTCCGGGGTGTGGGAGCGGCGGTCCAGCGAGGTCGCCCAGACCGTGGTGATCGGGCTGTACCCGTCGTGGGACATCAGCCAGAACGGCCTGGACGCTGCGGACGCGTTCCTGTCCGATCCCGAGGTGCCGCCCGCGCTCCGCCGGCTGGTGATCGAGGGCCGGGCCGGAGTGGAACGTTCCCTGCGCGCTCGCGCCTTCGACGTGAGCTAGTTCCCCACTTGCACCGCGAGCGGGCGTGTCTGCTGCCTGACACGCCCGCTCGCGGTCATACGCTGTGCCGATGGCGGTCAGTCGAACCCGCGCGGCACGGGCTGCCCGCAAACGTAAGCGTCGGATGGACCTCGTGGTCCACGACTTGACCGACGAGCAGTGGGAGGCCATCAAGGCAGCGTGGGGCGGGTGCGCCTACTGCCACAGCCCCACGGGTCCGTTCCAGAAGGACTGTGTGATGGCGATTTCACGGGGCGGGCGCTACACCGTGGACAACGTGGTGCCGGCGTGCGCGTCGTGCAATGCCAGCAAGTGCAACTTCGAGGTCAGCACCTGGATGCGGCGCAAACGGCTCGATGAGCGTGCGTTCTTGGCGCGATTTGTGGAGATCCGCACTGAGCTGGTGGGTTAGCCCACCCCACAAATGCAGCGAGCGTGCGTGATTGTCGACAGACAACCACGCACGCTCACGGTGCCAGGTACGAAAAATCAGGCGGGAGAAACGCCGGCCGACAGCACGCGCACGGCGCTGATCAGACCGTCGATCAAGTTGCCTTCCTTGAAGGAGGCGGCAGCTGCCGAGACGCCCAGCGGGGCGGCCTCTTCGATGCCACGGCCCTTGACGTCGGCGCCGTAGACCACCTCGATGGCGTGCTGGTCGGGTGAGACCGCGAGCAGCACCGCGTTGTTGGGGGTGGGCACCTTGGCCAGGATCTCGCGTGCCGTGGCGGCGGTGTCCGCGCCGAGGTCACCGATGTAGACGGCGAACCGGGCCTTGGCAGCGCGGGAGCCGTACTTCAGCGCGTCGTCGAGGACGACGAGGTCCATCGTCGGGAAGGGGTAGTGCACCGACAGGTCACCGGGCTCGGTGACCCCGGAGATCCGGCCGCTGTAGGTCAGGGCGTAGCCGTACGGCAGGTCGACGTCCTTCGTCGCGGTCGCAATTTCACCACTTGCCACTTGCGCCGCCTCCGATCGTCACACCGTGTGAATCATGCCCGCCGTGTCCGTGATCCTGCGGCTCCTCGGCGGCCCACAGAATGGGCTCGTGGGTCCACGGATCGGACATCTTGTAGGTAGCCGGATGCGGTCCCTTTTGGGGCAGGTAGATCAACGCAAGGACCACGAACAACACCAGCGGAACCCCTCCGAGGAGGGAATGGGTAAGTGCTGTGCTCACGCGCAAACCGTATCAGCCGCAATGCGACGATGCGCCGAGAGTGCCCAGCAAGTCGGGCATCAGGCCGCGCCCTCGCCCAGATAGCGCACCCAGGCCGGGTCGAGCTCCTTGATCGTCGACAACAGCCTCCAGTGCTGCCCCTTCGGCGGCATCGGCACGCACCGCAGTGACCAGCCGAGTTCGGCCAGCAGACGGTCGGCCTTGCGGTGGTTGCACGGCGCGCACGCCGCCACACAGTTCTCCCACGAGTGCTCGCCACCGCGGCTACGCGGGATCACATGGTCGACGGTGTCGGCCCGGCCGCCGCAGTACGCGCAGCGGAAGCGGTCACGGTGCATGAGCGCCGCCCGGGTCATCGGGATGCGGGCCCGGTAGGGCACCCGCACGAAGGTGCGCAGCCGGATCACCGAGGGCACCACGATGGTCCGGGTGGCCGAGTGGATGACCGGCCCCGACGGGTCGTCGTGCACGACGTCGGCCTTGCCACACATCACCATGATCACCGCGCGCCGCAGTGGCAGCGCGGTCAGCGGTTCGTAGGTGGAGTTGAGCAGCAGCACCCGGCGACGCCCCCACAGGGAGGCGTCAGGGTTGGTCGTCGGCAGTGCCTCGACGCTGTGCAGGGGGCGATTTGGCACATGGGGTCCCGATGGGCCGGGAATGTGGCCGGTCCGTCGCATATGGCTTTTTTTGCTGTGCGCCATGGAGCCTCCGAGGAGACAGTCCACCATGGATCCTGCGGATACGCACGAAAATTCTTTGTGTGTTCGCAGGTCAGTCCAATGAACACCAGGTGACCACGGTGCCGTGACCGGCGCCGACGTGCCGTCAGGCCACAATGGACCACAATGAACGACGTGACGCAGGTGCAGCGATCTTTCTACGACGAAGTCGGTGGGCACGAGACTTTCGCGACGATCGTGTCGCGGTTCTACCAACTGGTGCGCGAGGACGAGATCCTGCTGCCGTTGTATCCCGAGGACGACATCGACGGCGCCGAAGAGCGGCTGCGGATGTTCCTCGAGCAGTACTGGGGCGGGCCGCGGACCTACTCCGATCAGCGCGGCCACCCCCGGCTGCGGATGCGGCACGCCCCGTTCCGGATCGGGTACCTCGAGCGGGACGCCTGGTTGCGCTGCATGCACACCGCGGTGGCCTCGATCGACTCGGCGACGCTGGACGAGCCGCACCGGCGCGCGTTGCTGGACTATCTGAACATGGCCGCAGATTCGATGGTGAACTCGGCGTTCTGACATGCGCCGGTGGTGGGTAGACGCGGTTTTCTACCAGGTCTATCCCCGCTCATTCGCCGACAGCAATGGCGATGGGGTCGGTGACCTCGACGGGGTGAGCGCCGGGCTGGACTATCTGGCGGCGCTCGGCGTCGACGCCCTGTGGCTCAACCCGGTGATGGTGTCGCCGATGGCCGACCACGGCTATGACGTCGCCGACCCGCGCGACGTCGACCCGCTGTTCGGCGGTATCGACGCCCTGGACCGTTTGCTCGACGCCGCTCATGCCCGCGGGATCCGGGTCACCATGGACCTGGTGCCCAACCACACCAGTTCGGCGCACCCGTGGTTCGTCCAGGCTCTGGCCGACCCGCGCCGTCGCGACCGCTACATCTTCCGTGACGGCCGCGGCCCACACGGTGACGCGCCGCCCAACAACTGGGTATCGGTGTTCGGCGGCCCGGCATGGACCCGCGTCACTGAGCCCGACGGCACACCGGGCCAGTGGTATCTGCACCTGTTCGACCCCGCCCAGCCCGACCTGAACTGGAACCACCCCGCGGTGTTCGAGGATCTGGAGAAGACGCTGCGGTTCTGGCTCGACCGCGGGGTCGACGGGTTCCGCATCGACGTGGCCCACGGCATGGCCAAGCCACCCGAGCTGCCCGACATGGCGGTCACCGACACCGCGCTGCTCCGCAACAGTGACGACGACCCGCGGTTCGACAACGACAGCGTGCACGACATCCACCGCTTCATCCGCACGGTGCTCGACGACTATCCCGACGCCGTGGCGGTCGGCGAGGTCTGGGTGCACGGCAACGAGCGCTTCGCCAAGTACCTGCGCCCCGACGAGCTGCACCTGGGCTTCAATTTCCGTCTGGTGCAAGCCGATTTCGACGCCCGCGAAGTCCACGACGCGATCGACAACGCGATCACCGCGGCCGACCTCGCCGGGGCGACACCGACGTGGACGCTGTCCAACCACGACGTCGAACGTGAGGTCACCCGCTACGGCGGCGGTGCCCGAGGGTTGGCGCGGGCACGGGCGATGGCCCTGGTGATGCTGGCACTGCCTGGTGCGGTGTTCGTCTACAA
Organism: Mycobacterium sp. DL99; assembly: GCF_004762045.1. Classification (GTDB taxonomy): domain Bacteria; phylum Actinomycetota; class Actinomycetes; order Mycobacteriales; family Mycobacteriaceae; genus Mycobacterium. Next base: position 4,353,363 of record NZ_SJOM01000007.1, read on the forward strand.
CGGCGAGGAACTCGGGCTGCCCAATGTCGATCTGCCCGACGAGGTGCTCCAGGATCCGGTGTGGGAGCGCTCGGGTCACACCGAACGCGGACGTGACGGGTGCCGGGTCCCGATGCCGTGGTCGGGCGATGCCCCACCGTTCGGGTTCTCGTCGAACTCCGATACCTGGTTGCCGATGCCCGCCGAGTGGGCACCGTTGACGGTGCAGCGTCAGCAGGCCGATCCGTCGTCGACGCTACAGTTCTACCGGCGGGCCATCCAATTACGCTCCAGCCGTGACGAATTCACCGGCGGCCGGATCGAGCTGAACAGCGGAGGCGACGTTCTGACGCTGCGGCGCGAAAGTGGCCTGGTGTGTGTCCTCAACACGGGTGCCGAGCCGGTGCCGTTGCCGCCCGGCGAGGTGCTGCTGAGCAGTGGTGAGCCGGCAGATGATCTGCTGCCCGCCGACACCGCCGCCTGGCTGATCTGAAGGTGGGCCGTCAGCGTTGCGCCCTCAGGGCATCGTCCAAGGTCGTCATCAGCTGGGCCACCCGGCTTTTGCCGGTCGGCGCGGGCGGATAGCGACGGAGAACGTCGATCAACACCGGTGAGGTACGTTGCCGAACTCGTTGCAGCACCATGTCGCCCGCCGCGGGATCACCGTCGCCGTTGATCTCGGCGATGCGGGCCGCGCTCGCCGCGGCCCGCAGGATGTGGCCGACCTGATGGGATTTCGCGATCGGATGCAGGTAGGCCGCGGAGGCGGCATCACCGGCCGCCTGCGCCGCCAGACGTGCGGCTTCGGTGTCGGCACCCTCCGCTGCCCGGTGGGCGTCCAGCGAGGCGACCCGCTGCGCCTGGGATCTGGGGGCACCGTTCACGAACCGCCACGCGGCGGTGATGGCGGCTCGCGGCCGACAGTCATCGGGATGCACGCCCTCGAATACGCCGAGGACCTCTTCAGCCGTCTCCGTCACGTATCGAGCGACGACCCGCAGCTCGTCCACGGTCAGCTCGAAGTCACCAGATGACACGTTGCGCCCGCTGGTCAACCCAAGATCAGTGCGGCGCTGCCGCGGCGGCGGTACACCGAGCCGAATCGGGCGTCGATGCGCAACCAAGACGGGTGTGCGCGGACCCGCACGATCTCCTGCTCGCTGACCTCGTTGCCCGTCTGCGGCAGAAATCCCATGGCCGTCAACGCGAAGACGCAGCGCATCGGGATGCCGATGCGGTATTCGCCCGCGCTGACCGCGATGACCTCCTGGTCGAGCAGCGAGGCCGGCGGCCCGTGGGCACTGCCGTGCTCGCGGGCCAGCGCACCGCCCTGCTGGGCCAGGTCGAGCATCACCCGGGCGGGGATGTCATCGAGGTGGACGAATCCGTCCTCGGGCGGCAAGCCACCGCGCCAGGCGGAGTCCATCGGGAAGCCTGGGTCGACGTATCCGTCTGCGGCAGTGGACAATCCGGCCACCAGCGCGTCGGCGCCCGCGGACAGGTCCGACGGACGCACCCGCCCGGCCACGACCCGGCTGGCCAGCACCTCCAACCCGGTCGCAACCCAGGCCACGGCTGTGCCGCCACTCCCCTGCCCGCCGGTCCGCTCCCGCAGCCGCACCACCGCGGCACCGTCCAGCCGCAAAGCACGGTCGAGGAACGTCGCGAAGTCGTCGCGGTCCCGCGGATCGTCGATCCACAGCCCGCGCTCGGTGGCGGTCATCGCAGATGGCTCTCCAGGTAGCCGCGCTGCTCGGCCGTCAGACGTTCCAGTCGTTGCTCGGCGATGTGTACCGCGGCCAGTTGCGTCTCGCCGATCACCGACGGCTTGGAGTCCGGGGCGGCATTCAGCGAGCGCACCTCGTAGCCGATGGTGAAGTCGACGGCCCGCACCCGCTTGGACCACATGGTCACCTGAAGCGGTGAGTCCACGAGCCGGAGCTGCCCCTTGTAGACGATTTTGACCTCGGCGATCAGCAGGCCGATGGTCTCGATCGTGGCGCCGAACGGCTCACGCAGAAAAGGTATCCGGGCCTCTTCGAGAAGAGTCACCATGGTGGCGTGATTGATGTGCTGGTACATGTCGATGTCCGACCAGCGCACGTGCACCGGCGTTGTAAAACTCACGCAGTTGTTCCCGTTCCACTCGTTCGTGTCATGCTGCGGATCTGCCGCGCCGCCACCGACAGCGTTGCCAGATCCTGCTCACCATCTTGGTATATCTCGGTCAGCGTGCGACGGGCGCGGGTCACCCGGGAGCTGTTGGTCAGCTCCCACTCGGCGATCTTCTCCTCGCCGGTCTCGTCGGGTTCGCCGACCGCGAGCACGTCGAAGCACAGGGCCCGAAGTGAACCGTAGATGTCGTCGCGAATCGCCAACCGCGCCAAGGAATGCCACCGGTCGTCGCGGCCCAGCCGGGACACCGCGGTGAGCAGGCCATCGGCTCCGAGGCGATCCATCAGCGCGAAGTAGGTGTCGGCCACCTCGGCGGGCTCGCGATCCACGATGTCGGAGATGTCGATCACGTCGAGCAGGCTGTACTGGTACAGCCCGGTCGCCACCGCATACGCCAGTTCGTCGGACACCCCTTGCGCGGAGAACTCCCCGGCCTCTTTCTCGACGATGGCCTTGTCGTCACCACGTAGCCATTGCGGCATGTGCGGGCGCAGGGCGGACACCTTCGCGGCGAACCGGTTGATCTCGGCACCGACCGCCAGCGGCTGCGGACGGTAGTTGAGCAGCCAGCGCCCGGCCCGGTCGACCAGCCGGCGCAGATCCAGCGTCATCCGGTCGGTGACGGACACCGGGACCCCGTCATCACCGGCAGCCCGGATCTCGCGCCACACCTTGCCGATCCCGAAGATGGCGTCGGTGGCGACGTAGCTGCGCAGCGCGTCGACGGGGCCGACGCCGACATCCTCGGTGATGCGGTACGCGTAGCTGATCCCGCTTGTGTCGACGAGATCGTTGACCAGCATGGTGGTGGCGATCTCGCGGCGCAGTTGGTGCGACCGGATCTCGCTGGTGAACGGCTCCCGCAGCTTCTTCGGGAAGTACCGCGGCAGCCGGGCGGCGAACACCTCCTGATCGGGCAGGTCGCTGGCCAGCACATCGTCTTTGAGATTGAGCTTGACGTGGGCCATCAGGGTGGCCAATTCCGGTGAGGTCAAACCGATTCCGGCGTCAACGCGGCGCCGGATCTCCTTCTCCGAGGGCAACGCCTCCAGCTCGCGGTTCAGCCCACGGTTGGCCACGAACTCCTTGATCATCCGGGCGTGGACCGAGAGCATGCTCGCGGCGTTGGCCCGGCTGGTCCCCATCAGGTCGTTCTGGTCCTTGTTGTCGGTCAGCACCAGGGCACCGACCTCGTCGGTCATCGACAACAGCAACTCGGTGCGTTCCTCGGGACTGACCTTGCCCGCGGTGACCAGCGAGTCGATCAGGATCTTGATGTTGACCTCGTGGTCGGAACAGTCCACGCCCGCGGAGTTGTCCAGTGCATCGGTGTTGATCCGGCCGCCGGCCAGGTCGAATTCGATGCGCCCCAGGGACGTCACGCCGAGGTTGCCGCCCTCGCCGATGACCTTGGCCCGCACTTCGTTTCCGCACACCCGGATCTGGTCGTTGGCGCGATCACCGACATCGGCCTCGGTCTCGGCCTTGACGTAGGTGCCGATACCGCCGTTCCACAGCAGGTCCACCGGCGCCTTGAGAATGGTCTTCATCAGGGCGGGCGGCGTGAGTTCCTCTATGTCGCCCTCGATCCCGAGTGCGGCGCGCGCCTGGGGGCTGATCGGGATGGACTTCTGCTGACGGCTGAAAACACCGCCGCCCTCGCTGATCAGCTTGGCGTCGTAGTCCTCCCAGCTGGACCGCGGCAGCTCGAACAGGCGCTTGCGTTCCACCCACGACACCGCCGCGTCGGGATTGGGATCGACGAAGATGTGCCGGTGGTCGAAGGCGGCGATGAGCCTGATGTGCTTCGACAGCAGCATGCCGTTGCCGAACACGTCACCGCTCATGTCGCCGACGCCGACGACGGTGAAGTCCTGGCTCTGGGTGTCCACCCCCATCTCCCGGAAGTGGCGCTTCACCGACTCCCACGCGCCCTTGGCGGTGATGCCCATGGCCTTGTGGTCGTAGCCGATGGAACCGCCCGAGGCGAACGCGTCACCCAACCAGAACCCGTAGGACTTCGCGACCTCGTTGGCGATGTCGGAGAACGTGGCCGTGCCCTTGTCGGCCGCCACCACCAGATAGGCGTCCTCTCCGTCGCGCCGCACCACGTCCGGTGGGGTGACGACGGCACCGGTTCCCTTGTCGACGTTGTCGGTCACGTCGAGCAGTCCGGAGATGAAAAGTTGGTAGCACGCAACGCCTTCGGCGCGCGTCGCCTCACGGTCGACGGCGGCGTCGCCGGTCGGCTCGGGCGGCCGTTTCACCACGAACCCGCCCTTGGCCCCGACCGGAACGATGACCGCGTTCTTCACCGCCTGAGCCTTGACGAGGCCGAGGATCTCGGTGCGGAAGTCCTCACGGCGGTCCGACCAGCGCAGCCCGCCGCGGGCCACGAACCCGAACCGTAGGTGCACGCCTTCCACCCGGGGTGAGTACACGAAGATCTCGAACTTGGGCCGCGGCAACGGCAACTCGTTGATCAGGCCGGGGTTCAGCTTCATCGCCACCACACCGCGTTGCCGCGCCGAATTCGGCTGCTGCACAAAGTAGTTGGTCCGCAGCGTGGCCTGGATCAGGGTGGCGAAGGCCCGCAACACCCGGTCGGTGTCCAGGCTGACCAGGGCGTCGATGTCGGCGGCCACGGCAGCGGCCGCCCCCTGGGCGTCCCGGGTACCCGCGGTGTCCTCGGTCGGGTCGAACAGTGCCTCGAACAGTTGCACCAATGACCGGGTGGTGTGTGGGTTCTCGTTGACCACAGACTCGATGTGCGACTGGCTGTACGGGAAGCCCGCCTGGCGCAGGTACTTCGCATACGCGCGCAGGATCACCACCTGCTGCCAGGTCAGGTCGGCGCGCAGCACCAGTTCGTTGAACCGGTCCACCTCGACCCAGCCGTGCCAGATCGCGGTCACGGCGTCGGCGAACCGCTGGGCGGTGGCCTCCCGCGATGCCGCATCGGGCGCCTTGGGGATGCTGCGCTGCCTGGCCACCTTGAACTGATAGATCCACACCGGCAGGCCGTCGGCCCGGCGCACGGTGTAGGGACGCTCTTCGAGCACCACCACACCCATCGACTGCAGCATCGGCAGCAGTTCGCTCAGTGAGGCCGACTGTCCCCCGAGGTACCAGGTGAGCTGGGCCAGCCCGTCGTCCCCGCCCTCGTCGAACACCAGCTTGACCGAATTGTCCTGCAGCCCTTCGATGATCGCGATATCTGCGATGGCATCCGCCGGGGCGACGGCTTGTTTGTAGTCTTGCGGGAACGCCGTCGCGTAGTGCTCGACGGCGGCCGGGCTGAGCGCCGCGTGCGCGGCGGCGCTGGTCATGCGGTCACCCCAGTTGCGGGTGGCCTCGGTCAGCAGGTTCTGGATCCGGCTCTCGTTCTCGGCCGAGGTGTCCACGGTGTGCGAGGCCGTGCCGTCTGGCAGCCGGACCGTGAAATGCACCACCGCCCACGGTGATTCGCTGACCCTGGCGGAGTAGTCGATGCTCTCCCCGCCGAGCTCGCGTACGAGGATGTCCTGCATCTCCAGCCGCACCGCGGTGGTGTAGCGGTCACGTGGCAGGTACACCAGGCAGGACACGAAGTGCGCCAGTTGGTCTGCGCGCAGGAACAGCAGGGTGCGGCGCCGTGACCCCAGGTCCACCACGGTCAGCGCCATGTCCAGCAGCTGCTTGGAGCTCAGCGCGAACAGTTCGGGGCGCGGGATGGTCTGGAAGATGTCGCGCAGCAGCTGCCCGGGATGGCTGGGGTCGCGGCGCGCCATGGCCAGCGCCTCCTCGACCCGCCGCGAGATCAACGGGATCTCCAGCACGTTGGCGTTCATCGCAGCCACCGTGAACAGGCCGACGAAGCGATGCTCGACGACCCGCTCGCCGCTCTCGCGTACGACGACGATGTACGGGTAGGCGCCGTAGCGCACATAGCTCGGCATCGTGGCCTGCGCCAGCACCATCAGGTCGTCAGGAGCGGTCAGCGGCGGGAGTACGTCGTCGCGCAGCTTGAGCACGCCGAGCCGGCTGGCGGGATCGACCGAGGCCTGCCCGTCGCTGATCGCGCACTGCTGATAACCGAGCAGCACGAAATGTCCGTCGGACAACCAACGCAGCAGAGCGGCGACATCCCTGCGGTCGGTGTTGGGAAACCGGCCCTCGACATCGGTGGCCACGTCGTTGGCCAGGGCGTGCAACGCGGCGCCCATGGCCGCGGCGTCCAACCCGATCTGGCGGGCCTCGGCCAGGACACCGGGCACCAGTGCGACCACCTCGGTCAGTGCCGGGCCGTCGGCCGCCCCGTTGACCGGAACGAGGATCCAGCATTCGTCGACGCCGTCGACCCCGGTGGCCTCGGCGGCGGGCTGGAAGTCCAGCAGCACCCCGTTGGCGTCGCGGCGCACCCGGAAGACCGGGTTCATGATGGCCGGGTAGGCAATGCCGTGGCGGTGCAGCAGCACCGTCACGGAATCCACGAGCATCGCCGCCTGCTCGGTGACGATCTGCAGGGCAGGGCCGGAGTCACTGTCCCCCGGATACACCATGACCTTGGTTTCGCCCGGCGCCCGTTGGCCGCCCAACGCGTAGTGGGCGGCCAGCGTGGCATCGGAGACCAGTCGCTCGGCCACGGCGACCTGAGGACCGGTGGCCGCGACCCCCGGCGCATCGGCCTGCGGAGCCCGGTAGGTGGACAGGAAAGCCACCGCGAGCCGGTGGATCACCTCAGGCGGTGCCTGTGAGCGATCCCGGTCGCTAATTCCCTGTCCCCGAAGAGCTCCCGGCTCGGCCGTCATACGGATCACTCCCTACTCACGCCCATACACCGGCATTGGTGCATAGCTGCGACATTAGTGGCGTCACTGAGCCCGCTGCGCCGTTTATCCCGTCACGGCTCAGTCGCGGGTCAGTCTCCGGTGGGTCACCCGGTGCGGGCGTGCCGCCTCGGCACCGAGACGTTGGATCTTGTTCTCCTCGTAGGCACCGAAGTTGCCCTCGAACCAGAACCACTTGGCCTCGTTGTCGTCGTCGCCCTCCCACGCGAGGATGTGCGTGCAGGTGCGGTCCAGGAACCACCGGTCGTGGCTGATCACCACGGCGCAGCCGGGGAACTGCTCGAGCGCGTTCTCCAGCGACGACAGCGTCTCGACGTCGAGGTCGTTGGTCGGCTCGTCGAGCAGGATCAGGTTGCCGCCCTCTTTGAGGGTCAGTGCCAGGTTCAGCCGGTTGCGCTCACCACCGGACAGCACACCCGCCGGCTTCTGCTGATCCGGTCCCTTGAAACCGAACGCCGACACGTAGGCGCGCGACGGGATCTCGTTCTGGCCGACCTCGATGTAGTCCAGTCCATCGGAGACGACCTGCCAGACGTTCTTCTTCGGGTCGATGCCGGCGCGGCTCTGGTCGACATAGCTCAGCTTGACCGTCTCGCCGACCTTGACCTCACCACTGTCGGGCTGCTCGAGCCCGACGATGGTCTTGAACAGCGTGGTCTTGCCGACACCGTTGGGACCGATGACGCCGACGATGCCGTTGCGCGGCAGCGTGAAGGACAGGTCCTTGATCAGAGTGCGGCCCTCGAAGCCCTTGTCCAGGTGCTCGACCTCGACCACGACACTGCCCAGTCGCGGCGGGGTCGGAATCTGGATCTCTTCGAAGTCGAGCTTCCTCGTCTTCTCGGCTTCGGCGACCATCTCCTCGTACCGGCCGAGGCGGGCCTTGTTCTTGGCCTGACGGGCCTTGGCGCCCGAGCGGACCCAGGCCAGCTCGTCCTTGAGCCGCTTCTGCAGCTTCTGGTCCTTCTTGCCCTGGACCTCGAGGCGCTCGGCCTTCTTCTCCAGGTACGTCGAGTAGTTGCCCTCGTACGGGTAGGCCCGGCCGCGGTCGAGTTCGAGGATCCACTCGGCGACGTTGTCGAGGAAGTACCGGTCGTGGGTGACCGCCAGGATGGCGCCCTTGTAGCTGGCCAGGTGCTGCTCGAGCCACAGCACGCTCTCGGCGTCGAGGTGGTTGGTCGGCTCGTCGAGCAGCAGCAGGTCCGGCTTGCTCAGCAGCAGCTTGCACAGTGCGACACGGCGGCGCTCACCACCGGAGAGGTGGGTGACCGGCTCGTCCGGCGGCGGGCAGCGCAGCGCGTCCATGGCCTGCTCGAGCTGGGAGTCGATGTCCCAGGCGTCGGCCGCGTCCAGTTCCTCCTGCAGATGGCCCATCTCTTCCATGAGCTCATCGGTGTAGTCGGTGGCCATCAGCTCGGCGACCTCGTTGTACCGGTTGAGCTTGGCCTTGATGGCCACGCCGGCCTCGACGTTCTCGCGGACCGTCTTGGTTTCGTCGAGCTGCGGTTCCTGCATCAGGATGCCGACGCTGGCGCCGGGTGCGAGCAGCGCGTCGCCGTTGTTGGCATGGTCGATGCCGGCCATGATCTTCAGGACACTCGACTTACCAGCCCCGTTGGGACCGACGACGCCGATCTTCGCGCCGGGCAGGAAGTTCAGGCTGACGTCGTCAAGGATGACCTTGTCGCCGTGCGCCTTGCGAACCTTGCGCATCGTGTAGATGAATTCGGCCATGCCGTGATGTGCCTTTCTGAAGCTTCTCGGGAACGTCGGATGGGCGCTTGCGCGGAGGGTCGCGTCAAGCCCAACTCACTCGCGCCCATCCTAGGCGTGACCGAAACCGGCTAGGCCGACAGTGGCAGGTCATCCTCGTCGGGCTCGGTTTCGGCGGTGACGTCCGCCGCCTCGTCGGTCACGCCGCCGGGCTCGGGTTCCGGGCCGGCTGACGGCTTCGGTAAGGGTGCCACCTTGGCCGTGCAACGCGACAGATCCGGACCGACGGCGGTGGCCCGCACCTCCACCGACGACCGGCGCACGCCCTCCTTGTCGTCGTATTCGCTGGTGTAGAGGTGCCCGACCACCACGACGGCATCGCCGCGCCCCAGCGAGGCACTCACGCCCGTGGCCAGATTTCCCCAGCAGTTGACGGTCACATACAACGAGTTGCCGTGCTCCCACCTGCCCTCGGGGGTGCGCCGTCGCGAGTTGCTGGCCACCCGGAACTTGTACAACTCCTGATCACCGAACCGCAGCCGGACCGGGTTGGTGACGATGTTGCCGACGATATTGAACGGGGTCTCGAACATTTTTCTGGTTCCTTTCGCTTCACTCTGGCTCCGGCGGCCGGTGCGGAAGCGTCGACCGCCTTACGCAGCCATTGACCGTCGGCGGTCCGACGCCGGAACCCGCGGCGGACCCGATGCACCCGTCGGCTGGGGATGAAACGCAGGCTGGGGATAACTCCGGTATCAGCCGGAAGGATGGTCGCGCCGGGCCATCTCGGCGAGCATGGCGTTGTAGGCCGCCAGATCGGCGCCGTCATCGCGGTCGGCAGCCCGGTCCAGCCGCTTGGCGGTGCGCTGATCGCTGCGCCGCCACTGGATGAGCAGTGCCAGCATCACGATGACCAGCGGGACTTCTCCGGCCGCCCAGGCGATGGCGCCGCCGAGGTGCTGGTCGCCGAGCAGGTCGGTGTGCCACGGCAATTGCAATGACCGGTAGAAGCTCGCGCCGAGCACGGTCTGCATGCCCATCATCACCACACCGAAGAACGCGTGCAGTGGCAGCGAGGAGAACACCATCCCGATCTTGACCAGATGCGGGACGGGTCTCGGGGTCGGGTCCACCCCGATGACCACCCAGTAGAACAGGTAGCCCGAGAGCAGGAAGTGGACGTTCATCAGGATGTGTGCGGCGTGGTTGCTCACCGCGACGTCGAAGATGCCGCCGAAGTACAGGCCGTAGAAGCCGGCGACGAACATGACGGTCGCGACGATCGGATGGGTCAGGAACTGCGACACCTTCGAATGCAATGCCGCCAGCAGCCATTCCCTGGGGCCCGGTGGCGCACCGCGTCCCGCGGTGGGCAGCGCCCGCAGGGCCAGGGTCACCGGGGCACCCAGCACCAAGAGCACCGGAACCAGCATGGACAGCAGCATGTGAGCGATCATGTGCATGCTGAACATCGCCGGCATGTAGCGACCCATCCCCGACGAGGTCGTGAACAGCAGGACCGCGCAACCCAGCAGCCAGGCGAATGTGCGGCCGACCGGCCAGGCATCGCCGCGGCGGCGCAGCCGGTACACGGCGGCCAGGTACATCGCCGCACCGACGATCGCCGCGGTCCCGAACAGCAGATCGAAACGCCAGTCGAACAACACCCGAGCGACCGTCGGAGGCCCGGCGAAGTCGTATCCGATCGCGACCTCGGTGGCGCTGGGGATCCTCGGCTCGGGCGGCGGAGGGGTGCGTCCCAGCCCGACGGCTATACCGAACGTCACGCCGAACAGCGCCGCCTCCGTCAGCGCCAGCCGGATCAGCGGTCTGCGCGCACCGGGGTCGGCGGCCAGGGCGGTCAGGCTGACCCGGCGCTGCCGCCAGCCCAGCACGCCGAGCAGGCTGAGTGCGACGAGCTTGGCCACCAGCAACCAGCCGTAGCTGGTGCGCACCAGATCGGGCAGTTGGATCCGCACCAGCGCATTGAGCACACCGCTGATGGCCATGGCGATGAAGCACCACAGCGCCAGCGCCGAGAAGCGCCGTGCCGCGAGGGTGGTGTTCGGGCCGTCAGCCCCGGCCCCGGTACCGGCCCGGATCGCGTGCGCCAACAAGGCGAGCAACCCGCCGGCCCACAGCGCGGCAGCCACCAGGTGGATGAACAGGCTGTTGGTGGCCAGATCGTGGGCGCCGCCGGCCGAGGAGTGTCCGGTCAGAACCAGGGGCATCAACGTGAGCAGTGACCCGGCCAGCAGCACCGGCGTCCACCCCCACCGCAGCACCGGCAGGCTGGCGATGGTGACGGCGGCGGCCAGGATCGCCGTCCACCGCCACGCCGCCGCGATATCGACCAGGCCGGCCACCGACCACACGTCCGACGGACCGAGATGATCGAGCACGGGCTGTCCGGACACATCGGAAATCGTCAACGGAACCAGCAGCGCCGCACATACGGTCCACACGCCCGAGGCGGCCGAGCCGAGCCGCAGGGCGCGGTAACCGGCGACGTCGAGCACGCCGTTGGTCTGGGGTGCCGCCAGGAACGCCGCGAACAGGAACGACCCCACCGCGACGACCGCGGCGATCTCGCCGGCGGCCCGCACGAACGGCAGTCCATACGTGGTGACCGGGCCGGGATCGGGCAGACCCGTGGCGGTCAGCGCGTCGGCCAGCGACAGCGCGCCGATGCCCGCGGCCACTGCCCCGGCCAGCAGCCCCGCGCCGACCAGCACAGGCCACACCACGCTGTTGCGCACGCTGGACGCGGCCACCTGGCCGGCAGAAGTCATGGTGCAAGGGTATGGCGTGGGCTCCACCACACTCCCGGGCGCCGGACAAATCCGTGTCGGCAGCCCGGCCGTCCCCTAGCCCTGTAGGAATCGCTGGGCGCGACGCTGCTGCTCCCGGACGTAGAACTGCTCACGCGCGATCTCGTCGACCTTGTCCATATCGGCGACGATCCCGCGTAGTTCGTCGCGGAAGGCGTTGCGGCGCGCCTGCAGATCGGAGCCGTCGACCAGCAGGTTCTGATCGGCCGCCACCTGACGCGCGGTGGCGAACAGCAACGCCGAAACCGACTCGTTGCTGCCTACCCGGCCCTGAGCGACATACTGGCGCCCCACACCCAGCGCCCGCCTGGTCAGGTCCCGCTCCCCGATCTCCGCCGGTGCATCGCGCAGCACATCGGCGACGATCGCGTAGGCCTCGAAGAACGGGCGCAGCATGGCGCCCACCAACAGCGGTCGCTTGCCGCGCAACATCTGATAGATCTCGTCGCCCCCGGCCGCGACCTTCGCTTCCCAGTTCTCGTACCACGACATCTCTTCGGCGACGTTGTCGCGGAAGGCCGCCGAATCGGCGAAATAGAAATCGAACTTGAGCAGATCGCGCAGCCGCATCACCTGGTCCCAGAACGCCTGCAGCGGGTCGCCTGCATGAGCGGCATGGGCCAGGGCCAACTCGACGATCGACGTCTCCTGGAACGCGTGGATCAGCGAGTTGCGGTAGAACGCCGCCTCCAGTTCATCCTCGGGTGCGATCCGCCACACCGGTTCGCGGCCGCTGTCCACCATCGTCACGGGGTGACCGCCGGAGAGGGCGTCGACGGCCGAGCGCACCCCCTCAGCGGTACGCAGCCGCAGTGCGCTGTTGGTCACCGGAGTGTTCTTGCGTTCCAGGTAATCCAGTGAGTCCTGCAGCGTGTGGTGCAACTGATCGAGGGTCAGCGCGATCCCCCGGGCGCCCAGCAGCAGCGCCGAGACCAGGTTGGTCGCGCTGACCGGGGTGACCCGCAGAATCCGCCAGGCCACCTCGAAGGCCATCTTCTGCATCGCCAGGCGTTTGGCCGCCTCATCGTGGGCCATGTCGCCGCCCGGCTCACCGAGATGCTCACGCATCGAAACCGCCTCGGGGAAGCGGACATAGATCTTGCCGTAGTTGCGTTCGCCCTGCGCCTTGATGAAGTTGTACAGCCAGCTCAGGCCCTCGGGCGTCTTCTCCCCACCGCGCGCGTACGCGGCGTACTCGGCCGTCTCGTGCAGCTGGTCGAAACTGATCGACACCGGCTGCAGCAGGATGTCGTCACTGCGGCCGTCGAGGTATGCATTGGCGACATAGGCGAGCAGTCCGAGCTTGGGCGGCAACATCTTTCCGGTCCGCGACCGGGTGCCTTCGATGGACCAGTTCAGGTTGAACCGCTTCTCCACGATGTAGCCGACGTACTGCCGCAGCACGTACTTGTACAGCGGGTCATCGAGCTTGCGGCGCAGGAAGATGACGCCGGAATGCCGGAACAGTGGACCCATCAGGCCGAACGACAGGTTGATCCCGGCGAACGTGTAGACCGGCGGAAGCCGGTTCTCCTGCATGGCTACCGGGACGATGACCCCGTCGAGATACGAACGGTGGGAGAACAGCAGCACCGCCGGATGTTGTTCCAGGGCATGGCGCATCGACTCGATCTCGGAGCGGTCATAGTCGATCCGCGGATCGAATCCACGGCTGAAGATGGCCCGGCCCAAAGTCGGGATCAGGTCCACCGAGAACCGGCTCCATCCGGTGGAGAGCTCGTCGAGCATCTCACCGGCCTTCTCCACCGTCGCCCCGGGAATCTGCTCCAGGCCTTGACGGAAGCGTGCCGAGTCGAGCATCTCCGGCTTGACCAGCCGCGGCGACTTGTACTCGGGGCCCAGTAGACGAAGCTCCACCCGCTCGATTGCCAGCGCCGCCCGACGAAGGACGAATCGTGCGAACTCCCTGGGGTTTTCCGCGACCGTGGTCTCACTCCACTGCTTGCGCAGCTCCGACACCTTGGCCGGTTCACCGGCGACGACCCGTGCGCGCGTCGGGTTCTTACGCAGGATGCGCCGCTGCAGGATGTCCGGCGGTCGGTAGGTGTCGCGGCCCGAGATCAACCCGACCACTTTCAACCGGGTGGGTAAGCCGGCGGGCACCCAGAACACCCGGACCGGAACCACCAGCCGGTCCTCGTCCGATTCCAACTCCTCGACCAACCGGGCCACGGCCCCGGGCGTGGGTTCGTCGGTGACGGGCAACTGCAGTACCTCGACCGTGGAATCGGGGTGTTCGCGTCGCTGCGTTTTGAGCCACTCGTTGAGCAGCTCGAGTTCGGCCGGTGACGACACCGACGCGAGCACGAGCGCATCGCCGGTGGGGCTGAAGCTGGGGAACTCGTCGAGCCCCGCAGTCACGGCCGGCCCTTGGGGGTCGACGGCGATGACGCGTTATCCGGTTTGGGCCCAGACTTTTTCGCCGGCGCCTTCTTCGCCGGTGCTTTCTTGGTGGCCCGGCGCGGTGCGGCTTTCTTGGCCGGCGTGGCGCGGGCGTAGATGTCGAACACCGGCAATTCGTCCTCCGGCCAGGATTCGAGCGTGTCGAGGTAGATCTGCCGGACCTCGGCGATACGGTCGGCCAGGTTGTCGACCGTCCAGTCCTCTACCGATATCGGCGGGTACACCGCGACGTCCACCTTGCCGGGGTTGAACGTGCTGGAATCGCGGGCCGCGATCACCTCGGCGTTTCGGATCACGATCGGCACGATCGGAACGCCCGCGGCCATGGCGATGCGGAACGGGCCCTTCTTGAACTCGCCGACCTCGGTGGTGTCCAGGCGGGTACCCTCGGGCGCGATCAGGATCGACAAACCTTTGCGGGCAAGCTCTTCCACCCTGTGCAGGCTTTCGACGGCCTTCTCCGGATCGTCACGGTCGATGAACGCCGCGTCCATGACCTTGCCCAGTGGACCCATCAACGGGTTCTTCTCGAGCTCCTTTTTCCCGACGCCGGTGAAGTCCACCCCGACGAGCCGGCCCGCGATCATCGGGTCGGCCTGATTGCGGTGATTGAAGATGAACACCGCGGGGCGCTGCGCGGTCAGGTTCTCCTCGCCGAGGACGTTGAGCTCGATGCCTGTGGTGAGCATCAGCAGCTTGCTCCAGTTCGAGGTGAAGAAATTGACCCCGGCGCGCTTGTTGCGCGTGAGCAGTCCGAGCCCGATCGCGCCGGCGGCGACGGTCGGAATGGTGGCCAGGCTGGCGAGCGTGCGCAGTTGCGCGACCGGGCTGCTGCCACTGCGGCTGCTGAACTTCAGGACGGGCCAGCCGCGTTTGGCGGCGATAGCGGCCAGCTTGCCGGCCGGATTCGTCGGCCGCGGATTGCCCACCAGGTACATCAGGGCGACGTCCTCGTCACCGTCGGCGTAGAAGTAACTCTTGGTCAGGTCCACCCCGTTGGCCGCCGAGAAGTTCTGCACCGCACGGGCTTTGCCGGGCCCCCAGATGACCGGTCTCATCACTTCCCCGGTGATCAGGCCGTCCTCGTCGGTCTCGAACTTGTTGCACAGCACATTGTCGATGCCGAGAAAACGCGCCACCGGCTCCACCTGAACCGTCAGCGCCGAGGAGCTCAGCACCACGGTGTGGCCACGGGCCATGTGGGCGCGCACCATCGCGCGCATCTCCGGGTACATGCGGCCCTTCACGTGCTGGACGAACAGCCGCTCGCCCAGCTCGTCGAGATCGCTGAGCGAGTTGCCGCGCAGCATCCGGGCGCCCTTGCCGATCAGGTCCTCGAACTCGGAGCGCCCCAGCTGGTGGTTGAGCCCGGCCTGCACCATCCCGATGAACTCGCCGACGCCCATCTGGCCGCGGCGCAACCGGTCCCGGGTCATGATCACCCCGGTGAACCCGGCCACGAGTGTTCCGTCCAGGTCGAAGAACGCGCCGATCTCCGGGCCCTCCGGGCTCCCCTCGATCTCCGCCAGGGTGCCGGGCAGCCGCATCTGCCTGGTTCCGCGTGCGCCCGGATCTTTCGAATTCACTGTGCAGCACTCCCGTTCGTCGCCGACGTGTCGCTGCTGAAGGAGGCCGGCTCCGCTCGGCCGTCGCCGCCTAGCGCCAGCACCTCGTCGAAGCCGGCCAGCAGGCACTGGGCGAACAGCTTCTCGTCGGTGATGGCGGCCCGGTCGTAGCGTGCGGTGACGGTGATGTGTCCCGATCTCGAGATCAACACCACCATCATCGCCACCCCGGGCAGAGGGCCTATTCCATAGTGCCGCAGGATCTTTGCCCCGGCGATGAAGGTGTCCCCCGGATAGACGGGGACGTTGCTGGCTTGCACGTCGGAGTTCACCACCGACCCGGCCACCGTCTCCAGCACGGCATCGGGCAACAGGCTCAGCACGGGCGCGATCGCGCCGACCACGTCGATGGCACGCTCCTCACGCTTGCTCATCATCTGCGAGCGGACAGCTTTGATCCGGGTCTCCGGGTCGACGATTCCCACGGGCGCGGCGAGGTTGACCCCGGCGAAGCGGTTGCCGCCGGCCGGATCATCCTCGGAACGCAGGTTGACCGGCACCGCCATCGGCAACGTCTCGATCGAGATGCCCTTGGCGTCGTGGTAGAGGCGCAGTGCGCCGCACAGCCCGGCCAGGTAGGCGTCGTTGATCGAACCGCCGGCGGCCTTGGCCGCCCGGTGCAGGTCGGAAAACGGAATGTCGATCGCTTCCGAGCGCGACGACAGGCTCCGGCGACGCAGCAGCGGCGAGTGGTGCGCGGCCGGCCCCATCACCCGGGCACCGGACATCGCGTAGTCGACCGCGCCGCTGACCGCAGAGACCGGGTCGCGCACCACCTTGGTCACCGTGCGGGCCGCCTGCCCGAGCACACCGAGCACACCGCCCGCGATCGATCCGGGGAGTCGATTGATGCCCTCACGCATCAGGTCGTTGGGCGAGAGGTCCTGCGGGATGGGCAGCGGCGCCTCAGCGGTCGGTTCGGGATCGCGTTCGAGGTCGTAGATGTTGGCGAACATCTCGACCATGCCGACGCCGTCGGACACCGCGTGGCTCAGGTGCAGGATGGTTGCCGCGCGCCCGTCGGCCAGCCCTTCGACCAGGGTGGCGTTCCATAGCGGACGGGTGATGTCCATCGGGGACTGCAGGGCGACCTCGGCTAGATCGAACACGTCGCGCAACGTGCCCGGCGCCGGAACCCGCACCCGCCGCACGTGATAGTCGAGGTTGAAGTCAGGGTCGACGACCCAGCGCGGAGCGGCCGTGGGCAGGGTGGGCATGACAACCTTCTGGCGCAGCCGCAGAACCTTGCGCGACGCGTGGTCCAGGCGGGCCCGGAATCGTTCCCAATCCGGTGTGGTGTCGAGGATCTCGACGCCCAGGATCCCGGACCGGGTGCGCGGGTTTGCCTCTCCCCGATGCAACAGCTGATCGACTGCGCTCAGTTCTTCGGGCAGTCCGGCCGCATCCAACTCCGGCACGTCGCTCATAGCGTGGTCCCTCTCCCCTCCCCTGGCCACCAAGTGCAGCGTCCACGCTAGTCCGCGACCGGCCCCGCGGGTCGGCTTTGCCGGTGACACGGTTTGCGTGGTGTTGGGCACAGTCGCGATAGACTCTGCGGGCGTTGGCCTCCGTAGCTCAGTGGATAGAGCAGCCGCCTTCTAAGCGGCTGGTCGCAGGTTCGATCCCTGCCGGGGGCGCTCCTTGTTTGCATTGCCTCGGTTGATCCTCGGCACGGCACGAAGCCGAATCTCCATCGGCAGAAGATTGACGTGCGTTAATGTCCTGTTTGTCCTGGTAAGCCGACAGTTCGGAGCTGACATGAGCACGTATCGGACGATTGTTGTCGGGACCGACGGGTCCGACTCGTCGTTACGTGCGGTCGACCGCGCCGCCTTGGTCGCCGCGCAGGAGAACGCGAAGCTGATCGTCGCGAGTGCTCATCCACCCGTGGCCGAAAAGGGCGGCTGGTCGCGACCGCCGTCGCCCGATCATGTGGTCGATACCCGTGCGGAGGACAGCCTCAAGAGCGAGGGCTACAGGATGCACGGCGCCGCCCCGGTCTACGAGATCCTCCAGGTGGCGCGCGACCGGGCCAAGGCCGCCGGCGCCTCGGATGTCGTCGAGCGGGCGGTCGAAGGCGCTCCGGTCGACGCCCTGGTGAAACTCGCCAAAGAGGTCGATGCGGATCTGATCGTCGTCGGCGACATCGGGCTGGACTCCGTCGCCGGCCGCCTGCTGGGTTCGGTGCCTGCCACCATCGCCCGCCGCGTCAAGATCGACATCCTCATCGTCCACACCGCGGACTGAGACGCTCGCGGTCTAGACCGACACCCAGATCAGCCTGCCGTCGTCGGAGACGACCGTGCCGGCGGCCGGGGCCGCGAAATGCGTTCCGAACAACAGTGCCTGCTCGTCGACGATGCCCTGCAGCAGCCGGGTGCGGGTCACCGCGGCCGCCGCCGGATCGTCATCGGGTAGGGCCTGGACCTCGGGGTGGGTGATCTGGATCGGATGGTGGATCACGTCCCCGCTGATGATCGCCACTTCCCCGTCGGACTCTATTCGGATCGCGGTATGTCCCGACGTGTGACCGGGCGTGGCCATGAGCCGAATCTCGTCGGTGATCGCGTGGTCCATCTCGATCAGCCGCAGAACATCGTGTGCGACAAGAGGTTCGACGGTCTCGGGAGCGGCGCGGTTCGGCGCCGAGGACTGCCGCCATGACGTGTACTCATCGGCGGTGAGCAGGTACGTCGCGTTGGGGTAGGTGGGGACCCAGGCACCGTCGCGCTGGGAGGTGTTTCGCCCGGCATGGTCGAGGTGAAGGTGGGTGCAGACCACTGTGGTCACGTCGTCGGGCGCGAATCCGGCCGCGGCCAACGACTGTCGGTACTGGTCGGGGTCCATCGGGATCTGATACGGCAGGTCGTGACCTTCCCCGAAGCAGCAGTCCACGACCACGAGCTCATCACCGGATTCGATGAGGAACGACTGGATGGCCACCAGCAGATTGCCCGCGTCATCGACGTAGTGCGGCTGAAGCCACCTCGGGAGCTCGGGCGGAAGCCCGCGAAACAGCCGGTCAGGCCGGGTCGGCACGACAGTCTCGAGGACGGAGTGAATCGTCAACGCGCCGATCGTCCACTTCTGCATGGCTCACCGTATGAGACAAATCATTTGGATACAAGGCTCGGCACGGCCCCCTCAATGGCGGACCATCTGGCACACTCGATGCGTGGCGCAGCCAAACGTCCGGTTCCAGCGACTTGCCGAACAGGTCGCCGACCAGTTGCGGCGCCGGATCCTGACCGGCGAACTGCCCGACGGCACGATCCTGCCCAAGGAAGACGAACTTCTCGTCGAATACCCGATCAGCAAACCGTCCCTGCGCGAGGCGATGCGCATCCTCGAGGCCGAGGGGCTGTTGACGGTACGGCGCGGCAAGCTCGGCGGCGCAGTGGTCCACCGACCCGATGCAGCAAACCTTGCCTACACCATGGGGCTGGTACTGGGCGCCGGGCAGGTCGGACTCGCCGACGTGGGCACCGCACTCCTGCAGGTCGAGCCGGCGTGTGCCGCGCTCTGCGCCCAGCGGCCGGACCGGAAGCGCACTGTTGTACCCATTCTCCGTGAATTGCACGAAGAATCGGTCAGATCGGTTTCCGATCTGCTGCAGGCCACCTCGGCGAGTCGCCGGTATCACGAGGCGCTGGTGCGCCACTGCGGCAACGAGACGATGATCATCCTGGCGGGCGCGCTGGAGGCGCTGTGGTCAGCCCACGAGCAAAACTGGTCGGCTCAGGTGACTGATCACTCGACCGTGCCCGTCGAGGAGCGCCGGGCCGTTCTGGAAGACCACCGCCAGGTGATCGACGCGATCGACATGGGTGATGCACAGCGAGCCCGCGATCTGGCCGCGGCCCATCTGGTCAACGCCCAGCAGTACCCCGGCGTCGACGGGGTCGTCGACCCGACGATGGTGCGTGCGTGGGCGCAGTCCGGTCCCCGACGACCGTGATCCACGAGCGACAACAGTGTGACCGTTGACACAGGTTCTTATTTTCATATGATTTGGTGATGAAGGTCGGCGACGCCGCAGTTGACGCTGCAGAAGCGGCCCACTACCGGTCGGCCGGATGGTGGTCGGACCGCACGATCTCGCAGACCGTGCGGGAACACGCCCTCACCCATCCCGACAAGCCAGCCTATATCGACCACCCCGGCACCACGTTCACCTGGAACGAATTCGACTGCGCCGCATCGCTACTCGCCGCCCAGTTGGCGGGGCTGGGTGTCCGACCAGGCGATCGCGTCGCGGTGTGGCACGGCGACACCGCGGCCATCCATGTGCTGTTCGTGGCCATCGAGCGCTGCGGCGCCGTGGTGGTGGGGATCGGTGCCCGCGCCGGAACGCGCGAGGCCACTCAGATCCTGCGGACCACCGATCCGCGCCTGCTGATCAGCGACGCCGCGCGGCACGCGTCGGCACAAACCACAGTTACGGGACTCACGCCCGAGATCAGCGCGCTGGTGTTGGACGGTTTGTCCCTCGACACTGACGCCCCATCGCGGCCACCGGCCGCGGGTGTCGGAGCCGACGACGTGTTCCTGATCAACTCGACCTCGGGAACCACGGGCCTACCCAAATGTGTTGTGCATACGCAGAACCGTTGGCATTACTTTCATCAGCAGGCAGTCGCCAACGGGGCACTGAGTTCCGACGACGTCTTCCTGCCCGTCATCCCGGCCCCGTTCGGATTCGGCATCTGGACCGCCCATACCACCCCGATCCACCTCGGTGTCACCACGATCCTGCTCGAGCGGTTCGACGCGGCAGCCGCGTGCGAGGCGATCGCCCGCCACCGGGTCAGCGTGTTGTGCTGTGTCAGTACCCAATTGATGATGATCATGGCCGACCGGGCATCGCGCGAGAACGACCTGAGCTCGCTGCGCGTGGTCTTCACCGGCGGCGAGGCGTTGCCGTATCAGCGGGCCGCCGACTTCGAAGAGCTCACCGGCGCCACCATCCTGCAGTTCTACGGCTCCAACGAAACCGGCTTGCTGAGCGGAACGACGCTGCAGGATTCCAGGGAACGCAGGCTGCGCACCGCCGGAAGGCTGGTGCCGGAGATGGCGGTGCGCCTGTTCGACGGCGATGACGACGTGACCTCAACGGGCCGTGGGCAACCGGCCTGCCGCGGACCGGCCACCAGCCTGGGCTACCTCGGCGGTGTAGACCACGACAAGCTCTACACACCTGACGGCTGGATGCGGATGGGCGACGTGTGCGAGGTCGACGCCGACGGCTACCTGTCCGTCACCGGCCGCACCTCGGACTTCATCGTGCGCGGGGGCAAGAACATCAGTGCCGGAGAGGTCGAGGATGCGGTGACGACACATCCCGGGGTGGCCGTCGCGGCCGCGGTGGCGATGCCCGACCCGGTCTTCGGCGAGAAGGTCTGCATCTACGTAGAACCGGTGGCCCACGCCAACAGCCAAACGATCAATCTGCCCGGGCTCGTCGAGCACTTGCTCGCCCAGGGCATGTCGAAGGAACTTCTTCCCGAGCGGCTCATCGTCCTCGATGAGCTGCCCCGGTCTTCGGGCGGGAAGATCGCGAAAGGGCAACTCCGCGAAGATATCCGGACGCGGTTGGGAGACGGCTATGAACGTCGGTGAGATGCGTCAGGGCGGGCTGAAGGTGTGGTCACCGTCGGTCACCCCGCCGATCGGTGTCGATCTGTCCGAGGAACAGTCGCTGGCCGTGGCGTTCCGGCACCTGGCGGCCATCGGATTCGCCGAGAACATGGCCGGCCACATCACCTGGCAGCCGGAAGGCCGCACCGAGATGCTGGTCAATCCGTGGGGCCTGTGGTGGCAGGAACTCACCGCATCCGACATCTGTGTGGTCGACGAGAACGCCACGGTGGTACGCGGCCGCTGGGATGTCACCCCGGCCATCCACATCCACACCGAACTGCACCGCGTGCGCGACGACGCCCGCGTCGTCATCCACAACCATCCCTATTACGTGAGCCTGATCGCGGCGTTGGGAAAGTTGCCGGATCTGGTGCATCAGACCGGATCGCTGTTCCTCGACGACATGTGCTTCGTCGAAACCTATGACGGCGAGGTCGATTCGGCGCCACGCGCCCGCGAGCTCGCCGAACGGATCGGCACGGCCAATCTCACCATCCTGGCCAACCACGGCGTCATCACCACCGGAGGCACCGTGGCCGAGGCCGTGTACCGGGCCGCGTCGATCGACCGGGTGTGCAAACTGGCCTACCAGGTGATGCTCACCGGCCGGGAGCCGACCGCGATGAACCGCTCCGACATGTACGGCATGAAGGCCTCGCTCATCGAGCGGGCCGCCGACGTGTACTGGGCTGGGGCCGCCCGTATGACCATCAAGGCCGACCCCGACGTCCTGACCTAGAAGGAGACTGGCCCATGAAGTCCATCGACGAACTCGCCGGCAATCTCGACTTCACCACCGCGCACAAGGGCGCCGAACGCACGGTCACGTTTCTGCCCGAACCGCAGCGGGCCGAACGTCTCTACACCGTGATCTCGGTCGACGATCACATCGTCGAGCCACCGGACACGTTCACCGGCCGGGTGCCTCGCAAGTTCGCTGACCGTGCCCCGAAGGTCGTCGACACCGAGAACGGCGGGCAGACCTGGATGTACGACGGGCAATCGCTGCCCAACGTCGGCTTCAACGCCGTGGTCGGCCGCCCGGTCTCCGAATACGGTTTCGAGCCGGCGCGATTCGACGAAATGCGCCGCGGCGCCTGGGACATTCACGAACGCGTCAAGGACATGGATCTCAACGGTGTGTACGCGTCGCTCAACTTCCCGTCGTTCCTCCCCGGGTTCGCCGGCCAGCGGCTCCAACAGGTGACCAGAGATCGGGAGCTCGCGATGGCCTCAGTGCGGGCCTGGAACGACTGGCACCTCGAAGCGTGGGCCGGCGCCTACCCCGGCCGGATCATCCCGTGCCAGCTGCCGTGGCTGCTGGACCCCGAGGTCGGCGCCCAGATGATCTACGAGAACGCCGAACGCGGTTTCCACGCCGTGACATTCAGCGAGAACCCCGCCATGCTCGGGCTGCCGACCATCCACTCCGGTTACTGGGAGCCGATGATGGCGGCGTGTGCCGAGACGGGCACCGTGGTCAACCTGCACATCGGATCCTCGGGCTCGGCGCCGTCCACCACCGACGACGCCCCGCCGGACGTTCAGGGTGTGCTGTTCTTCGCCTACGCCATCACCGCGGCGGTCGACTGGCTGTACTCCGGTCTGCCCAGCCGGTACCCGGACCTCAAGATCTGTCTGTCCGAAGGCGGAATCGGCTGGGTGGCAGGCCTACTCGATCGGCTCGACCACATGCTCAGCTACCACCAGATGTACGGCACCTGGAAAGCCCTCGGCGAGACCCTCTCCCCCGCCGAGGTGTTCACCCGGAACTTCTGGTTCTGCGCGGTCGAGGACCAGTCCTCGTTCGTGCAGCACGAACGGATCGGCACCGGCAACATCCTGCTCGAAGCCGACTACCCCCACTGTGACTCGACCTGGCCGCACACCCAGCGCACCATTCACGAACAGATCCAGGGCCTGCCCGCCGAGGTGATCCGGAAGATCACCTGGGAGAACGCATCTCAGCTCTACCAGCATCCCGTACCCCTTGCGGTGCAGAACGATCCGAACGCCTACTGATCGATGACCGCACCGCTGCGCGTCGCCGTCCTCGACGACTACCAGGGAATCGCCGACACCGTCGACTGGTCACCGATTCCCCGCCCCGCCCAGATCACGTCACTGCGGGAACACATCGCGCCGGGTCCGGCCCTGGTCGAGTCGCTGGCCGGCTGCGAGGTCGTCGTCGCGATGCGGGAACGCACCCCGATCGACGCTGCGCTGCTCAGCCAACTGCCTAATCTGAAGCTTCTGGTGACAACGGGACCGTTCAACGCCGCCATCGACGTAGCCGCCGCGCACCGCCTCGGTATCACCGTGTCGGGCACCGGCGGAGCGATCACCCCGACGGTCGAACACACCTGGGCACTGATCCTGGGGCTGCAGCGACACCTGGTCCTCGAGGATCAGCGCATCCGCAACGGGCTGTGGCAGAGCACCATCGGCAGCGATCTGCATGGAGCGACGCTGGGACTGGTCGGCGTAGGCCGGATCGGCAGCCGGGTCGCCACGATCGGCAAGGCGTTCGGCATGGACGTCATCGCGTGGAGTCCCAACCTCACCGACGAGCGTGCGGCCAAGGCCGGCGTCGTCCGCGTTGATCGGGAGGCATTGTTCGCCGCCGCCGATGTCGTATCGCTGCACATGGTGCTCGCCGAGAGCACACATGGCCTGATCGGCGCCGCCGAGCTGGCCGCGATGAAACCTTCGGCGATCCTGGTGAACACCTCGCGCGGTGGCCTCATCGACGAGGATGCGCTCGTGCAAGCCCTGCGCGGCAAGCAGATTCGTGGCGCAGCGCTGGATGTCTATCGACAGGAGCCTCTTCCCCCGGGGCATCGGTTGGCCACCCTGCCCAACACCTTGCTGACCCCGCACCTCGGCTACGTCACCGAGGGCGTGATGACGATCTTCTACCGCGACATCGTCGAGGACATCGCGGCCTACTGCACGGGATCCCCGCTGCGTCTGCTCACCGCGTAGGTCACTAAAAAATTCCAGTTCGCAAACAACTGTGAGGTATCTCAATATCCCTTAATGGAACGTTGAGCATCCACTAAAGGCCTGTTACGTTCAGCCGATCAAAACGCGGTCGGATGGGACTTCCGTCGGCATGCGCCGAACCGGAGAGGTGGATTTTGCCGTGGCTACGCTATTTCGGCTCGCCAAACGCTTCTGGATTCCCATGGTGCTGGTGGCTGCCCTTGCCGTCAGCGGGTTGGCAATGAACCGGATGCACGGGATCTTCGGCACTCACATCAACACCGACCCGGGACAGTCCGCCGGCGACGACATCGTGGAGTTCAACCCGAAGCGCGTCGTCTACGAGATCGACGGGCCGAGTGGCACCAGCGGGCACGTCAGCTTTCTGGATGCCGACGCCCAACCCCACACCGAGAAGTTCAGCTCGCTGCCGTGGCGGCACGAGGTTGTCACCACCCTGCCGACGGTGTTCGCCAATGTGGTTGCCCAAGGAGATAGCGAAGTGATCAGCTGCCGGATCGTCGTCAACGGCGAAGTCCGAGACGAGCAGACCGTGAACCAGCACGACGCCCAGGCCTTCTGCTTGGACAAGGCCGCCTGATGGGTAACCACCGAGGAGCCGAAGGCGGATCGCGCATCAGCACGGTCGCCGCTACCCCTGAACACAAGGGCATCGCCCGCGTCATCCGCGTCGCCGCGATCCCGATCATCCTGGCGTGGGTCGTGCTCGTCGTCGTCCTGAACGCGCTCGTCCCCCAACTCGAGGTCGTCGGGCACGAGCACGCCGTCTCACTGTCACCCCAGGACGCACCGGCACTGGTGGCGATGAAGAAGATCGGCGAGCGCTTCGATCAATTCGACTCCGACACGATCGCCATGGTCGTGCTCGAGGGCGACCAGCCGCTGGGTACCGAGGCTCATCGCTACTACGACGAACTGGTCCGCACGCTGCAGGCCGATACCAAACACGTTCAGCACGTTCAGAATTACTGGGGCGACCTGATCACCGCGGCGGGATCCCAGAGCACCGACGGCAAGGCCGCCTACGTTCAGGTCAACCTCGCAGGCAACCAGGGCGAGACGCTGGCCAACGAATCGGTAGGCGCGGTCCGCAAGATCATCGAGGAATCGAATCCGCCCGCAGGCGTGAAAGCCTATGTCACCGGCCAAGGTCCGCTCACCACGGACATGAACGAAGCCGGCGACAAGAGCATGATCAAGATCACCTTCGTCACGATCGCGGTGATCGCGGTGATGCTGATCGTCGTCTACCGGTCGATCGCCACGATGTTGTTGATGCTCATCGTGGTGCTGCTGGAGATGTCGGCGGCTCGCGGAGTCGTGGCGGCCATCGGCCACGCCGGCCTGCTCGGCCTGTCGACGTTCTCGGTGAGCCTGCTGACCTCGTTGGCCATCGCGGCGGGAACCGATTACGCGATCTTCCTCGTCGGCCGATATCAGGAAGCGCGACAGAAAGGTCAGGAACGAGAGGACGCCTATTACACCGCATTCCACGGTGTCGGGCATGTCATCCTCGGCTCCGGCCTCACGGTCGCCGGCGCCATGCTGTGCCTTCACTTCACCCGGTTGAACTACTTCAGCTCCATGGGTATCCCGAGCGCCATCGGCATGTCCGTGGTGGTGCTGGCCTCGCTCACACTTGCGCCGGCAATGTTGGCTGTGGGCAGTCGGTTCGGCTTGCTCGACGCCAAGCGCGAGATCCGCTCTCGCGGTTGGCGCAGACTCGGCACCTCGGTGGTGCGCTGGCCCGTTCCGATCCTGGCGGCGGCCATCGCGGTGGCACTCGTCGGACTGCTGGCTCTGCCCGGCTACAAGACCTCGTACAACGAGCGGCTCTACATCCCCAAGGATCTGCCGTCCAACGTCGGATACGCCGCTGCCGAGCGACATTTCACTGCCGCGCGGATGAACCCCGACCTCCTGCTGGTCGATGCGGGCCGCGACCTCCGCAACCCTGCCGACATGATCGTGCTGGACAAGATCGCCCGCGAGCTGATCCGCGTACCCGGTGTCGCGCGCGTGCAGAGCATCACCCGTCCACTGGGCCGCCCCATCGCGCACAGCTCCGTGCCGTTCCAGGTGAGCATGCAATCGGTGTCGATGACCGAGAACCTGCAGTTCCTGCGGGAACGCATGGGCGACATGAATACGCTCACCGACGATCTCGGCCGGATGATCACGATCATGGAGAACATGCTGGGCCTGATGAACCGGATGACCGGCATCACCCACGAACTGACCGCCAGCATGAACGACATGCAGGCGAGTACCAACGAAATGCGGGATCACATGGCTGATTTCGACGATTTCATGCGGCCGATGCGGAACTATCTGTACTGGGAACCGCACTGCTACGACATCCCGATGTGCCAATCCATGCGCTCGTTGTTCGACGGGCTCGACGGCATCGACACCATGACCGAAACTCTCTCGGATTCGGTGAAGAACATGAACGAGATGGATCAGCTGATGCCGCAGTTGGTGGCGCAGCTGCCACCGATGATCGCCATCTCGAAGTCCATGCAGGGCACGATGAAAACGATGTTCAGCACGTTCAACGGGCTCGTCGACCAGATCGCCAAGATGACCGACACGGCGTCGGTGATGGGGCAGGCGTTCGACGACGCCCGCAACGACGACTCGTTCTATCTGCCACCCGAGGCGTTCGACAACCCGGACTTCAAGCGCGGGTTGGCGCTGATGGTGTCGCCGGACGGTCAGGCCGCGCAGTTCATCATCACCCACGACGTGGATCCGGCTACCTCCGAGGGTATTTCGCATGTCGACCCGATCTTGAAGACGGCCCGGGAGGCGATCAAGACGACGCCGCTGGCCGACGCCAAGATCTATCTCGGCGGCACCGCGGCCACCTACAAGGACATCCAGGTGGGCGCCCAGTGGGACCTGCTGATCTCAGCCTGCGGCGCGATCACGTTGATCTTCATCGTGATGCTGTTGATCACCCGCGCCCTGATCGCGTCGTTCGTCATCGTCGGCACCGTGATCCTGTCCCTGGCCGCATCGTTCGGCTTGTCGGTCCTGGTGTGGCAGTACCTGCTCGGGATCGATCTGCACTGGATGACATTGGCGTTCTCGGTCATCATCCTGCTGGCGGTCGGATCGGACTACAACCTGCTGGTGGTCTCGCGGATGAAGGAAGAGATCGGCGCGGGCATCAATACCGGCATAATCCGGGCCATGGGCGCCACCGGCGGCGTGGTCACCGCGGCCGGCCTGGTGTTCGCATTCACGATGGCGTCGATGGCCACGAGCGATCTGATTGCGATCGGGCAGGGCGGCACGACCATCGGCCTGGGCCTGTTGTTCGACACCCTCGTCGTTCGCTCGCTGATGACACCGACGATTGCCGCGATCCTCGGCCGCTGGTTCTGGTGGCCGCTGCCCGTGCGCCAGCGTCCAGCGCGTTTCCTCTCTGATCGGACAACACCGATACCGGTGGCGAGAATGTCGTGACCCGCGTCGATACCATCGACTCATGAGCACAGGCGAGCTCTCGGCCACCCAGTCGCGCACCCGTGGTGCGATCATCGAGGCCGCCGCCGCAGTCCTAGCTGACGACCGGACCGCGACGTTGCCCGATATCGCGAAGGCGGCCGGGGTCGGCCGCACCACGGTGCACCGTTACTTTCCCGACCGGGAATGCCTGATCAACGCCACAATTATCGACTCGGTGCAGGTCCTGACCAACGCCGTGGCCGCTGCCGCGCCTGAGGACGGCTGCGCGATCGAGGCGATGCGGCGCGTCATCAACGCCATGATCTCGGTCGGTAACCGGCTCCTGTTTCTCTTCGACGACCCCACCGTTATTCGCGGCCTGCCACCCGAGGCGGTGCCCGACAACAGCTATCTCACCAATCTGATCGAACGCGGCCAGGCCGAAGGTGTGTTCGATCCGGAATCGAGCACACAATGGCTCGAACACGCGCTCTACGGTCTGGTCATGTGGGCCTGCCAGGACTCCAAGAACGGCCTCATGCCACAGCACGCGGCCGCCCCCGCCGTCATCCGCACCTTCGAGCGCGGGGTGCGTACCCGCGATTGAGGTACGCATTCACCGTGCTCAAGCAGGCTCAGCGACGCCAGAACAGATGATGGGTGACCGCGCCGCCGGGGCTGGGTACGACGTCGTGGTGAAAACGGTCGTTCAACTCATCTGGTGATCCCCAGAGCCGAGTCCCGCTGCCCAACTCGACCGGCGACACCGCCACATGCAGGGTGTCGACCAGGTCGGCGTCCAGGAACTCCCGGATGGTGCTCGCTCCCCCGCCCAACCGCACATCCTTGCCCTGCGCCGCGGCCCGGGCCTGCTCCAGCGCGCTCGCCGGATCGGCGTTGATGAAGTGGAACGTGGTGTCGGACAGTGTGAACGACGGGCGCTCATGGTGGGTCAGGACGAAAACCGGGGTGTGGAACGGCGGCTCGTCACCCCACCAGCCTTGCCATTCGTGGTTTTCCCAGGCGCCACGGTAGGGACTGAACTTGTTACGGCCCATGATCTCGGCACCGATGTTGTTGTGGAAATCTCGGGTGAGGTAGTCATCGAGGCCGCGACTCCCGCCGGGCTCCGTCCGGTTGGGCCAGCTTGCCGTCGCACCGGCCCAGGCGAACATCGTCCCGGGGTCGGCGTGGCCGAACGGGCGCTCGAAGCTCTGGTTCTCGCCGGCGCCGAATCCGTCGCCGGAGACATTGAAGTTCTGGACTTTGAGCAGCTGGGCCACGTGTTCTCTCCCGATCGGTCAGCAATGGATGCTGTTTGGACTCGGGACGAGGGTAAAACTCATCGCGCCGACCTGACGGCTACCGCGCCGACTCCAGTTGGCGACGGACCTCGAGGCGCCGGAGTTTCCCTGACGACGTGCGTGGCAGCGATCCCGGCGACATGAGCACGACGTCGGCAGGCGTGACACCGCACACCGACACGACCCGCCGGATCACGGCGCTGCGAGTGGTGTCCTGCTCGGTCCCGATGAACTCCGCTGCCACCAGCAGTCGCGATTGCGCGGCGCCGGATGCCGTACCGACCGCGACGACGGCCCCCTCTCGGACGCCGTCCACCTCGCCGACAACCTGCTCGATCTCGGTGGGGAAAATGTTGCGTCCGGCGATCGTGATCATCTCTTTCGAGCGCCCGCAGATCACCAGCGCGTCGTCGACCAAGTAGCCGATGTCGCCCGTCGGGAACCACGTGCCGTTGCTGCCCGCGTCGGCGGGTGCGTCCCCCAGGTACGACGTCATCATCGACGAGCCGCGGATCTCGACTTCGCCGGCCGTACCGGATTCGTCATGCGCAGAAGGGACGATGCGAATCTCCATGCCCGGCACCGGACGACCCAGCAGCGCGTAGCGGCGGGCGGTGTCCGCAGCGTCCGGGATGTCGATGCGCAGGCCTTCCCCGGGTGCGGGGATCGTCACCGCGCACGTCGACTCGGCCATCCCGTAGGCGGGCGCCATCGCTGCAGCATCGAAACCGAACCTGCTCATTCCGACGGCGAACCGATCGACACCGGCACAGTCGACGGGCTCTCCCCCGTTGATCGCGATCCGCAGCGCGCCCAGATCGACGTCGGATACGCGATTGGCGAATCGTCCGAGCACCGAGTAGCCGAAATTCGGCCCGGCGGTGAGGGTGGCGCCGGATTCGGAGAGCCAATCGGCCCACCGCAGTGGCGCGGCCGAGAACGCGCCCGTCGGCGCCAGCCACAATGACCCGCCCGACATCGTCGATGTCAACACCATCGCCAGGCCCATGTCGTGGTAGATCGGCAACCACGAACACCCGACATCGTTGTGGCCCAGGGACAATCGCCGGGTGACCGCCAGAATGTTGTTCAGCACGGCCTCCGGTGCCAGCACCGCGGTGCGCGGAGTACCGGTGGATCCGGCCGTTCCCTGCAGGATGGCCACGTCAGCATGGTCAGGGTACTGCAGGTTCCTGGACGTGGATGTGCGTACCGCATCGGCGATGTCGCACACCGCCAGCGGGGAGCCCGCATCCCGGAGCAACTGCAGGGTGGCGCCGTAGCTGAATACGGTGGTCACGCCGATGTTACTGAATCGGGACAGCGTCGCGTGCGCCCACTCCGACGGTTCGGCGCCGCGCTGGGGACGCGGAAGGATAGACACCCCGGCACCCGCCAGCCATGAACCCTGAATGGCGGCAATCAATTCCACCGTCGGTTCGCCCACCAGTCCCACCGCACCGGGTTGGTCCCGGCCCAGCAGGTAGGCCGCAATGCTCTCGGCGATTCCGTGCACCTCGGGCCACGGACGCCGCTGCCAGGTATCGGTCTCGCGATCCAGGACCACCAGGTCGTGCGGTGAGCCGACCATTGCCTCCCGCAAGGCTCCTGCGAGCGGGTTCACGCTGCGCTCCCGCGGTCGATCACCGACTGCAGATCGCCGACGGTCCGGCAGGTGATGAGGTCTTCCTCGCTGAGCTGCACACCGAACTTCTCCTCGATGGTCACCAGGCCCACCGCGAACGACACCGAGTCCATCCCGAGGTCATCGACGAGACGTGTACTGGCACTGAGTGATTTACATGGGAGTTCGAGATCGTCACGCAGGACGGAGACCAGCCCGTCGGTCACAACGGGCGATGTCGATGAATTGGTATCGGTCATATGTGAGTATCCGGCTGGCCGATGAGACCAAGCCTCACCTTTCGTTTCCGTTACGGATCAATTGATTTGGAACCGACTGTCGGGCAGCCGGATTGAACAGTCTGGTGTCAAGCCATCCATTTCCGGGCGGTGTCCCGGTCGAGTTGGTAGAGCGCCATCCTGCGGTTGGACATCTCGTGCTCGCCGAGGAACCGGCACCCGGCGAACTCACACAACCCCCGAACCGTTGCGTTGCGGTGATCCGGGTCGAACATGATCCGCTCACAGTCGGGATCGGCGGCCAGGACGCTTGCGACGATTTTGGGCAGCAGCATCGGGCCGAGCCCCCGGTTGACCAATTCCTCGTCGGCAATCGCGCCGTGCAGCCCCAGATCGTGCGGCTCACTGTCGTAGCGATCGGCGATGGAATCTTTGGCGGCACGGTAGATTTCGAGGTAGCCACGGTCCACCCCGCCGATGTTCAGGATGAGCGGTAGTGAATAATCGCCCTCGACCTGCGCTTTCAGATGATTCCGCCAGCGCTCGATCGGCCAGTCATATTCCCAGGTCTCGGCCAGGTGCGGCCGATTCATCCACTCGGCGATCAGGGTCGCGTCATCATCGGTGGCGACCCGAATCGCGCTCGGCCGCAACAATTGCGGAACTGGAGGAGCCGGGGTGCGCCGTACAGCGTCGGAAACGTTCTTGAGTTCTCGAGGAAGCACGGGCCCATCCGGCGGATATCCAGCGGGCCGCATCGGAGATTCGGCCGTGGAGCCGCGCCGCATTCGAGAATGCACATCACCAGTTGCGCTGTGCTGCAGCACTTCATCACACGTCAAATGCCCATCCCCCTGCCTCCGGCGCTGATCGGGGGCGCCACATACGTGTGCGCGCCACGCCCAGACCCGCAGCCTCCTTAGACCAGCGAGGTGAGACTAACCAAAACTTCTCCGGCGGTGGGGCGTCCCTTTGAGCGCGTGCGCCGGCCCTCGATCGGGCTTGCAGTCACCGTCAATTTTTCGAAGCGAACTTTAAACATGCTGAACAACAGGCTTTTCCAGATAATCAGCAACGGTGACGCACTGGCCGGCCAGGCGCCGGCCCTCGACCTTGGCACCGAGAGCCGCCATGCTGCTGGTGGGCGCTGCCGGCGAACGCCACGGCGGAGAACATCGGCAGGTTGTGGTCGACTTTCTCCACCAGCACAGCATCTCAGCCAATTCCAGGCTGTGCGGTCAGCCCCAGATCGCCTGCAACATTGCGATGGTGTCCAACGTCTCGACGACATCATGAACTCGGATGACATCGACACCCGCCGACCACGCGGGCGCGACAACGGCCAGCGATCCCGCCAGGCGTCCGGCCACTGCGCGTCCAGTGACGTTGCCGACGAATGATTTTCGGCTCGCCCCGAGCAGCACCGGAAACCCGTGACTGCAGAGCTCCGGAAGCCGGCGCAGCAACTCGAGGTTGTGCCGAGGCGATTTGCCGAATCCGATGCCTGGATCGATCCACACCGGAGCGGCGCCGCCGGCGGCGGCCGTCTGCGCGACGCCGGTGACGGAACATGTCACCTCGCCGACCACATCCTCGTACTCCGGGAATCCGCTCGCGAGGACGGGAACTGTGTGGGCGTGCATGCTCACGTACCCGACACCGAGCCGACCCGCAACATCGTAGAGCTTGCCCGAGACGTCATTGATGATGCCGGCACCGGCCAGTACCGCCTCTTCGGCCAGCTCTCGATTGCGCGTGTCCACGGACACCGTGCCCAGCTGGGCAAGTGCAGCGACGACCGGAAGCACGCGGTTGCGCTCTTCGTTGATCGACACTGGTGTGGCCCCCGGGCGAGTGGATTCCCCACCCACGTCCACCGCCCACGCCCCGGCTTCGAACATCCTTCGCCCCGCGGCGATCGCCAATGCGGTGACATCGAATCTGCTGTCGACCCAGAAGGAGTCGGGAGTGGCGTTCAGGACCCCCATCACTTTCATCTGGCCGGGTTTGGACCGTGCGTTCATCGCGGTCCGATCAGGACGCCTGTTTCGGTGACCAGTACGCCAGCATCTCGACGAATGCCTCGAACGCCGGCCGGGAGGCGCCATAGGGCGCTTCGAAATGCAGGCTCAGCGGAAACCCCAGGTCGGCCACCCCGTCGATCACCCTCTTGTAGAGATCAACCAATTGCCGCCGTTTCACGGCGGGCTCACCAGCGGCCAGGGATCTGACGAATGCCTGCTCCTGTGCAACAACGTCATTGCCGGGGTCCTGGATCAGCCAATCGATGAGGCCGACCCTGTTCTCCATCTTCGGCACGAAACCGAACGACAGCAGAACCTCTGGCCTGTGGTCGCTCTCCAGGGCGAACTGCTGCAGAAACCCGACCACCGCATCCGAGTACAGCAGCTGCGTCATGGCGAACGTGGCGCCCTTGTCGCATTTGAAGGTGAAGCGACTGTGCTCGGCATCGCGGGTCGGGATCAGGATCACCCCGCGGTTCTCGACGAGACCGTCGAATTTGGACAACGCGTCAGCCGGTGCGACGCCGTCACCTTCGCCGTCGCTCATCGTGCGCGGCACACCGACGAAGATCACGCCGTCGAAACCCGCCGCGCTCAAATCGGTCAGCCGATCGCGCAGCACCGCTTCTTCGGAGAACGACGTGACCTGCGTGCACAAGCCACGCACGCCCGGAAGCTCGGTTCGGATAGCCCGCCAGTAGTCGAGGACGTCCATCTTGGGCTTCATCTCTATCGGGCGGTCACCATCCTCGGCGATCATCGCCGGGATCATGACGTGGCCGAGCCGTCCTGCTACACCGCATTCCGTGGCCAGCCGCGCCACCTTCTGCGCTTCCTCCACCGCGTAACCTGCTCCGCGATCGACATTGGGCGGGACCAACTCAAGCGCGACGGTGTTCAGGGACACGAATACCTCCAATTGCGGCTGCAGATTCTCCGGCCGCACAGGGCCGAATTGGTCAGCGCACTAACTGACGACGACGAGGAGGTCATTGCCCTCCACCTGAGCAGTCCGCGCGACCGCGATCCTGGTGACGGTGCCAGATGCGGGCGCGGTGATGGCCGCCTCCATCTTCATCGCCTCGATCGTCGCGATCGACTGGCCGGCTTCGACGACCTGGCCCTCAACAACGTTGACTGAAACCACACCAGCGAAGGGAGCACCGACATGGGCGACATTGGTCCGGTCGGCCTTCTCGGCAACCGGGACCTCGCCGGCGATACTGCGGTCGCGCACCACGATCGGCCTCAGTTGCCCGTTGAGGATGCACATCACGGTGCGCATGCCGCGCTCGTCGGCTTCGGAGATCGCCTCGAGCCCGATCAACAATTCGACCCCGGGATCCAGTTTGACCCGGTGTTCTTCGCCGTGGCGCAGACCGTAGAAGAACTGATTGGCGCTCAATCGTGAGGTGTCACCGTACTCGTCGCGATGAGCTTGGAACTCCGCGGTGGGCCCGGGGAACAACAACCGGTTGAGCGCCGCCTGCCGCTTGGGCCCCGGTGCGGCCAACAAGGTTCCATCCTCAGCGGACAAATCTTGTACAGGTTTGGCCGGGCCCCGACCATCGAGCGCCTTGGTGCGCAGAGGCTCCGGCCATCCGCCCGGAGGGTCTCCGAGTTCACCACGCAGAAAGCCGATCGCGCTGTCCGGAATGTCGTAGCGAGCCGGGTCCGCGGCGAATTCCTCGGCACCCACACCCGCTCCGACGAAGGCCAGTGCGAGATCGCCCACCACTTTGCTCGACGGCGTGACCTTCACCAACCGACCCAACATCCGGTCAGCGGCAGCGTAATTCGCCTCGATGTCTTCGAACCGGTCACCCAGACCCAATGCGATGGCCTGCTGGCGCAGATTGCTCAGCTGGCCGCCGGGGATCTGATGGGTGTAGACGCGCCCCGTCGGGAACGAAGGACCCGACGCCGCAACATCAAAGGGCGCGTAGACGCGGCGCAATGCCTCCCAGTACGGCTCAAGGTCGCAGACCGCATCCAGCGACACACCGGTGTCGAATCGGCTGTGTGCGGCAGCGGCCACAATTGATGACAGCGACGGCTGACTTGTGGTGCCGGCCAACGGCGCTGCGGCACCGTCGACGGCATCGGCTCCGGCATTCCACGCCGCGACATAGGTGGCCAGTTGGCCGCCGGGAGTGTCGTGGGTGTGCACGTGGACCGGAAGGTCGAACCGTGACTTCAGGGCAGACACCAACGTCGCGGCGGCCGGCGCCCGCAGCAGCCCGGCCATGTCCTTGATCGCCAGCACGTGGGCTCCGGCGTCGACGATCTGCTCGGCCAAGCGCAGGTAATAGTCCAGGGTGTAAAGGTTCTCGCCCGGGTCGGAGAGGTCACCGGTGTACGACATCGCGACTTCCGCGACAGTCGTGCCGGTACGCCGGACCGCGTCGATGGCCGGACGCATCGAATCCACATTGTTGAGCGCGTCGAAGATCCGGAAGATATCAACACCAGTCGCCGTGGCTTCCTCCACGAACGCACGCGTCACCACCTCCGGATAGGGCGTGTAGCCCACCGTGTTCCGGCCCCGCAACAACATCTGCAGACAGATGTTGGGCAGTGCTTCGCGCAACGCCGCCAACCGCTCCCACGGATCCTGCTTGAGGAATCGTAGTGAGACGTCGTAGGTCGCGCCGCCCCAGCATTCGACGGACAGCAACTGCGGCATCATCCGCGCGATGTAGGGGGCGACACGTAGCAGTCCGCTCGTGCGCACCCGGGTAGCCAACAGCGATTGATGTGCATCGCGAAAGGTGGTGTCGGTGACGCCGACGGCGTCGGTGTCACGTAGCCAGGCGGCGAAGCCTTCCGGCCCCAACTCCGTCAGGCGCTGCTTGGACCCAGGGGGTGCAGGCACGCTCAGATCACAGGCGGGCAGCTTGTCGCGTGGATAGACCGCAGACGGCCGCGGGCCGTGCGGCTGATTGACCGTCACATCGGCCAGGTAGTTCAGGATGCGGGTGCCACGATCGGCACTACCGCGCGCGGTGAGCAGCTGCGGTCGTTGTTCGATGTACGACGTCGTCACCCGGCCGGCGACGAAGTCGGGATCGTCCAGAACCGCTGCCAGGAAAGGAATGTTGGTGGCCACTCCGCGAATCCGGAACTCCGCCACGGCGCGTCGCGCCCGGGCCACAGCCGTCGGGGAATCGCGGCCGCGGCAGGTCAGCTTCACCAGCATCGAATCGAAATGCGCGCCCACTTCGGCGCCGAGATTGGTGCCGCCATCGAGGCGGACGCCGGCACCACCCGGTGACCGATACCCGGTGATGCGACCGGTGTCGGGGCGAAACCCGTTGGCCGGGTCCTCGGTCGTGATCCTGCACTGCAGGGCAGCACCCCGGATACGTAGGGCGTCCTGGGCGAGTCCGAGATCGGACAGGGATTCCCCGGCGGCGATCCGCAACTGGCTCGATACCAGGTCGACATCGGTGACCTCTTCGGTCACCGTGTGCTCCACCTGGATCCTGGGGTTCATTTCGATGAACACGTGATCGCCGCGTTCGTCGAGCAGGAACTCCACCGTGCCCGCGCAGGTATAGCCGATCTGGCGGGCAAAGGCCACCGCATCCGCGCAAATACGTTCCCGCAGAATCGGATCGAGATTCGGTGCCGGCGCCAGCTCGATCACCTTCTGATGGCGCCGCTGCAAGCTGCAGTCGCGTTCGAAAAGATGAATGACGTTGCCCTGGGTGTCCGCCAGAATCTGCACCTCGATGTGGCGCGGGTTGATCACCGCCTGCTCAAGGAACACCGTGGGATCGCCGAACGCGGACTGTGCTTCTCGACTGGCGGCCTCGATCGCTTCCCGCAGGTCGGCCGAGTCTTTGACGCGACGCATCCCGCGGCCTCCGCCGCCGGCAACAGCTTTCACGAACACCGGGAAGCTCATCGATTCCGCTGCGGCCAGCAGTTCTGAGACCGAACTCGACGGAGCCGACGATGCCAGCACAGGCAGGCCCGCCTTGCGCGCCTCGGCAATGGCTCTGGCCTTGTTCCCGGTCAGCTCCAGCACATCAGCCGACGGCCCCACAAAGGTGATCCCCGCCTTCGCGCATGCCCTGGCCAGTTCCGGATTCTCCGAAAGGAACCCGTAGCCCGGATAGACCGCATCGGCGCCTGCGTGCCGGGCCACCCGGATGATCTCGTCCACCGACAGATAGGCACGGACCGGATGGCCGTTGGCACCTATCTGATACGACTCATCGGCCTTCAGCCGATGCTGAGAGTTACGGTCCTCGTGCGGATAGACGGCAACCGTCGAGAGCCCGAGCTCATACGCCGCGCGGAATGCACGGATGGCGATCTCTCCCCGGTTGGCGACCAGAACCTTGTCGACCACTGTTTCCTTTCAACGCTTCCGCGTGCTACGCCAAGGCCCGTTGCGGATGTCCGCTGTAGTCACTGAGCGGCCGGATCAGAGAGTTCGACGCGGCCTGCTCCATGATGTGTGCGGTCCAGCCGGTGATCCGGCTCATCACGAAGATCGGTGTGAAGCAAGGGATGTCGAATCCCATCAGGTAATAGGCCGGGCCGGTCGGAAAGTCCAGGTTCGGCTTGATCTTTGTGGCCGCGAACATCGCGCTCTCCAGCACGTTGTAGATGTCCAGCCAGCGCTGTCCGTCACGAACCTCGGACACACTGGCCAGCGCGGCCTTCATGGTGGGCACGCGGGAGTCACCGTTTTTGTAGACCCGGTGACCGAAGCCCATCACCTTGTCCTTGCGCGACAGCTTGCCGTGCAACCATTCCGGGGCGCGGCCGGCCGAACCTATCTCGAGCATGTCGTGCATGACGACTTCGTTGGCGCCGCCGTGCAAGGAGCCCTTGAGGGCCCCGATGGCGGCGGTGACGGCGCTGTAGATATCGGACTGGGTCGAGGTGACCACCCGCGCCGCGAACGTCGACGCGTTGAAACTGTGCTCGGCGTAGAGCACCATCGACTGCTCGAAAGCTCTGACGATCACCGGGTCCGGTACTTCGCCGAAGCACATGCTGAGGAAGTTCTCCGAATAGCCCATGTGGCTGTGGGGCGCGATCGGTTCCAGCCCGCGCCGCCGACGCATATCGGCAGCGACGATGGTCGGCAGAACCGCGAACATTCGCAGCGACTTGGCGAAGTTGGCTGAGGGGCTGCTGTCGTCTTCCTCAGGGTCCTCGGCGCCCAGGTAGCTGATCGCGGTACGCACCACATCCATCGGATGGCAGTTGTCCGGCAGCTTGGCCAGCAGCGACTGCATCGACCGGTCGATCCGACGCGAGGCCCGCTCGCGCTGGGTGAACAGGGCCAGCTCCTGATCGGTCGGCAGCTCACCGTGCCACAGGAGGTAGGCGACCTGCTCGAAGCTGCAGTGTGCGGCCAGGTCCTGCACGGGGTAACCGCGATAGGTCAGCGTGTTGGTCTCGGGCACCACCTTGGAGATGGCGGTGGTGTCGACCACCACCCCGGCCAGGCCTTTGTGGATACTCGGTTTGGCTGTGTCGTTCTCGGTAACGGTCATGGCGTCGCCCCTTGCAGCGAGAAATTGAAGATGTCCGAGTCGAACTGGTTGTAGTCGTTGTAACGCAGGAGTTCGTAGAGCCGGCTTCGGTGTTGCATCTGATCGAGAAGGCCGGATTGCGTACCTGCCGAGGATATTTCGTGCAGACCGACCTCAACGGCATGCATGGCCAAGCGCAGGGTGGTGACCGGGTAGATCACCACGTTGTAGCCGATCTCAGACAACTGTCGGGTCGTCAGCAGTTCGGACTTTCCGAATTCGGTCATGTTGGCCAGCAACGGGACGTCCACCGCCTCCCGGAACTGTTCGAAATCCGCAGGGGTGTGTAGTGCCTCGGTGAAGATGAGATCCGCGCCGGCGTCGACGTAGGCCTTGGCCCGGTCGATGGCCGCGGAGATCCCCTCGATCCCCGCGGCATCGGTACGGGCACAGATGACGAAATCGGGATCCCGGCGCGCCGAGACGGCGGCCCGCAG
Organism: Mycobacterium sp. DL99; assembly: GCF_004762045.1. Lineage (GTDB taxonomy): Bacteria > Actinomycetota > Actinomycetes > Mycobacteriales > Mycobacteriaceae > Mycobacterium. The sequence continues at coordinate 4,392,227 of NZ_SJOM01000007.1, forward strand.
CCGCTTGACCATCTCGGCCGTCTCGACCACCGCCTTGCCGTCGAGATGTCCGCACCGCTTGGGATTCACCTGGTCCTCCAGGTGAAGTCCGGCCAGGCCGGCATCTTCGAGCACCGTCACAGTACGGGCGGCACTCATCGGTTCACCGAATCCTGTATCGGCATCAATGAACGTCGGAAGATCTGTGGCCGAGGCGATCTGGGCACCGCGACCCGCGACCTCGGTCAACGTGGTCAACCCGATGTCCGGCAGACCCAGGTCCGCGGACAGGACCGCGCCTGAGACGTAGACGCCGTCGAAGCCGATCTCGGCAACGAGCTTGGCCACAAGCGGGGAGAATGCTCCCGGAAAGCGCAGGAGCCGGCCGGACTCCAACCCGCGGCGGAACTTTCGCCGCTTCTCTGATGCCGGGATCTCGGAGCCGAGTAACCCGCTCACTTGAAGATCCCCGAGGGGACCGTCGGCGCCTTGTCCAACACCCGCGGATCGACCCGGACATTGAGTGCCCCGAGCCCACCGGACTTGGTTGCCGAAACGTTCTCGACCGCACTCAGGAACCGTTGCTGCTCTTCGGCTTCGACGACACCGTCAGCCAGCTCGGCGAACTTGGCGACATACTGCTCACGCCCGAACGGGCGCGCCCCCAGCGGGTGAGCATCGGCCACCGCGAGTTCGTCGACGATCGTCTCACCGCTCTTGAGGGTGACGACGGCCTTGGCGCCGAACGCCTTCTCCGCCGGGTCGTTCGAGTGGTAGCGCCGGGTCCATTCCGGATCCTCGACTGTGGAGATCTTGCGCCACAACTCGATGGTGTCGGGCCGGTGTGCCCGCTCCGGCGCATAGGACCGCTCGTGATGCCAGGTGCCGTCCTGCAACGCGACCGCGAAGATGTACATCACCGAGTGGTCCAGCGTTTCGCGGGACGCATCGGGATCGAATTTCTGCGGATCGTTGGACCCGGTACCGATCACGACGTGGGTGTGGTTGCTGGTGTGCAGCACGATCGTGGCGATCTGGTCGAGGTCGCCGATGCGCTCGCGCATCCGCCGGGCCAGGTCGATCGGCGCCTGGCTCTGGTACTCCGCCGAATGTTGCTTTGTGTAGGTGTCCAGGATGGCTCGTTTGGGTTCGCCCGGTCCGGGCAGCGGCACCTGGTAGGTGTGCTCGGGACCGCCGAGCAGCCAGGCGATCACACCGTCCTCGCCCTCCCAGATCGGGGCGGGAGAGCCCTCGCCGCGCATCGCCCGGTCGACGGCCTCGATGGCCACCTTTCCCGCCCACGCCGGCGCGTAGGCCTTCCAGCTGGAGATCAGCCCCTTACGCGACTGGCGGGTGGCGGTGGTCAGGTGCAACGCCTGACCGATTGCGGCATAGATGGTTTCGGGATCCAGACGCAGCATGGTGCCCAGCCCGGCGGCGACCGACGGCCCGAGGTGGGCGACATGATCGATCTTGTGTCGGTGCAGGCAGATTCCCTTGACCAGGTCGACCTGCACCTCGTAGGCGGTGGCGATGCCGCGGATGAGGTCAGCGCCGTTCACGCCGAGCTGCTGCGCCACGGCGACGAGCGCGGGGATGTTGTCACCCGGGTGGGAGTATTCAGCGGCCAGGAACGTGTCATGGAAGTCCAGTTCGCGGACCGCGACGCCGTTGGCCCAGGCCGCCCATTCGGGCGAAACCGTGCCGTCGACGCCGAACACGGTGGCACCCCGCGGTGTCTTGTGCGCGAGCGCCTGGGCACGGGCCACCGTCACCGGCCGGCGGATCACCGACGCAGCCGACACCGCGGCGTTGTCGATGATCCGGTTGATCACCATCGCCTCGGTCTCGGGCGGTACGGCTACCGGGTCGGCGGCGATCGTGGCGATCTTCCAAGCCAAGTGTTCGCTGCGCGGGAAGTCCTCGGCGCTGCGCCGGGTTCTGACGTCATGTTCAAGCATGTTCCGCACGGTACGCAGATGCGATCACCAGGGAAACCACCTGTAAATGCGTATTTTTGTGTCCTTTGGTGAGCAAATTTGCGAATGTTGCGAAAGTCGATGGGCGTAACCTCGGCAGCGGTGGCGAGAACATTCGCGGGTGCCCGCCTGAGGCGGCTACGGGACGAGAGAGGCCTCACGCAGGTCGCGCTGGCGCGTGCGCTGGGACTGTCGACGAGCTACGTCAACCAACTCGAGAACGACCAGCGGCCGATCACTGTCCCGGTGTTGTTGGCCCTGTCCGATCGCTTCGACCTGCCGACCCAGTACTTCGCCCCCGATGCCGACGCGCGGCTGGTATCGGACCTGCGCGAAGTCCTGGCCGACGGCGCCACCACCGCTCAGATCGAAGAGCTTGTCGCCCGCATGCCGGAGATCGGCCAGACCCTCGTGAGCATGCATCGCCGTCTGCACGATGCCACCGCGGAGCTTGAGGCCGTGCACGGTCGGGCCAACCTGGATGCGCAGGCGGGTGCGCAGCAACCCATGCCGTTCGAGGAGGTCCGCGACTTCTTCTACGACCGCCGCAATTACGTCGACGCGCTCGACCGCGCCGCCGAGGACCTCTTCGCCCGCCACCGTCTGCAGATCGGCGGGCTCGACCGGCAACTGGCCGAGCTGCTGTCCTCGGAGTACGGCATTTCGGTGATCGTGGACGACGGAGATGTGCTGGGCCCCAGCATGAAACGCCGGTACCTGCCCGAGGCCGGCACGCTGTACGTCGCGCGCTGGTTGTTACCGGGCCAGCGCGCATTTCAGCTCGCCACCCAGATCGCCTTGTTGATGCACTCCGAACTGATCAGCACCATTGTCGCCACCGACGACCAATTGAGCTCAGAGGCAAGGGATGTGGCGCGCATCGGGCTCGCGAACTACTTCGCCGGCGCCCTCCTGCTCCCCTACCGGATGTTCCTGTCCGCCGCCGAGGACCTGCGGTACGACATCGATCAGCTGGCCCGTCGCTTCGAGGTCGGATTCGAGACCATCTGCCATCGGCTGTCTACCCTGCAGCGCCCGGATGCGCGCGGAGTACCCTTCATCTTCGTCCGCACCGACAGTGCGGGGAACATCTCGAAACGTCAGTCCGCCACGGCGTTTCACTTCTCCCGGGTAGGCGGGAACTGCCCGCTGTGGGTGGTGCACCATTCGTTCTCCCGCCCTGGCGAGTTCCTGACCCAGGTGGCGCAGATGCCCGACGGCCGCAGCTACTTCTGGATCGCGAAGACATCCACCTCGACCCCCAGCCGGTACCTGGGGACGCCCAAGAGTTTCGCCATCGGGCTCGGCTGCGATGTCAGCCACGCCGACAAGCTGGTTTATTCGGTCGGCATCGATCTGGGCGATCCTGAAGCCACGGTGCCCATAGGCGCGGGTTGCCGGATCTGCGACCGGCCGACCTGCCCGCAACGCGCTTTCCCATATGTCGGCAGGCCGGTCCACGTCGACCCGGAGACCAGCAGCAACCTTCCCTACTCGCCGACAGTTTGAGCGGCATTTCCGATGGTTGCGGTCGCAGAGCCGAGCAGGTGTGCAATCGCCGAGGTCAATGCGGGACAATGGCCCGGTGGACTGCGTGGTGGCACGAGAGGCGCTTTCGGCGCGCCTCGACGGGGAGCGTGAGCCGGTCCCCTCTGCGCGCGTCGACGAACATCTGCGTGATTGCCGGGACTGCGCCGCCTGGTACGACAAGGCGGGAACCCTGGCCCTGCAGCTGCGCGATCTGGCCAACGCCGGGTTGATGGGCACGGTGAATGGACGCCCCGACCGCAGGAAAGGCGCGCTGGGTGGCCTCGGACAGTGGATGAGCCGGCACCTGCTGACCGTCGCAATCGTCGTCATCGGGGTTGCCCAGGTGGTTTTGGCGGTCGCCCAGGCCGTCGGAATGAATTTCGGAATGGTTGCCGCACATCATGGATCGGCCAGCGGGGCTCATCTGCTGAACGAGTCCACGGCGTGGTCGGCCGCGCTCGGAATCGCGACCGTGGCAATGGCTTTCCGCCATCGCATCGCCCCGGGTCTGGCCTGCGTGCTGGTGATCTACTGCGGATTCCTGGCCTATTACGTGGTGTCGGATGCGGTTGCCGGTCAGGTGACACCGGTCCGGATCCTGAGCCATCTGCCGGTGGCTGTGGCTGCGGTCCTTTCGGTCTTGGCCTCGCGCGCAAGTCGCCCGCAGGACCCGTCTCCCCGGGCACACGGCGAGGATGACGAATCGGGCCCGGCCGCGCCCACCCGTCGTCATCTCCGCGCAGCCGACGACCCCGCCGCCTGAACTGCTACAACATGACGCCGAACATGATCGCCATGCCGGCAGCCATCATCGCCCGGCACAACGTGCCGAAATGCGAGAACGGCGACGTTTCGGACTGCTGACGCGCCGCAAAGTAGCGGTACAGCCAGACAGCGGCGGCGATCACGAAACCGATCGTCAACAGCCAGTTGATCGCCGGGATCCAGAGCGGCTGCACCGACATCGGTTCCATGGCCATCGCCGTGCCGCCGGCATGGTGTCCGGTCGTGTGCATCGCATGCATGTCGTGGCCACCCTCGGCCATCGTTTCGGTAGGGCGCGCAAGCACATTGCCGTTCATGGCGGCATACATCCAGGCCATCGCCAGCATCATCGCGGCGTGATAGCCGTCGTCCAGGCGGCTTTGGGTCGTGCCGGCGCGCAGGATGCCTGCCACGAACCAGACGGCGGCGGCCAAGAAGAAGAACATCGGGGCCATTGTCGGCAGCTCTGCACCGCGCGGCCAGGCCATCACCAACATCGCGACGGCCATAGTCAGGTGGAACACCTGGCTCACCGCATCGGTCAGACGGCCACGAGAGCGCACCAAGGCGTAGGTGCACTCGGCAGCACTCAGGGCAAACAACATCGTCACAACCCACCGGAGCGCAAGATCGGCGATCATTCCAAGTCCTGTCTTCGAGCGTCGGCCATCCTCCGTTGGTCGCAGGCGGCGGCACCAAAGTTCCCACACCATCAGTACTACGACACGTTGTCGTAGACTCACATGGCCGCGACGTTTCGTTGGTTTCCGCGGCGGAAGGCCGGTTCGACTATGTCGCGTGTGCAGATGCCCGATGGGGCCAGCGTGCGGTGGGGACGCTCGACGCTGTTCGGCACCGTCGTGGGTTGCGCCGTGGTGCTGGTCATGTGTTCGTTGCAGCTGGGCGCACAACGGCTGGCCGCCGCGGGGATCGCTGACCCGGGAACGTTCACCAGCGCCGCCCGACTGCTCGGACACTGGGCCGCCACCTTGGCCGGTGCCGCCTGCGCAGGAGCGCTTGTCTGGATTGTGACGACCGCAACACCGCGTGACGACGGGCGAATCGACGCGGGATCCTTTCCAGCGCATCTGCTGGTCGAACGCGCCGCGATCGTCTGGGCCGGCTGCGCCACCGCGATGGTGGTCGTCTCTGCGTCCGCCGACGCGGGATTCCCCGTCGACCGGCTTGTCGCCGGTCCCGGCCTGGGTAGCGCCATCGCGGCGTCAGAGGTCGCGCGTGGGTGGTGTGCGGCGGCGATCTGCGCGCTGGTGTTGGCCGTCGGCATACGTTTCACCCTTCGCTGGATCGGACACTGTGTTGCGCTGCTGCCGGCCCTGATCGGGGTGATCGCAGTACCTGTCACCGGCAATGCCGGGCAGGGTCCGGACCATGACATCGCCACGAGCGCGGTGATCGTCTTCGCCGTGGCGATCGCGGTGTGGGCCGGAACCAAGATCGCCGCCGCCGGATTACGCGACGTCGTGCTTCGACGCCGGGTCCAGGCGCTGCAGCTGGCGTGCGGGGCGGTCACCATCGTCTACGGCGCCCTCCTGGCCACACTGATGTTGGGCGGGTTGCCGATCCTGGGGTCGACCTACGGGCTGGCCGTGCTCTTTGCCGGGGTGCTGCTGATGCTGGTGTGGGTGGGCGACGGCGCACTTCTGCTGACGCGCCGCACCCCGTCGCGACTGGCGAACACCGTGTCCGCGGCCGCGATGATCGTCGTCACCGCCGCGGTGGCGCTCGCCGCGAACAGTGTGCCGCCCCGGTTCACGGTGCACGAGTTCTCAACGTGGGACGTCTTTTTGGGCTACCAACTCGATGCACCCCCGAGTCCGGTCAGCTTGATCACCGTATGGCGGTTCGATCCGCTGATCGGTACGGCAGCCATCGTGCTCGCACTGGGCTATCTCATCGCCGCGGCGCGTCTGCGGCGACGCGGCGACCACTGGCCGGTGGGACGCACGATCGCCTGGACCCTGGGTTGCGCGGCTTTGCTGATCACCACCAGTTCCGGAGTACGTGCCTACGGATCGGCGATGTTCAGCGTGCACATGGGTGAACACATGGCGCTGAACATGTTCATCCCGGTGCTTCTGGTCCTCGGTGCGCCCGTCACGCTCGCCCTACGTGTGCTGCCCAGCGCGTCGAAAGGTGCGGCACCTGGGCCTCGCGAGTGGCTGGTGTGGTTCGTGCATGCACCTGTGACGCGATTCCTGTCGCACCCGGTGACGGCGTTCGTCTTGTTCGTCGGGTCGCTTTACCTCGTCTACTTCACGCCCCTGTTCGACACCTTGATCCGGTATCACTGGGGCCACGAGTTCATGACGGTGCACTTCCTGCTGACCGGCTACCTGTATTACTGGGGAATCATCGGCATCGACCCCGGGCCGCGGCGACTCCCCTTCTTGGGTCGGCTCGGGCTGCTGTTCGCCGTGATGCCGTTCCATGCCTTCTTCGGCATCGCCACCATGACGATGACCTCATCCCTGGGGGAGAGTTTCTACCGATCCGTCAATCTGCCCTGGCTGCAGAGCATCTCGGATGACCAACACCTGGGCGGCGCTATCGCGTGGGGATCGAGCGAGGTACCCGTGATCATCGTGGTGGTCGCCCTGGTCGCCCAGTGGGCACGCCAGGACCGCCGAGCCGGAGCCCGTGAGGACCGCCACAGCGACCGCGGGTACGACGACGAACTCGACGCCTACAACGCGATGCTTCACGAGCTTTCTCGCACCCGGCGCTGAGTTGCACCCGGTCGTACCGATCCGGCCCGGACAGCAGCCGGTTCCTAAGTCATTCGGCGGTGTCGGAACCGCAGGTGCAGTTGCTCCCGCAGGTGCAGTTTTCGCACGTACAGTTCGGGTTGTCGCACTTCGTCGATCCGGCTGTTTCATTGCTGGTCATGCATGTGAGATTACGCCCAGTGCCTGCTGATCAGGCCGCAACGGAACTAATCTCGTCGTGCCACCGACCAATGGGTGGGGCCATCGAGATACACATTGGCTGACCGTCCCTGGATCCCAGATGTCACCGATCGGCAGAACTACGAGATGTAGAGGATGTGTCGCGCATGCATGAGTCACAACACGTGCCCGTGCCCGGAGACATGGCTGCGGCGGTCGAGACCGAATTGAGGGCGATCGAACGGCGGGTGTTCGAGGATGTGTGGATCAGCCCGGCGCGCGCCCGCGTCCTGGCGGCCACGGCAACGACGCTGGCGGCGATGGCCGTGGCATTGAGAGCGAGCGGCGAAGCGGCTTCTGCGGGTACTCGTGGTGGGCAGTGGATATCACTGGTGGCACTGGCCCTGTTCGCCCTGGCGGCATCGATGTCGGCATTCGCGTTGGCGCGTCGTCGATTTCGATGGTGCTGTATGGCGACCTGCGTGTCAGCGCTGGCCACCGTTGACGGCGCCGGGGCGTTCTGGTGGCATCACACCGCACACACCGCCTCCTGGCTTCCGGCGGCACTCGGCACCGTGACCGCCGCAGCGCTGACCGCAACGTGGCTGGGTGTCTGCTTGGCCCCGCTGAATTCGTCTCAGCCGGATATGCGCGCCGGCGCCGGCGATTGAGAATCGCTGAAGGTATTCGGTTGGACCGTGCCGTAGTTGCGCAACCGCAGGCTGTTCGACACGACCAGGAATGACGACACCGCCATCGCCCCACCTGCGATCAACGGGTTGAGCAGGCCTGCCGCGGCGATCGGAATCGCCGCGACGTTATAGCCGAAGGCCCAGATCATGTTGACCCGGATGGTCCGCATGGTCGCGCGAGCCAGGCCCAGGGCCTGCGGGACCGAATCGAGGTTGTCACGGACCAGGATGATGTCGGCCGCGCCGATGGCGACGTCGGTCCCCCGGCCGATGGCAAGGCCCAGGTCGGCACAGGCCAAAGCCGGACCATCGTTGATCCCGTCGCCGACCATGGCCACCACCCGGCCCTGATCGCGCAGTTTCTCGATCGCGCCGACCTTGTCCTCGGGCAGTACCTCGGCGACCACATCATCGATGCCCACGGCCGCCCCGATCGCGGCGGCCGTCGCGGCATTGTCACCGGTCAAGAGCATGGTTTTCATGCCCTCCGCGTGGAGGCGTGCGATGGCACCGGCCGCCGACTCCTTGACGGCGTCGGCGATGCAGATGGCGCCGCAGACGGTATCGCCGTGCGCGACGAATACGACTGTCTGGCCCTCCGACTCGCCCGTCTTGCGCGCAGCCGCAAGGTTGGCAGGTACCACCCGATCGCGGGTTACCCAGGCGGGACGTCCGACGACCACGGCCATGCCGTCCACCCAGCCGGCCACACCGTGGCCCGCGAACGCCTGGAAGTCCTCGACCGGGGCGACGTCGCGACCCGCGCGGGCAGTGACGATCGCGTGCGCCACGGGATGTTCGGATGCCGACTCGACTGCTGCCGCATGTCCGAGGACCTCGTCCTCGGTCCACCCCTCGGCCACCGCGACGGTGATGACCTGAGGTTGTCCGGTGGTCAGGGTGCCGGTTTTGTCGAACACGACGGTGTCGACCGCGCGGATCGCCTCCAGGGCGCGATGGCCTTTGAGGAAGATGCCCAGCTGGGCGCCGCGCCCCGAGGCCACCATCATCGCGGTCGGGGTCGCCAGTCCCAGCGCGCACGGGCAGGCGATCACCAGGACCGCCAGGGCAGCTGATACCGCTCGGTTGACATCGCCGTCGACCAACAGCCAACCGATGGCGGTGGCCGCGGCGATCACGAGCACACACGGCACGAACACCGCGGCGATGCGGTCGGCCAGCCTCTGCGCGTCGGCCTTCTGGGCCTGTGCCTGCTCGACCAGGCGGACCATCCCGGCGAACCGGGTGTCCGGTCCCACCGCGGCGGCCTCGACGATCAAGCGGCCGTCGAGGACGACGGTGCCGCCCACGACACCCGAACCTTCTTGTGTCTGTACCGGTTTCGACTCTCCGGTCATCGCGCTGACGTCCACTGCGGCCGTCCCGCTCACCACAAGACCATCGGCCGCGATGGCCTCACCGGGACGAACGACGAAACGCTGGCCTTCCTTGAGCTCGTCCGCGGGCAGCACGAGCTCGCTGCCGTCGGCGAGCAGCACGGTCACCGACTTGGCACCGAGCGCGGCAAGTGCCCGCAGGGCTCCCCCGGCGCGCGAGCGGGCCCGCGCCTCGAAGTAACGGCCCGCGAGCACGAAAACCGTTACGCCCGCGGCAACCTCGAGGTAAATGGCATCGCTTCCCAGCAGCGCCTGCCAGACGCCCGCAGCATGGTAGGTCTGGTGGTCGAAGAAGATCGTGTACATGGACCACACGGTGGCGGCGGTGACGCCGATGGAGATCAAGGTCTCCATGGTTGAGGTTCCGTGACGGGCATTGCGAAGCGCACTGCGATGGAACGGCCATGCGGCCCACGTGACGATCGGTGCCGCCAACGCGGTGAGCACCCACTGCCACCCGGCGAACCGGGTGTCGGGCACCACGGCAAACATCACCGACAGATCGGCGAGCGGGATGAACAAAACGGCAGCGATCGCCAGGCGCCGGAGCAGGCTGCGGGCATGGTCGGCATCGGGGTCGACGTCGGTCGTAGAGCGTTCGGTGCGGGGGGCGGCCTGGTAGCCGGCCCGCTCGATCACCGCGCACAACTGCTCGACGCCGACGTCCGGGGTGGCTTCCACGGTGGCGACGCGTGTGGCGAAGTTCACTGACGCGCGTACCCCGTCGACCTTGTTGAGTTTGTTCTCCACGCGGGCAGCGCAGGCCCCACACGACATTCCTGTGACGTCGAGCGCAATGCGCTGGGTCGCCTCACTGTCGGGGACGGTTGCTGTTGTCACCACTACTCCCAATTGCTCACTCACCACCTCGGTGGCATACGTCACCGAATATGTAGTCGCTCCGGCCCGATGCGGAGTTCCCGGGCGACATCGAATAATGTCGAGGACTGTGACTACCGAACGCGGCGAGGACCACGTTACGCGGCTGGCCTTCGCCGCCGGCCGCGGTGATTCCGCGGCGCTCGAGCAATTCATCAGGGCCACCCAGACCGACGTCTGGCGAACCGTCGCCTACCTCGGCGATGCCGGATCGGCCGACGACCTGACGCAAGAGACCTTCATCCGCGCCATCACCGCGCTCCCCCGATTCAGCGGCCGGTCGTCTGCCCGTACCTGGCTGTTGTCGATCGCTCGGCGCGTGGTGGTCGACCAGATTCGCCATAAGCAGAGCCGGCCACGCACCCAGCACGGAGTGGACGTCGAGCAGGTCCTCGACAGCTACCGCCCGGTCGGTGGGTTCGAGAAGATGGTGGAGATCCGCCTCTTGCTGGACGGCCTGGACCCCGACCGGCGGCACGCTCTGCTGCTGACCCAGGTCCTCGGCTTGTCCTATGCGGAAGCCGCCGAGGTGTGCGGTTGCCCGGTCGGCACGATCCGTTCACGGGTGGCACGCGCACGCGAAGATCTCATTGCAGCGGCCGAACGGGACGATCTGACCGGCTAGGTCAGGCGACACACGTGACGGTGTTGTCGCCATCGCACCGCCACGTCGCCAGTTCCCGGCAGATATTCAGCCGCCCATGTGTCCGACGGTCACCCAGCGGATGGCCCTCGCCACCACCGAGGGGCGTTTCTCCGGCGGCCCGTCAGGCGCGGGCACCGCGTCGTCGTGGGCTGTGCGCTCTTCGGCGTGGTAACCGGCCTGCTCAACGGCGTCACAGAGGTCGGCGACACTGATGTCGCGCCGGGCGTCGATCGTCGCGATCTTTGTGGAGATGGCGACCGAGGCCTGCACTCCGTCGATCTTGTTCAGCTTGTTCTCGACCCGGCGCGAGCACGCTCCGCAGGACATTCCGGTCACGTCGAGTCGGATCCGTCTGGTATCTGATGTCTCGGTATGTTGTGCGGCTACGTCAGTCACTGCCATTCCTCACTGTCTCGTGGCGTCTGGTTGATTGGTCGTCGGACCACCGCGTTGAGTTCCCGAACATCCCTGGGCGAGCAGTGCCTGTAACGACGGCGGTGTCGCCACGAGCTCACCGACGGTGTGGGTTCCCAGCGGGAGAGCCGGGCACTCGGCCAGGTACTCCGCATAGGAACGTCCAGCGAGCCTCATTCCCAGGCTGATCCATGCGTCGATCACCGACCAACGCCGTGGATTGGCCTTCGCCCAAGCACTTTCATCGAGCCTGCGCTTCCATTCATGAACGTCGACCTCTTCGGCGGCCACAGCGCCGAGCACCTCCCGGTACGCCACTGCCTGCCCGCGCATCACGTCGACCCCGCGGCCCAGCTCGTCGGATGCGCCGAACCCCGGCAACCTGCGCAGAATGGACTTCGCCGCTGCGTGTCCGGTCGTCACTTCCTCGGTCAATTCCACTGCAGGACAGGCCTGTAGCGCGTGGCAGGCATCGACGATCGAAACCAGGATGTCGGCGGACCCCCGTACCTGTTCGGGTGTGCCGAGGACCCGGGGCAGGCGCACGATCGTGAAGTCGAGCTCCCCGCCGGCCCCGGCCACTGACAGTTCCGCGAGCGCTTTGGCTGCGGCGTACGGGTACGGAGCCTGACGCGGGTCGACAACTTGTGGCGCGGTGACATCCGAATTGACGACATACGTCGACAGGTGCACAAACCTGGCGCCGGTAGCCGTGCATGCCTCGGTCATGTTCGTCACCGATTCCACGTTGGCCGAACGGAGTTCGCGGTACGGGACCACCACGTTCGTGTTGCCGATGCAGTTGACCAGGGTTCGCGTTCCGGTCTCGCGGATCAGCGTCTCCAGCTCCGCCGAACCGGAGCCGGGACTGAAGTGTTCGATGCGTACGCCCGGCGCGCTGCGAAGCTCTGCCCAGATCCGGTTGCCGGGTGGGACCGACCTCATGGCCAGTACCACGTCAGGGCGGTGTTCGCCCGACCGCGTCAGGTCCACAATCGCCTCGGCGAATCCGGTCCCCAGAATTCCTGACGCGCCCACCACCAGGATCGGCTCGGCGCCGTGGTGGGGTGATGATCGCCGTGGGTTGGACACCACACGGGGGTGGCGCGTCGCCAGGGCGGCGAAGTCACGTTCGATCTCGGCAGCGGTGTCGCCGTCCATCCAGCTGTCGCTCGTCGACATGTCGTCGACCAGGTTCGCCGCGGTATCGGCACTGATCAGATCGAGAATCGAAACCTGCCTGCCGAGATACCTGCGCGTATCGGGCAGGATTCGGACGAGATCCAACGACCCGATGCCCTCACTCAGCAGCGACGTGTCGGGGGTGATCAACCTGTCGAGGTGTGCGCTCCACATTCCGGCGAGTCCGGCTGCCCGGCCAGCGGAGTCCGTGTCGTCTTGCCGGCGTTGTCCGGCAGCGACTGAAGTGTGCAGCCTTGCGGTGTCGGTCTTCCCGTTGGGTTTTCGGGGAATGCGCGCGACACCCGAAACGACGAACGAAGACACCCGCGAATCCACGAGGACGCTCCTGATCCGCGCGGCCGCAGCAGGGTCCTCGCCGCCGTGGCGGGTCCGCCGGGTCTCGAACCACACCGAAAGACCGCCGTTGCGAAGTTCCACGGCGACATCGACGACCGCCGGGTCCGCCGCGACGCGCCTGGTGATCCCGGCGGTGTCGACCCGCTTGCCCGAGATCTTGACGACCGCGTCCTTGCGCCCCGCGAACATCGGGAAGCCGGCGCCATCGACGGTTACCCGGTCGCCGGTCGCATAAGCGCGTTGCCGTGCACCGCGGGTGGTGGCCACCGACCCGAAATCGGTACTGTCCAAACCCAGATAGCCATCGGTCACCATCTCCCCCACCACCACGACTTCGCCGAATGCGACCACTACCGAGTTCGCGACGACAGGTGGCCCCAGGCGCGAACGCGCACCGTGCTCGACCACTCGGCCGCCGTCAACGATCGGCAGGTAGGTCACCACAACCGTGGTCTCTGTCGGGCCATAACTCGACACCAGCGAGATGTTCTCGGCGCCGGCGGTATTGATCCACTTGTCGACAGCGCCCGGCCGGACAGGCTCACCGCCGATGACAACCTGCCGCAGATGAGAACGGCCGATGCCGGAAATCGTGTCGACGTCCTCACACCACAGATGCCACAGGGCGGTGGGCAGATCCACGATTGTCGCCCCGCGCGCCAGCAGATCTCTGGTGAGCGCCTGCAGATCACCGGCTTTCATCGCGACCGAACGGATGAGTGCCGCCCCGCTCAACGCCGCACCGAAGACCTCTTCAACGCTGATATCGGATGTCAGCGGTGCACATTGGAGGATGGTGTCGTCCGGTCCCCAACCGTAGGCCCGTGTCACCCCGGCGCAGAACGTCGCGAGCGAACCATGGCTGACATGCACGAGTTTGGGCTCACCGGTCGATCCGGAGGTGGGCATGACATAGGCGGTCCTGGTGGCGAGCCGCGGGTCGTTCACTGTCTGTTCGACGCGAGCGTCCACCAGGCGACGACGCTCGTCACCGCGGAATCGGGAGACATTCACCGACTCGACGTCGACGATATGCACAGATATGCCGTTGCCGTGTTCGCTGATGGCTGAGGCCCGCGGTACCACCTCATCGCTGCTCTCGCACACGCTGTAACCGCAGCCGGCCAGGTGACATGCGATCACGAGGTCGATCACCGTGTCGGTGTCGTCGTCGGTGAACACCATCACATCGCCTGGCCCGGCACCGATCTGGAGCAGCCAGGCGATCCACGGATCGACATGGTCACGCTGTCGCCGACATTCACCGACCGACTCGCGGCGAGCGAGGAACCACGCGGGGATCGCCGGCCCCTCAGGTTCATGCTCGTGCGAACCCGAACGCAGCCGCCCGTCGCCGTCGACCCCGCGCCACTCACCGACGGCGGCCGCGATGGGGAGATCCCACATCGTTGTCATGGACTTCAGTGCGGACGCCACCCGGGCCGCCACGTCACCGGTCTTCTGCCGCGGCAGATCAGCTCTGTTCCAGACGTTGACGGTGAGCCTGCGTCGCTGCTCGTCGAGCACGCCTGCGACAGTGATGCCCTCGATCGGGCCGATGTCCGACGTCTCCGGTGCGTCGGCCAGGAACGGCGCCAGTGCGGGCGCACAGTGCTCCCGCAGAAAATTGAGCGTCAGCGCCTCCACGGAGGTTGTCCGATTGATCGCCAGATACATTCGGCGGTAGTGCTCTTCACGCAACCAGCGGTGCCGGCCGGCCCTCACATAGCCCCGATCCACGGTGCGCACCACGTCTGCCACCGATGCATGGGGCGGGAACCGAACCGGCTGCGCGATCGAGTTGACCAGGCACGTCGCGACACCGAGAGCAGGATCACCGAAGCGGTTGTCCACCGCGTGTACCAGAAGACCATCGGTGGCTTGACGAACACTCGCGTCCACAGCCGTCGCCGCCGCCGCGACAAGCACGTTGAGCGGGACATTCTCGCGGTCGGCCAAGGCGAGGACTTCGTCGTAGTCCGCTCCCCCGATCACGACGGACTCCGTGAGAATTCCCTTGGCCGCGGATGCGGGAACATCGTCGGCGGTGTGCCCATACGCGCCCCGCCCGGCGGCCGCACTGAGCTCACGCTGCACGACAGTGGTGAGCCGCTGCAGCGATTCGTCGATACGGCTCGCCTCCCGGCCGTGTGCGGCAGCGACGTCGGCCAGACCGTCACGGACACAGGCGGTATGGGCCGCGCCACCGGTCGCGAGGGCATGTCCCAGGTCAGCTTCGATGATTCCGATCGCGCCGCCGTCGAGCAAGATGTGGTGCGCACGGGCAGCGAGGCCACGCACCAGGCCGTTGCCGTCGACGTACACGGTGTAGCGCGCCAATGGCTTTGCGAGAATGCCCGATCCCCACTCGTGTGCCAGTCCGTCCTTGCCGGTCACGGCCCCTTCGTCAGCGCTGCCGCACACGCGCACAACGTCATCGATGTCGAGTCGGGGCACGAGCTCCGGGTATCCGCCGGACTCGGACTGCGCCTCCAATACGCACAAGTGAACGGGGTTGGCGAGGATCGTCCTCGCCAACGCGGCCAGGAATTCCGCCGACGGCATCGGCTGGAACCGGTAGCGCCTGCCGATCAGATACAGATGGGGATCAGCGTCCTGAACCACTCCGTTGTAGATGTTCTGCTGTGAGCGGCTCAACGGAATACGTTGCGCATAAGCGCTTTCAGACAGATTCACCCAGCTTCTCCAACTCCCGGACCCAGCCCGCGATCGACAGGTTGTCCGCCAGTCGCCGCGGTACGTCTGATTCCCGATCGATGCCGAGGTGCTTCATCAACAGCACGAACCGAACCGAGTCCAGCCCGAGATCCCTCAGGTCTGTGGCATCACCGTCGACGAGATCTGTTTCGTCGACGTAGAGCACCTCCGAGAGCGCGGCGAGAATATCGCGTCGCAGCGTCTCAGCCACCGGCCACCACACCCAGTGCCGCACGCACGATCTTGCCGGACTGGGTTCGTGGAATCTCTTGCACGAACCTGATTGTCGACGGTCTGGCCATCGGCTCGGACTCCTTCCGGAAGCGCGCCGCAATGGCGTGTTTGAGCTTCCTGGTGCCTGATTCATCCAGATTTGCCGATGCGACCACCGCCAGACCCACCAGCGCACCGAACTCCTCGTCGGGGATTTCGTAACAGGCTGCCTGGCTGACGCCGGTAACGCCTTCGGCGATGCGGTCGACCTCATCGGGCGCGATGTTGACGCCTCCGGAGATGATCATCTCCGATGACCTTCCCCTGATGTAGAAGAAGCCGTCATCGTGCCGGTCCAGGACATCGCCGGTGTTCACCCACCCGTCGACAAGAGTTTCGGCGGTCCGCTCGGGATTTTCCCAGTACCCCAGCATGTTCGCCGGAGACTTGATCCACAGGGTGCCCGAGGTAGCAGAATCAGCACCCGAACGTGTGGGCGGTCCGCTGCCGTCGCCATCCAGGTGCACTTCCACGCCGGGATAGGGCCGGCCTACGGCACCGGCTTCGATTCTGGCGATCGACCCGTCATCGGTGGGAAGACACAGTGCGGTACAACCGGTTTCGCTGAGACCGTAGACCTGTGCGGTACGAACACCGGCCGCCTCAACAAAACTGACATCGGAAGCGATGGCGCGGGAACCGCCATATCCGACCATCCGTAGTGACGGCGGGACCGGTGCGCCGGTGGACCGCAGCTCGGACACCAGTCGGGTCAACAGGGTGGGAACCAAGCAGGTCGTCTCGACATCGTTCGTGGCCAGAAGCTCCCCGATGGACATCCCGTTCTCACCGCCGGTGATACACAGCCCGCCGTGCATCAGGCAGTTGAGGATCCACCACAGTCCGCCGATGTGCGTCGCGGGCAACGGTGAGTAGGTGGTTTCGCCGACGATCCAGTCAACCCACGTCAATGCCTCCCGCTGCAGGATGTCGGCGACGGAATAGAAGGTTCGATTCGGCAGCAGTACGGCCTTCGGCGTGCCCGTCGTACCACTGGTGAAGATCATCGCCAGCGGATGGTCGGCTCCCCCGACGGGTGCTTCATCTGAACCCGGATCTCCGACGCACTCGGTTGCGCCGGCGGAGATGTCGACGGCGAAGGCAGGCACCGACCGGAGCGATCCGAGCTCGGCGGTCCGCAGCCGGCATCCCGGTGTGATGAGAACCGCACCGGGGGTGGCGATCTCACCGAACCGGTCGATGGTCGCCGGGGGCAGGCCGCCGTCCACCATGACAGCGATCGCACCGACCTTCGCGCACGCCAATACCGACAGGTAAGTCTCGGGGCCGTTGTCGGATATGACGAACACACGAGTGCCCCGCGAGACCGATCGAGACCCGAGATCGGCTGCAAGCCTGTCCACTTCGGCCATGAGGTCGCCGTAGCGCAACATGCTAGTTCCGTCGCAGCGACGTAACGCAATCTCCTCGGGCTGCTGTCGTGCCCTCTCACTGATGCGTGCCAGAACCGTGGATGGTGGGTATGTCATAGCTGTGTCAAGCCGCTTTCGTACCGATGTCAGGGGATGTTGAGCGCCGCCAGCTCGACTTCGCCGGACGCGGACCCGCCGTCCTCATCCCAGAACTCGACCGTGCACGGAATCTTGAGATAACGAATCGTTCGATCGACGACCTCGAAGTCCTTGCACAGCAGGCGCGCCGAGAACCTGTGAGATTTGATCGGGCGCCTGAAACGTGACGCCGTGGTCTTGATCAGCATGCTGGGGAGCTGGTAGTTGAAGTAGTCCTCCATCGACCAGCCCCGGAATTCGGGTATCTGCTCGTTGAGGATGGCCGGCGCGAAGGCGCTGTAAGCGAGCTGGTTGAAGCACAGCACCCATTCCGCAGCGTTGAAGTGCCCGGTGTCGCGAATGTACGCGGGCTCTTTGATGCTGAAGTTCCCAACCGCGAGCACGGAGGTCTCGGTGGCTTCGTACTCCGCGTCGAGTAGATAGCGACACCCTTTGTAGGAATACGGTTCCAGCACCTTGACCAGAAGATCTTCCGGGATCGGCGCCATGTCGGAGGTGTCGTACCCATCCGTCGTCATCGATAGTGTCTCGGCGGTGCTCATGCTCATACCCCATATCCCGGTGTCTTGAGGCCGTCCAACATGGTCAGCCGATGAGTCGTCAAAGTGCCTGGTGTGGTGCCGTGTTTCGCCCGGTGCATCAGAACCCGGTTGTCCCACAACACAACATCGCCGACCTCATAGTGTTGGGTGTGGATGAATGGCGATGTGAAATCCGCGTCGAGTTGCCCGGTGGCCGTCATGAGTTCCTGCAGAACGGCGGGCTCCAGGACGTGTCCGTGCTCATCCTCGATCTTCGTGGTGCCCGATGCGCAGATGTAGAGGATCTCCTGCCCGGTCTTCGGGTGCCTGATCACCGTCGGCCATTTGATCGGCGGCGTGGTCTTGGATATCTCGTCCCAGACTTCGCCGATCGGCTTGTAGACGTCATGCGGGCGAATCTTGATGTGGCGCCGGGGATCATGGGTCGCGAATGTTCCGCGAACCGGGTCCCGCACGGTGTCCGGTAGGGATTCCCACACCTTGTTGAGATCGATGAAGTAGGTCCCCCGATCCTCACCGGGGACGGCCAGCGGAAGCACCATGGAGAATGCGAAGGGCTCGGGCATGAACATGTAGTCGATGTGCCAGAACGCACCGGTCCTGGGTACGCCGTGGCCCTGCTCGGTCGAGGAGACGAAGATCTCCGGGTGGTCCTTGTGGTGATAGATCGGCTCGTAGTACGTGACGATGTCGCCGACGATGCGCCCCAGTTCGAGGAACTCTTCAGGAGTCGGATGAAGGTCTTTCAGAATGACCAGCTTGTTCTGATAGACGATCTCACGGATCTCTTCTGTCGTGATGCCGTCGAGATTCTTGGGGTCGATTCCCGTGACTTGCGCCCCGAGCCCCGCCCCTTCCACGTTCAGCGTCAACTCTTCTCCTCGTTCAGCTCTGCGCTGCGCCGGTGGTGCGGCGCTATCGGATAGGTCGCGTCAAACCGATTGAAAGTTCCCGCTATTCGCGCTCCGGACTGCCAACCCACGTCGCGGGAAGCATCGGGACCGACTCTCCGGCACGGTCGAATGACCGCTGGACCATCCCGGCGGCGGGGGCACTCGTGGCCACCGGCGCGACACCTGAGAAGCCGAGGGTGCCTGCACCCGTCCCGCTGGACGTCGGTGGTACGGGCCGGCCGAGGACCGGGTCTTCGGCCGCGGCGTCCGCAGTGTCGGTGGCGGCCAGAAACTCGTGGCGATAGCTCCGGGCCCGGTTTCGTTTCCGGCTGGCCTGTTTTCGACGGCTGCGGTCGACGGCGGCGGCTCGCGCCGCGGCAACGGCGGTCAGGATATCTGCCATGCTGTCAGGGGATTCGGTGCCGGATTTCGGCCCCGATGCCACGGCGGGCGGATCCAGACCGGGGACCGCATAGATCGCGATCGGTGATGCAGCCGAGCCGCTCGCACTGGTTGTGGTGGGCCCGCTGGGACCGGAACTACTGGTCTGCGGAACCGCGCTGGAGACTCCGGATGGGGTCAATGCCAGGCCCGCGTGGGCGCTCGGCGGAGCCCGGTGGCCGATGTCGACCTCGACGGGAGCCGGTGCCACGCTCGCCGGCGGCGCGTTGTTCTGCAGGAGCGCCAGCGCACCCAGCGCGCTCAATGCGCTGAGTGCGGGCGCGAAGAACGGCAGCAGCAGAAGCGAATACGAGGCGTAGTACGGATACCAGAGCATGTCGTACAGCACCAGCGCGATCGCCGCGAGTATGGCGGCCTCGGCCGGGTTGAATCCGAGTTGTCCGAAGAGCTGCTGAAACGTCTCAAGCAGTTTTTCGGGATTGCCCGCACCCGCGATGAGGTCGGAGATCAGTCGCCAGATGTCGTTCAGCGGCTGGTTGTCCGACGCTGAACCGGACGTACGCTGCTGCTCGCTCCGTGCCTCACCGCCCGGCGCGAGGATCGAAGGGGCCGGCCGCGGTGGTGGAACAGCAGAATAGGCGCTCGCCGCAACCGCCTCATAGGTCATCATCACCTCGGCCGCCTGCAGCCACATCCGCACGTAATCGGTTTCGTTGAGGGCAATCGGAATGGTGTTGACGCCGAAGAAGTTGGTGGCCGACAGCACGCCGTGGGCGACGTGGTTGGCAGCGAGTTCCGCCGGCGTTGGCATGATCGCCAGGGCGCTGCTGAAGGCAGCAGCAACCGTCTCGTGCTGTGTGCCGGTGATGGCACTGTCCGCTGAGGCCTGTTCCAGCCACGCCAGGTAGGGGCCATGAGCAGCCACATACTGCGCCGCGCTGGGACCTTCCCAGCTACCGGCTTGCACCTCGGCCAGGATCTGCGTCAGTTCGGCTGCTACCGCGCTGTATTGAGTGCTCAGCGCATGCCACTGCCCGGCTGCGGCGAGAAGTGATCCGGGACCGGGGCCCGTGCTCAACAACGCGGAATGCACCTCTGGGGGCACCGCCAGCCAATATGGGCCAGTCACGTCATCACCTCCTTGCACAAGCGTCGACCGGCAGCGCGAACCTGCACGAGTTCGCCTTGTCCTTCACTAGTCGGTGACGGGAACCAGAAAGTTCCCGCGGTGTCCGGCAGTGACCTGTGAACCGGGGCAACGACTCTCGACAGCGCTGCGCACGTGCACGCGCTCAGGGGCTGACGGGTACGGTCGTGCCATGCCAGTGATCGACGCGCGTCATCTGACCGCGGTATCGGAAACCGCGCTACTGACTCTGCACCAGAGGGCGACGGAGGCCGCCCGGCCTGACGGCGTCATCGAGGACCCGATGGCGATCACACTGCGTGACGGCCTCGGCTACGACTATCACCATTTCGGCCGGACCCACCAGGCCACCGCCCTGCGCGCCCTGGCGTTCGACGTCGCTTCGCGGCGATACCTGCAGACGCACCGCCGCGCCAGTGTGGTCGCCCTGGCCGAGGGGCTGCAGACCAGCTTCTGGCGTCTCGACAACGGTGAAATGAACTGGCTTTCGGTGGACTTGGAGCCGATCGTGCGGCTGCGTCAGCAACTACTCCCGGCTTCGGACCGGCTCCGGTACCTGGCGCAGTCGGCACTCGACCATTCCTGGATGGATCAGGTGGACGCAACCAACGGCGTACTCATCACCGCCGAGGGATTGTTCCAATACCTGGAGCATGACGCGGTATTCGATCTCATCGCAGCCTGTGCCGCCCGATTTCCCGGAGGACAGCTGATCTTCGACAGCGTCCCGCGGTTTCTGAGCTGGTACTCGCAACGACGTGGCATCAGGCTCAGCAAGCAGTACACCGCGCCACCGATGCCGTTCTCATTCACCGCAGACCGGTACGACGAGTTACGCTCCATCCCAGGCGTTCTCGCTGTGTACGAGGTCGATATGCCGGCGGGCCGGGGCAAGGTCCTGTCCCGTGCCGCGGGCCTCATCTACCGGTCCAGGCGGCTCGAGCGCTTCCGGGCACCGACCAATGTCGTCGAGTTCGGTTAGCCGAACGAGCGTGGGTCTCGTGCACGGGAATCGACGCGATTGCGTGCACAAGACCCACGGTCGGCTAGACAAGCGACGCTATCCCGCACGCACTTTCGCTGCAGCGCGGACCATATGCCTGAGCGACTCGGTCACCTCATCGGTGGTTCGCGTCTTCAGGCCGCAGTCGGGGTTGACCCAGAGCCGTTCGGCGGGAACCGATTCGAGTGCCTCGCGCAGTGCCGTCGTGATCTCCTCCACGCCAGGCACCCTCGGCGAATGGATGTCATAGACACCCGGGCCGACGCTGTTGGAGAATCCGGCGGCATTGAGATCTCCGAGCACCTCCATGTGCGAACGGGCCGCCTCGATCGACGTGACATCCGCATCCAGGTCCGCGATCGCCCCGATCACCTCACCGAACTCCGAATAGCAGAGGTGGGTGTGGATCTGCGTGGAGTCGGCGACGCCTGAGGTGGACAGCCGGAACGCATCGACCGCCCACCGCAGGTAGGCGTTCTTGTCCTTCGAACGCAGCGGCAACAGCTCACGGAGTGCCGGCTCATCGACCTGGATGATCGCGATACCCGCCGACTGCAGGTCGACCGTCTCATCCCGGATCGCCAGGGCCACTTGGAATGCCGTGTCCGCCAACGGCTGATCATCGCGGACGAACGACCAGGCCAGGATGGTGACCGGCCCGGTGAGCATGCCCTTGACCGGCTTGTCCGTGAGTGACTGGGCATAGCTGATCCACTCGACCGTCATCGGCTCCGGCCGGACCACGTCCCCGTAGAGGATCGGCGGCCGCACGCACCGGCTGCCGTAGGACTGAACCCAGCCGTTCTGCGTGGCGAAGAACCCGTCGAGTTGTTCGGCGAAGTACTGCACCATGTCATTGCGTTCGGGCTCTCCGTGCACGAGCACGTCCAGCCCCAGCTGTTCCTGCAAGGCGATGACGTCGGCGATCTCGGCCTTCATCCGTCGCTGGTATTCCGCGGCGTCGATCTTGCCGGACCGGAGGTCGGCGCGAGCGATACGAATGGCCGTGGTCTGCGGGTAGGACCCGATCGTGGTGGTGGGCAGGGCGGGCAGCTTCAGCCGGTCCTGTTGGGCGGTGCGACGCCGATCGGCCTGCCCACGCTCGGCGCCGGAGGCCACGATCGCCGAGATCCGCGCCCGGACCTGGCCGTTGTTCAGCCGTGGATCGGATGTGCGGGAGGCAATGGTGGCGTTGGATTCCGTGATCTCGGCCGAGATCGCGTCGCGCCCCTGTCTGAGACCTCGCGCCAAGACCGCGACCTCATCGACCTTCTCAGCCCCGAAGGCCAGCCAACTACGCAGTACCGCATCGATATCCGCTTCAGCGTCGAGCGCGTACGGGACATGCAGCGTCGAGCACGACGTCGACACTGCCACCGCTCCCGCGTTCCCCAGGAGCGCGGCCAGTGAGTCCAGGGCCCGTTCCAGGTCGGTGCGCCAGATGTTGCGGCCGTCGACCACACCGGCCACCAGGAGCTTGTCCTTCAGTTCAGGGACGGCCGCAAGGGCGGCAGCAGAGCCTGCCACCAGATCGATGCCGATGGCCTCGACCGTGGTCCGGGCCAGGGCCAGGAGCGCATCCGTCAGCTCGCCGAAGTAGGTCGCGACGAGAATCGCGGGCCGCTTGGTCAGCCCGCCCAGCCGGCCGTAGGCACGGGTGGCCAGTTCGGCGGCGTTGTCGACCATGTCGGTCACCAGCACCGGCTCGTCGATCTGGACCCACTCGACACCCTGATCTGCCAACACGCCCAGCAGTTCGGCGTACACCTCGACGAGCTCGTCGAGCCGCGAGGCCGGCGCGCCCGCGCCGTCGACCGCCTTCGACAGGGCCAGGAACGTAACAGGCCCGATGATCACCGGCCGGGCCGGAACCCCCTGTGCGCGCGCCTCTTCCAGCTCACTCAGCACCTTGGCCAGGTTGAGGGAGAAGGTCGTGTCCGGGCGCAGTTCCGGAACCAGGTAGTGGTAGTTGGTGTCGAACCACTTGGTCATCTCCAGGGGCGCGATTTCGTCGTTCCCGCGGGCGGCGGCGAAGTAGCGGTCGAGATCATCGGCGATCCCACTGACCCGCGTCGGCAGCGCACCGACCAGAACTGCGGTATCGAGCATCTGGTCGTAGTAGGAGAAGGTGTTGATCGGAACCGAATCGAGTCCGGCTGCGACGAGCGACGCCCAGGTGTCGCGTCGCAAGGTGGCGGCCACTGATTCGAGTTCTGTTCGGTCGATACGACCCGACCAGTACTTCTCGACGGCGCGCTTGAGCTCGCGGTTGGGCCCGATTCGGGGTGACCCGAGGATGGTGGCGGTGAAAGGTACTGCGGTTGTGCTCATGACGACGTCCTTCAACATGCGGGGATGGCCACCGCCAGGAGACATCGAACCGAACGCAGCCACCCACCACGAGTGAACCGCTTTCGGCCACTGCCCATTCCGCGAGGCGATGAACCACCGGACGCGGCGCGTCCGGTACGGCTGGCAGGTCTTCGGACTCACAGGCACGCACGGAATCCGTGCACCTACTGGCCGTCGCTTCCCAGCCGCAGATTCCTGCGGGCCAGTGCTGATGACGGCGGTCGTTCCTGCATACCGCTGCGGGACAGTCCCGGATTCTCACCGGGTTCCCTCTCACGTCGCATCTCAATCAGCATGCGACGCTCGATGTCGGCACCGCAAACCTCCGGTGCCAACAAACCAGCTGCGCGGCTCAGACTACCCCCGCACGGTGGCGGGTACCGATCAGCGCGGCATCGCGGCTTTGATCTTGTCCACCACATCGGCGGCCTGAGTTACCGACGAACCCGCCGGCTTACACGCCTGGATATCCATGACGAGATTGGCGGCCACGGCGAGCGCACGCTGGCAATCCCGGGTTTGATCCCCGTTGACGCGGGTGAAGGGCAGCGTGAGCTCGGAATCGGTCTTTGTCAGATCGCCACTCGTCCACTTGGGCAGGCGCTCACCATTGAGGGTGATGTTCACGTGGTGGTTGGTGCACTTGGACCAACGGTCCGCCGATTGGTTCAAGAAGTCGGTGGCATCCTGCGCGGACGGGAAGATGACGACCGACTGCACCAGCAGGTTTTCCCAGTCATCGTTGTCCGGCGCGCGCAGCAGCACCTGGCGCATGGCGGTCCAGCGATCCCCGTAGATGGCCGCCTCATCGACCTGCCAAGCACCGAGGCAGTTCAGATTGGGCAGCAGATTGCGATGATCGCCCATCTCGGTGACAGGCGGGTGTGCCGTCATCCCCTCGGTCCCCATCAGGGTGTTGACCTCGTCGGTACTGAGCAGCAGTCCCTCGAGCGCCGACTTGGGTACGTCTTTCGGCGGCCCCTGGGCTTTGTCACCATTGCCGGCACAACTGGTCGCCAACAGCACGAACATGAGCAGCGAGATCGCAAGCCGGATCACGGCAATCCTTTACTGACGGCACGGTTCACCGCGCGGTGGGGGACGGATTCTCAGAGGTGACGCGAACCGGGGCGCTGCGCGATTACCCAATCAGGACAACGAGTTTGAGTTTGCCGTCATGCGTGGGTGCCGGCGGCGGCGCAGGCCATCTGGGCGTTGTTGGCGTCGGTGTTGAGCTGGGTGGCCGTGTCATTGAGTGACTGACCGCCGGTACGCAGCCCCATCTTCAGGAGCAGCTTGGTGGCGCCGAAGGACCATGACCGCATCGGGTTGGCGATCTCGGGCGAAAGTCCGGGGGTGCCGGCGGCGTTCATCGCCGACGCGGCGGCCTCACGCAGCGCGGTCCGGCCACTGGTGTTGGTGGTGCTGATCGTCGGGTCGCCGTAGTCGGGGCGCTCCACGCCTTCAATGGAATCCGCGAAATCACCGTAGAACGTCGAGGCGGAGTCAAGCGCACTCGCGAACGTGGAGCAGGCCGTAACCGCCGGCACGCCGGGATCATCCGTGCTGGCAACCGGCACGGGCACCGGACCCGCAGCCGGCACTCCGGCTGTCACCGGGGGCAACTCGGGCACGGCAGGCGCTGCCGGCCCCGGAGCACCTGACTCGTCGCCCGGCTCGGCAACTGCCATGGGCATGGCAGCGAAGCCGATGCCGACCGCAATGAGCAGCGATGCAAACCCTCGCTCGTACACCTGAGACGACCTCAACGATTCCTCCGTCAATCGGTAGCAATTCGGCGCTGCGCGCCACAGTTCACGTCCGCGCCCCCTCGACGCATCAGCTGTACCCCCCGGATGCCCCTCACGGTCGGGGTTGCACATGTCCAAAAAGTGAACAGCCGGCCAACCGACCACCTCCAAGGGTCGTCCATTGCGTGCCGGCAGTCGCTGCTGTTTCCTCATATATGTAATGCGCTGCGGCGCATGCCCTTTCCCAGCAACTTCACAGGTTCCGGGAATCCAGCTGGACGGGAATGCGGCGGCAATTGTTGGGGCGTTGTTCACCGAATCGAAACGCAACCGGTTAATGATTCGTCGCGACAGATTCCTTGGGCCCGTTGGGTTCAGACGACCATGGCGTGTCGCTGAACGGCAGGGCCCAAAACCACGAGAGGCGGACAGCACATTGCCGACCAGGAACGTGGTGGCCAACCTCGCCACAGCCGGGCTGTTCGCAGTCGGCGTGGCGGTTGCCTGCTCGGCAACCGCCGCAGCCGACCCGGCACCACCGGAGGTCCCAGGCGCTCCCGCGGTCGCCGCCCCAGCTCCCGCTGTGGAGCCGCCTCCCCCACCAGGACCCGAGGTACCCCTGATGGGCGCACCACTCGGGCCGAACGGGTTGTCGGTTCTGGGGCAGACCGGAACCGATACGGCACCTGGCAGGTTGGGCGTCCCGAACGGGGTCGACATGAGTCCCGGTGCGCTCCTCGGGCAGTACTCGGTGCCGTCCGCACCGGGCGCCCCACCACCGACCGAGGCACCCAACCTCAGGGCGTTCAACAACGGAAACTTCTTCCCGCAGAACGAGAAACCTTCGGCACCCGGTCAGGGCACCGTGGTCGGAGTCGCACCAGGTCAGGAGAACGCGGATATCTCCGGGCTCGACTGGATGCGGAACATGCGCGACATGTACCGCAACGGGAACCTGCGTGGCGCGATGCTGGGCCAGCTGCCCAAAGAGCAACTCGGTGAACCACTTCCGGGGACCGCTCCCCCGCCGGGAACGAATATTCCGCAGGGTCTCGGTGAGAATCTCCCGGATCCGGCAGCACCGCCGCCGGCACCGGGAGTCCCGGTACCGCCCGCGGGTCCCGCTCCCGCTCCGCCTGCTCCCTAGCTCTACAGATCGACATTCGGGCAGCGTCCGGTACTTCCCCGGACGCTGCCCGAACTATTTGTACCCGCCGAACCTTCTGCGCCCTGCCGGCCCGCTAGCCGGACAGAACGCGCCGAGAGCGTCAGCCAGACACTGTTTGGTAAGTTCCTGTTAACTTTCTGTACATCAGGAATACACTTACAGGCAGCGGTCGGGGCTACCGGTAAGAGCGACAGCATGAGATCCGACCGCCGGGAGGTCGAGATGCTGATGCGAACACGGAATTCGACAATCACCGGGCTGGCCGTGATGATCCCGGCCCTTGCGATCGGGGGCGCGCCGTTGGCGGCGGCGGAACCGACTGCAGGCAGCGGCCAGCGGGCTGACGAGACCATCTCAGCCCTGAACGCCGAGGGCTACAACGTGGCTATCAACTGGGTCGGCGGCACCAGCACACTGTCGCTGTCGCTGTGCCGGGTCAATTCGATCCACAACCCCAACCGTGGGTCGCCGGCCCTGCCCAAGTCAGAAGTGACGGTCTACGTCGACGTGCAGTGCCCCGACGAGGGCTCGAATTCCTGATCTCCCACGGACCCATCCGGCGGAATAGACTGGCAAAGCCGGTCCGACCGCTGGGAGGATCATCATGCCGCGGGAGTCGAGTCGCGCGAAGACACTCGTATCCTTCGGTGTGCTGTGTGCGGTGATCTTCCTGGCCCCGCCTGCCGGAGCAGACCCGACCGCGGGCACCAGATCGGCGGCCGACACGATCAACGATCTCACCGCCAAGGGCTACAACGTCCAGATCAATTGGGTCAGCGGGGTCAGTAGCGAACCGCTCACACGCTGCAGGGCGACGGCCGTTCACAATCCCGATCGGTCGCCCGGCACCGACCCGGCGAATACCACTGTCTACGTGGATGTGTCGTGCCCCAACGAACCCGACGACGGCGTCTGGGGCGGAATCGGGATCGGTTTCGGTTGACCTTCGGTTCGAGCGATCGGGTCGGCTTGCATCAGAACGCTGCCCCATTGGGCGCCGACGTGGTGGCGTAGGGATTCGACATCGTCGTGGTCGGCGGCGCGGTGGTCTCCACCGGGACTTCCGGCGGTGGCGCACTTGGCGTTCCGATGCCTTCGCTGGTGCTCACCGGTGACCGCGTGCTGGTGGTGGTGGTTGTCGCCGACCGCGACGGCATCGACTTCGTCGGCGTCACCGGTGTGAGCCGCTCGGGTTGGGTAGGCAGCACTGAGTGGTGCGACGTCGTCAGGATCGCGAACACCAGCACACCGATGGCCACCAGGCCGCCCACACCGGCAACGACGATCGCCGCGGTGGTCTCGTACCAAGGAGTGGTCGGGGGGCTTTCGGCTGAACCGACCCAGCGCTCCTGATCAACTTCCGGCATGCGGCCCTGAGGTCCGAGCCGCGCCGTTGAACGGAAAACCCGACAGCGACAACGCAATCAACCAGACCACGCCCGCCAACACGGCGATGTCCGCCACGTTGAACACCGGCATCGGGCCGACCGCCAGGAAATCGACCACATGCCCGCGCAGCGGGCCGGGAGCGCGGAACAGCCGGTCGACGAGGTTGCCCGTGGCGCCGCCGAGGATCGTCCCGAGGCCGAGAGCCCACCACGGCGAGCGCACATGGGCACCGATCCAGGCGATCGCCCCGGCCACGGACAGAACGACGAGGGTCAGCATCACGGTACGGTCCGCGGCCATCGACAAGGCCGCACCAGAGTTACGGGTGAGTTCACATACCAGCCAGTTGCCGAGCAATGGGACGGTGCGACCGGGCTGGAGCATGCCCACGGCAAGCGTCTTGGTACCCACGTCGATCAGAAACACCGACCCGGCAGCCAACAACAGCAGACGACGCCGCGTCGGCTGCACCGACCCGGCTCCCGGGGCGCCAGAAAAACCGGCGATGTCGGCCGTCACCGGATCATTGTCCGCTCGCGGAGGCCGGACCGCTGGGCACCGCGACTGACGTTTCGATGAACTTTTGTGGTCACCCACGCCTGAGCGCGCGGACGGCACGGAGGGCTAGGGTGACCTCGTGCCGGATTCCGTGTTGGTCAGCGTCGACGATCACATCGCAGTCATCACCGTCAACGACCCCGATCGCCGCAATGCGGTGACCTTCGAGATGTCGGCGGCCCTGCGCGCCGCGGTCGAGGCCGCCGAGGCCAACCCCGACGTACACGCCGTGATCGTCACCGGTGCAGGCAAGGCGTTCTGCGCCGGTGCCGACCTCACCGCGCTGGGCGAGGCCACCGAAGACGGACTGCGCAAGATCTACGACGGCTTCCTGGCGGTCGCCAATTGCACGCTCCCGACCATCGCCGCGGTCAACGGCGCCGCCGTCGGCGCAGGCCTCAACCTGGCGCTGGCCGCCGACGTCCGGATCGCCGGCCCGAGCGCGCTGTTCGATCCGCGGTTCCAGAAGCTGGGTATCCATCCCGGCGGCGGCGCCACCTGGATGCTGCAGCGAGGCGTCGGCCCGCAGGTGGCCCGGGCGGCGCTGTTGTTCGGCATGCGCTTCGACGCCGAGTCCGCGGTACGCCACGGGTTGGCGCTGTCGATCGCCGAGGATCCGGTGGGCGCTGCACGTATGCTGGCCGCCGGACCCGCAAGCGCCCCACGTGACGTCGTGATCGCCACCAAGGCCTCGATGCGGGCCACCGCCAACCCGGGGACAGTCGACATCGACCAGCACGGGACCGCCGTCGACATCGAACTCGGTCCGCAGGCGCGCTCCATCGAATCCCCGGAATTCGCAGAGCGTTTGGCCGCGGCCAAGCGCAAATAGCCGCTTCGACTCTCCGCTACAGTTCGATCAGCGCCAATTCGGGCGCCTCGATCAGTGAACGCAGGTCACGCAGGAACGCGGCGGCCTGGGCACCGTCGACGACGCGATGGTCGAAGGCACAGGTCAACGACATCGTGGGGTGAGCCACCACGGCCCCGTCAACCACGACCGGCCGCGGTTTCATCGATCCCATCCCGAGAATCGCGGCCTCCGGATAGTTGATCACCGGCACGCCGTCGTCCAGGCCGAGTGCTCCGAAGTTCGACACCGTGAACGTCGACCCGCTCAGCTCGGCCGGGCTGAGCGTTCCGGCTCTCGCCTGCTCGACCAGCCGGGCCACCGCTGCGGCCAACTCTCGCGTCGTCATCGATTGCGCGTCCCGGATCACCGGGACCAGCAGTCCGCGGGGCGTGGCTACCCCGAAACCCAGGTGTACGGCCGGATGCCGGTGAATCTGTGGCCCTTCGGCGGTTTCGAGCCAGGTGGAGTTCAGCATCGGATGCCGCCTCAGCGCCAGAACCAGTAGCCGTAGCGTCAGCACGAACGGTGTGGCGGGGACTTCGGCATCCGTGACCTTGATGCGGTCCCGCAGCTGTGACAACGCAGCACAGTCCACGTCCACCCGGGCGTGCGCATCGGGTATCTCTTTACGTGACAACGACATCCGCCGCGCCATCGCGGCCTGCACGCCACCGACGTCGATGATGTCCGCACTGCCCGCTGCGGCCAGGACGTCGTCGCGCGTGACGATCCCCTCGGGCCCGGATCCCGGCGCCACCTTCTGGAGGTCGACGTGCAGGTCCGCCGCCAGTTTGCGCACCGGAGGTTTGGCCCGCGCCCGCGGGCTCTCCGAACTCGGCGCCCGCCTACTGACATCCATGGTGTCGTCGGTGCCATACCCGACCAGCACCGACTTACGGGGTGTCGCACCATTTTTCACGGACCCGATTGGTGCTTCGGCCAGCTCATCGGTGTCTATCCGGGCCAACAGTGACCCAACGGTCAAGGTATCCCCCGCCTTGCCGCCGAGCTCGAGCACCTGCCCGGCGAACGGGCTGGGTATCTCCACCTCGGCCTTGTTGGTCTCGACCGTGCACAACGTCTGATTGAGCTCGACGGTGTCGCCCACCGCAACGCACCAGCTGGTGATCGTGGCGTCCTGCAACCCCTCACCGAGATCGGGGACCAGGAACTCCCGGTTCACGGCTGCACCATCGTGCGCTCGACGCAGTCGAGCAGGCGGTCGACGCCGGGCAGCCACACCTTCTCCAGCCGGGCCGGCGGATAGGGCGTGTCAAAACCGGTGGCACGCAAGACCGGTGCCTCAAGATCGTAGAAGCACTCCTCGGAGATCCGGGCAGCCAGTTCGGCCCCGAAGCCGAGGGTACGGGGCCCCTCATGCATGACGACGGCTCGGCCGGTTCGCTGCACCGACGCCGCAACCGTGTCGAAGTCGAGGGGGTTCAGTGAGCGCAGATCGACAATCTCGAGGCTCCAGCCCTGCTCTGCGGCCAGCTCCGCGGCGTTGAGCGCAGTGGCCACCAATCCGCCATAGGTGATGACGGTGACGTCGGTTCCGTTGCGCCGCACCATCGCCCGGCCGATGGGCGGAGCGGGCGCGCTGGTATCGACGAGTTCGCGTGCCCAGTAACGTCGCTTGGGCTCCAGGAAGATCACCGGGTCGGCGCTGCTGATCGAATACCGCAGCAGCCAGTACGCGTCCGACGGCGTGGACGGTACGACCACCTTGAGACCCGCCGTGTGCAACCAGTACGACTCGGTGGACTCCGAATGGTGTTCAACCGCACCGATGCCGCCGAACGACGGAATCCGCACCGTCACCCCCAGGTTGATGTCGCCGTGGGTGCGCATCCGGTATTTGGCCAGATGACTGGCGATCTGATCGAAGGCCGGATAGCTGAACCCGTCGAACTGGATCTCCGGTACCGGGGTGAACCCGCGGATCGCCAGGCCGACTGCCACACCGATGATCGCCGATTCGGCCAGCGGAGTGTCGAAACACCTTTCGGCGCCGAAGGTCTCGGACAGTCCCTCGGTGACTCGGAAGACCCCACCGAGGGTAGCGACATCCTCGCCGAACACCAGCACACGGTCGTCGGCGTCCATCGCGTCGCGCAGCGCTTGGTTGATGGCCGCCACCATGGTCAGTTCGGCGGGCCGCGCCGTCGACGCCGGCGGTGCGGGCATTCTGACCGGAGCCAGCATCGGCTCCCATGGCTCCGGCGAATCACCCTGAGCGGC
Source organism: Mycobacterium sp. DL99 (assembly GCF_004762045.1). Classification (GTDB taxonomy): domain Bacteria; phylum Actinomycetota; class Actinomycetes; order Mycobacteriales; family Mycobacteriaceae; genus Mycobacterium. The sequence goes on from NZ_SJOM01000007.1 coordinate 4,423,775, forward strand.
AGGACGATCGATGATCTGGGTCATGAGTCTTACGCCTCCTTCGCCAGTTCGGCCAACAGCGCATCGCGTTGGCGTGCCAGATCCGGGGTGATCTCGGCGTATACGGTGTCGAACAGTTCGGCAGGATCGGGGTCCGCCGCCCCGACGAGAGAGTCGCGCAATTCTGCGCACAGCCGCCGTGAGCGTGTGGCCACGCGCTGCTCGAGTCGTTCGTCGAGCACGCCGGCGTTCTGCAGATAGGTGCGGTACCGCGCGATCGGGTCGCGGGCAAGCCACTCGTCGACCTCGTCGGCCGACCGATAGCGGGTCGGATCGTCGGAGGTGGTGTGCGGACCCATCCGGTAGGTGACGGCCTCGATGAGCGTGGGGCCTGCGCCCGCACGGGCGCGTTCGGCGGCCTCGGCCATCACCGCATAGCAGGCCAGCACATCGTTGCCGTCGACGCGGATACCCGGCATGCCGTAGCCGATGGCCCGGTGTGCGATCGACGGCCCGGCCTGCTGCTTGCTCACCGGCACCGAGATCGCCCACTGGTTGTTCTGCACGAAGAACACGCACGGCGCGCGGAACACCGACGCCAGGTTGAGCGCCTCGTGCACATCGCCCTCACTGGTGGCGCCGTCGCCGAGGAACGCGACCGTCACCGAGTCCTCGCCGAGACGCTGCGCGGCCATCGCAGCGCCGACCGCATGCAGTCCGTGGGTGCCGATCGGAATCGCGATCGGGGCGACGCAGCGGCTGGTGAACTCGCGACCGCCGTGCCATTGCCCCCGCCAGGTCGCACCCATCTGGCCCGGGGTGATCCCGCGCAGCAGGAACGCCCCGATCTCCCGGTACTGCGGAAACAGCCAGTCGGTCTTGCGGAGGCAGGCGGTCGCCCCGATCTGGGCTGCCTCTTGGCCGCGGCAGGACGCATACAGCGCCAGCTCACCCTGGCGCTGCAGGTTGACGAATTCGACGTCCAGGTCACGAGTCACGACCATCGATTCGTAGAGCCAGGCCAGTGTCTCGTGGGGCAGATCGCGGCTGTAGCGCGTTTCGCTGGTGGGCGACCCTTCTGCGTCGACCAGACGCACCGGATCCAGATCGACACTCAGTGCCGGATAGCGCTCAGCCATACCGCCTCCTTCTCGGGTGGCGGCATGTCGCGCCGCCAGTCCATGAGGTGCTCAGGGCAGCGGCGGTACGGGCAAAACCCCTGGTGAGAGGCCTCCGGCTAGATGCCTGGGTGTGGCGCTAGCTGGACGATCCGCTCGGCCCGTCGCAGCACTGGGGCATATCGCCATTATGCGCCCGAATCGAATCCGGCCACGCGCATCACGGGTAACGGATTGGAGGCGTGTCGGACAAGGACCGGCCGGTGATCAGCTCCGCGGCGCCAGCGCGACGATCCGCTCGGCGCGCCGCAGAACCGGAGCGTCGACCATCAGGCCGTCGTGCTGGAAGACACCACGTTCGCCTGCCACCCGATCGAGCACTGCTCGCGCCCAGGCGATCTGCTCATCGGTCGGGGCATAGGCGGACCGGATGACGGCGACCTGCGTGGGGTGGATCGCCACCTTGGCGTCGAATCCGACGGCGACGGCGTCGTCGGACTCCGCCCGCAGGCCGTCGAGATCCTTGATGTCGAGGTACACCGAATCCAGTGCCAGCTTCCCGTAGGCCTTGGCGGCCAGCAGAGTCTGCGACCGCACGTGCTGGGCGACGTCGCGGTACGTGCCGTCAGGCCAGCGGTTGGCGGTGCCACCGGTGACCGCGAACAGATCCTCCGCCCCCCACATCACCGCGAAGGCGTTGTCGGGCTGAACCAGCTCCACCACGTTCAGCGCGGCCAACGGTGTCTCGATCAGCACCACGACGTCCAACGGCGCCAGGGCACGCACCTGATCGGCATGCTCGGTCTTGGCCAGCATCACGGTGGTGTAGTCGGTGGCCGCGACCGCCTTCAGGTCGAGTTCGTGGTCGGCGGTGCCGGTCGGGTTGACCCGCACCACGGTGCGCGCCGGATCCAGCGGGGTGTCGATCAACGCCTGACGCGCGGCCGGTCGGTCCTTGGCCGCGCACCCGTCCTCGAGGTCGAGGATCACCACATCGGCTGCGGCCGCGGCCTTTTCGAACCGCTCGGGACGGTCGGCCGGGCAGAACAGCCAACCCGGGCCCGGTGCCTGGACCGTCATCAGGAATCTCCCTCCGGGCGCATGCGCACCATGGTCTTGCGCGACGCCGTCGCCACGATGTCACCGTGCTGGTTGCGGCCCGTGTGCGCGAACGTCACGATGCCCTCCCCCGGCCGGCTCTTGGACGCCCGCTTCTCGGTGATCTCGGTTTCGGCGTAGAGCGTGTCACCGTGGAAAAGTGGCTTGGGGAAAGCGATCTCGGAGAACCCGAGGTTGCCGACGATGGTGCCCTGGGTCAGCTGGGCCACCGACAGCCCGACGAGCGTCGACAACGTGAACATCGAGTTGACCAACCGGGCGTTGAACGGCGGCAGGGCGTCGGAGAACGCGGCATCCAGGTGCAGTGCCTGGGTGTTCATGGTGAGCGTGGTGAACAGGACGTTGTCGGCCTCGGTGATCGTGCGACCGGGACGGTGCAGGTAACGCACACCGATCTCGAACTCCTCGAACCACAGCCCGCGCTGCTCGATTACTTTCTTGGCTTCGCTCACAGGCCCGCCTCCCGCGCGATCAGCATCAGCTGCACTTCGGTTGTCCCCTCGCCGATTTCGAGGATCTTGCTGTCCCGGTAATGCCGCGCCACCGGGTATTCGTTCATGAATCCGTAGCCGCCGAAGATCTGGGTGGCGTCGCGGGAGTTGTCCATCGCGGCCTCGCTGGACACCAGCTTGGCCACCGAGGCGGCCTTCTTGAACGGCTTGCCGGACAGCATCAGCGCGGCCGCGTCGTAGTACGCCGCGCGGGCCGCGTGGGCTCGGGCCTCCATCCGGGCGATCTTGAAGGCGATGGCCTGGTACGTGCCGATGGCTGCGCCGAAAGCCTGACGTTCCTTGGCGTACTTCACACATTCATCCACGCAGCCCTGCGCGACACCGACCGACAGCGCCGCGATGGCGATGCGGCCCTCATCCAGGATGCGCAGGAAGTTGGCGTAGCCGCGGCCACGGTCGCCGAGCAGGTTCTCGGCCGGCACCCGCACGTCGTCGAAGCTCAGCGGGTGAGTGTCCGAGGCATTCCAGCCCACCTTGTTGTAGGCGGGTTCGGCGGTGAATCCCTCGATGGGCACCGGCACCAGGATCGAGGAGATCTCCTTCTTGCCGCCCTCACGCTCCCCGGTCACCGCGGTCACGGTGACCAGCTTGGTGATGTCGGTGCCGGAGTTGGTGATGAACTGCTTGGAGCCGTTGATAATCCAGTGGCCGTCGTCCATCTTGGCGGTGGTCTTGGTGGCGCCGGCGTCGCTGCCACCGCCCGCCTCGGTCAGGCCGAACGCACCCAGTGCCTTGCCACTGGACAGTAGCGGCAGCCACTCCTGCTTCTGCGCGTCGTTGCCGAAGCGGTAGACCGGCATGGCGCCCAGCGAGACTCCGGCCTCCAGCGTGATGGCCACGCTCTGGTCGACCTTGCCGAGTTCCTCCAGGGCCAGGCACAGTGCGAAGTAATCGCCGCCCATGCCGCCGTACTCCTCGGGGAACGGCAGACCGAACAGGCCCATGTCGGCCATGCCGTCCACGACCTCGTAGGGGAACGAATGTTCCTCATCGTGCTTGGCGGCCACGGGGGCGACCACGCTCTGGGCGAAGTCGCGGACGGTCTTGGCCAGTTCCGCGTAGTGATCCGGCAGCGTGCCGGTCGACAGAAAGTCGCTCATTGCTCGTTCTCCTGTGTGTGAGCGGTGATTCGGGCCAGTGGCTGACCCACCTTGACCTGGTCGCCGACGGCGACGAGTAGTTCGGCCACACCGTCGATCGGTGCGGTCAGGGCGTGTTCCATCTTCATCGCCTCCACGGTGACCACCGTGGTGCCGGCCGTCACCTCAGCGCCGTTCGTAACACCCACGGCCACAACCGACCCCGGCATGGGGCTGACGAGTTCGGCGTCGCCGCTGTGCTCGTCATCGGGCCGCACCGGCGCCTCACGTACTTCCTCGACGACGTAGCTGCGTCCGCCGCCCGAAAGCCAGAGCTGACCGACGCCTCCGCTCAGCTGCGTGGCGACCAGATACTCGGTACGCATGCCATCGAGGGTGACGGTGAACTGGTCGCCGGCGAAAGCAGCACTCAGAGTGTGTGTTTCGCCGTTCTCGACCGACGCGGTGGCCCGGCTCGGGACACCGGTGAGGTACACGTGGTCCGTGCGCTCGGCGGCCCGCAGCCGGAATGCGGCCGGAGCACGCTCCCCCACCCGCCAGCCGGTCGGCCGGGCCCACAGCTCGTCGCCGGCCTGCACCCAGTTGCTGATCCACTGGTAGGCCGCCGCCGCGATCAGCTCTGCATCGCCGAGGGCCTGCGGCGCGAAATCCGGTGCGCGACGGTCCAGCAGGCCGGTGTCCAACCGGCCCGCCGCCACATCGGGATCCGCCAGCAGGAAGCGCAGGAACTCTGTGTTGGTGGTCAGGCCCAGCACCGCGGTATCGGCCAGCGCCCGGTCCAGCTTGTGCAACGCCGCGGTCCGGTCCGCGCCGTGGGCGATGACCTTCGAGAGCATCGGGTCGTAGTCACTGCCGACCACGGTGCCCGCGGCCAGGCCGGAATCCACCCGCACGCCCGGCCCACTGGGCTCCCGCAGCCCGAGCACCGGGCCGCCGGTGGGCAGGAAGCTGTTGGCCGGGTCCTCGGCGTAGACCCGCGCTTCTACGGCATGGCCGGTCATCACGATGTCGTCCTGGCCGATCGCGAGCTTGTCGCCTGCGGCGATCCGGACCTGCTGCTCCACCAGGTCAACTCCGGTGACCATCTCGGTGACCGGATGTTCGACCTGCAACCGGGTGTTCATCTCCATGAAGAAGAACTCGTCGGGTGCATCGGCGGACACGATGAATTCCACGGTGCCTGCACCCGTGTAATCGACACTACGCGCGGTATCGCAGGCGGCCTGCCCGATGCGCGCCCGGGTGGCCGGGTCCAGCAGCGGTGACGGCGCCTCCTCGATGACCTTCTGGTGCCGGCGCTGCAAGCTGCATTCGCGCTCGCCGAGGTGAATCACGTTGCCATGGCCGTCGGCCAGCACCTGCACCTCGATGTGCCGGGGCCGCAACACAAATCGTTCGAGGAACAGGGTGTCGTCGCCGAAGGCGGCGGCGGCCTCGCGGCGGGCGCTGGTCAACGCGGCAGGAAGATCGGCAGCCTGTTCGACCACCCGCATGCCCTTGCCGCCACCACCTGCCGACGGCTTGACCAGGACAGGGAAGCCGACCTCGGGCGCCCCCGCGATCAGATCCTCATCGGTCAGGCCGGGACGCGATATACCCGGCACGACCGGGACACCGAACGCCGACACCGCGGCCTTGGCCGCGATCTTGTCCCCCATCGTGGCGATCGCCGAAGCCGGCGGTCCGATGAAAGCGATGCCCGCGGCCTGCAGTGCGGCGGCGAACTCGGCGTTCTCGGAGAGGAATCCGTAGCCGGGGTGTACCGCCTGCGCACCGGTGCGCTGCGCAGCCGCGACCACGGCGTCGATGTTCAGGTAACTCTGCCGCGCCGCGGCAGGGCCGATATGGACAGCCACGTCAGCCTCGAGGACGTGGCGCGCCGCCGCGTCGGCGTCGCTGAAGACCGCCACCGATCGGATGCCCATGGTCCGCAGGGTGCGGATGACCCGCACCGCGATTTCGCCGCGATTGGCGACGAGGACTGTGTCAAACAATGAACTTGAGGTCATCATCACATCCGGAATACGCCGTAGGAGACCGGCTCCAGCGGAGCCTGGCCGACAACCGAAAGGGCAAGTCCGAGCACGGTTCTGGTGTCCGCCGGGTCGATCACCCCGTCATCCCAGAGCCGGGCGGTCGAGTAGTACGGATTGCCCTGGTGCTCGTACTGGGCCCGGATCGGCGCCTTGAACTGTTCTTCCTCCTCGGCGCTCATCTCGCCGCGCACGGTGGCCAGAACCGAAGCGGCCTGCTCGCCGCCCATCACCGAGATGCGCGCGTTGGGCCACATCCACAGGAACCGGGGCGAATAGGCGCGCCCGCACATCGAGTAGTTGCCCGCGCCGTAGGAGCCGCCGATCACCACGGTCAGCTTCGGCACCCGGGCACAGGCCACCGCGGTGACCATCTTGGCACCGTGCTTGGCGATGCCCGACGCCTCGTAGTCGCGGCCGACCATGAACCCGGAGATGTTCTGCAGGAACAACAACGGCGTCTTGCGCTTGTCGCACAGCTCGATGAAATGCGCTCCCTTGAGCGCGGATTCGCCGAACAGCACACCGTTGTTGGCGACGATGCCGACCGGGTGGCCGTGGATGCGGGCGAACCCGGTGACCAGGGTGGTGCCGTACTCGGCCTTGAATTCGTTGAACTCGCCGCCGTCGACGATGCGCGTGATCACCTCGTGCACGTCGTAGGGCACGCGGGCGTCGACCGGAACCACGTCGTAGAGCTCGGTCTGGTCGGCGACGGCGTCCACGGTGGGCGCCACGGCCCACGGCGGCGCTTCGGCCGGCCCCAGGGTGGCGACGATGTTGCGCACGATCCGCAGAGCGTCACGGTCGTCGTGGGCCAGGTGGTCGGTGACGCCCGAGGTCTTGGAGTGCAGGTCCCCGCCGCCGAGGTCCTCGGCGGTGACGATCTCACCGGTGGCCGCCTTCACCAGCGGCGGACCGCCGAGGAAGATCGTGCCCTGATTGCGCACGATGACGGCCTCGTCGCTCATCGCGGGCACATACGCCCCGCCCGCGGTGCACGAGCCGAGCACGGCGGCGATCTGCGCGATGCCCTGTGCGCTCATGGTGGCCTGGTTGTAGAAGATGCGACCGAAGTGCTCGCGGTCTGGGAACACCTCGTCCTGGCGTGGCAGGAACGCACCGCCCGAGTCGACCAGGTAGATGCACGGCAGCTTGTTCTGTAGGGCGATCTCCTGCGCGCGCAGGTGCTTCTTGACCGTGACCGGGTAGTACGTGCCGCCCTTGACGGTGGCGTCGTTGGCGACGATCAGGCATTCCCGGCCGGAGACCCGGCCGATGCCGGCGATCATTCCGGCGCCCGGACATTCGTCGTCGTACATCCCGTCGGCCGCCAGCGCGGCGATCTCCAGGAACGGGCTGCCCGGGTCCAGCAGGCCGTCGACGCGGTCGCGGGGCAGCAATTTGCCCCGGTCGACGTGACGTTGACGGGCCCGCTCGGGGCCGCCGAGGGCGGCGGTGGCGAGCTTGGCGCGCAGCTGGTCGACCAGCGCCAGATGCTCGTCGCGGTGCGATGACAAGGCAGCTCCCATTTCGGTTAATGACAACTAACTCGTGATAGGTTAGTTTTCATTAACTGAGTTGTCTACCCTCCCGGAGGCGCCATGCCCGACAGCGCCGTCACTCGTCGCAGTAAGGCCAAATCCGATCGCCGTAGCCAGCTGATCGCTGCCGCCGAGCGGCTGGTGGCCGAACGCGGCTATCTCGCGGTGCGCCTGGAGGACATCGGCTCGGCGGTCGGAATCAGCGGACCTGCCATCTACCGGCATTTCCCCAACAAGGAAGCCCTGCTGGTCGAACTGCTCGTCGGGATCAGTACCCGCCTGCTTGCCGGGGCACAGGAAGTCACCGCGCGGACCGACGACCCCGCAGAGTCGCTGGACGCCCTGGTGGACTTCCACCTCGACTTCGTCTTCGGTGAATCCGACCTGATCCGCATCCAGGACCGCGACCTGGCCCACCTTCCCGATACGGCCAGACGACAGGTGCGCCGCGCCCAGCGTCAGTATGTGGAGATCTGGGTGACGGTCCTGACGCGGCTCGACCCGGACCTGACCGAGGACGATGCCCGGGTGATGGCCCATGCCGCGTTCGGCCTGCTGAACTCCACCCCGTACAGCGTGAGACCCGCTGCACCCAAGACACATTCACGCGCGGTACTGCGCCGGATGACACTGGCGGCGCTCACCGCAAGCGGCTAGACGCCGAACGCCTTGGCCAACCAACGGGTCGCGGCATCGACCAGCACGGCACGGTTCTCCCGCTTGGCGATCTCGTGCCCGTCGTCCTCGAAGATGAGGAGTTCGGCGGTACGCCCCAGCACGGTGAGCGCGTCATACATCTGACGCGACTCGTCAGGCGGCACGTTGGTGTCGTTGCCGCCGTGCACCAGCAACAGTGGCGCGATCACCTGATCTGCCTTCGGCAGCGGCGAAAGCCGTTCCAGCAGATCATGATCCGCAACCGGATGGCCGTATTCAGGATAGGACGCCGCCGCGATCCACGGCTCGGTGGTGCGATAGAAGGTGTTCAGGTCGCTCATCCCGCAGATGCTGATGCCCGCGGCGAACAACTCTGGATGAAAAGCCAATGCCGCCTGGGTCAGATAGCCGCCGTACGACCATCCGGTACAGGCCAGCCGGTCGGCCGGCGCGATCCCCAGGTCGAGCAGATACCGGGCGCAATCGGCGACGTCGTCGATCGCGGCGAACCGCAACTCCTTGTCGTCGGCGTGCACGAATGCCCGGCCGAATCCGCCCGAGCCTCGCACATTCGGCGTCAGCACCGCGATGCCGGCATCGAGCAGCGCCGGGAAGATCTCGTTGTATTCGGGCCGCGCCTGCCCCTCCGGGCCGCCGTGCAGAAACATCGCCGCGCCCACCACCTCGCCGTGCGGCCGGTACAACCACCCGGTGAGCTCCAACCCGTCGCGCGCGGTGATCCGTTCCAGCGTCGGCGCCGAGGTCAACGGTCCGCTGCTCGGCTCCCGGTCGATCCGCTCCCATTCCAGTGAACGTGGATCGACGAGTTCGACCGTGCGCGGCAGCGACGGCCCCTGCACCGTCACCGCCACCATCGAGCCGCCCGCGCTGATACTCAGCTCACCGGCAACCGGACCGGGCAGCGGAATCGGTGCCGACAGCGTCTCGTCGGCATACTCCAGGATCTGCAGCTCGCTGCGGCCGTCGATGTTCCACAACAACGCGACCGTGGACAGATCGTCACTGACCACGAACTCGTCGAGCTCATAGCCGGCCCGCTCCGCGACGACGTGATACGTCACCCCCTCGGCAGTGACGGTGACCTCCAGCAGACGCGCATGCGCGGCGCCGTTGTCACTGCGGATCAGTGCCCGCACGAATCCCTCGGTGCTGTTGGGCCCGTACGTGCCGGCCGGGTGGTACAGCGTGGTCTCGCCGTCGATACCACTGCGGAGCCGGCGCGGGGTGTGATCGTCGAGGATCACACCGAAATCGGTGACCGAGCCGGGATCCGATGGCAGCAGCGCAATTTCGGTGAGCCCCCACAACATGATGAGCTCCTGGTATCCGCGCGGGCCGACCCGTACCAGCGATGCGCCCGCCCACGCGTCCACGAGCCGACCGCCCGAGCGCCGGTCGAGCACGAGGGTGTCCCCGGTGGCCGGATCGATCAGGCACGAACTGCCGACGCCGTCCTCCCCGGTGAGGATCGCCGCGACCTGGGTGCCGTCCCAGCTGATGAGTTCCGCGGTGCCTTCGGCGTCGGCCGGCCAGTAGTCGATCCTGCGCGCGTCACGGTCGTCGGGATCGGTGGTCACCACCCAGATCTGGCTGCGGGTCCCGCCTTCGGGGGCCACCTGGCAGGCCAGCCAGTGGCCGTCGGCGGAATGGATGACCTTCGTCACGGGCCCGACCACGGGCAGCTCGACGTCGCGTGAGGAGCTGGCCCGCCAGCCGCGCAGGAACCGCTGCACCGCGCGCGGGTAGCCGCCGTCGTCGACCAAGTGGGCAAAAGCCGTCGCATCCGGTGACAACGACGCGCCGTAGTTCACCCGCACATGCCGATCTGCGGCCACCTCGCGTCCTCCCGTCACTTCTGCGGTCCACTCCAGCATGTCCCCGCAACTCGCTCGCCGCGACCTCGGCCGCAGCGGACTGAGCATCCGCACAGGTACCCTCGCAGCCATGAGGTGGGCATGACCGATTCACCACGCCGCGACGGATCCGAGCCGACCCAATCGTTCGGTAGCGGCTACCCCGTGGACTATCCCGATCCGGCGTACTCGAACCAGCCGCCGTATCAGGGCTCGTACCCGGCTGTACCCAATCCGGCGCCACCGGCTGGATCCTCGGCGCCGAATCCCACCCAACAGCTGCCGTCCTACCCTCCCTACGGATACGACGCAGGCGCAACCGGCCAATACGGGGCCGGTTCCCCACCGCCGGGCACCCCTGCCCCGCCGGAGCCCGACAACCACGAACCCCGGCTGTGGCTGTGGATCCTGGCGGCGGTCGCGATCCTGGTGGTCCTGGGCCTCGTCATCGCGTTGGTGATCGCCAACGGGTCAAGCCAGGAGACCGTGGTCGCACCGCAGCCGATCACCCCGCAACCAAGCTTCAGCGTGTCGCCGACGGCGCCCACCACGACCTCGCGCGCTCCGCGCACGATCCCGGCGCCCACCACCGCGCCGCCCACGGCGACCACCCCTGGTGGGCCCACCGAGAGCGTCACCTACGAGGTCACCGGCGAGGGCCGGGCCATCAACATCACCTACCTGGACACCGGCAACATGCTCCAGACCGAGTTCAACGTCCCGCTGCCGTGGAGCAAGCAGGTCGAGCTCGCCGCACCCGCGACCGAAACCGCCAGTGTGAGCGTCGTGAACTTCGGCCCTGACGTCGCCTGCACCGTGACCGTCAACGGTGTGCAAACCCAGCACCGCACCGGCTCGGGAATCACGATCTGCGTCGGCACTCCCTGAACCGTGAGCCGACGGAGTCGGTAAGTCTCCGTGGGCTCACGGCGTCGGTACGGCGGGACCGGGCTGCCGTGCGGGCACCCGCACGGCGAGCATGCCCGCCAGTCCCACGACCAACACCAGGACCAGACCGCCCATCCCGGCGCGGTCGGCGCCGAAGAAGTCGATGAAGGTGAAGAACAGCCACGGGGCCAGGAACGAGGCCGCGCGTCCGACGGTCGTGTAGAGCCCGAACGCCACGCCTTCCTTGCCGTCCGCGGTGATCCGCAGCATCAAGGTGCGCGCCGAGGACAGCGTCGGCCCGATGAACAGGCACAGCAGCAGGCCACACACCCAGAAGGCCACCGGTCCTGACAGCATGAGCAGGGACAGCGCCACCACGATGAGGCAGACCAGAGATCCGACGATGACGGGCTTGGAGCCCACCCGATCATCGAGCAGGCCACCGCTGACAGCCCCGACCGCCGCGATCACGCAGGCACTGATCCCGAACAACAACACGTCCGCCTGCGAGATGCCGTAGACGTTGACACCCAGCACCGCTCCGAACGCGAAGACCCCGGCCAACCCGTCGCGGAACACCGCGCTCGCCACCAGGTAGTAGACGACATTGCGGTCGCGCTGCCATTCACTGCGGATCTCGGCCCACAACTTGCGGTAGGCACCGAAGAAGCCGATGCGTTCGACCGGGACTGCGTCGGTCACCCGCGGCACAACGATGAAGATCGGCAGCGCGAACAACACGAACCAGACCGCGGTGAGCAGCATCACCGCCCGCACGTTCTGCCCGTCTGCGGCCGGAATGCCCAGCAGGCCACGGGTGTCCCCGTCACCGGCGATGAACCCGACGTAGGCCAGCAGCAACAGCACGACGCTGCCGGCATAGCCCAACGCCAGGCCCAGCCCGGAGGTCCGGCCGGACGTCTCGGGAGTGGACAGCTGTCGCAGCATGGCGTTGTAGGGCACGGTGGCCAGCTCGTTGCAGGCTGCGGTGCAGGCCAGCAGGATGAGGCCGGGCATCAGGTAGCGGTGGTCGTCACGGATCAGGCTCATCGCCGCCGTGAACATCACGGCCGCACCGGTCATCACGGCCAGCACCCCGCGCCGCCGCTGCGGCGCGTCGACCCAGATACCCGTCACGGGGGCCAGCAGGGCCACCATGAGACCGGCGACCGTCATGGCCCGGCCCAGCCAGCTGGCCGGCGTGGTGTCCCCGGGGAGATCCGCCCCGACGCTGCCGGTCAGGTACACCGAGAACACGAAGGTGACGACGATGGCGTTGAGGCCCGTCGCGCCGCAGTCCCACAATGCCCACGCGAGCACCCTCGCTCGCCCTGGGTTCGTCATGCCCGCCACCTTATGGCCTCCCGCTCCTCTTAGGATTGGCCGCATGCCAGTACCCGCACCCAGTCCGGATGCCCGTGCCGTGGTCACCGGCGCCTCGCAGAACATCGGCGAAGCGTTGGCCACCGAACTCGCCGCCCGCGGCCACAACCTCATCATCACCGCGCGACGGGAGGACGTGCTGACGTCACTGGCGCAACGTCTCACCGAGCGCTACGGCGTGATCGTCGAGGTGCGTGCCGTCGACCTCGTCGACCCCACGGCCCGAGGCGTCCTGTGCGACGAACTGGCCCAGCGCGAAATCTCGATCCTGTGCGCCAATGCGGGCACCGCGACCTTCGGCCCGGTCGTCGACCTCGATCCGGCCGGCGAGAAGGCGCAGGTGCAGCTGAACGTGCTCGGCGTGCACGATCTGGTCTTGGCGGTGTTGCCCGGAATGGTCAAGCGCGGCTCCGGCGGCATCCTGACCTCCGGATCGGCGGCAGGCAACTCACCGATCCCCAACAACGCCACCTACGCGGCGTCCAAGGCGTTCGCCAACACGTTCAGCGAGTCGCTGCGCGGCGAGCTCAAGGGCGCGGGCGTGCACGTCACCGTGCTGGCGCCGGGCCCGGTCCGCACCGAGCTGCCCGACGCGTCCGAGCAGTCCCTGGTCGAACGACTGATCCCCGACTTCCTATGGATCTCAACCGAATACACCGCCAAGCTCTCATTGGACGGCCTCGACAAGAACAAGATGCGCGTGGTTCCCGGCGTCACGTCCAAGGCCATGTCGATGGCCAGCGGCTACGCGCCGCGCGGCATCGTCACGCCGATCGTCGGCGCTGTCTACAAGAAGCTCGGCGGCGGCTAGTTTTCTTGCGCTTCTCGGCTTCTCAACTTCTCGCCTTCTCGGCGCCGTTTTCTACGCCAGGGCTGTTGATCCTCACTTGAACTCAAGTCACGGACGACGACCCTGACGTGGAAAACGGCGCTGCGCTCAGCGGCGGCAGCCTGATTCGCCGCTCAGCGGCGGCGGCCGGTCCCGAAGATGCTGCGGGTGATCTCGCGGCCGATGACGGTGCCCGCCGAGCGCATGGCGCTCTTGAACGCCGAACTCTTGATCACCTGCTCGAGCATCCCCGGCTCTTGGGGCTGTGCGGGGGCGGGCATCGCCTCGATCTCACCTGAGGCCTCGACCCCGGCGAAGCCGCCCGGATCCTCGGCCGACGGCGGCGGGGCCAGTTTGGCGGCCAGCCGCTCGTACGCCGAATCACGGTCCACGGTCTGGCCATAGGTGGCCTGCAGCGGGCTGGCCTTGGCGGCCGCTGTGATCGCGTCTGTGCCAATCGTGTCCATCAACGACCGCGGCGCCCGCATCCGAGTCCAGGCCACCGGCGTCGGCGCACCCTTCTCCGAGAGCACGGTGACGACCGCCTCGCCGATACCCAACGACGTCAGTGCGTTCTCCAGGTCGTAGACATCGGTCTTGGGGTAGGTGCGCACCGTCTTCGACAGGGCCTTCTGGTCATCAGGTGTGAAGGCGCGCAACGCATGCTGCACCCGGGCGCCCAGCTGGGACAGCACGTTGTTGGGGATGTCGGTGGGCAGCTGGGTGCAGAAAAACACGCCGACGCCCTTGGAGCGGATCAGCTTGACCGTCTGCTCCACCTGATCGAGGAAAGCCTTGGAGGCGTCGTTGAACAGCAGATGCGCCTCGTCGAAGAAGAACACCAACTTGGGTTTGTCGACATCGCCGATCTCGGGCAACGTGGTGAACAGGTCGGCCAGCACCCACATCAGGAAGGTGGAGAACATCACCGGCCGCGCCGCCTGGGCGCCCAATTCCAGCAGCGTGATGATGCCGCGGCCCTGGGCATCGGTCCTCAGCAGATCCTTGGGTTCCAGCTCCGGCTCCCCGAAGAAGGTGTCGGCACCCTCGGCCTCGAGGTTGACCAGCGCGCGCAGGATGACCCCCGCGGTGGTCGGCGACACCGCGCCGAGCGCTTTGAGCTCGGGTTTACCCTCGTCGCTGGTGAGGTACTGGATTACCGAACGCAGATCCTTGATATCCAGCAGCGGCAGACCCTTCTGGTCGGCCCAGTGGAAGATCAACCCCAGGGTGGACTCCTGAGTAGCGTTGAGCCCCAATACCTTTGACAGCAAGATCGGGCCGAAGCTGGTGATGGTGGCCCGGACCGGAACCCCGATGCCCTCGGTGCCCAGCGACAGGAACTCCACCGGGAACGCCGTCGGCGTCCAGCTGTCACCGGTGTCCTTGGCGCGCTGATCGGTCTTGTCGTTGGCGGTTCCGGGGCGGGCCAGGCCGGACAAGTCGCCCTTGACGTCGGCCATCAGCACCGGAACGCCGGCCCCCGAGAGCTGCTCGGCGATCACCTGCAACGTCTTGGTCTTACCGGTACCGGTGGCACCCGCGATCAACCCGTGCCGGTTGACCGTGGCCAACGGGATGCGGACCTGCGCGGCCGGGTCGACGGCGCCGTCGACGACTACCGTTCCCAATTCCAATGCCTGGCCTTCGACTGCGTAACCCGCAGCGATCTGCTGCGCGGGGGTAGCTGTCGATTCGGTGGTCATGCCGCGGTCCTCCCAGTTTGCGCGAACGAGCCAATCGGGGTCTGACACTACTTGCCGGGCGGCGCGCGTGGTGGGTGTGGCAACCCCTCGCCCGGTATGGGAATACTGTGGATCTTCGTGCGAGACGAACTGGTATGGATCGATTGTGAGATGACCGGCCTGGACCTCAAGTCCGATCGGCTGATCGAGATCGCGGTTCTGGTCACCGATGCAGACCTGAATATCCTCGGTGACGGCCTGGACGTGGTCATTCACACCGACGACGAGGCGCTGTCTTCCATGGTCGACGTGGTCAAACAGATGCACACTCGGTCCGGGCTGATCGAAGAAGTCCGGCGGTCGACCGTCGATGTGGCCACCGCCGAAGAGATGGTGCTCGATTACATCCGCGGCCACGTCAAGACGGCCAAGGCCGCTCCCCTGGCCGGCAACTCCATCGCCACCGACCGCGGCTTCATCGCCCGCGACATGGCCAAACTCGACGATTACCTGCACTACCGCATGATCGACGTCAGCTCGATCAAGGAACTGTGCCGCCGCTGGTACCCCCGGATCTACTTCGGCCAGCCCGAAAAAGGCCTCGCCCACCGCGCCCTGGCCGATATCCACGAGTCGATCCGCGAACTCAAGTACTACCGCTCGACCGCGTTCGTCGCCCAGCCCGGGCCGTCTACCAGCGATATTGCTGCGATCGCGGCCGAGCTCGGCCCGCCGAAGGACGACGCGCCAGAAACCGATTCGGCGCTACAGCACCCGAGCAGTTAGTATCTACGAGCCGCATATGCCGAAAGGCTGACCGGCGATGGTGGCTGTAGTTCAGTTGGTAGAGCACCAGGTTGTGATCCTGGCTGTCGCGGGTTCGAGTCCCGTCAGCCACCCCGATATCGGGAACGCCGTCTGCGCAAGCAGGCGGCGTTTCTGTTTCATTGCCGGCGTTCATTGCCCGCGCCACTCAGCTCGGACGTGGAACCCACTCCCACGGATGCAGAAACAGCCAGGCACCAAATCCCAGCGTCGTCACGACGAACACCAGCACCGGTAGCCGGCTGACCAGCTTGCGCCGCAATGCGGCCACGACCGCCACGATCATCAATGTCGCCTGCAACCAGACCGTCGCGGTCAACGGCCAGCCGTCATCGAAGATCCAGGCCGCCGGGCAGTAGAGCAGCAGGGCGAAGAACGCCACGTACAGCGCCACGACGGCTGCGACGACAGTCAAACCACCGATCAGCAGAATGTTGGCCGCGAGTTGCAGACGCGGGGCATCGGACCTTGTGAGGCGCAACAGCCAGCCCACAAGTGCGCATGACATCGCCGTCAGAAAAAGCCAGTCCCATTGCACGCACCGAGTGTTGCAGCTATCAGCGAGACCAGACGATGAGCATGACTCGTCTCACCGCCTACGGCGCGCACTCAATCCTTCGCGTCTGGATCCCAGGTCGACGGCAACATCGGCGCGCTCGGACCGTCCCCGAACCCCCCATCGCCCAACGTCGTCAACCCCGTCGTCGTCGTTTCTGCCTTGTCGAGCACACCTGAAAAGCCCATCGGCCCCGCACCGCGATCCGACACCGTCTGCGCCGCCCCCGGGGAGGCGCTCTCCTGCGGATCGGCCTGGAGGTCCATGTACTCGTTGCCATGGCCTCGGTCCCGCATCCCGGCTCGTCGACGCCGACGGGCCCGCGCCTCTCGGGCTGATTCCCCGGCAACGGCCGCAGCGATATCGGGTTCGGAGGCTTTCTTCTTGGCGATGGCCGAGGCGTTGGCTCGTGCCGCGGCGGGGACGCCGACACCGGGCGCGCCGATCAGGTACGGCGGGAAGAACCCCGGCCCACCGCCCGGGGCGGCGGATGGCGCCGGCGCGGAGGTGGCGGTTGTGGTTGCCGACGCCCCGGCCGAGGGGACCGCCGGAGCGGAGGGCGTAGTCGGAACCGGCGAGCTGCTCGGAACCGACGATGTTCCGCCGGCCGCCGGCCAGGACCCCGGTTCTGCGCCGTGCGGAATCTCGGCGACGCCGGATACGGGCGGCTGGATTGCGGCCAAGCCTGCGATGGCCCAACCCAGGTTCGCGGTCACGATGCTCAGAGCCGGCTGAATCAGCGCCGGGGACAGCTGGACAACCACCTGCAACAGCTGCGCCGCGTGGAAAGCCATGTCGGCCAACACCATGGGCAGGTTGGTCAACAGCGCAGCGGGGTCATTCAGCAGATTGTCGATCAGCAAGTGAATGTTCTCGATCTGCTCCTGGCCGACTTCCAGCCACCATCGCGGGTCGAGCGGGCTCAGGTCTCCGTGGCCGTGGTCATCGTCGTGGTCATGGTCATGGTCATGGTCATGGTCATGGTCATCGTGGTCATGCTCGCCGTGCAGGATCCGTGGCGCCGCCGGGGTAGACGGGGTGGATGCCACCGCGGCCTCAGAGACGCCT
Organism: Mycobacterium sp. DL99; assembly: GCF_004762045.1. Classification (GTDB taxonomy): domain Bacteria; phylum Actinomycetota; class Actinomycetes; order Mycobacteriales; family Mycobacteriaceae; genus Mycobacterium. The sequence goes on from NZ_SJOM01000007.1 coordinate 4,440,945, forward strand.
TGATAGACGGTCATCGTGGTGGCAGCGAGGATCCACATCCGCACGTAGTCAGCCTCGTTCAAGGCGATCGGAATGGTGTTGATACCAAAGAAGTTGGTGGACAACAGGACTGCGTTCCTTGCATGGTTGGCGGCCAACTCGACCAGAGTGGGCATCCCCGCCAAGGCACTGGCATAGGCCGCGGCTGCGGCTTCATGCCGGGCAGCGACCGCAGCGCTGTCGGCGCCGGCCTGGTACAGCCACGCCAGATACGGAAGATGAGCTGCCACATACCGTTCCGAGCTCGGACCTTGCCACGCACCAGCCTGCACCCCGCCGAGCACCGTGGCGAGTTCTTCTGCGATCGCGGCATATTCGACGCTCAACGATGACCACGCACCGGCGGCGGCCAATATCGCTCCCGGGCCGGGGCCGCTACTCAACAACGCGGAATGCACCTCCGGCGGCGAGGCCATCCATACCGCGGCCATGAGAAACCCTCCTTGTAGACCGTCTACTCGAAGCGTCCAAGTTATTGAATATGATTGTCATTATCAATGAATCTCTTGAAACTCATAGAAACGCCGGCCGGAAGCAGCTTCAGGTTCTGCAAGATCGCCCCAGCACCGCGCCGAGAAGGAGCAGTGACAGTTAATGCCGCCCAGGGCATCTGGTGACGATTGGACGACAAAGTACCGCGCTCACAGGCGGATGCAGAGTCATGCAGAGAGGAACTCGAACGTGTCAGCCAGCCTCAAAGACATAAGCCGACAACAGCGGTCACCTACGGTCCACCGCCAACAGCAGGCAGTAAAAAATGCGCCTGGCCGGATACGGGCCCATCCACTACGGCGGGCCAGGAAATGATCGAGCCGGGACACCCCGGCCGACCGCTACTTCGTCGCGTCGATCGCGCCGGCCTTCTTCTTGATCCGCGGCGCCAGCTGCACGACCTCGGGCACCACGGTCGGATTCTCGTACGCGGTGGTCACCAGCGACACCAGGGTGTTGGCGACGTCGCGCAGGGCCGACATCCGGGCGGGCAGAGCACCTTGGGCCACCCACGTCGTGACCAACTGGTCCAGCAGGTCGCGGTCGGCGCCGCGAAGGATCTCGGTGTCATCGGTGGGGCCGACCCCGACCCGGATCAGCGACAGCTCGGGATGCTCGATGCGCCAGGAGTGCAGGATCTCGTCGAGGGCGGCCTTGCTGGCGCTGTACGCCGCCACACCGGCCCGCGGGCGGCCCACGTCGTAGCTGGACGCCACCAGGACCACACCGTTCTCGGCCAGTCGGGGTGCCGCAGCACGCAGCACGTTGTTGGCGCCGACGGTGTTGACGCTGAATGCGTGCAACCAGGTGGCTACGTCGGTGTCCTCGATGTAGGCGAACGGGATCACCGTGCTGGTGAACACCACAGCGTCCAGGCCGCCCAGGGCGTCCGCCGCGTCGTTGACCACCCGGCTGATCGCCGCGGAGTCCTCGACGTCGAGTTCGAAGGCGTACCCGCCGGTCGCCTCCGCCAGGGAATTCAGCAGGTCGATGCGCCGTGCCGCCACCGCGACCTTGGCACCGCGTTCGGTGGCACTGACCGCAACAGCGTGGCCGATGCCCGACGAGGCACCGACGACGAGGAGACGCAGCCCGGCTGCATCGGCTCGTTGACCGCTCATTCTGGATCAACCTCCATGGTTCATCTCGAGGTGTTAGGCCACCCTTCGCTCGTCGGACATTACCGGGTGCGATGAGTTCCGGACGCGCGGTGGGTCCACTTAAGAGAACGAGATTCTCCGAACAGCAATCAGGAGCCCTTCATGACGACAGGAAAACCTCCGATAGTCGACCAGCACGCCTGGCGCACCGCGCTCGACGACCTACGGCGTCGCGAGAAGGCCGCCACCCGGGAACTGGACGCGATCGCCGCGGCACGACGACGGCTGCCGATGGTGGCGCTACCGGACTACACGCTCATGGGCGCGGACGGCCCGGTGCGGCTGGCCGACATATTCGACGGTCGCACCCAGCTGATCACCTACCACCACATGTGGACCGACGGCGCCGAATGGCAGTGCGGCGGCTGCACGGGGTTCACGTCGCAGTTCACCCGACTCGACTTCCTGAACAACTACGACGCCCGTTTCGTCATCGTCACCAACGGACCGATCGACGACGCACTGGCCTACCGCGACAAGGTCGGTAACCGGATGGACTGGTACTCGTCGTCGGAGAGCTCGTTCGGTACCGACGTCGACGCTGCGCCGGGCGGCGGATTCGCGGTCAACGTGTTCCTGCGTGACGGCGACACCGTGTACCGCACCTGGCACACCAACGGCCGCGGCACCGAACAGCTCAGCCACTCCTTCGCCCTGATCGACCTGCTGCCGTACGGCCGGCAGGAGGAATGGCTCGATTCCCCAGAAGGGTGGCCATCGCAACCCACATACTCGGGCTGGCTGGACAGCCCGGATATTGCCCGCCTGTATGGAAAGGACTCTCGATGACCGCATCAACCGACCAGGAACGCTACGTCGTCACCCGGACCATCTCCGCGTCCCCGGCCCAGGTGTTCGCCGTGCTGGCCGACCCGGCCCGGCATTGCGACACCGAACCCGGCGACTGGGTGCGCGACGCGATCGACCCCAAGCCGATCACCGGGACCGGCCAGATGTTCGCGATCAACATGTTCCTGCCGGCCGCCGGGGGCCATTACGTCATGCACAACCTGGTGACCGCGTTCGACAAGGACCGGACCATCGCCTGGCTGCCCGGCCAGCTCGACGAGGCCGGCCACCATGCACCGGGCGGCTGGAGCTGGCGCTACGACCTGGCCCCCAACGGCGACCGGACCGACGTCACCATCACCTACGACTGGACCGACACCCCGCAGAGCTTCCGCGACCAGATCGGCGGGATGCCGCCGTTCGACAGCGACTTCCTCACCGAATCGCTTGCGGCACTGGACCGCGCTGTGAAGTAGTCAGGCGGGCACCCGGTCCAGGAACCCGAGAACGGTCTGTATCCGTCCTTCGGGGTCGGTGGACAGCACGTCGAACCCGACCACCAACGGCTCGGCATCGCGCGGACCGAGACCCCACTGAAAACGCGCCTGCTGGTGGTGGGCGTCCGGTCCGCTGACGAGTGTGAACACATAGCCCGGGAACTGGGCCTGGACGGACTCGATGGCGCCGGAGATACCGTCGTGCCCGCTCACCTCAGCCAGCGGATCGGTGTAGGTGACGCTCGGCGCCCAATGCTGTTCCAGCAGCGCCCGCCGCTCGACGGTATCGGTGGCATTCCAGGTGCGCAGGTATGCGGTGACAGTGTCGTCGATCTCGGCCATATCGCCTCTTTCACGGTAATCAACTGGGACTCAGTCAGATTCACCGATTGGAGACGCGTTGTCGATTACCGCGCAGGTAATCGGGCGGTGCCGAGAATCAGGTGCTGGCGTTGCCGGTGCGCCACTGGTCCCAGGGAATGTTCCAGTCCCCCAGGCCCTCGGTGCCCGGCAACACCGAGCCCACGGTGTTGGTCACCTCGACGATGTCGCCGCGTTTGGTGTTCTCGTAGAACCAGCGGGCATTGGCGGTGCTGACATTGAGGCAGCCGTGGCTGACATTGCTGTAGCCCTGGCTGCCCACCGACCACGGGGCCCCGTGGACGTAGATACCGCTGTAGGACATCTGAGTCGCGAAGTCGACCTCGGTGCGATAACCGTTGGGCGAGTTGACCGGTACCCCGTAGGTCGACGAATCCATGACCATGTGGTCGAAGCGATCACCGATGATGTAGACGCCGTTGTTGGTCGGAGAGCTGTTCTTGCCCATCGAAATCGGCATGGCCTTGATGACCTCGCCATTGCGCCGGATGGTCAGCGTCTTGGTGTTGTCATCGGCGGACGCGATCACCTCGTCGCCCACCGTGAAGTGGGTGGTGACGTTGCCCTGGCCGAACAACCCGTCGCCCAACGCGACGCCATAGGTGTTGACGGACACGTCCACCGAGGTGCCGGGCTTCCAGTATTTGGCCGGACGCCAACGCACTTCGCGGTTGTTGAGCCAATAGAAGGCGCCTTCGACCCGTGGAGTGGTCTTGACCGTGATGGCCCGTTGAGCCGCCACCCGGTCGGTGATGTTCTCGTCGAAGCGGACGGCGATGGGCTGCCCCACCCCGACCACTTCCCCATCGTTGGGCAGGACGTAGGGCATCGTCAGGTTCGCCGGCGAGTGCGTCTCGAATCGCAGCCGGCGGTTGGCGACACCACCCAGCCCCAGCGACTGCGCATTGAGGGTGTACTGCTCGTTGTAGTCCAGCCGGTCGGTGGTCGACCACGTCAGCCCGTCAGCACTGAACTTCCCTGCGACGCTGACACCGTCTTCGTTGGTCATGGTGACACCGCCGAGCACACCGTTCTCGGCGCTCACCGTGACCGGCGCATCGACAGTCACCCCGACCGCGCCGTCGGTCACCGAGGCATTGACCCTGGGCACCAGCAGATCGCCGTAAGGAGTGCCCTTGTCGGTGATCACCGGCTGCGGCCCCTGCGGATCTTCGCCCCCGCATGCCGTCAGGCCCAGCATCATCGCCGGCACCATGGCAACCACCGCTCGCCGGAACACACCCCGATACGGACGGGTCACCGTCTGGGCCTGTGCCATGTTCGTCCTACCCCTCGCACGGTCGACGGCAAATTCTTGGCAATAGTCTAAGGGGCCCGCGGAACCCTGGCTCACCGGAACCACGTCCCAGGCCCGCCACCAGCGGATTTCACTGTTGAGCGAAACTCCTGTTAGTCTCTCTCACGCGCGCCGTTAGCTCAGTTGGTAGAGCAGCTGACTCTTAATCAGCGGGTCCGGGGTTCGAAACCCTGACGGCGCACCAACCAAAAACCCTGCCTCGGCAGGGTTTCTGCGTTTCAGGGGTTGAGAGTTACTGCGGCGGTACATCTATTGTCTGGCTCGATACCGATCGGCGAGCCTGTCGCCGATGCTGGGTTCAGCCTCTTCCAACAACATCTCCACCGCACCTGCCAGATGCGCGGCGGCATAGCCGCTATCCCGGTGCTGCTCGGTTTTGAAGCGGTCGAGTTCCCGGCGTAGATCGCCGAGGGTTTCATCGCTCACATGCGCCATATGGGTACCTCCAGTCGGTGTGACCACGGCCCACATCCCCACCGAGAGGTTCGACATGAGCCATCGGGTGTTGTCAGCGAATCCCGACGATGAGTCCGTCGGGATCAGCTGTACCGGCGAAGGCACATGCAGCAATCCTGGCAAACGGAAAATAAGTTAGCTGCAACGCAATACCCCCTTGTCAAACGTTCGGTCCGCGTTGCGGCCGAGATGAAGACCTAGGCCCGACTCCCCTATCCTGACCCGAAGTCGACCTTAGCTGGACACCTATGCACTGGCAACCGGTTCCACGAGAAAAAGCCGTTCCCGCCCTGCGATGCAGCGGATTTCAGCTACCGCGGCAGATCAGCACCGAGTTGCGCGGAACCCCTCGGGCTACCAGACGAGCCCACGTTTGCCAATCGTTTTCTCCACCAAATCACGGCAGAGGAGCCAATGCCGCGCCACACGACGTCACACGACGCCACAGCCACAGCAAACTTTCGGCGAATCCGCCGACGTCGGCGGATGCATCGGCGGCCCGCCCTACGACTGCCGCCCAAACCTCCGAATTACTTTGCGGTGAGCGACCCTGGCGACGCGGAAAACCACTCCGCTGACGCCTGCCGACAATGTGCTGATAACTGCGTCGCAACATGACCGGCCGCCGGGCAAGTCAGATGTTGACGTCGCCGTAAGTTACTGTCTAGTATTCAATACCAGCGCTTTCGCTGGTCAGACGCAAGAAGCCGTGTTAATCTCAAGTTAGCTGATTCGTTGTGGTTCGGTACCCCGTGGCGGTTGCGCCAAGATAAGAGGTGTTAGCTGATGGCTACCGATGGTGGCGTCGACCCCACAGCTGCATCAACCTCGGCATTTGTTGCTGCGAATCAGCCCGTCATGGTGTATAGCTGCAATCGGCTCGGACGCGTCGCCAATCCCCCGAGTTTCTCGTTGGCGGACTGGCTCCTGTTCCGCCGCCGCTGAGCGGCACAAATAGGCCTGAGCCGCTGAGCGGCGTATCAAACCACAGAGCCGCTGAGGCGGCGTATCAAAACGTCGCCCAGCGGCCGTGTATCACGTCAGGGCGCACAGCGCGCCCTGCAAATCAGCTCAGCGCCGCTTGATCCGTCTAACGACCACGAACACCACCAGCACGCCCGCACCGGCCAAAGACGCAGTCACGGCTGGCTTCTTGATGAAGCCGATCACCGCCGACTTGAAATCGTCGGCCAGACGCTGGGGGTTGGCCCGCTCGGCCAGGGAGTCGACCGTCACCGCCAGTTGATCGCGAGCCTGATCGATGTCCCGCTTGATGCTCTCCGGGTCCCGGTTCGCCACTGTTTGCTCCTCCAAGCCGCTCCACGTCGTGCTGCCCTGCCGCACTACCCTAGATCAGCCGGCGCCGTGACAACGGAACCGGTCGACAAGAAGGGATACACGCATGCCGCCAACCCCGCGCCTCGAGGTGGGAGACACCGCCCCGGCTTTCAGCCTGCCCGACGCCGACGGCAACGTCGTCAAGCTCTCCGACTACAAGGGCCGCAAGGTCATCGTGTACTTCTACCCCGCCGCCTCGACGCCCGGCTGCACCAAGCAGGCGTGCGATTTCCGCGACAGCCTCGCCGAACTCAGCGGCGCCGGACTCGACGTCGTCGGCATCTCCCCCGACAAGCCGGAGAAACTCGCCAAGTTCCGCGACAAGGAAGAGCTGACCTTCCCGTTGCTGTCCGATCCGGGTCGTGAGGTGCTGACGGCCTGGGGTGCATTCGGCGAAAAGACCATGTACGGCAAGACCGTTCAGGGCGTCATCCGCTCGACGTTCGTCGTCGACGAAAAGGGCAAGATCGCCGTCGCGCAGTACAACGTGCGCGCCACCGGTCATGTCGCCAAGTTGCGCCGCGATCTGTCCATCTGATCCGCGAGGCCGCCAGGATGGACGACATGGACACTGAGGCCGGCCCGCCGCCGAGTGCATTCACCGCGAAAACCGCCGCGGCGCTCGGTGTGCTCGGCGGACTCTCGATGCTGGTCGGAGTCGTTCTCGGCATCCCCGCCGTGGCATCCGGGTCGGGCGGTACCGGACTACTGACGCTGATCTTCGCGACTTACCTGATCTACGGCATTCTGCTGTTGATCGGGGCGGTTCAACTGCTCCGCCGTAAGATCCCCGGCCTGTACATCCTGGCCGGGGTTTCGTCGGTGATGGCGTTGCAAACGCTGGCAGTGCTGGTCCTTGTCCCCGGCACTGCCGGCGATTTCCTGGCCCGCTTCATCCTCGCCGCGCTGACCGCAGTGCTGTCGCTCCTGCCGAGCACTTTCCGTTGGTGCCGGCACGTGCCCTACGGCGTCTGAATCACCGACGGCTTAACGGCCCAGCGCTTCGAGCAACAGCGCCTCGGCCGTCGCCGCTTTCTCCAGCACGCCCAGGTGCAGGCTTTCGTTCACGCTGTGCGCCTGGGTGCCGGGGTCCTCGACGCCGGTCACCAGAATCGTCGCGGCCGGGAACGCTTCGGCGAATTCGGCGATGAACGGGATCGATCCGCCCATGCCCATGTCCACCGGATCGGTTCCCCAGGCGGTGCGGAACGCCGAACGGGCCGCGTCATACACCGACCCCGAGGCCTCGATCGCGTACGGCTGGCCGACGTCGCCGGGCGTGACGGTGACCTGAGCGCCCCACGGGACATGGGCTTCGAGGTGACGGGTCAACGCCTCCAGATGTGAGTGGGCGTCGCCGCCGGGCGCGACCCGCATGCTGATCTTGGCGCGGGCGCGTGGAATCAGGGTGTTCGACGACTTGTCGATGGATGTGGTGTCGATGCCGATGACGGTGATGGCGGGCTTCGCCCACATGCGTTGCACCACTGAGCCGGAACCGATTTCGGACACCCCGTCCAACAGGCCGGACTCCTGGCGGACCCAGTGCGCACCGCGGTCCACGTCAGCCGCGGTCGCTTGGTGCAAGCCGGAGACCGCGACATTGCCGTCGTCGTCGTGCAGGCTGGCCAGCAGTCGCACCAGCACGCTCAACGCGTCGGGCACGACGCCGCCCCACAGGCCCGAATGCAGGCCGTGATCCAGGGTGGCCACCTCGACCACGCAGTCGGCCAGACCACGCAGCGTCACGGTCAACGCCGGGATCTCGGTGCTCCAGTTGTCGGAGTCGGCGATGATGATGACGTCGGCGGCCAAAGCGTCTTTGTGCGCAGCCAGCAATGCCCCCAGTGACGGCGAACCGGACTCCTCCTCGCCTTCGACGAACACCGTGACGCCTACCGGAGGCTTTCCGTCGAAGGCCCTTACCGCGGCCAGATGTGTTGCGATACCAGCTTTGTCGTCGGCGGTGCCGCGACCGTAGAGCCGGCCGTTACGTTCGGTGGGCTCGAACGGTGCGGAGTCCCACTGGGCCGGATCCCCTTCGGGCTGCACGTCATGATGGGCGTACAGCAAGACCGTGGGCACTCCCGCCGGTGCCGGGTAGTGCGCGATGACCGCAGGTGCACCGCCTTCGCTGACGATGCGAATGTCGGGAAAGCCCGCTTCCGACAACAGCTTTGCGACCGCCTCGGCACTGCGGTGCACTTCGTCACGCCGGGCCGGGTCGGCCCACACCGATTGGATGCGGACCAGGTCCTCCAGGTCGGACCGAACCGACGGCAACACCTGCTGCACCCGCTGCACGACATCAGCCATGCTGACGACACTAGACCGTCACCACCCCCGCGCGAGCAGACGCTCCGGTACCCGAAATCGGGGCGATCCGGGTACCTAGGCGTCTGTTCGCGGAGGAAGGGTCAGAGCTCCTCGATGATGGCCACCGCGGCGGCGGTATCGGCCTCATGGGTGAGCGAGACGTGAATGGTCACCGTCTCAAGGTGCTTGGCGATCTCACCGGACAGCCGCACCTTGGGCCGGCCCCACATGTCGGTGACCACCTCGATATCGCGGTGGATCCCCTCCGGCAGGGCCGGCCGCTTGGAGAACCGTGAACTCGACCAGGCCTTGATCACAGCTTCCTTGGCCGCCCACCGGGCCGCCAGGTGCCGGGCCGCCGACGAACTCTTGTCCGCGGCGTCCCGGCGCTCACCTGGCGTGAACGTCTCGGCGAATACGGTTCCCGGCCGGTCTACCTGCTCGGCGAACTCAGGTATGGAAACCAGATCGATGCCTACTCCCACAATCGCCATGGAAGCGAACCTAGCTCACCTCTCCGTGCACGCACTCACCGCACATAGAGATCGTCGTCACCGAGTCGAGCGTCGGCATTCAGCAACATCGCTGCTTCCTGACGCTTCTCCGGCACGTCGTGGTCGAACCGGCGATCGGCGGGCTTCTCGTACATCGGACGCCCACCGGCGATCGCCCCGGCCAACCGACGCTGACCGGCGAGCGTGCGCTGCTCGGCCCGCTTGCGGTAGTCGTCGCGCTCGGCCGGATCCAACGCTGCGATGAACGCCTCCGGGTGCACCAGGGCAACCAGGCCCGACACGTGACCGAACCCGAGGCTGGTGACCAGACCGGCCTTGATCGGGAACTTGCCGCGCAGGTCGAGGGTTTCGCGCACCCAGACGAAGTGGCCGGAGGTGGCCAGCTCGTCGTCGACGCAGTCCAGGCTGCGGTTCGGCGGGATGACGCCGTCGCGCAGGATCTGGCACAGACCCATCATCTGGAACACCGCCGCGCCGCCCTTGGCGTGCCCGGTCAGCGTCTTCTGGCTGACGATGAACAGCGGAGCACCCTGTGAGCGACCCATCGAGTCGGCCAGCCGCTCGTGCAGCTCGGTCTCGTTGGGATCGTTGGCCAGCGTCGAGGTGTCGTGCTTGGAGATCACCGCGATGTCGTCGGCGCCGACGCCCAGCTTGGCCAGCGAGCGGGCCAGCTGCGAATCCTTGCCGCCACGCCCGGCGCCCAGGGCACCCAGGCCCGGAGCCGGGATCGAGGTGTGCACACCGTCGGCGAAGCTCTGCGCGTAACCGACGACGGCCAGCACCGGCAGGCCCATCTTGACGGCGAGATCACCGCGGGCCAGCAGGATGGTGCCACCGCCCTGGGCTTCCAGGAAGCCGAGACGACGACGGTCGTTGGCGCGGGAGAACTTCGAGTCGCTGATGCCCTTGGCCCGCATCGTCTCGGTGTCGGCGGTGGCCGCCATGTCACCGAAGCCGATGATGGCTTCCAGGGTCAGATCGTCGAAGCCGCCGGCCACCACCAGGTCGGCCTTGCCGAGACGGATCTTGTCGACCCCCTCCTCGACCGAGACCGCCGCGGTGGCGCACGCGCCGACCGGGTGGACCATCGCGCCGTAGCCGCCGACGTAGGACTGCATGACGTGTGCCGCAACGACGTTCGGCAGCACCTCCTGCAGGATGTCGTTCGGCTTGGACTTACCCAGCAGGTTGCCGTGGTACATGGTCTGCATCGAGGTCATGCCGCCCATGCCGGTGCCCTGGGTGGAGGCCACCAGGCTCGGGTGCACCCAACGCATCAGCTCGGTCGGGGTGAAACCCGAGGACAGGAACGCGTCCACTGTCGCCACGATGTTCCACAGCGCCACCCGGTCGATCGAGCTGGCCATGTCCGGGGTGATGCCCCACACCGTCGGGTCGAACCCGGTGGGGATCTGGGCACCGACCGTGCGCGACAGCTTGGTCTTGCGCGGAACCCGAATCTCGGTGCCCGCCTTGCGGATCACCTGCCAGTCACCGGAATCCGGCACCGGCAAGGCCACAGTGTGCTCGGGGTCGAAGGACACGAACGCCCGGGCGTCGGCCTCGCTGGACACCACGAAGCTGAAGTCCTTGTCCAGGAACACACTGACCAGCAGCGGCGAGGCGTGATCGGGATCGATCGCACCGTCGTCGACGAACTCGCGGATGCCGCAGCGCTCCACCACGGCGTCGTGGTAGCGCTCCACGATCTCCGATTCGGGAACCAGCTCACCGGTCTGGGTGTCGTACCAGCCGGCCTTGGGATCGTCTTCCCACTTGACCAGACCGGTCGTCCAGGCCAGTTCCAGCACGCCGGCCGCCGACAGCTCGCCGGAGACCTCCATCTCGAAGCGGGTGCGCGACGAGCCGTACGGCCCGAGTTCGGCACCGCCGACGATGACCACCAGGTCGGCCGGGTCGACGTCGAGATCGGCCCACTCCGGCGCGGGGGCCGGGTTGTGTCCACGCGGCGGGGACGGCAGTGCGGCGATCGCGCCTTCGTCCTCGTCGTCCTCGGATTCGCCTGCGGCACTGGACATGTCTTCACGGGCCTTGGCAGCCAGCTCGGCCATGTCGATCTTGATGTCACCCAGTCCGCCGGTCAGATCCGCCTTGACCGGGGCGTTGGCCGCGGCCACCTTCGCGTCCACCGTGCACAGGTTCAGCAGCATGGCTGCCATCTCGGCGGTGGTGTAGGTGGTGACGCCGGCCTCCTCGACCGCGCTGACGATGGCATCGTTGTGCCCCATCAGCCCGGTGCCCTTGGTCCAGCCGATCAGCGCGTGCGCCAGGCTGACCCGGTCGGCCCACGAAGCTTCGGCGCTCCAGCGGTTCACCAACGCGTCGAGCGCGGACTTGGATTCGCCGTAAGCGCCGTCGCCGCCGAACATGCCGCGGTTGGGCGAGCCCGGCAGCACCACGTGCAGCCGTGAGGCGATGTCGCGCTCGGCACCGATCGTCGACAGCCCGCCGATGAGCCGCTGCACGGCCCACAACAGCACCTTCATCTCCATCTCGGAGCGTGAACCCGCCTCCGACAGATCCCCGGCCACGCGCGGTGCGGCGAACGGGAACAGCAGCGTCGGGGTCTGCGCATCCTTGAGGTGGATCGATTGCGGCCCAAGGCTTTCGATCTGCTCGCTACCGACCCACTCGACCAGCTTGTCGATGTCGGCGTAGGACGCCATGTTGGCCGGGACCACCCACAGGGTGGCACCGAAGCGGGCGTTCTCGCGGTAGAGCTCCTTGTAGAACGCCAACCGGTCGTCGTCCAGACGCGAGGTGGTGGCGATGACCGTGGCGCCGCCGTCGAGCAGCTGCCCGGCGACCGACGAGGCGATCGAGCCCTTCGACGCACCGGTCACCACGGCGACCTCATCGCTGTAGCGGCCCTTGCCCGGGTTCTCCGCGCCGGCCGCGATGCGACCGAACAGCGAGGCGTGGATGGTACGGCCGGCGGCCAGCGCCTTGCCCTGCCACCAATTCGCCTGCGTGGCAACGACATGTCCGGCACCCTCGAAGCGCTCCGACAGGCGCGGCCACTCGGCGTCGATCTCGCCCTCGTCAGCCAGCCACAGCTTGACCAGGTCCTCACGGGCGCTGGCCCAGCGGTCGTCGAACACGACAGCCTTCTTGGCGTCGAACGCCGGAGCCACCAATCGCGGCCAGTCCGAACCGAGTTCGGTGGTGACCAGGTCGATCAGCTCGGCGTCGGTCGCAGCCTCGGGGGCACCGACCGGAGCGTCCAGGCCGAGCTGGCCCAGCACCAGGCGGGCGGCCGAGGCCAGCACGCCGTCGGGACCCGTGACCTTCTCGGCGAACTCGTTCAGCGCGGCCGAATCCACCACACCGCCGCCACCGGCACCGCCGGCCGAGGGCAGGCTCACCGGCACGCCCTGGCGGGCGCCCACCGCGACGACCGCGGCGTCGATGACCTTGTCGACGTCGGCGGCAGTCGCCAGCGCGCCCGGGTGCAGAGCACCCAGATCGCCGCCGCGAACGCTGCTGCCCTCACGGGTGCCCAGCGCCACCTCGACGGTGACGTGCTTGGCCCAGCCCGGACCCAGCTCCCAGGTCTTGGTGACGCGCTCGGCGATGTAGGCCGGGCGCTTGCCCGACGGGCCGAACACGGTGCGCAGCTGATCGTTGATGGCGTCCGAGAGCACCGGGCCGAACGGCTTGTAGGTGCGGGCCAGCTTGCTGACCTGTCCCTTGAGCGCGCCCAGGTCCGCCTCGGCGGCACCGTCGATGGCACCCAGGTTCAGCTCGGAGCCCAGGTCCACCAGCAGCTGATTGCGGCGCGAGGACGCACCGTCGGTGATGGACTCGATCGAGTCCAGCCCCTCGATCTGGTCGATGCGCATCTTGGCGCTCAGCGCGATCAGACCCACGGTGGCGTCGGCCGCGTCGAACGTGATGTCGTCGGGCCGTGGGCCACCGGAAGGAGCAGCCGGGGCGGCTGCCGGGGCCGGGGCGGCCTCAGCAGCAGGAGCGGCCTCGGAAGCCGCCGCCGGGGCCGCTTCTTCGACCTCAGGCTCCGGTTCCGGGTCGGTGTCGCTGGCGAACAGCACCGCGGCATCGCGCTCGGCGTTGAGCACCTCGACGGTGCTGTGGGCGTACTCGGGCAGCTTCAGCGTGTTGGTGGCCAGTCCGGCGACCGTCGGCGCGTTCTTCACGCCGATCTCGACGAACCGCTCGACGCCGAGGCCTCCCGCAGCTTCTTCGATGAACAGCAGGTCCTGGGTTTCGATCCAGCGCACCGGGCTGGCGAACTGCCAGGCGAGCAGCTCGATGACGACCTTGCGCATCAACTCGCTGGGCTTCTCGTTACGCCAGGTGTCGTAGTCCGCGAGGATCTCGTCGAGCGGCTCTGCCGGCACCAGGTCGCGGATCTCCTGGATGAAATCGCGGTCCAGCGTGAACGGGCGGGGCACCAGGTTCGGGACGTAGCGCCCGACCACCAATTCCGGATCGCGGTCGCGCGGCAGGACGCGTTCCAGGCTGCGCCGGAAGTCGTCCACGCCCACCCGCAGCACGCTGGAGTGGAACGGCACGTCGATGCCGGGCACCAGGATGAAGGACCGCTTGCCGCCGCTGATCTCACGGCGCCGCTCGACCTCTTCCTCCAGCGCTTCCAGGCCCCGCACGGTTCCGGCGATCGCGTACTGCGAACCGCGGAGGTTGAAGTTCACGATCTGCAGGAATTCACCTGTGCGCTCGGCGATCTCGGCGACGAAGCTCTCGACATCCTCGTCGGCGAGGTCGATCTGCGACGGCCGGATCGCAGCCAGCCGGTAGTTGGACCGGCCCCGCTCATCCCGCGGCACGATGTCGTGCATCTTGGAGCCACGGTGGAACACTGCCTCCAGCAGACCTTCGAGCTCGATGACGCCGGACACGCAGGCCAGCGCGGTGTACTCGCCGACGGAGTGACCGCAGGCGATCGCGCCCTCGACGAACGCGCCCTGCTCACGCATCTCGGCGACCTGGGCCGCAGCCGTCGTGGCCATCGCGACCTGGGTGAACTGGGTCAGGTACAGCACACCTTCGGGGTGCTCGTAGTGCACACCGGAGGCGATCAGCGACGTCGGGTTGTCGCGGACCACGTGCAGCACCGAGAAGCCCAGCGTGTCACGGGTGAACTTGTCGGCCTTGTCCCACACCTTGCGGGCGGCCTTGGACCGGGCCCGGACCTCCATGCCCATGCCCTTGGACTGAATGCCCTGGCCGGGGAACGCATAGACGGTCTTGGGCGCCGCGAGCCGCGCGGTCGCGGCCATCACCAGCTCCGAGCCGATGCGGGCCTGAACCTCGACAACCTCTGCGCCGACGTCGATTCCGACCCGGTCGACGCGGAAGTCGACCTCGTCGCCCGGCTTGACCATGCCCAGGAAGCGGGCGGTCCAGCCGACCAGGTTGGCCGGCGGGATCGGCTTCCCGTCGGTGGCGGTGACGACGTGCTGCGCCGCGGCCGACAGCCACATGCCGTGCACGATCGGCGATTCCAGACCAGCCAGCAGCGCGGCTGCCCGGTCGGTGTGGATGGGGTTGTGGTCACCGGACACCACGGCGAACGGCCGCATGTCCACGGGTGCACCGACCGTGACGTCGCGCCGGCGACGACGCGGGGTGTCGGTGGCGTTGTCCGAGATCGCACCGCCGGCCCGGACCGGGTCGGTCAGCTCGGCCTCGCCGGTACGGCCGCGGATGGCGAACCGCTCCTCCAGCTTGGCCAGCTCGGTGCCGTCGGAGCTGCGCACGGTCACCGAAACCGGCACAACTCGGCCGACCTCGGTGTCGTAGGCGGCTGAAGCCGTTGCGGTGACGGCCAATTCGGCGGGCTCGGCAGGCAGCGCAGCCAGCAGGTGCGCGGCGTGGTCCAGGTGCACCAGGCTCAGCAGACCTTCGACGACCGGGAATCCGGAGTCGGTGACAGCCGACCCGATCGCGGCGAACACCGCGGGCCAGCAACGACCGACCAGGGCATCCGGGACCACGGTGAGCGTCGGCGCCAGCGGCGCACCGAAGGTGGCGGTGACGCCGGTGTGATCGGCGACCTGCTCGGGGTTCCAGGCGACGGTGACCTTGGCGGTCCCGTCGACGACGGGAGGCAGCGCGTCCGGTCCGTCGACGCCCGCGGCGATGGCGAGCACGGAACGCATCGCGGTCGCGGCGTCGGCGACCTCGACGACGGGTGCGCCACCGCTGCGGATGGCCTCGGTCAGGGTGAACCGGATGTCGATCCAGGTTCCCGACAGCGGCACCGACAGCACCACGTGCTGATCATCGGCGACCTCAAGGCGGGCTCCGGTGGAAGCGTTTGTGGCGGAACGGTTCTCGCGGACCTGCCACTCGGCAGCCGGGGCGATCCGGTGCACCGGGTTGACCGAGGTGCGACCGGCCCACAACACGTCGGGGGCGTCGAGCAGCACGGCCAGCGGACCGGTCACATCGCCGCGGCCCTGACGGCGCGACAGCACGGCCTGCGGCTGGGCGCCGGCGGCCAGCGCCTCGTCGACGGCGGCCTGCTCGAAGCGGTCCAGCAATTCACCGACGGGCTCGTCGACCCGGGTGATGCCGGCCACCGCGGCGGTGCCGGGGATGACGCACACCTGATCGGCGTCGTAGCGCGCATCGTGGGCCTGCCACAGCGAGTCGCTGCGCCACCACCGGCGCACGTCCTTGTCGATCACCGGGACGAAGTTGACCGGCTTGCCCAGCGTCTTGCACAGCTCGACGAAGAACGGCACATCGGCCGGGTGCAGCTGCACCGAAGCGGCGTCCGGGTAGGCCGAGACCAGCGCGGCCAGCGCGGCCTTCGGGTCCTCCAGCAGCGCCTGGCCGTCGCCGTCGGCATCGAACAGCGTCTCGATCGAACCGAAATCCTGTGCGTGCAAACGTGCTTCGGCGCGCTTGAGCATCTGCTCGAAGCGGTCGCGCCAGGTGATGTCCAGCCACGGCGAGTCGTCACGCTTGGTGTCCGCGGTGCTGTTGCCCTCGCCGATGGACAGCTCGATGTAGCGGCGCAGCCACTGCAGGTAGGTCATGTCGGCGACATCACCGAAGTACGGCTTGGCGGTGTCGGCCATCGCGGCGATGATCTCGTCGCGGCGCGCGGCCACGGCGTCGGCGTCACCGGCCACCTCGTCGAGCAGCCGGCCGCAGCGCGACGCGGTGTTGTCGATCTCGTGGATGTCGGCGCCGAGCTGGCTGCGGCCGGAGGCCATGCCGCCCGAGGCCTTGCCGGCGCCGACCCATGCCTCGGTGCCCTTGGTGTCCACCAGCAGCTGCTTGACCTGCGGGCTCGTGGTGGCCTCAAGGGCGGCCATGGCGGCGGTGCCGACCAGGATGCCGTCAATCGGCATCAGCGGGTAACCGTGGGTGGCCGACCAGCGGCCGGACAGGTATTCCGCGGACCGCTCGGGGGTGCCGATGCCACCGCCGACGCAGATAGTGATGTTGGACCGGCTGCGCAGCTCGGAGTAGGTGGCCAGCAGCAGGTCGTCGAGGTCCTCCCACGAGTGGTGGCCACCGGCGCGGCCGCCCTCGATGTGCACGATCACCGGCTTGGTGGGCACCTCGGCCGCGATCCGGATGACCGAGCGGATCTGCTCGACGGTGCCCGGCTTGAACACCACGTGGCTGATGCCGAGGTCATTGAGTTCGCCGATCAGGTCGACGGCCTCTTCCAGGTCCGGGATGCCGGCACTGACCACGACACCGTCGATCGGCGCACCGGACTGGCGAGCGCGCTGCACCAGCCGCTTGCCACCGACCTGCAGCTTCCACAGGTACGGATCGAGGAACAAGGTGTTGAACTGGATGGCCCGGCCGGGCTCCAGCAGCTCGCCCAATTCGGCGATGCGATCGTTGAAGATCGGCTCGGTGACCTGCCCGCCGCCGGCGAGCTCGGCCCAGTGGCCGGCGTTTGCTGCGGCCGCGACGATCTTGGCGTCCACTGTGGTGGGCGTCATACCGGCCAGCAGGATCGGCGAGCGTCCGGTGAGCCGGGTGAATTTGGTCGAAAGCTTGACCGATCCGTCGGGCAGGCTCACCACGGTCGGGGCGTAGCTCGACCACGGCCGGGCCACCTCGGGCACCGCACCGATGGTGAACAGATTGCGCTGGCCACCGCGGGTCGCGGCGGGCACGATCCCGATGCCGAGCCCGCGGACCACCGGGGCGGTCAGGCGGGTCAGGATGTCGCCGGGGCCGAGGTCCAGAATCCAGCGGGCGCCGGCCTCGTGCAGTTCGGTGATCTCGTCGACCCAGTCCACCTGGCTGACGAGGATGGCTTCGGCCATCTCGCGGGCGAGCTTGACGTCGATTCCGACGGCCTCGGCCCAACGGGCGACGATGTCGACGCCGTCGGCCAGACGGGGGGTGTGGAAACCGACTTCGACCTGCACCGGGTCGAAGACCGGAGCGAAGACCGCGCCGCCGCGGACTTTGCTCTTGCGCTCGGCCTCTTCCTTCTCAGCGATCTGGTTGCAGTAGAGCTCGAACCGCGACAGCTGCTCAGGTGTGCCGGTGATCACAACGGAGCGCCGGCCGTTGCGGATGGACAGCACCGGGGGCAGCACGGTGCGGACGTCCTGGCTGAACTCTTCGAGCAGTTCATAGATGCGCTCGGGCTCGGCATTGGTGACCGACACCATCGGCGGACGGTCACCCAGCACGGTGATCCCGCGGCGACGGGCCACCAGGGTGCCTGCCGCGCCGATCAGCTGCGCCAGCGCCAGCAGCTGCACATCCCTGGCGCCCTTGGCGGCCAGGGCCTCGACGGCCAGCACGCCCTGGGAATGCCCGGCGACGGCCACCGGCGGGGTGGCGGCCAGGTCCATGCCCTGACGGGCCAGTGCGCGCACCGCGGCGATCTGGGTGAGCAGGACGCCGGGCACCGACACGGCAGCAGAGGTCAGCTGCTTGTCGGACGGCACCGGCTCCTCGGCGGCCAGCGCGCGAACCCACTGCAGCGGCTCGAACCCGATAGGCCGCACCACGACGAGTTCGGCGGCCACCGGCTCGAGCAGCAACTCGGCCTCGCCGGCCAGGGTCGCCAGTTCGGCCTCGATACCGGCCGAGGACACCAATTCCTCAAGAGTCTCCAGCCAGGCGCTGCCCTGGCCGCCAAAGGCGACGGCGTAGGGCTCTCCGGCGCTCAGCCGGTCGACGAGGGCGTGGGTGGAGTCAGCCTGCCGACCGTCGGATCCTGAGTCGTCGTTGCGACCGGCGGACACCCGGTCGTGTTCGTAGATCGTCACTGGCGCTATCTCCTCGGTGCTGCTGTGGTTCTGCGGTGAATGGTGTCGCGTGTGGCTGTCGCGGTGCGGTGCTCGGTGTCTGTCTGCATGTCTGGGGCGGTGTGGGCTGCCCGGGCGACAGGCCAACGGCGATTCAGCGTCGAATCAGGCTGGAATGCCGGCCGCCGGAACTCTCCGGACGGTGTCACTCACATTCCCGCCGTACTAAGAGTGTCATAAGAGGGGGTAGGCGTTTTCCGCCCAGATTGGTTACTGGCGAGTTCTACGCATGGGTAACCGCCGGTAACGTAACGCAGCACAGACTGGCGGCCAAAGCCATTCGGGACAAACGTCCTGCTGGCGGGTGGTTACGGTCGAGTAGCCATAACTGCGCAGATCAAGGCAGTATTGTTATCGAATCGTTACCTAAATTTTCCGTCGCATCCGAGGCTCCCGAGCAGCCGCGATCCAGCAGACAATCGGGCCGATTCTGTCCAGCGAATCTCGCGCATCCGAGCAAAAAGTTTGCTGAAATATCTTACTCGTCGGTAACTATTTCAGTCCCACTGACCAAATCGCGGCTTGAGGATGTGGTTGATGTCCACGCCGATCCCGCCGACGTTGCGCTTGTCGATCTCGACCTGATGCAGGTGTGCGGCAGGGTGGGCGACCCGGCCCGGCGAGCCCCAGTTGTGCTGCCAGAAGTACGAGCCCAGCCCGTCCTGCAGAGCCCATTCGATCGTCTTGGAGTTGGCGTACACGCCGACCCGCTGGTGCCCCAGCACGGCCTCCCAGCCGCGTAGATACGGCGCTACCTGCTGCTTGTACTGCTCATAGCTCGGATCATCGTCGATCGACGTGTAGATCGGCGCCCCCACCGATCCGCCCGCAGAGGAGTGCAACTGCCAGCCGCGCTTGGCGTGCTGAATCCCGGCGTTCTGCCCGCCCAGCCAGTCGGCGGTGTGCTCCTTGCCGTACTGATAGCAGGACACGATCTTGAGGCCGTTCTGGTACAGATCCCGGGTTTCGGGCAACTGAATCGGCTTACCGAGCATCCACGCACCGCCGGGCCTGCGGTCGGAGACATAGCGAATTGCCCCGATGGCTCCTGACGTGCGGATATCGGCAGCAGGGATGACGCCGGCGGCGTAATCGAGCAGGACACCCAGCGGCGCGGCGCCGGCCGGAGGGGCGGTCACTCCGGCGCCGACCGACGCCAGGCCGGTACCCAGCCCGATCAGCGCGGGTGCAGCCGCCGCGTATTTGAGCAGGTCGCGTCGGGATATCGACACGTGCCTCAGATTACGACAAGTTCCTCAATATTCACTTCAACGCCACCGACCACAGGTACATCAAGGTTCACACCTGCCCCGATTGGGTCTGAACAGGCCTTATTCAGCGGTTGCCAAACGGGTCCGCAGGGCCCGCTCCAATCCGACCGAGACCACGGCCTGGGCCAGCTCCCGCAAGTCGGTATCGGACGAGACGCCCCGGCATGCGGCGAGCGCCGCGACAGCCGACTCGGCCACCTGTTCGATCGCGGCATCGGTCGACCTGGCGAGGTGGGCAATGATCCGGATGCAGCGCCGCTGGTCCTCGGCGCCGGTGACCAGCGCGGCCAATGCCGGGTCGACCACCTCCGCGGGGGCCTCGACGCGCTCTGGGCCCTCCAGGCCCTCCACGATGTCCAGCAATCCGAACTCCACGAGCGTGCGGACATCCTCGTCGGCCGGATCCACGTTCAGTGTCAGTGTTTTCGGCCGGCACCAGTCCGAGGCCTGGATTCCCAGAGCACCGGGCAGATCCTTGCCGCCACGCAAGCCCGCGAAGAACTCGGCGATGTGCGCCGAGTTGAAACCTTTGGCCAGTAGCTGGCTGATCGCGGTCAACTGAGCCAGGTGCCGCTCGCCGTAGTACGCCGAGCGCCCGACGCGCCGCGGCGAATCCAGCAGTCCGCGCTCACGATAAGCGCGGATATTGCGAGCGCTGACGCCGGAAATACGCGCCAGGTCTTCCAGACGATACTCAACCAAGCCGACGTCCTCCGCGTCGGATTGAACAGCGATTCATGCCGACACCCTACTCCCCGATTAATACTGCGAGCGAATTCACGGCTGAGCGACCCCGCCGCCCTCCATGTACATAAGCAGCCCGGTTATCTGCACATATGCCGCACCACCTGTTCCCAGTTACACGTGAGAGTGCATTTTCAGCCAACTCTATGAATCGCGGCAGAGCGGGCCTCGAGACGAAATTCACAGCCGCGACAATCAACTCCGGTCGCTTGGCCACCCATGAGTGCGAGAGCATGTATGCCTGCCCCGAGAAACACATTTGACGAAAGGTGCCCGCGTGCGTCCCTGGATCGTTTGGGCCACCGGACTACTCGCGTACATCATCGCCGTGCTCGACCGCACGACCCTCGGCGTCTCCGGCCTGCAGGCCGCCGACAGATTTGCCGCGAGCCCTGGCGTGCTGTCCACGTTCGTCGTGCTGCAGGTGATCGTCTATGCCGCGGCCCAGGTACCAGCCGGACTGCTGCTGGACCGGTTCGGCTCCCGTGTGCTCATCGTCTGTGGGGCCGCGCTGATGACCGCCGGCCAACTCGTGCTCGCACTCAGCGAGTCGCTACCCGCGGCGATCGGTGCGCGGGCCATCGTCGGCCTGGGCGACGCATTGACCTTCATCTCGGTACTTCGCTTGGTGCCGTACTGGTTCGAGCCGGCGCGCGTTCCGTTGGTGGCACAGCTGACCGGGATCTGCGGTCAGCTCGGTCAGGTCCTGTCTGCGGTCCCGTTCCTCGCGATCCTCACCGGGTCGGGGTGGACACCGGCATACCTGTCGGTCGCAGCGTTCGGAATCGTGGTGATCGTGTTGGCGCTGGCCCTGATCCGCAACACTCCGCACGGCACGGCGCTCACGTCCGAGCCGATCTCCCTGCACGCCAGCCTGTCCCGTATCAAGACCGTCTGGCTGCGACCCGGCACCAGGCTCGGATTCTTCACCCATATGGGCACCCAGTTCTCGGTCACGGTGTTCGCGCTGATGTGGGGAGTGCCCTACCTGACGGTGGCGCAGGGACTTTCGGAGACCGCAGCAGGCTCGCTGCTGACTGTCTCAGTGGTGGCCGCGATCTCGGCCGGGATCATGATCGGCGTATTCACGGGCCGGCATCCGCACCGCAGATCACGTCTGGTGCTCTGGATCATCGCCAGTAACGCCCTGGTGTGGACCGTGGTGCTGGCCTTGCCCGGCCCGGCGCCGGTGTGGTTGTTGGTGGTGCTCATCGTCGTCATCTCGGTGGGCGGTCCCGGTTCGATGGTCGGATTCGACTTCGCCCGCACCTTCAATCCGAGCCACACGCTCGGGACCGCCCAGGGCATGGTGAACATGGGTGGCTTCCTGGCGGCACTGCTGGTGATGCAGGCGATGGGCCTGATCCTGTCCGGCGCCGACAGCTACTCTTTCGCATCGTTCCGGCTGGCCTGGTCAGTGCAGTACGCGGTCTGGATTCTGGCCACGATCGGAATCCTGATCACCCGCCACAAGACGCGCCGCCTGCTGGCGGCCGAGCAGGAACGAATGTTGTTGGAAAGCTTCGAGACTCACCCTGGCCGGTGAGCGTCCAGGCGCCGACCGACGATCTCGGCGGCGTGCCGGTGCCCGACCGCCTCGAACCCGACGACCACCACCAGCGGTGCCGCGGTAACGACCAACAGACACGCCGCCATCGACGTCCCGTTTGCGGCCAGCGCCACCGCGGCCACGAGCGCCCCTGCGGCCAGCGCCAGCAACAGCGCGTGCAGCAGGTCGAAATCCCCCACAAGAAGTGAGTAGATGACGAACATCGCCGCCAGGTAGACGCCAACCGGAATCGCCACTGCCAGCACGGTACCGACCGAACTCAGCTTCGATTGACCGTCGACGTAGTACGCCGCCACGTGCAAGCCGGCGCCGGTGGCCACGATCGCCGCGTACACCGCCAGGTGCAGATATCCGTACCAGAACGAGAGTGAGCGCTGGGCGTGCAGCAATGCGCCGGCCGGAACCAGGAAGTACACCCACCACATCCCGAAGGTCAGCCCGATTCCGGAAGCGACGAGCAGGATGGCGTCGGTGGACCAGCCGTGCTCCCCCACCGCCGCGGTCAGGGACGCCACCGTGCCGACCACTCCTTCACCCAACGCGATGATCGCGAGCAGCCCGTAGCGCTCGGCGACGTGATGGGCGTGCCACGGGGTGCCACCCATCCACCGCTCGGCCAGGATCGGTCCGCTGATCTCGACGACCATCAGCGCCAGGGCGGTGACGAAGAAGACCGTCAGCGAGGTCTGTACGAAGATCTGCACCACCCACCCGATCTGCGCGACGACGACCGCACACGCATAGGTCAGGCACGCGGACCGGCGTGGCGGATCCTGCGCAGCGGCCCGTAACCACTGCCCCACCATCGCGATTCGCATCACCACATAGCCCGCCACCATCACCACGTTGTCGACGTGCCCGCCGTGTTCGATGGAGGTGAACACCGGCGGTATGCCCAGCGCCAGGATGATGACGCCGACCATCTGGAGCATCGTCATCACCCGGTAGATCCAGTCGTCGGTGTCGTAGGCGGAGGCGAACCAGGTGAAGTTCATCCACGCCCACCAGA
This sequence comes from Mycobacterium sp. DL99, assembly GCF_004762045.1. Lineage (GTDB taxonomy): Bacteria > Actinomycetota > Actinomycetes > Mycobacteriales > Mycobacteriaceae > Mycobacterium. Next base: position 4,464,142 of record NZ_SJOM01000007.1, read on the forward strand.
TCGCGAACGCGGCGAACCCAAAACCCGCCAACCCGGCCGACACGTGCCCCTCGGCCATCAGATGCGCGAATTGTGCGGCGGCCACCCCGAAGGCGATTACAAATGTCAGGTCGAACAGCAATTCCAGCGGAGTCGCCACCCGGTGCTGCTCGTGCGGATCGCGTCCGGCCATCCGGCTCAGCCGGTGGGTTTGAACCGGACTAGGCCTGACTTCGTTCACCCTGGTATGCCCCTTCTTCGCCACGTGTCACCGCAATTCCATCGCATCTGGACGCCGGACCGAGGATTCGCGGCGGCGTGGTCGCAGAAACTCGCCGAAAAAACTCGAAATACGAGTAGTGCACTACTGATGTCAGAGCCGCGGCCACGCTCGAGGATGATGTTGTGTCCAAGCAATTCACGCTGAACGTCCTCGGCGAGTTCGCCGTCTACCGCGACATGGAGCCGGTGGTCTTGCCGCCGTCCTGTCGCCGGTTGGTGGCGTTGGCCGCTGTGAAGCGCCGCGAGCTGCACCGCAGCTGGGTATGCGACCTGCTGTGGCCGGGCAGCCCGCCGCACAAGGCGGTGTCCTCGTTGCGATCCGCGCTGTGGCGATTGCGACCGTTGGGCGCAGACGCCCTGCTCGTGGTGCGGCACCAGTACGTCAGCCTGGCCCCCGAGGTGAAGGTTGACTGGCACGAAGCGCTCGCATTGCACGAGGCAATGGCGGTGATCGACGGACGACCGGCACCTTCGGTCACCCATCCCGCCCTGCACCGGCTGGTCCGAAGCCGCGACCTGCTCGAAGGTTGGCCCGACTCCTGGTGTGCCGCTGAGCGCGATCGTTACCAGGCCATCAAGCGGTCTGTCCTGGACACGCCCGACGGCGCCGCACCGAGGCAGGTAACGCACTACGTGGTCCCAGGCTCACCGCACCGTCCCGGGTTGCACGTGAGCCGCCAACACAACGGCAACGCGGGGTGCCGGCCATGAGTGCGCTATTGCTGGGCCTCGCTGTCTTCAGCGCAGTGATCACCGCGCTGGCGGTGCACGAACTACAGACGTGGCTGGAGCGATGGGCGTACGAGCGTCACGCTCAGGACTGACGGCCCCTCGCTGGTAGCGCCGTTACACCGGGTCGAACGACGAGATCAACCAGTTGCCGTTGATCTTGCTCATCCCGACTTTGACGGCGCTGGCCGTGAAACTCCCGTTGGGGTTCTCGGCGCTCGTCGTGGCCTGGTTCACGAACACCAGCACCACCGCTGAATCGGGGTGGATCTCCGAGACGGCCGAACGCACGACCGCCGCAGTGGTCTTGACCGACTTCTGCTTGGCGGCGGGGGCGACGATCTCCTGCGTGAACTGGGTGTAGTACGAGAGAAAATCTCCGGTCAGATGTGACTTTGCGGCCGTGAAATCGCGGTCGAGACTGTCCGGCGCGTAGGTCAGGAGCGCCGTCGTGCCTTCGCTGGCCGCCTTGAGCACAGTCGCCGACGCTGCCGGACCGGTCTGCTGGTCAACGCGGAACTGCGCGAAGTACAGCCATCCGGCCAGGGCGGCCGACGCGATCAGCGCCACCACAAGTGCCAGCGGGAACCACAGCATCTTCAGCCGCTGCCGCCAACCTCCCGGTGGCTCAGAAGCAGCCGTGTCGCTGTCGTCGGCCGCATCGGTCTCGGCCTGCTCCTCGGCGCCCGCTTCGATCTCGACTGCCGTCTCGGTGTCGGCTTTCTCGGTCTCTTTGATGTCCTGGTCCAGGGTCACGGCACGAACTCGACTTTCGACAGCTTGATCTGGTCACCTTCGCGGACCATGTTGACGGCCACTCGCCACGGCCGCGGTTGCTTGTTGGCCCCGGTGGTGTTGGTCACCTTGGTGTTCACTGCGACCAGCACAACGGCGTTGTTGTCGCTCATGGTGTCCACCGCGGCGCCCGTCACGTTCGCCTCGGTCACCACCTTTGCGTCCTGGGCCAGCTTGACGAAGTCCTTCGACTGCGCCTCGAAGTCCTCCCGGAACTCGCCCGTCGAGTTGTCGAGGATGTTCTTGACGGCATCTTGAGCGTGGTTGAAGTCCAGCGACATGAGGGTGACGACGGTCTGGCGGGCGGCAGCGGTGTACTCGGCCGCCAACTGCTGGCGATGCTCGGCCTGGCGGTTGTGCCAGATCATCCAGCCGCTGAATCCGAGCAGTCCAGCGATGACGATGAGCGTCAGGCAGGTCGCGAGCACCTTCCAGAACAGACCTGAAACCCGCACCCGCGGGAGTCGGCGGGCCGACGTGCCCTCGGCGGCCTCTGGCTCTGCCTTTTCAAGCGGTTCGGCCTCAACGGCCCCTGCCTCTGCGTCGACGCCGGCGGTGTCGGTGATCTCAGGGGTATCGGACTCGTCGGCATCGGGGACGTCGGCAGGCTCGGTTGTCGGCACTTCGTCAACCGGACCGTCGGCCACGGTCGCGTCCGCGGCGTCCTTGTCGGCGTCGGCCTGGTTACGCAGCCGAATGGCGCGGGCCCTGGCCCGCGCGGCGGCCGCAACGGCCTCGGCCTCTGCGGCCTCCGCTTCGGCCTGTTCAGCCAGTTTCAGTGCGTCGCTCGGTGACGCGTCATCTTCGCTAGTATCGATTACCGGCGACGAAGGCTTGCGGGACGGCATGCCGACCTCCTGTCCGTTCAGCAGCCTGCTTAACGAGAATTACGTTATCAGTTTGCGGTAGTGACCCGAGAGTACATCATCGACAGCAGGCGCATAAATGCGCATTTACCTGCGGAAATGATGTTTACGCACTGTGTGCTCACTTAGCCCGGACTCGCCGTTACCCGCGCCTCAAGCTCATTCTTCATCACCTTGCCGGTGGCATTGAGTGGTAGTTCGTCGAGAAACTCGACATACCGGGGCACCTTGTAGCCAGCCATGCGCTCGCGGCTCCAGGCGATCAATTCCTCCGCAGCGATCGCCGCGCCGGGCTCGTCCCGCAGCACCACGAACGCCTTGCCGACCTGCCCCATCCGCTCGTCGGCGACGCCGATGACGGCAACCTGGGCAATCGCCGGATGCTCGAGCAGGAATCCCTCGATCTCGGCCGGGTAGGCGTTGAAGCCTCCGACGATGAACATGTCTTTCTTACGGCCGACGATCCGCAGCCGTCCGGACTGGGTGAACTCGCCGAGATCTCCGGTGTGCAGCCAGCCGTCGGGATCGATCGCCTCGGCGGTGGCCGCCGGATCGTCCAGGTAGCCCTGCATCACGTTGTAGCCGCGCACCAGCACCTCGGTGTCGTCAGCGATGCGCACGTCGATCCCCTCGCACGGCAGCCCGGCGGTGGTGGCCACATCCTCGGCCGAATCACCCGGACGTGACAGCGTGACGTTGCCCGCCTCGGTGAGGCCGTAGCCGGTCATCAACGTCTGGAACGGCAGCTCTTCGCGGATACGACGCACCAGTTCCACCGGGATGTCAGCGGCACCGGTCACCCCTGCCCGCAGCGTCGCCAGCCGGTCACGGTCCGCTACGGCCAGCAGCGAGTGGTAGAGCGTGGGCGGGCCCGGCAGCATCGTGATGCGTTCGCGCTCAATCAGTTCCACTACGTTGTCGACGTCGAACACCGCCACCGGCAGCATCGTCGCACCGCGCAGGAAGGACGCCACCAACCCGGCCTTCAACCCGAAGGTGTGGAAGTACGGGTTGATCATCAGATAGCGATCGCCCTCGCGCAGATCCGCCAGGGTGGCCCACTCCTCGTAGGCCCGCAGCGTCTGGCGATGGTTCATCATCGCACCCTTGGGCCTACCGGTGGTGCCCGAGGTGAAGATGACATCGGCGATGTCGGTGGGCTCCACATCGCGCGTGTACGGGCTTCCACTACTCAGGAAGTCGGACTTCAGATCGATGGTCGGAACATCGAGATCAGTCTCTGAGAAAGTGAAATCCTGTCCGAGGAAACCCTTTTGGACCAATACCGCCTTGGCACCGCTGCGCGCCACCACGTCGGCGGCCTCTTCGGCTTTGAACCGGGTGTTGACCGGAACCAGCACGCCGCCGGCGACCATGATCCCGAACGCGGCGATGATCCACTCGGCGGAGTTGGGGGCCCAGACCGCGACCCGGTCCCCCTTGGCGATGCCGAACTCGACGAACGCACCCGAGGCTTTCCGGATGCGCTCGACCAGTTCGGTGAAGGACAGACGCAGCGGACCGTCGACGACAGCTTCGGCATCGCCGAAACGGTCCGCTGCACTCAAGACCATCGCGGGGATGGTCTGCCACTGATTGATGTGTCGGCCCCTTAGAGCGTGACCAGGCGGCCCAGGTTGCCGCCCATGATCTTGGCCTGATCCTCGACGGCCAGGTGCTCGAGCGCGGTCACGTAGTGGGTCGGCTCGGCCAGGCCCTCCGGGTGCGGCCAGTCGGAGCCGTAGAGCACCTGGTCCACGCCGATCAGGTTGATCAGGTCGTCGATGCCCTCTTCGTAGAACGGGCTGACGTAGATGCGGTTCTTGATCTCCTCGATGGGGTTGCCCAAGAAGGCCTCCGGGGCCTTCTTGTAGACCTCGGCCATCGAATCCAGCAGCGGGAACATCCATTTCGACCCGGCCTCGACGATGCCCACCTTGAGCTTCGGGAAGCGGAACAGGGCACCGTGGATCACCCAGGAGGCCACCGCATCCTGGATCGGGCGCCACTCGTTGAGGATCGACATGGCATTGGTCTGGAACGGCAGCATCTCCTGCACCGTGCCGTCCCATTCCGAGGTGTAGCGCGAGTAGCCGCTGTCCGAGGAGTGCATGCCGACGAACACGTCGTACTCGACGCAGCGCTCCCAGAAGGGGTCGAACTCGGGCAGCGCGAACGAGCGCGGGCCACGGAAGCCGGGCACCGGGGCCGGGCGGATCAGGATGGCGCGTGCGCCTCGCTTGACCGCCCACTCCAGCTCTTCGATCGCCTTCTCGACGATCGGCAGGGTGATGACCGGGGTGGTGAAGATGCGGTTCTGGTAGTTGAAGCCCCAGACCTCGTCCAGCCACTGGTTGAGCGAGTGGACGATGACGTGGATGGCGACCGGATTGTCGCGCAAGCGCTCCTCGATGAGGCTGGCCAGCGTCGGGAACATCAGGCTGCGGTCGACGCCGAGTTCGTTCATCAGCTCCAGACGCGGCTCCGGCTCGAAGAACGCCGGGATGGACCGCATCGGCTCACCGAACAGCTCGCGCTTGCTCTTGCCGTCCGGGTTGCCGAACTTGAAGTACTCCTCCCAGGCACCCGGCTTGGCGACATGCGAGAACGTGGGGTTCGGGATGTAGTTGCTGATGTGGCCGTCAATCGCGATCTTGGTGCGGCCGTTGACCTCGACGTACTGGACGATGTCCTTGTACTCCTTGGGGAGGTACTTGGTCATCGCCTCCGGCGGCTCGTAGAGGTGGTTGTCCGCGTCGAACAGCGGAAACGGAATGTCGACCCTATGCGACAGTTGTCCCATGGAAAACTCCTTTGCAATTCGAGAGAATCATATTCTCACTTGATAGCTGCCGCAATGCCCAGCTCGGCCCGAGGGCTGCTCACCGGGCGATTGCAGCAATCTCCTGACGGATGACGAACTTCTGAACCTTGCCGCTGGCCGTGCGGGGAAAATCCTCGGCCTGATGTAGCTCTTCCGGCCATTTCTGCCGGGCCACCCCGCAGGACTCGAAATGCGCCCGTACCTGATCGAGGGTGGGCATCGTGCCGCCGTCGCGCACCCGAAGGACCGCGGCCACCCTCTCGCCCAGCCGCGCGTCTGGTGCGGCCACCACGATCGCCTCGATCACATCGGGCAGGCCCAGCAGCACCTCCTCCACCTCGAGCGCGCTGATGTTCTCGCCGCCCCGGATGATGAGGTCGGTGGTGCGGTCGGTGATGGTCAGGTACCCGTCCTCGTCGAGCACTCCGATGTCACCCGTGCGATACCAGCCGTCGGAGTCGAAATGCTTTGCGGTGAGGGCATCGTCGGTATAGCCGAGGCACAGATCCGGTCCACGGCTGAAGATTTCGCCGTCCGACCCGAGCCGGATCTCCACACCGGGACGCACATTGCCATCGGTGTAGAGGCGCTTGGCCTCCGGCGCCCCTGCGCCGGATCCGGTTATCGACGGATGTTCGGTGCTGCCATAGGAACGGAAGACGAACAGGCCCAGATCGGCCAGTCGCCGGGTGACGGCCGCGGGCACCGTCGAGCCGCCCAGGCCGACAGTGGTGAACCGGGCCAGATGGCGTTCGTTGAACTGCGGATGGTCCATCAGGCTGGTGACGAAATACGGTGGCCCGCCGCCGATCGACAATCCGTCCCGCTCGATCAACTCCAGCACCTTGCCCGGATCCCAGACGTCGCACAGATCGATCGGGGCACCCTCCAGCACCGGGATCAGGAACGCGCCGAGCATGCCGATGAAATGCCCGACGGGCGTGGCGGTGAGCTGACGACCCCGGTCCGGTGGATAGTTCTCCAGCAACTGGCGGGTTTCGAAGCCCAGCGTCTGATGGCTGTGGATAACGCCTTTGGGCTCGCGGGTGGTTCCGGAGGTGAAGGCGATCAGGGCCGGGGCCGCGGGATCCGCGGTCAGGGTGCCGTCCATCGGCTCGTCGGCCAGCAAGTCGGTGTACGCGTGAACATGCTGCTCGCGCGAGCGCTCGTCGGACAGGCCGACCAGGCCGACCAGGCCGACGATCGGGACATCGGCACACAGATCGGGCTCGAACTTCATCCGGCCGAACTGCTCGGTGGTGATGAACACCTTCGGTTTCGCCGTGGCCATGATGTGGCCGAGTTCCTTGCGTCCGTAGAAGTGCACGATCGGCACGGTCACCGCACCGAGGAATGCCGAGGCCCAGAATGCGACCGCGGCCTCCATCCAGTTCGGTAGTTGCAGGGCCATGACGTCACCGGGTCTGACTCCGCGATCGCGAAGCCCGGCGGCCAGGCGCCGGGCGGTGCGCTCGACCTCGCCGAAGGTGCCCCGGTACGGACGAGTCGCGGAGTGCACGTAGAACTCGGCATCAGGGCTGGCGGCCAAACCGTCGGCCAGCATCTGCCCCAGGGTTTCCGGCCGCCACCAGCCTTCTTCGACGTACCGTTTGGTCAGCTCAACGGGGATGTCGCGCACAACGGTGATGCTATTCTCATCAAACGAGAATGCCAATCCCGGAACTGGAGAACGTTTGATGGTCGACCTCGAAATCGACGGCGAACTGGCGGTCATCACAATCGACCGACCGCAGGCACGCAACGCCATCTCGCTGGACACCATGGATGCGCTGAACAAGGCGCTCGACGGGGCAGCCGGCGCGTCCGCTCTGGTGATCACCGGCGGCGGCGACCGCGCCTTCGTCTCCGGGGGCGACCTCAAGGAACTGGCAGCACTGCGCACCGAGCTCGAGGCTTCCGAGATGGCCTGGCGGATGCGCACGATCTGCGACCGCATCGCCGGTTTCGACGGGCCGGTAATCGCGGCGCTCAACGGCCATGCCCTGGGCGGTGGGGCCGAGGTCGCGGTCGCGGCAGACATCCGGATCGCCGCCGATGACATCAAGATCGGCTTCAACCAGGTGGCCTTGGCGATCATGCCCGCCTGGGGCGGGGCCGAACGACTCGCCACCCTGGTCGGTCGCAGCCGGGCGCTGTTGCTGGCCGGAACCGGTCGCATCCTCGGCGCACGCGAGGCCGAGCAGGTCGGCCTGATCGACCAGGTCGTCCCCCGGGCCGAGTTCGCCGAGACCTGGCGGTCGACGGCGCAGCTTCTGGCCCGACATCAGGCCGCTGAGGTCAAGCGGGTGATCAACGGGGTGTCGACCACCGAGGCGGTCGCGGCCTTCGCCCGGCTGTGGTGCTCGGACGAGCACTGGGCTGCCGCGGACAAAGTGATGAACAAAGGCAAATAAGCGCGCCGTTGGCGACCGCCTGTCGAATGGCCGGTTCCGACACGGCCGTTGCGAGAAAATGTGTCACAACTGGCCGCTCGGCCGACGTCAGCCGCCCAACTCCCGAACCGGATCGCTGCCGTCCCAGTCGGCGGCCTGCGCGCGTACGAAGGCGGCCATGCCGGCCGAGGCGTCGGTCAGCTCCATGACCTCGACGATCGAGGCACCTGCCGGCGGCTCGAAGTACGCGAAACGCACCCCCTCCCCTTCCCCGCCCGACCACACCTGGGGCCAGCCCTCCTCGCCGAGCTTGTCCATCGCCGCATCGAAATCGTCTGCCCAGTAGGCAAGTTGGTGAAAGCCTCCCGCGCCGGCGCCGCCGAGGAACTCGGTGAAGATGCTGGGCGTGTCATCGAGTTGTTGGATCAACTCGACCTGCAGGTCACCGCTGTTGGACAGCGCGAGGGACAGTTTCACCTCGCACGGCGCGCCCCGGTAGGTCACCCGCTGCGGCAGGTCGCGGATCACGAACCACGGACCGACACCCATCTTCAGCCAGCCCGCTATCGCATCGTCCAGGTCGGTGACCACGTACCCGATCTGGCGGACCTCCCCCGGTAGAACCTCGCTCACGCCGCCTCCATCTGTCCATGCCGTCTCAACTGCATCGAGGAGCCTACCGAGAGTCGGTTCTCACTAGACGAGAATTGCATTTCCAGTTATCGTCAGCGACGTGTCAACTCAGAAGGCTCTGGCGCCCGAGATCTCGACCTGGCCCGATACCGAACCCCAGCTGATCGGCAGCCGCTGCACCGACTGCACGGCCACCACGTTCCCCGCCCAGGCCCGCTGCCCCAAATGCTCCGGCGGCAACACCGAACAAGCCCTGCTGCCCCGACGCGGCACCGTCATCGCCTGGACCACCCAAGGCTTCCCACCCGGCGCCCCCTACAAAGGCCCCACCGGCAAAGCCTTCGTCCCCTTCGGCGTCGGCCTCGTCGAACTCACCGACGACACCGGCCCCGTCATCCGCGTCGAAGGCCGCCTCACCGAAAACGACCCCGCCAAACTCCAATTCGGCATGGACGTCGAACTCACCATGATCCCGTTCACCACCGACGAAGACGGCAACGACGTTGTCACCTTCGCCTTCCAGCCCGTCCAGAAGGGCCGCGCACATGACCAATGACGTAGCCATCATCGGCGTCGGTATCCACCCGTTCGGCCGCTTCGAAGGCAAGTCCGCGATGCAGATGGGGGTCGACGCGATCTTCGCCGCGGTCGCCGACGCCGGAGTCGACTGGAAAGACATCGGCGCCGCCACTGGGGGCAGCTGGACGGTGGCCAACCCGGACGCCATCGTCGGGATGGTCGGGCTGACCGGCATCCCGTTCACCAACGTATTCAACGCGTGTGCCACCGCAGCCAGCGCCACCAAGGCCTGCGCTGACGGGATCCGGCTCGGCGACTACGACATCGGCATCGCCGTCGGCCTGGACAAGCACCCGCGCGGCGCGTTCACCGAGGATCCCGCCCTGGTCGGGATGCCCAGCTGGTACGCCGAGAACGGCCAGTACCTCACCACCCAGTTCTTCGGCATGAAGGCCAACCGCTACCTGCATGAGCACAACATCTCGCAACGCACTCTGGCCAAGGTGGCCAACAAGAACTTCCGCAACGGTGCGCTGAATCCGAATGCCTTCCGGCGCAAGCCGATCAGCGAAGACGACATCCTCAACTCGACGATGCTCAACTACCCGTTGACCCAGTACATGTTCTGCGCGCCCGACGAGGGTGCGGCCGCGGTGGTGATGTGCCGTGCCGACATCGCGCACAAGTACACCGACAAGCCGGTGTACCTCAAAGCTGTCGAGGTCCGCACCCGGCGTTACGGCGCGTACGAGGTCAACACCACCTGCGCGCCGGTGGAAGAGGACGTGGCACCCACGGTGTACGCCGCGCGCGCGGCATTCGAAAAGGCCGGGGTAGCACCCGAAGAGGTCGACGTCGTACAGCTACAGGACACCGACGCGGGTGCCGAGATCATCCATATGGCCGAATGCGGGTTCTGCGCCGACGGCGACCAGGAGAAGCTGCTGGCCGACGGCGCCACCGAAATCGGCGGATCGCTTCCGATCAACACCGACGGCGGCCTGATTGCCAACGGCGAACCCATCGGCGCCTCGGGCCTGCGCCAGATCCACGAACTGGTGCGCCAACTACGGGGGCAAGCCGGCGACCGGCAGGTGCCCGGCAACCCGCGCGTCGGCTTCGCCCAGCTCTACGGCGCCCCCGGCACCGCAGGCGCCACCGTCCTGACGCTCTGACTTTCATCGCCGAGCAGACACAAAACTGCACATTTCCCGGCCGAAAAGGGCAGTTTTGCGTCTGCTCGCGGGAGAAAAGGAACCACTGACATGACCGAACAGTTCAGGGAAGCACCGATTTTCGATGCCGACCAGCACATGTACGAAACCGGCGATGCGCTGACGAAGTTCCTCCCCGAAAAATACTCACGTGCCGTGCAGTACGCGCAGATCGGCCGTCAGACCCGGGTGGTGATCAACAACCGGGTCACGGACTTCATCCCCAACCCGACCTTCGAACGCGTCGCGGCACCGGGGGCGCACGAGAAGTTCTTCGCCGGCGAGAACACCGAAGGTCTGACCCTGCGCGAGATGCAGGGCAAGGCCATCGACGCACCCGAGGCCACCCGCAACCCGGAGGACCGGGTCAAGGAACTCGACCGCCAAGGCGTGGTCGAGGCGCTGAACTATCCCACCCTGGGCAGCCTCGTCGAGCACTCCAGTGCCGACGACCCGCAGCTGACGCTGGCGATCGTCCACGCCCTCAACGAGTGGATCCTCGAGCACTGGGGTTTCAACCACGCCAACCGGGTGTTCTCCACTCCGATCATCAACCTGTCCGAAGTCGATGCGGCACAAAAGGAACTCGACTACATCCTTGCCAATGGCGCCAAGGTCGCGTTGATCAAACCGGGCCCGGTCAACGGACTGCACGGCTGGCGCTCCCCCGCACTGCCGGAGTTCGACCCGTTCTGGCGTGACGTCGAGGCCGCCGGCCTGCCGATCGTCCTGCACGCCAGCTATCCCCCGCTCGATGACTACGTCAACAAGTGGGAGCCGCCGTACACCCAGAACTTCATGGCGCAGAGCGCGTTCCGCTGGATGGTGCTGGGCCACCGCGAGATCGCCGACATGCTGACCGCGCTGATCTGCCACGGCACCCTGACCCGGTTCCCGAACCTGCGCATCGCCAGCGTCGAGAACGGCAGCAGTTGGATCTTCCCGCTGTTCCACGATTTCGCAGACCTGTACAAGAAGATGCCGCAGAACTTCCCCGAGCATCCGCATGACGTGTTCCGCCGCAACATCTGGGTGAGCCCGTTCTGGGAGGGCTGCGTGTCCGATGTGGTGGAGACGGTCGGGTGGGACAAGGTGCTGTTCGGCTCCGACTATCCACATCCCGAAGGGCTGGCCGAGCCCAAGGGTTTCTGGAAGTACGCCGAGGGCATGGACATCCGCCGCACTTATGACTTCATGGGTGACAATGCGCGGCGTTTCATGGGCCTGCCGATCGCCAACCCCGATCCGGAGGCAGTCAAGCCCCCGGCGCTGACCAGCTGCTGACCCGCTCTGCCGGGAGCTCGCTGGCGCCCACACGGGGACTTCCCTCGACGAGCAGACGTGAATGTGCCCCGAAACCAGCGTTTCGGGGCACATTCACGTCTGCTCACGCTATGAGGCCTTCGCCTTGGGGCCCGAATAGTTCGGCTTCCCCAGGCCCAGCACATGCTGAGCGATCATGTTGCGGAACACCTCGAGCGTGCCGCCGTAGATGCCGACCAAGGGCGCGAAGCGGTAGACGTACTCGCTGCGATCATCGGCTCCCCCGTCGGCCCCGATCGGCAGCGCGGCCACTGATCCCGCCATATCCATCAGATCCGGGGCGATATCACGCATGGTCTGCGCCAACGCCACCCGGCCGAAAATGCTGGGCGCCGACAGTGACGCCTCCAGACGAGCCACACTGCGCCCCAACCGATATGCAACCGATCCATCGTCAACCGCAGCGCGCCCACTGGCATCCGGCGTACCGACCAGCGCGGCCACGTTGTCCGCGGCCTCGGCCACGAATCCGGCCTGATGCATCATGATCGCGACATCGGCCAGACCGTCGTCGGCGGCTGCGACCGCCCCGTGCTCGGCGTCGAGCGGTTCACGGACCACCGTCCAACCACCGTTGACGTCACCGAGCCGATACTTGTCGTCGACCCGGACATCGGAGTAGTACACGATGTTGGTGCGGTCACCGTCGACGGTGCGGATGCCCTGGATCTCGATGCCGTCGGAGTCCAGCGGCACCAGGAACATGGTGAGGCTCTTGTGTTTCGGCGCCTCCGGATCTGTGTTGGTGATCAGGAAGACGTACTGGCAGTTGTGCGCGCCGGTGGTGAACATCTTGGAGCCGTTGATTACCCACTGGTCACCGTCACGCACCGCGCGGGTCTTGCACGTGGCGACATCCGACCCACCCTCAGGCTCGGTGTAACCCAGGCACATTCGCACAGTGCCGTCGAAAACCCCGCGCAACACATCGTCGCGGATCTCGGGGGAGGCGAACTTCGTCACCGACCGGGCGATCATGATTGTGGTCCCCCAGGTCACCCACGGCACCTCGGCGCGACGCTTCTCCAGTTGCCAGATGCGTGACTGCACCCGGGAGAAGCCGCCGTCGGCCTCGGGCTTGAATTCCTTCTCCAGGTAGCCGGCGGCGCCCAGGGCCAGGTGCACTCCCTCGTGAAAGTTGTCGCCGGTTTCGCGGTCGTGGCGGATGACGTCCTCGGTAACGACACTTGAGAGGAACTCGCGCACCTCGGTGCGGAACGCGTCGTCCTCCGCGGACAGTTCGACTGTTGAGAAATCCACGCCTGCTCCCCTAAACCTTTGTGACTTCCCGGCTCTCGCGAGCCGCGACGATGTGGGCGACGTGCACCGCGGTGGCGCCCGGGTCACCACCGGCCAGCGCCCAACCGCGCGCCCGCACCAGGTACGCGGTGGCTGCCGCCTCCGCGGACACCCCGAGTCCACCCTGAACGTGTACCGCCGTGGTGGCAGCCTTGGCGGCCTCCTCGGCCATGAAGACGAACGCCGAAGGTGCCAGTTCCGGCCGCTCGTCCGGCTCGTTGTCCAGGAACCATGCGGCTCGACGCACCAGGCCCCGCCCGCTCTGGACGGTGATGGCGATGTTGGCCAGCGGATGCGAGATGCCTTGTAGCGTCCCGATCGGCACGCCCAGGGTGTAGCGGGACTTGGCGAACTCGGCGGCGATCGTCATGGTCTCCTCGACCAGGCCCACCAGCGCCGCTGCGGTCAGCAGACGCCATTCATCCAACGCCCGTTGATATTCCACCAGGGCATCGGCACCGCTGGCCAGCACCACCCGGGTGTCTGCGGTAGCCGGGTCGACCCAGGCCATCGGCAGCTTGCCGATGTTGTCGACGCGTGCCGGGCGCGTGGAGAAACCTAGGAGCACGACAGCTCCATCTCCATCGCCGTCGCGGACGATGATGTGGTCCGCGATCGATCCGACCGGAATGAGCCGGGTGCCGGTCGGCGCCACCTGCTGCGGGTCGAGCCCTACGATCTGGGTGCCGTTGACAATGTCCTCTGACTCGAGCGCACCGAGTCGTGCCAGCAACCGCGCCGCCACGACATGGTCGATCCACGGCACGGGCGCCAACGAGCGGCCGAGCTCCTCGGCCACCAAGGTCAGGTCGACGAGTGTCGCCCCGTCACCGCCGGCGGATTCCGGGAGTGCCATCGTCGTGGCGCCCATGGCGCACAACCGTTCCCACAAACTCTTGTCGAAGCCCGACGGCTCGGCCGCACGCACGGTTTCGATGTCGGAGTGCGTCTTGAAGAACTGCCGGTATGCGGTCTGGAGGTCGACGTGGTCCTCGGTCAGGCTGTAATCCAGCCTGCGCAGTTCGTAGCGGTCCATCAGCTCTCCATCTCCTTTTTGCTCCTCGCGTGCGCGGTGTCCTCGCCGAAGAAGAACTCCGCGGCATTGTTGTAGAGGTAGTTGTCCAGCACATCAGCCGGCAGATCGAGTGCCAGCGCCTCCGGCACGACGCGCTGCATGCGGAGCACCGGGAAATCCGAGGCGAAGATGACCTTGCCCTTCCCCCTGGTTCGCATGAAGTGCAGCAGGGATTCCGGCAGCCGCTTGGGCGACCACGCCGACGTCATCAACCGCAGGTTCTGGTATTTGATCAGCATCCGGATCGCGATGTCCCACCACGGATCTGCGCCGTGGATCATGCACAGTTTCAGCTCAGGGAAGCGCACGCATACGCGGTCGAGATGGATGGGGTTCTGTACCTCACCTGGAATCGGCGGGCCGGGCAGCCCGGTGTTGACGCACAGCGGCAGTTCCATCTCGGCGCACTTGGTGTACAGCGGGTAGTACACCGCGTCGCTGGGCGGGTACTGCCCGTCTCCCCAGAAGCTCGGTCCGACAACGGTATAGGCGACGGGGAGATCTGCCACGACGGCCGCGAGTTCACGCAGCGACGGAATGGGGCGCAACAGATTGACCCCGCCGACCGCCAGCGCGAACCGATCGGGGTGGGCCTCGACGAACTTACGCGCCGTCACCGACGGCTTGGCCAGGTTGTCCATCAAGATGGCCTTGCGTACCCCATGGGTGTCCATCTCATCGAGCATCTCCGAGAGGTCGATCTGGTCGTACATCGAATTCGGACCCTTGAAGTAATCATCGCGCACCTTCTGCATGAAGGTGGGCTGGTTCTCGGTCTCGCCGAAGTGCACGTTGGCCAGACAGTCGATCACCTTGTGACTCATACCCGTTCCCTCTCCGTCTGGCCAGCTGCCACCGCTACCCCCTTGGCCCAGCGATAGTCGGCCTTACCGTTGCCGAGCCGTCGGATCTGCTCGACGAATACGACTTCCTTGGGGATCTTGAAACGCGCGAGCACATTCGCGCAGTGATCCCGCAACGCATCTGGGCTCACGTCGTCGCGCACTGCCACGACGGCGACGATCTCTTCGCCCCACCTCTCGCTGGGCCGGCCCACCGCGAGCGCGTCCACCACCTGGGGATGCGCACGCAAGACTTCTTCGATCTCCTCGACGAACACCTTCTCGCCGCCGGTGTTGACCACCAACGAATCCCGTCCCAACAGGCGCAGGGTGCCGTCCGCTTCGAGCGAGGCGCGGTCACCCGAGACCACCACCCGTTCTCCGGCAACCTCGGGGAAGGTCTTCACCGTCGCCGCCTCGTCGTTGAAGTAGCCGAGTGGGATCCGGCCGTTGCGCGCCACCCAGCCCACCTCGGTGTCGCCGGGATCAAGGAAACGGGAGTAATCGTCGGCCAGCACCAGCCCGCCGGCCCGTAGCTGGAAGGTTTCGGCAGTCGCAGTTTCGCGCTGGGTGTGACCGAATCCCATGTTGCCGGTCTCCGAAGAGCCGAACCCGTTGATGATGGTGATCTGCGGGATATGTTCCAGCAGTGCGCGTTGATGTTTCGGGTTGGTGGCCGCACCACCCGTGCCGATCGCGAACATCGACGACAGGTCGTAGGAACGCCGGCCCAACTCCTCGACGATCGGGGCGGCGTAGGCGTCGCCCACCATCGTCATCAGCCCGATCTTCTCCCGCTGCGCGGTTTCGAGCACAGTGCGCGGGTCGAAGCGTGGCTTGGTGTCGTGCAGCACCACGGTCTGGCCGGACAGCAGGCCGGAGAAAGCGGTCCACATCCCGGCGGCATGCATCAATGGCGACACCGCGAACCACGGCGGGCCGGCATTGGCCACCTTGTCGTGGATCTCGCTCACCTCATCGTGGTCGGCGCCGTTCATCGATGACACGTAGATGTCGCCCTGACGCCACATCACGCCTTTGGGACGGCCCGTCGTACCGCCCGTACAGACCATCAGCAGGTCATCAGGTGACGGGGCGACGTCGCGGTCGGTATCTCCCTGAGCCAGAGCATCTTCCAGTGTCACCGCATCCGGCAACTCGGCTCCGCCGCCGTCGTCGATCGAGATGAGCAATTCGGCCTGCAGCGCTTCATCCCCCAATACGGAAGCGAACTTGGCCCCCAGCGATCGGTGGTAGATCACCGCGCGGGGCTTCAGGTAGGCCAACAAGTCGGCCACCTCGCCCGGCGAGTAGTAGTAGTTCACGTTCACCGGGACCGTCCGCGCCTTGAGGCAGCCGATCACCATCTCGGGATACCGGTCGTTGTGCATGACGAGCGCGACCACGTCCTGACCGCATTCCCAACGGTTCAGGTCCCGACGCTCCCGATACGCACCCAGGCCCCGGGAGGCCAGAAAGCTGGCCAGCCGGCGGGTCCGGTCGGCGCCCTGGGCGAAGGTGGTGCGGCGGGTGCCGCACACCGTCATCTCCCGGTCGGGCACCGCCTCGGCGATCGCATCGACGACGGCGCCGATCGTCCACTCCGCCATGCTGACTACGCCGGCACCGTCAGGTGCCCGGCACCGGCTGCAACACGATTCACGTCACCGAGCAGGGTAAGTGCGTTGTCGCGCATCACCATCCGGGTGTCCTCGAGGCTGAACTCGGGGAACTGCGGGATGTCGGCGGTGAACGTGGTCGGATCTGCGAGACCCTCACCGTGCGGCCAGTCGGAGCCGAACAGGATCTTGTCGACACCGATGGTGTCGGCGAGCAGCTTCACATCGTCCTCGTAGTACGGCGCGATCCAGACGTTGTTGCGGAGCTGCTCGACCGGATCCTCTCTGAAGTGATACGGCGCGTTGTTGGCCGCCTTCTTGAGCCGCTTGATCAGCCGGTAGACGAAGTACGAACCGTTCTCGATGCTCACGACCTTGAGCTTGGGATGCCGGGTGAACACCTGGTGCACGATCATCGAGGCCATGGTGTCGTGGATGGCGCGGTCGTCCATGATCACCATGTCGAGCGGATCACGCTTGCCGAACCCCTTGAATACTCCGCTACCGCCCCACAACGCCGGGACCGCCATGTACCCGGAGTCAGACAGATGGAAGACGACCGGGACACCGGCTTCGGCCAGGCGGGCCCACACCGGGTCGTGCAGCGGGTCACCGAGTGAGCGGGGCCTGACCGCACCCGGTACCGGTGCCGGCCGCACACAGACGAGCTTGGCGCCGCGGCTCAGCACGAATTCGACTTCCTCGACGGCCTTTTCAGGATCGGCCAGCGAGATGATGGGAGCCGACACGAATCGGCCGTCGGGCCGGTCGAATCCCCAGTCCTCATCGAGCCACAGGTTGAAGGCGTGCACCGAAGCCATGGTGGCCTCGATGTCGTGCTTGAGTCCTTCCTCCACACCGCAGGCGAAGGTCGGCAGCATGAACACGGTCTCCAGATGCTGGCGGTCCAGTACTTTCACCCTGGCATCGCGATTCTGGTATTCGGGATGGTCAGCGAGCCGGTCGACCTTCATCAGTGACGCGGGGTCCACCCCTTCGGGGATCTCGCCGCGGAACAGCAGATCCAGGCAGCCCGGCTCGATGATCGGATCGAAGGTGGGGTTGGGGATGAAATGGTTGACCGTCCCGCCGAACATCGCCAACGTACGTTTGCCGTCCTGCACCATCTGCACTCCACGGCTCCGGAACTCCTTGGGCAGGTGCCGGGTGAATGCATCGACCGGCTCGTAGTAATGGTTGTCGACGTCGACGGCGAGGTATGGAAGCCGTTCGGGAGCTTCGGTCATATCATCAACCTTCTTTCAGGGGCGGGAAGTTCGGGGGCCGTTTTTCGAAGAATGCGGTGATGCCCTCGACGAGATCGGGGCGGACCATGGACTCGTGCATGAGCTTCTCGGCGCGGTCGCTGACGTCGGCGACGTTGTCATTGGCGTCGCCGTAGAGCTGGCCCTTGATCACCGCCATTGAAGCCGGCGAGCAGTTGCGAGCCAGATCCTCGGCGTACTCCAAGGCGCGGGTCAGCAGATCCTCAGGCGCGACAACCTCTTTCACCAACCCGAGCGCGACGGCTTCCTCGGCGAAGAATGTCCGGCCGGATAGCAACAGGTCCGCCGAGGCGCCCCAGCCGGCCAGTCGAGGCAGGATCCAGGTGATGCCGTATTCGCCGATCAGCCCCCGGCGCGGGAAGGCGGTGGCGAATTTCGCGCCGGCCGCCGCGAATCGGACATCGCACATCAGCGCGTGGGTGAGGCCGATGCCGACGCACGCCCCGTTGATGGCGGCGACGACCGGTTTGCGCAGCTCGGTGAGAAAGTGCGGGTGACGTTCGCCGACGATCTTGCTGACATCCGTGTCCTCGTTGATGCTGCCACCCAGATCCTGCATGGCACCCATGTAGGCGCCGGCGCAGAAGCCGCGTCCGCTACCGGTCAGCACAATCGCCCGGACGGCCGGATCGGCTTCTGCGCGATCGAAACTCGCGTACACGCCGGCGGAGATGTCCGCGCCCCAGGAGTTCAGCCGATCCGGACGGTTGAGGGTGATAACCGCGACCCCGCCGCCAGTGACCTCGTAGAGGACCGCCTCGGTTCCCACACTGTCAGCGACCGTCATGCGCCGATGCCCCACCAGCCGTTCAGACATACATACTGTATACCTATCGGTAGTGCATTCCGCAAGCCTCGTGTCGCCCCCACGACCTGCGCAAAGACGGTTCAGGCGTCGATCACACCGAGCTTTCGATAGGCGGTCTCGATCTGAGTCTTCGCCGCATCCGGAAGCAATGCCTGGGGCGGACGGGAATGCGGGTAGCCGCCGACGGGCAATCCCAGCACCGAGGCCGCGTATTTGAAGGCGTCGGACCAGTGGGTGAAATAGTCAGCGCGACCCGGGTAGCAGGTGAACCAGGACCCCATGTCCAGGCTGAACTGGTCCAACCCCGACTCCCGGCCGAAGTCCATCGCCTCGATGAGCCGGTCGGCGTACACCAGGTCCCAGTATTCGGTGAAGATGCGGCGCTGCGGCGTTTCATAGAGGTATCCGGCGGTGCCCAACTGGGCCGGGCAGACGATGCCCTCCCGCAGCCAGCCGGCCCGGTACACCGTGGTGTCGCATTCCCAGACCGCCAGGTATGGCGCCAGGTCATGCAGTCGACGGCTCGCCGCCGGCCGGAACGCCCCCTCCTTGGTCGCGCACACGGCGGGGATCGCCTCGGCAATCCGGGCACTCTCGTCGGGTGCCAGTACGTAGCCCGAGGACGGTGAATTGAACATCCCCAGCGCGATATCCGTGCGGTCGGCGATGTATCGGAAGAAGCGCAGAACGCCCTCGCCCCCGTGCGCCTCCATCATCGGCGTCTGGATGTAGACGATGTCGGCACCCGACTGCTGCGCATGCAGCGTGAGTTCCAGACAATCTTTGGCCGAGGTCGCCGCGGTGCAGGCCTGAATCACGACATCCGGGTTGGCCCGGCGCCCCTCCTCGATCGCCACCTCGAGCAACTGCTTGCGCTCGGGGAGGGTCAGCGCCCAGAACTCGGCCAAACCGCTGGTACACCAAAGCATCTGGTGACCGAGGTCGCCGACGCAGTAGCGCACCAGGTACCGGTAGGCATCCCAGTCGATGTCGTCGCCGTCGGTTCCGCAGAACGGGGTGTATAGCGAGTCACCGATCCCGCGCAGGGCACCGCGGGCCCAGTCCCGTGCTTCGCCTGCCGTTGCCATATCGCGCTCCTCTAGATCTGGGCTCAGATAAAGTCGCTACCGCCATCGACGTTGATGTTCGCGCCCGTCATGTACGAGTTGCGCTTGGACGCGAGAAATGCTGCTACAGGCCCGATTTCGCCGGGAAGTCCGGCACGCGGCAAGTGGGCGGGGTGCCCGAAATGCTCGTCGATGGCCGCCATCAACGCATACGGGTCGTCGCCGTCGACACCCACAGTGCCGGCCCAGCCCCGCAGCGCCTCCGACGAGATGCTGCCCGGGGAAACCACATTGACCATGATCTCGTCCTTGGCCAACAACAGCGACAGGTTCTTGGACACGCTGTTCACGGCCGCCTTGGCCGCCGTGTAGGCCGGCAGCCGCGTGCTCTGCCGCTGGGTGGAGTGGGCGGAGAAGTTGACGATGCGTGCCCATTCGGCATTGCGCAGCAACGGCAATGCCGCACGTACGCAGCGCACCATGCCCATCAGGCCGGCGTCGAACGCCTCCTGCCACTGGTCATCGGTCAACTCCTCGAAGTTGCCCGCGGCCCCCGGGCCGACCGTGTTGATCAGTGCGTTGAGCTCACCCCAACGCTCGCCCACCTCGGCGAAGGCCCGCTCGACCTGGGAGCTGTCCGAGGTATCGGCGACGATCGCCACCGCCTCCGGCGATCCCAGGCGGGCCAGCTCCGTTGCGGCAGCATCAAGTACGTCCCTGGACCGCCCGACGATCGCAATCCGCGCACCGTCCTCGGCCAGGCATTGCGCCGTCGCAAAGCCCATCCCGCGCCCACCGCCCACGACGACGGTGGCCGCACCTGCGAATCCGAGATCCATCGGAGAGTCAGGAACCGGTCCAGTTGGGCGCACGCTTCTCGGCGAACGCCGTCGCCCCCTCGATGGCATCCTTGGAAGCGAACACCGGCCCGAGCAGCTCGTTCTGCTTCTTCCACATCTCGGCCTGGCTCCACTCAGCCGACTTGACGATGATCTCCTTGGTCGCGGCGACCGCCAGCGGCCCGTTCGCGGTGATCTTCTCAGCCAGCTCGAGTGCACCCGCCAACGCCTCGCCGGGCTCGGTCAGCTTGTTGACGAACCCCCAGTCGGCTGCTTCCTCTGCGGTGAAATTCTCACCGGTGAGCGCGAGTTCCAACGCCTTCTGGTACGGAATGCGGTGAGGCAGCCGCAGCAGCCCGCCACCACCGGCCACCAGGCCGCGCTTGACCTCTGGGATACCGAATTTGGCCGTCCGCGATGCCACGATGAGATCGGTGGCCAGCACCATCTCGGTTCCGCCGGCGAGCGCGTAGCCCTCGACGGCAGCGATGACGGGCTTGCGCGGCGGCCGTTCCGTGAAGCCGATCCCGCGGCCCTCCACATATGGCAACTGACCGGAGGCGAACGCCTTCAGATCCATCCCTGCGCTGAAGTTCCCGCCCGCACCGGTGAGGATCGCGACAGACAGCTCCGGGCTGTCGTCGAGCTCGTCCATCGCCGCGGCCAGACCTTCCGCCACCGGCAGGTTGAACGCATTGCGCGCCTCGGGCCGATTGATGGTGATGACGAGGGTGCGCCCCCGTCGTTCGGTGAGAACTTCGTCCGACATCGCTGCCCCTTTACTCGCGGCCCAATAACCCGGAAAAGCCTACTATAGGGATTACAGTACAAAGGCGGCACCCCATCGGCAGTGCCCGAGCGACGCATCGGCGCGAACGGTGGAAGGCCTCCACGGAAGGGCTACCGGTAAGGTTGACAGCGACAAGACCCCGCGACACGCGCCCATAGGCGCAGTTCAGCTGGTGGCCGGCGGTAAATTCACCTGCGATTGAGCCGCGGCACAGGGACGACTTGAGCAGAATCGATTCGATGGAGGTGCCCGCAGTGGCAAAGCAACCGACCGCTGAGAAACGTCAACGGCGCGAACGTGGGTCCATCAATCCTGACGACATCATCAACGGCGCATTCGAACTCGCCGAGCAGGTGTCGATCGACAACCTCAGCATGCCACTGCTGGGCAAACATCTCGGCGTCGGTGTCACGAGCATCTACTGGTACTTCCGCAAGAAGGACGATCTGCTCAACGCGATGACAGACCGCGCGCTGCGTGAGTTCGTCGTCGCCACCCCTTACGTCGAGGCCAAGGATTGGCGCGAGTCACTGGCCAACCACGCCCGGACCATGCGAAAAGCCTTCATGGGTAACCCGATTCTGTGTGATCTCATTCTCATTCGGTCGGCACTGAGCCCGCGCGCCGCACGCCTGGGTGTGCAGGAGATGGAGACCGCGATCTCCGGGCTGGTCGAGGCGGGGCTGTCGGTCGAGGATGCCTTCGACACCTATTCGGCCGTGTCGGTACACGTCCGAGGCTCGGTCGTACTGCACCGCCTCTACGAGAAGAACCGGGCCAACGACAACGCGCCCGGCGACTACGAAGAGACCATGGTCATCGACCCCGAGGTCACCCCGCTGCTGGCACAGGTCACCAGCGAGGGCCACCGTATCGGCGCGGCTGACGAGAAGAACTTCGAGTACGGCCTGGAGTGCATCCTCGACCACGCCGCTCAACGGATAGCGGCGAACGCCGGCAAGACCAAGAAGACGCCCGCCCGGCGCAAGGTCACAGCCAGCTGAGTCCGCGTCCACGGCGCATCCTTTTCGGAGCTTCGCGCCGGGGACGCAGAGGGCCAACCTGGTTCAGACCTCGATGACCAGTCCGCCGCCCTGGCCGCCGCCGGCGCACATCGCGGCCACGCCGATACCGCCACCGCGACGCTGCAGTTCGTAGATCAGCGTGGTGACCATGCGGGCACCGGAAGCCGAGATCGGGTGGCCGAGGCTGCAGCCGCTGCCGGAGAAGTTCACCAGCTCCTCGTCGATGCCGTACTTGCGCACCGCGGCGATCGGCACCGAGGCGAAGGCCTCGTTGATCTCCCACAGCGCCACATCCGAGGGCTTGAGCCCGGCCCGGTCCAGGACCTTCCCGATCACCTCGACACCGCCGAGGCCGCAGTCACGAGCCGGCACACCGACGGCACCCCAGGCCCTGACCTTGGCCATCACGTTGAGGTTCTCCGCGGCCGCATAATCGTCGCCGACCAGGGCGACAGCAGCGGCAGCGTCGTTGGTGCCGCTGCTGTTGCCCGCGGTGATGGAGAATCCTTCGATCTCCGGGTGCAGGACCTTGAGTTCGGCGAGCTTCTCGGCGGTGGTACCGCGGCGCGGATGCTCGTCGACACTGAACTCGATGACCGAGCCGTCGGGCTGGGTCACCTTCAACGGCACGATCTCGTCGAGGAACTTGCCCGCATCGATGGCCGCGATGGCCCGCTGGTGCGATCGGGCGGCCCAGGCGTCCATGTCCTCGCGGGTGATCCCGGCGGCCTGCGCGGTGTTCCAGCCGACCGTGATCGACATGTCGCGCATCGGCGCATCCGGGGTCTCGACATGCGTCGGGGTCATCCACGGCTCGATGAAGGTCAGCTCCGGCCCGGGCACCCGCCACTTCATCAGCGGCGATGACGACAGCGACTGCACGCCGCCGGCCACCAGGACTCGCTCCATGCCGGAGCCGATCTGGGCCGAGGCGTTACCGATCGCGGTGAGCGATCCCGCGCAGTGCCGGTTGACGGCCTGGCCGGGCACGGACTCCCAGCCCAGCGCGTCGGCCGCGTAGCGCGCGATATCGCCGCCGCCGTAATTGGATTCGGCGAAGATCAGATCGTCGATGGCCTCCGGAGCGATGCCGGCCCGACGCACCACCTCGGGCAGGACGGTGGTGATCAGGGTTTCCGGCGGGGTGTTGACCAGCGTTCCCTTGAAGGAGCGGCCGATCGCTGTGCGGGCAGCGCCCACGATGACGGGTGTTGGCATGGTTTCACCTTTACGCTATATCGTGTTTATGTAACGGTATCAGGGGGGTTTCTACTGCGGCTCGGGGACGTGGAAATATTCGTCACGCAGCCGGAACGCTTCCTTCGTGCCATGTTGCGCGCGGGTCTTGACGAAGTTGAACTCGCCGGGCGAGAACTGCAGGTTGGTGCCGTAGGCGTGGAAAATGTAGCTCGCCACCTCCTCGCCCTGGTAGGCCTGACTCTGTTCGACGAGCCGGAACGCCTCCTTGGCGATCACCACCCCGTCGGCCGGCATCTTGGCCACCTTGGCCGCCCAGTACTGCGCGCGGGCCGTCACCTGATCGGCATCGCACATGTCGGTGAAGACACCGAGGTGTTCGATGGAACCGGCCTCGACGATGTCCCCGGTGAGCAACATCCGCCGGGCCAGCACCGGCCCGAGGCGGTGGAAGAACATGTGCAGGCTGCCCAGCGCAGGGCCGAGGAACCGGGTGGCCGGCATCCCGATCTTGGTGTCACGGGCGATCACCGAGATGTCGGTCATCAACGCCATCTCGAATCCACCGCCGAGTGCGTAACCATTGATCTCGCCCACGGTGACCTTCGGGAACCCCATGAAGTTGTGGTAGAAGCCAAACGACTTGCGGTCCACCGTGAGTCGGCGACGCTGGCTGGGGCGCGACTTGCGTGAGTCCTTCCCCGCCCCACTACCTTGCTCTTCGCGCGAGCGCTCATCGCGATCGCCATACCAACCGTAAGCGTTGTTCATGTCGGCACCGGTGCTGAACACACCCTCGGCGCCACGCAGCAGCACCACGGTCAGATCGTCGTCGTCGGCCACGATGTCGAGGTAGCGCGCGACCTCGTCGCGCATCGCGGCGTCATAGGAATTGCGCTGCTTGGGATTGTTCAGCGTGATGGTGGCGATGCGGTGGTCCGCATCGACCGCGAAGAGCACCCGGTCATCTGTCATGCGAAATCAACCTCGCTTCAATGGTTTTGCCGTTGTTGGCGGCCAGCGTGGTGCGCCGCGCCGCAGTGAGATGGTCGGCCGCGAGCTTGGTCGCCCGGGCCGGATTGCCGTCGGCGATCGCGCCCACCAGCCGTTGGTGGTCCCGCAGTGCAGCCCGCATGGTGGGGGCCGACATGCCCGCCTCGCCTTCACCCGTCCACACCCCGGACTCGTGCGTCGACCAGATCAGCTCCAGCGAGCCGATCAGCAGGATCATCGGTTCGTTGCCGCATCGGGACACCAGGGCTTCGTGGAACCGCCGGGCGTTGGGCACATACTGCGCGGTGTCGTCGAACTGCGCTGCCTGACGGTCGATCTCGGCCTGTAGGTACGGCACCACCTCGGTGGCGCGGTCCTCCCGGGCGGCGCACATTCCCGCACAGATCGGCTCCAGATGCAGCAGCGCCTCGCTCACATCGGCCGGCGTGGCGGCCCGCGTCTGCAGCACCATGCCGATCATGTGGGCGGTGCGGTCGGCCGACGGCATCTGCACCACCGCTCCCCCGACATTTCCGCGGCGGACCGAGATCAACCCGTCGGTCTCCAGGAGGTGAATGGCCTCGCGCAATGCCGGCGGACTGACCCCGAAGTCCTGGAACAGGCTCTCCTGGGTAGGCAGGATGTCGCCCGCACGGAGGCGGCCGGACAGGATGTCGTCGCGCAGTTTGGACGCCACGATCTCGGCAACCCGAGGCTGCCGGATGCGCCTCGCGCGTCCTTCCATCAGCGACCTTTCCTTGCTAACTTGTACAAGATAGTAACCGCATCGCCTACTGTATGGGCAACTGTATGGATTGGGAAAGGCTGGAATCCAGGTGAGTGACGGTTCGGTGACCACGTCCCGCGCGGACTCCCTCCTGCGCATCACCATCGACCGCCCGTCGCGGCGTAACTCGTTGAACCATCAGATGATCGACGATCTGGTCGGGATCTTGTCGGCGGCCGCCTACGACGATTCCCTGCGGGCGATCGCCATCATCGGGGCCGGTGACGACTTCTGCACCGGAGCCGACTGGGTCGCCACCAACGAATCGGGTCAGCGGCCCCGCACCGGCGATCTGGTCCGGCGGATCCCCCATACCGCGCACCGCGTCATCGAACTGGTCGCCACCATCCAGCTGCCGGTGGTGTGCGCGGTGCGGGGCTGGGCCGTCGGGCTGGGCTGCAACCTGGCACTAGCCGCCGACTTCACCATCGCCGATACCGGCGCCACCTTCTGGGAACCGTTCATGAGCCGCGGGTTCACCCCCGATTCCGGCGCGACCTGGCTGTTGCCCCGGCTGGCCGGGGTGGCCCGGGCCAAGCGCATGCTGCTGCTCGGCGAGCAGGTCACCGGGTCCCAGGCTGCCGACTGGGGGTTGATCCACGATGCGGTTGCCGCCAACCAGTTGGATACGGCAGTGGACTCCTTATTGGCGCGGCTGGCCGCCGGACCGACCGTGGCAATCGGGCTCGCCAAGCAGGCCATCGCCTACGGCCAGCACGCAACGCTCGCGCAATCACTCAACCAGGAGCTGTCCAACCTGGAACTCTCCTGCCGCACCACCGATTTCAAAGAGGGCCTGGCCGCGTTCCGGGAACGTCGCGACCCGAATTTCCAAGGCCGATAACCAGAGGAAAAGATGACCGATTACGAGACCATCAAGTACGAGGTGGACGGCCACAAGGCCACCATCACCTTGAATCGGCCCGACGCGCTCAATGCGCTGTCGCCGCACATGATCACGGAGTTGCGGGCCGCCTACGACGAAGCCGAGAACGACGACAACGTCTGGCTGATGATCGTCACCGCGACCGGTCGCGCATTCTGCACGGGCGCCGATGTCAAGGAAATCCCCGGCGACGGCAAGGTGCTCAACGAGCGGCCCTACCTGTCCACCTACGAACAATGGGAGGCACCGCAGGAGGGCACCCCGCCGTTCCGCAGCATGGCCAAGCCCGTCGTGGTCGCGATCAACGGAATCTGCTGCGGCGCGGGACTGGACTGGGTCACCACCGGCGACATCGTGATCGCCTCGGACAAGGCGACGTTCTTCGACCCCCACGTGAGCATCGGGCTGGTTGCCGCCCGCGAGATGGTCCGCCTGGCCAAAGCGCTGCCGCGTTCGGTGGCCCTGCGAATGGCGTTGATGGGCAAGCACGAACGCATGACGGTCGAGCGCGCCTACGAACTCGGACTGATCACCGAGATCGTCGAACACGACAAGCTGCTGGAACGCGCACATGAGATCGCCGACACGGTGTGTCTCAACGCCCCACTGGCGGTCAGAGGAACCCGGCTGGCCATTCACAAGACCCTGGATCTGCCGTTACACGAGGGCGAGATCCTGGCCGAGACGTTCCGCGAGCGCGTGGTCCGGACCGAGGATGCGCTGGAGGGACCCCGGGCGTTCCTGGAGAAGCGCAAGCCCAACTGGCAGGCACGGTAGTGGACACGATTCTCCTCGACTTCGACCACGAATCACGTGTCGCCACAATCACGCTGAACCGCCCCGAAGCGCTGAACTCGTTCAACCGCGCCATGTGCAACGAAATGCGCGACGCCTGGCACGCCATCAAAGATGACGAAGGCATCAATGCCGTGGTGTTGCGGGCGGAGGGCGACCGCGCATTCAGTGCCGGGTTGGACGTGAAGTCCAGCTACGGCCAGCCCGAGATCGTCTGGAACCACGAAGATCCCGGCGAACTGCTCAGCCCGAAGTGGCAGAAGATGTGGAAGCCGGTGGTGTGCGCGGTGCAGGGCATGTGCACGGCCGGAGCGCTCTATTTCGTCAACGAAGCCGATGTCGTGATCTGCTCGCGGGAGGCCACGTTCTTCGATTCCCACGTCAGCGCCGGTTTGGTGTCGGCGTTGGAGCCGATCGGCCTGATGCGCCGCGTCGGGCTCGGCGACACGTTGCGGATGGCGTTGATGGGCAACGACGAACGCGTCGGCGCCGAGACCGCGCTGCGCATCGGACTGGTCACCGAGGTGGTGGCCAGGGACCAGTTGTGGGAACGCGCGAACGAGATCGCCACCACCATCGCCGCGAAACCGCCGACCGCCACGCAAGGAACCGTGAAGGCGATCTGGGAATCGCTGGACAAGCCCTACCGTGCCGCCATGGACCAGGGCCTCATCTACACCCGGCTGGGCAATCCGATCGCCAAGGCCGAGCTGACAGAGCGCCCGCTGCCAAAGACAGCGCCCCGGATCCGCTGATGGCCCACCCTCTTTCGCAGCGCATCGACGACGTACTCGACCTGGACCCGAACGCGAACGCCATCCAGTACGACGGCCAGTGGCACAGCTGGGGCCAGGTCGCGACGCTGGCGCGGCGCATCAGCGCGGTCTCTTCCGGCACGCAGGTCGGCATCATGCTGCGCAATCAGCCCCCGCATGTGGCGGCACTGCTGGGTGTACTGGCCGCAGGCGGAACCGTCGTCGTGATCAACCCGTCCCGCGGTGACGAGCGCACCCGCGCCGACATCGAAGCCCTCGGTCTGCCGGTGCTCATCGGCCTGGCCGAGGACATCGCCGCACTGGCCACCCCCTCGCCTGCGACGACAACCGTGACGATCCGCGATCTTCATACCGAACCCGAGGTCGGGCCCGCCCGGAGCCCGTCCCGTGATGCGGGGCGTCCGGGTGTGGCGGTGTGGATGCTGACCAGCGGAACCACCGGCCCGCCCAAGCGGGTGGACCTGACCTACGACATGCTGGCCCGCAGCGTGATCGGACGGGATCCCGAAAATTCCCCGGCACCAACCGAACTGCGGCGTGGCGTGGCGATCCTCAACTCGCCGCTGGTGCATGTCGGCGGCGTGTACCGGGTGTTGCTGTGCATCGCCGAAGCCCGATCATTCGTGCTGCTGGCCAAATTCGACCTCACGCGCTGGGCCGACGCCGTACGCGAGCACCAACCGAGGGCGGTGTCACTGGTCCCGGCGGCGCTCCGCATGGTGTTGCACTCCGACCTGACCCGCGACGATCTCGCCGGCGTCCGTGCGGTCACCTCCGGTACCGCACCCCTGTCCGCCGATGACGCCGACGCATTCACCGAGAAGTTCGGCATCCCGGTACTGACCTCGTATGCGGCGACCGAGTTCGGCGGTGGGGTGGCCAGCTGGACGTTGGCAGATCACCGGAAGTACTGGAAAGCCAAGCGCGGCAGTGTGGGCCGGGCCAACCCCGGTGCCCGGCTGCGGGTGGTCGACGAGGACGGCAATCCGCTGCGGCCGGACGAAAAGGGCTTGCTGGAGGTCAAACCGGCACAGTTCGACGCCGACGCGGAGTGGTTACGCACCACCGACCTAGCCCGTATCGATGACGACGGATTCGTCTGGATCCTCGGCCGCGCCGACCAGGCCATCATCCGCGGCGGGTTCAAGGTGATGCCCGACGATGTCCGCACTGCCCTGGAGAGCCACCCCGCGGTGCGCGGTGCGGCCGTGATCGGCATATCCGATGACCGTCTGGGCGAGACTCCGGTGGCGATGGTGGAACTGCACGGCGCCACCACCGTCGATGCTCTGCTCGAGTACCTGGGCGGCCGACTGGCCCGCTACGAGATCCCCACCGATATCGCCATTGTCGAGGCGATTCCCCGAACCCCTTCGGGGAAGGCTGATCTCGGCGCCGTACGGGACCACTTCGCCTCGCGTGTCTGACACCGTTGCGGGGCTGCTGCGCGAGTGTGCCGATCGCCCGTTGCTGGTCTGCGATGAGGAGCGGATCAGCAACGCCGAGGCACAGCGCCGCTCCGCCGAGGTGGCCGGCGGCCTGCTCGCGCTCGGCGCCGGGAAGGGCACGCACGTCGGGCTCCTCTATCCCAACGGTGTCGATTTCGTGGTCGGGATGCTCGCGACCGCCCGCATCGGTGCGGTGGTGGTGCCGTACTCCACATTCCTCACCGCGGCCGAGCTGGATACCCAGGTGCGCGACAGCGATACCGCGATCCTGCTGTCGGCACGCAGTTTCCGTAATCACGACTATGCGCAACGCCTCGCCGGTATCGACGCACCCTGCCTGCGGCAGGTGTTGTTCGATCTGCCGCGCGCCAACGTCCGAACGGTTGCCGATTTCGAAGACGATGTGGATGGGAGTGATCCATTCGCGATCATCTACACCTCGGGATCCACCGGCTCCCCCAAAGGCGTGGTCCACACCCACGCATCACTGATCGAACATCAGCGCAACCTCAACGGGATCCGCGGCCTCACCGCGGCCGACCGGCTGTTCTGCAACTCGCCGTTCTTCTGGATCGGCGGGTTCGCCTTCGGCCTGCTGGCCACTATCACCGCCGGGGCCACCCTGATCTGTTCGAACGCCACCGACGCGGGTGCCACCCTCGACCTATTGGAGGCCGAGAAACCCACCATCACCAATGGTTTTGTCGCCGGCATCAGCCATCTGAGCAGCCATCCCAGCTACCCGAACCGTCATTTCTCGGCACGGCGAGGCAATCTCTACCCCGTCATGGCGGCCGACTGCCGGCCCGCCGATCCGGAGCTACGTCACAACATGCTGGGGATGACCGAGACCGGCAGCGTGGTGTTAGTCGACGGCGACGACGGCGACGACGGCGACCAACCCGAGCATCGTCGTGGCAGCTATGGCCGGCCCGCACCCGGATTCGACACGAAGGTGCTCGACTCCGGCGAATTGTGCGTCCGCGGGCCATACGTCATGCAGGGCTACTACGGACGCAACCGCGAAGACTCCTTCGACGCCGACGGCTGGTTTCACACCGGCGATCTCGTACGCGTCGACGACGAAGGCTACTTCTACTTCCTCGGCCGCGCGGGCGCGATGATCAAGACCGCCGGCGCCAACGTCACCCCCGGTGAGGTCGAGAAGGCGTTGGCGGTACTGGGACTCACCGCCCACGTCCTCGGCCTGCCCGACACGACTCGCGGGCAGATCGTCGCGGCGGTGATCGTCACCGACGACCCCGTCGACATCGAGGCGGTGCGAAGCGACCTGCGCGCCACGCTGTCGGCCTACAAGGTCCCTCGGGTGTTCGCGGTGTGCGGGACCGACGAGGTACCGACACTCTCCAGCGGCAAGCTCGATCTACCCGCACTGGCGAGGCTGTTCAGTGCCTGATCGCGAGCCTGACACCATCGACGCGCTGGTACGCGCTCATTCATCATCCCGGAAGACTGCGGTGGTGGACCCCGCGGTCCGGATCTCCTACGCCGAACTCGACTCCAGCACAGCCGAACTGGCCTCCGGATTCATCGCCGCGGGTATCACCAAGGGGTCCCGGGTCGGCCTCATCATGCCCAACGGGGTGGAGTGGGTGCGGATCGCCATCGCGCTGATGCGGATCGGTGCCGTGCTGGTCCCGCTCAGCACACTGCTGCGCCCGGGCGAACTCACGGCGCAATTGCGCATGGCGTCGGTGCAGCTCCTCATCGCGGTCGAAGAATTCCGTGGCCATCGTTACCCGCTGGACCGGCATCAGGTGCCCGCGCTGCGCGCAGTGTGGACCGCCGAGGAAGCACTGGGATTCAGTGGAACACGTGGCGCGGCCGATGCGCTGGCGGCCTGCGTGCGCGAAAGCGACCCGATGGTCATCATGTTCACCTCGGGAAGCAGCGGGCCACCCAAAGGGACCATTCACTCACACCGAAATTCCCTGGGCGCCGTGCGCTCTGGGCTTGCCGCGCGATGCATCACCTCTGATACCAGGCTGTATCTGCCCATGCCGTTCTTCTGGGTGGGCGGTTTCGGTGCGGGGATCCTCTCGGCCCTGCTCGCCGGGGCCACCCTCGTGACTGAACCCATCCCCCACCCCGAATCCACACTCGAGCTGCTTCAGCGCGAACAGGTCACGCTGTTCCGAGGCTGGCCCGAGCAGGCCGAGGCGCTGGCCCGCCACGCCGGCACCGCGGATCTGCGCTCGCTGCAGCCGGGGAGTCTGGACGCGCTGTTGCCGGACGGCATGCGGTCACGGCCGGGGGCACGGGCCTCGTTGTTGGGGATGACCGAATCGTTCGGCCCGTACAGCGGATACCGCGCCGACACCGACATGCCGGAGTCCGCGTGGGGCAGCTGCGGGAAACCGTTCGACGGTATGGAGGTGCGGATCGTCGACGCCGATACCGGCGGGCCGCTGCGCCACGGCGAAACCGGCGCGATCCAGATCCGCGGCCCGCACGTGATGCGCGGAATCTGCCGGCGTAACCGAGAAGACGTGTTCACCGCCGACGGCTACTACCCGACCGGCGATCTCGGGCATCTGGATGCGGAAGGGTTTCTGTTCTACCGCGGCAGATCCGACGACATGTTCAAGGTCCGTGGTGCCACGGTGTATCCGAGTGAAGTCGCGCGGGCGCTGCGGTCCATTCCCGGGGTACGCACCGCGTACGTGGTGAACGTTCCTGACGGCCAGACCAACCGGGTCGGTGCGACCGTGGTGGGCGACGGGCTGTCGGTCGAAGCACTGCGCTCGGCCACCCGGGCAGCCATCAGCGCGTTCAAGGTGCCCACGCGGTGGCTTCTCCTCGACGACGAGGATGCCGTCCCGCGCGGGGCCACCGGGAAAGTCGACAACGCTGCATTGCGGGCCATGCTGGAGAGGGACTGACCGTTGACCACCAACATCTGACCTGGCCGTCGTCGCCGGCGTCAGCTTTGCGATGATCCATATCAAGGAGGCAACGTCGTGAAGCTCGGACTGTCCACACCCATCGTCATGCAACACCCCGGCGAGTTCTCACCGTGGGAGGCCGGCGCCGGCCCCGACGAGCTGGCGTTGATCGCCGAGACCGCTGACGGCTTGGGATTTCACCACCTGACGTGCGCCGAGCACACCGGAATACCCGCCTCCGCCGCCGCGGTACGCGGGACGGTGTACTGGGATCCGCTGGCCACCTTGTCGTTCCTGGCCGCCCGGACCCGACGCATCCGATTGGCCACCGCCGTGGTGGTGCTCCCCTATCACCACCCGGTGGCGCTGGCGAAGAGTTATGGGACCCTCGACCGGCTGAGCGGTGGGCGGGTGATCCTCGGCGTCGGCGTCGGATCGCTGACCGAGGAATTCGAACTGCTCGGCGCGCAGTGGGAGGATCGCGGAGCCGCGGCCGACCGGGACATCACCAGGCTTCGCGCCGCCTGGGGGCAGCGCGAGGTCGACGGTTTCGTCATCGAACCGCACGCCACCAGTACGGATCTCGCCGTCTGGGTGGGCGGGCGCACCAAACGCTCGCTACGTCGTGCCGTCGAACTCGGTACCGGCTGGATGCCTTTCGGCCTCTCGCCTGCCACCATCGCCGAGTTCCTCGCGCCGCACCAGCTGCCCGCGGACTTCGATATCGTGCTCTCCCCCGGTACCGCACTGGACCCGCTGGGCGACCCGGATACCGCACGCGGTCGTCTGGTCCGGTTACGCGACGCCGGAGCCACCATCGCCAACTGCACGGTGCAGGCGCACAATGCCGAACACTTCTGCGATCAACTCGCGGCGCTGCACGCGATGGGCGAAGCGCTCTAGATTCACACGATCGCGTTCGTCCGCAATGCGGCGATCTGGGCTGCGTCATAACCGATCTCGGCGAGCACCTCGTCGGTGTGCTCACCCAACAGCGGAGCCCGCCGGCGGATCGTCCCCGGCGTCGCCGACATCCGGAACGGAGTCTCGATGATCGGCACATCGCGCGACGCACCCGGGAACGGAACCCGCTTCAGGTAACCCATGGCCTGCACGTGCGGGTCATCGAGCACGTCTTGTGTGGAATGCAGCGGAGCCGCAGGCATTTTCGCCTTCTCCAACAGCTCCAACACCTCGACCTTGGTCTTGTCCGCACACCAGTCGGCCATGATGTCATTGAGGATGTTGCCGTTGGCCCAACGGATGTCGTCGTTGGCGAAGCGTGGATCGTCGAACAGTTCTTCGCGACCCACCAGTCGGCACCAGCGCTTGAACATCGGCTGTCCGGCGACCTGCAGCAGGACCCACTGGTCGTCGGCGGTGCGATAGAGATCGCACGGCGCGACAGACGCACCTTTGTTGCCCATCCGGGGCTTGTCGACCTGCAGCAGTTCCCGCTCGATCAGGAAGGCGTTCGACAACATCAGCGCGGTGGGCAACAGGGCACCCTCGACGTGCTGCCCCTCCCCCGTCTTGTCGCGGTGATACAGCGCCATCATGACGCCGATCGCCAGCGTGAGCGCGGTCCCGAAATCCGCGTAGGGAACCACCGTTCGGATCGGTTGGTCCGGCAGCCCCTGCCGGTAGACCGCCCCGGACATCACCTGTCCGGCGCCGTCGAAGCCGATCTTGTCGCTGTACGGACCGCCCTCGCCGTAGGCCGTCGCACTGGCCAGGATGATGTCGGGCTTGACCGCCTTGAGCGTCTCGTAGTCCAGCCCGCTGGCCCGCATCCCCGCCGCGGGCATGTTGGCGATCACGATGTCGGCTTGCGCCACCAGCCGGCGGGTGATCTCCGCGCCCTCAGCGGTGGTGGAGTCCAGCGTGAGTGAGCGCTTGTTGCGGTTGCACTGCAGGAAGGTGCCGCCCTCGCCGCCCTCTGTGACGGCCTGCACCCAACGGTCTTCCCCGCCTTCGCGTTTCTCCACCCGCAGCACGTCGGCACCCATGTCGGCCAGGATCGCGCTGCACCAGGGTGCGGCGATGAACCGGCCGTAGTCGAGCACCCGTATCCCGTCGAGAACACCTGGCATTCCCGCTCACCTTTCTTCGGCGAGCAGACACAAACCTGCCCATCTAGGCGTGAAAATAGGCAGGTTTGTGTCTGCTCGCGGGGTCAACTCGCTACTCCAGCACGCCCAGCCGGTCGAGGTGCTCGGTCAGCGGTTTGGACGCGGCACACAGATGCTCGGCCATGGCGTCGCGGGCCGCATCCCCGTCGCGGGCCTTCAGTGCGGCCAGGATCCGGCGGTGGTCGTGCGTGGACTGCTCGGGCCAGCCCTCCACCGTCGGGTACACCGATTCCAGTGCGTACCGGGTGATCTGGGACATCAGCTGGGCCAGCTTCGGCGATTCGGCCGCCCGGTTGACGCCGCGATGGAACGCATGGTTGAGCCGTACCGCTGCCTCATGATCGTCTTGCGCATAGGCGTCTTCCAGCTCCCGCTGGATCCGAGCGAGCTCACCGAGTTGACCGTCGGTGATCTGGCCGGCTGCCCGGGACGCCAGCTGCCCGCCGATATGGGCCTGCACGCCGGCCACGTCGTCGATGTCCCGCCGCGTGACCGGCAGCACAAGGAACCCGCGCCGGGGCTGCTGCGTCAGCAGCCCCTCGGTGCGCAGGCCGAACAACGCCTCGCGCACCGGCGTCACGCTGATCCCCAGCTCGGCCGCCAGTTGCTCGAGCCGGATGTAATTGCCCGCCGGATAGGTGCCGTCGAAGATCCGGCGCCGGATCAGTCGCGCCACATCTTCGGCCAGCTGTGGCCGAGAAGCGAAATCGGGTATGGACACGGTTCAGACCCGATAGTCGGACAGCAGTCGCTTGCTGATGATGTTCTTCTGGATCTCGCTGGTGCCCTCACCGATCAGCAGGAACGGTGCATCGCGCATCAGCCGCTCGATCTCGTACTCCTTGGAATAGCCGTACCCGCCGTGGATCCGGAAGCTCTGCTGGGTGACCTCCGAGCAGAACTCGCTGGCCAGATATTTCGCCATGCCGGCGGCCACGTCGTTGCGCTCGCCGGAGTCCTTGAGGCGGGCGGCGTTGACCATCATCAGATGCGCGGCCTCGACTTTGGTTGCCATCTCGGCCAATTGGAATGCCACGGCCTGATGTTCGGCGATCGGCTTGCCGAACGTCTCCCGCTGCTGCGCATACCGCACTGCCAGCTCGAAGGCGCGGATTCCCACGCCGCAGGCCCGGGCCGAGACGTTGACGCGACCGACCTCGACCCCGTCCATCATCTGGAAGAAACCCTGCCCGGTGGCTCCGCCGAGCACGTCGTCGGCACTGGCGCGGTAGCCGTCGAAGATCAGTTCGGTGGTGTCGATGCCCTTGTAGCCGAGCTTGTCCAACTTGCCCGGAATGGTCAGCCCGGGAACGACTTCACCGAAGCCGGTGGGCTTTTCGACCAGAAACGCGGTCAGGTTGCGGTGCGGCTTGTCGGCACCCTCATCGGTCCGGACCAGCGCGGCCACCAGGGTTGAACTGCCGCCGTTGGTCAGCCACATCTTCTGGCCGTCGATCGTGTACGTACCGTCGTCGTTCTTCTTGGCCCGAGTGCGGATCGCCGCCACATCCGACCCCAGCTCGGGCTCGGACATCGAGAACGCCCCGCGGGTCTCACCGGTCGCCATGCGCGGCAGGAACTTCTGCTTCTGGGCGTCGGTTCCGTGCTGGCGGATCATGTACGCGACGATGAAGTGGGTGTTGATCACCCCGGACACGCTCATCCAGCCGCGGGCCAGCTCCTCGACACACAGCGCGTAAGTCAGCAGCGATTCGCCGAGCCCGCCGTACTCCTCGGGGATCATGAGCCCGAACAGGCCCATGTCCTTCATCTGGTCGACGATGGCCTGCGGGTAGGTGTCGGAGTGTTCCAGCTCCTGGGCGGTCGGGATGACCTCTTTGTCGACGAATTGCCGTACCGTCGAGACGATCTCGGTCTGGAACTCGGTCAGCCCCAGGGTCTGGGCGAGTCTGGTCACGATGCCACCCTTTCGAAGACAGCGGCCAGCCCCTGACCGCCGCCGATGCACATGGTCTCCAGCCCGTAGCGGGCCTGACGCCGATCCAGTTCCCGCGCCAGCGTGGCCAGCATCCGCCCGCCGGTCGCCCCGACCGGATGCCCCAGCGAGATGCCGGATCCCCGGACGTTGGTGCGCTCGAAGTCGGCCTCGCCGAACTTCCACTCCTTCATCACGGCCAGCGCCTGGGCGGCGAACGCCTCGTTGAGCTCGATCAGGTCGATGTCGCTGAGTTGCAGGCCGGCCTTGGCCAGCGCCACTTCGGTGGCCGGAACCGGACCGATGCCCATGACGTTGGGGGCGACACCCGCCGAGCCCCACGACACCATCCGCACCAGCGGCCGCAGGCCCAGCTCGGCGGCCTTCTCCGGGGTGGTGACGATGCACATCGATGCCGCATCGTTCTGACCGCTGGAGTTGCCCGCGGTCACGGTGGAATCCGGGTCCTGCTTGAGCAGAACAGGTTTCAGCTTGGACAGCGCCTCGACGGTGGTGTCGGCACGCGGGTGCTCATCGGTGTCGACCGTGGTCTCGCCTTTACGGGAGCGGACCGTCACGGGAATGATCTCCTCGGCCAGAACGCCGGACTCCTGGGCCGCCACAGCACTTCGATGCGAGCGCACCGCAAGTTCGTCCTGCTCGGTGCGGGTGATGCGATACTCGCGGCGCAGGTTCTCGGCGGTTTCCAGCATTCCGCCGGGCACCGGGTAGAACTGCCCACCGGCAGTGGTGCGTCCGCGCGCGAGCCCGTCGTGAATCTGCACACCGCTCCGGGCCCCACCCCAACGCATGTCGGTGGAGTAGAACGCGACGTTGCTCATGCTCTCGGCGCCGCCGGCCACCACCAGATCGTTGTCCCCGCTGCGCACCTGCAGGCACGCCTGGATCACGGCCTGCAGCCCGGAGCCACATCGCCGGTCGACCTGCATACCGGGAACCGTGACCGGCAGGCCGGCGTCGAGCGCCACCACGCGGCCGATGGCCGGGGCCTCGCTGTTGGGATAGCAGTGCCCCAGAATCACGTCCTGCACCTGCTCGGGTGCCACCCCGGTGCGCTCCAGCAGACCCTTGAGTGCCACGACACCGAGTTCGACGGCCGTCAGGGACTGAAACATGCCGCCGTAGCGGCCGATCGGGGTGCGCACCGGTTCACAGACGACCGCGTCGCGGGTCATACGTGCCTTCCGCCGGTCACCTCGAGCACCGTGCCGGTCATGTACGACGACAGGTCGCTGGCCAGAAACAGCGCGACCTTGGCCACCTCGTCGGGTTCACCGGCGCGACCCATCGGGATCTCCGCCAGCTTCTGGTCCCAGATCCGTTGCGGCATGGCCTCGGTCATCGCCGAGCGGATCAGCCCCGGCTGGATGGCGTTGACCCGCACGCCGAGGTGGGCGAGTTCTTTGGCCGATGCCTTGGTCATGCCGACGATGCCGGCCTTGGCCGCCGAGTAGTTGGTCTGACCGACCAGTCCGACCTTGCCCGAGATCGAGGACATGTTCACGATCGCGCCACGCTTGTTCTCCCGCATGATCGCCGCGGCCGACTTGGTGCCGTTCCACGTGCCCTTCAGGTGCACCGCGATGACCTGGTCGAACTGCTCCTCGGTCATCTTGCGCAACGTGGCGTCGCGGGTGATGCCGGCGTTGTTGACCATGATGTCCAGCCCGCCGAACCGCTCGACAGCGGCCTGCACGAGGGCCTCGACCTCAGCAGACGAGGTCACATCACAACGCACCGCGGTCGCCACCTCAGGCCCGCCGAGTTCCTGGGCGGCCGCTTCCGTTGCCTCCAGGTTGACGTCGCCGAGAACGACCCGGGCGCCCTCGTCGATGAAACGTCTCGCGATGGCCAGGCCCAGACCCTGGGCACCGCCTGTCACCACTGCAGTCTGACCGGTCAGCAACGACACCTGATCACCTAACTTTCGATCCCGGGGGCTCTGTCTGAGCCAGATCATATTTCATATACGATATTGGCGAGCAGTCACCCCACGGGTCATGCCCAGGGTCATCCCCACGGATCTCGCGCGAAGAAATGGAGTTCCTCTGTGACCACCACCGCGGCCACCGCCGAAGTCAGCGACGAGGACTTCCAGGAGATCCTGGCGCAGACCCGCAGCTTCATCCGCACCGCTGTGGTGCCCCGCGAGAACGAGATCCTGGCCACCGATCAGGTGCCCGACGATCTGCGGGAACAGGCCAAGGCCATGGGGCTGTTCGGGTACGCGATACCCCAGCAGTGGGGCGGGCTCGGGCTCAACCTGGCCCAAGACGTCGAACTCGCAATGGAATTCGGCTACACGTCGCTGGCATTGAGGTCGATGTTCGGCACCAACAACGGCATCGCCGGGCAGGTGCTGGTGGGGTTCGGCACCGATGAGCAGAAGTCCCGGTGGCTGGAGGGTATCGCCTCCGGCGACGTCGTCGCCTCGTTCGCACTGACCGAGCCCGGTGCCGGATCCAATCCGGCGGGCCTGCGCACCAAGGCTGTTCGTGACGGGGACGACTGGGTGATCAACGGCCAGAAGCGGTTCATCACCAACGCGCCCACCGCGAACCTGTTCGTCGTGTTCGCGCGCACCCGTCCCGCCGACGAGAATGGAGCCGGTATCGCTGTCTTTCTTGTGCCGGCCGACGCTGCCGGCGTCGAAGTCGGTGCCAAGGACGCCAAGATGGGCCAGGAGGGCGCCTGGACCGCCGACGTCAACTTCACCGATGTGCGAGTGCCGAACAGCGCACTCGTCGGCGGTAGCGAAGATGTCGGCTACCGCGCCGCGATGACCTCCCTGGCGCGGGGCCGGGTCCACATCGCGGCACTCGCGGTGGGATCCGCCCAACGCGCGCTCGACGAGTCAGTGACCTACGCCGCCGCGGCGACCCAGGGCGGCCAGCCGATCGGCAGCTTCCAGTTGGTGCAGGCAATGATCGCCGACCAGCAGACCGGAGTGATGGCCGGCCGGGCTCTGGTGCGCGACGCCGCAGCCAAGTGGGTGTCCGGCGAGGATCGCCGCATCGCCCCCTCGGCGGCCAAGCTGTTCTGCACCGAAATGGCAGGCAACGTAGCCGATCTCGCGGTCCAGATCCACGGTGGCACCGGCTACATGCGCGAAGTCCCGGTCGAGCGCATCTACCGGGAGGTCCGACTGTTGCGCCTCTACGAAGGCACCAGCGAGATCCAGCGACTCATCATCGGCGGCGGGCTGGTCAAGGCCGCCCAGCGCCAGCACTGAACCACCCACCCATCAACAGACTCACCAAGGAGAATCCATGACCGAGCGGCTCGCCGGAAAGGTCGCCTTCATCACCGGAGCTGCCCGCGGGCAGGGACGCGCGCACGCGGTCCGGATGGCCAAAGAGGGCGCCGACATCATCGCGGTCGACATCGCCGGGCCGCTGCCGCCGAGTGTGCCCTACGACTCCGCCACCCCCGAGGATCTGACCGAGACCGTGCGCCTGGTGGAGGCCACCGGCAAGCGCATCATCGCCACCGCCGCCGACACCCGCGACCACGACGCGCTGCGGGAGATCGTCGGCAAGGGTGTCGCTGAGTTCGGCCGGCTCGACGTCATCGTGGCCAATGCGGGCATCACGGTGCCCGAGCCGTGGAACGAGACCACCCCCGAGTCGTTCCGCGACGTCATGGACATCAACGTCACCGGAACCTGGAACACCGTGATGGCCGGTGCCCAGCACATCATCGACGGCGGCCGCGGCGGGTCGATCATCCTGATCAGCTCGGCCGCCGGCATCAAGATGCAGCCGTTCATGGTGCACTACACCGCCAGCAAGCACGCCGTCGCCGGTATGGCCCGGGCGTTCGCGGCCGAACTGGGCAAGCACAAGATCCGGGTGAACAGCCTGCATCCGGGTGCGGTCAACACCCCGATGGGAACCGGCGACATGCTGGCCGCCCTCAACCGGGCCAATGACACCAACCCTGGCCTTATGCAGATGGTGACGCCGTTCCTGCCGGATTACATCGCCGAACCCGAGGACATCGCCGATGCCGCGATCTGGCTGGCGAGCGACGAGTCACGGTATGTCACCGCCAGCCGGGTGGCCGTCGATCTGGGCTCCACCCAGTTCTAGGCCGGCATGTCCAGCCCGATATCCACGGACTTCGCCGACAGTCTGGCCACCGGGCTGGACGCCTACCGTGACCAACCGTTCATCGAGTTCGCCCGAAAATGGTACTCGGGCAACGAGATCACCCAGTTCATCGAGCAGGTGTCGGTCGTGCTGCGGGACGCGGGCGTTGGGCCCGACGAGCCGGTCGGCATCGTCGTGCGCAACCGGGTGGCCCACGCCGCGGCGATCCTCGGGTTCATCGCGTCGCGCCGCCCGGTGGTGATGATCTACTCGTACCAGTCGGCCACCGCGATCGCCCGCGATGCCGAAAGCCTGCGTCTGCCGGCGATCCTCGCCGATATCGACGACTGGACACCCGAACTCAACGGCGCGGTGCGCGCGGCCGGATCGGCCGGTGTCTCGTTGTCCGGTGAGCCGCTCGGGGTCGGCACGATCGCGGCGCGGCAGCCCGGCAGCCGACACGACCCAACCCTGGAACAGTCCGGCCTGCACATCCTCACCAGCGGCACCACCGGCCCACCCAAGCGAATCCCGGTCGCCACCAAGGTGCTTGCCCACACCGTGCTGAGCATGACGATCGGTGCGGGCACCGAAGTGGTCGGCCCCGACGCTCCACCCGCGCTCGTCTACTGGCCGTTCGGCAGCATCGGCGTGTGCCAGCTGCTGGCCGCACCGTGCTCGGGCAAGCGCATGGTGCTGCTGGAGAAGTTCAGCGTCCCCGAGTGGGTCCAGGCGATCAAGACCTACCGGATCACCCGGGCGGGCGTGCAGCCCGCGATCCTCCGGATGCTGCTGCAGGCCGACGTTCCTCCCGAGGATCTGGCGTCGCTGCAGGGACTCTCGGGCGGCTCCGGACCGTTGGAGCCGGAACTGCGGACGGAGTTCGAGAGTCGCTACGGCATACCATTGCTATGGGCCTACGGGGCAACCGAATTCGCCGGATCGGTGTGCAGCTGGACCCCAGAGTTGTACCGCCGGTATGGCGCGGACAAGCCGGACAGCGTCGGCCGGCCGCTGCCCGGTGTGCGCGTCCGCATCGTCGATCCAGACACTGCGGCCGAGGTTCCGGCGGGCAGCATCGGGCTGCTCGAAGCCAGCGTCGCAGTCATCGGACCGGACTGGGTGCGCACCACCGATCTGGCCTCGGTGGACGAGGACGGGTTCGTCACCCTGCACGGGCGAGGCGACGGCGCGATCAACCGCGGTGGCTTCAAGATTCTCCCGGAAACGGTTCGGCGGGTCCTGATCTCGCATCCCAGCGTGCTCGATGCCTGCGTCGTGGGTGTTCCGGATGCCCGCCTCGGCGCGGTTCCGTTCGCTGCGGTCGAGCTACGACGCGATGTTGTCGCGCCCACCGAGGCCGAACTGAAAGACCTGGTGCGCGAGGTGCTTCCGAGCCATCACGTGCCGGTGGCCGTGGCGGTCGTCGATGCGCTCCCCCGCAATGCCGCCCTCAAGGTGCGGCCGGGAGACGTTGCGGCGCTGTACGGCCCATAACTCTTCGCGAGACTAGGTCAGACCGAACCCAAGGTCCGGGTCAGGAACTTCAGCTGATCCTGGACCGCAGTGTCGAACCAGTCATGGCCCGGCCACACGTCGAAGTGATCGCACGGGTAGTGATGGACCTGAGCCCTGGCCTGTACGGCCGTCTTCATCACCGAGTTGGCCGGCACGAACCGGTCGAAGTCGGCGATCTGAATCAGCACCGGGCACTTCAGTGCCTTGGCCGCGGCGCCGGTGCGGATCTGCACCAGTTCCATCCCGATGGCCGAATCGACTTCGTTGCGCCACGTCGGCCCGGCGATGGCACGGTAGCTGTCGTATGCACCGTCGAGGGCCAGCGCGCCGGCCTCCCCTGGTTTGGCCACCAGCGGCATCAACGTCGGTGCCCGGCCGGCCGCAACGGCCACGCGGCTTTTCACCCCCGCCAGGGTCCAGCGCAGCGCCGATGCGACATCGCCATGCGCCACGGCCGCACGACTGGCGGCCAGCCCACTCGTCAGCGGCGTCATGCCGATCACCGCGGCCACGTCGGCGCACTGCGCGGCCACGCGCAGGACGTGACTACCCGAGAACGACGATCCCCACAGCACCACCCGGCTGCGATCCACCCCCGGCAATTGTTGAGCGGCGGCGATGGCTGCTGCGTAATCCGCCATCTGGCGCTCGACCGAAACGCTCTGCCGCGGTTGCCCGTCGGAGGCTCCGAAGCCGCGGTAGTCGAAGGCCACCACGTCCAACCCGGCCGCGCTGAACCGCTCCGCGAATGGCTGCAGGCCGGAGTCCTTGGTGCCGCCGAACCCGTGCGCCATCACCACCACCGGTCGTCCCGCCGCCCCGGTGTACCCGTCCCCGGCCGCGGCGAAATGCCAGGCGCTGCACCGGTCACCGGCCGAGAAGAACGTGAGCTCGGTGTAGGTCATGCCGTCACTCCGGCGGTCAGACCGGCGCGGTCGGCTGCTCGCTTGGCCCCGGCGGGCAATTCGCGCGTGCGGATATCGTGCTCGTAATAGAAGTAGTCCACCTGCTGGGTGTGCCGGGGCCGGTCAGTGCAATGTCCACCGTGCAGTTGCTGATCGGCATCGATCACCCGCTCCATCTCCGGCACCGGCGGCAGGGCGTAGCGTCCGACCGCGTAGGCCGCCAGCAACCGGGACTGGCATTCCACGAACGGGAACAGCGTCGGAATCGCCTGCGCGAAACCCATGAACACCAGATCGTCCATGCCGGGCTTGAACATCCGCTTGTAGAGCCGGATGTGATTGTCGGGTGCACTGATGACATCCCGGTCGAAGAACGGGAAGGTGATGTTGTAGCCCGTCGCATAGACGATCACATCGAAGTCGCCGCTCGTCCCGTCCTCGAAATGCACGGTGGCGCCGTCCAGGCGGGACACGTTCGGCTTGGGGATTACATCGCCGGACCCCAGCCGCAACGGCAACTCCACCGACTGCGTCGGATGCGCTTCGAAGAGCTTGTGATTCGGCGCAGGCAGGCCGTACATCGTCGGATCGGTACCCAGCATCGGCCCGATCAGCTGGACCATCTTGCGCTGCCACGACAACGGCAGATATGGATTGGTGCGGAAGTACTTGTCACCTGGTTGTCCTGCAATGTATTTCGGGACGATCCAGGCGCTCGAGCGGGTGGACAGCGTCACCTCGTTCTGCAACGACTTGGATGACAACTCCACGGTGATATCGGCGGCACTGTTCCCGATGCCCACCACCAGAATCCGCTTGCCGGTCAACTCAAGCGGTTCCTTCGGGTCGATGTAGTGGTGCGAATGGATCTCGTCACCGGTGAACGTCCCGGGAAACTCCGGCAGTCGCGGGTCCCAGTGATGACCGTTGGCGACGACCAGCAGGTCGAACTCGCGGCGGGCGCCGGCCTGATCCTCGATCTCCCAACCACCCCCGTCGATCCGGGCCGCGTGCACCAC
Organism: Mycobacterium sp. DL99; assembly: GCF_004762045.1. GTDB lineage: Bacteria > Actinomycetota > Actinomycetes > Mycobacteriales > Mycobacteriaceae > Mycobacterium. The sequence continues at coordinate 4,507,759 of NZ_SJOM01000007.1, forward strand.
TCCGTTGGTGAACTCGATGTTCTCCGACAACCCGAACGCATTCGCGTAGGCATCCAGATAGGACTTGATGTCGGAGTGATGTGGGAACGACGGGAAGTGCTCGGGGACCGGAAAGTCCTTGAACGACAACCGATGCTTGCTGGTATCGATGTGCAGGGATCGGTACGCGCTGCTGTGCCCGTTCGGATTGCCGAAGGCCCAGTTCCCACCGATTCGGTCCGACGTCTCGAACGTCGTGTACGGCACCCGGTAGTCCTTGAGCATCTTCCCGGCGGTGAGCCCGCTGATGCCCGCGCCGATGATCGCGGTCCGCGGCAGTGAACGCTGCAACACAGTGCTCCTTCACGTTGTGATGCAGAACACTAACAGCGGGCTTTGACGGACGTCAATGAATTCTGACAAGTGTCAGAAACGCCGCGAGCAGTCCCCCGAACGGGAGACTGCTCGTCGGAAATTCCGCCGGAAACCGGCCTGGGATCAGGCGATGAAGCGGATGATCGACTCGGCGACCGCAGCCGGCTTGTCCGAGCCTTCGATCTCGACAGTCACGGTCATGGTCGCCTGCACCGCACCGTCGAGCTGGGCGACATCGGCGATCGTCGCACTTGCCCGCACCTTGGAGCCGACCCGAACCGGGGTGATGAACCGAACCTTGTTGTAGCCGTAGTTGATCGCCATCGCGATGTTGTCGACGCGATAGAGCTGATGCGTGAAGTGCGGCAACAGCGACAGGGTCAGCAGGCCGTGTGCGATGGTCCCGCCGAAGGGGCCGCCCGCCGCCTTGTCCGGGTCGACGTGGATCCACTGATGGTCATCGGTGGCGTCGGCGAACAGGTTCACCCGGTCCTGGGTGATCTCCATCCATTCGGTCGGGCCCAACTCGCTGCCCTTCGCCGCCACGAACTCGTCAAGACCGTCGAAGACTTTCACGCTCACTCCTCTCGAACCGTGGTCAGAGGACCACGGTCTGATTTCCGAACCGGACTACGCGGTCCTCACAGTGCCACAGCACCGCGCGCGACAACACCAGCCGCTCCACGTCCGCACCCAGCCGCGCCAGGTCACCGACCGAATGGCGGTGGTCCACACGGACCACGTCCTGTTCGATGATCGGCCCCTCATCGAGATCTCCGGTCACGTAATGCGCTGTCGCACCGACCAACTTGACCCCGCGTTCCTTTGCCCTGCGGTACGGCGCCGCACCGATGAACGCCGGCAGGAACGAGTGATGGATGTTGATCAGCGGGCAGCCCACGGCATCGAGGAACTCGGGAGTGAGGATCTGCATGTACCGGGCCAGCACCACGAGATCGACGTTGCCGCGCAACAACTCCAGCAGGCGCTGTTCGGCTTCGACCCGGTTCTCAGGGGTCGCGGGAACGTAGAGGAACGGCACACCGAACGCACGCACCTGATCGGCAAGGTCGGGATGGTTCGAGATGACCATGACCACGGACATGTCGAGTTCACCGCGCCGGTTGCGCCACAACAGATCCAGTAGGCAGTGATCCTCGCGGGAGGCCATCAGCGCCACCCGTTTGGGTTTGGCGGCCTCGGTCAGACGGAAGTCCATCTCGAACGGTTCGGCCACCTGCCGCCGGAAGTCGCGCTCAAGTTCGTCGCGCGCCGCGGCCAACCCCGGTAGGTGGAAGATCGTCCGCTGAATGAAGGTGCCGCCGGTCTGCTCGGTGGAGTGCTGATCCAGCGACACGATGTTGGCGCCGGCGCCGGTGAGGAAGCCGCTGATCGCAGCGACCAAGCCGGGCCGGTCTGCGCAACGCAGCAGCAGCCTGCCGACATCGCGAGCCGGCAGGGCGGTTGCTTTCGGATACTCCTCGGTCATCACCAACAGAATGTCACCTGGGCTGCGAGGCCCGGACACTACCCACCAATGCATCACCGGCCCGAAAGGGCCGAGCCGACGCGAAGTCGATCGCCATTCACCGTGGCGCGCTATCCCCGAAGCGCTGGCTGAGGGCCGTCACAGCAAAAGCTCGCCGCCACACCCGGACACCACCCATTCGACATCGCCGTCAATTCAGAATTTTTGCCACCGCCATCTTCAATCGACGTATACGGGATAAATAGCGCGATCCGAATTTGCCAGAATTGCATGTACCCGTCAGTAAATCGGAGACGTCCGGACAGAATTCATCGCCCTCCTGGACAAGATTTCTCAGCTCGCTGGAATTCCCCTACGAGGCGGCGCAATACTCATCACACGTATTCGCACAACCGTGCTACACGCCAAAATCAGCCGTCCCAGTCGAAAGGCACGGCTGACCGACGAAATGGATTCCAGATGACCGCTCCCCAACTCGATGCCGCAGGCCGCCGCTGCGTGACATTGGACGAAAGCCCAAGCTGGTGGGACCCCGAAAGCGAGTGCACGATCGTCGTGGCCCGGCCGGCCGCGGAACGTGAGCTGTGGAACGAATACGTCTACGGCGCCCAGTCCAACTACCGCAAACACGGAGTGGAATGCGCGCTGGATCCGAAAACCCTAAGGACAGGCGAGGATACGGCGCTGTTCTGCGTCGGGATCAACAGTGCCGGCGACGTCGTCGGCGGCCTGCGGGCCAAGGGGCCGCACCAGCACGTCGAGGACAGCCATGCAATCGTCGAATGGAGCGGACAGCCCGCACTCGATTCGGTACGCAAGATGATCGCCGACCGCCTGCCGTTCGGAGTGGTCGAGATGAAGACCGCCTGGGTATGCGACGACCCGGAACAGAGCCGCGCACTCACCGATACGCTGGCGCGTATGCCGCTGCACGCCATGACACTGTTGGACATTCAATTTGCCATGGCAACAGCCGCGGCCTATGTACTCAAACGCTGGTTGTCATCGGGCGGGGTGCTCGCGGCAAGAATTCCGGCGACGCCCTATCCGGACGAGCGATACCAGACGAAGATGATGTGGTGGGATAGCAGAACATTCGCCAACCACGCGGACCCGGGGCAGCTGTCGCGCTACTTCGCCGAGGCCCAGAGGATCAGCCCGCACACGGCCGCAGCCGGCTTCGACGCCCACACTCAGACCGCGGTGGGACGATGACCGACAAAAACACCCACGCAAGCATCGGGAATTCCGAATTGGGCGAACTCAACCACCCCGATCAGCATCGCGCGATCTTCATCGACGACGAATTCACCCTCGACCAGCTGCGCCGGGACCCGCGCATCACCGTCATCGATGAGTGTCACGAGCAGCGGTCCGCACTGCGCACGCTTGTTCCTGCGGTCGGCCAGGAAGTGCACGACGAGCCGACCCGGTGGGCTTACTACCCATGGCGTCGCAGCCTGGTGCATATTCTGGGGCCGGCCGCGTTCAATCGGTTGCGCCTGGACCGCAACCGCAACCTCGTCACCGCCGGCGAACAGCGACGATTGTCGGGCCTGAGGATCGGTGTCATCGGTCTCAGCGTCGGACACGCCATCGCCTACAACCTGGCCACCGAGGGGCTGTGCGGCGAGATTCGCCTCACCGACTTCGACGCACTCGAGTTGGCGAACCTCAACCGGGTCCCCGGCACCGTGTTCGATCTCGGGTTGAACAAGGCGGTGGTGGCCGCGCGCCGAATCGCCGAGATCGACCCCTACATCGAGGTTCGGATCGACCGCAACGGTGCGGTGCCCGAGTCCATCGACCAGTTCCTGGAGGGGCTCGACGTCATCGTCGAGGAATGCGACTCACTGGATGCCAAAGTGCTTGTCCGCGAGGCTGCCCGGGCCCGACGACTGCCTGTGCTGATGACCACGGGTGATCGCGGGCTACTCGATGTCGAACGGTTCGACCTCGAACCCACGCGGCCGATCCTGCACGGCCTGCTCGGCGACATCGCCGCGCGCGACCTGGCCGGGCTCAGCAGCAAGGACAAAGTGCCCCACGTGCTGCGCATTCTCGACGCGGCTCAGCTCTCACCCCGGATGGCGGCCTCGCTGGTCGAGGTCGGCAAGACGTTGAGCACCTGGCCCCAACTCGCCTCCGAGGTCGTGCTCGGGGCGACGGTCGTGGCCAATGCCGTGCGGCGTATCGGCCTGGGTGAGCCGATGCCGTCGGGGCGGGTCCGCGTCGATATAGGCCGCGCACATGACCAATGACGTAGCCATCATCGGCGTCGGCCTGCACCCGTTCGGCCGCTTCGACAAGACCGCGATGCAAATGGGCGCCGAGGCAATCCAATTCGCACTGGAGGATGCCGGCCTGGAATGGAAGGACATCCAGTTCGGGTTCGGCGGCAGCTATGAGGTGTCGAATCCCGATGCGGTCACCCGACTGGTCGGGCTGACCGGCATCACGTTCACCAACGTGTTCAACGCATGTGCCACCGCGGCCAGCGCGATCCAACAGACCGCCGACACGATCCGGCTGGGTAAGTACGACATCGGCATCGCGATCGGCCTGGACAAGCACCCGCGCGGCGCCTTCACCGACGACCCGGCCAAACTCGCGCTGCCGCAGTGGTATGCCGAGAACGGCCAGTTCGTCACCACCAAGTTCTTCGGGATGAAGGCCAACCACTACATCCACAAGCACAACATCTCCGAGGAGACGCTGGCGCGGGTGGCCAACAAGAACTTCCGCAACGGTGAGAAGAACCCGAATGCGTTCCGGCGCAAGGAGATCTCGGTCGAGGAGATCATGGCCTCCCCGGTGCTGAACTACCCGCTGCGGCAGTACATGTTCTGCGCACCCGACGAAGGCGCGGCCGCGGTGATCATGTGTCGTGCCGACATCGCCCACAAATACACCGACAAGCCGGTGTACGTGCGGGCCAGCGAGATCCGGACCCGGACCTTCGGCGCCTACGAGGTACACGGAACGTCGGCGCCGCTCGATGAGGACCCCTCGCCGACCGTGTTCGCCGCGAAGGCCGCCTACGAGGCCGCGGGCATCGGACCCGAAGACGTGGACATCGCCCAGCTGCAGGACACCGATGCCGGCGCCGAGGTGATCCACATGGCCGAGACCGGGTTGTGTGCCGATGGCGAGCAGGAGAAGCTGCTGGCCGACGGCGCCACCGAGATCGGCGGGTCGATCCCGGTCAACACCGACGGCGGCCTGATCGCCAACGGCGAGCCCATCGGCGCCTCGGGTCTACGGCAGATGCACGAGCTTGTGCGTCAGCTCCGTGGTGAAGCAGGCGAACGCCAGGTACCGGGCAACCCCCGCGTCGGCCTGGCCCAGGTCTACGGCGCACCGGGCACGGCCTCGGCCACCATCCTCTCGCTCTAGTTCCCCGGCGATCCGACGTGAATGTCCCCCGCAACCATCGGTTCGGGGGACATTCGCGGCTGCCCGCGCAAGGGCAGGCCTCAGGCCGGCAGTTCCATCGGCTGCGGCTCGCCTTCGAGGCGCCTCAGCCAGTCCTCGCAGAACTGCAGCACCTCGGCGTGGCCTGCCGTCATTCCGAGAGCCTGCTCCATGACCATCACCCGCGACACACTGGCTGCGATGAATGTCCACACGATCGGCGGCACCTCCGACGAGTCGACGCCGTAGCGCCGCAGTGCCCCGTCGATCGCCTTGGTTTCCGCGTCGCGGAACATCTCGGCGTAGCGGCCGATCTCAGCCCGCAGCGCCGGTCGGTGGTTGGCAAGCCCCGTCATCTCCATCGTCAAGCGCGTCGCGCTCGGATCGGTGCCGAACCGCCACAGCGCCCACAGCGGCTGCGGGGAGTTCAGGGCTTCGGCCTGCGCAGCCAACCCCTCGTCGGCACGTCGCACGAACACCGCCAGGAACAGGTCGTCCATGGTGCGGAAGTAGTAGTGCACCAACTGGGGCTTGAGACCGGCCCGCTCAGCCACCCGGCGGGACGTGACCGCGACGTATCCCTCCTCGATCATCAGCGCCTCGGCAGCGTCGAGCAGCACGATCCGGTTCTTTGCGTCGGGCGCCCCGATCCTCCGCTCCGATGCCATACCCGATCCTCCTCTCGCCCCGCCCCCAACAACGTCCGGCTGATCGTAACTTTCGCCCAGCCACGCGATCTTGACCACGACTCTACCGCCATGCTAAGCAGGTGCTCAGCAATTTTCGATAATTCTTCGCGCGGTGCAGCCCGTCGCGAAACCACCGCAGCGCATATCGATTTCGGGAGGCAGCGCACATCATGAGCGATTCCGGCACGACCAATTACGACACTGTCGACTACTTCACCGACCAGTCGCTGGTACCCGACCCGCACCCGTACTTCGACCACCTGCGCAGCAAGTGTCCGGTGGTGAAGGAACCGAATTACGGCGTCATGGCGATCACCGGGTTCGAAGAGGCCACCACGGTCCTCAAGGACTCCGATCTCTTCTCGTCGTGCATCGCGGTGGCCGGCCCGTTCCCGCCGCTGCCCTTCACCCCTGAAGGTTCGGACATCACCGAGCAGATTGCGGCGCATCGCGCCCAGATGCCGATGTTCGAACACATGGTCACGATGGACCCACCCGACCACACCAACGCCCGTTCCCTGCTCAATCGGCTGCTGACACCGCGCCGGTTGAAGGAGAACGAGGACTTCATGTGGCGGCTGGCCGACCAGTGTCTCGACGATTTCATCGCCGACGGCAAGTGTGAGTTCCTCAGCGCCTACGCCAAGCCTTTCTCACTCCTGGTGATCGCCGACATGCTGGGCGTACCGGAAGAAGACCACGAAGAGTTCCGCACCGTGCTGGGCGCGCCCCGACCCGGGGCGCAGGTCGGCTCCCTCGACGGCGACCTCGTTTCCAGCAATCCGTTGGAATGGCTCGACGAGAAGTTCATCGGTTACCTCGAAGACCGTCGGAAAGAACCCCGCGACGACGTGCTGACGGCCCTCGCCACAGCGAACTACCCGGACGGTTCCGTACCGCCCATCATCGAAGTGGTTCGATCCGCCACCTTCCTTTTCGCCGCCGGCCAGGAGACCACCACCAAGCTCCTCTCGGCGTCGCTGCGGGTGCTCGGCGACCGCCCGGACATCCAGCAGGCCCTGCGCGACGACCGCAGCCGCATCCCGACCTTCGTCGAGGAAGCCCTGCGGATGGACGCCCCGGTCAAGAGCCAGTTCCGGCTGGCCAAGAAGGACACCAAGCTCGGCGACATCGATGTACCCGCCGGCACCACGCTCATGGTGTGCCCGGGCGCGGTGAACCGCGACCCGGTCCGCTTCGAGGATCCACACACGTTCAGCCTCGATCGCAAGAACGTGCGCGAGCACATCGCATTCGGCCGTGGCGTGCACAGCTGCCCCGGCGGCCCACTGGCCCGCGTCGAAGGCCGGGTGTCGCTGGAGCGGATCCTGGACCGGATGGCCGACATCGGTATCGACGAGGAGTTTCACGGCCCCGCCGACGATCGTCGCTACACCTACGAGCCGACGTTCATCCTGCGCGGCCTGACCGATCTGCACATCACGTTCAACCCGGTGCGCTGACCCCACCGCTCGACAGACGATTCCGCGGATCTCGCCTTCGCCCGTATTTGTTATTCTCCTATTGCGAGAATGACAATCTCGCTGGCGAAGACGAGATTCCGGTTTCGGCACGGTGAAGCTCGATCTCGTTCTATAGTCAGCCGACCAGTGCTGATCCGTGGAGGTGCCCGTGAAATCCAGCTTGATCCGTATGGCGATGAGCGCCGCGCTCGGGTTGGGGACAGCAATCGCATTGGCACCGCCGTCGCAGGCCATGTATTTCGGCAACTACAGCCTCAACATGCCCGACCGCAGGGATTTCCACACGTGGTTGTGGTCAGCGATCACGCCTTGCCGCGAACCCGGGTCCGACGTCAGGCAGAAGGACTGCGTCACCATCGTGACCATCCCCCAGCCGGTCGCCAAGGCGGTCTCCAACCGTGGCGACGCGAGGCTGGTCGACGGTCGGTACACCTTGACGATCGACGAGTTCTACGGCTTGCGGTGCGGGGACATCTACTACGGGCCGACGATCCCGACCCACGACGTCTACACGTGGGACGCGAACACACTCGCAGGCGAGATGGTCTCCACGTTCGACGCCGGCTGCGACGGCGCTCCCGGTGGCTCCTTCACCTACCCGTTCACCCTGACGAGGATGTGATCGATGCGCTACCCGACGAGCCGAGCCCTGAACATCGCGACGGCTGCCACCCTGGCGGCCGGCGCAATCGCCACGGCCGCACCGGCATTCGCCGACGATCCCGAGCTGGCCGGTCCGCCGCTGCACCACGTGCAGTACACCGTGACCGCCGATGCCCCCTACTGGGCTCACATCTACTACCGCGACAGCGATCCCGCACAGTTCTCGGATTACAGCCACAATCCGTACGAGTTCAGCCCGCGGGCCGATGTGGACATCGCACCGGACAGGCCATGGGTTTTCGACGCGATGCTTGCCGATCCGGACCTGTGGGCCATGGTCCTCGTGCAGAGCGGTGAATCGCCCAATTTTCCGACCCCCGGATTCAACTGCAAACTGGCAGTCGACGGTGTGGTGGTCAAGACGAACAGCGGCCCCAAGGGCGCACTGTGTTCGATCCGGAACTGGTAGACCTCGCAACCGAAACATCAAAATGCTTGAGGGCGACGCGAACCGCGTCGCCCTCAAGCGTCTTCAAGCATTTGACCCAGTCGGTTGGATCAGGCGTCGCCGCGGAGCCAGCGCTGTTCGCCATTCATCGGAACACAGCTCAGGAACAGCCCGTCCGGGGCTTGGGCCACCGAGTCGAGTTCGTTGATGCACAGGCTGTTCTCGTCGCGGATGCCCACCATGGGTGGCGACCGGAACCACCGCGGCTCGTAGCGCCGTGGTGAGCCGCAGAACAACAGGCGTCCCCATCCGTTGCGTGCGTCGACCCCGAACACGTAGTAGGAGGTGTTGTCGCACGGAGCGCCGAGCACTGCGTTCGGGTTGATACCCGGTGTGCAGAACGCGTCATTACATGTCTGCGGTCCCGCGTTTGCCTGCGGAGCAGCCAGCATCCCGGCGACAATCACTGAAGCGGTCGCCATCACCGTCACACGCACGTTGCTACTTTCGCATAGCTGGAAATTAAACTCTCAGTTTTGGAGAATATTACTACGATCGACACGCCGCTGGTCCACAGGCCGGTAGCGCGGTGGGATGGCCTGGCCAAATCGAACGTGGACCACCTACTGATAGTGATATTCTCCGAAACTGAGAACATGGCTACCGCCTCGACAGGTTGGTCAGAAGGAGCGTTCATGTCAGTCTCCCGGGTAAGTACTGGTGTGGTGGCCGTCGCCACCGCGGCAGTGGTCGGCCTGAGCGGCGCCGCCCCCGCCGCCGCCGAACAGTGGGGTATCAACGGCACGTTCGCCACATCGTCCAATGGCGAATGGGCCAAGATCAACGACCGCTACGAGAACCAGCCCTCGGTACGTAGCAACTGGACCATCTCGACCCAGTGCATCTCGCCCACCGAGTGCAACGGCACGGTGACCAGCGACGCCGGCTGGTCGGCACCGATCTACACGACGAACGGCCTCTGGTACATCAAGCGGGTCGTACCCAACTGGCGGTTCTGCGCCGACGGCACCCCCATCGAGGGCATGCAGATATACAAGATCTACCCGGTGGGCTTCGACGGGCACGTGGACCTTGCCTCAAGCGAATACACCGGCGAGGACGTGACCACCGGCCCCAGTGGCTCGTGCGGGCGTAATCAGTGGCCAACCGTCCGGATGCCGTTCTACATGCGGCCCGCGTAGCCGCACCGACGGGGCAGCGGCTGACGAAGAACGCGAAAACCGAAGACAGACAAAGAAACCGGCCACGGGCGATTGCCCGTGGCCGGTTCTTTTCGTGCTCGCACTATGTCGGCATCAGGTCCTGCCACGACTTGGGCTGGGACACCAGATCCGTCTGCTTGTACAGGTTGCCGTCGCTACCCATGTACTCCCCCGTGCGCGGGTTGTACTTCGCGATCGCCACCGACGGCCCATGGCCGCCCCCGCCGTTGAACGCACTCGGCGCCACACTGGATTGCGTGGGCATCGGAAGCTCGGGCGCATCCGGGAAAACCCCTTGTCCGTGCGGGACGGGCGGAATCTCGGTGGCTTGCGGCTGGTCCACCGCAGGCACGGGCACCGCGTTGGGATCGCCTGGGGGTGGCGGTGGCACGCCAGGGACCGGTGGCTCGAGGTACATCGGTTGCCCCGGCAGCAGCGGACCCGGTCCGGTCCCGGCGAAGTTCGGTGCCGGCTGCGGTTCGGGCGCTGCACCCGGTGGCGGAGCGGTTACCCCCGGCGGCAGCGGGGTGCCGCCGAGCGGTCCGAAGATCTTCTCGTCCGGCAGTACCCGGGTATCCGGGGGCACGCCCTGGGCGATCAGGCTGGGGTCGATCGGGTATGGGCCGAGCGCGTGCTGGCGCTGGGCGATCGGCTGGAATCCCTTGGGATCGTTACACAATTCGACCGTGGGAGCCCGCTTACCCGGATGCCCCATGCACGGGTAGTTGCGCGCGCCGCGGACGCCGATCGGGGAATCCTGCGGCAACTTGCAGTAGATGTTGTCCGGAGTGTCGATGACGGAGGTGTCGGCCGGGGAGCGCCATGCCGACGGCGGCAGGAATCCCACCGTGCAGGTCGGTGGATCACCAAGACCCAACGAGAAGTCGGCCATCGGCAGACCGCTCGTGTTGTTGGTCGGCGCGTACGTCTGCAGCTGAGCGACGTACGGCGGCAACAACACCAACAGCTGCTCGATCGACGGGTTGTAGGTGACCGCGATCTGGCCGAATGTGGTCAGATTCGCCAGCAGGATCGGCAAGGTCGGCTTGATCTGCTCGAGCAGCTTCGTGGTCTCCTGGGCGAAACCCGGACCGTTGCGCAGCAGCGACCGCACCTCGGGATCATTGTCGGCAACCTGACCGGTGATACCGGCCAGGCTGGCCGCCCAGGTTCTGATCGAATCGGTGGTCTGCGCTTGCGCGTCGAGGAACGGCTTGGCGTCATCGATCAATGCACGCGTCTGGTCCGAGACGGCGTTGGAGTCCCTGGTGATGGTCGAAGCCGAGTCGAGCAGCGAACCGAAGTCATAGCCGGTGCCGTTGAACGCGTTGTAGGACTCGTCCAACAGCTGGCTCAGCTTGTCCTTCGGAATGGTGTCCACGAGTGCGCTCAGCTGATCCAGCATCGGACCGACCTGCTGCGGAATCTTGGTGTTCGACACCGCGATCACCGAGCCGTTGTCCAGGTAGGGCCCGGAGGAGGTGCGCGGCAACAACTCGACGTACTGCTCCCCGACCGCCGACATGCTCCGGACCTCGGCTGCCAGATCGGCAGGCACCTTCGGAGAGCGGTCCAGGGACAGCGTCGCCTCGGCGCCCTTCTCGGTCAGCTCCACCGAAGTGACCTTGCCGATCTGGGACCCGCGATACGTGACATTGCTGAACTGGTACAGACCTCCGGTCGCCGGCAGTTCCATCTTCACCGTGATACGTCCGATGCCGAGCAGCGTCGGCAACTGCATGTAGGCGAACAGCATGACCGCCACGCCGACGACCGAGGCGACGGTGAACAGAATCAACTGAGTCCGGATGAAGCGGGTGAGCATTTATCCGCCACCCCCTGTCGGTGGAGTAGGTGCGGGCAGTTGATCGTTGGGGGCCGAACCACCTTGAGGCGCATACGGTCCCGCGAAAATCGACGTCGACCCGGCGGCCGGGGCCACCGGTTGAGGCATACCCCCGGGCATGGTCAGCGGCGCCGGTGGCACCACCGGCAATACCGGACCTGAATAAGTGGGAGCCGGGAGACCCGGTGCGGGTGGTGCTTCCGGAGCCGGCGGGAACGCATCCGGCGGCGGTGGGGCGACCCCGGTCTTGAGCGGGTCATAGGTGTAGTTCAGATAACCCGGATCCCCAGGCACCGGAACGTTTTGGGCGTCTCCCTGCTCCCAACGGGTTCCCATCATCAGGCTGCGCTTGAGGTGCGGGATGGTGAGATCGAAGTATGCGAACAGGTTGTAGTAGTCACCTCGGATCACCCGGTCCATGAAGCTCTGGGTGAAGGGGAAGTGCGGGGCATATTCGAGCACCGAAGTCAGGTCCGGCCCGATGTTGGCCAGCGCCTTCAGCGCGGGCTCCAAGTTCTTCAGGTTCCTGACCAGATCAGCCTGCGAATCGTTGACGAACTGGTTGGCGGTAGCGCTGAAGGTCCCCAGCTTCTGCAGTGCGGTCGTGAATCTCGGCCGTTCCTTGATCAGCACGTCGAGAGCCGGCGGAATCTTCTCCAGCGCACGGGTGATGACATCGCGTTGCCCGGCGAATGTCGAGGCCAGGCGGTTCAAGCCCTCGATGGACGCAACGATATTGTCGCGCTGGGCATCCAGTGCTCCGACGAACGTATCCAGCCGGGTCAGCAGGTCACGGAAATCAGTTTCCCGGCCGTTGATCGCGGCACTGAAATTGTGGATGATGTCGCCCATTTGCCCCAGGCCTCCGCCATTCACCACCGCGGCCAGTGAAGACAGGGTCTGCTCCGTCGTCGGATACGTCGACGAGTTGTTGAGCTGAATCGTCGCTCCCGGAGGGAGTTTTCCGTTGGGAGCCTGACCCGCGGGCGGGTTGATCGCCAGATGCATCGAGCCCAGAAGGCTGGTCTGCCCAACACTGGCCACCACGTTGGCCGGCACCACAACACCGGGCTTCACCGAGAACTCGACGTCCGCGTGCCAGTCCTTCACCGACAGGCTGCGCACACTACCGACGACGACATCATTCATCATCACCGGTGAATTCGGTTCCAGTGTCGCCACATTCGCGATCTCGACGTGGTAGACGCTGGAGTCCGCACCCCGGCCCACCGCCCCGGGCAGGGGAAGTGAGTTGACGCCCTGGAATGCGCACCCACTGGTGGTCAGCGCAACGCAGGATCCGACGGCGATCGCCAGTCGCACCGGCTTTCCCCTGATCATGCTGGTGGCGTCCCTTCTGCTGGTGACGGTGCCGCGGGCGCCGGGGCTTCGGCGGCCAGTGGACCGGGCGGCGGCCCTGGCGGCGGACCCGGTTGCCCGCCGGTCGGATTGAGCATGTCCGACACCGTGTTCGGCATGTTGGGCGGGTAGTACTCGCCACCCGGCAACAGCTGCTGGGCCCCTGGCGGCGGCACTCCGGGTTCCCGTCCGGTGAACGGCGGAGGCGGCTCGGGACCAGGGTTGTAGGCCGAGATTGACGGCGGAATCTCGGGCGCCATGGGCGATCCACCACTGCCGCCGGGTTCCAGACTCGGTTCGGAGTACTCGAGCTGCTCGGGGCTGGCCGACGGCATCAGATACGGCGAGATCGGGAACGGCAGGTAATTGAAGTTGAGCAGCCGCAACGCCGGCCCGAGATACTGCGAGCAGAGTTTCGCGGTCTCCGGTGCGGTGGTGTTCTCGACGGCACCGATGGCGCCGCAGATGAACTCGACCGGATTGGAGAAGTTGTTCATCACGAACTGCCCGACCGCGCTGCCCGAGTCCGGGTTGTAGATGTTGTAGCCGTTCATGAACGCGTTGGGCGCGACGTGAAGCAGATTCTCGATGTTCATCTTGTTGTCGACCAGGTTCTGGGTGACATTGGCCAGCCGCTGCACCTGCTCGGAGGTCTGATCGCGAGATCCCGCGACGAACCGCTGCACGTCGACCACCGCCACCGACAGGTTCGTCAGCGCGGCATCCAGGTCCGACCGGCTGCCGTCGACCACGCTGGTCAGGGTGGCCAACCGGTTCTGGAACGACACCACCTGCTGGTTGCTGTCCCGCAAAGCGGTGACGAACGTCTGCAGGTTCTTGATGATGTCGACGATGTTGCCGCTGCCCTCTGCCAGGACCCGGGCAACGCCGGACAGCTGGGAAATCGTCTGGCGCAGTTTGTCACCGTTGCCGGCCATCGCGTCTGCCGTGCTGTTGATGAACCGGGAAACCGACGTCCCGTTGACACCGCTCTGCGGTCCGAGGTCGGTGGACAGCCGCATCAGCTGTTCCTTGACCTGATCCCACTCCACCGGAACGGCGGTGCGGTCCAAGCCGATTACCGCGTTGTCGGGCAGCGTGGGACCACTGGACCGGTAGGCGGGTGCGAGCTGCACATAGCGCGCGGCAACCAGGTTCTGGGCCACGATCACCGCTTTCGCATCCGCGGGGATCGGCACGTCGTGGTCGACCTTGAGGGTCACCCGGGTTTGGGTGCCCTCGGGTTTGATGGAGTCGATGGTGCCGACCTTGACACCGGAGACCCGGACATCGTCACCTGGGTAGACGCCGGTGGCCGAGGTGAACAGTGCCGAGATGGTCTTCGGCCCGAAGACGGTCTGACGCAGCAGGACTGCCGCGCCGACCACGAGCAGCGCCACCAACGCCACGGCAAGCCACTTACCGAAACGACTGCGGTTCATCAGCGTGAACCTCCGGGAATTCCGTTGTAGGGCAGCGGCAATTCGGCCCGCGGGCCGGCATTGTCCGGTGGCTGACCGGCGTTCGTCCCGCGCCGGAACCCGAACGCGTAGTCGAAGAACGGCTGTAGCAACTGAGCGGGCTGCAGGTTCGGGACATAGGCGTTGTAGTACGCCCCGTTCGCCAGGGTCTCGGCCTGGGACAGCTGGAACTTGTTCAAGTTCGGCAACGCCTTGCTGATGTTGTCGCGGTTGCGTTCCAGCATCGCCGTCACCGAGTTGAGCCGCTTGAGCGTCGGCGCCAACTGCGCCTCGTTGTCGGCGACGAGTCCACTGAGCTGCTGCGAGACTGCCGCGGTGTTCGCCAGCAGATCGACGATGGCCTGACGCCGGTCGTTGAGCACGCCGAGCAGATCATTCGCGTTGAGGATCAACGTGTTCAGCTGATCGCTGCGCTGTGACAGCACCACGGTCACATCGCTGGCGCTCTTGAGCAGGCTGGCCAAGCTCTCGTTACGCCCGTTGATCGATTTCGACAGCCGGCTCAGGCCGTCGAATGTCGGCCCGAGCTTCGGTGCGACCTGATCGATGGTCGCCGAAAGCGTGTCCAGGGACTGGTTCAGCGACGCCGTGTCGGTCCCCGCCGAATTGGTGGTCAGGTCACCGACCACGTCGGTCAGTGAGTACGGCGACGACGTGCGCGACGTAGGGATCACATCGGTGGTGCGCAACGTGCCGGCGCCATCGGACTCCAACGTCAGCACCCGCTCACCCAGCAGTGAACCGGTGCGGATGTGCGCGGTGGTCAGCGACCCCAACGGGTACTTGCCCTCGGTGGTGAAGGTGACCAACGCGTCGCCGTTCTGCAGCGACACATCGGTGACCGAACCGATCTTGATTCCGGACAAGGTCACGTCGTTGCCGGTGGCGATCCCGCCGGCCTCGCTGAACAGTGCCTGATGACGCACCGAGGAGGCCCACTGCTGCAGCCGTTCGGGCTGTAGCCCGACGGCGATGATGAGCATCATCAGCACGACGCCGATGAAACCTGCCTTGATCAGGTTTGATTCGCGGTACTTAAGCATCAGGGCTCCGCGCACCTCCCGCCTTCTTGTTTGATCATCGGGAAGGACGCGGTCCGGCCCTGCAGATCGGTGACACGGATACCAAGTCCGCAGATGTAATACATGATCCAGCTGCCATAGGAGCCCAGCCGAGCGAGCTTGCGGAAGTTGTCGGGGGCTTTCTGCAAACCACGGTCCAAGACGATCTGGTGGTCATCGAGCAGCGGGGCGAGCCGGTTGAGCTGATCGACCGTGCCCTTGAGCGGGGGCCGCGCCTCAGTGAGAAGGTTTGCCAGCGAGGCGGTCCCGTTGTCCAGCTGGGTGACCGCCGTACCGAGCGGGTCACGGTCCTGCGACAGGCCGCTGATCAACTGTTCGAGACGGTCGACCGTTCCGTCGAACTTCTTACCGTCCTTGGCCAGGGTTCCGACCACCGAGTTCAGGTTGTCGATCAACTGCTGGATGACCTGATCGTTGTTGGCCAGCGTATTCGAGAACGACGAGGTCTTGCTCAGCAGTGAATCCAGAGTGTCGCCCTGCCCCTGGAAGATCTGAATCAGCGAGGAGGTCAACGCATTGACGTCCTGGGGGTTGAGCCCCTGGATCACCGGGCGCAGGCCGCCGAGCAACAGATCGAGGTCGAGCGCACTTGCGGTGCGGTCCTTGGGAATCTGTGATCCGGCGGGCAGCAGTTTCGTCGATCCGGGGCTGTCGATCAGCTCCAGGTAACGGTCCCCGACCAGGTTCAGATAGCGAACCGCGACCTTGGTACTGGTGGTCAGCGCAATATTGCGGTCGGTGTCGAAGTCAACCTTCACCGACTTGTCCGGTTGCAGCGAAACACTTTTCACCGTTCCCACCCGGACCCCGGCAACCCGCACCGAGTCTCCGGCCTTAAGGCGTGACGCGTCACCGAAGACCGCCGAGTACCCCGAGTAGGTACCGCCGCGGTACTCCGAGAACGTCATGAACAGGAAGGCCGTGAGGACGGCCATCACCACCGCGAAGGACGCGAACTTGATGAATGTCGTTCTGCCCCGTTTCATCCCGGTTGTCCGATCTGTGCGGTGTTACGTGGCGGGCCGTCCAGCGGACCGAACAGGATCTGCTTGAGTCCGTCGGAGTTCAACAGGATGCCCTGGTTGCCGTACTTGAACGGGTTGGCGTTGGTGTCGGTGACCAGGTACTTGGCCTTGTTACCAAATCCGATGTACGGCAGGCCCATGCAGTGCGGGCCGCCCTTGGCTGCCACCTTGGGCAGGTTCTGCGGGTAGCGGTAGCGCTCGATGCCCAACGTGAAGGCCACGTTGACGACGACGCCTGGGTCCGGCTGCGGCGGCTGGTGGTAGAGGTACAACATGCCCTTGAGGCCGCACTCGATTCCGGGCGCGTACTCGTTGAGCAGATCGGTGGTGGGCGCCAACAGGTTCAGTGTGGTGCTGAGCGCCTGCCGGTTGCCACCGATGACGTCGTTTCCGGCGTCGGCCAGGCCGATGGAGCTGACCAGGAAGTTGTCGAGGTTCTTCTGCTCGTCCACGATGCTGTCGCTGAGCCGGTTGGTGTTGTCGATGGTCTTGAGCAGGTCCGGCGCCGCGTCACCGTAGGCCTTCGACACGGCGGCCATGCTCTCGATGTCGCCCGTGAGATTGGGCAGGCTGGGCTCGATCTTCTTCAGCACCGCATCGAAGTCCGACAGCGACTGCCCCATCGCCTCGCCGCGCTCGGCGAACGCCGAGGACAGCGCGCCGAGCGTCTCGTTGAGCTTGGCCGGGTCGATCTTGTTGAGGACATTGGTGAGTTGTTGGAAGACCGTGTTGATCTCGACGGTGACATGGTCGCCCTGCAGGGTCTGGCCGGGACGCAGCTTCTCGGCGGACGGGTTCGGCGGCGCGACGAGTTGGACGTACTTCGCGCCGAACACGGTGGTCGAGGCGATGTCAGCCTGAACATTGCCGGGGATCAGGCGCAGCTGCGAGGGATTCATCGCCAGGTGCAGCACGGCCTTGCCGTCGGCGCGGTGTTCGATCGAGCTCACGGTGCCGACCTGCACGCCACGCATCTTCACCTTGGCGTCCGGGTTCATCACCAGGCCGGCACGGTCGGAGATCAGGGTGAGCGGCTCGGTCTTGGTGAAGCTGCCGCGGAACAGCGCGACCGCCAGGCCGAAGATCAAGACTATCGCGACCACGGTCGCCAGACCGGCCAGTGGCCGCGCGGAGCTCCGCGCGCCGAAGCTGCGTCCGGGGCGGGCTGCCACCGGCGCGGCGCTACTTGTCGTTTCGGACCGGTGGGCTGGACCCGGACCTACGTTGCGTGTCAAGTCTTCTCCCTAACCCGACAGGTTGAAGTTGCCGTTGGAGCCGTAGACGGACAGTGACACCAGCAGGGTCACCGAGACCACGACGATGAGCGATGTGCGTACGGCGTTGCCGACCGCCACCCCGACTCCGGACGGGCCGCCGGAGGCGAAGTAGCCGAAGTAGGTGTGGATCAGCAGGATGGTGATGGCCATCAGGACGGCCTGCAGGAACGACCACAGCAGGTCGATCGGATTGAGGAACGTCGTGAAGTAGTGGTCATACAAACCGCCGGACTGGCCCAGCAGAACCACGGTGGTGAACTGGGAGGCCAGAAACGACAGGATCACCGCGATCGCGTACAGCGGGGTGATGGCGATCATCCCGGCCACGATCCGGGTCGACACCAGGTATTCGACCGGCCGGATCGCCATGGCTTCCAGCGCGTCGATCTCCTCATTGATCCGCATCGCCCCGAGCTGGGCGGTCACGCCGGCGCCGAAGGTCGCGGCCAGGCCGATACCCGCCACCACCGGCGCGGCGATACGCACGTTGATGAACGCCGCCAAGAATCCGGTCAGGGCCTCGATGCCGATGTTCCCCAGCGACGAATAGCCCTGGATGGCGAGCACACCACCGGTGGCCAGGGTCAAAAACCCCACGATCACCACGGTGCCGCCGATCATGGCCAAGGTGCCCGCGCCCATCGAGATCTCGGCGATCAGCCGGACCAGTTCCTTGCGGTAATGCATGGCCGCGTGCGGAGTGCCGGCCAGTGCCTTGAGGTAGAACAGCGTGTGATCGCCGATCCGGCTCAGCGTCGAGACCGGTTTGTTGAACTGCCGGGTCACCCGCGGATACGTCGACCGCAGGATCGTCATGGTTCCCATTGCGTCCCCTGCCTCAGTGCGCCGTCATGCGGATACCGATGGCGGTGACCACCACGTTGATCACGAACAGCGCCATGAACGCGTAGACCACGGTCTCGTTCACCGCGTTGCCCACCGCCTTGGCGCCGCCGCCGCTGATCGTCAGCCCGCGGTAGCAGGCCACCAGCCCGGCGATCAACCCGAACAGCGCGGCCTTGACACACGAGATGATCACCTCGGGCACCCCGGTCAACAGCGTGATGCCGGCCGCGAACGCACCGGGGTTCACGTCCTGGATGAACACCGAGAACACGTAGCCGCCCAGGATGCCGATGATCACCACCAGACTGTTCAGCAGCAACGCCACCAAACCCGACGCCAGCATTCGCGGAGTCACCAGGCGCTGGATCGGGTTGATGCCCAGCACCTCCATCGCGTCGATCTCCTCACGGATCGTGCGCGAACCCAGATCCGCACACATCGCCGTCGCCCCGGCTCCGGCCACGATCAGCACCGTCACCATCGGCCCCAGCTGGGTCACCGCACCGAACGCCGCACCCGCCCCCGACAGATCAGCCGCACCCAGCTCGCGAAGGAGGATGTTGAGGGTGAAGCTCACCAGAACGGTGAACGGGATCGCCACCAACAACGTCGGCGCCATCGACACCCGCGCCACGAACCAGCACTGCTCCAGAAACTCCCGGCCCTGAAACGGCCGCTTGAAGATGAACCGGAAGGCGTCCAAGGACATCGCGAACAACGCACCGACAGCCTGCATCGGACCCGAGAGATTACGTAGCGATACGCCCGTCGACCATTTATCCGCCATGCGTACTCCTGTCCCGGCTGATGGCTGCGGACACCGCAGTCGGTGCGCCGATGTTAGGTGCTGCACCGCGCCGGTGCCCGATTAGCTCTACTACGTACGGTGCGGCCTGCGGCCCCAGCGGGGTCATGCCGCAACCTCAGACCCGGCGCATGCCAACCGGCCGGTCGGGAGCCTGGCCTCAACCGAATCCGCCTGAGGAACAAGGCCTTTCATGCGCGGATCCATGCACGAGCCGTCCGGCTCGACATTGGCCGGCAAATGCGCGGTGCGCTCGTACATTTGACGCACCTCCTGGTTCCCGCGGATCTTGTTGACTTCACCGGACCTACCGGTGAAGCCGGACAGATCCGTCCCCACGACCGCTCCCCGAGTGCCTGATGCTATCGGACCCGTTATCTGCCGCGAGGGCAAATAACGTAGAACTTGCTCCGGTAGTTGACAATTGGGGCGGTGGTCGACGAGCGGTTGCACAACACGGCCGTCGTTGTCGTGGGCCGCAATGGCGGCCGCCCACGACAGACGGATTGCGATGGTGGCGATCAAGGGCATTCCGACAGCGGCCTAGGTAACGGCGCCGGCGGTCTTGAGTTCGATGATGCGATCCCAGTCCAGACCGAGTTCGCCCAGGATGTCATCGGTCTGTTCGGCGAATCCCGGCGCCGGCCCGGTGCTCGGCGCCGTGACGTCGAATTGCACTGGGTTGGCCACCAACTCGAGCTCGCCCGCCTGCACGAGGTACTCGTTGGCCCGGATCTGGGCGTCCTTGGCGGCCTGCAGGGTGTCCTGCACGGGAGCCCACGGACCGGCCAGCGTGGCGAATCGCTCGCTCCACTCTGGCAAAGTCCCCTTCTTCATCGCCTCGGTGAGGATCTCGACCGCGTCGGGCGTGTTCTCCGCGAACGATTCAGCAGTGGCGAACCTCGGGTCGTCGATGTAGCCCTCCAGGTCCATGTGCCGGCAGACGTCGGCCCAGAACTTGGTCGGCTGCATCATCACGAACGAGATGTAACGGTCGTCCGCTGTGCCGTACAGCCCGACGAGCGGGTTGATGGGAGACCCGTGCACGCCCGGTGGCGGCGTCACCATCAGTTGGTTCAAGTGCTGGGTGAGCGCCACGGTGTGGCCCATCGACCACAGTCCGCTGCCCAGGAGCGATACGTCCACTACTGACGGCTCACCGGTGCGCTCCCGCTTGAACAACGCTGCGGCGATGCCGCCGGCCAGGTTGGTGCCCGAGATGGTGTCACCGTAGGCAGGCCCGGGTGGCGCGATCATGCCCGCCATCCCGGCCGGCGTGATCGTGGCGGCGGTGCCGGCCCGGCACCAGAACGCGGTCATGTCGTAGCCGCCCTTGACCGCCTCCTCGCCGCGAGGGCCGAGAGCGCTACCGCGGGCGTAGATGATCTTCGGGTTGACCGCACGGATGTCGTCGACGTCGATGCCGAACTTCTGCCGGTGCCCGGGCAGGAAGCTGGTGAGGAACACATCGGCCCTCTTCGCCAGCTCGAGCAGAATCTCGCGCCCTTCCGGCACCGACATGTCCAGCCCGATGCTGCGCTTGCCGCGGTTGGCGTGCTCGATGTTCGGGTTGGGGTCGCCCTCGACGCGCAGCGGCCCGGTCTGACGCAGACCGCGCTGCGGGTCGCCGGTGACGGCGTGCTCGACCTTGATGACGTCGGCACCCCACTCCCCCAGCACAGCGCCGGCCGAGGGGACGAAGCCGTACATCGCGACCTCGAGAACCCGGACTCCCTGCAACGGCCCACTCATGACAGCACCCGGGCGAACGTCTTGGCTTCCATGAACTCCTCGAGGCCGGCGGTCCCCATCTCCCGGCCGATGCCCGACTGCTTGTACCCGCCGAACGGACTGTCGGGACTGAAGTAGTTGCCGCCGTTGATGGAGAAGGTGCCGGTCCGGATCCGCCGGGCCACGCCGAGCGCGCGGTCCTCGCTGCCGAACACCGCTCCGGACAGCCCGTAGATCGAGTTGTTGGCGATGCGCACCGCGTCGTCGTCATCTTCGTAGGCGATGACGGCCAGCACCGGTCCGAACACCTCCTCCTGGGCGATCTCGCTGTCCGGGTCGACATCGGCCAGCAGCGTGGGCGTGTAGAAGAAGCCGGGATTTACCTTCTCGCCGCCGGTGACCAGGGTGGCGCCGGCCTCGACGGCCCGCTTGACCATGCCGTCGACCTTGTCGCGCTGCTTCTCGCTGATCAGCGGACCCATGTAGGTCTTGGGGTCGGCCGGATCTCCGTAGCGCACCAGTCCGAAGTTGTTCTTGATCAGTTCGACGATCTCGTCCTTGTGCTTGGCCGGCACCAGCAGCCGCGAGGTCAGCGCGCAACCCTGACCGGCGTGGGTGACCATGCTGAACGCCGAGAACAGTGCGGCGGTGTTGAAGTCGGCATCGTCGAGGACGATCGCGGCGGACTTGCCGCCGAGTTCGAGGAACACCTTCTTCAAGGTCTCACTGGCCGCGGCCATGATGCGCCGGCCGGTGGGCGTGGAACCCGTGAAGGTGACCATGTCGACGTCGGGGCTCGTGGTGAGCACGGCGCCCACCTCGGGGTCCGCGCCTGACAGGACGTTGACGACGCCGGCCGGGATGTCGGTGTGGTTGGCGATCAGCTCGCCGAGCGCCAGCGTGATCAGCGGGGTGTCCGGGGCCGACTTGAGCACCACGGTGCAGCCCGCGGCCAGCGCGGGTGCCAGCTTGGCCAGGGCCAGCTGGTTCGGGTAGTTGTAGGCGATGATCGCGGCGACGACACCGCCCGCTTCCTTCTCTACCCACCGGTGGTGCTGCATGCCGCGGCTCTCGATGTTTCCGAGATCTTCGGTCAGCGGGTAGGTCTTGAGCAGCTCGCCGTAGTACCGCACGATGTCGATCGGCTGGTCGAGCTGCGCACCGGCGCACAGCGCCGCAGTGGCGCCCACCTCGGTGATGGTCAGTGCGGCCAGCTCGTCACGATGGTCGGCCAGGGCCTGGTGCAGTTGTTCCAGACAACGGATCCGCAGTTCGGTGTTGGTGGACCAGTCGGTGTTGTCGAATGCCTGCCTGGCAGCGGCGACCGCAGCCTCGGCATCGGCGACCGTGGCGTCGGGCGCGTAGCCGAACACCTCGCCGGTAGCTGGATTGACCGAAGGAAACGTCCGCGGCGTCTCGCGCAGCTCTCCGCCGATCAACAACTTCCGGTCAGCCCGCTGTTCTTGCGCGACGGTCGGCGCTTCCTGCTGCATCATCCTCCTCAGGCGATTCCCTACTGTGATGGAAACTGCATTCTCATCACCGGCGAATCATACATTCGCTCGATGAGAACTCAAGTGAAAGCTAGATCAGCTAGTCATGCCCTATTCGCCGCCGGTCCGCCATCCGCGCAGGCGGCGCGCGGGTTCCGCTCAGATCTTGCGGTGCACACTGCTCCGAGAGTACGGTTCTCATAATCGGAAGGATGATTCTTGACCCCTGAGAAAGCCCGGCTTCGCCCGGCGGCCGGAGAACTGTCATGAAGAATGCCGTTGTCACCGGAGGAGGTTCGGGCATCGGGGCGGCCATCGTCGCCCGGTTGCGCGCCGACGGCCTCAACGTCGCGATACTCGACCTACAGCCATCGGACGACGATTTCGCGCATGTCGCGGACGTGACCGACCGCGCCGCCGTCGACACCGCACTCAATGCGGTTCGCGCCCAACTCGGCCCGATCTCGGTGCTGGTCAACGCCGCCGGCCTGGACTGCTTCAAGCGCTTCAGCGATGTCTCGTTCGAGAAGTGGCAGCAGATCATCGACGTCAACCTGAACGGCGTATTCCACTGCATCCAGGCAGTACTGCCCGACATGCTCGAGGCCGGCTGGGGTCGCATCGTCAACATCTCGTCGTCGAGCACACATTCGGGCCAGCCCTTCATGTCGCCCTACGTCGCGGCGAAGTCCGCGGTGAACGGCCTGACCAAGAGCTTGGCGCTGGAACTCGGCCCGAACGGCATCACGGTCAATGCCGTGCCGCCGGGATTCATCGACACTCCAATGCTGCGCAAGGCCGAAGGCAAGGGCTTCCTCGGGGACACCGACAAGCAGATCGAGCAGACCCCGGTGCGGCGAATGGGCAAGCCGGAAGACATCGCCGCCGCCTGCGCCTTCTTCGTCTCCGAAGAGGCGAGCTACATCACCGGCCAGATCCTCGGCGTCAACGGCGGCCGTAACACCTGACGCGCATGTCGCGCACCCGAAACATCATCAGCGAAAGGACAATTGTGGGAAACAGCGCAGAAGGCAGGGTTGCCGGGAAGGTCGCATTCATCACCGGCGCGGCACGCGGCCAGGGCCGCAGCCACGCGATCCGGCTCGCCGAAGAGGGCGCCGACATCATCGCGGTCGACATCTGTAAGAACTACGACACCGTCGGCTATGCGATGGCCACGCCAGAGGACCTCGAAGAGACCAAGAACTACGTCGAGAAGACCGGGCGCCGGATCGTCACCGCTCAGGCCGATGTCCGCAACGAAGCCGAGTTGCGGGGCGCGCTGGAAGCGGGGCTCGCGGAGTTCGGCAGGCTCGACATCGTCGTGGCGCAGGCCGGCATCGCCGCGATGAAGGGCGAGCCCGCGATGCAAGCCTGGACCGATGGCATCAACACCAACTTCGTGGGCACGATAAACGCCATCCAGGTCGCGCTGCCGCACCTCACCCAGGGCGCTTCGATCATCGCGACCGCATCGGCCGCCGCTCTGATGGACGCCCACAGCAAGCCCAACCCGGGCGCCGATCCGGGCGGCATGGGCTACATGATCTCCAAGCGGCTAATCTCCGAATACGTACACGCGCTGGCCACCGAACTGGCGGTGCGCGGCATCCGCGCCAACGTCATTCACCCCACCAACTGCAATACCAACATGCTGCAGAGCGAGCCGATGTACCGCTCGTTCCGACCGGATCTGGAGAACCCGACCCGTGCCGACGCCGAGCCCGTGTTCGGTGTGCAGCAGGCCATGAAGGTCAACTTCATCGAGCCCGAGGACATCAGCAACGCGGTGCTGTGGCTGGCCTCCGACGAGTCACGCTTCGTCACCGGCATGCAGCTGCGGGTCGACGCCGGTGGCTACCTCAAGTGGTACGACTACCACGTGTGATTCCGCATCCGCAGATTCGAAAGGAATTGGCGTAGTGAAAGTTTCGGTCGATGCCAGTCGCTGCCAGGGCCACACCCTGTGCGCGATGATCGCACCCGACTCGTTCGTCCTCGACGACGTCGACGGCCACTCGTCACCGGTTTCCGATGTGGTGCCCGCTGATCAGGAGGACGCGGTCCGCGAGGCCGCACACTCCTGCCCCGAGCAAGCCATTGTCATCGAAGATTGATGTCGACCCGAATACAAAGGGAGCCAACGCCGTGAGCACCGATGAGCAGCTTGCTCGAAGAGCATCCAGCACTGACGATGTTGCGACTGACGACGACCGCAAGCAGAACAACTATCACTTCGACCGGCACACACCGGAATACCGGTTGCAGTTCGAGAAGATCACCGAGGAGATGCAGTCCCGCTGCCCGATGGCGTGGACTGACGTCTACAACGGGCACTGGGTGGCCGCGGGCAGCAAGGAGGTCTTCGAGCTGGCCCGCTGCCCCGTGGTGTCCAACCACCACGATCTGAGCGGTGAGACCCCGTATCAAGGCATCACCATCCCCAAGGCGCAGCGAGCCACCGTCGTTCGCGGCGGCATCCTGGAGATGGACGAACCGGAGCACAGCCTCTACCGCGGGGCGCTGAATCCGTACCTGTCCCCCGCCGCGATAAAACGCTGGAAACCGTTCGTCGACGAGATCGTCCGGGCCGCAATCGACGAGAAGATCGAAAGCGGTCGTATCGATTTCGTCGATGACCTGGCCAACATCGTGCCGGCCGTGCTGACCCTGGCGATGATGGGCATCAAGCTCGACAAATGGATGATCTACAGCGAGCCGGCCCACCTGTCGGTATCCACACCGGAACACTCACCCGACGCCGCACGCGTCGCGGAGATGAACCGGCAGATGGGCATCGACATGATCAACACGATGATGGAGGTCCGGGAGAACCCGCGGCCGGGTCTGGTCAACGCCCTGCTGCAGCTGCGGATCGACGGTGAACCCGCTCCGGATCTGGAGATCCTGGGCAATCTCGGGTTGATCATCGGCGGCGGCTTCGACACCACCACAGCCCTCACCGCGCACTCACTGGAATGGCTCTCGCAGAACCCGGCGGAGCGGGAACGCCTCAGCACGGAGCGCGACGCCCTGCTCGACCCTGCCACCGAGGAATTCCTGCGCTTCTACACGCCGGCACCCGGTGATGGACGCACCTTCTCCGGCGACACCGAGTTCGAGGGCACCCAGTTCAAGGAGGGCGAGCGGCTCTGGATCTCCTGGGCAATGGCCAATCGCGATCCGTCGGTCTTCGAGCAGCCCAACGAGCTCATCATGGACCGCAAGGGCAATCGGCACTTCAGCTTCGGCATCGGCGTCCACCGGTGCGTGGGCTCCAACGTGGCACGAACGGTTTTCAAGTCGATGCTCACCGCTGTGCTGGACCGGATGCCGGACTACCGCTGTGACCCCGAGGGCACTGAACACTACGAGACCATCGGTGTCATCCAGGGTATGAAGCACTTACCTGCAACGTTCACCCCGGGCAAGAGACTGGGACCGGGTCTGGACGAGACCCTGGAGAAGCTGCAACGCATCTGCGACGAACAGCTTCCGGCCCGGCCGATCACCGAGCACAAGGATGCCGTCGTCATCGACTAGCGCAACCGGCACCGCATTTCCGAGGACGCCTTGTACGTCTGCCGCCTGTTAACCTCGAATGAGGCCGGGTCCGGCAAACGTGCAAGGCGTCGCCTTTTTGGGCGAACAACATGGGGGTTCCAACAGGTGATCAAGTCTTCTTTCAAGTACATCGCGGCCGCTCTCGGCGGACTGGCGCTGTCCGTTCCGCTGTCAGCGGGGCTGGCGTCCGCCCAACCCGATTTCAGCGGCGTCGTCAACACGACATGTAGCTACGAGCAGGTGATGGCGGCGCTCAACGCTCAGCGTCCCGACCTGGCCCAGCAGTTCAACGCTTCTCCGTTCGCCCAGGGTGCGTTGCGTAACTTCCTGGCCTCGGGACCGGTCGAGCGCCAGCAGACAGTGGCCCAACTGCAGGGCAGCCCGGCGGCCGCGCAGTACTTCGGGCCGATCAACTCGATCGCGGGCAGCTGCAACAACTACTGACCTTCCTCGCCTGATCGTTCATGCATTGTCACGCTGGAGTGGCTCCGGATCTCTACCGCCACTCCGGCGTGACGACTGCACGCCGGGACGCGCCGGCTATTTCGGCTGATTCGGCACCCCGGGGAACAACTGCTCGGTCGGTCCCACGGTCACCCACCCACCCAGTTTGGTGACCAGGTGCGGCGCGAAGACCGAGGCGTAGACCGCGTGCCCGACCACGATGACGGCGATCACCGACAGCGCCGCTGACTGCAGTCGCGTCGTGGAGACCTTGTCCGCCCACATCTCGATGACGTTGCGGCCCTCGGCATCGGTTCGGCCGAGCAGGTAGGTGAACACCATCATCTGGACACCCATCGCGATGGCGTCGTAGATCGGGTACTGGTGTTTGGTCCCCTCCCAGAGGCCCAGTCCCTCGATCACGTAGCCGTAGTAGAACAGGCCGAGCCGCGCGCCGATGATCGCGTTGAAGAACAAGGCCCAGCAGAACCCGACCGCGAAGCCCACCAGCAACAGCGTCTGCGGCCGACGCCAGTTCCACGTCCCGGCCACCCAACGCCCCAGCGCTGCACCGATGATGGCCGGCAACACGAAGTACCCCATGTAGCCGACGGGTACCGCCGAGGGAAGCCCGCCCCAGGTCATGTTGAGCGGCCACCACGACGGCATCCGCGGCAGCGCTGGCGGAAACTGCGCGTACATCGCCCAGTCGTAGGGCGCCTCGATCCAAGAGAACGACAGCGCCGAGATACAGAGCAACAGCAACGGATGCAGGCGCCCGCGCCGGTAACTCAGGTAGATCCCGACGGCCAGGAAACCCAGACCGGTGATGTACGCGAATGCCACCCCGGCCTTGATCAGGAAGTCGACGCTCACGGCTCGACCTCCCGATCGGGTTGGCGCCGCGCCTCAGGGTCGAAGTACAGCACCAGGCCGACGACGAGGGCAATCAGGACGAACAGGCTGCCGAGCATGATGAGGGCGCCCACTACCACCTCCTTCTGATGCGATGCCCGGTGTTAACGGCCAGGTCCGTTGGGCCACTTGAGCAATGAGCCGCCATCGACGCGGATCTGCTGTCCGGTGATGTAGCGGCTGTCGTCGCTGGCCAGGAACACACCGAGGTTGGCCATGTCCTCGGGTTCGATGTACGGGATCGGCATCGCCTGGAAGATCGTGAACAACGGCTCGGCATCCTCACGGGTGGCCTTCTTGCCCTCGGCGGTCAGATCGGGCCGGAACATCGAGTACATGCCGTCGTTCTGCAGCAGGTGCGTATTGCAGTTGGTGGGGTGAATGGCGTTGACCCGGATCATCTTCGGAGCCAGGTGCAGACTCATCTCCTCGACGTACTCGATGACGACGCGCTTGCTCCATCCGTAGCCCGCCCCGCCGGGGCCCATGTTGGGGTTGTCAGTGGTGCCCCGGATCATGCCGGCGGTCGATCCGGTGACGATGATCGACGAACCGTCGGGCAGGTGCGGGACGGTGACCGCGACGGTGTTCATCACCCCGACCAGGTCGACGTCGGAGGCGTCGACGAACTGCATGGGATCCGGCCTGCCCATCGCCATCGGAAGAATGCCGGCGTTGGCAACCACGATGTCGATCCTCCCGAGATCGGCGATTCCGGCCTCCACCGCGTCGCGCAGCTCGTGGCGCTCTCGGACGTCGGCGACGCGGGCGACGACGCGCCGGCCGAGTTCCTTGACCGCCCTTTCGGTTTCGGCGAGGTCATCGGGCGTGGCCAACGGATAGGGATTGGACGGGATGTCGCGGCAGATGTCGACCGCGATGATGTCGGCACCTTCGGCGGCCATCGCGATCGCATGTGCCCGCCCTTGTCCGCGGGCCGCACCGGTGATGAAAGCGACCTTGCCATCGAGCTTTCCGGTCATCTGGGCTCCTATGTGTGTTGGCCGGTCAGGCGGCCGGTTTGAATTCGATGTGAAGCTCGCTGAGGCCTCGCATGATGAACGTCGGCTCGTAGGTGTACCGGCGGTCCTCGGCGGGGCCATGGTGCTCGGTGGAGATCGTGATGTCGGACATCCGGTCCAGGATCCGGTTCAGCGATATCCGGCCTTCCGCGCGCGCCAGTGGCGCGCCCGGGCAGGAGTGCACTCCCCGGATGAACGCGATCTGTTCGCGCACGTTCGCACGATCGGGATGGAAGGTATTGGGATCGGCGAATTTACGGTCATCGCGATTGCACGCCCCCGGCAGCACCATGACGGTGGTCCCGGCGGGCACCTCGACGTCACCGATACTGGTGGTCTTGCTGGCCATCCGGAAGTGTGATTTGACCGGGCTCTCCAGCCGCAGCGTCTCTTCGAGGAAGGACGGAATCCTGGCCCGGTCGTCGCGCAGCATCGTCTCGAATCCCGGGTTGTCCGCGATGAACCGGACCGCCGAGCTGACCAGCTTGGTCGTGGTCTCGGTACCCGCCGCGAACAGGAACGTCGACAGGTTCATGACGTCCTCGATGTCGGGAGTCGATCCGTCCTCGTACTTGGCCTGTGCCAGCCCGGTCAGCACGTCCTCGCGCGGTGCACGCCTGCGGTCCTCGATGTAGGCGTAGAACTTGTCGTTGAGCCACTGCAGGGGGTTGTGCGTTGTCGGCGCCTCCTTACCGAGCTCACCTACCGTCTCCAGCGCGAACGCCACCTTGAACTCCTCGTGGTCCTCGCCGGGGACGCCCAGGAGATCGGCAATGACCAAGAGCGAGAACGGCTTGGCGTAGTCGGCCAGGAACTCTGCCGATCCACGGTCGACGAATGTGTCGAGTTGCTGATCGGCCAGCCGCCACATGAAGTCCTCGTTCTCCTTGAGGCGCTTGGGAGTGATCAGCTTGTTCATCAGACCGCGGGTCCGGGTGTGCAGCGGGGGATCCTGCGAGGTGATGTGCTCGCCCATCGGCACCGCGAGCCGGTGCTGCTCGATCAACTCCGAGACGTCGTCGCTCTCCCCCGGCCCGAACGGCAGGCCGGAGAACGGCCCCGCCACCGACACGCACGACGAGAACGCCGGATCCTTGTAGACGGCCAGCGCCTCGTCATAGCCGGTGACGGCCAGCACGTTGAACGGAGTCGCATGGGCGACAGGACACTTGGACCGCAGGTGGTCGAAGTAGGGGTAAGGATCCGGTACCAGTGATGCGTCGGTGAAGAAATCCACTTCTTCGAATTCGGAACGGATTTCGGTCATTGTTTCGCCTCCTGTACGGGTCGGCCGGCAACTACTTCCAAGACCTGACCGGTGCTGAGATCCATGATCGTGCTGAGGTTTTCCGCGATGCCCTCCGCCGTCAACGGAGTCTGGTTGATGCCCTGCGAGGCCACCACGGCGATCCTGGCGACTCCTCCGAGCCCGACCCGCAGGATCTCCCCGGACAGCCGGCAGGAGTCGTGTGCCAGGAATGCCGCAGCGGGTGCGCACAGGTCAGGCGGCATCGCGGCGTTGATCTGATCCATGAGTTCTGTCGAGATGCCGTGGTTGGCGGCAATCTTGTCGGATTGCGCAGCCGACATCCTGGTGAACGCGCGCGGCGCGATGGCGTTCACCAGGATTCCGTGTTCCAGGCCCTCGCCGGCCAGCGTGCGGGTCAACCCGAAGACCGCGCCCTTGGCACCGCCGTAGCTGGTGTGTTCGGGTATCCCGCCCAGCATGGCCTCGGACACGGTGTTCACGACCCTGCCGTAGCCGGCTTGAACCAGATGCGGCCAGGCGGCCCTGGTCACGAAAAGTGTTCCAAAATAATGGACGTCGAGCATCGAACGGAACTGATCGGTGCTGAGGTCGAGTAGTGTGCCCGCGACGTGGATACCCGCGTTGTTGATCACGGCGTCGAGGCGTCCGTAGGTCCGCAGGGCGGTGTCGACGATCGCGGCCGCGCCGGCCTCGTCGGCCACCGACGCGACGCAGGGCACCGCCTCGCCGCCTGCCGCCTTGATCTCCGCGACCACTTCGGTGGCCGGTTCGGCTGAACAGCCGTCACCGTCGATGCCCACGCCGTAGTCGGCGACGACGACGCGCGCGCCCTTCGAGGCGAGCAACAGGGCGTGACTACGTCCGACGCCCCTGCCCCCGCCTGTCACGATCGCCACCCGATCGTCGTAACGGAGTTCGGTCATCGGGCGCCGGCCGCGTCGAAGAGAACCGGCAGCGACGTCGGCGACCGGAAGACCTGACCACGGATATGGGGGTCGTCTCCATCCGGGTCCAGCCGCAGGTTGGGCAGTCGGTCCAGCAGAAGGTTGATGGCAGTGCGCATTTCGAGCCGGGCAAGGTGCATGCCCAGACATACATGGACCCCGTGCCCCCAGCCGAGATTTCCCTTGGACGTACGGAAGATGTCGAACTCGTCCGGGTCGGCCCACCGATCTTCCTGCCGATTCGCCGAACCGAGCATCGGCATCACCGAACACCCTTCCGGAATGTGAACCCCTCCGAGTTCGGTGTCACAGGTTGTGGTGCGCGTGATGGTCAGCAGCGGCGGGTTCCAGCGCACCGCTTCCTCGATGGCCTGCGGCAGCAACGACCGGTCGGCACGGACCGCATCCAGCTGCGTTGTGTCCGAGAGCAACCCGAACAGCAGGTTGCCCAGTGACCGATAGGTGGTCTCCACGCCTGCGGGCAGCAGCAGTCGCAGGAACGAGAAGATCTCTTCGTCGGTGAGCTTCTCGCCGTCGATCTCGGCCTCGGCGAGAAGACTGATCATGTCTTCCTTCGGCGCGGTGCGACGGGCCTGCAGGATCGGGGCGAAGTACTCGCACAGCGCGGCCGACGCCGCCAGCCCGCGCTCCGGGTTCATGATCCAACTCAGTAGTGAGATAGACCAACGCTGGAATTGCGGATAGTCCTCTTCCGGCAGTCCCAACAAACCCGCGATGATCCGGCTCGGGTAGTCGAACGTGAATGCCTTCACCAGGTCGACCTTGCCGTCGGCCGCGAACTTGTCGATGAGCTCGTTCGCGACCCTACCGACCAGCTCGTCTTCCCAACGCGCCAAGGCCTTTTGCGAGAACGCCTTCGACACCAGCGAGCGCAGCCGACCGTGCACCGGTTCGTCCATACCCAGCATCACGCGCTCACCGAGAACCGGGCCGAACGCTGCGATGACGCCGGACGACGAGAACGTCAGATTGTCGCGCAGCATCTGCTGGGCATCCTCGTAGCGG
Organism: Mycobacterium sp. DL99; assembly: GCF_004762045.1. Classification (GTDB taxonomy): domain Bacteria; phylum Actinomycetota; class Actinomycetes; order Mycobacteriales; family Mycobacteriaceae; genus Mycobacterium. The sequence continues at coordinate 4,539,593 of NZ_SJOM01000007.1, forward strand.
TACACGATGAAGACAGGCTTGCCCTGCTCCCCCGGCATCGCGGACATGTCGATCCGCTGGATCGGTTCCTCGCGCCGTAGCCTGGCAAGCTCCGGGTAGGGGTCGCGAACGTCACCCGAGACGGCATCGTCGAAGGAGCCGAAGTCCTCGAGGTCGTCAAAAAGCTGTTCCACTACTACTCCTTCAGGCTGCCAGCGCTATTGAGCCGGGTAGGCGACGGACTTGATCTCGGTGTACTGCTCGAATCCGGCTATTCCGTTCTGGCGCCCGACGCCGCTGTTCTTGTAGCCGCCGAACGGTGTGTCCGCGCCATAACCCGCCGTGCCGTTGAGGCCGATGAACCCGGCGCGCAGCCGGCGCGCGACGGCAAGTGAACGATCCAGAGAGCTCGACATGACGTTGCCGGCGAGTCCGTACGGGCTGTCGTTTGCTATCCGGACGGCGTCGTCTTCGTCCTCGTAGGGAATGACGACGAGAACCGGTCCGAAGATCTCTTCCTGGGCGATGGTCATCGAGTTGTCCACGTCGGTGAACAGTGTTGGGCTGACCCAGAATCCCCTGTCGAACTGATTCGGTGGCTCGGCGCTGCCGACGAGCATGGTGGCACCTTCGTCGACGCCTTTGCGGATGTAGCCGAGGATGCGCGACTGCTGCTTGGCCGAGATGACCGGCCCGCAGAGGGTTGCGGGGTCCTGTGGGTCACCGGGGACGACGTTTTCGTAGATGGCTTTCAGGATCGCAACGCCCTCGTCGTAGCGGGAACGCGGCAACAGCATCCGGGTGGGAGCGGCGCAGCCCTGCCCGGCATGCAACAAGGGACCGATGCCGATCAGGCAGGCGGTGTTGAAATCGGCATCTTCCAAGACGATCGTTGCCGATTTGCCGCCGAGTTCGAGAAAGAGCCGCTTCATCGTCGCGGCACCTTTTTCCATGATCCGCTTGCCCACGGCCGTAGAGCCGGTGAACGAGATCATGTCGACCTTGGGCGACAGGGTCAGTTCTTCGCCAACGAGATGGTCCGATGCCGTCACGACATTGACCACGCCCGCGGGAATGTCGGTGTGCTCGGCGACGAGCCGGCCGAGCCGTGTGGCGTTGAACGGCGTGTCCGGGGCCGGCTTGAGCACCATGGTATTGCCCGCGGCCAGCGCCTGGCCCAGCTTGTTGATGGCGACCTCGAACGGAAAATTCCACGGCACGATGGCGCCGACCACTCCGACCGGCTCATGCCACACCTTGCGCGTGGTGTTCACGCCGGTGACCGATACCACGGTGTCACCGAGATCGGTTTCCCACGGGAAGGTTTCGATGAGCCTGGCCGGGTACCTGAGTCCATCGGCGAGCGGGGCATCGAGCTGCGGTCCGTGTGTCACGGCTCGCGGAGCACCGACCTCCGAGATGAGTTCTTCGCGCAACTCCTCCAACTCGCCCTCGATCGCCTCGTGCAGCTGTTCGAGACATCGCTTGCGGAGTTGGTTGTTGGTCGACCAGTCGGTCTCGTCGAATGATCGGCGGGCCGCGTCGATGGCCCGGTTCATGTCGGCCTTCGAGGCGTCCGAGACCTCTCCGAGGATCTCTTCATTTGCCGGGTTGACGTTGGTGAACGTGCCTGCCTCACCGTCGACGAGCTTGCCGTCGATCAGCATCCTCGATTCGAAGGTCACTTTCGAGCGCTCAGCCATGGCGGGAGCCTTCCCCTCGGAGTGCGCCGAACCGCGGGATGCCCATCATCAGCCGGGTCATCTGGTGCAATCCCGCCGCGGGGATCAAACGGTTGGCGATCAACAACATTCGTGCATCTGGACCGACCGCGGTCCTGACGAACGGCTTCGAGCTGTCGAGCGCTTTCGCCAGGCCTTCGGCGAACTTCTCGGGTGATCTGGCCGCGCGCTTCATCATGGCCCGCCCGCGTTTGTCCATCGTGCGGTGATGGCGAGCGTAGGGTCCGTCCAGATCGCGGTCGTCCGTGGTCCCCGCGTCGGTGATGATCTCGGTGTCGTAGGTCCCGGTAACCAGGATCGTGACGCCGATCCCGAACGGTGCGACCTCCCCGGCCATCGATTCACCCCACCGCTCCAGCGCACCCTTGACCGCCGAATACGGTGCGGTTGCGGGCATCCCACGCACGCCCGCAGCGCTCGAGATCAGCACGATGCGGCCGCGGCCGGCTTTTCGCATGGTCGGTAGAAGCGCCCTGGTGAGCGCCACCGGGCCGAAGATGTTCGTCCCGAACATGCGCTCCCACAGATCGGGTGATGTCTCCTCGACCATCCCCGCTGCCGAGATACCGGCGTTGTGCACCAACGCATACGGTGCGCCGACCGCTTCGGTGATGCTCTTGGCTGCGGCCGCAATCGACGCTCCGTCCGTGAGGTCGAGCTGAATACCGATCAGCCTGTCGTCGTCCTCGCCGGCTCCCGTCGCCTCACGCAGCTGAGGCATCCCCCTCTCCGGGCTGCGCATCGCAGCCACCACGCGCCACCCCTCGCGATAAAGGCGCGTGGCCGATGCGAAGCCGAGTCCCCGGGACGCCCCGGTGATGACGACAGTCCGACCTTCAGCCATCCTGGCCGCCCGTCGCGCAACGGTTGCTCTTCGACCCCAACTCGACGTCGGGGTTGCGGGCCGGCCCCTGCTGCCAGGTGGACCACTTGCCTACCGAGTACGGCCCCTCGGCTCCGTTCGCCCGGTAAAACCCCTGCGGGTCATAAATCTTGGCCTCGGGGAAGGGCCACGGGCAGGCGACGGAGGTCGCCGCGCCGCTGGCCTTGATGACCCAGAACCAGCCACCGTAGGCGAAGTACGACACGTTGATGATCGCGAACATCACCAGGAACGTGCCGAGTACGGGCTTGCTCGGAAAGAGCTTCGCCTTCGCGGCGAGCTTCTCCGCCACCGACTTTCCGGTGTCGTCGCGGTAGACCAGGATCGCCGCCGGGACCATCACGAAGGTCACCGAGAGCGATTCCCAGATCAACGGGAACTGGAAGGTGCTGCCCGGGAACAACGTGCCGAACGGAATGGCCTGCGAGTAGATGTACAGCCCGGTGCGGACCAGGCTGACCTCCAGGATGGCATCGAAGATGAAGCCGATGACCAAAACCAATGCGCCCAAACTGATCAGGGGGTGTCGGGTGACGAACGCCTCGGGACCGCGCTTGGCCTGCAGCTTGCGCAGGATCCAGATCCCCGGGAAGTACGGGCCGAAGTAGAACAGTACGTAACCGAACACGATGAACGGTTCCACCGTCGGCGACATCATGATCAGGTACCAGTTCTCCGGCCAGTGCAGCAGCATCGGGTTGTACACCGCATACGGCGACCAGTTCATGATCGGGTCCTGCCAGACGATCAACGTCGTCACCAGGACCATGAGCAGCACCGGGCTGCCGGGGTTCTTCCGCCAGCCGACGATGAACAGGACGGTGAACACCACGACGATGATCACGGCGCCCACCTGCGGGATGATCTGCCAGTGATCGAACGCGGTCAGGAACGCGACGGGACGGGGCCGGCCCTCGACGTTCGGGTTGGCCACCCGCGGGTCGACGTCCGTGCGACCGACCGCGGCGAACAGGCCGAGAAAGCCGAGCCAAGCGAGCAGGGCGATCACGCGACCCCAGTTCGGACCCTTGCGCGGCGGCGGTTTGACCTGGGTATCAGGCGGTAGGGATTCTCTGGTAGTCATGTCATTCCTCCCCGAACCGGTCGACCAGGTGCGAGTTGATACCGTCCGCATCGAGGGTGCGGGCGACCAGATAGCCCGACCCCATCCACGCGCGTCGTGTCCACTTCCCCAGGGACACCCGGGTTCCGGGTGCGCCGGAAGCCGCGGGCATCATCTTCACGCGCTCGAGCGCCTCTTTGACGCCGCGCGGGCTCAACGGATGTGCATCGGTGAAGGCGCGCACCAGCGTGGCGGCCACGTCGTGGTTGACCACCGAGACGCAGTACTCGGGACGACTTCCGTTGTACCGATTGGCATATCTGTCGAGCCAGGCCTGCCCGACCGGGTTCCCCTCGTCGTACTGATCGACCCCGGTCCAGCCAAGAAACGCGTTCCACATGATCGGGTTGACCCAGGCGTTCTGGAATGCGGTGGTCGTGAAGCGCGGGGGATCCCAGTTGACGGCCTCGAGCGCCGGGTTGATGAAGACGATGCCGAAACCGAACCCGAGATGGACGATCGCCTCGGCCTTCGCTTCGTGCAGCGTGCTCACGGCGGCATTGATGTCCTGCGCCGTTTGCGCGATCACAGCTTCGGCGACAATCCGAATGCCCTTGCGGGCGCACGCCGTTCGCAGATTCTTCAGATAGCTGTCACCGATGAGGTTCTGCTCGACCAGTACACCGATCTCCGTCAGTCCCCGCTTCGCCACCAGGTCCGCCAGAAAGATGGGTTCGTCCGTCATCGATCCCTGGGGAAAGGCGAACGTCCACTCGCCGAGCCAGTCGTCGGTTCCCGTGACGCTGATGGCCGGCACCTTGAAGCGCTCCTCGATCGCTTCCCGTAGCGGCACACAGTTGTCCGTGATGTTCGGCCCGAACACCACCAGACAGCCCTCGTCCACGAGTTCGCCGTACGCGTCGATGACCGCTTTCACCGAACCCTTGGGCAGCCCTTCCACCTCGCGGTAGATCATCCGCACCGGCCGATCCATCAGCCCTTGCTCGACGGCCTCTTCGAACACCAGGTCAAAAGTCTGGGTGAACGAAGCCAGCAGTTCGTCCGGGAACCCCGGCGGCAAGGTGAAGTCCATCAGGTAGCCGACCTTGATGGGCTCCGCGGTGCTCTCGTATGACATCTGACCTCCATGGTGCGGGCGTTCGTCGCAGGAACACCGGGGTCGACCTAATATTTGTTCTGAACGTAACGGGGGCAGTGCACCGCGTCAATCACCAGATCCCGATCCGCCCAGGTAGACGTCGATCAACTCGTGCAGACCACGACTCACCGCGACGTCGTCGGTCAACGGTCCCGCGACCGCCACCCTGGCCGCCACGGCCATGGGCAGCCCCTCGGCGACCAAGCGCCCGGCCGCGATCAGCACGCGGGTCGACGCGACTTCGCGCAGACCACCGGTCTCCAGGCGCCGGATGGCCTGCCCGAAGCGCACCAACTCGGCAGCGGTGGGGCGATCTACTCCCGCCTCGTGGGCGATGATGCCCTCTTCGACTTCGGGGTCCGGAAATCCGAACTCGATGGCCACCATCCGCTGACGCGTCGAGTCCTTGAGGTCTTTGAGAACGCTTTGGTAGCCGGGGTTATAGGACATCACCAGACCGAATCCCGGCGCCGCGTCCAACGTGATGCCGAGGCGCTCGATCGGCAGCTGACGGCGGTAGTCAGCGAGGGGGTGCAACACCACAGTGGTGTCCTGCCGGGCTTCGACCACCTCGTCCAGGTAACAGATCGCGCCCTCGCGCACCGCGCGGGTCAGCGGGCCGTCCACCCAGACCGTCTCATCGCCCCGCAACAGGTACCGGCCGACAAGATCCGCGGTGGTGAGGTCGTCGTGGCAGGCGACGGTGATCAGCGGCCGGCCGAGGTCGTGAGCCATCGCCTCGACGAATCGCGTCTTGCCGCACCCGGTCGGACCCTTCAGAACCAGTGAAAGACCCTGGCGGTAGGCCGCCTTGAACACCGTCTCCTCGTTGCCGACCGGCCGGTAATAGGGACGCGCGCTCAGGGCCTGCGAATTGGCACCGTTCTGATGAGCGAGCCCTGACTCGTTAGCCATCAACACACCTTTCGTCGTATCCGCGACACTGCGGTACAGAAGCGAGCCTAACGCGGACCAGATGTTTGTTTCAAGCACTGATTGCTTGAAGATGCACGGGCGTCGATGATTCCAATGACATTCTGGGACTTCGCATCACGGCAACCGGTGCACCTTCAGGACACCCTGCGACGAACCTCGCCGGAGCGAATCGCCGAGCGGAACAGCGGCCCGATGACACCCGCGAGCTGGTCGGGACCGGAGATGGTGGCGTGTGCGGTGCTACCGAACACCCGGCGCAGCGACTCCACGTCGGTACTGGCACCGATGGTCAGACACACAGCACCGGTACCCCGGCGCCGGGCCTCGGCCAAGGCACGTCTGGCGTCAGCAGCACCGTAGGCCCGCTCATAGCCGTGGTCGTAGGCCAGTCCATCGGACAGGACGACAAGCAGTCGCCGCGACGTGCCGCCGCGCTTCTCGAGGACCGACGCCCCATGCCGGATCGCCGCTCCGAGTCGCGAATACGCGCCGGGCTCAAGGCTGTTCAGCCTTCGGATCACCTGCGCGTCCAGGTGATCGTTGAACCGTTTCACCGGAACCATGGTCACCGCCGACCGCCCCTGGGAGTAATAGGCGTACAGCGACACCCGGTCGCCCAGGTCATGGAGGGCGACCATCAGATGCGCTACCGCCGTGCGCTGCTGCTGGTGCACGGTGCGCCCGACGGTGCCCGGCTCGGCCGTCGAGCCGGACACATCCAACAGCAACAGCACCGACAAGTCCCGCCGCCTTCGCAGACTGTCGAGATAGACGGCCTCGTCGGGTACCGACCCGGCCCGGACCTCCACGCGCGCCTCGAGCGCGGCATCGATGTCGATGTCGTCGCCCTGGGGCTGGCGGTGACGCCGATGCAAACCCATCCCGAGGCGCGCCAGCGGGCGCCGCACGCTGATCGCATCCTCGATCTGCTGGGTGGCATGCGCCTTGATCTGCGGGTCAGCCTCGCGGACCGTGCACCAGTCCGGCCTATAGACCCCGCGTTCGGCGTTCCATTCCGGGTACTTCACGCCCTCGGTCTTGATGTCGACGAATTCCTCCGACGACACCGTCGCCAGCGACGTGACCGCATGCACCCCGCATTTCGTCGAGTTGGTGCGATGTGTCGGTGAGTCGGCACCGGGCGGTCCCCCACCGTTGCCACCCGTCTTGCGCGACGAGGACAGCAGTTTCTTGAGCCATTTTCCGATGGCCCCGCCCCCGCCGACCGGGCTGGAGAACAGATCGGGATCATCAGAATCATCGACGTCGCCTTCATCGAGTTCCTCAAGTTCCCGCTTGCCCGGCCGCCGCGGCACATGTCCCACCGACTGTTCGTCGGCCGGCTTGACCGTCGCACACGCGGCCAGGACCTTCTTGACCTGAATCACCCCGAATCCCGCAGGCGGGTCGTCGAGCGCATCCCGCCCCCGCGCGATCGCCAGGGACGATGCCGCCGACTCACTGCGCTCGCCGATACTTCGATCCGCCAAGGAGCCAAGGGAATTCGGCAGGAGTGCGTGATTGGCCAACAGCGCTCGGTGCCCCTCGACGGCCAGGTAACGCCTGGCCAACCGCCGATGACGGACCAGGGCACCGACCACATCGGGGTCGAGGCTGCCTGCCGCGATGAGCGACGCCTGCACGGCCACCGATTCGAGCTGCCTGCGCGTGGGCGCCGACGGGTCGACGAACACGGTCTTGCCGTCGGTCCACGGTCCGCTTCCCGCGTCGGCTGCCGCCACCGCGACCGGACGAGCTGCCAGCGCGGATGCCAGCATGCCCAGCCCGGAGAATCGGGCGCCGTCACCACCACCGTCAGACAACCGATACCTCCGCACTACGCCGTCGCGTTGACCAAATATCTGTTCCACCGTAGAGTTCGGCACCACCCGGAGTCAATGGACCGAGCCGGAACATCAACTAGCAAGGGCTACAAAGTGATCGACTTCAACGACCAGGTCGCTGTGGTGACCGGAGCCGGCCGCGGCCTGGGCCGGGTGTACGCGCTCGAACTGGCCCGGCGTGGGGCCGCTGTCGTGGTCAACGACCTCGGCGGCACGATGGCGGGCCAGGGCTCGGACGCCGCGGTCGCCGATCAGGTCGTCGAGGAGATCACGGCTGCCGGCGGCACGGCGGTGGCATCCTACGATTCGGTCGACAGCCCCGAGGGTGGTGCGGCGATCGTGCGCACGGCGGTCGAATGCTTCGGCCGGCTCGACGCCGTGGTCAGCAACGCCGGCATCTTCAACAGCATCCCCTTCGATGAGCTGTCCCCCGAGGACTGGCGGCGCATGTTGAGCGTCCACCTCGACGGCGGCTTCTATCTCGCTCAGCCCGCCTACCGGGTGATGAAGAGTCAGGGTTACGGCCGGTTCGTCTTCATCGCGTCGTCGGCGGGGATGTTCGGTCAGCATCTGGAAGCGCACTACGCCGCGGCCAAGGCCGGGCTGGTCGGGTTGACCAACGTGATCGCGCTCGAGGGAGCACCGCACGGGATCCTTGCCAACACCGTCCTTCCGTTCGGTATCTCGCGAATGGTCACCGAGACCCTGGGCGACCCGAAAGTCCTTGAAGACAACGGCTTCTTCAAAGCGATCCGGCCGGAACTCGTCGCACCGTTGGTGGTGTACCTGGCCAGCCGCGACTGCGGGATGAGCCACCAGAACTTCTCGGCCTGCGCGGGGCGTTTCGCCCGCGTGTTCGTCGGTTTGGCCGAGGGCTGGATGGCGCCGCCGGACAGTAACCCCAGCGCTGACGACATCGCCGCGCACCTTTCGGAAGTCGCTGCGACAGAGCCGTTCACGATTCCGGGATCGATCTACGACGAAGTGTTCGGGGTGACCGAACGGCTCGGTGCCACCGCGTGAACCGGGCCACGACGTTGCGGGCGGCACGTCCGGCGCAACCTGCCGGAGCCCGGGCACGGGTGATCTACCGGCACCTTCGGCTGCACGGGATCCCCAGCGCACCAGCACTGTTCTGGTAGCCTCTAACCAAATATTGGGTCAGCCGCCCAAATCGTATGACGGGAGCCAGCAATCATCGTGGAGCCGTTGTGGGCCGTCCCCAGGTAACGCCTGGGGAGCGCAAGACGCTCAAGCGCACCCCAGGTCGCGCAACCGACGCCGGCTCCGCAGCTGAGGATCGCACGCGCCGGACCGAGATCCTCGAGACCGCTGCCACGTTGATCGCCACGTCGGGCCTTCGCACGTCGCTGCAGGAGATCGCGGATGCGGCCGGCATTCTGCCGGGCAGCCTGTACCACCATTTCGAATCCAAGGAAGCGATCCTCGTCGAGCTGCTCGAGCGGTATCACGAGGACCTCGACCGCATCGCCGAGCACGCCCAGAGCCGGTTGGACGGTCCCGATCCGGCGTCGCCGTTCGACCGTATCGCCGCACTCGGCTCGGATATCGCGCGGTGCGCCGTCGCGCACCGGGCCGCGCTCCAGATGTCGTTCTACGAGAGCCCGAGCTCCAACCCCGACCTCGTCGCCCTGGCCCAGCGCCGCCCGACGGCCACGCTGGACGCCATGCAGCAGACCCTGCGGGCCGCGCGATGGGCCGGCTACCTGCGGTCGGACGTCGACCTGGCCGTACTGGCCGACCGGATCTGCCAGTCCATGCTGCAGGTCGGGCTCGACGTCATGCGCCACAATGCCGCACCGGAGAAGGTCGCCACCCTGCTGTGCCGCATTCTCCTGGAAGGCTTGTCCACCGGCCAGCCCACCGACGCCGAACTCGACAAGTCCGTCCCGTTCATCGCGGCCGACGACGTGGTCCGGAGCTGGATCGAGGAGGCCGAGTCCGAGGCCGATGACAAGACCACCCATATCCGGGCGGTGGCGCGGGCCGAGTTCGGTCGGCGCGGCTACGAGGGTACGACCGTGCGCGATATCGCCTCGGCGGCAGGCATGGGCACCGGCACGGTGTACCGGCTCATCGGGTCGAAGGACGAACTGCTGGCTGCGATCATGCAGTCCTTCGGCGAGAAGATCGCGGTGGGCTGGACGGAGGTCCTCGGGTCCGAGGGCACGACGATCGAAAAGCTCGACGCGCTGAGCTGGATCCACACCAACGCGCTGGATCAGTTCGGAGATGAGTTCCGGATCCAGCTGGCGTGGATGCGCCAGTCGCCGCCGGACACCCCCAACCCCGGCTGGTTGTTCATGCAGCGCGTCAAGCAGGTCAAGGCGCTTCTCGCCGCAGGGATCAAGGCGGGTGAGATCAGTATCGACAGCCCCTCGAACGAGATTCTGGCCCGGTCGGTCATCGGCGTGGGGTGGATCCCGGAGAACATCCTCCGGCAGTTGGGCACCCGCGCATCGCAGATCCACGTCCGGGACACCAGCCTGCGCGGTGTGATCGTCCGCTGATCGTGGACTGGCCGAAAACGTTCCGTGGCAACGTGTTCAGCCGACGATACCCGGCGTTCCGCGGTCCTCGCCCCATCGATCTCTGGCGCTAGAAGGCATAGTGGAGCACTACGTTTCCCCTCCGGGACACCGCAGTGCTCGGCGCGGTTAGTCGGTTCATCAGGCGAAGGCCTACCGGGAACCTGGCGACCTCGGGCTCTCGCGTGCAGAGAATCTCTTTGACCAACTTCAATTTGGGGTGCCAGCGTTCGGGGTATCGGGGATCGTCGAAGCCGGGGAATCTGGTGACAGCCTTGATGGATTCGGCACCGGCAAAACGCTTCTGGGCCCAGACGGCGAACTTGCTGTAGCCGTTGAATGCGATTTCCCCCCTGGGGAAATGGTCGATGATGCGGCATACCATCGTCCGCATTTCGTCTTCGGAGAGAAACGCGATCAGCCCGTCGGCGACAATCACGGCAGGCCGGTCGGTGGGCACGGTGTCGAGCCACGTGGAGTCGGTGAGGTCAACGCCTATGGGGTGCGGGTTGGCGTCGTGAGGCAATAATTGCGGCCGGGCGCCAACGACCTCCGGGAAGTCGACGTCGTACCAGTCGACGGTGGACGGCGGGGCGATCCGCAGCGCCCGGCTGTCAAGGCCGGCGCCGAGGTCCAGGCCAACCGCGTTGGGGTGACGGGCGATGAACTGCTGGGCGATCTCGTCAAGCTTCTTGGCCCGATGCGCGATGTAAACCGCACTGCTCGTGGGGATGTGGAGCTTTTTGTAATCGAAGTCGACCTTCCGCACGACCTCGTCGGCCATGTTGTCTCCCAGAATCGGCCGCGACAATCGGTTGTCGAGCGCTCTGCCACAGAGCGTCAGCCACAGGCTCGCCTGCACCGCGTTGAAGGTCGGAACGGTCATAGCCATCGGTCATCCCCTTCTCATAACGCCCTGGAACTCATCTGCCGTGCGGAAGTTCGCTGAACACCGCGTCGCGGGCTGAGCGGCCGGCCGCCGCACCGACTGAACGCATGTTCAGTACATTAAACGCTCGTTCAGTGCGGGTCAAGAGTTTGCCGCCAACTAGTCGCCTTCGTGGCACGCCCGGTCGTATCCAAGCCCGCAGCACGCCGAACCGCGCAGCCCCGAAGGCGGCCGAATAGCAAAGTCGGGGTGCAGCGGCTGGTTCTCGAATGCGTTTGTGGGGGAATATGATATGCCGCGCAGCTTCTGGATCATCCGGGCAGGAGCAAGCACGGGCCACATCGATACCGTAGGCAGTTCCGGTCGACGGCGGCACGGCGCGGCGCCGATCTCGTCAATAATTCGAACGCCTCACAGAATGTGAATGTCATTCACGAAGATTGCCGATAGGTTCTCCCGGTCCACCGGGGACTCCCGCCGGCGGCCACGAAGACCCCACGGGTTGTGACGGACGGACCTTCGCTTGTAGCTACCCCTTCCATTTCGATGACAGCAGTGCGTCGTGACGGCGACGCGGAAAACTCCGGCATCAGCCCTTGATCCGACAAATTGCAGAAGGCAGTTTGCTGAATATCCCGTATCTCACTCGCCAGTAGAGCCCGACAGTACGGGTAGTTGGATGTGCCGACTGGGAGGAAGCCTCCTATCTCGACACACTTGGCGCTCAAATTACGCGATTGGCCATCCCACGCCAATGGCGATGAAAGCATGCCCCAGACAAGGATATTGGCTTCACCAGCGCGGCTTTCGCCCGCCAATGAACAAGTTCTTCCATCTGTTCAATTGATGTAATTACCAGCAATTCCTCAGGTAGCTTTCCGCGCGGCATGAATCACAACAATGATAGGAAACGCATGCATGTAAATGTTCGCTCGCATCTCGCCGCCGGGGTCGCCCTGGCCGGTGCCGGCATCATCGCCGTGGCCCCTGTCACGCCCGCCGCGCCGGCCCTGCGCGACATCCAGGTGCCGGCGGTGAGCACCGCCGAGGTGCAACTGGCCTCTCTGTTGAATCCGCTCGAGGTCTTCGCACCCATCGTTGAGCAGGCGATTGCGAGCGCACAAACCATCGGCCAGAAGGCGGTAGCGGACCCCTTCCCGATCCTGCGGGCGCTCGCGCTCAACCAGCTCGATAGCGCGGGCACCCTCGCCGGGCTGGGTACCGACGTTGCCGGAGCACTCGCCGCAGTATGGCTCGCCGTGCCGGGAAACATCCAGACCGCGATCGGTCAGCTTCAGGCAGGCAACATCGACCAAGCGCTTCGGACCATCGAAAACGGCTTCATCAGCCCGTTCATTCCCCTGGTCTTGAAGGATCTGCCTCAGCTCCTCAACGTGCTGAAGAAGCCGCTCGTAGATCTACAGGTGCTGATTGAAAACGCCCCAATGACGTACTTGGGGGGTGTCGGCTTTCCGGTTTTGAACACGGTCTTTGCCCTACAAACCGAGATCGTCAATGGCATCACCGGCGTGGTCAACGCGGTGGGCACCGCGAACCCGGAGAAGATCGCGAATGCCATCACCACCGGCGTGGCGAGCTTCACCCAGGAACTGCTCAACGGAAATCCAGCCCACAACACACATGGGCTCCTCGGCCAGTACGGTCTCATCGACGGGTTCCTGGACGCAGGTTCGGGGCTCGCGTATTGGCTCCGGCCACCACCGGTCGACCCTTTCGCCCTGAAAGTGGCACCCCGCACTGCGGAGACGACAGTGACCCTGGCAATTCCCCCGGCGGTCAAGGCAGCCATTCCCGCGGTCATGACGCCAGTCAAGGACGTCGCTGCGCAGGTCCCGGGAACCGGGACATCCGAAAGTGCCCAGGCGACCGGGACTTCCACGGGAACCGAAACCGGGACAACCGACGCGACCAAGGGAACCGACGATTCTGCGGCCTCCGATAACGGAGCCGCAGTGGCTGTCAGCACAACCCGCGCCACCAAACCGAGCGGGGGCGACAAAGTGGTACCCGGCCAGATCCAGCACGACTCGAGCCCGGCGGGCAGCGGCTCCGGGAACTCGTCGAAGAACGTTCGCGACGGGATCACCAAGACGGCCAAGGATGTGACCGACGGATTGAAGAAAGCAGCCAAGAACCTCGCTGGCCGCAGCGACAAGACCAGCACGTCCACCAGCTCGAACACCAGTGACAGCTCCAGCACCCCCCGCGGAAACGGCGGCGCGCACCGCGCATCCGAATAACCGCCATTCAAACCCGTTGGCCCCCTTCATCCAGGAGGGGGCCAACTACTGTCCGGACAGGTGACGTGAGCTGGGATCGCACTGCCCTGATCAGTCGAAGGCGTACCGCGGCAACGTATTCGGGATGTCCAGCGAGCTCAACAAGCCAGCGGGCGCGACGACGACGTAGGGAATCGCGTTGACCACCCGCATCGCGGTGGCAGCCATCGCCGCCTGTCCGGCACCGTACCCCTCAGACTGCCCCAGGTTCATCGCGCAGTGGATGTCGGGATCACCCTCGATGTCCACCCGGTAGGTGGCGTCGAATTCCGATGCGGGCCACTCTGGTGCGACGTCGCCTGACATCCGGATGATGTGCTCGACGACGATGGCCTCACGTCCGTTCACCACACCGGCCGCGCGTGTGCACACCGCACCACAGGTACCGGCAGCGATGGTCCCGAACGCCACTGTGATGTCGCGGTCGGTGATCCTGCGATCGAGAGAACCCCGGATCTCGGACACTTCGACCCCGAGCGCATCGGCGATCATGTGAATCGGTGCTTTCCAAGCCATCTCGATGAACCCCGGGGTCTCGATCATCGGCTCGAAATCCAGCGGGCGCCCGAAACCCATCCCGTCCATCATCACGTCGGCCACCGGATAGTGGTCGTTGAGGGAAACCTCGGTGACCGTGAGGCGGTCGATCTTCTTGGACTGTGTTGCCAGCATCAGCGCCAGTTGATCCGAGCCGAATCCGGGAAAGACCCCCGACGCGTAGAACGAACAATTGCCGACCTTGGCTGCCGCCTCCAGCTGGTCGCGCCATTCCGCCGAATAGTAGGCCGGCGGGTACACCAGGCCGGTCGATGTCGTCGACACCACGTTGATTCCGGCGTTCAGCAGTCGCAGGTAGTCCGGCACCGCGCCGGCGTCGCGGTCCGGTCCACTCGCCGCGTACACCACGCAGTCGGGGGCCAACGCGATCAGCGCATCGGCGTCGTCGGTGGCCGACACACCGAGCGGCGCACGCCCGGCCAGCACACCCGCATCGTGCCCGACCTTCGCCGGCGAATGGACCCACACGCCGGCCAGTTCGAGGTCCGGGCGCCGGGCGATCGCGTCGATCGCGATCGATCCGACACCACCCGTCGACCAGACGACAGTCCGCAGGGGTCGCAAAGGTCTTGTCACGCTTGACTCCTCATTCAATACTCCGGCCATGCGCGTTCGGACGCCATGACGGCCTGTTCGAGGTAGAACCACGCGATGTCGGGCGGCAACCCTCCGCACAGCGGTAGCAAGGGCAACGGCCTGCCCGCACGGATGTAGCCGACGGCCTCGTCGACGGTCACGATCCGATAGGGGCCGCCGGCCTGTCGCAGTTCCGCCACGGTGTGGGCGCGCGAGATGCTGGCCGGTCCACGTCGCCGGCCACGAACACGGCGGTAGGCCGTGGTGCTCTGACAACACCGCCATCACGGCTCCGCGCGTCTCGGCCCATGCGCACATGTCGATGGCGGCGCCGTAGAGCTCGGCCGTCGGGGTATGCGGCGCACGCATGTCGAATCGCAGCGTGAACATCACGCCGACAGTAACCTAAGTTTTGTTCCGAGTCACCACCTAGCGCGAGCAGACGCGTATGTACCCGAAATCCCGCGTTCCTGGGTGCATTTGCGTCTGCTCGCCGAGAGAAGCTCGCCGGGAGAAGGTCAGCGGCGGGGCAACCCCAGCACCTGGGTGGCGATGATGTTGCGCTGGATCTCGGAGGTGCCACCGGCGATGGTGCCACCGAAGCTTCGCGCATAGCGCTCGAACCAGCTCGCGAAGTAGTGGTCGAGGTTCATGTGCTCGTACGGCCCCGAGGTGGTCGGGTGGATCAACCCGTCGGGACCGGCCGCGGTCAGCGCGTTCTCGAATGCGTTGCGCTCGGCTTCGGATCCGAACAGCTTGAGCACCGACACCGACGCGGTGTCCGCTTCGCCGCGTGAGGCCTTGGCCAGCGCCGCGGATCCCATGGCGCGCAAGGCCTGGTAATCCATGATCGTGGTGGCGTACTGATCGCGCTCCAGCTCGGTCTTGGGTTGGAAGTCGGCCAGCATGTTGTCGATCCGGTCGGCGAAGCCGAGCCACATCATCGTGCGCTCGTGACCGAGTGATCCGTTGGCCACACCCCAGCCCCCGTTGAGCGGACCGACCAGGTTCTCGGCGGGCACCCGGGCATCGGTGAAGAACACCTCGTTGAAGTCGAGGTTCTCCTCGCCGGTCATGTCGGCGAACGGCCGGCACACCACGCCCGGGGTGTCGGTCGGGATGATCAGCACGCTGATTCCCTTGTGCTTCGGCGCATCCGGGTCGGTGCGGACGAAGGTCAGCAGAAAGTCGGCGTCATGGGCGCCCGAGGTCCACACCTTCTGGCCGTTGACGACGAAATGGTCTCCGTCCAGTACTGCGCGGGTGCGCAGGGACGCGAGGTCCGAGCCCGCGCTCGGCTCGCTCATACCCAGTGAGGCGGTCTTTTCACCGCGCAGCACCGGTACCGCCCAGCGATGCTTCTGTTCCTCGGATCCGAACGTAAGCAGCGACGCCGCAATGATATTGACGCCCTGCGGGTTGAAGCTGTGATAGATCCGGCGGCGGCACAGTTCGTCGAGGTGGACAAAGGTCTGCACCACCGACGCGTTGCGTCCGCCGAACTCGGGCGGTTGAGCCGGAAGCAGCCAGCCGTTGTCGAACAGCAGTCGCTGCCAGTCGCGGGCCCACTGCGGCATGTGCGACACCGACCGGGGCCGCTCCAGCGTCTGCGTCTCCGAGGGCAGGTTGGCATCGAGGAATGCGGAGAACTCGGCGCGGAACTCCTCGACATCGGAATCGAATGTCAGCTGCATTTACAGGCCCCTGTAGGTCGTGCGGTACTCGGCGGCGATCAACGCGCGGTGCTCGGCGGCGCCGCCCAACAGCAGCTCCCCCGCCTTGGCTCGCTTGAGCGCGAACTGCACGTCGTTCTCCCAGGTGAAGCCCATCGCCCCGAACAGCTGCAGGCCATGACGGAACACCACCGCCTGACACTCTCCGGCGGCAGCCTTGGCCATCGCCGACGCCAGCCGCCGGCGCGGGTCATCGGCGGCGATGGTCAGCGCGGCGAAGTACGAGAGTGCCCGTGCTCTTTCGATGGCGACGTGCATGTCGACGGCCTTGTGCTGCACGGCCTGAAACGAACCGATCGGCACACCGAACTGCTGCCGTTGCTTGACGTGTTCGAGGGCCAGATCGAGAACCCGCTGACAGGCACCGACCATCGTGATGGCCATGCCGGTCAGGGCCAGGTGACGCGCCTTCTCGGTGTCCACGTGAATGCGGTCGGTGTCATCGACGTGCACGTTGTCGAACGACACCTCGGCAACGTGCAGCACCGGATCGAAGACCGCGCTGCGCTTGACGGAAACCTCGGCCGCGTCGACCAGGAACACACCACCGTCGGTCACCACGGCAAGGTTCTGCGCGCGGTCACCGTCCAGGACGTGGCGGGCGGTTCCGGTCAGCACCCAGCCCGTGGCATCCCGGTTGGCCGTCACACCGCTGTACACCGCGGTGCCGGCCTTGGCCGCATCGAACCGGTCCCCCGCCAGCGGCGCATATTGCGTCATGGTCGGCAGGTAGGGCGTCAGGTCGGTGGCCCGGCCGAGCTCCTCCAGCACGATGGCGAGTTCCACCGCGTTCTCCGAGTCGGTGAGCTCGGTCCAGCCTTGGTCGATATAGCTCTGCCACAGCGGTGTCGGATCGACACCCTGCTCGGCCACTTCACGGACCAGCGTGGCCGGGCACTGCTTGGTCACCGCGTCGCGCACGGTTTCCTGCCATAGCCGCTGATCGGCATCGAATTCGAGTAGCAACCGCCGCCTCCTGCCGCACTGTCACGTTCGAATGGAGAATAGCATTCTCCATCTATGGTGTGACATTCTCCTCTAGCAAGTGCCGGTTCTCCGCTGTAGTCCGCTGTGCGGGTGACCAGCACCGGTGATTACCTGCGACAAAGCGTCGCGACGCTCTGAGAACTATGTTCTTGCCATAGAAGAATATGGATCTAGACTGGCTGTAAGATCCGGCGCGAGAGGCACGTCGTCAACAGCGCGTGCGCAGCTCGTTTCCGGAGGGACATCGGAGGACAGTCTTGGCAATTGAGCAAGCTGACGGGACGCGAGTGCCCGTCATTGACGCGAGCGTGCACGTCTTCTTCGGTTCGAACAAAGATTTGCGGCAGAACTTCCTGAAGGAACCGTTCGCCAGCCGCGGCTTCCCCGATTACGAGATGAACTGGTACGGCGCGCCCGGTGGCGAGTACGCGAAGGGCACCAAGGGCCCCGATCGGCAGTACCCCGGCTCCGATCCCGATATCGCCGCGCAGCATCTGTTCACCGACCGCGGCGTCGACATCGCGATCCTGCACCCGATGACCCGCGGGATCATGCCGGACCGTCACCTCGGAACCGCCCTGGCCGCCGCGCACAACGAAATGATGGTGACCCGCTGGCTCGAACATGACGAGCACGGTGAGCGATTCCGCGGCACCATCCGGGTCAACCCGGACGACATCGCCGGCGCTCTTCGCGAGATCGCCAAGTACAAGGACCACCCGCGCGTGGTGCAGATCGGCATCCCGATGCAATCGCGCGAACTTTATGGCAAACCGCAGTTCTGGCCGTTGTGGGATGCGGCCGCCGAGGCGGGCCTGCCGGTGGCCGTACACATCGAGGGTGGGGCCGGGATCCAGTTCGCACCGACGCCGTCCGGTAAAGCCCGGACCTACGAGCAGTACCTCGGGTTCATGGCGCTGAACTACATCTATCACCTGATGAACATGATCGCCGAGGGAGTGTTCGAGCGGACCCCGACACTCAAGTTCGTCTGGGCCGACGGCGCCGCGGATCTGTTGACCCCGTTCATCTGGCGAATGGACTGCTTCGGCCGCCCGCACCTGGAACAGACTCCGTGGGCACCGAAGATGCCCAGCGACTACCTGCCCGGCCACGTGTACTTCGTACAGGGCGCGCTCGACGGCCCCGGCGATACCGAATTCGCCGGCGAGTGGTTGAGCTTCACCGGCAAGGAAGACATGGTGATGTTCGGTTCAAGCTACCCGCACTGGCAGCTGAACGAACCGGAGATTCCCAGCGCGTTCAGCACTGAACAACGCGACAAGCTGTTGTGGCGCAATGCCGCCAAGCTGTACGGGCTGGAAAACGAGTTCGCAAATCGGAGTTCATCGTCCGCGGTTGCGGCACAGTAGGCATCTGAGGGAGACCTTCATGTCCATCACGACAAACCCACGGGTTCCGGCCGCCGAGCGGATTGCGGTTCGGTGCGTCGACTCCGACGTCCACCCCATGCCCAAGCGCGGTCAGTTACTGGAATACATCCCGGAGCCGTGGCGCAGCAAGTTCTTCATGAGCCATCCGGTCGGCGACCAGATCTACTACGACGCACCCGATTACGCGCACTCCTACGCGATGCGGGTCGATGCCTTCCCGCCAGATGGCGAGTTCGCCTGCAGTGACCCCGATATGGCGCTGCGCCAGCTCATCATGGAAGCCGGCTCGGACATCGCGATCCTGGAGCCGACGCACGGCGAGAGCCGGCTGGGTGAGGCCACCGCGGCCTACTGCACCGCCACCAACTCCTGGCTCGCCGACAACTGGCTGGACCCGCACAACAACTGGCATGAGCGCTGGCGCGGCTCGGTCTGCGTGGCGATCGAGGAACCGCAACTGGCGGTGGCCGAGATCGAGAAGTGGGCCGAGCACCCCTACATGGCGCAGGTTCTGATCAAGGCCGAGCCGCGCCCGTCCTGGGGCGACCCGAAGTACGACCCGGTGTGGGCCGCGGCCACCAAGCACGACATCACCGTGAGCTGCCACCTGTCCCGCGGCGAGTTCGAGAACCTGCCCCTGCCCCCGGTGGGTCTGCCCAGCTACAACCACGACTTCATGGTCAGTTACTCCCTTTTGGCCGCGAACCAGGTGATGAGCCTGATCTTCGACGGGGTCTTCGACCGCTTCCCGACGCTGCGCATCGTGTTCATCGAGCACGCGTTCACCTGGATCCTGCCGCTGATGTGGCGCATGGATGCGATCTACGAAGCGCGCAAATCCTGGACGGACATCAAGCGCAAACCGTCCGAATACGTCAAGGACCACATCAAGTTCTCGACTCAGCCGCTGGACTACCCCGAGGACAAGACCGAGCTGTCCCGGGCGTTCGAGTGGATGGAGTGCGACAAGATCCTGCTGTACTCCAGCGACTATCCGCACTGGACCTTTGATGATCCCCGTTGGCTGGTCAAGCACCTGCCCGAGCACGCGCGTGAGGCCATCATGTTCCGCAACGGCATCGAGACCTACAAGCTGCCCGAGACCGTCCCCGTCCTCGAGGGACAGGTCCGGGTGTTCTGAGATGAGCGAACCGGACAAGCGCCCCCGGCTCGCGCAGGGTCGCGAGCACGTCGTCGCCACCGTGGAGGAGATCCCGCCCGGCACACACAAACTGGTGCCGATCGGCCGCCACGGTGTCGGTGTGTACAACGTCAACGGCACGTTCTACGCCATCGCCAACTACTGCCCGCACGAGGGCGGTCCGCTGTGCTCGGGCCGTGCCCGGGGGCGCACGGTGGTCGACGACGATGTGCCGGGCGACGCGGTGATGGTGCGCGACAAGGAGTTCATCTACTGCCCCTGGCACCAATGGGGTTTCGAGCTGGCGACCGGCACCACCGCGGTGAAGCCGGAATGGAGTATCCGTACCTACCCGGTCCGTGTGGTTGGAGATGATGTGTTGGTGATGGCATGAGCGAGCTTGCGAGCGAATCATCGATGTCGAGCGAGATTCAGTTACCCCTCGGCAGCCCGGAACTCAAGCGGGGCGAGAAGACCATCGAGATCAACGGCGGCAACGTCGTCTACGAGATCCTCGGGAAAGAAGGCGATTTCATCGCATTGACGCCCGGCGGTCGGTTCAGCAAGGACATTCCGGGACTGCGCCCGCTGGCCCAGGCCCTGGTCAAGGGCGGTTACCGGGTGCTGCTGTGGGACCGGCCCAATTGCGGCCGCTCGGACATCCAGTTCTACGGTCAGAGCGAATCGCACATGCGCGCCGAGACACTCGCGGCGCTGATCACCAAGCTGGGTATCGGTCCGTGCATCCTGGCCGGCGGTTCCGGCGGGGCCCGCGATTCGATGCTGACCGCGATGCTCTACCCCGAGGTCGTCACCAAACTCGTGGTCTGGAACATCGTCGGCGGCGTGTACGGGTCGTTCGTCCTCGGCTCCTACTACATCGTGCCGAGCATCCTGGCCGTGCGCGGAGCGGGAATGAAAGCCGTTGCCGCCATTGATGAGTGGAAGGAACGCGCCGACGAAAATCCGGCGAATCGCGATCGCATCCTGGCCCAGGACCCCGATGAGTTCCTCAAGCTGATGCTGCGCTGGCTCAACGCGTTCGTGCCGAAGCCCGGTCAGACCATTCCCGGTGTCGAGGACGAGATGTTCGACAACATCACCGTGCCGACGCTCATCATCCGTGGCGGCGAGAACGATCTGGACCACCCCAAGCGCACGTCCCTTGAGGTCAGCTGCCTGATCAAGGGTTCCAAGCTGATCGACCCACCCTGGCCCGAGGACGCCTGGGAACGCGCCGGGGAGGACCGGGCCTCAGGGAAGGTCAAGCGGTTCAACATGTTCGACACCTGGGTGCAGGCCGCCCCGGCGATCATCGAGTTCCTGGGGTCTACCTCCTCGGAGCCCAGGTGAGCGCAGTGCCGTCGCCCTCACACCGCCCGGATGTGCACCTCGCAGTTCAGCGAAGCCTCCAGGGCGGTGTGGACGCGGCTTTCCGGGACACGGGTCAGGTCGACCTTGTCCAGGGTCACCGTCACCACATCCCAGCCTTCGTTATCGACGGATCGAACGATGTCACCCGACAGACCGAACCCGGCCAGCACACCGCGGGCGTCCTCGTCAGTACCGCGGCTGACGAAGGTGACCACCCCAGCCGTGGGCTCCGTACCAAACGCCTTGGCACACAGTTCCATCGCGATGGTCTGCAGCTCTGGTGCGTCGTCGCCGGCGATCAGCACCTCGACCTCGCGGCGATGCGCGGGCAGTCCGGCGAGCTGGTTGTCCAGCACCTCGGCCCCACGTTCGCCCAGCAACCCACGAAGCGTTGCCATGCCGTCGGATAGCTCCCGCGCCCCGAGCTCACCGGCCGGGTCGACGCCGACGCGCACCACCGCAGTTCTCATGCCGGTAAGCCTAACCGGGGACGGGATGTGACCATGACAGTCGAACTGACAGTCGCGGCATGGCCGGGCATCACCCCGCGCCTGCTGCGCGACGGGCCAGAAAGCCTGACCGACTATCAACAGGCCGGGGGCTATGGCGCCCTTACCGATCCGGACCAGTTACTGGACGAGGTGCAGGCCAGTGGATTGCTCGGCCGGGGCGGCGCGGCCTTCCCGATGGCGGTGAAGCTGCGCACGGTGCGCGACAACGGGCAGCAGGGCGCCCGCGCCGGGATCGGCACCGTGGTGATCGCCAACGGCGAAGAGGGCGAGCCGGCCTCGATCAAGGACCGCTGGTTGCTGCGCAACCGCCCGCATGCGGTGCTGGACGGCCTGCGACTGGCCGCCGGGATCGCCGGTGCCGACCGCACCGTGGTGTACGTGTCGGATCCATCGGCCGCCGAGAGCGTCGAGCGTGCACTCGCCGAGCTCCCTGGCGAGCTTGCTGGTGTGGCGATCGAATTACTCACCGTCGCTCCGGGTTACGTCGCGGGCGAGGAGACCGCCGCCGTGCACGTCGTCAATGGCGGGCCGGCCAAGCCGACCGACAAGCCTCCGCGCCCGTTCGAGGAGGGGGTGGCCGGCAAACCGACGCTGATCAGCAATGTCGAGACGCTGGCCCACCTGGCCTACCTACACCAGCGCGGTGCGCACGCGTTCCGCGAGCTGGGTACCGAGTCCTCCCCCGGCACCTTCCTGGCCACGATCACCGGGGCCGGGCGCGCCCCCGCGCTGTACGAACTTCCGCACGGCATCGCCTTCGCCGACCTGCTGACCCTGCACGGGGTGTCCGCCGACAACGTCCGAGGGGTGCTGATGGGTGGCTACTTCGCCGGACTGGTCAACCACGACATCGTCGGGGCGACACTGGATCACGAGTCCGTACGAGCTCTGGGTAGCGGTTTGGGCTGCGGTGCGATCGGCATCCTCACCGATGACTGCCCGGTGGCAGTCGCGGCGTCGGTGCTGGCGTACTTCGACCGCGAGAACGCCGGCCAGTGCGGTTCGTGCTTCAACGGAACGGCCGCGATGGCGGCTGTGGCCACGGGCCTGCGCGACGGACTGGCCACGCAGGAAGACCTGGACCGCCTCAAGCGGTGGTCGGTGGTGTTACGCGGCCGCGGTGCCTGCGCCACGCTCGACGGCGCGGCCAATGTCGCGGCGAGCCTGCTGTCGCAGTTCCCCGACCTGGTGCAGCGCCACCTCGAAACAGGCTGTCAGACATGCCGTTCCGGTGCATTCACTGCCGATCGGCCGTATGAGGTGGAGTCCGTGGAAGCGGTGGTGGCGGTATGAAGGTCAAGCTCGATCGCACGTTGTGCGATGGCTTCGGGTTGTGCGCCAAGCACGCGCCGGAGTACTTCCCGCTCGACGACTGGGGGTACGCCTCGCTTCAGGGTGACGGCAATATCCCCGAGGCCGACGAGGACGCGGTCCGACGTGCACTGTTGGACTGTCCCGTGCACGCGATCATCGAGTTGACGGACACCCGCGCGCAGCGGGATGCCGGCTGATTGAAGACGGCTGGATCACCGATCCCGAAAACTGGTAACGTGATTCTCCACACAGAATAACCCGCTTACCACCGGAGTCGAGTTGTCACAGATACCGGGGCGTCCGCTCCCGACGGTCACCGCGCTCAACGAGTACTTCTGGACCGCGGGCGCCGACGGGGTGCTGCGAATCCAGGAGTGCCAGGACTGCAGCGCCCTCATCCATCCGCCACAGCCGGTCTGTCGCTACTGCCGCAGCCACAACATGGGCGTGCGCGACGTGTCCGGCCGCGCCTCGCTGGCGGGGTTCACGGTCAATCACCGGTTCGGTTTCCCCGATCTGCCCCCGCCGTACGTGGTGGCCGAGGTGGCCATCGCCGAGGACCCCCGAGTCCGGCTGACGACCAACATCGTCGACTGCGAGCCGGACACCCTGAAGCTAGGGATGCCGGTGGAGGTCGGCTTCCAGCACATCGAGGATGTCTGGCTGCCGGTGTTCAAGCCGTCGGCCGACACCACCGCTACCCCGCCGGTCGCCGAACCCGTCGCGCCCCAGGACGTCGCCAAATACGTCCGGCCGATGCTGACCAAAGAGAAGTTCGAGGACCACTCGGCCATCACCGGGATCGGGATGTCCAAGATCGGTCGTCGCCAGATGGTGCCGCCGCTGTCACTGACCATCGATGCCGCCGAAAAAGCGGTCGCCGATGCCGGATTGACGTTCGATGACATCGACGGCCTGTCCACTTACCCGGGGTTGGCAATCGCGGGCATGGGCGAAGGCGGTGTGACCGCGCTGGAGGGCGCACTCGGGCTCCGGCCGACCTGGATCAACGGCGGCATGGATACCTTCGGCCCCGGCGGCTCGGTGATCGCGGCCATGATGGCGGTCGCCACCGGAATGGCCAAGCACGTGTTGTGCTTCCGCACGCTGTGGGAGGCCACCTTCGGTCAGCTGGTCAAGGAGGGCAAGATGTCCCCTCCGATGGGTGGCCGCAGCGACAATTGGCAGCATCCGTTCGGGTCGACCTCGGCCGCACACACCTTGGCGCAGAACGCCGGTCGTCACTTCGACCGGTACGGCACCACTCGGGAAACGCTCGGCTGGATCGCACTCAACCAGCGCGCCAACGCCGCACTGAACCCGACCGCGATCTACCGCGATCCCCTGACCATGGACGACTACCTGTCGGCCCGCATGATCACCACGCCGTTCGGCCTCTACGACTGCGACGTACCGTGCGACGGCGCAGTGGCGGTCATCGTCTCGGCCGTCGATGCCGCGCGCGATCTGGCCAAGCCGCCGATCCTGTTCGAGGCGGTGGGCACCCAGATCATCGAGCGGTTGGACTGGGACCAGACCACGCTGACCCACGAACCGCAGGTACTCGGCCAGAGCGCGCACATGTGGTCGCGAACCTCGTTGCGCCCCAGCGATGTCGATGTCGCCGAGCTCTATGACGGGTTCAGCTTCAACTGTCTTTCCTGGCTGGAAGGGCTGGGCTTCTGCGGTATCGGAGAGGCCAAGGACTTCCTCGACGGCGGCCACAACATCGCCCGCGACGGCCTCATCCCACTCAACACCCACGGCGGGCAGCTCTCGCACGGCCGCACCCACGGGATGGGCCTGATCCACGAGGCCGTCACCCAACTGCGCGGCGAGGCGGGCGAGCGTCAGGTCGCCGATGCCCGTGTCGCGGTGGCCAGCAGCGGCGGTCTGACCCCGAGTGGTGTGCTGCTGATGCGCAGGGACGACTAGGCCGTGACACCGACGGCGAGCAAGGCCGATCCGCACCCCCGGGTGGTGATGGTCGACGGCGTCCCGATGTCAGCTCTGGTCGCCGAGCCCCCCGACCCGCGCGCCGTCGTCGTCGCATTGCACGGCGGGGCCACCACGTCGGCCTACTTCGACTGTCCCGGGCATCCGGAGCTGTCGCTGGTGCGCATCGCTGTCGACCGGGGCTACACGGTCATCGCCCTGGATCGCCCGGGCTATGGCGCATCGGCGGCCTATCCCGACGCCATGGCGCGGCCTGAACAGCGGGTCGCGCTGGCGTTCGGCGCAATCCAGCGCATCGCCGGTGCGGCGGACCTGTTCGTGCTGGGCCATTCGATGGGCTGCGAGCTGGCCCTGCACCTCGCGGTGCAACGGCCCGAGGTGCTCGGAGTGTCACTGGCCGGCACCGGCCGCCGGTATCACCCGGGTGCACAAGAGCTCCTGAAGGACGCCTCACCGGTGAACCGGCCGCGCGGTCTGCGTGAGCTGCTGTGGGAGCCGGCCCGGCTCTACCCGTCGAACGTGATTGGCGCCGGGTTGTCCGCGGGCGGCACCGCGTACGAGGGCGATGTCATCAAAAGCTGGGCGCGGCAGGACTTTCCGGCGCTGGCCGGACAGACGACAGTGCCGGTGCAGTTCCTTGCCGGCGAGTACGAGAACGTGTGGGAGTCCGATGCCGAGGCACTGGCCGGGATCGGTGCGATGTTCACCGCCTCGCCCCGGGTCCAGACCGGTGAGCTCGCCGACAGCGGGCACAACCTCAGTGTGGGGCTGACCGCCGCGAGTTATCACCGCAAGGTGTTGTCGTTCGCCGATGAGTGCGTCGCCGACAGCGCGCGCACCGAAGTGGAAGTGGAGGCAGGTTGATGCGAGTCGGATTTATCGGGCTGGGCAGCCAGGGCGCGCCGATGGCCCGGCGGATCGTCGAAGGCGGCTTCGAGACCACCCTGTGGGCCCGGCGCCCGGCGTCCCTCGAACTGTTCGCCGACACCGGGGCCAAGACCGCGGGCTCCCCCGCCGAACTGGCCGCCGCCAGCGATCTGGTCTGCCTGTGTGTGGTCGGCGACGACGACGTCCGCCAGGTACTCGACGGCGAGAACGGTGTGCTGGCCGGACTGGCTTCGGGCGGCGTCATCGCCATCCACTCCACGGTGCACCCCGACACCTGCCGCGAGATCGCAGAAAAGGCTGCTGCCCAGGGCATTTCCGTCGTCGACGCGCCGGTGAGCGGCGGCGAGCCCGCCGCCTCGGCCGGCACCCTGCTGGTGATGGTCGGCGGCGACGAGGAGGTTGTCGAGCGAGTGCGGCCGGTGTTCGCCACCTATGCCGACCCGATCGTGCACCTCGGCGGGATCGGTGCCGGCCAGGTCGCCAAGATCCTGAACAACCTGCTGTTCAGCGCCAACCTGGGTTCCGCCATGAGTGCGCTGGAACTCGGTGAGGCGCTGGGGGTTCCGCGCCAGGCGTTGTGCGAGGTGATCTCGCGCGGCTCGGCCACCAGTAAGGCGCTCAACAGCATCGCCATGTTCGGCGGGACGCTGGACAACCTGGCGCCGATCGCCGGGGCGCTGCTGCAGAAGGACTGCAGGCACGCCGCCAGCCTGGCCGACGATGCCTCGGCCCCGCAGGGGGCAGTCTTCGACGCGGCGGACAATGCCCTCGCCATCATGAACCATCCCCGCTGATGCGCGTCGGTTTCATCGGCGCCGGCCGGATGGGCGCTCCGATGGTGCGCCGCCTGACCGACGCCGGACACCGGGTGCGGGCCTTGGGCCGCGACGACGAAAAGCGCGCTGCGGTAGCCGAACTCGGCGCCGAGCCGGCGGCCACGCCGAACGAGGCGGTCACCGACGCCGACGTCACGATCGTCTGTGTGTTCACCGATGAACAGGTCCGGCAACTCTGCCCGGATCTGATCGACGAGATGCCGCCAGGTTCGGTGCTCGTGCTGCACACCACCGGCAGCCCCCGCACTGCCGAGATCCTCGCGGAGCGCGGGGCCGCCCGCGGCATCGCTGTCGTCGACGCCCCGGTCAGCGGCGGACCGCACGACATCGCGGCCGGGACTGTCACGGTGTTCGCCGGCGGTGACGAGGAGGCAGTGGCGCGGGCCCGCGAGGTGCTGATCTCCTACGCCGATCCGGTACTGCACGTCGGCCCGGTCGGCGCCGGACAGCGGGTGAAGCTGGTGAACAACGCGTTGTTCGCCGCGCAGATCGGCGCCGTGGCCGAGGGCGTGCGCCTGGGCGATCGCCTGGGCATCGACGAGGCGACACTGCTGACCGCGCTCACCCACGGCAGCGCGGCAAGCC
Organism: Mycobacterium sp. DL99; assembly: GCF_004762045.1. Taxonomy (GTDB): domain Bacteria; phylum Actinomycetota; class Actinomycetes; order Mycobacteriales; family Mycobacteriaceae; genus Mycobacterium. The sequence goes on from NZ_SJOM01000007.1 coordinate 4,566,791, forward strand.
GCGCGCTGGGCGGTATCGCCGCCACCGGCTCGGCGGACGCCTTCATCGCGCGGGTCGGCGAGTTCATCGGCAAGGACGTGGCCGTGGTGCGCAAAACCGCGTCTGAACTGGACAGCGACCTGGGCCGGCTCGAGGGCCTGCTCGACGCCGCACTCAAGTGACCCCAGCCTGCCGTCACGACCTGATCAGCAGCCATTTTGTGCTTTTCAAACACCACCAAAAGGATTACTGTTAGCGTTACAGTTCAACAGTTTCCCGTAACGTTTCACGACACTTCCGGCCCAGCCCGCCGCGAAGGAGGAGCCAGCCAATGACCAAGGCCCAGGTGATCTTCGATCCGTTCTCCGAGGAGTTCTTCAACAACCCGTTCGACATGTACCGGCGGATGCGCCAGGACGCGCCGCTGTACTACAACGGGGACTCCGACTTCTATGCCCTGACCCGGCATGAGGACGTGTCGGCGGCATTGAAGGATCACGAGGCGTTCTCCTCCTCGCGTGGCTGCGATCTGGCCATGGTGCAAAGTGACGAGCCGCCGCAGAAATCGATCATCTTCATGGATCCGCCCGATCACCGGCACATGCGCAGCCTGCTGAACAAGGCATTCACCCCGCGCATGATCCAGTCCCAGCGCGACACGGTGGTGGAACAGATCGACTACCACCTCGGATTGATCGATTCCGACGAATTCGATGTGGTCCAGGATTTCTCGGGTCCGTTCCCGGTCGAGGTCATCACCCGGATGGCCGGCGTCGACCCGGAGTACCGCCAGCAGGTCCGGCACTGGATCGACACCAGTCTGTCCCGCGAACCCGGCCAGATCGGTTACTCGGAGGCCGGCATGCAGGCCAACATCGACACCGGCATCTACTACTACGGGCTGGTGCAGAAGCGCCGCGAGGACCCGCAGGACGACATGATCAGCCGGCTGATCGCCGCGGAGATCCCCGGCGAGGACGGTCAGATGCGCCGCCTCGACGACATCGAGATCACCGGGTTCGCCACCCTTCTCGGTGGTGCCGGCGCTGAGACCGTCACCAAGCTCGTCGGTACCGCGATGGTGCTGTTCGCCCGCAACCCCGAGCAGTGGCAGAAACTGCTCGACGACCGCGAGAAGGTCCCGGCGGCGGTCGAGGAGTTGCTCCGCTACGAGGGCCCTGTGCAGTACAACGTCCGCTACACCCTCAAGGAAGCCCACGTGCCCAGCGGCACCATCCCGGCGGGCAAGGCGGTGTTCCTGATCAGTGCCGCGGCCAACCGCGATCCCGACGCGTTCACCGATGCCGACACCTTCGACATCGAGCGTGACCGCACCGAGGCCCAGAACCTGGGGCTGGGCTACGGCATCCACAGCTGTCTGGGGGCCGCGCTGGCCCGCATGGAGAGCGCCGTCGCGCTGGAGAAGCTGCTCGACTTCATGCCCCGCTACGAGGTGAAATGGGATCAGCTGCAGCGGGTTCACATGCAGAATGTGGCGGGCTACTCGCATGTGCCGGTCAAGGTTCTGCGATGACCAAGAAAGTTCACGTCGACTTCGAGATCTGCGAGAGCAACGCAGTCTGCATGGGGATCATCCCCGAAGTGTTCGAGCTCGACGATCAGGACTACCTCCACATTCTTCAGGAGGATGTAACGCCCGAGAACGAGGCGCTGATCCGCGAAGCGGTACGGCAGTGTCCCCGACAGGCCATCTCGATCAAGGACGAGTAGGCGTGCGGTTCGTCTTCGTACACGGCGGTTTTCATGCGGCCTGGTGCTGGGAGCGGACCGTCGCCGAGTTGCAGAGCCTGGGACACGACGGCGTCGCGGTGGACCTGCCCGGCCACGGCGCCCGGGTAGCCGAGGAATCAACCCTGGCCAACCGCCGCGCCGCGATCGTCGAGGTGATGCAGCCCGGGGATGTGCTGGTCGGACATTCCGGCGGCGGGTTCGACGCCACCCTGGCCGCCGATGCGGCCCCGGAACTGGTGGGCCACATCGTGTATCTGGCCGCGGCACTGCCCAGAGAGGGCCGGACGTATCCCGAGGCCATGGCCATGCGTTCGGCTGAGGACGAATTGGGTGGCGAGTTCGACGGTGATGTCGGCGAGATGCTGGGTTACCTGCATTTCGACGAGGAAGGCGCGATGCACTTCGCCGACTTCGACGGGGCGTGGCGTTACTTCTACCACGACTGCGACGAGGCAACGGCCCGTTGGGCTTTCGATCGCCTCGGGCCCGAGCGATTCGGTGACACCACGGTCACGCCGGTGTCGGTGCCGCAGTTCTGGGCGGCCGATCTGCCTCGCAGCTTCATCCGTTGCCTGCAGGACCGCTCGATGCCGCAATGGCTGGCCGACACCGTCACCCAACGTCTCGGTGTCGAACAGCTGACCATCGACGCATCGCACTCGCCGTTCTTGAGCCGTCCGCGCGAGCTGGCCGAGCTGCTGGTGCACGCCACGACGACCACGCCGATCGCCGCGCTGACACCGGCCTGATTCGCCGGCCTGATTCCCTGCCTCACCGCGCCGTTTTCGACGCCCGGGTCGTTTCGAACGATGAAGCACGACCCGGGTGTGGAAATCGGTGGCGCAGGCTAAGCGGCGATAACCGTCTTCCCGAATTTCTCGGCGGCCTCCAGCGCATGCGCCAGACTGTCACCGGGCAGGGTGACGTGCAGCCAGGTCACCCCCAGTGCGGCGAGCTTGTCCACGCCGGCCAGGTAGACCTCGGCGTCGAAGTCGTCATCGCCGGGGCTTCCGCCCTCAAAGTTGTTGAACACGATGTCGATTCCGTCCGGATCGCGACCTGCCGCGGCCAACCGCGCCCGCAGATCCTCGATGCCTGCGGCCAGGGCTTCCAGTGAATCGATCGCCGCCGTCCCCGCGGTCTTGGCGAGACCCGCCGGCGCGGCAAACGGGCACCAGCCGTCGCCGTGCCTGGCCACGCGTGCGCGTGCGGCAGACGTATTGCCGCCGATCCAGATCGGCGGATGCGGGCGCGCCGCCGGCCGCGGGTGCGCGGTGATACCGCGGGCACTGAAGTTCTTGCCCTCGAAGATGTAATCGTCAGTGGTCCAGATGCCGCGGATCACTTCGAGCGCCTCGTCGAACAGTGCAGCGCGCTCGTCATAGGAAACCCCGAGCGCGGCGAATTCCCGCTTGAGGTAACCGACTCCGACGGCCAGGGTGAACCGGCCGCCGGACAGCAGGTCCAGGGTGGCGCCGGATTTGGCCACCACGAACGGGTTTCGATACGGCAGCACCACGATGTTCGGCACCAGGCGCAGCGTGGTGGTGTGTGCCGCGGCGAAGGCCATGGCCACGAACGGGTCCACCGCATCGTGACCGCCGGCGTCGAGCCAGCGTTGTGACGGAGCGGGATGGTCGGTGAACCCGAAGCCATCGAAACCCGCCGCTTCGGCCGCAGCCGCCATCGCCGCAACTCCGCTGCCGCTCACCAGGTCCGGGTGGTAGGGGTGAGTGTGCATCGGGTAGGTGATGCTGTATCGCACTGCGGCCGCCGATCAGGCAGGGAAGCCGGAGAGGATGACGCCGTTGCACTCCGCCGCACGTGCGCGAACCTTGGCTGCCGCCTGGTAGGCGTCGGAGTAGTACCACTCGCGTGCGGCGTCGACCGACTCGAACTCCAGCACGACGGTCTGGGTGCCGTGCCAGGCACCCTCGATGACTTCCGGTTTCTGGTCGACGGCCACGATCGTGGCACCGCCCATCGCCTTCGACGCCAGCTTCGCGTACTCCCCCATCCCGGCCAGGTCCTTGATGTCCTCGGTGATGATGACGTATCCCTTGGCAGCTGCCATGTCGAAACTCCCTCTCTAGTCTTTTATTTCGCTGATCGCCCGCTCCGGGCAGTTCTCTATCGCCTCACGCGCCGCACCCTCAACGCCGGCGGGAACTTCTTCCGGGTCGGCCACCGCCCAACCATCGTCCGACATCTCGAAGACCTCGGGACACAGCGTCAGGCACATGCCGTGGCCGGCACAACGGTCCTCGTCAACCTGGACCCGCATCAGGTGTCGAACTCCAGGTGCAGCTCGGTCAGCCCGCGCAGGATGAAGGTGGGGATGTAGTTGTAGCGCCGGTCGCCGTCCGAACCGTGTTCGGCCTCGGAGATCCGGATGTCGGTGGTCCGGTCGAGCAACCGCTCGATACCGACACGGGTCTCCGCGCGCGCCAGCGGGGCACCGGGGCAGCTGTGGATACCGCGGCCGAAAGCCAGGTGCTGGCGGGCATTCTTGCGCGCCGGGTCGAAGGTGTCGGGATCCTCGAAGCGCCGCGGATCGCGGTTGGCCGCACCGTTGAGCACCATCAGCGTGGTGCCGGCATTCAAGTCGGTGTCACCGATCGTCACCGGGCAGCGCGACAGCCGGAAGTCACCCTTGACCGGGCTCTCGATCCGCAGCGCCTCCTCGATGAAGTTCGGGATCAGACTGCGGTCGGCCCGAAGCCGCTGCTGGATCTCCGGTTGTTCACCCAAGACCTTCAGCGCGGTGCTGAGCAGGCGCACCGTGGTCTCCTGCCCGGCCGAGAAGACATTGGTCGCCACCCGAGCGACATCACCGACGTCGGGGATGCTGCCGTCCGGGAACGTGGCCTCGGCGAGGCCGGTGAGGACGTCGTCGCGGGGGTTGGCCCGGCGATCCGACACGTAGTCGGAGAACTGTCCGTAGAGGAACTCCAGCGGGCTGTGGGACAGCGATTCCTTGCTGGTGCTGCCGATTCCGCCGCCGGAGTTCTGCTTGATGCCGTTGACGAAACCTTCGCGGTCCTCCGGCGGGATACCGAGCAGGTCGGCGATCACCAGGAGCGTGAACGGACCGGCGAAGCCCTTGATGAACTCGCCCCCACCCGGCGCCAGGTAGCTGTCGAGCACTTCATCGGCCAACTGCCACATGGCGTCCTCGTTCTCCTTGAGGCGCTTGGGCGTGATCAACCGCATCAACAGCGAGCGGTGATCGGTATGGGTGGGCGGATCGAGCGTCGGCAGCTGATCGCTGAACGGCAGATCGTTGCGGTGCTTGTCGATGAGCGCGGTCACCTCTTCGGCGCTGCGCCCCTCCAGCGGGACCGGGAACCCCGGGAACGGCCCGGTGACCGAAAGGCAGGACGAGAAGGTCTCCTCGTCGTTGTAGACCTGTACGGCTTCGTCCCAGCCGGTCACCATCGTCACGTTGTAGTGGTCTTCACGGGTTACCGGGCACTTGTTCCGCAGCGCCTCGAAGAACGGGTACGGGTTGTCGACCAATCGTTCATCGCGAAAAAAATCGATACCGGTTGGGTCGATCGCCATCAGCTGCTCCCGTTCCAGCCACACGTATGAGAATGTGGCTCTCATCTATGAATAGATAGATTTCCACAGCACCGGTGAAGCGTCAACGCCGCACCCCGACCTATCAGCGACAAGCAGCAAGAATAGTATTCTCTACTAGCCACCGCGCATCCTCAGTCTGCCGTCGGCGGCGATCAACTGGCCCGGTGATGAAGCCCGCTCCGTCGCTGGCCAGGAACACCAGAACCGGCCCGAGGTCGCGGGCCGGATCCCCCAGCGCGCCACCCAGCGGGATCGTCATCTTCATCTGCTGATCTACGACTTTCGCCATCTCGGCCCGAGGAATTCCGATACCCGAGGAGCCGCCGGTGACCAGAATCCGACGGCCGTCCAGGGGTTGGTTCATAGGGAGATAGTTAGACAAACGTCAACTATTTTCAAGAGCTGAATCCGTTGCTAAAGTGCCGTATATGCCCAAGGCAACCACAACCGATGTTGCTGACAGCAGTCAACGTCGCGCGTCTTTCCAACGGGCCCGCTCGCACCGGACCAAGCGCGATCTGGTGCAGGCCGCGATGGCACTCTGGCGCACCAACGGCTACGCGAAGACCACGGTCGCCGACATCTGCCGGGCCGCAGGGGTGTCCCGGGCCCTGTTCTACTTCTATTTCCCGGCCAAAGAGGATGTGCTGTTCGAGGTGGGCCTGACCTCCACCCGGCTGGCGCAGAAGCGGGTGAAATCGCTGCTTGTCGGCGACTACGACATGACAGCTGTCATCACCGAGGCACTGCGCAGCCTCGAGCGGTCGATGGCGCGTAATCCACCCGAGCTGATCGTCGAGACGATCCTGGAGGGGTACCGGCACGAGCACCGGATCCTGGCCGGCGACGTCGATCCGGATACCCAGGACGCCGACATGTTCGGCGAGTTGTTCAGCCGGGCCCAGGCCGACGGCAAGCTCGGCGCCCACGTCGACGTGTCCCACCTGTCCCGGCTGGCCCAGATCCTGGTCAGCGAGGGCGTCCGGCACTGGGCCGGCGGGGGTTTCGGCCACCGCTCGTTCACCGACGTCGTCGCGCGTGACATCAACGCGATGATCACCGGCTTCAACACCACCAACAACTAGATCGGAGGACCCCGATGGCGTGGGATTTCGAGACCGACCCGCAGTATCAGGAACTACTGGACTGGGCCGACGAATTCGTCACCGAGCAGGTCGAGCCGCTCGATCTGGCCTGGCCGCACCTGCAGTTCACGCAGCTGGAGGGCAAGCGTCGCGAGGCGATCGATCCTCTCAAGGCCCAGGTGCGCGAAAAGGGGCTTTGGGCAACGCATCTCGGTCCGGACCTCGGCGGGCAGGGCTACGGACAGCTCAAGCTGGCACTGCTGAACGAGATCCTCGGCCGTTCGCAGTGGGCTCCGATCGTGTTCGGTTGTCAGGCCCCCGATACCGGAAACGCCGAGATCATCGCGCACTACGGGACCGAGGAGCAGAAGAAGCAGTACCTGCATCCGCTGCTCGAGGGTGAGTTGTTCTCCTGCTATTCGATGACCGAACCGCACGCCGGTGCCGACCCGACACTGTTCACCACCAGCGCGGTACGCGACGGGGACGACTGGGTGATCAACGGGTGGAAGTTCTTCTCCTCCAACGCCGCAACGGCCTCGTTCCTGATCGTCATGGTGGTCACCAATCCTGAGGTCAGCGCCTACCAGGGCATGTCGATGTTCCTCGTGCCCACCGACACCCCCGGCGTCGAGATCGTCCGCAACGTCGGGCTGTACGGCGAACCCGACAACGCCGGCAGCCATGCGTTGATCCACTATGACAATGTCCGGGTACCTGCCGAGGCACTCCTGGGCGGCGAAGGGCAAGCGTTCGTGATCGCCCAGACCCGGTTGGGCGGAGGCCGGATTCACCACGCGATGCGCACGATCGGCCTGGCTCAGAAGGCGCTCGACATGATGTGCGAACGCGCCCTCAGCCGTGAGACGCAGGGCAGCCGTCTGTCCGACAAGCAGTTCGTCCAGGGCTACATCGCCGACTCCTATGCCCAGTTGCTGCAGTTCCGGCTGATGGTGCTCTACACCGCGTGGGAGATCGACAAGTACAACGACTACAAGAAGGTCCGCAAGGACATCGCCGCGGTCAAGGTGGCGATGCCCACCGTTCTGCACGACATCGCCTGGCGGGCAATGCAGATCCACGGCGCGCTCGGCGTCACCAACGAAATGCCGTTCCTGGGCATGGTCACCGGCGCCGCGGTGATGGGGTTGGCCGACGGCCCGACCGAGGTGCACAAGACCACGGTTGCCCGGCAGGTTTTGCGCGACTATCAGCCGACCACCGATACCTGGCCTACCGAGTGGATACCCCGCAAGCGCGAAGCCGCGAAGGCGAAGTACGCCGAATTCCTGGAGGCTGAGGTGGGCAATCTGTGAGCGAGATTGACACCGCGCGCCTTGCCGACTGGATGGACAACGCCGGGCTGGCGGGCAAGGGCGAGCCGCTGGAGGCCCGCTTCCTGTCCGGCGGAACCCAGAATGTCATCTACGAGATCCGCCGCGGCGAGCACACCTGCGTCCTGCGCATGCCGCCGGCCGGGGCCCCGCCGGACCGGGACAAGGGCATCCTTCGGGAGTGGCGCATCATCGAGGCGCTCGACGGCACAGACGTCCCACACACGACCGCGGTCGGGGTGTGTGCCGATCCAGAGGTACTGGGCCGGCCGTTCTATCTGATGGGATTCGTCGACGGGTGGTCCCCGATGGACACCCACGGGAGCTGGCCCGAACCGTTCAACTCGGATCCGAGTACCCGGCCCGGACTGAGTTATCAGCTGGCCGAAGGCATCGCGCTGCTGTCCAAGGTCGACTGGCAGGCCAGAGATCTGGGTGATCTCGGTCGGCCCGACGGCTTCCATGAACGCCAGGTCTCCCGCTGGATCGGGTTCCTCGACCGGATCAAGAACCGCGAGTTGCCCGGGCTTGAGGTGGCCACGGACTGGCTACGGGCCCACAAGCCCCTCGATTTCGTCCCGGGCCTGATGCACGGGGACTATCAATTCGCCAACGTGATGTACCGCCACGGCGCCCCGGCCACCATGGCCGCCATCGTGGACTGGGAGATGGGCACCGTGGGTGATCCGAAGCTGGACCTGGCTTGGATGGTGCAGTCGTGGCCTTCCGATCCCGACAATCCCGAGCCGTCCGAGATGGGCTACGTGGACATGCGCGGGATGCCCTCTCGTGACGACGTCGTCGCGCACTACGCGAAGGTGTCCGGACGTCAGGTCGACGACCTCGACTACTACCTGGTGCTGGCCAAGTGGAAGCTGGCGATCGTGTTGGAGCAGGGTTTTCAGCGGGCCGGCAACGACGAGAAGCTGCTGGCCTTCGGGCCGGTGGTAACCGACTTGATGGCATCGGCCGCCGAACTCGCCGAGTCCAGCGACTACCGGTGAAGGCCGCGGTCTGCCCCGAGTACGGGCCACCGGATGTGGTCCGCATCGAGGAACTCCCCTCTCCCCCGATCGCGTCCGGCCAGGTACGCGTCCAGGTCGGTGCAGCCGCGGTGAACTTTCCCGACGTGCTGCTTGTCGCCGATCAGTACCAGATCACGGTGCCCGTACCGTTCATCCCGGGTAGCGAGTTCGCCGGGGTGGTGACCGAAGTAGCCGGTGACACTGACGGTTTCACCGTCGGCGACCACGTGACCGGCACCGGGTTGTTCGGTGCGTTCGCCGAACAGGTGTGTGTCCCGACTGCCGGACTGGCCCGGATCCCCGACGGCGTGGACGACCGCACCGCGGCAGCCTTCGGAGTCGCCCACCGCACCGCCTATCACACGCTCCGATCCGTGGCCCGGACCCGACCGGGCGACGACGTGATCGTGCTGGGAGCCGGCGGTGGTGTGGGCCTGGCTGCCGTGCAGCTCGCGACGGCGCTCGGCGCTCGGGTCACCGCGGTGGCATCATCGGACGAAAAACTCTCCATTGCAGAACAATACGGCGCGGTCTCGCTCGTCAACCACACCCGGGGCGACCTGCGCACCGCACTACGAGAGGCACTCCCCGACGGCGCCCACGCGGTGCTCGACCCGGTCGGCGGCGACCTGTCCGAGCCGGCGCTGCGGGCGTTGCACCGCGGCGGCCGGTTCGTGACGATCGGCTACGCCTCGGGTGTCATCCCCCGGATTCCACTCAATCTGGTTCTGGTCAAGGGGATTCAGGTCCTCGGCTTCCAGTTCCAGGACATCGCCCCGGACGAGTTCACCCGCAACGAAGCGGAGCTAGGGGAACTGTTGGCCACCGGGACCGTACGCCCGCACATCGGTGCGGTGTATCCGCTGGCCGAGACCGCCGCGGCGCTTCGTGAAGTAGCCTCCGGGAAAGCGGTCGGCAAGGTCGTGATCGAGCTCAGGAGTCCTTCGGCGGATAGAAGTACTCCCGCCAGGCCGTGATCTTCTCGCCCTGTACCTCATAGGCGCCCATCACCGGCCAGCTCATCTGCTTGCCGTCCACGATCCAGTGATCGCGCCGTTCCATCAACACGACGTCCCCGGCTACGGCGAGGTGCAGGATCTCGAGGTCTACACACTTCCCGCCGGCGAAGAACCCCTTCATCATTTCGTGGATCGCATCGCGCCCCGCGAGCTTGGGCCAGTCGGGCCCGATGTCGAATGTGGCGCCGTCGGCGAAGTGACTCATGACTTCGTCGACGTCGTTGCGCCCCCATGCGGCGATCTCGGCGCGCACGATCTCCTCAGCGGTCATCAGTCCCCCGTCGGCCGTTGTGACAGATATTTACACTAGCCCGGCGGAGTGTAATTCCGATAGACATCGTTTCGTAGCCATATCGGCACTTCAATCCGCAACAGCCAGTAGCGAATTCGATCCATGGCCACCCGCGAACGGCCGAATCCTTGACCGGGCTACCCTCAGCCTGCTAAGCAGGTGCACAGCCCATTCAATCTGGTCAGGAGATCAGCCGTGCCCACGTCGACCGAAGCCGATCTGTACTACGACCCGTACAACATCGAACTCAACATGAACCCCTACCCGGTGTTCGCCCGGATCAGGGAGGAAGCCCCGCTCTACTACAACGAGCAGCACGACTTCTATGCATTGAGCCGCTTCGATGATGTCAACAAGGGCGTCATCGACCACGAGACGTTCATCTCCGGTCGCGGTGCGCTGCTCGAGATCATCAAGTCCGGCATGGAGATCCCGCCAGGAACATTGATCTTCGAGGATCCACCGATCCACAACATCCACCGCAACCTGCTGTCGCGGGTGTTCACCCCGCGCAAGGTGCTGGCACTGGAACCGCAGATCCGCGAATTCACCGCACGCTGCCTCGATCCGCTGGTCGGGACGGACAAGTTCGACTTCGTCAACGATCTCGGCGAGCAGATGCCGATGCGGGTCATCGGCATGCTGCTGGGCATCCCCGAAGACCGGCAGCGGGCCATCACCGACCACGGTGAAGCAAGCCTGCAGGGCACGACGGTTGACGCGCTGGCCACCGGCGAAGTGTTCGCGGAGTTCATCGACTGGCGGACCGAACACCCGTCCGACGACATCATGACCGACCTGCTCAACGCCGAGTTCACCGATGAGACCGGCACCGTGCGCACGCTACGCCGCGACGAGTTGCTGCTCTACCTGACCGTGATCGCCACCGCCGGCTCCGAGACCACCACCCGGCTGATCGGCTGGGCCGGCAAGACACTGGCCGAGTATCCCGATCAGCGTCGCGATCTGGTGAACAACCCGGACCTGATTCCGCAGGCGATCGAGGAGATCCTGCGATGGGAGCCGCCGGCCCTACAGATCGCGCGCTACGTCTCCCGCGACGTCGAGTACTACGGCCAGACCGTGCCGGAGGGTTCGGCGATACTGATGCTCGTCGGCGCGGCCAATCGCGATCATCGCCGGTTCGCGCCCGACGGTGACGTGTTCGACATCCACCGGGAACATCACTCGCACATGACGTTCGGTGCGGGTACGCATTTCTGCATGGGTAACGCGCTTGCCCGGCTGGAAGGCCGCATCGCCTTGGAGGAGATCCTCAAGCGCTTCCCGGAATGGGAAGTCGACTGGGCCAACGCCAAACCGTCGGAGACTGCGGCGGTGCGGGGCTGGGCCGCGATGCCCACGTTCGTCTAGTGCTCGTTTGACATCGAGTCTGCGCACAGATCGCGAATTTGGCGGTTTTCGCGATCTGTGCGCAGTGTCGACGATCTGTGCGCAGAGTCGAACTCCGCTGCGCAGAAAATGATCTGCGGTCGGCAGAAAAGCTCCGTCAGCTGGCCGGAATCAGGTCAGCGGGCACCGAGCGGCTGATCATCGTGCCGCACCGGAATGCCTCGGTGGTCCCGACGACCTTGGCCTCGGGATCGTTGACAGCCGCGAGTGCCTGCGCCTTGAAAGCACGTGCGGCAGCGGATAGTTCGTGACGTACGGGGTCGACGCTCAGGTCCGCCGGACACTCGTCGCCCCACAATGTCACTTCGGTGTGACCCTGCTCCAGCGCGCCCAGGACACCGCGCCGCACGCGCTCATCGGTATTGAACAGATCGGCGGCCACCGCGACGGTCTGCGGATGCGGGCGGTCTTCCCAGGACTCCAGCACAGACTCCAGGGGCATCGTCTCCACCCCGAGAATCGCCAGCGGACGGACATCCTCGTCGGCGCCGATCAGCACGGTGACATCCCACCCTGCCATCACCCGGTCGACCAGCCAGCCACCGGCGAACCGGACCGCGTCGACCACGCAGGGGGCAACCACATCAAGCCGATACCGCATGTCGTCCTCCAATCTCACTGGACGGCCGCCCCGTTGCGGCCGGCCGGCTGCTCGATATCCCGCCCCAGCATCTCCGCGTAGCTCTTGAACACGTCCGTCAACGGGAGCGAGGGATCGAGTAGCCATGAGGTCTCCATTCCATTGATGAATGCCAGGATTTCCACGGCCTTGGTGGCCGCGTCGAAGTCGGAGCGATAGCGGCCGCTGAGCTGGCCGCGGATGATGATGTCGGCGACGATGTCGCGGGCCGCCTGCTGTCGTTCCAGCAAACGATCGTGCAGTGGGGCGTCGGGTTGAATGTTCTCCACCAGCAGGACCGTGAACGTGCCGACCAACTCGGGCGCCCGGACGAAACGCTCGGCCACCCGCTTGATCTCCTGAGCGAGATCACCGGAGCGGTCGGCGTGGATGTCGTCGTCGTGGTCGCGCGCATCGAGTACCGCGTTGAGCAGTTGCTCCTTGGACTCGAAATGGTGCAACAGGCCGGCCGGGGTGACGCCGACCTCCCTGGCGATCTGGGCCAGCGAGGTGTTGCGCCAACCGTTGCGCGCCAGCAGCTTCTCGGCTGCGGAAAGTATCCGCTGCCTGCGGTCTTCCCCCTTGGCCAGGAGCGTCTCGTAGGGCCTCGCGCCCTCGGACTGCCCCTGTAAACCCGAAACCGAAGCCACCGGACTCCTTCGTCGAACCAACCTAGTGAACACACAGTAAGTTGGTTTGGCCGCTGTGACAAGCATCTCAGGGAGAGAATTTCCCGGCGGCCGTCACAACCGACGGATAGGCGCGTTCAGAGCCCCAGCGACTTCGCGATGATCACCTTCATGACCTCGCTGGTCCCGGCGTAGATGCGGGCCACCCGGGCATCCGTGTACAGCCGCGCGATGGGGTACTCCATCATGTAGCCGTACCCGCCGAAGAGCTGCAGGCAACGATCGATCACCCGCGCCTGCATCTCGGTGCAGAACAGTTTCACCCGGGCCGCATCGGCACCGGACAGCTCGCCATCGACGTGCAGGGCCACCGCCCGGTCGAGCATCGCCTGGGCCGCTTCGACCTCTGTCGAGCACGCCGCTAGTTCGAACTTGGTGTTTTGAAAGGACGCGACCGGCTGGCCGAACGCTTTGCGGTCTTTGGTGTAGCCGATCGCCGCGGCGATGGCCGAGCGGGCCTGGGCCACTGAACCCACGGCCACGGTCAGGCGCTCCTGGGCCAGGTTGTGGCCGAGGTAGCTGAACGCCTCGCCCTCCTCCCCCAACACGTTGGCCACCGGCACCCGCACATCCGTGAACGACAGCTCCGCGGTGTCCTGCACCTTGCAGCCCATCTTCTCCAGCTCGCGGCCCCGCTCGAAGCCCGCCATGCCGTCCTCGACGACCAGCAGCGTCAACCCCTTGCGCCGGTTCTCCGGGTCGGTGGACGTCCGGGCCACCACGACCACCAGATCGGCCTGGATACCGCCGGTGATGAACGTCTTGGCGCCGTTGAGCACGTACTCTTCACCGTCGCGAACCGCGGTGGTGCGCATGCCGGCCAGATCCGACCCCGTCCCCGGCTCGGTCATCGCGACCGCGGTCAGCAGCGTGCCCGCCGCCAGTCCGGGGAACCAGCGCTGCCGCTGTTCTTCATTCGCGTAGTGCAGGAAGTACGGCAGGATCACCTCGAGCTGCGTGCGCACGGTCGACAACGTCACCATGGCGCGGGCGGCCTCCTCCTGTAGCACCACGTTGTACCGGTAGTCGTCGATGCCCGCGCCGCCGTATTCCTCGGGGATCGCCATGCCGAGCATGCCGAGTTCACCCATGTGCTTGAAGACGTCGCGGGGCATCCGGCCGCCCTTCTCCCACTCGGGATAGGCAGGGACGACTTCCTTTTCGATGAAATCGCGTGCGAGCTCGCGGAATGCCTCGTGGTCCTCGGTGAACAGATTGCGTTGCACTACTTCTCCCTCGCGTCAGTCGATGAGCTCGACCAGCGTGGCGTTGGCGGTGCCGCCGCCCTCACACATGGTCTGCAAGCCATAATGAATTCCGTTGTCGCGCATGTGATTGATCATCCGGGTTATCAATACGGCACCCGATGCTCCGAGCGGGTGCCCCAGCGCGATGGCACCACCCAGCGGGTTCAGTTTGTCCTCGTCGGCGCCTGTCTCGGCCAGCCAGGCCAGCGGCACCGGGGCGAAGGCCTCGTTCACCTCGAACACACCGATCTCGTCGAGGCGTACGCCGGCCTTGTGCAGCACCTTCTCGGTGGCCGGGATCGGCCCGGTCAGCATCAGCACCGGATCAGCGCCTGTCACCGCACCCGCGCGGTACCGCGCGATCGGCGAAAGACCCATCGTCACAGCACGTTCCTCGGTCATCACCAGCAGCGCCGCGGCACCGTCGGAGATCTGCGAGGAGTTGCCCGCGTGGATCACCCCGTCCTCGGCGAATGCGGGCTTGAGCCCGGCCAGTTTCTCCACCGTGGTGCCCCGACGCACGCCTTCGTCGGCGACCACCGGGTCCAGCTGATCGGCCGGGTCGGGAAACACGGTGATCATCTGGTCCTCGAAGGCACCTCGGTCCTGGGCCGCCGCGGCCCGCTCGTGCGAGGCAACGGAGTATTCGTCCAGCTGGGTCCGGCTGAAGCCCCACTTCTGCGCGATCATCTCGGCCGAGATGCCCTGGTTGAACGCGAAATCCCGGTACCGCTCGAACACTTTCGGCCCGTACGGAGTGCCGGTGGCCCGGGCCGCCCCCAGCGGGACGCGGCTCATCACCTCCACCCCGCCGGCGACCACCACGTCCTGCTGGCCCGACATCACGGCCTGGACCGCGAAATCCAGTGCCTGCTGGCTCGATCCGCACGCCCGGTTCACCGTGGTGCCCGGGATGTGCTCGGGCCAACCTGCGGCCAGCACCGAGTAACGGCCGATATTGCTGGATTGATCGCCGACCTGCGAGACGCAGCCCCAGACCACGTCGTCGATGATGTCGGGACTGATGCCCGCCCGCTCCACCAACGCATTGAGCACCAGCGCCGACAGGTCGGCGGCGTGGAATCCGGACAGTCCGCCGTTGCGCTTGCCGACCGGGGTGCGGACGGCCTCGACGATGACGGTTTCGCGCATGGGGTTCTCCTCTACAACTAAGACTGGTAGGCCGGGCCGATTGCGCCCTGCTCCCGCAGGGAGGCGATCTGCTCGGCACTCAGGCCGATCCCGCCCAGGATGGCATCGGTGTGCTCGCCGAGCCCCGGCACCGCACCCATACCCAACTCCATGCCGCTGATCACCGGCGGCGGGAGCAGGGCCGAAATCTCCCCGTTGGGGGTGCCGACCTGACGCCACCGATCGCGCGCCTTCAGGTGCGGATGCGTGATGACCTCACTGGGCAGGTTGTATCGCGAATTGCCGATCCCGGCGTCATCGGCGGTCTGCTGAATGTCATCGAGATCATGCTGGGCACACCAGGATTCAATGGCCTTGTTCAGCTCATCCCGATGCGCACAGCGGTCGGAGTTGGTAGCGAAGCGCGGGTCGTCGGCCAGATCGGGCCGCTCGATGATCTCTCGGGCCAGCCGCTGCCATTCCCGGTCGTTGGTGGTTCCCAGCACCACCGTCTGCCCGTCGCGGGTATCGAACGCGCCGTAGGGCGCCACGGCCGGCGAACTCATCCCCAGCGGAATCTGGTCGATCCCGGAGTGCTGGGTGTAGGCCAGTTGGTATCCCATGATGTCGGTCATGGTGTCGAACAGGCTGACCGCCACGGCGGGTGCGGCACCGGTGTCGCCCGTGCGCGCCCGGCCGAGCAACAGCGCCATGATGGACAGCGCCGAATACAGCCCCGTGGTGATATCTGCCACCGCCGCACCGGGTTTGGCCGGCATGCCGGCATAGCCGGTCGACGCGCACGAACCGGACTCGGCCTGCACCAGCAGGTCGTAGGCGCGCTTGTGAGACAAGGGCCCACCGGGTCCGTAGCCGTCGATCTCCACCGGGATCACCTGAGGATGACGCACCTTGAGGTCCTCGGGCCCGAGCCCCAGGCGCGCGGTGGCGCCGGGGGCGAGGTTGGACACGAAGGCGTCGGCACCGTCGAGCAGCCGGTGCAGCACCTCCAAGCCCTCCGGCGACTTCAGATTGAGGGCGATCGATTCCTTACCCCGGTTGGCCCAGACGAAATGGGCCGCCTGGCCGAGCACCACATCGTCGTAGTCGCGGGCGAAGTCGCCGCCCTTGGGGTTCTCGATCTTGATCACCCTGGCGCCGAAGTCGGCCAGCACCCGGGTGCACATCGGCGCGGAGACCGCCTGCTCCATCGCGATGACGGTGATACCGGCCAACGGTAGGGAGGAGCAGTCCGTCATCGGTGGTTCGCTCGTAAACTCGCTCACAACGTCACATAACCATGCCGCCATCGACCGGCAGAACCTGCCCGGTGATGTACGACGCGGCATCGGAGGCCAGGAAGACGAACGCGCCCGCGACCTCGTCGGCCTCGGCCCACCGCTTGAGCGGGATGCGGTTCATCATGTTGGCCGAGAACTTCTCGTTGGTCCGGATGGTTTCCGTCATCGGCGTGGCCGCCAGCGGCGCCAGCGCGTTGACCATGATGTTCTTGGTCGCCAATTCACGTGCCAACGACTTGGTGAACCCGATCAGGCCGGCCTTGGCCGCCGAGTAGTTGACCTGCCCCAGGGTGCCGGTGATCCCGGCCGACGAGGTGACGTTGATGACGCGACCGGTCCCGTCCGTCGGCATGTGCGGCAGTGCGGCCTGCGTGACGTGGAAGGTGCCCATCACGTGGATGTCGAAGGTGACCCGGAATGTCTCGTCAGTCAGCTTCGGAAACATCGCCGGGGAGGTGACGCCGGCGTTGTTGACGACGATGTGCAGATTTCCCTCGCCGAGGGCTGCGGCCCGCGCGGCGGCGGCCACCGCGGCATCACGGTCACTGACGTCCAGCGCCGCGCTGTCGGCTTTGCCTCCCGCGGTGTTGATCCGGTCCGCGACCGCGGCCGCGGCATCCCCGCTGATGTCGGTGACGAGCACCGCGGCGCCGGCTCCGGCCAGCGCCTCGGAAACCGCGGCGCCGATCCCGGCGCCGGCCCCGGTCACCAGCGCCGAACGTCCGGTCAGGTCGAAATAGGTTCTCATCGAACGGGTCTCCTCAGTAGCTCTTGGGCAGGCCGAGAACGTTGGCGGCGAGGAAGTTCAGGATCATCTCCTGACTCACCGGTGCGATCTTCATCAGCCGGGACTCGCGGAAGAACCGGGAGATGTTGTATTCCTCGGAGTAACCCATCCCGCCGTGGGTCTGCAGCGCACGGTCGGCCGCGGAAAACCCAGCATCCGCACACAAATATTTGGCCATGTTGGCCTCACGTCCACATGGCTTGCCGTTGTCGTAGAGCCAGGTGGCCTTGCGCAGGATCAACTCGGCGGCGTCGAGCCGGGCCAGCGAATCGGCCAGCGGGAACTGGATGCCCTGGTTCATGCCGATCGGCCGGTCGAACACCACCCGCTCGTTGGCGTACTTGACCGCACGGTCCAGTGCTACCCGGCCGATGCCGAGGGCCTCGGCCGCGATCAGCATCCGCTCCGGGTTGAGCCCGTGCAGGATGTACTTGAACCCCTTGCCTTCCTCGCCGATGCGGTGCTCGGCAGGCACCCGCAGATCGTCGATGAACAGCTCGTTGGAGCTCACCGCATTCCGGCCCATCTTGTTGATCGGACGGATCTCGACATGATCGCGGTCGAGGTCGGTCAAGAACAGGGTCAGACCCTCGGTCGGCTTCCCCCCGCGCTTCTGGACGTCCTCACGGGACTCGGTGCGGGTGAGCAGCAGGATCTTCTCGGACTCAAGCGCTTTGGAGATCCACACCTTGCGGCCGTTGACCACATAACTGTCGCCATCGCGCTTGGCGAGCGTGGTGATGCGCGAGGTATCCAGGCCGGCACCGGGTTCGGTGACGCCGAAGCATACATGCAGATCGCCGTTGACGATGCGCGGCAGGGTGGCCGCCTTCATCTCCTCGGAGCCGAATACGACCACCGGCTGCATCCCGAAGATCGACATGTGAATCGCGCTGGCGGCGTTCATGGCTCCGCCGGACCGGGCCACCTCCTCAGCCAAGATGGTGGCCTCGGTGATGCCGAGGCCGTGCCCGCCGTACTCCTCGGGGATGGTCATCCCGAGCCATCCCCCGCCGGCGATGGCGTCGTAGAACTCCTGCGGGAACTCGTGGGCCTGGTCCTTGGTCATCCAATAGTGATCGTCGAACTTGCCCGCCAGCTCCGCAACGGATTTGCGGATCAGCTGCTGGTCCTCGGTCAGCTCGAAGTTCATACCGCCCGACACTGTGTGCTCTCCTATTTTCTCGGCCGAGAAGTCTCGGCATTCAGTCTCGTGCGCCGGCAACGGCTTTGGCGTTCGCCTGGAAGTCGGCGAAGGTGGTGCCGGTCTTCTCCTTGTGACTCAACGCGCGGATGGACACATCGTGGCCTTCGGCCTGCTTGCGCAGTGCACCGACAGTCGCCTGCTCCTTGGGAACGTGGGCGAAGGGGTCGAAGTGGTAGAGCCGCATGGCGTTCTCATGGGTGATCTTGTTGATCTCGTCGTCGGGAACCTCGTAGGTGTCGAACACCGCGCTCAATTCCTCGGGGGCCCCGGGCCACATCGAGTCGCTGTGCGGGTAGTCCATCTCCCAGCAGATGTTGTCCACGCCGATCTCGTGGCGGTTCTTCACCCCGACAGGGTCGGAGATGAAGCACGTCATGAAGTGCTCCCGGAACACCTCCGACGGCAACTTGCCGCCGAAGTCCTGATGCGTCCACGTCGAGTGCATGTCATAGGTGCGGTCCACCCGGTCCAGGAAGTACGGAATCCACCCGGTGCCGCCTTCGGACAACGCGATCTTCAGACCCGGATAGGCCTTGATCGGCGCTGACCACAACAGATCGGCTGCGGCCTGCACGATGTTCATCGGTTGCAACGTGATCATCACGTCCATCGGGGCGTCCGGCGCCGTGATCGCCAATTTGCCCGACGATCCGATGTGCACGTTCATCACGGTGTCGGTGTCAACCAGGGCCTCCCACAACGGCTTCCAGTACTCCAGGTCGTGGAAGGACGGGTAGCCCAGTGTCGACGGGTTCTCGGTGAAGGTCAGCGAGTGCACGCCCTTCTTCGATACCCGGCGCACCTCGTCGGCGCACAGCTGCGGATCCCAGATCGCCGGAATGGCCATCGGGATGAACCGTCCGGGGTTGGATCCGCACCACTCGTCGATGTGCCAGTCGTTGTAGGCCCGGACCAGCGCCAGCGAGAAGTCGTCATCGTCGGTGGCGAACAATCGCGCGGCGAAACCGGGGAACGAGGGGAAGTTCATGGTGGCCAGCACGCCGCCGGCGTTCATGTCCTTGACCCGCTCATTGGGGTCGTAGCAGCCCTTGCGGATCTCATCGAGCCCCTGGGGCTCCAGTCCGTACTCCTCCTTCGGCCGGCCCGCCACCGCGTTCAGCGCCACGTTCGGGATCACCGTGTCGCGGAACTGCCAGGTGTCGCTGCCGTCGGGGTTGTGCACCAGCCGTGGCGCCTCGTCGCGGTACTTCTCCGGAAGGTGGTTCTTGAACATGTTCGGCGGTTCGATGATGTGGTCGTCGACGCTGATCAGGATCATGTCGTCTTTGTTCACTGCCTCGCTCCGTCCCATTGGCCGTCACATTGGTTCTCTATGAGAGAAAACTAGCTTCTCATCTAGAGAGAATCAATGTCTGAGCCTGCTGACGAGGAGATTTAGCCAGGTCACCTCGCAACCCGACGGGTTCTTGTTGACCATCGCCACAAAAGATGGAAATCTCTTAGTCGGAAATGAGAACCTGATTCTCATCACCGAGAGTCAGTGATGGGTCATCGAGAGGAGAACCGCCCCGTGCGCTTGGCCCCCTTGCCCGCCGAGGAGTGGGACGACGACGTGCGACGAGCACTGTCGGTAATGCTTCCCGAGGAGCGGCTCAATCCCGAGGGAGCGGGAACCGCGCTGTCGACGCTGGCCCGCCACCCCGCGCTGACCAAGGCGTTCCTGCGGTTCAGCAATCATCTGCTGTTCCGCTCGACGCTGGACCCGCAGATGCGAGAGCTTGCCATCCTGCGGATCGCCCATCGCAAGAAATGCGAGTACGAGTGGGCCCACCACGCATTCATCGGCAAGTCCGAGGGACTCACCGATGAGCAGATCGCGAGCAGCACCAGCGGCGAAGGCTCCACCCCCCTCGACCAGTTGGTGCTCGATTCGGTCGACGAACTCGACGGGCAATCGGAGATCTCGGACGGCACCTGGGCCGCCCTGAGCGAGCACCTCACGGAGCGCCAGCGCATGGACCTGGTCTTCACAATCGGCGGCTATGGCCTGATGGCCATGGCTTACAACACCTTTGGAATTGCGCCGGAATCCGGCCACTAACTCCAGAACGAGAAAGTAGGTAGACAATGGCGCACTTCCCCAAGCCAGCTGTCGGCAGCTGGACCGAGAATTGGCCTGAACTGGGCACCGGCCCGGTCAACTACGAGGATTCGATCGATCCCGAGCACTGGAAACTGGAGCAGCAGGCCATCTTCCGCAAGACCTGGCTGCAGATGGGCCGTGTGGAGCTGATCCCCAAGAAGGGCCGGTACATCACCCGCGAGCTGCCGTCCGTCGGCCCCGGCACCTCGATCATCATCGTCAACGACGGCGAGCAGATCCGCGCCTTCTACAACCTGTGCCGCCACCGCGGCAACAAGCTGGTCTGGAACGACTACCCGGGCGAAGAGGTCTCCGGCAGCTGCCGGCAGTTCGTCTGCAAGTACCACGCCTGGCGTTACGACCTCAAGGGCGACCTGACGTTCATCCAGCAGGAGCAGGAGTTCTTCGACGTCGACAAGGCCGACTACCCGCTCAAGCCCGTGCGCTGCGAGGTGTGGGAAGGCTTCATCTTCGTCAACTTCGACGACGACGCGGTGTCGCTTGAGGAGTACCTGGGCGAGTTCGCCGAGGGCCTCAAGGGTTATCCATTCCACGAGATGACCGAGCACTACAGCTACCGCTCCGAGGTCAAGGCCAACTGGAAGCTGTTCATCGACGCGTTCGTCGAGTTCTACCACGCGCCGATCCTGCACATGAAGCAGGCGGAGAAGGAGGAAGCCGAGAAGCTCGCCAAGTTCGGCTTCGAGGCGCTGCACTACGACATCAAGGGCGATCACTCGATGATCTCGTCCTGGGGTGGCATGAGCCCACCGAAGGACCTGAAGATGGTCAAGCCCATCGAGCGCATCCTGCACAGTGGCCTGTTCGGGCCGTGGGATCGCCCCGACATCAAGGGCATCCTGCCCGACGAGCTGCCGCCGGCGATCAACCCCGGCCGGCATTCGACGTGGGGCCAGGACTCGTTCGAGTTCTTCCCGAACTTCACCCTGCTCTTCTGGGCGCCGGGCTGGTATCTGACCTACAACTACTGGCCAACCGGTGTGGACAGCCACATCTTCGAGGCCGACCTGTACTTCGTGCCGCCGAAGAACCTGCGCGAACGACTGTCCCAGGAACTGGCCGCGGTGACGTTCAAGGAGTACGCGTTCCAGGACGCCAACACGCTGGAAGCCACCCAGACGCAGATCGGCACCCGCGCCGTACTCGACTTCCCGCTGTGCGACCAGGAAATCCTGCTGCGCCACCTGCACCACACCGCTCACAATTACGTCGACCGGTACAACGAGGCCAAGGCCAATGGGAATGGTTCAACGAACGGCAATCACGCCGCCCCGAGTGAGAAGGCCGCAGAAAAGGATGCCGCAAATGTCTAAGTTGCCTGAAGAATTCGCCGACCTGGAGCGGTTCAGCGACTGGTGCCTGCCCACCGAGGAGGAGCGCTATCAGAAGCGTCTCAACTCCTCGATGGACGAGATGCAGGAACTCTACGACGCCGGTATGGCGCGCCTCGAGGACATCATGGTCTACGTCGATGCCCGCTTCCCGCTGGCGAGCATGCCGGACGACGCCAAGGCGCTGGTGCATCTCGGTCAATCCGTCGTCATGGTGAGCTTCCCGATCGAGGTGTGGAAGCAACCGCGGGTGCTCGACAGCGGTGCGGCCTACATCAATCTCATCAAGGAGCCGGTGGTTTAGTCGTGTTGACCCTCAAAGCTGCGGGTCTTGTCGACGTCGATGCCGGGACGATCATTCGTCCCGGCATTGTCCGTGTCGACGGGGACCGAATCGTCGCCGTCGGAGACGGCAAAACAGACCCAGTTATAGGTCCTGATGACGAGATCATCGATCTCGGCGACTCCATCCTGCTGCCCGGCCTGATGGACATGGAAGTCAACCTGTTGATGGGCGGCCGCGGTGAGAACCCGGGCCTGTCCCAGGTACAGGACGATCCGCCGACCCGCGTGCTGCGGGCCGTGGGAAATGCCCGCCGCACCCTGCGCGCCGGGTTCACCACCGTGCGCAATCTCGGACTGTTCGTCAAGACCGGCGGATACCTGCTCGACGTCGCGCTGGGCAAGGCCATCGACGCGGGGTGGATCGACGGGCCGCGGATCATCCCCGCCGGCCACGCCATCACCCCCACCGGCGGGCACCTCGATCCGACGATGTTCGCGGCGTTCATGCCGGGCGTGCTGGAGCTGACCATCGAGGAGGGCATCGCCAACGGGGTCGATGAGATCCGCAAGGCGGTGCGCTACCAGATCAAGCACGGAGCTCAGCTGATCAAGGTGTGCTGCTCGGGCGGCGTCATGTCTCTCACCGGCGAAGCTGGGGCACAACACTATTCGGACGAGGAACTCCGCGCCATCGTCGACGAGGCGCACCGGCGCGGGCTGCGCGTCGCGGCCCACACCCACGGCGCCGAGGCCGTCAAACATGCCGTGGACTGCGGCATCGACTGCATCGAGCACGGATTCCTGATGGACGACGAGGCCATCCAGAAGCTGGTCGACAACGATCGGTTCCTGGTCACCACCCGCCGGCTGGCCCAGGCCATGGACGTCTCGAAGGCGCCGAAGGTGTTGCAGGACAAGGCTGCCGAGATGTTCCCGAAGGCCGAGACATCGATCAAGGCGGCGTATGAGGCCGGAGTGAAGATCGCCGTCGGCACCGACGCACCGGCGATCCCGCACGGCAAGAACGCCGACGAGCTCGTCACGCTGGTGGAATGGGGTATGCCCCCGGCAGCGGTGCTGCGCTCGGCCACCACGATCGCCGCGGATCTGATCAATGTCACCGACCGGGGCCGGCTGGCCGAGGGCCTTCTCGCCGACATCATCGCGGTGCCGGGTAACCCACTCGAGGACATCAGCGTTACACAACGTGTGAATTTTGTAATGAAAGGCGGTAAGGTCTTCCGCAATGAGCACATCAACTGATTCCCCGACGCGGACCGAGGATCTGATCGAGATCCAGCAGGTGCTCGCCAAATACGCGGTGACCATCACCCAGGGCGACATCGACGGTCTGATCAGCGTTTTCACCCCCGACGGCACGTACAGCGCATTCGGCGAGACCTACACGCTCAATCGCTTCCCGGTACTGGTGGACGCCGCCCCCAAGGGCCTGTTCATGACCGGCACCGCCCTGATCGACCTGGTCGAAGGGGCCGATACGGCGTCAGGCACCCAGCCGCTGTGTTTCATCGAGCACTCCAAGCACGACATGCGCATCGGCTACTACCGCGACACCTACGAGCGGACCGCCGAGGGCTGGCGGCTGAAGACCCGCGCGATGACCTTCATCCGGCGCAGTGGCGATCACGACCACGGTCGGCCGCACGCGATCGGCAGGCCGGAAGCCGGATGAGCGACTTGTTCGAACCCGCGACATTCCGTACGGCGCTGCAGAGTTGGCTCGCCGACAACGATCTGACACCGCCTGATGACCATTCGTTGGAAGGTCACATGCGCCAGTTCGCCCGGGTGCAGAAGGCGCTGTACGACGGTGGCTGGAGCCGTTACGGCTGGCCCGAGCACGCCGGTGGGCTGGGCGGCCCGGAGATGCTGCGCGCCATCGTCGGCGAGGTAGTGGTGGGCCGCAGGCTGGCCGAACCCGGTCCTTATTCGATGCTCGAAGTGCTGGCGCCGACGATGATCGACTACGCGCCCAAGGAACTGGCCGCCGAGATGGTGCCGAAACTACTGTCCGGCGAAGAACAGTGGTGCCAGGGGTTCTCCGAACCCGGGTCAGGAAGTGACCTGGCATCCCTGACCACCCGTGCGGTCCAGCGCGGCGACAAGTGGGTCATCAACGGCCAGAAGGTCTGGACCAGCTTCGCGCAGTACTCGCACCGGTGCATCCTGCTGACCCGGACCGGCGACGCGGACACTCCCAATCACCAGGCCATCACGGCGTTCTTCGTCGACACCGACGCACCGGGCATCACGGTGCGCCCGTTACGCACCATGCACGATGTCGACGAGTTCTGTGAGGTGTACTTCGACAATGTCGAGGTCGACGCCAACCGGATGCTCGGTAAGCCCGGCGACGGCTGGCAACTGGCGATGGACCTGCTGCCCTATGAGCGCTCGACCTGCTTCTGGCAGCGCATCGCCTACCTGTACTCACGGTTCGACGCGCTCGTCGAAGCGGTGAAACGGCAAGGGCAGGTGGTGGATCCGGACCTCGGAGAGGTCTACCTGGCCCTGCACACGCTGCGCTGCCGGTCAGCGGCCACGCAGCACCGGCTGGCCGAGGGTCACAAACTCGGACCGGACACCTCGATCGACAAGGTGCTGCTGGCGAGCGCCGAACAGCTGCTCTACGACACCGCCCGCAATCTGATGCCCGGCGTCATCGAGCTCGAAGACTCCGAATGGCGCACCGAGTACCTGTACTCGCGCGCCGCGACCATCTACGGCGGCACCGCTGAAGTGCAGCGCAACATCATCGCGCGGCGACTGCTGGACCTCGGGAAGGAGTGAGGCATGGATTCCACGACTGAACCGGGCATGGATGCCCAATCACTCGGCTTGCTCGAAGACACCCTGCGCAGGACCATGCTGTCGGCCTCGGGCCCGGAGCTGGACGCCGCGCTCGCCGAACTGGGCTGGGCGGAGATGCTGTCCGACATGCCCGAAGTCGCCATGCCGCTGGTTTTCCGGCTGCTGGGCGAAACCGGTTCGCATGCTTCGGTTCTCAACGATGTGTTGCTGGAGACCATCGGCGGTCTGCCCGGCGGTACTCCGCCGATGCCCTACGCCGGCGGCACCTGGGTGGTGTGGGAACGCCAGAACAACGAAGGCAACATCACCCTCGGCGGGCTGCCGCTGCGTCAGGTGCCTGATGGGCAGCTGCTGCGGGTGTCCGAAGCCCGACGGGCACTGGGCTGGTGGCTGATCGGTTCGGCCCGGGCGATGCTGACCCTGGCACGCCAGCATGCACTGGACCGGGTCCAGTTCGGAAAGCCGATCTCGTCGTTCCAGGCGGTGCGGCACCGGTTGGCCGAGACACTGGTGGCCATCGAAGGCGCCGAGGCGACGCTGAGCCTGCCCGGCGCGGACAACGTCGACCTAAACTCACTGCTGGCCAAGGCCGCCGCGGGCAAGGCCGCGCTGACCGCGGCCAAGCATTGCCAGCAGGTGCTCGGCGGCATCGGCTTCACCGAAGAGCACGAGTTGCACCAGCACATCAAGCGGGTCCTGGTGCTCGACGGATTGCTGGGCAGTTCAAGGGAACTCACCCGAAAAGCCGGAGCCGGTCTGCGGGCCCGTGGCACGGTGCCGCGCCTGGCCCAGCTGTAGCGTTTCTCTGCCGAGCAGACATAAAACTGCCCCTTTTCGATCGAAAAGGGGCAGTTTTGGTGGGGGCCCCTCCCGCTTGCGGGGGACTGCTCGCGCTAGGGGGTGAGGGGTTCGGCGAAGACCGTGGCCGTCGAACGGCCACGCAGCACCGTCGAACCACGCACCACCCAGTGCTCACCCTCGTCGGCATCGGCATGGGCCAGCGCGCTTCCTGAGCACAACACCGTCGACTCGCGATCCTTGGCGTGGTCAGCCAGCCGCGCCGCCTCGTTGACCGCGTCTCCGATCACCGTGTACTCGTAGCGGTTCTCGGCACCGATGTTGCCTGCGAACACCGATCCGCACGAAATGCCGACGCCGAACTCCACATCCGGCAGCTTGTGCAGCCGTGGCACCAACGCCCGCGCGGTGGCGAGCGCCGAGGAGGCCGGATTGTCCAGCCGTAGCGGCGCGCCGAAGACAGCCAGTACGGCGTCACCCTCGAACTTGTTGATCAGGCCGTGATGCCGCTCGACCGTATCCACCACGATCTTGAAGAACCCGTTGAGCAACTGCGCCACCTCCTGCGGCGGGCGGGAGGCACCCAACGCGGTCGAGCCGACCAGGTCGACATAGAGAACCGCGGCATCACGGACGTCGCCGGTGACCGCCCCGCCCTGCTGCAGCGCATGTCGGGCCACGTCGACCCCGACGTAGCGCCCGAACAGGTCGCGCAACCGGTTCCGCTCGGCCAGGCCGGCCAGCATCCGGTTGAATCCGAATTGGAGCCGGCCGATCTCGGACGACTCGTAGACCCTCACCGAGACACCGGACCAACCGCGTTCGACCGCTTTCATGGCGAGCACGACCTCCCCGACGGGGTCCGATACCGAACGCGCCACCAGGACCATCGACCGAAGTCCGAAGACCAGCGAGATGATGGCCACCACCAACACCGCCGCCTCGACGGGCGCCGTCTTCTGGACGAACCAGCCGTTGGAGCGTGCCAACACGATCAATGCGATGCCTGCCAGGGGCAGCCCGCTGAACAGCGTCCAGATGGTGATCAGCCTGGCCAGCACGCCGGGCATGCGAACTATCGTGGACGAGGACGCGGTCAGCGACGCCGCGACGATCGGCCGCAACATCCGTTGGGTGACCAGGAATCCCATGCAGGCGGCCGCGACGCCGCCGAAAAGGATCGCACCGCCCATCACATACGCGACACCTCCCCCGGCATCGAGATTCAGGAGCGTGTACACGAGCGCGCTCACCGCCCACGTGGTGAACTGGATGATGGTCTGACGCGGCGCGATACGCATTGCGGCGCGTTGCTGTTGCGGCGTCGGAT
Source organism: Mycobacterium sp. DL99 (assembly GCF_004762045.1). GTDB lineage: Bacteria > Actinomycetota > Actinomycetes > Mycobacteriales > Mycobacteriaceae > Mycobacterium. The sequence goes on from NZ_SJOM01000007.1 coordinate 4,593,957, forward strand.
TCTCGCCCGCGGCAAACCATTTGAACGTCGGGTGGACGTTGACCCAACCGACCACGGTATCGACGATCGCCGCCGCGACCATCAGTGCGATCAGGGCAACGAGATTCGCCTGGGTCAACAGCTCCCGCGCATCACCGACGGTGTTGCGGCTGAGCGCCAGCACCACGAACGTCACTGCCGCCGCCGCGGTGGTCTGTGCGTAGATCTGCCTGGCCGCGTAACTCACGCTGAGCCGGATGGCCCCCATATTCAGAGGCCCAGGCCTACTTGATGTTCTGCTTCATCCCGTCGATATCCATCAGCACCGGCCATCCGCTGACGCTAAGCGCATTGCCGTGTCCGGTCTGGTGAATGTCGAACACCGATTGGATCGCGGCGTAGAAACCCTGTACGTCGAGGGTCTGATTGACGGCTCGTTTCGCTTGGCGCAGGGCGAATGCCGGCATCTGGGCGATCTGCGCGGCCAGCTCGGCAGTCTGGGCGTCCAATTCGGCGCGCGGCACCACCCGGTTGACCATGCCCGTGCGCTCGGCCTCCTCTGCGGTCAATGCCCGGCCGGTGAACAGGATCTCCTTGGCCTTGCGGGCACCGAGTTCCCAGGTGTGTCCGTGGTACTCGACACCGCCGATGCCCATCAGTGCCACCGGATCGGAGAACAGCGCATCGTCGGCGGCCAGGATCAGGTCACACGGCCAGCAGAGCAGAAGACCGCCGGAGATGCAGCGCCCCTGCACCGCCGCGATCGACGGCTTGGGCACGTTGCGCCACCGCAGCGTGTACTCCAGATAGCGCCGCGACTCGTGCTCGATGAGAAATTCCAGCGTGATCTTGTCGGGCACCGGCCCACCGCCACGTAGGTCATGCCCCGCGGAGAAGTGCTTGCCGTTGGCCCGCAGGACGATCACCTTCACATCTCGGTCATCGGCAGCCCTGGTCCACGCGGCGTCGAGCTCGTCGAGCAGTTCGGGGTTCTGGGCATTGGCCGCTTCGGGCCGGTTGAGCGTGATCGTGGCGATCGAATCGGCGACGTCGTAGTCGATGTACACGTGTTTCCTTCTGTTCACAGCTGCCACGCGACAGCCGCCCTCGCGACCGCGGCAGCTACCCGCAAACAGCGCCCCGGCGGCGGCAAAATCGATGCGAAACCCTTCTTCTCAAAGGACTTCTATAATTCCCGTCATGAGAATACTATTCTCACAGTACGAAAGTTACAATCTCCGACACGTTGGCCGCGAGGGGGTCTGGCACCACAATGGCAAGGCGTTCTCCGGTACAGTCAGTTCATGTTCTCCCCACTCGACAAGCGTCCGAGCAGCCAGTGACCACCGCTGGCGAAGAACCCGCATGGAAGCAACGAGCTGTCGAGCGGTCAATCAAAACCGCCAAATTGCGCGCCGCCCAGCGCGTGCAACGGTTCCTGGACGCGGCCCAGGCGATCATCATCGAAAAAGGCAGCACCGACTTCACGGTGCAAGAGGTCGTCGACCGCTCCCGCCAGTCGCTACGCAGCTTCTACCTGCAATTCGACGGTAAGCACGAGCTCCTACTGGCGCTGTTCGAGGACGCTTTGAGCCGCTCGGCAGACCAGATCCGGGCCGCCACCTCGACACAGGGCGAGCCGATCGAGCGACTCAAGGTCGCCATTCAGCTGCTGTTCGAATCGTCCCGGCCCGATCCGGCCGCCAAGCGCCCGCTGTTCACCGACTTCGCGCCCCGCTTGCTGGTTTCGCATCCGTCCGAGGTCAAGGTCGCGCACGCACCGCTGCTGGCCCTGCTCACCGAGCTCATGGAGGAGGCCTCCGAGGCCGGCCAGCTGCGCTCCGGGATCAACCCACGACGGATGGCTGCGATGACGATGCAGACGGTGATGTTCGTCGCCCAATCCAGCGGCGGCACCGACGACGCCTCGATCCATCCGATCACCGCCGACGAGGTCTGGGACTTCGTCGCCAACGGATTCGCCGCCAGCTAGCTGAGAACTTCGTTCTCCTAGGGACAGAATTGTCCTTACACTCAGGCGCGCGCCCGATCTCCGGACTCACCGCCGTCGCGTCGCGCTACGGGCGACCGGCACCGCCGGAACCCACGCACCGCGCTCGATTATCGAGCATCCACACGTGGAACTGAGCGGTGTTCACGTCTTCGAGGCCGACAAGGTCGGCACCGACGCCGGCGATCTGCGCGGTCTACACCGCACCCCTGGACATCGACCTGCGGATGCCGATTCCGCTCGATCGGATGACTGCGCCATCCCCGGGCCGTACCGCGAACCCCGCGGTCAACGCCGCGCCCTTCGTATGCGCCGCCGCACCCAGGACCGCCGCGGCGATAGAGACTTGAGAACTTCGTTCTTCTAAGCGGAGAGTACATATTGCCCGAAACGTATCTGTCGTTGACACAGCAGGCGGCCCGGTGACAGAGTTGCTGAGCAGGTGCACAGAATTTCACCGAGTATGCGGCAGACACGAAAACAGAACTGGGGTAATCAATGACTGGACGGGTGGAAGGCAAGGTCGCGTTCGTCACCGGCGCGGCCCGCGGCCAGGGACGTAGCCACGCGGTGCGGCTGGCGCAAGAGGGCGCCGACATCATCGCGATCGACATCTGTGGACCGATCCGGCCCGGCGTGGAGACCGCCATCCCGGCCTCCACCCCCGATGACCTGGCCGAGACCGCCAGCCTCATCAAGGGACTCAACCGCCGCGTCGTCACCGCCGAGGTCGACGTGCGCGACGCCGATGCGATCAAGGCCGCGGTGGACAGCGGTGTCGAGCAGCTCGGCCGCCTCGACATCATCGTGGCCAACGCCGGTATCGGCAACGGCGGCGATGTCCTGCACGAGACGAGCCAGCTCGACTGGGACGAGATGATCGACATCAACCTGTCGGGTGTCTGGAAGTCGGTCAAGGCCGGTGTGCCGCACCTGATCGAAGGCGGCCGCGGTGGCTCGATCATCCTCACCAGCTCGGTCGGCGGGCTCAAGGCGTACCCGCACTGCGGCAACTACGTCGCTGCCAAGCACGGTGTCGTCGGTCTCATGCGCGGCTTCGCCGTCGAGCTGGGCCAGCACAACATCCGCTGCAACAGCGTGCATCCCACGCATGTGGCGACCCCGATGCTGCACAACGACGGCACATTCAAGATGTTCCGGCCCGACCTGGAGAACCCGGGCCCCGACGACATGGCGCCGATCTGCCAGCTGTTCCACACCCTGCCCATCCCGTGGGTCGAGGCGGTGGACATCAGTAACGCCGTGCTGTTCCTGGCCTCCGACGAGGCCCGCTACGTCACCGGCGTGACGCTGCCGGTCGACGCTGGAAGCTGCCTCAAGTAGGTCGGGACCCCTAGCCCGGACCGAGTGTTGCGGCACCGGTCTGCGGGTGGCGGTACCAACCACCCGCAGCCCGGGTGCCACCGTCGACGTGAATCGTCTGCCCGGTGATACAGCCCGACATGCCGGACGCCAGAAAGACTGCTGCCCCGGCGATTTCGTCGACATGCCCGGCCCGGCCCAGGGGAATGGCGTCAGTGATCCCCGACGGCGGACCGCCCGGTGACAGCGCCAGCAGTCCCTCGGTGATGGTCAGGTCGGGCGCGATCGCGTTGATCCGGATGTTGTGCGGCGCAAGTTCGAACGACGCGGTCTGGGTGTAGTTGATGACGCCGGCCTTCGCGGCCGCGTACGCGGCATAGCCGGGTGCCGCACGCACTCCCTCGATCGACGTGAGATTGATGATGCTGCCCGGCAATTCATCGGCGACCAATCGGCGCGCCACCCGCTGGGTACACAACAGCACGTGGCGCAGATTGCTCCTGTACAGCGCGTCCCAGCCCTTCTCGCTGGTTTCCAGCAGCGGCGAGGCGAATACGCCGCCGGCATTGTTGACCAGGACTCGCACCGGCCCCAACTCAGAAGCGGTCTGCGACAACGCGGCATCCACCTGCTCGGCGTCGCGCACATCGGTGACGATCCCGAGGGCACCGATCGATTCCGTGGCTTCCGCACAGTTGTCCTATTGCGCGGCTCGCGACCGAGGCACCGAAGGCCGCGAGGCCGGCAGCGATACCCCGGCCGATACCGGTGCCGCCGCCGGTGACAACCGCCACCTGACCGGTGAGCAGGATGTCAGAAGGATTGATAGCCATGGTTATTCAGGCTAGCGGCTACACCTCTCTCAGCGCGCCGCCTTGCGGCGTCCGCCGACCCCGGGTTCGGTGCCGATCACGCCATCGGAGGCCAGTGTGGCGATCTCGTCATCGGACAGCCCCAGTTCGGCCAGCAGTTCGTGATTGTGCTCGCCGAGCAGCGGTGCGGCCTGTCGATGCAGCGCCCGTGGCCCATTGGCCAGTGAGACGGGCAGGGTGCTGTGCGGTGCGGCGTTGTTCACCGGATGCCCGACGTGTTCGAAGAACCGCCGGAACCGCACTTGGTCGAGCTCCAGCTGCCGGTGCGGCTGCATCACCTTGGCCACCGGAATGCCCACCGGCCACAGGGTTTCGACGATCTCGTCGCCGCTGCGCGGTAGACACCAGGCGGCCAGCTTCTCGTCGATCAGATCGTGGTGCGCCCGCCGCCCGTCGGCCGAGTCCAATGCCGGATCCATGGCCCAATCCGGCTGCCCGATCGCCGTGCGCAGTGCGACCCACTGGGCATCGGTGCTGACTGCGATCGCCACCCAACTGTCTTCGCGACCGAACTCGTCGATCTCGGCGCTCCGGTAGATGTTCTGCGGCGCCGCGGCCGGCCCACGGTTGCCGTCGCGCTGCAGCAGCGCACCGTAGGCCGAGTACTCGATGACCTGTTCGGCGGCGACGTTGAGTGCCGCATCGACCATCGCGGCTTCGACGAGCGCTCCCCGTCCGGTATGGCGCCGGTGCTCGAGTGCGAGCATCAACCCCGACAATGCGTGCACCCCGGCATTGGGGTCCCCGATCGAATACGGTTCGAACGGAGTGCGATCCGGGTACCCCGTGAGCCAGCTCAACCCAGAAGCGTCCTCGATGATGTACGCGAACGCCGGGTTGTCCCGCCACGGCCCGTCCAGCCCGAAGCCGGGCATGCGCACCATGATGATGTCCTCGCGCAACGCCCGCAGCGAGTCGAAGTCGAGCCCGATCTGCTCGATCACCCTCGGGGTGAAGTTCTCCACCACCACGTCGCAGGTGGCGATCAGCCGGCGCAACAGATCCCGGCCCTGCTCGGTCTGGAAATCCAGCGTCAGGCTCTTCTTGTTCGTGTTGAGCGCACTGAAGATCGGCGAGCGTTCCCACCACTGCTCGACGGTGGCCGGGATACCCGCGATCAACCGGGTGCCGTCCGGGCGCGGGGTCGACTCCAGATGGATGACCTCGGCACCGAGCATGCCCAGCGGATGGGTGCACGACGGCCCGGCCCAGAACGTGGTCATATCGAGCACACGTAACCCGCTGAACGGCAGCCGATCCCCGCCGGGTACACCGACCGGCACATCGCGCGGGGTCAGCTCCGTAGCCCGGATCTCTTCGGTGTGCTCCCCCAGACGGGGAGCCGGCGCCGCCTCACGCAACGCGGCACCTGACAGCCGGTACGGTGCGGCGGGCTGGGTGAACCCGCGCTGCGGATTCCGGATGAACGCCTGCCGCTGCACGAAATGGTCCATGGCGGTGACGTTCTCACCGTTGCCGACCGGTGAGTTGGGGATCCGGAACGCCGCGGCAAGTTCACGGAGGTCGTCCGCTCGCTGCTCACGCACCCACGCGTACAGCTCCTCGCCATGCAGGTTGGCCTGCTCGGTGATCGTGAGCTCCGAGGTCTCGTCGATCCATTCGTCGTGACCCGACATCGCACACAGGTCCCACCACTGCTGGGCGGTGCCGCACCCGAGTGCGACCAGACCGTCGGCCGCCTCGGCGATCCCCGGAACCGTGGGCTTTCGCTCGCTGCGCCACGGGCGGCCCAGCATTTCGAAGTAGGTGACCGGGTAATACGTCAGCCCCAGGATCTGGGCCTCCAGCGCCGACAGATCCACCAGCTCGCCGTGGCCGTCACGAATCGCCCGCGCTCGGAATGCCAGCGTCATCGCCGCCGCGTACGCACCGGCCAGCCACTCGCCCACCTGCCCGCCGATCGATACCGGCGCCCGGTCCTGCACGCCCCGCCCGATCCCGATCGCGCCACCTGACCAAGCCTGCAGAGTGAACTCGGTGGCGGCCCGGCCACTCCACGGCCCGTCCAACCCGAACGGTGTGATCGTCGTGACGATCAGATGGGGATGCCGCCGAAAGAGATCCTCGGGTGCCATCGACTGGGCGACGGACGATTCCGGAGACCAGATCACGGCGTCGGCGGCTGCCACCAGCCGGTCCAGCAGTTGCGGGTCGTCGGGAGGGACGACCACACTGCGTTTCCCGCCGGCCAGGAAGGCGAACAGGGCGCCGTCCTCATCCGGGCCGATGTGTGCACCCGAGGCCGACCAGCGGCGCAACGGGTCACCTTCGGGGGCCTCGACTTTGATCACATCTGCGCCGCCGTCGGCGAGGATCTTCGTGGCGTACGCGCCGGCGATCCCGCTGGACAGGTCGATGACGATGTACCCGTCAAGTGGTGCTGTCATGTCCGCTCTCCCGCCGAAACCGCATTCCAGCAGGCGGCCACTCGCACTTTCACTGCTGGAATACCGTTTCGGCGCACTGAGTCATTCGGGTTTCGCCCTGTTCTTCTTGGACAGCCGGAAATCGGGCGGGAACTTGCTGTCGTTGTCATTGACCGCGGCCGACAGCCCCGAATCGATCGACTCGAACATGTCCAGGTCGTCATCGCTGTCGTTGGCCACCCCGTTGCCCATCGACTCGAAGAACGCGCTCAGCAGACTGCCCATGTATTCGCCCTGCTGCTGTTTGAAGATCTCGAAGAACATCTTCTGCTGAAAGACGGTGTCCACCGGCCTGTTCCGGGTACAGGCCAGCGCGTACTTCTGCACTTCGGCTTCCAGCTGATCGCGGGCTACCACCTTGTTCAGGAAGTTGCAGTCGTACATCTCCGCGGCGGTGAACGGCCTTCCGGTGAAGACCATCTCCTGGAACTTCCGCAGGCCCATCATCTGGACCCACGTCCACATACGTGGCCCCCAACCGTGATACCGGAACGACGGATGCCCGAACAGGGCGTCATCGGACGAGATCACCAAGTCGGCGTCCGCGCACTGGTAGAAGTGCCAGCCGTAGCAGTAGCCCTTGGCCTCGACGATGCTGATCTTCTTGAAGTCCTGCAACGCGCGGTTGCCGGCCTGGGAGTTCGCGTACCACGAACTGATCGTGGCGCCGTTGCGGAAGGTGCCCTTTGGCGGGTACGTCACCTCCCCGACTCCGTCGTCCTCCAGGCGCAGCTCGGCCAGGCGGACCGACGGATTATCGTTACCCTCCATGAACTCCGGAAGGTCTGCCCCGCTGCCCAGGTTGTCCCCGACGCCGCGAATGATCACCACCTTGACGTCGTTGTCGGCATTGGCCGCTCGCAGCACGTCGGCATAACGCAGCCGGGCCATCGAGGTCGGCGCGTTGAGGAACTCCGGCCGGTTGAACGTGATGGTGGCGATCTTGGTCTTGGGGTCCTTCTCATAGAGGATGATCTCCTCCGGGGTGGGTCGCTCAGGCATGTGCCGCCTCACTGTCTGATGGGGCCTGGGTTAGTACCTCGGGACCGTCGGCGCCGATGACGACGGCATCCCGGGTGAACACCGCGCCGATGCCCCGCTCCCAGACGTAGCCCGTAACGGCGAGGACCATGCCTTCCTCGAGGATGTCGGCCTCGGCGGTCGCCCGCAGGTTCGGGGACACCACCGGCGGGTCGAATCCCAACCCGAGCCCGTGCGCCACCGGCATCGCCGGTAGCGGTTCGCCGGCCTGCTCGTACGCATCCAGCAACGCGCTGGTCGGCTTACCGGCACGGCAGGCATCGATCAGCCTGTCCCACAGGTCATCCCGACGTCGGTACAGCGATCGAACCGCATCCGTCGGTTCACCCACCGATACCGTGCGCGCGACCTCCGCGACGTAACCGTCGGCGAGCACACCCGCTGACAGGGCCACCAGGTCGCCCTCGCTCACGCGGCCATCGCGTTCGGCACGGCGCCACGGATGGTCTTTCGAGGTGACCCACGCAGCGTCCTGCGTCGCCGGGGTGCTCACCCCGCCGGCCGCCTCGGCCTCCAATATCGCACCGGCAAGGCGCTTCTCGGTGGTTCCCGGAACCAGTTCGGCAACGCCTTTGGCCAGTCCTTCCTCGGCGACGGCCAGTGCCCGCCGCAGCGCCAGGATCTCCTCGGGGGTCTTCACTCGGCGCGCAGCCCTCATCGCCTGCTCGCCGTCGACCAGCTCCGCGTTCGGGAAGGCCATCGGCAACAGCTTGGCGAACGTCGGTGTCAGGGCATCGGTTCCGATGCGCCACGCCGAATCGGAACCCTTGATGCCGCGCAGCACATCGACCAGAGTCATCGGGTTCCACGCGAATCCGTAAAGATTCTCGTGTGGGATCTCCTCGGGGATGCCCTCGTCCCACGTGCTGTTCAGGTGGATCTCACCCGTGGCGCGGACGAACGTGCAGATCGGCCCGAAGGGCCTGGTACCCACCACCCACAGTTGCGGGGCGCCGGAGATGTACCGCACGTTGGCCTGCCTGCCGAGTACCAGCGCGTCGAGGTCATGGGCCTCCATCTGGGCAATGGCGCGCTCCCGTCGGCTGACGCGCAGTGCCCGGCCGTCGGCCTCGATTTCAGTTCCCACGGGACACCTCATAGGGGTCGTACGGATATGCGGTCAGCGGCGTCCAGCCGCCCTCGGTTACCACCACGATCTCCTCGCCGCGATAACCGCCGGTGCCGTCCTCCCAGACCACCGGCTCGAATACGAGCAGCATGCCTTCGGGGAAGACGAAGTTGTCGTCCCACTCCTGGCCGAGATCCGTTCCAATCATCGGCATTTCAGCTGCGCTGGTACCGATGCCGTGGCCCAGGTAAAAGTGCGGCAGCCACGGCTTCTGTCCGCCGCCGGCTTCCGTCGCCGCCCGGCCGAGGTCGCCACAGGTGGCACCGGCCTTGGTGACCGCGAGCACCGCATCTACGATGCGACTCCACTTGTCGAACTGCTTCTGCTGAGCGGCCGTCGGGTCCTGCCCGACGATCCATGTCCGCCCGTGGTCGGAGCAGTAGCCGTGGTAGGCGATGGACACGTCGGTCCACAGCACATCGCCCCGCTGCAACTCTCGCTCGGTGGTCAACAGCGGCAGCGCAAGATCACCGGTGGTGGTCCAGGTACCTTCCGCCTTAGACGCGGGCATGGCCTGCCAGATCGAGTCGAACATGTTGGTCGTGGCGCCCAGTTCGAAAGTGCGGCGCACGAATTCGGCAGACAGATCGATCTGGCGCACGCCGGGCGCCAGCGACTTGTGGATCTCGGCAACGGCCTGTTCGGTGATCTGACAGGCCCGGCGGACACAGGCGATCTGGTCGATCGTCTTGACGAGTTTCGCCGCACCGACCACCAGGGCGGCATCCACCGGTGCGCTGGGGAACAGTGCACTGCCGGCCAGCCGCATCGCCCCGGTCAGCTCATCGGTGGCGATCGTCGCGCCGGCGGGCACCAGCCCGGCCAGGACCTTCGCGAATTGAGCGACACCCTCGTCGAATTCGAGATAGACCGGTCCGTGCAGGTGATCATCGGGCAACCCGGTTTCCATCGCCGCGCCCTCGCGGAACGGCAGGAACAGGTGCGGGTGTTCGTCGTCGGCCAGCACGACCGCGATCGGCCGCTCGACATGCGACAGTCCCGCGTCGGCCAGCGGCCAGGCAATGCCGGTGGCGTACATGACATTGCCGTTGCCGAGCAGCACGAGCGCGTCCACACCCTGGTCCGCCATCGCGGCGTGCAGGCGCGCACCGACGTCTCGACGCATCCGGGCGAGGTCAGGCTCGTCGGGTATGTCGAGCGGGGTGAACCCGGTACGGGCGATCTGGGTGACGCCCGTTTGAGTGAGAGCGCTCATAGAAGCCCCAGGAACTTCTGAATGTTGGTGGACACGATCTTGACCGCGTTCTCCGGTCCGACCGCCTCCACAACGGTCGCCAGTGACTTCTCCGAGTAGCCGAAGGTGCTCTCGTTGTGCGGATAGTCGCTGGACCACATCACGTTGTCGACACCGATCTCGTCGATCAGCCGCAGCCCCAAGGGGTCCACCATGAACGACGCGGTCATGTGCTTGCCCCAGTAGTGCCGGACGTCGTGCTGCAACTCGTGGTTGAACATGTGCCGGTAAGAGGCCAGCATGTGCTCAGCGTCCTGCAAAGCCGTTGGTACCCAGGCAATCCCGCCCTCGAACCAGCCGATCTTGAGATTCGGATGCCGATCGAGGATTCCGGAGAAGACGTACTTGGCGAACTGCTCACGGAACGAGTCGACGTTGACCATCATGCCGACCACGACGCTGTTGTTCTCGCACGGCGTCTTGGGCGGCGTCTCGCCGATGTGGTGGCTGACCGGGATACCCGAGGCCTCGATCTCGTCCCAGACCGCGTCCATCGAGGTGCTGCCGTAGTCGTAGATGTTGCCCTCGTCGTCCTTGCCCGGATTCAGTGGCAGCAGGAACGTCTTGAGCCCGAGCGACTTCAGCTCCTCGAGGGTGCTCCGGGTGCCCTTGGGGTCCCACCAGTTGATCAGGCCGACACCGTAGAAGTGTCCGTTCGACTGCTCCTGCAACGCGGCGATGTGCTCGTTGTAGATCCGGAACACCCGCTCGCGCAGCGACTTGTCCGGGTAGTGGAACAGAGCCAGCACCGCATTGGGGAAGGCCAGCTCCTTGTCGATGCCGTCCTCTTTGAGCTCGCGGATGCGCGCCGGGATGTTGTTCGACGCGGCTCCGGCCAGGTCGTCGTACTGCATCAGGACGCGGCCGAAATCGCCCCCGGTCCAGGCCTTGCCCTTCATCCCGACCATGTAGGCGCCATCCTCGTACCAGATCCGCGGCGCGGCGCCCTTGAGCTCCTCGGGGAAGCGCTCGAAGAAAATATCGTCGGCCACCGAGATGTGGTTGTCGGCCGAGAAGATCTCCGTGCCGCTAGGAAGCCCCGTGAGGCCGCCTTCTGTCGCATGGCCCCGGCGATTCTTCGGTGCACCAAAGCCTTCCGGCGGATAGAGGGTCGTTGAAGCAGTCATCTGTGGTACTCCATTCGGGCTGTAGGGGCTGAAGGCCGGCGTACCGGCAATTACCACGTCACGGGAAGCTCGTAGACGCCATAGGCGAGACGGTCGTGCTTGAACGGCACCTCGTCGAGCGGAACGGCCAGGCGCAGGGTCGGGATCCGGCGCAGCAGGGTGTGGAAGACGATCTGCAGTTCGGCGCGGGCGAGCTGCTGACCGACGCACTGGTGGCGGCCGTAGCCGAAGCCCAGCTGCTGGCCGGCGTCGCGGCTGAGGTCGAGCTTCTCGGGCTCCGGGTAGGCCTTCGCGTCCCAGTTGGCCGGGGACAGATCGATGATGACGCCGTCACCGGCGCGGATGGTCTCGCCGCCGATCTCGATGTCCTCCAGCGCCACCCGGCGCTGGCCGGTCTGGATGATGGACAGATAACGCATCAGTTCCTCGACCGCATTGGCGATGACCTTGGGGTCCTCGGCATTACGCAGGAAGTCGGCCTGCTCGGGGTTCTCCAGGAGCGCCAGGATGCCGATGCCGATCATGTTGGCGGTGGTCTCGTGCCCGGCGATCAGCAGACCGGTGCCCAGCTGCGCGGCCTCCTTGACGCTGATCTCCCCCGCAGTCACCCGCTCGGCCAGATCGGACACCGCGTCCTCGGACGGGTTCGCCTGCTTCTCCTCGACCAGATTGATCAGGTACTGGTGCAGGCTCATCGCGCCCTTCTGCATGGCGTCCGCTGCGGCGTAGCGGGCCAGGCCGGCGTTGGCGTGCTCCTGGAAGAACTCGTGGTCTTCGTAAGGAACACCGAGCATCTCGCTGATCACCACGGTGGGTACCGGCAAGGCCAATTCGGCCACGGCATCGGCTGGTTTCGGGCCGGCCAGGATCTTGTCGATGCACTCGTCGGTGACCTTCTGAATCGCCGGCCGCAGACCCTCGACGCGCTTGAAGGTGAACGGCTTGGACAGCATCCGACGGAACCGGGTGTGCTCCTCGGCATCCGAGGTGAACACCGACCGCGGCCGCTTGTCCACGGTGGAGAGCATGTGCTCGTTCCAGTGCGGGAAACCATCGATCCGGTCGTCCACACTGATCCGGGAGTCTGCGAAGAGGGTCCGGGCCTCTTCGTGACCGGAGATCAGCCACGGGGTGCTGCCGTTCCAGATCTTCACGCGGAACAGGCCTTTGGGGTTGCCCAGCATGGGCGGCGGCGGCGCGAAGGGGCATCGCACGTCGCGCTCCATCGGGTATTCGGGGATGTCTACTTCGGTAACGGTTTCGGACACGTCATTCCTCAGGTCAGTCTTGGATCTCGATGGCTAGGGCTGGGCAGGCCGCTGCGGCGCGGCGGGCGTTGTCGGTCTGGTCCGGACCGGGTGCGGGTTCGAGCAGGACGACGACACCGTCTTCGTCACGCTGGTCGAACACCTCACTGGCGTTGAGTACGCACTGCCCCGACGAAACGCACTTGTCCTGGTCGACAGTGACTTTCATATGAGGTCGCTTTCTTGAGTAACCGGCGCCATCCACAGGCCGACGATGGCGTCGATCAATCCCGAAGCCGCGCCCTGCCAGGACGCCCGCGGCACGTTGCCGCCCTGGGCCATCGCGCGCTCCCGATCGGCGCAGCTGTGCATCAACAGATTGCGCGCCATGATGTTGCGTTCGGCGCGCACCTCGGCGGGCAGTTCAGGTAGGCAGTTGTTCATCCCCTCGATGACCTGCACCAGCGACTGCGAACTCAACGCGTCGCGGACCACGATGTTGTGGTAGGCCGGATCGGTCATCACCTGGGCGGCGAACCTGGCGTACCAGGTCGGGTTACCCAGCGCCGCAAGGTGATCGGTGAGCGGCTGCACCAAGCAGGAGACCCAGTCCCGGAGCTCGGCCGAATCGCCGGTGTCGGCAACCATCTGCTCGCGCAGGTACTCGATCGGCCCGCGGTGCTTGTGCTCGATCGCGCGGACCAGATCCGTCTTGGTGCCGAAGTGGTAACCGACCGCCGCGTTGTTGCCCTGCCCGGCCGCTTCGCTCACCTGGCGGTTGGACACCGCGAACACGCCGTGCTCGGCATACAGCCGTTCGGCCGCCTTGAGGATCGCCTCCTGGGTACTGCTCGCCCGATCGGCGCGGGCGGTCCGGTTGGCTGCTGTCACCGTTACAGTCAACGCCCCTCCTGTAATTAAGTCAAGCAGTTGATTTAAATTGATCGCAGGCAAGTCGAAGCCACCGGATTGCGCCTGGCACTCGGTCCAGACCGGCGTTGAGATTGCGGCCATGGTCGCGGTTCGCCGCAGATCAGGACCCTGAACGCAATCTCAATCGGTCAGGCGGGCCTACTTGGACTTCCGGACGATGACCTTGCCCGCGACGGTGCCGCCGTCGATCGGCAGCACGGTTCCCGTCACGTACCGCGACCGGTCTGTCGCGAAGTAGACCGCCGCCTCGGCAACGTCCTCGACCGTGCCCTCCCGTTTGAGCGGGCGGTCGTTGCGCATCTGGGCCCGGATCCCCGCCTCGAACTCTTCGATGCGCTCACGCTCGTCGGGCGCGGCCGACTTGGCCACGATCGCCGTACGGATGTTGCCCGGAGCGATGGCATTGACCCGTATCTCGTAGTGGGCCAATTCGATCGCCGCGGACTTGGTGAACTGGATGACCGCGGCCTTCGACGCGCGGTACGTCATCACCCCGCCGCCGGCCTGAATGCCGCCGATCGAGGTGAGGTTCAGGATCGAACCGCCCCCGTGCTCGGACATGTACCGCGCGGCATCACGGGTACCGGCCATCACCGCCCGGACGTTGATTCGCATCACAGAATCGAAGTCGGCGAGATCGTCGTCGAGAAACCGGCGGTGCATCCGGCCCGAGACCCCGGCGTTGTTGACCATGACGTCCAGACCGCCGAAGGTCTCCACCGCGGTCGACACGAGCCGACCCACCTGATCGACGTCGCCGACGTCGGTGAACAGGAACCGGGTGTTCTCGCCCAGCTCGGCGGCCAATGCCTTGCCGCGGTCCTCGTCGACGTCGCCGATCATCACCTGGGCGCCCTCGGCGGCGAACCGGCGCACCAATCCTTCGCCGAGACCCGACGCACCGCCGGTGACGATCGCGACTTTTCCGGCCAACTCATTGCCTGTCATGACACCTCTTTCAGGAATTCCAGCAGCACCGTGATGAGCGCGGCGGGCTGTTCGATCTGCGGGCAGTGCCCGGCACCGGGAATCACCGCACTGCGGGCACCGGCGATCTGGCCGGCGATTTCGGCGGCCCAGCCGGGCGGCAGCAGCTTGTCACGATCCCCCTCGATGATCATGGTCGGCACACCGATGCGGTCATATGCCCGTTGCGCCGACGGCATCGCCGGTGCCTCCAGGCCGGGCCGCCGAAATCGGGCCGCGGCCAAGGTTTCCCAGGCCCCCGGCGCGATGCTCGACTCGTACCGCCGCTGCACGTAGGCCTCATCGGCCGGATAGGCCGGATCGGCGAACAGTGCGGTGACGATGCGTCGCATCCCGTCCAGCGTGGCGTCATAGTCGTACAACGCCGCCGAATGTTCGTTGCGCTGGATCTCCCCTCCCCCGCAGATCGCGGTGAGCGACCGCGCAGGGAGCCGCGGCGCATCCGAGGTGGCATCGACCAGCAGGTTGATCGCGCCCATCGAATTGCCGACGAAATGGGCTTCATGGACGCCGAGTTCGGCGCAGAACCGGGCGATGTGCCGGATCCGCATGCCCCGGCCGTCGTTGAAATCGATAACTTTGGCACTCCCACCGAACCCCAACATGTCGGGGGCGAGCACCCGGTAGTTCTCGGCGAGCGCGTCGATGGCGCGCTCCCAACCCAATTCGGCACCGGCGCCGAACTCGCCGCCGTGCAACAGGACGACCGGGTCACCCTGACCGGCGTCGAGGTACCCGGTGGTCAGGCCATCGACGTCGATGGTCTTGCGTGCGAACTCCACGGCCACACGATACTGATGTTTTCTCAATTGGAGAACATCATTCTCAGAAGTATCGGATGACCACAGTGCTTAATCTCGCGTACGACGCTCGGCCGACTTCGCTGTGAGCCGATGAGCTGGGAGATCAATGACGCCGTCGGTGACGAACGGAAGCTGTGCACAACCAGGCTTCATGCGTAGCCTGATT
This sequence comes from Mycobacterium sp. DL99, assembly GCF_004762045.1. Lineage (GTDB taxonomy): Bacteria > Actinomycetota > Actinomycetes > Mycobacteriales > Mycobacteriaceae > Mycobacterium. The sequence goes on from NZ_SJOM01000007.1 coordinate 4,609,277, forward strand.
GACGATGCTGGAGAAGTCCGAGATCCGGTTCCTTCCCCTCGGCGCCCGTCGAGTGGCCTACGAAATTCGTGGGGACGGTCCACCGCTCGTTGCTCCGGCATGGTGGGTGAGCCACCTCGAACTCGACTGGCAGAGCGCGAGCTTCCGGCGATTCTGGGAAGGGGTCTCGGACGGATACACACTGATCCGCTATGACCGCCTCGGCGTCGGCATGTCGGATCGTGCTCTGCGAGATTCGGATCTGAACCTCGATGAGGAGGTTGCGACACTGCGCGCGCTTCTCGACGAGCTCGGGCTCGAGCGCGTGTCGCTCATCGGCGGCTCGTCGGGAAGTTGCACCGCCATCGCATTTGCCGCGGCGTATCCGCAGCGCGTCGAGCACTTGGTGCTGTACGGGTCGTACCCCACCGGTGCGGCACTGACGGCACCGGGTGTGGGTGACGCGATTCTGACTGCGGTACGCGCACATTGGGGATTGGGCTCTCGTCTGCTCAGTGACATCTTCCTCGGCACCGCGGACGCTGCTGAGCACGAGCGCTTTGCCCGGTTTCAACGGGAAGCGGCGACCGCCGAGACCGCCGCCGCCTTGCTGGATCTCGCCTATCGCCTCGATGTGCGCGAACACCTACCCCTCGTTCGCCAGCCTGCGCTGGTCGTGCATCGTCGTAACGACCGCGCAGTGCCGTCCCGGCTCGGCCGTGAGGTCGCGGCCTCGATATCGGGCGCGACGTTCATCCCGTTGCAGGGAAGCGCACACTTCCCTTGGCACGGTGACACCGATTCCGTGGTCCGCGCATGCCGCCAAGCCCTGTCACCGGCGCAGCCGTCGCGGCCCCCTGCCGGCGGGCCGGAATCGGTCCTACTGTCCCGTCGTGAGCGTGAAATCCTCGCCTGCGTTGCGCGCGGTCTCGGTGATCGCGAGATCGCCGAGCAGCTGGTGCTGAGCCCACATACCGTTCACCGACACGTGGCGAATATCCGCCGCAAGCTGGGTCGCACCTCGCGAACGGCGGCTGTCGCGGAGGCCGCGCGTCTCGGACTCCTGTGAGATGGCCGGAATGGGCCATCCGCCGAAGATGGCCGCGTTGAGCGATGCGCGTACGACACGGGTGTTCGTACGTTCGTGGCATGACCGACATTGTGAGTACTGAACTTCAGCCGAGACCGTCATCGCCGACGTGGCTTCGGATCATGGCGCGGGTGTACGACCCGTTTCTCTGGATGGGTGAGATCGCAGGAATGCGCCACCGGCGGCATACTCTGCTGGCCGGCGCCCGCGGTCACGTCGTCGAGATCGGCGCCGGTACAGGCCTGAACATCGCGCACTACCCGAATGGGATCGCGGAGCTTGTGCTCACCGAACCCGAGCCGGGCATGCGCCGGAAGCTCGCGCACCGTTTGCCGCGGTACGAGGGCGTCGCGCGGGTCGTCGACGCGCGTGCGGAGCGACTGCCGCTGGCCGATGCCTCCGTGGACACGGTTGTTTCGACCCTCGCCCTGTGCACCGTCGACGATCCCGGAGGTGCGCTGCGCGAGATCGCCCGTGTGCTCCGCCCTGACGGGCAGTTGCTGTTCATCGAACATGTCCGTGCGAGCTCACGGCTTCTCGCGGCGTGCCAGGATGCCCTGTTCCGACCGTGGCGCAGCTTTGGTGGCGGCTGCCACTGCAATCGTCAGACAGTGGAACTGATGCGGGCGTGCGGGTTCGCCGTCGCAGCCGATGACGGCATATGGCGGGGCATGCCGGCGATCGTCCGTCCGCTCGTCGTCGGCCGGGCCACATTGTGATCCGAAGCTATCGCGCCGCTCCGTTGGACCGGCCGAAGGTGAGCAGCTGGGTGGCCAGCATCTCGAGCTGACCGCGCACGGTTCCGTCGGCCAGTTCGCCAGTCTCAGACCAGATCTTGTCCGCGGAGTTGATCGCCACCCCCAGCGGGGTGGGCCAGGCCCGCAACGCATGACCGATGGAGCGCAACTGCCCCAGCGTTCCCACCGCGGCCTGCCACCCGTAGGCGCAACTGATGCAGCCCCACGGGGTGTTGTCCAGGTAGACCCGCGGGTCCTCCCGCAGGTCCTCGATGTAGTCGAGCGCGTTCTTGACCAGACCGGAGATCGCACCGTGATAGCCCGGCGAGCCCACCACCACAGCGTCAGCGTCACGCAGCGCGGAGACGAACTCCAGAGCCGCGGGCGTGCGCTCCAACGAATGCGGCGCATACATCGGCAACTCCAGATCCGGCCCGGCGAACATCCGGGTCCGGCCTCCCTGCCGTTCCACCGACTCCAGGCAGTACCGCACGGCCCGCTCGGTCGAGGAGTCCGCGCGTAGGGTGCCGCCGAGCCCGACCACGAACGGCACCTTTTCAGCTGACGTCATGTTTCCTCACTTGATCGCAATGGGATTCACCGGCGAACCGACGGCACCGGTGACCCGCAGCGGCGGGGCGATGAGCTGGAACTCGTAGACACCGTCGGCCGCGCAGTCGGCCGCCAGCGCACCCAGGTCCCAGTACTCGCCGAGCATCAGGCCCATGTCCCGCAGGCACAGCATGTGCATCGGCAGGAAAGTGCCCTCGACACCGTTGGCCGGGTCGGGGTCCTCGACCATCAGATTGTCTGCTGCCACAGCCGCCACCTGGTGGTCGTGCAGCCACGAGGCGCAACGCCAATCCAGTCCCGACCCGGGTTCGGCCCCATCGCCGGTGGCCAAAAACCTTGTCCACCAGCCAGTGTGCACCACCACGATGTCACCGGGTGTGACGGCTACTCCCTGCGCCCTGGCCACGTCATCGAGCTCGGCCGGCGTGATCGGATTGCCCGGTTCCAGGAACTGCTCGGCGCCGCGGTGCCGGACCACATCCAGCAGCACCCCGCGAGAGGTGATGCCCTTGCCGTCGACCTTGTCGATACCGCAGCGGAACGCGCCGAAGCTGGTGACCGAATCGGCCGGGAATCCGTTGTAGAGCTTGTCCTCGTAGTAGACGTGCGACAGGGCATCCCATTGCGTGGCGGCCTGCAGCGGCATGACGATCATGTCGTCGTTGAAGCGGAACGGATTGTCCACGAAGAACCCGCTGACCTCGTGGGCCACCGAATTGCGCAGCCACTGTGGGCCGTACTGCGCCAGCGTGTTGGCGTCGCCGCCGTCCACCGTCATCACATGGGTCGGGTTCTGCCGGAACTGGAACGCTCCCTGCGGGCCGGCCGACGAGAAGTCGCCGCCGAGTGCGAACACCTTGCCGTGGGTGACCAGCGACGCACCCTCGGCAACCTTGGCGGGGGTGATCAGGTTCAGTGTGCCCAGCTCATCGTCGGAACCCCAGCGACCCCAGTTGCGCACATCGTCGGCGACCTTGCGAAAGTCGCTCATCGTCCCGGCCAATCTCAGCTCCTCTGGTCAGCGTCTTCTACAGCATCGACCAGGGCGGCCTCCCGCTGGGCGAGAATGCCGCCATCGGCCCAGATCACCTGACCAGTCACGTAACTGGCGGCCGGGCTGCCCAGGAACGCCAGCAGCGCGGCCTGTTCGGCGGCCCCGGATTTGCGGCCGAGCGGGGTGGTGAACGTATCGAGGAACGCCGAGTTCAACTGGTCGAGGATCGGCGTCTGAGTCACCCCCGGTGCGGTGCAGTTGATCCGGATCCCGCGGGCACCGAGTTCCGAAACCCGGCACATCCCATAGAGAATCATCGCCTCCTTGGACAAGCGGTAGCCACCGTCGGCCAGAGCCTCGGGATGGTCGGCGCACCACCGCAACCCCTCGTCGACCGATCGTGTCCGGATCAACCCCGCTGTGGTGGCCCGGTTCTCGCGGTACCCCGATGCCGCCAGCGAGGACACCGAGGTGATCGATCCGCCGGCCGGAATGCGGCCCTCCACCGCTTCGGTGAACTGTCGCGTTCCCAGGAAGTTGATGCGCACCACGAGCAGTGGATTGCCGATCCCCGAGGACACGCCGGCCACATTGAACAGGGCGTCCACCTGCCCGTCGACCGCACCGGCGGCACGGTCGACGGACTGCGGGGCGGCCAGATCGAGTTCGATGAACTCATCGGGCAGGTGATCGGGTGGCCGGATGTCCAGGCCCGTCACCCGGGCGCCGAGCTCACCCAAGGCACGGGTGAGCGCGGCGCCGATGCCCGAGCCGCAGCCGGTGACCACGACGTGTTTGCGGTCGTAGCGCACCAACTCGCTTAGTAGGGTCACGGTCATCCGGAGGTTTCCCGAGCTGCCTTCTCGGCCTGAGCGGCCTTGACCCGGCCTTCGTTGATCTCGGCCATCGCCTCGGGGATCTCACCGGCGGTGAACTTGTCACGGCCGGTGGGCAGCCCACCGAAGGCGTAGGTCTCGTCGAACAACGGGGCGTCCGACGGACGGCGACGCGACTCGACCTTCTCGATCACCGGCTCGAGGCGCTTGGCCTTGTCCGCCACCGCCTTTGCATCCCGCTCGATGAACTCGGGCAGGATCTCCTTGCCCATGATCTCGATGGACTCCATGGTGCCCTCGTGGCTGCGCGGGTTGAGCAGCAGGATGATCTCGTCGACCCCGCTCGCCTCATAGGCGCGCAGGAATTCGCGCACGGTGTCGGGCGACCCGATGGCGCCGCGGCCGGGACCGTACGCCAGCGTCGGATCTTCCTTGACCGCCTCCTGATACCGCTCCCACACCTTGGTACGGCCGGGGGTGTGCATACCGGTCAGGTAGTAGTGCATGATCCCGAACGAGAAGAAGCCACCGCCGATGCCGAGGCGCTTGAGTGCCTCGTCGTCGGAGCGGGCCACCATCATCGAGAGGTCACCGCCGATGGCCAGGATGTTGGGGTTGATCGCCGGGGTGATGGGGGCACCCTGCTCTTCGAATTCCTTGTAGTACCCGTCGACCCGCTCCTTGAGCGCCTCGGGACCGGTGTAGGCGAAGCTCAGCGCACCGATGGCCTTCTGGGCGGCCATCTGCACCGACGACGGGCGGGTACAGGCCACCCAGACCGGCGGGTGCGGCTTCTGCAGCGGCTTGGGGATCACGTTGCGGGCCGGCATCTCGACGTGCTCGCCCTTGAATCCGGTGAACGGCGCCTCGGTCATACAGCGGATCGAAACCTCAAGGGCTTCTTCCCACATCGTGCGCTTGTCGGCCGGGTCGATGTCGAAACCGCCCAGCTCGGCCACCGAGGAGCCCTCACCGGTGCCGAACTCCACCCGCCCGTTGGACAGGTGGTCCAGGGTGGCGACGCGCTCGGCGATGCGGGCCGGATGGTTGATCGGCGGGGGCAGGTGCATGACACCGAAACCCAGCCGGATGTCCTTGGTGCGCTGGCTGGCCGCGGCCAGGAACATCTCCGGTGCGGTGGAGTGGCAGTACTCCTCCAGGAAGTGGTGCTCGGTGAGCCAGACGGTGGAGAAGCCGGCCTTGTCGGCGGCCTCCACCTCGGTCAGACCGTGCTGGAACAGCTGATGTTCGTCATCCTCCGACCACGGCCGGGGCAGTGGGAACTCGTAGAACAGCGAAATCTTCATCGGTTTCCTCCTGAGGGGTTGCTGACGGTGTCCTGGATTTGTTGGTTGGCTGCTTGTGAAACTGGTTGTGCGACAGACTGTTGGGCGTTCCGGTCAGCGATATGTCTGGCTGCCACGTAGCCGAACGTCATTGCAGGCCCGATGGTCGCGCCCGCACCGGCATAGCTGCGGCCCATGACGGCCGCCGAGACATTGCCCACGGCGTAGAGCCCGTCCACCGTGGACTCGTCGGCACGCAGCACACGGGCGTACTCGTCGGTGCGCAGTCCGCCCGAGGTGCCCAGGTCGCCGAGAATGATCTGGAACGCGTAGTACGGCGGCTTGCCGAGCGGGCCCAGATTCGGGTTCGGCAGGGTCGGGTCGCCGTAGTAGTTGTCGTACGCGCTGTCACCGCGGTTGAAGTCGTCGTCGTGCCCGCCGTGTGCCAGCTGGTTGAACCGCTCGGCTGTGGCCCGCAGGTTCTGCGCGGGCACACCGATCTTGCCGGCCAGCTCCTCCCAGCTGTGTGCCTCGACCACGACGCCCGAATCCAGCCAGGCCCGTGGCACCTTGCGTCCGGTGGGCACCGGTGCGAACGGGATCTTCGGGATGGGCAGGTGCCCGGCCACCACGTACCGGTGGAACGAGTCGATGTCGGTGACCAGCCAGCACGGGATGTGGCCGATGCCGGACTGCTGCCCCTCGATCATGGCGTGGGCGAAGTCCATGTAGGGAGCGGCCTCGTTGATGAACCGCTTACCCTCGCCGTTGACGACGAACTGCGACGGCATCATCCGCTCGTTCAGCATGAATTGCAGCCGGCCGTCGGGCCAGCAGATCGCCGGGAACCACCACGCCTCGTCCAGCAGTTCCGTGGTGCCGCCGGCCTTCTCCCCGGCCCGGATGCCGTCGCCGGTGGCAGCCGGATTGCCGAAGCTCCAGTCCTTTTCGAGCACCGGCAGGTGCTCCTTGCGCCACGCCATGTCATGGTCGAACCCACCCGAGGCCAGGATGACGCCCCCTGTGGCCCGGATCCGCAGCGGCTTGCCGTCACGCTCGACGACGGCGCCGAGTACCGCGCCGTCCGCACCGGTGATCAACGAGGTCATCGGCGCATCCAGCCACAGCGGGATGTCGTGCTGCTTGAGCGCCAACCGCATCCGGGCGGCCAGCGACTGGCCGATGGCGGCCATCCGGTCACCGAACACCCGGGCCCGCACCATCCGCCAGATCAGTTTGAGCAGCACGGCCTTGCCGCGCCAGTTCTGCCGAACCTGGTAGAAGAGCCGAAGATCCTTGGGGGCGAACCAGATTCCCTTGGGCGCCAGGGCCAGCGGGGCGAGCAGTTCCTGCTCGTGCTCGCCGAGCTTGCGCAGGTCGATGGCCGGGACGTTGATGGTGCTTCCCTGTGCCGAGCCGCCGGGCAGTTCCGGGTAGTAGTCGGCGTAGCCGGGCTTCCAGACGAACTCGAACCAATCACTGTTGTGCTCCAGGAAGTCCATCATCTCCGGTGCGGCCTCGACGTACTTGCGCAGCCGGGCGTCGCTGACCGTGCCTTCGGTGATCTGCTTGAGGTAGTCGAAAACCCCGTCCGGTGAGGGCACATAGCCGGCCCGGCGCTGCGACGGCGCCCCGGGTACCCAGATCCCGCCGCCCGAGAGCGCGGTGGAACCGCCGAAGTGGGGGGACTTTTCGATCACGAGGGTATCGAGACCGGCTGCGTCGGCGGCCAACGCAGCGGTCATGCCGCCGCCGCCGGATCCGACGATGAGAACGTCGACCGTTTTGTCAAACGTCTGCTCGGCGGTCTGTGCACTGGTGTCTGAGGTCATGCTGCGATTCCTACCGCCGTCCTGATTGCGAATCCTGCGATCAATTCCGGTGCCGCCCGGTAGAAGTGGTTCCCGGTCCGGTATGGCCCGTTGGCTTCGAGCGCCGCGAATGCGGCCACCCAGGTGCGGATCTCGTGTGCCGAATTGCCCCCTTCGGTGGCGATGAAGGTGTTGGACCAGCTGTCCAGTTCCGTCAGCCTGCCCTCGTCGAATATCTCCAGCAGGCTGTGGTCCCATTCGGGATTCAGCGGCCGAAGCGCACTGTCACCGTGGGCGAAGTCGTGAGCGGCCTGGCTCACCGCGGTCTGCCGGGCCGTGCGCTGTTCGGCGGTCATCGGCACCCCGTGCACGATCCGGTCCAACGCAGCCGGCGGGGCGGTGGCCAGCGTCGGCACCGGAGGATCGTGGGACAACCCACCGGAACCCAACACCAGCACCCGCTTGTCGAGGGTTGCCAGGTAGGCGCCCACGGCAGCCCCCAGAGCACGGGACCGCGACAGCGGACCCAACGGGGTGGCAACGGAATTGATGAAGATCGGCACGATCGGCCGCGCGGTCGCCTCACCGAACAACTCCTGCAGCGGCTGCACGGTGCCATGGTCGACGTCCATGCTCGTCGAGATGGCGACGTCCACCCCGGACTCCCACACCGCCTCCGCGCACTGCTGGGCCATGTCACCGGCAACGTTCAGCGCACCCTGGTAGGTCCCGTAATCCCCCACTCCCGCCGCGGCGGTACCGATGCAGAACGGAGGCATCAGCCGGTAGAAGAACCCGTTGTAGTGGTCGGGCGAGAACGTGACGACCAGTTCGGGGTCGTAGTCGGCAACAAACTCGCGAGCGCTGCCGACCGCCGCCCCGATCTCGTCGAGGAGGTCAGCCGACGGTCCCGGAAGATTCAGCAGTGGGCTGTGGGACATACAGCACAGGGCTACTGGCACCGTTCGCACCTCCCTCCAGCACATGCAGTACGTCGAACAGGGCGTTGCTCAGTTCCGGGGCACGCTGGGCGATGTCGGCACCGGCGATGCAGCGGTCCGGGCGCAGCACCAGCACCGATTCCGCGTGTACGTCGAACCAGGCTTTGAGCGCACCCGAGCGGTCACCGACGATCACCACAGAGCCGTCGTCGTTGTCCGCATCGTGGCCGGTCCAGAACAGCTGGGTCTGCGGGCGGGCCGCGATGAACCTCGCGCCCAGCGCTTTCCAGCGCTGGTAGGCCTGCTCGCCGAGCAACGCGCGCGGATTGTTGTTCCAGCACAGCACCGCGAAGTTCAGCCCGATCACATCGTCGAGCAACACGTCAGACTGCTCGCGGGTGTCCACCCGCGGCTGGATGAACAGCGTGCCGGCCGGCGCTTCGGGCGTCGGCGGCTTCGGGTGGTAGACCGCACCCTGGTCGTAACGCGGCATCGGCTTGAACCGCATCTCCAGCACGTAGCGCTTGAGCGCCGGAACCACCGATGCACCGCGAATCAGCCTGTCCCGCAACACCGCGACCTTGCGGTTGGTGGGCGAGATAACCCGTCCCACCAACGTCGACAGGTCGATCATGGCCCGGGCGTGCTTGCGGCGCTCGGTGTCGTAGCTGTCCAGGAGTCCGTCGCCGGCCTGGCCGTTGACCACCGCGGCCAGCTTCCAGCCGAGGTTGGCCGCGTCCCGGATGCCACTGTTGTACCCCTGGCCCTGCCACACCGGCATCAGATGCGCGGCATCGCCGGCCAGCAGGAACCGGCCCTTCCGGAAGTTCCCGGCGATCCGGGAATGGTGGGTGTAGACCCGGCGACGGATCACGTCGACCTTGTCGGGATACGGCACGAACGGAGCGAGCAGCCGGGCAACGAATTCGGGATCCTCGGCCTGCTCGTCGGTTTCGTCGGCATGGATCATGAACTCGAACCGGCGGATGCCGTGCGCGATCGAGATCGAGGCGTACGGCCGATCCGGGTCGGCACCGACCTCGCTGTTCGGATGCCCCAGCGGATCGTTGGCGAGATCGACCACCACCCAGCGGGTCGGCGAAGTGGTGCCGTCGAACGACACCCCCATCAGGCGGCGGGTGGCGCTGCGGCCGCCATCGCACCCCACCACATAGCGCGCCCGCACCGCGGGCACGTCCGGGCCGAACTCGACCGTCACTCCGTCAGCTGTCTCGATCGCCGCTTCCATCCGGCGCCCCCAGGCCATCTGCACGTGCTCGAACCGGTCCAGCCCGACCAGCAACTGCGCGTCGACCAACGGCTGTACGAAGCCGTTGCGCTTGGGCCAGCCGAATCGTGCGTCCGGAGGAGCCATTTCGGCCAGCAGCCGGCGGTGACCGTCGTAGAACCGCAGGATCTGGTTGGGCACCGTGTGCGGCAGGATCGCCTCGACCAGGCCGATGGACTGGAAGGTACGCAGCGATTCATCGTCGAGTCCGACTCCCCGGGGGTAGTCGATGAGGGTGTCGCGTTCCTCCACCACGAGCGTTCGGACACCCTGGATGCCAAGAACATTCGCCAGGGTCAGGCCTACCGGCCCGGCCCCGACGATGATGACGTCGACCTCTTGGTCGGTCACGCCGGCTTTCCCAGCAGGAAGTCCAGATGCAACCGGTTGAACGTGTCAGGGTCTTCGTATTGCGGCCAGTGCCCGCAGTCCGGCATCACCTCGAACCGGGCACCGGGGATCATCGACGCGATACGCCGGCCCTCACTGACGTCGGCGGTCGGGTCATCGCTGGTCCACAACACCAGCGTGGGGGCGGTGATCGATCCGTATTCCTTCTTCCCCAGCAGGTTCCGCGCGCGGATCTCAGGATCCTGCAGTGCCATGATGTCGCTCATCGCGGCGACGAAACCGGGCTGCCGGTACACCGCCTGACGACTCGCCACGATGTCGTCGTAATCCTTCGACTTATCGGCCATCAGCCACTTGATCCGGGCCTGCACGGTCTCCCAGCTCGGGTTCTCCGCGGCCGCCATGGACAGCGTGATGATCCGCTTCATCACCTCGGGGTCGGCCTGTGAACCACCGGCGGTGTTGAGCACCAACCGATCGACGCGGTCCGGGTGATCGGCGGCGGCCCGCGCGGCCACCCAGCCGCCCAGCGATTCACCGGAGATGTGGGCGCGCTGCGCACCGATCGTGTCGAGGAAGGCGATCAGATGGTCGACATAGTGCGCGACCTCCAGCGGATGGCCGGGCTTGTCGGTGTAGCCGTGCCCGAGCATGTCGATCGACCAGGTCGAGAAGTGCTCGGCATGGGATTCCAGATTGCGCACATAGGCCTCGGCATGCCCGCCCGACCCGTGCAGCAGAACCAGCACGGGCAGCTTCGGGTCACCGGCATGCAGGTAGCGGGTGCGGATGCCGCCCACATCGAGGTAACCCTGCGAGAACGCGACGCCCTGCAGGTCAGACCAGACGCTCTCATGCTCGCTGGCCGAAACGGAACCGGATGCCGGCCCGGCGGCAGTGCTTGTCATGTTCCCCTCTCCGACGGTAAAGAGAATGATATTCTCCAAATTTGTAAGCACTTTGCTCACATAGCGCACATCAACGTGCATTATTATCAGAGCATCACTCTCGCGGTTCTATCTGTCAAGGAGGGGCGCGATGCCGGCCAAGGCAACCCAGCCGCAGGCACAAACGAAGACCGACAGCACCCCCAACGGGGTGCCGGGTTCACAGACGCTGGCGCGCGGATTGAGCGCGCTCGCGGCCATCGCCGCAGCCCCGACCGGGCTCACCGTGCAACAGGTCGCCGACCACGTCGGCGCCCATCGCACGATCGCCTACCGGCTGCTGGCCACCCTCAGCCAGTTCCGGTACGTGACAAAGGGTGAGGACGGCCGCTACCGGCCGGGCGCCGGCCTCGCCGCACTCGGTGCGTCCTTCGACAACAACATGCGCCAGCTCAGCGTCCCGACCCTGCGCGCCCTTGCCGACGAGCTCGGCAGCACGGTGTCGTTGCTGGTGGCCGAGGGCGATCAGCAGGTGGCGGTCGCGGTGATCGTCCCGACGCAGGTGTTCTACCAACTGTCATTCCACGAGGGCAGCCGCCATCCGCTGGAGCGCGGCGCCGCCGGAGTGGCACTGCTAGCGAGCATGCCGCCGCGTCCCGGCGAACGCGAACTGGTCCGCGAGACCCGCGAACAGGGTTGGGTGATCACCCACGGCGAGATCGAACCGGACACCTATGGCCTTGCGGTGCCCGTGCGCCGGCGTCTGCCGTCGCCGCCCACCTGCATCAATCTCATCTCGCACCGCGAAGACGTCGTGCTGGGCGGCAAGGACGCGGTGGTCCGGGCAGCAAACGAACTATCGGCGATTCTGTACTGAGAAGGGAATGACAGTGACCCAGACCGAATTTGACTGGGATGACGAGGTCGACGTCGTCGTACTGGGCAGCGGCGGCGCAGGGCTCACCGCCGCACTGACCGCGTCGGTCAGCGGCGCGTCGGTCGCGATCTACGAGAAGGCGCCCACGGTCGGCGGCACGACCGCGGTCTCCGGCGGCATCGTCTGGATCCCGGCCCATGACCGCAGCGCTGACGGGCCGCTGCCGGTCGCCGACGCGATCGACTACCTGCAGGCCCAATCGCTCGGCTACATGGATGCCGATCTGGTCGACACCCTCGTGCGGACCGGCCCGGCGATGCTCGACTTCGTCGAGGAGCACAGCGAGCTGCGTTTCGCCGTCGCCGAGGGCTTTCCCGATTACAAGCCCGAGCTGCCCGGCGGCCGCCCGGGCGGCGGCCGCTCGCTGAGCGCCAGCCCGGTGGATCAGGGCAAGCTCGGCGTCTGGCGGGACCGGATCACCTCATTCCCAGCGGATTTCAGCAACGTCGGCATCGACGCGGAAACTCGCGCCCGCATTCACGCCGTCTACGACGATCCCGACGCCGACCTCTGTGTCGCCGGCACCGCACTGATCGCCGGTCTGCTGCGCGGCCTGCTCGATCGCGACATCCAGCCGGTCACCGAGGCCCGCGCGATCGAACTGGTCGGTGACGCCGACGGCATCGCCGGGGTGCGGATCAGCGTCGACGGTGCCGACGTTCGTGTCCGCGCCCGCAGCGGCGTGGTGCTGGCCACCGGCGGATTCGAGTGGGACGCAAAACTGGTCGAGGCCTACCTGCGCGGGCCGATGCGCGGCGCGGTGTCCCCACCCAACAACACCGGCGACGGGCTGAGGATGGCGATGGCGCTCGGTGCCGACCTGGCCAACATGGGTGAGGCGTGGTGGGTTCCGATCGTGCAGATTCCCGGCGACACCATCGACGGTCATCCGCGTAGCCGCAGTGTGCGGCTGGAACGCACCCGGCCACGCAGCGTCATCGTCAACCGGGCGGGCAAGCGATTCCTCAACGAGGCGGGCGAATACAACTCGATGGCGGGCGCCTTCCAGTACCTCGACCCCAAGGTCGGCTATGCCAACGACCCGGCCTGGATCGTCTTCGACTCCGTGCACCTGCAGCGCTACGGGTTCCTCGGCGTCGAACCCGGTGATGTGGTGCCGGACTGGTTCTGCGAATCGGCCACCCTCGCCGAACTCGGCGCCAAGACAGGTATCGACGCCGAGGGCCTGGCCGAGACCTTGAACCGCTGGAATGACAACGTCTCCCGCGAGGTCGACCCCGACTTCGGCCGCGGATCCAGCGCCTATGACGGGTACTGGGGCGACAACTCGGCCGCCACCCCGGCCGGCCAGACGCTCGGGCCACTCGACACCGCGCCGTTCTACGCGGTTCCCGTCAACATCGGCGCGATGGGCACGAAGGGCGGACCGCGCACCGACCGCGACGGCCGTGTCCTGCACGTCAACGGCGCCCCGATCCCCGGCCTGTTCGCCGCGGGCAACGCCATGGGCGGGGTGACGGGCAAGGCCTACGGCGGGGCAGGCGGCACGCTCGGTCCCGCAATGGTGTTCGGTTACCGCAGCGGCTATGCCGCCGCTACCGGCAAGTCGGTGAGCTGATCAGTTACGGTCGAGTGGTGCTCGGGAACCCGCGCAGCGCAGCCCAGACCCGCATCCTCGATGCGGCGCTTGAGCTGATCGCCGAGCACGGGGTCAGCGGCACGTCGTTGCAGATGATCGCCGACGCGCTCGGTGTCACGAAAGCCGCTGTCTACCACCAGTTCAAGACCAAGGAAGCCATCGTCATCGCGCTCACCGAGCGTGAACTCGGCCAGCTCGAGGATGCGCTCGAGGCGGCCGAGGCCGAGGGCTCGCCCACCCGGGCTCGGGAAGTCCTGCTCACCCGGGTGATCGACATGGCCGTATCGCGTCGACGCGCCGCCAGCACACTGCAGTTCGATCCGGTCGTGGTGCGCCTGCTCGCCGAACACGAACCGTTCCAGCTGTTCATCGACCGGCTCTATGCGGCCATGCTCGGCGATCAGTCCGGCGATGGCGCGCGGGTCCATGCGGCAGTGTTGTCCGGCGTGATCAGCGTCGCGGTGATGCACCCACTGGTGACCGATCTCGACGATGACACGCTGCGCACCGAGTTGCTGCAGACGATGCGACGCGTCCTGGCCTTACCCGGCTGAATCCGCGATCAATTGTGCCGCAGCGCTGTACGGGTCAGTGGTGCCGTCGGCCACCGCGGCGGCCAGCCCGTCCAGCTCACCGTGATTGCGCAACAAGGTCTGGGCCAGCGACAGGATCTGGGCCCTGGCCCGCGCGGCGCGGCGCGCCGCGGTGTCGGATCGATGGTGAGCATCGATGGCCTCGACCAGCTCGGCCAGCCCCTCCCCTTGGGCCGCAACGAGTTTGAGAACCGGGACAGCCGCCTCGGCCCGAAGGTCACGCGCGGTCTGATCGGCACCCTCGCGGTCGGCCTTGTTCACCACCACCAGATCCGCGACCTCCAGCAGCCCGGCCTTGGCGGCCTGCACGGCGTCACCCGCGCCGGGATTGAGGATCACCACGGTCGGATCCGCGATGGCGGCGATCTCGATCTCGGACTGCCCCACGCCCACCGTCTCCAGCACGATCAAGTCGTAGGACAGCGCGGCAAGCAGCCGAATGGCCGCGGGTACCGCGGCGGCCAGCCCGCCCAGATGCCCACGGGTCGCCACCGAGCGGATCAGCACATCGGGATCATTGATGTGGGCGGCCATCCGGATCCGGTCCCCGAGCAGTGCACCGCCGCTGTACGGCGACGACGGATCCACCGCAAGCACCGCGACCCGCAGACCGCGGTCCCGGTACGCGCCGACGAGCGCGCCGACCGTCGTCGACTTTCCGGCCCCAGGTGGCCCGGTAACCCCGATGACGCGCGGAGATGCCGCGCTGAGCACCGCGAGAACCTCGTCGCGACGGTCGCTTTCGACCAGGCTCAGCAATCGCCCGACGGCACGTTGGGATCCGCCGCGGGCCGCGGTGATGAGTTCTTCGATATCTGGCATCAGTGATGACACTACGACGCAGGCACCTCGATGACCGTCGCCGAACCCATACCGCCCCCGGCACACATGGCGGCCACGCCGATACCGCCACCGCGCCGGCGCAACTCATGGACCATCGTGGCCAGCATGCGCGCCCCGGTGGCGGCCACCGGATGGCCCAGTGAGCACCCGCTGCCGCTCACGTTGACGATCTCCGGGTCGATGTCGAGCAGCTTGATGGTGGCGACGCACATCGACGCAAAGGCCTCGTTGATCTCGAACAGGTCCACGTCCGACAGCGAAAGACCGGCCCGGCGAAGGGCTTTGGTGATGGCCTCGACGGGAGCCAGCCCGGTGGAGGCCGGGTCGACGCCCACCGAGGCCCAGGACTTGATGGCGGCCAGGGCCGGCAGCCCGAGTTTGTCGCTGGCGATGGTCAGCAGCGCGGCCGCATCGTTGGCACCGCACGCATTGCCCGCGGTGATCGAGAACCCGTCAATCTCTGGATGCAGCGGCTTGAGCGCCGCCAGTTTCTCCAGTGTGGTGTCACGGCGCGGATGCTCATCGGTGTCGAACAACCCGTATGGAGTCTGGATCGGGACGATCTCCTCCTTGAACCGGCCCTCGTCGATCGCCGCGAGCGCCTTGAGGTGCGAGCCCAAAGCCCACTGGTCCATCTGGCCGAGTTCACCCCGCCGGCCAGGATCAGCCGGTCCATCCCGGCGCGAATGCTGGCCGCGGCCCCCTGCACGGCGGCCTGACCGGCCGCGCAGTGCCGATTGATCGATGCTCCCGGGACTGTCGTGAGGCCGGCGGTGATCGCGGCGTGGCGGGCGACGACCCCGCCACCGTAGAGACCTTCACCCAGGATCACGTCGTCAATTGATGCGGTCAGGTCGGCAGGAATGTTCTCCACCGCAGCGCGCACGACATGGTCGGCCAGCGCGTAGGCGTCCGTATCGCGCAACGTGCCCTTCTTCGCCGTGCCGATGGGAGTACGCAGCGCGGACACGATGACGGCTTCAGGCATTGATCTGCTCCCTGGTTCACCCGGTAAGAGAATGCTATTCTCGCAGCCAGAGAGTCCGAGTTGCAAGAAGGGGAACCGTATGCAAATCGTCGGTAGTTCCGCGATCGTCGTCGGCGGTGCGGGTGGCCTGGGTGAGGCGACCGTCCGCCGCCTGCAGGCAGCGGGAGCCAAGGTGGTCGTCGCGGACCTCGCCGACGAGAAGGGCGCCAGCCTGGAGAAAGAGCTGGGCGTGCGCTATGTGAGCACCGACGCCACCTCCGAGGAGTCGGTACTCGCCGCCATCGCCGAGGCTGAAGCCCTTGCCCCGCTCCGCATCTCCGTGGACACTCACGGAGGGCCCGCCGCCGGCGGCCGATTGGTCGGCAAGGACGGGTCCCCGCTGGACCTCGACGGGTTCAAGAAGACCATCGAGTTCTATCTGACCGCGGTGTTCAACGTGATGCGCCTGTCGGCCGCGGCGATCGCCAAGACCGAACCGCTGGAGGAAGGCGGCCGCGGCGTCATCGTCAACACGGCCTCGATCGCCGGGTTCGAGGGCCAGATCGGCCAGCTGCCGTACTCGGCTGCCAAGGGCGGCGTGCTGGGGATGACGCTCGTCGCCGCACGCGACCTGTCGCCCCTGGGCATCCGGGTCTGCACCATTGCCCCCGGCACCATCAACACCCCTGCCTACGGCAAGGCCGCCGATCAGCTCGAGCAGTACTGGGGTCCGCAGGTGCCGTTCCCGAAGCGCATGGGCCGCTCGGTCGAGTACGCCCAGCTGGCTCAGAGCATCATCGAAAACGACTACCTCAACGGCGAAATCATCCGCCTCGATGGGGCATTGCGCTTCCCTCCCAAGTAATAGCCTGACGCGATGGACCTGACCGGAAAGGTCGCCTTTGTCGCCGGCGCCAGCCGCGGCATCGGCGCGACGATCGCTGCCGCACTGGCCGCCGAGGGTGCCGCGGTGGCCGTGGCCGCCCGCTCCGAACAACCGGGCAAGCTGCCCGGCACGATCGGCTCGGTGGCCGCGGACATCAACGATGCTGGCGGGCGCGCAATGCCGGTCGCCTGTGACGTCACCGACGAGGATTCAGTCAACAAGGCTGTCGCCGAGGCGGTTTCGGAGTTCGGCGGCATCGACATCCTGGTTGCCAACGCCGGTGTGCTGTGGCTCGGCCCGGTGGAGTCGACTCCGCTCAAGCGTTGGCAACTGTGCCTGGACGTCAACCTCACCGGGGTCTTCCTGGTGACCAAGGCCGTCATCCCGCATGTTCGCGAGCGCGGCGGCGGGTCGCTCATCGCGATCACCACCACCGGGGTCGACATGGTCGAGCACGGTGCCAACGCCTACTGGGTGTCCAAGGCCGCGGCCGAACGGCTCTATCTCGGCCTGGCTGCTGACCTGCGCGGTGACAACATCGCGGTCAACTGCCTCAGCCCATCACGCGTGGTGCTGACCGAGGGCTGGCAGGCCGGCGGCAGCGGGCTGCAGATCCCTCCGGAGATGGTCGAACCGCCCGAGGCGATGGGACTCGCGGCGGTGCGCCTGGCCGGTCAAGATGCCGGCGGCGTCACCGGAACCGTCCAACGCTCCGAGTCGCTCACCTTCTAGTTGCCAGCTGCCCGTCGCGCGTAACGCCATGGCGGAAAATCGCAGAATCACCGCCACTGCGTTACGCACGCGTGTGCCGTAACAGCTTGCGCCCCGCCATATCCCGCGAGCGTGCACAGACACGCACGCTCGCGGTACAGCGGTGATCAGTTCTTCGCGATCAAGCCGTCCACGATCCGATTGAAATCAGCCGTTCCGAACGACACGTACTCGGCGAGGTTTGCGTAATCCAGCGACGCCATCACCTGCTGCTCCAGCTGGATGTTCATCAGCCGCTTGGTGGCCTCCACCGCCTGCTTCGGCAGGTCGATCAGCTTCTTCGCGCACGCGATCGCCTCGGCCAGTGGGTCCTCGACCACATGATTGGCCAGGCCCAGTTCAACTGCCCGCTGAGCCTTGATCCGCACGCCCGTGAGTGCAAACTCCTTGGCCTGCAACAACGAAATCTGCGAACCCCACACCAGCGGACCACCGTCGGCGGCCACCAGCCCGATCTGTACGTGCGGATCGGCGAAGTGTGCGTTCTCGGCCATGTAGACCACGTCCGACAGCGCGGCCAGGCTACAGCCGAGCCCGACGGCCGGGCCGTTCACCGCGGCGACGACCGGAATGCGGCACCGCACCATGCCGATGACGAGGTCACGTCCGTGCTTGATCGTCTTCTGCCGCAAGGCCTCATCGCGCCGCAACTCGTCGAGGTAGTTGAAGTCGCCGCCCGCGGAAAACGCCCGGCCGGCACCGGTGATCACGGCGGCGCGCGCATCGGCGTCCTCGTTGAGCGCCTCCCACAACCGCGCGAGGCCGACGTGCAAGTTGTCGTTGACCGCATTGAGCGCATCGGGGCGGTTCAGCGTGATGATGCGCAGCGCACCGTCGGCCTGCACATTGATTTCGTCTGGCATTCCGTACATGTATCTAGACTCCCAGCCCGAGGATTCGTGACGCGATGATGTTCTTCTGGATCTGCGATGTGCCACCCATGACGCTCTGGGCGCGGCTGTAGAGATACGCGCTCAGCAGTTCGGGATCGCTGGTGCCGGTGACCGCCAACGCGGCATGCCCGACGGACTGCTCGACCCAGGTCATGAGCAGCTTGTCCAACGAGCCCTCCGGGCCGTGCTTGAGCCCGTCGAGTTGTTCGGACAGCCGCCGTCGCACATGCAGCCGCAGCATCTCGGCCTGTACCCCGGCCCAGGCGAGGTCTTCGGGCACTTTCCCCTCGACCCGAGAGGCCATCTCGCGCACCAGCTTTCCGTAGCGCGCCGAATAACCGAGGGTCGACGGTTCACGCTCATGGCTGACGACGGTCATGGCCAGCCGCCACCCGTCGCCCGGCTCACCCACCATGTTCGAGGCCGGCACCACCGCACCGTCGAACGCCACCTGACCGAACTCCGTGGTGACACCGTTGATCATCTGCAGCGGCCGCTGCTCGATGCCGTCCTGGTGCATCGACACGATGAACGCCGAGATCCCCTTGTGCCTGGCCACAGTCTTGTCGGTGCGGGCCAGCACCAGGCACCAGTCAGCCACATCGGAGTAGCTGGTCCAGATCTTGTGCCCGTTGATGATGTAGTTGTCGCCGTCGCGCGTCGCCGTCGTGGTCAGCGAGGCGAGATCCGAACCGGCGCCGGGTTCCGAAAAGCCCTGGCACCAACGCTCGGTGCCATTGATCATCCCCGGCAGGAACCGCTGCTGCAGTTCCTTGCTGCCGTGATGACCCAGGCCGACCACCAGGTAGCCGAGGCTGGGGCGCGGCGGCGCACCGGCCCGGGCCAGCTCCTCGTCGACGATGACGTCGTAGACCGGCGGCAGGTCCTGGCCGCCGAACTCCTCGGGCCACGAGGTGCCGAAAAACCCTGCGGCATAGAGGGCCTGATGCCACTCCCCCATCCGGGCCCAGTAGTCGTCACCGGATGCCTTGAAGGACGCGGCGTTGTCCGCCAGCCAGGTCCTCAGGCGGTCCCGGAAGGCAGCTTCCTCAGGTGAATCACGAAAGTCCAAGATCAGTGACCTCCAAGTCCTCCAGCTTGACTGGCCACAACTCGGTGGCCACCAGAACCCGGCGCAGGTACACATGCGCCAGGCATTCCCAGGTGTTTCCGATCCCGCCGTGCACCTGGATCGCGGTCTCGCAGACGGTGCGCGCGGCGCGGGCGCAGTAGACCTTGGCGATCTTTCCGGCCCGGACGGCTTCCTCGGCCGGCAGTTCGTCGACGGCCCATGCCGCGTGACGCAGCACGCTGATCGATCCCTCGATCAGCGCGAGTCCTTCGGCCAGCAGGTGTGCGACCGCCTGGTACGACCCGATCGTCGAGCCGTACTGCTCACGGACTTTCGCGTAGTCGACGGCCAGCGCGTGCACGCCGCGCGCGGCACCGACCAGGTCGGCGCTGGTGGCAGCGAGCGCCAGCGCCTGCCAGCGCAAAGCGTCCTCGCTCGACAGCTCGGCGAGCTCGGCGGGCGACTCGACCGCACCTACGGTGCTTCGCGTCAGATCCACACCGGCGGTGGCGGCTTCCTCCGTGCCGACCTTCACCTCACGATCGAGCCGCCGCGCCAGATCGTCGGCGAGCACCGGACCGAGGAACGGCACGTCGACCAGACCGCGTCCGAACTCCTCGGCGATGATCGCCACTTCCACGCCGGAGGCGCCGTCGGAACGCAGTGTGCGCCAATCGGTTGCGGCGACCGTGCTCTCCAACCGGGCGATCCGGCCCTCATCCGACAGCTCTCCGACCGCATCCGGTCCGAGGTCGTCGGCCAGTTTCGCTGCGGCCTCTCGCAGCTGCTGCTGTTCAGACGTCAGACGAACGTCCATGCCGCTCCTTCAGCACTCGTCGCAATACCTTTCCGGAAGGTAACCGGGGTATCTCGGTTACGAACTCCACGCGGCTGGGCCGCTTGTACGAGGCCAGCCGCTCACCGACAAGGTCGATGAGTTCCTCGGCTGACACCGCAGAATGTGTCGTCACCGCGGCCACGATGGCCTCGCCATCGGCCGCGTCGGTCACGCCGAACACCGCGCAGTCGGTGACTGCCGGGTGGCCGTGCAGCACCGCCTCGACCTCGGCCGGTGCCACCTGGAAGCCGCGGACTTTGACCATCTCCTTGGCGCGGTCGGTGATGTGCAGGTATCCGTCGTCATCGAGGTAGCCGATGTCGCCGGTGCGATACCAGCCGTCACAGAATGCCCCCGCGATGGCGTCCTTCGGCAGATAACCGGCCATCACCGAGTCCGACCGCACCTGGATCTCACCGTCCTCGCCGATGCGGACGTCGACCCCGCGCACCGGGGTGCCCACGGTGTCGATGTGGGTGGCATCCAGCGGATTACACGCGATCACCGGGAGTTCGGTGGTGCCGTAGGCGGTCAGCCACCGGATCCCGGCCCGTTCGGTGGCGGCATCGGCGACACTGCGGGTCACCGGGGTGGCACACCACATCACGTAGCGCAGCGACGACAGATCGTAGCGACCCAGATCGGGGTGCGCGGCCAGCGCCAAAGCAATTGGTGCCACCGCCATTTCGATCGTGATGCGGTCGGATTCGATGTGGCGCAGCATCGTGTCGACGTCGAAGCGGCGGTGCAGGCGCATCCAGGCGCCGGTGTCGAGCACCATGGCGATGTTGAGCAACCCCAGGATGTGCGACGGCGGCGTCATGATCTGCATACGGTCGGCGCTGGTGAACCCCAGTGCGTCACGCCAATGGTCGATGGCCGTCGCGAACCCGCGATGGGTGTGGCGCACCGCCTTCGGCAGGCCGGTGGTACCCGAGCTGAAGACGAACAGCGCGTCGCTGTCCGGGTCGGGCGGGTCGAACCGCCGGAGGCCAGGGGTGACCGGCTCATCGAGATGCAACATCGGCATGTGTGACGCCAGCACCTCGTGATCGCCCACCGCATGGCTGGGCGCTGTCAGCGCGAGGGCGTGGGCAACCTCGCGTTCTTTCCAGGCCGGGCTGATCAGCACGGCCACCGCGCCCAGGCCCCAGATCGCGCGCAGCGCGACGACGAACTCGGGGCGGTTGGAGGACATCATCGCGACGCGGTCACCCGGCCTGACGCCGCGGCGTTCCAGCTCGGTGACCATCCCGCTGGTCAGCGCGTCGAGTTCGGCCAGGGTGTAGTCACGGTCATCGAAGGCGAGCACGACCGGGGTGCGCACCCGAGGAACAGTTGCGATCCCAGTCAAGATTCACCGCCCCTTTCCCATGCTCCGCTGGCCGTCGAGCACACCGAGAAGATACTATCAGTTAGCGAGAATGGTATTCTCTTCATATCAGAACGTACGTGCACAGGGGAGTCACATGACGGCAGATCCGACGGTCGGTAGCGAAGCGGACGGCAAGGTCACGATCGTCTTCGATCGTGAGCAGTTGTCCGTGCCCCGCCGGCAGGGCGAAACGCTGCTGGAGAGCGCGCGCCGCGCCGGTATGACGCCTCCGTTCTCCTGCGAGGCCGGCAACTGCGGCACCTGCATGGCCAAGCTCCTCGAGGGGACCGCCACCATGCGCGTCAACGACGCGCTCGACGACGACGAGGTGGCCGAGGGCTGGGTGCTGACCTGCCAGGCCATCCCGGACTGCGATTCAGTGACCGTCTCCTACGACGAGGATTGACCTCAAGCGCCATGAGCGAGCGCCATGTGCGCCGCCGGTTTCTACAGCAGGGTCGCACAAATCAAGCAGTCACGACTCTGGTGCAGAAACCGGTGACCGCTGGCCGTACTCATCGAACGCCGGCGCTGGCCGGTAGTCCGGCGTGTACCCGGCGACCTGCACCGGGCTGCCCACGAGCCGGAAATCCCCAGCGGTGACGACCATCTCGGGTGTCGCATCCAGCGCCTGCGGCAAGGTACGCACGGCAGCCGCCGGAATCCCCAGCGGCTTGAGCCGCGACTCCCAACCCGCCGCGGTATCGGTGGCCAGGACCGCCGTCACCACGTCGAGCACTTCCTCGCGGCGGGCGGCGCGCTCAGCCATGGTCTCGAAACCGTCGACCCCGGCCTCAGCCGCGAACGACTTCCAGAACCCGTCATGGGTGATGAACAACGCCAGATACCCATCGGCGGTCGGGAACAGCTGCGCGGGTACGTAATACGAATGCGCGCCGAACGGATGGCGGCGCGGCTCGGCACCGTCGTTGAGATAGGCCGAGGCGCGGTAGTTCAGCTGCGAGAGCATGACATCGCGCAGCGACACGTCCACCTGCCCACCGTTGCCCGAGACGATCATCGCCAGCAGGCCCAGCGCAGCAGTCAGCCCGGTCGAGTTGTCCGCCGAGGAGTAGCCGGGCAACGTGGGCGGGCCGTCGGGATCACCGGTCATCGCGGCCACCCCGGTGGCGGCCTGGATGACGTAGTCGAACGCCGGGTCATCTCCCCCGTCTAACCCGAATCCTGTCATCGCGACACAGACGATCTTCTCGTTGAAGCGCCGCAGATTCTCGTACGTGAGGCCCAGCCTGCGGATCACCGAAGGCTTCATGTTCACCAGGAGCGCGTTCGAATCAGCTACCAGCTCAGCGAGTTTCGCTTGTCCAGCCTCGGAGGCGAGATCCATGCATATGCTGCGCTTGCCCCGGTTGAGGCTCGCGAAATAGCTGTCACTGACCTGACGGGAGATCTCCCCGCCGGGCGGTTCGACCTTGATCACCTCAGCGCCCAGGTCGGCCAGCATCATCGTGGCGTACGGGCCGGCCAGCATGACACCGACCTCGATGATGCGGATGCCCGCCAGCGGCGCGGTCATCGCAGGCACTTGGCGAGTTCGGCGATCACCTCACGCGTCCGGTACTTCGACGCGATCAGCTCGTCGCGGTTCTCCCCGATCGGCAGCAGACGAACCGACAGGTCCGTCACCCCGGCGTCGGCGAACTGCTTGAACCGCTTGAGGATTGACTCCTCGTCACCCGCGGCGAGCAGATCGCCGACGTTACGGGCCTCGCCGCGGTCCAGCAGCCGCTGGTAGTTGGGCGAGGTCTCGGCTTCGGCGAGGACGCGGTTGGCGCGGTCCTTGGCTTCCTCGATCTCGGAGTTGGCGCACAGCGTGACCGGGATGCCGGCGACGATGCGCGGCGCGGGCTTACCGGCTTCGGCAGCGGCCTTGTTGATCTTCGGGGCGATGTGCTCGCCGATCGCCTTCTCGTCGGCCATCCACAGCGATGTGCCGTCGGCGTGCTCACCGGCGATCTGCAGCATCACCGGGCCCAGCGCGGACACCAGCACCGGCATCGGGGTGTCGGCGCCCAGCACCGTCGGGTTGTGCACGGTGAAGGAATCGTTCTCCACGTCAACGTCTCCGGGCCCGGAGATGGCAGCGTTGAGCACCTGCAGGTAGTCCCGGGTGTAGGCGGCGGGCTTGTCATAGGGCAGGCCCAGCATGTCGCGGACGATCCAGTGGTGCGACGGCCCGACACCCAGGACCAGCCGGCCACCCGAGATGGCGTGCACCGACAGCGCCTGCCGCGCCAGTGCGATCGGGTGCTGCGCCTGCAGCGGCACCACCGCGGTGCCGAGTTCGATGCGCGTGGTGTTCGACGCCATCAACGCCACCATGGTGAGCAGGTCGAAGTCGTTGGGCACCTGGGGCATCCACGCACTGTCCAGTCCGGCCGACTCGGCCCACTGGATGTCGGAGACCAGCTTGGAGACCTTGCGGGCCATGTCGCCACGCTCGGCCCCGATCATCACGCCCAGCCTCATGATTCCGAAACCTTTTCTGTCAGCGCACGAACGTCGGTCACCAGGGTGTCGAGCGACGTCCCCGTCGGGAACACCGCTGCCGCACCGGCGTCCAGCAACTTCTGGACATCAGACTGCGGGATCGTGCCGCCAACGACGACGGCGATGTCACCGGCATCGGCCGCCCGCAGCGCCTCGACAGTGCGGGTGGTCAATGCGACGTGCGCACCCGAGAGGATCGAAAGGCCCACCAGAGCAACGTCTTCCTGCAATGCGATCGACACGATGTCCTCGATGCGCTGCCGGATACCGGTGTAGATGACCTCGAATCCGGCGTCACGCAGCGTCCGCGCGACGATCTTGGCGCCGCGGTCGTGGCCGTCGAGCCCTGGTTTCGCAACGAGTACACGAGTCGCCATCTAGAACACCACCGGCTGTTGGAACTCGCCCCACACCGACTTCAAGGTCGACACCATCTCTCCCACTGTGCAATACGCATTGGCGCAATCGATCAACCGGTGCATCAGGTTGTCGTCGCTTTCGGCACCCCTGGCCAGGGCGGCCAGAGTCTCTTTGACCGCAACATCGTCGCGCTCGGCCTTGACCTTGGACAGCCGCTTGAGCTGCAGATCGCGGCCCTCCGCATCGAGCTCGTAGGTGTCGATATCGGGCGCCGGCTCGTCGGTGACGAACTTGTTGACCCCGACCACCGGGCGTGCCCCCGACTCGACCTCCTGGTGGATCTTGAACGCCTCGTCGGCGATCAGGCCCTGCAGGTAGCCGTCCTCGATGCAGCGGACCATGCCGCCGTGCCGCTCCAAATCGTCCATGATCTCGATGATCTTGGCCTCGGTGGCGTCGGTGAGCGCCTCGACGAAATACGAACCGCCAAGCGGGTCGGCGACTTTGGTGACACCGGTTTCGTAGGCCAGGATCTGCTGGGTCCGCAGGGCCAGCGTCGCCGATTCCTCACTGGGCAGGGCGAACGGTTCGTCCCACGCCGCGGTGAACATCGACTGCACACCGCCCAGCACCGCAGCCAGCGACTCGTAGGCCACCCGCACCAGGTTGTTCTGAGCCTGCGGCGCGTACAGAGAGGCCCCGCCCGCCACACAGCCGAACCGGAACATCGACGCCTTGTCGGTGGTCGCGCCGTAGCGCTCCCGCACGATCGTGGCCCAACGACGCCGGCCGGCACGATATTTGGCGATCTCCTCGAAGAAGTCACCGTGGGTGTAGAAGAAGAACGAGATCTGCGGGGCAAACTTGTCAATCGTCATGCGGCCGCGCGCGACCACCGTGTCGCAGTAGGTGACGCCATCGGCGAGCGTGAACGACATCTCCTGCACGGCGTTGGCACCCGCATCGCGGAAGTGCGCACCGGCCACCGAGATCGCGTTGAACCGGGGCACCTCGGCGGCACAGAACTCGATGGTGTCGGCGATCAGCCGCAGCGACGGCTCGGGCGGCCAGATCCACGTCCCGCGCGACGCGTATTCCTTGAGGATGTCGTTCTGGATGGTTCCGGTCAGCTTCTCGCGCGGGACGCCCTTCTTCTCCGCGGCGGCAACGTAGAAGGCCAGCAGGATGGCCGCGGTGCCGTTGATGGTGAAGCTGGTGCTGATCTTGTCCAGCGGGATGCTGTCGAACAGGATCTCGGCGTCGGCCAGGGTGTCCACCGCGACGCCGACACGACCGACCTCCTCGCCGTACTCCTCGTCATCGGAGTCGTAGCCGCACTGGGTAGGCAGGTCCAGCGCCACCGACAGGCCCGTCCCACCCTGATCGAGCAGGTAGCGGTACCGACGGTTGGATTCCTCGGCGGTGCCGAAACCCGAGTACTGCCGGAAGGTCCAGGTCTTCCCGCGATAGCCGGACGCGAAGTTGCCGCGCGTGAAGGGATAGGTCCCGGGGGCAGGCGGCTCGACCGCACGGTCGCTCGGTCCGTAGACGGGCGCCAGCGGGATGCCAGATGGTGTCTCTACCGGAGGCACAACTTGCTCGCTCATCAGTGGATAACGTACTTGCTAAAAATGAGAATGCCAATACCGCAGGGTGGAAATGTGGCGCCTGTACTGGCCGGGAGTCCTCCGACCTGCACACAGAGCGGCTCCGGCGACACGGCCGAACAAGTCTGATGGACGCCGATTCTTCGGGCGCCTCAGCCGACGATTACGCCACTTGCTAAAAATGAGAATGCCAATACCATTTGGGTACGGTTGATAACGGCGCACAGCAGACGCTGCGCTCGACGAGGAGGACCATGTCCAGCCAGCAGGAGTCATTCACCGATCGCACGCTGGTCGTATCCGGCGGCAGCCGCGGGATCGGACTGGCGATTGCGCTCGGCGCCGCCCGCCGCGGGGCGAACGTGGTGCTGCTGGCCAAGACCGCCGAACCGCATCCCAGGCTTCCCGGCACCGTGCACACCGCCGTCGCCGAGGTGGAGGCCGCCGGCGGCAAGGGCGTCGCGGTCGTCGGTGACGTGCGCAAGGAAGAGGACGTGGCCCGCGCGGTCGAGACCGCGGTCGAGCACTTCGGCGGCGTCGACATCGTGATCAACAACGCCAGCGCCATCTCCACCGACCCCACCGAGGCGCTGTCGGCCAAGAAGTTCGACCTGATGATGGACATCAACATCCGCGGCACGTTCCTGCTCACCAAAGCCGCGCTGCCGCACCTGCGCAAATCCACCAACGGGCAGGTGCTGACGCTGGCCCCGCCGATGAACATGAACCCCTACTGGCTGGGCGCGCACCCCTCCTACACTCTGTCCAAGTACGGAATGACGTTGCTGTCGCTGGGCTGGGCCGCTGAATACGCGGATGCCGGAATCGGTTTCAGCTGCCTGTGGCCCGAGACCTACATCGCCACCGCCGCGGTGACGAACCTCGCCGACGGCGACAAGATGGCCTCTCAGTCCCGCAACCCCGAGATCATGGCGGATGCGGCCGTGGAGATCCTGTCCCGACCGGCCGGCGAGGTGAACGGTCAGACCTTCATCGACTCGGAGGTGCTCACCGCTTCCGGCGTCACCGACCTGTCACGCTACGGCGGCGGGGATAATCCGATCATCGACATCTTCATCGACGCACCGGGACAAGGCCTATGAGCATCTCGCTACTGCTGGAGATGGCGGTCTCGGGCGGACCCGACCGCACCGCAGTGGTGTCCGACGATCTCCGCCTGACCACAGAGGAACTCAGCACCCTGGCCGACGGCGGCGCCGGCGTGATCGCCGCCTCCGGGGCCGCCCACGTGGCCTATGTCGGCACCGGCGGGGCGATACTGCCGTTGCTGCTGTTCGCCTCTGCCCGTGCAGCCGTGCCGTTCACCCCGCTGAACTACCGACTCAGCAAGGACGGCCTGCACGAACTGATCGAGCGACTGCCCGAGGCGCTGGTGGTCACCGACGCCGAATACGCCGATGTCGTCGCCGGAGCGGGCAAGCAGGTCATCACCTCGGAGGAGTTCTTGGCCGCGGCGCGCACCGCCGAACCCGCGGCCGAGTTCGCCGACCCCGACGCCGTCGCGGTCGTGCTGTTCACCTCGGGCACGACCTCACGCCCCAAGGCCGTCGAGCTCACCCACAACAACCTCACCAGCTACATCACCGGGACAGTCGAATTCGCCTCGGCGGCAGAGGAAGACGCCGCCCTGATCTGCGTCCCGCCGTATCACATCGCCGGGGTCAGCGCGGCCATGTCGAACCTGTACGCCGGCCGGAAGATGGTGTACCTGCGACACTTCGACGCTGAGAATTGGGTCGAGCTGGTCCGCACCGAAGGTGTCACGTCGGCCACCGTGGTGCCGACCATGCTGGACCGCATCGTCACCGCCCTGGAAGCGGCCGGCCTCGAACTGCCCACCCTGCGCAGCCTCGCCTACGGTGGCTCGAAGGTGGCGCTGCCCCTGGTCCGCAAGGCACTGCAGCTACTGCCCGACGTCGGGTTCGTCAACGCCTACGGATTGACCGAAACCAGTTCCACCATCGCGGTTCTGGGCCCCGATGATCACCGCGAGGCACTGGCCGCAGAGGACGCGACCGCCGCCCGTCGGCTCGGCTCGGTCGGCCAGGCGGTCCCCGGCATCGAGGTCCAGATCCGCGCCGAGGACGGGACCGTGCTGGGCGCCGGCGAGACCGGTGAACTCTTCGTGCGCGGTGAGCAGGTGTCCGGCCGCTACACCGACATCGGGTCGGTGCTCGACGCCGAAGGCTGGTTCCCCACCAAGGATGTCGCCATGCTCGACGAGGGCGGCTACCTGTTCATCGGCGGGCGGTCCGACGACACCATCATCCGCGGTGGGGAGAACATCGCCCCTGCCGAGATCGAGGATGTGCTCGTCGAGCATCCCGAAGTCCGCGACGTGGCCGTCGTCGGCCCCGAGGACCCGCAATGGGGACAGATCATCGTGGCCGTCGTGGTGCCCGTCGAGGGCACCTCGCCCGACCCGGATGCGTTGCGCGATCATGTGCGCAAGCAGTTGCGCGGTTCACGAACCCCTGACCGGGTGGTGTTCCGCGACGAACTGCCCACCAACCCGACCGGCAAGGTCCTGCGCCGCCAACTGGTCGACGAACTCGCACCCGTCTCAAGGCACACCCCGTAAGGAGTCAGCATGATCAAGAACGGCACCCGCCTGCAGAGCCAGGTGTGCGACACCCAGGTCATCGTGGTGCGCAGCGCCGACAGCCTCGACGACCTCCGGGCCGGCGGTGTCGCGATGGTCGCACTTGACGCCGAAAAGGACTCGGCCGCAACGATCGACGCGGCGTTCTCCGACGGCAACCTGATGGGCAAGCGCTACGTCGACGAAGGCGGGGCCGAGGTGCTGGTCACCAAGGCCGGTGCCGGCACGCTCTCGGTCGGGACCACCGCCCTCAGCCTCAAAGAGGCCAAGCCCCTTCCGGCCAGCGACTAGTGGGCTGACCCCACAGCTGTAGGCCAAGCTGTGGGGTCAGTCGGCGCCGGCCTCGCTCGGGCGCCGGCCTCGGGTGATCCGCGCCCAGACGTAGCCGCCGAGGCCGACCAGCGGCAACGGAGCTACCAGTGCCCAGTTGACCCAGTCGGTGCGGCCCGTGAGCAGATCGAGATTGGTCAGCATGAGGTAGAGGCCGACGATCAACCCGGCCGCACCGAGCGCGGGCGCCACCCAGACCCGGAATGCCGTGTTGCCGCGGCGATCCCGTGCGAAGAACCGGATGACGGCTGCCATGCAGAGGACCTGCAACACCACGATTCCGACGATGCCCACGGTGTTCGTCCACAGCAGGAGGTGCAGATACGGATCGCCGTGCAGCCCCACGGTGACGACGATCAGCAGGACCGATCCGAGTGTTGTCACCACGCTGGCCCGGCTGGGAGATCCGAACCGCGGGTGCGCCTGTCCCAGCCGCGCGGGCAGGATCCGGTCCCGGCCGAGGGCGAACATGTACCGCGAGGTCGCGTTGTGGAACGCGATCGTGGCCGCGAGGATGCTCGTCACGATCAGTAGGTCCATGGTGGTCTTCGCCCAGCCACCGAGGTAGGTGTCGGCGAGGCCGAAATACAGGCTCTGGAAGTCGTCTGCCTGGGTCATGGCAAGCAGCTTTTCCACGCCGAATGCGTCGACCGCGATCCAAGTGGTGAATCCGTAGAACAGGGCGAGGAACGCCACGGCGGCGTACGTTGCCCGAGGCACGGACCGCTCCGGGTTCCGGGCCTCCTCGGCATAGATCGCCGTGCTCTCGAAGCCGATGAAGGCGCCCAGCGCGAGAACGAACATTCCTCCCGCACCGGAGTTGAAGACGTTGCCCGGCTCGAAGGGTTGCGACGACAGATTGGCTGAGCCGTTCTTGATGAGAATGGTGATGGACAGCACCGCGAGGATCAGAACCTCGAGGGTCATCAGCACTCCCAGAACCCGTGCGCCGATGTCGATCTGCCGGTAACCGAGTACTGCCACGAAAGCAGCACCTGCGAGGGAGTAGACGGACCAGTGCAGGTCGATACCCACGAGATCGTGGACAGCCGTCTTCGCATACGAGCCGAAGAAGCCATAGAAGCCGAAGCAGACGAGCCCGTACGACAACAGCGCGAGGAGCGCCGACCCGACTCCGGCCGGTCGCCCGAGTCCGCGTCCGATGAAGGCGTAGAACGCGCCCGCGTTGCGCACGTGCTGCGCGAAGGCCGTCAGGCCGGCCGCGCACAGGATGTACACCAAACCACAGAGGACGTAGGCGCCCGGAGTACCCAACCCGCCCAGCCTGAACGCGAGCGGTGCGGACCCCGCAACCACCGCCAGCGGTGCCGCCGCGGCGATGACGAAGAAGACGATGTCGAAGGTCCCGAGCCGTCCGGACGCCAAGCCTCCGCCGGATACCCGCCGATCGGCGGCGGGTTGGACGGACGTCACTGTGCCAACTGGATGGGCAGGTCCGGCCACCATCCGGGATCAGTCCACAGCGCCAGTTCGTGCTCGAGCGCGGCGCCGACTCGGAACACCGTTGCGTCGTCGTAGGTGCGACCCACGATCTGAACCCCGGTGGGCACGCCGTTGGGCGCCTTGCCGGACGGGACTGCCAGTACCGGAACCCGTCCGATCACGTTGAACGGCAACGTCATCATGGTCTTGAAGACCTGCTGGGTGTCCAGACATGCGGCTTCGGCGTCGAGCCCGGTGACGGCCATGGTCGGACACACCAACGCGTCGAAGCCGTCCATCAGCTCCCCGAACGGGCGGTAGAAGTCGGCCTCTGCGGACAGCCCCGCGACGTAATCGAATGACCCGGCAGCGGACGCCGCAAATGCCCGCGTGTAGGGCATCAGGGCCTGGAGCATCTCCGGGTCGCCCTCAGCGACCTGCTCGATGAACGGCCCCATCACAGCGCCGAAATGGGCCCACGCAGTGTCGAGTACCTGCTGGGTCTGCCACGGCAGGGTGACTTCCTGTACGTCGGCGCCTGCGGACCGGAGCGCGGCGGCGACAGTTCGGGTGTTCTCCGCGATCACCGGGTCGACCGCGTAGTCGCCCAGCGTGAGGCAGAGTGCGATCCGGGTGTTGCGCAGCGAGGTCACATCGGCGGAGACCGGTGCCGACTGCCGCAGGGACGCCTGATCCCCAGACCAAGGGCCCGCGATCACATTCTGGAGCAGCGCGACGTCGGCGACGCTGCGGCCCATGGGCCCATCGGCGCAGTACGTGTCGGAGTTGAACGGAGGGAGACCGGGGACCCGTCCGAACGGCGGCTTGTATCCGACGACTCCGCAGAACGACGACGGGATCCGGATCGAGCCGCCGATGTCGGAGCCGGTGGCCAGCACCGTCGACCCCGCGGCCAGCACGGCACCGGCTCCGCCGGACGAACCGCCCGGAGTGACCGTGAGGTTCCACGGGTTGCGGGTCACGCCCCACAGGTCGGAGTGGGTGACCGGCGCGCAGCAGAACTCCGGTGTGGTGGTCCTGCCATGGATGACGGCCCCCGCCGCGCGGATTCGATCCACGATGGGATGGGTGACGTCGGCGATCCGGCCCTTCTCCAGCATGGACCCGTCCTCACAGAGGCGCCCCGCGACCGGCTGCTCGTCTTTGAGCATCAGCGGGATTCCCTCCAGCGGCGCGACCTCCTCACCGCGTACGAAACGTTGCTCCGACCGTCGGGCGTCTTCGCGGGCGTCGTCGAGCCATTGCTCGGTCACGGCGTTGACCGCCGGTTCGGTGGCGGCCGTCCTGGCAACGACCGCCTCGAGCAGTTCGCCGGGGGAAAGATCCCGGCTACGAAACAGCGCCGTCGCCTCGACGGCGGACAAGTGATGCAGTTCCAACGGAAGCTCCTTAGTGACGTACATCGCACCGTACGACGTACGCCGATATTGTGAGATCCATGGGAAGAAGTCAAGCGGTACAGACAAAGTCGCGTCCCAAGTTGAATCGCGACAACGTCACCGCCGCCGCGATCGCGCTGATCGAACGCGACGGGCTGGAGATGTTGACCATGCGCGCCCTCGCCGACGAGCTCCGCTGCGGAACGATGAGCCTCTACACCCATGTCCGGAACCGTGACGACCTTCTCGAAAGCGTCGTGGAGCAGCTCATCTGCCTGCTCGACACCGACGCCCGGGCGGGAGAATCCTGGCAGCAGGCGATCCGGCGCGTGCTGGGCTCATATCGAGACGTGGCGGCGCGGTACCCGCGGACGTTCGAACTGTTGGCCCTCGCGCCCTACGACGAGCTGCCGGTGGCGCCCCACCTGGCCCAAGTGCTCAACGTCCTGCAGGGCGCGGGGCTCAACCCGGACCAGGCGCGCCACGTCCTCGCGGTCACCGATGCGTACGCGTCCGGCTTCCTCGTCGTCTGGGCCCGCAGTCACGCCACTCGACGGCCGGGCAACCTGCCCGCGCCGTGGCCGAGCCTGAGCGATCTCAGACACCTCGACGAATTCGACCGAGGGCTCACCACGATCATCGCCGGGCTGGCCGAAACGCTGGGGCCGATCGCCGGCTGACCGCGTCACGCGTGACGGCTGGTCACTCCCCCGTCCACCACGAGCTGCGTGCCGGTGATGAACGACGCCTTCGGCGACATCAGGAACGCGACGGCGGCCGCGACCTCGTCGGGCTGACCGAGCCGGCCCATCGGCGCAGCCTGTTCGAAGCTCGCGCGGATCTCCTCGACGTCCAATGCGATCTGCAGCATCGGGGTGTGAATGAAGCCGGGGCACACCGCGTTGACGCGAATTCCCAACGGGCCCAGCTGGGCAGCCATCGACCTCGTCATGCCGAGCAGTCCGGCCTTCGAGGCACAGTAGGCCGGGATGAACGGGTTGGCGGCCAGACCCTCGATGCTCGAGATACCGACGACCGCGGGCGATCCACCGTCGGCGGCGGACTTCTCCAGGTGGGGCAACAGCAGCTGCATCAGCAACGCCTGTGCACGCAAGTTCACGTCCAGCACCGCGTCCCAGGACTCCTCGGTGTAGGCGCCCACCGGTTCGGGAAGCACCCGGCCCGCGGCATGCACCAGGCCGTCGAGGCCGTCGAGCGCCTGAGCCGCCTCCTCAACCGCCTCCGACAGCGCACCGGTGTCACATACGTCGATCACCGCCGAGGGCATACCCAAGCCGTCGGCCACATCACGGACCTCGGGGGCTATGTCCCACAACGCAACCCGTCGACCGTCGGCGATCAGCGCCTCCGCGCTGGCCCGGCCGATCCCCGACGCTGCACCTGTCACCACCACACCTGTCATGCCGGACACCGTAGTGGCTCGGCGGGTGTCCAGATTGAGGATTCCCGTCAGGCGGTCGGTTTGACGGAGTTCACCGACCGACGAGATCGGCCAGCGCCTGCGCCGTCTGCAGATCCTCGTAAGCGGCCGAATACCGCTGGGCCAGCGCCAGGGCGATGTCCGGGCGCTGCCACAACTCGCCCGCGCTGGCAGTCGCCAGCCAGGTCATCAGCCCGTGCGCGACCGAAGCCCGGTAGCGCAGCCATATCTCATCGGGCGACGGCAGTTCGTCGGCGGGCAGTCCGAGCTCGTCGCGGTACTCCTCGAGCAACTGACGCTCGGACAGCCGGCGGTCCTCCGTGGTCAACGCGCCCTGCAGGAAATAGCCGAGATCCAAGGAGAAGTTGCCGTGACGGGCCACCTGCCAATCGAGGAACCCGACATCTCCGTCGGGCACCAGATAGGTGTTCCCGATGTGCGGATCGCCGTGCAGCAGTGTCTGAGCGGTGCCGGGCACGGTCAGTGTCCGGATGAAGGGCTTCCAGATCCCCTCCACCAGGTGGTCGATCGTCAGTGCGCGCACCGAGGGCGGGGCATCGTCACCCAACCGGTCGAGCGCAGCAGGTAAAGGCGCCCACTGCATGCCGTCCCACGGAACGAACGGCTCCAGCCACTCCAGACCGGGACGGCGCACGCGCGCGCCCCAGAACGCACCGTGCAGCCGGGCCAGGCCGCGCACGCCGTGCGCCGCCTGCTCCACGGTCAGCGGCCGGGTCGCATCACGCGGATCAGCGGAACGGGCGGTGAGATCCTCCATGACGAGGACGAAGTCTTCGTCGCCCTCATCGATCGGCGCGGCGTAGACCGTCGGATGTTCCAGCGGCAGCTCGATTTTCGAGTTGAACAGCCTGGGCTCATGCAGCAGGCCGCTGGTGTACTTGATCATCTCCTTGTGGCCGGGGTCGACGGCCTTGGCGAACACCGTGGCGGGTCCCGAGCCCGCCGAGTACGTGACCGACAGGCGCGCGCGACGGTTGGTACCGTCGTCGCGCATGTCGACGGTCACGCGGTCCACCACCGCGCCCGGGTGGTGGCGGACCAGCGCCGCCGTCATCCACTCCGGTGTGACCTCGGCCCAGTCCTTGGGGACGGTCAGCGCGGCGGTCACCGGATGAACGCCGGCATCGAATCCCAGCCGCGGACAGTCGAAGTCGGCGACAGCTCGGCATTGTCGAGATCGACATCCCACTCCGGGAATCGCTTGAGCATCTCCTCCAAAGCGATCCGGCCCTCCAGTCGCGCGAGCGCCGAGCCCAGGCAGTAATGGGTGCCGACGCTGAACGCCAGATGCTGGCGCTGCTCGCGGTGAATGTCGAAAACCTCACCGTCGGGCGGGAACTGACGACTGTCGCGGACCGCCGCACCGATCAGCATCATCATCACGCCGCCCTCGGGAACCGTCTGGCCGTAGAACTCGACGTCACGGGTGACGTAACGGGCCACGTGCGGGGCCGGCGGCTCGAATCGCAACAGTTCTTCGATGGCCTGCGGGATGAGCGCGGGATTCTCGACCAACTGGCGGCGCTGATCCGGATGCTCGGCGAGCACCTTGGCCGCCCAACCGATCAGCCGCGTGGTGGTCTCGTTACCCGCACCTGCCACCACGTTGATGTAGATCAGCAGTTCCTCGCGGGTGAGGTTGCGGGTAATCCCGTGCTCGTCGGTGAACTCGACGTTGAGCAGATCGGTCATGATGTCGTCGGACGGATTGTCCTTGCGCCAGTCGATGTACGTCTCGAAGATCGAGCCGTCGACCAGACCCTCGCGGGCCGCTTTCATCGGCTTGCCGGCCTCGGTGCGCAACTGATCGTTGCCGTGGTCGCGGATCATCTCCTGGTCGTCCTCGGGGATGCCCAGCAGCGCACTGATCACCCGCATCGGCATGATCGCGCCGAAATCCTTGATGAAGTCGATCTTTCCGGCACCCACCAGCGGGTCGAGTGACTGCGCGCAGAACTCCCGGATCTTGGGCTCCAGCGCATTGATCTTGCGCGGGGTGAACATCCGGGCCAACAGCTTGCGGTGCACGGTGTGGATCGGTGGATCCTCGAAAATCAGGGCGCCCGAGGGGATGTCGATGTTCGCCTTGATCAGTTCGATGATGGCGCCGCGGGCTGAGCTGAAGGTCTCATGATCGACGAGTCCCTTGTTGACATCGGCGAAACGGCTCAACGCATAGAAGTCGTGTTGCTCGTTGTAGTACAGCGGCGATTCCTCGCGCAGCCGGGCGAACGTCGGATACGGGTTGGCGTTGATCTCGACGTCGTACGGGTCGAAGTACACGTCACTGGTGGTGCTCACACTCACGGCGGTCCGCCTCTCTGAGGGCTGCGGAGAGTTACTTACCCGCGTAAGTTACACGGCGGGACGGTCACCGGACAAGGCCACCACGAGTTACGGTTTGCAGTTCACATGTAATGCTCAGGTGCTGTCGCGCACGATGAGCCCGGCGGGGTCGCTGCCGTCGACGTCGGCGACCGTCGGATATCCGAGTTCGGCCATCATGGCCGGGACCGCGGCATCGACAATGGTCTTGGCGTCGAAGGCGACGGAGGTCAGCGGTGGGGAGCTGACCGCACCCAGCGGTATCGCGTCGACCCCCATGACCGCGAGATCGTCAGGGCAGCGCAAGCCGGCCCGGCGTATTCCGTGCAGCACCACGAACGCCGTCTCATCGCTCTGCGCGCATACGGCCGTCACGCCCCCGGACACCCATTTCGACACGACGGCTGCCGCATCCGATCCGTCGGTGGCCACGCTGTCGACGTCGATCTCGGGCAGGCCGTGCTCGCCGGCGGCCACCCGCAGACCCGACAGCCAGTAGTCACCGAGCGGCCGCAGCACCTCAGAGCCGGAATACGCGAAGCCCAGACGCGTGTGGCCGCGTGACATCAGATGCTCGACCCGCATCACCCCGACAGTCAGGTGCAACGATCCGAGCGCGCGCAGCTTCTCGCTGCCCAGGTAGATCTGCGGAATCCGCGCCGCCTCGACAGCCGCGGCAGCAGCACCGGTGAGCGGGAAGACGCCGGCAACGGCCACCGGGTTGAGGTTCGCCACCGCGTCGACGATGTTCTGGCCGTCGTCGGTCTCGAGCTGCATCGACAGCACGATGCCGTGCCGGCCGAGCGCGGTGGTGAGGCGACTGCCGACCTCCAGAGGTAGTTCGCCCAGATCGGTCCGCGGCACGATGTAGAGCACCACGCCGCTGCCACCGACCGCGAGGTTGCGGGCCGCCAGGTTGGGCCGGTAACCGAGATCGGCCGCGGCCTTGCGCACCGCGGCCTGGGTCTGCTCCGAGATGCGTTGCCCTTGAACGTTGTTGAGCACATAGCTGACGGTTGCCGTGGAGACATTGGCCAGTTTGGCAACGTCGGCTTTGGTCGGGCGTCCTCTTGTCGCGCTCACGGTGTCATCGTGACACGTTGCTGACCGGCTGGGTCATCCACACCCGACAGTGGCCGCCCCGCACTCTCGCGCAAGGTCAGGACGGTGGCCAGCGAGACGATGCCCGCGGCAATGAGGTACAGCGCGGGCGCCAGGTTGTTGCCGGTCGTCGCGGTGAGCCAGGTGACCACATATGGGGTGGTCCCGCCGAACAATGCCACCGCGATGTTGTAGCCGATCGAGAAACCGCTGTAGCGCACGCGGGTGGCGAACAGTTCGACGCCGGCCGTCACGGCGGTCGCCACATACACCGATTCGACGGCGGCCAGCACGCAGTGCCCGGCGATCGCCGCCGCCGCCGATCCCGAATTCATCAGCAGGAACAGCGGATACGCCAGCAAGACGAAGCCCACCGAGCCCGCGATCAGCAGGGGCCTGCGTCCGATCCGGTCCGACAGCGCCGCCAACGGCAGGATCAGGATCAACGCCACCAGGCTGGCCAGGGTGATCGAGACGAATGCCTGGGTCTTGCTGAAGTGCAGCGTCTTGATGAAGTACGTCGGCAGGAAGGTGAAGACGACGTAGTAGCCGACGTTGAACACGATGAACAGGCCGATGACTTGCAGGATCGCCCGCCGGGCTGTGCCGACGGCTTCGCGCAGTGGCGAGGTGGCCACCCGGTCGGTCGCGTCGAGTTTGGCGAATTCAGGCGTGTCGTCGAGCCGCAGCCTGATGTAGAGGCCGACCAGGCCGAGCGGTGCGGCCACCAGGAACGGGATACGCCAGCCATAGCTCTCCATGGCGTCGGGCGGTAGATATGCCTGCAACACCGTGACGGTGATCGAGCCGAGCAGGAAGCCGAGCACGCCAGACCATGCGATGAACGTCACGGTGAGCCCACGCCATCGGGTGCCCGCATATTCGGCGAGATACACTGCGCCGCCGCCGTATTCGCCGCCGGCCGAGAATCCCTGCAGGCACCGCAGCAGGAGCAGTAGTAATGGGGCGGCCACACCGATGGTCGCGTAGGTGGGCAGCAGGCCGATACCCAGCGTGGCGGCCGACATCAACAGGATCACCACGGCGAGCACCCGCTGGCGGCCCAGCCGGTCCCCCAGTGGACCGAACACGAAGCCGCCGAGCGGGCGCATGAAGAACGCGGCGGCGAAGATCGCGAATGTGTTGAGCAGTGCGGCTGTTTCGTTGCCGGACGGGAAGAAGTTGGCGGCGATGTAGGTCGCCAGGAATCCGTAGATGGCGAAGTCGAACCATTCCACCGCGTTACCGATGGACGCGCCGGTGATCGCCTTCCGCACGATTGGGTCGATGCGGGCGTTTCTCTTCGGTGCCATCAACAGAAAACTCGCCTCTCCAATCGCGAGAGGCGAGTTTATCTGTTGGGTTATGCGCGTAAGCCCCTTTTGTGGAGGCTTACGGCATCAGACTGCGGCGAGCGCGTCCGCGGTGAGCAGCGCCTGGGCCACCCCGGAGACGATCGACGCCAACCGAATGGCTTCGAAGATCGTCGTGCGGGACACCTCGGCGTCGCGCAGCACGGTCTCGTGCGCCGACAGGCAGTGCGAGCAGCCGTTGATCGCAGACACCGCCAGCGACCACAGCTCGAAATCCGCCTTGGGCACACCGGGGTTGGCGATGATGTTCATCCGCAGACCTGCCCGCAGATCGTCGTAGCGACCATCGAGCTGACCCTTGGTGCGGTAGAAGACGTTGTTCATTCCCATGATCGCCGCAGCGCCGAGGGCGCCGTTGTAGGCCTCCGCACTCAGCACGTCGAGGGCGTCCTCGGAGATCTCCTTCAGCAGGCGCTCCGACTTGGTCGCCGCAGCGGTGGCCACCAGGGCGCCCCACAGCTGCTGCTCGGTGAGCTCGGTCGACTTCACGATGCTGCCGAAGTTGAGCTTGAGGTCCTTCGCGTACTCCGGAAGCGCTTCCTTGATGTTGTCGATGCTCATGGTTACACCGCCTCGGCCAACAGCTCGCCGGCGTTCAGCGTCGGGTCGCCCTTCTTCCAGTTGCAGGCGCACAGCTCGTCGGACTGCAGCGCGTCGAGAACGCGCAGCACCTCGTCGACGTTGCGGCCCACCGAACCAGCGGTCACGGAGACGAACTGGATCTCGTTGTTGGGATCGACGATGAAGGTGGCGCGGTCAGCCACACCGTCGGCGTTGAGCACGCCCGCGGCCTGCGAGAGCTCACGCTTGAGGTCCGAGACCATCGGGAACGGCAGCGTCTTCAGATCCTCGTGCTGCGCACGCCACTGGAAGTGCACGAACTCGTTGTCCACCGACACCCCGATAACCTTGGCGTCGCGATCCTCGAAGTCCTCGTTGAGCTTGCCGAACGCGGCGATCTCGGTCGGGCACACGAAGGTGAAGTCCTTGGGCCAGAAGAAGACGATCCGCCACTTACCCTCATCGTCCTTGTTGGTGACGCGGGTGAAATAGTCATCGGGCTGCTTGGCGTCGACCTTGGACAGATCTCCGCCAACCACGGCCGTCAGGTCGTATTCCGGGAACTGAGAACCAATCGTCAAAAGCGCCATCGCAACCTATCCAATCTCGCATGATTTTCTGGAATGATTCCAGATTTACACCTAGATTCTGGCCGCGGCTGATAGTTATAGCAACTCGATCAGACGTGAGAATGCGCACAGACGACATCAATGTGAGTTGGGCATCACTGGGCCCATCGCGGCGGCGATCGACACCAGCAGATCGGCCCGCGACGCGGTGGCGGCCACCAACCTCGCATTGGGTTCGTCGACCTCGGCGACCCAGCGCTGCGCCACCGCGGCCGGCTTGCCGAAATTGATGTGACGGGCCACCAGACGCGCGATGCGCACTTCGTCTTGTATTGCGCAGTACCAGATTTCATCGATCTCAGCGGCTACCGCCGACCACCCCGGGTCGTCGAGCAACAGATAATTGCCCTCGGTGAGCAC
Organism: Mycobacterium sp. DL99; assembly: GCF_004762045.1. Lineage (GTDB taxonomy): Bacteria > Actinomycetota > Actinomycetes > Mycobacteriales > Mycobacteriaceae > Mycobacterium. The sequence goes on from NZ_SJOM01000007.1 coordinate 4,648,910, forward strand.
CACGGCCGCGTCCGGGAACACCGGGATCGCACCGGCCACCGGTTGCTCGATGTCGCGCTCGAAGCCCGGGGCGTAGACCACCTCGGCGCGTGCGCGGATACGGCGCCACAGCGCCGCATAGCCGGCAACGTCGAAGGTGTCGGGCGCGCCCTTGCGGTCCAGCCGGCCCAGCCGGTGCAGTTCCACATCGGCGAGGTGGAACCCGTCCATCGGAACGTGGGCCACCGCGTCGACGCCGAGGCGGACCCGCGCCGCGGCGACCAGCGCCTCGGTCAGCGTGGATTTACCCGCCCCCGGCGCCCCGGCGATCCCGATGACGGACGTCCCCGGCTCTGCCGCGCGGGCCAGCACCCGGGCCAGCAGATCGTCGAACGTGCACATATCGGGTGCCATTGTCGCGCAGGTCACCGACGGCCCGTGCCGAACGTCGGCACGAGCAGGTAGAACTGGCTGAGGCGGATCGCACGGAAGGCGGCTCAATTGGCGAGGCTTCGCTGGTGGCTCGGTCTGGCCTGTTGTGCGGTATTGCTGGCCGGCTGCGGGAACGCCCCGATGGTCGGGGGCCGGGCGACCTCGATGATGTTTCTGCCCGACCGGGTCGGTGGCCTGCCGGTGACCGACGGCCACAGTGGCATCCGGTCCGACGCACCCGGGCCGACCCGCCGTGCCGAGAACACCGACGGCGGCCAGATCGACGACCTGGCCCTGCTTGCCGTCGACGACATCGAGAATTTCTGGTCACAGAACTACACCGGCGGATCACTGCCGGGAACCTTCACCCCCGTGTCCCGGCTCGTCTCGTTCAACTCCGACCTCTCCCCCGGGCTCGAGATCTGCGGGGAAAACACCGTCGGGCTGACCAACGCCTTCTACTGCCTCAAGAGCGACGTGATGGCCTGGGACCGCGGCGTGGCGATTCCCGTTGCGGCACAGTATTTCGGCCAGATGGGTGTCGTCGGGGTGATGGCCCACGAGTACGGCCATGCCGTCCAGCAGCAGGCCCGGCTGATCAACGAGAGCACGCCCGTGCTGGTGGCCGAGCAGCAAGCCGACTGCCTCGCCGGGGTCTACCTGCGCTGGGTGGCCGCGGGTAAATCACCGCGCTTCGAGTTGAGCACCGGCGACGGCCTCAACCACGTCCTGGGCGGTCTCATCTACATCCGCGATCCTCTGATGACACGGGTCGACGCGACACTCACCGGCAACGAACACGGGTCGGCGCTGGACCGCGTCAGCGCGTTCCAGATCGGCTTCAGCGGCAACATCGACCAATGCGCGGCCATCGACTCCGACGAGATCAAGAACCGTCGCGGTGATCTGCCCAAGTTCCTCGACTTCTTCGGCGGGCCGCAGAGTGCGAACAGCACGATCACCGCCGATCTGCTGGACAAGACCATGCAGTCGCTGCAGCAGGTCTATGCACCGGCCAACCCACCGACGTTGAGTACCGAGCCCACCGCATGTCCCGACGCGGGGCCGTCGCCGCCGGCGTCCTACTGTCCGGCGACCAACACCATCGTGGTGGATCTCGACGGGATGAAAGCGTTGGGGGAAGCCAGGAATGAGAACGACGAGCGTGAGCTCCTACAAGGCGACAATTCGGCCATCTCCGTCCTGACATCGCGGTATGCGCTCGCCGTGCAGCACGAGAAGGGCCTGGTACTCGACACTCCGGTGGCAGCCATGCGCACCGGCTGCCTGACCGGTGTGGGGCAGGCCAGGATGGCCGAGCCCGGTCTACCGATCACGCTGTCAGCCGGTGACACCGACGAGGCGATCAGCGGCCTGCTCACGAACGGGCTGGCCGCCAGCGACGTCAACGGCAGGGTGCTGCCCGCCGGGTTCACCCGCATCCTGGCCTACCGGTCCGGCCTGCAAGGCGACGACGCGCAGTGCTACCAACGGTTCGCGTGAGCTGATGAGTCTAGTCGAGGAGAGTCGATGAGCGGTCCCGACCAACCATGGTGGGCGCGGCCAGGCGGCGCACCCCTGCCGGGCGGCACTCCGCCACCTGGGGCTCGCCCGGCCCGGCCGGTGTGGACGCCGCAACCCCCGCGACAGCCGTCGCCGCCCCAGCAGCCGCAGCACCATGCGCGGCCCGCGCCACCGCCACGCGCACCGCAACCGCCGTCGCAGCCCAAGCCGACCGATCGGCGTCTGCTCATCGGTGCGGCGATCGTCGTGGGCGCAGTCGCGGTGGTCGGCACCGGGCTGTGGGCGTGGAGCCGCTCGGATGCCACCGGCACCCGGCTGGACGTCCGTCAGGCCGAGGCCGGGGTGGCGCAGATCTTGTCCGATCCGGTCAACGGCTACGGGGCCAACCGGGTCGTCGCGGTGGCATGCAACGGCGGCAAGAATCCGGTCGTGCGGACAGGCGCGACGTTCACCTGCGCGGTTGAGGTCAACGACACGCTGCGCCGGGTGATCGTGGAATTCACGGACAATAACGGGACTTATGCCGTTGACGGGCCCCGATAGAGAGACGCACGACACATTTTCGGCACTCGGTGATAACCCACACCCGACCACGCTGCCAGGCTTTATTAGAGCCGCTATTAGTCTTACGGGTTATGGGTCGGGTTCCCGCTGCAACCAGTGCTGTTGATTCGTCGGTGTCGAACGTCGAAAACTACGTTCGCGACGACGGCACGATCGTCGTACCCGACGGGGTCACCTTGACGTCGTTCCTGGATCGCAACCGGTTCATCTATGGAGATGAGCCTGCGTACCGCTTCCTCGATTACTCGACCGACCCCGAGGGTCGTGCCGTCGAGCTCAGCTGGAATGCCATGTGGTCACAGGTGTGCGCCGTCGGCGCCCGACTGCAGCAGGTCACCAAGCCCCGCGACCGGGTGGCGATCCTGGCCCCGCAAGGTGTCGAGTACGTCGCGGCGTTCTTCGCGGCGGTGCACGCCGGCAACATCGCGGTGCCGCTGTTCGCACCGGCGCTGGCCGGTCACGCCGAGCGGCTGGCCGCAGTCCTGGCCGACGCCAAACCGACGGCAGTGCTCACCACGACGTCTGCTGCCGAATCGGTCCGCACGTTCATCAAGACGCTGCCGGCCGCCGAGCGTCCCCGCGTGATCGCCGTCGACGCCGTCCCGGACACGCTGGCCGAGATGTACGTCGACCCCGAGGTCGACATCGACGACATCGCCTACCTGCAATACACGTCGGGGTCGACACGCACGCCTGCCGGTGTGGAGATCACCCATCGCAACGTGTGCACCAACGTCATCCAGATGATCCTGGCCGGCGATCTCGACACCGGTATCCGCAGTGTCAGCTGGCTGCCGCTGTACCACGACATGGGCCTGATCATGATCATGTTCCCGGCGCTGTGCGGTGGACACATCAGCCTGATGGACCCGATGGCATTCGTCCGCCGCCCGTACCGCTGGATCAAGCGGCTGGCCGAAGAGGCTGCACACGGTCGCACCTTCGCCGCAGCCCCGAACTTCGCCTTCGAGCTGGCTTCCGAGCGCGGCCTGCCGCCCGAGGGCGAGACGCTGGACCTGACCAATGTGGTCACGCTCCTCAACGGCTCCGAGCCCGTGACCATGGCCGCCGTCGAGAAGTTCACCTCGGCGTTCGCCCCGTACGGGCTGCCCGCGACTGCGATCAAACCGTCCTACGGCATGGCCGAGGCGACGCTGTCGGTGGCCAGCATCGCCCCGAGCGCCGCGGCCACCGCGGTCTACCTCGACCGCGAACAACTCAGTGCCGGACGCGCGGTGACCGTCGACCCGACCGACGAGGGCGCCGTCACACACGTTTCCTGCGGCCAGCCGATTCCGAACCAGTGGGCGGTCATCGCCAGCCCCGACGGTGACGAACTGGCCGACGGCACCGTCGGAGAAATCTGGCTGCACGGCAACAACGTCGGCCAGGGGTACTTCGGCCGCGTCGATGAGAGCGAGCGGGTGTTCGCCAACAAGCTGCAGACCCGATTGACGACCGGTAGCCACGCCGAGGAGGTGCCCGACAACGGCCACTGGCTGGCCACCGGCGACCTCGGGGTCTACCTCGACGGCGAGCTGTACCTCACCGGCCGGATCAAGGACATGATCCTGATCGACGGACGCAACCACTACCCGCACGACATCGAGACCACGGTGAGCGCGTCGTCGCCCGCCGTGCGCTCGGGCTACGTCGCGGCGTTCTCGGTGGTCGGCGACCGCGGTGAAGAACTCGTGATCGTCGCCGAGCGGGCCGCCGGAGCCGGACGTGCCGAGCCCGGCCCGATCGTCGACGCCGTGCGCGCCGCGGTGTCACGCCACCACCAGATCCGGGTGGCCGACGTCCGCATGGTCGCCGCCGGCGTGATCCCCCGCACGACGAGCGGCAAGCTGGCTCGGAATGCTTGTCGGGCTGAGTATCTGAGCGGGAAGTTCAACAAGTAGGGCTGGTTCGTTCTGGCTTGGCGCCGAGTGCGACGCTAGGGTCGCGCTCCAGCGTGTGGAGCGACCCCAGCGTTGATTTCGATGCTGTGCCCCTCCGAACCCGCAGAGGCGTCGTAGATGACCGGACGTAGGTGGTTGATTCTCGGCGGGATCGGCCTTGTTGCGACGGTCGCGCTTGCTGCGGGCGTATTCGTACTGTCCAGTCGTCCGGCCTCAGATTGCGCCGTCATCCGGTCGATGCTCGACTACAGCAGACAGTTCGCCCGAGCTGTCATCTCCAAGAAGGACGCTGGAGACGAAGTCACCGCCGCTGATTACACCCAGTGGTCGGCACGGCTACATGGGTTCGCTGATCAGATCCACGGTGACCCGGGCCTGGCTGAACGAGCCGACACGATGGCCGAGCGGGCAGCCAAGATGGCGAACCTCGCTCCAGGGGCTACTGGGCCACGACCATCGATTCGCGAGTCCTTGTATATCTCAGCGGAATTCAACGAGAGTCTCACCGTGCTTGAGGGCGCGTGCCCAAGCTAGCGTGACTTCTCATCTGCCTTGCCGCCTCGTCCGTCCGTGCGTCCATTCACGGATATCGCCCCATTTGTCGGCGGGGTCCTATATACAGTTCGGTTCGGTTCTTAACGGCAGCAAGGGGCAGTGCAGTGATCACGGGTGAGCTGAAGAGCAAGGTCGACCGGGTGTGGGACGCGTTCTGGTCCGGCGGTATCTCCAATCCTCTGGAGGTGATCGAGCAGGTCACCTACCTGCTGTTCATTCGCCGCCTGGACGACCTGGAGATCCTCGCCGAGAAAAAAGCCCGCGTGACCGGTAAGTCCGAGGGGCTGCGGTTCGGGCCGGATCAGCAGCAGCTGCGGTGGTCGCAGTTCAAGAACGCCGAGCCGGCGGTGATGTTCTCCACCGTCGGCGACAAGGTGTTCCCGTTCCTGCGTGACCTCGGCGGCGACGGGTCGACATACTCCGAGCACATGCGTGATGCCCGGTTCACCATCCCCACGCCGGCCCTGCTGTCCAAGGTTGTCGACATGCTCGACGACATCCCGATGACCGACCGCGACACCAACGGCGACCTGTACGAGTACCTGCTGTCCAAGATCGCCAGCGCGGGGGTGAACGGGCAGTTCCGTACCCCGCGCCACATCATCGAGTTGATGGTCAAGATCACCGCTCCCCAGCCCACCGATGAGATCTGTGACCCTGCCTGCGGCACGGCCGGGTTCCTGGTGGCGGCGTCGGAGTATGTGCGCGACGAGCATTCATCGGTACTCACTGACGCTGCCCAGCGTAAGCACTTCCACAACAGCATGTTTCACGGCTATGACTTCGACTCGACCATGCTGCGCATCGGCAGCATGAACATGCTGATGCACGGTGTCGAATCTCCCGATATCCGCTACCGAGATTCACTGTCGGAAGGTGCCAGTGAGGACACCGAGAAGTACACCCTGATCCTGGCCAATCCCCCGTTCGCCGGATCGCTGGACTACGAGGCCACGTCCAAGGATCTGCAGCGCGTCGCCAAGACCAAAAAGACCGAACTTCTCTTTGTGGCACTATTTTTGAAGCTTCTGAAGCCCGGCGGGCGAGCCGCGGTGATCGTGCCCGACGGCGTGCTCTTCGGATCCTCCAAGGCGCACAAGGAACTTCGGCGGATCCTGGTCGAGGATCAGAAGCTCGATGGCATCGTGAAGCTGCCGTCCGGTGTGTTCAAGCCGTATGCCGGTGTGTCGACTGCGATCTTGCTGTTCACCAAAACGAACTCCGGCGGCACCGACAACGTGTGGTTCTACGACGTCACCGCCGACGGGTTCTCACTCGATGACAAGCGGAATCCGGTCGAGGCCAATGATCTGCCGGATGCGTTGTCGCGGTGGAGTTCACGAGGCTCCTCGGAGCTGGAACGAGCACGCACTGAGCAGTCGTTCTGCGTGTCGGTCGCAGATATCGTCGCCCAGGGGTATGACCTGTCGCTGAACCGGTACAAGGAGATCGTGCACGACGAGGTCGAGCACAGGCCACCGTTGGAGATCATCGCCGAGATAGAGAAGCTCGAAGGCGAGATTACTGTCGGGCTCGCCGAGTTGAAGGCGATGCTGTCGTGAAGACGGTCGCGTTCCTCGAAGCGGTTGAGGATATTACCGGCGGAAACTCCAAAGTACCTCGTTCCGAATACCGCCAGTCGGGTCAGCTACCGGTGGTCGACCAAGGCAAGGGCTTGGTCTCCGGATACACAGACAACACCAGCCATGCGTTCAGGCATGCCGGACCGAAAATCATCTTTGGTGACCACACCCGTGCGATGAAATACGTCGATTTTCCGTTCGCAATGGGCGCTGACGGCGTAAAGGTACTTCGCACGCGAGGCGACTTCCATCCGAAGTTCGTCTACCACTATCTCCGCACGGTCGCTCTGCCAGATGCCGGCTATTCTCGCCACTTCAAATTTCTCAAAGAGATCCAGGTACCTAGGCCGCCACTCGAGGAGCAGCGCCGCATCGCCGCGATCCTCGACCATGCCGACTCACTCCGTGTCAAAAGACGCCACGTGGTGTCTCAGCTCAATGACCTCGCACAGTCGATCTTCTTCGACATGTTCGGGGATCCCGATTTCTACCTAGGAACTGACGAGAGTGTGCGGTTCTGCGAAGTGGCTGACCTCAAAGGTGGACGCAATCTCGTCGCCGACGACGAAAACTCCGCATCCAAGTACCGTGTCCTGAAGATCAGCGCAGTCACCTCGGGTCAATTCAAAGCAGTAGAGTCCAAACCTCTCCCACCCGACTACCAGCCACCTTCCGAACACATGGTGCGATCAGGCGACCTTCTGATCAGCCGCGCGAACACAGCTGAACTGGTAGGCGCCGTTGCCTATGTGGATGTAGCACCGTCCGACATCGCCTTGCCAGACAAGATCTGGCGATTCGTCTGGAAGAACCCTGACAGCAATCCGCTCTATTACTGGTCGCTGTTCCGCACACCATCGGTGCGCCGCCGCGTCAGCCAGCTTTCCAGTGGAACGGGCGGCTCGATGAAGAACATCTCGAAAACCAAGCTCGAACAGCTTGAACTGCCAAATGTCCCGGTCAAGCGACAGTTCGAGTTTGCGCGCCGGGTAGCGGCCGTGCCACGAGTCACAACCGACGATCTCGACGAGCTCTTCGCCTCCCTCCAAGCCCGCGCATTCCGAGGGGAACTCTGATGCAGTTCGCCGTGATCGCCTTTGAGACAACGCCAATGGCGGCCGGATTGAGCAAAATTTGTTCAGACCTTGGGCATCCAACCCGACCACGACCGGGACAACACAAAACCACGCCCTTGGGGATCCGTACAGGCGGTAGTGCCCTAGTCGTCCACACCGCACGTTGCCTTCACGGAGCAGGAGATCCCCGGCCATGTCCACCTGTGCGACATCCGGTTCGACCTGTCCGACCGCGCGGGTGAAGACGAATACCCCCTCGCCTGAAGGCCTCAGCCCGCGGCCCACTCCTTGGCCGCATCGAGTTCGTCGAGGCCGAACATCTTCAACTCGCCGGGGACCATCCACGCGAAGGCATGCATGGCGTGGGCGACCCAATCCTTGTCGGACACCACGGCAATCCGTTTGAACGCGGAGTGGTGCTGTATCAGGGCACCGAAGCCGAGCTTCAGATCCTGAACCAGCCCGCCGGACCCGAATCCCTCATAGTCCGGTGAAATCACCTCGACGATCCGGATCTCACCGGTCTTCAGTAATTCGTCCATCGTCGGCCGGAATTCGCGCAGATCATCACCGCGCACTCGACCCGACACTCGGATACCGAACACGCCCTCGGGCATGTCGGGAAGGACGTCAATCATCGGTACTCCTCCCGTCTCGCGCCTCGAGTCTGCACCTAACCGACGGCTCTTTGAATCAGGAACGCGAAGACTCCCAAAGACGGGATATTTCCGACGGCACGTTCTCGGATTTGACGCCGGCCCTGGTCCATCCGCCGTGGCTGCCCGGAGCGATCCGGTAGACCCCTGCATCACCCGAATACACCCAGAGCTGTTCGGGCTCGGTGGACAGCCAAGTGATCATCACGCCCTTGTCGGCGCTGTACGAGGAATGGTCATGGAAGACCTCTTTGCCGGCCTTGTCCCGAACCACCACCACCCAGGGCTTCTCCCCTTTGTCTTCTGGCCCCTGCTCGGCGAAGGCGGTGTACGTGCCAGACGGAGAGGCCTGGGCATGGTCGGGGGTGACAATCGAAGCGGCAGCGCCATCGCCTTTGCCGCAGCCCGCGACAATCGCCATCACTGCCAACATCGTCGCGATCAACCGCTTGCTCACGTGTATCGGTACCCTTCCGCGCCGACCAATGCGCCGTCCGCCTTGGCGGCCTTGGTGAGATGGAACGATACGGTCTGGCCGCCAGGACCGATCAGCCAGCCGCGCTGCCTACAGAAACGGTCGATTGCCGTAGCGGTCGAGCGAGACGAATTCTCCGACCGGCCGACGTGTCGTCGGCCCGTACTTGCCCTTCGGCCAGCCCAGCGGGATGACCGCACACGGAGTGACGTTCCACGGCAAGCCCAGGGTGCGCCGCGCCAACAGCTTGCTCCACAACGGCATGGTGATCAGTGCTGCACCCAAGCCAGATGCACGTGCCGCCAGCAAGAGGTTTTGCACCGCGGGAAAAATAGAACCGTAGGCACTGCTCACCGCCACCGACGGCCAGAGCGGAATGACACCCTTGAGGCAGGCGACGACTACGACGGGGATCTCGTCGAAATGATCCGCCTGCCATTGCACGGCCTTCTCGATCCTCAGCATCTGGTCATCCATGCGGCGGACAACGACGCGCCGGTAAATCGGGCCGCCGAACTTCAAGGCCCGTCGATTCAAGCCGCCGAGTTTCGCGACGACCTCGCGGTCCTTGACGACGATGAACTCCCAATTCTGTGCGTTTGAACCCGTCGGCGCCTTCATCGCGAGTTCCAGAATGTGAAGCACGAGTGCATCATCAACGGGCTCATCCTTGAGCCGACGGATCGCCCGTTGAGTACGCATCGCCTCTTCGAGCGGCATGGCCAAGGGCTCGTGCTGCGTCATGGCCACAATTTCAGCACGACCGGTCTCTCCAGCGGGCATTCTCGGGCGAATGCTCGGTCCTTTGGGTGGCCCACCGAAGGCATGCGATGTCAGAGGCACCTGTTAGACAGTCCGGTTCGGTTCAACCCACCCGCACGAGGAGATGCCATGTCCGTCGAAGTCGGCAGACCAAAGTTGATAAGTTCCATTCACCAGCCGATCAATTGATCAATTTGCTTTACGCCGAGTATTGGGCCAGCGCATAGGGGGCGCGTCGTGACCAACTTTGCTTTCGTCGGTGCCGCCGACTGGCCAGAGATCAATGCCGACTGCGCGCGCGCCGAAAGCTACCTCAACTCTGACCCGCGCTCAGCCTGCTTCTACAGCCGACGTGCCGTCGAGCAACTCGTCGGCCTGCTGTACGACGTCCTGGCGCTGCCGCTCCCCTACAAGAACGACCTGTCGGCACGCATCAACGAGCCGCCATTCCGCTCCAAGGTTCCGCCGGCGATCGTGCAGAAACTGAATCTGATCCGTAAAGCCGGCAATGCGGCCGTGCACGAACAGAAACCGATCGCGCCGAACATCGCGCTGGCTGTCCTGCGCGAACTGCACCACATCATGGTGTGGGCCGTCTATCACCACTCGGCCTATCCGAAGGCCGCTCCGCTGAAGCTGCCCTTCGACCCGAAGCTGGCCGCCAAGGCCGCTCCCCTGAGCCGCCAGGAAGTGGCCCAGCTCGCCGAGAAGTTCAAGAAGCAGGACGAAGCCCACGCCAAGGCATTGGCCGAGAAGGACGAGCTTGCCGCCGCGCACGAGGCTGAGATCGCCGGGCTGCGTGAGGAAATCAAGAAGGCACAGGCCGCCAACCAACAGCCTGACAACCGTGACTACACCGAGGCCGAGACCCGCGACACCTTCATCGACCTGATGCTGGGCGAGGCCGGCTGGCCCTTGGCAGACGCCAAAGACCGGGAGTACAAGGTCACCGGCATGCCGCCCGACAACGGCACCGGATACGTCGACTATGTGCTGTGGGGCGCCGACGGACTACCCCTTGCAGTGGTGGAGGCCAAACGCACCTCGAAGAGCCCGCACCTCGGCCAACAGCAGGCCAAGCTGTACGCCGACTGTTTGGAGGCCATGACCGGTCGGCGCCCGGTCATTTTCTATACCAACGGCTTTGAGCATTGGATCTGGGACGACGCGGCCGGCTATCCACCGCGGGACATCCAGGGGTTCTACACTCGGGACGAGCTGGAACTGATGGTGCAGCGCCGCTCGACGCGCCAGCCGCTCACCGACGCCCCGATCGATTCGGCGATCGTCGAACGCCACTACCAACACCGCGCCATCCGGGCCATCGACGAAACCTTCACGGACAAACGCCGCGAAGCCTTGTTGGTGATGGCCACCGGGTCAGGTAAGACCCGCACCGTCATCGCCCTGGTCAAGCAGCTCATGGAGGCCAACTGGGCCAAGCGGGTGCTGTTCCTGGCCGACCGCACCGCGCTGGTCACCCAAGCCGCGAACGCCTTCAAGGCGCATCTTCCCGACGCCACCACGGTGAACCTGTTGACCGAGAAGGTCACGGACGGGCGCGTGTACGTCAGCACCTACCCGACGATGATGAATCTCATCAACGACACCAGCTCGGGGACAAGGAAATTCGGACCCGGCTACTTCGACCTGGTGGTCATCGACGAAGCCCACCGCTCGGTTTACCAGAAGTACCGGGCCATCTTCGACTGGTTCGACTCGCTGCTGGTCGGCCTGACTGCGACCCCGAAGGACGAGGTCGACCACAACACCTACCGCCTCTTCCACCTCGAGGACGGAGTGCCCACCGACGCCTACGGACTCGACGACGCGGTCAAAGAGGGCTTCCTGGTGCCGGCCGTGGGAATCTCCGGCGGCACAAAGTTTCTCGACCGTGGAATCCGCTACACCGACCTGTCCGAGGACGAAAAGGACGAATGGGAATCCCTGGACTGGGGCGATGACACCCCCGACGAGGTCACCTCAGAAGAGGTGAACAAGGTTCTGTTCAACGAGAGCACCGTCGACATGGTGCTCGCCGATCTCATGGCCAAGGGACATCGCGTCGCAGCCGGCGACCGCCTGGGCAAGACCATCATCTTCGCCAAGAACCGCGACCACGCCGAGTTCATCGCCCGCCGCTTCGACATCCAATACCCGCACCTGGCCGGACATTTCGCACGGGTCATCACCCACGGCATCTCGCACGCACAATCGCTGATCGACGACTTCTCCGTCGTCGACAAGGCCCCGCACATCGCGATCTCGGTCGACATGCTCGACACCGGCATCGACGTACCCGAGGTCGTCAATCTCGTGTTCTTCAAGCTGGTCCGCTCGAAAACCAAGTTCTGGCAGATGATCGGACGCGGCACCCGCCTGTGCCCCGACCTGTTCGGCCCGGGGCAGCACAAGCAGAACTTCTACGTCTTCGACTACTGCGGCAACCTCGAATACTTCAGCCAGGACCTGCCCGGCTCACCCGGGTCGTCGCAGAAATCGTTGAACCAGAGGTTGTTCGAAACGCGACTCGGATTGATCACGGCGCTCGATCACCTGCAGCCGCCGACCGATCCCGATCCGCTCGAAGGGCAGGGCACCGAAACCGACCGGGGTCTACGCGTCGACGTGGCGTGGTCGCTGCATCGCGTCGTTGCCGGTATGACGCTGGACAACTTCCTGGTGCGGCCGCACCGTCGACTGGTCGAGCAATACGCGCAGTGGGAGCCCTGGGCGGGCGCGCTGAGCAGCGAGACAGCCGCCGACGTCGCCGAATCCCTGGCCGGATTGCCGTCGACCCACAAGGACGACGACGAAGACGCCAAGCGGTTCGACATGCTGGTCCTGCGACGCCAACTCGCCCAACTCGAAGGCGATGCCCTGGCCGCCGAGCGGTTGCGCGAAAGGATCCAGGACATCGCCTCAGGCCTGTTGAACCAGACGGCCATTCCCTCGATCGCGGCACAGCAGGAGCTGCTCGACGACGTCGCCGGCGACCAGTGGTGGGTCGACGTCACGCTGCCGATGCTTGAGCACGCACGACGCAAATTGCGTGGGCTGCTCCGCTTCCTGGAGAAAGCCAAAAAGGTGGTCGTCTACACCGACTTCGCCGACGAACTCGGCGAGTCCGCCCTCGTCGACCTGCCGGGCATCACCCCCGGCACCAACTGGGAACGATTCGAACTCAAGGCCAAGGCCTACCTCAAACAGCACCAAGACCACGTCGCGCTGCAACGTCTACGCCGCAACAAGCCCCTCACCACCGCCGACCTCGCGGCACTGGAACAGATGCTCGTCGACAGCGGCACCGGCGGGGCCGATGACATCGCACTGGCCAAAGAACAGTCACACGGGCTGGGATTGTTCATCCGCAGATTGGTGGGCCTGGATCACGGGGCCAGCGTCGACGCCTTCTCCGCTTTTCTCGACGGTGCCAAGTTCGGAGCCGACCAGATCCGGTTCATCAACCTAATCATCACCGAGCTCACCGCCAACGGCGTCGTCGAACCCGCCCGCCTGTATGAATCCCCGTACATCGACCACGCCCCGACCGGCCCCGACGATGTGTTCCCCGAGACCGATGTCGACAACATCGTGCAGATTCTCAACACCGTGAAGGGCAACGCGGTACCGGCCGACGGAGTCGCTTAGTCAATCCGGCGACCATGCCGCACACTCTCTGACGTGACAACCCAGGATCGCCTCGCCAGTTGGGAACACCGCGCGGAGTGGCCGCTTGCCGCGGTCGCCGGGGTCTTCCTTGCCGCCTATTCGGTCGAGGTACTCGTCCAACCTCGCGGCCTGGTCGCGCACGCCGTCACTCTGGCCACCTGGCTGTCCTGGGCGGCGTTCAGCGCCGACTACGTGGCACGGCTGTACCTGGCCCCTGACCGCAGGCAGTGGTTCGTGCGCCATCTTGCCGACCTGGCGATCGTGCTGCTGCCGCTCTTGCGGCCGCTGCGACTGCTGCGTCTCGTCGTGCTGATCGGTGTGATCCAAAAAGCCGTCGGCCACGCGATCCGCGGCAAGGTCATCCTCTACACGATCTCGGGTGCGGTCCTGCTGGTCTATGTCGCCTCGCTGGCCGTGCTGCAGGCCGAGCGCGGTCAACCCGACGCCCACATCACCGATTTCGGCGATGCGATCTGGTGGGCGATCACCACCATCACCACCGTCGGCTACGGCGACATGTATCCGGTGACGACGACCGGGCGAGTCATCGCCGCGCTGTTGATGATCGGCGGGATCAGCCTCGTCGGTTCGATCACGGCGACGATTGCGTCGTGGATCGTGCAGACCGTGGCGGATGATGACGCTGCCACAGCAGCCGCGACGGCGGCCCATATCAATGATCTGCGGGCCGAGATCGCTTCGCTGCGGGAAGACATCGCCCAGTCGAACCGGACCGCGGAGACCACGCCGTGACTGTCGCTCGGCGTGTGCGGCGTCGCCTCAGTACGACAGCAGGTTGTCTCTGAACAGCTTGTGCTCGTAGTGCGTCCTGGTCAGGCCACGGCGCTGAAGCTCGGGCACCAGACCGTCGACCACCTCGATGACGTACTTGCGGGTCAAACGCATTCCCGGGGCGGTGATCAGGAAGCCATCCCCGCCAACCTCATCCATCAACGCCTCGAGGCGATCGGCCACCGTGGCCGGGGTGCCGACCAGCGCATCCTCCGTCGACAGGTAGGCCGCCGTCAGCTCCCGCAGGGTCTTCCCGCTGCCGCGTTGCAGGAAGGCTTCCAGTGATCCGCGTTCGCCGTTGGTCTGCAGATCGTCGGGTAGCGGCTTGTCGAGATCGAACTTGGTGAAGTCGATCTCGACGATTGCCGCCAGATGCGCCAACGTCTTCTCCAGGTAGTACTCGTTGTTCACCAATCGGTCGAGTTTCGCGCGTGCCTCCGCATCGGTGTCACCCAGATGCGGGGTGATCAGGAACAGCACCTTGATGTCGTCGGGTTTGCGGCCGTATTCGACTGCTCGCCGGCGGATGTCGTCGCGGTAGGCGATCATGCCTTGCGGATCGGCGGCAGTACCTACCACCGTGTCGGCATACTTCGCGGCAAAGTCCTTGCCCTGAGGTGAGCCACCCGCCTGAGCCAGGACCGGGTGGTATTGCGGCGACGGCACCGTGTTCAGCGGCCCGCGGCTCTTGTAGTACTGGCCTTCGAAGTCGATGGTGTGGACTTTGGTGTGATCGACGAAGGTGCCGGTCTCCCGGTCCCGGACCACCGCGTCGGGCTCCCACGAATCCCACAGCGCCCGAACCAGATCGACGTATTCGTGGGCGCGTGCATAGCGTTCGTCGTGGCGAGGCAGATGGTCGAGTCCGAAGTTCTGCGCCGCCCGGTCTTCGGCTGAGGTCACCATGTTCCAGCCCACCCGCCCGCCGGTCAGGTGGTCCAGCGTGTTGCACAACCGGGCCAGCAGGAACGGCGGATAGAAGGTCGAGGACAGCGTCAGCACCAGCCCCAGATGTTCGGTGACGCTGCCGAGTAGCGGGATCAGCGGTGCGGGATCGAGTTTGGGCGAGTGCAGCGCGTGCTTGAGTTCGCGTTCGAAGGTGCCGCCGTAGGCATCCGACACCATCAACTTGTCTTCGAGCAGCAGGTAGTCGAACTTGGCGCGCTCCAGGTGCTGAACCAGCTCGACGTAGAAGCTGCCCGACCAATCCTGGCCCCCGGTGGATCCCCACTGTTCATTCCATCCGTCGACACAGAAGTTGGCGAACCAGCCGAGGTGAAATCTGTTGTCACGCGACATTGTTGAGTCCTTCGTCGAAAGGGTTGATCAGGCCTGGCCGTCGAGCAGTCCGTGCTCCAGCGGCGGGCGGTGGGGTGCGGGCACTTCCGCGTTGAGGCTGCCTTCGCTGCGCTGGATGGCAGCCAACTCAAGGGTGAGGTCGAGATTGCGGCTGACGGTGTAGTACGCCACCGCGGACACCGTGAGACCGGCCAGCCAGGAGATGTCGATACCGCCGAGCAATGCCCCAAATGTGCCGGTGAAGAAGGGAAGTACGGCGAACGGGATCATGGCGGCGAATCCCAGGAAGTACGCGGCGATGCCACGCCAGGACCATCCGCCGTAAACGCCGTCCGGGGTGAACAGGTCGGTGATGGCGTATTCGCCGCGGCGGACGAAGAAGTAGTCGGTCAGGTTGACCGCCGTCCACGGCACCAGAAGGAACAGCATCAAAGACAACGCGTTGCTGGCGGCATTGATGACATGATCACCGAACGGCAACGCCACCACCAGGTAGAAGGCGATGGTGGCCGCGGTGACGGCGATTCGAAGCGTAGGAGTCGGCCGGAATCGCCGGACCAGATCAGCGCCGGTGAGAAATTGCAGGGTCACGCTGTAGGCGGCGGTGGCGATGCACACGATGAGAGTGGCGGCCGAGGCCAGCGCCAATACCGCACCGAATCCGTGAAACACGTTGTCGCCCGCATCATGCAATGCCACCAGCGCGTCGTCCGCGTCGTAGTGCGCAGACAACCAGGCACCCAGCGAGATCAGCCACAATGCGGAAATGCCCGCTCCGACATACACACTGGAGATCAACGCCCGTGAGGATGTCTTCTCGGGAAGGTAACGGGTGTAATCCGAGACGATCGGTGCCAGCGCAATGTTGTAGGCAGCCGAGACCGCGAACACCGTGAAGAACGCCGAAGCGACGAACCCGTGCTCGCTCGCCGACGGCGTCGTCCCACCGGCGTGGCCGAACAGCACCGCCAAGGTGAACACCAAAACCAACGGGACCGTCACATAGAACACCAACCGCGACAACCGGTGCAGATGGTCGTGGCCCGCGACGGCGAACAGACCGCCGGCGATGTTCACCACCAATCCGACGACCACCGGAGACCATCCGAAAATCTGGGCCAGCCCCTGCGCGGTGAGGATGGTGTAGACCACCCCGAATGCCAGGTAGCAGGTCAACGACATCCCTACGACCACGATCACGCCGTAGAACCCGAACTGGGCTCTCGACTGGATGATCTGTGGAAGGCCCAGGCGCGGGCCTTGGGTGGCATGGAAGGCCATGAAGAATGTGCCGATCACCAGGCCGAGGGCGGAGGCCAGGATGGCCCAGCCCACCGACAGGCCCAGTGCCGGTCCGGTGAACCCCAGCGCGATGGTGAAGAAGCTCCAGTTCGCGATGAAGAACAGTGGGCTCACACGCCATGGTGTGCCGTGGCGCTCGGCCGGGGTGATCCAATCGATCGAGCGGTTCTCGATGGCACCGTAACGGCGCTCAGCCACGTCGGTGGTGGTGGTCTGGCCGACTCCGGCCCGGGTCTCAACTGACACGAGCGGAGATACTTGTCCACGAGCCGAGTTCCAGACAGGCATCGGGTCGTTGAGATTTTATTGGTCCGGGCTCGACACTGGTACCGCTGGTGCGGCCACCGACCATGAAACCTGTATCGCAAATGAAGAGTGCGGGCGGTGGGATTCGAACCCACACGCTCTCTCGAGCACCGGCACCTAAAGCCGGCATGTCTGCCGTTCCATCACGCCCGCAAGGGTCCTGATCCTACCGGTCTGTCGATTGCCGAGTCTGTCAGTGGCCATCAATGTCGTCGAGGCATCACCCGTCGAGAGGGGTACGTAATTCGGTCGGCAGACGAGTTCTACAAGGTTCAGCAGCTCATCACGGCTGGCATGAACGACTGCGCTATCGCCCGGCACACGGGCATACCCCGTCCAACCGTGCGGGACTGGCGCAGCCAACCACCCAAACGATTGCAAGAGCCGGCATCGTCACCATGCGGCGTAGATCATGACTTCGGTGCGCTGCCCATCTCCAGTTATTGCTATCTCCTCGGCCTCTATCTGGGAGACGGCGACATCTCGCGTAACAAGCGCGTCTGGCGGCTACGGATCACGCTCGACAAGAAGTACCCAGCAATAATCGACCGATGCCGCCAGGCCGTTGAGATTGTCATGCCCGGTCAACACGCAGGTCTCGTAACTAAGAAGGGTTGCGTCCAAGTTTCGCTGTATTCCAAGCACTGGCCATGCCTATTCCCCCAGCACGGGCCCGGCAGGAAGCACAACCGCCGCATCGCTCTCGAACCCTGGCAGCAGGATCTCGTGGACCGATCCACCGAGGAGTTCGTGCGCGGTCTGATCCACAGCGACGGTTGCCGGGTGGTCGCGAACGACCGCGGCGTCAAGAGCATCCGGTACCACTTCACGAATCACTCGGAGGACATCCTCAACCTGTTCACCGCCGCGCTGGACCGGCTTGGCATCCCGTGGACGCGTTCCACCAAGTACGTCGTCTCGATCTACCGCAAGGCCGCCACGGCTCGTCTCGACGAATTCATCGGCCCCAAGGTCTAGTCGGACGGAAGCACCTGACCCGACATGTCGATCAGTCGGTCGTGCTCGTCGAAACGGAACTCGGCATGCCCGTCGGGCAGCGTGAGCCGCAGGCTGCCCGATACATCCTTGATCGGCACTTCGCGCAACGCCGCCCACGTGTACAAGCTGCGGGGCGCGACCGGCAGGGCCTGCAGCGCCTCGCCGACACAGCGCAGCAGTCGGGGCGCGCTCGGCGCGGGCAACTGCAGCCGATCGTCGGTCAGCACAATCACGCCGACGATCCCACCGTCGAGCATGAAGGTGTAGCAGGGCACCAACCCGAGATTCAGCGACGCGATGGCACCCATCCGCCACGCGAACTCTTGCGGTGTCGCGTCGCCGAGCGGCACCTCCGCTTCGCTCAGTTCGGAGATACCGTGCACCTCGCCGCACTGGCGGAGCACGGCGCTTCCGTATTCGTCCGGGCGCGGGAAATCGGGGTTCGCCCATCCCCACTGCCACATCCCCCGTTCCGCCGAGGCAGCGCCGAGCAGCTCGCTCCGTGCGACGAAAGGCGCCACGCCACTCGTCGAGGCCAGCGAAAACTGATGGGTTTCGGCATCAAAGCTCCAGCCGCCGTCGTAGGGTGTGCCCTCGCCGATGAGGTCCGAGAGATAGGCCTGAGCCTCGGCCTGAACAATCGCAGCATCGAGCAGCATGTCTGGGAGCACGCGAAAAGCCTAAGTGCCGATCACCGCCCATCCTGGCACGTATTTTCGGCCCTCAAGACCCGCGCCGTACCATGGACGAATGTCCACTACACGGCGTAGGAGACCAGCGCTCATCGCACTGGTCTGTCTCGGCGCCGCCGGCTGCCTGGCGCTGGCCTGGTGGCAGTGGACCCGTTACGAATCAGCCTCGGGCACCTTCCAGAATCTGGGCTATGCCCTGCAGTGGCCGATGTTCGCCGGGTTCTGCTTCTACGCCTACTACAAGTTCGTCCGCTACGAGGACGCTCCGCCGGAGCGGCCCAGCGGCGACGTCACCGAGATTCCCGCAGGCTTGCTGCCGGAACGCCCCAAGGCCACGGCGGCGGCCGCCGGCGACCAAGAACTCTCCGAGTACAACGCCTACCTTGCCGAGCTGGCCAAGTCCGACGCCCAGCCCGAGAAGAAAAGACAGGACCGATAGATGACCGCACCAGAACCGGGCGCCGAGGTCACGCCGGTTGTTTCGACGCCCAAGGAGACCCTCCGCAAGGCCCTGCTGGGCTACCGCGTGCTGGCTTGGACGACGGGCATCTGGCTCATCGCGCTGTGCTACGAGATGGTGCTCAAGTACATCGTCCAGGTGGACAATCCGCCGAGCTGGATCGGCATCGTGCACGGCTGGGTGTACTTCATCTACCTGCTGTTCACGGCCAACCTCGCAGTCAAGGTCCGCTGGCCCATCGGCAAGACGATCGGTGTGCTGCTCGCGGGCACGATCCCGTTGCTGGGCATCATCGTCGAGCACTTCAACACGTTGGATCTCAAGAAACGCTTCGAGCTCTAGCCGCCGTCGAGCCATGGCTCGCGTTCGTAACGCTGTGGCGGCCCCAGCGCGAAATCGCCGCCGCCACGTTACGAACGCGGCGCCACCGCTAGGACCCCGCCAACTCCCGCAGCGCCGGCACCAACAACGCCAGCGCCCGGCCGCGATGCGATACCGCGTCCTTCTCGGCGGGTGACAGCTCGGCGGCCGTCACAGTAGATCCGTCAGGTAGAAACACCGGGTCGTACCCGAACCCGCCTTCGCCGCGGGGTTCGTGGGTGACCGTGCCGGGCCACTCGCCGCGCACCACGGTTCGGCCAGACGCGGACACCAACGCACACGCCGACACGAATGCTGCGCCGCGACGGGCGTACGGCACATCGCCCAGCTGCGCCAACAGCAACGCGGTATTGGCGGCGTCGTCGCCGTGCCTCCCGGACCACCGCGCGGAGAGCACCCCGGGCATCCCGTTGAGGGCGTCCACGGAAATCCCGGAATCATCTGCCACACAGGCCAATCCGGTGGCACGAAAGCCAGCCGCAGCCTTGGCCAGTGCGTTGTCCTCGAACGTCGCACCGGTTTCGGGCGCCTCGTCGTACGGAGCGACATCGGCCAGGGACACCAAGTCCAGTCCGGTAATCCCGGCGGCATCGAGCACCCGCCGCAGCTCGGCCAGCTTCTTGGCGTTACGGCTGGCTACCAGTAGCGAGGGCACTAGCTTCCGAACGCCTTCTTCGGTGCCGGGCCCTCCGGAAGCACGCCCGGATACGGCAATTCCAGTGCCTCGCGCTGGATCACGAACAACTGCTCGCAGGCGCCGAGCGCGGCGTCGAGCATCTTGTCCAGCGTGGACCGTGGGAAGGTCGCGCCCTCGCCGGTGCCCTGG
Organism: Mycobacterium sp. DL99; assembly: GCF_004762045.1. Taxonomy (GTDB): domain Bacteria; phylum Actinomycetota; class Actinomycetes; order Mycobacteriales; family Mycobacteriaceae; genus Mycobacterium. The sequence continues at coordinate 4,669,149 of NZ_SJOM01000007.1, forward strand.
ATCTCCACCAGGGTGCCGGTGTCGGTGGCGACGACGTTCATGTCCACCTCGGCGCGGGAATCCTCGACGTAGGGCAGGTCGACGCGGACGCGTCCGTCGACCACGCCCACCGATACGGCCGCGATCGCACACGACAGCGGGCGCGGATCGGAAAGCCGCCCGGCCGCGGCCAGATACGTCACCGCGTCGGACAGCGCCACGTAGGCGCCGGTGATCGCCGCGGTGCGGGTACCGCCGTCGGCCTGCAGCACGTCGCAGTCGATCGCGATGGTGTTCTCCCCCAGCGCACCGAGGTCGATGCACGCACGCAGCGAGCGTCCGACCAGACGACTGATCTCCTGGGTGCGGCCGCCGACGCGGCCCTTGACCGATTCGCGGTCCGAGCGATCGTGAGTGGCGGCCGGCAGCATGGCGTATTCGGCGGTCAGCCAGCCCTGCCCGGAACCCTTACGCCAGCGCGGCACGCCTTCGGTGACCGAGGCGGTGCACATGACGCGGGTCTGACCGAACTCCACCAGCACCGAGCCGGCGGGATGCGATGTGAAACCGCGGGTGATGGTTACCGGGCGCAGCTCGTCGTCGAGACGACCGTCTTCTCGCTTGGACACCCGCCAACCCTAGCGGGTCAGCCCCGGGTGACGTCGAAGGTCTCGCCGCTCAGCACGGCGTGTACTGGGCCGTCGAACTCGGCCTTGGCTTCGCTGATCACGTCCTCGCGTGAGGTCCACGGTGGAATGTGGGTCAGCAGCAGCTCGCCGACGCCGGCTTCGGCCGCCGCGCGGCCCGCCTCGGCGCCGGACAGGTGCAGATGCGGTGGTCGGGACGGATCGTGCGTCCACGACGCCTCGCACAGGAAGACGTCGGCCCCGCGGGCCAGGTCGACGAGTGCGTCGCAGTACCCGGTGTCACCGCTGTAGACGAGCGTCGCCCCGGACGGATCGGTGAAACGCATGCCGTAGGACTCGGTGGGATGACACACCAGCCGTGGTGTGACGCTGAGCGTGCCCAACTGCACCGGGGAGCCGTCCTCCCAGTTGCGCACCTCGAAGATGTCGGTGAAGTCGTCGATCTCGCCGCCTTCGGGTGACGACGCCGCGCCCAGCCGGGCCCACGTGTTGGCGGGTCCGTACATCAGGCCGCGTTCGGTGGCCGGGATCGGGTGGTACCGCCGCCAGACGAACAACCCGGGCAGATCCAGGCAGTGATCGGCATGCAGATGCGACAGCAACACGTTGACCGAATTCGGATCGGCGTAGCGCTGCAACGCACCCAGGACGCCACCGCCGAAGTCGACGACCATCGGAATCGTGTCTGGTGCGGTGACGAGATAACCGGAGGCTGCCGAATCCGGGCCGACAACGCTGCCGGAGCATCCCAGGATGGTCAATCGCACAGTGTCTAGCTTGCCATGCCCGATGTGCGCGTTGCCAAGACATCGCCGGTTTGGGCGACGGAGATCATTTTCCGACGCCCGCGTGACGTCGGACCTGTCGCGCCCCGTCCAACCCCGGTCCCAGGAAGCGCGTGGCGAGCGTGGTGAACGCCTCCGGATCTCCGGTCGCCTCGAACATCCGTCGGGCCGGACCGGACTCGTGCGGCCTCAGCAAATCGAGCTCGGTCAGCACCCTGAGCAGGTCCTTGGCCGTCTCCTCAGCCGATGACACCAGGGTGACGTTGTCGCCCATGGCCAACTGGATGAGCCCGGACAGCATCGGATAGTGCGTGCAGCCCAACACCAGGGTGTCCACCTCGGCGCGCTGCAGTGGCTCCAGATAGCCCTCGGCCAGACCGAGCACCTGACGGCCGCTGGTGACCCCGCGCTCGACGAAGTCGACGAACCGCGGACAGGCCACCCCGAACACCTCGGTGTCACGCGCGGCCGCGAACGCGTCCTGATAGGCGCCCGAGGCGATGGTGGCGGCAGTGCCGATCACTCCGATGCGTCCATTGCGGGTGGCGGCCACCGCGCGCCGCACCGCGGGCAGGATCACCTCGACCACCGGCACCGGCGAGTAGCGCTCGCGCGCGTCGCGCAGGCAGGCCGACGACGCGGTGTTGCACGCGATCACCAGAGCCTTGACGCCGCGCGCCACCAGATCGTCACCGATGGCCAGCGAGTGCGCCCGGATCTCGGGGATGGTCAGCGGCCCGTAGGGGCCGTTGCCCGTATCCCCGACGTAGATGATGTCCTCATCGGGCAGCTGGTCGATGATCGCGCGGGCAACGGTCAGTCCACCGACGCCGGAGTCGAAGATGCCGACGGGTGCCAGGCGGTCGGTCATATGTTCATGCGCTCAGACGCGGCTGGGCGGGACTCTTCTTCGCTTCCCGCGCCTTGCGTTCTGGTCCGGACAAAAGGTACGCCGCCAGCACACCGGCAAGGGCCCCACTGAGATGGCCCTGCCAGGACACCCCCGCATTGCCGGGCAGTACCCCGAACAGGACGCCGCCGTACACGAACAGCACGACGACGCCGATGACGATCTCCCACACATTGCGGGTGAAGAATCCGAACACGATCAGGAACGCCAGCCAGCCGAAGATCAGGCCGGATGCGCCGATGTGAGTGCTCGTGCACTGCACGGTGACGTAGGGGCAGTGCAGGCCGATATTGCCGATCAGCCACGTGCCGAAGCCGCCGAGTATCCAGATGATGGCGGTCGCGGCGATGAAGCGCCCCATCCCGGCCAGCGTCATGAGAAAGCCGAGCACCAGCGCGGGCACGGTGTTGGCGATCAGGTGCGGCCAGCCGCCGTGCAGCAGGGGCGCCCACAGGATGCCCCACAGTCCGTCGGTCTGCAGGGGCCGGATGCCGTCCTGGTCGAGCCGGTGGCCCATAGCGGTGTCGACGATCTCGATCACGTACAGCAGCGCGACGAAGGTGACGATCGTGAGGCCGCCGACCAACCACGCCGGTCGTTTCTTGGGTGCGCTGGACGACGGTAGAACCGGTTTCGTCATCCCTGCCCACTCACGCCCATAGCTGCCCTTCCAACGCATCCTCTGCATCATCAAGGCTACCGGCGTAGGCACCGGTGGACAGATACTTCCAACCGGCGTCGGCGACCACGAACGCGATGTCGGCGCGCTCGCCGGCCTTGATCGCCTTGGCCCCCATGCCCAGTGCAGCGTGCAGGACGGCGCCGGTGGAGATGCCGGCGAAGATGCCTTCGCGGGTCACCAGATCGCGGGTGCGTTTGACCGCGTCGTAGGAGCCCACCGAGAACCGGGTGGTCAGCACGTCGGGGTCATACAACTCAGGGATGAACCCCTCGTCGATGTTCCGCAGCGCGTACACACCCTCGCCGTAGCGCGGTTCGGCGGCCACGATCTGGACGCCCGGAACCTTCTCGCGCAGGAAGCGCCCGGTGCCCATCAGGGTGCCGGTGGTGCCGAGCCCGGCGACGAAGTGGGTGATCTCGGGCAGGTCGGCGAGCAACTCCGGCCCGGTGCCGTAGTAGTGCGCGTCGCTGTTGGCCGAGTTGCCGTACTGGTACAGCATCACCCACGAAGGGTTCTCCGCCGCAAGCTCTTTCGCGGTCGCCACGGCGGTGTTGGAACCGCCCTCGGCCGCACTGAAGATGATCCGCGCACCGTACAGTTCGAGGATCTGACGCCGCTCGATCGAGGTGTTCTCGGGCATCACGCAGATCATGTTGTAGCCCTTGAGCATCGCGGCCATAGCCAGCGAGATCCCGGTGTTGCCGCTGGTGGGCTCCAAGATCGTGGCGCCCGGCCTCAGCAGCCCGTCACGCTCGGCCTGCTCGATCATGCGCAGCGCGGGCCGGTCCTTGATAGAACCGGTCGGGTTGCGGTCCTCGAGCTTCGCCCACAACCGCACGTGCGGCCCGTCCGGACCGTCCTCCCACCGCGGCGACAGGTGCTGCAGGCCGACCAACGGGGTGTTGCCGAGGGCCTGCAGCAGCGAGTCGTATCTGGTCATGACCCGCCCGCTACCCTCCTGCCACGGCAGGCAGGATCGTCACCGAGTCGCCGTCGGCGATGGTGGTGTCCAGTCCGCCGGAGAACCGCACGTCTTCGTCGTTCACGTAGATGTTCACGAAGCGGTGCAGCTTGCCGTTATCCACCAGCCGGTCGGAGATGCCGGCGTAGTTGGCCTCGAGGTCGGCGATCACTGCCTGCAAGGTATCGCCGGAGGCGCTGACGCGCTTCTGTCCGTCGGTGTGCGGACGCAGGATGGTCGGGATCGAAACTGTTACTGCCATGGGGGCTCCTTAGGTGTACTGCTCGACTGCTCAGTATTCGTCGACGATTGAGACGGGTTCCTCGGTGACGGCCCCGTCGACGATGCGGTAACTGCGCAGCTCGTGCTCGTGCGGGTCTCGCGTGGAGACCAGCACGTAGTGCGCATCGGGCTCTTGTGCCAACGAGATGTCGGTGCGGCTCGGGTAGGCCTCGGTGGCGGTGTGCGAGTGGTAGATGACGACGGGCACCTCGTCCGCCTCGTCCATCGAGCGCCACACCTTGAATTGCTCCATCGAGTCGAAGCGGTAGAAGGTCGGGGAACGCTCGGCATTGACCATCGCGATGAACCGCTCGGGCCGATCAGCGCCCTCCGGCCCGGCGATCACCCCACACGCCTCGTCAGGATGGTCGGCGCGGGCATGCGCCACCATGGCCTCGACGAGATCCCGGCGGATCACCAGCACGTCACAACTCCTTCATTCGAACGCTCCCGGCAACATGTCACGGTAGGTCGGTATTCCGGCCACCGGCTCGGCGGCCAGCAGCCCGACCACCACGGCGCGGGCCAGCACCTCCGCCGCGGCCGCTCCGACCCGGGTGACCAGCGCCGTCTCCGGCGACATCGCCACCGGTGTCTTTTCGTCCGGTTCGACGGTCACCGCGCCCGTCGCCAGCGCAAACACCGTATCGCCATCCAGCGGGGTGTGACACGGCGAGATGGTCCGGGCCAGTCCGTCGTGCGCGGCGACGGCCACCCGGCGGCACCCGGCCGGGCTGAGTTCGGCATCGGTGGCGACCACCGCGATGGTGGTGTTCAGCGGGCCGATCTCCCGATGTCGATCACCGTAGGCGGCGAGCTGATCGGCGGGCGGGGCGATCAGCCCGAACTCCTCGATCAGCGCTGCCATCCAGGGCAGACCGGTGGCCGGATCCACCACGTCACCTGCGGCGTTGAGCACGACCAAGGCACCCACGGTCACCCCGCAGTCCAAGGTCACCGAGGCGGTGCCGACACCGCCCTTGAGGACTCCGGCCCGCGCACCGACCCCGCCGCCGACGGTCCCGAGCGCGAACTCTGTGGACGCCGACGCGGCGGCCGCGTAGCCGAACTCCGCCGTCGGCCGGTTGGTCCAGCCGCCCACCGGCAGGTCGAAGATCACCGCGGCCGGCACGATCGGGACCACGCCGCCGTCCATCGCCACCCCGCGACCCCGCTCCTCCAGCCAGGTCATCACACCGTCGGCAGCGGCCAGCCCATAGGCACTGCCGCCGGTCAGCACCACGGCGTCGACGTGGCGCACGGTGTTGATCGGGTCGAGCAGGTCCGTCTCGCGGGTGCCAGGGGCACCGCCGCGTCCGTCCACGGCGCCGACGGTCCCCGGCGGGGCCAGCACCACGGTCGATCCCGACGCCCACCCCGAGCCCAGTGTCACGTCGGGGTCGATGCGGTGGTGGTGGCCGACCAGGATGCCGCCGACGTCGGTGATCGAACCCATCAGGCCTATCTCCCCATCAGGCTGAGGACGAGGTATTCCTGCAGCACGGTCAGCCACTGGTAGACGTCGACGTGCCCGGCCATCGGGTGCTCGGCGGACAACTGCTCGGCCCCTTGCGGTCCGATGTCGAGCATGGTGCCCAACGCCAGCCGGAGGTCGTTGACGGCAGCGGCCCACGCCTCGGCGTCGTCCTCGGTCAGCTCGAACTTGCCGCCGCCGTCCGGAATCGTGTCCAACAAACGTTGGACCGCTTGACGTTTCGCGTCGATGATCGCCGGTTCATGCAGCCCGCGCAACGCGCTGTTGAGGCTCTCGGCAGTGCCGGAACCGGCCGGATGCTCGGTCTGCGGCCGGTAGAAATCCGGGAGCAGACGCTTCATGGTGGCGTCCTCGGGCGGCTGCGGATTACCGGTCTTCATGCCGGTGATCATCTCGAGTTCGTCTGTGGGCCCCGATGATCCACGCTCGTCGAGCATCCCGAGCATCGAAGTTCCCAGGCTCGACAGCAACGCGGCCTCGTGGGCCTCCAACGCTGAGCGCAACCGCAGACCGTTCGCGGTCTCGACCCGTTTCCATTTGCGCACAGTCGATCAGCGGTCCTGTTGCATGGTGGCCCACAGCCCAGCGGCGTGCAGTTTGGACACATCGGTTTCCATCGACTCGCGACTGCCTGCCGACACTACGGCCTTGCCCTCGTTGTGCACCTGCAGCATGAGTTTGGTGGCGTGCGGCTCGCTGTATCCGAACAGTTTCTGGAATACGTGGGTGACATAGGTCATCAGGTTGACCGGATCGTCCCAGACGATGGTCACCCACGGGCTTTCAGTGGCCTCGACTGCCTCGACATCGCGCTCTTCGCGGGTCCCCGGTCGGGCCTTCGCCGGTGTAACCATGGGCCCACAATACCGGCGGCAACCCTGATACCAGAAACGGCTACGGTTGCTGGTGTGACCGTCGCGTTGCTCACCGACAAGTACGAGCTGACGATGCTCGCCGCCGCGCTGCGCGATGGCACGGCGCACCGCCGCACCACCTTCGAAGTCTTTGCCCGCCGGCTGCCCGAAGGGCGCCGCTACGGCGTGGTCGCGGGCACCGGGCGGTTTGTGGAAGCGTTGGCAGAGTTCACGTTCGCGGCCAACGAACTCACCGTGCTCTCGGAGTTCCTGGATTCGGAGACACTGGATTTCCTGTCGAACTACCGGTTCGGCGGTGACGTCGACGGCTACGCCGAGGGCGAGCTCTACTTCCCGGGTTCCCCGGTGCTCTCGGTGCACGGGAGCTTCGCCGAGTGCGTGGTGCTGGAGACGCTCGTGCTGTCAATCCTCAACCACGACACGGCGATCGCCTCGGCGGCGGCCCGGATGGCCAGCGTCGCCCACGGCCGGCCGATGATCGAGATGGGCTCACGGCGTACCCATGAGCTGGCCGCCGTGGCATCGGCCCGCGCCGCCTACCTCGCCGGCTTCACCGGATCGTCGAATCTGGCCGCCCAGCAGCGTTACGGGGTGCCCGCACTGGGCACCGCCGCGCACGCCTACACACTGCTGCACACCTCCGAGTCCGGACCGGACGAGCAGGCGGCGTTCCGCGGCCAGGTGGCAGCCCTCGGCGTCGACACCACCCTGCTGGTGGACACCTATGACATCACCGCGGGCGTGGCCAACGCGATCGCGGCGGCCGGCCCGCAACTGGGCGCGGTGCGCATCGACTCGGGCGATCTGGGGGTGCTGGCCCGCCAGGTACGCCAGCAGCTGGATGACCTCGGCGCCACGAGCACTCAGATCGTCGTCTCCGGAGACCTCGACGAGTTCGCCATCGCCGCCCTGCGCGCCGAGCCCGTCGACAGCTACGGGGTCGGCACCTCCGTTGTCACGGGCTCAGGCGCGCCGACCGCGGGCATGGTCTACAAACTGGTCGAGGTTGATGGAAGGCCGGTGGCCAAGCGCAGCAGCCGCAAGGAGTCGCACGGTGGCCGCAAGCAGGCCGTTCGGCTCGCCAAGGCCTCGGGCACGATCATCGAAGAGGTGGTCCACCCGTACGGCGAGGAGCCGCTGGAGACATCGGGGCTCACCGCTCGCCGGCTCACCGTGCCGCTGGTGACCGGCGGCGCCCCCGTCGAGGGACACCACCCCGCTACCGACCTGGCCGCTGCGCGCGAGCGGGTCGCCGCAGGGCTGCACAGCCTGCCGTGGGACGGCCTGAAGCTGTCGCGCGGCGAGCCGGCCATCCCTACCCGGGTGATCCCGCCCGCACCCGTTCGTCAGCACCGGCCGTTCCAGACATGACGACCAAATCGAAGCCATCCCGTGAGGTGGCCAATGTGGTGACCAACCTCCTCAAGATCGCCGTCAAAGGGCTCGGCGGTGCCGGCCGTCCAGGTCAGGTAGAGATGGCCGAGGCGGTTGCCAACGCCTTCGAGTCCGGCGAGCACCTGGCCGTGCAGGCCGGTACCGGCACCGGCAAATCGCTGGCGTACCTGGTGCCGTCGATCGCCCGCGCCCTGCAGACCGAGCAGCCGGTGGTGGTCTCGACGGCCACCATCGCGCTGCAACGTCAGCTCGTGGACCGCGACCTGCCCCGGCTGGTGAACTCACTGGCCGACGCGCTACCTCGCGAGCCCACATTCGCATTGCTCAAGGGCCGGGGAAACTACCTGTGCCTCAATAAGATTCACAACGGAGCAACCGAAGAGCCGGCCGACCGTCCCCAGGATGAACTGTTCTCGCCGATGGCGGTCAGCGCCATGGGCCGCGATGTGCAGCGGCTGACGGAATGGTCCTCGGACACCGAGACCGGTGACCGCGACGAGCTGACTCCCGGTGTGCCGGACCGGTCCTGGTCCCAGGTCAGCGTGTCGGCACGCGAGTGCATCGGGGTGTCACGCTGCCAGTTCGGTACCGACTGCTTCGCCGAGCGGGCCCGCGAGAAGGCCGGCGCCGCCGACGTCGTCGTCACCAATCACGCACTGCTGGCCATCGACGCGCTCTCCGATTTCTCGGTGCTGCCCGAATACGAGCTGCTGGTGGTCGACGAGGCCCACGAACTGGCCGACCGGGTGACCGGGGTGGCCACCGCCGAGCTCTCGGCGACGTCCATGGCGGTGGCACACCGCAGGATGGCGCGATTGGTGGATGACGAACTGGCGCAACGCTTCGAGGCCGCTGTCGCGACGTTGTCCTCGCTGCTGCACGAACTCGATGCCGGCCGCATCGACGTGCTCGACGAGGAGCTGGGTATCTACTTGACCGCACTGCGCGACGCGGCCAATGCGGCACGCACAGCGATCGACACCACCCCCAGCGACCCGCAGGCGGCCACGGCCCGCACCGAAGCCGTCACCGCACTGAACGATGTCAGCGACACCGCCACCCGCATCCTCACCTCGTTCGTCCCGCCCATCCCGGACCGCCTCGACGTGGTCTGGGTGGAGCAGTACGAACCGCCCAATGCCGGAAACTCCAACCCGGGAAATGCACCGGCTCCTCGACCCGGTGGGCGGTCCCTGCTACGGGTGGCCCCGATGTCGGTGTCGGGTCTGTTGCGCACCAGGCTGTTCGCCAACACCACGGCGGTGCTGACCTCGGCGACCCTCACTCTCGGCGGCAACTTCGACGCGATGGCGCGCAACTGGGGGCTGGGAGGATTCGCCGACGCCGGCGAGCCCGCCAAATCGGGCGGGGCCTGCGCGCCCGCCAAACCCGGTTGGCGCGGCCTCGATGTGGGGTCGCCGTTCGACCATGCCAAATCCGCAATTCTCTACGTGGCCAAGCATTTACCACCGCCTGGACGGGACGGCACCGACACCCGCACCCTGGACGAGATCGAGGGCCTGATCACCGCGGCCGGTGGCCGCACCCTGGGCCTGTTCTCGTCGATGCGCGCGGCCAAGGCCGCCGCGGAGGTCATGCGCGGGCGGCTGTCAACCCCGGTGCTCTGCCAGGGTGAGGACACCACTTCGGCTCTGGTGCAACAGTTTTCCGATGATCCGGAGACCTCGCTGTTCGGCACCCTGTCGCTGTGGCAGGGCGTGGACGTCCCGGGGCCGTCACTGTCGTTGGTCCTGATCGACCGGATCCCCTTCCCACGCCCGGACGATCCGTTGTTGACCGCGCGGCAACGGGCGATCAGCGCACACGGCGGCAACGGCTTCATGGCGATCGCCGCCAACCACGCGGCGCTGTTGCTGGCCCAGGGCACCGGACGGCTGCTGCGCCACACCGACGACCGCGGGGTGATCGCGGTGCTCGACTCCCGGCTGGCGACGGCCCGCTATGGCGGGTACCTGCGTTCCTCGTTGCCACCGTTCTGGTCCACCACCGACCCTGACCGGGTGCGTCAGTCGCTGAAGCGGCTTCGGGGAGCGGGCTGATATCGCACCCAGTGCACGCCGAGTTAACTAATGTGTGCGGATAACCGCGCGGACAGTTGGCCGCCAGAGTGCACCGGAAGGCAGCAAAATGAGCCGACGCACCCTGTTCGGCATCGCGTGCGCGCTGAGCATGGTGTTGCCACTGGCCGCGTGCTCGTCCCTGGTCGGGGGCACAGCGGTTTCGGTGTTCGCCGATCCGTTCTCGGTCGCCGGCATGCCTGCCACCGACGGCTCCAGTGGGCTGCGCCCAGATGCCGAGAAGCCCTCCCGCAAGGTCAACAACACTGATGGGGGCAAGGCTGACAACCTCGCAGCCAGTGCCGTCAGTGACCTCGAGGAGTTCTGGTCGAACGCCTACTCGGAGGTGTTCGACGGTGAGTTCCAACCGGTGCGCGCGCTGATCTCCTGGGACGCCGAGAGTTTCGACGGGAAGTTCTGCGGCATGGATACCTACGGACTGGTCAATGCCGCGTTCTGCAAACCGGATCGGACCATCGGCTGGGATCGGGGCGTGCTGATGCCCGGCCTACGCAAGCAGAACGGCGACATGGGCGCCGTCATGGTGCTCGCACACGAGTACGGCCATGCGATCCAGCAGCAGGCCGGGCTGATCAACCGCAAGACGCCCACCCTGGTCGCCGAACAGCAGGCCGACTGCCTGGCGGGCACCTACATGCGATGGGTGGCCCAAGGCGATTCCCCGCGGTTCACACTCAGTACGGCCGACGGGCTCAACAAGCTGCTCGCCGCGGTGGTCGCGTTCCGGGATCCACTGCTCACCGAGGCTGAGGCCCAGATCGGGGTCGACGAGCATGGGTCGGCGTTCGAACGGATCTCCGCCTTCCAATTCGGGTTCACCGACGGGCCTTCGGCCTGCGCCGCGATCGACGTCAAGGAGATTGACCAGCGGCGCGGCGACCTTCCGGTCCTGTTACCTGAGGACCAGAGCGGCGACCTGGACATCACCGAACACTGGGTCCGCTCGATGGTCGATGCGCTCAACATCATCTTCAAACCCGCCGACCCACCGCGGCTCAACTTCCGGCCCGACGCCGCAGTGGACTGTTCGAGCGCACGGCCCAGCCCGCCGGCCTCGTACTGTCCGGACACCAACACCATCGTGATCGATCTGGCCGAGCTACAGGCGCTTGCCGCACCGTCCGACGACCTCGATGTCAGCGGTCTGGCCGGCGGTGACAACACCGCCTACTCGGTGCTGATCTCGCGATACATGCTCGCCTTGCAGCATGCCCGGGGCCTGGTGCTCGACAACGCCGAGGCAGCGCTGCGCACCGCCTGCCTGACCGGGGTGGCCACGGCCAAGATGATCAAGCCCGTGAACCTGCCCAACGGTGACACGATCCTGCTGACCGCCGGTGACGTCGACGAGGCGGTATCGGGCATGCTCACCAACGGGTTGGCGGCCAGTGACGTCAACGGCGAGTCGGTGCCTTCGGGTTTCGCCCGCATCGACGCGTTCCGGGTCGGCATCCTCGGTGACGAGGAACGCTGTCTCAAGCGGTTCGCCTGAGTTCAGACCACCTTCGTGGTGCCGTACCAGGCGAGTACCGCCTCGGACTCGTCGGTCGACCGGGTCAGCACGGCATAGGACCGGATGAACGACTGCCCCACGCAGCCGTCGATCTTCACCCGGAAGTTGCTGATCATCACCCACGGCTCGGTGCCCTTGAACTCCTTCTCGGCCACCGGGATGAGGTTGATGATGCCGGGTTTGAGGCCGACCGTGATACCGCCGCCGATGTTCGCGCCGACTCCCGGCAGGATGCCTTCCGGCCACGGTGAGACCACGTCGGTGCCGAGAACCCCGATGGACGAGTTGAGTCCGGCGGTGCCGGTCAAGGAGACGCCGTTGGAGGTACTCATGTCGATGCCGCAACCGATCTGGTAGCCGGCCTCGAGGGTGCCGCGCGGATCGCCGCCGCCGGGTCCGGACATCGCGCCGCGGTACGTACCGCCGACCACGTATTCGCGCGAGGACACCGCGGTGGTCAGCGGTGCCACCGCGGCCTGCGTCTCGTCAGCGGCCGACACGGTCAGATTCCAGCCGTCCGGGGTCTTGAGGGTGGCGGGCGCGGTCGACTCGACCAGGCCGGCCGCGGCCGGTTCGCCCGGTGCGGGCACTACATCGGCGACGACCTCGACCTCGGGTGCCACGACGGGATCAGCCCATGCCGGTGCCACGGACGCCGCGCAGGCCAGGGACGCCGCAGTGAGCAGTACGAAGGAGCGAATCAACACAGGCGGCCTCCGGTTACGGTTCCCAGCGGGAACGTATCGCCCATGTACTTACCCGACCGTCAGCGCGCCTGCGCACTCAGGTGGGCATTTTCAGGACGAATCCACACTCCAGCGCCACCCAGCAGGCACCGTCGGGACCGATCGCCAACCCGTGCGGTTCGCTGCCGGACGGCAGATCGATGGTCACCACGTCCCCGTCTCCGCTGATCCGGGCGATCTGGTCGGCGCCCCACAAGCTGACCCACACTCCGTCGGTCGGGTCGGCGACCACCGCATGCGGCTTGCCCGGCAGATCCAATTCCTGGATCGCATCGCCGACCGGGATTCGGCCGATCTTGTCCGCGCGGATCTCGGTGAACCACACCGCGTCGTCATGGGTGGCCGCGATACCGACAGGACCGGCTGCGGCAGTGGGCAATTCGCGTACCTTGAGGGATCCGTCAACGGTCAGCCGGCCCACCGCGCCGGTCTCGTTGAGCGTGAACCACAACGCGTCGTCAGGCCCCTTGGTGATCATCGACGGCATCCCGCCGACAGTGACCGCGGTGGAGATCTCGCCGTCGGTGCCGATCCTGCCGATCTCGCCGGACGACATCGTGGTGAACCACAACGCATCGTCGGGTCCCGCGGTGATCCCGAAAGGGGCACTGCCCCCGGGCAATTCGAAAGAACTCAACTCCCCCGCCGTGGTTATCCGGCCGATCCGATCGTCGCCGGACCGGGTGAACCACAGTGCCCCGTCCGGTCCGGCCGCGATGATCGACGGACGGGAGCATTCTCCGACCGAGTACGTGCTGACCTCGCCGGTGGGCGAAACCCGGGCGACGGCGCCACTGTGCACCAAGGTCACCCACATCGCTCCGTCACTTCCGGCAGCCAGCGCGTACGGTCCGCCGTCGAGCTGAACTTTGAGCGCCTTACTCAAGCCAGCGCCACCAGTCCGAGCTCGTTGTCAGCGGTCAGCAGCCGATGGTGCGGCAACACCCGCACGGTGTAGCCAACCGGCCCGGCCACCGGCAGCGGTGTGCTCGTCGAGAACACCTCGGTACCGCCGTCTGCCGAACCGGTGTGCGCCATCGGCACAGTCACCGGATTCAGGATCACGTCGCCGGCATCCACCCGGCCCAGCACGGCCTGCACCGTGACTTCGTCGGGCCGCAGGCCGGCCAATTGCACCGTGGCGGTCAGCGTCAGCTGCGACCCCAACAGCGGCGTGTCGGGCAGGCCGTAGCTGTCCACGTCGGTGATCTGAATCTTCGGCCAGGCCTCCTGCGCCCGCCGCCGGTATTCGGCCAATTCCCGGGCCGCACCGAACGGCTCCCCCGAGGTGGCCTCGACGGTCTCGCGCAACGACTGCGCGGCCGGCAGGTAGTACTTCTCGGTGTAGTCCCGCACCATGCGCGAGGCCAGTACCTTCGGCCCGAGCACCTGCAGCGTGTGGCGCACCATCTCGACCCAGCGGGTCGGCACCCCGTGCTCGTCGCGCTCGTAGAACTTCGGCGTGACGGCGTGTTCGAGGAGGTCGTAGAGAGCGGCGGCCTCCAGGTCGTCGCGACGGGCCTCGTCGTCGACTCCGTCGGCGGTCGGGATCTCCCATCCGTTGTCGCCGTCGTACCACTCGTCCCACCAGCCGTCACGGATCGACAGATTCAACCCGCCATTGAGCGCACTCTTCATGCCCGACGTCCCGCAGGCCTCCAACGGACGCAGCGGATTGTTCAGCCAGACATCGCAACCCCAGTACAGCAGCCGGGCCATCGACATGTCGTAGTCCGGCAGGAACGCGATCCGGTGCCGCACCTCCGGCCGGTCGGCGAACCGCACGATCTGCTGGATGAGCGCCTTGCCGCCGTCGTCGGCCGGGTGCGACTTACCCGCTACGATCAACTGCACCGGCCGCTTGCCGTCGAGCAGCAGTTTCTCCAGCCGCTCCGGGTCCCGCAGCATCAGCGTCAGCCGCTTGTAGGTGGGCACCCGTCGGGCGAACCCGACGGTCAGCACCTCCGGATCGAAAGCCGTTGCGATCCAGCCCAGTTCGGCTTCGGACGCACCGCGCTCCAGCCAGGAGCGGCGCAGGCGGGCACGCACGTCACCGATCAGCGTCTCGCGCAGCTGGGAGCGGATCCACCACATGTGCCCCGGCTCCACCTCCTGTAGCCGCTCCCACACCGCCGGTTCTGCGGCCTCCGAGCCGATCAGCTCCCGGCCCAGGGCCAACCACTGCGGGGCCGCCCAGGTCGGGGCATGCACACCGTTGGTGATCGATCCGATCGGCACCTCGGCCCGGTCGAATCCCGGCCACAGGTCGTTGAACATCGCCCGACTGACCCGGCCGTGCAACAGCGAAACCCCGTTGGCCCGCTGTGCCAGCCGAAGGCCCATGTGCGCCATGTTGAACTTCGACGGATCGTCCTCGGCACCGAACGCGACCACCCGCTCCAACGGCACACCGGGCAGCAGGCGACTGTCGGGCGGTCCGCTCCATTGATGTTCTTCGCGCGAGCGCTCATCGGCTGGGCTCCCGAAGTAGCGCCTGATCATCTCGACCGGGAACCGGTCGATGCCGGCCGGGACCGGGGTGTGGGTGGTGAATACCGTCGATGACCGCACCACGGTCAGTGCGGTGTCGAATTCCAGCCCCGCTGCGACCAGTTCGCGGATACGTTCCACGCCGAGGAAGCCG
The DNA here is from genome assembly GCF_004762045.1 of Mycobacterium sp. DL99. Classification (GTDB taxonomy): domain Bacteria; phylum Actinomycetota; class Actinomycetes; order Mycobacteriales; family Mycobacteriaceae; genus Mycobacterium. Next base: position 4,684,162 of record NZ_SJOM01000007.1, read on the forward strand.
GCATGGCCCTCGTTCATGTGGAACACCTCGGGGGCGGGCAGGTTCTCGATCTCGGTGAACGCCCTGATCGCGCGCACCCCGCCGATACCGGCCAGGATCTCCTGCTTGATGCGGTGTTCCTGGTCGCCGCCGTACAACCGGTCGGTGACACTGCGCAGTTCGTGCTCGTTTTCCGGGACGTCGGAATCGAGCAGCAGCAGCGGAATCCGGCCCACCTGCGCGATCCACACCCGGGCTCGCAGCTCACGGGCATCGGGCAGCGCCAGCGTGACCAGCACCGGCGCCCCGGCCGCGTCGGTGAGCAGCCGCAGCGGCAGCCCCTGCGGGTCCAGCGACGGGTAGGTCTCATGCTGCCAACCGTCAGCGGTCAGGGATTGCCGGAAGTAACCCGAGCGGTAGTACAGGCCAACCGCGACCAACGGCAGACCCAGATCCGATGCGGACTTCAGATGGTCACCGGCCAGGATGCCCAGACCGCCGGAGTAGTTGGGCAGCACCTCGGCGACACCGAACTCCATCGAGAAATACGCGATGCCCTTCGGCATCTCGACCCCGTCGATGATCTGCTGCTGGTACCACAGCGGGCGGCTCAGATAGTTGTCCAGGTCGGCGGCCAGCTCATCGAGTCGGCCCAGGAACGATTCGTCAGCGGCCAGTTCGTCGAGCCGTTTCGGGCTGACGGCCCCCAGCAGCGCCACCGGGTCGCCGCTGGTCTGCTCCCACAGGTCGGCGTCGATGACAGCAAACAGATCCTGGGTCGGCTTGTGCCACGACCAGCGCAGGTTGATCGACAGCCGTTCCAGCGCCGCCAACCGCTCGGGAAGGTGCGCGCGGACGGTGAACCTTCGGAGGGCTTTCACGCGATCCAACCTTACTGACAATTCCGGTTCGCGCAGCGGTGAGCGGCATCCGTACAGAGGCCGTTCACGTCACGCTTAACGCCCGCGAGATTGGGCAGCCCATTACGGTGGGTATCAGACGCGACAAGGCGAGTGCACGAGAGACAGCCGCTTGACCGAGACGATGTGAGGAGTGGATGGGTGGCCGGTCGGATCGGAATCGACGATGTCGCGCCTGTGGTCTTCGGCGGGCAGTTCCCGGCGAAAGCCGTCGTCGGCGAGGTGGTGCCGGTGCGGGCCACCGTTTGGCGCGAAGGCCATGACGCGGTCGCGGCCACCCTCGTGGTGCGTTATCTCGGCACCGATTACCCGCGGCTGGCCACCGGACCCGGCACCGCGGCGGTACCCGCGTCGATCGATGCGGTGATGCGTCCCGCACAGCGCATCAAGCCGCAGGCCCTGCCCATGTCCACCGGGCACACGCCCGATGTCTTCCACGGCCAGTTCACCCCCGACAGCGTCGGACTGTGGACTTACCGGGTCGACGGCTGGGGCGATCCGCTGACCACCTGGCGGCACGCGGTCGAGGCCAAATTGGGCGCCGGGCAGAGTGAGGCCGAGTTGTCCAACGACCTGCTGATCGGAGCGCGCCTGCTCGAGCGTGCCGCCGCCGGGGTGCCCCGCAAACTGCGCGATCCGATGATCGAGGCGGCCGCGGCGCTTCGTACTCCCGGCGACCCGTTCCTGCGTGCCGGGGCGGCGCTGTCCGACGAGGTCACCGAACTGCTCGACCAGTATCCCCTGCGCGAGTTGGTCACCCGCGGTGAGCAATACGGCGTCTGGGTGGACCGGCCGCTGGCCCGGTTCTCTTCGTGGTACGAGGTGTTCCCGCGGTCCACGGGCGGTTGGGACAAGGCCGGGCATCCGGTGCACGGAACGTTCGCCACCGCCGCCGGGCAGCTCCCCCGGATCGCCCGCATGGGTTTCAACATCGTCTACCTGCCGCCCGTCCACCCCATCGGCAAAGTGCATCGCAAGGGCCGCAACAACGCGGTGACCGCCGCGCCGGATGACGTCGGGTCGCCGTGGGCGATCGGCAGCGACGAGGGCGGCCATGACGCCGTGCACCCTGCACTGGGGACGATCGACGACTTCGATGCCTTCGTAGCCGCCGCCCGCAAGCAGGGTGTCGAGGTGGCGCTGGACCTGGCGCTGCAGTGCGCGCCCGATCATCCTTGGGCCGCTGCACATCCGGAGTGGTTCACGGTGTTACCCGACGGCACCATCGCCTACGCGGAGAACCCGCCCAAGAAATACCAGGACATCTATCCGCTCAACTTCGACAATGATCCCGCCGGCCTGTACCACGAGGTGCTACGAGTGGTGCGCTTCTGGATCTCACACGGCGTCAAGATCTTTCGTGTCGACAACCCGCACACCAAGCCGCCGAACTTCTGGGTCTGGCTGATCGCCGAGGTCAAGAACGAGGATCCGGACGTGCTGTTCCTGTCCGAGGCGTTCACCCGACCGGCGCGGCTCTACGGCCTGGCCAAACGCGGGTTCACCCAGTCCTACACATACTTCACCTGGCGGACCAACAAGTGGGAGCTCACCGAATTCGGCAACGAGATCACCGCGAACGCCGACAACGCACGGCCCAGCCTCTGGGTCAACACCCCCGACATCCTGCACGAGTCACTGCAGCACGGCGGTCCGGGCATGTTCGCGATCCGCGCGGTACTGGCCGCCACGATGAGCCCGTCGTGGGGCATGTACTCCGGTTTCGAACTGTTCGAGCACCGGGCCGTCCGGGAGGGCAGCGAGGAGTACCTCGACTCCGAGAAATACGAACTGCGCCCCCGCGACTTCGCGGCCGCGCTGGCCGAGGGCCGCTCGCTTGAGCCATTCGTGACCCGCCTCAACGAGATCCGGCGCCTGCACCCCGCGCTGCGCCAGCTGCGGACCCTGACCTTCCACCACGTGGACAACGACGCACTGCTCGCCTACAGCAAGTTCGACCCGATCACCGGAGACACCGTGCTCGTGGTGGTCACCCTCAACCCGTTCAGCCCGGAGGAAGCCACGTTGTGGTTGAACATGGGTGCACTGGGTATGGAAGCACATGACCGGTTCTGGGTACGTGACGAGATCACCGGCGAGGAATACCAATGGGGGCAGTCGAATTACGTGCGCATCGATCCCGCCAAGGCGGTGGCGCACGTGTTGAACATGCCGCTCGTACCCTATGAGCAACGACTGGGCTTGCTACGCAGGGAATGAGAACGAGATGACAAGAAGCAACCACCTCACCGACCTACATCTGCGACCCGACCCCACCGACATCCAGCGGCTGCTGATCGGTCAACACCACGATCCGCATTCGGTGCTCGGCGCCCATGAATTCAACGGCCGGACCGTGATCCGGGCCTTCCGCCCACACGCCTCCAAGGTCGTGGCGGTGATCGGCGGTGATCGATTCCCACTGCAGCACATCGACTCCGGGCTTTTCGCGGTGTCCGTTCCGTTCACCAACCTTGCCGACTACCGCCTGGAGATCGGCTATCCGGGTGCCGACGACACGATCTTCACCCACACCACCGCCGACGCCTACCGGTTCCTGCCCACCCTCGGTGAACTGGACCTGCATCTGTTCGCCGAGGGCCGCCACGAACGCCTCTGGGAGATCCTGGGCGCGCACCCGCGCAGCTTCACCACCCCCGACGGGGTGGTGGACGGTGTCTCGTTCGCAGTATGGGCACCGAATGCCAAGGGCGTCAGCGTGATCGGTGACTTCAACCACTGGGATGGCAACGAGGCGCAGATGCGCGTGCTGGGGTCCTCTGGGGTATGGGAACTGTTCTGGCCCGGGTTCCCCGTCGGCGGCCTGTACAAATTCCGCGTACACGGCGCCGGCGGAGTGACCACCGACCGCGCCGACCCGATGGCATTCGCCACCGAGGTACCACCGCAAACCGCATCCCGGGTCACCACCAGCTCCTACACCTGGAACGACGGAATGTGGATGGCCCGTCGCGCCGCGCAGAACCCGGTTTTCGAACCGATGAGTACCTACGAGGTGCACCTGATGTCCTGGCGCCCGGGGCTCAGTTACCGGCAACTGGCCACCGAGCTGCCCGATTACGTTGTGGAGCAGGGCTTCACCCACGTCGAACTGCTCCCGGTGGCCGAGCATCCGTTCGGCGGCTCGTGGGGCTACCAGGTCACGTCCTACTACGCCCCGACCTCACGCCTGGGAACTCCCGACGACTTCCGGTATCTCGTGGATTCGCTGCATCGGGCCGGGATCGGAGTGATCGTCGACTGGGTCCCTGCCCACTTCCCCAAGGACGCGTGGGCGCTGGGCCGATTCGACGGCACCCCGCTCTACGAGCATTCCGACCCGCATCGCGGCGAGCAGCTCGACTGGGGCACCTACGTTTTCGACTTCGGCCGGCCCGAGGTGCGCAACTTCCTGGTCGCCAACGCCTTGTACTGGCTGAAGGAATATCACGTCGACGGACTCCGGGTAGACGCCGTCGCCTCGATGCTCTACCTCGACTACTCCCGCCCCGAGGGCGGCTGGACGCCCAATATCCACGGTGGTCGGGAGAATCTGGAGGCGGTGCAGTTCCTGCAGGAGATGAACGCCACCGTGCACAAGGTGACCCCGGGAATCGTCACCATCGCCGAGGAGTCGACCTCCTGGCCCGGTGTCACCCGCCCGACCAACCTTGGCGGCCTTGGTTTCTCGATGAAATGGAACATGGGCTGGATGAACGACACGCTCGACTACGTCAGCCATGACCCGGTGCACCGCAGCTATCACCATCACGAGATGACGTTCTCGATGCTGTACGCGTTCAGCGAGAACTACGTGCTGCCGATCAGCCACGACGAGGTCGTGCACGGCAAGGGCACGCTGTGGGGCCGGATGCCCGGTGACGACCACGCCAAGGCGGCGGGGCTGCGCAGCCTGCTGGCCTATCAGTGGGCCCACCCCGGTAAGCAACTGCTGTTCATGGGCCAGGAATTCGGGCAGCGGGCCGAATGGTCGGAGGAACGCGGACTGGATTGGTTCCAACTCGACGAGCAGGGCTTCTCCGGCGGCGTGCAGCGATTGGTGCGCGATCTCAACGGCATCTATCGGCGCCACCCGGCGCTGTGGAGCCGCGACACCAGCCCCGAGGGCTACTCCTGGATCGACGCGAACGACTCGGCCAACAACGTGCTGAGCTTCCTACGGTTCGGCGCCGACGGTTCCGTGCTGGCCTGCGTGGTCAACTTCGCCGGGAGTGAGCACAGCGAGTACCGGCTGGGCCTGCCGCACGCTGGTGCCTGGCAGGAGGTACTCAACACCGACGCGACCATCTACAACGGGTCGGGCATCGGGAACTTCGGCGTGGTGCAGGCCACCGACGAGCCGTGGCACGGCCGCCCGGCCTCGGCGGTGATGGTGCTGCCGCCGCTGGCGATGCTGTGGTTCGAGCCCGCCTGACTTGTCCCGCCAGCAGACACAAAACTGCCCAATTTCAGGCGAGTAGCGGCAGCTTTGTGTCTGTTCGGCGAACGAAAATCAGTACAGCGCGTTGGCCAGATTGCGACGACCCGCGACCACGTCGGGATCGGCCGGGTCGAACAGGTCGAACAGCTCGACGAGCCGGGTCCGCACCGTGGTCCGGTCGTCGCCCGCAGTGCGCTTGATAAGCGCGATGAGCCGATCGAACGCCGCTGACACGTTCTGGGCCAGGATCTCGGCGTCGGCAGCGGCGAGTGCCGCCTCGATGTCGTCGGGAGCAGCGTCGGCCGCGGCCACCGCGTCGGGGCGCTGGGCGCTTGCCCGCTCCAGGAATGCGATCTGCCGCACCGCGCCCTTGGCCTCGGCGTGGTTGGGCTGGGCATCGAGGATTGCCTGATAAGCAGCCGACGCGGCGGCGAAGTCGCCTTCGTCGAGAGCAGCTCTGGCCGCGGCCAGTTCGGGATCGACCTGCTCAGGCTCATCGTCACCGGAACCGGATCCGGTCAGCTTGCCCGCGGTCGCCTCGAGCAGCGAATCGACCCAGCGACGGAGTTCGTCGGCCGGTTGCGAGCCCTGGAAGCTGGCGATCGGCTGTCCTCCGGCGAGCGCGACGACGGTCGGCACGCCCTGGATTCCGAACATCTGCGCCACTCGCGGAGTGGTGTCGACGTTGACCAGCGCCAGTGACCATTTGCCGTTGTCGGCCGCAGCCAGACCTGCCAGGGTGTCCCCCAGCGCGGCGCTGGAATCGCTGCGCGGCGACCACAGCAGCACCACTACCGGCACCTGGCCCGAGCGGACCAGCACCTCGGCTTCGAAGTTGGCTTCGTTGACCTCGGTGACATTCGGGCCGCCGGCCGGGCTGGGACTGCCGCCGCCCGAACCGGCCGCGGCGGGCCGCTGCTTGAGTGCCGAGAGGTCAACCGCGCCGGCCAGCGCCGGCCCCACAGAAGGTCGTGGACGAGTCACGTCACCAAGTCTGTCACGTTGTTTCCCGCAGGGCGCCGCCCGGTTGCGACACCGCGGCCGGAGCATCACCCGACTCCGCGCCCGAAACCAACCGGCCAGCGCGATCAGCCCACATGACAAAGATCACACTGCCCAATGGCACGATGCTGCCCAGCAACGCCAGAATCCACGTCCGGGCACTCCAGCCGACAGCCATTGCGACCATCAGCGCGGTGAACAGGTACGCCAGGAACAGCACTCCGTGCACCGGCCCGAAGACCTGCACCCCGATCTCGGTGCCCGACGAATGGACCCGCTTGAAGTACATGCCGATCAGCAGACCGGCCCAGCTGATCGCCTCGGCGATCGCCACCAGACGGAACCGGCCGGCTTCGGTACGGACATCGAATGTGCTTGCCATGGCCACCATTGTGCCCAACCGTGGCGCCAGCTACTACACAGCGTCGTTGTAATTCGCCGATTAGCTGTCAGCGACGAAGGATCAGCGCATCGCCCTGGCCACCGGCACCACAGAGCGCGGCCACCGCGTAGCCGGACCCCTTGCGGGCCAGTTCCAGCGCCGCATGCAGCGTGATGCGGGCACCCGACATGCCGATCGGGTGACCGATCGCGATAGCGCCGCCGTTGACGTTCACCTTTGCCGGATCAACGCCCAGCTCCTTGATCGAGGCCAGCGACACCGCAGCGAACGCCTCGTTGATCTCGAGGACGTCCAACTGATCGACGCTGATGCCCTCACGCTCGACGGCCTTCTTGATCGCGTTGGCCGGCTGGCTCTGCAACGTGGAGTCCGGACCGGCCACCACACCGTGTGCACCGATCTCGCACAGCCAGTCCAGGCCCAGCTCCTGAGCCTTGGCCTTGCTCATCACCACGACCGCGGCCGCACCGTCGGAGATCTGCGACGACGAGCCGGCGGTGATGGTGCCGTCCTTGCGGAAAGCCGGGCGCAGGCCACCGAGCGATTCGGCCGTGGTGTTGGCCCGGATTCCCTCGTCCTCGGCGAACTCGATCGGGTCGCCCTTGCGCTGCGGGATCGACACCGGCACCACCTCGTCGGCGTACACCCCGTCCTTCCATGCCGCGGCGGCCTTCTGGTGCGACTGGGCCGCAAACTCGTCCTGCTCAGCGCGGGTGAACTTGTCGACGTCGTTGCGCTGCTCGGTGAGCGCCCCCATCGGCTGGTCGGTGAACACGTCGTGCAGACCGTCATAAGCCAGGTGGTCGACCAGCGTCGCATCGCCGTACTTGTAGCCCTCACGGCTCTTGGGCAGCAGGTGCGGGGCCTGGCTCATCGATTCCTGGCCACCGGCGACGACAACCTCGAACTCACCGGCGCGGATCAGCTGGTCGGCAAGGGCGATGGCATCGATGCCCGAAAGGCACATCTTGTTGATGCTCAGCGCGGGCACGTCCCAGCCGATACCGGCGGCCACCGCTGACTGGCGGGCGGGCATCTGCCCGGCACCCGCGGTCAGCACCTGGCCCATGATCACGTAGTCGACCAGCGAAGCATCAACCTTGGCCTTCTCCAGGGCACCGCGGATTGCGATTGCCCCCAGGTCACTGCCGGAAAAATCCTTCAGCGAGCCCATCAACTTGCCGACCGGAGTACGCGCTCCAGCAACGATCACCGACGTGCGAGATTCCGCAGTCATTTCCTACCTCCATAGCCAGGGTCCAAGAGCTGTGTGGGCGATCACACATACGCAAACATTCAGGTAGAGGTTACCGTTACGTTATGACCGCCGATCAGGTTGATGCCCGTCCCGCCCTCGCTTCCGCGCTGGTGACGGCGATCGATCACGTCGGTATCGCCGTTCCCGATCTGGATGCCGCGGCCAAGTGGTACCACGACAACCTCGGCATGATCGTCCTGCACGAGGAGATCAACGAGGAGCAGGGCGTGCGCGAGGCCATGCTCTCGGTGCGCGGCGCCGCCAAGGGCAGCGCCCAGATCCAGCTGCTGGCCCCGTTGAACGAGAAGTCGACGATCGCCAAGTTCATCGATCGAAGCGGCCCCGGCCTGCAGCAGCTGGCCTACCGGACCAGCGACATCGACGCACTGAGTGAGCGCCTGCGCAGCCAGGGCGTTCGACTGCTCTACGAGGCCCCCCGAAAGGGCACGGCCAACTCGCGCATCAACTTCATCCACCCGAAGGACGCCGGCGGCGTGCTGATCGAGCTGGTCGAACCGGCCGCGGATTCAGAGCACTAAGACCACTTCCTCGTCGGGCCGCGATTGACCCGATTCGCCCAGCAGGCGGTGTGCCAATGCCTGCGGTCATCGATATCGCCGACGTCGATCGGCACCACCACCACGTGCGCGGTCGCCACGCGGATCTCGTGGTCACATCCCGGGCATCGATAAACCTTCACCGCGCGCGAGGCGGCCACGACCCGCACCTCGTAGTCGTAACCATCGGGCCCGGTCTCGACCCGACGCGTCGGCGGCAATGGCGCCAGCCGACGGTGTTCGCGGGGCCGACGGCGCATCAGAACAGCCGGTATTCGTCGCTGTCCATGCCCCGCATCTGGTCATAATCCAAAGTCACACAACGGATTCCACGGTCGGTGGCCAGAGTTCGGGCCTGCGGTTTGATCTGCTGGGCGGCGAACACGCCGGCCACCGGGGCCAGCACGGTATCGCGGTTGAGCAGTTCGAGGTAGCGCGTCAGCTGTTCCACACCGTCGATCTCCCCACGGCGCTTGATCTCCACGGCCACCGAGCGGCCCAGCTCGTCACGACACATCAGGTCGACCGGGCCGATGGCAGTCGGGTACTCGCGGCGCACCAGTGTGTAGCCCGCGCCGAGCAGCTCGACATGTTCGGCCAGCAGTACCTGCAGGTGCGCCTCCACGCCGTCCTTCACCAGGCCGGGGTCGACCCCGAGTTCGTGGCTGGAGTCGTGTTCGACGTCCTCGACCGTGATGCGCAGCTGCTCACCGGCCTTGTTCTTGACCACCCACACCGGCACACCGTCGTTGTCATCCTCGGTGAGCCAGCACGGCGGACTCATCCAGTTCAGCGGCTTGTAGGCGCGATCGTCGGCATGGACACTGATCGAACCGTCGGACTTGAACAACAACAGCCGGCGGGCCGATGGGAGGTGGGCGGTCAGCCGCCCGACATAGTCGACGGTGCACTGGGCAATCACGAGGCGCACCCGATCCACCTTAAGGGCATCTGGAACGAACTAGGCTGTCGCCACAATGAACTCCGACAAATCGCTGGCACGACGGCTGGGCCGGGTGCTTGAAGGCGTCACCCGCCAGAACAGCAGGCTCCCGATCACTCCGGAATACGGATCGTGGGTGCTGGGCCGGGTATCGGAAAGTCAGCGCCGCCGCAGGGTGCGCATCCAGGCGATCCTCACGACGTTCGTGATTGCCGGGAATCTGCTCGGCATCGGCATCTCGATGATCATCGTCACGCTGCTGTTCCCGGCGCCCGACGTGTTCGCTCCGCCGGTCCGCTGGATCACCTTCATCGTGGCCCCCGTCTACATGGCCATGGCGCTGATCGTCGGGGTGTTCTGGGCGACGACGCGGGTGATCGACAACGTGCGCTGGGCCATCGAAGAACGACCCCCCACCATTGCCGATCAGCGCAACACCTTCTTCGCCCCGTTCCGGCTCACCCGCGTGCTGCTTGTCCTGTGGGGTCTCGGCGCCGCCCTGCTGACAACGCTGTACGGGCTCGTCGACACCAATTACATTCCGAAGTTCCTGCTGGGCATCACCTTTCCGGGAATTGTGGTGTCGGTCAGCTGCCATCTGTTCACCGAGTTCGCGCTGCGGCCGGTTGCCGCGCAGGCACTGGAGGCAGGCCCGCCGCCGGTACGGCTGGCGCCGGGCATCATGGGCCGCACCATGGTGGTGTGGGCGCTGAGCTCGGGCGTTCCCATCTTGGGCATCATGCTGGCCGCGATGTTCGCCCTGACACTCAACAACCTGACTCCGACGCAATTCGCCTACGCCGTCATCGGCCTCGGCTCGTTTGCGCTGGTGTTCGGTTTCCTGCTGATGTGGATCCTGTCGTATCTGACCGCAACTCCGATCCGCGTCGTGCGTGCGGCCCTCAACCGTGTCGAACAGGGCGATCTGGACACCAACCTGGTGGTGTTCGACGGCACCGAACTGGGCCAGCTGCAACGGGGATTCAACTCGATGGTGCACGGCCTGCGCGAACGCGAACGCGTCCGCGATCTGTTCGGCCGACATGTCGGCCGCGAGGTCGCCGCACTGGCCGAGCAGGAGAAGCCCGTCCTCGGCGGCGAGGAACGCCACGCCGCAGTGATTTTCGTCGACGTGATCGGCTCGACGCAGCTGGTCACCACGCGTCCCGCGGTCGAGGTGGTCGATCTGCTCAACCGGTTCTTCGCCGTCATCGTCGACGAGGTCGACAACCACCGCGGCCTGGTCAACAAGTTCGAAGGCGACGCAATACTGGCGGTGTTCGGGGCACCGGTCTCGCTGCCCAACCCCGAGGACGAGGCACTCGGGGCCGCACGGGCGATCGCGCGGCGGCTGCGTATCGAGGTGCCCGAGCTCGAGGCAGGCATCGGAGTGGCGGCCGGCCAGGTGGTGGCGGGCAACGTCGGCGCCAAGCAACGCTTCGAGTACACCGTGATCGGGGAGCCGGTCAACGAGGCCGCACGGCTGTGCGATTTCTCGAAGCAAGTGCCCGGGCACCTGGTGGCGTCATCGGACACCATCGCCAACGCGTCCGAAACCGAAAGGGCCCGTTGGTCGCTGGGCGAATCGGTAAACCTACGCGGTCTGGGCGAGCCGACCCGCGTGGCCGTACCGGCCTAGCCGGCGCCCCACTGCCGCGCTGCGTCGACTGCCTCGTCGACGGTGCGGAACACGATGGCGTCGTAATCGTCGCGCCGGTCGGCCGGCACCACGCGGCCGTCGGGGTCGACGAGATAGGCGTCTTTACCTGCCGCAGCCAGGCTTGCCCGCATTCCGGTCAGCATGCCGCGCGCGGCATCGTTGATGTCATCGACCCGGGTGACGTCGAGCACGGCGACCTCCCATTCACCACGATCGTGCTCGGCGGTCCGCAACACCTGCTCGGCCCCGGTGAACAACAGATCGCCCTGCACCTCGTAGACCCGAATGCCCGGGCCGGCGTCGAACACCGCCCGCAGGGTCGACGACGACTCACGGCCGACCGTGAGGAAGTGCAGTCCCAGCTGCGCGGAAAGGTTGCGGCACACCTGTACCCCACGCACGCTGTTGCCACGGGAATCCAGGCGCGGGGAGTAGACACCGATGCCGAGCTGGCCAGGTAGCACCGCCACGATCCCGCCGCCGACACCACTCTTGGCGGGCATGCCGACGGCGCTGACCCAATCGCCTGTCGCGTCGTACATCCCGCAGGTCACCATCACGCTGAGGGTGCGCCGAACCACGTTCGCATCGATCACCCGTCGACCTGTCAACGGGTTGAATCCGCCCCGGGCCAAGGTGGCGGCCATCCGGGCCAGGTCGGTGCTCGTCACCTTGACCGAACACTGCCGGAAGTACACGTCGAGGACCTCGTCCGGATCACCTTCCAGCGCACCGAAACTGGTCAACATGTAAGCGATCGCCCGATTGCGGTTACCGGTCGCCTTCTCCGAGGCGTACACATCCATGTCGATCTCGAGCCTTCGGCCCGCACACGCCGAGTAGAACTCATGGATGCGGTCGAACCGCTCGTCGGCGCCGGCCCCGGGGATCAGCGAAACCGCCGCAATGGCACCGGCATTGATCATCGGATTCTTCGGTGTCTTGGTCACATCGTCGACGCTGATCTCGTTGAACGCCTCACCTGAGGGTTCGACGCCGATCCTGGCATCAACGGCATCCTGGCCGATCTGGTCCAGCGCCAGCGCGTACGTGAACGGCTTGGAGATGGACTGGATGGTGAATTCCACTGCCGTATCGCCGGATTCGTAGACATAGCCGTCCGAGGAGGACAGACTCAGCCCGAACCCCTCGGGGTCGACATTGGCGAGTTCCGGGATATAGCTCGCCAGGGCGCCGTCGCGCAGTTCGATCTGCTCGGCACGGATCCGGTCCAGGTAGTGCTGCACCAGCTCGGCCACGGATCGCAGTCTAACCGCGGGCACCCACCCACGACCATGTCGCTTTTCCGCTAGTGAAGTGCCGGATGTCATGCCATCGTGGAATTCATGCACGAGGATTTCGATCGCTGTTACCGGGCAGTCCAGTCGAAGGACGCGCGGTTCGACGGCTGGTTCGTCACCGCCGTGCTCACCACAGGCATCTACTGCCGTCCCAGCTGCCCGGTGCGGCCGCCTTTTGCCCGCAATATGCGGTTCTATCCAACAGCGGCTGCCGCCCAGGCAGCTGGCTTTCGAGCCTGCAAACGGTGCCGTCCCGACGCCTCACCCGGCTCTCCCGAATGGAACGTGCGGGGCGACATCGTGGCGCGCTGCATGCGGCTGATCGCCGATGGCACCGTGGACCGCGAAGGGGTGACGGGCCTGGCCGCCCGCGTCGGCTACACGAGCCGGCAGCTGCAACGCATCATGCAGGCCGAGCTGGGGGCAAATCCCCTGGCATTGGCCCGGGCGCAACGCACCCAGACAGCCCGGGTACTGATCGAGACAACCGAGCTGCCGTTCGCCGACGTGGCGTTTGCCGCAGGTTTCGCCAGCATCCGTCAGTTCAACGACACCGTGCGCGCAGTCTGCGATCTGACGCCGACTCAGCTGCGGTTGCGGGCCCGCAACCGATTCGCAGCCGACGCCTCGGCTGCCCCCGGCGTGGTGTCACTACGGCTGCCGGTACGCACCCCTTTCGCGTACGAAGGGATGTTCGGACATCTGGCGGCCAGCGTGGTGCCGGGCGTGGAAGAGGTGCGCGACGGGCAGTACCGGCGCACCCTCCGGCTGCCACACGGCCATGGGGTGGTCAGCCTGACGCCACAGCCTGACCATGTCCGGTGCCAGTTGGTACTCGAGGACTTCCGCGACCTGGCGGCCGCCATCGCACGGTGTCGACGCCTGCTGGACCTCGATGCCGATCCCGAGGCCGTGGTGGAAGCACTCCAGGCCGACCCTCGGCTCGCGGCTGTCGTGGCCAAGGCGCCCGGGCAACGCATTCCGCGCACCGTCGACGAATCCGAACTCGCACTCCGGGTGGTGATCGGCCAGCAGGTGTCCATCAAGGCGGCGAGTACACATGTCGGGCGCCTCGTAGCCGGCTACGGAACCACCGTTACGGACGAGGCCGGAGGGCTGACACACGTATTTCCGAGCATCACCGATCTCGCCGGCCTGAATCCCGACGATCTGGCGATGCCGGCGTCCAGGAAACGGACCGTCACAACACTGGTCGCTGCCATCGCTGATGGCGACCTCGTCCTCGATCCGGGATGCGACTGGGAGCGGGCCCGTGAACAGCTGCTTGCCCTTCCCGGGGTGGGGCCATGGACCACGGAGGTGATCGCCATGCGCGGCCTCGGTGATCCAGATGCCTTCCCCTCCACCGATCTCGGTGTACGCGCGGCCGCCGGCCACCTCGGCCTGCCCGCGGACGGACTCGTGGAACACAGCACCAGATGGCGGCCATGGCGCGCGTATGCGACACAACACCTGTGGACCACACTGGACCACGCGGTGAACGAATGGCCCCCGAACGATCGACAGGAGAAGTCATGACGACACTGCACTACCGCACCATGGACAGCCCGGTCGGCCTCCTCACGCTGGCCGGCCGGGATGGAAAGCTGATGCACCTACGAATGGTGGATCAGACGTACGAACCGAGCCGCGAAGGCTGGGACGCCGATGACACGGCGTTCTCAGACGCCGTCGATCAACTGTCCGCCTATTTCGCCGGCGACCGTACCGAGTTCGACCTCGAGCTGGACATGGTGGGGACGCAGTTTCAACGCCGGGTGTGGGAGGCCCTGCAGACCATTCCCTACGGCGAGACCTGCTCATACGGCGAGATCGCGCGGCAGATCGGTTCACCATCGGCATCGCGAGCCGTCGGTCTGGCCAACGGGCACAATCCGATCGGCATCATCGTGCCGTGTCATCGGGTGATCGGTGCGAATGGCAGTCTCACCGGCTACGGCGGTGGCCTGGACCGCAAGCGGGCATTGTTGGAATTGGAGAAAAGCCGCACGACGCCGGCTCTGTTTAATTGAGTAAGGGACGTTTCAATTCCATTTCAAGAATTGAAACGTCCCTTATACAAAAATGCCCGAGCCCTCCAATCGAAATTGGAGGGCTCGGGACTTAATTTGTGTTCGGCGGTGTCCT
>NZ_SJOM01000007.1:4698873-4875306 GCF_004762045.1 Mycobacterium sp. DL99
ACTTTTCCACCCGAAAGGGTAGTATCATCGGCGCTGGCAGGCTTAGCTTCCGGGTTCGGGATGGGACCGGGCGTTTCCCTGCCGCTATGGACCGCCGTAACTCTATTCACTCGTTGTTGAGTGTACATCTTGTGTTTTGGTGGTGGGGTGCGTGTAGCACGCCCGACACAAGTGTCGTGTGTGTTTGTGGTGTGGTTGCGTAGCAGATGTGCGTCTTACTGAAACTCATCAAACATTTGGTGTTTGTTGGTTGTTGTAAGTTTTCGGCCGGTTAGTGCCAGTTCCCTACACCTATTACTAGGCTTCCAGGTCTGGTCTATCAATCCCGTGGTCTGCGGGGGGCCTTATCCCTCTAAAAGGGTGAGAAGCCTGGTCTTGGAGGGGGTTTCCCGCTTAGATGCTTTCAGCGGTTATCCTGTCCGAACGTGGCTATCCAGCGGTGCTCCTGGTGGAACAACTGGTATACCAGAGGTTCGTCCGTCCCGGTCCTCTCGTACTAGGGACAGATTTCCTCAAGCTTCTGACGCGCGCGGCGGATAGAGACCGAACTGTCTCACGACGTTCTAAACCCAGCTCGCGTGCCGCTTTAATGGGCGAACAGCCCAACCCTTGGGACCTGCTCCAGCCCCAGGATGCGACGAGCCGACATCGAGGTGCCAAACCATCCCGTCGATATGGACTCTTGGGGAAGATCAGCCTGTTATCCCCGGGGTACCTTTTATCCGTTGAGCGACACCCCTTCCACTCAGAGGTGCCGGATCACTAGTCCCGACTTTCGTCCCTGCTCGACATGTATGTCTCGCAGTCAAGCTCCCTTGTGCACTTACACTCAACACCTGATTGCCGTCCAGGTTGAGGGAACCTTTGGGCGCCTCCGTTACATTTTGGGAGGCAACCGCCCCAGTTAAACTACCCACCAGGCACTGTCCCTGAACCGGATATACGGTCCGAGGTTAGAGGCCCAATACGATCAGAGTGGTATTTCAACAACGACTCCACCCACACTGGCGTGTGAATTTCACAGTCTCCCACCTATCCTACACAAACCGTATCGAGCACCAATACCAAGTTGTAGTGAAGGTCCCGGGGTCTTTTCGTCCTGCCGCGCGTAACGAGCATCTTTACTCGTAGTGCAATTTCGCCGAGTCTATGGTTGAGACAGTTGAGAAGTCGTTACGCCATTCGTGCAGGTCGGAACTTACCCGACAAGGAATTTCGCTACCTTAGGATGGTTATAGTTACCACCGCCGTTTACTGGGGCTTAAATTCTCTGCTTCACCCCGAAGGGTTAACAGGTCCTCTTAACCTTCCAGCACCGGGCAGGCGTCAGTCCGTATACATCGTCTTGCGACTTCGCACGGACCTGTGTTTTTAGTAAACAGTCGCTTCTCACTGGTTTGTGCCACCCACTCACGCTCAAGACCGTAAAGATCCGTCACGCCATGTGGGTCCCCCTTCTCCCGAAGTTACGGGGGCATTTTGCCGAGTTCCTTAACCATAGTTCACTCGTACGCCTTAGTATTCTCTACCTGACCACCTGTGTTGGTTTGGGGTACGGGCCGTGTATGTCCTCGCTAGAGGCTTTTCTTGGCAGCATAGGATCACCGAATTCGCCTCAAACGGCTATGCATCACCTCTCAGGATTAATGAAACGCGGATTTGCCTACGTTTCTCCCTACCGGCTTACCCCAGTACAACCACTGACTGGTACGGCTACCTTCCTGCGTCACCCCATCGCTTGACTACTACCCACCGGGGTCCCACGCAGCCCCGTCAACGCCTCACCCCGAAGGGATCGGTCACGACGGTTTTGGATGGTTAGCACAATGGATTCATCATGGACGCACATACACGGGTACGGGAATATCAACCCGTTGTCCATCGACTACGCCTGTCGGCCTCGCCTTAGGTCCCGACTCACCCTGGGAGGACTGGCCTGGCCCAGGAACCCTTGGTCTTTCGGCGGGCAAGGTTCTCACTTGCCTATTCGCTACTCATGCCTGCATTCTCACTCCCACACCCTCCACAGCTAGATCACTCTGCTGCTTCACCGGATGCAGGACGCTCCCCTACCCAACGTATAAATACGTTGCCGCGGCTTCGGCGGTGTACTTGAGCCCCGCTACATTATCGGCGCACAATCACTTGACCAGTGAGCTATTACGCACTCTTTCAAGGGTGGCTGCTTCTAAGCCAACCTCCTGGTTGTCTTCGCGACTGCACATCCTTTTCCACTTAGTACACGCTTAGGGGCCTTAGCCGGCGATCTGGGCTGTTTCCCTCTCGACGCACGGAGCTTATCCCCCGCCGTCTCACTGCCACATTCTTGGACTTGTCGGCATTCGGAGTTTGGCTGACGTCAGTAACCCTGTGGGGCCCATCGGCCATCCAGTAGCTCTACCTCCAACAAGAAACATGTGACGCTGCACCTAAATGCATTTCGGGGAGAACCAGCTATCACGGAGTTTGATTGGCCTTTCACCCCTACCCACAGCTCATCCCCTCAGTCTTCAACCTAAGTGGGTTCGGGCCTCCACGCGGTCTTACCCGCGCTTCACCCTGGCCATGGGTAGATCACTCCGCTTCGGGTCCAGAACACACCACTACACCAACCCCTACGGATTGGATACGCCCTATTCAGACTCGCTTTCGCTGCGGCTACCCCACACGGGTTAACCTCGCGACATGTCCCTGACTCGCAGGCTCATTCTTCAAAAGGCACGCCATCACCCCACGACAAGTCGAGGGCTCTGACGGATTGTAAGCGCACGGTTTCAGGTACTATTTCACTCCCCTCCCGGGGTACTTTTCACCATTCCCTCACGGTACTAATCCGCTATCGGTCACTGGGAAGTATTCAGGCTTACCGGGTGGTCCCGGCAGATTCACAGCAGATTTCACGGGCCCGCTGCTACTCGGGAACACCATTAAGGTAGATGTCAGGTTTTCACGTACCGGGCTCTCACCGTCTACGGCAGGTCATCCCAAACCACTTCCGTTAACCACGACATTTTCTCACTACCCTCCAGTCAGGTAGAACTGGAAAAACAGGTCCCACAACCCCGCACACACAACCCCTACCCGGTATCACATGCATACGGTTTAGCCATCCTCCGCTTTCGCTCGCCACTACTCACGGAATCACTTTTGTTTTCTCTTCCTACGGGTACTGAGATGTTTCACTTCCCCGCGTTCCCTCCTGCACCCTATGTATTCAGATACAGGTAACACGACATCACTCGTGCTGGGTTTCCCCATTCGGACATCCTCGGATCAACGCTCGGTTGGCAGCTCCCCGAGGCATATCGCAGCCTCCAACGTCCTTCATCGGCTCCCAGTGCCAAGGCATCCACCATGCGCCCTTAAACACTTACAACACAAAAACCAAAAAATGAGTTTCAAAAGAAATTGCACATCAATCGCACACAAAACCAGGCCCCACCCACAAGGAGTGAGACCACACATTTCGCGTGCTAGATGCTCGCAACCACTATCCACAAATCAAACACCACACCCCACCACCAAAGATGGAGCAACAACACGCCTCCCACCCCACACAGGGGCCAGGGAAAAACGGGCCTGTTGTCTCAAAGCCCAATAGTGTGTTCAGCAGTTTCATCACCAGCGATTTCCCTCGCCGGCTCAACGTTTGTCATTTGCACCCACCAGGAACCCACTACAGATCCCTGACTGAATATCCCAACCGCACTGATCCCACAGTCGCGGGGGCGGGGGAATCGAATTGGTGCTCCTTAGAAAGGAGGTGATCCAGCCGCACCTTCCGGTACGGCTACCTTGTTACGACTTCGTCCCAATCGCCGATCCCACCTTCGACGGCTCCCTCCACAAGGGTTAGGCCACCGGCTTCGGGTGTTACCGACTTTCATGACGTGACGGGCGGTGTGTACAAGGCCCGGGAACGTATTCACCGCAGCGTTGCTGATCTGCGATTACTAGCGACTCCGACTTCACGGGGTCGAGTTGCAGACCCCGATCCGAACTGAGACCGGCTTTGAAAGGATTCGCTCCACCTCACGGCATCGCAGCCCTTTGTACCGGCCATTGTAGCATGTGTGAAGCCCTGGACATAAGGGGCATGATGACTTGACGTCATCCCCACCTTCCTCCGAGTTGACCCCGGCAGTCTCTCACGAGTCCCCACCATTACGTGCTGGCAACATGAGACAAGGGTTGCGCTCGTTGCGGGACTTAACCCAACATCTCACGACACGAGCTGACGACAGCCATGCACCACCTGCACACAGGCCACAAGGGAACCAATATCTCTACTGGCGTCCTGTGCATGTCAAACCCAGGTAAGGTTCTTCGCGTTGCATCGAATTAATCCACATGCTCCGCCGCTTGTGCGGGCCCCCGTCAATTTCTTTGAGTTTTAGCCTTGCGGCCGTACTCCCCAGGCGGGGTACTTAATGCGTTAGCTACGGCACGGATCCCAAGGAAGGAAACCCACACCTAGTACCCACCGTTTACGGCGTGGACTACCAGGGTATCTAATCCTGTTCGCTCCCCACGCTTTCGCTCCTCAGCGTCAGTTACTGCCCAGAGACCCGCCTTCGCCACCGGTGTTCCTCCTGATATCTGCGCATTCCACCGCTACACCAGGAATTCCAGTCTCCCCTGCAGTACTCTAGTCTGCCCGTATCGCCCGCACGCCCACAGTTAAGCTGTGAGTTTTCACGAACAACGTGACAAACCACCTACGAGCTCTTTACGCCCAGTAATTCCGGACAACGCTCGGACCCTACGTATTACCGCGGCTGCTGGCACGTAGTTGGCCGGTCCTTCTTCTATAGGTACCGTCACTTGCGCTTCGTCCCTATTGAAAGAGGTTTACAACCCGAAGGCCGTCATCCCTCACGCGGCGTCGCTGCATCAGGCTTGCGCCCATTGTGCAATATTCCCCACTGCTGCCTCCCGTAGGAGTCTGGGCCGTATCTCAGTCCCAGTGTGGCCGGTCACCCTCTCAGGCCGGCTACCCGTCGTCGCCTTGGTAGGCCATTACCCCACCAACAAGCTGATAGGCCGCGGGCCCATCCCACACCGCAAAAGCTTTCCACCACACTCCATGAAGAGCATGGTCATATTCGGTATTAGACCCAGTTTCCCAGGCTTATCCCAAAGTGCAGGGCAGATCACCCACGTGTTACTCACCCGTTCGCCACTCGAGTACCCCGAAGGGCCTTTCCGTTCGACTTGCATGTGTTAAGCACGCCGCCAGCGTTCGTCCTGAGCCAGAATCAAACTCTCCAAACAAAAACTTCCCATCCAAAGACAGGCAGAATTCGAATCAGAAAAATCCGATCAAAACAAAAGACACCAACAAACTGGCATCAAAAAACAAACAACCACACCCTAAACGGGAAAAAGAGCGTGGCCAAAAAACAACAAACAAAAACCACCAAACACACTATTGAGTTCTCAAACAACAGACTTTACTTCTTCGCCGCCCTGTTTTGGGGCAACCTCACCAGCTTAATCAAGTCTCACTGGCTTGTCAAGCTGCCCGTCCTGGCTTGTTTCATCCGGACCGAGGCAACTCCGCCAGCCTAGTACCGAACTGGCGGGGAGTCAAACTCCCTGAGCTAGGCCTTCAGCAGCTGGTGAAACTTGCTGCGCTCCGGCACTTTCTAAGAGCTTACCCTCTCGATCTCCGCTCCCAAAATCAGCAGGTTCTCGACGAACAACGGGTACCCGCGATCGATGTGAAACACGTCGTGGACCTCGGTCTCGCCGTCGGCGACCAGGCCGGCGAGCACCAGGCCGGCGCCGGCGCGAATGTCCGACGACCACACCGGCGCGCTCGAAAGCTGCGGGATCCCGCGCACGACGGCATGGTGGCCGTCTGTCCGCGCATCGGCACCCAACCGGATCATCTCCTCGACGAACCGGAAGCGAGCTTCGAACACGTTCTCGGTGATCATCGACGTACCGTCGGCCACTGCGGCCAACCCGATCGCCATCGGCTGCAGGTCGGTCGGGAATCCCGGGAACGGCAGCGTCGCCACGTTGACCGCCTTGGGCCGCTCGTACTGCACCACCCGGAAGCCGTCATCGTTCTGGGTCACGGTGGCACCGGCGTCGTGCAACTTGTGCAGAACCAGCTGCAGGTGCTGTGGGTCCACGCCCGTCACCGAGATGTCGCCGCGCGTCATCGCCGCGGCTATCCCCCAGGTCGCCGCCACGATCCGGTCACCGATCACCCGGTGTTCCGTGGGATAGAGCCGATCGACACCGGTGATCGTCAGCGTCGAGGTCCCCGCGCCGGAGACCTTGGCACCCATCTGGTTGAGCATGGCGCAGATGTCGACGATGTCCGGCTCGCGCGCCGCGTTGTGGATGGTGGTGACACCTTCGGCCAGCACCGCGGCCATGAGGATGTTCTCCGTCGCCCCCACGGACGGGAACTCCAGTTGGATCTCGGCACCCCGCAGATGGTCGGCCTCGGCCACCACACAACCGTGCTCGATATTGCAGGTCGCACCCAGTTGGCGGAGCCCGGCCTGGTGCATGTCCAGGGGCCGCGATCCGATGGCGTCACCACCCGGAAGCGCAACCTTCGCCTTCTTGCACCGTCCTACCAGCGGGCCCAGCACACACACCGAGGCGCGAAACTGACGGACCGCCGCGAAATCCGCGTCGTACTTGGGTTCGTCGGGCGATGTGATGCGCACGGTGTCGCCGTCCAGCTCGACGGTGGCGCCCAACCCGCGCAGGACCTCGGCCATCAGCGGCACGTCAAGGATGTCAGGGCAATTGGTGATCGTGCTCGTGCCCTCGGCAAGCAACGAGGCCGCCATCAGTTTCAGCACACTGTTCTTCGCGCCACCGACAGCAACTTCGCCTGATAACCGGCTGCCTCCGGTCACCAAGAAACGCTCGCTCACGCCGGTTAGTGTAAACAGCCCGGCGTCGAGTTTCCGCCTGCTCGCACAGATCCGGCGGGCCCGGCCAACGTGTCCACGAGCCCGGTACGGTTCAGCTATGGCGGTTCATCTCACCCGTATCTACACCCGCACCGGCGACGACGGCACGACCGGGCTGAGTGATTTCAGCAGGGTTTCCAAGAATGATTCGAGGTTGGCGGCCTACGCCGACTGTGACGAAGCCAACGCTGCCATCGGCGTCGCAGTCGCTCTCGGCGGACCCGATCAGCACATCCTGGCGGTATTGCGGCAGATTCAGAACGATCTGTTCGACGCCGGCGCCGATCTGTCCACCCCCGTCGTGGAGAACCCCGAGCACCCACCGCTGCGAATCTCGCAGGCCTACATCGACCGGCTGGAGAAGTGGTGCGACGAGTTCAACGAGGCGCTGCCTGCGCTGAATTCGTTCATCCTGCCCGGCGGAACTCCCCTGTCCGCACTGTTGCACGTCGCGCGAACTGTGGCCCGCCGCGCTGAGCGGTCGGCATGGATCGCGGTGCAGGAGCACGGTGAATCGGTGAGCGTTCTGCCGGCGAAGTACCTCAACCGGTTGTCAGACCTGCTGTTCATCCTGTCGCGGGTGGCGAACCCGGATGGGGACGTGCTCTGGAAGCCCGGAGCCGCTCAGTAATTGCGCCGCCGGGCCCGCGGCGATGGCCGCGATTCCAGCCAGGAGGTGAATGCCGTCAAGGCGCCCCGGTCCAGGGCGATCTCATACCCTTGCCGGCGCTCGGGACTGTGGTCGCGAAGTTCGAGAATGACCGTCGCGGCGGTCATGATGTCGAACTCGTCGCCACGCGGGGCGCGACGCGACACCACTTCCAGCCCCCGCCGGCTCAATTGCCGGTCAGGCCACCACCGCATGCTGGACAGCCGGTAGAAACCGGCCTCCCCTCCGCGGTAGCGCATCACACCATGGCGCCAGCCACTACCGCCTTCGGCGGGAAAGTCACGCAGGATGGCGGCTGTTCCACCAACCTGACGTAGTTTCCACAGCCGGTAACTCAGGGCACTGACCAAAAGGAGCAGAACGCAGACGAGCGCGACCATGCCGATCATGGGCGCGCTCATCTGTCGTCTCTGTCGTCAGTCGATCTGGCCGAGCGCGCGCAGGCGTGCACGGCCCCAGGCCGCAGTCTGCTCGTCGTCGGACTCTGCATCCTGCTTGGCCGAGTCGGCGTCGATCTCGGTTTCGAACTGAGCGTTCTCCACCAGGATCCGGACTGTCTCCTCGGTCACCGACAGGAAACCACCGTCAACGGCGATACGCAGGTCGTCCTCGCCTTCGCGCTCGACTCGCACCATGGCGTCGTCGACCAGCTGCGCCACCAACGGAATGTGCCGCGGCAGGATGCCGATCTCACCAGCGGTGGTCCGGGTGAAGACGAACGTAGCGGTGCCGGACCAGAGCTCACGCTCGACGGCAACGATCTCAACGTTCAATTCAGCCATTCCACACCACCTTTCGGGCTAGAGCGCTCATCACAGCTTGGCGCCGAGGCTTTCGGCCTTCTTCGCCAGGTCGTCCAGGCCACCGATGAGGAAGAACGCCTGCTCGGGCAGGTGATCGAACTCGCCCTTGGCCAGCTTGTCGAAGGCCTCGATGGTCTCCTTGAGCGGCACGGTCGAACCCGGCTGGCCGGTGAACTGCTCGGCCGCCATCATGTTCTGGCTCAGGAAGCGCTCGATCTTACGGGCGCGGTACACCAGAACCTTGTCCTCTTCCGACAGCTCGTCGATACCGAGGATGGCGATGATGTCCTGAAGATCCTTGTAGCGCTGCAGGATCCGGATGACTTCCTGAGCGACGCG
Source organism: Mycobacterium sp. DL99 (assembly GCF_004762045.1). Classification (GTDB taxonomy): domain Bacteria; phylum Actinomycetota; class Actinomycetes; order Mycobacteriales; family Mycobacteriaceae; genus Mycobacterium. The sequence goes on from NZ_SJOM01000007.1 coordinate 4,707,630, forward strand.
GTAGTGCTCGTCGCCGACGACGCTGGGGTGCAGGATCGTCGAGGACGAAGCCAGCGGGTCCACCGCGGGGAAGATGCCCTTGGAGAACACCGCACGCGAAAGCTCGGTGGTGGCATCCAGGTGGGCGAACGTGGTGGCCGGGGCCGGGTCGGTGTAGTCGTCGGCAGGCACGTACACGGCCTGCATCGAGGTGATCGAGCGACCACGGGTCGAGGTGATGCGCTCCTGGAGCTCACCCATCTCGTCGGCCAGCGTCGGCTGGTAACCCACGGCCGAAGGCATACGACCCAGCAGGGTCGAAACCTCGGAACCGGCCTGGGTGAACCGGAAGATGTTGTCGATGAAGAGCAGCACGTCCTGGTTCTGCTCGTCGCGGAAGTACTCGGCCATGGTCAGCGCCGACAGGGCGACGCGCATACGGGTGCCTGGCGGCTCGTCCATCTGGCCGAACACCAATGCGGTGTCCTTGAGCACGTTTGCGTCGGCGAGCTCGACCCACAGGTCGTTGCCCTCGCGGGTGCGCTCACCCACGCCGGCGAACACCGAGGTACCACCGAAGTTGCGGGCAATACGGTTGATCATCTCCTGGATCAGAACCGTCTTACCCACACCGGCACCACCGAACAGGGCGATCTTGCCACCACGCACGTACGGCGTGAGCAGGTCGACGACCTTCAGACCGGTCTCCAGCATCTCAGTGCGGGGCTCCAGGTCGGCGAAGGCCGGCGGCTTGCGGTGGATCGACCAGTGATCGAAGTCCTTGCCGTAGCCGGGCTCGTCGAGGCAGTCGCCGAGGGCGTTGAACACATGGCCCTTGACACCGTCGCCGACCGGCACCGAGATCGAGGCGCCGGTGTCGCGGACGTCGGTGCCACGCACCAGGCCGTCGGTGGGCTGCATGGAGATGCAGCGAACCAGGCTGTCGCCGAGGTGCTGGGCAACCTCAAGCGTCAGGGTCTTGGCGAGCGCGCCATAGGTGATATCGGCGTGCAGCGCGTTGAACAGCTCGGGCACGGCGCCGCGCGGAAACTCAATATCCACCACCGGGCCGGTGATGCGGACTACGCGGCCCGCGGTCTTTTCTGCAGTAGCAGTCATTCTCTCTTCGCTTTCCTACGAGGCTTTCGTCTTTGGTCCGGCTAGCGCGCGTCGGCCAGCGCGTTCGCGCCGCCCACGATCTCGCTGATTTCCTGGGTGATCTGCGCCTGACGTTCGCGGTTGGCCGCGAGCGTGAGTGCCTTGATCAGATCGTCGGCGTTGTCGGTGGCCGACTTCATGGCGCGCCGGCGCGAAGCCGACTCCGAGGCGGCCGCCTCCAGCAGTGCTGCGTACACGCGGGTGGCGATGTAACGCGGCAGCAATGCGTCGAACAGGTCCTCGGCATTCGGCTCGAACGAATACAGCGTGTGCGGACCGGTGTCCGGCTCCCCGACGTACTCGACGACCAACGGCGCGATCTGATGGGCCACCGCGGTCTGCGAGAGCATCGAACGGAATTCGGTGGAGACGATGTGGAGTTCGTCGACACCCAAGATGCCGTCGGCTCCTGCATCGTCGCCCTCGTCATCGGCGCCGGACATGAACGTCGCCACCAGAGTGTCGGCGATCTCCTTGGCGTTCTCGTAGGTGGGCCGCTCGGAGAAGCCGGTCCACGACTGGGTGACCGTCCGCTGCCGGAAGCTGTAGTAGCCCAGCGCTTTCCGGCCGACGACGTAGAGCACCGGGCTCTTGCCCTGTTCCCGCAGCAGCGAGAACAGTTCTTCGGCCCGGCGCAGCACGTTGGCGTTGTAACCGCCGCAGAGACCGCGATCCGAGGACACCACGAGCACACCGGCCCGCTTGGGGTTCTCCCGCTGCACGAGCAGCGGGTGATCCAGCGCGCTGGCGCCCGCAAGCTCGGTGAGCATGTTGGTGATCTCGGTGGAGTAGGGCCGGGCCGCGTCGACCCGGGCCTGCGCCTTGGCGATCCGCGACGTGGCGATCAGCTCCTGTGCCTTCGTGATCTTCTTGATCGACGAAGCGGAGCGGATACGCCCGCGTAGCTCGCGAAGTGTGGCTGCCATTGGTTACCTAGGCCTTCTTCGGAGCCGGCTTGCGGACCTTGACCGATTCCTTCTCCAGGTCCTCGGGGTCCAGTGCATCAGCATCGGCCTCCTTGACAACCACGGAGCTGCCGTCGGTGGCGGCGAAGCCCTTCTTGAACTCGTTGATCACCGCAACAAGGTTGGCTTCGGACTCCTCGGAGAGCTTCTTGGTCTCCTTGATGCTCTTGAGGATGTCGGAGTGGCTGGCCTTGACATGCTCCAGCAGCTCGTCGACGAAGCGGGTGACGTCCTCGGCCGGAACCGAATCCAGGTGGCCCTGGGTACCGAGGAAGATCGAGACGACCTGATCCTCGACCGCCAGCGGGCTGTACTGCGCCTGCTTGAGCAGCTCGACGAGGCGGACACCGCGATCCAGCTGAGCCTTGGAGGCCGCATCCAGATCCGAGGCGAAGGCCGCGAAGGCCTCCAGCTCGCGGTACTGCGAGAGATCCAGACGCAGCGAACCCGCGACCTCTTTCATGGCCTTGATCTGCGCGGCGCCACCGACGCGGGACACCGACACACCGACGTTGACGGCCGGTCGCACACCCTGGTTGAACAGGTCGGACTCCAGGAAGCACTGGCCGTCGGTGATCGAGATGACGTTGGTCGGGATGAACGCCGAGATGTCGTTGGCCTTGGTCTCGATGATCGGCAGACCCGTCATCGAACCACCGCCCAGCTCGTCGGAGAGCTTGGCGCAACGCTCCAGCAGACGGGAGTGAAGGTAGAAGACGTCGCCGGGGAATGCCTCGCGGCCCGGCGGGCGGCGCAGCAGCAGCGAGATGGCGCGGTAGGCGTCGGCCTGCTTGGAGAGGTCGTCGAAGACGATCAGCACGTGCTTGCCGTCGTACATCCAGTGCTGGCCGATGGCCGAACCGGTGTACGGTGCCAGCCACTTGAAGCCGGCCGGATCGGACGCGGGGGCCGCGACGATGGTGGTGTACTCCATCGCGCCACCCTCTTCCAGCGCGCGCTTCACGCTGGCGATGGTGGTGCCCTTCTGGCCGATGGCGACGTACACGCAGCGCACCTGCTGCTTGGGGTCGCCGGTCTCCCAGGCTTCGCGCTGGTTGAGGATGGTGTCGACGCAGACCGCGGTCTTGCCGGTCTTGCGGTCACCGATGATCAGCTGACGCTGGCCACGGCCGATCGGGGTCATGGCGTCGATGGCCTTGATACCGGTCTGCAGCGGCTCGGACACGCCCTGGCGCTGCACCACCGAAGGGGCCTGCAGCTCGAGTGCGCGCCGGGTCTCGGACTCGATGTCGCCCTGGCCGTCGATCGGCTGGCCGAGCGGGTTGACGACGCGACCGAGGAACGCGTCGCCGACCGGCACCGAGAGCACCTCGCCGGTGCGCTTGACCTGCTGGCCTTCTTCGATCTTTTCGAACTCACCCAGGATGACGGCGCCGACGCTGTGCTCGTCGAGGTTGAGTGCCACACCCAACACACCGCCCGGGAACTCGAGGAGCTCCTGGGTCATGACCGAGGGCAGGCCCTCGACGTGAGCGATGCCGTCACCGGCATCGACGACGGTGCCGATCTCTTCACGCTCGGTGTCGGCGGAAAACGAGGATACGTAGTCCTCGATGGCACCTTCGATATCAGCAGCCGAGATTGTCAACTCTGCCATGGTTTTTCGTCTTCCTACCTTGTTCTTGGGTGGTTCTTGGTTCGGGTTAGTCCGGCAGCTGGGTCGCCGCGGCGGCCAGTCGGGACGAGATCGAGCCGTCGATCACTTCGTCACCGACGGTGATCGACAGACCACCGAGCAGTTCCGGGTCGACATACAGCTGCACTGACACCGGGTGTCCGTAGATGCGGGTGAGCACCTCCGACAGCCGGGTCCGCTGGGCATCGGTCAGGTCAGCCGCGGCAGTCACGTGAGCGACCACCTCGCCGCGGCGGGAAACTGCGAGCTCGGCGAGGTCGATGACGGCCTCGTCGGCACGCTCGCCGCGCAGCAGTCCCACAGTCTGGGCCAACAGCGCGGCCGCCGTCCCGGTCCCACCCGCGTCGCCAAGCACCTTGTCCAGCAAGGCAATCCGACCGTCGACCGGGGTGGTGTAGTCACTGAGCAGGGCCGAGAGCTTGGGCTCGGCGTCGAGGAGGCGGCCGAACCGGAACAGCTGGTCCTCCACCTCGTCGACCTCACCGGCGGTCTCGGCGCGCTTGAGCAGCGCCAGACGTGCGGTGTGTTCAATCGCGTCGACCAGGTTCGCTTCGGTCGACCAGCGCTGCGAGACGGCGGTCCGCAGCACGTCCAGTGCGGTGTTGCCGACCTTGCCCGACAACAGTCGGTCGACCAGCTCGACCTTGGCGGCAGCGTCGTCGGTCGGCTCGGCCAGATGCCTGGTGAGCATCGACTCCGACAGCAGCAGCCTGGCCACCGAGGTCAGTTCCTCGGCCAGCGTGGTCAGCCCGTCGGCATCCAGACCGCCTGCGACGGAGTCGAACTTGTCGACCACGACCGCCAGCGACTCGCGGCTCGCGGCTCGCAGCTTCGCGGTTGCGGCGGTGTCGATCAGCACGGCCGACGGGGCCATCTGGTCCAGCTCGGCGAGGAACCGGTCGACGGTGGCCGCCTGGGCGGCCGGGTCGGCGACGTGTGCCCGGACCAGAGCGTCGGCCTTGGCCACCGACTCCGATCCCAGACCGGTCCGCAGCTGGCGGATGAGCTGCTGGCGCATCAGCTGAACCTGCTGGGCGCCGTGCGCCTTGATCCGCTCGGCCTCGGTGCCGGCTTGCTCGGCCAGCTGAGCGGTGATCCGCTCGGAGTCCTGCGAGGCCTCGTCGGTCACCTTGGTCGATTCGGCCTTGGCCTCGGCGAGCGCCTTGGCATGCATCTCATCGGCGTCGGCGAGCTTCTTGGCCGCGTCGGCGCTCTCGGCGAGCGCGACCCGCACGGCGTCCTGCTGCTTCTGCATCAGGCTCCGCACCGGCGGCACCACCCACTTGATGATGATGAATGCGATGAAGGCAAAGCCGATCAGCTGCCCGATAAATATCGACATCTACTGCGTCCCACCTGATTTCACGTCGACGCCCAAAATTCGGTTGGCCAGGGTCTGCGAGAGTCCGTCCACGGACGACTCCAGGCCCGACCGCACCTCGGCACTCTGAGCAGCAAGCTGCTCATCGGCCTGGCGCACGGTCTCGGCCACTTCGGTGCTCGCCTCGGCGCGCTTGGCGTCGACCACCTCGCGACCCGCTGCGCGAGCCTCGTCACGGATTGCCGATGCCTGGGTGCGTGCCCCGGCCATCGCCTCGTTGTAATCGGCCTGTGCCGCGGCCACCTGTTCGGCCGACTTCCGATTGTCGGCGGCGGTCTTCGCCAGCATCGCTTCGCGCTCTGCCAGCACCTTGCCGACCGGTGGCACAACCCATTTCGCGATCACGGCGAGCGTGATCAGGAAAATGATCAGCACGGCGAAGAAGGTGCCGTTGGGGACCAGGAAGTTGCTCTGGCCCCCACCGCCTCCCTCGGCTGCCTGGCTCGCAGCCAGGATCGTTGCGCTCAGTTCACCCATGCTGATGGACTACTGCAGGCCCGGGGTGGCGAAGACGAACAGCGCCATGAAGGCCAGGTTGATGAAGTACGCGGCCTCCACCAGACCGACGGTGATGAAGAACGGGGTGAACAGCCGGCCCTGGGCCTCGGGCTGACGGGCGATGCCCGAGATCAGCGCGTTACCCGCGATACCGTCACCGATACCAGCGCCGATGGCGCCGCCGCCCATGATCAAACCGCCACCGATCAGCGCGCCGGCCGTGATGAGGGCGTTGGGGTCGAGTTCCATTCCTTTTATCCTCCTTGATAACTGGTGGCTGTGCCGCCAGAGGTTCGTGTCCTGCAGTTGTAGGGGTCTAGCCGGTCATGCTCAGTGCTCGTCGTGATCCAGCTCCATCGACTGGCTGAAGTACAGGATCGTCAGCAGCGAGAAGATGAAGGCCTGGATCAGGCCGACGAACAGGTCGAAGGTCTTCCAGATCGCGTTGGGCGCCCACTGGATGTACCAGGGGAACATCGCGATCAGCGCGACGAGGATGCCGCCGGCGAAGATGTTGCCGAAAAGACGGAGGGCCAGCGAGATCGGCTTGGCGAGTTCCTCGACGATGTTGATCGGCATCAGCGCGGGAACGTGACCCTTGAGCACCTTCACCGGGTGGCCGATGATGCCGCGGCGCCAGATGCCGGCCGCGTGGTAGCAGATGAACACGAACAGGGCCAGCGCCAGCACGAAGTTGATGTCAGAGGCCGGCGGCTTGTACCACTCGGCGGCGGCGCCGTCCGCTCCCCCGTACTGCAGCGGCAGCACCGACAGCCAGTTGGAGACAAGGATGAAGACGAAGATCGTCACCGACAGCGGCAGCACGAACGGCGCGACCTTCATGCCGATCGCGGCCTCGATCTGGCCGCGCATCTGGATGGTCAGGGCCTCCCAGAACAGCTGCACACCGCCCGGGACGCCGGTCGAGGTGACCTTGGCCCGCAGGATGAATGCCAGGGCGATCACGATCACCGCGGTGACCGCGGTGGCCAGGATGGTGTCACCGTTGAACGTCATCCCGAACAGCTCGAACACCATCGTGTGGTGGCCGACGTGGATGGCAGCGCCACCCTCTTCGGCGGCGAGCACGGTCGTCGTCTGAGTCATATAGGTCAGCTCAACCCTTCGATTCCGTATCCAAGACATCCAGGCCGTTCGAGCGGATCTTCCGCAGCACGGGGATGCTGGTGCTCATCACCAGCAGAGCCTGGAAAATCGCCAGCCCGAACAGCACCGCGATGCCGCCCGAGGTTTTGAAGACAAATGCGATGCCGAGGGCGATCGCGGTGATGATCAACAGCCGTGTCGCGGAGTTCACGGCCATCTTCTTCTTGAGCGGGTGGTCTTCGGCCGTGATCGCTTCGACGGCCCGGCGCACCAGCAAGGCGTTGACCAAGCCGAGGGCCAGGCCGACACCGAAGAAGACGCCGAAGAAAATGTGTCCGGTGAATCCGGCGGCCAAGATGGCCAGCGCGGTCAGGACAACGCAAACAATCAGCAGACGCAGCGGCCGGAAGGCCACCGACGGGAACACCAACGGCGCGTCGTGCGCTGGCGTCGTCACTGCTTCACCCCAATCCCGCTGTCACAAAAAGCTGCACCCTCGGAGGTGCCAACGGTTGCTATCCCCTGGCAAAAGCCTGTGCATGCCCGCCGAGAATATCGGAGGGCTGCGGGCGGGCTCGAATCACCCACGGGGTAGCTCCCTTTGTCGGTCGTTGATCGGCACCTGACGGTTCGTCGAACCGATGGGCCGGGCCGGCAACCCGCGAGGTTTTTCGGGTTCTGGCAGCAGACTAACACATGGTAGGCACCCCTAAATCTGGCCTACTACTTTTCGTCGTACTTCGCCTCGTGCTCGTCCTCGGAGCCTTCGCTTCCACGTTGTAACAGGGGAATCAGAGTCACCACGATCGCCACCAGAATGGCGGCCACCACGACTGCTCCGGTGTAGCGCGGATCGAAGAAGATCGTCGCTGCCGCACCGAAGGCGATGATGCCCACCCACAGGTAGATCAGCAGCACGGCGCGGCGATGCGAGTGCCCGATCTGCAGCAAGCGGTGATGCAGATGCATCTTGTCCGGGCTGAGCGGACTGCGGCCGGCCCGGGTGCGCCGCACGATGGCCAGCAACGTGTCCAGGGCAGGCACCAGCATCACGGCGATCACCAGGAGGAACGGCGACATCAGCGCGAAGACGTCGCGTGCGCCGTAGGCATTCTGCGAGATCGGCCCGGCAGCCGTCGTCGACGCCGCGCCCAACATGAGGCCGATCAGCATCGACCCGGAGTCGCCCATGAAGATCTTGGCCCGGTGGAAGTTGTGCGGCAGGAAACCCAGGCAGGCCCCGGCCAGCACCACCGATATCACCGCGGGTGGATAGAACAGGACGTCGCCGCCGTGGTCGCGCAGCAGCCCGACCGAGAACACACAGATGGCGAGGGCGGTGATGAGCCCCAGGCCCGCGGCCAGACCGTCGAGCCCGTCGACGAAGTTCATCGCGTTGACGATCGACACCGTGAGTGCGAGCGTCAGCAGGATCGAGGACACCTGGTCGAGCACGATCGTGCCCACTCCCCCGAACGGGATGTAGAGCACGCTCCACGCCACACCCATCGTCACCAGCACGCTGGCCGCGGTGATCTGCCCGGCGAACTTCGTCAGGGCGTCCAGGCCCCAGCGGTCGTCGATCAGCCCGATGGCCATGATCAGCCCGCCCGCGACCACGACCGCGGGCATGCCGGTGGAGTAGACGAAACCCCGAGTGAGTGCCGGCAGTTGGGAGGCCAGCAGCACCGCGGCAGCCACCCCGATGTACATCGCGAGCCCGCCCATCCGCGGAGTCGGCTGCACATGTACGTCACGTTCGCGGGGATAGGCGACGGCGCCGAGCCGGATGGCCACCACCCGCACCCAACCGGTGGCGAAGTAAGTGATGATCGCGGCGGTCAACCCGACGAGCGCCAGCTCACGCAGCGGCACACCGGCCCCCCGGTCCGACAGCGCGAGAAGGCCGGAATTGACCGCGGGGATCACTGCGTCACCGGCCGACATCACCGATGAACCGTACTGCAGCAAGCTGAGATCACTCCGTAGGTGTTGTTGTGAGCGTGGACGTTTCCACGCCAAGGACCCTAGCGATGTCCCCCGCACTGATCGGGCCGGTCCGCAGGATGCGGGGCTGGGTGCCGGTGAGGTCGACGATGGTGGATGCGGCCTGTTGTTCGGCGGGCCCGCCGTCGAGATAGACCTCGACCTTGTCGCCGAGTTGCTCGTGGGCCTGCGCTGCCGTCACCGCGGCGGGCTGGCCCGAGACATTGGCGCTGGACTGGGCCATGGGGCCGACTTCCCGTAGCAACTCGATGGCCACCGGGTGCAGCGGCATCCGCAGCATGACGCTGCCGTTGGCGTCTCCGAGATCCCACTGCAGTGAGGGGGCCTGCGTAACCACCAGGCTCAGCGCCCCCGGCCAGAATGCCCGGATCAATTCGCGGGCCGCTGAGGGGACCGAATAGACGAGCCCGTCGATGGTGTTCCACGAACCGACGAACACACCGACCGGCATGTTGCGGCCCCGGCCCTTGGCGGCCAAAAGCGAACCCACCGCGTCCGAGTCGAACGCGTCGGCGCCGATGCCGTAGACGGTGTCGGTCGGCATCACCACAAGGCGGCCACCTTTGACCGCGCTGACCGCCGAGGCGATACCGGTCGCACGCTGATCGGCGTCGGTGCAATCGAAGATGGTCATGTCGACTCCCCGGTCGGTGCGCGCATCAACTCAGCTTCTCCCAATACGGGTCGCCGTCACAAAGCGGGGTCGCCCGGCGAGGTCACGGCGCGCGGTGACCTCGGTGAAGTGCCCGTCGCGGGTGAAGGCCTCGACGGAGAGCTCGGATGTGGTGTCGTCGTGCTCGACGGCGCAGAGCGCACCGTCGCGCAACCACCGGGCGGCCAGCGTGACGATCGGCCGGATCACCGACATGCCGTCGGGGCCGCCAAACAACGCAGGCACAGGATCATGTTCGGCCACTTCGGGTTCCAGGACCGCAGCCTCGGGGATGTAGGGCGGGTTGGACACCAGCAGGTCCACCCGGTCGTCGAGTTCGGGCAACAGTCCCGGGGTGGTGACGTCGGCGTCCAAGATTTCGACGCGCGTCCCTGCCGCGTTGCGACGCGCGAACTCCAGGGCCGCCGGCGAGTTCTCCACGGCCAGCACCCGGGCGTCGGGCCACTTCGCGGCCAGCCCCAGCGCCAACGCACCCGAACCCGTGCACAGGTCGACGATCACCGGGTTGTCCGGAAGTTGTTGCGCCCAAGCCCATTCCAGCAGCGCCTCGGTCTCCGGCCGGGGAATGAAAACCCCGGGGCCGACCGCGAGCGTCAACGGGCCGAACGGCGCGGTGCCGATCAGGTGTTGCAGGGGAATCCGGCGGGCCCGGGCGGCGACGAGTTCGTCGTAGGCCTGCTCGAACCGGTCACCGGGATCGTCGAGGAACAGCAGCCGGCTGCGGTCGACACCCGCGACGTGCGCGGCGAGCAGTTCGGCGTCGATGCGCGGGGAGGCGACGCCGGCGGCGGCCAGGCGTGCCGTTGCGGCTTCGATCGTCTGCCGCAGCCGGGTGGTGCCTCCCCCGGCGGGCCGGGTCATGACTGCTGCTGCAGCCGGGCCTGTTTGTCGGCGGCGGCCAGCGCGTCGAGCAGTGCGTCCATGTCCCCGTCGAGCACCTGGTCGAGGTTGTGCGCCTTGAAGTTGATGCGGTGATCCGCGATCCGGTTCTCGGGAAAGTTGTAGGTGCGGATCCGCTCGCTGCGGTCGACCGTGCGGATCTGGCTGGCCCGGTCGGCCGATGCGTCGGCCGATGCCTGCTCCTCCGCCAGTGCCTGCAATCGAGCGGCGAGCACCACCATGGCCCGGGCCTTGTTCTGCAGCTGCGAGCGCTCGTTCTGGCAGGTCACGACGATACCCGTGGGCAGGTGGGTGATGCGGACCGCGGAGTCGGTGGTGTTCACGCCCTGGCCGCCCTTGCCCGAGGACCGGTACACGTCGATGCGCAGGTCGGATTCGTCGATCTGCACCTGCTCGACGTCTTCGGGCTCGGGGTAGACGAGCACGCCCGCGGCCGAGGTGTGCACGCGGCCCTGCGATTCGGTGACAGGCACGCGCTGCACCCGGTGCACGCCACCCTCGAACTTCATCCGCGACCACACACCGTCGGCGGAATCGCCCTTACTGGCGATGGTGATGGTGGCGTCCTTGTAGCCGCCGAGGTCAGACCACGTCTCGTCGAGCACCGTGACGGTCCAGCCGTGCCGTTCGGCATACCGGATGTACATGCGGGCCAGGTCGGCGGCGAACAGTGCCGACTCCTCCCCGCCTTCCCCGGACTTGACCTCCAACACGATGTCATCGGCATCGTGGGGATCGCGGGGGGCTAGCTGATCGGTCAGCTGGGCGTCGAGTTCGGCGACCTTGGCGGTCAGCTCGTCCACCTCGGCGGCGAAGCTGGCGTCGTCGGCGGCGAGTTCGCGGGCAGCCTCCAGGTCGCCGCGGGCGGCGTCCAACTTGCGGTAGGTACCCACGACCGGCGACACCTGGGCGAAGCGCCGGCCCACCTTGCGGGCGGCGGATGCATCGGCGTGCAGGTTGGGATCGGCGAGCTGGCGCTCCAGGTCCGCGTACTCAGCGAGCAGCGCCTCGATCGCGGGTGCGGTATCCGTCACGTCAGCCTCCTCCAACTTTCTCCGGAAACGAGAACAGCGCCCAGATCTGACGCATATGCGACAGATCGGGCGCCGTTGACGTAGCTACTTGTCGGCTGCGGCAGCCTGATCACCGGCAGGCTTGCGCTTGCCGTACCGCTTCTCGAAGCGGGCCACGCGGCCGCCGCTGTCGAGGATCTTCTGCTTGCCGGTGTAGAACGGGTGGCACTGCGAGCAGACCTCGACCACGATCTGGCCGCTCTGCTTGGTGCTACGGGTCTGGAAGGTATTGCCGCAACCACAGTGCACCGTGGTCTCGACATACTCAGGGTGAATGCCTGTTTTCATGGTTCCTCTTCAATCGTTGGCCCGGGTCGCCCACGCGGACGTGAACCGGGACCGAGGGTCGGCGGTTCATTATGCCAGGTCAACCGCCAACCTCCTAAACGCGGGATGACCGGCCGCTATTCCTCCCCCGGTCTCGATCGGAACTCGGACAACCGGCGCTCGAGGAATCGCCGTTCCGGATCCGTCGTGGCCAGCAGCAGGGCACGCTCGAACGCCTGCCGCGCCTCGTCGTCTCGACCCAGGCGGCGCAGCAGTTCCGCTCGACTCGACGGCAGATAGCGATAATCGCCGAGCTCCAGCGCGTCCATGAGTTCGAGGGCGCGGGCCGGATCACCCGCCTCGGCGGTGGCCACCGCACGGTTCAGCCCGACCACTGCCGATCCCGTCAGGTACTCGAGCCGCTCATAGAGCGCGACGACGGCGGGCCAATCGATCTCCGGGTCGGCCTGCAGTGAGGCGATCGCAGCCTGCAGCACGTACGGTCCGCCGGGTCGCCGCATGGCCAGCGCACGGTCGAGGGCGGCCCGGCCGTCATCGACCTTGGTCTGATCGTGCAGAGACCGGTCCTGCTCGGCCAACGGGATCAAAGCACCGGAAACGATCCGGGCGGCACGTCGCGAATCGTGCAGCAGCATCAGGGCCAGCAGCCCATGCACCTCGGGCTCGTCGGCCTTCAGCCCAGCGACCAAGCGCCCGAGCCTGATCGCTTCCGCGGCGAGGTCGTCGCGATCGGTGAACCCCTGGTTGAAGATCAGGTAGATCACCGCGAGCACAGCCGATACGCGGTCCGGCAGGACACGGTCGGCGGGCAGCCCGAACGGGATGTTCGTCGCCTTGATCTTGGCCTTCGCCCGAGAGAGCCGGCGCTTCATGGTCTCCTCGGAAACCAGGAACGCCCGGGCGATCTCGGCCGTGGTGAGCCCACCCAGGGCCCGCAATGTGAGCGCCACCTGCGCCTCGGTGGCCAGCGCCGGATGGCAGCACATGAAGATCAGTTCCAGGCGTTCGTCGGGGATGGCGTTGTCGTCCAGATCGACGTCGTCCAGGAACACAGTCCGTTGATCGACTCGGAGCAGCCCGGTCTTGGTTCGCCGAGTCTGTTCCCGACGCACCCGGTCGATCGCGCGGTTGCGCCCGGTGCGCACCAACCAGGCCACCGGCGCCTGCGGCATTCCGTCGCGGGGCCAGCGTTCGGCGGCGATGACGAACGCCTCCTGCGCGGCGTCCTCGGCGAGGTCGAAGTCGCCGAGGAAGCCGATGAGTGCGGCCAGGACCCGGCCCCACTCGCGCTGGAAAATCGCCTCGATCAGTGCGCCCCCTCCCCGGGGGTATCGATGAGCGGTCGTACCTCGACCGCACCACCCAGCCTGATCGCCGGGACGCGCTGCGCGAACTCCAGGGCTTCATCCAGGTCAGCGGCCTTCAGCACGAAGTAGCCGCCGAGAACTTCCTTGCTGTCGGCGAACGGGCCGTCGGTGATCAGTCCCTGTCCCGGACCGCTACGGATCGTCGTCGCCGTCTCGGCCGGCTCCAAGTGGGCGCCGCCGACGCACCGAGGATCCTGACGCAGCCCGACGTACTCGGCGTTGAGTGCGGCATATTCCTCGGGCGGCAGACCGTCGTGCGTGCCCGGCTTGGGGTAGATCAGGATTGCGTATTTCATCGTTGTCTCCTTCGGGGGAATCGTCTAACAGCATCAAGACGAACGGGCGGGACCCGAGGGGACAACACGATCAAATAATCGAGTAAGTGGTGCCGTCGCGCTTCCAGAGCACCCGACCGGCCGGATCGGCGCCGAGGGCGACCAGTTCACGCTTGAGAATCTTGTTGGTCGCGGTGCTGGGCAAATCGTCGGCAAGCCAGACGTACCGCGGCCAGGATTTGGGCGACAGATCCGCCTGACCGGCAAGGAATTCGGTCAGCCCTTCCGGAGTGAGCTCCTGGCCATCGCGCAGCACGACGGCCGCCATCACCTGATCGCCGACGAACTCGTCGGGCACCGGGTAGACCGCCACACGGCTGATCACCGGCTGCCGCAACAGGATTCGCTCGATGGGTGCCGCGGTGATGTTCTCACCATCCACCCGCATCCAGTCCGCGGTACGCCCGGCCAGGTAGATCCAACCGTCGGCGTCGCGGTAGGCCAGGTCACCCGACCAGTACATGCCGTGCCGAAGGCGTTCATCGGTCGCGCCCTGATCATTGTGGTAGCCGCGGAACATCCCGCTGCCGTTGGTGTTGACCAGCTCCCCGGTGGCGGCGTCGGCGTTGACCAGGGCGCCGGTGTCATCGAATTCTGCGATTGCGCATTCTTCGACGGTCTCCGGGTCGTAGATCGCCACCCCGGGAAATCCCTGGCCGACACTGCCGGCCGGGGTGCCCTCGGACCGGGTGATGATGATCGCCAGTTCCGTCGAGCCGAAGCCGTCCCACACGCTGCAGCCGAACCGGCGGCTGAACTCGTCGATGTCGCGGTCGGCCGCCTCGTTGCCGAACGCCACCCGCAGCGTGTTGTCATGATCGTCGGCCTGTTCGGCGGTGGCCAGGATGTAGGCCAGCGGCTTGCCGACGTAGTTCATGTAGGTGGCACCGTACCGGCGGACGTCCGGAAGGAAGCCGGACGCGGAGAACTGTGCGGGCGCCATGGCCGCGCCCGAACTGAGCGCCACGCCCCAGCCCGCGTACACCCCGTTCGAGTGGAACAACGGCATGGCCAGGTAGCAGGTGTCCGCCTCGGTGAGGTCGTACCGCTGCACCAGCGCCGCGGCGGAGAACAGCACGATGGAGTGCGCCACCTCGACAGCCTTGGGCTCGCCGCTGGTCCCCGAGGTGAAGATCATCATGAACGTGTCATCGGGCCCGACCTCGCGCTGTGGCGTGAGTTCCCGCGGTGACCAGGCGGCCTCCGATACATCGATCACGGTGACGCCGGGCAGGTCGACGCCGTCGAGCAGGTCGCGGTGCTGCGGGTCCACGAGCACGATCTGACATTCGACCCGCGCGATATCGCGGGCCAGCGCATCGCCCCGACGGGTGTTGTTGATGCCGCACAGCACGTAACCGCCGAGCGCCGCGGCGGCCAGTGCGGTCAGCATGTCGGGGGTGTTGCCGAGGAGTGTGCCGACATGCAGTGGACGCCGCGGATCGGCCAGCCCGATCAGCGTGGCGGCCTGGGCCTTCGCCTCGGCGATGTGCTCGCGCCAGGTCCAGGTACGTTCGCCGTACTTGATGGCGACCGCGTCGCCACTTTCGCGCTCGCGGAGCAACTGCTGCAGCGTTTCGGCCATCCGATGATTCCCCAAAGTTCAGTGAACAGATTTAGAAAACTGTCTACCATGGTTGTGGCGCGACGGGATACACCCTTGGCAGAATCATGTACCTAACCCCATCAGATGACCAGGAGACACCACAGTTGACCAGCACCACGGCACCCCGCAGCGTGCGAGATCGACTGATAGACGCTGCCGAAGAATGTCTGCGCACCAAGGGCATTCGCGCGACCACCGTCTCAGAGGTGGCCGAGGCCGCAGGCGTGTCCCGCGGGTGGCTCTATCGCCACTTCCCGGACAAGGCGACGCTGCTGGGCGCGGTGATCGTGCGACTCAACGACACATTCTGGTCGGAAGCCCACGCCATGCTCGAGCAGGTCGACGGCTTGGACAGCCAACTCGTCGCGGGTGTCGCGAACGGCCTGCGAGCCTATGACGATCCGGGCGCGGTGTTGATGAAGCTACGCAACGACGAGCCCGAGGAGTTCGCCGCGTGTGCGGGCGCCGGCGTGCAGGGCATGATCCCCGATCTCGCCGAATTCTGGTCGCGATACCTGGTGGCCGCCCGCGACCGCGGCGAGGTCCGCGCCGACATCGATGTCCCCGAGGCGTCGGAATGGGTTGCGCGAGTTCTGATCTCGCTGGCAACCTTGCCCGGGAACACACTGGATCCCAGCGATGGCGACGCGGTGCTCGCGTTCGTCCGGCGTTACGTGATGCCCGGATTACGCCCCGACGCAACTGCCTGACGATACGCAAAAGGCCCCCGCGTACGGGGGCCATTCGCGCGTCGCTCGCGTTTAGTCGACGTCCATGTTGCCCGGGGCGGTCTTGGAGACCTGCACCAGGAACTCGTAGTTGGTCTTGGTCTTGCGCAGCTGGCTCATCAGCAGGTCGATGGCCTGGTGGCTGTCCAGCCCGGACAGCACCCGGCGCAGCTTGTGCACGACGGCGAACTCGTCGGTGGAGAGCAGCAGCTCGTCCTTGCGGGTACCCGACGGGTTGACGTCGACCGCCGGGAACA
This sequence comes from Mycobacterium sp. DL99, assembly GCF_004762045.1. Classification (GTDB taxonomy): domain Bacteria; phylum Actinomycetota; class Actinomycetes; order Mycobacteriales; family Mycobacteriaceae; genus Mycobacterium. Next base: position 4,723,609 of record NZ_SJOM01000007.1, read on the forward strand.
CCCGGCGCTCGGCGATCTTGCGGTCGAGCTTGAGCTCGGCGTTGCCGGTGCCCTTGAACTCCTCGAAGATCACGGTGTCACCGGTCGAGCCGGTCTCGACCATCGCCGTGGCGATGATGGTCAGCGAGCCGCCGTGCTCGATGTTGCGGGCCGCGCCGAGGAACCGCTTCGGCGGGTACAGCGCGGTGGAGTCCACACCACCGGACAGGATGCGGCCCGAGGCCGGCGACGCGTTGTTGTACGCGCGGCCCAGACGGGTGATCGAGTCGAGAAGGACAACCACGTCTTTGCCCTGCTCGACCAGGCGCTTGGCCCGCTCGATCGCCAGCTCGGCAGCCTGGGTGTGGTCAGACGGCGGACGGTCGAAGGTCGAGGCGATGACCTCGCCCTTCACCGAACGCTGCATGTCGGTGACCTCTTCCGGGCGCTCGTCGACGAGCACCACCATGAGGTGGCATTCCGGGTTGTTCTTGGTGATCGCGTTGGCGATGTCCTGCATGATCGTGGTCTTACCGGCCTTGGGCGGCGACACGATCAGGGCACGCTGACCCTTACCGATCGGCATGATCAGGTCGATGACGCGGGTGGTCAGCCGCTCAGGCGTGGTCTCCAGGCGCAGCCGCTGGTTCGGGTACAGCGGGGTCAGCTTGGTGAAATCGGGCCGGTTCTTGGCCGCTTCGACCGGACCGCCGTTGACGCTGTCCAGGCGCACCAGCGGGTTGAACTTCTGCCGCGGGTTGTTGCCGCCGCTCTCACCACCCTCGCGGGGCACACGGACCGCACCGGTGACCGCGTCGCCGCGGCGCAGACCGTTCTTGCGGACCATGTTCATGGACACGTAGACGTCATTCGGCCCGGCCAGGTAGCCCGAGGTACGGACGAAGGCGTAGTTGTCGAGGACATCGAGGATGCCGGCGACCGGCTGGACGACGTCGTCCTCACGCAGTTCGGTCTCGTTACCGCCCTCGGTGCCACGCTCTCCGCGGCGGCGGCGGTCGCGGTCACGGAACCGGCGGCCGCGGCGGCCCTGACGGCCATCGCCATCGCCGTCGTCGTCGTTGTTGCCCGACGAGTTGCCGCCCCGGTTCTGCTGGTTGTCCTGCTGATCGGACTCGCGGGCCTGGCCCTTGTCCTGCCGCTGGTCGCGGTCCTGCTTCTGGTCGCGCTTGTCGTCCTGCTTGTTGTCGGCCTTGTTCTCGTCGCCGGACTGCTCGCGCTTATCCCGCCGTTCCTGGCGGTCACGCTTGTCCTGCCTGGCAGGCTTTTCCTGCTGCTCAGCGGCAGGCTCGGCGTCCTTGGTGACGGCCTCAACAGCGGAATCGGCCTTCGCCTCAACCTTGGCGGCGTCACCCTTGGCGGCGTCACCCTTGGCGGCGTCACCCTTGGCGGCGTCACCCTTGGTGGTGTCGCCCTTGGCGGCGTCGGCCTTGGCGGTGTCGTCATTGGCGGCGTCGGCGACCGGGGCACCGGCCTGACGCGAAGAACCACGACGCTCACGACGACGGGTCGCCGGCGGCTCAGCGGCCTCGGCTCCGGCGTCCGGCAGGACGTCGGCGGGGGCTTTTTGCGGGGCCTCGGCGGCACCGTTGGATTCGCCACGGTGGGCGCGGATAGCTGCGATCAACTCACTCTTGCGCAAACCGGACGCGCCTTCAACACCGATTTCCTTGGCCAGCGCTCGCAGCTCAGGCAGCACCATGGTCGACAGCGACGCGGGCCGGGCGCTCGAAGCGCGCCGCGCGGTGTCCGATCCGGGCGCAGAGGCAGCAGCCGGCGCCGCAGTGTCAGCGGTCGCAGTGCTTTCAGATGTCACGGCGTGCGGTAGATCCCCAGCGCCATTGGCGCTGTCAGCCGTGAAGAGGTCCGTATCTGTCACGGATTTCCTTTCTTTCCCTCGCTCATCAGGTCGTACGAGGGTTCCCCAAAGGTCGATGCGCGTTCAGCTGAACCGCTGAGCGCGTAGCTCACACCGTCGCCTGCGCAACGGCGATCGCCAGGATTCGCCGATATACGGCGAACCGTCAGTCCACGAGTAGAACACAAGAAGATTGGGTGGTCGTCCTGGTGTCGACGCAGGCAGAGACCCTGCGAGTGCTGGACGAGAGCGAGAATAACTCGCTTTGGTCAAGTAATCAAGCAACATCGACGCTGGGCGTGTGGTGTTTGCTTCTTCTCGTGCCGCTCAATCGTCAGTTCCTGGCGACCACACCAGACGTCCAGCGGACGCCCGCTCCGACCGACATTTCCCTGACGGTGAACCCATTGGCAGTGCCGTAATCCATGGCCTCATCAGGCAATCCCGCCGCCGAACTCAGCCCCAGCACCGTAGGTCCGGCTCCGGACAGCACCGCTGCCACACCACAACGCCGCAGCAGCTGCAGGTATTCCGCCGAGGCCGGCATGGCCGCGGCGCGCTGTGGCTGATGCAACACGTCCTGAGTGGCGGCCATCAGCAGATCCGGGCGCTCACTCAGCGCCACGACCAGCAAGGCCGCACGGCTCAGATTGAATCGCGCGTCGTCGTGGCTGACCTGTTCGGGCAACACGGCGCGGGTCTCGGCGGTGGACGACCGCTGCTGCGGAACCGCGGGAAACAGCCGAATGTCCGGATGTACCCGAACCGGCGCCGCCCGGTAGCGCGGCCGCCCGTCGTCATCGGTTTCGGTCCAGGACACCACCGCCCCGCCGAGAACTGCCGCCGCGGCATTGTCCGGATGCCCCTCGAACTCACTGGACAGCTGAATCAGCTGCTCAGCGCTCATCGGATCCGAACCAGCTTGCGCCACAAGACCATTGACCACAGCCAAGCCGCCCACGACAGCGGCGGCCGACGACCCGAGACCACGCGAATGCGGAATCTCATTGCGGCAGCGCACGATCAGTCCGGCCACGCGATGGCCGGTGGCCGCCAGCCCCGCCTCGATGGCCCGCACCACGAGGTGCGTCGCATCAAGTGGCACCTGGCCCGCACCCTCCCCCTCGACCTCCAGCTGAAGGCCGGATTCGGTTGTCTCGACGATGATCTCGTCGTAAAGGCTCAACGCCAACCCGAGGCTGTCAAAGCCTGGGCCGAGGTTGGCGCTGGACGCTGCGACGACAGCGGTGGCCGTGAGTCCGGCGGGCAGGGTCTGATTCACCAGGCTCAGACCAGTCCGAGCTTGGCGACGACGGCAACCGGATCGACCGGCACCGGGGTGACGGTGGGCATGTCCTTGAGCGCGGTATCGGGATCCTTGAGGCCGTTGCCGGTGACGGTGCAGACCACGGTCGAGCCACGCGCGACCCAGCCGTCCTCGATCGACTTGAGCAGACCTGCCACGCTGGCCGCCGACGCGGGCTCGACGAACACGCCTTCGCTGCGGGCGATCAGGTGATACGCCGCCAGGATCTCGTCGTCGGTAGCCGCCAGGAACCGGCCCTTGGACTGCTGTTGGGCCTCGACCGCTCCGGACCACGACGCCGGCGAACCGATCCGGATGGCAGTCGCGATGGTCTCGGGCTCCTTGACCGGCTCACCCAGCACCAGCGGGGCAGCTCCGGCCGCCTGGGTGCCGAGCATGCGCGGAAGTCGGTCCGACAGGCCGTCGCGGTGGTACTCGGAGTAGCCCTTCCAGTAGGCAGTGATGTTCCCGGCGTTGCCCACCGGCAGCGCGTGCACATCGGGCGCGGTGCCCAGCGCGTCGACGATCTCGAACGCGGCGGTCTTCTGCCCCTCGATGCGGTACGGGTTGACCGAGTTCACCAGGGCGATGGTCGGGAAATCCGCGGTGATCTTGCGAGCCAGCTCCAGGCAGTCGTCGAAGTTGCCGTCGACCTGAATGATCTTGGCGCCGTACATGACCGCCTGCGCCAGCTTGCCCATCGCGATCTTGCCCTGCGGGATCAGCACGGCACAGGTGATGCCGGCCTGCGCGGCATAGGCCGCAGCCGAGGCCGAGGTGTTACCGGTGGAAGCGCACATCACGGCTTGCTGTCCGCGCGCCAGTGACTCGGTGACCGCCACGGTCATGCCGCGGTCCTTGAACGAGCCGGTCGGGTTGAGCCCCTCGACCTTGAGATGCACTGTGCAACCGGTGAGTTCGCTCAGGCGCTTGGCATGGATGAGCGGCGTGCCACCCTCGAGCAAGGTGATCGGCGTCCAGTTGTCGCCGACCGGCAGCCGATCGCGGTAGGCCTCGATCAATCCCGGCCAGGGCCGGTGCACCGGCCCTGCGCTGGTCTTTCCTTGCGTCCCGGGGTTCATGCGTCCGTTCCTTCCATACGCAGCACGCTGTTGATGGTCTGCACCACGTCGAGATCGGCCAGCGCCTCGACGGTTTCGGAGAGCGCGGCATCGGTGGCCTGGTGGGTGACCACCACGATGCGTGCACCACACGGCCGGCCGCCCTCGTCGACCATGCCCTCCTGACGTACCTCGGCGATGCTGACCTCACGCTTGGAGAACTCGGCCGACACGGCAGACAACACGCCGGGCCGGTCCGAGACGTTCATGTTCACGTAGTAGCGGGTGGGGATGAACCCGATCGGGGCGATCGGCAGCTTGGCGTACTTGGATTCGCGCGGGCCGCGTCCACCCTGGACCCGGTTGCGCGCGGCCATCACGACGTCACCCATCACCGCCGACGCGGTCGGCGCTCCCCCCGCGCCCTGGCCGTAGAACATCAGCCGACCGGCCGCCTCGGCCTCGACCACCACGGCATTGAAGGCACCGTTGACCGCCGCCAGCGGATGCGACAACGGCACCAGCGCCGGGTAGACCCGCGCCGAGACACGTTGCTTGCCTTCATCGCTGGTCAGCCGCTCACAGATGGCCAGCAGTTTGATGGTGCAACCCAGGGCACGAGCGGATTCGAAGTCGGTCGCGCTCACCTTGGTGATGCCCTCGCGATAGACATCGTCGGCGGTGACCCGGGTGTGGAACGCAATCGAGGCCAGGATCGCTGCCTTGGCCGCGGCGTCGTAGCCCTCGACATCGGCCGTGGGATCGGCCTCGGCATAACCCAGAGCACTGGCATCGGCCAATGCCGAGGCGTAATCGGCTCCGGTGCTGTCCATCTCGGACAGGATGTAGTTGGTGGTGCCGTTGACGATGCCCGCCACCCGCAGCACCGAATCACCGGCCAGCGACTGGGTGAGCGGGCGGATCACCGGGATGGCGCCCGCCACTGCGGCTTCGAAATACAGGTCGACGCGCGCCTTTTCGGCGGCCTGCGCCAGCTCGCCGGTGGACTGCGCCATCAACGCCTTGTTAGCGGTGACCACCGACTTGCCCTGCTCGAGCGCGGCCAGGATGGCCTTGCGGGCCGGCTTCACCGGCCCCATCAACTCCACCACGATGTCGACGTCGTCGCGCGATACCAGCTCGACGATGTCGTCGGTGAGCAGATCCTTGGGCACACCACGGTCACCGGAGACCTTGCGCACCCCGATGCCGCGCACCTCGAGCGGGGCGCCGATGCGGGCGGCGAGATCGGCGGCGCTCTCGTTGATGATGCGCACCACTTCGCTGCCGACGTTGCCCAGCCCCAATACCGCTACGCCGATGGGCTTCTCACTCATTGACCACTCACCTCCAGGCTCAAAAGATCGTCGACGGTCTCCCGACGGAGCACCAAACGCGCCTTGCCGTCCTTCACGGCCACCACAGCAGGTCGGCACAGCAGGTTGTACCGGCTTGACATCGAGTAGCAGTAGGCGCCGGTGGCGGCAACTGCCAGCAGGTCGCCGGGCGCGATGTCCTCCGAGACCCAGGTGTCGCGAACGACGATGTCACCGGTCTCGCAGTGCTTTCCGACGATCCGCGCCAGCGTCGCGGGTGCATCGCTGACCCGGGAGACCAACCGCGCGTCGTACTCGGCGCCGTACAGGGCGGGGCGGATGTTGTCGCTCATCCCGCCGTCGACACTCACGTAGCGCCGTTGCGCGGTGGCGCTGATCGCCACGTCCTTGACGGTGCCGACCTCGTAGAGCGTGATGGTGCCCGGCCCGGCGATGGCGCGGCCCGGCTCGACCACGAGCTTCGGTGTCGGGAGCCCAACGGCCTCGGACTCGCTACGCACGATGGCCAGCAGCTTGTCGGCAAGCTCCTGCATCGGCGGCGGATCATCCTGCGGCACATAGGAAATACCCAGACCGCCGCCGAGATCGATGATCGACATCTGAGACGTCTTCTCGACACCGAATTCCGATACGACGTCACGCAGCAGGCCGATCACCCGGTGTGCGGCCACCTCGAAGCCGGCCACGTCGAAGATCTGGCTGCCGATGTGACTGTGCAGTCCGACCAGGCGCAGGTTGTCGGTGGCGAACACCTTGCGTACCGCGTCCATCGCCGCGCCACTGGCCAGTGACAATCCGAACTTCTGGTCCTCGTGGGCGGTGGAGATGAACTCGTGGGTGTGCGCCTCCACCCCGGGCGTCACCCGCACCAGCACGTCCTGGACGATGCCCGCCGCTCCGGCGACCTCGTCCAGACGCGCGATCTCGATCAGGGAATCGACGACCACATGCCCGACCCCGGCCTTGACCGCCGCGGTCAGCTCGGCGACGGATTTGTTGTTGCCGTGCAGGGTGATTCGCTCCGGCGGGAAGTCGGCGTGCAGCGCCACCGCAAGCTCGCCCCCGGTGGCCACGTCGAGCGACAGACCTTCCTCGTCGACCCAGCGCGCGATCTCACTGCACAGGAACGCCTTGGCGGCGTAGTGCACATAGTCGCCGCCGCCGAACGCCGCGGCGATGTCGCGGCAGCGGGACCGGAAGTCGTCCTCGTCGATCACGAACAGCGGAGTGCCGTATTCGGCCGCCAATTCGGTGACCGGCACCCCGGCGATCGACACCACACCGCCGTCACCGCGAACCAGGTTGCGCGGCCACACATTCGGGGCCAGCAACATGACCTCGTCTGGACTCTGCGGCTTCACCGGCGCGCCGGGGTGGTGAACCTCTTCGGCGTGCCGCGGCCCGGCGGGATGCGCGTTCACATGCGCTCCGGAGCAGTGACACCGAGGATGGCCAGTCCGTTGGCGATCACCTGGCGGGTGGCCTCGCACAGCGCCAACCGCGCCGCGTTCAGATCGCCCGGTTCCTCGTCACCCTGCGGCAGCACGCGGCAGGCATCGTAGAACCGGTGGTAGTCGCCGGCCAGGTCTTCCAGGTACCGGCACACGCGGTGCGGCTCACGCAGCGCGGCAGCGGCTTTGAGCACCCGGGGGAACTCTCCCAGGTTGCGGATCAGAATGCCCTCTTTGTCGTGGGTCAGCAGATCCAGGTGAGCCGTGTCGGCGGCGACACCGAGGTCGGCGGCATTGCGGGCCAGCGCCGACAACCGGGCATGCGCGTACTGCACGTAGTAGACCGGGTTTTCGTTGGACGCGCTGGACCACAGCGCCAGATCGATGTCGATCGGGGTGTCCACCGAGGAGCGGATGAGTGAGTACCGTGCGGCGTCGACGCCGATGGCCTCGACGAGATCGTCGAGAGTGATGACGGTGCCTGCGCGCTTGCTCATCCGTACCGGCTGGCCGTCGCGGACCAGGTTGACCATCTGGCCGATCAGCACCTCGACGGTGTCCGGGTTGTCACCGAGCGCGGCCGCGGCGGCCTTCAGCCGTGCGATATAGCCGTGGTGGTCGGCGCCGAGCATGTAGATGCACAGGTCGAATCCACGCTCGCGCTTGTCGAGGTAGTACGCCAGGTCACCGGCGATGTAGGCCGCGTTGCCGTCGCTCTTGATGACGACGCGGTCCTTGTCGTCACCGAATTCGGTGGTGCGCAACCAGGTTGCGCCGTCCTTCTCGTAGATGTTGCCGGTCTCGCGCAGCTTGGCGATGGCCTGGTCGACGCGGCCGGAGGTGTGCATCGAGTCTTCGTGGGTGTACACATCGAAGTCGGTGCCGAACTCGTGCAGCGATTCCTTGATGTGGGTGAACATCAGGTCCACGCCGATCTCACGGAAGGCTTCCTGCCGCTCATCGTCGGGCAGGCTCATCGCATCGGGCCGCTTGGCCAGCACGGCCGCGGCGATGTCGTTGATGTAGGTACCGGCGTAGCCGTCCTCCGGGGCCGGCTCCCCCTTGGCCGCGGCGACCAGCGAGCGGGCGAACCGGTCGATCTGGGCGCCGTGGTCGTTGAAGTAGTACTCGCGGGTGACGTCCGCGCCCTGCGTGGTCAGCAACCGGCCCAGCGCGTCGCCGACTGCAGCCCACCGGGTGCCGCCGATGTGGATGGGTCCGGTCGGGTTGGCCGAGACGAACTCCAGGTTGACCTTCTCGTTCAGCTCGGCGGAGTTCCCGTACGCCGCTCCCGCGTCGAGCACGTTGGTGACGATGACGCCCTGCGCGGAGGCTTCGATACGCAGGTTGACGAAACCGGGCCCGGCGACCTCGGCGGCCGCGATGCCGTCGGCCGCGGCCAGTGCGGTGGCCAGCCAGCCGGCCAGCTCGCGCGGATTGACGCCGACCTTCTTGCCGAGCTGCAGCGCGAGGTTCGTCGCGTAGTCGCCGTGCTCAAGGTTGCGCGGGCGCTCGACCGTGACGGTGTCGGGCAGCGCGGCGGTGTCCAGGTCGTGTTCGGTCAGCACTGCGGCGGCAGTAGCCTTGAGCAGCTCTGCAAGGTCAGCGGGGGTCACGAGGGTCCATCCTATGGTCTGGGGTCCCCGCGCCCCGAATCCGTATTCGCTCTTGTATGCGCTACGCTATGCAAGCCCAATCGGCGCAGCTGGTCTCCAGCCCGCGCCCCCGTAGCTCAGGGGATAGAGCGTCTGCCTCCGGAGCAGAAGGCCGCAGGTTCGAATCCTGCCGGGGGCACTCCTTTGACCTGCGGAAACAGTATTCGAGTAGCGCGCCGTGATTCCGGTGCCATCGGATTCGATGCCCGCGTTTTGTAGGCGACCACTCACCGCACGCTGAGCGAGGCGACGTGCAACATGATCAGCATGGGTGAACTCCACCGAAGCACTGGACGTTGAGATGCGGCGCAAGACGGAACCGCACTGGCATATCAAGCTGAACGATGACGTCAGGGCTAGTAAGGGCGCATGCCAGATGCGTCCCTACTAGCCGCTATGGACCATCAGCCAGCACTAAACTCAGGGTTAATGCCGCGGTGCCGAATCGCAGACAACTCCTCCGCAATCGCCAATAATGCACCGATCTCGGCGACCTTGAGCCGCTGGTCGACAGTGAGGTGGTCGATCTCCATGAACGAACCCGAGGACTTCCCCTCAGCTGCACCGATTGTCTCGGCCAGGACATCCCAGGTGTTTCCATACGTGTCAGGCATCGTGTCTCCCCTAAGCACTCAGCGGTTCAAGTTCTGCCAGTATGTGGGCACGGAATCGTTCACATCGCAGAGTGCTCTGCCAAGGTTGTAGATCAGGGTGTTCTGACGCTCCAGCAGTGCGATTATCGAGTTCAGGTTGTTATAGATGTCTTCCGGCGTAGCGGCAATCTCACTTCCGGTGCCCTTTGGCGGCTCGGCTCTTCCATCGCGAATGTCTCGCAACACATCCTCGATGTGAGTTAGCTTCTCCAAAATGTCGGCGTCCATCACTACCTTCCCCGTTGTACGGCTTTGCCGCAGGATGGCGGCCAGGTCGACGTTAGCGGGTGACGGCGACAATCCCAGCACGACTTTCGCAGTTGGTCGCCGAGATGCCAAGTGAGGTTTGTGGCCCAGGGTGGTCTCCTCGTAGATTCCACATCCAAGGCTCGAGAACAGGACCTCATACGTCGTGGGAACCCGCCGATTCCGGTGCAACCGATTATCACGGTGGTCTGGCCACGCCGAGGTGGCCGCGGACCGCGACAAACCAGCCCTTCGACGGGCTCCCCGTGAAGCACTGGTCGGCGGTCACCCAGACGAGCGCGAAATGCAGGGCGACCGAGAACGTCACCCGACGCAACCGGGTGTGCGCCCAGGCGGCGATCACGTTCAAACGATTCGACGCTAAGGCCCCTCGTACTGAGGGGCGCACACTCGCCGACGCCTATGAAAGCGTGCCGAAATCGAGAGTAAATCAGCTAGAAGGTCTCGGCGGCCCCACAGTGCCGATATCATCCGGAATCTTAGATGCGAGGTAAGCGAAAAAGAGTTGGGCGCCTAATCCAAGGTCTCGAAGCCGTTGGACAGCCTCGTCCGGAGTCACCTCGTAGTCGGCCTCAAGCAATTCGGCTAGTCGGGTCTGTCGCGATTTTACGAACTTTATCAGATCTCCGAAAGCAGCATCATCTTTGGATTGCCGAAAAGTCATGACCAGCTGCGCACCCAACGTCAAAACAAAAATTGGCCCGTAAACGGCTGCCGCCGTGGCTATAGATAGAGCAATATCGCCAACAGCCACGATCTGAGCAATTGTGTTCCCATACAAGGACGTCACCGAGTAGAACAAAAACCCGACTATCGACGACGAGCCAGAAACTTCGTATTGCCCGGGCGCAGCGATATAAACAGAGCGATTGATCATTGTTAGAAGAATGATTGATTGCAGTAATAGCCAGATATACGAAAGCACGTTGAGGAAGATCAGCGCGTAACTACGTCGGTACTGCTGAAGCAGGTCGGAGTAAAAGGCCATCAATTTGAGGGTGAAGAGGCCGATTGTAATGCTATTAGTGAACTTTGTGAGCTGCTCTTTGTTGAACCGCTCAACTTCATCGCTTCGAAGCTCATCCCCTATCTGGAGGGGCTCAATCCGCGATCTCGACGTGACTGTCCGAACAAATTTCTGTTGATAGCCAAGGAATTTCGATGCGCGGACTCCCCCAACGATGGTCTGTACGTAGTGGTATACAAGGGCGAGAGACAGCAGCATTGCACAGACTGCTGCGACACGTGGAGAATCACTCGCAATTGCAGTTACCACAACCAATATCTCGAAGGCGCGTATGAAAAATCTCCAGCGAAAGTGTGAGAATACGGATATACACAATGTCGACAGTGCCAGCAGGAGATTCCAGCTCCGAAACCACATCAGCAAGCGAGGAATCTTCCAAAACATGATGATCAGCGGAAAGAAGATCACATAGAGAAGTACAAATACACTTTTCTTAGTAGCCACAAGGATCACGGCAACCGCGAGTAGCGCTACAAGCCAGCGGAACTGAACAAAATGATTCCATGGACTGCCAAGTTTGTTGGCAATGAAGACATCGAAATCGAAGAAGAACACTTTCGACAGACCGAAACACCATACAATAGTTCCCGCCACATCGCCCACAAGAGAAATCCGACGCCACTTGCGATTAGGTGCGTCCTGCTTATCTGAGCGCCAGGGGGGCGTAAAATCCTCGGCCTGAACTTCAGCCACGGAAGTATCAATCTTATCCCAGAGCGAAATTGACAATTTCAGTCCTCAGAGTCACTAGATCGGGGGCGTATAAATTTGCTGGACCGGCTGATCCAGGGGAGGGCGCTCCGCACAGAGGGACAATAGCTCCTCAGCGCCAGCGCAGATACTGACTCGACAATATCTGCGGAGACATCCAATGCGCAGACGCTTCGAAGGCAACCGACGGCGCAGTCTACTAACTCTCGCCAGTAGCAGCTTCTCCTGCGGCGAGCCTCCACTTGCCTCCAATACCGGTTCCGGCAGTCACGTTTACGCTGCGCTTTCTGGCCAGTCGGGCACCGCGGGCGGCATATCGGTTAGACATTGATCGCAGGGACGTCGGCGTTCCGCGCGTCGGCGCTCTCGGGCATCCGATCGCGACGTCCTGCCGAACCACGCTCGAAAGCAGCGAAAGTTAGTGACAGTCACCGCCATGAATCACGCCCAGATATCCGCTCGGCGCACCGCATGCCTAAACTCTATAGAATATTTTCTATAGAGTTTGATGGAAGGCCGCCACAGTGATCACCTTGTCCGCAGAAGAGCAGGCCATCGTCAGTACCGTCCGCGACTTCGTCGACAAGCAGGTCCGGCCCGTGGTCCGCGAACTCGAGCACGCCAACACCTACCCCGAAGAGCTCATCGAGGCGATGAAGGAGATGGGCATTTTCGGGCTCGCGATCCCGGAACCGTATGGCTTCGCCGCTGTTTCGATGCCGTGCTACGCCCAGGTCACCGAGGAACTGGCACGCGGCTGGATGAGCCTGGCCGGCGCGATGGGCGGGCACACCGTGGTCTCCAAGCTGCTGCTGCAGTTCGGCACCGAGGAGCAGAAGCAGAAATACCTCCCCCGGATGGCCACCGGTGAGCTCCGCGCGACGATGGCCCTGACCGAACCCGGTGGCGGCTCCGACCTGCAGGCCATGCGGACGGTCGCGACGAAGGACGCATCCGGCTATGTGATCAACGGGTCCAAGACCTGGATCAGCAACGCCCGCAAGGCCGGCCTCGTCGCACTGCTGTGCAAGACCGATCCGGCGGCGACCCCCGCACACAAGGGGGTGTCGATCCTGTTGGTGGAGAAGGTCCCCGGCTTCACGGTCTCGAAGGACCTGCCGAAACTGGGATACAAGGGCGTCGAGAGCTGTGAGATCAATTTCGTTGACTGCCAGGTGGATTCGGAGGCACTGCTCGGTGGCGTCGAAGGACGTGGCTTCGCGCAGATGATGAAGGGACTCGAGGTCGGCCGAATCCAGGTCGCGGCCCGGGCAACCGGGGTCGCCCGTGCCGCCTTCGACGACGCACTGCAGTACGCGCAGGACCGGGAGAGCTTCGGGGTGCCGATCTGGCAGCACCAATCGGTCGGCAACATGCTCGCCGACATGGGCACCAAGCTCTACGCCGCCCGCAGCCTCCTGCTCGATGCGGCCGAGAGGATCGACGCCGGCGGGCGCTGCGACATGGAGGCCGGCATGGCCAAGCTGTTCGCCTCCGAGACCGCGATGGAAATCGCGCTCAACGCGGTGCGGATCCACGGCGGCTACGGATACTCCACCGAGTACGACGTCGAACGCTATTTCCGTGACGCGCCACTGATGATCGTCGGTGAAGGCACCAACGAGATCCAGCGCGGCGTGATCGCCAAGCAGTTGGTCAAACGCGGCGGACTCGACATCTGAGGCATGCCATGACCGGGAACTCGAAAAGACTCGTACCGATGCGGTTGTCCGACGTCGCCTCGGCCCACGTTCGCGAACTCATCGTTTCGGGACAGCTGCAGTCCGGAGAGTTCATCCGACCGGAAACGGTCGCCGATGAACTCGGGATCAGCGCCACTCCGGCGCGCGAAGGCCTGCTCCAACTGCAGACCGAGGGCTTTCTGTCCGTGGAGCCTCGGCGCGGTTTCATGGTGACCGCGCTGTCCAGCGACGACATTCGCGACATCTATGACGCCCAGGCGCTGTTGGGCGGTGAGCTCACGGCCCGCACTGCCGCCACGATCACGCCGACCGCGGTCGATGAACTCGAACGCATCCAGGAGGCGCTCGAACGTGCCGCTGCCGCCAACGATTTCGATGAAGAGGAACGCCTCAACCATCAGTTCCACGCCCTGATCTACGAGCTGAGCGGATCGCGCAAGATGCGCTGGCTGATCAAGACAACGCTGGCATACGCACCGCGAAAATTCTTCGCCGCGGTGGAAGGGTGGCCCGAGGCCTCAGCCCAGGATCACCGCGCCATCATCGAGCATCTGCGGACCAACGACCCCGAGAAGGCCCGTGGCGCGATGGCCCGGCACATCCGCAATGCCGGCGCATTACTTGCCGAGCACCTGGCCCAGAACGGCGACTCCGCATGATCGCCACTTCACCCGACCGTGCGGTTCTGGCGAACGAAAGTTTGAATCCATCGCTACCCCGGTTCCGAGGGTCCTGCCTGCCCTGAGCAGAACGTGGACCCGGACTCCAAAGCAGCGGAAGAAAAGCCTTCAGCTAACTGCCCCAAGGGTATACAGTGACCCCAACATTTCGGGATTCCGTCAGTGGGGGGACACAAGCATGCAGAAGTTCGTCGCAGCAGCGGTGGCCGCTGGAGCCTTGGGCGCCGGACTCGCACTCGCCGCGCCGGCCGCGGCGGCACCGAACTGCTCCGACATCGTCGACAAGATCAACAGCGAGGATGGCTACACGCCGACCAGCGGCGAGAAGTGGTCCTGCGCCACCGAGATCCAGGCGAACAAGTGGGCCATCTTCCCGGGCAACATCACCGACAAGTGGGGCAGCTTCCCCGCCAACACCGCCGACAAGTGGGCCAAAGCCCCCGCTGATGTCGCCAAGAAGTGGAACGACTTCCCCAAGAACCTGAAGGACAAGTGGACCGGGGGCGGTGACGAAGCGGAGTAATCCTCCGAACACCGCCTCACATCAGTGGTGATCCGTTTACAGCGGGTCACCACTGATCTGTTTACGGCCCGTCGTCGGCCGCCACCCCGAGCGCGGCGAGCAGCGCCTCGCGATGCGCGACGAACTCGGGGTTGCGGTAGGTGCGGGCATCCGGCGTCTGGAAGTCCAGGTGACGATCGACGACGAACGATCCGCCGTCGAGGACGAGCACGCGATCAGCCAGCGTCACGGCTTCGTCGACATCGTGCGTCACCAGCAGGACCCCGGGTTCGTACTTCGCACACAGTTCCTTGAGCAGGTGGTGCATGCGAACCCGGGTGAGCGCGTCGAGCGCCCCGAAGGGTTCATCTGCCAGCAATAGCGCGGGATTGCGCACCAGCGACCGGGCCAGCGCCACCCGTTGTTGTTCACCCCCGGACAGCTCGTACGGCCAGGCCTGTTCGCGTCCGGCCAGGCCGACATCGGCGAGCACCGTGCTCGCCCGTTGTCTGACCTCGCGACCGGACAAACCGAGCGCGACGTTGTCGAGTACCCGCGCCCACGGCAGCAGCCGGGAGTCCTGGAACACCACCGACACATCGCGGGCGACGAACAGGTCCCCTGTTCCGGCGACTCCGTGATCCAGCCCGGCCAGCGCCCGCAGCAGCGTGCTCTTGCCGGAGCCGCTGCGCCCCAGCAGGGCCACGAACTCACCCTTGCGGATGCTGAGGTCCACCGCGTCGAGAATCGTTGTGCCACCGAATGATCGGCTCAGTTGCCGGACGACGGCGACTTCGTCGGTCAGGTTCCCAGTGCGCGCCGCCACGACAACGCTCTCCTCTCGATGGCCCGGACCGCGTAGTCGCCGGTGAGTCCGAACACCGCGTAGACGAGCAGGCCGACCACCACGACGTCCAGCTGCCCATACAGCCGGGCTTGGGTCATCAGATAGCCGATACCACTGGTCGCATTGACCTGTTCGACGACCACCAGCGCGGTCCACGAGATGGTGACCGCGAGCCGCAGCCCGGTGAAGAAACCGGGCAGGGCACCGGGGATGGCCACCTTGCGGATGAACTGACTGCGGGAAAGCCCAACGGTTTCCGCGAGTTCGACGTGGCGCAGGTCGACACCCTTGAGCTGTGCGGTGGTGTTGATGTAGACGGGAATCAGCACGCTGGTGGCGATGATGATGATCTTCATGGTGTCGCCGATGCCGAACCAGATGATCGCGAGCGGGATGATGGCCAGGGTCGGCACGGCGCGCTTGACCTGGATGGGCCCGTCGACGATGGCCTCGCCGATGCGACTGAGCCCCGAGATCAACGCGAGCACCAGACCCAGTGCCACGCCGATGGCCAACGAGATCGATGCCAGCTTGAGTGAGGCGAGGATGTTCGTGGGCAAGCGACCGTCCGACCACATCTCGCCGATCGTGCGCACGATGTCCAGCGGGTGCGGCAGGGTACGCGGATCGAGGATGCCCAGCTGCGACGTGACGATCCAGATGACAACCAGCAGAAGCGGTCCGACGGCCAGCGACGCGGGGATGGCGCGCCCCGGCCCCAGCCGCCGGCGGCGTTCACTGCCCGACCGGTGTTCCAAATGCGGATAGTCCTGGCGTCCGGCAGCCTCCGCTCCCACTGTCACCGCCGAAGCGGGCGCCGTCTGGACGGTGGTCACTGTTTGCCCGTCGACGTCGCATTGAGATCGGCGAACCGGGAATCGAATTCGTCCTCGGCGGGCAGTTGTTTCCCGGAGAATGCGCCCGCCTGCTGCAGCAGGTCGATGGTCTCCTGCTGGGTGTTGATCAGCTCATCGGTGAACCCCGGCACCGAGGACTTTCCGTCGGCCGCGGCGATGGCCTTTGCGTCTTCCGGGCTGACCTTCTGATCCTTGATCAGGTACTCGTCGATCCAGGTCTGCTTGTTGTCGTTGAGCCACTGTTCGGCGCGGTACCAGGCGATCACGAACTCGCGGATGGCCGCCGCGCGAGCCGGGTCGGACAGCGCTTCCCTGCTGGCGTAGACGTAGTACAGGCCGGGATAGGCACCTGGGGCATTGGGGATTTCGATGCTCCCCTCCCCCTGCGTGGACGCGAGGTACCGGACGCGGTCCGGTTGCTTGAGCACCGCGGCGTTGACCTGCTCGGCACGCAGGCCGTCGGCGAACTCGGCCAGACCCAGATTGATGGGCTGTACGTCCTTGATGCTCAGGCCGGCGGACTTGAGGTTGCGTAGCACGACCGCCTGCTGCGCCGTGCCCTCGTTGATCGCAATCTTCTTGCCTGCCAGGTCTTTCAGTGACTTGATACCCGAACCCGGTGAGGTTGCCAGCACCAGCCCGTTCCCGTCGTACTTCACCGCCCCGACGATCGGCACCCCGGCGTCCGAATACTGCGCGAGGATGGGCGGAACATCGCCGACTCGGCCCAGTTGCGCGTTGCCCGAACGGATCGCCTCCAGGCGCAGCGGTCCGCTGCTGAAGTTGGCGTAGGTCACGTCGGCGCTGAGCCGGTCCTGCTCACCGGAGAGTTTGAACAATGTCTTGAGCCGGTTCGCGTCGTCGGCGACCACCAGGCTGGTCCCCTCCGGAACCGCCACCGGAAGCAGTGCGTCCGCGGACAGTCCGCCGCTGCCTTGCGCCCCGGATCCGGACGACTGGCAGCCGGCCACCACGCCCGCGACGAGGCCGGCGGCCAGGATCACCCGGGTCAAGCGGGTCAACGGATTACGCATATCTGGTTCCCTGTCAGCTCGCGGCCGACACGGGAGCGTCCGCGCCGGTGGTGAATCGGTTGGCCGGCCGGTCCAAACCGAGGTGGTCACGGAGTGTGCTGCCGGTGTATTCCTCGCGGAAGATGCCGCGGCGCTGCAACTCTGGGACGACGTGGTCGACGAAGTCGGTCAGTGAGGACGGCAGGGCCGGCGGGATGAGATTGAAACCGTCAGCAGCGCCTGTGGTGAACCATTCCTCGATGGTGTCGGCCACCTGTTCGGGCGTGCCTGCGAACAACCGGTGTCCCCGACCGCTGCTGAGCCGCAGCAGCAGCTCACGGACGGTGAGGTTGTCGGTCTCGACCAACCGCTTCACCAGCGCAAGCCGGCTCTTGATGAACGTGTCGCCCGGATCCTCGGCCGGGAAGCTCAGTTTCCGGTCCAGATCGTCCTTGGTGACCGCGAATCCGACGATGGCGCTCAGTTGTTCGAGCCCGTAATCGGGCACGGTGAGTTCTTCGAACTCGCGTTGCCGCTCGCGCGCCTCGGCTTCGGTGCCACCGATGATCGTCGACAGCCCGGGGAGAATGTGCACTTGGTCCTGGTTGCGACCGTAGCGCCGGATACGGGCCTTGACGTCGCGGTAGAAGTCGCGGGCTTCGTCCATTGTGGGTTGCGCGGTGAAGATGGCCTCGGCGTACCTGGCCGCGAGATCCTTACCCGGCTCGGAAGACCCGGCCTGGAACAGCACCGGATGCCCCTGCGGGGAACGCGGCACCTCCAGCGGCCCGGCCACATCGAAATGCAGGCCGGAGTGGTTGATCGCGTGGATCTTGGCGGGATCAACGAAGCGTGGCGCGACCTTGTCGCCGACGATGGCGTCGTCTTCCCAGCTGTCCCACAACTTCAACGCGACCTGGAGGAACTCATCGGCACGCCGGTACCGATCGGCCGGGTCCGGGTGATTCGGCACCCCGAAGTTGGCCGCGGCCGACGCATTGGCCGTCGTCACGACGTTCCAGCCGGCCCTGCCTCGGCTCACGTGGTCGAGTGTGGCGAACCGCCGCGCCAAACCGTACGGGTCGTTGTACGTGGTGGATGCCGTCGCGATCAGCCCGACGTTGGTGGTCGCCCCGGCCAGTGCGGCAACCAGCGTGATCGGGTCGAGCGCATCGAACGGGCGAAACTCGGTCTGGTCCTTGAGGACTGGATGGTCGGCGAAGAAGACCGCGTCGAGCTTGCCACGCTCGGCGATGTGGGCCAGTTCGATGTAGTGGGCGATGTCGGTGACGCCCGACAGATCGGTTTCCGGAAGACGCCACGCCGCTTCGTGTTGACCGATGTTGCGCAGGAATGCGTTGAGGTGCAACTGCCTTGCGGGCGCAGCCATCGAGACGAGCTCCTTTGGTCGGTGAACCGGGCTGCGTCTATTTCAGGGGGCGGGCTGTGCTGCGAGAACAGTTAGGATCAGTGAAATTTCAGCTAACCCGCAGACAGCACACGAGCGTGCGGCTTGCCTGCCGCACGCTCGTGAGGGGTTTGGTGCCTTCGGTCGGCCTCAGCCCAAGCCGGTCCACTTCTTCAGAACCTTGCCCGGGAAGCTTCCCCATTTCTCTGCGGTCTTGCCTGGGAACGTCGCCCACTTCTCAGCGGTCTTGCCTGGGAACGTCGCCCACTTCTCAGCGGTCTTGCCTGGGAACGACGTCCACTTCTCAGCGGTCTTACCGGGGAACGACGTCCACTTGTCGACGATGGGGCTCTCGGGCAGATCGACCCCACCGGTGAGCGCGCTCTTGGCGGCGTCGGTGACGGCATCGGTGACCGACGAAGACACACGGTCACACGGCGAGCACCCGACGGTGCTGTTGCCCTTGGAATCGGCCGACGCGGGCGCGGACAGCGCCACCGCAGCGCCGATGGCCCCCGCGGCGAGGGTCGTGGCGATCAAACTCTTCTGCATTCTGAGTCCCCAACTGTCGTGTCCGGCATCGCCTGACGGCGACGCCAATTTGACACGCTAGTCCCAGAACCCCGCTGGCGTCCTGCCATGTCAGACGCCCGAGATCGTTTGCTGTAGCTGCGCCTGCATGGGGTGGCCCCTGGCCGCAGCCCATTGCACCCGACCGGACCGGTCACCGTAACCGAACAGCAGGTAACCGCCGGGTTAACAGCCGCGCGGTACGCCGATCTATCATGCGCTTACTCGATATTCGAGGACGCCGCAGACAGTTCACCTTGAAGACGACAACGCAGGGAAACTCATCGCGATTTCGAGACCCAGACTACGCGGCAGGCCTCGGAATGATCTTGCTCACGTTTTGCTGGAGTGGCCCGGCCAGGATGCCTCAGGCGAAGACTTTGGCCACCTCGGCCACCCGGCGCAACTGGTCGATATCGGAGCTGGTGGGGATCAGGTGCACCTCGTCGGTGCCGATGTCCTCGAACTTGCCGAGCACCTCGATCAACTCCTCTTCGGTGCCGGCCCAACCGGTCATGGGAGCCATGGCGTCGACATATTCGGCCGGGATCCAGTTCATGTACCGGCGCAGGTGCCGGTGCACCTGGGCGCGGGCTTCCTCGGGTTTACCGAGCGCAAACCAGAACGACGTGGCGAGGTGCGGCTTGGGTTTGGCCGCCTCGGCCCAGGCGGTGCGGGCGATGTCGAACAACTCGGCCTGGCGGGTCAGATCCAGATCCAGAGTCGTGCCGGCTACGCCGTCGGCCCAGGCTGCGGCGTCACGGATGGTCTTCGGCCCGATGGAGCCGATCTGCAGGGGCGGGCCACCGGTCTGAACCGGTGGCGGCCCCACCGGAAGCACCGAGTCGGTGACTTTCTCACCGGCCCAGACCCGTTTCATCACCGCGACGCGCTCGGCCATTCCCCGCCGGGTCTGGGACGACGGGTCGGCGCCGACCGCGTGGTAATCCTCGTGGCGGCCACCGACGCCGATGCCCACGGTCAACCGGCCGCCGCTCAGCAGATCACCGGTCGCCAGCCCTTTCGCCAGCATCACGGGGTCATGCAGCTGCGGCACCACCACCGTGGTCACCAGCCGCACCCGGTCGGTCCACGCCGCCAGTGCGCCCAGCAAGGTCAGGCTGTCGGGATTGTCGAAGGCGATGCGCTCGCCCCAGCACAGCGACGAGAACGGGCCTCCGTCGATGACGTGCGCCCAGGACCGCAGCGTCGTCGCATCCAACTGAGGTTCCATGACCGGCATCGTCATTCCCACGCGCACGCACGGATTCTGTCACGTCCAGGTGGCAGCATGAACCCCATGGCCATCACCACGTCCTCGGTCGCCCATGTGCGGCTCACGGTCACCGACATCGAACGGTCCCGGCAGTTCTACGAGAGCGTTTTCGGCTGGCCGATTCTGATCGAACTGCCGCAGGACGCCGATGCCTCCACCCGCGCCCTTCTCAGTTTTCTGCACGGAGGCGTCATCTACGACGCCGGGGCAACGCTGATCGGCCTGCGTCCGGTCGGGCGCGACGCGTTCGACGAGAACCGAACCGGGCTGGACCACTTGGCCTTCCGGCTCAAGAACCTCGCGGAGCTGAACGATGCCGCGCAGCACCTCGACGATCTGGACATCGTGCACGAACCCGTCAAAGACATCGGCCCCTCCTACATCCTGGAGTTCCGCGACCCCGACAACATCGCGTTGGAGCTCACCGCACCGAAGTAGGTTTCAACGACGCAGGCCGGCGACCCTGAGCAGCTCGGGGCGTCGGAGCACCAGTCCGATCCACATCAGCACACCCAGGTAGACCGCGAACAGGGTGTGGCTGAACAGCGGTGCCTCGACACGCATGTTCGCGGTTACCGCGCCACCGAGGTAGGCGGTGATGCCCACCGCGCCCAGCACCGCCGTGCGCGGGACGGCGTAGACGACAACGCACACCGCCAGGACGACTCCCATCACGAGGGCCTGCCCATCGGGAAAACCGAGGGCGGCAGTTCCGTCCTTGACCTGCTGGGGAAGGGTGAACTTGCCGAATGCGTCGAACACGAGAAAGGCACCGACAAGCCCGCTGATCCCTATTCCGATCTTGCGGCTCAGCGACTTGGCGACAGGGCCTTCGGCATGGGTGTCGGATGTGGACAGGACGGTCATGGGTTGCTCCTAGCGTTTCGAGAGGGCGACAGCGGGTAGACCGGTCCTCCGGGCGAAACTCATCGGCGAAGGACAGGGGTGGTTATCCCCCACCCGGGTCTGGGGAAAACGCTGTGTCGCCGGGCCGCGCAACTTCGTAGGTTGAAGGGCATGGTCGCAATCAGCGAAACCGGATCGCCGGTCCTGCCCGTATCGCCCCCGCCGGCGCCTGAGCCCGTGACGACATCACGCAACATCGGCCTCGTGCCGACCGCATCGATGATCACCGGTGCCGCAGTGGCATTGGTGTGGTTCTGGATTCCGTTGTCCATCATGGTCATCGGGTTCTCCTCGATTCCTTCGGTGATCGGATTCCTGCTCTCGGGGGTGGTCTTCATCTACCTGATGCGCGGTGTCGAGTGGGTCGAGCGAACGCGCAGCGAAGCGGTATTCGGCCTCGGTATCGGGATTCCGCCGCGCCAGCTGTCGCCTCACACGGGGTTCCAGGGTTGGGCGCACCAGCAGTGGCTGGACATCAGCAGTACCCGGTTCTGGAAAGCCGTATGCCACCACTACCTTCGGATGACCTACGACATGCTGGCCGCCGGCCTCGCGTTCGCGTTACTCGCCTTCGCGTTCTTGGGTCCGGCCGCTGCCGTCGCCATCCGGCAGAGCGACAACGACGCCGGGCTGATCTTCCTCTCGCCGCCGATCGCCTGGCTGCTGGCGATCGTCGCCGTCATCGCCGCGGCGGCCATCCTGATCCTCGCCCCGGCCATGGATGCCGCGATCGACCGTTGGCTCTTGTCGCCGTCGCCCACCGCAGCCCTGGAGTATCAGGTCAACGCGCTGGCCGATGCCCGGCAGGGAGCGGTGTCCTCGGCTCAGACCGAACGCCACCGCATCGAACGCGATCTGCACGACAGCGTGCAGCCCCGGCTGGTGTCCCTGGCGATGACGATCGGGCTGGCCCAGACCAAGCTGGATTCGGATCCGCCCGCCGCCAAGGCACTGATCGCCGAGGCCCACGATGACGCCAAGAGCGCACTGGTGGAACTGCGCAACGTGGTGCGCGGTATCGCCCCGACGATCCTGTCGGATCGAGGTCTCGACGCTGCGCTGTCATCGGTCGTGCACCGTGCCGAGACCTCCGGAGTACCGACCACATTGCACATCGAACTTCCGCGCAGGCTGCCCGATGAGGTGGAATCGGTCGCCTACTTCGTCGTCGCCGAGGCGCTGACCAATATCGCCAAGCACGCCAACGCCACTCAGGCCGTCGTCACCGTGCGGTTGGATGAGACCGCCAACGTGCTCCACGTCTCGGTGTTCGACGACGGTCAGGGCGCCGCAGTCATCGATGCCGGCGAGAACGCGACGGGTCTGCGCGGTCTGGACGAACGGGTACGTGCCGCAGGCGGGACCTTCGGGGTTTCCAGCCCCGCCACCGGACCGACGATCGTCACGGCGGTGCTGCCATGCGGATCGTGATCGCCGAGGACTCGGCGCTACTGCGGGCAGGCATCGAGCGGATCCTGGCCGACGCCGGGCACGAGATCGTCGCCGGGGTACCCGACGCCACCAACCTGCTGCGCCTGGTCAACGAGCATCACCCCGACCTGGCCATTCTCGACGTCCGGATGCCGCCGACCTTCACCGATGAGGGCATCCGGGCGGCGGCGCTACTGCGCAGCCAGAACCCCGAGTCCCCCGTCCTGGTGCTCTCCCACTACGTCGAAGAGCGTTACGCAGCCGATCTGATCGCCTCGGACACAAGAGGATTCGGCTATCTGCTCAAAGACCGGGTGGCCGATGTGCCTGCATTCCTCGACGCCGTCGCGGTGGTGGGTGGCGGAGGCACGGTGCTCGATCCCGAGGTGGTGTCACAGATCTTGCTACGTTCGGCCCGCCATAGCGCCCTCGACCAGCTGACCCCGCGCGAGCGCGACGTCCTGCAGTTGATGGCGGAGGGCAGAACCAACTCAGCCATCGCCGCCGCGCTGCACATCTCCGTCGGCTCGGCCGAGAAACACATCGCCTCGATCTTCACGAAATTCGACCTCGCTCCCGACGAGAGCGAGAACCGCCGGGTGCTGGCGGTACTGCGTTACCTCGAGACCTAGACCGAATATCCCTACCGGGAAGGACTTTCCATCGTGACCACCATCGCCCCTCCGCCGCCGGTGAACCCGCCGCCTCAGTTGAACCCCGGTGGACGCACTACATTCCGCCTCGTCCTGATCGCCGCGGCGACGCTGCTGGTGGCCGGCACCGTGGCCACGCTCGGTGTGGCGGCCTGGGCCGTGAGTGCCGTCCGGGTCGTCACCGATCGTCAGGGGCTGCCCGCGACGATGCGGTCACTGGTGATCGACACCGCGAGCATCCCGGTCGCGATCCGTATCACCGCGGACCGCGAAACTCGGGATGCCACCGCGGATCTACGCCTGGTGAACACCTCTCACAGCGGCGCGCACCGACTGCAGGTCACCACAGACGGCAACGAGACCCGGATCGCCATCGCGGGCAATCCCTCTCGCATGCTGGCATGGGCCCGCGGCGGGGAGATCACGATCGCCGTGCCGCCGGAGCAGGCCCGGCGGCTGACGGTGCGCACCGAGCAGGAGATCGGCACGGTGATTGCGCAGGCCGACGTGGACCAGTTGATCTCCCGCGTCACCGATGGGGCGATCATCCTGCGCGGCGCTGCCCGCCGCGTCGAGGCCCACACCGTCGACGGCGAGATCGTCTCGCGCGACCCGATCGCGGTCACCGAAGAATTCAGCGCCACCACGTCTGACGGTGACATCACCGTTGACTTCCGCGACTCCGCGCCGCGCCGCGTCGATGCGGTGAGCCGCAACGGCGATGTCGTGATCGGACTGCCGGAGCGGGGACCGTATCTCGTACACGCACAATCCGGAGCATCGACAGAGGTACGGGTGCCCGAGACCACCGACCCCGACACCGCGGCCGCCGAGATCACCGTCCGCTCCGACGACGGCGACGTCGTGGTGGAGCGGGTGGGTCCGGGACGGGGCTAGAAGCTGAGTTGTGAGATTGCGTGCAGGGTCGTGATTTCTCGACTTTCACGACCCTGAGTGCAATTTCAACCGTCCACGTTCGACCTCTACGCCAACCCGGCCATGATCTCGGCCACCGAACCGGTCCGGCCCTGGCGCCACCCGGTTCCGGCCCACACATTGGTGCCCTGCGGATCGCCTGCGGCCACCGAGGCCTTGCGTACCGGGCTTGTCAGGTAATGGATCTCGGGGTAGCCCAGCGGGGCCTGACCGTCGTGGTCGATGATGAAGCGGTTGCGCAGCCCGCGGGCATAGCGGCCGGAAAACGCCCGGGTGACAACGGTTTCGGTGAACTCAGAACTCTGCAGGGCGGCGCGGTGCACCGGGCTGCTCCCGGCTTCATCGGCCAGCAGGAACGCGGTGCCGAGCTGGACGGCCGCCGCACCGGCAGCCAGCACCCCCGCGACATCGTCAGCGTTGATCAGCCCGCCGGCGGCCACAACCGGGATATCCACCGCCGCCAGCACGTCGGCCAGCAGATGGTCCAGTGACTGCGATGCGGGCGAGGCCGCCGGATCGAACGTGCCGCGGTGTCCCCCCGCTCCCGGCCCCTGGACGGCGAGGACGTCGACCCCGCGGTGCACCGCCAGCCAGGCTTCGTCCAGCGTCGTCACCGTCCCCACGGTGGTGATGCCGGCGCCGCGCAGCCGGGCCACCTCGGGCTCGCTGGGCAATCCAAAAGTGAACGACACCACCTCGGGACGTAGATCGAACACCACGTCCAGCTTGGCCGCCCACGCGTCGTCGTCGTAGCGCGGGGCACCGAGTTCCACACCGTAGCGCTGTGCTTCACCGGCCAAATCGGCGGCATAGGCCTGGATCTGTTCTGGCGTACCCGCACTGGGTTGCGGTGCAAAGAGATTCACCCCGAGCGGCTCGGTGGTCAAACCGCGTGCGGCCGTGACCCTTTCGACGAGCGCATCAGCGGTGAGATATCCGGCCGCGAGGAACCCCAGCCCACCGGCATCGCTGCCCGCCGCGGCCAGCTCCGGGGTCGAGGGGCCACCGGCCATCGGCGCCACGATCACCGGGTGCCGCAGCCCGCGAACATCGAATGTGCCCATCACCGCACCGCCTTCCCGAACAGCAGCACGTCCTGCGGTTCGTCACTGATATTGGGGAACGTCGCACACCGCGCAAGCCTTCCCTCCAGCGACAGACCACACCGGCGCAGCACCCCGGCCGAGCCGGCATTGTCGACGTGGCAGTACGCCGTGACCCGGTACACCGTGGGATCGGGCTGCACGTCGGTCAGCATCAACGAAACCGCTTCCGACATCAGGCCCCGTCGCCACCACTGACGGGCCAGGCAGTAACCGAACTCCACCGAGAACGGCTGCGGGCGACGCCGCGCACACAACCCGACCACCTCGCCGTCGACTTCGATCAACCAGGTCTGCTCATCACCGGCGTTGAACAACGTGGTGATGACGCGGCGCGTTTCGGCCACCCCCGAGTGCGGGCGCCAAGACAGATATCTCGTCACCTCGGGATCGGAGGCGATGCGGGTGTACAGCACCTCGGCGTCCTCGACAACCGGTGGCCGCAGCCGCACCTGTGGCCCGGCCAGGATCTGGGTGTTGGGCATGGTCTCTATCCTGCACCGTTGCCGGGGCCACCCGTCCAGCGGTTTACTGGACTGAATGGCAATCACCTTCAATCACACGATCGTCGCCGCCAAGGATCGGCGGGTCTCAGCCGAGTTCTTCACCGAGTTGTTCGGGCTGCCCGGCCCGCAGGAATTCGGGCCGTTTCTCGCCGTGACACTGAATCACGGAGTGAGCCTGGACTACGCCCAGATCGGCCCCGACGACGAAGTCCGGCCGCAGCACTACGCATTCCTGGTGTCCGAGGACGAGTTCGACTCGATCTACGGCAAGATCCACGACCGCGGCATCCAGCACTGGGCCGATCCGCACGGTCAGCACCCGGGCGAGATCAACCACAACGACGGCGGCCGCGGGGTCTACTTCCAGGACCCGTCGGGGCATTACCTGGAGATCATCACGCGCCCGTACGGGGGCTGATCGCTGCGACTAGCGGTGACCGCGCTTGTGCTCCTGATCGCGGTAGGCGTCGGCCAGCTTGTCGACGTGACCAGGCAGCGAACCGGCCGCCACATCGGCCAGGCTGGTCTCCTCCAGCACCGAGCGCATGCTCGCGCGCAGTGCACGCCAGACATCGGTCAGCGCCGCTGTAGGACCCGAGTACGGCAGGTCTCCCAGCCCGATGTCGCGCACGCTGGCCAGCGGTCCGTCTATGCAGCGCAGCACGTCGGCGATGCTGATCTCACCGGCCGGACGGGCCAGCTCGTAGCCGCCGTCGCGGCCTCGATGGCTGCGGACCAGCCGATCGGTGCGCAGGGCCGTGAGGATGTCGACCAGGAACTGCGCCGGGATGCCCTGCGCCTTGGCCAGGTCATCGGTTTTGACCAGCTCGCCGTCAGCGACCGTCGCGAGCTGGACCATGGCTCGGACGGCATACTCCGCCTTCGCCGACATCCGCATGCTCAGGATTGTGCCAGTTCACTCATCGCCCGCACCGATGCACCGAAGCTGGGTGCCCGCTGGGTCGGCGTGCCTAATCAGGAATTCCCGCGGCGTCCGGGACCACGATGGCGAACAAGTCCGACATCGCGGCCAGGCTCGCCGACTGCATGACCGCGGCGGGCACCGGTGCACTGTCGGGGCCGGCCAGCGTACGGGTGGCGGTGGCGGCGGCCACCACCGTCGGGGCGTATCCGAGGTTGAAGGCGCCACGCGCGGTGGAGTTGACGCACATGTGCGTCATGAATCCGGCCAGCACCAGGTTCGACGCATCGAGGCCTTTCAGCCGATCGTCGAGGTCGGTCTGGACGAATGAATTGGGGAACTGCTTGACCACCACCGGTTCTCCCTCGCGTGGAGCCACCGACGCGACGATCGCACCGCTCTCCCCCTCGATGTCATACAGCGAGCCCGGACCGTCGGAGTGCTGGATGTGAATGATCGGTATGCCCGCGCGGCGGGCCCGGTCGAGCAGTTGCGCCGTCTGCTCGAGCGCGGCCTGCACCCCTTCGAGCTCCATGATTCCCTGGGTGTAGGTGTTCTGGCAGTCGATCAGGACCAGGGTGGAATCGGCGAGGCGGGCCGGTGCGGCGGGGAGGCTGGCCAGTTCGCGCAGCGTGGGGCGGGTCATGTTGATGAGCCTAGTGACCAGCGGCGCTGGTTAGGCTGCATCGGTGGGACTACCGGATTGGTCGAGAGGCAAGATCACGCTGGTCATGGGCGCTGTCGCGGCGCCCATCGCGGTGATCCTGATCGTCACCGCACCGAGCGAGAAGGCCCCGAGCGCGGACTGCCAACGCGTCGATCAGATTGCCCACCACCTCGTCACGGCAGGCGCCCTCCCGGGAGGGGACGGAGTCGCCGACCCGAACGTGACCCGAAAAGCCGCTGAAGCGGCTGCAGCGGCTGCAGCGGCTGCAGCGGCTCGGGACGAAGCCGCGTCGATCGAAGACCCCGATTTGAAACGGAAAGCGCTGGCATTCGCGGACGCACTGCGCCAGTTCAGTCAGGGCAATCCCAGCGCGCCGCCGAACGGGTGGCCCGACAAGAACTACATGGGCGGATACCAGAATTCATTCAGCACGCTCCACGAACTGAAGCTCGCCTGTCCGAATGTCGGCACCGATCAGCTCCCCGAGGGCGTCCCACCTCTGCCGGGCAGCTGAGAGGGCTACCCCGCCGTGACGGCCAAAACCCGTTCGGCCAGCTCGGGCCGGCACACGATCAGGTCGGGCAGCGTCGGATCAGCCGAGTTGTAGACCAACCGCGAGCCGTCGATGCGTGAGGTGTGCAGGCCGGCGGCACGGGCCACCGCGACGGGCGCGGCCGAATCCCACTCGTACTGACCACCGGCGTGTACGTACACATCAGCGACTCCGCGGACCACCGCGGCGACTTTGGCTCCGGCCGAGCCCATTTCGACGAGGGTTCCGCCGAGTGCCTCGCGGACGGCCAGCGCCACCGCAGGCGGGCGGGTGCGCGACACCACGACCCGCGGCGGACCGTCGAAGGGACGCGGTGCCGCCACCTCGGGGGTGGACAGCGTGGTGTTCTGCGCGGGCAGCGCGACCGCGCCGGCCACGAGTTCGCCTGCGCTCCACAGCGCCACATGCACGGCCCAGTCGTCGCGGCCGAGTTCGGAGAACTCCCGGGTGCCGTCGAGCGGGTCGACGATCCAGACCCGCTCGGCGCTCAGCCGTGCCGGGTCGGCCCGCTCGTCGGCCGTGGCCTCCTCGGACAGCACCGAGTCGCCGGGACGCAGCGCGGCCAGCTCGGCCATCAGGAAATCGTGGGACTGCTTGTCCCCGGCCGCCTTTCGCTCGGCGGCCGAGGCATCGGCAAAGTCGGCACGGACGTCGAGCAGCAGATCCCCGGCCCTGGTGGCCAGCCGGGCAGCCAGTTCGTGATCGTTCACGACGGTAATTCCAGCAGCTCGATCACCATGTCGGCCAGTTCAGCGGTGCCGTGGTCCGGAGTGAGCCGCAGATCCGGGTTCTTCGGCCGCTGGTACGGGCTGTCGATGCCGGTGAAATGGGTTATCTCACCGGCCCGGGCCTTGGCGTACAGACCCTTGGGATCACGACGTTCGCAGTCTTCCAGTGGGGTGTCGCAGAACACCTCGTAGAAGTCGACGCCGCCCTCGTTGGCCACCTTCCGGGCCAGCTCACGGTGCTCCTCCAACGGGCTGATCGCAGGCACCAGCACGATCTGGCCGGAGTCGGCCAGCAGCGCGGCGACGTGGGCCAGCCGGCGCAGGTTCTCGGCCCGGTCGGCCATCGAGAAGCCGAGGTCCGCGTTGAGGCCGTGGCGCAGGTTGTCGCCGTCCAGAACGTATGCCGGCACGCCCTTTTCGAGCAGTTTCTGCTCGACCAGCATCGCCACCGAGGACTTGCCCGAGCCCGACAGGCCGGTGAACCACACGGTGCGGCCACGGCTGAGTCGATCCCCCGGGGTTACCAGCGAATCGTGCCGGACCGCATTGGGGCTCGCGGTCTCGTTGCGGGTGTCGCGCAACACCATGCCGGCGCCGACGGTGCCGTTGGTGTTGGGATCGATCAGGATGAACGATCCGGTGGCCGCGTTGCGGCTGTACTCGTCGAGCAGCAGCGGGGCCTGGGTACGCAGCGAAATACGGCCCAGCTCATTGAGTTTGAGCGCACTGGCGGACTTGTCCCGATGCAGGGTGTTGACATCGAGGCGGTAGTCCAGACCGGTGATCTTGACCCTCGTGGTGCGGGTGGTGTGTTTGATCAGGTACTCGCGACCGGGCTCCAGCGACGACTCGTCGGCCATCCAGCACACGGTGGCGTCGAAGTCCTGGGTGACCCGGGGCTGGTTGTTGGGCCGGGCGATCATGTCGCCGCGCGAGATGTCGATGTCGTCGGACAAGCTGATCGACACCGCCATCGGCGGGAACGCCTCTTCGACGACACCGCTGGGGCCGTCGATCTGGGTGATGCGCGTGGGCTTTCCGGCCGGCAGCACGATCACGTCGTCACCGGGACGCAGCACGCCGCTGGCCACGGTGCCGGCGTAGCTGCGGTGGTCGGCGTGCTCGTGAGTCTGCGGACGGATCACGTACTGCACCGGGAAACGCACGTCGACCAGGTTGCGGTCACCGGCGATGTAGACGTCTTCGAGGTGACTCAGCAGCGAGGGTCCCTCATACCAGGGCGTCACATCGGACTTGGTCACCACGTTGTCGCCGTTGAGTGCCGACATCGGGATCGTCGTCACATCGTGCACGTCCAGCCGGGCGGCGAACGCATGGAACTCGTCGCGAATCGCCTCGAAACGCTCTTGGTCCCAGTCGATCAGGTCCATCTTGTTCACGGCCAGCACGATGTGCTGGATGCCCAGCAGCG
Organism: Mycobacterium sp. DL99; assembly: GCF_004762045.1. GTDB lineage: Bacteria > Actinomycetota > Actinomycetes > Mycobacteriales > Mycobacteriaceae > Mycobacterium. The sequence goes on from NZ_SJOM01000007.1 coordinate 4,753,625, forward strand.
AGGCCAGGAACGCGTGCCGGCGGGACTGCTCGAGCAGGCCGTGGCGCGCGTCGACCAGCACGATCACCAGCTGTGCGGTGGAAGCCCCGGTCACCATGTTGCGGGTGTACTGGATGTGACCCGGGGTGTCGGCGATGATGAATTTGCGCTTGGCCGTGGCGAAATAGCGGTAGGCGACATCGATCGTGATGCCCTGCTCGCGCTCGGCCCGCAGGCCGTCGGTGACCAGAGCCAGGTCGGTGTAGTCGTGGCCACGTTCCTTGGAGGTCCGCTCGACCGCGGCCAGCTGATCCTCCATCACAGCCTTGGAGTCGAACAGCAGCCGTCCGATCAGCGTGGACTTGCCGTCGTCGACGGATCCCGCGGTGGCGATGCGAAGAAGCGTCGACATCAGAAGTAACCCTCTCGCTTGCGATCTTCCATTCCGGCCTCGGAGATCCGGTCATCGGCGCGGGTGGCGCCACGCTCGGTGAGCCGAGACACCGCGGTCTCGGCGATCACCTCAGAAACCGTTGCGGCCGTTGACTCGACGCACCCGGTGCAGGTGACGTCGCCGACGGTGCGGAACCGCACGGTCTTCTCGATCACCGGTTCGTCCTTGCGCGGCTGCATGTACTTGTGCACCGCGAGCAGCATGCCGTCGCGCTCGAACACCTTGCGCTGGTGCGCGTAATAGATCGACGGCAGCTTGATCTTCTCGGCGCCGATGTAGGACCAGATGTCGAACTCGGTCCAGTTGGAGATCGGGAAGGCACGGATGTGCTCGCCCTTGTGGTGACGACCGTTGTACAGGTTCCACAGCTCGGGCCGCTGGGCCTTGGGGTCCCACTGGCCGAACTCGTCGCGGAAGGAGAACACGCGCTCCTTGGCGCGGGCCTTCTCCTCGTCGCGCCGGGCCCCGCCGAAGGCCGCGTCGAACTTGTTCTCCCGGATGCCGCGCAGCAGCGTGACGGTCTGGATCGGGTTGCGGGACGGGATCGTCTCCACCACACGCCCCGCATCGATATCGTCCTGCACCTTGGCGACGACCAGCCGCGCACCGTAGTGCTCGACGAGTTCGTCGCGGGCCGCGTAGACCTCGTCGAAGTTGTGGCCGGTGTCGACGTGCATGACCGGGAACGGCAGCCGCCCCGGCGCGAACGCCTTGACCGCCAGGTGCAGCATGACGATCGAGTCCTTGCCGCCGGAGAACAGCAGCACGGGCTTCTCGAACTCCGCGGCGACCTCGCGGATGATGTGGATGGCCTCGGCCTCCAGGGACCGCAGGTGGCTCAGCTCGTAGTGGCCGGCACGGCCGGTCTGCTGATCGGATTTCTGCGCGGTGGTCATCACTTCCCCATTAAGTTGGTAGGAATGGCCAGAATTGCAAGCATGGCCAGGAATCTAGCCGCCCGGTCGCCGCGGTGTCAATGGTGGTCTACCCGTCAGGCCCGGTGCCCGCTGACGTGGGCACCCGCCTGCCGGGGCAGGAGCACCGTGGCGAGCAGGGTCAGCGCCAGCAAAGCGCCCAGAACCAGGTAGGTCACCGAATATGAGGTCAGTTGGCTGAGCAGTAACGCCGCCACCGCGATGCCGAGCCCGGCGGCCAGCTCCTGCACCGAGGCGTTGAGCGTGTTGGCATGCGTCAGCTCCTCCCCCTCGACATCGGAGAACGCCAGGCTGTTGTATGCAGTGAAGCCGATCGACCGCAGCGCCCCGCTCAGATAGAGAACGACGGCCATCACGACCACCGGCAGGCCCGGCCGCAACAGGGCCAGCAGGCCGAAACACGCGACCGAGGCCAGCCCGTTGACCAGGAGCACGGTGCGGATGCCGAATCTGCGCATGAGCGGCGTGGTGGCCGGCTTGATGGTCAGGTTCCCGGCGAACAGCGCGGCCACCATGACACCGGCGGCCAGCGGCGTCCAGCCGAACTCCAGCTGGAACTGCAGCGGCAGCAGGAACGGCACCGCGGTGATGACCAGTCGATACAGCGACCCGGCCACCACGGTGATGCGCAGCGTGTGCACCCGCAGCACCCGCAACTGCACGAGCGGGGCCGTCGCGCTGAGCAGCCGCCACACCGCGCCGGCGAGCAGCAGGACCGCTGCGGCGCCGCACCCGCCGACCAGACCCCAGTCGGTCCCCGAGACCCGGATGTTCTCCAGGGCGATCAGGGCCGCAGCAATCCCCGAGCCGAGCGCCAGCAGACCCGGCCAATCCAAAGATCGGGCCGTGCGCTGTGGCTCGCCACGGACGAGTTTGAGCGCCAGAACAATTCCGATCACGCCGATCGGAATGTTGACCGCGAAGATCCATCGCCAGCTGCCCAGCGTCGCGATCGCCCCGCCCAGAACGGGGGCCAACACAGGCGCGGTCAGCGCCGGCCAGGTCAGCAATGCGATGGCACGCACCAGGTCCGACTTGCCGCTCTGACGCAACACGGCCAGCCGGCCGACCGGCACCATCATGGCGCCGCCGACCCCCTGCAATATCCGCATCAGCACCAGCATCGGGAGCGACGTACTCGCCGCACAGCCGACCGAGGCCAAGGTGAACACCGCGATGGCCCCGATGAACACCCGGCGCGTGCCGAATCGGTCGGCCAACCAGCCGCTGGCCGGGATCAGCACCGCCACCGTGACCAGATAGGCCGAGATCGCCACATTGACGTCGATGGCCTCGACACCGAACGAGGCGGCGATCAGCGGGATGGCCGGCGTGATGATCGTCGCGTCCAGGATTTCCATGAAGAGGCTGCCGGCCACCAGCAGCGCCATGCCCCGCGGGAAGGGCGGATTCTCGGGTACTGACATCACAGCTGCCCGCCCCCACGAGCCGGGACGGTTACCCCGCAGGTAATTGAGACGCCGACCGCCGTCGGCACACACTGGCGGCCATGAGTATCCAGACCGGCCCGGCCGTGATGGCGGATTTCCTGCCCCAGTCGCCTTTCGTGACCAAGCTCGGGATCGTTGCCGAAACGCTGGAGGGCCCCGAGGTCCGGCTGCGGTTGCCGTGGGATCCTTCGAACATCACGATCGCCGACATGGTGCACGGCGGTGCGATCGCGGCGTTGGCCGACGTGACGGTGATGGCCGCGGCCTGGGCTCAGGCCGAGGTTCCGGATTCGCTTCGCGGAGTGACGGTCTCGATGACCATCAGCTATCTGGCGCCGGCGCGGGCGACCGATCTGATCGGCCTCGGGCGCGTGCTGCGCCAGGGCAGGTCCCTGGTGAACTGCGACATCGATATCGTCACGCCCGACGGCGAGGCGGTGGCCAAGGCCATCGCGACGTACAAGGTTGGGTGAGCCTGCCGCGAAAATCAGGTGCGACGTTCGCGTTCGTAGCGCTGTGGCGAAAAAACGGCCGGATTCCCGCCGTAGCGCTACCAACGCCAGCTTCAGCCCTGCGCGACGCACTGACGAGGCATCCTCACAGCGTGACCTCGTTGAGCTTGCCGGTGGCGACGTCGAAGACGAAGCCGCGCAACGACTCATGCTTGGTGACGAACGGGCTGGCCTCGATCCGCCGCAATGACTGACGCACGTCCTCTTCGAGGTCGACGAATGACTCAGCCGCCCAGTTCGGCTTGATACCGGTGTCGTCCTGGATCTGCTGTTTGAAACCGTCATCAGTGAAAGTCAGCATGCCGCAATCGGTGTGGTGGATCAGGATGATCTCCTTGGTCCCCAGAAGCCGCTGACTGATGGCCAGCGACCGGATCTCGTCATCGGTGATGACACCGCCGGCATTGCGGATGACGTGTGCCTCGCCGTCACCCAGACCGAGGATCCGATACACGTTCAGCCTGGCATCCATGCACGCCACCACCGCGACGTGCTTGCTCGGCGGCAGCGGCAACGGCCCGGTGAAGGTCGCGGCATAGACCTCGTTGTTGGCCAGGTACTGATCGGTGACAGACATATTTCGACGCTAACCCCGCAATGGGCGGCACGGCTAGCCGCAGAATCAGGCTGAGTCGATGGGGTGCCCGCTGCGTGGAACGAGCGACGGCCGTCCTGCCGGGGGGTGCAGGACGGCCGCCGCAGTCGGGACGTCAGGGACGTGGCGACGACAGGTCGTACACCGGAGTGTCGCCGACCAGGGTCTTGGTGAAGTGCGCCTTCACCCAGTCGGTGATCTCTGCGGCACTCCCGTGCTCTTCGCGCGGCGGCCCTGCAGGCCCACCGCGACCGCCCTCGGGCCGATCCAGGAAGTACCGGACCTGACCGTCTGCGACGTACTGCTGGAACTGCGCAAGTGTCGGCGAATTGTCGCTGCCGGTGAACCCGCCGATTGCCATCAGCGACTCCCCCGTCCTGAGCTCGAGGTCGCTGACCATCATCGAACCCACACTCGCTGCGGCCCAACGCCCTTCGGCGCCCGAGATGAGCTCGGCCAGGGCCGGATCATCGGCGCGCCCGAAGCCCGGCGGCGGGCCGCCCGGTCCACCTGGACCGCCGAACCCGGAGTCCCGCTCGGGACCCGACATCGCGATCGGTCCACCACTGTGACCCGCAGCCACCGTCTCCACGGTGTAGGCCGCGGTCGCACCGAAGCCGAACATCATGGCGGCCAAGGCCACCACCGCGGTCAGCCTGCCGGGACGGTGGGCGACGACAGCCAGGACCACCGCGATGAGCACCGAGCCGACCAGCACGATCCAGCGCAGCGCCGGTAGCCAGTCGGGGGTCCGGTCGAGCAGGACGAACGCCCACACCCCGGTGCCGGCCAGCATGACCGCCAGTACCAGCCGCGAAGCCAGCCGTGCACGAACCCGCCACAATTCGGCGACCGATATGCCCACGACCGCGGCCACGGCAGGCGCCAGCGCCACGGTGTAGTAAGGGTGGATGATCCCGTCCATGAAGCTGAACACCACGGCGGTGACCAGGAGCCAGCCGCCCCACATCAGCAGGCCGGCCCGCAGCCCGGCGGTCCGCGCGGTGCGCCGCGTCAGCCACAGTACGGCGACCAGGCCGATCAGCGCGGCGGGCAACAACCACGATGCCTCGGTACCCATGGACATTCCGAACATCCGGCCGATGCCCGGATCGCCGCCGAACATCAGATTTGCGCCGCTGCCGGGTCCCTGACCGGGTCCGGGGCCGCCCGGGCCGTGGCCGGGCCCCGGGCCCTCCTGCCCCATGATGCGTTGCAGGCCGTTGTAGCCGAATGCCAGTTGCAGCAGGCTGTTGTCGGTCGAACCGGCGATGTAGGGCCGGGAGTCGGCCGGCCACAATGCCACCAGGGCGATGTACCAACCGGACGAGATGACCATCGTCGCCGCGCCGATCAGCAAGGTGCCCAATCGTTTCCAGATACCGACCGCGGGTGCGGCCACCAGGAACATCAACGCCAGGCCCGGCACGACCAGGAACGCCTGCAGCATCTTGGTCAGGAAGGCGAAACCGAGCGCACATCCTGCCAGTGCCACCCACCCGGCGCTGGCCCTGGCCGATACCGGGCCGACCGCGCGCACCATGAAGTAGGCGGCGAGCACCAGAAGCAGTACCAGGAGCGCATCGGGATTGTTGTAGCGGAACATCGAGGCCGCCACCGGCGTCAACGCCAGCGCCGCCCCGGCGATCAGCGCGGCGCCCGGACCGCTGGTCCGCCGCACGGTGGCGTAGAGCAGTGCCACCGCACCGATGCCCATCAGTGCCTGTGGCAGCAGCATGGTGAACTCGTTGAAGCCGAACAGCCGGCCTGACAACCCCATTGCCCACATCGCGGCCGGCGGCTTGTCCACCGTGATGGCGTTCCCGGCGTCCAATGACCCGAACAGCCAGGCCTTCCAGGACTGGGTGCCGGCCTGGGCCGCGGCTGCGTAGTAGCTGTTGGCCCATCCCGACGATCCCAGGCCCCACAGGTAGAGCACCGCGGTGCCGGCCAGCAGAGCCCAGTAAGAGGGGCGAACCCAGCGCGGGGTGAGAGCCTTCGGAGATTCCGCGGTCGCTTCCGCGGAAGCCGGTGCCGTGTCAACGATGGTCGTCATAGCCCTGTCTCTCGGTTCGACCCGGCGGCACGCCGCGTCCGCGAGGGATGGAATACCCACCCCCGCAACAGTACGAAGCGCACCACGGTGGCCAACAGGTTGGCTGCCACCAACACTGCAAGTTCGACGCCGCGGTGCGGCACGGGCGCCACGAAGTGCAGGAGTCCCAAGGATCCGCTGGTGATCGTCAGCGCGATCGCGAACACCGTCAACCCCTCAAGATGATGGCGGGTGATGTTGCCGGCGCCGGCGATACCGAACGTGAAACGGCGGTTGGCGGCGGTGTTTCCGATCGCGGTCACCAGCAGGGCCACCAGATTGGCGGCCTGGGCGCCGACGCCGGCCCGCAGCGCCGTGAACAGCAGCAGATAGGCCAGCGTGGACACCACGCCGACGGCGCCGAAGCGCACCGCCTGGCGCAGCAGGGATTGGGGGGCACCCGATTTCCGCGACGATCCCAGCTGCGCGGCGATGGTGTTCACCGGGATCGAGCCGTTGGCGAATCCGCGTAGCAACCGGCCGATGCCCTTGAGGTCTGCGGTGGCGGTGGCGACGATGTCGACCCGGCTGTCCGGATCGTCCACCCAGTCCACCGGCACCTCGTGGATACGCAGGCCACTGCGCTCGGCCAGCACCAGCAGCTCGGTGTCGAAGAACCACCCGGTATCGGCGACATACGGCAACAGCCGGTGGGCAACATCGGCCCGGATCGCCTTGAATCCGCACTGGGCATCGGAGAACCGAGCTGCCAGAGTTGATTTCAGGATCAGGTTGTAGCAGCGCGAGATGAACTCGCGCTTGGCTCCGCGGACCACCCGTGAGCCGCGACCCAGCCGGGTGCCGATGGCCAGGTCGGAGTGACCGGAGATCAGCGGCGCCACCAACGGCGCGAGCGCGGCCAGATCGGTGGACAGGTCGACGTCCATGTAGGCCAGCACCGGTGCGTCCGAGGTTGACCACACGGCGCGCAGTGCGCGTCCGCGCCCCTTCTCCTCCAGTCGCACCACCCGCACACCGTCGAGTACGGAGGCGAGTTCGGCGGCGATACGCGGGGTGTCGTCCGTGCTGGCATTGTCGGCGATGGTGATGCGGACGGGCACGGCGAAGTTCTCTTCGAGGTAGCGGTGCAGCCGCCGTACCGAATGGGCAAGCGCCGCCTGCTCGTTGTACACCGGCACGACAATGTCGAGCACTGGAACCCCGGCCTCCCGGGCGGCCAGTGCGGCGTTGGGCCGTGACGCGAATTGGAACCGCTGCTCGGGGTCTTGGACCAAGGTTGTCATGACTTCATCGTTCTCCGGCGGCTTGTGATCTGGGTGGGGCGAAGCTATGCGCCTGCTATGTGTTCGTCGCACGCTGTGTCAGGTCGTAGATGGTCACGTCGTCGACGGCGACCGGGTTGTAGTGGGCCTGTACCCATTCCGCGATCTCGGTGGACGCCTGGCTGCCGCTCGGCATATGTCCGCCGAATCCGCCCGCCATGATGTGGGAGCGGATGAAGTAGTGGATCGCGCCGTCGTCGACCAGCTGTCGGAACTCCTGAAGCGTCGGCGCGGGATCGGTGCCGTTGAAACCGCCGACGGCCATTACCGGTGCACGAGTGGCCAATTGGTATCCAGCGGCATTGGACGAACCCACCACTGCTGCCGCCCAGGTGTAGCGGTCGGCATCGGCGGCCAGCGTCGCGGTCAGAGTCGGACCGGGTTCCGGTGCGGCGAACAGTCCGCCGAAACCGCCGCCGCGCGACGGCCCGACGGACGGTATCGCCCCGTTGTGCGGACTTGCCGCGGTGGCGATCGAGTATGCGGCCGGACCGGCCAGACAGGCCCCGACGGCCAGCGCCGCGGTCACCCGCACCATCGGGCGATCCAGCCGTCCCACCATGAGCAGAAGTACCGCCGCCCCCACTCCGCCGACTGCCACCGCGGCCCGCAGCCACGGATACGGATCGTCGTGGCGGGCCAGCAGTACCGCCGTCAGGATCGCGGTCACGAGAACCGCACCCGACATCGCTGTGGCGGCACGGATATCGGCGCGGTGCCGCCACAGCAGCGTGGCGCCGATCCCGGTCACCGCGCCGATCGCAGGGGCGAGTGCGACGGTGTAGTAGGGGTGCACGATGCCGTTCATGAAGCTGAACACCACCGCGGTGACCAACAGCCAACCGCCCCACAGGATCAGAGCGGCACGGGTCGGATCGGTGCGGGCCGCGCGGCGGGTCAGGTAGAGCCCGGCCACCAGGCAGATCAGGGCGGCGGGCAGCAGCCAGGCGATGTCGGCGCCCATCTGGGATCCGAACAACCGGCCCGGCCCGACATCGAAGTTGAGGTTTCCAAGGCCGCCCGTCTCGTCCCCGGTCAGTCGTCCCAAACCGTTATAGCCCAGGGCCAATTCGACGATGCTGTCATTCTGCGAACCACCGATATAGGGCCGTGCCGAGGACGGCCACAGCTCCACCAACACCAGATACCAACCACCGCTGAGGACCATGGCGACACCGGCGGCGACGACATCGAGCACCCGCCGGCCCAGTGGGCGGTCTCCGGCGATCAGCGCCGCGGCGGAAACGGCCGGCAGCACCAGGAACGCCTGCAACATCTTGGCGAGGAACCCGAAGCCGACCGCGACCCCGGCGCCCACGAACCACCAACGGCTGGCATCCTTTTCGATCCCGCGCTGCACGCAGTAGGCCGCCGTGACGAGCAGCAGCACCAGCAGTGCGTCGGGGTTGTTGAACCGGAAGATCAATGCGGCCACCGGCGTCAGCGCCAGCACCGTACCGGCCAGCAGACCGGCCCACGGGCCGGCGGCCCGGCGCACCGCGGCGTAGAGCATCGCGACCGCTCCGACACCCATCAACGCCTGCGGCGCGAGAACACTCCACGAGTTCAGTCCGAACAGGCGCACCGAGAGGTCGATGATCCACAACGCCGCGGGTGTCTTGTCGACGGTGATGGCATTGCCCGCATCGCTGGACCCGAACAGCATGGCGGTCCAGTCCTGGGCCCCGGCCTGCGCCGCGGCCGAGTAGAACGCGTTGGCCCACCCGCTGCTCGACAGGTTCCACAGATAGAGCACGGCCGTGCCGGCCAACAACGCCGCGAGCGCGATGTGTCGGGCGACAGGGCTGGAGGGGCCGGGATTCGTGCGGCCGGGCCCCGAGGCAGCCGGCGTTGCCGTCTCCTGCTCGGCAGCGGGATCTGCGGCAACAAGGGTCACTCCTCCATGTTTGCCGCGGCCGCTAGGTGTCCGATTGGTCCGTCCTGTGTGTGCCCTGTGAGCTCGTCCCAGGCAGCCGCACCACGAACTCGGTCGAACCGGTGGTGCTGCTCACCTCGATGGTGCCACCGTGCGCCTTGACCACTGCGGCGACGATCGCCAGACCCAACCCGGTACTGCCCTCCCGTCGTGACCGCGACGAATCGCCGCGGGCAAACCGCTCGAATACGTCGGGCAGCAATGCCGCCGGGATACCGGGGCCGTCGTCGGCGACGCTCAGCAGTACCGCGCCCTCGTCATTGTTGCCGGGCTTCAGCGCAACCGTGACCGAGGTTCCCGCTGGGGTGTGGGTCCGGGCATTGGCCAGCAGATTCGCCAGTACCTGATGCAGCCGGGCCTCATCCCCCTCGACCATCACCGGGTCCTCGGGCAGGTCGAGTGCCCACTGGTGGTCGGGGCCGGCGATGTGCGCGTCGCTGACCGAGTCGACCACGAGCCGGGACAGGTCCACGCTCTCGCGTTCCAGGGGCCGGCCGGCATCGAGGCGGGCCAGCAACAGCATGTCCTCGACCAGTTGCGTCATCCGCGTCGTCTCGGACTCCACCCGATTCATCGCGTGGGCCACATCGGCGGGCAGGTCATCGCGTTTGCGCTGGGCCAGCTCGGTGTAACCCCTGATCGCCGCGAGGGGCGTTCTCAACTCATGGCTGGCATCGGCGACGAATTGGCGTACCCGGGTCTCACTGGCGTGGCGGGCCGACAGCGCGCCGGCGATGCGGTCGAGCATCCGGTTCAGCGAGGTGCCCAGCTGACCGACTTCGGTGTGGGCGACGGCCGGGTCGACGGGCACGATCCGCGTGGGCAACTGCACTTCCCCACGATCGAGTTCGAGATCGGCCACTTTCCGTGCCGCCGCCGAAACCCGTGACAGCGGGGCGAGTTGACGCCGGATGATCAGCGTGCCCGCGGTCGTCGCGGCGATCAATGCGATGGCCGCCAGCAGACAGAACATTCCCAGCACCCACAACAATGTGTCGTCGACGACGGCGGTCGGCAGGCCGGTCACGATGATCTGCGAGCCGCCGTGGCGCGGGTGCAGGCCGATCAGCCGGTAGCGGCCCAACCCATCGAGGTCGACGGTCTGGGGATCCCGGGTTCCCGGAATCTGGGCCAGCTGTGCCGCCGCGGCTGCGGTCACCTCGATCCGCTCCCCTTCACCCGTGATCACCCCGGCATCCACGGGCCGATGGGGCGACACCACGGCACCGACCGTGCGAGCGGCCTGCCCTGGCGCGTTGAGAAATCCGGGGCCCGGCCCTTCCTCTGGATCGAACGGCACGCGATGGTGGCCGCGCATCCCCGGCGGAGGCGGGGATCCCGGTGGCGGAGGCGGCAATTCGAAGATGGCCGCCGAGCGCCTTCCGGCCTCGATGAGTTGCTCGTCCAGCTGGTGCATCAGAAACCGCTGCAGCGCAAACTCTGTGGCCACCCCGATGCTGGCGCACACCACGGCCAGCAGGGCCACCTGGGTGACAACCAGCCGGGCGCGCAGCGACCAGGTCCGCGGTGACCACCACCGAGTGGCGCTTCCGGTCCCGGCAGTCACCTCAGCGCGCGGGACGGAGGACATAACCCGCACCGCGCAGAGTGTGGATCATCGGATCGCGCCCGCTGTCGATCTTCTTGCGCAGATACGACACATACAGTTCGACGATGTTGGACCGGCCACCGAAGTCGTAACTCCACACCCGGTCCAGGATCTGGGCCTTGCTCAACACCCGCTTGGCGTTGCGCATCATGAATCGCAGGAGCTCGAACTCGGTGGCAGTCAATGTGATCGAGTCACCGCCGCGGGTCACCTCATGACTGTCCTCGTCGAGCACGAGATCGCCGACGATGATCTTCGCGCCGCCGTCCTCGCTCGTCACCCCGGTGCGCCGGAGCAGTGCCCGCAACCGCAGCACCACTTCCTCCAGGCTGAAAGGCTTGGTGACATAGTCGTCGCCGCCCGCGGTGAGACCCGCGATGCGGTCCTCCACCGAATCCTTGGCGGTCAGCAGCAGCAGCGGCAGGCCGGGAATCTGCTCGCGCAGTTTGCGCAGAACGTCCAGACCGCTCATGTCGGGCAGCATCACGTCGAGGACGACGACATCCGGCGGGTTCTCCCGGGCCGCGGTGATCGCGCTCGCGCCATCTCCTGCCGTGGCGATGTCCCAACCCTCATAGCGCAGCGCCATCGACACCAGTTCGGCCAATACGGGCTCGTCGTCAACCACCAGGACCTGGATCGGGTTGCCGTCGGCGCGGCGCATGACAGCGCGCCCGGACTCGGAATCGGTGCCATTGGTCGTCATGCTCACCCGTTCAGTATTCGCCGGCTCGATAGGCCCGAACTGAGCGCTGTCTATGCGCCAGCTGTGAAAGAAGGCCATATCCGGCGCAGAGCACGCACACAGCCGACTCACAGACAATGCCTGCACCGTGGACCGCATGAGCATCCGACACACGGCCGCCGCAGTCGGCATTGCGGCGGCGATTGCCGGGCTCGGCGGCGCGACGATCTACGCCGCCACCGAAACCCACAGCTCGGGCTTTCCCGGGCCACCGCCCGGCATGCCCGGGCCGGGAGACCGGCCCGACCCGGCCACCGTCCACAGCGAGTCGGTGCTGGCCGACCACGATGGCAGCTACACCACGGCGCTGACGCAAACCGGCACGATCACCGAACTGACGGCCACCTCGGTCACGGTGCGCAGCAACGACGGGTTCATCCAGAGCTACACCTTGCCGGCCTCCGCCCAGACCCCGTTCGGGGTCGACGACCGGGTCCTGGTCCGGGCCACCCGCACCGGGCCGGCATCAACCGAAAGGCCGACCGTCACCAGCATCGGTGAGGCCCCGAACCGTCGGCCCTTCCCCTAGTTGCCGTAGCCGTCGGGCAGTTCCGCTTTCACCGTCGGCTTCGCGAAAGACGTTTCCAACTCACTGGGAGCTGTTGTCTTCGTTACGGTTTCACCGACATTGACCGCAGGCACCGCTGTGCTCGTCGGCGCCTCGGCCAGCATCGCGCCGAGGGCGCACATCATTACCAGTGCGATCGCTCCCACACCGGCCATCGCATGGTTGGTCCGTTTGTTGCGTTCGGCTCCTGTCATACAGACCTCCCTACCCGGGACCCACGGGCAAGGTAAACCGGCCGCGTCGCGTACCGGCTTACGGGATCAGCCGTGATCAGTGCGGAGTGGCAAACCCAGGCGGAGTCGTCGCCGATACCGTCGGTGAGGCCTCGGATGTCTCCGGAGCCGTCGGCGGAGTCGTCGGAGTGACGGTCTGTCCTGTGGTGATGGCCGGCGGTTCGACCCGCTGCTGGGCGCCGGTGAGACCACCGCCCACCCCGACTCCGAGCATCGCTGTGGCTAACCCGCCGATCGCGCCGATGCCGGCAGAGATCAATTTCAGATTTCGCTGATTGTTTTCCTTCGCGCTACCCATGCGCTCACCTCCCGCCGCCTCATATATCCGATGCGGCCGGAGGCGAAACCACTACCAGGCGCCTCGCCCGGCGATCAGTGGGTGACGGCGAACCCGGACGGCGGCGTATAGCCCCTGATCCCAGGTACGGCCATCGAAACCGCCGGTGCAGTCGGAGGCGTCGTATCCGTGCTGGTCTGGCCGACGTTCATGTGGGATCCGGACGCGAGCGCCGGCGAGCCGGGGGCCCCGACACTGTCCGAAATAGCTCCGATGACTCCCAGCCCCACCACTGCCGCACCACCGGTTACCGCAGCGATCACTTTCACATTCTTGAGCCCGCTGACCTTCATGTAATTCAGTGAACTCCCGATTTCTATGCCGAGGCTGTGGCTCGACTGTCAGTTACCCACCGAGTGCGGGCGCGCCCGTGATCTCACATCACGACGGTGACCGGATTCAGGTTCCGGCTGATCTACCCTGTCTGGCATGCAGCCGTGGGTGGGAAGAACCGGATGACGCGCTTTCTGGCGCGCCGGCTGCTCAATTACATCGTGCTGCTGGCCCTGGCATCGTTTCTGACGTTCACCTTGACGTCGCTGAACTTCAAACCGCTCGACAGTCTCGAGCAGCGCAATCCGCGGCCACCGCAGTCCGCGATCGACGCAAAAGCCGCTGAGCTAGGCCTCGACCAGCCCATTCCGCTGCGCTACGCGAACTGGGCCGCCGACGCGGTCCGCGGCGACTTCGGCACCACGGTGACCGGCCAGCCGGTAGCTGACGAGTTGTGGCGACGCATCGGGGTGACCTTGCGGTTGCTCGTCATCGGCGCGATATCGGGCACCGTGATCGGCGTGGTGGTCGGGGCCTGGGGTGCGATCCGCCAGTACCGGCTGTCGGACCGCGTCATCACCGTGGTGTCCCTGCTGGTGATCAGCACACCATCGTTCGTGATCGCCAACATGCTGATCCTCGCCGCGCTCAACGTGAACTCGGTACTGGGCGTCCAGATTTTCGAGTACACGGGGGAAACGGCGCCGGTGCCCGTCGGCGGCGCCTGGGACCAGTTCGTCGACCGGCTTCAGCACCTCGTGCTGCCGACGCTCACGCTGGCGCTGATAGCCATCGCCGGCTACAGCCGCTACCAGCGCAACGCGATGCTCGACGTGCTCGGCCAGGACTTCATCCGCACCGCGCGGGCCAAAGGGCTGACCCGGCGTCGCGCCCTGTTCAAGCACGGGCTGCGAACGGCACTCATCCCGATGGCCACCCTGTTCGCGTACGGCGTGGCCGGGCTGGTCACCGGTGCGGTGTTCGTCGAGAAGATCTTCGGCTGGCACGGCATGGGCGAATGGGTGGTACAGGGCATCGCCACCCAGGACACCAACATCATCGCGGCCATCACGGTGTTCACCGGCACCGTGATCCTGGTCGCCGGCCTGCTCTCGGACGTCATCTACGCGATGCTCGACCCGAGGGTGAGAGTCACATGACCCAGACCTCCGCCCCCACCGGTGATGCCGCCGCGGCCCGCTCCGGTCTGCACACCGAGGAGTTCGCCACCCGGCGCACCCTGGTGTTCCGGCGGTTCCTGCGCAACTGGCCCGCCGTGGTCTCGCTGGCACTGCTCGTGATCATGTTCGTGGCCTGCTACACGCTGCCCTCGGTGCTTCCCTACAGCTATTCGGACCTCGACTACTACGCGCTGCAAGAGCCGCCGTCGGTCGACCACTGGTTCGGCACGAACGCACTCGGGCAGGACATCTTCGCCCAAACCCTGCGCGGCATGCAGAAATCCATGCTGATCGGTGTCTGCGTGGCGTTCATCTCGACCGTCATCGCCGCCACGGTCGGATCGGTGGCGGGATACTTCGGCGGCTGGCGCGATCGCACGCTCATGTGGATCGTCGACGTGCTGCTGGTGGTACCCAGCTTCATCCTGATCGCGATCGTCACGCCGCGCTTGAGCCAGTCCGACCGGGTGTTCTGGCTGATCGTGCTGCTCTCGGCGTTCAGCTGGATGATCAGTTCGCGCATCGTGCGCGGGATGACCCTGAGCCTGCGGGAGCGCGAATTCGTTTTGGCTGCACGCTATATGGGTGTCAGCAGTTGGCGCATCATCGTCCGGCACATCCTGCCCAACGTGGCATCCATCCTGATCATCGACACCGCGCTCAATGTCGGGGTGGCGATCCTGTCCGAAACCGGTTTGAGCTACCTGGGATTCGGCATCCAGGCGCCCGACGTATCGTTGGGCACTCTGATCGCCGACGGCACCAAATCCGCCACCACGTTCCCGTGGGTATTCCTGTTCCCGGCCGGGGTACTGGTGCTGATCATCCTGTGTGCCAACCTGATCGGTGACGGCCTGCGCGACGCACTCGACCCGGGAAGCGGCCGGCTGCGACGCAAGAAGGCACGCCGATGAGCGAACTACTCGAAGTATCCGGCCTGACCGTGGACTTTCCGACCGACACCGACGTGGTACACGCGGTGCGGGGCCTCAACTTTCACGTCGGCGCCGGTGAGGTGGTCGCGCTCGTCGGCGAATCCGGCGCCGGGAAATCGGCCAGTGCCATGGCCGTCGTCGGGCTGCTGCCCGAATTCGCCGAAGTCTCCGGATCGGTGCGGCTGCGCGGCGAGGAGCTCGTCGGCTTGTCCGACGCGCAGATGTCACAGGTCCGCGGTAACACCATCGGAACCGTGTTCCAGGACCCGATGTCCGCGCTCACGCCGGTCTATACCGTGGGCGATCAGATCGCCGAGGCTCTCACCGTCCACAACCGCGATCTGGGCCGACGCGCGGCCCGTATCCGGGCCGTCGAACTGCTCGAGCTGGTGGGCATCGCTCAACCCGAGCAGCGTGCCCGGGCCTTCCCGCACGAGTTGTCCGGCGGCGAACGCCAGCGGGTGGTCATCGCCATCGCCATCGCCAACGACCCCGATCTGCTGATCTGCGACGAGCCCACCACCGCCCTCGACGTCACGGTGCAGGCCCAGATTCTCGAGGTACTCAAGACCGCACGCGACGTCACCGGCGCCGGGGTACTGATCATCACCCACGATCTCGGGGTGGTGGCCGAATTCGCCGACCGCGCCCTGGTGATGTATGCCGGGCGGGCTGTCGAGGACGCTCCGGTGACCCGGTTGTACGAGAAGGCCCGGATGCCTTACACCGTCGGCCTGCTCGGCTCGGTGCCACGCCTGGATGCCCCGCAGGGCACCCGCCTGGTCCCGATCCCCGGGGCGCCGCCGTCGCTCACCACGACGCCGCACGGCTGCCCCTTCGCCCCGCGCTGCCCGCTGGCCATCGACGAGTGCGACGCCGCCGAACCCGAACTGATCGAATTGGCGCCGGGCCACCACGCCGCCTGCATCCGCACCGACCAGGTCAGCGGGCACAGCGCCGCCGAGATCTATCAGGTGACCGGCACCGGCACCACCGCCGCCCCCGAGGCCCGGCCCGCCGATGCCGACGTGGTGCTGCGGGTGCGCAACCTGTCCAAGACCTACAAACTGACCAAAGGGGCGGTGCTGCGCAGGCAGGTCGGTGAGGTCCGGGCCGTCGACGACGTCAGCTTCGACCTGCGCGGCGGCCGCACCCTCGGCATCGTCGGCGAGTCCGGATCGGGCAAATCCACCACCCTGCACCAGATTCTGAATCTGTCTGCACCGCAGTCGGGTTCGATCGAAGTCCTCGGCTCCGACGTGGCCACCCTGAACCGGCGAACGCGCCGCGCCCTGCGCACCGACCTTCAAGTGGTGTTCCAGGATCCGGTGGCTTCACTGGACCCGCGGCTGCCGGTGTCGGATGTGTTGGCAGAGCCGTTGACCGCCAACGGTTTCGACAAACCGCGGATCGACGAGCGGGTGGCCGAGCTACTCGAGTTGGTGGGCCTGCGACGCACCGACGCGGGCCGCTATCCGGCCGAGTTCTCCGGCGGGCAGAAACAGCGCATCGGGATCGCCCGCGCCCTGGCATTGCAGCCCAAGATCATCGCACTCGACGAACCGGTCTCCGCTCTCGATGTCTCGATCCAGGCCGGGATCATCAACCTGCTGCTGGACCTACAGGACCGGTTCGGCCTGGCCTATCTGTTCGTCTCCCACGATCTGTCGGTGGTCAAGCACCTGGCTCACGATGTCGCGGTGATGCACAAGGGGGCGGTCGTCGAACAGGGCTCCGGCGACGAGGTGTTCGCCAACCCGCGGCACGCCTATACCCGCAAATTGCTGGCCGCGGTTCCGCAACCAAAGCCGGTCGACTGAGTTCACCTGTTGTACGAGCCCTCACGGACCCAACTGAACCCACGTTCCACCACCGGAAACGAATTCGGATCCACCTTGGTGCACCAGGCGTGGATGCGGTGCCCGGCGTAGTCGTCGGCGTCGATGACCAACCGGTTCGGACCCGGCCACCAATATGTCAGGCGCACCCGCACCGGCGTCTCCTTGAAGGTACCCACCTCGACGTAGTGGTTCAGGTCGATGAAATGCCGGCCCGGGTCGATGGTGCCGCCGTACTCCTCGAACGAATCGTCCATGTGCTGGATGGTCAGCCTCACGGGATCGACCATGCTGAACGATCGGTCGAAAATCACTCGGCGCCACTGTAATTCATCGGTCAGGAGCGGATCACGCCGGTAGCCTTCGGCGGAGAAACCGTCGACCTGATAGATGCCGTACAACTCCGGGACCGGTCTGGCCCATTGCCGCCAGTTCTGCACGGCGATGACGCCGAGCAGGTTCGCGCCGAGAATCAACTGGGCCACCAGCGCAATCCGGTTGGCCCGCCGGGCGGCGAACAGCTGCGGTGTACGCGCCGCAGGGACCGCCTGATCGGAGAAGAGCGCCGCAGCCAGCCGCGCGGCATACGGAGCCAGCAGGAACAGGCTCATCATCAGCAGCATCGACGAGACCGTCTTGAGTCGGATGTCGTAGGTCATGTTGAGCAGGAAGACCTGCGTCATGTCGACTGCGCAGAGGAGCGCTCCCGCCGGCACCGCCCGCGGGATGAGCAGTAGCACACCGGCAAGCAGTTCAGCCGAGCCGAGCGCAATCTGGTACGGCTGGGAGATGCTCACCTGCGTCCACAGCACGCCTTGCGGGCTGAAATTGCCGAACGGCTCGACCAGGCGGTTCAGGACGAATGGCATCTGTGTCGGGATGGCCTTGGCCATCCCGAAATAGAACATCGCGGCGGCCAGCACGAGCCGCAAGTACAGCGACATCCAGGCCCACATCCGCGGATACCCGCCGCGACGGCGGTCCAGCACCGACCACAGCAGCGTGGCCACCGTCGACACCACCACCATGAGAAACAGAGCGGTCCACTGGAAGGCGCTGTCGCTGCCCACCTGCGTACTCTCGACCCGCAGCCCCAGAATGTGCGACGCCGTCCACTCGATGGGCGGGCGCAGCGTCGCGATCAGCCCCGACACCGACGACCACGGCAGCCTGATCCCCACCCCAGCCAGCAGGATCGGGATCAACCCCAGCAGGCAGGCCAGGCCGAACAGGCCGAAGTAGCAGGATCCGAACCGGAAGCCGATCCGCGTCGCAAGCGGCCAGCGAACATCGCCTGCATCTGTGTCTGTCACGACGCCCCTCCCCGTCAACCACACCCCGTCATCACGGTATCGGCCCCCGCAGACCCAGCAACCGCCAACTGACACCTCGGGGTCCTGTCCCCAAATTGCCCCGGCTCCCTCTAGCATCGGCGAGATGAACGGATTGAAGATCCGACGCCTCGCCGTCGTCGCAGCGGTCACCGCACTGGCCCTGGCCGGGTGTTCGGGCGGCGAGCGGGAAACCCCGTCGGCCGGGGGTAACGCCGAGGTGGGCACCACGAACGACATGAATCCGCAGGATGTGGCGAACCTGCGCCAGGGCGGCAACCTTCGCCTGGCACTGACCGAGTTCCCGCCGAACTTCAACCCGCTGCACCTCGACGGCAACACCGGCGACGTCGGCGCGCTCACCAGATCCACGATGCCCCGCGCCTTCGTGATCGCGGCCGACGGGTCGGCGAGCGTGAACACCAACTACTTCACCAATGTCGAACTGACCGGCACCAACCCGCAGGTTGTCACCTACACGATCAATCCCAAGGCGGTGTGGACCGACGGCACCCCGATCACCTGGGAGGACATCAAGTCCCAGACCGAGGCCAACAGCGGCAAGGACCCGGCGTTCGTCATCGCCGCGCCCAACGGCTTCGAGCGGGTAGCCTCGGTGACCCGCGGCGTGGACGACCGCCAGGCCGTGATGACCTTCGCCAAGCCCTACGCCGACTGGCAGGGCATGTTCGCCGGCAACGGCAGCCTGCTGCCCAAGAGCATGACCGCCACCCCCGAGGCCTTCAACAAGGCTCAACTCACCCAGCCCGGGCCGTCGGCGGGCCCGTTCGTGGTGTCCAACATCGACCGGGGCGCGCAGCGGATCACGTTGAGCCGCAACCCGAAATGGTGGGGTCCCCCTCCCGTGTTGGACACCATCACCTACCTGGTGCTCGATGACGCCGCACGCATCCCGGCGCTGCAGAACAACACCATCGACGCAACCGGTACCGCGTCGCTGGATGAACTGACCATCGCCCGCAAGACCGCGGGCATCAGCATCCGACGGGCGCCGTCGGCCAGCTGGTACCACCTGACCTTCAACGGCGCACCCGGCTCGATCCTGGCCGATCCGGCCCTGCGCAGCGCGGTCGCCAAGGGCATCGACCGGCAGGCCATCGCCAACATCACCCAGCGGGGTCTCACCGACAATCCGGTGCCGCTGAACAACCACATCTACGTCGCGGGCCAGCAGGGTTATCAGGACAACGCGGCGTCGGTGGCCTTCGATCCCGAGAAAGCCAAGGCCGAACTCGACGCGCTGGGCTGGAAAGTGCCTGAGGGACGGCAGTTCCGGGAGAAGGACGGCAAGGAACTCGTCATCCGCAACGTGTTCTACGACGCGGGCAGCACCCGGCAGGTGGCCCAGATCGCGCAGAACATGCTCGGCCAGATCGGGGTGAACCTGAAGCTCGACACCAAGCCGGGCACGGGATTTTTCACCAACTACATCATCAAGGGCGACTTCGACATTGCCCAGTTCGCTTTCCTCGGCGACGCTTTCCCGTTGAGCTCGCTGACCCAGATCTATACGCAGGACGGGGCCAGTAACTTCGGCAGGATCGGCAGCCCTGAGGTGGACGCCAAGATCGAGCAGACGCTGGAAGAACTGGACCCGGTCAAGTCGCGCGCCCTGGCCAACGAGCTCGACCAGATGTTGTTCGCCGAGGTGTTCAGCCTCCCGCTGTTCCAATCACCCGGCAACGTGGCGGTGCGCAGCAACCTGGCCAATTTCGGGGCCCCGGGGCTGGCCGACACCGATTACACCAAGGTCGGCTTCCTCAAGTAGTCGTGCCCGTGCACCTGGAGCTGGTCGATGACATCACCGTGCACATGGCCCCCGGGATGTACAGCTGGTGCACCCTGCTGACGTTCGCGATCCCGGCCACGGGGTCCGGCACAGACGTGATCAACAGTGTCCTCGCCCATCCCCGCTACGGCGACGACTGCGCTTCCCCGTGGACGGGGAAACCTGACCCCGTGCATGGTCCGTATCGACTCGAGTCCCTGAATTCCGATGGCTTCCAGCGATGTTCACGGGCAGAGGCAGTGGCGTCCCTGTGGTCGTGGCCTGCGGCCAACCTGAGCCCCTGGGTCAGCTCAGAGTTCCTGCTGTCGCGTGAGTTGGTGATGGCATGGACATCACCGATCCTGAGCACCGCCGATGAGATCTATCGGCTCAGCGTGCCGAGGGAGGGCAACGAGCACTCGTATGGATGGGTTGTCGGCCTCAACGGGTTCCATGAGTTCGTCGCCGTCTGCCGTCAGCGCGCCGCCGCCACCGTCATCATCGCCTCGGACGACTGAGGTTGCCGAGTCGGACAAGCCGAATTCAGATCGCCGATCCGCGGTTGGGCGGCGGCGGCACGATCAGACGGTCGTCGCACTCACGGCGCCGGCACCCGTCCGCCAACGGGATCGCCGAGGCAGGGTCGGCGGCAAATGCCCGATACTCGGCGTCGTCGATCGCGTCAAACTCCGCGTAATCGACGATCTGGAGGCTCACCGGTATCGACAGATAATGGCCGCCGGTGGTCGTATCGACCCCGAGCGAGAACCAATGCGGCTGACGTGCGTCGTCTCGAAGCGCTTCGCGCTCATCGTGTTCCCTCATCGCCGGGATGACGTCCCGGTGACAGAGCAGTGGGCAGCGCCGTCTCCACGACAGTGGCCACCGCGATCGCAGACACCGCCACCCGGATCACGGGACGCGCAGGCAGGGCGTCCAGCTCGGCGGCGGTGGCCGAAAGTTGTTCGGCCACACCGTCGCGCACCGCACGGATCACCGCGAACGCAGCACGCTCGCGGGTGTCGACGACACTGTGCACCACCGTCGGCATCCGAACCAACACGGATTCGGGGACCAGTGCCGCGATCCGCTCGGCCACAGCCGGCGGAGTGGTCAGATCCCGGCCACCGGACAGCACGACGGTGGGCCAGTGGAACTCCGGCAGCTCGGCGAGCAAGTCGAAGGGCTCGGCTTCGAACGGTTCGTAGAACTTCGCGCTGCCGATCATGTCGGCCATCTCCAGAGCCGGGTCCAGCGGCAGGCCGTCGGGCACGCCGGCGTAGTTCAACTCGCGAAACGCGATCCGCCCGACAAGATCTACCTCGTTGCGGTACGGCGCTTTTCGCGTCGAGAGCCGGCTCAGCCGGGCCAGACCCGACCACACCAGCGTGCGCCCGCGCAGCAGCAGATCGAGTTGGCGGTCCAGCAGTGCGGCACCGCCCAACCCATAGAGCAGGCCGGCCAGCTCTCCCCCTCTGGTGGCCAACGCCCCATCGGCCACCAGGCGGCGCACCTTGGGCGCCAGGCCGGCGGTCTCCGGGTCTGTGCCCTCCCACAGCAGCCCGCGAATGGCACTGCGCATGACTTCGATATCGGCGGTGGACAGCAGCGGAGAGTCGAGCACCATCGCCGCGATCCGGTCGGGATGCCGCACCCCGAACCCCGCGGCGATGTAGCTGCCGTACGACGTGCCGTAGAGCACCGCCTCGTGCACACCGGCGTCGTCGAGCACCGCGGCGATGTCATCCACCACCTGCTCGACGGTGATGGCCGCCGGAGGCAGATCCGCACCCCCATCGGTATGCCGCGACATCCCGATGCCCCGGTGCTCGATCATGATCACGTCGAATCCGGCCGCGGCCGCGCGCCTGCGCAGAGCGCGGTAGGGCTGGATCGATGCGACGCCGGGACCACCCGGGATGATCACCACCGGGTGCGCCGATTTGCGCCCGGCCCGTACGTAGAACAGGTCGAACTGCTCGTCGGAACCCGGACTGACCGGGCGTCGCACCGCCCGCGCCCCCGGTAGCGCAGCCAGTTTGTCGTGCACCCGCCTGCGCTTGGCGTTCATCGTCATTGCGCTCCATTGTGCCGCGCAACGTTCAGATCAGATAGATGGCGAAGATCGCCCCGAACAGCACCACCAGCCACCCGTCGGTGGCGAGCTTGAGCCACGTCGGCGCGGTCCGGACCTCCATGAACTGCCGGATGATCAACCGAGACTTGATCAGCGTCAGCGCGAGCACCAGCGCGGTGATCGGCACACTGGCTCGGAGGGCATCCGAGTACTGGGCCGGCGCCAGCCACCAGGATCCGACGGTGATGGCGACCAGCAGTAGCCACGTCTGAGTCACGGCCTTGTCGGTCATGATCACCTCACCACGTACAGCAGGCCGAAGATGATCACCCAGAGCAGGTCGACCATGTGCCAGTAGACCGCGCCCGCCTCCACCACCGATGTCCGACGGCGGGCCGGATTGCGCAATTCCCGCACGATCACACCCAACACGATGAGCCCGATCAGCACGTGGATCAGGTGCACACCCGTCAGCACGTAATAGAACGAGTAGAACATCTCGGAGTTGGTGTGGCCGGCCCGGATCTTGACCACCCATTCATAACCCTTGCAGGCCATGAACATCACGCCGCCGACACCGCCGGCATAGGTGAGCCGGATCGCGGACTCGGGGCGACCGGCCCGGGCGGCCAGCACGGCTCGGGCCACCAACCAGGAACTGGTCAGCAGGATCACCGTGTTGACGACCCCGATGGTTATGTCGAGATGCTGTTGAGCACGGAGGAATTCGTCCGGATGCATGGTCCGGTAGATCATGAAGACGATGAAGTAGCCACCGAAGATGACCAGATCACCGAGCACCATCACCCACATGTGGCCGTCGCCCGGCAGATGTCCGGACGTGGCTCGGCGTTGCGAGTCAGATTGCGCCAGAATGGGATTACTCGTCATCGCGTCACTCATTCCAGTCCCGACTCTTCCGCGCCCTCACGCATCGCGGCCTGCCGCAACAGCACGATCAGTGCCGAAAGCCAGACCGAGAACACCACCACTGCCCACCAGAACGCGATCGAGCCATTCCATGCGAACGGTCCCGACGAAAAGACGAACATCTGGGTGGCGATGACCTCGGTGATGATCTGCCAGATGGTCACGTACGCGAACCAGGCCGGGAACACGTTGTTCTTGTCGTAGAGGATGGCGATCGCCAACACCAGGTAGGCAGCCGTGAAACAGCCCAATGAGCCGTTGTACGAAAGCATTCCGAGGTCATACAGCAAGCTGATCAGTTCCGGGTCACGGTCGGGCCGGAAGGCCGCGGTCAGAAAGCACACCGACACCAACAGAAACCCGGGCAGCGCGCCGACGCCCATGCCGCCGATGTAGCCGTAGGCGAACACCGACCCCACCGACATCCGTTTGATCTGATAGGCGACCAGTCCGTTGGTCATCGCCGCACCGCCCAGCAGGATCAGCAGCAGGCAGAAGCCGATCTTGATGGTCAGACCGTGTTCGGTGAAGAACGCCACCTTGTCGGCCGCGGTGACATCGGGCCGCGGTGGCGGTGTCACCCGGGTGAGGATGCAGATGATGACGCCGAAAGCTCCGTACCAGATCGGGAAGAACCAGGTCATCAACCGCACATCGGGCTTGCCCGGGGATGCGGCGGTCACCAGGGTCATGCCACGACGCCCTCGTTGACGGCCTGGTTGAGCACCGCGCGACGCAGTACGAAGAACATCACGACGACGAAGACCGCGAAGGCACCGTTGCGCAACCAGAAGGCCAGCACGCCGTCCCAGGCCAGCGGCCCGGTGTGGAACACCGCCGCGCCCGCCGCCGGGATCATGGCCACTGCGGTGGCCAGCGAGTAATGCCCTACCCATCGGGGGAACACCGGGTCGGGCCCGTTGTCGAAGTAGACCGCGACTGCCAGCAGCGCGAACTGCGACACCACCATGCCCACCGGCGCGACGAACACGATCCAGGCCAGGTCGTTGAGCAGCAGGATCAGCTCGGGGTTGCGGTCCGGACGGAACGCGGCCACCAGGAAGAACACGTTGGACAGCGCGAAGATCGTGGCGCCGCTGACCGCCGCGGTGAGGTAGCAGTACGCGAACACATGGCTCTGGGTCTTCATACGCTTCATCTGGACGACGATCACCATGAAGAACGGCAGGATCAGGATCCCGCACAGGTTGAACGTCACCTGGCTGAATCGGATCCAGGCGTTGTGATCGGCGTAGAACTCGGCGACCTGTTGTGCGTTCCAGGTCGGCGACATCGGCGGCCAGAAGCCGGGGAACGCCAGCAGCGCCACCAGCAGCACTGCGCCGACAACCGGCCCGGTCCACAGGCTCACCCACTGGGCCTTGATGTTCCCGGCTTCAGGCAGGTCTTGAACCTGCTCCAGGATCTGCACGCCAACCTCCAAAACTGACTTGAGTCAGAACCACTTGTTGTCGAAACCGTAACGGCAGCAGGCACGAATTGAAAGAGTCAATACTGAGCGCAGTCAGTTTGTCGGTGTCGTAGCATCGGGCCGTGCGCACTGGACCACCACGCAGCCGCAAAGGCCTCCAGACGCGGGAACGGCTGCTGGGGGCCGCGATCTCCGAGTTCAAACGCGACGGCATGGCGGCGGCCGATACCGCTGCGATCGCGTCGGCCGCCGGTGTCGCCCACGGCACCTTTTTCTTCCACTTCCCCACCAAGGAACACATCCTGGTGGAGCTGGAACAACGCGAGCAGGTCCGCATGGCCACCGAACTCACCCGGTTCTTCGCCACACCGCACGATGTGCGGGCCACCCTGGCCGAATCCGTCCGCATGCTGGAGAAACTCGAACGGCGCCTTGGTCTCCGTTTGTTCAAAGATTTTCTGGCCCTGCACTTTTCCACCACCCGGCCACCGTCCGAGGAGTGGGCCGGTCATCCCGTGATCGTCGCTGTGGTCGAGGAGTTGCAGCGGGCGCAGGAACGCAATGAGATCCCTGCCGACGTGGACGTGATGCACAACGGCGTGTCATTTCTGGTCGGGTTGTACGCGCTGCTGATCACCATCCCGGACGCGGCCGAAGTCCGGGCCCCGGTGATCGCCGAGTACCTGACCACGTATGTGTATGGCCTGCGGGCGGTCTAGGTGGCTTAGGTTCGGGCTGATCCAAACGCGTGCCCACCCATAGGCGATGCGGATACAACGGTGCCATGACGACCGTCGAGAACGTGACCCGTGTTTTGCCCGGTACGCCGGAGTGGGATGACCTGCTGGCCTCGATCGCCGCGGGCGCCAAGGACCGCGACCTCAACGACGAGAATCCCTTCGATCAGGTCGCCGCGCTCAAGCGCGCCGGGTTCGGCACCCTGCGCCTGCCCGAGTCCCTCGGTGGTGCCGGATTCACTGTGCCGCAGCTGTTCTCCGCGGTGATTGACGTGGCCAAGGCCGATCCCGTCGTGGCCCACATCTTCCGGACCCACTTCTGGTTCACCGAGGAGCGGCTGCGCAGTGCCGACGATCCGGTGTCCAAGCGCTGGCTGGGCAAGATCGCCGAGGGAAAGATCTTCGGTAACGCGTTCAGCGAGAAGGGTTCCCTGGCCGTGGGCAGCCTGGTGTTCAACACCCGGCTGCTGGCCGATCCAGCCGGGTCGGGGTTCCGGCTGACCGGCGAGAAGTACTACAGCACCGGCACCTTGTTCTCGGACTATCTGACTGTCACCGCAACCACCGACCACGACTCGGTGGCCAACGTCCTGGTACCCACCGACCGGGAAGGAGTGCGGCTCGTCGACGATTGGGACGGATTCGGTCAGCGCCGCACCGGGACGGGTACCACGACATTCACCGACGTCGCCGTCGCCGCCGACGAGATACTCACCGACACACCGTATGACGCCGAACCGGTGCCGACCGTGCAATACGCCTCGCTCCAGTTGTTCATCCATGCGGTGGTCGCCGGCATCCTGGCCAATGTCGTCGACGACGGTGTGACGCTACTGCGCTCCCGCGAACGCAACTTCAGCCATGCCGTCACCGAGCGGCCGACCGACGATCCCCTGCTGCAACGCCAGCTCGGGGTTCTCGCCAGTACGGCCTATGTGGCGCGGGCCGCGGTCCTTGATGCAGCCGCGGCGATCGGAGCCGCGACCGATTCCGCGGTCGACGGGGTTCCCGATACTCGCCTCGCCGCGGAAGCGCAGCTCAAAGTCGCCAAGGTCAAAGTCCACCTCGACGACGTCGCCCCCGAAGCCGCCACCCGACTGCTGGAACTCGGAGGGGCCAGTGCCGCCTCCCGGCAGCGCAACCTGGACCGGCACTGGCGCAACATCCGCACGATCACGTTGCACAACCCGGTGGCCTACAAGGCACGGGTGATCGGCCAGAACCTGTTGCACGGCACGCCCGTTCCGGCCAACGCCTACTTCTGAGTGCGGGAGTGACGTCCCAGACTTAGGGTCCGCTTCATTTCCTACGTCTGGGTCGTGGCCGCCACAGAGAGGCGACCCCGGCGTCGAAAACGACGACACGTCCTGCGTCAGGCGCTCAGTTCGATGTGGTGTGCGCCGCCGACGCTCGCGTAGCGCTCCGGGCTGCAGGTCAACACGATGACCTGCCCATCCCCGCCGACAGCGTCGAACACCGCGCCCATCTTGGTCAACCGGGCCGGATCGGTGAAACCGAGCGCGTCGTCGATGATGACGGGCACGCTGTCCTCCTTGGCCACCATGGACGCACCGGCCAGCCGCGCGACGATCGCCAACTGCTCCTTGGCGCCGCCGGACAGCGATTCGTACGGGACCGTCCGCCCCGACAATGTGCGGGTCCGGATGTTGAGATCGCTGTCGACGTCGACCTCGAAATCCTCACCGAACACGAGCCGGCCCAGCCGCTGCACCTCGAGGCGGAACGGATCGGCGTAGCGCTGCCGGGTGGCATCACGGTGGCGCGCCATCACCGACCGCAGCGTCTCGGCCGCGCGAGCCCGGCGGTGCACCCGTAGATACTCGGCATGGGCATGTTCACGTTCGGTCTCGGCGGCATCCAGATGTCCCTTACGCCCCTGGGTGCCGTACACCTTGAGTTGAGCGGACACCTCCCGCAACCCCTCGACCGCCGTCTCGTGACGGGTGTCCAGCAGCGCGGCGCGGCGCGCCGCCTCGTCGAGCGCGGCCTTCACCGAATCCGGTTCGTTGGCCGACAATTCAGTACGGAGCGCGGCCACCCGGCCCGCGGAGGCACCGGCCTCCTCATCGGCGGCCTGGGCCTTGACGGCCAGCTCGTCGTCGCCGGTTTGCGCGCGCTGGACTTCCAACCGGCCGCCGGCCACCGTCATCTCCGCCTGGGCCGTGGTGAGCTTGTCGCGCAGCACACTGAGCCGGGTCGACTTCTCCGACAGCTTCTTGGCCGCGGCGGCCACCACCTTGCGGCTGGTCTCACTGTCGGCCACCGCCTGGCGGTGCGTTGCCACAGCGGTGTCGAGCTCGGTTCGGGCGGTGGCGGTGTCGGTGGGCCCGGCCAGCTCGAACAGCCCGGCCTCGTGGGGCTGGCCGGCCCGCAACTGCGTCAGCCGTGAGCGCATATCCGCCAGATCGTCCTCACCGGTGAGCGCATCGACCGTGGCGCGCAACCGGTCCCGGCTACCGAGCAGTTCCCGGCGTCGGGCGTCGAGGACACGCGCGGCCTCCACATCGCCGACCCCGGCCGCGGCCAGCACGGCGGTCAGCGCGTTCTGCGCCTCGTCGAGACGGGCCTGTGTCTGCGCGGCGGGGGTGCCCGGCACCACGCGGACCGTGAGCACCCCGGGCACATCGATCTCGGTGTCTGCAGTGGTGTTGACCGACCAGGGTTGGCCCGCCTCCAGGGATACCTGCGCTTCATCCACCCGGACATCGCAGTCCGCGACGGCCACGAGTTCGATTCGCGCCGAGGCGAGTTCAGCCTGTCCCGCGGCACGTTCCACCGCCACCGCGGCGGTCTCGATGGTCCGCATCCCAGCATCGTCGAGGGTGATCTCAGCGAGTTCAGTCTTGATCCGGTCCAGATCCCGTACTCCGGCGTCGATCTTGCTCAGCCGGGTGGCCAGCCGGTCGGCCTCGTCGCGATCGGTCATGCGCGTCAGCGTGGTGCGGGCCGTCTCCACCCGGGCTTCATGTTCCTGCGCTGCCACCCGAGCCTGTTCGGCCGCTTCCTCGGCAGCCTCGTGAACCTCACGGGCCGTGGTGGTTTCACCCTCGGTCACACCAAGGGCGGCCTGCAACTCGGTGATGGTGGCGGCGCGCTCTTCGAGCTCGGCGCGCAGCCGTCGGCGTTCGGTGAGCGCAGAGGCCGACGCGGCCTGGGCTACCCGGGCGGCCTCGGCGACCACCTCGGCCTCCTTGAGCCGCTGCAGCAGTGCGGCAACCTCATCGGCGGCCTTGCGGGCCGCGGCCAGGCCGGCCCGGGCCTGTTCGCGTTGACCGGCGACACCGGCGACCTCGACGGTGAGTTCGGCATGCCGGCGCACCGCGTCGTCGACCTCGGCCACTGCGGCAGCACACTGCGCCACCTCACCCTCGGCGGCCGCGAGCCGCTTCGTCACTGCCGCCCACTCGCCGGTCGGCCGACCGGTGGCGGTGAAGTAGCGCAGATACTCCGCGTCGATGCGCTCGATCAGCAGCGGCTCGTCCCCGGAGAGCGCGACCGCCTCGCCCGCGGCCACATCCAGTGCCCGGGCCAGTGCATCCGAGCCCGACAGGTCGACCGGTGCCGTCGAACTCGACTGCAGCACCCGCTGGGCCTGCCACAGGTTGGTGTCCACCGTCTCGGCGAGCATGGCCAGCACCCGCTCATGAGCTTCGTCGCCGCTGAGCTGCTCGCGGACCGGCGCCAGCACCGTCAGCTGGGTCTCGGCGCGCTTGTGAAAGCGCTTGCGGTACATGAACCGGTAAGGGCCGGTGGAGATTTCGGCCATCACCTCGGCACCGACATCGGCGTGCGTCGGCTTGACCTGCTTGACTTCCTTCTTGCCCGAGCGATCTTTGGCCTCGAGCAGCAGGTCCAGCGCCTCGATCATCGACGACTTGCCGATCTCGTTGGCGCCGCTGACCACCACCACACCGTGATCGGGGAACTCGATCTCGCGGTGGGTGATGCCGCGGTAGTTGGTCAGGACCAGGCGGTGCAGTTTCATGCCGCACTCCCCCGCTCAACCAGGCGCAGCAGCAGCCCCAGTGCCGCCCGCGCGTCGTCGGCGCCGGCGCCGTCGGTGCGGGCGGTGGCCACCAACTCGTCCACCGCTGCCGCCGCGAACCCGCCGATTCCCAGGTCGTCGAACTCTCCGTCGGCGGGCAGGACCGCGATCTCGGTGTGCCGCTCCCATTGCGTCAGCGCGGCGAACAGCCGGGCGTAACGGTCCAGGCAGGCGTCGAGTGCGGCCTTGTCCGTCACCGTCAGCGAGCCCGACAGCGCCAGACGCACCACGGTGCGTTCCTTGTCCTCCAACAGATCCAGGTTCAGGTCCAGATCGGCCACGTCGCGGTCGGTGTCCACCTCACGGCGCAGCGTGACGAACCGCCAGCGGCCCACCCGCTCGGAGTCGACCCGGACGCCGCGGTGCGGATCGGTCTCGTCGATCTCGACCAGCAGCACATGTCCCGGATCGGATTCGATGTCGTCGTAGTTCGTCACCTCGGGTGAGCCCGAGTACCAGACCCGGCCGGTCGACCCGACCTCGGTGCGGGAGTGCTTGTCCCCCAATGCCACATAGTGAACCGCACCGCGCGCCAGCGCGTCCTCGACGCCGGCCAGCCGGATCAGCGACGGCTTGTCCTTGTCCGGATCGAGGATGTCGACGCCACCGTGGCCGACCACCACGCGGGTGACACCGTCGGCGGGCAGATCGGCCAGCACGTCCCCGATCAGATCCGAAGTCGGCGCCTTGGAGCGCCACGGCGCCGCCACGATTTCCAGCCCCGGCCGCACCTCGTGCACGCCCGCACGATCGAGGACCACGACGTTGTCCGGGCATTCGGCGGTGAACAGCGCACTGGTGTAGACCGACGCGGCATCGAGCGGGTCATGGTTGCCGGGCAGCAGATACACCGGCACGCCGATGGCCCGCATGGCCTCCAGCGACAGGCTGACCTCACGCGGGGCCAACTGGTTGTGCTCGAAGACGTCCCCGGACACCACGACGAACTCCGCACCCGCGGCCGCGGCCACGGGGCCCAGGGCCGCCACAGCCTCCCGGCGCGACGCCGAGTAGCGGGGCTGCGCCTCACCATTCAGGAAGTGACGGGTCATGCCGAGCTGCCAGTCGGCGGTATGCAGAAAACGCATCGGGCCCCGTCCCTTCTGTGTCCATTGCCTGTGGGTTCATCTTCCGAGCAAGGCGAGTCTAAAACCGGGGGCCGACAAGTCCTGGGACCTGCAGCGGCATGGCCTAACCTGGTTGGAATGGCCGACCCGATCAGTCCGATCAGAACCCTGCTGCTGATGCGCCACGCCAAGTCGGACTATCCCGACGGGGTGGCCGACCACGACCGTCCGCTCGCCGCCCGCGGCATCAGGGAGGCCGCGCTGGCCGGCGACTGGATCCGGGCCAATTTTCCCGCGGTGGACGCGGTGTTGTGCTCCACGGCGACGCGGACCCGTCAGACGTTGGAACGCACCGGCATCGAGGCACCCGTGCAGTTCGCCGAACGCATCTACGACGCCCGGCCGGGCACCGTCATCGACGAGATCAACGGTGTGTCGTCACGTTTCGGCACCGACCCTTCCACGGTATTGGTCATCGGGCACGAACCCGCCATGTCCGCCGTCGCGCTCGGACTGGCCGACGGATCCAACCGCGCTGCGGCGGAGAGCATTTCGTTGAAATTCCCGACCTCGGCGATCGCCACGCTGCGCACCAGCCACCCGTGGGACCAGCTCGAGCTCGGCGGCGCGACGCTGGTGCGTTTCCACGTGCCTCGCTAGGAGTTGGTGGCCAGCGTCAGTTCCATGAGCTTGATGGCCATGGGGCAGGCATCGATTCCCGGCGCCTGCGGATTGACCCACCAACCGACCACACCGGCCGCGTCGCTGGCCACGCCGCATGCACCGTTGAGCCCGTTGGGCCTCATGACGATCGAATCGACACCGGCGATCCGGCGTTGTTCGATCGCGTACTGCAGCTTCTCGGCGGTCTGGCGCTCGTTGGCCAGGCTGCCCTGCTCGTACCAGAACCGGGTGATGTCGACCAGGCCGGCCGGGTTGGCCGCCTGCCAGCGGCACACCGCGCCGACGAACGTGCTCTGGATGTCCAGCGGGTCGGCACCCACCGTCTTGGCCAGGATGTCCTGGGTCAGGACATCACATTCCTTGAGCAGGTTGGGGTAGGTCTTCTCGGACTTGTTGTTGCTGGGGCCGCCACTGGACCCCTCCTTGGCCGCGGTGCCGTCCACCGTGGTGGTGCAGCCGGTCAGCCCGACGAACACCGCCAGCCCGGCGAGCACAGCCATCGGTCCTCTGATCCCAAGTCGCTTCATCATTTGGAATTCACAATCGACTGGCGGGTCAGCTCCTTGGCGACCTCGCACGGATCGGGATAGGGCTTCTGATCGAAGCTCACGGACCATTCGATGAAATCGTCGTCGAACTGGATGCCGATCTCACACAGGTTCACGTCACCGGCCTTGAGCGGGTTCTCCCCGACGGCGATGAAACCGCCGTGGCCCTCGATGTTGATGTCCTCCACGCTGGTCCGCGACAGCTCCTCGGTCTTGCGTTCGCGGCCGATCGGGCTGCCCCGGAACCAGGTGAAGGAGAAGTGCGGTCCCAGGATGCTGCCGCCCTGCAGCCACTGGCAGCCCGAGGAATTGGTCGCGGTGTTGACCAGCCCCTGCACCTGGGTCAACTCGGTCACCGTCTGGTCGGTCACGCCACCGCAATGCGGAAAGTGCGGGCCGTGCTTGCCCGTTCCACCGGCACTCGGCGACTCGGTCTGCGGAACCTGCGGGGATGCCGGCTCGCCGGACGAGCAGGCGGCGAACACCGGAACCATTGCCGCAGCCAACACCGCGAAGGCTCTGGCGTGGGCGAATCGTGGCATGGCGGCCGTGCGGACAGTCACGCCATGCACTGTAGCGGCAACACCTATGCCCTATCCCGACATGCCGACTGACCTGGACTTTCACCAGCAAGGACACGACGGCGGCTGGACACCGACGACACCGCGCCGGTGTGCGAGAGTAGCCAGATGCTCTGGGCGCTGCTGCGACAGTACGTGCGGCCGTACCGGCGGCTGCTCGCGGTCGTCGCGACACTTCAGGTGATCAGCACCCTGGCCTCGCTGTACCTGCCGACGGTCAACGCGGCCATCATCGACGACGGGGTGGCCAAGGGCGACACCGGGCACATCGTCGAGCTCGGCGGAGTGATGCTGGGCGTCACCGGTCTACAGGTGGCATGCGCCATCGGCGCGGTGTTCTTCGGGTCGCGGGCAGCCATGAGCTTCGGCCGCGATCTGCGCTCGGCGATCTTCCACCATGTCACCACGTTCTCGGCCGAGGAGACCGGCCGCTTCGGCGCCCCATCGCTGCTGACCCGAACCACCAACGACGTCGGGCAGATCCAGCAGCTGCTGCAGATGACCGCCACGATCCTGATCACCGCTCCGATCATGTCGGTCGGCGGCATCCTCATGGCGCTGCACCAGGATGCCGGGTTGTCGTGGCTGCTGCTCGTCAGCGTGCCGGTGCTGGCATTGACCAACTACTGGATCATCCGCCACCTGTGGCCGATCTTCCGTCGCATGCAACGGCTGATCGACGGGATCAACCGCGTGTTGCGCGATCAGCTGTCGGGCATCCGGGTGATCCGGGCGTTCGCCCGCGAACCCGTCGAACAGCGCCGGTTCACCGAGGCCAGCCAGGCCCTTTCGGCCACCGCACTGGACGCCGGGCGGTGGCAGGCGCTGATGCTGCCGGCCACCACCCTGGTCATGAACATCTCCAGCGTCGCACTGATCTGGTTCGGCGGGCTGCGCATCGATGCCGGGCACATGCAGGTGGGCTCGCTGATCGCGTTCCTGGCCTACTTCATGCAGATCCTGATGGCCGTGTTGATGGCGGCGGTGCTGGCGGTGATGATCCCGCGCGCATCGGTGTGCGCCGAGCGCGTCACCGGCGTGCTGTCCACCCGTCCCCAGATCACCAGCCCGCACGATCCGGTCCGACCGCGAACTCTCACCGGCGAGATCGCCTTCGACGACGCATCGTTCAGCTACCCCGGCGCCGATCGCCCGGTGCTGCAGCAGGTTTCGTTGCATGTCCGGCGCGGTACCACCACCGCGGTCGTAGGGTCCACCGGCTCGGGCAAGTCCACCCTGCTCGCCATGATCTGCCGGTTCTACGACGTCACCTCCGGGGCGGTCCGCATCGACGGCCTCGACGTCCGAGAACTCGACCTCGAACAGCTGTGGGCGTCGATCGGCCTGGTCCCCCAGCGCGGCTACCTGTTCTCCGGGACCGTCGCCGAGAACCTGCGCTACGGCGCGGCACCGGGGCAGGAACTCACCGACGAACAAATGTGGGAGGCGCTGCGGATCGCGGCGGCCGACGACTTCGTTGCCGCTCACCCCGACGGACTGCAGCGCCCGGTGGCCCAGGGCGGCATCAACTTCTCCGGTGGCCAGCGCCAGCGGCTCGCGATCGCCCGGGCGGTGATCCGAAGGCCCGCGGTCTATCTGTTCGACGACGCGTTCTCGGCACTCGACGTGCACACCGATGCCCGGGTACGCGCCGCCCTGCGCGAGGTATCGGCCGACGCGACCGTCGTGATCGTGTCGCAACGGATCTCGACGGTGGTCGAGGCCGATCAGGTGGTCGTGGTGGAGGACGGCCGCGTCGTCGGCATCGGCACCCATGAGTCACTGCTCGCCGACTGCCCCACCTACGCCGAGTTCGCCGCATCGCAGGCGATCACCGCCGGAGACCGGCGATGACGGGGCCCGTGCTGCGTCGCTCGGGGACGCCCGTCGCACCTCCCCAACACACCCGCGACTTCCGCGGGTCGGCCCTGCGTCTGCTCAGACGCCTGGTGCCGCAACGCGGTCTGGCGATCTCGGTGGTGCTGCTCGGCGTGGCCGGTGTCGCGATCGGGGTGATCGGCCCGCGGATTCTCGGCCACGCCACGGACCTGCTGTTCAACGGCGTGATCGGGCGCGGGCTACCCGCGGGGCAGACCAAGGAGCAGGCCATCGCGGCGGCCCGGGCCCGCGGCGACACCACGTTCGCCGACCTGCTGTCGGGCATGAACGTGGTCCCAGGTCACGGGGTGGACTTCGCTGCGGTGGCCCGCACCCTCGCGTTGGCGCTGGGCCTGTATGTGCTTGCCGCCGTGCTGGTTTGGTTGCAGGCCCGGTTGCTGAACGTCACCGTGCAACGCACTATGGTGGCGCTGCGGGCCGAGGTCGAGGACAAACTGCATCGGCTTCCGCTGTCTTACTTCGATTCCCGGCAGCGCGGCGAGGTACTCAGCCGGGTCACCAACGACATCGACAACATTCAGACCTCGGTGTCCATGACAGTCAGCCAGCTGCTGACCGCACTGCTGACAGTGTTCGCGGTGCTCGCGATGATGCTGACCATCTCGCCGCTGCTGGCGCTGCTGACCGTCATCACCGTGCCGCTGTCGCTGTGGGTGATCCACTGGATCACCCGCCGCTCTCAGCCGCTGTTCGTGGCGCAGTGGCGTAACACCGGGCGGCTGGCCGCCCATATCGAAGAGACCTACAGCGGTTTCACCATCGTCAAGACGTTCGGGCACCGGGAGGCAGCGCAACGGCGGTTCGACGAACTCAACGAGGAGGTCTACCGATCCAGCATCGGGGCGCAGTTCTTCTCGGGCCTGGTGGGGCCGGCGACCATGTTCATCGGCAATCTCAGCTATGTGGCCGTCGCGGTGGTCGGCGGCCTGCAGGTGGCGGGAGGGCAGATCACCCTGGGCAGCATCCAGGCATTCGTCCAGTACGTGCGCCAGTTCAACCAGCCGCTGGGCCAGGTGGCCGGGATGTACAACACGCTGCAGTCCGGGATCGCCAGTGCCGAACGTGTTTTCGACCTGCTCGACGCCGAGGAACAGTCGCCCGACCCGGATCCCCCGCTGCAGATCCACACGGGCCGCGTCGAATTCGACCGGGTGAATTTCAGCTACCTCCCGGACACCCCGGTGATCGAGGACCTGTCGCTGGTGGCCGAAGCCGGCAGCACCGTGGCGATCGTCGGCCCCACCGGTGCAGGGAAGACGACATGCGTGAACCTGCTCATGCGGTTCTACGACGTCGACTCCGGCCGGATCCTGATCGACGGCGTAGACATCTCGACGGTCAGCCGGCAGTCGCTACGGTCCTCGATCGGCATGGTGCTGCAGGACACCTGGCTGTTCGGCGGCACCATCTACGACAACATCGCCTACGGCCGACCGGACGCGACCGAGGACGAGGTGATCGAGGCGGCCAGGGCGGCCCATGTGGACCGGTTCGTGCGCACCCTCCCGAATGGCTACGCCACCCGCGTCGACGACGACGGCGGCGCCATCAGTGCCGGCGAGAAGCAGCTCATCACGATCGCGCGGGCGGTGCTCGCCCGGCCGCGGGTGCTGGTGCTCGACGAGGCGACCAGCGCGGTGGACACCCGCACCGAACTGCTGATCCAGCAGGCGATGGCCGAGTTGCGCCGGGACCGGACGAGTTTCATCATCGCCCACCGGCTTTCGACGATCCGCGATGCGGACCTGATCCTGGTGATGGACGCCGGCCGGATCATCGAACGCGGTACCCACGAGGAGCTCATGTCGCGGCATGGCCGGTACTGGGAAATGACCCGGGTTTAGCGCCCGAAATCCGTTACAAACCGTAGTGTCGGTGTAATGGCGACCGGTACCGTGCATACGTTCTGCCGGTACTGCCTGGCCTCGTGCGGCCTCGAGGTGACGGTCGAGGACAACCACGTGGTCAAGATCGCCGCCGACAAGCTCAACCCGCACACCTGGGGAGATTTCTGCGCCAAGGGCCGCACCGCCGGTCAGGTCGTGGAACACCCGCGGCGCATCATCGCGCCGATGCGCCGGGTCGGTGACACCTATGTCGAGGCGAGCTGGGACGAGGCGATCAGCGACATCGCGCAGCGGATGAACCGCATCATCGAGGCCGGGGGCCCAGATGCGGTGGCGGCCTACTACGGCAATCCGGCCGGATATTCGTCGTCGAACCTGGTGTTCATGAACGCCTGGCTGGACGCCATCGGCACGCACAACCGGTACGCGGTCGGATCGGTGGACCAGAACGCGCTGCACGTGGTGGCCGAGGCCATGTACGGATCGCCACTGATGGTGCCGGTGTCCGATGTCGACAACTGCGATTACTTCCTGATCGTCGGGGCCAATCCCGCTGTGAGCGCCTGGAATTGGGTGGAATCGGTGCCGGGCGGCTGGCGTCGCGCGCTGGCTCGCCAGAAGCAGGGTGCGCGCATCGTCGTGGTCGACCCGATCCGTACCGAGAGCGCGCAGGCCGCCGATCTGCATCTGGCGGTATGCCCCGGCCAGGACTGGGCGCTACTGCTGGCGATGGTCAAGGTGATCCTCGACGAGGGGCGCGAGCACCGCGGCGATTGCGCCGAGCTGGCCACCGGGGTGGGCAATCTGCGCGCCCTGACCACCGAAGCCGACCTCGACGACCTGGCCGCGCGGTGCGACATCGCCCGCGACGTCATCGAGCAGGTGGCCCGCGAATTCGCCTCGGCGCCAGGGGCGATGGCCATCACGCGCACCGGCGTGTCGCTGCAGGCCGCGGGCACGGTGGCCGAATGGCTGGGGCACGTGCTCAACCTGATCACCGGGCGGATGGACCGTCCGGGTGGACGCCGCTTCGAGCCCGGCTATGTCGACACGCTGCGACTGGCCGGGCTGGCGGCGACCCGCCCGCACACGAGCCGGCTGGCCGGGCGGGATCTGGTGGCCGGCGCCCACGCGCTGGCC
The DNA here is from genome assembly GCF_004762045.1 of Mycobacterium sp. DL99. Classification (GTDB taxonomy): domain Bacteria; phylum Actinomycetota; class Actinomycetes; order Mycobacteriales; family Mycobacteriaceae; genus Mycobacterium. The sequence continues at coordinate 4,790,712 of NZ_SJOM01000007.1, forward strand.
GAACTGCCCGACGAGATCACCACACCCGGTCGCGGTCAGATCCGGGCATTGGTGATCAACTCCGGTAACCCCGTGGTCTCCGGACCCGACGGGGCCAGCCTCGACGAGGCCCTGGCCCAGCTGGATCTCCTGGTGGCCATCGATCTGGTGCAGCGCGAGAGCCACCGGCATGCGCACTGGCTGTTGCCCGCGGTGCACTGGCTGGAACGCGATGATCTGCTGGCCTTCACCAGCGGCATGCACGACGAGCCCTATGTGCAGTACGGCGTGAAGGCTGTCGAGCCGCCGGACGGTGCCCGCGAGGAATGGCGGATATTCACCGATCTGGCGCTGGCCATGCGCCGTCCGCTGTTCGGCGCCAGAGGTCTCAACGGTTTTGTCCGCGCTACCCGGTGGCTGGGAAAGCGCTTCGGGCGGCCCGGGTTGTCGTTCGGGCCGCAGTGGATGGACCGCCTGATCATCCTCACCTCACGGAAGTTCGACGGGCACAAGCTCACCTGGCGCGAGCTCAAAGCGCACCCGCACGGCCTGGTGCTCGGGCCCCGGCAGTTCGGCCGGTTCCGCGAGGCGTTGCGGACGCCGGACCACAAGGTCCGTGCGGCGCCGGCGGAGTTCGTGACGCGGACCCGTGAACTGCTCGCCACACCGGATCTCGGGGCGCCCGAGGGTTTCCCGTTCCTGCTGGGCAACCGGCGCCGACGGCACTCGATGAACTCGTGGCTCAACGAGTTGCCGGGCCTGCATCCGGCAGGCAAGGGCAACGAGGTGCTCGTCCACCCCGACGACGCCGCAGCGCTGGGCATCGCGGCCGGCGACCGGGTGCGGGTGGTCTCGCCGGTCGGGCGCCTGGAAGTGACGGCCGCCCTCAGCGACCGGCCCCGCCGCGGGGTCGTCGTGCTCGACCATGGCTGGGGCTCACGGGTATTCGACACGCGACACGGCGGCGCACCGGACTCCTACGGGGTCAACCGCAATCTGCTGGCCGACCGCACATCGATCGATCCGCTCTCGCAGACCTCGACGCTGGGCTCGGTGTACGTCGGGATCGAGCGGGTCTAGGCGCCGGGGCCTTCGGAGCGCAGATCGTCGACCGTCTTCATGGCGTCGCGCAGCTTGTCCAGCCACTCCTCGGTGTGCTGACCGACCAGGCGCACCGACCAGGCCAGCGCGTCCGAGCGCGACCGCGCCACGCCCGCGTCGACCAGGGTGTCGAGCACCTGCCGCTCGGGCTGCTTGAGCCGGGTCATCACCGGTACGGCGATGTGGGTGAACAGGATTCGCTCGGTGCCGCCGTCGCCGGCACTGACCTCGACACCCCAGGAGACCTTGCGATCGAAACGGCCCTGCGCCTCGTCGGCGATGCGCATGCGCTCGCCACGAGTCTCCTCGCGGAACCGGGCTGCCCGCCCGGACGCGCGGGCAGCGGTCTCGCCTTCTGGATTGTCTGTGGCATCGGGAAGCCGGCCGATGACGGTGATCTCTTCACGGTCGACGATCACGGTCGGGTCGCCGGTGAACCAGGTATCGGGCAGTCGCCCCGCGAACCATTCGGCGGCCTCATCTGCAGACCGGCGATGGTGTTGATGTTTGTACATGATTACATGATTACACCGTTACACCGCAGATGGGACAGCGTTCACCCACGGCGAACGCGGTTTTTGCGGCTAAGCGGTCAGTTGCGCTTGAGCAGCAGTGCGGCGCCGCCGGCGAGCACGAGGGCCACCAGCAGCAGCCCCGCCCACCCTGGACCGGCTATCCACCACACGGCGCCCAGCACCACGATCGCCGGCGACACCGCGAACAGCACCATGCCGGGGTGCTGCTTGAAGACCGCGAGCGCACCCTGGGCGCGGATCGGGTCGATTTCCTTTGCCATGGCACCAGAATGCCAGCTGACCGGCCGCTCAGGTGGGCAGCAGCAGAATCTTGCAGTGTTTGTCAGGCTGCCGGAGTTCCGCGAAGGCATCGGTGGCCGAATCCAGCGGCAGCGTCGCCGTCACGAACGGCGCCACGTCCACGGTGCCGCTGACGATCCAGTCCAGGGCCCTGGCGAACTCGTCGGGGCGATAGGCGAACACGAACCGGATCGAGAGTTCCTTGGTGGTGCCGATTACGGGTGTGATGGTGTCCGGCTGCATGCACACCCCGACCACCACAATCCGGGTCTGCGGCGGCACCGAGTCCATCACGGTCGCCAGAATGCCTGGTACTCCGACACATTCGAACACCACCGTATTGGCTCGCTGCGGCGTATCCATCAGCGGAGACATGGGCACCGGGGCGCCGGCCAGCTCGGCCCAGCTCTGGTACGGGCTGGTCACCGCGGGATCGATGACAATGTCGGCGCCGATCTGCTCAGCCAGAGCACGGCGGCCGGGCGAGAAATCCGCCGCGACGACGGGCCCCACCCCGGCCGCCTTGAGGCACGCGATGACCGACAGCCCCACCGGCCCACAACCGACGACGAGCACGGCGTCTCCAGGCTGCAAGTCGGCCGCGGCAACGGCGTGCACACCCACCGCCAGAGGTTCTGCCAAGGCCGCGTAGTGCACGGGGACATCGCCCGTCACCGGGACCAGGCGCTTCTCTTGCAGAACAAGGCGTTCGGCCAGCCCGCCCGTCACCCCCGGGGAGAGCCCCAACAGCTGCGGCCCGTCGCCGGTGTCCAGGTAAGGGACGGACGTGACCGCCGTACCGATCGGGACGATGCGTTCGGTGCCGGGACCGTAGTCGAGCACCTCACCGACGAACTCGTGCCCGAGCACGATGGCCGGCATCAGGTCCGGCATCGCGGCCTGTGACTCGACCAGGTGCAGGTCGGACCCACAGATCCCGCAGGCCAGAGGGGCTACGAGTACCTGCCCATGGCCGGGTACCGGCTCGACGACGTCCTCGACGCTCACCGAACCACGCTGCGCGATAACGGCTTTCATCAACCACCGAACCTCTCGCCGGACATCTGGACGAAGTTACCGTAGTCGTCACGGTACTTGCTGAGATCCACGACTTGTAGCCTGGTGTCGATTTCGCCTCCACCCGACGATTCGAGGAATGACTGTGAACGGAAACTGGCAACCCGGCTGGCTGCCCGACCCCGAGGGCCGCTACGAATACCGGTGGTGGGACGGGCAATCCTGGACCGACCAGGTGTCCCATCAGGGTCAGGCCGGCAAGGCGCCGATGGGCGCTGCCCCACAGCAGGCCCCGCAACAGCCACAGCCCCAGGTTCAGACCCAACCCACGGGTGACGGGTTCAACGGCATCAGCGGGGATCTCGTCGACGGGCGGTTCAGCGAGAAAGAGGCGACGCCGATCGCCAACCAGAACAAGAAGATGCTGCGGGTACGCCTCGGCGAACCCTTCATGGCCCGGCAGGGCTCGATGGTCGCCTACCAGGGCAACGTCGACTTCGCCTTTGAGGGTGGTGGCGCGTCGAAGTTCATCAAGAAAGCTCTCACCGGTGAAGGCCTTCCGCTGATGCGCTGCCAGGGCCAGGGCGATGTGTTCCTGGCCGATCAGGGTTTCGACGTACACCTGCTGCAGCTGTCCAACTCAGGTCTGTCGATCAGCGGCAAGAACGTGCTGGCCTTCTCATCGAGCTTGGACTGGAACATCGAACGGGTCCGCGGCGGCAGCATCGCCACCGGCGGCCTGTTCAACACCACCCTGCGCGGCACCGGGTGGGTGGCGCTGACCACCGACGGCCCGCCCGTGGTGCTCAACGCCTCGGAGGCCCCGACCTTCGCCGACACCAATGCCGTCGTGGCGTGGTCGGCGCACCTGCAGACCCAACTCAAGACCAGCTTCAAGGCGGGCGCGCTGATCGGCAGGGGCTCCGGCGAGGCCATTCAGGTCGCGTTCCACGGCAACGGCTTCGTGATCGTGCAGCCCTCGGAGGGTGTCACGGTTCCGATGCAGTAAGCGGTGCGCTGGGCGCCAGCTTCCCGCCGTCCCGAGTCAGCGCGTAGAGCGCGGCCGCGGATACCAGCCCGATTGCCGTGAGGCCCAGCCACACCAATTCGGCCAGGTCCGCGGCGCGCGCCGCGCCGATCAGCGAGCCGGTCGCCACGTTGCCCAGCAGGATCCCGACTCCGACGACGGTGTTGTAGAACCCGTAGTGGGTGGCCACCAGCCGATCGCCCGACAGCGCCACGACGGTGTCCATCTCGAACGGGAACACCGCGGCCGAGCCGAGGGCCAGTAGCGCGGACGAGCCGAGCAGTGCGGCCACCGCGGCGGCGCTACCGAACCGGTCGCCGTCCGGCACCACGGCCATCGGGACGAAGGCCGCCGCCAGCACCAGCAGACCCACTACCAGGCTGCGGCGCGGGCCCCAGCGGTCGGAGAACCACCGCGTGATGCGCAACTGGCCGCCCACCGCGATCAGGCCGGACACCACGAACACGGCTGCCACCAGTGCCGTTTCGTTCCCGGGCCGCAGCGCCGCAGCCTGTAGCGGCAACGCCAGATAGACCTGGAAGGACAGCACGTAGGAGCCGATCATCGCCAGCGCGAACAACACGAACCCGCGGTTGGCGATGACGCTGCGCCAGTCGTCGAGTACCGAACTCCGCTCGGTGACCGGTTCGGGGCGGTGCCGCGGCAGAGCGAGCAGCTGGGCCACGGTCAGCACCGCGAAGACTCCGGCCGCTGCAGCGGCGGTCACCCGGAAATCGAAGGCCAGCAACGCCATTCCCGCCAGCGGGCCCAGCAGGATCCCGGCCTGGTAGAACACGTTGAACGTGGCGAAGGCCTCGAGCCGCCGGTCACCGGCGTCGGCGGCCAGATAGGCCCGCACCGCGGGATTGAACAGCGCTCCGGCGAAACCTGTTGCCGCCGAGGCGATCAGCATCGCCGGCAGGGAATCCGCGACGACGAGCAGACCGAACCCCGCAGTGCGCAACAGACACCCGGCGACGATCAGCGGCTTGTAGCCCAGCCGGTCGGCCAGGGTGCCGCCGACGATGAACATGCCCTGCTGCGAGAAGTTGCGCACTCCCAGCACCAGGCCCACCGCCCACGCCGCCAGACCGAGCGGCCCGGCGAGGTAGCCGGCCAGGTACGGCATCAACATGTAGAAGCCGAGATTGATGCCGAACTGGTTGACCATCAGCAGCCGGCTCGGCAGGTCGAAACTGCGGAACTGAGTGATGAGTCCGCTCATCGAGCCACCACCGTGGGGTCGACGACCGTCTCGCAGCGGGTCCAGGTCTGCACCACGCGGTCGGCGTGGTTGGCGATCGTCTCCGGTTCATCGGCAGGTTGGTGATCGAGCAGACCCAGTTCACGGCAGTAGTCGTCGTTGTACACAGTGTCGAAGTAGCGCTGCGGGCCGTCGGGGAACACCGCGGCAATCGTGGTGCCGGCCGGGTGGTTTCGGGCTGCCCAGCCGGCGACCAGACCGACTGCCCCGACGCTCCAGCCCCCACTCGCGTAGTACGTCGACGCCAGCGTCCGGGCGGCCCACACCGCGTCGGCCGGTGCGACCCAGTGCACCTCGTCGAACGCGGCGTAATCCACGTTGCGGGGATAGATACTCGAACCGAGGCCCCGCATGACGCGGGTCGCGGCAGGTTGGCCGAAGATCGTCGAGCCGATGGTGTCGACCCCGATCAGGCGCAGATCCGGGTTGAACTCCCGCAGCACCCGCGCCACCCCGGCCGAATGCCCGCCGGTGCCGACAGAGCAGACCAGCACGTCGACATGACCGATCTGGGCATTGAGTTCCAGCGCCAGCGGCCGGTAGGCCTCGACGTTGTCCGGGTTGTTGTACTGGTCCGGGTACCAGGCGTTTTCATCGGTTGCGAGCAGGTCGGCCACCCGGTCCCGCCGGGCCTGCTGCCAGCCCCCGGTGGGATGCGGTTCGGTCACCATCGATACCTGGGCACCGTAGGCGGTCAACATGCGCTCGATGATGGGTTCCAGACCCGGATCGGTCACCAGGGTCACCGGGTGGTGGTAGATCGTGCCGGCGAATGCCAGCCCCAGGCCCAATGTGCCACTGGTTGATTCGATGATGCGGCCACCTGGTTTCAGATCGCCGCGGGCCCGGGCCTGCTCGACCATGTGCATGGCGGGCCGGTCCTTCATGCCGCCGGGGTTGAAACCTTCGAGTTTCGCCCAGAATCCGCGCCCGGCGTCGGCGAACGGAGTGGACACCCACAGGGTGGGAGTGTGACCGACCATGGTGTTGGGACCATGGTTTCGGCGCAGGATGTGGAATGAACGGGTGGACAGGGCATGGTTCATGGATTTGCCGTTTCTGTATCCGCCGCGGCCGCGCGCGGCAACTGACCTGGACAGCGTTGGGGCAACGGCGCATCGAGCGCCGGCACCCCCGCCGGCAGATCAGCGGCGTGCGATACAGATCCGGGTCAGAAGTTCCTGTCCGGCGAGGAGGACACCGTGTCGGCCGGGTGGACCTCGCTGCGCGCGCACCGCGGCGCACGCGCACACCACCGCACAGCCGAGGACGAGCGCCACAACCGAAAGCGCTGCGGGGGTAACGGAGGGCCTGGGCAGAACGGCGGCGGTGAAGCCATCCGGCATGTGTGCAGGCGAACCATCACTGACGTGCGGGTGGTCCAGCATCATCAGATCGGCGCCCTCGCCGATCGCTGCCGAGACCGCGTGCGGCAGATGCGTCGGGTGGTCGTGGCTCGTCGCCTGCCACTGCCCGGTGAGTACCCCGGCCCACAAGACAATCGCCATCATGGCTGCCAGCCGTGACAGTGAGTGCATGCGAGAGCTGCGCGATATCACGATGTTTCCAACTGTAACCACGCGATACCCACGATTCCGGTTGTGCGTGAATCGAATCCAGCCTGTGATTGATCCGCGATCATCGGAATCGTCTCAGCCGCAGGCTGTTACTGACCACGAACACCGAGGAGAACGCCATCGCGGCGCCGGCCAACATGGGGTTGAGCAGTCCGGCTGCGGCCAGAGGCAACGCGGCGACGTTGTAGGCGAATGCCCAGAACAGGTTGCCCTTGATCGTGGCCAGCGTGCGCCGGGACAACCGGATGGCATCTGCGGCCGCCCGCAGATCACCGCGGACCAAGGTCAGGTCACTGGCCTCGATCGCCACATCGGTACCGGTCCCCATGGCCAGGCCGAGGTCGGCCTGGGCCAGCGCCGCGGCGTCGTTGACACCGTCGCCGACCATGGCCACCACCCGGCCCTCGTCCTGCAGGCGTTTGATCACATCGACCTTGTCCTGCGGCAGGACCTCGGCGTATACCTCTTGCACACCAACCTGTTCGGCGATCGCGTGCGCTGCCGCCTCGTTGTCGCCGGTCAGCATGATCGGCTCCAGACCGAGGGCACGCAGCTGCCCGATCGCCTCCTCCGAGGTGGGCTTGACCGAGTCCGCGACCACCAGCACCGCGCGCGCCTGCCCGTCCCACCCCACGGCAATCGCCGTGCGGCCCAGCGCCTGAGCCTCGCGCATCGCGGCATCCAACTCCTGGGGCAACTGTTGCGACCAGTCGGCCAGCAGCTGACGCCGGCCCACCACCAGGGCATGGCCGTCGACGACGCCCTGCACCCCGAGGCCCGCCAAGTTGGTGAAATCTTCCACCGGGGGCAGGTCCCCGACCTTCTCGCGGGCGCCCTTGGCGATGGCCCGCGCGATCGGATGCTCGGAGCCGTCCTCGACCGCACCGGCCAGCCGCAGCACCTCGGCGGGATCCTCTCCGGGCGCGGTGAACACGTCGAGCAGCGTCATCGCCCCGGTGGTCACCGTCCCGGTCTTGTCCAGCACCACGGTGTCCACGCGACGGGTCGACTCCAGCACCTCGGGCCCCTTGATCAGGATGCCGAGCTGGGCACCGCGGCCCGTGCCGACCAACAGCGCCGTCGGTGTGGCCAGGCCCAGCGCACACGGGCAGGCGATGATCAACACCGCCACCGCGGCGGTGAAGGCCGCCGCCACCGATCCGCCGGTGCCCATCCAGAAACCCAAGGTTCCCACCGCGAGCGCGATGACGATCGGCACGAACACCGCGGAAACCTTGTCGGCCAGGCGTTGTGCCTGCGCCTTGCCCGATTGCGCATCCTCGACCAACCGGGCCATCTGGGCCAGCTGGGTGTCGGATCCGATTCGCTTGGCCCGCACCACGAGCCGACCGCCGACGTTGACCGTCGCGCCGACCACCTGGTCTCCCGGGGCGACTTCGACCGGCACCGATTCGCCCGTGAGCATCGAGGCATCCACCGCTGACGAACCGTCGACCACCTCTCCGTCGGTGGCGATCTTCTCGCCAGGCCGGACCACGAACTCGTCATCTATGGCCAGCGACTCGATCGGAATGCGTTGTTCCACACCGTTTCGCAGCACCGCGACGTCCTTGGCGCCGAGCTCGAGCAACGCGCGCAACGCCGCCCCGGCACGCCGCTTGGATCGCGCCTCGAAATACCGGCCGGCCAGGATGAAGGTGGTGACTCCCGCGGCGACTTCCAGGTAGATGTTGCCGGTGCCGTCCGATTGAGAGATCGACAGCGAGAACGGATGCGTCATACCCGGCATTCCGGCGGTACCCCAGAACAGCGCGTACAGCGACCAGCCGAACGCCGCGATGGTGCCCATCGAGATGAGCGTGTCCATGGTGGCGGTGCCGTGGCGCAGGTTGCTCCAGGCGGCCCGGTGGAACGGCAGCGCGCCCCACACCACGACCGGCGCGGCCAAGGTCAACGAGAGCCACTGCCAGTTGGTGAACTGCAGCGCCGGGACCATCGCCATGGCCACCACCGGGATGGTCAGCACCGCCGACACGATCAGCCGGGTGCGCAACGCGACGGTCGGATCGCCTTCGACATGGCTCCCACCCGGTTCGGTGGCGGGCAGTTGTGCTGTGTAGCCCGCGGATTCGACGACCTCGATCAGCTGCTCGGGCGTCACCTCACCCGCTACGTCGACGGTGGCCTTCTCGGTGGCGAAGTTCACCGTCGCGGTGACGCCGTCCAGATGGTTGAGCTTCCGCTCGATACGTCCGGCGCACGAGGCACACGTCATCCCGCCGATCTCGAGTACGACGTGTCCGGTGGCGGTGCTCACGGTGTCCCCTCAACGGTGAATTCGGCGGTGTGCACCGCATCGCGGTGCTTGAAGTCCAGGAACAGCCGGTACTCACCGGCACTGGGAAGCGTGGTGTGGAACGCGATCTGCGGACCGGGCGCGGTGGACGGGTCGGCCGCATCGCTCATCGGATGGACGTGCAGGTAGGCCAGATCCGACGCACGCACCGCGACCAGATGCCCGTAGGCGCCCAGGTACGGCTGCAGATCGGTGACCGGCTTGCCGTCGCGGCTGACCGATAGCGTCAACTCCGATGGTTGCCCCGCCCTGGTCACCCCGGCGAGTGAGACGGTGTAACCGTCGACCGTCGCAGTGGTGGCAGGTGCAGGCAGCGGCTGCGGCTGGTACTTCCCGGCAACGGCCATGTCCGCGTCGAGCGTGACCGCACGACCGTCGGCCGGCACGAAGTCGGCGAATACCCGATAGTCGCCGGGCTCGGTCAGATCCAGCGGAACGCTCCAGGTGCCGGAATCGTCGAGTACGGGATGCACATGCTGGTAGTCGGCGAGATCGCGGCGCACCACGATCAGATGCAGCAGCTTTTCGTGGCTCTCGATGTAGTCGGTCACCGGGGCGCCGGAGCCGTCGACGATGCGGAACCGCATCGGTACCTCGGTGCCGGACGGCAGCGCAGTCTCATCGAGTTGCAGCGTGTACCCCGCCCCATGGGCTGAACCGTGGCCGGCGTCGTGGCCTTCGGCGGGGACACTGCTCGGCGTGACCGCAGAACCGATCCCGAAGGACACGGCGAAAACCACGACGAGTCCGACAACGAACCCGATGAGCTTCTGCGGCGCACTCATGATCTACCCCTGCTCAACCCGCGACGGCGTAGCCGGCCTCGGCGACCGCGTCGCTGATGGCGGACGGATCGAGCTGACTGTCACTGTCGATGGTCACCAGCCCGGTCGACAGGTCGACCTCGACGGTGCGCACGCCGGGAAGGCCGCCGACCTCTTCACGCACCGACGTGACGCAATGCCCGCAGGTCATCCCGGTGACGGTGACAGTCTGGGTACTCATACAGTTTCCTCCTGAACCGGATTCGATATCGCTTCATACTATACCCCCCTAGGGTATGAAAATCCTATGTCCCCTACCTCACTCCTGCACTATGGGCTGATGGAGCACATTCCGGGCGGCTACCGGGCCCTGGTGGTCGACGACGAAGCGCCACTCGCCGAGGTCATCGCCAGCTATCTGACCCGCGAACAGTTCGAGGTCACCCTCGCCCACGACGGGTCCGAGGCACTGCGACTGGCCCGTGAGGTCGACCCCGACGTAGTGGTCCTCGACCTCGGCCTGCCGGGTATCGACGGCGTGGAAGTCTGCCGATCGCTGCGCACGTTCTCCGATGCCTACGTGGTGATGCTGACCGCCCGCGACACCGAGATGGACACCATCGTCGGCCTGTCGGTGGGCGCCGACGACTACATGACCAAACCGTTCAGCCCGCGGGAACTGGTGGCCAGGATCCGGGCCATGCTGCGCCGCCCGCGCGTCTCCTCCCCCGCCGCGACCGACGGCCGGGTGTTCGGCGCGCTGCGTATCGACGTCAATGGCCGCCAGGTGTTCCTCGATGACGATCCGATCATGCTGACGCGCACCGAATTCGACGTGCTCGCCGCGCTCTCGGCCCGCCCCGGGGTGGCGCTCAGCCGTCGCCAGATCCTCGAATCCGTCTGGGAGACCACCTACGTCGGCAACGAACACCTCGTCGACGTCCATATCGGTCACCTCCGCCGCAAACTCGGCGACGACCCTGCCGATCCGCTGTACGTGATGACGGTGCGCGGGGTCGGATACCGAATGGGTACCGGGCAGGACGGCCAACGGTGAGCGTCGGCCTGCGCACCCGACTGCTCTCGGCCCAGGCCCTGGTGCTCGTCGCCGGAGCAGGCACCACCGGACTGGTGGCCGCCATCGTCGGTCCGCCGTTGTTCCGCGAACATCTGCACCGCGCAGGGGTATCCGGCGACTCGGCCGAGCAGATGCACGCCGAAGAGGCCTATGTCTATGCCACGGTGATCTCGGTCGGGGTGGCGTCGTGCGTCGCCATACTGGCAGCCCTGATCGTCACCTGGTATTTCGGCAGGCGTCTGCAGAAGTCGCTGACCCAGGTGTCGCAGGCCGCCACGGCCATCGCCGACGGCCACTACGACTCGCGGGTTCCGCCGGCCCATCTCGGTGACGAGTTCGACTCCCTGGCGAGTTCTTTCAATCAGATGGCCGGGCGATTGGAGGCCGTCGACGCCAGCCGCCGCAGGTTGTTCAGCGATCTTGCCCATGAGATCCGGACTCCGGTTTCGGTACTGGAGGCCTACTTCGAGGCCATCGAGGACGGCGTGAGAGCTCTTGACCCCGAGACCGTTTCGATGTTGCGCCAGCAGACCCACCGCCTGGTCCGGTTTGCCGACGACGCCGGCGCCCTGGCCAAGGCAGAGGAAAGCCCCACCACGGTCACCCCGGTCCCCGTGGCGACGGACACCCTGGTGGCCGCCGCGGTCGCCGCGGCCCAGGACCGGTTCGACGACAAGGGGGTGACGCTGAGTTGGCGGGCGGACGAGAGCCTGCCGTCGCTGTGGGCCGACCCGCACCGGCTGGCCCAGATCCTGGGCAATCTGCTCGACAACGCGCTGCGACACACCCCGACCGGGGGCCGGGTGACGATCGATGCCGGCACGGCCGCCGACAGGAGCGTCATGCTGACGGTGGCCGATACCGGCGAGGGCATCCCCGCCGAGCATCTGCCCCATGTCTTCGAACGGTTCTACCGGGCCGACGCCGCACGCGACCGCGACCACGGCGGGTCCGGTATCGGACTGGCGATCGTGAAGGCCCTGGTCGAAGCGCACCGCGGCCGCATCAGCGTCAGCAGTTCGGGCGCTGGGACCACCTTCACGATCATCCTGCCGACCGGTTAGAGCGAACCCAGGATCTGGCGCATGGTGTCGATCTCCGCCTGCTGCGTTTTCACGATGGTGTGGGCCATCTCAACCGCAGCGGGGTAACGACCATCCTTGATCTCATCCTGCGCCATGGTGATCGCGCCCTCGTGATGAGCGATCATGTGCGTCAGGTACAGCTTGGCCGCCTCGACGCCCTGGGCGTTGCGCAGCGCGGTCATATCGGTGTCCGACACCATGCCCTGCATGGCGGGCATGCCACCCTGACCCATATTTCCGTGGCCCATGTCGCCGTGGCCCATGTTTCCGTGGCCCTGCTCCGGCATCGGCGGCATGGGGGGCATCGGGGGGTTGCCCCACTGCTTCAGCCAGCCCTGCATCTGCTCGATCTCCGGGGCCTGGGCACCCTTGATCTGGGTGGCCAGATCAGTCACCCGCGCATCGATGCCCTGCTTGGCCAGCAGCACATCGCTCATCTCGACCGCCTGCTGGTGGTGCGGAATCATGTGCTGGGCGAACATCACGTCGGCATCGTTGTGAGCCTCGCCGGCGACCGGTGAGCTCGCTGCCGCCGAGGTGCTCTGGGTGTTCGTCATCGGCTCGGCAGTCCGGTCAGCCTGGTCATTGCTACAGCCGGCCACCAGGGCCGCCGCGACCACCGCGCCGGCGCTCAGCATCATCAGTTTCATCACATCTCAAGCGTCCCGAGACTCGATGTGGCTGCTCTAGTGGTTCGATGAAGATTCGATAAAGCTCTGGAGATCTCTATGCGGGCCGGGCCCGGAAGAGCTTCACGTCATTCTTGACGCCCTTGAGGTGACGGGCTCCGGCAAACGACCAGCCGAACCGGCTCTCGCCGCCTTCGGTCTCGCCGATCGCCGTGCGGGTGGACTCGGCCACCAGTACGGTCCCGGGCCGCGCCGCCCCGGTGACCCGGCTGGCCAGATTGACCGAACCACCGAACCAGTCACCGGCCCGGCTCACCGCCGGCCCGGTCGCCAGCCCGACCCGCAGCCGAGGGAATTCCTCGTCGGTTTCGGTGGCGGCCACCAATTGCAGGGCCGCGTCCAGCAGTGCCGCCGGATCGGTGCTGACGAACATCACCGCATCACCGATGGTTTTGATCAGCCGCACCGGGCCTACTGCCACCTCACGTGCCGCGTCGGCCAGCCGATTCGCCAGCCGCTCAAGGTCTTCGGGCTGCACGACCTCACCCAGCCGGGTGAAGCCGACGATGTCGGCGAACGCGATGGTGACCAACCGGGCACCCGGCAGCGGCACGCCCTCGGCCCGCTCGGAAGCGCTGACCGCCTCGGTCTCCATCGCGTGGCGCAGTTGCACGAACAGCATGTCCCGGATCATCGGCCCGATCAGCGGGGCCGCCTCGGCCACCAGCGCCTCGCTCGCCTTGGCGGTTTCCAGTTCCGTCGCCCCCGGCGTCAACACTGCCGCCAGCGCGGCGTAACGCATCACCTCGGCGGCTCGGCCGAGCCCCTCCGAGAGCACCCGGGTGATCAACACGATCTGGTCGGGCGCGATACCCAGCTCCAGGAACCGCTCGGCGAAGCCCACCGCCTCGGCGTCGGCGCGCAACAGCACCGCGGCATCGGCGTCCTCGACAGTCGCCAGCCCCATTGCCCGCTGCAGTCGCTGCACGAGCTCGACGTCCATCCCGGTCTGCTCGCTGATCTCGCGGGTCGAGACGTACGTGCCGTCGTCCCCTGCCACCCGGCGCGAGGCCAGCAGCATCGGGGTACCGGCCTGCCGGATCTGGTCGGCGCTGATACCTCGGGCCAGAAGCCATTCGACAAGCTCGGCACGCTGCGCGCCGGCCTCACCGTCGAGCCCGTCCAAGAGCGTGAGATCGGCCACCATCAGGTCAAGGTATACCCACGCACCGCGTGGACCGCCGGAGCTGTCGAGGAAGTCAGCAGTGTCGACATGTCCTGGGGATAACGGACGTCCACGACCACCGAGTCCCCGAACCGGTACGGCTTACCGGCTAGCAGGCCGACGAACTGCTTACGCAGCCGCGACATCTCGGCGCGCACGGTCACCACCCTGGACCGATCGCCATAGAGATCCTCCGCCAGCTCCGGCGCCGACCGGCCCTGCTGACTGGTCGCCAAGACCAGCAAGATCTCGGCGTGGCGGCTGGAGATGCTGCGCCGCCAGTTGCCGAACTGGCCGGCCATCTCCAGCGACGGTTCGCCATCGCGCAGGTCGAGGATGACCCGCGACGGCGCCGCACTGGGCTCGGCGTCGTCAGCCACCCGGACCAGCCACCCGCCCGGCAGCGCCTCGACATCACACATGCCCAACGGCGGAATCCACACCCGGCCGGGTAACCCGCTCTCGGGCAACAAGATCCGGTTGTGCAACGGCAAGGAGTCCACCGCCGCGACCCAGCCGTCCGCGTCGACGGCCAGCGCCGGGCTGCCCACCCTGGCCAGGATGGGCGCCGCCACCGCGCGCAGCCGGTTCAACGTTCTGTCATGCGCCTCGCGCAGTTGCGACTCCGCGAGCCGCGCCACGAGGTCCACCAGGGCGACCGTCGTCGGATGCACGGTGGAGGCCGGGCCGGACACGTCGACGATGCCGATCACCTGACCGGTCCGCGGATCTCGGATCGGCGCGCCGGCACACGTCCACGGGTGGTGGCTGCGCAGGAAATGCTCAGCCGAGAAGATCTGCACCGCACGATGGGAGGCCAGCGCGGTACCGATCCCGTTGGTGCCCACCGCGTTCTCACTCCACGTCGCGCCCTCGATGAAACCGAGGCGGTCGGCGAGGCTGAGCACGCGCGGCGAGCCCGAGCGCCACAGCACCCGACCCCTGGCATCCGCCACCACCAGGATGTTGTGGCCCTCATCGATCACCGAGTCCAGCCCTCGCGACACATCGTCGAGCACAGCGATGAGTCCGGACTGCTGCCGCAGCAAGTCCAGGCCGGTCGTCTCGACCTGGGGCGGAATGTGATGATCCGGATTTATCCCCTTGGCGCGCAACCTGTTCCAGGAGTCTTCGATCACCGCCCGAGGACGCGCAGGCGCGCGGTCACCCGACATGGTCGCGTCGTACACCGCCGACAAGAGCATGGCGTACCGCCGCGGATCCTCACCAGGCGAGACCGCGGGCTCAGGTATCGATGAACCGGCCATCATCGCCGATTGTGCTCCACATCACATCGGGACGCCAAACTCCGGCTACCGATACACCAACCCCCCGTCGATGAGACCCGCCTGACCAGTCATGTAATCGGCATCCGGTCCGGCCAGATAAGCAACGAATCCGGCCACGTCCTCGGGTGTTGCCGGCCGCCCCAACGCGATGCCGCCCGCGTACTTCTGGAATGTCTCCCCCTCGGCGGCACCGGTCAGCTCGGCGAACCGCTTGTCGATCTGGACCCACATGTCGGTGCCGACGATGCCTGGACAGTAGGCGTTGACGGTGATGCCCGCCGACGCGTACTCCTTGGCCGCGGCCTGGGTCAGGCCACGCACCGCGAACTTGGTGGCGCTGTACACCCCGAGCATGGCGAAGCCGTCATGACCGGCGATCGACGAGGCGTTGATGATCTTGCCCGGCCGGCCAAGCTCGATGAACTTGGCTGCGGCAGCCTGGATTCCCCACAGCACGCCGTCGACGTTGATCGACCACACCCGGGCGACGTCGGCGGGCGTGACCTCGGCGATCGGTCCGACCAGCGCCACCCCGGCATTGTTGACCATGATGTCGAACCCACCCAGAGCGGCCGCGGCATGCTCGACCGCCGCGTACACCGAGTCGCGGTCACTCACGTCGGTGACGAAAGTCGTTGTTTTCGAGCCGATTTCGGCTATCTCCTCGGCGACAGCGTTGATACCGTCCGGCACCACGTCGACCAGTGCGAGGTCGGCACCTTCCCGCGCCAGCCGCAGCGCGATGCCCCGACCGATCCCCCGGCCCGCGCCTGTCACCAGCACCACCTTGCTCTGCAATGTCACGATGCGCCTCCGCTCGGGTCGACCAGAACCTTCATCTTCTTGCCTGCGTGCAGGGCTTCGAATCCCTCGTCGATCACGTCGTCGATGGCGATGGAAGTGACCCATCCCCTCGTGTCGTACACCCCCCGCGCCATGAGATCAATGACCGCCTCGAAGTCGGCCGAGGTGTAGCACAGCGAACCCTGGATCCTGGACTCGTTCATCACCAGGTTGAGCAACGGTGTCGTCAGCGGCTTCTCGTAAATCGCAACGCTGACCGTCGGTTTGCGCGCACCCACACACGCTGTGGCTGCCTCGATCGCGGGGGCCACGCCCGCGGCATCGAATGCCGCGTCGGCACCGCGTCCTCCGGTGTGATCGGCGATGAACGCCGGGACGTCGACGGCCGTCGGGTCCAGGGTCAAGGCGCCGAGCGACTCGATCGCGGACCTGCGGGTGGGCGAGGGTTCCACGACGAACACGTCGTCGAGTCCCTTGCCGCGCAGCGCGAACCACAGACCGATTCCGATCGGTCCGGCCCCGAAGATCACCGCGGTGTGCAGCGGGCCGACCTCACCGAGGGTGGCGGCGTGGTAGGCCACCGACATCGGCTCGACCAGCGCGCCGAGCTCGAGGGAGACGTTGTCGGGAAGCCGGTGCAGCATGTCGGTCGGCACCACGGTGTATTCGGCCATGCCGCCGTCGGACATCAGACCGTGGAAACCGATCTGCTGACAGATGTTGTAGGCGCCCGCCCGGCACGGTGCACAGTGTCCGCATCGGTAAATCGGCTCGACGGCCACCCGGTCTCCCGGGGCGAAGCCGGTGACGCCCGCACCCACGTCGGTGATGGTCCCGGAGAACTCGTGGCCCATGGTCAGCGGCAGCTGCCGGCCGGTCAGCGGATGCGGCTCGGTCGGCACGAAGATCGGTCCTGCATAGTATTCATGCAGGTCAGTGCCGCAAATTCCGTTGAAGCCGACTTTGACCTTGACGGTGCCCGGGGCAGGGTCGGGCTCGGGGACGTCGGCGACTTCGACCTTGTTCGGTCCGTAGTACACGGCTGCTTTCATAGTGGACGTTCTTAGGCGACCTGCCGGGTGCGCCGTAAGGGTTGCAAGACGTTGCGGTCTCAAACGCCGGGTCAGTTGCAACCCCGTGCAACCCTTGTTGCGGTGTTCGACACGGTGTGGGCTGTGCCACATGACACAGACCACCGCCGCACCGCTGGCCACACTGTCACCGCAGGAACGGGTTGACGCCTGGCTGGCAGATTTCGAATCCGCACTGGCCGACCGGGACGTCGAACGCGTCGTCGGAAAGTTCGCGACCGACAGCTTCTGGCGTGACCTGGTCGCCTTCACCTGGAACCTCAAGACCCTCGAGGGCCACGACGGCATCGCCGACATGCTGACCGCGCGGCTGGCGGACACCGACCCGTCCGGGTTCCGGACGGCGGAGACCCCGACCGAGGAATTCGACGGGGAACACGTCGTCACCTCGGCGTTCATCGAGTTCGAGACCGCGGTGGGCCGCGGCAAGGGGCACCTGCGCCTGCGCGACGAGCTGGGTTGGACCCTGCTGACGACCCTGCAGGAGCTCAAGGGCCACGAGGAGCGCAAGGGCGCCAACCGGCCGCTGGGCGCCGTGCACGGCTCCGATCCGGACCGGCGGTCCTGGTCCGAGAAACGCCTCGACGAGGACCTCACGCTCGGCTACACCGAGCAGCCCTACATCGTGGTGATCGGCGGTGGCCAGGGCGGTATCGCACTGGGCGCGCGGCTGCGCCAGCTCGGTGTGCCCGCCATCGTCGTCGACCAGCACGAACGCCCCGGCGACCAGTGGCGCAACCGCTACAAGTCGCTGTGCCTGCACGATCCGGTCTGGTACGACCATCTTCCCTACCTGCCGTTCCCGGCCAACTGGCCGGTGTTCGCGCCGAAGGACAAGATCGGCGACTGGCTGGAGTTCTACACCCGGGTCATGGAGGTGCCGTACTGGAGCTCGACCGCCTGCCTGTCGGCGTCCTACGACGAAGCCGAACAGCGGTGGACCGTCGAGGTGAACCGCAACGGCGAACCCGTGACGCTGCGGCCGGCGCAGCTGGTGCTGGCGACAGGCATGTCGGGCAAGCCCAGCATCCCGACGCTCCCGGGCCAGGAGACCTTCCGCGGCGAGCAGCACCATTCCAGCCACCACCCCGGCCCGGACCGGTATCCGGGGAAGCGAGTCGTGGTGATCGGCTCGAACAACTCCGCCCACGACATCTGTAAAGCGTTGTACGAGAACTACGTCGACGTCACGATGGTGCAGCGCTCCTCGACACACGTCGTGAAATCGGACTCGCTGATGGAGCTCGGCCTGGGCGACCTGTATTCGGAGCGGGCCGTCGCCGCGGGAATGACCACCGAGAAGGCCGATCTCACCTTCGCGTCCCTGCCCTATCGCATCATGGCCGACTTCCAGCGGCCCATCTACGATGCAATCCGCCAGCGCGACAAGGATTTCTACGCGCGATTGGAAGCAGCCGGATTCGACCTGGACTTCGGCGACGACGACTCCGGCCTGTTCATGAAGTACCTGCGCCGCGGCTCGGGCTACTACATCGACGTCGGTGCCTGCGAGCTGATCGCCGACGGCAGCATCAAACTGGCCCACGGCGAGGTGGACCGCCTCACGGAGGACTCGGTGATCCTGGCCGACGGCACCGAGCTGCCCGCCGATGTGGTGGTTTACGCCACCGGGTTCGGCTCGATGAACGGCTGGGCCGCCGACCTGATCAGTCAGGAAGTCGCCGACCGGATCGGCAAGGTGTGGGGCCTGGGCTCGGGCACCACGAAGGATCCGGGGCCGTGGGAAGGCGAACAACGCAACATGTGGAAGCCCACCCAACAGCCCAATCTGTGGCTGCACGGCGGCAATCTGCACCAGTCCCGCCACTATTCGCTGTATCTGGCGTTGCAGCTCAAGGCCCGCTATGAGGGCCTGGCAACGCCGGTGTACGGACTGCAGGAGGTCCACCACCTGAGCTGACGACTCACGACATGGCGCCCCGAACGTGACATAACCCCCACACCGTTCGGGGCGCCCGCGTGTGTGCGGTGCTTGGTATACAACAGTAGTGCGCCGATGGATATGGAGTCTGGTTGTCCTGCTCGCCGTGGCGGTGACCGTGCTCGCCGGTGGCTACCGGGTGATGAACTCGCGTACTTTCGCGCTCGCCGGGCAGGTGGTGAATCGAGTCGACACCTCGGCCAAAGTCGTTGCGCTGACCTTTGACGACGGCCCTACGAGCCACACCCCGGGCGTGCTGCGGATGCTCGATGACGCGGGCGTTCGGGCCACGTTCTACCTCACCGGCGCCGAGTTGACTGTCGCGCCGCAGTTCGGCACCGCGATCGCCGCGGCAGGCCACGAGATCGGCAATCACAGCTACTCGCATCCGCGGATGGTGCTGATGTCGCCGACCACCGTCGCGAACGAGATCGAACGGACCGACGCAGCGATCCGGGCCACCGGGTACCACGGTCCGATCACCTTCCGACCGCCCTACGGCAAGAAGCTCTGGACGCTGCCGCGCTACCTGTCCACCCATGATCGGACCATGGTCACCTGGGACGTCGAACCCGATTCGGCCACCGGAGCCGGTGCCGATGCGATCGTGGCCGAAACCGTCTCCCAGGCGCGGCCGGGCTCGATCGTCCTGCTGCATGCCATGTATGACAGCCGCGAGTCGTCGCGGGCCGCGGTCCCCCGCATCATCGACGAATTGCGCTCGGCTGGTTACCGGTTCGTCACCGTGTCCGAACTGCTGACGTACCGATGACCGAGCTGCTGCACGGGTTGGATCCCATCCTGGGCGAGGCGCCCTGGGTACTGATCCTGGGCAATATGCCCAGCGTGATGTCGCTGACTGCCGGTCAGTACTACGGCAATCCCCGTAACGCGTTCTGGCGGATCACCGGCTCCCTCTTCGGATTCAGTGCCGATGTGCCCTACCCGGATCGGGTGACGGCCCTGTGCGCACACCAGGTTGCCGTGTGGGATGTACTGCGGTCCTGCCACCGGGTGGGCAGCCTGGATTCGGCCGTGGAGCGGGACAGCATGGTGCCCAACGACTTTGCGGCGTTCTTCGCCCTACATCCCACGCTCGAGCGGGTGGTGTTCAACGGGGCAGCCGCCGAAGCCAATTACCGGCGTCTGGTCGGCACGCCGTCGCTGCCCAGTGTGCGAGTACCGTCGACCAGCCCCGCACAGACGATGCGCTACGAGAACAAACTGGACGCCTGGCGGACAGCACTGGACGGTTAGGCTCGGTCAGGCCAGCCGGTCCACGATGTCCTTGGCCTCCTTGAGCCGCAGCCCGGTCTCATCGCGCAACAGTTTGATTGCGCCGATTTTGTTGCCCTGCAGGACGAGCTGGCGGACCATCTGGCTGGCCATCATCTCACTGGGCTGACCCGTGGCCGGCAGTGACACCGGGTGCCCGGCCGCCGAGGCTGCCCGTTCCAGGGCGGCGACCCGGCGCTCCAGTTGCTCGACGCGTCGGCGCAGGTCGTTGCTCGATTCGTCACGGTCGGCGAAAAGTCCCATCGTGCAAGTGTCGCATCCCTGCCCTTTCGGCGTTGCTGCGTTCTATCCTCGTTGCAGCAGGTTCTCCGATGGCGGGGGCTTCGAATGACGGAAACTGCGACGTGCCGCGCGTGTGGTACCGAGCCGCGAGCGGGTGCCCGGTATTGCGATGCGTGCGGGGCGCCCGTCACTTCGACAGCGGGCGCCGAGTACAAGCAGGTCACAGTCTTGTTCGCCGATGTCGTGCGGTCCATGGACATCGCAGCGACCTTGGGCGCCGAGCGGCTCCGCGAGATCATGAGCGATCTGTTCAACCGCTCCGCCGCCGTGGTCCGCCGATATGGCGGCACCGTAGACAAGTTCACCGGCGACGGCATCATGGCCATCTTCGGGGCGCCGGTTGCATTGGAAGACCATGCTTTTCGCTCCTGCCTGGCCGCACTGGAGATCCATCAGCAGACCGCCCTGCTGGCGGTGCAGGTAAAGGCCCGCGATGGCCTCGACCTGCAGTTGCGCATCGGATTGAGTTCCGGCCAGGTCATCACCGGCGAAGTCGGCACCGACACGATGAGCTACACCGCGATCGGCGAACACGTGGGCATGGCGCAACGCATGGAATCGGTCGCCCCACCTGGCGGGGTCATGCTGACGGAGTCGACCGCACACCTGGTCGAAGACACCATGATGCTGGGCGAGCCCGAGATGGTGCAGGTCAAAGGTGCCGACCACCCGATCCGGGCGCGCCGGCTACTGGAGCTCAATTCCGCGCACAACCTGCTCAATGTCGGCGAATCGACCCTGGTCGGCCGAGGCTGGGAACTATCCGCCATCGAGGGCATCCTGGAGCGCTCGATCCAGGGGCACGGCAGCATCGTCCTGCTGGTGGGCGGGCCCGGCATCGGCAAGAGCCGGCTGGTCAGCGAGCTTGCGGCGAAGGCCGCCGCCCGTGGTGTACCGGTGAACTCCACATTCTGCGAGTCGCACACCAGCGAAATCCCATTTCATGCCATCGCCGGCTTGCTGCGGGCAGGGTTCGGTGTGGCAGACCTGGACCGTGAGGCGGCCCGCGCGAAGGTTCGAGACCAGGTCCCCGGCGACACCACGGAGAGTTTGGAGCTACTCGACGACCTGCTCGGCATCGCCGACCCTGATGTCGTTCTACCGGTGATCGACCCCGACGCCCGGCGACGCCGGCTCACCACCCTGGTCAACGCGGCGTCGCTGGCGCGGACCACGCCGGCGGTCTATGTCGTCGAGGATGCCCACTGGATCGACGGCGTCAGCGAATCGATGTTGTCGGACTTCCTGTCGGTGACGCCGCAGACTCCGTCCCTGGTCGTGATCACATACCGCCCCGAGTACCACGGCGCATTGAGTCATGTCCATGGCGCACAGACGATAGTGCTTGCACCACTGGATGATTCGGAGACCTCGACCTTGATCACCGAGCTCCTGGGGACCGGTGACGGAGTAGCCGACCTCACCGACACCATCGCCGGGCGGGCCGCCGGGAACCCGTTCTTCGCCCTCGAGATCGTGCGTGACCTGGCCGAACGGGGCCTGCTCCGCGGCGAACGCGGCGCCTACGTGCTGTGCGGTGGGCAGGGCCGGGTGAGCGTGCCGGCCACCCTCCAGGCCACCATCGCCGCGCGCATCGACCGGCTGGATCCGGCGGCCAAACGAACGCTGAGCGCCGCCGCGGTGATCGGGTCCCGGTTCAGTGCCGGTTTGTTGGCCTGCCTGGACACCGAGCCGGTCTTCGAGGATCTGATCGAAGCGGAGCTGATCGATCAGGTGCAATACACGCCGCACGCGGAGTTCGCATTCCACCATCCGATGGTGCGGACCGTCGCCTACGAATCGCAGCTCAAGTCCGATCGTGCTGAACTGCATCGACGCCTGGCCGACACCATTGCCGAGCGTGAACCCGAACTGGCCGACGAGAACGCAGCGTTGATCGCCGAACACCTGGAAGCCGCCGGCGACCTGCATGCGGCATATACCTGGCACATGCGCGCCGGAGCGCGGGCGAACAACCGCGATACCGCGGCAGCCCAGATGTGCTGGGAGCGCGCCCGGCAGATCGCCGACCTGCTGCCCGCCGACGATCCCGACCGGCCCGCGATGCGGATAGCTCCGCGCACCCTGGTGTGCGGCAATGGCTTCCGCAGCAACGTGAAGGTTTCCGGCGCCCGGTTCGAGGAACTGCAGGAGCTGTGCGAGTCCGCCGGAGACAAAGCCTCACTGGCCATCGGCATGGCCGGGCTGACCGGCGAACTGATGTTGCAGGGGCGGGTGCGCGACGCATCACGGCAGGTGTCCGAGCACATGACCCTGATCGAGTCGATCGGTGACCCCGCACTCACCGTCGGCTTGTCGGCGACTCCGATCTCACTCAAGATCGAAAGCGGTGAAATGGATGAGGTGCTGCGGTGGTCGCAGATGGCGATCGACCTGGCCGACGGGGACACCACCAAGGGCAACTTCATCGTCGGCTCACCGCTGGCGGCGGCCTTCGCGGCGCGCAGCATCGCCAAATGGGCCCTGGGCCTTGAGGGTTGGCGCGCGGACCTCGATCATGCGCTCGCCATGGCACGCAACACCGACAGATTCACCCACGCACTCGTCATCACCTGGACGTACTTCACCACAGTGTCCTGCGGAGTACTGCTCGCCAGCGACGATGCGCTACGCGACATCGACGGGGCGCTGCAGATCACCGAAGGTGCCGGCGACGACATCGCGCTCGGCCTGGCTCGAGTGACCATGGGATACGCCTTGCTGAACCGAGAATCGCCGGCGGACCGGGAGCGCGGACTGGGCCTGCTCGGCCAGGTGCGGCAGATGTGCGTGAGCGGACGGTTCTACATGTCCGAGCTGGTCGGCATCGATGTGTACACCGCGCGCGAACGGGCCAAGCGCGGTGACCGGGCCGGGGCGATCCGGGTGCTGCGCGAAGCGATCGACGACCTCTTTCACAGTGGACAGCTTCCCTACAACATCTTGGCGACGGGGATCCTCGCGGAAACCCTGCTGGACCGGGGCGCCGAAGGTGACGTAGACGAGGCCGAGGCGGCGATCTCCAGACTGGTGGCGATCCCCGTAGACGATGGCCTCATCCTTCGCGACGTCATGTTGTTGCGGATCCGCGCACTCATCGCCCGCGTCAAGGGCGACGACGCCGGCTACCGCGATTTCCGAGACCGGTACCGGGACCTGGCCGGCCGGCTCGGCTTCGAGGGACACATGGCGTTGGCCGCGGCGTTGCCCTGACTGCGCGGCCGGGTCGCGGGCCACCTATTACGCTTCAGCCACCACGCCCCAGCCAATTAAGGTGATCGATGACGTTTCCGCCGGCAAACCCCTGGCCCCCTTCGCAGAACTGGCCGCCACCACAGCCTGTGCCCGGCCAGGGGTGGGGACCGGCCCCCGGTGGTTACCCGACGCCACCCGCGGCCGGCCCGCCGCCCGGCAACCGATCCAGCCGGCTGATCATGATTGCCGTGGCGATCCTGGTTGTCGTAGTCGTGATTGTCGCGGCGCTTCTGCTGCTCGGCAGATTCGGCGAGAAGACCAAGACCGTCGGGGATTCCGCGTTGTCGGGTGCGCTGCTGACCGAGGAAGAAGCCGGCAAGGTCCTGCACGTCGGAACGCTGATCGGCAACTCCGAGGATGGCGACGGCAGTGTTCAGTCGACTTGGGATACCAGTGACCCCGGCGGAACCTGCCTGGTCGGCACCCCCGGCGCCGAACGCGATCACAAGGGCAGCGGATCGACGGCAGTGCGGCGGCAATATCTGCAGTCACCCGACGACAGCGGCGACGGACCGAGCGTCTATTTCGACCAGGCAGTCGTCGCGTTTCCCGATGCCGACGCCGCGCGACGATTCGTCCAGAAGGCGAAAGAGAAATTGCAGCAATGCGCCGGAAAGACCGTGGAATCGGACGATACCGATGGGTCGACCCACCAATGGCGCAACGGCGACGTCTCAGAAAACGACGGCGTGCTGTCCTCCTCGGCGGACGAACTCGGCGACGCGGGCGGTTGGACGTGTCAGTACGCGGTGGCCCCACGGCACAACGTCGTGGCCGAAATCCAGTTGTGCGGAGGCAACGCCGATGCCGACACCCTCGGTCGGCTCGTCTCGGAGATGACCAACAAGATCGATGAGGCGGCAGGAAGTTAGCGATCGCACTACAGCTTCTCCAGACCGGAATCCAGTGAAACTGCGCTTGTGTCGGCAGACGGTGGCATAATCGAACGTATGTTCGAGACCGTGTCGGATGTGGCCCTGATCGACAGGATCAGTGCCGGTGCGCGGGCGGAGTCGGTGGCGATCGCGGGCCGGTTGGCCTTCTGCGCCGGGTGGTCGGACCGCCAATTCCCCGATGGCACCGTCGAATTCACCGCACCCACCGGGCACACCTATGTCACCGAACCCCACGGCGCCGGCCTGTTCCCGACCCTGGCACAACCCACTGGGGAGCTGAACCTTCCCGAACCGCCGGCCCACCACCCGAACCGGGGCGCGAGGATGCCGACCCGCCGCCAAACCCGCGAACAAGACCGCCGAGACCGGATCAACGCCGAACGACGGCTACGCGCCGAACTCAACAACGACCTCGAATTCGAACGCGACTACCAAGCCTGGCTCGCCGAAGAATACGGACCACCCCCACCATTCTGATTAGGTGTAGACGCTGCGTGCCCGCAGCGAAAGGCACAAAGGCGCCACCCACGAGTTGCCTGCGCGGTAGCGTCCGTGTGTAGCTGCAGACGGGAGAACCCATGAAGCTCTTCATCATCGGAGGCCTGGCCGCCGTGCTGACGGCGGCCGGGCTGATCACCTCGGCCCCGCCGGCCAGTGCCGGCTGCCTGTATGGCGGTAACGTGATCAGCAAGTGCGACGGACCCATCCAGCCCGACGGCAGCTGGCAACGTTGCATCGGAACTTGGGGCTATGTGCCCAGCGGTTTCAGTTCCCACCTGGTGCCCGTGAAGCGCTGCGACCCGATGGGCCCGGGCCACGACTATCCCTTCGATTTCACCTTCACCGATCCGCCGACCCATATCGACGACTAATCGCCTCCATGCTGAGCCGCGTACTCCCCCGGCGTGCTGCCCAGCATGGACCGGAAGTCGTTGATGAAGTGGGCCTGGTCATACCAGCCGAGTCGCACTGCGAGATCGGCGAAATCGACGCCGGGCACACTCTCGATCTCCAGCGCCGCCTGCTGCAACCGGTACCGGCACAGCACCCACTTGACCGTCACCCCGACATAGCGACGGAACACCCGCTGCGTGGTCCGCGCACTCCACGGTGAGAGCGCCATGACCTGTTCCACCCGATGCAATGACGCGTCGTCACGCATCCGGTCGACCAACGGGACCAGCGCACGGTAGGTCTCATCCATCTGGGCTGTCGAAGCGGAGATGCCGGCTTCCAGGCGGGCGTGGACGGTAGCCGCATCCTCACCGAGAACGGCTGGTGTACCGAATAATTCGTCACTCGCAGGTACCACCCGACCGGTCATCGCGGCAGCGTCCCCACCGAAGCGGGCGGTGAAGCCCCCGGGCCGGAATCGGGCTCCGACCACAGCCCCGCGCCCGCTGATGGTGATGCGGAAAACCTTGGGCACGACACCATGCAGCAAGGTACTGGGCAGCTGATGACCATGGCGCACAACATCATCGCCCCACTCACGGGTCAGATGCATGGCCGGGAAGGTGATCACGGTGCTCTCGACCGGACCTGCCTCGCGCCGGTCCCAACTCACCGACCAGAAGTGCTCGACGAACCTCGCGGCGTCCTCCGACGGCGCCCACCGGTGCAGGTCGAATGCCGAGACATTGCCGGAACGGCCGACCACCCCGCGCACTGGCGCGTTTTTCCAAGCGGCCATGGCCAATAGCCTACGAAACTGGTCAACATGAGTGTCACACCGATTCCCGCGGGCTACAGCAGCCTGACCCCGTTCATCTGCGTCGACGGTGCCGCCGCGGCGATCACGTTCTACCAGAACGTGTTCGGCGCCGATGTCACCGAGCGGATGGACGGACCCGACGGCACCGTGGCACATGCCGAGTTGGACTTCGGCACCGGCCGGCTGCAGCTCGGCGATCCGCAGGAGGCCTATCAAATCGCTGCCCCCACCCCCGGAGCCCCTGCAACTCATTCGATCGGGTTGTACTGCCCCGACGTCGACGAGGTGGTGGCCCGGGCCGAGGAGGCGGGTGCGACGATCCGTGAGCCCGCGCAGACCTTCGTCACAGGCGACCGGTTCGCCTCCATCCTCGATCCGTTCGGCCAGCGCTGGACCGTCATGACGCGCGTCGAGGACTTCACGCCGCAGGAGCGCGAACGCCGCGTCGCCGAATGGGCGGCCACCGCCGGGGGTTAACGTGGCGGCATGTCTTGCGTATTCTGCGCCATCGTCGCAGGGGAAGCCCCCGCCGTCCGCGTCTACGAGGACGACGACTTCCTGGGCATTCTCGACATCAGGCCATTCACCCGGGGACACACCCTGGTGATCCCGAAACGGCACACCGTGGACCTGACGGATACCCCGCCGGAAACCGTGGCCGCGATGGCCGGCATCGGCCAGCGCATCGCGCGCGCAGCCCGGCTGTCCGGGCTGCACGCCGACGGCAACAACATCGTGATCAACGACGGTAAGGCCGCCTTCCAGAGCGTGTTCCACATCCACCTGCACGTGGTGCCGCGCCAGGCCGGCGACAAGCTGTCGTTCGTCAAGGGCATGGTGGTGCGCCGTGACCCCGACCGTGAGGAATCAGGGCGCCTCCTACGTGCGGCGTTGGCGCGGCTCGACGAATCCGCGCAGGATTGAGCGCATGAGCATGCCCTGGTGGGAGCGCTATATCGGTCTCCCGATGTTGATGTTGCACGACAAGATCTACAAAGCCACGGACGGCCGGATCGGCCACACGATCCCTGGCGGCCCGTCGACGCTGATCCTGCATACCGTCGGCGCCAAAACCGGTCAGCAGCGCGCGAATTCGCTGGCCTACGCACAAGACGGCGCCGACTACCTCGTGGTGGCGTCGAAAGGTGGCGAGCCCACATCTCCGGGCTGGTACCACAACCTGAAGGCCAAGCCGCAGGTCGAGATCAACGTCGGTCCCAAGCGGTTCGGCGTCACGGCCAAGCCGGTGCTGCCCGGCGACCCTGACTACCCGCGGCTGTGGGACATCGTCAACGACATGAAGGGCAACAAGAACCGCTACATCGGCTACCAGAAGCGGACAACACGCCCCATTCCGGTGGTCGTGCTGACGCCTTAGAAGAGTTCCTTGGCGAGCAGTTCCAGGGTGGTGTCGCGCGCCGTCGCGGTGGCCGGGTCGGCACCGCGGCGAGCCGAGCCCACCGGGTTGACCATGACCTCGTCGACGTCGAATTCTTCGGCCAGGGCCCGGACCTGGTCGGCCGCCTCGGTGGGCGAGCCCACGACCGCGCGGGCCAGACCGGAGGCCACGATGGCCTGTGCCTGCGGAGTGAGAGTCGTCGCCTCGGCATCCTCGACCAGATCGAGGGCGCCGAGCGGCTGACCGGTGCGCAACCGGCCCATCATCTGCAGCTGCGGCAGGAGCAACGCCTTGGCCTCCTCGGTGGTCTCGGCCACCGAGGCGTTGACGGTCAGGAAGGTCACCGGCTCGGACGCCAGGTCACTGGGCTGGAATTCGTCGCGGTAGACGGCCAGCGCCTCGGCAGTGCCGTGCCCGGAGAAATGATGGGCGAACACATACGGCAGCCCCTTGGCCGCCGCCAGGTGCGCCGAGTACATCGACGAGCCGAGCAGCCACATCCGTGGCTCGGTCACCGCGGCCGGCGTCGCCTTGAGCACATAGTTCTCCCGCATCAGATCCCGCGGCAACGGCACCCGTACCCCGCGCGCGCCCATCAGCGCCACCACGTCGTCGAGGTACTGCGGGAACGCCTCGATATCGCGATCATCGCGGCCGGCGGCGCCGCGTAGCGCCAGCGAGGTGACGGGATCGGAACCCGGGGCCCGGCCGATGCCGAGGTCGATGCGACCGGGATGGGCGGCCTCCAGCAGCGCGAACTGCTCGGCCACCGCCAGCGGTGCATGGTTGGGCAACATGACCCCGCCCGAACCCAGCCGCACCTGCGTGGTGTGCGCGGCCAGATGGGCGATCAGGACCGGCGGGCTGGTGGCAGCCACCGCCGGCATGTTGTGGTGCTCGGCGAGCCAGTAGCGGGTATATCCGAGCCGGTCGGCGGTCTGGGCCAGGTGAGTCGTTGCGGTCAGGGCATCGGCAGTGGACTGGTCGGTACGCACCGGGACGAGGTCGAGGACAGAAAGCCGCATGACAGCGTCAACGTCACGAGCGGCCCGGTTCGTTCCCGCCCACCTGTGCCACCAGGCGTTCGGCGGTGACGAAGATGTCGTCGAGCATGGCCTCGGTGAGCCGACCGGTGAAGGTGTTCTGCTGGCTGGGGTGAAAGCAGCCGAGCAGGGTGACCGGGCCGAAAGCCGAGGTCAGCACCGCCGTCGCGCCGTGGCCGAACTTCGGGGCCGGTTTGGTGTCTGAACCGAGCAACTCCAGCGCGGCCCGCCACGCGAACCCACCCAACGCGATGACCACCCGCACCGATGGCCCCACGATTCGCCATTCGGCCTGCAACCACGGCGCGCAGGTGGCGCGCTCGGCTGGGGTCGGCGCGTTGGCCGGCGGCGCACAGCGCACCGCCGCGGCCACCCGGGTGCCGATCAGCTGCATGTCATCGGCAGCATCGACACACACCGCCTGGTTGGCCAACCCGGCCCGGTGCAACGCGGCGAACAGGAAATCCCCGGACCGGTCCCCGGTGAACACCCGCCCGGTGCGGTTGGCGCCGTGGGCGGCCGGGGCCAGCCCGACGATGAAGATGCCGGGCGCCTCCGCACCGAACCCGGTGGCCGGCCTACCCCAATACGGTTGATCGGCAAAGGATTTTCGCTTGGCGACAGCCACCTCTTCGCGCCATTCGACCAGCCGGGGGCAGGCCCGGCAGACAGAGATCAGCGCGTCCAGTTCCGGCACGGTGGGCACTCGGGCGGCCAGTCGCCGCACCTGCGCGGCGGTCTTGGCCACCGGCGTCGTCGCAT
Source organism: Mycobacterium sp. DL99 (assembly GCF_004762045.1). Classification (GTDB taxonomy): domain Bacteria; phylum Actinomycetota; class Actinomycetes; order Mycobacteriales; family Mycobacteriaceae; genus Mycobacterium. The sequence goes on from NZ_SJOM01000007.1 coordinate 4,820,363, forward strand.
CCGCCGGATCGCCGGGCCACCCCGAACCGGGCGGTACCGGCGAGGTGAACTCAACCCCCGTCCCGGGATGAGGCAATCGCACCAACTCACTGTGCCGGAAATTCCGTCGCGGCGGGTGCGGGCGCGCTGTTAGATTCGCCGCGATACCCCATGACGAACACCAAGCGCGGCCCATTGCTGCTGATCCTGTTCGCCGCGTTGATGGCCGGCGCGGGCAACGGCATCACGATTGTCGCATTCCCGTGGCTGGTGTTGCAGCGCAACGGATCCGCGCTCGATGCGTCGATCGTCGCGATGGCCGGGACGTTGCCCCTGTTGGTGGCCACCCTGATCGCCGGGGCCGCCGTCGACTATCTGGGCCGCCGGCGGGTCTCGATGATCTCCGATCTGCTCTCGGCCCTGTCGGTCGCGGCGGTTCCGATGCTGGCCCTGATATTCGGGGTGGACGCGGTCAATGTCGCGGTGCTGGCCGCCCTGGCCGCGCTCGGCGCGTTCTTCGACCCGGCCGGGATGACCGCGCGCGAGACCATGTTGCCCGAGGCGGCGGGCCGGGCCGGGTGGACGCTGGACCACGCGAACAGCGTGTACGAGGCGGTGTTCAACCTGGCCTACATCGTCGGCCCGGGCATCGGCGGTCTGCTGATCGCCACCCTCGGCGGGATCAACACCATGTGGGTGACCGCCGGGGCGTTCTGCTGTTCGATCCTGGCCATCTCGGTGCTACGACTGGAAGGCGCGGGCACCCCGGACCGCTCGATGCTGACCGAGGGCGTGCTCGCGGGCATCGTCGAAGGGCTGCGATTCGTCTGGAACACACCGGTATTGCGCACGCTGGCGATCGTCGACCTGGTGGCCACCGGCCTCTACATGCCGATGGAATCCGTGTTGTTCCCGAAGTACTTCACCGACCGCAACGAGCCCACCGAACTGGGCTGGGTGCTGATGGCGTTGAGCATCGGCGGGCTGCTGGGCGCACTCGGCTACGCGGTGCTGTCGAAGTACATGAGCCGACGGGCCACCATGCTGACCGCGGTGATCACGCTCGGTGTGGCGATGACGGTGATCGCGTTCCTGCCGCCGCTTCCACTGATCCTGGTGCTGTGCGGGATCGTCGGGTTCGTATACGGCCCGATTGCGCCCATCTACAACTACGTCATGCAGACCACCGCACCGCAGCACCTGCGCGGCCGGGTGGTCGGGGTGATGGGTTCACTGGCCTACGCCGCAGGCCCGCTCGGGCTGATCCTGGCCGGGCCGCTGGCCGACGCCGCCGGCCTGCACGCGACGTTCCTGGCCCTGTCCCTGCCGATGCTGCTGCTCGGCCTGGTCGCGCTGTTCCTGACCGCGCTACGCGAGCTGGACCGGCCGTCCAAACAGGAACACGATTCGACGTAACCTCTTCGGGTGAGCGACGACTCGTGCCTCTGCCTTCTGTGCGCACCCCCGGCCGACGGCCCCGCCTGGGAGGAACGCGACGACCGCATCAGCGCGAGCGTGACCGATCACGGCTGGCACGTGATGGGCGTCGGCGCCGGGGGCGAGGCCCCTGCCGACTGGGCGTACTCGATCGGCCTGTGGCACACCCTGCGCAGTCCGGAGGTCTGCCTGTTCGGCCTACGGATCGAAACGATGATGACGATCGTCAATGTCGCGGGACAGGAAGTCCGCGACGGCCGTCCACTGGAACCCGACCAGGAACGTGACGACATCCTCGACGACTATTCGGTTGCCGTCCGGGAGGTACACCCCAGTTGGTACCGGGACTTCTTCGGTGCCGGGATCGACTTCCACCAAGCATGGTTTCCGGTCGTACAGATGTTCTGGCCCGACCGGGACGGCAGATTCCCCTGGGACGAGCAGGCGCAGGAATACTGCCGGGCCAGCCAGCCGCTGTTATGGATCCCGAAAGAGGAGACCAGCGGACCGTGGGCTGAGCTCGACTAGCTCCTGATCCGTGGCGGGGCAAAGACTCTCGCCAACTGCCTGACCGCGGCGGGATCTCCGTCGATCACCAGGCTGCCATCGGCTAACAGGGCGGGCACCTGCGCCGGGTCCATCGCCGCACCCAACACCTCGGCCTCGCCCATGAGTGTCACGTCAGCCGCCGTCCCGTCCTCACACGCGTCGATGCGGTCCGGCCCGATCTCGACGGTCGCCTGCCCCTCGGGCGTCACCAGACACACGGTGACCGGTGGCCCGTCACGGTCCGCACTGACGAAGGCACGCACCGCGCGGATCAGCCACTCGGGACGCGCCGCATCCCCGGGTGTGCGGGTCTCGATCAGATGCCGGCCCCACCGGGAGTAGGCGTTGATCACCTCCTCGAGCGCCCGGCCGTCGTCGGTGAGCTCGTACACCGCGGTGGACGCGGGCTTGGGCAGCATCCGCTTGCGCGCCAGCCCGTTCGCCTCCAGGTCGCGCAGCCGCCCGGCCAGCATGTCGGTGGAGATCGGGGCCAGCGAGCTCAGTAGATCCCCGTACCGCAGCGGGCCTTCCAGCAGGTCCCTGACCACCAGCAGGGTCCAGCGATCGCCAACCATGTCGAGGCTCTTCGCCAGTGCGCAGTGCTGCCCGTAGGACCGTGACGCCATACGCCCAGAATAGCTGAAGTTGGAATTTCCAACTTGCTACTTGTTTTTTCCAAGTCGGTGGGCCTACCGTGACGACATGACCCTCGACCATCTGCTCACCGCCGCCACCGACGAGGCCCTGGCCTTCGCCGACCTGCTCGAAAGCCTCGACGCGGACCAGCGCCGCTGCCCCACCCCATGCGCGGGGTGGACAATCGACGACCTGGCCGACCACGTGGCCGTCGTCTGTTTCCGCGACGCCGAGGCCTACCACCGCGCACGGGCCCAAATCGCCACGCCGCCAGGAGAACTCACGCTGGCCAACCCCGACTTACCGGCGGCCATCCGGCTGGCGGTCGGACATCTGCAGACCGCGTTCGACCAGGCACCCAGTCAGTGGCCGGTGATACCGGCCCCGTTCGGCGACTTCCCGGTGGCCGCCGCGCTCCGCTCGCTGATCCTGGAATTCGGGGTACACCTCGACGACCTGAGAGTGGCCACCGGCGACCGGCACTCGACGTTCTCCCCCGCCACCATCGAAGCGATCCTCGGATTCGGTGAGCTGTTCCTGCTACGCCAAGCCCAGCCGCTGGAGAGCGGGCCCGTCACCTTGAGGCTGACCGCGCCGTCGAAGTCGATGGCGATCACCTGGACCGGGACGAACTGGGTCCAGGGCCCAGGGGCCGACGAGCATCGCGTCGACGGCTCCGACGACGGGATCGCCCGCCTCATGCTGCGCCGGGCAGAGGCCGACGACCTGGTGGGCGCAGCGATTCGCCCACTCTGAGACGGCCCTTCTAGCATCGAAGCGTGAATGCCGCCGCGCTGCCTATGCTGATCAGCGAACTCCCCGAGGGTGTCGTCGTCACCGACCCCGACATCCTGGCCTCCTATCGCCAGGACCGGGCTGCCGATCCGACTGCGGGCACACCGCTGGCGGTGGTCCGGCCCACCCGCACCGAGGAGGTGCAGGCCGTGCTGCGCTGGGCCAGCGCGCACCAGGTGGCGGTCGTGCCGCGCGGCGCGGGCACCGGGTTGTCCGGCGGCGCGACGGCACTCGACGGCGGCATCGTGTTGTCCACCGAGAAGATGCGGGACATCACCGTCGACCCGGTCACCCGCACCGCCGTCGTCCAACCCGGGCTGCTCAACGCCGAGGTGAAGAAAGCCGTTGCCGCACAGGGCCTCTGGTACCCACCCGACCCGTCGTCCTTCGAGATCTGCAGCATCGGCGGCAATGTCGCCACCAACGCGGGCGGGCTGTGCTGCGTCAAGTACGGCGTGACCACCGACTACATTCTGGGCCTGCAGGTCGTGCTGGCCGACGGCACTGCGGTGCGCCTGGGCGGCCCGAGGTTGAAAGACGTTGCCGGACTGAGCCTGACCAAACTGTTCGTCGGCAGCGAGGGCACCCTCGGCGTGGTCACCGAGGCTACGCTGCGGCTGCTACCCCCGCAGCACTCCCCCTGCACCGTGGTGGCCACCTTCGATTCCGTGGAAGCCGCGTCGAACTCAGTCGTGACGATCACCGGCAAGATCCGGCCGTCCATGCTGGAGTTCATGGACTCGGTTGCCATCAACGCCGTCGAGGACAAGCTCAAGATGGGGCTGGACCGCAACGCCGCGGCGATGATGGTGGCGGCCTCAGACGATCGGGGTGCCGCAGGCGCCGACGACGCCGAATTCATGGCACAGGTGTTCACCGAATGCGGTGCCACCGAAGTGTTTTCCACCTCCGACCCGGACGAGGGCGAGGCCTTCGTCGCGGCCCGCCGGTTCGCCATCCCGGCCGTGGAGGCCAAGGGGTCACTACTCCTGGAGGACGTCGGGGTGCCGCTGCCCGCACTGGCCGAACTGGTGAGCGGAGTGGCGGCGATCGCGGCCCATCGGGACCTGCTGATCTCGGTGATCGCCCATGCGGGTGACGGCAACACCCACCCGCTGATCGTCTTCGACCCGGCCGACGCCGACATGGCGGCGCGGGCCCAGCTGGCATTCGGCGAGATCATGGATCTCGCTGTAGGACTGGGCGGCACCATCACCGGCGAGCACGGCGTGGGCCGGCTCAAGCAGCCGTGGCTGGCCGGTCAGATCGGCCCGGCTGCAGTGGAACTCAACCACCGGATCAAGCGGGCGCTGGACCCGCAGAACATCCTCAACCCGGGCGCGGCGATCTAGACCCCGCTCAGGCCATCCCGTAGCTGGTGAGCAGACTGGTTGTGCGCCAGGCGATCAACGCGGCGAACAGCACCAGTACCGCCATCGAAACCCCGGCCTGAATCGCGTTGCGGCGCTCACGCGGGGCGTACACGAAGGCCGCGGCGATGCCCGCACCGGTGACCAGCCCGCCGATGTGACCCTGCCAGCTGATCGCTCCGGTCCCCAGCGCCGGCCCGGCGAAGGTGAACACCAGATTGATGACGACGACGGCAACGATCGAGCGGACGTCGAGGTTGAGCTTGCGGGCCACCACGAAGATCGCGCCGAACAGGCCGAAGATTGCCCCGGAGGCGCCGGCCGTCGCGCTGTTCAGCGGGGACAGCAGATACACGAGCACCGAGCCGCCGAGCCCGCTCAGCGCGTACAACGTCCCGAACCGGAGCCGGCCCAGCCACTGTTCCAGCGGCGGCCCGACCACGTAGAGCGCCCACATGTTGAACGCCAGGTGCATCAGGCCGTAGTGCAGGAACATCGACGTCACCAAGCGGTAGTACTCGTCGTGCGCGGCGACGCCGGGCGGCCACAGCGTGAGTTCCTGCTCCAGGTTCTTCGAGGTCATCTGCACCACGAACATCAGCACGTTCACCGCGATAAGGGCGTAGGTCAGGATCGGCGCACCCGTGCGCACCTTCCCGCCGAACCGGGTGCGCGGTGCCTGAACCGACTTGGCTCCCTCGTTGACGCAGTCCACGCACTGATGCCCCACGGCCGCCGAGCGCATGCACTCCGGGCAGACGGGACGCTGGCAACGCGTGCACCGCACGTAGGTGGGACGGTCCGGATGCCGGTAACACGTCGGCGTCTGGGCAGGTAGCTGCGGCGTGTCAGGGATGCTCATCACGCCCGAGCCTAATGCGGGCCGATCCTCCTGAGGCGATTAGATCGGCGAGTGGACAATCAATTGCAAAGGTCTGGCCCGAACGCCATACCGTTGACCAGTACCGGCAGGGCGTGGGTAGGCGTCGGCCCCGCTCCGACCGATTGGGTGGTTTGACGGTTGCGCGACCGCCGTTCTGACCTCCAAGGCAATCTCGATCAAACCCGATTCCAGCAAGAATGGAGACGTCGAACGGTTTCCCGGCGGCCGGATCATCGGCGGCAGCGGGTCGATCAACGCCATGGTCTATGTGCGTGGCCGTAGGGACGACTACGACCGTTGGGCCGACGCCGGGTGCCAGGGCTGGTCGTACGACGAGGTGCTGCCGCATTTCAAGGCGATCGAGACCTGGACCGGCGGCGAGGATGCGTATCGCAGTGCTACCGGCCCGATCCCGGTGTCGTGGTGCGGACACCATCACGACGTCGACGAGGCCTATATCGCGGCCGCCGTCGAGGCCGGCCATCGACTGAACCCCGACCAGAATGGCGTTTCGCAGCTGGGCGTCGCTCGGACTCAGGTCAATCAACGCCGCGGACTGAGGGTTTCGTCGGCGCGCGGTTTCTTACGACCGCTACCGCCGGACAGACGGCCCCGGCTTCTCACCAGGACGTACGTGCAACGGATTCTGGTCGAGAACGGCCGAGCTGTAGGTGTCGAATGTGCGGGCCGTGGAAGCCGTGCAGGCCGCCGACTCCTGGCCCGCCAAGGGGTCCTCGTGTGCGCAGGTGCCATCGGTTCACCGGCCATGTTGTTGCGTTCCGGAATCGGACCGTCGGGCGCTGTGTTGGATCTGCCCGGCGTCGGCGCGAACTTCCAGGATCACCTGGTCGCCACCCAGACCTGGGAATCTCGAGTACCCACCGCCAATACGCTGGGCCCCATCCGTGCACTCAAGGGGATCGGTTCCCTGTTGCTCAGAGGCGAAGGCATACTCACCCTGTCTCCGTTCGAGGCACAGATCTTCACCGATGAGTTCCAAATCGCCGTGAGCCCAATGCATTACGACCTCGACTCCAACTCCGGCCGGATGGGGCTCGAACGTACCGACGGATTCACCGTGTACACCGTGCTCATGCATCCGCGCGGACGTGGTCGCGTCGTGCTGGACCACGGATCACCACGCATCGAATTCGAGCGCCTGGGCGACGGCGATGACGTCCAGCGGCTTCTCAGGGGCACCGCTACTGCCCGCGACATCATCGAGAATTCCTCGGCGATGCGGGGCATCGCCGGCGAATACCGGAACACGGGCGAGCAGAACCACGCCTGGCTGGCACAACGCGAGGCCAGCATCGGCCATGCGGTCGGAACCTGCCGGATGGGCACCGATGACGGATCGGTGGTGGACCCACATCTGCGCGTTCACGGGATCGAGGGACTCCGCGTGATCGATGCGTCGGTCATGCCGACATTGACCTCGGGCAACACCAACGCACCCACGATGATGATCGCCCACCGCGCAGCAGACCTTGTCCTACACGACGCGCGGTGAGTACGACCGCACGAACCAGCTATTGACACTATTCCGCTCGATGTCGTACGAATAAGACATGGCAGCGACTTTGTCTCACAGCTCCGCCCGGTTCGTACCCGCCGACGCCGACACCTGGCCCAACCCTTGGCCGATGTACGCCGCGCTGCGCGACCACGACCCGGTGCACCACGTGGTGCCCGACGAGCATCCCGAGCAGGACTACTACGTGCTGTCCCGGCACGCCGACATCTGGGCCGCGGCCCGTGACCACGGGACCTTCTCCTCGGCACAGGGCCTGACGGTCACCTACGGCGAACTGGAGATGATCGGCCTGGCCGACAATCCGCCGTTCGTCATGCAGGACCCGCCGGTACACACCGAGTTCCGCAAGCTGGTCTCCCGCGGGTTCACCCCGCGCCAGGTAGAAGCCGTCGAGCCGAAGGTTCGGGAGTTCGTCGTCGAGCGCCTCGAGGGGTTGCGCTCGAACGGCGGGGGCGACATCGCCGCCGAGCTGTTCAAGCCGCTGCCCTCGATGGTCGTCGCGCACTATCTCGGGGTACCAGAGGAAGACCGAGACCAGTTCGACGCCTGGACCGATGCGATCGTCGCGGCCAACAGCTCGGCCGGCGGCATCACCGCGGCCATAGGCACCGCCGGCGCCGCCGTGGCCTCGATGATGGCCTACTTCTCCGAGCTCATCGAACGGCGCCGCAGCGAACCCGGCGACGACACGATCTCGCACCTGGTGGCCGCAGGCGTCGGCGCCGACGGCGACATCGCCGGCGTGCTATCGATCCTGGCCTTCACCTTCACCATGGTCACCGGCGGGAACGACACCACAACCGGAATGCTCGGCGGCGCAGTACAACTCCTGCAGCAGCGGCCCGATCAACGCCAACTCCTCATCGACGATCCCGAACTGATCCCGGAAGCGATCGACGAATTCCTGCGGCTGACCTCTCCGGTACAGGGACTGGCCCGCACCACCACCCGCGACGTCACCATCGGTGACACCACGATCCCGGCCGGACGGAAGGCCCTGCTGCTGTACGGCTCGGGCAACCGCGACGAACGCGAATTCGGCGACAACGCAGCCGAACTCGACGTGCGGCGGGCTCCGCGCAACATCCTGACCTTCAGCCACGGTGCGCATTTCTGCCTCGGCGCGGCGGCCGCGCGGATGCAGTCCCGGGTGGCGCTGACCGAATTGCTCTCGCGCTACCCGGATTTCGAGGTCGACCTGGACTCGGTGGCATGGGCAGGCGGCAGCTATGTGCGACGGCCGTTGTCGGTGCCGTTCCAGGCCGGGGCCTGATGCCCCGCGACTGGTTGTCGGCACGGCGGTCCGAAGTGGCCGCCGACCACATCCTCGACGCCGCCGACGCCCTGTTCACCCGACAGGACGCGGCGACCGTCGGCATGCATGAGATCGCGGCGGCCGCAGGCTGTTCCCGTGCCACGCTGTACCGGTATTTCGAGAATCGGGACGCGCTCTATACCGCCTACGTGCACCGCGAGGCGCGCCGACTGTACGAAGAGGTCAGCGAGCAGGTGGCCGCGGTCACCGATCCGGCGCAACGGCTGATCGAAGGCGTGATCACCGCGCTGAACGCAGTGCGCGACAGTCCGGCGCTGGCCTCGTGGTTCGCCACCGCACAGCGACCGATCGGCGGAGAGATGGCCGAACACTCCGAGGTGATCCGGGCATTGGTCGAGGGCTTCGTCCGTTCGCTCGCCGGCGGAGCCGACGGCAGCGACGACGAGGTGGGCCGGCGGGCCCGGTGGCTGGTGCGGGTCATGGTGTCGCTGCTGGTCTTTCCCGGCTGCAACGAAGCCGACGAGCGCGCCATGCTGGCCGAGTTCGTCGCCCCGCTCGTCATACCGGGACAACTACCGGTCGAGTAGCCGATTGCCGAGCGGGACAGGCTGACCTGGCCCATACTCTCGAGTATGGGCAGCCTTCCGACGCCACTGCCACCGCTACCGGTGGTCACCAGCATCGCCGAAGTTGTCTCGGCGATCGACACGATTACCGACTGGGCCGTGGAAACCTCAAGTCGGCTGGGCTATTTCGCAGCCCTGTACAAGCGGATCACCATCGCAGTCGGCACCGCGGTCGAGGACGGGGCATTCGAGGACGGTCCGCGGATGGACCGGCTCGACGCGGCGTTCGCGTCCCGGTACTTCGATGCGCTCAACGGGTACTTCCACCCCGACCGCTACCCGAAACCCACCCGGTCGTGGCGGGCCACCTTCGAGTGGGCCGACAAGCCCGAGCCGATCCTGGTGCAGCACATGCTCGCCGGGGTCACCGCCCACATCGTCCTGGATCTCGGCATTGCGGTCCAGGGTCTCGTCGGCGCGGGCCGACTACCCTCGCTGCACAAGGATTTCGACACCATCAACGCGGTGCTGGCAAGCCAGATCGGCGGGGTGGTCAACGACATCAACGAACTATCCCCGGCATTGGCGGACATCTATGCCGTACTCCAACAGCATCAGATCTTCGTCCTCAACGAGGCGATCCGCTCCCTGCGCGACAGCGCCTGGCGGTTCGCCACGGTACTGGCCCTTGAACCCGGATTCGCCCGGCCCGCGACGATCTGGGCGCGAGACCTACAGGTGAGCCAACAGGCGCAGGCAGTGTTCGACCCGCCCAGCCTGGTCGGCGCATTCGATCTGGCGATCAAAGAGATCGCCGCGCGCGAGAGCCGCGACGTGGCCCACAACGTCCAGGTGCTCGACGAGATCGCGGCGACGCCCGCCCCGATCCAAACCGCGCTGTGATCCGGGTGGCTCAGGCCACCCAGTACGCCTGCGCCTTGATGGATCTGCGCGGGATCCCGTACTCCTCGCGGAAGACCCGCGCCACGGCCCGGGTGGTGCGGTTGTTGCAGGCGACCCAACCGAAGTGGTCGGAGGCGTCGAAAGCCGACGCGCTGAGGGTCTCCAGCAGATCCTCGTCGAATCGGTCCACCCAGATGATCTCCGCGCCCCCGGTGACCGGGAGCTCACGGTCGTCGTCGTGACCCGCCTCCAGGAAGACCCACGCGGGGGCATCCCCGATCGCGTCCAGCAGCGAGTTGATGGCCGGAAGCGAGGCGGTGTCGCCGACGATCAGGTAGCCGGCCGGTGCCGGTTCGGGCAGCGTGAAGTTGCTGCCGAGGACCGTCACGTCCAGAACGTCGCCGGGCTGGGCCTCGCGTGCCCAGCGGGTGGCGATGCCGTCGTGCATGGCGAAATCGATGTCCACCGTTCCGGCCTCAGGATCAGCGTTGACCAGCGTGTAGCCGCGTTGATGGGCCTTGCCCTCGTCAGGGAACCAGCCCCGCACCCACATCGTCGGGTGCACCCGGTGTTCGGCGAGCAACCGCTCGGCACTGAAATGCAGCCTGAGGTAATTCGGCGTGAGCTCGGTACGGCCCGACACCGTCAGCTCGTAGTCACCGCCCCGCCAGAGCTTGACCAGGGCTCCTTCGAGCCCGCGCGACGCCTTCTGCTCGCCCATGCCACCTCCCGTGAACATCTTCGTTAGGTAAGCATATCCTAACTAAATATTCAGGAGCGGACGCGCGTGAACCGGTGCAGCAGCCAGGCCGCCGGAATGGTGAAGACCATCGTGAGCACGAACAGGTTGAACATCGACCCCGTGTAGACCGGATCGCGCATCACCTCGACCATCACCAGTTCCATGATCATCAGGTGGATCAGGAAGATCTCGTAGGAGATCTCACCGAGGAAGACCATCGGGCGGGAAGCCAGAAACCGGTTGTACCAACCATGGTCGCCGAGTGCGGGCGGTGCCACCAGCAATGCCGCGATGAACGCGTAGAAGAACGTCTTGACCAGCGCCTCGCTCAACTTGGCGGGCGACGTGGTGGGCTCCCCCGCGATCGGCGTCGACGCGATGAAGTAACTCACCAGGGCCAACGGCACACACACCATCCCGTAGCCGCGCACCTTGAGCTGCCCCAGCACCGTCAGCGCCATGCCCGCCACGAACCAGGCCATGTAGGTGGGCAGCCAAAGCCGGGCCCCGTCAGGGAGATTCGTGGAATCGTGCACGATCCACAGCCACACCGGCGACACCGCGGCCAGCAGCGCCAGGCCGAAGAACAACAACCCCGGCCGCCAGCGCCGCCGGCACAGCACCACCAGTAGCAGATAGGCCATCAGCGGCAGCGCCACGTAGAACGCCGCCTCGACCGCCAGGCTCCACATCTGGGTCAACCCCTGATGCAGATAGGCGAACAGGTAGTTGTCGGTGTAGATCTGCGACAGCGTCAGATTGCGAAACAGCCCCATCCAGGTGTGACCAGGATTCGGGCCCGCCGTGCGAAAGTGGTAGAGCAGGTAGGCGATCAGAACCGTCACGACATAGGCCGGCATGATCCGTCGCACCCGGTGCCAGGCATAGCGGCGCACCGACGGTGCCTCGCCATTCGTGGCCGCGGCCTTCACCCAGGGCCGGAACAACAGGAAACCACTGAGCACAAAGAAGATCGGCACACCGATCTCGGCGCGCGAATACACCAGCCCGAGATAGCCCTGCCCGTATTTTCCGGTGGTGTAGGCCGCATGCGTCAGCACCACCAGGATGGCGGCCACGGCACGGATCCCCGTCAGAGCGGCGACACGCGTCGAGGCAGAAGCCACGGCGTCTATCGACTCAAGGCCACCTTGATCCGACGGCCCCGTCACGCTCCTGGAGACCGTCACTTGGTCTTCCGGTGCGGCTTCCCCGAGCGATCGCGGTAATCCGAACGGTCTTTGTTGTCGGATCGGCCCTTGTACTCGGAACGGCCCTTGTATTCGCGGCGCGGCCCACGATCGCCGCGGTCTGCGCGCTCAACATGCTCCCGCTCCAGATTGATGAGCATCCCCGAGATACGGGTGTTCTCCAGGGCTTTGAGTGTCTTGCTGGGCAGCTTCTCCGGCAGCTCCACCAGCGAGTAGTCGCCGCGAATGGTGATGTGGCCGAATTCGTTGCGGTGCAGGCCACCCTCATTGGCAATGGCGCCGACGATGTGGCCGGGCCCGACCTTGTGCCGCTTGCCCACCGAGATCCGGTAGGTCGCCAGCCCTTCGCGCGGCGGGCGCTCCTTGCGCGCGGGCCGCTCGCCCCGATCGTCACGGTCGCGCTCGCGGCGCTTCTCCGGCGGCGGCTCGGTCATCAGGAACTCTTCGCCGTTGCGCGACTGCAACGCCAACGCCGCGGCGATATCGACCATCGGCACGTCGTTCTCGCGCTCGTAGTCCTCGATGATCCGACGGAACAACTCCAGGCCCGGACCATTGATCGAGTCGGTGATGGAGTCACGGAACTTGGACACGCGCTGCGCGTTGACATCGTCGACGCTGGGCAGCTCGGCCTCGATAACCTTCGACCGGGTGTGCTTCTCGATCGACTTGAGCAGGTGGCGTTCGCGCGGGGTGACGAACAGCAGCGCATGTCCGGACCGGCCGGCCCGGCCGGTCCGGCCGATGCGGTGCACGTACGACTCGGTGTCGTGCGGGATGTCGTAGTTGACGACATGCGAGATGCGTTCGACGTCCAGACCGCGCGCGGCGACGTCGGTGGCGATCAGGATGTCGATCGTGCCGTCCTTCAGCGCGCTGATCGTGCGCTCACGCTGAGCCTGGTTGATGTCACCGTTGATGGCTGCAGCCGCGAAACCGCGGGCCTTGAGCCGCTCGGCGACCTCCTCGGTGGCCTGCTTGGTGCGGACAAACACGATCATCGCGTCGCCCTCTTCGACCTCGAGCACCCGCGTCAGCGCGTCCAGCTTGCGCGCGCCGGCCACCTGGATGAACCGCTGCGTGATGTTCTCGGCGGTGGCGGTCTTGGCCTTGACCGTGACCTCGACCGGATCGTGCAGGTACTTGGTGGTGATCTTGCGGATGGCCGGCGGCATGGTGGCCGAGAACAGCGCCACCTGCTTGTACTCCGGGGTGTCGGCGAGGATCCGCTCGACCTCTTCGGCGAAGCCCATGGTGAGCATCTCGTCGGCCTCGTCGAGCACCAGGTAGTCCAGGTTCGACAGATCCAGCGTGCCGCGCTCTAGGTGATCGATCACCCGGCCCGGGGTGCCCACCACCACCTGCGCTCCGCGCCTCAGCCCGGACAGCTGAACGGTGTAGGACGCCCCGCCGTAGATGGGCAGCACGTTGATCGCGGGCAGATGCGAGCCGTACCGGCCGAATGCCTCGGCGACCTGCAATGCCAGCTCACGAGTCGGTGCCAGCACCAGCGCCTGGGTGTTGCGGCTGGTGGTGTCGATCTTGGACAGGATCGGGATTGCGAAGGCCGCGGTCTTGCCGGTACCGGTCTGGGCCAGCCCGACCACGTCGGAGCCGGCGAGCATGGCCGGAATGGTCGCGGCTTGGATCGCCGACGGCGATTCATAGCCGACTTCAGTGACTGCCTTCAACACCGCAGGGTGGATCTGCAGGTCGGCAAACGTTGGGGCGGTATCCCCCGAATCCGGGTCTGGCGAGGTCATCGGTTCAGAAGTCTAGTGCCAATCGACGGGAATCCTGGCCGCGCGCCTGCACAAACCCGCCACAGGAGCGCGGTAGGTTGCCCAACTGTGAAACGGGTCGCAATGTTCACCATGGCCCCCGGCGCCATTTTGGCGGCTGTGCTCACTCTCGCGGGGTGCGGATCGGGCGATTCCACCGTCTCCAAAACCCCCGATGCGGGACCCGGCCCGGCCCCGACCTCGGTGTCCGCACCTGCCCCGAAGGCCGCTCCGACGTCAGCACCACCACAGGCCGACCCCTGTGCGGTGAACCTGGCCGCCCCGGAGATCGCCAAGGCCGTCTCCGAGCTGCCCCGCGATCCGCGCAGCAATCAGGCCTGGAGCCCCGAGCCGGTGGCGGGCAACTTCAACGAGTGCGCACAGCTGTCGGCGGTGATCGTGCGGGCCAACACCAACACCGAGCACCCCAACACCCGGGCGGTGCTGTTCCACCTCGGCAAGTTCATCCCGACCGGCGTGCCCGACACCTACGGCTTCAACGGCATCGACAAATCGGTCAGCACCGGTGACACCGTGGCGCTGCAGTACTCCGGCGGATTCCACGGGCTGGCCAGCACCGTGAAGTTCCGCTGGAACGGCAGCGGTGTGGAGTTGACGGGCAACGTCGGCTGAGTTCACAGATCGGAAGCGCCGCCGTCGACGAGTAGTTCGGTGCCGGTGGTGTAGGTGGCGTCGAACCCGAGAAAGATGATCGCCTTCGCCGCTTCCTCGGGGTTACCGAATCGCCGCATCGGGTTGGTGGCCTTGATCTGATCGAGGAACTCCCGGGCCGTTTCGGCGGACATGGTGCGTTCGAGAATGCCGGTGTCGATCGGCCCCGGGGAGACCGCGTTGACCCGGATTCCCCGATCGATCAGTTCCCGGGCGAACGTCCGTGTCATGGACCGCAGTGCCGCCTTCGTCGCCGAGTAGACACCCGTCGTCGCGATGCCCTTGGTGTTGCTGACCGAAGTGGTGAGCACCACGGCGCTGCCGGTGGGCAGTAGCGGCAGGAACTTCTGCAACGTGAAGAACGGTGCTTTGGCGTTGAGCGCAAAGAGCGTGTCGTACATGGCCTCAGTGGTGTCCTCGATCGTCGCGGTCGCGGTCCCACCGGCATTGAGCACCAGCAGGTCGACGCCGCCGAACTCGGCGGCCACCCGGGTGACGAGCGTGTCGATGTCGGTGACGGCGTCGCTGTGTTCCACGATCGCGCCCGGACCCAGTGTGGCCCTTGCACTTTCCAGCGATGCCGGGGTCCGCCCGGTGACCAGGACGCGGGCATCACCGCCGAGCAGCACCTTGGCGGTGGCCAGCCCGATACCGCTCGTCCCGCCGGTGATGACCACTCGTTTTCCTTGGTATGCCGTCACTTTCAGATCCCTCTCACAGCTGCGATTCGCCGCCGTCGACCACCAGCTCGATCCCGGCGACATATGTCGCGTCGAACGCCAGAAACGCCACCGCAGGCGCGAACTCTTGTGCGCGGCCCCATCGCTTCATCGGACTGCTCGCGGTGAACTCGGCCTTGAGTTGGGCGGCCTTCTCCGGCACTTCCTTCTCCAACTTGCCGGTGTCGATCGAGCCGGGGCTGATCGCGTTGACCCGTATTCCCCTGGGCAACAACTCCCGGCTGAGAGTGCGAGCCATCGATCGCAGCGCCGCCTTGCTGGCCGAGTACACGCTGAGTGCATCCCACCCGGTCTGGTTGGCGATCGACGTCGTCAGCACCACGCCACTGCCCTCGGACAGCAGCGGCGCCAGTCGCTGGGCGGTGAAGAACGGACCCTTCACGTTGATCGCGAAGACCTTGTCGAAGGTCTGCTCGGTCACCGCGTCGAAGGGGTCGAAGCTGCCGATGCCGGCGTTCAGTACCAGCGCGTCGATCGTGCCGAATTCGCCCCTGGCACGGTCGGCCAGGGCGTCGATATCCGCCAGCGAGCTCGCATCGCTGCGGACCGTGATTCCGTTGTCGCCGAGGCGGCGGCCCGCATCGTCGAGGGTGTCCTGTCCTCGGCCGGTCACCATGACCCGAGCGCCGTTGTCCACCAGGAACTGTGCGGCCGCCAACCCCAGACCACTGCTGCCCCCGGTGATCACCACATTCTTGCCGTCGTATCTGCCCATGCGTTCGAGTCTTCGGCAGCCGCCGACGGGCGTCCAAGACCTGTTCGGCACCCGGGCATACCGAAACGGAATACCCCTGGGTCACGCCGGGGTTGAGATGTCTCATGGAGACAGCACGGTGAACGATTCCGGGGTCGACCTCGAGCTGCGGCTGGTGCGGTATTTCACGGTGGTGGCAGAGCAGCTGAACTTCAGCCGGGCGGCCGCCGAGCTGCGCCTGGCACAGCCGTCGCTGAGTCGCCAGATTCAGCGCCTGGAAAAGCGTCTCGGTGTACGCCTGCTCGATCGCACACCGCAGGGCGCCCTGCTCACCGAGGCCGGTAAGGCGTTCCTGCCGCAGGCCCAGGCCCTCCTGCAGGCCGCACGACAGGCCGCACTGACCGCGCGCGCCTACGCCCCGGCCGGCAAGATCATCGTCGGCTATGTCGAGGACCTGATCATCACCCCGGCCGTCCGGGAACTGCGCCGCCTGCACCCCGGGGCCGAGATCAGCACCCACCACCTGGAGTGCCACGAGCAGCGGGCCTTCACCGAGGGACAGGTGGATGTCCTGGTTGCCAGGGACCCGCTGTTCATCCCGACCGCCGGGGCCCGGATCACCGTGCTCTACGAGGAGCCGCGCATGCTGGTGGTGCCAACCGACCACCACCTGGCCGACCGAACCGCGGTGTCACCGCACGATTTCGCCGGCGAGGAATTCATCTGCCCCCACGGCGGGGCCCGGTCGATCTACCCGACCGGCTCCTACCGGGAAAGTGACCCCGGGCCGGTCTCCGCCGGTCCCCTCAACGAGAGCTTCGAGGACCGGCTCGAGCTCATCGCGGGCGGGCAGGCGATCGCCGTGCTGCCCGTCGGCGATCGGCGCACCTCGTTGCGCGCCGACCTGGTCACCGTGCCGGTGGTGGGGTTCGCGGCCAGCCGGGTCCTGGTAGCCAGCCGCGTCGGTGACCCGAACCCCCTGGTTGCCGAGTTCCTCCGGACCGCCACCGCGCACCTCACCGCGCAAGCGGCCTGACGTGTCGGGGCGTTCACCTACAGTGGCAGCGTGTTCGTCACCGACGAGGGCGCGTCGGGTCCGACGGTCATCTACAGCGCCTCGGATCTGGCCGCGGCCGCCCGCTGTGAGTACGCCCTGCTGCGTTCCTTCGACGCGCAGCTCGGTCGTGGCCCTGCGGTGTCGTCCGACGACGAACTGCTGGCTCGCACCGCACAACTCGGCGGCGAACACGAGCAGCGCCATCTCGAGGACCTGCGCGCCGACTCTGAGGTGACGGTGATCGGCCGGCCCACCTACACGGCGGCGGGCTTGACGACGGCGGCCGAAGCCACCCTCCAAGCGGTGCAACGCCGCGACCCGGCGATCTATCAGGCCGCGATGTTCGACGGACGGTTCGCCGGGTTCGCCGATTTCCTGATCTGGGACGGTCAGCGCTACCGCCTGCGGGACACCAAACTGTCCCGCTCGGTCAAGGTGGAGGCGCTGCTCCAGCTGGCCGCCTACGCCGATGTGCTGTCGGGCGCCGGCGTGCCGGTCGCCGATGAGGTCGACCTCGTCCTCGGCGACGGGGCGATGTCCAGCTACCGCGTCGAAGAACTGCTGGCGGTGTACCGCCCGCGGCGCACCGCGCTTCAGGCACTGCTCGACGGTCACCTCGCCGGCGGCACCGCAGTGCAGTGGTCCGACGACACGGTGCGGGCGTGTTTCGGCTGCAGTGAATGCGAGCAGCAGATCCGCGCCACCGACGACCTGTTCCTGGTGGCCGGAATTCGGGCCAGCCAGCGCGCCCGGCTCATCGAGGCCGGTGTCACCACCACCCGTCAACTGGCCGACCACACCGATGCGGCGCCCGGGTTGGCCCAGCGCGCCCTGACCGCGCTGAGCGGGCAGGCCCGGCTGCAGGTGGCACCGCGGCCAGATGGCAAGCCGCCCTACGAAGTCGCCGATCCGCAGCCGCTGATGCTGCTGCCGGATCCGGACAAGGGCGACCTGTTCTTCGATTACGAAGGCGACCCGTTGTGGACGGCCAACGGTCAGGACTGGGGCCTGGAATACCTGTGGGGCGTTCTGGGCGCCGAAGGGAACTTCCAGCCGTTGTGGGCGCACGACCGGGCCAGCGAACGCCAGGTACTCATCGATTTCCTGGACCTGGTCCGCAAGCGGCGCAAGCGTTTTCCCAAGATGCACATCTACCACTACGCGCCCTATGAGCGCAGCACCCTGCTGCGTCTGACCGGCCGCTACGGGGTCGGCGAGAACGATGTCGACGACCTGCTGCGCAACGGTATCCTCGTCGATCTGCTTCCGTTGGTACGCAAGAGCATTCGCGTCGGCACCGAGAACTACAGCATCAAATCGCTGGAACCGCTGTACATGGGTAACGAATTGCGCGGCGGTGAGGTCACGAAGGCCACCGATTCGATCACCGAATACGCACGCTACTGCGCACTGCGCGACGCCGGTCACCACGACGAGGCCGCCACCGTGCTCAAGGAGATCGAGGACTACAACCGCTACGACTGCCGGTCCACCCACCGGCTGCGGGACTGGCTGATCAATCGAGCGTTCGAAGCCGAGGTGCCACCGCGCGGCCCACAACCGGTGCGTGACGGAGCACCGATCGAGAAGGCCGACGCCGTCGACCGCAAGCTGATGCGCTTCGCCGGTGACGGAGTGGAACCTCGAACGGCCGAGCAACAGGCGGTGGCGCTCATCGCCGCGGCCCGCGGTTTCCACAAACGTGAGGACAAACCGTTCTGGTGGGGTCATTTCGATCGGATCAACAGTCCCGTCGACGAATGGGCCGACAGCACAGGTGTTTTCGTCGCCGAACAAGCCCGGGTCGTGACCGACTGGCACACCCCGCCCCGGGCCCGCAAACCACAACGACAGGTCCTGCTGACCGGCACCATCGACACCGGGGAGCTGGGCACCGAGGTGTACGCGCTCTACGCCCCGCCGGCACCGGCAGGCCTGTCCGACGACCCGGACCGTCGCGGCTTCGGCAGCGCCGCCGTCGTCGAGTGCAACAACCCGGATGCGCCCACCGAGGTGGTGATCACCGAACGCCAACCCAAACACGGCGACACCTTCGCCCAGGTGCCGTTCGCGCTGACCCCCGGGCCGCCGATCAACACCAAGCCCCTGCAGGCATCCATCGACAGCACGGCAACCACCGTCTCCGCCGGTCTGCCGAAGCTGCCCGCCGACGCGGTGACCGATGTCCTGCTGCGCCGCCCACCCCGCACCGTCAGCGGCCGGGCACTGCCCCGCGGCGGGGAGACCGCCGCCGATATCACCGCGGCCCTGCTGGATCTGAACTCCTCATACCTCGCGGTGCACGGGCCGCCCGGCACAGGCAAGACCCACACGTCGGCGAAGATCATCGCCCACCTGGCCAACGAATATCACTGGCGGATCGGCATCGTCGCGCAGTCACACGCGGTGATCGAGCACCTGCTGGATCAGGTGATCGACGCCGGGGTGGACGCCGCGCTGGTTGCCAAGAAACGCAAGGGCGCCGACCCCCGGTGGACTGAGATCGACCAGAATCAGTACGCCTCGTTCATCGCCGATCATCCCGGATGCGTGATCGGCGGTACCGCATGGGATTTCGCGAACGAGGCCCGGGTCCCGCGCCTTTGCCTCGACCTGCTGGTGATCGAAGAGGCCGGCCAGTTCAACCTGGCCAATACCGTCGCGGTGGCCCCGGCCGCACGCAACCTTCTGCTCCTGGGGGATCCGCAGCAATTGCCCCAGGTCTGCCAGGGCACCCATCCGGCACCGGTCGACGATTCCGCATTGGGGTGGCTGGTCGAGGGTGCGCACACGCTGCCGGCCGACCGCGGCTACTTCCTGGACTGCTCGTTTCGGATGCATCCGGCAGTGTGCGGCCCGGTGTCGCGCCTGTCCTATGACGGTCGGCTGAAGTCACACGAAAAGGTCAGTGGCGCACGCAAACTCGACGGTATCGAACCCGGAGTTCGGGTACTCGAGGTCGGGCACCTGGGCAATTCGACCGACAGTCCCGAAGAGTCCGCAGCGATCGTCGCGGCCATCACCGGCCTGCTCGGCACCACATGGACCGACGAGCACGGCAGCACGCCGCTGGGGCAGGACCACTTCCTGGTGGTGACGCCCTACAACGCCCAGGTGACCACCGTGCGTCGAGCTCTCGACGCGGCGGGCCTGACCGAGGTACAGGCCGGCACGGTGGACAAGTTTCAGGGCCGACAGGCACCTGTGGTCTTCGTATCGATGACGGCGTCCTCGGCCGCCGATGTGCCCCGCGGGATCGGGTTCCTGCTGAACCGCAACCGGCTCAACGTGGCGATCAGCCGGGCCAAATATGTCGCGTACATCGTGCGCTCACCCCAGCTCACCGACTATCTGCCGGCTCAGCCGGACAGCCTGATCGCGCTCGGTGCATTCCTGGCCCTGACCGATCCTGTGATACACCCGACCGGTGACTGAAACGCTTACCGAAACGCTTGCCGGGATCGTCGGTGCCGGGTACGTCACCACCGACCCCGACGTGTTGGACGGTCGCTGCGTCGACCACACCGGGCGTTACCGCGGACAGGCCACCGCGCTGGTCCGCCCCGGCAGCGCCGACGAAGTGGCCGCGGTGCTGCGGGCCTGCCGCGACGCCGGAGCGTGTGTCACGGTGCAGGGCGGCCGAACCTCGCTGGTGGCCGGGACGGTGCCCGAGAACGACGACATCCTGCTGTCCACCGAGCGACTCACCGAGATCGGCACCGTCGACACCGTCGAGCGCCGGGTCAGTGTCGGTGCCGGGGTGACGCTGGCCGCCGTGCAGCGAGCTGCCACCGCGGCCGGGCTGGCGTTCGGGGTGGACCTTGCCGCGCGGGAATCGGCCACGGTCGGCGGCATGGCCTCCACCAACGCCGGGGGGTTGCGCACGGTGCGGTACGGCAACATGGGCGAGCAGGTACTGGGCCTGGACGTCGCACTGCCCGACGGGTCGGTGGTGCACCGGCACAGCCGGGTACGACGCGACAACACCGGCTACGACCTGGCCTCCCTCTTCGTCGGCGCGGAGGGCACCCTCGGCGTGATCACCGGCCTGGACCTCCGGCTACATCCCTCCCCCACCCACCGGGTCACCGCCATCTGCGGGTTCGCCAACCTGGACGCACTGGTCGGCGCCGGCCGCATCTTCCGCGACCTCGAGGGCATCGCCGCCCTGGAGTTGATCGACGCCCGAGCCAGCGCACTGACCGCCGAGCACCTCGGCGTGGGCGCCCCGGTCGACGGTGCCTGGCAGCTGCTGATCGAACTGGCCGGTGACAGCGACCAGACCGAACGCCTGGCCGATGCGCTCGAGGGCGCCGACCTCTGCGGCGAACCTGCCGTCGGCGTCGACACGAACTCCCAGCAGCGGTTGTGGCAGGTGCGCGAATCGGTGGCCGAGGTACTCGGGTTGTTCGGCCCGCCACTGAAATTCGATGTCTCCCTGCCGCTGTCAGCCATCCAGGGTTTCACCGACGCGGCCACCGAATTGATCGCCGGCCACGCGCCAGACGCCATCCCGGTGCTGTTCGGTCACATCGGCGAGGGCAACCTGCACCTGAACGTGCTGCGCTGCTCCACCCAGTCCGAACCCGGGCTGTACGCCGCGATGATGACGCTGATCGCCGACTGCGGCGGCAACGTCAGCTCCGAACACGGCGTCGGCTCACGCAAACGCGACTACGTGGCGATGTCACGCACCGAGGCCGACATCGCGGCAATGCGCACGGTCAAGGCCGCGTTCGACCCCGGTGGTTACCTCAATCGCGCCGTACTGTTTGGTCACGCTCGGACATGAACTCGGCGTAGAGGTTCTCCCACCGGTCGGGGTCAGCCGATACCGGCTGAGCCACGGGGACCGCCCGGAATGCATCCGTCACCGCCTCGTCGTCCACGTCGTCGTCGTCGCCGTCATGGCTCACGGCGAACTCGACGTAGTCGTCGTCATCGTCGTCACGAGGATCGATGTAGGGCTCCGGATCGGGCTCCGCCGCCAAGGTGGGCCGGGCATCGAAACCGAGCAGGAACAGGGCCGCCACCACACCGAACAGCGCGACGAACGCAGGCAGCAGCATCGACTGCGACATCGCCGCGGCGAACGGCGCGTGCAGGAACTCGGGCAGCTCGGCCGCCGCACCCTCCCCGCGCGGCGCCGCACTTGCCGCCCCCGGCAGTTCGGCGCCGATGCGCGACGTCATGTACGCCGCGATACCGGCGCTGCCCAGCACCGACCCGACCTGGCGCGTGGCGTTGTACACACCCGACCCCGCCCCGGCCAGGTCCGGTGGCAGGTTGCGCGTCGCCGTCGCGGCCAGCGGGGACCAGATGAACGCCATCCCGACGCCCATCACCACCTGCGGCAGCAGCAGCCGCCAGATCGGTGTCGTCGGGGTCATCTCCAGCGCCAGCCAGGTCAACCCGATCGCCATGGCCGAGAAGCCGAAGCCGATCACCGGCGTCGGATGTGCCCGGTCGACGATGCGGCCCACCACCGGTGCCAGCACACCGCTGGCGATCGCGGTCGGCGCGGTCAACAGGGCCGAGCGGATCGGCGACAGTCCGCATACGGTCTGGGCGTAGAACATCAGCGGCAGGATCATCGCTGTCACCGCGAACCCGATCGTCGCGACGCCCACGTTGGCCAGGCTGAAGTCGCGGTCTTTGAAGATCCGCAGCGGGATCAGCGGCTCGGCGGTGTTGACCGCCTGCCAGCACACGAACGCCACCATCACCGCGATGCCGACGGCCCCGGTGGCCCACACCCACGGCGCCCAGTCCCGCGACTGCCCCTCCTGCAGCGCGAACACGATCAGGAACATGCCGACGCCGGACAACACCACGCCCAGCACGTCGAACCGGTGCGGCTGGGTCGGCAGCACCGGAACCAACCACACCGCCAGCGCCAGACCCAGGATTCCGATCGGCACGTTGACGAAGAAGATCCACTGCCAGCCCAGTCCCCCGACCAGCACGCCACCGGCCAGCGGCCCGACCAGGGTGGCCACCCCGGCGGTCGCACCCCACACGCTCATCGCCACCCCGCGCCGCTCGGGCGGGAAGATGCGGGTGATCGTCGACAAGGTCTGCGGCGTCAACAACGCCGCGCCGATGCCCTGCACCACGCGTGCGGCGATCAACATCTCGACGCTGCCGGCCAGACCACACCACAGCGAGGCCAAGGTGAACACGGCCAGTCCGGCCAGATAGAGGTTCTTGGGCCCGTACACATCGCCGAGCCGACCGGCGACGAGCAACGGCACCGCATAAGCGAGCAGGTACGCACTGGTCACCCAGATGACCCCGTCGTAGTCCGCACCGAGCTGATCCATGATCGTGGGGTTGGCGACCGCGACGATCGTCGCGTCCACCAGGATCATGAAGAAGCCGACCATCATGGCCCACAGCGCGTTCCACGGATTCTCCGGACGCGCGGACACCCTGCCCTGCGGGCTCGGGGTGCGGGCGTTCAGCACTGGAGACATGTCGAATGTGGTGGGTTGGGCCTCGGGTCCGACCTAATTTGGGTTGTTGGCGCGCCCAGCCGACGCTACCCGGGACGGGTCAGGCCGGCTCGACAACCGCCTCCGGAGCGACGTCGAGCGTGTCGCCTGGGTATTCGCCGGCATCGTCGTCACCGTTACGCCGACCCACCATCAGCAGCGCTGCCAAGGCGATCGCCATGCCGGCCGTCATCACCCACGACAACGCCGGCGCACCGTTGCCCAGGGCCCCGATCGCGGGTGCCACCGCGGCACCGAGCCCGAACTGCGCCGCGCCCAGCAGCGCGGCCGCCGTTCCGGCAGCGTCGGGATGGCGCGACAGCGCCACCGCCGGGGCATTGGGAAGCACCAGACCCATCCCGGCCAGGATCGCCAGCACCGGCACCAAGAACGCGGACAGCCCGCCCACGTGCGCGACCGTCAGTGCGACGAACACCACGCCGGCCAGTGTCGACCAGGTCAGCGCCGCCACCGTGATGGCCTGCGGCGAGAACCGGCGCAGCAACACCACGTTGAACTGTGTGGAGCCGATCAGCGCGATGGCGCCCGCGGCGAACACCAACGCGAACGCCTGCTGGTCCAGACCGTAATGGCCCTGCAGGACGAACGGCGCGGCCGAGATGTAGGCGAACAGCCCGGACATGCCCAGCGCGGCGACCAGCACCAGGATCACGAACCGCGAGTCACGCAGAAGCTCGACGTAGGTGCCGATGATGCCGCCCACCGCCAGCGGGCGCCGGTGCGAAACCGGCAGCGTCTCGGGCAGGGCGAGCGCAGCCATCACCAACAGTCCGCCGGCCGCCACCACCAGCGCGACGAAGACCCAGTGCCAGGACCCGTGCAACAGCACCGCCGCGCCCAACGACGGCGCCAGCACCGGAGCCACCCCGAGCACCAGCATCAACCGCGACATCACCGTCGCCGCCGCCGTGCCGCTGTAGAGGTCACCGACCACGGCGATGGCCACCACCGAGGCGGCCGCCGCACCCATGCCCTGCAGTCCGCGGGCCAGCCCGAGGATCGCGATGTTGGGCGCCAGTACACACAGCACCGAGGCCACCATGTGCAGCACGATGCCCGCCATCAAGGGACGCCTGCGGCCCAGCGAATCGGACAGCGGGCCGACGATCAGCTGGCCGAGTGCCAGGCCGGCCAGGGTGCCGGTGAGCGTCAACTGCGACACCGAGGAGGAGACCGAGAGCTCGTCGGCGATCCGGGGCAGCGCCGGCAGATACATGTCGATGGTCAGCGGCCCCAGCGCCACCAGGGCGCCCAGCACCAGGATCATCCGGATCCGGCCCGGCATCCGAGTGTGCGCTGTTGCCGATGCTGCCTGCCCCACGTCGGGCGATGATGCCATGAAGTTGAACAGCCCCGCATTTGAGTTTTTTGTTCCCCGTCACGTCCGGCGGACGTACGCAGTGACAGCCGTCACCCTCGGGCACCCGCAGCCGGTCGTCGTTCGTTCTCCCGGCGTCAGGTCACGCGTTAGCCTGGCAGTCAACGATGGGTTCACACCTGGGAGGCCCCGAAGTGCGTGCGCGGTCCAAGCCACAACTGCCTGCGACGGTCGAGGCGTCCGAAGATCCCAGCGCCGCCGCCAGGGTGCTCTCGACCATCATCGAGGGCAGCTCACGGGTCCAGGCGCCCGCGGTCAAGGCGTACGTGGACCGGCTTCGCAGCAACCAGCCCGATGCCACCCCGGCCCAGATCGTCACCCGGCTCGAGAAGCACTACCTGGCCGCAGTGATGGCCAGCGGTGCCGCCGTCGGCTCCGCGGCGGCGTTCCCGGGCATCGGGACCCTGGTGGCCCTGTCGGCCGTCGCCGGCGAGACAGTCGTGTTCCTCGAAGCCACGTCGGTGTTCGTGCTGGCGGTCGCCGAGGTCCACGGCATCCCCGCCGACCACCGCGAACGGCGCCGCGCCCTGGTGCTCTCGGTGCTCGTCGGCGATGACAGCAAGCACGCCATCGCCGACCTCCTGGGCACCGGACGCACAAGCGGCGCATGGCTGTCCGACGGTGCCGCGACCCTACCGTTGCCCGCCGTGTCGCAGCTCAACTCCCGGCTGGTCAAGTACTTCGTCAAGCGGTATACGCTCAAGCGCGGCGCGATGGCTTTCGGCAAGATGCTGCCGGTGGGTATCGGTGCTGTCATCGGCGGTGTCGGCAACCGGCTGATGGGTAAGAAGATCGTCGCCAACGCCCGCCAGGCGTTCGGCGCGCCCCCGCCGCGGTGGCCTGCAACGCTGCATGTACTGCCGTCCGCAAAGTCCTGAGGCCCATGCCGACCTCGGGTCGCGCCGAAAGGCGATAGCCTTTATGCGGCGGTCGAGCGGGGTCAACCGCCCACAGAAGAAACACAAGCGGCAAGCCTCCTTGTGACGGCGAGCCGGACATAAGAATCGAGGCGAGTGTCTGCCGTGAGCAGTTCACCTTCACCATTCGGGCAGAACGAGTGGTTGGTCGAGGAGATGTATCGCAAGTTCCGCGAGGATCCCTCTTCGGTGGATCCGAGTTGGCACGAATTTCTGGTCGACTACTCCCCTGAGCCCACCACCGACAACACCGTCGCCAACGGTCAGTCGACGGCGCCGGCTGCGCCAGCAGCAACTCCGGCCGCGCCAGCAGCGCCGGCTGCGCCAGCAGCAACTCCGGCCGCGCCTGCGGCGCCCGCTCCGGCGACCGCCGCTCCGGCGGCGCCCGCGAAGCCTCCGGCAAAAGCGGCTCCGGCCAAGGCTGCGCCGGCCGCTCCCACCGCGGCCGAGGGCGACGAGACGCAGGTGCTGCGCGGCGCCGCAGCAGCCGTCGTCAAGAACATGAACGCTTCGCTGGAGGTGCCCACCGCGACGAGCGTGCGGGCCATCCCGGCCAAGCTGATGATCGACAACCGCGTCGTCATCAACAACCACCTCAAGCGCACCCGCGGCGGCAAGGTCAGCTTCACCCACCTGCTCGGCTACGCCATCGTGCAGGCGGTCAAGAAGTTCCCGAACATGAACCGGTACTTCGCCGAGGCCAACGGCAAGCCCGCCGCGGTCACGCCGGCCCACACGAATCTGGGCCTGGCCATCGACCTGCCCGGCAAGGACGGCAGCCGCTCACTGGTCGTGGCCGCGATCAAGCGCTGCGAGACCATGCATTTCGGCCAGTTCATCGCAGCATACGAGGACATCGTGCGGCGGGCCCGCGACGGAAAGCTGACCGCCGAGGACTTCTCCGGCGTGACGATCTCGCTGACCAACCCGGGCACCATCGGCACCGTGCACTCGGTGCCGCGGCTCATGCAGGGCCAGGGCGCCATCATCGGTGCCGGCGCCATGGAGTACCCGGCCGAGTTCCAGGGCGCCAGCGAGGAACGCATCGCCGACCTGGGCATCGGCAAGCTGATCACCCTGACCTCGACGTATGACCACCGCATCATCCAGGGCGCGGAGTCGGGTGACTTCCTGCGCACCATCCACCAGTTGCTGCTGGACGACGAGTTCTTCGACGAAATCTTCCGCGAACTCGGCATCCCGTACGAGCCGGTGCGCTGGCGCACGGACAACCCGGACTCCATCGCCGACAAGAACGCACGTGTCATCGAACTGATTGCGGCCTACCGCAACCGCGGCCACCTGATGGCCGACATTGACCCGCTGCGACTGGACAACACCCGGTTCCGCAGTCACCCGGACCTCGACGTCAACACCCACGGGCTGACGCTGTGGGACCTGGACCGCGAGTTCAAGGTGGACGGGTTCTCCGGCAAGCAACACATGAAGCTGCGCGATGTGCTGTCGGTGCTGCGGGATGCGTACTGCCGCCACATCGGCGTGGAGTACACCCACATCCTCGAGCCCGAGCAGCAACGCTGGCTGCAGGAACGCGTCGAGATCAAGCATGACAAGCCGACCGTCGCCGAGCAGAAGTACATTCTGAGCAAGCTCAATGCGGCCGAGGCGTTCGAGACCTTCCTGCAAACCAAATACGTTGGGCAGAAGCGCTTCTCGCTCGAAGGTGCAGAGACCGTCATCCCGATGATGGACGCCGCGATCGACCAGTGCGCCGAGCACGCGCTCGACGAGGTCGTCATCGGCATGCCACACCGCGGCCGGCTCAACGTGCTGGCCAACATCGTAGGCAAGCCCTACAGCCAGATCTTCACCGAGTTCGAGGGCAACCTGAACCCGTCGCAGGCGCATGGCTCCGGCGACGTGAAATACCACCTCGGCGCATCCGGCAACTACATCCAGATGTTCGGCGACAACGACATTCAGGTGTCGCTGACCGCCAACCCGTCGCACCTCGAAGCGGTCGACCCGGTGCTCGAGGGCCTGGTCCGGGCCAAGCAGGATCTACTGGACGGCAGCAGGGACGCCGACGTCTCCGGTGAGTACCCCGTCGTCCCGCTGATGTTGCACGGCGACGCGGCATTCGCCGGCCAGGGCGTGGTCGCCGAGACACTGAACCTCGCGCTGCTCAACGGTTACACGACCGGCGGCACGGTCCACATCGTGGTCAACAACCAGATCGGGTTCACCACGGCGCCAACGGATTCGCGCTCCAGCGAGTACTGCACCGACGTCGCCAAGATGATCGGTGCGCCGATCTTCCACGTCAACGGCGACGACCCGGAGGCGTGCGCCTGGGTGGCGCGGCTGGCCGTGGACTTCCGCCAGGCGTTCAAGAAGGACGTCGTCATCGACATGCTGTGCTACCGCCGCCGCGGACACAACGAAGGCGACGACCCGTCGATGACCCAGCCGTACATGTACGACGTCATCGACACCAAGCGCGGCTCCCGCAAGGCCTACACCGAGGCCCTGATCGGCCGCGGCGACATCTCGATGAAAGAGGCCGAGGACGCCCTGCGCGACTACCAGGGCCAGCTCGAGCGGGTGTTCAACGAGGTGCGCGAACTGGAGAAGCACGCCGCCGAACCCAGCGAGTCCGTCGAGTCCGACCAGCAGATCCCGCAGCGGCTGGCCACCGCGGTGGACAAGTCGCTGCTGGCCCGGATCGGCGATGCCCACCTGGCCCTGCCGGACGGGTTCACCGTGCACCCGCGCGTCAAGCCGGTGCTGGAGAAGCGCCGGGAGATGGCCTACGAAGGCAAGGTCGACTGGGCATTCGCCGAGCTGCTCGCGCTCGGGTCGCTCATCTCGGAGGGCAAGCTGGTCCGGTTGAGCGGCCAGGACACCCAGCGCGGCACGTTCACCCAGCGCCACGCCGTGATCGTCGACCGCAAGACCGGCGAGGAGTTCACCCCGCTGCAGCTGCTGGCCACGAGCACCGACGGCACCCCGACCGGCGGCAAGCTCCTGGTGTACAACTCGGCGCTGTCGGAGTACGCCGCGGTGGGCTTCGAATACGGCTACTCGGTGGGCAATCCGGACGCAATGGTGTTGTGGGAGGCCCAGTTCGGCGACTTCGTCAACGGCGCCCAGTCGATCATCGACGAGTTCATCAGCTCCGGTGAGGCCAAGTGGGGTCAGCTGTCCGACGTCGTGCTGCTGCTGCCGCACGGCCACGAGGGCCAGGGCCCCGACCATACGTCGGGCCGCATCGAGCGCTTCCTGCAGCTGTGGGCCGAGGGTTCGATGACCATCGCGGTGCCGTCGACCCCGGCGAACTACTTCCACCTGTTGCGCCGCCACGGCCTCGACGGCATCCAGCGTCCGCTGATCGTCTTCACCCCGAAGTCGATGCTGCGCAACAAGGCCGCCGTCAGCGACATCCGGGACTTCACCGAGAACAAGTTCCGCTCGGTGCTGGAGGAAGCCTCCTACACCGATGGTGAGGGCGACCGCAGCAAGGTCACCCGGGTCCTGTTGTGCAGCGGCAAGATCTATTACGACCTGGCGGCGCGCAAGGCCAAGGACAACCGTGAGGACGTCGCGATCGTGCGTCTCGAACAGCTCGCCCCGCTGCCGCGGCGCCGGCTGGCGGAGACGCTGGACCGCTACCCGAACGCCACGGAGAAGTTCTGGGTACAGGAGGAGCCGGCCAACCAGGGTGCATGGCCGTCGCTGGGCCTGACCCTGCCCGAGGTGCTGCCGGACTACTTCACCCCGATCAGGCGGATCTCGCGGCGCGCGATGTCGGCTCCGTCCTCGGGGTCGTCGAAGGTGCATGCCGTCGAACAGCAGGAGATCATCGATCTGGCCTTCGGGTAACCAGCTTCCCTGATCTCCGAAGTCAACGAAATGGTCGCTGCCGCACGACGGTAGCGACCATTTCGCTTCTTTCGGGGCGGGTTTCGATCAGGGTGCGCACAACGCTGGGCGGGGCGAGTGGCGGTAACTAGACAACTAGGGTGACATTGACGCCCGTCGCCGCCCCCGCCCAGACGGGCCCAGCGACACCCACCAATCCCGCCACGGTGCGCACCGCGGTCCTGGCCAGCGTGCTCGGGACGACGATCGAGTGGTACGACTTCTTCCTGTACGCCACGGCCGCGAGCCTGGTGTTCAACCACACCTTCTTCCCGGACCAGAGCTCTTTCGTCGGCACGATGCTGGCGTTCGCCACGTTCGCGGTCGGGTTCCTGGTCCGGCCCATCGGCGGATTCGTCTTCGGTCACATCGGCGACCGGATCGGCCGCAAGAAGACGCTCGCCCTGACGATGCTGCTGATGGGCACGGCCACCGCGTTGATGGGTGTGCTGCCCACCGCGGCGCAGATCGGTGTGCTGGCGCCGGTCCTGCTTCTGGTGTTGCGCGTGGTTCAGGGATTCGCCCTCGGCGGTGAGTGGGCCGGCGCGGTGCTGCTGGCCGTCGAGCACAGCCCTCGTCATCGCCGCGGATTGTTCGGGAGCATCCCCCAGGTCGGGCTGGCGCTGGGCCTGGCGCTCGGCACCGGGGTGTTCGTACTGTTGCAGCTGTGGCTGTCGGCCGAGGCGTTCCAGGCCTACGGGTGGCGGATCGCGTTCCTGTTCAGCGTCGTGCTGGTGATCTTCGGCGTCGTGGTGCGGTTCCGGGTGGCCGAGACCCCGGCGTTCGAGAAGCTGCGCGACGACGACGAACGCTCGGCGGTCCCCGTGAAGGAGATCTTCCGTCCCCCGACGCTGCGCTCGACCGTGCTGGGCCTCTTGTCACGCTGGGGCGAGGGCGCCGCGTTCAACACCTGGGGCGTGTTCACCATCTCGTATGCCACCGCGACCCTGCACCTGGGCAAGGTGCCCGTCCTGGCCGTGGTGACCGCGGCAGCGCTGCTCATGGCGGTGCTGCTGCCGGTGTCGGGTCTCCTGGCCGACCGGTTCAGCCCGAAGGCCGTCTACGCGTCGGGCATCGCCGCATACGCGGTCGTGGTGTTCCCGGCGTTCGCGTTGTTCGGCACCGGCAACATCGTGGCGTACGCGGTGGGAATGTTGTTGGCGTTCGGGGTCATTCACGCCTGGTTCTACGGCGCGCAGGGCACGCTGTACGCGTCACTGTTCCCGACCCGCACCCGCTACACGGGGCTGTCGACGGTGTATCAGCTCTCCGGGGTCTACGCCTCTGGCCTGACCCCGCTGATCCTGACGGCGTTGATCGCGGCGGGCGGCGGCACCCCCTGGTTGGCGTGCGGGTACCTGGTGGCCACCGCGGTGATCAGCGTCGTCGCGACACTGTTGCTGCGCCCCGAGCACTAGGCGGCAGCAAGAGTCAGCACGTCAGTACCAGCGGGCCGGACTCGGTGATCGCCACGGTGTTCTCGGTGTGGGCGGTACGGGAGCCGTCGGCCGATCGGATGGTCCACCCGTCGCGGTCGTAGACGATGCGGTTGGTGCCGGCGGCAAGCCACGGTTCGAGCGCCAGCGTCATCCCCGCCCGCAACTTCATGCCGCGGCCCGGATTGCCGCGGTTGGGCACGTGCGGGTCCTCATGCATGGTCCGGCCCAGCCCGTGCCCACCGAATTCGAGGTTGACCGGGTAGCCGTAGTCGGCCGCGACGGCGCCGATGGCGGCCGAGATGTCGCCGAGCCGGTTACCCGGCCGTGCTTCGGCGGTTCCGGCGGCCAGCGCCTCCTCGGTGGCCCGGACCAGTCGCACGTCGGCGGCCGCGGGGGTGCCGACGATCACGGTGCGCGCCGCGTCAGCCACCCAACCGTCGATGGACACCGCGAAGTCCATGCTGAGCACATCGCCGTCGCACAGCCGGTAGTCATGCGGAAGGCCATGCAGCACAGCGTCGTTGACCGACAGGCAGATGACGTTGCGGAACGGACCTTTGCCGAACGACGGGTCGTAGTCCCAGTAGCAGGACTCGGCGCCGCGGCGTTTGACCATGTCGCGGGCGTGGTGTTCGAGGTCGAGCAGGTTCACTCCGATCGCGGCGAGCCCACTCAGCTCGCTGAGCACCTCGGCCACGAACCGCCCGGTGACCCGCATCTTCTCGATCTCGGCGTCGGTCTTCAGCTCGATCATGTCTACACCTTCCTCGGTATTTAAATACCAACACTAGCGGTATATAAATACCGGCGCTACCGTGGAGCCGTGGTCCGCACCCCGCTCACACCCGCACAGATCGCGGCCGGCCGACGGCTCGGCGAGACCCTGCGCGCCGCCCGGGGCGCCCGCTCGCTCGACGAGGTGGCCGAACATGCCGGCATCTCCCCGGAGACCCTGCGCAAGATCGAGACCGGCCGGCTGCCCTCCCCCGCGTTCGGCACGGTCGTCGGACTGAGCGACGCCCTCGGAATTCCGCTGGAGGCCCTGGCGCAGGTATGGCGGCCGGTGCGCGCGGCGGCGTCATAGCCCTACCGTGGGAGAAATGGACTCCCCGGATTACGGATTCGACGGCGATTACAACAAGGTGTCGGCACGCAACCAGGCCGCGATCGCCGGCGGCGCGTTCATCGGCCTGCTGATCACGGCGATCATCGGCATCGTTCGCGGTCGACACCGAACCGGCCGGCTCGCAGGGGGTTTGGCCGCGTTGCTGGCGACCACCGTCGGATTGTTCGTGCACGCCACGCGGCGCGGGAAGTTCGTGGTGTGGCGCGACATCCTCGACGACCTGGCCCTGCGGGGCGATGAGACGCTGCTCGATCTCGGCTGCGGGCGCGGCGCGGTGCTGCACGCCGCGGCCAAACGGCTACCGGACGGACGCGCCCTGGGCGTCGACCTGTGGCGTGCCGATCAGACCGGCAACTCGCCGGAGCAGACTCTGGCCAACGCGGCAGCCGAGGGCGTCGCCGACAGGGTCGAGGTACACACCGGCGACATGACCGCGCTGCCGTTCGACGATGCCAGCGTCGACGTCATCGTCAGCAGCCTGGCCATTCACAACATCCCGGATCGCGCCGGCCGGTCCCGCGCACTCGATGAGGCCGCCCGGGTGTTGCGCCCCGGTGGGCGACTGGCGATCGCCGATATCTGGGACACCCGGCGCCACACCGACCGGTTGCGCGCCATCGGCTGGCAAGACGTGCGGCGAAGAAATCTCGGCTGGCGGATGTGGTGGGGCGGCCCTTATGTGGGAACTCACCTGGTGACCGCCACCAAGCCAGCCGACGAACGCGAGACCGCGGGTACCGGCTAATCTCGACAAAAGGTCGAACGACACAAGGGAGTGGGCATGGAAGGCTTCGCCGGAAAGGTCGCCGTCGTAACCGGCGCCGGATCAGGCATCGGACAGGCTCTGGCCATCGAGCTGGGACGCTCGGGCGCCAAATTGGCGATCAGCGACGTCGACACCGAAGGCCTGGCCGTCACCGAGGAACGCCTCAAGGCGATCGGCGCCGAGGTCAAGACCGACCGGCTCGACGTCACCGAGCGCGAGGCTTTCCTGCTCTACGCCGACGCGGTCAAGGAGCACTTCGGCAAGGTCAACCAGATCTACAACAACGCAGGCATCGCATTCAGCGGCGACGTCGAGATCAGCCAGTTCAAGGACATCGAGCGGGTGATGGACGTCGACTATTGGGGCGTCGTCAACGGCACCAAGGCCTTCCTGCCGCACCTGATCGCCTCCGGCGACGGGCACGTCATCAACGTCTCCAGCCTGTTCGGCATCTTCTCGGTTCCCGGCCAGGCCGCCTACAACTCGGCCAAGTTCGCGGTGCGCGGCTTCACCGAGGCCCTGCGTCAGGAAATGGCCCTGGCCAAGCATCCGGTCAAGGTGACGTGTGTGCACCCGGGCGGGATCAAGACCGCCATCGCGCGCAATGCCACCGTCGCCGAGGGACTGGACCAGAAGGCGCTCGCGGAAACCTTCGATCGGCAGCTGGCCAACACCACTCCCCAGCGCGCCGCCACGATCATCCTCGAGGCCGTGCGCAAGGACAAGGCGCGCGTGCTGGTCGGGGCCGACGCCAAGATCCTCGACGTCATCGTGCGGATCACCGGCTCCGGCTACCAGAAGCTGTTCGCCTCCGCGATGGGTCGGATGATCCCGCGCTGACGCCGGCCACTGGATCTGCCGAGATCTGGTCGCTGTCGGTGTCGTAGTCGAACAGCTCGCCGTAGCGACCCCAGTCGATCGCGATGTCGAGTTGGCGCTGGGCGTCGTCCGGACCGAACCCACGCCGGAGCAGATCCAGGAAGAACCCGGCCCGCAGGTTTCCATCGGAGCTGGTACCCAGCGCGGTGCAGATGGTGCGGACCAACGGCGCCCGTGTGCGCGCCTGCTCGGCGAAGATCCGCTTGCTCGACTGGATGTCGGCGGTGGTGAATTCACCTCCGGTAACCGTCAATTCGAGGTCCCCGTGGCGCACGTGCAACATCCCGAGCATGGCCGCGGCGTCCACGAGCGGCAGCAGGTCGTCGATCTCGAAGTTGAGTTCGGTGGCGATGTCGGGCAGGTCGGCTTTCCCGCCTCTGGCGTAGACGATCTCGACCAGCCCGGCCAGGCCGCCGACGGTGGCATCCGGCAGCGGGACGCTCGTCGGGGTCGCCTCGGTGGATTCGGGCCGCGCCGCACCGGATTCGGTACCGGTCAACAGCTCGTAGAGCTTGTCAACCAGCGCCTCGAACGCCGGAGCGCGGCGGTCCCTGGGCCGGGCCAGGTCCACGCTGACCTCGGCGCGGATCCGGCCGGGGTTGGCGTCCAGCACGATGACCCGATCGGCGAGCAGCACGGCCTCCTCGATGTTGTGGGTCACCAGGCAGATCGCCTGGGTCGGGAACTGCCCTCCGGTCCACAGCGCCATCAGCTCGGTGCGCAGGTTCTCGGCGGTCAGCACGTCCAGCGCGGAGAACGGCTCGTCCATCAACAGCAGATCCGGCTCCAGCACCAGCGCCCTGGCGAACCCGACCCGCTGCCGCATGCCGCCGGAAAGCTCCTTCGGATAAGCCGATTCGAACCCGTCCAGGCCGATCATGTCGATCGCGGCCAGGGCCTGCGCCCGCCGCCGTGACGGCGACACACCGCGGGCGGCCAGGCCGAGCTCGACATTGTCCTGCACGGTCAGCCACGGCATCAGCGCGAACGTCTGAAACACCATGGCGGTGCCTGGATTCGCGCCGTTGAGCTCGGTGCCGCGATAACGGACGGAGCCGCTCGTCGGGGCGATCAGGCCGGCGATCGTGCGCAGCAGGGTCGACTTGCCGGAGCCGGAGCGGCCCAGCAGTGCGACGACCTCGCGGGCCCGCAGGTCCAGCTTGATGTCGTCGAGCACCAGCAGGGAGTCACCGGCCGACCCGGTGAAACTCTTGCTCACGCCGTCGACGCTGATCAGTACGTTGTCGGTCATGGGAACCTCCATCGGATTTCATTTCAGGACAAGGAGAATCGGCGTTCGGACAAGGTGTACAGGCGACGCCAGAACAGCCGGTTGGTCGCGACCACGTACATGCTCATGACGATCACGCCGACGAGGATGCGACCGCCGTCGCCTGCCGCGGTCGCATGGGTGATGTAGGCACCCAGACCGGTTGCGGTCAGCGTGGTGCCGTTGAAGCTGACCACCTCGGCCACGATGGACGCATTCCAGGCCCCGCCCGCGGCAGTGATGCCGCCCGTGACGTAGCTCGGGAAGATCGCGGGAAGAATCAGCTTGCGCCACCACAGCATTCGCGGTAGCCGGAGATTGGCGGCGGCCTCGCGCAGGTCGTTGGGGATCGCGCTGGCCCCCGCGATGACATTGAACAGGATGTACCACTGCGCACCGAGTGCCATCAACAGGATGCCGCCGATGTTCAGGCTGATGCCGGTGAACAGCAACACCGCGGTGACCAGAGGGAACAGGAAGTTCGCCGGAAACGACGCCAGCACCTGGACCACCGGTTGCGCCAGCCGGGACACCTTGGGGTTCAATCCGATCCACACCCCCACCGGAACCCAGATCGCGGTCGCGACCGCCACCAGCACCACGACCCGGGCAAAGGTGGCCAGCCCGAGTAGCAGTGCATCGCCGACCTCGCCGAGACCGACGGTGCTCGAGATGAAACCGATCGCGCGATAGCAGCCGTACCCGATGAGTACCGCCAGAACGACCCCGAACACCCAGTCCCCCAACCGGCGCCGGGCCATCGCGGTCCGTAGTGGGCGCTCGGCGATGCCGAACACCGACATCACCCGATCCATCGGGTAGACCAGAAAACCGAGCGGACGTCCCACCAGGCGCGAGACATTCGACCGGCGCAACACGTCCAGGGTGATACTGCGTGGCGCCTGCGCCGCCTCGGAATCCTCCATCCGGAACCGTTCCACCCAGGCCGTGAGCGGGCGCCAGAACAGCACGTTCACCCCGACCACCATCACGATCATCACCGAGATCGCCACCAGCACCTTGTTCAGTTCACCTGCGTCGCTCGCGGCGGCGACGAACGCGCCGATACCCGGCAACGCGAATTCGTGGTTGTTGACGCTGAGCGCCTCGGCCGCGGTGAGGAAGAACCAGCCGCCGCCGAAACTCATCATGCCGTTCCACACCAGCGGGATCATGCCGCCGGGCAGATCCGCCCGCCAGAACCGTTGCCACCGAGACAGTCTCAGCAGCCGACAGGCCTCATCCAGCTCACGCGGCTGCGATTTCAGCGAGTAGTAGAACGAGAACGTCATGTTCCAGGCCTGCGACGTGAAGATCGCGAAGATCGCGGCGCATTCCAGCCCGAGCTCCGAGCCCGGGAACAACGCGATGAAGCCGGTGATGGTAATCGACAGGAAGCCCAGGATCGGCACCGACTGCAGGATGTCCAGCAGTGGGATCAGCACCTTCTCGGCCCGCCGCAAGCGTGCCGCGGCGGTGGCGTAGACGAAGGTGAACACCAGCGACAGCCCGAGCGCGGCGAACATGCGCAACAGCGACCGGCCCGCGTAGTACGGCAGATTCGCCAGATCGGTGGACACCGAGGACGGGGCGGAGGTCACCTGCCACGGCACTGCGGCGCTCTGCACGAGCCGCACGACCACCCACAGCACCGCGGCCGCGCCGACGAACACCAGCACGTCGGCAGCCACGCTGCGGGACGGTCGCGACAGGGCGCCGCGGGTCGGAAAGGTTTGTGTCACAGCCATATCGCCTCAGTCCTGATCCTCGTTGGTCTCTGGTTCGTCGATCTGCCACCGCACACTGATCACCGACGGCTCGAACGACAACCGGCTGACCGCCGTCTCCATGCCCTTGTCGTCACGCCCGGGTGCCCTCAGCGTCGCGCACACCTCAACCCGGTCGCCGTCGGCCATGTGCGTGCTCTGCACCGATTGCAGCGCAAAATCGGTGCGGGACAGTGCATCTACCAGAACTGTGCGCACGTGCGCCTCGGCGCTGTCGGCTGCCATCGCGCGGAACGTGTAGGTGGTCGGGGTCTCGGTCCCGGTGTCGGGCTGCCGGTCCACGAACATCCCGACCGGCCGCAGGATCACGTGCACGGCGACCACGACACCGGCACCGGCGACCGCCTCGACGTACATGCCGGCCCCCGCCAGCGCACCGACCGCCGCCGAACACCAGAGGGTGGCCGCGGTGTTCAGCCCGCGCACGGTCAATCCCTCGCGCAGGATCACCCCGCCGCCGAGAAATCCGATACCGGACACAATCTGGGCGGCCACCCGTGTCGGGTCAGCGGTGGCACCGGCGAAGCCGTGCGCCGAGAGCAACACGAAAAGCGTGGCCCCGGCGGCCACCAGCGCATTGGTGCGCAGCCCCGCCATACGCGCCCGGTACTGGCGCTCCAGTCCGATCAGTGCCCCCAGGCCCACCCCGGTCCCAAGGCGCAGCAACATCTCCGCAGTCGTCATCCTGCGCTCGCTTTCGAAATCGTGAAGGAATTACAGCCAGCTACGGTGCCGGCGAAGGTACCTGCGCTTGACCACGTGCGCGGCGAGTCCGTACGCCGCCACGACCGCGGTCAACCACAGTGCGTATGTCATTGGCAACGGACTCATTTGGAGCAGACCGGCCAACGGGGTGAACCCGAGGACCAGACCCACACCCGCCACGACGGCGGCTGCCGCCACCACGATGCGGGCGGGACGCGCGCCGCGCCACGGCGCCATTGTCGAGCGCAGCACCAGCACCACCGCGAGCTGGGTCAGCAGGCCTTCGACAAACCAACCGGCATGGAACATCGCCGGGTTCTGGCCGGCCCCGAAGATCCACCACAGCGCGGCGAATGTGGCCAGGTCGAACATCGAGCTCAGCACACCGAAGACCACCATGAAGCCGACCAGGCCGTCCGACGGCCACCGTCGCGGCGCACGCAGGTAGTCACGCTCGACCCGGTCCCACGGCAAGGCCAGTTGTGCGGTGTCGTACAGCAGGTTCTGCACCATCAACTGGATGGGCAGCATCGGCAGGAACGGCAGGAGAACACTTGCGGCGACGACCGACAACACGTTGCCGAAGTTCGACGCGGCGGTGATCTTGACGTACTTCATGGTGTTGGCCAACGTGCGCCGGCCCTCGACCACGGCGCGGGCCACCACTTCGAGATCCTTGTCCAACAGGATCACGTCGGCGGCGTCCTTGGCCGCGTCGGTGGCGGTGTCGGCGGCGATCCCGGCGTCGGCGGTGCGCAACGCCGCGACGTCGTTCACTCCGTCACCGAGAAAGCCGACAGCACAGCCATTTTGGCGGAGCGCGGACACGATCCTGACCTTGTGCCCCGGCCCCAACTCGGCAAACACCGACGTTCCGGTCACCACCGCGGGTAACCTGTGGTCGCCGATCCGGTCGATCTGGGTACCGACCAACACCCGCTCCGGGTCGACCCCGACCTGGCCGGCGACCTGCCGGGCGACGATCGCGCTGTCGCCGGTGAGAATCTTCACCTCGACGCCGCAGTCGGCGAGCCGGCCGACAGCGGGCGCCGCGCTGGCCCGTACCGGATCGACGAATCCCACGAATCCGGCCAGTATCAGGTCGGTTTCGTCGTCCTCGCGGTAATGCTCCAGGCGGGCGGGTCCCGGCTTGACCGCCACGGCCAGCACCCGCATCCCCTGCCTGCGGTAAGCCTGAACGAGATCGTCGGCCTCCAGCCGGACGTCGTCGCCCAGCGCGACATCCGCCTGCTCCAGCCACACCCGCGAGCAGCGCGGCAGCACCCGGTCGGGATCACCTTTGCAGATCAGTACATGCTCATCCGGCTGGCGCTGCACCACCACGCTGGAGCGGCGGCGCGCAGGGTCGAAGGCGATCTCGTCGACCTTGTCGAAAGCGGCCTCGGCCAGCAACGGCATGCCGTGTTCGGCCAGCATCTCGCACATCGCGGCGTCCAGCCGGTCGTGCGACTCATCGGCGAAAAATGATGCGAGGTAGGCGAACTCGGCAACCCCGTGATCGATCCGGCCGGTGACGTCGATGCTGTTGGCGTAGACCACCCGGTCCTCGGTGAGGGTTCCGGTCTTGTCGACGCACAACACCTCCACCGCACCCAGATCCTGGATGGCGTTGAGCCGGCTCACCACCACCCGGTCGCGGGCCAGCCGGGTGGCACCCCGTGCGAGATTGGAGGTGACGATGACGGGCAGCATCTCCGGGGTCAGGCCGACCGCCACCGCCACCGCGAACATCGCTGCCTGGGACCAGATTCCAGAGACTGATCCGTTGACCACGAACACGATCGGGACCAGCACCAGCATGAACCGGATCAGGGTCCAGCCGACGGTGCGGACCCCGATGTCGAAGCTGGACTCCGTGCGCACGCGAGCGGCGTCGCGCGCGAGCGATCCGCCGTAGGTCTGACTTCCGGTGGCCACCACCACCGCGGTACCGCTTCCCGCGACCACGGCCGATCCCGCGAAGCACAGGCTGGCCGATTCGATGATCCCGGTGCCGGCCGCGGCGCCGTCGGCCACCGAGGCGCTCTTGCGCACCGGCAGCGCCTCACCGCTGAGCACCGACTGGTCGATGAGGAGGTCGGTGCAGGACAGCAGCCGCAGATCGGCTGCCACCACGTCGCCGGCCCGCAGCGTCACGACGTCGCCGGGCACCAGGTCGCTCACCGGCACTTCACGCTCGAGCGGTTCCTCGGATTCGTCGGCCCGGCGGCGCACCGTCGCGGTGGCCGATGCCAGGGTGCGCAGCTGTCGCGTCGCCCGTACCGTCCGCGTCTGCTGCCACAGCCGCAGCCCGACCGCGAGGACCACCATTACGGCCACGGTGATGGATCCGCGCGGGTCACCGACGGCCACGAAGATCGCGGCGAGTCCGCTGAGCAGGGCGACGAACGGACTGCGCAGTGCCGCGGCGAGCCGCGCGAAGAAGCCGTCCTCGGCGGCTGCTGGGAGGTTCTCGCCTTGGCGGTGCAGCCGTTCAGCCGCCTGCGCTTCGGTCAGTCCCCGCGGCGTCGCGTCCATCTGCTGGAACACCGTGAACACCGGCGCCTCGGCCAGTTCGCGCAGCGGCATCACGTCGCCGACCGCGTCGAGACGGCCCGCACTGCGGTGAATCCCGGGTGAGGTCATGATCCGGTCCTTATCGCGTCGGAGGCTCCTTGGGTGGGGTTTGTGCTCCGCGCGGACCGAGGCCGGCTAGACGGACTGCAACAGGTTGCGCTGCGTCCGTGCGCGGAGGCGGGTACTACTTCCCTCGACCATGTGGTCCACCTCCAAGCCGCCGTTCGCCGCGGGTGCGGCGTCGCAGTCCAGTAGAACCCAAGACATCCGAACAGTCAAACGCTTGCACAACTGTTAGAAATCCGTCAGCCTGGCAGATGCCACCGAGAGGAGTTCCGTGCCCGACCCCACGCCAGCTGACGACGAGCTTCCGCCGCGGCTGTTGCAAGACACCGCGGCCACCTTCGGGTTGCTGTCCGCGCCCGTACGTCTGCACATCCTGTGGCTGCTCTCCCGCGGCGAACAGGACGTCGGCACCCTGGCCGACAAGACCGGACAGAGCCTGGCCACCGTGAGCCACCACCTCGGCAAGCTCAAGCTGGCCGGCCTGGTGCGCGCCCAACGGCACGGCAAGCGCCAGGTCTACGTCGCGACAGACCCGCGCGTACTCGCTGTCATCCGAGAGGCGATCGGCGGGCACGCCGACCCGGACATGCCGCTGCGCATCCGCCACGCCTGAGCCTGACAGCAGCAGACACCGGTACCGGCCCTGTGCGCCCGGTATGCGGTGGCGCAGGTGTCACAACGCAGGCGCGTGCTGCGCTTCGCGACTCTGGACCTGCTTTCCAGCGTTGCCCCGCAACGGATTTCACGATGGCGGCAGGTACCCGCACTGCTGTTGGTGTGCTCGTTCGCGGTGTTCACCGTCGGACTGGCTGGGAGTGATGGTCCTGGTGCCGGCCACTGTGGCCGGATTGGTCATCACCCGGCGCCTGCCCGGCTGACCGGGAAGGCTCAGTGACCCAGCGGGTTGGCCTGGAGGAACGCATCGGCCACCGCACCGGGATCCTTGCCCTCGGCGACCTGCCTGCGCATATCGGCCAGTGACCCCGTGTCGAGGACACCGGCGATCTCGTTGAGAGCCAGGATCTGGCGCTCGTCGAGCGTGTTGCGGCGATACAGCGGCACCACGTTCTCGCCGCGGATCAGGGACGTCTTGTCAGCCAACACGGTCAGGTCCGACGGGATGGCAGGATCGGCCGTCGTCGACCAGGCCGCGTTGATCTTGCCGGCCCGCAGGGCCACGAACAGGCTCTTGTCATCAGGGAACACGAGTGCCGTGGGCAACGTGCACGACCCGACTGCCGCGGGCACACGCATCGACGCCACGGCACCCGGCCGGGCCTTGGCACAGTTACGGCGCAGCGCGCTCAGATCGGTCCCACCCCACGCCGTGGCCGTGGCCGTGGTGACCACCAGCGCGGGCTTGTCCTGCGCCGACATGGTGTAGTCGCCGGCCGCGACACCTTCGGGTAGCGCCGACAGCAGATCCCGGTAGACCTGTTCATCCGCGCGTGCCGTGGCGCTCGGATCGAGCTCGGTCAGAAACCTGCCGGTGAACCCCGGCTGCACCGTCACCGATCCGGAATCCAGCACGCCGGGGACGCCATCGGTGTCGGTCACCACCGCCGGGGTGCCGTAGTAGCGCAGCGCCGCCGCGTAGAGATGACCGAGCAGCACCGACTCGGGCGCCGGACCCGCCCCGACCGCAAGAGCGGCCGGGGCCGAGTTGGACACGCATCCCCCCAACACCGGTGCCACCAGCGCCAACAGCAGCAGTAGTGCCGACGCCAGGGTGCGGCGCATTCGTGAGCTCAGGACTCTGCGGGGTCAACCGCCGCCGCGACCGCGGCCGCAACCGCAGGGCCGACCCGCGGATCCAGCGCACTGGGCACGATGTGGTCGACGGCCAGATCATCGCCGACGACGGAGAAGATCGCCTCGGCAGCCGCCACCTTCATCTTCTCCGTGATGCGGCGGGCGCCGGCATCCAGTGCACCGCGGAATACCCCGGGGAAGGCCAGCACGTTGTTGATCTGGTTCGGGAAGTCGCTGCGCCCGGTCGCCACGACCGCCGCGTATTTGCGGGCGGCGTCCGGGTGGATCTCGGGATCCGGGTTGGACAGTGCGAAGACGATGCCGTTGGGCGCCATCGTCGCGATGAGCTCCTCGGGCACGACGCCGGCCGACACCCCGAGGAAGACGTCGGCGCCCTCGAGCGCCTCGGCCACACCGCCGGTGAGCTTGCGCGGGTTGGTGCGCCCGGCCAGCTCCGCCTTGAAGGCATTGAGGTTGTCCCGGCCGGAGTGCACGATGCCCTGCGAATCGAGCACGACGACGTCGGCGATGCCCTTGTTCAGCAAGATGTTTGCGCAGGCGACACCCGCCGCACCGGCACCCGAGATGACCACACGCAATGCATGGATGTCCCGCTCGAGCACCTTGGTGGCGCCCAGCAGCGCGGCCAGCACCACGATCGCCGTGCCGTGCTGGTCGTCGTGCATGACCGGGCAGTCCAGCGCCTCGATGACCCGGCGCTCGATCTCGAAGCACCGCGGGGCCGAGATGTCCTCCAGGTTCACCGCGCCGAACGTCGGACGCAGCCGGATCAGGGTTTCGACGATCTCGTCGGGATCCTTGGTAGCGAGCACGATCGGGATCGAGTTCAGCCCTCCGAAGGACTTGAACAGCGCGCTCTTACCCTCCATGACCGGCAGCGACGCCGCGGGGCCGATGTCGCCGAGGCCCAACACCGCGGTACCGTCGCTGACCACCGCGACCAGGCGGTTGGCCCATGTGTACTTGGCGGCAAGGGTGTGATCAGTGGCGATCGCCCGGCTCACCTGGGCGACGCCAGGGGTGTAGGCGATCGACAGCGCACGCTGGGTATCCAGCGGCTCCTTCAACTCGACCGAGAGCTTTCCGCCTTCGTGATGATCGAAGATCTCGGCGTCTTCGATGACAACTTGCGGGGTGCGCTCCGCTGACGAGCGCTCGGACGAGGAGGCGACTGTACTTTCCGACACGGCGCAAGGGTACTTCAATGCCAATTCTCACAGGGGCGGGTTCCCCGCTGGTGAGCGTTACTTAACAGTAGGTACGCGTACCATTCGTTGTGCTGATCAGGTTGCTGCACATCGCGCAGGAAGGCCGGAAACGATGCCCACATTCCGCGCCTTGCCACCGGCCCTGCGGGCCACGGCGAGGACCCGGCCCGCAGACCCGGACGCCAGGACGATCCACGTTCCGGTGGCGCGGGCCATGGTCGATTGCGGTGTCTACAGCGGTGGCGACCGGCTGCCCGGCAAATACACCCACGCGGCGGCACTGAACAAGGTCCGCGAACTGCAGGCCGCAGGCGAGAAGGCGTTCGTCTGGATCGGCCTGCACGAACCCGACGAATTCCAGATGCAGTCGGTGGCAGACGTTTTCGGCTTGCACGAGCTGGCTGTCGAGGATGCTGTGCACGCCCACCAGCGTCCCAAGCTCGAACGGTACGACAAGACCCTGTTCCTGGTGCTCAAGACCATCAACTACGTCGAGCACGAGTCGGTGGCGCTGGCCCGCGAGATCGTCGAGACCGGCGAGATCATGATCTTCGTCGGGCCGGACTTCGTGGTCACCGTGCGGCACGGCGAGCACGGCGGACTGGCCGGGGTCCGGAAACAGCTCGAATCCTCGCCCGCCATCCTCAAACTCGGACCATTCGCCGTCATGCACGCGATCGCTGACCACGTGGTGGACAGCTACCTCGACGTGACCGACTTGATGGA
The DNA here is from genome assembly GCF_004762045.1 of Mycobacterium sp. DL99. Classification (GTDB taxonomy): domain Bacteria; phylum Actinomycetota; class Actinomycetes; order Mycobacteriales; family Mycobacteriaceae; genus Mycobacterium. The sequence continues at coordinate 4,864,205 of NZ_SJOM01000007.1, forward strand.
AACCGACATCGACGCCATGGAGGAGGACATCTTCTCCCCCCGCACGCACACCAACATCGAGTGCATCTACCTGCTCAAGCGGGAGGTCGTCGAGATGCGCCGTGCCGTGGCGCCGTTGACGCTTGCGCTGGCCCGGTTGCTGACCGACCACAACGACCTGATCTCGGTCGAGGTGCGCAGGTACATGCGCGACGTGCACGACCACAATGTGCAGGCCTCCGACCGCGTCACGAGCTACGACGAGATGCTCAGCTCACTGGTGCAGGCCGCGCTCGGCAAGGTCGCCATGCAGCAGAACGTCGACATGCGCAAGATCTCGGCGTGGGTGGCGATCGCCGCGGTACCCACCGCGATGGCCGGGATCTATGGGATGAACTTCGAACACATGCCCGAATTGCAGTGGACGTGGGGCTATCCCGCCGTGCTTCTGGCGATGGCCACCATCTGCTTCGTGCTGTACCGCACGTTCCGTCACAACGATTGGCTCTAGCCCGGATCAGCTTGGGCTGGCGGCCCTACGGGTCGGATCGAGCACGTCGACCCCGTCGGTCTGCCACGCCTCGCGCATCGCATCCGCACCCTTGAGCCGCACCCAGGCAGCCTCGGTGGCAGTGATCGGCGTGGCCGAGAGCACCGTCACCGGAGACAGCGGGTCGGGCAGGACTACCTCGCCGATATCGCTGGGGCCCAACAGGAATGCACTGAACGGTGCGGAGTCGAACAACTGCGTCTCCAGGTCGACGAGCGCGTCGGCCTCCAGGATCAGCCCCTCCACGGCGGGTGCGGCAGCCAGGACGGCCAGCGACCGGGCCAGCCCGCCGGGGGTCGGCCCCCGCAGCGACAGCACCACCTCGGCCCGGGGACCGTGGATCGGATCGGAGACCAGCTCAGTCGGATCGAACATCGGGTGCCGCGAACAGCCCAGCGTCACATAGTGATACAGATCCCTGCCAGAACTGTCGGTACCCCCGGCCCGCAGGTCCGGCCCGAACCGCAGCACATCGATGCGCTCGGTTCCCAGGAAGGTGACGCTGGCGCTGACAGGTTCCGCGGTGATACCCGCCGCATCGAAGTGCTCGACCACATGGGCGCGAACCGCAGCCAGGACGTCGATCACTCTTCTGTCGGTTCTCCGGCCGATTCGGCCGATTCGGCGGGTGCAGCTGCCTCGGATGCCTCGGGTGCCTCGGCTTCTTCGGTCTCGGGCTCCTCGGGCTCCTCGGCCGCCACGGGCTCGGTACGGGTCAGGTTCGCTCCGGTTTCGGCATCGAAGATCACCAACTTTGAGGTGTCGAACGCCAACTGGATCTGCTGACCATTGGCCACCGTGGATTCTGCCGACACCCGAGCCACGAACTCGTTGACACCGCCCCCGGAATCGGCGGCCAACTCGGCGAGCTGCGCCGCCTCGGCGCCGGCACCGTCGATGGTGAAGTGCACGTACTTGTCCGCACCGAGCGATTCGACGATGTCGGCACGCACTCCGAAGCTCAGCGCCCGGATCCGGGCGTACCCGTCGAGCAGCGACGCATCCTCCAGGTGCTCGGGCCGGATTCCGACGATGATGTTGTCGGGTTTGGGCTGACGGTCCAGCAGATCGTGCACCTGCGGCGTCAGAGTGACGTCGCCGAACGGCAGCCGCACCCCGACGTCGGTGAAGGTGGCCGGGAAGAAGTTCATCGCCGGGGATCCGATGAAACCGGCCACGAACAGGTTCGCGGGGTTGTTGTACAGCTCGTCAGGCGTGCCGATCTGCTGGATCTCGCCGGCCAGCAACACCACGACGCGATCCCCCAGCGTCATCGCCTCGGTCTGATCGTGCGTCACGTAGACCGTGGTGGTGCCCAGCCGGCTCTGCAGCCGCGCGATCTCGGCACGCATCTGCACGCGCAGCTTGGCGTCCAGGTTGCTCAACGGCTCGTCCATCAGGAATGCCTTGGGGCGGCGCACGATCGCCCGGCCCATCGCCACCCGCTGACGCTGCCCGCCGGACAGCTGGGCCGGCTTGCGGTCGAGCAGTTCGGTCAGGTCGAGGATCTTGGCGGTCTCTTCGACCTTGGCCGCGATCTCGTCCTTCTTGAGCTTGGCCAAGGTCAACGGGAATGCGATGTTCTGGCGCACCGTCATGTGCGGGTAGAGCGCATAGGACTGGAACACCATCGCGATATCGCGGTCCTTGGGCGCCTTCTCGTTGACCCGCTCGCCCCCGATGCGCAGCTCGCCCGACGAGATGTCGTCAAGCCCGGCAATCATGTTCAGCGTGGTCGACTTACCGCAGCCCGACGGCCCCACCAGGATGATGAACTCGCCGTCGGCGATGGTCATCGAGAACTCTTTGACGGCTTCTCTGGTACCGCCTGCACCGTCGGGGTAACTCTTGGTGACCCGGTCCAACACAATTTCGGCCATCCAATTACCCCTTTACCGCACCGGATGTAAGGCCAGCGACGATGCGCCGCTGGAAGATGAGAACAAAGATAATGATCGGGATGGTGATGACCATCGCGCCCGCCGCGATCGACCCGGTCGGCTCCTCGAACTGCGAACTGCCGGTGAAGTTCGCGATCGCCACGGGTGCGGTGATCGCCCGCTGCGTCGCGGTCAGCGACAACGCCAGGAGCAGGTCGTTCCACGCGAAGATGAAGACCAGGATGGCCGCGGTGACGATGCCCGGGGCCGCCAACGGCGCGATCACCTTGCGGAAGGCCTGGGCCGGAGTGGCCCCGTCCATCTTGGCGGCCTTCTCCAGATCCCATGGGATCTCCCGGAAGAACGCCGACAGTGTGTAGATCGCCAGCGGCAGTGCGAACGTGATGTAGGGAATGATCAGCCCGGGCCACGTGTCGAACAACCCGATGCTCCGCCACAGGTTGAAGATCGGGGTCACCAGCGAGATCTGCGGGAACATCGCGATCAACAGGGCTACGCCCACCAACAGCTTCTTGCCGGGAAAATCCAACCGTGCCACGGCGTAGGCGGCCATGCCGCCGATCGCCACGGCGATCACCGTGGTGATCAGACCGATACCGATCGAGTTGATCAGTGCCGAGGTGAAGATGTTGCCACTGAAGATGCCCTTGTAGTTGTCGAACGTGATCTTGGTCGGAATCAGCTTGCCGTCCTTGACGCTTGACGTCGGTTTCAACGACAGCGACAGGATCCACAACACCGGTACCAACGCATAGAGCACCACCAGGATGTTCACGATCGTCCACCCGGTCGCGCGCCGCGCACCCACTCGCTCGGTCATCGGTGTCCCTCCACGTCTGCACCGGGCGCCGACGCACCGAAGATCTTGATGAAGATGAACGCGATGATCGCCACCGACAGGAAGATCAACACGCTGATGGCCGAACCCAATCCGAGGTTGAATGCCTTGAACAAGTTGTCGTACCCCAGGATCGACACCGACCCGGTGTTGTTGGCACCTCCGGTCAACACATAGATGTTGTCGAAGATCCGGAACGCGTCGAGGGTCCGGAACAGCAGCGCGACCAGGATGGCCGGTTTGATCAGCGGCAGAATCACTTTCACCAACCGCGTCCAGGCTCCGGCGCCGTCGACCTGGGCAGCGTTGAGCAGATCCTGCGGCACCAGCGCCAGGCCGGCGAGCAGCAGCAGCGCCATGAACGGGGTGGTCTTCCACACTTCGGCGAGCACGATGATGGCCAGCGATGGCAGCTGCTCGGTCAGCGGGGCGCTGCCGTCGGGTAGCAGGTTCGCCAGGTAACCGGTACCCGGCGTCCAGGCGTAGTACCAGCTGTAGGAGGCCGCCACCGTCACGATCCCGTAGGGGATCAGCACCGCGGTACGGACCACACCCTTACCGAAGATGGTGCGGTGCATGACCAGTGCCAGCGCCATGCCGAGTACGAACTCTATGGTCACCGAGACGACGGTGATCGCCAGCGTCACCGCGAACGCCGTCCACCAGTAGCGGTCGGTGAGGATGGTCTGGTAGTTGGCGAACCCCACAAAGGCGGTGTCGTCCGGGGCCGCCAGGTTGTAGCGCTGCAGGCTCAGCCACACCGCATATCCGATGGGGTACGCGGTCACCGCAATCATCAGAATCACGGCGGGCGCGATCAGCGCGAACGCCAACTTGCGTTCGGACGTGCGGTTGTCGGTGCGGCTCATGGAATCAGCCCCTTGCCGTCGATGGCCTTCTGCACCTGTTCGGTCAGCTCATCGGCGGTGTGCTCCGGATCGATGTCGGTGATCGGGGCCAGGGTGGCCGAAATGCGGGTGGACACAGCCTGATACACCGGGGTCGCGGGACGCACCGCGGCGTTGGTGAGCTGCTCACGGATGATCGCGTACTGCGGGTACTTGGCCTGGAACGCCGGATCGTCGTAGAGCGACTCGCGCACCGCGGGCAACCCGCCCTCGACCGAGGTGTAGCGCTGGTTCTCGACGTTGCGCAGGCATCGGATGGCTTCGAAGGCCTCGGCCTTGTGCTGGCTGGTCTTGGCCACCGCGAGGTTCAGCCCGCCCAGGGTCACCTTGGCCGGCTCCCCCTCGCGCACGCCCGGATAGTTGGCGAACCCGAACACATCTTTGCTGGCCTCGTAGGCAGACTCGAACTGTTCGTCCGTGGGCGAGAAGGTGCCCAGATCGTTGATGGCCCCGGCGAGGTCGGCACGCTCGTTGAGCGGCAGGAAGTTCACTCCGCCCTTCACTGCGTTCTCCAGCAGCGAGGGCAGCACGAACGGCCAGTTGACCTCGAGGGCGGCCTTGCCCTGCTCGAGTGCGAGTCGGGCAGTCCCCTCATCGGTCTGGGTCACCGACGGATCGGCGCCGGGCGCAGTGGCAACCGACTTGATGATTTCCAGCGCCTTGACCGTCGCCGCACGATGCTCCGGCGTATCGGTCAGCGTGACGGTCTTCCCGTCATCGGAGAGCACCTGCCCTCCCGCACTGGCCAGCAGGGTGTTGAACCACACCACCAGGCCCTCGTACTGCTTGGCCTGCACCGCAATCCAACTGGGCTTGCCCGCTGCGTGCAGGCGGTTCGCCTCAGACACCATACCGTCCCAGGTGGACGGCGGCTCAGCCATCAAATCGGCTCGGTACCAAAGCAATTGGGTGTTGGTGGTGATCGGTGATGCGTACAACTTGCCTTGCCAGCGGGCGGTCTCCAGCGGACCGGGCAGGGTGTTGTCCAGCGCGTCGGATTCCGCCTCACCCGCCGGATCCTCTGATAGCGGGACCGCCCAGCCCGCCTCGGCGAACTCGGCGGTCCACACCACGTCGAGCGCCATGATGTCGAGGGTCTTGTCGTTACCGGTCAGCCGCCGGGCCAGCTGCAACCGTTGGTCGTCAGCACCTTTCGGCAAACTCACCTGCTTGATGGTGAAGCGGTCGCCGAGTTCGGAGTTGCAGCGTTTGGCAACGGCGGTGAAAGTCGCCATCTCGTTGGCCGGCGTGTAGTAGTTGATGACGATCCCGTCATCGGCCTTACCACACGCAGACAGCACCGAGGCCGTCGTCAACGCGGCCACTGCCGCAGCACATAGCCGCCGAGCGCGCACCGCTGTGCCTCCCGTTCGCATTCGATGTCGCCGCCAGAGCGGCTCCCGCGCGCAAACCGTAGAGCTCTGCCCGCTTATGTGCAACAGTTTGGGCGTGCCGCGTCACAATCGTGACCTGCGGACATTTGCCACCGCGGCCGGCCCGCGGCCGCATATGAGGTCAGATCGTCAAGCGCGCCAGCAGATCCCGACCCTGCTCGGCACTCTGCGGATCGCACAGAACGTCGTAGCGGCCTGCGACCAGCTGCATCGTCGAACTGAAATCTCTTGTGCCGCGAGCCATCGCATAAGGGATGGCCGAGGTGATCAAGCCGAAGAAGACACCGGCGACCAGGCCGGTGAGCAGTGCGCTCCACGGGTTGGGGCTGAAGAAACCCAGGATCAGGCCGATGAACAAGCCGAGCCAGGCACCCGACAGCACACCACCGCCGAGCACCTTGGGCCAGCTCAGCCGACCGGTGACCCGCTCGACTTGCATGAGATCCACCCCGACAATCGTCACCTGCTGCACCGGGAACTGTTGGTCGGACAAGTAGTCGACGGCACGCTGGGCCTCCGCGTACGTCGGGTAGGAACCGATTGGCCAGCCTTTGGGCGGCGTCGGCAACGCGCCGCGCGCAGCGGGCGCGGCGCCCGGTGTCTGACCGGACTGAAATGGGCTCGTCATCGATCTTCACTCTCCTCCGCACCGCCTGCTCGGCGGCGGCTCTCGTTACAGCAACGCCCTGGCACCGGATTTGGTGCCGCAGTCACGCGACCGGGGCGTTGCCGTCCGTGCGCTAGGTTGATCAGCATGACAAACCCGGACGGCAACGCGGGCGAAACGCCGCCATCCGACCCCGGCTCCCAGCCGTCGGAACCGTTGTCCGGCGGCTACGAAGCACCTTCCATCGAGCATTCCCAGGATCAGCCGCACAGCGGCGGGGCGCAACCGTCCTACGAGCTGGGACCGCAGAGCTACGAGGCCAGCCCGCCGTATCCGCCCGCGATCGACTATCCCGCGGACATCCCACACGACTACGCGCCGCCACCGCCGTACCCGGGCGCGGCCGGCTATCCCCCGCCCTATCCCCCGCCAGTGCCCGGGTATCCGCCTCCGCCGGGTTACGGCATGCCGGGATACCCCGCGTACCCAACCGGCCCCGGATACCCCGGCGGCTACGGGATGTCGCCGTCGGGCACGACCAACAGCGTGGCCATCGGATCGCTGGTGGCCTCGATCATGTCGCTGCCACTGCTCGCGATGTGCGCGATCGGACTGCTTCCCGCCCTGGTCGGAATCGGTCTCGGGATCACCGCGCTGAACCAGATCACGCGGAGCGAGCAGGCGGGCTTCGGTCCGCAGGGCGGGCAATCCGGCTTCGGTCCGCAGGGCGGACAATCAGGCCGGGGCCTGGCAATCGCCGGCATCATCATCGGCGTGCTCGGCACCCTCCTCAACGGGGGCTGGATCCTGTTGTTCCTGATCGGCATATCCTCCACGTAGCAGGCCGCATCGAATTGCGGTGCGGCACTGCACGACCCGCCTCAGCTCGGCGGCCGGAACGGTTCGGCCAGCCGAGTCATCCCAGCCGCCCGGCCCTTGCCTGCGACCACCAGCGCCATCTTCCGGCTGGCCTCGTCGATCATCTCGTCGCCCAGCATCACCGCTCCCCTGGCCCCACCGGCGTGCGAGGTGTGCCATTCGTAGGCGTCGAGGATCAGCTCGGCATGGTCGTAGTCGGCCTGGCGTGGGCTGAAGATCTCGTTGCCCGCCTCGATCTGGTCCGGATGCAGAACCCACTTGCCGTCGTAGCCCAGCGCGGCTGAACGGCCGGCCACCCGGCGGAACCCGTCGACGTCGCGCACCTTCACGTACGGCCCGTCGATCGCGTTGATACCGCGGTTGCGCGCGGCGATCAGGATGCGCATCAGCACGTGGTGGTGGGCGTCGCCGATGTCGTATCCGTCGGGCTGCCCACCGACCTCCAGGGTGCGCATGTTGAGGCTGGCCGCCATGTCCCCGGGGCCGAGCACCAGCGCCTGCACGCGTGGGGCCGCCGCGATGGCGTCGATGTTGGTCAGTCCCTGCGCGTTCTCGATCTGCGCCTCGATGCCGATCCGGCCGGGTTCCAGGCCGTGGGTGGCCTCCAGCTGGCTGAGCAGCAGATCGAGGGCCTGGACATGGGCCGCCTCGGTCACCTTCGGCAACACAATCAGGTCCAAGTCGGTGCCGGCGGCCGCAACCCCGGTGACCACCTCGATCACATCGGCGTAGGTCCACGGTGTGGTCCAGTCGTTGACCCGCACCCCGCGCAGCTGGCCGGCCCAGCCGTCGTCTGCCAGCGCCGCCGCCACCTGCGTACGGGCCGATTCCTTGGCCTCGGGAGCGACCGCATCCTCCAGGTCCAGGAACACCTCGTCAGCGGGCAGGCTTTTGGCCTTCTCGATCATCTTCAGGCTGCTTCCCGGAACCGAGAGGCACGTTCTACGGGGTCGATACGTGTTCTCCACGACAACACTCTCTACCCTTTGACTCATGGCGGCGGTGAACAGGGTCTACGCGGCCCGGCTAGCGGGGATGGTGGTGCTGGGTCCCGACGGGGAGTCTGTCGGCCGTGTCCGCGATGTGGTGATCAGTATCAGCATCGTCCGCCAGCAACCGCGGGTTCTCGGCCTGGTCGTCGAATTGCTCACCCGGCGAAGGATTTTCGTTCCTATCCTGAGGGTCACCGCGATCGAACCGGGTTCGGTGACACTGGCCACCGGCAGTGTGTCGCTGCGCCGCTTCGCCCAACGCCCCGGCGAGGTGCTGGTGTTGGGCCAGGTGCTGGAGACCCGGGTGCGGATCGACGATCCGGATCTGGAACAGCTGGCCGGAATCGACGTCGTGGTAGTCGATCTGGGCATCGAACAGACCCGGACCCGGGACTGGGTGGTGACCCGGGTGGCGGTGCGCCCACAGCGACGTCTGGGGCGGCGCAGCAACATCCACGTCGTCGAGTGGCAGAACGTGCACGGGCTGACCCCGTCGGGTCTCGCGATGCCCGACCAGGGCGTGGCCTCGCTGCTCGAGCAGTTCGAGGGTCAACGCCCGGTCGAGGTGGCCGAGGCGCTCCGCGAACTGCCGGTCAAGCGGCGCTACGAGTTGTACCGGGCCTTCGACGACGAGCGTCTGGCCGACGTGCTGCAGGAGCTGCCCGAGGACGAGCAGGCAGCGGTGCTGCGCCAGCTGAAAACCGAACGCGCGGCGGACGTCCTCGAAGCGATGGATCCCGACGATGCTGCCGACGTCCTCGGCTCCATGACCCCGGCCGACGCCGAGGCGCTGCTGCTGGAGATGGACCCCGAGGACTCCGAGGATGTGCGACGGCTGCTGGCCCACTCACCCGACACCGCGGGCGGTCTGATGACCAGCGAGCCCGTGGTCCTGGCGCCTGACAACACCGTCGCAGAGGCGCTGGCGCGGGCACGCGACCCGGACCTCACGCCCGCTCTGGCCTCGATGGCCTTCGTCACCCGGCCGCCGACCGCCACTCCGACGGGTCAGTACCTGGGCTGCGTCCACCTGCAGCGACTACTGCGAGAACCCCCTTCCGCCCTGGTGAGCGGCATCATCGACACCGACCTGCCGAGTCTGAGCCCGGACGATTCGCTCGCCGCGGTGACCCGCTACTTCGCCGCCTACAACCTGGTGTGCGGGCCGGTGCTCGACGAGGAGAACCACCTGCTGGGTGCGGTGTCGGTGGACGACGTGCTCGACCACATGCTGCCCGACGACTGGCGGGAACGCGATGAACCCGAGCTGCCGGTGGCGGGCTCATGAGCGAATCGACCGCGCGCCAGCGGCTTGACACGCCGCGCACGCGCCGCAGCTTCGGGTTGCGCGTCGACGTCGAAGCTGTCGGCCAGGTGGGAGAATCCGTCGCCCGGTTCCTCGGCACCGGCCGATATCTGGCGATCCAGACGATCTTCGTATTGATCTGGATCGCGCTGAACATCGGCGTCTTCGCGTTTCAGTGGGACCCCTACCCGTTCATCCTGCTCAACCTGGCCTTCTCGACCCAGGCCGCCTATGCCGCCCCGCTGATCCTGCTGGCCCAGAACCGGCAGGAGAACCGGGACCGGGTCTCGCTGGAGGAGGACCGGCGCCGGGCCGAGCGGACCAAGGCCGACACCGAGTACCTGGCCCGCGAGCTGGCGTCGCTCCGGCTGGCGGTGGGCGAGGTCGCGACGCGCGATTACCTGCGCCGCGAGTTGGAAGAACTGCGCGATCTAATCACCGAACTCACCTTGCCGGCCGATACCGAGCGCGCAGTCGCGAGCAAAGCCGACGGCGGCGAGCGCAGGTCCAAACGCAGTGGTTGATCTCGCTGTCAACGATTGTCGTAACAACAGAAACCAGGACTATGTATGGTGACTTGGTTCACAACATGGTATTTGGCCAAAGCTGACCTAAGGACGGGTAAGTGCGCGTAGGGGGAGGAGCGGTGATCGCCACCGCTCGGCGCCGGATGAGCCAGCTTGTGCGCTCACCTGCGCTCGGCGTAGCCGTCCTGGCCCCCATCGTGCTGGTCGCCGGCGCCGGATCGGCCGCCCCGGGTGCCGGCGTGTCCAACACCGCCGTCACTCCGCTGGCCTCTGTCGAACCCCAAATCGACCGCTCGGGTCCCGCGGTGGTCGCCGCGGCCAGGCCGCCGACGAACTTCCGCATCAAGGCGATGAACACGATTTCGGCTCCCCCGCCCGCGTTCGTCGTCAATAGCCCTGGCGCCCTTGGCATTCCAGGAACATCACTGAAGGCGTACCGCAATGCCGAACGGATGATGGCCGCGGCCTACCCCGGCTGCGGCATCAGCTGGAATCTGCTCGCCGGTATCGGGCGGATCGAATCCGGGCACGCCAACGGCGGCGCCACCGATGCCCGCGGCACTGCCGTCCGCCCGATCTACGGCCCGGCACTCGACGGCACCTTGCCCGGCAACGAGATCATCATCCAGAGCGCGCAGGCCGGACGGGTCTCGTACGTCCGGGCCATGGGGCCGATGCAGTTCCTGCCCGGAACCTGGGCCCGCTACGCCTCCGACGGCGACGGTGACGGCAAGGCCGATGTGCAGAACGTGTTCGACTCGGCGCTGGCCGCCGCCCGTTACCTGTGCAGCGGTGGGCTCAACCTGCGTGATCAATCCCAGGTCATGACGGCCATCCTCCGGTACAACAACTCGGTGGCCTACGCCCGCAACGTCCTGGGCTGGGCCGCGGCGTATGCCACGGGCGTGGTGCCGGTCGACCTGCCCGAGATCACCGGGTCCATTCCGCCGATCGGCGATTCCCATCTGGACCACGCGGAAGGCCTCGGCCCGGGACTGCCCGCGGATGCCACCGGGCTCCCCGCAGGCGATCCGCTGGCCTTGATTCCGCTGCTCAACCGCAATGAGACCGGTACCCAGAACGTTCCCGGTTTCGCCCCCGGGCAGGTGCTCGGCCCGTTGCCGGGTCCGGCGCAGGCCATCCCGTCGGAGACGCCGGCCGCCCCGCCGCCGTGGGTCCCGCCGTGGGAGCAACCGCGTCAGCCCGCGTGTGTGGTGTTCT
>NZ_SJOM01000007.1:4875406-4951646 GCF_004762045.1 Mycobacterium sp. DL99
CCCGGCTCCGGCTCCGGCTGGCCCGCCGATCGAGGCTGCGCCTTCGGCACCGGTACTCGGTCCGATGCCCGGACCGGCCCCTGGGCCCGCCCCGGGACCGGCCTGAGGCCGGGCTGAATCCTGGTGGCAGTGCCGTCGCCGTAGACTCGGCGGTGATGTCCGAATCTGCCACTGAGCTGCAATCCGCGGTTCGCGCCGCGCTGGCCAAGGTGATCGACCCCGAATTGCGGAAGCCGATCACCGAACTTGGCATGGTCAAGAACATCTCGATCGAGGCCGACCAGGGCGTGCACGTCGAGATCTACCTGACCACCGCGGCCTGCCCCAAGAAGAACGAGATCGCCGACCTGGTGAAGGCTGCCGTCACCGACGTTCCCGGCACCGGCGCCGTCAAGGTGAGCCTGGACGTGATGAACGACGAGCAGCGCGGCGAATTGCGCAAAATGCTGCGCGGCGATTCCCGCGAGCCGGTGATCCCGTTCGCCCAGCCCAACTCACTGACCCGGGTCTACGCGGTGGCCTCCGGGAAAGGTGGCGTCGGCAAGTCGAGCGTGACAGTCAACCTGGCCGCCGCGATGGCCGCCCGCGGGCTGTCCGTCGGCCTGCTGGATGCCGACATCTACGGCCATTCGGTGCCGCGCATGATGGGCACCGGCGACCGGCCCACGCAGGTCGACTCGATGATCCTGCCGCCGATCGCCCATGACGTGAAGGTCATCTCGATCGCGATGTTCACCCAGGGGAACACCCCTGTGGTGTGGCGCGGGCCGATGTTGCACCGGGCCCTGCAGCAGTTCCTGGCCGACGTGTACTGGGGCGATCTGGACGTGCTGCTGCTCGACCTGCCACCTGGCACCGGCGATATCGCCATCTCGGTGGCCCAGTTGATCCCGGGTGCCGAGATCCTGGTGGTGACCACTCCGCAGATGGCTGCCGCCGAGGTGGCCGAGCGGGCCGGTGCGATCGCCCTGCAGACGCGCCAGCGCATCGCGGGCGTGGTGGAGAACATGTCGGGCCTGCAGATGCCCGACGGCACGGTCATGCAACTGTTCGGTGAGGGCGGCGGCCGTCAGGTGGCCGACTCGCTGACCCGCTCGGTGGGCGCCGAGGTGCCGCTGCTGGGCCAGGTTCCGCTGGACCCGGCGCTCGTGGCGGCCGGTGATTCCGGTGTGCCGCTCGTGTTGTCGGCACCCGAGTCAGCGGCAGGCGCCGAGCTGCGCAAGATCGCCGAGGGATTGTCGGCCCGCAAACGCGGCCTGGCCGGGATGTCGCTGGGTCTGGATACCACCCGCCGCTAGGTGGCGTCGGGGTCGAACGTCGTGCCGGCCGGCTTGTCTGCCGGCGTGGCGGGCGGTTCGGCCGCGGGCTGCCCGTTGAGCGCATCCGCCGGCCGGTCGCCCGGCACCGACGGCTGGTCCGTCTTGCGGTCATCGAAGGCACCAGTCAGGAACGAGTCGTCACCATCGAGCAGATGCTTGGTGATCGCGGCCCGCGGGGTCATGCCGCGCAGCTTCTGCAGATCGGCAAGGGGCTGTCGAAGATCGTCGAACTCCGGGCCGAGGTCCTCGCGCAACTGGCTGGTGGCACCGCTGACGTAGTCACGTGCCTGACGCAGGGCATTCGATGTCCATCGGATTGCACCGGGCAGGCGCTCGGGCCCCAGGATCACCAAACCGGCGATCACCAGGACCAACATCTCTCCCCACCCGATGTTCGCAAACATTGCTACTGCGCTTTTTGATCGTCGCCGATCGGCGTGACCATGAACGTCATCGGCCGACCGTCGCGGAGCACCTCGATCGGGGCTTCCTGCCCGATCTTGAGCTGACGTACCGCAACCACCATCTCATCGGCGTCGGCGACCTTGCGGTCCCCGACCTTGACCACGACGTCGTTCTCCAGGATGCCGGCCTTGTCGGCCGGGCCACCGGCGTTGACGTTGCGGACCTGAGCACCCGAGGCCACGCTGTTGCTCACCGTGACGGCGCTGAGCAGCAACGTCGGATGCGCGACCTTGCCGTCCTTGATCAGGTTCTCGACAACCTGCTTGACCTCGTTGACCGGGATCGCGAAGCCGAGGCCACTGGCGCTGTCCGACAACGACTTTCCGGCCGTGTTGATCCCGATCACCTCGGAGGACATGTTGATCAGCGGGCCACCGGAGTTGCCGTGGTTGATCGAGGCGTCGGTCTGGAGCCCGTCGATCACGGTGTCGGTGTCGGAACCTTCACCCGAGAGCGGCACCGGCCGGTGCAGCGCGCTGATGATGCCGTGGGTGACCGTGCTGCGCAGCCCCAGCGGGGCGCCGGCCGCGATGACTTCCTCGCCGACGCGCACCTTCTCGGAATCACCCATCCGCGCCACGACGAGGTTGTCGACGTTGTCGACCTTGAGCACCGCCAGGTCGGTCTTGGGGTCACGGCCGACCAGGTTGGCCGGTACTTCCTTGCCGTCGTTGAACACGACGGTGATCTGGTAGTCCGCCGGCTTGCTCGCGGCATCGGAGATCACGTGGTTGTTGGTGACGATGTAGCCCTTGCCGTCGACGACGACGCCGGAGCCCTGTGAGCCCTCGGTCTTGCTCTTGGCCTCGATGGTCACCACCGAGTCCTCGACCGCCGCGGCGACCGTGGCGAACCGGCCGGCGTCCGGCGACGGGAGGTCACCGGTCTCCAGCGTCACCTTGGAGGTGGTGAACGCCTGCACGGTGCCTGCCGTCTTCTGCCCGACCCAGCCGCCGATGAAGGCGATCAATCCGGCGACGATGAACAGGATGAACAGCGACGGCCACGACACCCGGCCGCCGAACAGCACCTCGCGGGCGCCCAGCTTGCCGATCGGGGCCGCCACGATCACGGGTGCGGCCGGGGCCTGTGCGGGTACGCCCAGCGCCGGCATGGCGCCCGGATCGCGCCAGGGATCGTCGAAATCGTCGTCACCGGCGTACTTCTCGGCCTCCAGCGCGCCGGCGTCGGTGGGGTGGCGCTGCAGTGAGTCACCGGCACCCCCGGGACGTCCGAACGCCTCGGCCAGTACCGGATCCGGAGGTTGGTCCTTGGGGGCGTACTCGCCCTGGTCCTGGTACTTGTCCGCACCGAGGAACGAGCCATCGACGCCGGTGGGACGGCCGAACGTCCGCTGCGACAACTGGTCGACGGGAGGCCGCTCGACAGGGCGCGGTTCCAGACGGCCGCTCTCGTCGGACTGGTCCTGGTTGGTCACCGGTGTATCACTCTCTGTTGGAGCGCCCGCCCCAGCCAGATAGGCCGACGCCGGTCACTGATCGCCTTGTGTCCAGCCTACCGGCGCTTACGCCGACTCTGCGTCGGGTCATCAGCAAAGGGAGGCTGTTCATCGACCTCGGCCGAAGGCTGCGGGCTGTGGTGCGGTATCTGCGACAACAGTCCCAACAGGGAATTCGGAATGGCTATCGGACAGGAGTCCCGCAATGCGGCCCGGGCCTGGCCCTGGGCATCGACCTCGGCCGCGCAATCCGGGCACAGGGACAAGTGGTGTGCGGCCCGAAGGTGAGCGCTCATCCGCAGCTCACCATCGACGAAGGCCGCGATGGCCTCGGTCGAGAGGTGCTCGGTGGAACCGAACTGGCGAGGCGCGCCGACCGGCGCACCGCTCTGGGAAGCGAACTGCGCGGGCAGCCAGGAGAATGCCCGACGGAACACATGTCCCGGGTCGACCATCGCCCAGCTCCTCTCGCCACGACCAAATGTCCTGACCCGAATGTAGCGCGACCGAGCGCGCTGGACACCAACCACCGCTAGGCGGATTTGGCGGTTTCCGGCGAGTTCTTCGCCAGATAATCGCGCAACGCCTGACGACCGCGGTGAATGCGGCTGCGCACGGTTCCGAGCTTCACGCCCAGCGTGGCACCGATTTCCTCGTAGGACAGACCCTCGATGTCGCACAGGACCACCGCGGCGCGGAACTCCGGCGCCAGTGAGTCCAGCGCGGCCTGAAGGTCGGCCCCCAGCCGCGAGTCGTGGTAGATCTGCTCGGGGTTCGGGTCGTCGGCGGGCACCCGGTCGTAGTCCTCGGGCAGCGCTTCCATCCGGATGCGGCCACGGCGACGGACCATGTCCAGGAACAGGTTGGTGGTGATGCGGTGCAACCACCCCTCGAAGGTTCCCGGCTGGTAGTTCTGCACCGAGCGGAACACCCGGATGAAGGTTTCCTGGGTCAGGTCCTCGGCATCGTGCTGGTTACCCGAGAGCCGGTAGGCCAGTCGGTACACCCGGTCCGCGTGTTGACGCACCAGCTCGTCCCATGACGGCATGGCGGCCTGGTCGCCGGTGGCGTCGAAAACCGCGGTACCGGTCAATTCATCGGACGGCTCGACCCACTCGCCCGCGGTGAACTGCTCCAGATGTGCCATTGACACCGGGGCGTGTTGGGTGGCGGGGTTCGAGGTAACAGCGGTGGTGCTCGTCGGATCCTCCTGATCACAGATTTCACTCAGCTCAACACGACTGATCACTTCGTTATTCCGATTGCTGTCCTGGTTGTGCTGGGCAGTGCGCCAGCGGGCGCCGTGTTCCATGCGGATACCGTTCCTGATCCCGGTGTGGCGGATATATGAGCAATCTGAACTTTCCCTGAGAATGCCGACGATACGTCCGGTCACCTGCCCGAACCAGCGAATATCCGTCGGTGATAACCGCCACGCACGGGCGTGTCGCGACGGCGCCCCCGGGGTCTGGCCTACGCTGCGGGCATGGTCAGCTCCAACCCCGGTCACGCCGAGGCGATCGTCACGCATGCCGAACGGTCGATCTCCGAAGACGAGATCGTCGCGGCTGCGCGTGAGCGGGCCGAAGAACTCGGCGCAGGCGCCGTAACCCCGGCGGTGGGAGCCCTGCTGAGCGTGCTCGCGCGGCTCACCGGGGGCAAGGCGGTCGTCGAAGTCGGCACCGGCGCCGGCGTCAGCGGGTTGTGGCTGTTGTCCGGTATGAGCGACGACGGCGTGCTGACCACGATCGACGTCGAACCCGAGCATCAGCGCATCGCCAAGCAGGGGTTCCACGAGGCCGGTGTCGGCCCCGGGCGGACCCGCCTGATCAGCGGGCGCGCCCAGGAGGTGCTGACCCGCCTGGCCGACGAGTCCTACGACCTGGTGTTCATCGATGCCGAGCCGATCGACCAGCCGCAGTTCGTGACCGAGGGGGTGCGCCTCCTACGTTCCGGCGGCGCGATCGTGCTGCACCGGGCCGCGCTCGGCGGCCGGGCCGGCGACGCCTCGGCCAATGATGCCGAGGTCAGCGCCGTGCGCGAAGCGGCCCGGCTCATCGCCGAGGACGAACGACTCACCCCGGTGCTGATCCCGTTGGGCGACGGCCTGTTGGCCGCCGCTCGAGACTGACTTTCCTCGCTTCCCTCCCGGCCTCACCCCTCGCTTTGGGGTGAGGCCGGATTTTTCTTTACAGATTCCTGACGCGGCATCCCCTTGACCGCGAACTGAACGCATGTTTAGTGTATTAAACATGCGTTCAGTCGATGATCGAACAGCGATGGCCCGGATCCGTGACGCCGCGATCGAGCAGTACGGGCAGCGCGGATTCAGCGTGGGGCTGCGCACCATCGCCGAGGCCGCCGGCGTCAGCGCCGCCCTGGTGATCCACCACTTCGGCTCCAAGGAAGGGCTACGCAAGGCGTGCGACGCCTACGTGGCAGAGGTGGTGCGCGAGGCCAAGACCGAATCCCTGCAGAGCAGTGACCCCGCGACCTGGCTGGCCCAGATGTCCGAGATCGAGTCCTATGCGCCGCTGATGGCCTACCTGGTCCGCAGCATGCAGTCCGGCAGTGACCTGGCGACGACATTCTGGCGCACCATGGTTGCCAACGCCGAGGAATACCTGGAAGAGGGCGTTCGCACCGGAGTGCTCAAACCCAGCCGCGACCCGCGGGCCCGGGCGCGGTTCATGGCGATCTGCAGTGGCGGCGGGTTTCTGCTGTACCTCCAGATGCATGACGACCCAACGGATCTGCGCCGGGTGCTGCGCGACTACGGCGAAGACATGATGCTGCCCGCCCTTGAGCTCTACACCGAGGGCCTGATGACCGACTCGACCATGTACGAGGCGTTCCTGCACCAACGCGAACAAGGCATCCCGTTCAGCTCAGAGACCGAAACCAAGACCGACACCAAGGAGCCAGCGTGAACAACTCCGTCGAAATCCG
Organism: Mycobacterium sp. DL99; assembly: GCF_004762045.1. Classification (GTDB taxonomy): domain Bacteria; phylum Actinomycetota; class Actinomycetes; order Mycobacteriales; family Mycobacteriaceae; genus Mycobacterium. Next base: position 4,881,599 of record NZ_SJOM01000007.1, read on the forward strand.
CGGATTGTCAAAGTCTTTCGGGCACACCAAGGCCCTCGATGGACTGAACCTGACGGTCTCCCCCGGCGACGTCACCGGCTTCCTCGGGCCCAACGGCGCGGGCAAGTCCACCACGATCAGGGTGCTGCTCGGTCTGCTGCGCGCCGACGGGGGTTCCGCGAGACTGCTCGGCGGCGACCCATGGCGCGACGCGGTCGCCCTACACCGCCGAATCGCCTACGTCCCCGGCGATGTCACGTTGTGGCCCAACCTGACCGGCATGCAGGCCATCGACTTCCTGTGCCGGCTGCGCGGCAACGGCGTGGACACCCGGCGCCGCGACGACCTGATCGAACGGTTCGAACTGGACCCGCACAAGAAGGCCCGCACCTACTCCAAGGGCAACCGGCAGAAGGTCGCCATCGTCGCGGCGTTCAGCTGCCATTCCGAGCTCTACATTCTCGACGAGCCGACATCAGGACTGGACCCGTTGATGGAAAGGGCATTTCAGCAGTGTGTGGCCGAGGTCGCCGGCCAGGGCGCCGCGGTCCTGCTGTCCAGCCACATCCTGGCCGAAGTGGAAAAGCTCTGCGACAACGTGACGATCATCCGGTCCGGGCGCACGGTGCGTTCCGGCTCCCTCGCCGAACTGCGGCACCTGATGCGCACCAAGGTCACGGCGCGCACCCGCTCCGATGGCCGCGCACTGCAGAACACCCCGTACGTGCATGACTTCACGAGCCGCGATGGCACAGTGAGCTTCTCGGTGAACCGGGCCGAACTGGAGTTCGTCCTGGAGCACCTGGCCGACCTCGGAATCGAAGATCTCACCGTCGCACCGGCATCCCTGGAGGACATGTTCCTGCGCGAGTACCAGGAGGCGAGCCGGTGACCACCGCGAGCGCTCCGGTCAGGCCCACCGGTCCGGTCCGCAGTACCACATCGCCGTTCACCGGTACCGCGACACTGTTGCGGCTGGCGCTACGCCGGGACCGGGTACGGCTCAGCGTGTGGGCCGGCGCGCTGACCCTGATGATGGTGTACGCGCCCAACGCTATTCGGTTGGCCTACCCCGGCGAGGAGCAGAGGCTGGCCCGGGTCAACCTTCTCAAGACACCTGCCGGGACGATGCTGGGCGGCCCGATGTTCGGCGTCAACGAGACCGACCTCGGCGTGATGATGGCCAACGAGCTGACTCTCACATTGACCATCGCGACCTCGATCCTGGCCATTCTCACCGTGATTCGCCACACCCGGGCCGAGGAGGAGAACGGCAGCGCCGAACTGGTGCTCTCCTCGGTGGTGGGTCGGTACGCCCGGACCGCGGCCGCACTGATCCTGGTCGGTGGGCTCAACGCCGTGCTGGCACTCACCATGACCCTGGCGATGGCATCCACCGGTTTCGCGGTGGTCGACACCGCCGCCATGTGTCTGGGCATCACCGGGGTAGCCATGGTGTTCGGCGCGGTCGCCGCCGTGACCGCCCAACTCTGGCGCCAGGCCCGCACCGCGTCGGGCGCAGCGATGGGGACGCTCGCGGTGGCCGCGCTGGTACGCGGGGCCGGGGACGTCATCAACAACTCCGGCAGCGCCCTGAGCTGGTTCTCCCCCATCGCGTGGGCACAGCAGATGCGTCCGTTCACCGATCTGCGCTGGTGGCCGTTCGGGCTGTTGGTCATCCTGGCCGTCGGGCTGATGACCTTGGCCGCGGTGTTGGAGAGTCGTCGTCAATACGACGCGGGCACCATCGCATCGACGGGAGAGAAGCCCGACGCGCCCACGATCACCGGCCCGCTGCGGCTGCACCTGACGCTGCAGCGCGGCCAGACCATAGGTTGGGCGGCGGGACTGTTCGCGGCTGGGCTGGTATTCGGCTCGATGACCAAGGCGCTGCTCGATGCCGCCAAGACCAACGAGTTGATCGCCCGGTTGCTGTCCACGACGGGCAACGACGGCATCTACACCACCATGACCCAGTTCCTGGCCGCGGCGGCCAGCGCGTACGTCGCCTCGGTGGTGCTGCGGGTGTACGCCGACGAGCAGAACGGGCTGGGCGAGCCGGTGCTGGCCGGTTCGGTGTCGCGGTGGCGGTGGCTGCTGGGTGCGGTGTGGTGTGCACTGGCGGGGGCGGCGATCCTGATGTTCTGCGCCGGCCTGGGCAACGGCCTGGGCGCCGGACTGACGCTCGGCGAGCCGGGCACGATCATCCGCCTCACCCTGGCCGCGCTGGCCTTTCTGCCCGCGCTGGCCGTGGTGGCCTCGGTCGCGGCGCTGGCCGTGGCATTGCGCGCGCCCTGGATCGCCTGGCTGGCAGTCACGTTCGTGATCACCGCGCTGTATCTCGGGGCGCTGCTGCGGCTGCCGCGATGGCTGATCGAGCTGTCCCCGGTGGGGCAGACCACCGTGCCGAGCCAGTTCCCCGCCATGGCACTGGTGGTGATGCTCATCGCCGCAACGGCTTTGGCAGCCGTTGCGGGCTGGATCTATCGCAACCGTGACGCGGTGTGAACCCGATAGGAGACAACTGGTGAAACTCGTACTTCAGGCAATCGCATCGGGAGTGCTCGGTCTGGCATTCTTCGCCGCGACGCTGTTCTGGCCGGCCGGCACGTTCCACTATTGGCAGGCCTGGGTTTTCATCGCCGTGTTCATGGCCACCACCGTGGTGCCGAGCATGTACCTCGCCGTCAAGGACCCCGCGGCCCTGCAGCGGCGCCTACACGGCGGGCCGACCGCGGAAACCAGGATCGTGCAGAAGATCGTCATCTGGGCCGTCACGGGCTCGGCCGTCGCAGCGTTCGTCCTCAGCGCCCTCGACCACCGGTTCGGCTGGTCCAGCGTGCCGACCGCGGTGGTCGTCCTCGGCAACGCCCTGGTCGCGGTCGGCCTCGTCCTGGCGCAGACAGTGGTCTTCCAGAACAGCTTCGCCGGCGCCAGCATCCAGGTGGAGGACGAACAACAGCTTGTCTCTACGGGTCTCTACGGACTGGTCCGTCACCCGATGTACTTCGGCGCGGTGTTGATGATGTTCGGCACCCCGCTGGCGCTGGGGTCCTACTGGGCGTTGCTCGTGTCCATCGTCTCGATACCGGTTTTCGGAGTACGGATCGCCGACGAGGAGAAGATGCTGCGCGCCGAACTCGACGGCTACGACGAGTACACCCAGAAGGTCCCCTACCGGCTGTTGCCCTACGTCTGGTGAGGAGGGTGAGGTGAAAATCGGTCTATTGACCGCCGTGTCGGCCGTCATCGGACTGGTCGTATTCGGTGCGCTGGTGTTCGGCCCGGCCGGAACGTTCCATTACTGGCAGGGGTGGGCATTCATCGTGGTGTTCGCCTTGACCACCCTCGTTCCGAGCAGATACCTGTCGGTGCACAATCCGGACGCACTGCGACGACGAATGCGGGCCGGACCGGCCGCCGAGACCAGACCGGTGCAGAAGATCGCCAGCGCACTGGCATTCACGTTCCTTGCGGCGATGATCATCGTGAGCGTCTTGGACCACCGGTTCGGCTGGTCGGTGGTGCCCGCCTGGGTGTCGGTGGTGGGAAACGCGTTGGTGGCCACCGGACTCGGGATCGCGATGTTGGTGGTGAGCCAGAACAGCTACGCGGCCGCCAACGTCATCGTGGAGTCCGGTCAAACCGTGGTGACCACCGGCCTGTACCGGTTCGTCCGCCATCCCATGTACGCCGGAAACGTCGTCATGATGGCCGGCATCCCGCTTGCCCTCGGTTCGTACTGGGGGCTGCTGTTCATGCTCCCGGGCATGGCGGTACTCGCCATGCGCATCGTCGACGAGGAGAAGCTGCTGCGCGCCGAGCTCGACGGCTACGACGCGTACGCCCGGAAGGTCCGCGACCGGCTTCTGCCCTACGTCTGGTGAGCCACGACGCGGGTGGCGGCTTCGACGGCGGCCGCCCGGCGCGAGGTCAGGACGGCCGGATCATCGGTGGCCGCGTCGGGATGCGGTAGGTGGGCCCACGCCAGGCCGATCCCGAACAACATCGCGATCAGATCGGCCGGGTTCCAGGCCGGGTCGACGTGGCCGCCGGCCTGGGCCGCCTCGATGGCGGCCACCGCCTGCGCGTGCACGGGTGCGCCGTCGGCCTGGGGCTCATCGAGGGTGAAACCCTCCAGCTGGGCCCAGGTGATCATGCGCAGATGCTCGGGCCGACGGCAGGCCAGGTCGTAGATGTCCCCGACGAATTCGGGGACATCGTCCGCACGCAGGGTGACCGATCGGAAGAACTCGGCCCCGTCGGCGGCGAACACCTCGCGGAACAGGGCCTCCTTGTCACCGAAGTGTGCGTAGAGGCGTTCCTTGCTGGCGTGTGCGGCACGGGCGATCCGGTCGATCCTCGCCCCGGCCAGTCCGTACCGGGCGAACTCGGCGCGCGCCGCCGCCAGGATCTCACCACGCAGTTCCGTCGTGCTTCTCACAGCAGAATCATAACCAGACGAACTAGTTCGTTCGGTACCGTGGTGCCAACAGGTCCGAACGCATCGGCGAATCCCCCGACCGGACGGCACCAGCCCTACTCGAATCAACACAGCCCGAGGAGCCGCGGCGATGTCCGTCACCAAGATCGACGAGATCATGAATCAACCCAGCCACGTCCAGACCCTGCGCCGCGCGGTCGAGACCGTCGCCGACGGCGTTGACCCGCTGGTCAATCTCTACCGGCCCTATGTGGACGGCTTGGAGAATCTGCCCCGCGACGGACGATTTCTGTTGGTGGGCAACCACACCCAGTTCGGTACCGAGACCCTGTTGATCCCGTACGTGGTGCGCCGCGAGATCGGGATACGGGTACGGCCACTCACCGACCGCCGGTTCGGTGACATGCCCCGGCCTGTCTCCGACCTCATGGCGGCGTGCGGGGCCGTCGTCGGATCACCCGAGGGCGCCGGCGAACTGATGCAACACGACGAGCCGGTCATGGTGTTTCCCGGCGGTGGCCGCGAGATCGGCAAGTTCAAGGGCGAGCAATACAAACTGCGCTGGGAGGGCCGCGCGGGATTCGCGCGCGTCGCCGTCGAACACGGCTATCCCATCGTCCCCGTGGCGCTCGTCGGCGGCGACGACGTCTACGTGGGAGTGACGACCCGTGACCATTGGCTGGGCCGGCTCAGCCGGACCGTCGGCGAGAAGCTGACCGGTCAGCGCGACATGGCCATACCGCTGGTCCGCGGCCTCGGCCCCACCCTGATCCCGCGGCCGCAGCGCATGTATCTGCGCTTCGCCGAGCCGATCGGCACCGCGAAACCGGCACGGGTGGCGAACGACAACTGGGTGGCCACCGTCAAGCAGCGCACCCAGGAATCGCTGGAGCAGAGCCTGGACGAACTGCTGACCCTCCGGGCTGAGGATCCCTACCGCGAACTGAACCCGCTGGCTTGGCGCAACGCGACCCAGAGCGGATAACGGCGAACCGCCCGGCACCAGTGCGAGTTAGCCGCATACTGCAGTGATGGAACTGTTGACCGGCTTCGGCCTGGCGACTGCGGCGGGGCTCAATGCCTACATCCCGTTGCTGGCGCTGGGTCTGCTGTCACGCTTCACCCATCTGGTGTCACTGCCGTCGGGATGGTCCTGGCTGGAGAACGGCTGGGTGATGGCGATCGTCGCGGTGCTGCTGATCGTCGAAGTGGTCGCCGACAAGATCCCCGCGCTCGACTCCGTCAACGACACCATCCAGACCTTCATCCGCCCGACCGCGGGCGGCATCGTGTTCGGATCGGGCACCGCGTCCCAGACCGCCGCCGTGGCCGACCCGGGCGCATTCGCCCATTCCGGCCAATGGATTCCGGTGGCGATCGGCGCCGTCACCGCTCTGGTCGTGTCGTTGACCAAGTCGACGGTGCGACCAGCCGCCAACGTCGCCACTGCCGGGGTCGCCGCACCCGTGCTGTCCACCGTCGAAGACGTCACGAGCGTCGGTCTGGTCTTCGTGGCGATCCTGCTACCGATCCTGGTGCTCGTGGCGCTGCTGGTGTTGATCTGGGGCGCCTTCCGGCTCTGGCGGTGGCGAAAGCGACGGGGCGAGGCCAAGATCGGCGTCAACGCCCGCAGCAATGCGGCACCCCGACCGGCCGCGGTCGACCCCTGGGAATGAACCCGGACTGACGTCCAGACGGGTCAGATCCACACACCCTTGCCGACGGCGACCACACCACCCGCGCTGATCGCGAACCGTTCCCGGTCCTTGTCGAGGTCCACGCCGACCATCTCGCCCGGACCCACCACCACGTTCTTGTCGAGGATCGCGTGGCGCACCACCGCCCCGCGGCCGATCCGGACCCCGGGCATCAGCACACTGCCCTCCACGATGGCGCCGTCATCGATCACGACGTTGGAAGACAACACCGAGTTGCGCACCGAGGCAGCCGAAATGATGCTTCCGGCACCGACCACCGACTCCTGTGCCGAACCGCCGTTGACGAACTTGGCCGGCGCCAGGTTCTCCGATTCACCGCGGATCGGCCAGCGCTTGTTGTAGAGGTTGAACACCGGGTGCACCGACACCAGATCCATGTGCGCGTCGTAGAACGCGTCCAGCGTTCCGACGTCGCGCCAGTAACCGTGATCGCGTTCGGTGGCCCCTGGCACCTCGTTGTTGTTGAAGTCGTAGACCGCCGCCATCCCGTCGGACACCAGCCGCGGAATGATGTCGCCACCCATGTCGTGGTCGGAGTGGTCGTCGTCGGCGTCGGCGCGGATCGCGTCGATGAGCACCTTGGTGGTGAAGATGTAGTTGCCCATCGACACAAAGGTCTGTTCGGGATCGTCGGGCGTGCCCGGCGGATCCGCGGGCTTCTCCACGAAGTCCCTGATGCGCCCCGAGTCGTCGGCGTCGATGCAGCCGAACGCACTGGCCTCCGCGCGCGGCACCCGGATCCCGGCGACGGTTGCGCCGGCTCCGCTGTCGATGTGGAACCGCAGCATCTGCTCGGGATCCATGCGGTACACGTGGTCGGCACCGAAGATGATGATGTAATCCGGGTCTTCGTCGTAGATCAGGTTGAGCGACTGGTAGATCGCATCCGCCGATCCGGTGTACCAGCGCGGGCCGAGCCGCTGCTGGGCCGGCACCGGGGTGATGTACTCACCGGCCAGGCCCGACAGGCGCCAGTTCTGGCTGATGTGACGGTCCAATGAATGCGACTTGTATTGCGTCAGAACGCAGATCCGTAGATATCGGGCGTTCACCAGATTGGACAACACGAAGTCGATCAGCCGGTAGGCGCCGCCGAAGGGAACTGCCGGCTTGGCGCGATCGGCCGTCAGCGGATACAGCCGTTTGCCCTCTCCCCCGGCCAGAACGATGCCCAGCACATGTGGCAACTCCCTCATGCGTCCAAACCTATCCGCCAACCAGCACCGCGGCCAGCCAATGGCAACAGAAGTGTGCGGCGTGTAGCTGGACCCACGGCGACCTACTACCGTCTCGGATATGCGGGTGGCCATGATGACTCGGGAATATCCACCCGAGGTGTACGGCGGTGCCGGTGTGCACGTGACCGAACTTGTCGCGCAGTTGCGTCAGCTCTGCGAAGTCGACGTCCATTGCATGGGAGCCCCGCGGGACGGGGCTTTCGTGGCGCAGCCCGATCCTGCGCTGCGCGGGGCCAACGCGGCGCTGTCGACATTGTCGGCGGACCTCAACATGGTCAACTCCGCGGCGGCGGCCACGGTGGTGCACTCGCACACCTGGTATGCCGGGATGGCCGGGCACCTGACCGGTCTGCTCTACGGCATCCCCCATGTGCTGACCGCGCATTCACTGGAGCCTCTGCGCCCGTGGAAGGCCGAACAGCTCGGCGGGGGCTACCGGGTGTCCTCGTGGGTGGAGCGCACCGCGGTCGAGGCGGCCGACGCGGTGATCGCCGTGAGCTCCGGTATGCGTGACGACGTGCTGCGCACGTACCCGGCGCTCGATCCCAACCGGGTCCATGTGGTGCGCAACGGGATCGACACCGACGTCTGGTACCCGACTTCGCCGGCCGACCAGGACTCGGTGCTCGCCGAGCTCGGGGTGGACATGAGCCGCCCGATCGTGGCGTTCGTCGGGCGCATCACCCGCCAGAAGGGCGTGGCCCACCTGGTGGCCGCGGCCCACCGGTTCAGCCCCGAGGTGCAGCTGGTGTTGTGTGCCGGCGCCCCCGACACCCCTGAGATCGCGGCGGAGGTGTCCTCGGCGGTGGCCGAACTGGCCCGGGCCCGCACCGGCGTGTTCTGGGTGCGCGAAATGCTGCCGATCAACAAGATCCGCGAAATACTCTCCGCTGCAACGGTTTTCGTGTGCCCCTCGGTGTACGAGCCATTGGGTATCGTGAATTTGGAAGCGATGGCTTGCTCGACGCCGGTGGTCGCCTCCGACGTCGGCGGCATCCCCGAGGTCGTCGCCGACCGGCAGACCGGGCTTCTCGTGCACTACGACGCGACTGACCCACGCTTCTTCGAGATGCGGCTGGCCGACGCGGTCAACTCACTGGTGGCCGAGCCGGAAACCGCCAGGAAGTACGGCGAGGCAGGACGCCAGCGCTGCATCGCAGAATTCTCCTGGGCGCACATCGCTGAGCAGACCCTGGAGATATACCGCAAGGTGTCCGCCTGAGCGGACACCTTGCGAGGTCGATCAGCTGGTGACGGCCTTGAGTTCGTCGCCCAGCGCAGCGGCCTCGTCTGGAGTCAGTTCGACAACGAGGCGCCCACCGCCTTCCAGCGGTACTCGCATCACGATCCCTCGCCCCTCTTTGGTTGCTTCCAGTGGACCGTCACCAGTCCGGGGCTTCATCGCCGCCATCGAGTGCTCCCTCCAACTTCGCCGACCCGCGTCAGCGGGCCAGGTTGGGGCCGAAGCCGCCCACTCGTTGGCGACACCCGGCGTTGAAATGCTACTGAACTACCCCTATTGTTCCTTATCCGCGGCGATGGTTGTGCAAAGACCCGTCGGATACCGACCGAAGGCATGTTTTACCGGTCACAATTATTGTGCCGGGACCCAGCAGGCCGCGATGTGGTCATCGACCATCCCGGTGGCCTGCATCAACGCATATGCCGTGGTGGGGCCGACGAATTTGAAGCCCCGGCGCTTGAGTTCCTTGGCCATGGCGGTCGATTCGGTGGTCACCGCAGGCACTTGGGCCAGGTCAGCGGGCCGCGGCCGGGCCGGTGGGGCGAATGACCACAGCAGCTCACCCAAATCGACGTCGAGCTCGGTGACTGCCCTGGCATTGGCGATGGTCGCGAGGATCTTGGCCCGGTTGCGCACGATGCCGGTGTCGGCCATCAACCGCTCGACGTCGTCGTCGGTGTACTTCGCGACCGTGGCCGCGTCGAACCCGTCGAATGCGGCGCGGAAGTTCTCCCGCTTCCGCAGGATGGTCAGCCAGCTCAGCCCGCTCTGGAAGGCCTCCAGGCTGATCCGCTCGAACAGCGCGCCGGAATCCCGCAGCGGCCGGCCCCACTCGGTGTCGTGATAGTCGCGGTACAGAGTGTCGCCCGCGGCGGCACTACTGGATTGGACCGCCCAACCGCACCGGATCCGGCCGTCGTCGGTCATGGCTCCTCCGGGGTGCGGACCTCGCCTGCGGTGGCCGACACCTCGGCGTCGGCGGTGCCGACAGTCAGGTCATCGTCGTCATCGTCGTCATCGTCGTCGAAGTCGGCGGGCACACCGTAGGCCGCGCGAACTGCCGCCAGTTCCCCACGGACCGCATCGAGTTCGCGGCCCAGCCGATCCAGCACCCAGTCCACCTCGCTGGTCTTGTACCCGCGTACGACCTGGGCGAACTTGATGGCATCCACATCAGCACCGGTGACGCCCGAGGCAGGCAGGACCGTGGCGGTCGTCCCCCGCGGAAGAGGCGGCAGCGTCTCACCCCGGCCGAAGATGACGCTGCCCAGACCGAACAGCACCGTGGCCACCAGAACCAGCACCACCAGGTACAGCAGTATCAGTGTCACGTCCTCGATACTGCCTCACGCATACGACACCTAGCGCGGGCGCAGGGTCACCATGGGCGGGCGGTCGGCCAGCGACACCGACGACACCCGCGGGGTGAAGTCGTCCCCGTCGGCGTAGAACTGCGTCAGCCCCACCCCCGAATCGGCGATCCCGCAGCGCGACAGCAGGGTCGCGATGACCTGCCGGCTCATCGATGCCAGCTCGGTCAGCGGCCGGTTGCGATGCGCCCGTACGCCCAGGTTCACCTGCGCGATGGCATCCAGGCCGAGCTGGTCGTAGGTGTCGACCAGCAGGCCGATCTCCACGCCGTAGCCGGGCGCGAACGGCACCGAGGTCAGCAGCTCGCGGGTACCCGCGTATTCGCCGCCCAGCGGCTGGAACACGCAGTTCAGCTCGGGGCGCAGCGAGGCCAGCAGCGGGCGCGCCACCAGTTCGGTGACCCGGCCGCCGCCGTTGGCGTCCTCGGCGCCGCTGACCTTGAGCGGCCGCCGGTAGAACCCCTTGACCAGATGCACACCGTCGGTGGTCAGCAGCGGGCCCAGCAGCTTGGGAACGAACATCGGATCGGGGTCGATCAGGTCGGAGTCGACGAAGGCGATGATGTCGCCCGTGGTGGCAGCCAGCGACCGCCACAGCACCTCGCCCTTGCCCGGCTGCGGCTCAACTTCGGGCAGCGCGACCTCACGGCTGATCACCCGGGCCCCCGCGGCGACCGCGCGGATCTCGGTGTCGTCGGTGGAACCCGAATCGAGCACGATCAGCTCGTCGACCAGCCCGCCCAGCAGCGGGGTGATGGTCTCGACGACGGAGGCGACGGTTTCTTCCTCGTTGAGGGCGGGCAGCACCACCGAGACCGTACGGCCGGCTTTGGCGGCCTTCAGTTCGGAGATGGTCCAGCTCGGCCGGTTCCAGCTGTGGTCGGTCAGCCAGCGGTGGCCCACCACTCCATCGGTGACATCCAGTTCAGGCAGTGCAGTCATGCCAGTCCCCTCACTGTTCGTGCGGGTGCCCGCACTCCCTGGATCGACGCGACCATCTCCAGCACGCGCCGCGTGGGTCCGACCTCGTGTACCCGGAACATCGCGGCACCATCTGCGGCGGCCAGCGCCGTCGCGGCCAGGGTGCCCTCCAGGCGTTCGGTCAGATCCACACCCAGAGTCTCCCCGACAAAATCCTTGTTGCTCAGCGCCATCAGGACTGGCCATCCGGTCTTAACAAGATCTTTTACGTGGCGCAACAAACTAAGACCGTGATGAGTGTTTTTACCGAAATCATGGGTTGGGTCGATCAGGATCCGGTCTCGCGGCACACCCGTTGCTACCGCCCGTTCGGCCGCGGCGGTCACCTCGGCGATGACGTCGTCGACGACACCGCGTTCGGTGATCCCGTAGTTCACCCGGAACGGCCGGGTGCGCGGCACGGCGCCGCCGGTGTGTGAGCACACCAGCCCGGCGCCGAATTCGGCGGCAACCTCGGGCAGCCCGGGATCCGCGCCCGCCCAGGTGTCGTTGATCAGGTCGGCTCCGGCCGCACAGGCCTGTTTGGCCACCGCGGCGCGCCAGGTGTCGACGCTGATCAGCTGGTCGGGATAGGTGGTGCGCAGCCATTCGATGAACGGCACGACGCGGGCGATCTCCTCCTCGGCGTCGACCATGCTGCCCGGGCCGGCCTTGACCCCGCCCACGTCGATCACATCGGCGCCCTCGTCGATCACCCGCTGCGCTGCGGCCTTGGCCGCGTCGTCGGTGAAGGTGGCCCCGCGGTCATAGAACGAGTCCGGCGTCCGGTTGACGATCGCCATGATCAGCGCACGGTCACCCGCGACCGGGCGCCCGCAGAACAGGCCATTGCACGTCGACAACACGCCTCCATAGTGCCTGGTGCGGCATGCACGGCAGCATTGGCGCCAGATTCCGCGCCGTTTCTACCTGTTGGTCGTCGCCCGACACGATCGACAACCCAGGCGTAGAAATCGGCGCGGAACCTGGCGTCTACTACTTGGGCCGCTGACCGGCCGTCACTTCGTCGGGGTACTCGGGGTAGAACGGCACGTAGCCGTCCGCCCGGCCTGACAGCACGTACACCGGGTCCTTGATTTCCGATCCATAGCCCTGCTTGCGCAGGTCCACCTTCTGGCTCTTGAACGTCGAGGTGTGGGCCAGCTCGGTGACGACGCGAACGAACAACGGCACGGCGTAGGCCGGCAGGTGTCCGTAGAACGCGTCGGCGATCGCCTTCCCGTCGAACTCGTGGTCGGCCTTGAGCTGAATGGCGGCCATGCCGGCGCGGCCGCCCGCACCGGGCACCTCGACACCGAACACCGTGCACTCGTCGACTACCGGGTCCCCGGCGAGCGCGGCCTCCACCTCCGTGGTGGCCACGTTCTCGCCCTTCCACCGGAAGGTGTCACCGAGCCGGTCGGCGAATGCGGCGTGGCCCAGCCCCTGAGAACGCATCAGGTCGCCGGTGTTGAACCAGACGTCGCCGTCCTTGAACGCGTTGCGCACCAGCTTCTTCTCACTGGCCGACGGATCGGTGTACCCGTCGAACGGCTGCAGCGCGCTGATCTTGGACAGCACCAGCCCCGGCTCGCCACGTTTCACCCTGCGCAGCCGGCCGTCGGCGGCGCGGGCCGGTTCGCCGCTGGCGGCGTCGTACTCGACGAATGCGACGGGGCTCGGGCAGATGCCGGTGGACTTGGAGACGTTGAAGACGTTGACAAAGGCGGTGTTGCCCTCGCTGGAGGCGTAGAACTCGCAGACCCGCGGGATGCCGAACCGCTGGGTGAACTCATCCCAGATGGCCGGCCGCAGCCCGTTGCCGACGATGACGCGGACCTTGTGCGCCCGGTCGGTCGGCTTGGGCGGCTGGTTGAGCAGGTAGCCGCAGATCTCGCCGATGTAGGCGAACGCGGTCGCGCCGTAGTCGATGACCTCGTCCCAGAACCGGGATGCCGAGAACGACTTGCCCAGGGCCAGTGCGGCCCCCGAGTTCAGCGCCGATCCAATCGAGACGGTCAGGGCGTTGTTGTGATAGAGCGGCAGGCAGCAGTACAGGGTGTCATCGCTGTGCAGGCGCAGTCCCAGGCCGCCGAATCCGGCCAGGGCCCGCAGCCAGCGGTAGTGGCTCATGACGCTTGCCTTAGGCATGCCGGTGGTGCCCGAGGTGAAGATGTAGAAGGCCTTGTCCTTGGCCAGTACGGCCGCCGCGCTGGCCGGGTTGGTGGTCGGCGCGGTGGCCGCGAGCCGACGCAGCTCCTCGACCGTGATCAGGCCGTTGGGCTCGGCCCCGCATTCGCTGATGTGCTCGATCAGGTCGGACTCGGCGACCACTGCCGTGGCATTGAGCAGCCCGATGCTGTGGGCCAGGACCTTGCCGCGCTGGTTGTAGTTGAGCATGCCGGTGACCGCGCCGCATTTGACGATCGCCAGCATCAGCAGCACCGCGTCGGGCGAGTTGCGCAGCATCACCCCGACCACGTCACCGTGGCCGACGCCCTTGGCCGCCAGCACCGCCGCGTAGCGGTTGACCGTCTCGTTGGCCTCGCGGTAGGTGATGCGCTCGTCGCCGAACTTGAGGAAAACCCGGTCGGCGTACTGGGCAGCCCGCTCCTGGAACACCTTGCCGATCGAGGTCTTGGCCGTCGGCCGGGCCATCATTCCGGTGAGGACGCCCCGCGCGATGACCGGCGCGTCCATCAGCAGACCGGGTACCTGGCTGGCGAGGTCGAGTAGGCCGACGCTGCTCCTGGTGCCCGATTTCTGGTCGGTCATGCGGTCTCCCCCTGCGCGTTGTGTGGGTCTCGAGATGGCCCTCGTGTGGGCAACACCATAGCCGCGCGGGTAACCGGGCGTTACCGCCGGTTCTACATAAGCGGCGCGCACACGTCGAGCGCTGCGGCGACCTCGTCGACAACGATCAGCCGGTCGAGGGCCTGGCTGCTCACATAGCCGGAGTCGACGAGCCCACGCAACCAGTTCAACAATCCGTCGTAGTGGCCGAACGGGTCCAGCAGCACGACGGGCTTCTCGTGCATCCCCAGATAGCCCGCCGTCCAGGCCTCGAAGAACTCCTCCAACGTGCCGATGCCGCCGGGCAGGGCGATGAACGCGTCGGAGCGGTCCTCCATCTCCTTCTTGCGTTCCCGCATGGTGTCGGTCACCACGAGTTCTTCGGCGTCCACGTCGGCGAGTTCACGATGCACCAGCGCCTTGGGGATCACGCCGACCGTGCGGCCGTTCGCCGAGCGCGCCGCACGGGCGACCGCACCCATGGCCGAGACGTTGCCGCCGCCGGAGATCAACGTCCATCCGCGCTTGGCGATCGCCACCCCGACCTCACTGGCCAATGCCAGCAGCTCGGGATGGGTAGGCCCCGAAGCGCAATAGACACACACCGCAAACTCGCGGTCAGTTTCACCGGACACCTACACAAACTAGAGGGTGCTGGTGAACCGCCGATGACGGGTGGGCAATGTCCGCCGGTGATGGACTCAGCCCCGGCTCGCAGGGAGACTGAACGGAACGTGGAGGGACGATCCTGGTGACTGACGATGTCGATCAACCGACACGGTTGAGCCGCGAGTTCATCTTGGACACCGCGATCGGGCTGATCGATCGCGACGGTCTGACGAAATTGACCATGCGACGGCTGGGTACGGCCTGCGGTGTCGAGGCGATGGCGCTCTACCGCTATGTGCACAGTCGGGGTGACCTGCTGACCGGCATCGTGAACCACATCGTGGACCGCCTCTACGCCGATCAGCTCGCCGCCCGCCGCCAGGAGGATGGTTGGCAGGACTTCCTGCTCCGGCTCGGCCATGGCGTGCGCCAGATCGCGATCGAACACCCCGAGGTGTTCCCACTTGTGGCAACTGAGGCCCCGGAAGCCCCGTGGGTGCGGCCGCCGCTGCGCAGCCTGCGCTGGATGGAGACGTTCCTGGAGACACTGATCTCCTACGGGTTCAGCGATGACGCCGCCGTGGCCGCGTACCGGACGTACACCACATTCCTGGTGGGCCAGTTGCTGCTCGAGGTGTCCGCCCGCGGTGTCGCACTCAGTCCCGACGAGGCCGTGCTCGACACCGAGCCACGGCCCGATACGTCGCTGGCCGATTACCCGAACCTGCGTCGGCTGCAATCGATGCTGGCCGAGGACCACAGCACCGACGAGTTCGAGGACGCGTTGGAGGCCCTGCTCGACCGCATCGAAACGTGGTCAGGCTCCTGACCAGGCACCCGAACAGGGGCGTTTACAACGTAAACTTCGGCGGTTATGCTCGGTTTCACCGTGGAATCGACCCAGCAGAATCACGAGCTGCACTGGACGGCTCGCACCACACCCGAAGGCCTCATCGTTCAGGTCTCCGGACAGGTCGATGCCCACAACGAATCCGCCTGGCAACGCATGCTCAGCGAGTCGGCAGCTGCCGCGCCCGAATCCTCGATGCTCATCGTCGACGCCGGATTCCTGGACTTCATGAGCTGTGGGGCACTCGTCGCCCTGGCCAAGCAGACCGTCGACAGCCGTCAGCAAGGGATCACGGTCCGGCTGGTCATCCGTCAGCAGAGCATCAGGCGGATCATCACCGAATGCGGCCTGGACGACGCGGTGTCGGCGCACCCGGACCTCGATTCGGCGTTGAACGGCCACCCCCCGCCATAGGATCCGGTGGATGGCTGTCGACTGGGTGATCGCACCGCGTGACCGCGTGCTCGACGGTCTGGAGGCCGGCCTGCACGAGCGCCGCGGCGCGGCTCTTCTCGGCCCGGCCGGTGTGGGCAAGACGTCCGTCGCCCGCACCGCGGCCGAACATCTCGCCAGCGATTTCCGCCGGGTCGTGTGGATCGCCGGCACCGAATCGGCTGCGGCGGTCCCGTTCGCCGCGGTGGCGCACCTGATCGATATCCCCTCGGCGGGCAAGACCGCCGAAGTGCTGCGATCCGCGCGCGAGGCGCTCGGGTCCGACCTGTTGCTGGTCGTCGACGACGCGCACCTGCTGGACCGGTTGTCGGCAGCCCTGGTGTACCAACTCACGGTGAGCGGCGCGGCCAAACTCATCGTCACCGCGTCCGCGGCACAGGCACCCGATGACGTCGCGGCGTTGTGGGGTGACGGCTTGGTGAGTCGTGTCGACATCTCCCCGCCGGGCCACGATGACGCCCGGCTGGCCGATCAGGTGGCCACGTTTCTCGCCGATCTGCCCAACGGTGCGGGAGCCGTATTGCGTCAACTGGCGGTGCACGATCCGCTGCCACTTGCCGATCTGACAGCCCTGACCAGCACCGAGGCGGTGCAGGAGGCACAACAGTGCGGCGTCGTGTGCGTCGACGAGGCGGTGGCGCGTTGTGTGCATCCGCTGTTTCTCAACGCGATACGCGCCACGATCGGCGGGCCCGGCCTGCGGCGGCTGCGCAGCACGCTGGTCGAGCAGCTGTCTGCGGCGCCCCGCCCCGGTGTGGTGGACCGGCTGCGGGTGGCGGTGCTGGCGCTCGACAGCGACTCCCCACTGCCCGCGGCCGAACTCGTGGACGCTGCCGGCGAGGCACTTCGACTGGGCGACCTGGAATTGAGTGAGCGACTGGCGCGGGCCGCGACGGCGTCGGGTGGTGAATTCCAGGGGCTGCTCACCCTGGCGTACGCGTTGGCCTGGCAGGGCCGCGGCCGTGAGGCCGATGCCGTCCTGGCGCAGATCGACCCCGCCGACCTGACCGAGGACCAGTTGATGGCGTGGGCACTGCCGCAGGCGGCCAATCAGTTCTGGATGCTGTCGGAGCCCGAACGCGCCACCGCGTTCCTGCGCGCCACCCGCCGCCGGGTATCGACACCGACGGCCCAGATCACGCTCGACGCGCTGGCGGCCACTTTCGCGATGAATGCCGGTGCGCCACAACGGGCTTTGGGACTGGCACTGGAAGTACTCGCCTCCCCTGCCGCCGATGACACCGCGGTCGGTTGGGCCGGGTCGACGGCAGCGCTGAGTTGCGCGCGGATCGGCCAGTTCGATCAGGTGGACGCGATGGCACACCGTGCACTCGCGGCAGGGCATCCGGGCCTGTTGCGGTTCACCAGCGGCTTCGGCCAGACCACGGCGCTGATGATGACCGGCCAGCTGGACCAGGCGCAGGAAATGGCCAAGAGCATCACCGATTTCACCCAGCTGCTGCAGCCCGGCCGCGCCATCGGCGAGGTGTTGATGGCCGACGTGCTGCTGGTCCGCGGCAGTTTCGACGAGGCGATTGCGTTGTTGCGCAAGGCAACCGCCGCACTGGCACCGACCGGGTATTCCTGGGGACCATTGGCCTGGATGTTGTTGGCGCAGGCCGTCGGTCAGCGTGGCATGCCGGTCGAGGCTGGAAAAGCACTGTCCCGTGCGGAGTCCCGGCACGGGCTCAAGTCGATGCTGTTCGCACCTGAGTTGGCACTGGCCCGAGCCTGGACTTGCTCTGCCCGCAAGGATTCGGTGGGCGCGGTGACCGCGGCGCGCGAGGCCGCCAAGGCCGCCGAGCGCGGCGGCCAATCCGCGGTGATGCTGCGGGCCTTGCACGACGGCGTGCGGCTGGGCGACACCCGGGCCGTCGACGCGCTGACGAGGGTGGATCTGGACTGCGTGTTCGGGCAGCTGACGTTGGATCATGCCCGCGCGTTGGCGGCCGGGGATGGTGCGGCGCTGGCCGAGGTTTCGGCTCGGTACCGCGACGTTGGGATGCTCGCCGCTGCGGACGATGCGGCGCGCCAAGCCTCGGCGTGAGGTCTACACAGACCGTGACTGCCAAAAGCCGAGTGAACTTCCCGCTCGGCACCCACCCGCGCCGAACGTAGGATGCGCAGTTAGACCGCACGATCTCCAGGGGGCTCGATGAACCAGTTCGTCGCCGACACGGCCGCCATCACAGGCCTGCAAGGGACCGTCGGCAGCGTCAGTGAAGACATGAACAACTTCAAGAATGCGTTCTCCGGCCCGTCGGACCTCGCGTCCAGCCACGGCCAGATCGGCTTTCCGTTCCAAAATTCGCACGGCGGTGCCCAGTCGTCCCGTGCTGGCGCCTTAGCTGCCACCCAGTTTGCCGCGAGCAGGATGGCCGAATTGCTCGGCCAGGCCTCACAGGCATATGCCCGTGGCGATATGGAATCCGCCAGCCGGCTCAAGGCCCAGGCCGATCAGCTCGAGGGCGCAGGCTCCGCGGCGTCCGGCGCCGGCGGCGGCGCCGATCCCGCGGGCGCAGGAGCGGGCGGTGCGGGCCAGGTGCTGGGCCAGTTCGGCCAGATGGCTTCGCAGATGGCGCAGTCGATCACCCAGCCGCTGCAGGGCCTCACCCAGGCGATGACCCAGGCGCCACAGCAAGTCATGCAGGGTGTGCAGGGCATTGTCGAAGCCGCTACCCAGGCAGCCGGAGGCGGCGGGGACGCTGCAGCCACGGCCGCGGACACCGGTGGCGCGGGAGCCGAGAACGCCATCAAAGCCGCCGACCACCAGGGGCCCGGCGATGGTGCTGGGGGCGGCCCAGCGGATCAGCCCGACGCCAAGCACGACGGCAGGGACGACGCCGAGCCCCGCAAGCATGACGGTGATCGCGCTCCTGTGGGCGAGGCCGGGGCCGCCGCTGACCGCAGCTACGAGCAACTCGGCAATCGCGCCTCAGCCGGTGCCGCAGCTGAGGACGGCTACGGCGTCGGCACTGTGCCGACCCAGATCCACAACATCAACCCGCGACGGCAGTAGCCAACTCTCCACCATCCAGCCGCAGCCACCGGTCGATGCCGATGGCGTCCAGGAACCGTTCATCGTGGCTGACCACCACGAACGCCCCCCGGTAGGCGTTCAGCGCGGATTCCAGTTGTCCCACACTGACCAGGTCGAGGTTGTTGGTCGGCTCATCCAGGAGCAGCAGTTGGGGCGCGGGTTCGGCATAAAGCACGCACGCCAGCGTCGCCCGTAACCGCTCCCCGCCCGACAGGGCGGCCACCGGCAGGTGGATCCGGTCGCCGCGAAACAGGAACTGCGCCAACAGATGCATGCGCCGGGTGTGCGACAGGCTCGGTGCAGCCGCAGCCAGGCTCTCGGCCACCGTGCGGTCCTCAGCCAGCAGGTCGAGGCGCTGCGACAGCGAGGCGATACGCCCGTCAACCCGTTGCACCGTTCCCGAGTCGGGTTCCAGCGTGCCGTCGATGATGCGTAAGAGTGTCGACTTGCCGGCTCCGTTGGGACCGGTCAGGGCGATACGTTCCGGCCCGCGGATGGAGAGGTCGATCCCATTGTCGGCGAACAGTTTCCGGCCGCCGCGGCTGATCTGCAAGCCGTCTCCGGCGAACACCGTGCGCCCGGCCGGCACCACGGTGTCGGGCAGATCCAACGCAATCACCTTGTCGTCACGCAACGCTCGTTCAGCTTCGTCGAGCCGGCTCCGGGCATCGTCGACTCTCCGAGCGTGTACGTCGTCGGCGCGGGCCGCCGATTCCTGGGCATCGCGTTTCAGCTTGCCCGCCACGATCTTCGGCAGCCCGGCGTCCTTGAGGTTGCGCGCCGCGGTCGACGAGCGTCGGGCGGCCCGCTCGCGGGCCTCCTGCATCTGTCGCTTCTCCCGCTTGAGCTGTTGTTCGGCGTTACGGATATTGCCCTCGGCCACCTGTTGAGCAGCCTCCACGGTCTCCTGGTAGTCGGTGAAATTGCCTCCGTAGAAGACGATTTCGCCGCGGTACAGTTCGGCGATCTGATCCATCCGGTCCAGCAGCACCCGGTCATGGCTGACCAACAGCAGGCAACCGGTGTAGCTGTCGAGCGCGTCGTACAGGCGGTGCCGGGCCTCGCTGTCCAGGTTGTTGGTGGGCTCGTCGAGCAGCAGCACACTGGGCCGCTTCAGCAGTTGGGCAGCCAGCCCCAAAGACACCACTTCCCCGCCGGACAAGGTTCCCAACCGGCGGTCCAACGCCAGGTCATCCAGGCCGAGCCGGTCCAACTGGGCACGGGAGCGTTCCTCGATGTCCCAGTCCTCGCCGATGGCGGTGAACACCTCCTCGCTGGCGTCACCATCGGCCAGCGCTGCCAGTGCGTCGAGCACCGGAGCGATCCCCAACACCGCGGCCACGGTGAGATCGGCTGTGAACGGCAGGCTTTGGGGCAGGTAGCCGACGGCGCCATCGGCGACCACTGAGCCCGCGGAGGGTCGGTACTCGCCGGCAATCAGTTTGAGCAGCGTGCTCTTTCCGGCGCCGTTGGGTGCGACCAGGCCGGTGCGGCCGGGCCCGATGGAAAACGACAGGTCCGAGAACAGCTCGACGTCATCGGGCCAGGAGAACGACAAATGGGAACAGACGATAGACATGCTGGTACTCCAAAGTGATGCGGGCAACAGGCACCGCATTGAGGGGCAGGAACGAATCGACTCTCGGGATCACCCGGAGATGTCGTCTCCCAGCATGTTTTCGGCCCACCTTGGTTGACAGCAGATGCGAGACCCATACTACGCATGCATGCAACCGATTTACGGTTCAGAACGTCTCGCGCAATCGATCCAGTTGTCGCCGTTCACGTTTCGTGGGTCGGCCGGCGCCTCGATCGCGGACCGGAACGGACGCCACCATCTCCTTGGGCGGCGGTGGCGGGCTGCGGTCGATCAGGCATTCCGATGCGATGGCGGCACCGACTCTCTTGGCGATGGGCCGGATGACCTCCACGATTCGTTCACGTCCGTCGAGCCGGACCCGCACCTCGTCACCGGGGCTCACGTGCTGCGCCGGTTTGGCCGGCACGTTGTTGACCCGGACGTGTCCGCCGCGGCAGGCGGCCGCCGCCGCGGACCGGGTCTTGGTGAGGCGCACGGCCCAGATCCAGCTGTCGACGCGGACGGTGCTCATGTCAGGTAGCGCCGCAGCATGTCGGTGACCGCGGTGATCTGGGCGATCTCGACCCGTTCGTCGACCTTGTGGGCGAGGTTGGGGTCGCCCGGACCGTAGTTGACGGCGGGTATCCCCAGCGCGGCGAACCGGGACACATCCGTCCAGCCGTACTTGGCGCGGACCTGTCCCCCAGCTGCGGCCACCAGCGCGGCGGCGGCCGGTTTGGCCAGCCCCGGCAGGGCGCCCGCGGCGGCGTCGGTCAATTCGATGTCAAGGTCGAGGCCATCGAACACCTCATGCACGTGGGTGAGGGCCTGCTCGACGCTGCGGTCGGGGGCGAACCGGAAGTTGACGGTCACCGATGCCGCGTCGGGGATGACATTGCCGGCGATGCCGCCGTCGATACGTACTGCCGACAGTCCTTCCCGGTAGACGCACCCGTCGATGTCGACATTGCGGGGCTGATAGGCCGTGAGCCGGTCAAGTACCGCACCGAGTTTGTGAATGGCGTTGTCGCCCAGCCAGGAACGTGCGGAATGCGCGCGGGTGCCGGTGGCGCCGACGACGACGCGGATCGTGCCCTGGCAGCCCGCCTCGATGAAGCCGCCGGACGGTTCACCGAGGATCGCGACGTCGGCCTGTAGCCAGTCCGGCAGCTCGCGTTCGATGCGGCCCAGCCCGTTGGCGCTGGACTCGATCTCCTCGCAGTCGTACATCACCAGGGTGATGTCGTGGCTCGGCTCGGCAATGGTGGCTGCCAGGTGCAGGAACACCGCGTCACCCGACTTCATGTCCGAGGTGCCGCAGCCCCACATCTCGCCATTCTTGATGTGGCTGGGCAGGTTGTCGGCAGCGGGCACGGTGTCGATGTGTCCGGCCAGCATCACCCGCGACGAGCGGCCCAGGTGGGTGCGGGCCAGCACCGCGTCACCATTGCGGATCACCTCGAACCACGGCGCCTGCGCACGTAGCGCGGCCTCGATCTCGTCGGCAATGCGCTGCTCATGACGTGACTCGCTGGGGATGTCCACCAAAGCAGCCGTCAGCGCGATCGGATCAGCAGTCAAATCCAGGCCCACGATGCTCAACGGTAGTCCAGTAACCTTGGCCAACGTGACTGCAGCATCTGGCGTCGGCCTGGCCACCATCACCGCCGACGGGACCGTCCTGGACACCTGGTTTCCCGCTCCCGAGCTGAGCGCCTCCGGCGATGCCGGCACGGTGAAGCTCAGCGGCGATGACATCCCCGCTGAGTTCGCGGGCCTGACCTGCCCCGATGCCGACCGCGGTGTCGAGGTGGTGGCGGTGCGGACCACGATCACCGACCTCGCGGACAAGCCGGCCGACGCGCATGACGCCTACCTGCGGCTGCACCTGCTCTCGCACCGGCTGACCAAGCCGCACGAGGCAAACATGGACGGCATCTTCGGAGCGCTGGCCAACGTGGTGTGGACGAACTTCGGGCCGTGCGCGGTCGAGGGCTTCGAGACCGTGCGCGCCAAGCTGCGCCGCCGCGGCGCGGTCGCGGTGTACGGCGTCGACAAGTTCCCGCGGATGGTCGACTACGTGTTGCCGTCGGGCGTGCGGATCGCCGACGCCGACCGCGTCCGCCTGGGTGCGCACCTGGCCGCTGGGACGACGGTCATGCACGAAGGCTTCGTGAACTTCAACGCCGGCACGCTGGGCACCTCGATGGTGGAGGGCCGGATCTCGGCCGGTGTCGTCGTGGACGACGGCTCCGACATCGGTGGCGGCGCGTCGATCATGGGCACCCTGTCCGGTGGCGGCAAAGAGGTGATCTCGGTGGGCAAGCGCTGCCTGCTGGGCGCCAACGCCGGCCTGGGCATCTCGCTCGGCGATGACTGTGTGATCGAGGCCGGGCTCTATGTCACCGGCGGCACCAAGGTGACCACCGCTGACGGGCAGACCACCAAGGCCGTCGAACTCTCCGGGGCCAACAACCTGCTGTTCCGCCGCAACTCGCTTTCAGGCGCAGTCGAGGTGGTCAAGCGTGACGGCACCGGCATCACGCTCAACGAAGCGCTGCACGCCAACTAGATTCGGCCGCCGAATGTCGGCTTGTGTGTCAAACTTCGCGAAAAACCGGCACACAAGCCAACATTCGAGGGTCAGCGCAGCCTAGGTGCAAGGAATCCCGTGCGGGCCACCGACCCAGTGACCTGGCGGCGACTGCCACGGGCACCACTTCTTGACCTGCCCGGGCGGGCCCCAGTTGACCCCAGGATTCCAATCGACCCAACCCGGTCCCGGAACCCATGGAATGTTCGGGCCCCATCCAGGGTCAGCCTGCGCCGTACCCGCACCCAATCCGAGTGAGCCAAGGCCGAGCGCACCGGCGATCATTACCGTTCCTGCGACTTTCTTCAGACTCATGTGGAGTCTCCTCCTGTTCGTCTTCGCAGCCCCAAGTCGAGGCGAGGCGTTGACGACCTGCCGTTCCAGATTCACCAAACGGCGTACCAACTCACAACCTGTATGTCTGACGATACGCCTCTGCCAGATACCCCAGGCGGTTCCAACAGCTCGCATGCTGCCGCCATTCCGTGCACGTACGCGGTGGTTACCGGCGCCTACTCGGCAGCGAGCACGCAGAACTCGTTGCCCTCTGGGTCGGCCAGCACCACCCACGTTTCGTCACCCTGGCCGACGTCGACGTGGCGGGCGCCGAGGCCGATCAACCGGTCCACCTCGGCCTGTTGATCGTCGGGGGTGAAGTCCGGATGCAGACGGTTCTTGACCACCTTGTCCTCCGGCACGGCAGTGAACAGCCAGATCGGGCCGGCGCCCGGCGGCGGGGTTAGCAGCACGTCGCCGTCGGCATCGGTATGTGCGGGCCAGCCCAGCGCTTCCGACCACCAGGCGCCCAACGCTTCGGGATCGTGTGCGTCGATGCAGATCTCGGAGAACCTCAACCCCATTGCGCCAGTTCCTTTTTCATCACCTTGCCCATCGCGTTGCGGGGCAGGCTGTCCACGAGCCGCACTTCGCGAGGACGTTTGTGCGCTGAAAGTTCTTGGGCGACATACTCGATCAGCGTATCGGGTGCGGCATTGCCGACAACGAACGCAACGATGCGCTGCCCCAGATCGTCGTCGGGCACCCCGACCACGGCCACCTCGTCGACGCCGTCATGACCCAACAGCACGGTCTCGATCTCACCGGCGCCGATGCGGTACCCGCCCGATTTGATCAGGTCCACCGACTCCCGCCCGACGATGCGATGCATACCGTCGGCATCGATGACCGCGACGTCGCCGGTGCGGTACCAGCCGTCGGAATCGAAGGCGTCGGCGGTGGCCTCGGGCCGGTTGAGGTAGCCACCGAACACCATGGGGCCCTTGATCTGCAGCCGTCCGATCGTCTCGCCGTCGTGCGGCACCGGCGCGCCGTCGTCGTCGACGAGCCGGGTCTGTACTCCGGCCAGCGGCAGCCCGACCCAGCCGGGCCTGCGCTCACCGTCGACCCGGGTGCTGAGGGTGATCAGCGATTCGGTGCTGCCGTAGCGCTCCACCGGCGCGTGCCCGGTCAGTCGGACCAGCTCGTCGAACACCGGCACCGGCAGCGGCGCGCTGCCGGAGACGAGCAGCCGTGCGGTGGACAGCGCCAGCGCCGAGTCGAGGTCCTTGACCACCCGCGACCACACCGTCGGCACCCCGAAGTAGAGCGTGCCCTGTGCCTGCGCGTACGCGGCCGGTGTCGGTTTCCCGGTGTGTACGAAGCGGTTTCCGATCCGCAGCGAGCCGAGCAGACCCAGCACCAGGCCGTGCACGTGGAACAGCGGCAGCCCGTGCACCAGGGTGTCGGCAGCGGTCCACTGCCACGCCGCGGCCAGCGCGTCGATGTCGTCGGCGATGGCCTGGCGGCTGATCGGTACGCCCTTGGGCGCTCCGGTGGTCCCGGACGTGTACATGATGATCGCGGTCGAATTCGGTGCCGGCTCGGGATAGCGGTGCCAGGACCGGGCGTGCAGCCGCACCGGGATGTGCGGCAGTCCCTCGGTCTCCTCGGGCCGCTCCCCCAGCCAGGCCTGGGCACCGGAGTCGGCGAGGATGTGCCGACGCTCTGCCGCGCCGACGTCGGCAGGTACCGGTACCACCGGCACACCGGCGATCAGGCATCCGATGACGGCGAGGACGGTCGTCGGGGTCGGTGTCGCCAGGACGGCGACACGTTGCGCGACAGCCACGCGCTCGGCCACCGAGGTGGCCGCGCCGATGAGATCACTGCGGCTCAACACAGCACCGTCGATGGAAACGGCGTCGGCGAGCTCGGCGCCGGCGGCGACGGCCGCGGGGTTCAGGGAGGCCAGCAACACTCTTGTGAGGCTACCGGCGTGCCGTCCGTCGATCCCACGCACTCGACAGGATGCGGAGTTGGCGCGAGGCTGGTGCCCATGGGCACAGCTATGCGCGATCGCGATGACTCCGGCCGGCCCCGCAGCACCCGCCCGCGTGACGCACTCGGCCGACCGTTGCCGTACGGCAGTGAAGGCGTCGACCGGATTCCTGATGACCTGGAGCTCTCACCGGCTGAAACTCTCGCGTACGCCCAGGATCTGCTCGACCGTGGTCAGGCGTTCGGTGCTCACGAAGTACTCGAAGCGGCGTGGAAGAACGGCCCGGAGCACGAGCGTGCGCTCTGGCAGGGATTGGCACAGCTGGCCGTGGGCATCACCCATGTGCAGCGCGGCAATCGGACTGGGGCCGCGGCCCTGTTGAGACGCGCATCGGCACGGCTTTCGCTCATCGACCAACCGGCGCCCCATGACATCGACGTGGCCCACCTGGTCGAGTTCGCCGCCACGCTCGCCGATGAGATCGACCAGGGCGACGTCGAAACACAGCGGCTACACGTCCGCCTGCGCGTGGACGGATGAGGGAGACGATGGGAACGATCCGGCAGACTGCGACGCGCGAGGTGTACCGGAACAACTGGTTGACGCTGCGCGAGGACGACATCGTCCGGCCCGACGGCAGCACCGGCGTCTACGCCGTGGTCGACAAGCCGACCTATGCCCTGGTGATCCCGTACGACCCCGCTCACGATCGGTTTCACCTCGTTGAACAGTTCCGGTACCCGCTGGGGCTGCGGCGCTGGGAGTTTCCGCAGGGCACCGCACCCGAACAGCAACATCTGGATCCGACTGCGCTGGCCCACCGGGAGCTTCGTGAGGAGACCGGGCTGCGCGCCGAGAGCATGGAACGTCTGGGCCAGCTCGACGTGGCTGCCGGGATGAGCAGCCAGCGGGGGTGGGTGTTCCTGGCGACCGGGCTCACCGAGGGTGAGCACGAACGCGAGCCCGAGGAACAGGACATGCACAGCGCGTGGTTCTCCCGCGGGGAGCTGGACCGGATGATCCGGGACGGTGAGATCACCGATGCCCAGACTTTGGCGGCATTGACGTATCTGCTTTTGCACGAGAGCGGAATTCAGCGTTGACATCAACTTAAGTTGAGGTTCTAGCGTCGACCGCGTGAGTCAACCAGAGGTGATAGTCGACCAAGTCGTCCTGCGCGATGGCTTCGTCCCGTTGATCGATATCAGCAGCGCGCAAAACGGCGATCAGCGTCAACGTCAGGCGGTGGCCGATGCCATCGGCCGGTGCTGCGAGACCAGCGGGTTCCTGCTACTCGTCGGCCACGGGGTACCCGATGACGTGATCAAGGACGTCAACCGCGCGCTACGCGAGTTCTTCTCGCTGCCGCAGGCGGTGAAGGAACAGGTCGGGTCGGATCCTGCCGATCCGCTGGCCCGAGGGTTCAGCAGTGCCGGCAGCCTGGCGGCCACCAACGATGGGGCCGACCGCGCGGCTGAGCACGAATCACCGGACCACGTCGAGAAATTCGTGTATTTTCCGCGAGGTAATCCGGAGGGGTTCGACAGGCCCGGGTGGCCCGACGATCGCGTGTTCGTCACCGAGCGATGGCCCGAGGTGCCAGGATTCCGCGCGGCCTACCAACGCTATTACGACGAGATGGCCTCCCTTGCCACCGAATTGGCGCGGCTGTTCGCCTTGGCCCTGGGCCTGCGCGAAGACTGGTTCGACACCTTGATCGACCGGCACAACTCCAACCTGATGGCCAACCACTACCCGGCCGACGATCAGCCGGCCGGCCACATCCGGCTGAGCCAGCACAGCGACTGGGGCAACCTCACGATCCTGCTGCA
Source organism: Mycobacterium sp. DL99 (assembly GCF_004762045.1). Lineage (GTDB taxonomy): Bacteria > Actinomycetota > Actinomycetes > Mycobacteriales > Mycobacteriaceae > Mycobacterium. Next base: position 4,908,578 of record NZ_SJOM01000007.1, read on the forward strand.
GGACGATTCCCAGAGCGGGCTACAGGTTCTCAACGATCGTGGTGAGTGGCTTGACGTGCCGGTCGTGCCGGGCGCGTTCGTCATCAACATCGGAGACCTACTGGCCAGGTGGACCAACGACCGGTGGGTCAGCACGGTGCATCGCGTGGTGAGCACCGGAGCACCCACAGCCGAGCGGTTCAGCCTCCCGTTCTTCCACCAGCCCAACTTCGACGCGGTGATCGAGTGCATCCCCACCTGCGCGACTGCGGACAATCCACCGCGCTACGAGCCGGTGGTCTCCGGGCCGTATCTGCTCAACAAGTTCAAGATCGCCTACGATCTGGCCCCCGGCTGAGGTTGGGGCTCAGCGCCGCAGAGCCTCGCCGCGTTGACCCTGCTGACGTTGCACTATGCCTGAATTTTCGCTCATAATGGTTGACAAATGCTCGGCTGAGCCGGAGCATGCCATTAATGCCTGAAAAATAAGGCATAAGGGAAGATGGGGAGACCTCAGCCCCGCACACCTCCCTTATGCATGAACTACCTGGCATAAGGAGCAAGCAGATGCCCGAGCCGCGCCGGACCAAGCCCACCCTGAAATCCACCACGCCGGACATCACCCAGATGGGAGAGGCGTTCGCGGCCAGGCGAATTCAGCTCGGGCTCACCCAGCAGGTGCTGGCCGACCTCGCTGGCGTCTCGCGCTACAGCATTCAAGCCCTCGAACATGGCACCGGCTCAATCAAATTGGCCTCGGTCATCGAAATCGCCGACATCCTCGGCTTACGGGTTCAGGTCACCGCCACATGACCGACTTTGAGTCGCTACGCGAAATCGCGCATGCCGACGTGTATCTCGGCGATCACGCGGTTGCCAGCCTGACCCGCGATGACCGAGACCAAGTCGTGTTCGGCTACCGCGGTCCGGCACCGGCACCTGGCGAGGCGGTCCGCGACCGGTCGGTGTCGTGGTCGCTGCCCCGCCATGCGGACTACCCACTGGTGACACACGGCGGTGCGGTTCCGCCGTTCTTCGCCGGTCTCCTGCCCGAAGGGGTGCGCCTCGGAATCGTAACCGCATCGACGAAGACATCGGCCGACGACCATTTCACCTTGCTGCTCGCGATCGGTGCCGACACCATCGGCAACGTGCGCGTGCTGCCGGCCGGCACGGCACCGCCTACGCCGGGGCCAATGTTCGACCCCAAGCACAACAATGACTTTCGCGCGGTCTTTGCACGCCTCACCGGATCGCTGGAGCACGACCCCGTCGGGTTGCCCGGAGTTCAGCCCAAGGTCAGTGCGGCGATGTGGTCCACTCCAGCGACGACAACCTCGGGACCCGCGATCCTCAAGCTCAACCCGCCCACCGGGTTTCCCCGCCTGGTCGAGAACGAGCATTTCTTCATGCAGATGGCGGCCTCGTGCGGACTCAGAACCGCGCAGACACATCTGCTGCACGACGCAGAGGGACGCAGTGCACTGCTGGTGGAACGATTCGACCGCCGGGGCGACCTCCGTATTGCGCAGGAGGACGCCTGCCAGGTCGCGGGGATCTATCCCGCCTCGAAATACCGCATCCACACCGAGACCGCGATCGATGCACTCACCGACGCCTGCGCCCACGGCGGCGGATCACGGGCAGCTGCCACCCTCGAGTTGTTGCGAATCGTGATGTTCTCGTGGTTGATCGGCAACGGCGACCTGCACGGGAAGAACTTGTCGATCTACTGCCCCGATGGCTTCTGGCGGCCAACACCGGCATACGACCTGCTGACCACGCAGCCCTACACCGGTTGGCGGGATCCGATGGCCATGAGCCTGTATGGCCGTGCCAACCGTCTTGATCGGGCATGGTTCCTCGATGCTGCCGAACGGCTCGGGCTGCGTAGCCGGGCGGTGGCCCGGATGACCGACGACCTCGTTGACGCGGCCCGACAGTGGCCTCATCGCTGCAGCGAAATCGGGTTCACGACACGGCAAACCGAACTCCTTACCGACCTGCTCTCGGCACGGATCGACACGCTGAAATAGCGGCCGGCTCAGTGCCGCTCGGCCAGGGCGCGCAGGAAGAACATCAGGTTGGCCGGCCGCTCGGCCAATCGCCGCACGAAGTAGCCGTACCACTCGTTGCCGAACGGGACGTACACGCGCACATGGTTGCCCGCCTCGGCCAGCCGGCGTTGTTCGGCGTCTCGGATGTTGTAGAGCATCTGGTACTCGAAACCGTCCACGCCACGGCCGAATTCAGAGGCCAGTGCCGGTACCGCGTCGATGATCACCGGGTCGTGTGAGGCCACCATCGGGTAGCCCGACCCGGCCATCAGCACCCGTAGGCACCGCAGGTAGGAGCCGGTGACCTCCTCGGCGTCGCGGTAGGCCACCGAGGCGGGTTCGTCGTAGGCGCCCTTGCAGAGCCTGATCCGGGCCCCCGCCGCGGCGAACTCGCGGCAATCCGCCTCGGTGCGATGCAGATAGGCCTGCAGAACCGTTCCCAGCCAATCGAATTCGGTGCGCAGGTCACGCACGATCGACAGGGTCGAGTCCGTGGTGGTGTGGTCCTCGGCGTCCACGGTCACCCAGGCCCCCACGTCGCGGGCCTTGGCGCAGATGGTGTGCGCGTTCTCGTAGGCGATCTTCTCGCCGTCGCGAGGCAGCGCCTGCCCGAGCGCCGAGAGCTTGAGCGACACTTCCAGCGGACGCACCGCCGCATCACCGTCACCGCGGCGTGCCAACCCGTCGAGCAGGGCCAGGTAGGACTGCACGGTACGTTCGGCGTCCTCGTTGCTCGCGGTGTCCTCGCCGAGGTAGTCGACGGTGACGAACCGGCCCGAATCCCGCAGCGCACCAACGGTGTCGAGCGCGTCGGGCACGGTCTCCCCCGCGACGAAGCGGTCCACCACCTTTCGGGTGATCGGGAGGCGTTCGGCCGTGTGGCGCAGCCGCGACGAGTGCGATGCGGCCAGGATCGTCGGGCGGGCAACCCGCTGAAACACGCCCATCTCAGGCCTCCATGTGCGGGTAGGTGTGGTTGGTGGGCGGCACGAACGTCTCCTTGATGGAGCGGGCCGAGGTCCAGCGCAACAGGTTCAGCGCCGAGCCGGCCTTGTCGTTGGTGCCCGAGGCCCGTGATCCGCCGAACGGCTGCTGGCCGACGACCGCCCCGGTCGGTTTGTCATTGACGTAGAAGTTGCCCGCCGCGTTGCGCAACCGGTCGGCGGCGGTGAGCACCGCCGCGCGATCGTCGGCGATCACCGCGCCGGTCAGGGCGTAGCGGGCGCCGGTGTCCACGACGTCGAGGATGCGCTCGTACTCCCCGTCCGGATAGACGTGCACGGCCAGGATCGGGCCGAAGTACTCCGTGGAGAACGCCTCGTCGGTTGGGTCGTCGGACAACAGCACGGTGGGTCGCACGAAATAGCCCTCGCTGTCGTCATATTCGCCGCCGGCGGCGATTGTGACGCCCGCGGCGCCCTTGGCCCGCTCGATCGCCGCGACATTCTTGGCGAAGGCGCGTTCATCGATCACGGCTCCGCCGTAATTGGTCAGGTCGGTGACATCGCCGTACTTGAGGTCCGATGTGGCCGAAAGGAAATCGTCGCCCATCTCGTGCCACACCGACCGCGGAATGAAGGCCCGCGAGGCCGCTGAGCACTTCTGTCCCTGGTAGTCGAAGGCGCCGCGGATCAGAGCGGTGCGCAGCACATCCGGGCGGGCCGAGGCATGCGCGACGACGAAGTCCTTGCCGCCGGTCTCACCGACCAACCGTGGATACGTGTGGTAGCGCTCGATGTTCGCGCCGACCTCGCGCCACAGGTGCTGGAACGTGGCGGTCGACCCGGTGAAGTGGATGCCGGCCAGACGCGGATCAGCCAGCGCCACATCAGAAACCGCGATTCCGTCACCGGTCACCAGGTTGATCACCCCGGGCGGCAGCCCGGCGACCTCCAGGAGCTGCATGGTCAGGTAGGCCGCGAAGGTTTGGGTGGGTGAGGGTTTCCACACCACGGTGTTGCCCATCAATGCGGGCGCGGTGGGCAGGTTGCCGGCGATCGCGGTGAAGTTGAACGGGGTGATGGCGTAGACGAAGCCCTCGAGCGGCCGGTGGTCGGTGCGGTTCCAGACGCCGGGGCTGCTGACCGGCTGCTGGGCCAGGATCTGGCGGGCGAACTCGACGTTGAACCGCCAGAAGTCGATCAGCTCGCAGGGGGCGTCGATCTCGGCCTGGTAGGCGGTCTTGGACTGGCCGAGCATCGTGGCGGCGGCGATCTTCTCGCGCCACGGTCCGGACAGCAGGTCGGCCGCCCGTAGGAATACCGCGGCGCGTTCGTCGAACGGCATCGCCGCCCACTCGTGTTTGGCGGCCAGGGCGGCTTCGATGGCCGCGCCCGCGTCGGAGTGTTCGGCGTTGGTCAGTGTGCCCAGCGGCGCACTGTGGCGATGCGGCTGCACGACGTCAATCCGTGCGCCGCTGCCCATCGTCTGTTTGCCGCCGATGACGTGGGGCAGGTCGATCGGGGCGCCGGCGAGGTCGCCGAGCGCGGTGATGAGTCGGGCGCGTTCGCCCGAGCCCGGTGCGTAGTCGTGGACCGGCTCGTTGGCCGGCGAGGGCACGTCGGTGATGGCATCCATGAGTCAAGAATCCCCGACGTGACCCACACAACACTTGTCCGATCAGACAAGCCTAACCGCGTACAGCAGTAGAATCGGACAACATGCGGACGACGGGTGTCAGCCTGGGCCAACTGCTGTTGGCGCTGGACGCCACGCTGGTCCGGCTGGTGCAGGCACCACGCGGCCTGGATCTGCCGGTGGCCTCGGCCGCGCTGATCGATTCCGACGATGTGCGGCTGGGCCTGGCACCGTCCGCGGGGGCCGCCGACGTGTTCTTCCTGCTCGGCGTCTCCGAGAACGATGCGCTGCGCTGGGTCGAGCAGCAGAGTGCGCGCCGCGCACCCACCGCGATCTTCGTCAAGGAGCCGTCGGCGACGGTGGTCAGCCGTGCAGTGGCCGCAGGCACCGCGGTGGTCGCCGTCGATCCGCGGGCCCGCTGGGAGCGGCTCTACCGGTTGGTCAACCATGTCTTCGAGCACCACGGTGACGGCGGCCTGCACGATTCGGGCACCGATCTGTTCAGCCTGGCCCAATCCGTGGCCGAACGCACGCACGGCATGGTCAGCATCGAGGACGCCCAGTCACACGTGCTGGCCTATTCGGCGTCCAGCGACGAGGCCGACGAGTTACGGCGGCTCTCAATCCTCGGCCGGGCCGGGCCACCGGAGCATCTGGCCTGGATCGCGCAGTGGGGCATCTTCGACGCGCTGCGCTCCCGGCCGGAGGCGGTACGGGTGGCCGAGCGTCCCGAACTCGGACTGCGCCCCCGGCTGGCGATCGGCATCTTCGCACCCGCGGTCGACGAGCGCCGGGCCCCGGCGTTTGTCGGCACCATCTGGGTGCAGCAGGGCAGCCGCCCGCTCGCCGACGACTCCGAGGAGGTGCTGCGCGGCGCCGCGGTGCTGGCCGCACGCATCATGGCCCGGTTGGCCGCCGCCCCGTCGACGCATGCCGTGCGGGTGCAGGAACTGCTGGGCTTGCGAGAGCCGGACGAGGCGTCCGACATCGGCCTGATCGCCCGCGAACTGGGGGTGGCAGTCGACGGCCGAGCCGCGGTGATCGGCTTCGACGGCGGAACTGCCGGCACTCGGCTCGCTGATGTTCTGGCGTTGAGCGCCAGCGCTTTTCGCCATGACGCACAGATGGCCTCGGTGGGTTCGCGCGTCTATGTGTTGTTCCCCAGTACCGGTAAGGCAGTGACTTCGTGGGTACGCGGCACCGTGGCGGCTCTGCGGGCCGAATTGGGGCTGAAGTTGCATGCCGTCATCGCGAGCCCGGTGGCCGGGTTGTCCGGTGCCGCCGCTGCCCGCACCGACGTGGACCGGGTGCTCGACACCGCCGAACGCCACCCCGGGACACTGGCCGCGGTCACTTCACTGGCCGAGGCACGCACCACCGTGCTGCTCGACGAGATCGTCACCGCGATCGCGGCCGACGAGCGGCTGATCGATCCACGGGTGCAACAGTTGCGGGCCGAGGAGCCGACCCTCGCCGAAACCCTGGGCGTGTACCTGGACTGCTTCGGTGACGTCGCTGCGGCGGCACAGCATCTGCACGTACACCCCAACACCGTGCGCTACCGGATCCGCCGGGTCGAGCAGCTGTTGGGGGCCTCGCTCAACGATGCCGATGTGCGACTGCTGCTCGCGTTGAGTCTGCGCGCGACGGCGTGAGGCGGCCGAAATTGGTGCGATTGGCAGTGCTTCTCGTCCCCCAAGATGACACCTGAGGATTGACGCGACACGTTCGACGAGGGGTTAACCATGCTGGGGCTGGGCATCCTGTCTTTTCTTCTGGCCGCCGTGCTGGTGTTCTTCGCCATGCGCCCGAAGCTTGCCTTCTACCTCGATGAGGGATGGAAGTTCCGCAATGAGACCGAGCCGTCGGACACCTACGTGGCGGTCAACGGGGCGGGACGGATCATCGGCGCGGTCGTGGCCGTGGTCGTGGGCATCGCCTGTATCGGTGAGTACTTCAGCGAGAAGAGCGAGGCACGGGCGGAGAAGGAGCAAGCTGACCTATATGCCGCCGCCGAGCAGCGGTGTGATTCTGAGGTCAGGCCCCGGTTCAACGAGGCCATCAGGTGGGCCGATGACGGACACATTGCCAATCCCGAGGAACTCCAAGCTCTCGCCGAGGAACTCGACGTCGAAATCAAGATCACGGCCGGGTCCGCGCCCAGTTTGAAGGGCAAGCCACCCAGCCGCCCGGACAACTTGTTGGTAACTGACCCGACCTTGCCGAAATACCACGACATGCTGGTCTATTACAGCGGCTTGCCGTCGTACCTGAGGCTGATGGCGGACCCGGTCGAGTGCTCCGTCGCTCCTCCGCGCTGACCGCTCCCTGTCCATCGTTCGGTTGACACACGAATCAGCCGTGAAGTCGTCGCGCCGAAGCGGCGGGAGGGGCACGGTAGGGGTATGACTACCGAAGCGGTTCAGCAGGAATCCGAGCATCCGTATCTCAGCGGGAACTTCGCGCCGGTGCATGACGAGGTCACCGTCACCGACCTCACGGTTACCGGAACCATTCCGGACTATCTCGACGGGCGGTATCTGCGCACTGGACCCAACCCACTGCGGGCTCCCGATCCGCGGCACCACCACTGGTTCCTGGGCGACGGCATGGCGCACGGGATCCGGCTGCGCGACGGCGCGGCGACCTGGTACCGCAACCGCTGGATCCGGTCGAGCTCGGTGGCGCGCGAGCTCGGCGAGAAGTGGGCCGGCGGCGCGCATGCGGGCGGATTCGATTTCCCCGCCAACACCAACATCATCGGCCACGCCGGCAAGACCCTGGTACTCACCGAGGCCGGCGTGCGGCCCTACGAACTCACCGAGGAACTCGACACCGTTGGCCCGTCCGATTTCTGCGGCACGCTGTTCGGCGGATTCACCGCCCACCCCAAGCACGACCCGAAAACCGGTGAGTTGCATGCCGTCTCATACAACCCGCTGCGCGGCAACCTGGTGACCTACACGGTCACCGGGGTGGACGGCAAGGTCCGGCGCGCTGTCGACATCGCCTTGCCTGCGCACACGATGATGCACGACTTCACGCTCACTGAGAAGTACGTGGTGATCTACGACCTGCCGGTGCTGCTGGACCTGACGACCATGGTCAAGAGCGCTCCGGCGCGGGCCGCGGCGCGACTGTTGACCGGATTCGCCGCCCGGCACGCGGCACCGGACTTCGTATTGCGCGCGGCAATGCGCGGATCGGAACGCGCCGCACTTCCGACGACCACGATGCCCTACCGGTGGGCACCCGAGCACGGTGCCCGTCTCGGGGTGATGCCGCGCGAGGGTTCGGCCACCGGCATCCGCTGGTTCGACGTGCCGCCGTGCTACGTGTTCCACGCGCTCAACGGTTACGACCAGACCGGGCCCGACGGCGAGAAGATCGTGCTCGACGTCGTCCGGCACCCGGCGGTGTTCACCACCGGCGACCGGCTGTTCACCGATTCGATCACGTTGGACCGCTGGACCATTGACCTTCGCACCGGCCGGGTGGCCGAGCAACGACTCGACGACGACGCCCAGGAGTTCCCCCGCGTCGACGAGCGCGTCGTGGGGCGGCAGCACAGGTATGGCTACACCGTCAGCCTCCCATCGGAACCGGACGCGGCACCGGCCGCCATCCTGCGTCACGACCTGCGTGACGGCACGACCGATCGGGTCGACTTCGGTCCGGGGCGCGAACCCGGCGAGTTCGTTTTCGTCCCGTCCGGTCCGGACGCCGACGAGAACGACGGTGTGGTCATGGGATTCGTCTACAACCGCGCCGAGAACCGCAGCGATCTCGTGCTGCTCGATGCCGCGAGCCTGGCACCCGTTGCCACCGTGCATATTCCGGTCCGAGTTCCACACGGCTTCCACGGCAACTGGGTGGCCTCAGACCGTTAGCATCGGCAGATGACCGAAACCGGTCAACCCACAACGTCGAGGCCGGCCGTAGGCGAGCCGTCGGACTGGCATTGGATGTGGGAGACCTACGTCTGCGGGCTGTGCATCGCGGCGATCGTCGCGGTCGTGGTGCTGCGGCACACACTCGGCGGCAACGTACCGGTGGCTTGCGGCGCCCTCACGGCGATGATCGTGATCGTTCTGGTGTTCGGACGCAACGTCATTCATGAGGCGGATCCGATCACCGGCCCGGTGCGGGCACGCACCGCGACGTTCGTGGCGGTGATGATCGGCCTGTGGCTGATCGCCCTGCTGGCCGCGGCGCCGGCCGTCGCGGCGATTCCGGCACTCTTCCCGCTGATCTTCGCCACGCTGCCGCTGGCGGCGGCACTGACGCTGACGTTCGTGGTCACCCTGGCGCCGTTGGGCCTTGCCGTGGCGATCCACGGGCTGGGGTGGCCGAGTCTGCCCGCGGTGGCCGCGGTGACGCTGGTAGGCGCGGTGGCGGCCCCGATCATCGGCACGACGATCATGACGACCACGCGGCAGCGGCAGCAGTTGGCCGACACGGTCGCTGAGTTGGCGGCGAGCCGGGCCCAGCTGGCTCAGCTGTCCCGCGAGGCCGGGGTTGCCGCGGAGCGGGAGCGGCTGGCCCGGGAAATCCACGACACCCTGGCCCAGGGGTTCACCAGCATCGTGGCGCTGGCTCAGGCCGTGCAGGCCGAGAGTGAGAGCGATCCGGCCGCCGCCACCCGCCACGTCGAGCTGATCCGCAGCACCGCGCGGGACAACCTGGCCGAGGCCCGCACGATGGTGACCCGGCTGACCCCCGCGGCGTTGGAGGAGGGCACCCTGTCCGCCGCGCTGCGCCGTCAGGCCGAGGGGCTCGCCGCCGAGACCGGCATCGCCGTCGACGTACGTATCGACGACGACCTGCCGCAGCTGGGCATGGCCACCGATGTGGTGCTGCTGCGCAGCGCGCAGGAAGCGATGGCGAACGTGCGCCGGCATGCCCACGCCAGCAAGCTCCACGTGCGGCTGCAGAAGGCCGCGGACGGAGTACGACTTTCCTTGTCCGACAACGGCATCGGTCTACAGACCGATCACGTCGACGGGTTCGGCCTGCGCGGCATGCGGGCCCGGCTGGATCAGGTCGGCGGCACGTTGACGGTTTCCGCGCCGGAGGGCGGCGGGGTGCGGGTCGTCGTGGCGGTGCCGGCATGACGACGGTTCTGTTGGTCGATGACCACCCCGTGGTCCGTGAAGGGCTGCGCGGCATGATCGACGCCGAGGACGACCTGACCGTGATCGGCGAGGCCGGCTCCGGGGCCGAGGCGATCAGGCTGGCCCACACGCTGCGGCCCGACGTCATCCTGATGGATCTGCGGATGCCCGGGATCGACGGCGTCACCGCGACCGCGCGAATCCTGGCCGACAATCCGTCGACGCACATCGTCGTCGTCACGACCTACGAAAGCGACACCGACATCCTTCGCGCCGTGGAGGCAGGCGCGACCGGCTATCTGCTCAAGGACGCGTCGCGGGCCGAGTTGGCTCGCGCAGTTCGCGACGCCGCGCGCGGCAAGACGGTGCTCGCCCCGGGCGTCGCCGACCGATTGGTGCATGCGGTGCGTGCACCGTCGGTGACGCTGTCGGCGCGCGAGGCGGAGGTGCTGGCGCTGGTGGGCACGGGTGCCACCAATGCCGATATCGGCCGCGCCCTGCACATCAGCGAGGCCACGGTGAAGACGCACCTGCTGCGCGCGTTCCACAAGCTGGGGGTGTCCGACCGCACGGCGGCGGTCACCACGGCGATGTCGCTCGGGTTGCTCGACTGAGGTTTCTCTCGCGAGGGTTCAGGCGGCCAACCGCTGGACCGCGGCGGCGATGCGCTCGTCGGTCGCAGTCAGCGCGACCCGCACGTACTGGGCGCCGGCCGGACCGTAGAACTCGCCCGGCGCAGCGAGGATCCCGCGCTCGGCCAACCACTTCACGGTGTCGCGGCAGGGCTCGCCGCGGGTGGCCCACAGGTACAGGCCCGCCTCGGAGTGCTCCACGGTGAATCCGGCCGCCTGCAGGGCGGGCAGCAGAACCGCACGACGATTCGCGTACCGCTCGCGTTGGACGGCCTCGTGCTCGTCGTCGTCGAGCGCGGCCACCATCGCGGCCTGCACCGGCGTCGGCACGATCATCCCGGCGTGCTTGCGCACCGCGAGCAGTTCGGCCACCACGGCAGGGTCGCCCGCGACGAACCCGGCGCGGTAGCCGGCCAGCGAGGAAGTCTTGGACAGGGAGTGCACGGCCAGCAGCCCGGTGTGGTCACCGTCGCAGACCGACGGGTGCAGCACGCTGAACGGCTCGGCTTCCCAGCTCAGGCCGAGGTAGCACTCGTCAGAGGCGATCAGCACGCCGCGGTCACGGGCCCAGGACACCACCTTGCGCAGGTGGTCCACCCCGAGCACGCGGCCGGTGGGGTTGCTGGGTGAGTTCAGGTAGATCAGCGCGGGACGCTGTGGCCCGAGCTGGGTCAACGAGTCGGCCCGCAGGACCTGCGCCCCGGCGAGCAGGGCGCCCACCTCATAGGTGGGGTAGGCCAGTTCGGGCACGACGACGGTGTCGCCGGGACCGATCGCCAACAGCGTCGGCAGCCAGGCGATCAGCTCCTTGGTGCCGATCACCGGCAGGACCGCATCCGGCGCCAGGTCGGTGATGCCGTACCGGCGTCGCAGCGCCGCTTCGGCGGAGCCACGAAGTGCCGGGGTGCCGGCTGTCGTCGGATAGCCCGGAGCGGAACTGGCGGCGGCCAGCGCATCCCGGATCACCGGCGCCACCGGATCAACCGGAGTGCCTACCGAAAGGTCGACGATTCCATCGGGGTGAGAACGGGCCAGAGCCGTGACGTCGGCCAGCGTGTCCCATGGGAACTCTGGCAATACCGCCGAACGACGCTGTCGCACCACGTCAGTCTCGAAGCCGGGTTCGACCGTGCTCAGTCCTCGGCCTTGGCCGGCAGGTCCTTGATCGCCTGCGGGTCATTGTCGGTCAGGCCGACCTTGGAGGCACCGCCGGGTGAGCCCAACTCGGAGAAGAAGTCGGCGTTGACCTGCGTGTAGCTGCTCCACTGGTCCGGGACGTCATCTTCGTAGTAGATGGCCTCGACCGGGCAGACCGGCTCACATGCGCCGCAGTCCACACACTCGTCGGGGTGGATGTACAGCATGCGTGCACCCTCGTAGATGCAATCGACAGGGCACTCCTCGATACATGCCTTGTCTTTGACGTCGACGCAGGGTTCGGCAATGACGTACGTCACTGATGTCTCTCCTGTCCAGTGGGCTGCTGGGCTCGGTGTTCGGGACTCTGATGAGTCGACGTCACAGTATGCGTTGCCCATACTTGGACGCTCGTCTCAGTGTGCCCTAACTTCACGCGTCACCATTTAAGGGTGGCTCGTGGTAACAGATACTAAACGTTGCAGATACACCTCGCCTAGTCGCCACCACAATTACTCGGACCCCCGGCAATGTCATTCAACTAGTTGCATAGGACCGACGGTCCCACCTACCCTGCCGACATGGGCTTGGCGTATCCGAACCTTTTGTCACCGCTGGACCTTGGCTTCACCACCCTGCGCAACCGGGTGGTGATGGGCTCGATGCACACCGGCCTGGAAGATCGCGCGAGTGATACCGCGAAGCTGGCCGAGTACTTCGCCGAGCGGGCCCGCGGCGGCGTCGGCCTGATCATCACCGGCGGCTATGCCCCGAACAAAACTGGTTGGCTGCTGCCGTTCGCCTCGCAATTGGTGTCCTCGTCAGAAGCACGGCGGCATCGCCGGATCACCGGCGCCGTGCACGAGGCCGACGGCAAGATCCTGTTGCAGATCCTGCACGCCGGACGCTATGCCTACCATCCACTTTCGGTGAGCGCCTCCGCGATCAAGGCCCCCATCAACCCGTTCCGGCCACGCGCGCTGCGCGATATCGAGGGCACCATCGACGATTTCGTCCGCTGCGCGCTGCTGGCCCGCGAGGCGGGTTATGACGGAGTCGAGATCATGGGCAGCGAGGGCTATCTGCTCAACCAGTTCCTGGCCCCGCGCACCAACAAGCGCACCGACGCGTGGGGCGGCACCCCGGAGAGACGTCGCCGCTTCCCGGTCGAGATCGTGCGCCGCGTGCGCGAGGCGGTGGGCTCCGATTTCATCATCTGCTACCGGATGTCGATGGCCGATTATGTCGAGGACGGTCAGAGCTGGGACGAAATCATCGCATTGGCAACCGAAGTCGAGGCGGCCGGAGCGACGATGGTCAACTCCGGGTTCGGCTGGCACGAGGCACGGGTGCCCACGATCGTCACCTCGGTGCCCAACAGCGCGTTCGTCGACATCAGTAGCGCGGTGGCCGAGCACATCTCCATCCCGGTGGTGGCGTCCAATCGGATCAACATGCCGCAGACCGCCGAACAGACTTTGGCCGAGACTCACGTGCGGTTGATCTCGATGGCCCGGCCCTTCCTCAGCGATCCGGACTGGGTGCTCAAGGCCGCCGAGGAGCGCGTCGATGAGATCAACACCTGCATCGCCTGCAATCAGGCCTGCCTCGATCACGCCTTCGTACACAAGAAGGTTTCGTGCCTGCTCAACCCGCGGGCCGGGCGGGAAACCTCGCTGGTGCTCAGCCCGACGCGCCGCGCCCGGTCCGTCGCCGTCGTCGGCGCCGGGCCGGCCGGACTGTCCGCCGCCGTCAGCGCCGCCCAGCGCGGCCACCGGGTGACCCTGTTCGAGGCGGGGTCGGCGATCGGCGGGCAATTCGACCTGGCCAGAAGGATTCCCGGCAAGGAAGAGTTCAACGAGACCATCCGGTACTACACCACCATGCTCGACAAGCTCGAGGTCGACGTGCGACTGGGGGTCCGGGCCGGGGTGGACGACCTGTCCGGCTTCGACGACGTGGTCCTGGCCAGCGGGGTGACGCCGCGGCTTCCCGCCATTCCCGGCATCGACCATCCGAAGGTCCTCACCTACGCCCAGGCCATCGCCGGTGCGCCGGTGGGCAAGTCGGTGGCGGTGATCGGCGCGGGCGGAATCGGTTTTGACGTCAGTGAATTCCTGACAACCGACGAGTCGCCGACGTTGAATCTCAAGGAGTGGAAGGCCGAGTGGGGTGCGGCCGATCCCCAGGAAACCCGCGGCGCACTCACCACTGCATTGCCGGCCCCCGCGGTCCGCGAGGTGTATCTGCTGCAGCGCACCAAGGGCGCACAGGGCCGCAACCTCGGCAAGACCAGTGGCTGGGTTCATCGCGCGTCACTGAAAGCCAAAGGGGTACAACAGCTTTCCGGGGTGAATTATGAGCTCATCGATGATGAGGGTTTGCACATCAGCTTCGGTACCGAGCGCCGCGACCGACGGGTGCTGCCCGTCGACAACGTGGTGATCTGCGCCGGGCAGGAGTCGGTGCGCGATCTTGAGGATGCGTTGCGCACCGCCGGGATCGAGCCCCACATCATCGGGGGCGCCGCTGTCGCAGCCGAACTCGATGCCAAGCGGGCCATCAAGCAGGGCACGGAGTTGGCTGCTCGCCTGTAGCTCGCCGTTGTCGCGCTGGAGTGGCGCAGTTGGCCGGCGCCACTCCAGCGCGACAAGGCACGGGATCAGGCCTGCTTGAGGGCTTCGATCTCCAGGGTGACGGTGATCTTGTCGCCGACGACGGTGCCACCGGTCTCCAGCGGCATGTCGATGTCGATGCCGAAATCCTTGCGGTTCAACACCACCGAGGCCTCGAAGCCCGCGACTGCACCCTGTCCCATACCCGGGTTGACGCCGTTGTACTCGAGCTTCAGCGAGACCGGCTTGGTCACGCCCTTGAGGGTGAAGTCGCCGTCGACGATGTAGTCGTCGCCGTCGGGACGCACACCGGTCGAGACGAAGGTGGCGGTCGGGTGGTTCTCGGCGTCGAAGAAGTCTGCGGACCGCACGTGGGCGTCGCGCTGCTCGTTGCGGGTGTTGATCGAGGTGACGTCGATGGTGGCGTTGACCGACGGGGTGCCGTCTTCGGCAACCGTGACGGCGCCGCTGAACGCCTCGAAGCTGCCGCGGACCTTGCTCACCATCAGGTGACGAACCGAAAAGTTGATCGACGAATGCACGGGGTCGATGGCCCAGGTGCCTGCGGTCAGGTCGGTGGCTACTGCGACGGTCATGGTGTCTCCTTGGTTCGAGAGCCGGTCGGTCCGGCACCTTCACCAAACACTAACCGGACCGTGGTCCGATTCAATTCCCGATTTTCGCGGATTTCTTCTCGATCTTGAGTCCGGCGGCGCATCATGCGGTGGTCAGCAATTTGCGTAGTTGTCAATTTGAAGATCGGAACCACTGGTATGCGCCTACTCGCCCTCATCCTGATGTCTGCCGCAGCAACAAGCTCACTCCTCGCGGCGCCGATCGCCAACGCCTACCCGAATTGCGCAGCGGCCCGAGCCGCCGGCGCCGCTCCCCTCTATGCGGGCCAACCCGGTTACAGCACGAAACTGGACCGGGACGGCGACGGCGTCGCGTGCGAGACCGGAGGAGGGTCGGCATCCGGCGGCGGAGGGCTCCCGCTCTACGACGGGAATGGCAGCGGTCCGGCCGCGACCGGCCCGGCCGCACCGGTTCCGGCCGTCCCCGCCACCACAGCTGGAGGCGGCTACACGACCGTGGTCAGATGGACCGGCGCGAACTGCATCGACATCACAGCGCCCTCGGGTCCGGCGGGCACTCTGCTGACCGGCACGCATTGCGGCGGCCAGGCGACGTTGTTCAGTAGCGGGGTCGGCGACCAGATGGTGGGTGCGGACCCGATCATCGGCGATGCCGGGAGCCTGGCCTGCGAGATCCTCAGTGGGCGGTTGACAGACTCGGGAATCGCCGGCGACGGGCACGACGTAAATTGCCTGACCCGCGCGAGCGCACTGTCGTAGTCCGCGTCCACCGACAGACACGCACGCTCACGGTACAGCGGGATCGCCCGTGGCATTACTCACGCAGCGCGGGGCGAGTAATCCGTGGTTCGTTGACGGGCCGGCCGGCCGATACCCTTGGCAATCGCCTCGGCGCATGGCACGTCCGCCGATACGCCAGGCCCTCCTGCCGACGGGCCGTCACCCTTCGGTTTCGGCGACCACGCGCAGGTGCGCCCGCGCGGCGAGCTCTTCGTCGTCGACGAGGGTCAGCATCGGTTGCCCTGGTACGCACAACATGGTGACCAGGAACCTGCTGCGGATGTCGTCGCGGTGGTTGGCATCCGAGTAGTGGATGACATCGCCGCCGGGCTCCCAGAACGCCTCCCCCGCGCGGATGACACGGGGCGGTTCACCCTCCAGCTCGAAGAGCATCTCCCCCTCAAGCATGTAGCCGAACGCGGGGCCACCGGGATGTTTGTGCGGGGGTGCACCTGCGCTGCCCGGCGGATACTCGATGACCACCGTCATCGCATGTGCCCCGTGGGGAAGGAACGGAGGCACCACCTCGTGCACCACGGTCAGTGCGCCTTCCCAAGCCGGGTCATATTTCTTCGTCATGGCTGCTCCTCAATCCGGTACCGGCCGAACGGTTCACAGGGCACTCCCGCCACCGTCGACGTGCAATGTCGAACCGGTGACGAAACTCGAACGTGGCGAGGCCAAGAAGAGGACCGCCTGGGCGATCTCGTCGGGGTCCGCGGTGCGGCCCAACGGCAGCGACCTACCGAGCTCCTCGTTGGACTCGCCCCATTCCGCCTGCACGCCTTCGGTTCTGGTCGGTCCGGGAGCTACGCTGTTCGCCCGCACCCCGGCTGGGCCGAATTCCACCGCCCATGTGCGAGTCAGGGATTCCACCGCCGCCTTGGAGGCGCTGTAGGCCGACGCTCCGGCGATACCCTTCGTCGCCACCATGGTGGTCACATTCACGATGCTGCCCCGTCCCTGCTGCAGCATCCCGGGCACCAACCCCGCGGTGAGGAAATAGAGTCCACGGACGTTCGTGCCATACGTCCGCTCGAAGGACGAGACTTCCTGGTCGACGGTCAGCGCGGCCGGGAAGCTCGCTGCGTTGTTCACCAGGACGTCGACCGTGCCTACCTGCTTCACAAGCTCGTTCACCGCGCGGATGTCGGACAGATCGGCCTGGATGAATCGGGCGCGCGGTCCGATTCCGGCGGCCGCGGCGGCACCGCGGTCGGCATCACGGCCGGTGATCATGACCGACGCGCCAGCCTGGGCCAGAAGCCGTGCCGAAGCCAGCCCGATACCGGCGGTGCCGCCGGTGACCAGCGCGCATTGCTGGGATAATTCCACTGCGCCTCCTTGACTAGGCGATACGTTGTTCGGGCGGCGCCAACGATTCCCGTAACCGCTGCCGCCCACGTGATGCTCGCGACATCACGGTGCCGACCGGGATGTTCAGGATGGCGGCGGTTTGGGCGTAGGTGTATCCCTCGACGCAGGCGTAATACAGCACCGCCGGGTAGCCGTCGGGGAGTTCGGCCAATGCCTCGGTGAGACTGGGATCGGGCAGTGCGCCCAGCACCTCGGTCTCCGCGGAATGCAGACTGCCGGAGCGGTACACGGCAGCACGAGCCAGATCACGGTCGGTGACGTCCTCCACCGCGATCTCGGCCAACCGCCGTTGCGTACCCCGGTGGTTGCTGACCCACCGGTTGTACATGATCCGGAACAACCACGCCCGCAGATTGGTACCCGCCTGGAACTTGCGGAAGCCCGCATAAGCGTGCAACAGGGTGTCCTGCAACAGATCCTCGGCGTCGGCTTCGGTTCGGGTCAGCCGGCGGGCCCCGCGTTGAAGCACATCGCGCAGCGGGCCGGCCTCCCGGGTGAACCGCGCCGCCATCTCGGCGTCGGATTCGTCGGTGTCCGATGTGTCCGGGACAGATGTCAGCGTCACTGTTGCGCCGCCGGCGTGTTGGCGTCGAGTACATCCATGTTGAGAACCTCCAGGTGAGAGTTGGTTTCCGGGCTGGATCCAGCCTCACCTGTACGGGCCCTACGCGGACCCCTGAAAATCCGTAGTCCGATCCGTGGTGGCGGCCACGTAGAGCCCGATCCGACAGGCGTTCAGTAGTCCCAGACAGCCGGAACGCAGCGGAACGCGTCTCCGGCGTCCGCAACGCGGCAGACCGACGGGAACGGCAGGTGGGTGGCCACCAATGACTCGCCGGTCGCCGCCAGCTCCCGCAATAGATCGACCCGGACGCGGGCCGCCTCCTCAGGGTCGTGTTCGAATCCGTTTTGCCACTCGGGGTTGTCGAAACCTGGCGCGAACACAGCGTCGCCGGCGAACGTCAGCTTCTCGCCGCGGGAGTCCAGGCGGACCACGCTGTGTCCGGGGGTGTGTCCGCCGGTGCGGCTGATGAGCACGCCCGGTGCGACCTCGTACTCCGTCTCGAACGTTCGCAACTGCCCGCGGTACTCGTCGAGGAACTGCGTGGCGACCCGGCGCAGCACGTCCGGGATCGGCTGCGGCATGACAGTGCGGGAGAAATCGGGTGACTCCCAGAACTCGGCCTCTGCCGTCGCGGCGTGGACCCGCAGGTCTGGGCGCAGTCTTTCCTTGACGCCCTTGGTGATCAGCCCGCCGACGTGGTCCATGTGCATGTGGGTGAGCACCACATCGGTCACCGACGTCAGATCGACACCGGCCGCCTCGAGTCGCTGCACGGTATTGCCGGCCCGCGGGAAATCCGGAAACTCCAGCCCCAGTCCGGCGTCGACGAGAATGGTTCGTTCGCCGGTGCGCACCACCACCACATTCAGCGGCCAGTCGACCACCTCGGGCGGCAGGAAATTGTCGCCGAGCCAGCCCGCCAGCTCGCTTGGTTCGGCGTTGGTGGCCAACGTCGAAGCGGTGATCGGCAGCACCCCATCGCTGATCACCAGCACCTCGATGTCGCCGACCTGCACCGCGTAGCGCGACGGGACCAACTCATCGAGACCCCGATTACCAAGGTGCGCAATGCTATCCAAGCTCATGTTCTCTCCTTCTGAGGGCTGAGACACGGTCGACATGACCTGTCTTTCCCGTAGAACGCCCCCGGGCGGCGAGAACTATCCAGACCACGACACTGTGCGCAATTGGCGGCGCGAGGTGATGCCGAGCTTGACGAAAACCTTGCGCAGGTGCCATTCCACGGTGTGATTGCTGATGAACAACTGTGTGCCGATCTCCTGATTGGTCAGCCCGTCGCGGGCCAGGCCGGCGATCTGCGCCTCCTGCGAGGTCAGCTGATCACCAGATACCACCGGTTGTTTGCGGACCTTCTCCCCGGTCACCAGCAACTCCCGGCGGGCTCGTTCGGCGAATCCCTGCGCGCCCATCTTGGTGAAGATGTCGTGGGCTGCAGCGAGTTGGCGCCGGGCCTCGGTGCGGCGGTTCACCCGGCGCAGCCATTCCCCGTAGGACAGCCGGGCCCTCGACAGGTGCAAGGCGATATCGGCGCGTTCCAATCGCTCGATCGCCTCGACGAATCTGGCCTCGGCGTTCTCGTTGTCGGCCAGTAGTGCCTGCGCCGCCGCCAGTGCACCAAGGCCCCAGTCAGTACCGCTGGCTTCCGCCCGCTCCCGAAATGCCGGCAGCGCAGCGATGGCGGACTCCCGGTCACCGAGATGCACCGCCGCCTCGATGAGTTCGTACAAGCACCAACTGTAGAACCCGAGGTCCTCGTATTCGCAGGCCGTCTGTGCCGCCGCCAGGGCCTCCTCGTAGCGGCCGAGACCGTTGTAGAGCACCGTGGTGCTGAAGCCGCAAAGCCCGAGCAGCCGTCCTTCGCCCCTGGCCGCCCCGTCGGCGGCGGCTCCCGCGATGATGGCGAGGGCCTCGTCGTGCATGCCCCGCCACGCTGCCACCGTCAAACTGTGGTAGCGCACCGGCACATAACCCATCGATGCGTTGATGGCATTCGATTCTTCGATAAGCCTTGTCGCTGCATCGAATTCGCCGCGATAGAAATGCACGCCGGCCCGGTACCCGAGAGCGGGCGGCAGCGCGGCCAGCGCTCCCGCCTCCCGGGCCCGACGCACGGTGTCGGTGGCGATCCGCTCCAATACCTTGTCGTCCCACATCTCATGCGCGGCCGATTCCTGGGCGACGGGGAACGGCCAGAACAGCCATTGACCCGGGCTCTGTTCTGCGTGGGTGTTCCAGAGTTCAAGGGCCGCACGCAGATCGGCGGATCCCGCACCGGGTCCGTTCATGATCCGCGACGACATGCCCCGCAGCAGGAAGTCGTGCGGACGTTCGAGCCGCGCCACCCGGCCGACCGCTGTTCCGCCGGCCGCGGCCACCTCTGCCAGCAGGCCGGGGTCAGCGAGACGCCCGGCGTACATCGCAGCGGTGAGCGCCTCCAGGTACGTCTCGCGGGCCAGGTCATCGTCGAGTCCATCGAGGGTCCGCGCGACGGCGAGAAGGTGCGCAGCCGCATCGCCGACCTTCGGAGCTCCCGCTGCGCCGGCCCGGCTGCGGACGAAGTCCATCTGCGCGCGCATGCGTGCGACCTGAGCTCGCTGCAGCGCGGACAGCGAGGCCGAATCCGCGATCGCCAGCAGTGCGTAGGCCGCATCGGGTGACGCCGCTTCGCGCTTGGCCTGGGCCGCGGCGATCGCGCGAGAGCCGCGCAGCTCGGGGTCTAGGGTGAGCACGGTCGAGCGCTCCAAAAATGCTGCAGCCGAGGCGATTCCACCCCTACTCTGCGCGCGGTCAGCCGAGGCGGCCAGCTCGGCGGCCACCGTGTCGTCGGGTCCGGTCGCCGCCGCGGCAGCATGCCATGCGCGACGGTCGGGGTGATCGCTCGGATCGGTCGCATCCGCCAACGCTCGATGAGCGGTCCTGCGTTCGCCCAGTTCGGCAGCGCGGTAAGCGGCCGAACGCATCAGCGGATGCAGGAACCGCATCCGGGTGCCGAACTCGATGAGACCGGCCGCCTCGGCCGGGCCCAGCGCGTCGGCCGGGATGCCGAGCGAGGCCGTGGCCCGCAGAAACAGAGCGGGATCACCCACTGGTTCGGCCGCTGCGACGAGCAGCAGCCACCGGGTGCTCTCCGGCAGCGCCTGAATGCGCTGCACGAAACCCTCCTCGATGGCCGCGGTGGAAGAACGCTTGCCGGAGATCCAGAAGCCGCCCGCCAGCTCGGTAGCCGAAACGGTCTGCGGTACATCGAGAATCGCCAGTGGGACACCGCGGGTCTCGGCGACGATCCGGTCCCGCACCAACGGGTCGATACCGCCGAGCATCACCGATTCGAGCAGGGCTCGCGCGTCGGCATCGGACAGCCCGGTGACAATGAGTTCGGGAAGTCCGGCCAGTATCTCCGAATGCCCGTCGCGAATCGCGAAGACGAGAGCGACCCGTTCGGCCAGTAACCGTCGTGCGACGAAACCCAGCGTCTGCACCGATACCTGGTCGAGCCACTGTGCGTCATCGACGATGCACAGCACCGACTGGTCGGCAGAGGCCGCCGCCAGCAGGCTCAGGACCGCCAACCCGACCAGAAACCGGTCCGGCGTCGGTCCGGTGCCATAGCCGAAGGCGACGGTAAGCGCGTCCCGCTGCGGGCCCGGCAACCCATCGAGGTGGCCCATCAGCGGCGAGCACAACTGTTGCAGGCCGGCATAGGCGAGGTCCAGGTCGGACTGCACCCCGGCGACCCGCAATGCTCGGAACCCCGCCGAGGCCGAAGCGAATTCGGCCACATGATCCAGCAGCGCGGTCTTACCGATACCCGCCTCACCACGCAGCACCAGTACCTGGCCCTGACCCGAGCCGGCTGCGGCGACCAGTTCCGTCAGGACCGCGCAATCACGTTCGCGTCCCCGCAGCCCAGAGCTGCCAGCCTGGCTCGACATGTGCACCACCGTGTCAGTTGCGAACGAACCCAGCTATGGGCCAGCCATGGCTGGTCCAGTGGCCGATCTGATCCTAGCGAGCGCGATGGTGTGGGTACTGCCAGCGCATCCACGGCGGGAAGGGAGTCAGGCAGCGAGGGGCGAGTAATCCGTGGTGCGTTGACGGGCGGGGCGGCCGATGCCCTCGGCGATCGCGACGAGTTCGGCCACCGTCTTGGCTGACCCGTTCTCCGAGCCGGCCATCCGGGAGATGGTCTCCTCCATCAACGTGCCGCCGAGATCGTTGGCACCGCCGCGCAGCATCACCTGGGTGCGTTCGACGCCGAGTTTGACCCAGCTGGTCTGAATCGACGGGATCCGGCCGTGCAGCATGATCCGTGCCAAGGCGTGCACTGCGCGGTTGTCGCGGTGCGTGGGCCCGGGACGCGCGCCGCCGGCCAGATACAGCGGTGAGGACTGGTGCACAAACGGCAGTGGCACGAATTCGGTGAAGCCGCCGGTCTTGTCCTGGATGCCACGGAGCACGTTGAGGTGCCCGACCCAGTGCTTGGGCGTGTCCACGTGTCCGTACATCATCGTCGACGACGAGCGCAGGCCCACCTCGTGCGCGGTCGTCACCACGTTGATCCACTCTGACGTCGGCAGCTTGCCCTTGGTGAGCACCCAGCGCACCTCGTCGTCGAGGATCTCGGCGGCCGTGCCCGGGATGGTGTCGAGACCGGCCTCACGCAGACTTGTCAGCCATTCCCGCACGGACAGCCCGCTGCGGGTCACGCCGTTCGCGATCTCCATCGGGCTGAACGCGTGCACGTGCATCGACGGCACCCGTGCCTTGACGGCACGCACCAGATCGGCGTAACCGGTGACCGGAAGCTCCGGGTCGATACCGCCCTGCATGCAGACCTCGGTGGCACCCGCGACATGCGCCTCCCAGGCACGGTCGGCGACCTCGTCGGTGGACAGCGAGTACGCGTCGGCGTCACCCTTACGCTGCGCGAACGCGCAGAACCGGCAGCCGGTGTAGCAGATGTTGGTGAAGTTTATGTTGCGGTTGACGACGAACGTGACGTCATCCCCGACGACATCGCGACGCAACGAATCCGCCAGTGCGGTAACGGCTTCCAGTGCCGGACCGTCCGCGGTGGCCAGCGCGAGGTACTCGTCGTCGCTGCAGCCGCCCGGATCCCGTTCGGCGGAGCGCAGCGCAGCCAGCACGTCGGTGTCGATTCGTTCGGGCGCGCGGGCGGCGAGCTCGTGCACCTTGGCGCGGATCGACTCCCAGTCGCCGAATGCACTGTCCAGGTCGCTGCGGGTCTCGGTGAGCCGGCCCTCGGAGTCGATCGCGGAGTGCAGATCGATGCGGCCCAGCGAACCCGCTTCGTCGGGTTCTTGCCACTGCAGGCCCACGGGTTTGACGTCGAGCGCGAACCCGGTGTCGGGATCGGCCAGCGCATCGACATGCCCGCGCACCCGCGGATCGATCCATGCCGCACCCGCCTGCACGTACTGCGGTTGCGCGGTCAGCCGCTGCACCAGGTCGTAACCTGCCTCGGCAGTGACGTCGGCCAGATCGTCCAGCGCCGGCCAGGGCCGCTCCGGGTTGACGTGGTCGGGGGTCAGCGGTGACACACCGCCCCAGTCATCGACGCCGGCGCCGATCAGCGCCAGGCATTCGTCACGCGACACCAGGTTGGGCGGGGCCTGGATACGCATCTTGGGCCCCAGCACCAGGCGCGTCACCGCGATCGTCACCAGGAAGTCGTCGATCCCGGCATCGGGCGTCGATGCCATCGCGGTGTGGTCCTTGGCCCGGAAGTTCTGCACGATCACTTCCTGAACGTGGCCGAACTCCTTGTGGGACTTGCGGATCGCATGCATGGTCTCGGCGCGCTCGGTCAGCGTCTCGCCGATGCCCACCAGCAGGCCGGTGGTAAACGGGATCGACAACCGACCGGCGTCGTCCAGCGTCCGCAGCCGCACCGCAGGATCTTTGTCCGGGCTGCCGTAGTGGGCCTCGCCCTTGATCTCGAACAGGCGCCGCGAGGTGGTCTCCAGCATCATTCCCATGGATGGCGCGACGGGCTTCAGCCGCGACAACTCCGACCAGCTCATCACGCCGGGGTTCAGGTGCGGCAGCAAGCCGGTCTCCTCGAGCACGCGGATGGCCATGGCCCGCACGTAGTCCAGCGTGGAGTCGTAGCCACGCTCGTCGAGCCATTGCCGAGCCTCGTCCCAGCGATCTTCGGGGCGGTCACCGAGGGTGAACAGCGCTTCCTTGCAGCCCAGCTCGGCACCCTGGCGGGCCACGTCGAGGATCTCGTCGGGCTCCATGTACATGCCCATGCCCTGCGCGCGCAGCTTGCCGGGCACGGTGACGAAGGTGCAGTAATGGCAGGTGTCTCGGCACAGATGCGTCACCGGGATGAAGACCTTGCGCGAGTAGCTGACCGGAAGCCGGCCGCCGGCTCCACGCCGGCCGGCTGATTCCAGGCCGGCGTCGCGCACCCGGGCGGCGCTGGCACACAGATCGGCCAAATCCTCGCCGCGGGCCGTCAACGCGATGGCGGCCTCGTCGACATTGAGCGTCACGCCGTCACGGGCTCGGCGCAACACCCGCCGTAGGGCGCCCGAAGTGGTCGGCGCACTGGGCACCGCGGATTTCGGTGGGACGGCCGGGGTGGGCAGATCGGCGCCGTGCTGGGGGTTCAGAGCCACTCCCGTGTAACCCCGTCGTTGTACACAATCATCCACGCGTCTCACATTCTGAAACCAATGCGCCCGGCATAACCGCCACGATAGACCCAGCATGTCCGCACGGCGTCAGGCCCTTAGGGGACACACACCATAAAGGAACGACGAACGGGTTGCCGACCGCGTAAGTTGTTTCCGTCGGGAAGGGGATACCGAAGGAGTCGTGATGCCCACAAGTGTTCGTTCGTATCTGGTGGCAGGAGCCGCCGCAGCTACCGCTACAGCCATCGCGCTCACTCCGGTCCAACCGGCTCCGGCTGACATCGCCGTCCCCGCGCACCCGACCTCCGCACAGCCGCAGCTGACGCAGGCCATGGTCGATCTACTCGCCGCGGCCAGCCGGATGACGGCCGCGGTGGCACCGAAGCTCCCCACCCAGACCGGTTCCGCCGCCGCGCCGGGCATCGCGCCGTCGGCCGCGGTCGCCGGTGATGTGACCGCACAACCCACCGCGATCGCTATCGCACCTAATCTGGCCAACACGATCGACCAGGTCTATGTGACGGTCGAGCCCTGGGTGCGGTGGGGATTCGAAGTCGGCGCATACGCACTCGGATGGATTCCCTGGGTCGGCGGATGGGCCGGCGGCCTACTCATGGACGCCTACAACTTCGGCCAATCCCTCGTCGCCAGCGGCGTCTTCAACTTCACCGACTGGTTGCGCGGGAACGGCGGCATCATCCAGAACCTCGCCGACTTCGGCGTGGATGCCGTCCTGGCCGTCGCGTGGCTGGGCATCGATGTCGTCGGCACGTTCATCCCATTGCCGCCGATCCCGCTCCCACCGCGTCCGCCGCTGCAGGGACCGTTCCTGGCCAGCGCGCTCGCCGCACCGACAGCAGCGCTCGGAGGCGCCGTCCAGAGCCCGCTCACGTCGCTGACCGACGCACTCGCCAAGGCCCGCGACGACTTCGCCACGGCGTTCAAGTCGCTGGCCGGGGGAACCGGCCTCGCAACCCTCACCGACCGTCTCAAGGTGCAGGCAGCGGCGGACGAAGTGAATCCGGTCACGGAGATCGCCGGGAGCACAGCCGAAAAGGCTCTCGAAGGCACGATCGAGAGCGCCAAGGAAGCGTCGGAGAACCTCGCCAACGGCCTCAAAGACACCGTCAAGGCTGTTTCGGACTACACCGGCGCGCAGGAGATCACGACCGCACAGAAAGACGACATCAGCGTCGTCCCGAAGTCGGTACGCGAGTCTCTGCGGAATGTCGACGCCGATACGACAGCAACCGAGGCGCCGAACGAAACCTCGGTCGACAAGACAGAAGCGGTCGACAAGACACCGGCCCGTACCGTGCCCTCAGGCAAACAGGGCATCCGCTCTGCCTTCGACAAGTCGGCGGCGGGCGTGAAGAAAGCCACCGACGACACCCGCGAGGCAGTCAGGAACGCGGTCAAGAACGTGGCGCCGAAGCCCAAGGTCCAGAAGGAAAAGACCGTGTCGTCCAAGGATTCCCAGCAGTCCAAGGACAACAGCAAGTCCGACAACGGCAAGAGCTAGGTCAGCGGCGGTAGCGCAGTCGAAGCATCGCCGCCGGTGGTAACGCACCGGCGGCGATGAATATCAGCGATCCGTAGGCCATCAATCCGCGGCCGGCGAAGATGATGTCTCCGCCTGGGCCGCCGAACGTCATGGCAACGACGGTGGCCAGCCAGGTCCACAGGGGCAGGGCCGCCATCCGCATGGAATCGGTCCAGTACATGGCCGCCCACACGAGCGCGGTGTTGACCGCTCCGACCGCCAGCGCGCTCACCGGAAATGGGATCGATCCGATATATGAGGGCAGCAGCAATGCACCTGCGACGGCCGAGATGACGCCGTCAACCGCGAGCAGTGCCAGGACGATGCGACCCAGCACCAGGTCCGAGGGCGGGGTCAGGTGGGAATGCTGTCGAGCAGCCCGACCATCGAACCCACCACCCACTGGTAGTTGTCAAAACGGTCCTGCCAGTGCTGCAGATTCGGATCCAGATCGGGGTCCATGAATGTCCCTTCGACGCGTCTGATTCACCGGAGCTTACCGCGTCCGGTTTTGGCTATTGCAGATTCAGTCCGCACAGCAGGTCGGTTTCCCACCCACGCCCGTCCCGCTCCCCCGCGGCGCCCGACACGAGCACGTAGTGCTCCTCACCGAGCAGCGGCAGGGCGAGGTTGTTGGACAGCGCGAATGCGCTCCCGTCGCGGGCGACGGTGACTTGGGTGGCGTGCGCGCGCATCGCGGCGACCTTGGCCGGCAGCTGCGCGGTGGCGTCGACGACGGCGTCGATCTGGTCGTCGGCGTACCCGAACGGAACATCGCCGACGTCGATCCGGATCCAGTCCTCGGGAACGTCCTGCAGGCCCGTGAGGCCGGCCCGCATCGCGGTGCTCGCCATGACCGTCCAATAGAACTTGGGGACGTCCCAGCCGGCGGCCGCCACGGCCGCGGTGGTGACGCGGTGCGCCTGCTTGTGATCGGGGTGCCCGTACCCGCCGTCGGGGTCGTAGGTGACGACGACGTGCGGTCGCAGGTTCTCGATGATCTGCACCAGTTCGCCGACCGCCTCGTCGAAGTCGGCGTCGATGAAGCGCTGTTGCTTGCGCGCCGGTGAACCTTCCATGCCCGAGTCGCGCCAGCGACCGGGGCCGCCGAGGAACCGTGGTGCGCCGATGCCGAGCGCGCTCAGCGCCTTGGTCAGCTCGCTGATCCGGTATCCGCCGAGTTGGTCGGCGTGGTCGACGGCCAACCGCGCGTAGCGGTCGCCGATGACCTCCCCCTCCTCGCCGAGGGTGCACGTCACCACATGCACGTCGGCACCGAGCGCGGCGTAGTGCGCGATCGTGGCACCCGTGGTCAGGGTTTCGTCGTCCGGATGGGCGTGGACGAACAGGAGGCGGGGCGTTTCGCTGGGCATCGTCACCGACGATAGCGGGGCGCCGACGGCCGCGCGGGAAGTCCCACGTCACCGGCTTTCCCGACCACGCTGACGAATCCGCGTATCCCGCATACATTCACGGAGTGACCAGGCGTGAGCTTGAGTTCGGCTGCAGCATCGTCATCATCGGGTTGCTGGCGGGCCTGGCCGGCATGGCGACGACGGTTCTCCTGCACTTCGTCGAGCACCTCACCTACGCGTACACATTCGGCTCGCTACTGGAAGGCGTCACCGGTAGCAGCCCGGTGCGCCGCGCAGTCGGCCCGATGATCGGCGGAGCGCTGGCCGGGTTCGGCTGGTGGGTTCTGCGTCGGCACCACGAAGTCCCCGGCCTGGCGTCGACCATCGCCAATCACCGTGCCATCCCCCGGCTTTCACTGACGCTCGACGCCGCGCTCCAGGTGCTCGTGGTGGGTTCCGGTGCATCGCTGGGCCGTGAGGGCGCACCCCGTCAGGTTGCCGTGGCGCTCGGCGACGCCGGCACCTCACGGTGGGCGTTGACGCCCCACGACCGCGAGATTCTGCTCGCCTGCGCCGCGGGGGCCGGGCTCGGAGCGGTATACAGCGTGCCGGTCGGCGGTGCGTTGTTCGCGATCCGGATCATGTTGCATACCTGGCATCCACGGGCAGTCGGAGCCGCGTTGGTCACCTCTGCGTTGGCAGTCGCCGTCGCGTCACCGGTGACACATGTTCGGGCTCCGCTCGAATGGCCGGACCCGAGCCTGTCGTATTTTCTGACCGGTTTCGCGTTGGTCCTGGCCCCCCTGGCGGTCGCGGTGGGCATGGCATTCAACCGGCTCATGGCACTGGCCCGCCCCGCGGTGGCGCTCACGTCGTGGCTGATCATCCCGGGCATCGCCGCGGCGGGCCTGCTCGTCGGCCTTGGTTCGGTGTGGTGGCCCGAGCTCCCGGGCAATGGCAAGAGCATCCTGACTGTCAGTCTCGACAGTGGCATGACGCTCGGATCTGCCGCGGTGATCCTGCTCCTCAAACCCATCCTCACGGCGATCTTCCTGCGCGCCGGCGCGGTGGGCGGCATGCTCACCCCCGCGCTCGCGACCGGCGCCGCGCTCGGTTCGCTTATCGCCCTTGCGATCAACACCATGGACGTTCACCCGGTCAGCGTCGCCGCGGTATCGCTGACCTGTGCCGCCGGAGTACTTGCCGTGACCCAGCGGGCACCGATCTGGGCGGCGTTGTTCGTGTGGGAGCTGGCACGTCCGCCGCTTTGGGTGCTGCTGCCGTTCTCGGCCGCCGCGCTGGCCGCTTACGGGCTCCAATCGCTCGCCGAGAGGCGCGCCAAGGTGACGGCCGTCTGACCGGTCGCGGGCAAACCACGACAACGAAATCCGTAGATTTTGAAACTGGCCAAGACTGCCACTTAGTTGCCAACGCAAGCATGGTGCGAATACCGGGACCGTCGGTCTCATTAGTGTCCGGCA
The DNA here is from genome assembly GCF_004762045.1 of Mycobacterium sp. DL99. Classification (GTDB taxonomy): domain Bacteria; phylum Actinomycetota; class Actinomycetes; order Mycobacteriales; family Mycobacteriaceae; genus Mycobacterium. The sequence goes on from NZ_SJOM01000007.1 coordinate 4,937,072, forward strand.
CCGCATCCCAGTGGTCTGTGTTTTACAGATCACACCATGATGTCCACTGTGTGCGCGCTAACTCCCCGACTGACATCACGTCTGCATTACCGCTGGGTAACCTAACCGCACTTACGCCCAGGAGCTTCGCTAGCAATCCATTGACCATACCTGCCACTTCTTTGCTACGACCGGTCGATCTCTCGCCCAAATATCGCTACTGCCGGTATCGCAACCATACTGCTCGACCTTGGGAAATGGGCACTACCAGCCGTATCACAGATACCCTGAGTTCATTTGCCGAGCGCCAGCCGGGTTCCGACGAGCTGAAAATTAGTTAAGAGGGTTTGCAGACAACCGAACTTACTATGGGGTAACTTCTGCGCCGACCTTAGTTACGCTCCCGTAAGGAGACTCAATGCAACTCGCTGCTCGGTCGTACCTGGCCGCGGGGGTGGCACTCGTTGGCGCCAGCGCCATCGCAGTCAGCCCCACGGCTCCGCCCGTCCCGCAGGTTCATATGCCGTACGCGCTGACGGCTGCCATCGACAACCCGGTGACCGTCTTCGAGCCCGTGGCGACCGCGACGCAGACGTTGATCAACAACATCATCGAACGCCAGACCACCAATCCGGCGCCGATCCCCCGGCAACTCGTCGACAACGCGGTCGCCGGTTACCAGGCGTTCATGACCACGCCCCCGGTTTGGCTCATCGCGCAGACACTCGCGGACATAGTCGTCAACGCCCAAGAGTTCGGCCCCAACCTGGCCGCGCTCGGGGAAACCAGCGCAGCCGCGGTGACCGCGCTCGGCAAGGCGCTCGGCGATCTGGCCGCCGGACTGCCCGCGGCACTGCAGGCCGCCGGGGCACAGTTCGCCGCCGGCAATCCCAGCGGCGCCATCGATGCGTTGGTGCTGCCGGGGATGCAGCCTGTCGTCGATATCTTCCTCAACGCGATGAGCCCCGAGATCAACGCCATCGGGCACGTATTCAACGTTCCACAACCGCTCATCGATGCTGCCGCCAATGCCTCACTCGGCGTGATCATCGGGCTGGCTTCTGCCACAGTCGGTATCGGATTCGACATTCCCGGACAACCGCTGCCCTTGGTGAAGCAGGTCCTCGTCGGAGCCCAGAACGTAATCAACGCAGCAGTTTCCGGCGATCCGATCAATGTGGTGAATGCCGTACAGCACGGCATCTCCGACCTCGCCACGAGCATGGTCTTCCAAATCGACGCGACGATCAGCATGGGCAACTACATCGAGGACAGCTTCGTCGACGCCCTCAAGCAGATCAAGCCCAAGCCGTTCACCCCTCCGACCGACGTGATTACCGCCAAGGCGCTGGCCGCCCCGGCCCCCGCGACGGTCGAGGTCTCGACGCTGCAGGCCGAGAAGCCCCAGTCGGCTCCAGTTTCCAACGCCGACAACGCTTCTGGTACCGAAGCCGACTCTGCCGCGGCTCCGGCAGCCGATGCTTCGAATGCTTCGGATGCTTCGGATGCTTCGGATGCTTCAGACGCCGGAGCCGACACGAAGCCTGTCACCAAGCTGACGAAGGCGTCGCCGAAGGCTGCCAAGGGACAAGCCAAGGAGAACTCCGCCAACGCAGTCCGCAGCCAGGTCAAGTCGGCCGTCAAGAAGCTGACCGACGGCCTGAAGAAGGACAAGACCGGCCCCCAAAAGGGTGCGGAGAAGAAGGCGGAATCCTCCAACGACTCCGCCAAGGGCTCCGACAAGGGCTAACCCCCAGCACCACCGGCAGGCCCCCTCCACCAGATCGGTGGAGGGGGCCTCCCGCTCCACCCAATCGCTCAGCGCGCGGCAGAACGACGCGGCGGCGGCAGTCCGATGACGGGCGAACCTCGTCAACGTAACCCCTTATTTCGCAGTTGACCTAGTCCCGTAAGGAATTCCAATGCAACTCGCTTCTCGGTCGTATCTAGCCGCAGGGGTGGCACTTGTAGGTGCCGGCGCCATCGCAGTCAGCCCACTGGCGCCGCCGGTACCGGACGTTCACCTTCCAGCGATTGACGTCTCGTCCGCCGCCGTGAACCTCACCGCCGCCGCCAATCCCCTGGAGCTGTGGGCCGACGTCATCGGAGCAGCCTTCCAGAACCTGGGCGGTCTCGGCGGGCAGGTGGCAGCGGACCCCGCCCCCGTCCTGCGCCAGATCATCGCCAACCAGCTGCACAGTGCGAATGTCTTGAGCGAGTCAACGCAGAAGCTCATCGAGGGTATGACCACAGCCCTCGACCCCGAGAGTTTCATGAGCTTCCAAGCGGCCGTGAAGGCTGCCACCGATCTGATCGCTGCCGGGAATCTCCAAATGGGCTTCGCCGCCCTGATATCGAGCCCCCTTATGCTGGGTCTCCCGCTGCTCTCCTTCGTGGGGAATCAATGGCTGCCCGGCGCCTGGTCAGTGATCGCCCAACCGTTCGCAAATCTGGCGAACATGGTGAAGCTGCTCCCCGAAGGCGCACCGGCCCTGCTGTTGAACGGAGTCCTCTCCCCGCTGATGGCGACCGCCGCGGCCGGCGGATACGTCCTCGAGAACCTGGCCGACGCCACGAACAGCGGCGATGTGGCCGATTTCGTCGCCACGCTGGTGAATTCCCCCGCCACACTCACCGGCGCCTTGCTCAACGGGTTCTCGATCGAAAACGGCGACGGCATGCCGCCCACGTTCACGGCCGGCATACTGAGCGCCGCGCAAGGCTTCATTCCTGGCGGAACCATCTCGACGTTGCTGAGCACGCTCTCCCAGATCGCCGACTCGCTGGCCACCCCCGGCGCGGACCGCGACAACCTCCTCGGCGGCCTGCCTGGGCTCGGCGCTACGTCGGAGGCGGTCTCGTTGAATTCGACGCTGGCCCCCGCAGCCAAGACTGTGACGCTCGATGTCGCCCCGGCCAAGGAAATCAGCGCGACACCTGCTGCGTCGCAATCCAATTCGACAACGCCCGAGCCTGCGACCACGGACGCGGCCACGTCGCCGGAGACCACCCCTGCGGCTGACACCGACGGGGCTTCGGCCGACAGCGAGGACACCACCCCGGCGGCCGCCAAGCCGTCGACCGACGCTTCGCCGAAGGCATCGCCCAAGGCCGCCAAGGGACAGGTCAAGGCGGACTCCGCCAACGCAGTCCGCAACCAGGTCAAGTCAGCCGTCAAGAAGCTGACCGACGGCCTGAAGAAGGACAAGCCCGGAGCGCAGAAGACCGCGGAGAAGAAGGCGGAAGCCTCCAAGGACTCCGCCAAGAACTCCGCCGACAACTAACACCCAGCGTCACCGCCAGGCCCCCTTCATCAACGCGATGGAGGGGGCCTGCGGCTTCTAGCGCCCCTTGGTCCAGCTGCCCGCGTCGCCGACGATGCCGACGGGCACGGCACCGGTCAGACTGACGTTCTGTACGCTCGGTCCGGCGGCGACGATCGTCGTGTCCTGCAGGATCGGAAGGACGGTCGACATACTCCACAGCCGAGGCTCGACTGCCTGGATCACCTCGGCGATGTTCTGCGAGCCATCCAGTGCCCCATCGATTTTCGGCTGGATGGTGTGGTCACAGATGCCGGTGATATTGCTGGGCGCCTGCACCAGCTCACCCGGGTCAGGAGCCGGGATCGGCTGGGTCGACGTCGGCGTGGCGGTCGGCGCGGGTGTGGCGCTCGTGGTCGGCTTCGGCGACGACGACGGAGCGACGCCGGGAACCGCTGTCGAAACGGCGGTTGCTTCCAGAGCGCGGCAGCCGTAGCGCGAGGCAAGGCTGGTGGCCAGGTCTCCCCCGGCCTGATGCCAGCCGACGACGGCGTCGACGCGATTGTTCGTCAACGCATCGCCGTAGAGCGCAACAGGATCCAGGGCCAGCACCGAGGCATCGATGCCGACATTGCGTAATTGATCGGCCGCGGTGTTGGCCACCGCGATCGATGTCGGATCGTTCGATGCCACACCGAGCACCAAAGACAACGCGGCGCCGTCCTTGGTGATGCGCTGCCTGCCGTTGTCGGGTGCCGGCGGAGCGCCCGGGGCGGGCGGCTCAGCGACCGGTTCGATCTGATAGCCCGCACCGCGCAACAGATCCAGCGCGGCTTCCCGCGACATTGCCGGGGGCGCCGTCGGTACGTAACCGGGATCCGACGGAGAGCGCACCTGGGCCTGCGCCAGAGTCACGGTGTTGTCGTCGCCCGCACCCACCGACGCGAGCAGGTCGACATCGATAAGGCCCAGGATCGCCTTGCGCACCTGCGCTTCCGCGAGGGTGGGCTGCTGCCCACGCAGGGTCAACTGCATCACCCGCGGCGTGACGATCCTGGCGGTGCGGACATCGGGGATCGCACTCAGCTGTGCGAAAGTGGCTGCGCCACCGTGCACCTGGGCCACCTGGGTGTCGCCGTTGCGGATGGAGTCGGCGAGCGCGGCCGGAGCGCCACCCCGGCGGAACAGCACCAGATCAGGCTTGGCCGGCACGCTCCAGTATCGGTCGTTGCGGGCCAGCAGGATCTCATCACGTTGCGGGTCAATGCTCTCCACCCGGAACTGACCGCCGGTAACCGGCATCGCCCGGGCCAGGCCGGCGCCGAAACCACCGGGAATGTCCTTGACGATATGGGCCGGGAGGATGTCGTTGAACAGCTCCCGCCATGCCGGATAGGGCTGCGAGAACGTCACGACCGCCTGCTTGCCACCCTCGACCGACTGCACACCCGTGATCAGGTCATAACCGGCCGGGTCGACAACGCCTGGCTGGCTGACCATTTGGCGCCACAAATACCAGTAGTCGTCGGCGGCAATCGGTGCGTTGTCCGTCCACTGCGCCTCTGGACGAATCTTGTAGGTGACCGTGAAGGGGTTCTCACTGGTCACCTCGGCCGATTCGAGCAGGGTCGGATCGAGCTCCCAGCGCGACCCCGTCGGCGACTTGGGATCGGGCACCGGGCGGAACGAACTCGGCAGCACCATCGCCGAGACTGCCGCGTTCACTGGCGACTGGTCCGACAGCAGATGCGGGTTGAACCCCGGGCCGATCGAATCGATGGCCATGATGATCTGCGTCGCCTTCATCGGGGGCGGCGGCGTCGTCTCGGTCGTCTCGGTGCTCTGCGGGGCCGGCGGCGGGCTCACAGTGCAGCCACTGAACAGGAGCGCCGGCACCGATATGAGCGCCCCGATCGTCAACTGGGCGCAGCGGAGGGGTGTCGGCACGCTACTCAGGGTATCGACCCTCCCAGCCCGCCACCGCTGCGCATCTGCACTGCGGCGCCGGCGGCTCTTCAGCTACCCAAAACGAACAGATGGATACAAGTCTTTCACGCCGAAAACACCGCAATGATGGCCCACTTTGGGGTAAGTAACAGGCCATATCAGAGTCACCGTTGGGCAAATTCTCAGAAATTGACGGGCGTGCAGCATTTTGCATCCATTTCAGGCGATTCTCAGACAACGTCTGCCCGTCGGCCGGAGTGACCGACGTCACATCTCGTCACGGAGGCACCGTTGGTCAATGCACTACGGCCCTGTGTGACGGCCGGCATCGGATAGCGCCGCCAAGCTATTGCCGTCATCGACTCTGCGCCAAGGGCATCGAGACTGCGATCAGATCGCGATCGCGGCGGATTTCACGATCTGAGCGCAGAGTCGGCGCCGTGCACGCAGACTCGGCGCCCAGGAGAGCGCAAAACTATCCGCGCGCTTTGGCCCGAGCCTTCGCACGCGCCCGCAGCGACGCCGTCAGCTCCACCTTGCGCACCCGCACGATCTCGGGCGTCACCTCGACGCATTCATCCTCCGCGCAGAACTCCATGGCCTGCTCCAGGGTCAGGTCCAGTGGCCGCGCCAGCGTCTCCATGACATCAGCGGTCGACGACCGCATGTTCGTCAGCTTCTTCTCACGGGTGATGTTGATGTCGAGATCCTCGGCACGCGGGTTGATCCCGACCACCTGGCCCTCGTAGGTGTCCTCGCCCGGCTCGACGAAGAACTGTCCGCGGTCGGCGAGCTGGATCATCGCGAACGGGGTGACGGAGCCGGACCGGTCGCTCACCAGAGATCCGGTATGCCGCGCCCGGATTTCCCCGGCCCACGGCCGGTAGCCCTCGAACACCGCGTTGGCGATGCCGGTGCCGCGGGTCTCGGTGAGGAAGTCGGTGCGGAAACCGATCAGCCCGCGGCTGGGCACCACGAAGTCCATCCGCACCCAGCCGGCGGCGTGGTTGGCCATCTGCTCCATGCGGCCCTTGCGGTTGGCCATCAGCTGGGTGATCGAGCCGACGAACTCCTCCGGGCAATCGATGGTCAGCTCCTCGAACGGTTCGTGCAGCTTGCCGTCGATGTTCTTCGTGACCACCTGGGGCTTGCCGACGGTCAGTTCGAAGCCTTCGCGGCGCATCTGCTCGACGAGGATGGCCAGGGCCAGCTCACCACGGCCCTGCACCTCCCAGGCGTCGGGGCGGCCGATGTCGACGACTCGCACCGACACGTTGCCGACGAGTTCGGAATCAAGACGGTTCTTGACCATCCGGGCGGTCAGCTTGTGCCCCGACACCCGGCCGGCCAGCGGCGAGGTGTTGGTGCCGATCGTGACCGAGATGGCGGGCTCATCGACGGTGATGCGCGGCAGGGCGTGCGAGTTGTCGGGGTCGGCCAGGGTGTCGCCGATCATGATCTCGGTTATGCCCGCGACGGCGACGATGTCGCCGGCGACAGCCTCTTCAGTCGGAGTGCGGTCCACGCCCTCGGTGGCCAGCAACTCGGTGATCTTGGCGCTGGTGATCACCGGCGAGCCGTCGACCTCACGCATCCAGGCCACCTGCTGGCCCTTCTTGATCCGGCCGTTGTAGATGCGGATCAGCGCGAGGCGGCCCAGGAAGGCCGAGGCGTCGAGGTTGGTGACGAGCGCCTGCAGCGGCGCTTCGGGGTCGCCGGACGGTGCCGGGATGTGCTCCATCAGCACGTCGAACAGCGGGTCCAGGTTCTCCCCGTCGGGGTTCTCGCCGTTGGCGGGCTGCGTCGTCGAGGCGATGCCGGCACGGCCCGACGCGTACAGCGTGGGCAGGTCCAGCGCCTTCTCGGCGGCGGCCTGGGCCTCGTCGTCAAGATCGGAGGCCACGTCGAGCAGCAGGTCGTGGCTTTCCTCGACCACCTCGGCGATACGCGCATCGGGCCGGTCGGTCTTGTTGACCACCAGGATCACCGGAAGGTGTGCGGACAGGGCCTTGCGCAGCACGAACCGGGTCTGCGGCAACGGGCCTTCCGAGGCGTCCACCAGCAGAACAACGCCGTCCACCATGGACAGGCCGCGCTCCACCTCACCGCCGAAATCGGCGTGACCAGGGGTGTCGATGACATTGATCACCGTCATGGTGCCGTCGGCGTGGTGCCGGTGCACCGCGGTGTTCTTGGCCAGGATGGTGATGCCCTTTTCCTTCTCAAGGTCACCGGAGTCCATCAGGCGCTCGACCGCGTCGTCGCCGCGGTGCGTCAAGGCACCGGACTGTCGCAGCATCGCGTCGACTAGGGTCGTCTTGCCGTGGTCGACGTGGGCGACGATGGCGACATTGCGAAAGCTCGGGCGTGAATCCACCCCGACATTCTCGCAGGCTGGCCGGTCGATCACGAAAACGAGAGAGCCCCGTCACGTTGAAGTCCGCAAAAATCGCCGGCCTGAAGCCCAAGAAAAAGTGCTGTAAGAGCAAGCCTCGCTGCAAACGCTGTCCCCTGGTTCTGCACAAGGTCCGCAAGGCTGAACACAACGGGTTGCGCGGTAAAGAACTGGACAAGGTCTTCAAACGGGCCAGGAAAACCTAGCGTTCGCGAGTACCGTTTTAGGTATCCGTCACGTTGCGATAGGCGTGCTTGGAGGTGCCGGGATGACGGTTTACGAAGCGCTCACGGTCGCTTTGATCATGGTGCTCGCCGCGGGAACCACGGTGGCGATCTACGTGGGCATGGCCAACTGGATCGGCGCCTGCTACATGGTCCGGTGCAGCGAATGCCACCACCTGACCTTCGCGTCGGCGAACCAGCCGCAGGCCTCCTGCGCGCACTGCCGCCACCCGATGCTGCTGCACCCGCTGTACGCGACGCAGCACCCGGGCCACGCCGTGCGGGTCGTCGACGACAGGTTGCGGTACTAGCCCATCCCGTAGTGCGGCATCGCGTGGTCCCGGAGCTCGCGCCCGGTGACCTTCTCGGCGCGTATCCGCACGAAGTGATCGCGCCGCCCCTCGGCCCACGGCTGCACGAACGTTCCGGCGACCTCCACCTGTTCGTCCACGTCGGTGATCGGCTCGGCATGCCCGACGATCGTCACGCTCCAGCCCGTCCGTAGGTCGGCGTCAAGCTCATCGGCCTGGAACGCCACCACCTGGTGCTCGATGGCCGCGGTCAGCTTGGGCCCGCCGGCCACCCGGATCACCACGTCGTCGTGCCACACCCGGAAGTTGACCGGCTGCACGGCGGGCAACGCGTCCTCGGTGAACACCAGTCGTCCGACGCGCACCCGCTCCAGCAGATCCAGGCACTGCCTGCGGGTGAGAACGCCGAGTTCTTGTCCCTTCATCGATCAACCTCCCTGTACAAGTTGCAGAGTTCCCACCGGGGTGGAGCGCCAGTGGCCGACGCTGATGTCGACCAGACGGGCAACGGCACGCTCGATGCCTTTCGCCAGTTCGTCGACGTCGGGCGTCGAGTCGTAGTCGCCGATGACGCCGAAGACCAGGCGGTCGGTATAACTCATGATGGCGATACCGGTCCGCAGCTGCATCGCAATCGGCGGAATCGGCAGCAACCTGACGACTTCGCAGCCCATGACGCGCAACCGCTTCCGCGGCCCGGGCACATTCGTGGCGACGGTGACGACGCCGCGTTGCGGCAACCGGGTCAGTGCCCGCACGGTCCACGCGGTGAGCGGGAACGGAATCGCGTTGGCAGCCGACACCAGGATGTTGCCCGCTTCGCGCTGGCCGCTGGCCTTCGCTCTCGAGAGCCTGGAATGCACGGCGCGTAGCTGATGCACGGGATCGGCCTTGTCGACGGGAAGGTACGGCAGCATCACGGAAACGCGATTGTCCGTACGGTCATGCGCATCGTCGGAGCGCACCGACACCGGCACCAACGTGCGCAGCGCGTCCTTCCTCGGCTTCTCGCCCCGGCGGATCAGCGTGTTACGGAAGCTGTCGGTGATCGCTGCCAGGGCAACATCATTGACCGTCACACCGAACTCCCGGGACACCGTGTCGACGTCGTCCAGTGACACCTCACCTGCCGCGTAACGCCTCATGCTCGTCACGGGCCCGGTCAACGAGCTGGCAGCCGCCGGACGCAGCAGCCCGGTGACGATGTCGAGGGCTCCGCGGACGGCCTGCATTGCGGCGACGGGTAGCCCGGTAGAGATGCGCCATGCTTCACCGAACCAGTCGGCCGGGCTGAAAGCAGCTGTCCCCCTGACAGTTTGACGAACAACACCCTTGCCGACCACGTCGCCGCCGTCACAGAGCCGACTCAACAGCCGTGTCGCGGCGATCCCGTCGACGATGCAGTGGTGGACCTTCAGCAGGATGGCCCACCGGTTGCCTTCGAGCCCGTCGACGATCCAGCACTCCCACAACGGACGGTCCCGGTCCAGGCGGCGTTCCATGATGTCGGCGGCCCACCGGTACAACACCGTATCGTCTCCGGGCAGTGGCAGCGCGGCATGGTGAATGTGGTGGGAAGCGTCGAAGTTGGTGTCTTCCACCCATTGCGGCGCGCCGAGGTCGAGTGGCTGGGTGTGCAGCAGCTGATGCAGGCGCGGCACGGTCACCGCGCGTTCGGCCAGGCCGGCCACGACAGTCTCGGGGCTGGGCATCGGCCCGTCGAGCACGGCGATCGCCCCGATCGCCAAGCTCGCGTGGCGGTCGGAGTCCTCGGCTTCGAGGAACCCCGCGTCCAATGCGGTCAACTGCTCCATAGAACCATCGTCCGACCGACGCGCCTCGGAGGGGAGGGCCAAAGGTCCCTTGTTCAGGCGCTTGCCGGTGCTCACCAGCCCCGACGCTGCGGCCGAGATCCGACCAACTCGGACTTCTCGGCGACATCCCGGCTGCGGTACACCACATAGGGCCGGAACAGGTAGCCGATCGGTGCGCTGAACACGTGCACCAGCCGGGTGAACGGCCACAGGCAGAACAGCGCCAGCGCGATCATGACGTGGACGTGGAAGTACACCGGCGCCGGGACCATCAGGTCGCCGCGGGGCCGCGATACCGACCAGCGCCGCGATGCCGGCGATCCCGCCGAGGATCACCGCCTGCAGATGATAGACGTGGTCGCTCATCACGAGGTCCATCCACGATTCGGGGATGAACAGGCCGATGACATGTCCGATGAACACCACGAGCATGCCGAAGTGAAACATCGGGCTGCCGATGCGCAGCAGCCGCGACTCGTAGAGTTGCGACGAGCGCGTGGTCCAGCCGAACTTGTCGTAGCGGTACCGCCACCAGGTGCCGACGGCGACCGTCGCGAGCGTCACATACGGCACCACATCCCAGAAGATCTCCCAGCCCGACATCAGACTCCCTCCTGTACCCGGCGGGGCGGAACGGTCAGCTGAAATGGCTGCAGTCCCACGGATTCAGCTGGCGGACCGGCCATGATCAACCGCGACACGTCGTCCACGGAGGCCAGGGGCGGCAGGGTTGCGTCCACCGCTGCGACGACGGGTGCGTAGGGTGACCTTCGCTCGGCCAACGCTCGGGCCACCACACCGATCGGCACCCGGTACTTGGCGAGCAACCGACGCCCCGCATCCGGGTCGACTGTGGCGGCGGATTCCAGCACCACCGGAAGATGGTCGGGCGCTTCACCTTTCGGTATCTCAACGCCTGCGGCACGGTAGGCCTGGGTGAATTCGACCATGTCCGCACCGCGGTTTCGGGTATCCCCCGACGTCCAGTAGGTCAGGAGCATGGTGCACCGCTTGTGCAGGTCGAAGGTCTCGACATACTCCTGGGCCAGCTCCATGGTGGGTCGAAGGCTCAGCCGTACAACGGTTTCGCCAAGCAGCGCCCGTGCCTCACCGGTGACGTGGTCCAGCAGACGCGCCGCGGTCTGCAGACGATCGGCATGGCCGTCGTCCGGGTAGGCAAGCATCAGCGACGCCGCCTGCCACACCAGGCGGTCCTGCATCGTGTTGTCGCGGGAGCGACGCCTCAGCCTGCTCACTGCTCACCCGGGAACATGCCCGACGGCACTCCCCTGCCGTCCCAGTTGAGCAGATTGACCCGCGACGGCCGGGCCTGCGGGATAGTCGAATTCGCCTAATCCGTAATGGGTGATCTGATCGCCGGTGAGGTCAGCGCCTCGGCCAGGTCCGTGAGCCAGGCCCGGTCGGCGGGCACCCATGGCAGCTGGTCGAGTTCTTCGACTGTCACCCAGCGCAGCGCCCGGTGGTCGTGTGGCTGTGGACTGCCCGACGTGAGCGTGACGCGGTAGGCGCGCAGCGTCATGCCCGCCTTCAGCGCGACATCCACACCCAGACGGGCACCGACGGTCACCTCGACGCCCAGCTCCTCCCGCAGTTCGCGGGTCAGCGCGTCGGCGTCACTCTCGCCGGGAGCCACCTTGCCGCCCGGCAGCTCCCACAGACCGGCCAGTTCCGGGGGCCGCTGCCGTTGGGCGACCAACAGCCGGGCCTCCGAGAACAGGGCACCGGCCACCACGATCTGCTCATCCATCGCGCCCGACGGTATACCGTCGGGCATATGGCCGTGTTATCGAACGATCAGGTCGACGCCGCACTGCCCGATCTGCCGGGCTGGGAGCGCGCGGCGGGCGCCCTGCGCAGATCCACCAAATTCCCGACGTTCCTCGACGGCATCGACGCGGTACGCCGCGTGGCCGACCTCGCCGAGGAAAAAGACCATCATCCTGACATCGACATCCGCTGGCGCACAGTCACATTCGCACTGGTGACGCATGCCGCCGGCGGGATCACCGAGAGGGACATCCAGCTGGCCAAGGAGATCAACCGGATTCTGGCCGACCAGCCCGGTTAGTCGCGATCCAGGCCAGCGTGGCGAGCGTCGCGACGATGTAGACCAGCCCGGCCCAGGCCAGGTACCACGGCCGGCTGATCACCCAGATCGTCGGCTGGGCAAAACTGAGCAGCCACGGCACCCCGACCAGCGTCAGCGCCAGCCAACCCCACCCCAGGATCCGTGCGCCCAGCCGGTCGGCCAATGGCCCGTGCAGCAACCAGATCATCAGCGGGATCAGCCAGACCCAGTGGTGCGTCCACGAAATCGGTGAAAGCAGCAACCCGAACAGGCTCACGATCACGATGGCGCCAAGCCTGTCGGCGCTGCCGCCGATGGCCCGCCACGCCAGCACGGCGAGGACCGCGGTGACCGCGATACCGAGCAGCACGGCCGGGCCGTATCCGGCGTCGTGGCCGAGGATGCGCGAGATCCCGCCGCGCCACGATTGGTTGAACGACGTCCCGATCGGCCCGATCCGGTCTGCGTCACCGAGCAATTCGGTGAAGTACCGGCGAGCCTCGTCTCCGATCACCAACACTGAGACCGCGACCGTTCCGAAAAACACCACCGCCGAGAACACCGCGGTGGCCCACCGGCGCGCGCCGACGAAGTACAAGCCCGACACCGCGGGCGTGAGTTTCACCCCGGCGGCCAGGCCCACCAACAGCCCGGACAGCCACCAACGATTGCTGTAGACGGCGTAGAGCACCGCGAGCACCAGGACGACATTGACCTGGCCGTAGTCGAACGTGCTGCGCAGCGGTTCGGTCCAGATGCCGACGGCGGTCCACAGCATCGCGACACGCCGGGGCGCCGACCCGCCGAGCAACAGCTGACTGATCCGCACCACGCCGTACAGCGCGGCGATGATGCCGATCTGCCAGCAGAACGCGACCAGCCCGAAGGGCAGCAGGTGCAATGGGTAGAACACCACCGCGGCGAACGGCGGATAGGTGAAAGGCAGTGGGAAATCCGGCGTCTGGTCCGCGTAGACGTAGTCATAGAGCGCACCTGCGTGACCGTCGAGCGTGGCGGCGCCACCGACGTAGACATGCAGGTCGACGAAGTTGGCACCGTTCGGGACGAGGTACGTCCAGGCCAGGCGCGCCGCAATGCTGAGGACCAGCAACACAGGCGCCAGACAGTAGAGCCGCGCGGTTGCTGAGACGTGGGTGGCCGGTTCGGTGTTAACGGACACGACTTTAGCGACCCGTCCACCGCCGTCGTCCGCCCGCCGCGTCACGCCGACGGTTTGTCACGCCGGGGTTACGGTGCGCGCCCGGCGCATCACGCCCGAGGCACTGCGCGATAACGAATTCAGCCGCTGCAGTAACGGTTGAATAACCGCCACACGTGTCACTTGAGTAACACCAGTAACTGGATAGTTTCGTGCTCAGTCGTTCAAGCAACCGATTGGGAGAACCATGATCTTCACCTGGAGAGCAATTTCCACCAGCATGATCGCGGCCGCCGGCGCAGTCCCGGTCGCGTTGGCCCTCAGCGCCGCAGCGAACGCCGAGCCGGTGCCCCCGGCCCCGGCGGTCCCCGCGCCGAACCTGCCGATCGTCAACCAGCTCGCCGGCGTGCCGGCCGTCGCGCCGCAACTGCTGCAAGGCGTGACCTCCGCGTTGACCGGCACCCCCGCCGCCGCTCCGGCACCCGCCCCGGGTGCCACCGCATCGGTGACCCTGCCCCAGATGCCCACGTCCGTCACACCGGCAGCGGCCAATGCGCCCCTGGGATCTCTGGTGCCGGGCTTGCCCACCGCACCGGCCGCCGTGCCGGCCGCAACGGTGCCTACGGCGCCGGTCACCGGCCCCGCATCCTTGATCCCCTCGGCCGAGCTGACGATCCCGCAGCTGCCCGGGATGCCGATCCCGCTGCCCCAGAAGGTGAACATCCCGGGCGACCTGGCCTCACTGGCTCCGGTCGCGGCTCAAACGGCACTGCCTGTCACCGCCGCGGCGGCCCCGTTGGCCCCGGCAGCGGCAGCGGCTCCGGCCCTGGCGGCTCCCGCGGCTGCAGCTCCCGGCATCACCAACCCGGGTGTCGCAGCACTGGCACCGCTGCTCACCGCCGGCCTGCCCTGATCCCCGAACTGGTCTGACCGCCCGAAACGATTGGGAAAGCCATGTCACCGCGCAAGTCACCGAAAATGTTGTTCGCCAGCGCCATCGCAGTCGGTACGTCGGCTGCGTTGCTGTTCGGCACCGGAGTAGCCAACGCCGACCCGGCGCCGGCCGCACCGTTGCCGGCCGCACCGTTGCCGATCGACAACGTGCAGGCTCCCGGCCTGTCCGCGGTGGAAGGCCTCAGCCCGATCATCCAGCAGGCCGCGGCCGATCCGGGTGGCGCTGTGCAGCTGTTGATGGCAGCCGCACAGGCCTTCGCTGCCAACAAATCGGAATCGGCTGAATCCCGCAACGTCGCGACGGCGGTCAACCACTTCGCGGCCCAGCCTGTCGCCGCACCCGAGCATGTTCCCGCCCTGGGTGCCGGCGGCGACGCTCACCTGCCGATGGGTGTCGACCCGGCCCATGCGGCCGGGCCGGCCCCTGAGGCACTGCCCGC
>NZ_SJOM01000007.1:4951746-4995605 GCF_004762045.1 Mycobacterium sp. DL99
GGCGGGCGCCGCGGCCCCCGGCTTCGGACCCAACACACCCACGAAGCAGGACTTCATGTACCCGTCGATCAGCAACGGGTGCCTCAAAGACGGCGGAAATGTTCTGGCAACCGCGATCTCAGTGGCCGGGCCCGCCACCATCCCGCTGCCTGGCCCGAAGCCAGGCCAGACCGCGTACGTGTTCACCGCGATCGGTACCCCCGGCCCGGCCGCCGAGCAGAAGCTTCCGCTCAACGCCACATGGGTGAACCTGACGACCGGCAAGTCCGGCAGTGTGACGCTCCAGCCGCGCTCGGACCTCAACCCCGAGGGCCCGACCACGCTGACCGCGATCGCCGACACCGGATCGGGCAGCATCATGACGACGATCTTCGGACAGGTCACGACGACCGAGATGCAGTGCCAGTTCATGCCCACCATCGGATCCACGGTGGTGCCCTGACCACACCATATGAATGGGGAAACGAAATTCCCGGTCGCTGGCCTCATGGCCGGCGACCGGGAATTTTGTCAGGGGCTGTAAGTCTGGGGGCCTGGTAGGCCGTGAATCAGTAAGCCATGAACAGGATCATTTCCCGGTCGTACTCACGCCCGGGGTGCTGCTGAGCCAGGTGCGCCTGGGCCTTCTCGACCAGGTCGTCCTCATCGGTCCCGCTGATCGCTTCGCCGCACGGGCAATTCAGGTGTGTCTTCGCCATATATTCACCTTTGCATAGGTCGCCTGCCGAAAAAAGGATCTGGTCATGGACTTATACGACGTCATGCGCACGACCGGGGCCACTCGCGAGTTCACCGACGAACACCTGCCCGACGATGTGCTGGAACGGATCCTCGACAACGCCCGGTTCGCACCCAGCGGCGGTAACCGTCAGGGCACGCGCGTCGTAGTTGTCCGCGATCGCGACACCCGAGAGTCACTCGCGGACCTCAGCGTCACCGGCGCGCGCCGCTATCTCGCCCAACAGCGAAACGGCGAGAACCCCTGGAACCCGGTGCATCCCATGGGTGTATCCGCCGACGAAGTGGCCGCCGTGCAGGTTCCGCGGGCCACCCTGCTCCTCGACGCCGACGTGGTCCTCGTGGTCTGCGTCGACCTCGGCGTCGTCGCGGCAATCGACCAGGATCTCGACCGCATCGGCGTGGTTTCCGGGGCGTCGGTGTATCCGTTCGTGTGGAACATCCTGCTCGCCGCGCGCAACGAAGGGTACGGCGGCGTGCTGACCACCATGGCCGTGGCAGAGGAGCCCCAGGTCAAGGCATTGCTCGGGATACCCGAACCGTTCGCGGTCGCCGCGGTGGTGCCGCTGGGCAAGCCCGTACGCCAGTTGACCAAACTCAAGCGCGTGTCGGTCGCCGAGATCGCCAGCCGCGAACGCTTCGACGGGCCGACGTTCTAGATCGATCGTCGAGTCTGCGCACAGATCGCGATTTCGCGCCGAAACACGATCTCACCGCAGAGTCGGCGATCTGTGCGCAGGCTCGAAGCCAATCAGGCCTTGGCGGCCTTGGCTTCCTTCGCCGCGGCCTTCATCTGCTTCTTGTGGGTGCGAACCTTCTGCAACGACCCTGGATCCACCACGTCGGCCACCGACATGAAGCTGCCGGCAGTGCCGTAATCCCCCGCCGCCTCACGCCAGCCCTCCGGGGTGACCCCGTATTGCTTGCCCAACAGCGCCAAGAAGATCCGGGCTTTCTGATCACCGAACCCGGGCAGACGCTTGAGCCGGCGCAGCACCTCTTTGCCATCGGGGTCACCGCCGGTCCACAGCGCCGTCACGTCACCGTCGTACTCGTCGACGATGGCCCGAGCGAGGTCCTGCACCCGCTTGCCCATCGACCCCGGAAACCGGTGAATGGCAGGGGTTTGCGAAACCACCGCGATGAATTCGTCCGGGTTGTAGTCGGCGATCTCGCGGGCATCGACGTCACCGAGACGGTCGGCGATCTTCTTGGGCCCGGCGAATGCCGTCTCCATCGGGATCTGCTGGTCCAACAACATCCCCACCAAAAGCGCGAACGGGTTGGACTCCAGCAGCGCGTCGGCGTCCGGATCTTGGACTAGCTGCAGTTTTCCCACGGCGCCAGTCTAGGACTCCGCACGTTTTTGACGTCTGTGTCGGTCCAGTGTGCGAATGTGTACGCGATAACCGGTGAATATGCCCATAGGAGTTGGACATGAGACGCGTCGTTGCACCACTTATTGCAGCGGTGGTTACCGCGATTGCCTTGGCCGCCACGGCCAACGCGATCCCCGACCAGGGCACGCCGGACTTCGACAACTACATGCAGGGCCTGGACCGCAATGGATTCCACCTCAACCCGGATACTGCATGGCGCGTCGCTCACCAGGCTTGTACGGGCAGCATCCCGGGGTACATCAGTTGGGAGTTGGCCGCACAGGGCGTGATCGGCCCGGGCGCCGAGCAGCGGGTGTACGACGTGGCCAGAAAGTACGCCTGCCCCGTTCAATAGGTGAGCTAGCTGCGGTTTTCCCGCAAAGCCATCTAAGGTTGGCCGCACGATGTCCGGCGAGGTTGCAGTCGCGCTGGCCCTGGCGCTGATCCTGGCGGCATTCGCCGCCGTCGTGGTGGTGCGCACCCGAAAAGTGGTGGCCACCCCCACCGAGCGTGCCGTGCACGCCGCACTGCACACCGCGGCCCAGGCGGCCCGTGCACTGCGCCAGGGTCTGGACACCGAATCCGCTCGGACCGCCGCGCCCTATCTGCGTGAATTGACCGGCACCGCAGGGCTGGCGCTGTTCGACGACGACGCGGCCCTGCTGGCCCGCGACCACGACGACGAGGCGATCTGGCAGTCCGACACCGTCGACGTCTGCGCCGACACCGCACGGGAGTCGATCGCCGCCGGGCGCCGCGTGCTGCGCACGGCTCGCTCGACGGCGGTGGTGGCCCAGCCGCTGCTGACCGAGGGCGGCGAGGTGCTCGGCGCCCTCGTCGTGCTGGCACCGGCCAGCCCCGGCCCGGGCATGCTCGGCGCGGTCGGCGAGGTGGCCCGCTACGCGGCCAGCCAGATCGAGCTCGCCGAGCTCGACGCGTCGCGCGCCCGGCTGGACCGGGCCGAGGTGCTGGCGCTGCGCGCCCAGATCAGCCCGCACTTCATCTACAACGCGCTCAACACGATTGCGTCGTTCGTCCGCACCGACCCCGACCGGGCCCGTGAGCTGATCCTCGAATTCGCCGACTTCACCCGGTACTCATTCCGCGCGGCCGGGCAATACACCACGTTGGCCGACGAGCTGCGCAATATCGACCGCTACCTCACTCTGGAGCGGGCCCGGTTCGGCGCCAACCTGAGGGTGCGGCTGCAGGTGGCCCCCGAGGTGCTCAATGTCGTGGTGCCGTTCCTCGCGCTACAACCGTTGGTGGAGAACGCGGTGCGGCACGGGCTGGCCGGCAAAGGCGGCGGATCGGTGGAGATCATCGCGCGCGACGCAGGCACCGAATGCGTGATCACCGTCGAGGACGACGGCACCGGCATGGATCCGGACACGCTGCGCGCCGGACCCGGCGACGCATTGGCCGACCGCACCGGCGAGTCCGCCCACGTCGGGCTGACCAATGTCGATCACCGGCTGCGCGCGGCGTTCGGCAACGACTACGGTCTTGTGGTCGAGACAGCGGTCGGGGCGGGCACGAAAGTGGTGATGCGCGTGCCGAAGTTCCGCTCAGGGGTCCGAGCCGGCGGAGGTGTGTTCAGGTGAGTGCCAACCTGACCGTGCTCGCCGTCGACGACGAGGCACCCGCACTCGACGAGCTGGCCTACCTGCTGGGCCGGCACCCCGACATCGGTGCGGTGCACACCGCGTCCGACGCCACCTCGGCGCTACGCGAACTCAACCAGCACGCCTTCGACGCGGTGTTTCTCGACATCAACATGCCCGGGCTGTCGGGGATCGAATTGGCCGGTGTGCTGGCCAATTACACGAACCGGCCCGCCGTGGTATTCGTGACCGCCCACGAGGACAAGGCGGTGGCCGCCTTCGACGTCGGCGCCGTGGACTATCTGCTCAAGCCGATCCGGCAGAACCGCCTGGATGAGGCCGTGCGCCGGGTCGCCTCGGCGGCACTACGACCACCGGCCGAGGCGGCGGGGGGCGCCACCGCCGAGGATCAGGACTGGGATGTCGTGCCCGCCGAATTGGGCGGCATCACTCACCTGGTGCCCCGCGACAGCATCGGCTGGGTCGAGGCCGAGGGCGACTACGCCAGGCTGCACTCGGCGACCGGTGCGCACCTGGTGAGAATCCCGTTGAGCACCTTGGAAACCCGCTGGCGCGACCACGGGTTCCAGCGCATCCACCGGTCCTACCTGGTGTCCCTGCGACAGGTCACCGGGCTCCGCACGTCCGATGGCGCGGTTCTGGTTCGGTTGCGCGCCAACGGAACTTCGCCCGCTGTCGAACTGCCGGTGAGCCGACGCCAGGCCCGGGAACTGCGCGACCGGCTGGTCCGCGATCCGATGCGTTCCCTCAAGCCGGCGGGCAGCGATGAGTGAGCGGCCCACTCCTCAACGTGAGCGGGTGGTCCTCGCCCACCGCCGCGGCACCCGCATGGTGCGAACCCGCGTCGAGGTCCAGGAGCAGACACAGGTCGGCGACGCGCTCGTCCGCGGCCTGGTGCGGACCCAGCTCGGCCTCGCGCTGCGGCTGGCCGGCGTCGTAGTCGTAGCGGTGGTGGCGCTTCTGCTGCTCAATGCCGCCGTGCCGGATCTGGCCGCGCTCACCGTGTTCGGGATCCGACTCAACTGGCTGATCCTGGCCGGGCTGCTCTACCCGTTGCTGTACGGCGTGGGGCGGCTGTACGTGCGGCTGGCAGAGCAGGGCGAACGGGACTTCGTCCGGGTCGTCGACAGCGAACCATGACCGGCGCACCGTTGACCGCCGCCGCCCTGCTGGCCGCCGTGGTGGCCACCATCGCGATCGGGGCTTACGGAGTCCGGTTGTCGCGCACCACCTCCGACTTCCTGGTGGCCTCGCGCAGTGTCGGCCCGCAATGGAATGCCGCCGCGATCTCCGGTGAATACCTCTCCGCTGCTTCGTTTCTCGGAGTGGCCGGGCTGATCGCGAAATACGGGGCCGACGCGCTGTGGTATCCGGTCGGGTTCACCGCGGGCTATCTGGGCGTGTTGTTGTTCGTGGCAGCGCCCCTGCGCCGCTCCGGGGCCTACACCGTCCCCGACTTCGCCGAATTCCGGCTCGGCTCGGCCCGGCTGCGCAAGGTGGCCATGCTCGTCGTCGTGGTGATCTGCCTGTTCTATCTGGCCCCGCAGTACCAGGGGGCCGGACTCGCCCTGAAAACGCTTCTGGGCGTTCCGGTCTGGGTCGGCCCGCTGCTGGTCGCCGCGATCGTCATCACCAACGTGGTGGCCGGTGGCATGCGATCGATCACCTTCGTGCAGGCGTTCCAGTACTGGCTCAAACTCACCGCCGTCGCGGTCCCGGCGCTGGCGCTTCTCGGGTTGTTCATCAGCGACCGAGGGGAATTGGGCGGCCCGCTACCGCCGACCGTACAGCAGCAGACCACCGTGCAGATCGACACCGCTGTCATGGTCCAGGTCATCGAACCGGCCGGCATCACCGTGTCCGGCGATCTCGACGGCCGCCACGTCGAGTCCGCCAGGATCACGGCGCCCGGCCAACACACCCTCGGCGCGGGCACAACCTTGACGCTTGCCGCCGGTGCGGCCACGCCCGTGGTGGCCGGCACCCCGGGCACCGGCAGCGAGTGGATCGCCTCGGGCGGCGGCCTGGGCGGCGGGCATCCGCTCTATCAGGTGCTGTCCATCATCGTCGCGACATTCCTCGGCACCATGGGCCTGCCGCACGTGCTGGTCCGGTTCTACACCAACCCCGACGGGCGGGCCGCGCGCCGGACCGCGCTCGCGGTGGTGGCGCTGCTGTCGGTGTTCTACATCTTCCCGGTCCTGCTCGGGGTGTTCTCCCGGCTCTATGTCCCGCAGCTGCTGATCACCGGGACCGCCGACGCTGCCGTTCTTTTGGCGCCCGGGGCCGCCGTCGGCGGAATCGGCGGCCAACTGCTGGCCGCGCTGGTGGCCGCCGGGGCGATCGCGGCCTTCCTGGCCACCTCGTCGGGGCTGCTGGTCAGCATCGCCGGCGCACTGGCCACCGATGTGCTGCGCGGCCGGGTCCGAGATTTCCGGATCGCCGCGGTGATCGGAGGGTTGATCCCGATTCCGTTGTCGCTGATGGTGTCCGGGCTGGAGTTGTCGCGCAGCGTCGGCTTGGCCTTCGCCGTCGCCGCGTCGACGCTGTGTCCGCTGCTGGTGCTCGGGATCTGGTGGCGCGGCCTGACGGTTGTCGGCGCGGCCTGTGGGCTCGTGGTCGGTGGTTGCGTGTGCGGCGGCGCGGTGCTCGTGGCGATCACCGGCGGCGTGGACGACGCCGTGCTCGGCGGTTGGCCCGCGGTGATGGTGGGCTACCCGGCGGCCGTGAGTGTGCCGATCGCCTTTCTGACGATGATCGTGGTCAGCCGGTTCACCAGGCCGACTCCCGGCATCGCGCAGATCTTCGCGCGGATGCACGTACCGGAACGGCTGGGCCTGGGCGTCGAGCGCGTCCCCCCGGGCTGACCGCCTGCCGCTCAGCCCCGTCGACCGACCGTTCAGCGCAACGATGGCCGGATTCGGCGTATCGACCGTGATACGGCCCCTGTGTGACCCACCTCTCAATTAGGTTCAGTGCCCAACCGACACACAGCCAATTGTCAGGAGTCCTCGGTGACCGAAACCGACCTTCCCGAGCGGTCTGCCCCCACCGGGGAGCAGTTCCTCGCCATGCAGACCAGTCCCGAATTTCAGGAGCTGCGTACCAGACTGCGCCGCTTCGTCTTTCCCATGACCGCGTTCTTCCTGCTCTGGTATGCCCTCTACGTCGCGCTCGGCGCATTCGCCCACGACTTCATGGCAATCCCGGTGTTCGGCAACATCAATGTCGGCCTGCTGATCGGGTTGGGCCAGTTCCTGACCACGTTCCTGATCACCGGGCTGTACGTGCGCTTCGCCAACAAAGAGCTCGACCCGCGGGCCACCGCGATCCGCGAAGAGCTGGAGGGCACCGCCTGATGACGATCACCACCCTCGCCGCCGAAACCGTCGGCAACCCCGTCGCCAACATCGGCATCTTCAGCCTCTTCGTCGTCGTCACGATGATCGTGGTGATCAAGGCCAGCAAGCGCAACGCCACCGCCGACGAGTTCTTCACCGGTGGCCGCGGTTTCTCCGGCCCGCAGAACGGCATCGCCATCGCCGGCGACTACCTCTCGGCGGCCAGCTTCCTCGGCATCGCCGGTGCCATCGCCGTCTACGGCTACGACGGCTTCCTCTACTCCATCGGCTTCCTGGTGGCCTGGTTGGTCGCGTTGCTGCTCGTGGCCGAATTGCTGCGCAACACCGGCAAATTCACCATGGCCGACGTGCTGAGCTTCCGGCTCAAGCAACGGCCGGTGCGGCTGGCCGCGGCGATCTCGACGCTGACGGTGTCGCTGTTCTACCTGCTGGCCCAGATGGCCGGGGCCGGTGGCCTGGTCGCCCTGCTGCTCGACGTCAACAGCCGGGCCGGGCAGTCGATCGTGATCGCCGTCGTCGGCATCCTGATGATCGTCTACGTTCTGGTCGGCGGCATGAAGGGCACCACCTGGGTGCAGATCATCAAGGCCGTACTGCTGATCGCCGGCGCCGCCCTGATGACCGTGATGGTGCTGAGCAAGTTCGGAC
This sequence comes from Mycobacterium sp. DL99, assembly GCF_004762045.1. Classification (GTDB taxonomy): domain Bacteria; phylum Actinomycetota; class Actinomycetes; order Mycobacteriales; family Mycobacteriaceae; genus Mycobacterium. Next base: position 4,959,499 of record NZ_SJOM01000007.1, read on the forward strand.
TGAACTTCTCCGACATCCTCGGCTCGGCGCAGTCGGCGATCTCCGGAGCCACCACCAAGGGCGTATCCGGCCGCGACGTGCTGGCACCCGGCGCGCAGTACGGCGGGTCGCTCACCTCGCAGATCAACTTCATCTCGCTGGCGCTGGCACTCGTGCTCGGCACGGCGGGCCTGCCACACGTGCTGATGCGCTTCTACACGGTGCCGACCGCGAAAGAGGCTCGGCGGTCGGTGGTCTGGGCGATCGCGCTGATCGGCGCCTTCTACCTGTTCACCTTGGTCCTCGGCTACGGCGCGGCAGCCATGGTCGGCCCGGACCGGATCCTCGGGGCGGCCGGCGGCGTGAACTCCGCGGCCCCGCTGCTGGCCTTCGAACTCGGTGGCGTGATCCTGCTCGGCGTCATCTCGGCGGTGGCGTTCGCGACGATCCTGGCGGTGGTGGCCGGCCTGACCATCACGGCATCAGCCTCCTTCGCCCACGACATCTACGCCTCAGTGCTCAAGTCGCACAAGGTGACTGAAGCCGAGCAGGTGCGGGTGTCGCGCATCACCGCCGTCGTGCTGGGCGTGTTCGCGATCGGGCTGGGAATCCTGGCCAACGGGCAGAACGTGGCGTTCCTGGTGGCCCTGGCATTCGCCGTGGCGGCCGCGGCCAACCTGCCGACGATCCTGTACTCGCTGTACTGGAAGCGGTTCAACACCCGCGGCGCCCTGTGGAGCATGTACGGCGGCCTCATCTCGACCATCGTGCTGATCGTGTTCTCGCCTGCCGTTTCGGGCAGTAAGACCGCGATGATCCCCGGCGCGGACTTTGATTTCTTCCCGCTGGCCAATCCGGGCATCGTGTCCATCCCGCTGGCGTTCGCGCTCGGCATCATCGGCACGCTCACCTCGTCCGACAGCGGGAGCCCGGAGCTCAATGCCGAAATGGAAGTGCGGTCGCTGACCGGCGTGGGTGCGGAGAAGGCAGTCGCGCACTGATCACCGCACATAGGACCTGCTCCACCAAGACGGAACTCACACAATGCGAAACCCTCAGCAGCAGTAAAGGAATTCAGAATGCCCATTTCGGTTCGTGTCCAGGCGGCGGTTGCCGCGGCAATGACGGTCAGTGCACTCACGGCGTGCAGTGCCGCCGAGACGCCCGCGGCCAACACCGACGCGCCGGCCAAGTTCCGCGAAGCCGTGTTCTTCGGTGACAGCCTCACCGACCCCGGCGCGTTCGGTCTTCGCTTCACCACCGGCACCGGCATGACGTGGGCCCAACACGTTGCCGAACGGCTCGGCCAATCGGCCGAACCGAATGAGCATGTCGCCAGCTACAGCGATGTGTATCAGGGCAAGCCCGGTCTCGAGGGCCCCGGCGGGCTGAACTACGCCCAGGGCGGCGCCCGGGCGAACAGCCCCTATTCGTCGGTGTCGCAGAATCCTGAAGGCACTCCGATTTCCACCGCGGTGCAGCTCCAGCACTTCCTGGATCAACATGGATCCTTCAGCGCGGACCAGCTCGTGACTCTGTACATCGGAACGAATGACGTTGCGTACAACTACGACCTGACCAAGGACCCGGCGCTGGCGCAAACCCTGCGCGACAACCACAGTCCTTCGCCGGAGGTCATGGCCACTGAGCGGGCGCGGGTGCAGAAGGCCGCCCAGGACGAAGCGAAGACCGCCTCGGACATCCTGGCGAACGGCGCGCAGCACCTGGTCGTGTTCAAGCTCGCCGATCTCGCGGTTCTGCCCTGGTTCGAGTCGGACGCGTCACGCAAGTATGTGGGCGAGCTGACCGACGTCTACAACACGAGCCTGGTGAACTCGCTGCCGAAGGACCCGAAGATCCAGGTGCTCGACACCGGAGCCTTCATCGACGACCTGTTGACGAACGCCGACACCTACGGATTCACCCACGGGGCCAACGAGGACGCCTGTAAGGAGCCCGGGCAGGACTTCTGCGCTGCCGACGCCTGGAAGTCCCCGGACGCCGACCGCACCTACGTGTTCGCCGCGGGCGAGCACCTCACCACGCATGCGAACGAGCTGCTGGCTGACTACGTGATGAAAAAGATCGGCGAACACGACGGACAGTAGCCCGGGAAGCTCAAGCGCCCCCGTTACGTTTCAATGGCACATGCCTGACTTCCGGGGGCGCTTCGCGTTCGCTCTCCTCGCATACGCGTTCCTGGCCATCATGCTGGGCACCACGCTGCCCACGCCGATGTATGCGCTCTACGCCGACCGCATGCATTTCGCGGTGCTGACCACAACGGTCATCTATGCCACGTATGCCGGCGGCGTGCTGTTCGCGCTGCTGGTGTTCGGTCGCTGGTCCGACGCGGTCGGGCGGCGGCCCATCCTGCTGGCCAGTGTGGTGGCCGCGCTGGCCAGTGCCGGGGTGTTCCTGGTCGCCGACTCGGTACCGGTGCTGCTGATCGGCCGGGTGCTGTCCGGCATATCGGCGGGGTTGTTCACCGGGGCGGGCACCGCTGCGGTGATCGAGGCCGCCCCACCCGCGTGGCGCTCGCGGGCCGCGGCGGTCGCCACCGTCGCCAATATCGGCGGCCTCGGCGCCGGGCCGCTGCTGGCGGGCCTGCTGGTGGAGTACGCACCGGAGCCGCTGCTGCTGCCGTTCGTAGTGCACATCGTGCTGGCCGTCCTGGCCGGCATCGCGCTGCTGATCGTGCCGGAAACCTCCAGCCCGGCCGGGAGCATCGGACTGCAGCGGCTGTCAGTACCCGCCGAAGTGCGCCGGGTGTTCATCATCGCGGCGCTGGCCGCGTTCGCCGGCTTCACCGTCACCGGCCTGTACACGGCGGTGGCGCCGTCGTTCCTCGCCAACGTCATCGGCATCACCAACCATGCCGTGGCCGGCGCGATGGCCTGGTCGATCTTCGCGGCATCGGCGCTGGCCCAGATCTTCGCGACCCGGATTCCACCCCAGCGGGCGGTCGCCGCCGGCTGCGCGATCCTGGTCGTCGGGATGATCATTCTGGCTGTGGCACTGAATTTCTCGTCGTTGCCGGGCCTGATCGCGGCCGCGTTGGTATCGGGTGCCGGCCAGGGCATCAGCTTCAGCCGCGGGCTCGCCGCGGTCGCCGAGCTGACGCCCGCCGATCGGCGTGCCGAGGTCAGTTCGACGTACTTCGTCGTGGCATACGTGGCACTGTCGTTGCCGGTGGTCGGTGTCGGATTCGCCGCCCAGGTCTGGGGATTGCGCACCGCCGGCATCACCTTCGCAATCGCGGTCGCTGTGCTCGCGGCCGCCTGCCTCGCCGCCATCCTGATCGAGGAGGCCCGGCAGAACCAGAGCGCTGACGCGAAGTTAGGTGCTTCTACCTAGGGACTACGCGGCCGCGGGGCCCTAGCGTTTCTGCCATGACCGTTGCTGCTGACACAGCTGCCAAGAAAGCCCCCGCGAAGGGGCTGTTCCCGTCCCCTGCGGAGGTCGAGGCCCAGACTCCGGCTGACCGGGACCGCGCCATCGATGTCATCCGGATCGTCTCGCTGATCGGCGTGGTGTTCGGCCACACCGTGATGGCCACCAGCACGATCCGCGATGACGTGTTCATCTGGAGCAACCTACTCACGGAATCCATCGTCTTTCAGGCACTGACCTGGGTGTTCCAGATCATGCCGCTGTTCTTCTTCGCCGGGGTCGCCGCATCCGTGCAGTCCTGGCGGCCCGGCTCGTCCTGGGGCGGCTGGCTGCTCAAGCGCTGCACCCGGCTGTACCGCCCGGTGTTCTACTACCTGGCCTTCTGGACCGTCACCCTGGCGGTGTTGCGGTTCGTGCTGCCCGAGCACGTCTACGAGCCCATCGCCGGCATCTCCATCCAGCTGCTGTGGTTCCTCGGCGCCTACGTCCTGGTGTTGGCGGCGGTGCCGGTGCTGGCCCGCATCACCACGACCACGCAGGTGGCCGGCGCGGTCATCGGCACCTACGCATTCATCGCGGCGATCGACGTAGTCCGGATCACCATGGACGGCTACGCCTCGCTGGGTTACCTCAACACCGTGGTGTGGTTGATCCCCGGCGTGTTCGGTGTCGCCTACCGTCGGAACCTGCTGTCCAGCGGCGCCGCGCTCAAGATCGGGATGGGCATGCTCGGGGTGAACCTGGCGCTGCTGTACTTCGGCCCCTACGAGCTGAGCCTGGTCGGCATCGAGACCCAGCACCTGAAGAACATGACGCCGCCGTCACTGTTGCTGGCCGGTCACGCAATCATGATGTGCGCGTTCGCGATTGCCGCCGCCCCTGCCATCAACCGGTGGGCGCAGAGGCCGCGGGTGTGGTGGCTGACCGCGATCGGCAACTCCGGCGCGATGACGCTGTACCTGTGGCACATGCCGCTGCTGCTGGGCCTGCACCTGGTGTTCGACTACCTGGGCCTGGACCGCTACGACACTTCCGCCCCCGGGTTCGTCGCCCTGTCGGTCCTGCAACTGGCATTGATGGCCGGACTGGTCGCGGTCGCGTTCGTCGCACTACGGCCGCTGGAGAACAACCCGCTGCCGCTGTGGGACGGTGGCGCAGTGGCCCGCACCGGAATTCGCAGTGCGGTGGTGGGCCTGCTGCTCTGCGTGGCCGGTGCGGCCACACTGACCTCGGTGGCCTGGGGCCTGAAGGATCAGGGCGTGAACTGCGTAGCGGTGATGGTGACGGCGCTGATAGCCGCGCGGTGGCTGGCAGCCGAACCCAGTCAGCCCGAACCGGAACAGGGGCGCGCTGCATGTGCAGCGGATCGCGTTCAGTGAATTGGAACGTGTTCTAGTGTTGCCGGTATGGCTATCACATTCGAGGGTACGAAGCGGGAAGTCGTTACTGACTCCGGAGTGCTGCGCTACCACGAGGCTGGCGAGGGCCCCCCACTGCTGCTATTGCACGGCTCAGGCATCGGCGTCAGCGGCTGGCGAAACTACCGGGGCAACCTCGGGGTGTTCGCCGAGCACTTCCATTGCTACATCCTCGAATTCCCCGGTTTCGGGGTGAGCGATCCGGTCGACGGCCATCCAGTGCTGACCGCGGGATCGTCGGTGGTCCGCTTCATGGACGCACTGAACATCGACTCGGCTGCGATGATCGGCAACTCGATGGGCGGGGTCGTCGCCGTCAATGTTGCGATGAAGTACCCGCAGCGAGTTCGCAAGCTGGTCACCATCGGCGGAGTTGGGCCAAATCTTTTCAGCCAGAACCCGAGTGAGGGCACCCGACTGTTACAGGAGTTTGCCGACGATCCCAGCCGGGAAAAGCTGGTTCGATGGCTCAACTGCATGGTCCACGACCCTGCTCTAATCACCGAGGAACGGATCGAGGAACGCTGGCACAGCGCCAAAGATCCCGCGACGCACCACACGCTGGAAGCGATGTACGGTTCCGGCGCCCTTGCCGCGCAGCAGCAATTGATGGCCAACTCGAATAGGCCACCCTATTGGTCGATGCTGCACACGGTGCGGTGTCCGACATTGCTGGCGTGGGGCCGTGAGGACCGGCAGTGCCCGCCAGATATGGCCATGGCGCCGATGCGACTCATTCCCAACGCCGAGTTGCACATATTCTCAAACTGCGGGCACTGGGTGATGATCGAAGCCAAGCAGGCATTCGAACGCATCGCGATCGAGTTCCTTCTTCGATGACGCGTCGTGTGCGCCGGCCCCGGTCGAGAGTGCGCCGGCCCCGGTCGAGAGGACGTAGCGTAACGCCAGGCCTGCCGATCAGGAATGTACATGAACGATGGATTGACGCCGATCCGACGACGTTGTGGCCCCTGCTGGAAAGCCTCGGAAGCGACGCCGACAAGATCTGGCCCCGCGACAACTGGCCGCCGGCGCGGCTGGAGTCGCCACTGAGACGAGGTTCAGCTGGCGGCCACGGCGCAGTCCGATACCACTGCACCGCCCTGATCCCGCATCGCCTGTTGGAGTTGACGTTCGACTCAATCGCCGACCGCCAAATCGATGGCCACCACGCATTCGAATTGCTACCGCGCGGTACCGGGACCCTGGTACGGCATACCATCGACATTGAAGTCAGGAGCCTCGCGCTCGCATGGTGGGTGAGGTTCTTTGTCGAGCCGACACACAACGTCGTTGTTGAGGAATTGCTGGACAACGTCGAGCGCGCAGTTGGTAATCCCGTGCATGTGCCACAACCAAAATGGTCCAATTGGGTTCGGCTACTTCGTCGACGGCGTGGATTGTCTCCTCGCCCGGTGCGCCGACCGAGTGACACAAACTAGAGGCAATGAGACGCAGCCACGCTGCTGCTGATCACACGCTGTCATCATGCGACGACGCCCTAGTCGGATAAGGGTGGCGTCGCTCTCAGGCCGCCTCGCAGGTTGCCGGTCTTGGCACGCGGTTCGGTGATCGAAACCCCGTCCTCGTCTGGCGCCTGTGGGCGGCCTTAGCGTCGAACGAGTTGATCTGACTCTCAGTCGATTTGCCAGGGCATGTGCCGCGTGGCCGCCACGCAGGTCGCGATTCTGCGGAAATTCGCGACCTGCGCGCAGTCAGTCGAGCCGCACGGCTTCCACCGTGAACGTCTGAATGCGAGGCGGATCCGTCGGAGTCAGCGCCAAGGTCACGTCGACCCGTCCGCGCGTACCCGTCATCCGGCAGACCGCCTCGGTCGGTGACCGCACCTCGATCTCGGTCTGGCCGTTGCGCTCGCCCATCGCCTCACGCGCGGCGGTGATCGCGGTGATCCGCTCGGCCAGTGGGATATCGAGGAGCACGTTGCCGGCGAATGCGGGTTCCCGCAGGGCTGACGGATCCGCGATGACACCCTCGACCAGATCGACGGCGGACCGCAGGTGCTCGGTGGCGAACGCCCGGTCAGGACCGGCCTGCCGCTGCCGGAGCAGCGCCTCGAGCGCAGCCCGCGCGGGTACCGCGACGGGGGCATAGGTGCCGTTGGCGAAGGCCACGACCCCAAGCCCACTGGATTGGTGCCAGCCCATGTACGAACCGAAACCGGGGTAGCCACCCGGGTGCTGGCTGATGGCTCCCACCGCCGGGTCGGGTTCGACGAACAGACCGTAGCCGTAGCCGGACAGACCCCAGGGAAAGCCCTTGCTCATCAACCGGTTCCGGCCGTCTGCGTCGTCTACGACGTCGAACGGAAGCAGGCGGTGTGACTGCTGCATCTCCCGCCGGGAGGCTCGCGTGAGCACCGCATCGTCACCGTCGTCGCGCGGCGGAAACGCGTCGGCGAGCCAAGCGACCCACTTCGCAATGTCGGTCGCGGTGCTGAGCAGTCCCCCGATGGCGGAGAAACTTCCTGGCGCGGTGAACGACTGCGGTTCCCACTCACCGTTCGGGGTAGGCCGGTAACCCTGTGCCAGCCGCCCCGCCGGAACAGTGCGGTAGTCGTAGGTGGTGTCTGCCAGACCCAGCGGCAGCAGTAGCTCACTGGTCACGTAATCGATGAACCGCCCGCCGGTGACGGCCTCCAGAAGGCGGCCGAGGAGCGCATACCCGAGATTGGAGTAGGCAAAGGCGGTGCCGGGTGCATACGCGCCCCACACCGGGCGGCGCAACAGGTCGTCGAAATCGGCCTGCGTCATCTCCTCTTGCCGGTCGGCCCAGGGATCGTCACTGGGCAGCCCGCTGCTCATCGTCAGGCAGTGGCGCACGGTAATTCTCGGCGAGTCGGCGGTGAGCCCGGAAAGACCTGTGGCCCAGGGAAGGTAGTCGATCACGGGGGCATCGAGACCGAGGGATCCACGGTCACGCAACTGCAGGATCGCGGCCGCCGTGAAGCTCTTCGACATCGATGCGATACGGAAGAACCGATCCGCCGCCGGGACAGCACCGGTTACGCAATCGGCGACGCCGCACCCGGTGAAGTGCGCCACCCTGCCGTCCGCGAGCACTGCGATCTGCAGTCCCGGGGCCCGCCCACTGCGGTGGAACTCAGTAGCGATGTCATCGACCACCGCGAAATCCAACTGCATCAGGCCATCTCCGCTTCCATTTCGCGACGATCCTCGTCCGGTGGCGCCAGCATCAAGAAGTGGGTCTCACCACGCGGACGCAGGTAGAAGACGTAGTAGACCAGGGCAAGCACAACACACGCGCCTGCCACGACGAGGTCCGCGCGAACCTGTTGGCTCAGCACGGCGATCGACATGATGATCGCGACGATCGGCCACAGCGGCCACAACGGCATCCGGTACGGGCGGTCCAGCTCAGGGTTGCGGAGCCGGCTCACCAGCGCCGATGTCGCGACGAGGATGAACTCCACGGCCAGTAGTGCTCCGGTCCATGTGGTCAGCGTGGCCACATCCGAGCACAAGATCATCACCGCCCCGCCGATCCCGACCAGAATCGTTGCCAGCCAAGGTGTTCCGTACTTCGGATGCACCACGGCCAGCGCCCGGCTGATGGCGCCCGGCCACGCCATGTCCCGGCCGGTGCTGTAAAGGATCCGCGCGTAGTACGGCATGAGGGCGATGACGGCGTTGAGCACGGCCACCGCGATACCGAGGCTGATCACGGTGTTGAAGGTGTCGCCGCCGATCGCGGTCAGGACGTACTGCCACGGATTGTCCGAGTTCGACAGCTCTGAGAGGGAGGGGGCGGCGAGGGTGGCGGCGGCCACCGGGAAAACCTCGCAGGCGACAGCGACGCCGAGGGCGATGAAGACGGCGCGGGCGACGTTGCGGCGGGCGCCGACGGTTTCCTCGGAGAAGATCAGTGCGCCCTGAAAGCCGTTGTAGGCGAAGCTGCCGACCGCGATGCCCGCCACCAGTGCGCTGAGCGTGAGCGGGCTGGCGATGCCCTGAGCGTCGAAGACCTCAGGCCGCAGCAGGGTGCTCAACGGCCGCTGCACGTTGATGAATCCGAACACTGCTACCAGGACGACCGCCAAGATCTCCACGACGAGCAGGACGGTCACCGCGATCGCGTTGAGCCGGACGCCGAACAGCGCGATTACCGCACCGCCGATGATGATCACGGCCCCGAGAATGTTCGCGTCCACGTTGACGATGACCCGTAGGTACTCCGCCATCCCCAGCGCGACGACGGCCGGGATGAGCACGGCCTGCACGGGCCCGGTGATGAACATCGAGACGAATCCGGGGGCACGCCCCAGAATGCGTGCGATGAATGTGTAGTCGCCACCGGCGATCGGATAGGCGGCACCCAATTCCGCCCAGCAGTAGGCCAGCGACAGGCCGAGGACTGCGGCGATGCAGAACGTCAACGCTGCGCCGGTGCCGTTCAGCCCGAAGAGCACGGGGGCGATGATGAACGCGCCGGTCGCCGGGGTTGTCGCGGAGATGACCAGCGACGAGTTCTCCCACAGACTGAGGTCGCGTTTCAGTTCTTGCTTGTAGGCCCTGGGACTGCCGGGCTGCGTTTGGCTCATGCGGCGCCTTTCTCATGGCCACCTGGGGGGCTCACCGACGGTGTCGGCGGTCCGGCCATACGAGCCGGACGGTGTGATCTTGGCGATACTTCCGAGCTGTGTCAACAGCGATGACAACTGCGATGTCTGCAATGTTGACTCCGCTTGCACAGATCCGGCTGTTCCACGTGCGATGCTGTGGACCGTGGACCGCAGTCGACGAGCCCAGGGATCGCCCACCCGTAGCAACACTGTTCGGCTGGACCGCGCCGTGATCCTCCGAGCGGCTCAGGAGATCTGCGACCGCGACGGCTTGAGCGCACTCACTTTGCGGCGGCTCGGCAACGAACTCGGCGTCGACGCCACTGCCATGTACCGGCATTTCCGGGACAAGGCCGAGCTGATCTCGGCGCTGATCGACGACCTGTTCCGGCTGGAGGTGGACGAACCGGACCCCCAGGGGCACTGGCGTGACAATCTCCGCAAGCTGATGATCCAGTGGTGGCAGATCTACCGCCGGCATGAAGGCCTGGCCGCGGCGATGGCCGGTCAGCCCGACGACGAGCCGCAGCTGTTCCACCTCACCGAATGGACTGTCCGTGAGCTGATCCGGGCCGGAGTCGACGAGGGCGAACTCGGCCTTTACCACCAGACCATTTACAACCACACCGTCGGAAACGGCTTGGTCGCAGCTTTGTCGCCCTGGCTGACCGACACCGAGCTACGCGACGAACAGCGCAGGCACTACGCCGCGCTCGATCCCCGCCGCTTTCCATCGTCGGCCAGCGTTGCTCCGACGATCTACCCGGACACCACCGAGGTCTTCGAGTTCAGCGTGGAAGTCCTGCTCGACGCCATCGAGAAACGCGGCCAGCTCGTTGCCCGGCAACGTGATTGAGGAGCGTCGACACCCCGCACAACACGCCGAGACTGCGCACAGATCGCGATTCCGCGAGAAATCGCGATCTGTGCGCAGTCTCGTATGCGGACTATCCGCTCTTGCGGCGAAATTCGCGGCGGTTCTCCACCGGGCCGTGTGCCCGCGGTTGGTTGCGGCCGCCGTCCTTGTGCGCCGCGCCTCCCGCCGACTGCGCCTTCTTGCGCTCCAGGGCCTCCCGGAATTTGCGCTTGTTGTCGTCTTCCGGTTTGTCGTCAGCCATACGCGGCAGCGTAGCCCGATTCCGATGCCGTAGTCACGCGCATTAGCGCGCCTCAGGCGGGCCCTCACCGCCGGCCCGGCGGCATCCCGTACACGTGCGTGATCGGCAGCGTCAGCAACACACGGCGATCATCGACCATGGCGCGCCGGTAATCGTCCCAATCCGGATGTTCACCGGCGATGTTGCGGTACAACGCAATAAGCCCCTCGACTGTGTCGTCGTCGGGCGCAGCAGCCGGCGGGGTGAGGATGGCGTCCCCTTCGGCGACCGCATAGGACCAGCCGTCATCGGAGCTGACATGGATGGACGCACGCGGATCCCGCCGCAGATTGCGGGTCTTGGCGCGCGGTTCGGTGATCGACACCTGGATCTGCACCGCGCGCGGATCGAAGTAGTAGGAAACATTGGACAGCTGCGGACGACCGTCCTGCTTGATCGTCGCAAGAACTCCCATCGAGTTGCCGCCGATCAAGGCCAGAAGCTTGTCGTCGAAAACCTGACGCCCCATGTGACGAGCGTACGTCTTTACCATCGGTTCGATGAGTGTGATTGACGGCAACACCCTCGACGGCGTCTCGGCGACCACGTTGTGGACCCTGAGCAATCGCGGCAGCGAGGCCAAGCGTTCCGACGGCGTGATCCGTGACCCGTGGGCGGTGGCACTGCTCGACACGATCGACTTCGAATACGGCAAGTTCGGCAGGCACATGCAGGCCCATGCCCTGCGGGCCCGCGCATTCGACCTCGAGACCCGCGACTACCTCACGACGCACCCGAAGGCCTCCGTGGTGGCGCTGGCCGAGGGCCTGCAGACCAGTTTCTGGCGGCTCGATCAGGCCGGGGTGGCCGACGAATTGACCTGGTATTCGGTCGATCTACCGCCGGTCATGGCGATCCGGGAACGCCTGCTGCCCCATGATGACCGGATCGTGGCACTGGCGCAGTCGGCGCTCGACCGCAGTTGGATGGATCGGGTCGACGCAGGCGACGGCGTGTTCATCACCGCCGAGGGTCTGCTGATGTACCTGGAACCCGACGATGTGCGCAGCCTGATCGCCGACTGCGCGGCACGGTTTCCCGGCGCCCGGATGATGTTCGACTCGATTCCGCACTGGGCGAGCCGCCGCACCATCAAGGGTTTGCATCTGTCGGACCGCTACATCGCGCCGCCGATGCCGTTCGCCCTCACTGCCGACGAGGGCCTGGCCATGGCCGGGACGGGACCGGGCGCCGTCGCCGGGGTGCGGTCGGCCCGCGACGTGGCGATGCCGCCGGGACGCGGCCTGTTCAAGCTGGCCGCCCAGCCATGGCTGGACCGGATCGGCCCGATCCACCGCAACCGGCCGTCCATCACGGTGCTGGACTTCTGACCGGCCGGGACGATATGGCTCTACTGAACCGCCGCCTGCTGACGGTGCTCGCCGCGATGCTGATCATTGCGGTCACGCCGTCGTGCGCGACGGAGGCGCGAACTACCGAGATTGCGGTGGTGCCCGAAGTGCTCACACTGCGCACGGTGACCGTCACCCGGTTCCACTACCTGTCCGACGGACAAGCGGGCGGGCGATACCCCGACCAGAACTGGGCGGATCTGTATCTGCCGTCCGGAGCGCAGGCGTTCAATTCGCTCCCGCTGGTGGTGCTAATCCACGGCGGCGGGTGGAAGAGCACGATGGGTGCCGGCGTGTTCGACGGCTTGGCCCGCGAACTCGCCCGCCACGGCCTGGCCGTCTACAACATCGAATACCGCCGGGTCGGATCGGGCGGTGGGTGGCCGACCACTTTCGACGATGTGGCTCGCGCCATGGACTACGTCCCCCAGGTGACCCTGCAGTACCCGCAGCTGGCCGTCGACGATGCCCTTGTCGTCGGCCACAGTGCGGGAGCTCAGTTGGCGGTGTGGGCCAGTACCCGGCACGACCTGCCCGATGACGAGGTCGGATCGCGGCCGCTCTTCCGGCCGACCCGGGTCATCTCGCTGGCCGGTCCGCTCGACATGGTGTACGCCGCCAACCACGGTGACAGGCACATCGCCGCGGTGCTCGGCGGCCGCCCCGCCGAGGTGCCGCAGCGGTACGCCTCAGTCGACCCGATCCAGAATCTCGACCCGAAGGTGCCGGTGATCGCGGTCCACGGAACACTCGACACCGTTGTGGCACCGGCTAATTCGCAGCGCTACGTGGCAGCGCTCAAGAAACGCGGCGGTCGGGCCAGCGTCGAACTGCTGCCCGGCGAGAACCACACGTCGATCATGTCGCCGCGCTCTCCCGCCTTCCGCCGTGTGCTGCACCTCATCACGGCCACTTCGAAGGCCGAACTGGACCAACTGCCGGTGAAATGACTGGTTAGGCTGGAGCCGTGACCCGCTACATCGCGTTCTTGCGTGGCGTCAACGTCGGAGGCGTCAACCTCAAGATGGCCGAGGTGGCGAAGGCCATGGAGGCAGCCGGGTTCACCGAGGTTCGGACCATCCTGGCTAGCGGAAATGTCTTGCTGGACAGCTCATCCAATGCCGAGAAGGTCCGAAGCACGGCCGAGCGTGCACTACGGGACACCTTCGGCTACGAGGCGTGGGTGTTGGTGTACGACCTGGCCACCTTGCAGAAGATCTCCGAGGGATACCCGTTCGAGCGGGAGGTCGCCGACCACCACTCCTACGTCACGTTCGTCAGTGACGCCGAGTTGCTCGACGAGCTCGCAGCCCTGTCCCCAAGCGACTGCGAGAAGCTGCAGCGCGGTGACGGCGTGCTCTATTGGCAGGTGCGTCGGGCCGCCACGCTGGACAGCGCCATCGGCAAGACCATGGGCAAGAAGCGCTACAAATCCTCGACGACGACACGAAACCTCCGCACGCTGGACAAGGTGTTGCGCTGACGCGTCACCCGCGCGAGCTTCGCATCCACCCCAGTCCCGCACTGGTGCCCGCGGCGGGGTGATACTCACAGCCCACCCAGCCCTCGAAACCGGTCTCGTCGATGACCGCCAGCAGGTAGTCGATCGCCAGTTCGCCGCTGTCCGGCTCGTGCCGGTCGGGAACGCCGGCGATCTGCAGATGCGCCACCCGGCCGGTCGGAATGTCCGACCGCAGCCGGACCGTCACGTCGCCTTCGCTGATCTGACAGTGGTAGAGGTCCAGTTGCACCTTGAGGTTGGGCGCCGCGATCTCGTCCACCATCCGGTGGGCGTCGTCCTGCAGGCTCAGCAGGTAGCCGGGCATGTCGCGCTGGTTGATCGGTTCGATCAGCACGTCGACGCCACGGCCCCCAGCCTGCTCGGCGGCCCAGGCAAGGTTGCCGCGGTACACCGCCCACCGGTCCGCGCGGTCGACATGGGTCGGGACGAGGCCGGCCATCACATGCACCCGTGGGCAGTCCAGGGTCTCGGCATAGTTCAGTGCACGCTGGAATCCGTCACGGAACTCGGTCTCGCGACCGGGAAGCGAGGCGACGCCGCGTTCCCCGGACTCGAAATCTCCCGGTGGCGCATTGAACAGCACCTGACGCAGGCCGTTGGCGTCGAGTCGCCCGCGCAGTTGGTCTGCCGGGTAGGCGTATGGGAAGAGATACTCGACCGCCGTGAAACCGTCGGCGGCCGCCGCGGCGAACCGGTCGAGAAAAGCGTGCTCGACGTACATCATGGAGAGGTTGGCCGCGAAGCGAGGCACGGCAGACTCCTTCCCGATCGGATGATCAGCGGTTTTCGACCTCATGCCATCATGCGCTCGGGCTTCGGTACATTCGTGCCAATGACGGGTACCTCACGCAAGGTGAGCGGTAACGCGCTCACCGGCGTCTCCGAGACCGCACTGATGACCCTGCAGGTGCGCGCTCACGAAGCGCGCCGCCCCGACGGTCTGATCGACGATCCCATGGCGGTGCAACTGGTCGACTCGATCGATTTCGACTTCGCCAAGTTCGGCTACACCCGCCGCCAGGACATGGCCCTGCGGTCGTTGCTGTTCGACCGGACCACCGGCCACTACCTGCGCGACCATCCGCGGGCCACCGTGGTGGCGCTGGCCGAAGGACTGCAGACCAGCTTCTACCGGCTCGACGCTGCCGACCTCGGACATGAGTTCCGTTGGTTGTCAGTCGATCTGGAACCGATGATCGAGCTTCGCAACAAACTGCTGCCGAAGCCCGACCGGGTCACCCAGTGCGCGCAGTCGGCACTGGACTTCAGCTGGATGGACCAGGTCGACACCGGCGACGGTGTCTTCATCACCACCGAGGGACTGCTGATGTACCTGCAGCCCGCGGAGGCCATGTCGTTGATCCGTGCCTGCGCTCAACGCTTTCCGGGCGGACAGATGATCTTCGATCTGCCGCCGGCGTCCTTCGCGTTCCTGACCCGCAGAGGGATGCGGACCTCGATGCGCTATCGGGTGCCGCCCATGCCGTTCAGCCTGTCCCCCACGCAGCTGGCCGACCTGGTCAACACCGTCCCCGGGGTGCGCGCAGTGCGCGACCTGCCGATGCCGCCGGGCCGCGGCAGGGTGTTCAACGCCCTGTTGCAGGCGCAGCACCTGCCGATCTTCGACCCGGTCCGCCCGGTGGTGGGACTGCTGGAGTTCGGTTGAACCACCGGATCAGGCGACTATTGGGCCCACACGTCCTCGACATAGCGATCTGAACTCACCAGGCCGGTAAGCCAGTGCGCGGCAGCGTCGTCGTCGGCCCCGGTGTAGCGGCGGTAGATGTCGCGGAAGGCGCCGCGCACTGCGGGAGCCATCCGGGCTCCGTCGCCACACACGTACACGTGGCCGTCCA
Source organism: Mycobacterium sp. DL99 (assembly GCF_004762045.1). Classification (GTDB taxonomy): domain Bacteria; phylum Actinomycetota; class Actinomycetes; order Mycobacteriales; family Mycobacteriaceae; genus Mycobacterium. The sequence continues at coordinate 4,974,776 of NZ_SJOM01000007.1, forward strand.
TGCCCGGGTCGCCCAGTATCGCCCAGACCTCGTCGGCGTCGGCAGTGATGCGATCTTGCACGTACCGGATCTCGTCTTGGGGCCGCCGCGAGAAGGCCGGGCGCATCCGCACCACGCCCGCACGTTCAGCCGCCTCGAATTCATCGCGGAAAAGGTAGTCGACATCCGGGTGACGCACGCCGAAGAAGCACAATGCCGATGTGAACGGGGCGCCCGCGGCCTGCGCCGCCAGCCGGTCCCCGATGAATCCCCGGAACGGCGCGACACCGGTACCGGCGCCGACCAGGATGACGTTCTTCGCCGGCTCGGCACCGGCGCGGAACGCCTGCCTTGCGGTGTCGACGCGCATCCGGATCTGTTGTCCCGGTACGGCATCGGCGAGATAGCTCGACGACACCCCGCGGAAGACGCCGTATCCGGAGCGGGCCGGTCCCTCCAGGACGCTGACCACCAGTTCGACCTCGCGCGGCGATCGGCGCGCCGAGGAGGCGATGGAGTAGTGCCGGGGCGCCATCGGCTCGAACAACTCCAGCAGTTCGGCGCGTGACAGCTCGGTCGCCGCGTACTCGGCCAGGCATTCGGTGACGCTCAGGGCACGGGCCTCGGGTTGCTCGGCCAGTTCGGTCAAAGCCGCACGCTCCGGTGGACACGGGTTGGCCGCCGCCAGCCGCAGCAGCTGACTGCGGCTGGCCGGCTTGCGGAGCTCGATGAAATGGGTCAGCAGTTCGCGCACGCTGACTTCACGGTCGATGGCGATGGCACGCCGGGTGCTGCGCCGCGGATTCACCGAGATCCGGCGGTCGAGACGCAGCTCCAACAGTTCGGCGACCTCGTCGATGACCTCGGGGCTGTTGTCGGGCAGGACCGTGACGTGATCACCAGTCTGGTATACGAGGTCATCGGGAAGCGCTATCCGGATGAGCCGCTTGGCATTTCCCATCTGTTCGTCGGAGTCGACGAGGGCCACGTTGTCCAGCACGGTGGCCGGCTGCACCTCGAAACGTGCATCGATGGCCGACGTCACCGGCCCGTCGATGGCGCGCAGCTCGTACAGGGATTCGCCGGCGGTACTGTCGGCCGGGGCCTGCACGCCGTCGGTGGGGGCCAGGGCGTCCCACAGGGCCGCGGAGAAATCTTCGACGGTCCCGGCGAAGTCTCCCGACGTATCGGCTTCCCCGCGTGGAATCACCGGTGGGCCAACAAGTTCCGAGAGACGCTGGTCAAGACGCTTGGGGATGGTCTGGTAGGTCTCGGCCCAGTTCCGGTCTCCGACGCCGAGTATGGCGTACGGGATGGCCGGCTGCGATGGTGTGCCCGGGTCGTCCAGCCATTCGACGAAATGCCGCGCATCGTCGGTGGGTTGCCCGTTGTAGGACGCGGCGATCACCACCAGCGCCCCCTCAGTGGGCAGTGCCCCTGCGGCCGTGTCGAGGGCCGCCACGGTGGCCTGATAGCCGAGGTCGGTGGCCTCGTCGGACAGTTGCTGCGCCAGCGCCCGGCAATTGCCCAGGTTCGAGCCGTGCAGCACAGTCACTTTCGATCCCGGCGCGGCCACTGCGCGCGGCCTTGCCGCCGACGCCGTCTCCGGCGCGGGGCCGGCGGCGTGCCGGCGTTCCTGCGGTGTCCGCCGCGCCAGCTGCAGGTGGAATCCGACCGGCTTGCGCAGCAGGTCGCTGTGGGTACGCAGCTGATAGTGCTCCACGTCCAGGAAGCGGTACCGGTGGACCAGGGTGGCCAGCGCCATGGTCGCTTCGTGCAGGGCGAACTGACGGCCGATACAGGATCTGGCTCCGGTACCGAAGGGTTTGAACAGGTTGACCGGCCGGCCGGCGGCCCGGTCGGCCTCGAACCGGTCCGGGTCGAAGAACTCGACGTTGTCGCCCCATTCGGACTGCCGGTGCAGCGCCGAGGTCGTCACCGTGACAACCTCACCCTTGCGCACCGGATACTGGCCTCCGATGACGGTGTCTGCCAATGCCATTCGGTCGAACTCCCGGACCGGCGGGGACAGCCGCAGCGTTTCGTCGACGATCTGCCGGATGTAGGTGAGCTTGCCGATCTCGTCGAATGCGGGCACATGGTCGTCGTCTGGCCCGAACAACCCGTCGACCTCACGACATGCCCGGTGCAGCACCGCGGGGTGCTTGACGATGCTGTACAGCGCGGTCGGCATGAGTGTCGACGTGGTGTCCTGCCCGGCGATCAGGAACGTCAGAATCTGATTGCGGACGCTGTCGTGACCGAGGCGGGGAGCCCCGTCGGCGGCCGGTTCCAGCATCAGGGCGAGGAGATCGTCCAGATCGACCGCACCCGCACGGTGCCCGGCGATCAATTCGTCGATGAAAGCGTAGAGCTTGTCGCGCTCCGCGGCGAAGACCGTCCGGTCGCCACCTCCCGGGGCGATGATCTGTGTGAGCGCGGCCGCGAAGCTGGCCGGGATGTCCGCGAGCCCGGCCTGGCGATACGAGTCGAACCGGGCGCCGAATCCGGCCAGGCCCACCGTGTCCATGGCCAGCTTCGCCAGATCCCCCGCGACATCAACCAACCGCGGCCCGACCGCTCCGGCGGTTTCATCCCACAACGCGATGAGCTGGCGGTTGATGTCGAGCATGGCCGGGTGGTAGCTGCGCAGACCGCTGAAGCTGAATCCGGGGACCAGGACGTCATGCGCCTGCTGCCAACCGTTTTCGCCGGGATACGACGTGAACAACCCATTGTTGACCAGTGTTCGGAAGCGGTCGAGCCGGTCGGTGATGCCCTTGGCGAAGCGTGTCTCGTCGCACAGTTCGTCGACCAGCGCCAGCGAACACGCGTAGAGCCGCCGGCTGCCGGTGAAGTCCGCGTAGAACAGAGGCCCGTATTGCTCGGCGAGCACGTCCGCGGGCAGCGCGTAGGGCCGGCCGGGAACCGGCCCTGGTGGCAGTTCCGTGCCGACGGCCGAGGGCACGCCGTCGATATCCGGTGGCAGTGCCGGCGAGAACGTCTCCATGTGCATCGAGCATAGCCACGCGGCACGCGATGCCCTGGGAATGAGCCTCAGAGAACGAGCTGTGGCGTCTGTGCGGAACTCCCGGCAACTCGCTGGGATCCAAATCGCAGCGCCGGGTCGTCCACGGGCCCGTTGCGCAGCGTCTCGGCATCGAGCGTGTAGTTCATCGTCATCTGCCACGGTCCGTCGACACCCTGGCGGGGCAGCTCATCGACCGAACGCTGCACGTATCCGGCGCCGAATCCCAGGAGCGGGCGGGTCCGGCCCCCAGCGAACTCCGGGCGGACGGTGTCAAAACCGTTGTCGTCCATGTGCTTCAGCAGCCGGCAGAAGTGTTCGCACAGCAGTCCGACCTTGAGCGTCCAGGACGAGTTCGTGTAGCCGAAGGCGAAGGCGAAGTTCGGCACACCCGAGAGCATGATGCCCTTGTATGCCACGGTATCGGCGAGGTCCACCGGTTCGCCGTCTACCGTCAACGACATCCCGCCGAACAGCTGGATGTTGAGACCCGTTGCGGTGACGATGATGTCGGCGTCGAGCTCACGGCCGGACTCCAGCAGGATGCCGTTCTCGGTGAACGTCGCGATGCGGTCGGTGACCACCGAGGCGCTGCCGTTGCTGATGGCCTTGAACAGGTCGCCGTCGGGCACCGCGCACAGCCTCTGGTCCCACGGGTTGTAGCGGGGGCTGAAGTGCTCGTCCACCGGATACCCGTCGGGCAGCTTGGCGGCGTTGATCCACCGGATCACGGCCCGGGCAGCCTTCGGGTACTTCTGGCACAGCGTGTAGACGGTGCGCTGTTTGATGACGTTCTTGCGCCGGGCCAGGGCGTAACCGTGGTCATCGCCCAACAGCCGCCTGGCGATGTTGGCGAAGCTGTCCTTGGCCGGGACGGGAAGCACGTAGGTGGGCGAGCGCTGCAGCATCGTCACGTGCCCGGCCGTCGGCGCCATCGACGGTACGAGGGTCACCGCGGTGGCACCGCTGCCGATCACGACGACCTTCTTGCCGGTGTAGTCGAGATCCTCTGGCCAGTGCTGGGGGTGCACGATGCGCCCGGTGAACCGGTCCTTCCCCTCGAAGTGCGGGGCATAGCCCTGGTCGTAGCGGTAATACCCCCCACCGCAGAACAGCCAGCTCGCCGAAATCTGCACGAGTTCCGGATCGGACCCGTCACCGTCGGTCCGCTCCACGTCCACGGTCCAGGTGGCCTGCGCTGAATCCCAGGCCGCGCCGAGCACCTTGTGGTGGAACCGGATGTGGCGGTCGATCCCGTTCTCCGAGACCGTCTCACGCAGGTAGGCCAGGATCTTGTCGGCAGTGGCGATGGCATGCTCGTCGCGCCACGGCTTGAACTCGTATCCGAAAGTGTGGAGGTCGGAGTCCGACCGAATTCCCGGATAGCGGAACAGGTCCCAGGTGCCGCCGGTGGCGCCGCGGGCCTCCAGGATCGCGTAGCTGCGCCCCGGGTGTTCGCGCTGTAGGTAGTAGGCAGCACCGATGCCGGAGATACCGGCGCCGATGATGAGTACGTCGACGTGTTCGGTGTGGTTCATGTCTCAATGGTCGCGGCCGACCGCGTGTCGCCCAAGGTCGGAAGTGCCAAACATCACCCATACCATGGTGCACTTTGCACCACCGCTCTACGCTGGGGTGATGGCGTGGCAGCCACCGTCACCACGGGTGCAGGACCTGATCCGGCAATGCGCACAGATCGTGCTCAATCCCCGCCCGGACTGGCTCGACGAATTCGACTCCGCCGTCCTGGCGGCCAGTCCGACCGTCGCGTCCGACCCCGAGCTCGCCGCCGCGGTCGTCCGCAGCAACCACGCCAACCTGTTCTTCTGGGGCTCGGCGAATGTGCGCGATCCGGGCGCCCCGGTGCCGCCGAACACCGGACCTGAGCCGCTGAGCATCGCACGGGAACTGGTGCGCCGCGGCGTCAACGAGTTTCCCCTCGATGCATACCGGGTCGGTGAGGGCGTGGCGTGGCGTCGCCTCATGGAGATCGCCTTCGAGCTCACGTCCGACCCTGCCGAACTGCACGAGATGCTGGACGTGTGTTCGCAGTCCATCAGCGCGTTCGTCGATGCCACACTGGCCGGGATCGCCGCCCAGATCGACCTGGAACGCGACGACCTGACCCGCGGCACCCACGCCGAGCGGCGCGAGACGGTCGCGCTGCTGCTCGAGGGCGCCCCGATCCCCCGGCAGCGCGCCGAGGCACGCCTGGGCCACGCGCTGACCGGGACCCACACCGCGGCCGTGATCTGGAGCGAAGACTCGGCGGACGACCTGTCCGGATTGGACCGCGCCGCCGATGCATTCGGCCAGGACTGCGGCGATCCGCGGCCGTTGAGCGTGCTGGCCAGCACCGCCACCCGATGGGTGTGGGCGGCGGGTAACGCCGACATCCAGCACGGCTTCCAGGCGCTGACCCGCGCCGCCGCAGAGCTGGACGGCGTCCGGATCGCCATCGGCCCGGCCGCCGACGGCCTGGATGGCTTCCGGCGCAGCCATTTCGATGCGATTACCACGCAGCAGATGATGGCCCGGCTGCACTCCACGCAACAGATTGCGCGGTTCAGCGACGTCGAGCTGGTCGCGCTGATCACCGCCGACCCTGACCGGACCGCCGAGTTCGTCAGCCACAACCTGGGCGCATTCGAGACCGCCGATACCGAATTACGGGAAACAGTAAGGACATTCGTCAACGAACAGTGCAATGCCAGCCGCGCCGCGGCGCGGCTGTACCTGCATCGCAATACGCTGCTGCGCCGACTGGCCCGCGCTGACGAGCTCCTGCCCCGTCCACTGGCCGAGAACAGCGTCGCAGTCGCCGTCGCACTGGATGTGGTGCGGTGGCACGGCAACCGGACCGGGTGAGCCGATCAATCGAATGCGGTATCCAGATAACGCAGGGCGTCGGCCTTGCCGATCCCCAGTGCGCGGGCGGCCTCGGCGAACGAGTGCGCAGCAGCGGCCATCGCGGCATCGGCCGGATCCGCACGTGCGACGAATGTGCCGTACCGCCCGCGGGTCTCCAAGACCCCAGCCGACTCCAGCTCGCGATAAGCCCTGGCCACGGTGTTCACCGCCAGCCCGACCTTCCCCGCCAGTTCGCGCACCGTTGGCAGCCGGGTACCCGGCTGCAGCCTCCCCTGCCTGATCCCATCAATGATCTGGATCCGAAGTTGATCGAACAGCGGCTTATCCGCGCTCGAATCAACCAGCACCCAATCCCCCAACTCACCCACACGCCCAGTATCACCCAAACCGACTACGTTGGTGATGTGCAAGTGACTGTCCTGTCCGGTGCCGGAATCTCGGCGGAAAGCGGTGTGCCGACGTTCCGCGACGTCGAGACGGGCCTGTGGGCACAGGTGGACCCATATGAGATTTCCAGCATCGAAGGCTGGCAGCGGCACCCCGAGAAGGTCTGGGCCTGGTATCTGTGGCGCCACTACATGATGGCCCACGTGCAACCCAATGGCGGACATCTGGCCGTGGCCGCCTGGCAGGACTTCGCCGACGTACACGTCATCACCCAGAATGTCGACAACCTGCACGAGCGCGCCGGTAGCACCAACGTCTACCACCTGCACGGCAACCTGTTCGAGTTCCGTTGCGATGCTTGCGGTTCGAGGTTCGAGGGTGACCTTCCCGCGATGCCGGAGCCGGTCGAGACGATCGAACCCCCGGTGTGCCCGTGCGGCGGCCTGATCCGGCCGAGTGTCGTGTGGTTCGGCGAGCCGTTGCCCGACGACGCCTGGCAGCGGTCGGTACAGGCGGTCGGCAATGCCGATGTGGTGATCGTGGTGGGCACCAGTTCGGTCGTCTATCCCGCGGCAGGCCTGCCCGAGGCCGCCATCGCCGCGGGCACCGTGGTGGTCGAGATCAACCCCGAGCGCACCCCGCTGTCCGACGGCGCGACGATCTCACTGCGCGAGACCGCGGCGGGTTCCCTGCCGAACCTGCTGCAGCGGTTGCCCAAGCTGCTGGGCTCTAGGCAGGCCTGACCGCACGGCCGATGGCGAACTCCGTCACCGGTAGCGGCACCCAGGCCGGCATCGCCAATTCACGGTGCGCCACCGCGACCTCGAATCCGCTGTCAGCGATGGCCTGCTCGGTGTGCCGATGGGTATGGCAGTTTCCGAACAACCGCGGCCACACCGTGGCATCGGCCACGCGCTGCATCCCGGCCCGCCATCCATTGCCCGCGACATGCTCCAGATAACGAAGCTCGCCGCCCGGACGAAGCAGCGAAAATAGCTGGCGGAGAACAGTATCCGGTTGATCGATGGAGCACAGCACCAATGAGCAGACGACGGCGTCGAACGGTTCGGCGCTGCTGAACTTCTCGGCGGTGTCGCTGGTTACGGTCACCGGGACCGGGGCGTTGGCCGCCGCGCTGCGGGCCACCACCGCAAGGTGACGTTCAGGCTCGATGGCGACCACCTCGGTCACCGTCGAGGGATAGAAGGCAAAGTTGGTCCCGGTGCCCGCACCGATCTCCAGGACCCGGCCACCGAGCCCGGCGAGGTTCTCGCCCCGCAGCCGCCGTAGCGCCTTCGGCTCCGAACTCGACAACGTCTTCCACACCCGGGCGAAGAGAGGATTGTCCACGGTCCTGTCAGTCACGGTCGTCCTCCATCGGCGTAATCACTGGCAAATCCCTTCAGCCGGGCGATGGCCTCGGCGGGAGCGAGGTCGGTTCCGATGATCCCCGAGACGATCTGGCCGGTGCACACCGCCCGCAGCACGCGGTCGGTGAACTCCTCGACATCTCCCCACGGCAGATACGGCTTGGAGATCAGAACGGCGGCCACCCCGTGCGCCGCGGTCCACAATTCCAGCGCCAGCATCGTGGCGTCACCGGGCGGGTACACACCCTCGGCGATCAGCGCTTCCATCGCAGCGCGCATGTGCTGAAACGCCGAGCTGTTGAGTGTGGTGTCGACGTCGCTGCCGGGCCTGCCCTCACCCATCGTCGCCAGCCGGTACAACTCCGGCGTGCGCCTGGCGAAGTTCACATATGCGTGCCCCTGGGCATGCAGCACCTCGATGGTGGAGGAATGATCTGCGGCCGCCCGCTGCATCTCCTCATCGAGCTTCTCGAAGTACCGTGAGCACACCGCGTCCAGCAGTGTGTCCTTGTCGGCGAAATGCAGGTAGATCGAGGGCGGAGTGACCCCGACCCGCTGGGCCACCGACCGGATCGACACCGCCTTGGCGTGACCCGTCTCCAACAACAATTCGGTTGTGGCATCAAGGATCTGGTCACGAAGCAACTCACCGGAACCCCGCGGGGCGCGGCGCCTCTTACGAGGTTGGATCATCACGCTAGCCGGCGTCCGTCATACCTGCGCCGGCCCGGTCCCGCTTGTCCTCGCCCGGTGGAACCTCACCGGGCGCGTTAGGGTCCAGCTCGGCGGGACCCGACTCACTGATCCCGAATCGCTTGTGCAGCCGGGCCAACGGCGCAGGCGCCCACCAGTTCCACTGCCCCACCAGGTGCATGAACGCCGGCACCAACAACATTCGTACCAACGTGGCGTCGACCAGCACCGCAATGGTCAGGCCGAGGCCGAACATCCGCATGAAGGCCACCTGCGCGGCGATCAGCGCGGCGAACGAGATCGACATCAACAGCGCGGCGGCGGTCACCACCCGGCCGGTGCGGGCCAGGCCGAGCGCGACGCTCTCGTCGTTCCGCTCGCGCGGGGACATCTCGGTGCCGTCGGGGCGGGTATGACCTGGCGCCAGCCAGAACTCGCGGATCCGCGAGACCAGGAACACCTCGTAGTCCATGGACAGCCCGAACGCGATGCAGAACAACAACACCGGCAGGTTGGCGACCAGAGTGCCCGTCGATGTGGTGCCCAGCGCGCCCAGGTGGCCGTCCTGGAAGATCCACACCAGCGCACCGAACGCCGCCGACAGCGACAACACGTTGAGCACCAACGCCTTCAGCGGAAGTATCACGCTGCCGGTGAGCAGGAACAGCAGCACGAAGGTGATCGCGGCGATGATGCCGAGCACCATCGGCAAGCGCGAGGTGATCGCCTGCGAACTGTCACGGTTGACCTGTGCGATGCCGGTGAACTTCACCTCGGCCGGCGCGGGCACCGCGTGCAGGGCGTCGAGCTGGGCCTCGGAGGCGTCGCTGAACAGCGGTACGTCGCTTCCGACGGTCAGATACGCACTGCCGTCGGCTATTCCGGTGCCCGAGGTCGGTGGCCCGACCCGGCGGCCGTCGACAAACGTGCCCCCTGGCGCGGACACCGAGACCCCGTCGGCGGCCCGCGACAGATCGCCTGCGTAGCGGTCGATCGCGGCGGGCGGCAGGCCGGTGACGTCGGGAAGCACCACAGTGACGGCGGTCGAGGAATCGACGGCGAAATCATGGCGCAGCTCGTCGCCGACCTGGCGGGCCGACGCCGAGGACGGCAGCACGCGGTCGTCGGGGAAACCCCACTTGATCCCGAGGAAGGGCGCGCCCAGCATGAGCAGCAGCGCGATGACCGCGAGTCCGATCGGGACCGAGCGGCGCATGACGCGCTTGGTCGTGCGGTACCAGAAAGTCTGCTCGACGGGCTTGGGCTCGGGCTCGGGCCGGCCCAGGATCTGGCGGATGAAGCGGCGCACGTCGTAGGCGTCCAGACGATCACCGAGCAGCGCAATGGCAGCCGGGGCCACCACGATGGCCGCGAATGCCGCCAGCGCCACGACCGCGATGCCTGCGTAGGCGAACGACTTGAGGAAGTACATCGGGAACAGCACCATCGCCACCATCGACAGCGCCACCGTCATCGCCGAGAACAGCACGGTGCGTCCGGCCGTGACCATGGTGCGCACCAGTGCACGGTCCGGGTCGACGCCGTCGGCCAGTTCCTCGCGGTAGCGGCTGACGATCAACAGGGTGTAGTCGATGGCCAGTGCCAGCCCCATCGCCACGGTGAGGTTGAGCGCGAAGATCGAGACGTCGGTGACCATCGTGAACCCGCGCAGCACTGCCAGGGATCCGAGGATCGCGAAACCGCCGACCGCGAGCGGCAATGCGGCGGCGAGCAATCCGCCGAACACCCACACCAGCACGAGGAAGCTCAGCGGGATGGCGATGGATTCCATCATCAAGAGGTCTTTTTCGCTCTGCCCGTTGATCTGGACGTAGATCATCGCCTCGCCGCCGGCCCGTACGGTCACGCCTTTGCGGTCGTGAACCAGTTGAGCGGTGAGCTCCTTGGCGTGTTTCTGCGCGCCGCTCTCCCCGCCGGTGATTCCGGCCAGGATGAGCCCGGTCTTACCGTCCTTACTGATCAACGTGGCTGCCGCGGGTGGCGGCAAGGTCCAGGCGGAGCTGACCTCGGTCACGTACGGCGATGCCTTGAGCCGGCCGGCGATCTCGGTTCCCGCGGCCAGGGCGGCCGTACCGTTCGCCCCGGCGTTCTCATCGGTCACGCTGATGAGCAACTGCATGTCGCCCCGGGCGAATTTGTCCGAGAGCAGCTGGGTGGCCTGTGCCGATTCCGACGTCGGATCCTGAAACCCGCCGGCCGACAAGCTGTTGGCCACCGGAATGCCGAAGATCCCCGCGGCCACCATGGCCAGTACGGCCACCGCGAGGACACGTCGTGGTGCGGCGATGGCCAGATGGGCGATTCGATGCAGCACAGTGCGTCCTTCCCCGATGGATATCGCCGTTAAGTTAACAGTGATAAGTTTCCGGCGTCAACGTGGTTCTCGCTCTACACACGGACGGCGGCACCGAAGGGTTCACCCGGCGGGCGCGCTGCGATGAGTTCGGGCGATTCAATGCGTCTAATAAGGCATGACCAACACCACCGACGCCGAAACTGCGACCACACGCATGACCGATACCGGGTTGCTCATCCTGCGCATCGCCATCGGCGCAACGATGCTGCAGGCCGGTCTGATCAAGGCTTTCGACTTCGGCACCGCCGTGGGTTTCATGGAATCCAGCGGTTGGCGGCTACCCGCGTTCGGCGCGTTCATGGTGACCGCGGCCGAAACCCTCGGCGGCATCGGTCTGCTCCTCGGCGTCCTCACCCCACTGGCTGCGTGCGCGGTGATCGGCGCGATGGTCGACGCCTGGGCCGTGAACGTGTCAACCGACGCCTTCTGGTCCCAGCCGTTCAACGTTCCGTTCCTGGCCGCATTCGCCGCCGCGGCGCTGCTGTTCACCGGCGCCGGCGCGTTCTCGGTCGACGACCGCGTCTTCGGCCGCTCCCGGATGTCGGCCGGGGCCGCGGTGGGCCTCCTGGTGATCGGCGTCGCAGCCGCCGCGGTGACTTGGATCGCGCTGAACGGCACCAACCCCATTCACGTCACAAAGCCGGCCGCCTGAGACGCCAGCGTGGGCCTTGTGCACGGAATTTCCGCCGAATCTGTGCACGAGGCCCACGTTCGTGGCCACGGGTGATCTGGGCTACTCGCCAGAAACCTACCCAAAAGTAGGATTGCCACCATTTTCCGAACCGTGACTCAAAGATTCCTTAATAGTGACCCATACGCTCAGTGTCATGTGGATCGACGACACCAGTGCAGATGTCATCAAGGTCGACTTCGAGGCTCTCTACCACGGCGATTTCCTCGTCGAGGGTGACACCTCGGAGCAGTTTGACGACTACCAGGAACTGCCCACCGCAGTATGAGAAAACGCGCGCCTCGCGGCGCGCGTTTCCCCATCTTGAGTTTGCCGTAGGTTGCCCCTTCACGGGCCACAGTCCTCGCTCAGGCGAGGACTGCTTCTTTCTCAGGCTCGGCTTCGTCCGCGCCGATCATGTTCAGCAGACGCCCGCTGATCAGCAGTTCGGCCTCTGACACCATCCGCGAGACGAGTTCGCCGCAGGTGGGGATGTCGTTGATCAGGCCCATCGAGGTTCCGACCGACCAGATGCCTGCGTCGAGATCACCGATCTCATAGACCTTCACGCCGCGTTTGCCGGCCACCAGATCCTTGACGTCCTCGAACTGGCCACCGTCCTTGAGGATCTGCACCACCTCACGTGAGACCGTGTTACTCGCGACTCGGGCGGTGTTACCGAGGCTGCGGAAGATCAGCTCGGTGTCGAGCTCGGTGCCCGCCACGATCGCTTCCTTGACCTTGTGATGGATCGCCGATTCCACGGTGCACATGAACCGCGAGCCCATGTTGATGCCGTCGGCGCCCAGCGCCAGCGCGGCCACCAGACCACGCGCATCGGCGAAACCGCCCGACGCGATCATCGGGATATCGATCTTGGCCGATGCGGCCGGGATGAGCACCAGGCCCGGGATGTCGTCCTCGCCGGGGTGACCGGCGCACTCGAACCCGTCGATGCTGATGCCGTCCACACCCAGGCTCTGCGCCTTGACGGCGTGGCGCACCGAGGTGCACTTGTGCAGCACCTTGATGCCGTTGTCGTGGAACATCGGCAGGTGCGGCGCCGGGTTGGAGCCCGCGGTCTCCACGATCTTGATCCCGGAGTCGACGATCACCTGGCGGTACTCGTCATATGGCGGCGGGTTGATCGTCGGCAGGATCGTCAGGTTCACACCGAACGGCTTGTCGGTGAGGTCACGACACCGCTCGATCTCGCGGGCCAGATCCGCCGGGGTCGGCTGGGTCAGCGCGGTGATGAAACCCAATGCACCCGCATTCGCCACGGCCGCAACGAGTTCGGCGCGGCCGACCCACTGCATGCCACCTTGCACGATGGGATGCTCGATCCCGAACGTCTCGGTGAACTTCGTCTTCAATGCCATAAACGGACCTACTTCCTGTGCTTTCTACTCTTCGCGCAAGCGCTCATCGGGGTGCCATGCGGATCGCGCCGTCGAGGCGGATCACCTCGCCGTTGAGCATCGGGTTCTCGATGATGTGCACGGCCAGGGCGCCGTACTCATCGGGATCGCCCAGCCGGGCCGGGTGCGGCACCTGCTGGCCCAGCGACTTCTGCGCCTCCTCGGGCAGCGAACCCAGCAGCGGGGTCTTGAACAGACCCGGCGCGATGGTGCACACCCGGATCAGCTCACGCGATAGATCCCGCGCGATCGGCAGGGTCATGCCGACCACACCGCCCTTGGACGCCGAGTAGGCGGCTTGCCCGATCTGACCGTCGAACGCCGCCACCGAGGCGGTGTTGATGATGACCCCGCGCTCTTCGTTCTTCAGCGGTTCGGTCCTGGCGATGCGCTCAGCGCTCAGCCGGATCACGTTGAACGTGCCGATCAGGTTGACCTCGACCACCTTGCGGAACCCGTCCAGCGGGAACGCACCGTTCTTGGACAGGGTCTTGATCGCATTGCCGATGCCGGCGCAGTTGACGTTGATGCGCACCGGGCCAAGCGATTCCGCGACGTCGAGCGCCTCGGACACACCCGCCTCATCGGTGACATCGGTGCCGACGAACCTGGCCCGATCCCCCAGTTCGGCCACCACCTCTTCACCCTTGAGGTCGATCACCACCACCTGAGCACCCGCGTCCAGCAGGCGCTTGGTGGTGGCCAGCCCCAGGCCGGAAGCGCCGCCGGTGACGACGGCTACCGCGTCTTTGATCTCCACTTACCGCATTCCTTTCCGGCCGGCATGCCGCCGACCCATTGATGTGGTTGAACCGAAACGTGAACTAAACCCATTCCCGCAGAACGGCTTCGGTGTCGGCGCCGCGCGGGCCCGGCGGGGTCGGCACCGCCGGGACGCTGCGGGAGAACCGCGGTGCCGGCATCGGTTGCAGGTTGCCGCCTTCGTCGAAGAACGTGTTGCGCTCGGCGATGTGCGGTTCGGTGAGGACCTCGGCGAAGGACAGCACCGGCGCCGCGCACGCGTCGGTCCCCGCGAACACCTCGGCCCAATGATCACGGTCGTGCGCGGCGAAGGCCTTGGTGAACGCCTCGCGCAGCTCGGGCCAGCGGGCCATGTCGTTCTGGTCCGGAAGGTCAGCATCGTCCAGTCCCAGACCCTTGAGCAGCTCGGCATAGAACTGCGGCTCGATCGCCCCGATCGACATGTAGCGGCCGTCGGAGGTCTCGTAGGTGTCGTAGTACGGAGCGCCGGTGTCGAGCATGTTGGTGCCGCGCTCGTCTGACCAGAGACCCTGGCTACGGAAGCTCCACATCATCTGCATCAGCACCGACGAGCCATCGATCATCGCCGCGTCGATCACCTGCCCCTTGCCCGAGGTCTGCCGCTCGAACAGCGCCGAGAGGATGCCGACGAGCAGGAACATCGAGCCGCCACCGAAATCACCGGCGAGGTTCAGCGGCGGCACCGGCCGCTCGCCCTTGCGCCCGACTGCGTGCAGCAGGCCGTTGAGGGAGATGTAGTTGATGTCGTGGCCGGCCTGCAGGGCCCGCGGGCCTTCCTGGCCCCAGCCCGTCATGCGGGCGTAGATCAGCCGTTCGTTGACCTTGGCGCAATCGTCAGGCCCCAGACCCAACCGCTCGGTGACGCCGGGACGGAAACCCTCGATCAGCACGTCGGCCTTCTCGATGAGCTTGAGCACCAGCGCGCGGCCCTCGTCGCTCTTCATGTCCGCGGCCACCGATCGGCGGTTCCGCAACATGGTGTCAGCGCTGGGCGTGCCTGCGCCCTTGCCCGGCCGTTCGATGCGCACGACGTCGGCACCCAGATCGCCGAGAATCATCGCCGCGTGCGGGCCCGGGCCGATACCGGCCAACTCCACAACGCGCAAACCTTGCAGTGGTCCTGCCATGCTCTTCCGCCCTTCGCGTGTTAGGCCTTGGTTGACCGGTGACATAGCTTACTTGTATAACCTTCTCGACTGGCATGGCCATAGCCGGCCCCGCCCGGACCGGGCCACTGGCCCTTCAGACCTAAGGTGCATAGATGACCGTGACCCGCGAGTACCCCGACGTCAAAGACGTGACCGTGTCCCTCGAGGGCGGCGTGCTGTCGGTGACGCTGAACCGGCCCGACAGCCTCAATTCGCTGACCCAGGACATGCTCGTGGCGATCGCCGATGCCATGGAACTCGCCGCCACCGACCCCGAGGTGCGCGTGGTTCGCCTCGGCGGCGCGGGCCGCGGGTTCAGTTCGGGCGCCGGCATCAGCGAGGAAGACCAGAACGCCAAGAGCCACGACGCCGAAGGCGTGCTCGACGCCGCCAACCGCGCCGTCGCATCCATCGTGGCGCTGCCCAAGCCGGTCGTGGCCGTGGTGCAGGGACCCGCCGCAGGCGTCGGGGTGTCACTGGCACTGGCGTCCGACGTCGTGCTGGCCTCGGAGGCGGCCTTCTTCCTGCTGGCCTTCACCAAGATCGGGTTGATGCCCGACGGCGGTGCATCGGCGCTCGTCGCCGCGAACATCGGCCGGATCCGGGCCATGCGACTGGCGCTGCTGGCCGACCGCCTCACCGCCGCCGACGCCTACGACTGGGGTCTGATCAGCGCCGTGTACCCGGCCGACGAGTTCGACGCCGCGGTGGACAAGGTCATCGCCAAGCTGCGTTCAGGTCCGGCGGTGGCCCTGCGCGAGACCAAGCAGGCCGTCAACGCGGCCACTCTCACCGAGCTCGAGGGTGCCTTCGCCCGCGAGCGCCAGGGCCAGCTGCAGCTGCTGGTGTCCGACGATTTCCGCGAGGGCACCAAGGCCTTCCAGCAGAACCGACGCCCGGAGTTCACCCAGCAATAAGCGTCCGCCGGGGCGCACGCCGGCGAAAATCGTTGGACTCAACCCACTCCGAGTGGGCACCATCGAATGTTGTGAGCATGCCGCACGACATCCAGACGCCGGTTGATCAGACCGGCGGCTGGCGTGTGCTCGCACCCTTCCGCATCCGCGAATACCGGTTGCTGATCGCCGCGGTCACGTTGTCGATCTTCGCCGAGGGCATGTGGTCGGTGGTAATGGCGTTGCAGGTCATCGCGATCGACAACAATCCGACCTCGCTGTCGCTGGTGGCCACCTGCATGGGTGTCGGCCTGGTGGCCTTCGTTCTCATCGGCGGGATCACCGCCGACCGGATCAACCAGCGCACGATCATCATCGCGGTGGAGACGGTCAATCTGGTGACGGTCACGACCGTCGCGGCGCTGGGCCTGCTCGATCTGCTCAAGATCTGGCATCTGGCCGTCGCCGCAGGCCTTCTCGGTATTGCCGCGGCATTCTTCTTCCCGGCCTACAGCGCGCTGTTGCCCCGCATCCTGCCGCCCGAACAACTGTTGGCGGCCAACGGCGTCGAGGGCGTGGTGCGCCCTGTCTTCCAGCGCTCGGTCGGCCCGGCGGTGGCAGGCATGGTGATCGCCGCGACCTTCCCGTCGCTGGGCGCGGTCGTGGTGGCGGCGTTGTTCGGTGCGGGCCTGACGCTGCTGGTCGCCACCCGCCCCACCGTGGATTCGGTTGCGGCACAGGACGATGGCGAGCGCCCGCACGTATTACGCGATCTGCGTGAAGGTTTCGCGTTCATGGTGCGCACACCGTGGCTGCTGGCGACACTGTTGTTCGCGAGCATGTTCGTGCTCGTCGTCCTCGGGCCGATCGAGGTACTGCTGCCGTTCATCGCCCAGGACCGGTTTGCCGACGGCGCGCGGGCCTACGGATTCATCCTGGCGTTCTTCGGATTCGGCAGCGCGCTAGGGGCATTGACGGTGTCCTCACGCCGGATGCCGCGGCGCTACCTGACCACGATGATGCTGATGTGGGGTCTCGGCTCGGTCCCGTTGGTGGTCGTCGGCGTCACTTCGTCGTTCCCGTTGATGGCATTGGCCACGTTCTGCATCGGCGTCACCGACGGTGCCGGAATGGTGATCTGGGGAACGCTGCTGCAGCGCCGGGTGCCGACGGAGATGTTGGGCCGGGTCTCAAGCCTGGACTTCTTCGTGTCGCTGGCGTTCATGCCGCTGTCGTTCGCGATCGTCGGCCCGCTGTCGAAGGTGGTCTCGATGGAGTCCATCTTCCTGGTGGCCGGGGTGCTGCCTGCCGTGTTGGCCGCGGTGGCCGTCACCGCGGCACGAATGCCGCGCGACGAGCTGGCGCACCCGCTGCGCTAGGTGAACACCCCCGCCACGGCAGCGGCGATCGCGGCGTCGACCGCACGATGCGCGTCGGCGACCGTGAGAGTCCTCGTACTGATGAGGAATTGGTAATAGAGCGGGGCGGAGACCTGCCGGATGACCGCGGCGGCATCGGTCCCGGCAGGCACCTCGCCCCGCTCCACCGCGTCGGTCACACACCCGGCCCACTCGGCGATCCGCCGGTCGTAGAACACCTGCAGCGCCGCCGCAGTGCGTTGGTCGCACGTCGCCGCGGCGATGGCGGCCTTGAACAACCTGCCTTGGCGGGCATCGTTGAGGGTGCGACGTACCAGTGTCGCGTTGGCCCGGAGATCGCCGCGCAGTGAACCGGTGTCGGTCCGTGGCACCGAGTGTTCGGCCATGTCGGCCAAGAGGTCTGCCACCAACGCCGGCACCGAACCCCAACGCCGGTACACCGTCGACTTGCCGACGCCGGCCCGTTCGGCGACCGCCGTCAGCTCCAGACCCTCCAGCCCGGCCTCGATGAGTAGGTCGGCCGTCGCGCGCAGCACCGCAGCGCGGACGGCCGCGGTGCGCCCGCCCGGGCGTTCGGCTGCCATTCGGCTCATCTTATTAGGAATATTGTCCCGTTAGTTGCGTTTCCCTATCGAGAAGACAATCTCGTTAAGGAGTGGGAATGGAATATCGCAGGGTTGGCGACTCTGAGCTCGTGGTCTCCGAACTGAGCTTCGGCGCAGCGACTTTCGGCGGAACAGGAGAGTTCTTCGGCGCCTGGGGCGACACCGGGGTCGACCAGGCGCGGGCGATGGTCGACCTGAGCCTGGAGGCCGGCATCAATTTGTTCGACACCGCGGACGTGTACTCGGACGGCGCCTCGGAAGAGGTACTCGGCGCAGCGCTACGCGGGCGCCGCGACAGCGTACTGATCTCCACGAAGGCCGCCCTGCCGACCGCCCCCGACGACTGGGGAACGTCGCGGGCACGGCTGCTGCGGGCCGTCGATTCCGCGCTGACACGTCTGCAGACCGACCGCATCGATCTGTTCCAGTTGCACGCGTACGACGCATTCACCCCGATCGATGAGGTGCTGCAGGCCCTCGACACACTGGTCGATCAGGGCAAGGTGCGCCACACTGGAGTGTCGAACTTCTCCGGCTGGCAGCTGATGAAGTCCCTGAGCCTCGCCGAAAAGCACCATCGCCCAAGGTATATCGCACACCAGGTGTACTACTCACTGATCGGGCGCGATTACGAATGGGAGCTCATGCCGTTGGCGATGGCCGAAGGGGTCGGCGCATTGGTGTGGAGCCCCTTGGGCTGGGGCCGGCTGACCGGGAAGGTCCGGCGCGGCCGGCCCCTGCCGGAACGCAGCCGACTGCACGCGACCGCCGACGCGGGGCCACCGGTCGACGACGAACTTCTCTACGGTGTCGTCGACGAACTCGACGCGATCGCCGAAGAGACCGGCAGAACCGTGCCACAGGTAGCGCTCAACTGGCTGCTGCGCAGACCCACGGTGTCGTCGGTCATCATCGGGGCCCGTGACGAGCGGCAGTTACGCGACAACCTCGGAGCGGTCGGGTGGGCACTGGATGCCGGCCAGATTGCGCGACTGGACGCCGCAAGCACCCGCGACGCGCCGTATCCCTACTTCCCGTACTTCCGCCAAGACGGGTTCGCGCAGCTCAACCCGCCTCTCGGTGCAACCCGGTGAGGTGCGTGTAGGCCGTGGCGTTGAGCTGGTTGTGGCCGACCTCGTCGTCGCTGAGTTCTCGGCGCACCTTGGCGGGCACACCGGCCACCAGCGAGCGCGGCGGTACGACCATGCCCTGGGGCACCACCGCACCGGCGGCGACCAGTGAGCCGGCGCCGATCACCGCGCCGTTGAGCACCACCGCACCCATCCCGACCAGGCTGTCCTGCTCGACGGTGCAGCCGTGCAGCACCACGTTGTGACCCACCGTCACCCCCGTGGCGATCCGGCACGGGAAACCCGGGTCGACGTGGACGGTCACCCCGTCCTGGATGTTGCTGCCCTCACCGACCTCGATGGGCTCGACCTCGGCGCGCAGCGTGGCGCCGTACCAGACGCTGGCACCGGCGGCCAGCGAAACCTGGCCGATCACACTGGCATTGGGCGCAACCCAGGCGTCCGGGTCGATCTGCGGGGTATGACCGGCGACGGAGACGATCAGCGGCTCTGGCATGCCGGTCATGGTAGACAGCCGACCGGCCGGCTCACGCGCCCTGGTACACCTTGCGGTAGCTCGACGGGGACATCCCGAGCCCGCGCCGCAGATGATGACGCAGGTTGCCCGCGGTGCCCAGACCCGAACGCCTGGCCACCTCGTCGACCGACAGGCCCCCTGATTCCAGCAGCTCGCGGGCCAGATCCAGCCTGCGGCTGCGGATCCAGGCACCCGGCGCCTGCCCGGTCTCCTCACGGAATCGACGGTTGAATGTGCGGGCGCTCATGTGGGCATGGGCGGCCAGCCGCGTCACGGTGAGTTCCTCGTCGAGATGCCGCAGCGCCCAGTCTCGTGTGGCCGCGGTCGAGGCGTGATCGGTGACCGTGAATCCGTGGTCGATAAACTGCGCCTGCCCGCCCTCGCGCCACGGTGGAACCACGCAGTAGCGGGCCACCGCGTTCGCCACCTGGGCACCGTGGTCGGAGCGAATGATGTGCAGGCACAAGTCGATTCCGGCAGCCAGGCCGGCCGAGGTCAGCACGTCGCCGTCGTCGACGAACAGGATGTCCTCGTCGAGGAGAACCTCGGGGTGCAACCGGCGCATGTCCGCGGCGAAGCGCCAATGCGTGGTGGCCGGCCGGCCGTCCAGCAGGCCCGCCGCGGCCAGTACGAAAGCCCCGGTGCAGATCGACACCAGCCGGGTGCCGGGGCGGATCCGTGACAGCGCGGCCGCGACGTCGGCGCCCAGCACACCGTCGGCCCGCGCCGGGGCGTACCTGGTACCCGGGATCACCACAGTGTCGGCCGACTCCAGCGCCTCGGCTCCCGCGGCGGGAACCATCGCGAATCCGCTCGTCGACGGCACCGGGTCGGTGGTGAGCCCGCACGTCACGACGTCGTAGAGGGCATTCCCGTCGCCGTCGGAGGCGTTGGAGAACAACAGCGGCGCGATGGTGGCGTCGAAGCCGACCACCGGAGCCAGCAGCAGAACCGCAACACGGTGCACGACGCCAGTGTGGCACGTTTTTGATGATTGCTGTCGTTTATGCCACTGGTCCATCCGGCCGCCCTCGACGACAGTGGTCAGGTGACCTCGCCACCGAACCCGACGCGAATCCGCATCCACTGGGCCTGGGTGGTCGCCGCGGTGAGTTTCGTGGCGATCCTGGGCGCGGCCGGATTCCGGTCCATTCCGGGCGTGATGATGAATCCGCTGCACCACGAGTTCGGCTGGTCACACGGCACGGTCGGGCTGGCGATGTCGGTCAACATGATGTTGTACGGACTCACCGCGCCGTTCGCCGCGGCGCTCATGGACCGCTTCGGGGTCCGGCCGGTGCTGACCGTGTCGCTGCTGCTGATCGCGACCGGATCGGCGTGCAGCATCGCGATGACGGCCAGTTGGCAGCTGGTGCTGCTGTGGGGCGTGCTGGTCGGTATCGGCACCGGGTCGATCTCGATGGGATTCGTGGCGACCATCGCCACCCGTTGGTTCGAACAGCGCCGCGGACTGGTCACCGGTGTGCTCACCGCCGCCAGCGCCACCGGTCAACTGCTGTTCCTGCCTGTCGTCGCGGCCGTCACCACGCAACACGGCTGGCGCTGGGCATCGTTGATCGTCGCGGCGGCCTCGCTGGCCGTCGTGCCCCTCGTC
>NZ_SJOM01000007.1:4995705-5073697 GCF_004762045.1 Mycobacterium sp. DL99
GCGTGTTCTGGCTGCTGGCGGGGAGCTTCGCGATCTGCGGGATGACCACCAACGGTCTGATCGGGACGCATTTCATCCCGGCCGCCAACGACCACGGCATGCCCACGACAGTCGCCGCGGGGCTGCTCGCCACCATCGGCATCCTCGACGTCGCGGGCACGGTGTTCTCCGGCTGGCTCACCGACCGCGTGGACCCCCGGCTGCTGCTGCTCGTCTACTACGCGGGCCGCGGCCTGTCGCTGATGCTGTTGCCGTCACTGCTCTCCCCGCACGCCGAACCGAGCACCTGGGTGTTCGTCATCTTCTACGGCCTGGACTGGGTGGCGACCGTGCCGCCGACCATCGTGCTGTGCCGCGACTACTTCGGGGATCGTTCGCCAGTGGTGTTCGGCTGGGTGTTCGCCTCCCACCAGGTCGGCGCGGCCATCGCCGCCGCGGGCGCGGGGTGGCTGCGGGATCTCAACGGCAATTACGACCTGGCCTTCCAGCTGGCCGCCGGGCTGTGTTTCGTCGCCGCACTGTTATGCCTCAGTATCCGAAAAACCCAGGTCACAAGCTCCGAGCCGGATCGAGTGGACACTTCGGCTTTGCCGTAACCGCTTCGTTACGCATACCATCCGATGCGGCGCCGCGGGGAACGCTGAGGTTGTTGTGTACGCGGTTGCTCGCCATCGTCGCGCCGAGAGCCGTGTAACGCGTCACCGGCAGCCGACGACTACAGGCTAGGCATGAGCGGGAGGAAAGACCCACCGATGAAGACTCGCACCAAGACTCTGGGCGTTGCTGCGGCAGTCGCCGCGATCACGGCGTCGCTGCCGTTGGCAGTTACCGCCTACGCCGACCCGGCGCCGACGACGACCACGGCCCCGGTCGTGGAGATCCCCGACCCGCAGGGCTCCGGCTGCGACAACTTCAAGAAGGCCATGCCGGACTGGAAGAGCCTCGCGGATCTGCCGGCAGGCAAGGTTCTGGCCAGCATCCCGGACATCAGCACCTTCAACGCCGCGCTGTCGGGCGGGCTGAACCCGAGCGTCAACATCGTGCCGGTGCTCGACAACGGCCCGTACGTGATCTTCGCGCCGACCAATGACGCCTTCGCCGCCCTGGAGCCGGGCAAGCTCGACGCGCTCAAGGCCGATCCGGCCGCGCTCACCAGCCTGGACTACTACCACGCGTTCCTCGGCCTGCTCGGCCCCGATGACGTCAAGGGCCAGCGGCCCACCCAGCAGGGCGCCGAGGTCAAGGTGACCGGCAAGGGCGGCGACATCAAGGTCAATGACACCGCCAAGCTGGTCTGCGGTCCGATCCAGGCGCAGAACGCCCGGATCTACCTGATCGACACCGTGCTCGATCCCAACGCCCCGCCGGAGGCCCTGGTGCCGACGGTCACCGGCACCGCCGCCACGACCACCACCAAGGCACCCGAGTCGGCGACCCCGGCTGCCGACGCACCGATCGGCTGATCTTTTTCTCTGCTCGCGGGACATCAGGCCGCACGTTCAAGGTGACTCCCGATTCGGGCGCACAGTTCAGCGGGATACCGTCGGACATCATCAACCACGGCCGGCACGCTGATCCAGCCGATCTCCTGCAAGCGGGCAGATTTCATCCGGTCATGCTTGACCGCAACAGGATTCGCGTGCCAATCCATGCTGTCGTATTCGGCCGCCAACCGGCACTCGGGCCAGGCGAAATCCACGCGCCACAGTTGTCCGTGTCGGTCGACGATCTCGTACTGCAGTTCTGGCGTGGGTAAGCCCCAATCGATGAAGACCAACCTCATCTCAGATTCCATCGGCGATTCGGCCCTGCCGTCAGCGTGAGGCAACAGTTCACGCACCTTCACCACGCCGCGGCGGCCCCGCTGTCCCTTGAGCGCTTGCTCGAGTTCGACTGCAGCGCAGGTGCCGCTGCGCAGCGCGGCGTCAAGCGTGGCCAACGCGCGTGGACGCCGCAACGTTCGCGCCAACTCGATGGCAGTCCAAGCCGGCGCGGTTAGCAACCGACCATCGACTTTCTTGAGCGGAGCGCCAATTCGTTGATGCACCATGATGTCTGGCGATGACCTCATGCGTACCCCCGGGTCGAGAACGTGGGTCCGAACCGTGTTCTCGGTGTCAAAGCCGTAGAACTGAGCGGCCGTTCCCAGACAGCCCACAATCGGGGTCTCCGACATCAGGTCAAGTCCACAGAGCCGACGAAATGTATCTGGCGGGCCCAATGAATAGACGCCGTGCCACAACCGGACGATCTCACCGTCGCGAACCCGCCGTGCGAGTGTCCGGTACGTCACGGCGGCCAACAGTTGGTTCGTGGTCGCGACGCCGTGGTTGAGAGCGAACACTTCGTCGAGCGTCATGCCGGTGATTGTTTGCGGACAATTCCCCAGCCGCCACCAACTGGCAGCCAGCCCTGTGGATAACCCCGCGAGCAGACGCAAAACTGCCCCTTTTCGCGTGAAAAGGGGCAGTTTTGTGTCTGCTCGCGGGAAGGCGGTCGTGAAGTTAGACGCCCAGCTCGCGGCCGATGATCTCCTTCATGATCTCGGTGGTGCCACCGAAGATCGTCTGGATCCGTCCGTCCACGTAGGCGCGGGCCACCCGGTACTCCATCATGTAGCCGTAACCGCCGTGCAGCTGCACACACTGGTCAACGACCTTCTTGGCGACCTCGGTGGCCCACCACTTGGCCTTGGCCGCCTCGACCGCGGTCAGCTCACCGTCGACCACACCCTGCAGGCAGCGGTCGAGGTAGTTCTCGGTGACCTCCAGCTCGGTCTCCATCTCGGCGAGCAGGAACCGGTTGTGCTGGAAGCTGCCGATCGGCTGGCCGAAGGCCTTGCGGTCCTTGGCGTATTGCAGCGTCTCCTGGAAGACCGCACGGGCACCGTAGATCGCCGAGATGGCGATGCCGAGCCGCTCTGAGGGCAGGTTGGTCATCAGGTGGTAGAAACCGCGACCTTCCTTTCCCAGCAGATTGGCGTTCGGTACCCGCACGTTCTCGAAGTGCAGCTCTGAGGTGTCCTGGCTGTGCAGGCCCATCTTGTCGAGCTTGCGGCCGCGGGTGAAGCCCTCCATGCCCCGCTCCACCACGAACAGCGTGAAGCCCTTGTGACCGGCCTCGGGGTCGGTGCGGGCGACCACGACACACAGGTCGCAGTTGATGCCCGACGAGATGAACGTCTTGGAGCCGTTGATGATCCAGTCATCCCCGTCGCGCACCGCCGAGGTCCGGATGCCCGCCAGGTCGCTGCCGGCGCCCGGCTCGGTCATCGCGATCGCGATGATCAGCTCGCCGGTGGTGATGCCGGGCATCCAGCGCTGCTTCTGCTCGTCGTTGGCCAGCTCCTTGAAGTACGGGCCGACGACGTCGTTGTGCAGGCTCAGCGCCGGGCCGTGCACGCCGGCCTTGGCGATCTCCTCATCGATGATGGCGTTGAACCGGAAGTCATCCGAGCCGCCGCCGCCGAACTCCTCCGGCATGTTGAAGCCGATGAGGCCGTACTTGCCGGCAGCGGTGTAGGCCGACCGGTCGACGATGCGCTCGGTCTCCCACTTCTCGGCATTCGGCACGAGCTCGCGCTCGATGTACTCCTTGACCGTCTCGCGGAAGGCCTCGTGTTCTGCAGTAAAGATCTGTCGCTTCATGGCTTACTTTGCCTTCCAAACCGGTTCGCGCTTCTGGGCGAAGGCCAGCGGCCCTTCCTTGGCGTCCTCGGTCCGCAGCAGGGTGCTGAACTCGCGGTTGGTGCGCTTCCAGCCGTCCTTGTCGCCGGCGATGACGCCCTCGTCGACCCCGTAGGCGACGCGCTTGCTGGCCTGCACGGCCAACGGTGCGTTGCCTGTGATCCGTTCAGCCAGCTTGAGCGCGGCGTCGACGACGGTGCCGTCGGGCACGACCTGGTTGATCAGGCCCCAACGCAGTGCGTCGGCAGACGACATCGGCTCACCGGTGAACAGCAACTCGTTGGCCACCTTGCGGGGCAGCTGCTCGGCGATGCGGAAGACGCCGCCAGCACCGGCGATCAGACCCCGCTTCACCTCGGGCAGACCGAATTTGGCGTTTTCCTCGGCGACGATCAGATCACTGGCCAGCGCGAGTTCGGTGCCGCCGCCCAGGGCGGTGCCGTTGACCGCGGCGATCGTCGGCTTGTCGATGAAATGGCTGACATAGCCGGCGAATCCGTATTCCGGATGCTCGGGGTGAAAGAGGTTCTCGCCCCGCGAGATCGCCTTCAGGTCGGCGCCCGCGCAGAACGACTTGTCGCCCGATCCGGTGATCACGACAGCGCGGATCTCCGGATCGTTCTGGGCCTGCTCAAGCGCATCGCCGACAGCGACGCTGACCGAGCCGTTGATCGCGTTGCGCGCCTCGGGCCGGTTGATGGTGATGAGCAGGACGTTGCCGCGCTTCTCTACGAGGGCGCCGGGCTGGGTGTCGGTCACAGGAGCTCCAGGATGGTTGCGTTGGCCTGGCCGCCACCTTCACACATGGTCTGCAGGCCGTACTGAATGTTGTTGTCCCGCATGTGGTACAGCAGGGTGGTCAGGATACGGGCACCGGAGCCGCCGAGCGGGTGACCCAGAGCGATGGCACCGCCGTTGGGGTTGAGCCGGCTCTCGTCGGCGCCGATGTCCTTGAGCCAGGCCATCGGAACCGGGGCGAACGCCTCGTTGACCTCGAACGCGCCGATCTGGTCGACCGTCAGGCCGGACTTGGCCAGCGCCTTCTGGGTGGCCGGGATCGGTGCGGTCAGCATGATGACCGGGTCGGCACCGGCGAGCACCGCGGTGTGCACCTTGGCAAGCGGCTTGAGCCCCAGGTCTTTTGCCTTCTCCGCCGACATGACCAGCAGTGCTGCCGAGCCGTCGGAGATCTGGCTGGAGTTACCGGCGTGGATCACACCGTCCTCCTTGAAGGCCGGCTTGATGGCGGCCATGGACTCGACCGTGCCACCGCGACGGATGCCGCCGTCTTCCAGAACGACGTTGCCATCCTGGTCCTTGATCCCGACGATCTGGTCCTTGAACGCACCGGCATCCTGTGCGGCAGCGGCCTTCTCGTGCGACCGCAGGGAGAACTCGTCGAGCTGGGTGCGCGACAGGCCCCACTGCTCGGCGATCATCTCGGCACCGACACCCTGGTTGGGGGTCTTGTTGTCGTAGCGCTCCCGGAACGCCTCCGGGTAGGGGTGTCCGCCGCTGGCCAGCGAGGATCCCATCGGGGTGCGCGACATCGACTCGACACCACCGGCGACGACGACGTCGTAGTGCCCGGCGATCACACCGGCGACCGCGAAGTGCAGGGACTGCTGACTGGAACCGCACTGACGGTCGACCGTGACACCGGGAACGGTCTCGGGCCACCCGGCGGTCAGCAGCGCGGTGCGGGCGATGTCGAGCGCCTGCTCACCGGCCTGCATGACGCAGCCCCAGATGACGTCGTCGACGAGGGCGGGGTCGATCCCGGCGCGCTGCACGAGGCCGTTGAGCACCTGCGCCGACAGCTCCGCCGGATGCACACCAGAGAGGGCGCCGTTGCGCTTCCCGACAGGTGACCGGACAGCCTCGACGATGACGGCTTCAGCCATGACTTCTCCTTTGAAGAGTGGGTGGCGCGACCCCAGTGGAGCTCAACGGGGCGCTCGAGGTGAAAATAGACCAGTAGGTTTACTAGGTCAACCTACTGGTTGGTAGGGCTCGATGTTCCGATCCTGCGGTGAACAGATGGTTTACTGAGTTGTACAGCTGACCATCCGGCCAGCACGAAGTTGTCTTAACTGGGAGTGTCTGGTGGCTCGAACCACACCGCTGGCGCCGATGATCGGCCCTGACGCAATAGCACCGCAGGCACCGGTCCGTTCCCCGAAGACCGCCGAACTCGTCGCAGGCACATTACGGCGCATGGTCGTCGACGGCCAGCTGAAAGAGGGCGACTTCCTGCCCAACGAAGCCGAGCTCATGGAGCATTTCGGGGTCAGCAGGCCGACGCTGCGCGAGGCCGTGCGGGTGCTGGAGTCCGAGCGTCTGGTCGAGGTGCGGCGCGGTTCCCGTACCGGCGCCCGGGTCCGGGTGCCCGGTCCCGAGATCGTCGCCCGACCGGCGGGGCTGCTGCTCGAACTGTCGGGGGCCGACATCGCCGATCTCCTGGTGGGGCGTGCGGCGATCGAGCCGATGGCCGCACGCCTGCTCGCCGAGAAGGGCGATGAGGCGGCGTTCGCCGAACTGGAACAGATGCTCGACGAGCACATCCCGAAGGACCACCAGTCAGATCAACTGGCCGAGACCACCGGCGACTTTCACCGCCGGGTCGTGGAACTGTCCGGCAACGCCACCTTGAGCATCATCGCCGGCATGCTGCACGAGATCACCGTGCGCCACCACGCCTTCCTGTTCAAGGAGCGTCGACCGGTGTCGAAGAGCGACTACGACAAGCTGATGCGGTCCTACCGCAAGCTGATCCAGCTCATCCGCTCCGGCGACGGGGATGCCGCCGAGGCGCACTGGCGCAGGCACCTGGACACCGCACGGATCCTGATGCTGAAAGACATCGAGAGCGTCAAGGTCCGCGACGTCATGCGCTGAGCCCTGGCCGCTCATCGAGCCTGCGTCCAGCCCATCGAGCCTGCGTCCAGATCGCGTTTCGCGGCAATATTGCGATCTGTGCGCAGTGTCGAGGATCTGTGCGCAGTTTCGAAGACGACTGAACTAATCCGGCCAGACCGCCAGCCGCGCCCCGGTATCCCGCCAGCCGTCAGCGGTCTTCCATCGCATCGGCAACAGCCGATAGCGCCAGCTGCCGGCCGGACCGTCCGGACCCACGTGGTCCACCGTGATCGAAATGAGGTCCGCGTCAAGCTGTTTGGCGTGTGTCTCCAGGTAGATGCCGGCCTCGTCGTCGAGCTCCGACATCAACTCGCCGAACAGCAACCGCGGACCCGGCGCGCGATGCAGCAGCACACACTGCGCCCGCTGCGGGCAATGGCCGGCCCGGACGGTGGCGTGACACTGCGTGTCCACGCTGCCCAGGTCACTCATCAACCGCCCGGACTCATCGACCCATACCGTGACCGGCTCAGGTGGTGGTGGCGTCATCTCGCTGGACATGGACCGGGAGCTCGTCGTCCCAGGGCTGGCGCGTCACCATGTCGGCAACGTTGACGTAGCCCCGCTCGAACTCCCCGGTGGCCGCATCGACGAGCCGGTACTGCTGGGTCTGACGCTGGATCGGCTGAGCGTCGAGCATGACGATCCGCACCTCCCCCGGCTCGAAATGGCACCGCTTCTGCAGGGCCGCCACAAGCTGCTCGTTGCTCATGTGTCCGTCACCGAAGTTCCAGCCGATCGCCGTGGAGACGATCCGCTCCCCGTCGGTCAACACGTAGTCGTCCTCGTTCTCACCCGCCATCGCCCGGTGCGCCAAGGTAAACAGGGCCCGGCCATGAGAGTTGAAGCCGCGGAAGGCGTATCCCATGTACAGATACATCTGGGCGACTTCCGGGCTGCCGTAGTACCGCTCCATCTGGGCGGCCGGCATGCTGGCGATCGCGACGATGTCCTTCTCGATCTTCTCCGCCGCCGAGGGTTTGACGCACCACAGCGAGGTGTCCCAGTTGCCCGCGTAATAGCGCATACCTGGCAGGAACGAGATCTTGCGCGGGAACAGGTTTCCCAGCACCACAGTGCCCGCGACCACCGCGAACAACACGATCGGCCACGGGCTGGTGAGATCCCCCAGCCCGATCCCGGCGTGCCCGACGAACAGTGCCAGCACCGAGAACATCATGAAGACGTTCCACTCCAGCGGCACGCCCATCGGAATGGAGCTCAGGATTCCGAAGTGGAACACCAACATGACAAAGGCGGCAATCGCCGTCGGCCAGCCGCCATGCGAGAAGAACAGCACCAACGGAACCAAACCCTCGATGGCAGTGGAGAAGTGCGCCACGAAGCGTGACGGCCGCCCCGGCCGGAGATCATCGGGGAAGTGTTCGAAGAACCTCCGCTTGATCCAGCGCGGCCGGACCACCGGGTTGTTGCTCATCATCGTCGAGATGACGAACGGGAAGTGTTTGGTGAGTTTGGAGGCCGCCGCACCGATCCAGATCGTCAGGCAGATCAGCTTGGCCGCGATGACGATGTCGGCGCCGCTGAACAGAAAACACACGGCCAACGAGCCGTATACCTCGCCGCGGGCAGCCAGGAAGATCACCTTGTCTCGCAGACCGGCCACGGCCAGCAGGCCGACGATCGCCGCGGTCTGCCACACCGGCAGCACGCCGATCTCACTGCCGAGTGCCGGGATGGGGCCGGTGCCCTGCGAGGCCAACGCCACCACCAGCATCACCAACAGCGCCCCGTACAGCACCACGTCGACGACGGTGCGGTCATCACCCTTGGTCAGCGGCACCCGATTCGGCCACGGTGGCAGCCGAATCGTCCTGGGCCGCAACCAGTACAGGACCGATCCCATGGGCGGGAAGAACCGGTTGTTGAGCGGGCCGAAGCCGCAGCCGAGGCCGATGACCTCGAACAGCATCGTGTAGAACACAACCTTCTGGTAGACGATCGGCTCGGCGTACCAGGAGGCGACGTTGGTGAACCCGTCGATCCCGGTGGTCGTCAGCGCGATCAGCCAGGCACCAAGGATGTAGGCCAGGATCTTCACGACATAGAAGAGGTGCAGTGCGACCGGCGTCCCGAACCCCACCTCGGCCCAGTGCCGCGCCATCGGCTGGATCTTCTCCGCACGAGTGCCCTTGCTCCACTGCTCGAAGTCGATCTCGGGAGATTCCTGTTTGAGAAAACCCATGCCGGTCAGATTAGAACGTGTTCTAGTCCGGTGGTAGTCGTTCTGACCGGCCAGTGGGCGTCATTGTCGGCGCGCACGAACTAGGACTTCACCGGCGGGCGGAAGAAGATCACCAACTGGCCGATTCCACCGGCCAGGCCGAGCACGACTGCGATCGCCATTCCGCACCAGCCGTGCAGCAGGTGGTAGAAGCTGCAGTTGGAGAACAGCAGGTAATCAAGGCTGTAGTGACCAGCCCCGGTACCGGCGATCGCCACCGCGGCCACCGCCAGGATCAGGTTGTACTCCCAGCCCTCCTTGACGATGAAGAACCCGTTGTGCCGGTGCACTGTCCAGGCCGCCACCAGCATCAGCGCCACGAACCCGGCCGCGGGCACCGGGGTCAGCAGGCCGAGGGCCAAGCCGAGACCGGCCGCGATCTCGGTGCTGGCCGCGACCCTGGCGTGAAACAGGCCCGGCTTCATGCCGATGCTGTCGAACCATCCCGCGGTGCCGGGGATCCGCCCACCGCCGAAGAACTTGTTGTAGCCATGTGCGGCCATGGTCAGGCCAAGAACCACACGCAGAATCAGGATCGCAGCATCAGCAGCCATGTAACAGAATCTAGGGCATCTGTTAAGCCGCCGCCCAGCCCCCATCCACACTGAGGATCACCCCGTGGATGTTCCCGGCGTCGTCACCGGCCAGGAAAGCCACCGCTGCGGCGACCTCCTCGGGGGTGCTCATGCGCCGGGACGGGATGCGGGCCAGCACCGGTCCGATCTCATCGGCCACGTCGGCGGCCCGTTCCGTGGCGATCGGCCCGGGGGCCACGGCGTTCACCCGCACCCCGCGCGGTCCGTATTCCACGGCCCATGACTTGGTCAGCGAGTGCACGGCGGCCTTGGTCGACGAATACAGCGCGGAGCGGTCGCCCCCGATCAGGCCGGTGATCGACCCGACGTTGACCACCGCGCCGTGGCCACGCTCAGCCATGGCGGGCGCCAGCGCACCGGTCAGCAGGAAGGGGGCGATGACGTTCGTCTGGTACGACTCCAGCAGTGCCTGCTCGGAAACCTCGCCGGTGGGTTCCGGCATCCCCCACACCCCGGCGTTGTTGACCAGGATGTCGATCTGGCCGCCGGCGGCCTCGGTGGCCTGCCGCGCGAGGCGCCGCACCTCGCCCGCCCCGGCCCCGAGGTCGGCGGCGACGAAGTCGGCCTGCCCTCCGGCGGTGCGGATCTCGGCGACGACGGAGTCGCCGCGTTCCTTGTTGCGGCCGCTGACGATGACGAAGGCGCCCCGATCGGCGAGGGCCTTGGCAATGGCGACGCCGAGGCCTCCGGTGGATCCCGTGACAAGTGCTGTGCGACCCGCCAGAGCGGTGCCGTGGGTAGTGTTTGGACTCATGAGTCCAGGTATAGGCAGATGAAAATGGACCTGCAAGTCCAAAAACTGACCGCCAAGGGCGAGGCCACCCGGCACCGCATCATCGAGGGCGCCGCCGAAGTGATCCGCAGCAACGGTGTCGCCGCCACCACGCTCGACGACATCCGCGCCCACACCCAGACCTCGAAGAGCCAGCTGTTCCACTACTTCCCCGACGGCAAGGACCAGCTGTTGCTCGCCGTGGCCGAACGCGAAGCCCAGATGGTGCTGGCGGATCAGCAGCCCTACCTCGGCGAGCTGACCTCGTGGGTGGCCTGGCAACGCTGGCGCGACGCCGTGGTCGAGCGCTATCGCCGCCAAGGCCAGAGCTGCCCGCTGAGCTTGCTGATGTCAGAGATCGGCCGCACCACTCCCGGCGCCCAGGCGGTCACCAAAGCCCTACTGCGGCAATGGCATGACGAGATCTCGGCGGGGATCCGGCACATGCAGTCGCAGGAGAAGATTGCCGCCGATCTGGACGCCGACCGGGTGGGCGCCGCACTGCTGGCCGGGATCCAGGGTGGGGTCAGTGTGATGCTGGCCTCTGGCGACCTGAGTTACCTGGAGTCCGCGCTTGATGTCGGCATCCCAATGCTGCGCCGCGGTTAGACCGGCAGGCCCTTCACAACGCCGCCTCAAGCCGCTCGATATAGGCGTCGATATCCCCGATCGCCGACTCCGCGGCGAACACACTGATCGCGATGGTGTCCCCCACGCCCGTCACGCAGTGGGTGAGCCCCACCATCGGGGACAAGCCCGGAAACGCCGCCGCCAGCCGCACCGGCATACCGCCGAGGCCGAAGTCCGCAGCACCGCAATTCACGCTGGACACCACGGTGTTCCCGGTGACCGTCGCCGACCGCGCATCGGGATTGAACTGACCGATCCCCCACCGCAGCAGCGGGGCCGGCGTGGCGGCGAACGCACGTTCCGAGGCCCGCATCGCCGGGTGTGCGGCGCGTTCCCGGCGCGCCGCCAGTTCAGCGGCGATCGCGTCGCGGCGCTGCGCCACCGGCAGCGAGGGATGCAGGCCCACGCCGACCGTGCCGAAATGGTTGTACGCCTGCCGCGGACCGGATTTCGCCATGGTCACCTCGGCGCCCAGGGTGGCCGAATCCGTCCCCAGCTCACGGAGCTGACCGGCCAGGGCTTCGGAGATCCCGGCCAGTGCACGCACCGTCACGGTGGCGCCCGACAGCTGCGCTCGATCCCGGACGAGCGTCCGCATGCCGCGTACGCCCGAAGGACGGTCGTTGGTCCGGAGCGGCGGGCGTGACGTGGCGGCCGGCGGCACCCGCCCGGCCTCGGTGTCGGCTACCAACTGCCGGTGGGCCCGGGCCGCTTCGATGCTGCGCCACGGCAACATCGCCGGGTGGCCGTACACCGGCGCCACCGGCGCCACCGTTCCCGGGCGGCCGAACATGACCGCCGCCGGGCCGCAGGTGCGCCCGCCGCCGCCGAGGGCATGGGTGATCTGCAGGACCGCCACGGTGCCGGCGCCGGCGACACCGGGCATCCCCTCGACTCCGGGGAACACGTGTAGCCGCCACGGCAGCACCCGCGCATCGAGTTGATCGTCCACCAGTCCGCTCACGGCGGCCAGGCAGCCCAGCCACGTCGAATCGTCGAGATGATGTACCACGAACCGGGATTCGTCGACACGGGACGGCACCCAGGCCGGGTAGTGCAGCCGAGAGGTGTCGTCGATGCGTTGCGACAGATCCGGGCTGATGCGGGCATTGGCCGCCAACTCGCCGAGTGCCGCCTGCAGGTCGGCGGGCACACCGTCGAATCCGTAGAGCAGAAAGGTGTCGTTGGGCATCCTGGACGACATCCAGAACATCTGCGCATCGACCGCAGTGAGTCGGTTAGCCCTCACGTCCGACGAAGTCCAGGATGCGGGCGGCTGTGATGTCGGGCTGGTCGAGTTGCAGGAAGTGACCGCCGGATTCGACGACGTGGGCATCGCTGCCCGCCGGCAGCACCTCGCGCACCCATCGGATGTAATCCGGTGCGGCACAACCATCGTCAGTGCCATGGAGGTACAGCGACGGCAACACCGGCGGCAGCAGCCAGTGCTTGTGCGGCTCGGCGTACTGTGCAGGCGGTTTGCTCATGCGGATCGTGGCCCGGTAGTAGCCCAGCGCGGCGCGCCACCGGTCCGGTGCACCGATCGCGGCGTCGACATGACGCAGGTCCTCGGCCGCGTCGTATCCCGGCGACCACGTCTTCCACAGCCGGGGCACCACCCAGGACGCCGAACGCTGAGGAAGCCAAGGTAATTGGAAGTACATCATGTACCAGCTGCGCAGCGCCTGACGCGGCAACTGGGCCAACAGCTTTCCGGCATCGGGCACCCGACCCAACGGCTGAAACGACGCCAACGGCGGCACCGACATGATCACGGCCTTCGTGAACGGGTTGTCCGGCAGCGCAGCCACACCCGATGCCGCCATGGCCCCCCAGTCATGGCCGATGATGACATCGCGTCCGGTCGGCCCGACCGCCTGCAGCAGGCGCAGCGCGTCGTCCATCAGCGCCCCGACGTGATAGCTCCCGTCGGCAGGAACCGACGAGGGCATGTAACCGCGCATGAACGGCGCAACCACTTTCCAGCCGGCCTCAGCCAGAACCGGCGCCACCTTGCGCCAGCCGAAGGCCGTGTCGGGAAAGCCGTGTAGACACAACGCAACCGGGCCATCATCAGGCCCCCACGCCAGCGCCCGCAGGTGCACCGCGGGGGTGGCGACATCGATCCAGCGCGGCTCGGTCACAGCGGCACCGGTTCGTACTCGGACATGAGCCAGCGGTCATCGACTTTGACCATGGTGGCCCGGGCAGCCGACGGGGTCTTCTGCGGCATGTGGTTTCCGACCTGGACGCTCTGGTTGACGAACAACACCAGTTCGGCGCGGTCCGGCTTGGCACTCACCACCCCCGCGCGCAACACCTCTGCTACGGCCGCAATCTGCTGGGCATGCGCCGCCGGGATGACCTCACCGATCATCGCGCTGTAGGTGCCGAGGAATTCCCCGGTCATCCGGTCGCGGGCCGCCGTGAGCTGCTGCTCGGCTGTCTCAGTCTCATACGACAGCATCTCGGCGGTGATCTCTTTGGCCGCCTGAACCGATTCGTTTCGGGCCGTGTCGCTTTCAGCCTGCGACACGGTCAGCCACCGCAACACCGCGCAGGTCAATGCCAACACCAGCGCGACGGTCGCCAGCACCACCGGCAAGCCGACCCGCGAGCGGGCGCGCGACGGCGTGGCTTCGGCGGGCTCGTCAGTGGGCTCGTCCTCAGCCTCGCCCTTAACGTCGTCGGACTCGGCGGCGTCGTCCGTGTCGGCGTCGTCCGTGTCGGCGTCGACCGTTTCCTCGACTACCGCCTCGGCCTCAGCCGCCTCCACCGCTTCGGCTGGTTCCGCAGCGCTCGTGTCTTCGACGGTCTCCGGCCCGGGGCTTGCCTGCTCGACGCTCTCCACTGGATCCGCGGCGGCCTTACGGCGCCCGGCCGGCGGCATCTTGTGCCGGCCGCTCACTGGATGAACTCCACGTTCGAAACCTTCGTTTTGCCTTCAATGTCCTGCACCGTCAGCACCATTCGCCACACCTGGGGCTTCTGTTCCGGCACGCCCGCATTCGTCGACCGAACGGTCACCGACACGAGGACATCCGCCTTGTCGTTCGAGTAGGACTCCAGACCCGATGAGGTCACCGTGCCCACCGACTTCGACTTGATCTGCTTGACCACGTCGAGGAACGACTTCGAACGCCGCTCGAAGTCGTCGTAGAACTTCCCGGTCGAGATGTCCAGCACTCGCTGGATGTTGTCTTCGGCGTGCTCCCAGTCGATGGTGGTGAGGTTCGTCGCGCCCTCCCGCGCGGTGTCCACGAACATCGCACGTCGCTGCTGTTCGTGATGGGCCTGGTAGTAGCCATAGCCCAGCCAACCGGCCAGCGCCACGAGCCCGACGACGAGCGCCCCTCCGATAACCCCCGCGAAAGGAAAGTGCAGCCGCTTCGGGGCCGCGTCGTCGGCTGCCACGGCAGGTTCTGTGCCCTCAGCCTCGGGTTCGACGACCTCGGCTTCGGGGGCGGACTGGCTCGACTCGTCGGCCTCGGTCAGCTCGACCGGCTCGGCGTCGGCGCTGTCGTCTGCCATACATCTGCTCCTCGGTGGCACTGCGTGGTGCGTGCAATGGCACGCGTGCGGTCCAAAGTACGTGGCACCGGTCACACCGTCAGCAGCGGTACCGGCAGTCCCGGGAAGACCTGCGGGCGCGTTGGCGCTACGCGCCACCGGACTCTGCGCACGGGATCTGGGCCCCCACCGCGCGCAGCGCAAAGTCCACGACCTCGCCCTGCGCGACCTCGCACTCGCCGTCGGAGCACAGTCGCGACATCGCGTGGCTGACCACCGCGCCGATGGCAACCGCGTCCTGCTCCGGTTTGGCCAACGGGAACGATCCGTCGTCCAGGCCCCGGCGCAGGATCGCCGCCAGCGACCGCTCACGGTCGTCGTGCCACTGCTCGCGGGCCGCGCGATAGCCCTTGGCTGCGCGGACCTCGTCCGAATCGAGCACGGTCATGTGCATGTTCAGCCGCGCGTCCTGCAGCAGACCGAAAATCTGACCGAGCCAGACTCGCAGTTGATCGCTGGGAGGGCCGTCGAAATGCTCGGCGATCCAGTCGAGCCGGCGGGCCAGTGAGTCACCCTCGCCCCGCATCATGGCCAGGAACAGCGCGTCCTTGGATTCGAAGTGCCGATAGAACGCGCGGGTCGACAATCCCGCCCTGGCCAGCACGGCAGCCACCGGCACAGCACCGGTGTGGGGCTCGGACAGGCAGCTGAAGGCGGCTTCGATGACCGCGTCGCGCTCGCTGACGTCGCCCCCCACCTCATTCGCCTCGATACCTGGCTGCACGATTGACGATTCTAGGAACGGCACGCTTGTCCGGGTCGCAGATGCGGCGAAAACCCACGTGGGTAACGTGACCTCCCGGGGCCTGGCGAGAGGAATGTCCGTGAGCACCGGGAAAACCGAGCACAGCGATTCGCGCACCGTCACGTTCCGGGGAGTCGACGACCTGAACCTGGTCGGCGACGAATGGAACCGGGACGCCGCGTCCACCGCTGACCGTCCCACGGTCCTGCTGCTGCACGGCGGCGGGCAGAACCGGTACTCCTGGAAGAACACGGGGCAGATCCTGGCCGATCGCGGGCTGCACGTGATCGCACTCGACGCACGTGGTCACGGCGACAGCGACCGCTCACCCAGCGCGAACTATTCGGTGGAAGCGCTCTCCGCCGACGTGCAGCATGTGCTGTACCAGATCGGGCGCCCGGTGGTGCTGATCGGAGCCAGCATGGGTGGGCTGACCAGCATCCTGGCCGCGCACGAGGCCGGCCCGGAGCTGGTGACCAAGCTGGTCCTGGTCGACGTGGTGCCGCGGTTCGAGAAAAGCGGCAGCGCCCGCATCCGCGATTTCATGTTCACCAACGTGAACGGCTTCGATTCGCTGGAGGAGGCCGCCGA
Organism: Mycobacterium sp. DL99; assembly: GCF_004762045.1. Taxonomy (GTDB): domain Bacteria; phylum Actinomycetota; class Actinomycetes; order Mycobacteriales; family Mycobacteriaceae; genus Mycobacterium. The sequence continues at coordinate 5,011,460 of NZ_SJOM01000007.1, forward strand.
CGCCGTCGCGGCCTACCTGCCCTACCGCGCCAAGCCGCGCAGCCCCGAGGGGCTGAAGAAGAACCTGCGACTGCGCGACGGGCGCTGGTACTGGCACTGGGATCCGGCCTTCCTCACCAAACCCGAAGACGACCCGTTCATGCGGGTGGAGAAGCTCGAACAGGCAGCGATCAACCTGAGCATCCCGATCCTGCTGATCCGGGGCAAGCTGTCCGATGTGGTCAGCCCCCAAGGTGTGCAGGACTTCCTGGACAAGGTGCCCGCCGCGGAGTTCGTCGAGTTGTCCGATGCGGGGCACACCGCCGCCGGAGACGACAACGACGCGTTCTCCGAGGTGGTCGTGGAGTTCGTCGGACGGTGAACGCCGAGCGTGACACCATCGGCTTCAACTTTCTGCGCGAACCTGAGCTGCCCGCCCCTCAGGTCACCGACCAGCAGGCCCGCGACATCCTGGCCGCCCACTTCGGGCTGCACGCGAATGTGAAATCGCTGGGCAGCCAACAGGACAAGAACTTCCTGGTCGACGCTGGCGCGACGATTGCCGGCGTACTGAAGATCGCCAACCCGGCGTTCAACGAGATCGAGCTGACTGCTCAGGAGCTGGCCGCGGACCTGATCGCAACGGCGGAGCCGGATCTGCGGGTGGCCCAGTCGTTGCCCAACCGGCACGACGAGAAGCTCACCGCGGTAACCGGTCTGGGCTCGAACGGCACCACCTATGTCCGGCTGCTGCGGCACCTGTCCGGCGGGACGCTCATCGAGTCCGGGTATCTGCCGCCGGCCACGGTCGCTGAGCTCGGCGCACTGGCCGGGCGGGTGAGCCGGGCATTGGCCGAATTCCGCCATCCCGGTCTGGACCGCGCGTTGCAGTGGGACCTGCGCTTCGGAGCCGAAGTGGTGCGCGGGCTGGTCTCCCATGTCGACGATGGCGCCGCACGCTCCCGGCTGCAGGCCGCGGCCGATGACGCGTGGGCACACATCGAGCCGCTGGCCGACGCCCTGCCCCGCCAGGCCGTGCACATGGACCTCACCGACGCCAACGTGGTGGTGTCCCACGGCATCGGCGGTGTGGTGCACCCCGACGGGATCATCGACCTCGGCGATCTGTCCGACAGCTGGGCAGTCAGTGAACTGGCCATCACCCTGTCCTCGGTACTGCAGCACCCGGGCAGCGATCCGACGTCCGTGCTACCCGGGATCCGAGCTTTCCACGCCATCCGGCCGCTGAGCGTTGCCGAGGCAGAAGCGTTGTGGCCGTTGCTGGTTCTGCGCACCGCGGTACTGATCGTCAGCGGGGCACACCAGGCCGGCTTCGATCCGGACAACGACTACCTCACCGAGCAGTCCGACGGCGAGTGGCAGATGTTCGAGCGCGCCACCTCGGTGCCGATCGACGTGATGACCGCGTTGATCAAGGCTGACCTGGGCCTGCCGTCTCCGCCCGCGCCGGTGCGGGTCACCCGCCCGATGATGGCCACACCGCAATCGGTGACGACACTGGATCTGTCCGCGACCGCCGACGATCTGGACGATGCGTTCCTCGCCGGCGGCTGGCTGAGGCCCGGCGTCGAGGACGAATTGGCCAGGGCCGCAATCGATGGCGGCTCAGATCTGGTGGTGACGGCGTTCGGCCAACCACGGATCTCACGGGCCCCGGCGTTGAGCCAGGAGGAGCCCGCGGTGGTGCCGACCGGGCTCAGCATCTGGCCGGCGGAACGGTTGGAGCTGGCCGCACCGTTCGACGGTGAGGTCATCGACCGTTCGTGGGATTCGGTGACGCTCCAGGGCGCTGAGTACGAGCTGACGCTCACCGGCATCAGTTCCGCTTCGGGCGCAGGCGATGCTCTGGGCATGGCCGAGCCGGGCCGGTGGACGCACGTGGCGCTGCGGCCGATCGGGGCGCCCCGCGCCCCTGAACTGACCACGCCCGGCCTGGCGCCGGGATGGCTGGCGTGCGTGCGTGATCCGCGGCCGCTGCTGGGGCTGGCGCCCCTCGATACCGAGCCGGCCGACGTCGACCTGATGGCCAGGCGGGACCGGGCGTTTGCGCCTGTGCAGGAGCACTACTACCGTCGACCGCCGCGCATCGAACGAGGGTGGCGGCACTTCCTGATGTCCACCAATGGGCGTTGCTATCTGGACATGGTCAACAACGTCACAGTGTTGGGCCATGCGCATCCGCGGGTCGCGGCGGCCGCAGCCCGCCAGTTACGCAAGCTGAACACCAACTCGCGGTTCAACTACGCCTCCGTCGTCGAGTTCAGTGAACGCCTTGCTGGGCTGCTACCCGAGCCTCTGGACACGGTGTTTCTGGTCAACTCCGGGTCCGAGGCCAGTGATCTGGCGTTGCGGCTGGCCACCGCGGCGGCCGGCCGGCCCGATGTCGTGGCGATGCGCGAGGCGTATCACGGCTGGACGTACGGCACCGATGCCGTGTCGACCTCCACCGCCGACAACCCCAATGCGCTTACCACCCGGCCGGATTGGGTGCACACCGTCGAATCGCCCAACAGCTTCCGCGGCAAGTACCGCGGCAGCGAGGTGGGCCGCTACGCCGTCGACGCGGTGGCCCAGATCGAGGGTTTGATCGCGGACGGGCGTGCCCCCGCGGCATTCATCTGTGAGACGGTCTACGGCAATGCCGGCGGCATGGCCCTGCCCGACGGATATCTGCAGCAGGTCTATGCGACGGTCCGCGGAGCGGGCGGCTACGCCGTCGCCGACGAGGTACAGGTGGGATACGGCCGTCTGGGTGAATGGTTTTGGGGCTTCCAGCAGCAGGGCATCGTCCCGGACATCGTGTCGATGGCGAAGTCGGTCGGCAACGGTTACCCGCTGGGTGCCGTGGTCACCAGCCGCGAGATCGCCGAGGCGTTCCGCAGCCAGGGCTACTTCTTCTCCTCCACCGGCGGCAGCCCGTTGTCGTGTGCGATCGGGATGACCGTGCTCGACGTGCTGAATGACGAAGGGCTGCAAGCCAACGCGGCCCGCGTGGGGGCGCATCTCAAGTCACGGCTGGAAGAGCTGGCCACCCGGCATCCGCTCATCGGCACCGTCCACGGCGTCGGCCTGTATCTGGGTGTCGAGATGATCCGTGACCCCCAGACCCTGGAGCCGGCCACCGAGGAAACGGCGCTGATCTGTGATCGGATGCTCGAGCTCGGGGTGATCATCCAGCCGACCGGCGACCACCAGAGCATCCTGAAAACGAAGCCGCCGTTGTGCATTGACGTCGAGGCAGCCGATTTCTACGCCGACGCCCTGGACCGGGTGCTGACCGAAGGTTGGTGAACGCAGGCCCACACCGCCCACGTCGCCGTTAGTATTCGCGAATGTCAGTGACAGGCGCGGCGACCACAGCGGTTCGGTGGTCCGTGTCAGGTGTCGCCACCATCTTCCTCCTGGTCAGCATCGGATTGGGGGCGTTCACGGCCTCTGCGGCCGGCAGGCCGGCCTGCGCCGGCAAGCGGTGCTCTGAATTGGTGACCACGGCAACCTCGTTGGCGTGGTCGGTGACGGTGACGGCAATCGTTGCGGTCGCCGCCGTCGCCGGCGTGGCGATTGCCGGCGAACGAGCCCGCCCGGCATTGCGGCGGACCGTTCGCATCGCGGTACTCATCGCCGCCGCCGGACTGGTCACCTTCTATCTGGGCTCGAAATTCACCGACAAACGCAACGCGCTCAACGGCTTGATTCCGCCGAGCCAGCAGATCGGGCTGGTCCCTGCCACGGTTCTGATCGGAGTCGCCGGTCTGCTGGCGCTTTCGGTCGTCACGATTACGCCGCCTCCGCGACCGGATCGCAGAGCCGCGATGGCGGGGATCGCGGTGGGTGTCATCGCAGCCGTCGCTCTGACGCTCACCCAAGCTGCCCCCACGTTCAGCAAGGAATCCGATGCCGGCTTCCTCTCCGCCACGACGGCGCCAGCAGCTGACATCCCGCCGTTCCCGGCGAAGTTGGGACAACAGCGATTCACCATGGCCGGACCGCGCCCGATTGACACGCCGCAGTTCATGCCGCGTGCCGCGGGTCCCGGCTTCGTGATGCTGCGAAAGCTGGCCTCGACCGGCGACAAACCCGCGGTGGTTGCGTACGACCCGGATGGCCGGGAGCTGTGGCGCTACAGCCGTATTGGGCCCATGCCGATCGCCGACCTGCGCGTCTACGGTGGCGGTGCTGTCGTCATCGCGGACGCCTCAACCAGGGAAGCGAAGCTGCTGATCGGGCTCGACGCCGCCACCGGTGCACCCATTTGGACCTCCGATGACCGGGCGCTGTATTCGGTGTTCCGAGACAACCAACAGCAGTCCTCGCCCTCCTGGTCCAGCCAGACTCCCCTTCTGGTGGACCGCGGTCAATCCCAGTGGATTGCGTACGATCCGCACACCGGACACCAACGGTGGACAGTATCGAATCCGCTGCGTTGCGCGGACGGGCGCACGCCTGACTACAGCGACTACGACTACGCGCGCGGTCCGTTCGGAGGTGGAAGCCTTGGCGGCCGCAATATCGAGTACATCGACACCACCGACCGCCTCATCACCATCTTGGATTGTTCGACCCCCGATCGATTTGACCTACGGGAGATCTCGATCGACACCAAGACCGGTGCGCTGCAGACAGATCGCCCCGTGCCGGCGACGATCGACAACGGTCCACGCCGGCAACTGCCGCACGACTGGAGTGCGAGCCCGGCGGGTGCCGGGGGATACAACGTCGAACTCTTCTGGCGGGATGCTCCCGAAGTGGTGCAGGAGCTGTTCGTAAATGCGGCCGGGGCACCGACTCTCGTCTACCAGGGCCCGAACGACTGGATGAACTTGCGGATGGTGATTACCGGGCCCGACGGCGGGTTCGTCGCCTACGACAACAACCGGGTCCGTCAATTCTCTGGATCCGGAGATCCGCTCTGCGAGTTCGCGTTACCCGAGTTCGGCCCACTCCGCCATATCGAGGCAATCGCTGTGCTCCGGCAGGAGATCACGTACGTCCTGGACGACACTCACATGGCGGATCCCATACTCCGCGTGGTCAACCGATCCGACTGCCGCGAAACCGCTACCGTGCCTGTCCCGGTGCGCGGCGGACAGCTTGGTTTGTACCCCGTGCGCGGCTCGACGATCGCCGTCCATTCCCAGGGCCAAGGCAACTCGTTTGCACCGATCGAGGAAACCCTGATCGGCTACTCCTGACCCGAAACGCGATTCGACACAGGCTTATCGCGCCTGCTCAGCCCGTTCGGCCCCGGCCAACCGCTGGTGGAGCCGCTCCCGGATGTCCTGCGGGGTATACGCGTTACGGCGGCGTTGGTCCCGCGCCACCATGACGCCACCCGCGACGACGCCGGCGACACCGGCAAGTCCTACCCACTTCCAGATGCTGCGCATGCTCCAAGTGTGCCTAAGCTTCGCTTGTGAAAGCGAACACCGTGTCGTTGACCAAGGCGCTGGAGGAGACCCGTACCGGTGACATCTGGCTGTTTCGCGGAGGCTCCGGGCCGGACCGGGCGATCCAGACCCTCACCAACAGCCCGGTCAACCACGTCGGGATGACCGTCGCGATCGACGACCTCCCACCGCTGATCTGGCATGCCGAGCTCGGCGACAAGCTGCTCGACATGTGGACGGGTACCAACCACCGCGGGGTGCAACTCAACGATGCCCGCCAGGTCGTCGAACGCTGGGCACACAGCTACGGGCAGCGCTGCTGGCTGCGGCAGCTCACCCCGTTCGCAACTCGCGAGCAGGAGGACCAGCTCCTCAAGGTGATCGCCCGGATGAACGGCACCGCCTTTCCCACCACCGCGCGACTGACCGGACGCTGGCTGCGTGGACGGATACCGATCGTCAGCGATTTCACCCGCGGAATTCCCCTTGTGCACAAGAAGGTTCGCGAGTCCGCCGAACGCAAGAAGGCGCGTAGCCGCCAGGTGGGGCTGGAGACCGCCTACTGCGCCGAGACAGTGGCCATCACGTTTGAGGAGATGGGTCTGCTGACGACCGAGAAGCGCTACAACTGGTTCGATCCCGGCTCGTTCTGGAGCGGTGACGAGTTGCCACTGACCGACGGCTACCGGTTGGGTGACGAGATCTCGGTGACCGTCGACTAGGGAGTGTGGGTCCGTCGGCCTGTGACGTCCTCGGTGGGCTTACGCTCCCCTCGAGTTCTGTCCGCCAAGTCGCGCCGCCGCTCAACACCCGATTCGTTCGAGGACTCTCCCCGAAGAACGCTGTCGCGCGTCCCGCGATCGCGGCACAATTGCCTGGTGAGCATGGCTTCATTGCCAGCAGAGGAGTGCCTCACGAAGGGGACAGACGATGGATCCGGTTACCCGATTAGCGGTTGTCATCGCAGCATCCGGAGGCTTGGCCCTGGCCGGGTTGGGGCTGGGCGTCAGCCAAGCGGACCCGGCCTTCGGACCGAGTTATCAGGGCGGGAACTGCCCCGGCGGGCTCACCTGCACCCATTGGTGTCCGGGTGATCCTCCGATACCGGGAAGCCAGGTCATCACCTGGGACGCCGGCATCTGCCACGATTGGTACTGGAACTCAGAGGGTGTCGTGGACGTCGCCTCCAACACCATCTACCCGTGGAACGGCGTTCCCCATGAGGCTCCGCCGCCGCCGGTTCTGGGCCCGCCACCACCGCCCGCTCCCCCGCAGCCGCTGCCGGCGGATTGCCCGCCCTGGTCCCCGATCCTGGCCCCATCGCGCTGCGGCGGGCTTTAGCTCTCGCCGTTCGACGAAGCGCAAACCAACCTCGGCGCCTGATCAGGCAGAGGCGTCCAAAGCATGCTTCACCAGCGCGACGTCCAGCGTGGGAATGTGAACATCGAATGACCCGGTGGCGCAGGCGAGAACGAACGCGGTGAATCTCGGCCCAATGGCCTTCTCGCCTGATTCCGTCAGCGTCAGCGGCGGGTTGAAAGTGACGGCATTCTTATCCCGGCCGCGCCAGCTCACGGGCTCACCGCGGGTGAGTGAAAGGGTCCCCAACTTGGCCCGGGATGTCGCCCCCGGGGAGCGGAGGAAACAGCTGACCTGCAACGTCGCACCCGACTCAAAGTCGGAGAGATCGGCGGCAGGGTCCGGCCGCTTGCCGGCGAACCATATCTTCAAGACATCGGTGAAGGTCTGCGTACCGGCCGCCCGACGAGTGTTCGACGCCACGAGCGCGGAGTCTAACGAGGTTGGCACTTCACCGCCTGTTGTCACACCGTCCCGCGGGCGGCCCACGCGGTGGCGGCAACGGTGAAGGGTCCGGCGCCAAGATGTCCGCGAGCCACTGATTCGAGACGTGCACGACCGGCGTCATCGAGGCCCTGGAAATAGTCGCCAGCGGGACCTACCCCGAATGTGTACGGCTCCCACCACTCCTCGAAGGTCGGATGCACAACGTCGACGGCGAGGGGACGCTCGTCCACGTCACGCAGGCCGGCCGCTTCGAACATCTCGGTCAGGTGTCCCCGGTGCGCCCCGGCGAGTAACGCTTCATCCTCAGCGTCCGGGTCGATCAGGTGAACGACCTCCCAGAACGGCGCGAGCGCGCCCGTCGGCCCGTCCCACACGCATGCGGCGATGACGCCGCCGCGCCGGGTCACGCGGGCCATCTGCCCGATGCCGACCACCGGATCCGTCATGAAATGCACCACCAACTGCGCCAGAGCAGCATCGAAAGTGGCTGCGTCATACGGCAATTCCTCGGCAGTTCCCCGCCGCGCATCAATGTCGGGGAAGCGTGCACGGATCGCGTCGACGAAAGGCGGTGACGGATCGATCGCTGCGACTTGGGCTCCCACCGACAGCAACTGGGCGGTCAATGCACCGGGGCCGCACCCCACGTCGAGCACCTTGTCACCGGCGCCGACCCGGGAGAACGACACGAAAGCCTTCGCCAGGGGCTCGGCGTAGCGGCCCATGAAGCGTGTGTAAGCATCCGGCGGGACAACAAACCCCACCAGAAAATGCTACGTCGCAGGCCCCGTCAGGTCTGCGTTCAGACCAGATCCTCGAAGCTGTCCTCGCCGGGCCGCCACACCATCCACGCTCCATCGGCGAATCCCGTGAGCATCGCAATCTCGACGTAGACCTCATCCAACTCCGGATGGATCACGACTGTGCCCGTGTCGAGTTCGATGCGAATTCCGATACCTGTCTGCTCGGTAGTCGCCGTCACCGTGCCCGGCGTCAACTTGCGCAGGCTGTCCGCGTACCCGAGGTCGGACTCACGCCAGACCCGACCGGAGCTTTCGACCACCGGCCAGACATAGCAGGCGAGGACGGCCGGTTCTCCCCCACCGGCCGCCCCGTCGAACTTCAGGTGCGCGCAGTCGTTGAGGACGATCTCGACCGAATACAGTCGCGCACCGACGAGCCGGGAAAGCAGTTCGTTCGGGATGTACATCGCTGCGAACCTCATGACTCGACCGACACATTCAAAGCACAACTCCACCACATTTCATCGCCGATCACCGTCAGCCATCACTGCCGGTCGAACCGCGGAATCCCTCCCTCCGATGCGGTGGAAAGATCTGTTGGAGTGTCGTCAAGCCCTGGGGAGAACCGATGGCAAACCGCTGGTCTGGAGTGACGATCGATTGCGCCGATCCCATTCGGATGTCGGCTTTCTGGGCCGCGCTGCTCGGTATTCCGACGTCCAGCGAGCATGGGGAGGACCCGAACTGGGCGACTGTGGGCTCGCGCTCGGGACGGTTTCCCCGACTCACCTTCCAGCGCGTGCCCGAACCGAAGGTCACAAAAGTGCGCATCCACCTGGACGTGCAAGTAGACGACATCGCGGTGGGCCTCGATCAGGTCGAGGCCCTCGGCGGCCAGTGGTCTGGCATCCGCAACGACTACGACGAGGGTGTCGTTCTGGTCATGCTCGATCCTGAAGGCCACGAGTTCTGCCTGGTCCAGTACTTCGAAGCGTGAGAGGGCAGAACGTCATCAGGCATTGAGGCCGAACTCGAGTTACGTCAGCGACCCACGTTGGCGCCGAGTCCAACTCGCCACGAAGTACCCACGGTCTCTCGCTCCCCCGCGCGCATGCAATCGGCCCTCGAATTGGTGCCCCGCAGCGGCTCCGGCCAAGACCCGCCACGGCGCCCGCCCGGTCGTTGCGATGCTGTTTTCACCGAGTCGACCCAGTGCGTCGTCATCGCCTTGCGCTAACGCCCGCATGACTGCCTTGTCGTACACGTCCGCCTCTTTGGCGTGATGTGCCTGGTCCGACGCAGTCATGCACGTCGATCCCTCGCCGATGACGATCATCGCCACCCGCTCGGCACGTCCGGCCAAATCTCGGCCCAGCGCAGCGCAGTCCTCAACCGAGGCATCGAAATCGATCGATTCGAATGCGCAGTCGGCAACGATCATTCCTTTGTCACCCGGCCTTGACGCCCCCAGAAGCCAGTAGCCGACGGAGAGCGTCAACGGCAGCGGCTGCGGGTCGTCTGCGTCCTGCCCCCATCCGGACCTCCAGCGAACGCCACTCGCAAACAGGCTGGGGTACACCCCCGCCGGGTCGAAACTCCGTGTCGAGTCGTCACCGCCGACGACCGCAACCAATTGAGGAGCATCCGGAGACGGTTCATGCCCGCCTCCCACGACCGGAATCTGTAGTCGCCCAACCGCTTCCCGGCAGGCGTCGCGGAGGCGGTTCCACCGGCGACTACGCCCGGCTACGTCTGGGATCAACATCGTCGGGTGCGGGCAGATCGCGGCCGAGATCAGCGCCATGGCATAGCTCCGATCCGTCCTCGCAGCCATCCGTCGATCCCGTCCAGAGCAGCTTGCGCCATCGAGGTCGCATGCCCGGTGAATGCATGCGGCGATGCGGGGTAGACCCGCAGATCAACTTCGACACCCGCTGCGGCGAGCCTGGCCGCCATAGCGAGGTTGTCCTCAAGAAGCACATCCTCTGCACCGATCACCATCAGGACCGGCGGGAGGTCCTTGAGCTCCGCGAAAACGGGCGAGACATCCGGATCGGTGCGATCTGGCGCGTCACCTGCGTATGCACTGAGGAAATACTCGTCAGCGATGAGACGACCCGCCGGCGTCTGCGCGGAGAGATCGAACGTGCCGCACTGAACGACCGCCCCACCGAAGACATGGAGCCCCCGGTCGCGTAACCGGACCAACGTCGTGACCACAAGTGTGGATCCTGCGGAGAATCCCGTGATGGCCAGCTGTGCTGTGCCGAATCGTGTTTCGGAGTTCTCGGCGAGCCACAAAGCCGCAGTCTCGCAGTCATCCGGGGCTGCGGGCCACGGATGCTCTGGCGCCAGTCGATAGTCGACGCTGACCACCGCGACCCCCAACGTCTCGACGAGACGTCGATTCTGAACGTCACTCCGCGCGGCCGAGCCCAGATAGAAGCCGCCGGTGTGAATCTCAAGCAGCACCCCCGCCGCACGCCGATCCGTCGGGGTGTGAATACGGACGGACACACTTCGCCCGCCGGCGGTCACGGTCTCCACCAAGGGGGATGGCTCACATTCGGCAGGTGTGGGCATCGCGTCGCGGGCGGCGAAAAGCTCACTCAGACTTGTCGGTCCGCGGCCGGATGGCCGCCGCGCGTAGAACGCGCGAGACTCGTCGACGAATGGGAGCAACGACGGGTCAGTCAGGGAAGACAGCCGCAGACGCATGCGAACAGCTTACGAACTTGCCGATCGTCAGGTTGAACCGAAATCGGTCAGACGTTGAAGCAGAACGCCACCAGATTGCTGGACCGAAGAACATGGCATCGATCAGCGCGCCCGATACGGTTTTTGCCATGGATGAAGACAACCTGCGCACCGCTGTTGAGGCACATTGGGCGTCATCAGACATGAACGACTTCGACGCCGAGCATCGGATCTACCGGGCCGACGCGGTCCTCGAATATCCCCAATCAGGTGAACGGATCCGCGGGCGGGACAGCATTCAGGCTTCGCGCGAAGCCCAGCCGAATGCCAAACGCTTCACGGTCCGCCGCATCCTCGGTGGCGGTGATCTGTGGATCAGCGAACTCGTTCTGACCTACGACGGGCAACCGTCATACGTGGTGAGCATCATGGAATTCGTGGACGGTGAGGTCGTCCGCGAGACCCAGTACTTCGGAGATCCGTTCAGCCCCGGGCCATCCCGCAGTCAGTGGGTCGAATCGATGGAGTGACTGCGGAGCTCACACGTTGAAGCGAGCGTCTAGCCCCACTCCGACGCCATCGGTGATCGAGGACTACCCGACTTCCAACGTCGCGCGCACCGGCGTCGTGTTCCGGGTCAGATCCAGCACCGGGCAGTGCGCCTCGACGGCCTCATGCAGCTCGCGGTAGCGTTCCTCGGTTTCCGGCCCGGTCACCTTAACCATCACCCGGATCTCGCCGAAACCCGCCCGCACACCCTCGTCCAGTCCGAAGAAGCCACGGACGTCGAGGTCGCCTTCGGCACGCGCGGAAATGTCGTCCACTGCGATACCGAGCTTTTCCGACCAGAACCGCCACGTCACGACATGGCAGGACAGCAGTGAGGCCAGGTAGAACTCGACCGGATTCGGGGCCTTGTTCTCCCCGCCCAACGCCGGCGGCTCGTCCACCTCAACGCGGTACTGCCCCAGCGTGACCGAGCTGGCCACCGCGCCATGCGCCTGCGCGGCTGCCCGGAACACCACCTTCGCATTGGCTTCGTTTGCCGCGACCGCATCGGCGGTGGCGGCGATTATCCCGGCGAGGTGATTGGTCGATGTCGTCACAAGGAGGCGATAGTAACGACCGGCCAACGGCATTAGGACCGAGCGTGGGCCCTATGCACGAAAACCGGACCGATTGCGTGCATAGGCGCCACGCTCGGCGCACTGTCTAGACGTTGAAGCGGAACTCCACGACGTCCCCGTCGACCATCACGTAGTCCTTGCCTTCCATCCGGACCTTGCCCGCGGCCTTGGCGGCGGCCATCGACCCGGCCTCGACGAGATCGTCGAACGACACCACCTCGGCCTTGATGAAGCCCTTCTCGAAGTCGGTGTGGATCACGCCGGCCGCCTTGGGAGCGGTGTCGCCCTGGTGGATGGTCCAGGCGCGCGATTCCTTCGGCCCGGCCGTCAGATAGGTCTGCAGCCGCAGCGTGTGGAAGCCGGCCCGAGCCAGGGCGTCCAGGCCACGCTCGGTCTGCCCGATCGACTCCAGCAGCTCGTTGGCCGACTCGTCGTCGAGCTCGATCAATTCCGATTCGATCTTGGCGTCCAGGAAGACTGAGTCGGCCGGAGCCACCAGTGCACGCAGCTCGGCCTGCTTCGCCTCATCGGTGAGCACCGACTCATCGGCGTTGAACACGTACAGGAACGGCTTGGTGGTCATCAAATTCAGCTCACGCAGCACCGACCAGTCCTTGCCGGTGGAGAAGAGCGTCTTGCTGTCGTCGAACACCGCCTGGGCCGCGACCGCCGCGTCCAGGACCGGCTTGCGCTCCTTGTTGTTGCGGGCTTCCTTCTCCAGGCGCGGCACCGCTTTCTCCAGCGTCTGCATGTCGGCCAGGATCAGCTCGGTCTCGATCACCTCGATGTCCGAGCGCGGATCCACCCGCCCGTCGACGTGCACCACGTCGTCATCGGCGAACACGCGCACCACCTGACAGATGGCGTCGCACTCGCGGATGTTGGCGAGGAACTTGTTGCCGAGGCCGGCGCCCTCTGAGGCGCCTTTGACGATGCCTGCGATGTCGACGAACGTCACCGGGGCCGGCACGGTCTTCTCCGAGCCGAAGATCTCGGCGAGCTTGTCGAGCCGGGGATCGGGCAGCGGAACCACGCCCTCATTGGGCTCGATGGTCGCAAACGGGTAGTTGGCCGCCAACACGTCATTCCGTGTCAGGGCATTGAACAGAGTCGACTTTCCGACGTTCGGCAAACCGACGATTCCCAGGTTCAGGCTCACAGGGACCACAGTCTAGGCGGGTGTGACGGGCACGCCAGCGCGAGCTGGCAGCACGCGGCCAGACTGAGCCGGTACGGTCTACGTGTGTCAGGACAGCGCGCACAGTCGGCAGTGCCGGCTGACCATCGCTCTGTACACCCGCAATTCGCCGGTGTGCCGTGGTGGGGAGCTGTGCTGATTGCGATCACGGCTACCGCGATCGGCTTTGCTTTCGATGCCGGTTCGGGCAATCGCGAGCTCAGTTCGGTGTTCGCGGTCTGCTATTCACTCGGTTGCATTTTGGCTGTTCTGGTGGTCCAGCAGGCCGGTCTGTTCACGGCCGTGATCCAGCCCCCACTCATCCTTTTCGTCGCCGTTCCCGGGTCCTATTTCCTGTTCCACGGCGGCCAGCTGGCCGGGGTGAAGGACCTCGCGATCAACTGCGGATATCCATTGATCGAACGCTTCCCGCTGATGCTGTTCCTGTCAGCGGCAGTGCTGCTGATCGGACTCGGCCGGTGGTACGTCGGTCTGACATCCCGTCGTGGAGCCGAAGCAGATGGGACGGCCGACTCCAGAACGGCCGAAACAGCCAAGGCCAAGCCCGCCGCGGGAATTGTGTCATCCGTCACAGCGAAACTTTCCGGGCTGGTTCTCCGCAAACCCGCCACCGCGTCGACCCGCCGGGAGCGGACGGCCCGGCAGGACGACGCGGCCGATGCCCCGCCACGGCGGCGCCCATCCGAACGGCGCCCGCGCCGGCGTCCAGCCGGCGCAGAGCCCGGCACGGGTGCTGCAGCGGCAGCCGCAGCGGCCTCCGGGCGGCCCCGCGGCGAGCGCAGGCCGACCAAGCGCACCGCAGCGCCGCGCCCCCGCCCGACCCGTGGCGCCGACAGCGATCTCAGCAGCGAACTCGACGGCGCGATGCCCGAGCGGCCGCGGCGGCCCAGGCCCCCGCGCTCAGCCGAGCCGGGAGGCGGCGAGCCGCGCCGGCGGGTGCGGACCCAGCCGCGCGACCCGCGCAAGCAGCCGCCGCCGGAGCGCCGTGACACCGGCTCGTTCGACGCCCCACATGAGCGACCGCAGCGGCCGCGCCGCCGATTCGACGACTACCAGCCGTTCGAGGATTCCTTCGAGCAGCCCAAGCAGGCACCCAACGGTTCCGGCCGCTCGACGCACCATCCGGTGTCGCGGGTGCGCTACCGCGGTTCTGAGGACGAGGACCACCGGGTGGAGCACCGCATGCGGCCTCGCTCGTCAAAGGGTGCAGCGGCCAGGGGCCGCCACTCCTCGGATCACGACGACTGATCTACGTCTGGTCGACGCCTGACGCCGATCAGGCGCGCGGCGGGCGGATCTCACGCGGCAGCGAGAACACCAACGTCTCGTTGGCCGTGGTGACCGGCTGCACGGTCCCATAGCCGTACTCGGCCAGCCGTTCGAGCACACCGCGCACCAGCACCTCGGGCACCGATGCCCCGGAAGTGACACCCACGGTGGTGACGCCCTCCAACCAGGCCGGGTCGATATCCTCGGCGTAGTCCACCAGGTGTGAAGCCTGCGAGCCGGCGCCCAGGGCCACCTCGACCAACCGCACCGAGTTCGACGAGTTGCGTGAACCGACCACGATCACCAGCTCGCATTCGGGAGCCATCGCCTTGACGGCCACCTGACGGTTCTGCGTGGCGTAGCAGATGTCGTCGCTCGGCGGATCCTGCAATGTCGGGAACTTCTCGCGTAGCCGGCGCACCGTCTCCATGGTCTCGTCGACGCTCAGCGTCGTCTGCGACAACCAGATGACCTTGTCCGGGTCGCGCACCGTGACCTTGTCCACCGCGTCCGGATTATCGACGACCTGGACGTGGTCGGGCGCCTCACCGGCGGTGCCGACAACCTCCTCGTGGCCCTCGTGGCCGATCAGCAGGATGTCGAAATCGTCGCGGGCGAACCGCTTGGCCTCGTTGTGCACCTTGGTGACCAGCGGGCAGGTGGCGTCGATGACCTGCAGGCTGCGCTCGGCAGCGGTCTGGTGCACGGTCGGCGCCACACCGTGCGCCGAGAACACCACGATCGCCCCTTCGGGCACTTCGTCGGTCTCGTCGACGAATACCGCGCCGGCCTTGGCCAGCGTCTCCACCACGTGCTTGTTGTGCACGATCTCGTGGCGCACGTAGACCGGAGCGCCGTGCTTCTCCAAGGCGCGCTCCACGGTCTCGACGGCGCGGTCCACACCGGCGCAGTACCCACGAGGCTCGGCCAGCAGGACCCGTTTGCCGGAGACTTGCGAACCACCGCCTGACCTCACCGAGCTGGTGGCACCCGGGATACCCATGTTGATTGTCGGCGGCATGTCTCCAGGGTACGGGCCCACCGCAGCGCCGAGCCAGCCGTAGGCTGTGGGCCATGGGAACTGCACCGTATGGGGTCCGGCTGCTGGTGGGTGCGGCAGCAACCGCCCTGGAAGAAACCCGCAAGTTGCCTCAGACGATCCTGACCTACCCCATGACGGTGGCCAGCCAGGCGGCCAACCTCGTCATGCATGTCCAGCAGAACCTCGCAGAGCTGGTGGTCAAGGGCGACGAGACACTCGAACAACTGTTTCCGCCCAAGGACGAGCAGCCCGAGTGGGCCACCTTCGACGAGGATTTCGAGTCCGACCCCGACTCCGAGGACGACGCCGACGGGCCGGCAGCCGGCGACGGCGAGCGGCGCACCGAGGGCCGGTTCGCCCTCTACAGCACCGGAGAGCCCGATTCGGCGGGCTCGGCGAACGGCAAGGCCGGAGGCGCCACCGCCGCAGGCGCAGCGCCCGACATCGCGGGCGAACTCGGGTACGACGCGCTGACGCTGGCGCAGCTGCGCGCGCGGTTGACCGCCCTGCGGGTGGCCGACCTTGAGGCGCTGCTGGCCTACGAGGAGGCCGGCCGGGCCCGCGCACCGTTCGTGACGCTGCTCGCCAACAGGATCACCCGCGCGACCGCGAAGTGACCGAACCGGGCCAATCACCGGAAAACCCCTGGCCGGTCCGCGCCGTAGCGACCCGCGTCGCCAAATGGATCGACCGGCTCGGCACGGTATGGGTCGAGGGGCAGCTGACCGAACTCAAGGTCCGCCCGGACTCCAAGACCGTCTTCATGGTGCTGCGGGATCCGGCAGCCGATATGTCGCTGACGCTGACCTGCCCGCGCGACCTGGTGCGCAACGCCCCGGTCAAGCTGACCGAGGGCACCCAGGTGATCATCTGCGGCAAGCCCAATTTCTACACCGGTCGCGGCACATTCTCGTTGCGGGTCAGCGAGATTCGTGCGGTCGGCATCGGTGAGCTGTTGGCCCGGATCGAGCGGTTGCGCCGGCTACTCGAGGCCGAAGGACTCTTCGATCCGCGACTCAAACGGCCAATCCCGTTCCTGCCCAACACCATCGGTCTGATCACCGGCCGCGCTTCGGCCGCCGAGCGTGATGTCACCACGGTCGCCGGTACCCGCTGGCCCGCGGTGCGCTTCGCGATCCGCAACACCATCGTGCAGGGGCCCAACGCGGTTCCGCAGATCGTCGACGCTTTAGCAGCACTGGACGCTATGCCCGACGTTGACGTGATCGTCCTCGCACGCGGCGGCGGCAGCGTGGAGGACCTGCTGCCGTTCTCGGACGAGACGCTGTGCCGGGCCATCGCCGCCTGCCGCACGCCGGTGGTCAGCGCGATCGGTCACGAACCCGACACTCCCCTGTCCGATCTGGTCGCCGACGTGCGCGCGGCCACCCCGACCGACGCGGCCAAGCGGATCGTGCCCGATGCGGCCGCCGAACAGGCGCTGATCACCGATCTGCACCGGCGCAGCGCCCGCGCACTACGCAACTGGGTACACCGTGAGCAGCACCATCTGGAGCAGTTGCGCAGCCGCCCGGTACTCGCGCAACCTCTCGCCGGTCTCACCGCGCGGGCAGACGAGATCGCCCGGGCCCGGGCCACCGCCCAACGCGATATCACCCGGTTGATCGCCGCGGGGGCCGACACCGTCGGCCATCTGTCGGCGCGGCTGACCGCGCTCGGCCCGGCGGCGACGCTGGCCCGCGGCTATGCGGTGGTCCAGGCGGTCCCGGAGTCGGGGGCACCGACAGTTCTACGTTCAGTGGCCGACGCCCCGAACGGCACCCGGCTGCGAGTGCGGGTGTCCGACGGAGTGATCTCGGCTGTCAGCGACGGCAGCGAGTAGAGGATGTGAGCATGAAGCCTATTAGTGAATTGGGCTATGAAGAGGCCCGCGACGAATTGGTCGCCGTCGTGCAGCAGTTGGAGCAGGGTGGGCTCGATCTCGACGCTTCGCTGAATCTCTGGGAGCGCGGCGAGAAGCTGGCACAACGCTGCGAAGAACACTTAGCTGGAGCACGGCAGCGGGTCGAGCAGGCCCTGGCCGCGCGCGAGTCCGAAGAATCTTGATGCAGCAACTGTTTTTGCCGATCCAGGTCGAAACTGGAACCTGTTTCAGTTAAGCTGCCCAGCATGGGTGACGCATCTCTGACCACTGAACTCGGCCGCGTCCTGGTGACGGGTGGCTCCGGCTTCGTCGGCGCCAACCTGGTGACCGAGCTGCTCGACCGCGGTTACGCGGTGCGCTCGTTCGACCGCGCGCCGTCGCCGCTGGGCGATCACGCCGGCCTGGAGGTCATCGAGGGCGACATCTGCAACCCGGAGACCGTGGCCGACGCCGTCAAGGACATCGACACGATCATTCATACCGCTGCGATCATCGACCTGATGGGCGGCGCCTCGGTCACCGAGGAGTACCGGCAGCGCAGCTTCGCCGTCAACGTCGAGGGCACCAAGAACCTGGTGCACGCGGGCCAGGCCGCCGGCGTCAAGCGCTTCGTCTACACCGCCTCCAACAGCGTGGTGATGGGCGGACAGGACATCGTCAACGGTGACGAGACCATGCCGTACACCACCCGGTTCAACGACCTGTACACCGAGACCAAGGTCGTGGCCGAGAAGTTCGTGCTCTCCCAGAACGGCGAGCAGGGCATGCTGACGTGTTCGATCCGGCCCAGCGGCATCTGGGGCCGCGGCGATCAGACCATGTTCCGCAAGGTGTTCGAGAACGTTCTGGCCGGACACGTCAAGGTGCTCGTCGGCAACAAGAACATCAAGCTCGACAACTCCTACGTGCACAACCTGATCCACGGGTTCATCCTGGCCGGCCAGCACCTGGTCCCCGGTGGCACCGCACCCGGTCAGGCGTACTTCATCAACGACGGTGAACCGATGAACATGTTCGAGTTCGCCCGCCCGGTGATCGCGGCGTGCGGCCGGAAGCTGCCGACGTTCTACGTGTCCGGCAAGCTGGTACACAAGGTGATGATGGCCTGGCAGTGGCTGCACTTCAAGTTCGCCCTCCCCGAGCCGTTGATCGAACCCCTTGCGGTGGAACGGCTTTACCTCAACAACTACTTCTCGATCGCCAAGGCCGGACGCGACTTGGGCTACAAGCCGCTGTTCACCACTGAGCAGGCCATGACCGAGTGCATGCCCTACTACGTCGACCTGTTCCACCAGATGGAGTCCGGGTCCAAGCAGTCCGTCACCGCGTAGCCGGTCACCCCTCAGCGGTACAGGTGCACCGGATGGTGCGTGGACTGTTCGATCCGTGCCGATGCGGCATGCAGTAGTTCGGTACCCAGCGAGATCAGCGCGCGGGCCGCCGCGATCTCCTCACCGATCATCGGCGCGCCGGGGTCTTTGGGGTTCCGGTAGGCGTCTCCGGTGGTGGATATCGTGTCGTCGCGCACCTGTGCCCGGACCGAGGCATGGGTGTGGATCTCGTCTTCGGAGAACTCGATCTCGACGAGCCACTTGTTGGTCAGATCCTTGTCGTACATGTCGGACACCTCCACCTACAACTGTGCGCCGGGCACGGCGAGGATGCCAACAGTTTGGCGAGTCATTGGCCGACCAGGGACAGCGCGAACCCGCGACGAAGCTTGCCCGACGGTGTTTTCGGGATGGCTCCCGGCGGTAGGACGACGACCGTGCGTGGCCGTGCATCCACTTCGGTGACCACATGATGGGCGACGTCATGCTGGATGCGGCGGACCTCGCTATGGTCATCGAACGCACTCGATTCCACTGCGACGGCGAAGGACTCCGTCGAACGCCCGGAATGCAGTCGCACCGCAACGGCACAACCCGGTCGCACGCCATCGACGCGACCGGCAGCACGCTCGATGTCGGTCGGATGGATGTTCCGCCCGGCCATGATGATTACATCCTTGACGCGGCCACAGACCACGATGTGGCCGTTCTCCATCAGGTAGCCCAGATCGCCGGTGTCGTACCAGCCCCGCTCGTCCTGTGCGGGCACAAATCCCGCCGCCGTGGTGTAGCCCCGGGTCAGTGATTCGCCGCGGACCTGGATCACTCCGACACCGCGGGCCGGAAGCACTTTCCCGTCCTCGTCGACAATGCGGGCTTTGAGCCCACTCAGCAAGGGGCCCAGTGTCGCCAACCGGCGACGATTGCCGTTCTTCGTCGGCACCGCACGTCGCAGCGTCGCCAGGATGTCGGCATCCACCTCATCGACCACGAGGCCGGAGTTGCACTCCGAGAACGAAACCGCGACCGTGGTCTCGGCCATGCCGTACGCCGGCAGAATCGCTTCTGGTCGCAAGCCGAACTGCTTGCCTGCAGCGCACAGATCCTCGACGTCGGCCGGCTCAACCTGCTCGGCACCTGACAGCGCCCATCGCAACGTCGACAGGTCGAACTCGCCGGGTTGGGCCTGCCTGCGCAACCGCTTGGCCAACAGTGCATAGGCGAAGTTCGGCGCGGCGGTCATCGTGCCCTTGTACTTGTCGATGAGCCTCGCCCACAGCAACGCGTCCTGCAGGAAATCCATTGGCGTGATCTTGACCAGCTCCGCACCGAAGTACATCGGAACTGTCAGGAACCCGGTCATCCCCATGTCGTGGAACAGCGGCAGCCAGCTGATGATCACGTCGCTGTCTAGGTTGTACTCGGCGCCGACGAACATCGCCTCAGCGTTGGAATGCAGGTTGCGGTGGGTGATTTGGACCGCTTTGGGAGGCCCCGTGGAGCCCGACGTCAGCTGCAACAGCGCCAGGTCGTCCTCGTCGACGTGCACCGGGTCGATCGGCTCCGTACCGAGCAGCTGCTCGATGGTGACAACGGCCACCCCGCGCTCGGCCAGCACGGGCTCGGCACCCAGAAATGGCTCGGATAGCACAACGGTGTCGGTGTCGATGGCTCCGACCACCTCGGCCGTTTCAGCAGCCCATTTCACGAGGTCGGTGCGAGGGGTGGGTTGGTGCAGCATGGTCAGGCTGGCGCCACGCATCCAGACCGCCTGGGCGGTAGGCGCAACCTCGACCGGAAGTCCGGCCAGCACCGCGATCGCGTCGCCGCGGTCTACGCCTGCCGCGGCGAGGCCGCCCGCGACCCGACGCGCCCGCTGATGTACCTGTTCCCAAGTATGCCGAACCGGCGCATGTGGTTCACCGGTCACCATCCCCCTGGTGCTTGCATGTGCGTTTGCATACATCGTCTCGGTGAATTTGCTCATGGATCCCCCCTGAACCCATTGCGTTACGTTTCCGCGAATGATTCGTACCCGAATGGCGCACGTAATCATCGGCGATGCTCCCACGGCAATCAGAGCAATCGCAGACGGCGGCCGGACAGTCGGCACGGGACGAACCCACGATTCCGACAGAATAGCCAGCCTGGGCCAAGATTCGAGGCCATCTGCCGGTCAACCGATGTTCGTGTCGGCGTTCCTGAATGGATATTTGTTTGGGCAACAAGGCAATACGCCCGCCGAACAACGAGAATATCGAAGGAGGTGGCAAATTCGACGATGGACTCCGATCGACGCCCCGGCCCCAAAGCGAGCGCGTCGGTAAATATCGGCTGAGAAGCGTCGAGAAGCCCACCGGTGGCCGGCGAAACCACATACCGTCGGCCAGAGACGAAAAAGTCGGGGATCGACAGGAGGACTGAAACATGCCAAACGGCAAGCCGAACATTCTCGTGATCTGGGGCGATGACATCGGCATCAGCAACCTGAGTTGCTACAGCGACGGCCTGATGGGCTACCACACCCCGAACATCGACCGCCTCGCCAGCGAGGGCATGCGGTTCACCGACTCCTACGGCGAGCAAAGTTGCACCGCGGGCCGCGCGGCATTCATCAGTGGGCAGAGCGTCTATCGCACCGGAATGAGCAAAGTCGGTGTGCCCGGCGTGGACATCGGTTGGGCCGCAGAGGATCCGACCATCGCCGAGCTACTCAAGCCGCTCGGGTACGCGACCGGCCAGTTCGGCAAGAACCACTTCGGCGACCTCAACAAATACCTGCCGACCGTTCACGGTTTCGACGAGTTCTACGGCAACCTCTACCATCTCAACGCCGAGGAAGAACCCGAGAACTTCGACTACCCGCACGAGGATCGGTACCCGCGGCTCTACCAGCTGGCCAAACCGCGTGGCGTGCTCAAGTGCAAGGCCACCACCGACGTGTCCACCGAACCGGACGACCCGAAGTTCGGGCCCGTCGGCAAGCAGACCATCGAGGACACCGGCCCGCTGAACACCAAGCGGATGGAGACCATCGACGAGGACATCGCCGACTCCACGGTCGACTACATCAAGCGTCAGCATGCGGAAGGCAATCCGTTCTTCGTGTGGTGCAACTTCACCCACATGCACCTCTACACCCACACCAAGCCGGAGAGCCGTGGGCAGGCCGGGCTGTGGCAGTCGCCGTACCACGACACGATGATCGACCACGACCGCAACGTCGGCACCGTGCTGAACGTGCTCGACGAGCTCGGTATCGCCGAGGACACCATCGTCATCTACTCCACCGACAACGGCCCGCACCGCAACACCTGGCCCGACGGCGGCACCACTCCGTTCCGCAGCGAGAAGAACACCAACTGGGAGGGCGCTTTCCGGATTCCCGAGCTGATCCGCTGGCCCGGAAAGATCAAGGCCGGCTCGGTCTCGAACGAGATCATCCAGCACCACGACTGGCTGCCCACCCTGTTGGCCGCCGCCGGTGATCCCGACATCGCGGAGAAGCTCAAGACGGGCCACAAAGCCGGTGCCGACGGGGAGACCGAGTACCAGGTTCACATCGACGGGTACAACCTGTTGCCGTACCTGACCGGCGAGGTGGAGACCAGCCCGCGGCGTGGGTTCTTCTATTTCTCCGACGACGGGGACCTGGTGGCGCTGCGATTCGAGAACTGGAAGATCGTCTTCGCCGAACAGCGGTGCCAAGGCACCCTGCGGGTCTGGGCCGAGCCGTTCACCCCCCTGCGGGTGCCGAAGTTGTTCAACCTGCGCACCGACCCGTACGAGTTCGCCGACATCACGTCGAACACGTACTACGAATGGCTGCTGCGGCACGACTTCTTCGTGTTCTACGCGACCGCAATGGCGACGAAGTTCCTTGAGACGTTCAAGGACTTCCCGCCTCGGCACGCACCGGCCAGCTTCAGCGTGGATCAAGCCGTCGAGAAGTTGCACGAGTTTCTAGCGAAGGACTGAGTCATGCCGAACGGAAAACCGAACATCCTGGTCATCTGGGGCGACGACATCGGCATCTGGAACCTCAGTTGCTACAGCCGCGGCATGATGGGGTACTTCACGCCGAACATCGACCGCATCGCGAACGAAGGCATGCTGTTCACCGATTCCTATGGCGAACAGAGCTGCACCGCGGGCCGGGCATCGTTCATCACCGGTCAGAGCGTGTACCGCACCGGGATGAGCAAAGTGGGCATGCCCGGCGTCGACGTCGGACTGCAGGCCGAGGACCCGACGATCGCCGAACTGCTCAAGCCACTGGGCTATGCCACCGGGCAATTCGGCAAGAACCACCTCGGCGACCTGAACAAGTACCTACCCACCGAACACGGATTCGATGAGTTCTTCGGCAACCTGTACCACCTCAACGCCGAGGAGGAACCGGAGCACGAGGACTACCCCACCGCCGAGGAAGCCCCGAAGATGCGGGCCGCGTTGCTGCCCCGAGGCGTCATTCACTCCTGGGCCACCGACCAAGACTCCGGCGAGGTGGACGAGCGCTACGGGCCGGTGGGCAAGCAGCGCATCGAGGACACCGGACCGCTGACCAAGAAGCGGATGGAGACCGTCGATGACGAAACAACCTCCGCGTGTGCCGATTTCATCAGGCGCCAGTACGAAGCCGACACCCCCTTCTTTGTGTGGATGAACTTGACCCACATGCACTTCCGGACTCATACCAAGCCGGAGAGTCGGGGACAAGCCGGCCGCTGGCAGTCCCCGTACCACGACACCATGATCGACCACGACCGCAACGTCGGCACACTTCTCGACCTGGTCGACGACTTGGGTATCGCCGAGGACACCATCGTCATCTACTCGACAGACAACGGCCCACACGCGAACTCCTGGCCGGACGGTGCGACCACCCCGTTCCGCAGTGAGAAGGCCACCAACTGGGAGGGCGCGTTCCGCATTCCGGAGATGATTCGTTGGCCCGGGAAGATCAAGCCGGGCGCAATCTCTAATGAGATTGTGCAGCACCACGACTGGCTGCCCACCTTCTTGGCCGTGGCGGGCGACCCGGATATCGTCGAGAAGTTGAAGAAAGGCCATACGGCCGGGGCCGATGGAAAGACCGAGTACAAGGTCCATATCGACGGGTACAACCTGCTGCCATACCTCACCGGCGAGGTGGAGAAGAGTCCGCGCCGCGGAATGATCTACTTCTCCGACGACGGCGACGTGCTGGGCATCCGAGCGGACAACTGGAAGATCGTGTTCATGGAGCAACGTTGCCAGGGCACCCTGCAGGTATGGTTCGAGCCGTTCACCAAGTTGCGTGCGCCCAAGCTGTTCAATCTGCGCACCGACCCCTTCGAGCGTGCGGACGTTACATCAAACACCTACTGGGACTGGATGATCGACCGCCTGTTCCTCATGTTCTATGGCTCCGCGATCGTGACGCAGTTCCTCGATACCTTCAAGGAATTCCCGCCGCGCCAGGAGCCGGCTTCGTTCACCATCAATCACGCCGTGGACGAACTCAAGAAGTTCCTCGCAACGGGCGGCGGCTAGGCGGTGACGGAATTGCTTTCCTGGGCCGAGGGACCCACGAAGTCGGCGATCGTCGACTTCGTGGGCCGCGTCACCACCGACGGTCCGGATTTCGTTGCGCCGGAAGCCCGGGTCGCGGTCTTCGACAACGACGGCACCCTGTGGTGTGAGAAGCCGGCCTACATCCAGCTGGACTTCCTGGTGCGCCGGCTGGCCGAGCAGGCCGCCGCCGAGCCGGCGCTGGCAGCCGAGCAGCCGTATCAGGCTGCGGCCGCCGGCGATCTGGCCTGGTTCGGGGATGCCGTCACCAAGCATTACAACGGTGATGATTCGGCCCTGAAAGTCCTTGCCGGCGGCGTACTTTCGGCGTACGCGGGACTGACCGTCGAGGATCACGCGGACCGGATCGCGGCGTTCTTCGCCGAGGCGCAGCACCCGACACTGAACCGGCCGTACACCGCGTGCGGCTATCAGCCGATGGTCGAACTGCTGCGTTACCTGGAGGCCAACGGCTTCACCAACTACATCACCTCCGGTGGCGGCCGTGATTTCATGCGCCCGGTGACAGAGTCGATGTACGGCATCCCGCCCGAGCGGGTGATCGGCAGCTCGGTGGGGCTCGATTTCGTCGACGGTCAGCTCAAGACCACGGCCACACCGGAGTTCCTCAATGACGGTCCGGTCAAGGCAGTGCGCATCTGGGGGCGCGTCGGGCGTCGGCCGATCTTCGCGGCGGGCAACTCCAACGGCGATATCCAGATGTTGGAGTACGCCGGCGGCGGCACGGGCCCGTCGTTGGGTCTGCTGGTGCGTCATGACGACGCCGAACGCGAATTCGATTACACCGCAGGAGCCGAAAAGGCACTGGGGCTGGCCGCCGACCGTGGCTGGACGGTGGCGAGTATGCGCGACGATTGGACGACGGTCTTTGACTGAGTCCGCACCGAAGTGGTCGACTCGACGCATGACATCAGCCGATCTGGTCTGGATTCCGGCACAGACGGCGGTCCTCGGCTCTGACGCGCACTACCCCGAGGAGGCGCCGGCCAGGGAGGTCGCCACCGCGGGGTTCTGGATCCAGCGTCAACAGGTGACCAACGCCGATTACACCGAATTCGTGGACGCCACCGGCTATCTCACGGTCGCCGAACGTCCGGTGAACCCGGACGACTTCCCGGGCGCTCCGGCGGAAAACCTGGTTCCCGGCTCGATGGTGTTCCAGCGCACCTCGGGTCCGGTGGACCTGCGGCACATCAACCAGTGGTGGGCCTGGACGCCGGGCGCGTGCTGGAATCACCCCCGCGGGCCGCGATCGTCCCTGAAGGGACGCGAGCAGCATCCGGTGGTGCACATCGCCTTTGACGATGCCGTAGCTTATGCGGACTGGGCCGGCCTGGAACTGCCGAGCGAGGCCCAGTGGGAGACCGCGGCCCGCGGCGGGATCGCCGGTGCGGCATACACGTGGGGCTACGAGCCCGAGCAACCCGGGCAGCGCCTGGCGAACTACTGGCACGGCGAGTTCCCCTACCTGCCTGACACCGGTTATGGCACAACGAAACCGGTCGGCAGCTTCGAACCCAACGGCTACGGCCTGTTCGACATGGCAGGCAATGTCTGGGAGTGGACCACGGACTGGTACGGCGAGGACCGCGCCACCACACCGTGTTGCGCCGCGGACACCTACGACCCGAACCAGCCGCAGTTCCAGATCGGGCGCAGGGTGATCAAGGGCGGCTCGTTCCTCTGTGCCGACAGCTACTGCATGCGGTACCGCCCCGCCGCGCGGCGGCCCCAGATGGTGGATACGGGTATGAGCCACATCGGCTTTCGGTGTGTGCGCCGCGCCGACTAGGGTTGGGCCTCACCGAACGCCGGGGCGACGAAGCGCCGTAACACCTCCCGCTCGGCGGCCTCATCGTCACCCGGCCAGACCAGCAGTGACAGCACCAGGCGCACGATCCATGCCGCGGCCGCGGGGTCGTCCTCGCCCAGACCGGTGAGTTCGGTGGCGAACGCGGCAGGCACCGGCGATTGCGTCAGGTCCGCCATCCCGCCGCCGCTGCGCAGTGAGCCGAGGAGCAGATCGAACATCGGATCGGCTCGGATGCGTTGCAGTGCAACGGTAACGGCGGTCAAAACCCGCTGCGCTCCGGTCAGCCCGTCGACCGCTCGACGCACCTCTCCCACGATCGAAGCCGCCAGCCTGGCCAATACAGCGTCGCGGATCTGCGCCTTGCCACCGGCGTGCCGGTAGACCGTCGCGCGCGAGCAGTGCACCCGGGCCGCCAGCGCGTCGATGTCCAGTGCGTCAAACCCGTCGCGGGCCGCCATCTCGGCCGCAGCGGTGTAGATGCGCTCGGCAGCCTCGACCCGTCGGTCGCCCCCGACCAACCAGTCCGTGCGCCCAGGAGACATAGCGACTAATTTATCGCATGCTGAGACAGTATGCTGAATAATTCTCAGCCGGTCTGCAGGTCACCGCGCTGGATTGAGACGCGTCCGCACCACGAGTCCGGTCGGCGAATATCAACTTGTCCCGACGTCGTTGACTCGCCCAGAATCGCCAGCCAACCTGGGCAAATGCTTCTGGCACACGAACTGTTCGAGCCGCACTGCCTGCAGGATCCGTATCCGCTCTATGACCGGCTGCGGGCCCACGCGCCGGTGGCACAGGTCGGCGAGTCCCCGTTCTTCGTGGTGACGTCATTCGACGCCGTCATCGAGGCCACCGCACGCGCGCAGGACTTCTCCTCGAATCTCACGGCGACCATGTGGTCTCAGCCCGACGGCACCGTCTCCCCCTTCGGCATGGGCGAGCCGGGCAACCCCGTCCACGTGCTGGCCACCGCCGACGATCCGGTCCACGCCGCGCATCGCAAGTTGGTGCTACCCCGGATGGCGGCCAAGCGGATCTCCGAGCTCGAGCCGTTCATCGCCACCACGGCCGCAGAACTGCTCGCCGAGGCCGGCGGGGAGTTCGACTGGATGTCCGCACTGGCCGACCGGCTGCCCATGCTGGTGGTCGCGCGGTTGCTCGGGCTTCCAGCCGACGACGTGGACCGGCTCGTGACGTGGGCTTATGCCAGCACTCAGCTCCTCGACGGTTTGGTCGACGCCGACCAGCTGACCACGTCGGGGATCGCGGCCGTCGAACTCGGCGGGTACCTGACCGAACAGTTCGGTGCAGCTTCGGCAAACCCACGGGAAAACCTGCTCGGGGACTTGGCCGGGTACTGCGCGGCCGAGCGGGTGTCCCGCGACACAGCGGTGTTCATGCTGATCCAGCTGGTGGGGGCGGGAGGCGAATCGACCGCATCGTTGATCGGCAGCGCCGTGTGGATTCTGAGCCGCCGGCCCGACCTGGCCGAGCGGCTGCGAACGGATCCCACGATGATCGCGCCGTTTCTCGAGGAGGTCCTGCGGTTCGAGTCCCCGTTCCGGGGGCACTATCGCCACGTCTTGGCCGATACCGAACTGGCAGGAGTCGCATTGCCCGCGGACAGCCACCTGCTGCTGCTGTGGGGCGCGGCCAACCGGGACGACGCAGTGTTCGAGTACCCGAACGAATTCCGGCTCGACCGGCCGAATACCAAGAACCACTTGGCATTCGGCAAGGGCGGGCACTTCTGCCTCGGGGCCGCGCTGGCCCGGCTCGAAGCCCGCATCGTGATGTCGTCTCTACTGGGCACCGACAACACCATTCGACCGGCCGGGGATGCCGAATGGCAACCCAGCCTGCTGGTTCGCCGGTTACGTCAGCTTCCGCTGAGCGTGCGGTGATCTACCCGGAACTCAGGCGGCTTGCGCGGCGAGCGCGATGCTGTCGTCGTCGACGAACACCAGGCCACCGTCGTCAAGGTTGACGGCCCACCGCCGTGCCGGTTCGACGATTCGCTCGCCGGCGACCTCGACCGCGGTCCCGGCCAAGTCGGCGAAATCTTCGACAACGGTGCCATGCAGTTCTTCGTCAGTTCCCGGATACACCACCACCGAGGAACCCACAGCAACTTCTTCGGCAATTTCACCGGAGTCGCTGCCGTTAACCCCCGTCACGACATCTTCGGACATCCCACACCTCCCCAATTGCTGACGCGTGCAACCGAGTACATCACAAACGCCTGCGATCGGCTCACTTTCGTTGATACCTACAGCCACACCTTGCATAGGTCTCGGGCAAATTTCCAAATCCGGTAACGACGACCATTCCGGCAAACGCGTCACAGTGGGGTGTGCAGCGTGATGTCAGTCACGCTCATCGGCCGACAGTGCCACTGATCAATGCTTTTGAGGCAACGGCAGCAACATTCGCCTTCCATCAAACTCCCCCAGTACGACGGCCGTGGACCGGTTGCTGAGCAATCAGGGGCGAACAGCCCGCCGAAAACCCGACAACCCCGTCCGGATCGCGGTGACACACACCACATCGGCGTTCGCTAGTGTTGCAACACGTTCTAGCGAGGAGACCTATGTCCGACGCTGTGTTGGTTACCGGAGCGTTCGGTTTGGTGGGCTCAGCCGTCGTGAAAACGCTGGCCGCCGGCGGGCGCACGGTGGTCGCGACCGATCTCGACGTCCCCGCGAACCGCAAGGCCGCCGCCGTGCTCCCGTCATCCGTACAGGTGCGCTGGGCCGATCTGACCGACGCCGCTGCCGTTGACGCACTCGTGGCTGCGGTCGCACCGGCCGCGATCATCCACCTCGCCGCGATCATCCCGCCGTTCTGCTACATGCGCCGTGGGCTGGCCCGAAAGGTGAACGTCGAGGCCACCGCGTCGCTGCTGCGGGCCGCCGAGGCCCAACCGACTCCGCCTCGGTTCGTCCAGGCATCGAGCATCGCGGTCTACGGTGCCCGCAATCCGCACCACATCGACGACGTGTTGACCCCGGACACCCCGACCAACCCATCCGACATCTACGGCGCGCACAAGGTCGAGGCCGAAGCCCTGGTCCGAGCCTCGAAGCTGGATTGGCTGATCTTGCGTCTCGGTGGGGTCATGAGCTCCGAGTTCAGCCTCGGCATCGACGTTGACCTCATCTCGTTCGAGAGTGTGCTGCCCGCCGACGGGCGGCTGCAGACCGTGGACGTTCGTGATGTGGCGGCAGCGTTCGTCGCCGCCACCACGGTCCCGACCGAAACCGCCAACCACGAGGTGCTGCTGATCGGCGGCGACGCCGAGACGCACCGCCACATCCAGTCCGGAGTCGGTTCGCAAGCAGCTGCCGCGATGGGGATCAGGGGCGGCCTGCCGATCGGCCGACCCGGCAACCCCGACGATGACGCCGCCTGGTTCGCCACCGACTGGATGGACACCAGCCGGGCGCAGGAAGCGCTCGGGTTCCAGCATCACTCCTGGCCGCAACTGCTGGCGGACACCAGGGCGAACGCCGGGTTGAAGCGTTTCCCGATCGGCCTGGCGGCGCCCTTGATTCGCGCCTTCCTGCGGTCCAAGTCCGCGTACAAGGACTATCCCGGACAGTTGGCCGACCCATGGAACGCCATCGACAAGAAGTGGGGCGACCACCGCCCGGATCGGGCCGACGAGCGCTCGCGCGAGGAGAAGGAATGAGCAGCGGAATGTCAATGAATCGCGTAGCGATCGTCATCGGCGGGGCCTCGGGGATCGGGTGGGCCAGTGCCCAGGCGCTGGCCGCCGACGGCTGCCGCATCGTCATCGCCGACCGTGATGCCGACGGCGCAGCGGCCCGGGCTGCCGAGCTCGGCGCACCACACACCAGCTTCTACGTCGACGTCACCGACGAGGATGCGGTGCAGAAGTTGTTCACTGAAGTTACCCGCGCCGGTTCTGTTGACATCGTGCTCAACTGCGCGGGGTTCAGCAACGTCGGACTGATCACCGATATGCCGGTCGACGACTTCCGCTCGGTCGTCGACGTCTGCCTCAACGGCGGATTCATCGTCGCCAAACACGCCGGCCGGGCCCTGCCCGAAGGTGGTGCCCTGGTGTTGATTTCATCGCTGAACGGCCGCCAGCCCGCGGCCGGCATGAGCGCCTACTGCGCGGCCAAGGCCGGGTTGTCGATGCTCACGCAGGTGGCCGCCCTCGAGATGGGACCGCGTGGCATCCGGGTCAACGCGATCGCGCCGGGATTCGTGAAGACTCCGCTGACCGATCCCGCGGCGATGATCCCCGGGGTGGTCGAGGAGTACGTCGAGAACACCGCGCTGGGTCGCAGCGGAACCCCCGAGGACATCGCTGCGGCCGTGGTGTTCCTGTGTTCCCCGCAGGCGTCCTGGCTGACCGGCGAGGTGCTCGATCTCAACGGGGGCG
Source organism: Mycobacterium sp. DL99 (assembly GCF_004762045.1). Classification (GTDB taxonomy): domain Bacteria; phylum Actinomycetota; class Actinomycetes; order Mycobacteriales; family Mycobacteriaceae; genus Mycobacterium. The sequence goes on from NZ_SJOM01000007.1 coordinate 5,041,749, forward strand.
CGCACCTCAAGCGCTATCCGGACATTCTCGGCCATGTCATGAAGCTGACCCAGGCGTGAGCACGCTCGCCGGTAAGCAGGCGATCGTCACCGGCGCCGGGTCCGGGATCGGCGCAGCGCTGTGCCGCGCGTTGACCGCCGCCGGTGCCGAGGTGCTCTGCACCGACATTGACGAGGCTGCGGCGGCGCGCACCGCTGCGCCGCTCGGCGCCCGGTCGGCACGCCTCGACGTCACCGACGCGGCCGCCGTGCAGGCCGCGGTCGACGGCGTCGTGGAACGGGCCGGAAAGCTCGATCTGATGTTCAACAACGCCGGCATCGTCTGGGGCGGTGACACCGAACTGCTCACGCTCGACCAGTGGAACGCCATCATCGACATCAACGTGCGCGGGGTCGTCCACGGTGTCGCCGCGGCGTATCCGCAGATGATCCGGCAGGGCCACGGCCACATCATCAACACCGCCTCGATGGCCGGGTTGGCCGCCGCGGGTCAGCTCACCAGCTATGTGATGACCAAGCACGCCGTCGTCGGGCTGTCGCTGGCCCTGCGTTCGGAGGCGGCCGCCCACGGCGTGGGCGTGCTGGCGGTCTGCCCGGCCGCAGTCGAGACTCCGATCCTGGACAAGGGCGCGGTCGGCAGTTTCGTCGGCCGCGACTACTTCCTGCAGGGCCAAGGAGTCAAGACCGCCTACGACGCCGATCGGCTCGCCGCCGACGCCTTGCGCGCCATCTCGCGCAATAGAGCCATCCTGGTCAAACCCCGTCGCGCCCATGCCTCCTGGCTGATCGCCCGCCTGGCGCCCGGCCTGATGCAACGGCTCTCGATGCGCTTCGTCGCCGCACAACGGGCCGGCCAGGCCGCCCGCCGCTCGGCTCTGGTCTCCGACGTCACGCTGGAGTGAAGTCAATGCCGACCGTCACGCCCGCGTGACGATAGGGTCAGCGCAACGTCGGGAAGGGATCTGATGAAAGACCAGTTCACCCTCACCCAGAAGCGAGCGCTGGCGGTCTTCACAGTGCTCGCCCTGCTACTCGGGGCCTACTTCCTGCGCAGCTTCTTCGTCCTGATCGTGATGGCCGCGGTCGGCGCCTACTTGTTCACCCCGCTCTACCAACGGTTTCAGCGCAGATTCGGTACCGGCCTCTCGGCCACGCTGACGCTGTTGGTCGCCATACTCATGGTGATCATCCCGGTGTCGCTAGTGGTGTTCATGGCCATCGTCCAGGTCACCCAGCTCGTCAACACGGTCAGCAACTGGATCGGCAACACCGACCTCAGCACCCTGGGCGACCGGGCCCTGCAACTGGTCAACTCACTGCTGGCACGGGTGCCCTTCCTGGACATCCGCCTCAGCGCAGATTCATTGCGCGACACCGTAATCAAGCTTTCCCAGCACCTCGGCGAATGGCTGCTGAGCGTCCTGCAGGGGGCAGTCGGCGGCATGGTCGGCGCCATCACCTCGTCGATCATCTTCCTGTACGTGTTCATCTCGATGCTGGTCAACAAGGACGAGATGGCCACCCTGATCCGCCGGCTGAATCCGCTGGGTGAGGAGATCACCGACCTGTACCTGGCCAAGACCGGCGCCATGGTGAAGGGAACGGTCAAGGGCCAGTTCGTGATCGCGTTCTGCCAGGGCGTGGCCGGGGCGATATCGATCTACATCGCGGGCTTCCACGAGGGGTTCTTCGTCTTCGCGATCCTGCTGACCGCGCTGTCGGTCATCCCGCTCGGCGGCGGCATCGTCACCATCCCGTTCGGCATCGGAATGATGTTCTTCGGCAACATCTTCGGCGGTATTTTCGTGGTGGTGTTCCACCTGCTGGTGGTCACCAACATCGACAATCTGTTGCGTCCGTGGCTGGTGCCCAAGGCGGCCCGACTCGATCCCGCGCTGATGCTGCTGGCGGTGTTCGCCGGCATCTCGATGTTCGGCTTCTTCGGTCTGGTGATCGGGCCGGTCCTGATGATCATCATCGTCACCACGGTCAGCGTGTACCTGGCCGTCTACAAGGGCGTCGAGCTCGAAACCGACGAGCCCGACGCGCCCCGCAAGAAGTTGTGGTCGCGGCGGCAGAAGGGCGCGGCCCCGGCGCCGGAGGCCGACACCGCCGATGCCGCCGACGAATCCCCGTCGGCGGTTACGCCACCAGACGTTCCGTAAGGAACGCCACCACCCGCTTCCGTGCCTCATACGCGGGATGCCCGTCGACCTCGCGCACCTGATCGGTGAGCACCGAATGCGCCGACGCCGGGATGCCGTCGGCGTTGCCCTTCTTCGAGTCGATCTCGATGACCTCGAATGCGTCGCCGAGCCGCGCCTTGAGGGTGGCGAACCGCTCCCCTGGTGCCAGCCGGTCCTGACTGAAGCGCAGCGCCAGTGCGCACAGGCCGTCATTGGCGGCGCGCTGTTCGATGATCTTGAGCTCGGCCTCCGACATGCCCGGATCGCGCTTCTGCGCCGCGGTCAGGGCCACCGGCACCGACGGCTGGCTCAGCACCGGGGCCAGCACGCTGTCGTCCACCGCGGCGGCAAGTGCGAACCCGCCGGTGAAGCACTGCCCGATGACGCCGACGCCCTTACCGGGTGTGTTGGCGTTCAGATCGCGGGCCAGCGCCCGCAGGTAATGCGCGACGGGCCGGTCGGCGTTCGTCGCGAAGGCGGCGAATTCCTTTGTCACGCAGGCCTTCAGCATGACCGGGATGGCACCCGGACGTACCGCAGCCGCGCCGGGGGTGCCGAACAAAGACGGGGCGGCCACCGTGAAGCCGTTTTCCACCAGGTGGTTGCCCAGCGCGAGCACCCCGGGATGCAGGCCGGGAATCTCGGGAATCAGGACCACACCGGGGCCTTCGCCCTTGCGGTACACGTCGTAGGTCTGATCGGCGGCGGTGAATGGGGTGGCGGTCCACCCGGTGAGATCTGCAACTGGCGACGACAACACGGGCTCCATCCGTTAGTGCGTCACGGCCTCTTGGTCGGCAGCGGCGACTGCTTCTGCGTCGCACTCGCCAGCGTACGGTACTCATCAGTACCACCGGCGCCTGTGATCGCAACCTGTGCCGGTCCGCTCAGCCTCGTCGTCCACACCGGTTCCGGGTCGCTGCTCTCGTAGACCACCCAGGTCACCCCGTCGACATCCTCGGTGCCCGACGCATACGAATCCGGCTTGATCGAAGCCACCAGGGCGGCCTCGTCGGCGTTGCTCTGGGTCAGGCTCAGATACTTGCCGTTGGGCGCCAGATAGCCGATACGCGAGGACACCGCGCGGCCATGCTGGCCGCCGGGCAGCGTCATACCACCGTCGATGCCGTGGCGACTGCCGGAGTTGGGATGCCAGCCCTCGGGCAGCTGAGGCAGCCGGATCGGAATCTTCAGGGCGTCCGCGTCGGCCTGCAGTGCGGCCGGCGCATCGAATTCCGGAGGCGGACCCGCCCCGGGCCCACCGGCCTGAAACGAGCACATACCGAGCATTCCGGCCAGTACGATGCAGGCCACGACCAGCGGAGCCATCGACCAGAACATATCCCGGCCGTCCTGCAACAACCGCGACTTTTCCGGCTTGGGGACCGGGGTTGGCTCAGACGTCGGCTCGGAGGACATGCTCGTCAGTATCCCAGCTCCCAAACGTTGACCACGTTCTGGGACAATCTGGGCCATGAGTCCCACGCGGGGAGAAGCCCCGGATCGCAACCTTGCCCTCGAACTCGTCCGGGTGACCGAGGCCGGTGCCATGGCAGCAGGCCGCTGGGTCGGCCGCGGCGACAAGGAAGGCGGCGACGGGGCCGCTGTCGACGCCATGCGTGAGCTGGTCAACTCGGTATCGATGCGCGGCGTCGTGGTGATCGGCGAGGGCGAGAAAGACGAAGCACCGATGCTCTTCAACGGTGAAGAGGTCGGCAACGGCGACGGACCGGAGTGCGACTTCGCCGTCGACCCGGTCGACGGCACCACGCTGATGAGCAAGGGCATGCCCAACGCCATCTCGGTGCTCGCGGTCGCCGAGCGGGGCGCCATGTTCGACCCGTCGGCGGTGTTCTACATGAACAAGATCGCCGTCGGCCCGGAGTGCGCCGACGCCATCGACATCACCGCCCCGATCGGTGAGAACATCCGGCGGGTGGCCAAGGTGCGTGGAGCGTCGGTGAGCGATCTCACCGTGTGCATCCTGGACCGGCCGCGCCATGCCCAGCTGATCGACGATGCCCGCGCCGCCGGTGCCCGCATCCGGCTGATCACCGACGGCGACGTCGCCGGCGCGATCTCGGCCTGCCGCCCCAACTCGGGTACCGACATCCTGGCCGGCATCGGCGGGACACCCGAGGGCATCATCGCCGCGGCAGCGATCCGCTGCATGGGCGGCGCGATCCAGGCGCAGCTGGCCCCGACCGACGACGCCGAACGCCAGAAGGCCATCGACGCGGGCTACGACCTGGACCAGGTCCTGTCGACCGACGACCTGGTCGCGGGCGAGAACGTCTTCTTTTGCGCGACCGGCGTCACCGACGGTGACCTGCTCAAGGGCGTGCAGTACTACCCCGGTGGCTGCACCACGCAGTCCATCGTGATGCGGTCCAAGTCCGGCACCGTCCGGATGATCGAGGCCTACCACCGGCTGACGAAACTCAACGAGTACTCGGCCATCGACTTCACCGGCGACAAGACCGCCGCCTACCCGCTCCCGTAACTCCGAAGTCCTCCGAGAAAGGCACGTATGAGCACCGACAACGCTGTCGAGACCGAATACCGCATCGAACACGACACCATGGGCGAGGTCCGGGTGCCGGTCAACGCCCTGTGGCGGGCACAGACCCAGCGCGCCGTGGAGAACTTCCCGATCTCCTTCCGCGGCCTGGAGCGCACCCAGATCCGCGCGCTGGGCCTGCTGAAGGCGGCCTGCGCACAGGTCAACAAGGACCTGGGCCTGCTGGCCGCCGAGAAGGCTGACGCCATCATCGCCGCGGCGGGTGAGATCGCCGACGGCCTGCACGACGACCAGTTCCCGATCGACGTGTTCCAGACCGGCTCGGGCACCAGCTCCAACATGAACGCCAACGAGGTCATCGCCTCGATCGCCGCCCGCAACGGCGTGACCGTTCATCCCAACGACGACGTGAACATGTCGCAGAGCTCCAATGACACGTTCCCGACGGCCACCCACATCGCGGCCACCGAAGCCGCTGTGCGCCACCTGATCCCGGCACTCGAGATTCTGCACGAGTCGCTGGCCGCCAAGGCCAAGCAGTGGAAGACCGTGGTGAAGTCCGGCCGCACCCACCTGATGGACGCGGTGCCGGTGACGCTGGGCCAGGAGTTCGGCGGCTACGCCCGTCAGGTCGAGGCCGGCATCGAACGGGTCAAGGCCACCCTGCCCCGCCTGGGTGAACTCGCCATCGGCGGCACCGCCGTGGGCACCGGGCTCAACGCCCCCGACGGCTTCGGCCCCAAGGTGGTCGAGGTGCTGGTCAACCAGACCGGTCTGGCCGAATTGCGCACCGCCGCTGACTCCTTCGAGGCCCAGGCGGCCCGCGATGGGCTGGTCGAGGCGTCCGGCGCGCTGAAGACCATCGCCGTCTCACTGACCAAGATCGCCAACGACGTGCGCTGGATGGGCTCGGGCCCGCTGACCGGCCTGGGCGAGATCCAGCTGCCGGATCTGCAGCCGGGCAGCTCGATCATGCCGGGCAAGGTCAATCCGGTTCTGCCCGAGGCGGTCACCCAGGTGGCCGCCCAGGTCATCGGCAATGACGCCGCCGTCACCGTCGGTGGCCTGTCGGGCGCCTTCGAGCTCAACGTGTACATCCCGATGATGGCCCGCAACGTGCTCGAGTCGTTCACCCTGCTGGCCAACGTATCGAAGCTGTTCGCCGCCAAGTGCATCGACGGCCTGGTGGCCAACGAGGACCACCTGCGCACCCTGGCCGAGTCCTCCCCGTCGATCGTGACGCCGCTGAACTCGGCGATCGGCTACGAGGAGGCCGCCAAGGTCGCCAAGCAGGCCCTGAAGGAGAAGAAGACCATCCGCCAGACCGTGATCGACCGCGGCCTGATCGGCGACAAGCTGTCGGAGGCCGAGCTGGACAAGCGCCTCGATGTGCTCGCCATGGCGAAAGTCAAGGACGCCGAGTAGCCCTCACCTTCTCTGCGCGAGCAGACGCAAAAGCACCCGATAACCGGCGTTTTCGGGTGCTTTTGCGTCTGGTCGGCGTATGGCTGCTACTCGGGAAGCGGTGCGGCCCAACGCAACACGGTCCCGCCACCGGGCCGGTCGGTGATCGTGAACTGGCCGTCCGCGCTCAACGCGCGGGCCCGCAGATTCCCCAGCCCGCTCTCGGTGACCTCGGCGGCGATCCCACAGCCGTTGTCGGACACCTCGATGGACAGGTCGTCGGCCACCTCCACGAGAACGGTGAGTTCACTTGCCCCCGAATGACGTACCGCATTGCTGATCGCCTCGCGCAGCACCGCCTCGGCATGATCGGCCAGGGTCGCATCGACCACTGACAGCGGGCCGACGAACCGCGTGCTGATGTGTATCGGCGCGTCGGCGAACTGGGCGATCACCTTGTCGAGCCGCTGCCGCAGCCGCGTCGTGCCGGCCTGCGCACCGTGCAGATCGAAGATCGCGGTCCGGATCTCCTGAATGACCGCCTGTAGGTCATCGACAGTTCCCGTGAGCCGTTGTTGCACCTCCGGAGACTGCGCCCGCGGGATCGTGCCCTGCAGCGACAGGCCCACCGCGAACAGCCGCTGGATCACGTGATCGTGCAGGTCCCGGGCGATCCTGTCCCGATCGGCCAGGATCTCCAACTCCTGCACGCTGCGCTGAGAGCTGGCCAGCTGCCAGGCCACCGCGGCCTGGTCGGCGAACGCCGCGGCCATGTCGAGCTGCTCGGCGGTGAAGCTCCGGGCGCCGTCGGCGCGCACGGCCACCAGCACACCGGCCACCGTGTCGATGGCACGCAGCGGCAGCACCAGCGCCGGGCCACCCGCGCCGTCCAACTCGAGGCGGTCGAGCCGGTGCGGAGTGCCGTCGCGGAACGCCGCGCCCACCGCGTCCTCCGCTCCGTGCGGGCCCACCGGAATCGAGTCGACCGTGGTCGGACTGCCCGCGGTGGCGGCCACCACGAGGGTGTCGGCCTCACCGGCGGGGACCTCGCTGCCGGGCACGGCGACCACGATCCGGTCGGCACCCGTCAGTTTGAGCGCCTCATCGGCCACCATGCGGAACACCCTGGCCGGATCGGTACCGCCGAGCAGTTCGGTGCCGATATCGCGGGTGGCGGCGATCCAGGCCTGCCGGTCTCGGGACAGTTCGTAGAGCCGGGCGTTCTCCACGGCCACGCCCGCAGCCGCGGCCAGGGCCTCCACGAGCACCTCATCGTCCTCACTGAACGGCTGCCCGTTGGTCTTGTCGGTGAGGTAGAGGTTGCCGAACACCTCGTCGCGGATCCGCACCGGGACACCCAGAAAAGTCCGCATCGGCGGGTGATTGGGCGGGAACCCGACCGAGGCGGGATGTTGGCGGATGTCGTCGAGCCGGATCGGTTTCGGATCGTCGATCAGCACACCCAGCACGCCACGCCCTTCGGGCAGATGCCCGATCACGGCCCGGGTTTCGTCGTCGATGCCCTGATAGACGAACTCGGTCAGCTCATGCTCGTCGCCACGGACACCCAACGCACCGTAGCGGGCGTCGACCAGCTCGATCGCCGTCCGCACGATGGTGCTCAGCGTGACCTCGAGGTCCAGTCCCGAGGTCACCGCGAGCATCGCCTCGACCAGGCCGTCGATCCGGTCGCGGCCGGTGATGATCTCCTCGACACGGTCCTGGACCTCGGTGAGCAATTCGCGCAACCGCAGCTGCGAGAGCGTGTCCCTCAACTGCGGAGTCCGCTGTTCATCGTCGGGGTGCGCACGGTGACCAGTCACGTCCACCATGCTGGCACTACCGGCCGCGGCGCACCAAGCTCGTCCGGGGTCGTCACTCGGCGGCCGGTTCAGGTCCGAACCGGAAGCGGCGGCCGGTGACCCGGACCGGGGACACCCGCACATAGTGCGTTTTCGACGTCGCAGTCCACGGCAGTAACTGCGCCTGTTCGGCTTCGGCCAGTTCCTCGTCCGTACGCAGGGTGCGTGCAACACCTCGCACGATCACGCTCCAGCCTTCGGCCGCGGTGTGATCGTCGGCTTCGAACACCACCTGGTTGTTGATGGCCGCGCTGATCAGCTTCGTCCCCGCCGCGGTGCGGAACAGGATGGTTCGGTTCTGCACCACGAAGTTCACCGGGAAGACGTGCGCCTCGTCGTCGACTGCGGTGACGAGGCGGCCGAGCGACACACTGCCCAGCAGTTCCCAGCACTCACGCTCGGACAGGATCGTGACCGGCTCACTGCGCGTTGACATTCCGATTCCCATAGCCGTGAGGCTATGGCCGCGCAGTTCGCGGCACCATGGGCGAAAGCCCTATCCGCCAGGGACCAAAGACCCTGGCATCACTGGTGATCACGACGATCGAGCGTGGAGGCGAATACCGCGGCCTGCGTGCGGCGTTCCATGCCCAACTTGGCCAGCAACCGCGACACGTAGTTCTTCACGGTCTTCTCGGCCAGGAACATCCGGGCCGCGATCTGCCGGTTGGTCAGCCCCTCCCCCAGCAGGTCCAACAGCACTCGCTCCTGCTGCGTCAGCCCGGCCAACGGGTCGGAGCGCTCGGCGTCGCCCCGCAGTTTGGCCATCAGCGCCGTGGCGGCGCGGTTGTCCAGCAGCGACTTCCCGGCCCCGACGTCCTTGATCGCCTGGGCCAGTTCCATGCCCTTGATGTCTTTGACCACGTAGCCGCTGGCGCCGGCCAGGATGGCATCCAGCATGGCTTCGTCGGACGTGAACGACGTCAGCATCAGGCAGCGCAGATCAGGCATGCGCGACAGCAGTTCCCGGCACAGCTCGATGCCGTTGCCGTCAGGCAACCGGACATCGAGCACCGCGACATCGGGCGCCAGCGCAGGCACCCGGGCCAGCGCTTGGGACACCGAGTCGGCCTCGCCGATCACGTCCAGCTCCGGGTCTGCACTGAGCAGGTCGATCAGCCCGCGGCGAACCACCTCATGGTCATCGACCAGAAAAACTCTGATCATTCCCCGAGTCTCACAACCGGGGGCGCCGATCGCAAGTGAGCACCGCGCAACCCGAGCGCGCCAACACCGCCTGCAACCCAGCCGAATCCGAGTGGTCGGCACCGAGCACGAGCACCTGGGCCGACTCCGGATGTACCGCCAGGTATTCCGCAACGCTGTCGTAGCCGTCGATGCTCTGCACATCAAGGTCTGGCGAGCGCTTCAGCGCACGGGTCAGGCGGCGCTCGAGCTGTGCGGCCGACAGGCGGTCGCGCTCAGCGACGGCGGTCGCGTCGTACATCTCGCGGTGCCGGGCCCCCCAGGTGGTCAGCACCCGCAACGGCGCGCCGCGCCGCACGGCTTCGTCGATCGCGGTGTGCAGGGCGTCGTTGCTGGCGGTGCGGCCGTCGGCTTCGACCACGACGGCCGCACCAGCGGTGGGAGCAGTCGTGGAGGCGGGATCGATCAGGGTGTCGGTCATGGGTCAGCTCCTATTTGGGACGGTCAGGATTCGAAGGTCAGGAAGGCCTCGACGGCGCGGCGCGGAGTCGGCGGTGGCGCGTCGGTGATCGTCGGGGCGATACCGATCCGGACCAGCAGCTGCGGGCAGGCGTCGCGGCCGATCAGGGTGCCGATGATGTCGCGGCTGGCGTGCAGCTCGGTCACGTGGCTCACCGGGCAAGTACTCAGGCCCGAGAGCGTGCATTCCAGCAACAGCGCCGAGAGGGCCTCGCCCGCATCGAGGGCGTCGGCCCGGCTGTACCCGTCCGTGGACAGCACGACCAGGGTCGCCGAATCGTCGCGGACGTTGGGACGCCGATCGGTGTGTGCGGTGACCGGGAACGTGCGTGCCACCGCCACACGCTCGCTTTCGGCCGCCGACACCAGCGAGCTCTGCGGGATACCGTCTTCGGTTGCGAACGGTGTTGTCCACCAAGCAAGTTCAGCGTGGTAGGCGGAGTCGTAGAGGCGAAGCGACTCGGTCAACGCCGCGGCTTCGGCCACCGTTTCGCGCGCGTCCTCGGCCAGCACGTCCAGATGCACCGGGCCGTCGGGCAACCGCGCCCGCAGCAACGCTTCGAAGGCATCCCAGTCCGCGTACCCGGTCATCGGCAGGCGGTCGGTGCGCCGCGCCAGGATCGCATCGGCCCGCCGGCGGTGGGCGTCGGTGACGAAGTCCATCGGCGAGAACTGAAGCGTCGCCAGATGATCGGGGTCATTGGGGTTGGGAAAGCGGTCGACAGCGGTGGCCCACCCGGCTGCGGCCATGGCAGCCCGCAGATGGTCCAGCAGCACACCGCAGCTGATGATCGCTTCACGCGAGGACCGGTCGGTTGCGGTCACCACCCGACTGGGGTCGAGGTGCAGATGCAGACAATCACGTTGAGCCACCAGCCGCCACGGTTGGGTGTTGTGCAGAGAAGGCGCACGCGATGCCAGCTGCACCGCACGGGTGAGGGTCGCTGTATCGAACATCGTGTCGGGCATGCTTCTAGCCTCGTCGTGCCCGAGCCCGTCGGTTAGGGTCTTTGGTCCTCAACCCGACGCGATGTGTGTCTCAGTTGTCAGGCCCCGTTGTTGGGGCCACCCGAATTCGCCCCGGGGATGTCGGTGATCGGGAAGTTCGGCATCGGCGCGGGCGAGGGGGTCGCGGGCAACGACGGGATCTCCTCCGGCGGAATATCCTTGAGCGCCTCGGCCGGCGGCACGGGCGGGCCGTTCTCGCGGCTGCCGTAGCTGGTGCCGGGCTCGCGCTCACCGAGCATGTGGCTGACGGTCACCAGGTGGTAGCCGTTGGCCTTGAGAACCGGGATGAACTGCTGCACCAGGTCCACGGTGGACGAGTAGGTGTCATGAAAAAGTACGACGTTGTTGGGCCTGATCTGCGTCATCAGCATGTAGCGGGTCGCAGCGGTGTTGGCGTCGTTGGCCCAGTCGAACGGGATGACGTCCCAGTTGATGTCGGCCAGCCCCTGCTGGCGGGCCTCGGCCAGCACCTCGTCGTTGACCAGTCCGCCTGCCGTGCGAACGAGCTTCGGCCGCTGGCCCGTCGCGGTCTCGATGGCGTCGCTGGCCTTGCTGAACTGGGCCGGGATCTCCTCGGGCGGAATGGTCGTCATGTTGGGGTGTTCCCAGGTGTGGCTGCCCAGTTCCATCCCGGCCTCGACCACCCGCTTGGCCCCCTCGGGGTTGGCGGCGACCTTGTTGCCGATCTCGAAGAACGTGGCCTTGGCGTCGTTGTCCTTCAGGATCTGCAGGAGCCGGTCGGTGTACGGGCCGGGCCCGTCGTCGAACGTCAGCGCGACGCACCGCTCCTTGGAACAGTCCACGTCATCCGGGTCGTCCCGGCGGATGTGCCCGGTGAGCACCCCCACCACCAGGACCACGACCGCGGCGGTCACGCCGACTGCCGTCCACCGCCACGCCTGACTGTTGGGGAGCCTCGCCACTCCGGCAGCCTACCGGCTGGTGATTTGTGCACCTCCCGTAACGCCTGCCGTTACGGGAGGTGCACAAATCACTCTGAACTCAGGGCAGCGCGCCGGGGCTGAACTCCTCCAGCATCTCGGTGACGAGCGCGGCGATCGGCGAACGTTCGCTGCGCTGCAGCGTGACGTGGGCGAACAGCGGGTGCCCCTTGAGTTTCTCGATCACCGCCGCGACGCCGTCGTGGCGACCCACCCGCAGGTTGTCCCGCTGGGCCACGTCGTGGGTCAGCACCACCCGCGAACCCGCGCCGAGCCGCGACAGCACGGTCAGCAGCACATTGCGTTCCAGTGACTGCGCCTCATCGACGATGACGAACGAGTCGTGTAGGGACCGGCCCCGAATGTGGGTCAGCGGAAGCACTTCCAGCATTCCGCGGGACAGCACCTCGTCGAGGACCGCGGGGCTGGCCAACCCTTCGAGGGTGTCGAAGACGGCCTGAGCCCACGGACCCATCTTCTCGCTCTCACTGCCGGGCAGGTAGCCGAGATCCTGTCCACCGACCGCATAAAGCGGACGGAACACCACGACCTTGCGCTGAGTTCGGCGTTCCAGCACGGCTTCCAGGCCCGCGCACAGGGCGAGGGCGGACTTGCCGGTGCCGGCCTTGCCGCCCAGCGAGACGATGCCGACGGAATCGTCGAGCAGCAGATCGAGGGCGACGCGCTGTTCGGCTGACCTTCCCCGGAGGCCGAACACTTCGCGATCACCGCGCACCAGCTGCACCCGCTTCTCGGCGTTGACCCGCCCGAGCGCCGAGGAACTACCACCCAGCAACCGAATTCCGGTGTGGCAAGGCAGATCCCGAGCCTCGGTCAGATCGATCTCGCCGTCGGCGAACAGCGTGTCGATATCTCCTGCCGCCACGTCGAATTCGGTCATCCCGGTCCAGCCGGACACCACGACATCCTGTGCGTGGTACTCGTCGGCAGGCAGGCCCACCGCACCGGCTTTCACGCGCAACGGGATGTCCTTGCTCACCAGCGTGACATGCTTGCCCTCCGCAGCGAGATTGGCCGCACACGCGAGGATCCGGGTGTCGTTGGTCTCGGTACGGAACCCCGTTGGCAACACCGACGGATCGATGTGATTCAACTCGACCTGTAGCGTGCCGCCTTCTGCGCCAACAGGAATCGGCTGATCCAGCCGTCCATGCTCAAGCCGCAGATCATCGAACATCCGCAGCGCCTGCCGGGCGAACCAACCCAGCTCGTGGTGATGCCGTTTGGCCTCCAGCTCGCTGATCACGACCAGCGGGACCACCACTTCATGCTCGGCGAACCGGGTGCATGCCCATGGATCGGACAGCAACACGGACGTGTCGAGCACATAGGTACGGACAGGAGTATCAGTCACGTGGCGCTCCTAGAACCCGCGCGGCCCCACACGAGTTGCTCGGTGGACACTGCGGCACCAGGACCGGAGCCGGTCCTCTCGTGATCTAACCGATCGGTACCGTCCGGACAGCAGAGCATGTCGCTAGCCATCGGATTCGACGCTACTCCCGCCTCGGCGGGGTTGCTGGCTGGCGCGCCGCGTGTGGGGCGCCCGGCGCGTTACGTGTTGATGAACTCCTGGAGCTGCGGCTCATCGGCCAGCCCCCAGGCGCTGATCCGGTCGGAGATGACCTTCGCCAGAGCGGCCTTGTCGAAGATGCCGACCTCGGCCACCAGAGCGACCTTGTCCTGGTATGCGTCGATGTCGGCGCCGATCACGTCGAGCTCGCCGGCCCGGGCCGCGATGGCCGCCACGGTCTCGTCGCGGTGGGTGCCCAGCAGGTGTGCCACCAGGTTGGCGAAGAACAGCTCGTGGCGCTCTTCGTCGAGGACGATGCGGTCGACCATCGCGCCCAGCACCGGCTCGGCGATCTGCGCCCGCAGGTTGCGGGTGAACACCGCATGCGCACGCTCGAAGAACGCCATGAACACCAGCGTCTCGATCTGGCTGTAGCTGTCGGCGCGGTAGCCCTTCATCACGTGCTCGACGCGGACGTCCTCGTTGGCCGTCGGGTCGATCTCGCGGGTGACGACGAGGTAGTTGCGCAGCGCGACGGCGTGCAGGTGCTCCTCGGCGGTCCAGCGGCCGAGGAACCGGCCCCACTTGTCCTCGAGGATGAAATGCTCGACGAGCTCGCGGTGATAACCGGACAGGTTGTCCTTGGTGATCAGCAGGATCTCCAAGGCGTCGGTGACGTTCTTGGGAAGCGTCACCTGCGAGGGATCCCAGTCCTGGCCACCGAGGAAGGCGAAATTCTCGCCCTGGTCGAACGGCACGTAATCGTGCGCGTACCAGAGGTCCTCGGTATCCAGGTGGCGGCGCAGCTCGGCCTCGACAACCGGCTCGAGCTCCAGGGTCAGCGCATTAGCTACAGGTTTCTGTGCCATGCGGTAACTGTAACCCGGGTTTACAGGTTTCTGAAACTCAGGTCACGTGTGATGTAGCCCGCTCCGGTTCAGAGGGTGAGGCCCGGGTACAGCGGGTTGGCGTCGAGCAGCTCGGCCGAGGCGGCGCGCACGCGCTCGGCGGTGCCGTCGGCCACCTTGTACTTGGCCTTGGACGATCCATCGGCCTGCGTGTTGGACAGCACGTCGACGATCAGCTCGGCCACGCGATCGAAGTCGTCGGCGCCGAATCCGCGGCTCGTCAACGCCGGGGTGCCCAGCCGGATGCCGCTGGTGTACCAGGCGCCGTTGGGGTCCGCCGGGATCGCGTTGCGGTTGGTGACGACGCCCGCATCCAGCAGGGCAGACTCGGCCTGGCGGCCGGTCAGACCGAACGAGCGCACATCGAGCAGCACCAGGTGGTTGTCGGTGCCACCGGTGACCAGGCCCGCGTCACGCTTGACGAAGCCGTCCGCCAGCGCCTGGGCGTTGTCGGCGACCTGCTGGGCGTAGGCCTGGAAGGCCGGTTGGCGCGCCTCGGCCAGGGCGACGGCCTTGGCCGCCATCACGTGGCTCAGCGGCCCGCCGAGCACCATCGGGCAACCCTTGTCCACCGCCGGGGCGAATTCCTCGGTGGCCAGCACCATGCCCCCGCGCGGGCCGCGCAGCGACTTGTGCGTGGTGGTCGTGGTGACGTGGGCGTGCGGCACCGGGTTCTCGTCACCGGTGAACACCTTGCCCGCGACCAGGCCGGCGAAGTGCGCCATGTCGACCATCAGGGTGGCGCCGACCTCGTCGGCGATCTCGCGCATCTTGGCGAAGTTCACCCGGCGCGGGTAAGCCGAATAGCCGGCGACCAGCACCAACGGCTTGAACTCGCGGGCCGCGGCGGCCACCGCGTCGTAGTCCAGGAAACCCGTCTCGGGGTTGGTCCCGTAGCTGTGCTGATGGAACATCTTGCCCGAGATGTTGGGCCGGAAGCCGTGGGTCAGGTGCCCGCCGGCATCCAGGGACATGCCGAGCAGACGCTGGTTGCCCAGCTTGCTGCGCAGGGTCTCCCAATCCGCCTCGGACAGGTCGTTGACGTGCTTGGCGCCGAGCTCGGCCAGGCCTGGTGCCTCCACCTTGGTGGCCAGGATGGCCCAGTAGGCAACGAGATTGGCGTCGATCCCGGAGTGCGGCTGGACGTAGGCGTAGGGGGCGCCGAACAGTTCGCGGGCGTGCTCGGCAGCCAGGGCCTCGACGGTGTCGACGTTCTGGCAGCCCGCGTAGAAACGGTGCCCGACGGTGCCCTCGGCGTACTTGTCGGAGAACCAGGTGCCCATGGTGAGCAGCACGGCCGGGGAGGCGTAATTCTCGCTGGCGATCAGCTTGAGCGAATCACGTTGATCGGCAAGCTCTTTGCGGGTTGCTGCCGCGATCCTCGGCTCGACGGATTCGATAACCTGCAGTGCGGCCTGGTAGGCGGCGCTTGAGGTGTCGGCGTAATCAACGCCGGAAGCCGCGGGCAAGGTGGATGACGAGTCTGCTGCCATGGCATTCAGCCTAGTCGGAGCGGTGGTAGCCGTTCATCGGGCCCGGGCCTGGGTAACCGGGCAGTTGACCGGGGTACGGGTATGGCGGCTGAGGCGGCTGCGCAAGCGCCAGACCTCGGGTGAGCTTGGTGAGCAGCACGAACCAAGCGGCAACCCCGACGACTACCGATGCCGCCCACAGCAGACTGCTGACAGTTTCCATGCGCGGCCCCTCGCCGATCACCTTCATCAGGACCGACGGGAAGGTGTCGGGGCTGTCTCCGCCGTCGACACAGGCGAGCCCGAACACGAACATCGACACCCACAGGATGACCTGCGCCCAGGCCTGCCCGGAGGTGAGTTCCCGGCCCGGCAGTTTACGCATCATCCTGCTGGTCGCCACCAGGCAAAGTGCCAGCCACGGTGCGGCGAGGACGCCGAACACCACCATCCAGCCGAGCTGCGCAAACAGTCCCCGACCGATCACCATCCACGCCAACAAGAGCATGTTGAGCGGCATCGCCAGCGCGGGGATGTACAGCCGAAACTCAGACACCCTCCGAGCCTAAGCCCGCAATGTCGACGGGATCAGCGGCAGATCACTTGGGGTGACTCCAAGCGCCGCCGCCCTTGCCGTTGGCGAAACCGCCGCCCGGCCAACCCTTACTCCAATCGTGACCAGCCCAGGCACCTCCGGGCCACCCCTTGCTCCAGTCCCAGCCGGCCCACGCTCCGCCGGGCCACGGGATCTTGAGACCAGGTGTCGGTGGGGACACCGTGTGGCCATTCAAGACGACGACAGGATCGGCATTGGCCACCGCTGCGGGTCCGACGAATCCGGCCAGCCCCATCGAGCCCGCCACCACGACCACGCCGGCCATCAACTTGATCCGGTTCGTTTTCGTCCCTGTTGCAGCCATCTCGACTCCCTTGCCGCCATCCGGTTTCGCCGCCGCGATTCTCAGCAAATATTTTACGCTTCGCCGAAAGGGCCTATCAAGCAGCCGGCCGGCGCGGGCCCCATGACCCGCGGCAGCGCAAATCAAGGTCAGTATTTGCGCTTTCAAATGGCTTTTCAGCGGAGGAGGTAGACCCGCCCCGACAAGCCCCCAGCTGGCGCGAGCGCGGAATCCAGAGCAGTCCACAGCAAAGTTTTGATCCAGGCGGACAATTGAGTCCGCCCGGCTTCTCGGGTTGTCAGATCAGTCGCGGTGAAACCACGCGCCACCGGCCTTGCCGTGGATGGCGGCGCCGCCGCCCTTGCCATTGGCGAAACCGCCGCCGGGGTATCCCTTGCTCCAATCGTGGCCGGCCCACGCACCGCCGGGCCACGGGCTGACGAGGGGCGGGAGCTGTGTGCCACCAGATACGCCGGGAATGCTGGGGATGCCGGAGATGGCGGACGTCACCGGATCGCTACCGACCTTCGCGAAGGGAGCTTTTTTGCCGCCGGGACTGACCGGCGCCACCGGATCACTGCCGACCTTCGTGACGGGTTCGGCATTGGCCACCGCGCCCGAGCCGAGGATCCCAGCGAGCGCCACCGCGCCGGCCGCCACGATCACGCCGGCCACGCGCTTGATCTTGTCCAGTCTTTCCCTTGTTGCTGCCATGGTTATTTCCTTTGCCCAACCCGGCACTGTCACCGGGCCCTACGGCAACAATGTTACTGATCGGTAACTAAGCGATTCAAGCACTTGAGACCACCGTCATATCGGCGAAGAAACGAAACGTAGAACACTGTCAGGCAAATGCCAGGCGCCCCTCAGGGCGGCGTTGAAATCGGGTCTAGGGCTTTGCTGTCGGGCGCCACGCACCGGCGGCCCGCGACTCGGGCGCGAGCCTAGGCCGTCCGCAATGTCGACGGGATCAGCGGCTCGTCGAGCAGCCGACCGAAACGTTGGGTCAGCGTCACACCATCGGGCCGGTCGTCCAACCACGTCCGCAGCAACCGATAACCCTCGATGTAGGTGCTGGTGTAGGCCCGCCACAGCGGCGAGGACAGGAACCGCAGCGACTGCCTGGCGCGGTCGTCGTCGACCAGCAGCCACTGCTTGAGGAACTCCGCCACCTCGTCGACGTCGCGATGCTCGTCGTGCAGCATCAGCGCCGCGTCCTGGCGCACATCGGCCAGCCCGGCCACCGCCTCCGAGATCGCCTCCGCGCGTTCCCCGTCGAACCGCAGCCCCAGGTCGGCGTAGATGTCGGCGGCCCATGCCCCCCAGCCCGGCCCGACGATGGCATGCAACGCCAGGTCGGCCAGGCCCTCGGCCATCAGGCACTGCGGGGTGTTGACGAGGAAGATCGTCTGTTCCAGTTCGCCGTCGCGAGCCACCAGGCCGGCCTCTTTGCGGCAATGCTCGGTGTGATGGCCCGGGTAGGACTCGTGGGCCACCAGCCGGGGCAGGTTGGCCATCTGTTGTTTGAGGTCGGCGTTGACCGCGACGGTGGACTTGTAATCGCCCAGGTAGTAGTTGAACCCCGACCACGGCTTGTCGGTGACCACCTCATAGGTGATGGTCTCGGTCTCCGGCAGCGGGTACGCGGCACGCACCTTGTCTCGCAGGGCCGACGAGAACGCGTGGATGCACTCCTCCAGCCGGGCCGGCGGGATCTCGTCTCCGGTGCGGTGGGCCTGAATTCGCTCGGTCAACGGGCCGGTGCCGCCGAGTGCGTCGTCGAGTTTGGCGTGCGCCTGGCGGTACCTCTCGGGGTCGCCCTTGCTGATCCGCACGTCGAAATAAGCCTGTACCTCGTCGACGAAACCGACCTGCTCACCGGCGAACTTGCGGCCCGCGCAGTTGAGCGCGCGCAGATGCGCGGCAATGTATTCGGCGCGGTCGTGATCGAGATCGTCAGGGATCTGGGTCAGTAACCGATCAGCCTGGCGGGCCAGCTCGGCCGGGTCCGGCGCGGGCTCGTTCTCCACCGCGCGGCGCAGCTGCGAGTCACCGGTGAAGGAGTCGACGTAACCGTCCTCGACCCGGTCAAAGCGCAGGCCGAGCAGCAGGTACTCGCGGATCAGTTCCGCGGAGTCTGACTTTTTGTCGATCCCATTACCCATGCCGACAACCGTAGATGCAAGACTGACCGAATGCCGCGGCCGAGCGAGCCGAGCCCCTATGTGGAGTTCGACCGAAGTCAATGGCGTGCACTGCGCATGTCGACACCGCTGAAACTCAACGAGGACGAGCTGCTGCGCCTGCGCGGTATGGGCGAGAAACTCGACATCCTCGAGGTCGAAGAGGTCTATCTGCCCCTGGCCCGATTGATCCATCTGCAGGTGGCCGCCCGGCAGCGCTTGTTCGCCGCGACGGCGGAGTTCCTCGGTGAGCCGCAGCAGAATCCGGACCGGCCGGTGCCGTTCGTCATCGGCGTCGCGGGCAGTGTGGCGGTCGGAAAATCGACCACCGCCCGTGTGCTGCAGGCCCTGTTGGCCCGCTGGGGCCACCATCCCCGGGTCGACCTGGTGACGACCGACGGATTTCTCTACCCGAACAAGGAGCTCAACCGCCGGAACCTCATGCACCGCAAGGGGTTCCCGGAGAGCTACGACCGGCGCGGGTTGATGCGGTTCGTCACCGCGGTGAAATCCGGGGCCGACGAGGTCTGTGCGCCGGTGTACTCACACCTGCTCTACGACATCGTGCCGGGTGAGAAGCAGGTGGTGCGGCACCCGGACATCCTGATCCTGGAAGGGCTCAATGTCCTGCAGACCGGGCCGGCACTGATGGTCTCGGACCTGTTCGACTTCTCGGTGTACGTGGACGCACGCATCGAGGACATCGAGAAGTGGTACATCTCCCGGTTCCTGACCATGCGTTCGACGGCGTTCGCGGATCCGGCCTCACACTTCCACCACTACTCGACGCTGACCGATGAGCAGGCCGTGTTCGCCGCGCGCGACATCTGGCATTCGATCAACCGGCCCAACCTGATCGAGAACATCCTGCCGACCCGGCCGCGGGCCACCCTGGTGCTCCGCAAAGACGCCGACCATTCGATCAACCGGCTGCGGCTGCGCAAGCTCTAGCCGGAGCGCAGACACCAGATCGCCCAGAACCACAACGGTTCTGGGCGATCGCAGGTCGATCAGGCCGGGATCCGCTTGACCCCGACGTACTGCAGTTCGGCCATCGCCAGCGTGTAGATGCCGGTGCCGATGACGACCACGACGCCCGCGGTGGTCAGCGCCATGGTGAAGACAGCCACCAGGGCGATCACCGTGCAGGCCGCGTTGGCGACCACCGTGCCGATACCCGCGGGACGCACCCGCTCGATCCCGGCCAGGGCGAACACCGCGATGCCGTAGACGACCGAGAACACGCCGACGCCGTATTCGACGGATTTCGGCAGCCCGGTGAGATCGGCGAAGTACCCGGCCGCGGCCAGCAGTGCGATCCCGGCGATGCCGACGAGGACTGCGTCGAGCCGCATGGCCAGGCGCAGCAATGAATCGGTTCCCTTCCTGGTACCAGCGGATCCGGTGGCGGTGATGGCGGTCATGATTCTCCTTCTCTCTGGTGGCGATAACTTGTCGTGCATTCACTTCGAGCGGTGGAGCACGGTGCGGGGATACGCGCCGTAACCTCTTGCGGCGGCACCCCGCACCGGCTCGGGAAGGAGTCACGCCAGACGGCGCACTCCGCGGTACTGCAGCCAGGCCAACACGAAGGTGGCGCCGACGAATCCGAGTACCAACTCGTCGCCGGTCACGGTCAACGACAACCAGCCGGTCACGATGGCGACGACCGTGGTGATCGCGAATGCCACGTTGCCGGCGAGGACGACGATGCCCACACGCCGGACCCGCGAAACCGCGGCCAGGACGTACAGCAGGGCGCCATAGCCGACCAGGGCGGCGCCGACGAACCACTCGGTGGTGGCGGACAGGCCCGCGATGCGGGCCAGTTGATCGGCGGCCATGGCGACCAGCAGGCCGACGCCAGCGCACACGGTGGCATCTGCGCGCAAAGCAAATCGCAGCAGAACATCTTCCGTAGCCGCTCCGGCGGTGGCGTCGGATTGGGGTCGGTTCAGGATCGCGGTCATATCGGGCTCCTCGGCGATGAGGGTGTCGATTGGTGGAACACCTCCGACCCTGCCCAGAAGGTGCTGCCAGATCGACGCCAAACACTGCCAAGCGCTGCCAAGCCCAGGTCAGCGCCGCTTCTGGAGGGGGAACTCCCTATCGGCCGCCGGAGCCGACCGCCGGCGCCAGGTCACCACGCAGGTCCGCCGCGATCACCCGCGCCGCGGCGTTCTGCCAGTTGTGGAGTGAGCGCTGTGGCACTTCGGTGACAAGCCACTGCCACGCCTGCCGCGCGACCGGGTCGAGACCGGCGGCGGTGGCGTTCTGCGCGTAGGCGCGGACCCCGACGACGTAGGGGAAGTACAGCGAGTTGTAGTGGCGCCATTGCTCGGTGGTGCCGAAATCGCCGCCGTCGCGGGGCTTGAGTGCGGCGATGCGGTCAGCCAGCAGCGCCTTGAGTTCGTTGGCCCGTTCCAGCGGCTGGTCCGGTGCCCCGCGCTGTACCAGCCGGGCGTCGATGGCGGGCAGCGCGGTCAGCGGGCTGGCCACCAGTTTCGACAGATCGGCGTAGTGGCCGAGGGCACGTCGCGTGAGTCGGGCGAAGGCGTCGTCGTCGATGCCGCCCAGCGGATGATCCGATCGCAGCGGCAGCGCGGCCTCGGTCTGGCGCAATGCCTCGCGGTCGGCGCGCAGATCCGGGGACCGGGCGAAGGCCAACCGGTCGAACAGCCCGGCCAGCGGATCGGCCAGCACTTCCACCGCGACCGCGACGGCCAGGCTGGTGAACAACAGGATTGTCATGACCGTGCGGCCGGCTCCGGCATCGAGCACCGTCATGCCGATCAGCGCCTGGGCCGCGAACGGAACTGCGATCACCAGCGTGCCGATGATCGAGCGGCGCATGTCCGCTCGTAACGCCTGGCCCTCGTCGAAGGCGTCCCAGATCGCGACCGCCACACCGAGCAGTGCGACGTCGAACCCGGTGGAGGCCAGCGCCAACCAGCTCGGCACCAACCCGAGCGGGATCACCAGGATCGCGTTGCCCAGCGCGAAGAACAGCGTCGCGACGATGATGAAGCCCACCACCGATCCGGGTTTCGCGCCGCCGAGCACGGCCTTGACCATGGCGCCGAGCGAGGACAACGAGATCACCGCGAACATCACCCAGTGACCGGTCCGCAGCGGGCCGTCGACGCTGCCCGCGAGCCCCGCCCCGGCGAACGCCAGCACTGCGACGGCGAAGATCGCCGCGATCTCACCGACGCGGGACCGGAAGGTGTCGGCCGGGCGGGCAAGTTCGACCATGACCGCGAACCAGGCGATGCCCGGCAATGCCACCAGATAGATCTCGATGCGGCTGAGCACTTCCGAGCCGGTGACCAGCCGGACCGCGTCGAGCGCGACCACGGCCGCGAAGCTCGTCAGCCCGATCGCCGCGAGGACGAGGACGGGCTTACGCGGGTCGCGGGCAAGCAGGTATAAACCCAGCCACCAGCTGAGGGTGAAGACCACTGCCGACAGCGCAGCCATGTCTCAAGTTTGGCACTACTTGCCGAATCTGCGGTGCCGGGCCGTGTAATCGCGCAATGCGCGCAGGAAGTCGACGCGGCGGAAGGCGGGCCAGTACGCCTCGGTGAACCACATCTCCGAATATGCGCTCTGCCACAACAGGAATCCGCTGAGGCGTTGCTCACCTGAGGTGCGGATGACGAGATCCGGGTCGGGTTGGCCTGAGGTGTACAGGTTCTCGGAGATGCCGTCGACCGTGACCGCGTCCACGAGTTGTTCGGCGGTGGCACCGTTGGCCAGTTCCTTCGACAGGAGCGAGCGCACGGCGTCGACGATCTCCTGACGGCCGCCGTAGGCCACGGCCACGTTCACATGGAACTTCCCGCCCCTGCCGGTGGTCGATTCGACCGCCTCGCGCAGTCGACGGGCCGGCTCCTCCCCCAACAACTCCAGGTCACCGACGGTGCGCACCGTCCAGGTGTTCGACGGGGCGCAGATCTCCTCGACCACGTCGGTGATGATCTCGAGCAGGGCGGACAGCTCTTCGGGATCGCGCTGCAGGTTCTCGGTCGAGAGCAGGTAGACCGTCGTCATCTCGATGCCTGCGGCCTGGCACCAGCGCAGCATCTCGGCGATCTTGGCCGCGCCCATCCGGTAGCCGATGCTGACGTCGTCGTAACCTGCGTCACGCGCCCAGCGGCGGTTACCGTCGCACAGCACCGCGATGTGGCGAGGTAGCTCAGCTCTGGACTGCGCCAGTTCCTGACGCAACCGCATCTCGTAGAGCCGATAGGCCGGTTCCTTGAGCCGCGGGGGAATGATGTCCACGAGAGTCCAGACTACTGTGAGCGTCGGGGTACACCACGGTTCTCAATGGAGGTGACATGACTGCGCCGACGGGTAGCACCAAGCCCTACCGCTCAGCGGCCGCACTGAACCGGCCCGCGGAAGATCTGCCCGAGGCGGTCGCCGAGGGCGTCGCCCAGTTCCTGGGCAAGCCGCGCGCACGGGGCTGGATCCACGTGTATTCGGCGGTGATCGCATTCATCGCCGGTGCGGCCCTGGTGTCGGTGTCGTGGTCGCTGGAATCCACCCGGGCCGGGCTGGCCACGCTGCTCTACACCTTCACGATCGTGGCGATGTTCACCGTCAGCGGCACCTATCACCGGGTGAACTGGAAATCCGCCTCCGCCCGCAAGTGGATGAAGCGCCTCGATCACTCGATGATCTTCATCTTCATCGCCGGCAGCTACACCCCTTTCGCGCTGCTGGCTCTGCCCGAATCCAAAGGCATGGTGCTGTTCTGGATCGTCTGGGGTGGGGCGATCGCGGGCGTGCTGCTCAAGATGTTCTGGCCGTCGGCACCACGCTGGCTCGGCGTACCGCTCTACATCCTGCTGGGCTGGGTCGCGGCCTGGTTCATCGGACCGATCATGCACGGGGCCGGGGTGGCGGCGGTGGTGCTGCTGATCGTCGGCGGCGCGCTCTACAGCATCGGCGGCGTGCTCTACGCGCTCAAATGGCCCAACCCCTGGCCCACCACGTTCGGCCATCACGAGTTCTTCCACGCCTGCACCGCGGTCGCGGCGATCTGCCACTACATCGCCATGTGGTTCGCCGTCTTCTGATCCGTCAGCACGCCAGAAACACAAAAGCCCCGCACCGTCACACGACGATGCGGGGCCTTCGACCGGAGCTAGAGCGTGACGGTGTCTGCCTGTGACCAGTAGGCCTTCATCGCGCTGATCTTGCCGTCGCCGTCGAACACCATCACGTCGATGGGCTCGATCTGCATGCTGGTGGTGCCGAAGTCCATCGTCAGCCGGAAGTGGAACGCAGCCTCGTGGCCGGCCACCCGGAGCGTCACCAGCTCGGTCTTGCCCTTGATGTTCTCGACGTTGGCGTAGAAGCCGCGGATGGCGGCCCGTCCGATGTGAACCTCACCGCCGCCCACCGGATCCTCGACGGTCGCGTCGTCCGCATACAGCTCGGCGATCTCGTCGGCACTTCCGCTGGCGACCAGGTCGAGGTAGCGCTTGACGGTCTGGGTGATTTGCTCGGCGTTGGGCATGGCCGCGAGGCTACACGGCGCCACTTCCGCCGTCCGGAGGTTCACCACCCAGCGAGACTGCAAGTTCCCCGACGGTGGTGACGGGCAGGTCACACACCGTGCCGCGACACACATAGGCGGCGTCGGCGCCGTCCACCCGGTCGCGCCCCCGAAGCAACGGCGACGAGTCTGCGGAACCTGGGGCACCCCCGACGACCAGTGCCCCACCGGGGGCCAGCCGGCGCGCGGCGGCCAACAGATCAGAGGACGGATCGCCGGCCACCGCGACCTGGATCGGTCCGCACACCTGCGCCTCCGCGACCGCCAGCCAGTGCCCGCCGGACCGGGCCGCACGGGCCAGGATCGGCGTGGCCGAGGACAACGTCGCCTGTGCTGCATCCACATACCGCTCAGACCCCGTCAGGTAGCCCGCCGCCTGCAGGGCCTCGGCGATCAGTGAGGCGCCCGACGGCGTCGCGCCGTCGATCGGGTCGGCGGGGCGCACCATGAGTTTCTCGGCGTCGTCAGCGGTGTCGAACCAGCGACCCGGCTGATCGGGATCCGCAAAGTGGTCGAGGGCGATATCCAACAACCCAACCGCCTCGGACAACCCGAAGCCGGTGAGCTGGTAGAGCGTGAGCAACGCGGTGGCCAGCGCCGCGTAATCCTCGAGGATGGCCGCACTCTCCCCCACCCGACCGCCAAGGCCGGCACGGCGCAGCCGACCGCCCACCACGTGCAGGTCAAGCAATCGGCGCGCGCAATCGAGTGCCGCAGAAAGCAATTCGGGTTGCTCGAGGGCCACCGAGGCTTCGGCCAACGCAGTGATGGCCAGCCCATTCCAAGCGGTCACCACCTTGTCGTCGCGCGCCGGCTGGGGTCGCAGCGCGCGGGCCGCCGACAACGCCGTACGCACCGACTCGAAACGAGCCTCATCGTCGGGATCGCGATGCAGTTGCAGCACCGAGGCACCGTGCTCGAACGTCCCGTCGACCGTCACCCCGAAAAGTGAAGCCGCCCAATCTCCGTCGTCATCCCCCAGCACCGAGCGCAGTTCGGCGGGGGTCCACACGTAGGTCAGGCCTTCGCGTCCACCGGCGTCGGCGTCCAGCGACGAGGCGAACATGCCGCCGGCCCCCAAGTCCGACATGATGAAGGCGGCTGTCTGTCCAGTCACCCTGCGTGCCAACGGATCCCCGGTCCGACGCGCCAGGTGCGCGTAAGCCCGGAGCAGCAACGCGTTGTCGTACAGCATCTTCTCGAAGTGCGGCACCACCCAGTGGGGGTCGACGCTGTAGCGCGCGAATCCACCGGCCAGCTGGTCGTAGATGCCGCCGCGGGCCATCGCCGTACACGTGCGCTGCACGGCCGTCAGCGCCGGCACGGATCCGGTGCGTTCGTGGTGACGCAGCAGCCCTTCCAACAACGCCGAGGGCGGGAACTTCGGCGCGCCGCCAAAGCCTCCGTACGTCTCGTCCTCGTCGTGCAGCACCGCAGCCACCGCGTGATCGCACAACTCACGGCCCACCGGCGCCCCGCCGCCCGGCAGTCCGGCCGACATCGACCGCAATTCGGTGGCGATCTGATCCGAGGCCCGCTCGACCTCGTCGCGCCGATCCCGCCAGGTTTCGGCGACCGCGTCCAGCAGTTGCAGGAACCCCAGCTTCGGGTAGTACGTGCCGCAGAAGAACGGCCGGCCGTCGGGGGTCAGGAAGCAGGTCATGGGCCAGCCGCCCTGCCCGGTCAACGCGACGGTGGCGTTCATGTACACCGCGTCCAGATCGGGACGCTCTTCACGGTCGACCTTGATGCAGACGAATCCGTCGTTGAGCACGGCTGCCACTTCCGCGTCGTCGAACGACTCATGCGCCATCACGTGACACCAGTGACACGCCGCGTAGCCGATGGACAGCAGGATGGGGACGTCGCGCGAGGCGGCCTCAGCGAGCGCTTCGGGCGTCCATTCCCGCCAGTGCACCGGATTGTCGGCGTGCTGGCGGAGGTACGGGCTGGTGGACCCGCCGAGAGTGTTACCCGCCACCCGGCTCACGTGGCTGACCTTGGTGGTCATCGGGAGTGCTGTTCGCCGCGTCGCCATCCGCGTCCTCGGCCGTGCCCTCGTCGGCGGCCTGATCGGGCTCGGGGTGTTCCCGGTCGAAAGACTCGGGCAGCTTGCGCAGGTGCCGGTTCATCGACCAGACCAGTGCGAAGGTTCCGATCAGCAGCGCCACCGTGATGAGCAGGCCGAGCGGGGTCGCCTTACCGAACTCGGGTCCGGTGTTGCGGGGCTCGTCGGCGAGCAGTGTGACCACTGCAGTCAATGTGTCGATCATTTCTCAATCCCGGTGAACAGGTCGTCTTCCGGCAGATTCACCGGCACACGCGACCGCGCCAACTCGAACTCCTCAGTCGGCCAGAGCCGCTGCTGCCACTCGATCGGCGCATGGAAGAAATCGCCTTTCGGATCGATCTGGGTCGCGTGCGCGCGCAGCGCATCGTCGCGCTGACTGAAGTACTCCGAGCATTCAACACGGGTGGTGACCCGCTTGGCGAATATGTCGTGATCGGGTTCCCAGTGCTCCAGCCATTTGCCGAAGGGGCCCGTCCTGCCGTTCTTGGCGAACTCGTCCTGCAGCAGTTGCATGCGCTGGCGCAGGAAGCCGTGGTTGTAATACAGCTTCGACACGCTCCAAGGCGTCCCGGCCTCGGGATACTGCCGGTGGTCGGCGGCCGCCTCGTAGGCCGCCACCGACACCTCGTGACAACGGATGTGATCGGGGTGTGGGTAACCGCCGTTCTCGTCGTAGGTGGTCAGCACATGCGGCTGGAACTCCCGGATGACCCGGACCAGCCGGCTGACCGGCTCGGCGATCGGCACACACGCGAAACAGCCGTCCGGCAGCGGGGGCAGCGGGTCGCCCTCGGGCAGACCCGAGTCCACGAAACCCAGCCAGTGATGCTCGACACCGAGGATCTCGGCCGCCTTGGCCATCTCGTCGCGGCGCACCTCGGTGATCCGGCCGTGGACCTCGGGGAGGTCCATCGCCGGATTGAGAATGTCGCCGCGCTCGCCACCGGTGAGCGTCACGACCATGACGCGCACACCTTCAGCCGCATAGCGTGCGGTGGTTGCCGCCCCCTTGCTGGACTCGTCGTCCGGGTGGGCATGCACCGCCATCAACCGCAGTTCACTCATTTCGCTTTCATCTAACTACGGCGTCCTCTTACCTAATCCCTCTACCCGACCTTCAGCCCTGGGCTGCGGTGACGTGTCTGTCTGGCCCTATAGTTCCAGTTCTGATGATCGAACGCCCCGCCGCCCGCTACGGATCCCGCCAATTGTCCCGCCGGACCCGGCGATGGATCACGTTCGCACTGGTCGGCCTGGTGGTGGTGGCGGGTGTGATCCTCGCGGTCGTGGCCTTCCAGCGATTGGGCACCGGCGAGGTGAAAGGCGAGCTCTCGGCCTACGAACTGATCGACAACCAGACCGTCTCGGTGACGATCGGGGTGACCCGTCCCGACCCGTCGAAGCCGGTGGTGTGCATCGTCCGGGCCCGCTCGATCGACGGCAGCGAGACCGGCCGGCGTGAAATCCTGGTCGGCCCGTCCGACCACACGGTGGTGCAGGTGACCACGGAAGTGAAATCCAGCCGGACTCCCGTGATCGGCGACGTCTACGGTTGCGGGACGGATGTGCCGTCCTACCTGGTAGCGCCCTGATTCTGACGTCCACAACCCACGTCTGACAGCGATTAAATGAAGATTCGTTGGCCGCTCGGTGGTACGATTGTCCGATACACGGTTCCTCGCTGGGGCCGTGTATTGCTGCATTAGCACTCGGTTAGGTGCCGACGCGCGGCAATACACGCGCCTTCCCCGGCGGAAACAACGGACTTGGTACGCGAGGAAGGCGCATCAGCGCCTTAGCAAGATAGACAGGAGCGCGAGAATATGACCGACACACAGGTCACCTGGCTCACTCAGGACGCATTCGACCGGTTGAAGGCGGAGCTGGATCAGCTGATCGCCAACCGGCCGGTGATCGCCGCCGAGATCAACGACCGTCGCGAAGAGGGCGATCTGCGCGAGAACGGTGGCTATCACGCCGCCCGCGAGGAGCAGGGCCAGCAGGAGGCCCGCATCCGCCAGCTGCAGGAGCTGCTCAACAACGCCAAGGTCGGTGAGGCTCCCAAGCAGTCCGGCGTCGCGCTGCCCGGTTCGGTCGTCAAGGTGTACTACGACGACGACAAGAAGGACACCGAGACGTTCCTGATCGCCACCCGCCAGGAGGGCATCAGCGACGGCAAGCTCGAGGTGTACTCCCCCAACTCACCGCTGGGCAGTGCCCTCATCGACGCCAAGGTCGGCGAGTCGCGCACGTACACCGTGCCCAACGGCAACACGGTCAAGGTCACCCTGATCAGCGCCGAGCCCTACCACGCCTGACGGGGCGGCCCGGGCGAAGCAGTACAGTCGGGGAAATGGCGCAAATCGCCGAAGACCTGTTCTTGCTGTTGCTGGACAACGCAGCCGCGCAGCCCGGGCTTGACCGTCACCGCAGGGAGAAAGTACTCAGCGCCGCGGTACTACTGGATCTGGCATACGCCTGCCGGATCCGCCCAGCCATGGCCGGCGAACCGATCGAGGCCGGTCGGCTGATCGCGTTGGCCGGTGATTGGCCCGTCGATCCGGTCGGTGACCCGGCGTTCGAACTACTGCAACGCCGGCCGCTTGCGGCCGATACCGCGTTGACCAAGCTGAGCAAGCACATCCAGCCCACCCTGGAGCAGCATCTCGAACGCCTCGGACAGATCCGCCGAGTCCGGATGCCCGGCAAGGGCTTTCCGGGTATGCCGGTGTACTGCTGGCCCCTGACCAACCGGGATCGGGTGAGTCAGACGCGGGCGGCCCTGCTGGCCACGTTGTTCGACGGCCACAATCCGGTACCGGCGATCGCCGCGATCATCTGCCTACTGCATGCGGTTGACGGCCTGGGCGCCGTACTGAGTCTCAACGACCGGGGCTGGCGCTGGGTACATGCCCGATCCACCGAAATCGCCACGGGCATTTGGGTGGACGAGACCGCGTCGGCACTGCCGGAGATGAATCTGGCAGTGACGACGTCGGCGTTGCGTCCGGCTCTGATGAGCTAGGACAGGGCCTGCTCCAGGTCGGCCAGCAGATCGGCGGCATGCTCGATACCCACCGACAGGCGCACCAGGTTGTCGGGCACCTCCAGCTGCGACCCCGCGGTCGACGCGTGCGTCATGGCACCTGGGTACTCGATCAGCGACTCCACCCCGCCAAGCGACTCGGCGAGAATGAAAAGCTCAGTACGCGAGCACAATTCACGTGCCGCACGGGGCCCACCGCGCAGCTGCAGGCTCACCATGCCGCCGAAACCGGACATCTGCCGCGCAGCGACATCGTGGTTGGGATGGCTGACCAGACCGGGATACAGCACGGTCTCGACCGCGGGGTGACCGTCGAGGAATTCGGCGATGAGCGCGGCGTTTTCGCTGTGCTGACGCATCCGCAGCACCAGAGTCTTGAGCCCCCGCATGGTCAGGTACGCGTCGAACGGACCCGGCACCCCTCCGGCGCCGTTCTGCAGGAATGCGAATGCCGCGTCGAGCTCCTCGTCGTTGGTCAGCAGCGCACCACCCACCACATCCGAGTGCCCACCGATGTACTTGGTGGTCGAGTGCAACACGATGTCGGCCCCCAGGAGCAGCGGCTGCTGCAGCGCCGGGGAGGCAAACGTGTTGTCCACCAACACCTTGACGCCCGAGGTCGCAGCGATCTGCACGATCCCGGCGATGTCGGCGATACTCAGCAACGGGTTGGTCGGTGTCTCCACCCAGATCATCCGGGTACGCGGGGTCAGGGCCGACCGCACCGCGTCCAGGTCGCTCAGCGGGACGGGGGTATGCGTGACGCCCCACTGCGAGAACACCTTGTCGATCAGCCGGAAGGTGCCCCCGTAGGCGTCATCGGGGATCACCACATGATCGCCGGGCCGCAGCACCGCGCGAAGGGCACAGTCGGTGGCGGCCATGCCCGAGCTGAATGCTCGCCCGTAGGCGGCCTCCTCGACCGCGGCCAGTGCCGATTCGAGGGCGGCCCGGGTGGGGTTGCCGGTCCGGGCGTACTCGAATCCGCCGCGCAATCCGCCGACGCCGTCCTGGGCGAAGGTCGAACTGGCGTAGATCGGGGTGTTGACGGCTCCGGTGCCCGGGTCGGGCCGGTAACCGGCGTGGATGGCTTTTGTGGCCAGACCGTGCCACTTGCGCTGTTCGCTCATAACGTAGTGAGCCTATCGGGGCGGGTACACGTACGGATTCGGGCCGCCCTGCGGGCCGGGATACGCGGTGGGCGCGGGAGTAGATACCGGGGCGGGCAGGCACACCGTGGTCAGCATCTTGTCGGCGATGGTCTGACGCTTGCCGTCCCACAGCGGCATCAGGTAACCGATGTAGAAGATGCTGTCGAGGAAGTGTGCGATCTGGCGCAGCAGTGACATACCCAAACCGATCGGCTGGCCGGTCTTCTCGCTGACCACCTTGAACTTCATGACCTTCTTGCCGATGCTCTGCCCGGTCTTGCCCTGTCGGTGGCCGAAGTTCCACACCAGGTAGGCCATCGGCAGCAGACCGAAGAACGCGAAGGTCACCAGGAGCAGTACCGCGACTGCAGCGCCGGAGGGCTCACCCTGTGAATCCTCCGTCGCCGTGGCGGCCATCACGCTTGCCATGAGGACCCCGTACCCGAGCATCACGATCACGATGATCGGAATCTGATCGATCACCGAGGCCAGCACCCGGTCCAGCCACGGCGTGTATGCGTTCGGATTCGGTACCGGCTGGCCGTAGTTCCACTGCGGCGAGGGGCCGGGCGCCGGGTAGGGCGACGGTCCGGGTGCCGGGTAGCCGGTGGGCCCGGGGCCGTACGGATTGCCCTGCCCCGCAGTGGGATAAGGGCTGGGGTACGGATTCATCCCCGGGGTGTTGGGGTCGGCGATATATCCAGACCCGGGCGGCGGCTGCAGTGTCATGAGCAAATGATGTCACGCAGCACAACGCCCACGGCGCAGACATTTCTGCCGTACGCGCCGTGGGCGCTGAGTTCGGTTCTGCTACTGGGACAGCGGTGCCACCGGGCCGCCGCTGAGCCGGCGCCAGGCGTACACCTGGATGAGAAGGATCAGCGGGATTCCCACGATCAAGCCGAGCCCGCACGGGATCGACCCGACAATGGAGATGGCGATCATCACGAGCACCGTGACCAGCACCGTGCCGAATTTGGGCTTGACGAGGTTGAAGCTCGCCTTGACCGCGTCGACACCTTTGAGATTGCGGTCGACAGCTGCGACGGTCGTGAACAGGAACAGCACACCGAGAAGCAGCTCGGCGATCCACGCCAACGGCATGCTCAGGAACACGAGTCCAGGCATCAGGATCGTGGGGAGGAACAGCACCAGGACGACCGCAAAGATGATCAGTCCGACAAGCACAGTCGCGAGGATCACGTTGCCGACGTTGCGCGGCTTGAAGAACGATCCGATCGTCACCGGCTGCCCGTTGGCGATGTCGAGCAGGCCCGCGGTGTAGGCCGCCGCGATCCATCCGCTCATGATCAACAGCACGATTCCGCCGATGAACATCACGGCGCCGCCGGCGAAACCGAGATTGCTCGACGCCGAGACGCCGAAGCCCGAGTCATAGGACTCGTAGCTGCTCGTGGTGTCGGGCGAGACGGCGGTCGCGATCACCATGAAGATGGCGTAGACGGCACCGATCGCGGCTCCGAACACCAGCCCCGGCACGATCAGTTCGACCGGATGCTTGAGGAACTT
>NZ_SJOM01000007.1:5073797-5614222 GCF_004762045.1 Mycobacterium sp. DL99
GCTCTCCTCATCTCGGATAGCGGTCCGCGAATGGACGCTACTTTCTGCCAGCACCTAGATCTACAGACTGCTTCACAGGCAGATTACGCACCGTCAACCCAGTTGGACAGGTCAACACGAGCGCATTCGCTGGGTGCAGAAGGACGTTCGTCGCTTTGGGCGGTGATGGTGCCTGAGTTTGCCGGCCCTAGGCCAGCTCACCCTAGCTGAGAAGTTGCTGGAGGCAAGGTATTCCACGCGGCGCGATGCCCCCGATGTGTCTAGTGCCGACCGCCGCCCTCGGACAGGAACCCGAGCAGATCGTGGCGGGTGAGCACGCCGACAGGCTTGCCCTCCTCGACGACCATCACCGCGTCGCACTCGCGCAGCGTCTTGGCGGCCGTGGAAACCAACTCCCCCGCACCGATCAGCGGCAACGGCGGGCTCATGTGTTCCGCGACCGCGTCGGCCAACTTCGCCCGGCCCTCGAACACCGCGGACAGCAGTTCCCGCTCTGACACGCTGCCCGCGACCTCACCCGCCATCACTGGAGGCTCGGCGCCGACCACCGGCATCTGGGAGACGCCGTATTCGCGGAGGATGCCGATCGCGTCGCGCACCGTCTCCGAAGGGTGGGTGTGCACCAGGTCGGGCAGCGCGCCGGACTTGCCGCGCATCACGTCTCCGACGGTCGACTGCTCGATCGAACCGTCCAGCCGGTTGCGCAGGAATCCGTAGGACGACATCCATGCGTCGTTGAAAAT
Organism: Mycobacterium sp. DL99; assembly: GCF_004762045.1. Classification (GTDB taxonomy): domain Bacteria; phylum Actinomycetota; class Actinomycetes; order Mycobacteriales; family Mycobacteriaceae; genus Mycobacterium. Next base: position 5,074,541 of record NZ_SJOM01000007.1, read on the forward strand.
CTTTGAGAGATAACCGCGTCCGCCGTCGGGCAACAACACCACGACGACCGAGCCCGGGCCGGCCTTGCGGGCCACCTCGAGTGCGGCCACCACGGCCATGCCGCAGGATCCGCCGACCAGCAGCGCCTCTTCGCGGGCCAGCCGTCGGGTCATGTCGAACGAATCGGCGTCGGAGACGGCGATGATCTCGTCGGGGACCGAGGGGTCGTATGCCGATGGCCAGAAGTCCTCGCCGACGCCTTCCACCAGGTAGGGACGGCCCGTCCCGCCGGAGTAGACCGAGCCTTCCGGATCGGCGCCGATGATCTTCACCTTCCCGTCCGATACCTCCTTGAGGTACCGGCCGGTGCCGGTGATGGTGCCGCCGGTGCCGACGCCGGCCACGAAATGCGTCACCGTTCCATCGGTGTCGGCCCAGATCTCCGGGCCCGTGGTCTCGTAGTGGCTCTCCGGCCCCATCGGGTTGGAGTACTGGTCCGGCTTCCAGGCGCCGTCGATCTCCTCGACGAGGCGGTTGGAGACGCTGTAGTAGCTGTCCGGGTGGTCCGGCGGTACCGCCGTCGGGCACACCACGACCTCGGCACCGTAGGCGCGCAACACATTCTGCTTGTCCTCGCTGACCTTGTCAGGGCAGACGAAGATGCACTTGTATCCGCGCGTCTGGGCCACCAGCGCCAGACCCACCCCGGTGTTGCCGGACGTCGGTTCGACGATGGTGCCGCCGGGCTTGAGCTCACCGCTGGCCTCGGCGGCGTCGATCATCTTGGCCGCGATGCGGTCCTTTGAGCTGCCACCGGGGTTCAGGTACTCGATCTTGGCCAGGACCACCCCCGAGCCTTCGGGGACAACTGAGTTCAGCTGGACCAGCGGGGTATTGCCGATGAGCTCACTGATGTGCCTGGCGATGCGCATACGTCAATGGTCTCAGGCCCGCCGAAAGCTCACCAGGTGGCCTCTCGAATGTATTCGCCGATCTGACGCAACGAGCGCTTCGCTTCCGACGCCAGAGGCGCCGCGAGCTGGAAGACATGCATCTGACCGGGCCAGATCCGGAGCTCGACGGGAACCCCCGCCGCGGCCAGCATGTGCGCGGCTTTTCGCGCATCGCTGAGCAGAACCTCCGAGCCCGACGCGTGGATCAGCGTGCGCGGCAGACCGGGCTCGACATGATCGAGCGGCTCGTAGACCTGCTCACCCTTGCGTCTGGCCGCGGCCTCGATGAGCTCGACGAGGGCTTCGAACGCCTTGGCCGGGAACATCGCCTCCGAGTGCATGTTCGGGTGGTTGGCCCGGGACTCGTTGTCGATCTCGAACAGCGGCGACATCGTCACCAGCGCGGCCGGCATCTCGCCCTCGTCGACCAGGCGCTCGGCCAGTGCCAGCGACAGATAGCCGCCTGCCGAGTCGCCGGCCAGCACGATCTGGTCCGGCTGGTAGCCGGCCAGCCGCAGCCAGCGGTACGCGTCGTAACAGTCGTCGATCGCGGTGCCCACGGAGTGCTTGGGCAGCATGCGGTAATCGACCACGAGCACCGGGCTGTCGGCGTATCCGGACAGAGCCGTGACGATCCCGGAGTGGGTATTGGCCCCGCAGGCCAGGAACGCACCGCCGTGCAGATAGAGGATGACGCTGCGTTTTCCGTCGGCGGGAAGGACGCCGTCGGCCCGCACGAGCTGCGCCTTGCAGTTGGGCAGCGCGATGGTGGCCTTGATGGTCCCGGGCGCCGGGCGGATCAGCCGGGCGGCGAAATTGACCAACCCGAACGGCCACGGCAGATGCGGTACGTGGCTACCAATTGCCAGGGTCGGCTTGATTGTCAGCATGGCCGCCAGCGAAACCAATCGGCCTGCCAGGCTCGGGCCGTCCTCGACCACCTCGACGGGCGCGCCGTCACTGACCGGGAACCTACGCCCGCGGTGGGCCCTGGCTGGGCTTATGCCGGCATGATGCGACCTGGATATCTCGCTCGGTGCAGTCATCGTCACCACTTCCTACGTCTTTGTAGTGCTAGGTGAGCTTCGTCACTCAGACAACCCGGGTAACTTAGCTTGACATCCGTAAACAGTTCAACAGTCAAATAAACTGATTTGATACCGGACTTGATACAGCACCGTGATCGCCACGCTGAAGCGCCACGCGGAGAACCCGTCTGACCCACCTAGACTGGTCACGTGGGTTCAAGCCGAAGTGCTCCTCACGTGCGCGTCCCGCGCCGTTCGACCATCGCCCTCGCCGCTGCGGCGACGCTGGCGTCAACTGGATCGGCTTATATCGGAGCACGCAACCTGCTCAGTGGGCAGGCTGACAAGGCCCGTCAGGTCATCCCCAAGTCCTGGGACATCCCACCCCGCGCCGATGGCGTGTATCTCCCCGGCGGCGGGCCGGTCGAGAAGTGGGAACGCGGAGTCCCGTTCGACCTGCACCTGATGATCTTCGGCGACTCCACGGCCACCGGATACGGCTGCCGCGTGCCCGACGAGGTGCCGGGAGTGCTGATCGCGCGCGGTGTGGCCGAGCAGTTCGGCAAACGAGTCCGCTTGAGCACCAAGGCGATTGTCGGCGCCACATCCAAGGGGTTGTCCGGCCAGATCGATGCCATGTTCGTCGCCGGCCCACCGCCGGATGCCGCTGTGATCATGATCGGCGCCAACGACATCACCAAACCCAACGGCATCGGGCCGTCGGCGCGACGGGTCGGCGACGCCGTGCGCCGGCTACGGGCGGCGGGAGCCGTCGTCGTGGTCGGCACCTGCCCCGACTTCGGGGTGATCACCGCCATCCCTCAACCGTTGCGCACCGTCGCGCGCAACCTCGGCCTGCGCCTTGCCCGCGCCCAGGCCGGCGCCGTGCGAGCGGCCGGCGGCATACCCGTGCCGTTCTCCGATCTCCTGGCCCGGGACTTCCACAAGGCCCCTGACCTGCTGTTCTCCGAGGACATGTTCCATCCGTCGGCGGCCGGTTATGCACTGGCGGCCAAGCAGTTGCTGCCTGCGCTGTGCACTGTCCTCGGCGAGTGGGACGGTGACGCGGCGCTGGAATCCGGAGCCGCCGACACCCGGACACTGTTGACCCGGCTCGGCGGAGTCAGCAGGCTGTGGCGCCGCTCAACCGGGGTGCCCGCACCCATCGTGGTGCACGCGGGCTAGTTTCAACCTGAGTTTTCTAAGCCATTCGATTAGCAGGAGCCGTCATGCCTGAAGCCGTCATCGTTGCCACTGCCCGCTCGCCGATCGGCCGGGCCGTCAAGGGCTCACTGGCCACCATGCGTCCCGACGACCTGGCCGCGCAGATGGTCAAGGCCGTTCTCGACAAGGTGCCCGCACTGGATCCGCGCGACGTCGTCGACCTGATGATGGGCTGCGCACAGCCTGCCGGTGAGGCCGGCTACAACATCGCCCGCGCCGTGGCCGTCGAGCTCGGCTATGACTTCATGCCGGGCACCACCGTCAACCGCTACTGTTCCTCGTCGCTGCAGACCACCCGGATGGCGTTCCACGCGATCAAGGCCGGCGAGGGCGACGTGTTCATCTCTGCCGGCGTCGAGACCGTGTCGCGCTTCGGCGTCGGAGCCGCTGACGGTGCCCCGAACAGCAAGAACGCGTTGTTCGCCGACGCCCAGGAACGAACCGCCAAGCAAGCCGAGGGCGCCGACTCCTGGACCGACCCGCGCGAGAACGACCTGCTGCCCGACGTCTACATCGCGATGGGCCAGACCGGCGAGAACGTCGCGCTACACACCGGCATCAGCCGCGAGGACCAGGACCACTGGGGCGTGCGGTCGCAGAACAAGGCCGAAGAGGCCATCAAGAACGGCTTCTTCGAGCGCGAGATCGTTCCCGTGACGTTGCCCGACGGCACCGTGGTCTCCACCGATGACGGCCCGCGTGCCGGCACCACCTACGAGAAGATCAGCCAGCTCAAGCCGGTGTTCCGGCCCAACGGCACCATCACCGCCGGCAATGCCTGCCCCCTGAACGACGGCGCGGCCGCCGTGGTGATCATGAGCGACACCAAGGCCAAGGAACTGGGCCTGACCCCGCTGGCCCGCATCGTGTCCACCGGCGTTTCCGGCCTGTCGCCGGAGATCATGGGCCTCGGCCCGATCGACGCCGTCAAGCAGGCGCTCGGGAACGCGAAGATGGAACTCTCCGACATCGACCTCTACGAGATCAACGAGGCGTTCGCGGTGCAGGTCCTCGGTTCGGCCCGCGCACTCGGCATGGACGAGGACAGGCTGAACGTCTCGGGCGGCGCGATCGCGCTGGGCCACCCGTTCGGCATGACCGGTGCCCGTATCACCGCGACGCTGCTGAACAACCTGCAGACCTACGACAAGACCTTCGGCATCGAGACCATGTGTGTCGGTGGCGGCCAGGGTATGGCGATGGTTGTGGAGCGCCTGAGCTAGTTCGCCTTTGCACCTTTGCACCTTTGCACCTTTGCCGAGTCTGCGTACAGATCGCGATTTCACCCGATTTCGCGATCTGTACGCAGACTCGTTGCACTCACGGCAGGGTGACTTGCCTACCAGCGAGTGCGTCGCGGACCCGCCGCAGGATCTCGGACGGCCGGTCCTCTGCCACCACTCTGATGATGATCCAGCCCATCCGCTCCAGCTCGGCGATCCGGCGGATGTCCTTCACGTACTGCATGCGATCACTGCGATGTTGGTCGCCGTCGTACTCCACCGCGACCATCCATTCGGCCCAACCCATATCGAGGTAGGCGAACGGATAGCCATTTGCCCCCACCACGGGGATCTGAGTCTGCGGGCGCGGTAGACCGTCGTCGATGAGGAGCAGGCGCAGCCAGGTCTCCTTCGGAGATTGGGCCCCTGCATCGAGCATCGGAAGCACCCTCTCAAGTTGGCGCAGTCCGCGGGCTCCGTGATGCCGTGCAGCCACTTCTTCGACATCGCGAACCTTGAATCCTGTTGCCCTGACGAGGGAATCGAGCCGGGCCACCGCGCGACCGATCCCCGGGGTGCGGCCGATGTCGAAGGCAGTCCGCTCCGGTGTCGTCACGGGAAGCTCGTGGGCCTGTCCGATCTCGGTCGGCTGCAAGCACATTGCGGATGTCCGCACGCCGAGCGGGCACCGGGCATTGACCCACCTCAACTCGATCGGTGCGGAATCGTCGACCCATTTCGCCCCGTGCAAGGCCGCCGCGGTGATACCTGCCAGCACTCCCTGGCGGTGCGACCACAGCCATGCCGCCCTGGCCCGATCAACCAGCCCCGGGCTGAAGTCCCGGGCCACATAGACATCAGGGAAGACGGCGAGGAAGTTGGCACGCAACTGGTGCTTGCGGATCAGACCGGCCCGCAACGCTTCTGAGCCGATGAACGGACTGTCGAAGATGCTCACGGCGCCTACGGTGCGAGGCATCCCCGACAGCCACCATTCGTGCAGGCGTCGGCGAGCCACGGCTGTGGATGAAATCGACTCTGTGTACAGGCCTCCGAGCCTGCGCTCAGAGCACGGTTTCGCGCGATTTCACGCTCTCAACGCAGACTCGGCACCCTCGGCGCAGACTCGGCACCCTCAGCGCAGATTCGGCGCTTGCCCGAAAAAGGCAAAAGAAAAAGGCGCCCGCAATCGCAGACGCCTTTCTCGGGGCAGGGTTGCTAGTCGTTGTTGAAGTACGACAGCAACCGCAGGATCTCGATGTACAGCCAGACCAGGGTGACGGTCAGGCCCAGGGCGATGCCCCATGCGGCCTTCTCCGGAGCACCGGCGCGGATCATCTGGTCCGCTGCGTCGAAGTCGATCAGGAAGCTGAACGCAGCCAGGGCAATGACGAACAGCGAGAACGCGATGGACAGGCCACCGCCCGAACGCAGGCCCAGGCCTTCACCGCCGCCAACACCGAACATTGCGAGCACGAAGTTGACCAGAACCAGTGCCAGCACGCCGAACATCGCGGCGACGATCATCCGGGTGAACTTGGGCGTCACGCGGATGGCGCCGGTCTTGTAGACCACGAGCATGCCGATGAACACACCGATCGAGGCCACCACGGCCTGGAAGATCATGCTGGGCCCGCCGCTGGACACCAGGTTGGCGAAGAGGAACGACGCCGCGCCGAGGAACAGACCCTCCAGCGCCGCGTACGTCAGCACGATGGCCGGGTTGTCCTGCTTGCGGCCGAAGGTGGCGATCAGCACCATGACCAGACCGCCGAGGCCACCGATCATGGTGAACGGCATCATCAGGGCCGTGTTTCCGGCCACCAGGAAGTAGGACACGACCGCGACGGCCGACACGACGGCCAGCGTGATGCCGGTCTTGGTGACGACGTCATCGATGGTCAGCGGCCGAGAAACACCAGTCTGGGGCTGCTCCAGGTACTCCTGCGCGTAGGGCTGCGCATGCACCTGCTGTGTACCGAAGCCGGCGGCTCCGGTACCGAATTGTGCGTATCCGCCCTGCTGCTTCGGCAGGCTGCGGAATACCGGGTTGCTGGTTTCGCGCACCGTCGGGTTCCTCTCCTATGAGATGTTCGGTAACGAACTATCTGGCTCAACGATCGATGTCCCTGGCGGGTTCCCGTCGAGGCCAAAAAGACTCTCAGGAAACTTCCAGGTTTGATCTTGAGGCAAACCCTACCCGTAGCGCACCGTCCCTGGGAGGCCGAACTAGATTGCATCTCGTGACAGAAAACGAGGACGTCCTAGTAAGTGTCCGCAACGGCGTCGGGATCCTTACGCTGAACCGGCCCAAGGCGATCAACTCGCTCAACGATGCGATGGTCGCGGGCATGTCCGAGGCACTCCACGCCTGGGAGAACGACGACTCCGTTCACACCGTGCTGCTGACCGGCTCTGGCGAACGCGGCCTGTGCGCGGGCGGAGACGTCGTGGCGCTCTATCACAGCGCCCGGGAGGGCGGCGCCGACGCGCGCCGGTTCTGGTACGACGAGTACCTGCTGAACGCCTACATCGGCAGCTATCCCAAGCCGTACGTGGCGTTGATGGATGGCATCGTGATGGGCGGCGGCGTGGGTGTGGCCGCGCACGGGACCGTTCGGGTGGCCACCGACACCACCAAGATGGCGATGCCCGAGGTCGGCATCGGCTTCATCCCCGACGTCGGTGGCACGTACCTGTTGTCGCGGGCTCCCGGCGCGCTCGGATTGCACGCCGCGCTCACCGGTGCACCGTTCTCCGGTGCCGACGCGATCGCCATGGGTTTCGCCGATCACTACGTGCCCCATGACAAGTTGGCCGACTTCATCGAGTCCGTCATCGCCGACGGCGTCCAGAACGCGCTGGCTACCTATGCCATCGAACCGCCCGCCAGCCCACTGCTCGAGCAGCGCAGCTGGATCGACGAGTGCTATGCCGGCGAATCCGTGGCAGACATCATCGCCGCACTGCGCGGTCACGGCGCAGGACCAGCCGGCGATGCCGCCGACCTCATCGCCACCCGCTCCCCCGTTGCGCTGGCCGTCACGCTCGAAGCGGTGCGCCGGGCGGCCAAGCTGGAGACACTGGAGGACGTGCTGCGCCAGGAATACCGGACCTCGTGCGCATCGGTGAAGTCCCATGATTTCGTCGAGGGCATCCGGGCTCAGCTCGTCGACAAGGACCGCAACCCGCAGTGGTCACCTTCCTCGATCGCAGCGGTCACCCCCGCTGACGTCGAGGCGTACTTCGTTCCGGCAGACCCCGACCTGACCTTCCAGGAGGAGAACAAATGAGTGAGTTCGAGACCATCCTGGTGACCCGCACCGATCGGGTCGCCACCATCACCCTCAACCGGCCCAAGGCGCTCAACGCGCTCAACACCCAGGTGATGACCGAGGTGACCACCGCCGCAGCCGAACTCGACCGTGACCCAAGCGTCGGCGCCATCATCGTCACCGGCAACGAGAAGGCCTTCGCCGCCGGTGCAGACATCAAGGAGATGGCCGAGCTGTCGTTCGCCGACGTGTACTCGACCGATTTCTTCGAGCTGTGGTCGAAGTTCGCGGCCACCCGCACCCCGACGATCGCCGCGGTCGCCGGGTACGCGCTGGGCGGCGGCTGCGAGCTGGCGATGATGTGCGACATCCTGATCGCCGCGGATTCGGCGAAGTTCGGTCAGCCCGAGATCAAGCTGGGGGTACTGCCCGGCATGGGAGGTTCGCAGCGGCTGACGCGGGCGATCGGCAAGGCCAAGGCGATGGATCTGATCCTCACCGGCCGCACCATCGACGCCGTGGAAGCCGAGCGCGCCGGCCTGGTTTCCCGCCTGGTGCCCGCGGACTCACTGATCGACGAGGCCCTTGCCGTGGCCGAGACCATCGCCGGGATGTCACTGTCGGCCTCTCGGATGGCCAAGGAAGCGGTCAACCGCGCCTTCGAGTCCACCCTGGCCGAGGGATTGCTCTACGAGCGCAGGTTGTTCCACTCGGCGTTCGCTACTGCCGATCAGAAGGAAGGCATGGCGGCGTTCTCCGAGAAGCGCGCCGCCAACTTCACGCATCGCTAAAGTCGACGGGTGACCGACACCGACTCACCCACTCCGGCCACCGAGACCGCCGAGGCTCCGCCCAAGCCTCCTACTGAACCGATGGCCGGGCCGGCGCCCCAACCGGTGTGGTGGTCACGCCACTACACGTTCTTCGGCACCGCGCTGGGTCTGGTGTTCGTCTGGTTCTCGCTGACGCCGTCGCTGCTGCCCCGCGGCCCGCTCTTCCAGGGCCTGGTCAGCGGGGCGGCCGGCGCGACCGGTTACGGGATCGGCGTTTTCGGGGTGTGGCTGGTGCGCTACATGCGTTCGGCGGAAACCAGCCCGCGGGCGCCGAAGTGGGCCTGGCTGTCGCTGCTGGTCGTCGGTGTCATCGGCCAGGTCCTGATGATCGTCTACTTTCACGTCTGGCAGGACGAGATCCGTGACTTCATGGGTGTGCCCCGGCTGAAGTTCTGGGATCACCCGTTGACGGCGGTGCTGTCGCTCGTGGTGTTGTTCGCGTTCGTCGAGGTGGGCCAGCTGATCGGCAAGCTGGTGCGTTTCCTGGATCGCAAGCTGGATCGCTTTCTGCCGCCACGGGTTTCGGCCGTTGTGGTGGTGGCGTTGCTGCTGGCTTTGAGCATCGCACTGCTGAACGGTGTGGTGGTCCGGGTCGCGATGGACACCATCAACCGCACGTTTGCGGCCGTCAACGACGAGAACGATCCTGACTTCCCCGCCCCGATGTCACCGCTACGCTCAGGCGGCCCGCAATCGCTGGCCAGCTGGGAATCGCTGGGCCATCAGGGCCGGGTTTTCGTCTCGGCCGGCCCTACCGTGCAACAACTTTCGCGGTTCAGCGGCAAACCCGCGGTCGAACCGATCCGGGCCTACGCGGGCCTGCATTCCGCTGATGGCATCAAGGCCACCGCGGCCTTGGCGGCCAAGGAATTACAGCGTACCGGCGGGCTGAACCGCGCAGTGATCGCAGTGGCCACCACGACGGGCACGGGCTGGATCAATGAGGCCGAGGCCTCGGCGCTGGAGTACATGTACAACGGCAACACCGCGATCGTCTCGATGCAGTACTCGTTCCTGCCGAGTTGGCTGTCGTTCCTGGTCGACCAGGAGAACGCGCGCCAGGCCGGACAGGCGCTGTTCGAGGCCGTCGACGCGTTGGTCCGTGCGATGCCCGAGGACAAGCGCCCGAAGTTGGTGGTGTTCGGGGAAAGCCTGGGATCGTTCGGCGGCGAGGCCCCGTTCCTGTCGCTGAACAATCTGGTCGCCCGCACCGACGGCGCGCTGTTCTCGGGCCCGACGTTCAAGAACACCATCTGGACGACGCTCACCCGAGATCGCGACGCCGGTTCACCGGAGTGGCTGCCCATCTACGACAACGGCGAGAACGTCCGATTCGTCGCGAAAGACGAGAATCTGAACCGGCCCGACGCGCCTTGGTCCCATCCCCGCGCGGTGTATCTGCAGCACGCGTCCGACCCGATCTCCTGGTGGACGCCCGATCTGCTGTTCGCCAAGCCGGACTGGCTGCGAGAACCCCGTGGGTATGACGTGTCCCGCCGCATGGAGTGGATTCCGGTGGTGACGTTCCTTCAGGTGTCAGCGGACATGGCAGTGGCCGTGGACGTTCCCGACGGACACGGCCACGTCTACGTGCAGAACGTGGCCGATGCGTGGGCCGCAGTACTGCAGCCGCCGGGCTGGACCCCGGAGATGACCGCAAAGCTGCGCCCCATGCTGAGCAGCAACGAGAACGCCTGAGCGACCGCGGTTTACACCTGGCCGACAGCAACCAACGCGTGATAGCCGCCGACGACGTCGGTGGACCGGTGCAGACCGAGGTCGACCAGCGAGGCGGCGGCCAGGCTCGAGGTGTAGCCCTCCGAGCACAGGATCACCCAGTAGACGTCGTCGTCGACGGCCTGCGGGATCCGCGCGTCACTGGTCGGATCGCAGCGCCACTCCAGCACATTGCGCTCGATGACCAGTGCTCCGGGCACCGAGCCCTCGGCGGCACGCTGAGCGGCCGGGCGGATGTCGACCAGCACGGCACCGGAATTCAGCGCCTCCGGAAGCTCTGAAGCGGGCAGCCGACGCAGCCGGGTGCGGGCCTGCTCCAGCGCGGTGTCGATGCGGCTCATCGCTATCCCTCCGGCGCGTCGGTGAGTTCGGTGCGGTTGCGCCGCAACGTGTTCTGCGGTGTGACCTCGTAGTAGGACATCGCGGTCAGTGGCGGCGAGTAGGCGTGCACGCTCAGCGTCGGCCCCGACACCGTCACCGGCCCGGGTGCATGCACCACGTCGTGAACCCAACCCAGCGGGAACGCCGCCTGATCCCCCGCCGAGAGCCGGCGCTGCCGCAACAACTCACCGTCCCAACGGGTTTCGCGCAACGAACCGGACACCACGGTCAGGGCACCCAGGGATCCGCCGTGGTCGTGCAGTTCGGTCGACTTGTCGGGCACCCAGCTGATCAGCCAGACGTCGATTTCGTCGTCACCGGACAACCGGGTGTACCACCGGTCCTCCTTCGGCAGGCCCCGCAGCAGCCGGTCGTAACGGCCGGACAACACCTCGTCGGCGGCGCGGTCGGTGGCGTGCAGCAGGTCGGGCAGTCGCAGCCGGGTGGGCGCGGAGACAGCAGGGACGGGCGCGAGTGTGGACAGCATCAGAGGAACTCCAAGGACGGCGGCGGAACAGGGCAGACGGGCGCGCTAGCAAGCCCGACAACACTCCTGGAATCCGGTCCTTTCCGTCACGGCCGCCAGTGTTGCATAGATTGGCGGCATGCGCCGTTACACGTGGACCACACGCCTGACCGCCGGAGCCGCAGCAGCAGCCGGCCTGAGCCTGCTGATCGGATGCTCGACGGAGGCCGGCAAGGACCAGTCCGGGGCATCCACGGCACCTTCCCCACAGGCGACGACGACCACCGAATCGCCGACTCCGAAGCTCAAGCCCGGCGAGATCGCGACGTCCCCCGCCGGGGTCACAACCGCCATCGGCGCCGACGCACAGTCCACCGAGGAGGAGTACTTCCAGGCCTGTCACGTCGCCAAGCTCTGGATGCAAGCGAAGGGCGGGGATCTGAAAGCGCAGATCGAGCCGTACCTGGCGAGCGTGCAGGCACCCGACGCAGCACCAGGACCGGGCACCTACAACGTGGCCTGGGCCCAGCTCGAACCGGGCCGTCAGGCTGCCGTCATCGTCGCGGCGCAGGCAGCGGCCGACGAGCTCTGCAGCTAGTTCGAATCACGCTGCGGCAAATCCCCCGATTCGCCGCCCTGGGTGGCCACCCAGGCGCGGCCCCGCTCGACGGCCTCGTCGAGCGCGCCGAAGATGCGGTCTGAAGCGGGCACGACACCGTCGTTCCCCAGCAGGTCATCGAGGCCGCCGCGCCGCAGCACCTCCGCCGTGCCGGGGTTGACCCCGGAGATGATCAGCCTGCCGTTGTTGGCCGTCAGTTGGCCGGCCCATCGGCGCAGCGCCTTGATCGTCACCGACGACGGCACGTCGGGCAGCGCCCGCAGGCTGAGCACCACGACGGCGTTGGCGGTCCCTTCGGCCCGGGGCCAGGTTTCGTCGATCCGGGCCACCTCGGCGAACAGCCCCACCCCGGCGTAGTGCAGCACGGTGACGTCGTTGCTGGCGCACCGCTCGGGCACGGGGGCCTGCTGCCAGCCGCCGTCCGGCGCCGGTGTGAGCGCGACCAGTTGCGCGGCCTCGGCCGCCTTGGCGCAGTAGAGCACCAGCGAGGTGATCACGCCGATGACGATCGCGGTGTGCAGTGGCAGCTGGGTGGTGGCGGCGAAGGTGACGAGCATCGCCACCGCCGACAGCGGCGCGACCCGCAGCACCAGCTTGATGTCGGGCAGCCGGCCGACGACGAGTTCGGCGCCGATCACCAGGATCAGCCCGCCGATCACGGGCATCGGGATGATCTCTGCGGCCGAGCCGGCGACGAGCACCAGCACGGCAAGCCAGAGCCCGGCGAAGATGCCGGCCCACCGGGTCTGGGCGCCCGCCGAGGTCGCCACCCCGGTGCGTGACAGCGAGCCGCCGGCCGGCAGCGCACCGAACAGTCCGCCCGCCACGTTCGCCGCGCCCTGGGCCAGGAAATCTCCGTTCATGTTGGTGCGGCTGCCGTCCGGGTTCGGTACGGCCGCAGAGATTCCCGCGGCTTGAGCCAGCGCGACGAGTGCCACCGCCACACCGCCGACGATCAGCTCGGGCATCGCAGCGAAGTTCGGAACCGTCACCGGGGGAAGCGCATTCGCGATCGACGCGATGTCGCCGACGGTTTCGACGTCGATGTGCGCGACGGCCACCACCGCTGTCACCACGACGAGCGCCAGCAGCGTCGCGAAAGATTCGAGAGGCTTGATGAAGTGGAAGACCGCCCACACCGCGACGGTGCCCAGCGCCACCGCGACGGCAGCCGGATGCCACAGGCCGATGTGTGCCAGCGAGTCGATGAACTTGCCAATGGTGTTGCCGCTCTGCGGTTTGTAACCGGTGGCGTCGCCGAGGACACCGGCCACGATCTGCAGGGCGATGCCGGTGGAGAAGCCGGTCATCACAGCGTTGGAGACGAAGTTCATGATCGAGCCGAACCGCAGCAGACCGAACAGCAGCATCACGGCACCGACGACGAGAGCCAGCGCGGCTACGTTGGCCGGATCCTGCGGATCCAGCCCGGCCTCCTTGAGCACACTGCGCGACGTGAGTGCGATCGCACTCGTCAGCGTCGTCACCATCAGCACCGTCCGGGCGAACAGTGACCCGATGATGCCGGGCATGATGCCGGCGTAGATGCCGGTGACCGGGTTGAACCCGCCGATGCTGGCATAGGCCATGCCCTCGGGTATGGAGAACAGGCCCGTGACCAGTCCGGCGACGACATCACGGGGCTTGGGACGGCCCAGCTTCCGAGCGAATGTTGGCGCACCCACGGGGCAACCCTGTCACGAACGGGGTCGTCTGGGGCGGCACTTCACCGGTTGCACCACAATGGACGTATGCGTGTTGCTCTGGCCCTCGGCAGTGGTGGGGCTCGCGGCTACGCACACATCGGGGTGATCAACGAACTGCACGACCGTGGTTTCGAGGTCGTAGGGGTGTCCGGGTCATCGATGGGCGCGCTGGTCGGTGGCCTGCATGCGGCGGGCAAGCTAGACGAGTTCGCCGACTGGGCACGGACTTTGACTCAGCGGGCGGTCCTGCGGCTGTTGGATCCGTCGATCACCGCGGCTGGAATCCTGCGTGCCGAGAAGATTCTCGACGCGGTCCGCGACATCATCGGCGACGCCACGATAGAGGAACTGCCGATCCCGTACACGGCCGTGGCGACCGACCTGATCGCCGGCAAATCGGTGTGGCTGCAACGCGGCCCGCTGGACTCGGCGATCCGGGCGTCGATTGCCATCCCCGGTGTGATCGCGCCGCACGTACTCAACGGCCGGCTGCTCGGTGACGGCGGCATCCTCGACCCGCTGCCCATGGCGCCGATCGCCGCGGTCAACGCGGACCTCACAATCGCGGTCAGCTTGTCCGGCGGGGATCCTGGAACAGCTGCGATACCCGTCGCCGACCCCGAGCCGCGGCCCAGCACCGAATGGCTCAACCGCATGATGCGCAGCACCTCGGCGGTACTCGACACGGCCTCGGTGCGCAGCGTGCTCGACCGGCCGACGGCCCGGGCCGTCCTCAGCCGGTTTGGCTCCTCGGTACCCGACGCCGATGAGGACTCAGCCGACGCAGAAGATTCGGGCGGGCCGCAACCCGCCGATACTCCGCGACTGGGCAGCTTCGAGGTCATGTACCGCACCATCGACATCGCCCAGGCAGCGCTGGCCCGGCACACACTCGCGGCGTACCCGCCTGACCTGCTGATCGAGGTTCCCCGCACGGTGTGTCGCAGCCTGGAGTTCAACCGCGCGGCCGAGGTGATCGCCGCCGGGCAGGAGTTGGCCGCGCGAGCGCTCGACGGCTGAGTCCACCTCACTTCACTCGCCGAAATGGCATTCCAGCAGGAAAAGTACGAGAAGCCGCCTGTTGGAATGCAGTTTCGGCGGAGCTAGCCCGCCAAGAACGCGGCGACCTCAGCCGCCACCCGCCGGCCCTGCGCACGTCCGGCCTGCGCCGACGGCACCCGGCAGTCCGGGTCGAGCGGGTTCGTCCCGAAGGCGGCCAGGGCGTCGTCGTCGGCGAAGATCCCCAGTGACCGTCCGTCGAAGCCGTCGACCTCCTGCGCCGCGCCGGTGCCGAACGGTGATGGTGTCGAACGGCCCTGCGGCACCAGCGCCACCAGGGTGTCGCAGTCGGCGGCCAGCACCGTGTTGACCGCACTTCCGATCCCGCCGTCCATGAACCGGCGGCCGGCGATCGTCACGACCGGCCACACCGCGGGCACCGCGCAACTGGCGGTGACGGCGTCAACCAGGGACACCCCGGAGTTCCGGTCAAGGGTCACCAGCTCGCCGGTGTCGATGTCGACGGCTGAGATCCGCAGCTCCCGGTCGGGCCAGTCGTGCGAGGGCAGCCGCGCTTCGATCACCTTGCGCCGGACCGCCGGGTCCATGGTGGCGGTGTTGAGCGCCACGGCACCGATCTGCTGCAGCTTCTGCGCCTTGGTGGTGTTGGCTGTCAGTACGGCCTTGACGAACAGGTCGGTGACGGTGTCGATGCTCACCCCGGGGTCGAGCTCGGCTGATTCGGCACCGATCTGGCGCTCGAACAGCTCTTCCAGACGCAGCCCGCTGCCGAGCTGCGCGGACACCGTCGAACCTGCTGACGTGCCCACCAGCACGTCCGAGGCGAGTAGCGCGTCAGCGGTTTGGGGAGATTCGTCGGCAATGCCCTGCAGGATGCCGGTCTCCCAGGCAATCCCCGCGATACCGCCGCCGGCGAGCACCAGTGCACGTTTGGAAGTCACGAAGGTCGAGTGTGCCAGGGCCCCGAAAGCCGGAGCTAAGCGTGCTGCGACGCGGCCGCCTGCGCGGACAGGTCGTCGCGGCGCAGCAGATGCCGCGGTGGGTCCGGAAATGCGACCCGGGTGCTGATCCGCAGGTCCGCATCGATGTGCACCAGCTCGCCCGGGGCGATGGACTGCCACTCCTCGTCGTCCATCGCCTCACTCGCGAAGACCACCGACGGCTGCGACGTCAGAAGCTCGGATTCGGCACGGATCCGCGCGCTGCGCAGCCGCAGGCGCCGCTCATCGGGGTGCCTGCGGTCGAGCATGTACAGGTCGTGCGTGTCCGGGTAGCGAAGAGCCCACATGTCGGTGGCCGTGCTGAGCAGGATGTTGACGGCGTAGATCGGGACATTGTCGGCCAGCCAGCCGATGGCATCGACGACGCCCGCGCCCACATCGCCGTCACGTGCCCGGGCGGCCGCGGTGATGAGCGCGAAGACGCGTTCGGAGTCGGTCTGACCTTTCACGAGGTCCGCCACCCTCAGCTCACGGAGCCGGTCGTCGAGGCCGCCCAGCCCTTCGACCACACCGTTGTGCGCGAAGATCCGGCCATCCTGGAGAAAGGGATGGGTGTTCACCACGTCAAGCGCGCCGGTCGAGGCGTAGCGGACGTGCGCGATGAAGGTTGTCGCGGTGACATCGTGTGCCTCGGTGGCGAATTCGGAGTCCTGCCACGCCGCGACGGGTTCCTTGTGCAGCTCTGCGACGCCGTCGGCGCCGAATACGCCCAGCCCGGTGCCGTCGGGGTTGCGCCTGCTCTGCTCGGCGAGATTATCCGGCGCGTCCAGCAGCCAGAAGGTCGCCGGCACCAGCCGGCGGCCGGCGTGCAGACCGAACAATCGGCACATGGCCTCAGCCCACCCGATGAAGTGCCATGATTTTCGATAGTAGCCGGGTAGAAGACAAGAAGGGAGGATGCGATGACATCCGATCTCAGGCCGACCATGCGGGCGGAGCGCTTCTACGCCGACACCAAAAGAGTTGTGGTGGAAGATGTTCCGATTCCGGAACCGGGCCCGGGCGAGGTGCTGGTCAAGGTGGCGTTCTGCGGGATCTGCCATTCCGACCTGAGCCTGATCAACGGCACCTTCCCGGCCCAGGCGCCGGTGGTGACGCAGGGCCATGAAGCCTCGGGCACCATCGCCAAGCTGGGCCCGGATGTCACGGGTTGGGCCGAGGGCGACCGCGTGATCATCGCGGCGGGCCGGCCCTGCATGGAATGCGCCAATTGCCGGCGCGGCGATATCGCCAACTGCTTGCGAATCCGGTTGATGGCCTTCGCCTATGACGGGGCGTGGGCCGAGTACACGTTGGCTCAGGCGGTCGGGCTCACGCGGGTGCCGGACAACGTGCCGCTGGAGCAGGCGGCGATCCTGGCCGATGCGGTGTCGACGCCGTACGGGGCGGTGGTGCGCACGGGCAAGGTCGGTATCGGCGAGTCGGTCGGGGTGTGGGGCCTGGGCGGGGTCGGCACCCACATCGCGCAGCTGGCCCGGCTGGTCGGTGCGGTGCCGGTGGTGGCCGTCGACATCAAACCAGAGGTGCTGGAGCGCGCGTTGGAACTCGGCGCCGACTATGCGTTCGACGCCGGTGACGAGCGGCTCGGCGAAAAGATCGCCGAGGTCACCGGGGGTCGGGGGCTGGATGTGGCGTTCGATGCGGTGGGGCTCAAGTCGACGTTCGAGCAGGCGCTGAGCCAGCTGACCGTCGGGGGGCGGCTGGTCGCCGTCGGGATGAGCGCCCAGGAACCGACCGTCGGCCCGACGTCGATGTTCGGCCTGACTCAGAAGCAGGTGCTCGGCCATCTGGGGTACCAGAACGTCGACATCTCCACGCTGGCGACGCTGGTATCACTGGGCCGACTGGATCTGTCCCGTTCGGTCAGCGAGATCGTCTCCTTGGAGGATGTGGCGGTGGGCATCGACAAGCTGGAGCGCCAGGAGGGTAATCCGATCCGGATCCTGGTGCGGCCCTAGGGTTTCAGCGCAACCCGGGCGCGGCCTTCCCGCTGATGAGCGGCAGGTCCGGGTAGGTCACCACCCCGGGTGCCGCGGCGCATACCGCGGGCACCGAGTTGACGCAGTGCGCGGCGGTGGCGACGACACCGGACTCCGGGCCTTCCTCGCCGGCCTCGGATTGAAAGCCCTTGATGATCACGGTGAAGTCCGGGTTGCCGCGGACCTCCATCTCGTAGCGCTGCCCGGCCGGGCCGAAAGTCCATGCGGGGTCCAGGTTTTCCTCACCCATCAGCCAGTTCACCGTGACGCGCACGACGGGCTCGCCGTCGACGAGGGCCTCCCAGTGGAACTTGCGGCCGGCCACCTGACCGGGTTCGATCACGCCGATCGGCGAGTCGATGGGTGCGGTGGCCACGGCGATCTCCTGGGTGGCCCGGATCCGCGGATCGATCTTGAACCCGACGTGATCCACGACCATCTTGACGGCCTGGATGAATCCACCGTCGAGCATCTTCTGCATCGGTCCGCTCAGCGCGGTGTCGGGGGTGCCGCCGAATCCCATGACGTGGCGCACCACATCGGGCGCGTCGTAGGTGCGCAGGTCGGAAAACTCCTCGGCGCGAACGAAGTTCACCCCGGTGGCCATCGCGGACAACACCAGCGGGAACTTCTCGCTGATCCCGCCGGGAGCGATCCCGGTGCCGTGCAGCGTGGCGTTGCCCTCCAGCGCGGCGGCCCGCATCGGCGCGGCCTGCTTCTCGCTGGGGTACAGCCAGCCGACGGGGGTGATGACGTTCTTGCCCGAGCGCAGCAGCGCGGCGACCTCGTCGGGGTTGGGGATGAGCGGCGAGTAGATCACCGCGTCGGCGTCCAGCGCCAGGATGTCCTCGGCGCTGTTGGTGGCGATGACGCCGATCGGGTCGGTGCCGATGATCTCGCCGACGTCCTTGCCGTTCTTGGCGTCCGAGTGCACCCAACAGCCGACCAGTTCCAGGTCAGGATGTTCGAGCACGCCCTTGATCGCGGCCACGCCGACCCCACCGGTTGCCCACTGCACGACGCGTAACGTCACAGACCCTCCTCGGCAGAACTAGAACACGTTCTACTTCAGGTCTACACCACCGTGGTCGTCAGCGGAAGCACGATCGATCAGTTGGCCTGACCTGTTTCACAAGCCGGGTCGCAGACCAAAGTGGCACGGGTCGCATCGAGCACGGGCGCGATCAGCGTGAACTCGCTGTAGTCGTCCTCCCCCTCGGGGGACCCACGAAGAATCCCGACGGCGGCGACCTCGTCATTCCCGAGCTTCACATAAGCCGGCGAACCCGAATCACCCTCGGCGGAGTAGACGTCCGCCTGCACTTGCGTGCCGGTCACCACTTCGACCTTTCCGCACGTCTCACCGGAGACAAAGCCGAACTTGCAGAGGGTCACGTTGTTGTTCAACAGATAGTGATGATCGAGAACCTTGGTCACCCTGTACACGCCCGCGATCCGCGCGTTCGGCGAGACATCTTCTGCCAGATCAGGATCGACGGCGATCACCGCGAAGTCCGCCCAATCATCCTTACCGGTCTGCACGACCTTGCTCGGTTCGGCCCCGGTCTGACTGGTTGTGAACTCTCCCAATTCGACGTGGGTGTCCGGATCAGTTGCTCGGGTGAAGTACGGGCGATCACCGAATCCCTCTTTGCGACAGTGGCCGGCGGTGAACGCGATCGCGGTATCGGTCGCATCGCGGCCGAGAAACGCCAACGTGCACTCGTGGGAGTCGACTTCATCGGTGGTGGCGTCGACGCTGTCGGTGGCAATTGCGGTGCCCGGCACGAAGTCGTCGAAGGACAGCCAGTCGTTGTTCGTCCCGGTAGCGACCGGAGTCATGTTGGGCTGATCTGCCGGCACCGTCGGGTTGGGCCACAGGATCAGGACCACGAACGCCACCACGATGACGACGACGAGCCCCACAACGGTCAACAGGATGCGGCGCAACGCCCGGCGGGGCGGTTTGACCGGTGGCGCCGGCGGATAAGCCGTGGACCCATCCGGATCGAAAACGTCGCTCATGCCAGGCCGACCAAGCAGAGATCGGCTCCGGAGATGTCTCTCGTTGTCATATCGACTCCCGTTGGATGGATCAACGGTCGTCACCGTATCCTACGAACCGGTTCGGTACTGAGTTGCTGAGGAGCAATTTCGGCGTTGCCTCGGCGAACTCTCTATCCGCCGAGCACGTCCCCGAAATACCTAGACTGCGGCGGTTGCCGATGCCTTCGGTATCGAAATGTCCTGATGCCCCACGTGTAAGAGATGGACCGTCGCCGCACCGGCCGTTTATTGAAACCCTGTGAATTTTCTGGAAGCATCTTGTACGTTCGCCAGGTACTGTCCACTCGGTTTGCTCGGGACGGTCCCGACCTCGAGTGGGAGGAAATCTCTGTGCTGAAGAGGATTGCTGTTGTCGGCGCGTTGGCAATGGGCGCCGCGTTGGCCAACACGACAGGCATCGCCCACGCCGACGACATACTGGTGGTGGGTTACGACGGCGTGGAGGAGTTCTACTACACCGAAGCGGAGTGCCGAGAAGACGGGCCGACCGTTCATCTGCAGATCAACGACCACTCATACCCGTACTGGTACTGCCGAATCGGTGATGACCGCGGTGACACCGAGCACTGGTACCTCTGGAATTCCGACAATCCCAACTAGTTCGGTGCGGGCGCGGCCGAGGGGTCCGCGGCCGGAACACCGACGAGGCGGCACCGCAGCGCGGGACTCTGGCGGCGAAAGCGAGGAGCACGCATGGATTTTGGTCGTCGGGTTCTGATCGGCACTGCCGCAGCGGGTGCGATCCTCGGCGGATCGCTTGCGCTACCGGGTATCGCCGCAGCTGACGAGATCCTGCCGACGGGGGCGGGCGGGGTCACCTACATCCGCACCGAGTCGGGACGGACATTGTGCGGCATCCAAGGAGACGCGGTGAACTGCACGGTGCAGTTCGTGAATCCGCCGCTGACGGCATCGGGTGACGTCGCCAATTCGGTGACGCTCGACCAGAACGGAAAATTCACGTATCTGGCTGCCGACCTCGGCGTGACGGACCCGCTCCACACCATCCGTTACGACCAGACCTACATCGCCAACGGTTGGGCGGTTGAGGCGTTCAGCGACGGCACGCGGTTCACCAACAACCGCAGCAACGAGGGATTCTGGGTCAGCGTCACCGATGTCAACGCCCTCGGCCAGATGTAATTCTTCGCGAAATGCGCTGAAGGGCAACGGCTATCCTCCCAGCATGAGACGAAGTCCGCCATCACCGCCGGAGTGTTGGTAATGGGAGACGCGCGCCGGAATGTGACCGGCGGACCGCCCAAGGAGAACCGCCGCCGAGGATTCCGCACCTGGTTTGTCGCAACCTTGGGTGCCGCTCCCTTCCTCGAACACCCAGACTGGGAGGTCCACGCGCCGCACCGAATCACACTGTGTGCGAGCATCGGATCGTTGCGGCCCTCGCAGGGAGATGCCCCCACGTTGGTGCCGCTGAATGGGGCCGATCTGTGGGTATTGCCTACGACGGAGCGTCCAGCTGCCGGCACATACGGACCGGTCGTCGAGCATTGCGAAATCGCCCTACCAACAACATTGTTCGCTGGGCCAGACCTACCGATCGTACGGCCTCGTCATTCGTTCACGCTCCAGCTCATCGAGCGAATGCGACAACTCGCACCACGAACCGACGGGACCGCGCAGCTGCTCGCCGCGGCGCTCAACGAATCGATGCGGTTGCATCTCATCGATTCGTTCACAGAGCGAGGCACTCCCAGCGTTCGTAGCGATCGCCTACTCGGCGAGGACGACCACCATTTCGAGCGGGCGAACGAACGGTCCAAGGCCACATAGGCCGTGGGCAATCAGGCCGCCGAACAGCTCTCCATTCCCGCGCACCCGTCAACAAACATGATCGGGTTCGCACTCCGAAGGCGGGCAGTCACGTTCGGCCACCCGTTTGCTGCAAGCCCAGGGAAATTTGGAAGCGTTCAGGTCAATGCCCTGGCTACACTCCTGGCGCACGCTGCGCAATAGGCGGCGCTAACGTGTGGCCCGATCGCCCGATGACCTCCCTCTTCTGCGGGCGGGCGATCGGGCTTTCAAACATCCTGAATTCGACACGACGCGCGGTCGGCGAGACCCCTACACGCGGTCAATCATTGCCTCGACCGCGACGGCGGCAATCCGGCGAACTGGTGGCGGCTCGGAGTGTTCTCCCTACTGGCCGCGGCGGCGCTGACGGTGCGCTTGCGTCAACTCCAGTTGAAGACGGTTGCCCCGATTTCGCGATGAAGTATGTTCCGTTGCATGGCTAACAAAGTGTTTGTCGTCGGCGTGGGGATGACGAAGTTCGAGAAGCCCGGTCGGCGTGAAGGTTGGGACTACCCGGACATGGCGCGCGAGTCCGGCACCAAGGCGCTCGAGGACGCGGGCATCTCGTATGACCAGGTGCAGCAGGGCTACGTCGGGTACTGCTCGGGGGATTCCACCTCGGGCCAGCGCGCCCTGTACGAGCTGGGCATGACGGGCATCCCGATCGTCAATGTCAACAACAACTGTTCCACCGGGTCGACCGCGCTCTTCCTTGCCGCACAGGCGATTCGCGGCGGTCTGGCGGACTGCACGATCGCGCTGGGTTTCGAGAAGATGCAGCCCGGTTCGCTGGGCGGCGGCGCGCAGGACCGCGAGTCCCCGCTGGGCAAGCACGTCAAGGCCCTGGCCGAGATCGATGAGTTCGCCTTCCCCGTCGCACCGTGGATGTTCGGCGCCGCCGGCCGTGAGCACATGAAGAAGTACGGCACCACCGCCGAGCATTTCGCGAAGATCGGCTACAAGAACCACAAGCATTCGGTCAACAACCCGTATGCCCAGTTCCAGGACGAGTACACCCTCGACGACATCCTGGCCGCCAAGATGATCTCCGATCCGCTGACCAAGCTGCAGTGCTCCCCCACCTCCGACGGGTCGGGCGCGGCGATCGTGGCCAGCGAGGCCTTCGTCGACAAGCACGGTCTGGCCGGTCAGGCTGTCGAGATCGTCGGGCAGGCGATGACCACCGACTTCGCGTCGACCTTCGACGGCAGCGCCGCCAACATCATCGGCTACGACATGAATGTGCAAGCCGCCCAGCAGGTTTACGCACAGTCCGGTCTCGGGCCCGAGGACTTCCAGGTCATCGAGCTGCACGATTGCTTCTCCGCCAACGAACTGCTGCTGTACGAAGCCCTTGGCCTGTGCGGCGAGGGCGAGGCGCCGCGGCTGATCGACAACAACGACACCACCTACGGCGGACGCTGGGTGGTCAACCCCTCCGGCGGGCTGATCTCCAAGGGCCACCCGCTCGGCGCGACCGGCCTGGCCCAGTGCTCGGAGCTGACCTGGCAGTTGCGCGGCACCGCCGACAAGCGACAGGTCGACGGCGTCAATGCGGCCCTGCAGCACAACATCGGCCTCGGCGGCGCGGCCGTCGTGACCGCGTACCAGCGCGCCGAGCGCTAGGACCGCGAACAGACGCGCTAGACGAAGGAAGCGGTCGAGGAGCTGGGACTGAAGGTGAGGGTCGCTGCGGGGGCCGGGGGCAGGCAATGGCCACCCGGTTTCCTGCGGCGCTGATTGGCTGATTGCGACGAGGCCGGTTCTCGGTCGGAGGCCCGGCCGGCCATCCAAGAAATCACCAAGTGCGCTCGGCAACGATGCCGCGGTGGACCAGACACGTGAGCAAGTGCCCTTGTCGCAACGCCTGTGGGACCCCGTGTGGCAGCAAGCCAGGCACCGGCCGGCGCGCCTCGGCCCCGGCCGCATCGCGGTACCCCTACGCATCCTCGCCGTCCTTACCTGGGTCGGCTCCGCGATCATGCTGGCGTTCGGCTTCATCCCGGACCTGTTCGAGTCGAAGAACGGCAGCCTTTACGGCGGCGAACTCGTATTCCTCTACTCGCCGTTCTGGCCGCTGCTGTGCGGCATCGCCATCGGTTCGGGCGCGGCGGCCGCCGGCTACGTCGTCACCGCCACCGGCCCGGACGCCCCGCGGCACCACGCGGTGCTGGCGTGGTGTGCCGGGGTGTGGGTCCCGCTGATCCCCGTCCTCATGCTCGCAATCAACCGAGACCGGCAGACTATTCCCTCTGCCGTCGCGTGGCTCGCCGGCGCCGCGGTGGTGATCACCTGTCTGCACGTGCGCCATCGGGCTCCCCGGCCGTGGGTGGGGCTCGTCCTCGCCTGCCTTGTCGCGGCGCCATGGATCCCCGCCATCCATGCGAATCTCCGATTCGGGCTCGCCCTGAACGCCGCCAAGCCACCGCCTGACGGCGAACTGCTCGAAATGTTCATCGCCGATGTCTCGACCCGGACCTACGTTCCCGGCATCGCGCTCGCCTTCGTCGGGGCCATGGCCACCGCAGGCGTTGCACTGGCCGCGCACTCCCGGTCGGCCGTCGCCCAGCAGATCTCTGCGCACCGTGGCGGCTGGCGGCTCACCGCATTCATCTGTGCCGTCGCAGCCGCCGTCATCGTGCTCGAGGTGTCCGGTGTCGCGGGAATCTCCTCGGGCTTCATCGAGAACTACTGGGGGCTTGGCCACCCTTGGACATGGCCACACGCCATCCTCGTCGCGGTGGCGATCGCCTACGTGACCCAGCGCTCGTTCAGGACACCGTTGGTGCAGCGCGGCGACGTGGCCGCGACATTGGCCATCGGCGTCAGCGCCCTCGCCGTCCACATCCTGATCGCCCTCATGCTGATCGTGAATCTGGTCGCGAATGCGGTCACCGGACCGCGGGCAGACACCATTACACCGCCGGAAGGCCTCGTTCTCCTGATCGCCTGGCTGGGCCTCGCCGCGTTGATCCCCATAGCGCTGCGTGAGCGGTGGGACGGCACGGTCGGACAGTCGGTTGCGAGAGTGGGACTGCTGTTCCTGGTCCCCGTGTACATCGGGGTGTTGGGCGACCAACTGGGTTACCACTGGCCCGTCGCCTTTTGGGCGAAGGCTCCGCAAGTTGCCATTTGCCTGGCCATCATCGGTTGTGTCGCAACGATCTTCGGCCTACTCGGCAAATCAACACCCATATCGTCGGAGATGGCGAACCGGCTGGTGCTCATCCCACTGCTGATCGTCAGTGGCGCATCCTGGCTGCCGAACGTCATCGCCGTCCCGTTGACACCGATCATCGCAGTCACCGCCGCGTTGTTTGCGCTGTTGTGGGCGTTTCCGGCAGCCGACCGCGACGACGAACACACCGGCGGCGTCCTGACGGTGTCAGCGCAGCTGTTGCTGGTCGCCGCGGCCGCGGCGATCGTCACCTGCCTTCCGGACATTTCGGCCGGCGACCCGACACTCGCGATGCTGCTGTTCGGCGTGCCATTGAGTGTCCTACTGTGCGCCAAGGTAACCGAAGCGTCGAGACAACAGCCGGTAGATATCCGGGGCGATCTCGTCGACGTCCCCCCAACGCGGCCGTCGTGACCGCCTACCGGCGCGCCGAGCGCTAGGACCGCCCCGGCGAACCAGCTGATTCACGCGGTCTCACTCCGACGCCGCGCGAACCAGCTTGTAGTTCACGAACTCCCGGATCCCGAGGGATCCGAGCTCGCGGCCGACACCGGAGCGTTTGGTACCGCCGAACGGTAGTTCCACCGCATCCAGGCCGACACCGTTGACGTAGACCATCCCGGTGTCCAGGGCGTCGGCCACCCGGTCCGCCTGTGCCGCGTCATCGGTGAACACATACGAGCCCAGGCCGAACGGTGTGTCGTTGGCGATGCGCACGGCGTGTGCCTCGTCGGCTGCCCGGTAGACGATCGCGACTGGTCCGAACAGTTCCTCGTGATGAATCGGGTTGTCCTCGGCCACATCGGCCAGCACGCCGCAGGTGTGAAACGCACCTTGCCGCGAACTCGGCAGCAGCGCCTTGGCGCCGGCGTCGACCGCCCGCCGAACCTGGGATTCCAGGTTTTTCGCCGCCCGCTCCGACGAGAGCGGGCCGAGCACGGTCTCCTCGCTCATCGGATCGCCGGGCGCCACTTCGGCCAGCTTGCCGACGAAAAGCTCGACGAATTCATCGAAGTGCCGGTCCAGGATGATGATCCGCTTGGCGCCGTTGCACGACTGCCCGCTGTTGTCGAGCCGCGCCTCGACCGCAGCCTCCACGGCTGCGGAGAGGCTCGCGACATCCAGCACCAGGAACGGGTCGGAACCACCGAGTTCGAGGACCGACTTCTTCACCGCGCCGCCGGCGAGCCGGCCGACCACCGCGCCTGCCCGCTCGGACCCGGTGAAACTGACTCCGGCCACGCGCGGATCGGCGATGGTTTCGGCGATCTGCTCCTCGGCGGCAAAGATGGTGGTGAACACCGCTTCCGGAAAACCTGCCTCGGTAAAGATCCGCTGAATCTTCAGCGCGGACTCCGGGCACTGCGGGGCCGGTTTGAGCAGTACCGCGTTCCCGGCGGCGAGACTCGGCGCGGCGAACCGCGCGACCTGGTAGTAGGGGAAGTTCCACGGCATGATCCCGAGGATCACGCCGAGGGGTTGTTTCCGGAGCACCGCGCTACCGGTTCCCGACTGCAGGTCGATCGAATCCTCGGCGAGGAAAGCCTCGGCTGCACCGGCGTAGTAGTCGTAGATGTCGGCACTGAACTCGACTTCGGCACGCGCCTGGCTGATCGGCTTCCCCATTTCGCGCACCGCGGTTCGGGCGAGATCGTCGAGTTGTTCGCGGTGCAGCTCGGCGACCCGCTTGAGCGCGGTGGTGCGCTCAGCAAGCGAGATGTTTCGCCAAGAACGTTGCGCCGCTTGCGCATCGGCGATCACGCCGGCCAGGGCGGCGTCGTCGATGAACGGCCGCTGCTCGCCGGTCTCACCGGTGGCGGGGTTGACCACTTGAAATGGAATCGGGGTTGACATTGCTGCGCTCCAGGTGCTCGTGAACGGATGGGATCAGGCGTCGAGTTGGTCGTATACGTCGGGACGGCGACGACGGATCACCACCGCGCTCACCGATCCCACGACAAAGGAGGCGACCACGAAGCCCATTACGCCGTAGGCCTGACCCTGTGTGCCGGTGAGCAGGCTGAAGTTCGTGACCACCAACAGCAGGATCACCGCCAGCCCGATGGTGGAGATGATCGGGGCAATCAATGTGTGCCAGATGCCTTTACCGGTGGCGACCCGCCGGAAGAACACCAGCATCGCGACGCTGACCAGCGTCATGAGGATCACCACTCCCAATGAGGAGGCGGCACCGGCGAGGGTGAACACGACAGACACCGGATCGAGCTGGGCGATGATCGAGGCCAGCACGAACACGCCGATCATGATGCTCACGACCAGGGAGGCACGCGACGGCGCGTGATGCTTGGTGCTGACCTCGCCCAGCCGCGAGGGCAGGACAGCTTTCTGCGCCAGGACGAACACATACCGGGTGACGATGTTGTGGAAGGACAGCGCGCACGCGAAGAAGCTCGTGACCAGCAAGACCCGGGCCAGGTCACCGAGAATCGGGCCCGCCACCGTGTGCATCAGGTCGAGCACGACGTTCTCGGGATCGTCGGCCGAGCGTTGCACCACGTCGCCGACGCCGACCCCTGCGACCACACACCACGCGGAGAAGGCCGAGAACAGGCCGATGACGAAGACAGCGATGTAGGTTGCGCGCGGAATGGTGCGGTTCGGGTCGCGGGCTTCGTTACGGAACACCGCGGTGGCCTCGAACCCGATGAAGCTGTAGAAGGCGAACATGACGCCGAGCGCAGGCACCCCCTCCCCCAGCGTGCTCAACGGAACCGAAAGCGAATGGCCCGCACCGCCATTGGTGGCGAATACCCCGATGTTCATCACGATGACGACGACGGTCTCCAACGCCAGGGCGATCAACAGAACCTTCGAACTCAGCTCGATGTCGCGATAGCCGAGCAACCCCACCAGGGCTACCAGCATCAGGGAGAACACCCACCACGGAACATCGGTCCCGATCAGATTGCGGGCCGCGACACCGAAATACGCGGTCACGCCCAGCAGCATCATCGAGTACGCACAGATCGCGACCGCGGCGGCGCCGGTTCCGGTGATCCGGCCCAGGCCCGCCTGGATGTAGGAGTAGAACGCGCCGGCGTTCGGCACGTATCGGCTCATCAGGGTGAACCCGACAGAGAACACGGCGAGCAGCGCGGTACACACCAGGAAGTAGTAGGGCGCTCCCGCGTTGGCGCTCTGCGCGATCAGAACCGGCAGGTTGGCGGCCACCACTGCCAGGGGTGCCGCCGCGGCGACGACCATGAAGACGATCGGGCCGACGCCGAGGTTACGGCTGAGCAGCGATGTCCCGGCCGCGTCGGCGCGAGTACTCGTCGCATCCGCGGATGCTGACTGAGAGCCTGTGGTCATGTGTGGGTTGTCCTTCGGTGTTCGATCTCGCGGGTCAGTTCTGACCGGGAATGAGCAGGGTGCGCAGCGAGGCGCCGGTAGCGAGTTCGTCGAGGGCGGCGGCGGCCTCCTCGAGCGGGCGACGGGCGCTCACCATTTCGTCGATCTTGAGTTCGCCGTCCATGTAGCGGTCGACCAGCTTGGGGATGTCGATCGCGGGACGGACGCTGCCGTAGTTGGAGCCCAGGATGCGCTGATCGGCCTCGGCCAGGGCAAGCGGCTCGAAGGACGCCTTTGCGCCGGCTGCCGGAAGTCCGACGACGACGGCCGCTCCACCCAGGCCCAGCATGCCGATGGCCTGCTCGGTGGTGGCGATCTTGCCGATCGCGTCGAACACGTAGTCGGCACCGTCGGGAAGCAGTTCGCGAAGCGCCGCGACCGGATCGGTGTTCGCGGCGTCGATCGTGTCGGTCGCACCGAGGGTGAGCGCCAACGCGGTCTTCTCGGGCTGGATGTCGACGGCGACGATCCGGCTCGCACCCGCGATCCGGGCGCCTTGCACGACCGACAAACCGACTCCGCCGCAACCGATCACGGCTACGGTCGCACCTTCTTCGACCTTCGCCGTGTTGGTGACCGCGCCGACACCGGTGGCGATCGCACATCCGATCAGACAGATGACGTCGAGCGGGGCGTCCTTGCGAACGCGGATGGCTCCGCTGGCCGGCACGATCGCCTCCTCGGCGAACGAAGAGACACCCTGGTAGTGGTAGATCGTCTCGCCGTCGCGGCTGATCCGTGAGCTGCCGTCGTACAGCACGCCGCCGGGGGCGACGAGGTTCATCGCGACAGTGCAGCGGGCCTCATGACCCGATTGGCAGTACCGGCACTCGTAGCACGGGGCGACCCAGGACAGTACGACGTGATCGCCGATCTCCAGATCGGTTACACCGGGCCCCAACTCGGTGACCACCCCGCTGCCCTCATGGCCGAGCACCATGGGCACCGGTAGCGGCCATTCGTTGCGGATGATGTGCAGATCGGAATGACAGACACCCGTCGCCGCGATCTTGACTCGTACCTCACCCGGTCCGGGCTTGGCCAGGTCGACGTCGGCTACCTCGACTTTTCCGGCGTTTCCGGAGAACAACACTGCGCGCATTTTCGCTCCTAGTTCGATTTCTTCATGGTGGTGGCTGCTGTCATGACCTCGTCGAGGACCGTCACCACGTGGTCGGCGTGTTCGGCTTGAAACGGCAAGGGGGGACGGATTTTCAGCACGTTCTCGGATCGGCCGGATGCGCTGATCAGGATGCCCCGGTCACGCAACTCATTGACCACTGCCGAGGCCGTCGCGGCGTCCGGCTCGCGGCTGACGGGGTCGACGACGAACTCCGCGGCCACGAAAAGGCCACAGCCGCGGACGTGCCCGATCACGGGGTGCCGTCGGGCCACCTCCTCGAGTCCAGACCGCAGTCGTGCGCCGACGGCGCTCGCGTTGGCGATCAGGTCGTCATCCTCGATGACGTCGAGCACCGCGTTCGCGGCGGCGATGCTGACGGGGTTTCCACCAAATGTGTTGAAATAGCGAATGTCTCGACCGAATCTGTCCATCGCGGCGTCGGTTCCGACCACGGCGGCGATGGGGATTCCATTGCCCATCGGTTTCCCGAGGACCACCAGATCCGGTTTCAGCCCATGCCGGGCGAAACCCCACCAGCCGGTCCCCAGCCGGCCGAAACCTGGCTGGACCTCGTCGGCAATCCACATCCCGCCGGCCTCGTGCACGG
Source organism: Mycobacterium sp. DL99 (assembly GCF_004762045.1). Taxonomy (GTDB): domain Bacteria; phylum Actinomycetota; class Actinomycetes; order Mycobacteriales; family Mycobacteriaceae; genus Mycobacterium. The sequence continues at coordinate 5,104,125 of NZ_SJOM01000007.1, forward strand.
CATCGGCGGCCGGGGCCAGCCACCCCGCGGGGTCGGTCTGCACACCATCGCTGGACAGCACCGAGTCGACGATCATCGCGGCCAGGCCGACACCGCGTTGGCCGAGCGTCGCGATGGCCGCCTGTACCCGGGCGGCGAAGATCTCGGCGGCTGCCGCGGGATCGTCCCGGTACGAGTCGGGTACGTCGACCAGGATCACTTCCGGACCGATGGGGTTGTTGGGCCCCAGGCTGGGCGAAATCTCGGCGGCGGCGGCCGTCGTGCCGTGGTAGGCGTGACTGGTGCAGATGATGCCGCGCGCACCGGTCTCGTACCGGGCCACCCGCAGCGCCAGGTCGACGGCTTCGCTGCCGGTGCAGGTGTAGACGATCTTCGACAACTCGGGCGGGAAGAGCGCAAGCAGCCGCTCCGAGTAGGCGATCAGCGGCTCGGTCAGATATCTGGTGTGGGTGTTGAGCACACGCATCTGTTCGTCCACCCGCCGCCGAACGTGCGGATGGCTGTGCCCGACCGCCGGAACGTTGTTGTAGGCGTCGAGGTAACGCCGGCCTTCGGCGTCATAGAGCCAGACGCCGTCGGCACGGACGACGCTGACCGGGGCCCGGTAGAACAGCCGGTAGCTGGGTGCGAGAACCGCGGAGCGGCGCCGGATGAGTTCTCTGGCCTCAGGTTCGAGCGACTCGTCGTTGCCGTCGAACGCGTTCGCCATGAAAGTGCGGTGAAGGTTCATCATCGGTTACCGCTCTGCCCGGGCTTCCGGTCGTCCAGCGCGGAGGCGGTGGGTTTCTCACAGACTGAATGCAGTTGTGCCGCAGCCTCTTCTGGGCTGATGGCCAGAACGCGGTGCAGCGTCGGCAACGTGAACCGCATCCGCATGCTGCCGTAGGCAGTTGGGTTCGTGCTCGCTCGCGAGGTCCACGTCAGCGCCTGCACACACAATCTGGAAGCCGCCAACGGATAGACGACAGCCAGCTCGTCGTCGGTCAGCGGCGTCACGGAGTGGTACCCGCCGATCACCTGGCCGAGCGCGCGGAGCGGCTCGGCCTGACGCATCATGGCGTAGGCACCTGCGATCGTCGGCTCGGCGACCCGCACGCTGTAGAGGGCGTCGTTGAAATCCAGTACCCCCGAGACTTGGTCCCGCTCGACATCGACCAGGACGTTGTTGTCGTTCAGGTCGTTGTGCACTACCGCGCGCGGCAGTGCCGACAGGGTCGGTTCGACATCGTCGAACCACCGCAAAGCGGTTTGCACATAGTCCATCTCGGCGAGCTCGGGGGCATCGGCCAGGCAGGACGCGATCGCGGTCCGGGCCCGGGTCACATCCCAGTGATGTGTGGCGCGCAGAGATTCCGGCGGAAATCCTTCGAGGGCCGCGGTGATGCGCGCGGCCGTCGCACCCAACTGGACCAGGAGGGCATCCGAATGCCGGTCCACCTTGGCCCATTCGACGCCGTGCACCCAGTTGAACACGGTCAGCACTTCGTTTCCGCCGTCGAGTCGGACGTGCCGGCCACCGCTGGCCGGCGGCACGATGGTGGGAACCGCGACTCCGGGGTCTCTACCCGCCATGTGTACGAGAATGTCTTCCTGCCAGCTCTGTTCGAGGTGGCCTTCGCCACGAATCTGCAGCTTCGCCAGAAAGCACTCGCCGGAATCGGCAGTGGCCCGGTAGTTGCGGTCGAATTCGCCGCCCAGAAACGTCAGGTCGACAATCGACAGTCCGTACTCCTCGCCGAGGAGGTCTGTCAGCGTCGACCCCCAGGAGTCATCGGTGACGGGCAGTGCACCTCGCGATTGCGGCATTGATCGTCCTTCCGCTGGCCGGGTGTCGCCGGACGCAGCACGTGAATGTGGGGCAGCACACATTCAATGAGTTCAAAGCGATGCGGTCAATGCCATAATTGGCGCGCATTTCGCCCATAAACTGTGCGCATTGCACATTTCAGATCCTGTGACCGCAGGCGCCGAGAGAGCGGGAACGACCCATGGAACAGCTGGACACCACCACGCAGCTGATCAGGACGACCGCCCGCCGGCTACTCGACGTCCACCTCGACGAGATCGTGGAACGCACCGTGGCCCGCACCATCGAGGACGAGCCCACCTACACCGGCGGTCCGGTCAGTCGAACGGACCTCCGGTACCACATGGATCGGACGATGCGGTTGGCGCTCTCGCGACTGGCCGGCGACGACATCCCGGCCGATCTCGAGTCCGTCGCGCTGGAGCTCGGCAAAATCCGTGCTCGCCAAGGTGTTCCGCTGTCCAGCGTGTTGCACGCGTTCCGGATCGATCTGAAGTCGTTGTGGGAAGCGCTGATCGACGAGGGTCGCGCGGTGGGCGCGGATGTGCGGGCCGACTTCCTCGAACGCTCGTCGCTGATGGTGTGGGAGGCCGTCGAACTCAACACTGAGCACGTCGTCCGCGGGTATCAGACCACCCAGGACAGTCTGGATGAAATTCGTTCAGCCGCATTCGATCAGCTGCTCACGGATGGCGGGCTCGAACCGAGCGCAGTCGAAGATGCGGCTCGCGTACTGGGGTTGCCCACCGAGGGCAGTTACCACTGCCTCGTCGGCTCCTTCCCGATTCCGCGGCCCGAAGTCCTGGCTGAATGCAGTGCGGCCCTGCAGGCATCTGGCCGGGCTTTCTACTTCAGCTGGTGGGCCCGGGAGCTACGCGGAGTGGTCCACGCCTCCGACGATTCCTTCGACATCGCCGGGGAATTGGCAGCGTTGAGCGGGCAGACATGCTCGGTAGTGACGGCCGCCGGGCTCGATTCGGTGGCACGCGCCATCCGCCTGGCGCGGATGGCCGTCCATGGTCGCTCCGACGTCGGAGTCGAACGACTGCAGGACAACTGGCTCCATGCCGTCGTCGCGGCGAACCAGGAGTTGTCCGAGGAGATCCACTCAGCTGTCTTCGGCCCGCTGAACAGGCTGAGCGAGAGCGAACGCCACGGTCTGACCGAGACGGTCGGCGACCTCACCGCCAATGGCGGAACCATCGCCAACATCGCCGAGCGAACATATCGGCACCGGAACACCGTGCGCGGACGACTGCGCGCGTTCACTGAGCTCACCGGCTTCGACCTGACCAAGACGAATGACCTCGCCACCGTCACCATCGCGTTCATGATCGACGCCAACATGAAGGCGACGGGTTGATCTCTCGACGGCGCGTCTGCTCGCGGGAGAACTAGAGGGTGATGACCTCGTAGGCACCGTCCGCGTGGCGCGCCCGGATCGTCTTCTTGTCGTACTTGCCCACGCTGGTACGCGGCACCTGCTCGATGAACGTCCAGCGCTCGGGCAGCCACCACCGAACCACCTTGTCCGCCAGGAATTCCCGCAGTTCGGCCGGCTCCGCTGAGGCACCGTCGTGCAGCACTACGACAGCCAGCGGGCGTTCCTGCCAGCGCTCGTCGGGCACCCCGACCACGGCGGCCTCCAACACCGCGGGGTGGCCGATCAGATGGTTCTCCAACTCCACCGAGGAGATCCACTCCCCGCCGGACTTGATCACGTCCTTGGCCCGGTCGGTCAGCGTCACATATCCCTGCTGGTCGATCGAACCGACGTCTCCGGTGCACAGCCACCCGGTGTCGAACTTCTCGGCATCGCGGCCCAGGTAGTAAGAGCCGGTGATCCACGGCCCGCGCACTTCCAGTTCGCCGACCGCGTCGCCGTCGTCGGGCAGGGGTACACCCTCGTCGTCGACGACGCGCACCTCCACGCCGCACATCGGCCGGCCCTGGCTGACCCGCATCTCCCACTGACGTTCCTCGGACACCCCGGGCAGCGGCTTGGCCACCGTGGCCAGAGGTGAGGTTTCAGTCATCCCCCACGCCTGCTGGATGTACACGCCGTAGCGTTCCTGGAACGTCTGCATCAGGGACAAGGGCACTGCCGAACCACCGCAGGCGACCAGTCGCAGCGATGAAACGTCGTGCCCCGGTTCCTTTTCCAGCCGATGCATGACGTCGTTCCAGATGGTCGGCACGGCACCGGCCAGCGTGGGGCGCTGCGATTCGATCAGGTCGAGCAACGAGGCACCGTCCATGAACCGGTCGGGCATCACCAGATTGGCGCCGGCCATCAGGGCGGCGTACGGCAACCCCCACGCGTTGGCGTGGAACATCGGCACGATCGGCAGCACCGAGTCACTGCAACTGACGTCGAGCGCGTTGGCCGTGCAGGTGTTCAACGCATGCAGGTAGCTCGACCGGTGGCTGTACACCACACCTTTCGGGTTTCCGGTGGTGCCGCTCGTGTAACACATTGCTGCCGCGGAGTTTTCGTCGATCTCGGGCCAGTCGAACTCAGCGGGCTGCGCGGCCAGCAGCTCGTCCCAGCGCAGCACGGTCTTTCCGGCCAGGGCGCTGGTATCGCCGTCACCGACCACGATCACCGTGTGCACGGTCTCCAGCAGGGGCAGCACCGGGGCCAGCAACGGCACCAGGGATCCGTCGGCGATCACCACGCTGTCGGCGGCCTCGTTGGCGATGTAGGCGATCTGCTCGGGCGACAGCCGGATGTTCAGGGTGTGCAGCACCGCGCCCATCGAAGGCACGGCCAGATAGGCGGCGAGGTGTTCGGTGTTGTTCCACATGAACGTGCCGACCCGCTGGTCACCATCGACCCCGAGCCCGCGCAGGGCATGGGCCAGTCGGGCCGCCTGCCCGCCCAGCTCGCGATAGCTGATCGTGCGGTATCGGCCCTGCCCACCTGCGGTGGTCACGGTCCGGTCGCCGTTGACGCCGCAGGAATGTCGCAGGATCGCGGTGATCGTCAACGGCCAGTTCTGCATCGTGCTCTTCACGGGCGCGATGGTATGCGCTTGCCGTTCGACACCGGCGGGAACGAATCGAATTTCCCGAACGATGTACGTAAGGGAAGATGAGCTGGTAACGACGGAAGGACGGCCCGATGCGCATGAAATGGTCCCTGGCGGCAGTCGCAATGGCTGTGTTCGGGGTGATCGGCGCATCGTCCGCGGTGGCTTCGGCCGAGGAAACCGCTCAGCAGGTGATCAGCCGCCTGCAGTCCGAGGGGTACACCGTCACCATCGACAAGATCGGCACCGCGCCGCTGGAGCAGTGCACGGTCACCAGCGTGCGCAACCCCCAGCAGGTCACCCAGCTGGTGCCTTACGTCGGGCCGGGCCTCGGCGGCGATCGGATCCTGGTCCCATCGATCACCAGCCGGACCGTGTCGGTGTCGCTCAACTGCCAGCGCTGAGATCTACCTCGAACAGTTCAGCGACACCGTGATGGTGCGTCGCACCACCACGGGTACGAGGTCGAAATCCCTCTCGCCGTCCTTGCCGAACCGTTCCACCCGGATGAGCCGGGTCTGGGTCTGTGGGTTGCGGATGCTGGTGACGGTGCACTGATCGAGTGGGGCGCTGCCTACCCGATCGATGTTGACGTAGAAACCCTCGGCTTCCAGCAGTCCGATGGTCTCGATCGCCGAGTCGGCAAATGCCGTCCCGGCGGGCGCCAAAATAGTTCCCAACGCCGCCCCCGACGCGGCCACCATGATGATCGATGCGTACATGGCCGTGCCATCCTTACCCTCTCGCATACCTTTTCGGTGCGCGGTTCACCTTTGTTACGAGCCAGGCATAGGTAATGGTTCAATCACGACGAGGCCCGGCCGGGCGGTACCGGCCGGGCCTGTAGCTACCTGTCAGGCGTGCGCAGGTTCGGCGGTGCGGTTGGCATGGTCGTCGACCATGGTGAGTTCGTCGAACGGATCGTCACCGCGCAGCACCGCATCGACCTTGGCCTTGTCCACGGTGTGTGTCCACGAGCCGACGAGCAGGGTGGCCACCGCATTGCCCGAGAAGTTGGTCACCGCGCGGGCTTCGGACATGAACCGGTCGATCCCGACGATCAGTCCGACCCCGTCGAGCAGATCGGGGCGATGGGCCTGCAGGCCGCCGGCCAGCGTGGCCAATCCGGCGCCGGTGACGCCGGCGGCTCCCTTCGACGCGACGATCATGAAGACCAGCAGACCGATCTGCTGCCCGACGGACATCGGGGCGCTCAGCGCGTCGGCGATGAACAGCGCCGCCATGGTCAGGTAGATCGCGGTGCCGTCGAGGTTGAACGAATATCCGGTCGGCACAACGACACCGACGGTGCTGCGTTCGACGCCCAGGTGCTCCATCTTGGCGATCAGCCGCGGCAGCGCCGATTCTGACGAGGACGTCGAGAAGATCAGCAGGTACTCACGGGCCAGGTACCGCACCAGCTTGAAGATGGACACCCCCGACACCGCACGCAGCAGTATGCCGAGCACGCCGAACACGAACACTACGCACGTCACATAGAAGCCCAGCATCAGTGTCAGCAGCTGGGTGACGGCGGTCCAGCCGGTCTGCCCGACGACGTTGGCGATCGCGCCGAAAGCACCGATGGGCGCCAGCCACAGGATCATGATCAGCACCTTGAACACGAGTTTCTGCAGGTGCTCGATGCCGCGCAGGATCGGTTCACCGGCGCTGCCCATGCCCTGCAGCGCGAACCCGACCAACAGCGCCACAAACAAGGCCTGAAGCACGCTGCCCGCCGTCAGCGAGGAGAACAGCGTCTCCGGGATGATGCCCTGGACGAAGTCCATGAGTCCGCCGGACTCATGTGCCTTCTCCGCGAGTTCGGCGCCCTTGCCCGCCGCGCTCTCCGACAGGTGCATGCCGCTGCCCGGGTGGATCAGGTTGCCGACAACCAGACCGATGGTCAGCGCGACCGTGGACATCGCCAGGAAGTAGCCGAAAGCCAGGCCACCGACCTTGCCGACGGTGGCGGCCTTGCGTACCGAGCCGATCCCCAACACGATCGTGCAGAAGATGATGGGGCCGATCATCATCTTGATCAGGTTGACGAACATGGTGCCGAGCACACCGACGCTCTTGCCCACCTCGGGTGCCACGAGCCCGACCACCACGCCGACGACGACGGCCGCAATGACCGCGATGTAGAGCCAGTGCGTGCGGTCGCGACGCTGCGGGGGCGCCGGCTCTGATTGCGGGTCTATGGACACGGTCATCGGTCCACCTCCAGTTTCGGGTCCGGTTCGACAGTTCGGTTCATCTGCCGATGTCGCTGTACCAGTACCTTCGACCATAGGGTGAGCCAGGTCACGTTTTTGTTCATTACGTTCACGCAGCGATCTGGCCCCGAGGCGGGCGACTTCGGGACCGGATCAACAATCGATCGCTCAGATACCTGCGCAGAGCGAGACAAACGGAATCGGTGCGCAGATGCCGACGGAGAAGTAGGGCGTGATGTCGCCGTTCCACGCCGGCGGCGGGGGCGGTGGAGGCGGCGGCAACGGGGCTGCCACGCAGGTGTTCGAGGGCGGATCGTATACGGTGCCCACTCCGCACTCGGTGGCGTTGCCGACCGCCGGAGAAATGGCCGTCACCACTGCCAGTGACGCGCCCGCGGCCATGATGATGGTTGTCAAGCGATGAATTGCACAGCTCATCGCAGGTCTCCCTTGGATCTACCCTCGACCCTGCTTATTGTCAGATTCTACGACTCAGCCCCCGCGAACAGCAGCCCCGAATTGACGGGCGCGAAGGTCGCAAGGGTCACCGGCGCGAACCCGCTACCAGCGGATATCCGGGCCACTATGTTGAAAGATCATTGCCTTCACAATCGGAGGTGCTGTGACGCACTGGCGGCGGCTGTCGGGGCTGGCCTGGCCGCGCTCGCTGGCCGGACAGGCTATCGCGCTGCAGGTCCTGGTGGTCGCGCTGGTGGTGCTGGCCGGCACGGCGCTGGCCCTGCTCGATGCCCGCCGCGACGGCGAGGATGCGGCCCGGCAACAGGTGATCGGCATCGCCACGGCGCTGGCCGATTCCCCCTCGACTGCGGCGGCCATCGAATCCGGCACTGCGACACAGGTTTTACAGCCGGTGACCGAGGCTGTGCGAACCGGCACCAACATCGCGTTCATCACGATCATGGCGCCGGACGGAGTCCGGTTCACCCACACCGATCCCAGCCAGATCGGCGGGCACTACCTGGGCACCGTCGAACCCGCGTTGCGCGGCGAGACATTCAGCGAGGTCTATACCGGGACCCTGGGGCCGTCGGTGCGCGCGATCGCACCGGTGCGTAGCGCCGACGGGCGCATCGTCGGCCTGGTGTCGGCGGGGATCACCCAGCAGACGTTGGGCCAGCGCTGGCGCGCGCAGATTCCCGTGATCGCTGCGGTAACCGCTGCCGCACTGGGGGCTTCGCTGATCGGGGGTTGGGCCATCCGGCGCCGGCTGCTCCGCCAGACCCGGGGTCTGCGGCCCGATGAACTACGGGTCATGTACGACCACCATGACGCGATCCTGCATTCGGTGTCCGAGGGGCTCATCGTGCTCGATCGTGACGGCGTGGCGCTGGCCAATGATGAAGCGCGCCGGCTGCTGGGCCTGGCGGCCGGACCGGTACGTGTGGAGGATCTCCCGGAGTTTCTGCGCAGCGCTGATCCCGGGGTGCGCGACGAGCTGCACGTCACCGCAGACCGGGTGCTGGTGGTCGGCCGGGCCCGCGTCGCGGACTCCGGTTCGGAGGTCGTCACGATCCGGGATCGCACAGAATTACAGGGCGCCCTGGGCGAACTCAGCTCACTACAGGTCCTGGCCGACTCGCTGCGGGCACAGGCACACGAGTCGGCCAACAAGTTGCACACCGTGGTCACCATGGTTGAGATGGGCCGGCCCGAGGAGGCGGTCCGCTTCGCCACCAGTGAGTTGGAGCTGTCGCAGCGGCTCGTGGACCGGTTGTCACTGATCGTCGGGGAACCGGCCCTGGTGGCCCTGCTCCTCGGCAAGACCGCTCAGGCCGACGAACGCGGGATCACCCTGACCGTCACCGAGGACACCCAGTTGTCCACCGACACCGTGCTCTCCGGGCAGGAGATGGTGACGGTGCTGGGAAATCTGATCGACAATGCGATGGATGCCTGTGACCGTGAGGATCCGTGGATCGAGGTCACGGTGACCCAGGACGATCAAGAGTTGTTGATCCGGGTGGCCGACAGCGGCCCCGGTATGGACCCGGACACCTTCGAAAAGGCCATGCAGCGTGGCTATTCCACGAAATCAGCCGACACGGCCGGCCACGGGCTGGGGCTGGCGCTGGTGGCCCAGGTGATCCGCAAGCACGGCGGGACGCTGCGCGCCGACGTCACCTACGGTTCAGTGGTCACCGCAACGGTGCCGCGGCCATGAACGCTTACGCGAAGAGCACAGGGGAACAGATGATCAGCGTCCTCATCGTGGAGGACGATCCATTGATCGCCGAAGCCCATCAGGCCTATCTCGGCCGCCTCGAAGGGTTTTCGGTGTCGGCGGTGGCGCACACCGCCCGCGACGCGATGCGGGCGGCGGCCGCGGCCGCCGCATCCGAGCAACCCATCGATCTGGTGCTGCTGGACATCGGTCTGCCCGACGCCAGCGGCATCTCGTTGGCGTCCGGCCTTTCGGGGCTGCGGCCTGCACCGGACATCATCGCCATCACCTCCGAGCGCGACCTGGAGATGGTGCGCGCGGCGGTGGCCCACGGCGCGCTGACCTATCTGCTCAAGCCCTTCGCGTTCGCGGCATTCCGCGACCGGCTGGAGCGCTACCGCCGCTACCGTTCGGCGCTGCCGTCTGGAACCGATGCCGCCAGCCAGGCTGAAGTCGACCGGGCCTTGGCCGAATTACGCATTGCCACAGACAAATCCACCGCGCCCAAAGGTGCGGCGCCGCAGACCACCGAGGAGATCGCTGCCGCGGTGCGCGACGAGCCTGACGGGTTGACCGCCGATGAGGCGGCCAAACAAGTCGGAGTGTCCCGGGTGACGGCGTGGCGCTACCTCGAGCGTCTGGCCGATGACGGCATCGTCATCCGCACGACGGAGTACGGCAAGGCCGGGCGGCCGCGTACCCGCTATCGGTGGCGCTGAATCAGGCGCCGGCCGCCTGGAGGGCGGGCAACTGGTGCATCTCGACCGCGTCCGCCGAGACCAGCTGCGAGTACAGGGACTCGGCGACGTCGAAGACGTTGACCTGGCCGGCGTAGTCGGCGATGTACAGCCTGGTGCCGCTGTCGGACATGGCGACTGCAGCGGGCTGTGCGTGGACGTCGACGCTGCCCTGGATCTGGCTGGTCAGCGCGCACCACACGATGACGCGGTCGTAGTCGACCACGTAGGCGCGGGTGGCGTCGGAGCTCAGCACCAGCTGGGTCGGCGCCCCGCCGACCTCGACGGCGTCCACCACGGTCCCGGCGGACAGGTCGACGGTGTGCACGACACCGCGATGTTCAAGATCGGAGGTCAGCACGTAGGCGACGCCGTCGCCGATCGCGATGTCGCGGATCGGGGCGCCGATCCACACCGTGGCCTGCGCCTGGGCGGTTTCGGTGTTCACGACGACCAGCCGGCTGCCGCGGAAGTCGGAGGTGGCGACGTACAGGCGCTTGCCGGTCGAGTCGACCTCCAGGGCGTCCAGGTTGACGCCCGCGCCGGTGGCGATGTCGATCGTGCCCACCCGCTCGGCGGTGGTGTCGATGACGGCGATGTCGATGCGCTCCTGGCCGGCGCGGCCGGCGAACACGCGCTTGCCGTCCGGGCTGATGGCCAGGGCGGTGACGCTGAAGGCCAGCGGGTACTCGTTGAGCACGGCGCCGGTGATGGTGTCGACCGTCGCGATCGAGTCATGCCCGGCGGTGGAGACGCTGACGTAGGCACGGTCATCGGCCACGACGACGGCGAAAGGGTCTCCTGCGAGACGGACCGAACCCACCACGCCCATGGTCTGAGGGTTGATCACGGTCAGGCTCTGCGCCGCGGTGTTGGTGACCACCACGGTGTCCCGGTCGGGGTCGACGGCGATGTCGCCGATCGGCCCGCGTCCGACCTCGGCCAGTCCGGCCACGTCGATGTCGTCGAGGGCACCGTCGAATGCGACGCTGCGGGCAGACGTATCGTCGATGGCGCGTTCATTGCGGCCGGGGCGCATCGCTTCAGCGAGCGCGCGCAGAAAGTTGTTTGCCATCGTCATCGGCACCTCCGCCGGCAAGGCTTTCACCGGCTCTAGATTCCAGGTCCATCTGCGCCGGGAGTGGCGCGTTTGCATTGAGTCTAGCGACGAAACCGACAGGTCCTGGACGAGTTCGTAGCGAATACACGGCAGTCGCCGACACTCTCTCAGAATGCGCTTAAGAAATTCTTCGTTATCGACTCGTTACCTTTTGGTCGCATTCGATTAAATGCCTGTTACCAGGGACTTCCCAGCACCGCCTGGACGTGTCGCATTTCACGAGCAGCGGGGCCGTCAATAACAATTCTTACCATCACCGGCAAAAGTGAGCGGTAGATCACATCGCGACACGCCAGCAAACTTTCTTGGGCGTCAACTCGCGGAAGCGGGCAGAGACGCGGGAAATGTGTTACGGCTGTGAAAGATGAGCCGTGCCGGATCGTAAGTTCGCTGCCCACAGCAATGCCCCCGACACCGGTTAGAGCCGCAGCGCGGCGGCGGTGGCCGGACCGACGATGCCGTCGACCTTGAGCCCGCGCGTGCGACGCTGGAACTCCCTGACCGCGGCCTCGGTCTGCGGGCCGAACACACCGTCGACCTCGAGGTCCCCCGCATACGCCGAGTAGGCCGACTTGAGCCGGCTCTGCAAGTGGGCGACCTGAGGGCCTTCCATGGGCCGGAACAGCAGGGTCTCGGTGTACTGACCCTCGGGTACCGGTGGCCGGGGCGTGGGCGCCGGTTTCGCGATATCGCCGATCTGCGCCTGGATGTCCGCGCGCAGGATGTCCATGTCGATGGCGCCCGGATCCCACTTACCTTGCGCGCGGCCCGCATACTCCTTGTGCCCGATGGTGCGCTCAGAAGTCTGGGCCAGCCGGCGATTGATCGCGGCGCAGCACCGCACCAGCGCGAAATACTGTGCGTCAGGCCAGTTCTTGCGATGCGGCGCGGTGGGGCTGGTACCGCTGTTGGCGCACTCGATGCCGATCATGTGCCAATTGCCCATATTCGTCGGCAACCACGGATACATGCCGACACCGGCGTGCCAGGCCACCCCGAGGGCCACCACGGTGACCGTGCCGTCGCGCGCGATATGCAGCTGCGACAACGGGCCGGGAAGATCCGGGCGGCCGCCGGCGATCGACGCGGCGGTTGCCGTGTCCGACCCGGTGTGGTGCACCATCACCCCGCGGATGTCCTTGAAATCGCCGTGCCCCCGCGTCCGCCACCCGGGATACTCGACGAGGTCGATGCCTTCCGCCCGAAGCACATCGGCCAGCCAAACGGGGTCACCGGTCCATTGCCCTGTCTGAGGCACTGAGATTCGTCCTCCCTACGCAGCAAACTGCCTGCGAGAACAAGCCTACGCGGGACCACCGACACCGTCCCGAACACACGAGGGCGGCGAGACAGGTTATGCATCAACTACTTTGCTCGATATCGCCTCACCTGGAACCCGATGCCGGGCGCTGTTCGCGAAAGCACCAATCAGCAAATAGTCGCTCACGGTGCCGGCGGCGCCTTCCATACGCATCTGCGCCCGAATGTGCGAGCATCTGCGCATGGACCCGCAGGACGATCCCGAGGCCCGCATCCGGGAACTCGAGCGCCCACTGGCTGACGCCGCTCGCACCTCGGAACTCGGGACCGGCGCCTCCGCCGCTCCGCCACCGACCCAGCCCTGGACGCAGGCGAACAGCTTCCCGCCACCGCCCCAGGGACCACCCGCACCGTGGCCGGGCTATGAACCGTATCCGGCACCGCCGCAACCGCCGCGCAGCACGGGCAGCACGCACCTGTTCCTGGTGTTCGGCGGATTCGTGCTGGCCCTGGTGGTCGGCGGCCTCGTGACGGCCTATCTCATGGTCAATAAGACCGACGCAGGAGACACCGACGCCGGCACGGTCACCGACAGCCAGTCGACGACCATCCGGCAGACCACGATCAGCGGCGTGCCACTGCCCGGATCCGTTGCACCGACACAGGTTCCGGCAGGAGAGACGGTGATCGTCTCAGGGATCAACGAGCACCGGACCGTCGAATGCCGGGAAAACACCGTGATCGTCAGCGGCATCCAGAACGAGCTGGAGATCACCGGCCACTGCATTGCCGTGACCGTGTCGGGCGTCGAGAACGTCATCACCGTCGAATCCGTCGAGACCATCGGGGTATCCGGATTCGACAACCGGGTCACCTACCGCACCGGGCAACCCGACGTGTCGAACTCCGGTGAGTCCAACGTGGTCGAACAGGGCTAGCCGCTACAGCACCTTCGACAGAAACTCTTGCAGCCGAGGGTGTTTGGGGCTGTCGAACACCTCGGACGGAGTGTCGTCCTCGACGATGTTGCCGTCTGCCATGAAGATCACCCGGGAGGCCACCTCTCGGGCGAAACCCATCTCGTGGGTGACGACGACCATCGTCATGCCGCCCTCGGCCAGGTCCCGCAGCACCTGCAGTACATCGCCGACCATCTCTGGATCCAAGGCGCTGGTGGCCTCGTCGAACAACATGATCGAGGGGTTCATCGCCAGCGCCCGGGCGATCGCGACACGCTGCTTCTGGCCGCCGGACAATGTGGCAGGCTTGACGTTGGCCTTCTCCGCCAGGCCCACCTGGGTCAGCAACTCCATCGCCCGCTTCTCTGCGGCGGCCTTGTCCATCTTCTTGGTCAGCAGCGGCGCCAGCGTCACATTGTCGATCACCGTCATGTGCGGGAACAGGTTGAAGTGCTGGAACACCATACCGATGTGTTGACGGACCTTGTCCAGGTTCACTTTTCTGTCGGTGAGGTCGAATCCATCGACGGTGACCTTGCCCGCGGTGATGTCCTCCAACTTGTTGAGGCACCGCAGGAAGGTGGACTTACCGGACCCCGACGGTCCGATGACGCAGACCACCTCGCCCTTGCTGACCGTGGTGTCGATGCCGTCAAGCACGACCAGATCGCCGAATGACTTCTTGAGGCCCTCAATGCGGATCTTGACGGTGCCCTCGGGCTCGGCGGCCGCGGCTTCCGGTACCAGCTGGGTCATTTCACCATCCTCTTTTCGAGCCGGTCGGAGAGTTTCGTCAGCGCCATGATGACGATGAAGTAGATGATGCCGATGATCAGCCACATGGTGAACGACTGGTAGTTGCGCGCGATGATCAGTCGTCCGGTCTGCGTCAACTCGGCGATGCCGATCACCGACAGGATCGAGGTGTCCTTGAGGGTGATGACGAACTGGTTGACGTACGACGGGATCATGGTGCGAACCGCCTGCGGCAGAATGACTTTGCGCATCGTCGGCAGATATCCGATACCGAGGCTGCGGGCTGCCTCCATCTGCCCCTTGTCCACCGCCTGGATTCCGCCGCGGACGATCTCGGTCATGTAGGCGCCGGCGTTGAGCGACAGCGTGATGATGCCCGCCGTCAGCGCCGTCATCTGGAACCCCAGCGCGGTCGGGATACCGAAGTAGATGAAGAAGGCCTGCACCAGAAGTGGTGTGCCACGGAAGATGTCGACATACGTGGTGCCGATGGCCCGCAGCACGATCGACCGCGATACCCGGAAGAGACCGAAGATGACGCCGAGTACCAGGGCGATGGCGATCGACACCACCGTCAGGATGATCGTCATCTTCAGACCGGCCATCAGGAACGGGAAGGTGCTCTTGACCAGACCGACGAACGAGTTGTCGGCCTCGGCGGCACCCTCACCGAGGTACTTCTCGACGATCTGGTCGTAGCGCCCGGAATCCTTGAGTTCCTTGAGACCCGCGTTGAACTTGCTCAGCAGTTCGGCGTTGCGGCCCTTGTTCACCGCGAAGCCGTAGCTGGAGCCCTTCTCCTTCGGCGTCACGGTCTTGAACCCGTTGCCCTGTTGGATGCCGTAGGCGAGCACCGGGTAGTCCTCGAAGACGGCCACGGAGTTACCCGTCTTGACTTCCTCGAACATCGACGCGGAATCAGCGAACGAGACGATCTGGAATCCGTACTTGTCCTTGATCGACTCGGCGAACTCGGCGCCCTGGGTGCCGTTCTTGACCGCGACCCGCTTGCCCTTGAGGTCGGCGTAGGACTTGATGTCCTCGTTGCCGGCCAGCACGGCCATCTGCACGCCGGATTCGAAATAGGGGTCGGAGAAGTCGAAGACCTTCTTGCGCTCATCGGTGATCGACATGCCGGCGATCACCCCGTCGGCCTGATTGGCCTGAACTGCCTGGAGCGCGGCGTCGAAGCCCAGCGGTTTGATCGTGATGTTGAACTTCTGGTTCGCCGCGATCTCGTTGATGAGATCGATGTCGATGCCGACGAATTTGCCGTCCACGTCCTGGAATTCGAACGGCGCAAAGGTAATGTCGGTGGCGACAATATAGGTCTCACCGTCGGCGACGGCGCGGGCCGGGGCCAGCATCGCGGCCCCGAACAGGCCGACCAGCAACGCCACGACGGCGGCCATCAGCCGTTGCGGGGACCGGATGACTCCGGCGATGCCCTCGCCCGACGCGGATTCGGCTCTCATCGTCCACTCTCCTATCCAGGTAGAAACGACGAGTCCCCACGCTATCGTCGCGACACCGATTAGGGCGGTATTTCCGAGGGTCCGAGAGGCAGCACCGGCTCAGCCGCTGGAGTCGAAGTCGGCCGGGACTGACGCCGAGGGCACGACCGCGAACTCCTCGGCATGGTCGGTGTCGGCCGGCGCAGGTCTGGAGGTACTTGTGGCCCTGGGCCGTGGTCAGGCTGTCACTTGCATGTAATACGGGGCCGGCGATCCTCAGCAAGCGGTAGCCGAGCGGTAGCCGAACGAAGGACGGGTCCTGGATCGCATTGTTCAGGGTCAGGTAATGCGATCGCAGCAGAGCGTCGGCCCGTTCCTCACTGTGTCGCTGACACTTGCCGAAATCTGGCCGAATACACGGCGTTTCACTGTTGATCGATCCGCGGTGCGGATACCGCAGCCCAGTCCGCTTGCGCCATAGCGATTCTGATGGTCAGGGCGTTGTCGAGCACACAAAGCGCGTCGCGCTTCTGTTGTTGTTGCGCACTCATCGGCCCCCCCCTGTCATCCCCCGTTAACCACAGCTTTACCGATCGGTGAGCGCGCCGCCAACCCGAGGATCCATCCAATTGCACTGCGCGGGAACAAGATAGTTGCGCAGGAAAGGTCCGACCCGTCGCGCCATCAGCCAGTGGCAAACTGCGTGTCCGCCTTTACAAATCACTCAACCTGTCCACCTCGCAGCCTCGGGAAGCCCGGCTGTAAATGGATGTTCGGTCCGAGACGTCACATAAAGAGGTAGTGCACTACGCGTGAGGAATGGATATGGGCGGCCGTATGTTTTCTGCATGAGAGCGCTGGAAAGTACGGCGCTTGGTCCAGAGGAAGTTTCGACATGAGCGTTTTCCATCCGGTTTCCGTGGTCAAGCGCGAAGCCTCACGACAGAACGCACCGGTCCTGCATTCACACGAACCGGTGCTCATCACCGAACAGCAGGTGCTGTTCAGTACCGCCGCAGCAGCGGGCACGCCCACCCATCACAACGTCGTGGCGATGGTGTCACATGCGGTGTCGTCGGTGGCAGAACACTGGCATGCCCGCGCTAACCGGCGGCGCGCCACCTACTACCCGCCACGGTGCAGCTATCTCGAGCACAGCCTGATGGCTCGGGAGATGGATCGACTCTGACCGCCCCGGGTCAGCCGGCCAGCGCGACCGGCGCGACCACCTCGGAGTACCGCGACGCGTCGCCGGCGATGGTCCGGCTGCGTCGGCCGTGGACATCGACCGGGACATCTCCGGCCAGGGTGATCCGGCTCAGCCGGCGGTACTGGTCGTCGTAGTCGGCCACCGCGTAGTGCTGGGTGGCCCGGTTGTCCCAGATCGCCAGGTCTCCGGGCTCCCAGCTCCAACGAATCGTGTTCTCCAACTTGATGACCCGATCTTGGAGTAGCCGGAACACGGTGGCCGACTCGGCGGGGCCGAGGCCGACGAACTGTTTGATGAAGTGCCCCAGCAGTAGTACCCGCTTACCGGTCTCGGGATGGACCCGCACCACGGGGTGCTCGGTTTCGTAGTACTCCGACACGAATTCCTCGCGGTATTGCCGCTCGGCGTCGGCGAGAACCGGGCGCCCTTCGTCGTCGAACCGGTCTCCGGTGGCGTAGTCGTACTGGTTGGTGTGCACCGCCCACAGGTTCTCGACCAGCGCGCGGAGCGGCCCGGGCAGCGCGTCGTAGGCCGCCTCGGTCGATGCCCATGTCGTGGTCCCGCCGTAGTTCGGCAGCGTCACCGCCCTGAGCAACGAGGCTTTCGGGATGCGGTCGACGAACGTCACATCGGTGTGCCAACTGTTGGCCTTGTCATACCGCGAGTCGATGGGCAGGATCCGCTCGCCGCGCGAGGTGACGGTCGGGTGCGCTCTCGTCGGGGTACCGAGCAGCCGCGCGAAAGCCAACTGACCGTCGTCGTCGAGATGGTGTTGCCCGCGGAAGAAGATGACCTTGTGCTCGAGAAGGGCATCGTTGATCGCCGACGCCGTGGCCGGGTCAAGAGTGCCGCTGACGTCGATTCCATCGATGCGAGCCCCGATGTGGGCACCTAGCTTCACTACACGTAGGGAGGACACCCCGTCACCATCGGCAACAGGGCGCCTGAGCACCACAGTTGCGCTCACCACGAGCGCAACGAGCCGCGAAGGTCAGTCGATCCGGATGACGTAGGTGCCGTCGTCGTCGCGCTCGATCTGTCCGTCGAGGGCGTTGATCCACACCGGGGTGTCGCGTCGCGAACCGAGGAACGCGCTCTGCACGGAGCCCCCGGGCTGCAGGTCGACGTTCCACTCGTCGTCCTGGGCGACGATGGTGAGGATCTCCTCGCCATTGGCGCGACGGATCGATATCAGCTGACCGTTGGAGTCCAGATCCTCCAGGTCCGCATCGTCGTCATCGAGGTACCCATCAAGCTCGGCGTCATCGAAGATCTCGGCGTCCGAACCTCTGACATCGTCATGCACGCCGACGACTGTACTCAGCATCACGTCCACCGATGCAGACCCCGGCGGATTGAACCGCTAACGTGCATCCGACGTTTACAGGCTATTCGCCCGGGGAACAAGATGTCCCGCTGTGGCGTTGGCGAGAAACATTGGTCTTGAACTTAGGAGGATCATTTATGGCTACCGATTACGACGCCCCGCGCGTCAAGGAGACCGACGAGCCCGCTGAGGAGTCGCTGGAACAGCTGGCCACGCGGCGCACCGCAGCCGACACGGCAGTCATCGACGAGGACGAGGTGGTCGACTCCTTCGACCTGCCCGACGCCGATATCTCCGGCGAGGAACTGAGCGTGCGGGTCATCCCCAAGCAGGCTGACGAGTTCACCTGTTCGAGCTGTTTCCTGGTGCAGCACCGCAACCGGATGGCCTTGCAGAAGGGCGACCAGCAGCTCTGCGTCGACTGCGTCTGACGCAGTCGACGATTCAAGGCCCGACGGCCGTCGCGCTCAGCGACAGCAGTTCGGGTCGAGCACGGTGCACAACGCGACGAGTGAGTCCCGGCGCGGGCGGTGGTAGACGTTCATGCCGCGCCGTTCGGACTCCACCATCCCGGCCCGCCGCAACTGTGACAGGTGGTGGCTGACCGTTGATTCGGCCAGGCCGACCGCAGCCGCCAGATCACACCCACAGACTTCTCCGGCCTCGGCGCTGAACAACAGCGACACGAGCTTGACCCGCACGGGGTCGGCCAGCGCTTTCAGCCGCAGCGCAATCTCCAGCGCCCCGTCGTCATCGATCGGGCCGGCCGCCACAGGTGAGCAGCAGACCGGTTCAGAGGTGTCGACCACCGGCAACGCCTTGGGCATGCAGCCATTCTGCCAGAGGATATTGACATACGTCGAAGAGGTGGCATCATCAATGCCGTCCGAATAATTCGACATATGTCGCAGAGGTTGGGAGCCTGTCATGTCCCGCGCACAACTCGCCTTGAACGTCGACGATCTCGACGAGGCCATCACGTTCTACTCGAAGCTGTTCAACACGGCACCGGCGAAGGTCAAGCCGGGCTACGCCAACTTCGCCATCACCGCTCCCCCGCTGAAGTTGGTGCTGATCGAAAACCCCGGACACGGCGGAACACTCAACCATCTCGGTATCGAGGTCGAGTCCAGCGACCAGGTGCACGCAGAGATCGCCCGCCTCACGGACGAAGGCCTGTTCACCGAGGAGGAGATCGGCACCACCTGTTGCTTCGCCACCCAGGACAAGGTGTGGGTGAGCGGTCCCGCCGGCGAAAAGTGGGAGGTCTACACAGTTCTCGCCGACTCGGAATCCTTCGGCACCAACTCGCCTGCACTCGATGCCGCTGCCGCCGAGAGCGGGTGCTGCACATCGAGCGCACCCGAGACATCAGCGTGAACCCACCCGCTTCAACCAGACTTTCCACCCTGGATCGGCTGCTGCCCGTCTGGATCGCCGCGGCGATGGCCGGCGGCCTGCTGCTGGGCAGGCTTGTTCCCGGGGTCAACAACGCTCTGAATCGCGTTCAGGTCGACGGCATCTCGCTCCCGATCGCGCTGGGCCTGCTGATCATGATGTACCCGGTCCTGGCCAAGGTGCGCTACGACCGCCTCGACCGCGTGACCGGTGATCGCAAGCTGCTGATCAGCTCGCTGATCCTCAACTGGGTGCTGGGTCCCGCCCTGATGTTCGCGCTGGCCTGGCTCTTTCTGCCCGATCTGCCCGAGTACCGGACAGGTCTGATCATCGTCGGGCTGGCCCGGTGCATCGCCATGGTCATCATCTGGAACGACCTGGCCTGCGGCGACCGCGAGGCCGCCGCGGTGCTGGTCGCCCTCAATTCGATCTTTCAAGTGCTCATGTTCGCCGTACTCGGCTGGTTCTACCTGTCGGTGCTTCCCGGCTGGCTCGGCCTTGAGCAGGCCCGCATCGACACATCGCCGTGGCAGATCGCCAAGTCGGTACTGATCTTCCTGGGTATCCCACTGCTGGCCGGCTATCTGTCGCGCCGCATCGGTGAATCCGCAAAGGGCAGGGACTGGTACGAATCGACGTTCCTGCCGCGTATCGGCCCTTGGGCCCTGTACGGCCTGCTGTTCACCATCGTCGTGCTGTTTGCACTCCAGGGCGACCAGATCGCCACCCGCCCGTGGGACGTCGCTCGCATCGCGGTGCCGCTGCTGGCGTACTTCGCGATCATGTGGGGTGGCGGCTACGCACTGGGAGCAATCCTGGGGCTCGGCTACGAGCGCACCACCACCCTCGCGTTCACGGCCGCGGGCAACAACTTCGAACTGGCCATCGCGGTGGCAATCGCGACGTACGGCGCAACATCCGGCCAAGCCCTGGCAGGTGTGGTCGGCCCGCTGATCGAAGTGCCCGTCTTGGTGGCGCTGGTCTACGTGTCACTGGCGTTGCGACGCCGGTTCACCCAGGCGACTGCCACCCCGGCACCGATACCGGGCAGCCGATGACCTCACAGCAGCACCGGCCCAGCGTGTTGTTCCTCTGCACGCACAATGCCGGCCGGTCCCAGATGGCGATGGGCTTTTTCACCCACCTCGCCGGGGACCGGGCATCCGTGTTCTCGGGAGGCTCGGAGCCGGCGGACAAGGTCAACGCGGCGGCCGTGGCGGCGATGGCCGAAGTCGGTATCGACATCGCACACGAACAACCTCGGCGATGGACCGACGACATCGTCGAGGCGGCCGACGTCGTCGTCACGATGGGATGCGGGGATACCTGCCCGTACTTCCCCGGCAAGCGCTACGAGAACTGGGAATTGGCCGATCCGGCCGGCCTCGGGGTCGAAGCGGTCCGTCCGATTCGCGACGACATCGAGCGGCGCGTTCGCGTTCTACTCGTCGAACTCGGACTCGGCCCCGCCCACTGATTCTCCGGTGCCCGGCGGCGGTGGTCGCCTACCGTGACGAGCATGACTGAAGCCGCCATTCGACAGCGCATCGCCGATGGTGTGAATGCGATCCGTGCGCGCGACCTCGACACGCTCACCGCCCTGTATGCACCCGACGTCGTGTCCTTCGACATCGGGGCACCGCTGCGCTACGCCGGAGACGACAACAAGCGACGGGCCTGGCAGGAAGTCTTCACCGCGTACACCGGCCCGATCGGCTACGACGTGCACGAGTTGACCGTCACCACCGAGGGTGACCTCGCGTTCGTGCACAGCCTCAACCATGTCCGCGGCACCCTGTCCAGTGGCCGCGACATCGACATGTGGGTGCGGTGGACAGCGTGCCTGCGTTGCGTCGACGGCGTCTGGATGGTCACCCATGACCATGTCTCGGTGCCCGCCGACCTCGAATACGGCAAGGCTGTCCTGAATCTGACGCCGTGATCCCCCCGAACCGCCATCAACTGGAAGCATGAGGACATGAGAACCCTGATCACCCCACGCCACCTGGTCATCTCCGCTTGGTCCGCGGTCGCCGTGGTGGCAGCGGCGACTGCGGTCGCCGCAGTTCCCGCTCCGTCGAGCGTGCTGGCGGCCTGCCCGAACGGCGAGGACCCCGATACCTACACCGGCACCTGTGTGCCCTACCTGGTGCCGAACTCACGGAACCTCCCCAGCAGCAACAACCTGTGCCCGCCCGGAGTCAGTGGCACTGAATGCGGTTCGGCAGAGGTCCAGGCCACTCCCACTGCGCCGGTCGCACCGACGGGCCCTGAGCAGGCACTCGAAGACGTGAGCACGCCCGACTTCTGACGGCCGGTCATCAGCCCGGCCGGTGGGGAGGTATTCCGATGTCGAACATGACAACCGGATCCCACTGGGAGATCCAGCTCGAAAATGACTGGTTCCGTGTGACTCGGTGGACGATCGATCCGGGTGGCGCCATCCCGATGCACCGGCACGACTACGAGTACGTGGTTGTCCCGGTGGTCACCGGCACCATGCACGTCGTCACTGCCGACGGCATCGAG
Organism: Mycobacterium sp. DL99; assembly: GCF_004762045.1. GTDB lineage: Bacteria > Actinomycetota > Actinomycetes > Mycobacteriales > Mycobacteriaceae > Mycobacterium. The sequence continues at coordinate 5,126,115 of NZ_SJOM01000007.1, forward strand.
ATCGTCGCGGAACTCGTAGCCGGACAAAGCTATTCACGACCGGCAGGCTCCGAGCACACCGTCGAGAATCGCGGTGACCGCGACCCGATCATCTTCGTCGAAGTGGAACGTCTGGCCTGACGTCGAGGCGATACCGGATCGCCAGTACGCAAAGCCGGCTGCCGCAGGAGGTGCACATGGTCAGCGTCACTGCCCCGTTATGGGTAGGCCTGCTGATCGGTGCCGCATTCAGTGTGCCCGCCTCGATCTGGGGAATAGGCAACCCGGAAACGATCATCCGGACTGCCAGGCTGGTTGATCGGCTCCTCCTCGGCTGCTTTCTGTTTGTCACCGCGATCGGTTCGGTATTGCTGTATGGGCTTTACGCGCTGGGATTCTCGATGCACTTCTCACCGAGGCCGACGTACTTGATCGGCGTCACCGTCGGCGGGATCATGTTCGGCGCCGGAGCAGCGGTGAGCGGCTACTTTCCCGGCACTGAAATGATCGCCCTCGGGGAGGGGCGCCGAGACGTCCTGGCAGCGCTGCCCGGCGGACTTCTCGGCGCCGCCGCGTGGACCGCGCTGTACCAGACCGATGTAGGCCGCTGGCTGGTGCACACCGCAGACCTCGGTGACCTGGTTGCTACCGGGAACATCGCCGATATCCGACCCATCCCCATGCTCGCAATCGCAATCGCTTACGCGGCAGCCGCGTTGACGCTGTTGTATTACTTGCCGCGATATGCAGGGGGCAGGCACAGTTGTTTTCAGCACCTACGCACGACCACCGCCCCGGTCGATGAACATGATCGGGCCTTTGCCGCGGATACCTCCGCCTACCTCGCCGAAGGTGCAACCGCGCCGGCCTGGACCACCCTGCTTTCCCCGCGGGCCTCACAGCGGGCGCCAAGCACGACATTCTTCGCACGGACCACCGCCATGGCGGCCACGTTCGTCGCCGCGCTCGTGGTTCTGTCGCTGTTCCTTCGTCAGCCCTTCGGCATGTCGACCACCTACTCCTGGGTGGTGGGGCACCTTTTCATGGCGGGCTTCGACTACAGCCGACAGGTCTTCGCCACGATCGGCTGGGAGCCCCTTGTGGTTCTCGGCGTCCTGCTCGGATCTCTGTTCTCGGCACTGTTCATCACGGGTCGCTTCAATGCGTTCCGCCCCGTCGTACCGCCCTCATGGCGCAACCGATTCGGCCCCAGCCGCGCCAGGCGGGCAGCGGCATGCTTTGCGGGATCCTTTTTCGTGATCTTCGGGGCCCGGATGGCCGGTGGATGCACCAGCGGGCACACCCTCAGCGGCGGTATCCAGTTGGCGGTCAGTGCATGGCTTTTTACTGCGGCTTTGCTCGGTGGGATGCTGCTCACCGCCCGCTTCGTCTACGGCCATTGCAGCTGGCAGGTCGAGCCGGCGAAGCCCGAGCTGTAAAGGCCGTCTCGATCACGAGATGTCGGCGAGCGTTCTTGCGGGTTTGCCGACAGCACCACTCCTGCTGGGAGAAGTTCCCCCGAATCGGGGGACGACGTGAGCTCCCCGCGCCCATAATCTCGGTGCCATGGCGAACAACGGAAACAATGATTGGACCCAACCAGCAGCTCTTGCCATCCCCAAGGAGGGCTACTTCGAACTGACCCGGGGGCGCTATGGCCCGGTGTTTCCCCGCACCCCCGCCTGCTACGGCTTCAACATCATCGCCAAGGTGAAGGAGGGCCGCGAGGACGCGATCCGCGCCTACGGCAAGCAGCTCGAAGCGGCGGTCGCCGCGCAGCCCGACGTGCTGGCCCCGCTGAAGCTGCATTACCTGCGGTGGAATCTGTTCGACGTCGGCTCCGGTCTGCATTTCCAGTACCAGGGCATCTTCGACACCGACTTCGACAAGTACACCGAGGACGCCGTCAAATTGTTCAGCTCGACGGGCATCACCACCGCCTTCGTCAACCTTGAGGGCTTCCCGGAGGACTGGAAGACGAACCCCGAGGCGTTCATCATGTTCGTTCGCAACCACCAGGTGCCCAGCTTCCTGGAGTATGGCGAATACCCGTACGTCACGTCCGAGGAGGTCAAGAAGGCGTTGCGGCTCAAGGCCGCGTTCTCCGAGATGCTGGACCAAATGCAATGACCGATCTCGAATTCGACGATATCCAGCACATCATGCTGACCGGGACACCCCACTTGACCGGTCGGTACGAGTTCCTGTCCTTCGACACCCCCGAAGCAGGGCAAGCCTGGCTGGCCGAGATGGTGCCCCTCGTGCAGTCGGCCACCGATGTCCGCGAGACGGTCAACGTGTTCAAGCGTTGGGTCAACCTGGCCTTCACCTGGAACGGGTTGCGCGCATTGGGCCTGGACGAGGAGACGCTGGCGACATTCCCGGACGAGTTCCGGGAGGGCATGGCGTCGCGGGCCGACATCCTCGGGGACACCGGGGCGGCCGCACCCGAACACTGGGTGGGCGAGCTGGCGAGCGACGATCTGCACGCGATCGTGATCCTGTTCGCCCGGGACGAGGAGGAACGCCTGCGGTGCGTCGGCGAACACGACGCACTGCTGGCCCGCTGCCCGGGGGTGCGGTCACTGTCGCATCTGGATCTGGCCGCCACCGCACCGTTCGAGTACGACCACGATCACTTCGGGTACCGCGATCCGGTGTCCCAGCCGCAGATGAAGGGTTCCGGTGAGGTGTTGCTGCCCGGCTCGGGCGGGGCGCTGGCAGCGGGCGAGTTCATCCTCGGCTATCCGGACGAAGAGGGGTTGGTCGCGAACCAGCCCACCCCCGAGGTGCTTTCGCGCAACGGCAGCTTCATGGCGTACCGCCGGCTGGAGGAACATGTCGGGGTCTTCCGCGACTACCTGAAGCAGAATGCCGAGGGCGCCGAGGGCGAGGAGCTGCTGGCCGCCAAGTTCATGGGCCGGTGGCGCAGCGGTGCACCGTTGGTGCTCGCACCCGAACATGACGATCCGGAACTGGGTGCGGATCCGATGCGTAACAACGATTTCGATTACGGAACGATGGATCCGCACGGCTATGCCTGCCCGATCGGCGCCCATGCCCGCAGGCTGAACCCACGCGATACCGAGCCGAATCCGAATCGGCGCAGGATGATCCGGCGCAGCGGTACCTACGGGGCGGCGTTGCCCGCAGGCGTCCCAGACGACGGCGTCGAACGCGGTATCGGGATGTTCCTGATCTGCGCCAGCCTGGTCCGTCAGTTCGAGTTCGCCCAGAACGTCTGGATCAACGACGCATCGTTCCAAGATTTGGGCAACGAACACGACCCCATCTGCGGCACGCAGGACGGCACGCTGGACTTCAAGATTCCGAAGCGGCCGATCCGCAAGGTACACAAGGGGTTACCGGCATTCACGACGCTGCGCGGCGGGGCGTACTTCTTCCTGCCCGGCCTGAGCGCACTGCGTTACCTCACAGACCTCAAACACTAGGAGACACCATGGCTACACAGTCATACGCCCGCACCTACAACCAGGCCCACATCGCCCGGCCGCGCAACGGCAAACGACGCGTCAGCATCTACTGGTCGTGGAGCTACCCGTGGGAGGTCCAGCGCGACCCCGCGGAGCTGTACAACCGGTTCTCCACGGTCACCGAGGTGCGCCTAGCCACCTGGCCGGCCTACGAGACGCCCGAGTACAGCCCCAAGGAGTTCCTGCAGGGCATCGACGGAACGTTGGAACTGTTCCACCGCTCGTCCTTGGCCTTCCAGGACGTCGCCGGCGAAGCGACCGGGCATCCGGTCGCGGTGTTCCAGCGGGTCGATCAGGCCGGGTACCGGCTGCCGATCGACGAACGCATTCTGGACGACACCGACACCCTGATGATCTTCGGCCTGGACCACCTGCTCGGCGACGAGGCCGCGACCGAAGAAGAGATCGCCGCGATCCAGCAGTGGCTGAAGCGCGAAGGCACCTGCCTGATGCTGGCACCGCATCACGACGTCGGGTTCATCGACGACAAAGAGCAGCAGCAGATGGAGTACCTGCACCACGGTGATCCGCTGACACCGCGGATCCAGCGCTTCAGCGGCTACGCCCGGTCGCTGCTGACCGGACTGAACATCCCGGTGCACAACACCTGGGGCCTGCGTCCGGCCACGGTCGAGGGCACCAGACAGATTGTGCCGCTTACCACTTTCCGCGATCTGGATTCCGCAGGCCTGCTGCGCGACGTCAGCACGCTGGCCTTGCATCCGCACCTGCCGCACTACGAGCTGACCGCGCCCGAGGGGCCGGACCTGCGGGTGTTGGGCCGGCAACCGATCGACATGACCCGGCCGCACCCGTTCACCCTGGCAGGTAACACCGAGTTCAACGCCATCGTCCACATGCCGCCCTCGGGTGACCGCGCCGGTGACATCGTGCTGGTCGACTCAACCCATTTCACGACACTGTTCGGCGCCAGTGACAGCCTGAAGTCCTTCTGGCGCAACCTGGTGACGATGGCCTGATGGGGGCCGGCATGAATGACCTGCTGCTGCGGGGCTCGAATATCGCCGTCGTCTTCTTCGTCGTATCGAGCACCCTGGCAGTCGGTCTGGGCTTGACTGTCGGCCAGATCCTGGCCCCGCTCAAGAACATTCGCCTGGTTGCACTGTCCCTCGCAGCGAACTTCGTGCTGGCGCCGCTGGCCGCGTTAGGGCTGTGGCGGGTGTTCGATCTGGACGACCCCCTCGGGATCGGGCTGCTGTTGTGCGGGCTCGCGGCCGGCGCACCGTTCCTGATCAAGCTCGCCGAGTTCGCGAAGGCCGACATGGCCTTCGCGGTGGGCTTGATGGTGCTGCTGATGGTTGTCACCGTGGGCTATGTGCCGCTGATCCTGCCGATCTTCGTCTCGGGCGCCGCAGTCAACCCCGCCCAGATCGCGATATCGCTCGTGGTGCTGATGCTCATTCCGCTGGCCGCGGGCCTGCTGCTGCGGGCCCGCGGTCCCGGGGTGGCCGCCCGCCTCCAGCCCGTGATCGCGAAGATCTCCACCGTCAGCATGATTCTCGTGATCATGTTCACGATCGCCGCCCATTTCAACAGTGTGCTATCGGTTTTCGGCACGTTCGGCATCCTGGCGGCCGTCATATACACGGTGATCTGTGGCGGGATCGGTTGGCTCATGGGCGGTCCCGGAACACGGGAGGTGCTGGCGCTGGGAACCGCTCAGCGCAACGCCGCAGCGGCGTTCGTCGTGGCCGGGCAGAACTTCGATGATCCGAAGGTGGTCGTGATGATCACCGTGGTGTTGATCGCCGAATTTCTGATGCTGTTGCCGTTCTCGCGGCGGCTCGCGCGCTCTCGCTGAGCAGCCCGAGCCGGTCGGCCTCGGCCACCGCGGCGGCGCGGGAGGAGACACCGAGCTTGCGGTAGATCGCCTTGGCCTGACTCTTCACGGTTTCCCGGCCCAGGATCAGCTCACCTGCGATGCGCTGCAGTGACAGGTGGGTGGCCAGGTAAGGCAACAGTCTGAGCTCGGCCGTCGTCAGCGACGGCCGAGCACCACCGGCCGCACGGGCCGCCGACAAGGTCCGGATCTGGTCCAGCCATTGCCCGACGCCGACGGCCTCAGGTTCACGCCGATGGGCACGTTGCGCCGCGCCCAGGTGACGGTCGCACAGGTCGGTGTCATCGATCTCGACAGCTGCGCCCGCCACCAGCACATGGGCCATGAGGGCGGTGCGGGCGGACAGATCGCCCAGGCGGTCGAGGAGCCGCTCGGTCGCGCGGGCGGCCGAGCGCGCTCCGGCCACGTCGCCGCGCCGGGCCCGGACCAGCGCGTCGACCGCGTAGACCACCACGATCGGGACCATGTCGGACAAGTCGCGTGAGTCGACGATCGAGCGCGCGGCATTGGTGTGTGAGATGGCGGCGGACAGGTCGCCGTCGCCGAGGTCCAATGCGGCGAGATGTGCCAGCACGGCGGCCTGGAATCCGGGGAGGTCTTCGATCACCGGCAACGCAGATTCCAGGGTGGCCCGGGCCTGCTCGGATTCCCCGAGCATGGCCAGGGCCGTACCTTTCATCGTGGTGGCCGCACCCCACCATGGGTTGACCAGGTGATCACCTGCACCACAGACAGTTTCCGCAAACCGGATCACCTCCCCCACGCCGCCGATTCCGATCAGGGAACCGATCAGCGCCGCGGCCACCTCCACCGACGGTGTGCCGTCGGAGAGCGGTTTACCGGAGTCGGCCGCGCTCGCGGTCAGCAACGATCGCTGGATCAATTCGGCATCACCGGTCATCACACCCAGCCAGGCCCGCGCGATCGCGGCGTCGGGGTAGTCGGTGAAGGTCTGCTCATCGATCAGGCTGAGCCGCCGGGCCAGGACGCCGACCCGGCCGTCGAAGCCCAACCGCACCGCGTCCATCACCACCAGCGCGGCGGCCTGCGCACGGTCCTCGGCGGCCAGCGCCTGGGTCAAGGCGCCGTCGACGTCACCGGCGTGGGCCAGCCGGTCCGCGGCCCTCGCCGCCAACTCCCGGAACCGGTCCGGATCCCGATCGCGCAGTCGTGCGCGCAACAGATCACCGAACAATTGGTGATACCGGTACCAGACACCTTGGGTATCAAGGGAAACCAGAAACATGTTGCCCGAGTGGGTGATTGCCTCGAGCATCGCGGCCGAATCGGTGCGCCCCAGCAGCGCGTCGAGTTCGTCGGCACAAAAGCGGTCCAGGACAGCTGATTCCGCCAGAAACGTGGCGGTGTCGGGATCGAGCTGACTGAGCACTTCCTCGACCAGATAGTCGGCCAGCAGCCGGTGCCGACCGGTAACTGCCTCAGCGGGCGCGCCATCGCGCAGCGCCAGTGCCGCCATCACCACACCGGCCGCCCAGCCTTCACATTTGTCGAGAACCCGTGTGACCGTGGCCTTGTCCATACCGGCACCGAGGGCCGCGAATGCGGCCGCACCTTCGGATCCGGACAGCTTCAGCTCGGGAACTCCGATCTCGCTGACATAGCCCTGCAGTCGGCGTCGCGCCAGATCGAGCGCGGGAATCTGCCGGCCGACCAGTACCAGCGTCGTCGAATTCGGGGCCAGGTCCACCACTGCGCGCAGGGCGTCGACGGCTGCGCTCGCCGACAACTCGTGAACGTCGTCGAGCACCAGAACGACAGGCCCACAGCTTTCGAGCGCCCGGACGAATGCCGACACCAGTTGGCTTTCGACGCGGCCCGCGCCCTGCAGGTAGTCCAGCACCGTCGGGTCGATGGGCTTGACCTGGTTCAGTGCCGTGGCCAGGTGCAACAGCAGGTGCGCGGGGTCGTTGTCGAGATTGTCGAGCCGCGCCCACGCGAACGAACGCTGATCGGCGTCGTCCCACTGCTCCACCACGGTGGTCTTCCCGTATCCCGCGGGGGCGGCAACCACGACCAGACCGGTGCGATCCTGCAGTACACGGGTCACTCCCGGGCGGGGAACACCGGCGCGTGCGGTTGCCGGTCGTCCGACTGTCGCCACCGGAATGTGCGCCGGCCAGGATCGTGCTACCACTTGGGCATTTTAGGTCAGGGGCGTCAGTGCGCAGCTTTCCGCACGACGCGTGCGGGCGCGGAGCGTCAAGTATCTTGACGGGCTACGACAGCGACGGATTCAGAAAGACATACAGCGCAACGATTTTCCCGTCCCGGGCCAGGATGACGTCCAACCCGGTGTACTCCGGCTCCTCTCCCTTGGGGCCTGAACCCCACGCAAGGATGCCCGCATTCGCGAGAACCTGCGGCTCACCGCGGTGGGTGTACACGAAATCCGGATGCGTTGCCCGCAGGTCGCCGGCAAACTTGTCCACCGCGTCGCGGCCCGCGAAGGCGCCGTCCGGTGAGTAGACGACGCAGTCGTCGGAATAGAGATCGTCGACTGCGGCGCGCCGGCGGCGGGCGTCCCCTTCCCCGAATACCTCGGGGAGATTGCGGGTGAGCAGTTCCAGAGTCCGTTCGTTCGCAGTCATGCCCAATTAAACGGACTGCAGTCCTATTCCATTCCGGCCGGCGACGCCGCGATCAGAAATGCCAACGGGTGGTCTTGACGCGCTGCTGAAATGCTTCGAGCGCCGCCAGGTCCTTCTTCATCAGCGGCTTGTTGACCTTCTCGGTGAAGAAGTCGATCAGCGGACCCGCGAAGAACGCGGTCATCACCGTCCCGATACCGATCTGTCCGTGGAACGCCAACGCCAGCGCGACGAACGCGAGGTCCTGGGCCACGCGGACCACCCGGTACGGGAGGCGCGTGTGGTCGACGATGATCGGGGCGATCGCGTCGTACGGGGCGTTGCCCAGCGCGGCGGTCATGTACATCGACGCACCGGCGGTGAACAACGTGATCCCGACGAGGAACATCACGGTCTGCACCAACCGGGTCGGCTCGCTGGGGACATGTGGGCTCAGTAGAGCCGAGAACCATTGGACGAAGTACCCGGTCATGACCATGTTGATGATCGAGCCGATCCCGATGTACATGCGGCCGAAGAAGAAGACCGGGATCAGCAGCACGGCGTTGCTGATCAGCTGGTACGTGCCGAGGTCGAGACCGATCGTGTTGCTGATGCCGATGTTGGCCGCGGTGTAGGGATCCACGCCGACCTGCGCGACGCGCAACACCGCCGAGCCGAAACCCAGGACGGCCACGCCCACGAGCGCCCAGAAGGATCGCCGCCAGTAGTGCATGTTCTGACTACCCACAATCCACCCTCCGATGCGGTCTCGGATCTGATGCCGACTATGGCAGAGCTAGGTAGTCGTCGAACGCGGCGCGCCGGAAACACCTGGCCGCGCGCAGCGGGACTCGTGCTAGGAGAGCTTCGTCAACGTGAACGAGAACCGATCACTGCGCTCGGCCGGGCCACAGTCGCTCGCTTCCCAGGTGGCGTAGCCGTTGCCGGCCAGCGTCGCGTCGTCCCAGGACAGCGTGCGTGAGGCGGTGAGCGGGGTGCCCTCACAGGTCCCCGCGTCTGGCCACGGGCTCACCATCGTCCAACGCCCGTTGTCCAGGTGGGCCTGGCCGCCATACGGCGCCCACGTCGCGCCGCCGGTGGCCGCCACGTCGGCGCATCCCGAACCACAGGACGTCACGGTCCAGGTGCTCCAGGTCGACGGACCGTCGTGGTCATAGCGATAGGTGCCGTTGAGGTCTTCGGCGGCAGCCGGGCCCGCGAAACCGATCGCCGTTCCGGCCAGAACCATCGCCGGAATAATGCCCATGACAAGTCTCACGTTCGCACTCCCTGAAGTCGCCCCGACCCGGTGGCCAAAATTGACGCGCAGAGCATCTCACACGAACGCGCCTCGGGGACAGCAGGATTGACACAGCGACGGCCGTTGCAGCCGCCGCTGAGAGTGCTTGCACTTAGCTGGCAGCTCCGGGCCGCCACCTGTATCGGCGGGCGGCCGTATGGCCGGCAGTTAGCGGGATTCGACCTCGAACTCGATCAACCCGGCGCTGCGGGCGTTGACGACGACGTGTTCCCAGCTGGTCGCCGCGGCCGCGATCACCGTGATGGCCGTCGCGAAGCCGGCGAGTGAGGCCAGCACCGTCGCCCACGGCCCGTCGATGGCTACACCGAGCAGAATGGCGAGGAACGCCCCGGCGAGCACCAGTCCGGCGGCCGGCGCGCTGCGCCACCATGCCTGGCGCGATGATTCGATCGGCGTGGTCATGTAACCCACTGTCCCCGCGCTGGCTGAGCAGGGATGAAGCGTTTCCTATGGAAATGTTCTGAACCGAACCGCCCGTCGGCAAAATCACTCGACCCCTACCGATGCACGTTGCCCGGCTAAGGTGGTCCAACATGGCCAACTTGGACCGTCGAAAGATGATGATGCTGTCGGGTCTGGGCGCGATGGCGGCGGCGATACCCGCCCCTCTAGCCAATGCCCTCCCGACCAGGCCCCAGACACCGCGCATTCCGGCGCCCTCAGCGCCGCAGGCAGCGATGAACTACGTGTTCGCGGACGAATTCGACGGGCCCGCGGGCTCGGCGCCGAATTCGTCGAAGTGGACCATCGCGAAGGCCCGCGAGACCATCAAGGACCCCACGTACTGGGAACAGCCGGGCCGTATCGGCCAGTACCGGGACGACCGCAAGAATGCATTCCTCGACGGCAAGGGGAACCTCGTCATCCGGGCCACCAAGGAAGGCGACGCCTATTACGGCGCCAAGCTGGCCAGCGTGTGGGAAGGCGGGGCCGGGCACACCTGGGAGGCGCGGATCAAGTTCAACTGCCTGACCGCGGGCGCCTGGCCGGCCTTCTGGCTGGGCACCCTGGGCGAGGGCGAGCTCGACATCGTCGAGTGGTACGGCAACGGCAAATGGCCGTCAGCCACCACCGTGCACGCCAAGTCGAACGGCGGCGAATGGGAAACCCACAACATCGCCGTCGACACCGGCTGGCACACGTGGCGCACCCAGTGGGATGCCACCGGCGCCCGGTTCTGGCAGGACTACACCGAAGGGGCGAAGCCCTACTTCGAGGTTTCGGCGAGCCAGCTCCCGGACTGGCCGTTCAGCCAGCCCGGCTACACGATGTTCGTGGTGCTGAACCTCGCGGTCGCGGGCTCCGGCGGAGAAGACCCCAGCGGCGGGACCTATCCGGCCGACATGCTCGTGGACTACGTACGCGTCTGGTAGGTGCGCGAGTGCCACAACCACGGCACTCGGCTCATACTCCGGCAGCAACTGCGGAGCGAGGCAGCGGGCGACCGGTGTACTGAAAGGCCGCGCGGACCCCGATGTCCACCGCATGGTCGGCGAACCGCTCGTAGTACCGACTCAGCAGCGTCACGTCGATCGCGGCTGCAATCCCGTGGCTCCATTGTGGATCCATCACCTTGCCGAACAGGTTGCGGTGCAACGAATCTATTCGGTCGTCGTCGCACCGCAGCTGGTTCGCCCTGACCGGATCGCCGGACAGCACGACATCTCTGGCAGCACTGCCCATCTGCACCCCGATGGCCGCCATGTCGGCGAAGACGATGCTGATGTCCTGGGGCACGGCGCGCTGCGGGTGCCGTCGGCGAGCCGCCTCGGCGACGTGTAACGCCAACGCCCCCATCCGGTCTGCGTCGACGGCGTGCTGCATGCTGGTGACAACGGCGCGCAGATCAGACGCGACGGGAGACTCCAGGGCCAGCAGGCGGTAGGCCATGGCCTCGACCCCAGCGGCCTTCGCCGAGATACGCCGGTGATCGCCGATGGCTTCTTCAACCGCCGAAATCTGGGCGCACAGAAGCGCTTCGGTGGCATGGCTCATGGCGATCCCCGCCGCATGACAGAGCATCGCGATGTCCGCGGTGAGGAGATCCAACTGTCGATGAAACCCATCTCGCATGTTCCCCACGATAAGAGGTGGAAACGTATGGATGGGCGCCCCGCGGCATCAACGATTCGTAAGTATTCGGTTGGCGCACGTGCGGCGGTCGACGATGGAGCATTACGTTGGCGTCGACCGGTGTTGGTTGTCAATGGATGTCACACAAGGATCCGAAGATGAGCTGTTCGATTCGCATGAGGAACGTCGTGGCGTTCTTGAGAGCCGGCTACCCGGCCGGCGTGGCCCCCACCGGGCACATCGCGTTGCTCGCCCTGTGCCCACGGCGGATCACAGACGCCGAGATCGCCTTCATGGCAGACGAATTCAAACTACAGCGTCGGGTCGGCTAGACCTCCATACGTGAACCGATGATGACGGTCCGTTCCGGAGGCAGGTTGAAGTACCCCGCCGCATCAGCCGTCACGAGCGAGGTGGCGATGAAAAGGCGCTTGCGCCAAGGGACCATGTTGGGTTCAGTTCCCGGGACGAGGTCCAGGTGCGACAGAAAGTACGACGCATTCTCGAGATCGATGCCACCTTCGGTTTCCTCGGCGGGTATCCGCTTGAGCGCCGCCGGGACATCCGGGCGCTCCATGTAGCCCGCATGGATCGTGACGTGCAGGATGCCGTCGTCACGGTAGCCGAGATCGTCCACCGTTATACGGTTCTGATCAGACACGCGCGGAACGGGTTCCGTCTCCACCGAGGCGATCAGGACGTGTTCGTGCACGACGTGGTTGTGGTCGACATTGGCGCGCATGGCCAGCGGCACCGTGTCGTCGCCACGATTGAGAAAGACTGCTGTCCCGGGGATCCGGGTCAAAGCCGGCCGCTGTTGGGCGATGTCGCTGACGAACGGGCGCAGTGGACCTTCGATTTCGCGGCGGGACGCGGTCACCACCGCCCGGCCGCGCTGCCATGTGGTCATGACGACGAAGGCGGCGACCGCGATGACGAGCGGCAGCCAGGCCCCGTGCACGAGTTTTGTGAGGTTCGCGGCGAAGAACAGAAGGTCGACCGCCAGCAAGGCCCCGCCGCCGAGCACCAGCACCCACAGCGGCCACTTCCACTGCTGCCGGGCCAGGTACAGGAAGAGCGTGGTGGTGATGGTGATGGTGCCCACGACCGCCATGCCGAATGCGTATGCAAGCGCCGCAGACGTTTCGAATGCGAACACCAGCGTGAGCACTGACAACATCAGCATCCAGTTGATCCACGGCACATAGATCTGGCCGATCGTCGACGCCGAGGTGTGGGTAATCCGTAGGCGCGGCAGGTATCCGAGTTGCACCGCCTGCGAGACCACCGAGAACGCGCCGGTGATCACCGCCTGCGAAGCGATGACGGTCGCCGCCGTCGCCAACACCACCATCGGGATTTGCGCCCATTCCGGTGTGAGGAGGAAGAACGGTGCGCTCGACTTCGTCTCGTCGGCCAGGATCAAGGCGCCCTGCCCGAAGTAGTTCAACGTGCACGCGGGCAGCACCAGACCCAGCCATCCGACAGTGATGGCGCGCCGCCCGAAATGGCCCATGTCGGCATAGAGCGCCTCCGCACCGGTCACCGAGAGCACGATCGCGGCGAGCGCGAAGAAGGCGATGTGAAAGTGCCCCGCCAGGAACGTAATCGCGTACCAGGGGGACAGCGCGGCCAGAATTCCGGGGTTGGCGACGATGCCCGCGACACCGCAGGCGCCGATCGCGGTGAACCACGCGATCATCACCGGCCCGAAGAAACGGCCGACCACGGCGGTTCCCTGTCGTTGGACGAGAAACAACCCGACGATGATCACCGCGGTGATCGGTACCACCCACGCTTCGAGCCCGGGTTCGACGACCTTCAGTCCCTCGACGGCCGACAGCACCGAAATGGCCGGGGTGATCATCGAGTCACCGAAGAACAGTGCTGCCCCGAACAACCCGAGGGCGGCCAGGAGCATGGTGGTGCGTCGGCCACGGGTCCCGCTGCCGCGGCGCAGCAGCGTGATCAACGCCATGATGCCGCCCTCACCATGGTTGTCGGCGCGCATCACGAGTGTGACGTAGGTCAGGGTGACGATCAGCATCACCGACCAGAAGATCAACGACACGACGCCGTAGACGTTGGCATCGTTCAGCGGCACCGGGTGCGGATCGGCCGGGTTGAACACCGTCTGCACGGTGTAGATGGGGCTGGTACCGATGTCGCCGAACACGACGCCCAGCGCACCGATGACGATCGCTGGGCGCAGGGAGTGAGCGGTGCCGTGTGAAGTATCGGCGGCCGCGGACATGGTGGGCACGAAGGTCGACCGTCCTGTCATGAAGTGGCTGGACTCGGATGCTTCCGCTGATTGTGCATCCAGACCCTGGGATCGTGCTCAGGTATCGGCGGCAACCAGTGTGAGGATGGCGTCGGTGAGCCGGTCCAGGTAGTTGTCGTCGGCATCGACCTGCATGACCGACTGACGCCAGTAGAGCGCTCCCCCGACCATGTCGAGCACCACCTCGATATCGACGTCGTCGGCGATCTCGCCGCGCCGCCTGGCCCGCTCGAACAACTGTGCTGCCTTGAGCCGGCGTGGTTCTCGGATCTGGGCGGCCATCGTGGCGGCGTAGTCGGGATCGCGGGCGGCCTCGGCCAGCAGGTCCGGAATGATGGTGCGAGCCAGCCGATGTGTCAGCGCCTCGCGGCCATTCTGCAGGTAGGCCCTGACGTCGCCGCGCAGCGTCCCGGTGTCAGGGACATCGATCGCCGTGATCGCCGTCTTGGTCACGAGGTCGGCTGCCAAGTCCTGCTTCGATTTCCACCGTCGATAGATGGCGGCCTTGCCTACCCCGGCGCGTTTGGCCACTGCATCCACGGAGAGCCTGCCGTAGCCGACGGCAGCCAGCTCCTCGAAGAACGCGGACTCGATCGCCGCCGTCACGTCGTCAAGCAGGACAGGACCGCCCGACGTCCGGCGCGCTGCTGTGGCCACGGGCCGATTGTACGAGACGGAACGGTTGCGTTCCGTTTAAACACGATCTAGCCTAATCGAGACGATGCAGTTCCGTTTCGTTAAGGAGGACCCATGAAATTCCTGTTCGACGACGAGTCGTTCTCATTCGAAACGCTCCGGGCAGCCGGCTACGCCAATGCCGGCGGCGCCGACCTGGGCGAGGTCCTCGTCACGGCCCGCGCCATACCGGAAGGTGATGAGGCGGCGTGGCATCGCGAATGGAAGGCGACGGCGCAGCGGGTCGAGGCGTTGGGTCGTCAATCGTTGGCCGCCGATCACCGGGTCAGCGCGCGTGAGGCACTGCTGCGCGCGTCGAACTACTACCGCACTGCCGAGTTCTATCTGCGCGACGACCCGTCGCACGACCCCGAGCCCAAGCAACTGTTCGCGCGCTCGCGCGAGACCTTCCTGGAGGCAATGGCCTTGTTCGACTTCGGTTTCGAACGATTGGCCATCCCCTACCAGGACACCACGCTGCCGGGGTACCTCTACCTGGTCGATGATTCCGGGCGCCCCCGGCCCACCGTGATCTTCAACGGTGGATACGACTCCACGCTCGAGGAATCCTACGTCGCGCTCGCGGCCGCAGCGCTGACGCGCGGGTACAACGTGCTGGCATTCGACGGGCCGGGCCAAGGCGCCACATTGCGGGAGCAGGGCCTGACGTTCCGGCCCGACTGGGAGGCCGTGCTGACCCCGGTGGTGGACTTTGCGCTCACTCGCCCCGAGATCGCACCGGAGGCGATCACAGTCTTCGGCTACAGCCTGGGCGGTTATCTGGCGGCCCGGGCGGCGGCCTTCGAGAACAGGCTCGCCGCGGTGATCCTCAACGACGGCGTCTACGACTTCTACGCGGCGTTGGTCAACATGATGCCGCCATTCCTCACCAACTGGATCGACGAGGGAAACGATGAGGCCGCCGAGGCGGTGCTCGGACTGCTGATGGCGGTAAATACCCAGACCCGCTGGGCGGTCCGAAATGGACTGTGGGCCTTGGGAATCGAATCACCGGCCGACTTGGCACGCGCCTTCAAGGCCTACACGATCGCCGATGTGGCCGACCGGATCACCGCCCCGGCATTGGTACTCGACGCCGAGAACGACCAGTTCTTCAAGGGTGAGCCCGCCCGGGCCGCCGAGGCGATGGTCAACGCGAAGACCACACTGGTGACGCTGTATGAGGCCGACGGCGCCGGCGAGCACTGCCATATGGGAGCCGCATCGCGGGCGAATCAGGTGATGTTCGACTGGCTCGACGAACAAGTCGGCTACGGCACAGCCTGAGGAGTCACCAGGTATTTCTCCCCGGTGGCCTTCTTCAGGTAGCTGTTGAACGCGTCGGGTTTGAGCAGCCCGGCCAGTGAGACCTCTTGGGTGTAGGCGCTCGCGAACGTCGTCGTGAGCTCCGCGGCGACGCGGGCGCGCAGCCTGGCGATGGTCTCCGGCCCGGCGCCGGCGAGAAACGGTGTCAGCAGCCAACCGCCCACACCCCAGGCCATCCCGAAGTTTCTGGTGAGGACGGTGGGGCTGGTGTCGAGGCTGCCGTAGATGTACACCTGCTTGTGCACCGCCGACCCGTATCGGGAGTACTGCGCCGCGGTCGCATTGGCCGCCTGCTCCATACCGTTGAGGATCTGGCTCGCCAACGTTCCGCCGCCGGTGGCGTCGAACGCCAGCGTCGCCGACGTCGCCTTGAGCGCCTCGACGAGATCCGTTTCGAAGGTCGGTGACGCCGAGTTGCAGACGTGGGTCGCGCCCAGGCCACGCAGGATCTCTTCCTGTTCGGCCTTGCGGACGATGTTGACCAGCGGCACCCCGTCGGCGAGGCACGCCTTGACGAGCATCTGACCCAGATTCGACGCCGCCGCCGTGTGCACCAAGGCCGAATGTCCTTCGCGCCTCATGGTTTCCAGCATCCCCAGCGCCGTGAGCGGATTGACGAACGACGATGCGCCGTCCTTGGCCGTCGCGCCCTCGGGCAGGACCAGACACGCCGCGGCGTTGACCACCCGGTACTGCGCGTACATGGCGCCGCCGGCGATCCCGACCGTCTTGCCGAGCAGCGCTTGCGCGGCCGGTGCGGCCCCCGCGGCCACCACCGTGCCCGCGCCTTCGTTGCCCACCGGAAGCGAGGCGCCGACACGGGCCGCCAGACCTGCTAGTGCCCCGTCACGCAGCGGTGCGGTGACGACGGGACGTTCCGGCGTCCCGGCGACCGTCGCGGCCGACATGTCGGCGGCGGCAGGGATCAGCAGCCCCAGGTCCGACGGGTTGATCGGCGACGCCTCGACCCGGACCACGACTTCGTCGGCCGCCGGGGCGGGCACCTCGACCTCGTGCAATGACAACTCAAGCGTGCCGTCCGCAGTCACCAGCGACCGCAATTCCAGAGCGGTCTTGGGTAGTGGCTCAGTCATGTCTGAACACTACGTCGCTACACCGTGCATTTGCCCCCGGTGAAGAGATCGCAAGTGGTCTCCAGGCCGTTGAGCACCCCGGCCGGGATCGCGGACACGAAGTCGGTCAGGCTGATGGCGCGCAATGAAGTGAGGTCGCGGGCCTTCTGCGTGCCGATCAGCACCGCCACAGCGTCGCCCTCCGCCGTGGTGGTGGTGAATGAGTCGTCGCCGTCGCCGTACTGCCCGGCACAGTCGGCTTGGCAGGTACCGGTGGCGGGATCGATTTTCTCGTCGAACATGTCGTTGATCCACCCGGCCGACAGCTCCCGGACGGCCAGCGGGTTCTGCGGCTGCGGGAATCCCGCAACGAGATACGCGGTGGCCTGGATCAGCGGGTTGCCGCCCTGCATGGGATCCATGTGCACGCCGCCTTCGAGGACGACGCCGGTGAACTGACCGGGCCGCGCTTCCGACAGCTGGTTGTTGACGTCGCTGAACACGTTGAGGAAGTTCAGCGGGGCGCCGATCTCGTAGATCGGGATGTAATCGTTCGGGTCGTCGTCGCTGGGGTCAGCGGTCCCATTCGTTTCCAGCGCGTCGAGCCGGTCCATGGCGTCGGGGACGATCGAGCCCATCGGCACCGCGTCGTAAATCACCACGCCGGCAAGGTCGTTGGGCGCGTCCAGACCCTGCTCGCGCCGGCGGCTCAGCCCCTCGGCGTAGTATCCGGCGACCCCGGGCGCAAATCCGCCGCCCAGCGAGTGCCCGACAAGGACGAACTGCGTCGGCACGTCGAGATTCTCGGTGCGGCCGGCCTTCAGCTCGGCGGTGTCCATACTGGCGTTGAGTGCCGTGCGGTCGGGATCGAGGAACAACTGCGCGACCGCCTCGTGCAGGTTGTCACCGCCGAGCCACATGCCGTCAGCCTCGAACGGGTTCGACGTGAACGTGGTGGTCACGACGATGCTGTTGGTCGTGTGGGCCAGATACGACGCGGTGTAGCTGTAGAGCGGCCCGTTCGCAAGGAAGCCGTGCTGCAGGTAGATCATCCGGGTAGGTGGCTCACCGTTCGCGGATGTCGGGAAATACCAGTTGGATTCGACCTCGTGGCCTTCGGAGATCACCAGTGTGGACGTGCTGACCTCAACAGAGTCGCGCAGCTCCGGCGGGACCACCGGGTCACCGCCGACGGCCCGCTCCAAAGTGGCCAGGGTATCGAAGACGATGCCGGTGATCACCGACAACGGCTCGGGATAGTTCTGCGGCTCGGGATTGAGTGTCAGTGCTCCGAGGCTGCGGATCACATCGTGGATCGCCTCGATGGGATCGTCGTGGGCCGGGATGGCTGCGACAAGGGCGGACCTGATGCTGATCGGCGGCCGGACCCGGACCTGGATGTCATTCGATGGCGCTTCAGTGGGCTTTGGGGTGACGTCCTCCAAGCCTTTGGGACTGCCGAGGACGCTCACCGAGTTCCGCTCGCCGCGGGTGGCCTGCCGAATCTCGCTGCGCGCCTTGGCCTGAATTGAATCGGCGAGTTGCCGGATCGGCCTTTGCGTCTCCGCCCTACGCTGTTTGGTCGCGGGCTGTGTGTCTGTGGCCGCTTTCGATACCGCAGATGTCGGCCGCTGTTTCGCCACGCGTGTTTTCGGTTTCTGCGATTTCTGGCTGGAGTCGTTGTGCGTGGCCGCCGGCTTCGCATCGCGCTTCGACCCGGCGTCGTCGTCAGCGTGAGCTGTCCCTGCCCCGGCGAGTACGGCCGCCGACATGCCCGCCGTGAAAAGTCCAGCACCAACCCACGCCGCTATCCGCGTCACTATTCGCCCCCGTTACATCGAACCCGACCTTTGTCACGCTAGCGGGGGTCGGCGCTCCGTCGGACGGGATTCGACGAGATGGCGGAACGATCAGTCCAGCACATGTGCGAACCCCTAGCCGAGTTCGAGGGATTCGCGCGACATCCGGAAGAAGTGTCCGGTGCCGGTGTCGGTGCAGGTGACGCCCGCGGGTTGCGACTCGCACTTCATCGGTCCGGCCGAACGCGTCTGGCCGTAAGCCAGCGTGGGCATTCCGGTGTCGAAAATGGTGTCGCCGTGGCAGTGCACCTCGGGAGCGCTGCCCGGTTTCAGGCTGACGCGGTCGCCCCAGTCCAGGTGGCAGTCCGCCGGCTTGGCCGGCGGGGCGTAGGTGTGCTCCCGGATCTCGCAGACGACACCGTTGCTGCCGTCGAAGCCGTTCGGGACCAGACACCAGATGTTGCCCGATGGGGTGACGAACTTGGGCGGTGGCGGGCAGGCGTATGCGGTCGCCGGCAGAGCGATGACGGCGGCCGCCGCGGCGACGAACGGGATGAGGTGACGCTGGATTGTGCTCATGGGCTTGAGCATGCGGGGCCCGTCTTGCGGAATTCTCAACGGAATCTGGTGCGGAGTGAGCATGCGGTGGCGTTCACTTCCACGTCCCAGGCGATCGCCGCACCGCGCCGCATGGCCTCGGAATCGCCGCTGGTCAGGTAGGTCCTTTGAGCAAGGGCGCCGGCCTGCGCGGCGGGATGGCGTGCGGCGATCGCGGCGGCCAGCCGCTGGACCGGGTCGATCAGCGTGGCGTCGGGCAAGGCGTCGGCGAACCAGTCGCTGACGGCGGGATAGTGGGTGCACGCCAAGACCACAGCTTGAGCCCGCTGTAGCGGGGCCACGATCCGGCGCAGGTCGGCGACGAACCCCGGTGAGCCGGTGCTGCCCGCCTCGATGTGCGCCGACAACGGTTGGGCCACCCGGGACAGCACCTCGCGGCCGGGCCGGGCCAGCCCGCGCCGGTAGCAGCCGCTGGCGATGGTGCGTCGCCCGCCGACGACGCCGACGGGTCCTCGGAGGCGGTCGGGCACAGACGCCAGGCCGTGACCGATGATGCCCTCCACCGAAACCGGCGCCTGGCTCAGGCGCGGGGCGACGGTGCTCGCCGCATTGCAGGCCAGCACCACTTCGGTGGCGCCCCGGCGGGCGAGCTCGGAGACGACGGCGTAGAGCCGGGCAGTCAGGTCCGCGCTGCGCATCCGGCCGTAGGGCGTGGCCCCGGCGTCCGACCAGTACAGCACCGGCAATCCCGGCACGCGCCGGTCCAGCTCGCGTACCAGCCCGATGCCTCCGATGCCCCAGTCCACGATGCCGAGGCACGCCGTCGGCGTCATGGGTAGGTGAGCGGGGCCGTGAGCCCCTTGTCGAGCGGTCCGGAGTCGAACGCCATCACACGCTGTGACTGTGTCGCGGTCAGCAGCCGCAACTGCGTGCCGGGGAACCGGCTGGCCAAATACCAGCGGTACTCGTGCTCGGCGCGGATCGGGTTGTGCCGCAGCATCTCCCGCCATGCCGGATGGCTGGTCAACGCGGTCAGGTCGGCAGCGAACTGTGGCCGGGCCCGACGGGTACGCACGTGCGCGAGCGCCGACCGGGCCAGCACCGGGAGTTCGCGAACCCGCACCGGATGCTCGACCATGTCGACCACCCAGAGCCGGCCGCCGGGCGCCAACACCCGGCGGATCTCGGCCATCACCGGATCCCAATCCAGGTACCGGAACGACAGAAAGCAGATCACCACGTCGACGTGATCGTCGGGGATATCCAGCTGCGGACCGTCGACCTGGGCGAACCGCAGCCGGGAACGATGCCGGCCACGGTTGCGCGCCTGAGCGAGCATCCCCGAGGAGACGTCCACGCCGATGCCGAGGTCGAGTACACCGTCGTCGTCCAATGCGCGCAGCAACGCGCCAGTGCCGCAGCCGATTTCAAGTACCCGAAGCCCCCGGCCGAGTTCGGCTCGGGCGTGTGCGGCCCGTTCGGACACCCACCGCCACTCGGTGCCGCGCACCCTGATGTCGGCGTAGGCACGGTCGTAGAGCTCGGCCACCGGATCGTACGAGCCGACGGAACCGGCGGGGTCGGGCGTGCTGAGCACCGGCGGCTGCGCCGCCGCTCCGAGGTACTTGCGGGCCGCGCCGAGCGGCCCGTGCGACTTCCGTCCCGGCGCGTCGATCAGATAAAGATCGGTGCGGGACATCGGGCGGCGGCCCGCCCAGGAAAACCGGTCCTTGCGCGCCGACACCGTGGTGTAGTTGCGGTTTCCGAACGCGGATACACCGAACACGTTCGCGAAGAACGGTGCGAACCAGCGCGCGGTGCGGCAGGCATGAAAGTAGGCGCAGCCCGTGTTGGTGAAAGGGATTGTCATCGAACGCCATTCGTGCGGTGAGAACTGCTCGGGCCAGTCGGTCGATCCGAACATCGGGCCGTACATTCCGGAGTGGCTGATGAGGTGCAACTGATCGATCACGCGGCCGGCCTCGGTCAGTCGGGCGAGCTGCGCGGCGAAGTCGGCCTTGTGGTGCAGGCCGGACACGATGACCTCGGCATCGGGATGGGCAGCGGCCAGCTCACGCGCCATGGTCACCGCTGCCACCGCGAACTCTGCCGATCCGCCCCGGTAGTGCGTGGTGTGGGCCACCCAGATCACCGGCGCAGCAACCGTTTCAGGGGATATCTGATCGAACGGGATACGCGGGTGCTGCTCCTGCGGAATCCAGGCTCCGTAGTTACCGACCAACTCCAACATCTCGGAGCGGTCCAGATCGAACACCCTCATGCTGGTCGCAGGCGGACTGTAGAAATGCAGGGTCAATCCCCCTTCCAAGCCGGCCATATCGTGGATCACCTCGCTGGTGATGCTCGCGACCTCGCCGGTGTGGTGCTCGGTGATGCCGGTGACCGTCAATCGTGGACCGTCCCAGTCGAACCGTCTCTCCTCGAACCGGCCGTGCAGGACGATGACGAAACCGCCTGCCCCGCCGTGGTCGTGGGGTGCGCAGCGTTGCCCTGGTCGCCACCGGGCCAGCATGATCTCGACCTCGTCGTCGACGCGCAAGATCGTCCGGGAGTACGGCTCACCATCGTTGGGGTCGGCCGCCATCGCGGCCAGCGCCGGGCGCATACGGGCGGTCCGGGTCAGCAGTTCCGGCCCGGGGACCTCGCCCCTGACCGCGACGCAAGCCAAGTCGTCGAGCAGCGAACCCAGTCCGGCAGTGTCGTCGTACCGGACAGGGAGGTGCGAAATGGTGGTCATGCCGGAACGATGACGCCGACACCTTGCAGGATTCTCAACGGATCCTTGCGGTAACGCCGCGTGGCGTCACAATGGGATGCGGACCGCGCCGAACACCGGGAAGGGCTTGTGATGAGCAGTACTCGTCTCGGGTTCGGTCTGCTGGGTCCGCTACAGGTCACCGTGAACGACGCGCCTGTCGCTCTGGGCACGCCCAAACAGCGTGCGGTGTTGGCATTCCTGCTGATCAACCGTAACCGGGCGATCAGCACTGAATCGCTGATCGACGCTGTCTGGGACGGCGAGCCGGTGCCAGCGGCCCGAGCCACCATCCACACGCACGTCTCCAACTTGCGTCGCATGCTCGGCAGTGGTGAGCCGGAGACACCCGCAGCGCTGGTCAAAGCGGCTCCCGGTTATCGGCTCAACGTGGCTGCCGGCAGTTGCGATCTGGACCGGTTCATCGCCGAGAAGAGTGCCGGGATCAACGCTGCCGCAGCCGGGCGGTTCGACGCAGCTGGCACGCACCTGGCCGCAGCGCTGGCCCAATGGCGCGGAGACGTCCTCGAGGATCTGCGCGGATTCCGATTCGCCGATACCTTCGCCGCGGCCTTGACCGAGGACCACGTGCTGGTACACACCAGCCGTGCTGAGGCCGAGATCGCCTGCGGGCGCGCCGCGACCATCATCGCCGACCTGGAAGACCTCGCCACCAAGCACCCGTACCGCGAACCCGTGTGGGCTCAACTGATCACCGCCTACTACCTCGCGGAGCGGCAGTCCGATGCGCTCCAGGCCTACCGGCGCGTCAAATCGGTACTGGCCGAAGACCTCGGCATCGACCCCGGCCCCACCCTCAGTGCGCTGCATGCGCGGATCCTGCGTCAGGAGCGCCTCGATATCCGGCAGGTCGCCATGGCCACCGCGGCGCGCACCGTGAGCGCCGGACGCACCGCGACCAGCCGAGGTTCGACGGCCGCCGCGCTGCGTGATGCCGACGGACGCCGATACCCGTTGAAGCCGAACGTCACCCGGATCGGCCGGTTACCCGACAACGACATCGTGCTCGATGACGCCGAGATCAGCCGCCACCATGCCGTGATCATCGACACCGGAAGCAGTTTCGTCATCACCGATTTGCAGTCGGCGAACGGTGTGCAGGTGCGGCAGGAACGCATCCGCCCGAGCGCCACCGTCGGCGACGGCGACCACATCCGCATCTGCAGCCGCGAGTTCACCTTCGAACTTCAAAGCGCTGCACCGTGACATCGATTCGCAGCGGACGGCTGTGGGCCGCGATCGCGATCTTCGCGACGATCGCGCTCGCCGCGGGGGTATTCATCGGGACTCAACTCGGTTCCCGCGGGGCCGCACCGGAGCGTTCTTCTGCTGCCACGTCACTGGCCGCGGAGTTCTCCCGGCTGGAGCCCCAGTTACATGCCGTGGCGGGCATCGCGCTCAGCGGGGTCGGACCCGGACAGGAGCCGATGACCTTGGGCGAGTGGCAAAGCGGCCCCGCCTGGTCGACGATCAAGGTGCCGTTGATCATCGCCGCGTTGCGCGAGGAGGAGCCTCCGCGGGTCACCGAGGCGATGACCGCCGCTATCACCGAATCTGACAATGCCGCAGCGGAATCGATCTGGGAGAGCCTGGGCTCGCCGGCCGATGCCGCAACGAAGGTCGAAAACGTGCTGCGGCAGGCCGGTGATCCGACGATCGTCCAATCTCAACCGGTGCGCCCGGAGTTCAGCGCCTCGGGGCAGACCGACTGGCCGCTCACGGATCAGGTGAAATTCACCTCGGTTGCCGTGTGCGACAACGAGAACGGCCCGGTATTCGACCTCATGGGACGGGTCGAACCCGATCAGCGATGGGGCATCGGGACGATTGCGGACAGCCGGCTCAAAGGCGGCTGGGGACCGTCACCGACGGGTGGTTATCTGGTCCGCCAGATCGGTGTGCTGACCACCCCGACGGGAATGGTGGCCGTGGCGTTGGCGGCGCTGCCGGATTCGGGGAAGTTCGAGGACGGTACCGCCGCGCTTACGCGGATGGCCACTTGGCTGCGTGAACGTCTGAGCGCCCTGCCGACGGGACACTGCCCGGCTCACCAGAGATAGACGCGGGCGTTCTTGCCGCCCGTGCAGGTGATCCAGCTGTCGCCCGGAGACTGCTGGCAGTGCATCAGGAAATTGGAGCCGTCGCACAGTGCACCGGGCACCCTGCCGCAGTCCACAGCGCCGGGGGCTGAGACCGCGCGCGGCAGCGGGCTCGCGTTGCCATATTCGGCCCAATACGACGTCAGCACGCTGTTGGTGAAAAGGCATGAAGTTTCGGGTGTTCCGCGTCCGGCGCGGCTGCCGAACCCGCTGGCCGTGGTCGCTGCGAAACCGTCGTCGCACGACTGGTGCAGGCTGCTCTGATCGGGACCGGTGACCAGCGGCGGCAGTGGACCTCCGACCTGCCCCGGATCCCCGCCGGCCGCGGAGGGTGGTGTGCCCGCAGACTGGCCGGCATTGGTGGCAAGCATGCCGATCACGACGCCGAGGCCGCCGAGGATCAGCGCGGCCGCCACTGCGATGACGGTCGGCAGCACCCAGTTCCGGCCACGCGGTTCAGAATGTGCGGGCTCCGCCGGTTGGTCCGGCTGTGGATTCACCGTGGGGGCGGCAAGCGTCGGCGCCTGGTGCGGCAAGGTCGTCGGCGCCGAGCCGGCCTGCAGCGCACGTTGGGCCGCACGGCCTAATGCGCCAGCGGACCCGTACCGGTCGTCGGGGTCCTTGGCCATGCCCCGTGCCACCACATCGTCAAGCGTGGAGGGCACCGCGGGGTTCGTGACGCTGGGCCGCGGAGGTGGTGCGGAAACATGCGCTGCGAGCAGATTCTCCAGGTTGTCACCGACGAACGGGGGGTGACCGGTCAACGCCTCGTACAGCACGCAGGCCAGCGAGTAGGAGTCGACGGCCGGTGTCACCGTCTGGCCCGTGAATCGTTCGGGCGCCATGTAATTCATGGTGCCGATGCGGGATCCCTCGGTGGTCAACCGGCTGTCGCCCTGACTCTCGGCGATGCCGAAGTCGACGAGGTAGGCGAAATCAGCCGGGGTGACGATGATGTTCTGCGGCTTGATGTCGCGGTGGATCAATCCGGCGGCATGGGCCGCGTCCAGGGCCGCCGCGATCTGGGTGATGATGGCCACCGCGCGCGCCGGTGCCAGCGGACTGTCGGATATCAGGTCCGATAGCGTCGCACCCTGCACCAAGCGCATGTCGATGTAGAGGCTGCCGTCGATCTCGCCCCAGTCGTGGATAGGGATGACGTGCGGTTCCTGCAAGACCGCCGCCGCGTGCGATTCCCGCTGGAACCGGGTACGAAATATGGCGTCGTTGGAGTACTGATCGGCGAGGATCTTCAAGGCCACGGTCCGGTTCTTGTCCGCGTCGAAGGCCTCGTACACCTCCCCCATCCCGCCTCTACCCAGCAGGCGCGTGATCGAGTACTTGCCGAACGTCGTACCGACGCGCGAGTCCACTTCCAATCTCCCCTGATCGTTCGCTATAGACGCAGTATCGCCTGCACGGCCACGCGATGCAGATGATTGCCGACCTTGCGGCCCGGTCAGGGGCTCCCGATCGCCGGCACGGTGTCGGGTCCGCCTTTCGGCTGTTGGTACCCGGGGCAGGCTATCTCGATCTTGACCTGGCGCCACCCGCGCCCTTCCTCGGCAGGCATCCGTCCGCTGATCGTGTAGACGTCGTCGACCTTGATGGCCGTCATTTCCTGCGAGTCCTTGGTGAATCCGCTGCCTTCGGGGATATGGAAACCCGCTGCGGTGACGACCAGGCGGTGTGTCGTCGCCAGCATCACCCGGACGCTGCGTCGGTGATTCGTCGCCGACGGCGAGGCATAGATCAGCAGGTTGCCGTCGGGGAACCTGGTGCAGGTGACCTGCGCGGCCAGGGTGTGGACATCACCGTCGATCACGATCTTCACCTCGGACAGGCCGACCCCCGACGTGCATCCCGCCAAGAGGACGATCGCAGCCGTCGGCGCCGCGATACCGACCCGGGCACGCATCTGTGCAGTATGAACCGGTGGTAGTGCCGGAGCGACCGGAACTCCGGACAGGCGAAATTAGGTAGCTGACTACGCTACGCAGCCTTCGTGCCCGGCAGGACACTTGACCGGTCAGCGACACTGGTGGCGGTGTGGGTCGGTGGTTTTCGACGACGAGTGAGGCGCACATGAAGATCGGCAACGCGATGATCAGAGTGATCTGCGTGGTCGGCGTGGTGGTGGTCGGCTCGTTCGAGCCGGCGATAGGTGATGCCGATCCGTCACCTACGCCGGGCGTGGGCACGGTCACGCTGCAGGAGCTGATGTCCGCACCGGTGCCCGCGCTGTGCGAGCACGAACCAGGCAACCTGGTGAACGGTCAACTCCCGCCGCAGGATTCGCACCCCGGTTCGGTGAGGATCGCCCAGAGAAACGATGAGCCGGACCGGAGCTACAAGGTCGCGTTCGGCAACCTCACGGGCGGCTCCAACACCGATGCCGCGATGGTGACCGACTGCAGCGCCGGTGGGGTGCCCTGGCCAGAGACCGTGCAGCTCTACGCGGCCGGGCCGACGCTGTTGGGTGGAGTGAACCTGGGCGACATCACCCGCAGCCGCGAGGTCGTGACCGACCTGTCGATCAGTGATGGTGTCGCGCACGTGAACTGGCTGGCCAACGGCCCCGGTGATGGCGAGTGCTGTCCCACCATCAAGATGGCCGCCGACTTGAGGTGGGACGGCTCCACCGTGAGCGCTGAGAACGTTCGCAGGCTCAACTGACTTTCGCGCGTCCCCGTTAGAGCTTGCTCGCCGCGAAATCGGCTGCCTGAGCGACCTTTCCGGACTGCACATAGGACACGTGGGCACCCATGTCCCAGCCGCCTTCCCAGCAGATCGGGTCGGCCTCATTGCACTGGTCGATCGAGTTCGCGGCGTACTGGGGCGCCAGCGTCGGAAGTGGCATCCCGGCGGCCAGGAGGCCGGAGAAACCCGTGCGGGGCGTACCGAACAGTGCGGTCGCCGCCACGTGATCGGCGGTCTGGGGAGACGCCGCGCTGGTGGCCTGTTCGATGACAGCCGCGCCCTGCGAATAGCCGCCCAGCACCATCTTCGTGTTCGGGCAACTGGCCGCGATGGACTCGATCAGGGACCGCGCAGCGTCGGTGCCGGCCGGGGTGCTGTTGTGGAAGTCGTTGTTGGCCGGGTAATCCACCGCGGTTCCGTCGACGGTGCGCGGTGCCACCCGGGCCCGCAGATCATCGACGAACGGACGGCCGACACTGCCCAGGCCAGGCGGTTCATTGGTGCCGCGGGCGAACACCACCTCGACATCGGGGCACGGCGCAGCAGTGGCCGGCGCAGGCGTGACCGTCGGGACAACTGCGGCGAATGCGGCCAAGGCCAGGATCAAAGCAGGCTTGCTGGTCATACCGATCGATCGTAGGACCGCACCGGCCGTTCCCCCGATCGGTGGACCCACGATTCGGGCGATTCATGGCCTGACCAGCGGACAGACGCGGCAGCCCTCCAGCCGGGATGGTGATTTCAACACATCAACACCCACCGAGGGGGACACCACATGACCACCAACGCCACCACCAACCGCGTCGGCTTCGTCCGCCGCTTCGCTCTCATCGCCGCAGCGGCGGCAGTGCCGGCAATCGGACTCGGCGTCGCGCCGACCGCCGGCGCACAGTCCGTCGAGTTCGGTCCGTGCGGAAAGAAGGACGACAACGTCGCGCTCTGGAAGGACGTCAAGTACGCCACGCCACAGCACAAGGACGGCGCCATCGACGTCGTGTTCCCGGGCGGGGACAAGTCCCGCGGCTTTGCCGTCCGCCAAGGACAGCACCCCGCGCACCTGACCGATCTGCTGGTGATCCCGACGGCACGCGAGACCGGTATCGAATGCGACAACCTGTTGGACGCCAACGCTCCCCACTACTTCAAGGACGCCTTCGAGCAGGCCAGCATTCTGCCGCCAGGCAACCAGGGCCAGGCCCCGGACTGGGCGCTGGGCATCAACTCCGCCGACAACCGCGGACAGAACCAGCTCCACATCCACGTGACCCTGCTCGACCCCACGGCCCGCGCCGACATCGACCAGGCCGTCAAGAACCACAAGGTCACCAAGGACGAGAAGGGCTGGAAGGATTCCGTGATCGGTGTGCGCGGCCACAACGAGGTGGACCAGCCAGAGAAGGGCCCCCGCGGCTACCGGGCGTGGAACACCGACAACATCGACCGCAACTTCTTCGCCGCGCTCAACACCGACATCGTCGCGCCCCTGCAGAAGCAGATCCCCGGTATGGGGATGAGCAACGAGACTCTGCTGATCACCAAGAACCATCAGGGCCCGGGATTCATCGTGCTCGCCAGCGACGAGAAGTCCGGCATTACCCCGTTCGGCGTCAACAACATCGAGCGGCTGCTCGACAAAGGCTGACTCCGTCTCAAACCCAACGGCCACCCGAGTACGGGTGGCCGTTGGTGTTGTGCGGTGGTATTCGGCGACCGACGGCGGCGGGACGCACCGGCCGTCAAGCCGTCGCGACGCTATTCGGCGTTGCCGCCTGACGCCGGCTTCGCGTCGTCCTTCTTGCCATCGTCCTTCTTGTCGTGGACGGCCTTCTTGATACCGGCCGCCTTCGCGTCGTCGACCGCCTTCTTCACCCCGGCGGTTACCCGGTCGTTCAGGCGGTTGACGCTGTAGTCGACCCGCTTCACCGCACCCTTGACCACGCGGACCGGTCTCTTCGGTGCCGAGTCAGCGACAGGACCATCCGTCACCGCGGAATCTTCAGCCTCCGCAAGCTTTTTCGGGGTGTCCTCCGGCTCGGACTGCGTCAAGGTGTCCACCACGTCGGGCTGCTTCTCGGTCAACGCCGGAGTGTCGAGCGTGACGGCCCGGAACGGTGCAGAGAGCCCGAGCGTTGTGTCCACCGCGGGGGTACGCAGGTCAGCAGTGTCGAACGTGGGTGCGGGTGGCGGTGCGGTTGCCAGCGCGGTAGCGATCCCCAGCTGGGCGGACTCGATGCCAGTGACGATCGACCTGGCGCCGTCGCCGAGGGAGATGAGGAAATTCCTCGTCCCATCGACAGTAGCGTCGACGATATTGCTCAGGTCGAAGGTCAGGACGGCAGCGACGAGGTCTTGCGTGCCCTGAATGAACGCAGTCGCGACACCGCTGCCCGCAGCCAGAAATCCGTTGGCCACGTCGATGACCGCCTGGGGCCACGCCGCCGACAGCGCCGCCTCGACCACCAGGTACTTCTGGTTGCGCCAGATCGCCGAATCCAGCAGCGGTTGGCCCACTGCGACCACCGAGTCACGGACCGCCTGCGCGAAAGTGTCGAAGGCGCCGACGAAATCGAGGGCGAAGATCTGCTGGACGATTTCCACCGTGACGCCGGGGATGGCCAGCACCGACTGAGCCAGACCGATGCCGGCCTGACCGAGCCCGCGCAGGTAGACCGCCCAGTTTTCGGCCCAGTTGCGGATCTGCTGCCGGACGATCGGCAGCGTCAGGATGTAGGGAATCTCGATGGCGTTGAGCGCCACCTCCGACGAAGACGAGATTGCCGTGGGCGCGACGGGAAGGTCCTTCGCCGGCCACGACGGCGAGATCGGTGCCATCGCCACCGCACTTGCGCCGACGAGCGCCACTCCTGTCATGAGCCACGGGCGTACCGAAACATCCATGCGCAACCCCGATCCTGAGAACCTGAGAATTGACTGAGACAGCCCCGAACACTAGTCCGCTGGGCGGGCCATGACGCGTTGACGCGCCAAAGAGGGAAATCGACAGACCTGCTGCCTTGTTCAAGCCGATTGCTTCCGGCGGGGCCGCCGAGAGCGTATCCATTAGGCAGGCTCACACAACTGCCTGACCTCCGATGGAGAGGACCCGACATGCGTGCCATCCGGATGGAGCAGTTCGGCGACCCCGCGCAGGTGCTCCGCGTCGTCGACATCGAGGAGCCGCCGCCACCGGGTCCGCATGAGGTTCTGTTGAGCGTTGAGGTCTCGCCGTTGAACAAACACGACCTACTGGTTGTCACCGGCATGCTGGCGCGGCCACCCCTGCCCCACATACCGGGCGCTGAGGGGGTCGCCCGCGTGCTTGCCACCGGCGCCGAGGTCGGTGGAGTTAAAGTCGGCGACCTCGTCGTGCTGCCCCTGTATGCCGGTGCGTGGCGTGAGCGGCTCGTCGTACCCGCCGACGGCCTGTTCGCACTCCCCGCCGGCGGCAGCATCGAGCAGTACTCGATGCTGGGCAGCAATCCCCCGACAGCAGGGTTGATGCTCAGTGAATGCACCCCCCTGCAGCCCGGTGACTGGGTGGTTCAGAACGCCGCGAACTCCGGTGTGGGACGGTCATTGATCGCGCTGGCCAAGCTTCGTGGATTGAAGACGATCAACCTCGTCCGTGACGACACAACGTTCGCCGAGCTCACCGCAGCCGGGGCCGACGTGGTCCACGTCGATGACCCCGATGCGGTCGGCGATGTTCGAGCAGTGATCGGAGACGCCCGGGTGGCGCTGGCAGTCGAAGCCGTCGGCGGACCAGGAGTGGCGCGGCTACTCGAATTGCTTTCCGACGGTGGATTGTTGGTCAGCTATTCGTGGGCCAGGGACGAACCCATGTGGGTCGACACCTCGACACTGGTCGGCAAGCACCTCACCGTCCGCGGGTTCTTTGTCGGCGACTTCGACTACCGCGACAAGGTGGTGCCTGTCATTCGCGAGGCGGCACCGCTGGTGGCCGACGGCACCCTCGTTGTCCCCGTGGCGGCCGTGTATCCCCTGGACCGCATCCAGGACGCGGTGCAGCATCTCCTCCGTGGCGGCAAGATCCTGCTGAATGTGGCGGGTGACGGTTAGCTGGCGCGTCGATAACGTTGCTACCAGCACTTTTACGGTGCCCCCAGTCGGACTCGAACCGACACTGTGCGGATTTTAAGTCCGCTGCCTCTGCCAATTGGGCTATGGGGGCGATCGGTAGCACCGTACCTGGCCGCGGGGTCGCCACCGGCCACCCCTGAGCGGGACTGCCCCCACATCACAAGCCAAAGCCAAGTCCGCCGCAAGTGCCACCCGGCACGGTAGGCGTATGAACAGCCCCACGCAGCCGACGACTTCCATTCGGGTCACGCCACGCCACGACGGCGACCCCGCTCCTGATCTTCTGGGCATCACCCTGGCCCACCGCGCAATGATCACCGATGTCGGCCGCGTCGCAGAGTTGACCGAGGAAATCGCCGAGGGCCGCATCCTGTGCGCGCCCAACCGGGCAAAGGCAGTGGCGCGATATGTCGATCTGCTGTGCGACTCCATCCATCACCATCACAGGCTCGAGGACCAGGTGTTGTGGCCGGTGATCAACGCCTCCGCCGGGACCGATGTGGACCTGACCGAACTGACCGAAGACCACACGGCGCTGGATCCTCGCCTGGACGGGATACGTGCCTTGGCCAAGTCGTTTGGGCTGTCGGGCGGCCACAACATTGCCGCGATCCCGCTGAAGGCCGCACTCCGAGAGCTGCACACCATGCTGCGCGACCACGTCGCCGACGAGGAGCGTGAGCTGTTTCCGGTGATCCGGCGGCACGTCTCCGTCGCCAACTGGGCCATGGTCGAGAAGGCCGCACAACGGGGCGGGCGGTTGTCCTTCGACGGGCCGCGCACGCTGGCGGTGATGACCGGTGACGAGCGGGCCGCGCTGACCGACGAAGTCAGCCCGGTGCTACTGGCTCTGATCAAGCTGATGGCGGTGCGGCACCGGCGATTCGAGCGCCGGGTGTTCGGCTGACCGGCTCAGAGGATCAGCCGGGGCAACGTCCGCGCGGAGGTGACGCATTCGCGCCCTCGGGGGTGCGCTTGGTTGAATGTGTCCCAGGGGTGGGACAGCGACGGGGGCCGCATATGCCAAGCAGTATCGCCAATTCGATTGCCGTAGTTGCCGAACGGATCGCGGCAGCACTTGGACCACGGGCGATGCGGGTGATCGCTCACATCAACAAGTACGTCACCAACCCGCTGCAGCGACTGTGGGCAGCCCGGGTGCCGTACATGGCGATCATCGAGCACACCGGCCGGAAGTCCGGCAAGCCGTACCGGACCCCGGTGATGGCCTTCGTCGACAGCAAGTCGGTCTCGGTCGTGCTGAATTACGGCGAGCACTCCGATTGGGTGCGCAATGTCCGGTCCGCCCGTTCGGCCCGGATGACCCACCGCGGCCGCCAGTACCAGCTCACCAATCCCCGCATCATCCCGGCCACGGACCAGAAAGCGCGGTTCGTCGCCACGGTGACGCCGGTTTTGACGCCTGGGTCGTGAAAATCGTGACAGCGCGACCCTGGTGTCGAAAGCGACGTCGTGGCCATCGAATGCGGTGTGTCCGGCAGCAGATGCGCACGCTCGCGCAGATGAGTGGCCAGATAAGGCCAGATGAGGGACACCACCCGGCGTAGGCTGCGCATATCCCGACGCCCGGGAGGCTGCGATGCCCGAACTGGCCATCGAACTGCGCGATGTGGTGCGCGAGTACAAGGTCGGCGGTCAGACAGTGCGCGCTCTCGATGAGATCAGCTTGCGCCTGGTCGGCGGGCAATTCGTGTCGATCATCGGCCCGTCAGGCGCAGGTAAGAGCACGTTGTTGCATCTGCTGGGCGCGCTGGATTCCCCCGATTCCGGCTCGATCACCTTCGACGGCGAGGAGATCGGCCGGCTGGGCGACGAGCAGCAGTCGGCGTTCCGTCACCACCGGGTGGGCTTCGTCTTCCAGTTCTTCAACCTGCTGCCGACCCTGTCGGCCTGGGAGAACGTGGCCGTCCCGAAGCTGCTCGACGGGGTCCGGCTGGGCAAGGTCAAACCGCAGGCCGTGGAACTGCTGGACCGCGTCGGCCTCGGCAATCGGACCGAGCACCGGCCGTCCGAACTGTCCGGCGGCCAGATGCAACGTGTCGCGGTGGCCCGGGCCATGATGATGGACCCGCCGCTGATCCTCGCCGACGAACCCACCGGCAATCTCGATTCGACCACCGGCGCAGCGATCTTGACCCTGCTGGGCGAGGTCTCCCACGAGGAGGGCCGCGGTCGGTTGGTGGTGATGGTGACCCACAACGCCGACGCGGCGGCGGCCACTGATCGGGTGATCACCCTGCAGGACGGCCGGCTCGGCTCCGACGAGATGTCAGTGGTTCCGGGGTGACGCACCGCGCACGCGAGGAGCACCCCAGACACCCCTCCGCGATAGCTGCCGCAGCGAGTCGGCTCCGGGTGTTCAGCCTGCGCGAACTCACCGTGCACCGGCGGCGCACAATCGCCTCGATCGCCGTAATGGCAGTGTCGGCAATGTATCTCGTCGCGATCCTCGGCATCTTCGGGTCGATCACCGGGTCGGTGAACCGGCTCGCCGACGGAGTCGCCGGCATCGCCGCGCTCGAAGTATCGGGCGTCACCGACGCGGGATTCCCCGACTCCGTCCTGGCCGACGTCGCCAAGGTTCCGGGCGTCGCCACCGCCGCACCGATGATCCGGATGTCCGCGCCCACCGCGACCGAGCCGGTGCTGCTGTTCGGCGCCGACGACCGCAGCCGCGCATTGGAAGGCGCGCTGAAAGATGCGGTCGGGGTGCACGTTGCCGCGCCGTCCGGCACGGCCGAGGGTGTCCGCGTCGGGCCCGCCGTCGGTCACGCGAAAGGCGAGACGTTCCAACTCGGCTCGGGATCGGTGACCGTCGCCGAGGTCCTTGAGGGCAAGCAACTCGCGGACCTCAACGGCGGCCACTACGTACTGGCCCCACTTCCGTTGGCGCAGACCGTCACTGGCCGACAAGGGCAGCTCGACTCGATCCTGATCACCACCACGCCGGGTGCCGACCTCAACACGGTTCGCGACCAGGTCACCGCGGCCGTGAACGGCCGGGCCATCGTCGCCGCGCCGAGCCTGCGGGCCGCCCGGGCCGGTGACGGCGTCAAGTTGATGAACTACATGGCGTTGATGGGCGCGGCGGTCGCGCTGGTGGTCGGCGCGTTCCTGATCTACACGACGATGACCATGGCGATCGCCCAACGCCGCCCGGTCATCTCGATGCTGCGCGCCATCGGCGGCCGGCGCGCGACCATCGTCCGCGACATGCTCGCCGAGGCGACGATCCTCGGGCTGATCGGCGGCACCGTCGGCTCCCTGCTCGGAATAGCACTGGGCCGCATGGCGATCGGCCGGCTTCCACCGACGGTGACTCAGGGCCTCGAAGCCCGCATCGAGTACTGGCTGCCCAGCTACGCGATCCCGGTGGCCATCGCCGCCACCGCACTGACCAGTGTGGCGGCGTCGGCGATGGCGGCCCGGCAGGTGTACAAGGTCTCGCCCATCGAGGCGCTGGCCCCGGTCGGGGTGTCGGCCGCGGACAACGTTCCGCGCTGGCTGCGCGTCACCGTCGGAATCGCGGCCGTGGCGGCGCTGGCCGCGTCGATCCTGATCGTGTTCTACCAACCGGGATCCCTGGCGTTCGTGGCCATCGCCGCGTTGTTCACCGCGCAGATCGCGCTCGGTTTCGCGCTCGCCGGGCCCATCGTCAAGGCCACCGCCGCCGTGGCGCGCCTGTTCGGCTCGGCCGGAGCCCTCGCCGCGGCGACGGTCGAACGTGCCCCGCGGCGCGTGTGGGCGACCGTGATGACCGTGCTGATCGCCGTCGTCACGACTGTGGTGATAACCGGGACGAACAACGACATGATCCGGTCGGCGCGTGACGTCTTCGCGCCGGTCGCCGGCGTCGACGTCTGGGTGAGTGCCAATTCGCCCGACCAGTACCCCACCGGCCTACTGCCGCAAGGTCTTTCCGAGAAGGTGGCCGGGGTGCCCGGGGTCGCGACGGTCACCGAAGGGGCCCTGGGTTTCGCCGTCGTCGGCGGCACCCGCGTCATGCTCGACGGATTCGCCGCCGGCAGCCACGACGCCCTCTTCCGCGCCCTCGATGACCGGGTCCGCACCGACGCGCTGGCCGGCCGCGGCGTGGTGCTCTCGCAGAATCTGGGGAAGACGCTCGACGTCCGGGTGGGTGACGAACTGGAGTTGCAGACCCCGCACGGCCCGCAGCGCACGACGGTGCTGGCCCTGGTGCCCTACTTCTCGACGGTGATCGGCACCGTCGGGATGGGCCTCGATCAGATGCGCGCGTGGTTCGACCGGCCGGGCGCGACGACACTGCAGGTCACCGCGGCCGAGGGCACCAATCGCGACCGGCTACTGGCCGACGTCCGAGCTGTGGTGCCCGCGCCGAACTACACCTACGGCGGCCGGACCGCGCTGGCCGGCCTCGAGGCGCCGCTGCACCAGAGCATGCTGATCGCCAATGCCGTGTGGATCATCGTGGTGTTCGTCGCCGCCGTCGCGCTGCTGAACACACTGACACTGTCGGTGCTCGAGCGGCGCCGTGAGATCGGGGTCCTGCGGGCGATGGGATCCAGCCGCCGCTACACGTTGGCCATGGTGCTGGCCGAGGCAGCGGCCATCGGCATCGTGGGCGGAGTCCTGGGGTTGCTGATCGGGCTCGTCGATCAGTGGCTGTTCAGCCTGGTCAGCGGGGACATCATGAATTTCAACGTCACGTTCCGGCCGAGTCCGATGGCGCTGGTCTTCACTCTCGGCGCACTGGCGATCAGCCTGCTGGGGTCGTTGCCGCCGGCGCGACGGGCCGCGCGGCTCAACATCATCGAGGCCGTCAGCGTCGAATAGTCGCGACTCCCCGCAGATGGGGCGTGCATGGTGGCGGCACCAACGTCCGGCGGGTGCTGCGTAGGCCGCTGGTGTCGAATCCCGCTGCGGCGATGGCCTCGACGGTGCGGCGGTTCGGCTCGCAGCCCGACGACAACCACGACCACGGTCCCGCGATCAGGTCCTGGAACCGTCCCATCAAGCCTTCACCGCGTACGTGCTCGAGCACGACCAACCGGCCATCGGGCGCCAGCACGCGCCGGATCTCGGCGAGCGTGGCCGCCACATCGTCGACCGAACACAACACCAGACCGACGTGGACCGAGTCGAAACTGTTGTCCGGAAAAGGAATCGATTCACCCGATCCGTCGACGACATCGGCCTCGACACCGTGGCGCCGCGCCAGGGCACACGCCATCCGCCGCATCGCCGCATCCGGCTCCACCGCTGCCACTGAGGTCACCGCGGCAGGCAGGAACAGCAGATCGGTTCCCGGGCCGAGCCCCACCAACAGCAAGCGGCCCGTCGCATGGCTCATCGCCTCCCGGCGGTACCGGCGATAGAACAGCCGGTCGAACACCGGCATGCCGAACCGATACACGTACGGGAACAACGGATTACGACGCCTCAATCCACGCCCCCCAGGTCCATTCGAAACGGTGGGTATTCGTCCCTCATCAGCGAGACGTACACGGCGACCCGGTAACGCCATCGCACGATTCCCATCAGGAGGTCGAACATGCTCTGCGAGACCTTCCCCCGGGCCAGCAACCGCACCGCGGAGATGACGCAGATCACCTGCAGCAGCGGCTCCATCGCCCAGCACACGATGATCTGCGGGAGCCCCAACAGCCACCACTTCACCAGCACCGCCCACCTTGAGAGTTCCTCGGGATAGTCGACCTCGAGATCGCCCGGATAGTCGGCCCGGGGTTTGAGGGTAAATGGGGGGTACTGGTCGGTGGTGTTCATCGGGAACCGGTAATTCATCACCCGCCACGACCAGCGCAACACTCCGACGTTGAAATCGAACAGACGCCGCGGATACCGGCCGGTGAACAGGATCGCGATACCCGCGGCGAACACCGCCAACGGGTACACCAGGTAGAGACCGATCAGTATCGGATAGTGCGGAAAGGCCAGCACGCACCACTTGACGAGCCACAGCCGGTTCGACGGCGCATCGATCGCACCCCGCACCCGCACGGCCTCAGCGGGCATGTTCATCACTGCCGGCCGTCGTCGCCGTGGCGAGGTGACGGCTGATTCCAGCGGCCATCCGGCGGTGGCTCACCGCCCGCAGGAACGTCGCCAACACCCAGGTCATGGCCCGGTCCGGGACCATCGCCGCCGGCCGCAGCACGGCCTCACCGTGCGACACCTGCAACGAGGCCACCCGGGATACCGCTGCGACCCGGCGTCGGCGGGTCTTCTCGTACCAGCGCAGCGCGCCGAGCAGATCGCCGTTGGCATCCCGGCGGAAATCCGAAATCGCCTTGCACAACACCATCGTGTCGAGCAACGCCTGGTTGGTCCCCTGCGCCAGCGTCGGCGGCATCGTGTGGGCCGCATCGCCCAACAACGTCAACGCGCCGTGGCCCGGCCCGGGGATGGGATGGCGGAAATGCGGATAGGGCGAGCGGGCCAGATCAGCGTCGGTCAACGTCGCGAGCACGCGATCGACCAACTCGGACCACCCGGTGAAATTGGCGCGGATCACCTCGATCGGGCGTTCCGGCCTGACAAAGTCCGGCGACCACGGCAGATCGAACCACCACTGCACCTCGGTGCCTCCGGCCGGCCACAGGCCGAGGTTCCCGTGCTCCCCGACGATGACGAAGGCGACGCGCCGATCCGCCCCGTCCGGGAGCGTGGCCAGTCCTTGCCAACTGCACCAGCCCGTCGGCTCCGCGTGCCGTGCGCCGACGATCTCGCGAACCTTGGAGTGCAGGCCGTCCGCGCCGATCACCAGATCTCCTTCGGCACAACTGCCGTCGGCGAAATCGACCCGCACCCCACGGCTGCCGTTTGCGACCCCGACCACCTGAGAATTGCACCGAATCCGTTGGGCCGGAAAACCTTCCAGCAGGCGTTCGAGCAGCACCCGGCGTGGAACCATTCGAACCGGCGCGCCCATCCGATTCACGATCGCCGTCACGTCCAGGGTGGTCATCGGGCGTCCCGTCGACGTCATCACCCGCACGGTGGACAGCTCCTGACCGGCGCCCTTCATCCCGACACCGAGCTGGCGTAGCACAGTTTCGCCGTTGGACCAGATGGTGACGGCGCCGCCACCGGCCCGCACCTCAGGGCGCTGCTCGAACACCGCGACGTCATGACCGTCCCGCAACAATCCGCGAGCGATGGAGATGCCACCCACCCCGGCGCCGACAACGAGGATCCGCAGCGGCCCTTGCGGCGCTGACTGGACGTGGTGCCGACCCTGGGGCCGATTGGAGCCCACGGCTCAATTTATGTCCGGTGCAGGGCCGCTGTACAGGTTTGTTCGGTTCCGGCCTAGCGAGATCCGCCCAGCCCCGCCGAGATGACCACCACCGGCCGCGGGAAACGCAGCGTCGCGCAGGCATCATCGAGTGTCATCTCGATGGATCGGCCCAGCTCGGACAGGTCATCGGGGCCCGTGGTGAAGTCGAGCCCACCGCCGCCGATCCACACCCGAGTGAGCACGACAGCGTGTGTCCGGCGAATGTCAGCCATCTGCCTGATCACGTCACCGACCGCCTCCGGAAAACCGGTGAAACAGTCCTCACCCGAACCGATTTCGCGATACATACCGACAAGGTCGAGCCGAGGCCCGTTCAGGACCGCGCTCACTGTGTCGGCAGCCGTCGCACCGAGGATCACTCGCTGCCGACGGTGCCGCACGGCACAGGAGACCAGCAGATGAACCTGCTCGACGCTGTTGGCCACCACCCGGCCCACCCCGAGGTTGGCGCTACAGAACACCAGTTCGTCACCGTCGAAACCCTCGGCGTGCACCACCAGGCGCATCGGATGGATACCCGTCCCGATCGCCGCCGCCAGATCTCCGCTGCTGCGCACCTCGACCGCCAGACCGTGATCGCGGGCCCATCTGGCCACGCTGTTGTCCCGCAGCGCCCCGGCCGGCAGGGCCAGTTCAACGGGATCAAGCGAGCGACACCACGTGGCGCACCGGTGCATCGCCTCGTGCTCGGGCGAGCGCGGCGGCATCGCCGTCGATGTGGACCACAACCCTGTCGTCAGTGTCACCAGAACCTCTTCTTCACCGCGCCGCGGCCGAGTGCCGCAGGCGCCTGCTTCGAGCCTTCCGCTGCCACCATGGCTGGGCCAGGATATTTGCGGGGTCTTGACGCGACTGGACGAAACATTCACGCGGCGTTGATATCCCGCGGCAACAATGCGTGAACGGACGGGGCCACGGTCAGCGCCGGCCGCGGGAAGCGGTAGCGCGCACACTGCTCGTCGAGCACCTCACCGAGCGCATCGGCCACCCGGCGCAGCGCCCACGGATGCAGACCGAACAGGCCACCGTCCATGCCCGCCAGGCTGATCCGGCTCAGCAGTACCGAATGGCTGCGCCTGATCACGGCCATGTCGGCAAGCGCCGATCGCAATGCCCCGAGCCCGATCGGGTCATGCGCCGGGTCCGGCGTGCAGTGCAGACCCACGAGGTCAAGCTGACGGTGCTTCAGCACCTCGGCGACCACAGCAGGCATTTCATTGCCCATACCGACGAGCACGTGCTCACGCCGCTGCGCGCCGCGGGCGAGGGCTGCGGCCTGCTGATCGGAGTCCACGACAAGCCGCGCGGCCTGCCCCATCCCGGCGCTCGCTATCGCGGCCGCGTTGCGCGGGTGCATCACGAGTTGTGACGACCGGATGCCCGATGCGAGGGCCAGGTTGAGCTCCGCTGCGGTCAGGACATCGACGGTGACACGGTGGCGGCGTATCCAGGCCGCGGCCGGTTCGAAGCTCAGCAGTTCAGCGGGGTAGCTTACCGACGATCCTTTGAAAGCGCTGCGCCACAACGCACAACGCCTCAGTACCACGGACTCGTCCAGCAACGCCTGGGGCTGCTCGACGTAATAGGTGGTCACGCTGCGCTCAGTCCCCCGATCGCGACGGAGGTGGAAAGAACCACCAACGGCCTCGGGAATCTCAGCGTTCCGCAGGCATCGTCGAGCGACTCGTCGATCTCTGTGGCGATCCGCTGCAATTCAGCCGCCCATGTCACGGGTGGGATGATCCGGCCGCAGCCGAGCCCGAGACGGGTGAGCAGGACACCGTGGTCGTGACGGACCTGGGTCATCTCGGCGATCATCTGCCCGATCGCGGCCGGGTAGCTGATGAAATCGTCGTCACCGGTACCGATGTCACAATGCAGCCCAACCAGATTCAGCCTGTCGTGCCCGACGACTGCCGCCATCGCGGCGTCTGACTCGTTGCTGTCGAATCTGAAGCCGCACGGTACGGCACCGGTCAGCGCGCGCATGGTCACGCTCGCGTCGGACATCCGGATGACTACGTCCTGCTTTTGCACGACAACCGATCTCAGGATCTCAATCTGCTGAACCGTGCCGACCACGATGTGGCCGAACCCGAGGTTGGCCGCCGCACGCAACTCCGGCTCACGGAGTCCATCGGCGAAGACCGTGACATGCGAGAGCGGAATGCTTGCCGCGACCACGCCCGCTATGTCGGCTCCTGAACGCACATCGATACTCACCTGCTGATCCCTCGCCCACTTGGCCACCGCGCTATTGCCCAGAACCGCGGCAGGCAGGGGCACCTCCGCAGTGCGGAATGCTCTGCGGTAGTTCTGGTAGCGCACCAGGTCCTCGCCCCGAGGGTCGGCCGCGGGAGTTCGGAAGACATCGGCTCCGCTCACGGCCGCGCGGGCGCGGGGTGTCTGTGCGGACCACACGTGCATCAGGAAATCCGAGAGAGTCACCGGGAACTTGTTCTTCCTCAAACGCGGCCCTGGCCCGTTGCCAGTGGCCATCCTCCGACGATCCCGCAATCGGAGCACCGGCCACCAGGCTCTTTGCGGTCTCTTGACACCTTGGGGCCCAACCTTGACGCGGCCTTGATCACTGCAGCGCGTCGGCGACCGGACCGACCACGAGCGCCGGTAGGAACTCCAATCCGACGAGCAGCAGGGTGGTGGCCAGGGTCAGCACGACGAAGGTCGGCGTGTGGGTCCGCAACGTGCCGGCGGTGACGACACCGGGACGTTGCGCGGCGAAAGTCCCGGCAATGGCCAGGACCGCGATGATCGGCAGAAAGCGGCCGATCACCATCGCGATCGCCAGCGCGACGTTGAACCAGGTGGTGTTCCCGCTGAACCCGGCGAAGCCACTGCCGTTGTTGGCCGCCGAACTGGTGAAGGCGTACAGCACCTCGGAGAGCCCGTGCGGCCCGGTGTTGAGCATCGCCGCGCGCTGGCCGGGCAGCGCCATGGCGATCGCGGTGCCGACCAGGACCGCGATCGGCAGGGCCAGGAGGTACAGGCTGACGAGCTTCATGTGCCTGGCCTGTAGGCGTTGTTTGAGGTACTCGGGTGTCGTGCCGACCATCAGCCCGCCGAGGAATACCGCCAGCAGCACCATCATCACCAGGCCGTACAGGCCGCTGCCGGCACCACCGGGGGCCACCTCGCCGAGCATCATGTTCAGCATCAGCACCGCGCCCCCGAGGCTGGCGAAACTGTCGTACGACGAGTTCGCGGCGCCGTCCCCGGTCGCCGTGGCCGCCTGGCCGAATGTCGCGCTCCCGGGCACACCGAACCGCATCTCGGTGCCCTCCACCGGCGCACCCACCGCATCTACGACGGTGCCGTGCGGCACCGACGTCGCCGCGACCAGTGCCACCGTCGCCAGCACGTACAGCGATGCGACGACGGCGAAGAGCGCCCAACCCTGCCTGCGGTCCCCGACCATCACCCCGAAGGTCCGCAGGAACGCCACCGGGATCAGCAGCATCGCAACGATTTCCACGACGTTGGTCAACGGTGTCGGGTTTTCGAAGGGATGCGCACTGTTGACGTTGAATGCGCCACCACCGTCACCCGACATCAACTTGATCGACTCCCACGTGGCCACCGGACCACCGAGCAACGTCTGGCTGCCACCGGCGATGGTCGAAACGTCCTGGGCGCCATGGATGTTGTTGACGACACCGAGGGCCAGCAGGATCAGCGTGACGATCACCGACAGCGGCAGCAGGATCCGGACCACAGTGCGCACCAGATCCACCCAGAAGTTGCCGATCTCCTGGTTCTGATACTGTCCCAGCCCGCGGATCAATACCACCGCAACGCACATGCCGACCGCGAGGCTCGCAAAGGCCTGAACACCGAGGCCCGCCACCAGACCGACGTGACCGAGAGTCGCCTCGCCCGGGTAGTTCTGCCAACTGGTATTGGTCGTAAATGAAATTGCCGTATTGAACGCTAATGCCGGCGTCATCCCTTTATGGCCCCACGGTTCGGGCAAATGCACCTGAAAAAGCAACAGCCCGTACAGCAGCAGAACACTGACCGCTGAAAATGCCAGGACCGCGCTCAGGTAGCCCGTCCAACGTTGCTGACCGTCCGGCTGCACCCCAACCAGACGGTAGATCAGCCGCTCCACCCGCCAATCGGTGCGTGCGGTGTACACGGCCGCGATGTAGTTACCCAGCGGGACATGCAGAAATACGACGAGGACAGCGATCGCAATCAGCTGGCCCCAGGCCGCCGTTCCCCACAACGATGGATTGTCGATGGCTCCAGCTCCTTCACGCGGCGACACTCTCGGCACACGGTAGGAACCTGCGCCGCGGGAATTCGACGGCGATTACGCATTTCCTACGCCGCAACCCGGCGCTGTTGACGCCATCTTTACGCCGTTGACGAGGGCCTCCGCGGTCCCCGGGAAAGAACCCGTAAAGGTCCGGCAGCCGAGCGTAAAGAAGACATAAAGATCGTCGCCGGCCGACCGCAACAGACGGACGCTTGATCAGTCGCCGAGATCCGGCGGCCCCAAAAACGTGTTGGAGAACCCATGTCCGTAGTGGTGTTCATCGTGCTGACAGTGGCGATCTTTGCGCTGCTGGGCCTGGTGCAGAAGTTGGTCGAGGGACTGTGAGCTACGAAAACGTCGTCGGCCTGGGCCTGGCGATCCTGATCGCGCTGTTTCTCTTCGCGGCGCTGCTGTTTCCGGAGAGGTTCTAGTGACTACTACAACCGCGGGGATCGTTTTCCTCGTCGTTCTCATCGTCGCGGTCGCGGCTGTCCACGTGCCGCTCGGCGACTACATGTACCGCGTCTACACGACCGACAAGCACTCAGGTGCCGAACATGTCATCTACCGGCTGATCGGCGCCGATCCGAAGGCCGAACAGACCTGGGGCGCCTACGCCCGCAGCGTGCTGGCCTTCTCCGCCATCAGCGTCCTGTTCCTGTTCATCTTGCAGCTGGTGCAAGGCAAGTTGCCGCTGCACCTGAACGATCCAGGCACCCCGATGACACCGGCGCTGGCCTGGAACACCGCCATCAGCTTCGTCACCAACACGAACTGGCAGGCCTATTCGGGTGAATCCACCCAGGGCCACCTGGTGCAGATGGCCGGCCTGGCGGTGCAGAACTTCGTCTCAGCCGCAGTCGGCATGGCCGTGGCGATGGCCTTCGTTCGTGGCCTGGTCCGGCGCAACACCGGTGAGCTCGGCAACTTCTGGGTCGACCTGGTGCGTGGCAACCTGCGTATCCTGCTGCCGATTTCGGTCGTCGGCGCGCTGATCCTGGTCGGCGGAGGCGCCATCCAGAACTTCGCCCTGCACAGTGAGGTCGTCAACACGCTCGTCGGCGGCACCCAGACCATCCCGGGCGGCCCGGTCGCTAGCCAGGAAGTCATCAAGCTGCTCGGTACCAACGGCGGCGGCTTCTACAACGCCAACTCCGCGCACCCGTTCGAGAACCCCACCACCTGGACCAACTGGGTGGAGATCTTCCTGATCCTGATGATCCCGTTCTCGTTGCCGCGGACCTTCGGCCGCATGGTCGGCAGCCCGAAGCAGGGTTACGCGATCGCCGCCGCGATGGCGGTCATCGCCACCGTCAGCGTCAGCCTGATGATGCTGTTCCAGTTGCAGGCTCATGGCACCGTCCCCACCGCCACCGGCGCCGCGATGGAAGGCGTCGAGCAGCGGTTCGGCATCGCCAACTCGGCGGTGTTCGCGGATGCGACCACGCTGACGTCGACCGGTGCGGTGGACTCGTTCCACGATTCGTACACCAGCCTCGGCGGCATGATCACGATGTTCAACATGCAGCTCGGTGAGGTGGCTCCCGGCGGTGTGGGCTCCGGCCTCTACGGCATGTTGGTGCTGGCGATCATCACGGTGTTCGTCGCTGGGCTGATGGTCGGCCGCACCCCGGAATACCTGGGCAAGAAGATCACCCCGCGGGAGATCAAGCTAGCCGCAACGTATTTCCTGATCACACCGTTGCTCGTGCTGACCGGCACCGCGGTGGCGATGGCCATGCCCGGTCAACGGGCAGGCATGCTCAACACCGGACCACACGGTCTGTCGGAAGTGCTGTACGCGTTCACTTCAGCCTCCAACAACAACGGTTCCGCCTTCGCCGGTATCAGCGTCAACACCGAGTGGTACAACACCGCCCTCGGCCTCGCGATGGTGTTCGGCCGATTCCTGCCGATCATCTTCGTGCTGGCACTGGCCGGATCACTGGCCAAACAGGGCAAGACGCCCGAATCCATCGGCACGTTGCCCACCCATCGACCCCAGTTCGTCGGCATGGTCGCCGGCGTCACGCTGATCCTGGTCGCCCTCACCTTCTTGCCCATGCTTGCGCTCGGGCCCCTTGCTGAAGGAATTCACTGATGTCAGTACCTACCCTCGATTCACCGTCCGCCGCTCAGTCGAAACCCACTGGTTCCACGCGAATCAAGGGCGGTCTGCTGGACCCGAAGATGCTGTGGAAGTCGACGCCCGATGCGCTGCGCAAGCTCAACCCACGC
Source organism: Mycobacterium sp. DL99 (assembly GCF_004762045.1). GTDB lineage: Bacteria > Actinomycetota > Actinomycetes > Mycobacteriales > Mycobacteriaceae > Mycobacterium. Next base: position 5,170,684 of record NZ_SJOM01000007.1, read on the forward strand.
ACGCTGTGGCGCAACCCCGTCATGTTCATCGTCGAGATCGGCGCGGTCTGGAGCACCATCCTGGCCGTCCTCAACCCATCCTGGTTCTCCGGGCTGATCGTCATCTGGCTATGGCTGACGGTCATCTTCGCCAACCTGGCCGAGGCCGTCGCCGAGGGGCGCGGCAAGGCCCAGGCCGAGTCGCTGCGGAAGACCAAGACCTCCACCATGGCCCGCCGGCTGACGGGCTGGGCTCCGGGTAACCCCGGCCGCGAAGAAGAGGTCGCCGCTCCGCTGCTGCAGCAGGGCGATGTCGTCGTGGTCGAGGCCGGCCAGGTCATCCCCGGAGACGGCGATGTCGTGGAAGGCATTGCCTCGGTGGATGAATCGGCGATCACCGGTGAATCGGCCCCCGTCATCCGGGAGTCCGGTGGCGACCGGAGCGCCGTCACCGGCGGCACCACGGTGTTGAGTGACCGCATCGTCGTGCAGATCACCCAGAAGCCCGGCGAGAGCTTCATCGACCGGATGATCAACCTCGTCGAGGGCGCCAACCGGCAGAAGACCCCCAACGAGATCGCGCTCAACATCCTGCTGGCCTCGTTGACGATCATCTTCGTCTTCGCCGTCGCGACCCTGCAGCCGCTGGCCATCTTCTCCAAGGTCAACAACCCGGGCGTCGCAGACACCCTCGCGCTCAACGGAAACGGCATCTCGGGCATCGTCATGGTGTCGCTGCTGGTGTGCCTGATCCCCACCACCATCGGCGCCCTGCTCTCGGCGATCGGCATCGCCGGCATGGACCGGCTGGTGCAGCGCAACGTGCTGGCCATGTCCGGCCGCGCCGTCGAGGCAGCCGGCGACGTCAACACCCTGCTGCTCGACAAGACCGGAACCATCACGCTCGGCAACCGCCAGGCCGCGGCCTTCGTACCGCTGTCCGGTGTCGCCGAAGCCCAACTGGCCGATGCGGCACAGCTGTCCAGCCTGGCCGACGAGACCCCCGAGGGCCGCTCGATCGTGGTGTTCGCCAAGCAGCAGTACGGTCTGCGGGGTCGCACACCCGGTGAACTCGACCAGGCGCACTGGGTGGAATTCAGCGCCAACACCCGGATGTCCGGCGTCGACCTCTCCGGCGACCACCGGCTGCGCAAGGGCGCGGCGGGCGCGGTCGCCGAATGGATCCGCTCCGAAGGCGGCCTGGTACCAACCGAACTCGGCGACATCGTGGACGGGATCTCCGCCGCCGGCGGCACGCCGCTGGTGGTCGGACATGTGGTCGACGGCAAGGCCGAAGTGCTCGGCGTCATCCACCTCAAGGACGTCGTCAAGCAGGGCATGCGGGAACGCTTCGACGAGATGCGCCGCATGGGCATCCGCACCGTGATGATCACCGGAGACAATCCGTTGACCGCCAAGGCCATCGCCGACGAGGCCGGTGTGGACGACTTCCTCGCCGAGGCCACGCCCGAGGACAAGATGGCGCTGATCAAGAAGGAGCAGGCCGGCGGCAAGCTCGTCGCCATGACCGGTGACGGCACCAACGACGCACCCGCACTGGCCCAGGCCGACGTCGGCGTCGCGATGAACAGCGGCACCTCGGCGGCCAAAGAGGCCGGAAACATGGTCGATCTCGACTCCGACCCGACCAAGCTCATCGAGATCGTCGAGATCGGCAAGCAGTTGCTGATCACCCGCGGGGCACTGACCACCTTCTCGATCGCCAACGACATCGCGAAGTACTTCGCGATCATCCCGGCGTTGTTCGTGGCCCTGTTCCCCGGCCTGGATCTGCTGAACATCATGCGGCTGCACAGCCCGCAATCGGCGATCCTGTCCGCGGTGATCTTCAACGCGATCATCATCGTGGCGCTGATCCCGTTGGCACTCAAGGGTGTTCGATACACCCCCAGCAGTGCGTCCAAGCTGTTGAGCCGCAACCTCTACGTGTACGGCCTCGGCGGCATCATCGCACCGTTCATCGGCATCAAGTTGATCGACTTGGTGGTCCAACTCTTCCCGGGAATGTGACATGAAATTCTCCAACCTGCTTCGCCAACATGCAGCCGCCCTGCGGGCCCTGCTGGTGCTCACGGTGATCCTGGGTATCGGCTATCCGGTCTTCATCTGGCTGGTGGCTCAGATCCCGGGGCTACGCGACCGGGCCGACGGATCGCTGATCGATATGAACGGAAAGCCGGTGGGCAGCAGCCTGATCGGTCAGTCCTTCACCGACGCCGACGGCAATCCCCTGCCCCGCTACTTCCAGAGCCGTCCGTCGATGGCCGGTGACGGGTATGACCCCATGGCCACCAGCGCGAGCAACCTCGGCCCGGAAAGCGTCGTCGATACTCCGGACAAGCCGAGCCTGCTCACCCAGGTGTGCTCTCGCAGCGCCGCCGTCGGCGAGCTCGACGGCGTCGACGGCGCCCGCCCGTTCTGCACCGGAGGCGGCGTCGGCGCGGTGCTGTCGGTGATCGGGCCGCGGGACGCCCGCGGAAACGTCGTGCACCCGACTCAGGTGGTCAGCGTCAACGAGCCGTGCGACACCACGAAGACGCCGTTCCTGAACAGCTATGAGGGCGTGCGGGTCGAATGTGCAAAGGCGGGCGAGGACTACAGCGCCGGCCAGATCGTGCCGATCCGCGGCAGCGCGCCTGCCGATCCGCAGGTGCCGGCCGACGCGGTGACCGCCAGCGGCAGCGGGCTCGACCCGCACATCTCGTTGGCTTACGCGGATCTGCAGGTCAACCGGGTGGCCAAGGCCCGCGGTCTCAACCCCGATCTGGTCCGCGCCATGGTCGGCCAGCACACCGACGGACGCACCCTCGGTTTCTTCGGCGAACCGCGGGTCAACGTGCTCGAACTCAACATCGCCCTCGACTCGCTGTAGGCACGAGGATGATGGTCTTGTGAACACGCCGTCGACCGGCCCCGCCAAACGCGGAGAGCTGCGCATATATCTGGGCGCAGCTCCCGGCGTGGGCAAGACCTACGCGATGCTCGGCGAGGCGCACCGCAGGCTCGAACGCGGCACCGACGTGGTTGCCGCGGTGGTCGAAACGCACGGGCGCAAGAAAACCGCCGATCTGCTCGACGGCATCGAGACCATTCCGCCGCGCTACGTCGAGTACCGGGGAGGCCAGTTCCCCGAACTCGACGTAGCTGCGGTGCTGGCCCGCCATCCGCAGGTGGTGTTGGTCGACGAGCTCGCCCACACCAACACCCCGGGCAGCAAGAACCCCAAGCGCTGGCAAGACGTCGAGGAACTGCTCGACGCCGGGATCACCGTGATCACGACCGTCAACGTCCAGCACCTGGAAAGCCTCAACGATGTGGTCACCCAGATCACCGGAATCGAGCAGCAGGAGAAGGTTCCCGACGAGGTGGTCCGGGCAGCCGACCAGATCGAGCTGGTCGACATCACCCCGGAGGCGCTGCGCCGCAGGCTGTCCCACGGCAACGTGTACGCACCCGAACGTGTCGACGCCGCCCTGTCGAACTACTTCCGGCGCGGAAACCTCACCGCGCTGCGAGAACTGGCCCTGCTGTGGCTGGCCGACCAGGTCGACGCCGCACTGGCCAAGTACCGCGCCGACAACAAGATCACCGACACCTGGGAAGCCCGCGAACGCGTGGTGGTCGCCGTCACCGGCGGCAGCGAGTCGGAAACGCTGGTGCGCAGGGCATCCCGCATCGCCTCGAAATCAAGTGCCGAACTCATGGTGGTGCACGTCGTTCGCGGGGACGGACTGTCGGGTGTCTCGGCCCCCCAGATGGGCAAGGTGCGAGAGCTGGCCCTGAGCCTGGGTGCCACCCTGCACACCGTCGTCGGAGACGACGTACCCACGGCGCTACTGGATTTCGCGCGCGAACGCAACGCCACCCAGTTGGTGCTCGGCACGTCGAGGCGGTCCCGGTGGGCCCGGATGTTCGACGAGGGCATCGGTGCCGCCGTGGTGCAGCACTCGGGCAAGATCGACGTGCACATGGTGACCCATGAGCAGGCCCGCCGCGGCTTCGGCTGGTCGACGGCCACCCCACGGCAGCGCCACATCGCGTCCTGGCTTGCCAGCCTTGTGGTTCCGTCGGCCATCTGCGTGGCGATCGTGACCCTGCTGGACCCCTACCTCGGGGTCAGCGGCGAGAGCGCCCTGTTCTTCATCGGCGTGCTGATCGTCGCACTCCTCGGCGGCGTCGCACCTGCCGGACTGTCAGCCCTGCTGTCCGGGCTGCTGCTGAACTACTTCCTGGTCGACCCGCGTCACACGTTCACCATCTCCGAACCCGACAGCGCGGTCACCGTCGTCGTACTGCTGTTGGTCGCGGTGGCGGTCGCGGCGCTGGTCGACGGCGCCGCGAGCCGGGCCCGCGAAGCCAGGAAGGCCTCGCAGGAAGCCGAGCTGTTGACGCTGTTCGCCGGGTCGGTGCTGCGCGGTGCCGACCTGACCACCCTGCTGGAACGGCTGCAAGAGACGTACTCCCAACGGGCGGTGAGCCTGCTGCGGGAACACAATGGGACCGCAGAGATCGTGGCCTGCGTCGGCACCAAGCCGTGTGCCGACGTGGACACCGCCGACACCGCGATCGAAGTCGGGGACGACGAGTTCTGGCTGCTGATGTCGGGACGCAAACTGGCCGCGCGGGATCGCCGCGTGCTGAGCGCCGTCGCCAAACAGGCTGCCGGACTGGTCAAACAGCGCGAGCTCACCGAGGAGGCCGGCAAGGCCGAGGCCATCGCGCAGGCCGATGAACTGCGCCGCTCGCTGCTCTCCGCGGTCAGCCATGACCTGCGCACCCCGCTGGCCGCGGCCAAGGCGGCGGCCAGCAGCCTGCGCAGCGAGGACATCGACTTCTCGGACGAGGACACCGCTGAACTACTGGCCACCATCGAGGAATCCGTCGACGCACTCACCGCGCTCGTCGGCAACCTACTGGACTCCTCGCGGCTGTCTGCCGGAGTGGTCCGCCCCGAGCTGCGCCGGGTGTACCTGGAGGAGACGACGCAGCGCGCGCTGCTGGGAATCAGCAAGGGTGCCACCGGATTCACCCGCGAGGGTCTGGACCGGGTGAAGGTCGAGGTCGGTGATGCCGTCGCGATGGCCGACGCCGGGCTGCTGGAGCGGGTGCTGGCCAATCTGATCGACAACGCCCTGCGGTATGCCCCTGACGGGCCGATCCGGGTCAGCGCCGGGCAGGTGGCCGACCGGGTACTGATCGCGGTCATCGACGAGGGGCCCGGAATGCCGCGCGGGGCCGAGGAACAACTGTTCGCGCCGTTCCAGCGCCTCGGCGATCACAACACCAGCATCGGCGTCGGGCTGGGCCTGTCCGTTGCCCGCGGCTTCGTCGAAGCCATGGGCGGGACCATCTCGGCGACCGATACCCCCGGCGGTGGCCTGACCGTCGAAATCGACCTTGCTGCACCGCCGAAGGACGAATCAGCATGACATCCACCAATCCCGCCAAGACCCGCGTCCTGGTGATCGACGACGAACCGCAGATCCTCCGTGCGCTGCGGATCAACCTGTCGGTGCGCGGCTACGAGGTCGACACCGCCACCAACGGCGGGCAGGGCCTGCGCTCCGCCGCTGATCACCGGCCCGATGTGATCGTGCTCGATCTCGGCCTGCCCGACATGTCGGGCATCGAGGTGCTGGCCGGCCTTCGCGGTTGGCTGTCGGCACCGGTGATCGTGCTCTCGGCCCGCACCGACTCGTCCGACAAGGTGGAGGCGCTCGATGCCGGCGCCGATGACTACGTCACCAAACCCTTTGGCATGGACGAGTTCCTGGCCCGGCTGCGCGCCGCGGTGCGCCGCGGCGCGGCGGCGTCCGAAACCGATGAGCCCGTCATCGAAACCTCCTCGTTCACCGTCGATCTCGCGTCCAAGAAGGTGACCAAGAACAACCACGAGGTGCACCTGACCCCCACCGAGTGGGGCATGCTGGAGATGCTGGTGCGCAACCGAGGCAAGTTGGTGGGCCGCGAAGAACTGCTGCGCGAAGTGTGGGGACCGGCCTACGCGAAGGAAACCCACTATCTGCGGGTCTATCTGGCGCAGCTGCGTCGCAAGCTCGAGAATGATCCGTCACATCCGGTGCACCTGCTGACCGAGGCGGGGATGGGGTACCGCTTCCAGGAGTGACTTCTTCCGCCGAGCAGACGTAAAACTGCCCCTTTTCACGTGAAAAGGGGCAGTTTTACGTCTGCTCGCGCTAAGTGGTGACCAGCATCGGTAACCGCTCCCACCCACGCACCGTCGACGTGGGTGACAACGCCGCATCGTCGAGATCCACGTCCCAGTCTGGGAATCGGGTGAGTATCTCGTCGAGCGCGATGCGGGCCTCGATGCGGGCCAGCGCGGCACCCAGGCAGAAATGCGCTCCGTGCCCGAACGCCAGGTGCATACCGATGTCGCGGTGGATGTCGAAACGGTCCGGTTCGGCGTAGCGGCGCTCGTCGCGGTTGGCCGCGGCCATCACGATCAACAATGCGCTGCCGGCGGGAACCGTGTGCCCGTGCCACTCGGCATCGACTGCCAGGGAGCGGGCCGCATGCGGCGCCGGGTTCTCGAACCGCAGGATCTCCTCAATTGCGTTGGGCACCAATGACCGGTCGCGCACCAATTCCCGGCGCTGATCCGGATGCTCGGCGAGCACCTTGACCGTCCATCCGATCAGCCGGGCACTGGTTTCGTTGCCCGCCCCGGCGATGACGTGCACATAGGTCAGCAGTTCGCGCCGGGTCAGCCGGCGCCGGGTGCCGGTCTGGTCTTCGAACTCGACATTGAGCAGGTCGGTCATGATGTCGTCGGACGGATGTTCGACGCGCCAGTCGATGTAGTCGGCGAAAGCCCCGCCCAGCGCCATGTTCTGTTCGTTGATCCGCATGCCGCGTCCGGCCTTGGTGCGCATGTTGGCATTGCTCATCTCGCGGATCGCGATCTGGTCGGCGTCGGGAATGCCCATCAGCATGCTGATCACCCGCATCGGCATCTGCGCGGCGAACTCACTGATCACATCGAACCGCCCGGCGCCGGTCAGCGGATCGAGGTACTCGGTGCAGTACACCCGGATCGCCGGTTCCAGTGCGGCCACCTTGCGCGGGGTGAACACCCGCGACATCAGGGTGCGGTGGATGGTGTGGCTGGGCGGATCCTCGGCGACGACGATGCCGGGCGGCATCTCGACACCGGACTTGATGAATTCCAGGACATTGCCCCGCCCGGAGATGAAGGTGTCGCGGTCGATCAGAGCCCGCTCGACATCCCCGTAGCGACTGACCGCGAAGAAATCGTGCGTTGCGTTGTAATACAGCGGCGCCTCGTCCCGCAACCGGCGGTAGGTCGGATAAGGGTCGCGCGCGATCTCGACGTTGTACGGGTCGTAGTCGATGTCGACAGTCATGCCGGCTCCTCGTCGTCCCGGCAATCCTGACCCCGGCCACCCGCATCGGCGTGAGTACCGCGCTACCCGAATTGCCGCGCAACGACCGGTGACCGCGCGTGAGCGACCACCGGGCGCGGGCAGGCCACCGACCAGCGACAATCACCGATTTCGACTGGCCGGACACGCTACGGTGCCGGTATGTCAGGTGATCGTGCCCTTTATCGTGGTCTCTTCGAGGCCAGCCTCAACGACCCGGCCGCCTTCTGGGCCGACGCCGCCAAAGCGGTGACCTGGACGTCCGAGCCGCAGCGCATACTCGACGACACCAACCCGCCGTTCTACCGCTGGTTCCCTGACGGTGAGCTCAACACCTGCGCCAATGCCCTGGACCGGCACGTCGCCGAGCGCGGCGATCAGACCGCGCTGATCTACGATTCCCCCGTCACCGGCACCAAAGCCACGTACACCTACCGCGAGTTGCGCGACGCCACCGCCCGGTTCGCCGGGGCCTTGCGCGGGCTCGGGGTGAACAAGGGCGATCTGGTGGTGATCTACATGCCGATGGTGCCCGAGGCCGTCATCGCAATGCTGGCCTGCGCCCGGCTCGGCGCGGTGCACTCGGTGGTGTTCGGCGGGTTCGCCGCGCACGAACTGGCCGCCCGGATCGACGATGCCCGCCCGGTGGTCGTGGTGAGCGCGTCCTGCGGCATCGAGCCGACGCGCATCGTCGAGTACAAGCCCATGCTGGACGCGGCACTGGAGATCGCCGAGCACAAGCCCCGGGCCTGCGTCATCCTGCAACGCGAGCAGTGTCCGTGCGAGCTGATCGACGGGCGCGATCACGACTGGCAGCAACTGATGGCCGACGCCGCACCGGCCGATCCGGTGCCGGTGGCCGCGACCGACCCGCTGTACGTGCTCTACACGTCGGGCACCACCGGTAAACCCAAGGGCATCGTCCGCGACAACGGCGGGCACGCGGTGGCCCTGCTGTGGAGCATGCGCCACATCTACGACGTGGCGCCGGGCGATGTGTTCTGGGCCGCCTCCGACGTCGGCTGGGTGGTCGGCCACTCCTACATCGTGTACGCGCCATTGCTTTTGGGCGCGACAACCGTTCTCTACGAAGGCAAACCGATCGGCACCCCCGACGCCGGGGCGTTCTGGCGAGTGGCCGCCGAGTACGGCGTCAAGGCGCTGTTCACCGCCCCGACCGCGATCCGCGCGATCAAAAAGGAAGATCCCGACGCCACACGTCTGGCCGATTACGACCTGTCCGGGCTCAAGTACCTGTTCCAGGCCGGCGAGCGCCTCGACCCCGACACCTATCACTGGGCCGCCGACAAACTCGGCATCCCCGTGGTAGACCACTGGTGGCAGACCGAAACCGGTTGGGCCATAGCTGCAGATCCGATGGGCGTCGAGCCTCTACCGATCAAGGCCGGCTCGGCCACGGTGCCGATGCCCGGCTACGACGTACAGATCCTGCGTTCCGACGGCACCCGGTGCGAGGCCGACGAGGAAGGCGCCATCTGCATCAAGCTGCCGCTGCCCCCGGGCACACTGCCCACACTGTGGGGCGACGACCACCGCTACGTCGCGGCCTATCTGTCGGCGTTCACCGGGTACTACCTCACCGGCGACGGCGGCTACGTGGACTCCGACGGCTACCTCTTCGTGATGGGCCGCACCGACGACGTGATCAACGTTGCCGGACACCGGTTGTCGACCGGATCGATCGAGGCCGTGCTGGCCGACCATCCCTCGGTGGCCGAATGCGCGGTGATCGGTGTCGCCGACGAACTCAAGGGACAGGTGCCGCGCGGCTTCGTGGTGCTCAAGACCGGGGCCTCGACTGAGGGGATCACCCAGGAGCTCGTCGACCGGGTGCGGGAAAACATCGGCGCGGTGGCGGTTTTCAAGAAGGTCGACGTGGTCGCGGCGCTGCCGAAGACCCGTTCGGGCAAGATCCTGCGCAAGACCATGCGGGGTATCGCCGACGGCCTGGACGAGCCGGTGCCCTCCACCATCGAGGATCCCGCGGTGCTCGACGCGCTCAAGGACGTCCTGCGCCCCTGAGGCCTTCCGCCGAGCAGACGTAAAACTGCCCCAAATCCACTAATTTTGGGCAGTTTTGCGTCTGCTCGCGCTAGGAAAGTCGGGGCCAGGCGCGGTTGCGCAGCAACCGCAGCCCGTTGAGGGCGACCAGAATGGTCGAGCCCTCGTGACCGGCCACGCCCAGTGGTAACGGCAAGTGCCCGAACAGGTCCCAGGTCACCAGGACGGTGATGACGGTGGCCGCGATGACCAGGTTGGCGATGACCAGCCGCCGGGCCCGCTCGGACAGCGCGACCACCGAGGCGATCGCCGACAGATCGTCGCCGACGGTGACGACGTCAGCGGTGTCGACCGTGAGATCGGCACCGCTGCGCCCCATCGCCATCGACGTATGGGCGGACGCCATGGCCGGCGCGTCGTTGACCCCGTCGCCGACCATGAGAACCCGCCGCCCACCGGATTCCAGTTCGCGGACCGCAGCAGCCTTGTCCTCGGGCAGCAGCCCGGCCCGCACGTCCTCGACTCCCAACTGCCCGGCCAGTTGCGCCGCCGCCACGCGGTTGTCACCGGTGAGCAGCACCGGCGAGCGTCCGGTGAGGGTACGCAGTGCCCGCACGGCAGCGGCCGCGCCCGGGCGAGCCTGATCATGCAGCCCCAGTACCCCGATCGCGAGACCGTCGACGGCCACGATGACGGCGGTCGCCCCGGTGGCCTCGATCTCGGTCACAGCCGGGATCGCCGGGCCCGAATACGCTGCGGGGCTGGATACCTCGACCGGGCGTCCGTCGACGATCACCCGCACTCCGCGGCCCGGCCAGGCGGTGAAGCCGCCGGCTTCCGGCACTGTGATGCCGCGGGACGCAGCCTCGGCGACGATGGCCCGCCCGATCGGGTGTTCGCTGAATTGTTCTGCGGCAGCTGCGGTTGCGAGCACCCGATCAGCCGGTGTACCGGCGACCGTCACAACCTGCGATACCCGGGGCGCGCCTGTGGTCAGTGTTCCGGTCTTGTCGAGTACGACGACGTCCGTATCGGCCAGCCGCTCCATGGCGATCGCGGATTTCACCAAGACGCCGCGACGGCTGGCGTTGGCGATCGCGCACAGCAGGGGCGGCATCGTGGCGAGCACGACCGCGCATGGCGAGGCCACGATCATGAACGTCATGGCGCGCAACAGAGTTGAGCGCACGTCGGCGCCCAGCGCCAGCGGTACCGCGAACAGCGCCAGGGTCGCGACCACAACGACTACCGAATAGCGCTGCTCGACCTTCTCGATGAACAGCTGCGTGGTGGCCTTGGTCGCCGAGGCCGCGGCAACGGCTGCGACGATGCGCGCCATCACCGTGCCCGAGGGGTCCTGCGTGACCGTGACCTGCAGCGCCCCAGAGGTGTTGAGCGTTCCGGCGAATACGTCGTCGCCCACGTGTTTGGCGACCGGCAACGGTTCACCGGTGATCGAGGACTGGTCGACGTCCGACGACCCACCGATCACGGTGCCGTCCGCCGAGATCCGTTCGCCGGGCCGGATGAGGATGCGATCGCCGGGCCGCAACGCCTCTGCGGCGACGACGCGCTGGGTGCCGTCCTCGAGAAGGGTCGCATCGGGTGGGGCCAGGTCGAGCAGACCGCGCACCGACCGTTCGGTGCGCGCGGTGGCCACATCCTCCAACGCGCCCGACGTCGCGAAGATGACGATCAACAGTGCGCCGTCGAACACCTGCCCGATGGCCGCCGCACCGATCGCCGCGACGATCATCAGCAGGTCGACATCGAGCGTGCGGTCGCGCAGCGCCTGCACGCCGGACACCGCGGATTGCCAACCGCCGGCGAGGTAGCACGCGAGATACAACGTCCACCACAGCGGTTGTGGCGCATCGGCCAATTGCGCAACCACTCCGCACAGCATCAACACCAGGGCCGCGACGGCCCAGCGGACGGAGTCCAGGGACCAGATCCACCTGCCGAGACCGCGCGCACCGGCGGGCCGGGCGTCGCCGTCACGCACTGACGGCCGGTCGATCGACACAGCGGTCATGGATCGCGCCTCCCCTTCATCGTCGCCACACACATCGTAGACATTTATACATGTAGAGATTGAAATGTATCACCGATGTTTTGCCCGCATGCTTGAATGAATGCCATGGGCCACGGAGTTGAGGGGCGCGCGACGCCGGCAGCGTCCCTCGACGCGGCCTCAGCGGCCAAAGTCGCCGAGACCCTACAGGCCCTCGCCTCCCCCAACCGATTGCTGATCCTGACCCGGCTGCGGGAATCGCCATGCTCGGTCACCGAGCTGTCCGCCGCGGTAGGCATGGAGCAGCCCGCAGTCTCCAACCAACTCCGGTTATTGCGGGCACTGGGCCTGGTGACCGGCGACAGGTCCGGCCGCAATATCGTGTACCGGCTGTACGACAGCCATGTCGCGCAACTGCTCGATGAAGCCATCTACCACATCGAACATCTCCGGCTCGGCGCCCGCGAAACCTCTGCCTAGTCCTTAAGTCCGCTGCAGCCAAAGAGTTTCACGGATTGTTCACCCGAGAACGCCGACCCGGAACAGGCCGCGTGGCAAGACTCGCACCGTTGCCGGAATCCTTTATTTTCGCGGTGACCCGAACTATTGTGAAGTCGTTATATGTTGATATCCGCCCATCCTCGGGAGTTTGCTGTCGGCCATACCGGCGGCACCCGAACAGTGAGGAGTTGAACAACGATGCGCATCGCAACCAAGGGATCCTGCACCTGTCGCTGCAATGCCTGCGATGGTGGCCACCACTGCGGAAACCCCCCGAACTGCAACGCGCGGCGCTGACGCCGTCGGTGGCCTGTCGCCCGGGCAACCGGCGACAGGTCACCACCCCTAACCGCTACGCCGCCTGACCATCGGGCCATAACCTCATCGATCGCACCGATCGGTCGTGCGATCTTGCGCTGACTCACTTCTCCTTATTCTTTCTCCCCGCCGCTCCCGCCTCCCCGGTTCTGAGCCTGCGCGGCCTTATGCTGCGGCTGTGCTCGCTGCGCTGATCTGGGGTCTGGTCGCCGCATCCTCGCTGCTCATCGGCGCGGTCGCCGGCGTGGTCCGGGACTGGAATCAACGCCTCGTCGGCCTCGTCCTCGGTTTCGGCGCTGGGGCGCTCATCTCCAGCATCTCCTTCGAACTCGCCGAGGAAGGCTTCCGGGCCAGCGGCGCCTGGGCCGTGGCACTCGGCCTGGCCATCGGGGCCGTGGTGTTCTATCTCGCGGACAAGGCAGTAGATCGACTGGGCCGCAATGGAACTCAGACCGCCGGGCTGCCCCTGCTACTCGGCGCCCTGCTCGACGGCATTCCCGAACAGGCCGCACTCGGCATCGGCATCGCAGCCGGAGCCGGCGTCAGCCTGGCCCTCGTGGTGTCCATCTTCGTGTCGAACCTGCCCGAATCGATCGGATCGGCCAGCGACATGAAATCCGCGGGTGAACCTGCCCGCCGGATTGTCGGCAGCTGGGCCGTGATCGCCGCACTGTGCGCGCTGGCCACAGTCGGCGGCTATCAGCTGCAGAACGTGGCCGGCGCCGAATTCCGGGGCGGCATCAACGGATTCGCCGCCGGAGCGCTGCTGGTCATGCTGGTGGGCTCGATGATCCCGGAGGCCACCGAGAAAGCCAAGGAGAACGCCGGCCTGGCGGCCGTGCTGGGTTTCGCCGTCGCCGCGGGATTGTCGCTGGCCGGGTGAACCGGCCGCGGGTTAGGTTCGGCGGGTGACTGTTCAGTGGCACCTCGGGCCCATCAGCGTCGGGGTGCACAACCTGTTCGTCGCCCTCGGGGTGTCCGCCGCACTGATGGTGTTCGTCGCCGAGGCCCGCCGGCGCGGTGCGGTCAACGAGCAGTCGGTCGTCGCCGCGGCCGGGGCGCTGATCGGTGGCGCGATCGGGATGAGGTTGACCGGGTTGGTACGTCACCTGGACTTCAGCGCCAATCCGAGCCTGGCCCAGGCCTGGCAGTTCGGCTCGCGCAGCATTCTCGGTGGGCTGCTCGGCGCCTACCTCGGGGTGCTCATCGCCAAGCGGCTGGGCGGTTACCGCGGAAAGACCGGCGACCTGTTCGCCCCCGCAGTCGCACTCGGCATGGCGATCGGCCGGATCGGCTGCCACCTCACCGAAGCCCCCGGCCGGCCGACAACCCTGCCGTGGGGCATCCACGCGCCGGCCGACACCCCCGAATGCCCGGGCTGCCTCGCCGGAGCCGCGATGCACCCGTCGTTTCTCTACGAGATCGCCTTCCAGCTCACCGCATTCGCCGTGTTGCTATGGCTGCGCCCCCGCATCGGCAAGCCCGGGGAGCTGTTCGTGCTCTACTTCGCCGGTTACGCGGGTTTCCGATTCCTCGTGGAGTTCGTCCGGGCCAACGAGACCGTGTGGCTGGATCTGACCCGCCCGCAATGGTTCCTGCTGCCGTCGTTACTGATCGTCGGGTTTCGGCTGTGGTACGGCTACCGCCGCGGGTACTATCGCAACCCAGCCCATTCTCAGGAGGTGCCCGCATGACGACACCGCCCGGCCCGCCTGACGACACGCCCCCACCCGGCGAGAACCGCAGGTAGCCGCGCGACGGACCTGCCTGCCGCCACCCCGGCCCCGGGCGCTCCGGCCGCAACCCCGGCCGGCACCGAAACGGTTCCGGCCGCTCCGGCCCCGGGCGCTCCGGCTGCCGAGGGGACCCCGGTCGCTCACGGCACGCCGGTCGCCGAGGGTGTCCCGGCACCGGCCGCCGCAGGTGCGGGCAACGCCGCCACCGCGGTTCCGCCGGCCGAGGGTGTGCCTGCTGAGGGTGTCCCCGCCGCCGCTCCGGGCGCTCCGGGCGCTCCGGCTGCCCCGGCCGCTCCGGCACCGGGCGCTCCGGGCGCTCCGGCTGCCCCGGCCGCTCCGGCACCGGGCGCTCCGGCTGCTCCTGCCGCTCCGGCCACCGAGCCGGCGCTGGTTCCGGCCGGCACCCAGCCGGCGGTCACCACGCCCGCCCCGGCCCCTGCGGTCGCCCCGGCGAGCAACCACGGGACCGTGTCCTGATCTAGGTAGTTCACGGCAACGGCCGGACGCGGGCAACCGCGTTCGGCCGTTGTTTTTATGTGGACGTCTCGATCGCCTGTCGCCGTTTTCTACGCCTGGGCTCTGGATCTCGCGGTTTAGCAACCCCACGGTAGAAACCGGCGCGCGCAGAAGCGATTCCGAGAACCGGTCAGGCGATCGACAGCGCGATGCCGTCGAGAATGTCGTGCTCGCTGACCACCAGTTCGCCGATGCCGGCGCGCTGTGTGAGTACGGCCGCCAACTCCTCGACGATGATGGCGCCGCCGCCGATCACATCGGCACGGCCGGCATGCATCGGCCCGAGCGCCAGGCGTTCGGCCTTGGTCATCCCGATCAGCTGCTCACACACCGCGAGCAGATCATCAAATTCGATGCGGGACAAATGAATTGCCTCAGGATCGTATTCGGTCATGCGCTGCGCCAGCGCCGAGAGGGTCGTCATCGTCCCGGCCACGCCGACCCAGGTGTGCGCCCCTTCGACCGGCACCACCCGCAGCGCCTCGGCCAGGCCGTCACGGGCCACCGCCCGCGCCTGCGCCACCTCGGCGGCGGTGGGCGGGTCGGAGTGCAGGCACCGTTCGGTCAGCCGCACACACCCGATGTCGGCGGAGAAGCTGGCCTGCACGGCCGTGTCGCCGAGCACCAGTTCGGTCGAGCCGCCACCCAGGTCGACGACCACGAAAGGGCCTGCGGCAGGGTCGAGTTCACCGACCGCACCGCGGAACGACAGCTCGGCCTCCTCGGTCCCGGTGATCACCTCGGCCTGAATGTCCGGAGAACCGGGCACCACCTTGCCCAGCAGCCGGGCGGTCATCGCAAAGAACTCGTCGCGGTTTCCGGCATCGCGCGCCGCCGAAGTCGCCACCATCCGCACCGCGGTGACCGAATGCTCGCTCATCAGGGTCGCATAGTCAGCCAGTGCGGATTCGGTGCGCGCCAACGCTTCCGGCGCAAACTGACCCGTCGCGTCGACGCCCTGCCCCAGCCGTACCACCCGCATCTCGCGGTGCACGTCACACAGCTTGCCGTCCACCACGTCGGCGATCAGCAGACGAATCGAGTTGGTGCCGCAATCGATCGCGCCGACTCGCCTCAAACCCACACCTCACGATCCAGAATCCCGGCCATCGCCGGCTCGAGGGCCAGCACCGCCAGCGCCTCATCCCCAAAGGGATTGACCCCGCGGCCTTTCGCCAACGAGTGGGCCATCACCACGTGCAGACATTTGACCCGGTCGGGCATGCCACCCCCGGTGAACGTCGTACCCAGCGGCTCGATCGCGTCCCGCTCGGCCAGATACGACTCATGTGCCCGCAGGTAGGTCGCAGCCAGTTCCTCGTCCTGCTGCAGCCGCTCGGACATCTCTCGCATCAGCCCCGAGGATTCCAACCGACTGGCGGCCGCCGTGAGCGCCGGATGCGTCAAGTAGTACAGCGTCGGGAACGGCGTGCCATCGGGAAGTCTGGGTGCGGTCTTCACCACCCCGGGCTCGCCGTTGGGGCAGCGGTACGCGATCTCGAGGACACCGCGCGGTTCCCGGCCCAATTGCCGTGTCACGGCCTCGATGTCGTCAGGATCAACCATTGGGACCTCTGGGCTCGGCAGGTGGCGGAACAGGCGGTGCGGGCGGACCGACCGGCGCAGGCGGAGGCCCGCCGATCGTGGGGGAAACCCCGTGCGGCTCATCGGCAATCGTGTGCCACAACGAGGTGTACCAGGGCTGGCCTGCGGGCACCGTCGATCCGGGCAGCACAGACGTTCCCGGCTCGCCCGACGCAATGGCCCCGGGCGGCAACTGCACCTGGTACGGGGTTTCGCCGGGCATCACGAAGCCGAGGCGCTTCCTGGCCTCGGCCTTGATGTACGCCTCATCGGCCAGCTTGACCTTTTGCAGTTCCAGATCTGCGATCTGAGCCCGCAACTGCTTCTCGAGAGTCTTGTTTTGCTGCATCTCGGTGCGCTGGGCGAAGTAGGTGCGCACCGGCCCGGCGATGGTCAGGGTCAGCACACACACCACCGCGGCCAGGATGGCCGCCCGGCGGGCGGTCGACCCGAACCGCTGCTCGGACTGCAGCTCGGCCTGTTCCTGAGCTTGCACCGCAATGGCTTTGGAGACCTTTTCATCGGCCACCGGCTCACCCTGCGCCGGACGGGACTCGCCCGCCCGGCGGCGGGGCTGTGAAGCGCGCGGCCGATTCGATTCCCCGGCCTTGCCCGGCTTACCGGGTCGGGAGGCTGGGGACCGTCTCTTCGGATCAGGCCGCTTCGCTTCGGGCATCGACGTGTAGGTGCGCAGGCGCCTGCGTTACTTGGCCTCGAACCGCGGGAATGCGAGATCGCCCGCGTAGCGCGCGGCGTCGCCGAGCGCCTCCTCGATGCGCAGCAACTGGTTGTACTTGGCCACCCGCTCGCTGCGGGCCGGGGCACCGGTCTTGATCTGACCGCTGCCGACCGCTACCGCGAGATCGGCGATGGTGGTGTCTTCGGTCTCACCGGACCGGTGGCTCATCATGGTGCGGTAGCCACTGTTGTGCGCCAGCGCAACGGCATCCAGAGTCTCGGTGAGCGTGCCGATCTGGTTGACCTTCACCAGCAGCGCGTTGGCGGCGCCACGCTCGATGCCGTCCTCCAGCCGCTCCGGGTTGGTGACGAACAGATCGTCGCCCACCAGCTGGATCCGGTCTCCGATCGCCGAGGTCAGCGCGACCCAGCCGTCCCAGTCGTCCTCGGACAGCGGATCCTCGATCGACACCAGCGGGTAGGCGTCGATCAGGCCGGCGTAGAACTCGGCCATCTGCTCGGCCGTGCGGGTCTCCTTCTCGAAGGCGTAACCCGAACCCTCCGTGTAGAACTCGGTGGCGGCGACGTCCAGCGCCAGGGCCACGTCACTGCCGAGCTTGAACCCGGTGGCCTCGATGGCCGTCGCGATCAGGTCCAGGGCGGCCTTGGTGCCCGCGACGTCGGGGGCGAAGCCGCCCTCATCGCCGAGACCGGTCGACAGCCCCTGCTTCTTGAGCACGGACTTGAGCGAGTGGTAGACCTCGGTACCCCAGCGCAGCGACTCTTTGAAGGAGGGTGCGCCGATCGGGGCGACCATGAACTCCTGGACGTCCACCCCGGTGTCGGCGTGGGCGCCACCGTTGAGGATGTTCATCATCGGCACCGGAAGGATGTGTGCGTTCGGGCCACCGAGGTAGCGGAACAGCGGCAGCGCGGCGCTGTCGGCAGCGGCCTTGGCCACCGCCAGCGAGACGCCGAGGATCGCGTTGGCGCCCAGTCGGGACTTGTCCGGAGTGCCGTCGAGATCCAGCAGCGCCTGGTCGACGAGACGCTGATCGTCGGCGGCCAGGCCGATGATCGCCGGGGCGATCTCGTCGAGAACGGCCTCCACGGCCTTCTCGACGCCCTTGCCGCCGTAGCGGGAACCGCCGTCGCGCAGCTCCACCGCTTCGTGCTCGCCGGTCGATGCGCCCGACGGCACCGCCGCCCGGGCGAACGTGCCGTCAGTCAGGGCCACCTCGACCTCGACCGTCGGGTTGCCACGGGAGTCGAGGATCTCGCGGGCTCCAACCTGCTCGATGATGGGCACTGGCTTCTCCTTATTGAGTCCTGCGTGTAGGGATGAGACTAGATCGTGGTCCGCCCGACGGCGTGTCTGGGCTTGTCACACGTGTCACAAGCCGTGGCCGCTCGCGTACGCCGTCGCCCAGTCCCGGACCATCCGGGCGTACTGCTCGGAGTTGTTGTAGGCCTTCAGCGCCTTCATCCAGCCTCTCGGGGTGGACAGGTCCTTGCCGTACCAGCACAGCAGGCCGGCCGCCGAGAGCGCCGCGTCGTCGAAGTTGTCCGGGCTGACCACCCCGTCATTGTTGGCGTCGACCCCGAAATGCCCCCACGTCTCCGGGATGAACTGCATCGGCCCCATGGCACGGTCCATCAGCGGATCCCCGTCGAGCTTGCCCTGGTCGGTGTCGGGAATGCGCAGGTTGCCGGCGGTCCCGTCCAATTGCACGCCACGGATCGGCGGGGTCACGTCCCCGTTGCGCGCGATCATCGCGCCGCGGTAGGTGCCGTGGTGGCTCTCGACCATGCCGATGCCGGCCAGCGTGGTCCAGGCCAGCTGGCAGTTCGGGTTCTCCACCTGGGCCACGCGCGCGGCGTAGGAGTAGGCCTCAAGGGCGTTGACGGGCATGCCCAGCGCGGGTGCCCGCTGTGCGGCCCACTCGTGCAGCTGATCGGCGGGCCTGCCCTTGGCGTAGGTGTCGATCGCGGGCACCGGGTCCCCAGCCGGTGGCGGCACGCCCTCGGGAATTGGGGTCCCCAGATGCCACGAACAGCTGGATGCCAACAGCAGCGCTGTCGCAGCAATTACGGCGACAGCCCGCAGCCAACGCACTGGCGACACCGGACTCCCTCAACCCCGCTCTATCTGATTCGCCATCGTCGCATGCGCGGCCATGAACGCGACGAGCGACGGGTCCATGCCGGGAGAACGGCAGGTGAAGTCGGCCGGACCCACAGACCCCCCTGCTAAGGTGAGCCACGCCTTGCTATGGCAAGGCAAGGCTACGTTGCTTACGGTGTTTTCACCCCGGTCGAACGAGGACGCTTTGATGACTGCCATCTCGGACGGTCCGACCAGCACGCTGGCCGCCTCCAACGTCACGTCGCAGGTGTTCGGCAGTGGCCTGATCGGTTTGCGGGAAGGCCTCGAAGCCGCCATCGTCGTGTCGATCCTGGTCGCGTTTCTGGTCAAATCCGAACGCCGGGACGCCCTCAAATGGGTGTGGCTGGGTGTCGGCGCCGCAATCGCCGTGACCGTCACCGTCTTCCTGGCGATCCAGTTCGGCGAGAACACCATCAGCGGTCTGGGCGCCGAAGCCATCGCAGGTATCGCCTCGCTGATCGCCGTCGTCATCGTCACCACCATGGTGCTGTGGATGAAACGGGCGTCTGCGTCGATGTCCGGCGAACTGCGCGGCGAGATGTCGCAGGCACTGCAGACCGGTGGTCTGGCGGTGGCGCTGCTGGCCTTCCTGGCGGTGGGCCGCGAAGGTGTGGAAACCGCGCTGTTCATGGTCGGCTACGCCGAGGCCGAGACGCTGTGGCCGCTGACCGGCCTCATCATCGGCGTGCTCATCGCCGCCGCGATCGCCTACGGCATGTACGCCGGCGCAGTCCGGATCAACCTCGCCAAGTTCTTCAAATACACCGGGATCTTCCTCATCGTGGTGGCGGCCGGAATCCTCGCCTACGGCATCAAGGCGCTGCAGACCGTCGGCTGGATCCCCGGGCTGGGCGCCAAGGCCTTCGACATGAGCGGTGCGTTCGACTGGTCGGCCTGGTACGGCGAGATCATCCAGGGCGTCTTCAACATCGACCCCACGCCGACCGTTCTGCAGTTCGGCGCATGGCTGGCCTACATCGTCGTGGTGCTGGCGCTGTTCCTGAAGCCGTTGCGCTCCGCCGGGGCGGCATCCAGTGCCTCGACTTCCTCCGAGCCGACCGTCGAGCCGGAGACCTCCACCGCATCCGAAAGGTCAACCAAGTGAAGATGACCCCCGCCGTCAAGACCGGTATCGCGGCCACCGCCGCGGTGCTGGCCG
The DNA here is from genome assembly GCF_004762045.1 of Mycobacterium sp. DL99. Classification (GTDB taxonomy): domain Bacteria; phylum Actinomycetota; class Actinomycetes; order Mycobacteriales; family Mycobacteriaceae; genus Mycobacterium. The sequence goes on from NZ_SJOM01000007.1 coordinate 5,190,785, forward strand.
GCCTCTCGCTGAGCGCCTGCCAGGCCAAAGAGGCCGACGGCGGCAGTGCGAACGGTGACGGCGCCAAGGGCGCCCAGATCACCGTCGATGCCTCCGACACCGAGTGCAAGCTCTCCGGGACCACCGCGACGACGGGCGCCAGCACGTTCGTCGTCACCAACAACGGCGACAAGGTCACCGAGTTCTACGTCTACGGCGAGGGCGAGCGGGTCATGGGCGAGGTGGAGAACATCTCCCCCGGGCTCAAGCGTCAGCTGATCGTTCAGCTCACCCAGCCGGGCACGTACCAGACGTCATGCCGCCCCGGCATGGTCGGTGAAGGCATCCGCGGCAATTTCGAGGTGACCGGCGAAGCCGTGCAGATCGACACCGAGGGCAAGTTCAAGGAAGCCGCCGACAACTACAAGCGGTACGTAAACAGCCAGGTCGACGCCCTGGTGCCGGCGGTCGAGGAGTTCGCCGCCGCCGTCAAGGCCAAGGACGTCGCCAAAGCCAAGGCGCTCTACCCGACCTCGCGCGTCTACTGGGAGCGCATCGAGCCGGTCGCCGAGTCCTTCCCCAACGACCTCGACCCGCGAGTCGACCTGCGCGAGGCCGACCTCGAGCCCGGGCAGAAGTGGACCGGCTTCCACGCACTGGAAAAGCAACTGTGGGTGACCGGGCTGCAGCCGGACGCCAACGCACTCGGCGACCAGCTGGTCGCCGACGTGAAGGAACTCCAGGCCGGCGTCAAGGCTCCGGACTGGACCATCGACTCCACCCAGATCGCCGGGGGCGCCCAGGGCCTGCTCGACGAGATCTCCAAGAGCAAGATCAGCGGTGAAGAAGACATCTTCAGCCACACCGACCTGTGGGACTTCAACGCCAACGTCGAAGGTTCACAGACCGCGGTGGCCTCGGTGCGGCCGATCCTCGACGAGCGCAACGCCGACCTCGGCAAGCGCGTCGATCAGCGGTTCGCCGATGTCGAGAAGCTGCTGGACAAGTATCGCCAGGGCGACGGATTCATCACTTACGACAAGGTGACCGAACCGCAACGCCAGGAACTGTCACGCGCCATCGATGCGCTGAGCAACGAGGTGAGCCAGGTGCAGGGTGTCATCGCAAAGCAGTGATTCGCCCGAAGCCACCCCGGATGCCGAGCAGTCCACCGGATTCTCCCGGCGGAAGTTGTTCGGCGCTGCCGGGGTCACCGCCGCGGTAGTCGGTGCGGCCAGCGCGGGTGCGCTGGCCGGCCGCGCTTCCGCGGCCAGCGCCCCGCACGGTGCCCTGCAGGGGCCGGTCCCGTTTCGCGGTGACCGGCAGGCGGGCATCATCACCGAGGCGCAGGACCGGATGCACTTCTGCTCGTTCGACGTCACCACCGACAACCGTGAGGACGTCATCGCCCTGCTCAAGCAGTGGACCAAGATGGCCGAGCGGATGACGCGCGGTGAGGAGACCGAAGCCGGCGGCGCCGTGGACGGCAATCCGTATGCGCCGCCGTCGGATACCGGAGAGGCACTGGGTCTGCCTGCCTCACAACTGACGCTGACGATCGGGTTCGGGCCGTCGTTCTTCCGCAAGGACGGCAAGGACCGCTTCGGCATCGCCGACAAGCAGCCGGCCGAGCTCAAGGATCTGCCGAAGTTCCCCAACGAGACCATGGACGCGGCCCGCTGCGGGGGCGACATCTGCGTGCAGGCCTGCGCCAACGATCCGCAGGTCGCGGTGCATGCGATCCGTAACCTGGCCCGCGTCGGGTTCGGCACGGTCGCGGTGCGGTACTCACAGCTGGGATTCGGCCGCACGTCCTCGACCACCCGGGACCAGACCACCCCGCGAAACCTGTTCGGGTTCAAGGACGGAACGAACAACCTCAAGTCCGATCAGACGGACCTGCTGGACAAGAACGTCTGGGTGGCCGAGGGTGACGGACCGGCCTGGTTCACCGGCGGCAGCTACCTGATCACCCGGCGGATCCGGATGCTCATCGAGAGCTGGGACCGCACCACGCTTCTGGAGCAGGAGCGGGTGATCGGACGACAAAAGGGCAGTGGTGCGCCCAACGGACTGCAGCAGGAATTCGACGAGCTCAATTTCGAGATCACCGACGGCAAGGGCAATCCGAAGATCGACGTGGACGCACATGTGCGACTGGCCTCGGCCGAGCACCTGGGCGGCATCGAGATCCTGCGCCGCGGTTACAACTTCACCGACGGCTCCGACGGATTCGGTCACCTCGATGCGGGCCTGTTCTTCATCGCGTTCGTGCGCAGCCCTGAGAAGCAGTTCATCCCGATGCAGCGGGAACTGGCCCGCAAGGATGCGCTCAACGAATACATCACCCACACCGGGACGGCCGTCTTCGCGTGCCCGCCGGGGCTACGTGACGACGACACCAACGGCTACTGGGGTTCGACTCTGTTCGAGTGAGGCACTGACCAGATGACGCGTAATACTCGAATACTGCTCACCGCATTGGCAATCGCGGTGCTGGCCATCGGTGTTTTCGTGTACCAGTCCGTTCGTCATCGCGCCGGGCCGCCACCGGTTGCATCCGTCGAAACCGGCCAGGTGGTGCGCGAGAACAGTCATCGGCTGAACTCCGTTCCCGACAGTGACGTGACCTTCGTGGAGTTCCTCGACTTCGAGTGCGAAGGTTGTCGCGCGGTGTATCCCTCCATCGAGCAACTGCGGTCCGAGTACGGCGACCGGGTGAACTTCGTCATCCGGTACTTCCCGCTCGGCGCGCACTACAACGCCGAACGAGCGGCACGCGCCGTCGAGGCTGCCGCCCAACAGGACAAGCTCGAGGCGATGTACAAGAAGATGTACGACGCCCAGGACCAGTGGGGCGAAAAGCAGGATCCGGCGGACGACGTATTCCGTGGCTTCGCAGGAGAACTCGGCCTTGACATGGCGGCATTCGACAAGGCTTACAGCGACCCCGCCACCGCCGCCCGAGTCCAACTCGATGTGGCCGACGGCCGCGCCCTGGGCGTGCAGGGAACGCCGACATTCTTTCTCAACGGCGAGCGCATCCAGCCACACAGCTATGAAGACCTGGCCACGGCCTTCGATAAGGCGCTGGCCGAGTAGAGCGGCCGCGCGGCGCAGTCATCCACCGAGCAGGATCTGACTGAGCCGGGTGGTGGTGGCGACTCCGTCGTCGTAGCCGCCCTGCCCGTTGAGCCCGTTCATGATTGCCAGCGTGTAGCGCTGGTTGGGCCCGGCGAAGCCGACCGAGTTGACGACCCAGCCACCCTGTTCCTGCGACCACCCGTTCTTGTTGCCGGGGCTCATCGAAGGCCCGGCGCCCCACACGCCCCACTGCTGTTCCCCGCCGACCCGCTGCATCTCGGCGACCACGGCGGAGGCGTCGGCCGGATTCAGTTGGGTCAGCGTGTAGTTCATCAACCGGTCGAGATCGTTGGTGGTGGATTTCTGAAAACCCCAGTACGGGAACATGTCACCGAAACCCGGTTGCGGCCGCGTGTCCGTCATGCCGTAGCGGGGGAAGCCGGCGTTGAACGCCTGGTGGTCGGCTCCGCCATAGCGGGTCCACAGTGAATCGGCCGCGTCGTTGTCGGAGTTCCGCAGCATCTTCACCATGAGTTGCCGGTCGTTGCCCGACAGCCGCACTGCTCCGGCGCGTTCCCGGGTCAGCAGGTCGACCACCATCGCCAGCTTGATGGTGGAGGCGGTCCAGATCATCGTGTTCGCGTTGGCATTGGCGTACCGCATGCCGCCGGCGCGGTCGCGCAGCACGTAGCCGACAGTGCCGGGCCGAGACGCCAGATAGGCATCCGCTGCCGCGATGCGCGAGCGCAGGTCACAGCCTGTGGTTGCACATTCCGCGACGGCCTGCGGTGCAACCATTCCCAGACTGAGAACCAGGACGACGGCAGCGATCCGCAGTACCCGCATCGCCTCACCGTAGAGCGCCCCGGCCCGATCCAGCGTCCGCACAGCGGGGCCATCCCGAGCCGAAACCGTGCCGTTGTCAGTTCGTGACGGGGTAGGGCTGAGACCTGGCCCGCGCTCGTAACGTGGTGGCGGAAAAACCGGCTCGAATTCGCCCTGGCGTTACGCGCGCGGCAGACTCGACTTGGCAGCGACGCGTCCGCCGTCAGTCGCGGGGGTGATCGTCCTCGTCGGGTTCAGACTCCGACTCGCCCTGGTCAGCCGCTTCATCCTCGGCCGGGCCCTCCGCGTCGGCGTCGGACGCGGACTCAGCTTCTGCCTCTGCGTCTTCGTCGTTCGCGGCTTCCACCGCGGGCTCGGGCTCGGGCTCGGCGTCAAGCTCGTCATCCGCCTCGAACTCGTCGTCCGCATCGGGCTCAGGCTCGGGCTCGACAACCGCACCCGGCCAGTACGCCCGCCACTCGTCCTCGGTGATCGAACCCAGCGGTGTCACGTCGAGTTCCTCGGGAACGTCCTCGCCCCGCCGGCCGGCGGCCACGTCGGACTCCACCACTCGGACGGTGTCCATGAACTCCAAAATCGCACTGCGCAAGTCATTCTCGGCATCAGCATCCGCCGAAACGACCACTGAGGTCAGCGCGGCAGGTACCAGATCTGCGGGCAGCCCGGCCTGGGCCACCCGGGCCAGCACCTTCTGCGCCAGCGCCAGAGCCGGCTGCCCGGTGGGCACGTCATCCATCGACGACCCGCGGGCCTTCACCTTCTGCTCCTGAGCCTTGCGCTCCTCCCACTGAGCCAGCTGCTCGTCCAGTGAAATCGACTCTCCGGCAAGCACTGCCGGTACGCGGTTGCCGAGCTTGCGCACGAGCGAATCGGCGACGTCATCGATGTTGAACGGATGAACGGGTGCATCCTCGGCGATGCGGGCGTGGAACAGCACCTGCAGCAGTACATCGCCGAGTTCTTCGCGCAGTTCGTCGGCATTGCCGCCGCGCACCGCGTCGAACAGCTCGTAGGTCTCCTCCAGCAGATAGCGACGCAAGGAATCGTGGGTCTGCTCGCTCTCCCACGGCCCGTCGGTGCGCAGCTGGTCCATCATCGCCACGGCGTCCACGAGCCGCTCCCCCGCCTGCGCCTGCGGAGCCGCGATCAACCGGTCGCCGGCCGCCAAACGGGCCTTGACCGCCGGATGCTCAGGATCCGAGGACAGCAGCACCGGGGCCGGGTTGTCTTCGTCATCGCCGTAGATGGGCCGGGCCGCGGGCAGCGTCCACGGCACCTTGATCGGCATTTCCTCGGTGTACTGCACGTCGCCGGTCAGGAATTCGATCGCTTCGACCGGGACCAGCGAGGGGCGGCGGGGATCAACCAGAACAACAGTCATGGTCATACCTCCCCAGTTACCTGCGAGAACTTCGTTATATCAACATCCGACTGGCCTTTGCCATGAAGAACCAGCACCAGACCGGCAACCATTTGGACAATGTCGAGGTCGCGGATCCGCGGCGAGCCGATTCCGTCGCTCTCGCGTGGGATCGGCACCTGCACCACCGAGGTGGTGGCCCGGTAGTGCGCACCCGGGTACATCCGCTTGAGTCGCAACTGCGCGGAGTCGGGAAGCACGAGCGGCGACAGGCGGATCGTCGACGCCGACATCGCACCGATCTCGGTGATGCCGTACTCCCGGCACAACAGCCGCAGCCGCGCCACCGCAACCAGGCGCTGCGCAGGCTCGGGCAACGGGCCGTATCGGTCGACGAGCTCGTCCACGACGGCCCGGACAGCGTCCTCATCCGAAGCCGCGGCCAGCCGTCGGTAGCCCTCCAGCCGCAGCCGGTCACTGCCGATGTACTCCGGGGGCAGGTGTGCGTCGACCGGCAGGTCGACCCGCACTTCCTTCGGCTCCTCCGCTGTGGCAACGGTTTTCCCGTCGGCAGCGGCTCGATACGCCTCGACAGCCTCGCCCACCAGCCGCACGTACAGATCGAATCCCACACCGGCCACGTGGCCGGACTGCTCGGCGCCAAGCACGTTGCCCGCACCGCGGATCTCCAGATCCTTCATGGCCACGGCCATGCCGGCACCCAACTCGTTGTTCTGCGCGATCGTGGCGAGCCGGTCGTAGGCGGTCTCGGTCAGTGGTGAATTGGGCGGATAGAGCATGTAGGCGTATCCGCGTTCGCGGCTGCGGCCCACCCGGCCGCGCAGCTGATGAAGCTGTGACAACCCGAAGGTGTCGGCCCGCTCGACGATCAGCGTGTTGGCGTTCGAGATGTCCAGGCCGGTCTCGACGATCGTGGTGCAGACCAGGATGTCGTACTCCCGGTTCCAGAAGCCCTCGACGGTCTTCTCCAGCGTCTCCTCGTTCATCTGCCCATGCGCGACGACGACCCTGGCTTCGGGCACCATTTGACGAATCCGCGCCGCAGCCTGGTCGATCGTGCGCACCCGGTTGTGGATGTAGAACACCTGCCCGTCACGCAGCAGCTCACGACGCAACGCCGCGGCCACCTGCTTGTCGTCATGCGGACCGACGTACGTCAGCACCGGATAACGCTCCTCGGGTGGGGTCAGGATCGTCGACATCTCGCGGATGCCGGCCAGGCTCATCTCCAGGGTGCGCGGGATCGGGGTGGCGCTCATCGTGAGCACGTCGACATGCGTACGCATCGATTTGATGTGCTCTTTGTGCTCGACGCCGAACCGCTGTTCCTCGTCAACGATGATGAGACCCAGGTCTTTCCAGGTCACACCGGTCTGCAACAGCCGGTGTGTGCCGATCACGACGTCGACCGAACCGTCCTTCATGCCCTCCATCGTGGTCCGCGACTCCGCCGGATCGGTGAACCGCGACAACCCCTTGACCGTCACCGGGAAACCGGCCATCCGGTTGGTGAAGGTCTGCAGGTGCTGATCGGCCAGCAGCGTCGTCGGCACCAACACCGCCACCTGCTTACCATCCTGCACGGCCTTGAACGCCGCTCGCACCGCGATCTCGGTCTTGCCGTAACCCACGTCGCCGCAGATCACCCGGTCCATCGGAACCGGCTTCTCCATATCGGATTTGACCTCGGTGATCGCGGTCAGCTGGTCTATGGTCTCGGTGAAGCCGAACGCGTCCTCCATCTCGTTCTGCCATGGAGTGTCTGGGCCGAACGCATGCCCGGGCGCCGACTGCCGCTTGGCGTACAGCGCGACCAGTTCACTGGCGATCTCACGAACAGCCTTGCGCGCCTTGGTTTTCGTGTTGGCCCAGTCGCTTCCGCCGAGCTTGGACAGCGACGGCGCCTCACCGCCGACGTACCGCGACAGCTGATCGAGTGAATCCATCGGCACGTACAGCCGGTCCGATCCACCACCGCGTTTGGACGACGCGTACTCCAGCACCAGGTATTCGCGGCGGGCTCCGCCGACCACCCGCTCGGTCATCTCGACGAACTTGCCGATGCCGTGCTGATCATGCACCACCAGATCCCCGGCGGACAGCGCCAGCGGATCGACGACGTTACGCCGTTTGGCCGCAAGCCTTTTACCCTCCGACGCCGTCACCCGGTTACCGGTCAGATCGGTCTCGGTGATGACCACGAGGTTGACCCCGGGCAGGATCACACCGTCGTGCAGCGGTCCCTTGAGCACCCCGACCACGCCGGCCTTGGGTGCCGCACCCGGCTCGAGCATCGCCGCCGCAATGTCGGATTCGCCGAGCTGCTCGACGACGCGGTGTGCGGTACCGGCGCCCGGGGTGACCACCGCGGCGTACCCGCCGGTGGCGACGTGGGCGCGCAACATGGCGAAGATCTCGTCGAGACTCTGCTGACTGCGCGCCGACGGCGACGGCCGCAGGTCGAGTTCGATGGCCTTGCCGTCGGGCAGCTGGCTCAACGTCCACCACGGGTGCCCACCGGCGACGGAGTCTTCACGCGCCTGGTCGAACGGGACGAATCCCGACGCGCCCAGTGCCTCGATGTCGATGGGCGCATCCCCGCCGACCGCGGCCGTCGACCACGATGCCTCGAGGAACTCCTGCCCGGTCTTGATCAGGTCGGCCGCCCGGGTCCGCACCTTCTCCGGGTCGCACAGCAGGACCGGGGCCCCGTCGGGCAGGTGATGCGTCAACGTCGTGGGCTGCACCGGATGCAGCAGCGGCAGCAGCGCCTCCATGCCGTCGACCGGGATGCCCTCGGCGAGTTTGGCCAGCATGTCGGGCACGCTTCCCGTCACGCTGTTCTCGTGGGTGGGGTGCTCGGCGGATAGGACCGCGGCACGCTCGCGCACATCAGCGGTCATCAGCAGTTCGCGGCACGGCACGGCGACCACGTTCTGCACCGGGATCTCGGGAATCGAGCGCTGGTCGGCGATCGAGAACATCCGTATCTCGGATATCTCGTCGCCCCAGAACTCGACGCGCACCGGGTGCTCAGCGGTGGGCGGGAACAGATCGAGAATGCCGCCGCGCACGGCGAACTCCCCGCGTTTGCCGACCATGTCGACGCGGGTGTAGGCCAGGTTGACCAGCCGGGTGATGACCGCCTCGAACTCCGCTTCGGCACCGACGGTGAGGGTGACGGGCTCGGTGCCCACGACGTCGGGGGCCATCGGTTGCAGCAGTGAACGGGTCGTGGTGACCACCACACGCAGCGGCGAGCCCAGTGTCGTGTCCTCGGGATGGGCCAGCCGACGCAGCAGCAACAACCGGGCACCGACGGTCTCGACACCCGGGGACAACCGCTCGTGCGGCAGCGTCTCCCAGGACGGGAACAGGGCGACAGCGTCGCCGAACACGCCGCGCAACTCGGCGGTCAGATCGTCGGCTTCCCGGCCGGTGGCGGCGACCACCAGCAACGGGCCCTGCTGGGCCAGCCCGGCCGCCACCAGCACGCGGGCACTGGCCGGCCCGACGAGTGCGAGATCGGCGGGCCGGTCGGCGGCGCGGTGAAGGACGTCCTGCAGGGACGGATCGGTTAATGCCAGCTCGACGAGACCCGCAATCGGGGTCTGAACATGGTTGTGCCCCGGTGCGGTCATGATGGGGCCATTCTACGGGCCCGGGATTTCGGCTCCGCCCCGATCGGTCCCGGGCGATCATGGAGCGATGAAGCGTTTCGCGGCAGCGCTCGTTGTGGTCCTGACGGCGGTGTTCGCGGTGATCTGGCTCACCAGCCGGCACACGTCGGACTCCCAGCACGAGTCGGTGCCGACGCATCTCGGGCCGGACGGCATACCTGACTTCGCCGCCTACCCCGCCGTCGACGCGGCGCAGTACGTCCTGCGCGAGGGCCAAGGATTTCCGGTGCAGGGGTTCCGCACGCCCGAGGGCTTCGTCTGCATGACCACCCAGCACCGGGCGATGTACGCGCTGGACTGCCGCGGGCCGTTCGTCGGCGCCCCCAACGACGCCAACCTCGCGCACCTGTTCAGCTACGGCACCACCAACGGCGCGATTCCGATGAGTTTCTCCCACACCGAAGAGCCGCTCAGCCCGGTCGACGGCATCACCGAGGAGGAGGCGCCGATGCTGCCCGCGGGCCAACGCTTCGATCTGGGCAACGCCGTGTGCATCCACACCGACGACATCCTGTTGGCCTGCCGGATGGCCGACCCGCAGAAGGGCAACGGGTTCATCGCCACCACCACTGACACGAGGTCCTTCGGTAGGACCTGATTTTGGCGCGTCGAACCCCGTCCGGATGCTGCTAGCGTTCTGACAGCAGATCTTCAGACAGGAGCAGTGATGGGCGGAGCCCGCCGATGACCGTCACGATCTCCACCGTCACCGCCAGCAATCCGACCGCATTGTCTGATGCCGCAAGCCAATTGCAGGGCAAGATCGATCAGTTGGACGGGCTGATCAACACCCAGCGGAACACTCTGACTGATCTGGCCGGCGGGTGGAAAGGCACCGCTGCTGATGCGGCAATCGCCCGCGGCAACAAGAACCTGGACGATCAGACCCGCCTCCGGACCCGCCTGCAGAACACCCAGACCGCGTTGCGGGTGGGCGGCGCCAACCTCACGCCGCTGCGCACCGAGATCCTCAACGTCGCCAAACAAGCGGTGAGCCTGGGCGCCACTGTCGCCGACAACGGCACCGTCACGGGCGCCGGAAAGCTCATGACACCCAAGCTGGCCGCGGCGTACACCGCCACACTGAAAGCCCTTCTCCAGCAATTCGATTCCGTCGACGCAGCGACGGCCAACGCCCTCAAAACTGGTTCCTCAAACGATGGCCCGCAGGCAAGCAACATATTGGGCGACCCGCCGGCATCGCCGTTCAAGCGCGATCTCGACACCCTGAAGCCACCCGACGGTGCCACCGATACCGAGGTGAACCAGTGGTGGGACTCGTTGAGCGAAGAGGAGCAGAACCGCATCATCGTCGAGCGGCCAGATTGGGTCGGAAATCTCGACGGGGTGCCCGGTACCGTGCGCGACTCGGCCAACCGCAACCGGCTCGCCAAGTTGCGCAACGACACCAACCTGACCTCCGAGGAGAAGGGCACCATCGCCGCGATCGACGACGCCCTGTCCAAGAACGACCGGCAGCTTCTTGTCCTCGATTTCGACGGCGAGCACCCGAAGGTCGCGGTCGCGACCGGCAACGTCGACACCGCCGACCATGTCAGCGTCTATGTGCCGGGAACCGGCTCGGTGACCTACGACAAGCCCAACGAGGGCAATGACCTGCCGACGTACATCGAGCAGTCCGAATGGCTGAAGAGCGAGACCGAGCGGGTGCTCGACAAGGCGGGCAAGGGCAACGAGACCGTGGCCACCGTGGCCTGGCTGGGCTACGAGCCGCCGTCCAATCTGGCCCAGGCCGGCAGCGCCCACTACGCCGACGACAACGCGCCCAAACTCGCGTCGTTCATCAACGGGCTCGACAGCTCCCGCGACACCGACCCGCATCTCACCGTCCTCGGCCACTCCTACGGTTCGACCCTGGCCAGTGAGGCCCTGCAGCGCGGCACGGCCGCCGACGACGCCGTGTTCATGGGGTCGCCCGGATTGGAGACCAATCCGTGGCAGTTCTTCGGCCAGACCACACCGTCGGATCTGCACCTCACAGAGGGCCACGTGTTCGTCGAACATGCCAAGAACGACGTCGTCGCCGACCTGGGCCGATTCGGTTCCTCGATCCCGTCGAGCCTGCCCGGTTTCATCGACTTGTCCACGAACGCCGAGACCACCGCGCTGGGCTCCCGCAACGAGTCGACGGGCCACAGCAAGTACTCGTTCGTCGACACCACAGCGCTCTACAACCAGGCCGTCGTCGTGGCAGGGTTGGGACAGGACAAGAACTTTGTGAAGGTGGAGGATTGATGTGGCGTCTGGTGATCACTTTGCTGCTGGCCTTCACGTTGACAGGCTGCGGTCCGATGTTTGAGTCCGAGTACAAAGGTCCCGCCGAAGGCGATTACGGCTTCGGCACCCCTGAGGAACTCGGCACCCTGCTGGCCCGCCGTGATGCCGAAGAGGTCCTCGCCGACCGCGACAAGATGATCACCGAGATCACCACCGAGCTATCGCGGATTGTGCCGGGTTCGCGATGGCTGCCCCATCGCGAAGAGCGCAGCACCAACTGCGGCGAGTTCGGATCCACCGACGGCGAACGCTACTTCGGCCAGAACTTCGTCTCCGAGGTCCCGGTGCCTGCCACGTTGTGGGGGCAGGCGTCGCAGGCCGTCATCGACATCGCCGCCAGGCACGGCTACACCAACGTGACCGGACGAACCGAGAACCCCGTCGGCGACGAGTCGACTGATCTCACCATCACCGACAGCGAGGACGGCAGATTGTCGTTCGGCTCGCAGACCAACGCGGTCCTGCAGGTGGTGACCGGCTGCTACCTCACCGCCGAGAACAAGCGCAAGGCACGCGAAGCCGCACCCAAGTAGCGATATGCACGCTCGACGAAACCCGTAGCGGGGCCGAAAATCTCCGCGATTGGACCCGCCCGAGCAGCCTTACGATGTTTAACTCCCGGTGGCGAACAGCGCCGCGGATGAGGGGAATTCAGTGGAGTCAAAGAGCACCGCGTCACAGGACATCCCGCCCTGGTTGGCAGACGGCGATCCCGTACACCTCGACGACGCATTCATCGACACAGCGCTCCCCACCCGCGCCCACCCACCGAGCAGCCTTCGGGAACCCGACTGGCAGGCCGCGGCAAACGTGGTCGCTGAATGCCGAGAAGCGATCGACCTGGATCAGACCGATCCGACGATCCGCGACACGGTGATCTCGGCCATGGACCGGCAGCCGAACGAGCACACGCGGGCTGAGAACGCTGTGCTGCTGGCCGCGAGTCGCTACAGCGGCCTGCTCTATGTGATCGCGGCCAAGAACGGACTTCTTGAGGCGGTCGATACCCTGATCGAATCGCTGCGCATCAGCCGCATCCAGACCTGGGACAGTTCCACTAGAAGTCATCGCTTCCACCTGCTCAACCAGCCCAGCGACCGAAGCTACACACATGACCCGCTAGACCCTCATTTCGAGGTGCTACGTCGGTTGGCCTGCCTGGCCTCCGACGAGGAATACGCGCAGGTCGTCGCCGCTGTACGGGCGGCCGCGGTGCACATGGAACCCGTGCGCCGGGCCGCCTTTGCCCTGGCTCTGCCCGATACCCCGGACCTCAGCGACGAGCTGATCGCCGAGTTCGCCGACTCCGACTCGGAGTGGCTGCCCTGGCTGCCCTGGCTGCAGGCCACCGCGGCCGACGCGAAGCTGATCGACCGGGCCCGGCCACGAAAGCGACCCGAATACGGGGCCTTCGAGTACACCCCGCGGTACCTCAACGCCCTGGTGGTCAACCATGGCTCGGCGGCGCTGAGCACTTTGGTCCCGCACGCGTCCGTCGAAGCGGCGGGCGACGCACTGGCGCGGATCGGGTTGCCCGAGGCCATCCGGGCGCTGGCCGGTGTTGCCAGCGCCAGCAAATCCAATCAGCTACGGCTGCGCACCGCCATCGACCGCTGGCCTGCGGCCGCCGTCGCTGGGCTTGCCCAGGCAGTCGGCGACGGTGGTCGCGACGCCGCCACGTCCCGGATGTTGCTCGGCGGTCTGGTGGCTGAACATCGCGAGCTGGCGGAAGCGGTGCGCCCTTGGTTGACGGGCAACGCTGCCGGTGCCTTCGACAGCGTCACCGAGCAGATCAGTGGCCACCACGACGAGGCCACGCCCGACGAGCTGCCGCAGGTGCTGGCCGACCCGCCGTGGTTGCGGCCCAAGCGGAAGCAGGTTCTGGTCGAGGGCCTGGAGCCGCTGCCGCTGGCCCCGGTAGCGCGCTGGCGCGACGGTCAACGTGAGAACTGGTCTCGATCTAGGAGTTCCAACGCGGCTCGGGCCGCACACGCTCCGGATGCCGGTAGCCCGGGCCAAGGTCGGTTACGGGGCCTGTTTCAGAAGCTGAACACTCGCGATCGGGTTGACGTCACCACCGCTGAAGTGGCCGAGGCGGTGAAAGCGATCTGCTACACCGGCTACTACGCGAAGCCGGCCGACGATGTCCTGCCCGAGCTGCAGCAGAACGTCGCTGTGGCACTGCGTACCGGCGACGTCACCGCAACCGTCACGGCCTTCCAGGAATGGGCCACGGCGTACGGAGCGCTCCCGGGATGGAGATCGGTGGTCATTGAGGGCCGCAAGCTGTGCGGCAGCGGCCGCGAAGCGAAGATACTCGACCGCATCTCCCCCGGGTTCGGGCTGCGACTGTGGAATGCGCTGGTCGGCACCACGGATTCCGACTACGAAGTGCTATTTGTGCTCGCCCATGAGGGTGTCGATGCACTGCCCGGGTTGGTAACCCTGGTCCGCCGTCGTCCCTCCGAACACCTTTCCACGGCAATCGTTTTCGGCGCGGTCGAGCTTGCCCCCTTGGCCGCGCGCGCCTTCCGTCTCTCGAAAACCCTGCGCGGCGAGGCCGACACCTGGTTGCGCACCCACCCCGAACACGCTGCCGCCGGGCTGATCCCCGCGGCCATCGGCAAACCGGGCGAGGCCAGGGACAATGCCGCAACAGCCTTGCGAGCCATGGCTGTCCAAGGCCACCGCGAGCTGATCCTGTCCACCGCGGCGGCGTACCACCGCGACGACGTGACCGCAGCGGTAACGGCCATGCTCGACGAGGACCCCACCGACCTGTACCCGACCAAGCGCAGCAAATTGCCGGCCTATTGGGCGCCGGCAGCGTGGCGTAGACCAAAGCTGCACTCCGGCAAGCCATTACCGCTGAACGCTGTCGACCACCTCGGCACCATGCTGGCCTTCCCCACCGGGGACGGCGTCTACGCCGGGATCGGCCATGTCGTCGACGCCTGCACCGCGGACTCACTGGCCGACTTCGGCTGGGACCTGTTCTCGGCGTGGCTGGCTGCGGGTGCACCCAGCAAGGACAGCTGGGCCATGACCAGCCTGGGGTTGTTCGGCAACGACGACACCGCGCGACGGTTCACGCCGTTTGTGCGGGCCTGGCCCGGCGAATCTCAGCACAAGCGAGCCGTCGTCGGCCTGGACGTGCTGGCCGGGATCGGTTCCGATGTCGCGCTGATGATGCTCAACGGCATCGCGAGCAAGGTCAAATTCAAGGCGTTGCAGGAACGGGCCCGGGAGAAGATCACTCAGATCGCCGACGACCGGGGCCTGACGACCGCCGAACTGGAAGATCGCCTGGCGCCCGACCTGGGGCTGGAACCGGACGGCACCATGCTGCTGGATTTCGGTCCGCGACAGTTCCGGGTCGGCTTCGACGAAGCCCTCAAACCGTTTGTGCGCGACAGCGATGGGGCCCGGCTCAAGGAGCTTGCCAAGGCGCGTCGTGACGACGACGCCGAGTTGGCCACCGCCGCCACGGCCCGGTGGAGGGCACTCAAGAAGGACGCCCGCACCGTTGCGGGGCAGCAGGTGCTGCGCCTCGAGTTGGCGATGTGTGCGCGCCGCCGCTGGAGCGTGCCGGTGTACGAGCAGTTCCTGGCCGGCCATCCGTTGGTGCGGCACCTGGTGCAGCGGCTGGTGTGGGCCACCTACACCGACGCCGGAATCGACCGGTGCTTCCGCGTCGCCGAAGACGGTCAGTACACCGACGCCGACGACGAGCCGATCACGCTGGCCGACGATGCCGTCATCGGACTGCCGCACGCACTGGAGCTTCCCGAGGCCGACGCCGGCGGTTTCGGTCAGCTGTTCACCGATTACGAACTGCTGCAGCCCTTTACCCAGCTCGGCCGGGACACCTACCGACTCACCGAGGCCGAGAAGTCCAGCACCGAACTCACCCGGTGGAGCAATATCGTCGTCCCCACCGGAAAGATCCTCGGCCTGACCAATCGCGGCTGGGAACGCGGTATGCCACAGGACGCCGGCGTGATCCACGAAATGGAGAAGCCGCTGCCGGGTGGCTGGAGAGCGGTCGCCGGGCTCTCCGAAGGCCTTGCCGTCGGGGCCCTCGATTACTTCCCCGAACAGAGCATCGACGGCGTCGTTGTCGGTACTCCCGGGAAGTGGACCGTCGACGCGAAGCCCTTCGGCAAGCTCGACGAGATCACCGCGAGTGAACTGATCCGTGACCTGGAGGGCCTACGTGGCTGACCAGAACCTGCAGCGCGCCCCCGCCGAGATCGATTACGCCGAAGAGCTGGCAAGGCTGACCGCAGACACTTCCGAACCCCGGCCGCCCGGGTGGAGCATGGGACTGCGGTCTGCCCGCGCTTTCGTGCTGGGCGAGCGGGCCCGTGGCATCACCGCCAAGGTCGTCGTGCCGGTCGCCGCGGTCGAACGCATGCTCGTCACCCTGGCCACCGGGCGCGGCCTGATGCTGGTCGGCGCGCCGGGCACGGCCAAGTCGCTGCTGTCCGAGTTGCTGGCCACCGCGATCAGCGGGTGTTCTACGTTGACCATCCAGGGCGGGGCGTCGGTCACCGAGGACCAGATCAAGTACTCGTGGAACTACGCGTTGCTGATCAACGAGGGTCCGAGCCTCAACGCTCTTGTCCCTGCCCCGCTGTACACCGGTATGCGAGACGGCAAGGTGGTGCGGTTCGAGGAGATCACCCGCACTCCGCTGGAAGTGCAGGACAGTCTGCTGAGCATGCTCAGCGACCGCGTCATGGCGGTGCCGGAGCTCGCGGGCGAACACGGCATGCTCTATGCCCGCGAAGGTTTCAACATCATCGGTACGGCCAACACCAAGGACCGCGGCGTCAACGAGATGAGCGCGGCGCTCAAACGCCGGTTCGACTTCGAAACCGTGTTTCCCATCCTCGATTTCGATGTCGAGCTGGACCTGGTGGCCCGCGCGTCGCAGACGCTGCTGGAACGTAGCGGCGTCCCGGTGACGGTGCCCGAGCCCGTCCTCGAACTGCTGGTGCGCACGTTCCGTGACCTGCGCGACGACGGGGGCAGTGCGATGGACCGGCTGAGCGCGGTGATGTCGACCGCCGAGGCCGTCAACGTCGCGCATGCCGTCGGGGTCAGAGCCTGGTATCTGGGCCAACGCCAGGGCAGTCCAGCCGATCTGGCCGAGAGCATCGGCGGCACCGTGGTGAAAGACGACGCCGACGACCGGGCGAAGCTGCGGCGCTACTTCGAACAGAAGGTCGCCGAACGCCGAGGGCGGCATTGGCGGGAGTTCTACGCCGCGCGCGACCTGCTGCCGTGACCATGGCAGCCCTTGATGAGCCCAGAATTGTTGGAGTGCGCCATCATTCGCCGGCATGCGCCCGCATGGTGGTCGCCGAGATCGAGCGGCTGCGCCCGGCACACGTGCTCATCGAGGGACCATGCGATTTCAACGGCAGGATCGATGAACTCGACGCCGCGCACCGGCTGCCGATCGCGATCTACAGCTACCTGTCCGCGCCAGGAGTGCATCGCGGCTCATGGTCGCCGCTGGCCGAACACTCACCGGAGTGGCAGGCGCTACGGGCGGGCCGCCGCGTCGGCGCGCAGGTCCGGTTCATCGACCTACCCGCGTGGCACGACGCCTTCGCCGAATTCACCAACCGGTACGCCGACGACCCCGACGAAGCGTCCGAACACCGCGCCGCGGACTACACTGCGGCGGTAGCCCGCGAACTCGGCATCGACAGTCGAGATGCGTTGTGGGACCACCTGTTCGAATCCGAAGAAGATCCCGCGGTGGTGGCGCAGCGGTTGTCGGTGTGGTTCACGGGCCTGCGCGGCGACGATCCCGGATCGACGGGCAATGCCGCCCGCGAAGACCTGATGGCCCGCTGGATCGCGTGGGCCGTCCGCCGGAATGAGGGTCCGGTTCTCGTGGTGTGCGGCGGCTATCACGCACCCGCACTGGCCCAGCTGTGGCCTCGACTACCGGAATCCGAGACACCGCCGGCAGTTCCCGTCCCCGAAGCGGATTCCCGGCACGGCTCGTATCTGGTGCCGTTCAGCTTCCACCAACTCGATGCGTTCACCGGGTACGCGTCGGGCATGCCGTCGCCCTCCTATTACCAGTGGGCCTGGGAGAACGGTGTCGCGGCCGCAGGGCGACAGCTCTTGCACCGTACGCGAGACCGCTTGCGGAACAAGAAGTTACCGGTGTCGACCGCGTCCCTGCAGAACGTGTACACGCACGCGCACGGGTTGGCCCGGCTGCGTGGGCACCAGGTTCCGCTGCGCTGTGACTGGCTGGACTCGGTCGCGGCCTGCTGGGTCACCGAGGCGCTCGTGGTGCCGTTGCCGTGGAGCTACCCCGGCCCGCTGGCGCCCGGCACGGATCCGGTGCTGGTCGAGGTGATGGACGTGCTCTCGGGCGAGGCGGTCGGTGCCCTCGCGGCGGGTACGCCGCAGCCGCCGCTGGTGGCGGCGGTTGCCGCCGAACTTGCCGCCCACGACCTGCCCGGGACAGGTGAAGTCACCCTGGACCTGTTGTCCGACAACGACCGTCGGCGCAGCCGGGTGCTGCACCGCCTGGCGCTGCTGGACATCCCGGGAACCCAGCGCCGTGCAGGACCACGATGGGCCCTCGACGCCGGCCGCGAACCCACCGAGCAGTGGCACCTCGGCGATCCGCCCAGCCGCTTGGCCGCACTCATCGAAGCCGGCGCGTGGGGGGCCACCCTGCTCGACGCTGCCCGCAACAAATGGGGCTCCATGATCAGCGGCCCCGACATCGGCGTCGCCGAACTCGCCGCTGCGGTAGACGCTGCCGCCGCGGCCGGGCTGGGCTCGGTACAGGCCGATGTGATCGGCCGACTCCGCGAGACGGTGGCCGCCGAGACCGATCTCGGGGCACTGGGCGCGGCGCTGCGGGTGCTGCTGCCGTTGGCCCGCAATCCGCAATTGCTCGGTCTCGACGACGTGCCCGGATGTCTCGACGCCGTCGAGGCGATCGCCGACCGTGCGGTGTGGCTGTTGGAGCCGCCTGCTGCCGTGGCCCCCGCACAGATCGACGGTCATCTCCGGTTGATGATCGGTTTACGAGATCTGGTGCGCGCGCAGCTGTTCGCCTCCATGGACGATCGGATCGTGGCGGTGCTGCACCGCAAGGCGGCGTCGCACCGGTCGGATCCGGCGAGCCGGGGCGCGGCGCTCGGTGCCGTGATCAGCCTCGGTTCAGCGGCCGACGCCGATCCGCTGGCCGTGCTGGACTCGGTATCGGTGGCCCGGCTCGGCGATGCGCTGGCGGGATTGCTCGCGCTGGCCCGCGAGGAGTTGATCTCCGATGCCGGCTTCGTGGCCGGACTCGACAGGCTGATCGGCGGATTGCACGGCGACGATTTCGTCGGCGCCCTCCCCGCCCTACGCGCCGCGTTCGCGTGGTTGCCGCCGCGGGAACGCGGCGACGTGGCCGACGCGGTGCTGGAGCTTCACGGCGCGGCCAACGTGTCGCGGCGCGTGCTGCTACGCCGTCTCGACGCGGATCCACAGGCCGTGGCCGCGGCCGCTGCCGACGAACGCCGCGCCGTCGACCGGCTGCGGTCCTGGGGGGTGTGGCCGTGATCGACGTCCCAGAACCCTTGCAGCGGTGGCGATTACTCCTGGGAGCGGCCGCCGACGGCGCGCTCGGTTCTGCCACCGGAGAGCTCGGCGCGGCCGATGCCGCACTGGAGTGGCTCTACGGCCGCGATCCGGACCGCGCCGAACGGGGTGAACGGTCCGGCGGTCAGGGAGACTCGACGCTGAGCGTGCCGGACTGGATCGACGCCGTGCACACGCTGTTTCCGCAGGAGGTGATCGAACGGGTCGAACGCGATGCGGTCGAGCGGTTCGGCATCACCGAGGTGGTGACGCGACTGGACGTGCTGGAACGCATCGAACCCTCCGAGTCGCTGCTGCGGGCCGTCATGCAGACCAAGCACCTGATGAATCCGGAGGTGCTGGCGGCGGCGCGGCGACTGATCGCCGAAGTGGTGCGTCGGCTCCTGGCCGAATTGGACACTGAGGTGCGCCGGGCGTTCACCGGCAGCCTGGACCGTCGCCGGCGCTCACCCGTCCCGATCGCCCGCAACTTCGATTTCCGCGGCACCGTCAAAGCCAACCTGGACCGCTGGGACCCGCAGCGGCAGCGGCTCTATCTGCAGCGGCCGCTGTTCTCCAGCCGCACGCAGCGGCACACCGAACGGTGGCGGATCGTGCTGCTGGTGGATCAGAGCGGGTCCATGGTGGATTCGGTGATCCACTCGGCGGTGCTCGCCAGTTGCCTGTGGCAACTACCCGGTATGGACACCAGCCTGGCGGCGTTCGACACCCAGGTGGTGGACCTGACCGACGAGCTGGTCGACCCTGTCGAGCTGTTGATGAAAGTCCAGTTGGGCGGCGGCACCGACATCGCCGCAGCCGTGGGTTGGGCAGCCGGACGGATCAGTAGCCCGCATCGTTCGGTCGTGGTGGTCATCTCCGACTTCTACGAAGGCGGTTCGGCACATTTGCTGGTCCGTCGGGTGCGCGAGTTGGTGGCCGGCGGGACGAAGGTGCTGGGACTGGCCGCGCTCGACCGCCACGCCAACCCGGCCTACAACCACGAGCTGGCCGGGGAACTGGTGGCGGCCGGTGCGGAGGTGGCCGCCATGACACCGGGTGAGTTGGCCGTTTGGCTCGCCGAGAAAGTTCGCGAATGAGCGCCCGGGCCGATCTGCTCGACCTGACCACCGACGCGCTTACCGCGTTGGCCAACCCCGGCTTCGTCAAACGCGCACGGAAGGATCTCGACGCGGGCCGCGGGCCCATCCTCGATATCGGCGACGACGGCGCGGTCACCGCACGCTTCGACGACGGCGTCGTCACCACGCTGCCGGTGGGGACGGCCGTCCGCGATGCCACGTGCAGTTGTCCGGCCAGCGGCTGGTGCCGGCACCGCGTGATGCTGGTACTGGCCTACCAGGACGGGCACCACGACGACCCGGAGGAGACCAAAAGCCATTGGAGCCCAGCAGAATTCACTGATGAAAGCCTGACGCAGGCACTGGCTCCGGCGACGCTGGCCGCGGCGCGGCGGATGGCACGCGGCACGGTGCGCCTGTCGGCACCGGACGGTATTCCGACCGCCCGCCTGCCGCTGAACACCGTGCAGTTCTTCTCGCCGTCCGCGCTGGCCCATGCCCGTTGCGACTGCCGCGACGTCAGCGGCTGCGCCCACCAGGCCGTGGCAGTGTGGGCGTTTCGAGCGGCCGGCGATGCCGGCTCGACGATGGCCCGCGAAATGGTGGTCTCCCTCGGTAGCGACACGGACCGCCGACCCGAAGTCGACGGGTTCGCCGCCGACCTCGATGCGCTGATCGTTTCGCTGTGGTCGGACGGGACCTCGTCCGAGGACGCCGGTCTCGACGCCCGGCTGGGCGCCCTGAACGAACAGGCACGTCGCGCCGGGTGGAGCTGGGTGGCCGCCGACCTGGAGGAACTGAGCAGGCAACGCGAGGCCCTGCACCAGCGTCGTACCGACGCAGATCCGGAGGCGCTGCTCACCCTGGTGGCCGAGGCCCCGGCCCGGCTGCGCGCCGCCACGGCCGCCGGCGAACTGGATGCACCGCAACGCACCGCCGGGGAGATTCTCGGCGTCGGGGTGCCCGGCGAAACCGAGCTGGCCCACCTGCGGCTGATCTCGCTGGGCGCCGAGACATGGCGCGACGAACACGGCGTCGGCGCCCGGGTCTATCTCGCCGATCCCGACACCGGCTCGGTGTCAGTGCTGGAACGCCGTTGGTCGGGCCTGCAACCGGCCGCCGAACGCCGGATCCTGGGCACGAGACTGCAGCGGGTGGCGCAAGGGCAGGTGGTCACGACGGGCGCGCGACGCCGAGCTTTGGGCCTCATCGAGATCAGCGCCGAGCGGGGCCGCACCTCGCTGCACGATCTGAGCCCCGCCGCCTGGGATGCCGGGACACTGCCGCACGGTATCGGCCACGAATCGTGGCCCACGTTCGTGTGCCCCCGCCGGCTCGGCGACGGCATCCGGGTGCTGACCGTGGATGCGGTGCACGACTGGGGCTTTGACGCTGCGGCACAACAGTTGGTGGCTGACGTGACCGGACCGGATGGCGACACCCGCTTGGTGCTGGGGCATTCAGCTGCGGCGCCGGGCGCGGTCGACGCACTCGCCGATGTCCTGGAAGCCGGGAACCTGCACCGCGTCAGCGTCCGGGTACACCGGCGTGCCGGACGGCTGATATGCGAACCGTTGGCGGTGTTGACGCAAGACCTTGCCCTGGTGCTCGCGACCGAGGCGGCCTCTGGCCGTGAGCTCCCGCCGGCCCCTCCCGACGCACCGGCCGGGCCACTCGAACGTGCCCGCCTCGAACTCGCCGGCTGGTTGCGCCGCGGGTTGCGTCATCAGAGTCGGGCAGCGCGAGAGCGGTTGGCCGGCCTCGCGGAAGGGCTCAGCGCCGCCGGAATGACAATCGCCGGGACCGAATTGGCAACAGCCGCTGCCGCTATCGGTGAGGACGCAGATGGTGCGGTTCGCTCGCTGCAACGAGTCGTACTGCTACTCAGTGAAATATCGGCGCCTGCAGATTGAACTCCGACGCGTTCGCGTCAGGATCCGCCCCTGCAGCGTCAAGGAACCGTCAAGCCCGATGACGCAGGCCCCGGCACGGCCGACTGTGGAGTCATGACCTTGCTGGACATCCTGCCTTCACTTCGCGGCGCCACCCGACCACGACTCGATCCGAACATCTGGCCGCTGACCACAGGGGTCGACGAGCAGGGCAGGATCACCGTCGGCCGGGTGCCGCTGACCGACATCGCCGACGAGTACCGAACCCCGGCCTACGTGCTCGACGAGACCGATTTCCGGACCCGCGCCCGGCGCTACCGCGCCGCGCTCGGCCAGGCAGAGGTGGTCTATGCGGGCAAGTCACTGCTAACCACCGCCGTTGCCCGCTGGGTTGCCGAGGAAGGCCTCGGGCTGGATGTCTGCTCGGCCGCCGAGCTGGCGACAGCGTTGGCGGGCGGGGTCGACCCGGCGCGCATCGTGATGCATGGCAACGCCAAGTCATGCGACGAATTACGCGATGCGATCGACGTCGGGGTCGGCCGGATAGTGGTCGACTCCCCGATGGAGATCACCTACCTGGCCGGGCTGGCGCGTCGGCCCCAGCCGGTACTGATCCGGGTCACACCCGACATCGACATCCATGGTCATCGTGCGGTCACCACCGGGGTGACGGACCAGAAGTTCGGATTCGCGCTGGCCGATCGCCGCGCCGCCCGCGCCGCCGCCCGCATCCTGGCCACCCCGAACCTCGATCTTGTCGGCCTGCACTGCCATATCGGCTCGCAGATCACCGATCCCGCGCCCTATGGGGTGGCCGTGCGCCGGTTGATCGGCGCGATGGCCGACATCCGCGCCGAACACGGCCTGGTGCTGACCGAGCTCAACATCGGTGGCGGTCATGGGGTTCCGTATGTCCGCGGCGACGCAGCCCTCGACATCGCAGCGCTGGCCGCCGTCCTCGACGATGAACTGACCGCGGCGTGCGCGGCCGAACGGTTCCCGCGGCCACGTCTGGTCGTCGAGCCCGGCCGCGCCATCAGCGCACGGGCCGGGGTGACTTTGTACCGGGTGTGCGGGGTGAAGTCCCAACCCGGCGGGCGCACGTTCGTCGCCGTGGACGGCGGCATGAGCGACAACCCGCGAGTCGCCCTGTACGGAGCGAAATACACGGTGGCCCTGGCCAATCGACATCCGCTCGGACCGACCATGGTGGCCACCGTGGTGGGACGGCATTGCGAGGCCGGTGACGAGATCGTGCACGACGTCGAGCTGCCCGCCGACATCCATGCCGGCGACCTGCTGGCCGTGGCCTGCACCGGCGCGTACCAACACAGCATGGCTTCGACCTACAACATGGTGGGCCGCCCGCCCGTAGTGTCGGTGCGCGACGGCGCTTCACGGGTGTTGGTGCGTCGGGAGACGACGGCGGACCTGCTCGCGCGGGATCAGGGATGAGCGCTTGCGCGAAGACCCAACGGCTCGGCTGAGCTGCCGTCAGGCATCCCGCTCGGCAACACCCTTGATCCTGGCGAGCCGGCGTTCCCAACCCGCCGCTATTCCGTCGAGCCGTCTCGCCACCTCGCTGAGCCGAGCACCTACCGCCTCGTATTTGATCTCACGCCCCGCCCGGGTGGCTACCACCAGGCCAACGTCGGTGAGCACTTTCAGATGCTTGGCGATGGCCTGACGGCTGATCGGGAGTTCGTCGGCCAGCGCCGAGGCCGACGCGGGCCGGCGCCCGAGTGCAACGAGAACCTGCCACCGACTGTCATCGGCAAGTGCAGCGAAAACCTGCACCGGTGAGGCATTTTCATGCATCGGCGGCGGCCCCCACCAGATACTTCTGGGCGAGGACGAGCTCGACCGGCCAGCCTCCGCTGTGATCGTCGAACCGGGACCGGCGGTTGGCCTCGGGCTCGTCGAGCGAGGCGAACCCGCTCTCGACGACCCGCAGGACCACGCCGGATGGCGCTGGGGTGATCCAGAATTCGACGAGGGTGGAGGAGCTGTAGAGGTCGTCGGCGTCGATGTGCCACCGGAAGGCCGCGTAGCGCGGCTCCTCGAGTGCGACGGTCCGCAACGCGAACCTCCCGTGGGTGGGGTCGGTGACGATGGCGACGTCGCCGTCACGATCGATGCGGTGTTCGGTGATCCGCTCGTCGTTGATGTACCAGCCGGGTTCGCTCACCAGGTCCCAGACGCGTTGCGCCGGTGCGTCGATGGTGATCTCGCGCTCGATGCGGTCGTAGTCGGTGGTCATATCGGGGTCCTCTCCGCCGGGATTGTTGCAACCCAAGAGTTGCACATGGATCCCCTGTATTGCAACCCCCGAGTTGCAGTTGGTGTTGCCTACCGACTCGCCGTCGGGCGACCGAACGAATGAGCCCGCTACTCCTCGTGCAGGATCGGGTCGGACTCCAGGTGGGTCAGCCCGTTCCACATCAGGTTGACGACGTGGGCGGCCACCACTTCCTTCTTGGGCTCGCGCACGTCGAGCCACCACTGGGCGGTCATCGACACCGACCCGACCAGCGCCTGGGCATACAGCGGTGCCAGTTCGGGATCCAGCCCGCGCCGGGAGAAGTCCCCGGCCAGGATCGAGGAGACCTGGTTGACCGCGTCGTTGAGCAGCGTCGAGTAGGTGCCCGAGGTGATCGCGGCGGGGGAATCGCGGATCAGGATGCGGAAGCCGTCGGTGCGCTCCTCGACGTAGGTCAGCAGGGCCAGCGCCACGCGTTCGACCCGCACCCGGGACCGGTTGTTGGTAAGCGACGAGGTGATGCCATCCAGCAGAGCCGACATCTCCCGGTCGACGACGACGGCGTACAGGCCTTCTTTGCCGCCGAAGTGCTCGTAGACCACTGGTTTGGAGACGTTGGCGCGCTGCGCGATCTCCTCGATCGAGGTTCCGTCATAGCCCCGTTCAGCGAACAGCGACTTGGCGATCTCGATGAGCTGCTGTCGCCGTTCGTTGCCGGTCATCCGGGCCCGGGGGGCCCGCACTTCCTTCTCGGGTGCTGCCACGCATATCAGGCTAGACCGTTCGACTAGAGTCTCTCCCGGACATTCCGTCGTGGTGTAATCGGCAGCACCTCTGATTTTGGTTCAGATAGTTCAGGTTCGAGTCCTGGCGACGGAGCTCACGATCCCGCGAACGACCGCAGAATGCCGGTGTTGACGGTTTGTCGGCGTACAGACACGGTCGCTCGGCGAGAAAGGGGCACCTGTGTCGACCACCGAGGCCGCCGTCGTCGTACTGGCAGCAGGTGCCGGGACCCGAATGTGCTCGGACACCCCGAAGGTGCTGCACACCCTGGCCGGCCGCAGCATGCTCAGCCACGCGGTACACACCGTGGCCAA
Source organism: Mycobacterium sp. DL99 (assembly GCF_004762045.1). GTDB lineage: Bacteria > Actinomycetota > Actinomycetes > Mycobacteriales > Mycobacteriaceae > Mycobacterium. Next base: position 5,215,998 of record NZ_SJOM01000007.1, read on the forward strand.
TGCGGCTGCCCAGCATCTGGTGGTCGTTCTCGGCCACGACCGTGAGCGCATCGCCCCCGCGGTCGGTGAGCTGGCGGAGAAGCTGGGCCGCACCATCGACGTCGCCATCCAGGACCAGCAGCTGGGCACCGGCCACGCCGTGGCCTGTGGCCTGAGCTCGCTGCCCGACGAATTCGCCGGCACGGTCGTCGTGACCTCGGGTGATGTCCCGCTGCTCGATGCGGACACGCTGGCCGGTCTCATCGAGACCCACAGTGCCGCGACGGCTGCTGCCACTGTGCTCACCACCACCGTGCCCGACCCGACCGGCTACGGCCGCATCCTGCGTACCCAGGACAACGAGGTAATCGGCATCGTCGAGCAGGCCGACGCGACCGAGTCGCAGCGGGCGATCCGCGAAGTCAACGCCGGGGTGTACGCCTTCGACATCGCCGACCTGCGCTCGGCGTTGAGCCGCTTGAGCTCGAACAACGCGCAGCAGGAGCTGTACCTCACCGACGTCATCGCGATCGTGCGGCAGGACGGCCGGACGGTGCGGGCCATGCATGTCGACGACAGCGCGCTGGTGGCCGGCGTCAACGACCGGGTGCAGCTCTCCGATCTGGGCGCTGAACTCAACCGCCGCATCGTGGCCCGCCATCAGCGGGCCGGCGTCACGATCATCGACCCGGCCACCACCTGGATCGATGTCGACGTCACCATCGGCCGCGACACCGTCGTGCGCCCCGGCACCCAACTGCTCGGCACGACCGAGATCGGCGCCGGCTGCGAGATCGGCCCGGACTCGACGCTGACCGACGTCGAGGTGGGTGACGGCGCATCGGTGGTGCGCACCCATGGTCAGCTCGCCGTGATCGGAGCCGGAGCCACCGTCGGCCCGTTCACCTACCTGCGGCCGGGCACGATCCTCGGGGCCGACGCCAAGCTCGGCGCGTTCGTCGAGACCAAGAACTCCACAATCGGCACGGGCACCAAGGTGCCTCACCTGACCTACGTCGGCGACGCCGACATCGGCGACCACAGCAACATCGGGGCCTCCAGCGTCTTCGTCAACTACGACGGCGAGACCAAGCACCGGACCACCATCGGCTCGCACGTGCGCACCGGCTCCGACACGATGTTCATCGCCCCGGTCAACGTGGGCGACGGCGCCTACACAGGTGCGGGCACCGTGCTGCGCGACGACGTCCCGCCCGGCGCGTTGGCGGTCTCGGACAACGCCCAACGCACCATCGAGGGCTGGGTGCAACGCAAGCGCCCGGGTTCGGCTGCCGCGGCGGCAGCGGCGGCAGCAGAAGAGGCCGCGCGCAAGGCCCGCGAGGAGTAGGCCGGCCACCACCGGGGCCGAGCGTGGCGCGTGTGCACGAAATCGGTGGCAAACGCGTGCGGGAACGCCACAGTCGGCACCGCTGGGCCGGGCAATCCGACGTTTCGTGTTGGCAATCTGGTAACCCGGCTACGAACAACCAGAAACGCTACGTACGATTGCTCCGTATCGATCCCCAACCGCGAAGGCAGCCAAGTGGCCACGGACTGGACCGACAATCGAAAAAACCTGATGCTGTTCTCGGGGCGCGCGCACCCGGAACTGGCAGAACAAGTGGCCAAGGAACTCGGTATCGAGGTCACCGCGCAGACCGCCCGCGACTTTGCCAACGGCGAGATCTTCGTCCGGTTCGACGAGTCCGTGCGCGGCTGCGACGCGTTCGTACTGCAGAGCCATCCCGCGCCGCTGAACCAGTGGCTCATGGAGCAGCTCATCATGATCGACGCGCTCAAGCGCGGTAGCGCCAAGCGGATCACCGCGATCCTGCCGTTCTATCCCTACGCGCGCCAGGACAAGAAGCACCGCGGCCGCGAGCCCATCTCGGCCCGCCTGGTCGCCGATCTGCTCAAGACCGCCGGCGCCGACCGCATCGTCTCGGTCGACCTGCACACCGATCAGATCCAGGGCTTCTTCGACGGCCCCGTGGACCACATGCGCGCCCAGTCGCTGCTGTGCGGCTACATCGCCGAGAACTACGCCGACAGCGACGTGGTCGTGGTGTCGCCGGACTCGGGCCGGGTGCGCGTCGCCGAGAAGTGGGCCGACTCGCTGGGCGGCGTGCCGCTGGCCTTCATCCACAAGACCCGCGACCCGCTGGTGCCCAACCAGGTCAAGGCCAACCGCGTCGTCGGTGACGTCAAGGGCAAGACCTGCATCCTGACCGACGACATGATCGACACCGGTGGCACCATCGCCGGCGCAGTCAAGCTGCTGCGCGAAGACGGTGCCAAGGACGTCATCATCGCCGCCACCCACGGCGTGCTGTCCGACCCGGCCGCCCAGCGTCTGGCCGACTGCGGTGCACGCGAGGTGATCGTCACCAACACGCTGCCGATCACCGACGACAAGCAGTTCCCGCAGCTGACCGTGCTGTCCATCGCGCCGCTGCTGGCCAGCACCATCCGTGCGGTGTTCGAGAACGGTTCGGTTACCGGGCTGTTCGACGGGTCCGCCTAGATGGCCCGCATCTACCACAATCCGAAGTGCTCGACCTCGCGCAAGACCCTGGATCTGTTGCGCGAGAACGGGATCGAGCCGGAGGTCGTGCAATACCTCAAGACGCCGCCGACGCGTGACGAGATCAAGCAACTGATCGCCGACGCCGGCATCGACGTGCGGACTGCGGTGCGCAAGCGCGAATCCCTCTACGCCGAACTCGGTTTGGCCGACGCATCCGACGAGGAACTGCTCGATGCGATGGCCGAGAATCCGATCCTGATCGAGCGGCCGTTCGTCGTGACCGACAACGGCACCCGGTTGGCCCGGCCGATCGATTCGGTGCGCGAGATTCTGTGAAGCGGCTGCTCGCCACCGGCGCCGCGATGGCGGTCCTGGTCACCGGCTGTGGCGCCGAAACGCCTGACTACAAGTCGATCTGGACCACGAGTTCGACGACTCCAGCCGTCCCTGCGGACAACCAGCCGGTACCCCTGTGGCAGTACCTGGAGGACTCCGGCGTCGTCGGCGAGCCCATCGCACCCGAGAAGATCCCACACCTGAACGTCACCATGCCGAACCCGCCGGGCTGGCACACCTACAACAATCCCAACCTGGCCCCGGGTACCCGGATGATCGCCAAGGGGAACACCTACCCCACCGCGATGATGCTGGCCTTCACCTTGCACGGCGATTTCGACGTACCCAAGGCCCTCAAAGACCACGGCTACGCCGATGCCCAACTGGCGGAGAACTTCAAGCAGCTCAACGCATCCAACGCGGACTGGAAGAGTTTCCCGTCGGCGATGATCGAGGGCAGCTACGACCTCAACGGCAAGCGCATGCAGAGCTACAACCGCGTCGTCATCGCGAACGACGGGCTGCAGCCCCCGCAGCGCTATCTGGTCCAACTGACCGTGACGACCTACGCCGACGAGGCTGCCACGCAGGGACCGGACATCGAATCGATCATCGCGGGCTTCAACATCGCCAAGAAGTGAACCTGCGAAGAAGTGCCGGCGCGACCGTAGGGTGGTCAGCATGAGTGGATGGACCAGCGCCGACCTGCCCTCGTTTACCGGCCGCCGGGTGATCGTCACCGGCGCCAACAGTGGACTGGGTCTCGTCACCGCCCGCGAGCTTGCCCGCGTCGGCGCCAAGGTCACCGTCGCGGTCCGCAACCTGGACAAGGGCACCGCAGCCGCGGCGTCGATGACCGGCGGGCAGGTCGAGGTACGCAAGCTCGACCTACAGAACCTGGCCTCGGTGCACGAGTTCGCCGACACGGTCGAGAGCGTCGACGTGCTGATCAACAACGCCGGCATCATGGCCGTCCCGCTGAGCCGGACCGTCGATGGCTTCGAGAGCCAGATCGGCACCAACCACCTCGGCCATTTCGCGCTGACCAACCTGCTGCTGCCCAAGATCGCCGACCGGGTGGTGACGGTGTCGTCGTTGATGCATCTGTTCGGGCAGATCAGCCTGCGGGATCTCAACTGGAAATCGCGGCCGTACTCGGCGTGGCTGGCCTACGGGCAGTCCAAACTGGCCAACCTGATGTTCACCTCCGAGTTGCAGCGCCGGCTGACGGCATCGGGCTCGCAGGTGCGTGCGCTGGCCGCCCACCCCGGGTATTCGGCCACCAACCTGCAGGGCCAGACCGGCAACAAGTTCGGCGCCCGGCTGATGGCGACCGCCAACCGGGTCTTCGCCAGCGATCCGTCGTTCGGCGCCCGTCAGACGCTGTTCGCGGCGTCCCAGGACGTCCCCGGTGACAGCTTCATCGGGCCGCGGTTCGGCCAGTTCGGCCCCAGCCAGCCGGTCGGGCGCAGCCCGCTGGCCAGGCGGGTGGACACCCAGAAGGCACTGTGGGAGCTGTCTGAGCAGCTGACCAAGACCACGTATCCGCTGTAGCTCGCCGGCGCCGATTTTTGGGAGCGGCCCGGTTTTTGCTACCCTGACCTGGCGTCACGGCGAGGGTGGACCTTTTGGACCACCGTTATCGGCGGGAACTTCTTCAAGTGTTGTGACCCTTGCCGTGCTGACGATCTGACCGCAGTACCGCAATTAGAGGAGCAACATCATGGCCAAGGCCGCAGCCAAGAACGTCCCCAACAAGCTCACCGCCGCCGTGCGTACCCGCACCGGCAAGGGTGCCTCGCGCCAGGCACGCCGCGACGGCAAGGTCCCCACCGTGCTCTACGGCCACGGCACCGAGCCCCAGCACCTGGAGATCAGCGCCCGTGAGTTCGCCGCGGTGCTGCGCCACTCGGGCACCAACGCCGTGCTGACCCTCGACATCGAGGGCAAGGAGCAGCTGGCGCTGACCAAGGCGCTGGACATCCACCCGATCCGCCGCAACATCCAGCACGCCGACCTGCTGGTCGTGCGCCGGGGCGAGAAGGTCCACGTCGAGGTCACCGTGACCGTCGAGGGCGACGCCGTTCCGGGTGCCCTGGTCACCCAGGACGCCAACACCATCGAGATCGAGGCCGAGGCCCTGTCCATCCCCGAGCACCTGACCGTGTCGATCGAGGGCGTCGACGCCGGCACCCAGATCCTGGCCGGCCAGATCGAGCTGCCCACCGGCGTTTCGCTGGTGTCGGATCCCGAGATGCTCGTGGTCAACGTCGTCGAGGCCCCGAGCGCCGAGGACCTCGAGTCCGAGGGTGCCGGCGAGACCGCTGAGGCCCCGGCCGCGGAGCCGGCCGCCGAAGCTGCCGAAGCTGCCGAGTAACCAGGTAGGACACTGCCTCGATGGCCGAGCCGCTGCTGGTGGTGGGCCTGGGAAATCCCGGGCCCGCCTACGCCAAAACCCGGCACAATGTCGGGTTCATGGTGGCCGATGTACTGGCCGCCCGCATCGGCTCGGCCTTCAAGGTGCACAAGAAATCCGGTGCCGAGGTGATCACCGGCCGGCTCGCCGGAGCTCCGGTGGTACTGGCCAAGCCTCGGTGCTACATGAACGAGTCCGGCCGTCAGGTCGGGCCGTTGGCCAAGTTCTATTCGGTGCCGCCGGGTCGGATCGTGGTCATCCACGACGAGCTCGACATCGACTTCGGCCGGATCCGGCTCAAGGTCGGTGGCGGCGAGGGCGGCCACAATGGGCTGCGTTCGGTGGCATCAGCCTTGGGCAGCAAGGAATTTCAACGGGTCCGCATCGGAGTGGGCCGCCCGCCGGGTCGTAAGGATCCGGCGGCGTACGTGTTGGAGGCCTTCACCGCCGCCGAACGCGCCGAGCTGCCGACGATCTGCGAGCAGGCCGCCGATGCCACCGAGCTGTTGATCGCTCAGGGCCTGGAGCCGGCCCAGAACACCGTGCACGCCTGGTGATCTTGCATCACCAGGTGAACGGCTTCTCCAAAGTGAGCGTGCGCTCCGCCGGCGGGTACCAGCCCTGCGGCGCATGCTGGTCGCTGTGCAGATAGCACTGCACCCGCACCTCTGCGCTACCTGGACGAAATGTGAGCAGCCGGCTGATCGGCAGGGTCGTGATCGGCATGTGATGGCGACTCAATGACGCCACATTCATGAAATAGGTTCCACCCCAAGCCTGCTCGATATGAGTCTTGCCGCCGTGGGAATCGTCGGGATTGGTGTGGGTGTGACCGGCCAGCCACAGCGCGACCGCACCCGGGTGTTCGGTGAGGTACCGCTCGAAGGCCCCGGAGTCCGGCTTGCCGCCGACCCAGTACAGGTAGGACGCGCCCTGCGGCGTCCCCTCCAGGAACGGGCGGTGGTAGTGCTCGTGGAGCTTTCCGTCCGCGTCGCGGCGCACCCCCTCCCACTCCCCTGACGCCACCGTCGTGTCCTTGAGCACGTAGTGGTGCACCGTGATGATGATCGAATCACGGTTCTGTTCAACCATGTTCGCCCACCAGTCGAATGTCTCGGCGGAGACCACCCCACCAGGGTTACCGCCGAGCGTGCCCCGGCCCACGGCCTGAGACGGCTCGTTCCGGTCGCTGAGCATCAGGAACAGCAGGTTGCCCACCCGGAACGAATAGCGTTCCCAGGTACCGCTGACCCGATATCGCCGGGCCGCGGCGTCGACGCCGGAATGTGCGGGGTGCGCGCCCAGCGGATCGATCCATTTCTGCCACCACCAGGCGTCGGGTTCGGAAAGACCGCTGCGGTCGTGGTTTCCGCACACCGAGTACACGTCTTCACGCCGGTGTTTGCGCAACGCCGAGAGCTGCCGGCGCACCTCCTGCCCCTCGGCGTCGTCGGGCAGGCGGTGATGGGCACCGGACATGTCGCCGACGTCGACGGCGATGTCCCAGCCGAACGGCGGACCGCCTTGCGCTCCACCGAATTCCGACTGCCGGATGGCCTCGGCGAGGCTCTCCCGGCCGAACTGCCTGTCGGTCCCGACGTGGGCATCACCAAATGCCCACAGCCGAAAGTCGCCCTGCTGTGTCGCCATCGTCGAGCCACGTTAGCCGTCGAGGGATGACCGGTCGGGCGTTGCGCTCACGGTGATTCCATCGGCCGGTCACAGACCCCGGATTCCGCTGTCCACCACCTTGACGGTCTTGTGTGGATACCGCTTCTCGGCGTGGGCCTTGGCCGCCGAGTTCGGCAGTACATACAGCGTTTCGCGCTTGTCCTGCAGGGGTTTGAGCACCCGGTCCATGAACTCCTTGCGGTCATCGAGGTAGGGCTCGATGACGTCCTCGCCCGCCGGACATACCGCCAGGCAGTAGGCCGCCTTGTAATTGGCCTTGAACGACAGGCTCTGCCACATCGACGCATTCTCGGAATCGCTGACCCGGGACCGGAAATCGGCGGCATCGCTGCTGTCGGCGATGGTCTGTGCCCAGTCGGTGAACCCGCCCATGAACTCGCGGTAGTTGTGCACCGAGCAGGCGACGAAGTCGAACTCGCCGTCCTTGCCGATCGCCCCGACCGGGCAGGCCGCCACGCACAGCTTGCATTCCAGGCACGGCGAATAGTCCAGCGGCACGCCGTAACTGCTGATCGGCGCACCGACCAGAATCGTCGCCAGCAGGATGAAATTGCCGAATCTGGGGTGGATCACGTTGCGGTGGATGCCCATCACCCCCAGCCCTGAGGCCACCGCGACCGGCTTGTGCGCCACCACCCAGATCCGCCCGGGGAACCTGTCCATCTCCATCGGAAAGGTCGCCGACGGGTTCACCGCACGATGGCCGGCATCCTCCAGGGCCCGGGTGATCCGGTGCGCCGCCTCGTTGATGATCTCGCCGCTGCGATGGAACTCCTGGTTGGCCACGCTGCGGGTGGACGAACGTACGTTGTCGCGGTTCATCTTGACCACCAGCGAGATGTAACTGCGAACCCCCGGCAGTGCGGCCTCGACGTGTTCGCGCTCCGAGGCCAGCGCGGGGTCGTCCGCACTGGCGAAGGCCACGTCGTCGGCCCCGGCGTCCAGACACAATGCCCGCAGCCAATCGGCGTCGATCACGTCCGGAACAGCTGTGTCCGCACGGGCCCGCACCGCGCGGACAGTCGGGTGGTCGGCCAGGCGAGGTGGGAGTTTCGGCGTCATCAGGCTGAGTATAGTTCTCTATACCCAGCACGCAAGAATCCAGCTCGTGGGCGTAAAGAAACCGTTCGGGCGCGATGCGGGCACCTGCGTAGCGGGTACACCCGAGGTATGGACGGCAACCGGCTACTGCACCCGCTTCTCGACGGCTCCCGGGCGTGGGGCTGTGTGCAGGTCAGGCCCGGCCGTTTCGGCATCACCTACTACCGCTTGGTGGTGTACCCGCCCGGCCTGAGTGCCGCTGAACGCCGCCTCGTCCGGCTGGCACGGGGCTGGCCGCTGTGGGGAATGTTCGTATGGCTGCTGTGCCAGCTGTGGCTGGGCGGGCAGATGTCGCCCTGGCCCGCGTTCGGGATTTCCACCGCGGTGTTCCTCGCCGCGGGAGCCGTTGTGCTCGGCCTGGCCGGCAGCGCGTTCCACGGCGTGCGAACGCTGTGCGCCACGACGATGGCCGGTTACGACGATCCTGGATCTGCGGCCGCCCGCGAGCGCCTGGTCGTGCTGGCCGCCGAACTCCTACACGCCGACGAGTGCCTCGCCCGCGGCGAGATCACCGCCGTCGACCACGAGATGATCTGGTGGCGGGTCTACAACCGGATGCAAGCCGACAAGACCGCAAATACCCAGCGCAGCAAATGATGTCGGACATGCTCGACGGCGCCATAACGACCACGAGCGGGCGCGTCACGAATGACACGCCCGCTCGCGGGTGCTTGGTACCGACTCGGCGAATAACTAGCGGCGAGCCCCAGGCATCCCCAACCACGGGAACACCGGCTGATTGGCCGGCGGCGCCGTCGTTCCTGGTCGCGCCTTGATCGAGGTGCTGCCATTGGTCGTGCAGATCGTCTTGGTGGCCGTGTCCTGGCAGGTCGGCCGAGCACTGGCAACCGGTGCCGAAACGACCGATACGGCAGCCAAACTCGCCATCAAGAATGCAAACTTGCCGCGACCAGTCATCTTGTCCTTCCCTTTCCGGGCTACGACCGCTACACCCGAACTGCGATGCGCCGAACGCGCCGACATCCGCCCGCTCATCACGGGCAGGCCGATACGACGACGGGGGAATCCGCATCGAGCGGGGTGTTGTTCGCCGCCGCCCGGTTGAATGCGTCCTGGCGGGCAGCCTCGACCGTCGCCCCGGCACCGCCGGCCACCGCGTGGTTGCTAGGGCTCGCGACGGACACGATGCAGAGGTTGTCGTTGGTCACCTCGTCAGCGGTGCACTCCACACCTCCCGCGCTCTGGCAGGCCGCGATCACCGCCGCCGAGGCCTCTTCGCTCGTATCACCGGTAGCGGTGAAACCCGCTATGGTGTCGATGAATTCGCCGGTGCCGACGGCAGCAAAAATGTCTTCGGGGTCCTCGACGTAACCACCGGGGCCACCCGCCCACGCGGTGCCCGCGGTAATCCCGGCAGCAATAACGCCTGTGCCGAGGATCGCCGAAACCCATCGGGATTTGACCATTCCGATCCTCTCTTCAAAGTGCTTTCTGCGACAGAATACGCAAACATTGCATTAACGATGAGCAAATTGACTGTGCTGTCATGGCTTTTGATCGACGTCGCAGGTACCCGCAGTGCCCACATTGCGAAATGCACGCCGAAACCCGGTGTGTCGAGAGAGGCTCAACTCAGAAGTGCGCGAGGGTGCGCAAAATGTTGCGCCGCCAGCGGCGTGTCGACCAGCAGACACGCACGCTCGCGGCGCAGGAAGCCAGAAAAGGCTAGGTGACCAGGGAGACCGAGTTGGCGCGGCGCAGCTTGCCCGACGGGGTCTTCGGAATGCTGCCCGGCCCGAGCACCACGACGTTGCGCGGACGCATGTCGACCTCGGAGACCACCTCGTGGGCCACCTGATGCTCGATGCGGCGCACCTCGGCCGGGTCCTGCCAGGCGTTGGACTCCACGGCGACGGCGAAGGTCTCACGCGAGTGCCCGGCGTCCAGACGCACCGCCACGGCGCAGCCGGGGCGGACGCCCTCGACGCGACCGGCGGCGCGCTCGATGTCGGTCGGGTAGATGTTGCGCCCGGCCATGATGATCACGTCCTTGACGCGACCACACACGATGACGTTGCCCTCTTCGGTGATGTAACCGAGATCGCCGGTGTCGTACCAGCCGTGCTCGTCCTGGGCCGGCAGGAAGCCGCCCATGGTGATGTAGCCGGGGGTCAGCGATTCGCCGCGCAGCTCGATGACGCCGACGCCGCGGGCCGGCATCACGTCGCCGTGCTCGTCGACGACACGGGCCTCAAGGTCTTTCAGCAGCGGGCCGAGTGAGGCCAGCCGCCGGGTGTTGCCCTTGGTTGCGGGCACGGCACGGCGCAGCGCGGCCAGCAGGTCGGCATCGACCTCGTCGACCACCAGGCCGGCGTCGCACGGGGAGAACGACACCGCCAGGCAGGTCTCGGCCATGCCGTAGGCCGGCAGGATCGCCGACGAGGGAAGGCCGAACGGCTTGCCCGCGTCGAGCAGGTCCTCGACATCGGCAGGCTCCACGGGCTCGGCGCCCGAGAGCGCGAACCGCAGGGTGGACAGGTCGTACTCGCCGGGCTTGGCCTGACGGCGCAACCGCTTGGCGAACAACGCGTAGGCGAAGTTGGGCGCCGCGGTCATGGTGCCCTTGTACTTGGTGATGAGCTTGGCCCACAGCAGGGTGTCACGCAGGAAGTCCATCGGCGTGACCTTGACGAGCTCGGCGCCGAAGTACATCGGGATGGTCAGGAAGCCGACCATGCCCATGTCGTGGAAGCAGGGCAGCCAGCTGACCATGACGTCCTTGTCGACGTCGTACTGCGCGCCGATGAACATCGCCTCGGCGTTCGAGTGGATGTTGCGGTGCGTGATCTGCACGGCCTTGGGCGAGCCGGTGGAGCCGGACGTCAGCTGCATCAGCGCCAGATCGTCCTCGCCGGTTTCCACCGGGTCGATCGGGTCGGCCGCCAGCAGGTCGCCGACCTTGAGCACCTTGATGCCCTTTTCCTCCAGCACCGGGATGGCGACCAGGAACGGCTCGGAGACGATGACGGCGTCGGCCTCGATCATGCCGATCACGTTCATGGTGTCTTCGGCCCACACCGCCAGGTCCGTGCGCGGAGTCGGCTGGTGCAGCATGGTCAGGCTCGCGCCCCGCATCCACACGCCCTGGGCGGTCGGCGCGATCTCCACCGGGAAACCGGCCAGCACACCGACGGCGTCGCCGTGGCCGATACCAGCGGCCGCCAGGCCGCCTGCGATGCGGCGGGAGCGCTCGTGAACCTCACCCCAGGTGTGGCGAACCGGCTCATGCGGCTCACCGGTCACCATCCCGCGCTTGCTCTCACGAGCATTGCGGAACATCTTCTCGGTGAATCTGCTCACGACGACCTCCTTGGCTTCCGCGGCCCCGGCACCAGCGACAGTGCGCCAGGTGCAGTTGCCCGGTTATCCATGCTCCGCCCGCTGCACACCGCTTTTGGGTAGGCGCGCGCACACGATTGGGGAGCAGTTATGTCTCGAAAAGGTGATGCCCCAGAACCGGGAATACAGCTTCGCGGCCGCCCACCGTTACGGGCGGCGGGCGCACAAGTCGTACCCGATGCAAGATCGCTAGCATTCACCGTCGCTCATCTTAAGAGACCCTTAAGTAACTGGCCAAACCCTCGCGTTAATTGAGGTCTGCGTCACAGTGTCAGGCCGAGGTCGACGGCTCCGGGACGACCCGGGCACCGCTCACCGGACCGCTGGCCACCCGCACTGTCCGGCACACCCCCGCCCCGGCCAACTCGGCGCCGACGTCCACCGCCGACGTCGAGGACGGGCACAGGAACGCGCACGTCGGCCCGGATCCGGACACGATGCCGGCCAGCGCGCCGGCCTCCACCCCGGCACGCAACGTCCGGCGCAGGTCCGGGTACAGGCTCAGCGCCGCCGGCTGCAGGTCATTGCCCAGCAGTGCGGCGAGTTCGGCCGGATCACCGGACGCCAGCGCGGCCAGCACGGGCTCGGGCTCCTCGGCCCGGGGCGGGCCGCCGGTCGAGGTGTCCGCACGCAGCCGATCCAGCTCACCGAACACCTTCGGGGTGGACAGACCCTTGTGTGCGAACGCCAACACCCAGTGGAAGGTACTGCGGGCCAGGACCGTGGCCAGTTCCTCACCGCGCCCCGTGCCCAGCGCCGTGCCGCCGTGCAGCGCGAACGGCACGTCACTGCCCAGCCGAGCGGCCAGGGCGTGCAGATCGCGCCTGGGCACCCCGAGCTCCCACAGCGTGTTCATCGCCACCAGCACCGCGGCCGCGTCGGCACTGCCGCCGGCCATGCCACCGGCCACCGGGATCGACTTGTCGATGCTGATCGCCACGTCCGGCGACCGGCCCACATGCTCGGCCAGCAGCTCGGCCGCGCGCCAAGCCAGATTGCGCTCGTCGGTGGGCACCGACTCCACGCCCTCCCCCTCGACGGTCAGCGACAACATATCGGCGTTGCGCACCGTCACCTCGTCCAGGAGCGACACGGCGTGGAACACCGTGGTGAGGTCGTGGTAACCGTCGTCGCGCACATCGCCGACGGCCAGGTGCAGGTTCACCTTGCCGGGGACGCGCACGGTGACAGAACCGGTGGGGACCCACTCGGATGCGGTACTGCCGTCGGATGCTGACACGGCCACGACACTATCGCCGCTCACCCGCGGTTGTCGGTGAACTTAAGCTGAGACGGTGCCCTCACCCGAGGTGATCGTCGCGGGATACACCGCGGTGAAAGTCGTGGGGACCGGCGGCTCAGCCGTCGTATACCTGGCCCGCGACCCCGACGGGGCCACCGTCGCGCTCAAGGTTCTCGATGATCAGCACCGCCAACCCGCCCACCTGGCCCGGCTGCAACGCGAGTTCGACTTCGCCCGTCAGCTCACCCATCCCAACATCGTCACGGTGTATGCCGCAGGCCCGGGCTGGCTGGCGATGGAGCTCCTCGGCGGCACGGCGAACCACCTGCCCGGCATACCCGAGCGGCTCACCGCGTTGACCCAGATCGCGGGGGCACTCGACCTCGCCCACCGGCGCGGAATCGTGCACTGTGACGTCAAACCCGCCAATATCCTTGTCGATCAACCATTCTCGCGGGCAGTGCTGATCGATTTCGGCGTGGCGCACTCGATGGCCGAGGACGTCGCCGCGCGCCTGTCCCACGATCGCTCACGGATGAGCCTCGACCCCGCCCGGCGCATCACCCGTCAAGCGTTCCAGCCGCATCCGAACATCCAAGCGTCACTGGCCTATTCGGCGCCCGAACTGCTCGTCGGGAGGACGCCGTCGGCGGCGACGGACCAGTACGCACTGGCCTGCACGGCGGTCGAACTGCTGACCGGGTCGCCCCCGTTCACCGCGGATACCGCGGTGGCCCTGATCGATCAGCAGCTGTACAGCCGTCCGCCACGAATATCGCAGCGCTGCAGCTGGATTCCACGTGGGGCGGACTCGATCATCGCCAGGGCGATGGCCAAGGAACCGGACCGGCGCCACGCATCGTGCTCGGAGTTCGTCAGGCTGGTGATCGAAGTGATCGAGCCTGCGATGTGAAGAAGATCGCAAGATTGTCGAACAATCTCGCGATCTTCTTCACGTTCAGCGCAGGTGGCTAGTGTGCCGCCTCAACTTCGGCCGCTGCCTCACCCTCAGCCTCTTTGGCCCGCTGCAGCAGCCGGACGAAGTCCGCGATGCCCAGCGTCTCACCACGGCGCGACGGGTCGATACTGGCGGCCAGCAGCCGCTCGGCCGACTCGTTGCCCGAGCCCGCCCAGTCCGCGAATGCGTTGCGAGAGGTCTTGCGCCGCTGCGCGAATCCGATGTCGATGAGCTTGAACACCTCATCGCGGAACTCGGCGTCGGTCGGCCACGGCGATGTCTCGTACCGGTCGATGCGGACCAGTCCGGAGTACACCCGAGGGATGGGCCAGAACACCGTCGGCGACACCATCCCGTGCCTGCGCACGTTTCCGTAGAAACGCGCCTTGGCACTGGGTACGCCGTAGTCCTTGCCGCCGGGGTCGGCCGCGAGGCGCTCGGCCACCTCGGCCTGCACCATGACCATCACCGTCCGGATCGACGGGAACTCGGCCAACAGGTGCAGCAGTGCGGGCACCGCCACGTTGTACGGCAGGTTCGCCACCAACGCGGTCGGCTGCTCGGTCAAATCAGACGGCATCAGCGTCAGGATGTCCTGATTGATCACCGTGAGCCGGTTGATCTCGCTGTGGGAATGATCGGCGATGGTGGCCGGCAATTGCTTGGCCAGCACCGGATCGATCTCCACGGCGGTCACCCTGGCGCCACGGTCCAACAGGGGCAGAGTCAACGACCCGAGACCGGGTCCTACTTCGAGCACACGGTCGTTCCGGTGAATCCCGGAGGCCGACACAATGCGCCGAACGGTATTGGCATCGTGAACAAAGTTCTGGCCAAAGGCCTTGCGTGGCCGAAAGTCGATTTCTTTCGCCAAGCGTCGTATCTCGGTCCGCCCGAGGAGTCGAATAGTCAGCGCGCCCCAATCCTCCCACTACACACTGGCCAAGCTCCCCAACCCTGCCGGGCCTGCGTCACCGTAGCAATCGCAATCTGCTCTTCTCTAGTCGCCAGATCGGCTCTCGGAGCATACCGCAGACCACCCTGTCGCTCCCAGGTGTTCTGGTCGAATTGGACCCCGCCAAAAAATCCGTTACCAGTGTTAATGGCCCAGTTACCTCCGGCTTCGCACTGCGAAAGCGCGTCCCAGGCAGCCCCATTGCTAACCGGCGGAACTTCGGTGCCCGGCTTTGCTCCGACCCTCAGCACGCCGTCGCGCGCCGGATCGATCACGACATTGGCTACTGGCAGCCTGCCGGTCTCCACACCGTTCACCTTGGCCACCGCGTAGGTCACGTCCTGGGTGCCCGGGGCGCCGGCGTCCTCGACGACCTTGCGGCTCATGTTCAGCTCGGGGTCTTCGATGCGCTTGTTGCCCGGGGCCAGCTCCACCCGCTCGGTGACCTTCTCGATACGCATGCGGGTCACCTGAAGCTGCATACCCTCGGTGACCGGGGTCGATGCCGCCGGAACCACGGTGTCGTTCTGCTCCAGCGGTGCCCCCGCAGCGGCGAGCAGGCCCGCCACGTTCGGGGCAGCCAGATGCACAGTCTGGACGTTGCCGCCATCGTCGATCCGCACTGTCTTGGCACTCACCACGGGAAGTGCCATACCGCCCAGCGGCACCCTGCTGCCGCGGGACGCCGCGGCCGGTGCCTTGTCGGTCATCTTCAGCTGCGCCAGGGCCTCATCCACGGTCGAGGCGGTGGTCCAGACCTGCTTGCTGTCGTTACCGTCCAACGACAATTGCAGCGGCCGGCTGCGGCGCAGGACGATCGTGTCGGCCTGGTTCACTGACTCGTCGGCGGCGGGGTAGAGATCGTCGCGGTCGCCTACCGAGAATCCGTTCTCCTCGACGACATCGATCACCCGGGACTTCATCGTCGTCACGGTCATCGGTGCGCCGTCGACGCTCAGCGTGACGGTCTTGTGCGATCCGACGGCGTAGCCCCCGGCCGCGGTGAGCGTGACCAGTAAGGCCCCCACCACGCCTCGCAGCAGCGGTGATCGGGATTCATGAATTTTGTTGAGCGCGTCCACGGTTCTCGTTTTTCTCCCCGGTTCGGACGGCATGCATCACCGCCGGCGGTTGAGCTTTGATCACAAGACGGTAACGAATCGGCCTACGACCGGCAACTCCCGTTAAGTCCGTACACCCGCGCCGCAGTGGCTGCGGTCTCGGACGCGACCTCTTCGGCAGGTCGGTCCAGCAACTCTGCGAGTGCCCGCACAGTGTATGGCAGGCAGTACGGCTCGTTCGGTGCTCCGCGGAACGGGTGCGGGGTCAAAAACGGCGCGTCAGTCTCGACCAACAGCTGGCCGGGAGGGATCAGCCGGGCAGCTTCCCGCAGCTCAGCGGCATTCTTGAAGCTGACCGTGCCCGAAAGGCTCAGCACCCAGCCGGCTTCCACACAGGTGTGGGCCATCTCCGGTCCGGAGGAAAAACAGTGGAAGATCACTGTCTCGGGCGCCCCTTCGGCGCGAAGCACGTCGAGAACCTCGGCGTCGGCGTCGCGGTTGTGGATCATCAACGGCTTGCCGGTGCGCTTTGCCAGGTCGATGTGCCACGCGAAACCCTCGCGCTGCTCGGCCGGCGTCGCACAGCCGTCCAACCGGCCCGGCCAGTACAGGTCCATCCCGGTCTCCCCGACCGCGACCACCCGCGGATGGGCGGCCAGCCGCTCCAACTCGGCCCGGGCCGCATCGTCGAGCACGTTGGCCCGGGTGGGATGCAGCGCCACCGCCCCGAAAACCCGCTCATCAGCATCGACGGCCGTGGTCACCCAGCGTGCCGAGTCCAGATCATCGGCGATGGTGACCGCCTGGACCACCCCGACGGCGGCCGCGCGGTCCATGATCGCGCGGACATCCTCAGCGGTCTGGGCACCGCAGGCGTCGAGATGAGTATGTGCGTCGACCAGCGGACCCAAAGGCTCCGGGGCTGGCGGTTTCTCCCTGGCGGTGCGTTTCGAACCCACCGCAACACAATAAGGTGGGACCAAATGAGTGAGCCTTTCTACATAACTACGGCCATCGCCTATCCCAACGGTGCGCCGCATATCGGGCACGCCTACGAGTACATCGCCACCGATGCGATCGCCCGGTTCAAGCGACTCGACGGCTTCGACGTGCGCTACCTGACCGGTACCGACGTCCACGGCCAGAAGATGGCCGAGACCGCCGCTGCCGAGGGCATCTCGGCAGCAGAGCTGGCCAACCGCAACTCCGACGTGTTCCAGCGGCTGCAGGAGAAGCTCAACATCTCCTTCGACCGGTTCATCCGCACCTCCGACGCCGACCACTATGAGGCGTCCAAGGCGATCTGGCGCGCGATGTTCGAGGCCGGGGACATCTACCTGGGCACCTACTCCGGCTGGTACTCGGTGCGCGACGAGCGCTTCTTCGCCGAGGACGAGACCACCGAGGGACCCGACGGCACCCGCACCGCGATCGAGACGGGCACACCGGTCACCTGGACCGAGGAGCAGACCTACTTCTTCCGGTTGTCGGCCTATGCCGAGCGCCTGCTGGCCCACTACGAGGCCCACCCCGAATTCATCGGACCCGATGTGCGCCGCAACGAGATCGTCAGCTTCGTCTCCGGCGGGCTGAAGGACCTGTCGATCTCGCGGACCACGTTCGACTGGGGCGTGCCGGTCCCCGACCATCCCGACCACGTGATGTACGTGTGGGTGGACGCACTGACCAACTACCTGACCGGGGTGGGATATCCGGACACGGCGTCAGAGACCTTCGGCAAGTACTGGCCCGCCAAGCTGCACATGATCGGCAAGGACATCATCCGGTTCCACAGCGTGTACTGGCCGGCGTTCCTGATGTCGGCCGGGATTGCGCTTCCCGAGCGGGTTTTCGCACACGGCTTCATCAACGTCAAGGGCGAGAAGATGAGCAAGTCGGTCGGCAATGTCGTCGACCCGATCGCACTCGTCGACACGTTCGGACTCGATCAGGTGCGCTACTTCTTCCTGCGCGAGGTGTCCTTCGGCCAGGACGGCAGCTACAGCGAGGAAGCCATCATCGGCCGGATCAACGCCGACCTGGCCAACGAACTGGGCAACCTGGCGCAACGCTCCCTGTCGATGGTGGCCAAAAACCTCGACGGCGTGGTGCCCGACCCGGGAGCGTTCACCGACGACGACACGGCCATGCTGAGGGCCGCCGATGCCCTACTCGAACAGGTGCGCGCGCACTACGATGTGCCGGCGATGCACCTCGCACTTGAATCGATCTGGTCGGTACTCGGCGCGGCGAACCGCTACTTCTCCGCCCAGGAGCCCTGGGTGCTGCGCAAGTCCGACGATCCAACCGACCAACAGCGATTCGGTACGGTGCTCTACACGACGCTCGAGGTAGTGCGAATCGCGGCGCTGCTGACGCAGCCGGTGATGCCGGACTCGACGGCCAAGCTGCTCGACCTGCTGGGCCAGCCGACCGACGCACGCGACTTCGACTCCATCGGGACCCGGCTCAAGCCAGGTACCGAATTGCCCGCGCCCACCGGGGTTTTCCCCCGCTACCAGATGGACTGAGATGGCTGTATTACACGAGAAACTGCAGGCGATCTACGAGGAAGTCGCGCAACGTAACGCCGGCGAGAAGGAATTCCACCAAGCCGTATACGAGGTGCTGACCAGCCTCGGGCCGGTGGTGGCCAAGCACCCCGACTACGCCGACGGCGCCATCATCCGCCGGCTGTGCGAGCCCGAACGCCAGATCATCTTCCGGGTGCCCTGGCTCGACGACTCCGGCACCGCGCAGATCAACCGGGGCTTCCGGGTCGAATTCAACTCGGCGCTCGGACCGTTCAAGGGCGGCCTGCGGTTCCACCCGTCGGTCTACCTCGGCATCGTGAAATTCCTGGGCTTCGAGCAGATCTTCAAGAACTCGCTGACCGGCCTGCCGATCGGCGGCGGCAAGGGCGGATCGGACTTCGACCCCAAGGGCCGCTCCGACGCCGAGGTGATGCGGTTCTGTCAGTCCTTCATGACCGAGCTGTACCGCCACATCGGCGAGTACACCGACGTCCCGGCCGGCGACATCGGCGTCGGCATGCGCGAAATCGGTTACCTGTTCGGCCAATACAAGCGGATCACCAACCGCTACGAATCCGGCGTGCTCACCGGCAAAGGCCTGACCTGGGGCGGATCCCAGGTCCGCACCGAGGCCACCGGATACGGCACGGTGTTCTTCGTCGACGAGATCCTGCGGTCGAGCGGGCAGTCCTTCGAGGGCAAGCAGGTCGTGGTGTCCGGTTCGGGCAATGTGGCGATCTACGCGATCGAGAAGGTGCACTCGCTGGGCGGGACCGTGGTGGCCTGCTCGGATTCCAGCGGCTACGTACGCGACGACAAGGGCATCGACCTCGACCTGCTCAAGGAGGTCAAGGAGCTGCGCCGCGGCCGCATCGAGGATTACGCCGAGGCCCGCGGCGGCGCGGCGGAGGTCGTGACCGGGCGCAGCGTGTGGGAGGTGCCGTGCGACATCGCGTTGCCGTGCGCCACCCAGAACGAGGTCTCCGGCGTCGACGCGACCATGCTGATCAAGTCCGGCTGCCAGATCGTGGCCGAGGGCGCCAACATGCCGTGTACCCCCGAGGCCGTGAAGTTCTTCGAGGAGGCTGGGGTGCGGTTCGCCCCGGGCAAGGCCGCCAATGCGGGCGGCGTGGCCACCAGTGCGCTGGAGATGCAGCAGAACGCCTCGCGGGACTCGTGGAACTTCGACGACACCGAGGCGCGGTTGGCCGAGATCATGCGGCGCATCCACGACCGGTGCCTGACCACCGCGGACGAGTACGGACAGCCGGGCAACTACGTGGCGGGCGCCAACATCGCCGGCTTCATCCGGGTGGCCGACGCGATGCTCGCTCTGGGGCTCGTCTAGCCGTTCGAGTGATGTAGGCCACATCGCGCGGGTCTGCTGTCACATATCGGGGATGCGCGGTGTCTTGAGGGCACAAGCCTTTGAGAACAGGAGACGCTCCCATGACCGAAAGAATTGCGCAGAACACCCGAGTGGTCGTGATCGGCGGCGGTTACGCCGGGGTGCTGGCGGCCAACCGACTGCAGGGCACTCCGGGAGTGGTTGTCACGCTGCTCAATCCGCGGCCCGAGTTCGTCGAGCGCATCCGGCTGCACCAGCTCGCAGCCGGCAACCGCGGCGCCACCACGGCCTACGACGAACTGCTGGGCAACGGGGTCCGGCTGTTGGTCGACGGCGCCGAGTACATCGACGCCGACATCCGTCAGGTGCAGTTGGCCTCCGGCGAGGTGCTCGACTACGACTACCTGGTCTATGCCGTCGGCAGCACCGCCGGAGTGCCCGCCTCGGTGCCCGGGGCCGCCGAATTCGCCTATCCGCTTTCGGAACTCGAGCAGGCCCAGCGGCTGCACGCCCGCCTGCAGGATGTCCCGATGTCGGCCCCGGTGGTCGTCGTCGGCGGCGGCCTGACCGGGATCGAGGCCGCGGGCGAGTTCGCCGAGCAGGGCCGCGCGGTCACCCTGGTCACCGACGTGGTCGGGGCGTCGCTGGGCACCGGTGCCCGTCGCTCGGTCGTCAAGGCGCTGACCAAACTCGGTGTCTCGATCGTCGACGGACCCGAGATCCTGGTGACCGGGGTCGAGCCCGATGCCGTCACGCTGGCCGACGGGAACCGGCTGCCCAGTGCGGTCACGGTGTGGACCACCGGGTTCGGGGTTCCCGGGCTGGCCGCGGCCAGCGGGCTGCGCACCGACGAGCTGGGCCGGTTGCTCACCGACGAAACCCTGACCAGCATCGACGACGCGCACGTCGTCGCGGCCGGAGACGCGGCCTCACCGTCGGGGGTTCCGCTGCGGATGAGCTGCCAGTCGGCGGGCCCGATGGGGGTCCAGGCCGCCAACACCGTGCTGGCCCGGATCGCGGGCGCCGAGCCCAAGGTCATCAACCAGGCCTTCGCCGGACAGTGCGTGAGCGTCGGCCGGAGTTACGGCACGGTGCAGCTCTGCCACTCCGACGACAGCCCGCGCCGCGTCTTCATCGGCGGGCGCACGGCCGCCTTCTTCAAGGAGCAGGTGTGCCGCGCGACCGTGACGTTCCTGCGCAAGGAGGGCGTCAAGCCGGGGTCGTACTTCTGGTTCAAGGGCGACAACCGGGCACGGCAGCTCGCCGAGGCACGCAAGGAGAGTTTCGCCTGATGAACACCCCCAGTGCAGGTAACTCGAACGAACACGCCGAACGGTTCACGCTACTGCGGCCGTTGTTGTTCACCATCGCCTACGAGATCCTCGGTACGGCAACGGAATCTGACGATGTCCTGCAGGAGAGTTACCTGCGCTGGGCCGAGGTCGATCTGGACACGGTGCGCGATACCAAGGCGTTCCTGGCCCAGCTCGTCACTCGCCAGGCGCTCAATGCCCTTCGGGCCCAGTCGCGACGCCGTGAGGAGTACGTGGGTCCGTGGCTGCCCGAGCCGCTGCTGCTGGCCGACAGTATCAGCGGCGCGGGCGATCCCTCAGCGGATGTGGTTCTGGCCGAGTCGGTTTCGATGGCGATGCTGGTGGTGCTCGAAACGCTGACACCCGATGAGCGCGCTGTGTTCGTGCTGCGCGAGGTGTTCGGGTTCAGCCACGACGAGATCGCCTCGGCGATCGGCAAATCCGCGAGCGCGGTGCGCCAGATGGCGCACCGCGCCCGCAACCATGTGCAATCACGGCGCAAGCGGTTCGAACCCGTCGATCCGCAGGTGTCGACCGAGATCACCCAGCGGTTCTTCACCGCGGCGACGACCGGCGACATGAACGTGTTGCTGGAATTGCTCGCGCCGGACGTGGTGTGGACAGCAGACAGCGACGGTAAGCGCAGCGCCGCCCGCAGGCCGGTGTCCGGGGCCCAATCGGTGGCCAAGCTGGTCATGGGCCTGATGCGGTTTGTGGCGCAGGGCGGCCACTTCGAGCCCACGACGTACAACAACGCCCCCGCGTTCAAGATGTACCTCGAAGACAGCTTCGAGGGCGTTGTCACCGTCGAGGTCACCGACGGCAAGATCACCCACTTCTACGCGATGCGCAATCCGGACAAGCTGACCGGTGTCGACGTCCCGCGGGTGATCAGCCGCTGAGTTTTCCCCGCGGCCAGACGCAAAACTGCCCATTTTCGCGCGGGAATGGGCAGTTTTGCGTCTGCTCGCGGGAGGAAGCAAGCTGATGGCATGCGGATCGAGAGGCTCGGCGCGCTGGGGGATGCCCCGGCGGTGCTGCGTGGTGTCGCCGCGGCCGCACGCGCCGCGGGCCTGGCGCCGCCGGCCGCAGTGATCGGCGACTGGTTCGGCTCACGTGCGGTGATCGCGCCCTCGGTACCGGTGGCCTCCGTGGCGCCGGCGGCTGTCTTCGATGTAGCTCAGGACGCCTCGGGACCGGCAGGCGGTGTGGGTGGCGGATGGTTCGGCTACCTCTGCTACCCGGACCCGGGTGCCGACGGCGCACCGCCGCGCATCCCGGTGGCGG
Source organism: Mycobacterium sp. DL99 (assembly GCF_004762045.1). Taxonomy (GTDB): domain Bacteria; phylum Actinomycetota; class Actinomycetes; order Mycobacteriales; family Mycobacteriaceae; genus Mycobacterium. Next base: position 5,238,108 of record NZ_SJOM01000007.1, read on the forward strand.
CCGGCGGCTGGTCGGACTGCGTGCTGCGCCAGGACGGCGACGGCCTCTGGTGGTTCGAAAGTCTCAGTGGTGCAGCACTTCCCACCTGGCTCCGAGCGCTGGAGCCGGCGGCTGCGCCACCACACGCCTCCACCCTGACCTGGGTGGCCCCCGATCGCGCTGATCACCGTCGGGGCGTGCTGGCCTGCCTGGAGGCCATCGCGGCGGGCGAGGTGTATCAGGCCTGTGTGTGCACCAGGTTCACCGGCCGCATCGACGGCGAGCCGATCGATTTCTTCACCGAGGCAGTGGCCCGGACTGCGCCTGCGCGGGCCGCGTATGTGGCCGGGGACTGGGGTGCCGTGGCCTCGCTGTCACCGGAATTGTTCCTGCGCCGGGCGGGCACCGCGGTGGCCTCCAGCCCGATCAAGGGCACGCTGCCGTGCTCGGCTGATCCGGCCGCACTGCTGGCCTCGGTCAAGGATGTCGCCGAGAACGTCATGATCGTCGACCTGGTCCGCAACGACCTGGGACGCGTCGCGACCACCGGCAGCGTGACGGTGCCCGAACTGCTCGCAGTGCATCCGGCGCCCGGGGTCTGGCACCTGGTCTCGACCGTCACCGCCGAGGTGCCCGCGCACCTCCCGATGAGCGCGCTGCTGGACGCCACCTTCCCGCCGGCCTCGGTCACGGGCACCCCGAAGCGGCGGGCCCGCCAGCTGCTGCGGCAGTGGGAACCTGCACGACGCGGAGTTTATTGCGGCACAGTCGGTTTGGCTTCGCCCGTGGCGGGCTGTGAGCTCAACGTGGCGATCCGCACCGTGGAGTTCGGCCCCGACGGGTCGGCGGTTCTCGGGGTGGGCGGCGGTATCACCGCCGATTCCGAAGTCGACGCGGAATGGGAGGAGTGCCTGCACAAGGCTGCCTCGATCGTTCAGCCGCGGGCACGCAGTACGGCGTCATAGAGCTCGCGCCGTGACGGCGCCCCCGGGTTCGCCGCGATCACCTGGGCGCAGGCGTCCTTGACCCGGATCCCATCGGCCGCCAGTTCCTCGACCTCGGCCACCAGGTCGGGCAGTTCGACGGTCGGGGTGCCCCCGGCCAACACCACGGTGATCTCCCCCAGCACGCCGTCGGCGGCCCACTCCGCGAGCTCGCCCAGACTGCCGCGGCGGATCTCCTCATGCGTCTTGGTCAGCTCACGACACACCACGGCGCGCCTCGACGGGCCCAGCATGTCGACGGCGTCGCGAAGTGTCTCGGCGAGCCGGCGCGGGGATTCGAAGAACACAGTGGTGCGCGGTTCGGCGGCCAGCGTCTGCAGCCAGGCCAGCCGGGCGGCGTGCTTGCGCGGGGCGAAGCCCTCGAAGCAGAACCGGTCGGAGGCCAGCCCGGACACCGCCAGCGCCGTCGTCACCGCACTCGGGCCCGGCAGGCAGGACACCGGCAGATCCGCCTCGGCGCAGGCCGCCACCAGGCGGTAGCCCGGGTCGTTGATCAACGGCATACCGGCGTCGCTGACCACCAGTACCGTCGCACCCGCCGCGATCTCCTCCACCAGGCCGGGCACGCGGCTCGCCTCGTTCTGGTCGAAGAAGCTCAGGATCCGGCCCGTCGGCTGGACGCCCAGCGACTGGGCCAGACCACGCACGCGTCGGGTGTCTTCGGCCGCCACGATGTCGGCCGTCTGCAGTGCCTCGACCAGCCGCGCGGACGCGTCGTCGGGCCGGCCCAGCGGCGTGGCGCCGATCAGTAGTTTGCCGGGTGTCACGACCGACAGCCTACGATCGCTTGCGTGACCGCCACCGCCACCGAATCGCCGACGGCTGGTCGCTCGGTCCCGTTGATCAGCCCGGCGCCGCTGATTCCGGCCCCGGATTTCGGGCCGACGGACCGGCTACAGGGCTGGCTCATGACGGCCATCATCACCGCACTGGCCGCCATAAGTCGATTCCTGAACCTGGGCTCGCCCACCGATGCCGGCACCCCGGTCTTCGACGAGAAGCACTACGCGCCGCAGGCGTGGCAGATGCTGCACAACCACGGGGTCGAGGACAACCCGGGCTACGGGCTCGTGGTGCATCCGCCGGTGGGCAAGCAACTGCTCTCGATCGGCGAGGCGCTGTTCGGCTACAACGGGCTGGGCTGGCGGTTCTCCGGGGCGATGTGCGGCGTGGTGATCGTGCTGCTGGTGGTGCGGATCGCGCGCCGGATCAGCCGCTCCACCCTCGTCGGCGGCATCGCCGGACTGCTGCTGATCGCCGACGGGGTCAGTTTCGTCTCGGCCCGCACGGCGCTGCTGGACGTGTTCCTGGTGGTGTTCGTGGTCGCGGCGTTCGCCTGCCTGATGGTGGACCGCGACGACGTGCGCCATCGCATGCACGTCGCGTTCATGGAGGGCCGCATCGCCGAGACGCCGTGGGGTCCCCGGCTGGGCGTGCGGTGGTGGCGGTTCGGTGCGGGCGTGCTGCTCGGTCTGGCCTGCGCCACCAAATGGTCGGGGCTGTACTACGTGGCGTTCTTCGGCGTCATGACGCTCGTGCTCGACGCGATCGCGCGCAAGCAGTACCACGTGCCGGCACCGTGGCGGGGCATGCTGCGCCGTGATGTGGGGCCCGCCGCATACGTGTTCGGGTTCATTCCGTTGGCCGTATACCTCGCGTCGTACGGGCCGTGGTTCGCCTCGGAGACCGGCATCAACCGCTACGAAGCCGGCCAGTCCATCGGCGAGAACGGCATCATCCCGCTGCCCGACGCCCTGCGGTCGCTCTGGCACTACACCTATGCCGCTTACCATTTCCACGCCGGGCTGACCAACGCCGACGGCAACCACCACCCGTGGGAATCCAAGCCGTGGACCTGGCCGATGTCGCTACGGCCCGTGCTCTACGCGATCGACAACCACGATGTGGCCGGCTGTGGCGCACAGTCCTGCGTCAAAGCCGTGATGCTGGTGGGCACTCCGGCGATGTGGTTCATCGCGGTGCCGGTGCTGGGGTGGGCCCTGTGGCGGGCCCTGGTGCGGCGGGACTGGCGCTACGGCGTGGTGCTGGTCGGTTACTCGGCCGGCTTCCTGCCGTGGTTCTTCGACATCGACCGGCAGATGTACTTCTTCTACGCCACCGTGATGGCACCGTTCCTGGTGCTGGCGATCGCACTGATCCTCGGCGACATCCTGTACCAACCCAGACAGAACCCCGAGCGTCGAACGTTGGGGCTGCTGGTGGTGTGCTTCTACGTGGCGCTCGTGATCGCGAATTTCGCGTGGCTGTACCCGATCCTGACGGGCATCCCGATTTCACAGTCGACGTGGAATCTGGAGATCTGGCTGCCGAGCTGGCGGTAGGTGTGCGTTCCCCGTGCGTGCCGCCCGTTGAAATTGCGGCCGCCCGTTGAAATTGCGGCCGCCCATCGCCGTTTTCTACGCCAGGGTTGCAAAAGCCTGGTCTAGCGACCGTGGTGTAGAAAACGGCGTCCACTCAAACGGCAATACCTAGAGCAGGTCCCGCGCCGCCGGGCACGACATGCAGCGTGGCCCGCCGCGGCCCGTGCCCAGCTCCGAAGCCTCGATCGGCAGCACTTCGATACCCGAATCAGCCAACCGGGCATTGGTTTCCGAGTTGCGTTCGTAGGCCACCACCACACCCGGCGCCAGGGCCAGGGTGTTGTTGCCGTCATCCCATTGCTCGCGTTCGGCGGTGACGGGATCGAGCCCGGTGTCGATCACCCGAAGCTGCTCGATCCCCATCGCCTCGGCGGCGGCCTGCACAAAGGGCACTTCATCATCGATCCGGATCCCGGCCTCGGTGCGGTGAATGGTGAACGCCGACAACGAGTCCACGATGTTCGGGTACATCACCACCGCGTCGACGTCGACCATGGTGCACACGGTGTCCAGGTGCATCTGGGCACGCTCCTGGCGGATCGGCACCGCCAGCACGGTGCGGGCCAGGTCGTCGTCGAACAGGCTGCGCGCCAATGCCTCCGCGCCGGCCGGTGTGGTCCGCTCCCCCACCCCGACGGCCACCACGCCAGGTCCCAGCAGTAGCACGTCGCCGCCCTCGACGGGCGCCGAGCGCGACTCGTAGGCCCGCCGGACGCCGAGGAACCGCGGATGGTGCGCATAGATCAGGTCGGTCAGCGAGGTTTCGCGTACCCGGGCCGGCAGCGCGAGCGAGGTGATGGCCACCCGCGGGCCGATCCAGAACGACGAATCCCGGGTGAACAACAAATTGGGCAGCGGCTCGATCACGAAATCGCCGCCGTGGTGCATCAGGCGCACCAGTGACAGTTCGGCCCCGTGGAAGGGCACCTCGTTGAAGGTCATGCCGGCCATCAGGATGTGCGCCAGATCGGCCGGCGGCAGGGTACGCAGATAGGCCGAAAGTTCCTGGGCCAATGGCACACCCAGCCGTCGTGCGTCGACGGCTGCGGAGATGCCGTGCATCCGTGCGGCACCGCTGGCCAGCGCCTCGGTCAGCAGATCGGCCAGGAGCATCACCTCCACGCCGCGGGAGCGCAGCACGGCCGCGAAGGCATCGTGCTCACGTTGCGCCTTCGCCACCCACGGCAGGCCGTCGAACAGCAGGGCGTCATTGTTGCGTGGGGTCAGCCGCTGCAGCTCCGGGCCCGGACGGTGCAGGATGACGGCACGCAGTGTGCCTACCTCAGAGTTGGAACCGAACGCGGCAGTCTCCACGTCATGACGTTAACTCAACTATGGTTTAGGTGTATGGAGACGCACGAGTTAACTCCTGGCGAGATGTCGCTGCGCAGCGGCGTGGCGGTGTCCGCACTGCACTTCTACGAGCGCGAGGGCTTGATCGCCAGCCGCCGCACATCGGGAAACCAGCGCCGCTACGCGCGCGAGACACTGCGTCGCGTGGCATTCATCCGGATGTCGCAGCGCCTGGGCATACCGCTGGCCCGCATCCGCGACGCACTGTCCAGCCTGCCCGATGACCGGGTTCCTACCAGCAAGGACTGGGCCCGACTCTCGGCCGGTTGGCGTCAGGACCTCGACGACCGCATCCTGCACCTACAACGGTTGCGCGACAACCTGACCGGCTGCATCGGCTGCGGTTGCCTGAGCCTCAAGACCTGTCAGCTGACCAACCCGGGCGACGTCCTCGCCGAGAGCGGTCCGGGCGCATCTCGCCTCTAACACACTCGAACGTCTGTGCGATACACTCGCGCGCATGGAGCTGGCGTTGCAAGGCTCACTGTTCGAGCACGCTGAACGTCGTCGACTCGGCAACGACGCCTGGGTTGAACTGCGCTCGGGCTGGTTGCCCGACGCCGACTCGCTGTTCGAGGAGTTGATGGACGGGATCCCCTGGCGGTCCGAAGAACGCGAGATGTATGACCGGGTGGTGGCGGTGCCGCGGCTGGTCAGCTTTCACCACCTGCTCAACGAACCGGTGCCACACCCCAGGCTCAAACAGATCCGTCGCAGGCTCAACGACACCTTCGGCGGTGAGCTCGGCGAACCATTCACCACCGCGGGCCTGTGCCTGTACCGCGACGGCAACGACAGCGTCGCCTGGCACGGCGACACCATCGGGCGCAGCCGCACCGAGGACACCATGGTGGCCATCGTCGGGCTCGGCGCGACAAGGGTTTTCGCATTGCGCCCACGCGGCGGCGGTCACGCCCTGCGGCTACAGCACCGCCACGGCGACCTGCTGGTGATGGGCGGATCGTGCCAACGCACCTGGGAGCATTCGATACCGAAGACCACCAGCCTGGTCGGGCCGCGGATCAGCATCCAGTTCCGTCCGCACGACGTGCGCTGAGGGTCTCTAGCCTCTTACATCGGCCACGGCGGCGCTGAGCAGATCGCGGGCCCGCTTGTCGTCCACCGGCGCCACCGGCTTGCCCGGCTCCACCAATGGGTTGGCCGTGACAATCACCATGAACGTGTCGAAGCTGGCGACATAGTTGTACAGCTCGCCGGTGCGGGGCTGGCCACCCACCACGGTCTGCACGATGCGGTGGGTTCCGGTCGTACGGGCCCCGTCGATCTGCGGGGCCTCGACCACATCCACCTGCCCGCGCATGCCCGGGCCCAGGAATTTCACCTGTTTGCACGCATCGCCCGGGTCGTTCAACGGGACCGGCTCAGAGGTCTCCACGGCCATCACGATGAACCGGTTGCCCGCCCCTTCGGCCGTGGTGGCGGCCATGTTGCCTTTCAGCCCCTCCGGCAATGACTGCCCCTCGGCGAATTTCGCACAATCGGCAGGGTCGACCTTCACCCCGGGCGGCATCTTCTGCGGCGCCAGCATTTTCGGGTCGATCCCGGTCGGGGCCACATCGGTGACCTTGAATTCCGGGCCGAAGGTGGAGCGCACCTTGGCGACGTTGGCGATGTCCGCCTGGGCGGAATTCGACTGGTCCGATTGACCGCAGGCGACCAATCCGGAGGCGCAGGCGAGAACGCCGACGCTGGCGAGTAACACGTTGCGGTTCCACATCGCTCGTCAACATACCCGGCACCGCCGACTCAGCCGCGTAATGCCGAAACCGTTTTCACCAGCAGGTCGGAGGCGAACGCGGGGCCGAGCGCGGGATTCGGTGAGCCGGGGTCGGTGATCACACTGACGAAGACGTGGTAGCCGCCGCCCAGATCCGCGGTGAACGTGTCGGCGTGGGATCGGGTTTCGGTGCCCCCTTCGACGGTCGTGGTGACGGCGGTGGACATCCCGGCGGTCACCGCACCCTCGATCGGCGGGGCCGTGACGGCGGTGACGGTTCCGACGGAATGCCCGCCCGACACACTCCACTGCTCACATTGTGGGTCGCGGCGCAGTTCCACGGGTACACCCGGCCCCAGCTTCGCGACGCCCGCATACACGATGCCGCCGGGCCCGGAGGCCGACCAACCCCGGGTCGGCTCGATTTCGCGGGCAGCTTGCGCCCCGCAAGCCGCCGGGTCGGCCGTCCACTCCGGGCCGAAACCCCACAGCGATACCGGGGTCGCCTGCGGTTCGATAGCCACCACCTCGTAGCCGGGCGGCAGGTCCTGGCGCGCCCGGTCGATGCGGGCCGGGTTCACCGTGACGGCACCGCCGGAGGCCTGGGGCGTTGACGACGCCGGCGTCGGTCCTGGTGCCGACCGCGGTCCGCATGCCACCCCGCAAGCCAGGGTGCAGACCAGCAGGACCGCCGGGACGACGAAAAGGCGCACGGGTTTTGATACCACAGCCCGGGTTTGCTGTCGAGAACGGCCGGGGCGCTGTTTGTCAACTGATTTCTGGACGTCGACATCGCGACAAGTGTTGGGATACAGCGGAATTTAATGGTCGCAGGTCTGGTTGCCACCCACGGGACGTGCAGGACGATGAAGGGCAGAACGGTGTACGGATTGGCGGGGGCGGCGCTGGCCGGCGGGGCACTGTCGGCCCTGGCTCTGGGTTTTCCCGCCGCCACACTGGCCGCGCCGTCGGGGGTCGGATCCGCGCAGGACACGGCGAACGAACTGGAACGCCAGGGCTTCGACGTCGTGATCTACCGCGCCGGGACTGCTCCGCTGGACCGGTGCACCGTTTCGTCGGTGCGCCCGGCCCAGATCCTCGAACGAACGGTGTACCTGTCCGCGAATTGCTGAAGGCGTCCAACGTCAGCGACCCGAACATTTCACTGCGCAAAAGATTGCGGCGGCGGACTGCGCCTTCTGCCAGCTATGACCCAGGAAAGCGTTTATCGTGCAAATCAGTTGCGCCTCACCGGGGCGTCCAACCGATTGGAGACCGATGACCACCTCAATGAGGGCCGGCGGAATCGCCATCGCTGCCGTCGCGCTGGGGGTCATGCTGACCGGCTGCGGCGGCAAGACGGTGTCCGGTACCGCGATCGAGGCGACCGGGGTCGGCGAGACCAGCACCGAACCGACGAAAGCCGGTGACACGGGCAGGCCGACGGCCGGGCACCAGTACACGATCGTCGACTACATCCGTGACAACAAGATCACCGAAACCCCGGTTCACCGGGGTGATCCGGGCACACCCCGGTTCGACCTGCCGATTCCCGAAGGCTGGGCGGACGCGACCTCGTCGGCTCCCGAATGGGCATGGGGCGCAATCGTATCCACCGATCCGGAGTTCGCCGCAGATCCGCCGTCGATCATCGCACTGATGTCCAAGCTGACCGGCAACGTGGACCCGGCCAAGATCTTGGAGTACGCCCCTAACGAGATCAAGAACCTGCCGGGCTACGAGAACCAGGGCGACGGTTCGGCGGGGGAACTGAGCGGATTCGAGGCGTACCAGATCGGCGGCACCTATGTGAAGGACGGCGCCACCCGCTTGATCGCCCAGAAGACCGTGGTGATCCCCGGGGCCGACGGGCTGTTTGTGTTGCAGTTCAACGCCGATGGCACCGAGGATCAGATGGGCCCGCTGATGGACGCAACTGCGTTGATCGACGAGCAGACGGTCATCACGCCATAGCCGACTGCCGCGAGAAGACCGAAGCCGCGGCCACCTGCTCAGGCGTCGGCCGCACTCCCGTGTAGCGCTCGAACTGCTCTGCGGCCTGCAGCGCGATCACCTCTGCGCCGGTGATGACCGGCAGGCCCGCAGCCCTGGCCGCGGTGATCAGCGGGGTTTCGGCGGGCATGGCCACCACGTCGACCACGGCACCTGCTGCCTCGATCGTGGCCGGCTCGAATGCGCTGCGGTGTTCGTCGGGCCCGTCGGCCATCCCGATCGGGGTGACGTTGACCAGGATGGGCGCCGTCAATGTGCCGACCTCTGGCGCATAGTCGTAGCTGAGTGCCTCAGCCAGCGCGCGCCCGGCTTCGGCATTACGCGCGACGACGGTCCCCTTACGAAATCCCTTGTCCCGCAATGCTGCCCCGACCGCCTTGGCCATGCCGCCGCTACCCCGGATCAATACCGCATCGGCCAGGTCCAACCGCTCGACGAGTTCTTGCACGGCCAGATAGTCGGTGTTGGAGGCGACGAGGCGGCCGCCGGGCACCGACAGGTCGTTGACGATCGTGTTGACCGCGTCGATCGCGAGGGCCGACGGTTCGATCTCGTCGACGAGGGCCATGACGTCCTTCTTGAACGGCATCGACACCGAGCAGCCCCGGATGCCCAGCGCCCGCACGCCTCCGATCGCCGCGGCGATATCGGTTGTGGTGAAAGCCTTGTAGAGATAGTCCAGGCCGAGTTCGTCGTAGAGGTAGTTGTGGAAGCGGGTGCCGATATTGCTGGGCCGGGCCGCCAGCGAGATGCACATCAGCGTGTCCTTGCTGAGTGGTGGCCTCATTGGCTCACCGCCCGGATCACCTGACGGGTAACGTCTTTGATCTTCGCGGCCAGCTCGGGTTCCAGACTCAGCGTGTCGACCGCGGGCACCGGGACGTCGGTGAGCACCACCCCGAGATCCTCACGCTCCCACACCGCTCCGAGCCGATCCAGGATGCGCCGCATGGCGTAGTTGTCACTCAGCACCCGCGCGGTAAAACGTTCAATTCCAAGGTAGTCCGCTGACACCACCAGCGCGTCCATCAGGAAGGTGCCGATGCCGCGACCCTGATAGTCGTCGCCGACGGTGAACGCGACCTCGGCCGTCGTCGCATCGTGGCCCTCGCGGACCACGCGGGCATCTGCGACCACCGGCCCCAGTGCGCCCTCGGTCATCACCCAGACGAAATGATCGGCGTAGTCGACCTCGAACAGATACTCCAGTAGGGCCTTGGTCGGTTTGCGCACGGATTGGAAACGCCGGTAAAGGGTTTCGCTGGAGAACTCGACGGGCCCGTTCATGGTCCGCTCGACGTCACCGGGCAGAACCGGCCGCAGATAGAACCAGTCGCCGGTGCGCACCTGCACCGGGATGGGCGTGATGAACCCGGCGAGGCGTTGGCGCGCGATGCGCACCAACCGGTCGAACATCCCCGGCAGGTGCAGCAGGACCTCGAACGCCTCGCGATCACCCACCCAGCCCGTGACCGGGTCGAGAGCCGTCACCGTGGCCGTGCGCGCCGCATCGCGCAGTAGCGCGATCTCACCGATGATCAGACCCGGTTCCAGGTCGGCGACGACGGCCTGTCCGTCGGGCCCGTCATGAACCACCTGGGTTCGCCCGGAGGCGATCAGCATGAATGTCAGCGCCGGGTCGCCCTGCCGGATCAGCACCTGCCCCGCCGGGGCCGACAGCGGCTGCAGCAGGGTGGTCAACGGCGCCAGTACGGACGGCCGGCATCCGGCGAAGAATTCCAGTGCCGCCAGGTCGTCGGCACTGATCTCGGTCAGATCGGCCACGGTCCCAGGCTACGGCGCCGCCACGGGCTCGGTCAGGGCTTGGCGAATCCAGCCTTGGCGAGCGCTTTTTGACCGGCCTCCCCGGTCACCAGGTCGACGAACCGCTGCGCCAACCGCGCGTGCCCGGACTCCTTGAGCACGGCCATGGGGTACGTGTTGACGGCCTGGGCCGCTTCGGGAAAGGCAACACTGCTGACCTTGTCCCCGGCTCCGGCGGCGTCGGTGACGTAGACCAGGCCGGCGTCGGACTGCCCGCTGGTCACCTTGCCCAGCACGTCGGTGACCGAGGTCTCCTCACTCACCGGCGACAGCGTCACCCCGGTGGCCTTCTCGACCTTTTCGGTCGCGCCGCCGCAGGGCACCGGCGGGGCGCACACCACGACGCTGGTACCCGGCTTGGCCAGATCGGCAAACGACTTGATGCCCTTCGGGTTTCCCGGCGCGACGGCGATCGTCAGGGTATTGGTGGCGAAGTTGACCGGGCCGCCCTCGACGAGGCCCGCGGCCACCGCCTTGTCCATGTTCCGGGTGTCGGCCGAGGCGAAGACGTCGGCGTCGGCGCCCTGGGTGAGCTGGGTGACCAGGTCCGAGGATCCGGCGAACGAGAACTCCACCGAGCTCCCCGGGTTGTCGGTCTTGAACTGCTCGCCGATCTCGGTGAAAGCCGATTTCAGCGAGGCCGCGGCGAACACCGTGATCGAGCCACCCTCGGTGTTGGAGGGCGCCGCGGCTTTCTCGGCCGAGGTGCAGCCGCCGATCAGGGCGGTCGCGGCCATCGCGCTGAGCGCCAACGCACACATCCGGACTCTGTTCACGATTGTCCTTTCGGGGTTTCCACGATCACGGTCGTGGCCTTGACCACCGCGACAGCGACGCTGCCGGGGGCAAGGCCGAGCTCACGTACTGACTGGCTGCTCATCAGTGACACCACGGTGAACGGCCCGCACTGGATCTCCACCTCGGCCATCACCCCATCGGCGACGACGTTGGTGACCAGTCCGGCGAAGCGGTTGCGCGCGGAGCTGCCGATGCCGAGCGGATCTCGGGGCGCCGCAGCGGCGTTGGCGCGCGCGAACGCGGCCAACGCGGCCCCGTCGATCACCTTGCGCCCGGAACCGTCGAGATGCGCCGGCAGCGACCCGTCGTCGATCCAGCGTCGCACAGTGTCGTCACTGACCCCGAGCAGTTCGGCCGCCTCGCGGACCCGAATGTCTGGCACCGCGACAGCGTATCGACACGACATCGGCTCAACAACCGCAAACACAGGAGTATTGCCCGCTTCAATCCGCATGTGCGGTCTTGACCGCCCCTCACTTCGACTGCTAAGCAGGTGCTCAGCATTTCGACGACGAAGGGGACACTATGGCACTGCAGACGGTTTTGGAAGAACTCCGCAACCGACCCGGCACAGGAGAGACCATTCCGGTCATCGACCCCGCGACCGAGGAGCAGATCACCGAGTTCCGCGACTGCGGGGCCGACGCGGTCAACGAGGCCGTCGCCGCCGCGAAAACCGCCTACGAGTCCGGGGTTTGGACTGACATCCCGGCCCGTCTGCGGGCCAAGGTGCTGTGGAAGCTGGGCGACCTGATCGACGAGCACGCCAAGGCATTCGCCGAACTGGAGTCTCTTGACGCCGGGATGCCCCCGATGCAGGCCGAGATGATCGTCTCCACCTGCGCGGAGTTCTTCCGCTACTACGCGGGCTGGTGTACCAAACTCAACGGCAGCAGCTACCAGGTGCAGATGGAGGGCGGCGTCAACAGCAACTACTCCAACCTGCACGCCTACACCACCAAGGAGCCGTATGGCGTGGTAGGCCTCATCTACCCGTGGAACGGCCCGCTGTTCAACGCCTGTGCCAAGATCGCCCCGGCCCTGGCCGCCGGCTGCTCCAGTGTCGTCAAGCCCGCCGAAGAGACCCCACTGTCGGCGGTGCTGCTGGAACGCCTGATCGGTGAAGCCGGGGCGCCGGACGGCGTGGCAAACTTCGTGATCGGCTACGGCGCTACGGCTGGTGCCGCGATCACCGCGCACCCCGACGTCGAGAAGGTGGCATTCACCGGCTCGACCGAGGTCGGCAAGCAGATTATGCGGGACTCGGCGGACAACCTTAAGAAGGTGACCCTGGAACTGGGCGGTAAGTCGCCGGTGCTGATCTACGAAGATGCCGACCTCGACATGGCAATCATGATGGCCTCGATGGGCATCTTCGTGCACTCCGGGCAGGGCTGCGTGTGCGGGTCACGAATCTTTGTGCAGCGCAGCGTTTATGAACGCGTGGTGCAGGGCATCGCGATGATTGGAGACAACCTGGTGCTGGGCGGCCCCAAGGACGAGGGCTCGATGGTCAGCCCGCTGGTCAGCCAGAAGCAGCTCGACCGCGTGCTGGGGTACATCGACCAGGGCAAGCGCGACGGCGCCGAAATCGTTTCCGGTGGATACCGATTGGACCGCAAGGGCTACTTCGTCAAGCCCACCGTGGTCACCAACATCGACCCCGCCACCAGCCGCCTGTACAAGGAAGAGATTTTCGGCCCCGTCGTCACCATCCTGCCGTTCGACGACGACGACGAAGCCATCGCGATGGCCAACGACACCAGCTACGGCCTGGCCGCCACCGTCTGGACCACCAACCTGGCTCGCGCGCACAGCCTGGGCAAGCGTCTGCAGGCCGGCATGGTGGGGCTGAACTGCCAGTTGACCTTCGACCACAACGTGCCGTTCGGAGGCTACAAGCAGTCAGGCATCGGCAAGGAGTTCGGTTACGAGGGCATCGACGGCTACCTCAAGACCAAGTCGATCTGGGCGCAGCTGTAACTGAACAACCCTCGGTCACAACGAGAAGCGGATGGCGGCGAGCTCAAGGGCCTTGCCCTCGAGCCGCTGGCCCAGATAGATCTCGGCCTGGACGAGCCGCTCGCAGTACCACCGGATGTCCTCGGCGTGTTCCCGAGACGCCGTGTAGCGCACGGCCATGGTGCTGACGTCGATGCGGCGGGTGTCGCGCACCGTGAGGTCCTCGGACACCTGGAACCCGCCCTCCTCGGCAGCCGTGATGGCCTCGAGCACCTGCCCCACGGCGAGGCGGATGTCACGGCAGCCGTTCTCGGCGATCTCGGAGGCCTCCCGCTGAATGTCCCCCTGCTTGCGGACCACCACGGCGTCGGCGCTGACCTGTTCACCGGCATCCTCACTGGCGGTACCCGACCACTCCGCCCCACCGGGCGCGTGAACGTTTCGCCGATGCCACTCGAACAGCTCCTCGGATTCGGCCGCCAGCTGACGCCAGCGTGCGGCAGCGTCCGCGAGATAGCTTGTGTCCCAGGCTTCTAACTGAGAACGGGTCAGCGCCCTACCAGGCTGACCCGCGACGGGCAGATCATTCACATCAACTCCGCCAGGCCCCCGGCGTGTTGTTCGTCGATCGCGGCGTATCGATGTGCAGCCGCAGACAGGTGCCCCGCCTGCGCACTGACGCGACCCGATTGGGAGGCTCGCGCGGTGATCACCGCGTCATCCATCGCCGAGACACCAGTACTGCTCGGGTAGCCCCCGGCATCCGGACGGGTAGGCGATACCCCCAATTCGGCAGCGATCAGCTCGCTGCTAGTGGCCCCCGCACGAAGCGCCCCCGGGTCCACTCTCAGATCGTTTGCCATAGCAATCCCCCAACTGGCCAATCTGCTCCCCGAGGCTAACCGATTTGGCTGGGTTGCGCCCAGGGGCTGAGCAAGTATGCCATTGCAAACTGGCGTCGACCAAGACCGGGCTCGTCGCCTTCCGGCCACCGGACGGCCATCAACCAGCCATCGTCAAGCCCCCACTGACACTAAGGACTTGGCCAGTAATGAAGCTGGCATCGTCGGAGGCGAAGAAGAGCACAGCCTTGGCGACCTCCTCCGGTTTCGCGACCCGACGGAACGGGATGGCTCTGATCAGTCCGTCGCGAACCTTGTCCGGAAGCGAATCGAACAGCGGGGTATCGGTCGGTCCAGGGCAAACACAGTTGACGTTGATCCGATGACGGGCCATCTCGCGCGCGAGCGACTTGGTGAACGCGATCACCCCACCCTTGGCGCCGGCGTAGACGGTCTCCCCCAGACTGCCCACCCGCCCTGCATCGCTGGCAATGTTGACGATCTTTGCCATACTTCCCTCCGCGAGGATCGTTTCGAGGAAGGCATGGGTGAGCCGGACCGGCCCGAGAAAGTTCACCGCCACCAATGCCTGCCAGAGCGTGTCGTCGTTGGACATGAACGGCTCGACCCGGTCGAAGCCCGCGGCATTGACGATCACGGCGGGCGGTCCATGCGCGGCGACGACGTCGTCCCGCAGTGTGCTCACCGCCTTCGGGTCGGCCAGATCGGCAAGGTGCGCGGTGGCGTTCGCGCAGTCCCGGACCGTCCGGGCGAGGCCGGCTTCATCGCGGTCGACGGCTGCGACGGTGGCGCCGGCCTGCGCCAGCGCGATCGCGATGGCTCGACCGATCCCCGACGCGGCACCCGTGACGACGGCGACTTTGTTGTCGAATCGCACTACCTGACCTCCCGATCTGCGGTGATGTGGACGCTATGGCCCACTATCGGCCGACGGGCATAGAAAATCAACCATGCGGTCGATAATTGACTTACACAGTCGAAAAACCGTAGCTTCGGTTGAACAGAGTGCGTGCAGGCCGCGCATGCCGACAGGAGGGACGCTCCCCATGGATTTCTCTGATTACCAGCAGCTGACGCTGACCCGCCGCGACAACGGCGTCCTGCTGATCACGCTGAACCGGCCGGAGAAGTACAACGCCGCCGACGAGGGCATGCACACCGAATTGGCCAACATCTGGAAAGACGTCGCAGCCGACCCGCAGACCCGGGTCGCGGTGATAACCGGCGCCGGCAAGGCTTTCAGCGCGGGCGGCGACCTGGCCATGGTCGAGCGAATGGCCGGTGACTACGACCGGGTGTCACACATGCTCGGCGAGATGAGCGATCTGGTCTACAACATGATCAACTGCGACAAGCCGATCGTGTCCGCGATCAACGGCGTCGCGGTCGGGGCCGGAGCTGTGGCCGCGCTGCTCGCCGACATCGCGATCATCGCCGAGGACGCCCGGATCGGCGACGGCCACGTCAAGCTCGGTGTGGCTGCCGGCGACCACGCCGCCATCATCTGGCCACTGCTGGCCGGTACCGCCAAGGCGAAGTACTACCTGATGACCGGGGAGATGATCGGCGGGATCGAGGCTGAACGGATCGGCATGGTCGCCAAAGCCCTTCCGCGGGAGGAGGTTCTGGACGAGGCACTGCGAATCGCCGACAATCTGGCCACCGGCGCCCAGCAGGCGATCCGGCTGACCAAGCGTGCGCTCAACAACTGGCTGCGCAGTGCGGGTCCGATCTTCGACCAGTCGGCGGCCTACGAGATGTTGACCTTCCTCGGCCCGGACGTGGTGGAGGGCTACACCGCCCTGCGTGAAAAGCGTTCACCCCGTTTCCCGTCCGCGCAGCCGGATACCGTTCAGTAGAACAGGCACAGGGCACGGTCGACGATCGCGGCGCGCAGTTCCGCACGGTCGTCGTCGTGCATCCCCGGTCCGATCCAGACCGAGGACTGGTTGAGAACCCCGTGCAGGCACTGCAGGGCGACATTGACGTCGGGACAGGTGAATTCGCCATCGGCCACACCGCGATCCACCACCCGACGGAACACCGCGTCATGACGGCGCCGCATGTCCTTCATCGGATCCTCGAAGACCTCCGGCCAACCGCGCGGCCAAGAGAACACCGCGGCCACCTCGGGTGCGGTCTCGGTGAGGATGCGGATCTGTTCATCGATCAGGGCCGCCAGGTGTTCGCGAGCACCGACTTTTCCGAGGGCCTCCTCACGGGCCCCGAGCCGCTGCAGGACTTCCTGGGTGAGGGTCTCCAAGGCGGCGGCCACCAAGGCATCCTTGGACGAAAAATAGTGGTAGAGCGTGGCCTTGGCGATGTCGGTCTGCTCGGCGACATCCTCCAGACTCATACCCTGGTAGCCGGACTCGGTCAAGATCCGGGTGGCCGTCTTGACGATCTCGGCCTTACGCCGGTCACGACGGCGCGCCACGCGACTGGAGCCCGCGGGCTGATCCTCCACGAGCCCATCCTAACCAGGCCTGGTCGACTACTCGACCACGTGGACGAACTCAGAGCTTGTAGCAGGTGTAGATCAGGCGGTGCCCGTCGAGCAGGTCACGGATTTCGGCGATGAATGACTCGGAGAGTTCGTCCCAGTTCCAGACCTTCATCCCGAGCGCACCGAATGCCCACGGGTAGCCCCAGTCCCAGTCATTGAGTCCGACGCCTGCGGCACAGCTCAAACAGGTCACAAGCCCGGGCCCGCCCGCGAGCCACTCGCTGATCGCGGCATCGAACGCGGTGTCCCAACGGCCTTGTTCGCGAGGAAACATCGCCTCGATGTGGCTGCACCTCGGGCAGGTCACTGCTTCCAGATCGGCGCCGTGGTACACCTGCCGGCCGGATTCGACGACCAAGCCGTTGGTCCAATAGTGCGGCGCCGCAACCGATTCGTTACCGATCGCGTAGCCGTAGCGCTCGCCCGGCGGATGCCCGCCCGGATTTCCGAGCACACAGTCGGTGATCTCTTCGACAACGACCCCCCGCTCGATCAACCACGCCTCGAGACGGGCCTTCAACGCCGGCGCTTCGGTGTCGGTCACGTCAACATCGACCAAAGTCTGTGCATAGTCGCCCATCCAGGGATCGTAAGCGCGCCATCGCGACGGTCAGTGCGGGAATTTCATCCGGACGCACATTTCCAATTTCGCTGACACTCGTCATTGACGAGTGTCAGCGAGTGGGCGTACGGTGGCCGCCATGACGTCGCGACACGCACCATCCGTGACCGATTCACCGGCCGGGGGCGTCCGAGAGGCCCGCCGAATCGAAACCCGGGCACGCCTGTTCGACGCTGCGCTGGCAGAGATTTCGGACCGTGGGTTGGCCGCCGCCGATGTCAGCGCGATCGCGGCCGCGGCGGGCGTGGCACGGGGAACGTTCTACTTCCATTTCCCGACCAAGGAGCACGTTCTCATCGAGGCGGAGCGCGACGAGGAGACCCGGATCGTCGGCGAACTCGCCCAAACCAAAGGCGATCTGGAGTCGATCCTCACGCAAGTCGTCCGTCGGGTCCTCAGTGCCGAACGTCGGTTGGGCGCAGCGGTTTTCCGGGACATGCTCGGCCTGCATTTCTCCTCGACGCGGCCGGTCGAAGACGAGTTGGCACAGCACCCGCTCGCGGAGTTCCTGGTGAGGGTGATCAGCCGGTCGCAAGCCGCAGGGCAGGTGTCTGCCGACCGGAATGCGAGTGAGCTCGCGACGTTCTTCCTTACCGGCCTGTTCGCCTTGCTGGCCACCGGAGTCTTCGATTCTTCGGTGTTGAACCGTTATGTCACAACGATTGTCCAAGGGATGGAGAAACGATGAACCGCACCGGCATCGAGGGCTACCGGGAATTCCTGGCCAGGCGTGACGGCGAAGCCGACCTGCTCAACAGGCGTTTGGCGAATCGAGAGCGATTCTTCACCGAACTGGAGGAACACCCCGTCCGCTCGGCCCACCCCGCCGACCGCGCCGTCTTCCTGCGCAATCTGCGCCGGCGTCGGCCGGAACCCGGCCTGGACCGCAAGATGCTGTTTCTGCTGGCGACCGCCAAACTCAATCAGGCGGAACGGTTCGGCGTGGGGCTCGGCGAAACCTACGGGCGCAACAGCGACGAGAATCTGCCGCCCGAGAACGTCTATCTCGAACTCGAAGAGCACTACCACACCCGGCTGCTGGCATACGCGCTCGACGTCTTCGACCTGACCTTCCAGGTGGTCCCCCCGCCATTCGTGATGCGGCAGTTCGTCAAGACCGGCGTGTTCCTCCCCCAGCGCCTCGGCTTCATGTTCGTCGGAGCCGCAGAGATGGCGGGCTGCATCATGTTCGACGAACTGCGCCGTGCCGGTGCCGAGCTCTTCGCCGACGAACCCGAAGTCGCCGAACGGATCGAACTGCTCTACAGCGAGATCCTCACCGACGAGATCGGCCATGTCGGCTACTGCGCATCACGCTGCAGCTCAGCAGAGCGAGCGGTCATGCGCCGGATCTACCCGCTCATCGGACGGCTCTTCGCCCGCCAGACCGCCGAGATCAGTCTGCTGATCGACCACAAGGCGCTGCATGCGCGCCTGGACCGACCCTTCGATGTCGACGAGCTCACGGCCGGCCTCGACAACGAGACGTACCTCGTCACACACCCGTGAGGGCAGGACTGCTGATCCAGCGCCCTGTGATGAATGCGCACTCTTTCGCGGCAGATTCACGGATTTTGCGTCGATAAGCGACACATTCGCCACAGGGTCTGGCGAAGGGACTGCGGCCGGCCGACGCGGCATTCCGTCGCAAGCTGCGCTACGAGGTCCTCGAGCAGAAACGCGGCCCGGGAATGTCTCCCGAACCGCGTTGACCTGTTCCAACTTGGTGGAGCTAAGGGGAATCGAACCCCTGACCTTCTCGATGCGAACGAGACGCGCTACCAACTGCGCTATAGCCCCTGATACCGGAAGCAAAGGCTACCAGCACTGCGGCCGTGAGACGAAACCGGCCGCCCTACTGCCCGGAAGCGCGCGGTAGATCGTATTCGCGGGACGTCGACGCGTACGACGCGTACGCCAGGTGCTCGAAGATCGGATCCTCGTCATCGATGTCGAGCACCACCGCACCGGGCCGGCGCAGCCGTGCCGGCACGACGTCGAGCTTGTGGTCGTCGGTGTTCTCCACGCCCAGCCTGGACCGGGCCATCCGCTGCGCACGACGACGCCGCAACTGCTCCTCGATGCGCGTCTGACGGCGCAGGTAGGCCAGATACAGCACGGTCAGCGTGCCGGCACCACCGAACACCCACCAGGCCGACGGCGTCACCAGGAGGGCGGCACCCGCCGAGAACAGCAACGTGGCGGCCAGTACCGCGAGCACGCGCTTGCGGAACTGGAACTTGCGGGCGCTGATCTCCGCGGCTTTCTTGGATTCGAACCGACGCTGCCGGGTCGCGCTCAGCGACGCGACGGGCTCGTCGGCCTGCTGCTCGTCGGCCGGCTCGTCCTCGGCCTCGGGTTCCAGTCCCGACGTGTCGGCGACGTACTCGTACTCGTCGTCGGCGAGATCCTCCGGATCTTCGTCCTCCTGAACGTCCTCGAGATCCTGGGGATCCTCGGCCTCGTCGAGATCCACTGCGATGCGCTCGGTTTGAGCCTCCGATTCGACAGCCTCGAAGCCCTCGACGGGCTCCTCGACCGCGACGGGCTCGGGTTCCGCCTCAGGCTCGGCCTCGGGCTCGGTCTCGAATTCCAGCTCGAGCTCGGGCTCGGCCACTTCCTCGGGTTCGGCCGCTGCCTCGGCCGCCTCGGCCATCGTGCCGACCGGCAGTGCGCCGGAGTCCTCGTCGACGATGTCGACGTCAAGGTAGTCCGGTTCGGGGGTCTCGACGCTTACCGCTGCCACCACGACGGTGTGCTGCACCGTGGCGTGCACCCGCACCTCGACAGGCGCCTCGTCGTCCTCGAGTTCTTCATCGAGATCTTCGTCGAGGTGGTCGGCGCTCGGCCGCCAGTGCGGATCGCTGTGATGCCCGGCGGCCGGGCCGCGTCGTAACCGTTGCGCGTTGCGGCCGCTGTTGAGCACTCGAGTCGCCAGGGCGACATCACTGGTACGACGGACCGAGTCTCGCTTGCTGATCAACATCGGGACCAAAACGAACAGCCAGAGAACGACAAGGGAAATCCACAGCAGTGACTGGGGGATGCTTGGCATGACGCCTGCTCCTTTCCCCTTCAGGCTAGGTCTGTGACCAGCGCATCCATGGGTGGCGCGCCGACACAATTACACACCTGTAATTCGATCGATACAAGCACCAACAGTCACATTTGCCACATTGGTAACAGCCGACGAGGCGAACTTCGCCGAGATTGCTTCCAGGGCTGCGGATCCGGCGAAATCGCGACCGTGGGCGCAGTTTCGCCGCGGCGCGCCGCGCCCAGAACAAGCCGAATCAGCACCAACTGGCCCGGCCGGCCGAAACCAGGGCCTGCGTCGCCGAATGTTTGAGCTCCTCCAACGTGACCGCCACCAGTAGATGGTCCCGCCAGGCGCCGTCTACCTCGAGATAGCGGCGCAGCAGACCCTCCTCGCGGAAGCCCACCCGCGCCAGCACTGCCCGGCTCGCAGCGTTCTCCGGGCGCACCGTGGCCTCGACCCGGTGCAACTGCACTCCGTTGAAGCAGTGGTCGAGCCCCAGCGCGAGCGCACCGGTCGCCACCCCGCCGCCGGTCTTGTCACTGGCCACCCAGTAGCCGATCCACGCCGATCGTAGTGCGCCGTGGGTGACGTTGCCGATCGTGAGCTGGCCGGCGAACTGCCCGTCGAGCTCGATCACATACGGCAGCATCCGCCCTCGCCGGGCCTCGCTGCGCAGCCCCGAGCAGATCGCGGGCCACGACGAAACGGAATGGCGGACATGCCAATCCACACCGCTCACCGGCTCCCACGGCTCCAGGTGGGCCTGGTCGGCCAGCCGGATGCGGCTCCATACCGCGGCATCGCGCAGCCGCACCGGACGTAGCCGCACCACACCGGCCTTCACCCGCACCGGTCCGATCGGACCGGGCCACCCGGGGTGAAAAGCGTTGGACCGGAACAGGCTCATCCGCACAGTCGATTCGTCACACCTTCATTCATCGAATGAAGTCTTATCAGCCGCGCTGAGCCAGGAATGCCACATCCACGGTTTCGCCGGTGCGAACCTCGTCGACTTCGCTCGGAATCACCACGAGACAGTTCGCCTCGGCGAGTGTGGCCAGCAGATGGGTGGACGCCCCCGGCGCCCCACCAAGGGCCTGCACCAGGTACTCGCCGGTGTCCTGGTCGCGCATCAACTGCCCGCGCAGGTATCCCGTGCGCCCGGCCACCGAACTGATCGGCGACAGCGTGCGGGCCTGGACCATGCGACGCATCGGCTGCCGCTTGCCCAGCGAGAGCCGGATCAGCGGGCGCACCATCACCTCGAACACCACCAGCGCGCTCACCGGGTTGGCGGGCAGCAGGAACACCGGAACGCGGTCCCGGCCGAGCTGACCGAAGCCCTGCACCGATCCGGGGTGCATCGCGATCCGGGACACCTCCATCTCGCCGAGTTCAGCGAGCACGGTCCGCACCGATTCGGCGGCGGCTCCGCCCACCGCGCCGGCGATGACCACGATCTCGTTGCGATTGACTTGGCCCTCAACGGTTTCCCGCAGTTCCCGGGGGTCGGTGCTGATGATGCCGACCCGGTTGACCTCCGCACCCGCATCCCGGCCCGCCGCCGCCAGCGCGTAGGAGTTCACGTCGTACACCTGCCCGGTCCCCGGGCTGCGGGATACGTCGACGAGCTCACCGCCCACGCACATCACCGACAGCCGGGGCCGTGGGTGCACCAACACCCGGTCACGCCCCACCGCGGCCAGCAAGCCCACCTGGGCCGGGCCCACGATCGTGCCGGCCCGCACCGCTACGTCGCCGGGTTGCACATCGTCGCCGGTGCGCCGGACATAAGCACCCGAGCGCACGCTGCGCATGATCCGGACCCGGCTCTCACCGCCGTCGGTCCATCGCAACGGCAGCACCGCGTCGGCCAGCGTCGGCATCGGCGCGCCGGTCTGCACCCGCGCGGCCTGCCGCGGCTGCAACCGGCTCGGGGTACGCGCACCCGCTTCGATCGAGCCCATCACCGGCAGGCTGATCTCACCGGCGCCGTCACCCACGGACAACACATCGACGCTGCGCACCGCGTAGCCGTCGATGGCGGCCTGATCGAATCCCGGCATCGGCCGCTCGGTGACGACCTCTTCGGCGCACATCAGGCCTTGCGACTCGGCGATGGCCACTCGCACCGGCCGGGGGGCCACTGCGGCAGCCGCTACCCGAGCCTGCTGTTCCTCCACCGAACGCACAACACGCCTTCCTATCCCATCTCCGGGCCGACGTGCGGCGTACCGGGCCAGCTCGTTGCCAGCCCTCCTGTCAGGTCAGACCCAATCGTTCGACCAACCACCGCCGCAAATCAGGGCCGTAGTCGTCACGTTCCAACGCAAAGTCAACCGCAGCCTTCAGGTAGCCGCCGGGATTTCCCAGGTCGTGTCGGGCTCCGCGGTGCACAACCACATGTACCGGGTGGCCCTCTTCGATCAGCAGCGCGATGGCGTCGGTCAGCTGAATCTCCCCGCCCACCCCGCGCGAAACACGACGCAGCGCATCGAAGATCGCCCGGTCGAGAAGGTAGCGGCCGGCGGCGGCGTAAGGGGACGGCGCATCGTCGGGCTTTGGCTTTTCCACCATGCCCTTGACCCGCAGCACGTTCGGATTGGCCGCGTCGGGCACGGTCTCGACGTCGAAGACGCCGTAGGCACCGATCTCGTCTCCGGGCACCTCGATGGCGCACAACACGGACCCGCCGCGCTTGGCCCGCACCTTCGACATGGTTTCCAGAACACCGGTGGGCAGCACCAGGTCATCGGGCAGCAGCACCGCGATCGCGTCCTCGTCGGGAGCCAATGCGGCCTCGACGCAGCTGACGGCATGCCCCAGTCCCAGTGGCTCGGCCTGCACCACAGACTCGACCTTGATCAGCGCGGGAGCGCGGCGGACCTTCTCCAGCATCGTCTTCTTGCCGCGAGCCTCCAGCGTGCCCTCGAGCACCAGGTCCTCGACGAAGTGCGCGACGACGCCGTCCTTGCCTTCGGAGGTGATGATGATCAGCCGCTCGGCACCGGCCTCAGCCGCCTCGGCCGCCACCAATTCGATGCCCGGGGTGTCGACCACCGGCAGCAATTCCTTGGGGACCGTCTTGGTTGCCGGGAGGAATCGCGTACCCAGACCGGCCGCCGGGACCACGGCCGTGTAGGGAATCGGCACCTCAGGCGCCTTGTGAGACGTGCTCATCGTTCACACACTAACGTCCGTTCTGAAAAGGTGGAGGGCGTGACCCCGCCGACCAAGACCGATTTGCGAACCGGCGTTCTCCGTGCAAGACGGGCCGTACCGGCCGACCGCCGCGACAGTGAGGCGCAGGCACTTTGCCGCTGGCTGCCCACCCTGGTGCGCAGCGGGCAAACGGTGTGCGCCTACGTTCCGGCGGGCTCGGAACCAGGGTCGCAGGCCCTGCTGGACGCTCTGTTGGAACTCGGCGTGCGCGTGCTGCTTCCGGTCGCCCGCAAAGACGAGGACGGCCGGGGTTTGCCGATGCAGTGGGGGCAGTACGCGCCCGGCAAGTTGGTGGCCGCCGAGTTCGGCCTGCGCGAGCCCGCACCACCCTGGTTGCCTGCCGGACGGATCGCAGATGCCGAGGTGGTCCTCGTGCCCGCGCTGGCCGTCGACCGCAACGGGAACCGGCTGGGCCGGGGCGCCGGGTTCTACGACCGCAGCCTGATCTACGCCGCACCGCACGCACGGTTGGTCGCGGTGGTGCGTGACGACGAACTGGTCGACGAATTGCCCGCCGATCCCCACGACGTACGAATGACACATGCTCTGACGCCGTCGGGCGGAATCGTGACGTTGCAGCGCTGACTCGTCGGGCCGGGCCGTACCACCCGGATTCGGCAGCTGTCTGAACGAGCCGGGTCAGATTCCGACAGTTTCAGCCCGAATTCGGCTCCGCCGACCGGTCGCCGGGCATAGCGTTCACTTCTGTCCGCTTGTGACCTGAGTCACAAATGACGGAGGAGGACGGTGCGCACATGGGCGACACACCCGCATTGAAAAAGGCGCTCAGTCAGCGACAGTTGACGATGATCGCCATCGGCGGCGTGATCGGCGCCGGCCTGTTCGTCGGCTCCGGGGTGGTGATCGGCGCTACCGGGCCCGGCTCATTCATCACCTATGCGCTGGCCGGCGTCCTGGTCATCATGGTGATGCGGATGCTGGCCGAGATGGCGGTGGCCAATCCGTCGACCGGCTCGTTCGCCGATTACGCGCGCAACTCGCTGGGCAACTGGGCGGGATTCTCCGTCGGCTGGCTGTACTGGTACTTCTGGGTGATCGTCGTCGGCTTCGAAGCCATTGCGGGAGCCAAGATCATCCAGTTCTGGGTGGACGTACCCATCTGGCTGACGGCACTGCTCCTGTTGATCGCGATGACGGCGACCAACCTGTTCTCGGTGTCGTCCTTCGGTGAATTCGAGTACTGGTTCGCCGGCATCAAGGTGGCGGCAATCCTGGCGTTCATCGGCTTGGGGGCTCTCTTCGTTTTCGGGCTGTGGCCCAACAAGGACATGGACTTCTCCAACCTGACCTCCCACGGCGGGTTCTTCCCGATGGGCGCGATGGCCGTCACCGTCGGCGTGGTGACGGTGATCTTCTCGATGGTCGGGGCGGAGATCGCCACCATCGCCGCCGCCGAGTCCGCCGATCCCGAGCGGGCGGTCGCCAAGGCCGCCAACTCGGTCATCTTGCGGATCGCGATCTTCTTCGTCGGCTCGGCATTCCTGATCACGACGATCCTGCCGTGGGATCACTTCAAGAAGGACGCCGCGGGCAACGTCGCGTCACCGTTCGTCTCGGTGTTCACCGAGATGGGTATCCCCTACGCCGATCACATCATGAATGCGGTGGTGCTCACTGCAGTGCTGAGCTGCCTGAACTCGGGGATGTACACCGCATCGCGCATGCTGTTCGTGCTTGCTGCCCGCCGCGAGGCGCCGCCACAGTTGGTCGCGGTGACCCGGCGCGGCGTTCCGGCTCCGGCGATTCTGACCTCCTCGGTCATCGGCTTCCTGTGTGTGATCGCAGCAGCGTTCTGGCCGGACACCATCTTCGCGTTCCTGCTGAATTCCAGCGGCGCGGTGATCCTGTTCGTCTACCTACTCATCTGCATCTCGCAGATTGTGCTGCGGTACCGCAGTTCCCCGGACCAGCTCAAGGTGAAGATGTGGTTGTTCCCGGTGCTGTCGTTGCTCACCGCCGCGGCCATTTTCGGAATCCTTATCCAGATGTACGTACAGGGCGGGGACAACCGGAAGGCCCTGACACTGAGCGTGGCGTCCTGGGCCGTGGTGATCCTGCTTTTCCTGGCCAACCGCTGGTTCATCGGGCACCGGCCCGAGGTGGCCGGGGTGTCCCCGGAACCCGGCGCCGAACATCCGCACCGAGTGTTGGTGTTGGCCAACGAGACTGTCGAATCCAACGAACTTCTCGACGAGCTACGGCGCATCGGCGCGGACCGCGACGCGCTGTATCAGGTCGTGGTGCCCGCCAGTCCGATCGACACCGGGGTGGCCGCCACCCATGGTCCACTCGACATCTCGGAGGCCACCACGCGTGCGGCCCAGCGCCGCCTCGATCAGACACTGAGCACGCTGCGTTCCGAGCAGTTGAAGGCCGACGGTGAGTTGGGTGACTACCGCCCGCTGCGGGCACTGGCCCATGCGGTCGAGACGTTCCGGCCCGACCAGATCGTGATCTCAACTCTGCCGCCGGAGGATTCGGTGTGGCACCGTTTCGATGTCGTCGACCGGGCCCGCACCGAATACCAGATCCCGGTTACCCATGTGGTGTCGCGCATGCGCACCCAGGAGCATGCGTCGTGACCATCCTGGCGGCATTCAGTGCCAGTCGGCACAGCAGCGCACCGCTGAATCTGGCCATCCAGCTCGCCCGTACCACCGGCGAGAAGGTCATCGCCGCGGCGGTGGTGGAGCGGGCCTGGCCACCACGCGACGACCCGGTCGAGGGCGAGTATCTGGCGTATGTCCGCGAGCAGGCCACACAGGCGTTGCAGCGCGCGGTCGCGGTGCTGCCCATCGACCTCGACGTCACCCCCGTCGTGCACGAATCCACGTCGATACCAACCGGTTTGATCGAGCTCGCGGATGCCCACCGGGCGACTGTGGTGTCGGTCGGCTCATCCTCGTCGGGAATGATCGGCCGGGTCGCGTTGGGCAGCGTCACCGAGCGTCTGGTCCACACCGCCCGGGTGCCGGTGGTCTTCGCGCCGCGCGGGTACAACCAGACCGACGCCCCCATCCGCCGCCTCACCGCGGCCTACGGCGGGGAAGCTGACGTCAACGGGCTCATCCCGGCCACCGCCGAGCTGGCCGCGTCGTGGAAGGCCAAGCTGCGCATCGTCTCGTTCACGGTCCGCAACACCGCGGCATTCGCCGGCACCATCGAATCCTCGGCCGAGGAATTGGTGGTCCAGCAGTGGTCACGGCGAACCATTGCCGAGATCACCAAGCAGCTCAACGCCATTCGAGATCAGATGGCGGTTCCGGACGTCGACGTGGTGGTCGGCGCCGGCCACGACTGGAACACCGCTGTGCAGAGCATCGGGTGGGACACCGGGGACATGCTGGTGCTCGGCTCCGGTGCGGCCGCCCCGAGTGCGCAGGTGTTCCTCGGCTCGGCCGCGGGAAAGATCCTGCGGCACTCGCCGGTTCCGGTGATGATCGCGCCGCGTTACCAGCCGGGCTAGCAGCCTGGCGCCAGGGACATCGGGTGCTTACACCGAGGATTCCAGTCACTATTGAGCAGCGATCCTCGGTTTAGCGTTCAGCACAGACCGGCGGGCTAGCAGTTGTTCAGCACCGCCGCCATGGCGTCCTTCTCTTTCGCCGAGACCCAGAGCTGGTAGGCGGTTTTCACCTCGACCTGGCGGGCCACGAACTCGCAGCGGAACGCGACATTGGGCGGTAGCCAGCTGGCCGCGTCGCGGAATGCCTTGTCGAAGTTGGGTTGCGCGGCCACCGCGATCAGGTTGCGTGGATCGTTCGCGAAATCCCTGCGCCGCTGCGGATCCCAGGTGCGCGCCCCCTTGTACCAGGCGTCCGACAACGACACCAGGTGGTCGATCTGCACCGTGCCGGAGGTGTCGGGCCCGCGGGTGAACGGGATCTCCGCACCGGTGTAGGGGTCGTGCAGCACACCGCTGGCGGCGTAGCAGGTCCCGGGGCGGACGGTCAGCTGGGCCAGGTCGCGGCGCAGGATGTCGTCACGGGTATTGCAGCCGTTGTGGCCGAACTCGACGTTGACGTCGTCGCTCCAGGCCTCCCCGAAGCGGGACCGGGCGTAGTCGGTGTCACGGTCCCAGCCTTTGACCGGCAGCCCCGCCAACAGCGCGCGGGCGTGGTCATAGCCGGGAGTCTGCGGTGTCGGCTGCCTGACCTGACCGGTGGTCGGAGGCGGGGCTGAAGGCTGGGCCGGCGGGTCGGCCTGACGCATCCGGGCCACCACGAGCACGGCCAGCACCGCCAGGACTACCGCCACCACGAGCAGTACCGCTAATCTTCCGGTGCGCCGGCGCCGGCGGCCCGCGGGAATGACATGGCCCACGTAGCGGTTCTAGCACTTGAGCCGGTAGAGTGCTAACAAGTTTGACCAACTCGGAGGGTTTTCGTGCCTACCTATTCCTACGCGTGCACTGAGTGCGGCAATCGGTTCGACGCGGTGCAGGCATTCAGCGACGACGCGCTGACCACCTGCCCCAAGTGCTCCGGCAAGCTGCGCAAGCTCTTTGGCTCGGTCGGAGTGGTGTTCAAGGGCAGCGGCTTCTACCGCACCGACAACCGCGAGTCGGGCAAGAGCTCGTCCAACGGCGCACCCTCGAAGAGCTCGGAGAGCAGCTCGTCGAGCACGTCCTCGGACTCGTCATCTTCCTCGAGCGCGTCTTCGTCCTCGAGTTCGTCCGGCAGCTCCAGCTCCGCCCCCGCCGCGGCCGCTTCCAGCTAGCTCCAGAAGTTATCCACAGGACGGCGAAGACGCCGTTCTCACCCGGCCGTCGCGCGCCTACCGTGGCGCCATGGCCGAATCACTCAACCCGCCACCTTGGCGTCGGCTGACTGCTGCCCGGCCCGATTGGACCCGCACGGTGGCCACTCGCCGCGCCGCGGCAGCCGCGCTGGTGGTGTTGGCCGCCATCGCGGCCCTGCGCTCCGATCCGCGGGGCGAGTACACCGAGATCGCGGTGGCTACCCACGACCTGTCCCCCGGCGTCGCGTTGACCGCCGCCGACGTACGACTGGAACGCCGCAGCACAGCCACTGTGCCCGACGGCGCCCAACGTGACGTGGCCCCGGTGATCGGTGCGACGCTGACCGCCCCGGCACGTCGTGGCGAGGTCCTCACCGATGTCCGGCTGCTCGGGTCACGGCTGGCCGAATCGGCCGCGGGCCCGGATGCCCGGATCGTGCCGCTCAAACTCAGCGATACCGCGCTGCTCGATCTGATCCGCCCCGGCGACGTGGTCGACGTGCTGACGGTGACGGCCGATCGGGACGACACGCAGCCGGCCCGGCCGGTCGTGGTGGCCTCTGGGGCGGTGGTGGTGCTGGTCTCGGAGAAGGCCCGCGGGGCCGGAGTGGGCAGCGACCGCGTGGCCCTGGTGGCCCTGCCCGCACGCTCAGCCAACGAGGTCGCGGCCACCAGCCTGGTGCAGACCGTCACGATGACCATCCACTGAATACGACTCTCACTGTCGCACAACATAATTCGTTCGCTACGAAGATGTTGACCGACAATCGCCCGGCCATTCGGCCAACTCGGTTACTGTTTGCTTGTCGCACCGAAAACACCACACTGCAGGAAGGTTCCTGAGCATGTTGAAGGGCTTCAAAGAGTTTCTGTCTCGCGGCAACGTCATCGATCTTGCGGTTGCTGTGGTCATCGGCGCCGCCTTCACGGGCCTGGTCACCGCCTTCACCGAAAAGGTGGTCCAGCCACTGATCGACCGGATCGGCGCCGGCCCCGGCAAGGAATACGGCATCCTCAAGATCTCACTGGGCGGTGATCCCGAGACGTTCATCGACTTCAACGCCGTCCTGTCGGCCTTCATCAACTTCATCCTGGTGGCCGCGGTGATCTACTTCGTCATCGTCCTGCCGTACAAGAAGCTGCGTGAGCGCGGCGAGGTCGAACAGGCCCAGGACACCGAGCTGAGCCTCCTGACCGAGATCCGCGATCTGCTGTCCGAGAATGGCAATACCGGCAAGCATGTGACCGGACCTGGCACCGGCCCCAGCCCGGACACCGCCAAGCACACCAGTGCAGACCGCTCCTGACGGAGCAACACCCGGATATGAAAGCAGCCCCTGGATTTCTCCAGGGGCTGCTTTCGTTGAGGCCTAGCTCAGTTCATGTTCCAAGGCTCGCCGTAGGTGGTGACGCTGTCACCGGTGGAGGCGATCAGGCGAGCGAACGGACGCAGCAGCACGCCACCGGCCGCACCGGTCACGGTGCCGTGCGCGTTGGACACCGCCACACCGCCGGCCGGACCCTTGACGTCCACCGAGAAGGTGGCCACTTCCTGGATGCCCGGGCCGTTGCCCAGATCAGCGCTGATCGACACACCCGGGAACAGGTTCGGGGTGATCACGGACTCCAGGCCGAAGGGCGGGCCGGTGATGTCACCATCGTCGATCAGGATGTTCGGGGTGGTGTAGGAGAAGTTGATCCCGACACCCAGCGACCAGGGGAAGCCGATCTGGTAACCCAGCTCCAAGGTGCCCGCGAAGTCGTCGGCACCCGGGCCGGCCACGGTGTACTTGGCCCGACCCGAATGGAACCACTCACGAGTCAGCCGGTTGCGGTCCAGCGGGAACACACCGTTGAGGAAGGTGTCCCACTGCTGAACGGTCAGGGTCCGGTCCTGACCATCAACCAGGCTCAATTCATTGTCCAGACCCGCATGAGAAGTGCCCGTGCTCGTAAACAGCGCCGCGACGGTTGCCACCATCGCGACCAGCACCCGACTGAATGCCTTCATGTTCTCCCTAGCTATTTCGCCGGTGATCCCGGAGGCTCACCTTTTGTGGTCGGCTACCCGGCCCCCGCAGACCGTATCGCCTCGCAAGCCCAACATGTGACGCGGATTAGAAACCCACACGTTGCTCTTACGAAATGCACATCGTTGACATCAGGAACATAACGGCAGTCCACCGGGGCGGCAACGCAAGCACATATCCGCAGAGCTGCATACGGTCGATCGATCAAAATTTGCTGAAAAGTGGCTGGAAGATTGCTCACTACGCCACGACGCTGCGAATTGGGCCCCGCGGCAATGCTGTGATGCCGTTCGCCTTAGTAACGAACTGAGGTCCAGAACACAGTGCGAGGCGGATGTTTCCTGCCCTTACAAGCCGTTCACCTATTCATTGGTGATGCGGCGGAATGTTGTTCCTCAACCACCGGTCACGGTCGGCGTCGTCGTCCGGCGAAGCTGTGTCGCGTTCGTCGGGAGAGATGTCCGGGAGGGCCTCACCGAAGATCTTGTTAACTGCGTGGCGGGACATTTTGTTCGCTTCTGACATCTTCAATCCCCTTTGTGACGAACATCACATCTCATCCTATGTGCCGCTACGCCAACCGTTAACCTGCTCTTAACCAGCAACGTCGCTCGGCGTGACATTCGCCTGGAAAACGAAACGGCGGCCGGTGGCCGCCGTTTCATTTGCGTTCAGATCTCCAGACTTGATAGCTGGCCTATGACTTGTGCGGCCAGTGGCCCGAGGGTGGCCATACCGTCGCGCACCGCAGCACGTGACCCGGCGATATTCACCACCAACGTGCTGCCCGAGACGCCACACAGACCACGGGACAGCCCCGCATCGACGATGCCGGCCGAAAGCCCCGATGCCCGCAGCGCCTCGGCGATGCCGAGCAGCTCCCGGTCGAGAATGTCCAGGGTGGCCTCCGGCGTCACATCGCGCGGCGTCACCCCCGTCCCGCCGACCGATACCACCAGATCGACGCCGCCGATCACCGCGGTGTTCAACGCGTTCCGGATCTCGACCTCGTCGGCGGACACGACCACGACCCCGTCGACGACGAAACCTGCTTCACCCAACAATTCCGTGACCAATGGACCACTGTGGTCTTCCTCGCCATGTGCGGTGCGATCGTCCACGACGACGACGAGCGCCCGGCCCACCAACTCCCCTGGTTGTTCCATGCCTGCAACCGTATATCCGGCGGCAGACAACGGTGTAGCCAGACGGAGGGTGGCGATCCTGTCCGATCCGATCACGGTGCTCACTGCTCCGCCCGGCCGAGCGTGACCTCGATGGTCTGCGGCTTGCCGCCCTGGTCCAGGAAGGTCAGCGTGACCTTGTCGCCGGGGGCCTTGGACCGCACCGCCGCCACGAGCGCGTCAGCGCTGCCGATCACCCGGTCGTCGACCTTGGTGACCACCACACCGCTGGGCAGACCGGCCGCCGCGGCGGCCCCGCCATTGGTGACCTCCACGATCTTGGCGCCGTCGGTGGCCTTGTCGTTGGCCACCTGCACACCCAGCGAGGCATGCGAGGCCGTGCCACTCTGGATCAGCTCGTCGGCGATGCGCTTGGCCTGATCCACCGGGATCGCGAAGCCCAGTCCGATCGAGCCGCTCTGCGCCTGAGGCGAATCCCCGCCCAGGGTGGCGATCGCCGAGTTGATCCCGACCAGTTCGCCGTTCATGTTGACCAGCGCGCCACCGGAGTTGCCCGGGTTGATGGCGGCGTCGGTCTGGATGGCGTCGAGCACGGTGTTCTGGTTGCGGGCGTCGCCGCCGGCCGCAACCGGCCGGTTCAGCGCACTGATGATGCCGGTGGTGACGGTGCCTTCCAGCCCCAGCGGCGACCCGATCGCGACGACGTCCTGGCCCACCCGCAGGTTGGCCGACGAGCCGAGGGTGATGGGGGTGAGACCCGAGACATCCTGCGCGCGCACGACGGCGATGTCGCTGCTGGGGTCGGTGCCGACGACGGTGAACGGCTTGGTGGTCCCGTCGGAGAACGTCACCTTGGTCTGGGCGCCGACCGGTGCCCCGCCCGGTGCGGTCGCCGGGGCGGGCGCTCCCGGCTTGGCGCCCTGCACGACGTGGTTGTTGGTCAGGATGAGGCCGTCGGCGGTGAGGATGATGCCTGAGCCCTCCTCGGAAGCGCGGCCCAGATCGGTCTCGAGTTTGACCACACTCGGCACCACCTTGGCCGCCACCTGCTCCACCGAACCGGGGGGCAGCGCAGCCGCGGGAACCGTCGGCGCGGCGCCGAGACCCTGGCTGCCCAGGCGCGGGTGATCGTCGTTCACCAGCGTGGCGACACCGCCGCCGATGCCGGCCGACACCACGGCCACGGCAAGCGCCCCGACGACCAGACCGGTCCTGGAGCGTTTCTTGGCCGGCACGGGCTGCGGGCCGGCCGGAATCCGGTACGGGTCATAGGGCGCGCGGTACGCCTGCTGCTGAGTCTGGTGCTGCGGGTTCTGGTGCGGCTGGGTCTGATGCGGCGGGTGCTGCTGCGGCTGTTGACGGGCGTAGCGCCAGTCGTACTGCTGTTGCTGGTAAGGATCAGGACGCGCACCGCCGTATCCGGGGGCAACGCCGCCGGGATGCTGCTCCGGCTGTTGGGGGTACCTCGGGTGGTTCGTCATTGTGCTGCGTGCTCTTCTCTTGGTAATTGGTCCGTCGGCGTGTAACGCCGGTCCGGTCCGACCCGTTTGTCCAACCCTTGTGTGTCTGTCAATTCGTCAAACGAACTCGCTGCCACTCAGGTTGCCCAGATGGGCTGAGAATCCACTTAGAGATCTCTGATCCATCCATGACTAGTCCCCCGACTGAATTAACTGTCTCACCTTTTCTCCGCGCCGACAGTGCGCCCACCGTCGGCCAGCGGCAGGTGTGTCGCGTCGCCGCTGGGGATCGGTTGCCCCGGCAACACCATGTGGAACGAAGCGCCCGGTGGAGTGCCGCCCGGCACAGTGTCGTCAATCCGCAGTGCGCCACCGTGTTTGAGCACCACTTGCTGGACGATAGCCAATCCGAGGCCGGATCCCGGCATCGCCCTCGCCGCATCCGAGCGGTAGAAGCGCTCGAACACCAGCGCACGGTCCTGTGGCGGGATGCCGGGCCCATGGTCGGAGACCACCAGTTCGGCGTGCGTCGGGTCGACCTGATGCAACCGCACACCGACCCGGCCGCCGGCCGGACTCCACTTGGCGGCGTTGTCGAGCAGGTTCAGCACGGCACGGCCCAGCCCGGGTGCGTCGCCGAACACCTGCCAGCCGATGACGTCGACATCGAATTCGATGTCGTTGCGGCGCCGCCGGACCCGTTCCAGGCTGCGTTCGACGACCTCGGACATGTCGACCGGCTCGGGAGTGATGCCGCCGGCGTCGTCGCGGGTGAGGTCGACAAGGTCGCCGACCAGGGTGGACAGCTCCTCGATCTGCGCGATCACGTCCTGCTGCAGCCCGTCCATCTCGTCCTTGGGCAGCGGCGGCGCCCCGGGTGCCTGCGAGGCCATCAGCAGTTCGACGTTGGTGCGCAGTGAGGTCAGCGGCGTTCTCAGCTCGTGCCCGGCGTCGGACACCAGCCGGGACTGGCGTTCCCTCGATTCGGCCAGCGCCCGCAACATCATGTTGAACGCCTCGGTCAGCCGGGCCAGCTCGTCGCTGCCGACCACCGGAATGGGCCGCAGGTCGTCGGTGCGGGCCACCCGCTCGGCGGCTTCGGTGAGTCTGCCCACCGGCCGCAGGCCCGCTCTGGCCACCGCACCACCGGCCATGGCGGCCACCGCCACCCCGACGCCGCCGACGATGAGCAGCACTGTGCCCAACCGTCTCAGCACTTGGACAGTGGGCGCCAGGCTCTTGGAGATCAACAGGGAACTGCCGTTGGCCAGGTGCACCGCAAGCACCCGCTGGTGGTTGGCGGTGCGCAGGGACATCAGCAGTTCGCCGGAGATGACGTCCTTCTCGGGCTTGCCCAGCGGCAGCATCTGGCCCTGCTGGTTGGCCGTGTAAATGGACCGGCCCGGGATCACCAGCATCGCGTTGACGTCGGAGTACGCGGTGCCCTCGATCGCCTTACCCGGATCGGCGGCCAGCGATCCGCTCTCGATGAGCAGCCGGGCGCGGCTGTGCAGCTGGTTGTCCAGGTCGTCATAGAGCGCCCGCGAGACGACGGCGTAGACGGCGACGGCCATCAGAACGACCACCATGGCCACCATCGACATCGCGAGCATCATCACGCGCCAGCGCAACGACAGTGAGCTGGTGTTCCGTAGGTTCACGGCGGCGAGCCGCCCAGAGTCGGTCGCGGTTCGCCAGGTGTTTGCGTTGAGCGCCATCAAATCAGGGGGGCGTTTCACGCAGGACGTAACCGACGCCGCGCACGGTGTGGATCAGCCGGGGCTCTCCTTCGGCCTCGGTCTTGCGGCGCAGGTAGCCGATGTACACCTCGAGGGCATTGCCTGAGGTCGGGAAGTCGAAACCCCACACCTCTTCGAGGATGCGGCTACGGGTCAGCACCCGCCGCGGGTTGGCGATCAGCATCTCCAGCAGCGAGAACTCGGTGCGGGTGAGGCTGATCTGACGCTCGCCGCGGGTCACCTCGCGGGTCACCGGGTCCAGCGTGAGGTCTGTGAACGTCATCTTCTGCGAGTCGGTGCCATCGTCGCTGACGGTACGACGCAGCAACGCGCGCATCCGCGCCAGCAGTTCCTCGAGGGCGAACGGCTTGGGCAGGTAATCGTCGGCGCCGGCGTCCAGCCCGGCCACTTTCTCCGAGGTGGTGTCGCGCGCGGTCAACACCAGGATCGGCAGATCGTCGCCGGTGCTGCGGAGCTGCCGGCACACCTCCAGGCCGTCCATCCGCGGCATCATCACGTCCAGAACCACAGCGTCAGGCCGGTCATTGGCAATCGATTCGAGGGCTTCGACCCCATCCTGGGCAAGTTCGACCGAATAACCATTGAAGGAAAGCGACCGGCGGAGGGATTCGCGCACAGCGCGATCGTCGTCAACGACAAGTATGCGCACAGGCACAGTTTCAACCTGCTGTCTGAGAGTGGGCTGAGAGGCGCGCCGCAAATTCCCCGAGCGTTTTCAGGGGGCCTGGACAACCCTGAGCACGACAAAAAGCGCTATCACGAGTGATAGCGCTTTTTGAGGAAGTGTTCTGCGGTTCTAGCGCTTGTCGAGGTCGACCAGGCCGAGACGAGCGGCCTTGAGCAGACGGCGCGGCACCTTGTGCTGCTGACCGGCGACATTGACGCCGACGAGACCGGTGGCCTCGGCCTTCCACTGCGCGCGCCGGCTACGGGTGTTCGCGCGCGACATTCTGCGCTTGGGCACAGCCATGACGTGCATCTCCTTGTTCTGGGTTGTTGCCGCGCGAACCGAAATGGGCACGCCGGCGGCGACGATTAGGTACAGAGTAACGGTTGTCCCGCGTCGGATCCAAAACGCGGGTCAGCGCTTGACGTGAGACCTGCGACACCGGCTAACCTACCGGTTGGTTGGTTGGTAGGTATTCATTGTCAGCGTCGACGGGAGTGCATGTGCCTTCAGGGACTGGTGCGGTTCGCATCGGCAACTGTTCGGGCTTTTACGGTGATCGGCTGTCCGCGATGCGAGACATGCTCACCGGTGGTGAGCTGGACTATCTGACCGGCGATTACCTCGCCGAACTCACGATGCTGATCCTGGCCCGCGACCGGGCCAAGAACCCTGACCGCGGCTACGCCAAGACCTTCCTGACCCAGCTGGAGCAGTCGCTCGGGCTGGCGTTGGACAACGGCGTGAAGATCGTGGCCAACGCCGGCGGATTGAACCCCGCAGGGCTGGCCGCCGCCGTGCGGGCACTGGCCGAACGGCTGGGCCTCGACGTCAACGTCGCCCACGTCGAGGGCGACGACCTGGTCGGGCGGGCTTCCGAGCTGGGCCTGGGCACGCCGCTGGCCGCCAATGCCTACCTGGGCGCGTGGGGCATCGTCGACTGTCTGAATTCCGGCGCCGACGTCGTCGTCACCGGCCGCGTCACAGACGCGTCGGTGATCGTCGGGCCCGCGGCCGCACACTTCGGCTGGAAGGCCACCGACTACGACGCGCTGGCCGGGGCGGTGGCTGCCGGTCACGTAATCGAGTGCGGTACCCAGGCCACCGGAGGCAATTACTCCTTCTTCGCAGAAATTCCAGATCTGGCCCGCCCCGGATTCCCCATCGCCGAGATCTCCGCCGACGGTTCCTCGGTGATCACCAAGCATGCGGGCACCGGCGGGCAGGTCAGCGTCGGCACGGTCACCGCGCAGCTGCTCTACGAGATCACCGGCGCCCGCTACGCCAATCCCGATGTGACGCTGCGGGTGGACTCGTTGCAGTTGAGCCAGGACGGCGACAACCGCGTACGCATCTCCGGGGTGACGGGCGAGGCCCCGCCGCCGACGCTGAAGGTGTCGTGCAACAGCATCGGCGGATTCCGCAACGCCGCCACGTTCGTGCTGACCGGACTGGACATCAAGGCCAAGGCCCAGCTTGTGCGCAGCCAGTTGGAGGACGGCCTGAAAGTCCGCCCGGCCGAACTGGATTGGACGCTGGCTCGCACCGATCATCCCGATGCTGATACCGAGGAGGCCGCCAGCGCCCTGCTGCACTGCGTGGTCCGCGATCCCGATCCCAACATCGTCGGACGCCAATTCTCCTCGGCAGGTGTGGAACTCGCGCTGGCGAGCTATCCGGGATTCACCACCACCGCGCCCCCGGGAGACGGTCAGATATACGGGGTGTTCGTACCCGGCTACGTCGATGCCGCCGAGGTGCCGCACATCGCCGTGCACGCCGATGGCACGCGGATCGGTATCGCTCCGGCGAACGAAACCCTCGATCTGGCGCCGGTGTCCGATCCCTCTCTGCCCGAGGCGCTCCCCACCGGGACCACTCGGCGCGCCGCGCTCGGCACGATCGCCGGCGCCCGCAGCGGCGACAAGGGCGGGTCGGCCAATGTCGGCGTGTGGGTACGCACCGACGAGGCGTGGCGCTGGCTGGCCCACACGCTCACTGTCGACAAGATTCGTGAATTACTGCCCGAAACAGCCGATCTGCCGGTCACCCGGCACCTGCTTCCGAATCTGCGGGCCGTGAACTTTGTGATCGAGGGCATTCTCGGCCAGGGCGTCGCGTATCAGGCCCGATTCGATCCGCAGGCCAAGGGGCTGGGCGAATGGTTGCGCAGCCGTCATCTCGATATCCCGGAGGAACTCATCAAGTGAGCATCTGGACTTCGCCCGAGCGCGAGGCATTGCGCAAGACGGTGCGCAGTTTTGCCGAGCGCGAGGTGCTGCCGCACGCCGCCGAGTGGGAACGCACGGGCGAGCTGCCGCGCGAACTGCACCGCAAGGCCGGCGAGGCCGGCCTGCTCGGGGCCAATTTCCCCGAGTCGGCCGGTGGTGGTGGCGGCGACGGCGCCGACGCCGTGATCATCTGCGAGGAAATGCATTACGCGGGTTCACCCGGCGGCGTGTTCGCCTCGTTGTTCACCTGCGGCATCGCGGTGCCGCACATGATCGCCTCGGGCGACGAGCGCCTGATCGAGACATACGTGAAGCCCACGCTGCGCGGGGATCTCATCGGATCCCTGGCAATCACCGAACCCGGTGGCGGCTCCGACGTCGGGCACCTCACCACGAAGGCCACCCGCGACGGTGATGACTACATCCTCAACGGCGCCAAGACGTACATCACCTCGGGTGTGCGTGCGGACTACGTCGTCACCGCGTCCCGCACCCGAGGACCGGGAGCGGCGGGCGTCTCACTGATCGTGGTGGACAAGGGCACGCCGGGCTTTGAGGTCAGCCGCAAGCTCGACAAGATGGGTTGGCGGTCAAGCGATACCGCCGAGCTGTCCTACACCGACGTGCGGGTACCGGTGGCCAACCTGATCGGCGCGGAGAACTCCGGCTTCCTCCAGATCGCGGCGGCGTTCGTCTCCGAGCGGGTGGGCCTGGCCGTGCAGGCCTACGCCAGCGCACAGCGCTGCCTGGATCTGACCGTGCAGTGGTGCCGCGACCGCGAAACCTTCGGCAAGCCTCTGATCGCCCGGCAGTCGGTGCAGAACACCCTGGCTGAAATGGCCCGGCGGATCGACGTGGCCCGGGTCTACACGCGCCATGTGGTGGAGCGGCAACTCGCGGGCGAGGCGAATCTGATCACCGAGGTGTGCTTCGCCAAGAACACGGCCGTGGAGACCGGCGAGTGGGTGGCCAATCAGGCCGTCCAGCTGTTCGGCGGCATGGGGTACATGGCCGAGTCCGAGGTCGAGCGGCAGTACCGCGACATGCGCATCCTGGGTATCGGCGGGGGTACCACCGAGATCCTGACCTCGTTGGCCGCAAAGACATTGGGGTTCCAGTCATGACCACTCTCAAATCCACGATCGATCCGAGCTCCCCCGGGTTCACCGAGGCCGCCGAGGTGATGGCGACCAAGCTCGCCGAACTCGACACCGAGCACGCCAAGGCCCTGGCCGGTGGCGGACCCAAGTATGTGGACCGCCATCACGGCCGCGGCAAGCTCACCGCACGCGAGCGGGTGGAGCTGCTGCTGGATCCCGACGCGCCGTTCCTGGAGCTGAGCCCGTTGGCGGCCTGGGGCAGTGATTTCACCGTGGGCGCCAGCGTCGTCTGCGGTATCGGCGCCGTGGAGGGTGTCGAGTGCCTGATCGTCGCGAATGATCCGACGGTCAAGGGCGGCACCAGCAACCCGTGGACGCTCAAGAAGATCCTGCGCGCCAACCAGATCGCGATGGAGAACCGGCTTCCGGTGGTCTCCCTCGTCGAGTCCGGTGGCGCCGATCTGCCGACGCAGAAGGAGATCTTCATCCCGGGCGGGCAGATGTTCCGCGATCTGACGCGGCTGTCGGCGGCGGGCATCCCGACCATCGCGCTGGTGTTCGGCAACTCGACGGCCGGCGGTGCGTACGTGCCGGGCATGTCCGATCACGTGGTGATGATCAAGGAACGCTCCAAGGTGTTCCTGGCCGGGCCGCCGCTGGTCAAGATGGCCACCGGAGAGGAGTCCGACGACGAGTCACTGGGCGGTGCCGAGATGCACGCCCGCACTTCGGGTCTGGGTGACTACCTGGCCAATGACGAGCTCGACGCGATCCGGATCGGGCGGCGCATCGTGGCCCGGCTGAACTGGCGGAAGAAGGGCCCCGTCCCCGCACCGGTGGTCGAGCCGAAGTTCGACCCGGAGGAGCTCATCGGCATCGTCCCCGCCGATCTGCGTATCCCGTTCGACCCGCGCGATGTGATCGCCCGCATCGTCGACGGCTCGGACTTCGACGAGTTCAAACCGTTGTACGGGTCCTCGCTGGTGACGGGATGGGCCACGCTGTACGGCTACCCGGTGGGGATCCTGGCGAATGCCCGCGGGGTGCTGTTCAGTGAGGAGTCTCAGAAGGCCACCCAGTTCATCCAGCTGGCCAACCGGTCCGATACCCCACTTCTGTTCCTGCACAACACCACCGGCTACATGGTGGGTAAGCAGTACGAAGAGGGCGGCATGATCAAGCACGGCTCGATGATGATCAATGCGGTGTCGAACTCCACGGTGCCGCACATCTCTCTGCTGCTGGGAGCCTCCTACGGCGCGGGCCACTACGGCATGTGCGGGCGGGCCTATGACCCGCGGTTCCTGTTCGCCTGGCCGTCGTCCAAGTCCGCCGTGATGGGCGGCACCCAGCTGGCCGGGGTGCTCTCGATCGTCAGCCGCGCCGCCGCAGAGGCCCGCGGTCAGCAGGTCGACGAGGCCGCCGACGCTGCGTTGCGGGCCGCGGTCGAGGCACAGATCGAGGCCGAGTCGCTGCCGATGTTCCTGTCCGGCCGGTTGTACGACGACGGGGTGATCGACCCCCGCGATACCCGCACCGTGCTGGGAATGTGCCTGTCCGCCATTGCGAATGGCCCGATCGAGGGGACGTCGAACTTCGGCGTCTTCAGGATGTGAGCGAACAGTGATTACGAGAGTTCTGGTCGCCAACCGCGGCGAGATCGCGCGCCGGGTATTCGAGACCTGCCGTCGTCTCGGCATCGGCACGGTCGCCGTGTACACCGACCCCGATGCCGGGTCCCCGCACGTCGCCGAGGCGGACGCCCGGGTGCGGCTGGAAGGCAACAACGGCTATCTCGATTCCGCGCAGATCATCGCCGCCGCCCAGGCGTCCGGCGCGGACGCCATTCATCCCGGCTACGGGTTCCTTTCCGAGAACCCGGATTTCGCGGCCGCCGTGATCGATGCCGGGCTGACCTGGATCGGTCCGCCGGTGAACGCCGTACAGGCGATGGGCTCCAAGATCGAAGCCAAGAAGATGATGGCCGCGGCCGGCGTTCCGGTGCTCACCGAGCTCGATCCGTCGACGGTGACGGCCGACCAGCTGCCGGTCCTGGTGAAGGCCTCGGCCGGCGGTGGTGGCCGCGGCATGCGCGTGGTGCGCGAACTGTCGGATCTGCCAAGCGAAGTGGCCG
This sequence comes from Mycobacterium sp. DL99, assembly GCF_004762045.1. Classification (GTDB taxonomy): domain Bacteria; phylum Actinomycetota; class Actinomycetes; order Mycobacteriales; family Mycobacteriaceae; genus Mycobacterium. The sequence continues at coordinate 5,278,701 of NZ_SJOM01000007.1, forward strand.
CAGCCCAGCGTGAGGCACAGTCGGCGTTCGGTGATCCGACGGTGTTCTGCGAGCGCTACCTGGCCGCCGGCCATCACGTCGAGGTACAGGTGCTGGCCGATGAGCACGGCACGGTGTGGGCGGTCGGCGAGCGTGAGTGCTCGATCCAGCGGCGTCATCAGAAGGTCATCGAGGAAGCGCCGTCGCCTCTGGTGGAACGTACCCCCGGGATGCGGGAGAAGCTGTTCGACGCGGCCCGGCTGGCCGCCGAGGCGATCGGCTACGCCGGCGCGGGCACCGTCGAGTTCATGGCGGACGAGCAGGGGGACTTCTTCTTCCTGGAGATGAATACCCGCCTGCAGGTGGAGCATCCGGTCACCGAGGCCACCACTGGGCTCGATCTGGTCGAGCTGCAGATCCTGGTCGCCGACGGCGGCCGACTCGACGCCGAGCCGCCGGCCTCGCGTGGTTCGGCCATCGAGGCCCGCCTGTATGCCGAGGATCCGGCCAAGGGCTGGCAGCCTCAGGCCGGCACCGTGCACCGGTTCGATGTCCCCGGGCAGGTGCGCGTCGACACCGGTATCGAGGACGGCTCGGTGGTGTCGATCTTCTACGACCCCATGCTGGCCAAGGTCATCTCGTATGCCCCGACCCGCCGTCAGGCCGCGACCGTGCTGGCCGATGCGTTGGCCCGCACCCGGATTCACGGACTGCGAACCAACCGCGATCTGCTGGTGAATGTGCTGCGGCATCCGGCATTCCTGGACGGGGCCACCGACACGGCGTTCTTCGACACGCACGGGCTCGATGTCCTGGCCGCTCCGCTGGCCGGTGCGGGAGTGGTGACGCTGTCGGCGATCGCGGCGGCGTTGGCCGAGGCCGCACATAACCGCAGTAGCGCAACGGTTTTCGGTGCCGCACCCAGCGGATGGCGCAACCTGGTTTCGGACTACCAGTCGCGGACGTACCGCAACGCCGCGGGTGATGACGTCGCGGTGCGCTACCGGTTCACCCGCACCGGGGTCGAGCTGCCCGACGACGACGGAGTTTCCCTGGCGTCGGCGACCCCGGACCGGGTGGTGCTCACGGTCAACGGTGTCGACCGCGCGTTCGACGTGGCGCGTTATGGCGATCAGGTGTTCGTCGACTCTCCACTGGGCCCGGTGGCGTTCACTGCGCTGCCGCGCTTCCCCGATCCGGACGATGCGGTCGCACACGGCTCGCTGCTGGCACCGATGCCCGGTTCGGTGGTCCGGGTCGGCGCCGCCGTCGGCGACACCGTCACCGCCGGCCAACCGCTGATCTGGCTGGAGGCCATGAAGATGGAGCACACCATCGCCGCACCCGAAGACGGGGTGCTGGCCGAACTCAATGTCGCCGCAGGCCAACAGGTCGAGGTCGGCGCCGTACTTGCCCGCGTAGAGAACCCTGAAGGAGAACAGTCATGAGCTTCATCGAAACCGAAGAACAGAAGGCACTGCGCCAGGCGGTCGCCGCGATGGCCGCCAACTACGGGCAGGACTACTACCTTGAGAAGGCCCGCTCCGGCCAGCACACCACCGAATTGTGGAATGAGGCAGGAAAACTCGGCTTCATCGGGGTGAACCTGCCCGAGGAGTACGGCGGCGGCGGCGCCGGCATGTACGAGCTGTCCATGGTGATGGAAGAGATGTCGGCGGCCGGGTCAGCGCTGCTGATGATGGTCGTCTCCCCCGCAATCAACGGCACCATCATCTCCAAGTTCGGCACCGAGGAGCAGAAGAAGCGCTGGATCCCCGGCATCGCCGACGGGTCGATCACCATGGCCTTCGCGATCACCGAGCCTGATGCGGGTTCCAACAGCCACCGCATCACCACCACCGCCAAACGCGACGGCAGCGACTGGATCCTCAAGGGCCAGAAGACGTTCATCTCCGGTATCGACCAGGCGCAGGCGGTGCTTGTCGTCGGCCGCACCGAGGATCACAAGACCGGAAACCTCAAGCCGGCGCTGTTCGTCATCCCCACCGACACCCCGGGCCTGAGCTGGACCAAGATCGAGATGGAGATCATCAGCCCGGAGAGCCAATTCCAGGTGTTCCTCGACGACGTCCGGCTGCCCGCCGATGCGCTGGTGGGTTCGGAAGATGCCGCGATCGCGCAGCTGTTCGCCGGGCTGAACCCCGAACGCATCATGGGTGCGGCCAGCGCGGTCGGTGTGGGCCGGTTCGCCATCAACAAGGCTGTCGACTACGTCAAGACCCGCCAGGTCTGGAAGGTGCCGATCGGTTCACACCAAGGTATCTCGCACCCGCTGGCGCAGAACCACATCGAGGTGGAGCTGGCCAAGCTGATGATGCAGAAGGCCGCGACGCTGTATGACGCCGGCGACGACTTCGGCGCGGCCGAGGCCGCCAACATGGCCAAGTACGCGGCAGGTGAGGCGTCGGTGCGGGCGGTCGATCAGGCCGTGCAATCCCTCGGCGGCAACGGCCTGACCAAGGAGTACGGCATCGCCGCTGCGGTGACGGCATCGAAGCTCGCCCGCATCGCGCCGGTGAGCCGTGAGATGATCCTGAACTTCGTCGCGCAGACCTCGCTGGGTCTTCCTCGCTCATACTGACGGGCCGTACTGACAATGACGTCTTTAGTTCATTACGCGGTCGAGGGCAACGTCGCCCGGCTGACGCTGGACTCCCCGCACAACCGCAACGCGCTGTCCACGGCCCTGATCGAGCAGTTGCTCCAGGGCTTCTCCGATGCCGCTGACGAGCCCGGGGTCCGGGCGGTGGTGCTCGGGCACACTGGTGGGACCTTCTGCGCCGGAGCCGATCTCAGAGAGGCCGCCGGCCAGGATCCCGGCGACATCGCTGTCGACCGGGCCCGCGAGATGACCAAGCTGCTGCGGGCCATCCTGGAATTACCGATTCCGGTGATCGGCGCGATCGACGGGCACGTGCGGGCCGGCGGGATGGGGCTGGTCGGTGCGTGCGATCTCGTCGTCGCCGGTCCGCAGAGTACGTTCGCATTGACCGAAGCGCGTATCGGCGTTGCACCGTCGATCATTTCGCTGACGCTGTTGCCCAAGATGTTGCCGCGGGCGGCGGGACGGTACTTCGTCACCGGTGAGAAGTTCGGTGCCGCCGAGGCGGCCGAGATCGGGCTGATCACCGTGTCCGCCGATGACGTATCCGGTGCGGTTGCCGCGCTGACGGGTGAAATCGCGAAGGGGTCACCGCAGGGGCTGGCGACGTCGAAGGGGCTTACGACTGCGGCGATCCTGCGTGGGTTCGACGAGCTGGCCGAGGATCTGACCCGGCAGTCGGCACAACTGTTCGTGTCCGACGAGGCGCGCGAGGGCATGATGGCGTTCCTGCAGAAGCGCCCGCCGAACTGGGCGGGCTAGGCCCGAGCCGGGACGGCGCCTGGAACAGGTTGCGGCACCGTCCCGGCTTGTTGCACATTGCACTATGTTCGATTGAAAGCACGATTGCTGACGCCAGTCTCGGCCAAGCCGTTTCACCAGGTAAACATGCACCACGCGGCCATTTCTCAGCGTTTACTCGGATCTAGCTGCCCCATTCCAGTTTTGTTGTATTCATAGTGCGACGGCCTCTCACGTTGCTAGCGTCCCGGTTTCCACGCTCCTTGGAAGGAAACCATTGATACACGCAGCGTTACGCTCGTACGCCACAGCGGGGCTAGCAATTGTGGGGGCCGGTGTCATCGCCGTGTCGCCGCTGGCGCCACCGCCGGTCACCCAGTCGGCCACCAACACCATCTCGACCGCACAGGTGGCACTGACTTCCACCGTTGATCCGTTGACCCGCTGGAGCCAGATTGCGGCGAACACCGGCGAGGACATCGGCGAACTAGCCAATTTCTGGATGGAGAATCCGGCGCCATTGGCGCGCCAAGTCGTCACCAATCTGTCGACGTACGCCGGGTGGTACGTCGCGGGTCTCCAACAGGCCATTCCCGCCCTGCAGAACTGGGCGGAACTGACGATGGCCCCCGCGATCAACCAGGCCGCTGCGCTGATCCAAGCCGGACAGCCCGAGCAGGCAGGAACCGTCCTGGTAAACGCGCTCGGCAACATCATGTGGGCCGGGTTCCCAATGATGAATCTGCTGAGCATCCCCGGATTGATGACTGATCATTTCAGCACCCTGGTGAAGGGAGTCTTGTCGGTACCGACGGCGAGCACATTGGTCGGCTTGGCCCTTGGAGTGCCGTCCGACCTGATCACCTCGGTCACTGTCGGCGCTCAGGACGCGCTCGATGCGACCAATTCCGGTGACCTCACGGGGGCGGCATTCGCGATCGCCAATATCCCAGCCGATATTGCCGAGAAGCAGCTCAAGCGAATCTTCGAGTTTCGGAAGTGGGGCGGCTGCGGGTGTCTGGTCAGCGGCGGGCTGATCCTCAACCAACTCATCAAGCTTCCGCGACAACTTGCGACGGGGATCGCCCTGCCTGCCCCGGCAGCGGCGAGCGCAGGCACCCTGGCGATCGCGGCACCGGCCACACCTGAACTCCCCGCAGTCACCGGCACCGCGGCCCAGGCCGACCCCGAGGCTCCTGCCGCGGTCAGCGTCAGTTCCAATGGCGTAACCGATCTTTCAGCAGGCAACAAGATCCGGCCCAGCAAGACCGGCACCACCTCCTTGCGACAGAGCCAGAAGCTGCGCGCCTCGATCGACCACGCCGCAGGCCAGGTCGACAAGACGCTGAAGGGCATCCGCGACAACGTCAAGAAGTCCCTGAAAGGACTGAACAGCGGCGCCGACAAGAAGAAGAACACCGCCGGAGGCGCAACCACTGGCGGCAGCGCGAACGGCGATTCGGACAACAGCTAAACCGCCCACCCCACGGGCCCCTGCCCGGCACCGGGCAGGGGCCCGTGGTTGCCCGGGGAGCGGAAGGATCAACCCGGCTTCGGCAATCGCATGCCGCGGGTATCGATGTTGAGCACCAAACCGGTGCCGCACCCCGAACGACAGACAGATCAGGATCAAAACTGCACCTGAGCTCGATGTGTCGAAGCAGGTCATCCAGTCCCGGCCGAGGCGGCGGTGGTTGCGTCCGGCAGCAAACGTTGCGACGCGTCTGTCGCATCGCCTGCGGCAGTTCTACGGTTCTTGTGCGGACGTTCTCTGCCGTGCGGTGTCCCCATGAAAGGCCGGAATCATGGCCAATGACCAGAACAAGGCGATTTCCCGACGCATATGGGAGGTGTTTGCCTCCGGTGACCTAAGCGAGCTGGACGATCTCGTCGCTCCCGGTGCCGCCTTCCACGACACCCAGGATCCGTTCGGAGATCAACGCGGCCCCGAACATATGCGGAGCCTGATGGCGATGTACCGGAACTCGTTCTCCAACATGCGATTCGACGTCAAGATGCAACTCGCCGAAGGCGATCACGTGTGCACGATGATCGAGGCGCAGGGCGATAACACCGGCGAGATCATGGGCCGGCCGGCCACCGGTAAACACAGCCGGATCAACCTGACCAATGTCGACCGCATCGAGGACGGCAAGATCGCCGAAAGTTGGGTCACCTGGGACACCCTGGGCATGCTGCAGCAGCTCGGCCTCATCCCCGCAGGAGCGCAGCAGAAGGCCCCCGCCTGAGCTGATTCCGGTGGATCCAGGGCCGGCCGCGGCCCTGGATCCACACCCCGGAGCCCACGTCCGTCACCGGTTGTGCGACCCGGCGGTGAAGTCGTGACCCCACAAACTGACCGCGGTCGATTCACGGACAGTCCACTCGTGATCGTCGACCTGCAATCCCTCACAGCCGAATTCGAGGTCGAAGCCGCCGGGCGTCTTCATGTAGAAGGACAGCATCTCGTCATTGACGTGGCGGCCAAGCGTCGCCGACAGCGGAACCCCTCGGCGGGACGCACGATCCAGGCAGAGGCCCAGATCGTCACTGTTCTCTACCTCGATCATCAGATGCACGATCCCGCTAGAAGTCTCGCCCGGCAGAAACGCCAGGCTGTGGTGGCGCGGGTTGACCCCGAGGAACCGCAGCCAGGCCGGATGGCGGTCGGCGGGCCCGCCGACCGCTTGCGGGGGTAGCCGCATCGAGTCACGCAGTGCGAAGCCGAGCACGTCTCGATAGAAACGCAGCGATTCGGCGTCATCGCGGGCGGTCAGCACCACGTGCCCCAGACCCTGATCCCCGGTGACGAACCTGTGCCCGTAGGGGCTCACCACCCGGCGATGCTCGAGCGCCGCGCCGTGGAACAGCTCCAGCGTGTTGCCCGACGGATCCCGCAGTCGAATCATCTCGTCAACGCGTCGATCGGCAAGCTCGGCCGCGGTGGCCTCACGGTAGGGAATGCCCGCCCGGGCCAGGCCAGCACGGATATCACGCAACGCTTCGGCGTTCGCGGTCTCCCAGCCGGACTCCAGCAGGCGATCACGCTCGCCCGGGACGATCACGAGTCGGGCCGGGAAATCGTCCATCCGCAGATAGAGCGCCCCCTCGGTGAGACCCGTGCCCTCCACCATCCCGAGCACCTTCAACCCGTACTCACGCCAGGCCGCCATGTCGGTGGCCTCGATGCGCAGATACCCCAGCGATCGGACGCTCATCGGAGGAATCTGCCGGGTGGCGGTCATGTATCAGACCATCGTGTCGGCCGGGGGCAGGCCGAACTCGTTGTTGCCGAAGATCAGGTAGGCACGCTCGGGATCGTTGGCGGCGTGCACCCGGCCGGCGTGCGCATCACGCCAGAACCGCTGCACCGGAGCGTCATTGGACAGCGCGGTGGCACCCGAGGCCTCGAAAAGCCGGTCGATCGAGGCGATCGCGCGGCCGGTGGCGCGCACCTGATCGCGACGGGCGCGGGCCCGCAGCTCGAACGGGATCTCCTCGCCTGCGACCAGCAGCGCGTATTCGTCGGCGACGTTGCCCGACAGCTGACGCCAGGCGGCGTCGATGTCACTGGCCGCCTCGGCGATCCGGATCTTGGCGAACGGATCGTCCTTGGCCTTCTCGCCCGCGTAGGCGGCGCGGACGCGCTTGCCCTGGTGCTCGACGTGTGCGTCGTAGGCGCCGTAGGCCATACCCACGATCGGAGTCGAGATGGTGGTGGGATGGATTGTGCCCCACGGCATCTTGTACACCGGGGCGGTGTTCGTCTCATAACCGCCGGCGGTGCCGTCGTTCATCGCCTTGTAGGACAGGAAGCGGTGCTTGGGCACGAACGCATCCTTGACCACAAGGGTGTTGCTGCCGGTGCCGCGCAGGCCGACCACGTTCCAGACGTCGTCGATCTCGTAGTCGCTGCGCGGGATCAGGAAGCTACCGAAGTCGACCGGCCGGCCGTCCTTGATCACCGGGCCACCGACGAAGGTCCAGGTGGCGTGCGCAGATCCGGACGACCATTGCCATTCGCCGCTCACGATGTAGCCGTCGCCGGCCTCGGTCACGGTGCCTGCACCCATCGGGGCATACGACGACGATATGCGTGCGGCCGGGTCGTCGCCCCAGACATCCTCTTGCGCCTGCTGATCGAACAGCGCCAGGTGCCAATTGTGCACGGCGAGAACGCCGGCCACCCAACCGGTGGAACCACAGGCACTGGCCAGCCGGCGCACCGCCTCACAGTAGATGGTGGGGTCGCACTGCAGGCCACCCCACTGTTCGGGCTGCAGCAGCTTGAAGAAACCGATGTCCTCCAGCGCCCTCAAGGATTCTTCGGGAATCGTGCGCGTGTCCTCGGTGGCCTGGGCACGCTCACGGAGCAGCGGCAACAACTCGTCGACACCCGCCAGAACCGATTGGGTGTCGCACACCGCTGGGGCATTGAGTAGCTGAACTGAAGTCATGGAACTACCTTCCCAATTGTATTGAGTACATACATTTCTGAATCCTCGGCCGCTATTCGGGGACTGCCGCCGCAGCGCGCTGCCGGAGATTCTCCGCGACTTCGTTGCGCCAATATTCGTTGGCAGCAACGGTATCCACCTCGTACTCGAACCGATCGGTCATCTCCGGCGTGACCTCTGCGGCGTCAACGTAGAACTGCTCATACCATCGGCGCAGCTGGTAGACCGGACCGTCTTCCTCGACCAGAAGCGGATTGTCGATACGGGTCTTGTTCTTCCATATCTCCACGTCTTGCAGGAACCCGCTGCTGACACCTTCGGTGAACGCCTTCAGCAGCATCTCCGTGGCCTCGGGGGTCAGCCCCTGCGGCCGGCGCACCATGATGCCCCACTGCAGCACAAAGGAATCCGGTGTCACCGGGTAGTGACAGTTCACCAAGATCGCTTCGACTTCGTAGCCGCTGTAGCTGTTGTGCAGCCGGTTGATCATGAACGACGGTCCGAAGTAGGACGCCTCGGAATCGAGTACCTGTTCGCCTGCGTAGTGCGAACCACCCAAGTTGACGTCGGGCCTGCCGATCGTCTGAAGATACTGGGACGCGACCTGCCCTTCGAACACGTTCTTGAAGTAGGTCGGAAACCCGAAATGGATGTAGTAAAAGTGCGCCATATCGACGATGTTGTCGACGATCTCCCGACAGTTGGAGCCGATGAGCTCAGTGCGCCAAGACCATTCCGTCCAGGTTTCGTCACCAACCTCCGGAATTTCGGGAATGTCGAGGTGCGGCGAGGGCGCGTTCCCCTCCGGGTCGTGCCAGACGAACAGGAGACCTGCACGGACACTTGATATCCACACACGTGTACGTGCGAGGCGTGGAGCACGTTTTGCATACGGGACCTGTGTGCAGCGGCCATTGCCCGCCCACCTCCAGTCGTGGAACGGACACGCGAGGGCATCGTCTTTGACCTCGCCTTGAGACAGATCGCCGCCGAGATGACGGCAGTACGCATCGAGAACATGCACCGCGCCCTCGCTGTCGGAGAAGACGGCCAGCTTCGTCCCGAACGCATTGATCGAATGCGGCTTTCCGTCCAGAAACTGCGAGACCAGCCCCAGGCAGTGCCAGCCACGGGCAAACCGTGTCGGCGGCTTGCCGACATCGATCTCACGCACGCCAGCGCTAGTCGAATCGTTACTCAAATCCGTCACCTCCAGCTACTGCTCAGCAAACTAGAACACGTTCCTGATTACACCGGATTGCTACGCTAAACCCAGGCTACAAAGGCCCAATAGGGACTAATGGCCCTAGTTGTGGCTCGCGGCTGAGCGCAAGGTGATGGGGCGTTGTCATCGCCCGTCCCTGAGAAGCCGAGGAGCGCTCGTCACATGACTCGTCCGAATCTGCCCGAAGGCTTCGATCCGCTCGACGCTGACCTGAATCTCGCGGGCCTTCCCGTCACCGAACTTGCGGAGTTGCGTAAGACCGAACCCGTCCACTGGGTCGACGTCCCCGGCGGCACCGGAGGATTCGGCGACAAGGGCTACTGGCTGGTGACCCGGCATGCCGATGTCAAGGAGGTGTCGAAGCGAAACGACGTCTTCGGAACCGCCCCGGACGGCGCGATCCCGGTTTGGCCCCAGACGATGACCCGCGAGGCGATCGACTTGCAGCGCAACGTGTTGCTGAACACGGACGACCCTCAGCACGCGCGGCTGCGCAAGATCATCTCCCGGGCCTTCACCCCGCGTGCACTCTCGCGGCTCGAGGATGAACTCAACTTCCGCGCGCAGCAGATCGCCAAGAACGCCGTGGCCCTGAGCGCAGGCGATTTCGTCGAGCAGGTGGCGTGTGAGCTGCCGCTGCAGGCCATCGCCGAGCTGCTCGGTGTCCCGCAGGACGACCGCGACAAGCTGTTCCGCTGGTCCAACGAGATGACCGCCGGCGACGATCCCGAGTACGCCGATGTCGATCCGGTCGCATCGTCGGTCGAGCTCATCGCGTATGCCCAGAAGATGGCCGAGGAGCGCGGCAAGCACCCGACCGACGACATCGTCACCGCACTGGTCCAGGCCGATATCGACGGCGAGAAACTCAGCGACGACGAGTTCGGCTTCTTCGTCATCATGCTTGCGGTCGCGGGCAACGAGACGAGCCGCAACTCGATCACCCACGGCATGATCGCCTTCTCCCAATACCCCGAGCAGTGGGAGCTTTTCAAGCGGGAGCGACCCAAGACCGCCGTCGACGAGATCATCCGTTGGGCCACGCCGGTGTCGGCCTTCCAGCGCACCGCCCTCACCGATGTCGAGTTACACGGCGTGCAGATCAAGAAGGGGCAGCGGGTCGTGATGTCCTACCGCTCGGCCAATTTCGACGAGGACGTGTTCGACGACCCGTACAGCTTCAACATCCTTCGCGACCCCAACCCGCACGTCGGCTTCGGCGGCACCGGGGCGCACTACTGCATCGGCGCCAACCTCGCCAGGATGACGATCAACCTGATCTTCAACGCCGTCGCCGATCACATGCCCGACCTCAAGCCGACCGGCGATCCCGAACGGCTGAAGTCCGGATGGCTCAACGGCATCAAGCACTGGCCCGTCAACTACACCGGCACATAGCGAGCGCCACCCCGTATGTGCTCATTTCTGGTGACGTCGACGACCGCCCGACTAGCTGCGGCGGGGCGAGACGTTGTTGACGGCTCTCGTCGCGGTTGACATTCAAGTTGGTTGAGGCCCGACGATGTTCGGGTGGCTGACCCAGAGTTGATGTCGATCGGCGCGTTCGCGAAGCTCGCCGGGCTGACCGCGAGCGCGTTGCGGTTTTATGACGATGCAGGCTTACTTGATCCCGAGCAGGTCGAACCGCTCACGGGGTACCGACTCTATGGCGAGTCGCAGCTCGTTCGCGCCGCGCAGTTGCGTCAGCTGCGCGAGATTGGGATGCCGCTGCCCACCATCGGCAGGTTCTTCACCGCCAGCGCCCAAGAGGCGGCGCAGTTGATCGACGATCAAGTCGCCAAGGTCGCCGCGGAGGCAGCCGGGATTCAACGAGCCGCCACGACGCTCAAGGCGTCTCTCGGGGAGCCGGCTCGCCTCAGTATTTGCGCGCTCTCGGGTCCGGTCCTCGCCGCGGCGATCGATCAGGTCGTGGCTACCACGATTCACGATCCCGAGTTCCCAGTCCTGAATGGTGTGCGCCTGGAAGCAGATCCAGACGCCATTTCGCTGACGGCGACCGATCGCTATCGCCTGGCCACGCGGACGCTTGTGCCCAACCAACCGCCTGCCGCTTGCTGGGCAGGAACTCTGGCCGCAGACGATCTCCAGACCACAGCCTCGCGACTTCGACGAACCCCGATCGTGACGCTGGAAGCGAGCGAACGGAGCCTGAGCCTGCGCATGGCCGACAGCGCCGTGATGCACTGCCGCCTGCTGACCGAGGCCTTTCCTGACTACCGGCTTCTGGTCAGTTCACTTCCCCCTGTGTCACATCGCGTCAGCGTCGAGAAGCAGGACGTGCTCAAGGCGCTGGAGCAGCAGGTGCCGGAGAAGGTCGGCCTTCGGATGGCGGCCGGCCGGCCGAGCCTCCTAACTGTCCGACAGCGCTGTCGAACTCAACGGCACCGTGTCTGGCCCCGACCTGACGCTCTGGTTCGAGCTGACCACGTTGTACCCAGCGGTGAGCCACGCAATTGGCAACGACTTGATGCTCGACCTCCGCGGGCCCGACCAACCGGCCACCGTCCGGTCGGCCGACGACGGTGATTTCACCACGCTCGTCATGCCATGTCGGCATTCTTCGAAGTAGGCCAAGCGATCGTAAGGCGATGGGAGGCCCGGGCGATCTCGGCTGCAACCGCTTTCAGGTTCGCCGGCAGACGTCCCGAAACACGACGCAGTCGGGTCATCTGGGCAAATTTGCGACGGGGCTAATAGGCGTTGTTACAGTGTGCAAGCACTTTGTCGGCTACATCACACTTCGAAGGCGGCCCGCTCGATGTCACAGCCCATCCCTCCCCGTCTGCACAAGGCCAAGGCAGCTGCCACCGCGGCGGCGATCGTCGCCACCACGGCGGCGTTGACCGCAGGTGTTGCGTCCTCCGCGCCGGAGGCGCTCGCGGCCCACAACCGCAGTGTGCAAGCGGATGTCGAGCTGGTCGCCGATGCCGGGCAGATCCCCGACATCGTCGGAATCTACGGAGTGGGCCCGATCTTCTGGACCGCGCAGATCCTCGGGATCACCCCCGAGAACGTGATCAAGGCCGCCGGGGGCTTGACCGGCAACACCGAGCTGGCCAACGTAGCCATCACACTGCTGAACGTTCTGGACAAGATCTCGCCGATCGACGCCGGGGTCAAGGGCCCGATGCCCAGCGACGTGTACAACACCGTCAATGACCTGGACTACACCTTCACCGGGCTTTCCCAGATGTTCGGGCTCGGCGAGAACAATGCCTTCATCAACTGGATCGTCAAACACGCCCCGGTCCTGAATCAGCGCCGCGACATCATCCTGTCCGAGAGCCTGGGCGGTCTCACCACCTCGATGGCCTACCGCGACATGATCAATGCGGTCCAGTCGAATGACCCGAACTGGGATGTCGGGGTGACGGGTCAGTGGCTGATCTTCGTCAACAACGTCAGTCGGCCGGGTGGCGGATTGTTCGCACTGGCAACACCTTTCACCAACCTGTTCGGACTCGACCTCACCACTCCGGATGCGGGCAGCTACACCAATGCCGACAAGACCAAGGTCCTGAACACCTCGATCCTGGATATCACCTGGGCCTACAATCCACTGTCGGATGTGCCCACCACGCTGAACCCGCTGGCCTGGGCCAACTCTCTGGCAGCCGGAGTGTTCCTCACCTACCTGCTCCCAGACGAGGGCAACAACATCGGCAATCATGTCTTGCCGAAGTTGGGTGCCGGAATACTCGACGGCGTCAAGGTGATGCTGGACCCGACCGGTGGCCAAGGTCTGCAGATGATCCCGGTCCTCGGTGACCTGCTGAAGCTCTTCAACGTGAACGTCCTCAACTACCCCGGCAAGGCCACGTACATCACCTACGACTCGGGCAACCTCCCGTTGCTCGAACCGTTCCGCGTTATCCCGCATCTGGCCAATCTTGTTCCGGGCGTTCATATCCCGACTCCATTGACCGACAGCGTCGAAGATGCGCTGCGGAAGATGGTCAACATGGGCTACCAGGACGTCAACCCCGACACCCTGGAACGCACGTTCGGCGAAGCCGGCGATCAGGCTTACCTGTGGCACTCTCCCCTCACCCCGACGCAGCAGCTGGCCGCCAATCAGGTTGTGTTCAACGCACTGATCGACGGCATTCAGGAGCACGCCCTGAACCCGGAAGCCTGGACCCCGGCGCTTCCGGGTGCCGACTTCAAGCCGATCGTGCAGAACGCGCTGACGGTGGCGGTCGCCAAGGCCATGAGGGATGCGCTCGAAGTCGTCCAGAACGGCGCCAATCCCATGTTCGACGCGGTCGAGAAGGGCCTGGCCCCCGTCACGCACGCGCTCGATGGCATCAACGCTCAGATGGAAACGGCCATCGACAACATGCTCAAGGTCAACGGATCCACGGCCAACAAGCAGTCCGGCAAGCAGGCCATCACGTCCGTCCCGTCGGGCGACAACGTGCTGAAGACGCTCAGCCTCGAAGCCCCCGCCGCCGACATTGAAGGCACCGACGCCAAGGCCAAGGACGCCGACACCGGCGCCAAGCCCGCTCCCGGCAAGGATGTCCTCAAAGCGCTTGGTGTGGACAAGGACTCGCTGCAGAAGACGGCAAGCTCCCGGACGAAGGCCCGCCACGCCGCTGACGCCGGCGATCCCGTCAAGAAGTCGGTCCAGGAGACCGTCGCCAAAGTGCGCGGTGCGGTCGATGATGCCGCCAAGGACATCAAGGACGCCACCGGCGGCATGAAGAAGGATTCGAAGAAGGCGAAGCAGCCCCAGACCAAGAAGGTCAAGGCCGAGAAGAACGAGAAGTCGTCCGACGCGGCCGCGTAATCGCTGACGGCCCGGTGACGCGTCGGTAGCGTGGCCAATATGCCACGCACTGTGCTCGTCACCGGGGCGACCGGCACTCTCGGCCACCACGTGGTGCCTGAGGCGACCGCGGCCGGTCATCAAATCCGCGCACTGAGCCGTCAGGACCGGGTTGGATACACGGGCCTGCATTGGCACCAAGCCGACTTGCTCAAGCCCGACGGTCTGGATGCCGCACTCGACGGCGTAGACGTCGTCGTCCATTGCGCGACTCAAGCCGCCGGCAGTAAGGACATCAGGGCGGCCCGGAACCTGATCGAAGCTGCGCGACGCAAGGGCGTCGGGCACCTCATCTATATCTCGATCGTCGGGATCGACGACATCCCGCTTCCCTATTACAAGACCAAGTTGCGGGTCGAGCAGGCGCTCGAGACGTCCGGTGTCGGGCACACGATCCTGCGCGCCACCCAGTTCCACGAGCTAATCGAAAAGATGTTCTCGGTGCAGCGGTTCTCACCCTTTTTGTGGACGCTGCGCGACGTCCGATTCCAGCCCATCGACACCCGCGATGTGGCCACCCGACTGGTCGCATTGATCGATACAGAGCCGGCCGGACGGGTGCCCGACATCGGCGGCCCCAGCGTCCACAGTCACCCAGAATTGGGACAAATGTATCTCTCAGCACACAACAGCGTGCGTCGCGTGGCCAGATTCACCCTCCCCGGCCGCATCGTCGGCGGTTACAGGTCGGGAGCCAATCTGACCCCGGAAAACGCGGTCGACGGTGCATCGTTCCAGGACTATCTGGGCGCCGGCGGATAGATCGCCTACACCGAACAGGGCTCACCGTCGCAACCATGGCGACACAGTTCGGCCATCGGTCTTGCATGTGACAGCGATCGTCGTAGGCTCGACACCGATGAGCACTTCAGCGCCGCAGGGCAGGTCGATGCGCGCTGCCGACACCGACCGCATTCAGGTGGCGCAGCTGCTCACTGATGCTGCCGCCGCGGGCCGGCTGCCGATGGCTGAGTACGAGGACCGGCTGGCAAAGGCTTATGCGGCTGAGACCTACGACGATCTGGCGCGGCTGAGTCGCGACCTCCCCGGCGCCGTGAACTGTTCGGCCGGCCACTGTCGCCCCGCCCCCTCGACGGTGCTGCTGGCGATCTTGAGCGGGTTCGAACGCCGCGGCCGGTGGAACGTGCCGAAGAAGCTGACGACATTCGCACTCTTCGGCGGCGGCGTGGTCGATCTGCGCTACGCCGATTTCACCGCACCCGATGTCGAGGTCCGCACCTATTCGATCTTCGGGGGACAGACCATCCTGGTGCCACCCGAGGTGAATGTGGATGTCGATGGCATGGGCGTGATGGGGAACTTCGATGACAGCGTCGACGGGGCGGGCACGTCCGGGGCGCCGCGTGTGCACATCCGCGGTTTCTCCCTGTGGGGCAGCGTCAGCGTCAAACGTAAGAAGCGCCGTAACCAGACCGATTGAGCGCGGCCCTCACGGGCCTGACACCAAGGCAATAAAGAACGGGCGGGCCCGAAGGCCCGCCCGTCTCTGTGTCTAACGATCAGTGGTTGCAGCTTGAGGCGGCGACGCAGGTCAATGACTTGTTGGCGTTGGAAGGCTTCGCGCTCGAGGCGTTGACAGCCGATCCCGAAATCGCCTTCGGCAGGGTGCCCGGCAGGTCCTTCTCGTCCGGGAGGATCTTGTTGCCGAGGTACTGATTCGAGTACTTCTGCGTCTCGTTGTAGTAGTACTTGCCGGCGTTGACGTTCAGCTCGCCCTGGATCGCACCGTTGGTGCCCTTACTGGGATCGGCGTAGTTCCCGGTGCCGAAGTTGGTGTGGTACACCTCGCCCAGCGGGCTGTCGTCGAGCGTCTTGTTGACGCCGGGCGTCTGGTTGAACACCTTGTCGCCGACGGCCTGGGCCGCCCGGACTCCCGGCGCGGGGTTGTCGAACGCGGGCCTGCCCACCGCGTTACCCGACGCGCTGGAGTCAGCGGATGCCAGCCCTGTCGGCAAAGCCACCGCCAACGCACCGCCCGCGATGACACCCCCAACCAACGTCCGCGTCCGCACCGACCGCTCGGACAACTTCCGATGTTTTGCCATGCCTGTTACCTCTCGTGAGTGGCGTTGCGCCGCAGCTAAATTCGGGCCGCGCAGCTGACATTGCCACCGGCCCGCCAGCGAACCTAAGGCACCTCGGGCGCCAGCGATAGGTAGTGGCGACGTTGTTCATTTGCTGTTCGGCACATGATCACGAGAATTCACAGCTCGTCCACAGTGGTCCTCAAGGTACGTGAAAACGCAACGGCCCCCTCCGTTTTGGAGGGGGCCGTTACGTGAACTCAGGCGCTACTAGTCCTTGTTGTCCTTGGTGCCCTTGTTGTCTTTGGTGTCGGTGTGGGTGTTGCCGGCCTTGGCTCCGGAGGAGTCGCTGCCGGTGTCGGACTTGGCGGTCTCCTGCTTGCCTGCACCGGCCTTGGTCGTGGGCTTGAAGGCCTTCTCGAGATTCTTCGTGGCATTCTCGACGAACTTCTCGCCGGCCGACTTCTTGCGCTCGGTGGTGCGCGACTTGGGCGCGAACTTGTTCGGGCTCTTGCTGGTGACCCCGGCCGAACCCGTGTCAGCAGACTTGGTCGAACCCGTGTCAGCAGACTCGGACTTACCGGTGTCAGCAGACTCGGCCGTACCGGACTGCGCCTCGGACTCCTCCTGCGCCGCAGCCTCTTTGACGTCCTTGACCTCTTTGACCGTGGTGCTGGGCGTCAGGTCCAGGCCGAGGTCCAGCTTCGGCAGCTTGGGGAGCTCGAACTTCGGAGCCTCGGGCTTCGGCACCTCGACGGCCGGGGCGACGGGGTCGGTGGCGCCCTCGACGACGGTGTCGTCGACCGTGGTCTCTTCCTTGAGGTCGACAGCCTTGACGAGCTTGGGCTCGGCGGGTGCCTCGAGCTGCTCAACCAGCTTCTTGAACGGCGACTCGATGTTCGTCGGCAGGCTCAGGAGCTTGCCGACGTTCGGCAGGGTGGTGGAGCTGACACCCGACTCGGTTTCCGTCTTTGTCGTTGCCTCGGTCTCATCCTGCGCCGCCAGCAGGCTGAAGGTGTTGGCCTTTTCTTCTTCCGGCGGGGCCGTCAACGCTTGCACGGTTTCCACGACGTACTTGACGACGCCCGTGATGCCATCGGTGTAGAAGGTGCCGTTGAGCCCCTTGACCCATTCGCCCACAGCGGTGTCCGGCAGGTTGTCGTTGATCACGCTGTAGACCACGTAAGCGGCCCCGCCCGCGAAGAATTCGTCCACTCGCTTCGACAGCTGCAGCCGTCCGGTGGGATCGAACCCGTCGACGACGGCAGCGGCGATCACTGAACCGAGATAAGCGAAGGCTGTGGTGCCGCCCTCGAAGAAGATGTTGTCCAGATCGCCCAGCGGCAGGATGTTGTCGCTGAGGTAGTAGGCCAGACCGGTGAAACCGTCATGGCACGCCGCGCCGGTTGCAGAGCAGTTGCCGGGATCGTAGACGTTTTCCAGGGACTTGTTGCCGGCCGCGTCGTAGAACTGGACATCGTCGCCCATGTCGCCGACCGTGGCGCGGACGAGCACACCGTTCTTCTCGACGTAGAGGGCTTTGCCTTTCGCGTCGAACAGTTCTGTCCCAGCCGGGGTCTCGGCCTTCGGATCTACGAGCTCGCCTTTGTCATTGACGACGTAGCCGGCAGTGGGGACGGGAACATAGCCCTGGTAGTAGTAGCCGCCATAGCCATCGCCGAACGCCCCGAGGGCACCCTGCAGCGAAAGTGCCACCAGGTTGATCTGTTCCGCCGTCAGAGTCCGTTGCGCAGGAGCTTCTATGGCCGACGATGCCACCGTGATCTCGTCGCGGGGAACGAACAGCGCAGGGGTCCCGGCAACAAGCGCGCCAGCGCTGAGGAGGGCGACGCCAGTGGTGACAAGCGGACGGACTGCCATATGGGTGTGGCCCCTTTATCTCGTGTGTGAGCTGGATCCGTGAGAATCCGTGCAGGTACCTGCGTAGAACCTTAAAAGTCCTTGAGAAGGGTAATTCCCGTCACGACCTCCCGCAACCTTCATCTGCGGGGGCAGGAGCCACCGACACACCACCGCAAGCACTCCATTAGCGATGCGACTCTGACAAAAATTTCGATGCACAACGGGACATTCCCGACCGGTGCATCGTCAGCTAATTTCGAATCCCGTTGCAGCCTGGCTCACTGTGGGCAAAGGCGCGGGTTACCGCCTGAGGAATCCGTGGCACACCCACCGCACGTGCGACCCCGGCACACTCGCGGATGCGCGCGTGCCGGTTCGGCGGAGACGCCGCGACGAGTCCACCCATTTCCCTAGGTCAGCCCACCCGAAGCCGGTACCGATCGTTGCCGATCGCATCGCCGCTCGACGCGAGCCCCGCCCGGTGTCGCGCCCGCGTCGCCGCTGCGGCAGACCACGCCCGCCGGCCGGCCAATTACCCCCGGGATGCCGCCTTCCCGCACGCCGCGAAAACGGTGACCGCGGCCGCCATTGATTCAAATTGGCACCGCAGGGAAAGGACGGCAACCGGGGATGGGGCGGACACCCCGTTACACATAAGTCAATAAACCGAGGTCACAGGCCCGTAGCGAACACCTCAGGCGCCTTCAGAGCATGAGAGAAACCTGAGATCGCGTTCAGCGGCGGGACCCGTTGACTGTCGTCGGTATCGACGCCGAGTCGCGGAGACAGGGCTACTTGTCGCCGCTGTCTCCCTTGTCGTTGTCCTTGTCCTTGCCGGCGCCGGTGGCATCGTTGAAGGCCTTGTCGAGCTTCTTGAGGAACTTGCTGCCGTTGGACTCACCCTTCGGCCCGCCGTCCCCGAAGAGAATCGTCGGCGTCACCTTGTTGCCGCCCTTCGGGTCGGAGCCCTTGTTCGGGTTTTCTTCCGCCGCAACCTCTTTGTCCCGGACCGTGCTATTGAGGGTGAAGTCGGGCTTCGTCTCCGGCGCCTTCAACTCGGGCAACGCGGGCGCCTTGAACTCCGGCGGTTTGAACTCGGGCGCCTTCGGTAGCTCGAACTTCGGAGGCTCCGGCGTCGGAAGCCCGGCAACCAATGGGGCGGCTCCGCCCTCGCCCGGGTTCTCGGTGCCATTGACCACGTCTTGTTCGGTGACGTCAAGATTCTTGACGAGCTTGGGCTCGACAGGGGCCCCCAGCTGCTCCTTGAACTTCTTCCACGGCGACTCGACGTCGAGCTTCGGCGTCGGCAAGCTCAGAAGCTTGCTGAAGTTCGGCAGGCCGGTGGAGGTGGGGGTGGACTCCGTCGTGGTCTTGGCGAGCATCAGGGTGTTCTCATTGACCGAGTCGAGTGTCTGAACCTGATCCCCTGCTGGTCCGAGCGGATTGATGGCGTTCGGGTCAGGCGTCGGAGTGCCCTGCACGATGGCGTCAACCACGTAGGTGAACGCTGCGTAGATGCCGGTGTTGGTGCCGTATCCGAAGAAGAAGGAGTTGGTCACGCCGTAGGCGTAACCGTCCTGCGGCAGGTTGTCGAGCAGCAGATTGCCGACCAATTGCGTTGCGCCACCGTCGAAGAAGTCGTTGACTCGCTTCTCCAGATCTAGACGCGGCACGACCTGGTCGATTGCATGGGCCACCGTTGCCAGCGCAACCTGCGCGAGCTCGGTGAAGCCGCCCTCGAAGAAGATGTTGTCCACGTTGCCCAGCGGCAGCAGTTCATCGCTGAGGTAGTACGCCAACCCGGTGAAGCCCTTTTGGCAGACCGCTCCGGTGGCCGTGCAGTCGCCGGGTGCGTCCTGTAAGGCCGGGGCGCCGTTATTGTCGTAAAACTGGATGGGATCGCCCGCTGGACTGAGATCTCCGGTCGTCGCGGGCGTCACCCCGTTTTGCAGGAAGAGCTGGTTACCCGCCGCGTCGTACAGCGGGGCGTTCCCGCCCGGGACGTATTGGGCAGGAGTTTGCCCATTCGGGTCGAGGTAGGCAGTTGCGGGGACTTGACCCGGGGGTGCGTAGCCGCCATAGCCCTGGGTAAATGCCTGCCACGCACCCTGCAGCGACAGCGCGAGCAGATTGATCTGCTCCTGCGTCAACTGGGTCGGCGCCAGCGCAGTCGGGGCAGCGACAGTGACCTGGTCACGCGGTACGAACAACGCCGGAGTCGCGGTAATGAGAGCTGCCGCGCTCAGGAGCGCGGCACTGGTCGTGACAAGCGGACGTACAGCCATGCGGTGAGCCCCTTAGCTAGAGGACGAAACGGCCGTTCCCGAGAATCCGCACCTGCGCCGGCGGCAACTTAGAAACTGCTGAGAATGCTATGGGTCAGTTTGCTCTCCTGCAACCGATAAACGCTGCCAAAAAATAATCAATCCGGCGGCCGCAGCCCGCAATCAAGATCGCCGGATTGCCACCCAATTGGGCGATATCTTCGGCCAGCCCGTTCCACGTATGTCAACACCCCGGGCGCCCGCCTCGCGGCGTTGGGCCGCACATTTCCGCCACTGACCAAGTTCGCAGGTCAGAGCGATATATATCCAACGATTCCGAGCCGAACCGCTGGGCCCGGTCGATCACCAGCCGCCCAATTTATTGCCAATGCAAAGAATTGAAGCGGCCACTCCGGCACGCCTGATCATTGTTGCAGTACGCAATAGTTGTAGCGCCGAAGGATGATTACACGCTCCACGGCGGCTCCGGTTATTGCCAATGCAAAGAAAAGGGGTTCCATTGACCCTTTGAATAATTTGCGGGCGTGTT
This sequence comes from Mycobacterium sp. DL99, assembly GCF_004762045.1. Lineage (GTDB taxonomy): Bacteria > Actinomycetota > Actinomycetes > Mycobacteriales > Mycobacteriaceae > Mycobacterium. The sequence continues at coordinate 5,299,300 of NZ_SJOM01000007.1, forward strand.
ACGGCATTGTTCCGAGCCGGGTATTTCCTCAGCTGGGGGTTGAAGCGCGGTCGCCTTCCGACGGTTCTGACCCCGGCGTCCTCGCCGCGCCCTCGCCGCGCAGCTTCTTGGTCCAGGCCCGCACTCCGTCGAACACCGGCTCGCCCGGCAACGCGGCTGCTCGCCGCGGGCCCGCGGCATGGTCACGGCCCAGCGCTTTCGGGGAGAAGTCCGGGCTCTTGCGCAGCAACGGACGCGTCGCCGGCACACGAACCTCCGCCGGCTCGGGTGACGGCCTGGCCGCGGAGCCGCCGTCGCGCAGGATGTTCGCACCCTCCTCGACCCCGGCGGTGAAGTCGTGGACGAAGCGCTCGGTTTCCGCGCGCGTCGGGATCAGTCGGGCCGGGGTGTACTTCTGCGGGTTGGCCAACGGGTCGTTGTCGGGGTAGCCGTAATCGACCACGGCCCGCAGCGCGGGGGTGGCCGCGTCGGCCAGCCGGTTGCCCGGCTCCCCGAACGCCCGCAGCGGTGACACCAGCGGCAGGTTCTCGGACTCGTAGCCGACGTAAGTGGTGTCGTCGACCTTGCTGATCCGCACGGTGCCGTCGGCCGTCTGGCGCACGACCGTACCGCCCGAGTCCAGCGTTTCCTGGCACGTGGCGTCGCAATCACGAACGTTGCCCTCGGCGTCGATCGGGAAATCCAGGCTGTCCTGGTTGAGCCGTCGATCGAGATAGGCCATCAACGAGTTGGCCATCGCGGGTGCGTTCCACAGGTACGCCGGGATGTTGGAGTTGATGTCGTACTCGTAGACCACGTTGACCACGGGCACACCCGGGTCCGTCGGCGTCGGGATCGGGTTCACCCCGATTGCCGCGAAGAACGGCAGGCGCGTGCCGAATCCGCCGTTGGGGCTCGCCACGTTGTTGTCGAGGACATACAGAGCGGGCTGGGTGACCACCGGATCGTGGGTCAGCTTGCCGTATGTCAGCAGCAGGCTCGCGTTAGCCGCGCCCCAGCCCGAGGACAGCACCACATTGTTATCGTCACCGCTGTTTTCCCGGATGGCCTGGTAGATCCCGAACGGGCCGGTGAAGAAGTTCGCGACAACCGGCTCGTCCCACCCCTGCCGGTACAGGCCGCCATAGAAATCCGCGACGCCGTCACCGCCGGGGTTCGTCGAACTCGCACCGATGACGAGCGCCGACAATTGCACCGCGGTCATCGGCTGCGTGACCCCCAGCGCAGCCACCGTCGCCAATGCCATCCCGCCCAGAAGAGGTGCCGGCAAAACACGTCCACCCCAGCGTTGTGTCATGCCGTCGCCTCTCAGGCGATTTCGAATGAGCAGAAGCTACCCGACGGCAAACGACAACATCAGCAAATGCGGGCTAGCGGGGCATGGCTATGCGCATCCCGGCCAACATCACCTGAGCGTCGGCCATGTAGGTCTCGTTGTTGGGTGCCGTGCTCTGCGCGAGCGCCACCACGTTCCACACCTTCGACCCGAGCGGCACCATCACCGTCACCGCGGTCACGTAGATCGTCTTGCCACCTTCGCCGGGCGGCACGGTGTAGTTGGCCATCAACGCCGGGAACCCGCAGATCTCGGCAGGTACCTGGGTGATGTTCTGTCCGCCACCGACTTCGAAGCCCTGGACACTGTCGTTCAGCAGATCCTTGGGCGACCTGTCGCCGTCGGTCGCATCCCCGGTGGCCACCGACACGGCGGGATTCGTCACGCCGTCACTGAGCGACACATTGCGAAGCACCAATTTGACTGCGTCCTTGGCCAACTCAGGCACCGGTTCCCAGCCCGGCGGCTGCGCGATGCGCACCCTGGGCTCGTCGGGAGCGGTCCCCGATAGCTCGATCCAGCGATCCGAATGCAGTTGCTCGCACGCCTGGGCCTTGTAGCCGGGCGATCCGGGCGCCGTCGGGTCGGCCGAACCCGTCGAGTGCGCGGACGGTTCGAACCCGGCCGTCGCCGTGCCCTCCGTCGTCTGCGTACACCCGCTGAGAATCAGCCCGGCCGCCACCACGGCCACACCCGCGACTCGCTTCATTTCCCCCATCGCAAACTGAGACTACGCGAGCGCATTTCACGCCGAGTGCGACGCAGGGGTCGCTCCGCCACGTTGCCGGCGACATTCGCATCGCGCTCGGTGCGGCGAGGGCTCAGCGTCGCCTCGAGTGCAGGTAGTCGCCGACCACCGCTGCGCCCAGGCCGTCGAGATCGGGCACCACCACACGGCCCTGCACCCGCCGGGCAACCTGATCGATGAACCGGGCCAGGCCGGGATCAGTGCCCAGCCGGAAGATCGTCACCTGAGCGCCGAGGCGGGCCACCTCGTCGAACCCCCGGACGGTGTGAGCGATCGTGCGCGGGTGCGGCGGGTAATCGAAGAAAACCGACGACCCTTCGCCGTCACCGAAATCCTCCAGGTGCGCGGTGGGCTCGCCATCGGTCACCACCAGCACGACCGGCTGGGCGTTCGGATGACGACGCAGATGCCGGGTCGCCAGGGCCAGCGCATGGTGCAGATTGGTGCCCTGCTCGTACACACCCTCCAGCCCGGTCAGCTCACCCGCGGTCACGGTGCGCGCGTACCGGCCAAAGGCGATGATCTCCAACTCATCTGAGCGGAACCGGGTGCTCACCAAATGGTTGAGCGCCAACGCCGTACGTTTCATCGGCAGCCAGCGGTTCTCCATCACCATCGAGAACGAGGTGTCCACCAAAAGCGCCACGCAGGCCTGGGTGCGGGTCTCCGTCTCGGAGATCTCCACATCCTCGACCGCGAACCGAATGGGCCGTTCCACGATCCCGGTCCCGGCCTGGCGCAGCACGGCGTTGGTCACGGTGCGGGTGACGTTCCACGGCTCGGTGTCGCCGAACTGCCAGGGCCGGGTGGCCCCGGTCAGCTCCCCGGCCGCACCGGCCCGGCGGGTGTCGCGTTCCCCGTGCCGACCCGAAAGCTGTTGCGCCACATCACGCAGCGCGGTCTGGCCGAGCTGGCGCATGGCCTTGGGCGACAGCCGCCATTGGCCGTCGGAGCCGCGGTCGATGAAGCCCTGGTTCACCAGGGCCTTCTCGAGCTCGGACAAGGTGCGGGCATCGATCGCGGCGTCGTCACCGAGTTGACGGGCCAGCGCCTCGAGGTCGACGTCGTCCATCGACGCCCCGGAATAGCTCTGCGACAACGCGTCGGCCAACTGCTCCAGCTCGGCGATGTCGGACAACGCCTGGGCGCCCTCCCCCATGCCGAGCGGATCGCCACCGGAAAAGCGCTCCGAACCGGTCCAATCCTCGCCCGGCCGGGCGTCCTGCAGGTGCGCGTCGAGCCGGCCCAGCGCATTCATCAGCGACGGCGAACCAAAAGCCTGCTGCGCCAGAGAATCCAGCTCGGCACGCTGCTCGGCCGACAGGCTGTTGCGGAACCGCTGCGCGGCGGCGGCCCGCTTGGCCAACGAGTCCAGCAGCTCGTCGATGTTCTGCGGGCCCTCCGGGAAGAACTCGCCGTGCCTGTCCATGAAGTCTTGAAAATCCTGCGGGGTGTCCTCACCGCGGGCGTGCTTGTCCAGTAGATCGTTGAGGTCGTCGAGCATGTCGTTGACCCGCTGCCGATCCTCGTCGGTGGCGTTCTCCAACGCCTCCTTCATGCCGGCGAAACGTTGATCCAGCATCTCCCGGCCGAGCAGATCCTTGATCTGCTCGTACTTCTGCCGCGCCTCGGGGCTGCGCCAGTCGTAGTCGGCCAGTTCCTGAACGGCTTTGGCCGGCGACGGCGAAAGCGCCTCCATCTGCAGCTCGCCGAACCGTGCGTCGTCGTCGAGTGCGCGGGCCAGCTCCTTGCGCTCGGCCAGCACGGCCTCGTCGAGCAGCTTCTTGATCTCCTGCAACGTGCCGTCAAGGTTGTGTCGCTGCAACAACTCCCGGCGCTTCCGGTTGGCCTCGGCGGCCAGCCGGTCGGTGCCGCGCATCCCCTCGGTGCCGCGACGCATCAGCTCGGAGAGGGCGCGGCGCGGCGAGCTGCCCTCCATGACGCTCTGACCGATCTGCTCGAGGGCGTCACGCAGATCGATCGGAGGTGCCAGAGGGTCGGGGCCACCGGTGTATCGCGAATACCGCGAGGTGTGCCCGTGCGCCCGACCGGGATCAGCCATAGACCGTCTCGCCCTCCCCCGTCACCTTGTCCACACGCTTGGCCAGATACAGCGCCTCCAAGGCCAATTCGACCGCTGCGGCCCGCTCACCGACCGACACCGCCCCCAACCTGGAGGCGAGCGTATCGACGACGGCCAGATCCGGCAGCGCGGCCAGGACGTCCTTGGCCGAAACCCGCTCACCGGTGGTCACCGGCGAGCCCTCCTCGACCGCGGCCACCAGTGGGGCGACGTCGATGCCGCCCAGCAGCCGCTGTGCGGTGTCGGCGGTGGCACGTCGCAGCAGGTGCTCCAGCACCGCCTGCTCACGCCCCTCCTCGCCCGTCTCGAACTCCAATTTGCCGCGCAGCACGTCGATCACGGTGGCCAGGTCAACCACCCGGGCCACCGGATCGTCCTCGCCGAGGATCGCCGAACGGTGCCGCGCCGAGGCCGCCACCGTCTCGGCCGCGGCGATCGCGAACCGGGCCGACACACCGGAACGCTGGTCGATCGAGCTCGATTCACGCAGATTGCGAGCGAACCGGGCCAGCACGCCGAGCAGGTAATCCGGGACCTCGGCAGCCAACTGGGCCTCCTGGCGGATCACCCCGATCTCGTCCTCGATCTCCAGCGGGTAGTGCGTACGGATCTCGGCGCCGAACCGGTCCTTGAGCGGGGTGATGATCCGGCCGCGGTTCGTGTAGTCCTCGGGGTTGGCGCTGGCCACGACGAGCACGTCCAGCGGCAGCCGCAACGTGTAGCCGCGGACCTGAATGTCGCGCTCCTCCATGACGTTGAGCATCGACACCTGAATACGCTCGGCGAGGTCGGGCAGCTCGTTGACGGCCACGATGCCGCGGTGTGCCCGTGGGATCAGCCCGTAGGCGATCGTTTCCGGGTCGCCGAGGCTACGGCCCTCGGCCACCTTGATGGGGTCGATGTCGCCGACCAGATCGGCCACGCTGGTGTCCGGGGTGGCCAGCTTCTCCGTGTACCGCTCACTGCGGTGACGCCACTCGATCGGCAGATCGTCGCCGGAATCGGCGGCCCGGCGGATCGACTCGGGTGTGATCGGGCTGTACGGGTGCTCGCCCAACTCAGACCCGGCGATCACGGGCGTCCACTCGTCGAGCAGCCCGGTCAACGCACGCAACAGCCGAGTCTTGCCCTGGCCGCGCTCACCGAGCAACACAACGTCGTGCCCGGCGATCAGAGCCCGCTCCAGCTGCGGGATCACCGTGTCCTCGAATCCGAGGATGCCCGGCCACACGTCGCGACGATCCGCGAGCGCGGACAGCAGGTTCTCCCGAATTTCGGCTTTGACGCCCCGCTCACGATGGCCGGAGGCACGCAGCTCACCGACGGTACGAGGCAGATCGCCGGAGCCGGCTGGCCGGCGACCATCGTTTTTGGGTTGACTCACCACTCCACGCTACGACTGAACACGCGCGCGCACATCGCCACCCGCCAGAATCACGACCCGCCGCGTGCGGCCACAGCCGGACATAGTCGTTGTCCGAGCGGCGCGACCGGTAGTCTGCGCTCCATGCCGTTGGCTAGCGGTCAGGAATTCGCAGGGTTCACCATCGTCAGGTTGGTGGGCACTGGTGGCATGGGCGAGGTCTATCTGGCGTCCCACCCGCGGTTACCCCGCGAGGACGCCCTCAAAGTGCTGCCCATCAGCGTCAGCTCGGACAATGAGTTCCGGCAACGATTCATCCGCGAGGCGGATATGGCCGCCACCCTGTGGCATCCCCACATCGTCGGCGTGCACGACCGCGGCGAGTTCGAGGACCGGCTGTGGATCTCGATGGACTACGTCGACGGACACGACGCCGCCAAGCTGCTGCATGATCAGTACCCCAAGGGCATGCCGGCCGAGGACGTCATCGAGGTCGTCACCGCCGTCGGCGACGCGTTGGACTACGCGCATCAACGCAAGCTGCTGCACCGTGACGTCAAGCCGGCCAACATCTTGCTCACCAGCAAACAGGGCGCCAAGCGCCGCATCATGCTGACCGACTTCGGCATCGCGCGGCGCGCTGACGAGGTCAACGGACTCACCTCGACGAACATCACCGTGGGTTCGATGTCCTACACCGCGCCCGAACAGTTGATGGGCCAACCCCTTGACGGTCGAGCCGACCAGTACTCACTGGCCGCGACCGCCTACCGCCTGTTCACCGGCACCCCGCCGTTCGCACACAGCAACCCGGCTGTGGTGATCAGCCACCACCTGAACTCCCCGCCACCCAAGCTTGCTGACACGAAACCTGAACTGGCCGTGTTCGATTCGGTGATGGCGAAGGCACTGTCCAAGGACGCCAAGGACCGTTACGACACCTGCCACGACTTCGCCGTCGCCCTCGCCGAGGCGGCTACCGGAACCACCCCCGAGGTGCGCACCCCGGCACCCGCTCACGAGCCCGCGCCACCGACCACCCCGTTGATCATCCCGAAGCCGGCGAACCCGCCGGCCGCCCCGCTCTCGCCGTCGAACCCGCGGGCTGCATCCCCGTCGGAACCGCCGGTGTTCACCTCGTCGTGGGCGGGCAACGAAATCTCCTCCCGCAAACCCGTTGCGGGCGGTGCGCCAGTCGGGATGCAAGGCCCCGCCGGGCCGTCAGGGCCCGTTGGGCCGCCGGCAGGACCGGTCGGGCCGCCACAACAGCAGACCAACTTCGGACCGCCTCCGTTGCCGCACAACCCGATCCCGAAGAAGTCGAACAACCGGCGCAACATCATCGTGGCCGCCGCCGCAATCGGTGCGGCGGTTCTGCTCGTCGGCGGCATCACGCTGGCAGTGACTGCCGGCGACGACAACAGCAACGGCGGCGGGGGCGAGACCACCTCCGCGGTCGCCACGGATACATCCGACCCGGAAACCACCACCGCTCCGAAACCACCGGGGCACGCCTTCACCATCGCCGACTACATCAAGCAGAGCGGCATCGTCGAAACGCCCGTCCACCGCGGCGAACCGGGCGCACCGGTGTTCACCATGCCGACTCCGCCCGGATGGATCGACGCCGGTCCCCGCACCCCGGCCTGGGCCTACTCGGCGATCGTGAACGACCCGGCGAACCCGACCGAGCCGCCGTCGGTCGTCTCGCTGATCTCCAAGCTGGCCGGTGACGTCGACGCCAACAAGCTGCTCGAGTTCGCCCCCAACGAGCTGCAGAACCTGGCCGACTACAAATTCAGCGGTGACGTGACCCGTGGCGAGATCAGCGGGTTCCCCACCGTGCACCTGGCCGGTACCTATGCCAAGGGCGGCCAGCGTCGTGCGATCACCCAGACCACTGTCGTGATCCAGGCGCCCGGCAGCGTCTACGTGCTGCAGATCAACGCAGACGCCAACGAACGCGACAAGACGACGTTGACCGACATCAACAAGGCGATCGAGGCCCAGGCCACCATCGTCATGCCGTGAGTCGGGTCTGAACCGGGTGCGTTCAGGTACCCGGTACCCTGGGTATCGTGAATTCGCTCGATTGGCGTAGCCGGCCCACCACCGTGCACTTCGGCCCCGCATCTTTGCAGTCCAGGGCACTCGGCTGGACCACCGCGATCTTCGTCCGCCCATTGCTGGGCCTGCTGACCCTGATCGGAATGGGCATCAACCGCGTCGCCCCCGCCCTGCTGCAGCGCGCACACCTCGACGTCATCGACCGGCCCCTGCGGGTCATCAAGCCGCTGCCCGGCACCGAGGTGACACCGGTGGCGCTACCCAACTGCCCGGCCGAATGGGTGATCGCCCCCGAGGCCCGCGACTCCGATCTGGTGATCGTCTACCTACACGGCTCGGCGCTAGTGACCCTCGGCCTGAACTCGCACCGCCGCTTCGTGTCGAAGCTGTCTGCCAGCACCGGGGCACGCGTGCTCAACGTCGGCTACCGACTGGCCCCGCAGGCCGACATCGACGATGCCGTCGCCGACGGGCTCGACGGCTACCGCTTCGCACTGTCGCTCGGGTTCGCACCCGATCGGATTGTCCTGGCCGGTGATTCAGCCGGTGGCCTGATGGCCGCCGACACCGCGTTGGCCGCGCGCGACGCCGGACTGCCGGTCCCCGCGGGGCAGGTACTGCTCTCCCCGTTGACCTCGTCCGACATGGATCTGAAATACCTCGCTCTGCAAGAGCATCGCGACGTGCTGTTCCCGTTCATGACCGTGAAGTTCATCTACGACGTGTTCGCCACGGTCAACGGCACCCGGCCGACTCCGGTGATGCCGCCCGAGGCGGACCTGCACGGACTCGGGCCGTTCCTGTTCCAGGTCGGCACGCACGAGATGCTGCTCAACGACACCTTCGCCCTCGCCGACAAGCTCCAGGCCAGCGGTGTTCCCGTGTGGATTCAGGTGTGGGACAGGGCAATGCACATGTTCCAGCTGAGCTTCGACATCAACCCCGATGCGCGACACGCGGTCGAGGAGATCACGTCGTTCATCGAGTACGCGACCACCGAGGTCGAGGACGAAGCCAGCGCGTAAGGGGTTGGCGTCGGCGTTGGTGTCGGGCCTCCCCTGCGCATTACCTTGCGCTTTACCCTCCACGCCGTTTTCTACGCCTGCGTCGTAGCCGCGTGGTCCAGCGACCCAGGTGTAGAAAACGGCGCCGGTGTCTTTTCCCTGTGCGCCGCGCATTCCGCGCCATCCACAGCGCACGGTTCATCCACAGCCTCAGCTGAGACGCATGCCGGCGCCGTCAATCCGTCGGTCGCGCTGCTGATCGTCGTGGTCCATGAGCTTCCCATTCATCGGACCGGAAGCGGTCGCGGCCGGCAGCCTCACCCCGGGCCAACTGCGATGGCGATACGCCCCGGCGCATCCACGCGTCTACCTGCCGAAGGGCGCCGTTCGAACCCTGAAGGCCAACACGATGGGCGCGTGGCTGTGGACTGGCCGTCGCGGGATCATCGCCGGCCGGGCAGCCGCAGCTCTGCACGGTGCGCAATGGGTCGACGACGATGCCCCGGTGGAACTGATCATGGAGCACGGGCGTCGCAGGCCCGGCATCATCGTGCGCGAGGAACGCATCAGGCCTGACGAGATTTGCCGGATCGGCGATTTCAGCGTGACCACACCGCTACGCACCGCGCTTGATCTCGCGCGTTTCCTTCCCCGTGACGCGGCAGTTGCCCACCTCGATGCGCTGGCCATCGCCACAGGCGTCGACGCCGGGCAAGTGCTCGAATTGGCCGGCCGGTATCGCGGGCTACGTGGAATACGAAGCGCCCGAACAGCACTCGATTTGATGGATGCCGGTGGGCAATCTCCGCCGGAGACCTGGCTGCGGCTGCTTCTCATCGACGCGGGCTATCGGCGTCCGCGTACTCAGATCCGGGTGACCGACGGCTTCAACGACGCGTTCCTCGACATGGGTTACGACGACGTCAAGGTGGGCTGGGATTACGAAGGTAAACACCACGCCACGGACCGTTCGCGTGTGGTGCACGACATCGGCCGCAATGAGCTCATCGAACGCGAAGGCTGGATAGACATCCGTGTCGTGGTCGAACACAGCAGGGCGTTCATCCTGCACCGGGTCCGAGAGGCATTTGCCCGGCGTGGTGGTTCACCGTTTTCTACCTCTGGGTCGTGACGACGTAATCATCACAGCCCAGGGGTAGAAATCGGCGCAGCCCCTCATGGCGGCGGTGCACCGGGCCAATCGATTGAGACCGAAGAAACTAGTGCGCGAAATGCCTTGCACCGGTGAGGTACAGCGTGATGCCAGCGGCCTCGGCAGCAGCGGTCACCTCGGCGTCACGTACCGAGCCACCCGGGTGCACGATCGCCTTGACGCCGGCATTCGTCAGCGTCTCCAAGCCGTCGGGGAACGGGAAGAACGCGTCGGAGGCGCCCACCGAACCGGGCACGCGGTCGCCCGCACGCTGCACGGCCAGCCCGGCCGCGTCGACGCGATTCACCTGTCCCATACCGACACCCACGGTCGCGCCGTCCTTGGCGATCACGATCGCGTTGGACTTCACCGCGCGGCAGGCCCGCCAGGCGAACACGAGATCGCTCAGCGTCTGCGGGTCGGCCGGCTCACCGGTGGCCAGCGTCCAGTTCGCCGGATCGTCACCCTCGGCGTCGAGCGCGTCACGCTGCTGCAGCAGCACCCCGCCACTGATCTGGCGCATCTCGATGCCACCGACCAGCGGCTCCGACGCCACCAGGATGCGGATGTTCTTCTTGCGGGCCAAGATCTCGACCGCTCCGGCCTCATACGCCGGGGCGATGATGACCTCGGTGAAGATGTCGGCGACGGTCTCGGCCATCTCGACGCTGACCTCGGTGTTGGAGGCGATGACGCCACCGAACGCACTCAGCGGATCGCACTCGTGCGCCTTGCGGTGCGCGTCGGCCACCGACTCCGAGGAGATCGCGATGCCACACGGGTTGGCGTGCTTGATGATCGCCACGCAGATCTCTTCGTGGTCGAACGCGGCCCGCCACGCCGCATCGGCGTCGGTGTAATTGTTGTAGGACATCTCCTTGCCGTGCAGCTGCTCGGCCTGGGCCAGTCCGGGCCACGCGGAGTCGTCGCGGTAGACCGCGGCCTGCTGATGCGGGTTCTCGCCATAGCGCAGGACCGCGCTGCGGTGCCAGGTACCGGCGAACCAGGCCGGCAGCGGCTGAGCAGGCTCCTCAGGAGCCAGCGTCGACCCCATCCAGCCGGCAACAGCCACGTCGTACTCGGCGGTGTGCCGGAATGCCAACGACGCCAGCTTCTTCCGCTCATCGAGGGTGAACCCGCCGGCCCGAACCGCGGCCAGCACACCGTCATAGCCCAACGGATCCACGACCACGGCCACGCTGGGGTGGTTCTTGGCGGCCGCACGAACCATCGACGGCCCACCGATGTCGATCTGCTCGACGCACTCGTCCACCGATGCCCCGGACTCGACCGTCTCGGAGAACGGGTACAGGTTCACCACCACGAGCTCGAACGCCTCGACCTCGAGCTCCTGCAGAGCCGCAACATGTTCGGGCTTGCGGGTATCGGCCAGCAGACCGGCGTGCACGCGCGGGTGCAGAGTCTTGACCCGGCCGTCGAGCACCTCGGGGAAACCCGTCACCTCTTCCACCGGGGTGACCGGAACACCTGCGGCGGCAATGGTTTTGGCGGTCGACCCGGTGGAGACGATGGCCACGCCCGCCTCGTGCAGGCCGCGGGCCAGATCGGCCAGGCCGGTCTTGTCATAGACACTGATCAGCGCTCGGCGGATCGGTTTCTTCTCGCTCACCCTATGGTCGCCTTTCGTCCAGTCCAGGTCACGCCGCGGGTTGCCAGCGCGGCCAGCACATCCACCAGCAGTCGACGTTCGACCACCTTGATGCGCTCATGCAAAGTCTCTTCGGTGTCATCATCGAGCACCTCGACAGCCTGCTGGGCCAGAATCGGCCCGGTATCCATGCCGGAGTCCACGAGATGCACCGTGCAGCCCGTCACCCGCACGCCGTACGCCAACGCCTCGGGCACCGCATGCGCCCCGGGGAACGCGGGCAGCAATGCGGGATGGGTGTTGACCACCCGGCCTGGGAACCGGGAAAGAAACTGGCCGCCCAGAATTTTCATGAACCCGGCCGAGACCACCAGGTCCGGCTCATGTTCAGCGGTGGCCTCGGTGAATGCGACGTCCCAGGCGTCGCGGTCCGCATGATCACCCAGCCGCACGGTGTAGGACGGCACCCCCGCCGCCGCCGCGATGTCCACCGCGGCACATTTGCGGTCGGTTCCGACTGCCACCACACGCGCCGGATAGTCGTCTTCGGCGGCGGCCAGTAGCGAGGCGAGCAACGATCCTGTCCCCGAAGCCAGCACTACCAGCCGTGCCGGTGTACTCGGAGGCACATGTAAGGGTTGCTGCACGCGAGCAGCCTAGTCGCCCGCACGGCGAGGGTTGTCGCCGGTCACTGGGCCGTCTGGCATGTCGTCGACGATGAAGTGGTCCTCGGGGTCCTCATCGAGGTCGTCATAGCGCCGCGGGCGGGGTTCATAGACGGTTTCCTGTACGTCCTCGTAGTCGTCGGGCTCGTCCGCCGCCGGCTCCTCGGCCGACCACGACACCAACGGTTGGTCGGGTTCGAGCTCGGGTTCGGGATCTGCCTCGGCGTACTCGATGTCCTCGTCGACGTAGTCGTCGCCCTCTTCGGACTCGGACTCGAACTCGGGTTCAGGCTGCGGCTCGACCGGTTCCGGTTTGGGCGGGAGTACCGGTCGGGGCTTGCGGGTCAGGCCACCGGACATCGCCACGGTCAGTCCGCCGACCCCGGCGAACCAGAGGAACACCGCAGGCGCGAACGTCGATTGATCCACCCCGACGTCGCCGAAATTGCCCAGCCGCCCGCCGCCGGCGTAGCCGAGCAGCGCCATCGTCACGGCCGCCAGCGCCGACGCCACCAGCAACTTGCCTGTGGCCGCCCCGATCGGCTGGGGACGCCGCGCACACTGCTGGCCCAATGCGACTGCCGAGGCCGCACCCACGATCAGGAGCGCCACCCAGATGGGGCCCAACGGCGGCGTGGGCACCGCGGCCAGCACCGGCACCGCAGGGATGTCACCGCCGAACACCGTGAATGAACTGAAGGCGGCCAGCCCGACATGGGCACTGGATCCGACCGCGATCGCCGAGGCACCGACGATCACGTTGGGGATGTAGAGGATCGACAACAGAGTCAGGCTGAGCTGGCCGAACAGGCTGTCGGTGATCGCAAATAGGTCGTGCATCGTGGCCCAGTGCACCACCAGCGACACGGCCGTCACCGCCCCGGAAAGACCGAACAGGGCCAGCACACCGGCGGTCGCGGCACGGAACGCCTCGGGCAGCCAGTCCGGCAGCGGCGAGGCGGCCAGCGTCCGTCGACCGACCTTCGAGCCGACGCCGATCAGGGCACCGATTGCGTGCACGATCAGCACGCTGCAGAACGCGCGCAGGGCGCTGGGAGTCTGAAGTTCGCTGATCACCGAGGCTGCGTCGTGAATGACGGCCAGCAGGAGCGCCGCGATCAGAATCGGCCCGCCCAAGGCCGAGGCGACCACCCAGCGGGTGACGAACCAGGAGGAATTGGGGGCGGTGGCCGCGGCCGTGGTGCGCGCGGTGCCCCAGATCATCGCCAGCACCGGCAGCAGGGGCATCACCCCGAGCTCGCGGCCGCCGATCGACACCGGCACTTGGTGCACGCCGAGCCACATGCTGGCGATCGCACCGAGCGCGCCCGTCATGTCGCTGTTGGCGATCAGCAGTTGCAACAGCACAACCGCGGCGATGACCACCAGCGCGACGACGGACGGCCCGAACGCGACCCGGAGCAACTCACGCGCCTGGCGGGTGCCGACTGGCCGGTTACTCACTTGGTGGGCTGCTCCTCGCAATGATCGGCGCGTGCGCGGGAAGCGCACGCGCCGATCAGCTTACGACGGTGCAGTGCCAGATTGCTGTGAAGGCGACTGCTGTGCCTGCGGCTGTGCCGGAACGGCACTGGTGGGCGCTGACGAACCCGACTGCTGCTGCGGCTGGCCGTAGGTGGGGTAACCGGTCGGAGGGGTCGGCGGGCCGCTCGGCTGCTGACCCTGCGGGCCCTGCTGGCCCTGAACGGGGAAACCACCGGTGTTCGGACCACCGGAGTAGCCGCCGTACTGCGACGGGTAACCGGGACGCTGCGGCTGAGCCTGCTGGTAGGGCTGGCCACCGTGCTGCGGCTGGTGCTGCTGACCGTAGTACTGCGACGGGCCACCGTACTGGCCGTACTGCGGCTGCTGATCGAACTGCGGCTTGGGTGCCGGAGGCGTGATCACGCCGGCGTCGAACAGGAGCGCGGCAATCGCGGCACCGGCCTGGATCAGGGTGAGGGCCAACAGCACCCACAGCGTCCAGTCACCTTCTCCACCGCTGGATACCGCGGCGCCGATCACGAACAGGAACGGAATCGTCGCGGCGATTGCGGCGGCTGCCGTGTAGTTCTTCTGTTTGGGCAGCAGGCTGACGCCGGCCAACAGACCCGCCAACAGCGGAAGCGCCACGAGCAGGATCATCGCCTGAGCGGTCGAGGCGTCGAGGGCGAAGCTCACGAAGTAGATGAGCAGGCCGGCAACGGCAACGACCCCGAGCAGGATCTCGGGCAACTTGTTCTCACCAGGTGCAGCACTGGCCGGTGCGGCCGGGGCGGCGGGCACAGGAGCGGGGGCAGCCTTGGCGAACTGCTGGGTTGCATCGAACTGCGAACCCGACTGCGGCGGGTATCCGGGATTACTGGGCGGGTAGGTCATGACCTCTCCTGTGCTATCGAGCTTCGCGACGTGTGTTCACGCAGGCATGAATACCGACCACGTGAGCGATTCGAGCTTCCACGCTAGCGCACCCAGCTGGGTGCCGGGCGCTCGTGTTTGGTGTCGGAGCGGTCTCAAGCTGATACCAGGACGGGTGCGTCGGCGGAATCCGTTTCGGTGGACTCGATTTCGCGGACGAGCGGCAGCACCTTGGCGCCGAAGTACTCGATTTCCTCTTGGAAATGCAGGAATCCGCCCAGGATGAGGTCCACGCCACGTTTGCGGTATGCGGCAATGCGTTCGGCGATCTGCTCGGGTGTGCCGATCAACTGGGTGCGGAAGCCGTCGTTGTACTGCACCAGGTCCTCGAAGCTGGAATCGGCCCACATGCCCTTCTTATCCCCGGTGGAGTTGCCGGCCTGCTGTACCGCGCCGCGGAAGCCCTCGACCGCGGGCTTGTTGGCCTTCGCGACGATCTCTTTGAGCGTCTCCTTTGCCTCTTTCTCTGTGTCGCGCGCGATGATGAACCCGTTCAGCCCGAACTTCACCTCGCGGCCTGCGTCACGGGCATGGTCGCGCACCTCGACGACCTGTTCGGTGATGCCCTCGAAGCCTTTGCCGTTGGAGAAGTACCAGTCGGCGTAGTAGCCACCGTTGCGCCGGGCGGCCGTCGAATTGCCGCCCTGGAAGAGCTCGGGATTGGGGCGCTCGGGCGTGTTGAGCGGCTTGGGCTTCAGGGTGAAATCGTGGATGCGGTAGAAGTCGCCGCGGAAATCCACGTCGTCTTCCGTCCATATCTTCCGCAGGACCTGGAGGAACTCCGCGCTGCGGCGGTAGCGCTCGTCGTGTTCGAGCCACGGCTCGCCCAAGTGGGTGAACTCGTCCTTGAACCAGCCTGAGACGACGTTGACGGCGAAACGGCCATTGCTGAGGTGGTCGGCGGTGGCGCCGAGCTTGGCCAGCACCGCCGGCTGCCACAGACCAGGGTGCACTGCGGCGATGACCTTGAGCCGCTGCGTGGCGAGCAACAGCGCGAGGCTGAAGCTGGTCGATTCATGCTGGTACTCCGCGCCGTAGCTGGCCTCATAGCGAACCTGGCTCAGGGCGTATTCGAAACCGTTGTTCTCCGCGGTCTGCGCCAGCTTCTTGTTGTACTCGTAGTTCCAGTCGGTGCGCTGCTCGATATCGCTGGTGACCAGGCCGCCACTGACGTTGGGCACCCAATAGGCGAACTTGACGTGGTCGGCGATGCGTTCAGTCGTCATGTCGGTGATCCCAGCAAACGTGCGCGCACCCGTCGCGGGTATCACTCGCGGTGAAGTTTTCTCTCGTCGCCCCACCCGCCGGGACAACTAACGAGACGCACCGTCTTGCTACTCGGACTGAAACACGTTCTAATTCTGGTCATGGACTATGGGCTCGTTCTCTTCACCAGTGACCGCGGCATCGCCCCGGCCAAGGCCGCCAAACTCGCCGATGATCACGGCTTCACGACGTTCTATGTGCCCGAGCACACCCATATCCCGATCAAACGCGAGGCCGCTCACCCCACTACCGGTGACGAGTCCCTGCCTGACGACCGCTATATGCGCACCCTGGATCCGTGGGTGTCGCTGGGCACCGCGTGTGCGGTTACCTCGCGGGTGCGGTTGTCGACGGCCGTCGCGCTGCCCGTCGAGCACGATCCGATCACCCTGGCCAAGTCCATCGCCACCCTGGACCACCTGTCCGGCGGGCGGGTGTCGCTGGGTGTCGGATTCGGTTGGAACACCGACGAACTCGCTGACCACAACGTTCCCCCGGGCCGCCGCCGCACCATGCTGCGCGAATACCTGGAGGCCATGCGTGCGCTCTGGACCGAGGAAGAAGCCTCGTACGAAGGCGAATTCGTGAACTTCGGGCCGTCGTGGGCCTGGCCCAAGCCCGTGCAGTCACACATTCCCGTGCTCGTGGGTGCGGCCGGTAACGAGAAGAACTTCAAGTGGATCGCCAAGTCCGCCGACGGCTGGATCACCACGCCGCGCGACTTCAACATCGACGAGCCGGTCAAGCTGCTGCAGGACACCTGGGCCGCGGCCGGGCGTGACGGCGCACCGCAGATCGTGGCGCTGGACTTCAAGCCGGACCCAGAGAAGCTCGCACACTGGCGTGAACTGGGCGTCACCGAGGTGCTGTTCGGGCTGCCGGACAAGTCCGAGGCCGAGGTGTCGGCGTACGTCGAGCGACTCGCGGGCAAGCTGGCCTCGCTGGTCTAGTTCTGGCTTCGCCTGGTTGAGCCGGTTCACGCCGGCCTTTCGCGCCGAGATCAACGCCAGGGTCGTGAATATTCGATGAGAACGACCCTGGCGTTGATTTCGTCGTTACGCTGACGCGGGTGCGCACCGCTGGACGTGGACGGGGCTGTTCTGAGGAGGGTTCACGTGAACATTCGCGCGGCCATGACGAGTGCCGCACTTCTCGCAAGCATCACCGCCTGTTCCGATCAGACGGCGACGCCCGATCCCACCACCACGCATGCCCTCCCGGCGATCAACGTGACGATCCCGTCGACCACACCGCCGCCGGAGTACCTTGAGGACTGTGGCGTCGTACATCAATACGGCCCGACCGAAGAACATGCGGTGCGTGGCAGCGCGAACATCGACTGCGCCGAGGCCCGTCGGGTCGGCAAACTCTGGTACGCGACGCCCTCAGGACGGTCTGCCGGCTACTACGTGACATTCGAGAACTGGGAGTGCATTGGCGGCAACGCCAACGAGTACCTGACCCGTTGCGTCCGCTCAGATTCCGCAGTGGTTTACCTACGGATCCACACCGCCGAGTGAGCGGGTCGGGATCCGCGCGGCCGCGCTACGCCAGCGTCGCGGTGTTCCGCTTCTCGCCGGACTGCACGACGATCGATGCGCCAAGCGGCTCACCGTCGGAGAGCAACGTCACCAGCGCCTCGTCGGTCGTCGTCGCCAGGAACCGGCTGCCGTCGGAATCCAGACGCCCGATGATGATGCCGGTGCGCGGCGTCCAGTCGTAGCGGACCGTATAGGTCTCGATTGTGGCTGGGCCGTCGGCCTTTTCGACGATCGTCACACGCTCTTGCGCGTTGAACTCGTCCTGCAGAGCAGCGCTGCCGTCGGCCACCCAGTCCGCCGCCTCGGTCGAGTAGATACCGACCGAGTACTTGCTCGCGATACCGCCATTGCCGCCGACAAGCGCGAATTGGCCCGGCTTGTCGCGCATTTCATTGACAGCCTCGGCGATACCGTGCATCGAGTAGTTGTTCCCCGGGCCACCGAAGAAGGGCAGGCCACCGGTGAGCGTCAAGCCGCGTTCGTCGTCGGGCGCCAGGCCGGTACCGTCGCAGATGTTGAGCACCGGGAACGGGAAGCAGCTGTAGAGGTCGAAGGCCGCGACGTCGTCGAGCGTGATTCCGGCAACCCGCAAGGCCTCATTGACCGCGATCACCGCGGCCTCGCTGTAACCGAGTTCGGTGCGCTCAAGGAGCTTGATTTCCTTCATGTCGGCGTGCCCGCGCAGGTACACCCACTTCTCCTCGGGCACATCGAGTTTCCGGGCCGTCTCGACCGACATCAGCAGTACGGCCGCGCCCTGGTTGACCTGATCGCGCGCCACCATCATGCGCGGGTACGGGTCACAGATCATCCGGTTGCTCTCGGTGACGGTGGCCAGCTCCTGGGCCGAGCGCTCAACCGGGGCAGACGAATACGGGTTCTTGGCGGCCACCTTCGAGAACGGTGCGAACAGTTCGGCCATCTGGGTGCGATAGTCGGTCACCGACAACCCCTGCCGGGCGCGGCGCGCGTTCTCCAGCAAGCCGTACTGCACCGGGGCTCCGATCAGCCCGTGCTTGATCGTGTACTCGTCGAAGATGCCGTCGTAGCCGTAGCCGCGGTCCTCGAGCTGACCGTCGATGGTCTCGGAGTGGTCCGGCTTGTCGTCGCGCTTGGAGAAGTGGCGCAGCGTCGAGGTGTTCTCCGAGCCGAACAGCAGCACCACCTCGGCCTCGCCCGCCGCGATGGCCGCCGAGAACTCGGTGACGAGGTGTTGGGGGCTCTGACCGCCGATCACCTCGAGAATGGCGCGCGCCGGCTCGGCTCCGACGTTGCGTGCCACCGAGCGCGGGTAGTTGTCAGACACCCCGAGGGTTGGCGTCTGCGGGCCGGAGATCTCGAACTGCCGCGTACCCGCCACAGTGTCGATTGCCTGCGCCACGGCGGCAGCGTCGGCCCCGCAGTCGTGCAGCGCTGCCTTGGCTGCCTCAGTGGCCAGCTCGACCGAGGACATCCCGCGATACCCATCGAGGTCGATGCGTTCGGTGAACTGTCCGACGCCGACGATGACGGGGGTGCGCGGATCGACCATGACAATCTCCTTGACGGGTGTTAATTCGCGAGGCTAACCGATTGGGGTTTCGCGAGCGAAATCGGTGCATATCTGCCCTCATCAGGGGCGTTGAACCTTCTGGATCCGTCGCTTTCGACACCCGGGTCGCTCGCCGAAACTCACCACGACCGTGGTGCAGAAAACGGCGACGAAAACCCCGCTCACCAGCACACCTTGACGACCCTGTCACTTAGTGACACATTGGAGCTGTCACTAAGTGACAAGTTCTGGAGGTGAGGGCGATCGGCGAAAAACAGGACCAGGCGCGCCTCGCGGTGTCACGACATGCCTGCGCATTGTTCTGGGAACGCGGCGTCGCCGGCACCAGCGGTGACGACATCGCCGCGGCCGCAGGGCTTTCCACCCGTACGATCTGGCGTTACTTCCGCGCCAAGGAAAGCTGCGTCGAACCGGTGCTGGCCAAATCCGCGGACCGGTTCATCGACATCCTGAACCGCTGGCCGCATGAGTTGTCATTGGCCGAACACCTTGCCGCCGACGGGATTTCGCATCCATTGGCACCCCAGGACGTCCAGGACGAGATCAGCGCGATGCGGATCGCCACCATGACCCCGTCCGAACCCGCCCTGCGCACGGCTTACCTGATGGTGCATGACCGAATGGAGCAGGGCTTCATCCCGGTGATCGCCGACCGCCTGGGGCTGCCCGAGACAGACCTCACCGTGCGTCTCTGCGCGGCCGCCGTCACCGGGGCGTTCCGTGTCGTCGACGAGGACGTGAGCGTGGCGGTGATCGTCGAGGGCAAGAAAGTCACCGAAGAGCAGGCGCTGGCCCTGATCGACCGGGCGATCCGTGACGCCACCAACGGGCGGTTGGGCGGGCCAGTCGAGTCCTGATCACAACCCGAAAGAGCTTGTCCGCACCCGCGAAAGGAGCGTCATGGCGTTGCCCGAAATGATCTCGGTAGAGGATTTCTTCAGCCCACCCGAGCGCACAGCCGCCAAGATTTCACCCGACGGCACCAAGATCGCCTACCTGGCGCCGTGGAAGAACCGCCTCAACGTCTGGGTTCAGGATCTCGACGGCGACGCACCGCCCCAATGCGTCACCGCGGACGAAACCCGCAGCGTCTACCTCTACTTCTGGACCGACGATCCGCGCTGGCTGCTCTACATGCAGGACTCCGGCGGTGACGAGAACTGGCACATCTATCGCGTCGACCTGGATCACCCCGAGGCCGCGGCCGTCGACCTCACCCCGTTCCCCGGTGCCAGAGCAGACCTCGAGCTGCCGAAGGGCCGCCCGGGAAAGGCCATCGTCCAGATCAACAACCGCACGCCGGAACTGCTCGATGTCTACGAACTCGACGTCGCCACTGGCGAGCTCACGATGCTCGCACAGAACCCGGGCAACGTGGTCGGCTGGCTGTCCAGCCGGACCGGTGAGCTGTTCAGCTCGACACTGACAGCTGACGGCGATGTCGAACTGTCGCAATGGGATCCGGCGACCAACTCGCTGCGGACGATCATCACGTTCGACGGGACCGACTACCCGCTGGGCATGCACCCGATCACCATCACCCCCGACGGCACCGGCATCTGGCTGGGCGCCAACACGGGCACCGACCGCACGCGCCTGGTCCGGATCGATGTGGCGACAGGTGAAGAGGCCGAGGTGGACAGCCACCCGACATTCGACCTGGCCGCCCAGATGGTGCTGCCGTCACCGATGATCCTCAGCGAGCGCACGGGCGAACTGATCGGTGCCCGCTACTACGGCGAACGTCAGGTGATCCGCGCCCTGGATCCGAATTTCGCTGCGGTACTGGAGAATCTGACCAAACTGTCCGACGGCGACCTCGGCGCCATCTCTTCCGACGACAGCGGACAGCGCTGGGTGGTCAACTTCACCCATGACCGCGATCCCTGGGCCACCTACTTCTACGATCACGCGACTGGCGAGAGCCGGCTGCTGTTTCGGCCATACCCGAATCTGAATTCAGATTCATTAGCACCGATGACCCCGGTGACCATCACCGCGCGCGACGGACTGCAGCTGCACTCGTACCTGACCCTGCCCGTCGGGGTCGAGCCGACCGACCTGCCGATGGTGCTGCTGGTACACGGCGGCCCGTGGTCGCGGGACTGCTGGGGCTTCCAACCCGACGTGCAGATGCTGGCCAACCGCGGATATGCGGTGCTGCAGGTCAACTTTCGCGGCTCGACCGGCTACGGCAAGGCCTTCACCAAAGCCGCCATCGGCGAGTTCGCCGGCAAGATGCACGACGACCTGATCGACGCGGTGGACTGGGCCGTCAAACAGGGGTACGCCGACCGTGACAAGGTGGCGATCTTCGGCGGCTCCTATGGCGGCTACGCCGCGCTGGTGGGCGTGACGTTCACACCGGACGTGTTCGCCGCGGCGATCGACTATGTCGGGATCTCCAGCCTGGCCAATTTCATGCGCACGCTACCGACGATCGCCCGGCCGTTTCTGGCCAACAACTGGCACCTGTACGTGGGAAATCACAACGATCCCGAGCAGGAAGCCGACATGCTGGCCCGCTCCCCCATCACGAAGGTCGATCAGATCCGCACGCCACTGCTTGTGGTCCAGGGCGCCAACGACTCTCGCGTGGTCCAGGCCGAATCCGACAACCTCGTGGAAGCGCTCCGTAAGCGCGGCGTCGAAGTCGAATACATGGTCAAGGACGACGAGGGGCACGGATTCCTCAACCCGGACAACCAGATCGACATGTACCACGCCGTCGAGCGGTTCCTGGCCGAGCACCTCGGCGGTCGCGTCTAGCCCCCAAAAACGAAACTGCGCACAGATCGTGAATATCGACGAAAACCCGATCTGTGCGCAGACTCGACGCAGAAGAAAAGGCCCCCGCCGCAGCGGGGGCCTTTCCGTTGAACAGACTTACAGGTTGGCGAGCAGCTCGCGCGCCTTCGCGGCGGTCTCGGACGGCGTCTTGCCGACCTTCACGCCGGCAGCCTCCAGGGCCTCCTGCTTACCGGCCGCGGTGCCCGCGCCGTCGGACACGATGGCGCCGGCGTGGCCCATCGTCTTGCCCTCCGGAGCGGTGAAGCCCGCGACGTAGCCGACGACCGGCTTGGTGACGTTGGCCTTGATGTAGGCCGCGGCCTTCTCCTCTGCGTCGCCGCCGATCTCACCGATCATCACGATCAGCTTGGTCTCGGGATCCTTCTCGAACGCCTCGATGGCGTCGATGTGGGTGGTGCCGATGACCGGGTCGCCGCCGATGCCGATGGCGGTGGAGAAGCCGAGATCGCGCAGCTCGTACATCATCTGGTAGGTCAGCGTGCCCGACTTCGACACCAGGCCGATCGGGCCCTTACCGGTGATGTTGTTCGGCGTGATGCCGACCAGCGACTCGCCGGGGGTGATGATGCCGGGGCAGTTCGGACCGATGATGCGGGTCTTCTGCCCCTTGTCGACGTTGTAGGCCCACGCATAGGCGCTGTCCTGCACCGGGATTCCCTCGGTGATGACCACCAGCAGCGGGATCTCGGCGTCGATGGCCTCGATGATGGCGTCCTTGGAGAAAGCCGGCGGCACGAAGGCGATCGACACGTCAGCGCCGGTCTCCTTCATCGCCTCGGCGACCGAGCCGAAAACGGGCAGCTCGACGTCGTTGCCGTCTTTGTCCTTGTGCGACACGGTGGTTCCGGCCTTGCGGGCGTTCACGCCGCCGACGACCTGGGTGCCGGCCTTGAGCATCAGAGCGGTGTGCTTGGTGCCCTCACCACCGGTGATGCCCTGGACGATGACCTTGGAGTCCTTGTTCAGAAAAATCGACATGTCAAGTGTCCCTTACTTGTTCGCCAGCTCGGCGGCCTTGTCGGCACCGGCGTCCATGGTCTCGGCCTGGACAACCAGAGGATGGTTGGCCTCGGCGAGAATCCGCCGGCCCTCTTCGACGTTGTTGCCATCCAGGCGGACGACCAGCGGCTTGTTGGCCTCGTCGCCGAGGATCTGCAGCGCCTGCACGATGCCGTTGGCCACCGCGTCACAGGCGGTGATGCCGCCGAACACGTTGACGAACACGCTCTTGACCTGGCTGTCGTTCAGGATGACGTCCAGACCGTTGGCCATGACCTCAGCCGAGGCGCCGCCGCCGATGTCGAGGAAGTTGGCCGGCTTTACGCCGCCGTGCTTCTCGCCCGCGTAAGCGACCACGTCCAGCGTCGACATCACCAGGCCGGCACCGTTACCGATGATGCCCACCTCGCCGTCGAGCTTGACGTAGTTGAGGTCGTTCTCCTTCGCCTTGAGCTCGAGAGGATCGGTCGCGTCCTTGTCCTCGAACTCGGCGTGGCCGGGCTGACGGAAATCGGCGTTGGCATCCAGGGTGACCTTGCCGTCCAGTGCCAGGATCTGGTCGTCAGGGGTGCGCACCAGCGGGTTGACCTCAACCAGGGTGGCGTCCTCCTTGACGAACACCTCCCACAGCTTCTGGATGGTCACGGCCGCGGCGTCGAGCACCTCGGCGGGCAGGTGACCCTGCTCGGCGATCGAGCGCGCGAAGGCGAGATCGACACCCTTGACGGCGTCGACGGGAACCTTGGCCAGCCGCTCAGGCTTGGTGGCGGCGACTTCCTCGATCTCCATGCCGCCCTCGACCGAGCACATGGCCAGGTAGGTCCGGTTGGAACGGTCGAGCAGGAACGAGATGTAGTACTCCTCGGCGATGTCGCTCGCCTCGGCCACCAGCAACTTTTTGACGACGTGACCCTTGATGTCCAGACCGAGGATGTTGGTCGCGTGGGTGAACGCGTCATCGGGGGTGGCTGCGTACTTCACACCGCCGGCCTTACCGCGGCCGCCGACCTTCACCTGTGCCTTGATCATCACGGGCTTGCCGATTTCGGTGGCGATCGCCTTGGCGTCCTCGGCCGAGTCGGTCACGCGGCCCGGAGTCGTGGGGACGTTGTGCTTGGCGAACAGCTCTTTTGCCTGATATTCGAAGAGATCCATGTGCTTCCTAGATAGGCGTTGTCTGTCTGCGTTGACTTAGAAACTGCCCGGCCTGTACTTGCCGGACGGGCCCGCTGGCACTTTATCCACCACCGAGTGATGGATTAGCATCGCCTCCGGCTCATGTGGTAGATCTCACCGCCCATGGGAGGTGATACGGATCACATTCCGGCGCGGAATAGACCCATAAGTTGCCACCATCATTGGGATTTGGTTAACGTGCCTCTGGTCCAGATAACGTTCAGGTCACGACGAAGAAGGATTCTCGAGTCTTGCCGCAGCATCGTTCGTCCGCAGCTCCGCGAGGGGTGCCGACGGACGCGCGCCGGCACAGGCACCGTGTTTCACCTGATGAGCTGGACGCCGCAGAGGTCACCGACGTCATCCCGTTCAGCGCTTTCGAAGCGTTCGACGATCGCGCCGACGAAGATCACGGCGACTCAGATGACCGCGAATCAGGTGTGATCTACGCCCCCGAACTCGACGACATGGACGACACCGACGATCTGGTGCCCGTCCGCCTTGCCGTCCCCTCACGCTTCCGCCCCGACGCGGGCAGCGAGCGCAACCCTCGGTATGCCTACCGCGACAGCCACACCGATGTGAGCGACGGCATCGCCGCGACGGACGTGATCAACATGTCCGGTCGCCGAGGCGCCCACCGCAAGGAGCACGCCGGCGCCGTCAAGAGCCGCCTGATGATCGCCGCCATGGCCGCGGGAGCCACCGCCGCAGGCGCCTACTCGTTGGGCAACCCCACCGAGACACAGGCGGACGACACGATCCTGGCGTCCGAGGGCACCCGCGTCGAAGGTGCGTCCGTCACCGGCTCGGTCGACGGAATGCAGATCGTCTCGGTCTCCTCGACCGCCGACACCTCGGTGCATGCCGAGGAGATCACCAAGGCCGCCGCCTTCGCACAGGAACGTGCCGAGCGCGAGGCCCGGCTGTCGCGCCCGCTGTTCGTCATGCCCACCAAGGGCTACGTCTGGACTTCGAACTTCGGCTACCGCTGGGGCGTGCTGCATGCCGGCATCGACCTGGCGAGTCCGATCGGTACCCCGATCGTGGCGGTCTCCGACGGCGTCGTGATCGCCGCTGGCCCGACCGCGGGCTACGGCGCCTGGGTCAAGCTGCGCCACGCGGACGGCACCGTCACGCTCTACGGTCACATCAACACCTGGCTCGTCAGCGAGGGCGACCGGGTGATGGCGGGCGACCAGATCGCCACCGTCGGTAACCGGGGTTACTCCACCGGCCCGCACCTGCATTTCGAGGTTCTGCAGAACGGCACCAGCCGCATCGATCCGGTGCCGTGGCTGAACAAGAGAGGTCTCAGCCTCGGCAGCTATGTTGGCTGAGTGAGCGACGACGGGCAGTTGGCAGCCGATCACCCCGACGAAGACGACGACCGCACTCGCATCATCAGGCGTCAGCCGCAGGAACCCGTTTCCAAGCCTGTACCGGTCGGCGACGAACCGCAGACCAGCATCATCCGGCGCCATCCGACGGGCGCCATTCCCACCGCAGCCGGCGCGGAACCCCAGACTAGTCTGATCTCCGGCGTCACCGGCAATGAAGCGCAGACGGGCCTTATCGGCCGTGCGAAGGATGACGCCAGGACGAGCTACGTGCCCCGCGTCCGGGCCGTGGCCATCCCCGACACCTCGGTGGGCACCGACCCCCGCACGGCGATCGTGGCGGCTACTTTCGCGGTCCTCAGCGGCTGGGCCACCGGCGTCATCGCCACCGATCTGATCGCCGGCTGGTGGCGCACCGACCGATTGTTCTGCGTGGCCATCGGTTTCCTAGCGGCGATTTCGGCTGCAGCAACCATCGGCGGGCTCATCGCATTGTTGCTGCGGCGGCGCATGGGCCGGCTGCTGGTCATCGTCGGCGCCGTCATCGGTCTGCTGATCTTCGCCAGTCTGTTCATCGCCGGGGCCCGACTGCATCCGGTCGTCTACGCGATGCCGGCGCTTCCGCTGACCGCCATCCTGTTCACGGCGCTACCCTCGACCGGGCGCTGGAGTGCGCGGAGTCAAGTGTGAAGGCATACGCCCCGGAGAAGTCCCCTAGAACCTGACCGGCAACCTCGCCCAGCCGCGAACACTGGACGTGTGGGCGCGAAAAGCATTGGGATAGTCGACTTCCCAGTCCGTCCACCGCTTCAGGACTTCCTCGAACGCGACCCGGGCCTCCAGCCGGGCCAGCGCCGAGCCCAGGCAGAAATGCAGGCCCTGGCCGAAGCTCAGATGACCGCCCGTGCGGTGGATGTCGAAGCGGTCGGGATCGGTGAACTTCGACTCGTCGCGATTGGCCGATCCGTTGAGCAGCAGCATGTATGAGCCCTCGGGGATCGCCTGCCCGTAATGCTCGACATCCTGAGCGACGTACCGGGCCTGCACCGGTGACGGCGGTTCGAAGCGCAACGTCTCCTCCACCGCACCCGGGATCAGGCTCGGATCGGCCACGAGCTCGCGCCGTTGGTCGTGATGCTCGCCGAGCAGCTGCCCCATGAAACCGATGAGCCGAGCGGTGGTTTCGTTGCCCGCGCCCGCGATCATCGCGGTGTACGCGAGCACCTCGGTGCGGGTCAGCAGCCGCTGCCTTCCGGCCCCGTCATCCACCTCCGCGGTGAGCAGATCGGTCATCAAGTCATCGGACGGATGGGATGCCCGCCATTCGATGTACTCGGCGAACATCGTGATGGCGTCCTGGAAGATCGTCGGGCTGACCCCGTCGGCACTGGCATCGACCGAGGCGACCGTGATGGCCTTGTCGTTACGATCCCGGATGCTCTGCTGCTCTTCCTCGGGAATGCCCAGCAGATAACCGATGGTCCGCATGGGCATGAACGCCCCGAGGTCCGCGACGAAGTCCAGACCGTCCTGCCCGCGCAGGGGGTCCAGCGCTTTCGCGCAAAAGTCGCGGACCAGGTCCTCGACCGCCAGCATGCGGCGTGGCGTGAAGACCCGGGACAGCAGCCGACGGTGCAGATCGTGCAGTGGCGGGTCCTCGAACAGCAGGATGCCCGGCGGGACCTCGATTCCGCTGAACAGGATGTCGGCCGTGGTGCCGCGCCCCGATCGATACGCCTGCCAGTTGGGCAGCTCCCGAACCACATCGTCCCAACGACTCAGCGCATAGAAGTTGTACTTCTCGTTGAAGTAAAGCGGCGCCTCGCTGCGCATCCGCTTCCAGATCGGATACGGGTCATCGTCGATGTCGTTGTCGAATGGGTCGTAGTAGAGCTCCACCGCCTGTTGCGTCGTCACCGATCCACTTCCCCGTCCTCCGTACCAAATAGTTGTTCCAACGTACTGTGGGACGCGTCCGCCGGTCAATCACCCGCTCACAGCGAGTTAACAGTCAGCCTGAGCCAAACCGTCGACCCGAAATCGGGCCGGGAGTCTACTTGGGCGGATTCGCGTGTGTGCTCACGCATTGACACCCTTCGGAGGCCCGCTCCCATGTTCAACCGCTTGTTGCGCACCGCCTTTGCGCTCACCCTCATCACCACGGCGATCTCCTGCAGCAGCAACGACGACAACGCCGCGGGCTACACGCTGCGGGTCGGCGCCACGTCGGTGACCGGGACTCCCGCGGGCTCGCTGGGCTGGGGTGACAAGCAGGGCATCCTCACCGAGCAGCTGAAATCCGCGGGCGTCGGCAAGATCGAGTACTCGTTCTTCCAGTCCGGCAGCGATGTCGCCTCGGCCCTGTTCGCCGGCGCCATCGACGTGGCCGCCATCGGCGACAACCCGGCCCTGCGCGCCCGCAGCCGAGATCCGAAAGTGGTTCTGCTGTCGCTTGATTCGATCAACGGCGACGCGTGGCTGGTGGGCGCCAAGGGCGGCCCCACCGAGATCAAGGGCTTGGTCGGCAAGGACATCACCGCCCCGCAGGGCACCATCCGTGACCGCGCCGCCCGCCAGCTGATCGATGCCGCCGGCCTGACCGACCAGATCCACGTGCGGGACGTGCCGACGCCCGAGTCCATCGCCGGGCTGAGTTCCGGCAAGATCGACGCGGCCATCCTGACCGGCGCCAGCGCGGCTGAGCTGGAATCCAAGGGCTTCCCGATCATCGACAGCCTGTCGCGTCACGGCTTCGGCAGCACCGGCACCAACATCGCGCTCACCTCGTTCACCGACGCGCATCCGGAGTTCGTCGGCGCCTGGCAACAGGCCGTCACCACCGTCAACCGCGACATCACCGAGAACTTCGACGACTACCTGGCCTGGGTCG
Organism: Mycobacterium sp. DL99; assembly: GCF_004762045.1. GTDB lineage: Bacteria > Actinomycetota > Actinomycetes > Mycobacteriales > Mycobacteriaceae > Mycobacterium. The sequence continues at coordinate 5,327,321 of NZ_SJOM01000007.1, forward strand.
CGAAAACCGACGACACCGACCTGAAGTTCGTGCAGAAGTCCACGCAGGCTGACGAATTCAATACCGAACCGTTCCCGGCGGCCGGTGTGGACCAACTCGAAGCCGCATACAAGTTCCTCAACGCCGACGGATCGTTCGACAACGAATACTCGGTCCGCGAGTGGGCCGGAGCCAAGTCGTGACCGCAGCCGTCACCAGCACCACGGCAGTCCGGACAGCGGCCACGCCCCTGGAACTCGTCGAGGTCGTCGGCGGCAGCAGTCGGCGAAAAGGCCTGTGGGCGCGCCTCCCCCGACCGGTACGCCGGCTGATGGGCCCGGCACTGATCCTGGCGGCCTGGACCATCGGCTCGACGACGGGGCTCCTCAACACCGACCTGTTCCCACCCCCGACCGAGGTCGCGGCCACCGCGTGGCGGCTGCTCGGTGACGGCCAACTCGCCACCCATGTCGGCGCCTCGGCCGTCCGCGTGCTGACCGGCACGGTGCTGGGCATCCTCATCGGCGTCCTGCTCGCGGTCGTCGCCGGACTCACCCGCACAGGCGAGGACCTGCTCGACTGGACCATGCAGATCCTCAAGGCCGTACCGAATTTCGCGCTGACACCACTGCTGATCATCTGGATGGGTATCGGTGAGGGTCCCAAGATCGTGTTGATCACCACGGGTGTGGCGATAGCGATCTACATCAACACCTATTCGGGTATCCGCGGCGTGGACCGGCAACTCGTCGAGATGGCGCAAACCTTGGAAGCTTCGCAGCGGACACTCATCTCGCAGGTAATCCTGCCCGGGGCGATGCCGAATTTCCTTGTGGGCCTGCGGCTCGGGCTTTCCAGCGCGTGGCTGAGCCTGATCTTCGCCGAGATGATCAACACCACCCAGGGCATCGGCTACCTGATGTCACGGGCCCAGACCAACCTGCAGTTCGACGTCTCGCTGCTGGTGATCGTCATCTACGCGGTGGCAGGACTGCTGTCCTACACACTGGTGCGGGCCTTGGAACGGCTGCTGCTGTCGTGGCGTAACGGATTCGAGGGACTCGGAGCCGAGGGATGAGCACCGTCGTCGAGGTACACGGCCTGCAGCGCGCATTCGGCGATCAGCAGGTGCTCAAGGATCTCGAATTGCAGATCGAGGACGGCGAATTCGTCGCGATGCTGGGGCGGTCCGGTTCCGGCAAGAGCACCTTGCTGCGCGTGCTGGCCGGCCTCGACAGCCAGGTCACCGGATCGGTGCGGGTCCCCCGCTCCAGGGCGGTGGTGTTCCAGAACCCGCGGTTACTGCCGTGGCGGCGCGCCCTCGCCAACGTGACCTTCGCCCTGCCTGACGCCGGACCCGACGCCCCCAGCCGGGCCGCTCGGGGACGCGCCGCACTCGAGGAGGTGGGTCTGGCCGACAAGGCCGTCGACAAAAGCAGAGCCTGGCCCCTCTCTCTTTCCGGCGGTGAGGCACAACGTGTTTCACTGGCACGCGCCCTGGTCCGCGAACCCGACCTGTTACTGCTCGATGAGCCGTTCGGCGCGCTCGACGCGCTGACCCGGCTCAAGATGTACGGGCTGCTGCACGAATTGTGGTCACGCCGGCACATGGCAGTCCTGCACGTCACCCATGACGTCGACGAGGCGATCCTGCTGGCCGACCGGGTGGTGGTGCTCTCGGGCGGACGGGTCTCACTCGACCGCCGCGTCGAGTTGCCCTTCCCCCGCACCCGCAGCGATGACGGATTCGACGACCTGCGCCGTGCGCTGCTGGCCGAACTCGGCGTCCGAGAAGAGGTAGGTCATGACCGCTCCCGCTGACCCCGACGCCCTGAGCACCGATGTCCTGGTGATCGGCGGCGGCCCCGCAGCCACCTGGGCCGCCATCTCGGCCACCGAATCCGGGGCCCGGGTCATCCTGGTGGACAAGGGGTATTGCGGCACCAGCGGGGCGACCGCCGCCGGCGGCAACAACCTGTGGGCGATCGGGCCCGGCCCGCGGCGCGAGGATTCCGTACGTGAACGCGAACTGGCTGCCGGCCGGATCACCGACTCCGAGTGGATGTTCCGGGTGCTGGCCACCTCATGGGACCGGCTCGGACACCTCTCCGAGTGGGGCTACCCGTTCCCGGTCGGTGCCGACGGTCGCGAGATGCGCAGCAGCCTACAGGGCCCCGAGTACATGCGCCGCATGCGCCGCAAGGCCCATCGCAGCGGCGTACGCATCCTCGATCACCACCCAGCGCTGGAACTGACCGCCAACCGCGACGGCGTCATCACCGGCGCCACGGGCATCGCGCGCCAGGACGGCGGCCGGCCGTGGCGGATCACCGCGGGCGCCGTCGTGCTCGCCACCGGCGGAACCGCCTTCCTGTCCGGGACGTTCGGCACCAACGTCGACACCGGCGAAGGTCTCCTGATGGCCGCCGAACACGGGGCGCACCTGTCCGGAATGGAGTTCTGCACCGCCTACGCGCTGGCGCCCGAATGGGGCGTACACACCAAGGGTCGAATGCTGCAGTGGGGCAGCTTCTATGACGAGCACGGCCGTCCGTTCACCACCCAGCGCGGGCTGAGCGGACGCCAGGACGCCCAGCGGGCGCTGACCCGCGGCGAGCGGGTGTTCGCCCGCCTGGACCGGGCACCCGAACACCTCCGTCAGACCATGCGCGACGCCCAGCCGAACTACTTCCTGCCGCTGGACAAGGCCGGCATCGACCCGTTCACCACCGCCTACCCGGTCCGGATGGTCTACGAAGGATCGGTGCGCGGCACCGGTGGCCTGCGACTCGTCGGGCCCGATTGTGCGACAACGGTTCCCGGCCTGTATGCGGCAGGTGACGCGGCGACCCGCGAGCTCATCACCGGCTCGCTGTCCGGCGGCGGCAGCCGCAACGGCTCGTGGGCGATCGCCTCTGGCACCTTCGCCGGCCGCGGTGCCGCCGAGTTCAGCCGCACCCGGCGCGGGCACGTGGCCGGGTCCGCCTCGATCACCCCGCGCTCACGGATCGGCGCACCCTCCGTCGAAGAGGTGGTGGCTGCCGCGCAGTCGCACGTCCTGCCACCCCAGCGCAGCTACCTGAAATCCGAACAGCGGCTTCAAGAGTCCGCCAATGCGCTGGAGACCCTGTGGCGCGACATCGCCGGCGGCCTGGCCCCGCTGCCGGCCCGCGACGTCTACAAACTGCGCCAGGCGGAGGCCATGGTGGCCGCGGCGCGCTGGATCACCGCCGCATCCCTGGCCCGGCCCGAAACCCGCGGCCTGCACCGCCGCGAGGACCTGCCCGATTCCGATCACCGCTACGAGCACCGCATCCTGGTCGGCGGCCTGGACCAGGTCTGGACCGTGCCCGATCCCGTTGCCCCGCGGCTCATCTCCTCGGAGGCAGTGGCGTGATCGAAATCGTCAGTGAGACGGCCTGTATCAAGTGCGACGTCTGCATCAAGGTGTGCCCCACCGATGTGTTCGACCGGAGTGCTGACGGGATACCTGTCATCGCGCGCCAGTCCGACTGCCAGACCTGCTTCATGTGCGAGGCGTACTGCCCCACCGACGCGCTGTACGTCTCGCCGGTCTCGGTACCCGTCGGCGCCGACAGCCCGCACGCTTCCGAATCCGCGGTCAGCGGTGCGGGGCTGCTCGGCGGCTATCGGGAGATGGTCGGTTGGGGCGGCGGCCGCACACCCGGATCGCGCCTGGACCAGAACCCGGTGCTGACCTCGATTCCACCGCTGGCCGAGCCACGCCTGGGTGCTCCTGCGGTGCTGGCGGAGGGGCCCTGGAATCACCGCCAGGTGTGCGAACGCTAGAGCTTCTGCACCGGAGCGTGGTTGTGCATCAGCTTGACCCGACCGGCACTGCCGAAGTCGATCAGTGACATCGCCGTTTCGCCCATACCCGTGACTTCCTCGACGCGGCCCAGCCCGTACTTGTCGTGGGTGACCCGGTCGCCCGGTTCCAGCGTGATCACCGGACGGTTGCGGGCGGGCGCGGGCCGCGACGGCGACGGGCGTGGGCTGCCATAGCTGCCCGCGTTACCGACCGGCGCACTGAACGAGGACGACGGCTGCTCGATGCGCCGCCAGTTGATCAGGTCCTCCGGAATCTCGCGCAGGAACCGCGATTCCGGGTTGAGCATGGGCTGCCCCCACGACGACCGCACCTTGGCCCGGCTCAGATAGAGCCGTTGGCGTGCACGGGTGATGCCGACATACGCCAGCCGTCGTTCCTCAGACAACTCGTTGGGATCACCCAGGGCCCGCATGTGCGGGAACATGCCGTCCTCCCAGCCGGTGACGAAGACCACCGGGAACTCCAGCCCCTTGGCGGTGTGCAACGTCATCATCGTCACCACGCCCGCTCCGTCTTCGGGGATCTCGTCGGCGTCGGCCACCAGCGACACCCGCTCCAGGAACTGGGCCAGCACCCCGGTGTCGGGGATGTCCTCGTCGACCGGCTCACCCTCGCCCTGTTCGGCCAGTGCCCGGGCGTTGGCCAGATCGGTGCTGAACTCGTGTGCGACGCTGACCAATTCGTTGAGGTTGTCCAACCGGGCCAGATCCTGCGGATCGCTGGACGCCTCCAGCTCCCGGCGGTAGCCCGTGCGCTCCAACACCGCTTCGACCAGGTCCCCCAGCTCGTCATCGAGCTTGCCGCGCAGCGAGTCGAGCAGCTGAACGAACGATGCGATGGCCTTCTCCGAGCGGCTGTTGAGCATCGGCACCCGCCCCTCGGCGGCGGCCTGCAACGCATCGTTGAAGCTGGCGCCGGTGTTCTCGGCGTAGACGGCCACACAGGCCTCGGCCCGGTCACCGATGCCGCGGCGCGGGGTGTTGAGGATGCGGCGCATGCTCACCGAGTCACCCGGATTGTCCAGCACCCGCAGGTAGGCGACGATGTCGCGGATCTCGCGGCGCTCGTAGAACCGCACACCGCCGACGACCTTGTACGGGATGCCGGCGCGGATGAACACTTCCTCCAGCGCACGCGAGGAGTTGTTGGTGCGGTAGAAGACCGCGACGTCACCGTATTTCACGCCCTCGCTGTCGGCGAGGGCGTCGATCTCCTCCGCGACGAAGCGGGCCTCGTCGTGCTCGTTGTCGGCCACATAGCCGACGATCAGCTCGCCCTCGCCCTCCTCGGTCCACAGCCGCTTCTCGCGACGGCCCGCATTGCGGGCGATCACCGAGTTGGCCGCGTTCAGGATGGTCTGGGTGGAGCGGTAGTTCTGCTCCAGCAGGATCGTCGTCGCGTCCGGGTAGTCGCGCTCGAAATCCTCGATGTTGCGGATGGTCGCACCGCGGAACGCGTAGATGGACTGATCGGCGTCACCCACCACACACAGTTCCGACGCCGCCACCCCGTCGTTCTCGTCGAGATGGTGACCCACCAATTCACGCACCAGCACGTACTGCGCGTGGTTTGTGTCCTGGTACTCGTCGACCAAGATGTGGCGGAACCGGCGGCGGTAGTACTGCGCGATCTGCGGGAAGGCCTGCAGGATCCCGACCGTCTCACCGATCAGATCGTCGAAGTCCAGCGCATTGGCCGCGCGCAGCCTGCGCTGATACTCGCCGTAGACCTGGGCGATGATGCCGGCCATCTCCTCGGCGGCCTCCGAAGCCTCGGCCGCGGCCTGCTCCGGCCCGATCAGCTCGTTCTTCAGATTGGAGATGCCGTTGGCCAGCAGCCGCGGCGAATACCGCTTCGTGTCCAACCCCATGTCCTTGCCGATCATCATCAGCAGGCGCCGGGAGTCGTCGGAGTCGTAGATCGAGAAGTTGGAGTTCAGGCCCGGCAGCAGCGAGGCCTGGTTCCGCAGGATCCGCACACAGGTCGAGTGGAACGTGGAAACCCACATATTCCGAGCTCTGGGGCCCACCAACTGGACCACGCGCTCGCGCATCTCGGCGGCGGCCTTGTTGGTGAACGTGATCGCCAGGATCTGCCCCACCCCGACGTCACGCGCGGCCAACAGATAGGCGATACGCCTGGTCAGCACCGCCGTCTTACCCGACCCCGCGCCCGCGACGATCAACAGCGGCGAACCATGGTGCAGCACCGCTTGGCGCTGCTGAGGGTTCAAGCCGTCAAGAAGGTCATCAACATCTGCAGCAGCCGGCGGTGCCATGTGGGAAGTAGTGGTCATCTTGCGTTCAAACTTACCGCTGAGCGGGGACAGTTTTGCGCTGGCACGAGCCGACTGGGACTATCAGCTTGTGCCTGAGATCGATGACCTGCGTCGGGAGATCGACGAACTCGACGCCACCATCATTGCCGCCATCCAACGACGCGCCGAGGTCTCCAAGGAGATCGGCAAAGCCCGGATGGCCTCCGGCGGCACCCGGCTGGTGCACAACCGCGAGATGCAGGTCATCGAGCGCTACAGCGTGCTCGGCCCCGAGGGCAAGGACATGGCGATCCTGCTGCTGCAGCTCGGCCGCGGCCGGCTGGGCCACTAGAGCCTTATCGGCCCGCGGGCTTCGCCGGCTCCTTCAGCGAATCCAACAGCCAAGGCGTCAACCACTGCACCGCCTCGGACGTCGGGTGCACGCCATCGCTGCGCATCCTGACCCCGTTGATCTTCGCGGTGTACTTGCCGTCCGGGTTGAGCTTGTCATTGAAATCCAGCACCGACACGTTCGGCCGTTGCGCGGCCACATTCCGCAGCATGGTGTTCCACGCCTGCACCCGGCCGGGCTGGTCCTCGGGGTACAGCGTGCCGTCCGACCGCTCACCGCGCCGGTTGTACGGCGCAGTGGTCACCACGACGCGGGCCCCCGTCGAGCTGAGAATGTCGAGCGCACGCTGTAGCTCACCCTTGAGATAGGCGTCGAAGGCGTCGTTGCCGATGTGCGTCCACCGCCCGCGCCACATACGGTCGACGGCCTCCCAACGCCCGATCATCAACAGCACGGTTTCCGGGCGGTCGTGGGCGATCCGCTGCGCCCAGCGCTCCGGCCAGGAGTCGCACTCCGGCTTCTGGTTCAACGTCTCCCCGGCCGACCGGTACGGGCCGCCGCGGGCGATGCCGCAGCCGATCGTCGTGTAGTCGCTGAAGTGAAAACCCGGGCTGGCGGGCAGATACCGCATCAGCGTCCACGCCACCGAGTCACCGAACACCGCGACCGTCCGCGTGCCGGGCGGCAGCGCCGGCGGCGGTCCCACCGGGACGGGCCGCTCCGCGCCGACGTCCTGCTCGGACGCGGCCGCGGCCATCACGTCTGGGCCCGCGGGCCGGGTCGGCACCCTGACCGGAACGACCGTCATGGTCGCCACCGCGGCGGTGGCCACCGTTGCCGCGGCCAGCCGCAGCATCGGGACATGCTGCGGGCGCCAGTGCCGGACCGGCTGCTCGATCGCCCACCACGACACCCACGACACCGCGATCGTCACGGCACACCGCAGTGCGAGCAGCGACCAGCCCTGCAGGCCGGTGCGCTCGCCGTTGAGGATCTGGAAGATCGGCCAGTGCCACAGGTAGACGCCGTAGGAGATGACGCCGAGCGTGACGAGCGGATACCAGGCCAGCGCGCGGGCGACGTAGCCGTCCTGGTCGAGTGCGACCGGGGCGACGACGAACACCGCGCCCAACGCCACGATGATCAGCAGACCGTGGTGGAACTCGTCGGCGCTGCCGGTCGCCAGGTGCGCGGCTGCCGCCAGGACCGCCACCCCGATCACCGGCAGGACCCAGGCGATCCAGCGCCGCCACCGGGCCCGGATCAACGTGCCCGACATCGTCAGCGCCGACCAGTCACGCACGAGCAGTGCCGCGGCGGCCGCACCGACCAACAGCGCCTGGGCCCGGGTGTCGGTACCGAAGTACACGCGGTTGAGCTCACCGGCATCGCCCGACATCCAGATCGCCGCGACCGCCGAGCCGACCAGCCCGAGCACCGCGAGCACGAACACCGTCACCCGCACCGCGCCGGCAGAGCGGCGACGCACCAGCAACGCGGCGGCCAGCACCAGCAGCGGCCAGATGACGTAGTACTGCTCCTCGACCGCCAGCGACCAGGTGTGCTGCAACGGCGACGGAGCACTGCCCTGACTGAAGTAGTCGGTGTCGGTGGCGACGAACATCCAGTTCGCCATCCAGAAGAACGCCGCGACGGCGTCCTCGCGAAGCGTGGTGACCGCATCCGACGGGAACAGGGGCCGGGCGATCACCACGGCCAGGGTCATCAGCACCATGGCGGGCAGCAGGCGCTTGGCCCGGCGGATCCAGAACCCCTTGAGGTCGATGCGCTCGGTGCGGCGGTACTCGTCGAGCAGCAGTGAAGTGATCAGGAATCCACTGAGCACGAAGAAGACGTCGACGCCGATGAACCCCCCGGCCATACCCGGCACTCCGCCGTGGCCGGCCAGCACCAGGGCCACCGCGATGGCGCGGATGCCGTCCAGTGCCGGGATGTCACGGCGGATGGAGGCACGCCGACGCCGGCTGGCAGCACGGACTGGCGCCGCAGTCACGTCATGCCCTCCCGTCTTGGCGTCCGAGCCCCAGAGTTTAGGGGGCATCGGGCGCCGAGTCGGGAAGGCGCGACGGGGCGCTAACGGGTTAGCGCAATATATTTCGTATCGAGGTACTCCTCGATGCCCTCGGTGCCGCCCTCACGGCCGAAGCCGGATTCCTTGATGCCGCCGAACGGTGCGGCCGCATCTGAGATGACACCGCGGTTGACGCCGACCATGCCGGACTCGATGCCCTCGGCCACCCGCAACGCGCGGTCCAGCGACTGCGTGTAAACGTAGGCAGCCAAGCCGTATTCGGTGTTGTTGGCGGCGGCCACCCCCTCGTCCTCGGTGTCGAACCCGGTGATCGGGGCGACCGGGCCGAAGACCTCCTCCTTGAGGATGCGGGCATCGGCGGGCACATCGGCCAGCACCGTGGCCGGGTAGAAGTTGCCCGGCCCGTCCGGCGCGACGCCGCCGACCGCGACGGTCGCACCGCGCGACACCGCGTCGGAGACCAGTTCGGTGACGGTGGAGACCTGCTTGGAATTGATCAGTGGGCCCAACGTGGACGTGGGGTCGATGCCCTTGCCGAGGGTGAACTCGCTCATCCGTTTGACGAGCTTCTCGGTGAACTCCTCGCGCACCGAGTTGGCCACGTGGAAGCGGTTGGCCGCCGTGCAGGCCTCACCGCCGTTGCGCATCTTGGCCAGGATCGCGCCGTCGACCGCTGCGTCGACGTCGGCGTCGTCGAACACGATGAAGGGGGCGTTGCCACCGAGCTCCATCGACGTGCGGAGCAGCTTGTCTGCGGACTGCTTCACCAGAGCCTTGCCCACGCCCGTCGAGCCGGTGAAAGTCAGCTTGCGCAACCGGCCGTCATCGATCAGCGCGGTGCTCACCGCGCCCGGGTTGCTGGTCGGCAGCACCGAGAGCACGCCCTTGGGCAGGCCCGCCTCATCCATCAGCTTGGCCAGCAGCAACATGGTCAGCGGGGTTTCCTGCGCGGGTTTGACGATCATGGTGCAGCCCGCGGCGAACGCCGGGCCCATCTTGCGAGTGCCCATGGCCAGCGGGAAGTTCCACGGGGTGATGGCGTAGCACGGGCCGACCGCCTGCTTGGTGACGAGAATGCGGCCGGTGCCCGCCGGTGCCGGGGTGTAGCGACCGGCGATGCGCACCGCCTCCTCGGAGAACCAGCGGAAGAACTCGGCGCCGTATGCGACCTCGCCCTTGCTCTCGGCGAGCACCTTGCCCATCTCGAGGGTCATCAGTGCGGCGATGTCGTCGGCACGTTCGGTGATCTTCTCGAACACCGAGCGAAGTATCTCGCCGCGTTTGCGCGGTGCGGTCGCGGCCCACTCGGCCTGGACCGCACAAGCGGCGTCCAATGCGGTGACGGCATCGGCGGCGGTCGCGTCGGCCACCGTGGCCAACACCTGATCGTCGCTCGGATCCAGCACATTGAACGTCGATGCGGCCTGGCGTTCCTCACCACCGATCCACAGACCCGTGGGCACGGATGAAATCAAGTCTTCAATGGCCATACATCCATCATGTACACCCATCAGCCGAGCGCCACACTAAGGTCAGCGGAATGAGTGCTGACATCACCGCAACCCCGGCATGGCAGGCATTGTCGAAGCACTACGACGAGATCCGCGACATCCATCTGACGGAGCTTTTCGCAGAGGATCCGAACCGCGGCACCGAGCTCGCGCTGACGGTCGGCGACCTTTACATCGACTACAGCAAGCACCGCATCACCCGCCGGACCCTGGAATTGCTGGCCGATCTGGCCCGCGCTGCCGGGCTGGAAGCCCGCCGCGACGAGATGTTCGCCGGTGAGCACATCAACACCTCCGAGGACCGCGCGGTACTGCACACCGCGTTGCGGTTGCCTGCGGACGCATCGTTGACCGTCGACGGCCAGGACGTGGTGGCCGACGTGCACGAGGTGCTCGATCGCATGGGTGGGTTCACCGACCGGCTGCGTAGCGGCGAGTGGTCCGGGGCCACCGGCGAGCGCATCAAGACCGTGGTGAACATCGGCATCGGCGGTTCGGACCTGGGGCCGGTGATGGTGTACGACGCACTGCGCCACTACGCCGACGCCGGCATCACGGCCCGCTTCGTGTCGAACGTCGACCCGGCCGACCTGGTGGCGACGCTGGCCGACCTGGACCCGGCCACAACGCTTTTCATCGTCGCATCCAAGACGTTCTCCACCCTCGAGACCCTCACCAACGCGACGGCCGCGCGTCGCTGGCTGGTCGATGCACTCGGCGAGGACGCGGTGGCCAAGCATTTCGTGGCAGTGTCCACCAACGCGAAGCTCGTGCAGGAGTTCGGCATCGACACCGACAACATGTTCGGGTTCTGGGACTGGGTGGGCGGGCGGTACTCGGTGGACTCGGCGATCGGGCTGTCGGTGATGGCCGTGATCGGCCGCGAGCGGTTCGCCGAATTCCTGTCCGGATTCCATCTGGTCGACGAGCACTTCCGCACCGCGCCGCTGGCCGAGAATGCTCCGGCACTGTTGGGTCTGATCGGGCTGTGGTACTCGAATTTCTTTGGTGCACAATCGCGTGCAGTGCTGCCCTACTCGAACGATCTGTCCCGGTTCGCGGCCTACCTGCAGCAGCTGACCATGGAGTCCAACGGCAAGTCCGTGCGCGCCGACGGCTCCCCGGTGACCACCCAGACCGGCGAGATCTTCTGGGGCGAGCCCGGAACCAATGGCCAGCACGCCTTCTATCAGCTGCTGCATCAGGGCACCCGGTTGGTGCCGGCCGACTTCATCGGCTTCTCCCAGCCCACCGACGACCTGCCCACGGCCGACGGCACCGGCAGTATGCACGACCTGCTGATGAGCAACTTCTTCGCTCAGACCCAGGTGCTGGCGTTCGGCAAGACCGCCGAAGCCATTGCCGCCGAGGGCACTTCGTCCGCGGTGGTGCCGCACAAGGTGATGCCCGGAAACCGACCGACGACGTCAATCCTGGCAACCAGGTTGACGCCGTCGGTGGTGGGGCAGCTCATCGCCCTCTACGAACACCAGGTGTTCACCGAGGGAGTCGTGTGGGGGATCGACTCCTTCGACCAGTGGGGCGTCGAGCTGGGTAAGACCCAGGCCAAGGCACTGCTGCCGGTGATCACCGAATCGGAATCACCAGGCAAGCAGTCGGATTCATCTACCGATGCGCTGGTGCGGCGTTACCGCGTCGAGCGCGGACGCTCGGTCTAGGGCTCAGGCCCTACTGCCCCGGGATCGTCGCGCAGCCCACGTTCGGGATGCAGCCACTGACACCGCCGGGACCGGCCGTACCGACAGGTCCGTTCGGGATACCGCCGGTGGCCCCACCGGGCCCCGCGGTCCCACCCGGGCCATAGGGAATCTCGCCGGTGGCGCCGGCCGGTCCGGCCGTTCCGCCGGGGCCGTACGGAATCGAGCCGCTGGCACCGCCCGGGCCTGCTGTACCGCCGGGGCCACCGGGAATCTCGCCGGTTGCGCCGCCGGGGCCGGCCATGCCCGCATCGGCGCATGCCGTCCCGTCGGCGTTGACGCACGGCGGCGGAGCCGGAGGATCAGCCGCCGCAGCCGGAACGAATGCGACGGCCCCAGCCGCAGCGCCTGCAAAGAACATCGAGGCAATCAGTCTTGAGGTCATGAGGGTGGGCTACCCAGGTTCCCTCGGTGCTGAAACCCGATGCCGAAATTAGCCTCACGGGCAACACTGCCCTCTGAGGCACCAAGGCCGCCTCACGTACGACGCGATTTGGGCTGCCTATGACACCGAGACTGCAGTCAGGGACAAAATCGGCGCGATTTTTGTCCCTGCGTACAGTCTCGGCGACCGACCTACCTGACCGGCCAGCGCCGACCCCGAAATCAGGCGAAACGCTTGGTGTACTTCGGCGGCAGCAACCGGAGCACCTGAGTCAGCGGTGCCCACGGCCAGCGCGGCACCACGGCCCGGCCTTTCTCCTTCTCGATGGCCTCGACCATCGCGCGCACACCGGTCTCGTTGTCGACCATCAGCATGGTCGTCGCCGATTTGGCCGTCATCTCCGACTCGATGTAGCCCGGCTCGATCACAGTCACCCGGATCGGACCCTTGTCGTACTCGGCGCGCAGCGACTCGCCCAGCGACGTCATACCGGCCTTCGAAGCGCAGTAGGCAGCCTTGCCGCCGGGCACACCGGTGTTGCCGAGGACCGACGAGATCAGCACCAAGTGACCACTTCCGGACTTCTTGAACATCTCCAAAGCCGTCTCGATCTGCACCAGACCGGCGATCAGATTGGTTTCGATGGTGGCCTTGTTCGCCCACGGCTTGCCCTCGCCCAGCGGCCAGCCCTTACCGATGCCGGCGTTGACGATCACGCGATCGATACCGCCGAGTTCCTCGGACAGCTCACCGAACACCCGCGGCACGGCCTCGTGGTCGTTCACGTCCAGCGCAGCGACAGCCACCTTGACGTAGGGGTGCCGGTCGGCCAGCTCGGCCTTGAGCTCGTCGAGCCGCTCGGTGCGGCGGGCACACAGGGCCAGGTCACGGCCCTTGGCCGCGAATTGACGGGCCATTCCCGCGCCCAGCCCAGAGCTGGCACCGGTGATGAGGATCTTCTGACGGGTCATCGCTGCAGGATAACCGAGTTAGACAACTGTCAAAAATGCGGCCGCTACTTGAGCAGTCTGGACATCCGCCGGTCGGCCAGCACCTTGCCGCCGGTCTGACACGTCGGGCAGTACTGGAACGACTTGTCGGCGAAAGACACCTCTCGCACGGTGTCCCCGCACACCGGGCACGGCAGCCCGGTACGCGCGTGCACGCGAAGGCCAGACCGCTTCTCCCCCTTGAGCGTCGCGGCCTGTTGTCCCACCGAACGCGTCACCGCATCGGTGAGCACCGAGATCATCGCGTCGTGCAGCGCACCGAGTTGGGCATCGGTCAGCTTGCCCGCAGTGGCGAACGGCGACAGTTTGGCCACGTGCAGGATCTCGTCGCTGTAGGCGTTGCCGATCCCGGCGATCACCTTCTGATCGGTGATCACGGTCTTGATCCGTCCGCCCTGCCCGGCCAGCACACCCGCCAGCCCGGCTGAATCCAGCGACAGCGCATCAGGTCCCAGCGAGGCGATCTGCGGTACATCAAGGGGATCGGCGACCAGCCACACCGCCAACCGCTTCTGAGTCCCGGCCTCGGTCAGGTCAAAGCCCACGCCCTCCCCCAAATGCACCCGCAGGGCGATCGGGCCCTTGCCGGGCTTGAGCGGCGTCGTCGCCAACTTGTCCGACCAACGCAGCCAACCCGCCCGCGACAGATGCGTGATCAGGTGCCAGGGACCGACTTCGAGACCGAGGTACTTGCCCCAGCGGTTCGCACCCGTCACGGTCTGTCCGTGCAACGCCGTCGGCGGCGGATCGAACGTCTTGAGCACCGACAACGCGGACACGTCGATCCGGGTGACCACCCGGCCCGTCGCGTTCCGGCGCAGATGATCGGCCAACGCCTCCACTTCGGGCAGTTCAGGCATGGCTCCAGTGTGTCAGCGAAATGCCGAGCATGCTGTAGACATGTCCAACCGGCCTGCCCCCGGAGCGACCAACCCGATACGCAGCATCTTCGTGATCAACAGCGTGCCGCGCCGGTGGCCGTTCGCTCTGCGGGCCGGAATCTGCATGGCCGTACCTGTTCTGGTGGGCTGGCTGGCCGGCGACACCACTGCCGGATTGATCGCCACCATCGGCGGATTCACCTCGCTGTACGGCAGCGGCCGGCCCTACCTCGATCGCGGCGGATACCTGGCGGTAGTCGTGGTGTGCTTCGCCGCCGCAGTGGCACTCGGGGATTGGGCATCATCGGCGCCATGGCTGGGCGTGCTGACCGTGACGATGATCGCCGCGGTGGCCACCCTGGTCTGCCACGCCCTGAGCATCGGACCGCCCGGGGCCTACATGGTGGTGCTGGCCTGCGCGGCCGGGACCGGCACCCCGACGACTCTGCATCTCAGCCCGGGCCATCACGCCGCGCTCGTTCTGGCCGGCGGCTCGTTCGCCTGGCTGGTGCACATGTCCGGCGCACTGATCCGACCCCGCGGGCCGGAGAAGGCCGCGGTGGCTGCGGCTGCCGCCGCCGTGGCGGCCTACATCGACAACATCGAGGGTGAGCCGGCCGCCCGCGCAGCCGCCCGGCACCGGGCCGCGCTGCTGCTGCACACCGCGTGGGTCACCCTGGTCACCTATCAACCGGTGCAACCGAAACCCGACCAGACGCTGTACCGGCTGCGGGTGGTCAACCGCCGGCTGCACGTGTTGTTCGCCGAGGCCATGCGCGCCGCCGACGCCGGTGAGACGCTGGCATATGACGGCGCGGCCCTGGCCCGGCACCTGGCCACCGTGCCCGCCGATGCGGTCACCGATGAGCATGGCGCCGAAGGGATTCCGCTCGGCCGGCCAAGCGCGTTGCAACTGCTGCGGCGGGCGCTGACGCCGGGCTCGGTATCACTGCAACTGGCGCTGCGCGTGGGCATCGCGGTCGCGATCTCGGGTGTCATCGCCGTGCTGATCTCACAGGCCCTGACGATGACGCATGCCTATTGGGCGATGGCGGCCGCGGTGCTGATGCTGCATCAAGGTTTCGACTGGCAACGCACAGTGGCCCGGGGCGTGGAACGAACGCTGGGCACCTGGCTCGGCCTCGGCGTTGCCGGCGCGATCCTGGCGCTGCACCCGCAGGGTCTGTGGCTGGCACTGGTGATCGGGGCGCTGCAATTCGCCATCGAGATGTACGTGGTGCGTAACTACACCCTGGCCGTCGTGTTCATCACGCCCGCCGCACTCACCATCGCCTCGGGAGGACAGCCCGTCGACAATCTCGGCGAACTGCTGCTCACCCGCGGCAGCGACACCCTGATCGGATGCGCGGTGGCCCTGGCCGTCTACTGGGCGACCCAGCGTCTCCGCCACCCGAGGGGCCTGCGCACTGCGATCACCACCACGCTCGACGCCGTCTCCGCCACCCTGCCCCACCTGGCGGCCGACGACGCCACCTCCCCGGCGGCCCGCACCGATCGGCGCGATCTGCAATTGCGGGCCATGGAACTGTTGCCCGCCTATGACGCAAATGTCGGCGGATCAGCAGCTCAACGCCTTGGGGCCGAACGCATGTGGCCGACGGTCGTGGCCACCGAACAACTCGCCTACCGCACACTGGCGGCTTGTTGGGGCGCCGAGCGCGACCGCGATACGGAGTCAGGCGCCGAGGCGGCCGCAGACACCGCGGCCGCGTTGAGCGAGCAGGCCGCCTCCCTACGCGAGGGCCTTGACGAACGACAGTAGCCAGCTCACCAGCGACAGCACGATGGCCGCCCAGATGGCGGTCCACCAGAACTGGTCGATGTGCAGACCCCAACCTGTGGTGTTGTCGGTGATCCACGAGGTGATCCACAGCATCAGTGCGTTGATCACGATGTGGATCAGGCCGAGCGTGAGGATGTACAGCGGGATCGACAGGATCTGGACGATCGGCTTGATGAATGCGTTGACCAGACCGAAGATCACCGCGACGACGAAGATGATGCCGACCCTGGTGATGGTCGTGTCACCTCCGATGAAGTAGATCCCCGGCACGACGAGAGTGACCACCCAGAGCGCGAATCCGGTTATCGCGGCGCGCAGGAGAAAAGAGCTCATGGCGGTCTAGTCTGCCGACCGCAGCAGGTACGTGTCCATGATCCAGCCGTGGCGCGTTCTCGCTTCGGCACGCGCAGCAACGATCTCGTCGCCGATCTCACCGACCGTGCCCGCATACAGCAACTCATCGGGTGTGCCCAGATAGGCACCCCACCAGATCCGGGTCTGCGGCGGGCACTGCTGAAACGAGCAGTCCGCGTCGAGCATCACCACGGCGCTACCGGTCAGCCCGTGCTCGCGCAACTGGCGCCCGGTGGTGATCAGCACCGGTTCGCCGACGTCGTTGAGCGGGATGCGATGCCGAGCCGTCAGGACCTGGATCGCAGTGATGCCGGGGATGACGTCATAGGTGAACTCGACGTGCTCGCCCACCATCTCCAGGATCCGCAACGTGCTGTCGTACAGCGACGGATCCCCCCAGGCCAGAAAGGCCCCGACACCTTCGGGCCCGAGTTCGGATTCGATGGCCGCCGCCCAGATCCGGGCCCGCTCGGCATGCCAGTCCGCCACCACCTGGCGGTAGCCGGGTGCGTCGCCGGCCGCGGCGCGCGGCGGGTCGACCAATTCGACGAAGCGGTAGCCGGGCTTGCCGGGATCAGTACGGATGAAGCGATCGCAGATCAGCTTGCGCACCGCGACCAGATCGTCGGCCGCACCTCGGCGCGGCCCCTTGTCCATCGCGAAAAACACCTGCGTGTCATTGAGCGCGGAAATAGCCTGGGCCGTGACGAAGTCCGGATCACCGGCCCCGATTCCGATGACATGGATGCGACGCACTGTCGAAGGTTAACCGAACCGAAACCAGGTACCCCAAGTATCCGGTACCCGGGGTATTGACATCACGCATTGTCGGTACCTACCGTCAGGAAGAGGGGACCACAAACGAAGGGAACGTCAACGGTGACAACTTCGGCCAGACCCGGCGGAGGCTCGACCAACGCCGCGCGGCGGGATGCATTTTCCGAACGCCTGCTCAAGGGTTCGGTACGCAAGTCGTATGCGCCCGTGGTGGACATCGACTGGCACGCGCCGCTGGATCCGGACAAGTTCTTCCTACCGCCGAGGATCGTGTCGCTATACGGAACCCCGTTGTGGGACAGCATGTCCCGCGAGGAGCAGATCGAGCTGTCACGCCAGGAGCTGGCCAACACCCTCTCGGCGGGCATCTGGTTCGAGAACATCCTCAACCAGTCGCTGCTGCGCAAGATGATGCACCAGGACCCCACCTCGAACTCCACGCACTACGAACTCACCGAACTCGGCGACGAGACCCGCCACATGGTGATGTTCGGCAAGGCCATCGACAGGATCGGCGCGAAGCCGGTGCGCCCGCGGCTGTACCAGCGGATGATCATCAACTCGCTGCCGTTCTTCTTCCGCGGCTCGGTGCTGTGGGTGGCCGCGTTGGTCGGTGAGGAGATCTTCGATTCGCTGCAGCGGCAGATGATGGACGACCCCGACCTGCAGCCGATGGTGCAGCGCCTCATGCGTATTCACGTCACCGAGGAGGCCCGCCACATCCAGTTCGCCCGTGACGGCCTGCGTCAGCGCACGCCGTCGATGCGCTGGTACAAGCGGGTGTGGGTAGCCAACCTCAACGGTGTCGGCGGGTTCTTCTTCCGCTACCTGTTCACCAACAAGATCCAGTACGCGCGCGTCGGCCTGGACGCCCGCGCCGCGCGCCGGATGGCCCGGGCCAGCGCCCACCGTCACGAGGTGCAGATCTCCGGATTCGCCCCGCTGGCAGCCTTCCTCGAAGAGGTCGGACTGATGGGCCGCATCGGACGGCGCATGTGGCGGCGCTCCGGTTTCCTGCCGGCGAAGACACCATCGCGCCTCACCGCGGCCGCGGTATCTGCCGCGAGTTCCGACGCCGGCGCCACCGACGAGGTGTACGACGGATTCGCCGTCCTCGACACCGGTGACGGCGATCGCCGGGTACACGTGCGGCTGGCCGGTCACCTCGATCCGATCGACGGCAAGTACCACTGGCGCGGAACGATTCTCGATGCGCCCAGCACCGTGGCCGCCGGGGCGGTGCGGCTGAGCATCGGCACCCGTACCGTCGACGCCCGCATCACCGAGCGCACCTCGCAAGGCACGCACTCGGTCTCCGGGATCGGTGAACCGCCCTTCGATCTAGACTCCGCCGACGGGCCCGAAGTCAGCGCCGCCGGCTGAACAGCGAGCGGCCAAGCAACCCGGTCGCGAACAGCGCCCCGCCGATCCCCGAGATCAGCAGCGGCATTTGGCCGGGCTGACCTGGAACAGCAGTCCAGAGCAGCCCGGCCCATATCCCAGCGCCGAGCACGGCGAATCCACTGAGGCCCTGGAAGACTCCCTGCGCACTGCCCTGCAGGTCGGAACCGACCAGCGAGGACACCCAGGCCTTGCTGACCCCATCGGTGCAGCCCGTGAACAGGCCGTAGGCCCCGATCAACAGCCAGGCGAGCAACGGATCGGTGGTCAACCCCAGCCCGACGTAGCCGATCGCGAAGAACACCAGGCCGATACCGAACACCGGCAACCGGCCGATCCGGTCAGCCAGCAACCCGGCCGGGAAACTGGACATGGCGTAGACCGCGTTGTAGGTGACGTAGGCCAGGATCACCTCGACCACCGAGAAGCCGATCTCGTTGAGCCGCAACAACAACAGTGCATCAGGGAAATTCACCAGACCGAACGCCACCAGCACGGCCGTCACCCGCCAGTACTGCCCGGGCAGTTCCCGCACTCGGGCGAACACCGGCTGACGCTCTCTGACGGGCTGGAACTTCTCAGCGCGTTTCGCTGTGCCCTTTTCCGAGACCAGGAACACCAGCGCCACGCTGAGCACCGCGGGCACCACAGCCACCCACAGCAGTGGCGCGATCTGGTGGTCGAGCAGTTCATAGCCGGCCAAACCCAACAGTGGACCGACCACCGCGCCAAAAGTGTCCATGGCACGGTGGAATCCGAAAACCCGGCCGCGGGCGGCGGCGTCGGTGTCGGCGATCAGCAGGGCGTCACGTGGCGCGCCGCGGATGCCCTTGCCCAACCGGTCCACCACGCGACCCGCGAGCACGCCGGGCCACCCACCGGCGGCCGCGACCATGACCTTGCCCAGTGCCGCCATGCCGTAGCCGGTGGCGATCAAGGGCCGCTTGGAGAATCGGTCGCCGAGCGGGCCAGCGGCCAGCTTGGTCATCGCCGCCGCGCCCTCAGCGGCGCCCTCGACCGCGCCGACCACGGCGGGTGGGGCACCGAGCACAGCCGTCAGATAGATCGGCAGCAGCGGATAGAGAAGTTCACTCGCGGTGTCCTGTAGGAAGGACACCGCAGACAGCACCCGGACGTTGCGCGTCAGCCAGGCAGGCACTCGGTCATCATGCCTGCCCGATCGCCCCCATAGAACTAGAACACGTTCTAGTGTGTACGGCATGCGGTTCACCTACGCCGAAGCCATGACCGATCCCACCTACTACATCCCGCTCGCCCAGGCGGCCGAGGCGGCCGGTTATCACGCCATGACGATCGCCGACAGCGTCGCCTACCCCTTCGAATCCGATTCGAAGTACCCCTACACCCCGGACGGCAACCGCGAGTTCCTCGACGGTAAGGCATTCGTCGAGGCCTTCGTGATGGCCTCAGCCCTGTGTGCGGTGACCACCACGCTCAAGTTCAACTTCTTCGTGCTCAAGCTGCCGATCCGTCCGCCCGCTCTGGTGGCCAAGCAGGTCGGCTCGCTCAACGCGCTGTTCGACAACCGGCTGGGGCTCGGGGTCGGCACCAGCCCGTGGCCCGAGGACTACGAGTTGATGGGCGTTCCGTTCGCGCGGCGCGGTAAGCGCATGGACGAGTGCATCGACATCATCCGCGGCCTGACCAGCGGTGACTATTTCGAGTACCACGGCGAGTTCTACGACATCCCCAAGACCAAGATGACCCCGGCGCCGTCGAAGCCGGTGTCCATCCTCGTCGGCGGGCACGCCGAAGCCGCCCTGCGCCGCGCGGCCCGCAACGACGGCTGGATGCACGGCGGCGGCACCGACGACCTCGACGTCCTCCTCAAGCGCCTCAAGGAGATCAGGGCGGAGGAGGGCCAGACCGGGCCGTTTGAGATCCACGTGATCTCGGCCGACGCGTACACGCCCGACGGCATCAAGCGACTTGAGGACAAGGGCGTCACCGATGTGATCGTGGGCTTCCGCCTGCCCTACGTCATGGGCGAGGACCCCGAGCCGCTGGATCGCAAGATCCGCCACCTGGAGAAGTTCGCCGAGAACGTCATCGCCAAGGTCTAGCCCCGCTCGCGGGGGACTCCCTGCGCCGATTTCTACGCCTGAGTTGTGTCCGGCGCCGACCGACAACCCAGGTGTAGAAAACGGGGGCCCGTCGATCCACGGTTTGAGGGAACACTCCCCGCCCCGTTAGCGTTGCACCCGCCGTTCTCGCCCAACGCTGCCCGAGAGCTCAGTCCGGCCACCCCGGAACAACTCAGAACACTCGGAAAGCCTGCGAATGACGACCTCTCTCGAACGCCCGCGTGCCGTTGTCGCACCTGACCCCACGGTGCGCTCGCTGGCGGTGTTCGCCCTGGCCCTCGGCGGCTTCGGTATCGGCACCACCGAATTCGTCGCGATGGGGCTGCTGCCCGACATCGCGACCGGCTTCGGCATCAGCGAGCCCACTGCCGGCCACGTCATCTCCGCCTACGCGCTGGGCGTGGTGATCGGCGCGCCCGTCATCGCCGCACTCACCGCGCGCTGGCCGCGCAAGGCCCTGCTGCTCACGCTGATGGCGGTCTTCACCCTCGGCAACGTGGCCAGCATGCTGGCACCGACCTACCCGACCCTGGTCATCGCCCGGTTCGTCGCCGGCCTGCCACACGGCGCGTTCTTCGGGATCGCCGCGCTGGCCGCCGCCCATCTGATGGGTCCGCAGAACCGGGCCAAGGCCGTCGCCTATGTGCTGTGCGGCCTGACCGTCGCGACCGTGCTGGGCGTTCCGCTGGCCTCCTGGCTCGGCCAGGCCTTCGGTTGGCGGAGCGCGTTCGGTCTGGTGGTGGGCGTCGGCCTGATCACGTTGGCCGCCCAGTGGCGGTGGCTGCCCAAGCAGCTGCGGTCCATGCACGTCACCAGCCCGCTGACGGAACTCGGTGCGCTGCGCCGGCCCCAGGTGTGGCTGGCGGTGCTGGTCGGCATGATCGGCTTCGGCGGCATGTTCGCGGTGTACACCTACATCAGCACCACGATGACCGATGTGACCGGCCTACCCCGGTCCATGGTTCCGGTGGCCCTCATGGTGTTCGGCCTCGGCATGGTCGTCGGCAACCTGATCGGCGGCCGGTTCGCCGACACCTCGGTGATCCGCGCGCTGTACCTGTCCCTGGGCTCCCTGGCGGTGCTGCTGGCCGCGTTCTCGCTGGGGTCGCACAGCCCGTGGACCGCCCTGCCTCTGCTGTTCGGCGTCGGCGCGGCCGGGTCGGCCGTCGGTCCGGCGTTGCAGACCCGCCTGATGGATGTCGCCCACGACGCCCAGACCCTGGCCGCCGCGCTCAACCACTCCGCGCTCAACATCGGCAATGCCACGGGCGCCTGGGTGGGTGGCCTGGTGATCGCGGCCGGCCTCGGTTACACCGCGCCGGCCGCGGCCGGCGCACTGCTGGCCGTCGGTGGGCTGCTGGTCTTCACCGTGTCGGTGGCGCTAGAACGACGGACCGCCATCCGGTGACGACGGCGGGATGATGTGGACGGCGGCTTCTTCAGCTGAGGCCGCACCACCGTCGATGCCGACATCGGTCCCGAGCAGCTCTGCCTCTTCGTCCACGCCGAAGCCCGCATTGGGGGCCACCAACCGGCCCGACCGCCGGTCTCCGACCTCGTCATCGCCGCCCTGCTCGTCGAGATAGTCGCGATTGTCGAGCTGCATCGCGGGATCAGGTTCTTCCTCGGCCAGCAGCTCATCGAGGGTCTCGTGGTCCCGTGGTTCCCGCCACCGATCCGGCGGCGAGTAGCCCTCGTCGAGCAAGTCGTCGACACCCCGATCGATGAGGGCGTCCTCCTGAGTCAACTGGTCGTCGTCATCGACGCTGTACCCGTCACTACTCATTCTTCAACGATGGCACAGGTCGCGCCTACCTGAGCGCCGGCACCCCCGGTGGATGTGGTGTGGGATCACGTCGACAGCTCCGACGCCGGGCACAAACCACGCCTGCGGATCACCGTCGAGGAGAGCTGAACCCCGATCCTGAGAAATTCCGCATTTTAAGCTGAGAATTCTGGAATTTTCGAACCCGATTCCTAATTAAACGTTGTAGGAAGCAACCGGAAGTAGTGGGACTCCCGGTGCAGCCTGCAACGGAGGGTTGGGAAATGAAGTCATATGCCATCGCCACATTAGCCGCCGGCACGCTGGCCGCGGGAACATTCCTCGGCGGCATCGCCGCCGCCGCCCCGACCGGACAGTCGGCCGAACAAACCGTGAAAAGCCTTCAGACCAGCGGCTATCACGTCATCGTCAACCGCACCGGCGCCGCACCACTGGCCAACTGCACCGTGCTCGGCGTGCGCCAGGGACAGACCATTGCCACCAACGACTCCAGGGGCGGCAGCTCGATCAATACCACCGTCATTTCAAAGACGGCATATGTCGACGTCGCCTGCTGAGTTGGGAATAAAACAGGGCACGCATTTGTTGGAGTCGCCAAACTGGATATAGCGGTTTGGTGAATATCGGATGCCTGAAATCGGCCGCATACTTTGTGCGGCCGATTTTCTTTTGCCGCGGAGGTCGCGCGTCGACCCGGCTTGTCGGTGGGTCGGCGTACGGTACCGAACATGAGTTCGATATTGGCATCCGATAGGGATCTCGAGCGGACGATCGTCGGTGAGGCCCTCGATCACCTCAATGCCGCCTGCAAGGAAATAGACGCGTTGTCGGTGCACGCCCTGACACGGTCGGAACTCCACGAGGTCTTGAGCCGGCTCGACGCCGGGGAGAGACGGTTGGCGACCGCGCAACAACGGCTGCTCGGACGGATGGTGGCCACCCAGACCGCATCGCCGCCTCGGTTCGACCCGGCGGCCGTGCTGGCCCGGAGGCTGCGGATTTCGCCGGCCGAAGCACGCCAACGGATCGCGGCCGCCGGCCAAGACTCCGACTGAGGTCGACGCGACGGACCGGCGGGACGGATAGATTCGACGCCCATGACCGTCACCGTCGACGAGATCGAAGTCGCTGACCCACCGGACGCCTGGACGCGAGCGGGATTCAGTGTTGATCCCGGCGGAGACGCCGGCCCGGTCTGCCGGGTCGGAGACGTTCGCATTCGACTGGTCGGCAGCGACCGCGGCACCGGCATCATCGGGTGGTCGTTGCGCGGCCTGCCATCTGATGGCCCGCTTGACGTCGACGGCATCCCGACAGCGCGGTCGACCACCGCCACCGCACCGCCGGCCATACATCCGAACGGCGCCACCGCAATCGACCACCTCGTGATGTTGTCCCCCGACTTGGGGCGCACGATCTCATCGCTTACCGACATCGGCGTGGCCCCGCGCCGGGAACGTGACACCGAACTCGGCGGGCGACGAGTCCGTCAGGTCTTCTTCCGGTTCGGGGAGGTGATCCTCGAGGTCGTCGGTTCACCGGAGACGACGAGTGACGGTCCCTCGAGGCTGTGGGGAATCACGTACATCGTCGACGACATCGACGCGAGCGCCGCGTTCTTCGGCGACCACACCGCTCCGGTCAAGGACGCCGTGCAGCCGGGCCGCCGGATCACCACGGTCCGGCACAAGGACTTCGGTGTGTCGGTCCCGACGGCGGTGATCTCGGCTACTCGTGACGACTGACGTGTGTCGGGGCGCCGACCGCCCCGAGCGGTTGCCTATCCTCAGCGCATGACCGACGCCGGAGACCTGAGCAACGACGTTGTCGTCATCCATACCGACGGCGGGTGCCGACCGAACCCCGGCCCCGGCGGCTGGGGCGCGGTGCTGCGCCACCGTGAGCGCGTACGCGAGATGCACGGCGGGGATCCCGGAACCACGAGCAACAACCGGATGGAGCTGACGGCGCCCATCATGGCGCTCGAGGCGCTGACGAGGTCCATGGTGGTGCACCTCCACACCGACAGCACCTATGTCCGCAACGGCATCACCAAGTGGGTGCTCGGCTGGGAACGCAACGGCTGGCTGACCGCCGCCAAGCAGCCGGTGAAGAACGTCGACCTCTGGCAACGGCTGCAGGCGGCCTGCGCGCGGCACGAGGTCGAGTGGTTCTGGGTGAAGGGACACGCAGGAGTGCCCGATAACGAGCTGGCCGACGAGCTGGCGACCCGGGGGCTGCAGGAAGCGGTCGACGGTTCCCGCGTCTAGTTCCCAGACTCCCCCACAACTGGCGGAGATGCACGTACGCCGTCATCCACGAGATTCAGAAAGACTCCTGGAACGGTGATCGCTGCCGCGCTCCTCGTCCATCCGCGGAAATAGAGGCGCTCCCCGCAGTGGGCGGTAGTCAGCGGCTGCAAAGGCTGCTGCGGCCGCCGACATCAACGCCAAGATGAGGGCCGGCTGGTGGCCGGCCTGAGCGGGGAAATCGCCAAACAGCAGCCAGGCCAGCGTCAGTGTGGTGATGACCCCCAGACCATCAGTCGCGCCGACAATCGAAACATCCGGCCGGTTCAGGCCGATCCGCCCGCCCGTGATCGCCGTGGTCAACGCACACGCGGCCAAGACCACGCAGAGCGGAAAAGTGAGCTTCCATAACCCCCACACGGCGCGATCGGCGTCCTGAACCTGGTCCCACGGCAGAAACAATGCGACCACCATCAAGGCCCCGGCTGCGCCGCAGACCAGCCGTCGAAGCAAGTTAGTCATTTCGTCCTCCTGACCGTCATACCAGTGATGGTTGAGGTCAGAGGTCGTGCTGTCGATTACCTAGAGGTAATGGAACAGCGAACCCGACGCAGCTACAGTCGGTGCGAATGGCGACCACCAGCTCCGCTCCTCAGGTCGGGCCGCTGCTGCGAGAGTGGCGGCAACGGCGTCGACTGACCCAGCTAGAGCTTGCACTCGACGCGGGCGTGTCGGCGCGCCATCTGAGCTTCGTCGAGACCGGCCGCTCCAAGCCCGGGCGAGACTTGCTGCTGCGCCTTGGAGAACGACTCGAAATCCCGTTCCGCGAACGCAACCGGCTACTGCTCGCCTCTGGGCACGCTCCCGCATTTCCCGAGCATCCTTTCGGCGCACCCGAACTCGCTCCAATCCGCGAAGCACTGGAGCGGGTTCTGAAAAGTCACGAGCCGTATCCGGCGGTCGTCTTCGACCGCAATTGGAACCTGGTCGCCGCAAACGCCGCCATACAGCCGCTGATCGCGACCATCGACCCTGCCCTGCTGAACCCACCTGTCAACGTCCTCCGCGTCGGCCTGGAATTGATGTCGCAGATCATCAACGCCCACGAGGTCATGTCCTACTTTCGTGATCGGATTCAGCGCCAGCTCGCCGCCACCGCCGACCACCAGCTCGCGCAGCTCCTGGAGGAGTTCGAGAACTACCTGCCCGACGAAGACCAGGGTGCGGCAAGCGAATCCGACTTCACGCAGAATCTCGGTCCGGTCAGGGTCCGGGCACCCGACGGTGGCGAGTGGTCGTTCTTCGGCATGTTCGGCACCTTCGACATGCCGTTCGAAGTCACGATCTCCGAATTGGCCATCGAGTTGCTCTTTCCCGCCGATCGCGCGACTGCCGATGCGTTTGAGTCGCTAGCTCGATAACGCAAAGAGAGTCTGCGTTGCGTCTGTTCCTATGATTCCCAGACCACGTCATCCGGCGACTTGTCCGGCCGCAGACCGCGCCAACTCGGCTGGCGCAGCCGTTGATCCGAGGTGCGCTCGCTGTAGCGGACCTCCCCCACCAACTCGGGCCGCACGTACGTGACCCCTTTGGCGTCGAGCTTCGGCAACGGCTTGTCGAAGGGTGACTCGTCGGTGTGCAGCGGGGTCAGCATGCCTTTGAGCTTGGTCAGTTCCTTCTCGGTGAACCCGGTGCCGACGCGCCCGGCGAACTGCAGGCCGTCGGGGCCGGGCACGCCGAGCAGCAGCGCGCCGATGCCGCTGCTGCGCCCGCCCTCCCCCTGGCGCCAGCCGCCGATCACCGCTTCCTGCGTGTTCCAGATCTTGTCCTTGATCCAGGAGGCCGACCGCCGGCCCGGCTGATATGTCGAGTCCCGCTTCTTGGCCACCACGCCCTCGAACCGGTGCTCGCGGGCATGGTCCATGGCCTCCGGTCCGTCGCCGGGCAGCGGCTCGGGAACGATCAGACCGCCGCCGGCGGCCAACGCGTCCAACACCTTTCGGCGATCAGAGTATTTGGCGCGTAGCAAGGAGCGGCCGTCGAGCCACAGGATGTCGAAGGCCCAGAACTCGACCCGGGTGGAGCGGGCCCGGTTCTGCATTTCACCAAAACTGGGCACCCCGGATTCGTCGAGCGCCACCACCTCGCCGTCGAGCACCAGGTGGTGGTCGGCGAGATCGGCGGCCAGCGCCTGTAATTGCGGGTACTCGGCGGTGACATCACGTCCGCGGCGTGAACGCAGTTGCAGGCGGCCATGTTCGGCCTCGACCAGCAGCCGGTAGCCGTCCCATTTGCCCTCGAACGCCCATTGCGTGGCCTTGAGTTTCGCGACGGACCCCTCGGTGGCGAGCATCGGCGCGAAATCCCGGGGTTCTGGTGTGGCCGACTTCTGGTCCTTCATCCGGTGTGCCAGCCAGTTCTTGCCCTCGGTCTGGATCAGGGCATAACGGCCATCGATGCGGTTGCCGCTCAGGGTGAAGATCACCTCGCCGTTGCGTGCCTCCGGATCGTCGGTCACCCGGAACTTCTCGGCCTCATAGGTGCCCGAGTCCCAGATCTCCATATGCCCGGCGCCATACTCCCCCTTGGGAATCGAGCCGTGGAAGGTGAGGTATTCGATCGGGTGGTCTTCGGTGTGCACCGCAAGGTGATTCACCGCGGTGGTCTCAGGTAGGTTCTTCGGAACGGCCCAGCTGACCAGCACGCCATCGCGTTCCAGTCGCAGGTCGTAGTGCAACCGTCGGGCGTGATGCTCCTGGATCACGAACCGGTCATTGTTGCCGGTCGCCGGAATGTCCTGCGGCACCGGCTCGGGAGTCTTGGCTGCATCGCGCATGCTGCGGTAGGCGGTGAGCTTGTCGGGGCGCGGGGCATCCTCGTCCAGCCCCGCCAGCAGGTCGCCTTCCTCGGAAACCCGTTGCAGCACTTCATCGAATCGCAGATGCCGCAGATCCGGGTCGTCGATCTCGTCCCATGTCCGGGGTGCCGCGACGGTCGGAAACTCCCGCCCGCGCAGCGAGTACGGCGCAATCGTGGTCTTGGACCCGCTGTTCTGGCTCCAGTCCAGAAAGATCTTCTGAGCACGGACACTGCGGGTCATGGTGGCGGTGACCAATGTGGGCATCGACTGTTCGAGTTGCTGGGCCACCCGCTTGGCCAGCACCGAAGCACCACGGGAGCTGATCGGCTCGGCCAGAGGCACATACAGGTGCAGGCCCTTGCTACCGCTGGTCAGCGGATACGTCGTCAGCCCGATGTCGCCCATCAGGTCGCGCACCGCCTGGGCCACCTCACACAACTGCGACATGGTGACGCCCTCGCCCGGATCGAGATCGAACACGATGCGGGTGGCCGGGCCCGGATTCCCGTCGGCGCCGAACCGCCATTGCGGCACATGCACTTCGAGTGCGGCCTGTTGCGCGATCCAGGCCAGACCCTCGCGGCTGTTGATGATCGGGTACGTGGTGGTGCCCGACTTGTGCGCGATGGTGCCGCGCTCGAGCCAGCCCGGAGCCGACGACGCGAGCTGCTTTTCGAAGAACGATGCCTCCGAGACGCCGTTCGGCCAACGCTTTCGGGTCACCGGCCGCCCGGCAATGTGCGGAAGCATCACCTCGGCGATGCTCAGGTAATAGTCGAAGACCTCAGCCTTCGTGGTACCGGTGGCGGGATAGAGCACCTTGTCTGGATTCGTCAGCCGAACCCGCTCATAGCGCTCCATGACGCCTGCCATGAGGCAAACGTATACCCACATCTGAGACACAGACCGTGTCAACGTGTGAGCATGGGCGGATGGCACTGAATCGCGTGCGCAGTTTGCTCCCCCAATTGGCCGTGGTCGTATTGATGCCCGTGGCGGTCGTTTTCACCGGCCCGACGCCTGCGGCGACGGCCGACCCCTGCGCGGACGTCGAGGTGGTGTTCGCCCGCGGCACCGGTGAGCCGCCCGGGATCGGCCGGGTGGGGCAGGCGATGGTCGACCGGCTCGGAGCTCTGATCGCACCACGCAGCCTCGGCGTGTACGCGGTCAACTATCCGGCTGGGCTCAACTTCCTGACGACCGCAGACGCCGCGAACGACGCGGCCGGGCATATCGCCTGGCTGGCCGACCAGTGTCCCGACACTCGGGTGGTGCTCGGCGGGTTCTCGCAGGGAGCCGCGGCAGTGTCGATGCTGGCGGGCGTGCCGCCGATCGGTGACCGGATCGGCACCATCGGCTCGGCTCCCGCGCTGCCGCCACCCAGTGCCGACCGGGTGGCGGCCGTCGCGGTATTCGGCAATCCCGGCAACCGATTCGGCACCCCGCTGTCGAGCACCGGGCAATTCGCCGGGCGCGCCATCGACCTGTGCAGCCCCGGCGATCCGATCTGTGTCGAGGGCGGCCGCGTCCGCGCGGCGCACAGCGCATACGAACTCCCGCCGTATCCCGACCAGGCGGCCGGTTTCATCGCCGGACGGGTCTAGCCGATGCCACCTACCATGGAGCCATGAGCCGGGCCCTGGTCATCGGCGAGGCGCTGATCGACGTCGTCGAAAGCGACGGCAGGATCAGTGGCGAGTACGTCGGCGGCAGCCCACTCAACGTGGCCGTCGGCCTCGGCCGGCTTGGCCGCGGCGTCGACTTCCTCACCCACATAGCCGAGGACGACCGCGGCAAGCGCATCGCCAAGTACGTGGAACACTCTGGGGTGCAACTGGTTTCAGGCAGCACGACTGCCACCCGAACGCCGACCGCAATGGCCACCCTGGACGCCGCAGGATCGGCCCACTATCGATTCGACATCGACTGGCAGTTGACCGGCACGCCCGAGGTGGCCACGCCGCTGCTGGTCCACACCGGCTCGATCGCCACCGTGCTGGAGCCGGGGTGTCGTGCTACCGCCGCGCTGCTGGATGCCTACCGGATGTCGGCGACCATCACGTTCGATCCGAATGTCCGGCCGGACGTGATCCAGGACGACGACATCGCCCGCGGGCGCATCGACCGACTCGTCGAACGCGCCGACATCGTCAAAGCCTCCGAGGACGACCTGCGCTGGATGGACCCCCGGCACTCCCCCGAACAGATCGCCCGGGCCTGGCTGGAGGTCGGCCCGTCGATCGTCGCGGTGACGTCCGGTGACCGGGGAGCCTTCGCGGTATGCCGGGCCGGCACGGTGTCGGTTACGGCGCGGCCGGTGCAGGTGGCGGACACCGTCGGTGCCGGCGACGCATTCATGGCGGGCCTACTCGATGCGGTGTGGACGTTGGGGTTGCTCGGTGCGGACCGCCGCCGCGATCTCGGGCGGATCAGCATCGAGGCCCTCGAACGTGCCCTGAAATCCGCGGCGCTGTCGGCGGCGTTGACAGTGGCCCGCCCCGGCGCCGACCTGCCGGATCTCGCCGCACGAGATGCCGCCGCACGAGATGCCGCCGCACAGGCCTGAGTACCACTCAGGGTTGACTGATCGCATCCGCGACGAGCTCCGCCACCGTGTCAGCCTGGGTCTCGGGCAGGCGCGCATATCCGCACACCAGTCCCCGGGCGCCGGCGACGCCCGCGAAGAACGTGGACAGGGGCGACACGGTGACACCCCGATCACGCAGCGTCGCAGCGATCGCGATGTCGTCTCTCCCGTCAGCCAGCCGCACCACCATGTGCAGACCCGCCTCGACCCCCTCCAGTCGGAGGCCCGCGCACCGTCGTCCAAGCGCACCGACGAGCGCCGACCGCCGAGCCGAGTACGTGCGTGCCGCCCTGGCGAGGTGGCGAGTCAACGCACCCGACTCGATGAACCGCGCCAGCGCGAGAGTGGTCACCCCACAGACTGATTCACCGCTGTTCTCCAATGCGTCGGCAACCGCGTCCCGCAGCCCCGGCGGTGGCAGCAGCCAGGCCACCCGCAGCGCGGGCGTGAGGATCTTCGACGCCGTCCCGATGTAGGCCACGCAATCGCGGCCGCCGTCGATGCCACGCAACGCGGGCAGCGCAGACACGTCGTACCGGAACTCGCCGTCGTAGTCGTCCTCGATCAGCAGGCTGCCGGTCCGAGCTGCCCACTGCACGAGACGCGCACGACGCGCCACCGGTAGCCGCGCCCCGAGCGGATACTGATGTGCCGGAGTGCAATACACGGCTGCATCAGAAGCGCGCAGCGATCCCGGATCGAGGCCGTCGCCGTCGACCGCTACCGCACGCGTTCGGGCGCCGGACATTTCGAAGGCCCGCCGCGCCTCGTCGTAGCCGGGTTCCTCCAACGCGATATCGCGGCCGACCAGTCCGGCCGCGGCGTTGACGGTGCGCAACGCCGAGGCCACGCCGGGCACGATGATCAGTTCGCCCGGGTCGGCGACGATGCCACGGGTGCGACGCAGATGACCGGCCAGGGCCAGGCGGAGCTCAGCATGCCCATCGGGCCCTGCCGCGTCGGCGGGCACGGGTGCGGCCGCGGCCGCTCGCCAGGCCCGCCGCCAGTCGGTGGTCGAGATCTGTCGGGGATCAGGGTGCCCGGGGGTGAGATCCCACGCGGGCGGCTGTTGACGGGGAGCGATCGGGGCCATTGTGGTGACGCCGCCCAAGGTGACGTGGGACGCTGCGCCCGCGTGGGCCGCGGTGTCTGCACCGGCGGCGATCCGTGTGCCCGATCCGGGCCGAGAGGTGATGTAACCGGCCGCGGCAAGCTCGTCGTACGCGTCGACCACGGATGAGCGGGCCACCGCGAGTTCGGCAGCCAGGCTGCGGGTCGACGGCAGCGCGTCGCCGGGACCGAGCCGGCCGAGGCGGATCTGCTCGATGATGGCCGTTGCGATGCGCTGCCGCAGCGGCGCCTCGTCGGCGGGGAGCTGCAATGCCAAGTGCAGCTCGGGTGCATGGCGCGCCATGCCGCCACAATAGTGGTCTGGACTTCCCTGCCAGTTCTGGACCTTCTGGACATGCCGGAATTCCCCCAGAATTCGTTCCGTGAAGCAGATCAGGAGAGAACGCGAGCTCGCCCGCACCGATCGTCCCGGCCTCGACTCGGTACTCGACGCAGCGGCGGTGGGCACGCTCGCGACGGTGGTGGACGGACAGCCGTGGGTTGTGCCCATGCTCTATGCCCGCGACGGCGACCGGATCCTCCTGCACGGGTCGACGGGCGCGGGTGCGCTGCGGCATGTCGCGGCCGGGGCCCCTGCCGCGTTCTGCGTCACGCTGCTGGACGGAATCGTGGTGGCGGACACGCTTTTCGACTCCACGGCCAACTACCGATCCGCCGTCGTACGTGGACACCTGACCGTCATCGACCCGGCCGACGCGGCATACGCACTGGATCTGTTGAGTGACTCACTGATCCCTGGCCGCAGTTCCGAGGTGCGGTCCAGCACGAAAAGAGAGCTCGCCGCGACACTCGCGATCGCACTGCCGATCACGCCCGACGGCTGGACGGTCAAGGTGCGCAATGCCCCGCCGGCGCCGCCGGACGACGCGGCCGACTCCGGCGGATGGGCCGGCGTGGTGCCCCTTCGGACCGTGGCCGGCGAGCCGATCGCGGCGCCGTGGGTGGGCGCCGACGTCGACACACCCGAGTCGGTGCACGGCCTCGTCAAGGGCAGCTGACCCGACGCACCGATCCGGTGGTTCTTCGCGCACTCGCCGATATCAAGCCATACTGGGCAAATGCGATCCATCTGGAAGGGTTCGATCGCCTTCGGCCTGGTGAACGTGCCGGTCAAGGTCTACAGCGCCACCGAGGACCACGACATCAAGTTCCATCAGGTCCACGCCAAGGACAACGGGCGCATCCGCTACAAGCGCGTCTGCGAGGTGTGCGGCGAAGTGGTCGAGTTCCGCGACATCAACAAGGCGTTCGAATCCGACGACGGACAGATGGTGGTGATCACCGACGAGGACATCGCCACCCTGCCCGAAGAACGCAGCCGCGAGATCGAAGTCGTCGAGTTCATCCCGGCTGAGCAACTCGACCCGTTGATGTACGACAAGAGCTACTTCCTGGAGCCCGACTCGAAGTCATCGAAGTCGTATGTGCTGCTGGCCAAGACGCTTGCGGAAACCGAACGCGTGGCCATCGTGCACTTCTCGCTGCGCAACAAGACGCGCCTGGCCGCCTTGCGGGTCAAAGACTTCAGCAAGCGCAACGTCATGGTGATCCACACCCTGCTGTGGCCCGACGAGATCCGCGATCCGGATTTCCCGGTGCTGGACAAGGAAGTCGAGATCAAACCGGCCGAATTGAAGATGGCCGGTCAGGTGGTGGAGTCGATGACCGATGACTTCAAGCCGGACCAGTTCCGCGACGACTACCAGGAACAGCTGCACGAGCTGGTCCAGGCCAAACTCGAAGGCGGAGAGGCCTTCTCGGTCGAAGAACAGCCGACCGAGCTCGACGAGACCGAGGACGTGTCCGACCTGCTGGCCAAACTTGAGGCCAGCGTGAAGGCGCGCGGCGGCGCGGCGCAAGAGCCCGCCAAGCAGGCACCCGCGAAGAAAGCCCCGGCCAAAAAGACCCCCGCCAAGAAAGCGGCGGCCAAGAAGTAACTCAGCGGCGGCAGTCCAGGTCCACGTACACCGTCGTGTACTGCAGATTCTGTCCGGGGTTGAACGACGTGATGCTTGCCGCGCCCGGCGGCACCTGCGGTGCGGTGACCGAACGACCTTGACGAACGGCACTCACGGTGCAGTCGTCGATGGCCCTGGTGCCCACCTTGCTCAAGATCACCCGGTAGCCCTGACTTTCCAGGTCACTGATGGTTTGACTCGCGGTCGACTCAGTGGGCGCGGCAACAGCAGGCGGGGCCAACGCCGCCCCCAGCCCACACAGCCCGGCGCCGGCGACACACACGCTTCTCAAGTTCCGTTTCACTGGGTTCAGCCCGTCCTCTCGGTTTCGGTAAGTGGGCTAAACCTAAAACGCCGAAATCCGTTGTCGGACAATCTCATACCGAATCCACACCGGTTCACACGCAGAGAACGCCGCCGAAATACGGCGTTAACATGAGCGCTCTCGGAGCGCCGTCAGGCAGGCACGTCGACGCGCAGGGCCTCGTGTTCGTCCAGGATCCGGCGCAGTGCGGCATCCATGGGATGAGCGGATTCGAGGTCATGGCTGCAGCGACGATCCACCACGACCACCGAGCCCAGGCTCAGCGGTGTGTGCTCGATCTGGTCGACGAACGCGTCGAACACCGTGTGCGGGGTCGCCAGGTAGTACAGACCGTGACGGGCGTCGGCGAAACGCGCGCCGTATATCAGGCCGCACTGGGTGATGACGAAAAATTCCGATGCCGGGTGCACGCGATGGCCGGGGTGACCCAATTCCTCCTCACCCCACACCTCCGCTGCCAGACGGGCCTGAGCCAATCGGTCCTGCAGGTCGTCGGTACAGGCCAGCAGGCGGTGGACAAGGGTGCCCGCCGCCGACGGGTACTGATCGATCGCGGGCCTGAAGTACCGCGCGAAAAGATCGCCGAAGAAATCATATCGCTGCTGGGTCATCGCGGCTCCCACCTTGAACTGACACCTCCAGTGTGCGCCCGTCACCGCCGCGGCGGAGGTCCTTTGACGCGCTGGGTCAGATGCGCATCGTCGTGCGCCCGTTCGGCCCCGACCTCCCAGGCCACCACCTCATACTTGGGGAATGTTGCCGAGGGCCAGGGCCGTCGCGGTCGTATTCGCCCTAGCCGGCACCGCCTATGCCGGCGCCGCTGCGCCGCCCGCGGGCGCCGACGGAGCGGATGCCGTCGTCAGGGATCTGGAGGCGGAGGGATACACCGTCAACATCAACTGGCTCAGCGGGTTCAACACGCAGCAGCTGTCGGATTGCACCGTGGTCCGGGTCAACAACCCCTCGTCAAGTCCCGAGCCGATGCCGGGTGACACCGTCTATGTCGATGTCACCTGCCCGAACAACTTGTACTAGCGTTCCCCGCCTCCAGGGAGATTCCGATTCGCGCGGGCGAGCGCCACAGGACAACTAGAACGTGTTTCAGAAACCACCCACGGACGCTGTCGTGCCCTGCTAGCGTGGCGCCGAGCTAGGGAACGGAGCGCACGTGATTCTGGACAGATTCCGACTCGACGACAAGGTTGCGATCGTCACCGGGGCAGGGCGTGGACTGGGCGCGGCAACCGCGCTGGCATTCGCGGAAGCGGGCGCCGACGTGCTCATCGCGGCCCGCACGAAAGCCCAACTCGACGAGGTGGCAAGTCAGATCGCCGAGACCGGGCGGCGGGCGCATGTGGTCGTCGCCGACCTGGCGCACCCGGAGGCCACCGCCGAACTCGCGGCCGCCGCGGTGGAGGCGTTCGGCAAACTAGACATCGTCGTCAACAACGTCGGCGGCACCATGCCCGCGCCGCTGTTGAACACGTCCACCCAGGATCTGCGCAACGCGTTCACGTTCAACGTGTCGACCGCGCACGCGCTGACGTGTGCGGCGGTGCCGTTGATGCTCGAACACTCCGGCGGCGGCAGCATCATCAACATCACCTCCACGGTGGGGCGCCTGGCCGGGCGGGGATTCGCCGCCTATGGCACCGCGAAAGCCGCCCTCGCGCACTACACCCGGTTGTCCGCACTGGACTTGAGCCCCCGCATCCGCGTCAACGCGATCGCGCCCGGTTCGATCCTCACCTCGGCCCTCGACATCGTCGCCTCCAACGACGCCCTGCGCGACCCGATGGAGAAGGCCACCCCGTTGCGCCGGCTCGGCGATCCGACCGACATCGCCGCCGCCGCGGTGTACCTGTCCTCCCCGGCGGGTAGCTATCTGACCGGCAAAGTGCTCGAAGTCGACGGCGGCCTGAACATGCCCAACCTCGACCTGCCCATCCCTGACCTCTGAGGAGAAGAATGCCCATTCGCGTAGCGGCAGTCGGCACCGGAAACGTCGGCAAGCACGCACTCAAGCAGCTCGTCACCAATCCGGACTACGAACTCACCGGCGTGTGGGTGTCCTCATCGGCCAAGGCCGGCAAGGATGCCGGAGAGCTTGCCGGCCTTGATGTTTCGACAGGCATCCTGGCCACCGACGACCTGGACGCGATCCTGGCCGACAAACCGGACTGCGTGGTGTACACCGCCCTTGCCGACAACCGGCTGCCCGAGGCCCTTGAGGACTACCGGCGCATCCTGGCGGCCGGGGTCAACGTGGTGGCCAGCTCCGCGGTGTTCCTGCAGTACCCGTGGCAGGTGCTGCCGGCTGAGCTGATCGAGCCCATCGAGACGGCGGCGCAAGAGGGATCTTCGACCCTGTTTGTTAATGGCATCGACCCCGGCTTCGCGAATGACCTTCTGCCCCTTGCCCTTGCCGGCACCTGCCAACAGATCGAACAGATCCGCTGCATGGAGATCGTCGATTACGCGACGTACGACAGCGCGGCGGTGATGTTCGACGTGATGGGCTTCGGCAAGCCGATCGACGAAACTCCGATGCTGCTGCAGCCAGGAGTCCTGACCCTGGCCTGGGGTTCGGTGGTCCGTCAGCTGGCCGCCGGCCTGGGTATCGAACTCGACGAGGTGACCGAGGAGCACACCCGGGTACCGGCGCCGGAGGACTTCGACATCGCGGCCGGCCATATCCCGGCGGGCACCACTGCCGCATTGCGTTTCGAGGTGCGCGGTATGCGCGACGGCAAGGCAGCCGTGGTGCTGGAGCACGTGACACGGCTTCGCGACGACCTGTGCCCCGAGTGGCCGCAGCCCGCGCAGGAGGGCGGCTCATACCGGGTCGTGGTGACCGGTGAACCGTCCTACCACCTGGACCTGCGCCTGAGCAGCCCCAACGGCGACCACAACCACGCGGGGCTGGTCGCCACGGCGGCGCGGGTGGTCAACGCGATCCCGGCGGTGGTGGACGCCAAGCCGGGCATCCGGACCACTCTCGATCTGCCGTTGATCACCGGCCGGGGTCTGTACGCTGCCGGGTAGATCCCCGCTGGAAGGAGCGCCGCGATGAAAATTCTCCTCAGCACACTTACCGGTTTCCTGATGGTTGGCGGCGCTTCCGCGGCGATCGCCCTGGCCCCGCTGGCCTCGGCCGAACCCAGCGCTCCCAGCGAGCCCCGCCTGCTGCCGCAGTGCGAGGTGACCGGCGGCAGCTCGGTCGAGGGTGGACAGACCACCGAATGCGCAACCGAGGGCAACGTCCAGATCGACTCGACTCCGCCGCAGCCCGGCTACGGGATGTTCCCCTGGGACGACGATTTTTTCGTGCTCTGACCAGCGCTGACAGCGCCGTTCAGACGTAGACTTGCTCCAGGATCGGAGTAGGTCATGACGAACATAGTTCGGTACCTGGCTGCGCTGCTGGCGGTGCCGTGTTTGGCGATTCTGACTGCTCCGGCCGGCTCGGCCGCACCGAAGTGCACCAACACCTCACCCAACACCACGCTGTGCCAGACCAATGGCAGCACTCAGATCGTGACCTCCCCGCCCGCCATGAGGAACTACGGCCCCGGGTACGGCTGGATGTTCGGCTTCGGCGGCATCGTCGTCGGTTGGTGACACCCCTGGTGACCACCCCCCGACGTGGCTTCGCCGGAAAGTTTCGGCTACCCTAACTTTTCTATTCGCATACCCGGATAGAAAGCGGAGCCGTTGTTAGAGGACACCAAGGCGCGCACGACGCCGAGCTGGATGCTGCTCGGGCCGGCCTTCGTCGCCGCGATCGCCTACGTCGACCCCGGGAACGTCGCCGCGAATGTCAGCGCGGGCGCGCAGTTCGGCTACCTGCTGGTCTGGGTCATCGTGGTGGCCAACGCCATGGCCGGCCTGGTGCAGTACCTCTCGGCCAAGCTGGGCCTGGTCACCGGCCGGTCGCTGCCCGAGGTGATCGCCGACCACACGCGCACCCCGTCCCGTATCGCCTACTGGATACAGGCCGAATTGGTAGCCGTCGCAACCGATCTCGCCGAAGTCGTGGGCGGGGCGATCGCCCTGCACCTCCTGTTCGACCTGCCGCTGCTACTCGGCGGAGTCATCACCGGGGTGGTGTCGCTACTGCTGCTGAGC
This sequence comes from Mycobacterium sp. DL99, assembly GCF_004762045.1. Lineage (GTDB taxonomy): Bacteria > Actinomycetota > Actinomycetes > Mycobacteriales > Mycobacteriaceae > Mycobacterium. The sequence goes on from NZ_SJOM01000007.1 coordinate 5,364,785, forward strand.
GTGCAGAACCGCCGGGGTCAGCAGGTGTTCGAGCGGGTGATCACCGGACTGCTGATGATCATCGCGATCGGCTTTCTGACCAGCCTGTTCGTCGAGACTCCCCCGGCGGCCGAGGTCGCGGCCGGGCTGATCCCCCGGTTCCAGGGCACCGAAAGCCTGCTGCTGGCCACCGCGATGCTCGGCGCCACGGTGATGCCGCACGCGGTCTATCTGCACTCCGGCCTGGCCCGTGATCGGCACGGCCACCCCGAACCGGGCCCCCGGCGACGACGTCTGCTGCGGGTGACGCGCTACGACGTCGGGCTCGCGATGCTGCTGGCAGGCGCGGTGAACCTGGCCATGCTGCTGGTCGCGGCAATCAACCTGCAGGGGCGCGACAACACCGACTCCATCGAGGGAGCCCACGCCGCGGTCCGCGACACCCTGGGCCCGACGGTCGCCCTGCTGTTCGCGATCGGACTGCTGGCCTCCGGCCTCGCGTCGACCTCGGTCGGCGCGTATGCGGGCGCGATGATCATGCAGGGGCTGCTACGTCGCTCCTACCCGCTGCTGTTGCGTCGCGTGGTCACCCTGATCCCGGCTCTCGCCGTCCTGGCCATCGGCGTCGACCCCAGTCGCGCCCTGGTGCTGTCCCAGGTCGTGCTCTCGTTCGGCATACCGCTGGCGCTGATCCCGCTGGTGCGGTTGACCAGTAACACGACCCTGATGGGCGACGACGTCAACCACCGCGTCACCACGGCCCTCGGCTGGGGTGTGGCCGGATTGATAAGTGTGCTCAACGTGGTGCTGATCTATCTGACCGTGACGGGCTGAATGCTTGCTTCCGCACGCCTGGATCGAGTTCCTGCGGCGCTGGGCAGCGCTAATCGCTGATCACAGCAGCCGCCAATTCGCCTATCACATCAGCGATTTCACCACGACGCCGCCAGGCCCGACGCTGCCGCATCGCACCGTTGCCCTCGGCGACGACGCGGCCTAGCTCGCCACGGACCATGTCGTAGTCGCCCAACTGCAACAGGGCCGGCCGCACCGTTTCGACGAACCGGCCGAGCAACTCCCGCGCCGGGACGGGCGACTGGTCTCCGAGCAGATCGATACAGTCGCCGTTCAGGCCGTCGTGAGCGGCTTCCCAATGTGCCGCACGGATTTGGTAGTCCGCCAGGTGCGGAACCGATTCGCCCGCGTCGTACGCGTGCAGCGCCGTCATCACCCCGGCGCGGATCAGCGTGGCGACCAACACGGTCTCAGCGACGGTGGCCGGCACATCGCACACCCGCACTTCCACGGTCGGGAAATTCGCCGACGGCCGGACATCCCAATAGATCATGCCGTCGTCCAGCGCGGCGCCGGCCCGCTCGAGCATGGCGACGGCGGCGTCGTACTGCGCGACCGAATCGAAATACGGCGGAGGCCCTGAGCTCGGCCACCGCGACCACAGCACACTGCGGAAGCTGGCATAGCCACTGTCGGTGTTGCGATAGATCGCCGAATTGGCGGTCAGCGCCAACAACACGTGTAGCCACGGCCGCAGCCAGTTGCTGACGTGGATGGCGGCCTCTCGGTCGGGCACCGCGACATGTACGTGGCAGCCGCAAATGCCCTGTTCGTGGGCGATCATGCCGAACCGGTGGGCGATCCTGCGGTAGCGCGCGGTGGGCGTCACCGGGAACTTGTGCGGCACGGTCGGCGGCAAGGCGGCGGCCAACAGCTGCGCGCCGCTGGCGGCGGCGGCATCGGTGGCAATCCGGCGCAACCTGGTCAGCTCGGAGCGCAACGCGCTGCTGCTGTCCATCACGTCCGTGGTGGTCTCGATCTGGCAGCTGGTCAGCTCCAGTTGCAGGTCCACCCCGTGCTCGGCGGCACTGGCGGCGACCTGCTTGTTACGGGCGATCGGTTCGCCGCGCTGTAGGTCGATGAGCAGGAACTCCTCCTCCACGCCCACCGTCGGATGACTTGTCACGGCTCAGAATTGCCCGCTGTAGACGCCTCCAAACCTGCAGCCGCCGTGCCTAAGATCGGGTGATGCCCAACGATTTCCGCTTCGGTGTCAGCCTGCGAACCGTCGAATCCCAGTCACAGATTGCCGACGAGGCCCGGCGTGCCGAAGACCTCGGCTTCGACGTGCTCAACGTTCCCGACCATCTGGGCGCGCCCGCCCCGTTCCCGACCCTGACCGCGATCGCCGCGGCGACCAGCACGCTGCGGGTCGGGACGTTCGTGCTCAACGCCGGCTTCTACAAACCGGCGCTGCTGGCGCGCGACGCCACCGCCCTGCGGGATCTGTCCGGTGGCCGGTTCGACCTCGGTCTCGGCGCGGGGTACGTGCGCGAAGAGTTCGACGCCGCCGAGCTACCCTTCCCCAGCGCGCGCGACCGTATCGACTATCTGCGCCACACCACCGAGTACCTGCGCGACCATGCACCCGACATCCCGATCCTCATCGCGGGCAACGGCGACCGCCTGCTGACGGTGGCCGCCCAGACCGCCGACATCATCGGCCTCACCGGTGGTGATCACGTCGACGGCGACCCGCTGGCCGACCGAATTGGCTTCCTACGAAAAGCTGCCGGCAACCGGTTCGACGAGCTGGAGCTCAACATCGCCGTCACCGCGATGCCCGCTCCCGGCAGCGAGATGCCCATTCTCAACGTCCCCCGCCATTTCCTGCCGGGGCTCAGCGACGAGGAACTCCTGCGGCACCCCGGAGTCCTGTCAGGGTCGGTCAGCGCCATGGCCGACCACATTCGCGGGCTGCGGGAGAAGTACGGCATCACCTACGTCATCGTGCAGATCGCCCACGCCGAGGCGTTCGGGAAGGTGATCGCCGAACTCCGATAGGCAGCGCCCGATCGGGGTATGTACAGACCCAAGCCAGGTTGACGAATAAGAAGTGGTGAACGCGATGTCACAAGATTCAGACAACCTCAGCAAGGTGCCCAGCCCCGATCTGGCCGAGGACAACGCCTACTTCCCGTCGCCCTACTCGTTGAGTCAGTACACCTCAGCCAAGACCGACTTCACCGGCGTCGAGCACAAGGGCGCCTACACCGAGGGCCGGTGGAAGGTGCTGATGATCGCCACCGAAGAGCGATATGTGTTGTGCCAGAACGGAAAGATGTTCTCCACCGGTAACCATCCGGTGGAGATGCTGCTGCCGCTGCACCACCTGATGCAGACCGGGTTCGATGTCGATGTCGCAACCATCTCCGGGTACCCGGCCAAGCTTGAGTTGTGGGCTCTGCCCCACGAGGACCCAGCCGTGATGTCGACCTATGAGGCCCTCAAACCCAAGCTCAAACAACCCCTCAAGCTGTCCGACCTGGTCGACGATCTCAGAGCCTCCGACTATCTGGCGGTCTTCATTCCCGGCGGCCATGGTGCCGTCGTCGGGCTGCCGGGCAGCGAAGCGGTGGGCCGGACGCTGAACTGGGCGGTGGACCACGGCCGGTTCATCATCACCCTGTGCCACGGTCCGGCGGCACTCCTGGCCGCCGGCCTCGGCAAGTCCCAGTCACCATTGGCCGGATATTCGGTGTGCGTGTTCCCCGACTCGCTCGACGAGGGTCCCAACATCGACATCGGGTACCTGCCCGGGCGCCTGCAGTGGCTCGTCGCCGACCTGCTGGCCAAGCAGGGGCTCACCATCGTCAACGACAAGATGGCAGGCACCGTGTATCAAGACCGCCGACTGCTCACCGGTGACAGCCCGCTGGCATCCGACGCACTGGGCAAACTGGCCGTCAACTGCCTGCTCGATGCGCTCGGGCTGGAGCGTCAGGCCTGAGCTGGTTGAAAGCTATCTGAAGTGCATCCATGAGAGGCACAGCTTCGCTCGCAACGTCATTCAGAGCGCCTATCGGCGTTCGGCGCGGAGATACCAGAACGCCATATCTGCCTCTGCCCCATCCAATTCGCCAGGCACGGTGGCAGGTTCGATCGATGTGATGTCCCATCCGGCGCTGCCGAGGATGGCGCGCAGCGTCTCCTCGGACACCGCCGGGCGCGGGTCCTTACCGACCGGGTTGGCATCGGAGAAGCAACTGAGCAACAAGGTGGCACCCGGCCGTGTGGCCCGGTGAACTGCAGCGGCATAGCGACGTCGACCCTGGTCATCGAGTGAATGGAGCATGCCGACATCTATCACGGTGTCGAACCCGCCGGTGTAGCCGTCCAGTTGGGTGGAGTCGGCCACTGCGAATCTCACGTCGACCCCGGCTTCCGTGGCACGCTCCTCGGCGGTGGCCAGTGCGGTCGGCGATATATCCAACGCAGTGACCGCGTGACCGTGCTCAGCCAGGTAGACGGCGTTGTCCCCGTACCCGCAACCGACGTCGAGGACATCACCGTTGATCCAGCCGGTGGACTGCCATCTGATGACACTCTCGCTGGGCGCCTTGGTGTCCCATGGCGGCGTAGCGACGGGGGCGATGCCTTCACCCGGACTTTCCCCTCGGTAGAGGGCATCGAAATCGATGTGCGGAAATTCAGAAGATCCGCGCGCGGAATTGAGGTCCGCTTCAGTCATCGGGGTACCGGCGGGCGTGAGTGCGACCACCGGAATGATCCGCGAGGTCATTCGCTGATACTCCGCGAATCCGGGATACCGCTCGGCCTGCAACGCGTACTTGTCGTCCCGCTCCGTGCCCTGCAGATCAGTGGCACGTACCTCGAGCATGCGGTCGCCGACCTCGATACGGACTTCGGGATTCGCCTTCAGGTTCCAGTACCAGGCAGGGTTGTAGTCAGCGCCTCGGTTGGACGGGAAAACGAGATAGCGCTCGCCATCGGCCATATACATCATGATGTTGGTGCGCGCCTCACCGCTGCGGGCACCGACAGTGTGCAGCACCAGGATTGGCGCACCTTCGAACGGGCCGCCGACGTGGCCATGGTTGGCGCGGAACTCAGCAATATTGCGCGCGTTGAAGTCCAGACCATCGCTCATTGTTCCTCCTCGGATTCGGTGTCGGCGCTCATCTGTTCTGAAACCCGCAGCACCAATTTGCCCCGGGTGTGCCGTCGTTCAACTTCCAGGAAGGCGTCGCGCACGTCCTCAAGGGCGAAGACTCCGGCGATCGGTACATCCAGCTCACCCCGCGCGATGAGGCCGGCCAGTTCGGCGAGTACCGCCGCGGTGGCGGCCTCGTTACCGCCCGCGGTCATCACCCCGTACTGTGCCGCGGCTGCGAAGTCAGCGATGGTGTCGATCCGGTCGGCCGGGATGTCGAGTTCATCGACGGCCATGGCGACGTAGCCGTCGCCGAAGAAGTCGAGGAAGGCGTCGACACGGCCCGAGGGCGCCGCGGCACGCAACCGGGCAGCCAGCCTGTCGCCATAGTTGACCGGAACCACGCCATTGTCGGCGAGCCACGCATCGTTGGACGGTCCGGCGATGCCGAGGACGGTCGCCCCGGCCTTCCTCGCAAGTTGAACCGCGATTGAACCGACCCCGCCGGCCGCACCGGCAATCGCCACCGTCTCCCCCGGAGCCAGCTCAATGGCCTGCACCGCGCCATATGCGGTGGCACCCGCGACAAACAATGAGCCGGCCACCTCCCACGAGACCCCGGACGGTTTGGCCGTCACCTGGGTCACCGGCACGCTCACGTATTCGGCGTGACTCGACCGGCTCATCGAGAATCCGATCACCTCGTCGCCCACCGCGAAATCACTCACCCCTTCGCCCGTTTCAACCACCACTCCGGCAAGATCACTGCCCTGGCCGGAGGGAAAGGCGGCTGGAAACTGGTCCGCCAGCGCGCCGCTGCGGATCACCGCCTCACTCGGATTGATGCCGGCCGCCCGGACTTCGACGAGAACCTCGCCGGGCGCCGGAACGGGACGCGGTACGTCGCGCACCTCAAGGACCTCGACGCCGCCATACGAATCGAACTGCACTGCTTTAGCCATAACATCAGAGTAGGCGCCTTACATGAAATTTCAATATGAAATTTCATGTAATCTCGTGTCGGCGATCACACACCGATGGTCGCCCAATCCGACGACAATCAGCAGCATCGGGAGAAACGAGGTGAATCCCATGGCTGATCGATGGCTGATCCGCGGTACCGAATTCGAGAACTGCAACTGCGCCTGGGGCTGCCCGTGCCAGTTCGGTGCGAAGTCGACCCATGGACACTGCGAAGCGTTCATGGCCGGCCACATCGAGGAAGGGAACTTCAACGACACGAGCCTGGACGGCCTCGACTGGGCATCGCTCATGTCCTGGCCGGGTGAGGTCCACGAGGGTGGCGGCACCCAGCAGGTCATCATCGACGAACGGGCGGATCCGGCTCAGCGAGAAGCGCTTCGCAAGATTCTGCACGGCGAATCAACCGCCCCGGGGGCGACGCACTTCTTCGTGTACAACAGCATGATGGCGACCGTGCTGGGCACGCTGTACGCACCGATCGAACTGTCGATCGATGTCGATCACCGTACGGCCAGCCTCAAGATCAAGGGACTGGTCGAATCACGCGGGGCGCCACTCCCAGGCCTGGGCCGCGGAGCATTGGCGAACAACATTCGCCTCAGCACGCCCGATGGGCCGCGCTACATCTATGCCGAGATGGGCACCGGCTGGACCACCGCCCGGGCGGGAATCGATCTCGACTTCAGCGACAGCTACTGTCAATTCAACGTTCTGCACATGAACCAGGACGGACTGATCCGCTGACCACGTCTCGGGTCGGGCGTTCCCGGGACCGGCTGGCCGTATTCGCAGGCATGGCCGGCATCACCGTCGCGGCCTGGATTTACGTCGCGCTGAGCGCGCACCGGACGGCGACCGGGCCAACGGGCATGAATGGTCAGTCGATGGCGTCAATGGACGCCATGACCGGCGTACAGCCCTGGACCGCAACCGAATTCGGCCTGAGGCTAACGATGTGGGCCGTGATGATGATCGCGATGATGGTTCCCACCGCGGCGCCGATGACCCTGATGTACGCCGCCGTTTCCCGAAAGGCCGCGGCCCAGCAAACCCCGGTGGCCCCGACCTCCATCTTCGTCGCCGGCTACATCGCGATGTGGACGGCATTCAGTCTCCTGGCCACCATCGCGCAGTACGCGCTGGAGCGGGCCACACTGCTCTCCCCGATGATGGTGTCCACGAGTCATGTCCTCGGAGCCGTTCTGCTGATCGCCGCGGGTGTCTATCAGTTCACCCCGCTCAAGAATGCATGCCTGCAGAATTGCCGGGCGCCAGCACATTTCATGTCGAAATACTGGCGCACCGGCAACCTCGGCGCCTTCCGCATGGGCCTGCGACTCGGCGCCTTCTGTGTGGGCTGCTGCTGGATCCTGATGGGATTGTTGTTCATCGGCGGGGTGATGAACCTGCTGTGGATCGCCGCGATCGCCCTTTTCGTCGTGTTGGAGAAGACGCTTCCGTTCGGCGTCAGGAGCGGACAGTTCGCGGGTGGCGCGATGATCCTGGTCGGCGTGACGAGTCTGGTCTTGATCTGACCGTCACGCCCCAGGTCAGTTTCATCAGCCGAGCGGGAAAGACCCGAACCGGCCCCAGGCAACGAACACCGCCAAAGCGAACAGCACGACGTTGACGACGATGTTTGCCCATTCCTTCCTGCGGGCGTGAACGGTGGCCGCGCCGACCATGACGAGCGCCAAGCCGATCGCCGCCAGCGGAACGAGCACCGGGGCAATGTGCGTTACCGCCGGCACGATCAACCCCACCGCGCCGAGGATCTCGACAGAACCAATGGCACGAATGGCGGCCGGGCTCACATCCTGCGCCCAGCCCTGCCCGGAGCTGACCAGCTTGTCTTTGGGCACAGCCAGTTTCATCAAACCGCTTCCCACAAAGCCCGCAGCCAGGACGATGGCGGCGATCCACAAGGCGATGTTCATGGTGTTCTCCTCAGTTGTCGGGTGAAGCTCAGTGCCGGTAGCGGCCCCACCACGTCAGCAATGAGTTGAAGTTTCAAATTATTCCGATTTGCTTCACACGGGAAACATCAAGTCAAGGGATTACCCTGAATTCCGTGACTGACGCGTCCGACGGAGCGGATACCCGCTGGCTCAGCGAGGCCGAGCTCACGGCATGGCTGCCGTTCAGCGCGACGATGATGGCCCTGGCGAGCGCGCTGGAAACCCAGTTGCGCCGCGACTCGAAGCTGTCGCTGTTCGGCTATTTCGTACTCGCAGCCCTGAGCGAGGCCCCCGACCGGACCATGGCAGTGAGCCACCTGGCACTACTCGCCAACGGATCGCTGTCACGGGCCTCGCACGCCGTATCGGCCCTGGAAAATCGGGGCTGGGTAACCCGTGCCCCCGACCCCGGCAACGGCCGCGTCACGCTGGTGACACTCACCGACGAAGGCCACGAAAAAGTGGCGGCGAGTGCACCGGGTCACGTGGAGGCCGTGCGGCGGCTGGTGATCGACCCACTGACCCCACAACAGTTGCGCCAGCTGGGGCGCGCGTCGGAAGTCATCCTCGAACAGCTCAACACGACCGGCGAGCGCCCGCTGTGGGAGGACCGGGCACGTCGCGGCTGACGATGCCGTCGGAAATACTGGGCGCCCCGCCACGGTTACGTGAGTTGAATCTTCAATCGTCACCAGGAGGAGACCATGCGATTCGGAACAATCGGCGCGGGGAATATCGGACTCGCACTCGCCCGGCATGTCGTCAAGGCCGGATACCCGGTGACCATATCCAATAGCCGTGGGCCGCAATCGCTTGCCGCCGTCGTCGACGATCTCGGCCCGTTGGCCACGGCCGGGACCGCGGCCGAAGCGGCGCAGGCCGACATCGTCTTCCTGGCAACACATTGGTCCGTGGCGACCGACGTCCTCGACTCCCTGCCGAACTGGGATGGTCGCATCCTGGTCGACACCACCAACATTTTCGAGGTTGTCGACGGCGCACTGGTTCCCGCCGAACTCGGCGACCAGACCGGCAGCGAGATCATCGCCGCCCACGCGCCGGGCGCGCGGGTCGTCAAGGCATTCAACACGTTGTACGCCGCCTATATCGACGCAGATCCCCGCCACGAAGCCGGCCGCCAAGTTGTCTTCTACGCCGGCGATGACGACGACGCCAAGGCCACCGTCGGTGCTCTCATCGATGAATTCGGGTTCGCCGCAGTCGATATCGGGCCCCTGCGCGACGGCGGTCGGCTCATGCAGATCGACGGAGGACCCCTGTCCGGCCTGCATCTGCTGAAGCAGGACTGACCCCCTCGACCCAGGGAGAAATTCAGTGATCGACGACATCGAAGACTTCCGTGCACTCGATCCGTTCTTTCGGATCATCGAGCAGGGCCTCGCGGGATTGGTCGACGGCGAGCACTTCTTCGACCTACTGGCCGAGGACGTCGTTTTCGATTTCATCATCACGGTCCCCGGCTACCCACGCCATGTCGTGGGCCGCGACAACCTGGTCGAGCTGTACCGGGGCTACGGCGACACCTTCTTCCTCGACCGCTGTTACGACCTGCGGACGCATCACTCACCATCGACGTCCACGGTCGTACTCGAATACTCATCGGCAGGCCGCGTGGTGGCGACCGGCAAGCCGTACGGCAACAGGTACATCTCGGTGGCCACGGTCAAAGACCGGAAAGTCACCCACTGGCGTGACTACCTCGACCCGCTCCGGGTCTCCGCAGCACTTGAGGGACGCACCTTCGAACCTGACGCCACCGACCCGAGCTGATCTGGGTTGACATGTCCGGATGCCTCCGGGAGCCGTTCTCGGTACTCGCAGGGCAACTCCGCCAGCAGGCGCCGTTCTCAGACACCCGCCTGCCCGTCGATGCGTTCGCGGATCAGGTCCGCATGCCCACAATGGCGGGCGTACTCGGCGATCATGTGCGTGTAGATCCAACGCAAACTGACCTCGCCATCCATGAATGCGGCGGTGTCATCGAGCCGACGCTCGGCACAGTTGAGACGTGCCTGCTCGACCTCGTCCCGCCAGACCTGTGCGGCGACGCGGAATGACGATTGCGCGGATACCTCAAAGCCACCGTCATGGCCGTTCGGATCCCGGGGTCCGAAGATCGGTGGCGCGTCTTCACCGGTGAGCACTCTGCGGAACCAGTTACGTTCGACTTCCGCCGCGTGCTGCACCAGCCCCAGCAAGGTCAGCCCGGACGGCGGCACCGACGCCGAACGCAGCTGCGCATCAACCAGGCCGTCGCATTTCAACATCAACGTGGCGCGATAGAAGTCCAACCAGCTCTCCAGCGTCATGCGCTCATCAGCATTCAGTGGCGGCATCGGCCGCTGGATCGACGTCATGCCCCGTGATGCTGCCATCGCACTCCGACATCGCCACCGCCGCCGGGACGGTAGGCCTTGTGCTGACGCCGGTGCATATGTTGCGCTGGATCGAACGCGTTCAGGGTGTCTGGGAGGGGAAACCATGGCCATGGAAGGCTCGGTCACGGTGCGGATGTCCGCGCCGGCGGACCGCATCTGGGACCTCATCTCCGACGTCCGCAACACCGGGAAGTTCTCGCCCGAGGTAATGGAAGCCGAGTGGCTCGGCGGGGCGACCGGGCCAGCACTCGGCGCGCGGTTCCGCGGCCACGTGAAGCGCAATGAGATCGGACCCGTCTACTGGACCACCTGCAAAGTGACGGCCTGCGATCCCGGACGTGAATTCGGCTTCGCGGTGATGATGGGTGACCGGGCAGTCAACACCTGGCACTACCAGTTGGCACCGGCCGGAACGGACACCGATGTCACCGAGTCCTTCCGGATGCCGCCGGGAGCGTTCACCGCCGTGTTCTCGGTTCTCGGCGGTCAACTCCGCCAGCGCCGCAACGTCCGCGACATGCGCAAGACGCTGGAACGGATCAAGGCCGTCGTGGAGGGCTCGGGGCAGTAGGCGCCAAAGCCCGGTGCCCCTGTCGATCGACCTCCCCCGAGCCGGCCAGACGCAACTTCCTGTGCGCACCTTTGCGCAAGCTGTGTATTGATGAGAATTCCGCCAGGGCCCTGGTCCGTGTAGCGGCCCGGCGTGACATTTAGTTATGCTTAATATTGCGTAGGCATACATCTTGGCGCCCACCATTGGCACTTGTACATCTGGAAATCACGCGGTCGGGAGTGATGTGACCAGGCACCGGTCATCATCGAGGAGGTCGGAATGACTGCTCTCAGCCCCCCACCCGTCGACTTGAGAACTTTGCGGCCCGTCGAGCCGCTGCCGCCGCGCCGCCGGCTCATCCCCCGGTCACGCCGAGGCAAAGCCGCCATCGCCGGTGGATTAGTCGTGTTGCTGGTCGCCGGGCTACTCGGCGCGACGTACACGACCTCGCCGGGAGGCACCTTGTGGGATGTCCAGAAGGCGATCTTCCCCGAGCACGCGCAAGGCGTTGCCCTGACCGCCGTCGTCGATGATCTGAAGACGGCGCAGGACATCCTCGGAAGCGGACAGCAGCCGACCGCCGATCAGCTGACCGACGCGCGCACGGCACTCAATGAGGCCAAGCAAGGCCTGGACTACGTCTCCCCGTCTCCGCAGCGCACCAGTCTGCAGAACCTCTATCTGCAACTGACACAACAACTTCTGCAGTACACCCCAGATTCGGTGCAACAACTGGTGGCTCTGCCCGCACCAGCTGCGGCACCGCAAATTCCCGACGCGACACTGACAAGCGGGGCCGCGCCGACAAGCGGGGCCGCGCCGACATGGGGGTACACGGGCGCTGGTGGCGACGACTTCATCCCACCGCCACCCGGCGTTCCGGTCGAGCCCGTAGCCGGCTGGGCCCAGCCCGCGGATCCTCCGCCGACTCCGAACCTCGGGTACCTCGGTTACTACGACCCGTCCTGGGGACAGCTATACGGCTACAACCAAACTGGCTGGTACAACTACGACCTCAGCGGCTACAACCAGTACGGCTTCGATTTCCTCGGCTACGACCGCTGGGGCTACGACCGCTGGGGTTATGACCGGTGGGGCTATGACCACTGGGGGTACAACTGGGGCGGCTACAACTGGGCCGGCTACGACCGCCACGGCTGGGACCGCAACGGCTGCAACGAATGGGGCCAGCGCCGCGACCATCCCGGCGACCCCCGCAAGCAAGACTGGTACGACCGCCACCACCCGTACAAGCAGTACTACCAGTGGAAGTTCCAGAACCACGATCCGGTGTACCGCCGGGCGCTATGGAACCGGGCCCACGGATTCAACCCGGACAGGTACCAAAACTGGAACAGGAACCGGGATTGGCACAATCCGCGTAACCGCGACTGGGCACGGCCGGCCACCCCCAATCCAGTCATCAAGGTGGACATCCGCGTCTCATCTCCGGTGGTGAACCTGAATGCCTCACTGGCGCAGTTCATCTCAAACGACAAGACGACCCGCAGCTCCGCGGCGCTGATGAAGAACCTCGCGGACAAATCCACCCGTGACTTCACCAGAGAACTCGCCCCGCGGCCGACCATCCTCACCGAGCAGGCGCCGGCGTCCCCCCTGAAAAACTGGCCCGCCGCACCCAAGGCCAGCCACGAAACAACGTTCGCACCACCGGCATTGACGGCAGCCACGCCGGCTACGCCACCGTCCAAGGTGTCACCCGAGTTTTCCGCACCCAAACTCCCGCCGGCGCCCGCCGACACACCCCCGACGATCGACAAACCGCGGGAAAAGCCAGAGCCCGCACCGGACAACATGGCGCCGAGAACGGACCCCGATCGTTCCGCTGAGCAGATGCCGACACCCCCGAAGGGGGACGCACCAGACCGTGCCGGGGCTCCGCCGGCCGAGCCGAGACCGGACACCCCGTCCAAACCTGAGTTGACACCTCCGGCCGAACCGAAAACGGACAGCCCGTCAGACCCTGTGGTGACACCGCCCCGCGAGGACTCAACACCGCACCGGGACAACCCTGTTCGTGAGGCACCCGCACCGGAAGCGCCAGCACAGGAAGCGCCAGCACAGGAAGCTCCGGTACGGGAGGCGCCGACGCGGCAAGAGCCACCGCAAGAGCGCACCGCACCGGAACGACCCACCCAGGCTCCGGAGCCGCCGCGGCAGAAGACCGCACCGGAACCACCGGCCCAAGCACCTGTTCCTCAGACCCCGGTCCAACAAGCGCCAGTCCGGGAGGCACCGGTCCAACAAGCACCAGTCCGAGAGGCACCGGTCCGGGAGGCACCGCCCCAGCGTGAGGCGCCCGTTCGGCAGAAGCCCGAGCGGCAGGCACCGCCGGAACGTGAGGCTCCGCGATCCGATCCGGGCCCACGTCAGTCGCCCGAACAGCCAAGGACAAAGGGACCCAAGTGTTCATCATTTCCGATGTGCTGAACATCCTTGTCCCGCACGGTCACTGACGCCTGACCTCACGCTCGCTATGGTCCGATGCGGATCGGCGCCGGGTTCCACAGGCCGCTGCGGGTGGCGGTGCCGAGGTCCAGGTGGGCCTCGGAAGCCTGCACGATGGGGTCGAATCGGCGCAGCGAGCCCCAGTCGCGTCCCCAGTCCCGGGACAGGTAGGTGGGCATGACGTGGGCGCGCAGCAGGAGGTCGGTGATGCCCAGCGGCCCGCCGTTCTCGCCGCTCTGCCAGGTGTCGGGCATCTCGATCTTCGCCGGATAGTCCGGGGAGATCCGGTATTCGGGGACTTGGGCGACGCCGTTGGCATGCAGCATGGGCTGTTGACAGGGGAACACCAATCCCACGGCCCAGTCGAGCAGAACCGGCTGCGTGGAGCCCAGATACTCTTGCACCGAACGTAATTCGGGCATCCGGGGCGGAGTGACGGCCACCCAGTCACCGACGTTGAGCGAACGGTCTTCGGCAACTACCCGGACGAAGCGGGCATCGGCGGGGATCTCGGCGCGGGGGAAACGGAGGTTGCGCCAAGCAGGTTGGGGGCCGATGTCGTAGGGGGTGAGCCGGCCACCGGGCACGAGGGTGCCGTCGGGGCCCGGTGTGCCGTATTCGAGGGCGACGGTCTGGGCTGTGGTGTGCCCGGACAGCACACTGTTCCCGGTGATGGTGCCGGCAGCGGTGATCACCACGAGCGGGTGGTCGTTGTCCGCAGCAGGGAGTCGATACCACGCCGAGGTCAATGTGCTGACTTGTTGAGGCCCGGCGGTGAAGCTACCCGCCATCGGCACCCGCGCGGGGTCCAGGCCGTAGGGCAGCGCGACGCTGGAACCGTTGGCCCCAGGTTGGTCCAGGGCGGTGGCAGCTTCCCAGTCGTAATCGGTTCCGGATTTGGGTTGGCTCTGCCAGATCGCCTCGGCCAGAGTGTGTTCGGGCACTCCGTTGGTGCCGAAGCCGACGGATTCACTGCCACCCAATGGGCCCAGCGGACCGTAGCCTCCGGGTAGCGGGGCCAGGAATCCGGTGTTCGGGTCGGGTTCGACGAGGACATCGTCGGCCAGCCCGCACCCGCCCGCCAGCTCTCGCAGATTGGCCCAGCCGTTGGAGTAGCTGGGGTACTCCTTGATCACTCCGGTCAGCATCGAGCCGGCGCACACCACCACCATGAACCCCGCCGCCACCGGCACGGGTGCGGCAGTCAGCACGCGGGTCAATCGAGGCTCCGGCCGCGTCGGTGAGGCCAGGTGCAGCCAACCGGCGTAGCCGGCAGTCAGCAGGCACAACGCGAAGAGGATGGCGCTGGCGGTGACCGGACCCCAGTGCGGGCTACTGTCGTTGAACGGCACCCCGTAGCTGGAGACGTACCAATAGCCGTTGGTCGACGCGAAACACAAAGCGAGAACAAAGAACACGGTCGCCAAGAAGGCGACCCGGTTGCGTGCCGACTGCAATATCGTCGGGCCGAGCAGCACGGTGGCCACCGCGGCCATCGCCGCCCCGGCTGCGGCGAACAGCCCGAAATGGTGGATCCACTTCGTCGGCGCGAACGTCAGCAGGAACAAGGTCGCGAAGATGACACCCATCAGCCGCCATACCGGGCCGGTGGCAATCCCCGGAATCCGCTTGCGCCGCAACAACACCAGCATCGACGGGAACAGACACGCCATCGTGATCAGAATTCCGAAACGACGCGACAGGGCAGCATCGGTCGTCGACAGAACCAGGTAGAAGTAGCGCAGGTTCTCGGTGTACCAGGGCTGAGCGGGTCCGATGGCCGTGCGGACCTCAGTGGCCTCGCGCACCGCGGCGATGGTCTGATCGGCGAAGATCACCGTCAGCACCACGACCCCGGCCGCGGCCAGCGGCAACAGCACCGGCCAGATCCCCACCGTTTTCGCGCGGGCGACGATGATGCGCAGGATCGGGCGCCCACCTGCCAGCAGCACGGCTACCGCGATGATCCCGGTCGGCTGGATACCCAGCGTGAATGCGGCCACGACGATCGCCAGCCCCACCGGGGTGACGCGGCGGGTGACGATGGCGCGTTCCACCAGGACGTAGGTGATCAGGGCGCCGGTGGCGATCTGACCTTCGGGACGCAGCCCGTTGTTGAACGGCATCCACGCCGCGATGAACACCAGCGCCGCCGCCCACACCGCCGCGCGGTTACCAGCCACTGCCGGACCGAGCCGGGGCAACACCTCACGTGAGAGCAGCAACCAACACACCAACGCGCAGATCAGGTCCGGCAAGCGCAGCCACAGGCTGGCGTGGCTGACATGGGTCATGGCGGCGATGAGCTCGTAGTACCAACCGAACGGGTCCTCGGGGCTACCGAACCAGCGGAAGTAGTTCGCCATGTAGCCGGCATGGCTGGCGGTGTTGGCCATGCCGAACTGATAGCCGTCATCGGAAGATCCCGCGCCGGCGATGAACCAGAACACCGACACCACGACGACGGTCGCGTCCACCGCGGTGAAGTAGCGCCACCGGGCCGGAATGCGCCGCTGCGCGCGGCGGCCATCGAGGCGGTCCAGCCGCCACAATGCCAGCAGCCCAACGACAGTGCCCAGGATTCCGGCCAGCATCGCCGCCATTTTCAGCGGTGACGGGGAGCTGGTGAAGCGCGTGTCGATCGTCGCCGACAACGACAGCCCGGGCGGCGCCGGACCCGTCAGATCGGTGAACACTCCGACGATCTGTGGCCGCAAGTTCGGGTCGGCGAACCCACCACGTAGCGCGGTGCCGGTGTCGGGATCGATCAGGCCGGAGACCGAAGCGAACGTGCCCGCCGTCGATGAGGACACCTCCAGCTGCCGGCATGCCGGGTCGTCCATCCGGGCGCGGGGCACGCTGAGGACAACCACGTTGCGGGCGATCACGTCGACGCGCTGCGCGGTGGCCGTCACGAACAATCCGTTGAGCATCGCCTGCTTGCCGGCCGAGGGCGCCGTCCCCAGCACCAGCTCAGCCGCAGTTGGCATCTCACGGATCACCGTGCACGGCACCGACGCCGTCAACGAAATCGGTGTCAATGAGACCAGCGGCGCGGTGACACTGCCCAACTGCCCGTTTTGAGGCCAGTTCAGTGTCGCCGTGGTCTGCACCACCGGCAACACCGGAATGAGCACACTGGCCACGAACCCGACCAGGCCCGCGATGATCGCAACGAGCCGGGTCACCCGCAACGGGCGGTCCGACCGCGCCACCGATTCCTCAGCGGGAGCGCCGCCGGTAAGAGGGGCGGTATCGCGCACCAAGCTCACCGGGTCTCCCCGACCGTCGTGTTCGCGCGCATCGCATCATCAGTATCCGAAGCAACTGTTACAGTCAAGCGTGCCACGGCCGGTCGACCACGCTAAACGCGAGGAACTACTGGCCACTGCGGGCGCGATCTTGGCGCGCACCGGGGTGGTCGATACCTCACTGCGCGAGCTTGCTTCCCAGATGGGAACCAGCGCTCGGATGCTGGTCTACTACTTCGGCAGCAAAGAACAACTCATTCTCGAAGTCCTGAACCGTCAGCAGCGTGCGGCGATACCCCGGACCGAGGAGTTGGATCTTCCGGAGTCGATTGCGGCACATCGTGAATGGTGCTTCGACGACTGGCATGACTGCACCCGCGGGGAACGCCAGCAGAGCCTGCGCGTCGTGCTGCAAGTCTTCGGCGCCGCATGCGGACTCGACAGCCCCTATCGCGAATACACCTGGGACACCCTGTCCTTACTGACCCGCAACTCCAAAGCCCGCCTGCAAGCGCTCGGCATGCCCGACCACGTCGCCGAAACCCGTTCGCGCATCGCGCTGGCAGCCTTCCAGGGCTTCATCATCGAGTACTTCACCGCTCCCGACCCCGCCTTCGTCGACGACACCTTCGCCAGGTTCGTCGATGAGTTCCTGCTCGCACCGTTCACTCCCGCCGGCCCGGCCGGCTCTGAGGAAACACGTTGACGGCCAACAACACCGATCCCGAGCCGGCACCGCCACAGACAACCATCGATCGGGCTGGCGCCGCCGACCTGCGTCGCGGCGTGATCAGTATGGCGATCGGATTCGCCACGCATCCTCCGGGCAGTCGCTCACAACCCACACAGCACATCAGCCGCGCCCGCAACACAAACACCACGTCGCGACGGCCCCGATGCGACCGATTGACGGTTGGCCAACTACCATGAGTCGTCCCTATGGGTTTTAGACACCTATTTCGATAGGTCCCCCGCCCCCGTAGCTCAGGGGATAGAGCACGGCTCTCCTAAAGCCGGTGTCGCAGGTTCGAATCCTGCCGGGGGCACCACAACGTTGTATGACGTCGGGTGATGCTTGACGTTTCGATGTCGGGTGATGCCTGACAATGTTTCGGCTGATGCTTTACAGCTACTTCGGTTGATCCTTGACACTCCCTAGATGAGGGAGTTGAGCGTGGTGGAGCAGCGGTATCAGGCTGTTTTGGCGGTGATCAGCGACGATCGGCAGCGATCCAGCGTTTTTTTTCATCGCTAATGGCCCGGTCCAGCAGATCCGCGGCAGCGGTGTGGACCCGGGCCGCAGGCCAAGTACTTGTTCCTAGGTCATCGAGATCCTCGAACGCCAGTCGAGACGGTCGGCGGCAATACATGCCGACAGGCCCGGTGCGCAGAGCTCGACGACGATTTGTGAATGCACGAAGATTGCTGTTTCCAATCACAACAATGCAGTGAAGGAGAGACTGATGAGCTTTATCCACGCCCAGTTTCTTCCTGATTTCATGCTGGGCGATGACGTTGTCATGCTGGCAATGGACACCGCAGGTGCGGCTGTCATCCATGCCGCGTTGGAGGATGCGGTGCAGCGTGGGTGGTCGCAGTTGGAACACGACGGAGTCACCCACGAGTTCCGCATGGAGTCCGGTGCAGCCGATATCGAACTGGGTGATGGCCGCATCGAATGGCGCCTAGATCGGGCAACTGCGGTTGAAATCCTCGATGACCTGGCTGAGCCCGCCGACCACGCTGGACATCAGTATGTCGACATCCACACGCCTGCATCCACCCTGGTTCTGTCGTATGACGAGTACACGCCCGAGTATTTCGAGCAGCTCCCCGACGAATTGCGGTACGCCAAGCCAGGCGAAGGCTCCGCCTAGATACGTCCGGTCTAATCAGCAACGGACGCCAACGATGGAGCCCAGACCACCCAAACGACAAACAACGCCCGACTGGAGCCTAGGGCTGGCTTGGGTCTGCTGAATGAGCTTGCGACTCGAGCTCGCGGACTCCGTTCCTGCAGTGTTTCGGCGCCAGAATCATCCACCGGTCATCGGTTGTGCGGAGCAGATCATCGATCTTGCACATCTATCAATCACTACCGCCTGTAAAAGCCGGTTGTCGCAGGTTCGAATCCTGCCGGGGGCACCACAACTTTTGTCTTGCCTCGGGTGAGGCTTCGCGAGTCCCCGATCTTGTCGGCAGGCGTCAGTAACGTCAGCGGCAGATCGACCATTCAGGGGGATGACAGAGTGAACCGCACGGTGCAGTACTGGCGGCTTTTGCAGCCGGACGGTGCTCCGCTGCCCGGTGAGTTTCCGGCCGAGCAGGTGGTTCGGCGGCTCACGCGAGCTGAGGCCGACGGCCTCAACCGCTACCGCCGCTGCCCCGACGGGATGCTGCTGATTGCACACGGCACGCGTGACGATCGGATGCTGATCCTCGACAAGGTGCGGCGGGAAAACCTGCCCAGCATCGGCAGCGCCGCCGGCGCCCGGCGCGCGATCGGGCTGACTCCCGACGAGGGTCTGCTGGAACCGACCTATTGCCTGTTCGGTGAGCGCAACATCGTTGCCATGCTGACAAGCGGTGACGGTCCCCGGTCCCGGCGGCTGGTCGACTATCTCGAGCACAAGCTCGAGATCGAAGTGGGCATCGAGCCAGTGCTTACCCAGAACCTCGACCAGGCACTTGACGAGATGAGCGTGTCGAGGGTGGACGTCGCAATCCCGGCCAATCGCATCAATAGGGAACTCGTGGGTGGTGACTGGGTCCAGGCGCTCGACGGCGCCCGCGCGCTGGCCCAGGACGGCGTCGTCCGCATCGGTATCTCGGTCGGCCGTCGCGGCACCGGAACACAGAAGGATGCGATCCGCCGGCGGATCCGCGAACTGATCGACACCCTGCGGGGTTCGGGCGCGCTGTCGGAGTTCGAGAGCGCGCGCGTCGTCGGATCGATCAGCGGCACTCCACAATCGGTCGACCTACTCGAAGACCGGTTCGTCGAGAAGACCCAGGTCGATGCCGACCGGTTGAACGATCCGGAGCGTTCCACCGCATATGCGCGAGAGCTGTTGCGGCAGTCGCTGACTCGCAACCGCGAGTATCTGTTTTCGGCCGTGGCTGAGGTTCCCGGCAACCCATCGCCGTATTCCGACACATTCATAGAGATACCCGACGATGAACGAGAATAAGCGTCCGGTCGTGCAGTTCAGCCTTCGGGAAAGGCTGCAGCACAACTGGGTTCGTCATCAATGGACGGACTGGTTGCTCGCCCTAATCGTCGTCGGCGTATGGCTAGCACTGGGCAGGGTCGGTTGGATGCCGTGGGCCCTGACCGAAGTTCCCCACGACACCCGCCGAACCGCCTACCAGATTCTGGCGACGGTGGCGGCGACGATGGGCGGGTTCACCCTGACCAGCGTCTCGATCCTGGTCAACCTGCTGCGGGCGCCGATGACCACCGTGGACAAGCTGTTACCCGCCGACGACAAACGCCGGGTGGGCACCGCATTCGTGTCGGTGCTCCCGGCCCTGTTCACGTTGTTCGTGGTGGCGATTGCCGGGCTGATGACCGACGCCAATCTCGATACCGGTTACTGGTGGCTGCAGGCGACGATCCTCGGGGCAGCCGTCGCGGCCGTCGCGTCGCTCGCCCGGGTCGTGTGGATCCTGCGGCGCCTGCTCACCCTGTCCTCGGACTGATACGTCAGTTCAATTGCTGGAGGCTCAGTTTCCGACGAGGGGACGACCACTAGCCTGCCAGGCCTTCATTCCACCCTCGAGTTCGACCACGTCGGTATAGCCCAACGACCTCAACGTCTCAGCGGCAGTCGCGCTCATAGGCCCGGTTCGGCAGTAGATCGCAATCGTGGCATCGCGATCACCAGGTAGCCGGTCGGATTGCTCAGCGACCCGATCGAATGGAATCGACAGGTCGGTGCCGGGGATGTCGCCTTGGTAGGGCACGTGGACGTTGACGGTCAGCGTGTCGGATCTTCCTATAGCGGTGGCGAATTCGTCAGCACCGACCAGCCGATGGTGCGCAACGTTCACCGTGCCGGATTCGATGGTGGCCGCTGACGGCGGGCCGGTTGATGCGCTGCATGAGGCCAGGGACACCGAGGCGACGACGGTCAACGCTCCTACACACATCCGCTTGAACATGGCGCCAATGATACCCCTAGGGGGTACTTGCGCACCGGGCTTCACCGCTGCTACGGTCGCCTGGTCACATACCCCCTAGGGGTATAAACAGAAGGAGCAGGATCGATGACAACTTCGTCGACGCAGGTCGATTGGCATTTGCGCGGAGAATGGTTCGACGTGTGCAGCTGCAAGCTGCCGTGCCCGTGCAGCTTCGCCCAGGAGCCGACGCACGGAGATTGCTTGTTCACCCTGGTGTGGCACGTCCGCGAAGGGCACTACGGCGACACCGATTTGGCGGGTCTGAGCGTGATCGCCCTTGGCGAGTTCGCCGGCAACATGTGGATCGGCGACCCGAACGCGACGATGAAGTTGATGTTCTACATCGACGAAAAGGGCGACGCCGCTCAGCGCGATGCACTCGAGCGCATCTTCACCGGCAAGGAAGGCGGCTGGCCGGCCGAATTCGGCAGCCTGATCGAGGAACTGCGCGGCATCGAATACGCCCCGATCAACTTCGACGCCGCCGAGGACCTCGCCTACTGGCGCGCCGAGATTCCCGGCAAGGTCGACCTGAAGGTGGAGGCGCTGACCGGTCCGACAGCTGACCCGAACCGCCGCGTGACCACAACCAATGCGCCGGGCGCGGAGGTCGGTCCGGGCCAGGTTGCCACGTGGGGAGTGGTCAAAGAGGACCACGCCGTCGGCTTCGACTGGTCACATGAGCACAGCGGCGGCTCAAGCAAGCACTTCCCGTTCGACTGGCGTCCCGGGCCCGAGGGCTCGGAGTCCGATGAGGCCACCGAGGAAGCGCAACTTTCGTCGTCCTGCAGCTGCGGCTGCTGAGTCGGTCGCCGACGACGGGCGGAAGCATCTGAGCCTCCGCCCGGCGTCGGCCCGGGTCAGTTCAACCCGTTGGACAAGATCATCGACTCCCCGGTCTGCAGGCGGCCCCGATCCGACACCAGGTACAGCACGGCATCGGCGACGTCTTGCGGCTCAAGCAGACCCGGGCGCGGCCGCCCCTGGGCGAACATCTCCTCGACGTCGCCGAGGCCCGGGTTCTCCAGGTCCGGCCGGATCACCTTGTAGGTCGCCGGGTTGTGGATCATCGGCGTGTTCACCCCGGACGGCAGCACCGCGTTGACCGTGATGCCGTACTCGGCGACCTCGTATGCCACCGATTTCACCAGGGCCACCACCCCGGCCTTGGCCGCGGCATAGTGACCGGAGTTGGTGGCGCCGGTGCCCGCCACGATCGACGAGGTGGCCACGATGCGCCCGGCCCGGCGCTCGACCAGATGGGGCAACACGGCCCGGAACGTGTTGAACACGCCGGTCAGGTTGATGTCGATCATGGTCTGCCACCGCTGCTCGGACATGGTCGCGATCGGCTCACTGCTGGCGATCCCGGCGTTGGCCAGCACCACGTCGATACCTCCGAAGTGCGTGACCGCGGTGTCCACCACCGACTGCATGGCCGCCAGGTCGCGGACATCGGCGATCACCGCCAGACAGCGCCGGCCGAGCGCGGACACCTCCTCCACCGTCCGCTGCAGGTCGGCCGGCGTGGGCAACGGATAGTCGACCGATTCGACCGGCGCCGCGATGTCACACACCACGATGTCGGCGCCTTCACGCGCCAACGTCGTGGCGTGCGCACGCCCCTGCCCGCGCGCCCCTCCGGTCACCAGAGCCGTCTTGCCGTCCAGCGCTCCCACGAATACCCCTCCTGTAGTTCGGTCCTTGAATGGAGACCACCGGCCTCGGCAAAACTCGTCGAAGGCCCCTGCCACACCACGCGACCCAGGCGTCACAGCAGGTGGCTGGCAACACCCCGAGAAGCCATCCGACACCCCTATTTCCCTTGGCAAATGAATTCAACGCCGTGACCGGGGAGAGCTTCCGGAGAGCAAATTGGCTGCATGGCAGGCTCCCAGGCAATTCCCGGGAACATCGTGAGATGCACTAATGTTATCTACAGTCGGGGGTTCTGAGCTCCACCACAGCAAACAACCCGGAGGTGAAAATGATCCGTTCGAAACTGATGAGGGCCGCTGCAGTCGGGCTGGGTGCGTTGGCGGTGCCGGTCGGAGTGGCAGTCGCTGGGGCCGCTCCTGCATCGGCCGGTCCCAATATCTGCGCGACCGGACCGTACGGCTACGTACAGGCTTGCGTGGAGGGTCCCGGTTGGGGCTGGTACGACAACGGGTGGCACGGCCGCGGCCGCGGGCATGGCCACGGTCACGACGACTAAGTCGGCTTAACCACGGGTAACGCCGTGGCGGGAATCCAGGCATGGATTTTCGCCACGGCGTTATTTGTTTCAATCGCCCGAGTCACTCTCTTAGTTGTAGTAGCTTCGGCTTCATGGAGGACGTCTGGATTCTCGGCGGTTACCAGAGCGACTTCGCGCGCAATCTCTCCCGCCAGGGAATCGACTTCGCAGAGCTCACCCGCGAGGTCGTCGACCACACCTTGAGCAGCGCCAGAGTCGACGCCACCGGCGTCGGCGTCGTTCATGTCGCAAACGCCTTCGGTGAACTGTTCGCCGGCCAGGCCCACCTGGGGGCGATGCCGGCCACGGCGCATCCGGACCTGTGGGGCACCCCGGCCTCCCGTCACGAGGCCGCATGCGCGTCAGGCAGCATCGCGATCCTCGCGGCCATCGCCGACCTGCGCTCGGGCGCCTATGACAACGCCCTGGTCATCGGGGTGGAACTGGAGAAGACGGTGCCCGGCGACGCCGCCGCAGCCCACCTCGGCGCCGCCGCCTGGACCGGCCATGAAGCCGACGGGGCCAAGTTCGTCTGGCCGTCGATGTTCGCCGAGGTGGCCGACGCCTACGACCAACGCTGGGGCCTGGATGCCGAGCATCTCCGCGCGATCGCGGCGCTGAACTTCCGCAACGCGCGCGCGAACCCGAACGCCCAGACCCGCGACTGGACGGTGCCCGATCCGATCGGGGACGACGACGCGACCAATCCGCCGGTGGAAGGGCGGCTGCGCCGCTTCGACTGCAGCCAGATGACCGACGGCGGAGCGGGGCTGGTGCTGGTCAGCGACACCTATCTGCGCGCGCACCCACACACCCGGCCGATCGCCCGCATCGACGGCTGGGGCCACAGCACTGTCGGGCTCGGCCTGCGGCAGAAGCTCGACCACAGCGCCACAGATCCATACCTGCTGCCGCACGTACGCCACGCCGTGCTGGATGCCTTCGGCCGTGCCGGCGTGGGGCTCGACGATCTCGACGGGTTCGAGGTCCACGACTGCTTCACTCCCAGCGAGTACCTGGCCATCGACCACATCGGGCTGACCGGCCCCGGCGAATCCTGGAAGGCCATCGAGAACGGCGAGATCGAGATCGGCGGCCGGCTGCCGATCAACCCCAGCGGTGGGCTGATCGGCGGCGGCCACCCCGTCGGCGCGACCGGGGTCCGCATGCTGCTCGACGCCGCCAAACAGGTCAGCGCCACCGCCGGGCCATACCAGGTCGAGAACGCAAAGAACTTCGGCACCTTGAACTTTGGCGGCAGCACCGCAACCACCGTCAGCTTTGTCGTGTCGGCGAGCAAGGAGTAGACATGCACACCGAGATCGTGACCAAGTTCCTGTCCACCCTGCCCGAGGATGACACCCACCCCTACCGCACCGGGGCGTGGCGGCCGCAGACCACCGAATTCGATGCCGACGATCTGCGGGTCGTCGACGGCGAGATCCCGTCCGACCTCGACGGTGTCTACCTGCGCAACACCGAGAACCCGCTGCATCCGGCGTTTCAGACCTACCACCCTTTCGACGGGGACGGGATGCTGCACATCGTCGGCTTTCGCGACGGAAAAGCGTTCTACCGCAACAGGTTCATCCGCACCGACGGTTTCCTGGCCGAAAACGAGGCGGGCGGGCCGCTGTGGCCCGGTATCGCCGAGCCCGTCGAGCTGGCCCGGCGCGACCACGGCTGGGGTGCCCGCACCTTGATGAAGGATGCCTCGAGCACGGATGTGACGGTGCACCGCGGGGTCGCGCTCACCAGCTTCTACCAGTGTGGAGACCTGTACCGCGTCGACCCGTACACCGGCGACACCCTGGGCAAGGAGGACTGGGGTGGGGCCTTCCCCGCTGATTGGGGTGTGTCGGCACATCCCAAGGCCGACGACGCCACCGGTGAACTGCTGTTCTTCAACTACGGCAAGCAGGCGCCGTACATGCACTACGGCGTGGTGGACGCCGACAACCGGCTGGTGCACTACGTCGACGTCGAACTGCCCGGGCCCCGGTTGCCTCACGACATGGCGTTCACCGAGAATTACGTGATTCTCAACGACTTTCCGTTGTTCTGGGATGCCGAGTTCCTGAAGAACAACGTGCACCTGCCAAAACTGCACCGCGACATGCCATCCCGGTTCGCTGTCCTCCCCCGCCGCGGTGCCACCGGCGACGTCAAGTGGTTCGAGGCCGACACCACCTACGTCCTGCACTTCACCAACGCCTACGAGGACGGCGACGACATCGTGCTCGACGGATTCTTTCAGGGCAACGCGGCACCGGCCCTGGCGCTCGACAAGATGCAGACCAGGCTGCACCGCTGGCGGTTCAACCTCGTCACCGGCCAGACCCGCGAGGAGCAATTATCCGACAGCATCACCGAATTCGGCATGATCAACCCCGGTTACGCCGGACGCAACTACCGCTACGCCTATGCCGCCACGGGTAAGCCGGGCTGGTTCCTGTTCGACGGGTTGGTCCGCCACGACCTGCACACCGGGTCCGAGCAACGCTATGCCTTCGAGGACGGGGTGTACGGCAGCGAGACCGCGATGGCGCCCCGGGTGGGCAGCCGCGGCGAGGACGATGGCTACCTGGTCACCATCACCACCGACATGAATGACGATGCGTCCTACTGCCTGGTGTTCGAGGCGGCCCGGGTCGTAGATGGGCCGGTGTGCAAACTCGCTCTGCCGGAACGGGTTTCCAGCGGAACCCACTCCACCTGGGCACCGGGTGACGAGCTGCGCCGATGGCTGGTGCGTGACTGACACACCCGCCGGCGGCACCAATGCCGTCGGGCAGATGCTGGGCCTGGTCGGCGACGAGTGGACGCTGCTGGTGATGCAGCAGGCCATGTTGGGCGCCACCCGCTACGGGCAGTTCAGGACCCGGCTGCCGATCTCCAACTCGGTGCTGACCCGCCGCCTGGGTTCCCTGACTGAAGACGGTCTGCTGCAACGTCACCGGTATCAGGAGCGGCCGCCACGCGACGAGTACCTGATCACCGCGCGTGGTCGGGCGCTGTGGCCGGTGCTCGTGTCGATCTGGGAATGGGAACGCCATTGGGTGCCCGAACATCGTGAGCCACTGCCCGCGATGCGGCACCTGGCCTGCGGCGCCGATTTCACGCCGGTGCTCACGTGTGCCGACTGCGAAGCCCCAGCGACGGCCGGTGAGGTGGCCGCCGCGTGGGGGCCGAGCGGGGGCTGGTCGCGATCGCTGCCAGAGGTGACGACCCGGCGCCGATCCGTTGACGACCGGCGTGACTCCCCCTCCGGCCTGTTCCCCCAAACCATGAGCGTGCTCGGTAACCGCTGGGCTTTCGCAATCATGGTCGCCGCCTTCACCGGCACCTCCAGGTTCTCCGACTTCCAACGGATACTGGCCGCACCGCCCGCATCGATCGCCGACCGCTTGCAGACCTTCCGGACCAACGGCATTCTCACCACCGCCGACGAGGACCCGCAGTACCGGCTGACGCCCAAGGGCGCCGCGTTCCTGCCGGTGCTCGTGACGGCGCTGGCCTGGGCGCAACGCTCGTTCCCCACCCCCGAAGGCCCCGCGGTGATCCTCACGCACACCGACCGCGGGCACGGCTTCTCTGCGGTGTTGAGGTGCGATCAATGCGGCGATCGGCTCACCGGGGCAGCGGTGTCCGCCGTCGAATTATGATGGCCAGCACCGTCAGTAGGGCGATCGCGGTGAGCGCAACAGCCGCCCACACCGGCCCGAGGTTCCCCGCCGGGCCGGCGAGCGAGACGGCAGCTAGCGCCGGGCCGCAGGCGGCTCCGATGTTCAGCGCCGCCGTCGCGTATGAGCCGCCCATCGTCGGAGCCCCGGAGGCCGCGTAGAGCACCCGGGCGATGAGGGTGCTCCCCACCGCGAACGCCGAGATTCCTTGTGCCAACACCAGAATCAGCAGCACCACCGGATGAGTCGCCAAGGCGGCCAACGCAATCCAGCCGACGAGCAACAGCGGGCCACCCACCCCGATGACGAGGCGGGGACGCTGGTCGGAGTATCGGCCGGCCACCGTCACCCCGATGAACGACCCGAACCCGAAGAGCACCAGCACCACCGGCACCCACAGCTCCTGCAAGCCGGCGATGTCGGTGACGATGGGCGCCAAGAACGTGAAGACGGCGAACGTGCCCGCATTGACCAGGGCGGCGAGGAGTAGGGCCGATGCCAGTCTCGGCGATTTGAGTTGAGCGAGCTCATCACGCAGCGGAGGGCCATCACCCGAGAGGCCCGAATTCTCTTCAGAACGACCGGGAATCCCGCGCAGGATGCCGAGTGCGGCGGGAAGACACAGGAGTGCGATCGCCCAGAACGCTGACCGCCATCCCAAGAGTGCACCCAGCACTGCGCCGCCGGGCACACCCGCGATGGTCGCCACAGTCGTCCCGCCGAGCAGTACCGACAGCGCGCGTCCCTTCTGGTCTGCCGCTACCAGCGCGGCGGCCGTGCTGAGCGCGACCGCCAGGAATCCGGCGTTGGCCAGTGCGGCGACGACACGGGTGCCGAGGAGGATCGTGAAGTTCGGTGTCAGCGCGCCGACTGTGTGGCAGAGCGCAAAGACGACCACACAGCCGAGCAGGCTCCTGCGGGCCGGCCACCGACGCGCGAGCACGGCCATGGCCGGCGCACCGATGACCATTCCGACCGCGAACGCGGAGGTCAGTAGGCCAGCAGCGCCGACCGTGATGCCGAGACCGGCGGCGATATCCGGAACGAGCCCGGCAAGCATGAATTCCGAAGTGCCCATGGCGAAAACCGCCAAAGCAAGAAGATAGAGAGCAAGAGGCATCGAGGACTCCGAGGCGAGAGAACGAACAGGAGACGTCTCGTCACCACGGCCAGCACCCAACAGGCGCGGAAAGACTGAAGTGTCAGTGATTCAGGGGGCTGACGGCGTGACCGAAAGCCCCCATCTCATGCGCTTCCGGGCTCGACATGCTGCCACCCTACTAAACACCCGCGCCCGGAGCGCAACCGACTTCACCCGGCACAGGTCACCGCGACCTCCCGGGAAGAGATTGCTGATGGCTGTGTCGGACTCCCCCGCCGGCTGGCAAGAGACGCCAGCGTCATACCCCCTGCCAGGGCGCGCGGCATTCCCGCTCGAGTCCGCAGCGGTACGGAAGCGCCATGCCGCCTCAACCGCCGCTCGATGAAAGCCTTCCACCGGAGCCCCGCTCCTGCGACATGCAAAAATCACCGAAAAACCATCAGAAAAAGATCTGGCACTCACTATGGTCGAGTGCTAATATCGGCGATGCACAGTGATTGGCTGCCTGCCAGGGTGGCGGGCTCTGAGACGTTACGGGAGGTGAATTACTGTGCTTCGTTTTGATCCGTTCAGCGACCTTGATGTTCTGACCAGGAGTTTGCTGTCAGGCGATTCCGGGTCAACTCGCACACCGCGGTTCATGCCGATGGACCTCTGCAAGATCGGTGACCATTACGTTCTGACGGCCGACCTTCCGGGCATCGATCCGGGCTCGGTGGACGTCAATGTCGACAACGGCACGCTGACCATCTCGGCGCATCGGACCGCACGCACGGAGGAGTCGGTCCAATGGCTGGCGAATGAGCGGTTCTTCGGCAGTTACCGACGCCAGTTGTCGCTCGGCGACGGGATCGATACGTCGGCCATCTCCGCCACGTACGAGAACGGTGTCCTCACCGTCACCATCCCAGTGGCCGAACGCGCCCGGCCTCGCAAGATCGAGGTCGCGCACGGCACCGACCGCAAGTCGATCGAAACCACTGTCGACGCGGATTAGCCGGTCCTGCCACGGCGGTCCAGCCTGAACTTCAGGCTGGACCGCGCCGCGGGCCATTCGATGTCCAGGATCGAGTACACGACAGTGTCACGACGGGAGCCGTCGGGCGCCAACTGGTGGCTGCGCAACACTCCGTCGAGCTTGGCACCGAGCCGCTCGATCGCCGCGCGGCTGGCGAAATTGAAGAAGTGCGTGCGGAATTCCACTGCCACACAATTCAACTCGTCGAAAGCATGGCCGAGCATCAACAGCTTGGTCTCGGCGTTGATCCCGGTGCGCCGCACTGCAGCGGTGTACCACGTGTGCCCGATCTCCAACCTTCGGTTCGGGCCGTCAACATGCAGGTAGCTGGAAGACCCCACCAGTTTGCCGTCGAGGTTGCGCACCACGAAGGTGACGCCGTGATCGGCAGCTCGCAGCTCGAACATGCGCTGCACCCACTCGGCGGCACCGCCGGGCCGCGGCGTCATCGTGTACCAGAGCGTCCCCAGCTCACCGTCCGCAGCGGCAACGTCGATCTCAGGGATGTGCCCGGTCGTCAACGGCTCCAGCGTCACCCATCGTTGCCCGGCCATCTCCACCGGCGTCACGAATTCACTCACGAGCGTCCTAACGTCGACAACAGCGACCACACCGAACACAACCCGGCCAGCACGGCCATCGCTCCCCCGACGTAGAGCCCGTAACCCGCAGCTACCGGCCCTTTGACGTTGAGCGTGTAGTACCACACCGTCAATGCCACCAGGGCCAGCGAAATCACCAGTCCCGCAGCCGAAGCCCACCGCTGCGACAGGCCGCGCCCGGCCATCGCACCGGCCACGATCAGGCCTGCCCCCAGCAGAACGATCAGCTGCCCGGCACCAAAACCACGAGGCAGCACGATGCTGCCCACCGCCCCGCCAATCGCATTGGCCCGACCCCCGCCGTTGGCACTGGTGGTCAGCCACGGCAACCAGGCCACGACCACCAGGACCGCGGCACACAGTGCCACGAGCCAACCTGGACGCAGACGAACCATAGCGACGAGACTATCGGGTGTGACCGAACTACCCGACTGGGCCAGACAGCTCGATCTCGCCCCTCACCCCGAGGGGGGCTGGTACCGCGAGACCTGGCGCAGCGAACTGACGGTCAGCCAGGCCTCGCTGCCGACGGGCTACTCGGGGCCGCGCAGCGCCGGCACCTCGATCCTGTTCCTGCTGATGCCCGGCCAGCAGTCGGCCTGGCACACGGTCCGCAGCGCCGAGCTGTGGTTCCACCACCGGGGCAGCCCGCTCGTGCTGGAGATCGGTGAGGAAAGAGACACCGCGACAAGCCTTCTGCTGGGCCCGGACATCGCCGCCGGGCAGCACCCGCAACTGCTGGTGCCGCCGGGCCACTGGCAACGCGCCAAGCCTCGCGACGACGAGCCCGCACTGGTCAGTTGCGTGGTGGTGCCCGGCTTCGACTTCGCCGACTTCGCGCTCGCCGCGACTAAATGAGCATCGTTGCCACACACCGCACTCTGCTGAGCCGTCTGCTACCCGACGACAAACCCGACGACCTTTCAGTACGTCACGGGCAATTCCACGTCGTGGTCATCGGATCTGATCGCGTCGTGTGCCTTCCCCGCACTCCGGCAGCAGCTGAGCGGTTGCCCGGGCGGGTGACCTCACTACGCGCACTCGCAGGCCTCAACTTCGGCTTCCGCACACCCGAGCCGCTCCTCCAGGGCGGTGCCCACGGCACCGATGAGACACCATTCCTAGTGCTCACCCGCATCCCTGGGGAACCGCTAGAGAACGACGCACTCAACGATGACCGAGTGGTCGGAACCGTGGCGGCTCAGTACACCACGCTGCTGTCGGATCTGGCCCGAGCCGGCACCGACGAGATGGTACGAGCATTGCTCCCTCAGGCCCTGGAAGGCCGCTGGCACCAGTTCGCACAGAGCGTACGCGCGGAGCTATTCCAGCTCATGTCCCACAACGGGCGCTTACGAGCGGAGCGAGAACTCGCAGCACTCGACAACCTCCCCCATCTCACCCAAGCAGTGGTGCACGGCGACCTCGGAGCTGAGAACGTGTTGTGGGAGTGGCGCGACGGCCTGCCGCACCTCGCTGGGGTCCTCGACTGGGACGATGTCACCCTCAGCGACCCCGCCGAGGACCTCGCAGCGATCAGTGCCAGCTATAGCCCCGAATTCCTGGAACGAGTACTCGCTCCAGGTAACTGGTCAAGCCACGCACTCCCTGCACGCATCGCCACGATCCGCGACACATTCGCTCTGCAGCAAGCCCTCTACGCAATCCGCGACGGCGACGAGGAAGAACTCGCTGATGGCCTAACCAACTACCGCTGAAGATCCGGGGTACGCCGCGCACCCCGGATCACACGCGATCAGCCCTGCAACGACGACAGATTGAACCCGGCACCGGTCGGATCGGCCACCGCGGCCAGCCGCCCGTAGGGGGTGTCCTCGGCCGCACGCACCACCGAGCCACCGTTGGCCACGACCAGCTCGATCGTCTTGTCCACGTCATCGGCACCGAAGAAGGTGGTCCACGCCGACGGCGCGCCCTCGGGGATGAACGCTGAACCGTCCATCACGCCCACCAGTTCCTCGCCGTCGAATGATGCTGTGCTGTAACGGAATTCGTCGGTGTCCGAAACGGTCTGGGTGGTCCAGCCGAACACCGTCCGGTAGAAGTCCAACGCTTTGGCGTAGTCGCTGGTGGTCAGCTGGTGATACACCGGCGCGCCGGCCTCGTTGAACACTGCGAAGCCCTCGTGCCCGCCCGGCTGCCAGATCCCGAAGAACCCGTTGGCGGTGTCGGTCATCATCGCCATCCGGCCCTTGGCCGGGATGTCCATCACGCCGCCGCAGTTGCTCCCGCCGGCCGCGATGGTCGCCGCCACCGTGGCATCGGCATCGGCGGTGTGCAGGTAGGTGGTCCACGCATCCGGGGCGTTCCACTGCGGGTCATTGCGCATCAGACCGGCGACCACATTGCCGTCGACTGATGCGGTCACGTAGCCGCCGTACTCGGGGCCGCCGGTCTCATACGTCCAGCCGAACACCGCACCATAAAACTGCTGGGCGCGCTCGACGTCGGACGTGGTCAGGTCGATCCAGTTGGGGGCGCCCAGCGGCGCGCGCTGACGGGTAACCACGATATTTCTCCTTAGCGGTGAGTGGTCGGTCATTCGTATCGACCGGCGCCGTGACGGAAACTCATCGCCGTTTCAGCAGCTGGTTGTCTGGTCCGGCCGCCCGGCGTCATCCAGCACGATGGTGATCGTCCCGCCGCGCGACAATTCGATGCGCACCGTCCGCGGACCCGTCCATTCGACTTCTTTGAGCCCGTCGCGTTTACCGTTGAAGCAGCCCAGATAGTTCTGCCGCGACAGCAGACCGTTGTTGGTGTACACCCGCACCGACGTCATGGGGTCGATCGTGAACCCGCCGCCACTGAACACGACCAGCTCCATGCCGCCGTCCGGTGACGGGAGCCGTTTCACCTCGCTCTCGTGTCCGCCGGCAAGCAACAGCGCAAACAACACGGTGCCGCCCCAGCCCAGGCCTGCCAGGACCACCAGAACGACGGTCGACCACTTGAGCACCTGATGGCGGATCAACAAACCGAGTGCCGCGGCCAGTGCCAGACTGCCCGCGACACTGAATATCACGGGATGAAACAGAAACGGACGCAACCGGTAATAGTCGGACAACCCGAACCCCGCCGCCACCAGGAGCCACAGGCAAACACCGATCGCGGCGGCAACGCCACCCATCCCCCGCACGCGGCTACTGTACGCAGCTCACCGGTAGCGCTGCGCGATCCTTCTGCGGTGTTCGGCGGGCGAGCCGAACAGCGAACGGTTGAGCGCGGCCCGCTTGAGATAGACGTGCACGCCGCTCTCCCAGGTGTAGCCGATACCGCCGTGCAACTGCATGGCCTTGCCCGCCACCTCGACGGCTGCCTCGGTGGCGTTGGCCTTGGCCATGGCCACCATGAGCGGTGCCGGCGCCGTGATGGCCGCATTCACCAGCTGACTGGCGACCGAGATTCGCACGAGCATGTCGGCACAGGCGTGCTTGACGGCCTGGAACGAGCCGATAGGACGGCCGAACTGCTGGCGAACCCCGGTGTAGGACACCGTCGCGTCGAGCATGGCCTGCGCGACGCCCAGGCTGTCGCAGGCCACCGCGAGCGCGGCACGTTCGGTGAGCGCACCCAGCACCACTTCTGGGTCCCCGTCGAACCGCCACACCGCGTCCTCGTCGACCTCCACCCCCTCGGCCGTCACGGTGGCGAGCCTGCGGGTCTCGTCGAGCACGGGCTGCTCGGTGACCGTCAGCCCGGGTGCCTCCGCGGCCACGTCCACCAGTACCGGGACACCGTCGGCGTCGCGGGCGGGCAGCAGCAGCCGCTGAGCTCCGGCCGCATCGGACACAAAGGCGGCCCGGCCGTGGACACGCCAGCCCAGCCTGGTGGTGGCCAATTCGAAAGGCGCTGGCTCGCCTGCCCCGGGCAGGGCCAGTGCGGCACGGGAGTTCCCGGCCACCACCGCCTGCAACAATGCGTCACGGCACTCGTTGGGTTGCAACGCGTTCAGCGCACCGATGGCCAGCACCGCACCGCCCAGGTAGCTGGTGGGTGCCGCAGCTCGACCGATCTCCTCGCAGATCACCGCCACTTCGGCGAATGTCGCGCCGGCACCGCCGACCTCCTCGGGGGCGTCCAGTCCGACCCACCCCGCCGAGACCAGCAGTGGCCAGTCGATGGTGTCCTTGGCCAGCAGATCAGCTGCTACCGAACGCAGTTCGTCGTGCAGCTCTGAAAACTCGCTCATCACACCGCACTCGGTTCTCGGGGCAGGCCCAGACCACGCTCACCGATGATGGTGCGCTGGATCTCGCTGGCTCCGCCAGGGATGGTCCATTCCCACGATCCGATGAAATCGAGCATCCAGGCACCCGACTCCCACCCGCTGGAGGCCGGTTTGGCCAGCACGGTGTGGGCGTTCAGGCCACCGATCTCGGCGCCGAATCCGGTCATCCGCTGCAACAGCTCGCTGTAGTACAGCTTGACGATCGAGGCGTCGGCCGGGCCGGCCTGCCCTGCCTCGGTGCGTTCCACCAGATCCCGGCACAGCCCACGCAGGCCGGTCAGTTCGATCTCGAACTGCGCCAACCGATCCGCCACCACCGGATCCTCGACCGGCACGGCTTCGAGCAGCCAGTTGAAGCCCGCATTGCCCAGCCGTTCCGACAACTCCAGCATGGTCATGCCGCGCTCGGCGCCGAGCGTGGCCTGGGCCACCTGCCAACCCTTGTTCACCGGGCCGATCAGATTGGCCGCGGGGACTGTGACGTCGTTGAGGAAGATCTCGCAGAAATGCGAATCCCCCACGGCATTGCGGATGGGCCGCACGTCGATGCCGGGTGTGGCCATGTCCATCAGGAAGTAGGAGATCCCGTGCCGTTTCGGCGCTTCCGGATCGGTCCGGGCCAGCAGCAGACACCAGTCGGCGTGCATAGCGCCACTGGCCCAGAGCTTCTGGCCATTGACGATGAAATTGTCACCGTCGGCGCGGGCAGTCGTGCGCAGCGCGGCCAGATCGGATCCGGCCTCCGGTTCGGAGAACCCCTGCACCCAGATCTCACCGTCGAGGATCGCGGGCAGGTGACGGCGCCGCTGTTCCTCGGAGCCTGCCGCGAGCAGTGTGGAGGCGGCGTGGTGGATCGCGACGAACGCCAGCACCAGCCGGGGCGCATCGTGCGCGGCCAGTTCCTGGTACAGCACGATCTGCTGGGCCACCGACATGCCGCCACCCCATTCCGCCGGCCAGTGCGGAACCGCATATCCGGCGGTGTGCAACTCGGCGAACCAGGCTTTCTGGAACGACACGAACTCGTCGTCTCCGACACCGGTCTGGTTGGCGCGCCAGTCTTTCGGGACGTGGGCCGCGCACCAGTCCCGCACGATGGCCCTGAACTCGTCGAGGTCGGTCATGACGAGAACAATCCGGTGAGTCCGCGCCGGCCGAGCCGGGCGGTCAGGGTGTCGCGGGTTCTGGACACCCCGAATGGCAAGCGGCGCAACGGCTGGCTGTAACGCGACAGCCAGGACAGCGTGGTTTCATCGCAGAAGCCGACGGCCCCGTGCAGCTGATGGCACACCCGGAACACCACCTCGGCCGCCTCGATCGCGGCCAGGCGCAAGGCCAGCGCATCGTTGATCGCCTCGTCGGCGGGGTTTATGACCAGGCTCCACAGCGCGTACTTGGCCAGGATGTCAGCGCCGCTGCGCTCCACCTCGGCATCGGTCAGCTGGAACTGCACGCCCTGGAACGACGACAGCGGCTGACCGAACTGCTTGCGCAGGCTGACGTGTGCGACCGTCAGATCGATGGCCCGGTCCAGCATGCCGAGCAAGGTCCACGACGGCAGCACCAGGGCCAGCGCCACGTCAGCCAGGCCCGTGCTGTCCACAGTCGAGAGCTCGAGCGCGGTGGCGAACGACGGACCGGAGGCACCGGTGGCGGTCACGGTGCTGCGTGTGCCATCCAATGTGACTGCGACCCAACGGTTGTCCAGCCCCTGCAGCGCGGCCTCGGGCGCAGCGGCGTCGATGACGACCAGCCCGTCGACGTCGAGATCCGCCGGGCGCGCCAATCGCTCGGCCACCGGATACGGCAGCGCCCAATATCCGGCACTGCGGCACACCGCCGCCGCGGCTTCCAATGAGTCCGCATCACTGCGTGGTTCGAGCTCGAATACACCCAGGCCTTCCAACACGGGAGTGACCAGCCCGGACCGGGTGTCCGGCTTCGCGTCGGCCTGGGCCAGCAGCTGATCACCGCCAGCTGACTCGAATGCCTTCAGTGCCTCGCGGCCATATTCTTTGGCGTCATCGCTGAGATCCAGAATCATCGCCGTCACGCCTTTCCGGCCAGCATGGTCCGCGACAGCAGGATGCGCTGCATCTCGATGCTGCCCGAGGACACCGTGGAGGCCTGCGAGTACCGCCAATGGTCTTCGACCTCGGCGCGGAAGTACTCGGCTCGGCTGTCGCCGCCACGCGGCAGGGCTGCGGCCATCTCCATCAGCACCTCGGCGCTCTCCTGATCCAACCGCGTCACCGCGA
This sequence comes from Mycobacterium sp. DL99, assembly GCF_004762045.1. GTDB lineage: Bacteria > Actinomycetota > Actinomycetes > Mycobacteriales > Mycobacteriaceae > Mycobacterium. The sequence goes on from NZ_SJOM01000007.1 coordinate 5,400,683, forward strand.
TCCGATATGCCGCGGAGTCACCGGGATTCACCCGCCCGGTGGCCTGCATCGACACCACCCGGTAGGCCATCAGCCGGGCCCGGCGGCAATGCGTGAGCATCCGCGTCCACCGGCCCCGCAGTTCGGCGGGCAGTTGCTCCCACTTGTCTCCGAGCACCTCTGGCGCGGCCTGCAGCAGTCGCTCGCAGCGCGCGTAACGGGCGATGCCGACGCGCTCGAAGGACACCACATCCTGCACGATCGACCAGCCCTGGTCCACGGTGCCGAGCACATCGGCCTCGGTCACCTTGAGGTCATCGAAGAACACCTCGTTGAGGTGATGCGGGCCCATCATGGTGCGGATCGGGCGCACCTGGATTCCCGGGGAATCCATCGGCACCAGGAAGATAGTCATGCCCTGCTGTTTCTTCTCGCCCTTTGAGGTGCGCGCCAGCAGGAAGATCCACTGCGCCATGGTGGCGTAGGAAGTCCAGATCTTCTGACCGTTGACCCGCCAGCCGTCGTCCTCCCGGCGGGCGAACGTGCGCAGCGAGGCCAGGTCGGACCCGGCCTCAGGTTCGGAAAAGCCCTGGCACCAGATCACTTCACCATTGGCGATCGGCGGCAGGTGCTTACGCTGCTGTTCCTCGGTGCCGTGCCGCATGATGATCGGCCCGACCCAGTTGACGCCCATGTACTGGGCACCGCGCGGCTCGTGGTGCGCCCACATCTCCTCACGCACGACGGTCTGCTCCCAGACCGAGGCGTCGCCGCCGCCGAACTCCTTCGGCCACGACATGCACAGCAGATGCTGCTGTGCCAGCGTCCGGCAGAACTGCTGCGCCACCGCCAGATCGGCGGGGTCATCGGTGAACGCGCCGAGAAAATCGGCGGGCACCTGGTCGGCGATCAGCGCGCGCAACTCACCCCGCAGTGTGTCGGCCGCCTCGCCAAAATCGAAATCCACTCCTGGCCTTCCTGTTCCTGCTGTGTCCGCCCGTTATCCGGCGATGTCGCGTGGGCCGAGCTCGGCAAGCACCGAGGCGGTATCGGCGCCCAGTTCCGGTGCGTACCCGGCGACGTGGCCCGGGGTCCGGGAGAACCAGGTGGGCACACCAGGCATCCGGACCGGGCCGTGCGGGGTATCGATGGTCTCGAACAGTCCGACGGCGTTGAGGTGCTCGTTCTCGAACAGCGAGTCCGGGGTGAGCATGGGGGCCGCGGGAATCTCCAACTCCGCGAACAGATCCAGCCACTCCGCGGTGGTGCGTTCCTTGAGGGTCTGGGCCACGAGCCCGTATACCGTGTCGATCTGCCTGGCCCGCTGCTCGAGGGACGCGAACTGTTCGGTGTTCCAAGCGGGTTGCACCCGGTCGATGAAGGCGTTCCAGTGCTTGTCGTTGTAGATCAGCGCCGCGATGTGACCGTCCTTGGTCTCGTACGGCTTGCGGTTGGGGGTGACCGCCCGCGGGTACACCGCCGGGCCCAGCGGGGGGTCGAACATGGCGCCGTTGGCATGTTCGACCAGCATGAAGGAGGCCATGGTCTCGAACATGCTGACCTCGACCTCCTGGCCCTCGCCGGTGCGCTCCCGGTGGAACAGCGCCATCGTGGTCGCGTAGAGCGCGGTCAGCCCGGCCACCTTGTCGGCCATGATCGTGCCGACGTAGGACGCCTCACCGGTCAATTGCTGTTGCACCGCGGGCAATCCGCATTCGGCCTGGATGGTGTCGTCGTAGGCGGGCCGGTCGGCGTCCGGTCCGCGCCGGCCATAGCCGTAGCAGTTCGTGTAGACGATGCCCGGGTTGATCGCGGCCACGTCGTCATAGCCGAAGCCGAGCTTGGTGACGGCCTTGGCACGCATCGAGTGGATGAACACATCGGCGTCGGCGATCAGGGCGCGCAGGTCGGCCTTGCCCTGCTCCGATCGCAGATCCAGCACCACGCTGCGCTTGCCGCGGTTGACGTTGACGAACACCCCGCTCATGCCCGGGGCGGGTCCGACCGAGATGTAGCGGGTGTTGTCGCCCGCCGGTGTCTCGACCTTGATGACGTCGGCGCCCATGTCGGCCATGATCTGCGTGCAGTACGGCCCCATCACCATGGCGGTGAGGTCGATGACCCGAACACCCTGCAGTGGACCGGATGTCATGAGTCGACCTCTTCCGCTGCTCGTCCGAAGCTGTACCGGATGTGATCGGCGTGACCGTCGGGAACCACCGGGAAGATCACCGGTTCGCTTGCATCGCGGATGCGGTCCATCTGCTCACCGACCTCCTCCACAGTCCACGACGGCTGATAGACCCCCGGCGATTCGGCGACGACGGCGCGGGCGAGCCGCCCGGCGATCGCCACGAAGAATTCGCCGGTCACCGAACAGGATTCGTGTGACAGCCAGCCCACGGCCGGTGCCACCAGGTCCGCGCCCATCGGCGGATACGCCGAAGTGTCCAGTCCTTCGGCCATCCGGGTCACCGCGCCCGGCACGATCGCATTGCACAACACGCCGTCGGCGGCGCCCTCCAGCGCCACCACATTGCACAGCCCGAGGATCCCGGCCTTAGCCGCCGCGTAGTTGGCCACCTCATGGTTCCCGTACAACCCGCCGATCGACGAGGTCAGCACCACCCGGCCGTATCCGGCTTCACTCATGAGTGGAAATGCCGGGCGCACAACGTGAAACGCGCCGCGCAGATGCACGTCGAGCACGGCTTCAAAATCGTCGTAGCTCATCTCCTTGAGCGATGCGCGCCGGACGGTGCCCGCGTTGTGAATCACGATGTCGACGCGACCGAAGCGCTCGATCGCGGTGTCGATGATGGCCTGGCCGCCTTCGGGTGTCGCCACCGAATCGGTGACCGCGACGGCTTGCCCACCGGCTGAGACGATTTCGTCGACGACATCCTGCGCGGGCGCCGAGTCGATGCCGTCCCCGGTGAGAGCGCCACCGGGATCGTTGACGACAACCTTCGCGCCCCTCGACGCGAGCAGCAGGGCGTACTCGCGGCCCAGTCCCCGGCCGGCGCCGGTGATGACTGCGACGCGCTCGTCGAATCTGAGGGTGCTCAAGCGAAGGGCTCCTCGCCCTCGAGCTTGGTGCGCTGCAACAGCCGCCCCGACGTCGGGTCATACGGCGTGGCCCGGTGCATGGTCCCGGTGTTGTCCCAGATCACCAGGTCGCCGACAGTCCACTTGTGCCGGTAGGTGAAGTCCGGCTGGGTGGCCCAATCCCGCAGCCGTACCAGCAGTTCGGCGCTCTTGCGGAAGTCGATCGGGCCGTCGGCGTCGACGATGTGGCGCGCGGTGGCGCCGAGAACCAGTGATTTGCGGCCCGACTGGTGGGTCCACACCAACGGCAGTTCACGGTCACCGATCGCCATCATGCGGCGCAGAGTCTTCGCGCTGGGCTCCGGGTCGTAGTAGAACAGCGTGTTCCACGCCGAGTGCATCGCCCGCAGACCCTCGATGTCGGCCTTGTCCTCGTCGGACAGGTCGTCGTAGGCGGCGTAGGTGTTGCAGAACTCGGTGTCGCCTTCCTCCGGGTTGCCCAGTGCCACGCTCTGCAGCAGCGACGCCAGAATCGGCACCTCGTTCATCGTTCCGTCGATGTGCCAGTACAGCGAACCCTTGAGATAGTCGGCCTGCTTGTTCACCTCGGTGTCGAGGGAGACCTTGTAGAGCTTCTCGCCGTGGTGCTCCGGGGCGAACGTGCCGAGAGTCTCGGTGAACGCGATCTGCTCGTCGTCGGTGAACCCGATCTGCGGGAACACCAGAACCCCGCGCTGCTCAAGCAGTTCACGGATCCGCCCGGAGTGTTCACCCGAGAGCAGCGTGGCCTTGTCGGCCCGGATCTCGGTTCCGATGCGCGGCTTGATATCCCGGGTCTGCAGGGCAGTTGTCGTCGTCATGTGGTGAGCTCTAATCCATCCAGGTCGCCATTCGCCCGCCACTGCGCGATCAGATCGTCGAAGGCATAGAACCCTGGCGAGTAGAAATCTCCGAGGAACGCGCCGTTGCGCTCTGCGCCACCGCGTCCCTCGTTGTTGTAATACCCGGGCGTGCACGACAGTTCGAACGCCGAGTTGTCGATCGAGAGTTCGCGCACCGTCGAGACCCAGGAGTCCTGGCCATCCTGTGTGGGTTCGACCGTGGTGGCACCCCGGTTCTGCGCCTCGGCGATGACGTAGGCGATGTGCTTGGCCTGCTGTTCGAACATCGCAGTGGTATTGGCCGAGACGCCGCCCTGGATGAAGCCCATGAAGAACTGATTGGGGAATCCGCGGCTGGTCATCCCGTGCAGGGTCTTGTAGTCGTTCTGCCAGTAGTCGAACAACGACAATCCGTCGCGGCCCACGATGCGCTCGATCGCGAACCGGCGGCTGATCTCGGTGGAGATCTCGAATCCGCTCGCAAAGATCACGCAGTCGACCTCGTACTCGACACCGTCGGCAACGATCCCCTTCTCGGTCAGTCTTTCCACACCCTTGGATGCCGACACGTCGACGAGTTTCACGTTGGGACGGTTGAAGGTAGCCAGATACTGCTCGCTTGAAGTCGGCCGCTTGCACATGAATCGGTAGTACGGCTTCAGCGCCTCGGCGGTCGCGGGGTCCTCGACGATGTCGGCCACCAGACGCCGCAGCCGCTCCATGATCTTGAAGTCTTCTTCTTCACGGAACGCCATGATCTGCTCGATGGTCACCGATGCCGGGTCACCGCTGGCCGCGATCCGCGCCGTCAGATTGCGCCCGAGCTCGGTCCAGAAGTCACAGACCAAATCCGGCTCGCCGAACACCACCCCGACGAACGGCGACCAGTTGTGGAAGTTTCGCTTGCGCTCTTCCTGCCATCCCGGCTGCAAGGTCGCGGCCCAGGCCGGATCGGTGGCTGGATTGGAACGCTGGTCGACCGACGACGGGGTGCGCTGGAAGACGAAGAGCTGCTTGGCGTCACGGCCCAGATGCGGCACGAGCTGGATACCCGTCGCGCCGGTGCCCACGAGGGCGACCCGTTTGTCCGCCAACTTGTGCAGGCCGCCGTCGGCGTCCCCGCCGGTGAAGTCGTAATCCCAGCGCGCCGAGTGGAACACGTGGCCACCAAAGTCCTTGATGCCCGGGATGCCCGGCAGCTTCGGACGGTTGTATGAACCTTGGGCCATGACGACGAAGCGGGCCCGGATGTCGTCGCCCCGGTCGGTGCTGATCCGCCAGCGCTGAGTGTCATCCTCCCAACACAGTTCGCGCACCTGGGTGGAGAACAGCGCACCGTCGTAGAGACCGAAGTGTTTACCGATGTTGCGGCAGTGCTGGAAGATCTCGGCGCCGTCGGCGAACTTCTTCGACGGCATGAAGTCGAGCTCTTCGAGCAACGGGATGTAGCAGTAGGCGTCGTTGTCGCATTGGATTCCCGGGAAACGATTCCAGTACCACACCCCACCGAAGTCACCGGCCATCTCGATGACGCGGATCCCCTCGACACCGGCTTTCTTCAAATACGCTCCGGCCAGCAGGCCGGCGAAGCCACCGCCGAGGATGACGACGTCCGCGTCTTCGACGATCGGGTCTCGCTCGGTCACCGTCGTGTACGGGTCGACCTCGTAGAACTCCGCGAAATCACCTTCCAGTTCCAGGTACTGGTCGGCACCCTCGGGCCGCAGCCGCTTGGCCCGCTCGGCGGCGTAACGCTCCCGGATTGCGTCGATGTCGAAATCGGCGGGAGTGTCGGTGGGGCCGCAGGTGTTCGGCTGGCTCATACGTTGGCCTTCTCCGGAAGTGCGGCGGCGTGCAGCGGGGCGGGCATGTCGTGCACCGCAGGCAGCACCTCGGCGGCGAACAGCTTGACCGATTCCATGGCCTTCTCGTAGGGCATGGTGCCGAACTGAGGAACGATGGTGACCTCGGAGAACGAGCAGGCCTCCTGCGCGGCCTTGAGCTTGGTGAACACCGTCTCGGGGGTGCCGATCAGCAGGTTGGACGCGTGGTATCCGGGCGGGCCGCCCTTCTTCTGGTTGCCGACCTCGGATGCCAGCACGGCCGTCGCACTGGCCTCCCGCGCGGCGTAGGCCTCGTACCCCTTGACACCCTGGAAGTTGGATGCGTCGGCAAAACCGTAGTGCACGTTGACGTCCCGGTTGGCGGTCCAGATCCATTCCTCGGTCTGGGGAACTTCGTCCTCGGAGCCCACGCAGTACATGAACATCACGTTCTTGGGCTGACAGGGGCCCAAGCCCTCCTCGGCGCGGAAGGTGTTGACCTTGCGCACCTCTTCACCGGCATCGGTGATCGGCTTGTTGCCGACGAACAGCGGGACCATGCCGCGCCGGGACAGGATCTCCAGCGACTCAGCCGTCGAGGACGAGCTGTAGATGCGGTCGAACAGGTCGATGCTGATCGGTTCCGGGCGCAGCGACATCTCGGGGAACGAGAAGATCTTGCCCTCGTAGGAGAACCGCTCACCGGAGAAGGCCAGCTTGAGGATGTCGAGCGTCTCGTTGAAGCGGTCGCGGCTCTCCTCACGCGGAACGCCCACCGCGGCGAACTCGCCCTTGGACACCCCGCGGCCCAATCCGATCGTGGTGTAGCGACCGTTGGAGACGATGTCGAGGTAGGCGATCTGGGTGGCCAACCGGATCGGGTTCCACCACGGCACCACCGCCACGAACGTGCCCAGGCTGACCCGCTCGGTGCGTCCGGCGAAATAGGTGAGGGCCTGAATCGGGTTGGGTGTCATGCCATATGGCGTGCCGTGGTGCTCGGGGAACCAGATCCCGTCGAAGCCGAGCGGCTCGGCGAGATCGCCGAGGGCCAGCGCGGCCTGCACACACTTGTAGTCCGGGGTGGCCGGCGGGGTGTTGAAGTCACCGGCGAGCACACGCTCCCAGTCGTGGGAGTTCTGCGCCCCCGTGCCCAGATTGACCTTCATGTTGTCTCCTTAGTGGGCGATTTGTGGAGTTCTAGCCGTGTCCGCGACGGCTGAGACTCCACAAATCACTGGATGTCGGTGGGCTCTCCGGTGCCCATGTACTTGGAAAGTTGGTGGTGCAGGTTGACGGTGCTGCGTTCGCGGTACGGGTTCGGCTTGGTCCCGGGGAATCCTGCGGACTTCATGCCCTGCTGTACTGCGGCCATGTTGGAGAAGTCCTGCGGCAGCACCGAGCGCCAGTTCGGGCTGCCGGACGGGGTGTATTCCCATTCGGTCTGCGGCTCTTCGCCTTTGGGATAGAGCTCGAACACGCTCACCTCGAAGATGCACTTGTCCGGGTCGTAGCTCGGATCGGGCCGGGCGCTGTAGCACAGTGCGCTGGTCAGGCCCTGGCCGATCTGGAAGTTCGGGAAGATCTGCCACGCGGTGCCGCTCTGTCCGAGGATGTCGGGCGGGATCGTCGGCCAGACCACGCCGCGGGCCTCGTCGTCGCGGCGGGCCGAGGACAGCCAGTGCTCGAGCACCTTGTCGGCGGGCGTGCCCTCGGGCAGCTCGTCGACCAGCCGCTTGGCCGCGTTGACCAGTGTCTGCGTGGTCGTCGCGTTGGTCTCTTCCATGGTGTAGACCTGCATCTCGGCCGTGGAGATGCGCGGATCACCGGTGCCGAGCCGGATCTTGGATTTGGTCTCCTCCATGTCCTTCGGCGCGTCGTAGCCGATGTTGGAGTGCCGGCCCTGCGCCTTGGCCCAGCCCTTGAACTCGCCGAATTGGTTGAACTCGGGATGGGTGGTGAACACGTGGTAGGTCTCGTTGAAGGCCTCCATCGCGACTTTCCAATTGCAGTCGAAGTTCAGCCATTTGCGCCACTTGTAGCGCATGTTCTCCAGACCGAACGGGTCGAGGATCTTGGCGGCCGGAAACAGGAAGTCCGCCAACGGTTCACAGTCGGGGTCCATGTTGATGAACAGCCAGCCACCCCAGGTGTCGACCCGGACTCCGGACAGGTGGGTGTTCTCCGGTGTCAGTGCGCCCTGCCAATCGTCCTGCTCCCGGATGTGGGTGCAGGCCCCCTTCAGGTCATAGGTCCAGCCGTGGAACCCGCACATGAACGACTTACGGGTGCGCGCGCAGGCATTCTTGGCGCCGGCCGGGGTGTCGACGAGCCGCCGCCCGCGGTGCATGCACACGTTGTGATGGGCGGCGAAGGATCCCGCCGACGAGCCGGGCGCGGTGCGTACCACCAAGATCGAATCGTCGAGGATGTCGTAGGTGAGGTAGCTGCCCACCTCCGGCAGATCCTCGATCCGGCCGACCTGCTGCCACACCTTGCGCCACAGCCGATCCCGTTCATTGCGTGCGTATTCCGGTGAGATGTAGGCATCGACCGCGATGGTCATCGGGTCGGACAGTTCTTCTGGTTCGGTCACTAATGCCTCCTTATGGCCGCGCGGAAGTCGTCGTCCTTGAGGAACAGCGAGGTGTTGTCGGCGCCGAGATGGGTCCAACGCAGGTTGAGCCCGCCGTCGACCAGGATGGTCTGGCCGGTGATGTAACTCGACAGATCCGAGAGCAGGAACAGGATGGCCCCGGCCTGCTCCTCGGGAGTACCGCGCCGGCCCATCGCGATCGCCCGCTGGTCACGGTCAGGGTCGGCATCGACATAAGTTGCCGAGGCGGCGGTTTCGGTCACCCCGGGAGCAACGGCATTGACCCGGATACCTTCGGCGGCAAGCTCTGCGGCCATCGTGCGGGTGGCCGCCACGATCGCGGCCTTCGCCGTGCCGTAGGCGACGTGATAGGGCGCGGTGTTCATTCCGCTGATCGAGGACACCGACACGATCGAGCCCGGGGTCCCCTGGCCGCGAATCTCTTCGGCCACCGCCTGACTCATGAAGAACATGGTTTCCAGATTCGCGGTGAACAATTCGCGCCAGTCGGCCCGTGACACCCGGGTGGCGGGCATCCAGGTGGACGGCGCCGCGCCGCCGGCGACATTCACCAGCCCGTACAGCGTCCCCCGCCCGTCAGATTGAACGCGACGCACCGCATTCAGCACCGTCGCGATGCCCTCATCGGTGGATGCGTCGGCGGCCACCGTCACCACGTTCAGTCCTTTGTCGGCCAGCGGTGCGACGTGCGTGTCGAGGTTGTCCCGCGATCGGCTCACCGCCACCACCGTGGCCCCGGCCTCGGCCGCCATCCGCGTGACGGTGGTGCCGATGCCGCCACCACCGGCGCCCGACACCACCACAACCCGGCCGTCCAAGCTCAGGGAACTGTCCATTCGCAACCCTTGCCGACTCGATTGTCTTAATTGTCCGGACAACAAATGACGATCTTCATATTGGAGAACACTATTCCGCAGCAGTTATTCAACCGTCAAGGGTGGATCTGAGGTTTCGATGGCTATTGTCTGGACTACGGCAAGTTGCTAACGTCCGAGGTCATGAGCGCCCTATCGGCAAATCCCGGCATCGCCAACGCGAGGTACACCGCAAACCCGTCCGTGGCCGAGAATTGGACGCTGGAGCAGGTCACGGGCCCCAGCCGACTTTTCGGCGCGAACGGCCTGCGCACCGGCCCGGACGGCCGTATCTACGTCGCCCAGGTCACCGGCAGCCAGATCAGCGCGCTCGACCTGGGAACCGGCCGGCTGGAAACCGTCAGTGCCAAGGGCGGCGACATCATCGCCCCTGACGACGTGGCGTTCGACTCGAGCGGCAACCTCTACGCCACCGAGGTGATGGACGGCCGGGTCAGCGTGCGCGCAGCCGACGGCACCACCCGCGTGCTGCGCGACGACATCCCCTCGGCCAACGGCATCACCGTCCATCAGGGTCGGCTGTTCGTCGGAGAATGCCGCGAAGGCGGCCGGCTGATGGAGTTCGACCTGTCCGGCGGCGCCCCGCGCGTCCTGCTGGAGAACGTGCCCTCGCCCAATGCCATGGAGGTGGGCCCGGACGGGCTGCTGTATTTCCCGGTGATGGGCGCGAACGAGATCTGGCGTATCGATCCTGACGGGGGCTCCCCCCAGGTGGTGGCCGGCGGGCTCGGAGTACCGGACTCGGTCAAGTTCGACGCCGACGGCTTGATCGTCTCCACCCAGGTGGCCAGCGGCCAGGTGCTGCGTATCGACCCGCGCAACGGCGAGCAGACGCTGCTGGCCCAGCTGAACCCCGGCCTGGACAACTGCACCTTTGTCGACGGCCGGCTGTTCGTCTCGAACTTCACCGGCGAGATCACCGAGATCCTGTCGGGCGGCGGCACCGAGGCCCTGCTGCCGGGCGGGCTCAACTGGCCGCTGGATCTGACCGTCGGCTCCGACGGCGATCTCTACGTCGCCGACGGCACCTACTTCTACCGGGTGGGCCCCGACGGTGGCCTGCAGACCGCCGCAATGCTGTTTTCCCCCGGCTATCCGGGCTTCCTCCGCGGGGTGATCGCCTCGGGGCCAGGAGAATTCATCGTCACCACCGCTGCGGATACGGTGGCTCGGTTCCGCCCGGGCGGCGCCGAAGATGAGGTGAGCCAGGTACTCGCCAGCGGTATCGACCAGCCCTACGGCGTGGCACAGGCGCCCGATGGCTCGGTGGTCGTCGTCGAACAGGGTGCGGGACGGCTGCTTTCGGTGCGCGACGGCTCGGTGAGCGTGCTGGCTTCCGGCCTGGACACCCCGGTCGGGGTGGTGATCGGACCCGACGGTGCACCGCTGGTGTCGGTGGCCGGTGCCGTTCTCCGGGTGAGCGGTGGGAGTGCCGCCCCGCTCGTCGACGGATTGCACACGCCGCACGGCATTCTCGTGCGCGACGGCGTGCTCTACATCGTCGATTCGGGCAGCAAAGAACTGATCGGCTACGACCTGAACGATGCGGGCCGCACCACGATCGCCACCGGGCTGCCGGTCGGCCCGCCGCCCGGAGTGACCCCCAAGCCGCTCAAGGGCATGCCCCCCTTCTCCGGCCCGCAGGGCCCGTTCGCCGGGATCACCGCCGGAGGCGATGGAACCCTGTACATCTCGGCCGACGGCGACGGCAGCGTGCTGGCGCTGCGCAGGGGCTGACACCCATGACCGTCACTCCCGCCGACCACCGTTATCTCCAGGTCGCACGCACCCTACGCAAGGAGATCGTCGACGGGGTGTACCCCGTCGGCTCACAATTGCCCACCGAACACGAACTGTGCGAGCGCTTCGAAGTCAGCCGCTACACGGTGCGCGAGGCGCTGCGGCGTCTGCGCGACGACAACCTCGTCACGTCGCGGCCGCGGGCCGGCACCACGGTGGCCCAGCGGGCCGCGACCAATACCTATGCCCAGGACGTGGTCTCGATCAACGACCTGCTGGCCTTCGCCACCGGCGCCCAGTTCACCATCGAGTCCAACGCCATGGTCACGATCGACGGCGAGTTGGCCGAACGCACCGGACTCCCGCTCGGCGAGCAATGGCTGGCGGTCCGTGGCTACCGGCAAGCCGATGGCGATCCGGCACCGGTGTGCCGCACCGAGTACTTCATCAACCGCAGCTTCGCCGCCGTCGGGCGGCTGTTGCAGCGACATTCCGGTCCGATCTTCCCGCTGATCGAGGATCTGTTCGGGGTCAGCATCGTCCAAGTGCACCAGGAGATCTCAGCGATCGTCACGTCGCCGGAGCTCGCCGCGGGCCTCAAGGTCGCCGCAGGCACCGCGGCCCTGCAGATGCAACGCACCTACACCACCTCCGACGGGGAGATCGCCCAGGTCACCGTCAACACCCACCCGTCGGACCGGTTCCGCCACTCCATGACGATGCGCCGGGTCAAGGGCTGAGGCACCGTGCGAAATCTGGTGCGACGGGACGAGGCGCGTGCGGCGGACGCCTACGCCCGAGGGTTGTGGGTGTCCACCACCTTGGCCGACGCCCTCGCCGACGCGGCGCGTGACACCCCCGACCGGGTACTGGTGGTCGACGGTGACGTCACCCTGACGGCCCGCGAATTGCACGACCGGGCACGGGCACTGGCACTGCAGCTCACCGATTGGATGCCGGTGGGCAGCGTGGTGTCCTTCATGCTGCCCAACTGGCACGAGGCCGCGACCATCTACCTGGGCGCCACACTCGCCGGCATGACGGTCAACCCGATCCTGCCCTCACTGCGCGACCGGGAACTGTGCTTCATCCTCGACGATGCGCACAGTCGCGCAATCTTCATCCCCGCCCAGTTCGGTAACCACGACTACGCCGCGATGCTCACCCGGGTGTGCAGTCAGATGGACACACCTCCGGAAGTGGTGGTGCTGCGCGGGGATCCGGGCCCGCACCGCGCATTCGACACCCTGCCCGCCGCGCCCGACCGGGACCTGCCCAGGCTCGACCCGGACGACGTCCGGATGATCATGTACACCTCAGGCACCACCGGACGCCCCAAAGGCGTTCTGCACAGCCACAACTCGATCAACGCACTGATCCTGCAGCTGCGCGAGCACTGGATGATCGATCCCGGGGATACCTTCCTGGTGCCGTCCCCCATCGCCCACATCGGTGGCTCCATCTACGCCTTCGAATGCCCCTTGTTACTGGGCAGCACCGCCGTGCTGATGCAGCGCTGGAACGCCGAGGACGGCGTGGTCCTGCTGACCGAACGCAAGTGCACCCACATGGCCGGGGCCACACCGTTTCTGGAGCAGCTCCTGGGGGCCGCCGAACGATCCGGCACCCGGCTGCCCGATCTCAAGGTGTTCATCTGCGGTGGCGCATCGGTGCCGCCCTCGCTCATCCGGCGGGCCTCGGACTACTTCGAGCGGTCTGCGGTCAGCCGGGTGTACGGCTCCACCGAGGTTCCGGTCACCACTGTCGGCTCATTGATCCCCGTGGGCACCGAGCACGCCGCGGAGACCGACGGCCGTCCCGGCATCGCCGAGATCCGGCTGGTCTCCGGCGAGATCCGGGCCCGAGGCCCGCAGATGCTGCTCGGGTACCTGCACCCAGAGGACGAGATCGAATCCTTTGACGAGGACGGCTTCTTCCGCACCGGGGACCTCGGGCGATGGGTCGACGGCGACTACCTTCAAGTGACCGGTCGGACCAAGGACCTCATCATCCGCAACGGCGAGAACATCTCCCCCAAGGAAGTCGAGGACCTTCTGATCGGTCACCTCGGCATCATCGAGGTAGCCGTGGTCGGCCTGCCCGACGACCGCACCGGGGAACGTGCCTGCGCGGTACTGGTGACCGCCGACGGTCCGCGCCCCGACGTGACCGACCTGGGCCGGGTCCTGGCCGAGCATGGTCTGGCCCGGTTCAAAACACCCGAGCAGGTGGAGATCTGGGATGCTCTGCCGAAGAACGACGCGGGCAAAGTACTGAAGCATCAGATCCGAGCACGGTTGAAGGGCGAATAGAATGCAGGTCGCGATCGTCACCGGAGCCAGCAGCGGCATCGGATTCGGCTGTGCCACCACGCTTGCCGACGCGGGCATGGCCGTGCTCGGAACCGGCCGAGACCAGGACCGGCTCGCCGAACTCGAACGAGCGGTGGGTGACCCGGACCGGATCGCGACCCTGGCCGTCGACCTCACCGAGGATGACGCACCACAGCGCATCGTCGAGGCGGCGTTGTCCCGCTGGGGCCGCATCGACTTCCTGATCAACAACGCCGGCATCGGCAGCCCCAAACCCCTGCACGAGACCGATGACGAAACCTTGGACCGCTTCCTGGGGATCATGTTGCGGGCGCCCTTTCGGTTGGCGCGAGATGTGCTGCCCCACATGGGACCTGGCTCGGCCATCATCAACGTGACCTCTACCTTCGCCGTCGTCGGTGGGCTGCGCGGCGGAGCGTACTCGGCCGCCAAGGGCGGATTGACCGCACTGACCACCCACATCGCGTGCCAATACGGCGCGCAGGGCATCCGGTGCAACGCGGTGGCCCCCGGCGTCACCGTCACCCCGATGGTCGAGCGACGTCTCGACGATCCGGGCTTCCGCAAGATGCAGACCGAGATGACCCCGCACACCCGCCTGGGCCGGGTCGAGGACATCGCCGCCACCGTGGCGTTCCTGTGCTCCGACGGCGGAAGCTTCATCAACGGGCAGACCATCGTCGTCGACGGCGGCTGGAGCTCGACGAAGTATCTCTCCGATTTCGCGCTGCGCGCCAAATGGATTGAGGATGGGTCTCAGTCATGAACGTTTTCGCGGTGCTCGATCAGGCCGCCGCCCGGTTCGGTGACCGAGGCGCGGTCTTCCTGGGCGAACGTCAACTGCTCACCTGGGCACAGTTGCGCGACCGCGTGCTGCGGCTGGCCACCTCGCTGAAGTCGCTCGGCGATCTCGGCACCCGCGTCGCCGTCGCCAGCGAGAACCGGCCCGAGATCGTCGAGCTGATGTTCGCCATCTGGGCGGCCGAGTGCGTGTTCGTGCCGATCAACTACAAGCTGCATCCCCGCGAGATGGCCGACATCCTGGCCGATTCCGGTGCGGCGCAGGTGTTCGCGTCGGCCAAGCTCGCCGACGGCCTGGCCACGGTAACCGACGTACCCGTCGAGACCATCGGCACCGACAGCTACTCGGGCCGGTTCGGCGCTGAGCCGGCAGACCCGCCGACCACTGCCCCGAGCTCCCTTGCCTGGCTGTTCTACACCAGTGGTACCACCGGAAAGTCCAAGGGCGCCATGCTGTCCCACCGCAACCTGATGGCGATGACGGTGGCGCACCTGGCCGATTTCGATGACCCGGACGAGAACTGCAGCCTGATCCACGGCGCCCCGATGTCGCACGGCTCCGGCCTGTACATCCCGCCCTACGTGCTGCGCGGCGCCCGTCAGGTGGTGCCCGAATCCGCGGCGTTCGAACCCGGCGAGTTTCTGGATCTGTGCGGCCACCACCCCGGCAGTAGCGCCTTTCTGGCACCGACCATGGTGCAGCGCCTGATCCAGACCGGCCGGCCCCGGCCCGAGAACCTGAAAACCGTGGTGTACGGGGGCGGACCGATGTACGTCGACAGCCTCAAGAAATCGCTGGCGGCCTACGGCCCGATCTTCGTGCAGCTCTACGGGCAGGGCGAAGCGCCGATGACGATCACCGGGCTGCGCCGTCGCGACCACATTGATGCCGACGATGCGACGCTGGGCTCGGTGGGGTATCCGCGTTCCGGCGTCGAGGTCGCCGTGCTCACCGCAGACGGCACCCCAGCTGCGGTCGACGAGATCGGCGAGATCGTCTGCCGCGGGGACGTCGTCATGTCGGGTTACTGGAACAACCCGGTCGCCACCGCCGCCACGCTCAAGGACGGCTGGTTGCACACCGGCGACATGGGTTCCTTCGATGCGCGCGGCTACCTCACCCTGCGCGATCGCTCCAAGGACGTGGTGATCAGTGGGGGCAGCAACATCTATCCCCGCGAGGTGGAAGAAGCACTGCTGGAACACCCCTGCGTGGTCGAGGCCGGCGTGGTGGGGGCACCAGATGCGGACTGGGGTGAGGTGGTGGTGGCGTTCGTGGTCGCCGCCGGAACCGGCGAGATCGACGCGGCAGCGCTCGACGCTCACCTGCTGGAACGCATCGCCCGGTTCAAACGGCCCAAGCGCTACGAGTTCATCGACGCGCTGCCCAAGAACAGCTACGGCAAGGTGCTCAAGCGGGAACTCCGGGACCAGTTGAAGTAGCCATGGACGGGTGGGTTGCGACAGGCATACGCTGAGGTGATCTGGATCACTTACGCCGGACCCGAGGAGGCGGGACGATGACCGCCACAACGACGCATTTCCCCAGCCAGAAGGCGCCCTGTGGACGAACCACACAGGGCGACCACCACATCGAGAATGACGACGACGGCCTGAGCTTCGACGACTTCACGTTCGCCTGCGGCTGCCGCGATATTCGACACACCTACCACGACGGCTGCGTCAGCATCCGCACCATCAGGCACGACGGCAAAGTCCTGAGAGACGAGCGCTGCGGCGAACATGAGGCTTTCGAAGTTTGAGAACCGCCGATGACGGCCTCACACGACATAGTGGTGATCGGAGGGGGCGGCGCCGGTCTGCGCGCCGCGATCGCCATCGCCGAGGCGAACCCGCGTCTGTCCGTTGCGATCGTGTCGAAGGTGTACCCGATGCGCAGCCACACGGTGTCGGCAGAAGGCGGTGCGGCCGCCGTGGCCGGAGCCGACGACAGCATCGACGAGCATGCCTACGACACGATTTCCGGCGGGGACTGGCTCTGCGATCAGGATGCGGTCGAGGCGTTCGTCGCCGAGGCACCCCGTGAGCTCATGCAGCTCGAGCATTGGGGTTGTCCGTGGAGCCGCACCCCGGACGGGCACATCGCCGTCCGCGCCTTCGGCGGCATGAAGAACCTGCGCACCTGGTTCGCCGCCGACAAGACCGGATTCCACCTGCTGCACACCTTGTTCCAGCGGGTGCTTTCTTATCCGGGCATCGCACGTTACGACGAATGGTTCGCCACCACATTGCTGGTCGACGACGGCGCGGTACGCGGTCTGGTCGCGATCGAGTTGGCCACCGGACGCATCGAGACCATCCTGGCCGACGCGGTGATCATGTGCACCGGCGGATGCGGCCGGGTGTTCCCGTTCACCACCAACGCCAACATCAAGACCGGCGACGGAATGGCGTTGGCGTTCCGGGCCGGAGCACCGCTCAAGGACATGGAATTCGTGCAGTATCACCCCACCGGGTTGCCGTTCACCGGCATCCTGATCACCGAGGCCGCCCGCGCCGAGGGGGGATGGCTGCTCAACAAGGACGGCTACCGGTACCTGCAGGATTACGACCTGGGCACGCCCACACCCGAACCCAAGCTGCGCAGCATGGAGCTCGGTCCGCGCGACCGGCTGTCGCAGGCGTTCATCCACGAGCTGGAGAAAGGGCGTACTGACGAAACCCCTTACGGTCCGGTTGTTTACCTGGACCTACGACACCTGGGGGCCAAGCTCATCGACGCCAAGCTTCCGTTCGTCCGGGAACTGTGCCGCGACTATCAGCACATCGACCCGGTCTCCGAACTGGTGCCGGTGCGACCCGTCGTGCACTACATGATGGGCGGGGTCCACACCGATATCAGCGGCGCCACAACACTTCCCGGTCTCTATGCGGCCGGTGAGACCGCGTGCGTCAGCATCAACGGGGCCAACCGGCTGGGTTCGAACTCACTGCCCGAGCTGCTGGTGTTCGGCGCCCGGGCCGGATGCGCCGCAGCCGAGTACGTGTCCCGGGCCGGTGCCGCCTCCGCCTCGGTGCAGACCCAGGCCCGCACCGAGGAGCAGCGCCTGGAACACGACCTGAGCCGGCGCGCCGAAAGCGGCGGTGAACGCATCGCCGACATTCGCACCGACATGCAGAGCGTGCTGGAGACCGCGGCCGGTATCTACCGCGACGGCCCCACCCTGACCAAGGCGGCCGAGCAGGTGCGCGAACTGCAGGCGCGCTTCGCGAATGCCGGCATCGACGATCACAGCCACACGTTCAACACGGAGCTGCTGGCATTTCTGGAGCTGTCGGGAATGCTCGACATCGCCCAGACGATCATCGAATCGGCCTCACACCGCACGGAATCCCGCGGCGCTCACCAGCGGACCGACTTCCCCAGCCGCGACGACGAGCAGTTCCTCGCCCACACCATGGCCCATCGAGAGCCCGACGGCTCAGCGCGGATCGACTATATGCCGGTCAAAATCACCCGCTGGCCACCGGGCGAACGCGTCTACGGGAGATGAGATGGCAGACCGAATTGTCATGGAGGTGGCTCGATATCGACCCGAAACCGATACCGAGCCGGTGCTGCAGTCCTACGATGTTCCGCTCACACGGGAGTGGGCGGTCCTGGACGGACTGAACTACATCAAGGACCGGCTCGACGGCACGCTGAGCTTCCGGTGGTCCTGCCGGATGGGGATCTGCGGCAGCTGCGGCATGACCATCAACGGTGACCCGAAACTGGCCTGCGCCACCTTTCTCGTCGACTATCTGCCCGGGCCGGTGCGGGTGGAGCCGATGCGCAACTTCCCGGTGATCCGCGATCTCGTCGTCGACATCAGCGACTTCATGACCAAACTCCCCCGGGTCAAGCCGTGGATCATCCGCGACGGCGACACCCCGGCCGAGGATGCCGAATACCTCCAAACCCCAGCCGAAATGGAGGAGTTCAAGAAGTTCAGCATGTGCATCAACTGCATGCTGTGCTATTCGGCGTGTCCGGTCTACGCGCTGGACCCGGACTTCCTGGGGCCGGCGGCGATCGCGTTGGCCCAGCGGTACAACCTGGATTCCCGCGACGAAGGCGAGGAGGACCGGCGCGATGTGCTGGCCGCCGCGGACGGAGCCTGGGCGTGCACCTATGTCGGTGAATGCTCGGTGGCCTGCCCGAAGGGTGTCGATCCGGCCGGCGCGATCCAGCGCTACAAGCTCACGGCCGCAACACATTCGGTGAAGAGCCTGCTTCTCCCGAGGGCCGCGCAGTGACGACGTATCGACAGCCGGTGCCCGTGTTGTGGTGGGTCAAACGACCGTCGTACCTGCGGTACATGCTCCGCGAGGCCAGCTGCAAGGCCGTGGCCTGGTCGGTGGTGTATCTGGGATTGCTGGTGTGGGCGCTCGGCACGGGCCGCAATGACTGGTTTCAGGATTTCAGCAGCCACCCGCTGGTGATCGCACTGAACCTGGTGACGCTGGCATTGCTGTTGTTGCACACCGTGACCTGGTTCAGCCTGGCGCCACGCGCGATGATCGTGCACCTGCGGGGCCGGCGGGTGCCCGCGGGCGCGGTGCTCGCCGGCCATTACCTCGCATGGCTCGTCGTCTCGGCGGTGATCGCATGGGTGGTGCTGACATGAGCACGCCGGCCCGTCGGACGCCGGAACCGTACTTCTGGCTGTTGTTCTCGGCCGGCGGTATGGTGACCGCGCTGACGCTACCGGTGCTGATGTTGCTGTTCGGCGTGGTGTTCCCACTCGGCCTTCTCGACGCCCCAGATCCAACACATCTGCTGGCCGTGGTGCGCAATCCGCTGACCAGGATCGTGCTCGCCGGCATCTTTGTGCTGGGACTCTTCCACTGGGCCCACAGGTTCCGCTTCATGCTCGAGCACGGCCTGAAACTCGGTCGCTTCGACCGGGCGATCGCGGTCTGCAGTTACGGCGCGGCCGCTTTGGGCTCGATCGCAGCGATCTGGGTGTTGCTCACCCTCTAACGGCGAACAGACGCAAAACTGCCTGTTTTCCCTAGAGAAAGGGCAGTTTTGCGTCTGCTCGGCGAGAGAAATTACGACGACGCGTAGAGCGCCTTGAACTTGTTGAGCGACTGCTGGATATCGCCCTTGAGCGCGGCCGCGACCACCATGCCGATCGGCCCGAACAGCGCAGGTCCGCCGAGGTGGACATCGAAGGACACTTTCGCGCCCTCTCCCCCATCAACGGCGGCCGGCGTGATCTTTCCGATCAGCTTGACCTTTACCCCGCCACGGCCCTCGCCGTTGAGGGTCAAGGACTGCGGCGGTTTGTAATTCACCAGCGTCCACTTCACGCGGTTCAGCATGCCCTTGACCTCGACGATCGAGTCGATGACCGTGCCCTTTTCCAGGGTTTCGGGCAACTTCGACCGCCATGCCCGGTGGATGCTGAGCCACTCGTCGTATCGGGACAGATCAGAGGCGTACTCCCACGCCTTCTCCGGCGGCAACGGAACATCGACGGAGACAGACAATTTGGCCATAAGCTACTGCTGCGGTTCTTCCTTGTCGAGGGCGTTCTTCGCCGCTTCTTGCGCCTTATCGACCACGCTGGAGTACTTGCCCTGCGTCTTCTCGTCGACGATGTCGCCGGCCTTGTCGATGGCCTGCTCGACCTTGTCAGCATTCTGCGACAGAAGGTCCTTGGCCTTGTCCAGGAATCCCATCATCCCACCCTATCTTCTCGATACCTTCTCGGTGTCTACCGAACGCTCCGCATTCTCCCCGCTGCCAGCTATCTCCACAACCGGCGCTTCTCCCCCAGGACCATGCCCTGGACCCACCACAGCGCCTCGATCAACGCGGCCCCGACCAGGCCGATGCCCAGCGCGATTGCGGTGACCTTGAGATTCGACGGATCCAGCATGAACAGGCGTTGAGCCAGCGGCAAACAGAAGATCAGCACATACGCCAGCCCGGAGACCGCGACCAGCGCCACGCGCCACCACTCGTACGGGCGGGCCACCACCGACAGCACCCACAACGAAGACACCAACAAGGTGATGAGTGCCGCCGTCGAGGCCTGCGTCTGCCCCACCAGGCCGGCCGCCCGGCCCTCATAGGCCACCAGGTAGGAGACGAACGTGGCAGTACCCACCACCACGCCCGAGGGCAGCGCCGCCGTCATCACCCGGCGCACGAAACCCGAATGGGCCTGTTCATTGTTCGGGGCCAGCGACAGGATGAATGCCGGGATGCCGATGGTGAACCAGGCCGCGATGGTGACGTGGATCGGCTGGAACGGGAACAACAGCGGATCGGTGCCGAACAACTTGGACGACAACCCGGCCAACCCGACCAGGATCGCCAGCAGGACCGAGTACACAGTCTTGGTGAGGAACAGGTTCGAGACCCGCTCGATGTTGCCGATCACCCGCCGGCCCTCGCCGACCACGTAGGGCAGCGTGGCGAACTTGTTGTCCAGCAACACGATCTGAGCCACCGCGCGCGAGGCCGAACTGCCCGAACCCATCGCGACACCGATGTCGGCGTCCTTGAGGGCCAGCACGTCGTTGACGCCGTCCCCGGTCATGGCCACCGTGTGCCCGCGCGACTGCAAGGCATGCACCATGGCCCGCTTCTGATCCGGGCGCACCCGGCCGAACGTGGTGTACTCCTCCAGCGCGTCGGCCAGCTGCTCCGGCTCGTGGGGCAACTGCCTGGCGTCCATCGTCTCGCCGTGCAGGCCCAGTTTGCCCGCCACCGCGCCCACCGACACCGCGTTGTCACCCGAGATCACCTTGACCGAGACATGCTGGGAAGCAAAGTAATCGAGCGTTTCACCGGCATCCGGCCGGATCCGCTGCTCCAGCACCACCAGCGCGACGGGAGTGACGGTTCCGGGGGCCCGCGGCGCGTCGACCGCCAGATCGGAGGACCCGACCAGCAGCACCCGCAGCCCCTTGGCACCGATCTCCTCGGCTTGCTCGGCCACCGGTGAGCTGGAGTCCAACAACACATCCGGGGCACCGATCACCCAGTTGCCGTGCTCGCCGTAAGACGCGCCGCTCCACTTGGTGGCCGACTTGAACGGGGCCGTCGCGGTGGCCGTCCAGCCCGGCGGCGTGCCGTAGGCCTCGGCGATCGCCACCATGCTGGCGTTGGGCCGGGCGTCATCGGAGGCCAGCTGCGCCAGTACCTGCGCAACAGCATCTTCGCGGCCCTGCTGGCAGAGCTTGAGATCACTTACCCGCATACCGTTTTCGGTCAGCGTTCCGGTCTTGTCGGCACACACCACGTCGACGCGGGCCAGGCCCTCGATCGCGGGAAGCTCATTGACCAGGCACTGGCGCCGGCCCAGCCGCACCACCCCGACCGCGAACGCGAGTGAGGTCATCAGCACCAGGCCTTCGGGCACCATCGGCACCAACGCACCCACCATGCGTAGCACCGGTTCATGCCACACCGCATCGGTGGTGAAGATCTGACTCATGATGATTGCCAGTGATTCTCGCCAACCACCCTCGTTGTCGACGATGTCGTGGTAGGTCTGCTTGAGCGAATCCAGCATCTCGGGGTCGGTGGTGAACAGCTGGCTGTAGATGATCAGCAGCCCCGCCGGCACCAGCATGTACGTGATGACCTGGAGAATCTTGTTGATGCCGTTGCGCAGTTCGGATTTCACCAGGGTGAACTTGGAGGCCTCTTCGGCCAGCTTGGCGGCGTAGGCCTCGTGTCCCACCTTGGTGGCCCGGTAGGCGCCGGAGCCCGCGACCACGAAACTGCCCGACATCACCGCCTCGCCCAGTTCCTTGACGATCGGGTCGGCCTCACCGGTCAGCAACGACTCGTCGACCTCAAGGTTGGATTCCTCGATAACCTCACCGTCCACCACGATCTGATCGCCGGGCCCGAGTTCGATGATGTCGTCGAGCACCACCTCGCTGGGCAGCACTGCGCGACTACCGGATTCGCGGCGCACGGTGGGCTTGGCCTGGCCCACGATGGCCAACTTGTCCAGGGTCTGCTTGGCCCGGATCTCCTGAATGATGCCGATCGCGCTGTTGGCGATGATCAGGAGGCCGAAGGCGCCGTTGATCACCGACCCCGTCGATATCACAATCAGGAACAGCACACCCAGAATCGCATTGATCCGGGTGAACACGTTGCCGCGGATGATCTCGGAGATGGTCCGCGCGGCACGCGTCGGGACATCGTTGGACTTACCCTCGGCAACCCGCTGGGCCACCTCGGCTTCGCTGAGACCGGCTGCTGTGGTCATGGTCATCGGGGCTGCCTCTCTTCGCGCAAGCTGCTCATCGGGCGAAAGCCCCCGTCCCGTCCTCGTCGAAATACTCCAGCGTTAGTCTGTCACCGGAAAACGTCGCCTTGGAGATGGTCCCCGGCGGGGCGTTTTCGGTGACGAACCTGAAGGTGAACACGTCACCGTCCCAATGCTCAAGCGGCACGCTGAGCTTCTGCCCCAGCGCCAGGTTCAGCTTCCCGTCCTTTTCGGTCACGGTGGCCGGCCCCCAGTAATCGTTGCGATACACCCCGGTGTAGCCCGAAAGAGGCTTGGCAGGTGCCGGATCCGCGGGCGGCTGCTTGCCCACCAATTCGCCCTCCGGCGCATCCATCTCGGCGAACGCGTCGGCGAATCGCTTGCGCCAGTCCTCGCGCACCTCGCCGAACTGCACCAGGTCGGCGAACTCCGCGGTCAGCGTTTCCGGTACGCCCGTCGGTGTGGCATTGGTGAGCGCCACGATGGCCACATCGGCCGACGGCAGGACGACGAAATTGGCTGCCGCCCCAAGCTCGAAAGCCCCAGAATGGCTGAGTTGCATTCGGGCGGCCGAGGTCGACCCGACGTTGAACCCGTAACCGTAGAACCCGGACCGCATCGCGGGCTCCGTCGCACGGCTCGACACCGCCTGCGGGGTGAGGGCGGGAAGCAGCGCCTTCTCGTCGACGATCTGCCGGTCCGCATACTTGCCGTTGGCCAGCACCATGGCCAGCCAGCGGGCGACATCGTTGACCGAGGAGCTCACCCCGCCGGCAGGCGATTGTGGGTCGGGATCCCGCACGTACTGCGGCTCGTATCGGTCGTCGATCCGGATGTGCCCGACGGCCCGGTTGGCCCTGACCTGGAAATCGGCGAAACGCGAACTCGTCGAGCTCATCCCGAGCGGCCGGTACAGCACCTCCCGGGACAGGTCCGCCCAGTCCTTCCCGGCACCCGCCGCCACCGCCTCGGCCCCTGCGGTGAGCCCGAAGTTGGTGTAGGCGTAGGAGATCCGGAACGGTTCCAGAGGGAGCCGGCGCAGATGCTCCAGCACGTAGCGCCGGTCATAGCCGAGATCCTCGAGCTTGTCCCCGGCATGGTCGGGCAGACCCGACCGGTGCGCGAACATGTCTCCCACAGTCACCAGCCGGGTGGTGGTGGGGTCCGACAGTGCGAACCATGGCAGCTTGGAAACCATCGGGGTATCCCATTCGACAGCACCCGCGCCGACCTGTTGGGCAACCACGGTGGCCGACAGCGATTTCGACAGCGAGGCCAGCTGGAACACCGTGTCAGCGTCCACCCGGTTGCCGTCGGCGTCGCCGTCACGCACATCGCGGACGCCGAAACCTTTCGCGTACACCGTCTTTCCGCCATGCACCACGGCAACGGCCATACCGGGGATCTTCGCATCGCGCACCAGCTCCTCGGCGATACCGTCCAGCCTGGCGACAGCGTTGTGCACGGCGTTCTCCGGCAACGGCATCGCGGGCACCAGCGGCGGCGGCTGGTCGGCGATCGGCTGGGCGGTTTGGGTGGCGTTGGCGCAGCCCGTCAGGGCGGCGACACCCACCGCGAGGCCCACTGCCGCGATACGCGTCACGACGCGAAGGTTCGACACAGGACGCGAGTATGCCCGCAAACCTGCCCGGGCTCGGTGCAATGCGGTTACAAGTGGGGCTACATCTGCCACCACGGGTCCACCACAGGAGATTCCCGGTCGACCCGCTGGCCGGGCTTCGGCACCACGACAGGCACCCCGGCCGGGTCGGCCGCCGCCAGCAACCGCCGCACCGGATCCGCCCACGGGTGCGGGGCCAGCCGGAACGTGCCCCAGTGAACCGGCACCAGCAGACCGGAATCGGTGACGTCCAGGTGGGCGCGCACCGCTTCCTCGGGATTCATGTGAATGTCGGGCCAGGCCGGGTGGTAAGCACCGACCGGTAGCAGGGTCAGGTCGAAAGGCCCGTATTCCGAACCGATTTCGGAGAAGCTCTTGGTGTAGCCGGTATCGCCGCCGAAGAACGCCCGATGTTGCGGCCCGATGAAAGCCCACGAGGCCCACAGCGTGGTGTTGCGCTGGAACAGCCGCCCCGAGAAGTGGCGGGCCGGCGTGCACACCAGGGTCAGCTCGCCGATCCGGTAGCTCTCGTTCCAGTCCAGCTCGATGATGCGGTCTTCGGGAATCCGCCACTTACGCAGATGCGCGCCGATCCCCAGCGGCACCACGAATGGCGCCCGCTGCGTGCGGACCAACCCCAGGATCGTCTCGATGTCGAGATGGTCGTAGTGATCATGACTGATCACCACGGCGTCGACGGCAGGCAGCGCCTCCAGCGGCAGCGGCGGCTCGTGCAGCCGTTGCGGTCCCACCACCCGCGACGGCGAGCAGCGCTGACTCCAGACCGGATCCGTCAGCACCCGGTAGCCATCGATCTCGACCAGCGCGGTGGAGTGCCCGTACCAGGACACCGCGCAGGCCGCGGCTTCCCCGTCGGCATTTTCGGACGGCTCGGCCAGCGGGATCGGCCCGGGCGGCCGGCTGGCCGAGCGCGGGGCGAACATCTCGGCGATCAGCATGCGCCACTCTTCGGAGCTCATGCTGATCCCGGGCGATGCCGGCTCGACGTTGACGAACACACCGTCGGCGTACTGCGTGGACCGCTGCGCCGCCGGGCGGATGTCGCGAGGCAGGGCCCCCACCGAGGCATAGGTCCCGTTCAGCGCGCGCACCAACCACCCGCCGGCCAGCACTGAAGCCGACCTGGTGCCCAACCGCAGCGCAGCGCGCAGCACGTCAGGCCCCGTTGAAGTTCGGCGGGCGCTTCTCGATCCGGGCCACCTGGGCTTCGATGACGTCCTGGCTGCCCCACGCCTTGTCGAACAGCTCCTTGTGGGCCGGCCACGACTCCTCGTAAGCACCGTCGTCATTGAGCACCCGCTTGGCGTGCTGCAGCGCCAGCGGAGCGAACCCGGCAAGCTCGGCGGCCCACTTCTGCGCGTCGGCCAGCGTGCCGATGCGGTTGGCCATCCCGGTCTGAAGCGCGGTCTCCGCGGTGAGCTTCTCGGCGCCGAGCAGCATTCCCCGCGCCCGGCCGTGGCCGACCAGCGAGGTCAGCCGGCGGATACTCCAGTTGTCGAGGGCCAGGCCGTACCTTGCGACGGGGAACTGGAAGTAGGCGTCAGGGGCGACGACCCGCAGATCGCAGATCATCGAAAGGATGACGCCGGCGCCGATCGCCGGGCCGTTGATCGCGCCGATCACCGGAACCGGGGTCCTGTCGATCGCCAAGTTCAGCGCCAGCGCCTTGTCTGGGAGCTTTTCGGCCATGCCCGCGGCATCGGTCAGGTCCGCGCCTGAGCTGAACACCGAGCCGGCCCCAGTCAGCACGATTGCCCGGACATCCTGCTCGGCAGCATTCTCGACCGCTTCCCGCAGGCTGTCGACAAGCTCGCAGTTCAGCGCGTTGCGCCGCTCTTCGCGTTGCAGTTCCAGGGTCAGGACATTGCCGTCTCTGGTCACACCAATCATGTGGCCAGCCTATATAGGCTGGCGCCGTGAGTCGGATCGGCGCCCGCGCGCTTCGTGATGCAGTGCTCGACAAAGGCTCGTTCCGCAGTTGGGACGCACCGCCCGTCGAGGTCGCCCGCTCTGCGGATTACCAGCGCGAACTGGCCGATGCGTCGGCGAAGACCGGGCTCGACGAGTCGGTGCTGACCGGGGAAGGCACCATCTTCGGCCGCCGGGTGGCCGTGGTGGCGTGCGAGTTCGACTTCCTCGCCGGGTCGATCGGGGTGGCCGCCGCCGAGCGGATCACCGCCGCGGTGACGAGAGCCACAGCCGAGCGGCTGCCGCTGCTGGCCTCACCGAGCTCCGGCGGCACCCGTATGCAGGAAGGCACGGTGGCGTTCCTGCAGATGGTCAAGATCGCCGCGGCCGTCGAACTGCACAAGCAGGCCCACCTGCCCTACCTGGTGTATCTGCGCCACCCCACCACCGGCGGCGTGTTCGCCTCCTGGGGTTCGCTGGGGCACGTCACCGCCGCCGAGCCGGGTGCGCTGATCGGCTTTCTCGGCCCACGGGTTTATGAGCACCTGTACGGCGAACCCTTCCCGTCCGGCGTGCAGACCGCCGAGAACCTGCACGCCCACGGTGTGATCGAGGGCCCGGGCGCCGACCGCTACCTGTCCCCCGAGATCGGCGCCGTCGTCGACCTGGCCCACAGTGGGGCGCTGGTGGCAGCCGCCGAGAGTGCGATCGGCGCATTGCAGTGACCCGCTCCGTCCCCGCCCACCCATTGGGAGCATCCGTGCCCGATCAGCCCGTCCGCCCGACCGTACGGCCTCGTCCCGTGGTGGCCGAGCTGCCCCGTTACTCGCGCGCCGCGGGCCTGAGCCAGGTGCGCTGGCGCGCGTCGTCGAATGAATCGACGGTGCCGCCGTCGCCGCGTGTGCAGCAGGCCATCGCGGAGGCGGCCGGGCAGGCTCACCTGTATCCCTCGCTGCAAGGTGATCTGCTCATCGCCGATCTGAGCACCCGGTTGCAGGTCGCCCCCGAGCAGATCGTCGTCGGCGGCGGATCTCTGGCGGTGCTGCAGCACACGCTGGCCGCCTACACCGGGGCCGGCTCCGAGGTCGTGCACGCCTGGCGCAGCTATGAGGCCTACCCGATCCTCATCGGTGTCGTCGGGGCCACCCCGGTCGCGGTTTCCCTCGATGCCACCCACACCCACGACATTGACGCAATGCTGGCCGCAATCACCCCGGCCACCCGGGCGATCATCGTGTGCAACCCCAACAATCCAACCGGCACCGAACTGCCCCGCAGCGAGATCGAGCGCCTCATCACCTCGGCGCCAGGCAACGTGCTGGTACTGCTCGACGAGGCCTACCAGGAGTTCGCCAGCACCAACGTCGACGGGCTCAGCCTGGTCCACCAATACCCCAATGTCGTTGTCTTCCGGACTTTTTCCAAGGCCTACGGCCTGGCCGGACTACGCGCCGGGTACATGGTCGCCCATCCGGAGGTCGCCGCCAACATCCGCGCAGCCGCGCCACCGTTCGGATTGAGCCGGCTTGCCGAGGCCGGCGCCCGGGCCGCGTGGGCCGACACCGATCACACCGATCACATCGTCAAGGTGGTCCGCGACGGACGCGAGTACCTGCGTAGCGAGGCCGCGAAGCGCGGGCTCGCTACCCCGGCCAGCGGTGCGAACTTCGTCTGGTTCCCCGTCGGGTCGCGCACAGTGGAGCTTCAGGACGCCTGTGTTGCCCGAGGTGTTTCGGTCCGGGCGTTCGACGGCGAAGGAGTGCGGGTCACCGTCGGTGGCCGTGACGCCGAGGATGCCGTGCTGGCCGCGATCGACAGCCTCAACTGGGCCGCCACCGCCAGTCCGCACGCCCCCTCCCCCGCGCGCTGACAAGTCGCCATCCAAGGTTGCTGGCGTTCTGGGACAAATCCGACGAAAGGACCGGCATGAGCATCCTGCGCACGCTGACGACGCTCTCGGTTACGAAACCTTGCAGCGACGCCGACGGCGAGGCACTGGCCGCATGGTTGGACGCCAAGGCCGACCTGCACAGCACCATCGCCGGCCACGGCGGCCCGGACGCCGGTAGAGCACACCAACTCGCCGAGGCCACTCGACGGCGCGCCGCAGCACTGCGCTGCGACCGGGGCCGATGAGCGGCGGCCACCCTGATTCGGCCGCGGTGGCATCGCCGACGGCGACCGAGGCAGACGGCGACACACGAGGGTTGGATACCCGGGCCGGTTGGCAGGTGGTGTGGGCCGTACATGCCTTGACCGCTGTCACCTACGGCTCGGCATACTCCTTTTCCGCCGCCTTTCCCGGCTTGGCCGACGAGTTCCACGCCTCCCGTTCGGCGGTGGCATTGGTGTTCTCGTTGGCTGCAGGCGGTTTTCACTTGTTCGGCGCCATCGCGGGGCGACTTGCCGACCGCGTATCCATCCGCCTGATGTGCGTGGCTGGGGTCTTGGTGATGACGACCGGATACCTGGCGGCCTCGCGCGCACCGACGCTCAGCGCTCTCTACGCCTGCTACGGCCTCGGTGTCGGCTTGGGCATCGGCCTGCTCTATGTACCGTCGATGGCCGCCGTGCAAACCTGGTTCGCCGTCAAGCGCTCCGCAGCGGCGGGCATCGCCACCGCGGGACTGGGAATCGGCACGGTCGTGGCGCCGATGGCCGTCGGCGCCGTCTTGCCGACACTGGGATGGCGCACGTGCTTCGTCATCCTCGGCGCCGCCATCGCCACCGCGGGATTGCCTGCGGCGCTGCTGGTTCGGCGACGTCCGCGTGCCGTCCCGGCAGCGATAGCGTCGACGTCGCGGCCCCTGTTGCCGGTCCTGCGCACCGCGGTGTTCGCCCGGTTCTACCTCTCGGTGCTGCTGGCCTCGATCTGCACCTTCATCCCCTACGTGCACCTCGTGCCGGCCGCCCGTGACCAGGGCTACTCCCTGCAGATGGGGACCCTGCTGATCGCACTGATCGGCGTCGGCAACATCCTGGGCCGGTTCGGGCTCGGCGGTATCGCCGACCGGATGGGGCGCCTGCGTGTGCTGGCTGCACTGACCGCCATCCTCGGGTTCTCGTTCCTGGGATGGGCGGCCAGCAGTGCCCTGCCCGTACTGATCGGCTTCGCCGTCCTGTTCGGCCTCGCCTACGGCGGGTGCGTCAGCCTGTACCCAGCAGTTACCGCAGATCTGTTCGGTGACAACGGAATCGGCGCTACCCTCGGCGCCCTTTACACCAGCGTCGGGCTGGCCGCGCTGGTCGGCCCCACCTTGGCGGGTTACTTGCGCGACAGCACGCACAGCTACACCGCGCCCGCGCTGATCTGCGCCGCCGCCGCGCTGATCGCCGCCACGCTGACCCACACCCTGCACCGCAACGCCACCAGCGGTGACGGCACCCGACCACACGTGAGGACACACCCGTGACCGGCCCAGAACCGACACCCACCTCCGCAAGCACTGGCGCGCCGGATTCACCGGCCCGCAGCCTGACCATGACCTTGCTGATGACCCCCGACATGGCCAACTTCTCCGGCAACGTCCACGGCGGAGCGATCCTGAAGATCCTCGACCAGGTCGCCTACGCGTGCGCCAGCGCCTACGCCCGAAGCTACGTCGTGACGCTCTCGGTGGATCGCGTCCTGTTTCGCGACGCCATCCACGTCGGCGATCTGGTCACCTTCTCGGCATCGGTCAACTACACCGGTCGCACCTCGATGGAGATCGGGATCCGCGTCGACACCCTCGACATCATCTCCGGAATCGCGCGCCATACCAACAGCTGCTACTTCACCATGGTCGCCGTCGATGCCGAACGGCGGCCCATTTCCGTACCCGCGTTGCAGTCCGCCGATCCCGTTGCCACACAACGTTACGAATCGGCCCGCCGGCGGCGGAGGGCCCAACGGCAGCAGTTTGAGAGCCCACACAACTGCGAATGCGGCGCCTGACCAACGTCAACGCGAGAACCAGCCCGGCGGCGCTACCCCCGACATCGCCCACGTCAGCTGCTGGGCGGCATGACGCACCGCACGAACCAGCTCGCTGACCGCCACCGAGGATCGGTCGGCGCGCCGCGTCACGCTGATCGCCGCGACCGGGCGGCTGGAATGGTCGAACGCGCACGCAGCCACCGAGTGCAGCCCCTCGGTGATCAGGCCGTCCTCCTCGGCCCAACCCTGGCTTCGTTCAACCCCGAGCAGCCGCCGCAGCTGCGGCAGCGACGTCGGACCACGGCCGGTCCGGATCACGAACCCTGTGCTCGCCGGGAACAACGCGCGCACCTGAGCGGCGGGCAGGTGTGCCAGAATCGACCGCCCGCTGGCCGTCAGATGAGCCGGCAGCCGGACACCGACGTCGGTCACCAACGTCACCGGCACACGGGCGACTGCGGGCTGTTCCTTGATCAGATACAGCGTCTCCGCGCCATGCAGGACGCCCAGATGAGCGGTCTCGCCGATCGCGTCGACCAGTCGGCGCAGCACCGGCCGTGCCAGCAATTCCAGCGGTTCGTGGCGCATGTAGGCCGAACCGATCTCGAAAGCGGCCACGCCCAGCCCGTAGCCGCGCTGCTCAGGCAGATGCACGACGAAGTGATGCTCGATGAGCACTTCGAGCAGGTGATACACCGTTGATCGAGGAATGCCCAGCTCGCGGGCCAGCGTCGCCGCACCGACCGGACCGGTGCGCGCCGCCAGCGCTAGCAGCAACTCCAGGGAGCGGCCCACGGCCGGAGAGGCACTCGACACCCAACCCACCCATCTGTCTCGGATTCGAGACAGTATCGCGGAAACGGCTCTGCAGCAATGCGACCGGATGCGGTGTGCTGGACACCAACAACGCCACCACCCGCACAGCCCCTCAAAGGAATCACCGTGACCGAGCAGAATTCCGGCCCCCGCACCGTGCGCGCCGCCCGTGGAGCCACCCTGTCTTGCAAGGGCTGGCAGCAAGAAGCTGTCCTGCGCATGCTGAGCAACAACCTCGACCCGGAGGTCGCCGAGCACCCCGACAAGCTGGTCGTCTACGGCGGTACCGGCCGCGCAGCACGCAGCTGGGAGGCCTTCGACGCGATCGTGGCCAGCCTGCGTGACCTCGAGAACGACGAGACGCTGCTTGTGCAGTCGGGCAAGCCGGTCGGCATCCTGCGGACCAGTGAATGGGCCCCGCGGGTGCTCATCGCCAACTCCAACCTCGTCGGCGACTGGGCCAACTGGGAGTACTTCCGCGAATTGGAAGCTGCCGGGCTGATCATGTACGGCCAGATGACGGCCGGATCATGGATCTACATCGGCACCCAGGGCATCCTGCAGGGCACTTACGAAACCTTCGGCGCGGTGGCCAAGAAGCGGTTCAACGGCACCCTGGCGGGCACCATCACGCTGACCGCTGGCGTCGGCGGCATGGGCGGCGCCCAGCCGCTGGCCGTCACCATGAATGAGGGCGTGGCCATCTGCGTGGACTGCGACGAGAGCCGCATCGACCGCCGCATCGCCCACCGCTACCTCGACACTCGGGCCGCCGACCTCGACGACGCGCTCCGCCAGGCCATCGAGGCCCGCGACGCCAAGAAGCCGCTGTCGATCGGCCTCGTGGGCAACGCCGCCGAGGTGTTCCCCGAACTGCTCTCGCGCAATGCTCCCATCGATATCGTCACCGACCAGACCTCTGCTCACGACCCGCTGTCGTATCTGCCGGTCGGGATCGAATTCGAGGACATGGCCAAGATGGCCGACAAGGACCCGGGCTACTTCACCGAGCAGGCCCAGGCCTCCATGGCCCGTCAGGTCGAGGCGATGGTCGGATTCAAGGACCGCGGCGCCGAGGTGTTCGACTACGGCAACTCCATCCGCGACGAGGCCCGCAAGGCCGGCTACAACCGCGCGTTCGACTTCCCCGGATTCGTGCCCGCCTACATCCGCCCGCAGTTCGAGGAGGGCCTGGGCCCGTTCCGGTGGGTCGCACTGTCCGGCGATCCCAAGGACATCGAAGCCACCGACCGCGCCATCCTGGAACTGTTCCCCGACAACGAGCACCTGCGGCGCTGGATCACCATGGCCGGAGAGAAGGTGGCCTTCGAGGGACTGCCCGCCCGCATCTGCTGGCTCGGCTACGGCGAGCGCCACCGCGCAGGGCTGAAGTTCAACGAGATGGTGGCCAGCGGTGAGATCTCCGCCCCCATCGTCATCGGCCGCGATCACCTCGACTCCGGATCGGTCGCCTCGCCCTACCGCGAAACCGAGGCCATGCTCGACGGCTCGGACGCCATCGCCGACTGGCCCCTGCTCAACGCCCTGGTCAACACCGCCTCCGGGGCCTCGTGGGTGTCACTGCACCACGGCGGCGGCGTCGGGATCGGCCGCTCCATCCACGCCGGCCAGGTGTGTGTGGCCGACGGCACCGAACTGGCCGCACGCAAACTCGAGCGGGTGCTCACCAACGACCCCGCCATGGGCGTCATCCGCCACGTCGACGCCGGCTACGACCACGCCGCCGACGTCGCCAAGGAGCGTGGCGTGCGCATCCCCATGCAGGACACCAAGTGAGCACCTTCGACTCTCTGTGGGAGTCCATCCTCGACGTCGGCCGCGACCCCGCCAGCGGCGGGTATCGCCGATTCGCCTGGAGCACAGCCGATCTGACACTGCGCGAATGGTTCGCTGGCGAAGCCCAGCAGCGCGGCATGAGCGTCGAAGAGGACCGCAACGGCAACCTGTGGTCCTGGTGGCTACCGCCCGGCCACACCGGTGACCCGCGCGATGCGTTCGTCACCGGGTCACATCTGGACTCGGTTCCCGACGGCGGCGCATTCGACGGTCCTTTGGGGATCATCACCGCCTTCGCCGCGATCGACATCCTGCAGCACACCGATGTCACCCCGCATCGCCCCGTGGCCGTCGCCGCGTTCTCCGACGAGGAGGGCGCGCGCTTCGGCGTGGCATGCGTCGGCTCGCAACTGTCGGCAGGTGCGGTCACCGCCGAACGCGCCTTGGGACTGCGCGACGCCGAGGGCACCTCCCTGGCCGAGGCGATGAGCGCCGCCGGACGCGACCCTCGCCACGTCGGCGTCGACCCGACGCTGACCCAGCGGGTCGGGGTCTACGTCGAACTACACGTCGAGCAGGGCCGCGCACTCGACCTCGTGGACAAGCCGCTGGCCGTCGCCTCGGCGATCTGGCCGCACGGCCGCTGGCAGTTCTCGTTCTGCGGGGAAGCCAACCATGCCGGGGCCACCCGGCTGGTCGACCGCCGCGACCCCATGCTCACCTTCGCCACCTCGGTGCACGACGCCCGCACCCGCGCAGCCGCCCACCAGGCGGTCGCCACCTTCGGCAAGCTACAGGTCACGCCCAACGGCGCCAACGCCATTCCGTCGAAGGTGTTGGCCTGGTTGGACGCCCGCGCCGCCGACGAGGACACCTTGCGCGCCCTCGTCGACGACATCACCGCCGACGCCACGCGCAACGCCGGAACCGATCTCACCTCGGTACAGATCGAAATCGAGTCCGTCTCTCCGGCCGTGCACTTCCCCGGCGAACCGCGTGAGCGTATTCAGCGCATCCTGGCGCCTCAGTTCGGTGAGCTGCCCGTATTGCCCACCGCCGCCGGCCACGACGCCGGGGTGCTCGCGGCGGTGCTGCCGACCGCGATGTTGTTCGTGCGCAACCCCACTGGCGTCTCCCACTCACCCGACGAGTACGCCGAGATCAGCGACTGCCGCCTCGGCGCCGATGCGCTGGCGGCCGTCATGGCGGATTGGATCGCCGGATGACGGCCACTCGGTTCTGGTGCGAGCACGCCTGGCTCGGCGGTGACACCGTCGCCGACGGAGTCACCATCGAGGTCACCGACGGCTACATCACCGCCGTCACCGCCGACACTGTCCGCGGCGACGGCGACACGGCGCTGACCGGATTGGTCCTGCCGGGATTGGCCAACGCCCATTCGCACGCCTTCCACCGCGCGCTGCGCTCACGCACCCAGCGTGACCGCGGCACGTTCTGGACCTGGCGCAACCTGATGTATCAGGCCGCCGACCGGCTGACCCCGGACTCCTACTACCAGCTGGCGCGCGGCGTGTACACCGAGATGGTCCTGGCCGGCATCACCTGCGTGGGCGAATTCCACTACCTGCACCACGACGATCGTGGCACCCCCTACGCCGATCCCAACGCCATGGGCCATGCCCTGATCGCCGCCGCCCGCGACGCCGGGTTACGGATCACCCTGCTCGACACCTGCTATCTCAGCTCGGGTGTCGACGGTTCGCCCTTGGCCGACGGACCGCAGCAACGCTTCGGCGACCACACCGGACTGCGGTGGGCCGAACGCGTCGAAACCCTGCACCAGCACTACACCGGCGACAGCTCGGTCGTGATCGGCGCGGCCCTGCACTCGGTGCGCGGGGTCCCCGCCGCGCACATGGGCGCCGTCGTGGAGTGGGCCGCCACCCACGACGCCCCGCTGCACGTGCACTCCTCGGAACAGACCGCCGAGATCGACCAATGCCTGGCCGTGCACGGCTGCACCCCCACCGCGCTGCTGCGCGATCACGGAGCGCTGGGGCCGCGCACAACCGCGGTGCACGCCACCCATCTCACCGACGCCGACATCACCGACCTCGACACCACCATCACCGGTGTCTGCTTCTGCCCCACCACCGAACGCGACCTGGGCGACGGCATCGGCCCCGCCTCAGCCCTCATGCAGGCCGCCGGACTGTTCAGCCTGGGCTCCGACAGCCACGCCGTCATCGACCTGTTCGAGGAAGCCCGTGGCGTCGAACTCGACGAACGACTCGCCCGCCGTGAACGCGGCCTGTTCCCCGCCGCCGATCTGCTCACCGCGGCCACCGTCAACGGACAGCAGGCCCTCGGCTTCAGCGACGCCGGCCACCTACGGATCGGCCATCGCGCCGACCTCATCGCCGTCGACCTGAACTCCATCCGTACTGCCGGCAGCCCGGCGGCGGCAGAAACCGCGGTGTTCGCCGCGACCGCCGCCGACGTCACCGACGTCATCATCGACGGCCGCCGCGTGGTGACCGACCGCCGTCACACCAGCATCGAACAGCCCACATCCACACTCGCCCAAAGCATTACCGCACTGCTGGACGCGGAACCGATCAGGAGTTCCTCATGACCGTGCTCTACGACAACATCGGCGAACTGGTCACCAACGACCCCACCCAGGGCGATCACAGCCCGCTCGGAATCCTCACCGACGCCGCGCTTCTGGTCGACAATGCGCAGATCGCCTGGGTCGGACCGGCCGCCAACGCTCCCGCCGCGGACCAGCGCGTCGACTGCCGGCATGCGGCGGTCATTCCCGGTTTCGTCGACAGCCACGCCCACCTCGTCTTCGATGGCGACCGTGCCGCCGAATTCGCCGCCCGCATGGCGGGGCAGCCCTACGACGGCGGTGGTATCGCCACAACAGTCGCGGCGACCCGACAGGCCACCGACGATGTCTTGGCCGCCAATGTTGCGCGCCTGGGCCGGGAACTGCGCGACGCCGGCGTCACTACCTTCGAGACCAAGAGCGGCTACGGGCTCAATGTCACCGACGAAGCCCGCAGCCTGCGCGTGGCGACCAATTACACCAGCGAGACAACTTTTCTCGGAGCGCACGTCGTGCCAGCCGAATACGCCTCCCATCGCGACGATTACGTCGAGCTGGTACGCACCACCATGCTCGAGGCGTGCGCCCCGCATGCCCGCTGGATCGACGTCTTCTGCGATCGGGGTGCCTTCAATGTCGATGAAGCGCGCGCCATTCTCACTGCCGGAGTTGCCCGAGGCTTGCAGCCACGACTGCACGCCAGCCAGCTCGGCCGCGGCGACGGCATCAAACTTGCCGTCGAACTCGACGCCGCCTCGGTGGATCACTGCACCTACGCCACCGACGAGGACATCGACGCCCTCGCCGGGTCATCGACAGTCGCCACCTTGTTGCCCGGCGCCGAATTCAGCACCCGGGCTCAGTGGCCCAACGGACGCCGGTTCCTCGACGCCGGTGCCACGGTGGCCCTCGCCACGGACTGCAACCCCGGCAGCTCTTACACCACCAGCATGCCGCTGTGTATCGCCCTAGCGGTGCGCGATATGCATCTCACTCCCGCTGAAGCCCTGTGGGCCGCCACCGCAGGCGGTGCAGCAGCACTGCGCCGCAACGACATCGGCGCGCTGTATCCCGGTCACCGCGCCGACTTCGTCCGGCTGCACGCACCGACCTATCTGCATCTGGCGTACCGGCCGGGTGTCAACCTGATCGCCCACACCGTGGTGGCCGGCCAAGGCCATCCAGACCACGGCACGTGCTGCTAACGCACTCGTTTGGTCAGGTGGACCAGCGCGTAGCCACCTGGAGTCGGGGTACGGTGCGTTTCCTGGTATCCGAATCGGGAGTAGAGCCGAAGGTTGCCGAGGCTCCGCTCCCCCGCGAACAGTCGAAGATCGGTGACCTGCTCGGGAAGCCGCCCTTCCACGAGTTCGAGCAATCGACTGCCCCGGCCCCGGCCCTGCATGTCCGGGGCCACGACCAACCTTCCCAACTCGGCGGTGTGTGGGTCCGCCGGAAAGAGATACACGCGCACGGCAGCGATCAGACGTTGGGCGTCATCGCGCAACCCGAACGCGGCCACTGCGGGCTTGGCCAGCTCGGTCGTCAGTTCGTCAAGGGACTGCATCAACGGGGGAAGGCTCAGGTCGTCGTGAGCCTGCGCCTCAGTCACATACGCAGCACGCTGCAACGTCAGCAGCTCACCGGCATCTCTGACCGACAGCGTCACAACCGATTCCATGCGTGCCGACTATTCCATGTCTTCCATGCCTGATTTAGCCGCCCGCCGTCACGGGTGATGGGTGTACCTGATACGCACGAGAGCCACCCGCCCCTTGGCCCCGACGGATAGCTCAGATGCCGACGACAACCTCACGCTGTCGAAGCGACTGAGTCTCACCGTGCCACCGTCCGCTGACCGAACAGTCGCACACCCTGCCAGCACCACAATGAACGTCAGGCCATCATGCGGGGCGCCGATATGGCCCGAACCCACACGAATGCTGACTTCAGCTCGACACACCTGTCGGCGCGTCATCACATTGAAATCAAAAGACAGCGTCGATGTCTCGCACGCAACGACCGACTCACCCGCGAACTGTCTGGGACGAAACGAATCAAGCTCGAACTCTTCACCGTCGATCACCAACGTCATCGTCGGCCCCTCGGCCAATACGATCACCCGGTCCACTCCAGGGAACTGGGAGAAGGCACTACTTGTGACCGACGCGACGCTCAAGCGCCAATCGAATCCACCGACCATCGAATCGGCAGGACCGACAGCGATTACTCGCGTGCTCCCACCGCCATTCGCCCACGGTTCCTCGGCGCAGTCGGAGAAACGCACCACTTCGGGCAAGGCTGAAATCGACATCTTGTCATCACAGCGCCAAAACGTCGCCTCACCAATACCTGAGCGGCAAGATCAGTCCGAGATCCGAGAAAGCTGTCAGCTCCGGTTGAATCCTGAGCAACCTGCTCCTAGAACCCCGGAACTACCTGCTCAGTTGGCGCGTCCCTCCGCGATCACAGCCTCGACCGCCACGAATGTCCCCTCGGCGGCGCCGACCACCCATCAACCGCAGCCCCTCGATTGGTGTGGACGTCGAGATCAACACGGCCTGTGACAAGCCGTGACGATCGGGCCCCACAAACCAAACAGGCCCCCTCGAAAGGGGGCCTGACTTGGGTGGCAGATGCAGGATTCGAACCTGCGTAGGCGTAAGCCGACGGATTTACAGTCCGCTCCCATTGGCCGCTCGGGCAATCTGCCTGGTTTCGCGCCGCCCCGTTTCCGGTTTGGTGCGACTAGCAGGGTACAACGAAGATGTACCCAAGTTACAAACCGGCAGCATTCAGCGAGGAAAGAGGAGGGGCGTCCAATGGCGGATTCCAGCTTCGACGTCGTCAGCAAGGTCGACCGTCAGGAGGTCGATAACGCGCTCAACCAGGCCGCCAAGGAACTGTCCACCCGGTTCGACTTCCGCGGCACCGACACCAGCATCGTCTGGAAGGGCGAAGAGGTGATCGAACTCACCTCCAGCACCGAGGAGCGGGTCAAGGCCGCGGTCGACGTGTTCAAGGAGAAATTGGTCCGCCGCGACATCTCGATGAAGGCCTTCGACGCCGGCGAACCGCAGGCCAGCGGCAAGACCTACAAGGTGTCCGGCGACATCAAGCAGGGCATCAGCAGCGAGCAGGCCAAGAAGATCACCAAGATCATCCGCGACGAGGGCCCCAAGGGCGTCAAGGCGCAGATCCAGGGTGACGAGATCCGGGTCAGCTCGAAGAAGCGCGACGACCTGCAGGCGATCATCGCCCTGCTCAAGGGCTCGGACCTCGACGTGGCCCTGCAGTTCGTCAACTACCGCTAGGGCCGACCTTCGAGTGTGCGCTCAGATCGCGTCTGACGACGAAATCGCGATCTGAGCGCACAGTCGGCGCACTCAGCGCACAGTGGGCGCCACATCGGCACCCAGCGTCATGATCACGCCGTTGCCGAGCCCGTTACCTACCCCCGTCAACACGTCCACGGCCGTCACACCGGATTACCCCGGGGACGCCCTCGCTCACGCGCTGGTTTCGGCCGCCGTCACCGTGTAACGGCTGGGCCGGTGCGCCAGCCCGTAATGCCCGCGCAGCGTCGTCGCGGTGTAGTCAGTCCGGAACAGTCCGCGCCGCTGCAGGATCGGCACCACCTGCTCGACGAAATCCTCCAGGCCGCCCGGCAGATACGGCGGCATGATGTTGAAGCCGTCGGCCGCGCCCGCGGTGAACCACAGCTCCAGGTTGTCGGCCACCTGCTCGGCGGTGCCCGCGAAGGTCCGGTGCCCGCGGCCGCCACCGAGTTTGGCGATCAGCTGCCGCACGGTCAGTGACTCACTGCTGGCCAGATCCTTGACCAGTTGATAGCGGCTCTTGTTGCCCTGGATCTGCTCGATGGGAGGCAGGGCAGGCAGCGGCGCGTCGAGCGCATGCGCGGTCAGGTCCACTCCGAGCATCTGCGACAGCTGACGCAACGAGTACTCGGGCGAGATCAGGTCGGTGAATTGCTGTTCCAGCTCCAGCGCGGCCTCCTCGGTGGGACCGATGAACGGCACGATGCCGGGCAGGATCTTCACCTCATCTGCGCTGCGGCCGAATTTCACCGCGCGGGCCTTCACGTCGCGGTAGAACGCATTGCCCTCGTCGACCGAGCGCTGCGCGGTGAAGATCGCCTCGGCGTAGCGCCCGGCGAAGTCCTTGCCGGACTCAGAAGACCCGGCCTGCACCAACAGTGGACGGCCCTGCACCGACCGGGGCGAGTTCAGCGGGCCCCGCACCGTGAAGTGCTCGCCGTCATGGTCGATCCGGTGTACCCGGTCCGGGTCGGCGAAGATGCCGGTGGACTCGTCGAGGACCAGAGCGTCGTCCTCCCAGCTGTCCCACAGTTCCGTTGCCACATCCACGAATTCAGCGGCCCGCCGATAGCGGCCGGCATGGTCCGGGATGCCCTCGACACCGAAGTTGGCCGCTTCGTCCTCACCGGCCGAGGTGACGATGTTCCACCCGGCCCGGCCGCCGCTGATGTGATCCAACGAGGCGAAGCTGCGGGCCAGGGTGTAGGGCTCGATGTAGCCGGTGGTCGCGGTGGCGATCAGACCGACGTGCTCGGTGACCGTCGCCATCGCGGTCAGCAGCGTGATCGGCTCGAAGATCGCCTGCGTGTTGTGCTTCACCCGCGGCCCCACCGCCAACCCGTCGGCGAAGAACACCGAATCCAACTTGCCGCGTTCGGCCACCTGCGCGAGCTGCTGGAAGTGCTTGACGTCGGTCAGGTTCCGCACATCGGTGCGCTCGTGCCGCCACGCTGCCTCGTGGTGCCCGACTCCCATGAGGAAGGCGTTGAGATGAAGTTGTCGCGTCATGGAAAGTCCTTCGGTTAGGTGGTGGCCCGCCAGCCCGACAGCCGCCCTTCGATGGCCACCACGATGCCGTTGAAGATGACGCCCACCAGGGCGATCGTGACGATGCCGGCGTACATGTTGGGGATCTGGAAGTTGAGCTGTGATGCGGTGATCAGATATCCCAAACCCGCCTTGGCGCCGACCATCTCGGCGGCGATCAGCACCAGGATGGAAGAAGCCGCTGCCATGCGCAGACCGGTGAAGATGGTCGGCACCGCCGCGGGCAGGATCACCTTTTGGAACAGCCGGATCGGGGAAAGCCCGAGGGAGCGGGCCGATTTGATCAGAAGGGGGTCCACAGTGCGCACCCCGGAAATGGTGTTGAGCAGGATCGGGAACGACGCGGCATAGATCACCAGCGCCACTTTCGATGTTTCCCCGATCCCCAGAATGAGGATGAACACCGGAAGCAGAGCGAGCGCGGCGGTGTTGCGGAACAACTCCAGGATCGGGTTGAGGAACTCCGCGACCGGGCGGTACCAGGCGATCGCCACCCCCAGTGGAATGCTGACCACGATCGCGATCGCCAATCCGGCCAGGGCGCGCGACAGGCTGGCCGAGACATGCTCGGCCAGTTGACCGTTGCCCAGCAGCGTGAACCACGCGCTGACGACTTCGGAGAACGGCGGCAGAAAGACCTTGTCCACCAGCCCGATCCGCGGGGCCGCCTCCCACAGCGCCAGGAACGCGGCGACAACCACCGTGAGCCGCAACAGACGCCAGGCCAGGGCCTGCAACCGGGGGCCGCGATGCTCGAGCTCCGGCGCCGTCGGCGTCTCGGTTGGAATCTCGGCTTGTGACTCGACGGGTGCGACCGCGATGGCGCTAGACATGCTGAACCTCCTCGGACCGGGCGCGTTGCACCTCGTCGTGCAGCAGCGACCAGATGCGGTGACGCTGCGCCCGGAATCCCTCGCTGGAGCGGATGTCGTCGGTGCTGCGGTCGATGTCGACTTCGACGATCTGCTTGATCCGGCCGGGCCGCGACGTCAGCACCGCGACCCGCTGACCGAGGTACAGCGCCTCGTCGATGCCGTGGGTGATGAACAGGATGGTCTTGCCGGTCGCCCGCCAGATCCTCAACAGCTCGTCCTGCAGGGATTCGCGAGTCTGGGCGTCCAGCGCGGCGAACGGCTCGTCCATCAGCAGCACCTCGGGATCGAACGCGAGGCTGCGGGCGATCGCGACGCGCTGCTTCATTCCACCGGACAGTTCGTGCGGGTAGCGATCGGCGAAGCCCTGCAGCCCGACCAGCTCGAGGTACTCCTCGGCCCGCCGGCGCCGCTCGCCCGAGGGTAAACCCTTTGCTTCCAGGCCGAATTCGATGTTCTTGCGGGCTGTGCGCCACGGCAGCAGGGCATATTGCTGGAAGACGATGCCACGATCCAGTCCCGGGCCGGTGACGGGCTTGCCGTCGAGGAGAATCTCCCCCGATGTCGGCTGGGTCAGCCCACCGAGCAGGTCCAGCAGCGTCGACTTGCCGCAGCCACTCGGCCCGACGAGCACCAGGAACTCCCCTGCCGCCAGGTCGATGCTGATGTCCTGGAGTGCCGTGAAACTTGCCTTCTCACTGCGGATCGGGAACTGCTTGGTCACATTGCGCAGGCGCAGCTTGGGTTGCGTACTCACTTGTGTGCCAGCGCTTTCCCATCGGGGCCGCTGCCGTCGGGGTAAGTGCCGTTCGCGTACGGGTTGAGCTCGTTGGTGTAGAGGTCTTTCGCCTTCAGCTGGCCTTCCTTGAGCTCACCGTTGCGCACGAGCCAGTCGATCCAGGTCTGCAGTTCGCGTTCGGCGATCACCGCGCCGGGAACCGGAATGCCCGAGCTGCGCCAGTATTCGATGGACTGCGTGTCCTCGTTGCGCTGTCGCTTGTTGATGATCTCTCGGAACCTGGCCACCACCTCGTCGCGCGGGGTCACCTGGGTCCAGCGGATCGCCCGCGCGGTGCCCTGGACATAATCGGCCACCGCATCCCTGTTCTTGGCCAGGAATTCGTCCCGGACCACGTAGGTGCCGTAGCTGAACGCCCCGAACAGAGACTTGTCGGTGAACAGCGGCCGGATCCCCCCGCGTTGCTGCGCGGTTTCGCGCCAGATCCCGTTGAGCGCCGCGACGTCGATCTGCTTCTCCCGCAACGCTTGCTCAG
This sequence comes from Mycobacterium sp. DL99, assembly GCF_004762045.1. Lineage (GTDB taxonomy): Bacteria > Actinomycetota > Actinomycetes > Mycobacteriales > Mycobacteriaceae > Mycobacterium. Next base: position 5,442,715 of record NZ_SJOM01000007.1, read on the forward strand.
TGTTGACCGGCGGCACCACGGTGAGGGTCACCGTCTTGATCTCGTCGTTGGTCAGCCCCTCCTTGGCCAGCCATTCCCGGGTCAGGAATTCGTGGTGGGCGCCAAGGGTGTTCATCCCGACCTTCTTGCCGATCAGGTCTCGAGCTGAGTGGATCGGACTGTTCTCCAGCACGAAGTACCCGGTGTACTCGCCCTCGTCGGCGCCGTAGGAGCTGAGCACCGAGGTGATCGGCGCGCCGGCGGCGTTGAGTTTGACCACCGCACCGTTGAACGCCTCACCCACGTCGATATCGCCGGTGGCCACCGACTGGATGTCCTGCGGACCGCTGGTGGTGTTCCCGACCCAATCGAGCTTGATCTTCTGGTAGTAACCGAGGTCTTCGGCCAGTTCCTGGAATCGAACCTCACCGGCCCAGCCCTGGTAACGCACCACGGTCTTGCCGCCTTCCGTGCGCGCCGACTCACCGGATGAGCCACACGCGGTCAGTACCACCACGAGTGCGCTGAGCATCGCGAGTACCGAACTGAATAGGCGCATGGCCGTGTCCCCCATGGAGTCGCACTGATTGGTGCGGCTCATGGTGGCAACAAACTCAGGCCGGGTAACCCATTAGCCTCGCGAAGAATCGAAAGGGCCGACTGTGACCGGGTCAGGCCCCGCCGAACTGCGGCTGCAGCACCGGGGCCAGCGCCGAGAGCGGGATGTGCGCCTGCACCGTGCCGCCGTCCATCGCCCACTGCATCCGGCCCGGGGTGAAATCGACCGGACTGTCCCGCCCGACCGGATAGTCCGGCATATAGAGGATCAGCTCGTCCGGTGTCAGCGCCCAGGCCTTGTATCCGCCCGAGTAGACGTTGTCCGGGGTCCAGCGGTCCGGGGTGAACGGATAGGTGCCGGGCTGGTGCGGCGGCGGTGCGGCATCGAGTGCGGCGACGATGAACGGCTCACCCAGGCGCGGGATCTCGGCCCGGTAATCGGCGCCCGGTTTGAACAGGTCGGCCAGCTGCACTTGCCGCCCGCCTGCGAACGTGAAGGTGCGGTAGGCGTCGCTGACGATAGGCGCGTTCGGGTGTGACAGGGCGTCGGTACCGACCGTCCCTGAGTACATCTCATGGAAGACGGCCGTCATCGCGTCACCATGCTGGAAAATCTCGAACTGCTCCTCGCCGAAGCTGTCGGCGGCCATCTTCTGCGCGGCGTTGCGCCAGTTGTTCATCAGGTTGGTCAGGTACTGCCGGATGACGGGGTTTTCCACCAGATCGCCGGGCAGCGCCATCTTGATGTCACGAACCGCCTTTCGGTCCGAGGTCACCGATGTGTGGCAGGACTGCCCATCCCACTGGGCGCCCAGGTCGTCGCAGAAAGATGCCGCCGACGCCGCGGCGGACGGGGCGGCCGTGATGGCCGCCGCCACCACGGCCGCCGCGCCGATCAGCTTGCCGATGCGCATCATGGGCCGGCTCAGGCGAGTTCCACTTTGCTTGCGCGCCATTCCCCGTCGACCTTGTCCATCGTCATCTTGATGCGGCTACGGTCGATCCGCGGATCGGGAACGGTGCTGTTGGACACCGACTGGTCGACGAACAACAGCACCACAACCTTGTCCTTGGTCGCCGACTGCACGGCGGACTCCATCACCACACCGTGCGCCGAGGCCTTGTTGTCGATGAGCAACTGGCGCAGCTGCATGCTCGACTGCGAGTACATGTCCTTGAACTCGCCCGTCGCACCCGCCAGCACCTGGTTGAAATTCTCGTCGACCTTGTCGGAATCGATACTCGTCAAGATCTGGGCGTAGGACACCGCGGCGTCCTGGGCCTGTTTGCCGGCCTGTGCCACCTGCTGGTTTTGCAACACCGTCCATCCCAGGAAGCCCGAAAGGGCCAGGACGGCAACGAATACCGCAACCACAATGCCGACAAGCACCCACTTGCGCCGGCCCGGTTTCGCGGCCTCCGCCTCGGGCTCAGCCTTGGCTTCCTCTTTGTCCTCGGTATCCGACTCGACTTCGGGCTCGACGATCTCGTCGGCCGTCTCTTCGATACCAATTGCGTCGTCGACGATCTCGGCCAGATCTTCGTCGGCCTTCTTGTCAGTCGTAACAGTCACCGTCATCTCCTTTGGGTGAGGTTGGGTGGATTAGCGGGGCGGTTCGATCGGCAGGGTCGGGCCGCCGTAGGGAGTCGGAATGGTGTAGCGCCCCCGCGGTGTCGGGTCGGTGGTGCGCGCGAGATCTGCCCCGGGCGGCGGCCCTGCGGTGTCGTCATCCGCCGGGCGCGGCGCGTTCTTGGCCCCGCGGACCAGGACGCCCGGATGATCGTCGGTGCAATAGGTATACATGTAGGGCTCCGGATAGTCGGCCGACGCCGGTGGCCGACGCGGTGTCCCGTAGTCGCAGGTGTAGCGCGGGTAGATGTCCGCGGTGGCCCACAGCCCGTTGTCATGCATGACACTGCCCAGGGCGTCGAGCACCGACGTGCGGTAGTTCGGGAACAGCGCGTTCAACGCCGGCACCCGCAGGTACAGCAATTGCGAAGTGCTGGCGAGGCTTCCGAGCAGCTGCACCATGGTGTCGGAGTTGTCGGCGAACAGGTTGTCGACGGAGTTCAGCGCTCCCGGGGTCTGGTTCGTGAGGCGACGGAAGCCCTCGCGCATCTTGTTGATCCCGTCGAACGTCGAACTCAAATTGTCCGACGCCACCGCGACGCCGGCGTTCTTCTCCGACATCAGGTTGAAGACCACGCGGCTGTTGCGCAGCACGCTCACCGTCTCGGGCAGCACCGAATCCAGCGTCGACAGGAGGAACGTGCCGCCGTCGATGACGTCGGCCAACTTGCGGGGACCGGCTTGCGACATACTCAGTTCCCGGCGGATCACTTCGAGCTTGCCGACATCGACCTGGGACAGCGCGCCGTCGGCATCGGCGAGCAACTGGGCCAGGCTGACCGGCACCGTGGCCTTGCCCAGGCCGATCACGCTGCCGTCGGTCAGGAACGGGCCGTCTGCCGTGTTCGCCGCGAAGTCGACGTACTGCTCACCGGCCGGGGACAGCCCGGACACCCGCACATCGCTGGACTTCGGAATCGACACGGCCGAATTCACGTTCACCACCGCCTGGACCCCGGTGGGTGTGATGTTGAGCCGCTCCACCCGCCCGACCCGCACGCCGCGCAGGGTGACGTCCTGATTGGGCAGCAGGCCGGCGGATTCCGGCAACTCGATGGTGATGCGGTAGCTGGAGTCGAAAGGCTTGACCCTCAGCGCCCCGATCATCAGGTAGGCGCCGGCCACAACGAGGGTCATCACCAGCGCGCCGGCCGACAGCCAGGCTCGGCGCCGGTACCCGGCCCGGACCACGCCGACCACGAAATCCGCGAGTGCGTTGATCATCGTGGCGCCTCCGCCGGTGCCGGTGCCGGAACCTCCCCAGGCGGTGGCCCGGCAGGAGCCTCGGGTGCGGGAACGATCGCGCCGGGCTCGGTCGGGCTCGGGATCACCGGCATCTGCGGCACCGAAGGGCCGCGGCCGACGACGCGCTCCTGCAGGCGCAACAACGTGTACTGCAATGAGCCGACCAGCTGATGCCAGTTGTACCGCTTGGGGCCGTGCAATCCCGGATCACCCGCGAACCCGATATCGGGAATCGACCCGAGAATCAGTCGGTCGATGCTGGCGCGCACCGAAAGGCCACTGCCGGAAGTCGCTTTCACCAAGGGCGGCATCATCCGGTTGAGCGCGTACAGCGAGGCATCGGGAGCGAGCGCCACATCATTCCAGGCGCCCGCCACCTTGTTGGCATCGGCGATCACGCTGCGCCCGCTGGTGTCGGTGCCCGCGACAGACGGGAATTTGCGCAATTGCGCCGAGGTGTCGCCGATCTGGGTGATCAGATCCGCGATCTGGGTGGTGTGCTCGGCCAACGTGTTCGTAGCCGGCCCGGCCGCATCCATCAACTCACTGACGGTCTGGTTCTTGTCTTCGATCTGCCGCAACAGCCGCGATGTCTCGGTCATCGCGGTCGAAAGTTGGTCGGAGCGGGCGTTCAGGGTGCCCAGCGTGTGGTTTGTCTTGGCGATCAGATTGCCGAACGCCTGGCCCTGGTCACCGGTGGCCTTACCCATACCGTTGATGATGTTGGTGAAGTTACGGACCGCACCACCGTTGACCAGGATCGCCGCCGAACCCAGCAGCGATTCGACGGTCGCGGCGGCCTGTGTCGAATCCAGGTCGATGGTGTCGCCGTCCTTGAGCAGTGGCGCGTTCGGGTCGACCGGGGTCGGCGGCCTGAGCGAGACGAACACATCTCCCAGCGGTGTCGCCGAACGCAATTCGGCCTCGGTGCCATGGGGCAACCGGACACCATCCATGATGCGCAGGGTGGTCACCGCGGTGTAGTTGCTGGCCACCATCGACTCGAGCTCGCCCACATCGGCACCGGCCAACTTCACCTTGGCATTGGCCGGCAGGTTCAGGGCATTGGCGAATATCGCGGTCAGCTTGTAACCGCCCGAGCCGACGCCGGGCGCCGGCAACGGCAGGCTGGCCAGGCCCTCGGAGGCACATCCCGAGATCGTCAGGCAGGCCGTCATCACCACGGGCAGAACGTATTTGCGCACCGGTCTGATCATCTCTGTCCCATCGCCGCCATGCCGTCGAGCATGTAGGACAGCCCGAAGTCGGGACCGAAGTCCTGCACGGTTCCGGTGCTGCACCCCAACTGGCGCAGCCCCATCATGTTGCAGACCTCCTTGACGGTCTGCGAATCGAAAAGCACCTTGTCCACCAGGACGTGGGCCCGCGCCGAGCCATTCGTCTGGTCGACGATGTTATAGATGTTGTCCAGCGTCAGCGGCGCGAGATCGAGGAACTCGGCCAGATCTCGCCGCTGGTCCACCGTTGCGGTCAGCGCGGTATTCCCGTTGAGGACAATCTGTTTGACCTCGTCGCGGTGCGTCTGCAGCACTTCGCCCACCTGGGTGATCACCTCGTTGATCTTCTTGCCGGTGGTGCCGCTGCCGAAGTTCTCGTCGGCCAGGATCTGGCTGAGCTGACGTACCGACGAACCGAATTCCCGCAGCGTGGCGTCGTTGCGGGAGGCCGCCTCGAACAGCGAGCTCAGGTTGCGCACAATCGTAGTGAGCTGGTCGCGGGTCACCGCTCCACGATCGGAACTGAGCCGCAACGCGTCTGACAGTTCACCGAGGGCGTCCTTCATCTGCTGACCGTTGCCGTCGGCGATCGCCGCACTGGCATTGACGACGTCCCCGATGGGTCCGTTCCCCTTGCCGTCACCCTTCAACGAGGAGGACAACTTGTCCAATACATCCAGCACACGGGCGAACTCGACCGGCGTCTTGGTCCGATTCAGACCGATCGTGTCGTGATTCTGCAGTGTCGGCCCGCCCCGGTAGGCCGGGGTCAGCTCGATCTGGCGGTCGGTGAGGATCGAATTGGAGATGGTGACCGCCTGCGCGTCGGCCGGCACCTGGACATCCTTGTCGACGGTGAACTCGACCTCGACATAGTTGCCCTTGGGCGTGATCTTGTTGACGCTGCCGACCTTCATACCGAGCACGGCGACCGTATTACCCTCGTAAAGCCCTGCCGCGCTGTCGAACTGGGCCGTCACCGTGATGGTATTGGTCCGCTCCTTCACAAACCACCAGCCGGTGCCGACGACTGCGGCGATCAGCACCGCACCGGCGGCGCACAGGGCCAACACCTTGCTACGGAGCACCCTCATTTGCAGTCCTTGTAGTACTGGATCATGTTGAACTGTTTGGCCCGGCCACTGATCGCACACATCCAGGAGTCGATCAGCAACCCGTTGCCGACGTGCATCTCCCCGGCATTGCCATTGCCGGTGGCGTTGGCGAGTCCGCGCAGGGCCACCGGACCCGACTGCAGGACGCTGCGCAGCAGATCGTCGTGCTGACCCAACATGTTCGACAGGTCGCGCAGGTTCGTCAGCAGCTGCTCGAGCTGTGGCCGGTCGTCCACCACGATGCCGGTGAGGGTCTGGACCAGATTGGTCAGGGCCGCGAGCATGGCCTGAAATGACGCCCGGCGCATGACGAATTCGCCGACCAGGTCGTTGCCCTGGTTGACCAGGCTGCCGATCGTGGCCTGCTGGCGACGCAGAGTGTTGCCGACCAGGTCAGTGGTTTCCAGCAGGGAACCCAGCTGGTTCCGCCGGTCGGCGATGATGGTCGCCAGGGTGTGGGTGTTCTGCAGCGCCCGCGGCACCACTGCCGGCAGGCCCTCCATCTGCTTGCCGAGGATGCTCAGCGTCTGGGCGAACTTGTCGGAGTCGACCTGCTCAAAGGTGGTGGTGACGTCCCCCAGCGCCTCCTGCAGGTCATACGGCACCTCGGTGTGAGTGAGGTCAAAGGTGTTGTCGGGCAGGGAACCTGAGCCCGCGGGCTGCAGGGCCAGATAACGCGAGCCCAAGATGGTGGTGATCTTGATGACTGCCCGGGAGTCCTTTCCGAGCGGAACGTCATCGCGCACCTTGAGTTTGGCCTCGACGTGGTCGCCGGCCAGCTTCATGCTCTTGACCTCGCCCACCGGCATGCCGGCAACGGTGATGGGGTTACCGGCCTTGAGCGCAGCGGCCTGCTGGAACCGCGCGGTGTACTGCCGGTAGCCGACATCGGCGACCTTGACGATCAACATCGCCCCGATCAGAACGGCCACCACGGCGATCGCGATGATCCCGAGCCGCGTCCGGTTGTAGCTCTCCAGTGGACGGCGCGGTTTCTTCGGTGCCTCCGGCACCGTCGGTGTCTCCGGTTTCGTCAGCTGATCAACCATTGGCCAAATTCCTGCATTTGGGGGTGTACTGCGCCTTGTTCCCCGGGGTGGCGGCGTCGACGATGATCGGTGTGACGTCGTTGAGGCCTGGGAAGAATCCCGTCGCATTCAGGTCGCACGCATAGGTGGTGGCGTACGCGCCCTCGTTGGTCATCCGGGCGAATCCCTTGAGCAGCAGCGGGAGATTCGCGCCGGTAAACGCCAGTTGCGGTTCGATGCCCACCATGTGCGAGACGAACCCGGGTTCCCGGGTCACGAGCTCGTTGAGTGACGGGTACACCTGATCGCTGATGGTCGACAACTGGCGCACCACTTTGGAGATCGAACCCAGCGAGTCCACCATCTCAGGCCGGCGGGCGTCGAATGTGGCGACCATTCCCCGGGTTTGGGTGATCACCTCGTCGAGACTGTCGTTGTGCTCGGCCAGGTTCTTGGCCACCGCGTTCAGATTGTTGATCACCTCTCCGAGTTCCTGGTCCCGTCCGGCGAAGGAATCCGTCAGCTGCGCGGTCTGGTCTACGAGCGCGACGATCGAGGAATTGTCGCCCTGCAGCGAGGCGATCACTCCTTTGGTGAGATTGTCGGCGTCGCGCGGGTTGAGCACGCTGAACAGCGGCTCATACCCGTTGAGCAGCGTCCCGACGTCGAAGGACGGATCGGTCTGTTCGACGGGGATGACGCTCCCGGCCGGAAGCGGGCCGGGGTCACCGATATTGCCCAGCGACAAGCCGAGATAACGCTGCCCGACGATGTTCTGGTAGGTCACCGAGGCGGCGGTCCGGCCGTACATCGGTTGGTTGTCCTGCACCACGAACGACACCTTGGCGAGGGCGCCCTGCAGTTCGATCTTCTCGACGCGCCCCACCCGTACCCCGGCCATCCGGACGTCGTCACCCTCACGCAGGCCGAACACATCGGAGAACAGGGCGGCGTACGGCACGGTCTTGCCGGCCACGTCACGGCGCAGCGTGACATAGACGAGCCAGGTCAGCCCCAGCGCGACCACCATGAACAGCGACAGGCCGATCGTCGCACCGCGGTACCTCATCGGCCTCCCTCTCCAGAAACGGGTTGTCCGGCGGCGGGTGCGGCCTCCGCGGGCAGCAGCGGGCCGCCCGGGGCCACCGGCGCGACCGGCGACAGTGGCACCTGCGGGGGCGGCGCCGGCATCAGTGCAGGGTTCGCCGTTCCCGGCACCGGTCCGGACGCCGGCATCCACGGCGGCAGCGGCGGATTCGGGTCGGACAGGTCGGGGTTCGGATTGACCAACGGCGGACCGACCGCGACGAGATTCCCATTGGCGCCCAGCGCCGTTCCGGGAGGCGGCATCAGATCAGCCGGTGGCTGAAAGTTCTGCGGCAACAGCACATCCGGTAGCGAGGGCCGGGTCGGCACCAGCGGGGCGGTGAAGCAGCTGGGCCCCTTGAGCCCGGCGTACTGCGGGCAGTCGGCACGGGTGTAGGCGTAGCTCGGCGTCAACGAGAGGTTCACCCGCATGTTGCCGATGTCATGGTCGGACATCCAGACGTGCTCGAAGAACTTGCCCGACAGCTGATTGAGCTTGACGAAGGCCGGCACCCAGTTGTTGGAGGTGTCTGCCAGCACACCCAGAACCGGCGTCAGGTTCGACGTGGTCTTCGCCAGCTGGTCGGCGTGGTTGCCGAGCGCGGTGTGCGTCGTTCCCACGGTGTTGATCCCGCCGTTGATCATGGTGTTCAGCTGGGAGCGCTGCTCGACCAGGGTCTGCATCGGCTGCACCGCCTTGTGCAGGGCATCGAGCAGATCCGGCGCGGTCTGCTGCAGCCCGTGGGTCGCGTCGATCAGTGCGGAGACCGTGGTCTGGCCGGGTTCGGTGGCCACCACCGAGTCGAGCTGATCGATCAGCCGGTTCAATTGCGCTCCGCTGGTGAGCAATTCGGTTCGGCGGTTCTCGGTCGCGGCGTTCACCGCGGCCAGGATGCCCACCGTTTTGTCCTCACGACCGCGCCCGGTGGCGGCCAGCACGTCGCGCAGCTTGCTGATCGTGGTCTGGAACAACACTGTCGGCAGTTCGGTGTCCTCGGGGATCTGTGCGCCCGCGGAGATCGCCGGAGCCGGTCCGTCGGAGCGGTCGACCAACTGCACCGACGACACCGCGAAGACGTTGCTGGGCACCACACGTGCCGTCACCGTGTTCGGAATGGCGCCCGCGTATTCGGGGTTGAGGTCGATGTGGACGAAGTTGGGATCGCCGTTGGCGGCCGGGACGACGTCGTCGACCATCCCGACGAGCACGCCGTGATACTTCACGTCGGACCGCTGCGGCAGACCGTCGCCGACGTTGACCAGGGCGGCCACCACCGGCACCCGCGCGTCGAGCCGCCCGGTGGCCTTCACCAGAAGGAACGTCGAAATCAGTACTGCTACAACAAGTACGGCGGCACCACAGCCGAGCAGTTGACGGTCGGTCGGGCCACGCCCGTCCATTTCCAGCGAGTTGCCCATCTAGCCGCCGAACCTCGCTCCTGAATCGACCGTCCACAGCGCCATGGTGAGCAGCATGTTCACGATGACCACCACGGTGATGCTGGCCCGCATGGCATGGCCGGCGGCCACGCCCACGCCCACCGGCCCGCCCGAGGCGTAGAACCCGTAGTAGCACTGCACCGTGGAGGCGATCCAGACGAAGATGACCGCTTTCAGTACCGAGTAGAGGATGTCCTGCCCGGACAGCATGAGGCTGAAGTAATGCAGGTAGGAACCGGTCGAGCCGCCGCTGATCAGGAAGACCACCAACTGGGTGGTCAGATAGCTCACTGCCAGGCAGAGCGCGTAAAGCGGGATCACCGCGACCACCGCGGCCATCAGCCGGGTGGTGACCAGGTACGGGATCGGGCGGATCGCGATGGAATCGAGCGCGTCGATCTCCTCGGCGATGCGCATCGACCCCAGCTGCGCGGTGAACCGGCATCCGGCCTGTGTTGCGAAGGCCAGTGAGGCGGCGATCGGCGCCAGTTCACGGGTGTTCACCAGGGACGAGATGATGCCGGTGGCCGGGCCGAGCCCGAGGAGGTCGAGGAAGTTGTATCCCTCGATGCCGACGAGCGCCCCCATGGTGATGCCCAGCACCACCGCCACCCCGATGGTTCCGCCGCCGACCACGAGTGATCCGTTGCCCCAGGCGATGTCGGAGAGCAGCCGGACGAATTCTGCGCGGTAGTGCCGCAGCACGATCGGTACCGCTGCCAGTGCCCGGACGAAGAACACCATCATGTGACCCAGGCGCATCACCGGCTTGGAGGCCCGTTTGTACAGCCGCACCCACGGCGCGAACAACGGTGGGACGAATGTGGAGGCCGTCATGTCACAGCCCGACCCGGGGGAACAACATGATGTAGAGCTGGCTGATCGCCACGTTGACCACCATCAGCAACAGAATCGATTCCACCACCGCCGCGTTCACGGAGTTCGCGACGCCGGTGGGGCCGCCTTTGGTGGACAGCCCCTTCTGACACGACACCACGGCCACGATGGCGCCGAAGATCACCGCCTTCAACAGAGCCACGATCATGTCACCGGTGGTAGCAAACGAGGCGAAGGTTGCCACGAAGCTGCCGGGGGCACCGTTCTGGAAGTAGACGTTGAACAGGAAGCTCGCCAGGAAGCCGACGAAGCACACCACCCCGGTGAGCGCGACGCCGATCATGATCGCGGCGACGAAGCGCGGCACGACCAGCCGCTGAATCACCGAGACGCCCATGACCTCCATGGCGTCGGTTTCCTCACGCATGGTCCGCGAACCCAGGTCGGCGGTGATCGCCGACCCGACCGCGGCGGCCATCAGAACGGCCGCGACCAGCGACGCGGCCTGCCGAATCACGGCCAGTCCACTGGCCGCACCGGCCAGTGACGTCGCGCCGACCTGCCCGGCCAGCAGGGCGAACTGTATGGAGAGGGTGACGCCGATCGGTAGGGCCACCAGCACGGTGGGGAGCACGGCCGTGCCGGCCATGAAGGCACCCTGGCGGACGAACTCCTGCCATTGGAAGCGGCCCGTCACCAGGTCGAGGAAGAGAATCTGAACGGTCCGGACTCCGAGCACGAACTGGTCCCCGACCGTGGTGAGCGAGGCCAGCGGATGACGCCTGGCATAGCCGGTGGCCCAGTTCTCGATGGCGTCGATTCCCCGTTCCGAGTCGACCCCATCAGCCACGCTCTCGGGCGGCGCCGTCATCCTCTCTCATTAAGCAGCAGAACCAACACAGATCCATCCCTCCCCAGGCAGAGATATGGCCACCGCCGGCCGGATAACTCGCAGTGGTTGGCACCGTAGCGTCGGCGCTCATCCCCCGTCAATGTTTTGCCGAATTCTCATTCACTTAGCGAGATTGGCTCATCAATTTCCGGCAAATCCGTCGTCACCGCCGGCGCACCGCCACCGCCGCTCCCACGTGCGGGCGATCACTTGCCACTTCCCGTATCACGTGTAAATGCAGTGCATTCAGGCCAAAGTGAGCGCCATTCGCATTGACGCCGACGTAAGGGCCACACCCCGAACGGTCAGGGATTCGCGCCCCACGGACAAACTCACCACGGAATCAGTGCCCGGCATGCACGTTAACTTTGCCGATCGTGTCGAAACCGCGGAAAAAGTTGCCAGATCTTGCTGACGGGTGGCGCCCGGTACCCCTGCCGCGCCGTTGCGCCGAAGTCTACTGACTACAGGCGATGTCAGTCGGGTTTCGGAACATCTCGTGCGCGCACCGGCAGGACCCGCTCAGTGGCGGCCGGATTCCCGGTTCGCCTGCGCCACGATCGCATCCAGCAGGCCCGGCATAGCGGCGTCCACGTCCCGCGTGCGCAGCCGCTGATAGATGTGCCCCTCGCTGACCACCCGCTCGGTCAGCCCGGCGTCGCGCAAGATGTTGAAGTGGTGGGTCGCCGTCGACTTGTTGATGCCGTCATACAGCGCCGCGCACTTCACCGGCTCACCGACCTCGTGCAAACGACGCACCATCTCCAGCCGGACCGGGTCCTGGAGGGCGGCCAGCAACTGAGGCAACGCCCCGACGGGACATTGCGCCTCGACCGCCGGAGCCTCTGCCATGCGCCCTCCGCCACCGGAAAATAAGTTTGATGAACGTCAAACCGGGCGTAAGCTCAGCCAGGTTCGATGAACGTCAAACCTACCGGACGGGGCATGACGATGGCGGGGATTTCGGCGGAAGGTTCGCTCGGCCCGGACAACCAGCGTTGGGCCTACCCGCTGCTACTGATCCTCAGTGGTGTCGCCCTCGGAGTCTCGGGTCTGCCCGCGCCGCTGTACGGGATCTACGAAACCGCCTGGCACCTCACTCCGCTGGCCACCACGATCGTCTTCGCGGTCTACGCACTGGCCGCGCTGGCCGCTGTGCTCGTGTCCGGCCGCATATCCGACGTCATCGGCCGTAAGCCCGTGCTCGTGGGCGCCCTCATCGCGATGATCATCGGACTCGGCGTCTTCCTGGTGGCCGACAACATTGCCCTGCTCCTGCTGGCCCGCACCATCCACGGCGCGGCCGTCGGCTCGATCGTGGTGGTGGCCGCCGCCGCGCTGCTCGACCTGCGTCCGCACCGCGGTGTGCGCTCGGGACAGCTCAGCGGCGTCGCATTCAACATCGGCATGACCGTCGCGATCATCGGCTCCGCCGTCCTGGCGCAATACGCCCCACACCCACTGCGCACCCCCTACGCCGTGGTGGCGGTGATCTGCGTCCTGGTCGGCGTCGGCGTCCTCGCCCTGCGCGAAACCCACACCACCCGCTCCCCCGGCCCTATCCGAATCTCGAAACCTGCTGTGGCCAAGGAGATCCGGTCCGACTTCTGGTTCGCCGCACTCGGTGCGATGGCATCCTGGTCGGTGCTGGGTGTGCTGCTCTCGCTGTATCCGTCGCTGGCCGCACACCAGACGCACATCGAGAACCTGGTGTTCGGCGGCGGAGTCGTGGCCATCACCGCGTTCTCCGCGGCGATGGCCCAACTGGCCGCCACCCGCATCCCGGCACACCGCTCCGCGATCGCCGGCGACGTGGGAATGGCGATCGCCCTGGGCCTGACCGTTCCGGTGCTGCTCACCCAATCCTGGCCCCTGGTGTTCGTGGCGGCAGCAATGCTGGGCGCGACGTTCGGGCTCGGCTTCGGCGGATCGCTGCGGCACCTGTCGCACGTCGTCCCGGCCGACCAGCGCGGCGAGACCATGTCCGCGTTCTACCTGCTGGCCTATACCGCGATGGCCGTCCCGACACTGCTGGCCGGCTGGGCCGCCACCCGCTGGGACCTGGCCACCGTCTTCCCGTGGTTCGCCGCCGCGGTGGCGACGGCCTGCCTGGCCGCCGCGGGCATCGGGGCACTGAGTCGACGCGGAACCGGCACCGACTGACCCAGTTCGACAACTTGGGCTCAGCAACGGCGTCGCGGCAATACTCTGATCGCCATGGCACCAGCGCAACGCGAACCCAACGTCGTCGTCCTCGGCGGAGGATCTTGGGGCACCACCGTCGCCTCCATCTGTGCTCGGCGCGGGCCGACGCTGCAGTGGGTGCGCTCGGAGGAGACCGCCAAGGACATCAACGACAACCACCGCAACACGCGCTACCTGGGCAACGAAGTCGTACTCCCCCAAAGCCTCAAGGCCACAAACGATTTCAGTGAGGCGGCCAACTGCGCCGATGTGATCGTGATGGGCGTGCCGTCACACGGCTTCCGCGGGGTGCTCACCGAGCTGGCCCGTGAACTGCGGCCGTGGGTGCCGGTGGTCTCGCTGGTCAAGGGCCTGGAGCAGGGCACCAACCGGCGGATGAGCGAGATCGTCGACGAGGTGCTGCCCGGGCATCCGGCCGGGATCCTGGCCGGGCCCAACATCGCCCGCGAGGTCGCCGAGGGCTATGCCGCCGCCGCCGTGCTGGCCATGCCCGACCAACACCTCGCGGCGAATCTCGCACAGTTGTTCCGCACCAAGCGATTTCGCACCTACACCACCGACGACGTGATCGGGGTGGAGATGGCCGGGGCGCTCAAGAACGTCTACGCCATCGCCGTCGGCATGGGCTATTCACTGGGCATCGGCGAGAACACCCGCGCGATGGTGATGGCCCGCGCGGTCCGGGAGATGTCCAAACTCGGCGAGGCCATGGGCGGACACCGCGACACCTTCGCGGGCCTGGCCGGCATGGGAGACCTCATCGTCACCTGCACCAGCCAGCGCAGCCGCAACCGGCACGTCGGCGAGCAACTGGGCGCGGGTAAGAAGATCGACGAGATCATCGCCTCGATGAATCAGGTCGCCGAGGGCGTCAAGGCCGCCAGCGTGATCATGGAATTCGCCGACAAGTACGGGCTCAACATGCCCATCGCCCGCGAGGTGGACCGCGTGATCAACCACGGCGCGAAGGTGGAGGACGCGTACTACGGCCTGATGGTCGAGAAGCCGGGGCACGAGGTGCACGGCTCAGGGTTCTGAGTCTTCAGCGCCGGGAGTGACGCTCTGGTCGCTACGCCTCGCTGACGACGACCACTGCGTCACTTTCGCGGAACCGTGCCCTCAGGCGCCCCGCACCGCGGCGCGGAAGTCCTCGGCCCCGACCGGTGGGGCGATGGTCCAGAGCACCTCGGCCTCGCCCTCGGTCGGGTTGTGCCAGTCGTGCAGCTGGGTCGCACCGAAGGTCATGCTGTCGCCGGTGTTCAGCAATGTGGTCTGCCCCTCGACGGTGATGCTGAGCTCGCCTTTCAGCACGTAGACGAAAATCGTTGCGGCATCGAGCCGGTAGGCCCCGCCGGAGCCTCCGCCCGGCCGCATGACGGTGTGCATCACCTGCACATGGTGTTCGGACTTCGGGGTCAGCAACTCTTCCCGGACCCCGTGGCCGCCCATCTCCAGCGGCGCCCCGGCCCCGCTGCGCACCACCGGCGCCGAGGGGTACTCGAACAGGTCGCCGATGCCGATCTCCAGTGCGTCGCAGATCCGGATCAACACCGGGACCGAGACATTCGTCATCCCCCGCTCGGCCAGGCTCAGGAAACCCTTGGTCACCTCGGCCCGGGCGGCCACCTCGGTCAGGCTCAATCCGCGCTGACCACGGAATTCGCGCAGCCGTGCCCCAGCCCGCCCCATGCCGGTCTCCGTGCCGGTCTGCTGGCCGTCCCCCACTGAAGCTTCCCCTTCCTGTTGACGCACGTTCGTTTAGTGGTGTAAAACACGTTCCATCGTTTTATGGCATTGAACCCTACACGTGGCGGTGCCCCCCGAAGCACAGAAAGGCACGCGGTGTCTGCACCTGCAACCGAGCCCAACAGCGAGTCGACGCGGATTCAGGCCGCCGTACTCGACGGCAACGGATCCATCACCATCGAGCACGTCGACCTGGCCGCCCCCGGCCCCGGTGAGGTGCGGGTCAAGATCGCCGCCGCCGGCGTTTGTCACTCCGACCTGCACGTCACCACCGGAGCCTGGGACGTCCCGGCGCCGGTGGTGCTGGGACACGAAGGATCCGGCGTGGTCACCGCGGTCGGCGCCGGCGTCGACGACCTCGAACCCGGCGACCATGTGGTGCTCAGCTGGGTGCCCGGCTGCGGCGAATGCCGCGCCTGCCTGGCCGGCCGACCGGCCCAATGCGCGCTGGTCGCGTCGGTCGTGGCCACCGGCGGCACCCTGTACGACGGAACCACCCGGCTGTCCAACGAACGCGGCCAGATCCACCACTACCTCGGGGTGTCCTCCTACGCCGAGCAGGTCGTGGTTCCCCGCAGCGGCGCGGTCAAGGTCCGCAAGGACGCACCCCTGGAAGACATCGCGATCGTGGGCTGTGCGATCGCCACCGGAGTGGGCGCGGTGCGCAATACCGCCGGCGTACAACCCGATTCGACCGTCGCGGTGATCGGCTGCGGCGGGGTCGGCCTGGCCTGCGTGCAGGGCGCCCGACTGGCCGGCGCCTCACGCATCGTGGCGGTCGACGTCGTCGCCGAAAAGCTCGACCTGGCACGCAAACTCGGAGCCACCGACACCGTCGACGCCTCGGCGGTCGAGGACGTGGTGACCGCCCTGCGTGAGGTGGTGCCCGACGGATACGACTACATCTTCGACGCCATCGGCAAGATCGCCACCACCGAACAGGCCATCGCCGCGCTGGGCCTCGGCGGGGCCGCCGTCATCGTCGGCCTGCCACCGGCCGGCGAACGCGCCAGCTTCGACCCGCTCGCGCTGGCCGAGGCCGATCAACGGATACTGGGCTCCAATTACGGCTCGGCGGTGCCCGAGCGGGACATCCCGCAACTGGTCGACGAGGTGATGGCGGGCAACCTCGACCTGGCCTCGATGATCTCCGCCCGGCGACCACTGGCCGAAGCCGCGGCCGCCCTCGATGATCTGGCCGCCGGCCACGCACTGCGCCAACTACTCGTCCCGAACGCCTGAGAAGAATCGAGATCCCAAGTGACTGAAGATCTTCAGACCCGGGCCGAGACCCCGAACGGGGATGCCGGTCTGCGCCGCGGAGTGATGGGTGGCGGCGAACTCGCCGCACAGGCCATCGCCAACATCGCACCCAGCGCCGTCATCGCGTTCACCGCTGCCGCCATCTACACCACGGCCAGTAACGGCACCTGGATCTCGTTCGCGCTGGCCACCGTGGTCATACTCGCGGTGGGGTACTGCATCTCGCAGTTCGCCAAGCGCCGTTCGAGCGCGGGCTCGCTGTACAGCTATGCCGCGACCGCTCTGGGACCGTTCGGCGCCTACCTGACCGGCGTCAGCCTGATCATCGGATGCTTCGGTATCGCCGCAGGCTCACTGAGCGGCTCGGTGGCCTACACCGCCACCCTGCTCAACCAACTCGGCATTCCGGTCCATGGGGTGGCCGCACAGATCGTGCTGGCCGCCGTTCTCGGTGCACTGGCCACGTTGTTCACCATCCGCGGCATCCGCCTCTCCGCACGGGTTTCCCTTGTGCTCGAATTGGTTTCGGTGTCCATCATCACCCTGCTGCTGGTCTTCACCCTGGTGCACCTGGGAGCGGACGCCTTCGACGCCGACCAGTTCGACCTGAGCGGCGCCAAGCCGTCGGGAATCGCGGTGGGCATGGTGCTGGCGATCCTGGGCTTCGTCGGATTCTCCAGCGCCGACGCCCTGGCCCGGGAGGCCAAAGATCCCTACCGCGCGGTGCCGCGGGCAATCATGTGGAGCGCCGCCGGCGTGGGTGTGCTGTACGTCTTCGCCGCCTACACCCAAGTGGCCGCGCTGGGACCCGACCTCGGTGAATCCGCTCAGCCGCTCAACGATCTCGCGACCCTGGTCGGCATGCCGGGCTGGTTCAACCCGATCCTCAACTTCGGTATCGCCGCATCGTTCTTCGCCGTGGTGGTCGCACCGATGAACGTCATCGGCCGCATCCTGTACGTGATGGGCAAAGAGGGTGTGGTGCCGTCGGCGATCGGCCGGACCCACCCGACGCACCTGACCCCGCACCGCGCCCTGATCTCGGTCAGCCCACTGGTGATCGCGGTGCCCGTGGTCCTGTACCTGGGCGGCGTCGATGCGATGGACGTGGTGACCTGGGTGGACACCTATGGGACCTACGGTTACATGGTGGCGTACGCCGCCGCTGCGATCGCGGCCGTCGTCTTCCTGCGAAGCATCAAGGTCCGCGTCCCGCTGGTCTGGCCGGCCGCCGCGCTGGCCATCGGATCAATGGCATATGTGTTCTACGCCAACGTGTATCCGGTGCCGGCCTACCCGCTCAACGTGATCCCGTGGCTGTTCCTGGCCACGGTTGCCGCCGCGCTGGCCTGGTACTGGATTCTGAGCCGCCGGTCACCGGAAGTGATCGCGAAGATCGGCACCAGCGACATGGAGACGCTCGAAGGAATCGGCTGATTCAGCCGATGGCGGTCTCAGCCGATGGTGAAGGTGGGCTTGAAGTCCGATTCCTGCTTACCGATGACGAAGCTGCCCGCCGGGCTGATCACGAAGCCGGACTGATTGCGTCCATCGATGCAGGAGGTCGTCACGCCGTCGGTGCCGCAGCTGATCGTCTGGTAGCTGATCCGCGAGTTCGGCGGCAACGGCTTGGGGTTCTCGACGACGCCGAACACCGGCGCCGGCGAGCTGGCGAACCCGGGCACCCCGGGCCCGCCGCTGACCAGATTGGCCCCGTTGGGTGCGGCCGGGATCGGTCCGCTGCAGCCGTAGGTGCCGGAGCGCTGTAGTACGCAGGTGATGCCGTCCGGGATGCCGAACGCGTACCAGTTGTTGTCCATCACCGCGTACTCGGAGGTCTTGACCGGCGCGTACGCGTTGACGTTGGGGACGGCGGGAGCCGGCGCCGGTTCCGCGGCCGCCACCGGCGGCACGCTCATCACTGCCGCCCCCGCGGCGCTCACCAGGCCAATCACCACTCTGCTCAGCACGCCGTCACCCTAACCCGGGGCGATAGTGCGGTCCACCGCTCCGGGTTCGGCTACTTGCCCTGGCCGCAAGCGAGGTCGACGTACACCGTGGTGTAGCGGACCCGCTCCTCGGTGTTGCCCCGAGGCGCCGCCTTGAGTTCGGTGATGTCACGACCCGGACGGACCGCCTTGACGTTGCAGGCATCGATCGAGCCGCTGCCGACTCGGGACAAGATGACGCGGTAGCCCTCGTCCTCCAACTGCTTGATGGTCTGCTGGGCCGATCCGGCGCCACTCGGTGCCGCCGCGGCCGGGCCGGCCAGTGCCAGCGCGCTCAGGGCCAGACCGGCCCCGACGGTGGCGACAACGGTGTTTTTGACGGTGTTCCTCATTGAACTACCTGCCTTCCTTGCTGAATTGATTTCAGCCTATTCAGGTAATTCACCCGCGTCCATCAACTCATATTGAACACATACGAATGAGCGCATATGAATTGCCGGGCATTGAATATTCAGGCGGAATTCATATTTTTCAGGTGCCCGGCAGCGTCCGGAGCGGACTCGCCGGCCAGCGGGATACGCACGGTAAACACCGTCTCACCTGGCTTCGAGGCGACGGCCACGGTGCCCTGGTGGGCCTCGATGATCGACGCCACGATGGCCAGGCCCAGCCCGGTGCTACCCAATTCTCGCGACCGCGATTTATCGGCTCTGACGAATCTGCCGAAGAGATTCGGCAACAATTCCGCATCAATTCCCGGCCCGTCGTCGGTAACGGTCAATTCCGCGAATTCATCGGTCTCGGTCAATGCAATGGTGACCGTCACACCGGGCGGCGTGTGCACCCGGGCATTTGTCAACAAATTGCTGACCACTTGGTGCAGCCGAGCCAAATCGCCGCGCACCCATAACGGATCGTCGGGCAGTTCGGCCACCCAGTGATGTTCGGGTGCGCCCACTGCCACGTCGTTGACCGCGTCGACCACCAGATCGCTCAGGTCGATGTCGTCGGTCTCCAGGTCCTGGCCCTCACTGAGCCGGGACAACAACAGCAGGTCGCTGACCAGCCCGGTCATCCGGCGCGCCTCGGCCTCGATGCGGGCCAGCGCGTATTCGGTGGTCGGCGGCAGGTTCGCGCTGTCCTGCCGGGTGAGCTCGGCATAACCCTGGATCGCCGCCAGCGGGGTGCGCAGCTCATGGCTGGCATCGGTGAGGAACTGCCGCGTGCGCCGATCGGAAGCCGCCAACTCGGCCAGCGCACTGTCGACGTTGGACAGCAGCTGGTTGAGTGTCTCGCCGACGATGCCGACCTCGTTGTCCGGATCGGTGTCCTTGTCACGCACCCGCGCCGTGATGCGGTGATCGCCGGCGTCCAACCGCAGTGTCGCCACCTTGGCGGCGGTGGCCGCGACCCGGCGCAACGGCCGCAGCGCGATACGCACCACTGCGACCGTGCCCAATGCCGTGGCGATCAGCGCAACGACGATCATCACCGCGACCGTCACCGTCTTGCGGGCGATCACCAGGTTCGCGCTCTCCATGGACACCCCGGACACCAGCACATCGCCGTTGCCCGCAGGCTGGCTGGCCAGCCGATACGAGCCGAGCACCGGCAGCTTCACCGTGCGCGGGTGCTCGTCGGTCCAGGCGTACTGGTCGAGGGCGCGGGTCACCGAGACCGGGGCCGGGTGCGGCTCACCGTCGGAGAACACGGCCGACTGGATCACCTCGCCGTCGTGTAGCACCGCGATCAGGTTGCCGGGCGCCTGTCCGACGAACGCGGTGAGCGCCTCGGCATCCGCGGTGAGCACGTGCCCGGTCTGGCCTTCTCGCCACTTCTCATAGGAGTGGCTGAACGCCGCCAACGACCGCGTCACCTCGGCATCGCTCATCGTCGACACATAGGTGTGCAGGCTGTACACCGACAACGCGCCGACCGCGGCCAGCGCCACCGTGACGATCGCACTGACACCCAGCACCAATTGGCGGCGTAGCGAGCGCGGCCACCACCACTTGGTTTTGGGCGGCATCAGCGGGTCACGACGCGGGCCGCAGCATGTAACCCACCCCGCGCACGGTGTGGATCATCGGCTCGCGGTCGGTGTCGACCTTCTTGCGCAGGTAGGAGATGTAGAGGTCCACGATGCTGGACTTCCCGCCGAAGCCGTAGTTCCACACCCGGTCGAGGATCTCGGCGCGGCTCAGCGCCCGGCGCGGGTTACGCATCAGGTAACGCAACAGCTCGAACTCCGTCACGGTGAGGTTGATCGGCTCACCGGCACGGGTGACCTCGCGGCTGGCGCCGTCGAGCACCATGTCGCCGACCTTCAGGGTTTCGTCAGCCGGCGGTGTGGTGTGGCTGGACCGGCGCAACAGCCCGCGCAGCCGGGCCACCAGCTCCTCGAGGCTGAACGGCTTGGTCATGTAGTCGTCGGCCCCCGCGGTCAGACCGGACACCCGGTCCAGCACCGAATCCCTGGCCGTCAGAAACAGCGTCGGCGTGTAGCCGTCGGCCTCACGCATCCGCTGCAGGATCTGCAGCCCGTCGATATCCGGCAGCATGATGTCCAAGACCACCACATCCGGTTCGATCTCGTCGAACTTTGCTACCGCGTCATGGCCGTTATGGGCCACTTCGACTTCCCAGCCCTCATAGTGCAGGGCCATCTTGACCAGGTTGGTCAGCGCCGGCTCGTCATCGACCAGCAACACCCGGATAGCTGATCCGTCGGCGCGGTGGATCTTCGGCAACTGTCCGAGGATGGCCTGGCGGGGTTGCTGGGCTCGGGGGGATACGGACATCGTCGTCATATTTCCATTGTGCGGAGTACACAGAGTGTTGTCACGGAGTTCATATGGAGTTCTAAGGGAATGCTGTTTCTATGATTCCCCTATGACTCTCGTCACGTTCGTGACCAGTGGTGATCTAGATCAAACACATTGCGATACATACAGATTCAAACGAGTAGGTGAACAATTGGTGCCGCCTGCAACCATTTGTTGAATGGTTTGCCCTGCGCACCAGGCATATTCATGCAGCTCGATACTTCGCCGAAACATTTGGGTTCTCTATGCATGGCCCAAACTTCCTTGCACGCGCTCACAGCGATAAATACTCTCGCCCACAGTAATTGGGTGTTGCCGAGCTACAACTGAGCCATAAGTCGACTTGTGTCGCACTGTGCTCCAACACCTTTCGAAGTTGTTTACCGACAACGACGTCAATAACTTTGTGCGGGTCCGCAACGAGGCGGGTCCGCGCATCACCAACTCCAGACGGAGGCGCGCCATGCAGCAAACCACCCAACTCGCCGAACGGGCCCGGGCCGTTCTGCGGTACGACGTACCCGCCTCCCTGGTGGTCTTCCTGGTCGCCCTGCCGTTGTCGTTGGGTATCGCCGTTGCCTCCGGCGCTCCGGTACTGGCCGGCATCATCGCCGCCATCGTCGGCGGCATCATCGCCGGAGCCCTGGGCGGATCGCCGCTTCAGGTCAGCGGGCCCGCGGCCGGGCTGACAGTCGTGGTGGCCGGACTGATCTCACAGTTCGGCTGGGCGGTCACCTGCGCCATCACGGTGTGCGCGGGCGTGCTGCAGGTGCTGTTCGGCCTGAGCCGGGTGGCGCGCGCCGCACTGGCAATCTCCCCCGTCGTCGTGCACGCGATGCTGGCCGGCATCGGCATCACCATCGCGCTGCAGCAGATCCACGTGCTGCTCGGCGGCAGCTCCAACAGCTCGGCCTGGGCCAACGTCGCAGAACTGCCAGGTCAGCTGGTCAACGCCCACGGTCACGGCGTCATCCTGGGCGCACTGGTGATCGCGATCCTGGTGGCGTGGCGTTGGGCACCGGCAGCGGTGAAGAAGGTGCCCGGCCCGCTGGTGGCCATCGTCGGCGTCACCGCGCTGTCGCTGCTGGCCCCGTTCAGTGACGTCACCCGCATCCAGATCAACGGCTCGCTGCTGGACGCGCTGGCCCTGCCCAGCCTGCCCGACGGCAACTGGAGCGCGTTCGCCGCCGGTGTGCTCACCGTCGCGCTGATCGCCAGTGTCGAGAGCCTGCTGTCGGCGGTGTCGGTGGACCGTATGCACACCGGCCCGCGCACCAACTTCGACCGCGAGATGATCGGCCAGGGCGCCGCCAACATCGCTTCCGGCGCCATCGGCGGGCTGCCCGTCACCGGTGTGATCGTGCGCAGCTCCACCAACGTCGCGGCCGGAGCCCGCACCCGGGCCGCGGCAATCCTGCACGGCGTGTGGATCCTGGCGTTCGCCGTGCCGTTCGCCGGCCTGGCCCAGATGATCCCGACCGCCGCCCTGGCCGGCCTGCTGATCGTCATCGGCTGCCAGTTGGTCAAGCGCGCGCACATCGAAACAGCGCGGCGCACAGGTGATCTCGCGGTGTACGCGGTGACCGTGGTCGGCGTGGTGTTCCTCAACCTGCTCGAAGGCGTGCTGATCGGACTGGCACTGGCGGTCGCACTGACCGTGTGGCGGGTGGTGCGTACCAACATCGTCGCCGAGCCCACCGGTAAGGACACCTGGCGGGTCGCGATCGAGGGCTCCTGCACGTTCCTGTCCCTGCCGACACTGACCAGCGCGCTGGCGCAGGTGCCGTCGGGTACGGCGGTGACCGTCGAGCTGTCGGTCGACTTCATCGACCACGCCGCCCACGAGACCATCGAAGAATGGCAGCGCCAGCACGTGGCCACCGGTGGCACGGTCGACATCCACGACGTCGGTGTGGTCGAGATGGGTAGCGCCGTCACCGGTCCGCCGATGCGGGGCTTCACACCGTTCGACAAACGCTCCGGCGTGGTGCCGTGGAGTTCCTGGCAGCGCGAGGAGTCGGCTTCGGTACTCCACGGCCTGGCCGCCTATCACCGTCGCACCGCCCCGATGCTGCGCCCGCACATGCAGGAACTGGCGCATGCGCAGCGGCCCGAGACGCTGTTCCTCACGTGCGCCGATTCGCGGGTGGTGCCCAACGTCATCACCAGCAGCGGTCCGGGAGACCTGTTCACGGTGCGCAATGTCGGCAACATGGTGCCGGCCGGCCAGGCGGACGCCTCGATCGAAGCGGCCATCGCGTTCGCGGTGGACAAGCTCAACGTCTCCTCGATCGTGGTGTGCGGACATTCCAGCTGCGGCGCGATGACCGCGATGATGGGTAAGACCGACGCGGGCGACAAACACCTGGAATCCTGGCTGGCCCATGGCAATCCATCCGTCGATGCATTCGATGAGGGTCGTCACCCGGTGGCGCTGTCGGCGGCTGAGGCAGGCTTCGGCACGGTGGATCAGCTGTCGATGGTCAACATCGCAGTCCAGGTGCAGACCCTGCAGGCACATCCATTGGCGCGACGGGTCAACGTGATCGGCCTGTTCTACGACATCGCCAGCGCCGGCGTGCTGCGGGTGACGCCGACGCACGTCGAGACCCTCGCCGACGCCGCATAACTCAGCACCGCGAGCGGCATGTCAGGGAGCAGACACACCCGCTCGCGGGGCAAAAGCAGAGAGGTCAGTAGTGGCCCGGGCCGCGGCCGGCCATGTCCTCCAGGCGGCGGATCCGGTCGTCGATCGGCGGGTGCGTCGAGAACAGCTTGCCGATGCGCTCGCCGGCCCGGAACGGGCTGGCGATCATCAGATGCGCCTGGTCGGCCAACTGGGGCTGCGGGGGCAGCGGCGCCGCCTCGACCCCACCGGAGATCTTGCGCAGCGCCGAGGCCAATGCCAGTGGGTCACCGGTCAATTCGGCACCGGACTGATCGGCCTGATACTCACGCGAACGCGACACCGCCAGCCTCACCACGGTGGCCGCGATGGGACCCAGCAGCGAAACCAGAAGCATGGCAAGAGGATTGGTGCCCTCACGGTTGCCGCCGAACATTCCCGCGAACATGGCCATGTTGGCCAGGGCGGTGATCACCGACGCCATCGCGCCCGCCACACACGAGATCAGGATGTCGCGGTTGTAGACGTGCGAAAGCTCATGGCCGAGAACCGCACGTAGTTCACGCTCGTTGAGGAGCTGCAGAATGCCGGTGGTACAGCACACCGCGGCATTGCGCGGATTCCGTCCGGTGGCGAACGCATTCGGGTTCGCGGTGTCGGAGATGTACAGGCGCGGCATCGGCTGATGCGCCGTGGTGGCCAACTCCCGCACAATCCGGTAGATCTCGGGCGCCTGTACCTCGGTGATCGGCTGGGCGTGCATGGCGCGCAGCGCCATCTTGTCGCTGTTGAAATACACGTAGGCGTTCATGCCGACGGCGAACAGCACGGCCAGGTACATCACGTTGCGGCCGAACAACGAACCGACGAACACGATAAATGCCGACATTCCGACCAGCAGGAAGAATGTCTTGATCCGGTTCGCGTGCGGGTTCCACGTCATCGCAGTTTCCTCCTAGGCAACTACTCGGCAACCATCGCTGATTAAACGCTCAGTTACCGCCCGTGGTTCCGGAATCAGCCGTGACGATTGACCGTGTAGTCCACGAGAGTGGCCAGCGCGTCGCGCCCCGGCCCGGCCGGAAGGTCTGCCAACACGTCGCGAGCCTGCGCCGCGTACTCGGCCACGGTCTCCTTGGCGCGTGCCATACCGGTCGACCGCCGCAGCAGCGTCAGCGCCTCGGCGACGTCCTCATCGCGCTCGACCGGGCCGGCCAGCAACTCACGCAACCGGTCCGAGTCCGGGCCCGAGTCGCGCAGCGCGTAGAGCACCGGCAGGGTGTGCACGCCCTCACGCAGGTCAGTGCCCGGGACCTTGCCCGATTCGTCGGGATCGCTGTCGATGTCGATGATGTCGTCGGAGATCTGGAAGGCGGTGCCCACGATGCCGCCCAACCGGTGGAGCCGGTCGATCTGGTCGGCGTCGGCCCCCGAGAACGTCGCGCCGAACCGCCCCGAGGCGGCGATCAGGCACGCGGTCTTCTCGTAGACCACTTTGAGGTAGTGGTCCACGGAGTCGACATGCTCGGCCGCGCCGCGGGTCTCGCGCATCTGACCGGTCACCAGTTGCGCGAATGTGTCAGCAATCACACGCACCGCGTCGGGCCCGAGCAGTGAAACCAGCCGCGAGGCCGTGGCGAACAGGTAGTCGCCGGCCAGGATGGCGATGTTGTTACCCCAGCGGGCGTTTGCGCTGGGCGCCCCGCGTCGCATCTGGGCCTCGTCCATCACGTCGTCGTGATACAGCGTGGCCAGGTGCACCAGCTCGATCACCGCAGCCGCGATCGCGACCTCGGGATCGTCGGGCCGGGGGCCCAGGGACGCCGAGAGCACGGTGAACAGCGGGCGGAACCGTTTTCCGCCGGCCTGGAACAGGTGCTGGACTGCCTCGGCCATGAGCTCATCGGCTTTGCCGAGCTCATCAGACATCAGTTGTTCGATCCTGGCGACGCTGTCCCGGACGTCGGCGGCGAACGCCGCGTCCCCGAAATCAACGCCTGCCACCACAGTCGCTGGTGTCCTCATTCGTCCAACATACTGGGAGCAATGGATATCAAGGCAGACGTGGTCGTCGTCGGCGCGGGACCGGCCGGGTCGGCGGCCGCCGCATGGGCGGCTCGCGCCGGTCGCGACGTGCAGGTGGTCGACGCGGCACAGTTCCCCCGGGACAAGTCCTGCGGCGACGGGCTGACGCCGCGGGCCGTTGCCGAGCTGGAGCGGCTCGGCATGGGCCCGTGGCTCGACACCCGGATCCGGCACCACGGCCTGCGGCTGTCGGGATTCGGCGCCGACGTCGAAGTCCCGTGGCCCGGGCCGTCGTTCCCGTCCACCGGAAGTGCGGTCCCACGCACCGAGCTCGACGACCGGATCCGCTCGGTCGCCGCCGACGACGGTGCGAAGATGCGCCTGGGCGCCAAAGTCGTTGGAGTGAATTACGACTCGCGTGGGCGGGTCGAATCCGTACAGCTCGACGACGGCGCCACGATCGGTTGCACGCACCTGATCGTGGCCGACGGGGCCCGCTCCACCCTGGGCCGCGTGCTGGGCCGCACCTGGCACAAGGAAACCGTCTACGGCACCGCGATCCGCGGCTACATCGCCTCACCGCGCGCCAACGAGCCGTGGATCACCTCGCATCTGGAGCTGCGCTCCCCCGAGGGCCAGGTGCTGCCCGGCTACGGCTGGATCTTCCCGCTGGGCAACGGTGAGGTGAACATCGGCGTGGGCGCCCTGGCGACGGCCAAACGTCCCGCCCACGCCGCGCTGCGGTCGCTGCTGTCGTACTACACCGAGCTGCGCCGCGAGGAATGGGGATTTACCGGGGAGCCGCGGGCCGCATTGTCGGCGCTGTTGCCGATGGGCGGCGCGGTGTCCGGGGTGGCCGGGCCCAACTGGATGCTGGTCGGCGATGCAGCGGCGTGCGTCAACCCGCTCAACGGCGAAGGTATCGACTACGGGCTGGAAACCGGCCGGCTGGCGGCCGAACTGCTGGGGTCCGGCGACTATTCACACGCCTGGCCCGCACTACTGCAGGACCACTACGCCCAGGGGTTCTCGATCGCCCGAAGGCTGGCCCTGCTACTCACGCTGCCCCGGTTCCTACCGGCCTCCGGCCCGCTGGCGATCCGCTCGTCGTTCCTGATGAACATCGCCGTGCGGGTGATGGGCAACCTCGTGACCGAGGAGGACGACGACTGGGTCGCACGAGTGTGGCGCACGGCCGGGCTCGCCTCGCGCCGACTCGATCAGCGCAAGCCGTTCAGCTGATCGCGGTCAATTGCGGTTGAGCATCCAGATCCGGGCGGACAGCGCCGTCGCGAAGGCACACCACAGCGGATAGGGCGCCAGCGCCGCGCCCGACGCGCCCTGCGCCTGCACCGCCCGGCGGGTCAGGTCGGCGCTGCTGCCGGTCAGCACGGCGGCGGTGACGGCCGCGGCGCCGAGTTGGCGGCGGGAGAAGAACACCCATGACCATGCGGCGTTGACGGCGAGGTTGCCGGCCAATGCCACCGTGTGGGCGCGGGCCTGATCCTGATGCCCGTCGGTGCGCAGCCGGTCGATCGTGCGGGCCGACACCACCGCGATACCGGCGTACAGGATCGGCCAGACGATCGGAAAGGCTTGTCGCGGAGGCTGAAACGACGGCTTGCGCAAGGACTCGTACCAGTTCGACTGCGCAGGCCCGCTGGCCAGCCCGCCGACGAGTGCGGTGGTCAATGCCGCAGTGGCCGTCTTGGCCAGGGTGATCGGTCGCATGCCGATGTGGTTACCCCGATCGGGTGGCGCGCACACCCACGTGCTGCTCGCCGATTTCTACACCCGGGTCGTGATTCGCGCCTTGAACAACCCTGGCGTAGAAAACGGTGACGATTGAGCAGAACGGCCTAACGTCAGCGGTACTCGCACAGGTAGGCGGTCTCGGTCTCGACGCGCAGCTGGAACTTGCTGTCGGCGGGCACGGTGAACTGAGTGCCGGCCGCGAAGGTCTCCCAATCCTCGCTGCCGGGCAGCTTGACGGTGAGCGCACCGGAAACCACCCGCATGATCTCGAGCTGGGTGGTGCCGAACTCGTACTCGCCGACGGCCATGACGCCCACGGTCGCGGGCCCCTCCGGCGTCGTGAAGCCGATCGATGCGACGTCGCCACCGAAGTACTCGTTGACCTTGAACAATGCGGCTCCTTGAAGTCGGGTGAGCGGTCAGAATACCCGGGCGAAAAGCACCCGCCACCAGCTACACCACGTACTTGAGCACCCCGAGCATCGCGTTCTCGTCGGCCGGCTCACCAGCGCACCGCTCGAGTGCGGCCAGCACTGCCGACGTGTCCATCCCGGTGCCGATCAGCACCAACTCGGTGGCACCCGAGCGCCGCTTCTCGAAGCGCAGCGAGCTGCCGACCAGCTGTAGCAGGAAGCTCTGGGCGCCGAAGTCGACGAAACCTTTGGCGCGGTAGAGCCCAACGGGGCGATCCCG
Organism: Mycobacterium sp. DL99; assembly: GCF_004762045.1. Lineage (GTDB taxonomy): Bacteria > Actinomycetota > Actinomycetes > Mycobacteriales > Mycobacteriaceae > Mycobacterium. The sequence continues at coordinate 5,470,850 of NZ_SJOM01000007.1, forward strand.
CAGAAACTCCATGAACAAGCGTGGGTTGACCGCGGCATCGGTGCGGAACTCGACACTCTGATACTCGGGATGGTCGTGGTCATGCTGGTCGTGCAGCAGCTCGTCGAAGGACAGCTGGGCCTGCGGCGCCCGCTTCGGCGGTTCGATCAGCATCTCGGGGTCGATGCGGGCAAAGTCGGTGGGCAGCACCGGAACCCGAGGACTGAGCTCGCGGATCCGCGCCAGCAATCCCTCGACGTCGGTGCACGAGGACGCCTTGTTGAGCACCACCAGATCGGCGACCGGCAGCCCGTGACTCAGGTCGGGTTGCAGTCCGTCGAGGACCAGGGCCAACCCGGCGTAGTGGAAGCGGGGATCGTCGACCGTGATGATGGTGCGGGCCAGGGAGGCCGGTTCGGCCACACCGCTGGCCTCCACCACGATCAGATCCAGCCGGGGTTTGACGGCGGCGAGCTTGCCCAGCATCTCGCCCACTTCTTCGCCGTCGACCACACAGCAGATGCACCCGTTGGACAGCGACGCCATCGCATCGACCTGCCCCGCCACCAGCATGGCGTCGATGTTGACCGCGCCGAAGTCGTTGACCAGCGCACCGATGCGGACCCCACGGCTGTTGCGCAGCAGGTGGTTCAGCAGTGTGGTCTTGCCTGCGCCCAGGTGCCCGGCGACCGCGAGCACGGGTACGGATCCGGTCGACGTCACCGGGCCATCGTAGGGTTATTGGGAATGGTTTTCATCTGAGCAGGTCAGGTCGGCCAGCGGGCATCGACGATGTCCAGCACGTTGGGCAGCTTGGCCCGGTACCGCGCCTTGTCGGCGGCCTTGAACGGGGCCCACCACGGCGCCTGGAACAGCTCGACGATCTTCACCTTCGGGCCCGCATAGCCCGACGCCAGCAGCACCCCGTTGGCGGCGTAGCGACCGCCTTCGTTGGCGCCCTCCATCGTCGTGACGTTCTGGTCGGTCTTGATCCACTCGCCGGCCAGGAACAGGTTGTCGATCCCGGTCGTGGCTTCCGGCCGGCGCGCCCACGACCCAGGGTCCTGAATGAACAGCGGTTCGTCGTTGCGCACATTCGGCGTGCCCGAGTCGATGATCGCCGGGTCGAGGAACCACGAGTGCAGCATCGCGTCGGTGAGCACTATGCCGGTGTCGTTGAGGTGGGCCTTGATCTGCGCCCAGGCCTCGGCCGCGATCTGCGGTGGCGTGCATTGCCGGGCGCTGAGCCCGTTGAAATTGCCCGGGGTGCTCCAGTCCGAGAGGATCGCCGACAGACAGTCTTTGACGGTCCCGTCGCCGTACGACGTCAGCGGCCGTTTCCAGAACTGTGCCTCGCTGATCGACGTGAGCCCCCAGCCGGAGTCGACGTAGTTGACGTGGCCCTTGGTGACGTCGACGCGTTCCCGCAGGAAGAACATCAGGCCGTTCATCCACTCGGTGCGCAGCGCGGCCACCGAGGCCAGCTTGGGATCGGCGGCGATCACGTCGGGGGTCAACACCGCCGCCAGCTTCTCGCACGGCACGGCGGAGATGTACCAGTCGGCCACCACCGGTTGAGCCACCCCGTTGCCGTCGACCACCGTCGCCGAGGCGATGTGGCGGCCGTTGGGAGTCAGCCGGGCCAGCGCCTGCCCGAGCCGGAACGTCACTCCCAGCGACTGCAGGTGCGCCACCCAGGGGTCGATCCACTGCAGGCTGGTGGGCCCGTTGAGGACCCGGTCGAATCCCTTGTTGTCGATATCGTTGCCCAACAACAGGATCGACCACACCGAGGCCTCACCGACCAACCCGATCGAATGTGCGCTGGCGTCTTTGGATTTGGAGGCGGCAAGATTCCGGATGATGCCGTCGGCCAGATACCGGTTGTACTCCTTGCTCTTCCGGTCCGCTCCGATGTATCTCTCCCACGTCATGTTGTCCCACTGGCCGAGCTTGCGCTCGTCGCAACTGGTGACGTAGACCGCGAGCTTCTGAGCGGCGTACACCGCCTCCAGGGGCGGCAGCCGGAACAACGTCTGGAACACCGCGGCCACCGACTCGGTGAACGCCTTCGGGGTGATCGGGTTGGGCAGCGTCGGGATCGGAAACGGCAGCGGGATGGTCAGATCCGCCCGCCCCAGCCCCGAGTGCAGATACGACGTGGCCCGGGTCAGGTTCTGCCAAACTCCGAAGGTGTTGCCCGTGAACGGGATGCGCCGCATCGTGTCGGTGACGTTGCGGTAGAAGCCCGGGAAGAACCGGAAGCCGTGTTCGGCCGGCAGCGGACTGCCGGACGCGCTCGGCGCCGGGATCGACCTTGCCTTGCCGCCCAGCGCTTTCCGTTCGAACACCGTGACGCGGTACCCGCGCTCGGCCAGTTCGTGCGCGGCGGTCAGGCCGGCCACCCCGGCACCGAATACCGCCACCGTCGATCCCGGTGCCGCGCGCGCGGCTCCCGGCCTGCTCAGCGCGGCCGCGGCCACCCCAGCCGTGGCCGTGCCGGCCAGAAACGACCGCCGCGAAATATGACGCTCCCCAACCCCACCCGACATACCGACACCACCTCAGTTCGGCAACCCCTGTGCGCGCTAAGTTAACGGCGATTCTCCAACGAACAGGCCCGACACGCCGACCTGGATGCGGTCCGCATTGATGTGATCGCTTGATCACATCCGCCGGGATTGAACCACTACAGACCGCACAAGACGGGCGCGTCAACTCGAGAATGACCATTCACTTAATTGTTGCGGCGACGTCATGAAATGTGACATGCTCCACAGACGACCGGGGGGTCGAAACGGTGCTCAGCACAGCCGGTGCCACCGGCCGGCCCCGCGCATGCCACGACGAGCGCGGAAGGAACTCGATGACCTACGAGCTACCGGCGTCCAAGGGTCCCGTACGGGATGTCCTGGTCCAGGGCGGCTACGTGCTCGGCTTCTCGGTGCAGGCGCTCGTCAGCGTCGTCACCGCGGTGGTCCGCCGGCGCCTGGTGCTCGACGAGGTCGTCACCCAAACCCTGTTCATCGGGCGGGTGTGCACCGGTCCCGCCCTGCTGCTGATGATGCCCATCGGCGTGTTCATCGCGGTGTCGGTCGGTGAGCTGGCCGGGCGCATCGGTGCCGGGGGCTACTCGGGCGCAGTGGTGGCGTTCATCATCGTCGGCCAGGCCGCGGCCCTGGTGTGCGCGTTGATGATGGCCGGCGTGGCCGGTTCGGCGATCTGCACCGACCTGGGATCACGCACCATCCGCGAGGAGATCGACGCGATGGAGGTCATGGGCCTGGACGTGATCGAGCGCCTCGTCGCGCCCCGCCTGGTCGCCGCCGTCATCGTTGCGCTGGCCCTGTGCTCGATCGTCACCTTCGGCGGCGTGATGGCCTGCTACCTGTACCACATCAGCGTGCAGCACCTGCCCGCCGGAACGTTCCTGGCCACCTTCAGCCAGTACGGGCAGGTGTCGGATTTCGTTATGGCACTGATCAAGTCGGCGGTGTTCGGGCTGACCGCCACCCTGGTCGCCACCTTCAAGGGCCTGCACACCAAGGGCGGGGCCGGCGGCGTGGCCAACGCGGTGAACGAGGCCGTGGTGCTGGCCTTCGCCCTGGTCTTCATCCTCAACACCACGATGTCGGCGCTGTACACCGTGGTGGTTCCGGCCGTGGGCAGTTACCGGTGACCGCGATCACCAGCAGCGCTGCCCTGCACCGGATTTCGCGGCCCGCCGTCGCCGGGTACGACGCACTCGCCGTCGCCGGCCAGCACGTCACGTTCTACGCCAAGGTCCTGGGGTCCCTGCCGTACGCCCTGGTCCGCTACCGCAAGCACACCCTGGGACAGATCGGCGAGGTCACCTTCGGCACCAGCTCGCTGCTGTCCGGCGGCGGAACCATCGGCATCGTGTTCGCCATGTCGCTGGCCGCGGCCATGATGCTGGGCGTCGAGACCCAGCGCGGCCTGGATCTGGTCGGGATGAACACGCTCTCGGGCATGCTCGCCGCGATCGCCAACACCCGCGAACTGGCGCCCGTGGTGGTGGCAATCGCGTTGGCCGCCAAGGTCGGAACGGGATTCACCGCCCAGATCGGGGCCATGCGGATCTCTGACGAGATCGACGCACTCGACGCCATGGCGCTGCGCTCCATCCCCTACCTGGTCGGCACCCGCGTGCTGGCCTCGGTGGTCTGCGTCATCCCGATCTACATGATCGGACTGCTGGCGAGCTACCTGTCCACCCGCACCGTGGTGGTGATCTTCAACGGCGCCTCCCCCGGCACCTACGACTACTTCTTCCACCTGGCCCTGGGCCCGCGAGACCTGCTCTACTCCGGCATCAAGGCGATCGTGTTCGCGATCGTGGTGGCGCTGGTGCACTGCACCTACGGCTACTTCGCCTCGGGCGGGCCCGCCGGGGTGGGGCAGGCCGCGGGCCGGGCACTGCGCACCGCGATCCTCGCGGTCGGAATCCTTGACGTGCTGCTGACCTTCGCGCTGTGGGGCCTGGTCCCCGAGATCCCCGGGATGGGAATGTGAACGGGCCAGGCAGATCCAGGAAGCGAAGCAGGCGCACCGACCCCAGCCGGGCACGTCTGGCGCTGCGCGGGCTGGCCGCGGCCGCCGTGGCGATGGCCGTGGCATCCGTGCTGGTGGCCCGGGCCTCGGGACATCTGGAACGCAGCGCCGATGTGTTCGTTGGGGTGCCGGTGTCGGCCGGGCTGATCACCGGCGGATCCCCGGTCCGCTACCACGGTGTCAACGTCGGGCGCATCGCCGACATCGAGTCGGGCACCCGCACGTCACGGGTCCGGCTGGCGATCGAACCCGACAGCCTGGGCATCATCCCGTCCTCGGCGGTCGCGCGGATCGTGCCCCGCACCTTCTTCGGCGACATCTATCTGCAACTCGTTGACCCGCAAGGCAACCGGTCGGCAACCGGGCTGAAGCCGGGAGACACCGTGGCGATCGATGACAGCCCCGACGCGATGGCGCTATACGACGTGTTCACCAAGATCGTCGAACTGTTCTCGCAGATCAAACCCGAACGCATGCAGACCGCCCTCACCGCGATCAGCCAGTCGCTGCGTAACCGCGGCACCGAGCTGGGCACCACGATCGACAACCTGAGCGCCAGCGCGCAGGTCCTCACGCCGTCGCTGGTGCGATTCCTCGACACCACACCGCAGTTCCGGGATGTGATGGCCTCGCTGAACACCGCGACCCCCGACATCATCTCGACGCTGTCGGCGGCGACGTCGGTGTCCAATCGGATGGTCGACGACCAGAAGAAGTTCGCCTCGGCCATCGACGGTTTCGCCCGGTTCTCTTCAGTGCTCACCTCGTTCATGTCCGATCACCGCGAGCAGTTGATCACCGTGGTCGATTCGGCCGGGAAGATCATGGCGACCACCGCCGCCCAGCCACTGGGTCTGGTCGACACCCTGGCCGGCGCACAGTCGTTCGGTGAGGCCGGCGCCAAGGTGTTCGCGACGGGCAAGTTCAACATCACCGCCGTGGCGACCTTCGCCGGACCGATGCCGTACTCGCTGCAGGACTGTCCGGTCTACGGGAACACCCAGGGCGCGCGCTGCGCCGAATCCGCACCGTCGGGCGAGGTGCCGGATCAGCCGGCCGACGTGCTGGCCCGCCCGGCCGCCGACCTACCCGTCAATCCTTTTACCCCGCCGGCCCCGCACCTGCCCACGAATTCGTTCCTGCCGCCGGGGCCCGGGTTGCCGCAGTCGGCGCCGATCCCCACGGAACCGCTTCCCGCCGAGGCGGTTCCAGGGGCCGCACCCGCGTCAGCCGTCGTCGACGCCGACCGCCAGGCCCATGCCCTGGCGGTCCTGCAGGACCAACTGATCCCCCCGACCGGTGCCCCCTCGACCCAACCCAACATCGCCACGGTGCTCATGCTGGGCCCGCTCGTGCGCGGCACGGAAGTACAGGTCTCATGAACCGCAACGGTGGTTGGCAGTCGTGGGCCAAGCTGGGCGCCTTCGGCACGGCCGGGATGCTCAGCGCGGTGCTGGTGATCAACACCCTGTCGGTGCCGGTGCGCGGTAGCACCGTCACCTACCAGGCGCAGTTCACCAGCGTCGAGGGCCTCAACGTCGGAAACCCGGTGACCATGAACGGTATTCGGATCGGCCGGGTGGATTCGATCCGGTTCGCCCCCAACGCCGACGGCACCAGCCGGGCTGACGTCGACATCGAGGTCAACTCCGACTTCACCCTGACCGGCAACGTCACCGCGGCGGTGCGCTACGGCGACATGCTCGGTGCCCGTTACGTGGCCCTGTCCGACCCGGGCGGCGCCATCATGGACGTCTCCACCGACGAACCGCCGGCCAGGCTGGCCGCCGGCGGCGTCATCCCCCTGGCCCAGACCTCGCCGGCGGTGGATCTGACCGCATTGCTCAACGGGTTCAAGCCGCTGTTCGACGCGCTGGCCCCCGAGCAGGTCAACACCCTCACCCGCGGATTCGTCGAGACCTTCAGCGGCCAGACCCAGACCTTGACGACGCTGCTCACCCAGATCGCAGCCATGACATCGAGTTTGACCAACAACGCTGGGATTTTCACCCAGCTGATCGACAACATGTCGGCACTCATGCGGACCATGAACACCCGTCAGCCGCAGTTGGAACAGTTGCTCACCGGGCTCAACCGGCTCAGCGCCGCGGTGACCTCCGGCGACCGGCAGTTCGAGATGCTCATCGACCAGGGCAACGCCGTGCTGGCCACTCTGGCCAACACGGTGAACAACTCCAGCGCCGCCTATGGAGACACCATCACCAATCTCAATTCCATGCTGCAGACCTGGCAGCCCAACACCGAGCAGTTCACCACGCTGCTGGCCCGGCTCCCGGAGTTCGGCGATGCGATCAACCGGACTTCCAGCTACGGCGGGTTCGTCAGCCTGTACCTGTGCAACTTCACCCTCAAGATTCGCAGCCACGAAGCCAACATCTTCGGCAGCAGACATTCCGAGGTGTGTTTGTAGATGTTCCTCGTCAAACTGATCGACCTCTTCGTCGGCGCGGTGATCTTCCTCTTCGTCAAAGATCAGCGCAAGCACAACCCGTCAATCCCCTTGGCGCTGGGCATGATCGGCACGATCACCCTGGTCGCCATCATGGTCGTCTCGATCGGGATCCCCCGCGCCGTCTACCACATACGGACCAACGCGTATGTCGCCGAGCTGGCCAATGCGAGCGGACTGTCCGGCGGCGATCCGGTGTATGTCGCCGGGGTCCCGGCCGGGCGGGTGGAGGACGTGGCCCTGGCCGGCGACCGCGTCCGCGTCGGTTTCCGGCTGGACAAGGCTCAAGCGCTGGGCAACCGCACCACCGTCACGGTGCGACTGCGGACGGTGCTGGGCAAGCGGTTCCTCGACGTGATGCCCGCCGGGACCATCAACGGGTTGGACTCCAACGTCATCCCGTTGTCGCGCACCACCGTTCCCTACAGCCTCGACGAGGTGGGCCGTAAGGCCGCCGACACCGCCGAGCACATCGACCAGCAGCCGTTGACGGCGATGATGAGCACCCTGGCCGAGACGATGCCGGGCAACAGCACCGAGCTCGGCAAGGCGCTGGCCGGGATCAGCGCGGCCAGTTCGGCGTTCGCCGACAACGGCGACAAGATCGACGAGATCCTGCGGATCAGCCGGTCGATGACCGAAATGCTGTCCCACCAGACGGATTCACTGGCCGACACCGCGGCCAACGCGCAGTACATCGTGTCCTCACTGGCTGCGCGGCGCCAGGCACTGACCGACATCGTTCACAACCTGACCGCGATCATGCGGCACCTGGCCGCGATCTACACCGAGAAGCAGGCCGATTTCAGCAGTCTGATCGCCGGCCTCACCGCGGTCACCGGAAACTTGAAGGCCAACGTGGACAGGATCGACCAGACCCTGCAGAAGATGCCCCCGGCAATCCGGGCCGTCACCAACGCCACCGGCAACGGCAACTGGGCCGACGTCAACTCACCGTCCGTGGTGATGCCCGACAACCTGTTGTGCTTCCTCAACGTTCAGCGGGAGTGCCGATGACTCGTAAAAACCGGAGCATCGCTTTCGTACTCGTCGTGGTCCTGTGTCTGGCCGCCGGCGGCTGGTACGTGTTCGGCCGCACCGACCGGTCCCGGACCGTGCATGCCGACTTCGGCTACATCAACGGCATCTACCCGGGCAGCAAGGTCACCGTGCTCGGGGTGCCGGTGGGACGGGTCACCGCGGTGACGCCGCAGGGCACCACGGTGCGGGTCACCATGACCCTTCCCGACGACGTCATGCTGCCCGCCGAACCGGACGCCTATGTGGTGAGCCCGGCGCTGATCAGTGACCGCAGTGTCGAACTCGGCCCGGCCTACAGCGGAACCGGGCCCACCCTGACCGACGGGCATGTGATCGGGGCCGACCACAGCCACTCCCCGATCACCTTCGACAGCATGCTCGGCAGCCTGAGCACGCTGACCTCGGCGATCGGCCCGCAACAGGGCGACATCGGTGCGGTGCTGACCCGAGGCGCCGAACAGTGGCGCGACCAGGGCAAGCTGTTCAACTCCGCGATGCGCAACCTCAGCGCCGCCAGCGGCGTACTCGGCGCCCGGGCCGAGGACATCGGCGCGGTGGTGGACAACCTCAGCACGCTGATGGCCGCGTTCAACCAGCGGCAGGTGTCGCTGAACCAGATGGTCGACGAACTCGGCCAGGTCGGCGGAAGCTGGGCCGACGCCAACGTCGACATCGCCCAGCCCATGGCCGATCTCAAGGTCGTGCTCGATCAGGTCGACACCTTCGTCACCCAGCACGGCGACGACCTCGGCACCATCGCGGCCAACCTCAACGCCGTCGGCGACGTACTGACCGCCAATCAACCCCAGCTGGCCGAATTCATGGACCTGGTACCGCTGATGATGCAGAACCTGTCCAACACCGTCGGCCCCGACCGGCGCGGCCGGATCCGGCTCAACGTGTCCACGGTGCTGACCCAGTTCGCCGCGGCGCAGAACTTCTGCGACCGCAACATGTTGCCCATGTGCGTGGGGGCCGGGATCACCAACCCGATCTCCTACCCGATCAGCCGGTCGGACCCGCTGGGCATCGTCACCGCGGTCACCGGCAACACCCCGCCGCCGAACCCGAAGTACCCGAGGTGAACGGTCATGTCTAGATCCCTGGTTCGCCTCTCGACCGGCTGCGCGGTGGTCGTGGCCGCCGCAGGCGTATGGGCGTTGAGCGATATCGGAATTCAGGACCTTCCCCTGGGCCGCACCTCCCCCACCGACACCATGGCCGTCACGGTGGTGCTGCCGACCGCCGACGGCATCACCATCGGCGCCGACGTCCGCAACGGGCAGAAGGTGGTGGGCCGGGTCAGCGGAATGAGCCTGGCCGCCTCGGGAGCCTCGGTGCAGCTCAGCCTGGCCGACGCCGACGGCCTCGACTCCGGAACCGTCGCCAGCGTGGAACTCCCATCGGCCCTGGGCAATCCGTTCGTCCGGCTCAGCAGCGCACAGCTCGCACCCCAGCGTGCGCTGCGCGACGGCGACGTGATCCCGCCCAGCCACACCGAGCTCGGGCCGCAGATCGAAAGTGCGCTGGCCACCTTCGGGGCGCTGTTGTCCCGCAGCGGTGTCGACCAGCTCGCCACCATCGTCACCGAACTGGACAAGGCGTTCGGAGGCCGGGCCGACAAGGTGCGCGGGCTGATCGACTCGATGTCGCTGCTGGCCGACAAGGCTTCTGAGCACCAGGGCGAGTTCGATCAGGCGATGAGCCTGGCCGCCAACATCACCGGGCAGTTCGGCCGCGAGCAGAAAACCGTGGCGGGATACCTCGACGCCGTACCCAAGGTGGTCGCGATGCTCGACGTGCAGCGCGCCAAGCTGCAGACCCTGTTCTCCTCGACCACCGCGCTGGCCGCCACGGCCAACAGTGCGCTGTCGTCGACCGACCTGAACGCGATGGTGACCGACGCGGGCACCGTCGTCGGCATGATGGGCACCTTCAACGACCGGCTCGGCGGGATGCTCACCGCGATGAACACCTTCCTGGAGAAGTTCGGCAACTCCGTCCACGGCGACTACCTGATGTTCGATGGCGCCCTGGACATTCCGGGCACCATCGACAAACTGCTCACCGGAGGGTTGATCGTCAACGGCACCCCCATCACCGGGGACGTGGCCCTGGAGGGGTTCTTGTCGGGAGGTCTGAATTGAGACGCCTGGTAGTGGTTCAGCTGGCGATCTTCGCGGTGATCGCCGTGATCGTCATCCCGTTCGGAATCCGCTATGTGGCCGGGCCCCAGGGCTTCCGGACACCGATGACCCTGACCGCGACGATGACCGACGCGTTCGGCCTGACCGCGGGAACCAGCGTCACCGTACGCGGCGTGCAGGTCGGCACCGTCGACGATGTGTGGCTGGCCCCCGACGGGACTGCGATGGTGCGGCTGGCGATCGACCCGGACACCCGGATCCCGCGCGACGCGATCCTGACCGTCGGGATGGGCACGGCCGCGGGTATTCAGAGCGTCGACATCATGCCGCAGTCCGACGCCGGGCCGTACCTGGCCTCGGGCGACACCATCGCCGCACCGGCCGACCGGCAACCCATCCAGATGGACCGCATCATGGGCGACACCGCGCAACTGGTGAAAGGCATTGACACCCAGGCGGTTCAATCGGTCGGCACCGAACTGTCGAATGCTTTCGACGGGCTGGGCCCCGATCTCGCCATGCTGATCGACAACGCGTCGGACATGTCCACCCGCATCCGCAACCAGACCGGCCAGCTGCAGCCTCTGATCGACGGCACCGCCGAGCTGGTCACCACCATGGCCGGCCAGGGCGATCCCTTCGTCCGCGGCATGGGCGCCAGCGCCCGTCTGGCCAATCAGCTCGACGGCAGCGGCCCGGCCTTCCTGTACCTGACCGACCGCTCACCGGCTGCGCTGAAGTCCCTGCAGCGGGTTCTGGACACCTATCAGGGCACGTTCGGCGCCACCTTGGCCAACCTGGCCACCGTCACCCCGATCATCGGGGACCGCACCGACTCACTGCAGACCGGCCTGTCGACGATCCCCAAAGGCCTGCAGGATCTGACCTCCATCGTGAAGGTCGACGCCACCGGCCAGACCCGTGCCGATTTCTCGTTGATCGCCACCCAGGGGCCGGTGTGCAATTACGACGTCGACCGCCGGGCCATCGGCGATGTCAGCGCGAAAGAGCCCAACCTGGTGATGTACTGCCCACCCGCACCCGACATGCTGATGCGGGGTGCGGTCAACGCACCCCGACCCAACGATCTCGGCCTGCAGAACTCACAGACCCCGGGGTATCCGATCGGACCCGAAGTGGTCAACGACCCAGTGCAGATCCCGACCCTGGCCCAGCTGGCCTACAAGTGGCGCAGCATCCTGAAAGGTGGCCCGCAGTGAGCAATTCCGATGATGGCGACCAGCGCATTGAATCGGTGCTGACGTTGGAGGATCCCGCTGAAGACACAGCAGACGAAGCCGACGCACCCGAGACTGCCGTAGAGGCGGAGGTAGACGAAACCACCGCGCCCGGCCGGCGCAAGCACCGGCTAGTGGCGGGCCTGGTTGCGCTGCTGGCCGCGGCCGCCACGACCGCGATGGTGGTGTTGTCGATCAGTGAGTACCACCACCGCCAGGACGAATCGCTGCGCACCGAGGCCGTGCAGATGTCGCGTGACTATCTGGTGGCGATGGCCGCATTCGACTACCAGAAGATGGACGCCAACCGTGAGCACATCGTGGCCAACTCCACCCCCGGGTTCGCGGCCAAGTACGACGAGATGGTCAAGGCGCTTCGCGACATCGTGGTGACCAGCAAAGGCGTCGCGACCGCAACGGCCGATCACGTCGTCGTCGACTCGCTCGACGGCGGCACCGCGACGGTCGTCGCGTTCGTCGACCAACACGTCACCAATGTGACTGCGCCACAGGGAAGTAATCAGAAGTACCGGATGGTGGTCAAGCTCGTACGCAGCGGCGACCGCTGGATCGTCGACGACGTGCAGACCGTGTGACCCACTGTTAGCCATAGTTCGTCCCTGAGAGGAGTTCCATGCCAGCGACATACGTGGATCTGGCCGCCGAGCCGCGGCTGACCACTGCCGAGACCCGCATCACCGTCACTCAGCGGGTGCCGCGGTGGATCAGGAAGAAGGACGTCGACCTGTCCGACGCGCTGGACTTCTGGTCCGCGGCCGGGGCGGCGGCCAACGTCATCATGCAGATGAGCTGGCCAGAGGTCGGTTACGGCGTCTCCGAAAGCCGGGTGGAATCAGGCAGTTTGGTGCATCACCCGTGGAAGCGGCTGCGCACCACCGCGCAGTACCTGACCGTCGCGATCCTCGGCAGCGACGAGGAGAAGAACGCCTATCGCGAGGCGGTCAACGTCGCGCACCGGCAGGTTCGCTCCACCGAGGACAGTCCGGTCAAGTACAACGCGTTCAACCGCGAACTGCAGTTGTGGGTGGCGGCATGCCTTTTCATCTTCTACGAGGACACCCATCAGCTGCTCTACGGCAAGATGACCGAGGAGCAGGCCGAAGGTTTCTACCAGAGCGCCATGACGATCGGCACCACTCTGCAGGTGCTCGAGGAGATGTGGCCGGCCACCAGGACCGACTTCGACGCGTACTGGAACACCGCGTGCGAACGCGTCGAGATGACCCCGTTCGTACGGGATTACCTCATGGTTCTGGTGGAGTTGCGGATGATCAACTGGCCGATGCGGATGATGCTGGCACCGCTGTTGCGGTTCTTGACCATCGGCTTCCTGGCGCCGGTGTTCCGCGACGCCATGGAACTGGAGTGGACCGAAACCGACCGGCGCCGCTTCGAGCATCTCTTCCTGTTCGTGGCGTTCGTCAACCGCTTCCTGCCGAAGTCCTTGCGCACCGGCAACTACGCGGTGCTGTTGAAGGATCTGCGCCGCCGGATCCGCCGTAGGAAGGCCCTGATCTGAGCAGGGCGGCGATCCAACCGGTCCCGGACACGATGCTGTCGCAGTATCTCCGGGACCGGCGGTTCCTGTTCGTCCTGCCGAGGGCGGTCTGCCTGCAGTCCCTGCATCCGACGATCGCCACCGGGATCTCGCAGCACGCACTGCTGCACCGGCGAGTCTGGTTGCACCACAAACGCACGGTGACTCAGGCGATCAGGATCGCCTTCGCCGGAGTCGACATGCGGCCGTACATCCGGTTCGCGCACGAAGAGGTCAAGGGCCGCGACCCGGCCGGGCAGAAGTACCACGCGCTGAACCCCGACGTCTTCCACTTCCAGCACGCCACCTACGTGGAAAGCCTTGTGGTGATGGTCAATACCTTCATCCGGAAGCTGGATGAGCGTGAGCACGAGCAGCTCTACCAGGAGTGCTGCGCGTGGTACCGCCGCTACGGCATATCCACCCGACCGGTGCCGGGAAGCTGGCCCGAGTTCTGTGAGTACTTCGAGGACGAGTGCAGTACCCGGTTGTCCGCGGGCGAGCACTTCGAGCCGTTCCGCCGGCAGATGTTCGCGCCGACGGACTGGTGGCCGCGGGCGGTGCCGCGCCGGGCGATCCGGGCCATGCAACATCCGCGGGCGGCCGAGTTGACCGGCACTTCGGTGAGCCCCCGCGATCGCCGGTCCCTGCGGCGGTTCGTGCTGACCAGCCGGATGCTGTCGTAAGAATCTCAGCCGGGGCTCAAACCTGCCATTGCTGTCCATCGCCCTGCGGCGCCGGGTAGCGGTTCATGTACCTGCGGTTCGCGACGATCACCACGCCGATCAGAACTACCATCAGCGCCCCATACCCGGCGAAGAAGACCAGCACGCTGGTGGACGATTCCGGCTTGCCCAGCACCAGTTCGGGGCTGAAATCCGACCCGACTCTGATGCAGGTCACCGCCAAAGGGCCTCGGTCGTTGGGCAATTCGGCCACCGACACATACCTGATTGTGGGCCGGGCACCGCGGGATGTGGTTTTGACCTCATCCGGCGCGGGCAGCGTCAACTCCTCGCCGGCATCGGTGATCGCGGTACAGCGCACCGAACTCGGCGGCTTTCCGTCGAGGTGCTTCTCTTTGGCGAACACCATGTGCCCGTCAGCCGTCGGTGTCACCCGATCACCGCTGTCGAAATAGCCACCAGTGTCCCCGCGGAGCATCACCATGGCGACCGTGACCAAGAGCGCACCGAAAAGCGCGGATACGACGATCGGCAGGTACCTGGCACGCCCCTTCGGTTTCTGCGGTGGCGCGATGGACGGGTCCTGCCACGGCGGTGGCGGCATCGGCTCGATCGGGTAGCGGGGCGGCAGATGCTGCGGGTAGCCGTGGTGGTGCGGCGGGTTAGGCTGCGGCCCCTGGTGAGGGCCGCCGGCAGGTGGGTACACGCAAGGTCCTCTCGTCACCACAGCGATCCATCGCGATCCTAGGGTCGTACCCATTACTCGCAGCGGATTCACACTCGCAACTCTGGTCTAGCATCGTCGCCAGGTAGACGTACACCAGGGGGACCGTCATCGAAAGCGCACCATCGCCGGCCTCGCAGGCACAATTGCCTCCGCACGCCCGGCCCGTTGCTGGATTCCCGTTCGGCGAACCTCTGCTCTACCTGCGCGCCGTGACCGATCCCAAAGATCGCAGCATCTGCTGTTCGCTCGAGAACGTCTTCGACCAACAGTTGGCCCTGATCCAACCCCTCGCTGTGATGCAGGGCGAACGGCACTTCGCCATCTTCCGTCCCGATGGGGCAGTTCTGCTGTACCTCAGCTGGTTCGACGAGCGGTCCCACGCTGGGCCGGACCTGGCGATGCAGGTCACTGACGCGAGTGGTCATCTCGTGGGACGCCTCCGCCGCACCGCTCCGGTTGCGCAGTTCTCCCGATGCCACGGTGGCACATTGGGATTGGAGGCGAACCGGCAGTGGTTGGGCGCCACCGAGATACACCAAAGCAGAACGGACAAACCCATACCGATCTTCGACTGCACCGGGACCCGGATCGGCCGTATCCACGGCCAAGTGATGTACTCCACCGGTTATAAGAGCACCCACCGGTCGTTCTCCGACTATCTGCTCGACAGCCCACAACCAAAGCCTTACCCACTGCCCGAGTTGATGTTGGCAGTGCTGTTCCTCCAATACCTCGAGGAACGGCTCCAACAGGGCCCGGTCACCGGGCTGTTCGGAGGGGCCACATGACCAAGCAACCGCGCCCCACACCCGACGCTCTGGTGGCGCTGCGCAATGCTCGGCTGTGGGAAGCCCAGGCGCAACTCGATTCTGGCGCAGAACGCAACCAGGCACTCCAGGCCGCGTCGCAATGGGCTGCCGCATATCAGGCACAGATGCAGACCCCGACCGGCAAGCGGTGGGTGCCGCTGCGGCGCGGTGCGCAGGATCTGACCCGGCTCAAGGTGCGCGATTACCTCCAGATGGCCCTGATGTCCGCGCTTGTACTTGGTCCTCTGGGCATGATCGTCTGGCGATTATTGACCTGAGGACGGTTTCGTCGCCGCGTGCAGCGCCACGATGCCACCGGTCAGGTTGCGCCACTTGACCTGTGACCAGCCGGCCTCGCCGATGCGCCGCGCCAGCTCATCCTGATCCGGCCAGGCCCGGATCGACTCGGCCAGATACACATAGGCGTCCGGGTTGCTCGACACCGCGGTGGCCATCCGCGGCAGCGCCTGCATCAGGTACTCCTTGTACAGCGTGGCGAACGCACGGTTGGTCGGCGTGGAGAACTCACACACCACCAGCCGGCCACCGGGCCGCGTCACCCGGGCCATCTCACGTAGGCCCGCCACGTGGTCGACCACGTTGCGCAACCCGAAGCTGATGGTGACCGCGTCGAACACCCCGTCAGCGAACGGCAACCGGGTGGCGTCGGCGCCCACCTTGGGCACCGGGCGTGACGCCCCGGCGGCGAGCATGCCCACCGAGAAGTCCGCGGCCACACACCAGGCACCCGATGTCGCCAACTCGACCGTCGACACCGCGGTCCCCGCGGCCAGGTCCAACACCTTGTCGCCGGGGCCGATGCCCAGCGCTGCATGCGTCTGCCGACGCCAGAACCGGTCCTGCCCGAGTGACAGCACCGTGTTGGTCAGGTCGTAGCGCCGTGCCACGGCATCGAACATCGATGCCACTTCGTGGGGGTTCTTCTCCAGGCTCGCGCGACTCACGCCGCCGACGGTACCCGTAGTCCTCGCTGTGAACTTCCTGCGACCGGGAATTGGCGCCCACCGGCACGACTTGAACCTGATCATGAGCGAAAAAGTGTGGTTCATCACCGGTGCATCGCGGGGCTTCGGACGGGAGTGGGCGATCGCTGCCCTGGATCGGGGTGACAAGGTAGCCGCCACCGCGCGTGACACCGCGACACTGGCCGATCTGGCCGACAAGTACGGCGACGCGCTGCTGCCGATCCGGCTGGACGTCACCGACCGCGAGGCGGACTTCGCCGCCGTGAAAGCGGCCCACGATCGCTTCGGTCGGCTGGACATCGTCGTCAACAACGCGGGCTACGGCCAGTTCGGGTTCATCGAGGAGTTGTCGGAGGCCGACGCCCGCGATCAGATCGAGACGAACGTCTTCGGCGCGCTGTGGGTCACCCAGGCCGCGCTGCCGTACCTGCGGGCGCAAGGCAGCGGGCACATCATCCAGGTGTCCTCGATCGGCGGAATCACCGCGTTCCCGTTGGTCGGCATGTACCACGCGTCCAAGTGGGCGCTGGAAGGGTTCTCGCAGTCGCTGGCCGCCGAAGTCGCACCGTTCGGTATCCATGTGACGCTGATCGAGCCCGGCGGGTTCTCCACCGACTGGGCCGGATCCTCGGCCAGACATGCTGCCCCGCTTGCCGATTACGACGAGGCCCGCGCCGCCGCACAACGCGCCCGGGCACAGCGCAGCGCCAAGCCCGGCGATCCCAAGGCCTCGGCCGAGGCGGTGCTGAAGATCGTCGACGCCGAAAACCCGCCGCTGCGAGTGTTTTTCGGCGAACTACCGCTGCAGCTGGCCAAGGCCGACTACGAGAGCCGGCTGGCGACGTGGGAGCAGTGGCAGCCGGTGTCGGTCCTGGCACAGGGCTGAGTTCGCTCGCCGGGCAGAGGTCACGCAGCGCGCAACTGACGCAGGCCCTGCACGGCCTCGTAGTGCCCGATCAGCTCATCGCAGATCGCCGGCCAGGTGCGGCTCAGCACGCTGCGACGCGCGGCCACCGAGTAGCGCGACCGCTCGGCGATCAGATGCTCCACGGATGCGGGCAGGGCGGACTCGAATTCCTCGACGGGCAGCAACAACCCGGTGCGGTACGGCGCCACCAGGTCCCTGGGTCCGCCTGCATCGGGAGCGATCACCGGCAGGCCGGAGGCCATCGCCTCCTGCACGGCCTGGCAGAACGTCTCGTGCTCACCGGGGTGGACGAAGACGTCCATGCTGGCGTAGGCCGCAGCCAGCGCCTCACCGTGCAGTTCACCGGTGAAAACGGCGGTGGGCAAGACTGTTCGGAGTTTGGCGCGGTCCACCCCGTCGCCCACCACCACCAGCTGAAGGTCGTCCCGCCCGGCCAGCGCGGCCAGCCGCTCCACGTGCTTCTCCGGCGCCAGCCGCCCGACGAACCCGACGATCGGCCTGCCCTCGGGAGACCACGCCGCCCGCAGTTGCTCATCGCGGGCCGACGGCGCGAAACCCGTGATGTCGACCCCGCGCCCCCACTTGAAAACCCGGGGAATCCGGTGGGCTTCAAGGTTTTCCATCGCTGAGGTGGACGGGGCAAGCGTGCGGTCGGCCTTGCTGTGCAGCCTCCGCGTCCACGTCCACGAGGCCCGCGAGAGGACGCCGACGCCGTAGCTCTCGGCGAAACCGGCGACATCGGTCTGGAACACCGCCACCGTCGGCACCCCCAGGTAGCGGGAGGCATGTACGCCGCCCCAGCCGAGCAGGGCCGGCGATGCGAGGTGAACGACGTCGGGGTCGAAGCCGCGCAGCACGTTCACTATCCGGGGCCGCGGCACACCCAGCGGCAGCGAGGTCACCTTGGGAAACATCCGTGAGGGCACCCGGTGCACACGTACACCGTCATGGACGCGGTCGGCGGGCGGCTGACCCCGCGGAGTGTCCGGGGCGATGACGAGTACCTCGTGGCCGGTGCGGCGGAGATGCTCGATCACCCGAAGCACCGAGTTGGTGACGCCGTTGACATTCGGGAGGAAGGACTCTGCAACGATCGCAACGCGCACACCGGAATGGTCTCAGCGGCACCTGTCGCCTAGGTAGCGTCCGGGGATACGACACGCTAAAAGCTGATGCGCGGGGCTAGTGTTGCGGCATGCGTTTGTCCCGCGTTGCTGCAGCGATGCTGGCCGTGCTGGCCTTGTCCGTTGCGGGGTCCACCACGGGCTGCACCCGGCTCGTCGACGGCACCGCGCAGGCCAACGGAGACAAACCCGGCAGCGCGATCACCCAGGACGGCTGGGGGGTCCAGATCGGCTATCCGGATGCGCCCGCGCGGATCGAGTTCTTCACCGAACCACAGTGCCCGGCATGTGCACACCTGCAGCATGAGTTCGGCGACGCTATCGCCAACGCCGTCGGTCAGGGCAAGTTGGCGGTGACGTACCGGCCGCTGACCTTCCTGGACCGCTCGGTCACCGAGTATTCGGCCCACGTGGCCAATGCTCTGTTCCTGGCCGCGGGACCGACTACCACCGGGGCGGCATTCCAGGCATTCGTGCAGGATCTGTGGGGCCACCAGGAACCCGAGGGCTCGCCCGGCCCGACCGACGACCAGATCGCCGCCATGGCCTCCGACAGCGGGGTCGGCGCCGAGCAGACCGAAAAGATCGCCGCGGGTGAGCACGCCGTCGACGCCGACCAGCTCAACGACGCCAACGCCGAACTGCTCACCGAAACCCAATATGAGGTGTCCACCCCGGCGATCTACGACCTCGTCGGCGAGCAGGTTGTCGACACCAGCGACCCTGACTGGCTGGCCAAACTGCTGGCTACGCCGCGGAGCTGACCCGGCTCAGCCGTCGCTGCAGGAACGCCAGCAGCGTCAGCGCCGCGGCCGCAACCAACCAGCCCACCACCGCGATCGACCCGGCCGGGATGATCGACAGCGAGGCATCGCGGTCGCGGACCCGCACCAGATCGGGATTGTTCTTGTCGTATTCGACGTAGATCCGCATCCCGGTGTCGAGTTCGGACGGATACAGCACGCCCAGCTCGGGACGGTAGGTCACGCGGTCGGGCGTGACGAACTCGATCGTCGAGCGCCGCGGTCCGGCACTCAGCACCTCGGCGGCGGCCACGCCCATGTTGCTCTCGATCTGCTGGTCATTGCGCCACGCGCCGAGCACCAGCAGCACCGACTGCAACGTGACCAGGCACGCGGCGATCACCACGCCGATCCGCACCCGGCGGATGATCCGCTGGGACCGCGTCTCGCCCGGTTCGCCGTACAGGTGCGGAATCAGCGGCTGCACCATCGCCCGCAAACGCGCCGCGATCTGCGCGGGCCTCACAAGGCGGCCTTGATCGACGCGTGCAGGGCGCGCAGCGACGACCGGTCGGCCTTCACCTCCAGCACCCGCATCCCGTCGAAGGGTTCGGCCAGCGCAGCGCCGAGTGCGTCAGCCTCCACCTGCTGACTGTCCACGTGATAGGCGCGGCACAACGCCGCGACATCCACATCGTGCGGGGTACCGAAGATTCGCGACGAGACGTCGGCGAACCGTGGATCACCCTGTTCGAGCAGCTCGAAGATGCCGCCGCCGTTGTCGTTGGACACCACGATGGTCAGGTTGCGCGGCGTCGGCTCGGTGGGCCCGACCAACAGCCCCGAGCTGTCGTGCACAAAGGTCAGATCCCCGATCAGCGCAATGGTCCGGCCATCGTGCGCCAGCGCCGCACCGATCGCCGTCGACACCGTGCCGTCGATACCGGCGACACCGCGGTTGGACCGCACCTTGACGCCCGCAGTGCGCAGCCCGACCAGGGCGGCGTCGCGCACCGGATTGGACGCCCCGAGCACCAGCTGATCCCCCGGGCGCAGCGCATCGGCGACCACCGCGGCCACGTGCAGACCGGTGGTCAGCGGGTGCGACGCGAGTTGCTGCCGCACCGCCGCCACGGCGTGCTGGTTGAGCTCGGTGCAGCGGCTCAGCCAGGCCGGGTCCGGGGTGCCGGTCGTCACCGCGCGGGTGCCGGTGGCCATCGAGTTGCCCGAGACGTCGGGCCAGCGCGGGCCCGTGGTCAGTGCGTAGACCGGCACCGCCGGATCGGCCAGCAGTGCCGAGACCGGCCGGTGCAGGGTGGGACGCCCCAGCATGATGACCTGTTTGGGGTGCACGAGGCGCAGCGCCAGCGGGTGCAGCGGGTTCTCCGGAAGCGGCGCGGTGGGCTCGGCCACCGTCGGCAACCCCGCCAGATTGGGGTGGACGCCGGCACCATGGCCGGCGATCACCACGGTGTCCGGGGTGAGGTCGATCTCCAGCGGCTGGTCGAAACTCACCGGCGGCGTGTAGGTCCAGGGCTTGCCGTCCGGGCGGCCCGGCGGGAAGGACGCGTCCCCGTGCGCGCTGTCGGGAACCAGCGGCTCGCGCAGCGGGATGTCGAACTGCACGGGCCCGGCGTTGGCGGTACGCGATCCGGTGGCCGCCGCAAGCACCCGGCAGGTCGCCGAGCGCCACTGGGCGTTGAGCGAAATGAGTTCGCCCGGCTTCGCCCCGGTGAGTTCGGGCGCCAGACCCACACTGATGTTCGCCCGCACCTGGGTACCGAAATAACCCAATTGCTCAAAGGTCTGGTTGGCGCCGGTGCCCAACATTTCATAGGGCCGGTTGGCGCTCAGCACGATCAGCGGCACCCGGGCGTAGTTGGCCTCGACGACCGCGGGGCCGAGGTTCGCCACCGCGGTGCCCGAGGTCATCGCGATGCAGACCGGGGACCGCTCGGCGACTGCAAGACCGACGGCCAGGTACCCGGCCGTGCGCTCGTCGATGCGGACGTGAAGGCGTATGCGGCCGGCACGGTCGGCGTCGGACAGCGCGAACGCCAGCGGCGCATTCCGCGAGCCCGGGCACAGCACCACATCGCGGACACCGCCGCGGATCAGTTCGTCGACGACTACGCGCGCCTGTGCCGTCGAGGGGTTCACCACTCCACCTTATTCGTCAGTACCGGCCGGTCTGCCCGGTCTGCCCGGCCAGGAACTCGAGCAGCGCGGCGTTGACGGCGTCGGGCCTCTCGATGAAGCCGAGATGGCCGGTGTCGGGGATCTCCAGGTAACGGGCTGTGGGAATCGCGTCGGCCACCTCACGACTCAGGTGCGGCGGCAGCACCACGTCGTCGGCGAACCCGATGACCAGCACCGGCGCAGTGATGGCCTGGTACGCCGGCAGCCGGTTACCCACCGGAGCGGCGTCGGACTGGGCCACCAGCCCCGGTGTCTGCTTGGTGGGCCACATGGTGAACATCTCACTCCAGTCGCGCACCAGCACGTCGTCGTTGAGCGTCTTGGGCGAGAAACTCTCCATCATCCGGAGCTTGGCGTCGAACGTCGGCGGCAGCTGAACGCCCGAGGCCGCCAGGTCGCGTTCGGCGGTACGGAAGAACTCGCGGGCCCGGTCGTGCCGGCCGCGGGTGGCCATCAACACCGCCGATCGCACCAGCTCGGGACGGGCCAACATCAGTTCCTGAGCGATGAACGAGCCCATCGACACACCCACGATGTGCGCCGGAGCAGCACCCAGCTTCTCGATCAGCTCGGCGGTGTCGGCCACCATCTGCTCGGTGCCGAACCCCTGGGCGTTCTCCGTCGCGCCCACCCCACGGTTGTCGAAGGTGATGACGCGGTAGCCGGCCCGCTGCAGCGCGGGGACCTGATGCAGATGCCAGGTGCGGCCGGCTCCCCCGCGTCCGGCGATGAACAGCACCGGGTCGCCCTTGCCTCGCTCGTCATAAGCCAAGTTCATCCGGCCGACGCTACTTGATGGCAGTCAGTGCAACAGCTCACGCGCTGCAGCCGTCTCAGCGCTCACGCGCTGCGGCGCCCCCGCACCCTGCGGATCGCCTGATCCCAGGCCAGCAACACCCCGGCCTTGAGCGGTTCGGGCTTGATCATGTCCTTGCCCAGCAATGCGGTGGCGCCGGCCTTGGTGGCCGCGCTCGCCTTCGACATGTGCCCGGAGTCGAACGGCGGCTGCGGGTCGTACTCGATCATCAGCTGAATGGCCTTGGCCTTCGCCTCGCCGCCGATCTGACCGGCCAACCACATGGCCAGGTCGATCCCCGCCGAGACACCCGCCGCCGTGATCACCTTCCCGTCGGGGTCGGCACGCACGATGCGCTGATCCCCCACCGGGGTGGCGCCCATCAGCTTCAGCGCGCTCAACACCGACCAGTGCGAGGTGGCACGCTTCCCATCCAGCAGGCCCGCCGCGGCCAGCACCACCGAACCCGAGCACACCGAGGCCATCCAGGTGGTCCCCGGATACACCTGCCGCACCCAGTCGAGCACCCTTTCGTCGCGGGCCACCATGGTGGTGCCCGGCCCGCCTGGCACCAGCACCACATCGGGCGAAGGGGTTTCGTTGAAACTGTGGGTGGCGCCCACCATCAGCACCCCGGAGTCGGCGGTGACGGGGCCCGGCTCGTGCCAGACGAACCGCACTTCCGTGTCGGGCAGATTGCGCAGCACCTCATAGGGCCCGATGAAATCGAGCGCGGTGAAGCTGGGGTACAACACGATTGCGATCTGCATGGTTTGTTCCTTTCAGGCGGTTAAATCTCCGCTCCTCGCGTGCGCGGAAGTCTTGCGGTACTGGTCAGGCGAAATGCCAAGGCGCCGAACGAAATTACGCCGCATGGTCTCGGCGGTGCCGAACCCACAGCGGGCGGCGATGACGGTGACGGTGTCATCGGATTCCTCGAGCTGACGCCGCGCGGCATCGGTGCGGATACGTTCCACGTAGGCACCGGGCGCCTCACCGACCTCGTCGGTGAACACCCGGGTGAAATGCCGGGGGCTCATCGCCGCGCGCCGGGCCAGATCGGAAATGCTGTGCGCACCACCGGGTTCGACCTCGATGGATTCCTGCACCTCGCGGATCGGAGCACGCTTGGCCCGTGGCATCCACACCGGCGCAGCGAACTGAGTCTGCCCGCCGGGCCGACGAAGGTAGAGCACCAGGTACCGGGCGACAGTCTGGGCGATGTCAGTGCCGTAGTCGTCCTCGACCAGCGACAACGCCAGGTCGATGCCTGCGGTCACGCCGGCCGCCGTCCACACGCGCTCGGAGCTCCTCACGAAGATCGGATCGGGATTTACCGCCACCGAAGGGAATTCATCGGCCAATCGACGGGCCGAGGACCAGTGAGTGGTAGCGGCGCAGCCGTCGAGCAACCCGGCCTCAGCGGCCAGGAACGCTCCGGTGCACACACTGACGACGCGGCGGGCGTGGCGCGATGCGGTGCTGATCCAGTCGACCACTGCCGGGTCGGCTCGGGCGGCGTCGGTCCCGATACCGCCGGGGATGACGATGGTGTCGATCGGAGCGTGCGGGTCAGGCAATGGCGCGGCGACGAACTCCAACCCGGTGAGCGTGGTGACGGGCCGACCGTCCACAGCGGTCAGGGTGACGACGTAGCCGTCGTCGGATCGGCCCTGGCCGACCAGGGCCAGCGTGGCGGTGGCGAACACGTCGAACGGCCCGGCCAGGTCCAGGGCCTGCACCCCGGGGTAGCCCAGGATCACCACCGATCGCGTCACATCTCCAGTGTTCGTGACCTCGGCGATGGCGTCTATGCCCTGTACCCCACAAATCAGGACATGAGCTTGTCGGATGGCGTCGCGATGATCGGCGGCATGACGGAGTACACGTACCGCGCTCAATGGTCGTACGAGGATCGCTGGTACCAAGGGTTGTGTCTTGAGTTCCCCAACCTGTCGGCGAATGGCCTCACGGCGCACGAAGCGATTGCGGCCGTCGAGAAGTTGGTCACCGAAGAGTTGGCGATGATTCGGGCCGCCGACGACACCCCGCCGCAATCGTTGACCGACCATCGCTACAGCGGCAAGTTCATGGCGCGGGTCTCGCCGTCGCTGCACGCCAGGCTCGTTGTGGAGGCCGCCGAACAGGGAGTGTCGTTGAACCAGTGGGTGGTTCAGAAACTTGTCGGTCGACCTTCGGTGTCGCTGGCTGATCTGTACTAGTCGCCGTCGAGCCCGGTCTCGAAGGCATAGTCGATCTCGAAACCTGGTATCGCCGGCGGTACCACATTTCGAGAGCACACGTGACGCGGCCGAGCGGTACTGGTGTGACGGATGTGGCCTCGGAGCCTTACAGCTTCTTGATCCCGCGCACCACCCGGTAGAACGACGGCACCGTCGCCGCTCCGCGCCGCAGGCTGCGCTGCATCAGGCCACCATTGGTCAGCACCAGGTGACGCACCCCGCACTCCCGCCACTCGGCAACCCGGTCCAGGACCTCGTCGGGCGTGCCGATCAGCCCCATGTCCCGCATCAGGTCAGGCGTGATGCCCTTGATGTGCGAGAGCGCGGTCTGCTCGTCCCAGTCCTGGGGCAGGATGTCCTGCCCGCCGGAGAATCCCACTCCCAACGGGTGCTCTGCGCCGTGCTGCGCGAAGTACTCATCGGACGCACTGAGGCAGCCCGCCCGCATCACTTCGGATTCCAGGGCGTCGTCGACCTCGGCGCGGGTGCGCGCCGCCACCACCATCACCAACAGCGCCGGGGTGATGGCCATGGGGTCACGGCCCGCGTCGGACGCGGCCCCGCGCACCACGTCCAACCGCTGGGCATAGTCCTGGGGCGAGTACGGGAAAGCCGGGAAGAACCCGTCGCCGTAGCGTCCGGCGATACGCAACATCCTGGGGCCGTGCGCGGCCACCCAGATCGGCGGCCATTTGCCCCGGTAGGGCGGCAGATCGAAGATCGCGTTGCGCAGCGGGAAGAATGGCGAATCACGGTTGACCAGTTCACCGTTCGAGTTCCACAGCGCCTCCTCGAACCGGGCCACCCGACAGATAGTTGGCACGGGTGAAGGTGTCCGGCGCCGGCTTGCTCGCGGTGATCAAATCCAGTAGGCCGACCTGCAATCCGCCCATAGGGATCAGAGCTTCTTGAGCTTGCGGACGACCTGGCTGTACAGCAGCTGAGACGTCAGGCCCTTGCGGAGCTTGCGCTGCAGCGGCCCGACATTCGCCAACACCAGATACCGGACACCGCAATTGCGCCACTCCGCCGCCTGCTCGACAACCTCGTCCACCGTCCCGCACAGGTACATCTCCCGAAGCAACGACGTCGGAACCGCCTTGATGTAGGACAGAGCCGTCTCCTCATCCCAGTCCTGCGGCAGGATGTCCTGCGCACCCGAGAAGCCGACACCCAGCGGATGCTGAGCGCCGTGGCGGGCATAGAAGTCGTCGGGCGCGTTCAACGCGCCGGCCTTGATGACCTCGGATTCCAGCGCCTCATCGAGGTCCTCGGGCGTGCGCCCCGGAACGACCATGATCCAGAGGGCAGGCGTGATGACCATCGGATCGCGCCCGGCGTCGGAGGCCGCCGACCGCACGACATCGAGGCGCTGCGCGTACTCCTGCGGCGCATGGGGGAACGCGGGAAAGAACCCCTCGGCGTACCGTCCGGCGGCCCGCAGCATTCTCGGGCCATGCGCGGCGATCCAGATCTCGGGCCAGCGTCCGCGATATGCGGGCAGATCGAAGATCGCGTTGTGCAGCGGGAACAACGGCGAATCACGGTTGACCAGTTCACCGTTCGACTCCCACAGGGCACGGATCGTGGCCATCGCCTCCTCGAACCGAGCCACCGGCCTCGCCCACTCGACGCCGTACGGTTCGTTGCCCTCACGCTCCCCGGCGCCGATGCCGAGGATGAACCGCCCCTTGGTGAGCAGGTTCATCGTCGCGGCGGCCTGCGCAGTGACGGCCGGATTGCGTCGCCCTGTATCGGTCACCCCGACTCCCAACCGCAGACGTGCAACCCGGTTGCGGGCGGCGAGGTTGCCCAGCATGGTCCACGGCTCCAGATAGGCATCGGCCGATGGCAGTAACTTGGCTCCGCCGCAGAACTTCGGTTGCCACAGCGTCCGTGGGAACAACGCGTTGAGGTGGTCGGGTACCCAGAACGAGTCCACACCCCCGGCCACTGCACTCAGGTAATTGGCCCGGGTGAACGTGTCCACCGCCGGACGCGCGGCGATCGTCGGATCCATGATGCCGACGCGGAATCGAGTCATTCAGCGAGTGTCGAACGCGCGGGCCGGTTTCCTTAGCGTAGGGACCTACTCCAATATCAGCGGGTAGCACTCCCGTACCCGATCGATCCACCACTGCCGCCGCTGCGGCGTCGCAGCCAGCGCAGACAACCGCGCAGGATCCGGCACTACCGCCCCGACGGACAGGTAGCCGCCCACCGGCGCGGGCGCCTCCGCGACGTCCTCCACGAAAAGTCCGCCCGTGCCCAGCCCGCAGGCATGCCGCAACTCGGGCAGCGCCGCGGCGGCCAACAGTCCCCGGGCAATGCCCACCGCGGAATCCAGTGCACTGGACACCACGATCGGGATATCGATCTGCGCGGCGATGTCGAGCATCCGCGCCACCCCACCCAGCGGCGCCACCTTGAGCACCGCGACGTCAGCGGCGCGGGCCCGCACCACCCGCAGCGGGTCAGACGCCTTGCGGATCGACTCGTCAGCGGCGATCGGCACCGCCACCTGCCGGCGCAGTGCGGCCAACTCGTCGACCGTCGCGCACGGCTGTTCCAGATACTCCAGCGGTCCGTCGGCGGTCAGCGCCGTCGCGGCAGCCACCGCCTCCCGCAGCGTCCAGCCTGCATTCGCATCCACCCGCACCACCGGAACGTGTGCGCGCACGGCGTTGACCCGCGCGACGTCGTCGGCCAGCGTCTGACCCGGCTCGGCCACCTTGACCTTGGCCGTGCGCGCTCCGGGAAACCGCGCCAGAACCTCGGGCACCTGACCGGCCGGCACCGCAGGCACGGTGGCGTTGATCGGGACACGGTCGCGGTACACCGCCGGCGTCGGACCGTACGCGGCCTCGATCCCGGCCGCCAGCCAGGCCGCCGCCTCCGGCGCCTCGTATTCGGGGAACGCGCCGAACTCACCCCAGCCGGCCGGGCCGTCGATCAGCGCCACCTCACGAACCGTGATGTCGCGGAAGCGAACCCGCATCGGCAGGGAAACGACGTGAAGACGCTCCAGGAGCTCGTCCAGTGCCGGCGTCGCGTCAATCACGCCGTCAATGATGCCCAAACCGGTCAGCCGGCGCCCAATGTCCGCTGGATGTCGGGCTTCATCTGGTTCAATTGCGCACCCCAGTAGCCCCACGTGTGGGTGCCGGTGGGCGGGAAGTTGAACACCGCGTTGTGCCCGCCCGCCGCGACGTACTGATCGCGGAAGTTGAAGTTGCTCTGCAGCGCAGTGTTTTCCAGGAAGGTCGAGGCGACGTCGTTACCGCCCAACTCTCCCGGCGTCCCCGAGCCGCAGTAGACCCAGATGCGAGTGTTGTTCGCCACCAGTCGCCCCACCTGCAGCGTCGGATCGTTGCGCGCCCACGCCGGATCACCGGGCGGGCCCCACATGGCCGTGGGCGAGAAACCACCGGAATCGCCCATCGCCAGCCCGATCAACCCGGGCCACGGGCCGGCCGACGGATTCAGGAACGCCGACAACGACCCCGCATAGCGGAACTGCTGTGGGTAGTACGCGGCGAGAATCAGCGCCGAGCTGCCCGACATCGACAGCCCGACCACAGCGTTGCCCGACGAGGACACATGCTTGTTCGCCGCCAGCCACTGCGGCAACTCACTGGTCAGGAACGTCTCCCACTTGTACGTCCATACCCCGCCGTTGCCCGCGGCGGGCTGGTACCAGTCGGTGTAGAAGCTCGACATACCGCCGACCGGCATGACCACCGACAGCCCGGATTGGTAGAACCACTCGAATGCCGGAGTCTCGATGTCCCACCCGCTGAAGTCGTCGCGGGCCCGCAAGCCGTCCAACAGATAGACCGCGTGAGACCCGCCGCCCTGGAACTGGACTTTGACATCGCGGCCCATCGCCCCTGACGGCACTGTCAGCATCTCGACCGGTAAACCCGCTCTTGACCAGGCATTTGCCGTCGGTGGCGGCTCGAGTAGTCCGCCGGTCACCACCATGGCCAGGGCAGTCAGAAACCCGAACCCGCGAGCGAATCGCTTCAATCTATGCGCATGTGCCATGTCCGCACCCCACATCTCCACGCACACGTATGGAGCCGAAGCTACTCCGCCCGGAACGGGAAATACAGAGAAATCGGGCGCCAATTCCTACACGGTGGCGCGGTCGCGGCCCTCCCAGTACGGCTTGCGTAGGTCTTTCTTGAGGATCTTGCCGGTGGGATTTCGGGGCAATTCGTCGACGATATCCACTGATTTGGGACACTTGTAGGCCGCAAGATGTTCCCGGGCGAACGCGATCAGATCCCGTTCGGTGACGTCCCCGTCCAGTGTCACAACGGCTTTCACCGACTCGCCCCATTTTTCGTCGGGCACGCCGATCACCGCGACCTCGGTGACCGCGGGATGTTCGGCCAGCACCCGCTCGACCTCGATCGAGTAGATGTTCTCCCCACCGGAGATGATCATGTCCTTGAGCCGGTCCTCGACGAAGATGTACCCACCGTCGTCCACGCGGCCGATATCGCCCGTGCGGAACCAGCCCTCGGGCGTGATCGACTCCGCCGTGGCGTCCGGCCGGTTGAGATAACCCTTCATCAATTGCGGTGAACGGAACCACAATTCACCCTGTTCGCCGACGGGCACATCGGCACCGGTGTCGGGGTCCACCACCCTGACCTCGCTGCCGGGGACGACGGTGCCCGCACTCATGAGCCGCGCTTCGGTCGCGCCGCGATGATCGTCCGGACCCAATCGGCTGATCGCACCGGACACCTCGGTCAACCCGTAGACCTGGATGAACTCCGTCTCGGGCCACGCCTGCAACGCAGAACGCAACAGCGGCAACGGCATTGGCGACGCACCGTAGGCAAAGGTCTTCAGCGCACCGAACAGCTTCACGGCGTCCTCACCGGTATCGAACACTTTGGACAGCACCGCAGGCACGAGGAACGTCCGGTTCGCCCCGGCCAGAATTCCGCCGGCCAACGCCATGCCGTCAACATCACGCGTCATGTAACTCGGCGCCCCGTGGTGCAGCCCCCACTGCATGTACGACGACCCGCCGACATGGAACAGCGGCATGGCCACCAGGCTCTTGTCCCCGTCGCCGAGCGTCCAGCCCTCGAACGCATTGAGGGTGTGGGCGATGACGTTGGTGTGGGTGAGCGCAATGCCCTTGGGCCGGCCGGTGGTACCCGAGGAATACATGACGATCGCCACGTCGTCGGACTGCACGTCCGGTGCATGACCGACCGGCGACGCACCGGCGAGCAGCGCCTCATACTCGTCCCCGTCACCGCCCTCGGGGGTCACCGTCACGATGTGCTCGACGGACGTGAGGCGGTCGGCGATCGCGTCGATGCCCGCCCGGAGCTCCTCACCGACCACCAGTACCTTCGCCCGGCAGTCGTTGAGCACATAATCCAACTCGTCGGCGGCGAGCCGAAAGTTGATGATGGCGTTGGCCGCACCGAGTGACGCGGCCGCCAGCGTCATCTCGACACATGCCGGGTGGTTCTTGTCGAGGAACGCGACCACGTCGCCACGACCGACGCCCCACGCACTCAACGCACCGGCCAACCGCTGGACCCGGTCGTACCACTGCGACCAGGTCCACGTACGGCCCAGATACGTGACCGCCTCCTCGTCAGGTTTGGTCACTGCCCAGTGGGCGACACGTTCGTCGAGAAACTTCGGAGCCGGCAAATCTGACATGCCCCGAGCGTGCCACGGCACGCCAGCCGTCAGCCAGCTTTCGGATAAACCTGCCGCCCGGCCAGGAACGTGGCCTGTACCTCCAGGTCCGCGATGCTCTCCGGGGCGGTTTCACGGGGGTCCGCGGACACGATCACCAGGTCGGCGTACTTACCGACCTGGAGCGAACCGATCACGTTGTCGGCGAACAACTGCCACGCCGCATCGATCGTCTGCGCCCGGATCCCCTGCTCGACGGTCAGCCGCTCCTCGGGCGCCAGGACGCGGCCGCTCGGCGCGGTCCGCGTGACGGCCACGCTGATGTTGCGCAGCGGCTCCTCCGGGGTGACCGGCGGATCGTTGTGCAGGGAGATCCGCATGCCCGTGGCCACCGCGGAGCCGGCGGGCATCCACCGTCCGCCGTGTTCGGGCCCGAACAACCCGTCGACGAGCACGTCGCCCCAGTAGTGCAGGTGGTCGACGAACAGGCTGCAGGTGACTCCGAGGGCGTGGGCACGCTGCAACTGCTCGGGCGTGATGGCACCGACGTGTTCCAGCCGCAGCCGGTGATCGTCACGGGGATGCGCCCGCAGAACCTCTTCGTAGACGTCGAGGATGGTGTCCACCCCGGCGTCGCCGTGCACGTGGCAGGCCAACTGCCAGCCCTGCGGAAAGAACGTGCCGACGATCTCGGCGAGTTGCTCTTTCGTGTAGTTGGCGTGCCCGCAGGAGCCGGGCACCACCCCGATGGTCCGGGTGGCCTCGGTATCCAGGTACGGGAACGTCAGGTCGATGTTGCCGACCCATGGCGACCCGTCGACCCAGATCTTGATGCCGACCTGGCGCACGATGTCGTCCCCCTCGGACGGGGTGGCATCGGTGTGCAGGGCCGCGGTGGACATCTCGTAGGTACGCAACCGCACCGTCAACTGGTCGTGCAGCTGCGCGAGCAGCGGCCGGAACATCGGGTCGAACGCCATCTCCGAGCAGGTCGTCAGCCCGGCGCGGTTCAGACGGGCGCATTCGGCGGCCAGCATCGCCGGGTAGTCGCTCACCGAGATGGCGTCGCCCAGCAGTGGGAACACCGCTCCGGTCTCCTCGGCCGTGCCGTCGAGGTTGCCGTCGGCATCGCGCCCGTACTTGGCGCCCTTGGGGTCCGGGGTGTTCTTCGTCAGTCCGGCGCGGCGCGCCGCCGCAGAGTTGAAGTACGCCTTGTGACCCGAGTTGTGCACGATCACCAGCGGGGTATCCGGGGCGGTGGTGTCCAGCCAGGCCAGGGTGGGCTCCGGCAATCCGTGCTGCAGCAACGGATCCCAGCCGTTCAAGAAGGCACCTTCGGCCCCGCGTCTGGCCACCTCCGCGCCGATCGCGTCGAGCACCGCCTCGGCGTTCTCCAACGTGACCGGACGGATGTCGACGATGCGGCCTGACAAAGCCACCGCCTCCATCAACGGATGACCGTGCGCCTCAACGAAACCCGGCATGACGCAGCCGTCGGCCTCGCGGACGTCGGTCGCGGGGCCGACCCAGGCAGCCACCTCCGACCGGGACCCGACCGCGACGATGCGGCCGCCGGACACCGCGATCGCCTCGGCAGTGGGTCGCGCGGAGTCGACGGTGAGGATGGTTCCGTAGAGGACGAGATCGGCCGGCACAGCGGGGCTGGTCATGGTCGGATGCTAGAGCGTGGTGACGTTTGCCCGGGTGCGTCCCCAAAAGAACTTCAAAAAGTTCTGGGTGCCTTGTCGATTTCCGCGGGGTGCCGTTCGACGTACTAACGAGGGCTACTCAAGAACAATGGACGGGCCCCTTCCCGACACCAGAAGGAGACAGACAATGTCGCGCTACATGCTGATCATGCGGTCCACCCCCGAAGCCGAGACTGCGATGGCCGAGCAGAACATCGACTTCAACGAGATCATCGCGTCGATGGGCCGCTACAACGAGGAGCTCATCAAGGCCGGCGTACTGCTGGCCGGCGAGGGATTGACCGACCCCGACGAAGGCTTCGTCGTCGATTTCAATGCCGATCCCCCGGTGGTCACCGACGGGCCGTACACCGAGGCCAAGGAGCTGTTCAACGGGTTCTGGATGCTCGATGTGTCCTCCAAAGAGGAGGCCAAGCAGTGGGCGCGTAAGTGCCCGCTGGGCTGCGGCGTGAAGCTGGAGGTCCGCCGGGTCAGCGAAACCGATGAGTTTCCGCAGGACAACGAGTGGGTTCAGAAAGAGATCCAGTGGAAGGCCGAACTAGCAGAGAAGCTCGCCCAGCAGGCCCGCGAGGCCGCCAACCGCTGACCTGGGCACAGGCCCCGGCGGTCCCTAACCCGCCGGGGCCTGGCTCCCACCCCCACAATCAGTCACATTAGGCAGCGTCAACAGGGTCGACACGAGTAGCGCGCTACCTGTATTTCGATCCGTATATCGCTCCGCGGCGACCTCGTGTTACGCCGACATCGGGGGATCGGCTCCACGGTTTCTGGAACACGTTCTAATCTGGACCCCATGAGTGATGCGCTGCTGCACCATCCCATCCATTCCGGCCACCTCAC
The DNA here is from genome assembly GCF_004762045.1 of Mycobacterium sp. DL99. Classification (GTDB taxonomy): domain Bacteria; phylum Actinomycetota; class Actinomycetes; order Mycobacteriales; family Mycobacteriaceae; genus Mycobacterium. The sequence continues at coordinate 5,503,324 of NZ_SJOM01000007.1, forward strand.
GGTCGGCGCGCTCAAGCGCAACAAGGACAAGCCTGTGCTGTTCCTCGGCGACACCACCCTGACCGGTGGCGAGCTCGCGGAACGCATCAGCCAGTACATTCAGGCCTTCGAAGCGCTCGGCGCGGGCACCGGCGAAGGCGTCGGCCTGCTGTCGCTGAACCGCCCCGAGGTGCTGATGATCATCGGCGCCGGCCAGACCCAGGGGTACCGTCGCACCGCACTACACCCTCTCGGTTCGCTGGACGATCACGCCTACGTGCTGTCCGACGCCGAGGTGACGACCCTCATCATCGACCCCACGCCGGCGTTCGTGGAGCGGGCCCTGGGGTTGCTGGAGAAGGTGCCGTCGCTGCGGCAGGTGCTGACGATCGGACCGGTGCCCGAGGCCCTGGCCGCCTCCAGCGCCTCGGTCTCCGACCTCACGGCCGAGGCCGCCAAGTACTCCCCGGCGCCCTTGGTGGCCGCCGAACTCGCTCCCGAGCACGTCGGCGGCCTGACCTACACCGGCGGCACCACCGGTAAGCCCAAGGGCGTGATGGGCACGGTGCGCTCGATCTCCACTATGACGACCATTCAGCTCGCCGAGTGGGAGTGGCCCGAGAACCCGCGCTTCCTGATGTGCACCCCGCTGTCGCATGCCGGCGCGGCCTTCTTCACACCGACCATCGTCAAGGGCGGCGAACTGGTGGTGCTGACCAAGTTCGACCCGGCCGAGGTGCTGCGGGTGATCGAGGAACAGCGCATCACCGCGACCATGCTGGTGCCGTCGATGATCTACGCGCTGATGGACCACCCGGACTCGCACACCCGCGACCTGTCCTCGCTGGAGACCGTGTACTACGGCGCCTCGGCGATGAACCCGGTGCGGCTGGCCGAGGCGCTCAAGCGCTTCGGGCCGATCTTCGCGCAGTACTACGGCCAGTCCGAGGCCCCGATGGTGATCTCGTACCTGGGCAAGAAGGATCACGACGAGAAGCGGCTGACCTCCTGTGGCAGGCCCACGCTGTTCGCCCGGACCGCGCTACTGGACGCTTCCGGCCAGCCCGTGCCGCAGGGCGAGGTCGGCGAGATCTGTGTGTCCGGGCCACTGCTGGCCGGCGGCTACTGGAAGCTGCCCGAGGCCACCGCCGACACCTTCAAGGACGGCTGGCTGCACACCGGCGACATGGCCCGCGAGGACGAGGACGGCTACTGGTTCATCGTCGACCGGGTCAAGGACATGATCGTCACCGGCGGATTCAACGTGTTCCCGCGTGAGGTGGAAGACGTTGTGGCCGAACATCCCTCGGTGGCGCAGGTGTGCGTGATCGGCACCCCCGACGAGAAGTGGGGCGAGGCCGTGACCGCGGTGATCGTGCTGCGGCCCGACGCCGCCTCCGACGACGAGGCGGTGGCCAAGGTGACCGCGGAGATCCAGTCGTCGGTCAAGGACCGCAAGGGCTCGGTGCAATCGCCCAAGCAGGTGATCGTCGTCGACTCCGTGCCGGTGACCGCACTCGGCAAGCCCGACAAGAAGGCCGTCCGGGCTCAGTTCTGGGAGGGCGCCGCCCGCGCGATCGGCTGAGTCTCCCTGCCGTTCCCTGCGCGAGCAGTCCCCCGCAAGCGGGAGGGGCCCCCAGCGTAGGTACCCGGAATCACGCGATTTGGGGTACCCGCGCGTCTGCTCGGCAGAATGGGTGAGTGCCCGACGACCCGGCAACCGCTGCCGACATGCACGCCACCCTCGACGCGGTGTGGCGGATGGAAGCGGCCAAGATCCTGGCCACCCTGACCCGCGCGGTCGGTGATGTCGCCCTGGCCGAGGATCTGGCATCCGAAGCCTTGCTCGACGCGCTCACGCAATGGCCCCACACCGGTGTGCCACGCAATCCCGGCGCCTGGCTGACCACGGTGGCCAAACGCAAGGCCATCGATCACTGGCGGCGCGCGGAGAACCTCGACGCCAAGTACGCCGTGCTGGCCCGCGATCTGGCCGAACACGTCGAGGAAGCCTGGGACCCCGACCGCATCGACGACGATGTGCTGCGGCTGATCTTCATCGCCGCCCACCCGGTGTTGTCCCGTGAGGCCCAGATCGCGCTGACGCTACGCATGGTCGGCGGGCTGAGCACCGACGAGATCGCCCGGGCCTTCCTGACCTCGACCGCCACTGCGGCCGCCCGCATCACCCGGGCCAAAAAGGCTCTGGCCCAGGCCAACCCACCCTTCGAGGTACCGCCCCGCGACGAATACCCGCAGCGACTGTCGGCGGTGCTCTCGGTCATCTATCTGATCTACAACGAGGGCTACTCCGCGTCCTTCGGCCGGCGCTGGATCCGTGACGAATTGTGCACCGAAGCAGTGAGATTGGGGCGTGTGCTGGCGGCACTGGCGCCCGACGAACCCGAAGTCCATGGCCTCGTGGCGCTCATGGAGTTCCAGTCGTCCCGTTTTGCCGCCCGCACCGACGCCGAGGGCCGGCCCATCCTGCTGGAAGACCAGAACCGGGCCCGCTGGGACCGTGCGCAGATCCAACGCGGCGTCGCCGCCCTTCAGCGCTCCGGTGCCGCACGGCAGCAACGGGGTTGGGGCCCGTATGCGCTGCAGGCCGCGCTCGCCGAATGCCACGCGGTGGCCCCGACCGCAGCCGACACCGACTGGAACCGCATCGTCGCGCTCTACGACGCCCTGCTGCAGATCACGCCCTCCCCCGTCGTGCAGCTCAACCGCGCGGTGGCCGTCGCGATGCGCTCGGGCCCGCAGGAGGCGTGGGAGATCGTCGACGGTATCGAGGGTCTGGACGGCTCCTATCTACTGCCCAGCGTCCGCGGCGAACTGCTGTCCCGACTGGGCCGGAACCTCGACGCCGCCGAACAGTTCGACCGGGCCGCCGAATTGACTGACAACGAACGCGAACGACAGGTACTGGTGGACAAGGCAATCCGCGAACGCGGCTGATACCTGCCCGCCTCATGGCACGATGGCGGACATGGTGTCGGCCGTGTTGTTCGACTTCTCCGGGACTCTGTTCCGCCTCGAGGAACAGGACAGCTGGTTCGCCGGGATGGCCGTCGACGAACAAGAGGTCGACGGCCACGTCCAAACCGAACTGATGCGCCGGCTCACCGCCCCGACCGGGCGGTCCGTGGCGATGACCGACGAGCAATACCGGGCCTGGGCCAACCGCGACCTGGCACCCCACCTGCACCGGGAGGCGTACCTGCATGTGCTGCGGGAATCCGGATTGGCGGACCACCATGCCGAATCGCTGTACAACCGGGTGATCGATCCGGCCAGCTGGACCGCCTATCCCGACACCGCGCGGGTGTTCAAAAACCTGAATGCACAGGGAATCCGGACGGCCGTCGTCTCCAACATCGCGTTCGACGTACGTCCGGCGTTCACGGCGATCGGCACGGCCGAGCACGTCGACGAGTTCGTGCTGTCCTTCGAAGTCGGTGCGGTCAAGCCCGACCCGGCAATCTTCACCGCGGCGCTGGACCGCCTGGGTGTGGCTGCTCAGGACGCGCTGATGGTCGGTGACAGCGAGGAGGCCGACGGCGGTGCCCGCGCAGTGGGTTGCCAGTTCGCGCTGGTCGAGCCACTGCCCACCACAGAGCGGCCCGACGGGCTGATCGCGGCCCTGCAGGGCGTCGACATCCGCGCCTAGTGTGGAGCCATGGCTGACGATCGCATCCGGCCACCGTGGTGGCTGAAGTACGTCAACAAGATGATGATCGGGCTGAACAAGCTCGGCGTCGGCACGGGGCCTGTGGTGCTGACGGTGCCGGGCCGCAAGTCCGGTAAACCCCGCTCGACGCCGGTCACCCCGATGACCATCGACGGCCACCGCTACATCGTCGGCGGGCTGCCGAAAGGCGACTGGGCGGCCAACGCCCGCGCCGCCGGTGAGGCAACCGTGCACCACGGCCGCCGTGACCAGCGGGTGCGGCTGGTGGAGATCCCGGCCGAGCAGGCCCGGCCGCTGCTGCGTCAGTTCCCGATCCTGGTGCCGACCGGTGTGGGTTTCATGCGCAACGCCGGGCTGGTGACCGGGCCCAATCCCGACGAGTTCGAGGCCCTGGCCGGGCGATGCCCGGTGTTCCGGCTGGACCCGATCTAGCCCGCGCTCAGCTCAGGTGCGGGGCCTCCTTGATCTTGGAGTCCTGCTTGCCGACCGTCTGGCAGTAGGTCTGCACCGCCAACCGGGTTCCGGTGATCTCCAGCTGCGCTGCATCGGTGCCCTTTTCGTCCTTGAGCATCTTGGCCACCGCGTCGTTCTGTGTCTTCTCGTCCTGCCCGATGAAGTCCTTGCACTTGGTGTCACCACCGGTGATCGCGGGCGAGCATCCGACGAGCACCATGCCCGTAGCCAATCCCGCCAACAACACACTCACTGAGCGCTTCATCGTGGTCCCCTCTGATCTGGTGGTGCGCGGTACACATCATCGCGCCGGGTTTCGTACCCCGCGACGGTACCTGTGAAACCTCCCGCCGCCCTCGCTCTACAGTCGACCACGTGAGTGCAGACAACCCGTTCGACCCGACGGTCTGGGAGCCGGTGCCCGGCTTCGACGATCTGACCGACATCACGTACCACCGCCACGTCGCCGACGGCGCCCGGCAGCCCACGGTCCGGATCGCGTTCGACCGGCCCGAGGTTCGCAACGCCTTCCGGCCGCACACCGTCGACGAGCTGTACCGCGTCCTCGACCACGCCCGGATGTCCCCCGACGTCGGGGTGGTGCTGCTGACCGGCAACGGCCCCTCGCAAAAAGACGGCGGCTGGGCCTTCTGCTCCGGCGGGGACCAGCGCATCCGGGGCCGGTCCGGTTACCAGTACGCGGCAGGAGACACCGCCGAGACGGTCGATCCGGCGCGGGCCGGGCGGCTGCACATCCTCGAGGTGCAGCGACTCATCCGGTTCATGCCGAAGGTGGTGATCTGCCTGGTCAACGGTTGGGCGGCCGGCGGCGGGCACAGCCTGCACGTCACCTGCGACCTGACCCTGGCCAGCCGCCAGCACGCCCGGTTCAAGCAGACCGACGCCGACGTCGGCAGCTTCGACGGTGGGTTCGGCAGCGCCTACCTGGCCCGCCAGACCGGGCAGAAGTTCGCCCGCGAGATCTTCTTCCTGGGCCGCGCCTACGACGCCGAGACCATGTACCAGATGGGCGCGGTGAACGAGGTTGTCGACCATGCCGAGCTCGAGTCCGTCGGCCTGCAGTGGGCCGCGGAGATCAACGGCAAGTCGCCCCAGGCGATCCGGATGCTCAAGTTCTCGTTCAACCTGATCGACGACGGCCTGGTGGGCCAGCAGGTGTTCGCCGGGGAGGCCACCCGCCTGGCCTACATGACCGACGAGGCCGTCGAGGGCCGCGACGCGTTCCTGGAGAAGCGCGATCCGGACTGGAGCGGTTTCCCGCGCTACTTCTAGTGAGTTGTGGAGTTTCAGCCGCGCTGACCGCCGCTGAAACTCCACAAATCGCAGGGCTAGAACGCAGGGCTAGAAGCGGAAAACCGTCTGGCCATGGGGTGACTTCGCGAACGCGAGCACCTTGGCCGGGGTGACCTGGTACACGATCGCGGCCTCACCGTCCGGGTCGAAAACCTCGTCGTCGCAATCGAAATCCCAGTCGTCCCCGTACTTGCTCCGATAGGTGTCGGCCAGGGCGGTCAGCCGCTGCAGGCCGGTCACCCGTGCGGCGGTGCCCTCGACGACGATGTCGAGGCCCGCGTTCCACGCGTTGGTGCCGGTGGTGACGACGACGCCCGCGCCGGCCTGAAGGTTGCGGGCCTTCTGCTCGGTGGACCCGGTGCAGAACACGAACACACCGTCGGTCCACACACCGACCAACGGTGTGACGTGCGGTCGCCCGTCACCGCGCACGGTCGTGAGCCAGTACAGCCCGGCGGCATCGAGGGCCGCCGCAGCGGACTCCCAACTCGTCGCTTCGGTCGCCTCGCTGAAGCGCTGGTCAAGCTTGCCGGTGATCGTCATACCGATACCGACCGGTCAGCGGCCGCCGATTCATCGCGGACGTGCGCCCGGTAGCGCAGTGGAGACATACCCACCTCGCGTTTGAATGCGTTGGAGAACGCACCTTCCGAGGAGTAACCCAGTGTGACGGCCAGTGCGCCGACCCGGGTGTCGTCATCGCGGAGGGCACGCTGCGCCAGCAGCATTCGCCAGTTGTTCAGGTAGGTCAGCGGCGGTACCCCGGCCACCGCACGGAACCGCTCAGCGAACGATGTCCGTGACATCGCTGCGGCACGAGCCAGCTCCTCCAGCCGCCAGGACTTCGCGGGTTGGTCATGCATCACGGCAAGGGCGGGGCGCAATCGCTCATCTGTCAGCACCCGCAGCCAGCCCGGCGGCAGGTGTTCACCCTGATCGATGTACGCCCGTAGCACCTCAAGCAGCAGCAGCTGGCCATGCTGGCGAATGGCGAACGCCGCGCCTATCCGGTCACCGGTCACCTCCTCCACCAGTCGGTCGAGCAGCCCGTGCAGGCTGCCCGCCTGTGCTGATGCGGCGCGGACGTGTCCCACCGGCGGCAGGGCATGCAGGAGCAGCGCCTCACCGGCAGGGTTGACGTCGACGTGCCCGCCGATGATCACGTCGGCGTCGCCGCAATCGGCGCCGTCGACGCGCACGAACGGATCGGATTCGCGCAAGACGATTTCGGTCGGCGGCCCCGTTCCCGGCCCACCCTCCAACGCGACCCATTTGCGGCTGTTGAGAATGGCCACATCACCGGCGAGCAACTCGATGGGCTGATCCATGCCGTCGGTGATGAGCCGGACACGACCGCACACCACGGCGGTCAACTTGAGCGGATACCTGATCGGCGCGTGAGCTCGCCAGTCTCCGCGCACGGCGAACCCCCCGGAAATCAGGCCACGGACCTCGACGAGGTCAAAGACATCGGAGAGCTGATCACGAACCATATCCGTACTATCGCGTAAAAAATGTGGACCCACAACCATTCAAAGTCCGGCCTAGCGGAGACATCGTGGAGGCATGACACAGAACCAACGCCCCATCGGATCGGGATTCACCGCCGCCTCGACGGCAACGGACGTGCTCGCAGGCATCGACCTGTCTGGACGCAACGTCATCGTCACCGCCGGTCATGTCGGACTCGGGCTCGAGACCACCCGGGCTCTGAGCCAGGCCGGAGCTTCGGTGGTGGTCGGCGCGCGCTCCCCGGAACGGGCGGCACATGCGCTGGCCGGCATCGACCGCGTCGAGGTCTACCCGCTCGACCTGATGGACCCACGATCAATCGACACGTTCGCAGCCAGATACCTCGACTCACGTCAGCCACTGCACATCCTGGTGAACAACGCCGGCATCATGGGCGGTGAACTGGTTCGCGACGCCCGCGGCTACGAATCACAGTTCGCCACCAATCACCTCGGCCATTTCCAACTGACGCTGGGTCTGCTCCCCGCATTGCGCGGAGCTTCGGGCGCCCGGGTGGTGGAGGTTTCATCCTGGGGGCACCATCTGTCCGACATCCACTGGGACGACCCGCATTTCGACACCGGCGAGTTCGACGGCATGGTGGCGTACGGCCAGTCGAAGACGGCCAATGTGTTGTTCGCAGTGGAACTCGACCGCCGCTTCGCCGGCGAAGGAATCCGCGGTTACGCACTACATCCCGGTGGGATCGTGAGTACCAACCTCGCACCGTGGCTCGGGGAAGACGGCTGGCGCGCCATGGGCCTGGTCGACGACGACGGACAGCCGGTGATCGATCCGGAACGGGATCGCAAAACTCCGGAACAAGGTGCGTCGACCAGCGTTTGGGCAGCCACCAGCCCGCGGCTCGACGACCTCGGTGGCGTGTACCTGCAGAACAACGACGTCGCACCGCTGGAAGACATCACCGAACCGTTGACGCTCGACATCACCGCCGGACCGATGGAGACGACGGTCGGCGTCACGCGGTACGCGGTCGACCCGGAATCCGCGCAGAGACTGTGGGAACTCAGTGAAAAATTGACCGCCTGACGCGTCGGCTCACGGCGCGCAGAACACTTTTCCCGGCGAGCAGACGCAGCGGTACATGAGAATGCCAGGTCACGGCTGCCGCGACGTCCGCTCGCCGGGGAAAATCTAGGTCTCCTAAACTCACGGCATGAGCAAGAACCCGCTGCGCCGAATCTCCGAGCAGCTGCTGTTGACCAGCATGCGCCCGCCGCTGACCGAGCGGCTGCAGGCCCGGGACGATGTCAACGTGGCCGGCAAGCGGATCCTGCTGACCGGTGCTTCTTCGGGCATCGGTGAGGCCGCGGCCGAGAAGTTCGCCGCGAAGGGAGCCACCGTCATCGCGGTGGCCCGCCGGCAGGAACTGCTCGACGACCTGGTCGGGCGGATTACCGCCAAGGGCGGCGACGCCCGCGCCCACGCGGTGGACCTGTCCGACATGGACGCCATCGACGAACTGGTCGCCACCGTGGAACGCGATCTGGGCGGTGTCGACATCCTGATCAACAACGCCGGCCGGTCGATCCGGCGCCCGCTGGCCGAATCGCTGGACCGCTGGCACGACGTCGAGCGCACCATGACGCTCAACTACTACTCGCCGTTGCGGCTCATCCGCGGCTTGGCCCCGGGCATGCGCGAGCGCCGCGACGGGCACATCATCAACGTCGCCACCTGGGGCGTGATGAACGAATCCTCGCCGCTGTTCGCGGTGTACAACGCCTCCAAGGCCGCCCTGGCCGCGGTGAGCCGGGTCATCGAAACCGAATGGGCCGCCGTCGGCGTGCATTCCACGACGCTGTACTACCCGTTGGTGAAGACCCCGATGATCGCCCCGACCCGGGCCTACGACGGGCTGCCGGGACTGTCCGCGGCCGAGGCCGCCGACTGGATGCTGACCGCGGCCCGCACCCGGCCGGTGCAGATCGCCCCACGCATGGCCGTGACCGCCAAGGCACTCAACACCGTGGCCCCCGGCCTGGTCGACGCCGTGATGAAACGGCAACGGGTCCAGCCCGTCTGATCACGGCTTGGTGATGCTCCGCGGCTGGAGCCCGAGTGAGCGCACATGCTCGGCGATGGCCCCGAGGTTGGTGGTCCACACATCGGTGTGCTCAAGCACGTAACGCATGAGGTCGTCGAGTTCGGCTGCCCGCGAAGCCCGTCCGGTGAGGAAGGGGTGATTGGTGAGTACCCAGCAGGCCCCCACGCGGCGCAGCGCGTCGAACTCCAGCTGCCAGAGTTCCCTTGCCTTGCGCGGGCTTTCGATCAGACCGGATCCGGAGATGTCGGGCAGATAGCAGTACTGCTCCCAGTCGTCGAGCGCCCACTGGATCGGGATCTCGACCAGCGAGCCGTCACCGACGGCCAGCTCATAGGGGCAGTCGGCGTCCATGAGGCTGGAGTCGTACAGGAATCCACGTTCGGCCAGCAGCGCCGGGGTGTGCCAGGACAGGTCCCACATCGGCGCGCGGTAGCCGGCCGGCCGTACGCCGGCCACCTCGGCCAGCGCCTCCAGCCCGCGGTCCAGCGCGTCGATCTCCTCTTGCAGCGTCAGTGCAGTCGGTTGCTCGTGCAGGTAACCGTGGTGGGCGATCTCGTGCCCGGCTGCGACGATCGCGCGCACCGCCTCGGGGTACCGGTGCGCGGTGTGACCGGGGACGAAGAACGTCGACGGAATCTGGTGGCGCTCCAGCAGTTCCAGGATCCGGGGAATTCCCACCAGCGGCCCGTAGGCCTGGTGGGACATCACGCTCATCCGCGCGGCGGCACCCTCGTTGCCCCACAGTACGGCTGACTCGGCATCCACATCGAACGTGAACGCCGCCGCCGCGGTTTTGCCTTCCGGCCAAGAGAATTCAGCCATGGTCAGCCATCAGCGTAACCAGCTCGTAGGCCAGATTGGCCCCCGCCACGGCGGTGACGTCACCGCTGTCGTAGGCCGGAGCGACCTCCACCACGTCGGCACCGACGATCTGCAACCCGCGCATGGCCCGCAACACCGCCACCAGTTCACGACTCGTCATTCCACCGATCTCGGGTGTTCCCGTGCCCGGCGCGAATGCCGGGTCCAGCACGTCGATGTCGATCGAAACGTACACCGGGTGGTCCCCCACCCGGTCGCGGATCCGCTCGATGACCCCGTCGACACCGATGCGGTCGATATCGCGGCAGTGGACCACCGTGAAGCCCAATGACTCGTCGTCGAGCAGGTCGGCGCGGTCGTAGAGCGAGCCGCGGATCCCGACGTGCGCCGAGTGGCCCTTGACGATCAGGCCCTGTTCGGAAGCCCGGCGGAACGGGGTGCCGTGCGTGCAGGGCGCACCGAAGTAGGTGTCCCAGGTGTCGAGGTGGGCGTCGAAGTGCACCAGCGCCACCGGGCCGTGGACCGCATGCATCGCCTGCAGTGCCGGCAGCGCGATGGTGTGGTCCCCGCCGAGGAGCACCACCCGCTGTCGCGGTGTGGTCAGCAGGTCGGCGATGCCCTCGCGCACCTGCTCCACCGCCGCCTCGATGTCGAACGGATTGGCCGCGATGTCGCCGGCGTCGACCACCTGTGCCTGCGCGAACGGGCTCACGTCCAGCGCCGGGTGGTAGGGCTTGAGCAGACGCGAGGCCTGCCGGATCGCGGCCGGGCCGAACCGGGCCCCCGGCCGGTAGGTGACGCCGGTGTCGAACGGCACCCCGACCACCGCGATGTCGTAGTCGGAGACCTCGTGGCGTTGCGGCAGCCGGGCAAAGGTGGCGATGCCCGCATACCGCGGCACCGCCATCGCATCGACCTGACCGACATTTCCGGTCTCCGACCGCACATACGGCTGGCTTGCCACCTGATTCCCTTCTCTCACTGCGTCACGCCCTCGTCCGGGTCGCCCCGCCATTGCAGGCGATCACCTGCCCGACGACCGCCGACATCTCGAAGTCGGCCAGGAACCCCACCGCGGCCGCGATCTCATCGACGGAACCGATGCGGCCCAACGGAATCGACTCGGCGTAACGCTTGTGCATATCTGTCAGTGGGATTCCGGCGGAGTCTGCGTCGACCTGCAGCTGCGGGGTGTCGGTCACTCCGGGCGCGACCGCGTTGACGATGATCCCCTCCGGCGCCAACTCCCGCCCCAGCGTCTTGACCAACGAGATCAGCCCGGCCTTGGACGCCGCGTAGGCCGTGGCCTCGGGCCAGCCGGTGACACCCCATTCGCTGGAGATCACGACGATGCGCCCCGCACCGAGCCGGCGCATGTGCGGCAGCACCGCCTGCACCAGATGAAAGGTGCCACCCAGGTTGGTGTCGACGACCCGCCACCAGTCCGCCTCGTCGTGCTGAAGCAGAGGAGCCATGGTCATATAGGCATGATTGGCGACCAGCACGTCGAGCCTGCCCGCCGCGGCCACCACCGCATCTGCGATCTCGACACAGGTGGCCGGGTCACTGACGTCGCCGGGCACAGCCAGGCCGCCGATCTCGGCAGCCAGCGCATCCAGCGCGGCACCGCCACGAATGTCGTTGACCGCGACCCTCGCTCCGGCCGCGGCCAGCCGGCGCGCGTGGGCGGCACCCATGCCCTGCGCCGCACCGGTGACCAGCACGGCCCGGCCCTGCAATGAGCTCATATCACCGCTCCCGCATTCACGTTGACGACGTCGCCGACGCTGAAGGTGGCATCGCACACCAGGTACTGCACACAACGCGCCACCTCGGCCGGGGTGACCAGTCGCCGCAACGGCAGAGTGGCCAGATAATCTGCTGCGCGCCAAGGGGAATCATCGGCAAGAAGCGGTGTGTCAGTCGGCCCGGGAGCCACCGCATTCACCCGCACACCGCGATCGGCGACCTCGGCGGCCAAGCTGCGCACCAGACCGAGGATGGCACCTTTGGCCGCGGCGTAGTGGGCGTCGTGATCGCCGCCGCCGACGGCAAGTTCACTGGCCACCGCGACCACTGCACCCGAGCCCTTATCGAGCATGTCGGGCAGACAGGCCCGGGCAGCGTGGAACAGCCCGCCCACATGCACCCGCAGCATGCGCTGCCAGGCCTGGGCGCTGATCTCGCTCACCGGAGCCATCTCGTAGTACCCGGCCGAGGTCACCAGCGCGGCGATCGGGCCGAGCTCGGCGCGGATCTCGGCGACCGCGCCGGCGACGGCGGTGCCGTCGGAAACATCGGCTGCCACAGCGTGATCCGCCTCGGTTGCGCCCGACAGATCGAGCGTTCCGATGACGTAGCCACGGTCGCGCAGAGCAGAGACCACGGCAGCACCGATCCCGCTGGCGCCACCCGTGACGACGGCGACAGGAGCCTCAGTCACCGGCCACCGCCTTGACGTCGGCGCGCTCGTCGAGGATCTCGGCCCCGTCGATCGCCGCGGCGCTCACGATCCGCTTGCGCACACTGAGCAGGATCCCCAGACCGATCACACCCAGCACCGCGAGCCCGATCCACACCGACCAGTCCAGGTAGCGCTGCTCGAAAACCGGCCTCGGCCAGGCGATGTTGAGGGTCTGCAGGATCGCCCACACCGCGGCCACGGCCGCGACGGGAACCGTGGCCCGGCCCAGGCTGAACGCACCGTCCGTCCAGCCGCGCCGGGCCAGCACCACCACGAACCCGATCAACGGGAACAGGAAGGCCAGATAGAAGCCACCGGCGGTGAAATTGACCATGAGCGAATAGATGTCGCCGGCCACGGTGCTGAGCAGGAACAGTGCCCCGCCGACGACCGTGGTGACCAGGATCGCCACCACCGGGATCCGGGCCCTGCCGCGCAGCCGGGCCAGCGCGGCCGAGGCCGGCAGTGCACCGTCACGGGCGTAGGCCCAGATCACGCGTGAGGCCGAAGTCTGCAAGGCCAGGAAGCTGGCCAGGAAGCCGATCACGAAGAGCACCTCGACCGGTTTGGCGATGCCGTGTCCCAGTGCCGCCGTGAGAGTTTCGTACACCGGGTCGGCCACCGAACCCGATACCACCGCATCGAGATCCGGGATCGCCAGGATGATCGCCAGGCTCGAGTAGGCCACCACCAACGCGATGAACCCCAGCGAGAAGATCACCGCCTTGGGCAGATCCCGCCGCGGCTCATGCACCTCCTCGGCGATCGCGCCCGCGCTTTCGAACCCGACGAACGAGAACCCGATGAAGGCCACCGCGATCAGGAACGGCCCGCTCAGGTAGCTCCAGGTATCCAGCCCGGGACCGCCTCCGTCGAACAGCACCGACAACGAATTGTTGCGATGGAACACCAGCAGCCAGGTGCCCAGCCCGATGGAACCGATCACTTCGGCCACGATGCTGGCGGTCATGAACACCTTGAGCGCGCCGCGGCCGATCAGATTGATCGCAGTCCCGCCGAGCAGAATCATCAGCGCGATGACGGCCCGCAGGCCCCCGGACGGAGATTCCACCCCGGCGATGTTGGCCACGAACCCGGCCGCGCCCAGCGCCACCGTCGCCATCGCGATCACCAGCGTCCACATGTACACCCAGCCGGCGAACCAGCCGTAGGACGTGCCCAGCAGCCGCCGCGACCACTGATATATGGAACCTTCCAACGGCCAGCGGGACACCAGCATCGCGAAGACCAGGGCCACCAGCAGCTGGCCGCCGAACACCAGCGCGAAGCCCCACCAGAAGCTCGGGCCGGCCGCTGCCAGTGCCAGACCGAAGATTCCGTAGAGCGCGACGATCGGCGAGATGAACGCGAAAGCGAAGGCAAACGCTGACCACAGCGAGAATTCGCGCCGTAGAACATGGGGTCCGTCGGGGTCGTGCGCGGGCGCCGAGATCGGCGATGCAGTCATCTGTGCTCCCTCTGACGTGGTTGCAGGAACTATCACGCCGCCGTGGTGCAACCGCCAAGCGATCGCGGCGAACACGCTGCAAACCCACTGTTGCCCCACGACGGCATTGGAGGATCCGACAATGCCCGCCGGCACGGATGTGACGTCGGCGTTACGCTCACCCCATGTCGGACCGCAGCGACGTCATCCCGACACTGCGCGATCTCCTTGAGTCACACCGAGGGCTGCTCACGCCCGACGAACCCACCGGCGACCTGGACCGCCGGATCAGCTGGGTGCACACCACCGAGTTGCGGGACCCGTCGCGGTATCTGCACGGTGGCGAGCTGGTCTGCACGGTGGGCATCAGCCTGCAGACCGCCGAGGACTGCGCGGCATTCGTCGAGTCGTTGACCCGGGCCGGGGCCGCCGGCCTGTGCTTCGGCATCGGCGATGTGCACGACACGGTCCCCGGCGCGCTGATCACCTCGGCCGCCCGAGACGGCCTGCCGATCCTCATCGCCCCTCCCAATGTGCCGTTCTCGTCGGTGAGCCGCTATGTTGCCGACTTCCAGGTCGGCGGTGAGATATCCGTCGCACGGGCCACCAATTCGCTGATGCCCGAACTACTTTCGTCACAACGACGGCGCGAATCGGTGAGGCAGCTGTTGGACCGAGCAGGTGAGGTGCTGAGCGGCTACCTCCTGCTGGATCCTGACGGGGCACCCGAGGACACCGGCACCACCACCGTGGTCGACGGGTTGGGCGCCTTGACCTGGGTGGGCAGCGGCGACCCGCCCGAAACCGCTGTCCTGCAGCTGATCGCGCGATTCGCCCAGGCCGCCCAAGGTGATCGCGACATCGAAACCGCGCTGACCCGCGAACGGGTCGGACAGCTGCTGTCGTTGATCGAGCGACGCATGCTGCTGCCCGACGCCCTCAATCAGCTGTTGGACTGGGCGGGGCTGAGCTCACCCGAACTGACCTGCTCGGCCTGGCCGGCCGGGGCCGGCGCCGTGCTGTCGATGGCGTTTCCCGATGCCCTGGTCGGCGACGCACCCGAGATCTGTCTGGTTCTTGAGGCCGGCGCCCGCGCTCAGGCCGCCACCGAACTCTCGATGCCCTCGGGGCACGCCGCAGCCGTACCGCTCGCCGAGCTGGGGGCGGCAATAACTCAAGCCCGCATCGCCCTCGACCTGGCCCAGCAGCACGGCGGAAGCATCGGACCCGATCAACTGAGCACCTTCGACAGCCTGCTCGAGGGCTTGCCGCTGAGCCGGCTGGCCCCGTTCAAGAACCAACTCATCGACCCACTCGAGCGCCTGGACAACGACCGGGGCACCCAGCACGTGCGGACTCTTCGGACCTTCCTGGCCACCAACGGGTCACTCATCGACACCGCCCGCGAACTATTCCTGCACACCAACACGGTGCGTCACCGGCTGGGCCGCATCCATGAGATCACCGGGCGCAACCCGATGAGCTTCGAAGACCAGGCAGCGTTCGCCATCGGACTGCGCGCCAGCGACCGCGCCCGGCGGATGCCCGGACGACCGGACTGACTCCCGTGGGCCCGATGACCACAGC
The DNA here is from genome assembly GCF_004762045.1 of Mycobacterium sp. DL99. Classification (GTDB taxonomy): domain Bacteria; phylum Actinomycetota; class Actinomycetes; order Mycobacteriales; family Mycobacteriaceae; genus Mycobacterium. The sequence continues at coordinate 5,518,661 of NZ_SJOM01000007.1, forward strand.
TGATGAGGAAGTTGCCGACGTGATGGAGGGATACCGAATGCCGACACGATGTGAGCGCGCCCGACGTGGTCGTTGCCCGCGCCCGCGTCATCGGTGCGTGTGATGGACCCGGAATCGGCTCAGCGCAACGAGAATCGGTTTCACGTACGCCCGATGGTGCGCTCGGATTGGCATTGGATATGTGGTTGGTTTCGCGACACGGAGCTTGATCGCCGGTTGGGGCCGATTGATGAAGAGTGGCTGGAGCACGTTCTCTCCGACCACGACGGGGTGCAACTCGTCCTGGAGGACCACAAAGGGCGGCCCGCGGCGCTGGTGGGATGTGTGTGGGATCAGTCGGGCGACGAACATGCGATCACCGACCTCGCGGTTGACCCTCAACTTCGGCGTTCGGGGATCGGGCGTGAGGCAGTCGCGGCGACGGTGGCCTGGGCTGGGCATCCGGTGGCGAAACGTTGGATCGCGTTCGTCGAGGTGGACAATCCCACAGCGGTCGAATTCTTCCCCGCGATCGGCTGGTGCCACGAGGGCATCGAGGACGGCATGCATCGGTTCTGCCGTGAGATGTGAGGACGCCTTCACGACACGGGAGCGTCGCCCGTCGAGATAGGACGTTGGACGCGGCGCCTCCTGGCCGAACTCTTTGGTCGAACAGTTTCTGATAGGAATTGTCCATGCCCGAGTCCGCCCAGCACGCTTCGTGCGATCCGGCAATCGAGGCTGTCCTCGGGCGCGCGGTCGAACGCATTCGACGCGACTACCCAGGCACCCGGGCGATCCTCCTCAAGGGCAGCCTGGTCCGCGGCGACGCCGGCCCGTACAGCGATATCGACCTGGACGTTCTGGTGGCTGGAGCCGACGAAAGCAGTTATGCCGCATGGTTCGACAGCGAAGGTGGTCGCTTGCACCATGTTTCGCTCGCGGTTCATTCTCGGGACGTATGGTGGGATGAGGCCGAGGATCCGGCGGAATGGTCGTTCGGTTTCGCTGCTCTTGAGGTGTTTCGATTGCTCTGGGTGGACGATCCGGAGGAGGCGGCACGGTATTGCGGGCCCGGACTCCCCCGCCCCGCCGGGGACCCCGAACTGGAGGACTTCTTTTCCGACGTTGGCAAGCTCCGCAATGCGCGCAGAGCCGGCGACGAGTTGGGTGTCCGGCTTGCAGCCCGAGCGGCCGCACTTCTTTGCCCCTCGGTACTGGCGGCAGTCAATCCCGGCCATCCTGCCGATCCGATAACCAGTGCCCGGGCAGCCCTCGACGCCGCCCTGTCATTTCCTGTTGCCCCACAGGGTTATCGGGAGGATTTCCTGCGCTGCCTCGGCCTCTCGGGCGAGGCTTCGGACACCGACGACATCGCGGCTGCCGCCGAACGTCTGGTGCTCGGCACCGTCTCGCTACTGGAAGACCACCGAGTTTGGTCGACCGACGCTGACAAACCTCGCTTCGAGCTCGGCCTGGACGACGCGCTGGCAACTCGGACCCTGAGCGCCTACCTGCACCAATCCCAGGACTGACCGTGTCGCGGATTCGTCGTGACACCGCGCGGTGGTAGACAAGGGAGATGGAAATCCTGGCCAGCCGGATGCTGATCCGGCCGGTCGACTACCCGAAGTCTGTCGAGTTCTACCGCGACGGGATCGGCCTGGCCATCGCCCGCGAATATGGTGCGGGCACAGTCTTTTACGCCGGGCAGTCACTGATCGAATTGGCCGGTCACCACAGCCCGACCGAATCCGGGGTGTTCCCCGGCGCGCTGTGGTTGCAGGTGCGCGACGTCTACGCCACCCAGGCGGAGCTGGAAGGCCGGGGCGTGAAGATCGCCCGGGCGGCGACGCAAGAGCCATGGGGTCTGCACGAGATGCACGTGATCGATCCCGACAGGATCACCCTGATTTTCGTCCAGGTGCCCGACACCCATCCGCTGCGCCGGGACACCCGCGACTAGAACGTATTCAGCGCACCGGTGTCGACAGTGGCCAGCCCACCGAGGCCAGCCGCGCGGCAACCTGGTTGACCTCTTCGGGGTTGGGTTCCTTGTCGATGACGTCCTGGACCGCGAGACGGATCTCGGCGTCGGTGACCGGGCTGTCCCCGTTGTTTGACCGCAGGATGTTGTGGGCGGCCTGGACCACCTCGTCCTCGGTCAGCGACCGGGTCAGCAGCGCCAGCAAGGCGAACTGATCCTTATGCGGCACGCCCTCCGGATAGCCGGCCCGCAGCCAGCTCAGCACGTTGTCCAGGAAGCTCGTCGTTTCGGTCATGCTCAGCTCACTTACCCGGAATGAAGGGGACGGGGTTGAATCCGAAGTGGTGAATGATCGTGGTCTTGGTGATCCAGAGGATCGCGATCACGATCACCGCGGCGACGATGGTGAAAAGCGCCAGACCGAGGACCTTCAGCGCGGGGTTGGGCGCCACGACGGTGCCGTCCTCGTGTGTACCGCCGGCGCCGTTCGAGTAGGCCACCAGGCCCGTGGCGAACACCGCGGGCAGACCGGCTCCGAGGATCAACCCCACAACCAGCACCTTGAAGATGGAGTCCACATAAATCATCAGCTGATTCCTTAGCTAGATCCGGTCAGACTGCGGCTTTGTCGGCGGTGGCGGCGGGCTTGGCGGGCGTGGCGGCGTCGCGTACCTCGGCCGGCACCACCGAGTTGGTGGAGTCGTCCCAATCGGCATTGACGTTCTTGTGGTCGACCTTCTGCTGCTGGGCGCGCCACCACATGTACCCGGACAGGGCGACCAGGACCAGGAAGATCAGGCCGTCACCGGCGAGCGCTGATCCGGTGAGCGACTCGACACCGTGCGACAGCCAGAAGGCCAGCGCGCCGACGAGACCGGCGGCGGGCAAGGTGATCAACCAAGCCATCGCCATGCGCCCGGCCACGGCCCAGCGCACCTCGGCGCCGGGCTTGCCGACGCCGCTACCGAGGATCGAGCCGGTGGCGACGTGAGTTGTGGAGAGCGCCATGCCGGCCGCGCTGGAGCTCAAAATGATTGCAGCCGAGGATGCTTCAGCGGCAAGCCCCTGCGGGGATTCGATCTCGACCAGGCCCTTGCCCAGCGTGCGGATGACGCGCCAGCCGCCGATGTATGTGCCGAGGCCGATGGCCAGCGCGCAAGAGGCGATGATCCAGATCGGTAGGCCGTTCTCCTTCACGTCCCCGGTGAGGTGGCCGGTGGTGATGAGGGCCAGCGCGATGACGCCCATAGTCTTCTGCGCGTCGTTGGTTCCGTGGGAGAGCGCGACCAGCGAGGCGGTGGCGATCTGGCCCCAGCGGAAGCCCTGCTCACGACGCTTCTTCAGCACGTTGCGAGTGATGCGGTAGACGAGCCAGGTTCCGGTGGCGGCGACGAGGCAGGCGATGAAGGGAGCCGCGATCGCGGGGATGAGCACCTTCTGGAGCACGCCGGACCAGTTGACCCCGGACAGGCCGATGGCTGCCAGCCCGGCGCCGATCAGCCCGCCGAAGAGCGCATGCGACGAACTGGACGGAATACCGAAGAGCCAGGTCAGCAGGTTCCAGAGGATGCCGCCGATCAGACCGGCGAAGATGATCGTGAGACCCGTCGAGGCATCGATGCCGGATACCAGCGACCCGGTCTTGCTGTCCTGGATCTTGAGCACCGATGTGGTGACCGTGACGGCCACCTCGACCGAGAGGAACGCGCCGACAAGGTTGAGGACACCCGCCAGGATCACAGCGGTCTTCGGCTTCAACGCCCCCGTGGCGATCGAGGTGGCCATGGCATTGCCGGTGTCGTGAAAGCCGTTTGTGAAGTCAAAAGCCAGTGCAGTTGCTATCAACAGCACCAGGACGATCAGCTCAGCGCTCATGGCGGTAATTCTGTCGGACCATTGGCGTTTTTGACCAGCCGGAAACACCTCGCTGAGCTGGGAATTCGAATACGCTACGAATGAGTTCACCGAGTGTTCATCTCCGCACCCCGGGCTGTTCGCCGGGGCGGTTTGCCGATCCCCGAGCGGCCGATAAATTCACTGCGAGCCAGAGTCGGCTGGCACCACTAACATCAATGCGGTCTTCCGGCTCAAACTCGTTTGTCCGGAGGAACCTCGCTCGGGTGCATCAGGAGTAGGCACAGTGAACGCATTTCTCGCGAAGATCGCGGCCTGGCTGAACGCCGGGTACCCCGAGGGGGTGCCTGGGCCAGACCGGGTGCCGTTGTTGGCGCTGCTGACCCGGCGCCTCACCAACGACGAAGTCAAAGCCGTCGCACGGGATCTCATCGATCGCGGTGACTTCGATCACATCGACATCGGCGTACTCATCACCCAGATCACCGACGAGCTGCCCCGCGCGGAAGACGTCGAACGGGTCCGGGAACGACTGGCGGCCAAGGGGTGGCCGTTGGACGATCCGCGCGATGCCGAGGACTCGATCGACTCCGATGACGCCGGCCGCCAGAACGGTGACGACCCGAAAGAGTCAGGGGGCCCGGCATAGCCGTCCTGCGCCCCGTCACCGTCGGACCCGCGACGGACGATTTGCCGGCGGTCCTCGATGACGTCCTGACCGGGCGCGGGTCGGCGATCCTGCCCGTCCCCGCCGACGACGAACGTCAGAGTTCTTTGTTGACAACCAATTTGCGCGCCGGAGAAGACATCGACGACGACGTCGCAGTGGTGATCTCGACCTCGGGCACCACTGGCGAGCCCAAAGGCGCGCTGCTGACCGCCGACGCGCTGCGGGCCAGCGCCGCGGCCACGCACGCCCGGCTGGGCGGTGACGGCCGGTGGCTGCTCGCCCTGCCCGCCTATCACATCGCGGGTCTGCAGGTCCTCGTGCGCAGTGCACTGGCCGGCACCACGCCCGTCACCATCTCCGCGTCCTTCGATCCGACCGAATTGCCTTCTGCGGTGGCGGCTCTGGGCAATGGACGTCGTTACGCCTCACTGGTGGCGGTGCAGCTCGACAAGTCCTTGCGTGACCCGGCCGCCGCGGACGCGCTGGCCCAGCTCGACGCCGTTCTGATCGGCGGCGGGCCGATGCCGGCTGGGGTGGCCGAACGCGCGGAGTCGGCCGGGGTGAACGTGGTCCGCACCTACGGGATGAGCGAGACCGCGGGCGGCTGTGTGTACGACGGCGTGGCACTCGACGGGGTGAAGGTGCGTATCGACAATTCCCGCATCCTGCTGGGCGGAGCCACCGTGGCCCGCGGCTATCGCAACCCGATCAGCCCCGACCCCTTCGCCGAGCCGGGGTGGTTCCGCACCGATGACCTTGGCACCGTGGATGATTCGGGCGTGTTGCGGGTTCTGGGCCGGGTCGATGAGGCGGTCAGCACCGGCGGGTTGACGGTGCTGCCGCAACTGGTCGAATCGGCGCTGGCCGACCATCCGGCGATCGCCGACTGCGCGGTCTTCGGGGTCCCCGACGAGCGGCTCGGCCAGCGCGTGGTCGCCGCACTGGTACTGGCCCCGGGTTCATCGGTCCCCGATGTGGCCGAGTTGCGGGCCCATGTGGCGCGGACCCTTGATGCCACCGCGGCCCCGCGGGAGGTGCACATCGTCGACGAGTTGCCCCGTCGCGGCATCGGCAAGCTCGACCGGCGCACGCTGGCCGCCCGCTACGGCGGCTGAGCTCCGGGCGCCGGCCGGCGAATTCCTGGTCAGACAATTCAGTTGTCGGCTTGGGCATGATGGAGGCATGCGCCGAGAAGTGACCTCCGCGGATGAGCTGCGCGCCATCGTCGGGCAACCCACCGCAGCCGTCGCCAAGAAGGTGACGGACCGACTGTCGGAAGCACAGCAGGTCTGGCTCAAGCAGTCACCGCTGGGCTTCGTGGCGACCACCGATGCACACGGCCGCGTCGACGTCTCCCCCAAGGGCGACCCACCGGGCTTCGTCCAGATCATCGATGACACCACGATCGCGATCCCGGAGCGGCCCGGCAACCGGCGCGTCGACGGTTTCCTCAACGTGCTGCAGCGCCCGCACGTGGGCACGGTGTTCGTCATCCCCGGCCGCGGTGACACCCTGCGGATCAACGGCACCGCCCGGATCCTCTCCGATGCAGACTATTTCGAGGACATGGTGGTCGACGGCAAGCGGCCGATCCTCGCGCTGGAGATCGCCGTCGAAGAAGTGTTCTTCCACTGCCCCAAGGCATTCCTGCGCTCCGACACATGGAAACCCGAGACCTGGAATCCGACGTCGGTGCCCTCGGTGGCACAGATGGCCAAGGCGTTCAAGCCCGACCAGAGCCAGGCCGAACTCGACGCGTATTACAGCGAGGACAACCTGCGCAAGATCCTTTACTGAACTTCGTCAGCCGGTTTCACCAGGACCGCCCGCGTGTAAAGCAGCTGGAAGCCCCGGCGCTGCACGTTGTGCTGGGACTTCGAGCCGGGCGCCGTTGTCACCACGGCGATCTCGCATCCGGCGTCGGCCGCCTCGGCCAGCCGAGCCGCCAGCAGCGCGGCCTGCACCCCGCGGCGCCGGTAGGCCGGCGCCGTCGCGGCCCCGGCCAGCTGAGCGACCCCACCGGCCAGTCGCATCATCCCGCCGCCGGCGACCGCTCCGTCCAACAGCGCGATATACGCGGTGGCCCCGGCCTTTTCCATGTCCCGTTCGGCCCGCTCAAGGATGTCAGCGGGGAACTGCTCATGACTGATGGGGCCCTCAGCATCGGGATGGGCGAAGCCCTCCACCACGACGTTCACCCATGCGGCGAGATCGTCGGCCCGGCGCACCTGCACGTCTGACGCCGGCGGGCGCTCGTCGTGAATCGGCCTGCCCAGCACGTTCTCGAACTCGACGAGGCGATAGCCGCGGCCGGACAACAACTCGGTGATCTCCGGGTCGGCCAAGTTGGACAGTTCCACCCGCGTGGAGCTGCCCCTGCCCGCGAACGCGCGCTCGATCTCACCCAGCACCGCTTCATCGGGCAACCCGTCGAAGCCGAGGCCGACCACCTTGTTCATGGGCGATTCCGCCTCGGCGAAACAGGCGTACCCGCCGGCGACGGGCAGGAGCAGCCCATCGGCGCCACGGTGTCCGGCAGCGCGCGTCGCCGCCGCGATCAGGTCCGCCTCGGCCTTCTCGATGCGGCGGGCCAGATCGACACCGCAGAACAATTGGTCCGAGCCCTGGTCTGAGTCACCTTTGGTAGCCACGTCGATATTGTGCCCGCACAGGCTTTTCCGAAACGTGGGTACCAACCCCGGCGTCGGTCAGCGGGGCGGCCCCGCGGGTTCCCACGTCTGCATCGCCGTATCGAGCTCATCGCTGTCGAGCGCCTTCACCGGAATCGGTGCCTGGTCGTCGTGGTAACGCATGCCGTCCAAAAGAATGGCCACATACCGGCGCCACAGGTCGGCATCGACATGCCCGGCGTATTCACTCACGGTGCCGGCCAGCAGCCCGAAGAGCGGCATGTCCGTGGACGACACCTCCGGACGCAGATAACCGTCGCTCTGCGCCCGCTCGACAAGTTTGGTCAACGCCGGGACGAGCCGCTCCTGGCAGGCCTTGACCCGATCGCCCCCATAGCATTTGCTGAACGCGATCTCCCTCAACCCGCGGTCGGTGGCCGTGATCTTGCACATGCTCTCGACGTACCACGAGAACCCCTGCCATGAATCTTCTTGCTGCAGTGCAATTTCAGCCAATGCGGTGAGTTGATCCATACCGTCCACGAAGATCGCCTCGAGCAGCTCCTCTTTGGTGGCGAACCGTCGATACACCGTTCCGACTCCGACATTGGCGTGATGTGCCACGTCGTTGAGCGTCGCCTCAAGACCTTTTTCGGCAAACAGCTCCCGCGCGGCATCGAGCACCCGCTGCCGGTTGCGCTCTGCGTCCCTACGCAGCACGCGACGTGTTTCCTCGGTCATATCTCTCAGCTTAAGTGATCGGGGTCATAAGTGGATTGATCCTATCCACTTGTTCGACTAACTTTACCCTTCGGACTGCGTAGGCCGCCTAACTGACAGGTCGTCGCGAACGCATCGAACGTCGGGAGGCCCACAATGACAGCCGTCAGCGCTCCGCCAGCCGCGGCCCGATCCCCAAGGCGGGCGCGATGACCAAGGCAATCCGACGGATATGGCTTCCCGTACTGATCGTCATCGCCATGGTGGCCGGCGTGCTGATCGTGATGAACGTCCGCAAAGTCTTCGGCGCACATCCGGTCATCATCACCGAAACCACGTCGGACAACGCCGAGGACTTCAACCCCAAGTTCGTGAAGTACGAGATCTTCGGCACGGGCGGCACTGCCGTCATCAACTACATGGACCTTGAAGGCAAACCCCAGCGCACCGGAACCGTGCCGCTGCCATGGACTTTGACACTGCAAACCACGTTGCCCTCGGTGCAGCCCAACATCATGGCGCAAGGCGACGGGCACAGCATCAGTTGCCGAGTCACCGTCGATGACGCGGTCAAAGAAGAGAGAACGGCTACTGGAGTGAACGCACAAACCTTCTGCTTTGTGAAGGCAGCATGAGCGCGCCGACCGACGACGCCCCGACCGACGCCATCGCAACGGGACGCCACGCGGCACCTCCGCGCCCGCGGCTCCCGCGATTCATCCGAGCGTTCGCCCTGCCGATCATCCTGGCGTGGATCGTGATCGTCGCACTGCTCAACACCGTCGTCCCTCAGCTCGAGGTCGTCGGAAAGATGCGCGCGGTGTCGATGAGTCCCAACGACGCACCGTCGATGATCGCGATCAAAGAGGTCGGCAAGAAGTTCCAGGAGTACGACACCAGCAGCTCGGTGATGGTCGTGCTCGAAGGCGACAAGCCGCTGGGCCTCGAGGCGCACGTCTTCTACGACAAGATGGTTCGCGACCTGCGCGCGGATACCACCCACGTGCAGCATGTGCAGGACTTCTGGGGCGACACCCTGACCGCCAAGGGCGCGCAGAGCCGCGACGGCAAGGCCGCCTACGTGCAGGTCTACATCGCCGGTGACCAGGGCGAGACGCTGGCCAACGAGTCGGTCGAGGCGGTGCGGCGCATCGCAACCGAAAGCCCCGCACCCGACGGTGTGAAGGCGTATGTCACCGGATCCGCGGCGTCCAGCACCGATCAGAACATCGTCGGTGACGAGAGCATGGAGCTGATCGAGCTCGTCACCTTCGGTGTCATCGCGGTGATGCTGCTTGGCGTCTACCGGTCGATCATCACCACGCTGATCGTGCTGGTGATGGTCGTGCTCGAATTGTCCGGCGCCCGTGGCCTCGTCGCGTTACTGGGCTATCAGAACTTCTTCGGTCTCACGACGTTCGCGACCAACATGCTGGTGACGCTGGCCATCGCCGCGGCCACCGACTACGCGATCTTCCTGATCGGCCGATATCAGGAAGCACGAAGAGCCGGCGAGGACAAGGAAGCGGCCTACTACGACATGTTCCACGGCACGGCCCATGTCGTGCTCGCGTCGGGCCTGACCATCGCCGGTGCGACGTTCTGCCTGCACTTCACCCGCCTGCCGTACTTCCAGACCATGGGTATTCCCCTGGCGGTCGGAATGACGATGGTGGTCGCCATGGCGCTGACCCTGGGGCCGGCCGTCATCTCGGTTGCCAGCCGATTCGGCAAGATCCTTGAACCCAAGCGGTTTTCGAAGTCCCGCGGATGGCACCGGGTGGGCACCGCCACGGTTCGCTGGCCGGGCGCAATCCTGGTGTGCGCCATCGTCGCGGCGTTGATCGGCCTGCTCGCCCTGCCGGGCTACCACACCACCTACAACGACCGCATCTTCCTGCCGAAGGACGTCGGGACGAACGTCGGTTACGACGCCGCGTTCCGGCACTTCTCGCAGGCCAAGATGAACCCGGACCTGATGATGATCGAGTCCGATCGCGATCTGCGTAACCCCGCCGATTTCCTGGTGATCGACAAGATCGCCAAGGCACTCAAGAGCGTGCACGGAATCGCCCAGGTGCAGACCATCACCCGTCCCGATGGCGATCCGATCAAGCACTCGACGATCCCGTACACGCTGGGCCAGAGTGGCACGACCCAGCTCATGAACAACGACTATGCGCAGGCCAATCTGCAGAATCTGCTCGACCAGGCCGACGATCTGCAGACCAGCATCGATGCGATGACCGAAATGATGTCCATCCAAACGGATCTGGCAGCGGTGTCGCAGCGCATGGCCGACAAGATGAAGACCACGTCCAGCGACATGAACGACGTGCGCGATCACCTGGCGGACTTCGACGACCAGTTCCGGCCGCTGCGCAACTATCTCTACTGGGAACCGCACTGCTTCGACATTCCGATGTGCTGGTCCATCCGGTCGATCTTCGACGCGCTCGACGGCATCAACACGATGTCGGATGACTTCCAGGACCTGGTTCCCGAGATGCAGCGCATGGCCGACCTGATGCCGAAGATGGTCGCCACCATGCCGCGGCAGATCCAGTCGATGAAGCATCAGAAAGAGCTGCTGCTGAACCAGTATCAGGTGCAGAAGGCCCAACAGGATCAGACGATGGCGATGCAGAACACCGCCACCGCCATGAGCGAAGCATTCGATACGGCCAAGAACGACGATTCGTTCTACCTGCCGCCGGAGGCATTCGAGACCGAGGACTTCCAGCGAGGCATCAAGCTGTTCATGTCGCCTGACGGACATGCGGTGCGGTTCACCATCATTCACCAGGGTGATCCACTGACTCCGGAAGGTACCGCACGCATCGCACCGCTCAAGATCGCAGCGGCCGACGCGATCAAGGGAACCCCGCTCGAGGGATCCAAGATCTATCTCGGTGGCAGCTCGGCGACGTACAACGACATGCAGCAGGGCGCCGACTACGACCTGATCATCGTCGCTGCGGCGGCACTGATCCTGATCTTCATCATCATGTTGGTGCTCACCCGTGCGGTGGTGGCCTCCGCGGTGATCGTCGGCACGGTAGTGCTGAGTCTGGCCTCGGCCTTCGGGCTGTCGGTACTGCTCTGGCAACACATCGTGGGAATCCCGTTGCACTGGATGGTGATGCCGATGTCGGTCATCGTCCTGCTGGCCGTCGGCGCGGACTACAACCTGCTGCTCGTCTCACGAATAAAGGAAGAGATCCACGCCGGGCTGAAGACCGGGATCATCCGGGCCATGGTCGGCACCGGCGCCGTGGTCACCTCCGCAGGCCTGGTCTTCGCCTTCACCATGGCATCGATGGCGGTCAGCAGCCTCATCGTCATCGGTCAGGTCGGAACGACGATCGGCCTGGGCCTGCTGTTCGACACCCTGGTGGTCCGGTCACTGATGACACCGTCCATCGCCACGCTGCTCGGGCGCTGGTTCTGGTGGCCGCAACACGTCCGCCAGCGTCCGTTACCGCAGCCCTGGCCGAAGCCCATTCAACGCGAGCCCGAGGAGGCCCTGGTCTGATGAAACGCATGTTGATCGCCCTGTCATTCTGTGCCGCAACCAGTGTCGCGCTGTCCGCACCGGCCTACGCCGATCCGGACACGGATTTCGCCAACGAATTGCACACCTACGGCGTCTACGGGCAGAAGGACTACAACGCCTGGATCGGCAAGCTCATGTGCAAGCGGCTGCACAACGGCGTCGACCACAACGCCCAGGACTCGGTCGGTTTCGTGAAGAAGCAACTGGCCAAGGACAGCACCGACGCTCAGGCCTGGCAGTTCCTGGGCACCGCCATCAACTACTACTGCCCCGACCAGCGCTTCGTCTACGAACAAGCCGCGCACTGAACGACTTTGGAGCGACATGTTGAACCGCACGAGTGTGACTAACTTGATCCGCACCGGAGTGGCGGCCTGTGCGGTCGCCGGCAGCCTGGCCGGGGCCGGCATCGCTAATGCCGATGCCACCGACGACTACCCGATCCCCAACCGGATCCTCAAGACGCCGTGCACGGCCGAGCAGATCATGGCCGCCGCCCGCGACGTCGAACCGGTGTACTACGAGCGCTACATGATCGACTACAACAACAAGCCGGTCGCCGATCAGCAGGGCGCCCAGGACCGGATCCACTGGTTCTTCTCGATGGACTACGCGGGCCGCCGCCAGTACTCGGAGAACATGGCCACCAACGCCTTCTTCGAGAACATGTCCTGGCGCTGGCCGAACTGGGCCAAGTTGTTCTTCAACAACAAGGGCGTCGCGGCCAACACCACCGACGTCTGCATGAACTACCCGCCCAACGACATGTCCGTTTGGGACTGGCACTGACGGACCCGGTTCCGCTGTGCGCCCAGCGCCTCCCCTAGTGCCCAGAGCGCAACCCCGATGAGCACCGGGTCCTTCAACAGGAACTGACCGGGTTGCGCGCCGAGCACCGGGATCGGCCCGGCGTGGTGACCACCACGCCGGGCATGGTGAACAGGAAGCCTCAGGGTGCCGAGGAACAAGACCACGGCCAGGGCGCTGCCGAGCGCGGAAAGCCGAGGCCACCACGGGGCCGAATCCCATGGCTCACCACCCGACGTCACCGAAACGTCAGACACGCCCCGGCGGCGCCCGCCTAGGCTGGGCGCATGCAGATCAGCCGCCGGGACGCTGTCGCGGTGGTCATCGGCCTGATCCTGGTGGTAGCCGCGTTCGTCGTGCCCCACCTGCACCTGGGTATCGTCACACCGCTGATCAATAGCACACCCGAGCAGATCCACAGCTTCACCGACACCGCACCGATTTTCGGCTGGTGGAATGCGCACGTCGGCTGGGGCACCATCCCGGCGATCGCGATCGGGCTGGCCGCCGTGTGGTGGGGTCCCGCACTCGCACAACGGCTTCCGTGGCGAGCGGTGCCCGTGACAGCCTGGGCGGTGTCGTGCGCCTGGGCGTTCTCGCTGGCCATGATCGACGGTTGGCAACGCGGCTTCGCCGGCCGCCTCACGGCGCGCCACGAATACCTCCGCCAGGTTCCGACGATCACCGACATTCCCGAGGCGCTGCGTACGTTCTCCTCGAGAATCCTCGACTACCAGCCCGATTCATGGATCACCCACGTATCGGGGCACCCTCCCAGCGCTCTCTTGAGTTTCGTGTGGCTGGACCGTATCGGGTTGGGTGGTGGCGCGTGGGCGGGGCTGCTGTGTCTGCTCGCCGGGTCCAGCGCGGCCGCGGCGATCGTGATCGCGGCGCGTGCCCTCACCGACGAGGCCACCGCACGGCAGGTGGCGCCGTTCGTGGCGGTGGCACCGACTGCCATCTGGATCGCTGTTTCGGCCGACGGGTATTACGCGGGCGTGGCCGCATGGGGAATCACGGCGCTGGCCATTGCTGTGCACGGATCGGGCCGCCGTCAGATCCTGTGGGCCGGTGCGGCCGGCCTGCTGCTGGGCTGGGGCATCTTCCTCAACTACGGACTGGCCCTCATGGCGCTGCCGGCACTGGCAGTCCTCGCGACGGCCACCGACTGGCGGGCCGCCCTACGTGTCGTTCTGCCCGCTGTGGTGGCGGCGCTGGCGGTGGTCGCTGTGTTCGCGGCGGCGGGATTCTGGTGGTTCGACGGTTACACCCTGGTCCAGCAACGCTATTGGCAAGGTATCGCCGCCAACCGTCCGTTCCAGTACTGGTCGTGGGCCAACCTGGCCTCCGTGGTCTGTGCCATCGGCCTGGGCAGCGTCGCGGGGATCGGTCGGTTGTTCGACCTCGCCGCGATCCGGCGGCAACCGGGGCTACGCGTCGTGCTGATCGCCGCGCTCCTGGCGATCCTGTTCGCCGACCTCAGCATGCTCAGCAAGGCCGAAACCGAACGCATCTGGCTGCCGTTCACGGTGTGGCTGACCGCGGCGGGCGCGTTCCTGCCGGCTCGGTCACAGCGCTGGTGGCTGGCGGTCAACGTCGTCGGTGCGCTGGCGCTGAACCACTTCATCCTCACCAACTGGTAGCCGGCGCAGGAGCAGTAGGTACAGCAGCACGCTCAGCCACACCGCGGCCAGTGAAACCGCCAGTCCCAGTGGGTAGTTGCGATCGAGCACGGTCATGTTGTCGGGACGCATACCGGGCCGGCCGTACACCGGGACGGCGAGTAGAACCAGCAGCACGCTGCACAGTGCGGCCACCGCGATCGGCGAGCGGGCACCGGCCGGGATCAGCCGACGGCCCGCCCATCCCACCGCGGCGCACAACGGTGCGAAGACGAAATCGTGCACCACCACTCCGACGACTGCCCACACCAGGATCCGCATGATGATCACCGGCGGGCTCTCCGACAGCAGCAGCGCACCGTAGCCGGTGAGCCCGATTCCGATCACCGCGAGCAGCAGCCGCGTCGCCGTCATGTCACCACCTCGATCCTGGACAGCCACTTCGTCTGCAGCACACCGGGTCTACTCGCAGCGATGAGCCGGCACGGGTACCCATGGTCCAGATCGAGAGGCTCACCGTTGAGCCGCAACGCGATCAACGTCGCGGTGTCGCGGGCATGCCGCGCGGGCAGCACGGTACGGGAGTACGGGCCCGGCGGTTCCAGCGAGACCATCCGCACATCGGAGTCCGGCGCGCCACCCACCACAGCGATCAGATCGGCCAGCACCACCCCGGTCCAATCCGCACCGACACTCCAGCCTTCGACGCACGCGATCGGCAGTCGCCGGGTGGTCTGCGGTAGGGCCGACAACTCGGCGAGGGTGAAGGCCCGCACCACGGCTCCGGCGGTCACGGTCAGCCGATAGTCCGGTGATGTCGCACTGCGCAGCACACCGGCCGCGATCGCCGACCGGTTCACCGGAACCCCCTGCGGCCCTTGCCCGGAACGCGGGGCCAAGACGGACACACGACGCAGGAACGGCACAGTCTGCCCCGCGGTGACAACCGTCGCCAGCGCCACCGCCACCCAGGTGGCACGCAGCACGGTGCGCCGACTGGGGCCCGCGGCCACGTCCCGCGTCACGGGGCCCGCCTCCAACTCCAGCGGCTCCCCCAGCGCCCGGCGGATCACCGGCAGTTTCACCGCGACATGTACCAGCACGGCCCCGGCTGCCACATAGGCCATGGCGTAGTGGGTCGTGGTGAAGAAGAACTTGAACGCGTACCACTGTGCGATGTTCAGCAGGCCGGTGGACAGCTGGAACAGGATCGCGCCCACCAGCACCAGGATCGACAACCGTTCCAGCTGGCGCACGAGCCCACCGATGATCGGGCGCTCGAACAGCTTCGGCCAAACCGACCACAGCTTGACGACCACGAGCGGGATCGCGGCGATGCCCGAGATCACGTGCAACCCCTGGGTCAGCCGGTACAGCCAGACCGGCCGGGTGGGCCAGAAGAACCACGGCTGCGGATGCTGGATGAAATGGCTGATCAGTCCGGTGACAAAGCAAATGGCCACCGCGATGCCCAGGGCCGTTCCGACCCGGACGGTCACCGCCGTTCCACGCAGGCCGCTCATATCGCTTCCAGGGCCGCGATCGCCCGGTGACCGACGGGGTACACCGCCGTCACCGCGAGGCCGACATCCCCGGCGAGCCGGGTCGCGCAGTCCAAACCCACCGTCGCCCAACGGAACCACGGACCGACGCTGCACAGGGTCTCCAACCGCACCCACGCCGCGTCGACTCCCGTTGCCACGGTGTCGAATTCGACCAGGCAACGGCCACCACGCCGAAGCAGCTCACCGGCCCGTTGCAGCACCCGCCACGGATCACCCCCAAGCCCGACGTTTCCGTCGGCCAACAACACGGTGTGCCAGCGACCGGTTCCCGGCAGCGGTTCGAACAGGTCGCGGCACAGCACCGGTGCGCCACTGCCCCTTGCCAGCTCGACGGCGGTACGGGACAGGTCCACGCCGAGCGCAGGCAGCCCGCGCCGCACCAGACCAGCGACCAGCCGCCCCGGACCACAGCCGAGGTCGAGTGTCGGCCCCGAACACAGGTTCACGATGGCATCGTCAAACCGCCTGTCGAAACAGCGGTCGGCGCGCGCACCGCCCAGCCAGCTGTACACCGGCAGGAGGCGCAGGCTGCCGTCGTCGCGCCGGATCCAGCAGCTCTCCCCGTCGAGCGCCCGGTCGTAGAGCCGCCCGTGCATGTCAGAACCCCCGCGCCGCGCGGACGAACCGGCTGCCCGGCGCACATGCCCGGCGCACCTCGGCGATGTCGTCGACCGTGTCGAAGTCGGCCAGTTCGGCGGCCAGGTTCACCGTCGCCCCGGTGCCACGCAATGCGGCAAGGGTTTCCGCACCGGTGCGCGACGTGGACATCTCGATGTCCGCCAGGCATGCGGCTGTGCGGCAGTCCCGGACACCCAGCACCCACCAGCCGCCGTCACGCGCCATCCCGAGCACCGCGTCGGCGTCCGCCAACGCCTGCCCGCACTCGTCGAGCAACGTGGCGGTCACCTGCGGGGTGTCCATCCCGATCTGCAGCACCGGCAGCCTCGTCACCGCGGCAGCGTCGGCGTGCGCATTGGCCAGTCGCTGGGCGAAGCCCACGCCGTGCTGCGGCACGACGATGAAATCGTCCAGCCGGTCCCGGATTTCCCCGCCGCAGTGGGCCAACTCAAGGTCACCGGTGAGCGCCACCACCCGGGCCGAGACCGCAGCGCCGGCCACTGCGTCGAGGGTGTCCAGCAGCGCTGCGGCCGCGATGTCGGCGGCGGCCTGGTCACCGACCCCCGCGGCCAGCCGCGTCTTGGCCAGCCCGGGCACCGGCGCCTTGGCAACCACCAGCACGGCAATGGATGTCACCTGATCACCCGCCAGAAGTCCAGGGCGGCAACAACACTGCCCCGCACCGATCCGCTCACCTTGGACTGCCCACCGGTGCGGGGACCATAGGCCACGTCGCGCTCGATCACCCGCCAACCGGCCTGAGCGGCACGGACCAACAACTCGAGCGGGTAACCGGACCGCCGATCTGTCACCCCGAGCCCGATCAGCGCATCTCGGCGGGCCACCCGCATCGGCGCGATGTCGTGCACCGGCAGCCGGTGCCGCTGCCGCAACCGCCAGCACACCGCGGCAGTACCGAGCCGGGCATGCCAGGGCCAGCGCAGCCCGGGGATCGGCCGGCGCCGGCCGATGACCAGATCTGCGCCGCGCTCGAGTTCGGCGACAAGCGCCGGAAGCTCCCGGGGGTCCATGGACCCGTCGGCGTCGAGCACCGCCACGATCGGCGTCGCGGCGGCGACCACGCCTGCGTGCACCGCCGAGCCATACCCGGGGCGCGGCTCGGTGACCACCGTCGCACCGAGCGACCGGGCCACCTCAGCCGTGCGGTCGGTGCTGTTGTTGTCGACCACAAGCGGCCGGTAGCCGTCGGGCATCGCGGCCAGCACACCTGGCAGCGACTGCTGCTCGTCCAGACAGGGCAGCACCACGGTGACGCGGTCGGCAGGGGCCATGATGTCCGACGGTAGGCCGCCCCCGGCGCCCTGACCAGGGCCCAACGATGACGAAATTGTGACATAGCCGCAGGTCGCGGCGTCGCGGCAGTAACCTCGAAGGGTGACCCGGGTACTGATCGCCGACGACGACACCGTCGTACGCGACGTCGTACGCCGCTACCTGGAACGCGACGGCCTGGACGTCTCGATCGCGCACGACGGCACCGAAGCCTTGCGGTTGCTCGACTCCGAGCAGATCGACGTCGCGGTTCTGGACGTGATGATGCCCGGTTCCGACGGGCTGTCGTTGTGCCGCGATCTGCGCCGCGACGGCGACTACAGGATGCCGGTGATACTGCTGACCGCCCTCGGCGAGGAGGATGACCGCATCGCGGGCCTGGAGGCCGGTGCCGACGACTATCTGACAAAACCGTTCAGCCCTCGTGAACTGGCGTTGCGGGTGCGGTCAGTGCTGCGACGCAGCAGCGGCCCCACCACGCCGGTGGCCGCGGAGCTCGCCCTCGATGACCTGCACGTCTCCACTGCGGCGCGCGCCGTGACGCTAGCCGGGCGCCCGGTCAGCCTGACCAACCGCGAGTTCGATCTGCTGGTGTTCTTCCTGACCAACAGCGACGTCGTGTTCTCCCGCGAAGATCTGTTGAAGCGGGTCTGGCGCTGGGACTTCGGCGACCTGTCCACCGTCACTGTCCACATCAAGCGGCTGCGGTCCAAGCTCGGCGATCAGCACCGAATCCAGACCGTGTGGGGACGGGGCTACCTGTGGAGTTCCGGTGCAGAACCTCGCTGAGATCATCGGCTGGGCACTGGCCTGCTCAGTGCCCGTCGTCCTCGCCGGGGCGATCATCATCCGGCTGGCCCGGTCCTGGTCACTCGCGCTGAGCATGGTGGTGCTGGTGCTGATCCCGACACTGGCCACGTTCACCGGAGTGCTCGGCGCCAGCGGCTTCATGATCACCGAGACCTTCGAGCAGACCGCCGTCGTGCTGGTGATCGTCTCGGTGGTGACCATCCCCGCCGCCGTGATGCTGGCCCGCTACCAGGCCCGGCGCACGGTGTGGGAGCAGGAGATCCGCGATTCGGAACGCGCGGCCGAACATTCGCGCCGCCGGCTCGTCGCGTTCGTCAGCCATGACCTGCGCACCCCGCTGGCCGGTATCCGCGCGGTCTCCGAGGCCATCGCCGACGGTGTGGTCACCGACGACGAGGTCAGAACTCAAGCCAAACACATTGAGCAGGAATCGATCCGGCTCTCCGAGATGGTCGACGACCTGTTCGAGATGTCCAAGATCAACGCCGGCTCCGTGCAGCCCGTCCGCGAGCAGGTGGCCCTCGACGAGGTGGTGGCAGATGTGATCGCGGCCCACCGGATACCGGCCGACCGCGCGGGCGTGCGGTTGACCGCGGAACTACCCCCGCAACCGGTGCGCGTGCTGGGCAGTGACCGCTCCCTGGTCCGCGTGCTGTCGAACCTGGTGGCCAATGCCATCGCGCACACACCGGAGGGCGGCAGCGTAACGCTGACCCTCGGGACGGACGCCGACGGCGCATGGGCGCACGTCGACGACACCGGGGTTGGCATCGATGAAGTCGATCTGCCCCGGGTGTTCGACGTGGCCTACCGCGGATCCAACGGCCGTGTGCCACGCGCGGATTCGTCGCTGCCGAGCGGATCCGGACTGGGACTGACCATCGCGGCGGGCCTGGTGCAGGCGCACGGTGGCACGTTGTCCGCCCGCAACCTGGACACCGGGGCGCGCTTCGAGGTGCGACTGCCGCTGGCGGCCGGCACCGCCGAATAGTCGTCAGTCCGGCAGCGAGTTGCTCAGCCGCTCGGTGGCGGCCACATAGTCCTCGATGAACTCACGCACGACCTCGCGCGCCGGTTTCACCTTGTTCATCAGCCCGACGCCCTGCCCGACGAAGTACGTCGCCAACGCTTGTGCACCCGGATGACCCTGTGCGGCAAGAACATCGATGCGCCGGATGACGGGCTCGGCGAGCATGTTCTGCAGCGGGAGCGGAAGCGTCTGGTGTCCAGCGGGATTCGGCTGCCACGCGTCAGTCCATTCGGAGACCAGCTGACGCGCCGGCTTACCGGTGCGACCGGTCGACCGCACGGTGTCCCGCGACGTCGCGGCGAGCATCTTCTGCACGGTATGCGGGGCCGTCTCGGCCTCCTCGGTGGTCAGCCACACCGAACCGGTCCAGGCGCCGGCCGCGCCCATCGCCACCGCGGCCGCCATCTGCCTGCCGGTCACGATGCCCCCGGCGGCCAGGACCGGAATCGTGCTGCCGGCCTGCTCCAGCGTCTCAAGGACTTCGGGAACCAGCACCAGCGTCGACACCTCACCGCAGTGCCCGCCGGCCTCGGTGCCCTGCGCGACGATCAGGTCCACCCCGGCCTGCACCTGCTTGAGCGCGTGCTCGCGGGCCCCCACCAGGGCGGCGACCGGGACACCGCGTTCGCGGCCGGCCTCGATCATGTAGTCCGGCGGCACGCCGAGCGCATTGGCGATGAGTTTGATCGGATGGCTCATCGCCACGTCCAGCAGCTCGTGGCCGGTGTCACCCGACAGCGAGGACCCGCCCAGCCGGGGGCTGGCGTCCGGTTCGATGCCGTGCTCGGTGAGCAGCTGAGCCACGAACTCCCGGTATTCGCCGGGGATCCGGTCGGTGAGCTGGTTGCGGGAGAGGTTCTCGCCCTTGCCCTCGAACTTCGCCGGAACGATGGTGTCGGCGCCATAGGGTTTGCCGCCCACCTGCTGGTCGATCCAGGTCAGCTCGCGGTCGAGCTGCTCGGGCGTGTACGCCGTGGCGCCGAGGACACCGAAGCCGCCGGCATTGGTCACCGCGGCCACCACGTCACGGCAGTGGCTGAAGGCGAAGAGAGGGAAATCGATCCCGAACTGCTCACAGATGGCGGGTTTCACACCGTCAGTATTGCCACGCAGACTTGACGGGTGTCAAGAGCGCCCCGTGGTCAGGCACGCAGCGGCGCGAACGCGAACTCGGCCAATCCGTCCCTCGGGTCGATCGCGGCCTCGAAGTCCAGCACCTGTGCGGCGTGCGCCGGCGAGGCCACGATGTGGCGGACGTCGCCGCTGCGGTACTGACCGGTGACGACGGGCCTGCCCGCCCCACGGGCCTCGCACAACCGGGTGGCCACCTCCATGATCGAGATGGGCCGCCCCGAGCACACGTTGAACGCGTTGAAGCCGTCGAGCCCGGCACCGACCGCGGCCACGTTGGCGGCCGCGACATCGTCGACGTGAACGAAGTCGCGCATCTGCCCGCCGTCCTCGAAAACTCCTGGCTGCTGCCCGGATTCGAGTTGCGAACGGAAGATCGCCGCGACCCCGGAATACGGGGTGTCGCGCGGCATGTTCGGGCCGTAGACGTTGTGATAGCGCAGCGCGACCACACTCCCGGCGCCGGCCTCCGCCCAGGCCAACGCGAAATGCTCCTGCGCGGTCTTGCTGGCGGCGTACAGACTGCGGGGTCGTAACGGCGCGTCCTCGCCGACGAGCCGCCACCGCAATTGTTCTTCGCCGATCGGGCAGCGGTGCTCGAACACCCCGGCATCCAGATCGGCACGGGCGCGCGGCGCCGGATCGACCGGGCCATGCTCGGGGCAGTCGTAGCCGCCCTGCCCGTACACCACCATCGACGAGGCCAACACGAGACGGGTGCAACCCGCGGCGAACATCTCGGCGAGCAGCACCGCCGTCCCGTAGTCGTTGTGGCCGGCGTAGGACGGCGCGTCGGCCGCGTTGACCCCGGCTCCCACCACCGCGGCCTGGTGACACACCACATCAACCCCGGCGAGCAGCGGCTCCAGCGCGTCGCGGTCGCGGATATCGACCACGCGACACTGCGGCGGGGGTTCAGCGCCCGGACCGTGCGCGGCCGCCAGCAGGGTGTCCACCGCGATGACCTCATGACCGGCGGCCTGCAACGCGGCCCAGGTGCGGGTACCGATGAAGCCCGCCGCGCCGGTGAGCAGAACTCTCACGGCAGCTCGAAGGGCAACTTCACCCCGTCGTGGGCCAGGCAGTGCGTGCAGGCGCGCTCGGTATCGACGGCCTCCAGCGCCTCGTGCACGAGCTTCTTGAACGGCACCAGATTGCGCTCGAACTCGGCGAAGACGTCCACCGTCGTCACCCCTGAACCCGCCTCGATCCCGGCATCCAGATCGGTCACCAAAGCGATTGCCGCATAACACATCTCAAGCTCACGCGCCAGCACGGCCTCGGGGTAGCCGGTCATGTTGACCAGGGTGAAGCCCTGATCGGCGAACCACCGGCTCTCGGCCCTGGTGGAGAACCGCGGCCCCTGGATCACCACCATGGTGCCGCCGTCGACCACCCCGGGCAGCCCGGCCGCCGCGGACCGCAAGTCCGGGCAGTACGGATCGGCGAAGCCGACGTGGATGCCGCCGGAATCGAAGTACGTGTCGGCGCGGGCACGGGTGCGGTCCACCAGCTGATCGGGCACCACGATCGAACCCGGACCCAACTGCGTCGTCAGACTGCCCACCGCACACGGACCGAAGATCCGTCGCACCCCCAACGTGCGCAGCGCCCACATATTGGCCCGGTACGGGACCATGTGCGGCGAGAACTCGTGGTTGACCCCGTGCCGAGGCAGAAAGGCCACCTCGTGTCCGCCCACCGCACCCACCGTGATGGGCGCGCTCGGCGGACCGTAGGGGGTGTCCACAGTGACGGTGTGGGCCTCGGGCCCGAAGAACGAATAGAACCCACTACCGCCGATGACGCCGAGCATGCAGTGCTATTCGGCCTCGTCGGGGGCCTTGACGTCCGCCGGGCCCTCGTCAACGTCCGGGCCGACGCCTGCGTCGAGGTCGTCGTCGAAGTCGTCGAAATCCTCATTCGCCTTGCGGGCGCCGTCGGCGATCTCGAAGACATCGGTGGCCAGGCCACCGATGGCGGTCGCGACGTCCTTGACGGCCGTGGTGATGATCGAGGTGACCTGCCCGACCGTGGAGGCCACTGCCTCGACGGATTCCTGCAGCACGTCCTTGCCGATCTCGGTCTTGCTGAGCTGCTCCTTCATGAGGCTCAGTGTAGGAGTCCGCGCGGGATGGCACCGGGTCAGCTCATACGATGACGGTCGTGGCCAGTTTCTCGCAATGGATCGAGGGCGCCCGCCCCCGCACGCTGCCCAACGCCGTCGCCCCGGTGCTCGCCGGTACCGGCGCCGCCGCCTGGATGGGCTCCGCCGTGTGGTGGAAAGCGTTGCTGGCGCTGGCCGTATCACTCGCGTTGATCATCGGCGTGAACTACGCCAACGATTACTCCGACGGCATCCGCGGTACCGACGACGTGCGGTCCGGCCCGCTGCGTCTCGTGGGGTCCAAGCTGGCCTCGCCCCGGGCCGTCCTGACCGCGGCGGTGGTGAGCCTGGCGATCGGCGCGGTGGCCGGACTGGTACTCGCGGCGGTCAGTGCACCGTGGCTGATCGTGGTCGGCGCGGTCTGCATCGCCGGCGCCTGGCTGTACACCGGCGGCAAGAAGCCCTACGGCTACCTCGGCCTGGGCGAGGTAGCCGTGTTCATCTTCTTCGGCCTGGTCGCGGTACTCGGCACGCAGTACACCCAGGCCCTGCGCATCGACTGGGTCGGGCTGGTCGCCGCGGTGGCCATGGGCTCGCTGTCGTCGGCCGTGCTGGTCGCCAACAACCTGCGCGACATCCCCACCGACAGCGAGTCCGGCAAGATCACCCTCGCAGTGCGACTCGGCGACGCCCGCACCCGGCTGCTGTATCAACTGCTGGTGGGCGTGGCCCTGGTGCTGCCCCTCGTGCTGATCCCGGCCACCCCATGGTGTGCGGTGGGCCTGCTGGCGCTGGCGCCGGCGGTGCGGGCACTGCGGCCGGTACGCGACGGCAGTACGGGGGCCCAGCTGATCCCGGTGCTGCGCGATACCGGGCTGACCATGCTGGTGTGGTCGGTCGCGGTCTCTGCGGCCCTGTTCCTGGCGGCCTAACGAGGCGCTCTCTTCCCCGACTTCTACGTGAGGGTCGTTGCACGTCGACATCCACGACCCAGACGTAGAACTCGGCGAACCCCGGGTCTGCAAACCGCGCGTGGCACAGCCGCGGTGCACTAACGTGGCCGTCGGCCTGCAACGCCAACCACCTGGGGGATGTGCATGACCACTTCGACCGAGGCGCACCAGCCCGCACCGTCGGGCCGCGCCGAAACCCGCCGGGCCATCTGGAACACCATCAGAGGATCGTCGGGCAACCTCGTCGAGTGGTACGACGTGTACGTCTACACGGTGTTCGCCACCTACTTCGAAGCGCAGTTCTTCGACAAGGCCGACAAGAACGCCACCGTCTACGTCTACGCGATCTTCGCGATCACGTTCCTCACCCGCCCGATCGGCTCGTGGTTCTTCGGCCGCTTCGCCGACCGCCGCGGCCGCCGCTCCGCACTGACCGTCAGCGTCTCGCTGATGGCGCTGTGCTCACTGGTCATCGCGTTCGTACCCTCGCGCGAAACCATCGGTGTCGCAGCGCCGATCGTCCTCATCCTGTGCCGGCTGGTGCAGGGCTTCGCGACCGGCGGCGAGTACGGCACCTCGGCGACCTACATGTCCGAGGCCGCCACCCGGGAACGACGCGGCTTCTTCTCCTCGTTCCAGTACGTGACGCTGGTGGGCGGTCACGTACTGGCACAATTCACCCTGCTGATCATCCTGACCACGTTCACCACCGACCAGGTGCACGAATTCGGTTGGCGCATCGGCTTTGCCGTCGGTGGTGTGGCTGCGATCGTGGTGTTCTGGCTGCGCCGGACCATGGACGAATCACTGTCCGAGGAACAACTCGAAGCGATCAAGGCCGGCGAGGACACGAACTCCGGCTCATTGCGCGAACTGCTCACCCGCTACTCCAGGCCCCTGGTGCTGTGCTTCCTGATCACGATGGGTGGCACCCTGGCGTTCTACGCCTACAGCGTCAACGCCCCGGCGATAGTCAAGACGACGTACAAAGACCAGGCGATGACGGCCACCTGGATCAACCTGATCGGGTTGATCTTCCTGATGGCCATCCAACCCATCGGTGGGATGATCAGCGACAAGGTGGGCCGCAAACCGCTGCTGGTGTGGTTCGGTATCGGCGGGGTGATCTACACCTACGTCCTGTTCACCTATCTGCCCCAGACACATTCACCGATCCTGTCGTTCCTCCTGGTCGCCGTCAGCTACGTGATCCTGACCGGGTACACCTCGATCAACGCCCTGGTGAAATCCGAGCTCTTCCCCGCACATGTGCGCGCGCTCGGGGTGGGAGTTGGCTATGCCCTGGCCAATTCGATGTTCGGCGGGACCGCTCCGGTGATCTACCAGGCGCTCAAGGACCGCAACCTCGTGCCGTGGTTCATCGCCTACGTCACGGTGTGCATCGCCATGTCACTCGCGGTGTACGTGCTCTTCCTCAAGAACAAGGCCGAAACCTACCTGGACCAGGAGAAGGGCTCGGCCTTCATCCGGTAGCTCAGGCGAAACGAAAGTTACTGCGCCGGAAAGGCGCCGCGCGCCGGCTGAACGAACTCGCCGCAGGCGTCAGCCCTCGGCCGGCGGCTCATCGCCGCGCAACCGGGCCTGCAGCTGCTCGCGGTCCTTGCGGCGCCGCTCGTCGACCATCGCGATAGAGGCTGTCGCCCGCTCGCGTAGCGGGCGGAAAAGCCATATTCCCACGGGCAGCGCGATCACGATGGCGAACAACAGCGCCACCACGACCGGGAAATCCGCCACGAACAGACTCCCCACGCCGTAGATCGCTCCGGTCAACACAGCGACCAGCACCAGCCGGGCGATGAGGTAAACCACGACGTCGGTGACCATGCGGGAGGTCGAACCACTTCCTGACACGCTCCGAGCCTACCGACGGCGCGTATATTCGGATCAAGGAGGTTTCGAGTGGCGTATCTACTCCTGTTCATTGTCGCAGCAAGCCTGGTGTACATCGGCTGGCGGCTCGCGCGGGTTTCCGGCAGTCAACCCAAGACGCGGGTGATCGGCCCTGATGACGACCCAGAGTTCCTGCGTCGGCTCGGGCACGGCGACAATCCGCGCAGCTAGCCTGCGTCAGGCGCGCGAGTCCGTCGACCGGCGTGCCCCCACGAAGTCGGATGCCACCACCGCTGCCAGCTCGATCAGCGCCTCCCGGGTGCCGGGCTTGAGACGATCCAGGCTGATCTCGGCGCCCTCCTCCAGATGCGGATCGAACGGCACCAGCCGCACCGCACGGCAGCGCCGCGAGAAGTGGTCCACCACCTTGGACAGGTCGACCTTGCCCGAGCGCGGCCGCACCGCGTTGATCACCGCGATGGAATTGCGCACCAGATCCTGATGTCCGTGGGCGTCGAGCCAGTCCAGCGTCGCCGACGCGCTCCGCGCCCCGTCCACCGAACCCGAGCTGATCACGACCAGCACGTCGGCCTTGGACAGCACTGCCGACATCGCCGAGTGCATCAAACCCGTCCCACAGTCGGTGAGCACGAGGCTGTAGAACCGCTCCAGCACCTCCAGCGCGCGCAGATAGTCGTCCGAGCTGAACGCCTCCGACACCGCCGGGTCACTCTCCGAAGCCAGCACCTCCAGGCGGCTCGGCCCCTGTGACGTGTAGGCCCGAACGTCGCTGTAGCGCTCGATGCCTTCGGCGTCGCGCAGCAGATGCCGCACTGTCGCAGCCGTCTCCAGCGGCACCTTCTGGCTCAGCGTGCCCCGGTCCGGATTGGCATCCACCGCTACCACCCGATCGCCGCGGATCGAGGCGAACGTGGCACCCAGTGTCGCGGTGATCGTGGTCTTGCCCACGCCGCCCTTCAAGGACATCAACGCGATCCGGTAACAACCCTGCAGCGGCTCACTGACCTCGGCCACCAGGTTGTTGCGGTGCGTGATCTTGGGGCTCTCGCCGACGTTGACCTGCTTGAACGACGCGACGTAGAGGGCCTTGCGCCAGCCCGAGGTGGGCGGGTTCTTGCGTTGGCCGAGCAGCGCGGCGGTGGACAGATCCCGGTACGGGGTGGCGAAGTCGGGCCCAGCGGCGGGCCGCTCATGGTGCCCGGGGGCAGGCGGCGCAACCAACCCGGCAGCGGGCCGCTCAAATGTCCCCGCGACGGGCCCCGAGAAGCTTGCGGGCACCGGCGGTGCGGTGATCACCGGAAGGCCGTGCGGCGGCGTCGGGGCGGTCCACTCCGCGGGCAGCGGGGTGGAGACTCCCGGCTCGGCGGGATTGCTGAACCGCTTCTGACTGCGGAACCCGGGCACCGGGGCGAACACCGACGACGGTTCGCTGTTGTCCTGCGGGGCAGGCTCCTGCGTTTCGGACGGCTCAGACACTGGTTCGGACACGAAATCCCCTCTTTTCCAAACACTCCCGACCGGACCGCAGCCGCGCCACAACCTCAGGGCGCACGGTCATCTCACCAATCTGGCGGTGTCTAGCCAACCCCCGCGTACGAATGCAGGCCAACGGTCACCAGGTTGATGAAGAACAGGTTGAACACCATCGCGACGAAGCCCACGACGTTGATCCAGGCCGCCTTGCGGTCCCGCCAACCCGCGGTCGAACGCGCATGCAGGTACGCCGCGTACACCACCCACGCGATGAACGACACCGTCTCCTTGGGGTCCCAGCCCCAGTACCGACCCCAGGCCTCCTCGGCCCAGATGGCGCCGAAGATCACGCCGAAGCCGAAGATCGGGAACGCGAAGATCGTGGTGCGGTAGGCAATCCGGTCCAGGGTCTGCGCGTCGGGTACGCGCTGCATGATCCGCCCGAACGCATTGTCGCGGTCGGCCAGCGGCGACATCTTGAGCAGGAACAGGATGCTGGCCACACCGGCCACCAGGAACACCCCGGAGCCGAGACTGACCACCGACACGTGGATGGGCAGCCAGTAGGACTGCAGCGCGGGCATCACAGGCGCGGCGTTGGAGTACAGCCAGCGCCCGGACACCGTCAACAGGATCAGCACCGGAACCAGGACGAACACCCACAGCGCGCGGTACTGCGGCTTGCGCAACACGACCGCGCCCGCGATCAGGCCGCAGAAGCTGGTCAGGTTGATGAACTCGTACATGTTGCCCCAGGGCACCCGCGAGGTGGCCAAGCCGCGCAACACGATGCAGATGAACAGCATGCCGATGCCGACGTAGGTCAGCGCCAGGCCGGTCTGGCCGACCCGCTCGTCGAATGGGCGCCGGGGTTCCTCGGCGACGACGCCGGGGGTGACGCTGTCGGCGCCGACGGTGGCGCCGACCAGCTCACGATTTTCGACCCGACGGCCACGGCTGTAGGCGAGTTCGACGGCGAGCAGGATCAGCGCGCCGACCAGAACCACCACCGACGACGTGAACGCCCAGTCGGAGTACCTGGCCAGTCCGATGTCGATGTGCTCGGTATTCACTTCTCCGCCTTCTCTTCTACCGCCGGCACGTCGTCGTACCCCTCCAACAGCCGCGCGGTCAGCTTCTCGAACTCATCGCCCCAACCGGAGTTGTCGGTACGGGCCAGCCCGCCCAGCTCGACGTTCACCGTACCCGCAGTAGCGGGCTGGATCCGAACCCAGATCCGGCGCCGGCGCACCACCAACGACACCAGCAACCCGGCCATCATCGACATCGCGAACACCAGCACCCAGACCTGGGCCGGGTCGTGCGAGACCTGCAGGTTGACGAACGGGACCGCGCCGTCGAACCGGACCTTGGTGCCGTCATCGAGCCGGGTGTCCTGGCCTTTCACCAGGTTGACCCGGGCCACCTTGTTCAGCTGCTTGCGCTCGATCAACCGGGGATCGAGCGAGAACAACGACTGCGGCCGGCCGGTGTCAAGGCCGGTGTCACCCCGGTAGATGTCGATGGCCACCGCCGGGTCGTTCAGCGCCGGGAAACTCGATGACAACAGCGTGCCCTCAAGTTCCTTCGTGGGCGCGAACAGGCCCTGGATCGCGATCTGGTGCTTGCGACGCTCGTCGGGATCCGGATAGGTACCCGCCGGCGGATCGATGCGCACGACCCCGGAGGACAGCAACGTCATCTGTTCCTCGGGCCGCCACTGGATGGTCTGGCTGCGTTGCTGACCGTCGGGGAAGGTCACCGTGAACGACGGCGCGTACCCGTGCCCCTGCAGGTAGATCCGGTTTCCACCGATCCGCAGCGGGTGGTTCACCTCGAGACGGTAGGGCTGCCAGGTGTCGCTGACCAGGTGGTCTCCGGCCTGATAGTCGATGTTGGCGGCGAACGACAACGCCTGCCCGGTGGGCAGATAGTGCGCATCGAAGCCGTTTACCCGCAGGCAGATCGGATCGAGGGAGGTGCCGTCGACGGTGTTGCCGGCCCGGAAGGAGTCGAAGGCGGCCGGTGAGGCGGTGCAGAACCCGGGTCCGCCGTCGGCGATGACGATGACGTTGCCCTCGTAGCCGAACAGCTTGCCCATCGCCACCGCGGCCAGCAGCCCGAGCAGTGAGAAGTGGAAGACGATGTTGCCGAACTCGCGCAGGTAGCCCTTCTCCGCCGAAATTTCGGTGCCGGCGTCGGTCTCACGGGTGACGGTGCGCCAGCCCTTGAGCCGTCGGGTCACGGTCTCGGTGACCTCGGCAGGCTCGGCGTTGACGTGCTCGATGTGGTGTTTGGGCAGCCGACCCAGGTTGCGCGGCGCGGGCACCGGCATCGCGCGCAGACTGCGGAAATGCTCGATCATCCGGGGCGTCAGGCAACCCACCAGGGAGATGAACAGCAACACGTAGATGGCGGTGAACCAGAAGCTGGAGAACACGTCGAAGGCCTGCAGCCGGTCGAGCCACGGTCCCAGCGTGGGATGGTCAGCCAGGTACTCGTCGACCTTGGATTCGTTGAGGCTGCGCTGCGGCAGCAGCGCGCCGGGGATCGCGCCGAGCGCCAGCAGGAACAGCAGCACCAGCGCGGTGCCCATCGACGTCAGGGTCCGCCACGTGTTCCGAATCAACGCGAACAGTCGGGAGAACACTCCAGGGCGCCGGGTTTCGGCGTCGGTCATATCGGCAGCCTCACATCACTGACGAAGGCGTCACGCACCCACGACACGAACTCATTCCACAGACCTGTCACCAGCGCGGTGCCCACCAGGATCAGCAGGACCCCGCCGAAGATCTGGATGGTCCGGGTGTGCCGGCGCAACCAGCCCAGGCCGGTCACCGCTCGCGCCGAACCCAGGGCCAGCAGTACGAACGGGATGCCCAGACCGAAGCAGTAGGCCAGCACCAGCACCACTCCGCGGGCCACGGTGGCGCCGTCGGTGGCCGAGGCCACCGCGATCACCCCGGTCAGCGTCGGACCGAGGCACGGGGTCCAGCCCAGCGCGAACACCGCGCCCAGCAACGGCGCCCCGGCCATCGTGGACCACTGCCGCGGCGCGAACCGGGCCTGACGTTGCAGCGCCGGGATGAAGCCGACGAACACCAAGCCCATCACGATCGTCACCACACCGCCGATGCGTTGCAGCAGAACCTGATTGACGATCAGCGTGGTGGTCATCCCGAGTACCGCCACCGCGCCGAGCAGGAACACCACGGTGAAACCCGCGATGAACAGCCCGGCCGCGCCGGCCACCCGCAGCCGCGCAGCCCTGGTGGCCTGCTTCGTTACCCCGGCCCCGGTGGCCGCCGGGTCCTCCTCGACCCCGACCACCGCGGCCAGATAGGACAGGTAGCCGGGCACCAGCGGCACCACACACGGTGAAGCGAACGACACCAGCCCGGCCAGCACGCTGATCCCCAGCGCCAGCAGCACCGGTCCGGCCGCGGCGATCTCGGCGAACCCGGTCATTTCTGCGGTCCCGGTTCGGCCGCCAACCGCTCCACGAGCGGTTGCAGATCCTCGGCCAGCAGCTCGCGCAGGAATACCGCGGCCACCCGGTGCTGACGGTCCAGCACGACGGTCGACGGGATCACCGTCGTCGGGTACTTACCGCCGAACGCGATCATCGTGCGCATCGCCGGGTCATAGATGGACGGGAAGGTGACCTTGCGGTCGGTGACGAAATCGACTGCGGCATCGCGGTTGTTGTCCCGTACGTCGATGCCGAGGAAAGCCACGCCCTTGTCGCGAGTCTGTTCGTACACCTTTTGCAACTGACCGATCTCGGCCCGGCACGGCCCACACCACTGGCCCCACACGTTGATCACCACGACCTTGCCGGCGAAATCCTCCAGCGAGATGGTCTTGGTCGGGTCGGTGAGTTCGGGCCCGCTCAGTTTGCCTGGGGTGCCGCGCTTTTCAGGTGGATCGTAGAAGATGTCGGTCTTGCCGCCGGGTGCGACGAACTCGAAGGTGCCACCCTGGGCCACCGCGTCGTCACCCGTCGAACATGCGGTGAGCAGCACCAGCCCTGCCAGCACCGCCGCACTCACCCGGGCGACCAACGACCTCATTCAGATTCCCCAGGGCTCCGTGTAGCCCCATCGGATCAGCAAGGCGTCATCGAACGTGAACGACGTGATCGAGGACAGATTGCACAGCCGGCTGTGCGGCAACGGCAGGTGGGCGAGCTTGCGTCCGGTCATCGCCCGGCGCAGCGTCTCGACCGGAAGCTGGTGGCTGACGCACACCGCCTCGTGCCCGGCCGCCTTCTCCCGGGCCCGGTGCATGGCCGCCATCATCCGGGGCGCGATCTCGTCGTAGGGCTCACCCCACGACGGTTTCATCGGATTACGCAGCCGGAGCCAGTTCCTCGGGTCGCGCAGGGCACCGTCGCCGGGGGCCACCCGCTCCCCCTCGAACGTGTTCCACGACTCGATCAGCTCACCGTCCGTGGCGATCGGCAGCCCGTGACTCTCGGCGATCGGCGTGGCCGTTTCCTGCGCCCGCTCCAACGGTGAGGCCACCACGTAGACGATGTCCCGGCCGGCCAGCCAGTCGGCGGCGGCCTGCGCCTGCGCCCGCCCACGGTCGGACAGGTGGTAGCCGGGCAGCCGGCCGTAGAGCACCTTCTCCGGATTGAACACCTCGCCGTGACGCATCACGTGCACCGTGGTTCTGGTCGTCACGGGCGGGCCTCCGCGGCGGCGCGGGCCGCACCGGGCAGCGCGTCGGCGATGCGAGAGAACGCCTCGTCATCCAAAGCCGCTGAGACGAACCAGGTTTCGAATGCGCTGCACGGCGGGTACACCCCGGCCTCCAACAGCGCATGGAAGAACGGTGGGAACCGCCAGGTCTCGGTGGCCTTGGCCGCGGCGAAGTCGTCGACCTGCTCGTCGGTGAAGAACACGCTGAGCATGTTGCCCGCGCGCTGCACGCGGTGGACCACCCCGGCGTCGGTGAGAGCACCGGTGAGCAGGCCGGCCAACCGGTCGGCGTTGGCATCCAACCGGGCGTAGGCGGCGTCGTCGGCGTTGCGCAGCGTGGCCAGCCCGGCGGCCATCGCCACCGGGTTACCGGACAGGGTCCCGGCCTGGTAGACCGGCCCGAGCGGGGCGAGCCGCCCCATCACCTCGGCGCTGCCGCCGAACGCCGCGGCCGGCAGGCCACCGCTCATCACCTTTCCGAAGGTGAACAGGTCGGCGTCGACGGGGTCGAGTCCGTACCAGCCGGCCCGGCTCACCCGGAATCCCGTCATCACCTCGTCGAGGATCAGCAGGGCACCGTGAGCCGCGGTGATCCGGCGCAACGCCGCGTTGAACCCGGGCAGCGGAGCCACCGTGCCCATGTTGCCGGGGCTGGCTTCACTGATGACACAAGCGATCTCGTCACCGAACCGGCCGAAGATCTCTTCCACCGCGGCGACGTTGTTGTACGGCAGCACGATGGTGTCGGCCGCCGCCGCGCCGGTGACACCGGGCGAGGACGGCAGACCCAGGGTCGCGACGCCCGAACCGGCGTCGG
The DNA here is from genome assembly GCF_004762045.1 of Mycobacterium sp. DL99. Lineage (GTDB taxonomy): Bacteria > Actinomycetota > Actinomycetes > Mycobacteriales > Mycobacteriaceae > Mycobacterium. The sequence continues at coordinate 5,550,861 of NZ_SJOM01000007.1, forward strand.
CCAGCAACGCATCACTGTGGCCGTGGTAGCAGCCGGAGAACTTGATGATCTTGGCGCGGCCGGTGTACCCGCGGGCCAGCCGGATGGCGCTCATCGTGGCCTCGGTGCCGGAGTTGACCAGACGCAGCCGCTCGACGGGGGCGACCCGGTCGATGATCTCGGCGGCGAGCTCGGTCTCCGACGGAGTCGGGGCGCCGAAGCTCAGCCCGTTGACCACCGCCTTCTGCACGGCCTCCACCACCGCCGGGTGAGCGTGGCCCAGCAGCATCGGGCCCCACGAACAGACCAGGTCGACGTACCGGTTGTCATCGGCATCGGTCAGCCAGTAGCCCTTGGCCGAGGTGATGAACCTGGGAGTGCCGCCGACCGAGCTGAAGGCACGCACCGGCGAGTTCACTCCACCGGGGATGACGGCGCAGGCATCGGCGAACAGCTGGGCCGATCGCTGGGTCTGTGGATTGTCCACACGCATGGCCACCAGTGTCCCAGCCGGTGCAAATGCGTCAACTACAGGGTGTAGTGGGCGCGGTCACCCGGCCGGCGTCAGCGCGAACACCGGATGATCGGCGTCGTCGGGCAGGTCACGGAAGTAGCCCTCCACCACCTTGCCGGCCAGCGGGCGGTAGGCCGCGATGATCGGCGCCCGCTGATCCACCGAAACCTCCGCCGCCAGGTAGCTGGACTTGCCCAGCGTTACGCGCGGGTTGGCTCGGATATTGCGCACCCATTCCGATTCACCACGGGTCGAGACCAGATACTTGACGCCGTCGACCTCGGGAACCACGACGGGAATCTGCTGCGGCTGTTTGCTGACCCGGGTGGTCACGGTCAGGGTCTCGCTGTGTCCCACGCCGGTCGCCATCGCGATCCGGTTGAACACCTTCCGGACAAACCAAGGGGGCTTGAGGTAGGCCATGGCTCCAGTCTCGGCACATATCGCCCGGCGCGCCAGAGGTGGACACGCTCATGAACAACGAGGCCCGGCAAGATGACACGATGGTCCGATTCTCAGAACGCCGCGCTCGGTTCAATCGACGCGTCACCAACCGGATCTTCCGGCCCGTGTCGGGTTACCTACCGATCTGGTCGATCGTCGAGCACACCGGGCGACGCAGCGGTACGACCTATCGCACGCCGGTGACCGCATTCAGCACCGCCGATGGGGTGGCCGTGCTACTGCCCTATGGGCGACAACGGGATTGGGTGAAAAACCTGCAACGCGCGGGCGGTGGCCGGGTGAAGTTCGAAGGGCGGACGTTCGCCGTCGATCAACCGCGAATCGTGCCCACTGCCGAGGCACTGCCACGGCTGAAGGCGCCGTGGCGCCAACTGATGGCGCGTGCGGGCGTCGAGCACACGCTGTTGCTCAGGCGTTCGGACAAAATCCGACCGTAGTAGGTTGTGACCGCCGTCACGGCTGCGATTGAATCGGGCATGCAACTTCCGCAATCGCTGGCCAGGTTCAACCGCCATGTGACCAACCCCATCCAGCGCCTGTGGGCAGGCTGGGCGCCGACGTTCGGGATCCTCGAGCACGTCGGCCGGAAATCCGGCAAGACCTACCGGACCCCGTTGAGCGTCTTCAGTACCGACGACGGCGTGGCCATCATGCTGACCTACGGTCCGGATCGGGACTGGCTGAAGAACATCACCTCAGCGGGTCACGCACGGATCCGGCGCCACGGTAAGACCATCGAGGTCAGCGGGCCGCGGGTGGTATCCAAGGCCGAAGCCGCCGAGCATGTGACCGGTGCGATGCGTCGCCCGTTCGCGCGTCTGCCCTTCGAACAGGCCGTGCTGCTCAAAAAGGTGTAGTGGTCACCCGCGGAACCGGAGACGCCTGCGAATCCAGTCGACGGTTCTGACAGATCACCACGCGGCGTAGGCCGAGCATCGTCGCGACGGGCACCGCCATCAACGCGATGATCTGGAACATCTCGCTCATCGCGGATTGCGCCTTGCCCGCCCGGGTGGAATCGGGGCAACGGCGGGGACGGGCAACTCAGTCGGTGTCTTGTCTCGCATACCTGCCGGTCTACCCGGGCCCCGGGGCACCCGTCATCGATCTCAACGGTTTCTTGATGGCCGACACTCGAATCCTTACAGGACCTGCAGATCATGCGCGCCAACAGCCCGTGCAGAATCTCGTTGCACCCGTAAAGAAGTCGTGAACAACCCGAGAAGCGAGCACCGAAGCGGCTGGGATGGTGTCCATGGCACATGACGACGCGGACGGATGGCACTGGCAACTGCACGCGAGGTGTCGAGGCATGGACGCTTCGGTGTTCTTCTCCCCCGAGGGTGAACGCGGGCGCGCTCGATTGAATCGTGAGCAACGGGCCAAAGCGCTGTGCCGGGATTGTCCGGTACTGGCGCAATGCCGGACACACGCGCTGGCCATCGCCGAACCGTTCGGGGTGTGGGGCGGATTGTCAGAGGCGGACCGACACGGCCTGCTGGATCCGAAACGGTCCGGAACCGGCTGATTCAGCAAACCCACAAACCCCTGTTCACCTGGGGATTCAAGGTCTACCGTAGATAAGTCACTGCTGCGATCCGCGGCAGGGCGCGGCATCTGTCCCATCGGTGGCAGGAGGTCACCATGAAGCGCCTACTCATCATCGGTTACGGGGTCGCAAGCTATCTGGCGTTCCTCGCGGCCTTCCTCTACGCGATCGCGTTCGTCGGCAATTTCGTGGTGCCGCGCACGGTCGATGCCGGTATCGCCGCACCGACCAGTGAGGCCGTGCTCGTCAACCTGCTACTGCTCGCGGTGTTCGCCATTCAGCACAGCGTGATGGCCCGGCCCTGGTTCAAGGACCGGTGGACGCGGATCGTCCCGCAAGTCATCGAGCGCAGCACCTACGTACTGTTGGCCAGCCTGGCGCTGTTCCTGCTGTACTGGCAGTGGCGCACCATGCCCGCGGTCGTGTGGAACGTGGAATCCACTGCGGGACGGGTGATTCTGTGGGCGCTGTTCTGGGCCGGCTGGGCAACCGTGTTCGCCTCGACGTTCATGATCAACCACTTCGACCTGTTCGGGCTCCGCCAGGTGTGGCTGAACTGGCGCGGCCGACCCTATGACGAACTGGGGTTCCGCACGGTGATGTTCTACCGGGTGATCCGGCACCCGATCATGGCCGGATTCATCGTGGCCTTCTGGGCCACCCCGACGATGACGGCGGGGCATCTGCTGTTCGCGGCCGTCAGCACCGCCTACATCCTGGTCGCGATCCAGCTCGAGGAGCACGACATGGTGGTCAAGATGGGCGATCAGTACCGCGACTACCGGCACCGGGTGGCGATGCTGACTCCAGGACTGCACCTCGGTCACGACCATCCCGCCCCGAGGGCCAGGCACCGCCCGGCGTAACCGCCGGCAGCTCGCGACCAGCCGGGTGCGGTGAGCGACGTCCGCCCAAACCACACCCGGCATGCGACTACTCCTGGCCGCCGTCTGCGTCGCCCGAGGACTCGTTCCCTCCGGAAGTCTTGGCAGGTTTGTTCAGACCCGACTTCACCTTCTTCACAAAGGATTTCACTGACGTAGCGGCCGGAGATTCGGGCTTGCCCTCCGCCGGTGCAGCTGCGCTGTCCGTATCCGTGTCACCGAGGCTCGCCACGGTCTGCCCGGGCCGAACCTTGTTGCCCTTGCCGAAGATCGAGCGCAGCGCGGGACGGGCATGCGTGGTCGAATCCGAGGTGTCGACCGTTGCCGCCACCCGGGCAGCGGGTGCGACGTCCTGATCGTCACCTGTACCGGTGGCAGGACCGGCTTCAGCCCTACGCTCCAGTGCGAGATTCGGTGTCACGGGCTGGGTTTGGAGGGCGGTCTTGATCGCCTGCCGGGTGTCGTGACCAACCGCCGCAGTGGCGTTGGCCAGATCGATCGTGCGCATGGCGACGTCTTTCACCCCGTGCTGGAACGCGTTGATGGTGGTGCCCGGGTCAAGCGTGGCCGCCGCTTTCAGCACCTCACCTATCGAATAGACCGCCTGGTCGATGAGCGGCTTCACATAGCTGATCCCGAGGTAGATCGGTATCGAGATCGCACTCTCCACCAGCACGGGGACCAAGGCCTGGGCGACGGCCAGCGGGCGTTGCAGCAGGTACTCCACCGACGGGACCGACCGAATCACATACTGGATGACCGGCGTTCCGACTGCATTGAGGATCTCGATGGGTGCCTGCCCGGGGTTACCGTGCACGATCGCGTCGGCCGCCGCCGAGAGACCGGCGGGTAGCCCGGGAACGACGTCCACGGCGGTCTTGATGCCGTCGACCACAATCGCTCCCGTCGTGTTGACGGTGGCGAGCTGGTTCTCCAGGAGCTGATTGAGAATCGGGGCCGGGTCACTGAGTTCAGCGGCGATGAGTCCGGCGATGACTTCCTGCGAGAACTCGAGGACCGGGGCGAACACCTCGACCGGATTCTCCACCGCGGCCACGAGTTCGACACTGCCCGAATGGATCTGCGGTGGCGGGTTGACGGGTGCCGTGGCGATGACACCGGCTCCGACAAGCGCGATTCCGGCAGTGAGATAGGGCCGAACACCTGCGTGCATGCAATCCCCTTCGTCCGAGTTGACATTCCGGACGGGGCCCGACGCACCGTACGCAGCCAACGACGAGGAAACGTACTCGACGGGTTGTAACGTGTTGCAGTTTTTGCCGAGGTGGAGCGGCGGTCGCTTGCACCCGCAACATTTAGCAACGTGAATCAACCGCCACTATCTGCACTTTCAATAATATAGCTACTTACGGTAGCGTAAAGAACTCTCACAGCTACACGCTAGTAGCATTCGCCCATTTCGCCCTGGACACCCGGCGAGCAACGCGCCCAACCCACCGCCGACCACAGGCCCGCCAGGCACCGCCGGACGGAGCGCCGTACGCGTCAAGGCCGAAAAAACGCCGACTGGCTTTTATTTTTTTCTGATGTATGGTCGGGCTCAGTGATTGTTTGCGAGTAAAGGAGCAACGATGGCTGATAAATCCCACAGTCGCGCGCCCAAGAAACCGGCGGCAATGTCCATCAAGGAACGGCGGGCAGCGAAGCGAGACAAGGCCGCCGAGGCCGGGGAGACCATTCCCAAGAGGAAGCGGCCGGACCGCGCATAGCCTTTGAGCTGCGGCTTCTTACGATTTTTCGGCATCCGCGCACCGACTGAACGCACCTCACACCGGGTCGGCAGAAATTGATTCGCATCGAATTATCGCCTTTTCATTGAACATCGAAATCCGCGCGTTAATCGCTCGTCCAATTTATTGATCAGCGTGGATCAATTTGCGAAATAATGGTCGGCCGAAGCATGACAATTTCCGGCCAATATGGAGAATGGCGGGTGAAATTGCTGTGGCGGATCGAGAAGCCGCCGGCCCGCAGGTGCTGGTGCTCGGTTGGCTGACCGACCTGTCCGGGTCGATTGTCGCGGCCCTGGGGCGCGACGACATCGTGACCAAACATGCGCATCCGCCGTGTACCCGGGTGCCGATCCGGACACGCTGGCGCGCAACCGATTCGGCAGCGCTGCCATTGAGTGCAGCTGAGATCGAGTCGATCGAATCGGTGATCGCCATTTTCGACGGGCATTTCATGCATTCCCGGTTCGGCGGGCGCCAGAACTGCGCGTCGCGCAGGCGGTTGCGCGCGTGCGCGAGCGAAGCGTGTGAGATGGCGACCACGGCCGCACTCACCGTGGGCGCGCGACGGGCCCTGTTGATCGGCGACGCACGCCGGCTGCCTCCGAGCCGGCGTGCGTCCGCCACCCGTTGGACCCGCAATCTGGCGCACCGGGTCGGTTACGAATGCGCGGTCAACGGACTGCCCGGCCACTCGGCCTCATATGCGGCGATCGACACCGACGACGATGTCCCCGATGTCGCCGATGCCGTTGTGTCATGGCATACCGGTCACAGCACCGAGCAGCCGCGGCGATCGCCGCTGCACCCGGTAGTGGGCAATTCAGGCTTCACGCCCGCCAGGTGAGCACCTCACCGGACCCCGCTGTCATGACCGTGCCCGGCATCACCCGCAACCGGTACGGGGTCAGCCGCAAGGCCGCGAACTGATCCGACGTCGGCCCGTCGCTCCACTGCGGGATGACGTACGGGTCGTACCCCACCGGCGCGGGGCCATTGGCGAAGCGGTCCCACACCTGTGTGCAGGTCTCGTCGTCGGTGTACCACTCCACCAGGCAATCGGCGGCGCAGGTGTCGTGATTGGTGGTCCAGTAACTCACCGAGACGTGCGGGTGCACCGCCAGATGCGCCCGCTTCACCGGACTGGGAACGGTGGCGACCCAGCCGAACAGGTCGGTCCCGTCCCATTCCCAGATCGGGTGCAGGATGCGGCTTCGGGGTTGACCGTCGGCGTCGACGGTGGCCACCGAAGCCCACACGATCTCGTGGGCCATCGTCACGAAGGCAGGGGCAATCCGGTCCAGCGGGGTCACGTCAGCCACATTAGGCAAGGGCCCCCCTCACCGGCGCAGGTTCGCGGTTACTGCTCCCGGTCCGCCTCACCGTAGATGGGGTTGCCGTCGTCGTCGAGCCAGTCGTTGACGGCGGTGCCGGATACCGTGCCATGACTGCCTGGCAGCGTGACGGTCGGGCGCTCGTCGTCATAGGAGTTCAGGACGCGTTCGGCTTCTCTGTGGTGCTTGGCCGTGACGGGCGGCTTCTCGGTGCTCATACCTATGGCTGCCCGAAAGCGTGAGCTGCCAAACACTTCGGCACGCCGGGGCGCCGGACCGGGTCAGGCCGAGACGGTGCGAAGCGAGGCCGGCAGGCTGGGCAGGAAATGCCGGGTGGCGAAGGCCCGGAGATCCTCGGGGGTGTCGAGAGGTTCGACGCTGGGCAGCAGGAGCACCATCCCCGCGTAACGCAGGATGGTGTCGGCCAGGTCGTTGACCGTGTGCTCCCCTATCCGTTCGGCGAACCCGGCCGGGAAGATCACCTTGAGCGCCGCGGCCATCCGCTCGATCGCCGCGCCGTAGTGGGTGTGCAGCATCTCCATCACCAGGGCCGGTTCATCGGCGATCATCTGGTTGAGCACATGGTGACGACGGAACTTCAGGATCGACAGCGTGAACGCCTCGACGTAGTAATTCGATTGCGGTCCAGCATTTTTCAACTCGTCGGCGATATCGGAGAACAACGCGACGTTCTCCCGTTCGATCACCGCCGCGACCAGCTCGTCGCGGTTGGCGAACCTGCGGTAGATCGTGGTGCGGCTGACCCCGGCCCGGCGCGCGACGTCGTCGAGCGCGACCCGGCGTAGACCGTGCCGCTCGAACTCGACGAGCGCCGCGTCCAGGATCCCAGTCACCGAATCAGCCACCGCCGCGGGCGACGAATCAGGCCTGGGCATAGCCCTTTTGCGCAAATTTGTTGTAGCGCACGCTCATCGGTAGATGGTCCCACACCCAGTTCACCGGGCGGGACCGCCAGAACGCCGCGAACCGCTGGTAGTTGCGTTCCTGACGTTCACTCCACGGCAGGTTCAGCAGGTCACGGGCACGTGGCGGCATACCGCCGGTCGTAATGAACGCGGCTACCGGATTGAACACCGGCGCGGCCAGCTTCCAGGCCAGCGGCGACACCGCCTTGGGCCGCGGGAATCCCTTGGTGACGTACCCGATGCCGTACTGCGCAGTCTTGTGGGCGACGACGATCTCGTTCATCATCCGGTCCCAGTACTGCCCGAACTCAGCGTAGGTGGCCGGCATCGCGCGGTCGCTGACGCCGTAGCGGCGGTACCAGGTCTTGGACTCCAGGTAGATCTGTTCCTTCTCGGCGTCGCTGAGCCGCTTGACGAAGGTATCGGCGAAATACAGCACCTGCTCGACGAAGGTGGCGTGCGCCCAGAAATACGTCTCGGGGTCCAGGGCGTGATAGCGCGCGCCGTCAGGCATCTCACCCTTGATGTCGCGGTGGTAGTCGCGCACCTGCTGTCCACGGTTGTCATCATCGGTGCCGTAGACGGTCATGTAGATCGGAGGCAACGACCGCTTGACGCGGGCGGCGGTGTCGGAGAAGAACACCGAATGGTCCAGCACCCCCTGGCCAAGCTCGGCCAGCATGTTCTGCAGGACGGCGGGCCGCGGCCCGATCAGGTACATCCGGTTGTCGCCGAAGTACTTCCAGACCAGCGATTGCGGCCCCAGGGGCAGGGCGTCGGTCTGCTGAGGCTGCTCGGCCAATTCGGTCATGGACACAGTGTTACAGATTTCGCACTTTGTACCAACAGGTCTGTGACCGGGGTCACCGACGAGGTGGGAGGCGTTATCGCGCTGTTGCCGGACCGTGGCCCGCGCTGAGACCCATAGTTGGAATGATGCGCAGGTGACCTCGCTGACCCGCCGCGACGCGCTGCGCCTAGGCGTCACCGGTGCCGGTGCCGCGGGACTGATGACACTGGGCAGCCTGCTCGGTCCGGCTACGCCCCGAGCGTCTCCGAGCCCCAACCAAACGGCCTCCGCGGGCGCCCCGTTGCCGACCCGCGATTCGGGGTCGTTCACCTCCGCGGCCCGCGGCGGTGTCGAAACCAACTGGATCATCGCCCGCCCGCCGGGCCAGCACGGCCCATTGCGTCCGGTGATCGCCCTGCACGGGATGGACAACGATGCCGCCGGTGTGATGAACCTGGGAATCCCGGAAGCGCTGGCCCAGCTGACCGCGGCAGGCCGGCCGCCGTTCGCCGTGGTCAGTGTGGACGGCGGCAACTCGTTCTGGCGCCGTCGAGCGTCTGGTGGGGACTCCGGGGCGATGGTGCTCAACGAACTGATCCCGATGCTGGCCACCAAGGGCATCGACACCTCGCGAGTGGCCTTCATGGGCTGGTCGATGGGCGGCTACGGCGCCATGCTGTTGGGTGCCAGACTCGGTGCCGCGCGCACCGCGGCGGTCTGCGCAATCAGCCCGGCGCTGTACCTGACGTACTGGGGCGCGCCGCCCGACGCCTTCGACAGCCTCGAAGACTGGCAGCAGAACTCAGCGCTGAGGCTGCTGCCCGCGCTGGGGTCGATCCCGCTACGCATCGACTGCGGCACCGGGGACGGGTTTTACGCCGCGACCCGAATGTTCGTCAACCAACTGCCCAAGACCCCAGCCGTCGGCTTCTACCCCGGCGGCCACGATCAGGACTTCTGGCGCGCGCACCTGTCCGATGAGCTGGCCTGGCTCGATTCCTGAACCGCGCCTTGGGCTCTCACCCCCAGGTGAGCGGATCCAGTGCGAGGTAGAACCGCAGCCGGTCCTCATCTATCGCCGCCGGATAGCCCGCGGCCAGACCTGCCGCGGCGTCCTCGGCGAAGCCGGGAAAGGTGTCGGCTGTGTTCGCCGACAGCAACGCCAGATCAGCGTGGCGGTCGGCGAGACCCAGGCGACCGAAGTCGACGAATCCCTCGACGGTGAGCCGGTCGGGGTCGATCAGGATGTTGGGCAGACACAGGTCGCCGTGGCACACCACGAGATCGGCGGCCTCCTGGCGGCGACGCAGGTCGGCCTCGCGTTCGACGCGCATGAGCAACTCGGCGGCCGGAACGTCCCGGTCCTCGTCGCGCAGAAACTCAGGGTTGACCGCGCCCGCGGCGACGACGGAGCTGGCCCGCGACAGCATGTCGTCGAGGTCGCGACGATACGGACAATCGTCGACGGCGATGCCGTGCAAGGAGCGGACTGCCTCCACCACGGCGGGCCACACCGACCGAAGCTCCGCTTCCGTGAGCCCATCGGCCCCGACGCCGGCGACGGCACTGGTGACCAGGCAGGCACCGCCGTCCTCGGTGGCGCCCCAGTCGATCACCGCCGGTGCCGGCACACCGTGATCGTGCGCCCACGACACCCGGTCCCGCTCGGCAGCCAGTTCGGTCACCGCCGCCGGGCCGACCATCTTCGCGAATCTGGAACCGTCCGCACTACGGAACACAGCGGCACCGGATTCACCGCGCGAAACGGGATGCCAGCCGGTCACGGGATCAGCGGCGCAACCGGGCGACGCCCAGCACGGTCAGCACGCCCGCCAGACCCGCGAGCACCAGTGCCAGCACCAGCAGTGGCGCCGAATAGCTGACCGCGGTGGTGGCCGGTTCACCGTCGAGCACGGGCGCCACCTCGATCGTCGTTGTCGCAGCGATCCAGCTCAACACACAGCCCACCGCAGCAACGGCGGCCACGATGAACTCCAGCACGGCCCGGCGCTTCACGATGTGCGCTCCTCGACCAGCGGCGTCAGCGCTTCCCGCAGCTTCCGGTGCTTGCGCGCCCAGGCCTGGGCGGTACGCGCGCCGGTGAGCTTGAGCCCGATGCCGGTGCGGCCCCGTGGCATCCCGGACAGTTCCCCGAGGGCACGGGCCGACTGCCATTTCGGGGCCTCCGAGCCCGAGGCTTCGGGGTAGATCAGCACGATCTCGTCGATCTTGAGGATCTCGGCGCCCTGTCGCAGGGCGTCGGCGGTCAACTCGACCGAGGTGTGGATGCGCGCAGCCTTGATCTGGATGGCCACGAACCCCGACACCAGCACCAGGAACAGGATCGGAATCCACAGGTCGTAGCCGTATCCGCCGGTCATCTGCAGAATCGCCATGCCGATACCGGCGAACGGCCCCAACAGGAGCCAGGCCCAGCTGGCGCCCTGCTCGTAGAACAGCACCTCGGAGGCAACTTTGCTCACCGGTTCACTCTCCATCGTCACCCCTCCGCAATGGCAGCACGCTCAGCCCGGTACCCACGATGAGCGGGAGCAGCGAGACCAGCACGAGAATGTTGAGGCCGGTCAACAGCACCAGGACCACGATAGCCAGCGACAATGCGATCGCCGCGCGGCGGTAGCGCGGATCATCGGAGCGGCTGCGGCCCGCCAGAAAAGCCATCCCGAGTCCGGCGAGCGCGACGAGCGCTCCGATCCCGCGGTACAACATCGCGTTACCGCCGGGTGGGCTTGCCGAGACTGCGAGCATCCCCCCGGCGATCAACAGCACCGCGCCGACGAGCCAGCAACTGAACACGATGGTCGCGCGGCGCGACGCTGGTAATGAGGACATTGTCGGGAAGCGTAGCCAATCAGTGGGTGAAGAAACCGTCGGCGTCCTTGCGGTGCAGCAGGTACAGCCCACCCGCGATCAGCACCGATCCGACGATCGCGGTCACGGCGTAGCCCACCGCGGCCGCATCTTGGCGTTCGCCGGTCAGCAGGCTGCTGATCGCGTGCAGGACCGAGACGATCCCGCCGCTGGTCAGCAGGGTGCGGGCCCAGCGATATCCCTGGCGCATCAACAGCAGGAATGCCACCACGATCGAGGACAGCACGATCAGGAACATCACCGAGAAGACGATGGTCATCGACCGCTGCACACCACTGCCGGATCCGGTGAGCGCGTCGATCAGATACCCCACCACCATGAGCACCAGGGCGGCGGTCCACAACCAGAAACCGGTGTCGACGTCCTCGGGACGGCCGGTCGGGCCCTGCTGCTGCTCGGTCACCTGTTCCGTCACGCAAGCCAGCCGGCCACATCGGCCGCCCAATAGGTCAGCACGATGTCGGCGCCGGCCCGCCGGATCCCGATCAGCGACTCCAGCGCCGCCGCCTCCAGATCGATCCAGCCATTGGCGGCGGCCGCACAGATCATCGAGTACTCGCCCGAAATCTGATATGCCGCAACGGGTACCGGCGAGATATCGGCAGCGGCGCGCACCACGTCCAGGTAGCTCATCGCGGGCTTGACCATCACCATGTCGGCGCCCTCGTCGATGTCGAGCTCGACCTCGTGCACGGCTTCCCGGATGTTGCCCGCATCCTGTTGGTAGGTACGACGATCCCCGACCAGACTGGACGACACCGCTTCGCGGAACGGGCCGTAGAACGCCGAGGCGAACTTGGCCGCGTAGGCCAGGATGGCGACGTCGGTGTGGCCGGCCGCATCCAGCCCGTCACGGATGGCGGCCACCTGGCCGTCCATCATGCCGCTGGGGCCGAGCACATGTGCACCCGATTCCGCTTGCGCCACGGCAAGTTCCACGTAACGCAGGTTGGTTGCGTCGTTGTCTACCCGGCCCGCGGCATCCAGCACGCCGCAGTGCCCGTGGTCGGTGAACTCATCGAGGCAGGTGTCGGCCATCAGCACCGTGGCGTCGCCGAGGTCCTTGGCCAGATCACGCAGCGCCACGTTGAGGATGCCTTCGGGATCGATGCCCACGGCACCGGTCGGATCCTTGTCCTCGTCGCGGGGCACGCCGAACAGCATCAGCCCGCCCACACCCGCGGCCACCGCGTCGGCGGCCGCCTGGCGTAACGAATCCCTGGTGTGTTGCACCACGCCCGGCATCGAGGAGATCGGGCGCGGTGCGTCAATACCGTCGGCGACGAACATCGGCAGCACCAGATGGCGCGGCTCCAAAGAGGTTTGGGCCACGAGCCGACGCATCGCCGGCGTGGACCGCAGCCGACGTGGACGATGCCTCGGGTAAACCATGGCAAGCTCCTTCTGCGCTTCTCCGCGAAACTGTATTCCAGAAGGAAGAGTTCGAGAGCGGCCCTGCTGGAATACCGTTTCGGCGGGTGTTTACCTGCGGCGGCTCTTCTTGCGCGGCGGGGGCAGCGCCCCCTCTGCCCGCAGACGGGCAGCATGCTCGGCGAGCGCATCGACCAGCGGTCCCACCGCGGCCGACTCGGGCTGCACATCCACCCGCAGGCCGAATTCCGCTGCGGTTTCAGCGGTCTTGGGTCCGATGCAGGCCACGATGGTCCGGGCATGCGGCTTGCCGGCGATACCGACCAGGTTGCGCACCGTCGAGCTCGAGGTGAAGCAGACCGCGTCGAAACCGCCGGTCTTGATCATCTCGCGGGTCTGCGCCGGCGGCGGAGCCGCACGCACGGTGCGGTAGGCGGTGACGTCCTCGATCTCCCAGCCGCGTTCGCGCAGGCCCTCGGCCAGCGTCTCGGTGGCGATGTCGGCACGCGGCAGCAGCACGCGGTTCACCGGATCGAAAACCTCGTCGAACGGCGGGAACTCATCGAGCAGGCCGAGCGAGGACTGCTCCCCCGACGGCACCAGCTCGGGGTTGATGCCGAACGCCCGCACCTTGTCGGCGGTGGCCTGTCCGACGCACGCGATCTTCACACCCGAGAACGCCCGTGCGTCCAGGCCGAATTCGTTGAACTTCTCCCAGACCGCGCGCACGGCGTTGGTCGAGGTGAACACCACCCACTGGAACCGACCGTCGACCAGACCCTTGACCGCGCGCTCCATCTGCGCGGGGCTGCGCGGGGGCTCGACGGCGATGGTCGGGACCTCGATCGGCAGGGCGCCGTGGCCCACGAGCCGGTCGCTCATCTCGCCGGCCTGATCCTTGGTGCGCGGCACCAGCACGGTCCAGCCGTACAGGGCACGGCTCTCCCACCAGTTCAGCTTGGCCCGGTTGGCCACGGTCTTGCCGATGGTGACGACCAGCGGCCCCACCAGAGGTCCGACCAGCTCGCTTCCGGCCGGCTTCTCCAGCGTGGCCTTGTCGAGCAGCCCACCGAGCGTGGTCTCCACCGACCGCTGCTGACAGGTGGTGCCGCTCGCGGTCACCACCGCCGGGGTGCTGTCGACCAGCCCCTGCTCGATCAGGGTGCGTGCGGCATCCGGCAGGTGCGACGCGGTCGCGTGCAGGATCAGCGGCCCGGGAGCGGCGGCCAACGCCGCCCAGTCCACGTCGCCGCGGACATCGGCCACGGTGTGCGACGAACCGAGCGGCAGGCCCGCGTAGGTGGGCACCGCACTGGTGGCGGGCAACCCGGGGACGATCTCGAAGTTCACATGGGACTTGGCCAGTGCACCGATCTCGGTGATGACGGCGTCGACCGACAGCGGGTCACCCGCGACCAGGCGCACCACGTCGTAGCCGTGGCGAGCCTCGGCGACCAGCGTCTTGGCCACCTCGGCGGGGTCGCCGAGCGCCGGACGGACCTCGGGTCCACCCGCGATGACCGCGGCCTGTGCAGCGTCGGATGTTCCGGCGGCATCGGCGTCGGCCGTGTCACCGGCGGCAGCGTCGGCCTTGGCCGGCGCAGCCGGGGCCGGGCCGGACGCCGGCGGCAGCTCGGTGCCGATCAGCGCCAACACGGCTTCGGGTACGTCAGGATCGGTGAACACCAACTCGGCGTGCGCCAGCACGGTTTGTGCCCGTGCCGTCAGCAGCCCCGGATCTCCCGGGCCTGAGCCCACAAATGTGATGCGGCCGGGCTTCGCCTTGCGACCTCGCATGGTCATTCTTCACTCCCGCGCTCTACCAACAGCTCGCGTGCACCCAGCTCGAAAAGCTCCGCGGCCACCGAGACACCCAAGTCGGCGGCCCGATCGGGAGTTCCGATACCGGACGCACGAATCACGTCGGATCCGTCCAGCGTCGCTACGCAGCCGCGCAACGACAGCTCCTCGAAGACATTGCCGTCCTCATCGATCGACTCGACCACTTCTGCGATCGCGCCAACCGGTGCGGAACAGCCCGCCTCCAGTTCGGCGAGCAGGATCCGTTCGGCGGTGACCGCGGCGCGCGTATCGGCGTCGTCCAACTCCGACAGCACCGAAATCAGCTCGGTGTCGCCGGAGCGGCACTCCACCGCGAGCGCACCTTGAGCCGGTGCTGGCAACATCTGCACCGGCTCGAGCGACTCGGTGACTACATCGAGTCGTCCGATACGGGCAAGACCCGCGCGGGCGACCACGATGGCGTCGAGATCACCGCTCGTAACCCTGTTCAACCTGGTATCTAGGTTGCCTCGTAGGGGGCGGATTTCCAAACCGAGACCCAGTGCTCTAAGCTGCGCGGCCCGTCGCGCACTCGATGTGCCGATCACGGACCCCGCCGGCAACTCGCCGAGCACCAATCCGTCACGCGCCACCAGCGCGTCACGGGGGTCCTCACGGCGCGGCACGGCGGCGATCACGAACCGATCGTCACGTGCGGTGGGCAAATCTTTGTAGGAGTGCACGGCCATGTCCACCCGGCCGTCGTGGATCGCCTCCCGGAGCGCCGCGGTGAAGACCCCGACACCGATGTCGGCGATGGGGCCCTGGTTGCGGTCGCCCTCGGTGGAGATGATCACCAGCTCGCAGGCATGCCCGGCCGCCCGCATAGCGTCCCTGATGGTGCCGGCCTGCGTGGTCGCCAGCAGGCTACCCCGGGTGCCGATCCGGATTACCGTATCGCGCGTTTTTACCAAAACCTACTCAGACTTATCGAGATCTGTTGTCATGAAGGGCAATTCGCTGGCCGCCACAGCTTCGACGGCCTGCGGATCGAGTTCGAACAGCTCACGCAGGGCTTCTGCGTAGCTGTCCCCGCCAGGCGCGCTGGCGAGTTGTTTCACCCGCACCGTGGGTGCGTGCAAAAGCTTGTCGACGACGCGGCGGACCGTCTTGGCCACCTCGTCGCGGTGCGTCGCGTCCAGCCCGGGCAGCCGGTTGTCCAGGCGCAGCAGCTCGGCCTCGACCACGTCGGCGGCGCGCTGCCGCAGCGCGGTGACGGTCGGGGTGACCTCGGCCATCCGCTGGCCGGCCAGGTAGTTGGCAACCTCGGTGGCGACGATCGTGCGGGCCGCGTCGGCATCGGTGGCCGCCGCACGCGCCGACGGTTCCCGCTGGATCCGGTCCATGTCGACCACCCAGACACCGGGCAGCCCGGCCACCGCCGGATCCACGTCACGCGGCATGCCGAGGTCGCAGATCACCAACTGCCGGTCGCCGCCGGCGGCAGCATTTCGCTGCGCCAGGGCGTGGTGCACGTCGGCCAGCGACACCACCGGACGTACCGCCCCGGTGCTGCTGACCACGACATCGGCGTCGGCCAGAGCCTCCGACAGATCGTCCAGAGAAAAGGCCTGCGCCTGCACACCCTGCTCGGTGAGGTTGGCGGCGAGGCGCTCAGCGCGCGGCAGCGAGCGGTTCACCACGTGGACCCGCTCGATTCCGGCCCGCACCAGGTGCGCGCCGGCCAGCGCGCCCATCGAGCCCGCGCCGATCACGGCTGCGGTGCGCCCGGCGAGCCCGCCGGTGAGTTTGGTCTCGGCCATGCCGAGGGCGACCGACACCACGGATGCGCCCGCGGCGTCGATCCCGGTCTCGGAGTGCACCCGCTTGCCGACATTGAGGGCGCGTTGAGCCAGTTCATGGAGGGTGCGCCCGACGGTCTGGTGCTCTTCGGCCGACGAATAGGCGCGACGCACCTGCCCCAGCACCTGGGCTTCACCGATGACGGCCGAATCCAGGCCGCTGGTCACCGCGAACAGATGTTCGACGGCGGCCTCGGCGTAGCGCACATAGGCGTATTTGGTGAGATCGTTGAGCGACATGCCGGAGTGATCGGACAGCACCTGCCCGATGATCGACAGGCCACCGTGGAAGGCCTCGACCACGGCATAAATCTCGACGCGGTTGCAGGTCGACAAGACCATGGCCTCGGTGACCAACGAGGATCGAAGGACCTCGTCGATGATCTTGGCCTGATCCGACTCGTCAGTGCTCAACTGCTCGAGAACAGACACCGGCGCGCTGCGGTGCGAAACCCCGAATAGCAGCACACTCACGGCTTCATCACCACGTCACCAAGGTAATCGTTTCCCGCCCGCCCACCAAATTTCATCTGGCGGCGTCATCTGCTGGGGACGTCGGCCCGAAGGGCCTGCTCGTCGACATCCCAGTAACTGTGTTCGGTCCCGTTCAGCAAAATCACCGGTAACAGATCGCCGTACCGGGCCCGCAGTGTCGTGTCCCCGGCGGCGGCTGCCACGTCGACGTCGGTGTTCACCAGGTCGAAGTCCAGTTCCTCGCGCAACGCGGCCAGCTGCCGGGCCGCCTTTTCGCACATACCGCACCCGGCCCGGGTCAGCAACGTCACAGTGGCTCGACCGCCGCTACCCGCCTGCTCGCGCTCCACACCGCCAGTATCCCGGCCCGGTGACCTAGGGTGAATTCGTGTCCGAATCCGGTAGTGCCGATGCGCTCGAACAGGAGCTTGCCGCCGAGGCCGGCGCCGAACTCGCTGTCACCGAGCTCGAGTCCGACACCGAGCCCGCCGGGGCACCGGCGCCGCCCCCCGATCTGACGGCCGCGGCGTTCTTCGACGTCGACAACACCCTGGTCCACGGATCGTCGCTGGTGCACTTTGCCCGCGGCCTGGCCGCCCGCAAGTACTTCACCTACCGCGACATCCTCGGCATCGCCTACGCGCAGGCCAAGTTCCAGTTCACCGGCAAGGAGAACAGCGACGACGTCGCCGAGGGCAAGCAAAAGGCCCTGGCGTTCATCGAGGGTCGCTCCACCGCCGAGCTCGTCGAACTCGGCGAGGAGATCTACGACGAGATCATCGCCGACAAGATCTGGCCGGGAACCCGGGCGCTGGCCCAGATGCACCTGGACGCCGGTCAGCAGGTGTGGCTGGTCACCGCGACCCCCTATGAGCTGGCCGCCACGATCGCGCGGCGCCTGGGGCTGACGGGCGCGCTGGGCACGGTGGCCGAGTCGGTCGACGGGGTGTTCACCGGCCGGCTGGTCGGCGACATCCTGCACGGCACCGGCAAGGCCCATGCGGTGCGATCGCTGGCCATCCGAGAAGGGCTGAACCTGCGCCGGTGCACGGCCTATTCGGACAGCTTCAACGACGTGCCGATGCTGTCGCTGGTCGGTACCGCGGTGGCGATCAACCCCGACGCCGCCCTGCGCGATGTGGCCAGGGAACGGGGCTGGGAGATCCGCGATTTCCGCACCGCACGCAAGGCGGCGCGCATCGGCGTGCCGTCGGCACTGGCCCTCGGGGCGCTGGGCGGCGCACTGGCGGCCGCCGCGTCCCGCCGCCACGACATTCGCTGAGCGGGTGTCCCGCGCTGATAAGCTGCCGCGGCGGGCCGCGCCAGCGGGCCCCCGCAGCCATGCACGTTTGTGCGCACCGCGCACCGCATACCGAACAGCGCAGGGAACATGAGCATCGCCGCAAACATCATCGGGACTCACTACCGGTACCCCGACTACTTCGAGGTCGGCCGGGAGAAGGTCCGCGAGTTCGCCCGCGCGGTCAAGGACGAGCATCCGGCGCTCTATGACGCCGAGGCTGCCAAGGAATACGGCTACGACTCGGTCGTGGCCTCGGTGACGTTCCTGGCGGTGGCCGGCCGGCGTGTCCAGCTGGAGCTGTTCGACAAGTTCGACATCCCGATCAACCTGGAGCGCGTGCTGCACCGCGACCAGAAGCTGATCTTCCACCGCCCGATCCTGGTCGGCGACAAGCTGTGGTTCGACTCGTACCTGGACTCGGTCATCGAGTCGCACGGCACCGTGATCGCCGAGGTCCGGGCCGAGGTCTCCGACGACGACGGCAACCCGGTTGCCACCAGCATCGTCACCATGCTCGGCGAGGCGGCCATCGACGAGGCCGACGAGATCAGTTCACAGATCGCCGCGGCCCGCGATGCCGCGATCGCCAAGATGGTTGCTGGGCAAAAGTCCGGCGCCTGATTTTCCCTTCCGCGAGAAGACATGAAACTGCCCCTTTTCACACGAAAAGGGGCAGTTTTGTGTCTGCTGGCCGGGAGAAGGTAAGGCGAAAACCTCAGCCGAAGAACATGTTTCGGCGCCCCGCCAGCAGCTGATAGAGCGTGTGCTGGATGGTCTCGCGGACCTGATCGGTGAGCTCGAAGGTGATCATCGGGTCGTCGGCGGCGCCCTCTTCGTAATCGGCCGTCTCGATCGGCTCGCCGAACTGGATGTGCCACTTCGACGGCAACGGCACCAGCCCGAGCGGGCCGGCCAACGGGAACAGCGGGGTCACCGGGAAGTACGGCAGACCGAGCAACCGGGCCAGCAGCTTGACGTCGGCCATCATCGGGTAGATCTCCTCCGACCCGACGATCGAGCACGGCACGATCGGCGCCTGCGCCCGCAGAGCTGCGGAAACGAACCCGCCACGGCCGAACCGCTGCAGCTTGTACCGGTCCTTGAAGTTCTTGCCAAGCCCCTTGAAGCCTTCGGGGAACACGGCGGTGAGCTCGCCGTTGGCGAGCAGTCGGTGCGCGTCGGTGGCGCAGGCCATGGTGTGCCCGGCTTTGCGCGCGGCCGCACCGACCATCGGCAGATCGAAGACCAGGTCCGCGGCCAGCAGACGCAGATCCCGGTGTCCGGGATGGTGATCGTGCACGGCCACCTGAGTCATCAGCCCGTCGAAGGGCAGCACCCCGGCGTGGTTGGCCACCACGAGCGCCGCGCCACTTTCGGGCAGGTTCTCGATGCCGGACACCTCGACCCGGAACCAGGACCTGAAAAACGTTCTCAGCAAAGGCAAGAAGATTGCGTTGGTGATGTGCGGATCGAACCCGAAATCGTCCACCGGGTACTCACCGGTCATCCGGGTGCGGACGAATTCAGAGACCGCCGCGATGCCCTTGACGAGTTCGCTGGGGCCGTCGTCGGCCGGCGAGTGACCCGAGGCGCTGCTGCGCCGCTGATCGATCTCCCGGACTACCGCGGCGATCTGCTCGGCCGAGGCCCGACTACCCGGATCGGCCAGGACAGATGGGTGCCTGCGGGCACTGTCGGACCGGGCCGCCGCCCGGCGCGCAGCGGAGGCACGGCTCGAGTTCCCATGCAGCGGAATAACTTTCGCCTTGGATTCAGCCGCCACGTCGATACCTTCTCCCACCCCGGATAGAGCCAGTCCTAATATCCCAAACGCTGCGCCACCCCCGCGGCGCGACTCTCCATTGAGCGTACCCATCGCGGATCAAGTATCGGTGTCAATCCGCGACCACGGACGTAGTCGTCGAATGCCTCGGCGGTCGTCCACTTGGGACTGTAACCCAGATCCCTGTGCATTCGCGTAGTGTCCATGACCCGGCCGTAGCTCAGATAGTTCATCTGATCGCGGTCGAGTTCGGTGTAACGCGTTGCGCGACTGAGTGAATTGATCGCCGACAACGCCCCGCGCGGGACGGGAAGCCGGACACGCCCCGACCGCCGGATTGCCTGGCTCATCATGATGATGCCCGAGGCGCCGACGTTGAATGTGCCCGCCTTGCCGGCCATGGTCGCACGCTCCAGGGCGCCGAGGGCGTCCTGTTCGTGCAACAACTGCAGCCGTGCGTCGTGGCCGACCAACGACGGGACCACCGGCCCCGCCAGATACCGCGACAAGGCGGTATCCATGGCCGGCCCGATCATATTGGCCAGCCGAAGGATGGTCACGCCGATGTCCGGACGACGCCGGGCCAGGCCGCGGGCATAGCCCTCGATGTCCATGCTGTCGCGGGCGAACCCGTCACCCGGCGGACGCCGGGCGCTGCTCTCCTCGCTGAACATCACCGGATCACGGGAGCTCGAGCCGTACACCTCTGAGGTGGACTTGAGCACGACCCGACGGACCGACGGCGCCTTCTGGCAGGCCGCGAACAGTTGGATCGCGCCCATCACGTTGAGTTCCTTCAACGTGGCGCGCCCTCCGGACCGCGGCGCGTAGGACGCCGCCGCGGCATGCACGACGGTGTCCACATTCCCGTTTCGGATCACCTTGGCGATAAACGGGTTGCGGATGTCGGCCCGGACGAACTCGGCCCGCCCCATCCGACGCATGAGGTCCTTGCTCGGCACCACCGCATCCACGGCGATGACATGCTCGATCGACGGGTTCTGTGCCAGCCTGGCGGTCAGATAACCACCGAGGAACCGGCACGCACCCGTGACCAGAACCACTTTCGGAGCGGGCGCCGCACTTGCGGACTGCGTTCCACCGGAAGAGTCCGCGCCAGACGACCCGGGGACTCCCGTCGGGCGTCCCCCCGAACGACCATCAGAATCCATCGGCTCAGCCTAGCGGCTGCAGCGGAAGGCTACTTGCCAAGCTTTCTACGCTGCACCCGAGTACGGCGAAGCAGCTTGCGGTGCTTCTTCTTCGACATACGCTTACGCCGCTTCTTGATGACTGAGCCCATAAAGTCTGGTGTCTCCGCTACTCACGCTGGATGGTTGACCCGGTCACTTTACCCGGGCCGACCACCGAAACGGAAAACGCCAGCCTGCTCAGGCCCACCCAGACCGCTGCGGCGTGTGCCTAACCGGCGTCGAAGTACGAAGACTCCAGCAGATCGTGGACCGCCTTCGCGTGGACCCGGAACGATCGACCCACTCGCACCGCTGGCAGTTCACCGTTGTGCACCAACCGGTACACCGTCATCTTCGAGACCCTCATCAAGCTCGCCACTTCGGCGACCGTCAGAAATTGAGCTCGAGGCTGACCGTCGCCAGCATCCCGCGCCGATGGCCCGTTCATAGACGTCATCGCAACCCAATCAATCAGGCACAGGCAGTTCCAGCGGCTTCCCCACCGCTGGCACCGACCCGCGCATACAAAGGGAGAATAGCGTGGCGGGTGGGGTTACTGCGACGGGTGTGGGCTAATCAGTTGGAATTAATCTAATTACTCAGATGTAATTCCGAGCTGCTCAGAGCGCGTTTTCGCGGCCTGAACGGCATTGGAGACCGCGGTCCGCAGTCCCCCACGCTCCAGTTCCCGCAGCCCAGCGGCCGTAGTCCCGGCCGGCGACGTCACCATCGCCCGCAATTGGGCCGGTGTGGTGTCCAGCGCGGCGCCTCCGGCCGCGTTCACCTCATCGAGGCGCTCCAGCAGCATCGCCGCCGAACCGGCCATCGTCTGCACCGCCAGATCGGTCGCCACGGCACGCGACAGGCCCGATTCCACGGCCGCATCCACCAAGGCCTCGACCATCAGGAAGAAGTACGCCGGGCCCGAGCCGGAAACCGCGGTCACCGCGTCCAGCTGCGACTCGGCGACGGTGATCACGCCACCGACCGCATCGAAGATCGACGAGACCGCCTTGAGCTGATCAGCGGTCGCGAACCGGCCCGGCGCCAAGGCGCTCACCCCGCCGCCGACCACGATCGGAGAGTTGGGCATGACGCGGATCACCGGCGATCCGGCCGGCAGCTTGTTCTCGTAGTACGACGTGGCCACACCCGCGGCGATGGAGACGAACACCTGCTCGGCGGTGTCGCTGTCGGCGCGAACCGCCGCCTCGGCGATCTCGTCGATCACTTTCTCGACATCGCCAGGTTTGACCGCGATGACCACGTAGGTGGCGTTCTCGGCGGCAGCGACGACCGAGGTCACCTGCACCGAATACTTCTCTGACAGGTACTTGACCCGGTCCGGGAATTTCTCCGCGACCACCATGTCCTTGACCTGTCTGCCAGCCCGTAACAGCCCCGACAGCAGCGCCTCGCCCATGCTTCCGCCGCCGATTATCGCGATTCTCGACATGGGCGACAGCATTCCATGCCCGCGCGTCAGGGCCGTGTCAGCCCGGCGTGGGCACCATCGCCAACTGCCGCGTCTGCACGATGATCCGGCCCTCGCAGTCGACCACGATGTGGTCCTCGTCGAACCAGTCCTGGCCGATCTGAACCGAGGTGCACATCACCCGCAGCCAGCCATCGGCCGGCAATGCCCGCAGATAGGCCGTCAGCTGGACCGTGGGCGCCCAACCGGTCCGTTCCACGGCAAATGTCACCGGAGCCGACACATCGCCGCAGAGAAGGGCGAACAGCACGTCGGGAGCGACTCCCTTCGGCCGCACCCAGTACTCGAACACAGGTGGACCGCCATCTGTCCGCGGGCCCATGGTGTGCAACGCCGGCCGGATGTCACAGCCGTGCGCCAGGTGCACGATGTGCTCCATCGGATGGCCGGGACCGATCGGCTCCAGACCCGGCGGCGGTTCCGGCGTCATCAACGGCACCACCGGGTTGAACGACAGCAGCGGGGGCACGTGATGTTCGGGCTCGCCGAGGGTCACCGACACCGTGACCGCCGTGCGCTCCCCCTGCCGGAGCTCCACGTCCACCAGACCGATCCGGCGGCCCCGCTTGCGCACCGTGGTGACCACCTGCATCGGACCGGGATCCGGTGCCCAGAGGAAGTTCCCCGACACCGCAAGCGGTTGCGCCGACGTGCCCAACTCGGTGCGGGCGGCCTTGGCGCACAGCGCGAGCATCGCGCCGCCGTGCACCTTCGGCCCGATCGTCCAATGCTCGTTGAGCTCACCTTGATAGACGCCGTCACCGGCCGGCGTCAGCGCCATGGCGTCGGTGAACAGGGTGGAGCCAGTCATGTACGAGTCCTTTTTGCAGGGGCCGGGTCGGGTTTCAGCGCAACAGGTGGGTACGGGCGAATTGCAGCGATTCGGTCAGCAGCGCCTCGCGTTCGGCGGCCGTCTTGGCCGCCGAGGTGGTGACCTCCAGGACGACGTGGCCGGAGAAATTTCCCGCGGCCAGCATCCGGCACACCTCTGCGGTCGGCTGGGTGCCGCGGCCCGGGACCAGATGCTCGTCGGTGGACGCGCCCTTACCGTCGCACAGGTGCAGGTGCACCAGGCCGTCGCCCATGCGCCGGGCCATGTCCATGGCGTCGGTGCCTGCGGTCGCGGTGTGGCTCAGATCGAGCGTGTAGTGCGCGTGATCGCCGTCCAGCGGGTCGTAGGACGGCGCGAACGCAGAAATACCCGGGCCGGGTCCACCGCCGCGCTTGCGCATCCGCTCGATGGACGTGCCGCCCGCCCCGAAGAACCGGTCGGCCCGAAACGGGAACATGTTCTCCACCGCCACCAGGACCTCGCTGTCGGCCTCCAGTCGGGCGACCTGCTCGCTGAAGCCCTCGGCGTAGCGGCGCTGCCAGCGGAACGGCGGATGCACGACGACCGTCTGCGCGCCCAGTTGTTCGGCGGCACGCACGCTGCGTTCCAATTTCGGGATCGGGTTGGCGCCCCACACCCGCTGCGAGATCAGCAGGCAGGGTGCATGTACCGACAGCACCGGCACCCCGTAGTGCGCGGACATCTTGGCGACGGTGTCGATGTCCTGGCTGACCGATTCCGCCCACACCATCAGCTCGACACCGTCGTAGCCGAGTCGGGCGGCGTGCTCGAAGGCGGCCTCCGTCCTCAGCGGATAGACCGAAGCGGTGGACAGGCCGATCTTGATGGCTGGGCGCACAACCAATTGTGTACCGCCGTACTAACTCGGCCGCAGCGCCGCGGCCTAATTCGCCTGCAGCAGAGCCAATGGTCCGAAGGTGACCAGCGCTCCGACCGCCACCGCGGTCAGCGTGCTGCCGATGTCCTCGGTCTTGCGAACCACCCGCACGCCACCGGCCAGGCCGAGAATCACCAGCACGCCGAGCACCAGCGCGACGATGGTGTTCCACTTCCACAGCTGGTCGAAGGCGATGAACAGGCCGGCACCGAAGCCCACCGCGATCACGCACTGCCCGACGATCCACATTGCGCGAACCAGCGGGGAGCTGGGCGGCTGATCCTCGTCGAATTCGTCGTGCTCGTCGAAGACGTCGGCTTCATCGGCGCCCTCGGACAGCCCTTCGTCCTCGAGGTCGATGTCGTCGACGCCGCCGCGGGGACGACGGGCGCGGTCGTCGGCGCCGGACTCGGCGCCGAACAGTGGCCCGAGCGAGGAGTAGGAACGGTCCCCGTACTCATCGTCGTAGTCGTCGTATGCCGCGTCGTCGGTGTCCACGTCGCGGACATCGTGAGCGTCGGCTTCGACCAACGCGTCGACCGGCTCGGCCGCATCGTCCTCGTGGAGGTCGTAGAGGGGATCAGGACTCATCCGCTCGGCGCCGGTGCCCGACGGCTGGTAGTCGGGCGCCGAGCGCTTGTACGGCGCGCGGCGCGGGCGCGGCCGGAATTCGACTGGTTCCGGATCGGCGTCGCGCGCAGCCAGGTGCGCCTCGTAGTCGTCCTCGGCGTCGGTGCGCACCTCAACGGGTTCGGCCGGCCTGGCGGCCGGTTTGGCCCGAGGCGGCCTGGAGACACCGCCGCGACTCCCGCTGCGGTCCCGCGGCTCATCACGCGGCTGCGGTTGCTCACGCGGCTCGCGGGGTTCATCCAGGATCGGTGCCACGACGGCGGTGTCGACCAGTGGATCAGGGGCGGGAACCGATTCACCGCGGGGTTCGAACTCGATGTCGTCGGTGATGATCGGGATTTCGCCGGTGAGTTCGGCGACGGTCACCGCGTCGCTGTTACCGCGACGGCGCCGACGGCGACCGCCGACCGGGGGCGCCCCGATCGTCCCGTTCTTCGCCAGCAACTCCGCTACCGAGATCGGTCGGGTGCCGGATGGGCTGTTCTCTGGTCCTGTCATACCTATGTTGCCTTTGGGGCTAGCTTTTCCTTAACGTGCGGCGTCGCGCGCCGACGTCTCTACCAAGGCTGTGCCGTCGGCCTCGCTGTCGAGTTTCCGCAGAATCAAACCCTCCCGCAAAGCCCAGGGGCAAATGTCGACGGAATCGATCTCCAGTGCTCGCATACTAGCTTCAGCTACCAAAGCACCGGCCACGATCTGTGGTGCGCGCTCGGCACTCACCCCTTCCAGTTCGGCACGGTCAGCCGCTGTCATCCTAGAGATGAAAGCTATGAGCTGTCTTAATCCAGCCGCGGTGAGGGTCCGCTTGACCCGCGGGCCTGCCCCTGAAGGGGCCGCGCCGGTGAGCCGCGCCAACGACCGGAAGGTCTTCGAGCTCGCCACCGTGAGATCCGGATTCCCGGCCCGGCGCATGGTGGCACCGGCGTCGGCGAGTTCGGTGGCCAACCAGTCCCGCAGCATCGCGACCCGACGCCGCCCAGGTGGGTCTTCGGTCAGCCACTCCCTGGTCAGCCGCCCGGCACCGAGCGGGAGCGACAGCGCCACCTCGGGCTCTTCGTCGACCCCGCTGGACAGCTCCAGCGAGCCGCCACCGATGTCGATGTTGATGATCCGACCGGCGCTCCAGCCGTACCAGCGGCGCACCGCCAAGAATGTCAGCCGGGATTCGTCGACGCCGCTGAGCACCCCGAGGGACACCCCGGTCTCGGCCCGCACCCTTGCCAGCACTTCCTCAGAGTTCGTGGCGTCACGCACCGCAGAGGTGGCAAACGCCATCAGTTCGGCACAGCCCGAGCTGGTGGCAATTTTGGCGAACTCGTCGACGGTGGCCACCAGGCTGTCGGCACCCTTGCGGGTCAGCTTGCCCGAGTTGTCGATCGCCTCGGCCAGCCGCAGGGCCGCCTTCGTGGAGCTCATCGGGGTCGGGTGCCCGCCACGGCGCGCATCCACCACGAGGAGATGCACCGTGTTACTCCCGACATCGAGCACGCCTAACCGCACTGCACCAACCTAACCGCAGTCGAGAGGCGCTTCGTGGCCGGACCACCCGCAACCTTCGGGATGGGCAGGCCAGGCTTGTGGTGTGTCCCACTCCGCGTAGTACCACGGTTGGGAAATGCGTTACGGCGTATGCGAGTACCGTTTGCGCCGTGACAGATGTGCATCCCGGCGAAGTCGAACTCGACTTTGCCCGCGAATGGGTGGAGTTCTACGACCCGGAGGACGCGACACATCTGATCGCGGCCGATATGACGTGGTTGTTGTCCCGCTGGACGTGTGTGTTCGGCACACCGGCCTGCAAGGGCACCGTCGAGGGCCGCCCGGACGACGGCTGCTGCTCCCATGGAGCGTTCCTTTCTGACGACGACGATCGGGCCCGGCTTGACGACGCGGTCAGTCAACTGACCGATGAAGACTGGCAGTTCCGCGACAAGGGCCTGGGCCGCAAGGGCTACCTGGAAGACGACGAGTACGACGGCAAGCCCAACCTGCGCACCCGGAAGTACAAGGGCGCGTGCATCTTCCTGAACCGGCCGGGGTTCGCCGGCGGAATCGGGTGTGCGCTGCACAGCAAGGCCCTCAAGCTCGGTGTCGAGCCGCTGACCATGAAGCCCGACGTGTGCTGGCAGTTGCCGATCCGACGCAGCCAGGAGTGGATCACCCGGCCCGACGAAACCCAGATCCTGCGGACCGTCATCACCGAATACGACCGGCGCGGCTGGGGCGAGGGCGGTGCCGACCTGCACTGGTACTGCACCGGTGATCCCGCTGCGCATGTCGGCGCCCGCCCCGTGTTCGAGTCCTACGCCCCCGAGCTCACCGCGGTGCTCGGCGAGAAGGCCTACGCCGAGCTGGCCGCGATGTGCCGGCGGCGCAGCGCGCTGGGGCTGGTCGCCGTACATCCGGCGACCCGCGCGGCCGAGCATCGGGCGACCCCGGCCTCCAACGGGGTTCAGCCCTCCAGCTTGTAGCCGAGACCGCGCACGGTGACGAGGTGCACCGGGTTGGCCG
Organism: Mycobacterium sp. DL99; assembly: GCF_004762045.1. Taxonomy (GTDB): domain Bacteria; phylum Actinomycetota; class Actinomycetes; order Mycobacteriales; family Mycobacteriaceae; genus Mycobacterium. The sequence goes on from NZ_SJOM01000007.1 coordinate 5,578,079, forward strand.
GGTCTCCCTCGATCTTGGAGCGCAGTCGTTTGACATGCACGTCAAGGGTTTTGGTGTCGCCCACGTAGTCGGCGCCCCACACCCGGTCGATGAGCTGGCCTCGGGTGAGCACCCGCCCGCTGTTGCGCATCAGGTACTCCAGGAGGTCGAACTCCTTGAGCGGCAACGTGATCTGCTCCCCGTTGACGCTCACCACGTGCCGTTCGACGTCCATCCGCACCGGGCCGGCCTCGAGCACGCCGTCGCCGATGGCGCTGTCGTCGGTGTCGGCGCCGCGCCGCAGCACCGCCCGGATCCGCGCGATCAGCTCGCGGGCCGAATACGGCTTGGTGACATAGTCATCGGCGCCCAACTCGAGGCCGACGACCTTGTCGATCTCACTGTCGCGTGCGGTGACCATGATCACCGGCACGCTGGAACGGGCACGCAGTTGCTTACAGACATCGGTACCGCTCATCCCCGGCAGCATCAGGTCCAGCAGGACGATATCGGCGCCGGAGCGCTCGAACTCGGCCAGTGCGGAGGGACCATCGGCCACCACGGTGGCCTCGAAGCCTTCCTTGCGGAGCAGGAATGCCAGGGGATCGGCCAGCGACTCCTCGTCCTCAACGATCAACACGCTGGTCATCGGTCTCGCTAATCCTCTCGGTCGTCTGAGTCACTTGTGGACTCATCGGTATCGGGATAGGCCGGAATCGACAACGTGAATGTCGACCCGGTGCCCGGCTGACTCCACAGCCGGATGGTTCCGTTGTGGTTGGCGGCCACGTGTTTGACGATCGCCAGGCCCAGCCCGGTACCGCCAGTGGCGCGCGACCGGGCCTTGTCGACCCGGAAGAACCGCTCGAAGACCCGCTCCTGATCGGCCTTGGCGATTCCGATACCGCGGTCGGTGACCGCGATCTCGACACTCCCACCCCGCCGGCGCCGGCTGATGGATATGCCGGATCCGTTGGGCGAGTAAGCAATTGCATTCGACACCAGGTTGGCGATCGCGGTCACGAGCAGGGTCTGGTCGCCCAGCACCCGGTAGCCGGTCGGAGCGTCGGTGGTGATCGAGATGTCGGCCTTGTCGGCGGCCACCTTGTGCCGCGACAGCGCTTCGGACACCACGGTGTCGACGTCGACGGCGCCCAGATCGGGCAGCCGCTCGGCGCCCTGCAGCCGGGACAGCTCGATCAGCTCGCCGACCATGTCGGCCAGCCGCAGCGATTCGGCCACCATCTTGTCGGAGAAGCGGCGCACCATGTCCGGGTCGTCGGCGGAGGCCTGCAACGCTTCGGCCAGCACGCGCATGGCGCCCACCGGGGTCTTGAGCTCATGGCTGACGTTGGCGACGAAATCCCGCCGGGTCGCTTCCATCCTGGCGTGTTCGGACTGGTCGTCGGCGTAGACGACGGCGAAACGGCGGTCCTCACCCGACAGCAGCCGCACCCAGCCGCGCACCGAGATACCCGAACGTCCGGGATGCGGAAGCTTGCGGGGCGACAGGTCGACGTCGATGGGCTGGCCGGTGGCGAATACCTGCTCGGCCGCCCGCCAGGCGCGGTCGTCGAGAAGCCGGTCGCGCACGACGCCCAGCTCGGAGGCCCGGTCGTTGGCGTAGACGACGTCGTTGAACGTGTCGACCACGACGATGCCGTTGGGCGCTGCAGACACGATGTGCTGCAGCATCTGCGACACAGTCAGACCGGCCTGATCCGCTTCGCGACGCTGCCGGTTGGCCACGAGGCGAGGGGCGACTGCGGCGGCCACCCCCGCACCGACGATCAGCGCGAGCAACGATACGACCGCAGTCAGCAGTAACGCCGACACCAAGCTCACGCGAAAATCGTACGCACCCGGTGAACGTCATCCCAGCAGCGTGCGACCAAAACGGGACATGTCACACCGTCAAATACAGGAGTTCGGCTGTCGTTAACCCCCGGTAACCTGCTGTTTGCCCGCAGGCCCGAGTGTCCAGCGAATTATTTCTTGGCACCCTGCGCGGCGACCGCGGCGGCCCCGGCAGCGGCGGCCTCGGGGTCGAGGTACTCCCCGCCCGCGACCAGGGGTTTGAGGTTTTCGTCGAGTTCGTAGAGCAGCGGGATGCCGGTCGGGATGTTCAGGCCGACGACTTCCTCGTCGGACATGCCGTCGAGGTATTTCACCAGCGCACGCAGCGAGTTTCCGTGGGCCGCGATCAGCACGGTCTTGCCGGCCTTGAGGTCGGGCACGATCGTGTCCTCGTAGTACGGCACGAACCGGGTCACCACGTCCTTGAGGCATTCGGTCAGCGGGCCGCCGCCGATGTCCGCGTAGCGCGGGTCGGCGTCCTGGCTGAACTCGCTGCCCTTCTCGATGGCCGGCGGCGGGGTGTCGTAGCTGCGGCGCCACGCCATGAACTGCTCTTCGCCGTACTTCTCCTTGGTGGCGGCCTTGTCCAGCCCCTGCAGGGCGCCGTAGTGCCGCTCGTTGAGCCGCCAGTCGCGGTGTACCGGGATCCAGTGCCGGTCGGCGGCGTCCAGGGCGAGGTTCGCGGTGGTGATCGCGCGGCGCAGCAGCGACGTGTAGACCACGTCGGGCAGCACGTCATTCTCGACCAGCAGCTTGCCGCCGCGGACGGCCTCGGTCCGGCCCTTGTCGGTGAGGTCGACGTCGACCCATCCGGTGAACAGGTTCTTCTGGTTCCAGTCGCTCTCACCGTGGCGGAGCAGGATCAGCGTCGGCATGCAGAGGATCTTCTCACGGTCGCGGTCGCGCCGGCCGAGCGTGGGTGCTGTGCACGTATTCGGGCGAATCCGTGTGCACGGGGCCCACGCTCGCGCGTAAGCCTGAGCCTCAGACTCAGTCCTCGATCAGGTGCTCGAATGCCTTGAGGTTCTTCAGCGACTCACCGCGCGAGACCCGCCACTCCCACTCCTTCTGGATGGATGAGCGGAAACCCAGCTCCAGCAAGGTGTTGAAGTCGGAGTCGACGGCCTCGAGCACCTGGCCGAGCACGCGGTCGATCTCCTCGGCGGTGACCGAATGCAGGGCCATCCGGCCGACGAGATAGATGTCACCGACATTGTCGAGGGTGTAGGCGACGCCGTAGAGCCTGCGGTTGCGCTTGAGCAGGAACCGGTAGACGCCTTCGAAGTTCTCGTCGGGCTTGCGGCACACGAACGCCTCGATGCGTACCGAGTGCTCGCCGATGCTCAGGATGGTGTTGGTCTTGAGCTTCCGTTCGCCGGGCAGCTCGACGATGATGCCGGGCAGCCCGCCGTGGGCGCCCTCGTGCCGGTGGTAGACGAGCTCGTGCTCGTCGAGGGTGTCGGTGATGATCTGTTCGACGCCGGTGCCCATGGTTATGCTCGCACCCCGCGACGCAGTGCGAACCGCCGCCCGGGACGACGGCCGGGCCTGCGGTGCCGGGACCGGTAGTCGCTCATCGCGTGGGCGTAGCTGTCCAGCAGGGCGTCGACGGTGTGCCCCCAGGAGAACTGCGCGGCGTGGGCCGCGGCGGCCACGCTCAGCGGACCCGGATCGCGCTGCAGCACGCCGTCGATCGCGGCCGCCCAGTCGTCGACGTCGTGGCCTTCGACCAGGGCTCCGCTGACCCCGTCGGCCACCGCGACCGGCAGACCGCCGACCGCGGCCGCCACCACCGGGGTACCGCAGGCCTGGGCCTCGATGGCGACCAGGCCGAAGGATTCGGAGTAGCTGGGCACGGCGACCACATCGGCGGCGCGGTACACGTTGACCAGCTCGTCACGGGACTGCGGGGGCAGGAAGGTCACGCGGTCGGTGATGCCCAGTTCGTCGGCCAGGCGGATCAGGGTGTCGGGCTCGGCCAGGCCGCTGCCGGACGGTCCGCCGGCGACCAGCACCCGGACCCCCGGCAGTTTGGCCGCGGCGCGCAGCAGCACGTCGGGCGCCTTGAGCGGCTGGATCCGGCCCACGAACGCGACCACCTGCTCGTCGGGCGCAATGCCCAGGATTGCCCGTGCCGCGGCGCGATCCCCCGGGGTGAACGCATCCAGATCGACGCCCGGATGTACCACATCGATCCGTCCCGGATCAGCTTGATGCAGTGAAACCAGTTGCTGTGCTTCATGTTCGGTGTTGACGATGAGTCGGTCGGCCTCGTCGACCACCTGCTGCTCCCCCACCGCACGCAACGGCGGCTCGGGTGAATCGCCGGCGGCCAGCGCGGCGTTCTTCACCGCGGCCAGGGTGTGCGCGGTGTGCACCAGCGGCACCGCCCAGCGGTCGCGGGCCAGCCAGCCGACCTGACCAGACAGCCAGTAGTGCGAGTGCACGACGTCGTAGTAGCCGGGCTCATGGGTCGCCTCGGCGCGCAACACCCCTGCGGTGAACGCGCACAGCTGGGTGGGCAGGTCGTACTTGTCCAGGCCCTCGAACGGCCCGGCCACCACGTTGCGCACCAGCACGCCCGGAGCCACGTGCACCACCGGGGCGTCCGACGACGAGGTGGCCCTGGTGAAAACCTCCACCTCGACACCGCGCCGGGCCAGCTGCAATGCGGTCTGCAGCACGTAGACATTCATCCCGCCGGCATCACCGGTACCCGGCTGCGCCAGCGGCGAAGTATGTACGGACAGCACCGCAACGCGGCGCGGAATCTCGAGGTCCGGGGCTAGACGCACACAGACATGTCTACACCGCTGCGGATCGGCGGGTTTGAGCGCGCCGCATGGCACCGATCGGATCGGCGTACAGACCGCCCAGCGAAACGATGCCGGCACTGGCCTCCTGCACCCGGTTTCCGAAGGCCGTCAGCCGGATATCGCGGGGCCCCAGCACCGAACGCCGCGCGACGGCGTCCTCCACGACGGACATGCCCTCCGGGTATTCGGTGAAGGCCTGGCCGCCGAGCACCAGATCGTCGGGGTTGAGCAGATCACGCAGGAGCGCGACGGCCTCGCCGAGCACCCGGGCCCGATCCGCCAGCAGCTCGACCGCCTTCTCGTTGCCCTGCCGGGCCGCGCGCAGCACCGTCCCCAAGGTCGAGGACGGGCCTTCAGCCGGGATGATCCGCAACTTACGGGCCGCGTTGAGTACCGCCTCGTCACTCACGGTGGACTCCAATTGTCCTGTGCCACCGAGCAATTCAGACTGCGCGGGCAGACCGGCGATAGTGCCGGGTCCGCTGGCCGGAGAGTGCACCCGGCCGTCGATCGACAGTGCGTAGCCGACGGTCTCGCGGGCATACACGTAGAGACTGGTCCGGGACGGGGCGCCGACGGACTCCGGCGAGGAACGCCGTCCGCCCAGCAGCAGTTCGGCACCGGCCATCGCGTCGACGTGCGAGGCCACCGACACCGGCAACCCGAGGGCTTCGGCGAGCACGGGCCCCACCGGGGCATCGGCCCACCCCAGTCGGGGGTGATCGAGATACCCGGTCGCGCTGTCGACGACGCCACCGGCGGCGATACCGACCCACAGCGGACGACGGCGGTGCCAGCGGCTCAGGTAACGGCGGGCGCTGGAGGCCAGCGTGGCCAACGCCGCGGACTGCGATCCCGACGGGGTCGGCGTCTCGACCACGTCGAGGGTGCGACCGAACAGGTCGGTGGCCACGATGCTGGTGGTGCGGGCACCGATGTGGATGCCGAGCGTGAGGTACGGCTCGTGGTTGACCTCGACGGGAACGCGAGGCCGTCCGATGGCCCCCGAAACCGCGAGATCGGCACGCTCACGCAGGATTCCGGCTTCGAGCAGCGCGGTGACCTGACGGTTGACGGTCGCGATGCTCAGCTGAGTGAGCTGCGCGATGGCGTCCCGGGCGATGGGGCCGCGGGTGCGGACCGCGCTGAACACCGATGCCGCGGCGGCATCGGGCACCTTCAGCGACGGCGCGACGATGTGCAGGAGCCGCGACTGCGGATAACGCGAGGCGGCGGCCAGGGACCGGGAGGTGCGCGCCGACGTGCCGGACGAGGACGCGGCGGCGGTACGGGCGGGATTCCGGCGGGGAGCGGCGATGACGGTGGTCACGTGAATTGTCCTTACTGATGTGTCGGCTGGTGGGGAGAGACCACACCTGGCGACTCAGCAGGACGGGAAAACGGTGTCCGGGTTCAGTCAGGCGCGGCGGGGTGCGCAACAACAACACGCACGCCGCACGAAGCGGGACTGGAGACTTCCGGACACACGAAGAACTTAGCACGCCATCTAATGTTGGTCAGGTGACGACATCTCAGTCAGACAAAAGAGTGGCAGTGGTGACCGGCGCCAGCGCGGGAATCGGTGCTGCAACCGCCAAATCACTTGCCGGCCTGGGATTTCATGTTGTCTGCGTAGCCCGCCGGGCCGACCGGATCCAGGCGCTGGCCCAGGAGATCGGCGGGACCGCGATTGTGGCGGACGTCACCGACCAGGCCGCCGTCGACGCCATGGCGGCCCAGTTGGACCGGGTGGACGTGCTGGTGAACAACGCCGGCGGGGCCAGGGGGCTGGAGCCCGTACTGGACGCTGACCTGGAACATTGGCGGTGGATGTGGGAAACCAACGTGCTGGGCACCCTGCGGGTCTCCCGGGCGCTGTTGCCCAAGCTCATCGCCTCCGGCGACGGCCTGATCGTCACGGTCACCTCGATCGCGGCGTTCGAGACGTACGACGGTGGCTCGGGATACACCGCGGCCAAGCACGCCCAGGGTGCGCTGCACCGCACGCTGCGCGGTGAGCTCCTCGGAAAACCGGTGCGGCTCACCGAGATTGCGCCGGGCGCAGTGGAGACCGACTTCTCACTGATGCGCTTCGACGGCGACCGGGAACGTGCGGACAACGTGTACCGGGGCATCACCCCGCTCGTCGCCGAAGACGTCGCCGAGGTGATCGGCTTCGTCGCCTCGCGGCCGTCACACGTCAACCTCGACCAGATCGTGATCCGGCCGCGCGACCAGGCGCCACACGGGCGGTTCAACCGGAAATAGCCGCCAGATCAACGCAGGGCCCTAGCCCCCGGGCGCGGGCTTCGGCGGCGTGGTGGTCGTGGGAGTACCCGACAGCGTGGGCGCGTCCGTCGGTGTCGCCGGCGCGCTGGCCGGCAGGTTCGCCGGTGAGTCCTCCGAGGACAACGCCGACATGGACTTCCACTCGTTCCAGTCCACCGCCCAGTCCCAGAGGTCGCCGTCGGCGTAGGACAGGTCGATGCGGGTGCCGGTGACCTCGACGGGGTCGCCGTAGATCGCGCTGTTGAAGTACTGCTGCGAGTTCTCCAGGTTGAGGTTGATGCAGCCGTTGGTGACGTTCGTGTTGCCCTGCGCCCCGATGCTGTTGGGGTTGCAGTGGATGAACTCGCCGTTGTTGGAGATCCGCACCGCGAAGCGCTCGTGCACGTTGGAGTAGCCCGCGGCCGGGTTGGTCATCCAGAAGTCCTCGTACTTCTCGGTGACCACGTGAATACCGCTGCGGGTGACGTTGCGGTCCAGATCGCCCTCGCCGTAGCTGCACGGGAAGTCCATGATCGACGCGCCGGACCCGTCGAACACCTGGATGCGGTGGGTGGACGCATCGGCCTTGACCAGCTGGTGGCGGCCGATCTCGATGTCGAGCGTGGAATCGGCCGCACCGTAGGCACCGTCACCGAAGCTGATCCCGTACAGCGGCGCCTTGACACTGACCTTGGTTCCGGCCGGGTAGTACTCCCTGGTGCGCCAGTGCACACGCGAGCCCCCGGCCTCGTCGGGCAGCCAGGCCCAGCTGCCCTCGACCGCAGGCGTGGTGGTGACCTGGAGGGCCTTTTCGACGGTCGCGCGGTACTTGTCGTCGATCGCGGCGTCGAACTGCAGGATGATCGGCGCGGCCACGCCGACGACCTGGCCGTCGGCGAGCTGGAACTGACCGTTGACCTGTTTCTGTGGGGCGACGGTGGTGAACTTGCCCTGCACGGGTTCGGCCTTGCCGTCCTTCCCCACCACGGCGCCGGCCCACGTGTAGGTGGACTCGTAGCCGAGGGGTTCGGTGACAGTGAACGCCGTGCGGTCGCTGTTGAATTTGCCGGCGACCGCCTTGCCGTTGGCATTGGTCAGGCTGACGCGCTGGAACGACCCGTTGTCGACCTTCACTCCGACCGGCGCGGTCGGCAGCACATCCTCGGAGTCGGCGGCAGGCTCGTAGGTCACCGTCGGCGCCGTCGGCTCCTCGGCCTGAGGCTTCGAGATGGGTGATTCTCCCGAGCAGGCAGCCAGCAATCCGGCTCCCATTCCGACGGTCAACACCGTCAGGGCACGCCGCCGATTGAACAACGGCGCATCGGCCTCTATATCACCGGCAGGGCTCACGTGGATCTAGGGTACTGATAGTTCGCACCCAATCAGAATCGGCTCGGGCTCCAGAGTGATCCCGAAGCGGTCCCGGACACCCGCTTGCACCGCTCTGGCCAGGGCAATCACATCGGCACTGTTCGCCTCGCCACGATTGGTCAAAGCCAGCGCATGTTTGGTGGAAAGCCGCGCGGGAGCGCCGTCGCCGGGGTAGCCCTTCCCGAAGCCGGAGTGCTCGACGAGCCAGCCGGCGGCCAGCTTCACCCCATCGGGCGCGGGGTAGTGCGGCACCGGTCCGGCCTCTTCCGCCCCGGCGCCGGCCCGGAAAGTGGCCTGCACCCGGTCGAACTCGGCTTGCGTCACCACCGGGTTGGTGAAGAACGATCCGACGCTCCACGTGTCGTGGTCGCTTTCGTCGAGCACCATGCCTTTGCCCGCGCGCAACTGCAGCACGGCCTGGCGAACTCGCAGCGGGTCGGCGCGCTCCCCCGGTTCGACGCCCAGCGCGTTGGCCAACTCGCGGTAACGCAGCGGCGCGCTTCGCCTGTCCATGGCCCCATCCGCAGTCAAGGCGAACTCGACTTCGAGCACGATGACGGCATCGGAGTGTTTGAGGATGCTGGTGCGGTACCCGAACTTGAGTTCTTCCGGTGCGGCCCAACGGACTTCACCCGTGCGCCGGTCGAGTAGCTGCACCCGGCTGATGGTGTCGGCGACCTCGGCCCCGTAGGCGCCGACGTTCTGCACCGGGGTGGCCCCGGCCGATCCCGGTATCCCGGACAGACATTCGAGCCCGCCCAGCCCGTGCTGCAGTGAGGCGACGACGACATCGTCGAACACCGCGCCGGCCTCGGCGCGCAGCAGGTTGCCCTCGACCGTGACGGCGGTGTTGGCCACGCGCACCACGGTGAGGTCGGGCATCGTGTCGGCCAGGTCGTCGGCCAGCACCACGTTCGAACCACCGGCCAGCACCAGGATCGGCTCGGCCACGGCGCACAGCACATCGACGAGCTGGTCGGTGCTGGTGCAGGTGAGCACCCGGGGTACCACCGGGCCGACCCGCAGTGTGGTCAGCGGCGCCAGCGCAACCGCCTCGGCGACTGCGACACCGGCAACATACGAACTGACCACGGGCCGTAACGGTAGCCTGACCAGCTATGCCGCGATCATTCGACATGGCCACCGACTACAACGGCAGCGTCGAACAGGTCCACCGGGCATTCGCGGACGAACGGTACTGGCTGGCGCGGCTCGCCGATTCGGGGGCCGACAAAACCACGCTGGACGCCCTGACGGTGACCGACGACGGCGGTATCGAGGCGGTCACCACACAGATCCTGCGCGCAGACCGCCTGCCCGGGCTGGTGTCGCAGTTTCACCGCGGCGATCTGAGAATCCGGCGTGAGGAGCACTGGCAGCCGATCCGTGACGGCGCGGCCCAGGGCACCGTCCAAGGCTCCGTCGCCGGCGCCCCGGTATCCCTGTCCGGAACCGCGACTCTCGCCACCACCGACGGCGGGTCCCGGTTGTCGGTGCGCATCACGGTCGAGGTGAGGGTGCCGCTGGTCGGCGGGAAGATCGAGAGCTTCATAGGCAGGCAGCTGGTCGAGCTGCTGACCGCCGAGCAACGCTTCACCTCGGTGTGGATCACCGATCACTCCTGAGGGCACCGGTACCGTCGTTATCCGTGAGCAGGCGCCTGGAGTACACGCTGGCGTTCGACGCCCCCGCCGAGACGGTCTATGCCGCGTACGCGAGCGACGAGTACTGGCAGTCCCTGATGGACCGATATGACGACCTCACGCCGGGGAAGTCCGACATCACGGAATTCCGGTCCGACGAGCACGGGATCGAGGTCGAGTTCCGCCAGGTGCTGCCGCGCGCGGAGCTGCCCGCGATCCTGCGGACAGTGATACCGCTCGACCTGGCCATCACCCGGAGGCAGTTTTTCGGCCCCTTCGACCAGCATGGTGTGAACGGCCACTACGCGGCGTCGGTCTCCCACGCGCCGGGCCGGCTCGACGGCCGCTATGCGCTCACCGGGGCCTCCACGGGTAGCCGGCTGCAGGTCGACAGCACGTGCAAGGTGTCGATGCCCCTGATCGGGGGCAAGCTCGAAGACCTGGTGCTGCAATCCGTCAACGAAGTGTTCGGCATCGAGGGGGCGTTCACCGCTGACTGGATCGCCGAGCACGTCTAAGCCAGTTGGCGCGGTCACCCGGGGCACCACCGGGTACAACCGGCTGCGCCGTAGCGACCGCTGGTTGGTGCACTCGCCGCGGGTGCGCACCGTGTTGCGGGCCGCTGCCGATCCGCTGGTGGTCGACCTCGGGTATGGCGCACTGCCGGTGACCACTCTCGAATTGGCGGCGCGGCTGCAGGCAGTCCGAACGGACGTCCGGGTCGTCGGCCTGGAGATCCACCCCGAGCGGGTGGCCACCGCGCGGGCGGTGGCCGGCGGCACCGATGTGCAGTTCGCGCTCGGCGGGTTCGAGTTGGCCGGGCTGCGCCCGGTGCTGGTGCGGGCCTTCAACGTGTTGCGCCAGTACCCGGTCGAGGCGGTGCCGGAGGCCTGGGCCACGATGTCGCGCCGGCTCGCGCCCGGTGGGCTGATCGTCGACGGAACCTGCGACGAGCTGGGCCGCCGATGCTGCTGGGTGCTGCTGGACCAGGGCGGGCCGGTGAGCCTGACCCTGGCCTGCGATCCGTTCGGCATCGAGCGCCCCTCGGATCTGGCCGAGCGGCTGCCCAAAGTGCTGATCCATCACAACGTCGAAGGCCAGCCGATCCACACGCTGCTCGGCGCTGCCGACCGGGCCTGGGCCAGCGCGGCCGGGCACGGCGTGTTCGGGCCGCGGGTGCGATGGCGGGCCATGGTGGAGCTGTTGCGCGCGGAGGGTTACCAGGTCGCGGCGCCGCGCCGCCGGCTGCGTGACGGCGTGCTGACGGTCCCCTGGTCTTCCGTGGCGCCGGCCACGCATTGAACAACGTGGCGCCACTAAGCTGAGGCGCATGCGAATTGCCCTGGCGCAGATCGCCACCGGCACGGACCCGTCGTCGAATCTGAAGTTGGTCGATGAGTTCACCCGGCGCGCCGCCGATGCCGGCGCCCGGTTGGTGTTGTTCCCCGAGGCCACGATGTGCCGGTTCGGCGTACCGCTGTCCGCGGTCGCCGAGGGCCTGGACGGGCCGTGGGCGACGGGGGTGCGCGAGATCGCCGCACGGGCCGGAGTGGTCGTGGTGGCCGGGATGTTCGTCCCCGGCGACGACGGACGGGTCACCAACACCCTGATCGCGACGGGCCCCGGCGTCGACGCGCACTACCACAAGATCCATCTCTACGACGCCTTCGGATTCACCGAGTCACGCACTGTCGCACCGGGTTTCGATCCGGTGACGATCACTGTCGACGGAGTCACGGTCGGCCTGACCACCTGTTACGACGTCCGGTTCCCCGAGCTCTACGTGGAGCTGGCCCGTCGCGGCGCCCGGCTGATCACCGTGCATGCTTCGTGGGGATCCGGGCCTGGCAAGCTCGAGCAGTGGACCCTGCTGGCCCGGGCCCGCGCACTGGACACCACCGGCTTCATCGCCGCGGTGGACCAGGCGTACCCGGGCGATGAGATCGCCGAGGTCGGACCGACAGGCGTCGGCGGCAGCGTGGTGACCTCCCCCACCGGCGAGGTGCTCGCTTCGGCCGGCGCGGACCCGCAGTTGCTGGTCTTCGACGTCGACCTCGAAGCCGCCAACCAGGTCCGGGACACCATCGCGGTGCTGCAGAACCGCTCACAGTTCGCTCAGTTGGGTAAGGCACAATCGCTGGGGTGACCGATCCCTGGGCTCGCCCAACCGACCAGTCCCCGTCAGCGCCTTCGGCGGAGCTGCCTCCGTCGCCCCCGGCGCCGGATCAGCCGGGTCAGCCGGGTCAGCCGGCACAGCCGGGTCAGGTCGAACAACCGGCACCCGCCGCACCCCAGCCGCAGGACCCCTCGGCACTGGCGAAGGTCAGGAAGCTGTTCTCGGATCCGCTGTCGGTGGTGCTGGTCTTCGTGATCGTGCTGGCCCTGGTCGCCGCCGGTGTGCTCGGCGGTGAGCTTTTCGCCCGCAGCCGCGCCGACAAGATCGTCGCCTCGATCGTGGAATGCATCGTGCAGGACGGCGCCAAGGCGTCGTTCGACCCGCTGCCGCCGTTCCTGCTGCAGCATGTGAGCGGCCACTACACCAACATCAACATCGAGACGGCCGGTAACCAGATCCGCGATGCCAAGGGCATGCAGGTGAAGCTGGGCATCGAAGACGTCCGGATCAAGGAAACGGCTGACGCCAGCGGCACCGTGGGCTCGCTGGTCGCCGACATCAACTGGAGCACCGACGGCATCCGTCAGACGGTGGCCGACTTGGTGCAGCTGCCGTTCATCGGCTCGGCCATCTCGGATGTGAAGACCAATCCGTCCAACGGGACGATCGAACTGAAGGGCCTGCTCGGCACCATCACCGCCAAGCCGACGGTGGTCAACAAGGGCATCTCACTGCAGATCGTCGATCTGAGCGCGATCGGCCTGTCCTGGCCGCGCGAGACCCTGCAGCCGATCCTGGACAAGTTCACCGCCCAGCTCACCGAGAACTACCCGATGGGGATCCACGCCGACAGCGTGCAGGTCACCGACGGCGGCGTGGTGGCCAAGTTCTCCACCACGAACGCCTCGATGCCCAAGGCCGCCGACGACCCCTGCTTCGACAAGCTGTAGCGAGTCCGCGCCGGGCTAACCGGTGAGGCCGTCGAGCACCGCTCGGGTGCCCGACAGGCCGAGCCGGGTGGCCCCGGCGTCGAGCATGGTCGTGGCCGCCTCGGCGGTGCGGATGCCGCCGCTGGCCTTGACCCCGACGCCGTCTCCCGCCGCGCGCGCCATCAGTTCGACGGCGCGGGCGGAAGCGCCGCCGCTGGGGTGAAATCCGGTGGAGGTCTTGACGAAGTCGGCCCCGGCACCGACAGCGGCCCGGCACACGTCCTGTAGCAACGCCTCGCCGGCGAATTCCAGCAGCGCCGCGGACTCGACGATGACCTTGAGCGTGGCGCCGGGTACGGCGGCGCGCACGGCAGCCACCTCGGCCGCGGTCGCGTCCAGGTCTCCGCTGAGCGCGATCCCGACGTCGATCACCATGTCGATCTCGGCGGCGCCTGCGGCCACGGCCAGCTGAGACTCACGGGCCTTGATCTCGGACAGGTGTTTGCCCGACGGGAAGCCGGACACCGCAGCCACCACCAGACCCGACGGGGCGACCGCGGCCGCGGTGGACACCAGCGACGGTGACACGCACACCGAGAACACCTCGAGGTCGACGGCCTCGGCCACCAGTTTTTCGATGTCGGCCACGGTGGCCTCGGGCTTGAGCAGGGTGTGGTCGACCAGTGCCGCCACCTGGGCACGGGTGTAACTGCCCATCAGAACGGTTCCTCGCTGCCGCCGGGATTGCATCCGCTGGCCAGCATCACCTCGGGACTGACCTCGGGTCGCCACGGCTCCAGGTTCCAGCTGGTCTTGCCCGGCTCGGCAAGTTCGGCGAACGTCCAGTGGCACACGAACTGCTCACGCATTCCGGGCAGGTCGGCGTCCCGGGACAGGGCCAGTACCTCCGCCCAGGCCTGATCAGCCTGGGCCACGCTGCCGGGCTGGTGGGTCAGTGCGCGGGCAGCGTCGGTGGGATAGACGCGCAGGCTCGACATGTCGCCCCACTTGGCCCATTCGACGTGGTCGACGTACACGTGGTCGACGCCTGGGTCGGCGGCCGCAACGGGAGCCGAGGTCAGTGGCGCGCCCAGCGCAATGGCTGCCGCGCCGAGCGCGGCAAGAGGTGGGCGCATCGGGTCAGCGCGACTTTCCTTGGATCTCAAGCAGTTTTGGTCGCACGTCGACGAGGTAGACGCCGGTGGCGCAGGCGGAGATGACGGCGATGAAAACACCGCCGAGTAGCAGCGTCAGCACCACGCCGGCTCCCAGAATGGCGAGCCAAACCGGCTTGGTGAGCTTGCCGGTGGCCGTGTAGGCGTCCGGACGCTGCATTGCCGCATGTACGAAGGCGTAGACGCCCGCGACAACGACCAGATAACTGAGCGCTGTAAGGATGACGCCCGCAAGGTTGGCGAGTTGCACCTCACCAGCCTATGCGGGCGTCATCACTAGCGTCGACCGACAGGGGTCAACACCGGTATTACTTCTGGGTGACCTTCTTGGCCGGAGCGGCCGTGGTCTTCTTGGCGGCCGGGGCGGCCTTCTTGGCCGGAGCGGCGGGGGCGGCCTTCTTGGCGGCCGGAGCAGCCTTCTTGGCGGGGGCAGCAGCCTTCGCGGCGGCGGTCTCGGTGGCCTTCTCGACCTTCTTCGGCAGCTCCACGCCGACCAGCTTGGCGGCGCGCTCGCCGACCGCGCGAGTCTGCGAGGCCACGGTGCCCAGCGCATCCTGGGTCAGCTCGGTGACCTGGTCGGTGTAGCCCTCGACGCGGCTGGCGGCTTCCTCGATGGCCGGCTGGTTGCGCAGGCGCTCCAGCGCCGCCTCGCCACGCTCGACCAGCTTGTTGTAGGTCGCGGTGGCCTGATCGGCGTAGCCTTCGGCGGCCTTGCGCAGCTCCTCGGAAGTGAACTTGTCGCGCAGCTCGTCGAACTGGGTCGGCAGGTCTTCCTGCAGCTTGGTCAGGCGGGCGCGGCCTTCCTCGACGCGGGCCTCGGCGTCGGTGCGCGCACCCTCGGCACGCTCGCGCAGGCTGGCGACGATCTCGTTGACCGTGGCCAGGGCCAGGTCAGCGGCGCCGACGGCGGCCAGCAGCGGGGCCTTGAGGTCTTCGATGGTGGGCTGAGTCTTCTCGGTCATGCGAATTCCTTTCTCAGGATGGCTTTTCGTGCGAGTGGTTATTCGGGCAGCTGGTGAGTTGTCAGTCAGTTGTCGGCTCCTCACCTGCATCGGCTTCGTTCTGCTGACGGAACGACGTGTAGATGTCGAGCAGCACCTGCTTCTGCCGTTCGGTGATCCCCACGTCGTTGACGATGGCGTCGCGGACCTCGCTGGGCTCGCTGGGCTCCAAGATCCCGGCACGCACATAGAGAACTTCCGCAGACACCCGCAGTGCCTTCGCGATCTGGTTGAGCACGTCGGCGGAGGGTTTCCGCAATCCCCGTTCGATCTGGCTCAGGTAGGGATTGCTGACGCCGGCCTTCTCGGCCAACTGCCGTACCGATACCTGTGCCGCCTCACGCTGGGCCCGGATGAAGCTCCCGATGTCCTGCGCAGCGTTGGAGACGACAGCCGCGAGATTCTCTTCTTGCGCCATGTCATTCCCCTCGTAGCCCGGGTATCCGTTAACGACGAAATTCACGCTACGACGGGGTGCTAACTTTTGCAAGCACTAGTTAGCGCAGGTCAGAAGAGTAGTTGAGCTACCGAATAGATGATCAGGCCCGCCAACGAACCCACCACGGTGCCGTTGATCCGGATGAACTGCAGGTCACGGCCCACATGGAGCTCGATCCGGCGGCTCGCCTCGTCGGCATCCCAGCGCTCGATGGTCTCGGTGATGATTGCTGTGATCTCGGTCCCATACTCGGCGACCAGGTGTTTTGCGCCCCGGATGATCCAGCTGTCGACTTTGTCGCGTAGCTCGGCGTCGTCGCGCAACGACTCGCCGATCCGCATCACCGAGTCGGCGATCCGGGTCCGCAACGCCGAAGACGGGTCATCCACCGACTCCAAGATGATCCGCTTGGCGGCCGCCCACGCGGTCTCGGCCGCCCGGGCCACCTCGTCGCGGCCCATGAGCTGTTCCTTGACGTTCTCGGCGCGCTGAATCGTCGCCTCGTCGTGCTGCAGGTCGTCGGCGAACTCGAACAGGAACCGGGTGGCCGAGCGCCGCAGCTCATGGTCGGGGTTACGGCGCACCTTGTCCGTAAAGTCCATCAGCTCCCGATGGATCCGGTCCCCGACCAGGTGGTCCACCCAGCGGGGTGACCAGGTCGGCGAATCCCGCTCGATGACGCGCTCGATGACCTCGCCGGAGTTCAGCGACCACTGGAACGCCCGGTCACACAGCAACTGGATCAGCGCTTCCTGACGGCCCTCCTGCAACAAGGTCGACAGCACCCGGCCGATCGGCGGTCCCCATTTCGGTTCGGCGATGCGCTTGACGATCATCCGGTCCAGCACATGCTGAACGTCCTCGTCGCGCAGCATCTCCACCCCGACGCGCAGCACGGTCGACGCCTCGGCGGCCACCCGCTCGGCGTGGGATCGGTCGCTCAGCCATTTGCCGAACCGGCCCGCCACCTGCGCGTCGTGCAACTTGTTGGCTATCACCTCGGGGGACATGAAGTTCTCCCGGACAAACGCGCCCAGACCCTCCCCCAGCTGGTCTTTCTTGCGCTTGATGATGGCCGTGTGCGGGATCGGCAGCCCGAGGGGATGCGTGAACAGCGCCGTCACAGCGAACCAGTCGGCAAGCGCGCCGACCATGCCGGCCTCGGCCGCGGCCCGCACATACCCGACCCAACCGGCCGCCCCCCGCGACTGCGCCCAGGTGCACAACAGGAAGATCACTGTGGCGCCGACCAGGAAGCTCAGCGCAACGAGCTTCATCCTCCGCAAACCCCGTAGACGTTCGGCGTCGGCGGCGCTGTCCGCACCGGCCAGCGTCTCGGCAAAACTTGGCCGCGGGCCCGCAAGCGCGCGGACTCCCGCGTCGGATCGATGTGCCACCTTTCCATCTTGCGCTATCGCCGCGACTGACGGTCTGACCCACAGGCCGGTATCCGCAGTTTCGCCGTAGTATCAAGTGGAACTAGGGAATGGGACTACTGCGACAGTGGCACAGCAGACTCCGCCGGTGACGGTGAAGACCGATGGACGCAAGCGGCGCTGGCACCAGCACAAGGTGGAGCGGCGCAATGAGTTGGTAGACGGCACGCTCGAAGCGATCCGACGCCGGGGCAGCAACGTCAGCATGGATGAGATCGCTGCCGAGATCGGCGTGTCCAAGACCGTGCTCTACCGCTACTTCGTCGACAAGAACGATCTCACCACCGCAGTGATGATGCGGTTCGCCCAGACCACCCTGATCCCGAACATGGCGGCAGCCCTGTCCTCGAACCTCGACGGTTTCGACCTGACCCGCGAGATCATCAAGGTGTACGTGGAAACCGTTGCCGCCGAACCAGAACCGTATCGCTTCGTGATGGCGAACAACTCGGCCAGCAAGAGCAAGGCGGTCGCCGATTCCGAGCAGATCATCGCGCGCATGCTCGGCGTCATGCTGCGCCGCCGGATGGCCCAGGCCGGTATGGACACCCGCGGCGCAGAGGCGTGGGCGTTCCACACCGTCGGCGGTGTGCAGCTGGCCACCCACTCGTGGATGTCGAACCCGCGGATGACCGCCGACGAGCTGATCGACTACCTCACCATGCTGGAGTGGAACGCGCTGTGCGGCATCGTGGAAGTCGGCGGCTCGCTGGAAAAGTTCAACTCACTGCCGCACCCGTCACCGGTTTTGCCGCCACAACTGCTTGACTGATCGGGTGAGCGACAGAGATCTGCCTGCCCTGTGGACCCACGAACCACATGACCAGCTGGCTTTCCGCCAGGGCGACGAGGTCGCGCGAATCGACACCGACAGCACGCCGGGATTCCGCGGGAACAAGAGCGACGCACCCACCCTGCAGACCGAGCGCAATCTGCGGCTCGCTTCGCTACAGGAGATGCTCTACGCCCGCAGCAAGAGTGGCGACGACAACCGCTCGGTGCTGCTGATCCTGCAGGGCATGGACACCGCAGGCAAGGGCGGCATCGTCAAACATGTTGTGGGAGCAGCGAACCCACAGGGCATCCGGTACACCAGCTTCGGCAAGCCGACCGAGGAGGAGCGCGCCCACCACTACCTGTGGCGGATCCGCAATGCGCTACCGCCGGCCGGACATATCGGGGTGTTCGACCGCTCGCACTACGAGGACGTGTTGATCGTCCGTGTGCACAACCTGGTGCCGCCGGACGTCTGGGGCGCCCGCTACGACGAGATCAACGCCTTCGAACGCGAGCTGGTCGATGCCGGCACCACGCTGGTGAAGGTGGCCATGTTCGTCTCGCTCGCCGAGCAGAAGGCGCGGTTGTCCGAACGGCTGGACCGCCCCGAGAAGTACTGGAAGTACAACCCGGCCGACATCGACGAGCGGCTGCTGTGGCCCAAGTACCAGGAGGCCTACCAGGCCATGCTGGAGAAGACGTCGACCGATTACGCGCCCTGGCACATCGTGCCGTGCGACAAGAAGTGGTACAGCCGGCTCGCGATCACCGAGCTGCTGATCGAGGCCCTCAAAGGCCTCAACATGTCCTGGCCACCGCCGGACTTCGACGTCGAGGCCGAGAAGAAGCGGCTGGCTTCCGCCTGAGTTTCGCGCGCCGAGACTGCACTGAGGGACAAGATCCGCGCGGATTCTGTCCCTGAGTTCAGTTTCGGCGCACAGGGCACAAACAAAAGCAGCCCCCGACGGTGTCGGAGGCTGCTTTTGGAAAGTAACTACTTGACCAGCGTGAACTGGCCGATGTTGGTGATGCCGCGACGGAAGAAGTCGGCGCAACCGGTCAGGTACTTCATGAACCGGTCGTACACTTCCTGACCCTGCAGGGCGATGGCCTCGTCCTTCTTGGCCTCCAGGTTGGCCGCCCACATGTCCAGCGTGCGCGCGTAATGCGGACGCAGCAGGTGGATGCGCTCCAGCTTGAAACCCGAGCCGTCGGCGAGCTTCTCGATGTCCTCGACCGCAGGCAGCTGCCCACCGGGGAAGATCTCCTCACCGATGAACTTCATGAACTTCAGGTCGCTGATCGTCAGCTTGATGTTGTTCTCACGGAAGAACTGCTGGGTGTGCGCCAGGATGGTGTGCAGCAGCATGCGGCCGCCGTTCTCCGGCAGGATGCTGTAGGCCCGCTCGAAGAAGATCGGGTAGCGCTCCTGCTTGAACGCCTCGAATGCACCGATCGAGACGATGCGGTCGACGGGCTCGTTGAACTCTTCCCAGCCCTGCAACCGGATCTCGACGTTGCGGTTGGTGTCGATCTTGGCCAGCCGCTTGCGGGCATAGTCCGACTGTTCCTTGCTCAGCGTGATCCCGATGACGTTGACGTCGTGGTTGATCAGCGCACGCTCCAGGCAGCCACCCCAGCCGCAGCCGATGTCCAGCAGCGTCATACCCGGCTTGAGGTCGAGCTTGCCCAACGCCAGATCGAACTTTGCGTTCTGCGACTCCTCGAGGTTCATGTCCTCGCGCTCGTAGTAACCGCAGGTGTAGCCCATGGTCGGTCCGAGGAACAGCGCATAGAACTCATTCGAGATGTCGTAGATCGACTGCGACTCCTCGTAGTACGGAGCAAGATCGGACTCGACGTTAGACATGCGAAAAATTACCTCTTTGCGTTTCTGCTGCTGACGACCGTTGGTTTGGGGCCGACACGTGTTCTTACATGCAGACTCTATAGAGCGAGCCGGCAGGCCCTCCTGTGGGTAGACTAGCTAAGCCTTGGCCATAGTGCCAGCTCGGCCCTACTCAGTACTTGTAGAAGCCCTGGCCCGATTTTTTGCCCAGCTGACCCGCCTCGACCATACGCAGCAGAAGCGGCGGCGCGGCGTACAAAGGCTCTTTGAACTCGTCAAACATCTTGTCAGCGATGAGCTTTAGGGTGTCCAGACCGACCAGATCGGACAGCCGCAGCGGCCCCATCGGATGGGACAACCCCGCCACCACTGCCTTGTCGACATCGTCAATTGTGGCAAAGCCACCCTCGACCATTCTGACGGCCGCCAAGAGGTACGGAACCAGCAACGCGTTGACCACGAAACCCGACCGGTCAGAACAACGCACAACCTGTTTTCCGAGCACCGTGCTGGCGAATTCCTCGACGCGCGCCGCGGCGGCATCTGCGGTCACCAGAGTGCTGACCAGTTCGACCAACGGCAACACCGGAACGGGGTTGAAAAAGTGCAGGCCCAGCACCCTGGAAGGATTCTGTGTAGCTGCTGCGAGTTTCATGATCGGAATGCTGGAGGTGTTGGAGGCCAGTACCGCGTCAGGGTCGGTGATCACGCGATCCAGGTCGGCGAAGATCTTCGCCTTGACGTTCTCGTCCTCGATCACAGCCTCGATGACCAGCTGACGATCGGCCAGATCGTCGATCGTGGTGGTGAACGCCAGCTTGCCCAGCGCGGCGTCCTTCTCCCGCTCCGTGACCTTGCCCGCGCTGACCGCGCGCTCGAGTGATTTGGTGATCCGGTTGCGGCCCGCGGTGACCAGTGCGTCGGTGGTCTCGAACACCAGCACGTCGACGCCGGCACGCGCGGACACCTCGGCGATACCTGCGCCCATCTGGCCGGCACCGATCACACCTACACGTTCAATTTGATTGCTCACGACTTCTCTTTCTATACGCAGAACAGGCCCCGCCCAAAAATTCTGAGCGGGGCCTGCTGCTGTCGAGAACTACTGCGCGCGAGCGTGGGTGCTGTGCACGAAACTGTGTCGGAATACGCACACAGCACCCACGCTCGGCAGCTCAGCAGCTGCTAGTGGAACTGACCCTCTTCGGTGGAACCGGCCAGCGCGGTGGTCGAGCTGTTCGGGTCCACGGTGGTGGCGATCCGGTCGAAGTAGCCGGCGCCAACCTCGCGCTGGTGCTTGGTGGCGGTGTAACCGCGCTCCTCGGCGGCGAACTCGCGCTCCTGCAGCTCGACGTAGGCCTTCATCTGCTCGCGGGCGTACCCGTGGGCCAGGTCGAACATCGAGTAGTTGAGGGCGTGGAAGCCGGCCAGCGTGATGAACTGGAACTTGAAGCCCATCGCGCCCAGCTCGCGCTGGAACTTGGCGATGGTGTCGTCGTCCAGGTGCTGCTTCCAGTTGAAGGACGGCGAGCAGTTGTAGGACAGCATCTGGTCCGGGAACTCGCTCTTGACGCCCTCGGCGAACTTCTTGGCCAGCTCCAGGTCCGGGGTGCCGGTCTCCATCCAGATCAGGTCGGCGTACGGCGCGTAGGCCTTGGCGCGGGCGATGCACGGCTCCAGGCCGTTCTGCACCCGGTAGAAGCCCTCGTTGGTGCGCTCACCGGTGATGAACGGGCGGTCGCGCTCGTCCACATCGGAGGTGATCAGGGTGGCGGCCTCGGCGTCGGTGCGGGCGATGACCAGGGTCGGGACGTCGGCGACGTCGGCAGCCAGACGGGCCGAGGTCAGGGTGCGGATGTGCTGCTGGGTGGGGATCAGCACCTTGCCACCGAGGTGGCCGCACTTCTTCTCCGAGGCCAGCTGGTCTTCCCAGTGCGAACCGGCGACACCGGCGGCGATCATGGCCTTCTGGAGCTCGTAGACGTTGAGCGCACCACCGAAGCCGGCCTCACCGTCGGCGACGATCGGGGCGAGCCAGTTCTCGACCGAGGTGTCGCCCTCGACCTTGGCGATCTGGTCGGCGCGCATCAGCGCGTTGTTGATGCGGCGGACGACCTGCGGCACCGAGTTGGCCGGGTAGAGGCTCTGGTCGGGGTAGGTGTGGCCGGACAGGTTGGCGTCACCGGCGACCTGCCACCCGGACAGGTAGATGGCCTTGAGGCCGGCGCGGACCTGCTGCACGGCCTGATTACCGGTCAGCGCGCCCAGCGCGTTGACGAAGTCCATGTCGTGGAGCTGCTCCCAGAGCACCTCGGCGCCGCGGCGGGCCAGGGTGTTCTCCTCGACGACGGAACCCTGCAGGGCAACCACGTCGGCCGGGGTGTAGGTACGGGTGATGCCCTTCCAGCGGGGGTTGTGATCCCAATCGTGCTGGATCTGCTCCGGTGACTTGGGGGTGCCCACGGTCGACATAGGACTGCTCCTTCGGGTTGTTTCAGTCGCCTTGTTCCACCGCCGCGTCGTTCGACTTGTTAATTGCTAACGCCGTGACAGCTTCACTGTTGTGCTAACCCGACGATGGCACAGCCCATATCCGCAGGTCCACCCGTTTCAGTTGCCAAGTTTCGCCAAAGCGCTTAGTTAACTTGCAAAGGTTGCGAAGAAATATGATGGCTGTACCGGTTCAGAAGCTACCGACGAGTAGCACAAAGGCGCAGGTCAGTACGCTCGTACTGTTAAACCGGGAGGGGTCAGAGCGAGAACAGTGATGCGATCGCTTTTGTCTCGTCGCCGACGGCATATGTGAGCGTTCTAACAGTGCGATCCGAGAGCTCTTCACCGAATTTGTCGGTCGATCCGGCCGGGTGAACGTGCGACAGGATCTCGAGCTTCTCGCCGAGGGCCACCGCGGCGTCGTGCTCGATGGTCACCCGCAGCGGCTTCTCCAGCAGCTCGGGGTGCGAGTACAGGTAGTCCTCGACCACCGTCCAGTAGACCGAGTTGTTCATGTGGTCGAACAGGTCGATGTCGGACACCCGCACCGGGTACTCGCGGATCTCGGCCGCGTCCTCACGACTGCCGGCCTTCAGGTAGGACTTCCAGCGCAGACGGGACTCGTCGGTGGTGCGGCGCAGGCCGGACAGGAAGTCGTCGGAGATCCGGGAGGGCCCCTGGGTGTCGCGGTTGATGTGGATCCAGAACGCCTCGGACTCCATGAGGCCGCCGCGCCTTCCATCTATGCGCACCCGCATCTCGCACCACCGGTTGGACGTGCCCGAACACCACCGCCGCATCCGCAGGATGTCACTGCCCTCGATGGGCCGGATGAGATCGATCATCGTGCGCCGCACGATCCACGCGGGGTGGACGTCTTCGTATCCCATCTCCCGCAGCTGGTCCTGGCCGACGTCCTGAATGTGCCGGCACGCGCCGTCGAACCGCAGTCGGCCGGTGCGATCGACATCGGCCATCCGCAGCGGCCATTCCAGGTCGAAGACATCGGGATGGGGGTCGGGCACCGGCATCATCACCTTGTTCAGCCCGGTGGTCGAATTCTGCGCGGTTCCCGTCATGGTCATCTCCAGTCGCTGTCGTCTGAGCCGATCATGCCAGGCAGCCCGATACTGCCAGTAGTGACCAAACTGCCAAGAATGCAAAGACCGCCTTCACACCCTTGTTAGGCTATTTGACGTGGCAAAAACGTTCGTCGGGTCGCGGGTGCGTCAACTGCGGAGCGAGCGTGGGTTCAGCCAGGCGGCGCTGGCCCAGATGCTGGAGATCTCCCCCAGCTATCTCAACCAGATCGAGCACGACGTGCGGCCGCTGACCGTGGCCGTGCTGCTGCGCATCACCGAGGTGTTCGGGGTGGACGCGACGTTCTTCGCCTCCCACGACGACACCCGCCTGGTCGCCGAGATGCGCGAGGTGACGATGGACCGCGACCTCGGCGCCGAGATGGATGTCGCCGAAGTCGCCGACATGGTCGCGGCATATCCGAATTTCGCCCGCGCGATGGTCAACCTGCACCGTCGATACCGGCTCACCACCACGCAATTGGCGGCCGCCACCGAGGACCGGTATTCCGACGGCAGCGGCAGCGGTTCGATCACCATGCCGCACGAGGAAGTGCGCGACTACTTCTACCAACGGCAGAACTATCTGCACGAACTCGATACCGCCGCGGAGGATCTGACCTCGAAGATCCGCATGCACCGCGGTGACCTTGCCGGTGAGCTGGCCAACCGGATGACCACGGTGCACGGGGTCCGGATCGTTCGGCGCATCGACCTGGGCGACACCGTGCTGCACCGCTACGACCCGGCTACCAAGACCCTGGAGATGGGCAACCATCTCTCCAGCGGCCAGCAGGTGTTCAAGATGGCGGCCGAACTTGCCTTCCTCGAGTTCGGCGAGCTCATCGACAAGATGGTCGACGAGGGCATGTTCACCAGCGACGAATCCCGCACCCTGGCCCGGCTCGGGCTGGCCAACTACTTCGCCGCGGCCACGGTGCTCCCCTACCGCCAATTCCACGATGTGACCGAGAATTTCCGCTATGACGTGGAGCGGTTGTCGGCGTTCTACTCGGTGAGCTACGAGACCATCGCGCACCGGCTGTCCACCCTGCAGCGGCCTTCGATGCGCGGGGTGCCGTTCTCCTTCGTCCGGGTCGACCGCGCAGGCAACATGTCAAAGCGTCAGTCCGCCACCGGCTTTCACTTCTCATCCTCAGGCGGCACCTGCCCGCTGTGGAATGTCTACGAGACGTTCGGTAATCCGGGCAAGATCGGCGTGCAGATCGCCCAGATGCCCGACGGTCGCAACTACATGTGGGTGGCCCGCACCGTGGAGCGCCGCGCGTCGCGCTACGGGCAGCCCGGCAAGACCTTCGCGATAGGGCTGGGATGCGAACTGCGCCATGCCCATCGGCTGGTCTACTCCGAAGGACTGGACCTCTCCGGCGAGGTTGCCACACCCATCGGCTCGGGCTGCCGCGTGTGCGAACGCGACAACTGCCCGCAGCGCGCGTTCCCGGCGCTCGGCAAGGCCCTGGACCTCAACGAGCACCGCTCGACCGTGTCCCCGTATCTGGTGCGGCAGCCGTAGCCCGCTGAACGAAATCCGCGCTGGCCAGGGTTGGACGCCGAGCATTCTCCCGTAGGCGCGAGCAGAAGTTACTCATGGTAGGTTACTGTCAGTAGGTTACTACTCGTAGGTAATGCCAAGGAGTCAAGATGGGCGACCAATCCGACGCGACCCCGAAACGACGCCTGTCGAAGCAGGACCGTCACACCCAACTACTCGACGCGGCAAGGGAGTTGATCCGGGAGGCAGGCACGGAACAGTTCACCCTCGGACGGCTCGCCGAGAGGGCCGGTGTGACCAAGCCCGTGGTCTACGACCACTTCGGCGACAAGGCGGGGGTCCTCGCCGAGCTCTACCGCGAGTTCGAGGAGCGCCAGCGCGAGATGCTCGACGCCGCACTGGCCGGCGCGGGGCGAGAGGCGCGAGCCGTCGCGCGCGTCATCGCGGACGCATACATCGACTGCTGCCTCGCGCAGGGGCGGGAACTGGCCGACGTGGTCGCCGCACTCGCGGGGTCACCCACCTTGAGCCGGCTGCGCCAGGAAGCCGAGGACGCCTATCTCGCCACGTGCCGCGAGGCGCTGGCACCGTTCCCCGGTCGGATAGACGCAACAGGTCTGTCCGCAGTCATCGGCGCCGGAGATGCCTTGGCCCGAGACGCGCTCGCCGACAGGATCAGCCCCGCCAACGCACGCAACACCCTGGCCCGTGTCATCACGGCCATCGCTACCGACGACCAAAACGACACGAAGCAGGTGACTTCATGACGATCACACATCCACCGAAGCCGGACACCGCCCTGTGGCTCTACGCGCACCCCCGCCGCGGCTCACTGAACGAACGCCTTTTTCGGGCAGGAACCGAAGCGCTGTCCGCACGGCACGAGGTGATGATCTCCGACCTGCACGCCCAGGAGTTCGACCCGGTGCTCAGTGACCGCGACCTCGGAGAGCGCGCCGCCAAGCCGGGGAACATCGTCGAGCTGGCAGGTGAGGCGTACTCCCGGGGCCAGCTGCCAGCCGACGTGCGCGAGGAACAGGCCAAGCTCGCCGCAGCGGAGCTGCTGATCGTGCAGTTCCCGCTGTGGTGGTATGGGCCGCCGGCAATCTTGAAAGGCTGGTTCGACCGGGTGCTCACGAACGGGTTCGCCTACGGCGATCTCGATCCTGAACTCGGGGTGCCCCGGCGCTACGGTGATGGCGGCCTCATCGGGCGCAGGGCCCTCATCGTGGTGACCGCGGGAGAGGATGCACGCTCCATCGGCCCGCGCGGCATCAGCGGTGACCTCGAGTCTCTGCTCTTCCCTCTCATTCACGGCACCCTCTGGTATGTCGGAATCGAGACACTCGACCTGCATGTGATCCACGATGCCGACGGCCTGGAGGCGGCCGCCGTAGACCTGGAGTTTCAGCGCCTGCAAGACAGACTGCGGACTATCGACACCGAGCCGGTCCGACGGTTCCGGCGCTTGCGCGACGGCGACTACCAGGAGACTCGTGCCCTGCGCGGGGACCTTCTCCCAGGCCGCACCGACCTCGGCATCCACCTGGCCGACCACGGATAACCCGAGTCGGGTTGGACTCGGGCGCCAACCGGCAGCTGGACCTTCCAAGCGACCACCCCTGTGCCAGACTCGGCGGGGTGAGTGCACTCGAGCCGGCCCGCATTGCGCCAGGCGGATTCCGTGAGCTGGGCCCCGTCAACTGGGCCATCGCCAAGCTGGGCGCCCGAGCTATCCGGGCGCCCCGCTTCACCCTGATGAACGTCCTGGGCCAGCACAGACTGCTGTTCCTGGCATGGCTGCCGTATTCCGGGGTGCTGTTGGGCCCGCTGGGCAAGTTGTCGCGTCAGGATGCCGAGCTGGTCATCCTCCGGGTTGGCCACCTGCGTGATTGTGAATACGAGCTCCAGCAGCACCGCCGGTTGGCCCGCAGCCGCGGGGTGGACGCCGAGACCCAGGCCCGCATCTTCGAGGGGCCCGACGCCGAGGGCCTGACCGACCGGCAGCGGGTGCTGGTCACCGCGACCGACGAGTTTGTCGTGACCCGGTCGATCTCGGCCGAAACCTGGGCGACACTCTCGGCGATCCTCACCAAGCAGCAGCTCATCGAATTCTGCATGCTGGCAGCCCAATACGATGGCCTGGCCGCCATGATGACGACGCTGCGGATCCCACTGGACTTCCCGGACTAGGCGGCGGCCGCATCCCACCGCCGATTTCTACACCTGGGTTGTGACGGCGGCAGGCCGATCGACAGCCCAGGTGTAGAAAGCCGAGTCAGGCGGAACGTACCGTCTCCCGGTCTGACCCAGCTTTGACGTTCGCCGCGTCGCTCAACGAGCGGCCGGCCGTTTCTACACCCCACGCGACCGTGACGGCCAGCCCGACGAATGAGACTGCGGCGCCGGCCAGCAGCACCCAGTTGACGCCCTTGTCGAGGGCGAAGGGCATGAGGTAGACGGCCACCGCCGCACCGATCCGGCTGGCCGCAGTGCCGATGCCGACAGCCGTCGCGCGCACTTCCGTCGGGAACAACTCGTTGGGATAGACGATTTCGAGGAAGCTGGACGCCCCGGACAGCAGCGCGAACGCGCACACGGCGGTGAAGACGATCATCACCGGCAGACCCGGGATCAGACCGGCGATGCCCCAGATGATTCCGATACCGGCGAAGGTGTAGATCAGCAGGGCCTTGCGGCCGATCCGGTCGACCAGGAACAGTCCCGGGATGCCGCCGACCGCGAACAGCGCGGCGAGGAACACCTCGGCGCCGTTACCCGTGATGCCGACCTCGCCCAGGATGTCGAAGGAGAACGAGTAGATGGACAGCAGCGGGATCACCTGACACATCCAGAACAGGCTGACGAACAGCGTCCTCTTCAGGTACGGCGGCTTGAACACCGACGTGAAGGTCGCGCGTTCGGCGGTCGCCGGCTCGCCGAGATC
Organism: Mycobacterium sp. DL99; assembly: GCF_004762045.1. Classification (GTDB taxonomy): domain Bacteria; phylum Actinomycetota; class Actinomycetes; order Mycobacteriales; family Mycobacteriaceae; genus Mycobacterium. Next base: position 5,605,767 of record NZ_SJOM01000007.1, read on the forward strand.
CTCGACCCCGTAGTCGGGCCCGAAGACCTGCTTGATGGAACGGTCCGCTTCCTCGACGCGTCCCTTGCTGATCAGCCACCGCGGCGATTCCGGTGTCCCCAACCGCAGGAACAGGGTGACGAGCGCGAAGACGGCCGGGCTGGCCAGCATCCAGCGCCAGGCATTGTCGCCGGCGAAGTGGGTGCACACCATCGCCACGACGGGCGCAACGGTAGCGCCGACAGCCCACACCACGAACGTGGCGCCGAGCATGCGGCCGCGGTACTTGGCGGGCAGGTACTCCGCGAGCAACGAGGTGGCGATCGGGTAGTCGGCGCCGATGGCCATGCCGATGAGGAACCTCAGCAAGATCAGCTGCCAGACCTCGGTGGCGAACATGCAGGCCACCGAAAAGACCGCCAGGGCAAGCAGATCCAGGATGTACATCATGTGGCGGCCGACCTTGTCGGTCACCCAGCCGAACAGGCCGCCGCCGACGAAGATGCCGACCAGGACCGCGGCGGCGATCAGTCCCTTGTCTGCCGTCGTGACGTTGAACGACGTGCTCATGGTCGCCCAGGTGAACCCGATGATCGCAATGGCATAGCCGTCGATGAACGGTCCACCCGACGAGTACAGCGTCAGTTTCTTGTGGAATGCCGTCAAGGGCGCGTCATCGATCAGTCCACTGCTAGATGCCATTGGGTTCCCTGTGCTGCCGATGTGGACGGGCCGCGGCCCGATCTGTTCACATCGACATTCGTCCAGGGTGTACCTGTCCTGTAGCGGAAAATCGCACGAAACGCACGCCCTGTTGTTGTGCGATCACACAAACCTACAGGTAGGTGACCCCGAGCAACACGAGCGAGAACAGCACCGGAGACACGGGCAACGTCCACAGGAACGCAGCCCATGTGTGGGACTTCTGCTGGTACTTACGCCAGCCGAAATATCCGCCCGCGGCGCCACCGATGAGCGACAGGGCCGCAACCAGAAGCACCCAGATGTTCACCCGGGAGCCTTCGGTCGCCAACGTGATGGCAGCCAGCCACAGAATGTGGCCGACCACCAATCCGGCTATGCCGGCAACGATTTCGTTTCTCAAAAGTTGATCATGTGGCCGGTCAGCCCGTGGAAGCACTCCTGCAGCGCCTCCGACAGGGTCGGGTGGGTGTGCACGTTGCGGGCCAGTTCGTTGGCCGTCAGGTCCCACTTCTGCGCCAGCGTCAGCTCCGGCAACAGCTCGGACACGTCCGGCCCGATCAGGTGTCCACCGATCAGCTCGAGGTGCTTCTTGTCGGCGATCAGCTTCACGAAGCCGGTCGGATCGGCCAAGCCGTGCGCCTTACCGTTGGCGGTGAACGGGAACTTGGCGACGACGACGTCGTATCCCTCGGCCTTGGCCTGCTCCTCGGTGAGACCGAAGCTGGCCACCTGCGGTTGGCAGAACGTGGCGCGCGGCATCATCCGGTAATCGCCCAACGCCAAAGTCTCTGCGCCGCCGATGGTTTCGGCTGCGACGACGCCCTGGGCCTCGGCCACGTGGGCCAGCTGCAACTTGCCGGTGACATCGCCGATCGAGTAAATGCCGGGAACGTTGGTGCGCATGTAATCGTCGATCGCGATGGCCCCGCGGTCGGTCAGCGCCACCCCGGCCGCCTCCAGGCCGAAGCCCTCGATATTGGGCGCGAACCCGATGGCCTGCAGCACCTTGTCGGCCTTGAGCTCTTCGGTGTTGCCGTCCTTGCTGACCGTCACCTTGACCGTCGACCCATCATCGGCGATGCCCTCGACCTTGGTGCCGGTCAGGATCTTGACGCCCAGCTTCTTGTACTGCTTCTCGATCTCCTTGGAGACCTCGGCGTCCTCGTTGGGTAGCGCGCGCGGCAGGAACTCGACGATGGTGACGTCGACGCCGTAGTTCTTCAGCACGTAGGCGAACTCCATGCCGATCGCGCCGGCGCCGGCGATGATGATCGAGCCCGGCAGGTCGCGCGACAGGATCTGGGTTTCGTAGGTGACCACGTTGTCGGACAGCGCGGTGCCCGGCACCAGGCGGGTCGATGATCCGGTGGCGATGATCGCGTTGTCGAAGGTGAGGTCCTCCGAACCTCCAGCACCGCCCTCCTCATTCAATTTGACCGACATCGACTTGGGCCCGGTGAAGGTGCCGTAGCCGTGAACCTCGGTGATCTTGTTCTTCTTCATCAGGAAGTGCACGCCGGCGACGCGACCGTCGGCGACCTTGCGGCTGCGATCGAAGGCGGCACCGTAATCGAAGGTGGCCTCACCGCTGATGCCGAAGGTCTTGGCTTCTTTGTTGAAGATGTGCGCGAGTTCCGCGTTGCGCAGCAGCGCCTTGGACGGGATACACCCGACATTGAGGCACACGCCGCCCCAGTATTTGGGTTCGACAATTGCGGTGTTCAGCCCCAGTTGGGCGGCACGAATGGCCGCGACGTATCCACCGGGACCAGCTCCGAGAACGACGACGTCAAAGTGGGTCACGACCCCACCCTAGTGGGCCGTGCAATGGCCCTACCGGGCGATCCAGCCGAATACGTAGGCGCCGTAGAAAACCGCCGCCGCTGCCATCGCCGCCAGAGGCGCCGACATCAGGGCGATGGCCAGGGCCGATACCAGGGGTTTGCGCTGGGCCGTCGACGCCACCAGGGCCCCGACCGTGATGACGACGATGTAGGCGAGCACGGCGAACACCGGCCAGGTCTTGTCGGCTGACTGGTACCAGTAGTAGTACAGACCGGCCCCCGCCGCTGCGGAGACGAACCACACCCCGGCCAGCACGCCCACGAACGTCCACCACTTGACGGACAGGTAGATCCCTTCCACCACGATGGGCGGAGCCGGGGCGGGCAGCGGTGCCGAGGGCGCGTCGTCGAAGGCCGTCCCGTCCGGCGTCATGTCTTCCGCGGACGTCGTTTCGGGCGACAACTCCTCGTCGAGGACCTCGTTCTCCCCCGTGTCGAACAGCGGGGCGAAGTCCGCGGTGGAGGTGTCGACGTTTTCAGGCATGGGTTGCCACCTGGATGATCGCCAGGGCACCGAACCAGCCGGGCGCGATGGCCAGCACACATGCGCCGAGCGTCGTGACCCACCGCCGCCCCGAAACCAGGACCATCAGTATCCCCAGGACCCCGGGTACCCCGAGGGCGAGGGCAATTACCACATCAGGCCGGACGGCGACCGTGACCAGCAGTTTCGTGGCGATGCCTGCCAGCAGCCCGACCGCTACGCCGACCAACATTGCGCTGGTCAGCAGCCACGCCCGTGGCAGCGGAATCACTCTTCGACGATAACGCCGCGACCCACGCCGACCCGCTACATCTGCGCGGCGCGTCCCCCGGGGATCGGGCAGGCGTCGGCGGCTTCGTCGACGATGTGGCTGCCGGTGCCGGGCGGCCTGATTCCGTCTCCGTACTGCGCACCGGTCACCGGGGGTTGCTCGGCCAACAGGTCGTTCTCAGCGTCGGTGAAGGCCCGGCCGCGAGACAGGAACCGCATGCCTTCGGGCGCTTCCAGGCTGAAACCACCGCCGCGGCCGGGGACGACGTCGATCACCAGCTGGGTGTGCTTCCACGCCTCGAACTGTGGACCGGAGATCCACACCGGAACGCCGTCACCGACGTCGAGAACCGCCAGAAGGACGTCGCGATCACCGACGATGAACTCGCCGTCGGGGTAACACATCGGCGACGACCCGTCGCAGCAGCCGCCGGACTGGTGGAACATCAGCGAGCCGTGGCGCTCCCGTAGTCGTGCCAGTAGTTCAGCGGCGGCCGCGGTGATCAGGGCCCGTGCCGGTGCCTGGCCCATCACGTCCTCGCTTCTGTCGCCGGTGGTGTTGTCCAGCTCACAGTACGCGCGCGGTCACAATGGACGGGTGGCGAACGACCCTTACCTGTGGCTTGAGGACATCACCGGCGACGACGCGTTGGCGTGGGTGCGGGCGCACAACGAGCCGACGATCGCCGAGTTGAGCGGCGACCGTTTCGAGGCGATGCGCTCCGAGGTGTTGGAGATCCTCGACACCGATGCGCGGATCCCCTATCCGGGCCGGCGCGGTGAGTATCTGTACAACTTCTGGCGCGACGAGGCCAACCCGCGCGGCCTGTGGCGGCGCACCACACTGGACAGCTACCGGACCGATGATCCGGACTGGGACGTGATCCTGGATCTGGACGAGCTGGCCCGCGCCGAGGACGAGAACTGGGTGTGGGCCGGGCCCGAGGTGATCGAGCCGGAGCACACGCTGGCCATGATCAGCCTGTCCCGGGGCGGCGCCGATGCCACTGTGGTGCGCGAGTTCGACATGCGGACAAGGGAATTCGTTTCCGGAGGATTCGAGCTGGCCGAAGCCAAGTCCTCGGTGTCGTGGGAGGACGAGGACACCCTCCTGGTGTGCACCGACTTCGGCGAGGGTTCGATGACCGAATCCGGGTATCCGCGGATCGCCAAGCGCTGGCGCCGCGGTCAGCCGTTGGCCGACGCCGAGACGGTGTACGAGGCCGAGCCGACTGATGTCCGGGTGATCGCCTCGATCGACCGGACGCCGGGCTTCGAGCACACCCGGTTGGGCCGTTACACCGACTTCTACCACCGCATCCGCTACGAGGTGCGCGACGGCGAGCTCATCGAACTCAAGGTCCCGACCGACTCGTCACTGTCACTGCACCGAGAGTGGCTGCTGATCTCCCTGCGGACCGACTGGCAGGTGGGTGAGGTCACCTATCCCGCGGGCGCGCTCCTGGCCACCAAGTTCGACGATTTCCTCTCCGGCACAGCGGATCTCGCGATGATCTACGAGCCCGACGAGCACAGCTGCCTGTCGAGCGTGCAGTGGACCAAGGACAAGCTGATCCTGATCACGCTGCGCGATGTCGCCAGCCACGTCGAGGTCGTCACGCCCGGGACGTGGGAACGCAGGGACGCACCGGACATCCCGCCGGCCGCCGATACCATCGTCGTCGACATCGACCACCTCGGTGACGAGGTCTTCTACAACTCAAGCGGATTCACCACTCCGTCGCGGCTGCTGTACGGCACCGCAGGCGGGCCGCTGGTTCAGATCAAGTCCGCACCGGCGTTCTACAACGCCGACGGCATCGGCGTCGAGCAGTTCTTCGCCACGTCCGAGGACGGCACGAAGGTCCCGTATTTCGTCGTCGGGCGCCGCGAGGAACCGAGCCCGACCTATCTCTACGGCTACGGCGGGTTTCAGAATTCGCTGACCCCGGGCTACATCGGCGGGGTCGGCCGCGGCTGGCTGGAGCGCGGCGGCACGTACGTGCAGGCCAACATCCGCGGCGGTGGCGAGTACGGCCCGGGCTGGCACAAGCAGGCGATGCGCGAGAACCGCCACCTGGTGTACGAGGATTTCGCCGCGGTCGCCGCCGATCTGGTGCGGCGCGGCATCACCACGGTCGAGCAGCTCGGCGCGGCCGGCGGCAGCAACGGCGGGCTGCTCATGGGCGTGATGCTGACCCGGTATCCGGAGCTGTTCGGGGCACTGGTGTGCAGTGTGCCGTTGCTGGACATGAAGCGTTTCCATCTGCTGCTCGCGGGCGCGTCATGGGTGGCCGAATACGGCAACCCCGACGATCCGGCGGACTGGGAGTTCATGGCGGAATACTCGCCGTACCAAAATATTTCGGCCTCGGCCATGTATCCGCCGATCCTGATCACCACCTCGACCCGGGATGACCGGGTGCATCCCGGACATGCCAGGAAGATGACCGCGGCGCTGGAGGCGGCCGGGCATCGGGTGCTGTATTACGAGAACATCGAAGGTGGCCACGGCGGCGCGGCCGACAACAAGCAGTCCGCGTTCAAGGCGGCGCTGACCTACGAGTTCCTCTGGCAGACGCTCGGGGACCGCACCTAGCGGAAGTTTGCCCGGCGCTGGAACACCGATCGCTTTCCCGTGCGAAAACTCGCGCACGCGCGGGCTCGGTCCGGGCAGTAACGTACTCGAAATGCAGTCGTGGGGTCCGTTCGGTCCGCCGCCCAAGTCCTGGGGTGATGATCCCTTCGCTGCGGGCGCCGACCCGTTCGCACAGGCCAAATCGGACAACGCCAAGCCCGCGGATCCATGGGCTTCGGCCCCGGATCCATGGGCCACCGCACCATCGGGGTCGCCCGTGCCGCCGCAGCATCAGCCGGGCGATGCCGACCCCTGGGGTGGGCAATCTCCCGCGTATCCGGCCCCGTTGCCAACACCGAAAAGCCCTCGACGACCGGCCATCCTGATCGGTTCGGCCGTCGCCGTCGTCGTCGTGCTCGCGCTGATCGCCGCAGGAGTCGCGGTGTTCAAACAACAGGGCAGCACCAGCGCCAGTGAACCGGCCAGCCCCGCAGGCGCAGTCCCAACCAGCGAACTCACCTCCACACCGTCCTACACCGCCACCACCACGCCTCCCCCAACCACCACCAGTGCAATGCCCCTGCCCACCGGCGAGGCCGCATTGGGACAAAACCGGATCTACGCCAACTTCGACGCCGGCCTGACCAAACAGCCATGCAACCCGGTCGGCTGGCCGAGCGACGCGGTGGCGGCTGAGATCTTCTACCAGGCGGCCCTCCAGTGCTTGGAGGCCGCGTGGAAACCCGTCGTGACGGCCGCAGGTTTCGAGTTTCGGAACGTGACGCTGTCGGTGCCGACGGGCGACGTCATGACAACGCCATGTGGCACCTACTCGACGAGCCCGGGCCAGAACCCCGCCCGCTACTGCTCTGGGCAGCTTCCGCAGGGAACCCTCAGCGAAACCATCTATATGCCACTTGCCGGAATGCCGGCAGATCGATACGGCGACAAGGCGATCATCTACCTGTCGATGCTCGCCCATGAATACGGCCACCACATCCAATCGCTCCTCGGAACAGGGGGTGAGGAGAGCAGACAGAAGGACGCGGTGGGTGAACAGTCCGAGCAAGGGCTGGAGTTGACGCGCCGCTACGAATTGCAGGCACAGTGCTTCTCCGGCATGTTCATCGGTTCCATCGTCGACACCGGAGGACGATTCACCGTGGCCGATTACCAGATCGCGCTTGACGACAACGCGACCCGTGGCGACTGGAATCCAAGCGCGCCTCGTGACCACGGATCGAAGGCACACTTCAGCGGTTGGTGGGATCAGGGCTACCGCGAGAACAAGATCGGACAGTGCAACACCTGGCTCTCGCCCTCCAGCGACGTGTCGTAGCGGCTAGCGCCCGTCGAGCACTCCATGTCCGGTGATCATCGGTAGGTCCAGGAAGGTCCGGATCCCGGGGGCGGCCGCGCACACCGGTGCGATCGCATGCACCGCGTGCATCGCTGTGCCCAGGCAGCCCTGCTCAGTCTCGTCCTCACCGTGGTTGGCGATACGGGATCTGAGCTCCATCGACGGGTTGCCTTCGACGGTGACGTGCCAGCCGCGCCCGGCCGGCCAGTCGGGTGCCTGATCGTCGCCGAGGCGGGTGATGTGTTCGATAGCCAGTGCAGGCCTGCCGTTGACGACGGCGGTGTAGGAAAACCGTTGTGTTGACACTGTTCCGGCCTCGATGCGGCCTGACTTCATGTCGAACGCCCCTGGCGTGTTCCCGGTGAATGAGACCAACTCATCTGGCCCCGCAGCTTCGACCGTGGTAATGCGCGCTGAGGGACGGGATGGGTGCCATGTTGACCGCGTTGTTGACCAGGGCGGTTGTCAGCGGTGGTGGAAACGTGCGGGCCACGATCATCCGAGAGAAGCCGTCCAGGACGGCGCAGCAGTACACCTTGCCATCATTGACCGTGTGGCGTTGCCGGACAGGTAAACTGAGAGCTGCCGCTATTTCCAAATAGCAAGGCAGCGAATGGCTGTGGCTCTAGACCCCAAACCGGATTTCCGACATCGACCGGAAGACCCGACATCGCAGTGTCGCGGGGTGCGCGCAACCCGTCGCTAGGGCAATGCTTCCAACGACATCCCGTTACTGGCAGCCCTGTTCGCTTCATTGAATAGTCGGGAATTCCCTACCTGTTCGCCTACCTATAGGCCGCCTGGGTGTCGACTTTGAGCCATCGAACTGACCGAACGACGTTGGGCATCGAAGCCTGGTTTCTTCTCCGATCTTCCGGCACGGATGTCGTCATTGAGCGCGGCGGCTCCAGTCTGTCGGTGCCGGAAAAACTATCGGCAAATACTGGCGCGTGCGAAAGGCGAATCAGGCCATGCCTAGTCAAGCCTTTTGGCGACGAAACCCCGCCATCAACTCCAGTGATCCCTACCCACTGACGACTCTCCAACGCCCATCGGTCGCCCGTCGGCACCCCGATGCGGACGAGGGTTTCGACCTCAAACCTATTCACCGGCAAAGGGTTAGATCATTGCAGTGCGCCGATTGCGCTTTCGGCGGCTGCCACCAGCGCCCCACTGTGGGCCAGGTCGACGACGGCGCCGATCTCGGGGGACAGGTAGCGGTCGGCGCCCGGGCCG
>NZ_SJOM01000007.1:5614322-5667464 GCF_004762045.1 Mycobacterium sp. DL99
AATCACAGACGTCTCGTCTGCTGGCGCACGCGGTGCGCGCCGGTCTTTTCAGCGTTGTAGCCCGATCACATTTATCAGGAGCCGTGCAATTGTCTGAGCTGTCATGTCAGCGCCCGTCATCTCCGGCCTGAATTCGGTAAAGACCACACCCGCGATGGCAGAGGCTTTCGCAAGATGAGCAAGGATCTGCCGGATCTCGGTGAATGTGACCCCGCCGGGCTCAGGCCAACCCACCGCTGGTGCGATTGAAGGATCGAGGCCGTCGCAGTCAATGGTCACGATCCATCTGTGGTCGGACGGGAGTGACTGAATGAATGCGGGCACTCCGCCCTCATGTAACTCCCATGCCGTTACCAAATTATTCCCGCTGGCTAGAGCGTCTTTCACGTCGCTAGGTCGAGCGGTTCCCACGGCCCGAAGACCTACTTGGACGATCTCTTGAACGCAAGCTAGTTCGCGTATGCGCCTGATGGGACTCGAATATCCGAAGCGGACACCATCGACGTCTTCGCGAAAGTCGAGATGAGCGTCGACGTGCAGCACGTTCACCGTCTCGACGCCGTCAAAGGCTCGTACCACCATCGGCGGAATCGAATCCAGCCCACCAATTACCAGGGGGATTCGGCCGGCCACAACGTGGGACCGGATTGTCTTTGACGCTTCATCCGCAATCGCATCCGGATGGCGGACATCGGACGACAGATTCCCGAGGTCTGTCACGAGTTCTTCTCCAGCGGCAAAGAGTTCGCGGCCTAAGTCAAAATCGTAGTGGCTCGCCAGTTTGGCGTACTCCATCCGATGACTCATTACACGAACTGCGTCGGCAGCGCCGGCGCAGACCGTCAAGTCTTGGGGCTCATAGGGCGGACCATAGGGGATGCCCAGATAGACATAAGGGGTGTCGGGCGATGAATCGGCCCGAGCTCTGGGTCCTCCGAGAAATGTGGGATCTACCATTGGTTCAGCCATCGGAATGCGTTACTCCTTGCGATGTGGATTGAGTCGAAATGGGATCGAAGAGGCAAATTCCCGGAAACCCTCAGAGTGTGGGCAAATGACCGCTGAATGCCTCGTTCATTGCGAGAAGCAGTCTGCCAAGCTCCTCCGAAAGGATCTGCTCGCTTCTTTCTGCGCTAGCTCCGATGACGGGCGCGAGGCTGCCCGAGGCGGGCAGGTTGTCACGATTGGCAGGGTAAATGTCGTACACCGGAAAGTCTGCGATCTCGCTGGGCGCCCGATGAGCACTCACGAGTTCGGGATGCAGGTACATCATGAGTGAGGTTTCAATGAAGGCTGCGTGGTCGAGAGCGAGTCGAGGAAAGCCTGCGCCCGCGGGGCATTTCTCGCCGTATTCCGCCTCGTAGCCACGCGACGCGCTCGTTTCGTACGTCCTGAGGAAGTATCCGATCTGGGACAACTCCGCAGACTCGCATGAGGTTCCTCTCAATCGTCAATGGGCCTGTAGCTTCTGTGACCACGAGCGAAAATCTAGCTCTTTCTGCCAGACTGCTGATTGCAGATGGTGTGATCTACGCCGAACGTGCCACTTTGTTGAATTTTCTCCCGCTTAGGAGCTATCTATGCAGAAACCGTGGCTTCAGCTGCAGTCGCAGGTCGACCTTGACCCACTCGATGCACGACTGCTGACGCTTCTCGCCGATGACGGGCGTATGACCAACGCCTCGCTCGCCGCGTACGCCGGCATACCCGCATCGACTTGCCTGAACCGGATGCGAAGCCTTGCTGACCGCGGAGTTCTTGTCGGCCAGCACTCGCGTATCAGTTGGGAAGCCCTCGGCTTGAAGCTCGATGTGCTGGTCGGCGTCACGCTCAGGAATAAGGAACCGGCCGCCGTGGGCAGCACTGTCACCTACATCCGCCAGATGTGCCATGTGACAGCAGTTTTGAGAACTACCGGGCCCTTCGACTTGATGGTCAATGCCGTCGTTATCGACAGCGATCATCTATTGACTCAGGTCATCGACCCCTTGACGCAGTACCAGCACATCGCCAACACGCAGACGTACCTCGTCTCGGAGCACTGGCAGCGTGCCAGCCTGCTGGGCGACTTCTTCCGGATGTAGGACCGAGGCATCCTCCTCAGCCGATCGGGTCTGCTGCTGACGTACCGTTTGGGTTCCAGAATCCGTGACGAACCGACAGTTAGCGCGAAAGGCTGACAGTCGTGCCACGCCCCTACCCAGCTGAGTTTCGGGGTCATACGGTCGGTCCTGGATCAGCCGGGTGCTCAGCACACCGCAGAATCCGGCGACCCCTTCGACCAGACGACCTCCTTGACCGATACCAGACACGTTGTACCACAACAGTTTTTGAGGCCAGCCCCGATGCGCCGGGAGAGAAGCTGCCACATCCCGACCAGTAGATCCCCGGCAACCCGCGACTGGATCATCATCGCGGCGATGAACCGCGAGTACGCGGCGACCCTCACCAATACCGGAGACGATCGCAGCACCCCACCATGGTCAGGAACAAGTTGGCCGGGGAACCACAAGTCACACTGCACCTGCTCACCAGGCAGATGCACCAACCGATCACACGGATCGACCGGGGCATACTCCGGGCGGATCCGCGCCCGATGCAGCCGGCGAATCTCCGCCCAAACCCCACAGTGATCACCCTCCAATCGAAAGGTGCTCACTTTTCGATTGGGCACTACCTGCTCACTTTTCGACCGGAGCCGACAGGAGCGCACAACACAAGCATCGGCTCCATGAGCCGTGGGCTGCCCTAGCCACAGATTCGCCAGCGACGCAACCACGTAACACATCAAGTTCGGTGGATTATGCAACCCGGCCCCCGCTTGGGTGAAGATCATGCGAGCCAGACGCCACAGTGCTGCGGATCACATTAACCTTCGCGTCACCTACGGCTTCATCCCGTGGATTTCATGATGCGGCAGCGTCACTGCCAATTTCGAAAGGACCAGGTACGCATGCAATCCAACTCGCCGCCCGGAATCGAGGCGTTTACGATCGCTCCGATCCCGGTGGACCAGCGCCACGGCAAGGCTCGAGATCTGTTCACCATCTGGTTCGGCGGAAACCTCACCCTGCTTGCGGTATCGACGGGAATTCTCGGGACAGCCGTCTTCGGCCTCTCCGTATGGATGGCTCTTGCGGCGCTACTTCTCGGAAATCTTGTCGGAGCCGTTGTGATGGCACTGCACGCCGCCCAAGGGCCCCGGATGGGAATCCCGCAGATGCTGCAGACGCGGGCCCAGTTCGGCTCGTACGGAAGTCTGCTGGTCATCGTCATCGTCATCGTCATGTACTTGGGCTTCTTCGCCTCAAGCATGACTCTGGGCGGCCAGGCACTGGCTCAACTGTTGAAGTTCAACGATGTCATCGGCATCGCGTCACTTGGTCTACTCAGCGTAGTGGCGGCCATCGTCGGTTATCGATTCATCCACATGCTTGGGCGTGTGCTCACGGTTGCCTCGGGAGTTGTGGTTGTTCTCGCAATCGTAATGGCTTCGACGAATGACACCGTTCAATCCTCGCTGGCCACCGGATCGTTCACCTGGCTGGGATTCATGGGTGCCGTATCAGTCGGGGCGCTGTGGCAGATTGCCTACGCTCCATACGTTTCGGACTACAGTCGCTACCTACCACCCGAATCGGGTGCCAAAATCGCGTTCTGGGCAACGCTGGGCGGCACTGTCATCGGTTCGGTACTTCTGATGGGCTTGGGAGTGTTCATCGGTGCCGCTTTCCCCGACGCCGAACCGATCGACGGGCTGACCGAGGCCACAGGCAGCGTCAGCACACTGATCGTCTTCATCTTCGCCGCCGGGGTGGCATGCACCAATTCGATGAACTTGTACTGCGGCGCCTTGTCGACCATCACGGTGGGACAAACGATATGGCCCAAGTGGAAACCTCGCGCCGTCGCACGTGTGATCGTGACTCTGTGCCTCTTCCCCGTGGCACTGCTCATGTCTCTCGTGGGTAAAGACGACTTCCTCGTGAATTTTATGAATTTCCTCCTGCTACTGCTCTGCGTGCTCATCCCCTGGACGGCCATCAATCTGGTGGATTACTACCTGCTGAAGAAGGGGCACTACAACATCGATGCGCTCTACCGACGGGACGGCGGTGAATACGGTCGGTACAACTGGGTGGCCATCTCTTGTTATCTCATTGGGATAGCCGTTCAGATCCCGTTCCTCAGCACCCATATGTATACGGGGCCGGCTGCCTCCGCTCTGGAAGGCGTCGACATTTCCTGGCTGGTCGGACTGGCCGTCACCTGCCCGGTCTACTACTGGTGGATGAAGGCCAAAGAGGCTCGGACCGCTACGGCCAGTTCAAAAGCACAGCTCGCCTCCCAGTAGCCAGACTGCACCTGAGGCTGGACTAAACGCCGGCGCCCTGACCCGATTGGTTCATCCAGCATGGGTGAGAGCCCTTTCGGCCCATGATGTGGTTGGTAAGACTCTTCAGGACCTCCTGCCGAGTCACCGTCTTCGAGGAGGCGCGCCAGGGTCAGGGTTGCGGCGGCAACCACACAAGACTGTGGCTGCGCAAGCCACAAGCGCTCCAACGCAACCGGTGCATCGACCCCCACAGCTGCTTGTTACGGGAGGTACCGGTTTCAGCATTACATATCGTCCACCCATCCCGTGACTGCCGACATTCGACTTCTATCACGGGTTGGGGACCGAACACCGAACAGGCAAGGGGAGTTGGTTGACGACCGCGGCCGAGCTCGGTCGAGTTGCCCAGGTTGGAGTCTGCGAGACGTTCACCCGCAAGGCGAGATGCCTCAGCTCGCTCATGCTCGTCGCCGTAGCGAGCGGCTCCGTGGGCGGAATCCGTGACGCTGGCCGGCCAGCGGAAACCACCGGACACACATAGACATTCCAGGGCCGGCGCGCTTGACCGCATCGACTTCTGCGCCACGGCTGTGGATCACACGGCGGGTTCACCCACCGGATCACGACCCTGACGCAGAACTCGACGCACCAGGAGACCCCTACCCTGTCCCCCGCCGCCGCAACCCACCCAACAGCGCCACGACGATCCCGAACACCACCAGCGCACCGCCGGCGGCCAGGGTCAGGTTGAGCCATTGGTGCAGGCTGGCGATGGCATGGCCGACCATGGCGTCGGCGATCTGCCGGATGTCCCCGCTGGTGTGGTTGAGCGCCTCATTGAGATAGCGTCGGCCCACCTCCAAGCCTGCCCAGCCGGCCGCACCCACCAGCAACGCGGAAATGCCCAGCGCAGCAAGGGTTTTACCGCGAGCGCGGGCGGCAGCCAACGTCAGCAGGGCGAAGACGCCCGCCAGCACCGTCACCCCGACACTGACCCACGGACCCCACACCGCCAGCGGACGCAAGATTCCGGGTCGCAGACTGTCCGGCGCCGTCGAGGCGATGGGGACCGTAAGCGTTTGCGGCACTTCGACACCGAAATCGGACAGGGTTTTGCGGAAGGAGGCATCCGAGAGCATCGGGGCCAGGTCGATCACCCAGCTGCCGTTCTCGTTCCGGGACAACCGGTCGGTGAACATCCAGGTGTGCGCGAGTTGGTTGGCGAGGGCGAACTGCCCGGGGAAGTCCGGGCCGGTGGTGTAGGCCCCTGCCGCAGCGCGGATCCGCCGCGAGTCCACGTCCGCCCCGCTCTGCGCGGCCAGGGACTGCACCTGGGTGGTCAGTTCGCCGGCCACCGCCTGCTGCAGCTGCGGATCCTCGGCCGCGGCCGTGGCGAACGCCGAGTAGCCCTGCTGGTCGATGATGTTCTTCTGGACCCACGCCGACGGCACCGCGGCCGCCAGCAGGATCGTCGTCAGCACCCACAGGAACAGCGTCATGACGAATCGCACGCCGTCCTCCTAGTTCTCAGGCGGCGGCCGGAACTGCTCAGTCCGACAGGGCACGCCCCACGATCAGCGGATCGGCGTGGCCGACCACGTCAAAATCCTTGTTGTCGTAGTCGAACTTACCGAGCACATGACGCATGGCGTTGATGCGGGCGCGTTTCTTGTCGTTGCTCTTGACCACGGTCCAGGGCGCGATTTCGGTGTCGGTCCAGGCGAACATGTCTTCTTTGGCCGCGGTGTAGTCCTCCCACTTGTCCAGCGACGCGAGGTCGGTGGGTGAGAGTTTCCACTGCCGCACCGGGTCGACCTGGCGGATGGTGAACCGGGTGCGCTGCTCGGACTGCGTGACGGAGAACCACAGCTTGGTCAGGCTGATGCCGTCGTTGACCAGCATCTGCTCGAACAACGGGGCCTGGCGGATGAATTCGGCCTGCTGCTTGGGCGAGCAGTAACCCATCACGCGTTCCACCCCGGCGCGGTTGTACCAGGAGCGGTCGAACAGCACGATCTCACCGGCTGCGGGCAGGTGCTGCACGTAGCGCTGGAAGTACCACTGGGTGCGCTCTTTTTCGGTCGGCTTCTCCAAGGCGACGACGCGGGCCCCGCGGGGGTTCAGGTGCTCCATGAACCGCTTGATGGTGCCGCCCTTGCCTGCGGCGTCACGGCCCTCGAAGACGATGACGTGCCGCAACCCGTTGCCCTGACTCCACTTCTGCAGCTTCAGCAGTTCGATCTGCAGGAGGCGCTTCTGCTCCTCGTACTCCTGACGCGACATGCGGTCGGAGTACGGGTAGTTCTCCCGCCAGGTGTCGACAACCTCGCCGCTGGGTTCCAGCAACAACTCAGGGTCGTCATCGTCGTCGTCACGGACCGCGTAACCGGTGATGTCGAGAGTCACCGGCCGACGGTATCCACCCCGGCGAACACGAAGGTGTCGCCGGGGTGAACGCCCGGTAGGTCCTTACCCGGCCTTACCCGGCCTTACTTGGACTTACGGCGCGGACGTGCCAATGCCAGCTTGGTCATCAGCTTGTTCATCCGCGCGGTCGCCTTCTCCGAGTTGTTGTAGTAGCTGCCGCCGGCACCCACGTTGGTGCGCGGTACCACCACGGTCTCCTGCTTGCAGAACTTGCGCACCCCGTCGACACCGCCGAAGCGGGCTCCGATGCCCGAGGTCTTCCAGCCGCCCATCGGGGCCGTGGTGCACATCAGGTTGGAGATGACGTCGTTGACGTTGACCGCACCGCAATCCAGCTGCAGCGCAATCGCCTTGGCCCGCTCGACATCCTTGGAGAACACCGCCGCGCTCAACCCGTACGGGCTGTCGTTGGCCAGCCGGACGGCTTCCTCCACCGAGGACACCTTCATGATCGGCAGCGTCGGCCCGAAGGTCTCCTCGGTCATACAGGCCATCGAGTGGTCGACGTCGACGAGCACGGTCGGTTCGAAGAAGCTGCCCCCGCCTTCGGGTCGCTTGCCTCCGGTCAGCGCCTTGGCGCCGGCGGCAACGGCCTCATTGACGTGGCGTTCCGTGATCGCCACCTGGCTCTCGTCGATCTGGGAGCCGAAGTGGTAGCCCTCGCCGGTGCCCATCTTGAGGTTCTCCACGGCCTTGACGGTGGCGGCGACGAACTGGTCGTAGACCGGGTCGAGCACATAGACCCGCTCGGTCGACACACAGGTCTGACCGGCGTTGAACATCGCGCCCCACACCGCGGCGTTGGCGGCCAGCTCGACGTCGGCGTCTTCCAGCACGATCATCGGATCCTTGCCGCCGAGCTCCAGGCTGACCGGGGTCAGGCGCCGTGCGGCGCGCTCCATCACCTTGGCGCCCGTCGCGCTGGAGCCGGTGAACTGGATGTAGTCGGAGTTGTCGATGACGGCCTCGGACACCGCGCGTGCACCCTGAGCCAGGGCGAACACCTCGGGCGCGCCGGAATCCAGCCAGCCGCGCAGCAGCACCTCGGCGGTCAGCGGGGTGCGCTCCGACGGCTTGAGCAGCACCGCACATCCGGCGGCCAGCGCGCCGATGGCGTCCATCATTGCGTTGGCCACGGGGTAGTTCCACGGCGCGATGATCCCGATGACCGGACGCGGCCGGTAATGCACGGCGATCTTCTTGATGGACAAGAAGGGCAGCGGGGCCGGGCGGGAGTCCGGCGCCATCGCCTTCTCGACGACCTTGATGTAGTACGAGAGGATCATGATCAGCAGCGGGACCTCTTGTGCGGCGTCCATGGCCGACTTGCCGGTCTCGGCGATCAGGAGCTTCTCGATCTCGTCGCGGTGGTCCCCCAGCCACACCGCGTAGCGGGCCAGCACCTTGGCGCGGCCTTTGGCGCCGCGGGCCTCCCACTCCCTCTGGGCTTCCCGCAGCCCGGCCGCGATGCGCGGTACGTCGGCGGCGTCGGTCCAGGTCACCTGGCCCGCGACGGCACCGGTCGCGGGGTTGTGAATGGTGCCGGAACCCGTGAACTCTCCGGTCAGATCTACATCTGGCGTCGCTGTCATGCGGCCTATGTTAATCACCGTTTGTGACCCACGTCGCATTGGGGTTGACACCTGTCAAGTACGGCCTGCGATGGACTTTTCGCCGACCCTGCGCCCGGATCGCCCGAACGCCCGAATTTGCGATCTGAACGCAGGCTCGAGGGCGATCTCGACGAGCCGCGCAGTGGGTGGCGCCCCCCATCGCCACCCACTGCGCAGCCCGCGACAGGTGATCGCTCAGCGAAGATCGGGCGAAGCGCCGTTCACCGGGTCGAATTGCCCCTGGCGGGCGAAGATCGCGGCGATACACACCACCGAAGTGCCCAGCAACACGCCGCCGACGGTGTCGGTGAAGTAGTGAAACGTCGTCGCCAAACCGAAGATGCCGAGCAGGACGACGATGACCGCGACCGCCAGCGCCCACAGTCGCATGTACGCCACCAGCACGAGCAGCCCCGTCACCGTCACGAGGAACGTGGTGTGGCCGCTGGGATAGGCCAGCGCCCCCTCTTTCTCCCTGCCGAAGAGGGGCTTGATGAACCGCACGATGGTGATCGCCAGCAGCGGGCTCACCACCATGGCGACCGCCAGTCGCTTTCGCTGCTGCCGCACGGCCACGACGATGCCGATCACCAACGCAACAGCCACCAGTGGCGGATCGGTGAACAGGAGGAAGACGATCCTTCGCCGGCCCATCTCATGGCCGAGCGCCTGAAACCACTCGTCGATCGAAACCGGAGCGCCATGAACAGCCCAACCGAGCAGCACCATGCATGCCAGGGCGATCGGTGGCCACCACCGGGCAATCAAGGGATGATGCCGCACAGGTACGCCGCCTGGCCGAGGTGCTGAGCGCAATCGTCGACGATGCTGACCAGGCGCGCGCTCGCCGTCACCGGCGGATCCCACCGCGTATCGACGATGCGGCGGAGATCCTCGGACGTCACACCGGCGATGTAGGCCAGCGTCACCTTGTGCACGGCGAGGTAGTAGCCCGCCAGCAGTTCGGCCGACGCGTGCACCTTCGCAACGTCTTCGGGGCTGTGCCCGTACCCGATGTCGTCGGCCGGCAGGTCGAGCCCGAAGCGATCCTTCCAGCCATCACGGATCCACACCTGCTCGATCCCGGCGATGTCACACAACTGCAGGTCCTGGCAACGGGCGCTGTGCCAGATCAGCCACGCGATGCTGTTGGCCTGCAGGGTGGGCCGGTAACTAGAGGCCTCCTCGGTCAACCCCTCGGTGAGATCGTCGACGTGCTCGATGAGCCTGGTGAATGCGTCGCGCAGCAATTCTCGGACGGCATCGGAATCAGCGGCAGCCATGGCCTCGACGCTACTCGCGAACCGCCTCGTCACCGTCCCGACTACGATCACGGACATGGCGTTGAATTCCGGCGACGTGTTCGCCGGGTACACGATTCAGCGTCTACTCGGCTCAGGCGGCATGGGCGAGGTGTATCTGGCGCAGCATCCGCGCCTCCCCCGCCAGGACGCCCTCAAAATCATGCCAGCCTCGCTGACCGGTGACGCCCAGTACCGCGACCGGTTCAACCGCGAGGCCGATATCGCCGCCTCGCTCTGGCATCCCCACATCGTCGGCCTGCATGATCGCGGCGAGTACGAGGGGCAGCTGTGGATCGCGATGGATTACGTCGACGGCACCGACGCCGCTCGACACGTGCGTGAGGGGCATCCCGGGGGCATGCCCCTGCCTGAGGCCGTCGAGATCGTCACCGCCATCGCCGAAGCACTCGACTACGCACACGAGCGCCACCTGCTCCACCGCGATGTCAAGCCCGCCAACATCCTGCTGACCGGACCCGAAGCCGCTCGTCGCCGAATTCTGTTGGCCGACTTCGGCGTTGCCCGCCGGATCGACGACATCAGCGGGATCACCGCCACCAACATGGCCGTGGGCTCCATGGCCTACTCCGCCCCCGAGCAGCTACTGGGGCAGACGATGGACGGTCGGGCCGACCAATATGCCTTGGCCGCCAGCGCATTTCAGCTCCTGGCCGGGCACTCGCCGTTCTATCACTCCAATCCCGCCGTGGTCATCAGCAAGCAACTCAACGAGCTCCCGCCGAGCCTGCGCACCATTCGTCCGGAACTGGCCCACCTGGACGAGGTGATGCTCAAGGGCATGGCCAAGGACCGCGATGCCCGCTATACGCGGTGCAGCGATTTCGCGAAGGCACTCGCCGACGCCCGGGCGACCGCCCCCGTTACGCAGCGGCCTCCCGCGCCACAACCGGTGCCACCACAACCGGTTTCGCCGCGGCCGGTCTCCGCCGAGCCCCCACGGATCATCGCCCCGACCTTCACCGCACCCGGCCCCCCGGTGGTCACTGCGCCGCACCACTCCCCCACCTGGTCGGGGCCCAGCCCGATCCCGCAACCGCGCATCCCTCAGAAGCGCAGCGCTGCAAGGGTTGTGGCGCCGACCGTGCTGGCGGTACTGCTGGCGTGCGCCCTCGGCTTCGCGATCAGCCAGTTCGTCCGCGCCACCCCGGCGCCGCGCAGCACGCCGTCGTGGCAGCCGTACGTCGAGGCCGCTCAGACTTTCGCGCTGCACACCGTGACCGTGAGCGCGGACACCGTCGACACCGATCTCGCGGCGATCATGGCCGGCGCCACCGACGAGTTCCGCGCCAACCTGAAGGACCAGGCGCCGCAGATCAAACGCAAGGCTCAGGAATTGGGCGTCAAGACCGACGGAACAGTCACCGGGGCCGGCGTCGAATTGTTGTTCTCCGATGAAGCGGTCGTGCTCGTCACCGTCGACACCAAGGTCACCGTCACGAGCAATCGGGTCGGTGTGGTTTCACTGCAACGGGTGCGGGTCACCGTTGAACATGTCGACGGCAGCTACAAGGCCTCGAAGCTGGAGTTCGTGAACTGATGGGAACCCGCACACGAGGCTGGACGCTATTGGTCGTGGCCCTCATCGTCGGCATCGTCGTGGCCGTCGGCCTGGGTTCCTGGCAGCTGTCGGTCAAGAGCCGGCCGGCGCCGGCACCCATCGCCGACGACGACCATGCGCGTGAGCAGGTCACCGAGTTCGTGGCCACCAACGTGGTCAAGGCGCTCAGCTACACCCCCACGACCAGCCGAGCTGATATCGACGCGGTCACCGAACTGCTGACCGGCGCAGCGGTCGACGAGTACCGCAAGACGATCCGCACCAAGCCGGACAAAGTCACCCAGACCGCGACCGTCCGCAACACGGGCGTGGAGTCGTTGAAGGCCGACGAGGCGACTGTGGTGGCGTTCGTCGACCAGAAAACCGAGACCGCGGGTGGCGGCCAATCGACCAAGGATGCGTTGGCATACCGGGTCAGCCTCACCCGCGCCCACGGCGACTGGCTGATCTCGGAATTGGAACAGCTCTAGCGGCTACTGCGCTGCGGGTGCCGCCCCATGGAAGACCGCCTCGACATTGTTGCCGTCGGGATCGCGGACGAACGCGCCGAAGTAACCGGGGTGGTATTCGGGCCAGAGCCGCGGGGCATGCAGTGACTCGGCTCCCAGTTTCAGCGCGGCGTCGTAGAACGCCGTGACCGCGTCCACGCCTGCGGCCTGGAATGCCACGTGGATTTCCCGGTTGGGGCCCTTGGCATCGCCGGCGTTGGCGTCGGCGATCCAGAAATCCGGATGCCCTTCCGTGCCGTAGCCGATGGCCACGCCGTAGTCGAGCTGCCGGGTGTAGCCCAGCACGCCCAGCACGGTGTCGTAGAACTCGCTGGCCTTGGTGAAATCGGTGCAGTTGATGCCGAAGTGATCGATCACGTCCCGATCCTGGCATGGCCCACCGACATGAAACGTATTTTGGCGTACCCCATAGGCATACGCGCATCGTCGTCGTAAGTTAGTTAGATGAGCTATGACCTGTGCATCCGCGGCGGCACCATCGTCGACGGCCTCGGTGGCGACCCGTATGTGGGCGACGTCGCCGTGCGAGATGGCGTCATCGTCGAATTGGGATCCGTGACCGGGACCGCCGAACGTGAGATCGACGCCACCGGTCTCTTGGTCACCCCGGGTTTCGTCGACCTGCACACCCACTACGACGGTCAGGCGATCTGGTCGGACCGGCTCAACCCGTCCTCTGCCCACGGGGTCACCACGGCCGTGATGGGTAACTGCGGCGTCGGGTTCGCGCCGTGCCGCGCCGACGATCACGACGTGCTGGTCGATGTGATGGCCGGCGTGGAGGACATCCCCGGGGTCGTCATGGTCGACGGCCTGCCCTGGACGTGGGAGACGTTCCCCGAATTCCTCGACGCGTTGGGGTCTCGACAGCTCGATATCGATGTGGCGGCGTTCCTGCCGCACTCCCCGTTGCGGGTGTACGTGATGGGCCAGCGCGGCATAGATCGAGAGCCCGCGAACACCGAAGATCTGGCACTCATGCGCAAGCTTGCCGCCGAGGCCGTGAACTGCGGCGCGCTGGGATTCGCCTCGTCGAGGCTGACGATCCACAAGACCGAGAGCGGCAGGCCGATTCCCAGTTACGACGCCGGCTATGCCGAGATCGAGGCGATCGCCCGGGGCGTCGACGACGCCGGCGGCGGACTGATCCAGTTCGTGCCCGATCTGGTCGCAGGCGACTACGAACCGGCACTGCAGACGGTGTTCGACGTCGCGGCCGACGTGGGACTGCCCGTCACGTTCACGCTGGCGGTCGGCAATGCCGGGCCGCCGTTCTTCGAGGACGCGCTGCGCATGGTGGAGAAGGCCAATACGAACGCGGCGGCACCTGATCCCGTCGTGACCGCCCAGATCTTCCCCCGGCCGATCGGACTGGTCCTCGGTCTTGAGCTGTCCGGCAACCCGTTCGTCCTCTACCCGAGTTACCGCGAGATCGCCCACCTGCCGCTTGCCGAGCGGGTCGCCGAGATGCGTAAAACCGAAGTCCGCCAACGGATTCTGAGTGATTCGGCGGCCAGCGACGGGCATCCGCTGATGTTCGCGGTGCAGGCCTGGGACTACATGTATCCGTTGGGCGAGCAGCCCGACTACGAGCCCGACCCGTCGAACTCGATCGGTGCCCGGGCCCGGGCCCGCGACGTCGACCCGCTCGAGGAGGCTTACGACCGCCTGCTCGACGACGACGGGCACGCCATGCTGCTGGTCACGCTGGCCAATTTCCGCGACAACTCCCTCGACACCGTCGCCGAGATGATTCGACGCGACGACGTCATACTCGGCCTCGGCGACGGTGGCGCGCATTACGGGATGATCTGCGACGCGAGTTTCCCCACCTACCTACTGACGCACTGGGTACGGGACCGTGGCAACGGCATGCTGAGCGTGGCGAATGCCGTCCGGGAACTGACCTCGGTGCCCGCCAGGGTCGCCGGGCTCGCCGATCGCGGTCGAATTGCGTTGGGCTACAAGGCTGATCTCAATGTCATCGATCACGCGGCGCTGCGGTTGCACCGGCCGGTCGTCGCCTACGACCTGCCCGGCGGCGGGCGTCGTCTCGACCAGACCGCAGACGGCTACGTCGCGACTGTCGTGTCTGGTGAGATCATCGCCGAGAACGGTGTGCCGACCGAGGCGCGCCCCGGTCGTCTGGTCCGAGGCAAACAACCCGCACCCATGTGACAGGTCCGCCACGACGCGGCGCCAACAGAACTATTCTCACGTCATGAGCGTGAAAGTGGATCTCAACCAGCTGGCCGACAAGCTGGCGGACTACACGTTCGCCTACCTCGTCACGGTCGACGACAACTACCACGCACACACCGTCGCGGTGGAGCCGCACCTGGTCAACGGCGTGATTCACGTCGGCCCGGTCGGAGGGCACACCCGTAGAAACCTCGCGTCCCACGAGCACGCGACGCTGGTCTGTCCGCCGCGTCAGCCCGGTGGGTATTCGTTGATCGTCGACGGGCGCGGGCAAGCGGGTACCGCCGGGGACGAGACGCACCAGATCGTGCCCAGCCGCGCGGTGCTGCATCGCAAGGCAGCGCAGCCCGGGCCGCCCGGTCAGTGCGACAGTGACTGCATCGTCCTCTCGGAGAACTGATCTCGACACAACACGTCGCCGCGCCGAGTGGCCAGTTATCTCACGCAGCTGGCCTCCGAGCGTGCAATAACCGGCCACTGGACACGAAAAGGCCCGACTCGCCAAGCGAGCCGGGCCTTCCCGTAAAGAGCAGGACTTAGAAGTCCATACCGCCCATGCCACCGGTCGGGTCGGCCGCGGGGGCCGACTTCTCCGGCTTGTCGGCGACGACGGCCTCGGTGGTGAGGAACAGCGCCGCGATGGACGCCGCGTTCTGCAGCGCCGAGCGGGTGACCTTGACCGGGTCGGCAACGCCGGCGGCCAGCAGGTCCTCGTACTCACCGGTCGCGGCGTTCAGGCCGTGACCCGCGGGCAGGTTCGACACCTTCTCGGCGACGACGCCCGGCTCCAGACCACCGTTGAAGGCGATCTGCTTCAGCGGGGCCGACAGCGAGACGCGCACGATGTTGGCGCCAGTGGCCTCATCACCGGTGAGCGACAGCTCGTCCAGCGACGGAGCCGACTGCAGCAGAGCCACGCCACCACCGGCGACGATGCCCTCTTCGACGGCAGCCTTCGCGTTGCGGACGGCGTCCTCGATGCGGTGCTTGCGCTCCTTGAGCTCCACCTCGGTGGCAGCGCCGGCCTTGATCACCGCAACACCGCCGGCCAGCTTGGCCAGGCGCTCCTGCAGCTTCTCACGGTCGTAGTCGGAGTCGCTGTTCTCGATCTCGGCGCGGATCTGGGCGACACGGCCCTGGATCGCGTCGGCATCGCCGGCACCCTCGATGATGGTGGTCTCGTCCTTGGTGACGACGACCTTGCGGGCGGTGCCCAGCAGTGCGACATCGGCGGTCTCCAGCGAGAGGCCGACCTCTTCGCTGATGACCTGGCCACCGGTGAGGATGGCGATGTCCTGCAGCATGGCCTTGCGGCGGTCACCGAAGCCCGGAGCCTTGACGGCCACAGACTTGAAGGTGCCACGGATCTTGTTGACCACCAGGGTCGACAGGGCCTCGCCCTCGACGTCCTCGGCGATGATCAGCAGCGGCTTGCCGGACTGGATGACCTTCTCCAGCAGGGGCAGCAGGTCCTTGACGGTCGAGACCTTGGAGCTGACCAGCAGGATGTAGGGATCCTCCAGGACGGCTTCCTGACGCTCGGCGTCGGTGACGAAGTAGCCCGAGATGTAGCCCTTGTCGAACCGCATGCCCTCGGTGAGCTCCAGCTGGAGCCCGAAGGTGTTGCTCTCCTCGACGGTGATGACACCCTCGTTGCCGACCTTGTCCATGGCCTCGGCGATCAGGTCACCGATGGACTGGTCTCCGGCGGAGATACCGGCGGTGGCAGCGATCTGCTCCTTGGTCTCCACCTCCTTGGCGCTCTTCAGCAGCGTCTCGGTGACCTTCTCCACGGCCTTCTCGATGCCGCGCTTCAGACCGAGCGGGTTGGCGCCGGCAGCGACGTTGCGCAGACCTTCGCGAACCAGGGCCTGGGCCAGAACGGTGGCGGTGGTGGTGCCGTCGCCAGCGACGTCGTCGGTCTTCTTGGCGACCTCTTTGACCAGCTCAGCGCCGATCTTCTCGTACGGGTCCTCCAGCTCGATCTCCTTGGCGATGGACACACCATCGTTGGTGATCGTGGGGGCGCCCCACTTCTTCTCCAGGACGACGTTGCGACCCTTGGGGCCCAGCGTCACCTTTACCGCGTCGGCGAGGGCGTTCAGACCCCGCTCGAGGCCGCGACGGGCCTCTTCGTCATACGCAATTGTCTTAGCCATTGCGAAGTGATTCCTCCGGATAGGGGATCGCACGTTCATTGGTCGGGTTCAGTGCCCGCGACGGACGACTGGGTGTGCTCCCGCAGGTGCGGCCCCGGTCTCACTGTCCCGACCTAGCACTCACTGATCGAGAGTGCCAACTGCATTCTTAGCACTCGACCAGGGTGAGTGCAAGGTTGTCGGGTGCTTGCTCCCGCTTCCCGCCTACGCCCGTGGCGAAACCCCTGCGGACCGCCCCATCGCCACCCATATCGGCTACGCGTCGTATGGGCTACGCGTCGCCGATTTCTACCTCGGGGCCGTTCCCGGCGCGGTCCGGCGACCCCTGGGTAGAAAACGGTGGCAGTCCACCGAGGATGACGTACCGACCGCCGCGATTTCCCGCCCTGATGTGGCCCGACGCTGTGGCAGAGTCTGGCCCGAGGGGGTAGCTGAGTGAGCGACGAGACGAGTACCGGCGACGACGAGCACAGTTCCACGGTGACGCGGGTGGGCCGGTTGGCCATCGCACTGAGCGTGGGTCTGGCGTTGGGAGCAGTGGGCCTTGCCATCTATGCCTATGCGGCACGAGTTCCGTCCGGGCAAACCGCGACCTACCTGGCTCCAGCGGGCCACCTACTGCTCATCTCGCTGATCGGCGGGGGTGTCGCCGGGGCGGCCGTCATCTGGCTCGGTGCGCGGGCCATCGTCGGCCTCAACGCTGCCGGGCATGCCTCGGTACTCCTGGCGGGAACCGTCGCCGTCGCGGCCTACGGATTCCTCAACGCAAAATCCGCACAGCACGCGATGTTGATCTCAGGGCCGGGCGCGCGTCCCGTCGTATTGATCGCGCAGATCTCGTGGGTGGTGCTCGTGTGCGCGGCCCTGTTCCTGCTCGCCGGTGCCACGTCCGCATCTCCCGACTCTGCGCGTAGGCCGGGCCGGACTGCGGTCGCCGTCTCGGCCGCCTCCGGCGTCGCTCTGGCCGCCGTGGCCGGCATCATGGTGACGTCGGCCAGTGGAGTCGGCACATCATCGGCGACCACGGCCGATCGGGTGGCGACACCCGCCCTGCCCACGTCCGTCGGCACGAATGTGGCCTACACGGTGAAGGTCGACGCGCGGGGGGTTCGTCCGGCCGGGCCCGGATTCGTCGGCATCACGGATGGCGCGGTCATCGGTTTCGACGGAACAACCGGTGCTCAGCGTTGGCGCTTCCCGAGGGCGGACCTCCCCGAGCGCTGCGGCGACGTGTCGTTGTGGTCGACCGGGGTCCGCGACGATGCGGTGGTGGCGGTGCAGTGCACTCGCCCGCCCAATACCCATGATCCCGACAGGTACTCGTCCGACCACGATGATGATGTCGCCTTCCTGGTCGGCCTCGATGCCACGACGGGCGAACGGCTGTGGCTCAACGACGCGGACTGGCATCTTCGGGGCCGGGCGAATGGCGACGGTGACATCCTGGCGGCGGTCAGCCCCGGCAAGGTCGGCGCGCTCGATCCGCGGACCGGTAAACCGTTGTGGGTCAAGGAGCGTCCGGATGACGACTGCAGTCGAAGCCGCTACGACGCCGTCGGCTCCACCCTGATCTTCGTCGACGCGTGTGGCGATGCGCTCCACGTGTACGACGCGGAATCCGAGTCCACGATCGATTTCACCAAGCAGCCCGGCTTCCCGTCGGGAGACGTATCCACGGAGCTCGTCGCCGTCGACAAGGGCCTCGCCGTGATTCAGGCAGCGGGAATCAGGATCATGGATGGCGTCCTTCTCATCGTCGATACCCAGACGAAGGATGTGCAGATCGTGCCGGGACCCTACGCACGCGGACCAGAGTCCGAGGCACTGATTCCGGGGCCCGTCCTCGAAATCGACAGGGACGGAAGCGCGCAGACGGTCACCCTGCACGTCCCTGCAGAGCGGCGCAGCGTGCACGTCACGGGCCTGGAGATGTTCAGAGATCCTGCTGCGCAACGTTGGGCTCTGGTCGGCGACGAGTTCGTGACCGCCTCGGCCTATCAAGGTGATTTCGACGAAAAGGTGGCCGCCGTGCCGGTGGCCGGTGGGCAAGCGGCACTGAAACCCAATCCGTGCGGCGACCGCATGAGTAGTGTCGTACCCGTCCCCGGAGCAGTACTGGCGTTGTGCGCCAACGAGTCCGACAACGGGTCGATCATCGGCTACGACGTAGTCGGACTGCGCTGAGGGCGTTACCGCACGGCGGCGACGGCATCCGACGTGCCGCATTCGACAAGTACCGACCCGGGCACGCGGGAAACCGTCGGAGCGACTTGCATGCGGCCGTCGCACGGGTTGGGCAGCGTTTGGGCGGGTCCTGACTTGCCGATGATGCGCATCGGGACCGGATCACGCGTCGACCCCACAGGCAGCGGCGCGAGTGGGGCGTCGGGCAGCAATGTCAGCCACTGGTCCCCGACCCGTGCCATCGCTCCCCAGGTCTCCTCGCGGCCTTGCCACGCCAACAGCAGGCCCGTGTCGATGGTGACGCCATCACGCAAGTCGTGGATTGAAACTGGTTGCAGCTCTTCGCGGTTCCCGACCGAGGGGGTCAGCATGAGTGATTCCGCATCGATGAATATGGCGTCCTGGTGGTAGGGGACCCGGACGATCACCCGGCCCGCTGCGACATCGACGACCAGCGGCGCGCCCGCACCGGACACCAGCGCACGGTCGCCTGACGTGGCACCGATCCTCAGGCTGGAGTTCGGCGGGATCTCGCTGGGCTGAATACCGAGCGACGAGGCGGTGATTACGCCGCGCTGCTGCCCGGTCTGCGGATCGAGCACCTGTGTCACCACGTCGGGACCGTCATCGCAGGTGCGCATCAGGATGAAATTCTCGGTGGCACGCATCGACGTCTTGCAGTCACGAGCGAATGCCTTGGCCCACAACTCATTTCCGGTTCGTGCCGCCAGGGAGGTCCACTTCATGCCACCGGCCGGGTCCGGGCTGCTGGTCAACAGCACGCTGGACGACAGGGGATAGTCCTCGTCGAACACGTCATGATCCACCCGCGTCCACAACAGCGCTCCGGTCGTGGCATCGAGTGCGATCATCGCATCGGTGGGAATGAAGGCCTTCACCAGAACCACACTGTCGGGCCCGATTCCAGTCGTCCGCAGTTCGCTGACGTTGAATCGGGGCACGCTGAACGTCCAGCGCCGCTCCCCTGTTGCGCCATCGAAGCCCACGACGGTTTCCTGTCGATACTCGGGGCCGTTCTCGACGTGTACCCAACCCGCGCCACCGGGCCTGGAGTAGGTGGCCAGAGACGACACCTCGGCCCGGTAGGCAACCTTGCCGGTCAGTGTCGTCAGTGTGGGTGGGTCGATGCGCTCGGCGGTCTCGTTGTGGAACGGTGAAGCCTTGGCCTGCACCAGCACTGGTACAACGCCGATCGCGGCGACGATGACGGCCGCTGCCGCGGCCACCCATCGGCTCACCATGAGCGGGCGCGGTGCCGGGTGCGGTGGGTGACCGCGGTAGGCGAGAACGCACAGCAGCGCCAGTGCCGCCAGTGCCAGGCACGCGAACCACCAGGCGGCGCGCGCGACCGTGGTGACGGCGAACGGATCCAGCGCGAGTTGATCCTCTGCGGCGTCGCGGAAGGCGTTCGCGATGGTTCCCCGGCCCTGTGCCATCAATGCCGCCACGACGAGTACGAACAGCGCCGGGCTGGAGTAGGCCACGAACTTGGCCCGCCACCCCGCCGCCTGCTGGTATGCCCGCCCCACGACGATGTAGGTAACGACCAACACCAGGACGCCCACGACGACGAATGTGGTCCGCCACAACACCGTCGTCAGCGACGAAAAGTTTTCCCCCAACGGCAGTTCCGGTGTGCGGTGCAGCCAACCCAACACAAGGCACACGACAGCGGCGAGGAGCAGACCCAGCATCAGCCCGAGCAGCACAGCGGGTTGCCGATATGACTCTTTTTGCGTGCTGTCGATGACAGTCTCGTCGAGCTCCCCCGCGGTCACCTGTCAAACCTAACCCGTCCGGGAGTGGGCCCACCGCAAATGTTCACCGGTCACCGCAGCCCGACCAGTTGCCAACCGCAGTCCACGAGGAGGGCGCCGGGGATGGTCGTCACGGAAGGTGCCGTGTCGGGCAGATCCGGGTCCTCGCACGGGTTGGTGAGCGTGCGCACCGCGCCGGTGTCATCGATCAGGGTCAGCGGCGCATGGCTGTCGTCGGGTGCAGCCGCGGACGGCAGCAGTGTCGCCAGCTCGGGTCCGACCCGTGCCCACTGTCCGCCGATGCCCAGCAGCCTCCGGGTCCCGATCCGGTCGGTGGGCAGCGTTCTCCCGCTCGGAAGATCGACCAGGGTTTCAGGCGACACGCGAGGGTCCGCTGATCTCAACCAGTCCGGAGGTATGAGCGCCGCCGACATGCTCTCGGGAATCGAGTAGACGGGGCGGCCGGACGCCAGATCGACCGCCCGGCCTACGCCGTCACGATGCGGGTCGGCGCTGTGGAAGTAAAGGGTGGCGAACGTGCTGTCCGGGTCGGTGTACACCCAGACCTCGCCGTCCAAGCCACTCGCGCGACGATCAATGCCCAACTGCGACGCGGTGATCGAGCCTCGCCGCTGGCCGGTCTGCGGATCGAGCAGGTAGGCGACCTCGTCGTCGTAGGGTCCGGCGTCGCACCGCACCATGACGACGACGTCGCGGGCCACCCGGGGCTGGGCCCGGCAACCTTGCCGAACAGTCGTGGACCACAGGGTTTCCCCGGTCCGCGGTGACAACGCCGTCCAGTCGACTTTCGCGGGATTTCTCCAGCTTGAGATGCCTTCCGACACCGCCTGTCCCATCAACACGACCTGCTCGGACAGCTGCGGCGTGTCTATCGGTCCGACCTGGAACTTGCGCTCCGTGTCGCCGTGCGAGACCCACAGCAATTCACCCGTCGTGGCATCGAGTCCGATCAGTGCGCCCGCGGTGCGGTATGACGCCTGCAGCACTGCGACGCTGTCGGGCCCGAACCCGGTGACAGCGAGGGCTTGGAGATAACCGTTTCCCGGCAGTTTGAACACCCACCGTCGTTGACCGGTGGCTCCGTCGTAGCCCTCGATCTGGGTATCGAAGCTGCCGCTGTGAATCCGGAGGAAACCGGCGCCGCCGGGGAACACCGTGACATTTCGGGTGTGCGGCAGATCAATCCGGTAGGCCACCTCCCCCGAGATCTGATCCGGCAGCGCGGAATCGATGCGAGCTGCGGTCGTGCTGCCGGGTGCCGCCCTGACCGTGTGCACCGCAAGTCCCACGACGACGGCGAGGACAGTGACGATCGCGACCGGGAGGACGAGCCTCGGGTTGGATGCGAGGGTCATCTCCGGTCGCGGCCGATCTTCGGACAACACATGCCCCGCCAGCCAGACGAACGCCAAGCCGAATACCGCCAGGCAGGCGCACCACCAGGCAACCCGCGCCACCGTGGTCACCTGCACAAGATCCAGTCCGGCCTGCTGCCATGATGCGCCGTCGAAGATCTTCTTCGGCGTGCCCCGGTAGAGGTAGAGCAGGCCACCCAGTGCAACGATCAGCAGACCCGGTGCCACCCACATCCGCCACAGGGCACAGCGACTCGTCGAACGTGTGCGCCCTGATCGCGGCACGAACGTCGCGAGGACCAAACCCACAGCGACGCCGACGGCGATCGTGGTGTGCCACAACATTGCGGTGATCGCGGAGTGGTCTGTTTCGAACGGTGTCTCCGGGATCCGGTTGATCCAGGCATATGCGAGACACAGCACCCCAGCAGTGGTGAACCCGAAGGTCAGACCGATGGGAACGCTGAAATGCGGATAGGTCTTGCGCCCGTCACCAGATGAATCCGCCCCCTCGATCCCCATGCGCCGAGATTAGTCAACGGCTGGGAACGATTGGCGGCGTTGGCCCTGCGAATGGCCAGTTGTGGCACGCGGAACGTGAAAATCCGTGACATAACTGGCCACTCGACGGGTAATGCTGACTACCCCGCGGCCCGCCCGGTCGGTGACACGAACTGCCAGCCCGCCGCCTGCATGGCGGGGATCGCATCGGCGAAGCCGGCGTGGGTACCCGATTGCGGATGGTTCATGTGGGCGATGACGATCGACCCCGGGGCCGCATTCATGACGTTGGACCGTACGGCCGCGGCGGACGCCGTCGCACCGTTGTCCGCGTTGACGGTGAACCCCAATGGTTGCTCGCCGAGTTCGTGCACGATCTCGACGGCCACGTCGTCGTAATGTGCGGTGCCGGGGCGGAACCAGGTCGGGGGCCGGCCGGTCAATGCGGTCAGTCGCTCGTGATTGCCCCACACCTCGTTGACCACTTCGTCGGCCGAGCGGGTCCCGGCGATGCCATAGGCAGAACGACCCGTCACCGACAGCGGCACATGCCGGGTGCCATGGTTCCCGATCTCGAACAACGGATTGCCGGCCAACTGCCGCGCCCGGTCCGGATTCCTGTCGATCCATCTCGAGTTGAGCATGAGCACCGCAGGCACACCGTTGCGTTGCAGGGTGTCGAGCAACGCGTCGTCGCAGGCACCGTCACAGGCGTCGAACGTCAAGGCGATCTGACGGCCGGCCGCGGCGAACGACGTGGTGATTCCGGGCAGGGCCATCCCCCACTGTGTGGGCGCGCGTCGCTTGTTGGTTACCGCGACCGACGGCGGGTCGATCGCGTTCGGGTCGGCCTGAGCTGCCGGCACCCCGACCCGCAATGCGTAGCCGGCGGCGATCGAACCGACCGCGGACGCCGCCAGGAACGTACGCCTGGTGATCACTCTGCCGACGGTAGGAGCGCTTCTTGATGATCGGCCGTCGATTAGCTGTGGGTTGGCTGGGGCCCTGCGTCGTCAGTGCCCCTGGGACAGCACGAACAGCTCAGTGCGATCGCCGTTGCGTGCCAACAACACGGTCTCACAGTCGGGAGGCGTACCCGCGTAGTTGTCGGTCAGAACATCAGCACCGTGCAGGGCACGGGTGCTGACCGCAAGCTGGGTTCGGGCATCGCAGTGAAATTTCGGCTTGCCGGCGAAGTCCCGGTCCACGATCTCGTCATCGCAGGCGACACCGCGCAATGGCGGGAAATCCGGATTTGCTTGGGCAAGAGCTTGTTTCGCCGAACCGAAGCTCCCGACCACCGAGTACCGGCCTCGATAGAAGTCGGCCCCGGTGAACACCCGGGCCTGAGTCATGTCCTCGAAGGCGAAGTCGTCGGGGATTCCGACATGACGCAGTTCCATCGCCTTCGCGGCCCCGTCGGCGTCGAGGTCATGGAGACCGAGGTCATCGTCACCGAAGCCGAATACAGCGAAGGCAACCACCGATGCCACGATCAACAGGCCCACACCGGATACCAGGAAGGCGACCGCGGTCAACGCCACCAACCACCAGTTACGCCCGATACTTCTGCACCTGTTCTGCGAACTCATCGAGCAGTCGTAGCGATTCATCCTTGCCGACGGACGGCAGGAACAGCCCTAGCTGGCCGAAGCCGAGATCCTCAGCGGCACGCCAATAGTCGGCCTTGATGGGTGCGCCGAACATCAGCAGCGGCACGTCGTAGTCCGCGCCCGCACGCAGTTGCCCGATTCGCTTGGCCAGCACATCGCGTGGCTGCGCGGTCGAGATCCAGCCCGCGCCGTGGCGGATCACCCGCTTGACGGTGGCGTCGGAGTTACCGCCGATGTAGATGGGCGGGTGCGGTTGCCGGACCGGCTTGGGGCGGCAGTAGGACGAATCGAAGTTGACGTACTTGCCGTGATATTCGGCTGGCTCGGTGGTCCACAGCGCCTTGACCGCCTCGATGCTCTCGTCGAGGCGGGCCCCACGGGTCTTGGGATCCGTGCCGTGGTCGCGCATCTCCTCGAGGTTCCAGCCGGCGCCGACGCCGAAGACGAACCGGCCGCCGGAGAGGAGGTCGATGCTCGCGGTTTCTTTGGCGGTGTGGATCGGATCGCGCTGGATGAGCAGGGCGACTCCGGTGACCAGTTCGATCGTGGTGGTCACCGCCGCCGCGGCGGCCAGAGTCACGAACGGATCGAGGGTGTTGTAGTACCACGGCGGCAGCTCGCCGCCCTCCGGGTACGGGGACTCCCGGCTCGCCGGGATGTGGCTGTGCTCGGCGATGATGAGCGAGGCGAACCCCCGCTCCTCGATCGCACGAGCAAGCGACACGGTGTCGATGGTGTCGTCGTCGACGAACGTGGCGATGCCGAACTTCACTTGGCCGACGCTACTCCCGCCCGCAACCCGTCGAACACCACTGAGGTAACCCGCTCGGCCACGTCGTCGTTATAGGCCTGCATCGCCTGGCAGCCGACCAGGAGTGCTTTCACTTCGGCGACGGTGACGTCACCTCGTACCGTGCCCGCGCGTTGCGCGGCGGCCAGGAGGTCGCCGAGGACCGCGAGGTACTCGTCCTCGGCTTCGGGTACCACGTTCTTGACGTCGATGCCCAGACCGGCGAGGGCATCGACCAGTCCGCGGTCGGCGGCACCCCACTGCAGCACCATCGACCGCAGGAAGCTGAACAGCGCATCGGCCGGATCATCCTCGGCCAGCAAGGTTCGCCCCTCCTCCACGACGCCGCGGATCCGCTCGGCGATCACCGCCTGGAACAACGCCTCCTTGGTCGGGAAGTGCCGGTAGACGGTTCCCGCGCCGACGCCCGCCCGACGCGCGATCTCGTCGATGGGCACGGACAGTCCGTCGGCCGCGAATGTTTCGTAGGCGACCTCAAGCACCCGGGCCCGGTTCCGGGCCGCATCCGCACGCATTCGTCCACACCTCACAAATCAGTCAGCGGCAAACCATTGACAAAACGGGGCGCACGTTCCGTATATTCGTACACAACCGGAGTGCTCACTCCGCTTAGCCTCCTAGGAGTCTCTCATGACCAAGTGGACCACCGCCGACATTCCGGACCAAAGCCGCCGCACGGCCGTCGTCACCGGCGCCAATACCGGCCTCGGACTCGAGACCGCCAAGGCCCTCGCCGCCAAGGGCGCCCACGTCGTCCTCGCCGTCCGCAACCTGGACAAGGGCGAGGCCGCCGTCGAGTGGATCTCGCGGTCGGTGCCGCAAGCCGATCTCGAACTGCAACGCCTCGACCTCGGGTCACTGGCGTCAGTGCGTGAGGCCGCCGCCGAGATCAAGGCAAAGCACGACACCATCGACCTGCTGATCAACAACGCCGGCGTCATGTACCCGCCGAAGGAGACCACCAAGGACGGGTTCGAGCTGCAGTTCGGCACCAACCACCTCGGCCACTTCGCACTGACCGGCCTGCTGCTCGACCGCCTACTGCCGGTTACCGGATCCAGGGTGGTCACGGTGAGCAGCATCGGGCATCGCATCCAGGCCGCAATCCATTTCGACGACCTGCAATGGGAACGCAGCTACAGCCGCGTGGGCGCCTACGGTCAGTCCAAGTTGGCCAACCTGCTGTTCACCTACGAACTGCAGCGCCGCCTCACCGGCCGACACACCACCGCGCTCGCCGCGCACCCGGGCGGCTCGGACACCGAGTTGATGCGTCACCTGCCCGGCATCCTGCAAAGCGCGATCCCGCTGCTGCGTCCGCTGTTCCAGGACGCCGCGGCCGGCGCACTGCCGACGTTGCGGGCAGCCACCGATCCGGGCGCCCTCGGCGGCCAGTACTTCGGGCCGCACCTCACCACCCGCGGCTACCCGAAGGTCGTGCCGTCCAGTGACCAGTCCCATGACCTGGAGCTGCAGCGTCGGCTGTGGGCGGTGTCAGAGGAGCTCAGCGGCGTGACGTACCCACAGCTGCAGGACGCGCACGCCTGAATTCTCGCCGCCGATTTCGACACCACGGCCGCTCCGGCGCGACGCGGACGACCCTGGCGTCGATCTCGGCGCGAACAAGCTCGCCGCGGCTAGGCTGGCGCTCGTGTCGTTCTGGGATCCCAAGAATGTGCCCCCATATCCCCCGGCCCGCTACACCAGAGACGAGCCCGAAGTCAGCGCCCGGCTGAGACGCGGCGACGAACCGCCCGACTACGATTCGCTCGGCCTCATCAAGTACCACTACCTGGCCAACCAGCAGCAGACCAACGGCGATTACGGCCTGTATCGCATCGACATCAGCCCGCAGGGCGGCGGGCCCGGCCCGCATTTTCACCGGGCCATGTCAGAGGCCTTCTTCGTCCTGTCTGGCACCGTCAAGCTCTACGACGGAAACGACTGGGTGGACGGCAACCAGGGCGACTTCCTGTATGTTCCACCGGGCGGAATCCACGGTTTCCGGAATGAGGCCGACGCGCCGACATCCCTGTTGATGTTGTTTGCTCCAGGCGCGCCGCGGGAGGCCTATTTCGAAGGGTTCGCCCAGTTGGCCGACCTCAGCGACGAGGAACGCGCCGAGTGGTTCATCAAGAATGACAACTACTTCATCTGAACGACACGCCCGGCGCGCTCCTGCGGATATGCGCTGACGTAACGCACTGGCCTAGAATGCTTTCCGACTGAGAGGAGTCCTAGGGTGCGGGCTGATGCAGCGCCCAGCACCCAGGCACTTCGGGGCTGGCAGCGCAAGGCGCTGGTGCGGTATTTGACCGCCAAACCGCGGGATTACCTGGCGGTCGCCACGCCTGGCGCAGGTAAGACGACGTTTGCGCTGCGGATCGCGGCGGAGCTGCTCAACGACCGCACAGTCGACGCCATCACTGTGGTGGTGCCCACCGAGCATCTCAAGATCCAGTGGGCGGAGTCGGCGGCGCGTAACGGCATCGCGCTGGATCCGAAGTTCAGCAACTCCGACTCCCGGACCTCGGCCGAGTACCACGGCGTCGTCGTCACCTATGCCCAGGTGGCCAGCCACCCCACCCGGCACCGGGTGCGCACCGAGAACCACAAGACGCTCGTCATCTTCGATGAGATCCACCACGGCGGTGATTCGAAGAGCTGGGGCGACGCGATGCGCGAAGCCTTCGATGACGCGACGCGGCGGCTGTCACTCACCGGTACGCCGTTCCGCAGCGATGACAGCCCGATCCCGTTCGTCAACTACGAGCCCGACGAGGCCGGGTTCCAGCGCTCGCAGGCCGACCACGTGTACGGCTATTCCGACGCGCTGGCCGACGGCGTGGTCCGGCCCGTGGTGTTCCTGGCTTATTCGGGTGAGGCCCGCTGGCGTGACAGCGCCGGCGAGGAGCACGCGGCACGCCTCGGCGAGCCGCTGACCGCCGAGCACACCGCGCGGGCCTGGCGCACCGCGCTGAACCCGACGGGCGAGTGGATGCCGGCGGTCATCGCGGCCGCCGACAAGCGGTTGCAGCAGAAGCGTCAGCATGTGCCCGACGCCGGCGGCATGATCATCGCCACCAACCAGACCACCGCCCGCGCCTATGCCGATCTGCTGACGAAGATCACCGGCGAAGTGCCCACCGTGGTGCTCTCCGACGACCCGAGCGCGTCCGACCGGATCAGTCAGTACTCGGCCAGCACCAGCCGTTGGCTGGTCGCGGTGCGCATGGTGTCCGAGGGTGTCGACGTGCCGCGCCTGTCCGTCGGGGTGTACGCGACGAGTGCATCGACACCGCTGTTCTTCGCTCAGGCCATCGGCCGGTTCGTGCGGTCCCGCCGGGCCGGCGAGACGGCCAGCATCTTCTTGCCGTCGGTACCGAATCTGCTCCTGCTGGCCAGCGAGATGGAAGCCCAGCGCAACCACGTGCTGGGCAAGCCGCATCGGGAATCCGACGGGCTGGACGACGAGGCGCTCGAAGCCGCCGAGAAACGCAAGGACGAGAAGGGCGAGCTGGAGAACGGCTTCGAGTCCCTGGGTGCGGACGCCGAGTTGGACCAGGTCATCTTCGACGGCGCCTCGTTCGGCACCGCCACCCCGGCCGGCAGCGACGAGGAGGCCGACTACCTCGGTATCCCCGGCCTGCTCGATGCCGAGCAGATGCGAGACCTGCTGCGGCGCAGGCAGGATGAGCAACTCACGAAGCGCACGGCCGAAGCGGCGGCATCGGGTGGTCCCCCACCACCGCGCACCACGCACGGGCAGATACGGGAATTGCGTCGTGAACTCAACACCTTGGTGACCATCGCCCATCACCGCACCGGCAAGCCGCACGGCTGGATCCACAACGAGCTCCGGCGCATCTGCGGCGGGCCGCCGGTGGCCGCGGCGACGACCGATCAGTTGAAGGCCCGTATCGAAGCCGTGCGGGACCTGAAGGCCTGACAAGCACCCTCACGACAAGAAATCAGAGTCCCGCCAAACTCCCCCGAGACCGAACTGGAACTTGTTACAGTCGGCCAATTGCGTTCTGTTGCAGCCAGAACAGTTGGGGGAGAGCAAATGACGTCGACGTCCGCTACCGCCGGAGGGGCACGATTCATCGGACGGGTAGGCGGGCTCGCCGTCGCGTTGGGCATCGGTGTCGCGGTTGCCAACGGCACCGCGATCGCTTCCGCCGGGACCGGTAGCCCGGACTCGCCCGGAACGTCATCAGGGGCGACCAACAATCCGAAATCGGATAGCTCGACCCCCAAGCGAGGTCCCCGCAAGCCGTCGCTCTCGGGCCCGGACAAGCCGGCCAAACGACTCGGCGAGGTGTCCGCCAAAGTGGAGTCGGCCCTTGGTAGCTCGAAGGCCGGTGAGCGCCGAACGTCGACAACGTCAACTGACCGCAAGACCGATGCCAAATCCGCCACGGCCGCCGAAGCCGTCGAGACCGCCGTCGGCAATGTCCGGCAGAAGGTCTTCCGGGCCGTAGGCACGCCGGCTGATGCGCCCCGCAAGCGACCGGCCACGCTCGACACCAGGCCACAAGGCTCGATCGAGGACGAGGCCACCACACCCCTGGAATCGCTGACCGTCGTCACCAAGACTGTGACGAATGATGTTGTGAACAAGGTGATTCCGGTGTCGACACCCCGCATCCAGGCGCCGCCCGCCCAGGCCGTACCCGAGTTGGTGGCTGACGTGACCCAGCGGCTCAAACCACGCATCCCGGAATCTCCGGTGAGCCCGGTCCAGGACCTCAGCCTTGCGGCGCTGCTGGGCTGGTCGCGCCGTGACGGCCTGCAGGGCCCGTCGTTCGATCTCCTCGGCCGGTCGCGGGAAGGACAACAGGTCGAGAGCACCGTCACCACCTCGCAGGTCACCGGCGCGGCAACGAGCACTTTGGCCACCGAGGACCAGCTCGAGGCCGAGCGACAGGTCAGCCAGATCGTCAACACGCCATTCGTTCAGCTGGCCAAGGTGGTCCTGATGGCGGCCTGGTACGTCGAGGCGGCCAAGAACTTCGCGACCGTCGGCGGCCCCGACTTCACGAACCTGGCACAGCTCAACGAGGCCGCGACCGAGTACGCCAATCAGTCGGCGACCGAGTTCCTGCTGCTGAATTCGAACGATCCGAAGCTGCTGCTGCAGGTCAACCCGCCGCACAGTTGGAACGGGCAGAACGCCGGCGGCACCCGGATCTGGTACGACAATCCCGACACCGTCTATCGATTCACGGGTATCAACGGCGCCTCGACCTACAAGATCGAGGGGAAGGTCCAGGGATACGATCCGACCGACCCGAGCACCCACCCCACTTCCGCCAACACCAATTTCAGTGTGCTGACCGGCATCAATGGCGTCACCGCGGCGAATCTCAACGGTGAGGAACTCAGCGTCAGGGACGACGGGACGTTCACCATCGTGGTGAGCCCGGACGCGGCGCCGGCCAACCCCGAGAAGGGGATGAACTACCTGCAGGCGCCCGCCAACTCGACCATCCTGGCCACCCGAAACACCTTGGGAGACTGGAATACCGAGACGCCGATGACGCTGACCATCGAGAAGACCGCCGGGCCGCCCAGCAGCTTGTTCAGCCAGATCGGCGGGTTCGCCATCCCGGTCATCGGCGAGACGGTGGTGAAGAACCCGCTTCTGATGAGCCTGGTGTCGATCGTCCCGGCGTTCGACAGGGTGCCGCTGCTGTTGTCGTCCGCCGAGACCGCCATCCTGATGCTGGTCACCGGTATCAGCGGCGAGAACACCTACATGTCGGTTGCGACCGCGACCGGCCAGCCCAACACGCTGTCCCAGCCACAGCACAACGCCCAGTTCCTCTCCACGCAGTTGCAGAGCGCCGGTTACTTCCAGCTCAAAGACGACGAGGCGATGATCATCACCGTGGATCCCGGTGATGCGGAGTACTTCGTGGTGCCGGTGACCAACGACTGGACCATCACCAACGACACCCGCAACCAGCAGACCAGTCTCAACAACAGTCAGGCCATCAAGAACGCGGACGGCACGTACACGATCGTGGTGTCCAAGAACGATCCTGGCGTGGCGAACTGGGTGTCCACCGGCGGGCTGAACCAGGGCACCATCTCGATGCGGTTCCAGGGGGTGGACCCGGATTCCACCAACAACCCGACGGTGACGACGCGTGTGGTGAAGGCTTCTGAGGTCGCGGGCATCGTGAACGACCCGAATGATCCCAACTACAACCCCGAGCAGTTGAACTATGACCGCGCCCAGCAGATCGCCGAACGCCAGGCCGGGTACGACAGGCGCTACACGGTGTAGCGGGGCGCTCCTGCGCCCGACAACGCGCTCGCCGATTTCTACGTGAGCGTCGCGCTCGCCGAAAAGTACTACCCAGGTGTAGAAAACGACGCGGCGCCGACGCCGGGACGGCTGCCAGGACGACGACCAGGACCACGACCGGGACGGCTACAGCTCCAACAGTTCAGGAAGGTCGGCGACCGAGTCGATGACGTAGTTGGGTTGCATCGCGAATTCGTCTGCGGCCCAACGGTCCAGCGTGGCCTGACGGAACTTGCCGGTACGCACCAGCACGCCTGCCATCCCCACCACCTGCGCGGCCAGCACGTCGTTGTTGAGGTCGTCGCCGATCATGTACATCTCTTCGGGGTCGACGCCGAGGCGGTTCGCGGCGGCCAGGAACCCTTCCGGGGCCGGCTTGCCGACGGCGGTGGCCTTGCGGCCCGAGGTCTCCTCCATACCGGCCAGGTACATGCCGGTGTCCACCCGCAGTCCGTCGGTGGTAGTCCACGCGGTGCTGCGATGCATCGCCACGACCGGCACTCCCTGCGCCATCCAGTCGTAGACCCAACTCAGCGTGAGGTGGTTGTACTCCGGCCCGGCCCCGCCGAGCAGCACCACGTCGGGGGTGTCAGGTGCGGCCGGTCCGGTGAAGTCACTCGAGTAGACGACGTCGACGCCCGGCATGTCCTCACCGATCTGCCCGCTGTTGACCAGGAAACACCGGGCGCCGGGATAGCGGTCGCGCACGTACTCGGCGGTCAGCGCCGCCGCGGTGATGACTTCGTCGGCGGCGACGTCCATGCCGGCCGCGGTCAGCAGGTCGGCGATCTGCGCGCGGGTACGGGTAGTGGTGTTGGTCAGGTAGGACCGGGCGATCTGGTTCTCGGCCAGAACCCGCAGCGTCTGCGCTGCGCCGTCGATGGGCTGCCAGGAGGTGACCAGCACACCATCGATGTCGAACAGCACTCCACCGATAGCCATGCAGCGACAGTAAACGCCCGCGATTTCAGCGCAACTCGGGGCTGGCACCTTTCGCCGCGACGCCGCGTACGACGAGTGCGGCTGATTCGAGCACAGTGATGTCCCGGTGCGGATCGGCCGGATAGGCAACCAAGTCGGCGAAGCTCCCGACGGCCAGTCTCCCGCTTACCCCCGGCAGCCGTGCCGCCGCCGCTGCGGTCTCGGTCCCGGCGCGCAGCGCTTCGCCCGCGGACATACCGGATTGGGTAAGGAGGCGTAGTTCGGTGGGCAGGGCGTCGAAGGGTGTCCATCGCCAACCGGCGTCCGTACCCGCCACGATGGTGACACCCGCGTCGATGAGGTCCCGCGTGTCGAGCAGGTCGTTTCGTTGCCGACGGGTCCACACCTCGCGGATGGCCGCCGCGGCGGGAGCTCGGTCCAGCACGTAGTGGCCCACGCTGAGTGTCGATACCACCACCGCCTCATGGTCCACGAGTTCGCGTGCCACCTCGGCACGTATTCCGGCATCGATCCGCCGATCGCCGGGAGAGCGGAATTTCGCGTGCTCGATCACGCGAATGCCGACGGAGAGGACCTGCCGAATTGAGTTGGCACACAGGCAATGAGCAGTCACCGGAAGGTCGGCTGCTCGACTGGCCGCGACGATTCTCTCGAGCTCGGCTGTTGTGAACGCGGCATCCCAGGGATTCGATCCCGTTGTACCGCCACCAGAGGCCATGACCTTAATCTGGGTTGCCCCGGCAGCCGCGAATTTCTCCACGAGTTTCTCCAGTGCGAACCCGCCCGATGCTTCGCCGCCCATCCGCGCGGCGTGCCCTCCCGGCGGTGTCAGCGGCGCACCGGCCGGATAGAGCCGGGCTCGGTCTGACGCCGGCCACGCATCCCGGGCGATCTCGAAGATGAGCGGTGCGGGCCCACCACAATCGCGAGCTGTGGTCACCCCGACGCTGAGAAGCGATTCAAGTGCGTGACGTGCGTGCGCACGGCATTCGCCGTTGTCGACGGGGCCGGCCACGACGTCTGAATCGCCTTGGGCCGGCTCAGTGACGTGCACATGCATGTCGATGAACGACGGACCGGCGACGAGCTCACCGAGGTCGATCGTCGGCGCCGTCGGCCAACTCGACGGAGCACGATCACACCCCGGGCTGACTTCTTCGACAAGGCCGCCCCGCACCAGGATCGCGGCCGGTTCCGGGCGTGGTTGACCATGGCCGAGTCGGATGCGACGGCCGACGACAATGGCTTCCGCTACCGATCGAACCTCCGATTCCGCCGAACGGCCGTCTTCCGATTCACCCGGCATGGATCGTCTCGCCGCCGGGTTGGACCGTGTCCTCGTCGCCGGCGATGGTGGCGGCGTAGGCATCTGGATCCGCCGCCCCCTCGGTGTTCAAGATCAGGACATGGTCGTACGCCTCGCCGGCTTCGGTGGCGCCGTCCCGGTGGTGCCGGAAGTACGCCGTCGCGCCGGCAAGCGATGCCGCCCCGCTCTCACCCGACTCGACTCCTACGTCGGCCAACTCCCGCATGGCGGTTCGGGCATCGTCGTCGTCGACCGTTATCGCGGCATCGATCGATCCGTAGAGCTCCCCCCATGCCAGCAGCGACGGAACACCGCAGTTGAGCCCCGCCATTATCGAACGATGTGGGCCCGGGACCTCAACCCGCTTGCCTTCGCGTAGCGATTTGGCAATGCAGTCGGCCCCTTGCGGTTCCACGGTCGCCAACAAGGTCCGGGGCCGGGATCGGAAATGGCGGGCGACCGCCGCGGCGAGAGCCCCCACGCCGGCCGGTGCAAAGACTGCCAGTGACTCGGCAGGCTGGACGCCGCCGGCATCGAGCTGCTGTTGGATTTCGGCCATGATGGTCGCGTAGCCCGCGATCACCGCCGCGGGGACGTCCTCATAACCCGGCCATGACGTGTCCGAGATCAGCACGTAGTGGGGGTTTCTCTGGGCCTGGTCGGCGACGAACTGCACAGTGTCGTCGTATGAGGCGTACGCCACGACCACGTCGGCGCCTTCAGAACGAATGGCGTCGATCCTTGGTCTGGAAATGGTGCTGGGCACATAGACGACAGCGCCGAGACCAAGATCGCGCGCTATCCGCGCGACAGCACGGCCATGGTTGCCATCGGTGGCACATGTCAACGTGAATTCGCGTCCGCTCACCCGTCGCCGGAGATGGGCGAAGCTGCCTGCCGGGGGCTTCCCACACAGCGCACTGAGTGTCAGGTTCACCGCCCACGAGGCCCCGAGGATCTTGAACGACGGCAGGCCGAAGCGCTCCTGCTCGTTCTTTACCCAGACGTTCTTGACGCCCATCGATTCCGCAAGCGTGGGGACATGAACCAGCTCAGTCGGCACATAGCCGGGCATTGTCGTGTGCCATCGACGGCAACCAGGCCAGTAGTCGTCCGGCGAAGCAGTCAGCGCCAGCTCGCGGATGACGGATGCCGACCGTGCTATTGGGGTTATCTCGACCACCAAATCCTCCATTGCCTACTGTATTCAGTCTACTGTTGCGGTACAGTACACACCCGAGGAGGGATTGCAATGGTCGTAGAGAGACATTTGCTCCGCGACGCCGTTCAGTCTGCGGTTCTGGACAAGTTGCTTCGCGGCGATTACCCCGTCGGCACGCGAATCAATGAAGTTCATCTGGCGGCAGAGCTCGGCGTAAGTCGCACACCGTTACGCGAGGCACTGTCTGCCCTCGCCAACGATGGCCTGATCGAAGCGCGCCCGAGCCGCGGATTCTGGCTGTCGCCGTTGACTGACACGGAGGTCCGGGAGACCTACCCCATCATCTCCGCGTTGGAGCAGTTCGCGTTGCGGACGTCCGATGCCGCCCAGCTCGCCGCGATCGCACCGCGGCTAGGTGACCACGCTCGCGATATTCAGCAATCGTCGAACGCTGTCGTGGCGCAGGCCGCCGATGACGAGTGGCATGACCTGCTGATGAGCGCCTGCCCGAACGGGCGCCTGAAACGCCTTATCTGCGACCAGAAATTGGTGGTGCACCGCTATGAGCACGCGTACCTCAGTGACCCCTCCGCCCTCGGGGAGTCAGCCGGACAGCACACACGTATCGCGGACGCGATAGCGGCAGGTGACATCAAGGAAGCCTGCCGCGAGCTGGACCGCAATTGGCTGACCGGGATGGAACGACTCATCGAGCGCATCAACGGCGGCGGCGCCGGGTGACAACCATAGGGACATCGCGACGACAGATTTCCATTCGGGACGACTTGGCGGGTTTGGCAACCTACACGGCAGCGTCTGCACTCAGCGGAGTTGTGCACCGTCTCAACAACAATGAGAGCCCGTACCCGCCGCCCGCCGACGTGTTGTCCAACATGCTCGCCGAGCTGAAACAAGCCCTCGAAGGCGCGCACAGATACCCCGACACGACCGTTACCGGTCTACGGGAGTCGTTGGCCCGCTACGTTGGCCACGACATACAACCCGCTGAGGTCTGGGCCGGCAACGGCTCCAACGAGGTGTTGCTTCAGCTGCTCCTCGCCTACGGTGGCCCCGGGCGCCGGATCTTGGGTTTCACCCCCGACTTCGGCATGCACCGGCAGCTGGCAGCCATCACGGGAAGTGAATGGCACGACGGGATGCGAGCAGACGAC
The DNA here is from genome assembly GCF_004762045.1 of Mycobacterium sp. DL99. Classification (GTDB taxonomy): domain Bacteria; phylum Actinomycetota; class Actinomycetes; order Mycobacteriales; family Mycobacteriaceae; genus Mycobacterium. The sequence continues at coordinate 5,649,613 of NZ_SJOM01000007.1, forward strand.
TTCACGTTGACTGCCGAGCACGCCCGCTCCGTCATCGCACGGGTGCGTCCCGACATCATCATGGTCTCGAATCCGAACAATCCCACCGGAATGCCGCTGCCGCCGGACACCATCGAGCAGCTCGTCGATGCGGCCCGGGACTCGATCGTCGTGGTCGATGAGGCGTACCACGAGTTCGCCCGCACACGGTCGGTCGTGCCACGCATCCACGAACATCAAAACCTGGTCGTCGCCCGGACACTGTCCAAAGCCTTTGCCCTCGCGGGCGTGCGAATCGGGTACATCGTCGCGGCGGAGGCTCGCATACACGACCTACGGATGATGTCGTTGCCGTACCCGGTCAGCAGCCTCGCCGCGGCGACAGCGAAAGTCGCTCTCGCTCACGCCCCACGGCTACTCGAGCGGATTCCGGCCATCCTCGACGAACGTGACTGGCTACGAGCAGAATTGGAAAGCCGAGGGTTCAGGACGGCCGACAGCGACGCGAACTTCCTTCTGTTCACTGGCATGACGTGCTCCGAGAGCCTTTTCGAAGATCTGGCGGCCGCCAAGATCGCCATCCGCAATGTCGGACCGGCAGGATGGCTGCGCGTCTCGATCGGCACGCCTGCAGACAACCGAGCCTTCCTGGCAGTACTGGACCGCGCCAACCCCGCCAGCGCGTCCTTCACCGATTCTGAGGAGCGCAACGATGATTACCGTTAGCCGCACAGTCAATGCCGTATCACCTTCGGCCACAATGGTAGTCGCTGCCAGGTCGGCACAACTGCGAGCAATGGGACGACACGTGCTGTCGCTGGCCGCCGGCGAACCCGACTTCACGCCTCCCGATCATGTCCTCGAAGCAGCTACTGAAGCGTGCTCGGCACGCGCGACCCATCGCTACTCCGGATCATCAGGCCTGCCAGAGTTGAGGGCGGCGATGGCGAGCGCCATGGCCGGAGTCGCCGGCCCGGACGAGATCGTGGTGACCAACGGGGCCAAGCAGGCCGTATATATCGCCATGGCAGTCCTTCTCAACCCCGGCGACGAGGTCCTGATACCAACCCCGTACTGGACGACCTACCCAGAGGCCGCACGTCTGGTCGGGGCGGAACCGGTATTCGTGCCCACCGATCCGGAAGGGAAGGTAGTCGTCGAGTCCTTGGAGGCGGCCTGGACGGACCGCAGCCGCATCGTGGTGATCGGCTCGCCGTCCAATCCGACCGGCGCGGTGTACTCCGCCGAAGAACTCGGGGCGATTGCCGAGTGGGCCCTTCGCCGGGGTCTCCTCGTACTCAGTGACGAGGTCTACGAACACCTGATCTTCGATGGCCGTGAGTTTGCGACCATCCGCGAGGTCAGTCCGGAGATCGCGGCGGCCACCGTCACCGTGCACGCAGTCTCGAAGACTTATGGAATGACCGGCTGGCGAGTGGGTTGGCTGCACGCTCCCGGGCCAATTGCCGCTGCGGCGGCAAAAGTGCAGTCGCACTTGACATCCAATGTCAGCAACATCGCCCAAGCGGCCGCGCTGGCCGCCCTGCGGGGTGGACTTGAGCATGTTCCGGCCGCAGTGGCCGCGTTCACCCGTCGCCGCGACCTCATGCTGCAGGTGCTCGACGGACTGCCCGGTGTCCACACCGCTGAGCCCGCCGGCGCGTTCTACTGCTTCCCGGATGTCTCCGAGGTGCTGAGCAGAGGCGTCAACGGGCGTCAGTTCGCCGACAGCATCGAGTTCGCCACCTACCTTCTCGACGAACTCGGGATCGCAGTGGTCCCCGGCGAGGCCTTCGGCGCACCCGGCCATATTCGACTCTCGTTCGCCGCCAGCGACCGCGACGTGGTGGACGCCATGTCGGGTCTCCAGCGGCTGCTCGGCGGTTGGAGTGACGAGACAGGCCACACCCACTGAAAGCAGTCCAGCGCACGCGGACTGCTAGACAACGTCTTTCAACCACCGGAGGATAAGGCCGGCGATCTGGTCTGAGTTGTCGTCCCACATGGACATGTGCGTGTTACCGGTGATGCCACTGGCAGGCAGGTCGATCCAGGTGACGTTGCCACCCGCCGCCTGCAGCCGGTCGGTGTACTCGCGGGTCGAGTTCCAGAGATCTCGCCACCCGGCGGCCGGCTCGTCATCGATGCGGTCACCCCAGATCACCAGGTGCGGAATGTGTTTGATCGGACTCAGATCAGTGCCGGCCGGAACCGCTGAACCGCTCGGTTCGACCGCGATGTGCGCGACCACGCGATCAGGGTTCCCCACGACGGTGGCGAATGCGTCCGGCCCGGAGGCACTGTGGGAGAGCAGAATGCCGCGACCGAGCCGCTCGAACAGCGCGTCATAAGCGGGCAACCGCAGATCGTCCGACAGCTTGTACCGCGGAATCACCTGTCGCATCGATTGATCGAACGCGTCGACCGGGAAGCGCGTTCCCGGATACGCCGTGCGACTCCCCGGGTCCGTCGCGTACCCGCTGCCCGGCCCGATCCGGAAGATGTCCCAGATCTCCGCCTTGGTGCGGAACAGGGGCTCGCTCGGATAGACCTCGGGATAGCGGGCCGACGGCGCTCGGCCACCACCGACCGGGTCGCAGACGACCGTGTCGTATCCATCGCGCAAGAACCGCTCCTGCCAACCCGCACGCCCGTCGGGCGTGCCTTCGTAGCACACCCCGGATAGTCCGCCGCCGGGCCAGAACACGACCGGGGCCTCGGTGCGCGGGTTGTCGAGTCTCACTTCGTGCGCGTACAGCTGCCCGATTTCGATGTCGCCGTTCGGATCAACGGTCGCCGCGGGCACGCCGGCCGCGGTGAACATCGGCCGGGTCGCCTCGCCGCGCACCGACAGCGATCGTCCGCCGACATGGAAGCCCGACATGCTGCGGACCCGCAGCGTCGCTGCCTCACTTCCACATCCGGCCGCGGCCAAGGTGGATGCACCCACCATGCCGATCCCAGCGCCTTTCAGGAGCGTACGTCGTTGCATCGGTGCCCTTTCCATCGTTCGACAACCACCACGAATGCAGCCACACGACCGTCCGCCGACCGGTGATCAAGTTCACCGAATCCCGCAGAAAGCCTTGACACGGGCCAAAATGTAGCACACTGTATTCAGAACACAGTAGCGGGAAAGAGGGCCATGCGACGACTCATAGGACTAGCGATCGCGGCGATCGCCATCAGTGCGACTGCATGTGGAAATGGAGGTTCCGGGGACGCGTCGAGCGGCAAGATGTCGGTCGCGATCCTGGAACCTTCATCGCTGATGCCAGCAAACTATTCGGAGGTGTACGGCTCGCAGGTCGTGACATCACTGTTCACGCCGCTGGTGACGTTCGATCCAGGGAGCAATGAAACGAGACTCGGGGTCGCTTCCGAGATCAAGAGCGCCGACAGCCAGCACTGGGATGTGCGTATCGCCCCCGGCTGGACGTTCCACAACGGCGAACCGGTGACGGCTTCCTCATTCGTCGACGCGTGGAACTTCAACGCCAGCCGCGATGCGGCCCAGCTCAATTCATACGTGTTCAACAACATTCAGGGCTACGACGACGTCTCCGCAGGCTCAGCGACCGCGATGAGTGGTCTTCGCGTGATTGACGACAAGTCATTCCGGATCGACCTGAAAACACCCGACTCGCAGTTCGAGATCATGCTCGGCTACCCCGCCTTCTCACCTCTGCCGACAGCGGCCTTCAAGGATCCGAAAGCATTCGAGCGGGCGCCGATCGGTAACGGCCCCTTCAAGATGAACGGGGAATGGGTCCACGACCAAGAGATCCAGATGACCCGGTTCGACGAGTATGCCGGCACTCCGGCCAAGGCCTCGTCTCTGACCTACCGGATCTACCAGAGCTTCGACACCGCGTACAACGACCTGGTCTCCGGCGGGGTCGACATCGTGCCGGGGATTCCCGCGTCGAAGGTCGACGAAGCGCGGCGAATCCTCGGCGGGAACTACGAGGAGTTCGGCAGCGGGCGATTGGAGTACCTCGGATTCCCGCTCTCTTCATCGCAATTCGATTCCGCCGACGTTCGTCACGCCGTCTCGATGGCCATTGACCGGCAGACCGTCAGCAACGCCGTATTCGCGGGCACTCGCGAGCCCGCAACCGGCTACGTGCCCAGCCTCGTGCCGGGGGCAGCGGCAGACGCATGCGGCCAGACATGCACGCACGATCCCGAGGCCGCCAGACGCCTCTTCGATCAAGCCGCGAACAACCGCATCCGTGATGGATTCTCGATCGCGTACAGCACCGACAGCCCCGACAATAAGCCCTGGGTCGAGGCTGTGGCCCGGCAACTGTCGGACAGTCTCGGTATTCAGGTCACGCCGAAGCCGTATCCAACCCTGGCGGTGGTACTCGAAAAGCTGGGCAACGGATCGGTCGACTCCGCGTTCAGAACTGCCTGGACCTTCTACTACCCCAGCATCGGGAACTATCTCGAGCCGGTCTTCGGTGCCAAATCTCCCGAGAACTTCTCCGGCTACCAAAACCCTTCCTTCGAAGAGAAATTGGCGAGCGCCAAAGGCTCCGCGTCGGCAGATCAAGCGCGCGACACCTACCTCCAGGCAGAGCAGATCGTGCTCAAGGACATGCCCTACGTCCCGCTGTGGACACAGCGGGTCCCGGTAGGTAGCTCCGAACGCGTCACCGGCGTGCACATGGACGCCTTCCGCAGGATCCATGTCGAAGACGTCGCGTTCAACTGATCATGGTCAAATACATCCTCGGTCGCGCGCTGCAAACGCTCAGTGTGGTGTTCGGCGGCACAATGGTGATCTTCGCTCTAGCCTTTGCACTGCCGACCAATCCGGCGGCCGCACTCGCCGGTGAACGAGCCGCGGATCCGGCCTTCGTCGCCGCCATCGAGAGCCGTTACCACCTCAACGAGCCGCTGTGGCGCCAGTACCTGTACTACGTGCAAGGGCTTCTGCACGGAGACTTCGGCCAGACCGTCACCGGCCAGCCGATCGCGCCCATGCTGGCCGAACGGCTCAGTGTCAGTGCACAACTCGCCGCCGTTGCGGTACTCATCGCGTGTGTCCTGGGGATCGGTGCCGGCATGCTGGCCAGCCTCAACCGCCACCGCACCATCGACCACATCGTCCGCGCAGCCACCCTGGCCGGATTGTCCATCCCGTTCTTCGTCATCGCGTTCGTTCTCCAACTCGTCGTCGGCGTAAAGCTCCAGTGGCTTCCCGTGTCGGGTCTGGAGGCCGGATGGAAGAGCTTCCTGTTGCCCGGATTCGTTCTGGCAGTTGCCTCGACGGCCTACATCACACGACTTACCCGATCACAGCTCATCGAGCAGCTGGACGAGGACTACGTCCGTCTCGCCACGGCGAAGGGGCTCGGACGTTGGCGCGTCGTTCGGCATCACGCGTTGCGAAACAGCCTCATCCCGGTGGTGACGTTTGCCGGCATCGAGTTCGGAGCGCTGTTCGGCGGGGCGGTCATCGTCGAACTCATCTTCAACATCCCCGGCCTGGGACAGGCTCTCGCGCGCGCGATCTACCTCGGCGACAAACCGGCGGTGGTGGGCATCGTGACCGCGATCATCTTGGTCTACGCACTGATCAACCTGGCAATAGACGCCATCTACCTCCTCCTAGACCCGAGGATTCGTCATGCATAACCTCGACCTGTCCGCTCCGCCCGTCGAAGAGCCGGCAGGTGGACACCGGCAGCGGTCCTGGACCCAGCTACGTCAGTCCCGGCAGGCGCAGATCGGAGCCTTCCTCCTTCTGCTGATGATTGCCCTGGCCGTCATGCCCGGGCTGTTCGCGCCGTACAGCAGCAGCGACTGCTCTCTGAGCGAATCCCTGCTCTCCCCAAGTCCACAACATCTGCTCGGTACCGACCTGCAAGGTTGCGACGTTCTGACGCAATCGATCTACGGCACGAGGGCAAGTCTCACCGTCGGTCTGCTCGTCGCTCTGTTCACCGGACTTCTCGGCGGAGCAATCGGGGCCATCGCCGGCTACGCCGGCGGCTGGATCGACACCGTCCTGACCAAGATGACCGAGATCGCTCTGTCGATCCCGCTGCTCCTGAGCGCGAGCGTGCTCCTGACTCTGGTCGGAAACGGCGGCCTGGCCGCAGTGGTGATCGCGCTGACCCTCAGCGGCTGGCCCCCGGTTGCGCGGATCATGCGTGGGGCCGTGCTCGAGGTCCGGCATCGCGACTTCGTGCTGGCTGCCCGCGCGACGGGCGGAACCCACAGCCGGATCCTTGTGCATCACGTTCTGCGAAACAGCCTGGCGCCCTGGTTCGTTGTCGTGACCACGAACCTCGGACTCTTCATCACCTACGAGTCGATCGTCTCGATGCTCGGAGTAGGGCTCCAACCGCCGACCATCTCGTGGGGCCAGCTCATCTACGACGCTCAGAGCCGCTTCCTCGATGCGCCCCTGCCGCTTCTCGCACCAGCCGGATTTCTCACCGCCGCCGTCTTCGCCTTCATCCTGATCGGCGACTCGCTGCGCGACGCACTCGATCCCAAGGATGCGAAATGAACTCCAAATCGACGAGTATGCCCGTCGTTTCACCCGAACAGCGCGGGAAATCACAACAACCAGCCCTGATCCTCGACAACCTGCGCGTGTCACTGCGCGACGGCACTCCCCTCCTGCGAGGGGTGGATCTCGAGGTCAAGGCCGGCGAGGGGCTTGCACTTCTCGGCGAGTCCGGTTCGGGAAAGAGCCTCACCGCCCAGGCGGTCATGGGGCTTCTGCCCAAAACCTGCACGGTCGAAGGCCGCATCGAATCAGATGGCCTCGACCTCCGCGGCCTCACCCCACGTCAGATGCAGTCCGTGCGTGGCGCTCGGATCGGTCTCGTCTTCCAGGACTCACTGTCGGCACTGAACCCGGTGCACCGTGTCGGTGCACAGATCGGTGAGGCACTTCGCATCCGGCAGGGACTGTCGCGCATACAGGCCCGAGAGCGCGCATTGGAACTCATGCGCCAAGTCCGCATCCCCGACGCAGAAGCCAGGTACCGAAGCTATCCGCACCAGTTCTCCGGCGGGATGCGCCAGCGGGTCGCCATCGCGATTGCCCTGGCGCAGTCGCCGCGGATCCTGATCGCCGACGAGCCCACCACCGCCCTCGACCCGACGGTGCAATTGCAGATTCTGCACCTGTTGAAGTCACTGCAGGAGCAACTCGGCATGGGCCTGATCCTCATCACCCACGACCTCAAAGCGGCGGCAGCGATCGCTGACCGGGTGGCTGTCATGTACGCGGGCCGCATCGTCGAGACGGGACCGACCCGGTCTCTGCTCGCGCGGCCACACCACCCGTACACCGCAGCCTTGCTACGCGCCATCCCCAGCCCGAACCGGCGCGCAGGGCAGCTCGATGTCCTGCCGGGAGGACCACCCGAACTCACTGCCGGGCTCACCGGATGCCCGTTCAGATTCCGCTGCAGCGAGGCCATCGAGATCTGCTCCACAACCGATCCCCAACTGAGTCCACGAGCCTCTGAGGGAGCGTGTGCGTGCCATGTCGAGTGAAACCATTTCCAAGCCGGCGGCAGAGCCGATGCTGAAATTGCGGGCTGTCCGACGCCACTACAAGGTCGCCCGCGGGTTGGGTCGTCACCAACTGCTCCGCGCCGTCGACGGTGTCGATCTCGAAGTGGTGCGCGGCGAGACCCTGGGCCTGGTCGGCGAATCCGGCTGTGGCAAATCAACGTTGAGCCGGCTCATCGTCGGCCTGGACCGCCCCACCGAAGGTGAGATCCATGTCGGCGGGACCGAGGTCGGCCAGGCCGATCGGCGAACCCGGCGGCAGCTGACGAAAACTGTCCAGATCGTCCTGCAGGATCCCTACACCTCGCTCAATCCCCGGATGAGCGTCGGCGCGATCATCGGCGAACCCCTTGTCGTGCACAAGCTCGGAGACAAGCAGTCGATCCATCGCCGGGTCTCGGAGATGCTTGACCTGGTGGGGCTTTCGGCCAAGGTCGCGAGCCGTTATCCACACGAGTTCTCGGGCGGCCAGCTTCAGCGCATCGGCATTGCGCGCGCACTCGCCGTCAATCCGTCGGTACTCGTCTGCGACGAGCCGGTATCGGCATTGGACGTCCTGGTCCAGGCCCAGATACTGAACCTACTCGCCCTCGTGCGCGACGAACTCGACTTGACCTGTGTCTTCGTCGCCCACGATCTCGATGTCGTTCGCCAGATCAGTGACCGGATCGCGGTGATGTACCTCGGCAAGATCGTAGAGGTAGGTCATGTCGACACAGTCCTGACGACACCGCAGCACCCCTACACCCAGGCGCTGCTCGGTTCGGTCCCGACCTTGGACGCCGCCGGACGCGGACTGCCGACGCCAACACTCATCGGTGACCCCCCGAGTCCGATCCAGCCCCCATCCGGCTGCTCGTTCGAGACGCGTTGCCCGGTGGCAGTCGACGAATGTCGGGTCCGGGCACCGTCTCTCGATCCCGTCGACGGTCACGCCCACCGCGTCTCGTGTCACCTCGTACCCAGCACACCTCGGCGCACGCCGACACACTCCCGGACCCATCAACAGGAAGGTAAGGAATGAACACAGTAGAAACCGAAACCCAATATGCGATACGGGCGAAGCGCGTTCTCGATCCGGAGCGGGACACGTATCTGGAGGATGCCGTTGTCGTCTTGAGCGGCGGCAAGATCGAGTCGGTAGTCGACACTCCCCCGCCCGGTGCCGTGGTCGTCGATCTCGGCGATCGCACGCTGCTTCCCGGTCTCATCGACTGCCACACACATATGCTGCTGCGGCCGGAGGACCAGGTATGGCCTCCTGCAATCCTTTTCAAGACCCAGGTGTACCGCATGATCGAAGGAGTGGCGGCCGCGGCGCGCGCGCTGGAGATCGGCATCACCAGCCAGCGCGACACCGACAACGAGCAGGTCTGGCACGGGGATACGGCTCTACGCGACGCGATCGCCGCCGGCACGGTTCCCGGCCCGCGGATGTGGGTTGCCACCGACGCGATCTCCATCACCGGCGGCGACATGAGGATCGACGACAAGGTCAATCCGGAGCTCAATCTGCCCGATGTCGCGGCGATGGCCGACTCACGGGACGCCTACATCGGCGAGGTTCGCCGCCAGATCAAGATCGGCGCCGACTGGATCAAGATCTACTGCACGAGCACTCGCAAAGATGTCGAGCCAGAGACGATGGAGCCGCTGCATCAGTTCGACATCGAGGATGTTCGGGCAATCGTCAAGGAGGCGAAGCGATTCCGTCGCGACGTCGCCGCGCACGCCTATGGCGGACACGGTGCGCAGGCCGCCATTCACGGCGGCGTGCGCACACTCGAGCACGGTCCACTGCTGCTTGAGGAAGACCTGCAGGCGATGCTCCAGATCGGCACCTACTGGGTACCGACGATGCAGACGTATTACAAGCGCCAGAACACCGATTTCGAGAAGCGCTTCGTCAAGCGACACGAAGGTGCGTTCAAACGAGGCCTCGAACTCGGTGTGAAGATCGCGTTCGGCACCGACATCGGGTCGTTCCCGCACGGGGAACAACTCGACGAGTTCGACTTGATGGTCGAATACGGCATGACGCCATTGCAGGCGATTCAGTCTGCCACCACCGTGGCGGCCGAGGTCCTGCGTCAGGACGGCAAGATCGGCTGCCTGCGGGCCGGCGCATATGCGGACCTGGTCGCCGTCGACGGGGATCCACTGCAGAACATCGCCGATCTGAAAGCGACGTGCTTCGTGATGAAGGAGGGGAAGGTCCACCGGGACGACGATCGGGTCACGACCGACGTCAAAGACCTCGCCTGGGTTCCGTCGCGCTAGCGGCAAAGCGGCCGGCACTGGCACGAATTGCGTGCCGGTGCCGGCCGCATCAACTCTCAACCCAACCGTTGTCGGCCACCCAGGGCGTAGCGGCCACCGCCACCGACCATGCCTGTTCGGCCGGCACATCGAGCACCTGGTAGTGCTTCTCCCCCGCCGCCGTCGCGGCGATCAGGGTGGCCACCCCGGCGCGACGCTGAAAGAACGTCTGCCGCACCGTCCATCCGATGATCCCGGCGGTGTCCAGGTGATCGCGGCGGCGTTCCAGACTTCCGGCGCGAGCCACCAACCAGCCGTCGCGCACCAGGTGGCCCAGGGACCGCGACCGGTCCGCGGCCACCAGCCCCGAACACCCGACCAACAACACCCACAGCACCCAGGCCCACGCCGGCACCCCGACCACGAGCATCCCCAACCCGACCACCGCGGGCAGCACGAGGGCACGAGTCCAGCGCCGGCGCATCGCCGCCGGTCCGTGGGTGACCAGCGGTGCTTCCACTACGCCGGGGTTGTGGACCAACTCGGCCAGCACTGATCTGGCGGTGGCCGCAGGGCACGGTGGCAGCAGGAGCGAGGCCTCCCCTTCGCCGCCGACGCCGGTCATCACCGCATCGAGGCGGGCACCACCGAAGGCACGGACCAGCAGTGGCTCACGTAGTGTGCCGCCGCGCATCCGGCGCATGTCGTAGGTGTGTTCCCGCAGCCGCAGCAGGCCGTGCTGCAGGTGCAGTACGTCGGAATCTCTGCGCAGCACCAGATTCCCGTAGGTGAGCAAGGACCGCAACACCGAGAGCACCACCGAGGCCACCAGTACGACCACGACGCCAACCACCACGCTGATCAGGACGCCCAGGCGTTCTGCGACCGCGATACCGGACTGGGCTATCGCCGAGTTTCGCAGTGCCACACCCACTCCGGCTTGATAGATCACCCCCGTCGCGGCGGCGATCATCGCCAGGCCGGTCAGGCTCAGCGGGCTGTAGCGCAGCCAGGACGGCTGCCACCGGGCCAGCTCCCGGCCCGCCGGAGCATCGGCGACCGGGACGGCATCGGCCAGCAGGATCGCGCGCAGCCTCGGCACCTGCTGCGCCTCGACCGCGTCCAAGGCGAACTGGGTGTCGCCCTTGGCTTCCTGGCCGGTGCTGATCCGCAGCACGGTCAGCCCGAGCAGCCGGTGCAGTAGCCGGGCATCGGTGGACACCGACCGGATCCGGTTGCGCGGCACCGACAGCACCTTGCGCTGCAACAGCCCGGTGCGCAGTTGCACCTCGTCCGGTTCGATGCGGTAGCTGGTGGTGAACCACCGCGCCAGACCGACGGCGATGGTCAGGGCGATGGCCGCGATCGTCCACCCCGAGTTGCCGGTCGCCGAGCCCAGCACCACCGCGCCGATCAGCAGCGGAATCTGCTGCAGCACTTCATGAACCGGGTGGACCAGGAGCATACGCGGGCTCAGCCGGCGCCATGTCGGCTCGGTGGCCCGCTCGGCGGGCGTGGTCACGTGGCGTCCTGTTCACCGATCGCCGCGATGTCGGTCAGCTGCGCCACCACCCGCTCGGCGACGTCGTCATCGAGCGCCACGATCCGTACGGCCCCCGCCGAGGACGCCGTCGTCACCGTCACGTTGGCCAGGCCGAACAACCGGTCCAGCGGACCCCGGTAGGTGTCCACGGTCTGCACCCGGGAGATCGGCGCGATACGACGCTCCTGCACCAGCCACCCGGTGCGGGTGTACACCGCCGGCGTCCCGGACCCGACGTTGATGTCCCACCGGTGCACGCGGTAACGCCACATCGGCACCACCGCGATGAACAGCACCGCGCCCAGGACCGTGACGATCGCGGCCGCGCCGTGCAACCACAGCATCCGAGAGTCGATTGCGAACCAGATCAACTGCGCGAATGCCAGCACCGCCCACGGGACAGCTGCGCTCAACGCCCACACCAGTGGTGCCTTACGGCTCGGCGGCTGGGCCGGATCGATCAATTTCACCGGGCGAACACCGTCTTCCAGTCTGTTTCGTTCCACGTGGACAACGGGATCTGCGGCACGGTTGGACGGCCGGCAGGTTCCGCATGGCTCCCAGACTGCTATGGCGCCGGGGTGCCGTCCAGCACCCAGATTCCGTATGTTCAACACTCATGAGCGCCAATTCCAAATGGACCGAGGCCGACGTCCCCGATCAGTCCGGCCGGGTCGCGATCGTCACCGGCTCCAACACCGGTCTGGGCTACGAGACCGCCCGTGTGCTCGCCACCAGAGGCGCGCACGTCGTCATCGCGGTACGCAACCTGGACAAGGGCCGTCAGGCCGTCGACCAGATCACCGCCGCCGTACCGAAGGCCGACCTCAAACTGCAGCAGCTGGATGTGGGCTCGCTGGATTCGGTCCGGACCGCTGCCGACGAGCTCAAGGCCGCCTATCCGCGCATCGACCTGCTGATCAACAACGCAGGCGTGATGTACCCGCCGAAGCAGACCACCATCGACGGTTTCGAGCTGCAGTTCGGCACGAACCACCTCGGCGCGTTCGCTTTGACCGGACTGCTGCTGGATCACCTGCTCCCGGTGGACGGATCGCGCGTCGTCGCGGTCGCCAGCATCGCCCACGACATCCAGGCCGGCATCCACTTCGACGACCTGCAGTGGGAACGCAGCTACAACCGCGTCGCCGCGTACGGGCAGTCCAAGCTGTCGAACCTGTTGTTCACCTACGAGCTGCAGCGGCGTCTGGCTGCCAAGAACGAGCCGACGATCGCCGTGGCCGCTCATCCTGGGATCTCGGACACCGAACTCACGCGGCACATCCCCGGCGCCGGGCTGCCGGGCGTCAGCAAGATCACCACCCTCCTCGTCAACAGCGCGCTGAAGGGCGCCCTGGCCACCTTGCGCGCCGCAACCGATCCCGGCGTGCGGGGCGGCCAGTACTACGGACCGGACGGGTTCCGGGAACTCCGCGGCTACCCGAAGCTCGTGACCTCCAGCAAGCAGTCGCATGACGAGGAGTTGCAGCGCCGGCTGTGGGCGGTGTCCGAAGAGCTCACCGGCGTCAGCTTCCCGGTGTGATGATGCGGACCGTCGAAGAACACCAGAAGGTGGTCGCGGGTCTGATCAAATCCCGCGCACCGCAAGATCTTCCGCTGAACGACGCGCTCGGACTGGTGCTGGCCACCGATGTCGTCGCCCCGCTCTCCCTGCCCGGCTTCGACAACTCCGCGATGGACGGCTACGCCGTCGTCGCCGATGACGTCGCGGGCGCCACCGAGGACACCCCGGTGCGGTTGCCGGTCGCCGAGGACATCCCGGCCGGGCGCACGGACCCGTTGACGCTGCAGCCGGGAACCGCGCACCGCATCATGACCGGGGCTCCGCTGCCGTCCGGTGCCACCGCAGTGGTCCCGGTCGAGGCCACCGACGGGGCGACGGACACGGTGACGATCCGCGCGGCCGCCCGTGGCCAGCACATCCGCCGTGCCGGTGAGGACGTCACCGCGGGGACGGCGGTGCTGCGCGCCGGTCAGGTGATCACCCCGGCCGCTCTCGGACTGGCCGCGGCGCTGGGACTGGCCACATTGCCCGTGCTGCCGCCGCAACGTGTCATGGTGATGTCCACCGGCACCGAGCTCGTGGCTCCGGGCACCGAACTGCAACCGGGCCAGATCTACGAGTCGAATGCGGTGATGCTGGCCGCGGCGGTCCGCGACGCCGGCGCCCAGGCGACGATCGCCCCGATGTCCGCCGACGACGTCGACGCCTTCCGCGCCGCACTGACCGCGCACGCCGGCGATGCCGATCTGATCATCACCACCGGCGGGGTGAGCGCGGGCGCGTACGAGGTGGTCAAGGACTCACTGTCGGATCAGGTGAAGTTCGTGAAGGTGGCGATGCAGCCCGGCATGCCGCAGGGCGCGGGCACCGTCGACGGAGTGCCGATCATCACGCTGCCCGGCAACCCGGTCAGCGCGCTGGTTTCTTTCGAGGTGTTCGTCCGTTCACCGTTACGTGCCGCGATGGGCCTCGCCGAACCCGACCGGCCGCGACGCACCGCGCAGCTGACCGAAGATCTGACGTCGCCGCGCGGAAAACGGCAGTTCCGGCGGGGTGTGCTGACCGGAGATTCGGTGAGCAGCTACGGTCCGCCGGCCTCGCATCATCTGCGTTGGCTCGCCTCGGCGAACTGTCTGTTGGAGATCGGCGAGGACATCACCGAACTCACGGCCGGGTCGACGGTTCCCGTCTGGGACCTGAGCTAGCAATCCCGACGCCGCCCGCACGTAGAATCCTCCCGATGGCCAGACGCCCCGACCTCCAGTCCGGACCAGAACGCCTTGCGGCGCTGGTGCGATCCAGTGTTCCGCCGATGCATTCGGCGGGCCTACCGTTTGTCGGCGCCAGCCTCGCCGTCGCGGCCCTGGGCCGCAAGCACCGCTGGGTGCGACGGGCCGGCCTGCTGGCCGCCGGGGCGAACGCGGCGTTCTTCCGCCACCCGCCCCGGGTACCGCCGACCCGCCCCGGCGTCGTGGTCGCCCCCGCCGACGGGCTGGTGTGCCTGATCGAGGACGCCGTCCCACCGGCCGAGCTGGGCCTGCCCGATACCCCGCGGCCGCGGATCAGCATCTTCCTGTCGGTCCTCGACGCACATGTGCAACGGGCGCCGATCGGCGGTGACGTGGTGGCCGTGCAGCACCGCCCCGGGCGCTTCCATTCGGCCGAGCTCGAAGCCGCGAGCGAGGACAACGAACGCAACAGCGTCGTCATCCGCACCCCTGAGGGTGCCGAGGTGATCGCCGTGCAGATCGCCGGGCTCATCGCCCGGCGCATCGTGTGCGACGCGCACGTCGGCGACAAGCTCGACATCGGCGAGACCTACGGGTTGATCCGGTTCGGCTCCCGGCTGGACACCTACCTGCCTGCTGGTTCGAAACTGCTCGTCACCCGGGGCCAGCGGACGCTGGCCGGAGAAACCGTCCTGGCGGAGTTGCCATGATCAAACCCCGCATGCGACCCCCGTCGTTGATCAAGGGACGCATGAAACCGCCGCCGTTCAGCGTGCGGATGCTGCCCAGTGCCATGACGGTGGCCGCCATCTGCCTGGGCTTGTCGGCGATCAAGATGGCCCTCGACAACCGGCCCACCGAGTCGATGGCGTTCCTGGCGGTCGCAGCGATCCTCGACGCGCTCGACGGCCGGGTCGCGCGGATGCTCAATGCCACCTCCAAGATGGGCGAGGAGATCGACTCCCTGGCCGACGCGGTGAATTTCGGTGTCGCCCCGGCCCTCATCGTCTACGGCACCCTGCTGTCGCACTCGCGGGTCGGGTGGATCGTGGTGCTGCTCTACGCGGTGTGCATCGTGTTGCGGCTGGCCCGGTTCAACGCATTGCTCGACGTGGATCAGCCTGCGTACGAGAAGGAGTACTTCGTCGGGATGCCCGCCCCGGCGGGTGCGCTCGGCGCGATCGGACCGCTGGCGGCCAAGATGCAGTTCGGCGACGGTTGGTGGACCAGCGAGTGGGCCGTGTCGATCTGGATGATCGGCGTCTCGCTGCTGGTGGTCAGCCGGATCCCGATGCGCAAGATCCACACGTTCGCGGTGCCGCCGAACATGGTGGCGCCCTTGCTCGCCCTGGTCGCGATCGGCGTGGCGGCGTCCGTCTTCTACGGCTACATCGTGATCATGGTGATCATCGTGGCCTACGTGATCCACATCCCGTTCGCGGTACGCACCAAGAAGTGGGTGGCCAGCCACCCCGAATCATGGGACGACAAACCGCAACAGCGCCGTGCGACGCGGCGCGCGATTCGCCGGGCACAGCCGCACCGCCGGTCGATGGCCCGCCTGGGACTGCGGAAGCCGGGCCGCTGACATGTCGCAGCTCGAGGTCGATGAGGATCACGCGCTCGGGCATCTGCGTCTGACGGCACGGCTGAACACCTCGGCACTCGACTCGCGTCGCGGGGTGGTCCGGCTGCATCCGGAGGCGATCGCCGCCCTGGGAATCCGCGAGTGGGACGCGATCTCGCTGACCGGGTCCCGCACCACCGCCGCAGTCGTCGGCATCGCCCCCGGCGGTACCCCGACCGGAACCGCCCTGCTCGACGACGTCACGTTGTCCAACGCCGGGGTGCGCGAAACCGCCACGGTGATCGTCGCGCCGGTGACGGTGTACGGCGCGAGGGCCGTCACGGTGAGCGGGTCGAGGCTGGCGACCGACTCGATTTCGTCGGCGACGCTGCGCCAGGCGCTGCTGGGCAAGGTGATGACGGTCGGCGACACGGTGTCGCTGCTGCCCCGCGATCTGGGGCCGGGAACGTCGACCTCGGCGGCCACTGCGGCGCTGGCGTCCTCGGTGGGCATCACCTGGACCTCGGAGCTGCTGACGGTCACGGGGGTCGATCCGTCCGGACCCGTGAGCATTCAACCGAATTCGGTGGTGTCGTGGGGATCGGGCCTCGAGCCGAGCACATCGGATTCCACCGGGGCGCACACGATCAGCCCCGCGCGCGCCGAGCCGGCGGTCAGCTTCGATGACCTCAAGGGCTCCCATACCCAGGCCGGCAAGCTCACCGAATGGCTCAAGCTGTCGCTCGATGAACCTCAACTTCTCGAAACCCTGGGCGCCACACCGAATCTCGGTGTTCTGGTAACCGGTCCCGCCGGCGTCGGCAAGGCAACGATGGTGCGGACGGTGTGCGCCGAGCGGCGGTTGGTGGAACTCGACGGGCCGCAGGTGGGGGCACTGGCCGCCGACGACCGGTTGCGCCGGATATCCGACGCGGTCGCCACGGTGCGCGACGGTGGTGGGGTGCTGCTGATCTCCGACATCGACGCCCTGCTGCCGGCCTCCACAGACCGGGGCCCCGAACCGGTCGCGGCCCTGATCATCGCCGAACTACGTGAGGCCGTGGGAACCCGCGGCGTGGCGTTCATCGCGACGTCGGCCGTTCCGGTCGGGGTGGACCCCCGACTGCGGGCGCCCGATCTGTGTGACCGTGAGCTCGCCCTGACCCTGCCCGATGCCGCCACCCGCAAGGCGCTGCTGGAGGTGCTGCTGCGCGGCGTGCCGGCCGCCGAGTTGGATCTGGGTCAGATCGCGGACCGCACACCAGGTTTCGTGGTTGCGGATCTGGCCGCCCTGGTCCGTGAGGGCGCGCTGCGGGCCGCATCGCGGGCCAGCGCCGACGGCAACGAACCGGTCCTGTGGCAGGAGGACCTGGCCGGGGCGCTGACCGTGATCCGCCCGCTGTCGAGGTCCGCGACCGAAGAGGTGTCGGTCGGCTCGGTGACGCTCGACGACGTCGGCGACATGGTCGAGACCAAACAGGCCCTCACCGAGGCGGTGTTGTGGCCGCTGCAGCACCCTGACACGTTCCAGCGGCTCGGCGTGCAGCCACCGCGTGGTGTGCTGCTGTACGGCCCGCCCGGCTGTGGCAAGACCTTCGTGGTGCGGGCCCTGGCGAGTTCCGGGAAGCTCTCGGTGCACGCCGTCAAAGGTGCTGAGCTGATGGACAAGTGGGTCGGCTCATCCGAGAAGGCGGTGCGCGAACTGTTCGCCCGGGCGCGTGACTCGGCGCCGTCACTGGTGTTCCTCGACGAGATCGACGCGCTGGCGCCCCGGCGCGGGCAGAGCTTCGATTCCGGGGTGACCGACCGCGTGGTGGCCGCCCTGCTGACCGAACTCGACGGCATCGAACCGATGAACGACGTCGTCGTGCTGGGTGCGACGAACCGCCCCGACCTCATCGACCCCGCGCTGCTGCGGCCGGGACGGTTGGAGAAACTGGTGTTCGTCGAGCCGCCGGATGCCGATGCGCGCCGCGAAATCCTGCGCACCGCAGGCAAATCCATTCCGCTGGCCCCCGATGTCGACCTCGACGCCCTGGCTTCCGAGCTGGATGGCTACAGCGCGGCCGATTGCGCGGCGCTGCTGCGGGAGGCGGCCTTGACGGCGATGCGCCGGTCCATCGATGCCGCCGATGTCACCGCGGCCGATGTCGCCAAGGCTCGCGAGACCGTGCGGCCGTCATTGGATGCAGCGCAGGTGGAGTC
>NZ_SJOM01000007.1:5667564-6264197 GCF_004762045.1 Mycobacterium sp. DL99
CAGCGGGGCCGGTCCCCCGGCTTGCAAGCTCGTCGGCGCCCCGACCGGTGCCGCACCGGCCTGGCCGGCGATTCCGATCGCTCCGGCCAGCAGCGCCCCACCCAGCACCACTCCACTCATCAGAGTTCGCCCAGTTGAATGTCGTGCCATCACGTGCACCCTTCAATCGTCTCGTCGCACCCCCCGATATTGCGAGACTATCTAATTAGATGAGCTATGCGAAACCTGTGAACGACCTTGCACAGCGAACACTTAACTAGGACATAGTGATACACAGTCAGCTGAGCCGAGTGTGGAACCACTGCGAGGTCCCGGCCGAAACCTCGCAACCAGTTCACACTCGCGGCACGCCGGCGGCCGCAATCCGCTTGATGATGTCGGCGTCCCCGTCGATCTTGGTCACCCGGATATCGGTCCACCCCAGACGGGTGACCGCTTCCGCCTTGCGGATGTCGCGATTGAACCGGCGAGGGTCGGTGCGATGCTGATCGCCCTCGTAGTCGGCAGCCACTTTGACGTCCTCCCAGCCCATGTCGAAAACGCCTACCAATACCCCGAATTCGTCGTAAACCGGGATCTGCGTCCGCGGCCGCGGAAATCCGGCGCGGACGACCAGTAGGCGCAACCAGGATTCTCGAGGGGATTCGGCGCCCGGATCCACAAGGTCGAGCGCCCGACGCGCGTTCTTGATTCCACGGCGTCCGCAGTACCTGTCGACGAGCGGTTCCACGTCGGCCGTCGTCAATCCCGTGGCGTTGGCCAGGGCGTCGATCAGCGCCACCGCCTCGTCGATGGGGTATCTGCAGGCCAGGTCCAGTGCGGTGCGGGCAGGTGGGGTCACCCGCATGCCGTTGATCAATTCGATCTCGTCGTCGCCGAAGGTATCGCTCCATACGCGAATTCCTCTGGGAGAATAGCGATTGCCGTAGATCAACTCGGCCGGCCGACGAGCATCGAGCCACTTGGCGCCGTGCAGGGCCGAAGCCGACCGCCCCGCGACGATGCCACGGCCCCCCGACCACAGCCATGCCGCCTGAGCCCTGGCCTTTGCGGTCAACTCGGTTCCGCGGGATACATGAACTCCGGGGAAGACCGCGAAGTAGCGACTGCGCAGCCGATAGGGCGTCAACCGGCCGGCCGCAACAGCTTTACTACCGATGAATGGCTCCCCCATGGGCGGAGTGTGCCGCCAGCCACCGACAAGCCCGCGAGTGTGGATCTGTTGCGAGGTTTCGGCCGAGAACTCGCAACAGATCCACACTCGGCGGCGGCAGAAGCTAGGCGCCCACCGGTGCCGTCGGAGTGAAGACGACGGGCATGGCCTCAGGCCCGCTGACGAAGTTGGCCGGACGCAGCGGAATCGCGTCGCCGTTGGCCAACCGCAGGTCGGGCAGCCGGGTGAGCAGCCGCTCGAGCATCAGCCGCAGCTCCAACCGAGCCAGCTGGTTACCGAGGCAGAAGTGCGTTCCGAAACCGAAAGCCAAGTGGCTGTTGGGGTTCCGGTCGATCCGGAACTCGTCAGGGTTCTCGAAAACAGCTTCGTCGAAGTTCGCTGACTCGAACATCAGCATGATCTTCTCGCCTGCCTTGAGCTCGGTCCCGTGGAACACCGTGTCCGCGGTCAGCGTGCGGCACATGTTCTTCACCGGCGAGGTCCAGCGCAGCGTCTCCTCGATGGCGCCGGGCAGCAACGACTGGTCGGCCACCAGACGTTCCCACTGATCGCGATTACGCAGCAGTTGCTCCGTCCCGCCCGACAGCGTGTGCCGCGTGGTCTCGTCACCGCCGATCAGGATCAGCAGCGTCTCCATGACAATCTCGTCATCGCTCATCCGCTGCCCCTCGACCTCGGCATTCACCAGGATCGAGAACAGGTCATCGGTCGGCTCGGCGCGCCGCTTGGCGATCACCTCCATGGTGAACGCGGTGTAGGCGGCGAACGTCTCCATCAACATTCCGATGGCGGTCTCGTCGAGATGCGAACTCAGCCCGCAGACCAGGTCATCCGACCACTTCAGCAGCATCTCGCGCTCGGTGGGCAGCACGCCGAGCATGTCGCCGATCACCGCCATCGGCAGCGGTGCGGAGATATCGCGGACGAAATCACATTCCCCGCGTTCACAGACCGCATCGATCAGGGTGTCGCACAGGTTCACGATGGACGGCACCTTGTCCATCACCCGCTTGCGTGTGAAGCCGGAGTTGACCAGCTTGCGGCGCAACACATGTGCCGGATCGTCCATGTCGATCATGTACGGCATGCCGGGCTGATCGGGGCGGATCCCACCGGCGTTGGAGAACAGCTCGGGGTTGCGCTCCGCATCGAGCACGGCCGCATAGGTGGTGGCCGCGGCCAGTCCGTTGCGGTCGCGGAACACCGGCTCGTTGGCCCGCATCCATCGGTAGGCCTCCCGGGCGCCACCGTCGGCATAGAAGTTGCCGTTGGTCAGGTCGACATCGGGCTTGAGCAGTACCTGGGTCACGAAATCTCCTTGGAGTCAGCGAACGTCATCTGTACATTGCGGACCGAGCTGGACAACAACGCCCGTTTGGGCAGGCCCAGGGCCGCGAGTTCTTTGGCGTACGGGTGGTCACCCAGCCGGATCCGGACCCCGCCCGGGCGGTATCGCGCCCCGGAAAGGCCCATCTGACCCTCGGTTTCACGCAGCACGCCGTCGAGGTAGGAAAAGCTGGATTGCACCCGGGGTTTGGCGGTGAACCGCGATGGAACCGGAAGCCCGGGTTTGAATTCCATGCCCACGGCCAGCCGGCCGCCGATACTCACCTCGAAGCCGAACGGATTGCCCTCACGAACGGTGAAGTCCGCCAAGACTTTCGGGTATCCCCAGATCTGCCGCCCGGCCTGCAGCGTGAACTCACCGTCGACGGGAAGGCGATGAATGAAGGCACCCGCCGAGCCCAGGCCACGTAGCCCCGACTCCGCCGATCCCGGCCGGTTCACCATGACGTTGGTGCCGTACTCCAGGTACTCACCCAGATCACCGTCGATGTAGTGCATCAGCATCAACACGACGATCGTGCGGTGCTGCCGGTACCGGTACACGCGCAGTCCGCTGTAATCGATCATTCGCTGCGCGGCGTCGGCGTCCACGGAGAACACCGCCATGTGCTGTTCGGCGGCACGGATCTGCACCGGCATCGTCAACACGGTGCCGAGCACATTGTGCTGCGAGGCAGGAGTGGTGTCACTCACATCATTGAATCTAACCCCTGCAGTAGACAGATTTCAAGAAGTGTCTACAGCGGGCCTGAGTCAGCGCAGTGGATCCTTGATCTGCTCCTTGACGTAGTGAGGTTACCGACGATCGCCGAATCATCGACCGATTCGGCGGGAACAGTTCGGCGCCAGGAGATTCCGCACGTCGGAGAAGGCGTCGCGCCGATCCGGGTGAGGTAGATTCGGGCCGGTGATCGAGAATCTGTCATCGGCCCCGCGGACCACGGTCGACCTGTCTGGCGTGTCGGAGACGGCGCTGCTGACGCTGCAGATGCGAGCGCAGGAGGCACGCCGACCCGACGGCATCATCGAAGATCCCATGGCGGTGCAGCTGCTCGACTCGATCGATTTCGATTTCGCCAAGTTCGGGTCGAGCCGGCGCCAGGATGTGGCGCTGCGCGCACTGCGCTTCGACACGTCCACGATCGCCTACCTTCGCGACCATCCGAAAGCCACGGTGGTGGCACTCGCGGAGGGTTTGCAGACCAGCTTCCATCGGCTTGATGCCGCCGGCGTCGGCCACGACTTCCGCTGGTTGACAGTCGACCTGCCACCGATGATCGAGGTCCGCCGCAAGCTGCTGCCGACTTCGGACCGGATCACCGTGTGCGCCCGCTCTGCGCTGGACTTCAGCTGGATGGACGAGGTGAACCCGGCCGACGGCGTGTTCGTCACGGCAGAGGGGCTGCTGATGTACCTGCAGCCCGAAGAAGCCATGGGGCTGATTCGGGCGTGCGCACAACGTTTCGCGGGCGGGCAGATGCTGTTCGACCTGCCACCGGCCTGGCTCGCCGCCTGGGCGCGCAAGGGCGTGCGGACCTCAAAGGGCTACCGGATGCCGCCGATGCCCTTCAGCATGTCCCCGTCGCGGGCGGCCGATCTCGTCAACTCCGTGCCAGGCGTCCGGGCAGTGCACAACCTGCCGACGCCGGAGGGCCGGGGCCGCATCCTCAACGGGCTGCTGCGGACGGCGCAGCGGGTTTCGTTGCTGAATTCGGCCCTGCCGGTGACGACCCTGCTGGATTTCGGCTAGACAGGCTGACAGCAGTGCCGGCTCAGCCCTGAGCCATGGCCGCGAGATCCTTGATCTGTTCGACGGAGGTGGCCCCGACGACCATCATGGTCACGCCGGAGGCCTCCCAGGCCTTGATCTGTTCCTTGACGTAGTCGAGGTTGCCGACGATCGCCGAATCATCGACCAGTTCGTCGGGAATGATCTTGGCCGCTTCGTCTTTGCGGTCGCTGCGGAACAGTTTGGTGACGTCGTCGACCACCTCCGCATACCCCATCCGGCGATACACGTCGGCGTGGAAGTTGGTGCCCTCGGCCCCCATTCCGCCCATGTACAGCGCCAGGTGCGGCTTCATCAGCTCCATGATCGCGGGCCGGTCGTCGGTGACCACGACCTGCGCAGTGGCACAGATCTCGAAGGTTTCGCGGGTACGCCGCGCGCCGGGGCGGGCGAAGCCCTCGTCCAGCCATTCGTTGTACATGCCGGCGATCCGCGGCGAGTAGAAGATCGGCAGCCAGCCGTCGGCGATCTCGGCGGCCAGCGCGACGTTCTTGGGTCCCTCGGCACCGAGCATCACCGGGATGTCGGCGCGCAGCGGATGGGTGATCGGCTTGAGGTTCTTGCCCAGGCCGGTGGTGCCCTCGCCGGTCACCGGCAGCGGGTAGTGCGGACCGTCGCTGTGGACCGGGGCCTCACGCGCCCAGACCTGACGCAGGATGTCGATGTACTCGCGGGTGCGGGCCAGCGGCTTCGGGAACTTCGCGCCGTACCAGCCCTCGACCACCTGCGGCCCGGACACGCCGAGCCCCAGGATGTGGCGGCCACCGGAGAGGTGATCCAGCGTCAGCGCGGCCATCGCGCACGCCGTCGGGGTACGCGCGGACAGCTGGATAACCGAGGTGCCGAGCCGCATGCGAGTGGTTTCCCGCCCCCACCAGGCCAGCGGGGTGTAGGCGTCCGAGCCCCAGGCCTCCGCGGTGAAGACGGTGTCGAAGCCCTCCGCCTC
The DNA here is from genome assembly GCF_004762045.1 of Mycobacterium sp. DL99. Classification (GTDB taxonomy): domain Bacteria; phylum Actinomycetota; class Actinomycetes; order Mycobacteriales; family Mycobacteriaceae; genus Mycobacterium. Next base: position 5,672,821 of record NZ_SJOM01000007.1, read on the forward strand.
GGCGGCAGAGACGAGTTCAGCGTGGTTGGTCGGCGGCTGTGCGCCCCAGTATCCGAGTTGCAGACCGAGCTTCATTTAGATCGCCTTCCCACGTGTCCTTGCCACGATTGTTAGAACCTGTTCTACTCGATGTGTGACAGCCAGCCAAAGCCGCCCGGCCTCGACAGATCACCGTGAGCCGCCACTTTCCGCGCCACTGAAACTGTCGTTTGACTACACCCGTTCAGTAGGTTCACTGCTCAGTCAGTTCTTTACTGCCCTGCGCGAGCGCCGGATCGTCGGCGTGCGCGGGTCCGACGGACGGGTGCACGTGCCACCCGCTGAGTATGACCCGGTCACCTACGAGGCTCTGACCGAGGTGGTTCCGGTATCCAGCGTCGGGACCGTGGTGTCCTGGACCTGGCAGCCCGAACCGCTTGAAGGTCAGCCGCTGGACCGGCCGTTCGCCTGGGCGCTGATCAAGCTCGACGGTGCCGACACCCCGCTGCTGCACGCCGTGGACGTCAAGGAAGGCGAGCTCAGCAGCGGTGCCCGGGTGCACGTGCACTGGGTCGACGAGCCGGTGGGCGCGATCACCGACATCGCGTACTTCGTCCCGGGTGAGACCCCCGAGGATGTTCCGCCGGTGAGCGATGACCGTGACCCGGTGACCATGCTGGTGGCGCCCTCGTCCATCGAGATCCAGCACACGGCCTCGCGGCCCGAGAGCACCTACCTGCGGGGTCTGCGCGACGGCAAGCTGCTCGGCGCGCGCACCGGCGCAGAGGGCAAGGTGTACTTCCCGCCCAAGGAAGCCGATCCGGCCACCGGCCAGGAACTCACCGAGTTCGTTGAGCTGCCCGACCGGGGCACCATCACCACGTTCGCGATCATCAACATCCCGTTCGCCGGCCAGCGGATCAAGCCGCCGTACGTCGCGGCCTACGTGCTGCTCGACGGTGCCGACATCCCGTTCCTGCATCTGGTGACCGACATCGATGCGTCCGAGGTGCGGATGGGCATGCGGGTCGAGGCGGTATGGAAGCCCCAGGAGGAATGGGGCCTCGGCATCGACAACATCTCGCACTTCCGGCCGACGGGTGAACCCGACGCCGACTACGACAGCTACAAGCACCACCTGTAAGGGATCACATGACTTTTCGTGACGTAGCCGTCGTCGGTTTCGCGCATGCCCCGCATGTGCGCCGCACAGATGGCACCACCAACGGCGTCGAGATGCTGATGCCATGTTTCGCAAGCCTCTATGAAGAGCTCGGCCTGCAACAGACCGATATCGGCTTCTGGTGCTCGGGATCGTCCGATTACCTTGCCGGCCGCGCCTTCTCGTTCATCTCGGCGATCGACTCGATCGGCGCTGTGCCGCCGATCAACGAGTCACACGTCGAGATGGACGCAGCCTGGGCGCTGTACGAGGCCTACATCAAGATCTTGACCGGCGAGGTGGATACCGCACTGGTCTACGGCTTCGGCAAGTCCTCGGCGGGTGTTCTGCGCCGGGTGCTGGCCCTGCAGACCGACCCCTACACCGTCGCGCCGCTGTGGCCGGATGCGGTGTCGCTGGCCGGACTTCAGGCCCGGTTCGGCCTCGATGCCGGTAAGTGGACTGCCGAGCAGATGGCCCAGGTGGCGTTGGATTCGTTCGCCGCGGCCGACCGCGTCGACTCGGTGGAATCCGCTGCCTCTGTTGCCGAGCTGCTGGACCGCCCGTTCTTCGCCGACCCGCTGCGCCGCCACGACATCGCCCCCATCACCGACGGTGCCTCGGCCATCGTCTTGGCGGCCGGCGACCGGGCTCGTGAACTGCGCGAAAACCCGGCCTGGATCACCGGATTCGAGCACCGCATCGAGACCCCGGTGCTGGGTGCGCGCGATCTGACCGTCTCGACGTCGACCGCCGCCTCGGCGCAGGCCGCCACCGGCGGTGACGTGAGCTCGATCGAGGTTGCCGAGATCTACGCCCCGTTCACTCACCAGCAGCTGATCCTCACCGAGGCGATCGGGCTGGGCGAGAACACGAAGATCAACCCGTCGGGCGGCGCGTTGGCCGCCAACCCGATGTTCTCGGCCGGCCTGGAGCGCATCGGTTTCGCCGCGCAGCACATCTTCTCCGGCTCGGCCGGGCGCGTGCTCGCGCACGCCACCAGTGGCGCTGCGCTGCAACAGAATCTGGTCGCGGTCCTGGAGGGCAAATAATGGCTAAGAATCTCGCCGCGGTCCTGGGCACCGGGCAGACCAACTACGTCGCCAAGCGTCACGACGTATCGATGAACGGGCTGGTGCGCGAGGCCATCGACAAGGCACTCGCCGATTCCGGCTCGACGATGGCCGATATCGACGCAGTGGTGGTCGGCAAGGCACCGGACTTCTTCGAGGGCGTGATGATGCCCGAGTTGTTCATGGTCGACGCCACCGGCGCCACCAACAAGCCGCTGATCCGTGTGCATACCGCGGGTTCGGTGGGCGGATCGACCGCGATCGTCGCGTCCAGCCTGGTCAAATCCGGCAAGTACCGCCGCGTGCTGACCATGTCGTGGGAAAAGCAGTCCGAGTCGAATGCCATGTGGGCGTTGAGCATTCCGGTGCCCTTCACCAAGCCGGTCGGCGCGGGTGCCGGCGGTTACTTCGCGCCGCACGTGCGCGCCTACATCCGGCGCTCCGGTGCCCCGAACCACATCGGCGCGATGGTGGCGGTCAAGGACCGGCTCAACGGTGCCAAGAACCCGTTGGCTCACCTGCACCAGCCCGATATCACGCTGGAGAAGGTGATGGCCTCGCAGATGCTGTGGGACCCGATCCGTTTCGACGAGACCTGTCCGTCGTCAGATGGTGCCGCGGCCATGGTGATCGGTGACGAGGCCGCCGCCGACGCGCGGATTGCCGAAGGCCACCCGGTCGCCTGGATCCACGCGACGGCGCTGCGGACCGAGCCGCTGGCCTACTCCGGCCGTGACCAGGTCAACCCGCAGGCCGGTCGCGACGCCGCGGCGGCACTGTGGCGCGATGCCGGCATCACCAGCCCGATCGACGAGATCGATGTGGCCGAGGTGTACGTGCCGTTCTCCTGGTTCGAGCCGATGTGGTTGGAGAACCTCGGTTTTGCCGCCGAGGGCGAGGGCTGGAAGCTGACGGAGGCCGGCGAGACGGCCATCGGCGGGAAGATCCCCTTCAACGCCTCCGGTGGCGTGCTGAGCTCGAACCCGATCGGTGCTTCCGGCATGATCCGGTTCGCCGAATCGGCGATCCAGGTGATGGGCAAGGCCGGCGACCATCAGGTCCAGGGTGCCCGCAAGGCGCTCGGGCACGCCTACGGCGGTGGCGCGCAGTACTACTCCATGTGGGTTGTGGGCTCTGACAAACCGGGCGAGCCGACCTCATGACCATGAAGTACACCCTCAGCGTGGCTATGGGCCCGCTGGAGCATCTGACCGGATTGGCCCGCACCGCAGAGGAAGTCGGGTTCGATTCGATCGCCCTGCCCGACTCGCTTTTCTACATGGAGAAGCAGGCCGCGGACTATCCGTACACCCCGGACGGGTCGCGGATGTGGAACGCCGAGACCCCGTGGGTTGATCCGCTGATCGCGGCGGCCTCGATGGGTGCGGCGACCTCGACGCTGCGGTTCTACACCAACGTGATGAAGCTCGGGTCGCGAAATCCGCTGCTGCTGGCCCGCCAGGTCGGCTCGGTGGCCAACCTGACCAACAACCGGTTCGGCTTCGGCGTCGGGATCGGCTGGGCACCAGAGGAATTCGAATGGTGCGGAGTTCCGTTCGCCAAGCGTGGGGCGCGCGTCGACGAGATGATCGAGGTGCTCAAGCTCGTGCTCGGCGGCGGCATGGTCGAGTTCCACGGCGAGTTCTACGATTTCGAGCGTCTGCAGATGAGCCCGGCGCCGTCGGAGCCGGTGCCGTTCTACGTCGGCGGCCACACGCCGGTGGCACTCAAGCGTGCCGCCCGCGTGGGTGACGGCTGGACCAGCGCGATGATGACGTGCGCACAGCTGGCCGAGACCGTGAAGGCGATCAACAAGCTGCGGGCTGAATACGGCCGGGCCGATGAGCCGTTCGAGTTCCAGTCTGTGTGCATCGACAAGTTCGATCTCGACGGGCACCGTGCGCTGGCCGAGGCCGGTATCACCGACAACATCGTCATCCCGTGGATGCTCGAAGGTCTGGGCTTCGACGCTCCGCTGGAGCGCAAGCAGGACTCGCTCAAGCGGTTCGCCGACACCTACATCCATTCCGGCTGGCAGGACTGACATGACCGTCACCGATACTCAGCACCCTGCTCACCTGGCGGGCAAGCGATCCCGGGATGCGGTTGCCGCCCGGGACAAGCAAGCATGGCTGGACAACTTCGCCGACGACGCGATCGTGCAGGACCCCATCGGGCCGTCGTTCTTCGACCCCGCAGGCTTGGGCCACCAGGGCAAGGAAGCCATCGCGGCGTTCTGGGACAAGGCCATCGCCCCGACCGACAACCTCGAGTTCAACTTCCTCGACACGTTCCAGTGTGGCAACGAGGAAGCCAACGTCGGCAGCATCGTCACCACCATGGGCGGGCACCGCATCACCACCCCAGGTGTCTTCACCTATCGCGCGAATGACGCAGGACAGCTGGTGGCGTTGCGCGCCTACTGGGAAGTGGACCGCGCGAGCGCCGAGAAGATCGACGGCTAGAGCTCGGCGAGCCGATGACGGCAGGCTCCGGGTACGGCGACAGTCCGTACCCGGGTCCAACCGGACGCGTCGTCATCCCCAGTGTGAGGCCGCGCGCACCTGCAGCAGGTCGCGGAATTGTTTAGTGGTGTTCGGGAGCAGTTCACCGGTTCCCCAGTCGACCACGACACCGTAGCGGCGCAACAGATCGAAGGTATCGAGCTCACCGTCACGGAATCGGGCGGCGACCTCTGCGGGGTCGACATTGAGCCACTGCTTGCGAGCTGCCCGGATTTCGGCGCGCAGCGCATCGGTTGCGGTGCGGTCGATCTCGTACTGGTCGATCTCAGGATCGATCGGCGTGATGACCACACCGTAGTCGCGAGCGCCGCCGGCAATGGTCACATAGCCGTCGATCACGTCCTCCAGGACGGCCTCGGGAGCGCGGTCGAGAGGATCGCCGAGTCCGCCGCCGCCTGCCGATGGCCGCTCGAAGTTATCGCCGGCCTGCACCGCAACGCTGGAGAACACCGATCCCAGAAAGGCTTCTTCGGCCGTTCCACGGTTGAGCCAGACGCCGTGAGGAATTGAGGGGAGCCCGCCGTTGATGCCCCAGGTAACCGACCGGGATCGGTCGCAGCAATAGGACATCACGGTGTTCTCGCAGTCGGTCAGGATGCCGCCCTTGGTCACGCCGCAGCCTCCGCGGTACAAACCCGGCCCGCCGGAGTCGGGAATGATCGCGTGCTCGGTCGTCAGCACCGGAGTCAGGCGTTCTTGACCCTCGCACGGCTGGACGGCCAGTCCGACACCGAACACTGGCGCCGTGGCGGTGGAACCGTCCTTGGTGCTGCGTCCTCCCCAACCGCCGGCCATCCAGTCGTACCACATGAAGAACGGACGTTCGTCACCTCGAGCGTCACGGCCACCGACGAGAAGGTACTCAAGGTTGAATGAGCATGCGATAGCCCGCTCGGGCATGATCGCCGACCACAGTTCGAAGATGGCGTTCATGATCTTTTCGTATGGGCCAGAACAGAATCCGGTCACAGCGATCGGCCAACCCGCGTTGACCACGGTGCCTTCGGGCCCGATGTCGGTATCGATGGCGGCGTAGAGGCCGGAGTTCAGCGGAACGTCGGGAAAGAAGGTCTTTGTGCCCGCGACGATTCCCGAGAAGGCGGTGCCGTAGCCACAGTTGAGAAAGCTCGCTACCGCGGGGGCACTGCCGGACAGGTCGTAACTGAGCTGATCACCCTCGATGGTCATTTTCACTCGGATCGGCACCATCCCTTCGGGTTTCGAAGGATCCGAGTCGAGGTAGTCCTCGGTCACCCACTCGCCGTCGGGCAGTTCTGCGACGCGCTGGCGGACGATGCGCTCCACATAGTCCTGTACCTCGGCCATGGCTTCCACCACGGTGTCGCGGCCGTACTTGGCGACCAGTCGTTGAATCTCGCGCTCGCACACGCCGGTTGCCTCGGCTTGGGCATGCAGGTCGCCCAAGCTGATCTCTGGGGCCCGCGTGTTGGCCACCAGCAGTTTGGCGACGTCTGCGAGAAATCGGCCTTCGTGCCAGATGCGGACGGGCGTGATCCGCAGCCCCTCGGCGAAATGCTCGGTGGCGGTGACGTCGAAAGATCCGGGGACGCTGCCGCCGATATCGGCCCAGTGTCCCTTGTTCTGGGCGAACCCGATCAGCTGGGCGTCGGCGAAGATCGGCCGGATGAAGCTGACGTCGTTGAGGTGGGTGCCACCGCGGTAGGGGTCGTTGACGCAGAACACGTCACCGCGGTTGATGTCGTCGCCGAACTCGTCGAGCACGGCTTTGCATTGGAAGTGCAGCGTTCCGACGTGCACTGCGATGTCTTGGCTACCTTGCATGACGGTGTTGCCCTGTGCGTCGCACAACGCCGAGGAGAAGTCTCGGCTGTAGATGACGAACGAGTAGCAGGTGCGCAAGATCTGCTCACTCATCAGGTCGACGGACGTCACGAATGCATTCTTGAGGACCTCGAACGTAACCGGATCGAGGCGGCGGCGGGTGGTGCTTGCGGCGTTCACTGCTGCTCCTGGTGGATGTGGATTCGAATGTTGCCCCACTCGTCGACGACGGCGGTGGTCGATGGCGGTATGACAGTGGTCGAGTCGAGCTGGTCGATGATGGCGGGCCCGTCTACCGAGTTTCCGGCGATGAGTTCGTCGCGGTCGAACACCGGCGTCGGCACGCGCCCACCGACCTCGTCGAAGTAGACCTGACGAGTTGTGAGTGGCGACGGTGCGGGTGAGTCCAACGCATTCTGCTGGGGGAACCGCGGTTTCGGGGTCTTGCCGATGGCGCGAACGCCGATTTGGTAGATCTCGACGTCAACGTCGTCGCGGCGGAACGAGTAGTCGCGTTCGTGTTCTTCGTGAAAGAGTTCGACCGCACGGTCCAAGAACCTGTCCCGGTTGTCGGCAGTGACGCTCAGCGACCGCCACTGTCCCGCGTAGCGCATGCTGATCGAGCGGTCGATACGCATGCGATCCTCATCGACGCCCTCGTGCCGGAGCCGGGCGAGGCCCTCCTTTTCGAGCTGCGCGAATTCGGATTCGAGTTCTGCTGGGTCGACGTCGGAAGCGATGTGCTGGAACATCGCCGACAAGTCGTGCCGGATGTCGACGAGCAAACACCCTTGCGCCGAGGTGATTCCAGGATGAGCGGGCACCACGACTGTGGGTATCGACAGCTCCTTTGCCAGGGCGGCACCGTGGAGTGCTCCGGCCCCGCCACAGACCACTAGGACGAAGTCGCGGGGGTCGTATCCACGGCGGATGGACAACAGTCGCACAGCGTCGGCCATGTTGGCATTGGCGACCTGGATGATGTTCGATGCGGCGGTGTCGACATCGAGGTCGAGGTGCTCGGAGATGCCGGTACGCACGGCTGCACGCGCCGCATCCGCGTCGAGCGTCAGTTCGCCGCCGATCAGCGACTCGCCCAGTCGGCCGAGTACCAGATTGGCGTCGGTGTTGGTCGGTTCGGTGCCGCCGCGTTGGTAGCAGGCCGGACCGGGTGCCGCACCTGCGGATTGGGGTCCGTTACGCAGGGAGCCGGCCTCGTCGATCCAAGCGAGCGAGCCGCCGCCCGCGCCGATGGTGAGAACCTCGATGCTGGGGAAACAGATCGGGAAGCCGTACTCGACTTGCCACCGTTTGGTGGTGCGGATCTCGCCGTCGTAGACCAGAGAGATATCCGAACTCGTCCCGCCCATGTCGAGGCCGATCGCGTTGGGGTATCCGCAGCGCGAAGCAATGTCGGCCACCGCGATGGCGCCCGCGGCGATGCCTGAGGCGGCCAACCGCACCGGGTAGCGGTCGACCATGGCCGGCGTCATCGATCCACCGCCGGAGTGCAACAACAACAGGTCACCGTCGTAGCCGTCGGCGCGCAGAGACCCCTCCAGTCGGTTCACATAACCACTCACCAACGGGGCGAGCACCGCATTGGCCACTGTCGTGGACGCGCGGTCGTATTCGAAAATCTCCGGCAGGATCTCACTCGACGTCGACACCGTGACGCCAGGGATCTCGTCGATCAGAATGTCGCGCATTCTTCGTTCGTGGGTGTCGTTGACATAGGAGTTCATGAAGCAAACAGCAACGGTCAGCACACCTTTGCGCCGCAGTATGCGTGCGACGTCTCGCGCCTTGTCTTCGTCGAGGGGGGTGACTATCGAACCGACGTAATCAATTCTCTCAGGTACCTCGTACCGGTTTCGCCGCTTGATATACGGAGCTCCGACGTCGACGTAGGAATCCCAGAGTTCATCTTTCGTTCCGTCGCGGATCTCCAGGATGTCGCGGAATCCCTCGCTGCACACCATCGCGGCGGCTGGGAAACGACGCGTGATCAATGCGTTGGTCGCGACCGTCGTGCCGTGCGAGAACAGGGTCACCGCGGAAAGGTCGACACCGGCTGATCGCACGCCGGCAACGACCGCTTCCATAGGGTCGTGCGGGGTAGACGGCACCTTGGCAACGCGCGTGCTCTGATCACGCTCGTCGAAGATGCACACGTCGGTAAACGTCCCACCCACGTCGACAGCAACACGAAGGGTCTTCGTGGCTGTGTTCTGCTTCATTGGCAAGCCTCCTCTGGTGAAGTGTGGTCCAGTATTGAGCTGCACTTATCCGCGGCTAATTAGAGAAAGTGACTATCGGCTACACTGATGTTGGAGTTTTTAACTGTTCGGGGTGAGGCTGCGGCAACCTGTGCAAAAGGACGATTTCCGGCTTCTTGATCTGCTGTTGGATCAGTCGCTCGGCCTTGCCCTGGTGAGCGACTGCAATCCGCACGTACCACTGTCCGGCGCGCACGCGATCGAGATCGCCCATCCGTCAGAGTGGCTGCAGCCGGGAACAGTGATGCTGACGACGGGTTCGCTCTACGGAGATGAGGCCAAGAACGGAAAAGCAGCGCAGGCGTTCCGCGGCCTGGTACGCGAGCTGGTCTCGGCCGGCGTCGCTGCGCTCGGGTACGGACTCGGGGTCGTCACCGATGAAGTGCCTCGCGCATTGGTGGACGAGGCGAACCGTCATCACTTCGCGGTGTTCACCGTGCCGCGCGAAGTCGCATTTATGACTGTGATCGATCGTGTTGTGGAACAGACTCGTTCAGTTGAGTCGCATTCCCTGCGGCGCGCTTTGCAGATGCAGGATCAGCTACTTGACGCGCTAGGCGCCGCTGATCCCGAGCAGGAGCTGATATCCCGCCTGGCCGCGATATTGCGTTGCAGCGTACTGCTGTATAACGAGCTGGGTGACGTCGTCGCGTCCTCCGGCAAGGCACCGTCACATCTGATGCGGTCCCAACTGCGGGGCCGCAGCGGCCATCTACGGTTCAGCGTCGGCAAGTGGTCAGTTACAGCCGACCCGATCGAGCCTGGAGGAGAACCACACTGGCTTGTGGTCGCCTCGACCCGTCACGAGATTCCCGACGCTCTGGCCCGATCGATTCTCCAGGTCTCCGTCCGCCTGCTCAACGCGATCGAGCGGTCGCGCTATCGGGCCGCAGTGGAGAACCGTGCCCGCCAGGCGGCATTTGTTCGTGAGCTGGTTGCCGGTGAGATCATCGATCAATTCAGTGCCGAAGGACATTTGGAGTCGTTGCGGTTCGGGCACCGGCCCCAGTTGCGTGTGTTCGCAATGTCTCCCACGGATGGTTACGACGCCGGACGCTGGGTAACGCGAGCCGCGACCGTGCTTGACGCACTGGAGGCTGACGCGCTCGATCTCGCGAGATTGATGCGCCTGCCCGTGATGTTCGCACAGCTCGCCGATCAGCTGATCGGCGTGCTCGCGGCGGATGTGCCCGCCGTCAACGGCTGGATCGCCAACCAACCCGAAGGTGCCGTCTGCGGCTTCTCCGAACCGTTCCAGGATGTGCGCACCGGTCCGGAACGGCTTAGAAACGCACAGCGGGCGCTGCGGGCCGCGCAAACCCGAAACCTTCGCTACACCAAGTTCGAGGACGTTGGTATCGCGGATTGGCTCTTGACCGGACAACACCGGGAGACCACCGCAGCCAAGGCCACCGAACAGCTCGCCGTGCTCGGTCATCACGACGGCTACGTGGAGTTCATTCGCGCGTTCTTCGCCCATGATCTCGATGTCGTAGCGACAGCTGAGGCACTCGGCGTGCATCCGAATACCGTGCGGCACAGAGTGAAACGCGTCGAGGCGATGTTCGGCGAATCGTTGCGTTCACCGGCGCTGATCACCGCCATTCACCTGAGCCTCGAGGTACTCGCGCTTGAGGGCGACCGTTCCGCCACGGTGGTCGCGTCGTGCCTGAAATAACCAGTGTTGCAGCGCTCTAAACGCAAAAGACACGGTCCATCACCTGGCCAAGGGGCCATGATCGGCGAAGTCAGAGCTCGACGAGCCCCGTCAGGTAGCGCTGCGCCAGCTCCCGGTACGCCGCCGGATTGGCCTGCACCCAGGTCTGTGCACCGGTGCCCGCGATAGGTCCCCGGATCTTCGCGGGTGCACCGGTGACCAACACCTCGTCGGGGATCTTGGTGCCCCCGACGACCAGGGAATGTGCGGCGATCAGACTTCGCCTGCCGATCACGGCCCCGTCGAGCACCGTGCAGTGGTTGGCGATCAGCGCCTCCTCGCCCACGTGTGCGCCGTGTACGACGCACATATGGGCGACCGTCGCGCCGGGGCCGATGTCGACGGGGATTCCCGGTGGCGCGTGCAGCACCGAACCGTCCTGGACGTTGGCTCCCTCGCGGATGACGATGGGGGCGAAGTCGCCTCGCAACACGGTGTTGAACCACACCGAGGCACCGGCCTCGACCGTCACGTTGCCGATCAATGTTGCCGTCGGGGCCACAAATGCGCTTGGGTCCACCACGGGCGCCCGGCCCTCGAACGAATACATCGGCATCGTCCACATATACCGCAGGAAACCGACTCCGGCGCAGCGACGCGTACCCTGAACAGTAACTATGTCGCTCACGACAACCAATCACCCCAGGTTCTTGATCACCATCGGTCTTGCCGCGGCCATCGTCGGCACGGCCGTCGCATGCTCCCCGGCCGGCGAATCGCCGAGCACGCCGTGGGTTGCCACGCCGTCCACGTCGACATCGGCAGTCGCCCCGAAGTCACCGAAATCGCAGGCGTCCGACTACAGCCATCTGCTGCTGCAGGCCGAGGATGTCAGCATTCCACCGGACGCGTTCACGGCCCGGTCCAGCAACGTAAACCCCGACGGTCAGTCCGGGGCCAGCGCGTTGTTCGTCAACGCCGACGACACCCGGGCAATCGCCGACACCATCCTGATCTACCCGGACGCGGAGACGGCGGCGGCAACGCTCAAGCAGGCCTCCGCGGCGGTGAGCACCATGGTGACCGGTGGCCAGCCGCAACCGGTGCCGGTGGGATCGAACGGCACCGTCATCTCGGGAACCGCACCCGACGGCAAGAAGGCCGTGACGCTGTTGATGTACACCCAGGGCCGCGCGGTGGTGCGGCTGGAGTTCGACAGCAACCCGGACGATCCGGTGTCTCCCCAAACCGTCGCCAGTGTCGGCCGAATGCAACAGATCGCGTTGAGAATCGGCCTTCCGGAGCGGGAGTAACCCCCGCTCACAGCGGGTATGCCGCAGGTCACGCCTCAATTATTGCCATGAGGGCTCAAAAAACTGTAACGTGTTCTAGTTAAGAGCACCGATACGGGAGGCCCACCGTGACTACCGAAACTGCCGGCATCAGAGAGATCGACACCGGCGCCCTGCCAGACCGCTATGCGCGGGGTTGGCACTGCCTGGGACCGGTCAAGGGTTTCCTTGACGGTCAGCCGCACTCTGTCGAGATATTCGGCACCAAGCTGGTGGTGTTCGCGGACTCGGAAGGGTCCCTGAAAGTTCTTGATGGCTACTGCCGGCACATGGGCGGCGACCTGTCGCAGGGAACCATCAAGGGCGACACCGTGGCCTGCCCGTTCCACGACTGGCGCTGGGGCGGCGACGGCAAGTGCAAGCTCGTCCCCTACGCCAAGCGCACCCCGCGCCTGGCCCGCACCCGGGCCTGGCACACCGACGTGCGCGGCGGCCTGCTGTTCGTCTGGCACGACCACGAGGGCAACGACCCCCAGCCCGAGGTCCAGATCCCTGAGATCCCCGAGGCGGCCAGCGACGAGTGGACCGAGTGGCAGTGGAACTCGCTGTTGATCGAGGGCAGCAACTGCCGCGAGATCATCGACAACGTCACCGACATGGCGCACTTCTTCTACATCCACTACGGCCTGCCGACGTACTTCAAGAACGTCTTCGAAGGCCACATCGCCTCGCAGTATCTGCACAACGTCGGCCGTCAGGACATCGGCGGCATGGGCACCCAGTACGGCGAGTCGCACCTGGACTCGGAGGCCTCCTACTTCGGGCCGTCGTTCATGATCAACTGGCTGCACAACAACTACGCCGGTTACAAGGCCGAGTCGATCCTGATCAACTGCCACTACCCGGTGAGCCAGGACGCCTTCATGCTGCAGTGGGGCGTCATCGTCGAGAAGCCCAAGGGCATGGACGAAAAGACCACCCAGAAGCTGGCCGACGCGATGACGGACGGCGTGAGCAAGGGCTTCATGCAGGACGTCGAGATCTGGAAGCACAAGACCCGCATCGACAACCCGCTGCTGGTCGAGGAGGACGGCGCCGTCTACCAGATGCGCCGCTGGTACCAGCAGTTCTACGTCGATGTCGCGGACATCAGCCCCGACATGACGGACCGGTTCGAGATGGAGATCGACACCACCGCGGCCAACGAGAAGTGGCACGTGGAGGTCGAGGAGAACCTGAAGATCAAGGCGGCTGAGAAGTCGGCTCAGACGGAAACACTGCAGTCCAGCTGATGACGACACGCAACGAGCGGAGCCAGGCGCCAGATGTCGACGACCTGGCCCGCTCGATGCTGCTGCTGCACGGCGTGCATGAGGATGACGATCATCACGCCGGCAGCGGCGCAGGCACCGGTTCGCCCGCCGGATCATGGGCCAAGGCACCGAATTTCGCGTCCGATCCGCAACGGGCCGCGGCGGTCCGCGAGGCCAGCGCGCGCGACCGTGAACGCTATCTGACCTCAGGCCTGGTGTCGGTGGACTGCCGGTTCTGCCATGTCTCGGTGCAGGTGAAAAAGCTGAGCGCCGAACACACTTCGGTGCAGTGGTCTACCGAAGCGGTGGAACGCTGCGCGACCTTCGAGGAAATCCGCTCCACCGGCGGAGATCCGGCCCGGGCGCGGTCATGCCCGCGGCTGACCGACAGCATCAAGCATGCGGTTGCCGAAGGGTGCCTGGAAGAGGTGTCTTCGGCCCCCTCCCCCGGCGACGGCTGATTCGCCCGCTAGTTCCCGGTCCTCAGCTCGGCCACGCAGGCACCCAGCGACTCGTCGTCTCCGTCGCCGCCCAGCGGCGGCAGCACGATGCCGTCGGCCACGTCCCCGAACCTCGCCTTCAGCAAGCCGGGCAGCTCATCGTGACGTCCACAGACCACCAGCTCGTCCAGAATGGAATCGGTTAGCACCGAGGGCAATTCGTCCCACAGCTCGGTTCGGACCAGGGACCGCAATCGCTCCGGGAGTTCAGTAAGGCCGCGGCGGGTCAGGCCTGTCGCATATGCGGGTGTCGAATACAGGAATGCCAGCATCCGGCGCTGCCGTTCCCGTTCCATGGCGACCGCCTCATCGGTGCGGCCGGTGGCGATCGCCGTCGAGGCGACGATGCGCGGTGCGTCTGTCCTGCCTGCCGCTTCGGCGCCACGGGCCAACGCCGGGCGCACCACGTCGCGCAGGTAGTCGGGATCGGAGTTGGTCGAGTGCGTGACGATTCCGCGCGCGACCCCGCCGGCGAGTTCGCACATACCGGCGTTCACCGCACCCAGCCAGATCGGCGGGCGGACGGCCTCGCTCGGGCCGGGATTGAAGTAGGGCTGCATGCGGGTCAGCCGGTAGTTCTCGCTCTCGAAGTGCACTGTGCCCCCGGTGCGGAACGCATCGAACAGGGCATCGAGCGCACCCACGTAATCCCTGAGCCGGGCAATCGGATCGCTCCACGGCATGCCGTAGCGGTCCCGGATGTTCTGCTTGATCTGCGTCCCGAGCCCCAGCTCGAACCGACCGCCCGAGAGTACCGACAGATCCCAGGCGGTGTACGCCGTCAGCGTGGGACTGCGCACGAATGCCAGTGTCACGGCGGTGCGGACGGTGATGCGCGATGTGTGCTCCAGGGCCAGCAACGAGACCGCCAGTGAGTCGTGCAGGGTCTCGGCGACATGTAGGCCGTCGCAGCCCAGTCGCTCGGCCCGCCGCGCATAGCCGGCGGTTGCGGTCAGCGGCGTACGCGGGTCGAGCGCCAGATAGACCTTCATGATCTCCCCCTCACGAGCAGACGCGAATGTACCCGGAAATCAACATTTCCGGGTCATTCGCGTCTGCTCGCGGGGCTACTACTACAGCCCCTTGAATCGCTCCTGGACCGCCTCAGAGGACAGTCCGTAGTCGGCCAGTGAGTAGGTGTGCTTCGGCGCACGCGGCCCCTGCTTGCTGGCTTCGTGGCTGTCGACCATCGCCTGCCGGGCGGCGTCCGTGAAGTCCAGCCCGAACGTGCGGTAGATACCCTCGACCGCGCCGATCGGGTCCTTGACGAACTCGAAGTAGTCCACGTCGCAGAACTGACCCGGATCATGCTTGGCCCGTTCGGTATTGAACAACTCCAGCCCGCGCGACCAGGTTTCCATGGCGTCTTCGCCGATCACATTCCCGGTGAACGTGTTGGACCAGCCGGCGGTGGTGTGCTGCGCCAGCGAGCACATCGAGGCCATGATGGTCTCTGCCGGGCGGTGACACTGGACGACCAGGGCGTCCGGATACGTCGCGAACAGTGCGTCCAGGGCGAACAGATGACTGGGGTTCTTGAGCACCCAACGCTTCTCGGGTTCGTTGAGACCGATCAGCTGCAGGTTCTTCCGGTGCCTCTGGTACGACTTGGTCCAGTCCTGACGGGCCAGCCACTGCGCGTAGGTCGGTACGTGGGCCAGCGTCTCGTAGGACACCGAGTGCAAAGACTGCCGTAGCAACTGCCAGCATTCCTCGACCTCGTCCGCAGTCATGTAGTGCAGGCCCGTGTAATCCGGGTTCTCCTCGTGCGCCTTCTTGAATCGGGCATCGAGCGCACTGAAGACCGGGTTGTCCGGCCAGGTTTCCCGCGGCGGCCGAGGCTGCGGGAACTCCGCCAGCCACATCTCCAAACCCTGATGCATCGGGTCGGCGGTCAGCAACCGGTGGATCACCGTGGTCCCGGTGCGCGGCAGACCGGTGACGAAGATCGGCCGCTCGATCGGCACGTCGACGTGCTGCGGGTACTGCTTGAACGCAGCTTCCGAGACGAGGCGGGCAACCAGCGCATTGCGGGTGAAGAAGCGCTGCATCTTGCTGCCGAGCTCGGTCAGATCGTCATCACGCTGGTAGGACTCCAGCAGCACTCCGAGCGCTTCGATGTAGTTGTCGTCGTCGGTACCGAAATCATCCAGGCCGCAGGCCTTTACCGCCGAGGCATGCAGATCCTCGATGGTGCCGACATCGGTGCGCGGGGTCATGCCTTGTACTCCCCGCAGTTCACATCGAGGGCCTGGCCGGTGATACCGCTGGACA
Organism: Mycobacterium sp. DL99; assembly: GCF_004762045.1. Taxonomy (GTDB): domain Bacteria; phylum Actinomycetota; class Actinomycetes; order Mycobacteriales; family Mycobacteriaceae; genus Mycobacterium. The sequence continues at coordinate 5,688,678 of NZ_SJOM01000007.1, forward strand.
GATCGCTGGCCATGAACAGGATCGCCGAGGCGACTTCATCCTCGGTCGGCAGCCGCTTGAGGTCGGAGGAGGCCGCCGTCGCCTTGTAGATCTCGTCGACGGTGGCGCCGTACTTACCCGCCTGATGGGCGAAATAGCTTTCCAGCGTGCCGCCCCAGATATAGCCGGGCAGAATGGAATTCACCCGGATGCCCTGGTCGCCGAGTTCGGTTGCCAGGGTCTGCGACATGGCCAGCAGGGCTGACTTGGCCATCTTGTAGGCGCCGTACTTGGCCTGCGAGTGCCGGACCACCATGGAGTTCACGTTGACGACGGAACCCTTGCTCTGGGCCAGGGCCGGGGTGAAGGCCTGCACCATCCGCAGCGCGCCGAACACCGTCAGCTCGATGGCATCGCGCATGTGCTCGAACGTGGTGTTGGCGAAGGGTTTCATCGACGGCACCCGGAACGCGTTGTTGATCAACACGTCGACCTTGCCGTACGCCTCGATCGAGGCGTCGACCAGATTGTTCACCTGGGCCTCGTCGGTGATATCGGTGCCGACCGAGATGGCGCGACGGCCGAGATCGGTCACCTGCTTGGCCACCTCGTCGAGCCGCTCCACGGTGCGAGCCGCGAGCACCAGATCAGCTCCGGCCTCGGCACAGCGCCGCGCGAGCGTGGTGCCCAGCGCGGGGCCGACCCCGCTGATGACGACGACCTTGTTCTCCAGCAGTCCTGACATCGGTCAGCCCACCATCCTTTCGCCAATTAGCTTCTGACGAAGCGCAATCCGCGCTCGCCAATCATCATCGGAAATCTTGTTGTTCTCGTAATACGGCAGTTTCTCCGCCACAGCGCCGATGTCGACCAATTCTGCGGTCGGCCCGTCCTCGGCGCTCAACTCACGCGAAACCCGCTGCCAGCGGAACTGCAGGTAACCCTTGAGATGCCCCAGCGTCTCGCACCAGTTGGTCACCCCGGGATTGGCCTCGGACACCACGATCCGGATCTTGCCGTCCGGATCGGCTTGCGCCTGAGTGCCGTTCAGCGAGGTCTGGTGATTGATGTAGTCCAGCGAGATGTACCAGAGGCTACCCAGCTGGAAGCCCAGGTAGGGCGCATCCGACACCGGCAGCGTGATGATCATCGCCTGGGCTGGCGTCATGTCGTAGTGACCGACCGACGAATACTGGGTGGCGAGCCCGCCGGGTGTCAGACGCGGTGCGGTCAGCGTGTTGACGGGCAGGTTGTCGTAGAACCACTTGGGGAACTGCAGCCACGTCTTGACCCGCTGAACGAGTTGCTTACCGGCTGTGGCGTAACGCTTCTCGATGAGTTCGCGGGTCAACGGCGCCGGCGCCGTGCCGGCGGTGTCCGTACGCGATATCGCGAAGGAGCCGCGCTGCGCAGACCAGTCGTTGTAGACCTCCCGGATCACCAGCTGCGCGGGGGTAGCCGGGGTGAACCGCCATTCGAAGGTGCCGTCGGCAGCGATGTCGAGCTTGCGGTCATCGAATGCGGTCTCACTGTCCGGAACGTTCTCGTCGGTGTACTCCCCGCCCAACAACTGGAAGCTGACGTCGGTGGTCGTGCCCCGCTTTCCGGTGACGACGTACTCGTGTCCGGGTTGGACCCGAGTGCCGAAGTACATGGTGTCGGGGTTGTCCAGGCCCATCTTGGTGAATGGCCCCGTTCCACTGTGCAGGAACGGATGGTCGCGGTCGTAGTCGAACGCGACGTGCGTGCACGCCGCGATGCATCCGGCCAGGTACTGCAGCCCCTCAAGGAGATCCGCTTCCGAGGAGATAAAGGGCGCGGCGGTCACCAGGCGTTCCGCCTCGGCTATGGCATCGGCCAGTGGTTGTGAGTACATCCAGCATCTGCTCTCTCGGTCCAATATTGGACCGCAGTGGTAGAGTTTCCTACCCGACACTAGAACGCGTTCCAATTCGAGTCAACGCCCAGGAGGATCGATGCCAGACGCCGAGCCGGCCGGCCGCGCCTCACCACCGACTGCCCGGGTGGTTGCCATCCTGGATTTCCTGTCCCGCCACCCGCAGGAGCGGTTCGGGCTCTCCGAACTCACCCGCCGAGTCGGACTGACCAAGCCGACGTGCCTGGGGATCCTGAGCTCACTCACCGAATCGGGCTACCTGATCCGGGACAGCGGAGACAAGACGTACCGCCTTGGCCCGAGCCTGATCTCGCTCGGCCACGCGGCGCAGGAGTCGATGCGCGTCAACCCGGCGGCCCGAGCCGAGTTGCACGCGCTGTCAGCCGCTTTCGACACCTCCGCGGGCCTGACCGCCGTGGTCGATGACCGGATCACGGTGCTGGAGGTGGTCGGCCCGCCCGGCCGCGACCCTGGCGTCCGGGTCGGGCAGAGCTATCCGTTCGCACCGCCGGTCGGCCTGATGTTCGTGCTGTGGGACGACGACGCGCTCCGGGCCTGGCTGGCCAAGGCGCCGACGATTCCGCTGCGCACCGAATCCGCGCGGCTACAGCGGGTGATCGAAAACTGTCGCGCCGACGGATATCTCGTGGAACGCCTGACCCCCGGGGGCCGCAGGCTCTACGCGCTGATGGCGGGGATGTCGACCAACCTGCCCGACGAACTGCGCGCCCTGCTGAGTGAGTTGGTGTCCGACATCGGTGAGCGCGTGTATCTGCGCGACGAGTGCGAAACCCCGGGCCGCCGCAGCACGGCCCGTTCCGACATCAGTGTCATCTCGGCACCGGTCTTCGACCACTACCAGCGGCAGGTCATGGCGGCCTCACTGCACATCGGAACGGCCCTCACGGACAGGGAGATCGTCGATAGGGCCCGGGCGCTGGTGGCCACGGCCGACGCGTTGACGAAACAGCTCGGTGGAACAAAGCCGGCGTAGCGACGAGCCTGAGCTCAGAAGTTGTTGCAGGTACTGAAGATCTGCTGCATCAATCCGAGATACTGCCCGTTCGAGCTCAGGATGAGCTGCGCCATCTGCTGTCGTTCATCCCTTGGTGCAGCGAGGAACTGGCGCAGATAGGACTGCGACGTCGGGGACGCGTTGAACTGTGCGGTGGCCGCCGGATCCTGCGCATTCGCCGCCGCCATCACCTGCGGGTAACTGCAAGTGGTGTTGACGATCGAATCCAGATTCGGGTCTGCCGACGCCATCCCGGCCCCGGCGGTCAGCACCAACGCCAGGGTGCCCCCTGCGACTGCCAGTTTGACCGGTACCAGCTCTAACATGTCACGACCTCCTCCCCCCGAGGCCCGAACTCTACTCGATCACATTGCCCCTGGACCGCGTTTCGCTAATGTCCACATAGTCGTTCACTCGGGGTTTTCTTGCTTCAGCAAATAAGTACGCACCAGTGACCGTGGGCCGGTGTCCCGCAGTAGTGCGCTGGCGGGGCGGGGACGCACGCGTTGCGGCCACCAGAACCAGCGTCCCAGCAGTGCGGCGATCGACGGAGTCATGAGTGCGCGGACCACGAGGGTGTCCAACAGCAGGCCGATCCCGATGGTGGAACCCACCTGTCCGATGATTCGGAGGTCGCTGACCACCATCGACATCATGGTGAACGCGAACACCAGACCCGCGGCCGTCACCACTTTGCCGCTACCGCCCATGGCCCGGATGATGCCGGTGTTGATCCCGGCGCCGATTTCCTCTTTCATCCGGGACACCAGCAGCAGGTTGTAGTCGGAACCTACCGCCAACAGAATGATCACGGACATCGCGAGCACGAGCCAGTGCAGATAGATGCCCAGGATGTGTTGCCAGATGAGCACCGACAACCCGAAGGCCGCGCCCAACGAAAGCGCAACGGTGCCAACGATTACCAGCGCGGCCACCAGACTGCGCGTCACGATCAACATGATGATGAAGATCAGGCAGAGCGCGGCGACTCCCGCGAGCAGCAGATCGTAGGTGGCCCCGTCGCGCATGTCCCGGTACGTCGCCGCGGTTCCCGCCATGTGAATCTTGGCGCTCGCCAGAGGAGTCAACTTCAGGGCCTCTTCAGCGGCTCTGACCACCTTGTCAATTCGCGCGATACCCTCCGGCGTGGCGGGGTCTCCGCGGTGAGAGATGATCAACCGCACCGACTTTCCGTCGGGCGAGAAGAACAGGTTCATCGCTCGCTTGAAGTCCTCGTTGTTGAAGACCTCCGGAGGCAGATAGAACGAGTCGTCGTTCTGCGCGGCGTCGAAGGCCCGGCCCATGACGGCGGCGTTCTTGCTGTTCTCATCCATCAGGGCGAGCGTTCCGGCCATGGTGCTGTGCATCGTCAGCATCATGGTCCGCATCATCTGCATGGAGGCGATCATCGCTGGGAACTGGGCAACCATCTTCGGCATGAGCGCATCCAGTTGGTCGAGGTTCCGGACAAGGTCTCGAGTCTTGTCGGCAACCGCGTCGACGCCGTCCATCGCGTCGAAAAAGGACCTCATGGCCCAGCAGTACGGGATGTCAAAGCAATGCGGCTCCCAATACAGGTAATTGCGGATGGGCCGGAAGAAGTCATCGAAATCCGCAATATGGTCCCGCACCTCCTTCAGCACATCCTCCATCTCGTGGGTGTTCTTCACCAAGCCGTGGGTCATGGTGACGAGCTTCTGTGTCACGGCGTAGAGACGCTGCATGTTCGCGATCATCTTCGACATGTCGTCGGCCTGTTTGACCAGGTCATTCATGCGATTCTTCTGAAACGGCAGGAGCTCCACCTGAGTTGCACTCTGCATGCTGAGCAGGAACGGAATCGAAGTGCGGTCGATCGGGGTGCCCTCGGGACGCGTTATTCCCTGGACCCGTGAAATCCCGGGCACCGCGAATACGCTTTTCGCGAGTTTGTTCAACACCAGGAAATCCGACGGGTTCCGCATATCGTGATCGGCCTCGACCAACAAAATGTCGGGTGTCATGCGCGACGGGGGAAAGTGCCGCTCGGCTGCGGCGTATCCGACATTCGCCGGAATGCTGCTGGGCACATACAACCGGTCGTTGTAACTGGTCTTGTACGCAGGCAGCGCCAACAAGCCGATCAGTGCCACCACCATTGCCGCGGCGAGGATGGGCGCGGGCCAGCGGACGATCGCGGTACCGAGACGCCGCCAGCGTCGGACGATGATCCTGCGTTTGGGCTCGAACAAACCGAAGCGTCCCCCCAGCGCCAGAACAGCCGGGATCAGGGTCAGTGCCACTGCCACCGCGACGACCATGGCCACCGCGGTGGGGACACCCATGGTCTGGAAGTACGGCAGCCGGGCGAAACTCAGGCAGAAGATCGCACCGGCAATCGTCAGGCCTGAGGCCAGCACCACCTTGGCCACGCTGTGATATGTCGTATAGAACGCCTGCTCGCGTTCCTCACCCGCTTGCCGCGCCTCCTGATACCGGCCGATGAAGAAAATGCCGTAGTCGGTACCGACGGCGATCCCGAGCGATACGAGCAGATTCACGGCGAACGTCGAGAGCCCGATGATCTGGTGATCACCGAGCAGTGCGACGACACCTCGCGCCGTCTGGACCTGCATGCCCACCATGACCAGCAGAAGAACTGCCGTGACCACCGAACGGTAGACGAAGAGCAGCATCGTGAGGATCACCACGAGGGTGACGGCGGTGATCTTGATGATGGATTTGTCGCCGGCATGGTTCATATCCGACGCGAGCGGCGCGGGGCCGGTGACATAGGCCTTGACCCCGGCCGGCGGCTGTGACCGTTGCACGATGTCCCGGACCGCCTCCACCGATTGGGTGGACAGGGATTCACCCTGGTTGCCCGCGAGATTCAGCTGGACGTAGACAGCCTTGTTGTCCGGGCTCTGCACACCCGAAGCGGTGAGCTTGTCCCCCCAGTAGTCCTGCACATGCTGCACATGCTTTGTATCGGCTTTCAGCTGCCGCACCAGGTCGTCGTAATACCTGTGCACATCGTCGCCGAGCGGTTGTTGTCCCTCCAGGACGATCATCGCCACACTGTCGGAATCAGACTCCTGGAAGCTGCGGCCCATGCGCTGCATCGCCTGGAATGACGGGGCATCCTTGGGGACCAGCGATACGGAGTACTCCCGTCCGACCTGCTCCAGTGAAGGGACAGCGAAGGTCAGGACTGCCACGATCACCAGCCAGCCGAGAATGATCAGTACCGCGAGCCGATAGATCATCCGCGCGACGAACGGCGGATCGCTGGGCGTCGACTGCTCGCTCATGCGGCTGTCCTCACGCGGAAGGACACCATCATCAGGAGCCGCGTTCGTCCGGTAACAGCAGAAGAGACCGGACCAGCGGGCGCGGGCCGGTCGGCCGCAGCAGTGCACTGGCCGGACGTTGCCGGACCCTCAGCGGCCACCAGAACCAGCGACCCAACAGCGCAGCGATCGAGGGCGTCATGAACGCGCGCACGATCAGGGTGTCGAACAGCAGGCCGATACCGATCGTCGAACCCACCTGACCGATCGTGCGCACGTCGCTGGCAAGCATCGACATCATGGTGGACGCGAACACCAGCCCGGCGGCGGTGACCACCTTGCCGCTACCGGCCATCGCGCGGATGATGCCGGTATTGATCCCGGCTTTTATCTCCTCTTTCATGCGCGATACCAGCAGCAGGTTGTAATCGGAACCGACTGCCAAAAGAATGATCAGCGAAATCGCGAGCACTAGCCAGTTCAATTGAATTCCGAGAATGTGCTGCCAGATGAGCACCGACAACCCGAAGGCCGCACCCAGCGAAAGCGCAACCGTACCCACGATGACGAGCGCGGCCACCAGGCTCCGGATCATGATCAACATGATGATGAAAATGAGGCAGAGCGCCGCGACCCCCGCGATCATGAGATCGTAGGTAGAACCATCCACCTGATCCTTTGCCATCGCCGAGCTGCCGGTGAGATAGATCTTGGCGCTTTCCAGTGGTGTTCCCTTGAGCGCTTCCTCCGCCGCCGTTTTCAGCGGTTCGACCCGCGCGATGCCCTCGGGCGATGCCGGATCGCCCCGCTGCGTGATGAGCATGCGCGCCGACTTTCCGTCGGGCGAGACGAAAACGTCCAGGACCTTTTTGAAGTCGTCATTGTCGAAAACTTCGGGAGGGAGGTAGAAGGAGTCGTCGTTCTGGGCATTGTCGAACGCTTTGCCCATGGCGGTGGCGTTGTTGCCGTTTTCCTCCATCTGACCGAAGATTCCGGCCATGGTGCTGTGCATCGTCAGCATCATGGTCCGGGTGCTCTCCATCGTCGCGATCATGGCCGGGAACTGGGCGATCATCTGCGGCATGAGCAGATTCAACTGATCGAGGTTTCCGACGAGCTGGTGCATCGTCGACGTGAGCCGATCAACGCCGTCAAGCGCTTCGAACAGCGATTTCAACGCCCAACAGACCGGGATGTTGAAGCAATGCGGTTCCCAGTACAGGTAATTCCGAAGGGGTCTGAAGAAATCGTCGAAGTCTGCCATGTGATCACGCAATTCGTTGGTGACGTCCTCCAACTCATGAGTTTTGGTGACCATCGCATTCGTCGTAATGGCGAGCTGCTGCATCAAGCCGTACATCCGCTGCATCGTGCCGATGGTCTTCTGCAGCTCATCAGCCTGGGTGACCAGGTCGTTCATCCGGGCCTTCTGAAACGGCAAGAGCTGTAACTGACTTGCGTTGCCCGAACTCATGAGGAACGGGATCGTCGTGTGCTTCAGCGGGGTTCCCTCAGGACGGGTGGCCCCCTGTACCCTCGCGACGCCCGGAACCGCGAGAAGCCCCTTGACCAGTTTGTTCAGCACCAGAAAATCGGCCGGGTTGCGCAGGTCGTGGTCGGCCTCGATATACAAGATGTCCGGAGCCGTCATCAGCGACTGCGGGAAGTGCCGGTCGGCCGCTGCATACCCTTCATTGGCCGGAATATTCTTCGGCAGATAATTCTGGTCGTTGTAACCAGGCTGGTATTTCGGTAGCGCCAGCAATCCGATGAGCGATACGGCCAATGCCGTCACGAGAATCGGTGCGGGCCAGCGGACGATCGCCGTACCCAGGCGCCGCCAACGACGCACGATGATCTTGCGTTTGGGTTCGAACAGTCCAAAACGCCCGCCGAGGGCAAGGACCGCCGGAATCAGCGTCAGGGCGACCGCAACGGCGACGACCATACCCAGCGCGCACGGGACGCCCAGGGTCTGGAAATACGGCAGCCGGGTGAAACTCAGGCAGTACACCGCGCCGGCGATGGTCAGACCCGAGGCCAGGACCACCTTGGCGACGCTGTGATAGGTCGTATAGAAGGCCCTCTCCCGGTCCTCGCCGGCCTGACGCGCCTCCTGATACCTGCCGACGAAGAAGATGCCGTAGTCGGTTCCCGCCGCGATTCCGAGCGTGACCAACAGGTTCACGGCGTAAGTGGAAAGCCCGATCAACCCTTGATCGCCCAGGAACGCGACGACTCCTCGAGCCACCTGGAGCTGAGTTCCCACCAGTAGCAGCAGCAGCAGTGCGGTGACGATCGAACGGAAGAAGAAGAGCAGCATCACGAGGATGACCGTGAGACTCAGGCCGGTGACCAGGAGCACGGTCTTGTTGCCGCTCTGGCTCAGATCGGCAACAAGGGCGACCGGCCCGGTGACGTAAGCTTTCACCCCCGGCGGTGGCGGGGTGTTCTTCACGATGTTGCGGACGGATTCCAAGGAATCGGTCGAGGCGGTCTGACCGAGGTCACCGGTGAGGCTCATCTGCACGTAGACGGCCTTGTTGTCGGCGCTCTGCGCCGCACCCGCCGTCAGCGGGTCACCCCAGAAATCCTGGATGTGCTGCACATGCGCCGTATCGGCTTTCAACTGACGGATCAAGTCGTCGTAATAGCGATGCGCATCGTCGCCGAGCGGCTGTTGCCCCTCCAGGACGATCATCGCCACGCTGTTCGAGTTGGATTCCCGGAAGCTCTGTCCCATGCGCTGCATCGCCTCGAAGGACGGCGCATCGTTGGGAATCATCGATACCGAGTGCTCTTTTTCCACCTGCTCGAGCGGAGGGACGGCCGCACCGAGGATGTAGGCGATCACCAACCACAGCAGGATGATCGGCACCGCCATCTTGCGGATCATCCGCGGGATGAACGGCGGCTTCTCGGCGGTGGGTTGGCTGCTCATGCGGCCTTCAGCGTGCAGAAGGTGAACGCGCTCGTCCCTTGCCCCGTCCGCTCCGACTTGACCTTGCCATCGACGGTGATGCGGCAGCCGATGGTGTTACCAGTGCCCTGCGCGATGATGTTGACCATCGCCGTCGTCTCGGACATCGGGAATTTCAACGTCCATGGCAAGCTTGCGTTTTCAATGAACTGCGGCTCGGCGTCGACATCGAAATAGCTGATGCTCGCCGTCGTGCCCGGGGAGCCGAACACCTCGTACACCAGCTGCTTCGGGTTGTAGGGCTTGCGTGCCTCGGTTTCGGTGTCGGAATACGCGGGGCGAATCTCGGAACCGAAGACACCGTGCAGCCGCAGCACCGTGAATCCGCCGGCGCCGAGGACAGCGAGGATGAGCAGCGGAATCCACAGCCGCTTCATGACCCCCAAATCACGAACCCCCATCCGCGTCTAGCCCGCCGATTCGGTTGCCGTCGGCACCCCGAACCAGCCGTGCGGAGGGGTCACGGCGAACACGCTGCGATTCGGGCAGGATCCGAACCTGACAAGTACAGCATTCAGGCGACCTCCATATCGGTCTATTCCCAACGTGATACGGGATCGTAATGCAAACCGCGGGTGCACGATGTGGAACGGAAGTTACCGTTGCTACCGATCGGCGCCGGCTGGACATTCGCTGCGTATCAGCTGTCGACCGGGCCCGCTCCGGCACTTCCGTCGCCGACGGTCCGGGCATACGGTCAACGTTGTTGTCGCCGTGGGACATACACCGACTCTCAGGCATTGGCGAAGAACTCCAGGATCGCCGAGTTCACGGTATCCGGCCGTTCGAGGAATCCCAGGTGCCCCGTGTCGGCGATCTCGAGATACCGGCCGTTCGGAAGGGCCTCTGCCACCTCCGCACCGAGGTGTGGGGGCATCACGAGGTCGTCGGCGAAACCGATCACCAGCACCGATGTGGCGATCGAACGGTATTCGAGCCGCCGATCCCGCTCCGGGCCGACGTCATACTGGGCGCGGACTCCCCTGGTCGGCCTGGTGGGCCACATCGTGAAGGTGTCGATCCAGTCCCGAACCGAGTCGTCGTCGTTCAGAGTCTTTGGCGAAAAGCTTTCCAGCAAACGAAGTTTCGCTTCATATGCCGGCGGGACACGCACGTCTGCACCAGCAAGTTCCAGTTCCGCCTGCCGAAAGAACTCCCGCGCCCGATCGTTGCGGCCACGCGTGGCCATCAACGCCGCCTGGCTCACCAGTTCCGGCCGGGACAGCATCAGTTCCTGTGCGATGTAGGAGCCCATCGAGACACCGACGAGCCGGACCGGAGCGACGCCGAGCCGCTCGATCAACTCGGCCGTGTCGGCCACCATCGTCGCGGTGGTTAACGAATCGGTATTCGCTGTGGCACCGACACCCCGGTTGTCGAACGTGATGACGCGGTACCCGGCGGCACGGAATGCGGGCACCTGGTGAAGATCCCAGGTGCGTCCGAGACCGCCTTGGCCGGCGATGAACAGCACCGCCTCACCGTGGCCGCGGTCTTCGTAGGCCAGATTCATTCTCCCCGCCCCGCGTTGTCGGCTACGCGTCCAGCCGGGCGAACTGGCCGTGCCGATAATGCTCGACACAGGCCGATCGTCGGACTTTTCCACTCGTGGTGATCGGGATCGAACCGGGCAGCACCGGAACCAGATCCGCGACACCGAGGCTGTGCGAGTGGGATATCGCCGAGGTCACTTCACGCTTGACGGCGGAGAGTTTGTCCATGGCCTCCTGGTGAGAGTCGCCCTGCTTTCTGACTTCGATGATCACGACCAGCTTCTCGGTGCGACCGTCCGGAACCGCGATGGCGGCGCACCGGCCCCGGGTGATCTCCTGGATTGTCGCCTCGATGTCGTCGGGAGAATGGTTGCGCCCGTACACGATCAGCAGGTCTTTGATGCGGCCGACCACGAACAGCTCGCCGCCGGAGTCGAAGCCGAGGTCCCCGGTGCGCAGCCAGGGCCCCTCGGGGGTGCCGTCCGAGGGCGATACGAGCTGTCCGCCGAACGTGGCCGCGCTCTCTGCGGGTCTGCCCCAATAGCCGGTCGCGACGTTGTCGCCGTACACCCAGATCTCGCCGACTGAACCGGGCGGGCATTCCACACAGGTATCGGAGTCGACGATGCGGACCATCGGTGACTGCGGCATCTGGTAGCTGACCAGGGGTGTGCCGCTGCTGTTTTCGCAACGCCGTGCCACGCCGGCGGTCAGCTTGTCGGATTCGAAACGCACGACGGTCGGTGGTCGATCGGGCGGGTTGCTCGTCACGTAGACGGTTGCCTCCGCGAGCCCGTACGACGGGCGGATCACCGCCGGGTTCAGCTTCAACCTCGCAAAGCGGTCGGTGAAGCGCTCAAGCGTTGCCGGATGCACCCGCTCGGCGCCGGTGATGATGACCAGCACATCGGAGAGGTCATGGCCGGCCAGGTCTTCGTCGGATGTCTTTCGCACGGCCAATTCGAAGGCGAAGTTCGGCGCGGCGGTGTAGGCACGACTATTGTTTGCCAAAAATTGCATCCACCGGGCCGGTCGTTGCAGAAACGCCATCGGGCTGGTGAGCACAGCGGGAACTCCCGTCAGCACCGGCGCGCAAACTCCGAGGTACAAACCCATGTCGTGGTAGAACGGCAGCCACGACACAACAGTGGCGCCGGGCGGAATGACATTTCCGAAGGCGGAAAAGTAGCCGGGCAACAGTTGCCGGAAATTGGCCATCAGGTTTTTGTGCGACATCATCACCCCGGCCGGGTTCCGCGTGGATCCCGACGTGTACTGCAAATACGCGGTGTCCGGGTGATCGTCGATCCCGGCTCCGGATGGCCCCTTCGGGGCATCGAGATCCAGCAGGTCGACTTCGACCATCGTCGGAGCCGATCCGCCGGGCTGGGAGGACACGTAGTCGGCTACCACGCCTGCGACCGCAGAGGTGGTGAGGATGACGGTCGGCGCAGCATCCTGCAGCACAGATCCGACGCGGTCATCGGTGGCGCCCCCCAGAGGCACCGACAGAGGGACCGCGATGAGCCCCGCCTGCATCGCGCCGAAAAAGGCCACGATGTAGTCGATTCCCTGCGGGGCCAGGATCAGGGCCCGGTCACCCGGCGCCCCGCACTGTTCGAGGTGTCGTGCCAGGTTCCGCGTCCGGCGATACAACTGCGCGAACGTCAGGCTCTCCGGAACTCCATCCCAATTATTTTCGTAATCAATAAAAGTAACCGCGGGGTCATCACCTTGAAGACCGGCACGCTCGTTCAGCAACGTCAGAATGGACGTATCACCCACGGGCATCAGGGTAACGCCGCGGCCGCGGCCGCATATCTGAAAAGCGCGGCAAACTTCAACTGCACCAAGTGTGCGTCACAGTTATGTCATTTGGCAGTACCGTCGCGCAAACTATTTGCATTCGATTGTATACAGCCGATTGATTGCTCAGATCGTGGGACAACTCCCCCCAGCGAATCTAGCGTGAATGAAGGTAACCGCCCGCTGAGGACCCCGCGCCGGCGACGGCGGTGGGCGAACACCGGCGTAACTGCGTCGGCTCACCGTACGGCGCCGGGCATCCGAACCGGTAGCGGCCAGTCCGCCAACCGGCCTCGGGGAGGAGGGCACTTGGCTATGACCGAGAGCACGCATGACAGATTGCCGGGTTCGGATCCCGGTTCGACCCCGCGGCCCTCGCGCGGCAAACCGGTCACCCCGGTAGCGGTCATCGGGATGGCCTGCCGGCTTCCCGGCGGTATCGATTCCCCCGAACGACTCTGGGAGGCGTTGATCCGCGGCGATGATCTGGTCACCGAGGTGCCGCCCGACCGCTGGGATGCCGACGACTACTACGACCCCGAACCCGGGGTGCCCGGACGATCGGTGTCGAAGTGGGGTGCGTTCATCGACGATGTTGCCGGCTTCGACTCCGAGTTCTTCGAGATCAACGAGCGCGAGGGCACCGCGATCGACCCTCAGCACCGGATTCTTCTCGAGACGTCGTGGGAGGCCATGGAAAATGCCGGCGTCTCCCGGGACGATCTGACGGACTCGAGCACCGGTGTCTTCGTCGGGCTTACGCACGGCGACTACGTGATGCTGGCCGCTGACGCCGAGGCCCTGGAGGCCGCGTACGGGTACAGCGGCACCAACTTCAGCCTGGCGTCCGGACGGGTCGCCTATGCGCTGGGGGTCCACGGTCCCGCGCTCACGATCGACACGGCCTGCTCCTCCGGGCTGGCCGCAGTGCACCTGGCCTGCCGCAGCCTGCACGAGGGCGAGAGCGACCTTGCCTTCGCCGGCGGTGTCACCCTGGTGCTGGACCCGCGCAAGTTCGCCTCCGGGTCAGCTGAGGGGATGCTCTCGCCAACCGGGCGCTGCCACGCCTTCGACGTCGCGGCCGACGGGTTCGTTTCGGGCGAGGGCTGCGCTGTCGTGCTGCTCAAGCGGCTGCCCGACGCAGTGCGCGACGGTGATCGGATCCTGGCCGTGATCCGTGGCACGGCCGCCAATCAGGACGGCCACACCGTGAACATCGCCACGCCGTCGGAAACCGCACAGACCGCGGTGTACCGAATGGCCTTGGCCGCAGCCGATATCGAGCCCGACACGGTCGGGATGGTCGAAGCGCACGGTACGGGCACCCCGGTCGGGGACCCGATCGAATACGCCAGCCTGGCGAAGGTGTACGGCGTCGACGGCCGCTGCGCCCTCACCTCGGTGAAGACCAACTTGGGGCATGCCCAGGCGGCCTCCGGCGCGCTCGGCCTGATGAAGGCCGTTCTCGCGGTGCGCCATGGTGTGGTTCCGCAGAATCTCCATTTCACCCGCCTACCCGATCAACTCGCCCAGATCGAGACCAATCTCTTTGTGCCCCGAGAGACCACACCGTGGTGCACCAACGGGAAGCATCCCCGACGGGCGGCGGTCTCGTCATACGGGCTGTCGGGGACCAACGTGCACGCCATCGTGGAGCAGGCACCCGAGCAGGCGCCGGAACTCACCGGGGCCGAAGCGCCGCCCGCGCCGGACGCGGCACCGATGTTGTTCCCGCTGTCGTCCACTTCGACAGAAGAGCTGCGTCACACGGCCGCCCGGCTGGCCGACTGGGTACAGGCGCACGACGATGCCGCCCTGCCTGATCTGGCGTACACCCTGGCGCGCCGACGCGTGCACCGACCGGTACGGACCGCCGTCAACGCGCGCACCCGCGCGGAACTCACCGCGGCGTTACGTGAGATCGCCGACGGCGATACCCCCCACCAAGCCGCTGCCGGGCGCAACGACCGAGGTCCGGTCTGGGTGTTCTCCGGCCAGGGATCACAGTGGGCGGCAATGGGTGCCGAGCTCCTGGCGACCGAACCGGTGTTCGCCGCCACCGTGGCCCAGGCCGAGCCGATCATCGCCGCCGAGTCCGGATTCTCGGTGACCGAGGCGATGTCGGCGGCACAGACGGTCACCGGTCAGGACCGGCTGCAGCCCACGCTGTTCACCATGCAGGTCGCGTTGGCCGCCGCCATGAGGGCATACGGGGTGCACCCCGCCGCGGTGATCGGCCATTCCCTGGGCGAAGGCGCGGCCGCCGTTGTCGCAGGGGCGCTTTCGCTGGAGGACGGTCTACGCCTGATCTGCCGCCGGTCGCAACTCATGTCCCGGATCGCGGGCACTGGCGCCACCGCCGCGGTGGAACTTCCTGCCAAGCAGGTACTTTCCGAGCTGACCGGACGCGGAGTCAGCGATGTCGTGGTGGCGGTCGTGGCCTCTCCGGAATCCACCGTCGTGGCCGGTGCCACACAGACGGTTCGCGAGCTCGTCGCCGACTGGGAACAGCGTGGGGTGATGGCTCGTGAGGTCCCGGTCGATGTCGCCTTCCACTCGCCTCAGGTCGAGCCGATCGTCAGTGACCTGACCGCGGCCCTCGCCGACCTGAAGCCGATGCCACCGGAGATCCCCTTCTACTCCGCGACCCTGTTCGATCCCCGCGAGCAACCGGTGTGCGACGCCGCATACTGGGTGACCAACATGCGCCGGATGGTTCGGTTCGCCACCGCGGTACAAGCGGCGTTGGAGGACGGGCACCGGGTCTTCGCCGAACTGTCGCCGCACCCGCTGCTCACCCGGGCCCTCGAACAGACGGCGCGCAGTCGCGAGACGCCGATGGCCGCCCTGGCCGCGATGCGCCGTGAACAGGCCCTGCCGAACGGGTTGCGTGGGTTCCTGGTCGATCTGCACAGCGCAGGCGCGGCAGTCGATTTCACGGCGCTCTCCCCGAGCGGGCGGTTGGTCGATGCGCCACTTCCTACCTGGACGCACGGCCGACTGTGGCTGAACGGGGGCGGCCACGATTCTCCGACGCACGGCGGTTGCACCATCGCGGTTCACCCGCTCTTGGGCCCCGGTGTGCGCCTGCAGGAGCAGCCTGAACACCACGTGTGGCAGGCAGATGTCGGCACGGCCGCCCAGCCCTGGCTCGCGGACCACCAGATCCGCAGCGTTGCCGTGCTTCCCGGAGCCGCGTACTGCGAGATGACGCTGGCGGCCGCGAACTCGGTGTTGGGCGCGGCTTCCGAGGTCCGGGACGTCCACTTCGAGCAGGCACTGCTGTTGGACGAGCAGACATGGGTCGGCGCGTCGGCGTTGGTGGCGTCGCCGGGGGTCGTCGACTTCACCGTGGATACGAATCACGAGGGCGACCAGGCACGCCACGCGAGCGCGGTACTGCAGGCCGCCGATGATGTGCAGCCACCCGCCTACGATCTGTCGGCGCTCCTGGTTGCACTCCCCGGTGACGAGATCGGTGACGAGGTCCGGAATCGTGTGAGTGAGCGCGGTATTCAGTACGGTCCGGCATTCGCCGGCATGGTCGCCGTGCACACCGGGGCAACCCAGGCCGTGCTCGCCGAGGTGGCACTGCCCCGCTCGATCCGGTCACAACAGGACGCCTACGTCGTGCACCCGGCGCTGCTGGACGCGTGCTTCCAATCCGTGGAGGCCATCCCCGACGTGCAGGCACTCGGCGGCGACGTGCTGGCGTTGCCACTGGGCGTCCGTCGCCTACGGAGCTACGGCTCGGTCCGCAACGCGCGCTACTGCTACACCCGGTTGATCCATGCCGACACCGCGGAGCTCGAGGCCGACATCGATGTGCTCGACGAGAACGGCTCGGTCCTGCTCAGGGTCCAGGGGCTACGACTCGGCACCGGTGTCTCCGGAAGCGCCCACGACGATCAGGTTCTCAGCGAGCGACTGCTGGCCGTGGAGTGGCAGCAACGTGACCTGCCGGAGGCGGAGTATGCCGACGCCGGATCCTGGCTGCTGATCAGTGCCACGGCCGCCGCCGATGCCGTGACGGCGAGCTTGGGCGATGTCCTGACCGCCCATGGTGCACAGTGCGCCACCATGAGTTGGCCCAGCCGAGACGATGACCCGTCGACGGGGCGCGAGCTCAGCAGCCGACTGCGCGGCGGGCAGTTCACCGGTGTGGTGATCCTGGCGGAACCGAAGAGCGGCGATGCCGGTGACCAGTTCCCGCTGCGGGGCCGCGATTACGTTCGCCACCTGGTGCACATCACCCGCGAACTGCCCGAGATACCGGGCGAACTGCCCCGCCTCTACGTGGTGACCCGCGGTGCCCAGACCGTGGTGGCCGGCGACGTGGCCAATCTCGAGCAGGCTGAGTTGCGGGGTTTGATCAGGGTGATCGGCGCCGAGCATCCGCACCTGGTGGCCACCCAGATCGATGTGGACGAGGCCACCGGCGCTGAGCAATTGGCGCTGCAACTGCTCAGCGGGTCCGAGGAGGACGAAACCGCCTGGCGTGACGGCCAGTGGTACACCGCCCGGTTGTGTCTTGCCCCGCTGCGCCCCGAGGAGCGACAGACCACCCTCGCCGACCATGAGCGTGACCGGATGCGGCTGCAGATCCGCACACCCGGCGACCTCGAGTCGATGGAACTCGTCGCCTGCGAACACCTTCCGCCGGGTCCGGGACAGATCGAGGTCGCCGTCACCGCGTCCAGCATCAACTTCGCCGACGTGCTGGTCGCTTTCGGCCGATATCCCGCCTTCGACGGCCGGCTTCCGCAGCTCGGCATCGACTTCGCCGGGGTGGTGACCGCGGTCGGGCCCGACGTGACCGGCCACCGGGTCGGCGATCATGTCGGCGGTCTGTGCGCCGACGGTTGTTGGGGCACGTTCGTCACGTGCGACGCCCGCCTGGCCACCACCCTGCCGGCCGGATTATCCGACGCCGAGGCCGCGGCGCTGACAGTCGCGAGCGCCACCGCGTACTACGGGCTCAACGACATGGCCCGCATCAGAGCGGGCGACAAGGTGCTGATCCACTCGGCGACCGGCGGGGTCGGCCAGGCGGCGATGGCCATCGCCCGCGCCGCAGGCGCGGAGATCTTCGCCACGGCCGGCAGTGAGCAACGACGGCAGTTGTTGCGCGACATGGGTGTTGAGCACGTCTACGACTCGCGGACTCTGGAGTTCGCCGACCAGATCCGCCAGGACACCCAGGGGTACGGCGTAGACATCGTGCTGAATTCGGTGACCGGCGCCGCCCAGCGGGCCGGCCTCGAATTGCTGGCATTCGGTGGGCGATTCGTGGAGATCGGTAAGCGGGACATCTACGGCGACACCCGACTGGGTCTCTTTCCCTTCCGGCGCAACCTCTCGTTCCATGCCGTCGACCTGGCGCTGATGTCCGTCAGTCACCCCGACCGGCTGCGGGAGTTGCTGGCCACGGTGTACCTGCTGACCGCGGAGGGCGACCTGCCGATGCCGGAGATCACCCGGTATCCACTTGCCGACGCCGCCAACGCCATTCGGACGATCGGCGGCGCCCGGCACACCGGCAAGCTCGTGCTCGATATCCCGCACACCGGCTCCAGCCGGCTGGTGGTTCCACCGTCACAGGTGCGGGTGTTCCGCCCCGACGGCGCGTACATCGTCACCGGTGGTCTCGGCGGGCTCGGTCTGTTCGTGGCCGAGAAGATGGCCGCGAACGGCTGCGGGCGCATCGTGCTGTCCTCCCGGTCACGGCCGAGCGCCCAGGCGCTGACGACCATCGACCGCATCCGTGCGACCGGCGCCGACATCGTGGTCGAGTGCGGTGACATCGCCGAGCCCGGCACCGCGCAGCGGTTGGTGGCCGCTGCGACTGCCGGTGGGCTTCCCGTGTGCGGTGTGTTGCACGCGGCCGGGGTGATCGAGGACGCGGCGTTGACCAACATCACCGACGAGCTCATCGAGCGGGACTGGGCCCCCAAGGTTTACGGCGCCTGGAATCTGCACACCGCCACCGCCGACCAGCCCTTGGACTGGTTCTGCTCGTTCTCGTCGGCCGCCGCACTGGTCGGCTCACCCGGTCAGGGCGCCTATGCAGCGGCCAACAGCTGGCTGGACGCATTCAGCTTGTGGCGCCGGGCTCAGGGCTTGCCCGCCATCGCGATCGCGTGGGGAGCCTGGGGGCAGATCGGCCGTGGCACCGATCTGGCCGAGGGGGCCGGCATCGCCATCACGCCCGACGAGGGTGCGTACGCGTTCGAAGCACTGCTGCGTCACAACCGCGCCTACACCGGGTACGCGCCGATCACCGGCACATCGTGGTTGAGCACCTTCGCCGAGCGGATACCTTTCGCCGAGGCGTTCCGGTCCAACGGCCAAAACCACTCGGGCACAAGCAAACTGCTCGCCGAGCTCGACAAGATTCCGGCCGAGGAGTGGCCCATCCGGGTGCAGCAGGCGGTCTCGACCCAGATCGGCCTGATCCTGCGCCGCAGCGTCGACCCGGACCGTCCGCTGTCCGAATACGGCATGGACTCACTGGGGGCGCTCGAATTACGCACCCGAATCGAAACCGAGACCGGCGTGCGGATTCCCGCCACCGGTATCACGACCATTCATGACTTGACGGAACTGTTGTGCGCGAACCTCATTCCCGCGAAAGCTTCGTGAGGCACACGATCGACAGATTGACATCACAATCGGACGGGGGAGACAACCATGTGGGGGTCACTGCTGGTACTGGCACTTCTGACGTCGATCAACCCCGTGCGTCTCGGCATCATCCTCGTGGTGCTGTCCCGGCTTCGGCCCCTGCGGAACCTGGTCGCCTACTGGTCGGGCGCGGCGATCATCGGGCTGACCACCCTGATCGTTCCGCTGATTGCGCTTCACGCCGCGCCGAGCTCGGCATCCTTTGCCAGAGATTTCGCCAACCCGACCGCGAACCCCGCTGCCCAACGGACTGCGATCACCATCGGTGTGGCTCTGCTGGTGATCGCCGTGGTGATGCTGGCACGTTCATTGATGCGAAGCCCGGCCCCGCACGGTCAGCAGGCGGTGGCGGACCCCGACGGCACCGGAAGCGTATCGACACTTTTGCTCGATTCATCGGCACCACCGGCGATCTCGCGTCTACTGCACTCGGCTGCGGCGGCTGCAGCGGAAGAAGGCGAATCACCGACCCGTCGGCTGTTCGGCCGGATCCGCGCTGCCTGGCGGGACGGGGCGCCGTGGATCTCGTTCGTCATCGGCATCATCGTGCTGCCGCCTCTCGACGGAGTGGTGTTCGCCCTTGCGATCATCGTGGCTTCGGGCGCCGTACTCGGCGTCCAGGTCGGCGCCGCGATCGCGTTCGTCATCGGCGTGCTGGCCGTGGAGGAGATCATTCTGATCAGCAACGTGGCCGCTCCAGCGAGGACGCAAGCAGCCTTGCAGCGACTCCACGACTGGGCGCGTACCCATCACCGGAAGTTCGCGGCCGCCATCCTCGCAGTCGTCGGCGTCTCGCTGGTGGCCCGCGGCATGGGCGGTCTCTAAGCTCTTCACATGCCACCACAGGTCGAGCACTTGGAATTTCAGGCCCAGGCACGCCAACTGCTGGAACTACTGATCCACTCGGTGTACTCCAACAAGGACTCCTTCCTGCGGGAGCTGGTCTCGAACGCCTCCGACGCCCTGGACAAGCTGCGGCTCGAGTCGCTGCGGAACAAGGACCTCAACACCGACACCTCCGACCTCCACATCGAGATCGAGGTATCCCAGGAGCCGCGGACGCTGATCGTGCGCGACAACGGGATCGGCATGACCCATGAGGAAGTGGTCGACCTGATCGGCACTCTCGCGAAATCGGGTACCGCCGAGCTGCGTCAGCAATTGAGCGAGGCCAAGAATGCGGCCGCCTCAGAAGAATTGATCGGCCAGTTCGGTGTCGGCTTCTACTCGACGTTCATGGTGGCCGACCAGGTCGAGTTGCTGACCCGCAAGGCCGGCGAGAGCGGCGCCACCCGATGGGTGTCCAGCGGTGACGGCACGTACACCATCGAATCCGTCGATGACGCTCCCCAGGGCACCTCGGTCACGCTGCATCTCAAGCCCGAGGACGCCGAGGATCAGCTGCACGACTACGCCGCGGAGCCGAAGATCAGAGAGCTCGTCAAGAAGTACTCCGACTTCATCGCCTGGCCGATCCGGATGCACGACGAGACGCTCAATTCGATGAAGGCGCTGTGGGCGAAGCCCAAGGACGAGGTAACCGAGCAGGAGTACAGCGAGTTCTACAAGCACATCGCCCATGCGTGGGACGACCCGCTCGCGGTCATCCCGATGAGGGGCGAGGGCACCTTCGAGTACCAGGCCCTGCTGTTCATCCCCTCCCACGCCCCGTTCGACCTGTTCACCAGGGACGCCAGAGTCGGGGTGCAGCTGTACATCAAGCGCGTTTTCGTCATGGGAGATTGCGACGAGCTCATCCCTGCCTACCTGCGCTTCGTGAAGGGAGTGGTTGATGCACAAGGGATGTCGCTCAACGTCTCCCGCGAGATCCTCCAGCAGGACCGGCAGGTCACCGCGATCCGCCGGCGGCTGACCAAGAAGGTCCTGTCGACGATCGCCGATCTGCAATCGGGGCGGCCGCAGGACTACCGCACGTTGTGGACTCAGTTCGGCGCCGTGCTCAAGGAGGGCCTGATGTCGGACCCGGACAACCGGGACACGCTGCTGCGGGTTTCATCCTTCGCGTCCACCGTCTCCCTCACAGCAGGAGACGACGGGCTCACCACGCTGGCCGGGTACGTCGAGCGCATGAAGGACGGTCAGGACCAGATCTTCTACGCCACCGGACCCTCGACCGAGCAACTCCTGAAATCACCGCACCTGGAGGCGTTCAAGGCCAGAGGGTACGAGGTGCTGTTGCTGACGGACCCCGTCGACGAAATCTGGGTGGGGTCGGTACCGGAGTTCGACGGCAAGCCGCTGCAGTCGGTCGCCAAGGGCGAGGTGGACCTCGACTCCGACGAGGAGAAGTCGGCCCACGAGGCTGAGCGCACCGAGCAGGAGAAAGAATTCGCCGACCTGCTGGCCTGGCTGACGGAAACGCTGAGTGATCACGTATCGGAGGTGCGGTTGTCCAGCCGGCTGACGGCGTCGCCGGCCTGCTTGATCACACCCGCATTCGGCATCACCCCGGCGCTGGCCCGCATGTACCAGGCGTCCGGACAAGTGGTTCCGGTCGGAAAGAGAATTCTCGAGCTCAACCCGGTGCATCCGCTCGTCACTGGCCTACGTCAGGCCTACCGACCAGGCGGCGCCGACCTGAATCAGCTCACCGAAACTGCCGAACTGCTCTATGGCACAGCACTTCTCGCTGAGGGCGAGATTCCCGAGGACCCGGCCAAGTTCGCCGGCCTGCTCGCAGACCGGCTGGCTCGCACAGTCTGACCCCCGCCGTCGCGGCCCGGTTCGGTGGTAACCCTGTCGTTTTCGAACGAATCCGCGGTTAGGCACGTACCGTTCGGAATATGAGCAATGTACTCGATTTGCTCGACCAGACCACGTTCGACGTCGGACGGGCCACCGGGGCAAACAGTCTCATGCAGGGCGTCTGGATGTACGACCACCCGATCGACGTCGACGGTCTACGGCGGTTCCACTCCAATCTTCAACGTGGACGATTATCTCGGTGTATCGAGAAGTCGCCGTTGCTGTTCGGGCGCCACCGCTGGGTAGCACCTCGGAGTTCCTCCGACATCGAGGTCGCGTCGGCGCGGCCACGCGAGGAATTCGACGACTGGCTCGACGAGCGGGCCTGCGCCCCACTGGATTGCGAGCACGGGCCCGGATGGCACCTTGCGATGGTGCCGTTCACCGACGGCGGCACCGGGGTGAGCCTGGTGGTCCCGCACTGCCTCATCGACGGCGTCGGGCTGTGGCACGCGCTGGCGGATGCGGCGGCAGGCCGCGAAGACCCGGTCCACTGGCCGGCCGCCGCATCCCGCCGGCGGTGGCAGGCCCTGCGCGCGGACGTCCGCCAGTGCGCACGCGACATCCCGGCCGTGGGCCACGCCATCGTCGCCGCCGCCCGGTTGGGCCGGCGTGCCCGCCAAGGCGACGGAATCGGGACCCCGCTGACGCCCAAGTCACGGATACTGCCTCCTGGAACCGAGCCATCGATCGCGCTCCCGATGGCGACGGTCTTCGTCGACGCCGACGAGTGGAAGGCTCGCGCACAGTCACTCGGCGGGACCACAAACGCGTTGCTGGTGGGATTGGCGGCGCGACTCGCTCAGCGCGCGGGGCGGATCGGCGCAGACGGCTCCGTCATCGTGATGATGCCGGTGAGCGAGCGGACTCCGGACGATACGCGCGCCAATGCGATCGGGAATGTGGGCGTGACGGTGGACCCGGCACAGGCAACGACGGATCTGGGCGACATCCGCACGGCGATCAAGCAGGCCCTGATCCGTCACCAGGAGGCGTCCGACGACGAGTACGCGGTGAACGCCCTGGTTCCCCTGTTACCCAAGCGGATTCTGAGGGCGGCCGGCCTGGCGAGCAGTGTCGCCGCACCCAACCTGGTCGGCGCGTCCAACGTCGGCACCATCGATCCGGTCGCCGGCCGGGCAGATGGCACCGACGCCGATGTCTTCGCATTGAAGATCCTCCACACCGGCGTGACCATGACGATGCTGCAACGGTTCGGCGGGGTGCAGTCGTTCCTCTCCGGAACATCCCACGGAAAGGTCTTCGTCTCCGCGGTTTCTTACCGGCCCGGCCGGACTAACTCGAATACAGCTCTACAGCAAGATCTTTCGAGTGCGCTGAGCGATTTTTCACTGACCGGCACGTACCTCTGAACACGCCTGCTCAACTGTCGACGCAGACCTGCCTGAGCTGTTCGCCGTACGTGCTGACCGCCGGCGCCGTCAGCATGTCCTCATGCGTGCAGTCGACGAAGTACTCCGCGATATCGCCGACCACATAGGGGCGCCAGTTCTGTTCGGCGGACGACGTGGGAGCGGTTTTCCTGCGCAAGGCCGAGAAGATGACCATGTCACCGTCGAACAGGCCCGGCTCGTGAGTCTGATACAACGCCACATTGGTGTTCACATTTAGAACGGTCATGTCCAAAAGCGGTTTGTAGCGGGAGAACTCGACGCCGGTCAGTTCCCGCACGAGTTCCTCGACCCGCTCATAGGTGAGAGGCTCGTCCGAGTCCTGCGCACCGATGCCCGCGAATCGCAGGATCTCCTCGAGGACGTCCTCCTCCTTGACGAGGCGGTTCGGGATGTTGGCGTCGTCCTCCGGCTGGGCGTCGAGAAGAATCAGCCGTCGGACGACGCATCCGCGTCGTTGCAGTTCGATGGCGATCTCATGGGCGACGACGCCGCCGAAGCACAGTCCGAGGAGGTCATACGGACCGGCGGGATGGACTTTCTGAATCCTGTCCGCATAGTTCTTCGCCATGTCGCGAATCGACTCGGGCCAGCTTTCGCCGCTGTCCAGGGTCTGTTGCACTCCGAGGATCGGACAGTCCAGATAGTTGCCCAACGTGGAGTAGGCCCAACTCATACCGGACCCCGGGTGAATGCAGAACAACGGCACGCCGGTGCCCTGCTTCAGCGGTTGAACCGGAATCACTTCCTGCACACCGATGGTGTCCGATTGCAGCCGCTCACTGAGGCTCATCACGGTGGGCGCTTCGAACACCGTGGGCACGGACAGATCGATGTTCAGTGCGGTCTTGATCGCCGCGATCAGACGCATCGCCGTCAGCGAGTCCCCGCCCAGGGCGAAGAAGTCATCATCGAGCCCCGCCCGCTCCACACCCAGCACATCGACAAACGCCTTGGCGACGGTCTTTTCGATCGGGGTCTGCGGCTCTCGGAACGTCGCGGCGGCGAATACCGGCTCCGGCAGCGCCTTTCGGTCCACCTTTCCCGATGAGGTCAACGGGAACTCGTCGAGCACCACGATCTGGGTCGGCACCATGTACTCGGGCAACCGCGTGCTCAATTGCTGGCGAACCACGCTGATCTTGGTGTTGGTGGCCGGATCATTGGCCAGGCTGCCGCGGTCCCCGGCACCGTTGTGGGGCAGATAGATATCGGTGAGCGCCCCGCCGTGCTCGATCTCGGTCAACGCAATGAAGATCGCATCGACGGTGCCGGGCTCGGCACCCCAGGTGACCGCCACCCGATATCGGGTCGCCTCTCCGAGGCGGTGCAACTGCTCGGGTGTGACGGTGCCGTCGGGCGTCGAGGTGGAAGCCGCGGCGGCGGCTTCCCCAACGGACCGACCGGCGGCCAGGGCCTGTTCGATGCGCACATCGGCGAACACCCCGGCGCGGGGTATGGCACTGATGCGCACGATCGGTGGACGTTCCGACATGAGCCGGCTGTGCATCCCGCTCACACCCGCACAGTCGGTCCACGCCCACGTCGGCACCTCCGCCAGGCAGCGCACGGCCGCGGGCGTCTTGTGGATGACGACGTCATAGCGGTACCGCGTGAGCTCGTTGTCGGCCACACCGCGCTTGACCTGGATGTCCACCCCCGCCACCGATGGCCGGCCGGCCGCCCAGGTGGTGAAAAACTCTGGCGCCAGGACCAATTCGTGCTCGTCCACGACGGCACGATGTGCCCGTTTACGAATCTCGTCGCCGTCCTCGGTAGTGGCGCACGCCAACGCGATGCCGGTCTGGAATGCGTCCTGCAACCCGAGGTTACGCACGTCGCCGACAAACACCGCGCCGCCGGGAGCCAGCAGTTCCACTGCCTTGTCCATGACCTCGGCCAGGTAGCCCGCACTCGGAAACTTCCCGACCACCGAGTTGAGGATGACGGTGTCGAAGTGCCCCTGCGGAAGTGCGCCGGTGACGTGCTCGGATTGCGTCAGGAGGTGCACCCGGTCCCGCCACGGTTGCCTCGCCACCGCCGCCTGCAACGTCTGGATGCGCGGCGCGACAAAGTCTGTCGCCCAGTATTCCTCGCACTCCGGGGCGATCTGGGACAGGATCTGTCCGGAGCCCACACCGATCTCGAGCACCCGCCGCGGCCGCAGCCCGAGGACGCGGTCCACCACCGCCGAACGCCATTCGGCCATCTCCGGCAAGGGAATCGGTTCCCCGGTGTAACTGCTGCGCCAACCCCGGAAGTCGCCGCCGAACTCCGACATCTCCAGTTCGGCGTCATACAACTCGTCACGGCTACCGCGCCTCGGGTCGACGATGTCGGCTCCGTCGCCGACGAAGCTCGCCGCCTCCAGCGTCACGTAGGCAACCAGGTGGTCGGCGGTATCGCCACGGTGCACCGCCGCAGCGGCACGACTCACCTGCGAGCAGGCCAGCAGGGCGTTCTCGATCTCACCCAACTCCAGGCGTTGACCGCGCAGCTTCACCTGGGCATCGGCCCGGCCCAGGTAGTCCAGCAGTCCCACGGCGTTCCAGCGCACCAGGTCGCCGGTGCGGTACATCCGGGCCCCCGGCACACCGGTCAGGCCGGAAGGATCGGCCACGAACCGTTCCGCAGTCAGTTCCGGCCGGCCCACATAGCCGCGCGCCACCGCAGGCCCGGCCACATACAACTCCCCAACCAGGCCTACCGGAACCGGGTTCAACCGCGCATCGAGCACCAGCGCGCACACGCCGCGGATCGGGGCTCCGATACTCACCGGTTGTCCCGCTGACAGCGGCGCACAGGTGACCCACACCGTGGTTTCGGTGGGGCCGTAGCCGTTGAACATCCGCCGGCCCGGCGCCCAGGCAGCCACCAACTCCGCAGGCACGGCCTCACCCACCGCGATCACCGTGCCCAACCCGTCCAGCCGGGCACGGTCCAGCGTCGCCAGCACCGTCGGGGTCAACACCGCCGCGTCGACGCGCTGACCGGCGAGTATCTCGGTCAGTGCTTCACCGGCATACGAATCCGGAGGCGCCACCACCAGGGCGGAGCCCGAGGCCACCGCGAGCAACCACTCACCGACCGACGCATCGAAGGTGGGTGCGGAGACCATCAAGACCCTTGACCGGGGACCCAGTCCGAACATCTCCCGTTGCGCCGCCGCCCAACCGAGCAGACCGGCATGGCTGACCTCTACCCCCTTCGGGGTTCCGGTGGATCCCGACGTGAAGATCACGTACGCGGCATCATGAATGTCCAACGCCGCCAACCGATCCGCATCAGTGATCGGATCCGCGGGCCATCGGGACAGATCGAGGGCGTCGAAGCGCAGCACCGGACGCTGCCCGGCGCCACCGACAGCATCGACATCGCGGGTCAGGACACAAACGGCGTCGACGGTGTCGAGCAGGGTCGCGATCCGCGCCTCCGGATGAGCCCGATCCACCGGGACGTACACGCCGCCGGCCTTGAGCACCGCCCACCATGCCACCACCAATTCGGCTGAGCGGCCCATCGCCACACCCACCGCGCGGTCCGGCCCCACCCCGGCATCGATCAACACCCTGGCCAACCGACTGGAGAGCTCATCCAGCTCGCGGTACGTCAGGATCCGCTGCCCGTCGATGATCGCAGGAGCATCCGGATCCGTGGCGACGGCCGAGGCCAACAGCTGATCCCCCAACCCCACCGGGGCTGTCAGGTCAGCGCCGGACAACTCGTGCAGCACCAGTTCCCGCTCGTCGGGATCGAGCAGATCCACGTCGCCCACCACCACCGACGAATCGGCTGCCACCGCCTCGAGCACCCGACCGAACCAACCCACGAACCGCTCGATCGTGGCGCGGTCGTACAGATCGGTCGCGTACATCACCATGCCGGCAGCCATCGGTGCACCCGAAGCTTCGTTGCGCACCTCGCTCAGATGGATGTCCAGGTCGAACTTGGCTGTGCTCGTATCTGCCTGCAACGCCTCGACACTGACCTCGTTGATCTCCAAGGCCTCGGGCCGCATGTTGTTCTGGAACACCATGAGTACCTGGAACAGCGGGTGGTGCGAGGTGGAGCGCACCGGGTTGAGCTGCTCCACCAGCAATTCGAACGGCACATCCTGATTGCTGTACGCATTCAGCGCCTTCTGGCGCACCTGTTCCACCACATCGGCGAACCGCAGGGCAGGGTTCACCCCGACCCGCATCACCAGGGTGTTGACGAAGAACCCGACCAACTCATCGAGCGCCTTGTCGGTTCGTCCCGCGATCGGGGTGCCGAGTGCGACATCCTCCCCGACCCCGGCCCGGTGCAGCACCACCGCCATCGCGGCCTGCAGCACCATCGACACCGTCGCATGACGCGCGTCGGCCAACGCCTTGACCCCTGCCCAGGTCTGCGGATCGATGTGCAGCGGCACCTCGTCGCCCCGATAGCTGGGCACCGGTGGACGGCGCCGGTCCGTCGGCAGCGACACCACCTCGGGCAGCTCCGCCAACTCGTGGCGCCAGTAGCCGAGCTGCGTGGCGAGCACGCTGTCGGGATCGGACTCCGAACCCAGCCACTCCTGTTGCCACAACGCGTAATCGGCGTACTGCACCGGTAATGGTTCCCATTCGGGGGCCCCTCCCCCGCACCGGCTGGCGTAGGCCAACCCCACGTCGCGCACCATCGGGGCCATCGACCAGCCGTCGAAAGCAATGTGATGCACCACAATCGCCAGTACGTGCAGCTCGGGACCCAGCGCGTAGATCTGCGCCCGAATCGGGATCTCGGTGGCCAGATCGAACCGATGTTCCACCAGGGCCATCAGCTCGCGCGCCACGTCCGACTCCGACAGCGGCACCACTGCCGGGCCCCCACCTCGCCACATCCCGGCCTCGGCAGGCAGCACTTCCTGGAAGGCCACCCCGTCGGTGTCGGGGAAGACCGTACGCAGCGACTCGTGCCGGACGATCACATCGTCGAGCGCCTCGCCCAGCGCGTCCACATCCAACGGCCCGTTGATCCGCAACACGTTCGGCATGTTGTAGGTCGCGGCCCCACCCTCGAACCGGTTGAGGAACCACATCCGCTGTTGCGCATAGGACAGCGGAATACGTTGTGGCCGTGGCACTGCCTGCAGTGGAGGCCGGCTGGCCCGGCCCTGGTTCCGGTCGAGGTAATCGGCCAGGCTACCCACCGTGGGCGCATCGAAGAGGGACCGTACCGGCACATCGCGACCGAGAGCCGACTGCAGTCGGGCACACACCCGGGTGGCGATCAACGAATCGCCGCCGAGAGCGAAGAAGTCGTCATCGAGGCCGACCCGACCGAGGCCCAGCACCTCGGCGAAGGTCTCGGCAACAGTCTTCTCGGTCGGGGTCCGCGGCGCGCGGAACGCGGTAACGGTGAACACCGGTGCGGGCAGAGCCTTGCGGTCGATCTTGCCCGAGGACGTCACCGGGAGCTCGTCCAGCACCACGATCTGGGTCGGCACCATGTAGTCGGGCATCCGCGCACTCAACCACTGCCGCACCGCGCTGACCTTGCTGTTGGCATCGGGATCGTTGGCCAGGCTGCTGCGCTGCTGCACCCCGGACGCCGGCCGATACAGATCGGTGAGTGCTGTTGTGTAGCCGGGGTGGTCAGCCGATATGAACGTCGCCTCGACCGTGCCGGGCTCGGCACCCCAGGTGACCGCGACGCGGTACCCCGCCTGCTCACCCAACTGATACAACTGTTCGGGCGTAACGGCATCGGCGTCGGGTGGGGCATCCACCACCTGCCCTCCGGCAGCCAGGGCCTGCTCGATGCCCACATCGGCGATCACGCCGGCGCGGGGTATGGCACTGATGCGCACGATCGGTGGACGTTCCGATATGAGCCGGCTGTGCATCCCGCTCACACCCGCACAATCCGCCCACGCCCACACGGGTGCATCCGCCGGCGAGCACACCGCGGCCGGAGTCTTGTGGATGACGACGTCGTAGCGATACCGCGTCAACTCGTTGTCGGCTTCACCACGTTTGACTTCGATACCCAGGCCACCCACTGCCGCATGACCGTCCACCCAGGCCGTGAAAAACTCTGGAGCCAAAAGCAACTCAGGCTCACCGAGCACAGCCCGCTGAACCCGCTGCCGAACCTCGTCGGTATCGGCAGGGTCGACGTGCGCCAAGGCGATGGCAGTTTGGAAGGCGCCCTGCAGGCTGTGGTTGCGCACGTCGCCGAGGAACAACGCCCCACCGGGTGCCAGCAGTTCCATGGCCTTGTCCATCACGTCGGTCAGATATCCGGCGTTGGGGAAGTACTGGACCACCGAGTTGATGATGATCGTGTCGAAATGCCCCGCCGGCAAGCCGTCGACGACATCGGCCGGCTGCACCTGCAGCCGCACCCGGCCCCCCCACTGCTGCCCGGTCACGGCCCTCTGCAACGTCTGGATGGTCGGCGCGGAAAAGTCTGTGCCCCAATATTCTTCGGACTCGGGGGCCACCTGCGCGAGTATCAGGCCTGAACCGACACCGATCTCCAGCACCCGACGCGGGCGCAGAGCCAGGATCCGACTGACGGCCCCCGCCCGCCACTCCCGCATCTGATCGAGTGGAATCGGCTGCCCGGTGTAACTGCTGTTCCAACCACGGAAGTCGCTGCCGAACTCCTCCGCCTCGCCCCCGGCGTCATAGAGCTCGTCATACAGTTGCTGCCACTGATCGACAACCTCGGCCTCATGGTCGGCGGTGCTCGAGCGCTCCAGGCTGACGTAGGCGACCAGGTGATCGGCCGTGTCGGTGTGGTGCACCGCCGCCGCGGCCCGGCCGACCTGCGGGCAGGCCAACAGGGTGTTCTCGATCTCCCCCAACTCGATGCGCTGCCCGCGCAGCTTGACCTGGGCGTCGGCGCGCCCCAGATACTCGAGTGCCCCCCAGGCCGTCCAGCGCACCAGGTCGCCGCTGCGGTACATCCGCGACCCGGGCCCGCCAAAGGGGTTGGCCACGAATCGATCTGCGGTCAGGTCGGCCCGGCCCACGTAACCGCGCGCCACCGCCGGACCGGCCAGATACAGCTCGCCCACCACTCCGACGGGGGCCGCGTTCAGCCGCGCATCGAGTACCAGCGTGCGAACCCCGGTGATCGGGGTGCCGATGTCCACCGGTTGTCCCGCCGTCAGCGCCGGTGTGCAGCTGGCCCAGATGGTGATCTCGGTAGGCCCGTATCCGTTGTACATCAGCCGGCCCGGTGCCCAGGCGGCGACCAACTCCGCCGGCAAGGCCTCCCCGACCGTGATCACCGTCTTCAACCCGTCCAGCCGGGCCCGGTCCAGCGTCTCCAGCACCGTCGGCGTGAACACCGCCACATCGACGCGCTGATCCGCGATCACGGAAGTCAGTGCTTCGCCGGCGTAGGAATCAGGCGGCGCCACCACCAGCGCGGCAGCCATGTCCACGGCCAACAGCCACTCGTACACCGAGGCATCGAACGTCGGTGCGGCCACCGTCAACACCCGCGAATCCGCACGTATCGCGAAGCACTTTCGGTGGGCCGCTGCCACTCCCCACAGACCTGCGTGGCTCACCGCCACGCCCTTGGGAGTGCCCGTGGACCCCGAGGTGAAGATGACATAGGCGGCGGCATCGACAGTCAACGGCGCCAATCGGTCCGCATCGGTGATCGGGGCGGCACTGTGTCCCGACACGTCCAGGGTGTCGAGGCGCAACACCGGGCGGCTCCCGGTGCCCTCCAGGGTGTCCGCTCCACAGATCAGCACGCAGGAGGCCTCAGCGGTGTTGAGGACCGTGGCGATCCGCTCAGCCGGGTGCCCCGGGTCCACGGGTACATACGCCCCACCGGCCTTGAGCACCGCCCACCACGCCACAAGCAATTCGGCGCACCGGGCGACAGCCACACCCACCGTGCGTTCCGGGCCCACTCCGATCGCGATCAGCTCCCGCGCCAACCGGCTCGACGCCTCGTCCAACTCGCGATACGACAGCTGGCGGGTACCGTCGACGATCGCCGGGGCATCCGGAGCGGCTGTGACCGCCGCAGCCAACAACTGGTCACCCAGACCCACGGCCGCATTGACCTCAGCGCCGGACCACCTGTACAGCATCTGGTCCCGCTCATCGGGGTCCAGCAGGCTCACGTCGCCCACCACCACCGACGAGTCGGCCACGACAGCCTCGACCACCCGCCCGAACCAAACCACGAACCGCTCGATGCTGGAACGGTCGTACAGATCCATGGCATAGGTCACCATGCCGGCGGCCATCGGCGCGTCCGGGTCATCGCCGGGCACCTCCCGCAGATCGATGTCCAAGTCAAACTTCGCGGTCCGGATATCGGCCGCCAGCCCCTCGACGGTGACTCCGTCGATGTCCAGAACTTCGGGGCGCTTGTTGTTCTGGAACACCAAGGCAGCCTGGAACAGTGGATGATGCGACGTGGAACGCACCGGGTTGAGTTGCTCGACCAACCGCTCGAACGGCACGTCCTGATTGCCATAGGCATCCAGCGCCTTCTGCCGCACCTGCTCAAGTACCTCGCTGAAGCGCAGCCCGGACTTCACCCCGACCCGCAACACCCAGGTGTTGACGAAGAATCCGACCAACTCGTCGAGCGCCTGGTCCATCCGTCCGGCGATCGGGGTTCCCAGAGCCACGTCGTCACCGGCGCCGGCGCGGTGCAACACCACCGCCGTGACAGCCTGCAACACCATCGAGACTGTCGTATTGTGCGCTGCGGCAACCTCCTTGACCCCGGCCCACAGCTGCGGGTCGATGCTCAGGTCAACCGCCTCGCCACGGTAGGTGGGTGCCGGCGGACGGGGCCGGTCCGCCGGCAACGACACCACCTCGGGCAGGTCCGCCAACTCGTGACGCCAGTAGTCCAGCTGGCCGGCGATCACACTGTCGGGATCGGACTCCGAACCCAGCCACTCCTGCTGCCACAGAGTGTAATCCGCGTACTGCACCGGCAACGGCGCCCACTCGGGAGCCCGGCCGGTACTGCGGCCGGCATAGGCCACCCCCACGTCGCGCACCATCGGGGCCATCGACCAACCGTCAAAAGCGATGTGATGCAGCACGATCGCCAGCACATACCGCTGCGGGCCCACCTCGTAGATCTGGGCCCGGATCGGAATCTCGGTGGCCAGATCGAACCGGTACGCGGCCAGCGCGGTGAGCGCGCCCATCACATCGGACTCCGGCAGCGGTATGACGGCCGGGCCACCACGCCGCCACATCCCCGCCTCGGCGGGCAACACCTTCTGGACGGCCACCCCGTCGGTGTCCGGGAAGACGGTCCGCAGCGCCTCGTGCCGGGCGATCACATCATCGATCGCGGCATCCAGCGCATCGACATCCAACGGTCCGTTGATCCGCAGTGCGGTCGGCATGTTGTAGGTGGCAGCTCCGCCCTCGAACCGGTTGAGGAACCACAACCGTTGCTGCGCATAGGAAAGCGGCACCGCCTCGGGCCGCTCTCTGGCTGCCAGCGGGGTACGGCGGCCCGACCCCTCGCCGATGTGTGGTGCCAGCTGGGCCACCGTCGGCGAATCGAAGATCGCACGGACCGCAAGCCCCGAATCCAGGCTCGTGTTGGCCGCGGCGATCACCCGCATCGCCAACAGCGAGTCACCCCCGAGATCGAAGAACGAATCATCGACCCCGACCCGTTCCAAACCCAATACCTGGGCGTAGATCCCGGCCAGGATCTCCTCGGTGGGACTGGACGGGGCCCGGTACCGGTCACCATCGGTGTATTCCGGTGCCGGCAGAGCTCGCTTGTCGAGCTTGCCGTTGACCGTCAACGGCAAGGCCTCGAGTACCACCACAGCCGTGGGGATCATGTAGCTCGGCAGCCGTTCGGCCAGCGCGGCGCGCGCCGCGGCCGGATCGACTGCTCCGGCGACCAATTCGGTGACATAGCCGACCAGACGCTTGTCACCCGGCCGGTCTTCACGGGCGATCACCACCGCCTGCTCGACCCCGGCCACCTCGGAAAGCGCCACCCGCACTTCACCGAGTTCGATGCGGTACCCGCGGATCTTGACCTGCTCGTCAGCACGTCCGGCATACCGCAGTTGCCCGTCGGGCCCCCAGGACGCCAGGTCCCCGGTGCGGTACATCCGTTGTCCTGATGACCCGTTGCCGGCGAACGGGCAGGCCACGAACCGCGATGCGCTCAGTCCGGGCCGACGCCAGTACCCGATGCCCTGGCCGGTGCCTGCCACATACAACTCCCCCACCACCCCGACCGGCGGCGGGCGCAGCCACTTGTCCAGCACGAAGAAACTGAGATGGGTCAGCGGCACCCCGACGGGACTGACCACGCTGGCGGTGTCAGCCTCGACGATCTCCCGGAACGAGGCGTGCACCGTCGTCTCGGTGGTTCCGTACAGGTTGAGCAGGTGCGGCGACCCCGCGGGATGGTTTGCCAGCCATGACTCCAGGCGCTGAGGTTCGAGCGCCTCGCCGGCGAAGACCACGGTCTTGAGCTGGAGCTGCCGGCCCAGGTCGGGCTGCTGGGCCTCCGCTGCCTGGAGCGCATAGAACGCCGAGGGGGTCTGGCTGAGCACGGTGACCTCTTCGGTCACCAACAGCGCGAGTAGGTCCGCTGCCGAGCGGGTCACCTCCTCGGAGACCACCACCAACCGGCCACCGGCCAGGAGTGCGCCCCAGATCTCGAACACGGAAACGTCGAACGCATAGGAATGCCACTGCGACCACACACCGGCACGCTCGACATCGGCATCCAGCGACTCCAGCAGCTCGGTCACGTTGTGATGCGTGATCGCCACGCCCTTGGGCACACCCGTGGTGCCCGAGGTGTAGATCAGGTACGCCATGTCATCGGCGGCAGGCGCCGCATCCAGCGGCGCGCTGGGCTGGTCATCGATGCGGGGATCTTCGACATTGATGACCACCAGGTCTGTGCACCCGGCCAACCGCGCGGCCAACCCACCTGTCACAAGTGCCACGGCAGGTGCGGCGTCAGTGAGCATGAACTCGACCCGTGCATCGGGATGCATCGGATCGATCGGCAGATACGCCGCACCAGACTTGAGCACCGCCAGAATCGACACGATCGCCTCAACCGACCGGTTCACCAACAACGCCACACACCGACCCGGACCCGCACCCTGAGCAACCAACAAGTGCGCCAACCGATTCGACGCCTCATCCAACTCCCGATACGACACCGAACGACCCGCAAACGACACCGCCACCGCATCCGGAACCCGCTCCACCTGTACCGCGAACAACACCGGAATCGACGCAGAACCCGACACCGACCGGGTCGCCGGCCGGTTCAGGGCTGCACGGTTGCTCCAATCATCGAGCTGGGAGTGCTCGCCCTCGTCGAGCAGGTCCATCGACGACAAGCGCCGGGTGAGATCCGCGGTCATGACTGCCCCCCGGGTTCTGCGGTCAGCACCATGAGTACTCTCCTTAACCGCTCGACCAGCTTGTCGATGCTGGCGGCGTCGAAGACATCGGTTCTGAATTCCACTCCGCCACCGATACCGGCCGGCTCACCGTCGGGGGTCCACCGTTCGGACAGGGAGAACACCAAATCCATCCGGGCCGCATGGGTTTCGGCAGACAGCGGCGCGATCTGCACATCGCCCAGCGCGACATCGACCGCTGGGTCTCCGGCGAAGTTCTGCCACGCCAGGAGCACCTGCACCAGCGGATGACGCGCCAGCGACCGGGCCGGGTTGAGTCGCTCCACCAGCACGTCGAACGGCACATCCTGGTGGTCGAACGCCGACAGACTGCGCTGGCGTACCTGACTCAACAGTTCGTCGATGGTGGGATCTCCCGACAGGTCCACCCGTAGCACCAACGTGTTGACGAAGAAACCGACCAACTCATCGAGCTGGGGCTCGCCGCGACCTGCTATCGCGATCCCAACCGCCACATCGGAACTGGCGCTCAGCTGCGACAGCAACACCGCCAGGGCGGCCTGCACCACCATGAAGCTGGTCGCGTTGTGCTCCCGAGCCGTCCGGGCCACCTGCTGCTGCAGCTGGGCCGGCCAGTCGACCGTCACGCTTGCCCCGCGGTAGTCCGCCACCGGCGGATAAGGCCGATCCGTCGGCAACTCCAGGCGCTCGGGCATCCCGGCGAGCGCCTCCTGCCAGTACGCCAACTGTCCGGAGATCACGCTGTCGGGATCCTCCTCGGATCCCAGCCAATCCTGTTGCCAGAGCGTGTAGTCGATGTACTGCACCGGCAGCGGTGCCCAGTCCGGGGCCTGACCGGCGCATCGGCCGGCGTACGCCACCCCGAGGTCGGCCACCAGCGGGGTCACCGACCAGCCGTCAGCGGCAATATGGTGCGCGACCGCCACCAATACGTGATCGTCGGGCCCCATACGGAAAAGCGTTGCCCGCAGCGGGATCTCAGTGGCCAGATCGAAGGTGTGGCACACCGCGGCGTGCACGGCCGCCGACAGCTGCTCGGCAGTCCATCCGGCCGCATCGACGATCTGCCAACCGAAGTCGGCCTGCTCGGCCGGCACGACCACCT
Source organism: Mycobacterium sp. DL99 (assembly GCF_004762045.1). Classification (GTDB taxonomy): domain Bacteria; phylum Actinomycetota; class Actinomycetes; order Mycobacteriales; family Mycobacteriaceae; genus Mycobacterium. The sequence goes on from NZ_SJOM01000007.1 coordinate 5,724,497, forward strand.
GCCGGGGGATCCCCTCGACAGCCGGGAACAACGTGCGCAGGCCCTCCTGGCGGCCCACCACATCGGCCAGCGCCGCGCCCAGGGCCTCCACGTCCAACGCCCCGGTGATCCGCAACGCGGTGGGCATGTTGTAGACCGGTGACGGCCCCTGCAATTGGTTGAAGAACCACAACCGTTGCTGCGCATAGGACAACGGCACCACCTCGGGCCGTTGTTGCGCCGTCAACGGGGTACGGCGGCCCGAACTCTCGCCGATCCGCGGCGCCAGCTCGGATACCGATGGGGCGTCGAACACCGCGCGCACCGCGAGGCCGGCATCGAGACTCGTGTTGACCGCGGAGATCAGCCGCATCGCCGACAGCGAGTCACCGCCGAGGTCGAAGAACGAATCATCGACCCCGACCCGCTCCAACCCCAGCACCTGCGCATAGATTCCGGCGAGGATCTCCTCGACCGCGTTGGTCGGGGCGCGGTATCCGTCACCATCGGCGTAGTCCGGAGCCGGCAGGGCGCGCTTGTCGAGTTTGCCGTTGACGGTCAGCGGTAGCTGCTCGAGTGCGACGACCGCCGCGGGCACCATATAGCCGGGCAGCCGCTGCGCGAGCGCAGCGCGCACCTGCACCGGATCCGCGGCACCGGTGAGGTAACCGACCAGACGCTTGTCACCCGGACGGTCCTCACGGGCGATCACCACCGCCTGCTCCACGCCGTCCAGATCCGCCAGAGCGGTCTGTATCTCACCCAACTCGATCCGGTAGCCACGGATCTTGACCTGCTCATCGGCGCGCCCGGCATAACGCAACTCACCGGCGGTGTCCCACGACACCAGATCGCCGGTGCGGTACATCCGTCGTCCTGATGACCCGTTGCCCGCGAACGGGCAGGCCACGAACCGCGCGGCAGTCAAACCACCGCGGCGCACATATCCGACGCCCAGACCTGTTCCGGCCACATACAATTCACCCACCACGCCCGGGGGTACCGGACGCAACCACTTGTCCAGCACGAAGAACCCGAGATGCGCGAGCGGAACACCGATCGGACTCACCGCCCTGCCGATGTCACCGTCGAAGATCTCCCGGAACGAGGCGTGCACGGTCGTCTCGGTGATCCCGTACATGTTGATCATCCGTGGTGTCCCGGCGGGATGGCTGGACAGCCACGGCTCGAGCCGCTGAGGTTCGAGTGCCTCACCACCGAACACCACGGTCTCGAGCTTGAGCTGCCGGCCCAGGTCGGGCTGCTGAGTGTCAGCGACCTGAAGGGCGTAGAACGCGGACGGGGTCTGACTGAGCACGGTGACCTGCTCGGTCGCCAACAGCGCGTGCAGTTCCTGCGGCGAGCGGGTGACGTCCTCGGGAACCACCACCAGCCGGCCGCCGGCCAGCAGCGGGCCCCAGAGCTCCCACACCGAGTAATCGAAGGCATAGGAGTGGCATTGCGACCACACACCGGCACGCTCGACATCGGCATCCAACGACTCCAGCAGCTCGGTCACGTTGTGATGCGTGATCGCCACGCCCTTGGGCAGACCGGTGGTGCCCGAGGTGTAGATCAGGTACGCGATGTCATCGGAGGCCGGCTCCGGCAGCTGTGTGGCCGGGTAGGTCTCGATGCGGGGGTCGTCGACATCGATGACCGGCACATCGCGCCCGTGCAGTCGGTCGGCCAAGCCCGCCGAGGTGATCGCCATGATCGGGGCGGCGTCAGTGAGCATGAATTCGACCCGTGCATCGGGATGCATCGGATCGATCGGCAGATACGCCGCACCAGACTTGAGCACCGCCAGAATCGACACGATCGCCTCAACCGACCGGTTCACCAACAACGCCACACACCGACCCGGACCCGCACCCTGAGCAACCAATAAGTGCGCCAACCGATTCGACGCCTCATCCAACTCCCGATACGAAACCGAACGACCCGCAAACGACACCGCCACCGCATCCGGAACCCGCTCCACCTGTACCGCGAACAACGCCGGAATCGACGCAGAACCCGACACCGACCGGGCCAACACCGCGCGGTTACCCAGCTCCCCGAGTCGCGAGCGTTCGCCTTCGTCGAGCAGGTCCACCGAGGACACCGTGCGGGCCGGGTCGGCGGTCACCGCGGCCAGCACCCGCCGCAACCGATCGATCAGGATGTGGATGCTTGCGGTGTCGAACACATCGGTGCGGAACTCCACCATCCCGGAGATCCCCGCATGCGCACCGTCGGATGTCCAACGTTCGGACAGAGACAGCGCCAAATCCATTCGGGCCGTGTGAGTTTCCGCCGCAATCGGGCTGACCTGCACATCTCCCAACGTCAGTCCCGCGGCCGGATCGCTGTGCTGCCACGGCAGGTTCTGCCAGGCCAGCATGACCTGTACCAGCGGGTGGTGGGTCAGGCTGCGGGTCGGATTGACCCGATCGACCAATACTTCGAAGGGCACATCCTGATGCTCATAGGCGCCCAGGGCGCGCCGACGCACCTGCGTCAACAGGTCGGCCACGGTGGGATCCCCGGCCAGGTCGACCCGTAGTACCAGCGTGTTGACGAAGAAGCCGACCAGTTCATCGAGTTCGGGCTCACCGCGACCGGCGATGGTGATTCCGACGGCCACATCCGAGCTGGCGCTCAGTTGGGACAGCAGGACGGCCAACGCGGTCTGCACCACCATGAAGCTGGTCACGTTGTGCTCACGGGCGACCCGGGCAACCTGCTGCTGCAGCTGTGCCGGCCATTCCACCAGCACGCTGGCCCCACGGTAGTCCGCCACCGGCGGGTACGGCCGGTCCGTCGGCAACTCCAGACGCTCGGGGAGCCCGGCGAGTTCCTGCTCCCAGTAGGCCAACTGCTCGGTGATCCGGCTGTCGGTGTCCTCCAGATCACCGAGCTGTGCACGCTGCCACAGCGTGTAGTCCACGTACTGCACGGGCAGCGGCTCCCAATCGGGAGCCCGTCCCGAGGTTCGGCCGGCGTAGGCGGCCCCGAGATTCGCCACCAACGGTGCCACCGACCAGCCGTCGGCGGCGATGTGGTGCACCACCGCCACCAGCACATGCTCGTCGGCACAGGTGCGGAACAGCGTGGCCCGCAACGGAATTTCGTGCCCCAGGTCGAAACTGCGACGGGCAGCCGCGCCGATGGCGTCATCGAGCTGGTCCGCCGACCATCCACCGGCATCGACGATCTGCCAACCGAAATCGGCCTGCTCGGCGGGTACCACGACCTGCCGGGAAACCCCGTCGACCGACTGGAACATCGTGCGCAGGCTCTCCTGTCGACCCACCACATCGGCCAGCGCCGCTCCGAGGGCATCGGCATCCAGGTGGCCGTTCAGTCGAAGCCCCACGGCCATGTTGTAGATCGGCGACGGCCCCTGCAGCTGTTCGAGGAACCACAGGCGCTGTTGGGCGTAGGACAACGGGATGCGTTGCGGGCGGGTCAGCACCTGAATCGGTGGCCGGGCCGCCCGCCCCTGGTTACGGTCGAGGTAGTCGGCCAGGCGGCCGACGGCGGGAGCGTCGAAGAGGTACCGCACCGGAACGTCCCTGCCCAGTGCCGACTGCAACCGTGCGCACACCCGGGTGGCGATCAACGAGTCACCGCCGAGGGCGAAGAAGTCGTCATCGAGGCCCACCCGGTCCAGGCCGAGCACCTCGGTGAAGACCTCGGCGACGGTCTTCTCGGTCGGAGTCTGTGGAGCCCGGAATACCGTGGCGGCAAACACCGGCTCCGGCAAGCCTTTACGGTCGATCTTGCCGGACGTGGTCAGCGGGAACTCCTCGAGCACCACGATCTGGCTCGGCACCATGTACTCGGGCAACCGTGCACCCAACCACTGCCGTACCGCGCTGACTTTGCTGTTGGTGTCGGGATCGTTGGCGTAGGTGCTGCGCTGCCGGGACTCGGCCGCAGGCAGGTACAGGTCGGTCAGCACTCGACGGTGCCCCCGTCGGGTGGTGTCGATGAAGACCGCGTCGACGGTGCCGGGTTCCGCACCCCACGTCACCGCGACCTGATAGCCGTCGTCCTCGCCGAGCCGGTACAACTGTTCCGGGGTCACCGCGTCATCGGGGGTGGGGAGGGCTTCACCCGCCGACCTGCCTGCGGCCAGGGCCTGTTCGATGGCGACATCGGCGATCACCCCGCCGCGCGGAATCGCGGCGACCCGCACGGCCGCCGGACGTTGCGTCGTCAATTCGGTGTGCAACCCGATCAGGCCCGCACAGTGCTCCCACATCCACACCGGCGCACCGGCGAGCGAGCACATCGCCGTCGGCGTCTTGTGGACGACGACGTCGTAGCGGTACCGGCTCAACTCGTTGTCGGCCATACCGCGCTTGACTTCGATGCCCACCCCGGCCGTTGCGCCGTTCCCGGCCGCCCAGTTGGTGAAGAACTCAGGAGCCAAGAGCAACTCGGGCTCACCGAGCACCGCGCGCTGCACCTTCTGGCGGATCTCGTCGGTGTCGGCATCCGCATCGCTGCGGGCGAGCGCGATTCCAGTCTGGAATGCGCCCTGCAGGCTGTGGTTGCGCACGTCGCCGATGAACAGGGCACCCCCGGGCGCCAACAGTTCCACGGCCTTGTCCATCACCTCGGTCAGATATCCGGCGTTGGGGAAGTACTGGACGACCGAGTTGATGATGATCGTGTCGAAGTGGCCCAGCGGCAATCCATCGATCACGTCCGCCGGCTGCGCCTGCAACCGCACCCGATCGCCCCACGGCTGGCCGGCGACGGCCACCTGCAGCTTCGCGATGGTCGGTGCGGAAAAGTCTGTGCCCCAATACTCCACGGATTGGGGGGCCACCTTCGCCAGCATGAGGCCCGAGCCGACACCGATCTCCAGCACCCGCCGCGGTTTCAGGCCGAGGATGCGATCCACGGCAGTCGCACGCCATTCGGCCATCTCCGGCAAGGGGATCGGCTGCCCGGTGTAGCTGCTGTTCCAACCTCGGAAGTCACTGCCGAACTCGACCACCTCGAGATCAGCGTCATACAGCTCGTCATAGATCTGCTGCCACTGATCGACGACTTCCGCCTCGTGATCGGCGGTGCTCGTGTGATCCAGGCTGACGTAGGCAACGAGATGATCAGCGGCCTCGCTGTGGAAGACGGTGGCGGCGGCCCGGGCAACCTGGGGGCAGGCCAGCAGGGTGTTCTCGATCTCCCCTAGTTCCAGCCGCTGGCCGCGCAGTTTGATCTGCGCGTCGGCCCGGCCCAGGTACTCGAGGCTTCCCGCCGGGGTCCAGCGCACCAGGTCTCCGGTGCGATACATGCGGGTTCCGGGAGCTCCAAAGGGGTTGGCCACGAACCGGTCCGCCGTCAGGTCGGGCCGGCCGACATAACCGCGAGCCACCCCCGGGCCGGCCAGATACAGCTCACCGACCACCCCTACCGGTGCGGGGTGCATCCGCGCATCTAGCACCTGTGCGCACACACCCGCGATCGGGGCGCCGATCCGCACGGGTTCTCCGGATCTGAGCGCACTCCAGATCGACCAGATGGTGACCTCGGTCGGTCCGTAGGCGTTGAACATCGCCCGTCCGGGTGCCCACGCCGCCACCAGCTCCGCAGGGCACGCCTCGCCACCCGTGACCAGGGTGGTCAACCCGCCCAGTCGGGTCCGGTCCAGCGTTGCCACCACCGTCGGGGTGATCAACGCGGCATCAACGCGCTGATCCTCGATCACGGCGGTCAATGCTTCTCCGGCATAGGAATCCGGCGCTGCCACCACCAGCGCGGCGCCGGAGGACACCGCCCACAGCCACTCGAACACCGAGGCATCGAACGTCGGTGCGGCCACCATCAGCACCCGCGCGCCCGGGGCCACCCCCCACAATTCGCGATGTGCCGCGGCTTCACCCTGCAGACCCGCATGGCTGATTGCCACGCCCTTGGGCGTCCCGGTGGAACCGGACGTGAAGATCACGTAGGCGGCATCGTCGATATCCAACGGCGCCAACCGATCCACGTCGGTGATCGGCTCGGACGACCAGCCCGACAGATCGATATCATCGGTCCGCAGCACGGGTCGAGTCCCGGCGCCGGACAGCGTGTCGGTGTCGCGAGTCAGCACACACACGGCGTCGACGGTGTCGAACACCGCGGCGATCCGCTCAGCCGGATGCGACCGATCCACCGGCACATACACCCCACCCGCCTTGAGCACCGCCCACCACGCCACTACCAACTCAGCACAGCGGCCCATCGCCACGCCCACCGCACGCTCCGGACCAACCCCTGCACCGATCAACACCCGAGCCAACCGGTTCGACACCTCATCCAGCTCCCGATACGACAACACCCGCTGCCCATCGACAACCGCCACACCATCCGGATCCGCCGCCACCGCCGCCGCCAACAACTCCGAACCCAACCCGACCGGAGCACCCACACCCGAACCAGACCAGTTCTGCAACACCAGATCCCGCTCGGCAGGATCCAGCAGACCCACCTCACCCACCACGACTGACGAGTCCGCCACCACAACCTCAAGCACCCGACCGAACCAACGCACCAACCGCTCGATACTGGACCGGTCATACAAATCCGTGGCATAGGTGACCATCCCGGCAGCACCTTCGCCGGGCACATCCCGCAGATCGATGTCCAGATCCCATTTGGCGGTGTGGGTTTCGGCCACCAGTGCCTCGACCTCGGCACCGGCCAGGGCAACGTCCGGGCGCACGTTGTTCTGGAACACCATCGCGACCTGGAAGAGCGGGTGGTGCGAGGTGGAGCGCGTCGGGTTGAGCCGCTCCACGAGCCGCTCGAAGGGCACGTCCTGGTTGCTGTAGGCGTCCAGAGCCTTCTGGCGCACCTGCTCCACCACATCGCTGAAGCGCAGCCCCGAACCGACCCTCACGCGCAGCACCCAGGTGTTGACGAAGAACCCGACCAACTCATCGAGCGCGGCGTCGGTCCGCCCGGCGATCGGGGTGCCCAGCGCCACGTCCTCGCCGACGCCGGCCCGCTGCAGCACCACCGCCATCGCGGCCTGCAACACCATCGACACCGTCGCGTTGTGCGCCGCGGCAACCGCCTTGACCCCGGCCCACAGTTCCTGGTCGATGTGTATCGGTACCCGGTCGCCGTGGTAGCTGGGTACCGGCGGACGCGGCCGGTCGGCCGGCAACGACACCACCTCGGGCAGGTCCGCCAACTCCCGGCGCCAGTACCCCAACTGCGCGGCGATCACGCTGTCGGGATCGGACTCCGAACCCAGCCACTCCTGCTGCCACAGTGTGTAATCCGCGTACTGCACCGGCAACGGCGCCCACTCGGGAGCCTGTCCGGCACACCGGCTCGCGTAAGCCACTCCGACATCCCGCACCATCGGGGCCATCGACCAGCCATCAAATACGATGTGATGCAAGACGATCGCCAGCAGGTACTGCTCGTGACCCATCTGATAGATCTGGGCCCGGATCGGGATCTCGGCCGACAGGTCGAAGCGGTACCCCGCCAACGCCACCAGCTCGGAGGCGGCATCGGTCTCCGACACCGACACCACCGCAGGACCACCACGGCGCCACAACCCCGCCTCGGCGGGCAACACCTTCTGGAAGGCGACCCCGTCGATGTCGGGGAAGACGGTACGCAGCGACTCATGCCGGGCGATCACATCGTCCAGGGCTGCACCCAGCGCCTCGACGTCGAGCGCACCGTTGATCCGGAACGCCGTCGGCATGTTGTATGTCGCGGCCCCGTCCTCGAACCGGTTGAGGAACCACAACCGGCTCTGCGCAAACGACAACGGGACGACCGCGGGACGTTCGCCGGCCACCAAAGCCTTTCGCGTGTTGGAGCCCTCACCGATCCGGGGGGCCAACTCCGCCACCGTGGGGGCATCGAACAACGTCCGCACCGCCAGCCCGGAATCCAGACCGGTGTTGATCGCCGCGATCACCCGCATCGCCAGCAGTGAGTCACCGCCGAGATCGAAGAACGAGTCGTCCACCCCGACCCGCTCCAACCCCAGCACCTGGGCATAGATGCCGACCAGGATCTCTTCGGTAGGGCCGGACGGGCCACGGTACAGGGCAGCGCCCTGGTACTCGGGTATCGGCAGGGCCCGCGCATCCAACTTGCCGCTGACGGTCAACGGCAGTGCGTCGAGCAACACCACTGCGGCCGGCACCATGTAGCTCGGCAACCGCTGCGTCAACGCGGCCCGTGCCTGGACCGGATCCGCCGTACCCGTGATGTAGGCGACGAGTCGCTTGTCACCGGGACGGTCCTCACGAGCGAGGACCACCGCCTGCTGCACCCCGGCCACTTCAGACAGGGCAGCGCGCACTTCACCGAGTTCGATGCGGTATCCGCGGATCTTCACCTGTTCATCGGCGCGGCCCAGGTACCGCAACTGCCCATCGGGGCCCCAGGAGACCAGATCGCCCGTGCGATACATGCGGGTTCCGGCCCCGCCGAACGGACACGCGAGGAATCGGGACCCGGTCAACCCCGGGCGGCGCAGGTAGCCCACACCCACACCCCGGCCGGCCACATACAGCTCGCCGATCACCCCGGGAGGCACCGGGCACAGCCGCTGATCCAGCACGAACAACGCCGCCGTCGATACCGGCGCACCGATCGGGACGACGTTGGGCCCATCTCCCCGGATCTTCTCCAAAGGCGCACTCATCGACGCATAGATCGTCGCCTCGGTGGGGCCGTAGGCGTTGATCACGACGCGCCCCGGTGCCCACTGGTCCACCACATCGGCGGGGCAGTCCTCACCACCCAGCAGCAACGCCACCGAATCCAAGCCCTCGGGCGAGAGCGCGGCCACCGCCGACGGGGTCTGAGTCAACACATTGACCCGTTCGGACACCAGGAGGGCCTGGAAATCGTTCGGCGATGCGGTCACCGCTTCGGGCACCACCACCAACCGGCCACCGGTCAGCAACGCGGCCCAGATCTCCCACACCGAGAAGTCGAACGCGTACGAGTGGCACTGCGTCCACACCTGTTCCACCGGTAGGGAGGCGGGCATCGAGTCGGCGACGTGAGCCAGGTTGCGGTGCGTGACCGCCACACCCTTCGGGGTGCCGGTGGTCCCCGAGGTGTAGATGAGGTAGGCGAGGTCGTCAGGAGTGGGCAACCCCGGCGACGACCTCGCCGTGTCCGGGCCGGCTGACAGCCGGGGATCATCGATATCGAGGGTCGCCACATCAGACCCGCCCAGCCGCTGCGCCAACCCGCCCGTGGTGAGCACGAGGACCGGAGCCGCATCGGCCAGCATGAACTGCATCCGCTCGTCGGGCACCACCGGGTCGATCGCCAGATACGCCGCTCCGGCCTTGAGTGCCGCCAGCATCGCCACGACCGCTCGTGCTGAACGATCGAGTAGCAACGCCACCGCGTCGCCGGACTTCACCCCGGCAGCAATCAGCGCGTGCGCCAATCGATTTGATTCGACGTCGAGCTCCCGGTAGGTCAGCGCACAGCCTTCGAAACTCACTGCGACCGCATCGGGGGCCCGAACCACCTGGGCGGCGAGCATCGCCGGGATCGACATTGCCGCATCCGTCTGGTTCAGTACGGCCTGATTGCCGACCTGATCCAGTTGGGAATGTTCATCGTGATCGAGCACGTCGACCGACGACACCACCCGCGACGGATCAGCGGTGAACGCCACCAGTACCCGTTGCAGGCGTTCGACCAGGGTTTCGACGCTGGTGGCGTCGAAGACATCGGTGCGGAACTCCACCACCCCGGAGATGCCGGCCGGCTCGCCCTCGGGGGTCCACTGCTCAGCCAGCGAGAACGCCAGGTCCATTCGCGCAGTGTTTGTTTCAGACGACAGCGGCGTGATTCGCACATCACCCAACGCCAGGTCAGCCGCGGGATCCCCACCAAAGTTCTGCCAAGCCAGCATGACCTGGATCAAGGGGTGGTGCGTCAGGCTGCGGGTCGGGTTGAGCCGGTCCACCAGCGCCTCGAAGGGCACGTCCTGATGCTCGTAGGCACCCAGGGCCCGCTGGCGCACCTGCGCCAGCAGGTCGGCCACGGTGGGATCTCCGGCGATGTCCACCCGCAGGACCAGCGTGTTGACGAAGAATCCGACCAACTCGTCGAGCGCCGACTCACCACGGCCGGCAATCGGGAATCCCACGGCCACATCAGAACTGGAGCTGTGCTTCGACAACAGCACCGCCAACGCGGCCTGCACCACCATGAAGCTGGTGACGTTGTGTTCGCGAGCCACCCGGGCGACCTGCTGCTGCAACTGCGCCGGCCAGTCCACCGCCACGCTGGAACCGCGGTAGTCCGCGGTCGGCGGGTACGGCCGATCCGTCGGCAACTCCAAGCGCTCAGGAAGCCCGGCCAACTCCTGCTCCCAATACGCGAGCTGACCGGCGATCACACTGCCGGGATCGGACTCCACACCCAGCCAATCCTGTTGCCACAACGTGTAGTCGGCGTACTGCACCGGCAACGGCATCCAATCAGGGGCCTGCCCGGCGACGCGACTGGTATAGGCCATGCCCAGGTCCGCCACAAACGGTGTCACCGACCAGCCGTCGGCAGCGATATGGTGAACCACCGTCACCAGCACATGTTCATCCTCGGAAACACGGAACAGCGTTGCCCGCAACGGAATCTCGGTGGACAGATCGAAGCTGTGGCATACCACCGCGCTGACGGCTTCCTCCAGCCGGCCTGCCGGCCAATCTCCGGCGGCGACGACCCGCCAACCGAAATCGGCCTGCTCTGCCGGTACCACCACCTGCCGCGGCACACCATCGGCCGCGACGATCAGCGTCCGCAGGCTCTCCTGCCGGGCGATGACATCAGCCAGAGACGCGCCCAACGCATCCGCATCCAGACTCCCCGTCAACCGCAGACCCACGGCCATGTTGTAGATGGGCGACGGCCCCTGCAACTGATCGAGGAACCACATGCGCTTCTGCGCGTAGGACAGTGGAATGGCTTCGGGGCGTTTTCCGGCGACCAATGGTGCGCGCCGGTCGACGCTTTCGCCGATGCGAGGTGCCAACTGGGCCACCGTCGGTGCATCGAACAAGGTGCGCACGGCAAGCCCGGCATCCAGACTGGTGTTGACCGCCGCGACGAGGCGCATCGCCGACAGGGAATCGCCGCCGAGGTCGAAGAACGAGTCATCCACCCCCACCCGATCCAACCCCAACACCTGAGCGAAGATGCCGGCCAGGATCTCCTCGACCGCGTTGGTCGGGGCGCGATACCCGTCACCGACGTATTCGGGTGCCGGCAGGGCCCGCTTGTCCAACTTGCCGTTGACCGTCAACGGCAACTGCTCCAGCGCCACGACCGCCGCAGGCACCATATAACTCGGCAACCGCTGCGCCAACACAGCCCGCACCTGCACCGGATCCGCAACACCGGTCAGATAAGCCACCAGACGCTTCTCACCCGGACGGTCCTCACGGGCGATCACCACCGCCTGATCGACCCCATCCACACCAGCCAAAACCGTTTGAATCTCGCCCAACTCGATCCGATACCCACGAATCTTGACCTGCTCATCAGCCCGCCCGGCATACCGCAACTGCCCATCAGGACCCCACGACACCAGATCCCCGGTCCGATACATCCGCGATCCGTCACCACCGAACGGGCACGGGACGAACCGTGAGGCAGTCAACCCCGGACGGCGCACATAACCCACACCCACACCCCGGCCCGCCACATACAACTCACCCACCACACCCGGAGTCACCGGGCGCAACCACTGATCGAGAACAAACAGCGCAGTGCCCGGCACCGGCACACCAATCGGGACGGAATCCGAACCGGGCACCAGCGGAGCGCTGATCGTGGCAAATACCGTGGTCTCGGTCGGCCCGTAGCCGTTGATCATCACCCGGCCCGGCGCCCACCGATCCACCACATCCACCGGACACGCCTCGGCAGCCACCATCAGCGCCGCCACTGAATCCAACTGCGCGGGATCCAAAACACCTACAGCAGAGGGAGTCTGGCTCAGAACCGTCACCCGCTCCCCGACCAGGAGCGCTTGCAGCATCTCGGGCGACCGGGCGGTCTGCTCGGGCACCACAACCAGTCGCCCGCCGTGCAGCAACGCCCCCCAGATCTCCCACACCGAATAATCGAACGCCAACGACGAACACGCAGCCCACACCTGGCCCGGACCCATCTCGACACCGATGTCCATACCATCGAAGAGCCGGGTCACGTTCTGATGCGTGACTGCAACGCCTTTCGGTGTTCCCGTCGTCCCCGATGTGTAGATGATGTGTGCCAGGTCGTCAGCAGACGGGACCGCCAGCGCGGTCGCCGGCCGCGCGGCGATCCGCGGATCAGCCATATCGATGACCGCCACGGCACGACCGTCCAGCCGCTCGACCAACGCCGCCGTGGTCAGCACCGCCACCGGTGCGGCATCTGCCACCATGAACTCGATCCGGGCGTCCGGCACCGCCGGATCAATCGGCAGATACGCCGCTCCCGACTTCAATACACCCAAGATGGCAACGACCGCATCAGCCGAGCGCTCGGCAAGCAAACCCACGCAGGTACCCGGGCCCGCACCCTGGGCGACCAACAGGTGCGCCAACCGATTCGAGGCCTCATCCAGCTCCCGATAGGACATTGAACGACCGTCGAAGCTGATCGCCACCGCGTCTGGGGCCTGCGCCACCCGCGCCGCGAACAATCCCGGAATCGACTCTTCGTCCACTTGCTGCCGCAAGACCGCCCAATGGCCGACCGTTCCGAGGCGCGAACACTCATCGCGATCCAACACATCCACCGTTGACAACGCGCGCGACGGATCGGCCGTCATCGCCACCAGCACCCGCTCCAACCGGACGGCCAGTTCAGCGATCTCGAAGTTCGAGAACGGCTGCCCAGTACCCATGGCGCTGAGGAAGAGCTGGTCGCCGGCGCCCGAGAAGATCAACCCGAAGCCACCCACAACACCGGCGTTGGTCAAGGTCGCGGATGCCTCCGCACCGCCGAAGTCCAGGGTGAACGTCGACGGAAGGAAGTTGACGCTGACCCGGTTCGCCAACTGGCCCGACCCGCGCGAGTTGACCTTGCGCTCAAGCCCGTGCACCGGGAAACGCTGATGCTGCAACGCTTCCCGAATCCGGCTGTCAGCTTGTTCGCAGAAATCGGTGATCGACGTTTGCGGCGACGCATCCAGTACCAGTGGCACAACCCCCGCCACCATCCCGGGAATGGTTCGCGCTTCAGGGCTCACTCGCCGGCTGACCGGAAAATCCAGAACCACGGTCGAGCCTTGCGCACGCCAACCGCGGACCAACAGTGCCAAGGCCGCGGTGAGGACCGACGATCGCGGGAGACTCTTCAGTTGGGCGGACTGCTCAACACGGCGCAGGACCGAGGGATCCAATTGCACCGGCGCAGAAGACCAGTACGGGTCGTGCTCGTCCGTGGCCACAGGCAGTGGATACTGCTGTTCGTCGTCAGGGGGAAGGTTTCCGGCCCAGTAGGCCTCATCGTCGAGGTAGTCCCCTGAGGCCTCGTAGTCCGATTCAGAGTCGACCAGATCGGACAACGAGCCGAACAAGTCGGATGAGATGGGAGCGCCGGTGACAGTTGCGGAGTAGACGGACGCAACGCGATGGCCGATCAGCGCGAGCCCGGTGCCGTCCACCACGATGTGGTGGAAGCACGCGATCAGGAAGTGTTCATCGATACGGGTCTGGAAGAGTGCGAACCTGAACAGCGGCCCGGTCAACGACATTGGTGTGCGTTGGATTGCCGCCGCCAGGTCGCGGGCTTCCTGAACGGGGTCGTCCGCGTTCCGGACGTCATAGAAGTCCAGCGCGACATTCGAATGGTCGACCGCTCTCTGGAAAACCTGACCGTCGACTTCGAAGAACGTGGCCCGTACGGGTTCGGCCTCACGGATCACCCGACAGATCGCCCACTCAAGGACGTCGCGCTCTACCGTGCCTGCGATTCTCACGAACAGTCCGAGTTGCCACTCCGTACCGGAGCGAGCCATGTCTTGCGCCAGCCAGATGTCGAGCTGTGCGCGCGTTACCGGCAGCGATTGTTGATCCTGCTGCATCGGAATCTCCCACCGCGAGATGTCATGCGAGTCCGCCCCCCGGGCCCGTCTACGTATCAGAGGCCTGACCTTGCGCCAGCCTGTCGCGCAGCGTCTTCGGCCGGATGTCCGGCCAGTTCTGTTCGATGTAGTCCAGACACGCGGCGCGATCCGCTTCGCCGAAGGCCACCTTCCAGCCGGCTGGAACGTCGGCGAAGGTCGGCCACAGGCTGTGTTGCTCCTCGTCGTTGATCAGGACGAGAAAACGACCGTTGTCATCGTCAAAAGGGTTGATGCTCATCTGGTCCTCCCCACCGTCTAGTGGACCAGGAAAAGCGTCGCAACGTTCCGGAGGCAGGACTGCATTACCCCACACCTACGCCCGCGTTGTTTTTGTTTCTTTGGCCCACTCCAGCTATGCCGTACCTAGTTGCAGGGCGCCAGCATATCGGCTTCTCTTCACGGGGGTGTAGAAATCGAAGATCCGGGCATATCCTGTTGCTGTGTCGCGGTCATTCGACTTCACGGTCGACTCATCAGCCACAGTTGAGCAAATCCATTTTGCATTCGGCGAACGGGACTACTGGCTTGCACGGCTGACGAAGTTCGGCAGCCTCGGCCGGCTCGACACGTTGAGCGTGGATACCGATGGCTCCATCACCGCCGTCGTCGTGCACAACCTGCGCCCAGATGGCCTACCAGCACCTTTCACGAAGTTCTTCCCCAGCGAGTGGCAGATAGTCCAGAACGAGAAGTGGCGTGCGATCGGCGGCGGGCGGGTACGCGGCGAGGTCAGTGTCGTGCCGCACGGAGCGCCCGGGTCCTGGGTCGGCACGGCACTCATAACACCCAGGTCGGACGGGTCGCAGCTGAAGTGTGCAGCGACCGCGGAGTTCAAGGTCCCGCTGGTCGGCGGGAAGATCGAGGGCCTGATGGGCCGCATGTTGGTGCAGAACATCTCCGTCGTGCAGCGCTTCACGGCCGAATGGATCACGAGTCACGTCTGACCCAACCCGCCCCGCACGACATCCGTGTAGTTCAATCCAGCGAAACGGGGCGCGTTGTCCCCTGGCCAGATGAAACCTGCCGAAGCCCAGTAGCGAGCCGCAGCTGCATAGCCGCGCAAGCGATCAGCAAACCATGGCCATGGGCTGCAATACCGCTAGTCCGCGGGTTCTGCAGCCACTGGCGGCGGAGATTGAGTTAGCCATGATGGCGCTGCATTGTCTCGAATAATGTGAGCCAAGATCACCAGTCGCAAAATTTGCGATTGCAAGCACGGGCCATCCTGGCTAACAGACCGCTGCCAGGAAGATCACAATCAATATCAAACATTCGCCGTGCGTCGATCATTAATTGTTGACAAGTGAAATAAATGGCCATGTACGGAATTCGTCGCGCAATTATTCAGATCTTGATTGAGGTTTCCAGAATCGGTCTGCAACCCTCAACTGACGCTTGCCAGCACGAACGGCAAGACCTCGCTCGCACCTGCGTCGCGCAGCACGCGGGTGGCCATCGTCAAGGTCCATCCGGTGTCGGTCATGTCGTCGACCAACAACACCGGACCCTTCGAATCGAGTCGTGGCTGTGCCCACGCGCCATCCAACGCTGCCACCCGATAGGCCGAATTCGCGGCGGTGACGGGCCGATGGTGCGGGGTGTAGGACAGGACGCCCAGGTTTGTCAGCCGTCCGATCTGCGCCAGCCGCGCCACCGTCGAAGAGATCAACGCCGGATGTGCCTGAGAGTCCAGCCCCATGACCGCAGCCGGCCGCTGATCCCAATCCCATGCCTTGAGCACCTCGATGGCCGCCCCGATCACGTCGTCGGGTACCTCGCCGTCGGGTTCGGCCAGCAGGCGCCGTAGCCGCGCTCCCCAGCCCAGATCGGTGAGTCGGCCGATCGCCCGGCCCGGCGCGGCACCGTCGGCGATCCGGCCGGACAACGGCACACCCAGCGCAGCCAGTCCGGAGGGCCACTGCTTGCGCGGGGCAACCAGGACGCCCGGCCGGGACAACCGTTGCGCGGTATCGGTGAGAATGTCCTGCGCCACCGCGGCCTCGTAGCGCCGGCCGGTGCAGTTGTCACATCGGCCACAGCGTGTGTCAGGCACCAGCTCGGGATCGTCGAGCTGGCCACGCAGGAACACCATCCGGCAGCCGTCCGTAGCCTGATAGTCGAGCATCGCCTGCTGCTCCCGGCGGCGTGCCTCGTCGAGCGCGCGGTAGCGGGGCTCGTCATAACTCCAGGGCTCTCCGGTACCGATCCAGCCGCCCTTCACCCGGCGGACCGCACCGTCCACGTCGAGCACCTTGAGCACCATCTCGAGGCGCGACCGGTTGAGGTCGACCAGCGGTTCCAGCGCCTGGGTGGACTGTGCACGGTCGGTCTCCAGTGCACCGATGACGTGGCGCACCATTGATTCCGACGGGAACGCCACCGACGCGAAGTACCTCCAGACGTCCTGATCCTCGGTGCCGGGAAGCAGGATCACCTCGGCGCTGTCGGTCGCGCGCCCAGCGCGCCCCACCTGCTGGTAGTAGGCGATCGGAGACGACGGCGCCCCCAGATGCACGACGAACCCCAGATCGGGTTTGTCGAAGCCCATCCCCAACGCTGACGTCGCCACCAGCGCCTTGACCCGATTGTCGAGCAGGTCGGATTCCAGTTGTTCGCGTTCGGTGGTGTCGGTGGACCCGGTGTAGGCGGCCACCTTGTGGCCGCGCTCGGACAGAAGCGCCGCCACGTCGTGCGCCTGGGCCACGGTCAGGGTGTAGATGATGCCGGAGCCGGGCAGGGCATCCAGTTGCGCGGCGATCCAGGCGGCGCGTTGCGCGGGGGTGCCAGCCTGTACCACGGACAGCCGTAACGACTCGCGGTCGAGCCCGCCGCGCAGCACCAAGGTATCCGACCCGCCCACCCCCAACTGGGCCGCGACGTCACCGACCACCCGGTCGTTGGCGGTCGCCGTGGTGGCGAGAACCGGTACCTGAGAACCCAATTCGGCGACCAGGGTACGGATCCGGCGGTAGTCCGGCCGGAAGTCGTGTCCCCAGTCCGAAACGCAGTGCGCCTCGTCGACCACCACCAGCCCCGCATCGGCGGCCAGTGCCGGTAGGACGTTGTCACGGAAGTCGGGATTGTTGAGCCGTTCGGGGCTGACGAGCAGTACGTCGAGTTCGCCTTCGGCAACCTGCTGATGGATCGCGTCCCACTCGGTGACATTGCCGGAGTTGATGGTGGCGGCCCGCACCCCGGCCCGCTCCGCCGCGGACACCTGGTTGCGCATCAGCGCCAGCAGCGGCGACACGATGACCGTGGGCCCGCGACCGGAGGCGCGCAGCAGCTTGGCCGCGATGAAGTAGACCGCGGACTTGCCCCACCCGGTCCGCTGCACCACAAGCGCGCGGCGCCGCTGGACCACGAGGGCCTCGATGGCAGCCCACTGGTCATCGCGCAGTACCGCGGTGGACCCCGCCAGTTGTTCGAGGATCGACTGGGCCTGCTCGCGGGTTGCCATACGTCCTATCGTGCCGGTCTGCGCCGACAGGGTGATCACCCCATACCGGATCGCCCGCCGGCCACCACACCGACACAGAATGCACGCTGGGCCCTCCGATCCCGGAAGGCCCAGCGTGGCAATGCTTTTCGAACGACCCGAAGGCTAGGCCTTGGCGGCTTCCGCTTCCTGTTCGCGCTTGATCTCGAGTGCGATGTCGATCAGCTGGTCTTCCTGACCGCCGATCAGCTTGCGCTGGCCGACGCGGAGCAACAGCTCGTGGGCGGGCACGCCGTAGCGTTCACCCTGGCGGACCGCGTGCTTGAGGAAGCTGGAGTACACCCCCGCATAACCCATCACGAGCGCGTTGCGGTCAAGCAGGCACTCGGCCGGCATCGCCGGGGCGACGACCTCTTCGGCGGCATCGGCGATGTCGAAGAAGTCGATGCCGGTCTTGACGCCGATCTTGTCGAACACCCCGACCAGCGCCTCGACCGGTGCGTTGCCCGCACCCGCGCCGAACCGGCGGCATGAGCCGTCGATCTGCTTGGCACCCGCGCGCACGGCCTCGACCGAGTTGGCCACGCCCAGGCCGAGGTTCTCGTGGCCATGAAAACCGACCTGCGCATCGTTGCCGAGTTCGGCGACCAGCGCCGACACCCGGTCTGCGACACCTTCGAGCACCAGGGCTCCCGCGGAGTCCACGACATAGACGCACTGGCAGCCGGCGTCGGCCATGATGCGGGCCTGCTTGGCCAGCTTCTCCGGAGAGATGGTGTGGCTCATCATCAGGAACCCGACGGTCTCCAGGCCCAGCTCGCGGGCCAACCCGAAGTGCTGGATCGACACGTCGGCCTCGGTGCAGTGGGTGGCGATACGGCAGATCGAGCCACCATTGCCCTGGGCTTCCTTGATGTCTTCCTTGGTGCCCACACCGGGCAGCATCAGGAAGGCGATCTTGGCTTCCTTGGCCGTCTCGGTGGCCAGCTTGATCAGCTCCTGCTCCGGGGTCTTGGAGAACCCGTAGTTGAAGCTCGACCCGCCCAGGCCGTCGCCGTGGGTCACCTCGATGACCGGCACACCGGCGGCATCCAGGGCCGCGACGATCGCGCCGACCTCATCCTTGGTGAACTGGTGCCGCTTGTGATGGGACCCGTCACGCAACGACGTGTCGGTCATCCGGACGTCCCAGGCGGAATTGAAGAAAATGTCAGCGGTCATCGTGCACCTCCTGCAGTTGCCTGCTCCTCGCGCGAGCGCTCGTCGGCGACCGCCAGCGACTCTTTGGCGATTTCCTCGCCGACCTTGGTCGCCGCCGCGGTCATGATGTCCAGGTTTCCAGCGTAGGGCGGCAGGTAGTCACCGGCACCCTCCACTTCCACGAACACGGTGACCAAGTGATTTCCACCGTTGACCACCGACGGTTCGTCGAACTGCGGTTCGTTGAGCAGGCGGTAGCCCGGCACATAGGTCTGCACCTCGGCCACCACGTCCTTGATCGACTGGGTGATCGCGGCGTGGTCGGCGTCCTCGGGGATCGCGCAGAAGATGGTGTCGCGCATGATCATCGGCGGCTCGGCCGGGTTGAGGATGATGATCGCCTTGCCGTTGCGGGCCCCACCGATGTCGCGCACACCCGCGCTGGTGGTCTTGGTGAACTCGTCGATGTTGGCCCGGGTGCCCGGACCGGCCGAGGCCGACGACACCGAGGCGACGATCTCGGCGTAAGGAACGTCCACCACTCGGCTCACCGCGTACACCATCGGGATCGTGGCCTGGCCACCACAGGTGACCATGTTGACGTTGGGGGCGTCGAGGTGCGCGCGCAGGTTCGCCGGCGGGATCACGCCGGGCCCGACGGCAGCGGGGGTCAGGTCGATGGCCCGGATGCCGGCCTCGGCGTACCGCGGGGCCGCGTCCCGGTGCACATAGGCACTGGTGGCCTCGAACACCAGGTCCGGCTTCTCGTCCTGGGCCAGCAGCCAGTCCACACCCTCGTGGCTGGTT
Source organism: Mycobacterium sp. DL99 (assembly GCF_004762045.1). Classification (GTDB taxonomy): domain Bacteria; phylum Actinomycetota; class Actinomycetes; order Mycobacteriales; family Mycobacteriaceae; genus Mycobacterium. The sequence continues at coordinate 5,744,029 of NZ_SJOM01000007.1, forward strand.
TCCAGGCCCAGCTTGCGAGCCCGGGCCAACCCCTCAGACTGCGGATCGATGCCGATCATCCAGCGCGGCTCCAGCCACTCCGAACGCAACAGCTTGTACAGCAGGTCGGTGCTGATGTTGCCCGACCCGACAATCGCGACAGATGCCTTATCAGCCATATTGGCTCCCTATTACTCGAAACATCATTCGAAAGAAAGATGTACAGAACCTAACCCGGTGAACTCGGCGACGAAATCGCTGCCCGGAGGTGCATCTATCGCACGCATGAACGCTCCCGGCAACACGACGTCACCGGCCTGCAAGCGCACCCCGAAGCTCTCCACCTTGCGGGCCAGCCAGGCCACCGCGGTGACCGGATTGCCCAGCACCGCCTCACTGTTCCCCTGGGCCACGAACTCACCCCGGTTGGTCAACACTGCGTCGATATTGCTGACGTCGATGTCCTTGGGCGAGACGCGCGTTTCCCCGAGCACCCAACCGGCGCTCGAGGCGTTGTCGGCGATCGTGTCGCACAACTTGATCTGCCAGTTGGTGATGCGGGTGTCGATCAGCTCGATCGCAGGGGCGAACGCGGCGGTGGCGGCGAGCACGTCCTCCTCGGTGCAGCCCGCCCCCGGCAGGTCGTCGGCCAGAATGAATGCGAGCTCGACTTCAACTCGCGGGTAGAGGTACTCAGACGACTTGACCGGCTTGTCTTCGAAAAGCTGCATCTCATCGAGAAGGTGGCCGTAGTCGGGCTCGTCGACACCCATCATGTCCTGCATCGCCTTGCTGGACAGTCCGACCTTGTGACCCACGATCCGGGCGCCCTCGGCGACCCGCTGACGGATGTTGATCAGCTGGATCTCGTAGGCATCAACCACATCGATGTCGGGGTGGCCGTCGGTCAACGGAGTCATCGGGACCCGGCTGCGCTCGGCTTGGGCCAGGTCGGCCGCCAACTGGGCGCGTACCTCGTCGCTAAGCATTCTGGTGAATTCCCCTCACTTCTTTGACCGGGGCGGTTGTTGGATTGCCGGTCAATTCTATAACGTGTTCTACATGACTGGACAGGAGTACGACGTTGTCGTGGTCGGCAGCGGCGCTGCCGGCATGGTCGCCGCCCTCACCGCAGCCCATCAGGGCCTCTCGACAGTAGTCGTAGAGAAAGCGCCGCACTATGGAGGTTCCACTGCGCGGTCAGGTGGTGGGGTGTGGATCCCGAACAACGAGATTCTCAAGCGTGACGGGGTCAAAGACACCCCCGAGGCCGCCCGCACCTACCTGCACAAAATCATCGGTGACGTGGTGCCGGCGGAGAAGATCGACACCTACCTCGACCGGTCACCGGAGATGTTGTCGTTCGTCTTGAAGAACTCTCCGCTGAAGCTGTGCTGGGTGCCCGGGTACCCCGACTACTACCCCGAGACGCCCGGCGGCAAGCCCACCGGCCGCTCGGTGGAGCCCAGGCCGTTCAACGCCAAGAAGCTCGGGGTTGACGAGAAGGGCCTGGAGCCGCCGTACGGCAAGGTGCCGATGAACATGGCGGTGATGCAGCAGGACTACGTCCGGCTGAACCAGCTCAAGCGTCATCCCCGCGGCGTGCTGCGCAGCATCAAGGTGGGCGTCCGCTCCGTCTGGGCCAATGCCACCGGCAAGAACCTGGTCGGCATGGGCCGCGCGCTGATCGCCCCGCTGCGCATCGGCCTGCAGCAGGCCGGTGTCCCGGTCCAGCTGAACACCGCGCTGACCGATCTCTATGTCGAGGACGGTGTCGTCCGCGGCATCTATGTCGTCGATCCCCGCGACACTTCCGCTGAGCCGCAACTGATCCGCGCACGCCGCGCAGTGATCCTCGGCTCGGGCGGATTCGAGCACAACGAGCAGATGCGGGTGAAGTACCAGCGCGCCCCCATCACCACCGAGTGGACCGTGGGCGCGGTGGCGAACACCGGCGACGGCATCCTGGCCGCCGAAAAGCATGGCGCTGCACTCGAATTCATGGAGGACTCGTGGTGGGGCCCGACGGTCCCGCTTACCGCCTCGCCGTGGTTCGCCCTGTCCGAGCGCAACTCCCCCGGCTCGATCATCGTCAACATGGCCGGCCAGCGGTTCATGAACGAATCAATGCCCTATGTCGAGGCCTGCCACCACATGTACGGCGGCCAGTACGGCCAGGGCGCGGGCCCCGGCGAGAACATCCCGGCCTGGCTGATCTTCGACCAGCAGTACCGCGACCGCTTCATCTTCGCGGGTCTGCAGCCCGGACAACGCATTCCGAAGAAGTGGCTGGAATCTGGCGTCATCGTCAAGGCCGACACGCTCGAGGAGCTGGCCGCCAAGACCGGTCTGCCCGCCGACGGGTTCGCCGCGACCATCGACCGGTTCAACGGCTTCGCCCGCTCCGGGGTGGACGAGGACTTCCACCGCGGCGAGAGCGCCTACGACCGCTACTACGGCGATCCCACCAACAAACCCAACCCCAACCTCGGCGAGATCAAGCACGGCCCGTACTACGCGGCCAAGATGGTGCCGGGCGACCTGGGCACCAAGGGCGGTGTCCGCACCGACCTCGTCGGCCGGGTGCTACGCGACGACGACTCCGCGATCGAGGGCCTCTACGCCGCAGGTAACGTCAGCTCACCGGTGATGGGTCACACCTACCCCGGCCCGGGCGGGACCATCGGCCCCGCCATGACCTTCGGATACCTCGCGGCACTCGACATCGCCGCGGCTGGAAAGGCCTGACATGCCGATCGATCTCGACAAGGCGCTGGGCGCCGAGCTGGAACCCATCGAGTTCTCCTGGACCAGCAGCGACATCCAGCTGTACCACCTGGGCCTCGGCGCCGGCGCCGACCCGATGGACGCGCGCGAGCTGCGCTATCTCGTCGACGACACCCCACAGGTGCTGCCGACGTTCGGCAATGTCGCGGTCAGCTTCCACATGACCGAGCCGCCCAAGGTTCAGTTCCCCGGCATCGACATCGAGCTGTCGAAGGTGCTGCACGCCAGCGAGGCCGTCAGCGTGCCCGGCCCGATCCCGACCAGCGGAACCGCGAAGTCGGTGCAGCGCTTCACCGAGATCTGGGACAAGGGCAAGGCCGCCGTCATCGTCAGCGAATCCACGGTGACCGATGAATCCGGCAAGGTTTTGTGGACCACCAAGCGGTCGATCTTCGCCCGCGGCGAGGGTGGATTCGGCGGTGAGCGCGGACCCGCGACGTCCGCCGAATTGCCCGATCGCGCACCGGATATCGAGATCTCGTTGCCGACGCTGCCGCAGCAGGCGCTGCTGTACCGGCTGTGCGGTGACCGCAACCCCCTGCACTCCGACCCGGCCTTCGCCGCGGCGGCGGGCTTCGAACGGCCGATCCTGCACGGGCTGTGCACCTACGGCATCGGCTGCAAGGCCATCGTCGACAACCTGCTCGACGGCGACGTCTCCCAGGTGGCTTCCTACGGTGCCCGGTTCGCCGGCGTGGTGATCCCCGGCGAGACGCTGCAGGCCAACATCTGGAAGGAAGACGGCAAGTTCATCGGCGTGCTCACGGCACCGTCGCGGGACAACGCCGTCGTGCTGTCCGGAGTGGAGCTCGTCCCGGCCTAGGCTGCCGCTAGCGTAAGCCTCCAACCAGTCGGTATTGCAGGTCCTGAATGAACGGTTGCTCGACCACCGGGACATCCGCGTCCGCTGACGCCACCACGACGCCATCGCGTGACATCGTCACCGTGAACGATCCGGGGCGCAGCGGCACCACGCATACCCCGCGGCCGGTGCCGGCGAAACACGACGTCTTCTGATCGCCGGCAGCGATCTCGACTCGGCTGGGTGCGGCGGCAAAACTGACCACCTCGACGGCGTCACGCGGTTCGGTGGTGTGGGGCACCGGACGCATCAGGAGCGTTTCGGGATATGTCGGAAGAGCTGCGACGGGCTGCGTACGGTACGAGACAACAATCGCGTCACGGACGATTCTGGGAATCTCGCCCCACTTGAACACGGTGATGTCATACGCGTTGAGATCGAGCATTCGCCATCCGTGGGCAATCGATGGAGCCATTGCTGTTGATTCGGCGTAGTCGTTCCATGTGATCAGCTGAACCCATTCGGCCCCTTTCTCGATCGCAAGCTGCCACGCCATTCGATTGGTCGTTCCGTTCAACGACTCCTCGAAGATGCCGTTCCGTGGCCGGCTGTCCTGGAACGGGACGGATTGCATCCAGATCTTCCCGCGAAGATGCGCTTGCTTGATCAGGTCACCAGGCGATCCATCGACGTGATCCGTCGGGGCCATTCCGCGGGGGTTCCTCCCGCCCCAGGCGGACAACCCGTAGGAGATCGAATCGTATGCCGCGATGTTCGAGACGTCGACGAAGACGGGGACGAACGCAATCTCGGAATGCAATCTCGCGCTCAGGGCTGCCAAGACTGCTGCCCACCACTGGGGCGGACGGCGCTCGGCGGCGAACGCGCTGAGCACAGGACGACCATCCGCGAGCCGATATGCCGCAGGCGCAGCGAGATACGTCGAGAGATCTGCGACGAGCTCGTCGACGGAAAGATCCAACAGGGGACCGGACATATCGGCGGTGACGAGGATGTCGAAGCCGGCATTCAGGGCAGCAGCCGCCAGCAGCTTGTCCACGATGTCGGACTCCGCCCGCGGCTTGATGACATCTATCGCGAATCCATCGATGCCCACCGACTTGGCTTGACCTATCTCTGTGGTGAAATCCTCTGTCTGCCAATCTGGTTGATCGATATGTTTGCGAGGCAGAGGCCGGTCTCGGAGCAGTCCGCCGTAGTCAGCGTGAATTCCCCCCTCGCCGTCCGGGGAGAGATATTGGAGCTGGTAGTAGTCACTGTCGCCGTCCCTGTTGTCGATGGAAATAGGGAAATTCGGTACGTAGTGGGCGAATACCTTGCGAGGCGTCGGGCGGGTGGGCAATTCGAACGGCAGGTACGCGGTGACAGCGCGTTCGGGATGCGACTGCGACTGCGACTGCGACTGTTGAGGATTCGGATGCGTGAAAACGAGGCTCGTGGCCACGAGCACCGGCACGAACGCGAGGACCAGGGTGACCTGCACCGCGATCCTGCTTTTAGTCATGGCGCCCATCGCTCGCGTCGTCTCTGCACGGCTTCCAGTCGACCTCGCCCTCACATATAGCGGCCGTCCACCGTCGTGGATCCTTGAGCGAAGTTGACGACCACTCCGACGACGGGGGTGCCGATGACCCTTATGCCGGCCACAGTCTCGGTCAAGGAACGCTTCGTCGCACCGGCATCGACCACCAGGACGACGACATCGGCCGCCCCGACCAATACCTGTGCCTCAACGGAATCCGTGAATGCCGGGCAATCGACGATGACGATGTCAGCACCTTCCTTCGCGGCGTCCATGCGGAAGTCGAAGCTTTCAGCCGCGAGCAAGGACGTGGAGCTGACCGTCGTCGTAGTCGTTGAACCGCCATCCGAATGCTGCGGCTGGAACACCGCATCTTCCAACCCGAACTGAACCCCCGCAACGGATCTTCCGCGTTCGGTGAACGCTCGACCGAGCGTTCTCGACACGAAGGTCGCACCATCCCCACTACGCGGGGCTACTACCGCCAACACCGGTGGCTTGCTCAGGTCGGGAAGACGGTGCAGAACCGATTCGACGTTGACGCTGAGGCGCAACGCGGCCTGCCTGAAACCCTCGTCGATGTCGAAAATTGCCTCCACATCGCCACTCTGGGCCAGTACCTTGTCGCGCGCGAATTGGCCGATCACCTCGCTACCGGTGATGTCCTCGACAGCGCGACGAGACCGCACCTTCGTGTCGAAGCGTTCCAGCAGCTGAATCAACGCCAGCGCCACGCTCAAGCCGAAAGTAAGCGCAGCAGCGCCTACCAGCCACAACGGAAACCCGGTCGCAACCGCCGTCGCCGGATTCGCCCGAGTCACCACCTGAACCAACGGTGGTATATCGGGGTTGTTGTCGATGTACTCGATCTTTGCCACGTAGGAATCGAGCACGTCTCCGTAACCGTTGGCGATATTGGCTGCCCGTTCAGGACTCGCATCGGTCACCGAAATCACCATCAGGACAGTATCTTTCACCGTCGAGGCGGATACCTGACTGACCAGCTCCTGAGGGGACAACGTCAACTTCAGCCGGTCGATGACACGTTGGGCGAGATCGTCGCTCTTGAACATCTTCGCGTACGTCTGTACACGCTGCCGCGAGAAGAGGTCGCCCTGGTATGCACCGGCCGAAGTCTTGACGTCGGGCGCCCGCAGGAACAGTTCAGTAGAGGCCGTGTACTGCCTGTGGGCCGTGACGTTATAGGCACTCATCCCCACCAACGCCATTACCGAGCAGATGGCAACGACCAGCCAACGTCGACGTAATACGATCCACCAGCGCTTCAACAGTTCCATGATCTCCCCGGACTTCGTTTCGTAGTGCCGCCTACAACCTGTCGGCAAGGGCGTTGTGCGCCAATGCAGGCGCGGCCACGATGACGCGCCCCAGGTAACGTCCCCGGCCCAATCGCAGCAGCCGTTCGGCCTCTTGCACATCGGAATTCGACGTTCCCGGTGCCTCGGTCACCAGCACGTTCACAGTGCCGGAGCCCGTGAGATCGACCGCGTCAACCGATTCCAGCACCGCCGGCGCAATGACGATCACCTCGCGCGTGGCGGCCAGCAGATTGATCACACCGTTCAGTACGTCGCAAGGCGGACGCACCTCCGGCTCGCTCGAGCCTCCGAACGGCAGCCAGTCGAATCCCCCGACGTCGTCGAACATGATCGCGTCATCGAGCGCCGACCGGTTCGCAGCCACGTCCAGAAGGCCCGGCCGCCCCGCTGCTCCGGCAACCACCGACGGATCGGCAACGACGACGATCGGGTGCCGATCCCGGTCGGCCGACATGGCCGCGGCGAGCTGCCGGGCAGCCAACGTGACGGCCGGCGTACCCCGGGGCGCAGCGAAAACCAAAGGCGCCGAGGCGTCACCGCGCAAGCGTTCGATCTGGAGACCGACCAGCCCCGCGTCCCTGTCGACGACGTCGGTACCCGATTCATCCGCCGACAGAATCCCGAGTACGTCGTCGGCGTCGCCCGCAGAGCCCACGAGCTCCGCAATTGCCCGGCCTTCCCGCATCGCGACATAGGTCAATCCGATCAGGAACCCCAGCAGCAATCCCGATCCGATAATGAGGATTGTCCGAGGTGACACCGGCCGGTCGGGAACCGAGGCCGATTCCACCAACAACGGCTGGACCGGTGACACCCGCGTGAAGGGCGGTCGCTCGACTTCTTTGACCGCGCCGACCAATTGCTCGGCTGTTTCGTCGGCGATCAGTGCTGCCCTCGTCGGAGACCCGTCGATCGCTTCTACCTCGACGATGACGGTATCCGGTATCACGTGCGTGGTCACCTTGCGGCTCAGGTCCCCCGCCGAGATCCCCAGACCCAGACGTTCACTCACCGGCCCGGTGATGAACGGGGTTTCGACCAGGCGTGCGTAGCTCGCCAGCCTCTGCTGAGTGAACTCGTCGCCATAAGCCAGCACGGCACCGCTGATATTGGGGTCGGCGATGGCCGTCGAATCGTTCCAGTACGGCGCCACGATCATCACGCGGGCAGTCGCCTGATATTCCACCGGCAGAGTGAAGGTAATGGCGCCGGCGGCGGCGCCGCCGAGCAGTGCCCAGCACAGCATCGCCAGAAAATTACGCCGGGCAATCGCGAGCAGGGTGCCGATACTCTTCATTTCGCCAACCCCATCGCCCTCAGGCTGCCGATGATCCGATCGGCGTAATACGCATTACCTTCGCCGTTGAGGTGAACGCCATCCTTCCAGAGGAAGGGCGCGAGGTCTTTACCGCGATACCAGCCTTCCGCTACGGGATCGATGACGTACGCACCCACCTCTTCGGCACTGCGCCTCATGCCACTGGAAACTGCGGGAAAGTTCGACGCCTCCTGTGCCGAAACATAAGACGGCAGGACCACGATGATCTTGGCATTCGGCCACGTGGCACGCACTTTCTTTATGTATTCGTCGGCAGCGACGACGACGTCGGCGGGTTGCAGTCCGAGATCGTTACGACCGCCGTCGATCAGAACGTAGTCCGCGTTGTATTCCTGTTCATCCCTGGCGAGACGATCGATGAAGGGGACACGGTGCGTCTCCGGACCCCCCGCCACGTTGATGAATCCGGTACCCCCCTGCGCATCCACGGTGAGACTCCAGCCGAGCCGATCGCCGAGCAGATACGGGTACGTGCGGAACGTCGGATCGCCGGTACCACCGGCGAAGGAATCGCCGACAACCAGCAGCGTCGGCTTGTAGTCGAACATCGACCCGATCGAGGACACGGTGGAACCAGATGCCTGCCTATGGGTAGACACATCGTTTCGCAGCCATTGCACGTATCCGGCACCTCCAATACATGCCAGGAGGGCCACACAGAACAGCCCCGCTGACGCACGCGCCGCGCCGGCCGACTTCCCGCTAAACCCGAACATGGTTCCCCCTCGGCCGAGGGGGCACTTCAAGGTCATCGGTATCGTCCGGTCTTCGGTCCATACCACCGATCGGTTCTTTCCTTGCCGAGGATGTCCGTAAGAAGGTCGCAAACACCAGGATGAAGAACAGGTACGAAGCCGCCTGGAGGAGCGAGCCGCGCAACAGGATCATCATGTAGAACGGCAGAACGCAACTGAGCAGAGTCGGCATACCCACTGTGTTGAACTGTCGTTCGATTCCCGTATCGACGCGGTGCAACCACCACCCGAGACCGAACATCCCGAGTATCAGCAGGACCCAACCGCCGTTCAAGTAGAACTCGATCCAGAGCGGCGCCGACAGGTTCGTGAAGGGGTAGCCGCGTACGTTTGCGATGAGAATCCCCGAATCAACGGGCTTGTCGGTCCAAAAGCTCCGGGGAACGGCGAACAGGAAAACACCGAGCATCTGCCTGCCGGGAACTATTCCGTCGCGCTCGGCCACGAGATATCCATTTGCCAACTGCGCGAACGAATCATAATCGGGGGATATCAATGCCTCGATCGGATTTGCCGCCTTGAAATCGGCCTGGCGGCCGTATCGAAATGCGTCGGCCAGCGGAAACACGACCAGGAGACCCGCCAGGAAAGACGCCGCCATTATTCGGAATCTGGTTCTGGTCGAAGCCAATCCCAACGCCGTCGCTGCGCCCAGGATGGCCGTGCCAGAGAGATACCGGGCATTCGATATGGGGTTCATGCTGTTGGCCAGTAACACGCCGGTCAGCAAGATGAGCGCGAGATTCAGCCTGAGCACACTGCCGGAGGCTGGGAATCCCAACCCGGCAAACTGCTTCAACTCTCGACGAAACCGAACGAGCGCAACAAAAGCCACGAGCAGCGCCATGTACGAGCAGCCACGAACCATGGACCCCAACGTGCCGGGTTGCCATATCGCGTTATACGCAGCGAAAGATTCGTCACGGCTTCGGGTGAACTGGATCCACCCGACCTTGGACAGATAGTAGGCGTTGAACACGACCGCGAATGCCACCAACAACAACAGGCGCGGGTGATCGATGGTGAACACGCGAGAAACCCGCCCCACCTGCCCGACCGTTTCTGCCTTGCCACGCAACAGAAGTGCGTTATCCGCGAGGGCGCCGAGCAAGAAGGTGCCGCAGCCGACGATCGCGATGAGCGCCCCCACTCCGACCAAGCTGTGATCCATTCGGGGAACTGTGGAAGGGAAGGCGTCCAGCCGAAGCTGGGCCATCGGGGCGAGCCCCAAGAACGCGTAAGCGAAGGCCCAGTACATCATTTCGAAGAGTCGACGCTCACCGGTTCCGATCAACCATGCGAATCTGAGGCCTGCCACGACGATCACCGGCAGCGACCACATCCAGAGTCGGTTGTCCGGAGCTCCCGTGTATCGGATGATCGCCACCGGGCCGAAGACCACGAGTATTGCGCCGACCCACAACGTCAGGAGCCCGCTGGAGGTCTGAACGCGCGACGCCAGGCGCACGGCGACCGTGTTCGGCAGCGGGCGTCGAGCAACCGGATCAACGGTAAGGCGCAACACCCGTCGTTTCGGGTCAGCCGGCGAACGCAGCTGCGGCATTCGGGGATTCACGGCGACGTCCTCGGCCCACGGGCGGAACCACAGCAGAGCCATCGCCGCCGCAAAAGTCGATGCGGCGGCCATGCCGAGTGACACCCCGGATGCCGTGCGAGTCCACACTGCCGCTCCGAGTGAAGTCAGGAGTACCACTGCCACATAGCCGACCTTCAATCCGAGCGCTTCACGACTGCGGTTGAAGGTGCGGAGGTAGATGGCAACTGCGGTCGCCCAGCCGCCGAGGGCGTACTCAAACGCAATGATCGGCACGATCTGTTGCGTCGCGCCGAACGTCGCACCGAGAAGAAATTCCCCCCACTTCAGCGGCAGAAAAAACAAGGCGATACCCAATGTGGCGGCGGCCAGCGACATCACCGACATGATGCGGACCAAGTTGCGCCACACCTGGATCGGCCGCATCGTCGCGCGCGCGCCCTCGGATATCACGATCAGCGGCACCGCGCCGGCCAGGATGGCCACGGGAGCCAAAACCGCCGTCGCCCCCCGAATTGCGGCCGTGACTGCCGGACCGAGCACCAGCGTGACGAACAACAACACCGCAAAAACCGTGGCCTGCTCCAGTCCTGCCTCAGTGCCGTATCGGACGCGGTGTTGCCAACCGTCGGACATCCATTCGCGATAGCTCGTGAGCCGCGGGCCCACCCGGACGTTGAGGGCCAGGCCGACCAGGGCGACGAGCGCCAGCAGACCCCAGGCGCACACCAGCAGTGTGGCAGTGATGTAAGGCAGCTTGAGCCAGGCGCCCGCCAGCAGCAGTGCCGAGCCGGCAAACCACACACCGTCCCAGATGGCCGCGATCTGCGAGCGGCCCTCAGCAATAGCGATGTAGCGCAACACATCCTGCACGAGCACTACGGGCACGGCCAACAGCAGCAGAACTGCCTCGGTACGGACCGCCGAACCGCCGACGGCAACCATCGCGATTCCGACGACGGGTGCGATGAGCAACGCCGTGGTTACGGCATATCCACCTTCCTGACGGATATCGCCGGCGGACTTCGCTGACCTGAGCAGGAGCGGCGTGCCCAGCGCCCCGCGCAACACGCCGATAGCTGCCGCCAGCAGCGTCATCACCAGGCCGATCCGCCCGAAGTCCGCGACTGACGTCACAACGGCGATCGCATAGATGATCAGGCCGTTGCTCAGGCTGGAGAACACCTGATCCATCCCGCCGGCCATTGCCCGCGTCTTGCTGAATGCCGACGGCCGCTCCATGTCCGCTACCCCTCAGCCGCCGACGCCCACACCTTCTCCAAGGCGGGCAGTGAATCCGTCAAGCCGTGATTGGCGAACAGTTCGAAATTTCCAAAACTGCCTCGCCATTCCGAGATCCGGGGATCTGAGATGGTCCGATGCACGTCCCCCGGTAGATCCAGGGTCAGATCGGAACCATTGAGTGTGAGCCGCGCCTCGTAGGGCGTGGCCCCATCTTCAGCCAACGGCGCCGGGAATTCGCCCGCCGCAATGACATCCAAAGGGTCTCCGGCAGAATGCGACACACTGACGTTCCAGTTCACCGGGGTCAACACGAAATGCACCGGCAGCGGACGGACCATCGGCGGGAAGCTGGAGTCGACGCCGCGGGACACGACGAACGCCATGGCTCCCTTGGTGCCGTTACCCGGCCGGAATACGAACCGTGCCCCCATCGACCGCAGGGGTGCACCCAGGTCCGGCGTACTGAAGAATCCTGCCGCACTGTCCGGCTCGGTGGGCTGATAGGTGAGTCGCCCATCGACCAGCCGGAGACGGGCGCCCGGGTCTCCCGGGGTGCCCGTGACCAGGGCCGGCTGACCACCGTCGAACCTGCCCGGCGCTGGCCCATTGGGCTGGCCCGCAAAGGTGGCTTCGACGCTGATCCCCTGTGCGGCAACGGAAACGCGTCCACGAACGAACCCCCACCACAGTGCGCCTGTCACCACGACGGCGAGCAGCACCGCCCAGACAACCTGTAGACCCAGCCGAAGAGAACCGCGGGTAGTTCGTTTGCTCATCTCACCCTCGCACCATGATCGATTCGTAGACGTCTTCAAGTCGCCGGCACACTCGCGCCATGCCGTACATTTCGCGCACCGCCACTCGGCCTGCCTGGCCCTGAGTTCGGGCGGCCACCGGATCAGCGAGCAGGCTCGCGATGGCGCCCGCGTAGTCGTGCGGGCCACCCGCCACAACCGCACCGCAACCGCTCTGTTCCACGAAGCCGGCGAGACCACCGTCGGCGTTGATCACTACCGGCACAGACTCGGCGAGGGCCTCGATGATGGACATCCCGAACGGTTCACGCACGGCAGGCAGCACGTACACGGAGGCCGCACTCATCCGCTCGGCCACCTGCCCGGGAGATACCGCAGGTTCACGGCGCAGGCGTGACTTGCCGAAGCCGTCCGCCCGCGCCTCCGCGATGACCCGGTCGACCGCTGCCTCGGCCCCTTCCGACGGACCCACGAGGGTAAACTGCGCGTCGATACCCTTGCGCAGCAGTTCAAGTGCCGCCGCGGCGAAAACCTCCGGCCGCTTCCGCTCGTGTAGACGCGCGAGAAACAGGACTTCCGGAGGGGTGGAACGGGTGTCCGCGTGGGCTTCCGCAGGCACCGGGACACCGTTTGTCAATGGAACCAGCCGCAGGCCAGGGCCACCGATGGCACCGAGTTCAGCACGTTCGGCATCATCCAGGTAGAAGACCGCGCCGGCCGCCCGCAGCAGCTTCTTCGTCCACAGTGCATCGACCGGCGGCGAAAGTGGGTGCGTACCAGTGATGATCATCCCGTGCGTCTGCACGACGACGGGTAGCCCGACTTGCAGCGCAGCCCGCGCCGCCGGAATGGTCACCAGGTCACGCGCCAGGTGAACGTGCACCACATCGAACGCGGATGCGTGGCGCTTGAGCCAACCGACCATGGCAGGTGACCACGTCGAGGCGTAGCCCACCCACGGCAGTACTCGCCGAACCGGAAGGAGTCGGACCGGGACGCCGTCGATCAGTTGCGGCGGTACCGAATAGCCGCGCGCCCCGGCCAGCAAGATCGGCTCATGACCGGCCTTCGCCAGAGCGGCACATTGATTCAGTGCCACCCGGGCCGGACCGCCATACGCACCGTCCGGCGACACCAGTGTCAGCACCTGCAAGACCCTCATAGGAGGATCGCCTCCACATGGTCCGAGGCACCGTCTCCTCGGGCACTTCGGCAACGAGGCAGATCGATCCGCAATTGGGTGGTGGCGCACTTCTGCCGTTCGAACCAACTCCCATCCTCGGGAGGATTGGACCTGATGAACGTGGCGGGAGAACCTCCGTAGATACCCGGGGCGGGATTGAGCTGCCTGCTCCGGATCAACATCGAGTTCGCCGTGAGCAGTGAGTGGGCTGGGAGGACGGCACCCTTCAAGACCAGGCAGTTGGTCAGAACTGCCGAGCGTTCACCGATGATGACCTTCCCCGCCGACTGGATGTTGAGCGTTATGTCGATCTCGTGGCTCAGAATCGTTGTCCGCTGGCCGGCGATGGCGGACATGTCGCCGATCCGGACCACCCCGGAACAGTCGACGTTGTGTCGACTGGTGATCGCAGCACCCTCGCCCATCACAAGAGCTCCGACATCCGCGTGCAACGCCTGATAGGCCGGGTGCGCCGAGATCGAGTTGAGTGAACCGATCGTCGCGCCATCGCCCATCTCCAGTAGCCGAAGAGACCGGAAGAGGTTCAGAGCCCCGATCGTTACGCCTTCTCCGATGACGGCCCGGCCCACATTCAATGCCACTACCGGACCGATCCGCGCGGACCGCGAGATGCGGTGGCCGAACATCCGCAGCAAGGAGTTCTTCACCGCCCTGCCGGGCAGAAGCCACACCAACGTCTCGATCAACCTCATGGTGGTCCCCCTACTCAATGCTCGTCGGCCTGCGACCCGACGAACCAGGCGTACATCTTCTTCAGTCCTGCTTCGATGGTGAGGGTGGGCTGCCATCCCATTGCCCGCAGTTTGCTGTTGTCCATGATCTTGCGCGGAGTACCGTCCGGCCGGGTCGAGTCGAACGTCACCTCACCCTCGAAACCCACGACCGATTTCATCATCAGCGCCAGGTCGTGGATCGAGATCTCCTGTCCGGAACCGACATTGATGATTCCCCCGGCGTCGTAGTGCCGTAGCAGGAAGACGCAGGCGTCGGCGAGGTCGTCGGCGTCGATCAGCTCCCGCAGCGGCGAACCTGTCCCCCACACCACCACCTCGGGCAGGTTCGACAGCTTGGCTTCGTGGAATCGGCGCATCAAACCTGCGATCACATGAGAATGCTCCGGATGGAAGTTGTCACCCACCCCGTACACATTCGAGGGCATCACCGCGAATGTGTTGAAGCCGTATTGCCGTGCATACGCTTCGCACATCGTGATTCCGGCGATCTTCGCGATTGCGTACGGCAGATTCGTTTCTTCCAGCGGGCCGGAGAGAAGCGCCTCCTCCACGATCGGCTGTTCAGCGAATTTGGGATAGATGCAGCTCGACCCCAGGAACAGGAACTTACGTGTGCCGTGGCGGTATGCGGCATCGATCACGTTGGTCTGGATCTTGAGATTCTCCCGGATGAAGTCGGCGCCTTCGGTCGAGTTGGCCATGATTCCACCGACTTTCGCCGCGGCGAGCACCACGTACTCAGGACGCTGCGAGGCGAAGAACTCTTCCACCGCCCCACAGTCGTCGAGCGGAAGCTCACCGTGGGTGCGAGTCAGAACATTCCGGTAACCGGTGTCATGCAGGCGACGCGTGATTGCGGAACCGACCATGCCGCGGTGACCGGCGACGTAGATGAGGGAATCAGTCTCCATGAAAGTCTCCGTTTGGGTGGGGTTCTCGGGGCCATTGCACCTGGGGGCGAGCCGCCAGCACCGTCGCCCCGGCGGGAACGTCGTCAGTCACGATCGCCGTTGCCCCGACGGTCGCGCCGTCTCCGATGCAGACACCGCGCAGTACCGTCGCCTGTGCCGCAACCCACACCGTATCGCCGACGACAATCGGGGCGTTGTCGAATTCGAATGTGGCGCTTCTCCTGTCGTGGCTCCCGGTGCACAGGAACGCTCCCTGCGAGATGCACGTGTTCGATCCGATCCGCACCTGTTCGAGGTTCAGGATCCAGGCCTCCTCGCCGATCCAGGAGTTGTCTCCGATCACCAGTTTCCAGGGCCAGTGGATCTTGACCCCGTGTCGAACGATCACTCCCGCAGCGATTCTCGCTCCGAACAGCCGCAATACCCCGATGCGGACCCTGTTCGGACACCACCATTGCATCAACAGGCCGCGCGACATCAGCCACAGCACCTGGATCGGCACCGGACGGCCGCGACGGTATCCGCGCCCCGAAAAAGCACTGAGACGGAAGCGATTGCCGGCATCCACAGATCGGATGTCTCCGGAAGGCTCTGCGACGGTCATGGTTGCGGCCTCTCGGCTATTCCCAGCCGGCCAGGGCCGGCTTGTCCACCCACGGCTTTCCTTCACACCGGAGCGCAGCGATGTCGGCGTCCACCATGATGGCCGAGAGTTCGGGGGCGCACACCTGCGCTTTCCAATCGAGCAGTCGGGCGGCCTTTGAAGAATCTCCGATGAGTGCATCAACCTCGGTGGGGCGCACGTAATTCGGGTCGAACCTCACGTGGTCGCGCCAGTTCAACCCCACTCGATCGAACGCGATTCGGACGAAGTCACGCACGGTACATCCCTGGCCGGTCGCCAGTACGAAGTCGTCCGGCTCAGGTGCCTGGAGCATCCGCCACATTCCCTCCACGAACTCCGGCGCGTATCCCCAGTCCCGCACGGCATCAAGATTGCCCAGGAACAGCTCGTCTTGTATGCCGGCCTTGATCCGGGCCACGGCGCGCGTGATCTTCCGGGTCACAAACGTCTCGCCGCGTCGAGGTGACTCATGGTTGAACAAGATCCCGTTGACCGCGAACATTCCGTAGGCTTCGCGGTAGTTCTTTGTGACCCAGTACGAATACACCTTCGCAGCACCGTAAGGAGACCGTGGATAGAACGGTGTGCTTTCGCTTTGCGGGGGTGGGGAGGCACCGAACATCTCAGAGCTCGACGCCTGGTAGTACCGGCACGACAGTCCGGCTTGCCGCACCGCTTCGAGCAGGCGGACAGAGCCCACACCCGTGACGCTGCCGGTGTGCTCCGGCTCATCGAACGACACCCGCACATGTGACTGCGCTGCGAGGTTGTAGACCTCGTCAGGATTGATCTTGCTCAACAACATCGACAGCCTGGCACCGTCGGACATGTCGCCGTAGTGGAGGAACAACCTGGCGTCGGGGAGGTGCGGGTCCTGGTAGAGATGCTCGACACGGACCGTGTTGAATGTCGAGGCCCGTCTGATGAGGCCGTGAACCTCATATCCCTTGGCCAACAGCAACTCCGCCAGATATGAGCCGTCCTGCCCGGTGATCCCGGTAATCAGTGCCAGCTTGCGCATCGCCGCCCCCTTGCCGATTCCTCAACGCCTTGCGTTGCCAACATGTGCTGGATCCAACTGTCGAACTTGTCTATCGATGCCTTTTCACTGAGTTCAGCGGCGGCGTACCTGATTCCGCTCGCTCCCAACCTCATCCGCAGATCTGCGTCCCTACCGAGCGCCGCGGCGGCCTCGACAAGCCCTCCCGGATCTCCTCCGGCGACCAGAACTCCGGCCTTTGACTTTCTGATCTCCTGCGCTGCAGTACTTTCAGGGCTCGTCGAGGCCAACACTGCAGTGCCACTCTGGAAGTACGAGGTGAGCTTGCTCGGTATCGACATCTCAGCCACCCCGAGCCGTTCGTTGACCAGCAGGATGTCGGCAGCCCTCAACGCCGCGACGAAATCCTGCTGCGGAAGCGGGTCACGGATCTCCAGGCGAGTGGTTTCACGCGCCATCGCCTCGAGCGCACTTCGTTGATTCCCATCGCCCATGAGAACGAAACGCAGGTTCAGATTCTGTTTGTCGGCGATCTGCGCAGCGCGCACGACGTTCTCGAGCCCCTGCTTGACACCCATGCTTCCGGCATGCAGGACCACGGTCTCGTTGTCTGACCAACCGAGACATCTGCGACTCGCAATACGGTCACTCGCGCCGGCGGACTGAACGTGAGTCCAGTTCCCGATCGTCGTGATCTTGGCGGGGTCAACCTGCATGCTCCGGACAAGTTGGGATCGGAATCGATTGTGCGCCACCACGACGCCATCAGCTTCCCGCATGACCCAGCTTTCCAGTCGGCGGGCAAGTCCGGCCGCGTTGGCGGCCGGGTTCTGAGTTTCGCTCAGGCCGACCGAGTAGAGATCCTGAACCCAGACACCCAGTGCCGGGGTGTGCCCGATCGATCCGCGAAGTCGCAGGCATTGAACCGCGGTCGAGATCAGTGCCGGAGTTGTGCAGATAACGACGTCTGGTCGGTTCCACCGCGATGCTGCGGCCCGGATACCGAAGGTCACCTCCATGAGAAGGCGGCGAACGTTCGACGACCTTGCCGGAATCGAATGTCGTACCCGCTTCACGGACACACCGTCGATCGCTTCACTCGACGTCCACTTCCAGCGGTATTCCTCGGGCAGCCTCCACTCGGGATAATGGGGCATTCCGGTGACCACGTTGACCCGGTAGCCTCTGCTGACGAGTCCGCGACACAGTCCTGCCGTATATGGCGCGATGCCAAAGGGTTCCGGAGAGTAGTTGATCCCGAGAACCGTGACCGCTGTCTGATCGCTCATGGCAAACCTCAGTAGGCCCCGGTGCGTCGGAAAACCGCTCGCAAGGTCTTGATGATGATCAGGACGTCTTCGATCATCGACCAGTTGTCGACGTACGAGAGATCCAGGCGAACGGATTGCTCCCAGGAGAGATCGGATCGTCCGCTCACCTGCCACAGGCCTGTCACGCCTGGCTTCACCAGCAGCCGGCGCAACACGTCGCAGTCGTATGCCTCCACCTCACGGCGCAACGGTGGCCGCGGGCCGACGACGCTCATCTCCCCCCGCAACACGTTAAGGAACTGTGGAAGTTCGTCGATGCTGAAGCGCCGCAACACCTGACCGACACGGGTAATGCGCGGATCGTCATGAATCTTGAACAACAAGCCGCCGCCTTCGTTGGCGCTCAACAGCCCTGCCAGCTGTTTGTCGGCGTCCTTGACCATGGTGCGGAACTTCACCATCGAGAACGGCTTGCCGTCGATACCGATCCGTTCGGACAGATAGAAGACCGGTCCCCGACTTCCGACTTTGATCGCAATGGCGGTGGCGATCAAGATGGGCAGCGTCGCGATGAGCGCTGCCGATGCGAAACATGCGTCAAACGCCCGTTTCTGAAATCGCTTGGCTCCGAGATACTGCGGTTTCTCTATGTGCAGCAATGGAAGTCCGGCGATGGGACGCATCACGAGACGAGAAAGCGCGACGTCCATCACCCCGGTGGAGACAACGAGGTCGACTCCGAGCGGCTCGAGATCCCACAGGAGTCGCCGGATGCCTCGGACGCCGAAGTGTTCCGTACCGGCAATGGCGACGGTGTCCGCGCCACACGTCCGGATGGCCTCCAGAACCTGTGTCTCCCCGCCGATGATCGGAATTTCCCTACCGTTGATGGTGATCTGCTCGCCCCGCGGAGGGCCATAGCCCGGAACACCGACGCCCACTACGCGATAGCCGTCCGACTCATTTCGGGTCAGCTCGTTCCCCAGGCTTTGCACCGCGCCGGGCTCTCCGATGGCCAGGACGGCGGTTTGGTTCCTGCCCGACGCACGGCAATGCGCCAATTTTCCACGCCAATACGACCTGCCCAGAACCAGACAGATGATCCCGGTGGGGAGCGCGACCGCCAGATACCCTCGCACCACGTCGATCTTGAGGAGCAACGTGATGATCGCGATCGCTCCGAAAGTCCAGAAGGATGCCGCGATCACCCGCCGGTACTCGTCGATGCCGGAACCGATGATTCGCGGCGACCGAGTGTGCGATCCAGCCAGCGCGGTGAGCCACACGACGATGAACGCGACCGAGAAACCCGGGACGAAATACTTGAATTGCGCGTCTGCGGAGTGGTTGGTTCCGAATCGGATGTACTGCGCCAGGCCCACAGCGAAGCAGACGACCATGGTGTCCGTCAGCCGTATCTTCGCCGCGTAACGCCGTTGCCAGGTGGTGCGCTCGAACACCTCGCTCGGCATCAGATTCTGTGCGGCAAATGCAACCCGACCGCTGGTTGTCTCAGGTTTCGGCGGACCTGCGGCGGTGTCGCCGACCGCGGTCAGCCACCCGCTCCCATTGTTCGGATGGGAACGACGGGTGACGGTCTGGATCTCGTCTTGTTGCATGGCGTTACCCCCAACTCACGGGTCCACGTACTGGGACACCTGCACTGAAACTTTTGCAGTACTTGGATATTCGCGTGTCGCGAGCCACCATCGCTGCCCGGACCTCGGCAGGGTGTCAATCGGGTCGTAGAACGGGTAGACACGGTTCAACGCGTCACGATCCGCCTTGTCGAGTACGGTGCGATAGTTCTTGCTCCAGTAGGAGATGCCCAATTCGCGGTCGTACCGGACTACCTGATGGACCCAACGCTTTCCGACAAAGGGGACGTCGCAGACGATGCGCGGAGTCGCGAACCCGGGCAGGTACCCCATGATCGCCAACTGCAACTCTTGGGCTTGCCACAGTGGGGTGCGCCAATGTTCGGCGTTGGGGATCATGTCGCACATATAGAAGTAGTACGGGAGAATGTTGGCTTCGCCCTGAAGCGCAAAGCACAGATCGAGAAGGTCTTCAGTCGTCGCATTCACGCCGCGCATCAGCACACCTTGATTGCGAACATCCCGCAGCCCGGCGGCGAGCAGGGCTCGCCCCGCCTCCGCGACCAGCGGTGTCACCGACTGCACGTGGTTGATGTGGGTATGCATCGCCAGGTTGACTCCGAGGGCGGAGGCGGCCTGTGCCACGCGATTGACGCCTTCGACCACCTTCGGCTGCAGCCAGTGCTGCGGCAACGCCGCCAGTGCCTTTGTGGCCAAGCGGATATCCCGGATGGTGTCGATCTCGAGCAGCTTCATGACAAAGGACTCCAGCCGTGGCCACGGGATGTTGGCCACGTCGCCGCCGGAAACCACGACGTCCCTTACGGTCGGTGTGGCGCGCAAGTACTCGAGGATGCGCTCCTGCCGGTCCGCCGGCCGCAGGGTCAGCTTGGCCTTGCTCACCGCGGGCGTCGAATTGCCGATCAGATCCATCCGGGTGCAGTGCCCGCAGTACTGCGGGCAGGTCGAGAGCATTTCGGCAAGGACCTTGGTCGGGTACCGATGAGTCAACCCCTCGACCACCCACATGTCGCTTTCGTGCAGCGAATCTCGCTCGGCGTAAGGGTGTGAGCGCCATCTGCGGTCACGATCGGTGAACACCGGCAGCATGTAACGCCGAATCGGATCGGCATAGAACGCCTCCGTGAGGCTGCGGCGGCCCGATGTGCAGTGGGGGGCAATGGTGTTCAGCATCTGCGGCGGCATCAACATCGACATGGTCGCCTCCCGCTGCTGGTCGGCGAGCAGGTCGGCATAGAATCGTTCGTCGAGAAGGTCGCCCACCACAGCACGCAGTTGCGCGATGTTCTTGACGGAGTGCGCGCGCTGCCATTGCGGATCTCGCCAATCGGATGCCGTGACCGTCGCCCATCCTGGGTAGCGCCGCCAATCCGGCTCGGTCAACTCTGTGCGCACGTAGGTATACGGCTGGTCATCGACCACAGTGGATCTGGCCTGGCTGCGTTCACTGAGCGTTGTCATCGTGACAGCACCTTTCGCGAGGCGGTTGCCGGTTCATCGGCGTGGATCAATTCGTCCGCGACCCGTCGGCCGGACCTGATCGCCCCCTCCATCAACCCGAAGAATTCCAAGCTGGTTTCGGTGCCCGCCCAATGAACGCGGCCATGAGGCTCGGTCAGTGTCGGTCCGAGCCGCAACCAGTCGCCGGGGCCGAACAGCGCGGAATAGCATCCCTTGCTGTACTTCTCGGTCAACCAGTCGGTGACGGTGTACTGAGTCGGCGGGGGCAGCTGAGGAAAGAGCTGTCCGACATGGTTCAGCGCCGCCTCGTACTGCTCAGCCGCCGACATCGCCGAGAACGTCGCTGCCTCGGCGCCTGTGACGAATCCGGTGAGCACACCTGCTGATTCATCCGGCGGAGAATCGTCGACCGTCGACAGCAACGGCCCGTTGGAACTCACCGACCAGCCGGACAGGCCGTACTCGCGCCACACCGGAGTCGGATATCCCAGGTGTACCTTGACCGCGCAACCCCGGCCGGTGGCCGCAGTCGCGCGCGGCGCGCTCAGCGCCGGCCGAAACTCGATCCGCTGCGCGAGTATTGGCGGTATCGCGACAACCACCCGATCGGCTCGATACTCGGACAGCATGCCATCGCTGTGCGGAATGCATTGCACCACCACTTCGTCGGCGCTCTGATCGATCGCGCATACCGGATGACCCAACCGCACCCGCGTCCCAAGTTGTACAGCGAGCGCCTCGGACAGCAGATGGGCGCCGCCATCGATCCGCCATTGCTGGGCTCCACCCTCGAAGGCGTTGAGATAGCGGATGCCGCCGCCAGAACGCAGGTAGAAAGCCATGTGCAGTACCGACACCGCTTCGGGATCGGCCGCCATCATCTCGCCGATGAAGAGCGGGAAGAATGTCTGCGCGTCCGGATGCTTGATCTCATCGGCAAGCCAGCGCGCGGCAGTCAGTCGGTCGAGGTCGCCGGCTTGCGGGCTCAGCCATGGCGCATCCGGCCGTATCCGCGCGACGAGTTCCTCCAGCCGGTCGAACAAGTCGCCAAGTGCCACCACATCCAACGGAGGGACCCGACTCGAAGTTGTCGTCCGGCGGTTCGAGAGCATGAACGTGCTGTCGCCGGCCATCCCCGTGGAGGCCACATCGAGTCCGTGCTCCCGTAGCAATGCAAGTAGCTCGGTGTGCCGCACGCCCAGATAGGCAGCGCCCCCGTCGGCGACCACGGACCCGGATATCGGGACGCCGTGCATCCGTCCACCTACCCGATCACGCGCCTCGAGCACGGTGACGTCCGCACCCGCGGCCTTCAGGTCGAGAGCAGCCGTCAGCCCGGCCAGGCCGGCCCCGACGACGACGACACGCATGTTTTCCCTGCTCATGGCACGACAGCACAGACTTTTGCGAACAGGCCCTCTGCCGAAGGTCTTTCGATGAAGTCCTCCCACGACAACTCCGTCCCGAAGTCCCGGGCGATCGCACTGAGCACCCTGGTCGCCAACAGCGAATCGCCGCCGAGTTCGAAGAAGTCGGAGTCCGTCTTCACCTCAGGAGTGTTGAGGACCCTACGAAAGATCTGGACGATGTGGCCGGCACTCATTGACCCGCTCCTTTGCCGTCGTGGTCTCTTGCGGCGCGACGTGTTGCCGCCCGATCAATTTTTCCGCTGGACGTATAGCTCAGTGAGTCAACGAATCTCACTCGACTGGGTACGAATTGGGCGGGTAAGCGCTGGCCCAGGTAACGCTTCAGCTCAACCTGGGTAATCGTCCCGACCGGGACTACGTACGCCGTCAGTGCGGTGCGGCCGAGTAGCCGTTCACCTGTCACGACGGCACCCCCGACTGCGGGGTGGGTGTTCAGCTGAGCCTCCACCTCCGCCGGATGCACCCGCACTCCAAGGACTTTCACCTGTTCGTCTGTGCGGCCGCGCGAGTACAGGAGCCCCCGTTCACCGCGGGCAACCAGATCTCCGGTGTGGAACCACCGGGTCGGACCGGAGCCGTGGTCGGCGACGGGGAATCCGGACTCGGTGAGCTCCGGCAACCCGAGGTAGCAAGTGGCGAGGCCCGGTCCCGACACCAACAGTTCCCCTTCGTCGGTGACGTGATCGCGCACATGGGGCAATGCACGCCCGATCGGAATCTCGCCGTCGCACCTCGCCACTTCCGGTTCGGTGTCAGGTCCGCACAGGTCCACCGCGTGAGTCACCATCGTCGTCTCGGTGCATCCGTAGGTATTGAGCAACCTGACGTGCCCAGCATCGACATCGCGCCACTGCCGTAGTCGGGTTGGATCAACCCGTTCGCCGCCGATCACCACCAGCCGGACACAGGCCGGCAATGACGCCTGCTCCTCGTGGAGAAACAGCACCAGCTCGTGCCAGAACGCTGTCGGCAGGTCGAGTACGGTGATTTCTCGTTCTGCCAACATGCGGACAAAGCGGGGCAACGCAACAGAATGGGCGGCATCGTCGAAAACCAATGTCGCGCCGGCTGTTAGCGCAGGGAGGATCTCCTCCAAACAGGTATCCCAGCCGAGCGACGCAAATTGAAGCACTCGGTCGTCGGGCGTGATCCCGAAAAGGTGACGTAGTGCCCTCACCGTGGCTGCGAGGGCACGTCGCGAAACCACCACCGGCTTCGGCTTCCCCGTGGAACCCGAGGTGCACAGCACATACGCCGGATCACTGGGGCGACATCTCGGCTCCTGCAGATCCGTGTCCACGAGAACCGGGTCCTCGTCGAGCGTCTCGATCCGAAGGTCCGTCGAGTCGTCCGGGTCCCGGGCCACCGCAAACAGTCGATTCACGCCGAGTGCCGCAGCGAGCGCCTGCTTGCGGGCCGCCGGAAGCGCAGCGTCGATCGGGCAATAGGCCGCCCGAGCCTGCAGACTTCCGAGCAGAAGATCAACCACAGCGGGTACGTGTGCAACCACCGCACCGATCAGACGGGAGTCTTCATCGTCACCGAATCGAGTTGCCCTGTAGTGCAATGCAGTACGACGGACCCGGTCGGCGAGGTCACGATAGGTGATGACGGTCCCGTTGTGCATGATGGCTGCGCGGTGTGGCCAAGCTCGGACGACCGCGGCGAAGTCCGCAACCACGTCACCGCCGGGGTCGATATCGGCCTCACGCGGCCAGATATCGGCGTTGGGAAAAGCAGTCTGAGCCATAATTTCCTATGTGGTGAGCAGGACCGGTTGGGTCCTTGATCTGTTTTGCGTGGGCGACGAGTCCCCCGGGTTTACTCGACCATCACCGCCTTCAGGTCATGTTCTGGCTTGTCGACATCGCGTGCCAGCTCCTGGGCCAGGGTGCGGGCCAGAATCTGCATCGGGGCAATTGCCTCGATCGGGCCCCACGGCGCATTCAGGTTGCCGATTACCGGCACATCGCTACCCGCCGGCCCGATCGAGATGACCCGACCGCCGCGGGCCCGCACGTCCCCGACATCCCTGACGAGCTCATGGTCTCCATGGCCGACGACCACGACCGGGGTTCCGTCGCGCACCAACGCGAGTGGTCCATGCTTCAACTCGCCGGCCGGGTAATGCCCGGCCCACAGATGGGTGAGTTCCGTTACCACGCGGGCACCTTCGGCGGCGTACGGTAGCCCCGATCCGCGTGCGATGAAGATGAACCCGCCCCTGGATACGAATTCGTCTGCGATCGGCGGTATGACGCACTTGGCGACCACACCGGCCGCGGCCAACTGATCCGGCAGTCGGCGAAGATCGTCGACGAGTCCAGTTGCCGCAGCGGTGGGCAGGCGCTTCATAGCTACAAGCGCCGAGATCATCAGAGCCACACCGGCAACCACCTCACACACGAATGTCTTGGTGGCTGCGGCACCGGTCTCAGACCCGGCCGAAAAGCCGATGACGGCATCTGCCAGCCGGGCCAGTGTGGAATGCGAGTTGCTGGTGAGTGCGAGCAATGGCGAGTCACCCATGGCGGGACCCTCGACCGCGCGCAGCACATCGGTGGTCTCACCTGACCGGCTGACGGCGATGCACAGCTGGCACTCATCAGGGACCTCGGCAGCAGCTTCGCTCCCGGCGATGGCAGTTGTCGGTATTCCGCCGAGTTCTCGCGCCAGGTTGCCGATCGCCTTGCCTGCGTTCAGCGATGTTCCGCAGCCGATCACCTTCAGACGTTCGAACGGAGGCAGCCCGAGTTGGTTCCAGACCCTCCCGGTCGCGATTCCGTCCACCAGGTCATCGAAGATCCGAGCGGCCGCTTGCGGCTGTTCGTCGATCTCCTTGGCCATGTCGTCGGTGTAGCCATTCAGTTCCACCTCGCGGCCGCGCCACCGGCCGGCATTCGTCAGCTCGACGACGTCGCCGTCGTCGAGTATCCGGAACTCGTCGACCCAGTCGGCGATCGCCGCGATGTCACTTGCCGCAAAATCGCCGTGTGCGGTGTGTGCAACGAGCAGTGGGGACCCCTTGGCAGCGACGACGATTCGGCCCGTGCCCTGCTCCAGCGCGGCAAGAGCCCAGCATCCCTCCACCCTGGCGAGGGCATTCCGCACAGCCAGAACCAGATCCCCGCAGCGATACCGCTCATCCTCGATCAGGTGGCACAACACCTCGCTGTCGACCGTCGTCGCGAACTCGTGCCCGGTACTGGCCAGCTCCGTCCGCAGCCCGGCCTCATTCTCGATCGTTCCGTTGTGCACCAGGCTGATCTGCCCTCGACAGTCGATGTGCGGGTGGGCGTTGCCCTCGGTCACCGAACCGCGGGTCGCCCAGCGTGTGTGGCCGATTCCCACCCCGTTGAACTGCGGGCCGGGCCACTGGTCCAGCAGCCCTTCGAGGGCCGCCACACGCCCCGTCGTCCGCAGGCGGACGACGGGGCCGGTTGTGGTCTGCAGGGCGACCCCGACCGAGTCGTACCCGCGGTACTCGAGCCGGCGTAGTCCCACTCGCAGGTAGTCGACTGCGGGGCGATCTGTCCGACAGGCGATGATGCCGCACATCAGACCATTCCCGAAGCAGCGACAGCGATTACCGTCGAACCGGACCCGCAAACTCGATCGCCAGCGATGCCTTCGCCTGGCCTTGAGCTAACCCCCGTAAACATGCAATCACTATCGATGGCCGAAAGCCGTTGGTACATGGACCGATAGATCGATTTTTGGATTAGACCGCGGTCTGGATCGCGGACTAGATCCCCGACTGGTCCCCGGGAGCGCTATCGACGTGCAGGATGGTGCGGGCGAGTGCGGCAGCCTGCGCACGCGAGCTGACACCGAGTTTGTTCAACAGACTGTGCACGTGGTTCTTGACGGTGTGAACAGCGATACACAGTTCTGCTGCAATGTCCCGGTTCGAAAGGCCTGATTCCAGCATCCTGAGGATCTGGGCCTCACGGGACGTAAGGACTAGTTCCCTTACCGCCGGTTGCCGCTGGGAAGCCAGCGCCGACAATCGGCGCAGCAGGATTGCGGAAATTCTCGGCGAACAAAGCGACTCCCCCGCAGCAACGTTGTGTATCAACATGAGTAGGTCATCGAGCGATTCGTTACGCAGGTGGTAGCCGGCCACACCGGCCTCCGCGCACGCGACAATCTCGGATTCGTCGGTCTCGGATACGCCCAGAACGACTACCCGCGCCGACGGACTGAATTCCAGCGCATGACGCAGTAACACCGCCTTGTTGCGAGTCGCCATATTCAGCAGGACAACACGCGGCAACGTGCTCTCGAGGGCCGCGGTCAGCGAAGGCACATCCCAGGCGAGGCCCGGTGCCAGCACGCCGTGGGCGGCGACCACCCCCGCCAGGAACTCGCGACAGAGCGTGCTGTCATCGACAATCAGGATCCGCGTATCCCGGAGCAGTCCCGAATCACCGGCGCTCGTCGACGGCGTGCGCCAGTCAGCCAGTCCGCCCGGTAGCGCCGAAAATGACCGGGAGTTCGACAAGCGACGTCCGGACCCGACCGTATGGCGGCGATCCACGGCAGCCAGATCGGCATCCGCATCGACTGACAGATCCGGCTCAATCACGCCGTCGGAGGAAACGGCCGGGTCGGCGGTCAACACGTCCACCTGAGCAAATCAGCTACCACGACCATGCCCCCGACTCCGCTCGCTCAAACCGCCGCACTTCACCTGTCGCGGGGTCCTGGCGACGAACATCCCCTTCTCAGCTGCCATAGGTCACGAAGGGCCGTGGACGCGAAACTAGCACACTTATTGGACTTTGCCATCGCGCGCGTAAAATTCAGGAACATCCACGGAGCGACCACCCCCGAAGCAAAGGTCACACTAAGATTGAGCAAACCCCTCCCCTCCGCAAATAGCTAGCGGCCCAGGGGCGATACATCCATTGCAGCCACAGTTTCCGCAGTAAGCAGGCGAGAGCCGCGATATCCGATCAGGGGACACCCCGCCGATTGCACGCCTCACGCGCCGTGACATGTTTGCCGTCAGACACCCTGGCGCATGCCGTGACACCTATTGACCACGCTGAAATATTCGTATCTGGCAGCAGTCTTGGCAAACATAATCCTTGCTCAGGAAGTATATTTCGCACGCGTCAATCACGCGCGCGCGACCGCGGTCGCGCCATGCTCGCGGCATTCTCCTGTCCACTGGCACAATCCACCGATCGACGAGACCGCGAACAACATCTGCCTGGGCAACGCTTAACAGTGATTGTGCACAACCCCGACTCGGTGCACAGAGTGGAGCGTCCGGTGTATGAGTCTGATCCGTTGAGTGCGCGGACCAGGTTTCTCGAGGTAGTCCGCAAGACCCCCGCTGCCCCGGATGACGCAGCACGCTCGTGCAAGGCATGCGTATCGGTTCTCCCGGTGACACGCGCAGGTATCTCCGTGAACGTGGAGGGCATCGGCATCGCACCGGAACCCAACGCAGATCCCGGCGAGGGCGCGAGCCCGGACTCCTCGGTGACGTCGTGAGCGGACGTTGACCAACGCAAACATCGAGGGAAGACTTCATTATGCAAGGGGGGACGTGATGAACCGCTATGAACAACTCGCGAATGCATTCGTCGGGCTGGCGGACACGCTCGTCGCCGACTACGACGTCGTTGAGTTCGCACAACGCCTCGTTGGCGACCTGACGACATTGCTGCCGGTCTCCGCTGCCGGAATCATGCTCGGAGACGCGCACGGACGCCTGCACGTATTCGCATCCAGCAGCGAGCACACCCAGCTACTCGAACTGCTCCAGATCGAAGCCAACTCCGGGCCGTGTCGTGATGCCTACCTCAACCGGGAGACCGTGCGGGTACCCGATATCCGGCGGGAGCAGGAGCGCTGGCCCGCGTTCGCCCAACGCGCCACCGAGTACGGGTTCACTTCGGCGTTCGCGCTGCCACTTCGGCTGCGGGACGAACGGGTCGGCGCAGTGAATCTACTGCGAACTGAACCCGGTCATATGTCGGAGAGCGATATCGCAGTGGGACAAGGGCTGTCCGATGTAGCTGCCGTGGGGATACTTCACCAGCGCATCATTACCCGTGCCGAGATCATCAATCAGCAGCTACAGGGCGCCCTCAACACCAGGACGATCATCGAGCAGGCCAAAGGTGTGCTTGCAGAGCGCGGGGGGATGGAGATGGACGAGTCATTCAACCTCCTGCGCACGTACGCCAGGAAGACCAATCAGCGACTGGCCGACCTGGCTCGCGCCGTGGTCGCGGGAGCGGACACCTCCGAGATTCTCAACATCCGACCTCGGTCGGAGCAATAGCCCGATTCGCGACCAACGATGGCCCAGAATCCCGGACTAGGCCCCTGGCCTATCTTCAGCGGCCAAGATGGTCCGGGCCACCGCTGCTGCCTGTGCGCGAGTGCCGACACCGAGCTTGGTCAGCAGGCTGTGCACGTGATTCTTGACGGTATGGACCGCGATGCACAGCTCGTCGGCGATATCCCTGTTCGCAAGCCCCAGTTCCAGCATCCTGAGGACCTGCGCCTCCCGGGCCGTGAGGACCAATTCCCTTGCGGCCGAAGGGCGCTGGGACGCGAGCGCCGATAGTCGTCTCAACAGGATCGCCGAAACCCGCGGCGAACACAGCGATTCCCCCGCAGCGACCCTGTGCAGCAATGTGATCAGATCCTGAAGCGTTTCGGTGCGCAGATGGTATCCGGCCACTCCGGCCTCAGCACACGCAACAATCTCGGATTCGTCGTCCTCGGAGACGCCCAGAACCACCACTCGGACCTGCGGCCCCAAGCTCAACGCGTGCCGTAGCAGAATCGCGCTGTCGCGAGTCCCCATGTTCAGCACTAGAACTCGAGGCAGCCTCGCCTCGAACGCTGCGATCAGGGAGGGAACATCCCAGGCAACCCCGGGCGACACCGCGCCATGCGACAGCAGGACTGCGACGAGATAGTCGCGGTACAACGTGCAGTCATCGACGATGAGAACTTCCGCGTCCCGGAGCAAACCGCGTCCATCGACCATCGCGCTATATGGGTCGAGTCGTCCGCCAACGGCAAACGAACGTTCCCACTCACGCAATTCGTCGAGCTGCATCGGAGATATCGGCGTTCTTCCCGGGTGGTGACCGTTGCCGTTGCCCTTCCCGGGGCCGTAGACGGAGTTGCCCCGGTCGGCGACGACCGTCACCATCGGCTCTCCATCATCCGTCAACGCCACCGCGCTCTGAGATGACGAAATTGATTGACGAACTGAAATCTCATCCATGACGGTGATCCGTTCAACCGCCCGGGAAGGAAGTGCCGACCACCCCAAGGGGTGCCGCGGCAGCTCCCGTCACACGCTCAATCGATCGCATAGTCCACGGTCCTCCCTCCCCGAGACGGTCACATCCAGCACCGTTTCCCAGAGTTTGGCCGATGCTATTCACTTTGCCAATCTAGGGTCAACCGTCCCAGGCGCCGATCGCCGGCAAATTTTGCGATCAAAAGAGCACATTGGGTAGGCATAGCAGGTCATGGGAAACCCCTGAAGGCATCGACCCTGCTAGCGCGAGTTCAGCAAACGTTCAGTCGAATTGAACCCGTATTTTCGTACCCAAAGTAGGTTTTCCGACCCAGCCACGAACGCCGCCAGTCTGGGAATACGCTGCGAACGCGCTTCACAGGACACCGTTCAGCACATCACGACTGTTGAAGAATCTCCGCGAGATGCAAAACTGGCAATGATCTTGAATATGCCGAGTCAACAAACCAAAATTTGCTGACACATCAAGGCGCGGTGCGGGGAGCCGCCTACATCCGCTTCCAGAGATCGTCCCCGCCGGAATGACGGGGGGCCTCGGGTGCCACCGGAACCGGGCCGGGAGCCGGCTGGCTCGGGCTGGGCGCGGCGGCAGGCGGTGCCGACGCAGCGGGTGGAGCCGAATGCGTGACCGGGGGCGCCGAGTGCGGAGCCGCCGACGCCGCCCCACCGGACGGGGCGTTCATCTGCGTCTCCCGCGCATCCAGGCCGGCTTCGCGTCGGTCCTGCGCAACGTCGCGGTCGTTCTGCGCCGTCTCGCGATCGTCCTGCTGCTTGTCCCGATCGTTGAGCTTGGCTTCGCGCTCTTCCTGCTGCTGTTGCGGATTCGGGCCACCTTGACCACCCGGGCCGCCGGGCTGGCCGGCACCCGGTGCGCCGCCGTTCTCCGAGCCGCCGCCCTTGGCGCCTTCCATGGCCTTCATCAGCGGCTCCATCAATGAGCCGAACTGCCCGCCCATCTGGCCCATAGCTTGCGACGGCGCACTGGCCATCTGGCCCATCTGTCCCAGCTGCCCCATCATCTGGCTGAGCTGACCCACGCCCTGACCGCCGGAGTCGTCGGCCTTCTCGTAGGCCCCCTGGGCATCCGACAGCTTGGCGTTGAACATGTTTTCCTTGGCCGACAACGCCGTCACATTCGTGGTCAGCGAGGCCGCCAGGGTCGGCACGATGCCGGCGATGGTCATGCTCATCGCATCCTCACCGGGCTGAATCGGCGGCATGTCAGGCAGGTTCAACGACGCGGCGTCCCAGCTGAGCGGACCTTTCATTGACATCGGGCTTCCCGGGCTACTCACGGTTGTCCCCTTCCCGTCGAGACCGATCACCAATCGTCATAGTCATCGCCACCATCCCCCGTGTCGTGTTCCAAAGGAGCCGGGACCGCCAGTCCGGTCGCGGTGCCCCCACCGCCACCGGCACGCTGGCCGCCGCCCATCATGCCCATGCCGCCGCCCATGCCGCCGCCCGTCGCATTGGCCGCTGCCACCGGGGCGACACCGCCGACCACAGCGGCGCTGGCACCGGGGTCGACCGAGACCGGTGCGGTGCTGCCACCGCCCACCATCTTCGCCAGCAAGGGCGTCTGCGGGCTGCCGCCACCGGAGCCCCCGGGCAGACCCGCGGCCTTGACCATGCCCGCACCACTGCTGGGACCGGAGCCGCCGGCCGCCGGATGGTTAGAGAACGCCGAGAAGGGGCTGGGCCCACCGCCGGTGCCCTTGCCACCCGAACCCAACATCGACGTCAGCTGCTGCAGGGGCTGCGACAACTGCTGCAGCGGTTGGGAGAGCTGCTGCGGAATCTGGCCGGCCATCTGCGGCAGCTGGCCCAGAATCTGCGGCAGCTGGCTGATCAGCTGCATCATCGAATCGGCGCCCTTCTGGGCCGCCTGCTGAGCTTGCGCCGTCGGCGGGGTGCCGACCTGCGGGAGGTTGGCCACCGTGCTGAGGCTGTCCGCCATTTCCGCGGAGGCGGCCGAGACGGTCGCGGTGTTCTGCGCCAAACCTGCCTTGACCCGGCTCTCGATCAGCGCCTGCGCATTGGGGCCGGCAAGCGGCCCCAGGGCCAAAATGCCCATGACCTCCTGCTGGACCTCTTCCGCGGCCGCATTCACGATCGTCTTGGTCTCCGCCACGGTCGCTGCCATTTTCATCAACGCGGTGGAGATGGCCTGCGCCTGTAGACCATTGGCCTCGTGTCCGCCGATCATCGTGGTCGCCTCACCCGAGGCGGCCAACGCCGCGCCGCCTTCCCACGAACCCTGCAGCTTCGAGAGCTGGCTGGTCTGTTGCGGGACGACTGTGCCACTGATCTTGGCGGCGATCTTCTGATACGACGCCGCCGCCGCGGTCAGCTGTTCCTCGTCGACACTCGGCCAACCCGGCCCGAGCAAGGTCTGCGACCCGTACGGGCTACTGTCGCGCTCTATCGCCATGCCGCGGCCCCCCTATCTACCCGTGATGATGCACATCCGGAGCAAACATTACCGTGCCAATCAGGGGTGGCGATGCACCTTTTATCCGAGGATCAATCCGGATGTCGGCACACCGGTTCCGGCGGTGACCAGTACATGCTCGACGCCCTCGACCTGGTTGACCGAGGTCCCCCGCAACTGGCGCACGCCCTCGGCAATGCCGTTCATGCCGTGGATGTAGGCCTCGCCGAGCTGACCGCCGTGGGTGTTGATCGGCAGCCGTCCGCCGAGCTCGATGGCGCCCCCGGCAATGAAGTCCTTGGCCTCACCCTTACCGCAGAAACCGAGCTCCTCGAGCTGGATCAACGTGTACGGGGTGAAGTGGTCGTAGAGGATCGCGGTCTGGATGTCGTCGGGCGACAGGCCACTCTGCTGCCAGAGCTGACGGCCGACCAGACCCATCTCGGGAAGCCCGAGCTCGTCGCGGTAGTACGAGTACATGGTGAACTGGTCGGTGCCGGCACCTTGGGCAGCGGCCTCGATGATCGCCGGCCGGTGCTTGAGGTCCTTGGCCCGCTCGGGGGTGGTGACGACGATGGCCACGCCGCCGTCGCTCTCCTGGCAGCAGTCCAGCAGCCGCAGCGGTTCGGCGATCCACCGCGAGTTCTGGTGATCCTCGATGGTGATCGGCTTGCCGTAGAAGAACGCCTTCGGGTTGGTCGCGGCATGCTTGCGGTCTGCCACCGACACCGCGCCGAAATCCGCACTCGTGGCGCCGTATTCATGCATGTAACGCTGCGCGATCATCGCCACCGAGGCGGCCGGGGTGCTCAGCCCGTGCGGGTAGGACCAGCTGTACTCCACGCCGCGCGAATCGGCGTTGACGGTCAGGCCGGTCATCACCTGGCCGAACCGGAACTCGGAGCGCTCGTTGAACGCCCGGTAGGCCACAACGACTTCCGCCACACCGGTCGCGACGGCCAGAGCCGCCTGCTGGACGGTCGCGGCCGCGGCACCGCCGCCGTAACCGATCTGGCTGAAGAACTTGAGATCTCCGATCCCGGTGGAGCGGGCCACGGCGGTCTCCAGATTGGAGTCCATCGTGAACGTCACCAGACCGTCTACGTCGGACGGCTTGAGGCCGGCGTCGTCGAGTGCGTCGAGCACCGCCTCGGCGGCCAGACGCAGTTCACTGCGACCGGAGTTCTTGGAGAAGTCGGTGGCGCCGATACCGGCGATGGCTGCCTTGCCGGAGAGCATCAGTTGTCCCCCAAAGTAAGTGTGGACGTGGCGATGACGTGGTTGCCAAGGCTGTTGCTGCCCACCACTTTCAGTGTCACCAGGTCGCCCTCGATCTCCGTGACCTCCCCGGTGAAGGTGATGGTGTCGTAGGCGTACCAGGGCACCCCGAGGCGCAGCTTGATCGACTTGACGAACGCGTTCGGACCGGCCCAGTCGGTCACGTACCGACCGACCAGCCCGGTGTCGGTGAGGATGTTGACGAAGATGTCCTTGGACCCCTTGGCCTGCGCCAAGTCCCGGTCGTGGTGCACATCCTGGTAGTCGCGCGTCGCGATGGCGGTGGAGACGATGAACGTCGGGTCGCCGTAGATCTTGAGTTCGGGCAACTTGGTGCCGACCCGAACGTCGGAGACAGTCAGGCTCATGCTTGTGGCTCCCATGCGTACAACGTCCAGGCCGGGCTGATCTCACTGTCCGGGAAGTCGATATAGGTTGCGGTGACCGGCATTCCGATCTTCACCTGGTCGGCAGCGATCCCGCGCAGCTCGCCGAGCATCCGGACCCCCTCCTCAAGTTCAACGAGGGCGATCACGAACGGCAGACTGCGTCCGGGCACCTTGGGCGCATGGTGCACGACGTAGCTGAACACCGTGCCCTTGCCGGAGGCCACCACGTAATCGACGGGGGCATCTTTGTCGGCCCACACCGCGGGCACCGGCGGGTGCTGCAAGGTGCCATCGGGGCGGCGTTGGATCCGCAGCTCGTGGGCATTGATACCGTCCCAGAAGAACTTGGTATCCCGCGACGAGGACGGCCGCATCAGCTTGTCCGGGTCGAGATCTTCTGGGATCTCGTTGGTTTCAGAGTCTTCCGCGGCTGCCTGCTTACCGGCGGGGAGGAACTTCATGATGCGCCAGTCCATGTCGGCGACTTCCTCGTCACCGACATGCCAGCGGATCTTCTGATTGATGAAGTAGCCCTCGCCCAGTGCGGTCTGCTTGGGACCGACGATGCCGACGATCTCGGCGCTCATCACCACCTGTTCGCCAGGCTGGATGTAGCGGTGGTAGGTCTGGTCGCAGTTGGTGGCGACGACACCGACATACCCGGCATCGTCGAACAACTTCATCGCCCTACCCAGCGGATCATCGTCGGACCGGGAGCGTCCCAGCCCCATCATGGTCCAGACCTGGATCATCGCCGGCGGCGCCACGATGCCGGGATGACCCGCAGCTCTAGCGGCTTCCGCGTCGACGTAGATCGGGTTCTTGTCACCGATCGCGTCGACCCAGTGGTGAATCATGGGCTGATTCACCGGGTCCCGAGCCACCGTCGGTTTGCTCGTCCCGGACGCGATGATCTGGTCGATACCGGCCTGCAGATTCACGCTCATCTCAATCCCTCGCTGTTACCGGGTCACCCTCGGCACCCGCAGGCCCGACGCCGCGATCATCTCGCGCATGACCTCGTTGACGCCACCGCCGAAGGTGATGACCAGGTTGCGCTTGGTCATCTTGTCCAGCCAGACCAATAGTTCGGCGGTCTCCGAGTCCGCCGGGTTGCCGTAACCGCCGACAATCTCTTCGGCCAACCGGCCAACCTCTTGCAGCCGTTCGGTGGAGAACACCTTGGTCGCGGCGGCATCGGCCACGGCGATGGTCTCGCCGGAGGCCGCGACCTGCCAGTTGAGCAGTTCGTTGATCCGCCAGATCGACTTGATCTGCCCCAGAAGGTGTTTCACCTCGTTCTGCTCGATCGGTGGGACACCGTCCGAACCGGGCTTCGATGCCCAGGTGTGCACCTGGTCGTAGATGCCGGCGATACGGCCGGCGGGCCCGAGGCCGACCCGCTCGTGGTTGAGCTGGGTGGTGATGAGCTTCCAGCCGCCGTTCTCCTCACCGACGAGCATGTCGGCGGGCACGTGCACATCGTTGTAGTACGTGGCGTTGGTGTGGTGCGCCCCGTCCGAAAGGATGATCGGGGTCCAGGAATAGCCGGGATCCTTGGTGTCGACGATCAGGATCGAGATGCCCTTGTGCTTGGCCGCGGTGGGGTCCGTACGGCAGGCCAGCCAGATGTAGTCGGCGTCGTGCGCGCCGGTGGTCCACATCTTCTGTCCGTTGACGATGTATTCGTCACCGTGACGGACCGCGGTGGTACGCAGGGACGCCAGGTCGGTTCCGGCGTCGGGCTCGGAGTACCCGATGGCGAAATGCACTTCACCGGCGAGAATTCCGGGCAGGAACTTCTTCTTCTGCTCCTCGGTGCCGAGCGCCTGCAGGGTGGGGCCCACCGTCTGCAACGTGACCATCGGCAGCGGGATGTCGGCCCGGTTGGCCTCGTTGATGAAGATCTGCTGCTCGACCGGGCCGAAGCCCAGGCCGCCGTACTCCTTGGGCCAACCGACGCCGAGCTTGCCGTCGCTGCCCATGCGCTTGATCACCGCACGGTAGGCCTCGTTGTGCCGGTCGGACTCCATCGCCGCGGCCTCTTCGGGCGTGATGAGAGTCGAGAAGTATTCTCGCAGCTCGGCTTGCAGCGCGCGCTGCTCGGGCGTCAGGTCGATGAACATTACGCTCCCACCAAATCGAGGCGATGCGACGGACCACCCAACAGGCGGGTCAGGTCCTTGATCGAGGAGTAGTAGCGGTCCATCGGGTAGGTGATGTCCATACCCATACCGCCGTGCAGGTGATGACAGAGCCGCATGGCCGGAGCGGCCTGCGAGGTGAGCCAGTAGCCCAGGATGTTCAGATCCTCGTCAGCGTCAATGTCCTCGGACAGCCGCCACAGCGCCGACGTGGACAACAGCGAGATGGTCCGCGAGGCGATGTAGACCTCGGACAGCTGTGCGGCCACCGTCTGGAAGGTCGAGAGCGGACGGCCGAACTGCTCACGGGTCGCCACGTAGTCGGCGGTCAACCGCAGCGCGCCGGCGACCAGTCCGGCGGCGAACGCCCCGGTGGCGGCGAGCGCCAACTGGTTGACCCGGTGCGCACTCGCGCCGTCGAGCACGTCAGCCGCGTCGACCGCGACGTCGGCGAACGTGACCGCGTATTCGTCGGAACCGTTGGAGGTCGGGCTCTTGGCGACTGTCACACCCTCGGCCGAAGGCGAGACCACCACCACCGCGTTATCGGCGGTCACCACCAGCCACTTGGCCGTCTCGGCATAGGGCACACCGACTTTGGTGCCGTTGAGCTTGCCTTCGGCGAAGTTTGTCGCGGGACGCTCCGGCAACGACTGTCCGGGCTCGTTGAGCGCCGCCGAGAGCACCGCACCCGTCGCGACATCGACGAGGTACCGGTCCTGCTGCGCGTCGGAGGCGAGGTCGAGCAACGACACCAGACCGAGGCCCACGGTGGCCAGCGCCGGGCCGATGGTGCCGTGCCGACCGATCTCGGTCAACGCGGTCGACAGCTCGGGCAGACCCAGACCGTCACCGCCGAGTCGTTCCGGTACTCCCAGCGCCGCGACACCACCGGAAACCAGTGCATCCCAGGTGTTGTCGCGTTCCAGAACAGAGGTCACCACATCGGCAACAGCCTGCTGCTCTGGGTTCGGTGTGAAATCCACCCGAATCCTCCTTGATCCGTTAGGCGGTCAGTAGCTCAGTGCGCGACCGGGCACTGCCCGGTGTAATCGACCGGCCAGTGCTTGATGCCGTTGAGCCATCCGGACTTTAGC
This sequence comes from Mycobacterium sp. DL99, assembly GCF_004762045.1. Taxonomy (GTDB): domain Bacteria; phylum Actinomycetota; class Actinomycetes; order Mycobacteriales; family Mycobacteriaceae; genus Mycobacterium. The sequence continues at coordinate 5,781,026 of NZ_SJOM01000007.1, forward strand.
CGCTCGGGATCGCCGGTCGGCTGGAGGTCGGGCATGTGATCGGCGACGGCGTTGAAGATCAGGTTGATCGTCAGGCGGGCCAGGTTGGCGCCGATGCAGTAGTGCGCCCCGGTGCCGCCGAAGCCGACGTGCGGGTTGGGATCGCGAAGGATGTTGAACGTGAACGGGTCCTCGAACACCGCGTCGTCGAAGTTCGCCGAACGGTAGGACATCACCACGCGCTCACCGGCCTTGATCTTGACACCGGCGATCTCGGTGTCCTCGCTGGCGGTGCGCTGGAAGGCCGAAACCGGCGTGGCCCAACGGATGATCTCGTCGACGGCGGTCTTCGGCCGCTCCCGCTTGAAAAGCTCCCACTGATCGGGATTCTGCGAGAACGCGATCATGCCGTGCGTGATGGAGTTACGGCTGGTCTCGTTGCCCGCGACCGCAAGCATGATGACGAAGAAGCCGAACTCGTCGTCGCTGAGCTTCTCGCCGTCGATGTCGGCTTCGATCAGCTTGGTGACGATGTCGTCGGTGGGGTTCTTGCCGCGCTCCTCGGCCATCTTCATGGCGTAGGAGATGAGCTCGAAGGAGGACATGGCCGGATCGACGTCGGCGTACTCGGGATCGTCGCCGGCGGTCATCTCGTTGGACCAGCGGAACAGCTTGTCGCGGTCGTCCTGCGGGACACCGAGCAGTTCGGCGATGGCCTGCAGCGGCAACTCGCAGGAGACCTGCTCGACGAAATCGCCGGTGTTGGACGCGGCGGCGTTCTTGGCGATCTGCTGCGCGCGGTTGTTCAGCTCGTCCTCGAGCCGCGAGAGCGCACGCGGGGTGAAGCCACGGGAGATGATCTTGCGCAGACGGGTGTGGTGCGGTGCGTCCATGTTGAGCAGGACGGCGCGCTGGAGGTCGACCGCTTCGCGGGTCATCTCCTGCGGCCAGACCGGGATCGCGCCGTTCATCGAGCTGGAGAACACGTCGCTGCGCAGCGAGACGTCCTTGACGTCCTCGTGCCGGGTGACCAACCAGTAGCCCTTGTCTCCGAAGCCACCGGTGCCGCCCGGGACGTCGACCCAGCGGACCGGCTCGGCCTTACGGAGCTCGGCGAGTTCCTCGACCGGCAGGCCCTTGAGGTTCAGCTCGGAATCGAGGAAGTCGAATTCCTTGGGGATGTTGGGGCAGCCCATGTGTCTAACTCCTAGTGTCTGCAGCAAGCCGTGCGGGTAGCCAGCGATGCTTGAAACAACGTGGTCTAGTACCAATTGTGACCATTGAAACACGGCTTGACCGCAGATCAAAGGCAGTGATACATCCGCGCTTGTCAGAGTAATGAAACGTGTTCTAGCCTGACTTCATGGGTAACCCTGTCATCGTCGAAGCCACCCGCAGCCCCATCGGCAAGCGCAACGGCTGGTTGTCCGGCCTGCACGCCACCGAGCTTCTCGGAGCCGTCCAGAAGGCCCTCATCGAGAAGGCCGGAATCGACCCCGGCAGCGTCGAGCAGCTCATCGGTGGCTGCGTCACGCAGTTCGGCGAGCAGGGCAACAATGTCACCCGGCAGTCCTGGCTGGTCGCCGGGCTGCCCGAGCACGTCGGCGCCACCACCGTCGACTGCCAGTGCGGCAGCGCCCAGCAGGCCAACCATCTGGTCGCCGGCCTGATCGCCACCGGCGCCATCGACATCGGCATCGCCTGTGGCATCGAGGCGATGAGCCGGGTCGGGCTCGGCGCCAACGGCGGCGGCGCCCGCGCCGCGTCCTGGGACATCGACCTGCCCAACCAGTTCGAGGCCGCCGAGCGGATCGCCAAGCGCCGCGGCATCACCCGCGCCGATGTGGATGCGCTGGGCCTGGCGTCGCAGCTGAAGGCCAAACAGGCCTGGGCCGAGGGTCGTTTCGACCGCGAGATCTCCCCGATCGAGGCACCGGTCATCGACGAGAACAAGCAGCCGACCGCCGAATGGAACACGGTCAGCCGCGACCAGGGTCTGCGCGACACCACCGCTGAGGGCCTGGCCGGGCTGAAGCCGGTGATCGAAGGTGGCATTCACACTGCCGGTACGTCCTCGCAGATCTCCGACGGCGCCGCGGCGGTGCTGTGGATGGACGAGGACAAGGCGAAGGCCCTCGGCCTGAAGCCGCGCGCCCGCATCATCAGCCAGGCCAACGTCGGCGCCGAGACCTACTACCACCTCGACGGCCCGGTGCAGTCCACCGCGAAGGTCCTCGAGAAGGCCGGCATGAAGATGGGCGACATCGACCTCGTCGAGATCAATGAGGCCTTCGCCTCTGTCGTGCTGTCCTGGGCTCAGGTGCACGGCGCCGACATGGACAAGGTCAACGTCAACGGCGGCGCCATCGCGCTGGGCCACCCGGTCGGATCGACGGGCGCCCGCCTGATCACCACGGCCCTGCACGAGCTGGAGCGCACCGACAAGAGCACGGCGCTGATCACCATGTGCGCCGGCGGCGCGCTGTCTACCGGCACGATCATCGAAAGAATCTGAGGCCTTCCCCGTGCCATTCTCAGATGCCGAGCGCATCGCGGCCGCACAGGCCTACATCGATGCGCTGGTGAGCCATCAGGCGGATGCAGTCCCGTTCACACCGGACTGCATCCGCATCGAGATGGGGCTCAAGACCGGCCGCTCCGGAGATCATCTGCGGCGCAGCCTGAACAGCGGCCCGCAGTTCAAGTTGATCGAGAAGACCACGACGCCGGAATTCACCGTCGACGGCGATCAGGTCCGCGCTCGGTTCGACGTGCTCACCAAGCCGCGCCTGTTCGGGTGGCGGGTGTGCTCGCACGTCGACGAGACGTTCCTGATCCCGGCATCCGACGGAAAGATCCACCACATCCGCGCCTCCCTGACCCCGTTCATCAGCCGCTAAGGTCCACCGCATGGCCAACACCCCGCGCCCGCTGAACCCCAAACAGGTCGAACGGCTCAACGCGAAATCGACCGGCACCGCCATCAAGTGGATGTCGCGCGCCCAGACCTGGATCTTCAAGAAGACGGGCGGGCGCTTCGGCGACAAGTTCCTGCGCGGCGCCGAAGTCGGCATCCTGACCACGGTCGGGCGCAAGTCGGGCGAGGAGCGTGACAGCCCGCTGCTGTTCCTGCAGGAGGGCAAACGCATCGTGCTGGTCGCCTCGCAGGGCGGCCGGGCCACCAACCCGATGTGGTACCTGAACCTGGTGGCCAACCCCCGGGTGAGGTTCCAGACCAAGCGCGAGACCTTGGAGCTCACCGCGCGCGACGCCACCGACGCCGAACGCGACGTGTACTGGCCCAAACTGGACGCCATGTACGCCGACTTCGCGAACTACCGGTCCTACACAGACCGGAAGATCCCGATCGTGATCTGCGACCCGGCATAGCCTGACGTTCGTCCAAAGTGCCCCCGACCTCGAGGTCGGGGGCACTTTGCGTTGCCAGGTGTCCCGGTGGTGACCAATTACGCAACTCTCGGTAGCAGAATTGACGAGTTGACAGAATTTTGATTATGTTCTGTGAGCGCGCACACAGTGAACGACAAGTGAGCGGCAGGCCACGTTTTCGTGAACCGATGGAGACCCTATGCAACGACCCACCCGACGCCGGGCTGCCGGTGCCGCCGCAACGACCCTGACCGCGTGCGCTTTGTTCGCGGCCGCCACCCTGCCGGCCGCAGCGATGACCGTGACGTTCATCCGGCACGCCGAGTCGCAGGGCAACGCCTCCGGCTACATCGACACCAGCACCCCGGGGCCACACCTGACCAATGACCAGGTGAACCAGAACGGCGGCCCGAACGGCGAGCAGCAGGCGAAGGACTGGGCCGATGCCCAGTGCCCCTCCTCGCCGTGCACCAAGTACGACGCGCTCTATGCCTCGACCATGATTCGCACCCAGGAGACCGCGGCGCCGTTCGCCGCCAAGCGCGGGCTGCCGGTCACGATCCTCGGCCAGTTCGACCCGGCCAACCCGCAGCGGAACTCCGGTGTGCAGGAAATCAGTGCCGGCATCTTCGAGGGCCTGCCCGAGAGTGAGGGCATCGGCCGCATCGGTTACATCCTCGCGCCGCTGGCCTGGACGTTGGGCCTGCAGTTCATCTCGGTTCCCGGCGGCGAGAGCGGCCTGGAGTTCAACGAGCGCGTGACGAATGCACTTGCCGACGTGGAGTCCGGCACCTCCGACACCAACGGCGACGGCAAGGTCGACGCCGCGGTGTTCTCGCACGGCGCCACCATCATGATGTGGACGATGATGAACGTCGACAACCCGAACCTGTTGTTGATCGTGCAGCATCCGTTGAACAACACCGACACGGTGGTCGTGGAGAAGAACGCCGACGGCAGCTGGACTCTCAAGGAATGGGCCGGCCAAGAGGTCGGCGCGGCCAACTACCCGACCCAGATGTTTGTCAACTTCCGGGATCTGATCGTCGCGCCGCAGAAGGCCGTCTACAACATGCGCATCCCGGTCCTGTCGCTGGACGCCCAGGGCATCGTCACCACCGGGGCGCAGGGCGTGCAGGACGTCGCCAACGCCGGCGTGAAGTTCGTCAAGGACTCGATCACCGACACCGTGAACGCGATCACCGGCATCCCGGGCTCGCTGGGGCAGCCGACGAACCAGGTTTCCAAGCTCAGCACGGAGAAGACCGCCGTCGGCGACACCCCGTCGGTCAAGGATCTCGCCGTCGTCAAGACTGCCGTCGAGAATGCCACCGAGGACGCCGGCTCCACCGTCGAGAAGGTGACCGAGCCGGTGCAGGCCAAGATCACCGCCGCCCGTACCGCCAACGGCGCCACCAAGCTGACCGACGGCAACAAGGCAGAACCGGGTAAGGCTGTGTCGGCGGTTCGCGACCGGGTCAAGCAGGCTGCAGACGACGTGCGCAGCGGAGTTGAGTCCTCGGTCAAGCAGGCGAGTGACAACGTCAAGAAGCTCACCGGCGCCGACAAGGCCGACAAGGCCAGCAGCACCAGCAAACCGAAGACCGCGTCGAAAGATGCCGCGTGAAATAGCGTGTAGCGCAAGGTAATACCAACCGGGTCGGTCCCCCTCCTCGCATCGGGAGGGGGACTGAGTCGTGTCTGCACCCAGTTAGAGCAACACCTGAAATCTGTCAAATACCCTCCCACACAGTGGGATAGCTACGCATCGACGTCTGCCCCCAACCGGAGAATGCATCTGACTGTCAAGCGAATATCGCTGATAATCCACTGAGAACCGGGGGCCAAGATGACGGGCAGCATTCGCGGCGCAGCAAAGAAGTTCGGCGGCAAGGACATTGATCCTTGCTGAGCCCCGCCGCGTGAAATCGCCAGTGCCAGAAGCCTAACCGCGGGCCTGAGTCGGTCCGCTTCCTCTCGAAGAGGAGGTCACTCGAACATCCCATTTTCCGTGAGTCAAGACAAAACCGTTGAACACCAAACGAAAGGGCGAAAGTACATGATTCACCTCAGACGCGGCGCACCTGCGCCACGAAAACGAACAATGCTCGGGTGCGTCGCCCTGGCATTCCTCGCCTTCTTCCTGGCGATGCCCGTCGCCCATGCCGCCGAGGTCATGCGTGTGACGTTCATACGTCACGCGCAGTCGGAGGGCAACGCCTCCGGCCTGATCGACACCAAGACCCCGGGTCCGGTGCTGACCCCCCTGGGCCAGCAGCAGGCCCAGGCCGTAGCCGACAAGCTGGGCGACAACAACTACGACGCCATCTACGCGTCCCAGATGGTGCGGACCCAGCTCACCGCCGCACCGATGTCGCAGCGCCTCGGCCTGCCGATCCAGGTGCTTCCCGGCCTGCAGGAGATCGAGGCCGGTGTCTTCGAGGGCACCCCGGAAGCGAACGCTTCCAGCGGGTACGGCCTGTATCCGATCGCATGGGCGCTCCCGGGCGTGATCCCGCAGATCCCGTTCAACAAGGGCACGTACATGCCGGGTACCAACGTCAACGGATACGTGTTCGACGAACGGGTCCGGGGCGCGCTGCAGACCATGTACGACAACGGCGACCGCAACGCCGTGGTGTTCTCGCACGGCGGCACCATCATGTTCTGGACCTTGATGAACGTTGAGAACATCACCGTGATGCAGAAGCTCCAGCTGCTGCAGACAGCCCAGTTGAACAACACCGATTACGTCGTCATCGAGGGCAACAACGAGGACGGCTGGACCCTGGTGAACTGGAACGGCCAGCAGTTCAGCCCGGAACGGACCTTCGGATACGAAGTGAAACTCCAGCTCCGGACGCTGACCCGCCAGCTGACCGCCGCTGCGGATCAGGTCAAGGAGGCCTTCAAGACGGGTGACCTCGTGACCATCGCGACGGCCATCAACCACAGTGTCGCCGACGCAACCTTCTCGGTCACCAAGTTCAACCGTGCTGTCAACGCGGAGATCATCAAGCGCGTCAGCGATGCATTCCCGAGCAAGACCAACGATCTGCAGGACAAGGTGTCCACCGGGGTCGAGGACGTCAAGAGCACGCTGAACGTGACCAAGGACAGCATCGAGCAGAAGGTTCAGTCCGCTCCGGAGACGGAGACCGCCTCGGACACAACGAAACCGGCTGATTCCGCATCCCTCGCGGGGGCGAAGTCGAAGCTCAAGGCCGCTGTCGACGGCATCGTCAAGCCCCGTGGCGCGACCGATCTGTCCGATGGGAACAAGGCTCTGCCGGGCGTCACGAAGTCGCTGAACCGTAGCAGCGAGCAGGTCCGGACCGCCGTCAAGGAAACCCAGGACCAGGTGTCGTCGTCGATCAAGAAGCTCAGCGACGCCGTCAAGAAGGCCACCGGAGGGACGGCCAAGCCTGCGGGCGAGAAGGCTGCCGCCAACGATTCGACCGGCGAGAAGGACGCCGCCTGACCCGTAGGGGCATTCGAGTCTGCTTCTAGGACAACGAGTCTGCGCTCAGATCGCGAATCCGGCGGATTTCACGATCTGAGCGCAGTCTCGACGAAACAAGAAGAAATCAGGCGCCGTAAACCGGGACCGCGGGACGAGCCTTGGCCAGCAGGTCGTTGACGACCGGGCCCAGCTCGGCGGGATCCCATTTCGCGCCCTTGTCGATCTGCGGACCGTGGGCCCAGCCCTCGGCGATGCGGATCTTGCCGCCCTCGATCTCGAACATCTTGCCGGTGACGTCCTTGGACTCGACGCTGCCCAGCCACACCACGAGCGGGGAGATGTTCTCCGCGGCCATGGCATCGAAGGACTGGTCCTGGGTGGCCATCATGTCGGCGAAGACGGTCTCGGTCATCCGGGTCCGGGCCGAGGGCGCAATGCCGTTGACGGTGACGCCGTAGCGACCCATCTCGGCCGCGGCCACCAGCGTCAGCGCGGCGATGCCGGCCTTGGAGGCGCTGTAGGTGGCCTGGCCGACGCTGCCCTGCAGGCCGGCGCCGGAGCTGGTGTTGATGATGCGCGCGTCGACGGTTTCGCCGGCCTTGGACTTGGCCCGCCAGTACGCGGCGGCGTGCTTCATGGTGGCGAAGTGCCCCTTGAGGTGCACGGCGGTGACGGCGTCGAACTCCTCTTCGGTGGCGTTGGCGAACATCCGGTCGCGCACGATGCCGGCGTTGTTCACCAGCACGTCCAGGGTGCCGAAGGCATCCACGGCGGTCTGGATCAGGCCCTCGGCCTGCGCCCAGTCGGCGACGTTGGCGCCACTGGTGACGGCTTCGCCTCCGGCAGCGACGATCTCGTCGACCACATTCTGCGCGGCGCTGCCGCCGCCGGCGGGCGAACCGTCCAGGCCGACCCCGATGTCGTTGACCACGACGCGGGCACCTTCGGCAGCGAACGCGAGCGCGTGCTCACGCCCGATACCGCCACCGGCACCCGTCACGATGACCACGCGGCCGTCGAGCAATCCCATACCTGTATCTCCTTATTTATTGGCGTTTGAGGCGTCGAGGTAGGTCGGCGGTTCACCACCGCCGTGCACCTGCAGCGCCGCCCCACTGATGTAGGACGCCGCGTCAGAGGTCAAAAACGCTGCGGCCCAGCCGATATCGGTGGGCTTGGCCAGCCGGCCCAGCGGGACGGTGGCGGCCACCGCGGCCACCGACTCGGCGTCGCCGTAGAACAGTTCGGACTGCTCGGTCTCGACCATGCCGACCACCACGGAGTTCACCCGCACCTTGGGCGCCCATTCCACGGCCAGCGTGGTGGTCAGGTTGTCGATACCGGCCTTGGCCGCGCCGTAGGCGGCGGTACCCGGCGTGGGCCGGTGCGCGCTGACGCTGGAGATGTTGACGATCACCCCGCCCGTCTCCTGCTTCTGCATCACGGCGTTGGCGTGCTGGGAGACCGAGAGCGGCCCGAGCAGGTTGAGCTCGATGATCTTGGTGCTGAACTTGGCCGACGCATCTGCTGCGGCCACGTACGGCGATCCGCCGGCGTTGTTCACCACGGCATCCAACCGGCCGTGCTTGGCCACGATGGCCTCGATGAGCGCGGCCACCGAGTCGTCATCACGGACGTCGCAGCTGTGGAATTCGTAGGGCAGCCCCTCGACCGGACGGCGTGCGCAGGTCACCACAGTGGCGCCCTGACCGGCAAAAACCGCGCTGATTCCAGCGCCAACCCCTCGCACTCCGCCGGTCACCAGGACCACCTTGCCGGTCAAACCCAAATTGATGGCACCGGCTTCTGGCGTATCGGTCACTGTGCTAGCGTACCAAGCAAGTGCTTGCTTAGGTAGCGACCCCTTCAGGAAGTGGATTGATGACGATCACCACCAAGACAGTCGAGCCGGGCATCGTCTCGGTCACCGTCAACTACCCGCCCGTCAACGCCATCCCGTCGGCCGGCTGGTTCGAACTCGGCGATGCGATCACCGCGGCAGGCCGCGACCGCAGCACGCACGTCGTGATCCTGCGAGCCGAGGGCCGTGGCTTCAACGCCGGTGTGGACATCAAGGAAATGCAGAACACCGAGGGCTTCGGCGCGCTGATCGACGCCAACCGCGGCTGCTACCACGCGTTCAAGTCCGTGTACGAGTGTGAGGTCCCTGTCGTCGCAGCGGTCAACGGCTTCTGCGTCGGCGGCGGAATCGGCCTGGTCGGCAACGCCGACGTGATCGTCGCCTCCGATGACGCCAAGTTCGGACTCCCGGAGGTGGAGCGCGGCGCGCTCGGAGCCGCCACCCATCTGTCCCGGCTGGTCCCCCAGCACCTGATGCGCCGGCTGTTCTTCACCGCCGCCACCGTTCCCGCCGAAACGCTGCACCACTTCGGTTCGGTGCACGAGGTGGTTCCGCGTGAGGATCTCGACGAGGCCGCCCTGCGCGTCGCCCGCGACATCGCCAGCAAGGACACCCGGGTGATCCGGGCGGCCAAGGAGGCGCTGAACTTCATCGACGTGCAGCCAGTCAACGCGCGCTACCGCATGGAGCAGGGCTTCACCTTCGAACTCAACCTGTCCGGTGTGTCCGACGAGCACCGCGACGCCTTCGCCGGAACCTCAAAGGGAGACACGAAGTAATGGCAGACAAGCGAACAACTCTCGACGAGGCGGTCGCCTCGATCGAGAGCGGCATGACGATCGGCCTCGGCGGCTGGGGCTCGCGACGCAAGCCGATGGCCTTCGTCCGCGCCCTGCTGCGCACCGACGTCAAAGACCTGACCGTGGTCACCTACGGCGGTCCCGATCTGGGCCTGCTGTGCTCGGCCGGCAAGGTCAAGCGCGTCTACTACGGCTTCGTGTCCCTGGACTCGCCGCCGTTCTACGACCCGTGGTTCGCCAAGGCCCGCACCACCGGTGCCATCGAGGCCCGCGAGATGGACGAGGGCATGCTGCGCTGCGGCCTGCAGGCTGCCGCCCAGCGGCTGCCGTTCCTGCCGATCCGCGCCGGCCTCGGTAGCGATGTCCGGACGTTCTGGGGCGACGAGCTCAAGACCGTGAAGTCCCCGTACCCGACCGACGGTGCCTACGAGGAACTGATCGCGATGCCCGCGCTGAACCTCGACGCGGCGTTCGTCCACCTGAATCTCGGTGACGCCCAGGGCAATGCGGCCTACACCGGCATCGACCCGTACTTCGACGATCTGTTCCTGATGTCGGCGCAGCGCCGCTTCCTCTCGGTGGAGCGCGTGGTGTCCACCGAGGAACTGGTCAAGGCCGTTCCGACGCAGGCACTGCTGATCAACCGGATGATGGTCGATTCCGTGGTGGAAGCCCCCAACGGCGCCCACTTCACCACCAACGAGCCCGATTACCGGCGCGACGAGAAGTTCCAGCGCCACTACGCAGAGGCCGCCGGCTCCGACGAGACCTGGGCCGAGTTCGTCAAGACGTATCTGTCCGGCAGCGAAGCCGACTACCAGGCGGCCGTGCGGAAGTTCAAGGAAGATCAGGAGGCCAGCAAGTGATTGCCGTGACCCGTGCTGAGGTGTGCGCCGTCGCCTGCGCCGAACTGTTCCGCGACGCCGGCGAGATCATGGCCAGCCCGATGACCACCGTCGTCCAGATCGGTGCGCGGCTGGCCCGGCTGACCTTCTCCCCCGACATCGTGCTGACCGACGGTGAGGCCCGGATCCTGGCCGACACCCCGGCCATCGGCGCCCCCTTCACCGTCGAGGGCTGGATGCCGTTCAACCGGGTCTTCGAGACCCTGGCCTGGGGCAAGCGCCATGTGGTGATGGGCGCCAACCAGATCGACCGCTATGGCAACCAGAACCTGTCGGCGTTCGGTCCGATCCAGCAGCCGACCCGGCAGATGTTCGGAGTCCGCGGCGCACCCGGCAACAGCATCAACCACGCCACGAGCTACTTCGTGGGCAACCACTCCAAGCGCGTGTTCTGCGACTCGGTGGACATCGTGTCCGGAATCGGCTGGGACAAGGTCGATCCGGAGAATCCGGCCTACCGCTTCGCGAACATCTACCGCGTGGTGTCCAACCTGGGCGTGTTCGACTTCAACGGCCCCGACCACCAGATGCGGGCGGTCTCGCTGCACCCCGGCGTCGAGGCTGATCACGTCGCCGACAACACCTCCTTCGAGGTGCACGGCCTTGAGGAGGCCGAGACCACCCGGTTGGCCACCGATGAGGAGCTCAGGCTCCTGCGCGAGGTCATCGATCCGAAGTCGCTGCGCGACAAAGAGATCAAGGTCTAAAGAATGGGCAAGCTCAAGACTCCGCTGACCGAACTGGTCGGTATCGAGCATCCCGTCGTGCAGACGGGAATGGGCTGGGTAGCCGGTGCACGACTGGTCGCCGCAACCTCCAATGCCGGCGGCCTCGGCATCCTGGCGTCAGCGACGATGACGCTCGAGGAACTGCAGACCGCCGTAACCAAGGTCAAGGCCGCCACCGACAAACCCTTCGGCATCAACATGCGTGCCGACGCGGGCGATGCCGGTGCGCGTGTCGACCTCCTGATCCGCGAAGGAGTCAAAGTCGCCTCCTTCGCTCTAGCTCCCAAGCCCGAGTTGATCGCCAAGCTGAAAGATGCCGGCGTCGTGGTGATCCCGTCGGTCGGTGCGGCCAAGCACGCCAAGAAGGTGGCCGGCTGGGGCGCTGACGCGGTGATCGTGCAGGGTGGGGAGGGCGGTGGCCACACCGGTCCCGTCGCCACCACGCTCCTGCTGCCCTCGGTGCTCGATGCCGTCAAGGACACCGGCATGCCGGTGATCGCCGCCGGCGGTTTCTTCGACGGCCGCGGCCTGGCTGCCGCACTGTCCTACGGTGCCGCTGGGGTTGCCATGGGAACCCGGTTCCTGCTGACCTCGGATTCCACCGTGCCCGACGCGGTCAAGGAGCGGTACCTGCAGTCCGCGCTGGACGGCACCGTGGTGTCCACCCGCGTCGACGGCATGCCGCACCGGGTGCTGCGCACCGGTCTGGTCGAGAAGCTGGAGAGCGGTTCGCGTGCCCGCGGTTTCGCCGCCGCGATCGGCAACGCCCAGAAGTTCAAGAAGCTCTCGGGCATGACGTGGCTGTCGATGGTCAAGGACGGCCTCGCGATGCGGCACGGCAAGGAGCTCACCTGGTCGCAGGTCGTGATGGCGGCCAACACCCCGATGTTGCTCAAAGCCGGCCTGGTGGAGGGCAATACCGACGCCGGCGTGCTGGCCTCGGGACAGGTGGCGGGCATCATCAACGACCTGCCGTCGTGCGCTGAGCTGGTCGAGAAGATCGTCGACGACGCCGTCGCACATCTGCAGTCCGCGTCGTCCTACATTCAGTAACCTTCCCTGCGCGAGCAGACACAGAAGCGCCCCTTTCCCCATCGGAAAGGGGCGCTTCGCGTTCGCCCGTCGCGAAGCGCGGCATAGTCGAGGCATGGACATCCGTCGCGTCGAACACCCAGTGGTCAGGCGGGCCGCCGAGGGGCTGCACAATTTCAACAGCAGGCACCCGTGGAGTCACAACGACCATTTCCACCGTTGGATCCTGGCGAACCTGCCCGCACACCGCGGCAGCGCGATCGACATCGGATGCGGCCAGGGCGCTTTGGTGGCTCAACTGGCCGCTCGCTTCACACATGTCCGCGGTACGGATCTTGATGCGGGCATGCGCGCCGAAGCGGCCCAGCGCTGCGCAGGCCTGGCCAACGTCACCATCGACGACAGCCAACTCGCCCACCTCGACAGGCCGGTCGATGTCATCACCATGGTGGCCGTGCTGCACCACCTCGACGTCGAGCAAGCGCTGATCGAGGTCCGACGGCTGCTGAGCCCGGGCGGACGGTTTCTGGCCGTCGGACTGGCCGCGCCCGCCTCGATCCGTGACACCTCATGGGATTTGGCGTCCGCGGTGACCAACCCGATCATCGGCCTGATCAAACATCCGCGCCCGGTGCCCGGGGATCCGGTACCCCCGCCGTTCCCGGTCCGCGATCCTCAGCTCAGCTTCGATGAGCTTCAAGCTGTTGCCCATCAAGTCATGCCGGGCGCCGCGATGCGCCGTCGGCTGGCGTTCCGGCACACCATCTGCTGGACGAAACCCGGCTGAACTAGCCAGACCGGGTTTCAGCTGGACACGATGCCGACGACCAGGTTGATCGTGGTCGCCAGGATCACGGTGCCGAACAGATACGACAGCAGACAGTGTCGCAGCGCCACCGCGCGGATCGTCGAGTCGGTGACGCCGGTGTCCGACACCTGATAGGTCATGCCGAGGTTGTAGCTGAAGTAGAAGAAATCCCGGAACGCCGGCAGCTCGTCGGAATTGAAGTCGATGCCACCGGTTTTCGGTGTGTAGTAGAGATACGCGTAGCGGGCGGCGTACATCAGGTGCATACCGGCCCACGCCATGAAGACCCCGGCCAGCGCCGCGGTGGCCGCACTCGGATCGCTGTGCGAACCGCCGCGGACCAGCATGACGACGATGCTGACCAACGCACCGAGCGCGGCCGCCACGATCACCAGCTCCTCGACCACCGGGTTGAAGGCTTCCTGGCGCGCATGGTCTCGGGTGGCCCCGGCATCCATGGGCCACAGCAGCATCCATCCACCCGCGACGAAAACTGCTCCAGTGGAGGCGATCCCGACCAGCACCCCGAGAGACGCGTCGGTCAGCGATCCGGTTATCTGGCCCGCGAGCACACCGACAATCACCGAGCCCCCGAGCCGAGTGACCGGGGAGAGCAACCACGGTGCTGCCATCAGGCGGGCGCCGACAGCGTCACACGCACCTTGACGTTCTTCATGATGGGCTGGTCGCTCTGGGTGCTGTAATCGCCGATGGCGCACAGCACGTTCATCTCGGGCATGTACCCCGCGGCGCAGCCGTGCGGAATGCCGTACGGGATGGCCCTGTAGCGCTGCAGCGACCGCGTGCTGCCGTCCCGCGCGGTGGCGACGATGTCGACGTCGTCGAATTCTCTGATCCCGCGCTCGGCCATGTCCTGCGCATTCATGAAAATCAGTGTGCGCAGGTTCTTCACGCCCCGATAGCGGTCATTGTCGGAGTAGATGGTGGTGTTCCACTGATCGTGTGAGCGCAGCGTAGCCAGGATCAGTGTGCCCGACTCGGTGCTGCCGTCGGGTAGGTCGACCGCCGAGAACTCGGCCCGACCGGACGGGGTCAGGAAGATCAGTTCCCGCGCGGGCTGCTTGATGCGGAATCCCAGCGGAAGCCGGACCCGTCGATTGAAATCCTCGAAACCGTTGAGCACCTTGGCCATCGTGTCCCGGATCCGGTCGTAGTCCTCGACGTACCAGCTCCACGGGGTGCCGCTGGTGGGCAGCGCGGCCTGCGCGATCCCGGCGATGATCGCCGGTTCCGACTTCAGGTGCGGCGAAGCGGGCTTCTTCATCCCGACCGAGAGGTGCACCATGCTCATCGAGTCCTCGACCGAGGTGGACTGAACCCCGGCCTTCTGATGGTCCTTCTCGGTACGGCCCAGGCACGGCAGGATCAGGGCGCGACGACCGTGGATCACGTGACTGCGGTTGAGCTTGGTGCTCACCTGAACGGTGAGATCACATTTCTGTAGTCCCGCGAAGGTGTACGTGGTGTCCGGGGCGGCACTGGCGAAATTGCCGCCCATCCCGACGAACACCTTGATCTCGTCGCGGTGCATGGCCTCGATGGTGTGCACGGTGTCCATTCCGTGCTCGCGCGGCGGGTCGATGCCGCACACCTCGGCAAGCCGGTCGAGGAAGGCCCCGGCCGGCCGGTGATCGATACCGCAGGTGCGGTTGCCCTGCACATTGCTGTGCCCCCGCACGGGTGACGGCCCGGCGCCTTCCCGGCCCAGATTGCCGCGCAGCAGAAGCAGATTGACGATCTCCCGCACGCTGTCCACGCCGTGTTCGTGCTGGGTGACGCCGAGACACCAGCTGATGATGCTGCGGTCGGCATCGCAGTAGACCTTGGCCGCCTTGCGGATATCGGCCTGGCGCACACCGGACTTGTACTCGATCTCGTCCCATGAGGTGGCCTCACAGACCGCACGGTAGTTCTCGAATCCCGCGGTGTAGCGGGCGATGAACTCGGCGTCCAGCGCCTTGGGGTCGGTTTCCGCTTGTTCCAGAACGGCTTTGGCGATGCCACGGATGAGCGCCATATCCCCGCCGATCCGGGGCTGCAGGTTCAGCGTGCTGGTCCTGGTGGACTTGAAGGTGGCCATCCGCAGAAAGTCGTGCGGGATGATCGTCTTCGTGGCACCGGCCTCGACCAGTGGGTTGATGTGCACGACCTGCGCACCGCGGCGGTAGGCCTCGGCGAGTGCGGTGAGCATGCGCGGCGCGTTGGAGGCCGCGTTGACACCGATGATGAACAGCGCGTCCGCAGTCTCCCAGTCCTCCAGGTCGACCGTGCCCTTACCGGTACCCAGCGAGGCCGTCAGGGCGCGACCGCTCGCCTCGTGACACATGTTCGAGCAGTCCGGCAGATTGTTGGTGCCGAGTTCGCGGGCCATCAGCTGGTACAGGAAGGTCGCCTCGTTGCCCAGCCGGCCCGACGTGTAGAACGACGCCTGGTCCGGGTCGTCCAGATCCGCCAGGGCCTTGCCCACCAGATCGAACGCATCACGCCAGCCGATCGGTTCGTAGTGATCGGTCTCGGAGTTGTAGACCATCGGCTCGGTGAGGCGCCCCTGGTCTTCGAGGGCGAAATCGCTCCAGGTCGCCAGCTCGGAGACGGTGTGCTGGGCGAAGAACTCCGGACCACAGCGCTTGTGCGTCATCTCCCACGTGACGTGTTTGATGCCGTTCTCGCAGATGTCGAGTTTGAGGCCCTTCATGTCGTCGGGCCAAGCGCAGCCCGGACAGTCGAAGCCGACGTTCTCGTGGTTCATCTTCATGATCGCGCGGGGGCCGTCGATGGGCTCGCGCTCGTGGATCAGCAATCTGGTGACGCTCTTCGCCGCGCCCCATCCGGCCGCGGGGTGATGGTAGGGGTGGAATTCCGGTTGGTCATGCCCCTCGGCGTCGGTGCGCTGCTCGGTGCCCCGGTCTGTCATGAGTCAAGTCTGCGCGCGGACGAACAGCCGCGTCCAAGGAATGTTTGGCAGAGTTTCGAAGGCCTGACGAACAGACGCAAAAGTGCCCCGAAACTGGTGTTTCAGGGCACTTTGCGTCTGCTCGCGCAGAGACTCCGTCAGATCAGAGGCGCTCGATGATCGTGACGTTGGCGGTGCCGCCGCCCTCGCACATGGTCTGCAGGCCGTAGCGGCCGCCGGTGCGCTCGAGGGTGTTGAGCATGGTGGTGAACAGCTTGGCACCGGTGGCGCCGAGCGGATGGCCCAGGGCGATGGCGCCACCACTCGGGTTGACCTTGGCCGGATCGGCCTTGGTCTCCTTGAGCCAGGCCAGCACGACCGGCGCGAAGGCCTCGTTGATCTCGACGGTATCGATGTCGTCGATGGACAGGCCGGTCTTCTCCAGCGCGTACTGGGTGGCCGGGATCGGGCCGGTCAGCATCATCACCGGATCGTCGCCACGCGCGCTGATGTGGTGGATACGGGCGCGGGGCTTGAGGTTGTACTTGTTGACCGCTTCTTCAGAGGCCAGCAGCACCGCCGCCGCCCCGTCGGAGATCTGGCTCGCCAGCGCGGCAGTCAGTCGGCCGCCTTCGACCAGGGGCTTGAGCGAGGCCAGCTTCTCGAGCGTCGATTCACGCGGTCCCTCGTCGATGCCGAAGTCGCCGACCGGGACGATCTCGTTGTCGAAATGCCCGGCCCGAATCGCGGCGAACGCCCGCTGGTGGCTGTTGTAGGCGAACTCCTCCATCTCCTCGCGGGAGATGTCCCACTTCTCGGCGATCATTTCCGAACCGCGGAACTGCGAGATCTCCTGATCGCCGTAGCGGTGCAGCCAGCTCTTGGATTCGTTTGTGGGCGAGGTGAATCCGAACTCCTTGCCGACCACCATGGCCGAGGAGATCGGGATCCAGCTCATGTTCTGCATGCCGCCGGCGAGGATCAGGTCGGCCGTGCCGGACATGATGGCCTGGGCGCCGAACGAGATGGCCTGCTGGCTGGAACCGCACTGCCGGTCGACGGTGACGCCGGGGACGGCCTCGGGGTAGCCGGCGGCCAGCCAGGTCAACCGGCCGATGTTGCCGGCCTGCCCGCCGATGGCGTCGACGCAGCCGACGATGACGTCGTCAACGGCACCCGGGTCGACGTCGACGCGGTCGAAGATGGCACGGAACGCGTGCACGCCGAGATCGATCGGATGAACCTCGGCCAGCGAGCCGTTCTTCTTTCCGACCGGCGTACGCACCGCGTCGACGATGTATGCCTCAGGCATTGTTTGTCTCCTTTGACCTAACGGGCGGCGGTGATTCCGCCGAGGACGATGGCGAGGTATTGCCGGCCGACCTCTTCGGCCGAAAGCGGTCCGCCCGGCTGGTACCAGCGGACCGAAACCCAGGTGGTGTCGCGGATGAACCGGTACACCAGGTCGACGTCAATGTCCTGGCGGAACGAGCCGTCGGAGATGCCCTGCTGCAGGATGTCGATCCACATCTTGCGCTGTTCGCGGTTGCGCTCGTCGACGAAGTCGAACTGCGGGATCGACGAGAGCCGCTTGGCCTCGTCCTGGTAGATCACCACCTGCGCATGCCGGTGCTCGATGGCTTCGAAGGACGCCATGAACAGGCCGGTGAGCCGGCCCAGCGGGCTGGCCTCCTGGTCGAGGATCTCCTGGTACCGCGAGAACAGCCAGTCGAGGAAGTCCTTGAGCACTTCCTCGACCATCTGCTCTTTGGACTTGAAGTGGTGATAGAGGCTGCCCGACAGGATTCCTGCGGAGTCAGCGATATCGCGGACTGTCGTCGCCTTCAGGCCGCGTTCGGCAAACATCGTCGCGGCAAGGTCCAGAAGCTCGTCGCGTCTGCTTGCCGGTTGGCTGGGCGTATCCGGCGCCATCGTCACAGCATAGCAACCAAGCGCTTGCTAGGTCACATTCAGGCGGATTCCGACTTCCGACGCACCATCTCGGCGATCCAGGTGGGTGCGTACGGAGATGTGCATCCCGGTGACGTCGGGTAGTCCTTGAGCACCGCCAGACGCTCCCCGATATCGATCGCACGCGCGCGATGCCCGGCGTGCTCGATCCCGATCTGAGCCAGGCAATTGTTCATCGCCCACTGCAGGCGATCCGGGGCCTCTTTCATCTCCGCCTCGATGACATCGAGTAACGCCTCGAGATCGAGACCGTCGGGTTTCTTCGCCACCCGATCGGCGGTCAAGGACCAGCCGGCACCGGAGACCACGGGATCCGGGTCGACGGACCAGGCCACGCGCAGGTCTTCGGCGTTCGGGTTCTTCTTCACCACGTAATTCACGAGCCAGTCTTGAACCTTGGGCGCGCGGGCTTCGCGCATCATGCTGTCCAGCTCGTCACGCCCGAACGCCTTCGGTCGACAGATGAGCAGCGCCAGGAGTCTCGCCGCGGTGTCGCCCGTCGCCCAGAGCTGTTGTGCGAGTTCCGGCTGCGTCTTCAGTCGCTTCGCGAGTGCGCGCAGCTTGCCGAGGTTCACGCCGTGATCATCGCCATGTCGTTCGTTGACCTCGCGCATCTTCGGGTCTTCGAGCCCGGCCAACTCGGCCACGACGTCGGCGAGCTCGATCTCGGCCACATCCGCCTCCCGTTCCTCAGCTGCACCGGCCGGACGACTGATGCATTCATTTTCCCATTGCCCGCCGGCGGGCGTTCCACACCACCCCGTACCAGTTCCTGCTGGAACGCGGGATCGAGCAGGCCAAGACTCTCCTGCTGACGACCTCGCTGTCGATCACAGAAATCGGCACAGCGGTGGGGTTCTCGAACCCGAGTCACTTTGCCGCCGCGTTCGGCCGTCGTGTCGGTCTCTCACCTCGCGCCTATCGTCAGTCGGCGCGATGAAAGAAGTGAAACGTGTTCCAACAAGAATTGAAAAGTATTGAAAAATTGGAGAGCTTCTCAGCTGACTCCCAGGTACTTTCGCGCGGTCAGTAACTGCTGACACATTCACGCGTCACAGAGGAGCGACCCCTTGCACACTGCCAAACGGACCTACAACATCGGCGAACTCGGCGAGTACTGGATGAAAAATCCGATGCCGATCACCCGCCAGGCCATCATCAATGTGCAGACCTACGCCGAATGGGTGAGAACCGGTGTCCAGCAGACGATCCCCAACCTACAGCGATGGGTAGATAACACGGTGGTACCGGCCTTCAAGTTGGCCGGCACCCTGTTTCAGGCTGGACAAGTGGAACGACCGTGGCTGTAGTTGCCCCAGTCGCCGATCTGCCCGCAGTACCCGACACCGTCGCAGTGCATGCCGCGCCGGCACCTGCCACCGCACACAACGAAATCGCTCCGGCGCATCCCACCGAATCTGAGACCGCGCCCACCGAGGCCGATCCGGCCGCCGCGGTGACCGTCAGTTCCAATGGCGCAACCGACCTTTCGACCGGAAACAAGGCAGAACCCGGCAAGACCGGCACCACTTCAAGCCGACCTGCCCAGCAGATACGTACCTCGGTGGAGAGTGCGGCCAACGAAGTCAACTAGGGCCTCAACGACATTCGCCAGGGTATCGAGAAGTCGCTCACCGGACTGAAAGACCGAATCAGCAAGAACACCACAAAAGCGAGCAGCACGAAGGACTGAGCCGGAACTCCGGGCAGGGCCCACACTGTTGGACGAGCCCTAGGCTACCGGGACGAGTTGCGTGCGGGTGCGATTCCGGTGGTGGACCCCGACAGCGATGAGCCCACCCACCGCACACAGCTGGAGCGCGATGAGGTACCAGGCCGGCGACAGCAAGCTTCCCGACGAGGAGATCAACGCCGTGACGATGTATGGAGCGAAGCCGCCGAAGGCCGCGTTGGCGACGGCGTAGACGATCGACAGATAGGAGGCCCGCACATTGTCGGGGGTCAGTTCCGACAGCATCGCGGTGGTGGGCCCCGCGGTGAGGCCGAGGAAAGCCGCGAAAAGTAGTACCGCAGCGCCGATCTGGAGTGTGCCGCCTTGCACCAGTAGGTAGTAGCCCGGAATGGCGACGACAGCCAGTCCGACGGCCCCGACGGTCATGACCTTCCACCGGGCGACGCGATCGGCCAACAAGCCGCCGAGAACGATGAATCCCGCATAGGCGGTCAAACCCACCAGTGATGCGGTCAGTCCGTCCGACAGGGGCCGATCCAGCACGCCACCGAAGAACGTGGGAAGGAACTGCAAGGTGGCATATCCACCGGCCGTCCAGGACACGATGGCGGCCGTGCCAGCCAATATCATCCGCCACTGGCTACGGAACACGTCCCGTACGGGGTGTTCGGAGACTCGCCCTTCCTCCTGCATCTGTGTGAACGCGGGCGTCTCATCGATCTTGCGTCGGATGAGCCATCCGACGATCCCCAGGGGAAGCGCAATCAGGAAGGGAATGCGCCACCCCGTCGAATGCAGGAACTCCTCGGACATGCTCGCGGTCAAGGCCGTACCCAGGCCCGCGGAGACAGCCAGCGCGGCGACGATGCTGGCGGGCTGGACGGATCCGTAAAGGCCCCGCCTCTCCGGCGTCGCGTGTTCGAAGAGCAACGACGCGGCACCGCCGAATTCACCACCGGCGGAAAAACCTTGCACGAGGCGCAACACGATGAGCGCCAGTGGGGCAAGGATCCCGACGGACTCGTACGAAGGCAACACCCCGATCAGGGTGGTCGCCCCGGCCATGGTCAGGATCACGACCGACAGCACCCATCGCCGACCTCTGCGGTCACCTAGGTTGCCGAACACCAAGGCCCCGATCGGACGTAGCACGAAGGCCGCGCCGAAGACCGCCAGAGTGGCCAACAATCCGTTCAGGCCATTGGATTTGGGGAAGAACACCTCGGCCAGGACCGGTGCGAAGTAGCCGTATATCGCGAAGTCGTACCACTCGACGAAGTTGCCGGCGGCCGCCGCAGCGATGATTTTGCCTTTTCCAGCTCGCCGCGGCGTGGTTTCTGCGGTGCTCACAGGTCTCCTTAGGAAGTGGCGCGGACAAGCGGCTGCGGACAATTGGTAATACGATTTACCAAACCCTACGATATGAGCCGGATCACTGTCAACGGCTGCAAAGCCAACGGTCTCCCGACGTAAAGTGAGGCCAGCCGCACCAGGATTGGGATTGATCGGGAGGCACCGCGTGGCCAAATCTTCACGAGGCTCGACGGCCACTGCGGCCGACGTGGCCCGGTTGGCAGGCGTGTCCCCCGGCATGGTGTCCCGACTGCTCAACGGCGACGAAACGCTGCGGGCACGCGAGGAGACCAAGGAGCGAGTTCGCCAGGCCGCCGCGGAGCTCGACTACACACCGAACTTCGCGGCGCGGGCGCTGCGAAAAGCCAAAGCCGGCGTGATCGGCCTGGCGGTCCACGACGCAAGCAACCCCGTCTACAGCCAGATCATCGCCGGGGCACAGGCGGAGGCCACCCGGGCCGGTTATGCACTGATGCTGGCCGACGTGGATGCACTTGCCACCGACCGGACGTTGTTCCAGCGAGTCGTCGCGAGCGGCGCCATCGACGGTCTACTACTGCAACGCGCCGGTACCGCGTCGGACGCTCCGGTGGCCAAGATCGCCGCCGAACGGGTACCGACCGTGCTGCTCAACGACCGGTCCCGCGGCGCCATCGGCAGTGTGGCAGTGGATGACTACGGGGCGGCCCGCCTGGCCGTCGCCCATCTCATCGAACTCGGACACCGCGACATCGGCATGCTGCACGTCGACGGACCGGCGAACCGCACCAGCCCGCGACGCAAAGGCTGGGCGGATGCGCTTGCGGCAGCCGGACTTCCCGCATCGGATACGCGCGTCGTCGCCGGCGGACATACTCCTGAGGCCGGGTACCGCGGAATGACCTCGCTACTCGCCTCCCCTCATCGGCCCACTGCAGTATTCGTCGCGAACTCGTTCTCGGCGGTGGGTGCGATCGCTGCGGCGCACGACGCGGGAGTCGATGTTCCCGGGGAGCTGTCCGTCATCGGATTGCATGACATGGCCTTGGCCGAGTTCCTTCGTCCCACCTTGTCGGTGGTGCGCTTACCTCTGTTCGAACTCGGCGTGCGCGCCGTCACCTTGATGCTCGAACGACTGGACGACGAACCGGCGCGACACGATCGCATCTCCGATCCTGCCCCACTACTGGTGGTGCGCGCCTCCACAGCACCACCCCCGCCCGCGCGCTGACCAGCCTCACCGCAGTCGCCTTGACAAACTCTTCTCTGTTGGTAAATCGTATTACCAACAGAGGAGGTTGCGCTGTGAAGAAACCCCGCCAGTCCCGCGCGGGCATCCGGCCGCTTCGCGGAATCACGTGGGATCACCCCCGCGGGGTCGACGCCCTGTCCGCATGTGCAGCGCAATTTCACCGCGACACCGGGATCGCCGTGGAATGGACTGCCCGTCCACTGAAGGCGTTTGAAGAGATACCCATCGTCGAACTCGCCCGCGACTACGATCTCGTGGCCCTTGACCATCCCTTCATCGGCGACGCCGTGGCCGATGGCGCGTTGACTGCGCTCGACGACTTCTGGTCCGCCGAGGACATAGAGGATCGCATGCATGATTCGGCCGGACCCAGCCACGCGAGCTATCAGTGGGACGGGCGACTGTGGGGCGGGGCGGTCGACGCGGCCTGCATGGTCAGCGCACATCAGCGGGATCGCGTCGAACCCCTTGAGCTGCCCACGCACTGGCGAGAGGTCGAGCAGTTCGCGCACCGCTACGGGCGCGAATCGGTATTGTTCGCCGCCAATCCCACGCATCTGTGGGGCACCTTGCTGTCTCTGTGCGAAGCCGTCGCCGACACCGATCCCCTGCGCCGACGGCATCGTCACGCGGACGCGCGTCCGGATTGGTTCAGCGATACCGGGATCGAGGCCGACGTGCTCACCACGGCGCTTGAGCACACCTCGGCGGCGCTGCGACACTGCGCACCGGAATCACTGCGCTGCGATCCGATCACCGTACTCAAGCGCCTTGCCGATCCCACCGACGCCGCGATATACAGCCCACTGGTATTCGGCTACATCACCTATTCGTGGCCAACCGATCGCGGTGCGGTCGTCGCGTTCACCGACGCGCCCAGCCTCGGCCGCACCGGCGCATCCGTCGGCACCCTGACGGGCGGAGTGGGGCTATCGGTGTCAGCGCGATCGGAATTACCTTCCGAGGCAGCAGAGTTCGTTCGATACGTGACATCCCGCCCGATCCAGCAGGGTCTGTACAGCGCGGCAGGGGGCCAGTGCGGCCGCCGATCGGTGTGGACCGACGCCCGCATCAACGAACAGGTCACCGACTTCTACCGCGGCACATTGGCCACGATGGACCGGGCCTTCGTTCGGCCACGGCTACCCGGCTACCCGGCCTACCAGCGCGCCGCCTCGCACACCGTGCATGCCTCGCTCACCGCGGGAACCCCCACCGGTCACGTGGTGACCGCCCTCAACCGCCTGTGGTGCGAGCATGTCCGCAGTTGAGGGCCACACCACGGTGGCCGAGCAGTTCGCTGCGGTCGAAAGACTGCACGGCGCCCGCCGCGCCCTGTGCTCCGCCAACGGCTCCGGCCAGTGGCTGACATTCAGCGATGTCGGAGAGCGCGCCCGAACCGCCACCGCACTGTTCGCCGAACACGGGGCCGGCTCCGGCGATCGGGTCATGCTGGTGCTGCCCAACAGCATGATCCTGCGGATCCTGGAGCGTGCAGTCTTGGGCTCCGGGCTGGTGAGGGTGGCCCTGTCACCGCGACTGCACCCACGCGAGATCGCGGCGATCGCGCTCGACTGCGAGGCCCGCATCGTCTGCTGTACCAACGAGACTCGCAACGCGATTGCTACCGCACTGGAAGAGGTGCGATGGTCCGCGGCGCTGTTCGTATGCGATGACCAGCCAAGCCCCGGCACAGTGTCTCCCGCGTCCCTGAAGGCCCGGCCAACCGCTCCGGAGCTGGACTGGCCCGCACCGGAGCCCGACGACATCGCGATGCTGATGTACAGCTCGGGAACCACCGGAGCACCCAAGGGTGCTGTGGTGACCCATCGCTCCTGGGTGGCACAGACGAATCGCGCACTCGATCAGCTGCCGCCGTTGGGCCCGGAGGATGTGGTGCTGGCGGTCGCGCCGATGACACACTTCGGCGGCTCCATCGGCCTCGACAGCGCCGTGTGCGGTGCGGCCACCGTGACAATGGCGACGTTCGAGCCTCAGTCCGTGCTCGAAGCGATCGACGCGTTCAAGGTCACCGTGATGCCGCTGGCCCCTGTCATGCTCGAACGCATCGCCCGCACTGCCGTCCAGTCTCATTGTGTACCAGCCAGACTCCGGGTCATCCCCTACGGGGGCTCCCCCATTTCTCGCGAGGCGCTGCAGCTGGCACACCGCACCTTTCCCGGCACACTCGTGCAGTTCTACGGCCTCGCCGAAGCGCTCGCTCCCCTGACCGTCCTCACTCCGGATGATCATTCACCCGCACATCCCGAACGATTGGGTACCGCCGGTCAGATCTGTCGGGGCGTGCAGCTCCGCATCGTCGACGACGAGATCGTCGTACGGGCCGACACCGTGATGCAGAAATACTGGAATCGGCCCGAGCTGACCGCAGAAGTTCTCTCCGGCGGCTGGTTTCATACCGGTGACCTGGCCAGAGTCGACCACGACGGGTATGTGCACCTGCTCGGCCGCCGCACCGACGTGATCATCAGCGGTGGCTTCAATGTGCATCCCGCCGAGGTCGAACGCGTGCTCGCCGGTCTCGATGAGATACGCGAAGCGGGCGTTGTCGGTCTGCCCCACCACGAGTGGGGCGAAGGCGTCACCGCCGCTGTGGTGCTCGAGCCGGCGTCACGTGGACTCGACCACCAACGACTTTCCGACCGCATCGCCGAGGCGTGTGCACAACACATCGCCGGCTACAAGAAGCCGGTCGCGGTGCACATCGTCGACGGACTACCGCGCAATGCCGCGGGCAAGCTCGACCGCGCCGCGCTGCGACATCGACTCTCCCACCGAGAAAAGGACTGAGCCATGCAGGCACTCGACTCCATCCGGATACTGGACTTCACCCAGATGATGCTGGGCCCGTTCGCCACCCAATTACTCGCCGATCTCGGCGCTGACGTCATCAAGGTGGAACGTCCCGACGGCGAATGGGAACGTGACCTGGCGATGATGGGCGGTTACGTCGCCGGGCAATCGGCAGCCTTCCTGGCGATGAACCGCAACAAGCGCTCGATCGCACTCGATCTCAAGGATCCCGGGGCCCGATCGGCACTGCTCGACCTCGCCCGCGCCTGCGATGTGGTCGTGGAGAACTTCCGGCCGGGCGTGATGGATCGTCTCGGCTTGGGCTACAACGATTTCAGGGCCGTCAAGGACGACATCATCTACTGCTCAGGATCGGGCTGGGGTCAAGACACCGCACTTGCCAAGCAAGGCCGTCCCGGCCAGGACCTGCTGATCCAAGCCATGTCCGGGCTGGCCGCCTCGACCGGACGACACAACGATCCGCCCACCCCTGCCGGCACCGCCATCGTCGATCACGCCACCGCTCTCACCCTGGCCAATGGAATCCTCGCGGCGATCATCGCCCGGAACACCCACGGTATCGGCCAACAGGTGGAGGTGGACCTGTACTCGGTCGCCATCGCCATGCAATGCCAGGAGATCTCGGCGCAGGTCAATCAGAACAGCGAGTACCAACGATCCGAATCCGGGATCGGTCAGTCGTGGTTGTCGGCCCCGTTCGGTGTCTACGAAACCATCGACGGCTGGATGGCCATCGCGATGGCGCCCCTCGACGACATCGCCGCCGCCCTGGAACACCCCGAGCTGGCCGGATTCGACGCCTGGACCGAACGCGATATCGCCAAGCAGAGCGTCGAGCAGATCACCCGGACCAACACCACCCAGCATTGGCTCGACGTGCTACTGCCCCAAGGTATCTGGGCGGCCCAAGTTCGCAGCACCAAACAAGCCGTCGACGAGCTTCGCGACACCGGGTCGGAACTACTCGTCACCGTGGATGGCCCGGGCGGCACACCGATCGAACTCATCGGGTGTCCCATCACGCTCAGCGCCACCCCGTGGCAGCAGCGCCTCGCACCCCCTCGGGTCGGCGAACACACCGCGGAAATTCTCGGAACAGGAAAGCCATGATCTCAAGCACCGTTGAATATCCCCATCCCCACCTGGCTGTCGAAGATCACTGCGCCGATGACGGCGCGATCGTCCGCGTGTTGCGCATCGACCGGGTCGAGAAATTGGGTGCGCTCTCGGGTGATCTGGTGGCAGCGCTCGGGGCACAGATCGCGCTCATCAGATCCACCCGTGCCATCAGAGCGGTCATCCTCACCGGCACGGGACGCGGGTTCATCGCGGGCGCCGATGTGAGCGAGTACTTCCGGGCCACCGCCGAGGAGTTCGGCGAATATCAGCTCACCTCCCGCCGGGTGTTCGAGTCGTTGGAAGCCCTGCCCCAGCCGACCGTCGCCGCGGTCAACGGATACGCGTTCGGTGGAGGCTTCGAGCTGGCCCTGTGCTGCGACTTCATCATCGCGTCCGAGCACGCCCGCTTCGCCCTGCCCGAGGTCAAGCTCGGTCTCATTCCCGGCGGTGGCGGGACCCAACGCCTCGCACAGAGCGCGGGTGTGCGATTCACCAAAGAGATCGTGATGACCGGCCGGACCATCAGGCCGGACGAGGCGCTACGGCGCAATCTGCTCATCGAGGTCACCGAGGCTGAGCAGTTGTTGCCCCGCGCGCTCGAATTCGCCACCGGACTCGCGGCCAGCGCGCCGCTTGCGGTCCGGGAGGCGAAGCGCGTGATCGACGACGGCGTCGTCGGTGATCGCCGCGCCGCATTGACCGCCGAGCAGAGTGCGCTGGGCCGATTGTTCGACAGTGCCGACGGTCGAGAGGGCATCGACGCCTTCGTCCACAAACGGCAAGCCCACTTCACCGGCGCCTGAACCGCACGCACCAGACAGAACGGGGCCACACCATGAGCCACACCACCGACAGACTGCTCGCGGTCCTTCGCGCGCCCAGTGCGGAATCGTTTCCTGCGCTGGCCACCATCCTGGTCGATGAAGGATTGCGCCGTATCGAAGTGACGATGTCCACCGCGGGAGCACTTGACGCCATCCGCACCATCCGGGCGGCGGCGACCGATGACGTCGTCGTCGGCGCAGGCACCGTCACCACGGTGTCCCAGGTGGATGAGGTCGCCAGTGCCGGAGCATCATTCGTCGTCTCACCCCATACCGACCATGCCATCGTCGCGGCGGCGGTCGCCCAGGGCCTGGAGGTCTACCCCGGTGCGTTCACCCCCACCGAGGTGTGCGCCGCGTGGGCAGCCGGGGCGACTGCGGTGAAACTGTTTCCGGCCGGCCGCCTCGGCATCGGCTACCTGCGCGACCTCAGAGCGCCGCTGCCTGACATCCCGCTCATCCCCACCGGCGGAATCGGACTCGACGACATCGGCGATTGGCTCGACGGCGGCGCCCGGGCGGTCGGCCTCGGTGCGGTGTTGCAAGGCGACTATCACCGCACCGGCGATGAGGCCGGACTACGAGCCCGCGCCGCACGTGCCGTACGGAATGTGGGTCGATGACTCAACGCATTCCGTCGCTGGTCACCATCGGTGAGACGATGGGGCTGCTCACCTCCCCGTCCCCCGGGCCTCTGCGACATCAAACCCATCTGGCCCTCTCCGTAGGCGGCGCGGAATCCAACGTCGCGATCGGTGTCGCTCGCCTCGGGATCAGTTCGACCTGGATATCCAGGCTCGGCGCAGACGCCGTCGGCGAACTCGTGGAACGCGAACTGTCGGCTGAACATGTTCGAGTGATCGCGTGCCGCGACACGAGCCGACCCACCGGCCTGATGATCAAGAATCGGCATTCGGCCACCCACACCGAAGTCCTCTACTACCGGTCCACCAGCGCGGCGGCAGCGCTCACGCCGGACGATATCGACGCGAGCGTGCTGGACGGCGCCACATATGTGCACCTGTCCGGGATCACACCGGCGTTGAGCGAAAGTTGCCGCGGCACAGTCGACCACATCTTGGCGCTGGCCCGTGACCGCGATATCCCCGTGTCGTTCGACATCAATTACCGCAGCGCACTGTGGGATCGGCAGACCGCCGTTCGGGTCCTCGAACCGATGCTCGCCGATGCCGACATCGTCTTCGCGGGCCGCGACGAGGCCCACATGTTCACCGGCGCCCGGGAGCTGAGCGAAACCTGCGACGCCCTGTCCGCGCTCGCACGCGGCTATGCGGTGATCAAGCTGGGCGAGGCGGGAGCGGCCGCATCGGTGGGCGGAGTACTCCACCGCCAGGATCCGCACCCGGTCGACGCAATCGATTCCGTCGGCGCCGGAGACGCTTTCGTCGCCGGCTACCTGGCTCACACCATGACGGGACACACGGTCCCGGAGAGCCTGGCGGCAGCCGCAGTCTGCGGAGCCCTGGCGTGCACGGTGCCCGGTGACTGGCAGGGCGCGCCGAGCACCACCGATCTCGCACGCGCCCTGTCACCGCACGGCGATCCCGTCCTGCGGTAGCGCCCTTCGGTCAGGCCCGCTGGCTGGAAACCGAGATGACCTCGCCGGTCAGGTAGCTCGAGTAGTCGCTGGCCAGGTACGCGATGGTGGTGGCGATCTCCCACGGCTCGGCGGCGCGGCCGAACGCCTCGTCCGAGGACAGCCGGTCCAGCAGGGCCGCATCGGCCGAGCGCTCCAGGAACTTGTGCCGCGCGATGCTCGGCGAGACCGCGTTGATCCGCACTCCGAATTCGACGGCTTCGATTGCGCTGCAACGGGTCAGCGCCATGACGCCGGCCTTGGCGGCGGCGTAGTGCGACTGCGAGTGCTGCGCGCGCCAGCCGAGAACGCTGGCGTTGTTGACGATCACGCCGCCGTGCTCGACGTCCCGGAAGTAGCGCAGGGCGGCGCGGGTGGCTCGCATGACCGAGTTCAGCGTGACGTTCAGGACCCGGTCCCACTCGTCGTCGGTCATGTCGATCAGCGGGGTTTCGCCGCCGAGGCCGGCGTTGTTCACCAAAACGTCCAGGCGGCCCATCTTTTCGACCGACCGGGCGATGAGGGCGTCGACCGCCTCGGTGGAGGTGACGTCGCAGACCACGGCCTCGACCCGGCCCAGGCCGAGCTCGGCCAGCTGGTCGCGGGTCTCGTTCAGTCGCCGCTCGTGGTAGTCGGACACCACGACGTCGGCGCCCTCCAGCAGCGCTCGGCGCGCGGTGGACGAGCCGATGCCGGTACCGGCGGCGGCGGTCACCAGGACGACCTTGCCCTTCAGCAGGCCGTGGCCCTCAACCTCTTTGGGAGCTACGGACAGATCACTCATGCTCAGCCCTTGGCCTCTCGGGGTAGACCGAGCACCCGCTCGGCGATGATGTTGCGCTGAATTTCGTTGGACCCGCCGTAGATGGTGTCCGAACGCGAGAACAGATAGAGCCGCTGCCACTCGTCGAACTCGCCATCAGGCAGCGTCAGTCCGGCCATCCCCTGCACGTCCATGGCGATCTCGCCGAGATCGCGATGCCAGTTGGCCCACAACAGCTTCGACACGTTGTCCTGGCCGGGCTGTTCGACATCCATGGTCGCCAGCGCGTAGGAACGCATGGCCTGCAGGCCGGTCCACGACTCGGTCAGCCGCTGACGGATCAGCGGGTCGTCGGCCGCGCCGGTGCGCTTGGCCAGCTCGACCAGGTTGGAGTGCTCACGGGCGTAGCGGATCTGCTGGCCGAGCGTGGACACGCCGCGCTCGAAGGTCAGCGTGCCCATCGCCACGCGCCAGCCGTCGCCGGGCTGACCGACCACGAGCGAGGCATCGGTGCGGGCGTCGTCGAAGAACACCTCGTTGAACTCGGAGTCTCCGGTCAGCTGGATGATCGGGCGGATCTCGACGCCCGGCTGATTCAGCGGCACCAGCAGATAGGACAGTCCGGCGTGCCGCTTGGAGCCCTTCTCCGTACGCGCCACCACGAAGCACCACTGCGCCCAGTGGGCCAGCGACGTCCACACCTTCTGGCCGTTGATGACCCACTCATCGCCGACCAGCTCGGCCGTCGTCGCGACGTTGGCCAGGTCACTGCCGGCGTTGGGCTCGGAGTAGCCCTGGCTCCACAGCTCGGTGACGTCGAGGATCTTGGGTAGGAACCGCTGCTGCTGTTCGGGGGTGCCGTACTCGATGAGCGTCGGCCCGAGCAGTTCCTCGCCCAGGTGGTTGACCTTGTCGGGAGCGTTCGCGCGGGCGTACTCCTCGTAGAAGGCGACGCGATGCGCGACCGACAGCCCACGGCCGCCGTGCTCCACCGGCCAGCCGAGGCAGGTCAATCCCGCCGCGGCCAGATGCTGATTCCACGCCCGACGTTCTTCGAAGGCTTCGTGTTCACGCCCCGGTCCACCCAGGCCCTTGAGCGCTGCGAATTCGCCTACAAGATTGTCTGCGAGCCACTGCCGGACCTCGGCCCGGAACTCCTGGACCTCTATCACCCCTGTAGGCTAACCTACCAAGCACTTGCTTTGTTAAGGGAGCATCGATGACGAGCGATCGCCGCACCGTTCCAGCGGTGCTGGACCGGGTTGCCGTGCAGTTTTCCGACCATGAAGCCCTGGTCAGTGACGATCAGCGCCTCACCTATTCGGAACTGCGCGCGCACGTACGCCAGGCCGCCGCGGCCATGATCGACCTCGGCGTCGAACCCGGCGACCGGGTGGCGATCTGGTCGCCCAACACCTGGCACTGGGTGGTGGCCTGCCTGGCCACGCACTACGCCGGCGCGCAGATGGTGCCGCTGAACACCCGCTACACCGCCAGCGAGGCCACCGACATCCTGGCCCGCACCGAGGCTCCACTGTTGATCGCCTCGGGCGAGTTCCTCGGCTCCGACCGCGCCGCCGAACTGGATCGCGACGCGCTGCCCGCGTTGCGCCACATCGTGCGGGTGCCGATCGAGAAGCAGGACGGAACGTGGGACGAGTTCGTCGCCCGCGGGGGCGGCGTTGCCGCCATGGATCGAGTCGATGCACGCGCCGCCGCGGTGCAGCCCGACGACGTCTCCGACATCCTGTTCACCTCCGGCACCACGGGACGCAGCAAGGGTGTGCGGTGCGCGCACCGGCAGTCCCTCGACGGATCGGCGGCCTGGGCCGAGTGCGGGCAGGTCACCAGCTCCGACCGCTACCTGTGCATCAACCCGTTCTTCCACAACTTCGGCTACAAGGCCGGCATCCTGGCCTGCCTTCAGACCGGCGCGACGCTGTACCCGGTGCTCACATTCAAGCCCGAGCAGGTGCTGAAAACCATTGCCGAACAGCGTATTACCGTGCTGCCCGGCCCGCCGACCATCTTCCAGACCCTGCTGGACCATCCCACGCGCGCCGACTACGACCTGTCCTCGCTGCGCTTCTCGGTGACCGGCGCCGCCGTCGTCCCGGTGGTCCTGATCGAGCGGATGCAGTCCGAACTCGACATCGACATCGTGCTGACCGCCTACGGGCTGACCGAGGCGGCCGGATTCGGCACCATGTGCCGCGCGCAAGACGACGCCGTCACCGTGGCCACCACCTGCGGCCGTCCCATCGCCGATTTCGAACTGCGCCTGGATGATTCGGGCGAGGTGCTGCTGCGCGGACCCAACGTCATGCTCGGCTACCTCGACGACCCGGAGGCCACCGCAGCGACCATCGACGCCGACGGCTGGCTGCACACCGGCGATATCGGCACGCTCGACGCGCGCGGCAACCTGACCATCACCGACCGCCTCAAGGACATGTACATCAGCGGCGGGTTCAATGTGTACCCGGCCGAGATCGAGCAGGTTCTGGCCCGGTTGGACGGGGTGGCCGAGTCCGCGGTGATCGGCGTGCCCGACGAACGGCTCGGTGAGGTCGGCAAGGCCTACGTTGTGCTCAAGCCCGGCACGACGCTCGACGAGGCCGCCGTGATCGCTTACGCGCGTGAGCATCTGGCGAACTTCAAAGCGCCGCGATCAGTTGAGTTTTTGGATGTGCTGCCGCGAAATCCGGGCGGCAAGGTGATCAAACCGGTGCTGCGCAGCAGAGGGACCCGAGAAGGGGTGCAATGGACCTGACATTCGACGACGAGACCGAGGCCTTCCGGGCCGAGGTCCGCGACTTCCTGACGGCCAACCGGGAGTCCTTCCCGACGAAGTCGTACGACACCCTTGAGGGGTTCGAACAGCACCGCCGCTGGGACAAGGCGCTCTTCGACGCCGGACTGTCGGTGATCGCCTGGCCCAAGGAGTACGGCGGCCGCGACGCCACCCTGCTGCAGTGGGTGGTGTTCGAGGAGGAGTACTTCCACGCCGGCGCGCCCGGCCGGGCCAGCGCCAACGGCACCGCGATGCTGGCGCCGACACTGTTCGCGCACGGCACCGACGAGCAGCTCCAGCGCGTGCTGCCGAAGATGGCCAGTGGCGAGGAGATCTGGGCTCAGGCCTGGTCCGAGCCCGAGTCGGGCAGCGACCTGGCCTCGCTGCGCTCGACGGCCACCAAGGTCGACGGCGGCTGGAAGCTCAACGGACAGAAGATCTGGAGCTCACGCGCACCGTTCGGCGAGCGCGGCTTCGGCCTGTTCCGCTCCGACCCAGAGGCACAGCGCCACAAGGGCCTGACCTACTTCATGTTCGACCTCACGGCGCCCGGGATCACCGTGCGCCCGATCGCCCAGTTGGGTGGAGACACCGGTTTCGGCGAGATCTTCCTCGACGACGTGTTCGTGCCGGACAACGATGTGATCGGCGGCGTGCACGAGGGCTGGCGCGCGGCGATGAGCACGTCGAGCAACGAGCGCGGCATGTCGCTGCGCAGCCCGGCCCGCTTCATGGCCCCCGCCGAACGGCTTGTCGCGCAGTGGAAGTCGAACCCCGATCCGGTGTTCACCGACCGCGTCGCGGACGCCTGGATCAAGGCCCAGGCCTACCGGCTGCACACCTTCGGCACCGTCACCCGGCTGGCCAACGGCGGTGAGCTAGGCGCCGAGTCCTCGGTGACCAAGGCGTTCTGGTCCGACCTGGACGTCGCCCTGCACCAGACCGCACTGGACCTGCAGGGTCCCGACGCCGAGTTGGTTGATCACTGGACCGAAGGTCTGCTGTTCGCGCTGGGCGGCCCGATCTACGCCGGCACCAACGAGATCCAGCGCAACATCATTGCCGAGCGCCTTCTTGGCCTGCCCCGGGAGCCGAAGTGAACTTCGAGATTGACGAACAGCAGCGAGACTTCGCGGCCAGCATCGACGCGGCGCTCGGCGCCGCTGATGTCCCGGCCGCCGTGCGCGCCTGGGGTGACGGGGACACCGCACCCGGCCGCAAGGTGTGGGCACAGCTGACCGACCTCGGGGTGACCGCACTGCTGGTGCCCGAGAAGTACGACGGCATCGAGGCCCACCCGGTCGACCTCGTCGTCGCCCTGGAGCGATTGGGCTACTGGGCCGTACCCGGTCCGGTGACCGAATCCATCGCCGTCGCACCGATTCTGCTCGCCGATGACGAGCGGGCGGGAGCACTGGCCTCCGGCGAGCTGATCGCCACCGTAGCCATGCCTCCGCAGGTGCCGCGTGCCGTCAACGCCGACGTCGCAGGCCTGACCCTGCTGGCCACCGACGGTCAGGTGGGTGACGCCACCGTCGGCGCTGCACACGATTCCGTCGACCCGTCCCGAAAGCTGTTCGACGTCACGGCATCTGGTGACACCCAGTCCGCCGACACCGCGCGGGCCTACGAGTTCGGTGTCCTGGCGACCGCCGCCCAACTGGTCGGCGCCGGGCAGGCCATGCTCGACCAGTCCGTCGAATACGCCAAGCAGCGCACCCAGTTCGGCCGAATCATCGGCTCATACCAGGCCATCAAGCACAAGCTGGCCGACGTGCTCATCGCCGTCGAACTGGCCCGGCCGCTGGTCTACGGCGCGGCACTGTCGCTGGCCGAGGGGTCACCCGACACCGCACGTGACATCAGCGCCGCCAAGGTGGCCGCCGCCGACGCCGCGCTGCTGGCCGCCCGCTCTGCGCTGCAGACCCACGGGGCCATCGGGTTCACCCAGGAACACGACCTGTCCCTGTCACTGCTGCGCGTACAGGCATTGCGCAGCGCCTGGGGCGATCCCACTCTGCACCGTCGTCGACTGCTGGAGGTCCTCTCGTGAGTGAAGAACGGCAACTGCTGCGCGAAACCGTCGCCGCGTTGGTGGACAAACACGCCTCCCCCGAGGCCGTGCGCGCGGCGATGGAATCCGAACGCGGCTACGACGAGAAACTGTGGAGCCTGCTGTGTGAGCAGGTCGGCGCAGCCGCTCTGGTGGTCCCGGAGGAACTGGGCGGCGCCGGAGGCGAACTCGCCGATGCCGCAGTGGTTCTCGAAGAGCTCGGCAAGGCCCTGGTGCCGACCCCGTTGCTCGGCACCACGCTTGCTGAACTCGCCCTGCTGGCCGTCGACGATCACGAGCCGCTTGAAGGGCTGGCCGAAGGCGCGTCCATCGGCACCGTGGCGTTCGACGCCGACTACGTCATCAACGGTGATGTGGCCGATGTCGTCATCGCCGCCGACGGGGAGAACCTGACCCGCTGGACCACGTTCACGGCCACCCCGAAATCCACCATGGATCTGACCCGCCGGCTGTCCGCGGTGATCCCGGGTGACACCGTCGTCCTCGGCGCCGATCCCGGCCTGGCCGACACCGCCGCCCTGCTGATGGCCGCCGAGCAGATCGGTGCCGCGTCACGCTGCCTGGACCTCACGGTCGCCTACACCAAGGACCGGGTGCAGTTCGGACGTGCGATCGGCAGCTTCCAAGCCCTCAAGCACCGGATGGCTGACCTGTACGTCAAGGTGTCCTCGGCGCGCGCCGTCGTCAACGACGCCATCGCCGCTCCGTCGCCCACCACGGCTTCCCTGGCCCGCTACTTCGCCAGTGAGGCGCTGTCGGCGGTGGCCGCCGAGGCGGTCCAGCTGCACGGCGGTATCGCCATCACCTGGGAGAGCGACATCCAGCTGTACTTCAAGCGGGCGCACGGCAGCGCCCAGTTGCTGGGGCCGCCGCGCGAGCAGCTGCGCCGGCTCGAAGCCGAAGTGTTCTAGCCTCCAGGACATGACTGATCACGTCGCACTGCGAGCCGGGATTCCGCCGTTCCACGTCATGGATGTGTGGCTGGCCGCGGACGAACGCCAGCGCACGCACGGCGACCTGGTCAACCTGTCCGCCGGGCAGCCCAGTGCCGGGGCACCGACGGCGGTGCGCGACGCCGCCGTCGCCGCGCTGAACCAGGGCTCGCTCGGTTACACCGTCGCGCTCGGTCTCCCCGAGCTGCGCGCCGAGATCGCCGCGTCGTACCGCAAGTACGGCGTCGAGGTCGGCGTCGACGAGGTGGTGCTCACCACCGGATCGTCGGGCGGATTCCTGCTGACCTTCCTGGCATGTTTCGACGCCGGCGATCGGGTGGCGATCGCCAGCCCGGGCTACCCCTGTTACCGGAACATCCTCACTGCGCTGGGCTGTGAGGTGGTCGAGATCCCGTGCGGCCCCGAGACCCGGTTCCAGCCGACGGTCGCGATGCTCGAGGCGCTCGATCCCCCGGTGGCCGGTGTGATCGTCGCCAGCCCGGCCAACCCGACCGGCACCGTCATTCCGCCCGCCGAGTTGGCCGCCATCGCGACGTGGTGTGACAACTCCGGTGTGCGGTTGATCAGCGACGAGGTCTACCACGGCCTGGTCTACCCCGGCGCGCCCGAGACCAGCTGCGCGTGGGAGACCTCGCGCAATGCCGTTGTGGTCAACAGCTTCTCGAAGTACTTCGCGATGACCGGGTGGCGGCTGGGCTGGCTGCTGGTGCCCACCGGACTGCAGCGCGCGGTCGACCGGCTCACCGGCAACTTCACCATCTGCCCGCCCGCGCTGGCCCAGCATGCCGCGGTCGCCGCGTTCACCCCGGAGTCACTGGCCGAGGCCGACGGCCTGCTCTCGCACTACGGCGACAACCGCACGCTGCTGCTGGACGGGCTGCGCGGCATCGGCATCGACCGGCTTGCCCCGACCGACGGCGCCTTCTATGTGTACGCCGATGTCAGCCAGTACACCGACGACTCCTTGGCCTGGTGCTCGAAGCTCTTGGCCGACACCGGAGTCGCCATCGCGCCCGGGATCGACTTCGACACCGTGCGCGGCGGCTCCTATGTCCGGCTGTCCTTCGCCGGGCCGACCAGCGATATCGAAGAGGCGCTGCGCCGGATCGGTGCGTGGTTGGGCTGACGCCCGTCCCTCAGAATGGTGGGGGTGGTCCGTATTCTTCGGCGAGCCAGGCTTGGTATTCGCGTTCGATTTCGAGGTCGGTGTTGAGTTCGGCGCGTAGCCGTCGTTCGGCGTTGATCCGGTCTCGGCGGTCCTGCTCGCGGGTTTGGCGGCGGGTCGGCATCCTCGCGCCCCGGTTCGGGTGGTGGGCCGGCGGTTCGGGAAGGTTCAGCTCCCCAGTGGGTTGTGCCAGGGTCGGGAACAGGCCGGCGCCGTGCGGTTCAGTGGTGTAGGTGTGCCCGGTCGGTGCGGTGAATTCGACGGTGCCATCGGGGAGTTGACGGTCCGACCAGCCCGCGCAGAACGTCTTGACCAAGTGGTGGGCGCGGCAGTAGAGCTTGTTGTTGGACGGGTGGGTGGGGCCCAGCGGGTAGGGCATCGTGTGGTCGATGTCGCAGCGCTGGACGGGGGCATCGCAGCCGGGGAAGCGGCACGTCAGGTCTCGCCAGCGGATGAACTCCGAGAGGGCCACCGATGGGCGATAGCCAGGCTCAGACCCATCAGACGCATCACCCGGCTCGCTGGGTTGGTCCGGTTCGGCAGGCACGTGCAGCGGCTTGATCTTCGCCGTGGCGGCGAGGTCGCGCACCGACTCGGCGGGCAGGATGCCATGCCCGGGTAGGTATCCCGGATCATCCGAGGTGCCATCGACGGTGGCCCGATCGGCCAGCACGTGGATGACCGCCGCATCGGCGGCGGCCCGCTTCTGCGCGGCCGGGCACTCGTCACGACCACACCGGCAGGCCAGTTGGGCTTCCAATCGGGCCAACGGCCCCACCGCATCCGCGCGGCGCTGCTCATGGGTACGTGGATCGTGCTCACACACCGTGTCGGCCAGGGCGTTGAGGCGTTGATCGAATGCTGTCCCTTCGGCGGCATCCAGGTTGGCCCACACCGTCGCCTTGCCTGGGCTGCCCGCCTCGATCTGCACGAACCGCTCCTCGGCCACATCCGGGGGCACCCGCACCCCATTCGGGTCGAGTTTGGCGATCCACTGATCCACCCGGTCCCGCAACTGCCGCTGCGAGAACCGCATCCACCGATGCGCCCGCGCCGCCAACTCCGCATCCAACCCGGCCCACACTGCCGGGTCCACGATGCCGGTGCGGGCAATGATCGTGCACACCACCCGATAATCGATATCCCCAACCGCGAACCGTGCCGCCACCAACGGCAGCTTGTCCCGCAACACCCGGGCATGGTGAACCTGGGTCCCGGCCCGACCCCGACTGATCCGCAACGCCGCCGACACCTCCGCGGCCACTTCTTCGAACGGATCAGTCCGCCACAAAATGCTTTCGACCAACTCCTGTTCCCGCAGGCTGTCCAACGCCCCGATCGCTGCCAACCGGCCCGCGATCGCCACCGACTCCGCCCGCGCCCCGGCACTGATCCTGTCGATCAGGGCCACATCCGACACGGTCTCGAACATACGTTCGATTATGCCACCACCCACCGACAACTTTGGACAGATCGAACGTGCCGGTACCGGACCACACCACCTACCGCTTGACGGCCGCGTACCAATCCAGCAGATCCGGGTTGTCCACCGCGCTGCGCTCGACCACCTTGGCCGCGTCCGCGCCCTGGAACAGCTTCTTGATCGGGACCTCGAGCTTCTTGCCCGTGCGGGTGTGCGGAATGCCCGGGGCGACGAGGATGTCGTCGGGCACATGCCGTGGCGACACCTCGGTACGGATGGTCTGAATGATCTTGTCCCGCACCGCATCATTGAGCTCGACGCCCTCGGCCAGCACCACGAACAACGGCATCCAATAGCCGCCGTCAGGCTGCTCGGCCCCGATCACCAGCGCCTCGGCGATCTCGGGCAACCGCTCCACCGACTGGTAGATGTCGGCGCTGCCCATGCGGATGCCGTTGCGGTTCAGCGTGGAGTCCGACCGGCCGTGCACGACGACGCTGTCGTGGTCGGTGATGGTGATCCAGTCACCATGGCGCCACACTCCGGGGAACATCTCGAAATAGGCGTCGCGGTAACGGGATCCGTCAGCGTCGTTCCAGAACGCGATCGGCATCGAGGGCAGCGGCTTGGTGATCACCAGCTCGCCGACCTCGCCGCGCACGGGATTACCGGATTCATCCCAGGCCTCCACTGCCGCCCCGAGGTAGCGGGCCGACAACTCACCCGGCCACACCGGCACTGTCGGCACACCGCCGATGAACGCCGACACCACGTCGGTGCCGCCGCTGATCGAGGCGACCTGCACCCGCTCGCCGACGTTGTCGCGCAGCCACAACGCCGACGATGGCGGCAGCGACGATCCGGTGATGCCCACGGTCCTCAGCGCCGACAGGTCGTGCTCTTCACGGGGTACCGCACCGGCCTTCGCGCAGGCCAGAACGTAACCGGGGCTGGTGCCCAGGACCGTCGCACGGACGGTGGCCGCGATGTGCCACAGTGCGTCGGCCGTCGGGTAGGTAGGGCTGCCCTCGTAACAGACGATGGTGGCCCCGACCAGCAGGCCGGCCACCTGGAAGTTCCACATCATCCAGCTCGGGCTGGTGTACCAGAAGAAGGTGTCGTCACGACCGATGTCGGACTGCAGCGACACCGCTTTGAGGTGTTCGAGCAGCACGCCGCCGTGGCCGTGCATGATCCCCTTGGGCAGCCCGGTGGTACCCGACGAGTACAGGACCCACAGCGGGTGATCGAAATCGACCGGTGTCGTGACCAATTCGGCCCTACCGGCAGTCGCGGACTCCCAGTCCAGCCAATCGTCACGGGCCGCACCCAGTCGTGACACCAGCACCGAGGCCTTCAACGTGGGCAGGCCCTCGCGCACGGCGGCGATGTCGGCGCTCTTGTCGTGCGACTTGCCCCCGAATTGATAGCCGTCGGCGGTCAGCAGCACGGTCGGCTCCAACTGGCCGAGCCGGTCCAGGGCCGCCTTGGCGGTGTAGTCCTGGCCGCAGGCACTCCAGATCGCACCGATGCTCGCGGTCGCCAGGAACGCGATGATGGCCTCGGCGATGTTCGGTAGGTAGCCGACCACGCGGTCCCCCGGCTGCACACCGAGTGACCGCAGGGTGTGCGCGAAAGCTGCGGTACGACGCAACAATTCAGCCCAGGACAGCTCGGTGACTGCACCGCCTTCGGCGACGGTGAGGATGGCCGGACGATCGTTCCGGGCCTGGCGGGCCACCTGGTCGACGTAGTTGAGCCGGGCACCGGGGAACCAGCGCACGCCCGGCATCTCCTCGCCGACGAGCACCTGCTCCGGCCGCTCGCCGAGGTCGAAGTAATCCCACAGCGCGCCCCAGAACGCCGTCGGATCATCGACGGACCACTGCCACAGGCTCTGATAGTCGGGCGCGCTGATTCCGGCGCGGGATTCGACGAACCGGGCGAAGTCCGTGACCCGAGCGGCCGCGACGCCTTCCGGCGACGGTTCCCATTGAGCTTCCGTTGTGGTCATCTTGCGCTCCACCCACCATCCATCGTGTACGACGCCCCGGTCACCATCCGGGCGTTCGGCGACGCCAGCCAACCTACCAACGCGCCTACCTCTTCCGGCTCGACCAATTGCTTGACCGCGCTCTCCTTGAGCAGCACCTCGGCCAGCACGTCCTGCTCGGGAATGCCGTGGATGCGGGCCTGATCGGCGATCTGTTTGGTGACCAGCGGAGTGCGCACATAGCCGGGGTTGACGCAGTTGCTGGTCACCCCGTGCGGCCCGCCCTCCAGGGCGGTCACCTTCGACAACCCCTCCAGCGCATGCTTGGCGGTGACGTAGCCGGACTTGAATTCCGAGGCGCGCAGACCGTGCACCGAGGAGATGTTCACGACGCGGCCGAACCCCTGCGCGTACATGTGCGGCAGGGCGGCGCGGATCAGCAGGAACGGCACCTCGACCATCAACGCGAGCAGCATCCGGAATTTCTCGGGCGGGAAATCCTGGATCGGATGGATGCTCTGCACCCCGGCGTTGTTCACCAGGATGTCGCAGTCCAGCTGCAGCGTCTCCAGCGCCGACACATCGAGAAGGTCCACCGCCCAGGGCTTTCCGCCGATCTCAGCGGCGACGGCCTCGGCTCCCACCGCGTCGACGTCGGCCACCGTGACAACGGCCCCGCGGGACGCGAGCTCACGCGCACAGGCCGCACCGATCCCGCTGGCAGCACCGGTGACCAGGGCGCTACGGCCGGCCAGCTCACTCATGCCGCGGCCCGTTCCAAGTCAGCAGCATCGATGTCGGCCAGGTCGACACCCTTGGTCTCGCGGGTGAACGCCAACGCGATCAGCGTCACCAATGCGGCCAGCGCGAGGTACACCGCGATCGGAACCGAGGAGGCGTAGGTCTTCAACAACCAGACCGCGATGATCGGCGCCAGCGATCCGGCGGCGATCGAGGTGACCTGATAGCCAAGGGAGACACCGGAATAACGCATCCGGGTGGGGAACATCTCGGACATCAGTGCGGGCTGCGGCGCATACATCAGGGCATGGATCACCAGACCCAAACTGATGGCCGCGATCACCGGCAGATACTGGCCGCTGTCCATCATCGGGTAGGCGAAGAAGCCCCAGCAGGCCGCGCCGACGGCACCGAGGAAGTACACCGGCTTCCGCCCGTAACGGTCCGACAGGGCCCCGACGGTCGGGATGGCCGCGAGGTGCACCGTGTGGGCGATGAGCAGCCACCACAGGATGTCGCTGGTGTCGGAATGCACGTGCTCCTTGAGATAGGTGATCGAGAACGTGACCACCAGGTAGTACATGATGTTCTCGCCGAAGCGCAGACCCATCGCGGTGAACACCCCGCGCGGATAGCGCTTGACCACCTCGATCGCGCTGAACGAGCTGGCCTTGATCTGTTCGGCTTCCTGTTGGGCCGCAACGAAAATCGGAGCGTCGGTCACCTTGGTGCGGATGTAGTAGCCGATCAGCACCACCACAGCCGACAGCCAGAACGCCACGCGCCAACCCCAGGACAGGAACGCGTCGGCACTGAGCAGTCCGTTGAGTAGCAGCAGCACCACGGTGGCCAGCATGTTGCCCACCGGCACGCCGGCCTGCGGCCAGCTGGCCCAGAATCCGCGGGACTGGTTCGGGCTGTGCTCGGCCACGAGCAGCACGGCACCACCCCACTCGCCGCCAACTGCGAAGCCCTGTAGGAACCGCAGGACCACCAGCAGGATCGGCGCCAGGTAACCGATCTGCGCGTAGGTCGGCAGGCAGCCCATCAGGAACGTGGCCAGGCCGACAAGTATCAGGCTGAACTGCAGCAGCTTCTTGCGGCCGAACTTGTCGCCGTAGTGACCGAACACGATGCCGCCCAGCGGGCGGGCCAGGAAGCCGATGGCGTAGGTACCGAAGGCCGCCATGATGGCGTCCAGATCGTTGCCGCCCTGCGGGAAGAACAACTTGTTGAACACCAGCGTGGCGGCGGTTCCGTACAGGAAGAACTCGTACCACTCGACCACCGTGCCAGCCATCGAGGCGGCGACGACGCGGCGCAGACCGGTCGCATTTGGCGCGCTCATCTGCGGTTCTCCTTATGACGTGACTGTGATGTGCCTGACAGCTTTCGTGAGTATTCATGCACGCCGAACCCTCCGCAATGGGTAAAACCGCACCGTCAGTCTGCAAAAATGCAGAGATGGACGGTGCGCAAAGGCCCGGCCGCCCCAGCGCGGACGATCTACTCGTCCTGCTGGCCGTCGGCCGCTCCGGCCGCTACACCGCCGCGGCCGATGAGCTGGGCATCAACCACACCACGATCTCGCGGCGCATCGCCGCGCTCGAGCAGGCCATCGGGGGTCGGGTACTGACCCGAGCCGGTGGCGGATGGGAACTCACCGACCTCGGCCGCGAGGCGCTCGCCGCCGCCGAGGCCGTCGAGTCCGCGGTATCCACGCTGAGCACCACCGGCGCCCGGCAACTCGAGGGCGTGGTCCGGATCTCGGCGACCGACGGCTTCAGCGCCTACATCGCCGCGCCCGCGGCGGCCCAGGTGCAACGTCAGCACCCTCGCCTGACCGTCGAAATCGTGACCGCCACCCGCCGCGCCTCCCAACAGCGGTCGAGCCTGGACCTCGAGATCGTCGTGGGCGCACCCCAGGTCCGGCGTGCCGAGGCGATCCGCCTCGGTGACTACTGCCTGGGCCTGTACGGTGCGCGTTCCTATCTCGCCGAACACGGCACCCCTTCCGACATCGCCGACCTGGCCCGGTTTCCGTTGGTCTACTTCATCGATTCGATGCTGCAGGTCGACGACCTCGACATGGCCAGCAGCTTTGCGCCGGCCATGCACGAGTCGGTGACGTCCACCAACGTGTTCGTCCACGTCGAGGCCACCCGCGCCGCGGCCGGACTGGGCCTGCTGCCGTGTTTCATGGCCGACCGGCACGAGGATCTGGTGCGGGTGCTGCCCGCAGAACTGACGGTTCGGTTGAGCTATTGGCTGGTGGCCCGGGCTGAAACGCTGCGCCGCCCGGTGGTGGCCGCCGTGGTCGAGGCGATCCAGGATCGGATGACCGACCAACACGAGGTGCTGCTCGGCATTCGCTGACCCGATGAGAAGAATGCTTGCGGTCCGGCCCCGATATTGCTGCAGTGGGCGGTATGCCATTCATCGAGCACGATCGCGGGCAGGCCTACTACCGGCACTGGGCCGCATCCGAACCCCGGGCAGCCGTCGTCTTCCTGCACGGGTTCGGTGAACACACCGGGGTCTACCACCGGTACGGCTTCGCGCTCAACGCCGCGGGCATCGACCTGTGGGCGGTCGACCAGTTCGGGCACGGCCTGACCCCGGGCACCCGGGGCGACTTCGGCAGCATCGAGGACAGCTCGGGACTCGCCGAGGCACTGACCGCCCTCGCCGAGCAGGAGACACCCGGCATCCCGCTGGTGGCACAAGGGCATTCGTTCGGCTCGGTGGTGACCCTGTTCCGGCTGCTCGGCGAACCCGACCGGTACCGGGCGGGCATCATCTCCGGTGCCCCGTTGGTTCCGATCCCCGAAATGCTCGATACGGACACCGATTTGGACCTCGACCCGAACTGGCTGTCGTCCGATCCGTTCTACCTGGATGCCCTGGAGAACGATCCGCTGGCCTTCGTCGACGCCGACGGGGCCGCGCTCACCCGCGAGCTGGACCGGGCCTGGGACCGGTTCGGCGCCGAGCTGCCCAAGCTCACCGTGCCGACCCTGGCCCTGCACGGTTCGGCCGACGTCATCGCCCCGGCCGGCGCGGTCAAGGCATACGCCGAACAAATAGAACCCTTGCAGTTCAAGGAATTTGCGGGCGGCCGCCACGACATCCTCAACGAGTCCGTGCACCGCGAGGTCGCCGCGGACATCGTCGAGTTCATCGACGCTCAGATCGGCTAGCGCCTGGCCTCATATCCCGCCGTGAGCCAGTAGACGGTCCGGTCAAGGCTGGGCAAGATGTCGGTGATCGCGAGCTCGCCCGCGGTGAACCGGCCGACCAGGCCGAAGACCAAGTTCATCAGGATGTTGTCGAGATCGTGGACGAATGCCTCGTCGACGCCGGCCAGGATGGACAGGCCGGCAGGAACCACGGCGTCGAGACCGCGACGCACCAGACGGTCCCCGCCCGGGGCCGCCCTGGCCCGCGAGTAGGCCCTGAGCATGTCGGGGTGCTTCTCCCACGGCTCGAAGATGGTGCGGAACATCCGCATCAGGGCCTCGTACAGAGACTCCCCCGGCGCACGCACCTGCCCGGCAACTCCCGAATACCGGTTCTCGGCCATCCAGGAATCCAGCGCGGCCAGGATCAACTCGTCGCGGGTCGAGTAGCGCTTGTAGATCGTGGCCAACGAGGTCTTCGCGCGGCGCGCCACCTCGCGCAGTTGCACCGCCTCGTAGCCCTCGGTCTCGAGGAGCTCCACAACGATGTCGAGGATCCCATCACGCTCTTCTGCCACTGTCGAT
This sequence comes from Mycobacterium sp. DL99, assembly GCF_004762045.1. GTDB lineage: Bacteria > Actinomycetota > Actinomycetes > Mycobacteriales > Mycobacteriaceae > Mycobacterium. The sequence continues at coordinate 5,825,199 of NZ_SJOM01000007.1, forward strand.
ACACCCTTGCCGCCGGAGAGTAACCACGTTACCGTACCGCTGTAACACGGTTACAGCCATTCGGCGGAGCGAGGATCAATGGGAAATCTGGACGGAAAAGTCGCCTTCATCACCGGGGTCGCCCGGGGTCAGGGCCGCAGCCATGCGGTGACACTCGCCGGTGAAGGCGCGGCCATCATCGGTGCGGACATCTGCGCCGACATCCCTTCCAACGGCTATCCGATGGCCAGCCGCGAGGAGCTCGACGAGACGGTCGCCCTGGTCGAGGGCGCCGGCGGCAAGATGGTCGCCACGGTCGCCGACGTCCGCGATTTCCATGCGCTCAAGACAGCACTCGACGCGGGCGTCGAGCAGTTCGGGCGCCTGGACATCGTGCTCGCCAACGCGGGCATCGCAACGATGGCCTTCCGCGAGCTGACCATCGAAGAAGACCTCGATATGTGGAACGACGTGCTCGACGTCAACCTGGTCGGCTCGTTCCACACCGCCAAGGCCGCGATCCCCCACCTGATCGAGGGCGGGCGCGGAGGGTCGATCGTCTTCACCAGTTCGACCGCAGGACTCCGTGGGTTCGGCGGCCTGCAGGGCGGTGGCCTGGGCTATGCGGCATCCAAGCACGGCATCGTGGGGCTCATGCGCACCCTGTCCAATGCCCTTGCACCGCACAGTATCCGGGTCAACACCGTGCACCCGACCGCGGTCAACACCATGATGGCGGTCAACCCGGCGATGACGGCGTTCCTGGAGAACTACCCCGACGGCGGTCCGCATCTGCAGAACCCGATGCCGGTGTCACTACTGGAACCGCAGGACATCAGCGCGACCATCAGCTACCTGGTCTCCGACGCCGCCAAATACGTCACCGGGGTCACCCTCCCTGTCGACGCCGGCTTCACGAACAAGCTCTGATGGGGCGGGTCACCGGCAAGCGCGTGCTGATCACCGGCGCAGCACGCGGTATGGGCCGAAGCCACGCGATACGACTGGCCGAAGAGGGCGCCGACGTGATCCTCGTCGACATCTGCGAATCGCTGCTAGAGGTGGAGTATCCTCTGGCCACCCGCGACGATCTGGACGAAACCGCCCGCCTCGTCAGGGAACTCGGCCGTCAGGCACTGGCCTATGTGGTCGACGTGCGCGACGGCGCAACATTGAGCGCCGCGGTCGCCGAGGGTGCGGCAGTGCTCGGCGGTCTGGACGCCTCCGTCGCCAACGCCGGGGTCCTGACCGCGGGCACCTGGGACACCACCACCGCGGAGCAATGGCGCACCGTCGTGGACGTGAACCTGATCGGCACGTGGAACACCTGCGCGGCCGCGCTGCCGCACCTGGTGGAACGCGGCGGCAGCCTGATCAATGTCAGTTCGGTGGCGGGGCTCAAGGGCTCACCGCTGCACACGCCCTACACGGCATCCAAACACGGCGTGGTCGGCCTCAGCCGCGCCCTGGCCAATGAGCTTGCCGCGGTGAACGTTCGGGTCAACACCGTGCACCCCACCGGAGTCGCCACCGGATTGCGTCCCGACAGCCTGCACACCCTGCTCCACGAGACCCGTCAAGACCTGGGGCCGATTTTCCAGAATGCGCTGCCGATCCAGATGACCGAGGCCCTGGACATCAGCAATGCGGTGCTGTTCCTGATCTCCGACGAAGCCCGGCACGTCACCGGCCTGGAGTTCAAGGTCGACGCGGGGGTGACGATCCGATGACCGCATCCGATACCCGGACCGAGCGCGGCAGACGCGAGTTCGCCGAGGTGATGATGTTCGCGGCACCAGTAGACGAGAGTCCTGCGAGCGCCAACCTGATCGACTTCGTGTTCGCCGAGGTGTGGTCGCGCACTGCATTGAGCCGCCGGGACCGGCGATTCGTCACGCTAGCGTGCGTCGCCGACGCCGACGCCGAAGACCCGCTGCGCGACCACGTTTACGCCGCACTCAACAGCGGCGACGTATCCATCGTCGAAATGCGGGAAACCGTATTGCATTTCGCGGTGTACGCCGGGTGGCCCAAGGCCTCCCGGTTCAACATCATGGTCGACGAGCAGTGGGACCGCATCCACCGCGAACGCGGGCTGACACCGCCCGCGCCGGAGCCGCTCCTGCCACTGCCCACGCCGAGCGATCCGGAGGAGCGACTGGTCTGCGGGGAGCAGTCTTTCCGGGACATCAACTGCATACCGTTCGCCCCGACCCGCGACAACCCGTACTCCGGGGCAGGCATCCTCAACTTCGTGTTCGGGGAGATGTGGCTGCGTCCCGGACTCGGCATGAAGGAACGCCGCCTGGTGACCGTCGCGTGCGTGGCGTTCCAGGACGCGCCGCTGCCGATCCTGAGCCACGTCTACGCCGCACTCAAGAGCCGTGACGTGTCCTTCACCGAAATGGATGAGTTGGCCCTGCATTTTGCCGCTTACTACGGGTGGCCCAAGGCGGCGAACCTCAACCAGGTGATCGGTGAGCAGCAACAGCGGGTGTTGCAGGAATGGGAAGCCGAGGCGTGATCTTCGAGCACATCTACCCGGCCACCGGCCGGCCGAACGGGACCGTGACGCTGGCCGGCGCCGCCGAGATCGACGAAGCGGTCCAGGCAGCGGCCAAAGCGCAGCGGGAATGGGTCTCGCTGACCGTCGACCGGCGCCGCGACCTGCTGATCGACCTGGCCGACGTGGTGCACGAGCACCTTGACGAGCTCGCGAAACTCAATGTGGCCGACTACGCGGTGCCGATCTCGTTCGCGGGCACCGCGGTGCTCCTCGAACGGTTCCTGCGGCATTTCGCCGGCTATGCGGACAAGCCGCACGGCGTGACCACACCCGTGGACGGGTCGTTCGACATCAATCTCGTCGAGCGTGAGCCCTACGGGGTCGTCGGTGTCATCGCTCCGTGGAACGGTGCCCTGGTCGTCACCGGATCCTGCGTCGCGCCGGCGCTGGCGGCCGGCAACGCCGTCGTCCTCAAGCCCTCCGAACTCGCGCCGTTCGCGGCGTTGCGCTTCGGCGAACTGTGCGCCGAGGCCGGACTGCCCGAGGGCTTGGTCACCGTTGTCCCGGCAGACGCCGAGGGCGGCGACGCCCTGGTACGTCATCCCGGTATCGGCAAGATCGCCTTCACCGGCGGAGGCGCGACCGCGCGCAAGGTATTACAGTCCGCCGCAACGAATCTCACCCCAGTGGTCACCGAACTGGGCGGCAAATCGGCCAACCTCATCTTCGCCGACGCGGACCTGGACCTTGCCGCCGCCCTGTCAGCCCACCAAGGGCCGCTCATGCAATCGGGGCAGAGCTGCGCGTGCGCGAGCCGGATACTGGTCGACGACTCCGTTTACGACGAGTTCCTGGAGAAGTTCCTGGGCGTCGTCGGCGCGGCCCGAATCGGGGACCCGATGGATCCGGCGACCTCCTTCGGGCCGGTGATCAGCCGAGCCGCCGCCGAGCGGATCCTGGCCGCCGTGGACGCCGCGACGACCACGGGAGCAGGCGAATTGTTGTTGGGCGGCAAGCGGGTTGATGACGCCCGGGTCTCCGGCGAGCTGTCCGGCGGTTACTACATCGAACCAACCGTGTTCGGCGATGTGGACAACTCTTCGGAGCTGGCCCAGCTGGAGACCTTCGGGCCGGTGGTCTCGGTGATGCGGTTCCGCGACGAGGACGAGGCGGTCCGGATCGCCAATGACACCCCATACGGGCTGAACGCCTTCGTCCAAACAACGGACCTCAACCGTGCGCACCGAGTGGCCCGCCGGCTCGAGTCCGGGTCGGTGTGGATCAACCAGTTCAGCCAGATCTCGCCGCAGGGGCCGTACGGCGGCTACAAGGAGAGCGGCTCAGGACGCACCGGCGGTATCGAAGGCCTCCACGAGTTCCAACAGGTGAAGAACATCCGGATCGCTGTGCGCTGATTTCCCGGTTTCGGTTGACGTGAGCCAGACAACACTCCACAATAACCGTCATGTTCGGTCAGAAATCCACATCGACGGTCAGCCGTGCTGCCGGTTGAGCGTCATGAGGCGATCGTCGAGGCGGTAGGTACGGAGCAGGCGATCAGTACGGACGAACTCGTCCGCCGCCTCGGGGTATCAGCCGAGACCGTCCGCCGCGACCTGGCTTTTCTCGAAGAACGCGGCGCCCTGCGCCGGGTCCACGGCGGCGCCGCCGCGGTTGCCGACCACCGCCCGATCGAGCCCTCCTACTCCGAGCGCACGATGATCCGCCACCAGGCGAAAGCCCAGCTGGCCCGGGTGGCCGCGGGCCTGCTCGAGAACGGGCAGACCGTGATCATCGATATCGGGACCACCGCCGTCGCCGTCGCCCATGCCATCCCCCGCGGGTTCACCGGCACCGTGATCACCCCGTCACTGCCCGTCGCGGTGGAGCTGGCCGACCGCCCCGGAATCGAGTTGCTGCTGGCCGGCGGACGAGTCCGGGCCGGTGACCTGGCCTGCTCGAACGCACACACCAAGTCCTTCTTCAACGATGTCTACGCCGATATCGCACTGCTCGGGTCCGGCGGCGTGGACGCCGCGGCCGGGCTCACCGACTTTCATCTCGACGAGATCGACGTGCGCCGCACGATCATCGCCAACAGCGCGCGCAGCTTCATCCTGGCCGACTCCTCCAAGCTCGGACAGGTAGCGCCCTACCGGGTGTGCGATCTGAGCGCCGTCAACGGACTGATCACCGACCAGAACACCGACCTGGCCGTTGCAGCGGCTTTCGCGGAGACGGGAGGTGTGGTCATGCCGGCGCGTCCGGCAAGCGCCTGAAACGGGTGCGGGCGACGTTGCAGCGTCGCCCGCGGACCGAGCTCAACTTTCGCGAAACAGTCAAATTCCCTCAGAAAGCCCGATCGATGCCCAATTCTTCCACACCGCCCACCCCGAAAAGCGGCGCCGAAAACGTCTCGGCGTACGGCTACACCGAGACCCTGGAACGCGGCACCGGCAAGTTCGCCTCGTTCGCCGTGGCCTTCGCGTTCGTCTCGATCGCCACCGGAATCTTCACCACCTATGGCAGCGTGCTCAACAGCTCCGGCCCCATGGGCATCTGGACGTGGCCGTTCGTCATCGTCGGACAGGTCGCGGTGGCGCTGCTGCTCGGCTCGCTGGCCGCCCGCATCCCGGTGACCGGCTACGCCTACCAGTGGGTGTCACGGCTGGCCAACCCCATCCTCGGCTGGATCACCGGCTGGATCTCCTTCACCTTCTTGGCGATCGTGGTGGTCGCGGTGGACTACACCGTCGCCGCCACCGTGGTGCCCGCACTGTTCGATTTCACCGGCACCCCCGCGACCTCATTCCTGATCACCGCCGGAGTGCTGCTGCTGCAGGCATTGCTGGTCGGGTTGTCGACCAAGTGGACCGAGCGGGTCAACAACTTCGCCGTCACCGCCGAGCTGATCGGGATGGTCGCCCTGGTGGTCCTGCTGTTCATCGTCGGCGTGATCGCGCACAAGCTCTCGGTCGGCAATCTGTTCTCCCGCGGCGACATCCCGGCCGAGGGTTACTGGAGCTTCGGCACTGCCACCTCGGTGGGCCCGTGGATGCTCGGCTTCCTGCTCGGCGCCTTCACCATCGTCGGTTTCGAGTCGGCCGCCAACCTCGCCGAAGAGACCAAGAATCCCGAAATCGTTGTGCCACGGGCAATGTGGCAGGCCGTGCTGGCCTCGGGCGTGCTCGGCTTCCTGTTCCTGTTGGTAGTGACCGCTGCTGTCAACGATCCGACCACGCTGGCCCAGTCGGGTACTCCGATCGCCGACGTGATCCGCGACATCCTGGGCTCCTTCGTCGGCACCGCGCTGCTCGTGCTGGTGGCAATCGCGATCTTCGCCTGCGGGCTGGTGATCCTGATGAGCGGTGTGCGTCTGGTCTGGGCGATGTCGCGGGATCAGCGTTTCCCGGGATGGCAGGTACTGCACAAGGTTTCGCCGCGGTTCCGCACCCCTGCGAACGCCACCGTCTTCATGGCAGCCACCTCGGCCGTGATCCTCGGAATCTTCTCCACCAGCACCGACGCGCTGTTCAAGCTGTTCTCCGCCGCGACGCTGCTCCCCGCCACCATCTACGCGATCACCGTCGCCCTCTACATCGCTACCCGCAAGAAGCTGCCCCCGAGCGCCGGCTTCAAACTGGGCCGCTGGGAGATCCCGGTCCTGGCTGTCGCGGTGGTGTGGCTGGTGTTCGTCCTCTCCCTGTTCCGCGACGCGTCCTTCAAGGACCCCTGGCTGTACGTGCTCGTGATGGTGGCCATCGGTGCCGTGTACCTCGGCTACCTGCTGATCACCCGCGGCAAGGACGGGCTCAAGATGCCCGCGATGGCCTCGATCGACGCCGAACTGGACCATGTCGCAGGCGATACCGAGGATGCCGTGAAATGACGGTACTGGCCATCGACCAAGGCACCTCAGGCACCAAGGCGATCGTTGTCGATCCCCAAGATGGCGTTGTAGGCATTGCCGAGGTCGCTGTCCACCCGCGTTACCTCGACGGCGGCGGCGTCGAGCAGGACCCGGCAGAACTGCTGGAGTCCGTGCTCGGCGCCGGACGCGCCGCACTCGAGCAGGCGGGCCGCCCTGTCGACGCGGTTTCGCTGGCGAACCAGGGCGAGACCGTACTGGCCTGGGATCCCGGCACCGGAAAGCCGCTGACCCAGGCCATCGTGTGGCAGGACCGCCGGGCCGAGGCCCTGTGTGCCGATCTCGGCGGGCATGCCGACATGGTCGCCGCCCGAACCGGATTGGTGCTCGACCCCTACTTCTCGGCGCCGAAGATGGCGTGGCTGCGCCGCAACATGGGAGCGGCGGCAGGCAGTGTCGTAACAACGTCCGACACCTGGCTGCTGCACCAGCTCACCGGCGAGTTCGTTACCGACGCCACCACAGCGAGCCGCTCGGCGGCCGTGGAATTGGGCGCCCGGGACTGGAGCCACGAGTTGCTCGCGTTGTTCGGCCTGGACAGCGAACGTCTACCCCGCATCGCCGCCAACGACGAGATCATCGGCACCACATCGGCTTTCGGCGCGGATATCCCGGTCGGCGGCATCGTGGTGGACCAGCAGGCCGCGCTGCTGGCCGAGGCGTGCCTCGAACCGGGCATGGCCAAGTGCACATTCGGCACCGGTGCGTTCCTGCTGTCGAACACCGGGACCATCCCGGTGCGTTCCACCACGGGCCTGACCTCCTCGGTGGCATGGCGGGTCGGCGGTATCGACTCGTTCTGCATCGACGGCCAGGTCTACACCGCGGCATCAGCCGTCAAATGGCTCACCTCGCTCGGCGTGATCAGCGGGGCCGCAGAGATGGACGACATCGCCGAAGCCGACAATGCGGGAGTGCTGTGCGTGCCCGCGCTGGCCGGTCTGGCCGCACCATGGTGGAAATCGCAAGCCACCGCGACGATCTCGGGCATGACCCTGTCCACCGGACGGGGGCACATCGTGCTGGCGGTACTGCAGGGTATCGCCGCACAGGTCGCCGAGCTGGTGTCGGCGATCGACGCCGACGCACCACCTCTGACCCGGCTGCGGGCCGACGGCGGGCTCACCCAGTCAGGAGTGCTGATGCAGGCCTGCGCCGACATCCTGCAGGTGCCCGTCGATGTGTATCCCTCGGCGCACGCCACCGCGTTGGGCGCCGCTGCGCTGGCGCGGCTCAGCCTGTCCCCCGACAAGTCCGTGTCCGACGTCGTCACCGACTGGACCCCGTCGGCCAGCTACGAACCCCGATGGAATCCGGCGCGCGCCGCCGAATTCCGCTCGGCCTGGCGACGGCTGGCCGAAACCACGTACCACCAGGAGAATTCATGAACACCCCGACCTCCGACGGCTTCGACGTCGTGGTCATCGGAGCCGGCATCGTCGGCTCGGCCATAGCGCGCGAGCTGTCCGGACACCAACTGTCCGTCGCCCTGCTCGAATCCCGCGACGACGTCGGCGACGGCACCAGCAAGGCCAACACCGCGATCCTGCACACCGGATTCGACGCCAAACCCGGCACGCTGGAATCCACCATGGTCAGCCGCGGCTATCAGCTGCTGTCCGACTACGCGAAGCACACCGGGATCCCCGTCGAGCACACCGGGGCGATCCTGGTGGCCTGGGACGGCGAACAGCTCGATGCCCTACCGGGATTGAAGGAGAAGGCCGAGGCCAACGGGTATCACCAGTGCGAGCTGGTCGATTCCGCGGCCGTGTACGCCGCGGTCCCCGAACTGGGGCCGGGCGCACTCGGCGGGCTCACCGTGCCCGACGAGTCGATCATCTGCACCTGGACGGTCAACCTGGCGCTGGCCACCGATGCCGTCAACCGGGGCACCACCCTGCTGACGAATCACCGGGTCGAGCGCGTCGAAACCGACGCCGAGGGCACCACACTGCACACCTCCGGCGGCACCGTGCGTGCCCGATGGGTGGTCAACGCGGCCGGGCTGGGCGCCGACGTCATCGACAACCTGTTCGGCTTCTCACGATTCACCGTCACCCCACGCCGCGGTGAACTCATCGTCTACGACAAGCTGGCCCGGCCGTTGGTCAACAAGATCGTGCTGCCGGTGCCGACATCGCGCGGCAAGGGTGTTCTGGTCAGCCCCACCATCTACGGCAACGTGATGCTCGGTCCCACCTCGGAGGACCTGACCGACCGCACCGCGACCGGCACCTCGGAGACCGGATTCGAATTCCTCTTGGAGAAGGGCCGCGCGCTGATGCCGCGGTTGCTCGACGAGGAGGTCACCGCGACCTACGCCGGGCTGCGGGCGGCGATCGACCACGGCGACTACCTGATCGAGGCCGATCCGGCGCAGCACTACCTTCTCGTCGGCGGCATCCGTTCCACCGGCCTGACCGCGGGCATGGCGATCGCGGAATACGCTCGCGGTCAACTGGTCTCGGCCGGCCTGGAGCTGACCCCGACCGACGATCTGCCCGATCCGCCGCAGATGCCCAACCTCGGCGAGGCATTCCCCCGTCCCTATCAACAGGCCGAGAAGATCGCCGCCGACCCCGCCTACGGCCGGATCGTGTGCTTCTGCGAACGGGTCACCGAAGGTGAGCTGCGCGATGCCTGCCATTCCGTCATCCCACCCGCGGCCCTGGAAGGCCTGCGACGACGCACCCGCGTGATGAACGGCCGCTGCCAGGCATTCTTCTGCGGCGCCGAGGTGCAGTCGGTCTTCGAACGGGAATCTCAGGAGAACAGCCAGTGAGCACCTACGACGTCGCGATCATCGGCGGTGGGCCCGCGGGCCTGACCGCCGCCGCCGAGCTGACCCGCGGATCGGGTCTGAATGTGGTTGTGCTGGAGCGCGAATCCGAGGCCGGCGGCATCCCGCGGCACAGTGACCACCCGGGCTACGGCATCCGCGATATGAAGACCTTCATCGGCGGGCCGGCCTACGCACGTCGCCTGGTCCGCGAGTCCGCGGCGGCCGGGGCCGAGATCCGTACCAGCACCATGGTCACCGGCTGGGCCGGCGACAGGTCGCTCGAGCTCACCTCGCCCGCAGGCCGCGAATGCCTCGACGCACGTGCGGTTGTCCTGGCCACCGGTGCCCGCGAGCGGGCCCGCCCGGCCCGGATGATCCCCGGCGACCGGCCCGGTGGCATCTACACCACCGGGCAGCTGCAGAACACCGTGCACCTGCAGCACCGGAGCGTGGGCAAGCGCGCCGTCATCGTCGGAGCCGAACTGGTCAGCTACTCGGCGGTGCTCACCCTCAAGCACGCCGGATGCGAAATCGCTTTGATGACAACCGAATACCCGTCACCCGAGTCCTACGCGATGTTCAACATCGCCGGCCGCACCCCGCTGATGGGTGTCGAGGTCGCCACCACCACCCGGGTGACCCGCATCATCGGCAAGGGCATCGTCGTGGGCATCGAGGTCGAGAACACGCGGACCGGGCAACGACGCATCGTGGCCTGCGACACCGTGGTCTTCACCGGCGACTGGATTCCCGACCACGAACTGGCCCGGTCCGCCGGGCTCGACATGGACCCGAGCAGCCTGGGGCCCGTCGTCGACACCGCGTTGCGGACCAGCCGCGACGGGGTGTTCGCGATCGGCAATCTGCTACACCCGGTGGATACCGCCGACATCGCCGCGCTCGACGGCCGTCACGTGGCCGCACAGGTGCGTCGCTACCTCGACGGCGCGCCCACCCCGGAGCAGGCGATCCGCATCGAGGCCGCAGCCCCGCTGCGCTGGGTCGCGCCCGGTCTGCTGCGGCCCGGCGATCCCGCGCCCGCCCGGCACCGGCTGCTGCTGTGGACCGACACCCTGGTCCGCATCCCGAAAGTGGTTGCGCGCCAGGATGGAAAGGTCATCGGACGCAAGACCCTGCCGTGGCCGGCCTCGCCGGGCCGGGTGTTCCGGGTGCCGTCGAGCATCCTCGACGCGGTCGATCACCGCGGCGGACCGGTCAGCCTTTCACTGGGGTGAACGTGATGTTGAGTTCGGTGAGGCCGCGCAGCAGGAACGTCGGCTCATAGGTGTAGTTCCGTCGTCCGGCCGGACCGTGTGCGGATTCATCGATTCCGATGTCCCGCATACGGTCCAGGAGCCGACGGACGGTGATCTGCCCCTCGACCCGGGCCAACGGCGCCCCGGCGCAGGTGTGGATGCCCCGGCCGAACGCGATGTGTTCACGGACATTTTTGCGATCCGGACGGAACTGGTGCGGATCGTCGAACTTGCGGGGATCGCGGTTGGCCGCGCCCAGGCACAGCATCACGATGGTCCCGGCCTTCAGGTGTACGCCACCGAGGGTGGTGGTCTTGCGGACGAGCCGGAAGTCGACCTTCGTCGGGGAGTGCATCCGCAGCGCTTCCTCGATGAAAGTCGGGATGCCGTCCGGGTTCTCGCGCAGGGTCTGCTGAAACTCCGGATGGTCGCCCAACGTCTGCACGGCGGCGCTGAGCAGCTTCGTGACGGTCTCCTGGCCGGCGGCGAACAGGAACGTGGCGGGCTTCACCACCTCCAGCAGCTCCGGGGTCGAGCCGTCGGGATAGGTGGCGGTGGCCATGCCGGAGAGCACATCGCCACGGGGCTCGCGTCGGCGCTCGGCGAGGTAGCCGGCGAACTTGTCGTCCAGGTACTGCAGGGGGTCGAGTCCGACGGGCTCACCGTCGAGCGCCCCGACTCGGTTGCCCTCCGGCCGCTCGGCACCCAATGCGGCAAGGAATTCGGGGCGGTCTTCCTCGGGAACGCCCAGCAGGTCGATGATCGCCGAGGTGGCAAAGGGTTTGGCGTATTCGGAGAGGAACTCGCATTTTCGGTTGTCGATGAACCGGTCGAGCTGGCGGTCGACCAGCTGCCACATGTAGTCCTCATTCTCCTTGAGTCGCCGCGGCGTCAGCAGCTTGCTCAGCAGCGAGCGGGCCCGCTCGTGCTGCGGCGGGTCCATCACGACCATGTGCTCGTGGATCGGGAACAGGTGGCGGTGCGCCTCGATCTGCTCGCTGATGTCGTCACCGTCGGGCTCGAAGGGCAGCGGCGGGAACAGACCGCCGATGGCGTTGACCGCCGAGAACGACGCGTGGTCCTTGAAGGCCGCCATGACCTCCTGGTAGCCGGTCACCGCGACCACACCGTGGTGCGGTTCGGCGAACACCGGTCCGTTGCTGCGCAGGTACTCGTAGTACTCGTATGGATCCTGCGCGACGGCCGGGTCGGCGAAGTAGTCGACGGAGGCGAGATCGGTCATGGCTCACTGGCCTTTCGTGCTGGTGTTGAGCAGGCTGATCGCCTGGCGCGGGCAGGCGTCGACGGCGGATTTGACGTTGTCCCAGGTAACTTGATCCCACTGGCCGTCCGCCGGGGCGGCGCCTGCCACCTCGTCGTCAGACAGGTCGAACACCTCAGGGGCAAGTTGGACGCACAGTGCATGGCCCTCACACAGTCCGGCGTCCACCCGGACCCGGGTCGTGCTCATGTCTTCGGACATTCGTTTCCTCAGTTCCAAATTTGATCACTCGATCAAACCGTTAGGATGGCTCATGCTTACCACCCCCGACCTTCGGCGGTCAAGAATCCCGCACGACCACAAACATCTGTTGTCGGGCAATGGTTTTCAGAGGCGGCACTGATGCCGGCGGCACGATCGACCAAGGACAAGGACGCGGGCACCCGCAAGCGCCTGATCGAGGCAACTGCCCAGGTCATCCGCGACGAGGGGTACGCAGCGGCCACCACCCGGCGGATCGCGGCCGTCGCCGGCGTGCGTTCGGCGCTGGTGTACTACTACTTCGACACCCTCGACGACCTCTACATCGCGGTGCTGCGCAGCGGCGCCGACGCGGCCCTGGCCCGGCTACGCGAGGCCATCACCACCGACGATCCGCTGCGGGCACTGTGGCTGATCAACTCCGACTCGCGGGTGACCGGGCTCAACACCGAGTTCATGGCGCTGGCCAATCACCGCAAGGCGATCGGCGTCGAACTCAAGGCCTACTCCGAGCGGGTCCGCGACATCGAGGCCGCCGCCATGGCCGGCGTACTGCGTGCCCACGGCGTGGACATGGAGGAGTTCCCACCCGTGGTGATGTCGATGTTGCTCACCCAGTCCGCCCGCAGCCTGTGCAACGAAGAGGCGGTCGGCGTGACCGAGGGCCACACCGAGTTCCGCGCCTTCGTCGAGCGGTTCCTGCGCCGGTTCGGCAGCGACCAGGCCACTACTTGAGCATGCTGCCCGCATCAACCGTGACCGGCAGGCCGGTGATGTAGCGGGCCTCGTCGGAGGCCAGGAACAACACCGCATTGCTGATGTCGACGGGCTCCACCCACCCGACCGGAAGCACGTGCATGAGCTGAGCCACCACGGCCATGTCGTCGGGACCCGGGTTCTCCAGGTCAGGACGGAACAGCTTCATCGTCCCCTCGTTCATGAACATCGGGGTGTTCACATTCGTCGGGCACACCGCATTCACCCGGATCGAGTGCTGGCCCAACTCCACCGCAAAGCTGCGCATCAGACCGATCACACCGTGCTTGGCCGCGATGTAATGACCGGTGTTCGGGTACGCCTTAAGCCCGCCGACCGAGCTGGTCAAAATGACCGAACCACCCCGGCCGCCGGAAAGCAGATGCGGCACAGCGGCTTTCACGGTCTTCCAGACGCCGGACAGGTTGACGCCGATCATGTCATCCCAGTCGGATTCCCTGGTCTTGTCCAGGGTTTCGCCGCCGTTGCCGATACCGGCATTCGCCACCACGATGTCGAGGCGACCCAGCTGCTCGACACCGCCGTCGACCGCCGCCGACAACGCCTCGAAGTCACGCACATCCAGCTCCGCGGTGACGATGCGGCGGTTCAGCCCCTTGACCAGATCCGCAGTCTCAGCCAAATCGTCCGGGGTCGACGCCGGGATCGCACTGGTGTCGGTGATCGGGCGACAGACGTCGACAGCGATGATGTCCGCACCCTCTTGCGCCAATCGCAGCGCGTGACTGCGCCCCTGCCCGCGCGCCGCTCCGGTAACGAGGGCAACCTTGCCCTCGACTCTGCCTGTCATGGCCATCCTCTCGGTGATTTGATCAGTCGATCAAACCGTGACATTCACCGAGCTGGTTGTCAATGCCAATTTTGATCAATTGCCCAGAATCGGGCAGATACGAAACTGGGCCCCACCCTGACAGGTGGGGCCCAGCTACGCACTAAACCGACTACTCGGACGAGGAGCCCGAGCCTCCGCTGGAGTCGCTGGCCCCCTTGGACTTGTCGGACTTGGCTTCCTTTGCCTTGGCCTTGGTTTCCTTCGCCTTGGCCTTGGTTTCCTTGGCCTCCTTGGCCTTGGCCGCCTTGGCTTCCTTGGCCTCGCTGATCTTGGCCTTGATCCGGTCCGTGACCTTGATCTTGCCCGTGGGCTTGGCCGCGTCATCGGCATTGACCGACTTGGCGGGCGCCGGCGTGGTGGCGGATTCGGCCGCAGCCGCATCCGTCGCTGCCGGAACGGCATTGGCGACCGGCGCCTCAACCTTCTCGGACTCGACCGCCGGGGCCTCGACCTTCGTGGTCACCGGCTTCGCGGACTCGAGCGCCGGGGCCTCGACCTTCGGGGACTCGACAGCCGGGGTCGCTTCCTTTACAGACTCGACGACCGACTCGGTCAACGCCGCCTTGGGCGAAACTGCGGAAACGAGCTGAGCGGCAACGCTCGTCGGTACCGCGGAGGGGGCCGCCTCGGCGACCTCCGGGGTGTTGTCGATGGCACCGGCGAGGAGCTTGGGGATGTCGACCAGCAGACTCTGCAGCAGGCCGCCGACAACCTTGGGGCCACCCGCCTCGCCATACGCGAACCGGATCAGACCCGGCCACTCGGTGTAGCCGCCGGTGCCCGACTCCGGGTCAGCGTCAGCGTAGTCGAATCCGTTGAGGAACGCGTTTGCCAGGATTCCGGGGGTATTCACCACGGCGTTGACCGCCCCCTGGACATCACCGGCGGCGATGCTGCTGGTTAGCGTCTCACCAACACGAGACAGCTCGAAGATCGGGCCACTGATCGTTCCGAAGGCGCCCTGGAACACGTGACTGACGACGACGCTCGACGTAAACGTCGCGGCGACCAGCTTCGTGAAATTCTGGGCGATCTGCTCGGGGATGCCGGTCAGATACTCGGTCCCGCCACGCGGAATACCGGACAAGATGAACCCGGGGGCGATCAGCGGACCGAAGGCGCCCTGGAACGCGTACAGCATGGAATGGTTGAACCACCGGTACGCCTCGGCGATGTTCCCGGCCTCGAGTTCGGCTTGGGCCTGCTCCAAGCGCGCCTTCCCATTCGCGCCTTCGTACCAGGTCTTCAGCGAGGTGGGGATGGCCTCGAACGCCGCGCCGAACTTCGCTGCGTAACCCACCTGGTTCTCCAGCACCTGACTCAGCAACGGTGCCGGATTGTTGGCGAGCGCAGAGCCCAGCGCGGTGAGGTTCGTGAAGGTGTTGTTGGCCAGCGCTCCGTAGATTTCGAGCGGAGAGGCGGTCGCATCCATCACGGCGGTCAAGTCATACGCAAGCGTCTTGGCCTGCTGAATGACGGGCGCGTTCTGGGCAACCGGGGTCACCACCATGGCGCTGGCGCTGACCATTGCGACGCCGGCAAGAAGGAACTTGTCCTTGCGACTCGCCGCCGGGGTATGGCCCGAGGGAAGGGCAGGTTGGGGCACGAAAACTCCTGAAAGCTGATAGTTGACTGAGGAACGACCAAAAATTAGCTTAGGTTTCCCTAAATATCAATAGGTATGCCTACCCTGACTTCCCATTGCGTAAATATAGGTCGGCAACACAAAACTGGGCCCCCTCCGTCAGGAGGGGGCCCAGTGTGTCAACGACAAAAAGTCAGAGCCAGGTGTCGGACGTGGTGGTCGTGAGGAACGCTTCCAGATCATCACGCCACTGCGCCGGGGTGTTCTTGTCCGGCTCGATCCCGGTGTACTCGCCGCGGTAGAACAGCAGCGGCCGAGGCTTGCGCTTGGGGACCTCGGACAACGAGTGCACCGCACCGAACACCACGAAGTGGTCGCCGCCGTCGTGCACGGAGTGCACGTTGCAGTCGATGTGGGCGAGGCTGCCGTCGATCACCGGGGAACCGAGTTCCGAAGGCGTCCAGTCGATCCCGGCGAACTTGTCCGGGGCCTTGGAGCCGAACTGCGCGGACACATGCTGCTGATTCTCGTGCAGCATGTTCACGCAGAACTTCCCGCTGGCTTCAATGGCCTGCCACGCCCGTGACTGCTTGGTGGGGCAGAACAACACCAGCGGCGGGTCCAGCGACAACGCGGCGAACGACTGGCAGGCAAAGCCGATCGGCACGTCGTCATGCAGGGTCGTGATGACCGTGACGCCAGTGCAGAACTGGCCGAGCACATTTCGGAACGTGCGTGGGTCGAGCGGCTGAGCCTGTGTCATCACTTGAATCCGACGGAGAAGTCGTGGCCCCAGAGGCTGATGCCGACGCTCTCGCGGGCGATCCAGCTCTCGTCCTCGACTTCCAGTCCCTCACAACCGAATTCCATGTCGAACCCACCCGGGGTCTTCATGTAGAACGACAGCATCTTGTCGTTGATGTGCCGGCCCAGCGTCGCCGACATCTTCACGTTCCGGCGATTGGCGCGGTCCAGGCACAGGCCGACGTCGTCGGAGTTCTCTACCTCGACCATCAGGTGCACGATGCCCGTCGGGTTGGGCATCGGCATGAAGGCCAGCGCGTGGTGACGCGGGTTGCAGCCGTAGAAGCGCAGCCAGACCGGATCGCCGTCAGCCGGGCGGCCCGCGAGCTGCGGGGGCAGCTGCATCGAGTCGCGGAGCTTGAAGCCGAGCACGTCCTGGTAGAACGCTTGTGCTGCCGCGTCGTCGTTGCAGGTCAGCACCACGTGCCCGAGGCCCTGCTCAGCGGTGACGAACTTGTGGCCGTACGGACTGACGAAACGGCGGCCCAGGTACTGCGCACCGTAGAACGCCTCGAGCACGTTGCCGGCGGGGTCGGAGAACCGGATCAGGCCCTCGACCCGGCGCTCGCGGATCTCATCCTTGGTGCCCTCGACGAAATCGACGCCCGCCTTGGACAGGTTCTCCCGCACACTCTGCAGCGCGGGTGCGTCGGCGACCTCCCAGCCGGAGATCAACAGCCGGTCCTGATCGCCGGGCACGATCACCAGGCGAGCCGCGAAGTCGTCCATCCGCAGGTAGAGCGCGTCGGGGATGGCCCCCTCGCCCTCAACCATGCCGAGCACTTTCACGCCGAACTGACGCCATGCCGCCACGTCGGTGGCCTCGATGCGCATGTAGCCCAGTGCCTTGATGCTCATCTGCTAACCCCCAAGGAAATCGATGGTGAGTTTGTTGAACTCGTCGAACTTCTCGACCTGAGCCCAGTGTCCACACTGCCCGAAGACGTGCAGCTGTACCCGCGGAATCTGCTTGAGCGCGACCAGTGCGCCGTCGAGCGGATTGACCCGGTCCTCGCGGCCCCAGATCAGCAGCACCGGCTGACGCAGCTTGTACACCTCGCGCCACATCATGCCGAGCTCGAAGTCCGCACCGGCGAACGACTTACCCATCGCCCGGGTGGCGGCCAGCGACTCCGGCGTGCTGGCGATCGCGAACCGCTCGTCGACCAGCTCAGGGGTGACCAGCTTCTGGTCGAACACCATGATCCGGATGAAGGTTTCGAGGTTCTCGCGCGTCGGTTCGAAGTTGAACTTGGCGAGCGCCTTGACGCCCTCGGTCGGGTCCGGCGCGAACAGGTTGACGCTGAGTCCGCCGGGGCCCATCAGGATGAGCTTGCCCGCCCGGTCCGGGTAGTCCAGCGCGAACCGCACCGCGGTGCCGCCGCCGAGCGAGTTGCCCAGCAGGGGGATCCGGCCCTGCAGACCGAGGTGGTCGAACAGCCCGAGCAGCGCCTTGGCGCTGTAACGGTTGTACTGCTCGTGCTCGGTGTGCTTGTCGGAGTGCCCGTAGCCGGGCTGGTCGACCGCGAGCACGTGGTAGTGCTCGGCCAGCACCGCGATGTTGCGGCCGAAGTTCGACCAGCTCGAGGCGCCGGGACCACCGCCGTGCAACAGCACGATCGTCTGCGCGTTCGGGTCACCGGCCTCGTGGTAGTGCAGCCGCATGTCATCTCTGACCTGGGCGTACCGCGAGGTGGATTCGAATGTGATCTCCTGCGTGGCGGTCATGTATCAGACCATCGTGTCGGCCGGGGGCAGGCCGAACTCGTTGTTGCCGAAGATCAGGTAGGCACGCTCGGGATCGTTGGCGGCGTGCACCCGGCCGGCGTGCGCATCACGCCAGAACCGCTGCACCGGAGCGTCATTGGACAGCGCGGTGGCACCCGAGGCCTCGAAGAGCCGGTCAATCGAGGCGATCGCGCGGCCGGTGGCACGCACCTGATCGCGACGGGCGCGGGCCCGCAGCTCGAACGGGATCTCCTCGCCGGCGACCAGCAGCGCGTATTCGTCAGCGACGTTGCCCGACAGCTGACGCCAGGCGGCGTCGATATCGCTGGCCGCCTCGGCGATCCGGATCTTGGCGAACGGATCGTCCTTGGCCTTCTCGCCGGCGAAGGCGGCGCGGACGCGCTTGCCCTGGTGCTCGACGTGTGCGTCGTAGGCGCCGTAGGCCATACCCACGATCGGGGTCGAGATGGTGGTGGGATGGATTGTGCCCCACGGCATCTTGTACACCGGGGCGGTGTTCGTCTCATACCCGCCGGCGGTGCCGTCGTTCATCGCCTTGTAGGACAGGAAGCGGTGCTTGGGCACGAACGCGTCCTTGACGATGACGGTGTTGCTGCCGGTGCCGCGCAGGCCGACGACGTTCCAGACGTCGTCGATCTTGTAGTCGCTGATCGGGATCAGGAAGCTGCCGAAGTCGACCGGCCGGCCGTCCTTGATCACCGGGCCACCCAGGAAGGCCCAGGTGGCGTGGTCACAACCCGAGGACCAGTTCCAGGCGCCGTTGACGATGTAGCCGTCGCCGGCCTCGGTCACGGTGCCAGCACCCATCGGGGCGTAGGAGGAGGAGATCCGAACCGAGGTGTCCTCGCCCCAGACGTCTTCCTGGGCCTGCTGGTCGAACAGCGCCAGGTGCCAGTTGTGGACACCGATGATGCCGGCGACCCAACCGGTGGAACCACAGGCACTGGCCAGCCGCCGGACCGCCTCGTAGAAGACCGTCGGGTCGCACTGCAGGCCACCCCACTGTTCGGGCTGCAGCAGCTTGAAGAAACCGATGTCTTCCAGCGCCTTCACGTTCGCATCGGGCAGTTTGCGCAGATCCTCGGTCTCCTGAGCGCGCTCACGCAGCGTAGGCAGCAGTTCATCGATGCCGGCCAGAACCGCCTGCACGTCACGCTGTTCAATGGATGTCACGGAAATGCCTCCCAAGATTCGGACTGCGATAAGCGCGAGCTGACCGCCTAGACAGAGATTAGAACACGTTACGATTTGTGTCGAGCAGGGCCTTGTAATGCGGGGCTGGACCTGGGCAAGTACGTTTTTGTAACATGTTCTAGTTATGAGTGATGAGAGGGTCCAGCCGTGACTGATGAGCCATTGGGCAGCCATGTGCTCGAACTGCAGGTGAGTGCGGTCATCGAGGAGACGGCCGACGCGCGGTCCCTGGTGTTCGCCGTCCCCGAAGGTTCGGACATCCCTGCCGACCGGTTGCGCTACGCCCCGGGGCAGTTCCTGACCCTGCGGGTACCGAGCGATCGCACCGGCTCGGTGGCCCGCTGCTACTCGCTGTCCAGCTCGCCGGTGACCGACGATCAGCTGACCGTCACGGTCAAGCGAACCGTTGACGGCTACGCGTCAAACTGGCTGTGCGACAACGCACACGCCGGGATGCGGATGCACGTGCTGGCCCCGTCCGGGACGTTCGTGCCCAAGAATCTCGACAGCGACTTCCTGCTGCTGGCCGCGGGCAGCGGTATCACCCCGATGATGGCGATCTGCAAGTCCGCACTCGCCGAGGGCACCGGCAACGTCGTCCTCGTCTACGCCAACCGCGACGAGAACTCGGTCATCTTCGGCGCCACCCTGCGCGAACTGGCCGCCAAATACCCCGACCGGTTCACCGTCGTGCACTGGCTGGAGACCGTGCAGGGGCTGCCCAGCCCCGCCGCGCTGGCCGGGCTCGTCGCGCCCTACGCCGCTCGCGAGGCCTTCATCTGCGGGCCCGGACCGTTCATGGCCGCGGCCGAGCGGGCGCTGCAGCAGGCCGGTGCCGCCGACGAGCGCATCCACATCGAGGTGTTCAAGTCGCTGGACTCCGACCCGTTCGCCGCCGTCGTGATCGAAGAAGACGACAGCGACCAGGGGCCGGCCACTGCGATCGTCACCCTGGACGGCACCACCCACGAGGTCCGCTGGCCGCGCTCGGCCACGCTGCTCGACGTCCTGCTCGACAAGGGCCTGGATGCGCCGTTCTCCTGCCGCGAAGGCCACTGCGGCGCATGCGCGGTACTCAAGAAGTCCGGAGACGTCGAGATGAAGATCAACGACGTGCTCGAACCCTCCGATCTCGACGAGGGCCTGATCCTGGGTTGCCAGGCCACGCCGGTGTCGGATTCGGTCGAAGTCACCTACGACGAGTAACGAGCGGATACCTTTCTTGACGATGACGATCAACAGGCTCCCCGCAGCGAGCGCGGCAGCAGTGCTGACCGCGGCGGCGCTGACGTTCCCCACGTCGGCCACGGCGGCCGCGAACTCGGCCGTCACCTCGGTCCCGAGCCCCCAGGGCACGATCGAGATGCACGTCAACGCCGACTGCGCGGGCACACAGTGCACGTTCAACACGCAGGCCAACCTGCTGACGCCGGACGGCCCCATCGGTTTCCCGGGTGACGCGTGGGCGCGGCAGACCATCACTCTGCGCAGCACGAACAAGGACACCTGGCAGGAGGCCTCGTACAGCGCGCCGGCCGGGATGCCCCGGGAGATCAAGGGCTCCAATCACGACAACGTGCTGTCGAAGCTGTACCGGTCGGTCAACAAGGTCGAGATCTCGGCGACCTACTTCGGCGGCGGACCGATCGAACGGTTCCGCATCGAGGGCGTGTCGACCCCCACCGAGTGGCGCACCGGCCAGCCCAACACGAAGGACCAGTTCATCATCTGCTCAGTGATCCAGGTGGTCTTCGGAGGGGTCAACCTCACCACGCCGACCGCCTGCACCCAGACCGGGTTCTGAAGCCTGTCGAACCAGCGCTAAGCCGGGATCTTCGCGCGGTCGAGGCCGTCGAGCACCGCCTGCGTCGTCTGCTCCGCGGTCATGGCTGAGGTGTCCAGCCACAGTCCCAATCGAGGCGTCGTCGACCGAATCGTCTCGACGAAACCCGTGCAGTCCCAGTCGGTGTCGTAACCAACCTTGTTGCGCGCGTGCTCCCGCTGCGCGATGACCTCCGGGGCAGGATCGAGTACCACTACGAACAGCGGACGGGTCCGAAGCATGCCGACGACATCGGCCAGGTACGGGCCGACGATGATGTCCTGCCAGATCGTCACGAAGCCCGCCTCGGCGTATGCGTCGGCGCTCGCCGCCCCGAGCCGATAGCGCAGCGACAGTTGTGCCTGCGCTTCGGAGCTCATCTGCTCGGTCGGCTCCGCCCGGCCACCGACGACGAAACGGCGAAATACGTCTCCGCGCACGTGCGCCGATCGCTCGAACCGTTCGGCCAGTAGCTGCGCCACAGTGGATTTACCCGACGCCATTGCACCGGTGACGACGATGATCACGCCTTGGAGGTTAGTGACCTAGCGCGGCAGGCCCAGCAACCGCTCACCGGCGAGGGTCAGCAGGATCTGCTCGGTGCCGCCCGCGATCGTCAGGCAGCGGGTGTTGAGGAAGTCGTGCACCTCACGGTTGCGCACCGCACCCCCGCCGTCGGACAGTTCCAGCCGGAACTCCGCCAGCGTCTGGCGGTAGCGCACACCGATCAGCTTGCGGGCGCTGGCCTGCGCACCGGTGTCGTGACCACTGACCGCCAGCTGGGCGATCCGCTGATCCAGCAGCGAACCCACCTGGGCCGTCAGGATCAAGCCGCCGAGGCGGTCCAGATCGGCCGGGTCGACGTCGGGCTGCGCGCCGAGGGTGCGCAGCAGTTCCTCCATCGGATTGCCCAGCGCGGTCCCGCCGGCCATCGCCACCCGCTCGTTGGCCAGCGTGGTGCGGGCCAGCCGCCAGCCGTCGTTGACAGTGCCCACCACCATCTCGTCGGGCACGAACACGTCGTCGAAGAACACCTCGTTGAACAGCTCGTCACCGGTGATCTCCCGCAGCGGGCGGATCTCGATGCCGGGCGTCTTCATGTCGATCAGGAAGTAGGTGATGCCCTTGTGCTTCGGCGCGTCGGCGTCGGTACGCGCCAGGCACACGCCCCAGTGCGCCTTCTGCGCCGCCGAGGTCCACACCTTCTGGCCGGTCAACTTCCAGCCGGGCTTACCGTTGGGGCCTTCTGCGCGAACAGCTTTCATGCGCAGGGCGGCCAGGTCGGACCCGGCGCCCGGCTCCGAGAACAGCTGGCACCAGGCCAGGTCACCGCGCAGCGTGGCCGGTACGAACTGGTCGATCTGCTCGGCGCTGCCGTGCTCCAGGATGGTCGGCACCGCCCACCAGCCGATCACCAGGTCCGGGCGCTCGACCTCGGCCGCCGCGAGCTCCTGATCGATCAGAAGCTGCTCGGCCGGAGATGCGTTGCGGCCGTAGGGACGTGGCCAGTGCGGGGCCAGCAGCCCGGACTCGGCCAGGGCCACCTGGCGCTTCTCCACCGACAGTGCGGCCACCTCGGCGACCGCGGCACTGATCTCCGGGCGCAGCTCCGCCACCGACTCCAGATCGATACGGAGCTCACGGCGCACACCCTGCTGGGTCAGTGCGGAGACCCGGCGGATCCACCGGCGCCGGCCACCGAGGGCATGCGAAATCCCGTATGCGCGACGCAGATACAGATGCGCCTCGTGCTCCCAGGTGATGCCGATACCGCCGAGCACCTGGATGCAGTCCTTGGCGTTGGCCTCGGCCGCGTCCACACCCGCGGCCGCCGCCACCGCGGCGGCGATCGACAGCTGGGAATCATCGGATTCGGACACCGCGCGTGCCGCGTCGGCCGCCGACACCGAGACCTGCTCGGAGCGCAGCAGCATCTCGGCACACATGTGCTTGATCGCCTGGAAACTGCCGATCGGCTTGCCGAACTGCTCGCGCACCTTCGCGTACTCGGTGGCGGTCTGCAGGGTCCACCGCGCCAGGCCGGCGGCCTCAGCGGCCAGGACGGCGGCGGTGATGTCCTCGAACCGCTGCCGTGAGACGTCGAGCACCTGCGCGGGCGCCGAATCGAGCGTGACCCGGGCCAGTGGCAGCGAGAAGTCCGTGGCGGTGAGCAATTCGACGCTCACCCCGGCGGCACTCCCGTCGACCAGGACCACGCGGTCCCCGGCCGGAAGGAGCAACACACCGGCGGCATCCGCGCCCAGGACGTGCTCGGCGGTGCCCGAGACGGTGCCGGTTTCGAAGTCACCGGACAGCGTAAGGTCCGCGCTCAGCGCCGCACCGGCGGTGCGCTCACCCGACACGAGGGCCTCCAGCACGGCCTCATCGGTCACGACCAGGGTGGCCAGGGCAGTGGTGGCCACGGGACCGGGCACCAGCGCCGCGGCGGCTTCGTCGACCATCGCGCACAGGTCCTCGACCGTGCCGCCGGCGCCACCCTGCTCCTCCGGGACCGCAACGCTGAAGATCCCTAGTTCGGCGAGACCCTGAAACGGCCTGCGCCATGCATCGGCATCGTTTTCGCCGGATCGGACCGCCGCGGCGGTGTCGGTTGAGCCAGCCCAGCTCCTTACCAGGTCACGGGCGGCAAACTGCTCGTCGGTGATGGTGGCGGATGCGCCGGCCATGGTGGACCTCCTAGCCCCTAAAGCGAGAAGTCCGTGCTTCCCACTAGAACGTGTTCTAATGGTGACAGTGTTCGACCGTCAAGTCGACCCGCATCACAGCAGGACACGTCCGTGTGTTTACCGGCGCGGAGGTGCGTAGAAGGAGATCGCCGTGCGTATCGTTTTCGTCAAGGTACGCGACGAGAGGGGGCCACACACCGCATGTCCAGCGCACCACAGCAGGCAGGCAGCGAATCGTCCGCTTCGGACACCCGACCGCGTGAGGTTCTGAACGTGGCTGTTCTCGCCGAATCCGAACTCGGCTCAGAAGCACAGCGGGAGCGCCGCAAGCGCATCCTGGACGCAACCCTGGCCATCGCATCCAAGGGCGGCTACGAGGCCGTCCAGATGCGCGCGGTGGCCGAGCGCGCCGATGTCGCCGTCGGCACCCTCTACCGCTACTTCCCGTCCAAGGTCCATCTGCTGGTGTCGGCCCTCGGCCGGGAGTTCGAGCGCATCGACGCCAAGACCGACCGGGCCGCACTCGCCGGCGGCACGCCCTACCAGCGGCTGAGCTTCATGGTCGGCAAGCTGAACCGGGCCATGCAGCGCAACCCGCTGCTCACCGAGGCCATGACGCGGGCCTTCGTCTTCGCCGACGCCTCGGCGGCCGGCGAGGTCGACCACGTCGGCAAGCTGATGGATTCGATGTTCGCCCGGGCCATGAGCGACGGCGAGCCGACCGAGGACCAGTACCACATCGCGCGGGTCATCTCGGACGTGTGGCTTTCCAACCTGCTGGCCTGGCTGACCCGGCGGGCCTCGGCCACCGACGTCAGCAAGCGACTGGACCTGGCCGTGCGGCTGCTGATCGGCGCTGAGGACAAACCTAAGATCTAGCGGGTGAGCCTTCCCGCCGAACTCCAGGACGCACTGGCCCGGGCCGCACAGGCACCACGGCTACTGATCACCTCGGATTTCGACGGCACCCTCGCGCCGATCGTCAACAACCCCGCCGACGCGCGCCCGTTGCGCGACGGCGCTGACGCGCTCGTGGCGTTGTCTCAATATCCGGACACCTCGACCGCGCTCATCTCCGGCCGCGCACTGGAAGTGCTGCGGGAGCTGTCGGGGATGCCCGCGGCCGTGCACATGGTCGGCAGCCACGGCGCCGAATTCGACTCCGGATTCGCCCACCCCATCGACCGTGCCCTGCTCGATCGGATCGCCGCCGAACTCACCGCGATCGCCGCCATCCGGCCCGGGGTGACCGTCGAAGTCAAACCCGCCAGTGTGGCCCTGCACGTCCGCAACGCCGAGGCCGGCGACGCCGAAGCCGCGTGCGCGCAAGCACTGCGATCCGCACAGGCGTGGGATGCCCAGCTGACCAAGGGCAAGGCGGTGCTCGAGTTCGCGGTCATCACCACCGACAAGGGCGAGGCGATCGACATCCTGCGCGACGAGCACCGGGCATCGGCGGTGATCTACTTCGGCGACGACGTCACCGACGAGAAGGCGTTCCGCCGGCTGCGTGACGGCGACGTCGGCGTCAAGGTGGGACCGGGCGAGACGCTCGCCGAATACCGGGTCGACGAGCCCGAAGATGTTGTGGCAGCACTGAAGTACCTGCTGGACGCGCGCCGCTCCGTCGAAACGGATTAGGCCGGCGGGCCCGACGTCCGGCCGCGCACCACTTCGGTGGGGAGCACGTCGATCACCGGCAGCCCGTCCCGCGGCGGATTGTGCAGCAACTCGCCGGCCCGTCGCCCCTTGGCCACACTGGACTGCACCACGGTGGACAGACCGCGGCGCAACGCTTCGGGCACCCCGTCGAAACCGGTCACCGTCATCTCCCCCGGCACGTAGATGCCACGCGAGCGCAGATAATCCATGGCCGACAGCGCCAGCACATCGGCGGTGCACATCAGCGCGGTGATACGGGGATTGGCATCCAGCGCCACCTCGGCAGCCGCCCCTCCGGACGTCGGCAGATGGTCGTAGCTCTCCACCACCGTCAGCCGGTCCGGCGCGAGACCGGCGGCCGTCATCGCGTCGTACACACCGTGAATCCGCTCGCGCTGCACATGGAAATGCGGTGACAACACCCGATCTGGGTCTGCCAGTGCGGGTTTCGTGCCCTCGTGCGGCCACTCCCGGCCCAGCCGCATGGTCAGCAGGCCGATGTCGCGGTGGCCCAGGTCCAACACATGCTCGGCGAGCCGGCGCATCCCGCCGCGATCGTCGATGCTGACCCGCGACACCCCGGGAACGTCCTTGGGTTGATCCACCACCACGACCGGCAACTGGCGCTGACGCACTACCGGCAGATAGGGATCATCGTCGGAGGCCGAATACACCACGAATCCGTCGACGCCCGCCGAGAGCACCGCCGCCGAACCGTCCTCGAAACTGCGGTTGGGTCCGATCGCCACCAGGAGCAGCCCCTGCCCCACCGCCTCGCAGGATTCGGCAAGTCCGGCAACGAAATCCAACGCCGCGGGATCACTGAACGAATAGTTCAGCGGCTCGGTGATGATCAACCCGACCGCGCCGGCCCTGCGGGTCCGCAGGGAGCGCGCCACCGGGTCGGGCCCGGCATAGCCCAACCGCTTCGCCGCATCGAAGATCCGGTCGCGAAGCTCGGCGGACAACTGGTCAGGACGGTTGTAGGCGTTGGAGATAGTGGTCCGCGAAACCTTGAGTTCAGCCGCCAAGGAAGCCAGGGTGGCCCGCCGTGGCGGGTGGGGACTCCTGGGCATGCTGTCTGAGGCTAGTGGATCGCCGAATTCCGCACCCGGTCAACCGTCCATACCGCCAGCCAGAATCCGCAGGCAATCGTGACGATCACGAAGCTCGGCGGCATGTTGAAGATTGCGGACACCGCCAGCCCCGCCCACACCGACACGACGCTGATGCCGGTCGAGATCGTCATCGCGAGGATCGGCCGGGCCGTCACCATGATTGCCGTCGCGGCCGGGGTGACGACGAGCGCGAACAGCAGCAGCGTGCCCACCGCCAGCACCGCCATCGTCACCGCGATCCCCAGCAGGACCATGAACAGCACCGACAATGCGCGGACCGGTACGCCTTTGGCCTCGGCCACCTGCGCGTTGACCGATGCGAACAGCAATGGGCGGAAAACGAATACGACCGTGGCGGCCAACACGACCAGCAATGCGGTGAACATGAGCAGCTGCTGATGGGTAATCGCGAGCAGGTTGCCGAACAAGACGTTGGTCAGCGTCGACGAATTCTTGGTGGCCAACGAGTTGAAGAACAGACCGAAGCCGGTGGCCAGCGCCAGTACCGTGCCGGTGGCCACCTCGCGGTCGTGGGCGCGGCTGCCCAGCGCCCCGATGACGAGCGCTCCACCGACGCAGAATGCCCCCAGCCCCAACCCGACCGGAAGCCCGAGCAGCGCCGCACCGGTGGCACCGGGCAGACCGATGTGGGCCAGTGCGTGGGCGGCGAACGCGGTGTTGCGCACGATGACGAAATAGCCGATCAGCCCGGCGGCCAGCGCCACCAGCGTGCCGCCGATCAACGCGTTACGCATGAACGCCGAGGTCAGGATCTGCCACCAGTTGTGCTGGTAGCCCATCGCGAAAGTGCCCTGCGCCAGCAGACCCGCCGACATCACCCGCTCCTCATATACATCTGCCCCAGCGGGGTGTTGGCCACCTGCACCTTGGTCCCGTACAGGTGGGTCAGCAACTCGGCATCCACCACCTCGTCGATGGCCGCATGGTGAGCGTGCCCGTCGAGCAGATAGATGGCGCTGTCGAGCACGCTCAGCAGCGGGTTGAGGTCATGGGCGACAACAAGAATCGTGACGCCGAGGTCATGATTGAGCCGGGCCAGCAACTGCACGATCTCGTGCTGGTTGCGCAGGTCGAGCGCGGCCAACGGTTCATCGAGGATGAGCATCTTGGGATGTCCGACAAGGGCATTCGCCAGGGCGATGCGCTGGCGTTGCCCTCCGGACAGTTCCGACAGCCGCATATTGGCGAACCCGGTGGCCTCGACCCACTCCAACGCCTCGTCGACCCGGGCCCGGTCGGCGGCCGAGGTTCGGGTGAAGCCCCACCGCCGCCCCGTGAGCCCCAGGGTCACCGCACCCCGGGCCCGAATGGCCTCCCCCGCACCTGCCGCGTAATCCTGCGGCACGTAACCGATCAGGTCGTTGTGCTCACCTGGCGCACCACCGAGCACCCGGACCGAACCCGACGCCGCGGGCAGCAGGCCCAGCATGACCTGCAGCATCGTCGACTTGCCCGATCCGTTGGAGCCGATCAGTGCGACGATGCCACCGGTCGGGATCTCGAAGGTGCCCTCCGACCAGATCAGCCGTCCCCCGCGCACGGCGCTGACGTCATCGAAGACGAGAGCCGGTTCTGCGTTGCGCGGTGACACTAGGCCTGGATTCCGAGCGCCTTGGCCAGCGCGGTCAGTTGGTTCACCTGCCAAGCCTCGAACGATTCCGCACCCGGCGCCACCGTTTCGGTGACATCGACGACCGGAATTCCGGCACTCTCGGCGGCGGCTCGGATCTGTTTGGGCAGCGAACCTTCGGTCTGGGTGTTGTAGATCAGCACGTCGACCCCGTGGTCGGCGAGCAGGCGCAGGAACGCGTCCAAGTCGGCCGGCGACGGGTCGGCATGGTTGGACGAGGCCGCCTGGTAGCCGGCCGGCGTCTGGTTGACCAGGCCGACGGCGGCCGCCATGTCGTCGAACACGGTCTCGGTGGCGGCGTAGCGCTTGCCGGGCGCCTTGGTCTTGATGTCGGTGATCAGCTGTTGGTAGGGCTGCATCGAGGTGGTGAACTCGGCGCGGCGCTGGGCAAAGTAGTCCCGTGCCTCGGGAGCCATCTGGCCCAGTTCCTCGCTCACCGCATCGGCGACGCCGGTCACCGCGGCCGGGTTGTACCAGGCGTGCGGGTTGGCGGCGGGGTCGTCGGATTCGCCGACGGCCCGCAGCACGGTGGCATTCGGCGCCGTGCTCTGGGCCAGCTTGGCCGCCCACTCGTCGTAGTGCCCGCCGTTGATGACGACCAGCTGCGCGCCCTGGAACTTGGCCGCATCCGCGGGCGAAGGTTCGAAGTCGTGCGGATCGACCGACGACCCGGCCACCACCGTGGTCACCTTGGCGCAGTCACCGCCCAGCGCCGACACGATGTCGCCCCACTGATCGACGCTGACAACCACGTTGACCGGTGTGGTCACGCAGTTCCCGCCGGACTCGGGCTGTTGAGCCCCTTCGGAGGCGCAGGCGGCAAGGGCAAATGGGGTGGCCAGCAGCAACGCGGTTGCCATGGCGCGGAGATTCAGGGGCGGGAGCACGGCGATAACGATAACCGTTTGCATTAGCAGATGCACGCCCGGATGATGATTTATTGAAAATCGTTTTCATTAAGGAGTGCGATGTCCGACCTGCTGCCCGTCACCGTCCTGTCCGGCTTCCTCGGCGCCGGGAAGACCACGCTTTTGAACCACATCCTGGCGAACCGAGACGGCAGGCGCGTCGCCGTGATCGTCAACGACATGAGCGAGGTCAACATCGACGCCGCGCTCATCGCCGGACAGGGTCACCTCGACCGCACGGAGGAGAAGCTCGTCGAGCTGACCAACGGCTGCATCTGCTGCACACTCCGCGAGGATCTGGTGGAGGCGGTCGGCGCGCTGGCGCGACAGAACCGGTTCGACCACCTGGTGATCGAGTCGACGGGGATCTCCGAGCCCATGCCGGTGGCAGCCACCTTCAGCTGGCAGTTCGAGGACGGCTTCCGGCTCGGCGAGCTGGCCCGGCTGGACACGTTGGTGACCGTGGTGGACGCCTCGACCTTCCTGACCGAGGTTGTCCGCGGAGAAGGCCTGGCCGACAGGGAGCTGGCCGCCGGCGAGAGCGATGCCCGCAGCATCGCCGACCTGCTCACCGATCAGGTGGAGTTCGCCGACGTCATCCTGCTCAACAAGACCGATCTGGTGAGCCCGCCGACCCTCGACACCGTCCAAACACTGCTGCGCAGGCTGAATCCGACCGCCAAGCTCATCCGGACCGACCACGGCGTCGTCGATATCGGCGAGGTGCTGGGCACCGGGCTGTTCGACCCGGAGGCCGCCGCGCAGACGCCGGGCTGGGACGAGGAGATCGCCGACGGGCACACACCCGAAACCGAGGAGTACGGCATCAGCTCGATGACCTTCCGCTCCGACCGGCCGTTTCACCCAAAGCGCCTCGGCGACGCGCTCGGTCAGGTGACAAGGGTGTTGCGCAGCAAGGGATTCTGCTGGATCGCCAGCCGCCCGACGATCGCCGCCATCTGGTCACAGGCCGGCCCGAACCTGGTGATCGAGCCGGCGCAATACTGGTCGGGCACCGAGATCGCGCCGGGTCAGGAGATCGTGTTCATCGGGATCAAGCTCGACCGGCACAAGGTCCACCGGCTACTCGGCGGGGCCCTGCTGACCGACGCCGAGCTGGCCCAGGGTGAGCGGGCCTGGCTCCGCTATCCCGATCCGCTACCGGCCTGGAACGTCACCCACGCGCACTGACGGGCTTGCGTCCCCACACCTTGTGCATCGCCGCGGAGCGGTAGGCGAAGGTCGGATCCTCCAGCGCGGCCCTGGCGGCGGCCACCGCCGTCTCCGAGAGCACCCCGGCGGCCACCATGAGGTCGTCGACCTGCTGGAAGGTCTGTATGAGGAAGTGCGCCTGCCGGCTGCCACCGCGCTCCACGGTCAGCCTGCCTTCGTTGGCCACCTCGGTGAGTCCGAGTTGATCGACGTCAACCGGCAACATCGAGCCGTAGCCCAGGTTCATCACATTGGCCGCGGCCAGGAACTGCGTGCGGACGTTCAGGTAGTCCTCGTACCCCGCAGCCAGCGGATGGGTCCGGTCGACGGGCGCGGTGGTGCTGTAGTCCGGCTCCTCGACCACGAGCCAACCGCCCGGACGCAATGCCGAAACCATGCGCCGCATCGCCGCGACGGGGTCGGGCAGGTGCAACATCAGTGTCCGGCTGTGCACCAAATCGTGACGGCCCGACTCGATTTCATCGACCGTGATGTCAAGGCGCCGTACTTCGACGCCCAACGCCGGTAGGTCGCCGAGAAAGCGGGGGTCCAGATCCGCGGCGACGACATGCCCGGACGGCCCCACGCGATCGGCCAGCCAGCGCGCCACGGATCCCGCACCTGCACCCACCTCCAGGCAGGACCAGCCGGGCGCCACACCGACGGTGTCGAAAACGCGGATCGTCCACGGATCACAGAGCGACTCGAGCACACGCAGCCGCGCCAGTTCTTCGTTCGTCTCGTAGTCGGCCGCGAAGTAGCCACCGTCCCCTGTTGCGCCTGTCACCAGACCATTCTCACCATGACGGAACTCGGTCACAGACTCGCCACCCCATAAGCTCGACCCGTGTCTGAGCACGCCTTCAGCCCCGACGAGCGCCGTGCCGTCTACCGGGCCATCGCCGAACGTCGGGATATGCGCCGCTTCGTCCCCGGCAGCACGGTGCCGCCCGAGGTCCTCAGCCGGCTGCTGCACGCTGCCCACGCGGCGCCGAGCGTCGGCCTGATGCAGCCGTGGCGCTTCATCCGGATCACCGACGACGCGCTGCGCGGCAAGATCCACGCGCTGGTCGACGAGGAACGCATCCATACCGCCGACGCACTCGGCACCCGCGGCGATGAATTCCTGGCATTGAAGGTCGAAGGCATCCTCGACTGCGCCGAACTGTTCGTCGTCGCACTCGGCGAAAACCGCGACCGACACATCTTCGGCCGCCGTACGCTGCCGCAGATGGACCTGGCCTCGGTGTCCTGCGCCATCGAGAACATGTGGCTGGCCGCCCGCGCCGAGGGCCTCGGCATGGGCTGGGTGTCGATATTCAAGCCGCTGCC
Source organism: Mycobacterium sp. DL99 (assembly GCF_004762045.1). Taxonomy (GTDB): domain Bacteria; phylum Actinomycetota; class Actinomycetes; order Mycobacteriales; family Mycobacteriaceae; genus Mycobacterium. Next base: position 5,856,469 of record NZ_SJOM01000007.1, read on the forward strand.
CCTGGCCCAACTCATGGGCATGCCCGCCGACGCGGAACCCGTCGCGATCCTGTGTCTGGGCCCGGTACCCGAATTCCCGGACCGGCCGGTGCTGGAGATCGAGCACTGGACAACTGCACGCCCGCTGCCCGAATTCGTGGCCGAGAACGGCTGGCCGAGCGAGGCATCGCCTTAGGCTGGGCAGGTGGCTACCTCCGTCGATCTCAATGCCGATCTCGGTGAGAGCTTCGGGGCGTGGAAACTCGGTGACGACGAGGCCATGCTCGGCCTGGTCACCAGCGCCAACGTGGCCTGCGGTTTCCACGCCGGCGACCCCACGCTTCTGTTGCGAACGTGCCGCGAGGCCGCGGCCCGGGGTGTCCGCGTCGGCGCCCAGGTGAGCTACCGGGACCTGGCCGGATTCGGCAGGCGCTTCATCGACGTCACCCCCGAGGACCTGACCGCCGACGTGATCTATCAGATCGGCGCGCTGCAGGGCATCGCCCATGTCGCGGGTACGACGGTGACCTACGTGAAACCCCATGGCGCGCTGTACAACACAATCGTCAGCCACCCCGAACAGGCCGCCGCCGTGGCGGCCGCGGTGGCAGCGGTGGACGCCGGACTGCCGGTGCTCGGCCTGTCGGGTTCAGCGTTCTTCGAGGAGGCCGGGCGGCGCGGGCTGCGCACCGTGGCCGAGGCCTTCGCCGACCGCGCCTACCAACCCGACGGCACGCTGGTGTCGCGACGCGACCCCGGCGCCGTACTGCACGATGCCTCGGAGATCGCCGAACGAGTGGCGGGCATGGTTATGCGGAGACACGTCACCGCCGTGGACGGATCCGTCATCCCCGTCACGGTGGAATCGGTTTGCGTACACGGTGATTCACCGGGAGCCGTCGAGATCACCACGGCGGTGCGCGAGCGTCTGTCCGCCGAAGGGGTCACACTGAGCGCGTTCTGCTGACAGGTTCGCCTGGCATGATGGCCGCGTGGTGGCGAACCCGGCGGTGACGCGGTGGCGGCCGAGTTCCATGCAGGTTCTCGTGGCCGGCATCATCGCGTTGGCCCTGGCCGGCACCACGCTGCGGGCGTTTGTCGAGGGCACCCCCGATGTGTCGACGGCGGCCACGGTGTTCTGCGGCGTGTTCGTCCAAGCGCTGCCGTTCCTGGCACTCGGCGTGGTGATCAGCGGGCTTATCGCGGTCTTCGTGACGCCCGAGCGTCTGGCCCGCTGGCTTCCCCGACGTCGCAGCACGGCAATCCTGGCCGCCGGGGTCGGCGGTGCGGCACTCCCCGGCTGCGAATGCGGTTCAGTGCCGGTGGCGCGCAGGCTCTTCGGCGACGACACCCGGGACGGCACCGTGGGCGCGGCCGCGCTGACATTCATGCTTGCGGCACCGGCCATCAACCCCGTTGTGCTGGTGGCGACCGCCGTCGCGTTCCCCGGACACCCGCAGATGGTCGCCGCCCGGTGTGCGGCATCACTGCTCACCGCGCTGATCATGGGTGCGCTCTGGGCCCGGTTCGGCAGCCCGGACTGGATCACCCGTCGCCTACCCAAGCCGCACGACGGCGAGAGTTCCCGGTGGGCCGTGTTCACCGAAGCGGCACGTCACGACTTCCTTTCGGCGGCCTCCTATCTGGTCGTCGGTGCGGCTGCCGCGGCCGCCCTGCACGTGCTGGTTCCGCTATGGGTGTACGAACACCTGGCAGGGCAGATCGTGCTGGGGGTGATCACCATGGCGGCGCTGGCGGTGGTGCTGGCGTTGTGCTCGGAAGCGGACGCCTTCGTCGCGGCCAGCCTGACCATGCTGCCGCTGCTGCCGCGGCTGGTGTTCCTGGTGGTCGGGCCGGCTGTCGATCTCAAGTTGTTCGCGATGCAGGCCGGAATGTTCGGCCGCGCGTTCGCCGTCCGGTTCGCACCCACCACCCTCGTGGTCGCCACCCTGGTCGCGACCGGCGTCGGCCTGCTGATCCTGGGGCCACAATGAGCCGCGAGACCGAGAACGCTCTGCTGCTGCTGATCGGGGTCAGCACCGCGATCATCACCATTTCCGGTGCATACACCCGGTACGTCAAGCCGGGGCTGTTGCCCTACCTCGCCGCGACCGCGGTGTTGCTCATCGCGCTGGCCCTCGCCGCGATCGTGCGCGATATCCGGCACGGCCGTCGCGAGGACGGGACGGACGAAGCTCATGATCATCCGCACTCCCCCGGCGTCGCGTGGCTACTGCTGGTCCCGATCGCGCTGCTGGCCTTCGTCGTACCCCCGGCGATACGTCCCGACGCCGCATCGGTGACCGCGGTATCCACCGATGTGCTGCGCCGTCCGTTTCCGCCGCTGCCCGACGGCACTGCTCCGGAGATCTCCCTGCCCGACGCACTGATCCGCGTGGCGCAGGACTCCGCGGGCACCCTGGACAACCGCACGATCACTGTCACCGGGTTCACGATGCGCGACGGTGACCGCAGCGACCTGGCCCGGGTGGTGATCATCTGCTGCGCGGCCGATGCTCAGCTGGCCCGCATTCGTCTCTCCGGGCCTGCGGCGGCTCAGGCGGCCGGTTATCCGGACGACACCTGGATCAAGGTGGTGGGCACGATCCCTGCGGGACAAAGCGATTCGAGCCGGCGCACCATCCCGACGATGACGGCCATGAGTATGGCGCGCACCGATCCCCCGGCACGTCCCTACGCCTATTGAGGCCTACCCGCGTGGCCGCGCGAGTCCACAATCACCACACTTCGATCCGCCCGGTACGCGGTAGTACAGGCAACAGCTGCGCCGGCGGAACGCCCACCCGGTCAGGACGCCGGTGCCGGCCAGATCCCCGGTGGCCAACAGCGATTCGGCGACTCCGCGGAGGTCGTCATCCAATTCCGGTCTAGCTCGGGCCAGGTCGGCCGCCGCGGCGACCAGGGCGGCCGCGGCATTGCCGTAGAGCAGCCGCGTTGCCATCTTGACCCGTAGCCCGGCGGCCAGTGGTTCGAGGTGTTCGGTGATCACCGTCTGGTACAGCTGCTGTACCAGCGGACGACGGCCGTCGACGGGTCCTCCCACCGGCACCGGCAGCCTGAGCTCGGTACGGGCGGCATGGCGCTGCAGATCGGTGAGGTCCGGCAGCACACCGTATTGCAGCGCACAGGCCAGCAGCGGCGACCACAAGCGAGAGGCGTGACTGAACTGGACCAGGGACGCACCGATGCGTAGATCCGTCGTATCACTGCGTGCGGCGGTCGAGGCGACGAGGTCGGCGCAGCCCTGCTCGTAACAACGGTGCACCGGAATCCAGTCGCCCGGATCCCCGCCGACGGTGATAGCGAAGAAGCCTCCGTACGAGGCGATTTCGCTGAGTTCGTCACCGATGTTCACGGCCTCACCCCCACCTTGGGCGGGACGGTGACCTGCGGTCTGCCGGTATCGGCATCGAGGGTGATCCGGGCCTCGACCCCGTACACGTCGGACAGCAGCCCCTCGGTGAGCACATCGGCCGGCGGGCCGACGGCGACCAGCCCTCCATCGTCGAGCACGCAGATCCGGTCGCAGTAAGCCGCAGCAAGATTCAGATCGTGCAACGCGGCGACCACCGTCGCACCGGTCTCCCGCAGCAGGTGCAGGGCCTCGTGTTGATGTCGCAGATCGAGGTGGTTGGTGGGTTCGTCGAGCACGATCACCTCGGTGCGCTGCGCCAGCGCACGGGCGATGAGCACGCGTTGCTTCTGCCCTCCCGACAGCCGGCCGTAGCCAGCCCCGCTCAGCTCCGCGACGTCCAGTGCCGCCAGCGCCGCGCCGACGATCTGCCGGTCCTCACGGTTGTCGGCCTCGAAGGATCGCTTGTACGGTGTGCGCCCCATCGCCACCATGTCGAACACTGTGAGCTCGAAATCGCCGGTGGCTTCCTGCAATACGGCCGCGACCCAGCGCGCGGCCTGCTTGCCCGGCAGCTTCCACACATCGGTGCCGTCGACCAGCACCCGTCCGGCACTCGGCCGCTGCGCCCGGTACAACGTGCGCAGCAGTGTGGTCTTGCCCGCGCCGTTGGGACCCACGACGGCCAGCATCTCACCCGGGGCGACCGACAACGAGACATCGGCGATCAACGGTGTTCCGCGCACCGACACCGAGACCGCCTCGAATGACACTGCCGCCGTCATGTCACGGCCTTCCGCCGCATCAGCCACAGGAAGAACGGCCCGCCGGCGAGCGCGGTCAGAATCCCCACCGGCAGTTCCTCCGGCGCGGCCACGGTGCGAGCCACGATGTCACACAGCACCAGAAACGCCGCGCCCAACAAGGCGGCGGCCGGCAGCGCTCGACGGTGATCAGCACCGACCAGCAGACGCACCACATGCGGCATGATCAGCCCGACGAACCCGATCGTGCCACTGACCGCGACCATGGCCCCGACCATGAGCGCCACGACCAAGAACATTCCCGCCCGGAACCGGTGCACGTCGAGCCCGAGCGAAGCGGCCGCCTCCTCGCCGGTGTAGAGCAGGTTCAGTGATCTGGTGAAGGCCAGCAGCACCACCACGCCGATGAACACCGCCACGGCGGGCACCCACACCATGCGCCAGGTGGCGCCGCCCAGGCCGCCGAGCATCCACCGCACAGCCGCCTGGGTCTTGTGCGGATCGTCCGAGGTGACGATCAGCAGACTGGCCAACGCGGACAGCACTTCGGCCACCGCGACGCCGGCCAGGATCAACCGCGCGGTCGTCATCCTCCCGCCCGAGCGGGCCAGGAAGTACACCGCGACGAGCGCGAGGAAGGCTCCCAGGAACGCCGCCAGCGGCACGGTGAACACCTGCAACGCGCCGGCGCCGAACACCAGGATCACCACGGCACCGACCGACGCTCCCGAGGAGACACCCAGCAGCATGGGATCGGCGAGCGGATTGCGCACCACCGCCTGCAGCGCCATACCGCACGCCGCCAGGCCGGCACCGACCACCGCGCCCAGGACCACCCGAGGTAGCCGGGCGTCGATCACGATGGATTCCCTTGCCGCAGGCCAACTCTGCTCGACGAGGCCCGGGTGGACGGCGTGCAACACGATGGCCCACACCTGTCCCGGCGGGATGGACACCGAGCCGATTGCCACACCGGCGGTCATCGCCATCAGCAACAACCCGGCCAGCGCAGCCAGGGTCAGGCGGTAGGGCGTCACACGAACCGGTCCGGGTGCAGCTGCCGGGCCAGGGTGTCCACCGCCCCGCCCACCCGCACGCCGACCACCACCGAGGACAACGGGAGCACCGCGAACCGCTGGTGCTGGACCGCCGGAACATGCTGCAGCAGAGGATGTTCAGTGAGGAATTTCTTCTTGTCGGCGACCGGCTGGTCTCCGTAGTCGTAGATCACGATGACTTCGGGCGCGCGTTCGGCGAATTGTTCGAACGATACGTCGCCCCATACCTTCGGGACATCGGCGAACACGTTGACGCCGCCGGCCGCCTCGATCATCAGGTTGCCGATGCCCTTACCGCCCGAAGTGAACACGGTCGCCTCACCGCTGTCGTAGACCGCGACCCGTACGGGTTGCGCGCCACGCAGCTTCGCTTCGGTCTGCGCCAGCTCGCGATGCAGCTTCTCGATCTGCTGCTCAGCCCGGTCCGTGATTCCGAAAATGGTTCCGATGTTTCGCATTTCGTCATCCAAGGTGGAGATGGTGACGGGCTCGGACCGGCAATCCTCGATGTTGAGGTAGGTGTGAACCCCGGCATCGGTCAGCCGTTGCCTGCCGCGGCCCTCCTTCTCGTCGAACGCGCTGTCCCAGCCGCCGTAGACGAAGTCGGGTTCGACAGCCAGCAGCGACTCGTAGGACGGGTATTCCTTGGCCAGCACCGGAACGCTGTCGTAGGCAGTCTGGTATTCGGGCAGGATCCGGTCGTCGAGGTAGGACGTGCCGACCATGGATTCTTCGAGCCCCAGAGCCAGCAGCGTCTCGATCGCATGCTGATTGAGCGCGACCGCGCGGGCCGGCGGCCGGTCATAGGTGGCGCTGACGCCGCAATTGTCGACAGTGACCGGGAATCCCGGTGGGACGTCACCGTCGGCGTCGGGCGCTGCGGTCGAGGCGCACCCCGATACCAGTAGCGCTGACGCCAGTCCGGCGGTCAGCCAACGTGCAGCCATGGGCGTACCCATCCTCTCCGGGGAGATCCGCCCCAGTACGTGCGAGGTGGCGACTGCGGTGTGTATCTGGCTTTCACAGTGGCGGGACCGCGCCGGATTCTCACCGGCTTCCACGATCCGCAGTCGCCCTATCGCCTCGAATGGTAGGTCAAGCCGGGCCGACCACCGGCAGCAGCGCCATCTCCCTGGCGTTCTTGATCGCCGTGGCGACCTGACGCTGCTGCTGCGGGGTGAGCCCGGTGATGCGCCGGGACCGGATCTTGCCCCGCTCACTGATGAAGGTGCGCAGCAGGTGGATGTCCTTGTAGTCGACCTCGGTCACCCCGAGGGCGTCCAGCTGATTGCGCCTCGGCTTCTTGAGTTCGGTGGCCGGCGGGCGCCTCTTGGTGTTCTTCCGGGAGTTCGACGCCATCACCAGCTCGACTTCCGCACGCCCGGCAGTTCACCGCGGTGTGCCAGTTCGCGCACCCGGACCCGCGACAGCCCGAACTTGCGCAGATGACCGCGGGGGCGGCCGTCGACCGCGTCTCGATTGCGCAGCCGCACCGGGCTCGAATCCCGGGGCAGCCGTTGTAATGCCGAGACGGCCGCGGCCTTCTGTTCACGCGTGCCGGCCGGATTGCTGATGATCGCCTTGAGCTCGGCCCGCCGTTCGGCGTAGCGCTCCACAAGTTCCCGGCGCTGCTCGTTCTTGACGATCTTGGATCGCTTGGCCATCAGCGCTCCTCGCGGAAGTCGACGTGGCGGCGGACGACCGGGTCGTACTTTCGCAGCACGATCCGGTCCGGGTCGTTGCGGCGATTCTTGCGGGTGACGTAGGTGTACCCGGTCCCCGCGGTCGATTTCAGCTTCACGATCGGCCGGATATCGGTGCTGGCCATCAGATCTTCTCCCCTGCGCTACGCAGGCGGGCCACAACGGCCTCGATGCCGTCGCGGTCGATCACCCTGATTCCCTTGGCGCTGACCCGAAGCCGGATCCGGCGCCCTTCGCCTGGCAGGTAGTAGGTCTTGGTCTGGATGTTGGGGTTCCAGCGGCGGCGACTGCGCTTGTGCGAGTGCGACACCGTGTTGCCGAACCCGGGCGAGCGCCCGGTGACTTGGCAGTGGGCAGACATCGGTCTCCTTCGGATGGGGTAGCCTCACGATAATGATAATCATTTTCAACAACAACTCCATCGGGAGGTGCAGTGCGAACCCCTGTGGTGCTGATCGCCGGTCAAGGTGACAGCGACGGCGTAGCAGAAGAACTGGGCCGCAGGCCGGGAACCGTGCTGGTGCGCCACACCTTTGACGGCCAGGTGGTCCTGCGGACGGTGTCCGACAGCAGCGGGACATCCGAACTCGCCCTCGAGCTCGCCCACGGTTGCGTGTCCTGCACGGTCCGCGACGATCTGCTCATCCTGTTGCGGCGTCTGCACCGACGCGGCGACGTGGACCGCATCGTCGTGCAGTTGATGCCCTGGCTGGAAGCCGAGCCCGTGTGCTGGGCGATCAACACCATCCGGGTCCATGTCGGGCCCGGATACATCGACGGGCCCGCCTCCCGCGACGTCACCATCGACGCGGTGATCGCGTGCCTCGACGCGACGGTCTGGCTGCAACAGTCCGTCGGCGACGAGGAACTGCCCGACGGGCGCACTGTCGCCCAGGTGGTCGTCGGGCAGGCCGAGTTCGCCGACATGCTGGTGCTCAACGAGGCCGAGGCCACCACGCTGGCGGTCCTGCGCCGGCTCGCTCCCCGCGCCCGCATCACCGTCGGCCCCGACCGGGTGGAGCTCGGCCTGGCGCATCTGGAACCGAACAGCCGGCGCGGGCGCACCGCGACACCGCACGATCCACTCCTGGCCGGTGAACCGCCGCTGGAGCCCGATGACGAGGTCATCATCGTCGAATTCGCCGCGCGCCGACCGTTTCACCCGCTACGCCTGCACACCGCCGTCGACCTGCTGCTCTACGGCGTGGTGCGCACCAGGGGGCGCGCCTGGCTGGCCAACCGGCCGACCGACGTCATGTGGATTGAATCCGCAGGCGGCGGAATGCATTTCAGCAACGCCGGAAAATGGCTGGCGGCAATGGATTCCACCGAGAGGGCCTACACCGACCCGGAACGCCTGGCGATCGCCGCGATCGACTGGCATCACCAGTTCGGTGATCGCCACATCTCGCTGACGGTACTGGTCTGCGGCGCCCGGCCGGGCGAGGTCATCGACGCGCTGCGCGGCGCGCTGCTCACCGACGACGAGCTGGCGCGGCCCGACGAGTGGGCCCACTATCCCGACCCGTTCGGGGATTGGCACGAAGAACCGTGCCAGCCCGCGGTCGAAGAACCCGCAACATCCGCCCACACAGAAGGGGAATACCAGTGAAACCCGAAATCCACCCCGACTATCACCCCGTGGTGTTCCAGGACGCCGCGACCGGCAGCCAGTTCCTGACCCGGTCGACGGCAACCAGTGAGCGCACCATCGAGTGGGCAGGCCCGCACGGGGTCCAGACCTACCCGCTGATCGTCGTCGACGTCACCAGCGACTCGCATCCGTTCTGGACCGGCACCGCACGGCACCTCGACTCGGCCGGGCAGGTGGAGAAGTTCCGCCGTCGCTACGGACAGGTCTAGCCCTAGGGTGGGGCCATGCGGCTCAAGCCCGGCAGACCCGACCTGGCCTCCTATGCGCGGTTCTTCGACGCACCGTCGGTCACACCGCAATCCCCGGTCAGTGTCACCTGGGCCGGGGTCAGCACGCTCCTGGTCGACGACGGCACCTCGGCCGTGCTCACCGACGGATTCTTCTCCCGGCCCGCACTGCCGAGCATCGTCTTCGGCAAGCTGACGCCGTCACTGCCCCGCATCGACGGCAGCCTGGCCCGCCTCGGCGTCGACAAGCTCGAAGCCGTGCTGCCGGTCCACACCCACTTCGACCACGTCATGGACTCGGCCGTCGTGGCCGAGCGCACCGGCGCCCGACTGGTGGGCGGCACCTCGACCGCCCAGGTCGGCGCCGGGGGCGGACTGGCGCCCGATCGGATCGTCACGGTCACCCCGGGCGAAGCCGTCGCTCTGGGCGCGTACGACGTGACGCTGTTCGAATCCGAGCACTGCCCACCGGACCGCTTCCCCGGTGTCATCACCGCGCCCGTCGTTCCGCCGGTGAAGACATCGGCGTACAAGTGCGGCGAGGCCTGGTCGACCCTGGTCCGCCACCGGCCCAGCGACCGCAGCCTGCTGATCGTCGGCAGCGCCGGTGCGGTGCCAGGCGCACTGGACGGGCAGCACGCCGAGGTGGTCTACCTGGGGATCGGCCAACTCGGCCTGCAACCCAGGCACTACCTGATCGACTACTGGACCCACACCGTCCGCACGGTCGGCGCGCGGCGCGTGGTGCTGATCCACTGGGACGACTTCTTCCGGCCACTGCACAAGCCCTTGCGCGCACTGCCGTACGCCGGTGATGACCTGGACGTCTCGATGCGCGTGCTGACCGGACTGGCCGAGCAGGACGGTGTCAGCCTGCACCTGCCGACGCTGTGGGAGCGCTCCGATCCCTGGGTCAATTGAGCCGCTGAAACGACGGCGGCAGCGGCAGACCCAGCTCCGCCAGCACGCCACGTAGCCGCGTCGGGTAGTCGGTGATGAGGCCGTCGACGCCGTCCGCGATCAACGCCCGCATGGCGGCCGGATCGTTGACGGTCCACGGAGTCACCTTGAGGCCCAGCGCGTGTGCCCGCTCCACGAATCCGCGGTCCACCAGCTGATGCTGGGGCGAGAGGACCGTGGCGCCCACCGATATCGCGCCGGCGATCGGATCGCCGTCCACTGCCGGATTGACCCCACCGAGCCACGGAGAGTCGGGCACCCAGGTCGTGTCATCCCACAGCGCCACCCTCGGCAGCGACGGCTCGGCCCGCTGCACCAATGGCAGTGTGCGCCAGTCGAAGCTCTGGATGTCCACCTTGTCGACCTTGCCCGCCACGCGCACGGCATCGAGGATGACGTCGACGAACTCCTGCGGCGTGGCCGAGGTTTCAGGCTTGTCCGCCTCGATCTTCGTCTCGATGTTGAAACGCACGTCAGCGTTGTAGGCATCGGTCAGCGCGAATACCTCGGGCAGCACGGCAATCTTGTTGCCGCGCACCACCTCAGCGTCGGGAAAGCCGCTCAGCAACTTGCCGCAGTCGAGCGTGCGGATCTGCTCGAGCGTGAGATCGTGCACCAGTTTCCCCACGTACGGGTACATCGGGTCGCCCGGGAACGCCGGGGCTGTGTCGGCACATTTGGTCTCGTCGATCCGGGGGTCGTGCCACACCAGGGGTTGCTTGTCTTTGGTGAGCACGATGTCGAGCTCGAGCGTGCTCACCCCGAGCTCCAACGACTTCGCGAAGGCCCGCAGCGACTCCTCGGTCGTCTCGCCACGTCCGCCACGGTGTGACTGCAGGTCGAACCCGGTGGGCGCCGCGACGGCCGGCGGGACAGACTGGAACGCGGCAGCCAGAGCGAACAACAGGACCATCGGAGCAGCCGGACGCATGGTCACCAACGCTAGCGAGTCACCCGGGTACGGTCAGGTCCGCTAGGCCCGATACGCGAATCGTCATCGAATGTTCGACTGGCCGAAAGGACCCACGCCATTGATTCTGGCCCTGGTGCTGCTGGCCGTCGTGCTGGTGTTCGCGCTGGCGCGGCCCGAGGGCTGGCCCGAGGCCGTCGTGGCGATCCCGGCCGCCGGGCTGCTGATCGCGCTCGGCGTGATCTCGCCGGACGATGCCCTGGCCGAGGTGAACCGCCTGCTGCCCGTGGTCGGATTCCTGGCCGCCGTACTGGTGCTGGCCCACCTGTGTGACGACGAGGGCCTGTTCCACGCCGCGGGCACACTGATGGCCCGGGCGAGCAGGGGTGATTCCCGGCGGCTGCTGACCCGGGTGTTCCTGATCGGGGCGACGACGACCGCCGTGCTGAGCCTGGACGCGACCGTGGTGCTGTTGACGCCGGTGGTGCTGTCCACCGCCCGCACACTCGCCATACCGCCGCGGCCGCATGCCTACGCCAGCGCACATCTGGCCAACTCCGCGTCGCTGCTGTTTCCGGTGTCGAACCTGACCAACCTGTTGGCCTTCACCGTGGCGGGGCTGTCCTTCACTCAGTTCAGTGCCGTCATGGCGCTGCCCTGGCTGGCCGCCATCGGCGCCGAATTCGTCTTACTGCGTTGGCTTTTCCGCCGTGAGCTGAGCCGCCCGGCGGCCGAGGTGGCTCCCCCGCCGCCCGAGGTTCCGGTGTTCGTGCTCGTGGTGCTGGGGTTGACGCTGGCGGGTTTCGTCGTCACCTCGGTCGTCGATGTGTCGCCGGCCTGGGCGGCACTGGCGGGCGCGGTGGTGCTGGGGGTGCGCAGTCTGGCCCAGCGCCGCAGCACGGTCGGCGGGATCGTGCGCGCCGTCAACGTGCCGTTCCTGGTGTTCGTGCTGTGCCTCGGTGTGGTGGTGAATGCGGTGGTGCACAACGGTCTCGGCGACGCCATGCGTGAGGTGCTTCCGGTCGGTGACTCACTGCCTGCGCTGCTGGGCCTGGCGGCTGTGGCCGCAGTGCTGGCCAATGTGGTCAACAACCTGCCCGCGGTGCTGGTGCTGCTGCCGTTGGTGGCCGGCGCCGGACCGGGCGCGGTGCTGGCCGTATTGATCGGGGTCAACGTAGGCCCCAACCTCACCTACGTCGGATCACTGTCAAATCTGCTGTGGCGCAATGTTGTTCACCGCGAAGGCCTGCCGGCGAAGTTCACCGAGTTCAGCCGAATCGGCCTGGCCACCGTGCCGTTGACCCTGGCGGCCTCGGTACTCGGATTATGGCTGAGCCTGCGACTCTTCAATGGCTAGGAAGCAGCTCACCACTCTTTGAGCACCCGCAGCTTGTTCGCCTTGTTCATCGCTTCGCGCCGCAGGCGCTTCAGCTCCGGGTAGAAGGCGTTGCCCTTGTTGGACTCCTGGCCGTTGAGCGGCAGATCGAACGTGGCGATCAGCTTTTCCTCCAGGAACCACGGCTCGGGGTGCACCATCCAGGACACCAGGGCGTTCTCGGCCATCCACTGCGTCAGAACGGCCTCTCCACCGGCAAAAGTCCGCCTGTCGCCCGAGCCGATCCGGCGCAACTTGAAGCCGAGCTCATCGGCAAGCAGTATGCCGAGCGTCTTGCGCAGCGTCGAGCCGTCAGCGTCCGCATTGGCGGCCCCGTAGTGGTACTTCACCCGCTTGCGCAGATTCTGGGTGCTCGGTGGCTTCCCGCCGACCGGCGGGCGGGTCGGACTTATCCCCACGTAGAGCAGTGTCAGGCCATCCCGCTGCCGGCATCCCGAAGCGTCAATGCCCGCGGGCACCGTGCGAAACCACCAACCGTTGGCTCCGGGCAGCTCGGGAACCGGGCAGGGTTCGCTGAACACCTCCTCCCGGGTGAACGGCCGGGCGGCGAGAAAGTCCGCGGGATTGCTGGCGCTTCGCCCTTTCGACATGCGCCTAGACCCGGCGCTGACGGGCGATCTCGGCCAGCACCACACCGGCAGCCACGGAGGCGTTCAGCGACTCCGTCGGCCCCGCCATCGGGATCGACACCACCGCATCGCAGTTCTCGCGCACGAGCCGGGAAAGACCCTTGCCCTCCGAGCCGACCACCACGATCATCGGGCCGGTGCCCTCAAGCTCGTCGAGTGTGGTGTCACCACCGGCATCCAGGCCGACCACCTGAAGACCCGCGTCGGCATAGCTCTTCAGCGTGCGAGTCAGATTCGTCGCCCGCGCCACCGGCGTACGGGCCGCGGCGCCGGCACTGGTGCGCCACGCCACCGCGGTCACCGAGGCCGAACGCCGTTGCGGGATCACCACACCGTGCCCGCCGAACGCGGCCACCGAACGCACGATGGCACCCAGGTTGCGCGGATCGGAGATGTTGTCCAGAGCCACCAACAGTGCGGGCTCCCCGGACTCCCGGGCCGACTTCAGCAGATCGTCGGGATGGGCGTAGTTGTACGGCGGCACCTGCAGGGCCAGGCCCTGGTGCAACGCGTTGGAGCTCATCCGGTCCAGATCGTGGCGCTGCACCTCAAGGATCGAGATACCGCGGTCGGCCGCAATCTGGACGGATTCGGTGAGGCGCTCATCGGCCTCGGTACCCAGCGCCACGTACAGCGCAGTGGCCGGAACCTTGGCCCGCAGGCATTCCACCACCGGGTTGCGGCCCAGCACCAACTCGGTGTCGTCGGTCTTCTTGTGTCGCCCCTGCGCCTGACGCGCCGCCTTCGCGGCCTTCTTGCCGGCCGGATGGTGCGGGCGCTGATCTGCACGGGGTGTGGCCCCGCGACCCTCGAGCCCTCGGCGACGCACGCCGCCGGACCCTACGGTCGGCCCCTTCTTGGTCCCCGGCTTGCGCACTGCGCCGCGCCGTTGCGAATTCCCGGCCATCTACGCTCCGTTCCCGTCCACCAGGGCCCACTGTGGACCGTCGGCGGTGTCGGTGACCTCGATACCGGCCGCCTTGAGCCGATCGCGGATGGCGTCGGCCGCCGCCCAGTCACGATTGGTCCGGGCCTCGGCCCGGCCGGCCAGTGCCCATTGCACCAGTTCATCCACGGCAGCCAGCGCGGCCGAAGTCTCGTCGCGGGATTCCCAGCGCTCGTCGAGCGGATCGCAGCCCAGGATGCCCATCATCGCCCGGATCGAGGTGGCCTGCGCCATCGCGCCTTCGTGATCGCCGGCGTCCAGCGCGCGGTTGCCCACCGCCCGGGCGGCATGCACCTCGGACAGTGCGATCGGCACCGCGAGGTCGTCATTCAGGGCGGCCGCGAACTTCGGCGTCCAGTCACCCACGGCGACGGCGCCGACCCGGTTACGCACCCGGTGCAGGAAATCCTCGATGCCGCTGTAGGCCTTGACCGCGTCCTGCAGCGCATTCTCGGAGAATTCCAGCATGGACCGATAATGCGCGCTGCCCAGGTAGTAGCGCAGCTCGGCAGCCCGAACCCGTTGCAGCACAGCAGGAATCGAGAGCACATTGCCCAACGACTTGCTCATCTTCTCGCCGCCCATGGTGACCCAGCCGTTGTGCAGCCAGTACCGGGCGAAGCCATCGCCCGCGGCCTGCGCCTGGGCGATCTCGTTCTCGTGGTGCGGGAAGACCAGGTCCATACCGCCGGCATGGATGTCGAACTCCGCGCCCAGATAGGCCTCGCACATCGCCACGCACTCGGTGTGCCAGCCGGGACGTCCCCGGCCCCAGGGCGTCGGCCACGACGGCTCGCCCGGCTTGGCGCCCTTCCACAACGTGAAATCGCGCTGATCGCGCTTGCCCGTCGCCGCGCCCTCACCCTGGTGCACATCGTCGATCCGGTGGCCGGACAGCGCGCCGTAATCGGGCAGGCTCAGCACGTCGAAGTAGACGTCCCCGCCGGCGGCGTACGCGTGTCCTCGAGCGATCAACCGGTCGATGAGCTCGACCATCTGGGTGATGTGTCCGGTGGCCCGCGGCTCAGCCGACGGCGGAAGCACGCCCAGCGCGTCGTACGCGGCGCTGAACGCCCGCTCGTAGGTCGCGGCCCACTCCCACCACGGCCGGCCCGCATCGGCCGCCTTGTTGAGGATCTTGTCGTCGATATCGGTGACGTTGCGGATGAACGCAACGTCATATCCATTGGCGGTCAGCCAGCGGCGCAACACGTCGAACGCGACTCCGCTACGGACATGACCGATATGCGGCAAGCCCTGGACGGTAGCACCGCACAGGTAGATCGAAGCGTGCCCCGGCCGCAGCGGTACGAAATCTCGTACGGCACCCGCCATGGTGTCGTACAGCCGCAAATCGGAGGCAAACCCCGACGCGACGGCTTGAGCGCGATCGGTCACGACGTGCCAGCTTACCGGCCTATTCGGCAGGAACCACCAAAGCGCTGGCTATCGCGGCCAATCCTTCACCCCGGCCGGTCAGCCCGAGCCCGTCGGTGGTGGTGGCCGACACCGATACCGGCGCCCCGATCAGCTCCGAGAGAAGCTGCTGGGCCTCCTCCCGGCGTGGCCCGATCTTGGGCCGGTTGCCGACCACCTGCACCGTGGCATTGCCGATCTCGAAGCCCGCCGCCTGCACCAATCCGCGGACGTGACGCAGCATGTCCGCGCCGGTGACCCCGCGCCATTCCGGCCGGTCGGTGCCGAAGACGCCGCCCAGGTCGCCGAGTCCGGCCGCACTGAGCAGGGCGTCACACAATGCGTGCGCGGCGACGTCGCCGTCGGAATGGCCGGCGCAGCCGTCCGCGCCGTCGAAAAGCAGCCCCAACAACCAGCAGGGGCGCCCCGACTCGATCGGATGGACGTCGGTGCCGAGCCCGACCCTGGGAATCCTCACGCGCCACGCGCCATGACAGCCTCGGCGAGCAACAGGTCCAGAGGCGTGGTGATCTTGAAAGCCAACGGGTCGCCCTCGACGATCTGCACCGGCGTACCGATCTGTTCGACGAGTGAGGCGTCATCGGTGACCACTCCGGCCCCGGCCCGCTGATAGGCGCGGCGCAATACGTCGGTACGGAAACCCTGCGGGGTCTGTACGGCCCGCAGACCGGCCCGCTCGGGTGTCCCCAGCACCGCACCGTTGGCGTCGACCGCCTTGATTGTGTCGGCCAACGGAAGGCCGGGAACGACGGCAGCGTGACCGTCGGCCAAGGCAGCCACTACCCGGGCGATCAGCGAAGGAGGAGTCAATGCCCGGGCAGCGTCGTGCACAAGGATGAAATCGGGGTCGCCAGCGGCCGCAAGAGCCAGCCCGACCGATTCGGTTCGATCGGCTCCCCCGGCCACGATCTGCGCGCGGCCACCGAACACCATGATGGCTTCATCGGTGAGCGCGGGCGGCACCGCGACCACGACCTTGTCGATCACCCCTGAAGCCAGAAGGCCTTCGAGGGCATGCTCCAACAGGGGTTTGTCCCCCAGATTGACGAATGCTTTCGGCCTGCCCGCGCCTAGCCGCTCACCAGAGCCGGCGGCCGGGACGACCGCGACAGTTGTTGCCACGACGCGTCAGGACGCGGCAGCCAGAACCTCGTCGAGGATGGTCTCGGCCTTGGCGTCATCGGTGTTCTCAGCCAGCGCAAGTTCGCCGACCAGAATCTGCCGGGCCTTGGCCAGCATTCGCTTCTCACCCGCGGACAGACCGCGTTCCTGATCCCGACGCCACAGATCCCGGACAACCTCGGCAACCTTGTTCACGTCACCGGAGGCCAGCTTCTCGAGATTGGCCTTGTAGCGGCGCGACCAGTTGGTCGGCTCTTCGGTGTGCGGAGCACGCAACACCTGGAAAACCTTGTCGAGGCCTTCTTGGCCCACGACGTCGCGGACTCCGACGTATTCGGCGTTATCTGCGGGCACTCGAACGGTCAGATCCCCTTGGGATACTTTCAGGACGAGATATTCCTTCTGCTCGCCTTTGATAGTCCGGGTTTCGATCGCCTCGATCAACGCAGCACCGTGGTGTGGATAGACGACGGTGTCTCCGACCTTAAAAATCATCTGATTCGAGCCCCTTTCGCTAGTCCATCCTAACACGGGCCCAGATCACATGCGCACCAACTGCGCAGGTCAGGGGCACTGCAGATGAAGAACAGGGGTTGACATGGTGACGAAAGCGTGCAACCAAAGCGCCTGTCGGACACCCGAACCGGGCCCGACCGCAAGGCCGTTGCGGGCCTGAAACACCCCTGGCGAAGCGCTCTGCCAAGCCCTCGCATTCCGCCCACCGAGGCCACCTACTACTGTGCATAGTCGAAGTACGCCGACCCAGCTCAGGAGGCTTGAGTGAACCGCTTCGCAATGCGCACCTCGGCCGGTCTGGCCGCATGTGGCCTGACCGCAGCCGTTCTCACCGGTTGCAGCGCCGGGCAGGTCTCCCAGACGGCAACCCAGGAGCCCGCCGTCAACGGTGTCAACGCGCAGGCCGGCGCGATCGCGCTACGTAACGTGCACCTGCGCGCGCCGCAGCAGAAGGACTACGTCGAGCCCGGCTCCGAGACCGAGCTGCTGTTCGTCGCGGCCAACGAATCCACCGAGGCGCCCAACAAGCTCGTCTCGATCAAGACCACCGTCGGCGACGTGGCACTGACCGGGGATCAGACCATCCCGGCAGGCGGCGTCCTCGTGGTGGGCGAGCCCGATGGTCAGACGAAGCCGCTGGAGAAGGCCGAGCCCGCCGAGGCCGTCACCGCCAAGGTCACCTTGACCAAGCCGGTCACCAACGGGCTGCTCTACGACTTCACGTTCAAGTTCGAGAACGGCGAGACCACGGTCGCCGTGCCGATCTCGGCAGGCGAAACGCCCCGGCGCGACAACGCCGGCGAGGAGCCCGCCGAGGGCGCCGCAGCCGGTGGCCATCACTGATCTGAACCTCTGACCCACCGGGGTCCCCACCGGCGCGTACACGGCACCGATGTCGGGGGCACCCGTTACTGTCACGGCGTGGCCGCTTCGAAAGTACGTTCGCAATACCGCTGCTCGGAGTGTCAGCACGCCACACCCAAATGGGTCGGCCGCTGCGCCAATTGCGGTACCTGGGGCACGGTGGATGAGGTGGCCGTGCTCGCTCTCTCCGACAGAGTGGGCGGGTCAGTCCGCCGCTCGGTGGCCCCGACCTCGCCCGCGGTTCCGATCACCTCGATCGACCCCGGAATCACCCGGCATTACGCGACCGGGGTCACTGAACTGGACCGGGTTCTGGGCGGCGGCCTGGTGGCCGGCTCGGTCACGCTGCTGGCCGGTGAACCCGGCGTCGGCAAGTCCACCCTGCTCCTGGAGGTCGCCAACCGCTGGGCGCACACCGGCCGACGGGCGCTGTACCTGTCCGGCGAGGAGTCCGCGGGCCAGATCCGGCTGCGCGCCGAACGCACCGGCTGTACGCACGACAACGTCTATCTGGCAGGCGAATCCGACCTGCAGATAGCGCTCGGTCACATCGAGGAGGTCAAACCGAGCCTGGTGATCGTCGATTCGGTGCAGACCATGTCCACCACCGAAGCCGACGGCGTGACGGGTGGGGTGACCCAGGTGCGTGCGGTGACCACGGCGCTGACCGGCCACGCCAAGACCGCCGTGGGAGACCCGGCGGTGGCCATGATCCTGGTCGGGCACGTGACCAAGGACGGCGCCATCGCGGGGCCGCGTTCCCTGGAGCATCTGGTCGACGTGGTGCTGCACTTCGAAGGTGATCACGCGTCGAGCCTGCGCATCGTGCGCGGGGTCAAGAACCGGTTCGGCGCAGCCGACGAGGTCGGCTGTTTTCAGATGCACGACAACGGAATCGAGTGTGTCAGCGATCCGTCCGGACTGTTCCTGGACCAGCGTCCGGCGGCGGTACCCGGCACCGCCATCACGGTCACCCTCGACGGCAAGCGCCCGATGATCGGCGAGATACAGGCGCTCGTCGCCCCGCCGGTCGGGCCTCCTCGGCGGGTCGTCAGCGGGATCGATTCGGCCCGTGCGGCGATGATCGGCGCGGTACTGCAGACCCGCTGCAGCCTGCCGATCGGCAACAACGACATCTACCTGTCCACCGTCGGCGGCATGCGGCTGACCGATCCATCCTCGGACCTGGCCGTGGCCGTCGCCATCGCGTCGGCCTATCTCGACATCGCGTTGCCGATGAACGCGGTGGTTATCGGCGAGGTGGGGCTGGTCGGCGATCTGCGCCGGGTCACCGGCATGGATCGCAGGCTGGCCGAGGCCGCCCGGCTGGGCTTCAACATTGCCGTGGTGCCACCGGGGGCCACCAGTGCACCGGCGGGGCTGCGCATCATCACCGTCGATCACATCGGCGCGGCATTACGGGCACTCAAGGACATCGCGATTGCCAGCAATCGTGGGCAGCATGGACAATAGCGGCCGACCCTAGGAGAACCGATGGCCGTGAACTCCGGCGCCAGGACCAGCCGCACCGTCGTGCATCTGGCTCGGCCGACGCTACGAGAAACCCTCGGCCGGCTGGCCCCCGGTACGCCGTTGCGTGACGGCCTGGAACGCATCCTGCGCGGCAAGACGGGCGCGCTGATCGTGCTCGGCTACGACGACAGCGTCGAGGGCATCTGCGACGGCGGGTTCGCCCTGGACGTGCGTTACGCCCCCACCCGCCTGCGTGAGCTGTCGAAGATGGACGGCGCGGTGGTGTTGTCGAGCGACGGCGGCCGGATCGTGCGGGCCAACGTCCAGTTGGTGCCGGATCCATCGATCCCCACCGACGAATCCGGAACCCGTCACCGTTCGGCCGAGCGCACTGCCATCCAGACCGGCTATCCGGTGATCTCGGTGAGCCATTCGATGAGCATCGTGACCGTCTACGTCGCCGGGGAGCGGCATGTGGTGCCCGATTCGGCGACCATCCTGTCGCGAGCCAACCAGACCATCAACACACTGGAGCGCTACAAGGGCCGCCTCGACGAGGTCAGCAAGCAGTTGTCCACCGCAGAGATCGAAGACTTCGTGACGCTGCGCGACGTCATGACCGTGGTGCAGCGCCTGGAGATGGTGCGCCGGATCAGCCTCGAGATCGACGCCGACGTCGTCGAACTCGGCACCGACGGACGCCAGCTCAAGCTGCAGCTCGACGAGCTCGTGGGCGACAACGAGGCCGCGCGTGAGCTGATCGTGCGGGATTACCACGCGCTGCCGGATCCGCCGACCGCCGCTCAGGTCGGCGCGACACTCGATGAGCTGGACGCCCTGACCGACAGTGAATTGCTCGACTTCACCACGCTGGCAAGGGTTTTCGGTTACCCGTCGACGTCGGAGGCACAGGATTCGGCGATGAGCTCACGCGGCTACCGCGCCATGGCGGGGATACCGCGACTGCAGTTCGCCCACGTGGATCTACTGGTCCGCTCGTTCGGCTCACTGCAGGGGCTGCTGGCCGCCAGCGCGGACGATCTGCAGTCCGTGGACGGCATCGGATCGATGTGGGCCCGCCACATCCGTGAGGGCCTGTCCCTGCTGGCCGAGTCGACGATCGCCGACCGGCTGGCCTGAGCGTCAGTTACCCGGTGCCGCCGGCTCAGCCGGCGGTGCACCCTCGGGCGGCGGCCCCGGCTGTTGCGGATTGGCCTGAGCCAGGATGAACGGCACCGGCGCTGATCTGAGATTGCCCAGCTGGACCATCAGGTTGTAGGTGCCCGGCCCGATCGGCTGACGCGGCATCGGGCACTGCGGCGCCGAACTCATACCGGTCCAGGTCACCTCGGTGGTCACCTGCTCACCCGGGTTGAAGGTCTTCACCAGCGTCTCGTTGGACGGCGCGCAGTCCAGGTTCGACCAGAGCCGGTTGTTGTCCAGCGAGTACACGTAGGCGGCCAGCACCGCGGCGCCCACGTCACGCTTGCAGGCCACCAGGCCGATGTTGGTCACGACCATGGTGAACTTCGGCTGATCGCCCACGACGTACTCGGGCTGGCTGGTGATGCCCTTCACCGCGAGCGTCGAATCGGGGCAGTCGTCGCCCTCTTTGAGCAGCGGCGGCGGCGTGACGGCAGCGGTCGGGGTGGCCGTCGGCGGCGGCGCGTGCTGGGCCGGCGGCACCACCGGGGTCTTGACCTCGGGGTTCTCGCCCGGCAGCGGCGTCGGCGGGGCGGCCGCGGCAGAGGATTCGTCGGCGGGCTTGGTCTCGGCTCCGGAGCTGCTGGTCACGATCACCGCGACGATCGCGGCGATGATCCCCACGACGACCACCGCGATTCCGATGGCCAGCGCCCGGCGCCGCCAGTAAATCTGCGAGGGCAGAGGCCCATGAGGTTCGAGATCCAACACGGCTTTCACGGTAAGCCCAGGTCATTCCCAGTTGCCCGAGGCGACTCGGCGTGTCGGGGCTGCGGCAAAATTCTCAGGCTTCGCCGATGTTGCCCAGATGGCTGCGCAGTTCCACGTGACCGTCGGACAGGTGGTAGGTGGCGCCGACGATGGCCTGGGTCCCCGCAGCGAGACCGTTGGAGATCGCGGCCGACCGCATCTGCAGCTGGTTGACCGTCTCCTTGACGTGGTAGGCCTCGAACTCGTCGACGCGGGTCAGGCCGGAATGACGACCCATCAGGATCGACGGGGTCACCCGCTCGACGATGTCGCGCACGTAGCCACCGGGCATCGCCCCCTCGTCGAGGGCGTTGATGGCGGCCTGGACCGCGC
Organism: Mycobacterium sp. DL99; assembly: GCF_004762045.1. Classification (GTDB taxonomy): domain Bacteria; phylum Actinomycetota; class Actinomycetes; order Mycobacteriales; family Mycobacteriaceae; genus Mycobacterium. The sequence continues at coordinate 5,877,766 of NZ_SJOM01000007.1, forward strand.
CGCAGCTGTCATGGCCGAGGACCACGATCAGCGGCACGTTCAGGATCGACACCGCGTATTCGATCGAGCCCAGCACCGCGTTGTCGAGCACGTGGCCGGCGGTACGCACCACGAACATGTCGCCCAGGCCCTGGTCGAACAGAAGCTCGGCGGCAACGCGGCTGTCGCCGCAGCCGAACACCACGGCGGTGGGCTTCTGCCCGTGTGTCAGCTTGGCTCGACGGGCGATGTCCTGGCTGGGATGCTGCGGTTCGCCCGCGACGAAGCGAGCGTTACCGTCCTTGAGTGCCTTCCACGCGGACACCGGATTCGAATTGGGCATATCAGCCATTTTGCATGAGATGCCGATGAGCATCGACGCGGAGCAGCTCGTCGGCTGGTACAGAGACGCCCAGCGGGACCTGCCGTGGCGCCGACAAGGGGTGACCGCCTGGCAGATCCTGGTCAGCGAGTTCATGCTGCAGCAAACACCGGTGGCCCGGGTCGAGCCGATCTGGCTGGCCTGGATCGACCGGTGGCCCACCCCGTCTGCGACGGCGGCCGCCGGGTCGGCCGAGGTGCTGAGGGCCTGGGGCAAGCTGGGGTACCCGCGGCGGGCCAAACGCCTGCACGAATGTGCCGTGGTGATCGCGGGCGAATACGGCGACGAGGTGCCCACCGACGTCGAGACCCTGCTGACCTTGCCCGGCATCGGTGCCTACACCGCGCGTGCGGTGGCCTGCTTCGCGTATTCGGCCAGCGTTCCGGTGGTCGACACCAACGTGCGCCGGGTGCTCACCAGGGTTCTGCGTGGGCAGGCCGATGCACCCGCCCGCGCCCGCGACCTCGACGATGTCGCCGCGCTGCTGCCTGAGGATGCCATCGCACCGACGTTCTCGGCCGCCCTGATGGAGCTGGGCGCGGTGGTGTGCACGGCCCGCGCGCCGCAGTGCGGCTGCTGCCCACTGAGCCACTGCAGTTGGCGGTCGGCCGGATATCCGGAGGGCACGATGACCCGAAAGGTGCAGCGCTACGCCGGAACCGATCGGCAGGTGCGCGGCAAGCTGCTGGATGTGCTGCGCGACAGCAGCACTCCGGTCACCCGCGCCCAACTGGACGTGGCCTGGCTCACCGATACGGGGCAACGGGATCGCGCACTGGACTCACTACTGGTCGACGGCCTGGTCGAGCAAACTCTCGACGGTCGGTTCGCACTCGCCGGGGAAGGCGAAATTACATGAGATCGGCATGAATCCGTTCCGCGGCACACCATTTGGGCCGCGCATCACATAGAACGGATTCATGTCAAGCAAATTCTCAACGACGTTTGCGTGTACGGCAATCGGCCTGGGCGTCGGCCTGGGGCTGGCCGCCCCGGCCAATGCCGCACCGTCCGGCACCGGTTCGGCAGCCGACACCGTGCGGGACCTCCAGAGCCGCGGCTATCAGGTGCAGATCAACTCCAATGCCAATACGGCCCTGTCGAACTGCCGGGTCACGGGGTTGCACGGACTGGCCGATTCCAACATCGACGAGGACGGGTACCGGATCGATTCGGCTCAGCACACCACGGTCTACGTCAACGTGGCCTGCCAGCCCGACGGCTGACACATCACGCCGTGACGGCGTCTTCGCCCGCACCGCAGGAGAATTGGCGCCGGTAGTCCGAAGGTGTCACGCCGATGAGCCGGCGGAAGTGATGACGCAGCAGCGTTGCGGTGCCGAACCCGGCCTCCTCGGCGATCCGGTCGATGTCCAGGTCGGACTCCTCGAGCAGCCGGCGCGCGTACAACACCCGCTGATCGGTGATCCACTGCATGGGGGTGGTACCGGTCTCCTCGACGAACCGGCGGGCGAAGGTGCGGGTGGACATCGCCGATCGCCTGGCCAACGTCGTCACCGTATGCGGCTTGTCCAGGTTGCCCATGATCCAATCCAGGTGCGGCGCAAAGCCTTCCGAACACCTGACCGGAATCGGCTGATCGATGAACTGACGCTGCCCGCCATCGCGCTGCGGTGGGACCACCATTCGCCGGGCGATCTTGTTGGTCACCTCACTGCCGAGTTCGCGGCGTACCAGATGCAGGCACGCGTCGATGCCCGCCGCGGTGCCTGCGCTGGTGATCAGATTGCCGTCGTCGACGAACAGGACGTTGCGATCCACATTGGCGGTGGGATATTTGCGGGCCAAGGCATCGGCGTGCATCCAGTGCGTGGTGCACGGCCTGCCGTCCAACAGACCCGCCGCACCCGCCAGGAACGCGCCCGAGCACACGGTCAAGATGATCGAGCCCGCATCGGCGGCGGCCCGCACGGCGTCCAACGCCTCGGGCAGGTAATCGGAGGTGCCGATCGCCGGGATCGCCACCAGGTCGGCGCCATGCAGGGCGTCGAGGCCGTGTTCGGGCGTCAACGTAGCGCCGACCGACGTCCGCACCGGCCTGCCCGGCTCGGGACCACACACCTTGAAGTCGAAGTTCGGTACGCCGTCAGCGGATCGGTCGATCCCGAAGACCTCACAGATGACTCCGAACTCGAAAACAGCCAGACCGTCGAGCACCAGCGTGGAGACGCTTCTCAGCATGGCAGCATTTTATCGTAAGGTGTCAGCGCTGCCACTGTTGGCGGGATATTTCCCCGACAAGCATTACTGCCATGACTGTTGCACTCGCTCTGATCATCCTGATCTCGCCCTTCGCGGTCGCCGCGGCAGTGGGCTGGGCGGCACGGCGCAGCAAGATCCTGCGGTTCCGCCTCGATCTGTTCGACATCGACCAACCCGACTACGAGACGTATCGCGCTGGCCATGACCTCGACGCGATACGCAGCCGGTTCGAACACCAGCCGGCCTGGCCGAGCGCAGGCGTCCTAGGCGAGCGCCGTTAGAAACCCGGTGACAGCTTCGCGGTACACCTGGGGCGCGTCGTCGTGGATCAGATGACCCGCACCGGGAACGTGCAGATACCTTGCGTCCTGACCGATCTCGGCCATCCGGCGCATCTGCCCGGGCGGCGCCACTGAATTGCCCGCCTCCATGAGAAGGGTCGGAACGCGCACGTCCCGCCACTGCTGCCAGTAGTCCCGCGTCCCCCACTGGGCAGCGATGTCCAGCCACCACTGCGGATACCCGTGCAGCCGCCAACCGGTGGCCGTCCGATCGAACGCCTCCAGGAAGTACTGACCCGCGACGGGCCCGAACTCGTCGTAAACCTCCTGTGCCGAACCGAACTCGACCGGGAGAGCGTGCACCCACGGCTCCCACGGGCCGGTGGTGCGGCCCCGGAAATCGGGGGCCATGTCCTCGACCACCACCGCGCGAGCCAGTTCCGGGCGGGCCGCTGCCAGACACCAGGAATGCAACGCCCCCATGGAATGTCCCACGAACATCACCGGCCGCCCGAGCCCGGCCACGGCATCGCCGAGATCTGCGACGAACCGCTCGGTGCTGATCGGATACGGGTCGACCACATCGCGCCCGCGGTGCCACGGCGCGTCGTAGGTGTACACCTCACCCAGCTCCGTCAACCACGGCGATTGGCGTGACCATGTGCTGCCGCGGCCCATCAAGCCGTGCACCAGGACTATGGGCTCGCCGCGGCCCCCTCTGTGGGTGAGCAGATCTGTGACCATCCCGTTATCTTGCCGGGCACTCACGGTAGCCTGAACGGCATGCCTGTCGTGAAGATCAACGCCATTGAGGTACCGCCTAACGCAGGCCCGGAACTGGAGAAGCGGTTCGCCAACCGTGCACACTCCGTCGACAACCAGCCCGGGTTCCTCGGCTTCCAACTGTTGCGTCCGGTCAAGGGCGAAGACCGTTACTTCGTGGTCACGCAGTGGGAAACCGAGGAGGCCTTCCAGGCCTGGGCCACGGGCCGCGCCGCCGAGGCACACAAGGGCGAGCACGCCAACCCTGTGGCCACCGGCGCATCGCTGCTGGAGTTCGAGGTTGTGCTGGACGTTGCAGGGCCCGCTGCCCAGGCGTAGCCGCGGCCGGACGCTGCACCGCACGGTTGGCCTGACGGCCATCACCGCGGTCGTCGCGGCCCTGGCTTGTGGCTGTTCGCAGAGCGTTGCGCCCGCGGCAGAAGTGTCCTACGGCGCGCGCATCGACACCATCACCCCGCCCGGTCTGCGGGCCAAGCAGACCATGGACATGCTCAACTCCGACTGGCCGATCGGCCCCATCGGCGTGCGCACCCTCGCCGTACCCGAGAAGGTCGATCTGGTCGGCACCAAGATGGACTCCATCTGGTGGGACCGCCCGTTCACGGTCAACTCGGTGGACATCGGGGCCGCGCAGGCGACGTTGCACGTGCAGACGTCCTACAACGTCGCCCAGGACATCGAGCTGCGGACCAACGACGTGGGCCTCGTCGACCGCTTCGAGGTCACGCTCGTGCCTCCGAAGATCGACAAGTGGTCTGACATCGACGCCGAACTGACCAAGTCGGGGGCGCGGTACTCCTACCGGGTCTCGAAGGTCAACAACGGTAAGTGCGAGCAGGTCGCGGGCACCAACACCGATATGTCGCTGCCTCTGGCCTCCATCTTCAAACTGTATGTACTGCTTGCGGTTTCGGACGCGGTCAAGGCCGGGACGCTGAGCTGGGACGACCACCTCACGATCACCAAGGAAGGCAAGAAGCTCGGTTCCGCCGGGCTGGACAAGCTTCCCCCCGGCGCCCAGATCACCGTGCGGACCGCCGCCCAGCAGATGATCTCGGCCAGCGACAACATGGCCACCGATCTGCTGATCGGGCGGATGGGCCCGGCTGCGGTGGAACACGCACTGGTGACCGCAGGTCATCACGATCCGGCCAGCATGACCCCGTTCCCGACCATGCACGAGGTGTTCTCCGTTGGTTGGGGCGAGCCGAATCTTCGCGACCAGTGGAAGACCGCCTCCCCCGCTGACCGGGTGGCACTGCTGCAGCAGACCAATTCCCGCCCCTACGAACCGGATCCGTACCGCACCCACACCCCGGCCTCCAACGACGGCCTGGAGTGGTTCGCCAGTGCCGCCGACATCTGCCGGGTGCATGCCGCACTGCAGGCCTCGGCATACGGGCCCGCCGCGCCGGTGAAGGACATCCTCTCCGCACTGCCAGGCATCGACCCCGACCCGGCGAAGTGGAAGTACATCGGCGCCAAGGGCGGCAACCTGCCCGGCGACCTGACGTTCAGCTGGTACGCGGTGGACTACACCGGGCAGCCGTGGGTGTTCAGTTTCCAGCTGAACTGGCCGAAGTTCCGTAGCCCCACCGCTGCGGGCTGGTTGTTGCAGATTGCCAAGCGGGCATTCGCCATGGCGCCTGTGGGTTAGCTCGGTACGATCCGCTGCATGCCGCTGCAGACGGGGTCGAATTTTGCTGGGTTCACGGTGATACAGCCGCTGGGCTCCGGCGGGATGGGCGAGGTCTATCTGGTCGAGCACCCGCGCCTGCCCCGCCAGGAGGCCATCAAGATTCTGCCGGCCAGCGCCTCCCAGGATCCCGACTACCGCGACCGGTTCACCCGAGAAGCCGAACTGGCCTCGAGTTTGTGGCATCCCAACATCGTCGCCCTGCACGACCGCGGCGAGGCCGACGGCCAACTGTGGATCTCGATGGACTATGTCCGCGGCCAGGACGCTGCGGTTCTGGCGCGGGCGTATCCGGCGGGGCTGCCGCTGCCCCAGGCGACGGCGATCGCCACCGCGGTCGCCTCAGCACTGGACTACGCGCACGGCCACGGGATGTTGCACCGCGACGTCAAGCCCGCCAACATTCTGCTCGGCGAGAGCGACCACGCCGACCAACGCATCCTGCTCGCCGACTTCGGCATTGCCCGCCGCACCGGGGACATCAGCGGACTGACCGCAACCAACACCACCGTGGGCACCGTCGCCTACGCCGCCCCCGAGCAGCTGTTGGGTAACCAACTGGATGGCCGGGCCGATCAATATGCGTTGGCCGCCACGATGTTTCACCTTCTGGCCGGCACACCTCCGTTCGTCGATTCCAATCCTGCCGTCGTGATCGGCAAGCACCTCAGTGCGGCGCCGCCTCCCCTGTCGCAGTTCCGGCCCGAACTGGCCCGGCTGGACCCGGTTTTCGCGCGAGCATTGGCGAAGTCGCCCGCCGACCGCTACCCGAAGTGCTCAGATCTTGCGCAGGCACTTGCCAGTGTCGGCGGCGGTGCCGTGTTCGGTGCGCCGCAATCGATCCATCAGCAGATGACGATGCCGGCCGCGATCGCGCCGATGGCGCAGGCACCGACGCAGTTCGCCGTCCCAGCGGCATCACCTCGCGGGACCGCCGCGGCGGTGGCCGTCATGCTGGCGCTCCTCGTGTTGCTCACCGGCGCGGGCGTGTTCACGGCGTGGCAGTGGTCGCGCCCCACCCCTCATGCCGCGACGTCGACACAGTGGCAGCCGTATACCGATTTCGCCAAGTCTTTCACCGAACGGATGATGTCGGTGAGTGCAAAGAACAGTGACACCGACGTCGATTGGATCTTGGACAACTCGACCGGAGCATTTCGCGACGACTTCGCCTCACAGCGTGACACTTTCGTCCAGACATTGAAAGGAAGCGGTGTCACAACGACCGCGACCACCAAATCCGTGGCGCTGAAGTCCTTCGACGATCGCGCCGAGAGCGCGATGATTCTCGTTGCCGCAGTCGCACAGACAGCGAGCAACGCCGCCCCTGACCAGACCCCTCGAAGCTGGCGACTGATCATGACCATCGAGAAAGTCGACGGCACCTTCAAGACTTCGAAAGTTGAGTTCGCATCGTGACGGGCCGCCAGACGGTTCTGTGGATCATCAACGCCGCATTGATCATCGGTGTCGCCACCGTGACTGCGCTCGGCGGCATCCAGCTGATCGTGAAAAGTCGCCCAGCACCGACCGCACTCGCCGATCAGGCTGACCTACGGCAGGCCGTCACCGATGCCGCGGCGACCAACACCGTCAAGATCATGACGTACTCCTCCGACACCATCGAGCAGGACCTGGCTGCGGGACTTGCGGTCACCACGGGCGCATTCGCCGACTACTACAAGAATTTCACCCAGCAGACCGTCCTTCCTGCCGCGCGCCAGAAGAACGTCAAGACCACGACAACCGTTGTGCAGTCCGGCGTCATCTCCATCGACAACCCCGTCACAGCAGCGGCTTTGGTGTTCCTCAATCAAGTCACCACCAGCACGGACAACCCAGACCCCTCCACCAGTCAGAGCGCCGTGCGGGTGGGCCTGAAGAAAGTCGACGGACAGTGGCGCATCGACAGTTTCGATCCCCAGTGACCTGACCGGCCTCACGAGGTAGCGCTGCACCGCAGCGTCCAGGCCTGACCACGGAAATTCATCACGGTCCGGCTCATCGGCGCGATATCGATGCGCCAGAACGATTTTGGCGGGGCATCCAGGGCCACCAGGATAGCCGCCCGGATCACCGCGGGGTGAGTGACGGCGACCAGCCGTCCCCGCGCCGAGGCCAGGCTGTCCATCCAACCGTGCACCCGGTTGACGAGGTCGACCACCGACTCGCCGCCGTGGGGCGCCCGGGTCGGATCGGTCAGCCAGACCGCCAGGTCTGCGGGCTGTACGCCGCTCAGTACAGCTCCGCGCCAGCTCCCGAAGTCCAGATCCGCCAGTTGGGGTTCGACCGCCGCCGACAGGCCGAGCAGTTCGGCGGTCTGGCGGGCCCGCTTCTCGGGGCCGCAGTGCGCGGCGTCGACGACCCCGAGTTCGACGGTCGCATCGGCCTGCCGATGGCCCAACGCATTCAGCGGCTCATCGGTGGGAAATCGTCCGGCCGCCGTGGCGTCGGTCATGGCATGAGACACCAACGTCAGCCGGACGACTTCACTCACGCGTTCAGTTGCTCCTGTCGCTTGCCCTCGAGCACCTTCGACACCAGCGCCCCAAACACCAGTCCGATCGTCGCCCAGATCACCACCTGGGTGCCCAGCGAGTACAGCCGGAACTGGTAGAGGTCATCGGCAGGGAACGTCGACGGGGTCTCATGGATGCCCGGCAGGATCAGGAAGACCACGGCCATCGACACCACGTAGTCCGCGGCGCCGACCAGGGTGGCATTCCACACCCCTAGCCTCGGCGTCAGTCGACGCGCCAGCAGGACCGAGCCCACGAACAGCCCGGCCGAGAGCACCACCAACAGCAGGTACAGCAGGGTCCGCTGCTGGATGGTCTCCTCGAGGCTGACCGCAGGTGGGTTCGGCGGGTATTTGAGCGCCGGGACGATCCACAGCGAGACCAGCATGCCGCCGGCGGTCAGCGCCGCCAACGCCCGCGCGGACAGGTTGGCCCTGCCGTACACCGCGCAGAACACGACGGCCAGCAGCGCTCCCATCGCCACGCTGAAGATCAGTACGCCAAGACCCATGCCGATGTTGGACTGCACGCCGCGGGTGAACACCTCGGCGCTCTCGCCGCCGCCGTGGGAATGTCCCCCGGCGCCATGTGAATGCTCTGCCGCTTCATGCGCTGCACCGACACCGTTCTCGAAGTCGATTGCCCGACCGATGATCGGCTCGATCAGCAGCTTGGCCCAGATGAAGGCGAACACGCCAGCTAGGGCGCCGGCCAGAAGGCCGCGCCCGATGATCTGTTTTTCCATTTTGTTCGGGATCTCCGCTGCGTATCAGTGGCAGGGGAAACCGAGCAGGTGCCGGGCGTCGTGCACGAACTCGTGCACGTAGGTGTTATTGCCCAGAACCGAGGTTGCGCCTTGGTCCATCCCGACGAAGTAGAGGGCCAGCAGCGCGATGAACGCCGTCAGGGTCAGCCAGAGCACCGCCTTGGTGGCCGACAGCTCGATCGCGGGGGCGTGGCTCTTGCGTGCCTCAGTGGGAGTCATACCGGTCCTTTCCGGGAATTCGCGTCCCAGTCCGTGTCGTGACAGGTAAGGGTCTGACTGTTAACAGTGGCGCGGCCGTCCTGGATTCTCACCAGGTTCCTCTGCCTGTCGATTACACCAGCATCCTAAACACCGCGCAGGAGTTCTCCGCATCGGCAGGTATGAAACCGGCATGAAAAATGCCCCCGCCGTTGCGGCGGGGGCATTTTTCGTCTTGGACCTTATTCGGCGGTCGCTCCGGCCTTCGCCAGATCCGGACCGTCGGAGCCGGCCGCCTTGGGCGCGCCGGCGAACGTGAACTTCGCGTTCTCGCCTGCACCTTCGCCGTCCCAACCCTCGACGTCGACCGTCACCAACTGGCCCGGGCCGAGCTCTTCGAAGAGGATCTTCTCGGAGAGCTGGTCCTCGATCTCGCGCTGGATGGTGCGCCGCAGCGGGCGGGCACCCAGCACCGGATCGAAGCCGCGCTTGGCCAGCAGGGACTTGGCCTTGTCGGTCAGCTCCATGGCCATGTCCTTGGCCTTGAGCTGGTTTCCGACCCGGCCGATCATCAGGTCGACCATCTGGATGATCTCGTCCTGTGTCAGCTGGTGGAACACGATGATGTCATCGATACGGTTGAGGAACTCAGGCCGGAAGTGCTTCTTCAGCTCGTCGTTGACCTTCTGCTTCATCCGCTCGTAGTTGTTCTCCCCGCCGCCCTGGCTGAAGCCCAGTCCGACCGCCTTGGAGATGTCGGACGTGCCCAGGTTCGAGGTGAAGATCAACACCGTGTTCTTGAAGTCGACCGTGCGGCCCTGACCGTCGGTGAGACGACCGTCTTCCAGGACCTGCAACAGGCTGTTGTAGATCTCCTGGTGGGCCTTCTCGATCTCGTCGAACAGCACGACCGAGAACGGCTTGCGGCGCACCTTCTCGGTGAGCTGGCCGCCCTCTTCGTAGCCGACGTAGCCCGGAGGGGCACCGAACAGCCGCGACGCGGTGAAGCGGTCGTGGAACTCGCCCATGTCGATCTGGATGAGCGCATCGTCGTCGCCGAACAGGAAGTTGGCCAGCGCCTTGGACAGCTCGGTCTTACCGACACCGGACGGGCCGGCGAAGATGAACGAACCGGAGGGACGCTTCGGGTCCTTCAGGCCGGCGCGGGTACGCCGGATCGCCTTGGAGACGGCCTTGACGGCGTCCTCCTGGCCGATGATCCGCTTGTGCAGCTCGTCCTCCATGCGCAGCAGGCGCGTGGTCTCGGCCTCGGTCAGCTTGAACACCGGGATACCGGTCCAGTTGCCGAGCACCTCGGCGATCTGCTCGTCATCGACCTCGGCGACAACGTCGAGATCGCCTGAGCGCCACTGCTTCTCACGCTCACCGCGCTGGGCGACCAGCTGCTTCTCGCGATCACGCAGGCTCGCGGCCTTCTCGAAGTCCTGCGCGTCGATCGCGGACTCCTTCTCCCGGCGCGCGTCGGCGATCTTCTCGTCGAACTCCCGCAGGTCTGGCGGAGCGGTCATCCGGCGGATGCGCATCCTGGCGCCGGCCTCGTCGATCAGGTCGATCGCCTTGTCCGGCAGGAACCGGTCGTTGATGTACCGGTCGGCCAGGGTGGCCGCGGCCACCAGCGCGCCGTCGGTGATCGAGACGCGGTGGTGCGCCTCGTAGCGGTCACGCAGACCCTTGAGGATCTCGATGGTGTGCTCGACGGTCGGCTCACCCACCTGCACCGGCTGGAAACGACGCTCCAGGGCGGCGTCCTTCTCGATGTACTTGCGGTACTCGTCGAGCGTGGTGGCACCGATGGTCTGCAGCTCGCCACGGGCCAGCTTCGGCTTCAGGATCGACGCGGCGTCGATCGCGCCCTCGGCAGCACCCGCACCCACGAGCGTGTGCAGCTCGTCGATGAACAGGATGATGTCGCCGCGGGTGTTGATCTCCTTCAGCACCTTCTTGAGGCGCTCCTCGAAGTCACCGCGGTAACGGCTGCCGGCCACCAGCGAACCGAGGTCCAGGGTGTAGAGCTGCTTGTCCTTGAGCGTCTCGGGAACCTCGCCGTGCACGATGGCCTGCGCCAGGCCCTCGACGACGGCGGTCTTGCCGACGCCGGGCTCGCCGATCAGCACCGGGTTGTTCTTGGTGCGGCGGCTCAGCACCTGCATGACCCGCTCGATTTCCTTCTCACGGCCGATGACCGGATCGAGCTTGCCCTCCATGGCGGCGGCGGTCAGGTTACGGCCGAACTGGTCGAGGACCAGCGAGGTCGACGGGTTGCCAGACTCGCCACCACGACCACCGGTGCCGGCCTCGGCGGCTTCCTTGCCCTGGTAACCGCTCAGCAGCTGGATGACCTGCTGGCGCACGCGGGTCAGCTCGGCGCCGAGCTTGACCAGCACCTGGGCCGCGACGCCCTCGCCCTCACGAATCAGGCCGAGCAGAATGTGCTCCGTGCCGATGTAGTTGTGGCCAAGCTGCAGCGCCTCGCGCAGGGACAGCTCCAGCACCTTCTTGGCGCGCGGCGTGAACGGGATGTGCCCGGACGGGGCCTGCTGGCCCTGGCCGATGATCTCCTCGACCTGGCTGCGCACGCCTTCCAGCGAGATGCCCAACGACTCCAGCGACTTGGCGGCTACGCCCTCGCCCTCGTGAATAAGACCCAACAGGATGTGCTCGGTCCCGATGTAGTTGTGGTTGAGCATCCGGGCCTCTTCTTGCGCCAGGACGACGACCCTGCGGGCACGGTCGGTGAATCTCTCAAACATCGGTGGTTACCTGCTCTCCATCGCTAGCGATACCCGCGTACGGCCACGTTCTATCGGTTTTCCAGTAGCCCGCACGTAGTACCTACCGTCCACTCTAATGGGCGGCCGTCCCGGGCGCGGAGGTTGGCGGTCCGTTCCGCAGAGCGATCACCCGGTACGAGCTGTCCACATGTAGTTCTGCAGATGAGCAACGCCGCCGGTCGGCGAATCGTTTCCGAAATCCACGGCTTTCCGGTTCGCCACTAGCGAAAAACTCCGGACCGGGAATTCTCACCGGTCCGGAGCTGGCAACTATCGGTTAAGTTGCAGTCGTTTATGTTGCGGCGTGGAAAGCGTCGATGACGTCGGCGGGGATCCGGCCACGGGTGGACACGTTGTGCCCGTTGCGGCGGGCCCATTCGCGGATGGCGGCACTCTGCTCTCGATCGATGGCGCCACGGCCACGGACCGGGCCTGCCGCCCGTCCGCGTCGACGCCCACCGACCCGGCGTCCGGCCTCCACCCACTGCTTCAGATCGTTACGGAGCTTGGCGGCATTCTTGGAGGAAAGGTCGATCTCATAGGTAACACCGTCGAGGCCGAATTCGACCGTCTCATCGGCGGTGGCCTCACCGTCGAAATCATCGACCAACGTGACGGTCACTTTTTTCGCCATTACCCCGCACCGAACCCTTCTGCATACGCATTGGTGACTACACCTGAGTATCCTGCACCCGCGACCCAATGTGCCACAAAAACGCAAACATTTCCAACGACCTGTCGATCAAGTCGGATCGGTTGCACTGGCTAGTTACTGTGACGGCGAACAATCGGGAACAAAACCGTCTCCCGAATAGACAACCCCGTCAACGCCATCAACAAGCGATCGATACCCATTCCGGTACCCGTTGTGGGCGGCATCGCGTACTCCAATGCGGCAAGGAAATCGTCATCGAGAACCATTGCCTCGTCGTCGCCGGCGGCGGCGGCACGGGCCTGGGCTTCGAATCGTTCCCGCTGGATTACCGGGTCGATGAGTTCGGAATATCCGGTGGCGAGTTCGAAACGCCGCACGTAGAGATCCCATTTCTCGGTCACTCCGGGGATGCTGCGGTGAGCCCGGGTAAGCGGCGAGGTCTCGACCGGGAAGTCGCGCACGAACGTGGGAGCCCACAACTTCTCTCCCACGGTGTGTTCCCACAGTTCCTCGACCAATTTTCCGTGCCCGTAGCCACGGTCCCGCGGAATCTCCAACTCGAGTCCCTCGGCAATACGCCACAAGTACTCAACTGAGGTGTCGGGCGTGATCTCCTCACCGAGCGCCTCAGACAGCGAGGGATACATTTCCAATGTGTCCCATTGGCCGTCGAGATCGTAGACAGTGCCATCAGGCAATGGCACTTGACGCGTGCCGATCGCCTCGTCGGCAACCTCTTGAATGAGTTCCCGCGTGACTTGCGCCGAATCGTTGTAGTCACCGTAGGCCTGATATGTCTCCAACATCGAGAATTCCGGCGAGTGTGTGGAATCGACGCCTTCGTTACGAAAGTTCCGATTCAACTCGAAAACCCGGTCAAAACCACCGACGATGCAGCGTTTGAGGAACAATTCCGGTGCAATCCGAAGGTACAGATCAACGTCGAGCGCATTGGAATGGGTGATGAACGGCCGTGCCGCCGCCCCGCCGGCCAGCGTTTGCAGCATCGGCGTCTCGACCTCGAGGAAACCGCGCCGTTCCAGCGCCGCCCGCACCGCGCGCACCACTGCCACCCGCTGACGCGCGATGCTGCGCGCCTCCGGACGCACGATGAGATCGACATAGCGCTGACGCACGCGGGCCTCTTCGCTCATTTCCTTGTGAGCAACGGGGAGCGGTCGCAAGGCCTTGGCCGCCATCTGCCACGAATCGGCCAGCACCGACAGCTCACCGCGCTTGGAGCTGATCACCTCGCCGTGGACGAACACGATGTCGCCCAGATCGACGTCGGCCTTCCACGCATCCAGCGACTCCTGCCCCACCTGGGCCAGGCTGATCATCGCCTGCAACTGCGTGCCGTCGCCCTCCTGCAGGGTCGCGAAGCACAACTTGCCGGAATTCCGGGCGAACACCACCCGACCCGAGACACCGACCATCTGGCCGGTCTGGGTGTCGACGGCCAGATCCGGATAGGCGGCGCGCAGTTCGGCCAGCGAATGGGTCCGCGGAACGGTCACCGGATAGGGCTCGCGGCCTTCTGCCAGCAGGCGCTCCCGCTTGGCCTGACGAATCCGGAATTGTTCAGGAAGGTCGGCCTGGGACTGGGACGCGTCGTCGCGATCGGCTGGGCTCACAAAATGCCAGCTTAAATGAACACGTGGGCGCTCAATTGCACGCCGACGAGGTGGCGGCACTCGACCATGAGCCGCTGGACTGGCGGTTCAAGGGCATACCCGCTCCCCGGTGGGGGTCAGACCGCCCTCCAGGTGTGCACAACCTCACACCGGTCACCGGGCCGGCTTGAGCCTGCCCCGCTGGCTGTCGCGGTTGCGCTCGAACACCAGGCGCAGGCCGTCGAGGGTGAGGTGGCGGTCGTAATGCTCGACTGTGCGCAGGTCCGGCAGCACCAAGGGAGCGGTGTAGCCGGTGGCCACCACCGCGACGTCGCTGCCGGAGAACCCGTCGACGTCCTCGCGGATCCGGCTGACCAGTCCGTCGACCAGCCCGGCGAACCCGAAAACCGCACCGGCCTGCATGCATTCCACGGTGTTCTTGCCGATCACCGACCGCGGACGGGTCAACTCGACCCGGCGCAGCGCGGCCGAGCGGGCGGCCGCGGCGTCGGAGGACACCTGTACACCGGGTGCGATCGCCCCGCCGAGGAACTCACCTTTGGCTGACACCACGTCGACGCAGATCGACGAGCCGAAGTCGACGATGATCGCCGCGGTGCCGTATTTGTGGTAGGCGGCAAGGCAATTCACGATCCGATCGGCGCCGACTTCCTTGGGGTTGTCGACCAGCAACGGGATACCGGTACGCACGCCGGGCTCGATCAGCACATGCGGCACAGAGGGCCAGTACTGCTCGAGCATCAAGCGCACCTCATGCAGCACCGAAGGCACGGTGGACAGCCCCGCGGCCCCGGTCAGGTGCTCGGAGTCGTCACCGATCAGGCCGTCGATGGTGAGCGCCAACTCATCGGCGGTCACCTCGGATTCGGTCCGGATCCGCCACTGCTGCACCACTTTCGCGTGGTCTCCGGAACCGGAGATCAGTCCGACCATGGTGTGGGTGTTGCGGACGTCGATGGCGAGCAGCATTATCGCGGCGACATCAGTTCGGACGCATCTGCGGGGACGTACGCGGGGTCGTGGCTGTGTTCACCGAGGTCGATGTGCTTGTTGTCGGCGTCCACGAACACGATCCGCGGCTGGTAGGTGCGAGCTTCGGCGTCCTCCATCACCCCGTAGGCGATGAGAATGACCAGGTCGCCGGGGTGGATGAGATGTGCTGCGGCACCGTTGATCCCGATCACCCCCGTGCCGCGCTCACCGGTGATGGCGTAGGTCACCAGCCGGGCACCGTTGTCGATGTCGACGATGGTCACCTGCTCGCCTTCGAGCAGGTCGGCCGCCTCCATCAAGTCGGCGTCGATGGTCACCGAGCCCACGTAGTGCAGGTCGGCCTGCGTCACCGTGGCACGGTGGATCTTGGATTTCAGCATGGTGCGCTGCATCAGTTCCTCCAGGGCAGTTCGTGATTGTCGCCGTCGCCGACGCGAGGGTGTCCGTCGATTCCGGCGGACGCCCCGATGTCGACAGAGATGTTGTCCAGCAGCCTGGTTCGGCCCAGCCGGGCCGCCACCAGCAGCCGCGCCTGGCCCTCGCCCGGCGCGGGGCCCAGCATCGGGTCCCGCACCTCCAGGTAGTCGACGTCGATCGCGGGTACCTCGTCGAGCACGGCCCGGGCCGCATCGATGGTGGCCGACGCGCCGCCGGCCGCGGCGTACTTACCGGCCAGCAGAGCCGCCGACAACGCCCCGGCCTGCTCACGTTCATCGGCGTCCAGGTATCGATTCCGCGACGACATCGCCAGTCCGTCGGATTCGCGGACGATGGGAACTCCGACGATCTGTACGTCGATGTTGAGATCGGCGACCATCTGCCGGATCAATGCCAGTTGCTGATAATCCTTTTCGCCGAAGAAGGCCCGGTCGGGCCGGACGATCTGGAGCAGCTTGAGCACGACGGTCAGCACACCGGCGAAATGACCGGGGCGCGAGGCGCCTTCGAGCTCGCCACCCGCAGGACCCGGTTGCACACTGGTCCGCGGGCCGTCCGGGTACATTGCCGAACCGGTTGGGGTGAAAGCGATCTCGACCCCTTCGGCACGCAGCGCGGCCAGGTCCTCATCGAGGGTGCGCGGGTAGGCGTCGAGATCCTCTCCGGCCCCGAACTGCAACGGGTTGACGAAGATCGACACCACCACGACGGCACCGGGGACGCGCTTGGCGGCGCGGATCAGCGTCAGGTGGCCCTCGTGCAGCGCACCCATGGTGGGTACGAGGGTGACCCGGCGCCCGCTGGCGCGCAGGGCCCGGGTGACGGCCGCGACATCGGCAGGTGCCGAGTAGACGTTCAGTTCACCGGCGACGAACTTGGGAGGGTTGCTCTGGGTCATCCTTGACTCGTTTCAGGGCTGGTTTCCGGGCCGGTGCCTGAGAGCACCTCGAAGACGTCCATGGGCGCGTGGGCGCGTTGGGCGGTACGCAGCGAATCGGCCCGATACGCCTGGGCCAGTTGATAATCCAATGCGCGTAGGGCATTCAGATGCGCGGCCACCGCTGCTGCGTCACCACGCGCAACAGGTCCGGTCAATGCGGCCTGGCCCCGTTGGAGCGCATTTTCCAGCGCGGCCCGGGCCAGTGGGCCCACCACCCGCTCGGGCAGACCGCCGGGGGCATCGCCGACAAGTTCCTGGCCGAGCAGTTCCTCGCCGCGCAGTGAGGCCCGCAGGGTGTCGACGGCGTCGAGCACCAGGGTGACCAGGTGGTTGCTGGCATGCGCCAGCGCCGCGTGGTACTGCGTCCGCGCGTGCTCGGGCACCCGGAACGGCTCACCGCCGATCTCCAGCACCAGCGACTGACCGATCGCGTAACCGACTTCGTCGGCCGCGGTGATCCCGAAGCACGTATCGGGCAGCCGCGCGAGGTCCTCGTCGGAGCCGGTGAACGTCATCGCCGGGTGAATGGCCAACGGAATGCACCCCTGCTCGGTCAGCGGGGCCAGTACCGCGACCCCGTTGGCGCCGGAAGTGTGCACCACGATCGTGCCGGGCCGCACCACGCCGGTGGCTGCAAGACCCGATACCAGTGACGGCAGCTCGGCGTCCGGAACCGTCAACAGCAGGAGTTCGGCCCGCTGCGCCACGTCGGGGACGGGAAGGATCGAGGTGTCGGGCAGCCGGCGCTGCGCCCGCAGCCGCGAGGCCTCGGAGATCGCGCTGCACGCCACCACCACGTGCTCGACCCGTTCCAGGGCATAGCCGAGCGCCGTGCCGACCCGGCCGGCCGAAATGATGCCGACGCTGAGCCTGGCAGGACGCAATCCCTCAGGGGGGGACCACCCGTTTGCAGGGGGCTGCTCCATCGCAGACGACCTCACAGGATGAATAGGTTTCTTCTCGTTCCAGTCCCGCGTTGCGGGTACCGGACGGTCGTCACGAGACTAGCTCACTCCTCGCGGCGCCTGCGACGCCCGCCTTCGGCAGGGCCGGACTGAAACCGCGCCAGCAGCTCATTCACCGACTGTCCGTCGGCATGGTGTCCGTTCGCCGGCTCGGGTTCCGCTTCGCTGCCGTGCCGTGAAGCCCGCCGGGGCGGCGTCGGTGGTTGCGAGGATTCTGTGGCCAATGCCGGGGACGCCGGTGCCGCCGGGGAGCGGCCGGGATCGGCGATCTCCGCTGCGGCGGAGTGCCGGCCACGGGGCGGCTCGGGAGCCTGAGCCGCCGACATTGCGGGGGCCGCCGGCGGGGCCGGTTCGGCAGGCGCCGGGGCCGGTTCGGGGGCCTCCGGCGGCGTTGCCTCGGGGGCGTCCGGCGGGGTTGCTTCGAGCATTGAATCAGGTGCGCGACGCCTGCCGACATACTCCGTCGTGGCGCCGTTCTGAGCGATGGGCGCAGCCCAGTTGCTGCCGGGGGCGCCGGCGGGAATCCACTGCCCCTCGGCGGGAGCCGGTTGCCAACCCGTGGCCGCAGGCTCGACTGCCGGTGCAGGCGTGCTCGCCGGCTCGGGTTCAGGGGCTTCGATCGTGGGCGAGGGCTGCATCGGCGGCATCGCCGGCGGCGGTGGGGGCGGCGCCCAGGTCGACGGCGGCTCGGGCTGCCTGCGTGCGGCCGGTTGCGGCTCGGGTCGGGGTTGCGGCTCCGGCCGGGGCGCAGGTTGCGGCTCAGGTCGGGGCTCAGGTCGAGGCGCAGGTTGCGGTTCTGGCCGAGATACGGGTTGTGGTTCAGGCCACGGCTGGGGCCTGGGCTCCGGCTGACGGGGGGCCTCCTGCTGACGGGGGGCCTCCTGCTGACGCCGTCGGCGCCGGGCCTGTTCACCGGCAGGCATCGGTCGCGACGGCAGACGATGCGCACCACCCGAGGTCGCCCAGTCGTTCTCCGGCGGATGCGGTTCGGCCGGAACATCGATGATCGGGCTTTCCTCGGTCCGCGAAATCCGAATGTCGGTGACCTCGACCGGCGGCACGTCCAGGCGGCTGGCGGTCACCCGGCCCGCGGTGCGCACGGCGCTCTTGTCGGTCTCGATCGCCGGGCGGTGCACCAGGTCCGTGTCGAACAGGATCTCCAGGTTCGCCCGCAACGCGGCCAGCTCTGAGCGCAGCGCGGCAACCTCGTCGGCGGCCTGCGCGCGCAACTCGGAGGCCAGCTCCCGGCGCAGCTCGGTCTCGACGGTCAGCTCGTACTCCCGCCGCGCCGAGATCTCCCGATCCAGCTGCAGGTCGTAGACGAACTTCAGGTCCCGGGCCTTGGCCTGGTCCAGGTCACTCTGACGCCGGTAGATGACGGAGACGAAGGCCGCCACCACGGCAGCCCACAGGGCCAGGATGACTGCGAGCTTCAGCAACTCGACGCGATCGGTGAACACCAATGCGGAACTGGCCAGAATGGCGAGTACCAGCAATACCGTTAAGAGCAGCCAGCCTGGCCTTCGGCCGCCGCGCCGTGGCCGACCACCGCGGGGCAGAACGGTCATGCGCCGACTGTACCCGTCACCGGTCATCTAGCCTGGCGACCACCGCGGCGATTCGGCCAAACTACCTCAGACAATCCGTCACTCAGGCGCAGTGTCCCCGTTGTCCGGCGGTTCCTCGGGAGACTTGCAACAGTGCTGCAGCCACACCGCCGCGATGGCCAGAGCCAGGGCACTGACCGCTGCCACCGCCGCGCCGGGAGTGTCCTCCCCGGCAACCCGCAGTTCGCCGCGGCGGGGCAGCAGGTACACCAGCACACCGATCCACCAGCCCGCGACGATGGCGCCTACCCAGGCCGAGGCCTTGGCGATCACGACCGACCGGGCCACCGTGAGCGGGTGCAACCGGCCCGCGCCGACCCCGATCTGCCCGTCGTTGATCTTGGCCCGCACGTAGAACGCCCAGCCCGCCTCGATGAGCGCGACCGCCAGTAGCGAAAGCCCGGTCCACAATGTCAACGGCGGGAACCAGCGGTAGAGCACCCCGATCAGCACGTAGCTGACGATGGCGACGACGGCGACCGTGCCGGCCAGGTCACGCTTGCGGGTGGGGCCCATCAGTCCGCCACCGGTTCGGTGCCGAAGTCCAGCACCAGGTCGGTGCGCCTGACCCCGGCCCGCTCGGCCGGATCGATCTCCTCCAGCAGGTGCGCCACCCGACGGGACCGGCCGGCCACCGTCAGCGTTGCATCCGGATCCACCACCAACCAGGGGATCAGGACGAACGCGCGCAGGTGGGCATGCGGATGCGGCAACGTCAGGTCGTCGTCATGGGAAAGCACCTCGACGCCACCGTCATGGCAGGCCACCAGGTCGACATCGAGGGTGCGCGGGCCCCACTTCTGCTCCCGGACCCGGTCCGCCGCCTGCTCGAGCCGCTGACCGCGACACAGCCAGCCGTGTCCGTCGAGGCCGGGATCATCGGCGATCAGCACCGCGTTGAGGAACGGGCCCTGCTCGACTCCGCCCCAGGCGTCGGTCTCGAACACCGGCGACACCGCGCGTACCGCACTCCCGAGGCCGTCGACCACTGACTGCAACCGGGCCAGCCGGTCGCCGAGATTCGACCCGATCGACAGGACAGTGGTGGTCACAGCGTGCCCCTGCGGGACCGCCGGGCCACCACCGCGACATCGTCGAAGGCCAGCGGAATCGGGGCGCTGGGCTTGTGTACGACAACCTCGACCGCGTGCAGACGCTCGTCGGTCATGATGGCGTCGGCGATCTCGGCGGAGACCGTCTCGATCAAATTGCGCGGCGGGCCCGCGACGATGTCAGCTGCCTGCTGGGCCAGCGCGCCGTAGTCGAGGGTGTCGGCCAGATCGTCGGTGGCCGCCGCGCGGCGCAGGTCCACCCACGCCGTGATGTCGACGACGAACTCCTGGCCATCGCGGCGCTCATGGTCGAAGACCCCGTGATTGCCGCGAACCCGCAAGCCGCGCAACTCAATTCGATCAGCCAACCCGACCTCCAGATTCCCAGGCTTCCAGCACGGCGAGCGCGTCGACGGAGGCCACCACATCGTGCACCCGAACACCCCAGGCACCGTGCTGGGCGGCCAGCATCGAGATCGCCGCGGTGGCGGTCTCCCGACCGTCCGGTGGCCGCGGTGTCCCATCCTCCCCGGCCAGCAATGCACCCAAGAAACGTTTGCGTGACGCACCCACCAACACCGGGATCCCGGTGTCGATGAATTCGGGCAGCGCACGCAGCAAGGCCCAGTTGTCCTGGGCGGTCTTGGCGAAGCCCAGGCCCGGGTCGATGATCAACCGCTGCGGGTCGACACCCGCGGCGACCGCGGCATCGACAGCGGCCAGCAGCTCGGCGCGGACCTCGGTCACCACGTCGCCGTAACCCGGGGCGTGGTGAGGCTGCTCGGCACTGACCGAACGCCAGTGCATCAGGATCCACGGCACCTTCGCCTCGGCGAGCAGGGGCGCCATGTTCGGGTCGGCCAGGCCGCCGGACACGTCGTTGACGATCTGCGCGCCGCTTTCCAGGGCAACCCTTGCCACGTCGGCATGCATGGTGTCGATGCTGACGGTGATCCCTTGGGAGGCAAGCGCTTCGATCACGGGAGCGACGCGGGCCGCCTCCACGGCAGGGTCAACCCGCACCGCACCGGGGCGGGTTGATTCCCCGCCCACATCGATGATCGCGGCGCCGGCGGCAGCGAGCGCCAGCCCATGTGCGACGGCGCGGTCACGGTCGATGAACTTGCCGCCGTCGGAAAACGAATCGTCGGTCACATTCACCACGCCCATGACCTGCACACGCGTTCCGCGACGGACAATCGGGCTGGGGAGGTTCACTTCCGCAGGATAAGTTCCAGCGCCTCGGCCCGGGATGCCTTGTCGGTCTTGAACTGTCCGCGCACCGCGGAGGTGGTGGTGACCGCGCCGGGTTTGCGGACACCGCGCATGGCCATGCAGAGGTGCTCGGCCTCGATCACCACAATGGCCCCGCGCGGGTCGAGCTTGCGCATGAGCGCATCGGCGATCTGAGCGGTCAGGCGTTCCTGCACCTGCGGGCGTTTCGAGTACAGGTCGACCAAGCGGGCGATCTTCGACAGCCCGGTCACCCGGCCGTCGACCCCGGGGATGTATCCGACGTGGGCCACCCCGTGGAACGACACCAGGTGGTGTTCACACGTGGAGTACAACGGGATCTGCTTGACCAGCACGAGTTCGTCGTGTTCCTCGTCAAAGGTCGTGTTGAGCACCGCGTCCGGGTCGGTGTAGAGCCCGGCCATCAGCTCTTTGTACGCACGCGCCACGCGGGCCGGGGTTTCGAGCAGACCCTGACGGTCAGGGTCCTCACCGATAGCGATCAGCAGCTCACGCACCGCCGCCTCGGCCCGCGGTTGGTCGAACACCCGCGTGGCCGTATCGGTGTTGTTGTGATGCTCGCGCAGCGACTGCGACATCGAAGCCTCCGTTCTCGGATCAGCCGTGGGCCGGTGGGTTGGACCGGTCGGCCCGCTCGGGACCGCCATCCTGACTCGCCTCCTCGTTGGGGGCGGGCTGGCCGGGATGAGGATAGGGCTGATACGGGTACGGCTGGGGCTGTTGCCATCCCGACGGATGCGGCGGGGGGTACCAGTAACCCTGCTGCTGCTGGGGCGGCTGGTATCCCGGCTGCGACGGCGCGGGCGGCCAGCCCGGGGCGTGCCAACCGGCCGGTGCGCCGTAGTCGGGCTGGGTCGAACCGTTCGGCGGCGCACCATTTGTGCCGGCACCGTTGGTCTCGTTGGCCCGCTCGGCCTCTCGGCTGGCGGCAGCGATGGCGGCCTTGAACGCCGGCTCGGGGACCGGCGGCGGCCACGGCTCGCCACGCTCGATGGCGATCTCGCCCGGCGTCTTGATCGGCGGCTTGTCCGACGGCACCCGGCCACCGAAGTCGTCGAACATGGTCAGCCGGGGACGCTTCTTCACGTCGCTGAAGATGGCCTCCAATTCGGCGCGGTGCAGTGTCTCCTTCTCCAGGAGCTCACCGGCCAAGGTGTCGAGCACATCGCGATACTCGGTGAGGATCTCCCACGCCTCGGTGTGAGCGGCCTCGATGAGCTTGCGCATCTCATCGTCGATATCGCGGGCGACGTCGTGGGAGTAGTCCGGCGTGGTGCCCATGGTGCGGCCCAGGAACGGGTCGCCGTGCTCGGTGCCGTATCGCACGGCGCCCAGCTTGGAGCTCATGCCGTACTCGGTGACCATGGCGCGCGCGATCTTGGTGGCCTGCTCGATGTCGGACACCGCACCTGTCGTGGGCTCGCGGAAGACCAGCTCCTCGGCGGCGCGGCCACCCATGGCGAACACCAGCCGGGCGATCATCTCCGAGCGGGTCATCAGACCCTTGTCGTCCTCGGGGACTGCGACGGCGTGGCCGCCGGTGCGACCGCGGGCCAGGATCGTCACCTTGTAGATCGGCTCGATATCGGGCATCGCCCACGCGGCCAGGGTGTGCCCGCCCTCGTGGTAGGCGGTGATCTTCTTTTCCAGCTCGCTGATGATGCGGCCCTTGCGGCGCGGTCCGCCGACGACGCGGTCGACGGCCTCTTCCAGCGCCGCACCGGTGATGACGGTGCCGTTCTCGCGGGCGGTGAGCAGTGCGGCCTCGTTGATGACGTTGGCCAGGTCGGCACCGGACATGCCGACGGTGCGCTTGGCCAGCCCGTCCAGGTCGGCGTCGGGGGCGATCGGCTTGCCCGCCGAGTGCACCTTGAGCACCGCGCGACGGCCGGCCAGGTCGGGGTTGGACACCGGGATCTGCCGGTCGAAGCGGCCCGGACGCAGCAGGGCCGGGTCGAGGATGTCGGGCCGGTTGGTGGCCGCGATCAGGATGACGCCCTGGCGGTCGCCGAAGCCGTCCATCTCGACGAGCAACTGGTTCAGCGTCTGCTCACGCTCGTCGTGGCCGCCGCCCATGCCGGCGCCGCGCTGACGACCGACGGCGTCGATCTCGTCGACGAAGATGATGCAGGGGCTGTTGGCCTTGGCCTGCTCGAACATGTCGCGCACCCGGGAGGCGCCGACACCGACGAACATCTCGACGAAGTCCGAACCGGAGATCGTGAAGAACGGAACGCCGGCCTCACCGGCGACCGCGCGGGCCAGGAGGGTCTTACCGGTTCCGGGCGGGCCGTACAGCAGCACACCCTTGGGGATCTTGGCGCCCAGCGCCTGATACCGGCTCGGGTTCTGCAGGAAGTCCTTGATCTCGTAGAGCTCCTCGACCGCCTCGTCGACACCCGCGACGTCGGCGAACGTGGTCTTGGGCATGTCCTTGCCCAGCTGCTTGGCCTTCGACTTGCCGAAGCCGAAGCCCATCCGGCCGCCGCCCTGCATCCGGGAGAACATCACGAACAGGCCGACCAGCAACAGCAGCGGCAGCATGTAGATCAGCATCGAGCCGAGGAAGCTGCCCTGATTGACAGTGGTGCCGAACTTGATGTGCTTGGCATCCAGCTGATCGGCCAGCTTGATGGCATAGCCGGTCGGGTACTTGGTGATGACCTTGTCGGAATTCTCGGTCTCGTCTTTGCCGCTCTTCAGATCGAGACGCAGCTGTTGTTCGCGGTCGTCGATCTGGGCGTTGTTGACGTTGTCGGCATTGATCTGCGCCACCGCCACCGAGGTGTCGACGGGTTTGTAGCCGCGGGTGTCGTCGCTGAAATAGAAAAACGACCAGCCCAGCAACAGCACGACCGCGATCACGGTCAGCGTACGGATCACATTTTTGCGGTTCATCGATCACTCGGCCGAGTTCGGCCCGGTCCTTCCAACGTGCGCAGTTGAGACATTCAAGGCTACCGCTAGACCAACGTCCGGCAGTTCCCGACGGTATCCAGCCCCACTACACATACTGGAAGCACTACTGCCGGCGGGCGATACCGGCCACTTCTGCGATGACATCGGCATACCAGCGGAAGAGGTTCAACGGCTCGGGCTGATCGTCGCGCAGCAGGTCTGACCAGCAGTCCGCGACCGCAGCGCGGGCCACGGCACCGATCCATGGCTGCGGCAACAGTTGGGGTGGCAGCAGCGGATCCGGCTCCACCGCCCGGGTGAACTCCGCGGCCAGCTCGATCGCGACGCCGAGCCGCACGGCGCGGGTGGCGCCGGGCAGCGCGTGCACCGATCGCTCCGCAGTCGCCAGGAGTCGCCGGTGGCCATCCGCGATGGCCTCCAGCGGCCACAGCGCTCCGGCAAGGGCCTGCGGCTCGGTGACTCCCCCGACGTCGAGGTCGGTTGTGGTGAGGATGGTGACCCGGTCGGAGACGCCCAATCGGTCGGCCGCAGCCCGCACGTGCGGCTCCCACGCGTTGGGCGATACATAGAGTCCGCCCTGGATGGGTGCGCCGCCCAACCGGAGAACCGCATCGCGCATCGCGTCGCGGGCCGCGCGGGCCGACTCACCGATCGCGAAGGCCACCACATGCCATTCGTGGTCCCAGTCGGCCTGCCCGCGGTCCTGCGCGTACATGTAGCGGACGAACTCGAGGTCCGGCTCGATGGTGCTGCGGACCTCGGGAGTCGCGCGTAACACCGCCTTCCGCCCGCGGCCGTCCTGAACGAACTGCCCTTCGGCGACGAGGCGCTTGATGCACAACCTGACCTGCTGGTCGCTCATGCCGAGGGTGTTGGCGACTTCGTAGAGTTCGCCCGCGTCGACCGTGGCATCCTCGCGGATCAGGCTCTCCACCAGGGTGCGGGTCGGGACGGCACGGTCGGCGTCGGTGCTCGTGTCAGGGCTCATCGGTACTCCTGCTCCGTCACGATGAGCGGCGGTGAACCGGTGCGACCGAGCTCGCGATCGAGGTCGGCGAAGAAGCGCTCGCTGCTCATCACCGCATCGGGTGGGTGCACACCGGCCCGCCGTGCGGTGCCGTCGACGACCTGGGACATGCCGAGCGCCAAGGGAATTCCGGTGGCGCGGGCCATGTCCGTCAGCAATGCGCCGATGCCGGCCTCAGCGCTGAGGTGGGCCAGCACCGCCCCCTCGCGGCCTTGGCGGTCACCGTAGGCCACCGCGAAGAACGGCGGCAGCGTGCCGGGGCCCTTGTTCAGCACCGCACGCGGCAGCGACCGGATGACGGTGGGGAGATGCGGCTTGGCGACGCGACGCGCGGCGGCCTCGTTGGTGAGCCTGCCGCTGTCGATGTCGCGCCGCAACACGTCGAGAAAGGCGACCGCCGACGGCGTGACGACCATGAGGTTGGCCGATTCCCCGGTCGGTTTGAGGGTGCGTTGCAGCGTGACGGGTTCGGGGTGTCCGACGGTGTAGGCAGTGCCGCGGCGTCCGCCGGGCAACTCGAGTGTCACCGGACGCAACGGCGGTTGTTCGGTCAATGAGCCTGCCCGCACCGCTGTGATGGTGCCACTGCTCTGCTGCATCCAGTGAACCGCGGCCGCGGTCGGTGAT
This sequence comes from Mycobacterium sp. DL99, assembly GCF_004762045.1. GTDB lineage: Bacteria > Actinomycetota > Actinomycetes > Mycobacteriales > Mycobacteriaceae > Mycobacterium. The sequence goes on from NZ_SJOM01000007.1 coordinate 5,903,496, forward strand.
CCGTCCGGGCCGATCAGCTGGTCGCTGCTGTCCTCGATCCCGGCTGTCACGTCGACCGGCCAGGCGGTGTACACGTCGCGGACGGTGTCGAGCGGAGCCGCCGCCGTCGCGGCGAGCAGGTTGCTCACGCCAGGGCTGGCACCCATGCCGATCACGGCAGTCACGCCCGCCGCACGGGCCGAGGCGTCGAGTTCGAGCATCTGCACTGTGGGTTCCCAGTCGTCGCAGATGTCGAGATAGTGCGTGCCGGTGTCGATCGCGGCACGCAGCACCGCCAAACCGAAGCGGTAGTAGGGGCCGACGGTGTTGAGTACCAGGTCGACCTCGCCGAGGGCTCTGCGGAGTTCGGCGCCATCGGTGACGTCGACCCGGCGGGCGACGGTCGGCACCGGCGCTCCCACCAACTCTCGGGCGACGCGCTCGGCCGCCGCGAGATCACGGTCGGCGATCACGATCCGCTCCACGCCACCGGAGAACGCCGCGGTCCGCACAGCCGCGGCACCCATCGCTCCGGCTCCGCCCAGCGCGAGGACTCTCATGGTGTGCTCCTGTCGGGAAGGTGATCGACGAACTCCCGCAGGGAGTCGAGGTAACCGGGCGCGTACAACGAGCGCGGCGCGAACACGGCCACCAGGAACGAACGCAAGCCCTGGCGATGGTCGAGCCGGGCCTTGGCGATGCTGTGCGAGGCGTCCGGGAACTTGTGGACGGTGAGTCGGCCCGGCGGCAGCTGCGCGCGATAGACCCGCTCGGTTTCGGCGACGTCGACGTTGCGGTCGTCCGCGCCGAGCATCAGCAGTACGGGAACCTCGATCCGGGGCAGTACCGAAGTGACGTCGGACAGGTAGTTGGCGCGCACGAACCGCAGCCGGTCGGCGGACATCGGCGGGTCGTCGATGCCGCTCGCGACGTACCGGTCGTAGTCGGCGCCGGCACGCAGCAGCCGTACCGATTCGGTCCGGCGTTTCAGCGCGGCGGCGATCTCGGGGCCGCCCGCTCCCTGTGCCCGAAGTTCGGCCAGCAGGTTGTATTCGCCTTGCCGCAGCCAGTTGATCGCCGGCCCGACCAGGATCATGAACCGCAGCTCGGGGTGGTTCGCGGCCACCTCGGGGAGCACCCAGCCGGCCTGACTGATCCCCCACACCCCGATGCGGTGCGGGTCGATGTCGTCGCGGCTGCGCGCCCAGGTCAGCACAGCCTCGGTCTCGATGGCACGGTCATGCATGCTCTGGGACAGCCAATTGCCCGGCGCCCCTTCGATTCCGGGCTTGTTCCAGGACACCGAGGCGTAACCGGCCCGGGCGAACGACTCCCACAGCGGCCGGTAGAACGAATCGCGCGACGCGTCAGCAGGGCCATCGCCGTGCACGAAAACCACCAGACCGTAGGGCTTTTCGCCGCGGGTCGGCAGCGCCAGGATCGCGTCGAGCGGCTGCGTCGACCCGGGTATCGCCACATGCTCCTCGGTGATGTCGAAGTCGTTCTGACACAGGATCACCGCACCGAGTGCAGCCGCGACAACACAGCAGACGGCGATCACCCGGATGCACACGCGAAGCATCAATCTATCGTATCTCATACGGCCGTGTTTATTTTGATAGTTTTGAATCGGCAGGCTTACGCAGCCGTCGATCGTGTGCTTGGGTGAGATCGTGCTCACACCAACCGAACGGTTAGTCGATACAAATGGCGTGACATTGACGGTGACCGAGGCGGGTGAACGCGGAAATCCGGTGGTGGTTCTGGCCCACGGATTCCCTGAGCTCGCGTACTCGTGGCGGCACCAGATCCCGGCGCTCGCGGCGGCCGGCTATCACGTTCTGGCCCCTGACCAGCGCGGCTACGGCGGCTCATCGCGCCCCGAAGACATCGACGCCTACAACATCGTGGAGTTGACCGCCGACATCGCCGGCCTGCTCGATGACGTCGGTGCCGAGCAGGCGGTTCTCATCGGCCACGACTGGGGCTCGCCGGTCGCGACCAACTTCCCGTTGTTCTACCCGGACCGGGTCAGAGCAGTCGTGGCCATGAGCGTGCCGCCGGTACCTCGAGCGCCCGCACCCCCGACGCAGATCTGGCGCAAGATCGTCGGGGACAACTTCTTCTACATCCTGTACTTCCAGGAACCCGGTATCGCCGATGCCGCGTTGGGCGCCGACCCGCGTGAGTCGATGCGCCGGATGCTCTCGATGGAAGGCATCAGTGCGCCCCCGGAAAGCCTGTCGGGACGACCGGTCCCGCCGCTGCCGGACTGGATCAGCGCCGACGAGTTCGAGCACTACGTGCAGGCGTACACCGAGAACGGCTTCACCGGGCCGCTGAACTGGTACCGCAATTTCGACCGGAACTGGGAGCTGACCGAAAACACTCCCGCACCGACCATCACGGCGCCCACCCTGTTCCTGGCAGGTACCGCGGATCCGGTACTTGGCTTCACCCCGCGTGACCGGGTGCACGACGTGGTCAGCGGCGACTACCGCGAGGTGCTGATCGACGGCGCCGGGCACTGGCTGCAGCAGGAACGGCCTGACGAGGTCAACAAAGCGCTCTTGGAGTTCCTGGGAGGCCTGCGGTGAGTCCTTTGAATTTCGGCGTATTCATCACTCCCTTCCACCCCGTAGGCCAATCCCCCACCACCGCGCTGCAATACGACATGGACCGGGTCGAGGCGCTGGACCGCCTCGGCTACGACGAGGCCTGGTTCGGCGAACACCACTCCGGCGGTTACGAACTCATCGCCTGTCCCGAGGTGTTCATCGCCGCCGCGGCCGAACGGACCAGACACATCCGGCTGGGCACCGGTGTGGTGTCACTGCCGTACCACCACCCGCTCATGGTGGCCGACCGCTGGGTGTTGCTCGACCACCTCACCCGTGGCCGGGTGATGTTCGGAACCGGGCCCGGGGCACTGCCGTCGGATGCCTACATGATGGGTATCGACCCGGTGGACCAGCGGCCGATGATGCAGGAATCCCTCGAGGCGATCCTGGCGTTGTTCCGCGCCGCACCCGATGAGCGGATCGACCGCAAGACCGAGTGGTTCACCTTGCGCGACGCCGCCCTGCACATCCGTCCCTACACCTGGCCCTACCCAGAAATATCCACTGCGGCAATGATTTCCCCTTCCGGGCCGCGACTGGCCGGGGCATTGGGCACGTCCCTGCTGTCCCTGTCGATGTCGGTACCCGGCGGCTACGCGGCCGTCGAGACCACGTGGGACACGGTGCGCGACCAGGCCGCCAAATCCGGCCGGCCCGAACCGGACCGCAAGAACTGGCGGGTGCTGGGCATCATCCACCTCGCCGATACCCGTGAGCAGGCCATCGAAGACTGCACATATGGCCTGCAGGACTTCGCCAACTACTTCGGGGCAGCCGGCTTCGTGCCGCTCTCCAACGAGACAGGACCGGCCCCGTCCGCATATGAGTTCGTGGAAAACTATGCGGCGGGGGGCAATTGCTGCATCGGCACCACCGCCGACGCCATCACCTACATTCAGGACCTGCTGGACCGCTCGGGCGGGTTCGGCACCTTCCTGCTCCTCGGCCACGACTGGGCGCCGCCGGCCGCCACCTTCCACTCCTACGAACTGTTCGCGCGTGAGGTGATCCCTCATTTCAAGGGCCAGCTCACCGCCGCCCAGGCGTCCCACGACTGGGCGACGGGCATGCGGGATCAACTGCTGGGCCGCGCCGGGCAGGCGATCGTCAACGCGATAACCGAAGCCGTCACCGAGGACACCGCCGGAGAGGAGGGTTGATGCGCGCCGCGGTCCTGCGCGGCGGACGGATGGTCGTCCGCGACGACGTGCCCGAACCGGTGCCGGGGCCCGGCGAGGTACTGGTCGAGGTGAAGGCCTGTGGAATCTGCGGCTCCGACCTGCATTTCGCCACCCACGGCGCCGACATGCTGGCCGCAAGTGCGGACATGGAGGGCGTACCCGACATCGACATCGACCTGGCCGGTGACGTCTTCATGGGCCACGAGTTCAGCGCGGAGATCCTCGACGCCGGCCCGGGGACCGAGGCGCCCGCGGCCGGCACCCTGGTGACCTCCGTACCGGTGCTGATCTCGGCCGGCGGCATCGCACCGATCGTGTACAGCAACAGCACCCTGGGCGGATACGCCGAGAGGATGCTGCTGTCGGCACCGCTGCTGCTACCAGTACCCAACGGCCTGAGCGCCGAACACGCCGCGCTCACCGAACCGATGGCCGTCGGCCTGCACGCAGTCAACGCGTCGCGCATCGAACCCGGCGAGGCGGCACTCGTCGTGGGCTGCGGCCCCGTCGGTATCGCCATCATCGCCGCGCTGAAACTTCGGGGCGTGGAAACCATTGTGGCGTCGGACTTCTCCCCCGCCCGCCGTGAACTCGCCGCCACGATGGGCGCGCACGTCACCTTGGATCCGGCCGTCGATTCCCCGCTCCATCAGTGCAAGCCCGCGGTGGTGTTCGAGGCCGTCGGCGCCCCCGGCGTCATCGATGACGTGCTGCGCCGCGCACCCGCGGGCGTCCGACTGGTGGTGGCCGGGGTCTGCATGCAGCCAGACACCGTGCACCCGTTCTACGCGGTCACCAAGCAGATCAACATTCAGTTCGTCTTCGGCTACGACCCCGCCGAGTTCGCGAACTCGTTGCGCGCCATCGCCGAGGGCGAGATCGACGTCGCGCCGATGGTCACGGGAACCGTCGGCCTCGACGGCGTGAGCGCCGCGTTCGGCGAACTCGCCTCCCCCGACCGGCACTGCAAAGTCCTGGTGACCCCGTGACGTCCCGGTAGGGTTCGGTCATGCCGATCGGGAATGCGAAATTGCGGGTACTCGGCGTTGCCGCCGCGGGATTGATCGCCGTCAGCGCAAGCGCGTGTGATGCGACCTCAGGCCCCGCCGCGGGCGCGCCGGACGGCGCCCGGCAGGTGACCGTCGTCGGATCCGGCCAGGTGCAGGGCGTACCGGACACCCTGACCGCCGATGTGGCGATGGAGTTCACCGCCCCGGACGTGTCGGGCGCGCTCAACCAGTCCAGCCAGCGCCAGCAGGCCGTGATCGATGCGCTGGTCGGATCGGGCATCGACCGCAAGGACATCAGCACCACGCAAGTGAGCGTGCAGCCGCAATTCACCGATAGCAAGATCTCGGGTTACCAGGCCAGCAACGCGATCAAGGTGAAGATCCGCGACACCGCCAAGGCCTCCCAGACCCTGGCGCTGATCGCAAGCACCGGAGGCGACGCCACCCGCATCAACTCGGTCAACTACTCGATCGAGGACGACTCGGACCTCGTGCGCGACGCCCGCGCCCGGGCATTCGACGACGCCAAGAACCGCGCCGATCAATACGCCGGGTTGTCGGGACTTCACCTGGGCAAGGTGATCTCGATATCCGAGCAGTCCGGTGGCTCCACCCCGCCCACGCCGACCCCGATGCCACGCGCGGCGATGGAAGCGGTTCCGCTCGAACCCGGTCAGCAGACGGTGAACTTCTCCGTGACCGTGATCTGGGAGCTGACCTAGGCCGCCGCGCAGTCGGCGGCTGCGGCGCGGAGTGCCGCGACTCGTTCGCGGATGCGGTACTCCGTGGAACGCGGCATCCCGCAGGGGCGGTAACGCCCGTGCCTGACCCGGCACACCCTGCCGTGGGCGATCTCCCAACGCAGGGCGTCGGAGATCGCCTTCGACGGCCGTCCCCTAGTGGTGAATCCCTGATCCTCGAGTGCATCGACCAGATCGGCCACCGACTGCGCGCCGTGCTGAAGAAGCTGCACCGTCAGCACATAGCGAAGGTTGGTGCCCCGCAGCAGGAGTTTGTCCCTCATGGCGTCACGGTGCCAAGAGGGACCGACAAGTCACGCCAGTCACAAATTCCAGCGGGGTATCCGATGTGCCCGGCTATCAGCGACTTTTCAGCGACAATCGCCACATCGACAACATGGAACTCACCAAACCCATTGTCGCTAACCAGTTTTGCGACGCCAGCATCTCTGACCCCACGAGCCTCATCAGTCCAGCGCCCGACTCATAGCGACTCTGTCGCTGACAGCCGGGCAGGTCGGACATCGCTTTCCCGCGCCGACACGCCGAGAGGTCTAGCCGGGGTCAACCCGCTGGTGCGATGTCGACGGGGATGCCATTGAGCACCGCGGTGCCCGACAACGGATCCAGATGTGCCCCGTCGTTGAGTTGATTGACGTTCGCCCCAGGCCGGCTGGCCGCGAGTTGCTGGCCGGTGCCGCCGCGGTCATGTCCCCAGCCATGGGGCAGCGAGACCACGCCGCGCCGCATGCCGTCGTTCACCTCGATCGGGGCCAGCAGTTCACCGCCGGGGCCCTTGATCACGGCGATGTCGGTGAGTCCCAGATCAGCGGCATCGTCGGGATGGATCTGCAGGGTGCACCGGTTGGAGCCGCCCGACAGCGCCGGGAGGTTGTGCATCCAGCTGTTGTTGGACCGCAGATGACGCCGCCCGATCAGCAGGAACCCGCCTACCGCGCGGCCGAGTGCATCGCGCAGCCGCGCCACGTCGGCGACGATCGGCTCCGGCGCGAGTTCGATTCGCCCGCTTGGGGTTCGCAGGACCTCGGGGACCCGCGGTTTCAGCGGCCCCAGGTCGATGCCGTGCGGGTTGGCCTTCAACAGCTCCATGGTGAGCCCGTCGGGCTTGGCACCGAACGCGTCGCCGTAGGGCCCGAGCCGCAACATCATGTCGAGGCGGCGTTCGTACCCGGGGCCGTCGTACAACATCGAGGTGAGCTCTTCGACGTCGCGGCCCGCCACCGGCGAATCGGGGTCGGCTGTCTCCTTCGCCAGCGTCTTGGCGATCACCTGGGCGTCGACGAGAGCCGGATCCCCATCGGCCCCGATGCCGTAGAGGATAAGGGCGAGCCGGGACAGGATCTCGGGCTCGTCGGGCCGTCCGTCCAGTGGCAGTGCCGGCGGGGAGTACCGCACGTTGTTGCGGACGGCGAGGTTGTTCAGCGCCACGTCGAAGTGCGCGCTGCAGGCCGGCGGGGGCGGCGGCAGGATGACGTCGGCGTGGCGGGTGGTCTCGTTGAGGTACGGATCGACAGACAGCATGAAGTCGACCCGGTCCAGGGCCCGGTCGAGGCGGTCGCCGTCCGGCGCGGAAAGCACCGGGTTTCCGGCGATCGTGATCATCGCCTTGATCTGCCCTTCACCGGCGGTGTCGATCTCCTCGGCGAGCGCGGCCGCCGGCAGTTCGGAGAGCACTTCGGGATAGCCCGAGACCCGACTGGCCCACCGCCCGGTCTGGAATCCGCGGCCGGGTTTCGGCGGGCGCGGTGCGGGTGCGGCGGCTCCGAGCGCGAACATCGCTCCGCCGGGGCGGTCGAGGTTGCCGGTGAGGACGTTGATCACGTCGACGAGCCAGCTGCCGATGGTCCCGAACTCGACTGTGGACGTACCCATCCGGCCGTAGACGGCGGCGGTCGGGGCGGCGGCGAGCTCGCGGGCCAGATCCCGGATCTCTTCGGCTGCCACGCCGCACGCCTGCTCGACGGCCTCGGGTGAGAACTCGTCGGCCAGGTCACGGACCTGCTCGACCCCGGTGACGTGCTCGGCGAGCCCGCCGAGTTCGACGAGCTCCTCTTCGAACAGCACGTGCACGATGGCGAACAGCAGCGCCGCATCGGTACCCGGCCGCGGGGCGAGGTGGCGGTCGGCCAGTTTGGCGGTCTGGGTGCGGGCCGGATCGATGACGACGAGCTTGCCGCCGCGTTTACGCAAGGCCCGTAGCTTGCCTCCGAAGTCGGCGGCGGTGGCCAGGCTGCCGTTCGACACCAGCGGATTCGCACCGATGATCACCAGATAGTCGGTGCGGTCAAGATCGGGGACGGTGAACGCGACCGGGCTGCCGAACATCAGGCCCAGCGCGACGTGCTTGGGCATCTGGTCGAGCGTGCTGGCACTGGACACCTGCCGGGTGCCGAGGCCCCGGATGATCAGCGGCGCGTACAGACTGCCGGCGATGGTGTGCGCGTTCGGGTTGCCGAGGTAAACCCCGACCGCGGCACCGCCGTGCTCGGCGATCACCGCGGCGAGTCGCTCGGCGACCACCGCGTACGCCTCAGCCCAAGTCGCTTCGGTGAGTACGCCGTCACGCCGGATCAGTGGGCGCGTCAGCCGGTCCGGATCGTTGTCGAGCTCACCGAAGCTGGCGCCCTTGGGGCAGATGAATCCCGCACTGAACACGTCGTCACGATCGCCGCGGGCGGCGGTCACCCGACCGTCGGAGATGGTGAGCGTCAGGCCACAGGTGGCCTCGCAGAAGGGGCAGATCCGAAGGGCCGTGCGGGTATCAGCCATGCCTGCGATTCTGCGCCGGTCAGGGCGTTTCGTACACCTTCGGTTCCAGGGTGCCGATGTAGGGCAGATCGCGGTAGCGCTCGGCGAAATCCAGGCCGTATCCGACGACGAACTCGTTGGGGATGTCGAAGCCCACGTAGGCGACGTCGAGTTCGGTCCTGACGGCGTCGGGCTTGCGCAGCAGCGTGCAGACCCGCAGCGACCGCGGGCCACGGGTGGCCAGGTTGCGCAGCAACCAGGACAGGGTCAGCCCCGAGTCGATGATGTCCTCGACGATCAGCACGTCGCGGTCATTGATGTCGCGGTCGAGGTCTTTGAGGATGCGCACCACACCCGAGGACGAGGTGGACGAGCCGTACGAGCTGACCGCCATGAACTCCAGCTGCGTGGGCAGCGGGATGGTCCGGGCCAGATCGGTGACGAACATGACCGCGCCCTTGAGCACGGTGACCAACAGCAGGTCGTCGTTGCCCAGATTGTCTCGGTATTGCTCGGCGATCATCTCGGCGAGTTCGACGGTGCGGGTCCGGATCTGCTCCTCGGACAACAGCACCGATTTGATGTCTCCCGCATACAGCTCGGCAGAGTCGACAGCCACATCGAACAGCGTGCCATGCGAGGCAGCTGCTTTCCAACGCGGATCGCTAGACCGGTTCGGTATGCATCATCAGCACGCCGCCGCGCCGCGCCGCGAACAACCGCTGTTTGCGCAGCCCGGACCCGACGGCCACGCCACCCTGCCCGCGCCAGGCCGTCACCAGCCGGTCGACGCCGCGGATCTGGATGTCGGTCAGATCACACGCGCCGCTGTCCAGCAACCAGGCCCGGATCACCCGGCGCCGCACCGCGTCGGGCAACGGGGCCAACCCGGCGGTGTCCAGACCGCCGGCCTCGATGCGCGCCCCGGCCAGGGCCTCGCCGGCCAGCGCGTCGAGCGTCTCGGTGTCCTCGCGCAGCGCGGTCGCGGTGCGGGCCAGGGCCTCGGCCACCCCGCCGCCGAGCACGTCCTCCAGCAGCGGCAGCACCTCGCGGCGGAGCCGGACCCGGGTGAACCGGGGTTCGGCATTGTGCGGGTCCTGCCACGGGCTGAGGCCGAGTTCGTCGCAGACGGCGTGCGTCAGTGTGCGACGCACCCCCAGCAGGGGCCGGTGCCAGGGCGGGTCATGCGGGCGCATCCCGGCGATCGAGCGGGCACCCGATCCGCGGCCCAGCCCGAGCAGCACCGTCTCGGCCTGGTCGTCGAGCGTGTGGCCGAGCAGTACCGGGGCGCCGGCACGGGCCGTGTCGAGTGCTGCGTAACGGGCCTGACGTGCCGCCGCCTCCGGCCCGCCGGTACGGCCTACGTCAACCAGAAGAACATGCGCTGCAACGCATCCCAATGCCATCGCCTGCCTGCGCGCAGCTTCGGCGACGGCGTCCGATCCGGCTTGCAACCGGTGGTCGACGATCAGCGCGGTGGTGGGCCGCAGGCCGGCCGCGACGGCGGTCAACGCCAGGGAGTCCGGGCCGCCCGACAATGCCACACACCATGTCGAGCCATCGACGCCCTCGCCGGTGGCCGCGACCGCTTGCCGCAGCGCGGCTACAGCACCCGTTCGATCCATCGTTGCGGTTCGTCGATCTCGTCGGGTTGCGGCAGGGTGTCGGGGCTGGACCAGACCGTGTTGAACCGGGCCATCCCGACTTCCCGCACCACATGGTCGACGAATGCCTTGCCCCGGGTGTACTGGCTGATCTTGGCATCGAAGCCCAACAGGGCGCGGACCACGCGCTGCAGCGGGGGCTGCTTACGCTGCCTGCGTTCGTCGAAGCGACGCCGGATGGTCGAGACCGTGGGCACCACCGCCGGCCCGACGGCATCCATCACGTGATCGGCGTGCCCCTCCAGCAGGGTGCCCAGCACCAAAAGCTGATCGAGCGCGCGGCGCTGCGGCTCGGCCTGCACGGCACGCATCAGGCCGAGCACGCCGCTCGAATTCGGGTCCGGCGCCGACCCGTTGCGTTGATCGCGGACGAACTGCGCGAGCCGGCCCACCAGCTCGGCGACATCCTCGCCGGCGTCCTGGGTGAGCACGGCCAGCGCCTGCGACATGTGGTCGGCCAGCCAGGGGTTGGCGCGGAACTGCACCCGGTGGGTGACCTCGTGCAGACACACCCACAGCCGGAAATCAGCTGGGGCGACACGCAATTGACGTTCCACCGCGATGACGTTCGGATACACCAGCAGCAGCTCGCCACCGTCGGGGCCGAACGGGTCGTACTGGCCGAGGATGCCCGAGGAGATGAACGCCAGCACCGCACCGGTCTGCGCCCCGGTCACCCGGCCGGTGATGAATCCCGGTTTGTGCGTGTCACTTTCGTCACCGGGTTGGAGGCCGGTGGTCATCACCCGCATCGACCGGGTGGCCGCCTGGATCCACTCGGGACGGTCCACCACGCGGGCCTCGGGAACCTCGACACCCTCGATCAGACCCGTGACCTCACGCACCGGCAGCTCGGCGGCCTTCGAACTCTCCGAGAGCTGCTCGATCACCTGGTTGCGGGTGTAGTCGCTGGAGGCCGGGGCCGGCCGGGCCAGCTTCGCCCCGACCGTTGCGGCGAAATCCCAGTCGACCGCGCGGCCCGCGGTCATGGCGACCTTGTCGCTCACGTGCCACATCCGCACGACCGCAGCGACGCGGCCAGCTCGTCGATCGCGGTGCGCCCGGTGGGCCCGGCGTTGTTGGAGATCAGCGCGAACGTGAGCACCCGCCCGCTGTCGTCGGTGACGATGCCGGCCAGCGCGTTGGTCCCGGTCAGTGACCCGGTCTTGGCCCGCAGCCAGCCCGCGGCGTCACGGCCGGCGTCGGTGTCCAGGTACCGGTTGGACAACGTGCCGCTGCCGCCGGCGATGGGTAGCAGGTCGACCAGCGGCCGCACGGCGGGCTCGGTGTTGCCCGCCGCGATGTTGACGACCTCGTCGAGAATCCGGGCGGTCAGCCGGTCTTCGGTCGACAGGCCGCTGGAATCGACCAGCCTGGCCGCCGACATGTCGATGCCGATGCCTTCTAGTTGGGTCAGCACGGCGTCGACACCGCCGTCGAAACTCTGCGGCCGGTGCAGTTGGGCGGCAACCTCACGGGCGATCGACTCGGCCATCACGTTGTCGGACTCGTTCATCATCTGGCGCAGCCGCTCGATCAGCGGCGCGGACTGCACCGCGGCGATCTGCTTGCCCGGCACCGCATTGGCCAGCACGGTCACCGTCGCGGGGTCCACCTTGAGTGCGGCGGCCAGGGCCCGGCCCGCGTCCAGCGCGGGTGTGGTCGACCGCCTGGATTCCACCGTCGTCGGCTGGATGCGTCCACCGTCGAGCATCACCGGCTCCATCGGTGCGATGTCACCGCCCTCGATATCGGCAGGGTCCCAGCCCGGCGCCATCGTGGGGCCGCTGTACTCGCTGATGTCCACCCGGACCGCGGTGACCGTGATGCCGCTGTTGCGCACCTGCTCGGCCAGGTCACTGATCCGGGCCGCGCCTTTGTACCAGGTGTCGGTGTCCGCGGGCGCCGCCGAGAGCGTGGTGTCCCCGCCGCCCTTGAGCACCACCAGACCGGGCTGCGAATCGACGGCCAGGACGGTGGTGGCGAGCCGGGCATTGCGGTCCAGCGTGAGCAGCGCAGCCGCCGTCGTCAGAACCTTGTTGACCGAAGCCGGCTGCATCGGCACCCCGGAATTCTGTTCCCACAGTTCAGCACCGGTCTCGGCGTCGGTGATCCGGCCGGTCACCTCACCGAGGTCGGGATTCGCCAGGGCCGGGCCCAGCGCGGCGGCCAGGCCGCTCACGGTCGGTGTCGGCGCCGACATGTCCACCGGGACGATCCCCGGGCTGGCCGTCGCCGGCGGGGGTGCCGGCGGAGCCGCCTCGGCATCGCTGGACCGGTGCCCGGTGAGTACGGCAGCAACCGCGACGACGGCGGCGACCAGCACCAGGACCACGACGCCAACCGCCACATGGGTGGACTGCCGCCACCGAGTGGGCCGCATATTTCTCCTGCTCTGCCGGTGGTGGGGACGAGCCACCCGTTTAGGCCAGACTATCGCTCTATTAGGGTTGACCCGCGTCGTCGCCCGACGACCCACGACTGACCGCAGATGCGAAGGAGCCACGACGGTGAAGTTCGACGTCGTCATCGAGATCCCGAAGGGTTCGCGCAACAAGTACGAGGTTGACCACGAGACCGGCCGGGTCAAGCTCGACCGCTACCTCTACACGTCGTTCGGTTACCCGGCCGACTACGGGTTCTTCGAGGACACCCTCGGCGAGGACGGCGATCCGCTGGACGCGCTGGTGCTGCTGCCCGAGTCGGTGTTCCCCGGCTGCATCGTCGAGGCCCGCCCGGTCGCGATGTTCAAGATGACCGACGAGGCCGGCGGCGACGACAAGTTGCTGTGCGTGCCGGCCGGCGATCCCCGCTGGGACCACATCCAGGACCTCGGTGACGTGCCGCCTTTCGAGCTCGAGGCGATCAAGCACTTCTTCGTGCACTACAAGGACCTGGAACCGGGCAAGTTCGTCAAGGCCGCCGATTGGGCGGGCCGCGAAGAGGCCGAGGCCGAACTGCAGCGCTCGATCGAGCGGTTCAAGAGCTCAGGTCACTGATTTAGCCTCGCTGTAACACGGGGTAACTCCCCTGTGCTCTGCGCCTCTCATGCTTGACCAGGTGTTGATGCATCAGGGCATGGGACTTGAGGCGTACAACGCACTGCCCCTGCGGCGTGCGGTGCATGCCGTGTACGAGTGCTGCTACAGCGTGGTGCTGGCGACCGACCTCGCCGGTGGGCGCCCGTTCGCCGACCACGATTCGCTGTTCCGGCAGGCCGACACCCTGCTGTTCAGCCTCGGTGAGGGTTCCATCGACCGCGTGCTGCAGGCCTATCCGCATATCGGCAGGCGTCCGCGCAGCCCGAAGTCGGTGTGCGAACAGTGCTCGGTATGGGATGACGATCCCGCGGTGATGTCACAGCTCAGCACCGAGGACGTCCACTACACCGAGCGGTTCGGTTTCGGTTTCGTGATGTTCGTCGAGGACTGCTGCGCGCACCGGGCCCTGGCCGGGATCATCGACCGGTTGCACAACGACCAGGAGACCGAGCGCAAGGTCGTCCGCAACGAGCTGGCCCGGATCAACCGGGCCCGCCTGGAACGCATGCTCGGCCCCGAGGGCGGCTACTACAACTGGTAGCCGTATCCGCCTGCGTCGCGGTATTCGAGCTCCATCAGGCCCGGCGGGGCACCCCGAAGATCTTCGCCATGATCCGATCCCGCAGCGCCGCAGGGGTGTTCCGCATCAAGGCCACCTGAACCTTGTTGCCCAATCCGACCAGGTACCGGGCCCTCGGCTTGTCCGCGGTGAGCGCCTCCTGCACTACCGCAACCACTTTCGCCGGCGGCACGGCCATGCGCTGCGACACCGGGATGAACTTCTTCATCCCCTCGATGTGCTTGGCGTACAGAGCCCGTTGCTCGAGCGGTATCCCCGCCTCCACCTCGACGACCATGTCATCGGCCTTGCGCCACATGTCGGTGTCGGTCTGCGCCGGCTCCACCACCACCACGGGAATGCCCCAGGGCCTCAGCTCGATTCGCATCGCCTCGGCACCGGCCTCCAGAGCAAACTTCGACGCGGCGTAGGCACCGAGCATCGGCATGGACATCTGGCCGTTCACGCTCGAGATGAAGACCACCCGGCCACGGGATTCGCGCAGCCTCGGCAGTACCGCCCTGGTAACCGCGAACTGGCCGATCACGTTGACCTCCAACTGTTTACGCCAGTCGTCGGCCGTCAATGCCTCGATCGGCCCGGCGACCACGATGCCGGCGTTGTTCACCACCGCATCCAGTCGCGCCGGCAGCGCAGCGTCCAGCGCGTCGATGTTCCCGGAATCGGTGACGTCGAGGATCACCGCAGAGATGCGCTGCGGGTCGACCTCGGTGACCGAGGCGGCATCGGCTTTCGAGCGCACTCCGGCGATGACGTCCCATCCGGTCGCGGCCAGGTGTTCGACGATGGCTCTGCCGATTCCACGGCCGGCGCCGGTGACCAGAACTGAAGGCATACCGGCGAGGGTACGTCGCTTACGACGCTCTCGCCTGCGACCGCAACTCCAGCCTGCGCAGCACGTCGGCCCCGAGTCCGTGCGGGTCCTGGCCCGCCGTGGCCGGGATCAGGGTGACACCGTCGGCCACCTCGGCGGCCTTGATATCGGCGATCAGGCCGGCCAGGCCGTCCACCGTCCCGACGTAGCGCACCTGCGCCTCGGGGCCGGCCACCGTCAGGCTGCAGCGGGCCGAGCGGTAGTCCCCGGCGACGGCAACCGTGACATCGAGGATCACCGAGACGCCGTCGTCCTCGGATTTCAGGCCGGACCGGATCCGGCGCGCCTGGGCCAGGTCGGGCGCGGAGATCCGCGCCGTCGGCTCGTCACCGTCGGTCAGCTCGGTCCAGGACTCGGCATCCGCCACGAATATCCGCACCCCGGCCACGCTAAGCGCGAATACCGCACCAGCACAGAGTTACGTTCAGCCGGAATCCAAGGGACTACCGGGCGTCACGTACCCGGGTCTTGTACAGGCTCGCGGCGGTCGTGATGGCGAGCGTCACCACGATCACGCCGAGGCTGGCCAGGGTCGGGATCTCCGGAACGTGCACCGGCTCGCCACCGTTGATGAACGGCAGCTCGTTCTCGTGCAGCGCGTGCAGCACCAGCTTGACGCCGATGAAGGCCAGGATGAACGCCAGCCCCTGCGAGAGGTAGACGAGCCGTTTGAGCAGGTCACCGAGCAGGAAGTACAGCTGCCGCAGCCCCATCAGGGCGAACACGTTGGCAGTGAACACCAGGTAGGGCTCCTGGGTCAGGCCGTAGATCGCCGGGATCGAGTCCAGCGCGAACAGCAGATCGGTGGTGCCCAGCGCCACAATCACCAGGAACATCGGCGTCATCAGCCGCTTGCCGTTCTCGTGCACCCACAGCCGCAGACCGTCCCACTTGTCGGTGGTCCGCAGGTGCTTGCGGGCAAACCGCACCAGACCGTTGTCGCCGTCGTCGTCGTGGTCGGTGTCACGGACCAGGTTGATCGCGGTGTACACCAGGAACGCACCGAAGATGTAGAACACCCAGGAGAACTCGTTGATCGCGACCGCGCCGAGCGCGATGAAGATGCCGCGGAAGATCAGCGCCAGGATGATGCCGACCAACAGGGCCTGCTGCTGGTAGATCCTCGGCACCTTGAAGCTGGCCATGATGATCAAGAAGATGAACAGGTTGTCCACCGACAGGCTGTATTCGGTGAGCCATCCGGCGAAGAACTCCAGCCCGAACTGGCTGCCGTGGAAGTACCACACCCACACGCCGAAGGCCACCGCCATGCCGATGTAGATCGACAGGTACGTCGCGGTCTCCCGCGTGGTGGGTTCGTGGGGGCGTCGTCCGATCACGACGACGTCGAACAGCAGAACGGCGATGGTCACTGCGAGGGTGACAATCCATTCCAGCTGGGTTACCTGCATCGAGAATCCTCCGGTCGTCAAAACGCCGGAGGTCTCTTCCACCGGTTACAACACACCGGTCCGCGACACCGATCGATCATTGACGACCGACGTGATGACGACATCGCAGCGAAAGGAATACTCCCCTCCGCCGACCAGTCTGCCTGACGGATCCCACGAACCGAAATCGAAGCGGCACGCCGGACCGACCCGCCGTGCGCCACTGGGCCGTGATGGCCGGGGCTTAGTAGTTTGTACTCGTGACAGCTCCCGCCGGTCCGCACGAGATTCCCCCGCAGTACGTGCTATCCCCACTGGCACCCGAGCCGCGCACTCTCGTCGACATCCTCCACGACACGGCCCGGCGTTTTCCCGACGCACCCGCCCTCGACGACGGCACGGTCCAGCTCACCTACGCCGAGCTGATCGCCGACGTCGCCGACAGTGTGTCCTGGCTGGCAGCACGCGGTATCGGCCGCGGAGACAAGCTCGGAATCCGGATGCCCTCGGGCAGCTATGCCCTGTACGTGGCGATCCTGTCAGTGCTGGCCTGCGGCGCGGCATACGTCCCGGTCGACGCCGACGACCCCGACGAACGCGCCGAGCTGGTATTCGGGGAGGCCAACGTGGTCGGCGTGATCACCGAGGCCGGGCTGGTGCGCGGACCGGGTTCGTCGCGGGGCTGGCGGGCCGCGGAGCCGCTGGGTCGCGACGACGCCTGGATCATCTTCACGTCGGGCTCGACGGGCACCCCGAAAGGTGTGGCCGTCACCCATCGCAGCGCCGCGGCGTTCGTCGATGCCGAAGCACAGATGTTCTTGACGGACAACCCGATTGGCCCCGGAGACCGGGTGCTGGCCGGGCTGTCGGTGGCCTTCGACGCGTCGTGCGAGGAGATGTGGCTGGCCTGGCGGCACGGCGCCTGCCTGGTGCCCGCCCCACGGTCACTGGTGCGCAGCGGCATGGACCTGGGCCCCTGGCTGGTGAGCCGTGACATCACCGTGGTGTCCACCGTTCCGACGCTGGCGGCGCTGTGGCCGGCCGAGGCACTGGAAGCAGTGCGGTTGCTGATCTTCGGGGGCGAGGCCTGCCCACCTGAACTCGCGGCCCGGCTCGCGGTGGACGGCCGGGAGGTGTGGAATACCTACGGCCCCACCGAGGCGACCGTCGTGGCCTGCGCCGCGCAGCTGGACGGGCAGGGCCCGGTCAGCATCGGCCTGCCGCTGGCCGGCTGGGACCTGGCGGTGGTCGACAAAGATGGCCTGCCGGTGGCGATCGGCGACGTCGGCGAGCTCGTGATCGGCGGGGTGGGCCTGGCCCGCTACCTCGACCCCGAGAAGGATGCCGAGAAGTACGCGCCCATGCCGACGCTGGGCTGGAACCGGGCCTACCGCAGCGGTGACCTGGTGAGATTGGAGGCCGACGGCCTGTACTTCCAGGGCCGCGCCGACGATCAGGTCAAGGTCGGCGGCCGCCGCATCGAACTGGGCGAAGTGGATAACGCGCTCGTGCACCTGCCCGGCGTGAGCGGCGGTGCGGCAGCGGTCCGCAAGACCACCAGCGGCACCCCGCTGCTGGTCGGCTACATCGCCAGCGCCGATCCGGAATTCGACCTGGCCGCCGCGCGCGCCGCGCTGTCGGAGTCGCTGCCTGCCGCCCTGGTGCCCAGGCTCGTGCTGCTCGACGAACTACCGACCCGCACGTCGGGCAAGGTGGACCGCAACGCACTGCCGTGGCCACCGCCCGGAGACGCCGATCAGGAGGCGCCGCAACTCGACGGCACCATGGGCTGGCTGGCCGGCTTGTGGCGCGACGTGCTCGGCACGCCCGTCGAAGGGCCGGAGGCCGATTTCATCGCGCTGGGCGGCGGTTCGCTGTCGGCTGCGCAGCTGGTGGCCGCACTGCGACGGCGCTACCCGCTGGTGACCGTCGCCGACCTCTACGATCACCCCCGGCTCGGCTCGCTGGCCGGCTATCTCGACGAGCTCAAACCACCGCCGGAGATCCAATCCCGCGAGGTCAAACCGACTCCGCTGTTCACCCAGGCCGCACAGGTCGCATTGTCACTGCCGTTGGCCACCCTCACCGGCATGCAATGGGTGGTCTGGCTGGCCATTTTGAACAACGTGGCCGCCCAGACGGGGATCGTGTCGTGGGCGCATCCGCTCAGCTGGTGGTGGGTGCTGGCCGGGTTCCTGCTGTTCGTCACGCCACTGGGCCGCATGGGCATCGCGGTGCTGTTCGCCCGGATGCTGCTGACCGGACTCGAGCCCGGCACCTATCGCCGTGGCGGCGCCGTGCACCTGCGGGTGTGGATCGCCGAACGACTGGGCGCTGCCAGCGGTGCGGAGAACCTGGCCGGTGCACCGTGGATGGTCTACTACGCCCGCGCGCTGGGCAACAGCGTCGGCAAGGGCGTCGACATGCACTCGGCTCCGCCGGTGACCGGCATGCTCAAGATCGGCCACCGCGCCTCGGTCGAGCCCGAGGTGGACCTGACGGGGCACTGGATCGACGGCGACCTCTTCCACGTCGGCCCGGTGTCGATCGGCAACGACGCCACGATCGGCGCCCGCACCACGCTGCTACCCGGGGCGAGCGTCGGCAAGAACGCCGACGTCGCCCCCGGATCGGCAGTGGTCGGCAAGGTCAAGAACGGTCAGTTCTGGAAGGGCTCGCCGGCCGTGAAATCGGGCAAGGCCCGCCACCCCTGGCCGGATCACCGGCCGGGACGCGCCCCGGTGTGGGTCGCGGTGTACGGCGTGTCCTCGCTGCTGCTGGCCGGTCTGCCGCTGCTCGCTCTGGCCGCCGGCCTGGCGGTGATCGTCTGGGCCGTGCACGGCACTGCCTCACCGGCCGACGCCGTACTGCCCGCGCTCGCATGGACCCCGGCCGCGGCCGTCGTCGCGCTGCTGACCTATGCCGCGCTGACCGTGATCGGCGTGCGCATCCTCTCAGTGCGGCTCTCGGAGGGCTACCACCCCGTACGCAGCCGCGTGGGCTGGCAGCTGTGGACCACAGAACGCCTGATGGATGCGGCCCGCAACTACCTGTTCCCGATCTACGCCAGCTTGCTGACACCCTGGTGGCTGCGGCTGCTCGGCGCGAAAGTCGGGCGGGACACCGAGATCTCGACAGCCCTGTTCACCCCGAAGTTCACCGAGGTCCAGGACGGCGCGTTCCTGGCCGACGACACCATGGTGGCGTCCTATGAGCTGGGCGGCGGCTGGATCCACGTCGCCAAGGCCACCATCGGCAAGCGCGCGTTCCTCGGCAACTCCGGCATCACCCAGCCCGGCCGCAAGGTGCCCGACGACGGCCTGGTGGCCGTGCTGTCGGCTACGCCGCACAAGGCCAAGGCCGGCTCATCCTGGCTGGGCAGCCCACCGGTCCGGTTGCGCCGCAACGCCACCGAGGCCGACGCACTACGCACCTTCCACCCGTCGATTCGGCTCAAGATCATGCGCTCGACCGTGGAGACCTGCCGGGTGATCCCCGTGATCGTCACCTTCGCGATCGGAGTCGCGGTGCTGGGGGCGATGCAGGCCGTGACGATCCGGTTCGGATTCCTTTGGGCGACGCTGACCGGCGGCTTGGTGTTGCTGGCCGCCGGCGCCGTGGCCGGGACCATCGCGGTGATCGCGAAGTGGTTGGTGGTCGGCCGGATCCGCGCCGTCGAACACCCCCTGTGGTCATCGTTCGTGTGGCGCAATGAGGTGTCGGACACCTTCGTCGAAACCGTCGCGGCCCCCTGGTTCGCCCGGGCTGCCAGCGGCACCCCCGTGATGAACCTGTGGCTACGCGGGCTGGGAGCCTCGATCGGCCGCGGCGTGTGGTGCGAAACCTACTGGCTGCCCGAAGCCGATCTGGTGGCACTGGACACCGCCTCCACCGTCAACCGCGGCTGCGTCGTACAGACCCACCTGTTCCACGACCGCATCATGCGGTTGGACAGCGTTGTGCTCGAAGAAGGTTCGACACTCGGGCCGCACTGCGTGGCGCTACCCGCGGCCCGACTGGGTGCCGGCGCCACGGTCGGACCGGGCTCACTGGTGATGCGCGGCGACGAGGTACCGCCGTCGACGAGGTGGCAGGGCAACCCGATCGCGCCGTGGAACATGTTCGGCAAGAAGCGTTCCGCCGACAAGACCACCGACAAGACCGCCAAGAAAACAGAAGACTCCGCCGCGTGACCCGATCGAAGAAAGCAGCGAAGAAATTGGCACCCCCGCCCGTTATCGACCCGTATCTGCCGCGCAACGGCAATTTCGGGTACCGGGTGTCGCGCTACGAACTCGACCTCGAGTACAAGGTGGCGATCAACCGGCTGGCCGGGACAGCCACGATCACCGCGGTCACCCTGGCCGCGCTGCGCACCTTCACCCTCGACCTGTCCGACGCCCTGACGGTGTCGCGGGTGTCGGTGAACGGCCGCCGTCCGACCCAGTACCGATGTTCTGGCGGGAAGCTGTCGGTCACCCTGTCCTCGGCGTTACCGGCCGGGGCCGCGATGACCATCGTCGTCCGCTACAGCGGAACCCCGCGCCCCATCGCAACATATTGGGGTGACGTCGGTTTCGAGGAACTGTCGAACGGGGCCCTGGTGGCCGGCCAGCCCAACGGGGCGGCCTCCTGGTTCCCGTGCGACGACCACCCCAGCTCGAAGGCCAGTTACCGGATCCAGATCAGCACCGACAGCCCGTACTACGCCCTGGCCAACGGTGAACTGATCTCCCGCAAGGCCCGCGCCGGGCACACCGTGTGGACCTACGAGCAGGCCGAGCCGACGTCGAGCTACCTGATCACCCTGCAGATCGGCCAGTACGAGAGCCAACGGCTGACCAAGACGCCGGTACCGATGCACGCGGTGCTGCCCGCTCGGTTGCGGCGCGAGTTCGACCACGACTTCGAGCACCAACCGCAGATGATGAAGTTGTTCATCAAGCTGTTCGGCCCGTATCCACTGGCCAGCGGCTACACCGTGGTGGTCACCGACGACGATCTCGAGATCCCGCTCGAAGCCCAGGGCATCTCGATCTTCGGGGCCAACCACTGCGACGGGCACCGCGGCGCCGAACGGCTCATCGCCCACGAACTGGCCCACCAGTGGTTCGGCAACTCGGTCACGGCGCGACGCTGGCGCGACATCTGGCTGCACGAGGGATTCGCCTGCTACGCGGAGTGGCTGTGGTCCGAGCACAGCGGCGGCCACACCGCCGCCGAGTGGGCCGAGCACTACCACGAGCGGCTGCGCGACAAGCCCCAGGACATTCTGCTGTCCGATCCCGGGCCCGAGGACATGTTCGACGACCGTATCTACAAGCGCGGCGCACTGACCCTGCACGCGCTACGCACTCTGATCGGCGACCGGAATTTCTTTGCGCTGCTGAGGGATTGGACAGCCCGCTACCGACACAGCACGGCGTTTACCGACGATTTCACCGGGCTGGCCGCCGGCTACACCGACGAGCCACTGCAATCGCTGTGGCAGGCCTGGTTGTACTCCAAAGAGCTGCCGGACCTGTGACCGATGCCGGCGGCGCACCCGCACCCGGACCGGTCACGCGCAGCAGCGTCGCCCGCGTCGGCGCGGCGACGGCGCTCAGTGCGCTGTGCGGCTACGCCGTGCTGTACCTGGCCGCGCGCGATCTCGAGCCCGCCGGCTTCTCGGTCTTCAGCGTGTTCTGGGGTGCGTTCGGCCTGGTGACCGGGGCTGCCAACGGTCTGCTGCAGGAGGCCACCCGCGAGGTGCGCTCGTCTCGGCACCGCGACCTCAGCGGCGGGCCGACCACCCACCCGATGCGGATCGCCGCCCTGGTCGGCATCGTCGCGGCCCTGGTGATCGCGGCCAGCTCACCGCTGTGGAGCGGGCACGTGTTCGCCGAGTCGCGCGCGCTGAGCGTCGTGCTGCTCAGCGTCGGGCTGGCCGGATTCTGTCTGCACGCCACGCTGCTCGGCATGCTCGCCGGGGTGAACCGCTGGACCGAGTACGGGGCCCTGATGGTCACCGACGCCGGAATCCGGGTGGCCGTGGCCGCGGCGACGTTCGTGCTCGGCTGGGGGTTGGCCGGGTTCCTGTGGGCCACCGTGGCCGGAGCGGTGGCCTGGCTGATCATGCTGATCGCCGCGCCGGCGGCGCGCCTGGCGGCCGGGCTGCTCACCGCGGGCAGCCCGTCGACATTCCTACGCGGGGCCGCACACTCGATCGCCGCGGCCGGCGCCAGCGCGATCCTGGTGATGGGCTTCCCGGTGCTGCTCAAGGCCACTTCGGGGGATCTGGGCGCGGCCGGCGGTGTGGTGATCCTCGCCGTGACGCTGACCCGCGCCCCGCTGTTGGTTCCGCTCACCGCGATGCAGGGCAATCTGATCGCACACTTCGTCGACCAGCGCGACAAACGGCTGCGGGCACTGTTGGCGCCGGCGGCCGCGGTAGCCGCACTGGGTGCGGTGGGCGTGGCCGCGGCCGGGCTGCTCGGCCCCTGGCTGCTGCGAGTCGGGTTCGGCGACGAGTACCGCGCCGGCGGCGCCCTGCTGGCTTGGCTGACCGCGGCCGCCGTCGCCATCGCGATGCTAACGCTGACCGGCGCCGCTACCGTCGCAGCCGCCCTGCACCGGGCCTACGCACTGGGCTGGATCCTCGCCACGGTCGCAGCGGTGGCACTGCTGTTGCTACCGGTGGGGCTGGAGACTCGGACCATCGTCGCGCTGCTGTGCGGACCGCTGGTAGGAATCGCTGTTCACCTGGTCGCGCTGGCCAAGCTGGCAATGCAGTGACCGTGTAGTTTGGTGCCCATCGACATGCGCTTTCACGACGTTTGGATCATCATCCCCGCCTTTAACGAGGCGAGCATCATCGGCGACGTCATCTCCGACGTGCGCTCCGTTTTTCCTAACGTGGTGTGCGTCGACGACGGCAGTCGCGACGACACCGCCGATATGGCGTTCGCCGCCGGCGCACACGTGGTCCCCCATCCGGTGAACCTCGGTCAGGGCGCGGCCATTCAGACCGGGGTCGAGTACGCCCGCAGCCGTCCGGGTGCCCGGGTCTTCGCCACCTTCGACGCGGACGGGCAGCACCAGGTCAAAGATGTGATCCGGATGATCGATCGGCTCGATACCGACAACGCCGATCTCGTGGTGGGCACCAGGTTTGCCGGCACGGTCACCCACGTCCCGCCGGTCAAACGCGTCATCCTGCGCGCCGCGGCGTTTCTCAGCCCGCAGAGCCGCAGCCTCGGCCTCACCGACGCACACAACGGACTGCGGGTGTTCAACAAGACTGTCGCCGATGCACTCAACCTGACCATGAACGGCATGAGCCATGCCGGCGAGTTCATCGCACTGGCAGCCGAAAACCATTGGCGGGTGGCCGAGGAACCGGTCGAGATTCTCTACACCGACTACTCGAAGTCGAAGGGACAGCCGCTGCTGAACGGCGTCAACATCGTCTTCGACGGACTGCTACGCAGGAGGATGTCCCGGTGAACTGGATTCAGGCCCTGCTGATCGTCTCGGTGCTGGCGCTGTTGGCCTACCTTCTGGGATCTCGACGCAGCGCACGGTCCAAAGCCTGGGTCAAGGTCGGCTTCGTGCTGTTCGTGGGCGCGGGCATCTACGCCATCCTTCGGCCCGACGACACCACGGTCCTCGCGAATTGGCTTGGCGTGAAACGCGGTACGGACCTCATGGAGTACGTGCTGATCATCGCGTTCGTGTTTGTCACGCTGTCGACATACCTGCGCTTCAAGGACATCGAGCTGCGCTACGCCCGGCTGGCCCGGTCCGTGGCTCTGCAGAACGTACGGGTGCCGGAAGATACCTAGCGGCTCAGCAACGCCGCCAACATTTCGATCCTGGCATCCTCCAGCTCGGGCATCGGCAGAACGCGCCGCACCATGGCGGCCCCGTCGAATGTGTTGATCACGATGGTCAGGATTACGGCGAAAACATCCTCGGGGAACTGATCCATCCCGGGCGCGCCCTTGGCAATTTCGTAGATGCTGGCGATGTACTCGGCAAGCACGGTCTGCAATGCGGCCCTGAGCTTTTCGTCGGTGCGCGCCGCCGTGAGCAGCTCATGCCACACGGTGTTGGTGTCGCTACCCGCGATGTCGCGCAGGATCCTCAACTGCGCCGGCAACGGCGGCTGCTCGGCGGCGATGTCCGCGCCCAACTTGCTGCCCAGCTCCAGCTGACGCCGTGCCACCTCACGGGCCGTGGCCGCCATGAAGTCGCTCATGGTGGGGAAATGCCGGAACAGCGCACCGTCGGAAACCTTGGCCCGCTTGGCGATCACCGCTGCCGAGGCCTTGGCATAGCCGACCTCGATGATGGTGTCGATGGCGGCGTCGAGTAGTCGTGCGACGGTTTCCTCGCGGCGCTGCTGCTGGGTTCTGGCCATGTCAGACCGGCGTATGGTCCAGGTGCTTGGTTCCCGCCCGAAGGTAGTGGCCCGATTTCACCGACTCACCGTAGCCGTCGCGGAACTGGCCGTTGCGGAACACCACCTGCCCGTTGACGGCGGTGGCGACGACGGCGTCGTCGTTGCGGTTCACCATGCGGCTCAGCCCGCCGTAGAACGGGACCGACTCCTCGTGGTACGCCTCCACCGAGTCGTTCAGGCCGGCCGGATCGATGACCACGAAATCGGCCCGGTCACCTTGGCGCAGCGTGCCGGCCGACACGCCGAACCAGTCGGCCACCTCGGCGGTCAGCCGGTGGACGGCGTGCTCGGTGGACATGAACGGCCTGCCGCCGAGCTGTGCGTCGCGCACCCGCTTGAGCAGCTTCACCGGGTAGTTGTAGAACGCCATGTTGCGCAGGTGCGCACCGGCATCCGAGAAGCCCATGTGCACCGAGGGATCCGTCGCCAGCCGGTCGAGGTACTTGGGGCGGTTGTTGGCCACGATGGTGGTCCATCGAACGTTGCGCTCACCGTTGTCGACCAGCACGTCGAGGAAGGCGTCGAGGGGGTGGATGCCGCGCTCGTCGGCGATCTGGCCGAAGCTCTTGCCGATCAGCGTCTTGTCGGGGCATTCGACGATGGTGGCGTCATGGAAGTCGCGGTGCCACAGGGTCGGTCCGAGCACGCGGCGGTCGAACGACTTCCGGAACCGGCGGCGGTACTCAGGATCGGCGAGCAGCTTGTTGCGCTCGATCTGATCCTTGAGGTGCAACGCCGCAGTACCGGCGCCGAACTCCTCGAAGACCGGCAGATCGATTCCGTCCGAATACAATTCGAACGGCACGGGCAGATGCTGGAATCGCACCTTGGCGCCCAGGAGCCGGTTGAGCAGCCGGATGCCCGGCCCCAGCACGTGCACCGCGACGGGCGCGGACTTGGCATCAGCCGAGACCAGCAGGCTCATCCGGACACCCTGACGCCGACCAAACAGGCCGCTGCTCTCCAGGAAGAAGTTCAGTGCCTCATAGGCTTTGGCCGTACTCGGCGCGCTCTGCAGCATCCGTCCGCGCTTGCGCAGCACCTTGATCAGGCGCCGGCGCTCACGCCAGGTCGCGAACGTCGATGGCAGTGCACGGGACCGGAACCGGTCCCCGTCGAGCTTGTCGATCGCCGCGTCCATCCCGGACATACCGAGCATGCCCGCTTCGAGGGCCTCGTCGAGCTTGGCCGCCATGGTTTCCAGCTCGGCGTCGGTCGGAGTGACCCCGCGGGTGGTGGCCCGGTCCAGCCCCAGCACCGAGGCCCGCAGGTCCGAATGCCCCAGCAGCGACGCGATATTCGGGCCGAGCGGCAACTCGTCGATGACCTTCACGTACTCGGCGGGACCCGACCAGGTCTTGTGTTGCTGCAGGGCGCCCAGCACGAACTGACGCGGGACCGCCTCGACGCGGCTGAACAGGTCGGCAGCGTCCTCGGTGTCGGCGTAGACGGTGGACAACGAGCACATGCCCAGCAGCACCGTGGTCACGCCGTGGCGCACCGACTCCCGCAGGCCCGGATCGAGCAGGACCTCGGCGTCATAGTGCGTGTGCACGTCGACGAAGCCGGGCAGCACCCACTTGCCGCCGGCGTCGATGACGTCCGGACAGTCGGACTCATCGAGCGGGGTGGCCGATACCGCGGCCACTACCCCGTCACGAATCCCCAGCGTACGAACCTGCGGCGGGGCGCCGGTGCCGTCGAACCACAGGCCGTTGCGAACGATGACGTCGTAGGACATGACGCAACGCTAAACGAGAAAGTGAGTACTCACAATCTTTTAGTGGGAATTACCCCGGAAGAATTCGACCGTCCTGGGGATACCCGCGGCCAGATCCACCTGCGGCCGCCAGCCCAGCACGTCGCGGGCCCGGCTGATGTCGAGCTGGGAACGACGCAGGTCACCGAGCCGCGGCGGGTGCATCTCCGGTTCGTCGGCGGCACCGACAGCCAGCGCGATCGCAGTGTGCATCTCGCGGGTCGATGTCTCCACCCCGGTACCGACGTTGAACCGTTGACCGCCGCCGTCCGGTCCGGACGCCTTGACGAAGGCGTCGACCACGTCGTCGACGTACACATAGTCGCGGGTGTCGGAGCCGTCGCCGAAAATCTTGGTGGGCCGCCCGGCCAGCAGCGCCTGAGCGAAGATCGCCACCACACCGGCCTCACCGTGCGGGTCCTGACGCGGACCGTAGACGTTGGCCGGCGCGATGTGCGAGCAATCCAGGTTGTACAGATTGCGGAACATGTTGAAGTAGACCTCGCCGGCCACCTTGCTCGCCGCATACGGCGAAGCCGGATTCGTCGGGGTGTCCTCACTGGTCGGATAGGACGGCGGGGTGCCGTACACCGAACCGCCGGAGGAGGTATGCACCACCTTGCGCACACCGGACTGACGGGCCGCCTCAGCCAGACGCACCACGCCCACCACGTTCACCGTGGAGTCCAGTTGCGGATCGTCCACCGAACGCTTCACCGAGATCTGGGCGGCCAGGTGGAAGACCACCTCGGGCTGGGTGTCCTTGAACAAGCCCAGCAGATCGGCGTCGACGATGTCGGCCTTGACGAACTCGAAGTTGTCGCTGTTGTCGGCGCTGCTCAGGTTCTCTGCCCGCCCCGAGCTCAGGTCATCGAGCCCGACGACGCTGTGCCCGTCCGCCAGCAGGCGGTCAACCAGCGTCGATCCGATGAAACCTGCCGCTCCTGTCACCAGTGTTCGCACCGGCTCACCATACCGACGGCAAGTGTGCCCCCGCTGGGTCCGTACAGTCGGCAAGAGTGAACAAGGTCGCCCGCATCGCCGCTGCGCTGATCGCGCTGCACCTGGTGGTCCGGGCGATACTCGCGTTCGGGGGCTATTTCTACTGGGACGATCTGATCCTGATCGGCCGGGCCGGGACCCAGAATCTGCTGTCACCGTCCTACCTGTTCGACGATCACGACGGCCACGTCATGCCCGCGGCGTTCCTGGTGTCAGGGGCGGTCACCCGGGTGGCGCCGTTCTCCTGGGTACTCGCCGCGGTGAGTCTGGTGGTGATGCAGCTGCTGGCGTCCTTGGCGTTGCTGCGGGCGCTGTGGGTGATCCTGGGCTGGCGCCCCGTGTTGCTCGTGCCCCTGACCTTCGCGTTGTTCACGCCCTTGGCACTGCCCGGGTTCGCGTGGTGGGCGGCGGGGCTGAACACGTTGCCGATGCAGGCAGCACTGGCGTGGGTCGCTGGTGAGGCCGTACTACTGGTGCGGACCGGGTCTTCGCGGCACGCCGTCACAGGTGTGCTGGTGTTTCTCGGCGGACTGTTGTTCTTCGAGAAGGCCGCGGTGATCCCGTTCGTGGCGTTCGCAGTGGTGGCGCTGCTTGGGTACGTCACCGGGACTTTCAGCGTGCGTGAGGTGTGGCAGCGCGGCCTTCGGCTGTGGGTCGGGTCCCTGGCCCTGATCGTGGCGTGGATCGGGGTCTACCTCGTCGTCGTCGATCAGAAGCGATGGAGCTTCGACCTGACCATGACCTGGGACCTGCTGAGCCGCTCGTTCACGCACGGCATCGTGCCCGGGCTCGTGGGCGGCCCATGGTCCTGGCAGCGCTGGGCGCCCGCCTCCCCGTGGGCCACGCCGCCGGTCTCCGTGATGGTGCTGGGCTGGGTGTTTTTGGTCGTCGCGGTGGCGGTGGTGCTGGTACGCAAGACCCGCATCTGGCCGGTGCTGGTCGTGGCCCTGGGCTATGCCGTGGCCTGCCAGATCCCGATCTATCTGATGCGTTCGTCCCGGTTCACCGCGCTGGAGCTGGCACAGACGCTGCGTTATCTGCCGGACTTGGTCGTCGTGCTGGCGCTGCTCGCGGCTGTGGGATTCTGTGCGCCGAACCGAGACTCACGGTTCTCTTCCGCCCTCTCGGCCTCACGGGCACGGACTGCCGTATGTTTCAGTCTTGCAGCGCTTTTCGTGGCGAGCAGCCTGTATTCGACCTTCACCTTCCTGAAGGTGTGGCAGGACAATCCCGTGCCCGCCTACCTCAACAATGCCCGCGCATCATTGGCCTCCACCTCCTCGGCCGCTCCCCTGCTGGATCAAGAGGTCGATCCGCTGATCCTGCAGCGGGTGGCCGCTCCGGAGAACCTGGCCAGCCACATGTTCGCCCTTGCCTCTCCGCGCCCCGAGTTCGCCCCGGCAACAACCGATCTGCGGATGTTCGACCGGACCGGCACGTTGGTCGACGCCAAGGTGACCTGGGTGCGCACCATCGTCGAAGGCCCGGCGCCGAAGTGCGGATTCCTGGTGCAGCCCGACGAACCCGTCGTCATGCCGCTGGACGGTCCGTTGCTGCCTGCCGACTGGACCACCGAGATCAACTATCTGGCCAACAGCGACGGTTCCCTGACCATGGCCCTGGCCGAGGGACCCGAGGTGAAGGTGCCGGTGCGGCCCGGCCTCAACCGCGTCTTCGTCCGACTGCCCGGCGCCGGCCAGTCCATCACCGTGCACGCCAACACCGCCGCCCTGTCGGTCTGCATCTCCCCCGGGCCCGTCGGATTCCTGGCACCCAGCTAGTTCGGGTGCTGGGATAATCAACGCTGACTGTCGGGATCCTGTCGAGGGGGACGATCTGTGAGCGCGCTTGATGGCTTCTATTCGACATGGTCAAAAGCGAAGGACACGTTCGGAGTCGGCACGCCTGTCGACGGATCTCAGCACGACGGCAGCTCCCAGCTACTCCGCATGAAAAGCATGGTCGAATCGGCTGCGCCGGACCACCGGTGGCAAGGGCCCGCCTCGCAGGCCTATGCCGCCGCCAACAAAGAACATGCCACCGTGTACGAAAAGCTGGCTGAACTCGACAAAAAGCTGGCCGCCGAAGTCACCAACGCCGCGAACGTCGTCACCAGCGGGCGCAATCAACTCGACGCCACGAAGTCCTGGGTCGACAGTGCGGTCGACTCACTGCCCAAATCGCTGAGCTCCCAAGCCCGCGAGAAAAGCCTTATCCCGATCGCGAGGGAAGGCATCACCCAGGTCAACAACACCGTCCAGAACGCCAACAAGGACATGCTCGCCATCGGGCAGAACGTCAACGGGCTCAAGAACGCGTTTGATGAGCTCCAGAATCAGAAGCTCGGGCCGGGCGCTGAGAACAGCGATCCGAACAAAGGACGCGCCGAGGGAAAATCCTGACGGTCGACTGTCGGGATCCTGTCGAGGGGGTGTTCTGTGAGCGCGCTTGATGGCTATCGCGGAACTCTCGGACACCTCGGCTGGCTCGCCGTTGTCCTGACGCTCCTAGTCACTCTCGTCGGCTGTACCTCGGATACCGAGCCCGAACTTCCCGCAAGCACGGACGCCGCCGCCATCGGGGACCGAGTCACGGGCCCGGATGGTCAGGCGTTCCTGTGGGAGGTCACCTCTGCGTCGTGGGGTGACGATGGACGTCGCGCGGCCGAGCTCTTCGCTCGGATTCCACGGGACGCACAGTCGACCGACCAGGCCTCGGCAACGCGCGCCGGCCAAACCGCGCACGCCATCGCATCGTTCCTGGCTGACGACCGGAAAAAGATCGCGAGCGCTCCGGCGAATCCTGCACTCTGGCAGGCCTTTGCGCAGGTGCTCGTCCCGTACATCGGAGCGATGGTCGGAGATGCCGCTGGTGTAGCAGGTTTTGAACCCCTCGATGACCCAGGCTCGCACATGCGTCGTACAGCATCTCTGTTCGCGGCGATGACGAAGGATTCCGAAGCGAACCAGACCTTCACCACCACCGTTTCTGAGCGTGCTAACACTTACGAAATCGCGTTCGCGAAAACCGCTGTGGCGGAGCCACCTCTGGCTGACAGGGCGTCCGCCCAAAAAGACCTTCTTCGAGCTGCTCGCCTCCGCAGCCTTGTAGCGACCGGCGCCCACTTGGCAAATCCGAGCTCGGAGAATCCCACACCTTCAGTTGCCCAAACAGGACTCGCGTTTCAAGTTGTCTCACTCACCGCTCGCCCGGATGATCCTCACATCAATGAAGAGTTTTTCAGAGACGGTCGCCTGCTATCTCCAAGTGAAATTGCTGTCGAGGACTGGAGCATCTACGACAGTCAACTGACGGTGTACCTGGCGCCATGGCCTCGCATCAACGACGCGATCCGCCAGTTCGGCAGCGCGTACAACGTTATTGCGCGTGGCCAGTGATGAGACATGGCTAGCACGATGATCCGACAGTTCGCCATCGCGCTGCTGATCGCCGGCACCCTCGGCGGCTGCGGGATTCTCGGCGGTAGTTCACGTAGCGCTGACGACCGCTTCGCGCGGCCTGACCATCCGCGGGACTCGCCCTCCGGGCACTACACGGCGTCGGTTGACCTGGGTCGGAATCAGAACGGCGTCGACACCTGGGTTGCGGTGATCCGAAACAACACAACGGGCACCGAGGTGTTCCGCGACCCGTACGCCTACAGCACCCGCCACGGAATCGGTATCACCTGGCTGTCTACCAACGACCAATTATGGCTGCTATCAGGCGATGTAGGCACGTCTTACGTTGACCGACAGCCGGACGAGACGTGGGTCAAGACCAACATTTATCCGGAGACGGCCGGCGACATCCCCGAGGAAATCAATGCACTCATCGAATGACCATCTGAACGGATACTTCGGAACCAAGCGGAAACCACCCGGCTACCCGGGAAGCATCGCCCGCGACGACATCGGCTTCCCAATGCAGATTGCATCGGGAAGTTAGTCAGGACAACACAATGACGACGCTACTGAGACCAGTCGGTGTGGCCCTCGTTTTCGCAGTCGCGATTTCGCTCGGAGGCTGTCGCAGCGGTAACGAATCCCCGCGGACAGAAACTTCGGTGGAAGTCAATGAGATTCGGCATGATCTCGGGCCACTGACCAAACGGTTCCCCAACATTGGCAGCCCGATCTCTGCCACATGGATGAGCGGCACCCTCGGCGCACAATCGGACAGCCGGGTCACGGTGCCGGGGCCCTCGGTCTACTGGATCGAAGCGATCATCGAACTTCAACCGACCACCGCAGACGCGTTGCGGTCGAAATACGCGCCTACGGCAACCGGCGAGGCTCCGAGCCTCAAGGAGAGCCTTCGTACTGAAGTACCTGCTGGCCCGTTTCTCACCAGCAGAGCGCTGGATACCGCACTCAGCAACAACGATTGGCGATCGACTGCTTACCTGCGCAGCGGTTCAAACACGCTCGTAATGCGGTCGGTCGACGACTAGAACGGGCGTGGTGCCAAGCTGGCAAGCATGACTGACGACGTACGTGAAAAGGGTCTGCGGGTCCTTCAAGAGATGGTGCCGCATCTGTCGGAGAAGAACGTCGAACCCGACGGCAGCTTCGGCGATGAACTGCTGGCGATCGGCGTCGACAATGTCTTCGGCCGGCTGTGGAGCCGCGAGGGCCTGAGCCGGCGTGATCGCAGCCTGGTCACCATGGGCATCCTGATCGCCCTGCGGGCCACCGACGAGTTCGAGTCGCACGTCAGGATCGGCCTCCGGAACGGCCTCACCGAGGACGAGATCGCCGAAGTCATCTACCACGCCAGCGGTTACGCCGGCTTTCCTGCGGCGAATACGGCCCGCAACGTGGCCCGTGAAGCGCTGTCCAAGGACTAGAAGACGCGGCTGCCCTTCGCCGACAACTCGAAGCCGTGGTCGCCCACCACGCACACCGTGCTCACCTCGGTGACGGCGCACGTGCCGGTATCGGGGTAGACGAGCTTGCTGCCCGCGGGAAGCAGCTTGTAGTCGGCCGGATCAACCGTGCGGTCACGCGGCTCTTTGTAGTCCGTGTACTTCTCCATGCCGGCCAGATCCCCGGTAGAGAAAGTCGCCGGATCGAGTGACATGGCCGCGAAGACGCTGACCATGTTGCTCGACGTACCGGGCAGCTCACCCCAGCAGCTGGCTTGCTTCATGGGTGGATTGGCACGGCCCGTGTAGGTGATCCGGCATCGGTACCCACCCGGAGTGACGAACTGCGCGCCGTTCGTCGTCGGATAGTTGTAGTACGTGTTGTAGTCGTCGATATCCACCGCGGTGTAACTACCCAGATCAGGGATGTGCCCCGGGTCGGCGCCTGCCACCGGAGATGTCAGTGAAACCGCGGCGACGAGAACCGCGCCCACTACGATCCGTGCCATAAACAGGGAGCCTATCGCCGCTTCAACCTGCGGAAGCGCAGCATTTTTGTCCTACCTGGACTTGTGGAGCCACCCAGGGGAATCGAACCCCTGACCTATTCATTACGAGTGAATTGCTCTACCGACTGAGCTAGGGTGGCGTACCCAGCGAACCGGGCGGCACCACTTTACGGCAGACACCGCCCAGGACCCAACTCACCCACGCAGCGCCTGCCCGATGGTCGCCACCATGGCATCGACCGCGAACTTCGGCTTGACGTTGATGGCCAGCGCTTCGCGGCATTCCAGCACCGCCTCGATGCAGCGCAGCAGCCGGTCCGGTGGCACGTGGGCGGCCATGGCCTCCACTTTCTCGGCCATATCCGGGTGGTTGGCCGTCACCGCCGTCGCTCCCGATGACACCAGCAGTGCATCGCGGAAGTAGGTGGCCAGGTCGATCAGGGCGCGGTCCAGCGCATCGCGGGAGGCCCGGGTCTGCCGGGATTTCTGCCGTCGCTCCAGCTCTTTGAGCGCGCCGGCAGTCCCGCGGGTGGTGGCCGCGGTGCCTTTTCCGGTGCCACCGGCGCCCAGGGCGGTTTTGAGCTCCTCGGTCTCGGTCTCGTTGCGTCCGGCGGTCAACGCCAGCGCCTCGGCCTCGGCGACGGCCACCATCTCCTCAGCCGCCGCGAACGCCCGCGCGGGTGTCGCGGCGTCCCGGGCCAGCCCCAACGCCCGCTTGCGGCGCTCTCTGGCCTCGGGATCGGTCGCCAGCCGCCGGGCCCGGCCCACATGCCCGCCGCTGACCGAGGCCGCCCAGCGAGCGTCCTCCTCGGGCAGCCCGTCACCGGAGATCAGCACGTCGGCGATGGCATCCACCGACGGCGTGGTCAGCGCGACGTGGCGGCACCGAGAGCGCAGCGTGATCGCGATGTCCTCGGGATCCACCGACGGCGCGCACAGCAGGAACACCGTCGACGCCGGCGGCTCCTCCACGACCTTGAGCAGCGCGTTGGCGGCGCCTTCCGTAAGCCGGTCGGCATCCTCGATCACCACGACCTGCCAGCGCCCGGTCCCGGGCCGGCGCGACGCGATCTGGACGATCTCGCGCATCTCTTTGACCGCGATGGACAGCCCCTCGGGCACGATCCGCCGCACATCGGCGTGCGTGCCGGCCATCGTCGTCGTACAGGCCCGGCATTCACCACAGCCCGGAGTCCCCTCGGACGTGCACTGCAGGGCGGCCGCGAAGCACAGCGCCGCCACCGAACGCCCTGATCCGGGCGGGCCGGTGATCAGCCATGCATGTGTCATGGTCCCGACGGTGGTGCCACTGTGTGGCGAATCACCCCGGGCCGCCGACGCAGCCGCCACCAGCTCCTGTTCCACCGCCTGCTGGCCCACCAGCCGCGAAAAGACCCCGCTCATCGTCCCCAACAGTAGTGGTCAAGCCGACACAACCACGTCACAGCAGGCGCTGAACGTCCCTGCGGCCCGATACGGTGAACGGGTGACCACGGAGCCCATACCCATCGCGCGAATCGGTGCATTCGCGCGATGGGTGGCGCGTACCCCGTGGCCGGTGTTCACGCTGGGCATGTTGCAGGCCGACATCATCGGCGCGCTGTTCGTGCTGGGCTTCTTGCGCTTCGGCCTGCCGCCGGAGGACCGCATCCAGCTCCAGGACCTCCCGGTGGTGAACCTGGCGATCTTCCTGGGCTACCTGTTCGTGTCGTTCACCATCGGCGCCTACCTGGCCCTACGCCTGCTGATCCCGGTGATCCGGTGGCAGCGCCGCGACACCCTGCTGTCCAAGTCCGACCCGGCCATCACCGAGCTGGCCCGCGTGCGGGCGCTGAAGATGCCCTTCTACCGCACCCTGATCAGCGTCACGAACTGGTTCCTGGGCTCGATCGTGTTCATCGTGGCCAGCTGGCCGGTGGCCAGCAAGTCGGCTCCGGTGGTTCTGGTCGCCACCGCCCTGGGTGCGACGGCCACCGCGATCATCGGGTACCTGCAGTCCGAGCGCGTGCTGCGGCCGGTCGCGGTGGCCGCGCTGCGCGGCGGGGTTCCGGAGAACTTCCGCGCCCCCGGGGTGATCCTGCGCCAGGTGCTCACCTGGGTGCTCTCGACGGGCGTGCCGCTCCTGGCCATCGTGCTGGCCCTGGTGGCGAGCAAGTTCTCGATCCTGACCGCATCCGCCGACCGGTTGACCACGCCGTTGTTGCTGCTGGCCATCGCCGCGCTGGTGATCGGGCTGTCCAGCACCGTGCTGGTGGCGATGTCGATCGCCGATCCGCTGCGCCAGCTGCGCTGGGCGCTAGGCGAGGTGCAGCGCGGCAACTACAACGCGCACATGCAGATCTACGACGCCAGCGAGCTCGGCCTGCTGCAGGCCGGCTTCAACGACATGGTGCGTGAGCTGGCCGAGCGGCAACGGTTGCGCGACCTGTTCGGCCGGTACGTGGGTGAGGACGTGGCCCGTCGCGCCTTGGAGCGCGGCACCGAGCTCGGCGGCCAGGAACGCGACGTCGCCGTGTTGTTCGTGGATCTGGTGGGTTCGACGCATCTGGCGTCGACCATCCCGGCCGGCGACGTGGTGAACCTGCTCAACGAGTTCTTCCGGGTCATCGTCGACACCGTCAACCGTCACGGCGGGTTCGTCAACAAGTTCCAGGGTGACGCCGCGCTGGCCATCTTCGGCGCCCCCATCGAGCATCCCGACGCCTCCGGTGGCGCGCTGGCGGCATCCCGCGAACTGCACGACGAGCTGCTCAGCGTGCTGGGCAGCGACACCGAGTTCGGTATCGGAGTCTCGGCCGGACGCGCGATCGCCGGCCACATCGGCGCTCAGGCCCGCTTCGAATACACCGTGATCGGCGACCCGGTGAACGAGGCCGCGCGCCTCACCGAGCTCGCCAAGCTGGAGGAAGGCCACGTGCTGGCCTCGGCGATCGCGGTCAGCGGTGCACTCGATGCCGAGGCTTTGAGCTGGGACGTCGGCGAGATCGTCGAACTGCGCGGCCGCACGGTGCCCACCCAGCTGGCCCGCCCGATGAACCTGGTGCTGCCCCGCGACCTCGAGCGCGCGGCCGAGAGCGACGTCTCCAGCTAGACGGCTCAGGCCTTCTTGGCAGCGGCCTTCTTCGCCGGGGCCTTCTTGGCCGGCGCCTTCTTCGCAACCTTCTTGGCGGCCTTCTTCACCGGTCCACGGGCCCGGCGATCGGCCAACAGCTCCGAGGCCCGCTCGTCGGTGATCGACTGCACGTCATCGCCCTTGCGCAGGCTGGCGTTGGTCTCACCGTCGGTGACGTACGGACCGAACCGGCCGTCCTTGATCACCATCGGCTTGCCCGACGCCGGGTCGGTACCCAGCTCACGCAGCGGCGGGGCGGCAGCGGCCTGGCGCCCACGGCGTTTCGGCTCGGCGTAGA
This sequence comes from Mycobacterium sp. DL99, assembly GCF_004762045.1. Taxonomy (GTDB): domain Bacteria; phylum Actinomycetota; class Actinomycetes; order Mycobacteriales; family Mycobacteriaceae; genus Mycobacterium. The sequence goes on from NZ_SJOM01000007.1 coordinate 5,939,336, forward strand.
TCTTCAGCGCCTCGTCGAGGGTGATGGTGAACATCTGTTCCTCGGTGGCCAGCGAGCGAGAGTCGGTGCCGCGCTTCAGGTATGGGCCATAGCGGCCGTTCTGCGCGGTGATCTCCTCGTTGTTCGACGGGTCGACGCCGACCACCCGCGGCAACGACAGCAGCTTGAGCGCGTCGTCGAGCGTCACCGTCTCCAGATCCATTGACCGCAACAGCGATCCGGTGCGCGGCTTGGGCCCGGTCGGCTTCTTGCCCTTCTTGGCCGTCGCGCCCGCATCCGGGTCCTCGGGGGGTTCCGGGAGGATCTCCGTGACATAGGGACCGAATCGTCCGTCCTTGGCGACGATTTCGTGTCCGGACACGGGGTCGACACCCAGCACCCGGCCCTCTTGCGGTGTGGCGAAAGCCTTTTCGGCCAACTCCAGGGTCAGCTCATCCGGAGTCAGCTCGTCCTTGAGGTTGGCGCGCTGCGGCTTGAGCTCGCCCGGGTTGTCCGGATCGGCGATCATCCGCTCCAGGTACGGCCCGTTACGGCCGACCCGGACCACCACCGCGCGGCCTTCCTCATCGTCAAAGAGCTTGATGGAGTTGACTTCTCGAGCGTCGATGCCTTCGAGGTTGCCGCCGACGAGGTGCTTGAGCCCACCGGCCCGGGCGATCGAACCCTCGACGCCGTGGTCGCCGCCGAAGTAGAAGTTCGACAGCCAGTTGGTGCGTTGCTCCTGGCCGTTGGCGATCTCGTCGAGCTCGTCCTCCATGGCCGCGGTGAAGTCGTAATCCACCAGCCGGCCGAAGTGCTGCTCCAACAGGCCCACGACCGCGAAGGCAACCCAGGACGGCACCAGCGCGCTGCCCTTCTTCTGCACGTAGCCGCGGTCCTGGATGGTCTTGATGATCGAGCTGTACGTCGACGGACGGCCGATGCCCAGCTCTTCGAGGGCCTTGATCAGCGAGGCCTCGGTGTAGCGCGCCGGCGGGCTGGTCTGGTGGCCGTCGGCGGTCAGATCGGCGGCGTCGACGCGCTGCCCCTGGGTCAGGTTGGGCAGGCGGCTCTCGGCATCGTCGGACTCACCGCCGGCCAGCTCGTCGATGCTCTCGACGTAGGCCTTGAGGAAGCCCGGGAACGTGATGGTGCGACCGGAGGCGTTGAAGACGACCTGCTCGCCACCCGCCGCGGTGCCGGCGATGCGCAGTGACAGCGTCGTACCGCGCGCGTCGGCCATCTGCGAGGCCACGGTGCGCTGCCAGATCAGCTCGTAGAGCCGGAACTCGTCGGTATCGAGCTGCGCGTGCAGCTGGCCCGGGGTCTGGAACACGTCACCGGCGGGGCGGATCGCCTCGTGCGCCTCTTGGGCGTTCTTGACCTTGCGGGTGTACTGCCGCGGCGTCGGGTGCACGTACTCCGAGCCGTACAGCTGGCCCGCCTGGTTACGCGCGGCGTTGATGGCCGACTCCGACAGCGTCGTCGAGTCGGTACGCATGTAGGTGATGTAGCCGTTCTCGTACAGCCGCTGCGCGATGCTCATGGTGCGCTCCGAGGAGAACCGCAGCTTGCGGGCGGCCTCCTGCTGCAGCGTCGACGTCATGAACGGTGCGTACGGCTTGCGCGTGTACGGCTTCTGCTCGACGGAGCTGACGGCCAACTGGGCGCCACGCAGTCCGGCGGCCAGGGCCCCGGCACTGGCCTCGTCGAGCACGAGCACCTCGTCGGGCTTCTTCAGCTGGCCCAGTGAGTCGAAATCACGACCGGCGGCGACGCGACGGCCGTCGACGGTGTTGAGCTTGGCGGTGAACTTGGGCGGGGTGGCCTGCGGGTCGGAGACGCTCGCGTCCAGTTCGGCGCTGACGTCCCAGTAGCCGGCGCTGCGGAACGCCATGCGCTCCCGCTCGCGCTGCACGATGATGCGCGTGGCCACCGACTGCACCCGGCCTGCCGAGAGCTTCGGTGCGACCTTCTTCCACAGCACGGGCGACACTTCGTAGCCGTAGAGCCGGTCGAGGATGCGGCGGGTTTCCTGCGCGTCGACCAGCGCGATGTCCAGGTCACGCGGATTCTCCGCGGCGGCGCGGATCGCGGGTTCGGTGATCTCGTGGAACACCATCCGCCGGACCGGCACCTTGGGCTTCAGCGTTTCCAGCAGATGCCAGGCGATCGCCTCACCCTCGCGGTCACCGTCCGTCGCGAGGTAGAGCTCGTCAACGCCCTTGAGCAGGTCCTTCAGCTCGGTGACGGTGCTCTTCTTCTCCGGGCTGACGATGTACAGCGGTTCGAAGTTGTCGTCGACATTGACCCCGAGGCGCGCCCACGGTTCGGATTTGTACTTTGCCGGCACGTCAGCGGCATTGCGCGGCAGGTCACGGATGTGCCCGCGGGAAGATTCGACCACATAATTGGAGCCTAGGTAGCCAGCGATCTTGCGCGCTTTTGTCGGCGACTCCACAATCACGAGTCGCCGGACAGGTCCCTTGCTACCGCTGCCGCTATCGCCAGCCAACTGTGCCTACGCTCCACTTCTATAGTTGCCGCGCCACGCCCGGCAACTGACAATTTCGCATTACGCGCGAGCCTACGCAAACCGGCTCTCCGTGTGTCCACCATTAAATACGTGGCCAGTGCGCCAACGCCGCGCCCTCCCCGGGTGGTTCCCCGACGTTCTCGACCAGGCGTGATAGCCGTCGCCGCCCGCTGATCCGCAGGGCCGGATGTGAGCCTCTCGTCCCGATCAATGTCGGGGCGATCCCCACTCGCATCATGGCCGCGGCCAGCGCCGGGTGGGTATCGGGTGCATGCGGGTCCAGCCCGAGCAGATAACGGTCGTCAGCCTCAGGCGTGCCCGCCGCCAACGTCCAGGCCCGCAGCTCGCGGGCACCGGGCAGCCATCCGGCCGGCACCGTCTTGACCGCGCCCCTGGTCCACTCCCGGGCGATCAGCATCAACTGCGGGTCCAGCGCGGTGCGCACCAGCGGGTTGTTCTCGTCGGTCCTGGAGATCTCCGAGACGAGCCCGGCCTCACTCATCATCTCGGCCAGGCCCTGGGCGCGCCACAGCTCGTCGACGACCACCGAGATCCGGGCGGCCTGCTGGCCGCCGTGACTCGCCAACACAACCTGCCCCGGCCCGGCGAGAACCCCGGTCAGGTCGGCCACCGCGGGCGGCACCGACTCAGCCGAGAAGAAGGACAGCTGGCTCACAAATCGACACTAGGCCAGCGCGGGCCGCAAAAACGAGAACACCCCCGCGGTGTCCGGTACGGACTCACACGGGGGTGTCTCGTTGGGTTTGTGGCTCAGATGGCCCGAACACCCGTGGCCTGCGGCCCCTTGGGGCTCTGGCCGACCTCGAACTCAACCTTCTGGTTCTCCTCCAGGGTGCGGAATCCGCTGCCCTGGATTTCCGTGTAGTGGACAAACACGTCAGCAGAGCCGTCCTCGGGAGCAATGAAGCCGAAGCCCTTCTCCGCGTTGAACCACTTCACAGTTCCCTGTGGCATCTTTTGTTCTTTCCTTCTCTTTCAACCGGGTGCGGTCCACCTACTTCCGGTGCACCGGGCCCGTTCCGACCGCCATACCTTCGTGGAGTCGCCCGGAACTTAGACCCGACCTACAACCCTCGCAGGAACCGCGATCGCAACGACGATCCTGCGAGTGCGAGTACAAACACAGAAGCTGCGACCGTGATCAGTCAATCATGTTGAGGGCCGCTGCAACAGTCTCGGGATACGGCGCGTGGTGAACAATTCGTTTACAAATCCGGGCCGATGTCGGCGGGGTAGATGGTAGGAGGATCAGGAGTGCTGGATCAGGGGTCGGATTTCGGCCGTGAGCTGCTGGCTTGCGCTGTCGACGGCACCCCGTCCGGCGAAGATCCGCTACGCCATGTTGCGGATATCCCGCCACGACACGGCAAACCGCAGCAGTGGCCAGAATGGGCTCATCCGGAGGTCGTGCAGGCGCTGACCGACCGCGGGATCTCCGCACCGTGGTCGCATCAACTCGCCGCCGCCGAGTTGGCCCACGACGGACGTCACGTGGTCGTGTCCACCGGAACCGCGTCGGGCAAGTCTCTGGCCTACCAACTGCCGATCCTGTCGGCGTTGGCCGAAGACCGGCAGGCGCGGGTGCTCTACCTGTCACCGACGAAGGCGCTCGGTCATGACCAGCTGCGTACCGCGCAGCATCTGACCGAGACCGTGACCGCACTGCGCGATGTCGCGCCGGCTCCGTACGACGGCGACAGCGCGACCGAGGTGCGCCGGTTCGCCCGGGAGCGATCACGCTGGATCTTCTCGAACCCCGACATGATCCACCTGTCGCTGCTGCGCAACCACGCCCGCTGGGCGGTGTTCCTGCGCCACCTCAAGTTCATCGTCGTCGACGAATGCCATTACTACCGTGGCATTTTCGGCTCCAACGTGGCCATGGTGCTGCGCCGGCTGCTGCGACTGTGCGAGAGATATTCCGCCGACAATGCTGGGCCGACGGTGATTTTCGCGAGCGCCACCACGGCGTCACCGGCCGAGACCGCCGCCGAATTGATCGGGCAGACCGTCGCCGAGGTGACCGAGGACGGCTCCCCGCAGGGCGCTCGCACGATCGCGCTGTGGGAGCCGGCTCTGCTGGACGATCTCACCGGCGAGAACGGCGCGCCGGTGCGACGTTCGGCGGGCGCCGAGGCCGCCCGGGTGATGGCCGATCTGATGACCGAGGGCGCGCGGACCCTGACATTCGTCCGGTCCCGCCGCGGCGCCGAGCTCACCGCACTGGGAACCCGGGCCCGGTTGGAGGACACCGCACCCGAGCTGGCCGATCTGGTGGCGTCCTACCGCGCCGGCTATCTCGCCGAGGACCGCCGCGAGCTGGAACGCGCGCTGACCGACGGGCGGCTGCGTGGGCTGGCCACCACCAATGCGCTGGAACTGGGCATCGACATCGCGGGGCTGGATGCGGTGGTGCTGGCCGGATTTCCCGGCACCGTCACCTCGTTCTGGCAGCAGGCCGGCCGGTCCGGCCGGCGTGGGCAGGGCGCGCTGATCGTGTTGATCGCCCGCGATGACCCCCTGGACACCTATCTCGTGCACCATCCCGCGGCGCTGTTGGACAAGCCGATCGAACGGGTGGTGATCGACCCGACGAATCCGCACGTGCTGGGCCCGCAATTGCTCTGCGCCGCAGCCGAGCTGCCGCTGACGGCGGCCGAGGTCCGGCTGTGGAACGCCGAGGCGGTGGCCGGAACCCTGGTCGACGACGGGTTGTTGCGCAAGCGTCCGGGTGGCTACTTCCCCGCGCCCGGGGTGGATCCGCACCCGGCCGTGGACATCCGCGGCTCCAGCGGCGGCCAGATCGCGATCCTGGAAGCCGATACCGGCCGGATGCTGGGCAGCACCGGCGCCGGCCGGGCAGCAGCCTCGCTGCATCCCGGCGCGGTATACCTGCACCAGGGCGAGACCTACCTGGTCGACTCGCTGTCTTTCGAGGACGGTGTGGCGTTCGTGTACGCCACCGATCCCGGCTACAGCACCTTCGCCAGGGAACTCACCGACATATCGGTCACCGGGCCCGGCGAACGCAGGACGTTCGGGCCGGTCACGGTCGGGCTGGTTCCGGTGTCGGTGACCAACACCGTGGTCGGCTACCTGCGCCGCCGCATCGACGGCGAGGTCATCGATTTCGTGGAACTGGACATGCCACCCAGCACGCTGGACACCATGGCGGTGATGTGCGCCATCACCCCGGAAGCACTGCAGGACAGCGGTATTGACCCGCTCGCCGTCCCGGGGAGCCTGCACGCCGCCGAACACGCGTCGATAGGCCTGTTGCCGCTGGTGGCCAGCTGCGACCGGGGCGACATCGGCGGGGTATCGACGGCCGTCGGGCCGGTGGACGGTTTGCCGTCGATCTTCGTGTACGACGGCTATCCGGGCGGTGCCGGCTTCGCCGACCGCGGATTCCGCAATCTGAGTACATGGTGGGGCGCGACGGCCGACGCGATCGAAGCTTGTGAGTGCCCGCAGGGTTGCCCCTCGTGCGTGCAGTCACCGAAGTGCGGTAACGGCAACGACCCGCTGGACAAAACGGGCGCGGTGAAGGTGCTCCGCCTGGTGCTCGGCGCGCTGAATACGTCCTCAGCGTGATCCCCCGACCGCATTGACGACCGACCCCTCGACGGCCGACTACGCGGATCGACAACTACGTGGCTGCATTCGGCCACGCCGAACACACAGACGTTGCGACGAACGGTCGGACAACGCGATCCGTTCCCAATCCCGGAGGCCGGGCGCAGTGGCAAATTACGTGACCTCACTCATGTTTGCAACCCGACAGGCGCTAGTTTCGGAAACTGCGACCGTAATCCGCAGTTTTCAGGTGCGGATTCCGTCGTTGTCGGGTGTGCAGACAGCTACGGTCCCGCCGGTAAAATGCCGCGCATGACCCACGACTGGCTGCTCGTGGAGACACTGGGTAGCGAGCCTGTTGTGGTCGCACGAGGTCTGCAGACAAAGAACCTCGTCCCGATCAGTGTGTTTCTGCGCCGGAATCCGCACCTGATGGCAATTCAGAGCGCCATCAGGGAAACCGTGCAGGCCAGCCAGGGCTTCAGCAGCATCACACCCAAGAACGACCGCGTAATCCGCACTGAGGTGGTGCGGATGTCAGACGGACACATCCACGGGGTGCACGTCTGGATCGGGCCGACCGATGCCGAGCCGCCGCCGCGGCCCGTTCCGGGCCCGCTGGTCTGGGACCTGACAACCGGCGTGGCTACCGACACTGCCGAATCCCTGCTCAACGGCGGTAAGAACCCGGAGATCGAAGCCACCCATGGCCGAATGTTCGCCGATGACCTGCCGGCCAGGGACCTCAACGGCAGTGAGGCCAAGGTGTTGGCCATGACGATCAAACCCGTGGTGGGCCACACTATGTGCGCCACCTGGGATCTCACCGACCACCGCGGGGAGCCCATCACCGCGGGATTCGTGGCCCGGGTAATGCTGGAACCCCACGATGACGGCTCCGAGCGGCTGATCTGCCGGGCGATGAACTGGCGCAGCGAGCGTGAGCAAGCGGTGGCGCGCCCCGACAATCTGGCCCAACGCATCCTCGACGGGCTGGCCCGGCCCGGTGTGCACCGGGCGCTGGTCGGCCTCGACGACTGGAAGCTTCTGAAATGGCTCGACGATCCCGCACCGTTCTTCGACTGGCGTAACCGCGACGGCGGGCAGGCCCGCATCCACCCTGCCGACGCCCGGCACATGGCCCGGATGACGTCGGATTTCACCGACGGCGCCACCACTGCCGTGCTGCGGATGCGCGCCGAGGACGGTGGCTGGCGGCCGGTGCACATGACGATCAACCGGATCGAACTCGACGACGACACCTTCGCTGGCCTGATCGCCCTTCGGCTGCCGACCGATGACGAGGTCGCCGCAGCAGACCTCGACGAGCTCGACTAACCGGCCGCATCCACCGGACCCGCGCGAGCAGCCGCCCGAGCCGGGCCGACGCCCCAGCGACCGAGGCGGACCGGCACCGAGACCTCGAGCACGACATCGAGCCCGTCGATCCGGCAGGACCCGACGATCGATCTCATCCGGGCCGCGATCTGGTTAGCCTGTCGGCACGCCGCATCCGGGCCGGACGCCACAGCGCCGGCAGCGCCCACGGCGGCCAGGTCCGCTGCGGCCTGAGCCCGGTGCCGGGCCGTCACGGCCGCACCGAGGTAGGCGCCGCCCGCCGCGAACGCGATCAGCATCGCGATCATGGCCGCGGCCAGCAGCGTGGCCGATCCCCGTTCACCCGACGCCGGGCTCGGGAGCCGCGGCCGCCTCGGCGGACACCGTGAACCCCGGCAGCACCGTGGCTGCGCTGACCCGAGCCACCACCAGACCGCCGTCCTGACCGACGTGCACCACCGCGCCCGACGGGGCGACCCGGCGCGCGGCGGCCGTCGCCTCCTCGCCGTCACCTCGGGCAGCCAGGCGGGCGGCTTCACGCGCGGCGTCGATGCAGCGGATCTGCAGGCCCACCGCATTGAGGCCGCCGAAGCACAGCACCAGGACCGCCACCAGCGACGCGATCGCAAACGCGGCCTCGACGGTGACCGCACCCCGGTCATCTAGACGTTGGTGTTCAGGGCCCGGCTGATGATGTTGGTCAGCGCACTCACGATCGAGTCTCCGGTGACCACGGTGTACAGGATCGCCCCGAACGCCGCCGCGGCAATCGTCCCGATCGCGTACTCGACGGTGGACATCCCTGATTCGTCGAGCGCCAACAGCGTCGCCCTGGCCTTCGCACGCCGAATCATGTTTCCTGCCATGACTTTTCCTCCCTTTGCGATGTGTGCTCACAACAGACCTGAACCCAGTACGTCACCGGCCAGGCCGGCAACCACAGGTATGACGCCCAGACACAGAAACGCCGGCAGATAGCACAGCCCGAGCGGACCGGCGACCAGAACCGAGGCGCGTTCCGCGACCGCGTCGGCCGAGGTGGCGGCGTCGTGCCGCGTCTGGACGGCCAACTCCGCCACCCCGTCGGCCAAGGCACTGCCCGAGGCTGCCGAGCGACGGGCCAGGCGCAACAGCGCTTCAGCGTTCTTGTCCTGGGGCACAGCGGCATCTACTGCCGCCCAGGCCCTGGCCGGGTCCGCTCCGAGTGCCAGGAGTTCGGCCGCGCGGCGCAGCAGCGGCGCCAGTGCCGGTGGGGCTGACGGGGTGACGGCCGCAGCCGCCGTCGACACCGCCATCCCGGCGGCCAGGCAGGCAGCGAACAAGTCGAACGTCGAGGCCGCGGCGAGCGGATCGTCAGCCCGCACCGGCTGCAGGCTTGCCCGCCGCACCGGCGTGGGTACGGCACGGTTGCGTACGCGGGCCGGACCCGCTCCGACAAGTATGGCGGTGGCGAGAAACAGTGCTGCCCAGCTCATCTCAGCGCCTGTTCGGTGATCCGGTCCGACCACATCAGGCCGGCGCACGCCAGTAGGACTCCGATGACCAGCAGCCATCCGCCCACTCCCGCACCACACAGGAAGGCCAACGGCCGCGCACCGATCAACTGGCCCAGCGCGATCCCGGCCACCGGCAGCCCGGCCAGCACCGCCGCCGTCGCCCGCGGACCCGCCATCGCTGCTTCGACGTGTGAGGAAAAGCGTTCACGCTCAACGATGTCGCGCTGCGCGGTGCGCATCAGAGTGGCGATGGAGAGTCCATACGCGTGGGCCAGGCGCCAGCAGGAAGCGAGCCGCTCCCAGTGCATCGGCATCTGTGAGCCTGCCGCGACATCGTCCAACCCGGCCGCGACGTCGGCTCCCAGGCGCGCCCGGGCGGCGACGGCACTCATGCCGTGATGAACCGGCCCGGCCACTTCGCCGGCCGCAGTCGCGAAAGCGGTCACCGGGTGTACTCCGGTACGCAGTTCACCCACCAACACATCCAAGGCAGCCTGCAGTGCCCCGGATTCCTGTTGTCGCTGCCGCCGGGCGGCGCGGCGCCGACGGCGTATCGCCACAGTGCCCGCCACCACCGCCGCGGCCAGGGCGACCGGCAACGGAACCAGCCAGGCCACAATGACACCCACCGGCAACACGACCGGCGTTGCACGCACCCGGCACCGGACCGGTGAATCCACCCGCCGCAGCGCGGCCGCCCGCCGGGGTGTGGCCGGCCACAGCAGCAGTGCCGCTGCCAGTGCCAGCGCACTCGCCGTCACGACGCCACCCGATGTTCGATGAGGGCATTGAGAGCGTCTGCACCACAACCCAACCCGGTATCGGCATGCCAGGCCGTCACCACCTCCAGATCATCGCGGGCGGCTCGGCGCAGCACAGCGATCTCGGCGAGCCGGCGCTGCCCGGCACCGTCACGCCCGACGTGCAGCAGGATCTGCACGGCCGCCGCCAGCTGACTGACCAGCGCGGCGCGGTCCAACCCGCCGAGCGCACCGAGTGCCTCCAACCGGGCCGGGACCTCCGCGGGACTGTTGGCATGCACGGTGCCCGCCCCACCGTCATGCCCGGTGTTGAGCGCGGCCAGCAGGTCGACGACCTCGGCCCCGCGGACCTCACCGACGACGATGCGGTCCGGACGCATCCGCAATGCCTGCCGGACCAGCTCGCGCACGGTGACCTCGCCGACGCCTTCGACGTTGGCGCCCCGGGCCACCAGCTTGACCAGATGTGGGTGCGGCGGGGCCAATTCGGCAGCGTCCTCGACGCACACGATGCGTTCATGGTCTGGGACGGCGCCGAGCGCGGCGGCCAAAAGGGTGGTCTTCCCGCATCCCGTGCCGCCCGAGATCAGAAACGCCAGCCGGGCGCGGATGATCGCCCGCACCAGGTCGGCGGCCTGCGGTGGGATCGCCCCGGACCGGGTGAGGGTGTCGAGATTCTGGGTAGCCGGGCGCAATACCCGCAGCGACAGGCAGGTGCCCGCGGCGGCGATCGGAGGCAACACCGCATGCAGGCGTACGGCGAACGGTCCGATGCCGGTGAGCTGACCGTCCACCCACGGCTGCGCCTCGTCGAGCCGGCGCCCGGCCAGCAGCGCCAACCGCTGGGCCAGCCGGCGGACCGCGCCTTCGTCGGGGAAACAGACTGCGCTGCGGTGCAACCCGCTGCCGTCATCCACCCACACCGCATCGGGGGCGGTCACCAGGACATCGGTGGTGGTCGGCGCGCACAGCAGTGGCTCCAGGATTCCGGCTCCGGTCAGCTCGGTCTCCAGCAGCCGTAGGTTGCTCAGTACCTCGGTGTCCCCGAGCAGGCCGCCCGACTCGGCCCGGATCGCCGCGGCGACGACGCCCGGGCTGAACGGAGAGGCTTCGGCCACCAGCCGTTCACGCACCCGATCGATCAGCGAGGCGCTCATGCCGCGCCCGCCTCCTGCGCAGGATGACCGGCGAGCACCGACAGCACCCGCCGTGCCGCCGAACCCAACGGCGACCGCGGCCGCACCCGCAACCCGCCGCGCTCCAGAATCTCGGCGATGCCGGCCTGTGGTCGCATCGCGGCCAGCAGGGGCAGATCCACGATGCGGGCCACCTCGGCAGCCCGCAGCCCTCCCGGCGATGGGCCCCGCACCACGACACCGGCATTCGGATTACAGGCCAGCACCCACGGTCGCGCGGCCGCCGCCGCGGTACACGATCGCACATCGGCGGGCGTCACCAGGACCACCAGATCGGCTGCGTCCAAGGCGGTTTCGGCCGCTTCGGTGGCGCGCCGGGGCACGTCGCACACGACCGTGACACCGCCGCGGCACCCCGCGTCGACGACTGCGCCCAGCGGCCCGGCCTCGATGTCGGTACCGGAGCGCCCGCTGGAGAGCACGCTGACCCCGTCCCGGCGGGGCAGCGCGTCACGCAACGCCGGATAACCCAACCGGCCGCCCTGCAGAGCCAGATCCGGCCAGCGCAGGCCGGCCAGGTCCTCGCTGCCCGCCACCAGATCGATCCCCCCACTCCACGGGTCCGCCTCGACCAGCAGCGCGGCCGGCGCCGACTGCGCCAATGCCACCGCGAACACCGATGCCCCGGCACCCCCGCGGGCGCCCACCACGGCCACCACCGGACCCCGGCCGGCATCGTCGTGGCAGGCGGCTTCGGACAAGGCCGCCACAAGGTCGGCGTCCTGGGCGGGAAGCGTCACCACGTGTTGCGCGCCGACGGAGATCGCGGCCTGCCAGTCGCCCGGCCGTGGGTCGTCGTGACCGACCAGGATCACCCGGGTGCGCCGGGGCAGCGCCCGGGCGGCGCACCGCTGCGCGGCCGGAGAGTCGAGCAGGACCGCGGCCGCCGCCACCCAGGCCTTGCGCCCGGACGGCTCGTCGACGACGACGAGACCGACGCCGGCGGCCGCGGCCACCCGGGACACGTCCTCACGCAGCAGTGGGTCGCCGATCAAGGCCAGCACGGTGCCGGTCGGGGTGATCGAGGGGTTCGGGACGGCCATGTGCCCACCCTGCGGGCAACCCCGCGCCGGGCACCATCACGAATTCACGGATTGTGGATGAAATGCGCGCTGGGGATGAACCGCGGTCCGCGAACGTACCGACCAGGTCCAGTGAAAATACGGTTCCGCAACCAACGAGGCTCGGTCGCCGAGGATTCTTCCCCCAGAAAAGGGACGACCCCCGCCAGGGGGGGAGGAGGCGGAGGTCGTCGTGTATCAGCCCCGGGGGGTCGGGCTGATACACCCTCGGCATAAGCCGAGTAATGCTCACTATACACACGGAACTGCCAAAACATGCAAGAGACACCCGTGCGGGCTACCAACCGGGATTCCGGGAGTCAAGCCCGAAAGAATGTGTCGTGAACTGCCATTTTGCACCGGCAGTCGGATAAGACGATGCACCTGCCTCTATGCTGGCGCTTGTGACCGCATCCGATCGGGCTGCCGGGGAGTTGATGGCACAGCAATCCGGACCGCGCGACGGTCGGCCGGTGCGTACGGCGGCCTTCTTCGACCTCGACAAGACCGTCATCGCCAAGTCCAGCACGCTTGCTTTCAGCAAACCTTTCTTCAACCAGGGGCTGCTGAACCGGCGCACCGTTCTCAAGTCGACGTATGCCCAGTTTCTGTTCTTGATGTCGGGCGCCGACCACGAGCAGATGGACCGGATGCGCAGCTACATCACCAACATGTGCACGGGATGGGATGTCGAACAGGTCAAGTCGATCGTCGGCGAGACGTTGCACGACATCGTCGACCCACTGGTGTTCGCCGAGGCGGCCGAGCTGATCGCCGACCACAAGCTGTGCGGCCGCGACGTTGTGGTGGTGTCGGCCTCGGGCGAGGAGATCGTCGCGCCGATCGCCAGGGCACTGGGTGCCACCCACGCCATGGCCACCCGGATGGTGGTCGAAGAGGGCCGCTACACCGGCGAGATCGCCTTCTACTGCTTCGGCGAGGGCAAGGTCGAGGCGATCCGCGCCCTGGCCGCACGCGAGGGCTACACCCTCGACCACTGCTATGCCTATTCGGATTCGATCACCGACGTTCCGATGCTCGAGTCCGTGGGCCACCCCACCGCGGTCAATCCGGACCGGGGACTGCGCAAGGAGGCCGCCTCGCGCGGCTGGCCGGTGCTGACCTTCACCAGGCCGGTGTCGCTGCGTGACCGGATTCCGGCACCGTCGGGGGCCGCGGTGGCCACCACTGCGGCCGTCGGAATCAGCGCCCTGGCGGCCGGCGCACTGACATATTCACTCCTTCGCCGCTTCACTTCCTGACCTACCGCACGTAGTAGCTGACACCCCGGCGTAACGATCAGAAGTCAGGCGCATTTCACCCTTGCTGTGACCGTGGTCACGTAGTACAAAGGAACCACGGAAGCTTGGATGAGGCCAAGGTGTAGCCGGAAGAGAAGGCTAGATCTCCCGAACCGGGCTCCCCAGCACGGGTTCCGGCACCCACGCGGAGCACATGCCGCGGAATAGGCAAAAGTGTTGCGGGCCTGCGTGATTGCGAAGAGCGGACGGCACCGACGGTCCTTTGGGTAGGGTTGCAGCCGAAGCGCATTGCAAGGACGCCGAGGCCACCCACGTAACCCATCTGGCACGCTTGGTAACCGGTATCCGTGCTAGCGGGCGACGAGCCGAAACATCGTTTCGGAACGTCGCCCGCTTTCGTTTGCTGAGAGCCCTGTGACCGGGAGCGTCAACCGGCTGCCGACTGCGCGATCTGCAGCGCTTCCCGCGCTCCGCCCTTCAAGGCCTCACTACTGAGCAGCAGCCATGCGGTCAGCCCGTCGGGTGTGCCCGAGGCGAATCCCCGTGCGGCAGCCCGGTACTCCCCCGACTTCCGCATCCAGTGCACCTCGGGAACCCCGAGCCCGTGCGGGTCCAGCCCGCTGGCGATCGTCACCAGGCGCGAGACCGCGCGGGCCACCACGCCGTCGGCGGTGCCGAACGGAGCCAGGCTGAGTAGTTCGCCGTGCGCGACGGCGGCCAGCACGGGGGCGGGAACCTTGGAGCCGCCGGCCAGGATTTCGGTCAGCAGCTCGAGACGACGACCGACGTCGGGATCGGTCCGCGGCCGGCCCAGGTGCTCGTCGTCGGTGAGGTCGGCGGCGGCCAGCGCGTGCAGCCGGGCCAGTGCCTGCATCGGGGCCCGCTGCCACACCCCGACCAGCGCGGTGGCGCCGCCTTCGAGCGCCTCGGCGACCCGGATGGCGCCCGCGGTCACCGCGTCGGGTTCACCGTCGGCGGACAGCTGGACGGCCCCACCATCGAGCACCGCCGAGGCCCGCGCCGCCCGCAGGGCGGCTTCGGCAGCGGTCTGCGGCCAGCCGCGCAGATTGAACTTGTGTCGATGCGCCCGGCCCAGGGCCTCACGCGCCTCGTCGCTGGCCGCAGAAACACCGGGCAGGTCGACCAGCGGTGCGAGTGGATCGGTCATAGCCGAAACGCTAGCCGACCGCTGAACGTCACCTCGCCGACCGTTGGGCGCATCAAGACCGCCGCCCGGCAGCCGCCATGTGATGTCCCAACGCCGCTGCAACGTTTGGTGACTAGGCTCACACGCATGTCAAACGCCCCAGCGACGTCTACCGAAGTTCCGTCAGCCTATCCGCCGCCTGCCGATTTCGCGGCCAACGCCAACGCGACGGGTGAGTTGTACGCCGAGGCCGAGCAAGACCGGCTGGCGTTCTGGGCCGCCCAGGCCAACCGGCTGAGCTGGCAGACCCCGTTCAGCGAGGTACTCGACTGGTCGCAGGCACCGTTCGCGAAGTGGTTCGTGGGCGGCAAGCTCAACGTCGCCTACAACTGTGTGGACCGTCACGTCGAGGCGGGCAACGGCGACCGGGTCGCGATCCACTGGGAGGGGGAACCGGTCGGTGACGCCCGCGACATCACCTACGCCCAACTCAAGGACGAGGTCTCCCGAGCGGCCAATGCCCTGACCGCACTCGGCCTGACCGCCGGCGATCGCGTCGCCATCTACATGCCGATGGTGCCCGAGGCGATCGTGGCGATGCTGGCCTGCGCGCGACTGGGCGCCATGCACTCTGTGGTGTTCGCCGGTTTCTCCGCCAGTGCACTCAAGGCACGCATCGAGGATGCCCAGGCCAAGCTCGTCATCACCACCGACGGCCAGTACCGGCGCGGCAAGGCCGCCTCATTGAAGGATGCCGTCGACGACGCCGTCTCAGACCAGCCGTCGGTCGACCACGTACTGGTGGTGCGGCGCACCGGAATCGACGTGAACTGGACCGACGGCCGCGACCTGTGGTGGCACGAGACCGTGGATAACGCCTCCACCGATCACACCCCGGAGTCGTTCGACTCCGAGCAGCCGCTGTTCCTGCTCTACACCTCGGGCACCACCGGCAAGCCCAAGGGCATCGTGCACACCTCGGGCGGCTACCTCACCCAGGCGGCGTACACCCACTACAACGTTTTCGACCTCAAACCCGAGACCGACGTGTACTGGTGCACCGCCGACATCGGCTGGGTGACCGGGCACACCTACATCACCTACGGACCGCTGGCCAACGGCGCCACCCAGGTGGTCTACGAGGGCACCCCCACCTCACCGACCGAGCACCGCCACTTCGAGATAATCGAAAAGTACGGCGTCACAATCTATTACACCGCGCCGACGCTGATCCGCACCTTCATGAAGCTGGGCCGTCAGATCCCGTCCGCGCACAACCTGTCGAGCCTGCGGCTGCTCGGTTCGGTGGGCGAGCCGATCAATCCCGAGGCCTGGCGCTGGTACCGGGAAGTCATCGGCGCCAACAAGACTCCGATCGTGGACACCTGGTGGCAGACCGAGACCGGGGCCATCATGATCTCGCCGCTGCCCGGTGTGACCGCAGCCAAGCCCGGCTCGGCGATGACTCCGCTGCCCGGCATCTCAGCCAGGATCGTCGACGACGAAGGCACCGAGCTGGTACCGGGCGCCGACGAAGCCGAGCACGTCACCGGCTACCTGGTGCTGGACAAGCCGTGGCCGGCGATGCTGCGCGGCATCTGGGGTGACCCGCAGCGGTTCACCGAAACCTACTGGTCACGCTTCGCCGAGCAGGGCTGGTACTTCGCCGGTGACGGCGCCCGCTACGACTCTGACGGCAACATCTGGGTGCTGGGCCGCATCGACGATGTCATGAACATCTCGGGGCACCGCATCTCGACCGCCGAGGTGGAGTCGGCCCTGGTCGGGCACTCCGGGGTGGCCGAGGCGGCAGTCGTCGGCGCCAGTGACGACACCACAGGACAGGCCATCTGCGCGTTCGTGATCCTGAAGGCCAGCGCGCACGGCGGTGCCGACACCATGATCGACGAGCTGCGCGCCCAGGTGGCCACCGAGATCTCCCCGATCGCCAAGCCGCGGGAGATCCACGTGGTGCCCGAGCTGCCCAAGACCCGCAGCGGCAAGATCATGCGCCGGCTACTGCGCGACGTCGCCGAGGGCCGCGAGCTCGGTGACACCTCGACGCTGGTGGACCCGAGCGTGTTCGAGGCCATCCGCGCCAGCAAGTAACTCCGCCGAGCAGACGCAAAACTGCCCCTTTTCGCTTGAAAAGGGGCAGTTTTGCGTCTGCTGGCGCTAGGAAGTCGGGACGAATCCCGTTCCCGGTCGGTTCTTGGCGGTGATGTCCGCCAGCTGCGTGTTGAACGACATCGTCACGGCCGGCGTGTGCAGCGGCACGAACTTCACCACGCAGGTCGGCAGTTCCTCGGAGTAGGCGCCGTGAATCATGCCGACCAGCCGGTTGTTGACGGTCACCGGCGCACCCGAGTCACCGGGCTGCCCGCACACCTGGTTGACGATGGTGCCCGGGTCCTTGCCCGGACCCCATGTCACGCCACACGAATATCCCGTGGTGCGCCCGAGCTTGCACGCGATCTCACCGAACGCCGGATCCGGCCCCAGGCCGTCGATCTGAAACCCGTTGACGTTGTTGGTCGGGGTCACCTTCGCCGGGTCGAACTGGATGACCGCGTAATCGAGGCCGTCGTTACCGGCCACCATCGTGCCCAGCACCCCCGCGCTGTCGGCGCCTTCAGCCGACACCGTGGCACCCGGTCCGCCGCAGTGCGCCGAAGTGAAACCGATGAGCCGGCCGGCACTGTCGTGCCCGATCGTGGTGAGCGTGCAGAACGCATCGCCGTTGACCACGATGCCCGAGCCGCCGCCCAGCACCACCGGCGGATCAGCACGCGCCGGGGCAGGGGTCAGCATCGCCACGATGCCGATGACGGATGCACCAATGAGCCACTGCCAGCGGTGTCTGCTCGTCAAGAGTCCTCCGATCGACGCGCCCGACCCGCGCAAGTCAAGAATGAGGTCAGTCTACTAAGACGCGGATGTCGGCCGGGATCGTTAACGGGTTCGCCGCATGGCAACATGAACGCCATGAGCACAGGCGACCGCAGGGACGGCGTTCCGACGACGGTGACCTCGATTCCGCTCGTCGACCCGCATGCCCCCAAGCCGGACCCCTCGATCGGCGACCTGGTCAAAGACGCCACCGCGCAGGTCTCCACCCTGCTGCGCGCCGAGGTGGAGCTGGCCAAGGCCGAGATCACCCGTGATGTGAAGAAGGGCCTGACCGGCAGCGTGTTCTTCATCGCCGCGCTGGTCGTCCTGTTCTACTCGACCTTCTTTTTCTTCTTCTTCCTGGCCGAGCTGCTCGACACCTGGCTCTGGCGCTGGGTTGCCTTCCTGATCGTGTTCGGCCTCATGGTGCTGACCACCGGGGCGCTGGCGGTGTTCGGCTTCCTGAAGGTGCGACGGATCAAGGGTCCCCAGCAGACCATCGAATCGGTCAAGGAGACACGCGAGGCACTGACGCCCGGCCACGACAAGGGCGCCCTGCCGGCCGTCCAGAACAAGTCGGCCACCGACCCGTCGGGCTGGTAATGCCCCCACCCGACCCGTCGATCACCAGGATCGAGGGGCCATGGCGGCATCTGCAGGTGCACGCCAACGGCATTCGCTTCCATGTCGTGGAGGGCGAAGACGATAGCTCGCAGCCCGACCGTCCACTGGTCATCCTTCTGCACGGGTTCGGCTCGTTCTGGTGGTCGTGGCGTCACCAACTCACCGGACTGACCGGAGCCCGGGTCGTGGCGGTCGACCTGCGCGGCTACGGCGACAGCGACAAACCACCGCGCGGTTACGACGGCTGGACCCTGGCCGGGGACACCGCCGGACTGGTCCGGGCGCTGGGACACAAGACCGCGACGCTGGTCGGTCATGCCGACGGTGGCCTGGTGTGCTGGGCGACGGCTGTGCTGCACCCCCGCGTGGTCAACGCGATCGCCCTCGTCAGCTCACCGCACCCGGTGGCTCTGCGGGCGTCCACACTGACCCGCCGGGACCAGGGCCGGGCCCTGTTGCCGTCGATGCTGCGCTACCAACTGCCCGGGTGGCCCGAACACGCGCTGACCCGGCACGACGGCGCCGAGTTGGAGCGCCTCATCCGCGGCCGGGCCGGGGCCAAATGGCAGACCAGCCAAGACTTCTCCGACACCATGGGCCATCTGCGCCAGGCCATCCAGATTCCGGGAGCCGCGCACTGCGCACTGGAATATCAGCGGTGGGCGGTTCGCAGCCAACTGCGCGGCGAGGGTCTGCGGTTCATGCGCTCGATGAAACGCCCGATCAACGTGCCGGTGTTGCACATGCGCGGCGACGCCGACCCGTATGTCCTCACCGACCCGGTGCACCGGACCCAACGTTATGCGCCGCACGGCCGCTACGTATCGATCACGGATGCAGGGCATTTCGGCCATGAGGAACAGCCCGAGGCGGTCAACGAGCAGCTGGGCCGCTTCCTGGCCCAGCTGCACGCCAAGTGATCAGGAGTTGATGCACGTCCCGGTTGCCACCCGCTGGGTGTTGCCGACCTTGGCCAGCTGACGCTCGACTTCCTTGGCGGTCAGCACGAACCCGGTGTCGGCGTCGTCGACTGCCGCACCGAACACCACGCCGAGCACCTTGCCGGCCCGGTTGATCATCGGGCCGCCGGAATTGCCTTGCCGCACTGTGCCCCTGACCGTGTAGACCTCGCGGGTGACGGTGGTGCTCCGGTAGATGTCGGGTCCGTTGAGCTCGATGATCTCGCGCACGCGGGCCGGGGTGGCCAGGAAGTCACCGCCGCCCGGGTAACCCATCACCACCGCGTCGGTGCCCTTCGGGGCCGGTTGTTCGGCGAACTGCAGCGGTGTGATCGGCAGATTCGGGACATCGAGGATCGAGATGTCGGCGTTGGGGTCGTACGACACCACGCCCGCGTCGTAGGTCTTGCCGTCGGCCTCGATGGTCACGCTGTCGGCGCCGGCCACCACGTGGGCATTGGACATCACGCGATTGGGCGCGACCACGAACCCGCTGCCCTCCAACACCTTCTGGCAGCTCGGTGCGATACCGCGGATCTTGACCACGCTGGGCCGGCTCGTCGTCACGATGGGATCGGTCGCCAGCGAGGCGTCGGGGGCGTCGACGTTGACGATCGGGGTGCGGCCGAACGGTTCGAGCACATCGGGCAGCCCGGAGGTGTCCAGCAGCGCCGACAACCGGTTCGGGACGGAGCGCATCCAGTCCGGCGCCACCTTGTCGACCTCGGTCAGCACCCGCGAATTCTTCACTGCCGCAGCCAGATTGGGCTGATCGGAGGAGGTCAGCAGGCTACCGAGCAGCCACGACGCGACCAGGACCGCGACCAGCATCAGGCTGACTCCGACCACCGAGTCCAACGCCCGGAACAGGCGGTTGCGGATGGTGCCGCGCACGGCACGGCCAAGCACCACACCGGCGATCTCACCGATCACCACAAGCGCGAGGATCAGGAACAGCGTCGCGAACAGCTTGGTGCGGTCACCGCTGACGTGCGGGATCACGTGCGGCGCCAACAGCACGCCTGCCACCGCACCCAGCACCACACCGATGAACGACAGCAGGGAACCGAGCGCGCCGGAGCGCCAGCCTGAGATGGCTGCGACGAAGCCGATGCCGAGGATTGCGAAATCGAGCCAGACCGAGGGTGTCATCTATATCCACTTCAACATGGGGCTTCACCGTAACCGTTGTCATGCCCGACGAGGGCCATTGCGTCATCGAGTCCGCGGACGTCCTCGGTGTTCCAGGGCTTGGCCCAGCCCGCGACGTCGAGGATCGCCGAGATGACCTGGCCAGTGAAACCCCACACCAGCATCTCGTTGAGGAGAAAGGCCGGCCCGGCGAACCGACTGGTGCTGGCTTCCCGGCACACCATGATCCGGTTCTCCGGATTGATGAAGGCCCGCACCGGAACCCGTGCCACGACGGCGGTCTCGGATTCGTCGACGACGGCCACCGGGCCCGGGTCGGGTGAATACGCCAGCACCGGGACCACGTGGAACCCTGACGGCGGGATGAACATCTTCTCCAGAGTGGCCAGTGGGTACAGCCGGCTGGTGTCGATGCCGGTCTCCTCCCACGCTTCGCGGAAAGCCGTGCCGACGGGGCCCTGGTCGCCGGGATCGGTGGCGCCGCCGGGGAACGCGGCCTGGCCGGCGTGGTGGCGCAGTGTCGAGGCGCGGACCGTCACCAGCAGGTCGGCGCCCTCGGGAAGGAGTGGGGGTGCACCCTCGGGCGGGCCCGAGAACAGCACCAGCACCGCGGCGTCGCGCAGAGCGCCGGCCTGGGCGGCTTGGTTGTTGGCTTCGACGATGCCGGCCAGTACGTCCGGGGGCACCCGCCGGCGATAGGCGTCGGGCACCCGGTCGAGGTTGTCGACCAGCGGCTTGAGCCATGCCGGGGCGGCATCCGGGAACAGCCCGTCGCGCGTCGATCTCACCCCGGGTGCTCCTATCGGCTAGAGCGGATCTTCTCGTCGACCGCCGCCGCGATCTCGTCGGCGCTGACGAACGAGCGGGGCAGGGTCCCGGCCACGCTACCGTCTGCGCGCAGTACCACCGTCGCAGGCATGACGTTGGGCACCTTGAGCGCGGCCGCGACCAGCCGCCGGCCGTCCTGCAGCGTCGGCAGCCGCACTCCGAGTTCGGCCAGCCGCACCAGCGCCGCGGTCTCGTTCTCATCCTGGTGCACGGTCACCACCAGCACATCGTCACCGACCCGGCGTTGGTATTCGGCCATCGCCGGCAACTCGTCGGCGCACGGCCCGCACCAGTAGGCCCACAGGTTGAGCACCACGGTCCGGCCCGCGAGCGCGGACGCCACGTCGACGGACTTCCCGTCACCTGCGCAGTCCAGGGTGATGCCGCGCAAGGCTTCCGGCCCCTCTCCGGTCCCGGGGCCCGGGCACGGCGGCAGATCCGCGCGGGCCCGGGGCCCGGCGAGGGCCTCGGGGGTATCGGCGTCGCGGTGATCACGGGAGGTGGACTGCCCCGCCCCGGCCTGCGGTGCCGGCTCGTCGCGCAATTCCATCCAGAGCGCGGTACCCAGCGCCACCAAGACCACCAGGACCACCACGGTCCAGCGGGCCGATCTACTCATCTGGGTTCACAGCCCGGCCAGCGCCAGCAGATGCTCGGTCTCGGGACCCTTGACCAGGGCCGCGGCGGTCTCCGGATCCGTGGGCCCGAGCCCGAACGACGGGCAGTCCTTGGCCAGCACACACACCCCGCACGCGGGCTTGCGGGCGTGGCAGACCCGGCGCCCGTGGAAGATCACCCGGTGGCTCAGCAGGGTCCATTCCTTGCGTTCGATGAGCTCACCGATCGCGAACTCGACCTTGACCGGATCCTCCTCGGTCGTCCAGCGCCAGCGCCGCACCAGCCGCCCGAAGTGCGTGTCGACGGTGATCCCGGGGATGTCGAAGGCATTACCCAGGATGACGTTGGCCGTCTTGCGCCCCACCCCCGGCAGAGTCACCAGGTCTTCGATGTTGTCGGGCACCTGGCCGTCGAACCGGGCCACGAGCTCCTGGCCGAGCCGGATCAGCGAGTTGGCCTTGTTCCGGTAGAAACCGGTCGGCCGGATCAGCTCCTCCATCTCGGTGCGATCGGCCTGCGCGTAGTCCAGCGCCGTGCGGTACTTCTTGAACAGGGCCGGGGTGGTCAGGTTCACCCGTTTGTCAGTGCTCTGCGCCGACAGGATGGTCGCCACCGCCAACTCCAGCGGGTTGGTGAAGTCCAGCTCGCAGTAGACATGCGGAAATGCTCGGGCCAGTTCACGATTCATCCGTCGAGCCCGACGCACCAGGCCCAGGTGGGTTTCGGTGTCCCACTTCTTGGACCGGCGCGTTTTCCCTGTTGGGGCGGCAGCCGCAGTCACGACAGTCAGCGTACTGACCTCGACGGACATACCGTGGCGCGGACCGGTGATGATTCGTGACCCCGCTGAGACCTGCGCCGTGTTAACTACTGCCTTGTGTCGTGGTTGCTGGTAGCGCTCATCCCGGGGTTGCTCATGCTGGCGGCGTTCGGGCTCGAGCGACTCGAATCGGGGTTGGACCGAAAACCGGGCCCGGCGGCGGCCGTGATACCACGGGTCAAGCCGGTGATCATCGACCTCGATAGTGAGCGTTTGCCGACGCGGTACTACGAGCCGCAGGCCATCAAAACCGGGTTTCCTGCGTCTCGACCTGTCAATCGTGTGTAGCGTGGGCTAGTCGCGAAACCGCGTACCTCTAGACTGAGCAGGAAGTATCAGTAAGAGGACAACACACCCAATAGCTTAAGGGGCAACGTGGACGAGATCCTGGCCAGGGCCGGAATCTTCCAGGGCGTCGAACCGACCGCCGTGTCGGCGCTGACGAAGCAGTTGCAGCCCGTCGACTTCCCGCGCGGGCATACAGTCTTCGCCGAGGGCGAGCCCGGCGACCGCCTGTACATCATCATTTCCGGCAAGGTGAAGATCGGCCGCCGGTCACCGGACGGTCGCGAGAACCTGCTGACCATCATGGGTCCGTCGGACATGTTCGGCGAGCTGTCGATCTTCGACCCGGGGCCCCGTACCTCGAGCGCCACCACCATCACCGAGGTGCGCGCCGTGTCGATGGACCGTGACGCGCTGCGCGCGTGGATCGCCGACCGTCCCGAGATCGCGGAGCAGCTGCTGCGCGTGCTCGCACGCCGTCTGCGTCGCACCAACAACAACCTGGCCGATCTGATCTTCACCGACGTTCCCGGCCGGGTGGCCAAGCAGCTGCTGCAGCTGGCCCAGCGGTTCGGAACCCAGGAGGGCGGGGCGCTGCGCGTCACGCACGACCTGACGCAGGAAGAGATCGCCCAGCTCGTCGGCGCGTCCCGCGAGACCGTCAACAAGGCACTGGCCGATTTCGCCCACCGCGGCTGGATCCGGCTGGAGGGCAAGAGCGTGCTGATCAGCGACTCTGAAAGGTTGGCGCGGCGCGCACGGTAGTGCGCCCGCTAGTTTTTCCGCGAAACGGTATTCCGGCAGCATTCGTTCGAGCAATCGGCTGCCGGAATACCGTTTCGGCGTTTACTCAGCTCCGCAGGTAATCAAGTTGAGCTTGGACGCTCTTCTCTGCGGCATCCCAGAGTTTTTGGTCGACGTCGGTGTAGACGTGCTCGACGACCTGTCGTGCCCCGGCGTCGTCCCCGAGTTCTCTCAGCGCTGCCCGTACCTGGTCCAACCGCTCCTCGCGGTGGGCCAGGTACATCGCGGTCACCGCCTGAAGATCGGGAAGGTCCGGTCCGTGCCCGGGAAGCACCGTGCGGGCGCCGAGACCTTGCAGCCGGTGCAGGGATTCCAGATAGTCGCGCAGGCTGCCGTCCTCGGTGTCGATGACGGTGGTGCCGCGGCCCAGCACGGTGTCCGCAGTCAACACGGCGTCGTCGAGCACGAACGACAGTGAATCCACGGTGTGCCCCGGGGTGGCCATCACCTTGATCCGCAAGCCCGCGGCGTCGATCACCTCGCCGTCGGTCAACGGACCCCCCAGGCCACGCAGGAAACCGCTGCCGACTGATCGGACGGTGGCGCCAGTCAACTCAACGAGCTTGTCGATTCCGCCGGTGTGGTCCTCGTGCTTGTGACTGATCAACACCAGCGCGACGGTGCCCAGTTCGGCGATGCGGGCGATGTGCGCCTCATCGTCGGGACCGGGGTCCACCACGACCATCTCGTCGCTACCAGGGCCGCGCAGCACCCACGTGTTGGTGCCCTCCAGGGTCATGAGCCCAGGGTTGTCACACAGCAGGACCGAGGCCGATCCGGTCACGGGCCTCAGCAGCCCGTAGGCCGGGTGTTCGGTCACGCTGGCACTCACACGGTTTCGACGATGATCTCGACTTCGACCGGCGCGTTGCGCGGCAGTTCCGACACGCCAACGGCTGAACGCGCGTGAGCGCCTGCCTCACCGAAGATCTCACCGAACAACTCCGAGGCGCCGTTGATGACACCAGGCTGCCCGCTGAACCCGGGCGCGGAGGCGACGAACCCGGTCACTTTGACGATCCTGACGACGGAGTCGATGCCCACCAACGCGTGCACCGCGGCCAGCGCGTTGAGTCCGCAGATCCGGGCGAGCTCCGCGCCCTGCTCGGGGCTGACCTCGGCGCCGACCTTGCCGGTGGCCTGCAGCTCGCCGCCCTGGATCGGCAGTTGACCAGCGGTGTAGACCAGGTTGCCGGTCCGGACCGCGGGCACGTAGGCGGCCAGCGGCGCGACCACGTCGGGCAGTTCGATCCCGAGTTCGGCCAGCCGTCCGCTCACGGTCACTTCGGCCGCTTCAGGTAGGCGACATGCTGTTCGCCGGTCGGGCCGGGCAGCACCGAGACCAGCTCCCAGCCGTCATGTCCCCACTGGTCGAGAATCTGTTTGGTGGCATGGGTCAACAACGGCACCGTGGCGTACTCCCACCGGGTTGGTTCGCTCATGGGCTGAGCTTATCGGTCGGACGCTCAGGCTTGGTTAGCATGCACTGGTGGCAACCACTGAGAGCGGCGCCAAACACGTCGGCTGGCCGTCGCGGCTGACCAAGGCCCGGCTGCATTTCGTATCGGGTAAGGGCGGCACCGGCAAGTCCACCGTCGCTGCCGCCCTGGCCCTGGCCTTGGCGGCCGGCGGCCGCAAGGTGCTGCTGGTCGAGGTCGAGGGGCGCCAGGGCATCGCGCAGCTGTTCGACGTGCCGCCGCTGCCGTACGAGGAGGTCAAGGTCGCCACGGCCGACGGCGGCGGTCAGGTCAACGCACTCGCGATCGACATCGAGGCCGCGTTTCTGGAATACCTCGACATGTTCTACAACCTCGGGCTGGCCGGCCGGGCGATGCGCCGCATCGGGGCCATCGAGTTCGCCACCACCATCGCGCCGGGTCTGCGCGACGTGCTGCTCACCGGCAAGATCAAAGAGATCGTGACACGGACCGCCAAGGACGCCAAGGGCAAGCGCGGCGTCTATGACGCTGTGGTGGTGGATTCTCCTCCCACCGGCCGTATTTCGCGGTTCCTGGATGTCACCAAGGCGGTCTCCGACCTGGCCAAGGGCGGCCCGGTGCACTCCCAGGCCGATGGCGTGGTCAAGCTGCTGCACTCCGAGCAGACCGCCATTCACCTGGTGACGCTGCTGGAGGCACTTCCGATCCAGGAGACGCTGGAGGCGATCGACGAGCTCACCGAGATGGGCCTGCCGATCGGGAGCGTCATCGTCAACCGCAACATCCCGGCCTACCTACCCGCCGAGGATCTGGCCAAGGCCGCCGAGGGCGACATCGACGCCGATGCCGTCCGCGCCGACCTGAAAAAGGCTGGAATCACCTTGGCGGACAACGACTTCGCCGGCCTGCTCACCGAGTCGATCCAGCATGCCACCCGGATCGCGGCCCGCGCCGAGAGTGCCGAACTACTCGACGCCATCGATGTACCCCGCCTCGAGCTGCCGGCGCTGGCCGACGGTGTCGACCTGGGCAGCCTGTATGAACTCGCCGAAGCACTCGAACAGCAGGGGGTCCGATAGTGAGCACGAAACCGCCCACCCTTGACATGCACGCCATCCTGTCCGACACCGCCAACCGCGTCGTAGTCTGTTGCGGCGCAGGCGGAGTCGGCAAAACCACCACCGCGGCCGCGATGGCGCTACGGGCTGCCGAATACGGCCGCACCGTCGTGGTGCTCACCATCGATCCGGCCAAGCGGCTGGCCCAGGCGCTGGGCATCAAGGATCTCGGCAACACCCCGCAGCGGGTCCCGCTGGCTCCCGAGGTCACCGGTGAACTGCACGCGATGATGCTGGACATGCGCCGCACCTTCGACGAGATGGTGGTGCAGTACTCCGGGTCGGACCGCGCCG
Source organism: Mycobacterium sp. DL99 (assembly GCF_004762045.1). Lineage (GTDB taxonomy): Bacteria > Actinomycetota > Actinomycetes > Mycobacteriales > Mycobacteriaceae > Mycobacterium. Next base: position 5,965,539 of record NZ_SJOM01000007.1, read on the forward strand.
ACAGCATTCTGGAGAACCAGTTCTACCAAACCGTGGCGACGTCGCTGGCGGGCACGCAGGAGTACATGGCGATGGAGAAACTCGGCCAGTTGCTGGCCGAGGACAAGTGGGATCTGGTGGTGGTGGACACCCCGCCGTCGCGCAACGCCCTGGACTTCCTCGACGCGCCGAAGCGGTTGGGCAGCTTCATGGACAGCCGGCTGTGGCGGATGCTGCTGGCGCCGGGACGCGGCATCGGGCGGTTGGTCACCGGCGCCGTCGGGCTGGCCATGAAGGCCCTGTCCACCGTGCTGGGGTCGCAAATGCTTTCCGACGCGGCAGGTTTCGTGCAGTCACTGGATGCCACGTTCGGCGGGTTCCGCGAGAAGGCCGACCGCACCTACGAATTGCTCAAGCGGCGCGGCACCCAATTCGTGGTGGTGTCGGCAGCCGAGCCTGATGCCCTGCGTGAGGCTTCGTTCTTCGTCGATCGGCTGTCGACTGAGCACATGCCGCTGGCCGGGCTGATCCTCAACCGCACCCACCCCACGCTGTGCGATCTGCATGCTGAGAAGGCCGAGGAAGCCGCTGACGAGTTGGCGGCGCAGGATCCGGAATCGCTGACCGCAGCAGTGCTGCGCATCCACGCCGAGCGGGCACACACCGCCAAGCGTGAGATCCGACTGCTGTCGCGGTTCACCGGCGCCAACCCGCATGTGGCGATCGTCGGCGTGCCGTCGCTGCCGTTCGATGTATCCGATCTCGAAGCGCTGCGGGCGATCGCCGATCAGATCACCGGAGAAGCGGCCGAGGCCGCCTGACCGGCATCCTCCAGATATCGGCGGATCTCGCTGCCCAGCAGCCCCATCGCCGCCAAGCACGGATCGCGATGGTCCTCACCCCAGGCCCAGTTCGCCAGGACGGCGTAGGCCACCCGGCGTCCACTCACGGCGTGCCCGACGAATCCGATGTCGATGCGCGCGTCGGAGATGGTCCCGGTCTTGTTCCAGAGTTCGAAGCCGGCGTCGGGCTCGGTGTGGGCCAGTGGGTCCAGGCCGAATGCCCGCGCCACCATGGACAGATCGGTGTTGACGCCGAGCCATCGCCGCACCCGCTCCGACGCCGCGGCGCCGTGGATGTCACCCGCGTGCAGACGTCCGACGAAGTCGCACAGTTCTGCCGCGCTGCCCGTTGAGAGAGTGAGCGGATCATCCTGGGATCGGTTCAGCCGCACCCGGTCCCGCAACCCGCTGGCGGTGAACCCGAGGTCGCGGGTGGCGCGCTGCACCTCGTCGAGCCCCAGCCGGCGAAGCAGCATGTTGGTGGCCATGTTGTCGCTGACCGCACCGATCAGCAGGCACAGGTCATCGATCCGGTGGTCCTGCTGCCGCAGGAGATAAAGGATGCCGGAATCCGCCACCTGGTCCTCGGCGGTGGCGGCGACGACTTCACCGGGGTTCAGGGTCACGTCGTCGAACCGGCGTGCCACCTCGGCCAGCAGGAAGACCTTCCCCACACTCGCCGTCTTGAGCACGCGGTCCGGAGTGTGCTCCCACAAGGTCTGGCCGGTGTTGAGGTCCGTGACGCGGGCCGACCAGGTCGCCGCGCCGGCCAGCCAGGACGAGGCCCGGGAGAAGAAGCCGCTCATGCCAGTTCGGCGACCTCGGCGTCGACGGGCACCCGCCCGAACCGCTTGCGCAGGACGTAGGCCACCACGACCACGACGAGGCTCACCACGCTGGCCAGCAGCTGGACGCGCTGATCGACGTCGAAGAGCATGGCCAGCAGCACCAGGACGAAACACGCGATCACCACGATGGTCAGATACGGGAAGAACCACATCTTCAGCGTCAGCTTGGACGGGTCTTCACGTTCGATGGCCCGGCGTACCCGCAGTTCGGAGATGCCGATCATGATGTACATGAAGATCGCGACCACGCCGCACGAGTTCACCAGGAACAGGAACAGTGAATCGGGAGCGATGTAGGCGAGCACCACGGAGATCCAGCCGATGACCGTGCTGGCCAGTACGGCCCGAGTCGGTACGCCGCGGGAGTTGGTGCGCACCAACCACTCCGGCGCGTCGCCGTGTGACGCGAGGACCCGCAGCATGCGCGAGGACGTGTAGATCGACGAGTTCAGCACCGATAGCACCGCGGTGAGGATGACGAAGTTCATGATCGCGCCGGCACCGGGAATCTCCAGTTTGTCCAGCGCGGCCACATACGGGCTGGACAGCACGGATGCGTCGTTCCACGGCAGGATGCACACGACGAGGAAGATCGATCCGACGTAGAACAGGATGATCCGCCAGATGACTCCGGTGGTGGCCCTGGCCACCGACTTCGCCGGCTCGGCGCTCTCCGCGGCTGCGATGGTGACGATTTCGGCTCCACCGAAGGCGAAGATCACCACCACCACGGCGCCCAGGATCGCCCCGACGCCGTTGGGCGCGAAGCCGCCGTGGGACACCAGATTGCTCAGTCCGCTGGTATCGCCCGGCCACAGCCCCAGGACCCACAGCAAGCCCAGCACGATGAAGGACACGATGGCGGCGACCTTGATGCCGGAGAACCAGAACTCGAACTCACCGAACCACCGCACCGAGATCAGGTTGGTCACGGTCATCACGGCCATCAACAGCATGGCCATGATCCACAACGGCAAACCGACCCAGACGGACAGGATCTTCGCCCCGGCAACGGCTTCCACCGCGATGATGATCACGTAGTAGTACCAGTACAACCAGCCGAGGGTGAAGCCCGCCCAGGGCCCGATGCCCATCCGGGCGTAGTCGGCGAACGCACCGGTCCGCGGCTTTGCGACCACCATCTCGCCCAGCATGCGCAGGGTGCACAACACCAGCGCGCCGGCCAGAACGTAGGACAGGATCGCGGCGGGGCCGGCGGTCTTGATGACCGCACCGCTACCGACGAACAGCCCGGCTCCGATGGCACCGCCGATCGCGATCATCGTCATGTGTCGCGTTTTCAGCGACCTGGCCAGGCCGGAGCGGGGTTCGTCGGTGGAGGACGACTGGGATGTCGATTCGAGCATGTGGGCGGTCGCAATCAGTCGGAGGGTCAGGCGGACGGGAGCAGAGGCAGCGGCACAAGAGACGGTTCTCCGGCCTCGGTGACGATCTGTTCGATCGTCTGGGCCCGACGGGCAAGCGACCAGCGTCGGTCGCCCTCGGCGTCGGTCCCCACGGTGTAGACCGCGGGTCGGGGCAGCGCGTTGTACGAGAAGTGAGTGGAGAAGTAGTAGCCGCCGGTATCCGGAACAGCCACCAGGTCTCCCCCGCGAATGAACGGCAATTCGCGGCCGACGGCCATCATGTCACCGGAGAAGCAGGCGGGCCCGGCCACATCCTGTACCCGCATACCGTCGTCGCGGCGCCGCCCCTGCCGGTCGTAGATCTCGACCCGCAACGGCCACGCCTCGGGCGCGAAGATCGTACGGGTGGCCACCTGCACACCGGCGTGGGTGATGGCGATCGGCCGGCCGCCGGTGACTTTCGTGTACTCGACCCGGGCGACGATGGTGCCGGCCTTGGCCGTCAGCGCCCGTCCGAACTCGGTCACCAAGGCGTACGTGCCGTCGAACAGCTGCGGTACCGCAGCCTCCAACGCGGCGCGGTGATCGGCGAAACTTGGTGTGATGTCGTCGGATTCGAAGTTGACCGGCAATCCTCCGCCGATGTCGATCCGCTGAATCTGCCGGAAGCCGACCCGTGCGGTGATCTCGGCGGCGAGCTCGGCCACCAGCCGTACGCCCTCGGCGGCGTGCGCGAGGCTCATCCCCTGCGATCCGCTGTGCACGTGCAGCTGGGTCAACCACGGCCGGTCCGCGAAGGCGTCGACGATTTCGTCGCGATGGTCGGCCAGCCCGATCCCGAACTTGGAGGTGGTGGTGGCCGTGCTCATGGCGCCGATGGTGCCGGCGCCGGTCTGGGGATTCAGCCTCATCCCGATCACCGACCGATGCCCAGCCGCCCGGGCGATCGCCTGATCGACCCGCGTCAGCTCCTCGAAGTTGTCGATGTTGAACGACACCCCCAGCGCGAGCGCCCGCTCTATCTCCGTCGTGGTCTTGGCCGGAGAGTCGAACACGATGCGTTCTGCCGGGAAGCCCGCGGCCAGCGCCAGTTCGAGCTCACCGGGGCTGGCCACCTCGCATCCGAATCCCGCCTGGGCGAACCGCGCGAGCACCGGGCGCAGGGTGATCGCCTTGGCCGCGATGGTGTGCAGTGCCGGCATGCTCGACGGGTAGGCCTCGGTCAGCGACCGCATCAGTTCATCGAGGGTGTCCAGGTCGATGACTCCGCACATCGGGTGCAGGTCGCCGATGAATCCCTGCCGAACCACACCGGCCACGATTTCGCCGCGCCGGTGCAGGAGCGTGTCCGGATCCGGCAGTGGTTGCCCGGTACGCAGTGGTGCATCAATCACAGATAAATCCTATGAATACAGCCCATGGTGGGGAGAGCCACGCGGGCTGAGGAATTCCGCGCGGATCTTCGTCGGATTCGGAGGAAGCCCCCGAGACCCTGATGGCGGTATCTCCGAAATGCACTAACCGGATCCGCGATTCTTGTCGATGTCGACGGGCGGGCGGGCGGCGCGGACCTCACCGCGTCGTTCCCACACCAGCAGCCCCAGGGACGCGCGGAGGCGGGCTGCCGCCGAGTGCAGGTCGATACCGGAGACCACACGGATCCGGTCCAGTCGGTACCGCAGCGAATTGGCGTGGATGCCCAGTTCCCGGGCCGCCCCGCTCAGATTGCCCGGGTGGTCGAGCACGGCCGCGACCGTGTCGATGAACGCGGTGCCGTGATCGGTGTCGTGCCGGCGCAGGGCAGACAGCGGTTCGGTGATCGTGTCGGTCATCGGATCGAGCAGATCGGCCGCCCGAACCAGGGTCAGCGCGTCCTGCACGTCGGCAGCGGTGAGCACAGGCCGCTGGTCGCGCGGCTGTTGCGCGACGCTGAGTGCGGCTGCGTCGAGGACCTGACGGGCGACGATTGCGGAATTCCGCAAGTAGGCGATGGCGTCGACGACGGGACCGACCGCGACCGGGCCGGCGTGGGCAGCCGAAACCCGGGTCAAATGCCTCGACAGGCTGTCGGCCAGATCCGCCTCGGCGGACTCGTCGTCCAGCACTGGCAGCACGACGAACAGATCGTCCCCGACCCGCGCTGTCCGGGCGCCGGCCCGCAGGGCCTGAACATGGAACATCAGGGCGCGCGACGCGGGCGTATCGGACCCCAGCGCGACCACGGTGTGTCTGCTGTCCGGTTGCAGCCCGAGCAACGCCGCCGGGACTCCGGGGTCCACCCCGCGCGATAGCAGATCGACCAGAGCCGACTCCTGGAGTCGGCGTTCGTATTGGTCGCGGTGGACTTCTCGCAGCATCATCGCCGCGGCGGTCTGACGCACCTGCAGCAGCAGCTGCCGTAGTTCTTCGCGATCGGTGTCGTCGTCCAACGCCGCCCAGATCGTGCCGAGCGTTTCGGTGCCGGATTTCATCGCGACCACCATGCGGGCCGGGTCGTCATCCTCGGCATTGCGCACGACCACGTCATCGGATCGCCAGACCGCGGGCAGGAATCCGGTGGACATCAGCCGCTCGACCCGCCAGGCGGGTACCGCACCACCCAGGATCGTCTGGTTCCGGATCGGGTCGACACCCGGCCCGACGACGGCATACGCCAGGACTCTGGAATCCAGGTCCTCGATCGTCACCGGAGCGCCGGTCTGGCTGCTGATCCACCGGGCCAGAGCCTGCAAGTTGTCCACCTGCGGGGCCGGGCTGACGATGCGGCCCGCACCGAGCAGCCGGACCAGGACCCGGAACAGCTCGCTCCAGCCCACCCATGGTGAACGCCGGAACAGTCTGGTGGAGTGGCTGGGCAACATCGACACGTCGGTTGTCGCGTCGGGTGGAAGCACAACGGCCGCAGCGGTTCCCACCTCATCGAGCAACGACCCGAGCGCGAAGCGGTCCTCGACGCGAGTGCTGACGAACACGATGGTGCCGCTGTAGTCCGCCGGGGTGCCGGGCTCATGCAGGGCGACGTCGCTCAACAACGGATCGTCGCCGGTTTCCGCCGCAGGCAGCGGTATCAGCATGCCGGCGGCACCAGAAACCATCGCCGACAACGGAAGAACGCTGGCAGGCTCACTCACTGCTGCTGATTACCATGTGCCACAACCGAAAACACTACCGTCGGCTGCATTTTGGCGCGCGCGGGCCGAGTGAGCCCGCGTAAGGACACGGAGGCTAGACCGCGCTGCGGTGGTGCTTGCGCTGGGCGGCGAAGAACTCGGACCAGGAGATGACTTCGGGATGCTGCTTGAGCAGGGCACGACGCTGACGTTCTGTCATGCCGCCCCAAACTCCGAATTCCACGCGGTTGTCCAGTGCATCTGCACCGCATTCGAGGATCACGGGGCAGTGCCTGCAGATCACCGCGGCCTTGCGCTGAGCTGCACCGCGAACGAACAACTCGTCCGGATCGGCCTGGCGGCATCTCGCCTGGGAAACCCAGGCGATCCGGGCTTCCCCCTCGCCTCGGTGAACCAGGTTGGCGGCTGGGGCGGAAGCGTTCATCTTGTCTGCGACAGTTCGTGTACCTGACACCAGCGATCCCTTCGTTCCAGCCATCTCCCCAGACGGCGGGCCTTGAACCTCCCGGTGTAGAGCGCCTATGCGATCTACGCCACATTGCGCCAGCCCGTGTAACCTGGATCGCACTGTGTGTCCAAGCTAGGTGGTCAGAGGGTATTAACGCAACAGTTTGCGACCCACTTTTTTGGGACGGCCGTGCCGTCTAGCCGGAGTCGTGGCCCTCTGAGGTGTTTCTGCAGGCAAGCGGGATATGACGGTGGCCCCGCTCGCCAGAAGGCCGCCTCAGCGAGATAGTTACTCTGTACCCATGCCGGAGCAGCCGACACGACCGCCCGCGCAGCCACCCCAAGCGGTCACCATCATCAAACTCGCCTGGTGCTGCCTGTTGGCCAGCGTGTTGGTGGCCACGTTCATGTTCCCCCTCGTGGGTGGATTCGGCCTGATGTCCAACCGGGCCTCCGATGTGGTGGCCAACGGCTCGGCCGCCCTGGTGGACGGCGAGGTTCCGCAGGTCTCGACGATGGTCGACGCCAAGGGCAACACGATCGCCTGGCTGTATTCACAGCGCCGCTTCGAGGTGCCCACCGACCAGATCGCCAACACCATGAAGCTCGCCCTGGTCTCGATCGAGGATAAGCGGTTCGCCGAACACAACGGCGTGGACTGGCAGGGCACGCTGACCGGCCTGACCGGATATATGAGCGGCGACATGGACACCCGCGGCGGTTCGACGATCGAGCAGCAGTACGTGAAGAACTACCAACTTCTCGTCGTCGCCCAGACCGATGCCGAGCGCCGCGCCGCGATCGAGACCACTCCGGCCCGCAAACTGCGCGAGATCCGGATGGCGCTCACGCTGGACAAGACGTTCACCAAGCCCGAGATCCTGACCCGCTATCTCAACCTGGTCTCGTTCGGTAGCGGCGCGTTCGGCGTTCAGGACGCCGCCCAGACCTATTTCGGTGTCAATGCCTCGGAGCTGAATTGGCAGCAGGCCGCCCTGCTCGCCGGCATGGTGCAGTCCACCAGCGCGCTCAATCCCTACACCAACCCGGACGGTGCCCTGGCTCGGCGGAACCTGGTGCTGGACACCATGATCGACAACATCCCTCAGGAAGCCGAGGCGCTGCGGGATGCCAAGCAGCAGCCGCTGGGCATCCTGCCGCAGCCCAACGAGCTCCCGCGCGGCTGCATCGCCGCCGGTGACCGGGCGTTCTTCTGCGATTACGCGCTGGAGTATCTGGCCCGCGCCGGGCTGTCCAAGGAGCAGGTCGCCAAGGGCGGTTATCTGATCAAGACCACGCTGGACCCGGACGTGCAGGGCACGGTGAAGTCGGCGATCGACAGCATCGCCCGGCCGGACACCCCCGGCGTCGCCAGCGTCATGAGCGTGATCAAGCCCGGTAAGGAATCTCATCCGGTCCTGGCGATGGGCAGCAATCGCACGTACGGCCTGAACACCGACGCCGGCGAGACCATGCAGCCGCAGCCGTTCTCACTCGTCGGCGACGGCGCCGGGTCGATCTTCAAGATCTTCACCACGGCCGCGGCCATGGACATGGGAATGGGCATCAACACTCAGCTGCAGGTGCCTCCGTTCTTTCAGGCCAAGGGGCTGGGCAGTAGCGACACCCCGGGATGCCCGAAGGAAACCTGGTGTGTGAAGAACGCCGGCGGCTACCGAGGCTCGATGAGCGTCACCGATGCCCTGGCCACCTCGCCGAACACCGCATTCGCCAAGCTCATCTCGCAGATCGGCGTGCAGCGGTCGGTCGACATGGCGGTCAAGCTGGGGCTGCGGTCCTACGCGTTGCCCGGCACCGCCCGCGACTACGACCCGGAGAGCAACGAGAGCCTCGCCGACTTCGTCAAACGCCAGAACATCGGCTCGTTCACCCTGGGCCCCATCGAGGTCAACGCACTCGAGTTGTCGAATGTGGCGGCCACGTTGGCCTCGGGCGGGACCTGGTGCCCGCCCAACCCGATCGCCCAGGTACTCGACCGGCGCGGCAATGAGGTGTCGGTGACCACCGAGACGTGCGATCAGGCAGTGCCCGAGGGCCTGGCCAACACCCTGGCCAATGCCATGAGCAAGGACGACCAGGCCGGCGGTACCGCCTCCGGTTCGGCCGGTTCGGTGGGCTGGGACCTGCCCATGTCGGGCAAGACCGGCACCACCGAGGCGCACCGCTCGTCGGGCTTCCTGGGCTTCACCAACCAGTACGCCGCGGCCAACTACATCTATGACGACTCCACCACCCCCGGCGAGCTGTGCTCGTTCCCGCTGCGCCAGTGCGGCGACGGCAATCTGTTCGGCGGTAACGAGCCGGCCCGTACGTGGTTCACGGCGCTGAAGCCGATCGCCAACAACTTCGGCCCGGTCGCCCTGCCGCCGACCGACCCGCGCTACGTCGACGGCGGGCCGGGTTCGGTGGTGCCGACCGTGACCGGACTGGATGAGACGGCCGCGCGCCTGCGGCTCAAGGAATCCGGATTCCAGGTGGCCGACGGTTCCGCCTCGGTCAACAGCAGCTCGCGCGCCGGCACCGTGGTCGGGACCGCTCCCAGCGGGCAGACGATTCCCGGCTCGATCATCACCATCCAGATCAGCAACGGCATCCCGCCGGCCCCGCCGCCGCCCGAGTTCCCGTTCCCGATGCCAGGTGGTCCGCCGCCCGAGATCGGCCAGACGGTGGTCGAAATCCCGGGTCTGCCGCCGATCACCGTTCCGGTGCTCGGGCCTCCACCGCCCCCGTGATGAGCGGTTCGCAGTAGGCTTGCCTGCATGTCAGTGAAGAAGGCAGCTGCCGTCACCGCCGGTTCGCTGGTTGCCGGAATCGGCTACGCGTCCCTCATCGAGCGCAATGCGTTCGTACTGCGGGAAGCGACCATGCCGGTACTGGCGCCGGGCTCCTCACCCCTGCGGGTGCTGCACCTTTCCGATCTGCATATGCGTCCCAACCAGCGACGCAAGCAGGCCTGGCTGCGTGACCTCGCGCGCCTCGAGCCCGATCTGGTGGTGAACACCGGCGACAACCTGGCCCACCCGAAGGCCGTGCCTGCCGTGGTCCAGTCATTGACCGACCTGCTGTCGGCGCCCGGCCTGTTCGTGTTCGGCAGCAACGACTATTTCGCACCGCGGCTGAAGAACCCTCTGAACTACGTCACCAATCCGCAGCACCGGACGCACGGTGAGCCGCTGCCGTGGCAGGACCTGCGCGCGGCGTTCACCGAGCGCGGCTGGCTCGACATGACCCACATCCGTCGCGACGTCGAGGTGGCCGGGCTGCACATCTCGGTGGCCGGCGTCGACGATCCTCATCTCAAGCGCGACCGCTACGACACCATCGCCGGCCGGGCCAACGGTGCGGCGAATCTGACGTTGGGTCTCACCCACTCCCCCGAACCGCGGGTGCTGGACCGCTTCGCCGCCGACGGCTATCAGCTGGTGCTGGCCGGGCACACCCACGGCGGGCAGCTGTGCCTGCCGTTCTACGGGGCCATCGTGACCAACTGCGAGCTGGACCGGTCCCGGGCCAAGGGCGCCTCGAAGTGGGGATCGCACATGCAGCTGCATGTGTCGGCGGGCATCGGCACGTCGCCGTTCGCGCCCGTGCGGTTCTGCTGCCGCCCGGAGGCCACGCTGCTGACGCTGGTCGCAGCGCCGACCGGTGGCGGGCACGTCGGGATCAGGGCCGGGCAATCCAGCCCGACCGTCTCGGCCCATTGAGCGGAGCGGGCTGTACCGCGTCGCGGCCCCGGCCACGCCGGTGGGTCGACAACGCGGTGCGGCTGATCGAGGCCGATTCCAAGCGCAGCGCCGACACCCACCTGTTGCGGTATCCGCTGCCCACCAGATGGCGCGAGGAAGTGGACGTCGCGCTGTACCTCAAGGACGAGTCCACCCACATCACCGGCAGCCTCAAGCACCGGCTGGCCCGTTCCCTGTTCCTGTACGGGTTGTGCAACGGCTGGATCGGTGAGGGCACCACGATCATCGAGGCGTCCTCGGGGTCGACGGCGGTGTCGGAGGCGTACTTCGCAGCGCTGCTCGGTCTGCCGTTCATCGCCGTGGTGCCGGCCTCGACGAGCGGTTCGAAGATCGCGCTGATCGAAGCCCAGGGCGGCCGTTGCCATTTCGTCGCCGAGTCGTCGCAGGTGTATGCCGAGGCGCACCGGTTGGCCGAGGAGACCGGCGGGCACTATCTGGACCAGTTCACCAATGCCGAGCGGGCCACCGACTGGCGCGGCAACAACAACATCGCCGAGTCGATCTATGAGCAGATGCGCCTGGAGCCGCATCCGGTCCCGGAGTGGATCGTGGTGGGGGCCGGCACCGGCGGCACCAGCGCGACGATCGGCCGCTACATCCGCTACCGCAGACATGCCACACAGTTGTGTGTCGTCGACCCGGAGAATTCGGCGTTCTTCCCCGGCTACTCGCAGGGCCGCGATGACGTCGTCACGGGCGCGTCCTCACGTATCGAGGGCATCGGCAGGCCGCGGGTCGAGCCGTCGTTCCTGCCGGGTGTGGTCGATCAGATGATTGCCGTCCCCGACGGCGGGTCGGTGGCCGCGGCCCATCACGCGAGCCGGGTGCTGGGTAGGCGGGTCGGGCCGTCGACCGGAACCAACCTGTGGGGCGCGTTCCGGCTGCTGGCCGAGATGATCGCGCACGGCCGCAGCGGGTCGGTGGTGACCCTGCTGGCCGACAGCGGTGACCGCTACGCGGATACCTACTTCGATGCGGACTGGCTCAGCGCCCAGGGGCTGGACACCTCGGAGTCCGCGGCGGTGCTCTCGGAGTTCGAGCGCTCGGGCAGCTGGTCCTGATCCGTCTCGGCCGTCAGGAACAGCCACAACGCTGCCAGGGCGAAGAACCCTAGGTAGACGGAGGCGCCCAGGACAGTCATGAGTTGTATAACGCCACCCACCCACGCATTCCTTCCCGTTGCCCGCCGTTTTCTACGCCTGGGCTGTGATCCGCGCCGCGCCACAACCCAGAGGTAGAAATCGGCGCAGAGGTGGCCGTTTGGCTTTCGAGGTACCCGGTGCGATAGGCTGTCGAAGCTTCACGCGGGGTGTGGCGCAGCTTGGTAGCGCGCTTCGTTCGGGACGAAGAGGTCGTGGGTTCGAATCCCGCCACCCCGACAGTGCAAGCAAGGCCCAGACCAGAGAAATCCGGTCTGGGCCTTGCTTTTATCCGTGGCCCTTCTTGCCGTGGCCCTTGCCATTCCCATGGCCGTTGCCATTGCCATTGCCGTTCCCGTTGTTGCCCTGATCCCACTGGTCCTCGGGCACGGTCGGCGTGAACGTCGGGATGCTCGTCGCGGCCGGCACGGTCGGCTCAACAGACGTGGTCACCGGCGTGACGGGCGCACGCTGCGGCGGAGGGTCCGAGATCAACAAGATGACCGCGAGGATGACACCGGCCAGAAGGCCTGCGGTCAGCAGGGCCATCCGGACGCGGGAGCGACGGGGCGCGGGCGGCGGGGGTGAAGCCGGCAGCAGCAGGGTCGCGGGCCGCGCCGGTGGCGCAGCCTGCAGGGCAGCCCGCATCTCGGCGGCATCGGCGAAGCGGTAGGCCGGATCCCGCGCCATCGCGCGTTCCAGCACGCGGATCAGAACCGGATCGACGTCCGGACGCAGCACCCCGATCGGCACCAGCGGCTCCTCCAGAACAGCCCGCATGGTGGCCACGGGGTTGTCGCGTTCGAACGGAAGCCGCCTGGTCAATGCCTCGTATCCGAGCACGCCGAGGGCGTACAGATCATCCGACGGCGACGCCGGCCGGCCGGTAATCCGTTGTGGGCTAAGGTAGTTCGCGGTGCCGAAGACCATCCCGACGCGGGTGTGGGCGGCCCCGTCGGTCTTGGCGATTCCGAAGTCGGCGAGCTTGGCGGTACCGGACGCGGTGATCAGGACGTTGCCGGGTTTGATGTCGCGGTGCAGGATTCCTGCCTCGTGTGCTGCGGTCAGCGCACCGAGCAGGTCGGCCAGCACCCAGCGCACGCGGTCAGCGGACAGCGGTCCGGCCGCGATCTCCTCGGCCAGAGTGGGCCCGGGCAGCCGCTCCATCACGATGTACGGCGTCCCGCGGTCTTCACCGCTGTCGTGGACCGCGACGATGTTCGGGTGGTTCAGCGCGGCGGCGGCCCGCGCCTCGTTCTCGAACCGCCGACGCGTCACCTCGTCGGCGGCCAGGGCCGGATAGAGCAGTTTGACCGCGACCGGACGCGACAGCCTGGTGTCCCAGCCATCGTGCACCTCGGCCATGCCGCCGCGGCCGAGCACGCCGCGTAGCTCGTAGCGGCCGCCGAGCGCCGCCGTCATATTTCTCCCCTCCGGAAATGGGCTTGCAACCCAGTATCCCGCAGTGCCGTTCTGCGGCATGCTGGCACCATGCCCCGGTTCACGCTGGAACCCGCCGATCCCGATTTCTTCACGACGGCGCCGCACATCTTCGCCTATCACAAGCGCTTCGCCGCACCGCCCGAAAAGGTGTGGGAGTCGCTGGTATCCGACGAGTCCCTAGCTGCGTGGGGTCCGTCGGTCACCAAGGTGAACTGGTTGACGCCGCGGCCCTTCGGTGTCGGCAGCTCCCGTGAAGTGACGCTGGCACCCGGGGTGGTCCGGGTGCATGAGACGTTCTTCCGCTGGGAGGAGGGCCGCCGCTACTCGTTCACCGTTGATCACGCCAACATTCCGTCGTTGCGCCGGTTCGCCGAGGACTACCTGGTCGAACCAGCGGGCGACGGACAGACACAGTTCACCTGGATCGTCGCGATCGAGCCGAAGCCGCTGTTCGCGCTGCCGTTCAAGGGGCTGGCGCCGGTGGTCAAGGCGGCGTTCGGGCGACTGGCCTCCGACGGCGGGCGTTATTTCGCCAAGCAGGTGTGAGCGAAGCCCCAACCAAGCAGTTGATAGCCTCGGCCGATGGCCGCGCTGAGCTGGATCGCCCAACTGTTGCAGTTCGACCGTCACGGCGATGACTTCTGCATTCGCGAACCACGCAGAGGGGCGACCGAGCGGCTGTTCGGCGGCCTGATCGCGGCGCAGTCGCTGGCAGTGGCCGGGGCCACCGTGGATGACGGCAAGCTGCCACAGTCGCTGCACGCCTACTTCGTCCGGGGCGGCAGCTACAACGCCGACGTCGAATTCCACGTCGACCGCACCCGCGACGGGCGCGCGTTCGCCACCCGGCACGTCACCGCCAGCCAGGACGGCAAGGTCATCCTGGAGATGATGGCCTCGTTCCACCAGCCCGAGCCGGGTCTGGACTGGTCCCCCGAGACTCCGCCGGCCTTGGAGTTCGACGCGGCCAGCCCCAAGCACGATGTCATGGATTTCGGTGACAAGTTCGACCTGCGCACCATGCCCACCGACCACTCCGAGTTCGCGATCTCGCCGTTCTGGATCCGCACACAGCACGAGATCGAGGACGATCCGCTGATCCGGGCCTGCACCCTGACGTTTCTGTCCGACCTCGGACCGGTCCCCTCGGCGCTTCCGCCGTCGGTCCCGCTGCGGTCCGATCTCGGCTTCGCCGCCAGCCTCGACCACTCGATCTGGTTCCATCGCCCGTTCGTGCCCCGCGGCTGGCACCGTTACGAGTTGGAGTCGGCGAACCACAACGATTCCCGTGGGCTGGCTCGCGGCTCGCTCTACGACGCTGCGGGCACGCTGATCGCCAGCGTCAGCCAGGAAGCGCTCTGGCGGATCCCCGTCTGAGCCGCGCTACAGCCGCGCCTTGACCGCCGAGGAAAGCCGCGCACCGTCGGCCTTGCCCGCCGCAATTGCCGTGGCGGCCTTCATCACCTGGCCCATCTGACGCATGCCGGGGCGCTCCCCGATCTGCTCGGCGACCTGTGCGATTGCGGTGTCGGCGACGTCGGCGAGTTCGGCGTCGGTCAACGGGGTGGGCAGGTACTCGTCGATGACGCGGGCCTCGGCGTGCTCGTTGGCCGCCAGTTCGCCGCGGCCGTTCTGGGTATAGATCTCGGCCGCCTCGCCGCGCTTCTTCGATTCGCGGGCCAGCACCGCGATCACCTCGGCATCGGACAGCTCGCGAGCCTGCTTGCCCGAGACCTCCTCGCTTCCGATCGCGGCCAACACCATCCGCAGGGTTGCGGTGCGCAACTTGTCCTGCGACTTCATCGCGCTGGTCAGATCCGCGCGCAGCTTGTCCTTGAGCTCGGCCATAGCGTCAACCTACGCTGCGACTAGCCCTCGCCCGCCACGAATTTCGCATCGACCGATATCGCGACCTCGATATCGGCGGGTGAAAAGTCCAGTTCTGGCGCACCACCACCGCGGGTGGTGGCCATCGCCCGCAGGGCCCGCGGGGGCGACGAGTCCTCGGGCGGCCGACTCACCATGCCGGCATCGCCGATCACCACCGGCCGGACCGGCCCGAGGCCCAGTGCGTCGGAATAACGCTGGGCCCGGGTGACGGCGTCCCGCACGGCGGCGGTGTGCACCTCGACGACGAGTTCGTCGCGATGTTCTGCGGTCAGTGCCCATTCGATCCGCGACAACGCGAACCCGCCGGTCTCGGTGACGTGGCCGCCGACCCACCGCGACAGCGCGGTGAAATCGCTGAATTTGACCTTGATGTCGACGCTGGCATGGTGCACCAGCGGCAGCTGCTTGCCCTCGTTGTTCCAGGGGCGGTCGGCCCAAGTACGCACCTGGCCGGTGGACCACCAGGTGACCGGGCCGCCATCGGGGTTGTGTAGCGGTGTGATCGAGGATTTCACCGCGTCCATGTCGCGGACCACCCGCTGGTACACCGGCTCGATGGCCGGGCCTTCGTAGCCGAGGGTGGCGTGGACCGTCGCACGTTCGGGCGGCTGAAAGGCGGAGAACGACCCGCGCACGATGATCTCGGTCGGCATGCCCACACCGTAGTTGCTGACGGGAACTACGGTGAAGGGATGACGAGCGGTCGGCCTTATCTCGGGAGCGTCATCCCGCTTCGTCCGTTGAGCCTGACCGACATCTTCAACGGCGCGGTCGCCTACGTCCGCACCAACCCGAAAGCGACGCTGGGGCTTGCCACCGTGGTCGTGCTCGCCTCGCAGATCATCACGCTCGCACTGCAAGTCGGGCCGTTGTCCGCGCTCGGCGAATTCGACTCCACGCTGCAGGGCGAGGCGCCGTCCGCCGGGGCGATCGCGGCGTTCGCCGGTGGTGCGTTCACCGGCATCGTGGTCACCACGCTGGCCTCACTTCTGCTCAGCGGCATGCTCACGGTGGTCATCGGCCGCTCGGTGTTCGGTGGAAGCATCACGGTCGGTGAGGCCTGGCAGCGGCTGCGCGGCCGGTTACCCGCGCTGATCGGGCTGACCGCGTTACAGGCCATGGCGTTGGCCGTCGTTGCCGGCGGCGTCGCCATCGTCATCGTCGGTGCGAGCGCCCTCGGCGGCGGCCTGGCCGCGTTCGCGGTCGGCGCGCTGTTGGTGCCGCTGGCGCTGCTCGGCGTGCTCTACGTGTCGACGGTTCTGTTGTTCGCCCCCGCGGTGATCGTCTTGGAGCACCTCGGCATCGTCGCGGCGGTCAGGCGCTCATTCACGTTGGTGAACAAGGATTTCTGGCGTGTGTTCGGCATCTGGGTGCTGGCCACGATCGTGGCCGCGGTGATCGGCTGGGGAGTGGGTGCGCCGTTCAACGTGGCCGGGGAGATCATGACGATGGTCGCCGACGGCCCCACGATGCCGGCGCTGATCCTGAGCACCGTCGGTGCCGCGATCGGGCAGATCGTCACCGCACCGTTCAGCGCGGGCGTGGTGGTGCTGCTGTATGCCGATCGCCGGTTCCGGGCCGAGGCGTTCGATCTGATGCTGGCGACGGGTGCGGGTGCACCGGTCGAGACCGCCGACCAACTATGGCTGCCCCGGACCATCTGAGGTGACGAGCATCGACATCGACCGGGACGCGGCGCACGACGCTGCGCAGAACGAACTGACCAAGCCGATCTACCCTCGGGCGTCACCGATCGATCAGATCGGCGAGTGGCTCAAAGATCTGCTGTACCGGATCACCGCCGCGGGTTCCACGATTCCCGGTGGCTGGTTCACCATCTCGGTGCTGGTGATCCTCATCGTGGTGGCCGTTGTGGTGGCGGTGCGGATCGCGCGTCGCACGATGCGGACCTCCCGTACCGCGGACCAGGCCCTGTTCGGCAGCCAGGAGCTCAGCGCCGCACAGCACCGGTCGATCGCTGAACAATATGCCGCACAAGGCGATTGGTCGGCGGCGATCCGGCATCGGGTCCGCGCGCTGGCCCGCCACCTTGAGGAAACCGGCGTGCTCGACGCCGTCCCCGGGCGCACCGCGACCGAACTCGCCCGCGACGCCGCGGCAGCACTGCCCAGCCTGTCGGCCGAACTATTCAGCGCGGCAACCACATTCAACGACGTCACCTACGGTGAGCAGCCGGGCACCGAATCGGCCTACCGGGCCATCGCAGCGCTCGACGAAGTGGTCCCCGCATGAGAGAGCGTCTTCGCACGGCCCGCTGGGTGCTGCTGACATTCGTCGTCATCGTCGTGCTGGCGGTCGCGACGGTCTACCTGACCGCCCCACGCCCGGGTGGGGTGATGGATCCCGAGTCGACTTCGCCGGACGGGACGCACGCGTTGGTCAGCCTGCTGCGCGACCACGGTGTCGAGGTGGTCATCGCCGACACCGCCGACGAGGCACAGCGGGCCGCGCGCCCCGGCACCCTGCTTGTGGTGGCGCAGACCATGTTCCTGGCCAGCCAAGAAACCGTGGCCCGGCTGACCGATGCCCCCGGCGACCTGCTGCTCGTGGCGCCCTCAGGGCTCACCAGGGAGAAGCTGGCCCCGCAGGTCCGGCTCGACACGCCCACGGAGTTCGGCGGCGGCGAGCCGGATTGCGAGCTGCCCGAGGCAAATCGGGCCGGCCGGACACAGCTGGGCACCACCGATACCTATGCCGCCGCCGGAAGTACCCCGGTAACCCTCTGTTACGACGGCGCACTGGCCCGCTACCACGACGGGCCGCGCACCGTGACCGTGGTCGGCACCGGCGACTTCATGACGAACTCACGTCTGCTCAAAGAGGGCAACGCCGCCTTGGCGATGAATCTGGCCGGCACCGCGCCACGGGTGATCTGGTATGCACCACAGCATTTCGAGGCCAGTTCGACCGGTGACGGCAAGTTGTCGGATCTGATGCCGCCGCAGGTCCGGTGGATCGTCCTGCAGCTGTGTCTGGTGGTGGCGCTACTGGCGGTGGCGCGGGCCCGGCGCCTCGGCCCATTGGTGGCAGAATCCCTGCCGGTCGTGGTCCGCGCCTCGGAGACCGTCGAGGGCCGTGGGCGGTTGTACCGCTCCCGCCGGGCGCGCGACCGGGCCGCCGACGCGTTGCGCACCGGGGCGCTGGGCCGGCTGTTGCCGAGACTCGGCTTGAACACCGCAGCGCCACCGCGGGCCGTCGCGGCCGCTGTCGCCGCGCGCTGCGGCACCGCCGCGAACTCGGCCGGCTACATCCTGTTCGGCCCGCCCCCGGCCACCGACGCCGAACTCGTCCACCTCGCACACCAACTCGACGATATCGAAAGGCAGGTCGCACACTCGTGACTCAGCCCACCTCCGACCAGGCCCGTGAAGCGCTGCTGGCCCTGCGCAACGAGATCGCGAAGGTGGTGGTCGGTCAGGACGCCGTGATCAGCGGACTGGTGGTGGCGCTGCTGTGCCGCGGGCACGTGCTGCTGGAGGGGGTACCCGGTGTGGCCAAGACGCTGCTGGTGCGCACGCTGGCCGCGGCCCTGCAACTGGAGTTCAAGCGGGTGCAGTTCACACCGGACCTGATGCCCGGCGACGTCACGGGCTCGCTGGTGTACGACGCGCGCACCGCCGAGTTCGAGTTCCGCTCCGGCCCGGTGTTCACCAATCTGCTGTTGGCCGACGAGATCAACCGGACACCGCCGAAAACCCAAGCGGCACTTCTGGAGGCCATGGAGGAGCGTCAGGTCAGCGTCGACGGCCTGCCGCGTCCGCTGCCCGACCCGTTCATCGTCGCTGCGACCCAGAACCCGATCGAGTACGAGGGCACCTACCAGCTGCCCGAGGCTCAGCTGGACCGCTTTCTGTTGAAGCTCACGGTGCCGCTGCCGCCGCGGGATCAGGAGATCGCCATCCTGGGCCGGCACGCGCAGGGGTTCGACCCGCGTGACCTGTCGGCCGTACAGCCGGTGGCCGGGGCTGCTGAGCTGGCGGCCGCCCGAGATGCGGTGCGGCAGGTGCTGGCCGGCGACGAGGTGCTGGGGTACATCGTCGACATCGTCGGGGCCACCCGGCATTCCCCGTCACTGCAGCTCGGCGTGTCACCGCGTGGCGCGACCGCACTGCTGGGTACGTCACGGTCCTGGGCGTGGCTCTCCGGCCGCAACTACGTCACCCCCGACGACGTCAAGGCGATGGCGCGGTCCACGCTGCGCCACCGGGTGGCGCTGCGCCCGGAGGCCGAGCTGGAGGGTGCCACCGCCGACGGAGTGCTGGACGGCATCCTGGCCGCTGTTCCGGTACCGCGCTGATGATTCTCACCGGCCGCGCCGGTCTGGTGGCCCTGGTCTGTGTGCTGCCGATCGCGTTGGCCCCCTGGCCGGCAACGGCTTTCGCGGTGTTGGGGACGCTGCTGACCGTGGCCGTGGCCGCCGATGTGGCGCTGGCCGGCCGGATCGGCGGACTGCGCCTGGCCCGCGGCGGTGAGTCCACCGCACGCCTGGGCCAGACGGTCGACGCGGTGCTCAGCGTGCACAACACCGGACGCCGCCCGGTGCGCGGCGCGATTCGCGACGCCTGGCCGCCCAGCGCGTCGGCGCAGCCACGCTCGCACCAGGTGAACATCGCTGCCGGACAGCAGGTTTCCCTGGCCACCCGGTTGCATCCGGTGCGACGCGGTGACCAACGCAGCGAGCTGGTCACGGTGCGCTCGATCGGCCCGTTGGGGTTGGCGGGGCGGCAACGTTCGCAGCGGCTGCCCGGGCAGGTACGCATCCTGCCGCCGTTCCTGTCCCGCAAGCACCTGCCGTCCCGGCTGGCCAGGCTGCGGCAGCTGGACGGTGCGGTACCGGTGTTGATCCGCGGTCAGGGCACCGAATTCGACTCCCTGCGTGAATATGTGGTCGGCGACGATGTCCGCTCCATCGACTGGCGGGCCACTGCACGGCGCGCCGACGTGGTGGTGCGTACCTGGCGCCCGGAGCGCGACCGGCGGGTGGTGATCGTGCTCGACACCGGACGTACCTCGGCCGGCCGGGTCGGGGTGGACCCGACCTCGCTGGATCCGGGCGGGTGGCCGCGACTGGACTGGTCGATGGACGCGGCGCTGCTGCTGGCGGCCCTGGCCTCGCGGGCGGGCGATCACGTCGACTTCCTGGCCATCGACCGCATCACCCGCGCCGGGGTGTGGGGCGCCTCGCGCACCGAACTACTGGCCTCACTCGTCGCGGCGATGGCACCGATACAGCCGGCGCTGGTGGAATCCGATGCCACCGCAATGGTTTCGGCGGTGTTGCGCCGGGTGCGGGGCCGGGCCCTGGTGGTGCTGCTGACCGATCTGAATGCCTCGGCCCTCGATGAGGGATTGATGACGGTTCTGCCGCAACTGTCGGCGCGCCATCAGGTGCTGCTGGCCGCGGTCGCCGATCCACGGGTGGACCAGTTGGCCGCCGGTCGTTCCGATGCCGCACAGGTTTATGACGCCGCCGCCGCCGAGCGGGCCCGTAATGACCGCCGGGCCATCGCCTCGCGGTTGCGGGGGCACGGTGTCGATGTGGTCGACGCTCGGCCGGAAGACCTGGCGCCGGCGCTGGCCGACCACTACCTGGCGATGAAGGCGGCAGGCAAGCTCTAAGCAGTGGGAACTACATCGGGTGCGTCCTCGAGGTCGCCGCTCTCCCCCGCCCGCACAGCCTTGCGCCCGAAATGGAACACGTAGCCCAGGAAGGCCAGTTCGGCGGCGACGCCGATGCCGATCCGCATCCAGGTGGGCAGCGGCGACGGCGTCACCAGCGCCTCGATCAGACCGGACACCAGCAGCACGACGGCCAGTCCGGCGGCGGCCGCGACCACCGCCCGGCCCTGTTCGGCCAGCACCTGGCCGCGGGGCCGGTCGCCGGGGGCGATCACGGTCCAGCCCAGCCGCATCCCCACCGCCGCGGCCAGGAACACCGCGGTCAGCTCGAGCAGTCCGTGCGGGGTGATCAGGCCGAGGAAGAGGTCCCCCTTGCCCGCGCTGAACATCAGCCCGGCGTTCACGCCGAGGTTCGCCGCGTTCTGGAACAACACGTACGGGATGGGCAGCCCGAGCAGGATCGCGAAGGCGATGCACTGGGCGGCCACCCAGGAGTTGTTCACCCAGACCTGCAACGCAAATGAGGCGGCCGGGTGCTCGCTGTAATACGACTCGAAGTCGTGGTTGACCAATTCGTCGATCTCGCTGGGGGTTCCGATAGCGGCGTGCACCTCGGGGTTGCCCGATATCCACAGCGCCATTGCCACGGCGACGATGAAGAATGCCACCGCCGATCCGAGCCACCAGCGCCAGGACCGGTAGGCCACCACCGGGAAGGACACCGTCCAGAACCGGACGAATTCACGCCACAGCGGGGCATGCGCACCGGTCACCGCGGCGCGAGCCCGGGCCACGAGCCCCGACAACCGCCCGACCAGTACCGAATCCTGCGAGGCCGATCGCACCATCGACAGATGCGTGGAGACCCGTTGATAGAGGTCGACGAGCTCGTCGACCTCGGCACCGGTCAACCGTCGGCGTCGTCTTACCAACTGCTCCAACCGGTCCCAGGTGGGGCGATGGGCCACGACGAACGCATCGACATCCACCTGGCAAAGCGTAGTCGGTAGCGTGTGTCGGTATGGTTTGGCAGCCCGCGCCGGTGGTGACCGGGGACGCCGTCGTCCTCGACGTGGCGATCGCCCAGTTGCCGGTGCGCACCCTGGCCGCACTGATCGACATCGTGGTGATCGCCGTCGGGTATGTGGTGGGGGTGGTGTTGTGGTCGATCACCCTGACCCAGTTCGACGAGGCCTTGTCGGCCGCGATCCTGATCATCTTCACGGTGCTGACCCTGGTGGGTTATCCGGTGGTGATGGAGACGGCGACCCGGGGCCGTTCGCTGGGCAAGATGGCGCTGGGGCTGCGGGTGGTATCCGAGGACGGCGGCCCGGAACGCTTCCGCCAGGCCCTGTTTCGTGGGCTGGCCGGCTTCGTCGAGATCTGGATGCTCACCGGTGGGCCCGCGGTGATCTGCAGCCTGGTGTCGGCCAAGGGCAAACGGCTCGGTGACATCTTCGCCGGCACGGTGGTGATCAGTGAGCGCGGACCCAAGCTGAATCCGCCGCCGGTCATGCCGCCGGCGCTGGCGTGGTGGGCCGGCTCGCTGGAACTGTCGGGCCTGGGTCCCGAGCAGGCCGAGTTGGCCAGGCAGTTCCTGTCCCGGTCGGGGCAGCTCGATCCGCGGATACGTCATGAGATGGCGCATCGGATCTTCGGCGAGGTCGCCTCGCGCATCTCACCCCCGCCTCCGCCGGGTGCACCGGCCGAGTATGTGCTGGCCGCGGTGCTGGCCGAGCGCCACCGTCGAGCGCTGGCCCGGCTGATGCCGCAAGCGCCTGCGGCGGTGTACCCGGCGCCCTATCCGAGCTATCCGCCACCACCTCCGACCAGCGGTTTCACTCCGCCCAGCTGACGTGTGGGACATCACTGTCCCATTTTGGCCCAGCCGTGCTACATTTTGATCCATGACCAGTTCGGCAACGACGCACAGCGGGCCGCGTGAGCGCACCCGCAAGGCGATTCTCGATGCCGCGATGACGGTCCTGGCCGACAATCCGACGGCCTCGCTCAGCGATATCGCGACCGCCGCCGACGTCGGCCGCAGCACCGTGCACCGGTACTACCCGGAGCGCTCCGATCTGCTGCGCGCCCTGGCCCGGCACGTCCACGAGCTCAGTACCGCCGCGATCGACCGCGCGGATCCGATGCACGGGCCGGTCGATGCGGCGCTGCGTCGCGTGGTGGAATGCCAGCTCGATCTGGGGCCGATCGTCCTGTTCGTCTACAGCGAGCCGACGATCCTGGCCGATCGCGAGCTGGCGGCCTACCTGGACACCGGCGATGAGGCGATCGTCGAGGTTCTCAACCGCGCCTCGGTCGACAGGCCCGAATACCCCCCAGGGTGGGCCCGGCGAGTGTTCTGGGCACTGCTCGACGCCGGCTATGAAGCCGCCAAGCAGGACCGCACACCGCGCCACCAGATCGTCGACGCCATCATGACCAGCCTGACCGCGGGCACCATCCAACTCCCGCGCGGCTGACCCAAACTTGCTTGGAGAAACCCAATGTCCACCTGCCTCGACGGCAGCCCGGCTGTGACACCGACCCCGAAACGCGCCTGGGTGGCGCTCGCGGTCCTGATGCTGCCGGTACTGCTGATCGCCATCGACAACACTGTCCTGGCCTTCGCCCTTCCGGCGATCGCCGAGGATTTCCGTCCCGCGGCGTCCACTCAGCTGTGGATCGTCGACGTCTACTCCCTGGTGCTGGCCGCGCTGCTGGTCGCCATGGGCGGGCTCGGTGACCGGTTCGGCCGGCGCCGCCTGTTGCTGATCGGCGCCACGGGCTTCGCGATCGTCTCGGCCGCCGCGGCTTTCGCGCCGAGCGCGGCCTATCTGGTCGCCGCCCGCGCGGCGCTCGGCGTGTTCGGCGCGATGCTGATGCCGTCGACGCTGTCGCTGATCCGCAACATCTTCACCGAGGCGTCGTCGCGCCGGCTCGCGATCGCCATCTGGGCCTCGTGCTTCACGGCCGGCTCGACGCTGGGCCCGATCGTCGGCGGCGCGCTGCTGCAGCATTTCCATTGGGGTTCGGTGTTCCTCGTGGCCGTGCCGATCCTGCTGCCGCTACTGGTGCTGGGCCCCCGGCTGGTGCCGGAATCGCGTGACCCGAACCCGGGCCCGCTGGATCTGGTGAGCGTGACGCTGTCGTTCACCGCGATGCTGCCGTTCGTATGGGCGATCAAGACCGCTGCCCACGACGGTCTCTCGGCCGGCGTCGTCGCGGCGTTCGCGATCGGCATCGCCTCCGGCGTGCTGTTCGTGCGCCGGCAGAACCGCAGTGCCACACCGATGCTCGACATGGGGCTGTTCTCCTACGCGCCGTTCAGCGCGTCGATCCTGGCGAACTTCCTGTCGATCGTCGGCCTGATCGGGTTCATCTTCTTCATCTCGCAGCATCTGCAGCTGGTGCTCGGCCTGTCGCCGCTGGCGGCCGGTCTGGTGACGCTGCCGGGTGCGGTGGTGTCGATGATCGCCGGTCTGGCGGTGGTCAAGGCCGCCAAACGGTTTGCGCCGGACAAGCTGATGATCTTCGGTCTGGTGTTCGTCGCCGCCGGGTTCGGCTTGATCCTGGCCTTCCGTCACGATCTGTCGGTGGCCGCGGTGATCGCGTCGTTCCTGGTGCTGGAGCTCGGTGTCGGTGTCTCACAGACGGTGTCCAACGACACCATCGTGGCGTCGGTGCCCGCGGCGAAA
Organism: Mycobacterium sp. DL99; assembly: GCF_004762045.1. Taxonomy (GTDB): domain Bacteria; phylum Actinomycetota; class Actinomycetes; order Mycobacteriales; family Mycobacteriaceae; genus Mycobacterium. Next base: position 5,989,730 of record NZ_SJOM01000007.1, read on the forward strand.
GCCGGTGCGGCGTCCGCTGTCTCGGAGACGGCGTACGAGCTGGGCGCGGTGGTGGGCACCGCGACACTGGGCACGATCTTCACGGCGTTCTACCGCAACAACATCCAGGTACCGGCCGGGCTGACCCCGGCGCAGGCCGCCGACGCCGGTGAGAGCATCGGCGGTGCCACCTCGGTGGCCGCGGATCTTCCCGCGGAAATCGGGGAGCGCCTGCTGGATTCGGCCCGCACGGCGTTCGATTCCGGCATCGCGCCGACGGCGGTCATCGCGGCGGTGCTGGCACTGACGGCGGCCGGGATCGTGGCGGCGGCGTTCCGCAGGCAGGCTCAGCGGTAACGCAGACCGGTCAGCAGCAGCACGGCGCCGATGAACCCCGAGGCGGTGCGCATGTGGTTCCAGGCCGTCCAGGTGCTGAAGTAGGCCTGCCATTCGGCCGCCGCATCGGCCAGGTCAATCTGGTCGAGATGGTTGTTGAGCGGCACGTTGAACGCCATCGTGACCACAATGCCGAGGACCCCGAAGATCGCGCCGGCCAGCAGGAACCAACTGCCCGGCCGGCCGATCTGGGCCACCGCGATCACGCCGACGATCGCCGATAACAGCGCCGAACCGAGCAGAAACAGCAGAAACGGCGCGTTGGAATTGGCTTCGGCGTTCATGCCGCGCATGGCGGTGATCGCAGCGGCCGGGCCGGTGCGGTCGAGGCCGCGCATCACGAAAGTGGAGAACGCGTAGAAGATTCCACCGGCAGCGGCACTGCCGAGGGCGGCGGCTGCGGTGAGGACGACGACGGGGCTGTTGGTCATGGCTTCAGTCAACGGCGTCACCGAAAGACGTTCCATAGTCGAGAGTCCCGATTACATATTCGGTTGTCTCACCGACTTCGCACTGCCATGGTGGGGCGGTGACGTTCGACGAATTGGTGGCCGAGGCCGACGCTGCATCGGTGGACGGCTGGGACTTCTCCTGGCTGGAGGGCCGGGCCACCGAGGCCCGGCCGTCGTGGGGCTATCAGCGCCTGATGAGCCGGCGGTTGGCGAACGTGTCTTCAGCGCTGGACGTCCAGACCGGTGGCGGCGAGGTGCTCGCCGGAGCGACGGAGTTCCCACCGACCATGGCGGCCACCGAATCCTGGCCACCCAATCTCGACCGCGCCACCCGGCTGCTGGGACCCCGCGGCGTCGTCGTGGTCGCCGATCCCGACGAGCCGCCGCTGCCGTTCGCCGACGCGGCATTCGATCTGGTGCTCAGCCGGCATCCGGCCACCGTGTGGTGGGACGAGATCGTCCGCGTGTTGACCCCGGGCGGTACGTATCTGGCCCAACATGTCGGCCCGGCAAGTATTTTCGAGCTGACCGAGTACTTTCTCGGGCCACAGCCGGAGGCCCGCAGGGCCCGCGACCCCGAAACCGAGTCCGTCGCGGCGCGGGCCGCCGGCCTCGACATCGTCGACCTGCGTGCCGAGCGGCTGCGGGTGGAGTTCTTCGACATCGGCGCGGTGGTGTACTTCCTGCGCAAGGTCATCTGGATCGTGCCCGGCTTCACCGTTGGCGCCTACCGGGACCATCTCGCCGCGTTGCACCGGCAGATCCAGGCCGACGGTTCGTTCGTCGCGCACTCGTCACGCCACCTGATCGAGGCGCGCAAGCCGGGTTGAGCGCTACCCTACGGTCGTGGACGCCCTGGTCGGACTGCTCGACGGGGTACGCGCGCGGGGCGCGTTCGTTCTGCGGTTGCGCATGGATCCGCCCTGGTCGCTGGCCATCCGCGACGAAGCACCTTTGGCGCTGATCTGTCAGACCCGCGGTGACGCGGTCGTCGTCGGGACGCACAGTGGCACGTTCCGGTTGGGCGCGGGCGACGTCGCCCTGACCCGCGGCACCGAAAACTATGTCTTCGCAGACGATCCGGCCACGCCGCCGAGCGTCGTCATCAATCCCGGCCAACGCTGCACGACCCTGTCCGGTGAAGATCTGCAATTCGAGATGTCGCTGGGCCTTCGCAGCTGGGGCAACAGCGCGACCGGATCATCGGAGTCGATCGTCTGCGCCTACGAGGGCCGCAGCGAGGTCAGCGCCCGTCTGCTCGATGCGCTGCCAGCGGTGCTGGTGCTGCGGGCGGACGAGTGGGACACCCCGCTGATCGACCTGCTGTCCACCGAGGCGGGCCGCGACGGACCCGGCCAGGAGGCCTACCTCGACCGCCTGCTCGACCTGCTGCTGATCGGCGTGCTGCGCATGTGGTTCGACCGGGACGGCAATGCACCGTCGTGGTGGCAGGCCGAACAGGACCCTGTCGTCGGACCTGCCCTCAAACTGATCTACAACAATCCGGCGCATCCCTGGACCGTCGCCAATCTTGCTGCAGCCGTGGGGTGTTCGCGGGCGGCGTTCGCCCGCCGGTTCACCGATCAGGTCGGCGAACCACCGATCGCGTTCCTCACCGGCTGGCGTCTGGCGCTGGCGGCCGACCTGCTGCGCGGCAGTGAGGCCACGATCGCCGCCGTGGCCCGGCAGGTCGGCTACTCCACACCGTTCGCGTTGAGCAGCGCATTCAAGCGGTCCTACGGGGTCAGTCCGAATGAACATCGGGCGGTTTGATCGGCGCACCTGCCCGCCGCGCCGCCAACGCCCCGGCGATCGACGTGGTGGCGATGGTGACCAGCGCACCGAGCATCAGGGCCGCGGGCTCACCCGGCGCCAACAGGTGCTGCTCGGTACCCAGGGTGGCGGCCGCGACCGGGACGCCGAGCTGGGCAGCGGAGAACACCGCGAGCGTCACCGGCTGGCCGAACAACCGGCCCGCGCCGTGCGCGAGCACCGCACCGAGGCCCAACGCCACACCGAGCAGGATGAATTCGGGATGGTCGGCGAGTTCGCGCACCTGCAGCGAGGCGCCCAGCCAGACGAAGAACAATGGGCCGAAGAACCCGTCGGTGATACCGAACAGCTGCCTGGCCAGCCGGCGGGGCTCACCGATCGCCGACACCACCAGGCCCAGCGCGAAACCGGCGAGCATGATCGAGACGTGGGTGGTCAGCGCGACCGCCGACAGCCCGAACAGGAAGATCAGGCTGAACCGGAGCTCGAGCGCGAACTTGTGTTTCGCCGAGTAGTGGTGCACGCGCCGGCGCAGGCCCCGCGCGTACCCGGCCCGCAACACGACGAACAGAACGCCCGCGCAACCCGCGATGGCCAGCGCCCCCAGGGCCGCGCGTGGGGCCCGCTGGATGTCGATCACCAACGGCAGCAACACGATCGACGCGGTGTCGGCGATGGCGATCTGAGCGGTCACGGACAGCACGGGCGGCCCTTCCAGGCGCAACCCGTCGATCACCGGCAGGGCCAGGGCTGCCGAAGACGAGGCCATCACCACGGCGTACAGCGCCGCGTGCCCGGAGCCGAACGCACGCGCGATCACAACGCCGAGCACCGCGGCCACCGCACCCACGAAGACCGCCCGCAGCAGCGCCTTGGGGATCGCGGTGCGCAGCGTGGTGTCGCGCACCGGGACGTGGGTGCCGACGACGAACATTACCAACGCGAAACCGATGTTGGCCAGCAGGGTGAATGTCGGGTCGGTGTGATCGACGATGCCGAATCCGGTGCTACCGACCACGATCCCCGCGACCAGCTCACCGATGATCACCGGGATGCGCAACCGCGGCACGGCGGCCAACGCCGGTCCGGTCAGGCCGATGACCGTGACCAGCGCCAATGTGTCGAACCCGAACGCGGCCACCGGCTCACATTAGGCGCTGATCCAGTTCCCGTGGAAGCCATATGGAACGCGTTGCGGCAGTTTGATGGTGGCGACGGGTTTTCCGCCGAAGTCCGACGCATCGAGGATCACGAGGTCGCTGCCGTCGCGCTCGGGGTTGTAGACGTAGCCGAGGTACCACCCGTTGCTCTCGTCGGCCGGACCCGCGCCGGGGATGAAGACGGCTTCGCCGGGTCCGCCGGACCCGAGGTCGTGGCGCAGTCCGGCACCGGTGGTCAGGTCATGGCGGATCCAGGCGTTGTCCGCGACGGACACCGAGTACCGGGCGGGCAGGCCGGCCAGGCGATCGTCGATGCGCGGGAACTCCACCCCCAGGTCGTCGAGCTGGCGTTCGCGGACGCTGCCGGCCGCCAGGTCGATCCGCCACTCCCACAGCACGCCTTCGACATCGAACCCGCCGTTGTTACGCCACAGCTCGGGATATCGAACTGCCTGCAGCACGATGGAATTGCCGTCTTCGTGGGCGTTCGCCACGTGGAACACGTAGCACGGGTCGATGTCGAACCAGCGGATCGGGGCGGCCGGATCATCACGGCGCATGACGCCGAAGCGGGCGCCGTAGTCGTCACTCCACCGGTAGGGCATGTCGCCTTCACCCTTGACGGCGATGTCGAGGTCGAACACCACCGGAAGATCCATGAAGATGACGTGACGCGATGTCATCGCGAAGTCGTGCATCATGGTGTGCGCCTTGACATCCACCGGCTGGTTGACGGTCAATTCACCGTCGGCGTCGGCCCGGTGATAGGTGACGTAGGGCTCGAAGATGCTGCCGTATCCGAAGAAATGCAGCTCGCCGGTCGTCGGGCAGATCTTGGGGTGCGCCGTCATCGAATCGGCGAGCTTTCCCCCGAAGTCGTAGGCGCCCACCGTTTCCAGCTCGTTGGTGATCTCGTACGGCAGCGAGCTTTCCACCAGCGCCAGGGTCTTTCCCGCATGGTTGACGACGTGGGTGTTGGCGACGGCTGACCGCAGGTTGCGGGTGCCGTCCTTGTTGTACAGCGGGAAGTCCTTGATGAAGCTGTCGGTGCGCACCCAGCGGTTGCGGTACCACTTGGCCGCGCCGTTCTCGATGCGGATGCCGTGGATCATGCCGTCGCCGGTGAACCAGTGCTCGGTCGCCTGACGTGGGTTCGGGCCGTTGCGCAGGTACCAGCCGTCGAGTTCGGCGGGGATGGCGCCGTCGACGGGCACGTCGTATTCGGTGAGTTCGTCGGCGACGGGCGCGTAGTTGCCGCGCCGGAAGAAGTCGGCTTCACCGATGGGCAGGGCTGAAGTCATGCACTCCACGGTGACATTCCATAACTGACATGTCAATAGTGGACGGTAGACTCCGGGCATGAGTCTGCGCATGGCGGCACTTGGCCTGTTGGCACAGCACCCCGGCAGCGGGTACGACCTGCTCAAGCGGTTCGAGAAATCGATGGCGAACGTCTGGCCGGCCACCCAGAGCCAGCTGTACGGCGAGCTCAACAAGCTCGCCGACGCCGGCCTGATCGAGGTGTCGGCGATCGGCCCCCGCGGCCGCAAGGAGTACCGCATCACCGCCGCCGGCCGCACCGAACTCGAGCGCTGGATCACCAATCCCGCCGACGACCCACCCGAGCGCAGCGCCGGGCTGCTGCGGGTGTTCCTACTCGGCGAATTGCCCCGCGACCAGGCACTTGACCATCTCACCGCCCTGGCCGCCCACTCCGAATCCGAGGTATCGCGACTCAAGGAACTGGAGGCCTCCATCCCCTGGGCCGACACCGACGAGGACCGGTACGGGCACGGGGCCCTGGAGTACGGCCTGCGCTTCAACGCCATGCAGGCCGAGTGGGCACATTGGCTCAAAAAGACTATCGACAACCGATAGATCCCGATATATCGTTGACGCATCGGAAGCGCTGACAGCGCTCCTCCACGACAACGAAGGACTTATCCAATGACCAACCCATTCAACCCACAGAGCGGCTTCGGTTTCGTACCCTTCGGGCGCGAAGAAGCCCGCACGATGTTTCACCAGATCCGCCACGCCCGACGGGACCTGCGCGAGCAGATGCGCGCGCAGGCGGAGGCGGCCTGCGAAGAGGGCGTCGACCCCACCTGCCAGACCGGATTCAATTTCGACCCGCGCGGCGCCCGAGGCTTCGGCTTCGGTTTCGGGCCGGGACCTCTCGGCGGCCCCATGGGCGGACCTTTCGGCGGCCACCGGGGCCGCGGCGGGCGACGCGGCCGGCGCGGCGACGTCCGTGCCGCCATCCTGACCCTGCTGGCCGAACGGCCCATGCACGGCTACGAGATGACGCAGGAAATCGCCGCCCGCAGCAACAACCTGTGGAAGCCCAGCCCCGGCTCGGTGTACCCGACGCTGCAACTGCTCGTCGATGAGGGACTGATCATCCCGGCCGAATCCGACGGCAGCAAGAAGACCTTCGAGCTGACCGAAGAGGGCCGGAAGGCCGCGGCCCAGATCGAAACCCCGCCGTGGGCGCAGATCGCCGATGATGTCGACCCCGGCGCAGCCAACCTGCACGCGGCCGCCAGCCAACTGATGGCCGCCGTCGGTCAGTCGAGCTTCACCGCGAGCGAGGACCAGCGCCAACGCATCCTCGACGCCGTCAACAACGCCCGCCGCGAGATCTACCAGATCCTCGGCGAGGAGTAGCGGCCCGTAGGCTGCCCTTTGTGAGCAGCCTCGTCACAATCATCGCGCCGGCCGTCGTCGCAGTCCTGACCGCGGCCGGCGCGGTCATCGGACTCCAATTCCGTGACGTCGACGCCTACCAGCGCCGGCGCGGTATCTGGCAGTGGCTTCTGGTCCTTCTCGCCGCCGCCGCGACGATGGGGGCCGTCGGCTCGGCATCCGGTGTCGGTTCCGGGGACCTGCGGGATGCCATCATCATGGCGGTGGTGGGTGTGGCCGCCGTTGTCGTCGCGCATGTGATGTGGCGTCGACGCGTCCCCGATGCCGAGCCACGCAACATTGCTATCGCGACCGCCGCCGCCGCGTGCGCCGTCCTGGTGATCGTGGGCGTGACCGCACTGACCTACACCGGGAACAAGGGCTGCCGGCAGGCCCAGCTACTGGTGGACTACACGAACGCGAGCTTGGGCGCGCTCACACCCCCGCCCCCCGGCAAGCCAGGTCCGGCAGTGGGCGACTACGAGAATTGGTCGAAACTCATCCGCGAGGCCGCCGATCAGGTGACCGACGGCGAGGTCGGGCCGCACGCCCACAAGATGGCCGAGCTGGCCGGACAGATCACCGATGCCGTCCGCAACAAGCAGAGCGCCGACCACGCGGTTCTCGGCGTGCAGTATTCCGACGAGTTCAAGGCGATCGTCGCCAAGTGCCAGCGACAGTAGATCAGTCGATCTCGACCCAGTCCAGGGTGCGTGACACAGCTTTGCGCCAACCGGCGTAACCGCCGGAACGCTGTTCGTCATCCCAATGCGGGCTCCACCGCTGGCCTTCCTGCCAGTTGGCCCGCAGATCGTCGGCGCTCTCCCAGAACCCCACCGCGAGCCCGGCCGCATACGCCGCACCCAGCGCGGTGGTCTCGGCCACCACGGGCTTGACCACGTCGACTCCCAGCACGTCAGCCTGGATCTGCATGCACAGCGAATTGGCGGTGATACCGCCGTCGACCTTCAGAACCTCAAGGTGCACACCGGAATCGGCCTCCATGGCCTCCACCACGTCGCGGCTCTGGTAACAGATCGCCTCCAGGGTGGCCCGCGCCAGGTGGGCGTTGGTGTTGAAGCGGGACAGCCCGACGATGACGCCCCTGGCGTCGGAACGCCAGTACGGGGCAAACAACCCGGAGAACGCGGGCACGAAGTAGACGCCGCCGTTGTCGGCCACCTGCCTGGCCAGCGCCTCGCTCTGCGCCGCACCGCTGATGATGCCCAGCTGATCGCGCAGCCACTGCACCGCCGACCCGGTCACCGCAATCGAACCCTCAAGGGCATAAACGGGTTTCGAGTCGCCGAATTGGTAGCACACCGTGGTGAGCAGTCCGTTGTCCGAACGCACGATCTTCTCGCCCGTATTGAGCAGCAGGAAATTGCCTGTGCCGTAGGTGTTCTTGGCCTCACCGGGTTCCAGGCACACCTGCCCCACCATGGCGGCCTGCTGATCGCCGAGGATTCCCGTCACCGGTACCTGCCCGGCCAGCGGCCCGTTGTCGCGGGTGATCCCGAACGAGGCCGGGTATGACGAGGGCTTGATCTCGGGCAGCATCTGCCGCGGAATCGAGAAGAACGACAACAGTTCGTCGTCCCAGTCCAAAGTTTCCAGGTTCATCAACATGGTGCGGCTGGCGTTGGTGACGTCGGTGACGTGTACGCCGCCGCGGTAGCCGCCGGTGAGATTCCAGGCCACCCAGCTATCGGGGGTGCCGAAGATCGCGTCGCCGTTCTCCGCGTCGCGCCGGACCCCCTCGACGTTGTCCAGGATCCACTGGATCTTGCCGCCCGAGAAGTAGGTCGCCGGCGGTAGGCCCGCCTTGCGCCGGATCACGTCACCGCGGCCGTCACGGTCGAGCGCGGCGGCGATGCGGTCGGTGCGGGTGTCCTGCCAGACGATGGCGTTGTGATACGGCCGCCCGGTGTGGCGGTTCCAGACCAGCGTGGTCTCCCGCTGGTTCGTGATGCCCAGCGCGGCAAGATCGCCGGCCACCAGGTTGGTCTTGTTCAGGGCGGTCATGATCACCGCGGAGGTGCGTTCCCAGATCTCGACCGGGTTGTGTTCCACCCACCCGGCCTTGGGCAGGATCTGTTGGTGCTCGAGTTGATGGCGCCCCACCTCGGCACCGGCGTGATCGAAGATCATGCATCGGGTGCTGGTGGTGCCCTGGTCGATTGCAGCTACGAAGTCGGCCACTGTGCCCCTTTCCCGGGTCGCTGTCGCTCCTGCCCGCCGAAACGTCCATCATGGCTTACATGGCTCCCGACCCCTCAGATATCGACCGGATGCCACGGGGCGGGTTCCGCGCGTCGTGCCTGGATCGGCTGCTCGAGACCGACCGGCAGGCGAGCGGCGCGTTGGACTGGACCAGTCGGCTTTTCAACAATGACCAGCGGTTCGCCGCGATCGCGCTCGATCTGGTCGCCGACGTGCCCGATCCGCGGATCCTGGAGTTGGGCGCCGGGCCCGGCGGGGTGTCGCGTCAACTGCTGGCCGATCACCCGTCGGCGCGGGTCACCGTCACCGACGTCGACCCGGAGTCGGTGGCCCGCATCGCCGCGAGTGATGTGGGCAGCCATCCCCGCGCCGAGGTCCGTCAGATGGACGCCACGGCGATCGACGCCGCCGACGGCAGTTACGACCTGGCCCTGTTCGCATTGTCGTTCCACCGCCTGCGCCCGGCGCAGGCGGCGCGGGTGTTCGCCGAGGGCACCCGGGTTGCCGACACCCTGCTGATCATCGATCTGCCGCGACCGCCCGCCCCGCTGCATCTGTTGGGCGTGGCGACGATGCTGCCCGCGGCCGTGCTGCTGCCGTTCGTGCACGACGGTGTCATCAGCTCGTTGCACAGCTACAGCCCCTCGGCATTGCGCAGCCTCGCTCGTCACGCCGACCCCTCGATCGAGCTCACCCTGCGCGGCGGACTCAACCTGCCCCAGATCGTCATCGCAAGGCGCACAAGGTGAATCGCATCAGGCGCGCCTTTTGACCTGCGGCGCCACCGAGAAGAGGTCGGCCACAGTGGAAGCCAGCTCCAGAAACGCCTGCCGCGTGGGCCCGCTCAGGAAGCCCAGGTCCACTTCGGCCCCCTCGGCCAGGTGATCGTCGAACGGAATCACGTGCAGGGCTCGCACCCTGGGCAGGAAGTGGTTGGACAGCTGCCCCATGTCGAGCCCGAGTGCGCCCGGCCGTGACGCGCTGACCACCACGACCGCCTTCGGGACCAGGTGCGAATAACCATTGCGCTCAAGCCAATCCAGGGTCGCCAGCGCACTGCGCGCCGAATCGATGGCAGGCGAGGCCACGATCACGATCGCATCCGCGGCATCGAGTACCCCCGCCATCGCCGAGTGCACCAGGCCGGTGCCGCAGTCCGTCAGGATGATGTTGTAGAAGCGCTGCAAAACACTCAGAACACCGCGATAGTCGTACTCCGAGAAGGCTTCCGAGGTGGCCGGGTCCCGCTCGGATGCCAAGATCTCCAGGCGGCTCGTGCTTTGAGAGGTGTGGCGACGGATGTCGGAGTACCGCGATATGCCGTCATCGAGGAGCACGTCACGCACCGTGGAATCGCATTCGTTGGGTCCGCGCTGGGCCAGGGTGCCGAAGTCGGGGTTGGCGTCCACCGCGATCACCCGGTCACCGCGGGTCGCCGCCAGTGTGGCCCCCAACCCGACCGTGGTGGTCGTCTTGCCCACCCCGCCCTTCTGAGACAACAGAGCGATGTTGAACGGACCGCCGACCACCGGCTGGTTGACCCGATCGAGGAGTGACTTGCGGTCGGCTTCCTGCTCGGAGACTCCCGGGTTGATGCCGGTAGCCCGGTAGACGGCCTTGCGCCAGCCCGATTTCGGGGTGGGCGCGGCACGGACCAGCCCGAGATCGCCGTTGCTCGGCACCAGCGACGGGCGATGACTCGTCGCAGTCTCCGGCTTGATGGACGTGAACGGAGTCTGCTCCGGCGGCCCGAGCACAAGCCGCTGGTCATCGCTGTCGGTCATGGCTGCTTCCTTCCGTCAACTCGATGCCGTCATACCGAGCACCTGTTTGAGTGCCGCCTGCATATCGGCCAATTCGATCCGCATCAGCTGCGTCTCATCGAGTTCCGACAGGTTCGTACCGTGGACCTCGCTGAGCCGGTATTCCCGTTCCTCTTCGGCCGCCTCGATCACGTTGCGCACGAATCGGCCATTGCCGGCCAGGTCGATGCCGGGCCGCAGTTGTCCCGTCGAATCGAGCGCCTCGCTCTGGCACAGCCCGACGCACGAGCTGACGAGTTCCTCGTGGGCGGCCTGCGACAGTTCCGAATCCCTCGTGCGTGCGACCAGCTTTCCGATGTCCCCGAGTTCGTGGGGGCCGTACGAGCCGAACCGGATACGTTTGGTGAACCGTGACGCCAGACCATCGTTGGAAGCCAGGAAGCGATCGATCTCCGCGTCGTAGCCGGCAATGATCACGACCAGGCGGTCGCGGTCGTTCTCCATGCGGGCCAGCAAGGTATCGACCGCCTCACGACCGAAGGCGTCGCCGCCGGAAAGCCCGGTCTGAATCAGTGTGTAGGCCTCGTCGATGAACAGCACCCCGTCCATTGCCGAGTCGATCAGCGCGGTCGTCTTGATCGCCGTGCTACCGAGATGCTGGCCGACGAAGTCGTGCCGCTTGGCCTCCACGATGTTCGGTGTTCTCAGCAACCCCAGCCCGCAGTAGGTCTGCGCCACCACCCGGGCGATCGTGGTCTTGCCGGTCCCGGGCGGTCCGGTGAACGCCAGGTGCAGGCTGCGCGCCGCGGAGCTGAGCCCCTTGTCCCCGCGGACCTTTGCCAGCATCGCCGCCGACTTCAGTTTGGCTACTTGAAGTTTGACCTCCGACAAGCCGATCTGCCGGTCCAGCTCCTCCTGCGCTGCCCGCAGGTATTCGTTGCCGCGCTCAGAGAGATCGTCCGCCAGCAGGTCTTCTGCCGACGGCACGCTGGCCGGATCCCATCGGTCGGAGCGCGAGTCGACGATCTCCTTCGAGGTGATCACCAGGCGGTACTTCGGATCGGCCAACGCCGCGGCGTTCGCCTCGAATCCGGGGTCCTCGCTGTAGATCCGTTCGAAGATCACCCGGGCGTCCTGCTCCTCGCCCATCTCCCGCAGGGTCAGCCCCTTGCAGAATTCCGCAGCGCGCCGCGCTCCCGGAACCGGCCCCTCGATCGCCCGGTCGAGCCGCCGGATGCCCTCTCCGAACAATCCCATCTGCGCGCAGGCCGACCCGACCATCAGATCGGCGCCGGCGCCGATGTAGCTGTCGGTGAACGATCCCGACTTGCTCAACGCGCTCAGTACGTCAGGCCAGCGCTGCGTGGTGAAATGCAGTACCCCACGCATATACGCACAGATCTCGCCGGTATCACCGTCCGACGCCGCCAGGGTCTGCTCCAGCTTGTCGAGCACCTGCTCGGCCTCGTCGAAATCCCTGGCGCCAATCATGCTGGCCGCGTAGGCAAGCCACATCTCGGTCTTGGTGCTCAAGGGGTAGTCGAGGTACAAGCCGGTCTGGAAGCGTCCGCTCAATGCCCGTTGCGGCAGCCCGAGTCGGCGCTGTTCACGGAACAACGAGAGTGTGCTGGTGCGGTAGAGGTGGTAGACGACCTCGGGGCTCGTGTCTCCGGTGGCCGCGCGGCCCAACCACGCATCGCACATGTCCGGGTCGTACTCGGTGGCCCGGCGGAACGCCAGCGTCGCGTACTGCAGGTCGCGCTCGGTCTCCAACCCGTCGATGGGAATGCCGAGCGACAGCACCCCGGCATCGAAAACCCGCTGCGCATCGGTAGATCCACTCATCGGAGGTGACACATCTCCTCACTGCACGGTCAGCCGCGATCCGCCCGCGAGTGTACTAAGTTGAGCAGAATGGCACAGCCGGTGCAGTCAGCTGGCGGAACGATTACGGTGCGCACCACCGAACGCGGTCTGCCGGTCGCGCTACGCCTCGACGCCGTCGAGTTGAAGAAACCGCCTGCACAACTGGCCGATGAGATCCTGGCGCTGTGCCGTTTGTCAGCGGCGCGCGCCCAGGTCGAGCGCAGGCGCGAGCTGGTCGAAAAGGGTTACAGCGCATCGGTCATCGATCCACTGAAGTTGGCGACCGAAGACGAGTTGGGCCGCGCGGAGGACGAGGCCCTGGGCGAGGAGGAATACCTCCCGACGACCTGGGGCAGGTCAGTGTGACCGGTCTCGCCGACTCCCTCATCGGCCGCATCCGCAAGCAACGTGATCTCGTCCAAGCCATGGATGAGCACTGCCAATCGATTTCGGCGCGGGTCACCAGCCGTGACGGGAACGTCAGCGCCGAAGTCGACGGCATGGGCGCGATGACCGGGCTCTGGCTCGGACCCACCGCACACAAGCTGGGTGCAGACGCGCTGGCCAAGCTCATCGTCGAAACCGCAGGCGCTGCCGCGCAGGTGGCGACGGCCCGCCAGCAGTTCTTGTCCCAGGAATTCGCGCAGCGGCTGCGGGAGTTGAACCAGGCTCCGCTGACGCGGTGGGACGGCGGCGCTTTCGAACCACGCGCCTAGGGTTCGCTCATCTGCAATCCGTGCGGGTTTCACGCTGACAGTCCGCTATCAGCGCTGAAAATTGACGTTCGCTGTCGATATTCGAATCGGTTACCGCACAGGGCGTTACCCGCAACTATCAGCGCGGGGACATGGATTGGGTTTCAACACAAGATGATTCACTCGCGCCACATCGCCGCCCGATCCGGCAAACACCCGACGACAGCTCCTTCCCAGCGTGCACGCAGAAACCATCCAAAATCACCGTGATCAGCAATTTTTGCCATTGCGCTAATTACCAAAACGAACGATCTACACGCATTATTCGCGGAAAATTCAGTTAGCTGCGGACGGCAGGCGCGGCTATAGTTTATTGGTCTCGTGCCCACACAGCCCCGCTTCCAGCTGGAAAGGTATTAGCACGATGAGCGATATTTTCGCCGCCCAACCTTCGGGGATGGCCACCTTTTCAGCCGCGAACGAGGCGGCCGGATCCGCGATAACCACAGCCGGATCGGCCGACTCAGCGGCGATGCTGATGTCCGCGGCCGCCGCCCTAGGCCCGATCGGAGCGGTCTATCTGGCAGCATTCGGCCCAGCTCAAGCCAACAATTTGGCCGGCACACTGCTCGTGGGCGGCGTGCACGCCGCCACCGGGGCCGCCACCGAAGGCGCTCGGTCCGCCGTCCTGTCCAACGACGACGCCTAGGCCCGACGCCACATGCCCACAGTTTTGCCTCCCCAGCCGGTATCCCCCGTTGGACAGTTGGCTCAACGCATTCCCGGCTACGACGCCACACCGGTTATCGCTGCTCAAGAACAGAATCTGCAAGACTTTCTGAATTTGCCAGTCCAACAAATTCTCGACCGCCTGGGTTTGCCGCCAATTGCGGATCAAAAGCCGGCAGAAGAACCGCCGCCCGAAGGCCAACCCGAACAGCAGCCACCCGCCAATCCGATGGATCCGAGTGCGTTGATCAGCCCGGTCACCGATGCGCTCAGCACGCTGGGCAGCGGCATGTTCGACGGGGTCGATCCGACGACGATGCTGCCGGCCATCGCCAAGATGTTCCAGGCCACCGGCGGCCCCATGGCGAGGTCGGTCAGCTCGGCGGGCGACGCCTGGCAGGGCGCGTCCGGTACCGCCGCGGCGGCCAAGACCACGACCGCCATTTCCAACGGGGCCGAGGTAGGTGCCCAATCCGAAGCCCTGAATAGCAGTTTGACCGCGGCCGCCGCCAACGTCGGCCAGGCCAGGGTCCGGCTCATCGCCATCATCACCGAGTTCGCCGCGACGATCGCGGCCATCGGGCCCATGATCATCTTCCCGTGGGGGTGGGCCGCGGCAATCGCCGCTGCCAACAAGGCAATTGCCACCACTGCCGAGGTGATGACGGAGCTGCAGACTTCGCTCGCCACCCAGGCCGCCCAGGTCACCACGGCCGGTGCACCGGTGGGCATCACCGCCGCCCCCGAGGGCGCCTCGTCGCTGGCCGGCCTGGCCCCGCTGATGCCGATGGCGATCAAAGGCGCCGAGGCGGGAGTGCAGGCCGGCACCGGCGCGGCGTCGGCGGCCAGTCAGAACGCCGCGAATCCCGCGATCGATCCGATGGACCCGGCCGCCGACGCTCTGGGAGAAGGTGAAGGCGACCCCGCGCTCGCGGGTGGGGGAATGGGTGCCGGCGGTGTCGGCGGCGGAATCGGGGGCGGCGGAACGCCCGCGCCCCGGTCGCTACCGATGTCGGCCATGATTCAGGCCGAAAGTGCCAGCGCCCCATCACAATCAGCTGCACCACGGGTCGGCGGCGTCGGCTCGCCCGGCATGATGGGGGGCGCGCCCATGGGGGCGATGGGCGCCGGCCAGGGCGCGAACGCCTCGTCCGGCAACAACCACACGTCGGCGTCCTTCCTGCACACCACCGACCAGGGCAGCGAGATCGTCGGCGATCTCGGCACTGCGGCACCCCCGGTCCTCGGGGAGGCCGACCCGTATCAGCCTCCGGACGTCGAACTCCGGATCTAGTCATCCCAACCAAGGAGAACGGTCATGGCCGACACCGACGGAATGTCCATCCAGCCCGCAGAGGTGCAGGAGATCAGCCGCCAGCTCGACGAACTCGCCAACCGGGTTCAGCGGGTGATGACAGACGAGGCGCCCAACCTCACGGTGACCCCGTCGGCCCGTGACGAGGTGTCACAACGAATTGCCCAGACTCTCAACGAGGTCCACACCTCGTTCGGCACCTCCACCGATCAGGGTATGGCCGAGGTCCACGAGGTGGCCGCGACACTGCGCGGCCATTCGTCCAACATTGCCGCCTCGGAGGACTTCTCCGCCTGACCGTCACACGTACATCCGGTTCTGTTTCGCGAGGGGAGGTTGCTGGGCGTGGGGTTCACCGACGTTGCGTGGGAGTCACGCAGCACCGAGCAGCTGGCTCGTGACCTCACCGAGGGGCCCGGTCCGTCATCGGTCGGCGGTGCCGGCGCGGCCTGGATCCGGGTCGCCAACGAATTGGCAAATGTCTCCGTTGATTTCGACAAGCTGGTGGCACGCCTGCGGACCGCCTGGGACAGCCAGGCCTCCAGCGCGGCGGCGCAACGCCTGGAAGAGTTCGGCCAGTGGCTGCAGGCGATCAGCCTCAGCGCAGCAGGCAACGGCCAACGCGCCGAGGAAGCCGCGGTCGCGAACACGGTGGCGGTACTCGCGATGCCCAGCGTGGCGGCGGCCGTCGAGACAAAGACCGCCCAGGACATGATGGCCTCGCTGGCGGCGTACAACGGGGCCGTCCTGACCGGGATGTTCGCCGAGTTCGACGCGGCCGCCACCGCTGATGCGGCCAACGCCGCGGCCGTCATGCAACAGTACGAGGAGGCCGCTGCTCCGCTGGCCCAGCCGTGGGATCAGCCTCTGCCTCCGCAGGTGTCAAAAGGCAATGCGCTCAAGGCCGAACAGGGCACCGACGGCGCACCCGGCGGTGGCGGCGGTGCCTCCGGCGGGGTTGCGGCGGTGCCACCGCCGCCGCTGGCCCCCATGTTCGCACCGGGCGTCAAGTCGAGCGCTGACCCGAAGGCGCTGCAGAAGACCGGATTCACCGGTGCCGGAGGCTCCTCGGGCACCGGCATGGGTGGGGCTCCCTATGCACCGATGGGTGCCATGGGACGTAACGACCAGAGCCGCGACTACGAGTCGGTGCAGCCTGCGGCAACTCTCGACGGGGCGGGCGAACCGGGTGCCGGGGTGTCCGACGCCGGACAGTCCTGGCTTCCCACCGCGCAGCAGAACGACGCACCGTTCACGGTGTCGAACGTCAGTTGGGGTCCCGACACCGCGGTGTTCGACGAACTGGCCGCCCCCGAGGTGCCCGCCGGCGAGGGCTTCGCCGACGAACCCGAACGGACGCTTGAGCAGGTGGACAACCGCTGGGTCACTCCTCCGGTGATCGGCGTGGACCGGGGGCTCAACCTATGACGGCCTCGCTCGCTCCCCAGTTCGTCGTCACCAACGACGAACTGCACGTTCTGGCAGCACGTCTCGGAGTCCAGGCGCTACCAGTGGTGCTGGACCTCCGACCGCGGCACCCCACTGGGACGGCACGGGCCGAGGCGGCCGGTGCGGCCACCCGGAACCTGACCGAACGCGGCCTACTGTCAGCCGGGGAGGTCGGCACCGAACTCGCCGTGGTCGTGGAGTCACTGCAACGGCCGGATCGTGAGCTCGCGATGCGCCTGGTCACCCCCGATGGCCTGGCCCGCGTCACGGTCGTACGCCATGGCACACAGTGCGTCTCGGCCTGCCGGGTCGGCGACGAGATCACCCTGGACCTGATCGACGACGGCGCAAACCTTTCCAGCGCCACCGGTGCCCTGCTGCGTCGCCTCCCCGCGGCCGTCCCAGCCGAGATCAGTCCCGTCGGCGCGCCGCTGACCGAGATCGCCCAGGCACTGTCGGACTCCCATGAACCCACCGAGTTGTCCGACCGGATCCGGGCTCTGGGAGCCGACACCCGAACCGCGATGATGCTGGGCTCGGCGCTGGCCGCACGGCTGGCCTTCGCCGAGATCGTCTACTACGCACTCGATGACGACGTGGACCGCGTGTCACGTTCTGCCGGGGCGGTCGCCATCTTCTACACCAAGCGGGGACGGATCGTCGGCGCCCCGAGCGCCTCGCCCAGTGGCCAGTTGTGGACCACCCTCAAGCCGGGATCGGACCACACGATCAGGCAGGCCATCGGCCAGCTTGTCGAGCTGTCCGGCTACAGATGGGGGGACTGCTAGATCCGCTCCGTGTTCACCAGCGAATTCTCAACCACCGTCCGGCGATTCGCGCCGGGTCTGACAAGAGAGGTAAGGCATGACGCTCCATCTGACGCCCGCGGAAGCCCAGAGCAAGATCGAGAACATCGACAAACAGATGATGGATGTCCGGCGGCTGGCTTCCCAGATCCTCGACCAAACCGAGTCGATGACCGCCAGCTCGTGGACTGGCGGCAAGGCCGCCAAGTTTCGCGGCATCATGACGCAGCACCACGAAGACTTCAACTACGTCATCAACAACCTGCAGCACATCGTCGACAAGGGAAAGTCCGACATCAACGCACTCGTCAGCCACGACGCTGACTAGTTGCCGGCCAGACATCGAAAGGGCTTGATCCATGGATACAGACAGCATTCGGTACCAGTACGGAGCCAACTACGCGTCCCTGGACGACATTCAGGGGATGACCAACAACGCGCAGCAGATGCGTGAGGAAGTCAGCCAGGTGTTCGCCGCACTGCAGGGCGTGTACGAGGGCGATGCCGCGGCGACGCTGCACCAGAAGCAGACTCAGATCCTGCAGCAGATGGACGCGATCCTCAACGAGATCACCCAGACCCGGTCCGGGGGCAATCAGTCGCAGGAAGACGCGGCGGCGCTCGACAGGCATCTTGCCGGCGGCTTCTAGCACAGCCGTTCGTCGGCGGGCTCGGTTGACGGCTCCACCGCGACCGGGCCCGCTTACGCGTCCGATTTCCAACTGCCAGACCGAAAGGGGCTCAACGTGATCACCGATAAAGTGGCCCCGCTACGCCATGACGTCGAACCGTGGTTCATGAGCGGGTTCGACTTCAGATGCCTATGCGAGGTGGTCGGCCTCGACCGGCTGCCGCTCCCCCTGGCATATCGAAACAGCAAGCAGCGGTACAAGACCGAACTCGAGGCCGATCGGCAGACCGCCCTGGCCCGTCAGCGCGCCGGCATGACGCAGACTCGACTTGCCATACTCGACGCGCTGCGCTCGCCGGTGTTCCTGCTGCAGGGGTTCGGACAGATCGAAGACGGCACCGGGGCGCGGTTGTATCGCCTGTTCGGTGTTATCGGAGCGTCGGGATACTGCGCAGTCATCACCCAAGACCCCGGTAGAGAGACGATCTTCGGCGAAGACGTCCAGATCATCGGGTGCGTGAACGTGGATTTCCCGCAGGTGGTCCTCGAGGCCCTGCCGGACTACCCGCCCGGCAGCAGACCACGGAAAGACGGTCAGTTCGAGGACGAGACTCCCGAGCAGGTGCTGCGCGACTCGCGAATCACCGGTTCGGTACTGCTCTCCGGATCCTCGGAATTCACCAAGGATTACACGCTGCGCAACGCGAATCACCTGACGCTGATCAACGTCGCCGACGACGGCGCCTACCTGGTGAACGAGGGCATCAGCTCGTTCCAGATCATTCCGGCCACGGTCCCCAATGCCTTGGCCGCCTTCAAGAAGATCGAGGCTGCACACGTCAAGGGGGCGGAGGAACGCCTCGCAGCAGCGCGAACAGAACAAGAGTTCAATGGCGTACCTTAGTGCGGTTTCGACGTACATACCCGGTGGCACGGACAGCGCCGGTCGCCCGAAGCATCTCGCGACCGCAGCGGCCGAGATGCAGTCCGTTCATCAAATGGTGGAGAACGCAGCGCGACAGATCGACGGCACCGCGCTGTCCGCGGCGGCGGACAGCATGGCCGCTTCCTTCCATTGCGGCACCCTGTATCAGGGCGAGCATTTCTGGCCGATACAGAATTCACTCCAACAGTCCGTGCTGGGCAGGACATCCGCCGGTTCCGCGACCGAGATCCGGCAGTTCTGTTCCGGTGGCCTGTACGGCGTGATGCTCGCCGATGCGGTGCTGCAGGCGGGTTGGGCCGGGGACAACGCGATGGTGACCGGTGGCGACAGCATCTTCTACTTCGACCGGCACGAGTATGCGGCTAGCCCGGCGACCGAAGGTTCCCTGCTGGGCGACAGCGGTTTCTGCGCACTTCTGAACCGGACCGAGGGGTTCGCCCGCATCGTGTCCGCCGCGGCACGTTCGCACAATCCGTCGGCCGGCATGATGCACGGCAGGACTGATGGCGGCATCGACGATCCGACGTTTCCGACCTTGGCGGATTGGATCGCCAGGTGGGAGAACTATGACCGACGTGGTTCTGGGACCGTGAAAGACAACGCAATAGCCAGTTTCTGGGTAGCCGTCGGAACCGTGATCGAATGCTACGAACGCGCCGGCCTCAAACCGGATGACATCGATTGGTTCGCACCGTCATTCATTGAGCCGAGACAGGTGACCGACGCCCTCGCCATGCACGCCCGGCTCCGGCCGGCCCCCGGTCTGCGTGACTTCCAGGCACAGTTCGGGCATCTGACGGTCTCGGACTTCGGGGTGAGTCTCGCCTATCTGATGAACCAGAAGATCGCCAAGCCCGGCGACCTGGTCATGCTGTTTGCCGCCGGGAATTTCGTCAACTCGGCAGCGGTGCTGCTTCGAATCGAGAAAGAGGTGACGTTGCCGTTCAATGCAGCACAATCAGATCCAGCACAACCGTAACGATCGCGGCAGAGGAGAATCATGACTAGTCCCTGGGGCGGCCTGGACGCCGCTACCGCCGACGGAAAGCTTTACCTCCACCTCGAACCGGGGGCTGTCGACAGACTCGAGAGCAGCGCCTTCGATCCCTACGAGGCGAAATTGCAGGCGATCATCGACAATGCGCTGGACGACACCACGGGCTACTTCGGTAGTAATGCGAACAACGACCTGGCGAAGGCCATGGAGAACGCCTTCAACGCAAAGGGCAAGGCGCTGACCGATTACGTCAGGGAGCAGCTGGCCCAGACACAGGATTTCATCAAGACGGCGCATGACGCGGCGAATGCGCTGAAGAAACATGAGTCCGGCTAGCCATGAGCGGCTTCGGAAATTGGACGGGCGCCCTCTTCGGCGGCGAGCTGTTCACCTCGGATTCCCACAATTGGACCCCATCGGAGTGGAACAAATTGATGGGGCACGACGAGCCCACAAAATACAACGAATATCCCGATGCGGGCGACAAACTCAAGGCGATGGACCAGTTCACCATCCAGGATGAGAAGAGAGCACCGGACACCTCAACACTTGACGAAATTCCGGGGCTGACCGCAGATCGAACCGTTCAGGATGCGGTGACTGCCGCGACCACCGGCGGTAAGCAGATCAACTTCGAGAGCTGGACCTTCAAAGAACTCCGCGACGAAAAGTCCACGTTGAAGTCGAACCTCACCGCGATCGATACCCTGGCCACGGCCTGGACAACTCACGGGAACAACTTGAAGGAAGATTCCGAGACCTTCAAGGACAAAGTCGACAAGGCAATTGAGGGAAAGTGGTCCGGCGACAGCGCGACGGCGGCGGAAGCCGCCTCCAAGCAGGTCACCAAGACCTCGATCTACGATTTCACGCCGTCGTCGCAAGAGATCTCCGACCGGCTGAAGGTGCTCCATACCGCATTCGACTATGTCCAAGCCCATTTCCCCAACTCTGCAAGCGATGACGTGGTCAAGGATTTTGATTCAAAGAATTTGCAGGGGGTCAATGCCGAGGTCGTGGCATACAACAATAGGTACCACTTCGACTCTGAGGGCCTCCTACGGCTCGACAATGGCCAGTACGTGAACGTAGACACCGCGGTCAAGGACAAGGAGCGGGTCGAACAATCGATCAAGGACTACACCGACGCGGTGCAACTCTTTGACGGCACCTACCAGCCGGCCATCGAAGCGGTGGCCCAGGGCTTCCCCAATCTTCCTCCGCTGCCGAACATGAAGTTCGAAGCTCCCACCGATCCGACCGGCCCCGGCGGGCCAGGCGGGCCGGGTGGCACCAAGCCGTTCAGCCCGGGCGGCGGCAAAACCCCCGGAGGCATCAAGCCTCTCGACAAGTCGGCCTTCGACAAGCTGAATCCCAACAAACCGACCGATCTCGACAAGCTGAAGCCGATCGACCAAAGGTCCATCGACCAAAAGGATTCCACGACTGATCCCACCAAGGACGCCCTCAAGAGCCTGACCGATCCCGCAAAGTCGGCGGTCGACGCGGCAACCAATGCCGCCAAGGACGCGATGGGCCAGGCGATGGACGCCGCCAAGAACGCGGCCCAACAGAACCCGCTGGGGTCAGGGCTGGGAGGCCCACCTGAGGGTGTCCTCGGCCTCGGGCCGCAGGGGCTCGGTGGCGCGGGCGCCGGCAAGGGTGCGGGCGGCGCCGGTGGCGGAGTTCCGATGCGCGGCATAGCGAGTGGTCTGCCGAGCAGCGCGCCCGCAACAGCCGCGGCGAAGATGCCCACCACGGCAGCCGGGGCCGGGGCCGGGTTGGGTGCAGGCGCAGGCAGCCCGGGAGCGGGCTCCCCCGCAGCCGGCCAGCGCGCCGGCGATCAAAACGGCAAAGGCCATCAGGTCAACAAGGCATTGCGGCGCAAGAAGAACGGTAAAGACGTCATCGGTGACGCCGATGCGTCGGTGCCGGTGGTCGGCGCCGACGAGGAATCGGCGCAGACCGAGAGCACGCCGGCCGACAAGCCCGAGTCCCGTCGCCGCATTCCGCAGCGCGGCACCACCTGGCAGCCTGACTCGGCTGTCCAGCCCGGACCCGCACGCCCGGCCCGGGGGGAGCAGTTCACGCCGGGCCGCTCAGAGTGAGGCGTCAGGGTTTGTCTTGCTGTTCCAGCGCATCCGCGGTGATGTGCAGGCCCGCGGCGTAGTAGTCGAGCAGATCGGTCTTCGCTGTGATCGACCCATCGACCCAGTCCAACTGCGCCTTATAGCCTTTGCCGCCGTCGGCGAACTGCTTGCCGATCTTGTCGTGCCCCCACGCTTCGCCTTCACCGCTGAGCATCTGCATCAGCGCCGATTGCACGGCTTTCATGTCGTTGCTGACAGAGGCAAGGTATCGCGCGGTGCCGCGTAGGTCGGCCGGCGTGACGCCCAGCGGTACGGTCATCGCACGCTCCTCACGGTGGGGTAGTCGTCTGGTTCTTCTTCGCCGTCACCACAAGGAACCGGCACCGCGATCGACAGCAGCTCTCTGATGTCGGGTGCGCCCTCGACGATGTCGGACAGCGAGGGAAACCGCTCCCGTCGCTCGGCCAGCGGGGCGAATAGATCCGCCATTTTCCGCTCGATGTCGCGGGCGGCGTCCTGGGCTGCGCCGGTGATGTGCCGTCCGAGATCGACCAGATCGTGTTCATCCAAATATGTTTCGCAGACAGACGTGTGGATGACAACGCCGTCGCAGTCCACGGTCACCGTGACGGTGCCGTCAGCGCAGGTGGCTGCCGAGGATAGCGCTGCCCGCTCCTGCTCGAGTACGGCGAGATCGGCAAACTGTTCCTGTACGAGGGCCAGCGCATCGCTGAGTTCATGGCGCGCCGCGTCGTTGTCCATGTCTAGTCCCCGTCTCCCCCACTGGCAGCCGAGGCACCGCCCCCATCGGGCGTCGACGCTTTGGCGCTGTGTGCCGCGGCTCGACCCCGTACCCCGCCTGTGACTGAAGTAGGCACCGATCCGAGGACGGAAACCGGGTCGATCTCACTGCCGGTGGCCAATGCTCCGGTCACCTTCTTGGACATGCCTGCGACGTATCCGACGGCCGCACCTTTGACCGCCGAATTACCCAGTGCGCGCTGACCGTATATGCTGACGGTGCCCTGGGTGGCACCGCCGACAGAGTTGGCCAGTGCGACGCTTCCCAGCCGGTTCCAGTCGAACTCGTTCTGATGCCCCTTGGACTGTTGGACGTTCTGGATGAACAGTTCCTGCCCGAGAGCCTCAGCCGCCTCGACGCCGGACTTCTTGATGATCCGGTGCACCGTCGTTTTCGTCATCGCCTTGCCCAGGTCGGTCATGACATCCTTGAGCAGCACCGAGACCATCCGCTGGATCGCGGCGGATGTCGTCGTCTCGATGATGGGGATCTCGGCCGCCGATGCGCCGAAGGTCACCGAGGTCTGAGCCAGTGCCCAGGAGATCTCGAACGCCGCGATCGCCAGGGACGTCAAGATCTGCAACTTGGTGTATTCGATGTTCTTGCCGGTGCTTTCGGCAAGCGTGCCGAGGGCCGCCATCGCCTCGGCGAGTTTGTCGACCGTGGCGTCACCGTCGAACAGCAACGCGAACTCACCGTCCGCGGCGCCTGCCGTCACGCCCTGCAGCACAGCACTGGTACTGGCCCGCATCCGGTTCAGTTCGGGTATCAGCTCCGTCAATTGTTCGGCGCGATCGCCCCATTCCCCGCCGATGCGGTACATGGCATCCTCGTCGCCCTTGGGCCATTGCGAGCCGACGAGGTAGGACACCCACTGCAGCGGGCCGGGAATTTGCAGGGTCACCCGATCCCCCATCGGCGAAACATTCTATGCAGCATCGCAATTCACGTTATTGCGCGTTACCGCAGACCGCCATGCCAGACGGCCTTGTTCGCCGAGAGTTCAGCTACCCGCCAGTTCTAAGTCAGCAGGCCGGCCAAACTCAGCTGATTGGCAGCGGCATACACCTGTGCGTCGGGGCGCTCGTCGAACACTGCCGTTACGTCGTCGACCGTGGCGGTGCGCTCGGTGGCGACCTCCAACAGAGCCTGGCACGCTTGCGTTGTCGCGGATCCGGTCTGAGTCACCATGCCGGCGACGGTGGCCTCCGGTGTCCAGATGGCCGGCACCGATAGATCCAGTTCACCTGAGGTGTCGGCAGTACCTCGATACCACTGACCGTTCGCCCACCAGAAGCAGAAACTCAACAGCCCGTTGCGATTTCGGGTGTTCAACACGGAGTCATTGACCCACGCCGGGGCTCCGCCGTAGAGATCGGGTAGCGGGCCACCGCCGTTGTAGGCAGCCTCCAGCAACTCGGAATTCCATTTTCCGCCGGAGAGCACCGCGCGGTCACCGGGCAGGAGAAACAGCGTCGCGCCGCTGCGGGCATCGCTCTCGAACCAGGCGTAACCGGGGTAGATCCGTGGACCCCAGCCCGATCCGACACCGGTATAGGCGGCCGACAGCACCGCCCAGCGTGCCAGCAGGTCGGGAAGCGGGGGGATCTGGTCGGTGACGACGCCCGTGCGACCCGCCGCTCTGTCGGCGTCCGCCGCGGCCGCTGCCTGGGCGGCATCGCGCCCCTGCGCGTCGGGCCCGGCGGTATACCCGGCAAGCCACACCGGTACCTGCGCGCGCGGATAGGTATCAAGGTCGTTGCGGTAGTGCTCGGCGGCCACGATCTGGTCGTCCGGGAACGGCTCGTCGCCGTAGTCGTAGTCGACCGTCGTCTCGCCACGATTGGTGACGTTCAACAGCAGCCGCCACCACGGTCCGGCACTCATGCGGGCCGAGACCTCACGTTGTTGGCGAACCAGGTCGGCGATCGACTGCGGCACCGGAACCAGGCCGGTACGGTCATGGGCCCAGAACTGCAACTGGGCGATCTGGGAGGTGACGGTGAAGGCGAACACCGCGGAGAATTCGTCCCAGCCTTCCGGGCCGAGCTGGGCCAGCTGCTGCACGATCGAGTCGATGAGGCGGGACGCCTCCTCGGCCGTCGCAGCGTCCGCGCTGCTGGGTGCGCCGCCCACCGGTGCCGGCGGCTCGCCGACGATCGTGAAGTCGGCGATCGCGGACGGGTCGTCGGCTGCGGCCAACCTGAACTGGCGCTCGAACTCGGCCATGAAGGCCGCCTCGTCAGAGGCGGAGTTGTTCGGCGCGGCGGCACCGTTGGCCGGGCGCGCAGGTTCCTGTGCGGCGAACTGGTCACGTGCCTGTTGAGGAGGGATCGACGACGACACCTCTTCGATGCGCCCGGAGTCGCCCACCAGGAAGATCGACCGCCCGACCGGGATGTCCAGGAACGCCATCGGATCGCTGTCGTCGATCTCGACCGGTGCGTACACGCTCCAGCCCTTGTCGAAGCGATCGGCTGCCAGACCTTCGGTCGGGTAGTCGAGCCCCCGGGACCTGATCCAGTCTGTGACCAACGAGATTGCCTGTGCCGCTTCCATTGCGTCTACCTTCCCAGACTCTGCTGTTCGGCTTCGATTTCGTCGGCCAGTGCCGAGCGCTCGGCTTGGTGGCGGGCCAGCAGCTCCGCGCTGAATGACGTCCACGCCGCATCCTGCTCCGGCGTCATCTGGGCGCCGTGTACCTCGGATTCGACGTCTGGATGAATGTCCAGGAACTGGTTGAACAGCGCACCCATCTCCCGGCTGTGCCTGCGGTTGAGCTCAATCCGTCGCGGGTCCATGCCTACTCCTCGTCGCCTTCGTACAGCGCCAACTGGTCGAAAACCACCAACGCCACCCGGTCCGGGTCGTCGGTCGGGTGCACCCTCAGCGTGTGGTGCGGGTTCGGTGTGTCATCCACGATGACCACGCTTTTTATCCCGGCCGGGAGATCGGCGGGCCAGTCGATCTCGTCGGTGGGCTCGTCGACGAGCACGTGCGCGCGCTTACCGCGCAGCCCGGACTGGTCGTAGCGCAGCGGCGTGAACCGCTGATGCTCGGTCATGTCGTGTCCTCTTCCTGATCCTGATCCGGTGGACTGCCGTCGTCGTCGGGTCCCCTCATGGGCGGCAGATCGGGCGGATTGTCCGGATCGATACCGAGACCTGCGTTCACACTGCCACGGCTACGGGTTGAGCTGTCGACGATGGCCTCGTATATCTCATCGCCGACGCGGCCCTTGGCGCGATTTCGTTCTACCAGCTGGTCGAAGGTCGGGTTCGGCTCGTTGGCGTTCAGCCATTCGGCCATCTCCCGGTCTGCCATCAGCGAACGCGTCCAGGTGCGGATGGTCGCTCTCATCCCATACATCGTCCTGGCTCGCTCCTCGGCGCCGACGCCGTCGCGCAGGAGCTGGTCCCGGAGCTCACGCATCCGCATCTCATAGGTGGTGTAAACGGTCCGGGTCTGCTCATCGGTCAAGGTCCCGGCGGCATAGTGGCTGTGGGTGGCGCCGTCGATGATCGCCTCGTAGACGGCATCGCCCGACAGTCCCTTGCGTTCGTAGCGGGCGACGAGATCCTCGAACGACGGATTGCTCTCGTTGGCCGCCATCCAGTCCGCCGCCGAGCGGTTCTCCATCAGTTCCCGCGTCCAGGCGCGCAGCGAACTGCGCAGGCCCGACAGAGTTCTGGCCCGATCCTCGGCGCTGAGGCCGTCGCTGACCATCTGCTCGTTGAGGGCCCGCAGTCCGAGCTCGAACTGCGAGTACACCGCGCCGGTTTCGATGTCGGACAGGCTGCCCGGTTCGAGGCGGCTGTGGGTGGAGCTGTCGATGATCGCTTCAAAGATCGCGTCTCCGGTGAGGCCGCGCTCGGCATTGCGGGTGACCAGGTCCTCGAATGTCGGGTTGATCGTGATGCGCGACAGGAACTCCGCGGCAACCTGATTGCTCATCAACTGGTAAGCCCAGGTGCGCAACGAGTTCCGTAGTTCCGAGAGCTGCCGGGCCCGTGTCTCGGCACTGACTCCGGCCTCGGCGAGTTGTTCGTTGAACTCGCGCATCCGGAGTTCACCATGGCTGAACGCCGCGATTGCCTGGCCTTCCGAGAGCGTTCCCGGCTGATGGTCAAGTAGGCCCAACACACGTACGGGATCAGCCGAGACGTCGCCGACATACTTCACGGCGAACCAACCGGTGTCGGTCATCAACTGACGGCCGAGCGCGGGCTCCTGCGCACTGGCCAGCGAGGCCAGGTCGATCGGTTCGGGCAGCCGAGGATGATCAGGCTCCAGCCGAGCGATGATCTCGTCCAGGAGGGCCCGGGCCTCGGGGCTCACCTGCTCCCGCAGTACCTGAGCGGCGTCCTTCACCGATCCGAGCGACCGGGCCAGTCTTTCCGGCTCTCGGTCCCAGGTGAAACCCCTTCGGGCCCAGGCATTGCCGCCGTCTTCCTCTGCCACCAACACGATCCGGTCGACACCACTGCGTCGGTAGTAGCTCTCCAGTTCCGCGGAGAAAGCCTTGGAGAATCCCTGACCACGGAACTGGTTGTCGAAGATCCGCACCTCCTCGTGATGTGCGACGAGCAGTCCGTCACCGTCCCGGAAGAAACTGTAGGCGATCTTGCCTATGACGTTATCTCCGTTGAGGATCACGCCGGACAGGAAGACGTCCTCTTCGGCTTCCCCTCTGAACTCCACGCGGTAGGGCCCGTAGGTTCCGGAGAGGTCGCGAGCCAGTTGGGTGATACGCACCGCATCGAGGCTGTCGACCAGATCGCCCATCGAGTCGGCGTAGCCCGCATCCACTCGACGCACAGTCGGGTCGTGCGCACGGTAGATCTCTTGTCTCGCAGAGAAATCCAATCCCGGTCCAGCACCTTCGATATACCCGACAAAGCGGATGGAGGTGTTGTACAGCAGTTGGCGCCCCAGCTTGGGTTCCGCGGACGTCGTGAGAGCAGCCAGATCGGCGGGCTCGGGTAGCCGGGAGTGCCCGGGTTCCAACCGGGCCACGACCTCATCAAGGATCGCCTGCGCCTCGGGGCTGACCTGGTTTCGTATTCTGCTCGCATTGGCTTTGACGCTCTGAAGCGACTCCTGAAGCCGGTACAAGTCCGGATCCCACGTGAATCCGCGACGAGCCCACGCGTTACTGCCGTGCCACATTGACAACAGCTCGATGCGGTCGACACCGGACCGGGTGTAGTACCGCTCCAGTTCCGATGTGAAAGCCTTCGAGAAACCCTTGCCGCGGTAGTCCTCGTCAATCGTCACGAGGATGTTGTAGACGACCAGCTTGCCCTCATCGTCACGGTAGAACGTGCGCTCGACAGAACCGATCGCGGTATTGCCGTGCAGGATAACGCCTTCGAGAACAATCTTGTCGTAGCCGCGCAGGATTGATCCCTCGAACTCGACGCGGTACGGACCGTACCTACCGGATAAGTCGTCGGCCAGCCGGCGGATTTCGTCGCGGTCCAGATTGTCGATCACCTCGTCCAGCGGCTGGGCGTAGCGCGTGTCCACCCGGCGGGTGCGCGGGTCCTGGGCGCGATAGTCCGCCCGTGCCTGATCTGTGTCTCCCGGATCCTGGTCGCGGTCCTGGCTACCTTGCACATCGCCGATCGCATCAGCGGCCCCTAGGTATTTGACCCCGCTCCAGTGCGTACCGGTCAGCACATCGCGGCCGAGGTGAGGTTCCTCGACCGTGACCAGCGCCGCAATGTCGACCGGCTCAGGGAGATCTGCCCGGCTCGGATCAAGGCGTTGCACAAGCTCATCGAGGACCGCTCGCGCTTCTGGACTGACCTGATCACGAAGCCGGAGGGCAGAGTTTCTGACGTTGTCGACCGAGGCCTGCAACTTCTGCGGGTCGGGGTTCCAGCTGAAACCTTGGCGGGCCCAGGCATAGCCACCGTCCTGTTCGGTCCGCAGCTCGATCCGGTCGACGCCGGACATCGTGTAGTACTGCTCAAGCGCCCGGCTCAAAGCTTTGGAGAATCCCTGACCACGGAATGCGCGATCGGGGATGTCCACCGCGTTCTGATGAGCGACCAGGCTGCCGTCGCGGTCGCGGACGTAGGTCTGCTGAACGAACCCGATTTCCTCGTCGCCGCTGATGATAAGGCCGCCCACGATGACCCCGCCGCTACGCTCCTCGGCGACGGCTCGGAACATCTCGACGCGATACGGGCCGTAGACGCCCGAGAGGTCATCGGCGAGCTGACGGACCTCATCGGCGTCGAAGTTGTCGACGACCTCCCCCAACGGTTGTGCGTAGCGGGTGTCGACACGGCGGGTGGTCGGATCCTGTTCGCGGTAATCCTGTTGTCTTGCCGGGAAATCGCTGCCGGACGGAGCGCCCCGCACATCGCCGACGGCATCGGCGGCGTCCAGCGAGATCTGTAGGGGCACGTCATAGCTGAGCCGGTCTACCGGCTCTCCGTTCTCGTCGAGGTAGCCGACGGCGGTGCGGTCCACCGCGGCCTCGCCCCAGTACGGTGGCCACGGCGAGTACCGCCTGGTGCGCGGGTCGTAGAGCTGCACCCGCTGTCCGTCGGTGACCGCGAGGTAGGCGTGCCCGCCCTGACGGCCGGAATCGGCTGCCCAGCGCGACACCACGATTGCCGAAGTCCGGGCCGTCGGGCCCAGCAGTTCGGCCTGGATCTCGTCGTAGGTGGCGAACTGGGACCGGGACTCCGCCGCCTGGAACAGGGCCCAGCCCGGGACCCCGGTGCTCGAGGGTGCAACGGACAGAATGAAACGCCGCCCGGGGTGGATCCTCGACAGCTCGCCGGCCACACCGTAGGCGCAGTTGTCGTCGGCCCGGCTCCGGGCGGAGTCGCGCCCGAACACGTTCTGGATCCACCCCTTCAGACCGGTGCGGGTTGGGGCGACCGGCGCCGGATCCAGGTACTTGACGTAGTGCACCCCGTTGCGGCCGGGCACCGCCCCGGTGCCGTCCAGCAGGTCGCGACCCAGTTTGGGTTCGGCGGTGGTGGCCAGATTCGCCAGATCGATGGGTTCCGGAAGTCGGGGATTGCTCGGATCTAGCTGTTGCACAACCTGATCCAGCAGTGCCTTGGCTTCGTCGCTGACAGTCTCACGTAGCTCGCGGGCCGACTGCTTCACCCGATCGAGCGATTCCTGCAGCTGACGGGTACCGGGATCCCAGGCGTAACCGCGCCGGGCCCAGGCGTAGGCACCCTTGTCGTGCGTCGTCAGCTCGATGCGATCCACGCCCGAGTGCACGTAGAAGCGTTCCAGCTCGGAGGTCAGGGCCTTGGAGAATCCCTGACCGCGCAGATTCTTGTCTTTGATGACCACGCCCGTGTGATAGGCGACGAGGTTGCCTTCACTGTCCCTGCTGAACGATCGCTGGATGGTCCCGATCTTGGTGTCACCGTTGAAGATCGCGCCGGTCAGCAGAACCTCGTCGGTCAGGTTCTCGGCAGTCAGCTGAATGCGGTACGGCCCATACCTCCCGGAGAGGTCCTGGGCAAGCTGGCGGACCCGGGCATGATCCGAGGCGTTGTCGACCACGTCCCCCAGCGGCTCGGCGTACCGGGTGTCCACCAGTCGCGTAGCCGGATCCTGCGCGCGGTACTCGGCCTGTCGCCGGGAGAACTCCGGATCAGTCTGCGGGCCTTGCACATTGCCGACCGCGTCGGCGGCGTCGAGCCGCAGCGGCACATCCACGGTCATCGGCCCGACCGGATTGCCGTTGGTGCGTAGGTAGCCGACAGCGGTCTGGGTTACCGCATTCTGCCCCCAGTGCGGAGGCCAGGGTGAGTACTTCCGGGTGTGCGGATCGTAGAGCTGCACGTTGCGGCCGATCTTGACCGCCATGTAGGCGTGACCGCTCTGCCGGCCGCCGCTCCATTGCGACGTCACCACGGCAACCTTCAGCGATGGGTCGCCCAGCAGCGTCGCCTCGATCTCGTCGTATGTCGCAAAATCCGCATCGGAGCGGACCGACTGGAACAATGCCCGCGCCGGCACACCGCGGCGCGACGGCCTGACATCCAGGCCGAACTTCCGGCCGAACAACGAGGACAACTCTTCGCTGAGGGTGACGACGCAGTTCGGCGGTCGGCACCACAGCGCATTCCAGAATCGTCGGCCCCCCACCCGATCTCCGGCGGGTTCGACTGTGCGCAGCAACGGCGCACGCCGACTCCGGCCCAGCTCGGTGCGGTGCTGCTCGGTAGTGACGGCATCGGTACGCCCGGCAGCAATGCGCCCGAGATTTGTCGTCGCCTCCGTGTCCAGGAAATAGGTGTGATGGGTGCCACCGGTTGCCATACGGTTCATGACGGCCGGCGCTTCGGCGGTAACCCGCACAGCACCAAAGGAATCCATCGCCGGGTCGGTGCCGAGCCCGATTCCGAGGATCCGGCCGTTGGATCCGGAGGTGCGACCGCCCAACGCGGTGACCACATCTCGCGACGATGACGCGACGAAGACGTTCTCGGCACCGATGGCGAACTCGCCGGCAGTGCGCACGGGACCTGCGCCGGGGGAGCCGACCAGTGACACGGTGCGGACATGGCCGGCAAATCTCCCGTCCCGGCCGGCGTATCCGGTGGTGGTCGATCCGTAGGAATAGCCGAAGACGTGGTTGCCCGTGAAGCGAGTGCCATCGCCGGCGAGGGCGTCGCGGGCCGCATTGAATGCCCTGATGTCGCTGTAGAGGATGTCACCGCCGGTGCGGGCCATGCCGTGCCCTGCGGCACGCATGATGCTCCAGCCACTCGGGGCGTCGTACCCGATCCAGGCGATCGAGGCCGCCGACAATCCGGGATTCTCCTGCTGCACTGCCTGCAGATGATGTAGCGCGGAGGTGGTGTTGAAGCCCAGCAGTGAGTCCACCGAGCTGGCGATTCCGGGCACATGCCAGGACACCGATTCTGCGGTGTACGGGTCGGCGCCGTAGCTGAGCATGGCGCGCCCGTCGCCGCCGAACTCCGATGGGTCGAAGGCCAACAGGAGAGGCCCGTCCACCCCGGCCCGCGCCGCGTCGCCATCCGCCTTGCGTATCGCGAGGTCGAGCTTGTCCACCCG
This sequence comes from Mycobacterium sp. DL99, assembly GCF_004762045.1. Taxonomy (GTDB): domain Bacteria; phylum Actinomycetota; class Actinomycetes; order Mycobacteriales; family Mycobacteriaceae; genus Mycobacterium. Next base: position 6,021,556 of record NZ_SJOM01000007.1, read on the forward strand.
GCGCAGAAGTTTCCGCTCGGCGCGCGTCGGCCGTTCTCCGCGGTCTGCCTTCGACCGAACGGCGTCGGCTTCGTCGCGTAGTTGCTGCAGCACCTTGCGGTTCGCGCGGTTTCGGTCTGTCGCATCGATACCTTCGGCGTTGCCGATGTGCTGCGGGTATGTCTCGATGAGGGCGCTGCGCTGCTCGTCGGTCAGGCCGGACCACCAGCGAGCGTTGTTGGCCGCGCGCGCCGAGGCTTCCTCAGCCGGCCCCATCGGGTTGCGCAGTTCGTCGGGCCGCACCGGCGGTATCCGCCGCGACAGGGCGTCTTCGGCCCTCTGCTGAACTGTCTGGCGGTCCACGGATTCCGCAGCCGTCTCCGAACTTTCATGCTCACCAGGCGATCGCGTGGGTGCGTCTCCGAGCATGTTCCCGGTCCGGCCCGGGTGGTCGGTGGCGACCCAGTCGACGCCGAGATCCCGCGCGAACTGCACGTCGGCTTCGTTGTTGACCGTCCAGCAGTAGGTGGCCAGTCCTCGCTCGGCGGCCGCCCCGACGAGTTCGGGATTGTTGCGCAGCGTTTCGATGGACGGGCCGATCGCGGTGGCTCCCACTATGCCGGCCAGATACCGGGCCGACGGGCCCAGCAGAACCGTGGGGACGTTGGGCGCGGCCATGCGGACCCGCAGCAACGCATCGGGGTAGAACGAGATCACCGCCGCCTTGACCAACTGATCCGGCCCCGGATTCGTCAGCCCGTGCCGTTGCAGCGCGGCGACCACCTCGCGCTCGATCTTCAAGCCCTGCTGCGCAGGATGTTTGGTCTCGATGAACAACGTCACCGGCCGCTCGGCGTCCTGGGCGAGCTGGATGAACTCGTCAAGGGTCAAAATGCCATGACCGTCGAAGTCGAGCGCCTGCAGCTCGGCCAGCGTCATGTCGCCGACCCGGCCGGCGCCGTTGGACGTGCGGTCCACGGTCTTGTCGTGGATGAGCACCAGCTCACCGTCTTTGGTGAGCCGGACATCGCATTCGAGGGCGTCCGCTCCCTGCCGCAGCGCTTCGGTGTACGCGGCCCGGGTCTGCTCCGGGAAGTCGTGGGATGCCCCGCGGTGGGCCACCACCTGGGCCGCGGGACGCTCCGTGGAATTCCGTGAGTCGGCCTGGGTGACAACATGATTCCCGGTGAACGGTCCCGGTTCCCCCAAGGACTGCCGGGTCGCGTGGAATGCAGCCAATTCCTGGTGCAGTGCCCCGGTGTCCGCGCCGATCCAGGCAATGGCCGCCGAATCCTGGGTTTCTTGCAGGCCATCGAGCGCACGGGCCGTGACGGTGCCCAACTGCTCGATCGATCCACGGGCGGTCTGCCAGGTCACATTCGCGGCGTGGAACGGGTCGGCGCCGAAGCTGATGACGGCGTGCCCACCGCCGTCGAAGGCCGAGGTGTCCAACGCGAGCACCAGCGGGGCGTCGAGGCCGGCCCGCGCCGCGTCCGCATCGGCCTTCCGCACCGCGAGGTCGAGGCGGTCGATGCGCTCCAGGAAGGCACGTTCTTCGCGGGTGGTCGGGCCGAACTGATCGAGCTTTGTCCGAATGTGGTCGGCGCGGTCTCGATAGTGCTGCAGTACATCCCGATTCGCGGTGTCACGCTCGGCAGCCGTCCTGCCGTCGACATTTCCGTGGGCGAGCCCCTCCGGAAGACCCTGGACCCTACCGATGGCGGCTGCCGCGAACTGGTTGTACCACCGCCCCTTCTGGAGGGGTTTGCCGTCCTCGTCCAGATAGCCGACAGCGGTCTGGGTTACCGCGTCCTGCCCCCAGTGCGGGGGCCAGCCCGAATACTGGCGCGTGTGCGGGTCGAACAGGTACACCCGGTCGTTGATGTTGACCGCCATATACGCGTGGCCGACGGGTTGTCCCCCACTCCAGCGCGACGCCATCACCGCCATCGAGCCCGAGGGCCGGCCCAGCAGCGTCGCTTCGATCTGCGCGTACGTCGCGAAATCCGCGCTGGACCCGAACGCTCGGAACATCGCCCGCGCGGGCGTCCCCCGGCGTGAGGGCGCCACGTCGAGCGGGATGTTTCGGCCAGTCCGTGCCGACACCTCCTGTGCCAGGACCTGGGCACAGTCGTTGCCTCGGGCCCAGCGTGGGATGCGGTTCCGTTGGTGAGTGTCGGTCGGGTGAAAGGCACCGGGATCGTCATCGAGCCGCATGGCTTGCCGGCTCGCCGCGGGTTCGATGGTGCGCGAACGGTTTCCGTCGACGGTACGGTGCGGTTCGGCACGAACGTCGTCGTAGTTCCCGGCGGCTATGCGGCCGACGTTCGTCAGCGACTCGGTACGGACCGCGTGCGATGGGGTGACCAGCCACTGCCGGGTGCCCGGACCGTCGGTTTCCAGATAATCGAAGTAGGCATTGTGGGTCGTCAGGGTGTCCTTACGATCCATCGACGCCGGGAACTCGCCGCTGACGCGTCGCGCACCGAACGTGTCCATCGCCGGGTCGGTACCGAGGCCGGTCCCGAAGCGCCCCATCGAACCCGGTGTCCGTCCACCCAGGCCGGTGACGAAGTCCCGCGACGACGAGACCACGAACACCCTGCCCTCGTCGAGGCCGAAATCGCCGGCATGCTGCAAGGAGCCGGTACCAGGTGAACCGACCAGCGTCACCGTGGTGACGTGGGGAGCCAGCCGCCCGTCGACCCCGGCGTAGCTGGTGGTGGTCGAGCCGTACGAGTGTCCGAATACGTGGTTGCCGTTGAAATGGCTTCCGTCCCCGGCGAATGCATCCCGTACCGCGGTGAACGTGCTGATGTCGGTGTAGAGCATCTCACCGCCGGCGCGGGCCAGGCCTGGCCGGGCCACCCGCGCCGATGCTGAATCGTTCGGTGCGTCATAACCCAGCCAGGCGATCGAGGCGGACGACAATGAGGGGTTCTCGGCGTGCACCGACTGCTGAATGTTCAACGCGCAGTGCATGATGTAGTCGAGCTTGTCCAGCTGAGAACCCAGGCCGGGCACGTACCACGACACCGAGTCCGCCGTGTACGGGTCGGCCCCGAAGCTCACCAGCGCGCGACCGTCGCCACCGAACGCCCCCGGGTCCAGCGCCAGCAACAGCGGGTGGCCTTCCCCGGCCTGCGTGGACGCCACTTCCGCTCGCTGCATGGCATTTTCGAGACGGTTGACCCTACGCACGAAGTCCATCTCGCGATTGCTGATCTTCTCGCCGGCGTCGATCCTGGCCTGCACCGCCGCGGCCCGCTCGGCGTAGCGCCGCAGCATCTCCCGGTTGGCGATGTCGCGAACGGCGGCAGGGATGCCTTCAGCGTTGCCAATCTGGTGTGGGTACTCCTGGAGCAGGGCTTGTTGTTGGTCCTCCGACAATCCCGCCCACCAGGCGGCATTGTTGCGGGCGCGAGCCACCGCCTGTGATTCTCTACCCAGGGGATGCACCAGGTCGTCGACGGCCAGCGGCGGAATCCGTTGCCCCAGCGCCTCATCCGCCACCACCCGCGCGACCGACGGCTCGATCTCACCCGCGCGCCACCGCGGATTCCACGGCCGCCGCGGGCCCTCGTGTTCCACCTGGGTGTCGTCGTCCAGTCGCAGTGGCCGTCCGGCGGCCGGATCCACCGTGCGCCCGTCGACAACACGGCGGTGCCGTTCGAGGTCCAGCCGCTCGGTACGGCCGGCAGCGATCCGCCCGGAGTTGGCCAGGGATTCGGAGCGCACCGGTGCACCGTCGCCCTCAGCCACGTGGTGGTGGTAGCTCTTGTGCGTTCCGAACGAACTTCGGGTATTCATCGATGCCGGGAACTCGGAGGTAACCCGAACCGCTCCGAATTCATCCATCGCCGGATCCATACCCAGACCGCGCCCGGCGAAGCGGCCGTTCTGCTCCGCCCTGCGCCCACCGAACCCGGTGACCGGGTCCCTCGACGAGGACGCGACGAACACGTTGCCGTCCTCGAGCCCGAATTGACTGGCGTGGTGCAGCGGGCCTGCGCCTGGGGAGCCCAGCAATGTCACGGTGCGGATGTCGTTGGCCAGCCGCGCGCCCCGGCCCGCGTAGCTCACGGTGGTCGAACCGTAGGAGTGGCCGAAGATGTGATTGCCGTCGAACCGGCTGCCGTCGCCGGCCACGGTATCGCGCGCAACATTGAATGCCCGGATGTCGCTGTACAGGATCTCGGCACCGGCACGCGCCAGCCCCGGGCTCATCACCCGGCCACTGGCCATGCCATTCGGTGCGTCGTAGCCGATCCAGGCAATAGAAGTCGCGGCCAGCGTCGGGTTCTCGCGCATCGTCGACTGCACGTGGTTCAGCGCATTGCGCATGTTGCCTTCGAGCTTGTCGACAGTGGTTGCGAATCCGGGCACCAGCCACGACACCGAGTCCGCCTGATACGGGTCCACCCCGAAACTCACGATTGCCCGGCCGTCACCACCGAATTCGAACGGGTCCAGCGCGAGCACCATCGGGCCCCCGACCCCGGCCTGCGCCGCGTTCGCCGCCGCTGCCTGCAACGCGGCGTCCAGCCGATTCACCCGCAACAGATTGGCGAGTTCGTTCTTCCCCGGTCGTACACCACGGTCGATCATCGACTGCACGTGTTCTTGGAAGCGCTTGATGGCGAGGCGATTTGCGGCATCGCGGGCCGATGGCGCAATACCCTCGGCGTTGCCGATCCGGCTCGGATACGTCTCGATCAACGCTTGCCGCTGCGCATCGGTCAGGCCTGACCACCACCGTGCATTGGCCTCTGCCCGCGCCGTCGCATCGCCGGCCCGGCCCAACGGATTGACCAGATCGGCGGCCCCTGCCGGCGGAACTCGCTGCGCCAATGCGGCATCCGCTACCGCACGGGTCGCCGCATGCTGTGTCTGGCCACTGCTCGCGGTCCAGTTGGGTTCGGTGACCGCGTGCTGCGGGTCGACTTCGATGTCGGCGTCACGCCACCGCGGATTCCACCAGTTGCGGCCCCCGTTGTTGCTCCGGGCCGCCGCGGGTTCGACAGTTGCCCTGCGGGTTCCGAACAGGCGCCCCGGCCGCTCCTGCATCGTGCGGTGGGTTTCGAGGTCGAGTCGTTCGGTGTGCCCGGAAGCGATGCGGCCCAGGTTCGCCAGCGACTCCGAACGGACCTCGTTCGTAGGTGTGACCAGCCACTGCCGGGTGCCCGGGCCATCGGTCTCCTGGAAGTCGAAGTACGCGTTGTGGGTCGCGGTCGTGTCCTTGCGGTCCATCGATGCCGGGAACTCCGCGCGGATCCGCTGCGCGCCGAAGGTGTCCATCGCGGGATCAGTGCCCAGACCCCGGCCCAAACGTCCATGCGAATCCGATGTACGCCCACCGAGGCCCGTCACGAAATCCCGTGATGACGAGGCGACGAACACGTTGCGCGGGTCGATCCCGAAATCACTGGCACTCTGCAACGGCCCCGCACCGGGCGAACCGAGCAGCGTGATGGTGCTGACATGCTCCCCCAGCCGCCCACCGCGTCCCGCATAACTGGTGGTGGTCGACCCGTACGAATGCCCGAAGATGTGATTGCCGGTGAAATGACTACCGTCCCCGGCGAACGCGTCGCGCGTCGCGTTGAACGCGCTGATGTCGGCGTGCAGGATGTCGCCCCCGGCCTCCGCCAAAGTCGAACTACCGACCCGCACCGTCCCCGAGTCATTCGGTGCGTCATAACCCAACCAGGCGATCGAGGCCGCCGAGATGGACGGGTTCTCAGTGCGAATCGACTGCAGGATGTTCAACGAGCAGTGCATCAGGTAGTCGAGCTTGTTGATCTGCGCGCCCATGCCCGGCACGTACCACGACACCGAATCCGCGACGTACGGATCGGCGCCGAAGCTCACCAGCACGCGCCCGTCGCCGCCGAATGCCGGCGGGTCGAACGCGAGGATCAACGGGTCCCCCACGCCGGCCTGCTGGGCGGCCACATGTGCCCTCTGCAGAGCGCTCTCCAGGCGATTCACCCGCAGCAGGAAGTCGAGCTGTGTGTCGGTGGGGCGGGTGCCGGCGTCGATCTGCGCCTGAATGCCGGCGGCCCGGTCCATATAGCGTTGCAGTACACGATGATTGGCAGTATTGCGATCGGCAGCCGGAATGCCTTCGGCGTTGCCGATCTGGTAGGGGTACGCCTGCGTGAGCGCAAGCTGCTGACCCGGCGACAACCCTGACCACCAGGCCGCATTGGCCTGGGCCCGGGCCACCGCCTGCGGCTCGTTCCCCAGCGGGGTCACCAGATCGTTGATGCCCACCGGCGGGATCCGCTGCCCCAGCGCCTGATCCGCCGCCACCTGCGTCGCTGACGGCTCAACCTCGCCTGGATGCCACCGCGGATTCCACCGACGTGGCTCCCCGGGCTGGTGGGTGTCGGTGTCACCGTCCAGTCGTAGGGCCCGCCCCTCGGCCGGTTCTACGGTGCGTCCGTCGACAACGGTGCGGTGCCCTTCGAGATGCAGCCTCTCTGGCTGCCCGGCGGCAATGCGGCCGAAGTTGGCCAACGATTCGGTACGTACCCGCGGATCGGTGTCGCCGTCCATGTACCGGTAGTAGCTTCGATGGGTGCCGACGCTGCCGCCGTCGTTCATCGATGCTGGGAATTGGGCGGTAACCCGCACTGCTCCAAATTCTTTCATCGCCGGGTCCATACCGAGACCGCGTCCGAAGAACCGGCCGTTCTCGCCGGGGGTGCGCCCGCCCAACCCGGTGACGGGGTCCAGCGAGGAGGACGCCACGAACACGTTGTGATTGCCGATACCGAACTCACTGGCATTGTGCATCGGGCCGGCACCCGGTGAACCCAGCAGCGTCACCGTGCGGATGTCGTTGGCCAGCCGCTGGTCCCTGCCGGCGTAGCTCGCGGTGGTCGAGCCGTATGAGTGCGCGAAAATGTGGTTGTCGCGGAAGTGGCTGCCGTCGCCGGCCACGGTGTCGCGCGCCGCGTTGAACGCCTGGAGGTCGCTGTACAGAATTTCGGCACCCTGGCGTGCCAGGGTCGGCCTGGCAACGCGAGCGGTGGCCGAGTCGTTGGGAGCGTCATAGCCGATCCAGGCGATCGACGTCGCCGCCAACGTCGGATTCTCTTGGAGCGTCGACTGCAGGTGGTTCAGCGCATTGCGCATGTTCCCTTCGAGCTTGTCGATCGTCGTCGCAAATCCTGGCACCAACCACGACACCGAATCCGCCTGATAGGGATCCGCGCCGAAGCTGACAACCGCCCGGCCATCGCCACCGAACGCAGGCGGGTCGAATGCCAGGACGAGCGGCGCATCGAGGCCGGCCTCCGCCGCCTCGCGCCCCATCTGCTGCAGCGCGGCGTCCAGGCGATTCATGCGCAGCAGGTGATTCTTCTCGGGCTTGGTCAGCTTTTCGCCGCGATCAAGCTTCTTCTGTACATGATCCCGGGCCATCTGCAACGCGGTGCGGTTCGCCAGGTCGCGGGCGGCCGGCGGAATACCCTCTGAATTGCCGATACGCGTCGGATACGTCTGGACGAGAGCATCGCGCTGTTCCTCGGACAGACCCGCCCACCAGCGCACGTTGGCCTCGGCCCGGGTTCTGGCGTCCTCGGCCACACCAAGCGGATTGACCACATCGGCGGCACTCGCGGGTGGATCCCGTTGCGCCAGGGCCTCATCCGCGATCGCGCGGGTGCTCTGGACGGTCGGCGCCGTGGGCTCAAGAGCAGGGACATCGGTCTCGGAAGACGGTTCGAGTTGTGTGTGGGTTCCCCGGTTGGCCCCGAAGGCTTCCGCCCAGGGGTCGGCCCCGAGGCTGAGCTCGGCGATCGGCGTTCGCCCGGCCAGCGCGGTCGGGACGTCCCGTGACGAGGACACAACGTAGACGTTGTCGGCCCCGATCCCGAACTCCGCGGCGCGGCGCACCGGTCCGGCTCCCAGCGAGTCCGTGAGGCTGACAGTGCGAATATCGTTGGCCAGGCGACCATCTCGACCCGCATAGCTAACGGCGTTCGAACCGTAGCCGTGGGCGAAGATGTGGTTGTCGGTGAAGTGGCTGCCGTCGCCGGCCCAGGTGTCGCGGGCCGCGTTGAACGCCCGGACGTCGCTGTAGAGAACCGCGCCACCCTCTCGGGCGGACCCGTGCCCCGCCACCCGCCACCCACTCCAACCACTGGGTGCGTCATAGCCGAGCCACGCGATCGAGGCAGCTGACTGCCCCGGGTTGGCCTGGAGCGTGGCCTGCAGGTGGTTGAGAGCGCCGTCCATGCAGGCGCCGATCCGGTCAATCGTCGTGCCCTGCCCGGGCACGTGCCACGACACCGAATCCGCTTGATACGGATCCGCGCCGAAGCTGACGATCGCCCGCCCGTCGCCGCCGAAGGCCGACGCGTCGAAGGCCAACAGCATCGGACCGTCGATCCCGGCTTCCCGTGCCCGGGTTTGCGCGTCGGAGAGCGAACTCTGGATCCGCTCCAGCCGGGCCAGCGTCCTGCTCTGGCTGCGGCTGAGCCGATGGCCGCTGTCCCGCCAGGACTCCAACTGCCGGCGTTGCGTCTCCAGTAGTTGGGTGTTCGCCTCGTGGCGGGCGGCCGGCGAAATGCCCTCTGAATTACCGATGTGCTGCGGGTACGTGTCGATCAGGGCGCGCTGTTCAGGACCGGACAGCGCCCCCCACCAGGTGGCATTGGCGCGGGCACGCGCATCGGCTGATTCCATCAACCCCAACGGATTTCGCAGGTCACCGGCGTCGACCGGAGGCACGCGCTTGGCGAGTGCCTCTTCGGCGATCTGACTCTGCGTTGCGACTCCGCGCCACTGCTCACCCGGCGTCTGGTCCGGCGTGCCCTGCACGTCGCCCACTGCAATCGCGGCATCGAGATCATCGGAGCGGAGCCCGAGCTCGTCCACCGGATCACCGTTTGCATCAAGGTAACCCACTGCTGTCGTCGATACCGCGCTCTGACCCCAGGACGGTGGCCAGCCCTGCCGCTCACCGCGGCGGAGCAGATAGACATCCTTGCCGTCGTAGACCGCCACATAGGCATGTCCGCCCTGGCGCTGCCCATCGCCGGCCCACGCGGAGGTGATGACCGCGGCCGAGCCGGGCGCCATGCCCCGCAGCCTGGCCTCGATCTGGCTGTAGGTGGCGAAGTCCGCCCGCGAACTGGTGGCCTGGTACAACGCCCGCGCAGGCATTCCAGTGGACGTCGGCTCCCCGTCAACCTGGTACTCGCGGCGGAAGTGCGCCGACAGATCATCGCGAGCGTCGAAGAGACAGTTCTGATCGCCATGGTCCGGATCGCCGGTTTCGGTAACCTCGGGCGCCACGCTTGCCGGCGTGACGTCCTCGTCGCTGTCCTGGGTGCCGGTCTGGTGCGTGGCTTGGGCGGTCTCCTGGACACGCGCGGCGGGCACCCCTGCCGCCTGCGATTCCGGCCCGGCGGGGCGCGCTGCCGGAGCTTCCTGCTTGGGTTCGGCAGGCTTTGAATCGGACTTTGAATCAGGTTTTGCGGCAGCCGGTTTCGCGCTCTGCTCGGGTGTTGTCGACGTGGTGGGGACCGACGTCTGCGAGGAGGGCGCCGGCGAAACCGTGCTGGTCGACGACGGTTGAGCAGGGGCAACCGCCGGGCCCTGCTGTTCGGGTGCTTCCGCTAAGGGAGTCTGCTGCGCCGGATCAGCAGTCACCTCTGCGACGTCTCTGACCTCGGAGGTATCGTGTGCGCCCTCGACATCCTGAGTGCCCACGGTCTGCCCGGTATCGACCGACACCGGCTCTGCAGCCACTGCAGCGTGCGGCACGTCCGTCGTAGCGACATTCGCCGCAGGATTGGCGACATCCTGCTCCGGGCTCAGCGTGGCAGTGTGCGCTGGCTCCTCGGCGGGAGTGTCGGCTGAATCGTTGTTGTCGTGCTGCGTATTCGACGAGCGCTCCTCGTCGGGCACGACGGCCGGCTCATCGTCGGATTCGTGCTTGACGTTGGTATCGGTGTTGGTATCGGCATCGGTGTCTGTTTCGGCGTCGGCCTGATCCTGCGACTCGTCGGAGTCCTGATCCGTCGACTCGTCGACGGCACCGTGACGTTCCCCATTTCGGATTGCCTGCTTCGAATCCGATTGCGGTGTGGTGTTATTCGTCTGACCAGCGCCGGCACGTCCCGGACTCGACTTGGCAGGGGCGGCCGATGGCCCGGCGGAATCGTTCTGCGAAGTTCGGTTGGTGTCATCCTCACCGTCGTTCTCGCTGTCCTGCCGGCCGGTGTCCAGCCGGCCATCCGGATCCTCGCCCCGCAGCCCGACGTTCGGAGCATCGGGCCGCGGGAGACCGGCCGGATTGGTCTGGTTGCCCTGTTGCGCCGGATGACCTCCGCCGATGCCTTTCAGACCACCGATGCTGGTGCTGGTGGAACTGGCAAGTATCGAGATCGTGTCGAATTCACCGCCGACGGCCAACGTGCCGGCCACGTTGCCCGACACCCCGGCGGTGAACATGGTGGTCGCGCCCTTGGTCGCCGCGGTGAACCGGTTGCGAGCGGGTCCGAGCCCATGCGCAACCGGCACGGCGGTGATTCCGCCCCCTGCGCCGCCGACCAGCGAGGAGATCCCAGTCTGTTTGAACCGGTCCCACCGGAAATCGGCATGCCCCTTTTCGGCCTGGACGCCCTGGACGATCCCCTCTTGAAGCCAGCCCTGTGCAAGCTCCTCCAAGGCTTCCGTCCAGCCTTCGTGCAGGAGCCTCTTCATCATCGTCTTGGTCAGCAGTTCGGCCATCTTCTCGCCGAGACGCCGAATCGCCCACATGATGACCGCACGTATCCACGCGATGGTCGTTGTCTCGATGACGGGGATCGCCGCCGTCGACGCCCCGTAGGTGGGACCGGCCATGGCGAGGCTGTACGAGATCTCAGCGGCGGCGAGCGCCAGCCCGACGATGGTCGACAGCTTGCTGTATTCGATCTCGGAGCTGAAATTGGTGGCGCCCTCACCCATTCCCGAGATTCCTTGGGCAAGTTTGTCCACCGTGTACTCGCCGTCGAACAGCATGGCGAACTGTCGATCCGCAGCATCGGCGGTGTCGCCGGTCAGTACCGACATCGTCTCACCGCGGACCCTGTTCAGATCCGGGACGAGGTCCTGCAATGCTTCGGCCGCGGCCTGATAATGCTCGCCGATTCGGCGAGTTCGGGTTTCGCTGCCTTGCGGCCACTCACCGCCCGCGAGATATGACACCCATTGGAGTTCGGGTGGGATCTGGATGTCCATAAGCGAATTGGTGTGGCAACAGGCCTATGTGGCGCACCACTCCATGCGGCAGACGACTACGGCTGGTCGTTCTGTTCGAAGGAGTCCGCGGAACCCTTCAAACCGTCCGAGTAGTAGTCGAGCAGATCGGTCTTGACCACCACCGAGCCGTCGACCCAATCCTTTTGCGCCAGATACCCGGCACTGCCTTTCGCGTACCCGTCACCCATCTTGTCGTCACCCCATGCGGCACCTTCGGCCATCAGATTGGCTTGCAGGGTGGACAGCACGTTCTTCATCCTGACGCTGACATCATTCAGGTTCCTCGAGGTCGCCCGCAGGTCAGAAGGTCCGACACCGAGTTCGTCAGCCATCGATTCAGCTCCTCACAGTGGGGAATGCGGATTCGTCCCGGTCGTCATCCTCCGGCCGGCCCGCTCCGACGACTGCATCGTCGTTGCCGAACACGGATCTGGTCAGTTCGCGCAGATCGGGCGCGCTGTCGGCGAAGTCGGACAGTGACGGCATCATCCGGCGCCGTTCTTCGATCGGCATCATCAGGGCAGCCGACCGCTGCGCGACGAGCTGCGCCGCTGACTGCGCCGCCGCGGTCACGTGGCCGCCGAGTTCTTCGAGTTCGTACTCTTCGAGATACGACTCGTCGATGACAGTCTCGATGACATGACCGCGGGCGTCGACCGTCACCGCGACCAAGCCGTCTGCCTCCTCAGCACTTGCGGTGAGCTGCGCCTGCTCGCGCTGCACCGCAGCAATATCGGCCATCTGCTCTTGGACCAGGGCCAGCACCTCGGTCATCTGATGCCGGAGGGCATCGTTGCTCATTCGGATCAGTGTTCCAGATTCGCAATGGCGCCGCCACAGACTTAGTCGAATTCGATTACGGCTGACCATATTTGAGTGCGCGAACAATTACGCATGGCGAAATTGCCATCGTCACAATGCTGCTCACGCGTCAATTTGCCAACTCGTAGGGACAACCAAGGCCAACGGGCTGGTCCGCATTCCGCACAGATAGCTCACAGCCCCTTGGCGGATTCGCCGATACTTTGCCTCGATGCTCGAGCGCGGTGCGGTCACCGGTACTGGGGTGCACCGCGCAGCCGGGGAAATTTTTCCGCCACTGCGGCAGCCAGTTCCAGATACGCCTGGAGGGTGGACGGGTCCAGCAGGTCGAAGTCAACGTCGGCACCCTCGGCCAGGTGCGGATCGAACGGGATCATGTGCACCGAGCGGCAGCGCGCTTCGAAGTGTTCGTAGACCTTGTCCAGTTTCAGCTTCGCCGAACCGGGCCGGGACGCGCTGAGCACCACGTGCGCCTCGCGGACCAATGCCGAATGTCCGTGCTGCATCAGCCAGTCCAGCGTTGCCGACGCACTACGGGCCGCGTCGATCGCCGGCGAGCTGACCAGCACGATCGCGTGCGCCAGATCGAGCACGCCCGCCATCGCCGAATGCATGATGCCGGTACCGCAGTCGGTGAGGATGATGTTGTAGTAGCGACGCAGGATGCTGACGGTGCGGCGGTAGTCGGACTCGCCGAATACTTCCGAAACCGCGGGCTCCTGCTCGCTGGCCAGCACTTCCAGTCGGCTGCCCGCCATCCGGGTGTGGCTGCGCACGTCGGCGTAGCGCTCGATGTTCGGGTCCGACAGCAGGTCGCGCACCGTGGACTCGCTCGAAACATCCCGCACCCGTTCGGCGAGTGTCCCGCGATCCGGGTTCGCGTCGACCGCGATCACCCGGTCGTGGCGCATCATCGACAGCGCCGAGCCCAATCCCAAGGTGGTGGTGGTCTTTCCGACCCCACCCTTGATCGACAGCACGGCGATCCGGAAGTCACCGGCGATCGGCTGGCGGATCTGGGCCAGCAGGTCGTCCCGCTCACGCTCCCTACGCGATTCTCCCGGGCTGACACGACCGGCGCTGGCCAGGTGCACGGCCCGGCGCCATCCGGAATGAGGTGCGGTGCGTGAGCGGTTCAGGATCCCGGCGTCGTCGAGCGAAGGCGGCACCGGCGAGTACTGCGGCGGCGGAGCCACACCCGGCGGCGGCAGAAGTGGCGGCAACGGCGGCATGAATCCCGGTGGCGGTAACGGCGGCGGCGGAGGTGGCAACGGCGGCGCAGGCATCGGTGGGACCGGCCGCGGCGGCGCGGGTAGCGGCGGAATCGGGATCAAATCCGTCGCCGGTTCCGGTTGAGGAGCCGGCGCTACCTGCGGCTCAGGAGCCGGACGTTCAGGCGCAGGCTCCTCGAGGTCGAACCGTTCGGCGAACTCCCTTGATCCGATCGAGCTGTGCATCTGCCACGGCGGCGGGGCGAGCCGGCGGACCGGTGCCGCAGACGCGGGCGGCGGCGGAGGCGGCACCACCAAGGCATCGGTTGTGTCGTCGGCGGGCGACTTGGCGGTGTGGATCTGCCGGGCTGACCGTTGTGCCGCAATCTGTTCCAGCAGCGCGGCCGCCCGGGCCTCCACCTCGTCCAATTCGCCAGGAGCCAAGTCGTCGAGCGATGTGGGCTCGCCGATCGGCCGATTCTCGTCCGGCATCTTTCCCCTAACTCACCTGGTCCGTCGCCGGGCAGCAGCCACCGCTACCGCCGCCACCATCAACGCAAGACACGCCGCGGTGACGGTGAAGACGATCCTGCGGGCCCGCACATTACCCGGATCAGGTTGCGGTGGCCCGCTGATCGGTGAAGAGGCAGTGACATCGCGACCGTCGGCCCCCGGCGGGAGCTGGTAGGTCAGTGCCGCGACCGGGTCCACGACTCCATAACCCGTGGCCTGGTTGGGTCCATTCCCGGGGGTGCGGGCGGTGCGCTCGATCAGATCCTTGACCTCACCTGCGGTCAGGTCGGGATACCGCGACCGGATCAACGCCACCACCCCCGATACGAACGGCGTCGCGAAGCTCGTGCCGTTCAGCGGCGCCAGCCCCTGCTGGCCGAGTTGTGCGTTGCTCAACCCGGGCCCGCCCGGGTCCAGCGAGGTGACCCGCTCGCCGGGGGCGGCCACCGCTACCCATGGTCCGTGCAGGCTGAAGTCGGCCGGGGCGGCCGCCGTGGTCACTGCCCCGACCGTCAGGACGTAGTCGGCGAACCAGGCCGGGCTGGCGATGGTGCTGACGCTGCTCCAGCCCTTGTGCAACGGCTGGTTCGGATCGTTCATGTTGTTCTGCGCGTTGCACATGCTCTGGGAGTTGAAGTTGCCCGCCGCCGCCACCACCACGACATTGCGTTCGTAGGCGTATCGCACCGCGCGGCCGAGCTCCCGATCGTCCATTCCGGCCGCAACAGGAGCGCAGGCCACCTCGGACAGATTGATCACCGTGGCACCGAGATCCACCGCCCGAGCGATCGCAAGCGCCAGCGTGTGTGTGTTGCCGTAGCCGATCGATGTCGCGTTGGGATCGTCGTTCTGGCTGCTGCTCGTGCCCGCGACGCTGTAAGCGCCGCTGTTCTGGCGGATGGAGAGGATGGAAGCCTCCGGCGCGACGCCGGCGAAGCTGTCACCGTCGGCGGGCACCGCGGCAATGATCCCGGCGACCAGGGTGCCGTGCGCATCGCAATCGACCAGGCCGTCGCTGCTCGACACATAGTCGCCGCCGGGTTCGAGCGCGGGAAGCCGCGGATGACGGTTGACGCCGGTGTCGATCACCGCCACCTTCTGCCCGGCACCGCGGGAAAAGCGCCAGGCCCTGCGGTATTCGAGCATCGCCTCGGCACTGGTCTGCTTGGTGAAGTCGGTGCCCGGCAGCACGCCGGTCGGAATACCGCAGATCGCCTTCAGTTCGGTGGGCTGCGCCGGTGCGACGGGCCCGATCGGCGGCGGACCGGGCTCGACGACGGGCGGCGTCACCGCACCGGCCGGGGGTGCACCGAAGCCGGCCAGCGCCACGGTCAGGACGACGGTCACCACCGCCGCGTGTCGCCGGGCGCTCACTAGCCGCCCAGCCGTTCGTACAGTCCGAGCGACCACAGCGCCAGCGGGATCACCGCGGCCACAGCCAGATACTCGAGATACCCGGCGGCGGTCCGGATCCGGCGAACGTAAGGGGCTGCGACCCCGGCGACGGCCAGCACCGCAAGCACGACGGCGCCGGTGAGCTGCAACGTCCACACCCCGGTCTGGGCTTGCACGCAGGCCATCAGTACGAGTCCCAGGGCGGGCACGGCAAGCGCGGCACGTTCCGGCCAGGTGTCGGCCCGACGGCTTCGCAAGGCCGGCACCGCAGCGCAGACCAGGGCGAAAGCGAATGCCGCCCAACCCGTGTCGGCCCGCATCAATACGGTGGTGCCGATCAGCGCGGTCGTTGCCGCACCGGCCAGCAGCCCGGAGCGGGTCAGCACCGCTGAATGCACGCGATCCCACACCTGTTCCGCGCTCGGCATCGGGGCGCCGGGCTGGGTCTGCACTGCCGATGTGGTGAACGGGTCATCGGCGCGCGACGCGCCGGCCGACGCCACCGGATATTGGTCCAGCCGTGCCGTCAGCGCCGGCACCGCCAGGCATCCGAACACCGCGACCACGGCGACGACGGTGGCCACCACCGTGACCGGTGCGCCCAGGGCCCGGGCCGCGAATGCCGCCGTGCCGAAGCCCAGCACCACCGCTGCGGCGACGTAGGTCCAATGGCCGGCACCGATCGCACGATGGCAGATCGCCGTGAGCCCCAACAATATTGCGCACCCGGAGGCCAGGCCGACCGCGCCGTGGGGCGCCGCCAGCAACCAGCCTGCTGCGGCACCGATGGCGATCGCCGGAGGACCCGCCGCCGCGGCGATGTCGGCCCTGCCGAGCACTCGGCGCACGAGTGCCGCGCCGGCGACCAGCGTCACCAGCATCACCGCCGCAGCGATCACGATCGTCGGCCGGTGCGCCGTCAACGCGGGTGCAAGCAGCAGGACGACCCATACCGCCGAGCACAGCCACCACCCGGCGAAGGCCATCATTCGCGCCGCGGAGGCACTCCAGGCCGCGTACGAAGCCCGGTTCAGCCGGGCCGCGGCGTCCACCACGTCGTCGTACAGCGTGGGCGGCGACAGCGCACGGTGAGCCGAGAGTCGCAGTAGCTCACCGTTTTCCACCCCGGCCTCACGCAAGGTCCGGTCGGGCTCCAGCACACCGCTGCCGGCCCGGCCCTCGCGACTGAGCGCCCAGAACGTCCGTCGCTCATCGCGATCGGCCACGTCGTCGCCGCGCTCGTCGTCGCGGGACCTGATCAGCCGGGCCAGCTCCGGCAGGAACGCCGCCACCGGGACGTCGGCCGGCAGCGCGACATCGAGTTGGGTGCGTCCCCCGACCACGGACACCCGGATCGCCTCGGGTGCCGCGGACACCACGAGCACCGCGCGAAGCTCCTCGACCCCGGTCACAGGTCAGGCATCCTGGACAGCTGAACCACGCCGCTGCGGGTGGTCCGCGAGACCAGCATGCCGCGGCCGGGGGGCATCGTGCCGGCCTTGTATCCGCCGAACAGCCCGCCCTCGTCTCTGCTTCCGCTCATCACCAAACCGTTGCAGGACAGGTCTTTCAGACGCCCGATGATCGGATCCATCATCGCCCGCCCGGCACCACCGCTGCGCCGCGCGACGACGACGCGCAGACCGATGTCGCGGGCCTGCGGCAGATACTCCACCAGCGGGCCGAGCGGGTGGCTCAGCGATCCGCCGGGAATCAGGTCGTAGTCGTCGATCATCACGAACAGGTCCGGCCCTGACCACCAGGACCGCTCCTTGAGTTGCTGCTGGGTGATGTCGTTGGGCGGCAGCCGATCTTTGAGGGCGCCCGCCAGCGCCATCATCAGATCTGTGCACGACTGCGGGGCAGTCGCGTAGCCGCCGAGGTACTCGTCGGGGACGACGCCCAGCATCGAGCGGCGGAAGTCGACCAGGATGATCTTGGCCTCGAGCGGGCTGGCGTTCTCCATCACACCGGCGGCAATGTTGCGCAGCAGACCGGTCTTTCCGCATTCGGTGTCGGCGAAGGCCACCAGGTGTGGTTGCGAATCGAAATCCAGGACGACGGGGGCCAGTTCTTCCTCGTTGATGCCGATCGCGATGCGGGCCTTGCCCAGTTGACCGGCATCGCGAGCCACCTTCACGACGTCGTCGCGGTTCACATCGTGCGGCAGCATCCGCACCTTCGGCGCCTCACGGTCCCCGTAGTGCGCGCGGACGGCCTCGACCGCTCCGGCCACTCCGGCGGGCAGATCCTCCACCTCCGAACTGGAGTCGAGCCGGGGCAACCCGATCAGAATGTGAAGCCGCTCGGAGTTGATACCGCGGCCGGGCCGTCCGATGGGCACCAGCTCAGCGGACCGCCGTGCCACCTCACTGTCGATCGGATCGCCGAGGCGCAGCTCGACGCGGGTGCCGAGCATGTCCTTGACCGCGGGCCGGATCTCCATCCAGCGCGACGCGGTGATGGCCAGGTGAACGCCGTACGACAGGCCCTGGATGGCCAGCGATTGGATCACCGTGTCCAGCGCCTCGAAGTCGCTCTTGATCGACGCCCAGCCGTCGATGACCAGCACCACATCACCGAATTTGTCCTCGCTCACGCCGCCTTGGGCCTTGCGCTGGCGGAAGTCCCGCATGGATTCGATGCCGAGTTCGCGGAACAGCTGCTCGCGGGACCGGAGCACCCCGGCCACCTCGGCGACGGTGCGCCGGATCGCGTCGGCGTCCATCCGGCCGGCCACCCCGCCGACGTGCGGCAGCTTCGCCAGGCTCGTCAGCGTGCCGCCGCCGAAGTCCAGGCAGTAGAACTGCAACTGCTCGGGAGTATGGGTCGCGGCCGCGGACAGGATCAGCGTGCGCAGCGCGGTGGACTTACCCGACTGCGGCCCGCCGACCACCGCCACATTGCCCTGGGCGCCGGACAGGTCCACCATGAGCAGGTCGCGGCGCTGATCGTAGGGCCGGTCCACCACGCCCATCGGCATCCACAACCGGCCGTTGACATTCACCGGTGCCGACCAATCCGATTCCGGCAGAAGCTCGTTCACCGCCGGACTGTCATCGAGCGGCGGCAGCCACACCTCGTGCGCGGGCCTGCCGTGGCCGCGCAGCCGGCTGACGACCATACCGAGCAGCGTCGTCTTGACCGGTCCGGCCGGGGCGGAATCCACCTCGACGGGCAGCGCCGAAGGCGCCGGGCCGCGCGCGGGCACCGCGTCCTTCTTGACCGGCGTGGCGGTGAACAGCTTGGGCGCGAGTGCGCCCAACTGGGTCACCCGCCCGGTGCGGGCTGATATCCGCGGCTTGACGTACTCCCCCGACACATAGCAGGCATTGAACCGGATCGGTTCGGAGGCATCGCATTTCAGGAACGCCGAACCGGGGACGCTGGGTAGGTGATAGGCGTCGGGCACGCCGAGCACGCTGCGCGACTCGCCGGCCGAGAACGTCTTGAGGCCGATCCGGTAGGACAGGTGCGAGTCCAGGCCGCGCAGCTTGCCTTCCTCCAACCGCTGCGAGGCCAGCAGCAGATGCATGTGCAGCGAGCGGCCCAGCCGGCCGATCATCACGAACAGCTCGGCGAAATCCGGCTTCTGCGACAGCAGCTCGGAGAACTCATCGACCACGATGAACAGGGCGGGAAGAGGTTCGAGGTCTGCGCCCGCCGCGCGGGCCCGCTCGTATTCGGTGACGTTGGGGAAGTTTCCGGCGGAGCGCAGCAACTCCTGGCGGCGGTTCATCTCGCCGGCCAGCGCGTCACGCATGCGGTCCACCATGGTCAGTTCGTCTTCGAGGTTGGTGATGATGGCCGCGATGTGGGCGATCCCGTCCAGACCGAGGAACGTCGCCCCGCCCTTGAAGTCGACCAGCACCAGGTTGAGCTGCTCGGGCGAGTGCGACGTGATCATCGACAACACCAGCGTGCGTAGGAATTCCGACTTGCCCGATCCGGTGGCGCCGATACACAGACCGTGCGGGCCCATCCCGCCTTCGGCGGCTTCCTTGATGTCGAGTTCGATGGGCTGACCGTTCGGGGTGATCCCGATCGGCACCCGCAGCCGCTCCCGCGGGGACCGCTGTCGCCACACCTGTTCCGGCACGATCCCGGCGGCATCGGGAATCTTCAACAGCGCCATCAGGCCTGGGTCGACCGCCCTCGAATCGGCTTCCAGGCTGACGATGTGCGCGGCGTTGGCCGGGCGGTAACGGCCGATCCGCCGTGCCGTGGTCTCGGCCTCGGGGATCGTGATCGTGTCCGGGGTGGCGAACCGTTCGACGCCCACCGCGGTACGCGCGGCGACGTCGTCGCCCTCGACGACCAGTTGCAGGCTGCGCCGAGCCGACCCGCCTGGACGCAGGCCGTTCAGGTCCAGCAGCGTCACACTGTCCAGCCCGGCGTCGGTGATCAACTGCTCGTCGCCGGTGACGAATCCGTCGTCCAGCACGACGACGAGCTGTTTGAGGCCCTGCGTCGGCTGTGCGTTGCGGGTGAACCGGCCGCGTTCGGCCAGCTCCGCAGACATCGCGGTCTCCATCAGCTCGAGCGTGGGGAACAGCAGCCGCATCGAACCCATGCCGTCGCGGGTCGAGGCATGCTGCGCATGGGGCAACCACTTGACCCAGCTCCAGTTCTCACCGTCGGGGTTGGCCGTGACGATCGCCACCTGCACATGGTCCGGACCGTGAAAAGTACACAGCTCCAACACCATCGAGCGCACCAGCTGCTGCGCGAGCTTGCGCTCCCCTTCGAAGGTGATCGTGGGAAACGCCCGCAGCGACACCGCGGTAGGCAGCGCATGCACCACCGAGTGGGTCTTGACGAACCGGCGCAACGCCACCGTCGACACCGGTTCCAGGTCCTCGGGAGGGCCGGTCTCGGGCGCCATCAACCGCGTCGCCAACCGGTGCGTCCCGATACCGACCCGGATATGGCAGTAATCGGCATCGCTGGGCCGTCGCTCCCACATGCGCCGGGTGCCCACCACATCGGTCAGCGCGCGCGGATCGGGATGGCTCCATTCCAGCGCCGTGCGTTGTTCGGCCCCGGTGGTGTCGGCTTCCTCGCGAAGATTCGCCAGGTAACTGAAGTAGTCCTTGCGTTCCTCGTTGAGCTCGGCGGCGGCTTTGCCATTTTTGTTCCCGCCGCCCATGAACATGCCGACCATCGACATGACCATCATCATCGGAAAGAGCAGGAACATCGGGCTTCTGGCCATGTCGCGGCCACCGACCGTGATCATCAGCGCGATCATGCCGATCACCGCGACCAGCATCACGAACGGCATCAGCCGCATGAACAGATTGCCCGGGATGGCCCGCGGCACCTCGGGCGGTGGGGCCAGGTTGACCTCGCCTCCGGGCATCCGCGGCGGCGCCACCCGAAGGCGGCGGACGAACCCCTGCGTACTCAACCTTCCCTCCCCGGAAGCTGCTGGGCCGGATGCTGGGTATTGTTCGTGTCGAGCAATCCCATTGCGCAGGAGGCCGACTGGATTGTGACCCTACTTGAGTCAGAGCTTGATCAAGAAGCCGAACCCGAGCTGAGCCGATTGACCCTGGTGGTCGGCGAACTGAACATCGACGTCGGGTTGCCTGCACACGTCAGCATCGCCCAATACATTCCCGATGTCATCGATATCGCGAATGAACAGATCACCGCGCACGACGCGATCATCGAGTTCGACGCCGCCGACGGGCGGTGGACCCTGGCACCGCTCGGCGGTGAACCGATCGCCCCGCACCTGTCCATCGCCGAGGCGGGCGTCCACGACGGCGACCTGTTGATGATCCGCGCGGTCGGCCAGCCGGTCAGCCCGTTGTTGTTCGACGACGTCGACGACACCCACGACACAGCGGCCGGCACCGTGGCGAGCTGGTTCGCGGACAACGCCAACGTGTTGGCCGGGTTCGGTGTCGCCGCGGCCGCCGCCGTCACGCTGGCCGGCGTGACGGCACGGTGGACCGCCCAACCCGCAGTGCCCGCGGCGGTACTGGCCCTCGGCGTGATGGGGATGCTGCTGGCCTGCCTGGTGGCGCACCGGCCGGGGTTCGCCGCGGCGCCGGGCTGGATCACCGCGGTCTCGACGCCACTGGTCTTCGCGGGCTCGCTGTACCTGGTACCCGACGGTTCCGGCGCCACCTCCCTGCCGATGGCGTTCGCCCTGACCGCTTTCGGCGCGCTCCTGGTGCTGCTCGTCTCGGGCAGCGGATCCGCGGTGTACACCGCGATCATCGCGGCGTGCGCTTTCGGCGGCGTCAGTTCGACGGCAATGTTGCTGTGGCAGCCACCCATCCGCGCGGTAGGTGCTTTGCTCGCCACCGTGGCCGTTATCGTCGTCTACCTTGCCCCGCGGGTGACGATCGGGCTGTCGAAACTCCCGATCCCACGGGTGCCCACCGCGGGTGAGCCGCTCGATGACATCGAGACCCAGGGTGGCCCCACCGTCGAGGGCGTCAACGCGATCGGCAAACAGATCATCCCCACCGAGGAAGACTTGATCAGCCGGGTTCGGCGGGCCAATCAGCACCTCACCGGGATTCTCGTCGCGGCCGCGCTGGCGGCCCTGGCCGGTTGTTACCTGGCCGTGGACGTCAGCAACGGGTTCTATTGGCAGGGCACCGTTTTCGCCGTCATGGTGGCGACGGTGCTGTGCCTGCGCGGTCGCGGCCATCACGACCTGGTGCAGTCGGCGACGCTCATCGGCAGCGGGCTGACCATCGCCGTCGCCGTGGTCCTCAAGACCGCGCTGAACGTCGAGGGGTGGCAGGCCCGCGCCGCGGTCGTGCTGCTCGTCCTGATCCTGGCGTGCGGGCTGGTCGCACCCCTGCGCGAGTTCTCCCCGGTGGCGCGGCGTCAGGTCGAGATACTCGAATACATCGCCGTGGGATCGCTCTTCCCGCTGTGCTTCTGGATCATCCGGGTCTACGCGTTCTTCCGCGAGATGCGACTGTAAACGCCTGGTCAGCCGGTTGACACCTTACTGCTGTCCGGGTCGGCGGCCATCCCGTCATGGGCGACCAGGGCCGCCTCCTGAGACAGCTCCGGCCCGGGCGGCAACAGCGACAGCACCGGCCAGGGTGCCCACTGCGGGGCGTTGGCCGGGCCGTCGGGCACCTTCACGCCGCTGACCCCGAGCACCTCGGCCGTCGGCAAATCCTTGATGTGGTAACGCACTCCGGTATCCGAGACGTAGAACAGCTGCCCCGCCGAGCGGCTGTCGGGATCGTTGCCGGTGGCCTGCACGTACTCGCCGGCTCCCGGGGTCAGGTAGACCGAATCCGCCCCCGGGCCGCCGCCGTCGGCGCTGGCCAGCCGAACCATCTGAGCTCCCTCGGCGGTGGGCAACCGGTGCCCGACCAGCAGCCGTACGTCCGCTCCAGCGTCGGTGTTGGACCGCTGCCAGCCCATGCACACCACCCGATCGGGATTGGGCGACACGATCCGCGGCGACACCAGCGGGTAGTGGTCGATCGGCAGCCGGTGCACGGTCGGCACCTCGGCCAGTGTTGCGGGCGCGATCTCGTCGATCTCGCCGGTGGCCACCTCGCCGGACGCGCTGTAGCGAATGATGTCGGCGGTGGCCTGCGAGACAGGCTGCAGACCTTCACGCAGCACGACGTAGAGCTGTTCACCTCGCGAGTCGACGGATTTGACGATGGCTCCCACCGGGTGGTCCGGTCCGAGCAGGCCGGGCTCCCCCGAACCCTGGATCAGCACCGGCGTGATCGGGTCGACCAGCGGGAAGGTGTTGAGCACGGACAACGACATCGGCCGGGTGGCCGCGCCCTGGAGGTGAAGTCCGTTGACCAGGACCGGATCTGACACATCGATCGGGGCCCGCACACCGCGGTAGACCAGATAGGTGGTGCCGCCGGTTTCGGTGAGGATCGCCTCGGCGGAGTCGGCCGGGCGAATGCCGCCGTCGAGCACCGGGTCATTCGCCAGCACCGTGGTCTGCAGGCTGGGCGTGCCGGTGGTTTCGGTGACGGCCGGCATCAGCAGGTTGTCGCAGACAGTCCACGACGACGTCGCCAGGTCGTCGCCGCGGTTGATGCTCGCGGGCGCGCCGACGATGCCGACCATGGGCCCGCGCGGTACGGCGTCGAGGAACTTGTCGTCAACCTGCTTGGGGCTGTCGTTCCTGCCGACGATCAGCCGGGCCGAGGCCAGATTCAGCACGGGGTGGATCTGGTCACCGATCCGGACGAACGGCGCACCGCTCGATTTGCTCAGCACGATCTGCGCGTCGCCGATGTTGGGTGCCGGCTTGAAGAACGCCATCACGGCCGAGGCCCCGGTGATCAGGACAGCGATCACCACCCCCACGATCAGGGCCCTCATCTGGCCACGCATCGGATCGTGGATCATCCGCGAATCGCCCCGGATGAGCGCGTGCTCAAGCCGGCGGATCAGGAAACGGTAGCCGTTCACCTGTGCGCGAGTGGTAACTTGCGCTGGCATGCGTAGTGTTTAGCACGTCCGCACCACCTCGACATGACGTCCGAGCGCCTATTCGAAAAGCGATGCGTCCATTGACTTTCGCAGCAAAGCTGACCACCGCCGGCGATACTGGCCCGCAGCGGCCCGTCCCCCTGGCCGACCTGATCGTCCTGCAAATACTCGTCGGCGCCGGCATCGTCGTCGCGCAGCAACTGCACCGGCCCGGCTGGCAGGGCGCGGCGGTGGGTCTGGTGCCGGCGCTGTTGCTGGTTGCCCCGGTCGTCAAGGGCACGACA
This sequence comes from Mycobacterium sp. DL99, assembly GCF_004762045.1. Classification (GTDB taxonomy): domain Bacteria; phylum Actinomycetota; class Actinomycetes; order Mycobacteriales; family Mycobacteriaceae; genus Mycobacterium. Next base: position 6,045,473 of record NZ_SJOM01000007.1, read on the forward strand.
GCACCGCGGGCACTGGCGCTGCGCGGGAGGTTTCTGCGGAATCGACGGCGACGCGCGGGCAAGACCGAGCCGGGATCCCTGCCGACCGAACCGTTCGACGTTCCGACCTCCGACGGGTTGCAGATCGGATTCCGTTGGAACGGCTCGACTTTGCTGTCATTGCTCAAGATCGACGAAAACCCCAGGGCTCTGACCGTTTTGGAGCCCGGGGTCACAGTTTCCGGCGAGATGGTTCCCGTGCAGGCGCTGCTGGACTGCCTGCGCCAGTTCGACATCACGCTCGAATCCATCGACATCATCAGTCAGGGCGCCCGCTCGGCCGGTCACACCGACGTCGCCGCCGTCTATGACTCCGTGCTGGGGCCGCTGCCCGCGATCGCCCAGCGCACCGTATGGATTGCCGTGCGGTTCAACCCGTCACGCTGCGCGGAGGCGGTCCGGCGCCGGGGCGGTGACCGTGACGGCATCCTGCGCGCCGCCACCACTGCGACCCGTCGCGTCGCCAACCGGCTGGCCGAGGCGGGCCTTCAGCCCCAGTTCCTGTCCGCCAGCGGCATCGCTGCGGCCACCAATCAGCTCAGCGACGGCATCAATCTCGGCACCGTCGAAGAAACCTGGGAGGACTGCCGCGAAGGCCACTTCCGGCTGTCCAGCTTCGCCGTGCAGCCGAACATGCTGACCACGGCGGGACTCGGGCTGCTGTGGACGGTACCCAGCTACTCCACCACCGTGTGCCTGTCGCTGCGCGAGGCCCCCGATCACGGCACCGACGAAGATCTGGTCCAGGTCCGCGGATTGGTCCGCTTCGACAGCGACGTGCGCGTCCCCACCCAATTGCGCGGTCTCACCCCGCTGCACGGTCAGCAGTTTTCCGCGCTGGCCGCGACGCTTCCGATCCCGACGGTCCCCGGGTCCGACCACATCGAGCACTGGGCGTCCGGCCTCCGCGGTGATGCGCTCAGTGATCTGGCGTTGCCGGCCTCGGGCTGCGGACAGGTGATCGGCGCCGACCAGGAGGGCCGCGCGGTCGCGCTGCCGCTGTTCGGCGCTCAGATCCGCCGGGTGGAGATCGTCGGCACACTGCACCTGGCGCAGCAGGTGGTGCTGCGCTCGCTGGCGTTGGGCGCCCGGGTGCTGGTGCACAGCCGGCGTCCGGCGTTCTGGCGCGACATGGTCGACGTGGTCGGGCGCAATGACCTGCTGTGGGTTGCCGACTTCAACCGGCGCGCCATCCAGGCCGGTGCGGAGCGCAACTACACCGTCGAGATGTTCGACGGTGTTCCAGAGCAATCAGTCCGGATCGGGGTCACCACCATGGTGCTCGCCCCACCGAATACGCCCGCCTCCGATCACGCCGACGTGGTCCTCGATCTGATCTCACTGGAACACGACACGGTCAAGGTCAGCACCCAGGCCGGTTCGGCGGTGGTCACGATGGTCGCCACCGACGACGAGATGCGTTATCTGAGAGCGTCCGCGAACAGCACTGACTGATATGAAGGAGTGATCGTGGTCAATCCGCTTCATCGCAACCTGTCGATCGCGGTGGTGGTGCTGGGTCTCATCGGCTACTGCGTGAGTTTCGGACCGGCCGCCGACGGCGGCGGCAACGACTGGCACGTCAGGTTCGCCGCACTGGCCGCCCTGGCCGCCGCAATCGGCTTGCTGCCCAAGCAGACTGCCCTCCCATGGCTGCCCGCCGTCCTGGCCGCCGCGGGTTTTCTCGATGCCTTGTCGAGCGTCCTGACCTCCTCCACCTCGGGCTGGGTGCTGACGACCATCGCGGTGCTCAACGGACTGCAGGCCGTGGCGGCCGTCGCGGCGATGTGGCTGGCACCGGAGCCGCCGGCCGCGGCCACCGCCGCCGGCGGCTACGAGGCCTATCTCGACTACTACAACCAGGCCGTGCAGCAGTACTACCAGCAGGGCGCGGTGGCACAACAGGATTCGTCGCAGCACAGCAGTTACGGCCAGGCGTATGGCCAGGGTTACGCCCAGTCGCAGGCAACCCAGCAAGCACCGCAATACGGCGATTACGCCGATCTGCTGTCGCCACAACAGGATTACGGCCGGGCCGCGGCTGCGGCACCGGCCCAGCCCGGTGGATCCCTGCCCCCGCCCGGGCGGGCCGGGGCAGGCCCCGTGACTAACCGCGCGGCCGAGTCAGCCGATGTAACAGCCAGGCGAACGGCACCGTGAACACCAAGGTCACGATGAACAACACCGTGGCCGATCCGGTGTAGACGTGCCAGCCCAACACGAACGCCATGACCAGGTCCATGGCGACCACGTGTAGCAGGAATACCTCGTAGGAGATCTCGCCCAGCCACACCATCGGCCGGCTGCCCATCAGCCGCGCGTAGAGACCGTTCCCGCCCAGCGCCAGCGGGGCCACCACGAGTGTCGCGATGATCGCGTAGAACATCGTCTTGGCCAGGTCCTCGGTCAGGTCGAGGGATACCGCGGTGGTGATCCCGGCGATCGGGGTCGAAACCACCAGATAGCAGGCCAGCGCCAGGGGCAACGCCGCCATCGCATAGCAGCGCACGCCCATCGTGCCCAGCACGGCCAGCACCATCCCGCCGACGAACCAGACCAGATAGTGCGGCAGCCAGGCACCACCTCCGACCGGCATCCATTCGGTGTTGTGCAGCAGCACCAGCCACACCGGGCTGACCGCAGCCAGGACAGTCAGCCCGGCCAATAGCAGAACCGGCCGAAAACGCCTGCGACACAACGCCACCAACAGCAGATAGGCCAGCAGAGGCAACACGGCGTAGAACGCGACCTCCACCGCCAGGCTCCACATCTGGCTCAATCCCTGGTGCAGGTACTCCGCGAAGTAGTTGTCGCCGTAGATCTGAGTCAGGGTCAGGTTGCGTAGCAGGCCGGGCCACGTGTGTCCGGGATTCGGCTGTACGGGCCGCAGTTCGTAGATCCCGTAGACGACGAGGACCGTGACGACGTAGGCGGGCATGATGCGGCGGAACCGATTTCGCGCATAGCGTCGGGTGCTCGGCGCGTCGGCCCCCGAGGCCGCGGCCTGCACCCAGGGGCGGAACAGCAGGAGCCCCGAGAGCACGAAGAAGATCGCCACCCCGACCTCGAGGCGGGCGCTCATCAGCCCCAGGTATCCGTGCGAGAGCAGGCCGGTGCCGTACGCCGCGTGGGTTCCCATCACCGTCATTGCGGCGACCGCGCGCACCCCGGTGAGTGATGCGACGCGATCGACGTGCGAGACCTGCTCGAGCCCGCCCTGGTCGTCCTCAACCGCTGAGGTCATCGGTCGGCCTCCGCCTCCGTGGTCATTTGGCCATTCTGCTGCGCGCACGCCCGTTCGCGTTGTTGCATCGCGGTGTGGGCGAAGAGGTCAAGAACACCGAGTTCAGCCGCGCGCACCGGCAGGAGTACCGGCGCAAGGTGCAACTGTGCCTCGACGTGTTCGAAACCATGCTGTCCCGGTCGAGTTTCGAGTTCGAGCGCCCGCTCACCGGCATGGAAATCGAGTGCAACCTCGTCGACGATGAGTACCAACCCGCGATGACCAACCAGGAAGTGCTGGCATCGATCGCCGATCCGGCCTATCAAACCGAATTGGGCGCCTACAACATCGAATTCAACGTCCCTCCACGACCGTTGCCCGGCCGAGCCGCGCTGGACCTTGAGGACGAGGTGCGGCTGAGCCTCAATGCCGCCGAGGCCAAGGCCAGCGAGGACGGAGCGCACATCGTGATGGTGGGCATCCTGCCGACCCTGATGCCCGAGCACCTGTCGGACGGTTGGATGAGCCAGTCGACGCGCTATCAGGCGCTCAACGACTCGATCTTCACCGCCCGCGGCGAGGACATGCCCATCGACATCTCCGGGCCGGAGCGGCTGAGTCTGCAGTCGGCGTCCATCGCGCCGGAGTCCGCATGCACCAGCATGCAGCTGCATCTGCAGGTATCCCCCGCCGATTTCGCCCGCAACTGGAATGCCGCCCAGGTGCTGGCCGGCCCGCAACTCGCGGTGGGGGCCAATTCACCGTATTTCTTCGGTCATCAGCTGTGGGCCGAGACCCGCATCGAGCTGTTCACCCAGTCCACCGACACCCGGCCCGATGAGCTCAAGGCCCAGGGCGTGCGGCCGCGGGTCTGGTTCGGCGAGCGCTGGATCACGTCGATCTTCGATCTGTTCGAGGAGAACGTGCGGTATTTCCCGTCGCTGCTACCCGAGCTGTCCGACGAGGATCCGGTCGCCGAGCTCGCCGCGGGCCGGGCGCCTCAGCTGGCTGAGCTACGGCTGCACAACGGGACGATCTACCGGTGGAACCGCCCGGTATATGACGTGGTGGGCGGTGTTCCCCACCTGCGGGTGGAGAACCGCGTGCTACCGGCCGGCCCGACCGTGGTGGACATGCTGGCCAATGCGGCGTTCTACTACGGCCTGCTGCGAACGCTGTCCGAGGAAGACCGCCCGTTGTGGACCAAGATGAGCTTCGCCGCGGCCCACCACAACTTCATCGAGGGCGCCCAGAACGGCCTGGATGCCCGGCTGTACTGGCCCGGTCTGGGCGAGGTGACGCCCGATGAGTTGGTGCTGCGCAGGCTGCTCCCGATGGCGCACGACGGGCTGCGCCGCTGGGGTGTGGCGGGGGAGGTGTGTGACCGCTATCTCGGGGTGATCGAAGGTCGCGCCAAGACCGGACGGACCGGGTCGACGTGGCAGGTGGCAACCGTGCAAAAGCTGCAGTCACAGGGGTTGACCAGGCCCAAGGCGCTGGCCGAAATGTTGCGGGAGTATGTCCAGCGTATGCACAGTAATGAGCCCGTCCATACGTGGGATTGAGACGCGTACGTTGGAGGAATGACTTCTGGACAGGTCTTGGACTGGGATGGCGCGTACAAGGGGGAAGCAGGTTTCGAGGGCCAGCCGCCGTGGAACATCGGTGAGCCGCAGCCCGAGCTTGCGGCGCTGCACCAGGCCGGGAAGTTCGAGAGCGATGTGCTCGACGCGGGCTGCGGCCATGCCGAGTTGTCACTGGCGCTGGCGTCGGACGGCTACACCGTCGTGGGGCTGGATCTGAGCCCGACGGCGATCGCGGCGGCCAATCAGGCTGCGCAGGTGCGCGGGCTGTCGACGGCCAGCTTCGCCCAGGCCGACATCACGTCATTTACGGGTTACGACGGCCGGTTCAACACCGTGATCGATTCGACCCTGTTCCACTCGCTGCCGGTCGAAGGTCGCGACGGATACCTGCAATCGATCCGCCGGGCCTCGGCCCCGGGTGCGCACTACTACGTGCTGGTGTTCGCCAAGGGCGCGTTCCCGGCCGAGTTGGAGACGAAGCCCAACGAGGTGTCCGAAGACGAACTGCGCGCCGCGGTGTCGAAGCACTGGGAGGTCGACGACATCCGGCCGGCATTCATCCATGCGAATGCTGTCGCGATGCCTGCCGATGTTCCGTTCGAGTTGCCCAAGCACGACTTTGACGAGAAGGGCCGCATCAAGTTCCCGGCGTTTCTGCTGACCGCACACAAGGCAGGCTGAGATAGGCCGCCGCGTCAGAGCGGTGGCCGCACTGGTGCCGAATCGATTTGGCACCCGTCATGCGTGTCCGTATCCTGGTTGGATTCCTCGCATCCAACGGAGAAGGGACCCAAGTGACGACGCCGATCACGCTCGCACGAGACGTGGAACCATTCTCCCCGGAGGCGATCGATGCCCAGGTGTCCGCCGTGGCCGCCGGTCTTCGGGCTCAGATCTCCGAGCGCCTTGCGAAAACCCCGCTCCCAGTTGAGGATCCATCGACGGTCATCGACGCCCTCTCCGGAGGGAAGCACCTGCGCGCCCGGACCCTGCTCCTCATAGCGCACTCATTCGGCACGCCGGATCCACGGTTCGCTGCCGATGCCGCCGTCGCCCTCGAGCTGTTGCACACCGCTTCACTGGTCCATGACGACATCATCGACAGGTCTCAATTTCGCCGGGGGCTGCCATCGCTGCACTCCGCCGCGGACGAGGCCACCGCCATCCTCATCGCAGATCTGCTCATCGCCGTCTCGTTCGAAACCGCGGCAGTTCTCGGCGAGCGCGCCGTCACCCCCCTCGCTCGCGCCTTCGGGCAGCTCTGCAAGGGCCAACTTCTCGAACCGACGCTCGGATGGGGTGACGACGGCCAACCCTCAATCGAGGACTACGCCACGCTCAAGACCGGCGCCCTCTTCGGAGCGGCCTTCGAGCTGGGTGCCATGGCAGCTTCGTACGACCCGGCGTGCCAGGATCGTTTCCGCGAGTCGGGCCAGCGGCTCGGCCTCGCATTTCAGCTCACTGACGACCTTCTTGACGTCAGGGACGACGCGCTGAACCTCGGCAAGGATCACGGGGCCGATCTCCGCAACGGAGTTCCGACACTGCCACTGTGGAGCGCGTATCGGCACCTCGTCGATCTGGGCGAAACGCGTTCCGCCTCAGACCCGTCCCTGCGAACCGTGTTGGCCGACGAAGCAGGTTCGGATCGCACGCTGCGCTACACGAAGGAGCGAATCGGCGCTCTGGTCGAAGAATTCCGGACGTTGCTGCCCCCTGCGAATCAACTCGGGACACTCGACCTCACGGTGGACACAGTCCTGGCCAATCTTGACCAGTTCTCAAATACGGATTGCGAGTCGGGCGCTCCGTGAAACCCCGCCGCATCACCATCAAGGACGTCGCGCATGAAGCCGGCGTCTCGATCGCCACGGCATCAGAGTCGCTGAACGGCAAGGGACGCGTCGCCGCGGCCACTCGTCAGAACGTGATCGATGTCGCGAATCGCTTGGGGTACACGGCAAACCGGATCGCCAAGAACCTGAATGCGGGCAGGACCGGCTCGCTCGTGCTGACCGTCTCCCCTATGGCCGTACGGTCCTCGACCACCGATCTACAACCCGAATGGGACATCGAGTACTACTTCAGGGTCCTCAACGGGGCCAGCGCTGAAGCCTTCCGGCGCGGGTTCCTCCTGTCCATGCTCCCGTCCCACCTGTCCTCAGAGGCGTTCCTCTCCGCAGCCGACGGCCTGATCGTGGTCGACCCGAGCGATGACGACGAGTTGCTCACACAAGTCGCGCGCACCGGCCTGGCCTGCGCCACCATCGGTCGGAACTCGGGCGACTTCAGCTGGGTGGACAACGACTTCTCCACCGGCACAACGACGGCTCTGGTGCATCTGAACGCGGTCCGCAGTTCGCGAACGGCGCTGTTCCTGAGCGAGACCAGCTCCTCCTATGTGCGAGACGAGCTCTCCGCATACCTCGATTGGTGCTCGACCGTCTCGCTGGACCCGATCATCATCCGCTCTCCCGGCCCGCGTGTGGATGAGGCCGAGCCGGTGATCCGGGCCGCACTCGCCTCTCCCGATCGCCGTTTCGACGCGGTGCTGGCCACACTCGACACGCTGGCATTCGCCACCGAGCGCAGCGCCCACATGCTCGGGCTGGCCGTCCCCGACGACCTCCAGGTGGTCAGCCTCACGGACAGCCGCTACCTCGACTACGGCCTGCAGAAACCCATCACCGCACTCGATCTGCACCCCGTTCGGCTGGGAGAGGTCGCAGTGGATCTGCTTGTTGCGGCACTCGACGGGGAGACCGGCCGCCGTCGCGAACTCGTGAACGCATCGCTGACCGTTCGAGAATCGACGCTCGCGGACTGAGTGAACGGGCTCCTCACACGGTCTCCGGGCTGGCACTGTAGTTCCGCAGCGGGTCGCAACCAGGCTCTGGCTCCGGGTCGCGGTCGGGTTCTTCGTCGGCCGACTCGTCACGCTCGAAAATCACGATCGACTGGCCCGTCGAGGCCGCGTGCAGTCTCCTCCGGTGCACCCAGTTCTCGACCACCACGCCGAGTAGTCCGACCGCCAGCGCCCCGATGATCGTCGACCAGTCGCTGGCCCAGCCGCTGCCGGACTCTCTGGGCCACGCGACGTTCACGATCTGAAATACCAGCCACGCAAGCGCAATCCACCCGATCACTCGTCCCGCGCGTCCCAGGAAGAGGCCGGGCTCCTCGCTCCACTGGCCGCGAACGCGCGCGATGGCCAGGCCGAGGATCGGGAAGAGGAAGGAGATGAAGAATCCCACCGAGGAAAAGGAGATCAGGGCCATCTGGATGCCCTCGCTCTGGAACGGGATAAAGAGCAGCGCCGCGATGATCGCCGTGACGACCACCGCCTTCCTCGGCAGCCCGGTCGCTCCCGAAAGACTCGTGAGGGTATGGGCGAACGGCAGCTCTCCGTTTCGCGCTGTCGCCCAGACGATTCGAGAGACCGTGATCTGAATCGTCATGAGGCTCGCAGCGAATGCGATGACGAAAAGGGCGAGGATGCCGCGAAACATCGGCTCGGGAAGCGCGCCGGCCATGATGGCGACGGCCGGATCCGCGGCGTTCTCGGGGTTTCGCAGGAAGTCCTCGCTCGGCACCGCGAGCGTGAACGCGAGCGTGCTGAACACCACGATGGCCATGATGGCGAAGAACGAGACCACCATCGCCCGGGGCACAGCCCGCTTCGGGCGCTTGACCTCCTCGGCGATCGAACTCGCGCTCTCGAAGCCGATCGCGAAGTAACTCGAGAACGCGATGGCCATCACGAGTGGAGCCGCGAACAGCACCCCTTGGTGGTCAGGGAGCGCCGTCGGTGAAATGTACTCGAGGCTCTGGTGGCGTTCGAACACGAGCAGCCAGATCGCAACCCCGACGGACCCCACCGCCTCGGCGGCGATCACTGCGACCATCAGGATCTTGATGAACACTCGCCCAGCGAGGTTCACCAGCGTGCTGAACGCGAGGATCGCGACCGCCAACCACGTCACCAGCCCATGATCGACGCCCGAAAGACCGAAGATGGGCGGCATCAGCACCGCTCCGGCGTATGCGACGGCAGGAAGCGTGATCAGCAGTGTCCAGATGTAGGTCCACGAGGCGAACCAACCGTAGCGAGATCCCAGGAGCCGGCGAGACCACTGATAGATACCGCCCGAATCCGCCCACTTCGAAGCAAGCACACCCAGCGTGAGCACCACGACGAATTGGCCGGCATAGAGGATGAGGCCGCCCCAGATGAACGCGGGCCCCGAGGTAGCCAGCCCGACGCCCAGGACGCTGTAGACCGCCACGATCGGCGAAACGAATGCGAACGCGACAGACAGAGCGGAAAACGTGGTGAATTCTCTCTTCATCACCATCGGCGCCTCGGCCATGGGGCTCCCTTGATTCACAGGTGAAGGCATGTAACGGCGCTCACACTACGGTCGCCGAAACGTTTGGAAGCACCCAGGCCACGCGATCTCGAAGCCAACATTTCCCGGGTCGGAGAGGGTATTGCTGCGACGCGTGGAACAGACCTGATCGTCTTCCCCGAGCTCTTCCTCTCGGGGTACCAGACGACTGCTCTCGACGAGATCGCACTGCAGCTTGACGATCCGAGGATCACCGAACTGGCGAACCGTTGTCGTTCCTCAGGCACAGCCCTGCTGGCCGGGTTCGTCGAACGCGGCCCGGGTGGCTGTTTCGATGCCTATCTGGCCATCGACCGAGACGGCACGATCAAGGATCCCATTCGCAAGACACACCTGTTCGGGAAGGAGCGCGAGGCATTCCTCAGCGGCGACGTGCTCGAACCGGTCACCCTCTGCGACACCAGGATTGGCGTACTGAACTGCTTTGAGCTCGAATTCCCCGAGGTATCCCGCACCCTGGTCCTCCGCGGGGCCGCCCTTCTCGTCGCCGGGTCGGCCAACATGCACCCCTACGAGCGCGATCATGTCATCGCAAGCAGCGCTCGCGCACTGGAGAACCGCGTCCCGCTGGCCTACGCGAACCGGGTAGGAAGCGAATCGGGACACAGCTTCTGCGGATCGAGCCGGATCATCGACCGGGACGGCTCCGTGCTCGCCTCACTCGACTCCGTCGAGACCGGCGGCCTGACTGCCGAGGTGGAGGTCGGTATGAGCAGCGACGGAGTGATCGACATGCTCGGTCAGCGCCGCCCCGAACTGTACGAATCGTAGAAGCAGTAGACGCACACACGGGTGCGGGCCCGGGCCTGCTCAGCCCGAACCCGCACCCGTTCACGTCACCTCAGCCGACTCTTACCGGCGTGCGGGGCGACCCCGCGTGGAAGGCGAGTGCCTCCAGTACGACGCGAGCAGCGATCAGCTGAGTCCGGGTCGAATGGTCATGCGCCGGAAGCGCCTCCGCGACATCGACGCCGATAAGCCCGGCCGGCGAGATACCGCGAGTGATCTCCAGCGCCTCGCGCATGGTCATTCCACCCGGTGTCGGAGCGCAGGTTCCTGGCGCGTAGGCGGCGTCGAGCGAATCGACGTCGAACGTCAGGTAGAACCCGTCGTCGCCGATGCGCTCGAGAATCTGATCGACCACCCAGGCGGCACCGTGCTCCCAGATATCTTCCAGCCAGATGACCCGGATGCCGTGGTCACGGCAATATTTCAACTCGGTCTTCGGGTTCATCCAGCCGCTGATGCCGACGAGCACCATCTTCGACGGGTCGTAGCCGTTATCGACCGCGCGGGTGATGGTGCAGCAATGATTCAGCTCCTCGCCACCGACGTTCGGTGCGGCGTCGAGGTGCGTGTCGAACTGCACCCATCCCGGGCTCGTACCCGGTCGTTTGGCGGCCTTGCCGACCGGAATGCTCACCGAATGATCGCCGCCGAAGACCACCGGAATGGCTCCGCCCGCCACGATCTCGGCGATGTCAGCCTCTACCCGCTCGAATGTCTTCACGGTGTTGCCGAGAGCGACTTTGCAGTCTCCACCGTCGGCGAGCGGTAGATGCGCGAACAGGTCGAAATCGTAGGTCGCCTGGAAGTTCGTGAACTGCACCGAAGTCTCGCGAATCGCGCGAGGACCATAGTTCGCGCCGCTCCGGCTGATCGTCGTAGCGTCGAACGGGAATCCGTAAACGACCGCTTTCGTACCAGACGCCCTGATCACGTCGCGGTCGAGTTCGATGCTCGGCACACCCATGAAAGTTCCGCCGTGGCCTCCATGCAAGAGCCCGCTCCACATGGTCTCGTCGAATGAGCCCGCAGTCACCTCAGTCATGGTTTTCCTCACTTTTCTTCACACGAGCAGACACTCGCACGTCCATTTGGCAGAACCGTCTGGACATCCATCGCCCCGGGGGCATGTCTGCCGAAACGATTCGGCACGACCGTAGCATTCGACTCCACCGACGTCTAGGGAGTACTGCGACCCGCTGCCGACCCGGTGACGTAGCCGTTCAATTCAGAACGGTGGGTCGTCGGGTTCAGGCGGCGGAGGTCGGGGCGGTTCCCAATCCGGGGTAGCTCTTCGGGTGCTCGGCCGCAGCCCGGCGCAACTGGACGTGATCTCGACGCGGCTCTAAGGCACGTCGCGCAGCACCGAGGCGAACTGTTCCAAGTCCTCGGCCGTCGTGTCGACATGCGGTGAGACCCGCAGCACCGGCTTGGTCATCTCGAACGGCGCCCGCGCGAGTTCACATGCGGTGGTGACGATTCCGCGTTCGGCGATCAGCCACGCGCGCACCCCAACCGGATCGGCACCATCGGTGGGCTCGAGCGTGGTGATCGCAGTCGGCTCATCCACGGGTTCCACCACCCGCCAGCCGGGCACGTCGGCGAGGACCTGCCGCGCCGTGCGGCCCAGCTCCGCCAGCCGGCCGCGGACGTTTTCCGGTCCAGCAGCGAGGTATTCACCCAGCGCCACCGAGTAACCGATGCGGGTCGCGGCATTGTGCTCACCGTGCTCGAAGCTCGCCAGCACGCTCACCGGAACATCCCACGACGCGGGCGGCAGCCGCCGCTGCAGCCGCTCAGCCAGTTCAGACCGCACGGCCAGGAACCCCACTCCGCGTGGCCCGGCGATCCATTTGCGCGACGTCGAGTAGATCGCGTCGGCGCCCACGTTGCAGTCAAGATGCCCGAATGCCTGCGCGCCGTCCACCACGATCGGGACGCGCGCCTCACGGCACACCGCGACCATCTCAGCCAGCGGCTGAGCCACGCCACGATGACTGGCCAGCGCTGTGAAGTGCACCAAAGCCGGTGGATCGGTGGCCAGCACGCGGGCCGCCTCGTCGATCACGACCCGACCGTCCCCGTCGACGGGTAAGGCGCGCGCCTGAAAACCGTTGGCGGCCATGACCGCCAGGTTCGGCCCGAACTCGCCGGGCAGGCAGGCCAGCGTGCGCTCCCCCGGCCAGCTGCCGAGCAGCAGGTCCAACGAGTGGCTGGCCCCTGACGTGTAGACCACATCGGCGGCGTCGAGTCCGGTCAGCGCCGCGACCGCAGCCCGGCCCGCCGCGAGCACCGGCGCTGCCGCCTCGGCGGCCACATAGCCGCCGACCTCGGCCTCATGGCGGGCATGTGCGGCGACGGCATCAATGACGGCGAGGCTCTGCCGCGAACACGCGCCGCTGTCGAGGTGCAAACCGGCGACCTTGGGACGGGCATCAGTCCACTGCTGTGCGAGGCTCATTTCACCGCCAACGACAGGCCGAAGTCACCGGCTTCATCGGTCCACCAATGTGTCTGCTGCAAACCGGCTTTCGCGAGTTCGCCGGCAACACTGTCGGCCCGGAACTTGCAGGACACCTCGGTCAGCATCTCCTCGCCGGCACCGAATGCGACGTCGAGATCCAGGCCGGCGATCCTGACCTGCTGCGGTGCGTCCGCCCGCAGCCACATCTCGATGCGCTCCTCGTCGGCATTCCACTTCGCCACGTGCTCGAAGGCGTCGAGATCGAAGTCTGCGTCGAGCTCACGGTTCACCACCGACAACACATTGCGGTTGAACGCCGCGGTGACACCGGCGCTGTCGTCGTAGGCGCTGACGAGACGGCCGGAATCCTTGACCAGGTCGGTGCCCAGCAACACACTGTCGCCAGGTTGCAGGGTCTCCGCCAGTGACGTCAGGAAATCCGCCCGCGGGCCGGGCGTCAGATTGCCGATGGTCGAGCCGAGGAACGCCACCAAACGGCGTCCCACCGACGGGATCTTGCCCAGGTGTTCTTCGAAATCACCGCATACCGCATCGATTTCGATGCCCGGATACTCCTGGCCGATAGCGTCGCCGGCGGCCCGCAGCACGCCGGCGTCGACGTCGAACGGAATGAACCGGCGCAGCTGGCCGCCGTCGCGCATGGCGTCGAGCAGCATCCTGGTCTTCTCCGACGTGCCGCTGCCCAACTCGACGAGGGTGTCGGCACCGGCGGCCGCGGTGATCTCCGGCGAACGGTCCCGCAGGATCTGCGCCTCGGTACGGGTCGGGTAGTACTCGGGCAGCCGGGTGATCTGGTCGAACAGATCGCTGCCCACCGAATCGTAGAACCACTTGGGCGGCAGCATCTTCGGCGACTGGGCTAGCCCCTCGCGCACATCGCGACGGAGCGCGGTGGCAGCGGAATCGGCCGCCAGATAGTTGGACAGGGTGAGCGTCATACCGAACCTTTCAGTGGGGTGAGCTCGACATGCGAGTCAGAGACGTGCACCAGATGGCGGTCCGGGATGTCGGACCAGCCGGGATCGTCGTCGTAGGGTTCACTGGCGAGTGCGACGCCATCCGGCAGCCGCAGCATCGACAGGGTATCGCCCCAGGTGGTGGCTACCATACGAGAACCGTTGGCAGCGAGGATGTTCAGCCGGGCGTTCGGATCCAGGGCCCCGACCTCGGTAATGGTGTCACCCAACGAATCCAGGCCCCGGGCGAAAATCAGCGCGGCCAGCACGGCGCTGTCGACGACGGACTCGGCCGACCTAGTCAACGGCAGCACCGCACGGTCCACCACCCCGTTGTGCGACAGCAGCCAGTGTCCGTCGGTGAACGGCGCCGAAGCCGAGGGTTCGATCGGCATGCCGATGGTCGCCGAGCGCACGGCCGCGACCACGCACCCACTGGTCAACGCCGGTGCCACCGACGCGAACGAGGCGTCACCCCACAACGGCTTGTCACTACGCCACCGACGCGGCACTCCGTCGTCGAAAAACCCTGCACCCCAACCGTCGGCATTCATCAACCCGTGCTTCTGGCGACGCGGGGCATACGACTGCACCAGCAGGCCCTGCGGCGGATCCAACATCAGCGAGGCCAGCGATCGCGGCGCGCCCAGCCACCCGATATGCCGGCACATCAGGCGTCCCAGGCCAGACGCACACCGGAGAAGATCTGACGCCGGATCGGATGGTCCCAGTTGCGGAAGCTCGGCCGCAGGATGTCTGCGGACACCGCCCACGAACCGCCGCGCAGGATCCGGTAGTCACCGTCGAAGAACGGCTCGGTGTAGCGGTCGTACACCATCGGCGTGAAGCCAGGCCACGGCCGCAGCGGGGACGTCGTCCACTCCCAGACATCGCCCAGCATCTGCTCGACACCGTAGGCCGATGCACCGGCCGGATACGCCCCCACCGGGGCGGGCCGACGCGCGTCGCCCCCGAGGTTGGCCAGCGCGTTGGTGGGTTCGGAAGCGCCCCACGGGAATCGGCGCCGGACCCCGGCCACCGGATCCCAGGCACAGGCCTTCTCCCATTCGACTTCGGTAGGCAGCCGGGCCCCCGCCCAGGCGGCGTACGCCTCGGCTTCGAAGAACGTGACGTGCTGGACGGGTTCATCGGCCGGAATGGTCTCGATGTGGGCGAACCGGGTGCGGGTGCCGTCCGGCCCCCAGAACTCGGGCGCTGCCAGACCCGCTTCCTGACGATGGGCCCAACCGCGCTCCGACCACCAACGGGACTGCTGATAGCCGCCGTCGTCGATGAACTCGCGCCATTCGGCATTGGTGACGGGTACCTGGCCGATTCGGAATGACGCCACGTCGACGGAGTGCGCCGGACGTTCGTTGTCCAACGAATGCGGTTCGGTGAGCTCGTCGACACCGAGCACGAATTGCCCGCCCGGGATCAGCACCGACGTGCCGGCCACCCCGGGACGGCCGGTGGGCAACGCGCTGCCGGTGTCGAGCAGCGGTGGCCCGGAGCGCAGGTTCAGCGCCTGCAGCATGGTCTCGTCGTGCTGGTTCTCGTGGCTGATCACCAGACCGAAGTTGAACGCGGGATCGCCGGTGTCCAATGCGTCCAGGGCATCGAGCGCCTTGGATCGCACGGTCGCGCAATAGGTTCGGGCGTCCGCCGGCGGTAGCAGCGGCAGGCCGACGCGACTGGCCCGCGAGTGCACGAAGGCGTCGTACAGCCGGTCCACCTCGGGATCCAGCATGCCCGGGCGGTCCGGGTTGCCGCCCCGCAGCAGCCACAGCTCCTCCTGCTGACCGATGTGGGCGAGGTCCCAGACGAGCGGGCTCATCAACGGGCTGTATTGGCGGTGCAGTTCAGCGTCGTCGAAGTCGACCAGATACAGGGTGCGTTCCCGCGCCCTGGTGAGCTGCTGCGCCAGCGTCTCGCGTGTGGTCAAAGCTCGCCCTTCACCAGTTGGCTCATCGCAGAAGCGATTCCGTGAGCCACCACCTGGTCGGCGAAATCGTCGGCCGGGCAGCGCCCCTCCTGGACCGAACGCATCAACTGCCCCATCGATTCCGCCAGATCGGCCGGAGCGCGCTCGGCCGCGGCCGACACGCATGCGACGGCCGCCTCCTGCAGCCGGCGATCGGCCAGTCCGATCCGGGCGGCCCGGTCCCATGCCGTGGCCACCGGTGCGGTCGCCTCGGTGGCAATCGCGGCGGCATCGGGATCGTCGAGCAGCGTGGTCAACGTGAACACCGCGGCGGGCCACAGGGCGTCCGGCACGCTGTCGAGATAGCGGATCTCCAGCCAGCGCCGCGGCCGCACCGGCGGGAACAGCGTGGTCAGGTGATATTCGAGATCGGCTTCGGTGGGGCGGCGGCCGCCGAGTACCGCGCGCCCGTCGGCCCAGTCGGCGAACGGGACCCAGTTGGTCACCGGGACGGCATCTGGAGTGTTGACGAGCATGACCGGCGCCCGCAGCGCATAGCGCGCCCAGTCACTGGCCGGATCATCGCCGTCGGCGCCCAGGATCGGCCCGCAGCGTGCGGAATCCAGCTGCCCCCACACCCGCTGCCGTGAGGACTGCCAGCCGGTGAATTGCCCGCCCAGCATCGGCGAATTCGCGGTGATGGCGATCATCGTCGGACCGAGCGCGTGGGCCAGCCGCACCCGCTGCGCCCAGCCATCCCGCGGGCCGGCGTCGAGGTTGACCTGAACCGAAGCGGTCGATGTCATCATCGCGGCGCCGGGCGCGGCCGATCCGCTGGCTGCGAAGAACTTCTCCATGGCCTGATAGCGCGGGCCGGGGTTGACCCGTTGGGTGGGCCGTACCGGATCGGCGCCCAGCAGCACCAGCCCCAGGCCGCGGCGTTCGAACTCCGCGCGCAGCACGGCCCGATCGGCGAGCAGTGCGGTGATCGCGGCTGAGGGCCCTTCCGTCGGAGGGCCGGAGAGCTCAACCGCGCCGCCGGGTTCGACGGTGATCCGGCTGCCGCCGGGTAGCGCGGGCACCGAGGCGATGGCCTCGGAAAGCTCACCCCAGCCTGGACGCCGCAACGGATCGTCAAGGTCGAAACAGTGCGCCTCGATCTCCAGGCCCACCTGGCCGACCGGCCCATCGTGCAGACAGCTGGCTTCGATGAACGCCGCGGCGTCCTCGGCACCGGTGAACTCGACGGGAGGTAGATGGGCCGCATCAGCCCTGGCGGGTACCGCCATCGCAACCACCCCTCCCGGTCCTCACCGGAGTCAATCGGTTCGGTTGTGTTCCATCATCCAGATAGGACCGACACGTTCTACTGCCCCAGCGTGTTCTGCATGGCGCCGGCCAGCACGTTGACCGCGGGGCCGGCGTTGCCGGACTGGCACACCTTGGCTTGTAGAAGCACGTTTTCCCGTTTGCGGGTGGTGTTGAAACAGCGGCGGTCCGTGCCGGCCTCCTGCTTCACCCAATCGGCGTCGGTGGCGCTCGCCGGGCCGCCCGTGAAGGTCCACACCTGGGTCACGAAGTTGTCCAGGTGCATCGCGGTGGTCTGGCCCGAGCAGCCGTTGGTGCGGTCGACCACCCGGTGGAACGCCCGGTCAGCGGCCTCCGGCGTCGCGAACACCCCGACCGCCTGCTTGACGTAATGAGACTGGTCATCGCCAGCGGTCTGGGTGGTGGCTCCGTTGAACGACGCGAGGTCCGGGTCGTTGTACACCTCAGGCAGGCCGATATCGGCCCAGTTGTTGCACACCGGGATGTCGACCGAGTACCCCTGGAACGGATCGGTGAACTCGGACTCCCACCGCATCGGAGCACCGACGATGTTGCCCACCGAACCTTTGGGCATGACGGCGTAGGACACCACACCAGGATCCGAGGGACGCGCACCAGCAGGTGCAGCCAATGCCAGCACGAGACCGGCCAGTCCGAAACCGACAGTCACGGCACGCATGGCCTCGATCATGCCAGTTAGTGAACCGTCCTCGTGCAATAGGTTCGCGCCGGCGACGGATAAGGCCAGGCGTAGTGCCCTGTTTCGGCAGGGCAGGCCGATCCGTCCCGCACGTCGAGTCGTTGGGTCACCTGAACCGTCACCCCGGGGCCGCGGTCGGTACGGGCGGTGCAGTCGGCCAGCGCCACCATGCCGGCGGGCATACCGAGCTCATAGCAGTGACTGGCGACCAGATTGGGGACCAGGCACAGGCGGGCGGTCGACGGATCGGCGATCTCTGCCGGCAGATGCTGATACTCGGCGCTAGGGCAGGTCCCGGTGCCGTCGGCGATGGCACCGACGGTGTAGCTGGGGTCGACGTTGCAGGACACCTTGCCGGCCCGCGTCACCTCCGGGGCAGCCGGCGTGGTGGCCGGGACGCTCACGCAATCGCCCACGGCGAAGACCATGGCCGCGCCGCGCTCAGGTTCGGCGCCCATACCGCAGCCGGCGGCCAGGACCGGCACTGCGAGCAGTGCGGCAACCAGGAACCGATTGCGCGTCATGGTTAGCGAGAATCTCACGATTCCGGGAACGCCACCCAGTGCTTGGGCGAAAAGCCAGGCGCCCCGGCCACCAAGGGGAAGTGGCCGGGGCGTCCGTTGGGCTGCAGAGTGGTCTAGTTGGAGGCGGCCGCCTGGCAATCCGCACAGACGCCCCAGAACACGACCTCGGCTTCGTCAACCGCGAAACCGGCCAGGTCAGAGGGTTCCAGGCACGGGGTCTCCCCGACGGCGCAGTCGACGTCGGCAACCACACCACACACCCGGCAGACCAGGTGATGATGGTTGTCGCCGGCGCGGGTCTCGTAGCGTGCCGAGGAGCCGGCGGGTTCGATACGACGGACCAGACCTGCATTCACGCAGGCCCTCAGGACGTCGTAGACCGCCTGGGTCGATACCGCGCCGAGGTTCTCGCGGGCCAGCCCGGCCACATCGTCTGCAGTCGAATGCGGATAGTCGGCCAGCGCCTGGAGAACCGCGACCCGCGGCGCGGTCACACGCAGCCCGGCAGCCCGCAACAGGGCCTTGGGGTCGTGTTCATGCACCGTGGTCACGGCTCCAGTATGCGCGCTCTTTGGAGTCAGTCCAAAAGAGCGGGCTGTGATTATGGTCGCGCAGGCGGTGCCGGTGTCGGCGGGGTCTCAGGGCGTTCCGAGCCACCGCCGGGACCGCCGGGTCCACCGGGACCCCATCCACCGGGGCCACCCGGGCCGAATGAGCCGGGCCCACCGGGGCCCCACGGCGGCATCATGCCGTGCCCCGGTCCCATCCGCCCCGGTCCGCCGTCCGGTCCGCCGCGGTGGAACATCATCATGCCGCCACGGTCGTGACCGCCGCGGTGGTGATGGCCGTCGCCACCGGAATGCGCACCGAGGAAGAACCCGGTGCCGAAGACCACGGCGACGATGAACACCGTGCCGGCCGCGATGCCCACCCAGGCCAGCGCCTGCATGAGGCGGCTCGGCTTGTTCTCGGCGGGCGGGGCAGCCACAGGTGCGGGAGCGGCGGCCACCGGCTCGGTGGTAGCGACAGGTTCGGTCGCAGGATCAGGGGGTGTTTCAGTCATGACACGAGCATGCGAGCGCTGCTGAGGTGCTGATCAAGAATTGGCTGTGAATCAGCTTTGAAAGACCCGAGACTGCCCCGCTGACTACAGCCCGACGGTAGAAATCGGCGCGCTCGTTCACGCTGACCTACTGTTCCCACGGCTTGAACGGGTTCACCGCGTACTGGATCACGCGGTACGGCGTGCCGCCGCGGGCCATGGTGTTCCACTGGCTGACGAACACCCGGACCTGATCCAGCGTCGAGCCCGGTGAGATATAGCCGCCATAGGGCTGCGCCAGCTGGTTGACCTCCGGCGGGGGCAACGAGTCGACCGGGTCCGGCCAGGCACTGGCGAACACCACCGTCGTCACGGGTGCAGTACCCAGTCCGGTGGGGTCATAGGCGACCCGCATCTCCATGTTTCCGTTGGTGGCGTTGAAGTACGACAGCACGGGCTTGCCGTCGATCTGCCGGATGCTCATCTCCCCCGTACGGTCGGCGAACAATGCCGTCGGCGGCTTGCCCCAACCACCCGCCGACGACCAGCCCTGCCAGCCGGCCCGGTCGGTGAAGGTCTTCGGGTTGGCCCGGTACAGGAACGGCGGGCTACTGCGGTCGAAATTGTTGGCCAGGACGTACACCCACCCACTCGGTGAATCCGGCGCCGGGACCGGGTCGTAGTAGCCGGTGATCTGCGACTGGGCGCCGCCCTGATACTTGGCGTCGCGCACCGAGCCGGGCACCGTCGGCCAATTCGGCTGGGCCGCATCCGCTTTCACCAACCGGGAGCTCTGCGGCACGAGATTGTGGGTGGTGGTCACCATCATGTAGTTCTCGCGGTTGATCGAGATCACGCCGGCCGGCAACTGGGATCCACCCGGCGGGGCAGGATCGGCCAGCAACGGCTTGTCCACGCCGGTGACACCGCGGTAGCGCACACCGCCAACATCCTCGATCGAGTCGGCGTCGACGTGCAGCGCCACCGGCGAGTGCCAACCGCCGAAGCCCACTGCCTGCCCCGCGAAGCTGTCACCACAGACCTGGAGCACCCGGCTGGGGAACTCCATGAACTCACAGAGGTCCGTCGCGCCGATGCCGTAATCACGGGTGGGAGTACCGGTCCCGGCACTCGGCCCGATCCGCAACACCTGACCGGGAGCCAGCGGAGGTACCACCAGGTCGCCCAGCCCGAAGCCCGGGTTCGCACCCGCTGCCGGTGTCGCCGAAATGGCATTCCAGCAGAGAAAAACCGAGAGGACCCCTGCTGGAATGCGGTTTCGGCGCAAGGCGGCGTTTAGAGCTCGGCGGCCAACAGCTCGGCGATTTGAATCGTGTTCAGCGCGGCACCTTTTCGCAGGTTGTCGCCGGACACGAACAGCGCGAGACCACGCCCGTCGGGCACACCCGGATCCTGCCGGATCCGGCCGACCAATGACTCGTCGGCGCCAGCGGCGGCCAGCGGGGTCGGTACATCGACCAGCTTCACTCCCGACGCTGCGGCCAACAGTTCCTTGGCACGCTCGACCGAAAGCGGCTGGGCGAATTCGGCGTTGATCGACAGCGAGTGTCCGGTGAACACCGGAACGCGCACGCAGGTGCCGCTCACCAGAAGATCCGGGATGCCCAGGATCTTGCGGCTCTCGTTGCGCAGCTTCTGGTCCTCGTCGGTCTCACCGGAGCCATCGTCAACCAGCGAACCGGCCAGCGGGATCACGTTGAACGCAATGGGCGCAACGTACTTAACCGGCGCGGGGAACGTGAGCGCCGACCCGTCGTGCACGAGCTGCTCTGCTCCCTCGACCACCGCGCGCGTCTGCGATGCGAGCTCTTCGACACCGGCCAGGCCACTGCCCGACACCGCCTGGTAGCTCGACACGATCAAGCGGGTCAGCCCGGCTTCTTCGTGCAGCGGCTTGAGCACCGGCATGGCGGCCATGGTGGTGCAGTTCGGGTTGGCGATGATGCCTTTGGGGCGCAGCCCCGCGTCGCGCTTGAAGTTCACCTCGGAAACTACGAGCGGAACCTCGGGGTCCTTGCGCCAGGCCGAGGAGTTGTCGACGACGACGGCGCCGGCCGCGGCGAACCGCGGGGCCTGCACGCGCGACATCGTCGCACCGGCGGAGAACAACGCGATGTCCAGACCGGACGGGTCGGCCGTCTCGCTGTTCTCGACCTCGATCTCCTGGCCGCGGAAGGTCAGCTTCTTCCCCTCGGACCGCGCCGAGGCGAAGAACCGGACCGAGCTGGCCGGGAAGTTCCGCTGCTCCAGCAGGGCGCGCATGACCTGGCCGACCTGGCCGGTCGCGCCGACGACTCCGATCGAGACCATCTCAGCGCCCCGTTCCGCCGTAGACCACGGCCTCGTCATCGCCGCCGAGGTCGAAGGCCTCGTGCAGCGCGCGGACGGCCGTGTCCAACTCGGTGTCCTTGACCAGCACCGAGATCCGGATCTCTGAAGTGGAGATCAGGTCGATGTTCACGCCGACCTCGGCCAGCGCCTCGCAGAACTTGGCGGTGACGCCGGGATGGCTGCGCATGCCCGCACCGACCAGCGACACCTTGCCGATGTGGTCGTCGTAGAGCACCTGGCTGAAGCCGATCTCGTCCTTGAGTGCGGTCAGCTTCTCCACGGCCGTCGGGCCGTTGTCCATCGGGCAGGTGAAGGTGATGTCGGTCTTGCCGTCCTCGACCTTCGAGATGTTCTGCAACACCATGTCGATGTTCACGTCGGCCTCGGCGATCGCGCGGAACACCTGGGCGGCATACCCGGGCACGTCGGGCAGACCGACGACGGTGACCTTGGCCTCCCCGCGGTCGTGGGCTACTCCGGTCAGAAGGGCGTCTTCCATGGGGATGTCCTCGATCGATCCTTTGACGATGGTGCCGGGCTTGTCCGTGTACGACGAGCGAACGTGAATCGGCACGTTGTACCGGCGGGCGTATTCGACGCAGCGCAGCATCAGCACCTTGGCGCCGCACGCGGCCATCTCGAGCATCTCCTCGAAGGAGACGGCGTTGAGATGGCGGGCATTGGGCACGATGCGCGGGTCGGCGGTGAAGATGCCGTCGACGTCGGTGTAGATCTCGCAGACGTCGGCCTTGAGCGCCGCGGCCAGCGCGACCGCGGTGGTGTCCGAGCCGCCGCGGCCCAGCGTGGTGACGTCCTTGCTGTCCTGGCTGACACCCTGGAACCCGGCGACCAGCACGATGACGCCCTCGTCCAGCGCATCGCGCAGGCGGCCGGGGCTGACGTCGATGATCTTGGCGTTGCCGTGAGTCCCGGTGGTGACGACGCCGGCCTGCGACCCGGTGAACGAGCGGGCCTGCGCACCGAGGGACTCGATGGCCATCGCGACCAGGGCGTTGGAGATGCGCTCACCGGCGGTCAGCAGCATGTCCATCTCGCGCGCCGGCGGGGCCGGGGAGACCTGACGGGCCAGGTCAAGCAGGTCGTCGGTGGTATCGCCCATCGCCGAGACCACCACGACGACGTCGTTGCCGCCCTTCTTCGTCTCGACGATGCGCTCGGCCACGCGACGGATCCGGTCGGCATCCGATACCGAGGATCCGCCGTACTTCTGTACGACGAGCGCCACTGTCCAACCCTTCAGAACGCTGGAATGAGTCGAGACAAGGATAAGGGAGACGCGCACGCGATTTTCCCCGCCGGTAGCTTGGCTCACGTGCCTGACACGCCGAACGGCCGACTGGCCAGCACCAGCGTGCCGATCCATCCCGATATCGCGGCCCGCTGGAGCCCCCGGGCGTTCGATCCCGATGCCGCCATTACCGCTGACCAACTCACCGCACTCCTGGAGGCAGCACGCTGGGCCGCCAGCTGGGGCCACCGCCAGCCGGTGCGGTTCCTGGTGGGCCGGCGGGGCGATGAGACCTTCGTTACATTGACCGGCCTGCTCAAACGCGGCAACAGCTACGCGCATGCGGCCTCGGCGCTGATCCTGGTGTGCGCCGACCGGGGAGAAGATGAGCGGACCGCGCGTTACGCCTGCGTCGACGCCGGCGCCGCGATCGCGCAGCTGACCATCGAGGCGGTGTCCCGCGGGCTGATCGCCCACCCGATGGCCGGCTTCGACGTCGACGGCGCCCGGGCAGCGTTCGGCATTCCGGACGGCGTGCGGCCGCTTGCCGTCATCGCCATCGGCGTGCTCGGCGACTACTCGAAGACCGACCCCGCGATCGCCGAACGGGACGGCCGGCCCCGCGAACGGCTACCGCTGGAGCAGATTGCGTTTGCGGGGAGCTGGGGAATTCCGCTCGACTGACGGGCGCACCGGCTAGTTTTGGTGAAGCACCGGGAGAGGAACACATGGCACGACAGGCCATCCGCAAAGCCGTCATCCCCGCCGCCGGGATCGGTTCACGGCTGCTGCCGCTGACCAAGGCCATCCCCAAGGAGATGCTGCCGGTCGGCGACAAGCCGGTCATCGAACACACAGTGCGCGAGTTGGTCAATTCCGGGATCACCGACATCACGATCGTGGTGTCCGGTGGAAAGACCTTGATAGAAGAGCATTTTCGACCGAATACGACGCTGGTCGATCAGCTGCGCGCGGACGGCAAGAACGCATACGCCGACGCCGTCGAAGAGGTCGGCGAGTTGTCCGCGCTGGGCCACATCACGTACCTCCATCAGCACGGTCCGTACGGCAACGGCACCCCGGTGCTCAATGCCTCACGTTCGTTCGGTGACGAGCCCGTCCTGGTGCTGTGGCCCGACGACGTCTTCGTCGCCGAGGTGCCGCGCGCCCAGCAGCTGATCCGGGCCTACGAACAGACGTCGTCCCCGGTGCTGGCGTTGATGCCGATGGCCCCAGCGGATTCACGCCGGTACGGCGTGCCGGTCATCAAGGAGGATCTAGACGGCGGGTTACTCCGGATCACCGGAATCGTCGAGAAACCCCAGCCGAACGAGGCCCCGTCAGGCTATGCCGCGATCGGTGGCTATGTCGTCACTCCGGGCATCATCGATGAGCTTCGCGAGCAGACGAAGCGCTGGTATGAGCAGCCCAAGTCGGGCGAGATCTACCTGACCGACGCGATCAACGCCTACGCGAGAGACCATGCCGTCTACGGCCAGGTGATCCAGGGGCACTGGTATGACACCGGCAATCCGGCCGACTACCTGGTCGCACAGTTCGCCTTCGCGCTGGCCCATCCCGAATACGGCCCCGTGCTACGGAAATCGGCCGACGATCCGGACCCGCTGCTGCACAAGCTTTCACGGGAGATCGGAGACAGCCCACCCACATGAACCTGTCCCTGACCAACGGCCTGATTCCGATAACTCTGCAGCTGCTTGCCTTGATCGCGATCGTGGTCGCAGTCGGTCGCGGGCGGTCGATGACTTCGCCGGACTGCATCACGGCAATGCGCCGGTCATCGTATTCCCCGACATCGCAGGCAAGTTCAGCAATGACACCGAATGCGTCGATGGGACCCGCGGCAACGCCGCGTCCCACCTGACCAAAGACCTCGTGCCCTACCTGATTTCACGCTTCGGGGTCAGCCCGAAAGCCGAGAACTGGGGACTGGCCGGGTGGTCTTCGGGTGCGACGTGCGCCCTGAACACCGCAGTCCGCAATCCCGAGATGTTCAGCGCCTTCGTCTGGCCGGACGGCACCCTCGGGCCCAATGCGGGCACCAAAGACCAGACCATCGCACGACTCTTCGGCGGCGACCAGGCGGCCTGGGAAGCGTTCGACCCCAAGACGGTGATCACCCGGCACGGCCCGTACGACTCCATGGCGGCGTGGCTCGACGTCGGCGAGAACACACCGACCGTCCACCGTGACCCCACGACCACCCCTCCATCCGAGGAGGCGATCGCCGGCTGGGACACCTTCTCCGAGGAACACGCCTCCAACGCCAACAAGCTGTGCGCCCTGCTGAGCGGTTACAACGTCGAATGCTCGGTGGTGGGCTATCAGGGTGGGCACGACTTCCAGGCGGCCAGTACGGCATTCGATGCGGCACTGCCCTGGCTGGCCTGGCGGCTCGGTACGCCGAGTGTGCGAGAACGGCCGCTGCCCGGATCGGACGGGAACTAGCCGACCGCTACTTCCAGAGTGCCTCCAGCGAGGTGACGGACTGGCCGAGCGCGCGGGCGCTCAGCGCTCGCAGTGCACGCCGCTCGACCACGTCGAAACTCGCCCCGACATGCTCGTGCAAGGCGGTGCGGCCGGCGTCGAGCTGATCATCGAGCAGGAGGTCGACGATCTGGAGGTGCTCGTCGATGGTGGCGATCACCCGTTCCTCGGTGACGAAGTCGTACATCCGGATCAGCCTGATCCGCCGGTTGAGGTTGTCGAGCGTGGCCACCATCGCCTTGTTCCCGGATGCCGCGCACAGCTCGAGGTGGAACGACTCGTCGCGCAGCACCATGTCACCGTCCGGTGGGGGCGGGCTGGCCTTCAGGTCCAGCCACTCCGCGCGCAATGTCGCGAGCCGGTCCTTGTCGTAGTGCAGCTCATCGGTTTCCAGGATCCGGGTGATGCCGCGCAGTTCGATGGTGATGCGCAGCTCGTAGAGGTCGCGGACGCCCGGGATATCCAGCGCGACCGGGTAGTACCCGTCGGGCCTGCGTTCGAGCATGCCGTCGGCGTGCAGCCGGACCAGTGCCTCTCTCAGCGGGGTCCGGCTGACGTTGAGCGTCTCGCACAGCTGGGACTCGACCAACCGGGTGCGATGGTCGATCTCGCCGATCATGAGCTTCTTGCCGAGGTCGAGGTAGACGCGGTCGCGCAGGGAGACCGGTTCCTCCACTTGGGTCGTGGTCATTGCAGTTCCTTGAGCGCGGCCACCACATCGGAGCTGGTGGCATGCGCCCCGAACACCCCGCCCTGCATGGTGATCATGTTCAGCGCCGCAACGTGGTTGGCGTAGTCGGTGGCACCGGTGGCGTCGGAGACGACGAGGCATTCGTATCCGCGGTCGTTGGCGTCACGCATGGTGGTGTGCACGCAGACGTCGGTGGTGATCCCGGTGAAGATGATGTGCGTGATGCCGCGGCTGCGCAGCACCAGTTCCAGATCCGTCGCGTAGAAGCTGCCCTTGCCCGGCTTGTCGATGACGGGTTCGCCTGGCAGAGCGGCCATCTCGGGTACCAACCGCCAGCCCGGCTCGCCCTGGGTCAGGATCCGTCCGCATGGCCCGGCCGAGCCGATCTCGGCACCGATCTGGGCCGAGCGCCAGCGCTTGTTGGCAGGCAGGTCCGACAGGTCGGGCCGATGGCCCTCACGGGTGTGGACGATGAACAGCCCGGCGGCGCGGGCCGCCGCGAGTACCTCCTGCGCGGGGCCGAGCGGGGTACGCACCAGGGACAGGTCGTAGCCCATGGTGTCGACGTATCCGCCCTCGCCGCAGAAATCGACCTGCCAGTCGATGTTGATCAACGCCGTTCGCCCGGTGGGGATGTCACCGTCGTAGGGCCACACATAGGGGTTGGCGGCAATGGTGACGGTCATGCGGTCTCTCCCACGAGAACGGGTTGCTCGGCGTGCACCGGCAGGTACGCCAGGGCGGTGAAGGCCAGGCCGCCGACAACCATCGCCACCACCGCATCGGACAGCTGAGGAGCGTAGAAGTGCGTCAGCAGCGCTCCCCCGGCGCCGATCGCCCATGCGGCGAACGGCTTCCAGTAGAGCCCGGCGGTCGACGACGTGCGCCTGGCGGAGAACACCAGCTGGTCGAGGATGAGCACGATGCCGATCGGGGGTACCAGCACCCCGAGGATGTTCAGCCAGGTTGCGAAGTACGACCAGATGCCGGCGACGGCGGCGACTGTTCCGATGATGCCGAGCACGATCGTCAACTGGCGCATGGTCTTTCCGGTGATATTGCCGAATCCGACAGCCCCGTTGTACAGGCAGTGTGCACACACGCTGCCCAGGTTGACGAAGACGAACACGATCGCCAGCGGCACCAGGACTCCCCCGGCGCTGACCAGGACATGCAGGAAGTCGCCTCCGGCGGTGTCGGCCGCGGCGGCGGCACCGAGTGCGACCACGAGCGCGCCGGCCAGCTGAGCGATGAAGTAGGCCACCGGGAATGCGGCGAACGCCGCCAGTGCACCTTCCCTACCGTTGCGGGCCCACCGCGTGAAATCGGCGGTCATGGTTCCCGAGTCGGCGAAGCACGCGAAGACCATCGTCACGGCGACACCGAAACTGAACGCGCTCGCCCCGGCTCCACCGCCGTAGGACAGGGCCGAGCCGATGCCGTGATCGGCCGCGGCCAACGCCACGGCGACCACACCGAGCGGGATGAACAGGACCGATGCGACCACGCCGATCCACGAGATCGCCCGGATCCCGACGAAGGTCAGCGCCACGAACAGCACCCCGGCCAGCAGCGTGATCCACGGTGCGCTCCACCCCATGGACAGGTTGAGCGTGGACCCCACCATGCCGGTCTGGAAGGCGAACCAGCCGATCACCAGCGCGGACAGGAATGCCGACACGATGCGAAAGCCTTTGGCTCCGAAGGTGTCCGCCGCCGTGAGCGCGAAGTTCTTACCGGAGCGACCGGCCAGGTAGCTCAGCGTGCCCACGTAGCCCATCAGGATGAGGTCGCCGACGAGGATCGCCGCCATTCCGGCGACGAAGCCGAGGTTGTAGACGACGATGCCGGCGAACACCGCCGAGGTCATGATCATCGGGAATCCGACCCAAACCGCCGACACCGCGAACAGTGATTTGCGGGCGGACACCGGGACGGGCTGGTTCTCGTACTCCTCACCAAGCGCCGAATGATGTTCGGCGTGCGCTGTATCCATGGCTGTATACGGTGCGGTATACGGATTTCTCCGGCGTTTCTGTCGATGAACGTTCCGTAACGGGGTCCTCACCGCCTTGCAGCGCCGAGGTTTACGTCACCGCAACACAACGAGCCGGTCCACGTAACAGAAACGTCGTCAACTCCCAGTGATCGGCCCGTCCGGGCCGCCACCCCCAGGAGATGTTGATGGATACAGGAACCACGGCGTTCATGCTGTGTTGCATCATCGGCCTCACGCTGATGATCCCCGGCCTTGCCCTGTTCTACGGCGGCATGGTCTCGGTCAAGAGCTCGACCAACATGATGATGATGACGTTCGGCGCGGTCGCCCTGGTGGGCGTTCTGTGGGTGCTGTTCGGCTTCTCGATGGCCTTCGGCAGCTCGATCGGCGGCACCGGGTTGGTCGGTAGCTTCACCGAATTCGCCGGCATGAAGGATCTGGTGGAGCCGATGACCTCGGTCAACGGCCTTCCGGTCAGCCTGTTCTCGTTGTTCCAGGCACTTTTCGCAGCCATCACCGTGGCGCTGATCTCCGGCGCGGTCGCCGACCGGATGAAGTTCGGCGCGTGGATGGTATTCGCCGGCGTGTGGGCCGTCTTGGTGTACTTCCCTGTCGCGCACTGGGTGTTCGCCTTTGACAAGACGTTCTCGGACGACTCCGTCGGCGGCTGGATCGCCAACAAGCTGCACGCCATCGACTTCGCCGGCGGTACCGCCGTGCACATCAACGCCGGCGCGGCCGCCCTGGCGCTGGCCATCGTGCTGGGCAAGTCCGCCCTGTTCGGCCAGCTGCGCAAGCCGCACAATGTCCCGCTGACCCTGCTGGGCGCCGGCATGCTGTGGGCCGGCTGGTACGCCTTCAACGGCGGATCCGCCCTCGCCGCAGGCAATTCCGCGGCCATCGTGATGGTCACCACCTTCGTCGCCACCTGTGCGGCCACCCTGGCCTGGATCGCGGTCGAAAAGGTCAAGACCGGCCACGTCACCGGTGTGGGCGCCGCTTCTGGTGCCATCGCCGGCCTGGTGGCCATCACCCCGGCCTGCGGTGCGGTGACGCCGGTCGGCGCCATCATCCTGGGCGCCATCGCCGGTGCGGTGTGCGTGCTCGCGGTGGGCCTCAAGGAGAAGCTCGGCTACGACGACTCCCTGGACGTCGTGGGTGTCCACCTGGTCGGCGGCGTGATCGGCACCCTGCTGATCGGCTTCCTGGCCAGCGAAGCCATGCCCAGCAAGGTCAGTGGCCTGTTCTACGGCGGGGGCCTCGACCAGCTGTGGAGACAGGCGATCGCCGCGGGCGCGGTGGCCGCCTACTCGTTCGTGGTCGCGTTCGTCATCGCCTACGTGCTCAAGAAAACCATGGGTATCCGCATCTCCCCCGAGGCAGAGGAGAAAGGTATCGACACCACGTTCCACCGGGATTCGGCCTACGAGCTCGAATTCGCCTGACCTGACCCACGATTCCCCGGCCCGGCTGCCGTGGGCCGCTCTCACGGCAGCCGGTGACCGGGGTTTCCTCGGCTTGCCGATGTTTCCTACTGTGATACTTTGATTCATAACAAGAGACGAAAGTGCTGGTGCTATGCCCTCCGATCTCGCCGCCCTCGCCGAACAATCCGGTACCAAATTCATCCTCGCGCTGTTCGTCGACCTGCGCGGAAAGCCTTGCGCCAAACTGGTTCCCGTCGAATCGGTCGAGCTTCTGGCCACCGAGGGCGTCGGCTTCGCCGGCTACGCCGTCGGCGCCATGGGCCAGGAACCCAAAGACCCCGACCTGATCGCCATCCCCGATCCCGCATCGTTCACCCCGATACCGTTCATCAAAGAAGGCCTGGCCCTGGTGCACTGCGACCCCCACGTCGGCGGCGCACCGTGGCCGTACGCGCCGCGGGTCATCCTCAAGGGCCTGATCCAGCGCGCCGCCGACGCGGGATTCGAACCCTGGGTCGGCGCCGAGGTCGAGTACTTCCTGCTGCGCCGCAACGCCGATGGCACCCTGGCCACCGCCGACGCGGCGGACACGGCCGCCCAACCCTGTTACGACGCGCGCGGCGTCACCCGGATGTACGACCACCTCACCGCGATCTCCACCGCGATGAACAGCCTCGGCTGGTCCAACTACGCCAACGACCACGAGGACGGCAACGGGCAGTTCGAGCAGAACTTCGAGTTCTCCGACGCGCTGACCACCGCCGACCGGGTGATCACGCTGCGCTACCTGCTGTCGATGATCGCCGCCGAACGGGACATGGTGGCGACCTTCATGCCCAAACCGTTCGCCGACCGCACCGGCAGCGGGCTGCACCTGCACCTGTCACTGACCAGCGCCGGGACGCCGGTCTTCCCCGCCGACGCCGACGAGCGGGGCCTCGGCCTGTCCGAGACGGCGTACGCGTTCATCGGCGGCATCCTCGACCACGCCTGCGCGCTGCAGTCTGTGGTCGCGCCAACCGTCAACTCGTACAAGCGAACCGGTGCCATCTCGACCGCATCAGGCGCCTCGTGGGCCCCTCGCAAGCCCAGCTACGGCGGCAACGACCGCACCCACTACATCCGCGTGCCCGACAGCCAACGCATCGAATTGCGCGGCGGCGACGGCTCGGCCAATCCCTATCTCGCCATCGCCGCGGCGCTGGGCGCCGGGCTCGACGGCGTCAAGCGCAGCCTCGACCCGGGAGCGGTGGGCGCCCAGGGACCGGCGGCCCTGCCACCCACGCTGCTGCACGCGATCGAATCACTGGAGACCGATCCGATCGTCACCGGCGTGCTCGACGTCGCGGGCGACGGGGTTGCCTCCTACTTCGCCGGCGTCAAACGCGAGGAGTTCTTCGCCTACCACGGCACCGTCACGCCGTGGGAAATCGACCAATACCTGACGGCTTTCTAGAAGGGAGAACAACATGTGCGGGATCGTGGGGCTACACCTGCGCACACCGGAGCTGTACCCGCGGCTCGGCGAACTGCTCGCCGCGATGCTGGGCGAGATGTCCGACCGCGGTGCCGACTCGGCGGGAATCGCGGTCTACGGGGACCCGGAGTGGTCGCCGTACGGGCAGGGCTGCGTCTCGGTCACCGATATCGCCGAGGCACCCGAGCTGGGTCCGGATGTGGATGTGGTGCAGGTGGATTCGACCTACCTGCTGTCGGCCGACATGGACTCCGAGGAACTGCTGAGCCTGGTGCGGGCGGCTTACCCGACCGCTTTGATCTCCGGGTTCGGCGCCGATCTGGCGGTGCTCAAAGGGGTCGGTCATCCGCGCGCCCTCACCGAGGCCTGGGGCCTGGCCAAGGCGCAGGGCTGGCAGGGCGTCGGGCATACCCGGATGGCCACCGAGTCGGCGGTGACGCCGTCGGGCTGCCATCCGTACACCGTCGGCCCCGGACAGTGCCTGGTGCACAACGGGTCTTTCGCCAACCACGCCACCATCCGCCGCGAGTTGCGCCGGGCCGGGGTGGAGTTCGACAGTGAGAACGACACCGAGGTGGGCGCCCGGTTCGTGGCCGAGCAGCTGGCCGCGGGCCGCGATGTGGCGACCGCATTAAAGGACCTCCTCGCAGCCTTTGATGGCTTCTACACCCTGCTGGTCTCCGATCACGACTCATTCGCGGTGGTGCGTGACGCCATTGCGTGCAAGCCAGCGGTGATCGCCGAGACGGCCGACTGGGTGGCGATGGCCAGTGAGTACCGCGCGCTGGCCGGACTCCCCGGAGTCGAGCAGGCACGCATTTGGGAACCGGAACCGGAGGTCGTCTACGCATGGACACGTTAGTTGGGTTTGACCTGCGCACAACACCATTGCGTGAGGTCAACGCCGCATTGCATCGGCCGGGTGTCGAGGGTGACTACGTCATCGCGCACCCCGACGGCGCACACAATGTGGCCGTCGGCCTCAACGCCGCGTTGCGGGTGACGGTCGAAGGCCACGTCGGCTACTACGCCGCCGGGATGAACCAGCTCGCCGAGGTCACGATCAACGGCAACGCCGGGACCGGGGTGGCCGAGAACATGATGAGCGGCACGGTCCGCGTCACCGGAAATGCCTCACAGTCCGCGGGTGCGACGGCGCACGGCGGGCTGCTGGTCATCGAGGGAGACGCCGCTGCGCGGTGCGGCATCTCGATGAAAGGCGTGGACATCGTGGTGGGCGGCAGCATCGGCCACATGAGCGCGTTCATGGCCCAGGCCGGCCGGCTCGTAGTGCGCGGCGACGCCGGAGAGGCGCTGGGCGATTCGATCTATGAGGCCCGCATCTACGTGCGCGGCGAGGTGGCTTCCCTGGGCGCCGACTGCATCGCCAAACCGATGCGTGCCGAGCACCATGCCGAACTCGCGGAGTTGTTGGCAGCCAGTGGCTTCAGCGACGACGACACCGCGGGCTATACCCGTTACGGCTCAGCCCGGAACCTCTACCACTTCCACGTCGACAATGCGAGTGAGTACTGATGCGCGAATCCGCCACCTTCGATCGATCCACGATCGCCGACATCCAGCGCGCCGCCGAGACCGGCATCTACGACATCCGCGGTTGGGGTGCCAAGCGACGGCTGCCGCATTTTGACGACCTGCTGTTCCTGGGTGCGTCGATGTCGCGCTACCCGCTGGAGGGCTACCGGGAACGCTGCGGCACCGACGTGATCCTCGGCAACCGGCACGCCAAACATCCTCTGCACCTGGATATCCCGGTCACCATCGCGGGCATGAGCTTCGGCGCGCTGTCCGGGCCGGCCAAGGAGGCCCTGGGCCGTGGGGCCAGCGAGGCGGGCACGTCGACCACCACCGGCGACGGCGGCATGACGCCTGAGGAGCGCGGGCAGAGCAAGCACCTGGTGTACCAGTACCTGCCGTCGCGCTACGGGATGAACCCCGACGACCTGCGCAAGGCCGACGCCATCGAGGTGGTGCTGGGCCAAGGCGCCAAGCCCGGCGGCGGCGGAATGCTGTTGGGGCAGAAGATCTCCCCGCGGGTGGCCCAGATGCGCACCCTGCCCGAGGGCATCGACCAGCGCAGTGCGTGCCGGCACCCGGACTGGACCGGTCCCGACGATCTCACCATCAAGATCAATGAGCTGCGGGAGATCACGGACTGGGAGAAACCCATCTACGTCAAGGTCGGGGCCACCCGCACCTATTACGACGTGAAGCTGGCCGTACACGCCGGGGCCGATGTGGTGGTGGTCGACGGCATGCAGGGCGGCACCGCCGCCACCCAGGAGGTGTTCATCGAACACGTCGGCATCCCGACCCTGGCCGCGGTGCCGCAGGCGGTGCAGGCCCTGCAGGAACTGGGGGTCCATCGCCAAGTTCAATTGATCGTGAGCGGCGGCATCCGCTCGGGCGCCGACGTGGCCAAGGCACTGGCGCTGGGCGCCGACGCGGTCGCGATCGGCACCGCCGCACTGATCGCGTTGGGTGACAACCACCCCCGCTACGCCGCCGAGTACGAGAAGCTCGACAGCGCGGCCGGTTTCTACGACGACTTCCAGGACGGACGCGATCCGGCCGGTATCACCACCCAGGACCCGGAGCTGGCCGCCCGGTTCGACCCGGTCGAGGGCGGCCGACGGTTGGCCAACTACCTGCGCGTGCTGACCATGGAAGCCCAGACCATCGCCCGGGCCTGCGGCAAGGCCCACGTGTGCCACCTGGAGCCCGAGGACTTGGTGGCAGTGACCATCGAGGCGGCGGCGATGGCCCGGGTTCCGCTGGCGGGCACGAACTGGATTCCGGGCTCGTGAGTACCGCAGATGTGGTCATCGTCGGTGGCGGCCTGGAGGGCGCGGCGGCGGCCTGGGCATTGAGCCAACGCGGCGTCACCGATGTGACTGTCCTGGAGCGCAATACCGTCGGCTCCGGGATGACCGGGAAATCCAGCGGGATCGTGCGCTGCCACTACGGGGTCAGCTCGCTGGCCGCCATGGCCACCGTCGGCCTCGAGGTGTTCGAGAAAGCCGAACAGTATTTCGGGACCGACATCGGATTTCGGCAGACCGGCTATGTCGTCGGCGTCGGGGAACCCAACGTCGACAATCTGCGCAAGAGCCTTGCCGCCCAACGCGAGGTCGGGGTGCAGACCGAGGAGATCGACGCCTCCGAGGTGGCCGAGCTGTGGCCGTGGGCCGATCTGGAACCGTTCGCGGCCTTCGGCTGGGAGGAGCGCGGCGGATACGGTGACGCCTACCAGACCGCACAGGCGTTCGCCGTGACGGCTCGGGCAGCCGGGGTGCGAATCCGCCAGGGCGCCAACGTCACCGGGCTGGTGCTCGACGGGGGTCGGGCCACCGGCGTCGAACTGGCCGACGGCACAAGGGTTTCGGCGGGCACCGTCGTCGTGGCCACCGGCGCATGGACCCGGCCGTTCCTGGCCCCCTATGGCGTCGACGTGCCGATCAGGGTGGTTCGGGAGCAGATCGTCACCATCTCGCCCGGGGTGCCGATCGGAGCAGTCCCGGTGTTCTCCGATCTGGTGTCGCTGCAGTACGTCCGGCCCGAGCTGGGTGGGGAGATCCTGTTCGGCAACAGCGACCTGGCGCACTGTGAGCTCGCCGACCCGGACGACTACCTGAACCGGGCCACCGACGACTTCATCGAACTGACCGTCGACAAGGTCGGCACCCGATTTCCAGGCTTCCCCGACGCGGCGATCACCGGCAGCTACGCCGGCTGCTACGACGTCACGCCGGACTGGAACCCCGTCATCTCCGCGACCGGTATCGACGGCCTGCTGGTGGCGGCCGGATTCAGCGGGCACGGCTTCAAGATCGCGCCGGCGGTCGGCAGGCTGGTCGCCGACCTTGTGATCGAGGGGCGCAGCTGCGACCCGCGGATACCCGAGTCGGATTTCCTCCTCGCCCGGTTCGCAGAGGACAATTTGCTCAAGAGCCGGTACCCGTACGTCGGGGCTGGGGAGATGCGATAGACCGGGGGCGTACAAGTTGAGTGACGTCCCGCTGCTGCGCAACACCGGCACAGCTCGCGACCGCGATCCGAACGAACCGGTCGAGGAACTGGAATTCGAGGCGGCGATCGGACGCAACGTCCGTCAACTGCGCCAGCAGCACGGGCTCACCGTCGCCGACATGGCCGCCCGGGTGGGCATCTCCAAGGCGATGCTGTCCAAGATCGAGAACGCCCAGACCTCATGCAGCCTGTCCACCCTGGCGCTGCTCGCCAAGGGTCTCGACGTTCCGGTGACCAGTCTGTTCCGCGGGGCCGACGTCGAACGTCCGGCGGCATTCGTCAAGGCCGGCACCGGCCCGGAGATCGTGCGCAACGGCACCAAGCAGGGTCACGAATACCAACTGCTCAGCTCCCTGCGCGGGGAGCACAAGCGCCTGGAATGTCTGTACGTCACGCTGACCGAGAAGAGTCAGACGTACCCGCTGTTCCAACATCCCGGCACCGAGTTCATCTACATGCTCGAAGGCGTCATGGACTACAGCCACAGCCGCTCGGTGTATCGGCTGCAGCCGGGCGATTCCCTGCAGATCGACGGGGAAGGCGCTCACGGACCCGTTGACCTGATCGAACTGCCGATCCGGTTCCTGTCGGTGATCGCCTTCCCCGATTCGCAGGTGTGAACCACCGCTTCGGTCACTGCTCGTACAGGCTGATGATCCGCTGCGGGCCGTGGTGGTTGTGCCAACCGGGCTTCATGCCGGGAGCCGGCGTCGCGTAGGTGTCGGGGCTGTACAGGTTGCCCGAGCCGGACGGATCCTGAGCGGCAGCCGTGCCGGCCAGGCCCAGCGCGACGGCGCCGAGGATGCCTGCGGACAGGACGGGCAGTGCCAGAGCCTTGGTGAAGTTCGCCATTGTCGTGAATCCTTCTGTCTCAGTTGGGTTTTGGTTTTCAGTTGCGGCTTGTTCGGCCACTGAGACAAGAGTGCGGCCTGGACGGCTCTGGGTCTGTCGGGCGATCGGGCGGTGACGTGGGTGAAGTTGCGTTCCCCCGATCGGGGGAAGTGCAGGTCAGCTCACCGCGTGCAGCGGGTGCTCCTTGTCGGACGCCGCCACGGGCCTCTGACCGGCGATGGGGCCCGGTGTGTCGGGAGTTGGCAGGCAGCGGCGCGGGTGTCACTGTTGTGCTATGCGCCACCGTGCCCGTCGAGCGGTCCGCGACGCCTCCACCTGCCTCGCCGTGATCGTTCGGATGGCGTTGACCAGCGCGGTCGCCGTCGCGCCCAGCCTGGTCGGCCTGGCCCAGGAGAACCGGGTACGGCCGGTGGCCGCGGTCCTGCCGTTGCCCGACCTCGCCGGCTCACCCTGGGCGGCGACGCCGTCGGCGCGTCCAACCGCCGCGGCGCCGGCTACGACGGGGCCACCGCCACCCCCGGAGGTTCAGGCACCGGGCGCGGTGCACATCCCCGCGATCGCACTGGCGGCCTACCAGAACGCGGACGCCATGATGGCGCAGAGCCAACCCGACTGCGGTGTGACCTGGAACCTGCTCGCCGGGATCGGGTACGTCGAGTCCACGCATGCGTTCGGCGGCGCCGCCGACGAACGCGGTGACCCCGTCAGTCCCATTTATGGCCCCACCCTCGACGGCTCACTGCCGGGCAACGAGATCATCGTCGCCAGCAGCTTTGGTGGCACGACCTACGCCCGCGCGCTGGGGCCCATGCAGTTCCTGCCGAGCACGTGGCTGCTGCACGGCGCCGACGGCGACGGCGACGGTCGGGCCGATCCGCACAACCTGTTCGATGCCACCCTGGCCGCGGCCCGCTACCTCTGCAGCGATGGTGCGGACCTGCGCGACCAGGCGCAGCAGACCACCGCGGTGCTGCGCTACAACCACTCCATGGCCTACGTCGCCAACGTGCTGGGCTGGGCGCGGGCCTACGCCACCGGTGTGGCTCCGGTGAACCTGCCGCCGCTCACCGCGCCGCAGCCGCCGAGCGTCGCTGTTCGCGCGGTCGGCCCCGCCGCATCGGCCGTCGGGTCGGCTGAAACCGCCACGCCGGACAAGACCGTGCGTCGAGACGACGCCGGGGAGACCGGTTCAGCGACCCCCCGGCCGGGATCTTCGGTGCCGCACTCGGGCTCCACCAACACGAGCACGAGCACGACGAGCGGGTCCCGGCACAGCACTGGCGCCGCCACACCCAGGGTCAAGTTCGGCAACGGCCGTTCCGGCGGTGCGCGCTGACGCCGCGGCCCCGACCGATTCTCGGCATAACGGCAGGGCCGCTGGCATCTGGCAGCATTTTGGCCAACCAATCCCCCGGGCGTACAGTTGAGCGCGTGCAGCGGGTGCTCCTTCTCGGACGCCGCGACGGGGTCTGATCAGACCGGCTTCCTGTCGCGGGTTTTTGCGATGCGCCGGTCGGGTCCCCTTTCAACTCCCGGAGCAAAAACATGACCACCCCCGACATCTCTGCAGATGCCTTCAGTTCGGTTCGCGCGATCAATACGCCGGCCGGCGCCCCCAACCCCGGACAGCCCGTCTGGAACACCCAGCGCGGCTCATCCATGCCGGTCAGCCGCTATCGCAGCTTCGCCGACGAGGTCCCCGGCGGCAGCCCGGCCTTCGGCGCCGGCGTCCCGTTCGACCGCACCTGGCCGGACCGCGTCATCGACAAGGCGCCCATGTGGTGCGCGGTCGACCTGCGCGACGGTAACCAGGCCCTGATCGACCCCATGAGCCCCGCGCGCAAGCGCCGCATGTTCGACCTGCTGGTCCGGATGGGTTACAAGGAGATCGAGGTCGGCTTCCCGTCGGCGAGCCAGACCGACTACGACTTCGTCCGCGAGATCATCGAGGACGGCGCGATCCCCGACGACGTCACCATCCAGGTGCTGACCCAGTGCCGGCCCGAGCTGATCGAACGCACCTTCGAGGCCTGCGCGGGAGCCCCGCAGGCGATCGTGCACTTCTACAACTCGACGTCGATCCTGCAGCGCCGCGTGGTGTTCCGCGCCGACCGTGAGGCCGTCAAGAAGATCGCCACCGACGGCGCCCAGATGTGTGTCGAGGAGGCCAAGAAGTACCCGCAGACCCGGTGGCGCTTCGAGTACTCCCCCGAGTCGTACACGGGCACCGAGCTGGAGTACGCCGTCGAGGTGTGCAACGCCGTCGCCGACATCGTCAAGCCCACTCCCGAGTGGCCGCTGATCGTCAACCTGCCTGCCACCGTCGAGATGGCCACCCCGAACGTCTACGCCGATTCGATCGAGTGGATGAGCCGGCACCTGGCCCCGCGCGACTCGATCATCCTGAGCCTGCACCCGCACAACGACCGCGGAACCGGCGTCGCCGCAGCGGAATTGGGCTACCAGGCCGGCGCCGACCGGATCGAGGGCTGCCTGTTCGGCAACGGCGAGCGCACCGGCAATGTCTGCCTGGTGACCCTGGGCCTGAACATGTTCAGCCGAGGGGTCGATCCGCAGATCGACTTCTCCAACATCGACGAGATCCGGCGCACGGTCGAGTACTGCAACCAGCTGCCCGTGCACGAACGTCACCCCTACGGCGGTGACCTGGTCTACACCGCGTTCTCCGGCAGCCACCAGGACGCCATCAACAAGGGCCTGGACCAGATGAAGGTGGACGCGGACGAGGCCGACGCCGACATGGACGACATCCTGTGGCAGGTCCCCTACCTGCCGATCGACCCCAAGGACGTCGGCCGCACCTACGAGGCAGTGATCCGGGTGAACTCGCAGTCCGGCAAGGGCGGCGTGGCCTACATCATGAAGGCCGACCACGGCCTGGTGCTGCCGCGCCGGCTGCAGATCGAGTTCAGCCAGGCGATTCAGCAGATCACCGACGGCGAGGGCGGCGAGGTGTCGCCCAAGGAGATCTGGGACGCGTTCTCCGAGGAGTACCTGGCCCCGATCATCCCCCTGGAGCGCATTCGCCAGAAGGTCGTGGCCTCCGAGGTGGACGGTGGCACCGACACCATCACCGCGATCGTGAAGATCGACGGCGTCGAGCGCGAGATCATCGGTGCCGGCAACGGCCCGCTGGCGGCGTTCGTCGATGCCCTGGGAGCCATCGGCTACGACATCAACGTGCTGGATTACTCCGAGCACGCCATGTCCTCAGGTGAAGAGGCGCAGGCCGCGGCCTACGTCGAGGCGTCGATCGGCGGTCGGACCGTCTGGGGCGTCGGCATCGCGACTTCGATCACAACTGCATCACTTCGTGCGGTCGTATCTGCTGTCAACCGCGCCGCGCGTGCTTAGCTGACGTCGGCGTAGATCACTGCGCCTCCGCCAAGTACAAGGAGTAGTCCATGGACTGGGGCTCAACATGGGATTTCCTCTGGCATTTCCTGATCATCTTCGCCTGGATCGCATACCTGCTGGTCCTGTTCCAGATCCTCACCGATCTGTTCTGGCGTGATCACAAGACCTCCGGCTGGGTCAAGGCTCTGTGGGTGGTCTTCCTGATCGTGCTCCCGTGGCTCGCCGCGCTGGTGTACCTGATCGCCCGGGGTAAAGGCATGTCCGAGCGCGCGCAGGCGGCGGCGCTGGCGGCCAAGAAGGAAACCGACGACTACATCAAGCAGGCGGCCGGCCGATCCCCGGCTCAGGAGATCGCCGACGCCAAGGCGCTGCTGGATGCCGGCACCATCAGCCAGGCCGAGTTCGACGGGCTGAAGGCCAAGGCGCTGGGCTGAGGTTCTGACTCAGGACGCCCCGGCGGGCCACGAATCAGAAAAGCGTGTACTGATCGCTGTCCGCGGGGGTGTCGCAGAACTCCTCGACGTTGGCGCCACCGACGACATGGGCCAGCAGGCCCATGAACGTCTCGTCGTCGAGGAGTGGCACACCGAGCTCCACGGCCTGATAACCCTTGCCCTGATCGGGCGCGGATTCGTTGCAGATCACCAGCGACGTCTGCTGGTCCACCAGGTCGGTGTAGGCCAGCCCGGCGTGCAGGATGCGCTCGATGAGCTCCTCATGGGTGCGCGCCACCTCCGCCGACAGCGCCACCCGCATGCCCTGGACGAGCGGCCGCCCCGGCACATAGACACCCGGGTTGGCGTACTCGCACGGCAGCCGCGAAGCCAGGACCTTCAGCGGTCGCAGCTCCTCATGGGTGATGTGGCCGTTGGGCCAGCTGCGTCGGCTCACCTCCCGCAGCGGCAGCCAGATCTTGCGGTCCCGGGCCCGGGCCAGGGTGGGCTTGAGGATCTGCGCCAGCACCAACGCGTCATCGAGGGCATCGTGTGGCTTCATCTGGCTCACGCCCCAGTGCGCTGCCAGCGTCTCCAGGCGCAGGTTGTCGGTGCCCAGTGCCAGCCGGCGTGCCAGCTCGACGGTGCACATGACGCTGTCGATCGGCAGCTCGGCCCCGACCAACTCGGCCTCGGCGATCAGGAAGCTGTAGTCGAAGCCCACGTTGTGCGCGACCAGCGTGCGCCCGCGCAGGATGTCGCTCAATTCGTCGACGACAGCCCCGAACGTCGGCTGGCCTTCCAACATCTCGGCCGTCAGCCCGTGCACATGGGTGGGCCCGGGATCCACCCCTGGGTTCAGCAAGGTGGCCACGCTGCGCTCGACATTTCCGTCATCCCCGACCGCGAGGGCGGCGACGCTGACGATACGTGCCTGACCCGGGCGGAACCCGGTGGTCTCCACGTCGACGACGGCCCAGCCCGCGCCCGGCTCATCCGCCGGTCTGCCCCACGCGCTGCTCATATTCGCCAGGATGGCACGCGGGCCCGACAACCTCGGGCGGCGCGGCAGCGTGTCGTGCCCCTAAAATCGCCGGAATGCTGACCCTTCGCGGGCGTGCCGCACTGGCCGCCGGATCAACCGCGCGCTGGGCGTCGCGGGTCACCGGGCGCGGCGCGGGCGCGATGATCGGCGGCCTGGTGGCGATGACGCTGGACCGATCGATCCTGCGTCAACTGGGCCAGGACCGCCGTAGCGTGATCGTGACCGGCACGAACGGCAAATCGACCACAACCCGGATGACCGCGGCCGCCCTGGCCACGCTGGGCCCGGTGGCCAGTAACTCCGAGGGCGCCAACATGGACGCCGGGCTCGTGGCGGCACTGGCCGGGGCCCGCGAAGCCACGCTGGCCGCCCTGGAAGTCGACGAGATGCACGTCCCGCACGTCAGCGATGCGGTGTCGCCGGCGGTGATCGTCCTGCTGAACCTGTCCCGCGACCAGCTGGACCGGGTCGGTGAGATCAACCACATCGAACGCACCCTGCGCGGCGGCCTGGCCCGCCATCGCGACGCGGTGATCGTGGCCAACTGCGACGACGTACTGATGACCTCGGCCGCCTACGACAGCCCCAATGTCGTGTGGGTGGCCGCCGGCGGCAGCTGGGCGGGCGACTCGGTGAGCTGTCCGCGATCCGGCGAGATCATCGAGCGCAACGGGCGGGACTGGTACTCGACC
The DNA here is from genome assembly GCF_004762045.1 of Mycobacterium sp. DL99. Taxonomy (GTDB): domain Bacteria; phylum Actinomycetota; class Actinomycetes; order Mycobacteriales; family Mycobacteriaceae; genus Mycobacterium. The sequence continues at coordinate 6,086,630 of NZ_SJOM01000007.1, forward strand.
GGCAGTGACTTCAAGCGGCCCAGCCCGCAGTGGTGGTTCGACGACACCCACATCTACGGTCCGGACGGCCTCGTCCTGCCGATGACGCTGGCCCTGCCCGGCGCCGTCAACCGCGGTAACGCCACCCAGGCCGTCGCGGCCGCCGTCGCCCTCGGCGCCGACCCTGCTGCCGCGGTAGCCGCGGTCTCCGGCGTCGACGAGGTCGCCGGGCGGTACCGCACCGTACAGATCGGCACACACACCGCCCGGATCCTGCTGGCCAAGAACCCGGCCGGTTGGCAGGAAGCCCTGTCCATGGTGGACAAGCACGGCGCCGGAGTCGTCATCTCGGTCAACGGGCAGGTGCCCGACGGCGAGGACCTGTCCTGGCTGTGGGATGTCCGGTTCGAACACTTCGACGACACTGTCGTCGTCGCCGCCGGCGAGCGCGGCACCGACCTCGCGGTGCGGCTCGGGTACGCCGGCGTCGAGCATTCACTGGTGCACGACACCGTAGCCGCGATCGACTCCTGCCCGCCCGGGCATGTCGAGGTGATCGCCAACTACACCGCGTTCCTGCAACTGAATCGGCGGATCTCGTGAGTGCTGTGCAGATCGGGCTCGTGCTGCCCGACGTGATGGGGACCTACGGGGACAGCGGCAACGCGGTGGTGCTGCAGCAGCGGTTGCGGCTGCGCGGTATCGACGCCGAGATCGTGGAGATCACCCTGGCCGACCCGGTGCCCGACTCGCTGGATCTGTACACCCTCGGTGGCGCCGAGGACTATGCGCAGCGCCTGGCCACCAAACACCTGATCCGGTATCCCGGTCTGCAGCAAGCGGTTTCGCGGGGTGCGCCGGTGCTCGCGATCTGCGCGGCGATCCAGGTCCTCGGCCACTGGTACGAGACGTCGGCCGGTGAGCGGGTGGAAGGCGTCGGGCTGCTCGACGTCACCACCTCCCCGCAAGAAGCCCGCACCATCGGCGAGGTGGCCTCCAAGCCCCTGCTCGACGGACTCACCCAGCCGTTGACGGGATTCGAAAACCACCGTGGCGGAACGGTTCTCGGTTCCGACGCCCGTCCGCTGGCCGCGGTCACCAAAGGTGCGGGCAACCGCTTGGGCGACGGCTACGACGGTGCGGTGCAAGGCAGCGTGGTGGCGACCTATCTGCACGGGCCGTGCCTGGCCCGCAATCCGGAACTGGCCGACCATCTGCTGTCTCGGGTGGTCGGTGAGCTGCCGCCGCTGGAGCTGCCCGAGGTTGACCTGCTGCGCCGCGAACGCCTGGCGGCCCCGCGCCGGGTGTAGCCCTTCGCCTCGCTTCCGCCGAAACGGTATTCCAGCAGACCGTTACTCGCACTTTCCCTGCCGGAATACCGTTTCGCGGCGGCTTTATGCGAAAACATCGACCGCAGCGGCGATGTGGGCTGCGGCGTCGGTGAGAATCGGCTCGCCATGGCCGAATCCGGCACGCTGCGCGCCCGTGGCCGCGAGTTTGGACACCGAGTCGGTGAGCTCGGTGCGGTCGGTGTTGAAAACGCCCACGATCACCTGGCCGTTGAACTCGGCAACCGTGTCCCCGGTCAGCACAGCGTCGGCATCCGGGAGATAGAGCGCGATGCTGCCCGGAGTATGGCCGGGGACCCCGATCACCCGGGCACCACCCGCGAAGTCCAGTACGTCGCCGTCATCGACCACGCGGTCCACTCGGCAGGCCGGGCCGTGCGGTGATGCGTCGAAGTCGGGGCGGAGCGTCCGCTCCGAGTCGGTCAGCAACGGCAGCGGACCCGGTTCGCCGCGCACGTAGGACGCATCCGCGGCCCCGGCGACGACCTCCACATCGCCCCAATCGGCGATCTCGGCCGCGGCACCGCAATGGTCCTCGTGAAAGTGAGTGAGCACGATGCGCCTGACGTGCAGACGTCGCATCCCGAGCACGGCCAGCGCCTCAGCGATCAGACCGGAGCTGTCCGGCCAACCGGTGTCGATGAACGTGACACCTTCACCGTCCAGCCACAGGTAACTGTTGAGCAGATGAGCCTGGCCGCCGGGGATGCGCAGACGATAGAGCGACGGCGCCATCTGAAGTAGGTCGGGCATGACTCGACGCTAGTGGCTCACGCCGAAACTGCATTCCAGCGGGCCGCTACCCGTACTTTCGCAGCCGGAATACAGTTTCGCGGAGAGTGCCGTCCCAACCACGCGCCTTCAATGCCCGGTAGGCCCGCTGGACCACGTCTGCTTCGCGGTCCTCCTTGATGACTCGCATGACATCCCATCCGAGCTGCTCAAGTTTCGGCAGCACCCGTAGATCCTTGACGTACTGTGCCCGATCCGTTTGATGTTGACCACCGTCATACTCCGAGGCGACCTGGAACTCCTCCCAGCCCATGTCCAGTGTGCGCACCAACCCGCCCCACTCGTCCACGACCGTGATCTGAGTTGTCGGCCGTGGCAGCCCGGCGTCGATGTAGAGCAGGCGCAGGCGGGTCTCCGGAAGTGACGCCGCGCCACCATCGACCAACGGCAGTACAGCTTTGAGCCTCGCCACCCCGCGTGCGCCCCGGTAGCGCTTGGCCAGTAACAGCACCTCCTCGGCGGAGAACGGGCGCGCGCGCATCAGGGCATCCAGGCGTTGGATGGCCTTCTTGCGGGGCAGGAAACGCCCGAGGTCGAAGGCCGTACGTGCGGGTGTCGTCACCGGTATGCCCGCAACACAGGTCATCTCGTCATCAGCGATACGTTCGTGCCGGACGATGATGCCGCGTGGTGGTCGAGTGCAGTCCCAGATGAGCTCGATCGCGACGTCATCGTCGACCCACTCGGCTCCGTGCAGGGCCGAGGCCGCGACCCCGGACACGATGCCTTCGCGATGCGTCCACAGCCACGCACCCACCGTTCTGTCCCGCAATGAGGGCACATGATTTCGGGGAGTGTGGACATTCGGATAGATCGGCCGATACCAGCGCTGCAGCTCATATCGGGTCACGACACCATTTGCAATGGCTTCTGTGCCGACGAATACCTCCCCCATGCGCAGATACTGGCGCGGGGGTGAGACAAGCTCGCCGAGGCTGTAATCCAGCAGGCAGCTACTCGCACTTTTTCTGCTGGAATACCGTTTCGGCGCAAATAGGTGTCAGGCCATCGCGCGGCGGCCGGCCAGCGCCCGGCCGAGCGTGAGCTCGTCGGCGAACTCCAGGTCACCGCCCATCGGCAGGCCCGAGGCGATACGCGTGACGGTCAGGCCGGGGATGTCGCGCAGCATCCGGACCAGATAGGTGGCCGTCGCCTCGCCCTCGGTGTTGGGATCGGTCGCGATGATCACCTCGGCCACATCGACGCCGTCGACGCGTTCACCGATCCGGTTGAGCAGCTCCCGGATGCGCAACTGGTCGGGCCCGATGCCGGACAACGGATCCAGCGCCCCACCCAGCACGTGGTAGCGACCGCGGAATTCGCGCGTGCGCTCGACGGCCTGCACGTCCTTCGGCTCCTCGACCACGCACACCAACGAGCCGTCGCGGCGGGGGTCCTTACAGATCCGGCAGCGTTCCTCGTCGGAGACGTTGCCGCACACCGCACAGAAAGTGACGCCGTCACGGACGCGGCCCAGTACCGCGGTGAGCCGATCGATGTCCGGCGGCTCGACGCTCAGCAGGTGAAACGCGATCCGCTGCGCGCTCTTCGGCCCGATCCCGGGAAGCTTGCCGAGCTCGTCGATCAGGTCCTGGACCGGGCCTTCAAACACTCAGAGTCCCGGAAGTCCGAACCCACCCAGCCCGCCGGCCAGCGGGCCCAGGCGGCTCTGCGCCAGGGTGGTCACCTGATTGGAGGCATCGGCAAGGGCACCGACGATGAGATCCTGCAGGGTCTCGACGTCCTCGGGATCAACGACCTTGGGGTCGATCGCCACCGCGATCACCTCACCGCTGCCCTTGACCGTGACCTGTACGAGCCCGCCGCCGGCCTGGCCGTGCACCTCGGAGTTGGCCAGCGCCTCCTGCGCCTCCATGAGCTGCTGCTGTACCTGCTGCGCCTGCGCCAGCAGGGCCGACATGTCGGGCGTGCCTCCGGGTTGCATGAGTGGTCCCCTTGCCGTGTTGATTGCGTCTTGGTCTCGACTTGGTTGCTCTCGCCTGTCGGCGGCGATTCGGACTTTCAGCCTAGTCGGCGTGCGGGCTAGCGTGGCGCCCGTGCGAGTCCCAGCCTGCGTGCGTGTCGGCACCGCGATGGTCAGCAGCGTGTTCATCGCCGCGGCTGTCCCGGCGATCGTCGACGCTCCCCACGCCAACGCCGCTCCCTCGAACATCGCCGGCATGATCGTGTTCCTCGATCCCGGCCACAACGGCGCCAACGACGCGTCGATCAGCCGCCAGGTGCCCACCGGCCGCGGCGGCACCAAGGACTGCCAGGCCAGCGGCACCTCCACCGCGGACGGGTACCCCGAGCACACCTTCACCTGGGACACCACTCTGCGGGTACGCGCCATCCTGAACCAGATGGGTGTACGCACCGCCATGTCGCGCGGCAACGACAACGCGCTGGGGCCGTGCGTCGACGAACGAGCCTCGATGGCCAACGCCCTGCGGCCCAACGCCATCGTGTCCATCCACGCCGACGGCGGCCCGCCCAACGGCCGCGGCTTCCACGTGCTCTACTCGTCGCCGCCACTGAACAACGTGCAGGCCGGGCCGTCGGTGCAGTTCGCCCAGACCATGCGCGATCAGCTCTCGGCGTCGGGCATCCCACCCGCCACCTACATCGGTTCGGGTGGCCTGGACGCCCGCTCGGACATCGCCGGGCTCAACCTGGCGCAGTTCCCGTCGATCCTCGTCGAGTGCGGCAACATGAAGAACCCGGTCGACTCGGCACTGATGAAGACTCCGGACGGCCAGCAGAAGTATGCCGAGGCAATCGCCCGGGGTGTCGCCGCCTATCTGGGCAGCCAGCAGCGATAGCTCGCCGCCCCAGATGGTCGGGCGCTACGCGCCCTCCACTTCCTTCTTCAGGTTGGCCAGCAGCTCGTCCTGGATCTTGCGCAGGCCAAGCGGCGCGAAAGTCTTCTCGAAGAAGCCCTTGACCCCGCCGGCACCGGTCCAGCTGGTCTTGAGGTTGACCGACGATCCGGCGCCCGCGGGGGCGACGGTCCAGTTGGTCACCAGGCTGGAGTTGGCGTCCTTCTCGATCACCGTGTGACCGGCCACGTCCACCGACGCCTTGATGTCACGCACCCGGGACTCGGTCGCCTGCAGCTTCCAGCTGGCCACCGTGCCGGCGCCCTGACCACCCTCGAGCACCTGGTAGTCGCGGTAGTGCGAGGAGAGGATCTTCGGGCGCACGGTCTGGTAGTCCGCGATCGCGGCGAACACAGCGGCCGGCTCGGCGTTGATCAGAACCGTGCTGACCGCACTGACCTGTCCCATGACTGAAACTCCTTCAACTCGTGTCTGCGGTCGCATCGTCGGCAACCTCCGACTAGCGTATATGTGTGTCTGTTGTTACGACTGACGCACAAGCTGCCCATGCCCTTGGCGTGCAGCGCCTCCTGGACAGTTACAGCGCCATACCGCCCAATTCGACGGTGCGGCTTGCCAAGCCCACGTCGAACCTGTTTCGTGCGCGAGATCGCAGCGATGTCAGAGGTCTGGATGTAGCCGGGCTGACCGATGTGATCGCGGTCGACGCCGAAGCCCGCACCGCCGACGTGGCCGGCATGTGCACCTATGAGGACCTGGTGGCCGCGACGCTGCCACACGGCCTGGCACCGCTGGTGGTACCGCAACTCAAGACCATCACGCTCGGTGGCGCGGTCACCGGGCTCGGCATCGAGTCGACCTCGTTCCGCAACGGTCTGCCGCACGAATCGGTGCTGGAGATGGACATTCTCACCGGAACAGGCGAGATCGTCACCGCCTCACCGGAACAGCATTCCGACCTGTTTCGGACATTCCCCAATTCGTATGGCACGCTGGGTTATTCGACCCGGCTGCGGATCGAGCTGGAACCTGTCACACCATTTGTCGCGTTGCGCCACCTGCGCTTTCACTCGTTGACCGAACTCGTCGCCGCGATGGATCGGATCATCGAGACCGGCGGACTCGACGGCGAGCCGGTCGATTACCTCGACGGCGTGGTGTTCAGCGCCGACGAGAGCTACCTGTGCGTCGGTTTCAAGACGACGACGCCGGGGCCGGTCAGCGACTACACCGGCCAGGACATCTACTACCGCTCGATCCAGCACGCGCGGGGTGAGAAGCACGACCGGCTGACGATTCACGACTACCTGTGGCGGTGGGACACCGACTGGTTCTGGTGTTCGCGGGCATTCGGCGCGCAGCACCCCACGATCCGGCGGTTCTGGCCACGCCGGCTACGACGCAGCAGCTTCTACTGGAAACTCATCGGCTACGACCAGCGGTTCAACATCGCCGACCGGATCGAAAAGCGCAACGGGCGCCCGCCCCGCGAGCGGGTGGTACAGGACATCGAGGTGCCCATAGAGAACTGTGAACGGTTCCTTGCGTGGTTCCTGGAGAACGTGCCGATCGAACCGATCTGGCTGTGCCCACTGCGGTTACGCGATGACGACCGCCATACGGCGGGCTGGCCTCTGTATCCCCTTCGCGCCCACCACACCTACGTCAACGTCGGATTCTGGTCCTCGGTACCGGTCGGCCCGGTGGAAGGCCACACCAACAAGCTGATCGAGACCAAGGTCAGCGAGCTCGACGGACACAAGTCCCTGTATTCCGATTCCTACTACCCGCGTGAGGATTTCGACCAGCTCTACGGCGGAGAGACCTACAAGGCCGTCAAGAAGTCCTACGACCCCGATTCACGCCTGTTTGACCTGTACTCGAAAGCCGTGTTGCGCCGATGAACGGAGAACAGCGATGACCACCTTCAAAGAACACTCGACGCACGCAGGCGATCACAAGCTCAGCCTGGCCGAGATCCTGGAGATCTTCGCGTCCGGCTCGCAGCCGCTGAAATTCACCGCCTACGACGGCAGCGCCTCCGGCCCCAGCGATGCCATCCTCGGTCTGGACCTCAAGACCCCGCGCGGCACCACGTACCTGGCGACCGCCCCGGGGGATCTGGGCCTGGCCCGCGCCTACGTGTCCGGCGACCTGGACCTGTACGGGGTGCATCCCGGCGACCCGTACCCGCTGCTGTGTGCACTGGCCGAGAAGATGGCGTTCAAGCGTCCGCCCGCGCGGGTGCTGGCCAACATCGTCCGGTCCATCGGCATCGAGCATCTCAAGCCCATCGCGCCGCCGCCCCAGGAAGCCCTGCCGCGGTGGCGGCGGGTGGTAGAAGGGTTGCGGCACAGCAAGACCCGCGATGCCGAGGCGATCCACCACCACTACGACGTTTCGAACACGTTCTACGAGTGGGTGCTCGGGCCGTCGATGACCTACACCTGCGCGTGCTACCCGGATGCCGATGCCAGCCTGGAAGAGGCGCAGGACAACAAGTACCGCCTGGTGTTCGAGAAGCTGCGGCTGCAACCCGGCGACCGCCTGCTCGACGTCGGCTGCGGCTGGGGCGGCATGGTGCGATACGCCGCGCGCCACGGTGTCAATGCGCTCGGGGTGACGCTGTCCATGGAGCAGGCCCGGTGGGCGCAGGAGGCCATCGTCAAGGAAGGCCTCGAGGACCTCGCCGAGGTGCGTCACAGCGACTACCGCGACATCGCCGAAACCGGGTTCGACGCGGTGTCCTCGATCGGCCTGACCGAGCACATCGGCGTGCACAACTACCCGTCGTACTTCGGTTTCCTGAAGTCGAAGATGCGTACCGGTGCGCTCCTGCTCAACCACTGCATCACCCGCCACGACAACCGAAGCGGAGCGGCCGCAGGCGGGTTCATCGACCGCTACGTGTTTCCGGACGGCGAGCTGACCGGCTCGGGGCGCATCATCACCGAGGTGCAGGACGTCGGCCTGGAGGTCATGCACGAGGAGAACCTGCGCAACCACTATGCGATGACGCTGCGCGACTGGTGCGCCAACCTGGTCGAGCACTGGGACGAGGCGGTCGCCGAGGTCGGGCTGCCCACCGCCAAGGTGTGGGGCCTGTACATGGCCGGCTCCCGGCTCGGCTTCGAGACGAATGTGGTTCAGCTACACCAGGTTCTGGCCGTCAAACTCGACGACCGCGGCAACGACGGCGGCCTGCCGCTGCGGCCCTGGTGGGCGCCCTAGAACGCCAGCCCCATCAAGACGATCAGTAACGTTTTTCGGACTATTCGTTATTGAACGTCTTGCGAGGACGCCATACCGTTTGAACCATGAAAACGGTTCTCATCACGGGTTGTTCATCAGGGTACGGACTCGAAACCGCCCGTCACTTCCATGCCAACGGCTGGAACGTGATCGCCACGATGCGTACACCGCGCGCCGGGCTACTGCCGGATTCGGACCGAATCCAGCTGGTGGCGTTGGACGTCACCGACCCCGACAGCATCTCGGCGGCGCTCGAAGCCAGTGGCCCGATCGACGTGCTGGTCAACAACGCGGGCATCGGCGTTGTCGGCGCCTTCGAGCCCATGCCGATGGAGACGATCCGGGAAGTGTTCGAAACCAACACATTCGGCGTAATGGCCATGACACAGGCTGTGCTGCCGCAGATGCGAACGCGCGGATCCGGGGTGGTGGTCAACGTGACATCGAGCGTGACTCTGACCGCGATGCCGTTGGCCGCGGTGTACACCGCCAGCAAGATGGCGATCGAAGGGTTCACCGCGTCGCTCGCACTCGAGCTCGACGCGGTGAACGTGGCGGCGAAACTTGTCGAACCGGGCTACGGGCCGACGACGAGCTTCACCAGCAACGGCGCAACGCGGATGGACGGACTGATTCCCGAGCCGTATCAGGCGTTCGCCGCGCCGATCCTGGCGGCGTTCGGTCAGGCCACCGTCTTCACGACCGAGTCCGATGTCGCCGAGACCGTCTACCGGGCCGCGACCGACAGAACCGGCTGCCTGCGGTTCCCGGCCGGCGCCGACGCGGTGGCGTTGGCCGGCAGCGCGGCAACGTAGACGATCAGCGTCGTGCGGGCGATATCTTGGCGGCATGCCGGCAGACATCGCCCGCAGCACTGATCCGCTCGAAGCGATCATTCCGTTGCTGCGTCCCCAGGTCGTGCTGTCCAAGGTGGTCAGCGGTGCCGGCGACTGGAGTATCCGCAAGCCGCGCTATGCCGAACCGTCCTTCTGCCTGATGCTCGCGGGGAGTTGTTGGCTCAGCCCGGACGGGATCGATCCCGTCGAACTCTTCGCCGGCGACTTCCTGCTACTGCCCGAGACGCCGAGTTTCGTGATAGCCAGCGATCCCGCGTTGGCACCGACCGACATAGAGCTCCATCCGACCGCCGACTCCCACTACGGGCCGGCGGACGGACCGGGGCCGATGCGGATGCTCGGCGGATACTTCCGCTTCGATCGGGCCAACGCCAGGCTGCTGGTAAAGCTCCTTCCGCCAACGATTCTCATCCGCCACGACGAATCCGGCTCGGACCGCCTGAACCGGATCGTCGAACTCATCACGGACGAGGCGATCGCCCAACGTCCGTGCCGCGAACCGATTCTCGAGCGGCTCGTCGAGGTGCTGCTGATCGAGGCCTGCCGGTTCCGAACCGAACGTCCCACCGCCGGCGAGCACGGCCTGATTGCCGGGCTTTCCGATCCTCAGCTCGCCGGTGCCCTGCGAGAGATTCACGACGGCGTCGCCGAGCACTGGACGGTCGAGAAGCTGGCCCGCACCGCGAACATGTCCCGCGCCGTGTTCGCGGAACGTTTCGCGAACACGATCGGGATGCCACCGATGCAGTACGTGCTGGAGTGGCGGGTAGCGCTGGCCAAGGACATGCTGCAATCCGAACAACTCTCGATCGGCGAGATAGCGACCAGGACCGGCTACCAGTCGGCCAGTGCGTTCACCACCGCGTTCACCCGGGTGACCGGGCGCGCTCCACGCGAATACGCCCGCGACATCGGGGACTGAGCAGCGTCAGCTCTCGATCTTTCGCGCGCCCAACTCGTTCTGAAGCAGCTCCAGCGCGACCTCCTCGGGGTCGCGACGCGGCCCGGCCTCACTCTGCGAGGCCTCGGCGAGCATCTCTTCCTCTTCCTGCTCCGGCGACGACGGCGGTTCAGGATCCGGCACCGGGTCGGGTTCGGGAATGACACGGCCCGGCCGGGTCGGCACCCTTGGCGGGGGCTTGGCGGCCTTTGACGGGGCGACGGAGGCCGGAGTTTCTGGTTGGCGGACCTCGCACCGGATCTGCCAGTCGACACCCAAGGCATCCTTGAGCGCCTCCCGGATCACTTCGACGTTGTGCGACTCGGTGATGCGTTTGGCAAGCTGCGGCGAAACATGTGACAAGACAAGCGTATTGCTGTCGAGCGCCATCACCATGACATCGTTGATCATCGCGTCGAGCGTCTTGCTGCGAAGGCGTACCTTGGACCGGATTTCCGCCCACGCGTTACGTACGGCGGTCGTGTCCAGCGCACCGGGCGCAGCCGCCGGCGCGGGCTCGGATTCGGGCGCACGTTCCGGTGGGAGATCTGGCTCGAACTCGGGCTCGGGCGGCAGGGGAATTTCGGGCTCGGAGTCCGCAGCAGGTGGTGGTGGCGGCGGCGCGGCCACCGGTTCCGGCACGGCTGCCGGTTCGGGCACGGCTGCCGGTTCGGGCGCGGCTGCCGGTTCGGGCACGGGTGCCGGTGTAGGAGCGGGCGCAGGCGGTGGTGCGGGTGTCGGGGCAGCTTCCGGTTCCCGTGCAGCCTGACTACGACGGGTGAACGTCTTGGTCGGCTCCGCAGCGGACGGGGCCGCTGGGTCGGCGGTCGGGGCGGCGGGCCTGGCGGCCGAAGCCGGGGGCGACGGCGAAGTCGACATTTCCCCGGCCGGGATTGACATGTCCAGCCGGTTCTCGATGCGTTCGATGCGCTGCAGGAACGCCGATTCGGTGTCATGAGCCGAGGGCAGCAACAACCGGGCACACACCACTTCCAACAGCAACCGAGGCGCGGTCGCACCGCGCATCTCGCCGAGGCCGGCGTGCACCACCTCCGCGTATCGGGTCAACGTGCCCGCGCCTATATGGGCCGCCTGCTCCCGCATCCGTTCCAGCACGTCGTCGGGCGCGTCCACGACACCGCGAGTGACCGCGTCGGGAACGGCCTGCAGCACGATCAGGTCGCGGAAGCGTTCCAGCAGATCGGTGGCGAACCGCCGCGGATCATGACCGGCGTCGATCACCGCTTCCACCGCACCGAACAGCGCGGCCGCATCCCCGGCCGCCAGCGCCTCGACCGCATCGTCGATGAGCGCCATGTCGGTGGCACCGAGAAGCGCGAGCGCCCGCTGATAGGTGATGTGGTTACCGTCGGCGCCCTGTTGGGAGCCGGCCAGCAGCTGATCGAGCACCGACAGCGTGTCGCGGGGTGAGCCGCCGCCGGCTCGGATGACCAACGGATACACCGCGTCGTCGACGTTGACGTTCTCCTCGGCGCAGATGCGTTCGAGCAGTGGGCGCATGGTGCGCGGGGCCAGCAGCCGGAACGGGTAGTGATGGGTACGCGACCGGATGGTCGGCAGCACCTTCTCCGGTTCGGTGGTGGCGAACACGAAGATCAGGTGCTCGGGCGGCTCCTCGACGATCTTGAGCAGCGCGTTGAAACCGGCCGTGGTGACCATGTGCGCTTCGTCGATGATGAAGATGCGGTACCGCGATTGCGCGGGGGTGAAGAACGCGCGATCGCGCAGTTCGCGGGTGTCATCGACGCCACCGTGGCTGGCCGCGTCGAGTTCCGTGACGTCAAGGTTGCCCGAGCCGTTCGGCGCCAGCGCGACGCACGAATCGCACACGCCGCACGGTGTGGGCGTGGGCCCCTGCTCACAGTTCAGCGAACGGGCCAGGATGCGCGCCGAGGACGTCTTGCCGCAGCCGCGCGGCCCGGAGAACAGGTAGGCGTGGTTGATCCGCCCTGCTGTCAGCGCAGTAGATAGCGGCTCGGTGACATGTTCCTGGCCAACGACTTCCGCGAAGCTTGCTGGCCGGTATTTGCGGTAAAGAGCCACGGGAGAAGGCTACCGACTGCGTCTGACGCCGTCGTGGCGGTGCCCGTTGACATTGAAACCAGGCACACCGCTACCCGCACAAATGCAGCGTCAGCTCAAAGTCAACACGGAGTTCTGCACAGAACGCGATTCATCCACAGGTGGCGACGCCGAGACCGGCACACACCGATCTTTGTCCGCGCCAGCGGCGACTCTCGCCGAATGAGTGAGCCCTTCATCGGCACCGAAGCCCTGGCGGCTGGCGTCGTCAACCGCTACCAGCTCAGCCGCTACCACCACACGATCCTGCCGAACATCTACGTGGACAAGCGAACTGCGGTGTCGCTGCGGCAACGCAGCACGGCGGCGTGGTTGTGGTCGGGTCGTAACGCGGTGATCGCTGGGGCCGCCGCATCGGCGCTCCACGGCGCGAAGTGGGTGGCCGACGACGTTCCGATCGAATTGATCAGCGCCAAGACCAAGCCACCCGAGAACGTGATCACGCGGCAGGACCTGATCTGCGACGGGGAGGTCACGCGCATCGACGGTCTGTCGGTCACGAGCGTCGAGCGCACTGCTTTTGACCTCGGGCGCCGCGGGTTGATCGGTGTGGCCGTCGCGCGGCTGGACGCACTTGCTCGAGCCACCGGATCAAAGGCGGACGACGTGCTGACGCTGGCCGCACACCACCGCCACGCCCGTGGCCTGCGGCAACTCGAACGGGCGCTGGACGTATCCGACCCAGGCGGGCAGTCCCCGAAAGAAACCTGGCTGCGGCTGATGCTCATCGACGCAGGTTTCCCCCGGCCGCAGACACAGATACCGGTACTCGGGCCCGACGGCTACCCGATGTACTTCCTCGACATGGGCTGGGAGGAACTGATGCTGGCGGTCGAATACGAGGGTGTGCAGCACGCCGATCAGCTCGGCTATGACATCGCGCGTGCCGACTACATCACGCGAGTCGGCTGGACCCACGTGAGAGTGGCCGCGGGGCACCGACGGCCCGGGATCATCGCCCGGGTGGAGCGTGAGTGGGATCGACTTTGGCGGCCAGAGCTCGGGATCACGCCGCGCCGACCGCCGCTGGCCGGTCCCCCACTGGAACTCGGCTGTTGACTTTGAATCCACGCACACCGCTACTCGCACAAATGCGGCGTCAGTTCCAAGTCAGCGCAAAAGTGACTCGATCGCCGCCAGCAGCGCGCAGGTGGCCAGGCCGTCGATCGCCTCACGCACGTCGGACAGCGACGGGAACGTCGGCGCGATGCGGATGTTCTTGTCCTCGGGGTCCTTGCGGTACGGGAAGGCCGAACCCGCCTCGGTGACCGCGATCCCGGCGTCCTTGGCCAGCGCGACGGTCCGCCTGGCAGTGCCGGGCCACACGTCGAGACTCACGAAGTAGCCGCCCTTCGGGTCGGTCCACGACGCGATCTTCGACTCCCCCAACCGGTCCTCAAGGATCTCGGCGACCAGAGCGAATTTGGGGGCGATCAGCTCGCGTTGGCGCTGCATCTGCAGGCGCACGCCGTCGGCGTCGCCGAAGAAGCGACTGTGGCGCAGCTGGTTGATCTTGTCCGGCCCGATCGTCTTCTTGCCCGCGTGCTGCAGGTACCAGGCGATGTTGCCCAGCGAGCCGCCCAGGAAGCTGACCCCCGCCCCGGCGAAGGTGATCTTGGAGGTCGAGGCGAACACCAGCGGGCGGTTCGGGTTGCCGGCCGCTTCGGCCAGGCCCAGCACGTCGACCTGACGGATGAACTCGCCGGTCAGGGTGTGAACCGCGTAGGCGTTGTCCCACATCAACCGGAAATCGTTTGCCGCCGTTTGCATTTGGACGAGGCGCCGGACAACTTCCCAGGAATAGGTGGCCCCGGTGGGATTGCCGTACACCGGAACGCACCACATGCCCTTGATCGCCGGGTCGGCCGCGACGAGTTCCTCGATCAGGTCGACGTCGGGACCGTCCTCGCGCATCGGCACCGCGATCATCTCGATTCCCAAGGACTCGGTGATCGCGAAGTGGCGGTCGTAGCCGGGCGACGGGCAGAGAAATTTGATCACGGGTTCTTGCACCCAGGGCCGCACCGAGTCCACCCCGCCGTACAGCAGCGAGAACACGATGGCGTCGTGCATCATCTCCAGGCTCGCGTTGTTGCCCGCAATGAGGTTCTGCACCGGGATTCCGAGCAGCTCGCCGAAGATCTCCCGGAGTTCGGGCAGACCGTGCAGGCCGCCGTAGTTGCGGGTATCGGTGCCTTCGCGGTCACGGAAGGAGTCTTTTTCCGAGCCGGGCAGCGACAGCAGCGCGTTGGACAGATCCAACTGCTCGGGGGCCGGCTTGCCGCGGGTCAGATCCAGGTTCAGCTTTTTGGCCTGGAGCTCTGCGTAGTTGCGCTGTTGGAGTTCGTGCTGCGCGAGCAGATCGTCGCGGCCGAGGGACTGGAACGACACCGCGCGCCTTTCACAGAAGCTGAATGAGCTGGAACGTAAGGGGACCCCGCGCACCCGCCAGAGCCCATTGACCCTTGCTGCCTTCCGGCCCTGGGGGAGTTCACAGGATGGACGCCGCGCGGGGTCCACAGCGAGTGTAATACCCGCCCCTATCCCCGGCGCGTACGGGACCGGTCCGGGCGTCAGTTAGGATTGCCGACGGAGGATTCGCCTAGTGGCCTATGGCGCTCGCCTGGAACGCGGGTTGGGTTAACAGCCCTCAGGGGTTCAAATCCCCTATCCTCCGCGCTCGGGTCCGGGGTGCGAACTGCTGAATCAACCCTGATCAGCAGTTCGCACCCCGGCCCAATTAAGTACCCGAGGAGGAGTATGGGCCGCACCGTCGCGGTGATCTGGCACGTGTCGTTTTCGATCGTGGCCGCCGGCCTGTTCTTCTTTTTCGTTCTCCCCCGATGGCATGAGCTCGTCGGCGATACCTCGCCCACGCTCGGGCTGATCCTGCGCATCGTCACCGGGGTGCTGATCGGTCTCGCGGCCCTGCCCGTGGTGTTCACCTTGCAGCGGACCAAGCGTCCCGAATTGGCCACCCCGGAGTTGGCGCTGCGCCTGCGGACCGCCTCGATCTCCCTGCATGTGGCGGCGGCAGTGCTGATCGTCGGTACCGCGGTCTCCGAGATCTGGTTGTCACTGGACAGCTTCGGGCCGTGGCTGTTCGGGATATACGGCGCCGCCGCCGCGATCGCCCTGCTCGGCATCTTCAGCTTCTACCTGGCGTTTGTCGCCGAACTGCCGCCCCCGCCGCCGAAGCCGGTCAAGACCCGCGAGAAGGCCGAGCGCCGCGGGCGCACGAAGGCCGGCGCCGAGGCTGATGCCGATGAGGCTGCCGACGCGGACGAGGTCGAGGAGACCGAAGAGGCTCCCGCAGCTGACGCTGACGCAGAAGAGACCGAGGCGGAGCCAGAGGCTGAGGAAGACGAAGCTTCCGAAGAGGCCGAAGAGGCCACCGAGGACGAGGAGCCGGCGGGCGCATCTCTGCGTAACCGGCGGCCGTCCAGCAAGAGCGGCACCAAGCGGCGGGGCTTGCGCTCGCGCGGCGAAGTCGCCACCGAAGACTGACACACACACCAATCGCGTCGACATCGGGTTCTTGCCCAGCCAAGATGGGTACATGAGCAAAGTGGGCTCACATTCGTTCAAAGTGATTGTCGCGGCGGCCCTTGCCGCCGCGGCTGCCGTCGTCGCCCCGTCAGCACCTGCCGGTGCCGCACCCGGTGACCCGGAGGCCGTGGCCACCCAGATCGAACCATCGGTGGCGCGCATCGATACCCGAGTGGATTACCAGCAGGCCTACGGCATCGGCACCGGCATCGTGCTGTCCCCGAGCGGCGAGGTGCTGACCAACTATCACGTCGTCCAAGGGGCCAACTCGATCAGCGCCACCGTCGGCGGCCAGAGTTTCCCCGCCGACCTGGTCGGCTACGACCGTCAGAACGACATCGCGGTGCTGCAGCTGCACGGAGCGGCCGGGCTGCCACCGGCCCCGATCGGCGATTCGAGGGTGCTGGCACCGGGTCAGCCGGTGGTCGCGCTCGGCAATGCCGGGGGCAGCGGCGCGCCGCTGACCCGCGAGATCGGCACCGTCAGCGCGTTCAACCGGACCGTCAACGCCGAAGACGAGCTGACCGGCACCAGCGATGAGATCAACGGGCTGTTCGAGTTCGCCGCACCGGTCCGCGCCGGCGATTCAGGTGGCCCGGTCGTCAACGATGCCGGCCAGGTCGTCGGCATGACGACAGCCGCGTCGGTGAACTTCCGAATGGGTCCCGGCGGCAAGGGATTCGCGATCCCGATCAATGACGCGATGGGCATCGCCGGACAGATCCGCGCCCGCATCCCGTCACCCTCGGTGCACATCGGACCGCCGACCATGCTCGGCGTCGGGGTGCGCACCGCACAGCGCCAGAACGGCGGCGTGATCGTCCAGGACGTCATTCCCGGCGGACCGGCAGAAGCGGCCGGCCTGATCCCGGGCGACCTGCTCACCAACATCGAGGGCGCCCGGCTGGATTCGGCCCGCACCCTGACGCTGGTTCTCGATCAGCACTACCCGGGCGACGTCGTGGGCCTGACGTGGCTGGACCAGGCCGGCCAGCAACGCACCGGCAAGGCCACGCTCGCCGCTGGGCCGTAATCCGTGGTCACACTGGACCGCCTGATCAACGTCCTGGGCGGCTACGGGGTGCGGCTGCGCGCCCCGGCAAATGGAACCTCCCCGGCGCCGCGCTCGACCGAGTTGCGCAGCGTCGTGATGCACGAACCCGGCCAGGTGATCGGCGACGTCCTGCTGGCGGTCGGGGCCACCTCGGTCGCCGAGGCGGTGCGGTGGGCCTCGGCGGCGCGCGCCGTGGTGGTGCTGGTGCGCGGTGCGCACACCCCCGACGACGACGAGCCGGTCGCCGACGACCGCATCGCGGTGATGACGGTGGAACCCGAAGTCTCCTGGAGCGAGCTGGCGGCCGTGGTCTACGGCGTGGTGTTGGAGGGCCGGGAGACCGAATCCGGGCGCGGCCCAACCGATTTGTTCGCGCTGGCCGACAGCCTGGCCGATGCGGTGGGCGGCTCGGTCACCATCGAGGACCGGCGCAGTTCGGTGCTGGCGTACTCGCGGCTGCAACAGCACGCCGATCCGGCCCGCGCCGAGACGATCCTGAGCCGCGGGGCACCGGAACGGCTCCGCTCCCTGTTCGAAGCCCGCGGGGTGTTCCGGCATCTGGCCGAATCCGACGAGCCGATATTCGTCGAAGGCGACGAGGAGCGCGGCCTGACCGGCCGGATGGTGGTGGCCGCCCGTGCCGGTCGCGAACTACTCGGCTCGATCTGGGTGACGTGTGCCGAGCCACTGCCCGACGCGCGCCGGGCCGCACTGGCCGACGGCGCTCGCATGGTCGCCCTGCACCTACTGCGTTCGCGCGCCAGCGCCGACCTGGAACGTCAGGTGGAGTCGGAACTCGTCATCCGCCTACTCGAGGGTGCCGCCGACGCCACCACGGCGGCCAGCCGGCTCGGTCTGCCGCAGACACCGCTCCGCGTGATCGCGCTGCGGGCCCAGACCACCGACGAGCGGCACGCCGCGCTGCTGCTGGCATTCGAGCGAGCGACCGCCGGCTTCGGCTGGTCACGTCCCGGCCGCAGCGCCCTGGCCGGCAACACCGTCTACACCGTGCTGCCCGGCGCCGAGGCCGAGGCCGCCAGCAACTGGGTGACGGGATTACGCGCCGCGCTGCCCGAGCGGGTGACCGTACTGGCCGGGATCAGTGGTCCCGCCATCGCCGCTGAGCTGGCGTTGGCCCGCAGCGAGGCCGACGAGTGCCTGGCGTTGCACGAAGTGCGGCGTGAGGGTCCGGCGCCGGTCTACGACGAGGCCTGGGACGAGATCCTGCTGCAGCGGCTTCGGATCGCGGCCCGCTCCGGCCGTGCCCCGCAGCGCGGTCCGGTCGCCGAGTTGCGGGCCCACGACCAGGCCCACGGCACGCAGTACGCGGGGACGTTACGGGCCTGGCTGGAGGCCCAGGGCGATCTGGCCGAGGCCGGCCGCGCACTCGGCGTCCACGAGAACACCGTGCGCTACCGGCTGCGCAAGATGGTCGAGCTGACCCAGCTCGACCTGGACGACGCCCGCAAGCGGTTGGCGATGATGATCGAACTGGCCGCCACCGAAGAATTGTCGTAGTTCGACAATCACGCCCCTACTGTTTGTCGAGATCCTGCAAACGCGAAACGCCTGGTCGGCCTCACCATGGGGGCATGGATGGGCTGGAGCGTATTGACGGCGGACCGCGATCAGCGGTCGTCGTGGGTGCGGGCATCGTCGGCCTGTCCACAGCATGGTTTCTGCAGGAACGCGGGGTCGAGGTCACCGTTGTCGACCGCCGCGGCGTGGCGGCAGGCGCGTCGTGGGGCAATGCCGGCTGGGTTTCTCCGACGCTGACCATCCCGCTCAACGACCCGGCCGTGCTGCGCGATGGCCTGCGGTCACTGTTCGATCCGACCGCGCCCCTGCATATCCCGCTGACCTCGGGGCCCCGACTGCTGGCATTCCTGGCCCGGTTCGCCATGAATTGCCGGCTCTCGACGTGGACCAGGGTCGCGAAAGCCAATGTGCCGCTCAACGAGGAGTGCCTCGAGGCTTACGACGTACTGACATCCAACGGGGTATCGGTACCCACCACCGACGGCCCGATCACGGCACTGTTCGAAACGGCCCAACAGGCCGAACATCTCATGACCGAGCTGCGCCGGATGGCCGCGGTCGGACAGACCGTGACCGTGACCGGCCTGTCCGGTGAAACGCTGCGCCAGCATGTGCCGGTGGCATCGGCGGTGATCACCGCGGGCATCAACGTGGAGGGCCAGCGCTTCGTGGACCCGGGCCGGTTCGTGCAGGCCCTCGGCGATGCCGTCGTCGACAGGGGCGCCGAGTTGGTCATCGGCGAGGTCACCGACGTTCGGGCCGAGGGCGCCGGCGTGAACGTGGATATGGCGGATCGTTCCCTGCGGGCCGACACCGCGGTGATCGCCACCGGCGCATGGCTGTCGAAACTGGCCAAGCCCTGGGTCCGCACGCCGGTGCAGGCGGGACGCGGCTACTCGTTCACGGTGCCGGTCCACCACCCGATTCTCGGGCCCATCTACCTGCCTGACGCGCGCGTGGCCTGCACGCCGTACCAGGGCGGGCTTCGGGTGGCCGGAACCATGGAATTCCGTTCCCCCGACGATCCGCTGCAACCGCCCCGGGTCGACGCGATCGTCGCTTCCGCCGCCCCACTGCTCGACGGCGTGGACTGGGAGGCCCGCACCGACGTCTGGGTGGGCCCGCGTCCGGTCACCCCGGACGGGCGCCCGCTGATCGGTGAAGTGGCACAAGGCATCTACGTGGCGGGCGGCCACGGCATGTGGGGCCTGGCCCACGGCCCGGTCACCGGCCGGCTACTTGCCGAACACATCACCACCGGAAAACAACCCGAAGCCTTACGGGAATTCGACCCGCTGCGCTGACGGCCCACGACATTGCCCTGACGGGCCAACAAGCCGTCAGGGGCGGCGCGCAAACCCGCCCCTGACGGCATATCCGCCTCATCGGAAGGAAACCACAATGACTGTCAGCCAACGTATTTGGTTGTCCCCACAGGCCTACGAGCGCCTGCAGACCGAGTTGTCGGCGCTGCGGGACCTGATCTCGACCGAAGCCCCGTCCGACTCGGACGAGAACCAGGTGGCTGTCCAGCGGGCCCGCCAGACCCGCATCCAGCAGATCCATGATCAGCTGCTCAACGCTGTGGTGGGCGAGACGCCACCCGACGACGGGGTGGCCGAGCCGGGAATGGTGCTGACCGTGCGCTACGACGAGACCAACGAGGTCGAGACGTTCCTGCTGGGCATCCGCGGCGCCGAATACGGCGATCTGGAGGTCTATTCGGTGAACTCACCGCTGGGCGAGGCCATCGTCGGCGCGCGCCCCGGCGAGCAGCGCCACTACCCGGTACCCAGCGGCGAGGCCGTGCCCGTCACCCTGATCAGCGCGGTGCCGTTCGGGATGCACCTGTCAACCGCGGGGTAGGGTGCGCGCGCCTTACTCTGTCCGAATGGCAGGCGAACGCAAGGGCACGCCCGGCAGCTTGACCGCCGATGACTGGATCCAGGCCGGGTACGCCCTGCTCGCCTCCGACGGGATGCGGGCGCTGAAGATCGAGCGACTCTGCGAGCAGATCGGCGCCACCAGGGGCAGCTTCTACTGGCACTTCACCGACATGAAGGGCTACCGGGCCGCGCTGGTGGCGTCGTGGAATGCGTTCCTGGAGCAGGACCGTCGCTCGCTGGCCGAACTCGAAGATCTGCCGCCGCGCGAACGGCTGTCGCAAATGATGAAGCAACTGCTCAGCCCGCAGCACTGGACCTTGGAACGCGCGATGCGGGAATGGGCCAGGTCCGACGACGTCGCCGCGGCCAACGTGCGGGCGGCCGATCACCGGGTCCTGGTCGCCGTCACCAAGGCCTACCTCGACTACGGGTTCAGCCCCGAGGACGCGGCCCTGCGCGGCCAGGCCACTTTCGCGACGGGTATCGGGGTGCTGCATCTCATGGACTCAGCCGATGCCCTGACCGCCGCCGACCGCTCCGAACGATTCCTGGACCTCATGCTGGGGACACCCACGGCCTGAGGTCCACTACTTGGGATTCCCATCCTCGTCCCAGTTCTCGGCGACTTTCTTGCTCGGCTGCACCCGGGGCGGCTCACCCGGCATCTTCGGATAGTTCGGCGGGTACGGCAGATCCCCCAGGCCACGTTCCTCATCGGCGGCCACCAGGTCCAGCAGTGGCTGCAGCGACTGTTTCCCGGAGCCGATGCCGGCCCACGGATCCTCGCGCCCGGCAAGGAAATCCACTGCGGTGGTGATCGTGTAGTCGTCGGGGTCGGCGTCGCGCAGCTCATCCCACGACAACGGCATCGAGACCGTGGCGATCGGGGTCTTGCGGGCCGAATAGGCCGAGGCGAACGTGCGGTCGCGGGCGTTCTGGTTGTAGTCGATGAACAGCCGCTCGCCCCGCTCCTCCTTCCACCACGAGGTGGTCACCGCATCGGGGGCCCGGCGTTCCACCTCACGGGCCAAGGCGATCCCGGCCCGGCGCACCGCGATGAAATCCCAGTCGGTCAAGATCGGCAGGAAAATGTGCACGCCGCGGCCGCCTGAGGTCTTCGGATAGCCGACCAGGCCCAGTTCGTCGAGCAGCGGCTTGAGCACATCGCAGGCCACCGAGGCGGCCTCGGCGAACCCGGTGCCCGGCTGCGGGTCCAGGTCGATGCGCAGCTCGTCGGGGTGCTCGGTGTCCGGGCACCGAACCTGCCAGGGGTGCAACGTGATCGTGCCCATCTGCGCGGCCCACGCGATCGCGGCGGGGTGAGTCACCTTGAGGGCGTCGGCGGTTCGGCCGGACGGGAAGGTGACCGTGCAGGTCTGCAGATAGTCGGGATGCTTCTGCGGGACCCGCTTCTGATAGATCTCCTCACCCTCGATGCCGTCAGGGAACCGTTGCAGATGCGTCGGCCGGTCCTTCAACAGAGCCACCATCCGGTCGGCGACGTGCAGGTAGTACTCCATCAACTTGCCCTTGGTCCCGGCGGATCCGAGCTTCGGGTAATACACCTTGTCCGGGTTGGTGAACCGGACCTTGATCCCGTCGACATCGAGTTCGGTTGCCGGCGTTGCCATCTCAGCTGTCTCCCTCTAGGACGTCGTACAGGTCGTAGTTCAGCGGCACGTCGAGCTGGTCGAACGTGCAGCTCGCCGGTTCCCGGTCCGGGCGCCAGCGCAGGAACTTCACCGCGTGCCGGAAGCGTTGCCCGTGAACGGTGTTGCCTTCCATCTGGTCATAGGCCACCTCGCACACGCGCTCGGGGCGCACCGGAATCCAGCGCTTGTCGGCGGCCGAGTTCCAGCGGCTCGGGTCGCCCTCGCGGACTTCATCGCCCTCCCGCAGCGGTTCCAGGTCGGCCAGCAGCTTGACCCGATCCTTCACGCTGAACGAGGCTGCGCCACCGACCATCTGCAGCTCACCGTCGGCGCGGTAGAGACCGAGCAGGATCGAGCCGACGCCCTCGCCGCTCTTGTGGATGCGGTAACCGATCGCCACACAGTCGGCGTCGCGGTGGTGCTTGACCTTCACCATCTCCCGCTTGCCCGGCAGGTAGGGCCCGTCGAGCTTCTTGGCGATCACCCCGTCGAGCCCGGCCCCCTCGAAGGTCTGCAACCACTGCGCACCGAGTTCGGGATCGGTGGTGGTCCGCGTGACATGGCACCACTGCTTGGCGTTGACGGCGTCGATCAGCGCCTCGCGGCGCACCCGGAAGGGCTCGTCGAGCAAGGCCCGGTCACCGGTGGCCAGGGCGTCGAATCCGATGAAGTGCGCGGGGGTCTGTTCGGCGAGCATCCGCACCCTCGTCTCCGCCGGGTGGATGCGCTGCGACAACGACTCCCAGTCCAGGCGTACCCGGCCGTCGATCTCGCGGGGCACCACCACCTCGCCGTCGAGGACACAGCGGTCGGCGAGTTCGTCACGCAGCGCGTCGAGCAGTTCGGGGAAGTAGCGCCCGAGTTCCTTCCCGCTGCGCGATTGCAGCACCACCTCGTCGCCGTCACGGAAGGCCAGCGCGCGGAACCCGTCCCATTTCGGCTCGTAGGACCACACCCCGGCCTCATCGGGCACCTTTACCTGGGCTTTGGCGAGCATCGGTTCGATCGGCGGCACTACGGGTAGGTCCACGGGCTCCATCCTGGTTCATCGGGGTGTCATGGATCTAGACCGCCGCGCCGCCGCCAACTCATCGCACGGATCTGCGGAACAGTCCGGCGGCGGTTGGGACCAGTCACGCTCTGCTTGACGCATACCCGAAGGGGCCGCCTGAAACCCGGTACTCCCGCTCTTGCCTCGCGACTTGGCCGGACTGCGTAGCGCATACTGAATAGCCGCAAACTGAAAAGTTCACACCCAGATCCGGATCCATGCTGCTACCCGTGATGCCGCCCGTCTCGCCGATGCTGGCCAAGCCGGCAACGGTGATTCCACCGGATGCGTCGTACGAACCCAAATGGGACGGGTTCCGCGCGCTGGTGTTCCGCGACGGTGACGAAGTCGAGCTGGGCAGCCGCAACGAGCGGCCGATGACCAGGTACTTCCCCGAACTGGTCGAGGCAGCCAAAGCCGAACTGCCACCGCGGTGTGTCGTCGACGGCGAGATCGTCCTACCCACCGACCGTGGCCTGGATTTCGAAGCCCTGCAACTGCGTCTGCACCCGGCGGCATCCCGAGTGCGCCTGCTGGCCGCACAGACACCGGCCTGCTTCATCGCCTTCGACCTGCTCGCCCTGGGTGACGACGACCTCACCGGGCGCCCGTTCATGCAACGCCGAGCCGCCCTTGTAGACGCGCTGGGTTCGGGGCCGTCCTTCCATGTCACCCCGGCCACCACCGATCTGCCGACCGCGCGGCGCTGGTTCGACGAATTCGAGGGAGCCGGGCTCGACGGGCTGATCGCCAAGCCGCTCACGCTCACCTACCAGCCGGACAAACGGGTCATGGTGAAGATCAAGCACCAGCGGACCGCCGACTGTGTGGTCGCCGGCTATCGGCTCCACAAGTCGGGCCCGGATGCGATCGGCTCGCTGCTGCTCGGGCTCTACACCGACGACGGCGAGCTGGCATCCGTCGGCGTCATCGGCGCCTTCCCGATGGAACGACGCCGGGCCCTGTTCACCGAATTGCAGCCCCTGGTCACCGATTTCGAGCACCACCCCTGGAACTGGGCCGCTCAGGTGGCCGCCGACCCGGACCTCGCCCGCAGGTACGGCGGCGGCTCGCGCTGGAACGCCGGCAAGGATCTGTCCTTCGCGCCGCTACGACCCGAACGTGTGGTCGAGGTCCGCTACGACCACATGGAAGGCAGACGGTTCCGGCACACCGCCCAGTTCAACCGCTGGCGACCCGACCGGGACCCGCGGTCGTGCACCTATGCCCAGCTGGACCAGCCGGTCACCTTCCGGCTCAACGACATCGTCCCGGGCCTACTTCCCGACTAGTGGTGATCCGGTGGCTGCAGCCAGGTGGCGAGATTGCGGACGTAATCCTTGAACACCCCGAGAAGCGATGGATCGGACCTGATCTGCCAACCGGGCCGATCGGTGACGAACGACGGTGCCCCGCGGTCCAGGTCCCAGTTGTAATCGGCGAAATGGTGGAAGGTCGACTCCGCCACAGCCCGGCCCATCGGTCTGCCGTCGGGCGTGCGCTCACCGTCGAGCGCGACCGCGAGATTGAACCGCCTGCCGGTCGCGGCGCTGCGTCCCCGGGCCACCACCGTGGCGCACGGCACCCGGGCCGAGACCGAACCCTCATGGGGGTGGGCCGGGAACCACTCGATGCGGCCGCTGGCGGTCCGGGCCGTGCGCAGCAGCTGGTGCCCCGGCTCCTCGGCCAGCACCGGCTGATAGTCACCGTTGGAGCCCGAGTGATAGTTGGGCCACGAGATGTCCGGATTGTCCTGGTCGTCGCAGCGGGACACCGGGTCCACGCTGTCGTCGTGGAATTCGTTGACCTGCCCCAACGACCCCAGCCCCCGCAGGCAGCTGCCCAGGTCCTGATGATCGCGCGCGGTGAGCACCCCGCCGCCGAGCCCGCGGAACCGGCCGATCGCCGCACATTCGTCAGGCGTGAGTCCGTTGCCGACGTCGACGGCCAGCAGCCACAGCTGGTCGAACCCTAGCTCGTCGAGATTGCGGAGCACCGGATCCTGCGCAACGCCATCGGCCCGATTACGGGCAAGCACATCGTGCCCGTCCGCCCGTAACTCGGCGGCCAGCAGCGAGAAACGGCTGACGTCCCAATCGTCGGGATTCGCTGTGATCGTGGTTTGCAGCAGGATCGTCGCCATCCGATGAGCCTGGCTGCTCCGATGATGCTTCGGACCCTTGAAAACCCGTGGTTCAACCGGTCCAGGACACGGATCGCAGCTGCCTGCGTGACCGGACACCGAGCTTGACGAAGACGTTGCGCAAGTGCCATTCGACAGTGTGGGTGCTGATGAACAACTGCGCACCGATCTCCTGGTTGGTCAGCCCGCCACGGGCCGGATCGGCGGACAGGATCGAGCTCGGGGTCGGTGGCAACCGCCAACGTACGGTGCACTTCCCGGCGGTCGGCCGTGTCCGCCGCCCGGTAGGCAGCCGACCGGACCAGGGTTCGAAGTGCCGCGCATTCGCTGACGCGGCCACGCAGGGACGGGACTGCGCCCATAATCGCCGTCACACCACCGCGTCCGAATTTTGCCGGAACCCTACCAAGGGCTGTCTGTTCCGGCTCAGCCGAACCGCAACGACGGCGCGGGCAGTGATTCGACGCCATGATGAGCGAATTGCGTCCAGCGAGTGCGCATCTCGGTAGACAGCTGACTGTCGATGGTCCGCTGTGGGCCGAGCATCGGGGCGTCCGCCCAGGTCTGCGGTGAGCCGAACAGGAACGGCAACTCCATGCAATGGCACGCGCCCAACGGGGCGTTGACCGGTGTCCAGTCGAATCGATAGGTGCCCACCCGGCCGCCGTCGGCCCGCCAGGCCTCGGCCAGTCGCTCGGCGGGGCCAGAGAACGCCTGTTTCGTGATCGCCGCCGACCCCGCCCGCACGGCGAGACGCCCGAGGACCGGTACCCGGTTGAGCCTGGCCACCCGAGGGTCCATCGCGACGAACGGCGCGGCGTCGTCCTTGGTGTAGCCGATGAACAGCTCGATGCGGCCCGCGGCGGCGGCGATCGCGTCGGGTACGTCCGCGGGTGCCGGCAGCGGCCCCCGGCCCAGCCGGGGTGCGAACGCAAGACCGCCCAGCAGGCCGAAGCCCTGCGCGGCGGCGACAGCGGCGCCTTCCGCGGCGAGCAGCTGTTCGATGCTTGCGCCGGCCGGATCGGCACCGGCCAGCGAGGTCGCCATCGCCGAGCCCATGGCCCGCGCCATGTCGTCACGCCCGTCGTCCAACTCCAGCGGGGCGCTCTGCAGGATCGCGCGGTGGAACAGCCCGATCGCGTCCTCACACAACATGAGCGACATGACCGAATGCGCGCCGGCCGATTGACCGAAGGCGGTGACATTGGCCGCGTCACCACCGAATGCGGCGATGTTGTCTTGCACCCAGCGCAGCGCCAGGATCTGATCGCGCAGTCCCAGGTTGTCCTCACCAGCCCCGGGTGGCGCCAGATAGCCGAAGATGCCGAGCCGGTAGCTCACGTTGACCACCACCACGTTGCCGGCGCGGGCCATGGCACCGGGGTCGTACTTGGCCGACTCTCCGCTGCCCGCGACGTACGCACCGCCGTGGAACCACACCATGACCGGGAGCCGGTGCGCATCGGCCGGGGCGGTGACGGTGAGCACGAGGCAGTTCTCGTTCGTCGTCAGGCCCGCGAGTGCGTCGCCGGTGACCCAGCCCAACCGCGACGGCCGCTGCGGGCAGGCCGGACCTGACTGCGTCGCGTCGCGGACACCCGACCAGGCCGGGGGCGGTTCGGCCACCGCGAATCGTTTCGCGGTGCCGTAGCGCACGCCCCGCGCGCGCACCAGCCCGTCCTGATGGTCGACCTGGATCGTGCCGCCCTTGATGTGTCGCTCGCGCACAAAGCCAACGTTATAGATTGCGGGCGTGAGCCTCACCCCCGCCGGGCGGTTCGCGCCGAGCCCGTCGGCCGACCTGCACATCGGCAACCTGCGCACCGCGGTGCTGGCCTGGTTGTTCGCCCGGTCCACCGGGCGGCGGTTCCTGCTGCGGGTCGAGGACCTCGATGACCGCACGTTCGCCGAGATCGGTACGCGACAAGTGGCCGACCTGGCCGCGATCGGGCTGACGTGGGATGAGCCGGTGGAATGGCAGACGGGTCACCAGGACCGCTACGACGCCGTGATCGAGCAGTTGCGGGCCGACGGCCTTCTGTACGAATGCTATTGCAGCCGAAGGGATATCGCCCAGGCGCCGCGCGCCCCACATGCCCCGGAAGGCGCGTACCCAGGCACGTGCCGGGACCTGACCGACACCGAACGCGCACAGCGCCGCGCCGAAACCGATCGCCCACCTGCGCTACGGCTACGCACCGACACGTTCGTCGGCACCGTCACCGACCTGCTGCACGGCAGCTACACCGGGATCATCGACGACTTCGTGGTGCGCCGCGGTGACGGCGTGCCCGCCTACAACCTGGCCGTGGTGGTCGATGACGCGGCGAGCGGCGTCGACCAGGTGGTGCGGGGCGACGACCTGTTGAGCTCGTCCCCGCGCCAGGCGTACCTGGTACGGCTGCTGGACTACCCCGAGCCGACGTATGCGCACGTGCCGCTGGTGCTCAACGAGGACGGCGCCCGGCTGGCCAAACGCGACGGCGCGGTCACCCTGGCCGAGATCGGGATCGAGCGGGCATTGGAGCAGATCAGCGCATCGCTGGGCTGGCCGGCCCTGGGCCTCGACGGCATGCTCGACCGATTCGACCCGGCCGCTCTGCCGCGGCATCCGTGGATATATCAGCCGGGCTGAGCAGAAACCTGCAGAACCTCCCGCACCCCTGTTAGCGTCCGGCGGTGCGCTCCCGACGAATTCCACTGCTGGGACTCCTGCTGATCCTCGCGGCACTGATCGCCGCGTGTGGACCGAAGGCTCCAGAGGCCGGCGGACCGTTGCAGGCCGGCGTGCTGCGGGTCGGCACCGAGGGGGTGTACGCACCGTTCAGTTATCACGACCCCGCCTCCGGACAACTCGTCGGATACGACGTCGACGTCGCCCGCGCAGTCGCCGACAAACTCGGAGTCAGAGTCGA
The DNA here is from genome assembly GCF_004762045.1 of Mycobacterium sp. DL99. GTDB lineage: Bacteria > Actinomycetota > Actinomycetes > Mycobacteriales > Mycobacteriaceae > Mycobacterium. Next base: position 6,114,531 of record NZ_SJOM01000007.1, read on the forward strand.
ATTCGTCGAGACACCATGGGACTCGATCTTCGCCGCGCTCGAGGCCAACCGCTTCGACGTGGTCGCCAACGAGGTGACCATCAATAACGAGCGCAAGGCGAAATATGACCTGTCCGAACCGTATTCGGTGGGCGAGGGCGTCATCGTCACCCGCGCCGACGACGATTCGATCAAGACCCTCGCCGATCTGAAAGGCAAGGTCGCCGCCGAGAACGCGACCAGCAACTGGTCGGAGATCGCCCGCAAGGCCGGGGCCCGGGTGGAAGCGGTCGAAGGATTCACCCAGGCCATCAAGCTCCTCAACCAGGGCCGGGTCGACGTCGTGGTCAACGACAGCATCGCCGTCTACGCCTACCTCGCCGAGACCGGCGACAAGTCGGTCAAGATCGCCGGGAACGTCGGGGCGAAGAGCGAACAGGGCTTCGCCGCCCGAAAGAACAGTGGGCTGCTCCCCGACCTCGACAAGGCCCTGGACGAGCTGCGCGCCGACGGCACGTTGGCCGCCATCTCACAGAGGTACCTCAAGGCTGACGCCTCCGGCACACCCACGGGATCCCAGGAGCTCAAGCAGCCGAAGTCGACGTGGGAGCTGATCCTGGACAGCCTCGGCCCGCTGGCCAAGGCCGCGATCACCATGACGATCCCGCTCACGATCGTCAGCTTCATCATCGGCCTGGTGATCGCCCTGGCAGTCGCGTTGGCCCGGTTGTCGTCGAACCGGGTGCTGAGCAACATCGCCCGGTTCTACATCTCGATCATCCGCGGGACACCGCTCCTGGTGCAGCTGTTCATCGTGTTCTTCGCGCTGCCCGAGTTCGGGGTGAAGATCGATCCGTTCCCGGCCGCGGTGATCGCGTTCAGCCTCAACGTCGGCGGCTACGCCGCCGAGATCATCCGCTCGGCGATCCAGAGCATCCCGAAGGGACAGTGGGAGGCGGCCGAGACGATCGGGCTGAACTACACCGGCACGCTGCGGCGCATCATCCTGCCGCAGGCCGCCCGGGTGGCGGTACCGCCGCTGTCGAACACCTTGATCTCCCTGGTCAAAGACACGTCGCTGGCTTCGACCATCCTGGTGACCGAACTGCTGCGCCAAGCCCAGATCATCGCGGCGCCGACATTCGAGTTCTTCGCCCTCTACGGCACGGCCGCGATCTACTACTGGGTGATCTGCCTGGTGCTGTCGTTCGGCCAGAGTCGCCTGGAACGCCGACTGGAAAGGCACATTGCGCGATGACCACAGAACGCGACGACCGGATCGTCGCCACCGATGTGCACAAGGCGTTCGGCGACTTCCAGGTGCTCAAGGGCGTGTCGTTCAGGGTGCCGCGGGGCACCGCGACCACCGTGATCGGCCCGTCGGGTTCCGGTAAGACCACGCTGTTGCGCACGCTGAACGCCCTCGATGTGGCCGACTCCGGGGTGATCCGGGTCGGTGACACCGAAATCGACTTCGCCAAGCCGGTTCCCAAGGACCAGCTGCGCGGCTACCGGGCACAGAGCGGCTTTGTGTTCCAGTCCCACAACCTGTTCCCGCACAAGACGGTGCTGCAGAACGTCACCGAGGGCCCGCTGGTGGTGCAGAAGCGCCCGCGTGACGAGGTGGTGGCCGAGGCCACCGAGCTACTGGGGCAGGTGGGCCTGGCCGACCAGCAGGACAAGTATCCGTATCAGCTCTCGGGCGGCCAGCAGCAGCGCGTCGGAATCGCTCGGGCACTGGCGTTGAAACCCAAAGTGGTGCTGTTCGACGAGCCGACCTCGGCGCTCGATCCGGAACTGGTCGGAGAGGTGCTCGCGGTGATCCGCGATCTGGCCGTCGAAGGTTGGACTCTGGTGATCGTGACGCACGAAATCCAGTTCGCCAGACAGGTTTCCGATCAGGTGCTGTTCACCGATCGCGGGGTGATCCTGGAGCAGGGTCCGCCCGCCGCGGTGATCGGCGACCCAAAAGAAGAGCGCACCCGCCAGTTCCTGCAGCGGATCCTGAACCCGCTCTAGCGGCTTGTTCGGCCACTCTCCCACACCGCGTGGTCCGATTTCCGCCAGCACCCCGGCGCGTGTGCTCATACCGTCACCGACATGACACCGCAGGCCGAAATACACCGAACCACCGTGTGGTTCATGACGATTGCCGCAGCGCTCGGCACCGCCGCCATCTACCCACTGCAACCGGCAATATCCGATGTCGCTGACAGCCTTGACATCTCGGTCGCCCAGGTCGGGATCGCCCTGGCGTGCGGTCCGGTCGGCTACCTGTTGGGGCTCGCGATGCTGGTGCCGCTCGTCGACCGGTTTCCGCCGAAATACATACTCGCAGCGCAGTTCGGCGCCTTGGCCGCGGCGTTGGCCGCCAACGCCGCCGCAGGCGCCGTGTGGATCCTTGGGCTCACGGTCGGGGTGATCGGTGCCTGCTCCACCGTCGGTGCGCAATTGAGTTCGATCACCGCGCGCTTCGTCCCGGACGGCCGTCGGGCCACCGCGCTGGGCATTGTGACAGCGGGCATCTCGGCCGGGATCATCGGCGGCCGCATCGCCGGTGGGTGGCTGACCGACGTGTTGGGATGGCGGGGCGGCTTGGTCGTGTTCGCACTCGCGTGCGTCGTCGCCGCACTCGTCGCATTGCGGACCCTGCCCGCCTCCGCCGGTTCGGCCACGAGCGGCTACCTGGCGACGCTTCGCAGCCTGCCGGGCCTGTACCTGCGATTCCCGACGTTGCGCATCGCCGCGATACGCGGCGCGCTCTGGTTTTTCGCGTTCTGCGCGGTGTGGGCCGGCCTGGCCGTCGCGTTGGCTCAGCCGCCGTACTCATACTCAGCCGAGCGGATCGGGCTGTACGCCCTCGCCGGTCTATTGGGCATTGTCGCCACGCGCATCGCCGGGGTGTGGACCGACCGTGTGGGCGCACGACGAGTCATGATGGTCGGGTTGCTCATCGCCGCCTTCGGCGCGATCGCCCTCGGCGGGTGCCTGTCGAACCCGGTGGCCACCCTCGTCTGCCTGGCGGTGTTCGACGCCGGGCTGTTCGCCGCCCAAGTGGCCAATCAGAGCACGGTTCTGGCCATCGACCCGGCCGCGCCGGCACGGTTCAACAGCGCTTACATGGTGGTGTACTTCGTGGGCGGCAGCCTGGGTACCGCATTCGGCGCCGCCGCCGTCGGGTGGCTGGGCTGGCCGGTGACCGCGGCCGTCACCGCTGCGGCGATCGCGCTCGCGATACTGCTGACCGCCACCGGGCTACGGCGCGAGCTCCTTGATGCCCCACGGTGAGCCGTAGTCCTTCAACAGATCCAGGAACGGCACCGCGTCGAACGCCTCCGGGCCCAGCACGCCGGCGCCGCTCCAGGTTCCGTTGGCCAGGAGTTCCAGCGCCACAACGGGATTGATCGCGGTCTGCCACACCACGCACTGATGCCCGTACTCGGCCATCGACCATTGGTTGTCGACGACGTGGTACAGGTACGTCGAGCGCGGGTTACCGTCCTTCCCGGTGCCCGTCACCCACAGCCCCGCACAGGTCTTGCCGTGCATCTGCGGGCCGAGCGTCGCCGGGTTGGGCAGGCAGGCCGCGACCACGTCGCGGGGGCTGACCTGGACGGGGCCGACCGTGACGTTGTCGGTGCGGTCGAGCCCCACCTTGTGCAGAGCCTTGAGCACATCGATGAACTCGGTGCCGAGGCCGTATTTGAACGTGGCGCGCTTGCAGTCCACCCATCGTGGCATCAACAGCACTTCCTCGTGCTCGACGTTGACGCATTCGACCGGGCCGATGCCTTCGGGAAAGTCGAAAACCTCTGGCTCACTGAATGGTTCGGTGACGAACCAGCCGCGGTCGGCCTCCCAGATCACCGGCGGGTTCAGGCACTCCTCGATCGTGGTCCAGATCGAGAACGACGGCGCGAAGTCGTAGCCGTCGACGGTGAGGTTGGACCCGTCGCGGGTGCCGAGCTCGTCGATCTCGGAGAACAAATGATCGGCGGCGTAGCGCGCGAACACATCGGAGAGCCCGGGTTCCACACCGATGCCAACCAGGGCCAGCCTGCCCGCGGCCTGCCAGTCGTCGGCAACCGCGAACTGTTCGTCACCGAGCTTGACCCCGGTGAGCTCGTAGGGCTTGTCGGGATGACGATGCGACAGGCTCATCGCCATGTCGAGGTAGTCGGCGCCACCGGCCAGGGCACCGTTGAAGATCGGCATCACGAACCGGGGATCGACGGCGTTCATCACGTGGGTGATGTTGTGTTGCCCGACCAGTGCGGCGACGGCCTCGGCCGAGCTCGCGTCCACCTGGGCGGCGCTGAACCGCGGGTCGCCGACCTCGTCGACCGCCGTGGCGGCCCGGGCCTCGTCGTAATCGCACACCACGATCTGCTCGAAGAAGCCGCGCCGGGCCGCGATCGCACAGAACGCGGCACCCACGCCGCCGGCACCGACCAAGAGGATCCGCATGCCGAAGAACCGTACCTACAGATTGCGGTTTTCGTCGGTGTTGGACGATTTCTTCGATGAATCCGTGGCAGATCGTCTAAATCTCCACGGATAACGTCGACATCCCTCGCAAGGTCAGGTTCGCCTTGTACACCGGGTCGGCAGCCAGGCGGGCCTGCGGGAACCGCGCGGTGACCGCCGACAGCGCCACCGACGCCTCCAACCGGGCCAGCGGTGCGCCCAGGCAGAAATGCGGGCCCTTGCCGAACCCGATGTGCCGGATGTTCTCGCGGTCCGGATCGAATTCGCCGGGCCGCTCACTGGCCGCCGGGTCACGGTGCGCGGCGGCCAGTAACAGCAGCATGGTGTCGCCGGCCGGGATCGTGATGTCACCAATTGTCATGTCTTCACCGGCAATTCGGCCCACCAGTTGCACCGGCGGGTCGTACCGCATGGTCTCTTCGATGATCGCGGCCACCCGCGAGGCGTCCGCCCCGAGCGCGGCCCACTGGGCCGGATGGCGCAGCATCGCCAGCGTCGCGTTGGCGATCAGGTTGACCGTCGTCTCGTGTCCGGCGACGAGCAGCAGATTGCACGTCGCGACGATCTCGTCCTCGGTGAGCTGGTCCCCCGATTCCTCGACCGCGATCAGCCCGGACATCAGGTCCTCACCGGGAACACTGCGGCGGGCATCGATGAGCTCGCGCAGATAGTCGCCCAGCCATATCCCGGCCTTCATCTGCTCATCGAACAGATCCGAGGTATGACCGGTCAGGGCCAGGAACGGGTCCAGCGAGGCGGCCAGCAGACCCGAGGCGTGACTGAATTTCGGCTCATCCTCGACGGGCACGCCGAGCAGGCGGCAGATCACCGCCACCGGCAGCGGGTAGGCCAGGTCGTCGATGGCGTCAAAACTCCCCTGCCTCTCGACGCCGTCGAGCAGCCCGTTCACCAGGTCGGTGACGTCGGGTTCGAGGGCCTTGACCACCTTCGGCACGAAGGCCTTGCTGACCAGCTTGCGCAGTCGGGTGTGATCGGGCGGGTCGAGGAACAGGAAATTGGTCGCGCCGCGGGGACGCGGCCCAGGCTCGGACTCGAGCTGCCGCTGGGCGATGGTGGAGTTGGTCCGGTCGCTGCGCGACGCCGGGTGTCGCAGCACCTCATCACAGTCGGCGAACGACGTAAACACCGTGAGGTTGGACTCGGGTAGGTGCAGGGGTCCGAGCTCACGGATCCGGTTGTACGTCGGGTAAGGATCGGCCCGGCAGGCCGGGTCGAGCAGCTGCATCAGCAGGGCCTGCGGGGCCTGATCGTCGGTGACGGTCGCCATCTTCTTATTGTGCACACGTAGAAAAGAGGACAGCTGCCTCAGGCTTTTCGCTCTTCGCGCAAGCGCTCATCGGAAACTCCGTAGTACCGCCCCAGCACGTGCGCCCGCAGCTCATCGAACTCACCGGCCACGATCGACGCCCGGATCTGGTCGACCAGCCGGATCACGAACCGCTCGTTGTGGATCGTGCACAGCGTCGCCGACAGCATCTCCTTGGCCTTGAACAGATGCCGGATGTAGGCGCGTGAATAGTTGGCGCAGGTGTAGCAATCGCATTCGGCGTCGATCGGGGTGAAGTCCCGCTTGTACCGGGCCCCGGTGATGTTGAACCGCCCCGTCGCCGAGTACACCGCCGCATTGCGCGCCACCCGCGACGGCGATACGCAGTCGAAGGTGTCGGCTCCGGCGGCCACCGCATCGAACAGGTCATCGGGCTCGCTGATCCCGAGCAGGTGGCGCGGCTTGTCCGCGGGCAGCTCACTGCTGACCCAGCCGACGATGGTCGCCAGATTCTGCTTCTCCAGCGCGCCGCCGATGCCGTAGCCGTCAAAGTTCAGCCCCTCGGCGGGCCCGGCCTCCTGCCCGATCGAGGCCAGCCCACTCGCGGCCTGCCGGCGCAGATCCTCGTACTGGGCGCCCTGTACCACGCCGAACAGCGCCTGCCGCGGCCGCTCCGGCGACAGCCCCTGCAGCCGGTGGTGCTCGACCAGACACCGCACCGCCCACTCATGGGTGCGCTGTACCGAGCTTTCCTGGTAGGCGCGGGTGTTGACCAGGGTGGTGAGCTCGTCGAACGCGAAGATGATGTCGGCGCCGAGCTTGTTCTGGATGCCGATCGACACCTCCGGGGTGAACCGGTGTTTCGAGCCGTCCAGATGCGAGCGGAACGTGACGCCGTCGTCGTCCACGACGGCCAGCCGTTCTTTGCCCTTGGCGATGATGTCGTCTTTCTGCAGCCGCTCGGTGTCCATGGCCAGGACCTTCTTGAACCCGACACCCAGCGACATCACCTGGAAGCCGCCGCTGTCGGTGAAGGTCGGGCCGGGCCAGTTCATGAACGCCCCCAGCCCGCCGGCCTCGGCCACGACGTCCGGGCCCGGCTGCAGGTACAGGTGATAGGCATTGGCCAGGACCGCTTGAGCACCAAGCTGTTTCATGGTCTCGGGAAGAACCGATTTCACGGTGGCCGCAGTGCCGACCGCGATGAACGCCGGAGTCTGGATATCGCCGTGCGGAGTGTGAATGGTCCCGACCCGACCGAGTCGGCCGGGCAACTCGGCCTCCACGGTGAAATACGGCTGGTCCACACCAGGTATTCAACCGGATGCTCGTCCGATTTCCGTCACGGGGGCGGACGCGACCATACTGCGGACGTGAATTTGGTCATGCGCCGCCCCATTGTCATTGCCACCGGATTTGCTGTGTGTCTGGCTGCCGTCGCCGGATGTTCGTCGCAGGAGTCGGGTTCTTCAGGTAAGTCCGGCCAGGGCCGGGTCACCTTCGGTCCCAACGACGCAGGCCCGGTCACCAGTGTCAGCTGCGAGACCAAGGACGGCCTGACCACGATCAGCATCGAGGGCAAGATGCCGGCCTCCATCGCGCTGACCGACGGTGAGGCCCCGGTGGTGCAGTCGGTGAACATCGGTGACGTGAACGGCGAGGGTTCGTCGCTGACCTATCTCTCCGGCCTGTCGGGTGCCCCGGTGGTGGCGGCGCGCGACGGCAAGGGCTACACCATCACAGGCACCGGCATGGGCATCGATCCCAACGAACCGAGCTCGCCGGTGGACATGCCGTTCGACATCGCGGTCACCTGCCCGTAGGTGAACGGCCGGCCAGGAACTCGACGGTCGCCTCAGCGAGTTCCTCGCCGGCATCCTCCTGCAGGAAATGACCGGCATCGCGGATCACCGGATGGTCGATCCCCTGCGCGCCGCGCATCTCCCGCTTGAAGATGGGCGCCATGCCGCCGGTGATCGGATCACCATCACTGAACGCCACCAGCATCGGAGTCTGGCTGGCCGACAACACCTTCCATGCCGACCGGTTGGCGGCCGAGGCCGGATCGTCGGGCGAGGTGGGCACCAGGCCGGGCATCGCCCGCGGGCCCGCGCAGTAGGAGTCGTCGGGGAACGGCGCGTCGTAGGCCGCACGGACCTCATCGCTGACCGGGCGCCGACAACCTGCCGCCACGAACCGCCCGACGTCGATCGTGGGCAAGTTCTGGATCGCGGTGCGGAACTGCCACCAGATTTCGGGCATCGGGATGTCGCCGGTGGGCAGCCCGGTGTTGGCGACAACGATGTTGGAGAACCGGTCGGGGTGTTCAGCAGCCAACCGCAGCCCGATCAGGCCACCCCAGTCCTGACAGACCAGGGTCACCCGCCGCAGGTCCAGCACGTCGAAGACCAGCGCCCGCATCCACTCGACATGGCGCGCGTAACTGTGGTCCTCGATGCGGGTGGGTTTGTCCGAGCGGCCGAAGCCGACCAGGTCTGGGCAGACGACCCGATGCCCCGCCCCGGCCAGTACCGGAATCATCCGACGGTAGAGAAACGACCACGATGGTTCCCCATGCAACAACAGGACCGGATCGGCATCGGGTGGGCCGTCCTGGACCCAGGCCACCCGCAGATGACCGCCATCCGCGTCATCGACATCGGAATACTCTGGCAGGTAAGCAAATTCAGGCAGATCGCAGAAACGGTCTTCCGGTGTGCGCAACGTCTGCATGACGCTGAACTTACGACCGTCCCGTCCCCATGGCGAACAATTCGCTCAAACCCACGCCCACGACCTGCACAAACTCCATACTTCTGCCTGACAGCCCGCCACTCATGACGGGCTGCGCAACCGTGAGGAGAGCAGTGGTGAAGCGTGAGTTCCTGGTGGCTGTAGGCGGCGCCGCGATCGTCGTCGCAGGCCTGTCTGGCTGTTCGTCGAGCGACAAGAAAGACACTTCCAGCGACACGAAGGCGACCGCGTCGGCGACCGCGTCGGTCGAGGCCGGCGGTGCCACGGCGACAACGGGCACGGGCACCGCCCGCGTCTCCATCGACGGCAAAGAGCAGAAGCTGGAGGGCACAGTCGTGTGTGCCACGGTCGCAGGCAATGTCAGCCTGTCCGTCGGACAAGGCATGTCCGGAGTCACCGCCACGCTCAGCGAGGGCGACAAGCCATCGGTGACCGCCGTGGCGTTGGGCAATATCGACGGCGTCAGCCTCGGCTACACCCCCGGCGTTCCCGGCGGCAGCGCAGAAGCCACCAAGGATGGCAACACCTACACGATCAAGGGCGAAGCGACCGGCGCCGGTGGAACGGGCATGGTTACCAAGCCTTTTGAGCTCGAAGTGGCCTGCCCCTAGCAGTTTCGTCACAACTAGCAAACATCTGGCATAGTGTGGGCCCGGACTGACCCCGGGCCCACGCTCCGTTCTCAGTCGTTTCCACCCGCACGATCTGAGGAGCACCGTGGCCACTCACCGTAAGCGCGCGCGTTCATCCGCTGCCGTGGTGGCCGGTGCCACCGCCGGCTTGGCGGCAGTCCTCACGTTCGGACAGGTCGCCGACGCGCTCGCGGCCACCCTGCCGGGCAACAACGCTGTCGTAGGGGTGGGCGGGGCAAGCGACACCAAGAGTGCGCGGATCCAGGACAAGTTTCTCGGCGAGTACGTTCCGTACAACAACAAGTTCGTCAGCGTCGATGACGACCAATACAAGGCCGTCGAATATTCGGCCTCGCTGCCGATCGATTCGGGTGTGGCTGACGGGCGCGCGCCGCTGATCCAGCAAGTGGGCGTTGCCCGCACCCAGGTCGGCCCCAACGGGACGGTCTACATCGTCGGCTACTCCGAGGGGTCCCTCGTCGCCGAGAATTACAAGCGCGAACTGAATGCCGGAACGGTGGATCCCGGCGGGAACATTGAATTCGTCTACATCGCGGCACCGACGGTTCCCAACGGCGGAATCTATGCCCGCTTCCCGGATCTGGGGCCGCTCGGACTCCTCGGGTTCACCAGCACCGGCGCGGCAGCGTCCACCCCCTACAGCCAAACCTTCGTCACCATCGAGTACGACCCGATCGGTGACTTCCCGGCCTATGCCAACCCGCTGTCACTGGCCAATGCCGCCGCGGGGTTCTTCTATCTGCACGGTGATCCGACCCCGGATGCCACCGATCTGAACGACGCGGACGGGCTGTTGGTCAAGACCGTCCAGAAGCCCGGCGGGGCCACCGACACCTACATCCTGGTCAAGACCGAGCATCTGCCCTTGCTGCAGCCCATCCGGGACGTATCCACCGCGCTGAACACCACAGCATTCACCGAGCCGGTGCTCGGCGCGATCGAGCCGACACTCAAGCTCGGCGTCGATATGGGCTACACCGACCGTCACTACCAGAATGCCGACAAGCCGACCCGCTTCTCGTTGATCACCCCACCCAAGCGGATTGCCGAGACCATCAACCAGCTGCCCGACGCCTTGCAGCAGGGCGCGGACAACTTCAGGAACGGATTGCCTTCTACCACATCGCCTTCGACGACGTCGGGAACCACCGAACGCAACGCGGAGAAGAAGGACATCCCCAAGGTCGTTGAGCCGAAAGTCGAGACCAAGGACGGGGCCTATGTCCCCAGGAAGCCGGTCAAACGCACCCCCGTACAGCGGCGCGACGACGTGCGCAACGCGGTGTCGGACGTGACGACGAACGTCAGGGATTCGTTCAAGCCAAAGCCGAAACACGAGGCCAAGCCCAAGGCCGGGTCGGACCACGAGTCAGGCACCGACAAGGCCGCCTGACTCGCTGATGTCATGCTGGGAGCATGACTCAACGGCGCGCCTTGCTCTTGCTGCTGTGCCTGTTTCTCCCGATCGTGGGATGTTCCTCCTCTCCCGACCCGGCTGACCGCTTCGCCGCCTTCGCCGATGCCCTGCAGCGCAAAGACGCCAGCGGAGCAGCCGCACAGACCACCGACCCCGCATCCGCCGAGCCGGCAATCAAGTCGATGTTCGACGGCATGGGCGACGCCGCCGCGGTCAAGGTCAGCGCCGAACCCGAGGACCGCAACGAGTCCGGCGCGACACTTAAGTATCAGTGGTCTTGGGGCGAAGGCCACGATTTTGCCTATGACACCACGGGTACCGCCACCAAGACCGGTGACGACTGGCGCATCTCCTGGACGCCGACGCTGCTGCACCGAGATCTGCGGGACGGCTTGAGGTTTCAATACAGCACCGACAGCGACCTGCAGACCCCGGTGCTCGACCGGACCGGTCAGCCATTGATGACGTGGCAGACCGTGGGTGTGATCTCCCTGGACCGCGCCCACCTGGATTCGGCCGCCCCACTGGCCGCGCTGCTGGCCCCCTTCGATGCCACCACCACCGCGGAATCCATCGGCGCACAGTTCGCGTCGAACTCCGATGACCGGGTGACGGTGATGAAGTTGCGCGAAGATGACCTCTCAGCGGTGCGCGACCAACTGACCCAGGTTCCGGGTGTGACGGTGGCCGAGCAGGGTGAGCTGCTGACAGCCGACCGCCAGTTGTCCTCACCCGCCATCAGCGGTCTGGCGCAGCTGTGGCACGACCGGATCACCAAAGCCGCCGGGTGGTCGGTCTATCTGGTCGACGGGAAGGGCGCAGCCGCTCAGCGGCTGACCGCGCAACCACCGGCGCCGACCGACCCGATGCGCACCACGCTGGACCTGCGGCTTCAACTGCTTGCTCAACAGGCCGTCGCCCAGGAGGCCCGGCCCGCCGTGGTGGTCGCGATCTCCGGCTCGACGGGCGGCATCCTGGCCGCCGCGCAGAACACCGCCGCAGATCCGCAAGGCGCCATTGCCTTTTCGGGTCTATATCCGCCGGGCTCGACGTTCAAGACCATCACCACCGCTGCCGCTCTGGAAGCCAACCTGGCGACCCCGGACACCCCGGTGGCCTGCCCCGGCCGGTTGACGATCGAGAACCGCACCATCCCCAACGACGACGACTTCGACCTGGGGACGGTGCCGTTGGCGTCGGCGTTCTCGCATTCGTGCAACACCAGCATGGCCGCCCTGTCGGACAAGCTGCCCCCTGACGCACTGACCAAGACCGCCCGAGCCTTCGGCATCGGGGTGGACTTCACCATCCCGGGGCTCACCACGGTGACCGGCCGGGTTCCCAACGCGGACACCGCCGCCCAGCGGGTCGAGAACGGTATCGGCCAGGGAACCGTGACGGTCAGCCCGTTCGGCCTCGCGGTCGCCGAGGCCAGCCTGGCGCACGGCTCGACCATCCTGCCCACCCTGGTCGACGGCGACAAGGTGACCGCCGATACCCCCTCGGAGTCGCTGCCGGCCGCCGTCACCGGGGCACTGCGGGACATGATGCGCAAGACCGTGACCGAGGGCACCGCAAGCCAATTGAGCGACGTCCCCGATCTCGGTGGCAAGACCGGCACCGCCGAGTTCGGCGACAACACGCACTCGCACGGATGGTTCGCCGGTATCGCCGGTGACATCGCGTTCGCCACCCTGGTGGTGGGCGGTGACTCGTCGGCGCCCGCGGTGAAGATCTCCGGAGACTTCCTGCGGGCTACCGGCTAGCCCTACCTGTGAGATGGGTGTCAGCAGCGACGACACCGAAGTGCCGGAGCGACAGGATTCATTCATCGCCAGCAAGGGCGACCGGCACCCAGGAGACCACCGTGAAGAACCCGATGAAGTTCGTCGCCACCGCACTGGCCGCCGCCGCGATCGGCGGGGCAGTCGCCATGGCCCCGATCGTCGCCGCTGACAGCGGTTCGCACACGACCACCGCCAACAGCCCGATGACGGGTACCGACCCTCTGGTCCCCTATGGCACCAATCCCTATCTCCCCTACCCCCAGGGCTACGTCGATTCCAATCATGACGAGGTCTACACCACGAATGGCAGTGTCGAACTTCCGTTCTGAGGCCCCGCCTTCAGCTCCGCGAAGCGGTGGCGCACAGATGCACCAGCCCTGACGCCACCGCAAACCGCGGACCGTGCACACCATCGATATTGGCCCGCCCCACCACAACTCCCAGGCTGCGCAGGGATTCGCCGACCGTGCGCAGCAGTTCGTCGTCGAGTGCTCCACCGCCGGCCAGCACCAACGCGGTCGGGGGTTTCTCGAACGCGGCCAGGCAGCGGGCGATGTTGGCCGCCACGGTCTCCTGCTTGATCGCCAGCCGTAAGCTGCGCCATTCCTCGGCAGCCAGTTTGGTGGAGAACGGCACCAACCCGACGGTGCCGCGGGTGCACAGTCTGCCGATCGCGTCGGCCGGAGCGGGTGCGTCGAGGAACAGGCGTCGCCCGTCCTCCTCGTGCGCGACGTGCGGGCCCTCGACCCGGATCGCCGGGGTGCGCTTGACCCGCTCGGCCAGTGCCCGCGGGATGTTCAGCATGCGCGCCACCGCGACGGTGATGGTCTCCCCCGCACCCGCCGCCGTGACCGTGCGATCCGGGCCGATCAGATCGATGGTGCCGCCGCCGATATCGCACACCACCGAATCCGGCGGAAGCCCCGGTGTGGTGCGCGCCCCCCGCGCGGCGGCCTCCGGCTCTCCTGCGATCGTGCGGGCCGGACGCCCGGTCAGCTCGGCAAGCGTCGTCGCGGCATCCTCGACATGATCGGCCGCCAGCAGTGCCACCACCGTGCCGCGGGCATCCGCCACGCCACGGCGCAGCCACGTTCCGCTGTCGAGGGCGGCGAGGTCGGTGAAAAAGGCGTCGTCGAGGGCGATCTCATGGTCGGCGGTCGGGATGGAGCGCAACCGGATCCGCACCACACTGCCGGGCAGTTCGCGACGCAGGATTGCGTGGGCCTGCGCAGGCGAATAGCGCACAACTCGCCCATCGATCCGAAACTCGACGTAATCGTCGTCCACCGCAGGCGGTTCCGGCGCCTCGGTGCGCGCCGTCACGGCGATGGCCGGGGAATCCGAAAGTTCCCTGGTGAATTCGGCGACGTCGTGGATCTGCTCGTGGCCGAGTTCCAAAGCCGCACACAGCGCGATCGGATCTGCCAGGGCCCGGTAGGCGCGCCCCTCGGCCACCACCTCCACCGCGACGAGCACACCGGAGGCCAACCCGTCGAGCATCACCTCGTCGACCACCGGAAGGTCGAGCGGAATCCGGTTGCGGATCAACACCGCATCGTCCTGGGCGGCCAGTACGCCCTCGATGGTCCAGCCCCGGGACACCGCGGCGGTGATCGCAGCCGCGGCGACCTCGAAATCGGTGTCGCCGTCAACCGAGACGATCACCGGACCGGCCTGCGGTTCATAAACCAGTTCCCGCAGCGGCACGTGCCGGCCGACGGCGTACCCCGTACCGGCTGGGGTGCTGGCATCGGGCTTGCGCAAGCTGCGCACCGGTGAGCGCGGCGACGGCGCCGGGGCGAGCGGGGCGGTTTCGGTGTCGACCGGCCGGATCGCCGAGAGCGCCAACTCATCGGCCCGCACCGAAGCGTCGACCTCGATGCGGTGCAGCAGCGCCGCCGCTCCCTCCAAGGAGTCCCGAGATCCCTTGCGGCCCCGGGTCGGCGCCTGGCCGTGGGCTATGGGGCGGACGGAGCCGTCGGCAGCACCGTTGTCCACGCGGGCCAGGACGATCTCGGTGGTGTGGTTGCCGACGTCGATGCCGGCCACGATGCGGGGAACCGACGTCACCGCAACAGACCCCGCCTGGCGTACACCACGGCAGCCTGCCGCACCAGCTCGGCACAGCGCGCCGCGCCGCGGGTCTCCAGTGACGCCTGCAACGCGTCGAGTTCGGCGGCTGTGGAGCGGTGCGGGCGCAGCGCCTCGTACAGGCCCATCACCTCTTCATCGTCGATGGTGGCCAATTCGGCTGCACGCAGGAAGTTCTCGGCGAGCTGCGGGTTGCCGTTCTCCTCGGCGACGACAGCCTGGTGCGCGAGCGTGGCCGGGTCCATCCGCAGATCCGACAGGTCCAGCTTGCCGTCGACGGCTGCTGCGACTGAAAACTTCTGGGCGGACTCCTCACTCATGCCCGCGTCACCTCCACCGTAACGGGCGCCTGGCCCGGTTCACTGGCCTCACGTTCCAATGCCACCAGGGCCACCGCGCGGGCGTGGTAGCGCGCCGATATCGACTCGTCGGTGCCGCCGGTCAGGATCGGCACCGGCGCCATGCCCTTGGCGTGCCGGGCGGCGTTGCGGCCCAGCTCGCGATAGTTCCGCGCGGTCAACAGCGGGGCCACGCTGAACAGCTCCAGGTTGGCCAACGGCGCCAGATCCCGCCGATGAATGAGCGCAGTGCCCTTGCCCTGCAATCCGATTCCAATGCCCGACCCGGACAGCTTGGCCGCGGTCAGGCCGATCAGGCCGACGTCGATGGTGGAACGCACCCGGACGAACCGCGGCACACAGCCCTCCTCCTCCAGCCCGGCGGAGAGTTGGCGGATCACCTCGCCGATCGGCAGGCCGCACAGACTCAGCCACACACTGCGGCCCAACGCCGGGGACAACCCGATGACCACCTCGCGGGGATCGCTGCCCTGCCGGGCCGGTTCGAGGTCGGTGACGGTGATGTGGCCGGCATGCGCGGCCTGGTCGGCGGTGAGCTCGGCGCCGTTGCGCTGCTGACGGATGTTGTCGATCTCGGCCCGGCGCTCATCGGTCGGCGTGTAACCCGTTCCGGGACCGGTGTAGTCGTTCGGGTCGGTGATCTTGGACAGCACCCGGAACTGCTCGTCGAAGATCGCCGAGGTCTGCAACTGGTCACCACGTAGACGTTCGGACGTGAGCCGCATGACGGCCTCGGCCTCCTCGTCGTAACCGGTGCGTTTCAGGGAGGCGACCACGTCGAACACCGTGAGCTGCCTGGCCTCGATGGCGTTGGCCGCTTCCGCGACGGCCTTCGGATCGCCGGGCGGCAGATCGCGTGACCCGTTGGCGACCACCACCTCCTCGATGTGGCTGTCGTCGAAATCCGCCAGACCCAGATCGCGGTACACCGCCTGCACGGCCGTCGCCGCCCTTCGACGGACCGCGGCCAGGTGCTCGGGCGATACCGTGCGCAGGCCGCCGTCGGCACCCCAATCCCGTTGCAAGACCAGGAAATCGTCCATGTCGTCGGAGTTGAAGTTGGATAGCGCGAATGCGTTGTCGTAGCGCGGGATCGAGCCGAAACCGGAGAAGATGAAGTCCGCACCGGCCAGCAGCACCGGCAGGGTATGGGCGCTGCGGCGGATGTCGGACTCGGAGATCAGGTTGTCATTGCCCGCGCACGACTCCAGATCCCGCATCATCACCATCAGGTTCTCGGCGAGCAGCTCCTTCATGCCCTCGGGCACCGAGGCCACCACACCGACCCCGTCGATGCCGCCGTTCTGCACACCCTGGGAACCCAGCGCCCGGGCCAGCGACACGCACCGCGATTCCAGGTACAGGATCGAGCATTTCTCGGCCGCACCCATCAGCACCTCGGCACCGCCGCCGCTGGTGACCCTCATCTTGAGCCCGCGCGACGCGTAGGCACTCGTCAGGATCGCCTTCGAGAACGGCGTGTCATCGCCGTCGACGAACACCTGCTCGGTGCCGTAGATGGAAATGGTCTCGGCGTAGCTGGTCAGCCCGCGCATACCGAGGCGCAGTTCCAGCGCCTCCTCGATCGCACACTGCGCCATCGCGCCCGGAGTCCCGACCTGTGAACCGATCAGCAGCGCAACGGCATTCGAGGACGCATCCCCGAGCACCGGCACCGTGGTCTCCACCTCGCGGAACCCGTAGGCCACCGCGCTGGCCGCGTCGGCGGCGATCAGCATCGGATCGTCGAGCTGGTTGGTGACGTGGGCCTGATTGCTCGGGGTGCGCCGGGCCCGCATCTTGGCCATCGCCATCTGGATCTCGACCGGTGTCAGTACGGCGATGACCCTCGCGAGTTTGGCCGGCGTGGTGCCGCCGATCAGCCGGACCACCTCGGCGCGCGGCACGTTGAGGTCGACGGTATTGCGGGCCAGTTCGGCGTCGGACATGGCCATGGCCTCGGGCGCGGCGTCGAGGTCGATGCCGTAACGGGCGATGAACTCGTCGATCACGTCGAAGTCCGCGGCAGCTTTGCCGTCCATCTCGATGACCTCGCCGTCACGCAGCACCAGCGACGGTTCCGGATCATGCGGACTGCGCATCGCGACCAGGCCCAGCTCCGGGTTGGTCACGCTGAACCCGTCGAGGTTCACCGGTTTCGCATCGAGAATCCGCATCCTGCCGAGGTAGGCACCGCCGTCATCCGCCACGCCGACCATTTTGCGTGACGAACGCTATTTGGTCTACCCATTACGCCTTTTGGTGTCAGACCCTCGACGAAGACACCGCAAAACAAGTAGCCGACTACTCATGCACCGGCCCCCGCCAACACCCAAGATCTAGACATGCTGAGCCCGACAGCAGCACGCACCGCACTCGCGGTGATCCGGATCATCAATGGCGCGACCGCCCTTGTGGCGCCCGAAAGACTGCTCACCCGACTGGGAGTCGACACCACCCACGACCATTCGGCGAGCTATCCGTTCCGGATGTTCGGCATCAGGACCGTGCTGATCGGGCTGGATCTGCTCCTACTGCGAGGCAGCGAACTGCGTCGGGCCGAGAACCTCGCCGTCCTGATCCATGCCACCGACACACTGTCGGCCGCCGTCACCACAGCCCGCGGCGATCTGCCGCGCCGCCACGGCGTGACGGCCACCGCCATCTCCGCAATCAACACCGCTCTCGCCATCGTCGTATGGAAAGGACGCCCCGATGTCACCTTGGACGCCACCCCCGAAGCCGTCACTGCCCACCAGGCTGTTCCTCAAGGCCACTGAGCTGATCGACCGCCGGATCGGCTGGGACAAGCTGCCGCCGATACTGGGGATCTCGGTTTTGGTCGGGATCCGAGACGCGTTGCGCGAACACAACCTGTACGACACCTATCAAGGCCGGCCACCGGAGGCACCGGCGCTGGTCCCGACCGAATACCTGACCGTCCGGACGGCCAACGGCTCCTACAACGACATTGCCGCCCCGTCGATGGGCATGGCCAACACCCGATTCGGACGCAATGTGCCGCCGGCCGACGGTCGCGCCGAGACGCTACCGCAGCTGATGGATCCCAATCCCCGACTGATCAGCACAAAGCTGTTGCAACGCCGTGAATTCCGGCCGGCCACCACGCTCAACGTGCTGGCCGCGGCCTGGCTGCAGTTCGAGACCCGGGACTGGTTCAGCCACGGCACCGACGCCAATCGGATGCTGGAGATTCCCCGACCCGACGGTGACGACTGGCCCGAGGACACCATCAAGATCCCCGCCACGACCGCCGACCCCACGGCAGCACCCGGCGGTTCGACCTTCGTCAATACCGAGACCCACTGGTGGGATGCCTCGCAGATCTACGGCAGCAACCAACAGTTCCAGGACGCCGTCCGCACCCATCGGGACGGCAAGGTGCGCATCGACGCCGACGGGTTCATCGACATCGACCCGGCCCTGATCGGCGCTTCCGGCGGCGCTGACGGGTGGTGGCTGGGCATGGAGCTCATGGGCACGATCTTCATGCGCGAGCACAACGCGATCTGCGACCGGCTGAAGGCGTCGTACTCGCACTGGTCCGACGATCAGCTGTTCAACAAGGCGCGGCTGATCAATGCCGCACTGATCGCCAAGATCCACACCATCGAATGGACCCCGGCGATCCTGGGCCATCCGACCCTGAAGATCGGGATGCGGGCCAACTGGTTCGGGCTCGCCGGTGAACGGGTCAAGGAGCTGTTCGGACGGCTGGGCTCCAGCGATGTGCTCAGCGGCATCCCGGGCTCGACGACCGACCACCACACCGCGCCGTACTCGATCACCGAGGACTTCGTCACCGTCTACCGGATGCACCCACTGGTGCCCGACGACTACGAATTCCTCAGCCTCGCAACCGGAGTCGAGCCGCGAACGCTCACCTTCAGCGAGATCCACGGCGGCGCGAACTCCCGCGGGGTACTCAAGAGCATGGGTGTGGCCGAAAGCCTGTACTCCCTGGGCGTCGCTCATCCCGGCGCGGTCACCCTGCATAACAGCCCGACCTTCATGCGGGACTTCCAACGCACCGACGAGCACACGCTCGACATGATCGCCACCGACATCCTGCGTTCCCGCGAACGTGGGGTCCCGCGCTACAACGACTTCCGCCGCGCACTACGGCTGAATCCGGTGACGAGTTTCGATCAGATAAGCGGCGGCGACGCCGAAACGGCCGCCACGATGGCCGAGATCTACGGGGGCGACATCGAGAAGGTCGACACCACGGTCGGCATGTTCGGCGAGAAGCTGCCCGAGGGATTCGGATTCAGCGACACCGCATTCCGCATCTTCGTATTGATGGCGACCCGACGCCTGAAGAGCGACCGCTTCTTCACCGTGGACTTCACGCCGCGCGTCTACACCCCCGAAGGTATGGACTGGATCGACCGCAACGACATGACCTCGGTGCTGCTGCGTCACTATCCCGAGCTCGAGCCCTCGCTGCGGGGGCAACGCAACGCCTTCGCGCCGTGGACGCGGATCGAGTAGGGCTGCACCATGTCCGGCTCGCTCAACGGAATCCCCCGGGTCAACCTGGAGATCCGACCGCTGTGGAAGCGGGAGTTCTTCTGGTTAATCGGGGGCAAGCTGTTCACCACCGAGCGGGCCGCGGCAGTGTGGCGGCGGTTCGTCGTCCCGCTGGAGGCCCCGGTGCTGAACGCGAGCCGTGGGCGGATGCGGTTGAGCCAGGGCGTCCCCGTGCTCGTACTGACCTCGACCGGCGCACGCAGCGGCAAGAAGTTCGAAACCCCACTGGCCTACTTCACCGATGGCGATGACGTGGTGTTGATCGCCTCCAACTACGGGCGTGACCGCCACCCCGGCTGGTATCACAACCTGCTCGCCCATCCGGAATGCGAGCTGCACATCGGGCCGCGCGGTGGGCGGTTCGTCGCCCGCGCGGTCAGCGGTTCAGGCCGCGACCGGCTCTACACCCTGGCCACCGACCGGCTCAACAAAGGCTGGGGCGTGTACAAAAGGCGCACCGACGGAATCCGGACCATCCCGGTGCTGCGGTTGTCTCCCGATGGGCGGGCCTGAAAACGACATGACCTGAGCGTGGCTTCTGGGCTAGCCTCGCCGGCGTGATCGACGACGAGACAGGCCGCCCAGCCACGGATGCGCACCAGCTCATCGGTGCGCGCGTCCTCGTCGGTATCACGTACTTCGAGGCTGAGCGGAGTGTTCAGACGCAGCGCCACGGCGTCGTCATCCGGTGCGACGAGGAGGTGATCGAAATCGAGTGCCCCGACGGGGAGGTCTTCACCCTGCCTCCCGCACCGGAAGCATTCAGTCCGGCACCGCCCGGCGAGTACCGCCTGCGGTCCACCGGCGAGACCGTCGTCGATCCGGACTTCCTGGCCACGTGGACCGTCGATTACGGAGACGACGAAGCGGAATAGGTCTGCGCGAAACCAAGAAACACCCTCTCACCTATGCAGGCGCGAGGGTGTTTCTGTTGGCGGTGGCGGAGGGATTTGAACCCTCGGACGGGGGTTACCCGTCACACGCTTTCGAGGCGTGCTCCTTAGGCCGCTCGGACACGCCACCGTGTGGCAGCTTACCGGGCGAGCGCTTCAAGCCCTAATCGTGGTCGGCAGGGGGCGCTGACGCTCACGCTCAACCCGCGAGTGTGAACCCTGGGCGAAAACCCGGCCGGAAAGTCGCCACCAGTTCACACTCGGCGCCACCGACGCCCACTCACCGCTGGGCCGCGAAGAACTCCTCCAGCAGGGCCGCGCACTCGTCGGCCAGGACTCCGCCGACCACCTCGGGACGGTGGTTGAGCCTGCGGTCGCGCACCACGTCCCACAGCGAGCCGACCGCCCCGGTCTTGGGTTCCCACGCGCCGAACACCACCCGCGCCACCCGGGCCAGCACCAGCGCGCCGGCGCACATCGTGCATGGCTCGACGGTCACCGCCAGCGTCGCGCCTTCCAGCCGCCAGCCATCGCCGAGCACACGGGCGGCCTCGCGCATCGCCACGATCTCGGCATGCCCGGCAGGGTCCCCGGTGGCCTCACGGACATTGGCGGCGCGGGCCAGCTCGGTGCCGTCGGCGGCGAACACCACCGCGCCGATCGGCACATCGCGAGGACCGGCCGTCCGGGCAGCCTCCAGCGCCGCGCGGATCAGGGCGTCGTCAGAAGCACTCACCGACCGAGCCGGTCGAGCACCGCCGACAGCTCATCGGCGAAACCCATCTCGCGGGCGATCCGGCCGATCTGCTCGTCGGCGTACAGGTCGGTCTCGGACAGGATCACGCCGAGCACGTCCTCGTGCAGACCGATGTCGGACAGCACCGACAGGTCGCCCTCCTCGAACGGATCCGAGTCCTCGAGATCCTCTTGTTCGAGGTCCGCGTCCAGGCTTTCCAGCGCCTCGGCGGCGATGTCGTAGTCCAGCGCAGCCGTCGCATCCGACAACAGCAACCGCGTTCCCGCAGGTGCCGGCCGCACGATCACGAAGAATTCGTCATCCACGTCGAGCAGCCCGAAGACCGCCCCGGCACTGCGCAGCTCACACAGCTCGGTCTCGGCCGCGGTCAGGCTCTTCAACGAGGACGAACGCATAGGGGCGCACCGCCACTTGCCGTCCTCCCGGACAACGGCCACTCCGAAGCCATCGGGCAGGTCTGCCGGCGCACGCTGTGCTCCCATGCCCGCCTACGGTAGTCGCCGACCAGCAATTTTGACAGGGATCACCTTCGGCCCCGGCACAGCCCGTATGCCAATCTTGATGCGTGACGAACACACCGGTGTGCGTGGTGGGCCTCGGCCTGATCGGTGGATCACTGATGCGTGCCGCCGCCGGGTCCGGCCGCGAGGTCTTCGGCTACAACCGGTCGATGGAGGCCGTTGCCGCGGCAAAGTTCGACGGGTTCGACGCCACCGAGAACCTCGACGAGGCACTGGGCCGGGCCGCCGACCGCAACGCGCTGATCGTGCTTGCGGTACCGATGCCGGCCATGCCGCAGATGCTCGACCACATCCGGCAGACCGCGCCGCTGTGCCCGCTGACCGACGTGACCAGCGTGAAGGGCGCGGTGCTCGACGAAGTGCGGCGGGCCGGCTTGCTGCCGAACTTCGTCGGCGGTCATCCGATGGCAGGCACCGCCCACTCGGGCTGGTCGGCCGGGGACGCCGCACTGTTCACCGGGGCCCCGTGGGTGGTCAGCGTGGACGATCACGTCGACGCTCGGGTCTGGTCCCTGGTCACCCAGCTGGCACTGGACTGCCACGCCGTCGTGGTACCGGCCCGCTCCGATGAGCACGACGCCGCCGCGGCCGCCATCTCCCACCTGCCACACCTGTTCGCCGAAACCCTGGCCCTGACCGCCGGCGAGATCCCGTTGGCCTTCGCCCTGGCGGCCGGGTCGTTCCGGGACGGCACCCGGGTAGCGGCCACCGCACCGGACCTGGTGCGGGCCATGTGTGAGGCCAACGCAGACCAGCTGTTACCCGCCCTCGAGCACGGTATCGAACTGCTGACCCGCGCCAAGGAAACGCTGGCAGCCACGGGTTCGGTGGCCGACCTGGTCGAGACCGGCCATGCCGCTCGGATGCGCTACGACAGCTTCAGCCGCCCCGAGATCATGACGACCGTGGTGGGCACGGACAACTGGCGGGCCGAGCTCGCGGCCGCCGGGCGAGCCGGCGGGGTGATCAGATCCGCTCTGCCAGTCCTGGGTAATCAAGGATGAAGCCGTCGGGATCCACCGTGATGGTGGTGTCGGCGACCGGCGAGTGCAGCTTCACCGGGGCTCCGGGACCGGAGCTGCTGTAGCTGATGCTGGCGGTCTCCACCGAGAAGTCCGGCAACCGCACGTAGACCACCGGCAGGGTCATCGACTCAGCCCGCTCATGCAGGCCGGTCCGCCGGATCGGCAGCGCGTTGAAGAACGGGCTGAAGACGACGTCGACATCGAGCGCGCCGCCGAAGTCCGAGCGCTTGGTCTGGGTGTGGTCCTGCACCAGCCACATGTTCTCCTCGTCGCGCGCGATGGAGAGCTGGCGTTCCCGCTCGGCCAGCGTGACGCTGAGCGACAACCGCTTGGTGGCCCCGGTCTCGTCGGTGACCAGGTCATAGGAGGCCGAGAAAGCCGGGTGCGACGCGGTGGCGGCGGCCACAATCCGGCCGTAGGCCTTGATTCGCTTGCCCGACAGCTGAACCCGAACGGACTCCATCCGGGATACATCGTGCGCCCGCCACGTCAACACTGCTGGCCAGGCACGGTCCTTCTGGTCACTCACCCGTCTACCGTATGCGACGACACGCGCCCTTTGTAGCCGAGTCCGGAACTCCCGGCCGGACGCGACTCGAGTGCGATCTCGTCACCGAGCAACGGCTGGGGTAGGCGTCGCCCACCGATATTGCCGAGCCCCAACCGGCCACTACCGGGCACCGACAACCACACCGCGAAGGCCAACGCGGCATCGAGAATCAAGGCCAGCGCCGTGACCATGAGCGCACCCACCAGCGCGATGTGGAACTGCCGCACCTTGATGCCGTCGATCAGATACCGGCCCAGGCCCCCGAGGCTCGCGTACGCGGCGACCGTCGCCGTTGCCACGATCTGAAGCGTCGCGGTGCGCAGGCCGCCCACGATCAACGGCAGCGCGTTGGGCACCTCGACCCCGAACAGCACCCGGCGCTCGGTCATGCCCATCGACCGCGCCGCATCCACTACGGCGGGATCCACGTTCGCGATGCCGGCATAGGTCCCGGCCAGCAGCGGCGGGATGCCCAACAGCATCAGCGCGACCGTCGGCGGCACCAGACCCAGCCCCCACAACAGCACCCCGAGCAGCAGCACGCCGAGCGTGGGCAGGGCGCGCAGGGCGTTGACGCCGGTGACGACGAGGAAGGTTCCGCGCCCGGTGTGCCCGATGAGCAGGCCGATCGGGATCGCGATCACCGCCGAGGCCAGCACCGCGACCACGGTGTACTGCAGGTGTTCGACGATGCGGGCGGCCAGGCCGGCGGGCCCGCCCCAGTTGGCGGCGGTGAAGATGAAGTCCAGTGCCTGCTGCAGGAAGTTCATGCGGCCGCCTTGATGCGCCGGGGCTTGCGGGATACCCGAGTCCACGGCGTGATGACCTTGCCCATCAGCATGATCAGGCTGTCGATGACGACGGCCAGCACGAAGATCGCGATGATCCCGGCGATGATCTGGTCACTCTTGTTCGACTGGTAGCCCTCGGTGAACCAGGTACCCAAGCCGCCGATACCGATCACCGAGCCCACCGACACCATCGAGATATTGGTGACGGCGACGACCCGCAGCCCCGCGATCAACACCGGGATGGCGAGCGGAAGTTCCACCTTGAGCATCCGTACCAGCGGCCGGTACCCGATCGCCGTCGCCGCGTCACGCACCTGCTCGGGCACCGCGTCGAGCGCTTCGGGCACCGCCCGCACCAACAGTGCGGTGGTGTAAAGCGTCAGCGCCACAATGACATTGGCCTCATCCAGGATGCGGGTCGGGATGATCAGCGGTAGCACCACGAACAGCGCCAGCGACGGGATGGTGAAGATGACGCTCGCGGTCAGCGTGGTCATCCGCCGCAGTGCAGTGGTGCGCTGAACCGCCGCTCCCAGCGGGACGGCGATCAGCAGGCCCAGCACGATCGGCACCAACGACAACCGCAGGTGCACGACGGTCAGCACCCACAGGTCGTCGAGATGGTTGAGCAGGTATCGCATGGGCTACCCCAGCTCCGGGACTCGGCGCTGCTCCTTGAGTGCCTCGAGCACGTCGTCGGCGCGCACACCCCCGACGAGCTTGCCGTCCTCGTCGACCGCCACACCGAGCCCGCTCGGTGAGGACAGTGCGGAGTCCAGCGCCTGCCGCAGATTGCCGTCGGGCGGGAAGAAGGACCCACCACCGATGGTGGAGTCGTAGAGCTCATTGCCCTTGCGGTGCACCTCGACACCCTCGGCGTTGATCCACGCGAACGGTGTGCCGCATTTGATGACCAGCCGCCACTCTCCCGGGCTCAGGTTCAGCGCATCGATGCCGTCCTCGTCGACGTGCTCGATCTCGTGCAGTGGCAGCCCGCTGGCGTGGAAGAACTGCAGCCCGCGGTAACCGCGGTCGGCACCGACGAATCCCGATACGAGTTCGTTGGCCGGATTCGACAGGACGAACGCGGGATCGGCGTATTGCAGTAGGGCTCCGCCGCGGCCGAACACCGCAACCTTGTCCCCGAGCTTGACCGCCTCGTCGATGTCGTGCGTGACGAAGACGATGGTCTTGCGCAATTCGCTTTGCAATCGCAGGATTTCGGCCTGCAGATCCTCGCGGACCACCGGGTCGACCGCACTGAACGGCTCGTCCATCAACAGGATCGGCGGGTCCGCGGCCAGTGCACGGGCCACCCCGACGCGCTGCTGCTGTCCGCCGGACAGCTGCGCCGGGTAGCGGTCGGCCAGTTTCGGGTCGAGCCCGACCCGTTCCATCACGCCGATCGCGGCCTTGCGGGCGCTGCGCCGGGATTCACCCCGCAGCACCGGCACCGTCGCGACGTTGTCGACCACCCGCAGATGCGGCATCAGCCCGGCACTCTGAATGACGTAGCCGATGCCGAGCCGCAGCTTGACCGGGTCGACCGTGCTGATGTCTTCCCCGTTGACCGTGAGGGTGCCCGAGGTGGGGTCGATCATTCGGTTGATCATCCGCATCGACGTGGTCTTGCCGCAGCCCGACGGGCCGACGAACACCGTCAGCGTGCCTTGCGGCACTTTCAGATTGAGGTTGTCGACGGCGACCGTGCCGTCGGGGTACTGCTTGGTGACGTTCTCGAAGGTGATCATTTGGTCACCGGCTTGTCGAATCCGTTTTCCTTGATCCACTTTTCGGCCGCCTCGTCGGGATCAACACCGGCATTGCCCTCCACCGCGGTGTTCAACTCGATCAGGGCTTCGGTGGTGAGCTTGGCCGATACCGCGTCGAGCACGGTCTTGAGTTCATCGGACATCTTCTGCGAGGCCACCAACGGAACGACATTGGCGGCCAGGAATACATTCTCGGGATCCTCCAGCGGCACCAGGTGGTACTGCTCGATCGCCGGTGAGGTGCTGAAGATGTTCGCGGCCGTGACGGCGCCACTGTTCAGCGCCTGCACGGTGGCCGGCCCGCCACCGTCACTGATCGCGACGAAGTTGACCGGCGCGATGTCCAGCCCGTAGCGGGACTTCAGGCCGACCAGCCCGGTCTGGCGGGTCTGAAACTCCGATGGTGCACCGACTTTCACCTCGGCCGAATGCGCGGCCAGGTCCGCGACGGTCTTCAGGTTCCAGCGCTGGGCGGTCTCGGCGGTGACGGCGAGGGTGTCCTTGTCCTCGGCCGGGGAGGGATACAGGATCGACAGGTCACCGGGCACGGCCTTCAGCAGCGCGATCAACACCTGGTCGGAGGTCGTGGCTGTCGCTTCAGCATCGAAGTACTGCAGGAGATTTCCGGTGTACTCGGGAATCAGGTCGATCGAGTGATCCTGCACCGCAGGCACATACGTCTCGCGGCTGCCGATTCCGAACTGCCTGCGGATCTGAAAGTCATTGGCCTCCAGAGCCTGGGCATAGATCTCGGCGATGATCTTGGACTCCGGGAAGTCAGCGGATCCGACCGTGATCGATTTCAGATCACCCGAGATAGGTCCGCCGCCCAGCGGATTGGAGCTTCCGCACGCCACCGCCAGCGGCACGATCAGGGCGAGCAGGGTCATCGCGATTGCCAGGGTTTTGCGCTGCACAGGCGCATCCTTTCGGCGACGGCGGCTGGACGATCAGCCTCTGACGACCCTAACGGCACACCCGACATGCCGCCGCGCTTTACCTCATGGTGGTTTGCATTGAGGCTCTGACGGGCAAAGATGTCAGTATGACCAGCGATCCGTCTGCATCGCCCGATTTGCCTGAGCCGACGCCGAATGTGCCGGTGCCACCGTCTCCCGACCCAGGCAAAGTCCCCGATGCCGGCAAGCCCGCCGCCAAGACAGGCAAGTCGGGTAAGGCCACCGAGCCCAAACTGACCCGCGCCGGGGCGCTGTGGTCAGCACTGATCCTGGGTTTCCTGGTGCTGATCGTGCTGCTGATCTTCATCGCGCAGAACACAGCCGCGGTGCCGCTCACCTTCCTGAGCTGGCATTGGTCGTTGCCGACGGGCGTGGCCATCCTGGGTGCCGCGGTGGCCGGTGGTCTGCTGACCGTCGCCGCCGGGTCGGCACGGATCTTCCAGTTGCGCCGCGCTGCCAAGAAGAACTTCAAGGCCGCCCAGCGCAGCTGACGCTCAACCCAGGGCGCGCAGTCCCGAAGCGATCGCCGGGGCCACCGCCGCGCCGACGCTTGAACTCCCCGGCGCTTCGGAACCCTGGCGGGCGCGGAAGTCGATACCGGCGGCGATGATCGCCGCCTTGAAATAGGCCAGCGCCATGTAGAAGTCCCAGTGCGCCAGCTCCTGGCCGGACTGCACCGAATAGCGGTTGGCCAGATCGTCGGCCGACGGCATCTGCGGTGAACTCCACGCCGCTTCCATGCTCAGGATCAGGTTGAACATCGGGTCGCGGTACACGCACATCAGCGCGGCGTCGCTCAGCGGGTCGCCCAGGGTGGAGAGCTCCCAGTCCAGCACTGCGAGGACCTTCGTCGGGTCCTGCGCGTCCAGAATGGTGTTGTCGATGCGGTAATCGCCGTGCACGATCGAGTTGCGGCTCTGCGCCGGAACCGAATCCGCCAGGGCCTGATGAAGGCGCTTGACGTCGTCGTCGCGGGGATCGTCGGGCAGACGGACCAGGTCCCACTGCGAACCCCAGCGGCGCACCTGGCGTTCCAGATAGCCGGCGGGCTTGCCGAAGTCGCCCAGACCGACGGCGTCGGGGTCGACCGCGTGCAGGTCGGCCAGCACCCGGATCAGGGCGTCGACGCTGCTGCTGATCACCTGCTCGTCGCCCAGGGCGGCAAGCTCGTCGGCGCTGCGGACCACCTGGCCGTCGACGTTCTCGACCATCTGGAACGGCGCGCCGAGCACCGAGTCGTCGTTGCTCATCGTCACCGCGCGGGCGACCGGGACCGGGGTGCCGGCCAGGGCCGCCACCACCTTGTACTCGCGGGCCATGTCGTGCGCGGACGGGGTCAGACCGTGCAGCGGCGGACGCCGCAGCACCCACGCCGAGGCGTCGTCGGACACCCGGAAGGTGAGGTTGGAGCGGCCACCGGCGATGAGTTCGGCGCGGAGCTCACCGCTGCGGGCGATGCCCTCGGAACGCAGGTGCCGGTCCAGCGCGGCGAGGTCGAGGCCCTCCAGATTCGTCACGGTCACTGTTTACCACCGCACGTTTCGCGGCAGCAGGTCCCATACGTGCTCGGTGCCGTTCACCGAGGCGACGGCCAGCTTGCCCGAGCGGGACGACAGCAGCCGGGTGACCGAGGCGTAGTCGACGTGGAAGGACAGCAGCCGCTCGGTGCCCAGGATCTCGTGGAGCAGCACGTTGATTACGCCGCCGTGGCTGAACACCGCGACGGTGCCGTCATGGTCACCGGCGGCCACCAGGTCCTCGACGGCCGCATTGATGCGCGCCATGAAGGCGTTCTCGTCCACGCTGCTGGGCAGGTGCCCGCTCACCAGGCGGGCCAGCTCCTCGGGGTTCTCCTTCGCGATCTCCTCGATCGGCACGTAGTGCGACATGTCGCGGTCGTACTCGGCGAGCCGTTCGTCGACCTCGACCTGCAGCCCCAGCTCGGCGGCGAGCGGTCCCGCGGTCTGGATCGCGCGCCGCTGCGGGCTGCTGACGAGCCGGCTGACGGGGAACCGGGACAAGGCGGCGGGCAGGCGCTCCGCCTGCGCGATGCCTTCCTCGGACAGATCGGGATCGGACCCTTGACCGGGCTCACTGCGGAGCGGTAGAGCATGACGGACGAGAAGCAGTTGCACCGTGCCACCATAGGGCCGCGGTGCAGGACGGCCGGAGAGGGCTGCGACATGGGCTATGCCGACGAACTGTTCGACCTCACCGATCGGGTGGTGCTGGTCACCGGCGGCAGCCGCGGGCTGGGCCGGGAGATCGCGATGGGAGCCGCGCGCTGCGGGGCCGACGTGGTGATCGCCAGCCGCAACATGGATTCCTGTGTGGCCGCGGCCGAGGAGATCACCGCGGCCACCGGTCGCGCCGTCCTGCCCTATCAGGTGCACGTGGGCCGGTGGGATCAACTCGACGGTCTGGTTGAGGCCGCCTACGAGCGGTTCGGCATGGTCGACGTGCTGGTCAACAACGCCGGCATGTCACCGCTGTACGAGTCGCTGGGTTCGGTCACCGAGAAACTCTTCGACTCGGTGTTCAACCTGAATCTCAAAGGGCCGTTCCGACTCTCGGCGCTGCTCGGGGAACGTATGGCGGCCGACGGCGGAGGCGCCATCGTCAACGTCAGCTCGTCCGGGTCGCTGCGCCCCGACCAGTACATGCTTCCCTACGCCGCGGCCAAGGCCGGGCTGAACGCCATGACCGAAGGGCTGGCCAAGGCGTTCGGTCCGACCGTGCGGGTCAACACCCTGATGGCCGGGCCGTTTCTCACCGACATCAGCAAGGCCTGGGACATGGCCGGTGAGCCCTTCAGCCACCTGGCCCTTGGGCGGGCCGGCAATCCGCCCGAGATCGTCGGCGCCGCACTGTTTCTGATGTCGGACGCATCGAGCTTCACCACTGGCTCCATCCTGCGGGTGGACGGCGGCCTGCCCTGAGCGCAGCACGGTAATGTGGCCCAGGTAGCAAACTTGTCATGACAACCTGACCGGAAGGTGATGCGAATGGCGGAGGCCCGTTCGCGCCACGAGCACGTCGCCACCGAACTGCGTCAGCGCATCACCCGTGGTGACTACGCCATCGGAGCACCGCTGCCCACAGAGAGCGCACTGTGCACGGAGTTCGACGTGTCCCGCGGCCCGGTCCGCCAGGCCCTGGCCACCCTGAAGAACGAAGGCCTGATCCGGGTCTCGCGTGGCAAGCCCGCGGTGGTCCGCAGCCATGACGCCACGCAGACGCTGGACACATTCACCCCGTTTACCCAGTGGGCCGAGCGCGTCGGACGCACCGCAGGCAACCGCACGATCGAGGTGGCGCGCCGCCGCGCCTCCGAAACCGCCATCGAGGCATTGGGTTTGACGGCCGACGACTTCGTGGTCGAGGTGCTGCGCGTGCGCCTGCTCGACGGCGAACCGGCGATGATCGAGCGCAGCACGTTCATCGAATCCGTGGGTTCGCTGCTGTTCGAGTTCGACACCGATTCCGGATCGATCACCGACTACCTCGCCGGCCACGGCGTGTTCTTCGACTCGATGGAGCACGTGCTCGACGCGGTGGCGGCCGGACCCGACGACGCCGCGAATCTCGGGATCGCGCCGGGAAGTCCGCTGTTGCGGGAGCGCCGCGTTACGCGCGACCAGCGCGGCGTCGTATTCGAGAGCGCCGATGACCGCTACCGGCCCGACGTGGTCACGTTCAGCATCGTCAACGCGCGCACCAAGTTCTCCTCCGCCGAATAGACATGAAGCTGCCCCTTTTCGCGTGAAAAGGGGCAGCTTTGCGTCTGCTCGCGCTGGTTAGTCCGCGGCAGGCATCCGGTTCCAGTGCGGGATGAGCAGCAGCATGGCGAGGAACGCGGCCACGGCGAATCCGTAGAACAGCGTCGATGTGTTCAGGTACCCGGGCAGCAGTCCGCCGAGAATCGCGCCGACCGAACCGCAGCAGTTGATGAAGCCGGCGGCGGTGCCGGCGTGCTTGGAGGTGCCGAAGTCCACCGCGGCGACGCACGAGATCATCGCGTCGGCGCCGTAGATACTCACGCCGATCAGGCCGAGCACCGCCACCATGACCCACGGACTGCCCGTCGCGGTGAGCGGGCCGAACAGCGCCAGCACAGCCACCAGGATTCCGAGACTGATCACGCAAGCGGGCACCCGTCGCGCACTGAACACCCGATCGGAGATCCGGCCGAGCAGGATCGGGGCGACGACCCCTGCGATCCCGAACGCCACCGGGATGGTCACGGCCTGGAACTTGTCACCGTCCACCAGGCGCTCGGCGACGATCACCGGGCCCCACAGCAGGATCGCGTAGCGGGCCGGCTTGAGCAGGAAGTACGACGCACCAAGGGTTCTCACCATGCGGTCGCTGAGCACCACCTTCAGCGATTCCCGCCACGACGGGGCCGGTTCGGCGACCGCCTCGTCCTCGGGCGAGTGGTCGAGTTGTGCCATGTCCTCTTTCGCGTGGTACTCCTCGATCGGCGGTAACCCGACGTCCTGCGGCCGGTTGCGCTGGAACAACAGCACGAGCACGAACACCACGGCCACGACGGCAGCACCGGAGAAGAACGCCGCCCGCCACGTGCCGAACACGTCGTAGGCGGCCCAGCCGAGAATCGGTGCGGCGACCAGACCACCGAATGCGTAATTGGTGCTCCACAATCCGAGGACGCGACCGCGCTCTCCGATGGAGAAGAACTGGGCCATGTTGCTCAGCGTTCCGGACCAGCCGGTTGACTGTGCGAGGCCCTGAACGATCATCAGCGGCAACAGGAACACCAATGCGGGCAGCAATCCCATGAAGACCGTGGCGATCGCCGATATCGCCAGACCGCCGAGGATCACCACGCGGGGTCCGAAGCGATCGGAAACCTGGCCCCAGACAAACTGCCCGGCCGCATACGCCGTGAGATAGGCAGCGTCGAGGTTGGCCAAGGTGCTCTTGGTCAGGCTGATGCTGAGGATGGGGTCTTCCAGAATGCCCAACTTGGCGACAGAGAAGGCCTGGCGGGTGAAATAGAAACCGGCGTAGGCGATCCAGGTGATCGCGAAGATCTGGATGCGCCACTGCTTGTACCGCGGAACTGTGGATGGAGTGGTGGGGACAGCTGTTTGGGTCATGAGAATGCACCTCTGGTGGGCGTGCTGCAGGCAGGCGGTGTGCTGACGGGCCGGGGCAGATTGCCGAGCGAGTGTGGCCGAACGTCAAAGGCAGGTTTCTCTTACGAGAACGGTGCAGAGGAGGTGCGGCGGTCGGGAGGCGAGGCCTACGACCGACCGCCGCGGGGCGGTAGTGGCCAGCGGACTATCGGAGGGCTGCCACCAGAGCGGGGAGATCGGCGACGCTGTCGAGGATGTGGGTGGCGCCCGCCTCGGACAGCTGGGCCCGGTTGTGGGCTCCGGTCAGCACGCCGATCGACGCCCGCGCTCCGGCGCGCAGCCCACTGATGACATCCGAGGACGAGTCACCCAGGACGAGCATCGAACGCACCGAATCGGTTTCGGTCTGCATCAGCGCGGTCAGCGGCATGTCCGGATAGGGCCGGCCCCGCACACCCGGCGACGGGCACAACACCACGTCGGCGAGATCGTGCCAACCCAGGGCATCGATGATGGCCGTCTGGGTCTCCCGGGCGAATCCGGTGGTCAGCGCGGTCTTGATGCCGCTGGAGCGCAGAGATGTAATGACATCTTCAGCGCCCGGGATGGGACTGCAGTTGCCCTCGGAGACCAGCTGGGCGTAGCAGCGCTCGAACTCTTTGTTCGCGGCCTGCGCCTGCTCCTCATTGCCCTTCGCCAGGTGGCGGAAGACCACGATCTTGGACTGTCCCATGGTGTCGGAGACGTAGCGCAGCATCTCCTCGCGGTCGGCGTCGGTCTTCGACAGACCCGCGTGGCTGTCGGCGGCCAGGAAGGACTGCTGAACCAGCCCACTGTCCTCGACGGTGGTTCCGGCCATGTCGAACACGACGAGGCTGATCGGATCGGTTGTCCTGATGCTCATTGGTTTATCCCTTCGTTCAGGTTGTTCAGGCGGGTGCTGCGACTCGGGCCAGCGCGTTCTCGACGCTGTCGTAGGCCAGGCCCATGCTGGTGGTCATCCCGATTCCGGTGGTGACAGCCACGATGTGCGTTCCTTCGACCGGCTGCTCGATCAGGAACTCCGGTCCCTGCCCTGAGCAATACACACCCTGCCAACGCTCGCTGATCTCGATCTCGTTGACTCCGAACAGTTTCCGCGCCTCCTCAATCAGAGCCTCAAATCCCTCCTCGGGCTGGAACGGGGCCGCGGAGATGTCGCGATAGTGGGTGTCGCCGATCAGCAGTGAGCCATCGGGCTGCGGGGTGTACATCTGATGCAGGTCGAACGCGACGTAATCGGGATACTCCGTCCGCAACCGCTCGGCGACCGCAGCCGTTGCGGGCAGGCTCGCGAAGCCGGCGTAGCGCACCAGCGACCAACCGGTGAACAACGGCGCGGGCAGGGCAAACTTCAGTGGCAGTTTGGCGCGCAACATATGCAACCGGCAGCGCTGCAACTTGTCCCGTTCGGCCAGCTCGGGGAACAGCCGGTCGATGTCGTAGTTCACCGTGACGAACGTCGTCGCCGCCCGCAGCGGCCCCCGCGAGGTGTGCACGATTCCGGGCTCGAATCCGGAAGCCGCGGTCCGCCAATGGAAGTCGACGCCCTCAGATTCCAGCCAGCGGGCGATCGACGGCGCGGCTGTGCGGGGGTCGACCTGCAGATCGTTCGGCAGGTACATGCCGCCGGTGACCCCAGCCTCCATGACCGGGATGCGGTCGAGTACCTGCTCGGCGTTCAGCAGGCGCACCTCATCGGCCGGCCGGACGGAGGCGAACTGGCGCATCACCTCTAGCTCGTCGTCGTGACGCGCGACGCAGTAGGTGCCCGCCTCGGCCGACCAGAACCCCGCTTTGCGGGACAGGTCCAGCCAGTGCCGACGTCCGGCGCGACCGTACTCGAGTGCCTGGCCGGACTGGGCGGTGATGCAGGCATGACCGAAGTTCTGGACGGATGCACCGACGACTCCGTCGGCATGGTCGATGACGGCGACGCTCAGTCCCCGCTGATGCGCGTGATAGGCGTGCGCGAGGCCGACGATGCCTGCGCCGACCACCACGACGTCGTAGTTGTGATTTCCCATGCGGACACTGTGGTCCGCATCACCACAACTTGTCAATACAAGTTCAGATTATTTCTGACCTATCTATATAAGTGTCGCCTCCGGTTTCCTAGGGCGTCACGATGTCGAAGTTCGGATCAGGCCGGTCCAACGCCGCCAACAGCGACGGCAGGGCCTCGGCGTCACCGGCGACCTCCAAGCCGGGTGAGGTCGTATCGCCCGCGGCGAAGGCCAGCAGCCGCAGCTTGTTCGCCAGCTTCACGGTGGCCTGCGCACTCGCCTCGTCGGCATCGGCCTCGCGGTAGACCAGCACCCCGTTGCGCACGGTGAGCCGGTAGTTGACCGCCACATCGAGGAACGTCACATCGATGGCCAGGTCGAGATCCCAGGCCCGCGGACCGTTCACGTTGATCGCGAAGGTGTCGAAGATCTGCTCAGGGGTGAGCTGCCCGAGCAGCGAGGGCGACGCCGAGGTGGTCGGGGTTCCGAAGTTTCCCTCCCGCAGTTCGGTGGCACCGCTCAGGAAGAAATTGCGCCACGTGGCGTTCTCCGCGCCGTAGGCCAGCTGCTCGAGCACGTCGGCGTAGAGTGCGCGGGCTCGCGCGTGGTTTTCATCGGTGAAGATCACGTGGTCGAGAAGCGTTGCCGCCCAGCGGAAATCGCCGTCCTCGAAGGCCTTCTGAGCCAGCTCGACCACGCGGTCGGCACCGCCCATGGCCTCGACATAGCGGGGGCCGAGCGCCTCGGGCGGGTGCGGCCACAACCGGGCCGGGTTGCCGTCGAACCAGCCCATGTAGCGCTGGTAGACCGCCTTGACGTTGTGGCTCACCGAACCGTAGTAGCCGTGGGCATGCCAGGCCTTCTCCAGGGCCGGCGGCAGCTGGAAGGCCTCGGCGATCTCGACCCCGGTGTAACCCTGGTTGAGCTGACGCAACGTCTGATCGTGCAGGTAGGCGTACAGATCCCGCTGCAGCGAAAGGAATTCGACAATCCGTTCGCGACCCCAGGTGGGCCAGTGGTGCGAGGCGAACACCACGTCGGCGCGGTCGGAGAAGGTGTCGATCGCCTCGGTCAGATAACCCGCCCAACCGTGCGGATCACGTACCAACGCACCACGCAGGGTCAGCAGGTTGTGCAGATTGTGGGTGGCGTTCTCGGCCATGCACAGCGCCCGGAGTTTCGGGAAGTAGAAGTGCATCTCGGCGGGCGCCTCGGTACCCGGCGCCATCTGAAACTCGATCTCGACACCGTCGATGGTGTGGGTCTCCCCGGTTTTGCGAATGTCGAGGGTCGGCACGATCAGCGCCACCTCGCCCGTCGAGCCGACCTGCCCCAGCCCACAGCCGACCTGGCCCTGCGGGCTACGGTCCAGCGCCGCGCCGTACATGTAACCGGCCCGGCGCGCCATCGCGGTGCCGGCATAGACGTTCTCCTGCACGGCGTGCTCGGTGAAGTGTTCCGGCGCGATGATGACGACCTTGCCCGCGTCGACGTCGGCCTGGTTGGTCACCCCCAGCACGCCGCCGAAATGGTCGGCGTGGCTGTGGGTATAAATGACTGCGCTGACCGCACGATCCCCCCGGTGCGCCCGGTACAGCGCCAGCGCGGCGGCCGCGGTCTCGGTGGAGATCAGCGGATCGATGACGATGACGCCGGTATCGCCCTCGATGAAGCTGATGTTCGACAGGTCCAGGCCACGCACCTGATAGATGCCCTCGACCACCTCGTAGAGACCTTGCTTGGCGCACAGTTGCGACTGGCGCCACAGGCTGGGATGCACCGACGTCGGCGCATCACCTCTCAGGAAGTCATAGGCATCGTTGTCCCACACCACCCTGCCATCGGCGGCCTTCACCACACACGGTTCGAGCGCGGCGATGAAGCCCCGGTCAGCGTCCTCGAAATCCCTGGCGTCCTCGAACGGCAGGTTATTCAGATGCGCGCGGTTGGCTGCCTCGATGACTGCGGTAGGTGGCTTCTGCTCCATACCGAAGAGCCTGCCACCTCAGGGTGACGGCAGGGTCACGCTTGCCGGGGTGATCCGGCTGATCTCGTCGGCACCGTGCCCGGCGGCGACCGCGGCGTCCACATAACCCCGGAATGCTTCCAGGGCGCCCGCGTCCAGACCCACCGAACCCGAGGCCGCAATCAGATGCCGGACGGAGGCGGCCACCGAGGACACCGAGGCACTGGGGTCGCCGTGACGGTCGGCTTCGGTACGTTCGGCGATCTCGCCGAAGATCGGCGGCAGGATCGCGGCGATGTTGCTCGCATGCGGCAACAGCTCGGTCGCAGCGATGCCGTGGGCACCGGCCATCGCGAGTGCGTGCACGAAACCACTCACCGAGGTCCAGAACACATCGAGCAATGCCATGTCGAAGGCCGCGGCGCGGCCGATGTCCTCGCCGACCCAGCTGACCGTCGCGAGCACATCGAACACGGCCCGGTGTTCGTCGAACAGACCCTTCGGGCCGGCGAAAAGAATGCTGGCGCCAGGGGTTCCGATGGTGTCGGTCGGAGTCATGATGGCCCCGTCGAGGTACCGTCCGCCACGCGCGGTAACCAGCTCCTCCGTACGGCGCGCCGAATCGGGAATGTCCGAGGACAACCCCACGACCACCCGACCGGCGATCGCATCGCCCGCGGCGTCCAACACTGCGTCCGCGGCCGTCTGATCGACGACGTTGACCAGGATGAGTTCGCCGGCCGCCACCGCCTCCGCGGGCGAACCGGCCCACACCGCACCGCGGGCGCGCAGCGGGTCGGCCTTGGCAGGTGTCCGATTCCACACGGTGGTAGGAAGTTTCGCCGCCACCAATGCCCCGGCCAGGGCCTGTCCCATCGGTCCCAGGCCGAGCACGCTCACGGTCGTGCTCACGCGGCTTCTCCGTTCTTGATGCCCTCGATGACCCGCGCGAAGCCGTCGTCGCCGTGGCCCGCATCGATCTGCCGGTGGATCAGCCGCTGCACCACGTCGACGACTTCGGTGCTGATGCCCTGGTCCCGGCTGGCGTTGACGATGTCACTGATGTCGGAGAAGAACAGGCTCTGCTGGCCGGGGACGGAGTAGTCCCCTCCGTCGATGACCGTCGCGTACTCAGCGATCGCGGGCATCAGCGCCGGCAGCCACGCGGCGGCGCGGGCAGCGAACTCCTTCGCGGGCACTCCGGCCGCGCCGACCATCGCGGCGCCGTGGAAGAAGCCGGCGAACATCACGTACATGGCCGACAGGAGCGCCAGGTCGTACAGCGACGCCATGCCGGCATCGTCGCCGAAGTACTCAGCGCTGCCCCAGATTTCGAACAACGTCCGATGGTCCTCGAACAACGTTGCCGAGCCGCTGTAGAGGATCGCCGACTGCGGCGTCGCGATCATCTCCGGCGTCGCCATGATGCCACCGTCGAGATAGTCGGCCCTGTGTCCGGCAGCCCACCGGGCCAGCTCGCGGGCCCCCTCCGGTGACGTCGTGGTCAGGTTCACCAGCCGGCGTCCGGCCAGCAGGTGTGCCACCGGGTCGAGGACCTCGTGCACCGACGCCTGGTCGAACAAGCAGACCACGATGAGGTCCGCGTCGAGAGCCTCGGCCGGATCGGCCGCTGCGGTGGCGCCCTCGTCGACGAGCGCTGCGGCCCGCACGGCGGTGCGGTTCCAGACGATGGTCGGGTGCCCCGCTCTGAGGGCTGTGCGGGCCAGCTCCGAACCCATCTCGCCCAGACCGAGAACACTGACCGAGTGGCGTGTGGTTGTCATGCCACCATCGTTGGAGAGACACTGACTGCAGGACAAGTACCCACTAAAAAGTGGGATACTTACCTTTTTGAAACTATTGGCCCTGAACTGCGAGGATACTGCCATGAGTCAGCTGGGCAAGTACACCTGCGGACTCGATGCGGCGTTCGCCGTGGTGGACGGAAAGTGGAAACCGCTCATCCTCTGGGAGCTTCAAGGCGGACCGAAGCGGTTCAACGCCCTGCACCGCAGCCTGCCCGGGGTGTCCCAGAAGATGCTGACCCAGCACCTCAAGGAGCTCCAGCGTCATGGCGTGGTGCACCGGGAGAGCTATCACGAGGTACCGCCGCGCGTGGAGTACTCCATGACCCCCGCGGGTAAGGAGTTGCTCGAATCCCTTGAACCGCTCGGCGATTGGGCTACCAAGCACATCGGTCTGATATGCGAGGGTGAAGCAGGCTAGCCGTCGAGGGCGTTCATGGCCTGTCCAGCGTGTGCAGGCTGACGTCGGACAGCACCCCCGCGGCGATGCGCGCCGTCATGTACGTGCAGTACGGCTGACGTCGGCGGTCGGTCGGCGACCCCGGATTCAGCAGGCGCAGACCGGTTTTCGCGGTGGTATCCCACGGGATGTGGCTGTGCCCGAAGACCAGAACGTCGGTTCCCGGGTAGTCCCGGGCCATCCGGGCCTCCCGCCCGGTGGCCGCACCGGTCTCGTGGACGACAGTGAACCGCAGGCCGTCCAGTGTCACGTCGGCGCGCTCGGGCAACCTCCGGCGCAATTCGGCGCCATCGTTGTTGCCCCAACAGCCGACGAGATGCGCCGCGCGTGAACTGAGCGCGTCGAGCAGTGCGGGATCGACCCAATCACCGGCGTGGACAACGACATCGGCCTGGTCCACCTCGTCCCACACCTGTGCCGGGAGGTCCTTGGCACGCTTGGGTACGTGGGTATCGGCGATAAGCAGCAGCCGCATCCAGCCGAGCCTACGTGACGGATGCCGACGGCCCCTGGAAGCACTTCGGCGGGTTCGGGCGTCCGGCGCTGTCGCGCCGCCTACACTCCGACCATGGATCTACTACGCAACGTAGTTGTTTATGCGCATCTCATCGGTTTCGCAGTCATGGTCGGCGCCTGGGTCGCCGAGGCCGCGGCCCGACGCTTTCTGATCACCCCCGTGATGACCTACGGCATGACGCTGTCACTCATCACCGGCGTGGCCCTGGCCGCGCCCTGGCCGGCCGGCATCGTGCTGAACTACCCCAAGATCGGCACCAAGCTGGTCATCCTGGTGGCGCTCGGAGCGGTGCTGGGCATCGGCACCGCGCGCCAGCGCCGCACAGGCGGCCAACCGGTCATGGGCCTGTTCATCGCCGCGGGCGTGCTGCCCCTGCTCGCGTCGGCAATCGCGGTGCTGTGGACCTGAGGCCCAGGCCGAATCTGAGCTGAACCTGAGACGTTCCCGTAAAGTTAACTGGCAAACAACTTTTGTCGGCAGGTACGGGAACGATGAGTCACAGACACGCGATGGCAACCGCCAAGGTCATGCGCACGGCGGCATTCACCGGATGCGATTCACCGCACGGTGACATGCACGTACGGGCGAGGACGCGCCCTGCGGCTTCCGCGCGTCAAACCCACCACGGCGTGTTCGAGCAGCCGCGGCAACGCCGCTACATCGGACAGCTGAAGACCTCGACATCCACGGTGGCCGACCGGTCACCGTGGATGAACGATCGCGTCACCGCGCTGCGCGGGTTCCTGGCCGATCTGCACGGGCTGCACCTCTCGCCCGACATGGCCCGGGTCCAGGTGGCCGGCCATATCGAGCTCCTGGTCTCCGTGCTGCGGCTGGACCGCCAGACCGCGCGTCAGTTCGTGACCGACGACGTACTGCGCGAGATGGCCATCGACATCGCGACAGCCGTCGCTTCCGACTAACGCGTCGAGATCGACGCCTGGGTCGTTGTTTCGCACGAATCACAGCCCTGGTGTCGATCTCGATGCATCAACCCCAACCGAAAAAAATCGAGGCGCGGTCTGCTGACCGAGCCTCGATTTTTCTAGAGTGCGCCCGAAGGGATTCGAACCCCTAACCTTCTGATCCGTAGTCAGATGCTCTATCCGTTGAGCTACGGGCGCCTAGCGTTATTCAGTTGTGCGGTTGACGAGTCAACCTTGGCGGAGGCGAGAGGATTTGAACCTCCGGTCCCCTGTAAGGGGGACAACTCATTAGCAGTGAGTCCCATTCGGCCGCTCTGGCACGCCTCCTTTGAACTTCTGTGAGGGTACCGGACTCCGTCCTGTCGCCCGAAACCGCCGAGGGCAGACAGTACACACACTCCCCTATCCTGGCCAAATGAGTATCCGTTTGCGCCCCGAAATGGCTGACCTTCCCGCGTACGCACCAGGGAAAACAGTTCCGGGCGCAATCAAGATCGCGAGCAATGAAACCGTGTTCCCGCCGCTTCCCAGCGTGCGTGAGGCGATCCTGCAAGCCAGCGAGAACATCAACCGCTACCCCGACAACGGGTATCTTGACCTGCGCGAACACCTGGCGAAGCACGTCAACTTCGCGCCGGAGAATATCGCCGTCGGCTGCGGTTCGGTGAGCCTGTGCCAGCAGTTGATACAAATCACATCCGCCGTCGGCGACGAAGTCGTCTTCGGATGGCGCAGTTTCGAGATCTATCCGCTGCAGATCCGCACCGCCGGCGCGACGGGCGTGCCGGTCCCGTTACGTGACGAGACTCACGATCTCGACGCCATGCTCGCCGCGATCACCGACCGCACCCGGTTGATCTTCGTCTGCAACCCGAACAACCCGACTTCCACCGTGGTCGAGCCCGAGGCACTCGCCCGGTTCGTGGCGGCGGTGCCCTCGGACATCCTGATCGTGCTCGACGAGGCCTACGTGGAGTACATCCGCGACGGGTTGGTGCCCGACAGCCTCGGGCTGGTCCGGGCCCACCGCAACGTCGTTGTGCTGCGCACCTTCTCGAAGGCCTACGGGCTGGCCGGCCTGCGCGTCGGGTACGCCGTGGCCGACCCGGAGGTCATCACCGCACTGGGCAAGGTCTACGTGCCCTTCAGCGCGACGAGCGTGTCCCAGGCGGCGGCCATCGCCAGCCTGGAGGCCGCCGACGAACTGCTGGCCCGCACCGACGCCGTCGTCGCCGAGCGCATCCGCGTCAGCGCGGCGCTGCGCGAGGCCGGATACGAGCTCCCGCCCACGCAGGCGAACTTCGTCTGGCTGCCGCTGGCCGAACGCACTCTCGACTTCGTCGCCAGGGCCGCCGACAACCGCATCATCGTGCGCCCGTACGGTGAGGACGGCGTGCGGGTCACCATCGGGGCCCCGCACGAAAACGACGCCTTCCTGGAATTCGCCACGCGCTGGAATGCGCCCGGCGGCACCGGGACCCGGACAGGGGAGACGAAGTGAACGGTGCACGCGGCACGTTCGACGGATTCGTCAGCCGCGAGGGGCAGATCCCCGACGCCGAACTAGACGCCTTCTGGGCGCTGCTGCGGCCCGCCAGCATCGACTTCATGCTCGGCGAGTGGAAGGGCGGCGAGTTCCAGACCGGGCACAAGGCCAACGGATTCATGAACAAGCTCAACTGGTTCGGCAAGACGTTCCACTCGGCGGCCGAGGCCCAGCCGCTGGTGTGCCTGGACGCCGACGGCAACAAGTTCTCCAACACCGAGGCCATGAACGGCGAGGCCAGCCTGTGGCTGGAGGAGTTCCGCGGCGAGGTGACCGCGACCATGGTCTACGACGGCCGCCCCGTGCACGACCACTTCAAGGTGGTCGACGACAACACCGTGGTCGGCATCATGAACGGCAAGGCCGCCGTGGTTGACGGCCGTTACCTGTACTTCTACCTGCAGCGCGTCTAGCCCGCCGGCCGGCGGCCGGCGAATGCCAGCAACCGGTCCAGCGACTGTGCGCCTGCGCCGATCTCGACCGGGTCGTCGAAACCAGCGCGCACACGTCCGTCGGGCGTGATGATCTCCCGCGCCCACCCCAGGACGCACTCCGGTTGCTCATCCGGCACGTCGACCGTCTGCCCCGTGGCCGCGGCGTAATCCCAGGCGTGCACCAGGAATTCCAGCGACAGGATCCGGGCCATCATCTGTGCCGGCGCCTCGCCCTGCCCGAACGGCACCGTGCCGTCGACCCCGCGTCGGCGCCAAGCCGCCACGGCAGGCCGCGCCGCACTGAGCACCTGACCCTCCACCGAGGCGGCGGGATCGCGTTCGGGAATCTGCGCACCGGCCGCCGAGCCGATCAGGGTGATCGAGTTCAGGAGGTGGTCCGTCAGCCCCGCCACGTCGAACTCGCGACAAGGGGTCGGACGGGACAGATCATCCGCGGTGACACCGTGCAGCACGCGTTGCAGC
Organism: Mycobacterium sp. DL99; assembly: GCF_004762045.1. Classification (GTDB taxonomy): domain Bacteria; phylum Actinomycetota; class Actinomycetes; order Mycobacteriales; family Mycobacteriaceae; genus Mycobacterium. The sequence goes on from NZ_SJOM01000007.1 coordinate 6,156,453, forward strand.
ACGTCGAGCGTGGCCTCGGCGCCTTCGAGTTCATCCATACTCGGTAGTGTCCACTCCATGTCTGACACGTACGAGTCCGTTTCCGTCGAGATCAAGGACCACGTCGCCCAGGTGACGCTGCTCGGTCCCGGCAAGGGCAACGCGATGGGTCCGGCGTTCTGGGCCGAGATGCCGGACGTCTTCGGCACCCTCGACGCCGACCCGGACGTTCGCGCGATCGTGCTGACCGGCTCGGGCAAGAACTTCAGCTACGGCCTCGACCTGCCCGCGATGGGCGCCGAGATGCCCGGCCTCGACGCCGGAGCCGGTGACCGCGCGGCGTTCCACAAGCGGCTGCAGAAGATGCAGGGCGCCATCACCGCCGTCGCCGACTGCCGCACCCCCACCATCGCCTCGATCCACGGCTGGTGCATCGGCGGCGGCGTCGACCTGATCAGCGCCGTGGACATCCGCTACGCCAGCGCCGACGCCAAGTTCTCGGTGCGTGAGACCAAGCTGGCCATCGTCGCCGACGTGGGCAGCCTGGCCCGGCTGCCGCTGATCCTGTCCGATGGACATCTGCGTGAGCTGGTCCTCACCGGCAAGGACATCGACGCCGCGCGCGCCGAGAAGATCGGTTTGGTCAACGACGTGCACGCCGACGCCGACGCATCGCTGGCGGCCGCACACGCCACCGCCGCTGAGATCGCCGCCAACCCGCCGCTGACCGTCGCCGGGGTGAAGGACGTGCTCGACCAACAGCGCACCGCCAGAGTGGCCGAGAGCCTGCGTTACGTGGCCGCGTGGAATTCGGCCTTCCTGCCGTCGAAGGATCTGGCCGAGGCGGTCACCGCGATGTTCCAGAAGCGCCCGCCCCAGTTCACCGGGGAATAGGCGTCCAGGCGAGTTCGGCTTTGGCTTTCGCGTTCGACAGCGGAAGCCAGGCCGAGCCGAATGCGGTGGCCGGGTACGGGGCCACGAGACCGACGAGCCGATGCGAGATCGGCCAGGGCCGCGGCCGGCCCAGCTTCGCGTTCAGTTCCCGAACGTAGTCGCCGAAGGACTGCGGCCGGTCGTCGACGATGTTGTAGATCTGCCCGCCCCGCCCCTTGTCGAGTGCGTCGGCCGTGGCCCGGGCGACGTCATCGATGTGCACCCACGACAGCACCCCGGTGCCGGTCATCGCAGGCAGTGCCCACCACTTGGCCAGCCGGCGGAACAGATCGTCGTGGGTGACGCCGGGACCGTAGAAAATCCCGTAGCGCAACACGATTCCCTCGGTCTTGCTGCGCTCCCCCGACGTCAGCACGTTACGTTCCATCGCCCGCAGCGCGGCCAGCATCCGTCCGCCACCGGGCGGAGGCGGACCCAAGTCGGGCTCGGTCTCCTCGATCAGATCCGGCCCCGTCGACGCGTATCCGTAGCCGAAGATCACCGATTCGGCGACGACGCGGCGCACCCCGGCCCGTTGGGCGGCGGCCACCAGATTGCCCGCACCACGGCTCCACAGCTCGATCGCCGGCTCGAAGTCCTTGATCCGTTTGGGCCCCAGTTTCGGCAGCGTGGTCAGCAGGCTCACCACCGCCTCGGGGACGAATTCGCCCAGCACGGAGTCGATCTGGCCCGCATCGAGGACGTCTGCCACCACCGGCTTGGCCCCGGCCGCCGAGATCTGGGCGGTCTTGCCCGGTGAACGCGTCACCCCGATGACCTCGTGGCCGCGCCTGTTGAGTTCACGCAACAGCGGGATTCCGGGGACACTGGTCGCACCGGCCACCAGGACGCGCATCTACGGTTCCCCTGCCTTGTCGTCGGACATGCTGATACGCAATGCAATTGCCAGCAGGACAGTGGTCATCACCAGGCCCGCGGCTTCCAGCCAACCGACCCAGGTGCCGGCGGCATGGTTCGTGTCGATCAGGTGGCTCATGGAATGCAGGGCCCAGTGTGCGGTGGCGAAGGCCAGCGCGGGCACCCGCCACCGCGGCCACTTCAGAGCGGCCAACATCATCAATCCGAGCGGCAGCTCGAAGGACGCGTTGTCGAGGATGTAGTGATCGTTGCGGGTGCCGAAGGCGCCGATCGTGTCGTAGAACGTGCCCGGTGCCAGCAGCATGAACAGACCGAGGCTCACCGAGTAGACGCCGAACACGGCGAGGACCACTTCCGGGTAGCGCCGGGTTTGCCTCGCCGGGGGCGCAGCATTGGCCATGCCATCACGCTAACGCCGCAGTGGTCTCCGAGTAGGCTCCAATTTCATGGCAAATTCGGGTACCAGTTCCGGTCCGGAACTGCTGGTCGAACTGGACCGGGACAGCAGGCGGCCATTGCATCGCCAACTCGCCGACGGGCTGCGCGACGCGGTCCGGTCCGGCCGATTGACCCCCGGCTCCCGCATGCCGTCCACCCGCGTGCTGTCCGCTGACCTCGGGGTGTCGCGCCGGCTGGTGGTCGAGGCCTACGGCCAGTTGACCGCCGAAGGGTTTCTGCACAGCAGCCAGGGCGGCTGCACCCGCGTCGCCGCCGTCGACGTCGTCCCGTCAAGCCGCATTCAATCCGACCGTGACCGTCCCCGCTTCGACATCGACTTCGCCCCCGGCTCACCGGATCTCGCGAGCTTCCCGCGTCAGGCCTGGCTGCGGGCCATGCGTCAGGGCCTGGCCGAGATCGAGTCCAGCGCATTCGGGTACGTGGCCCCACACGGCTTGCCGGCCGCCCGCACCGCCGTGGCCGACTACCTGCGGCGCACCCGCGGTGTGGTCGCCGACCCACGGCTGGTGGTGTTGTGCTCGGGCGCAACGCAAGCCGTCGCGCTGCTGGCCCGATGCCTGGGCGGGCCGGTGGCGACGGAGGATCCGGGATTCTGGCTCCATCGAATGGTTCTGCGGCACAACGGTATCGAACCGCTGCCCATCCCGGTGGACGGCAACGGAATCGACGTCGCGGCTCTGACCGCCAGTGGCGCGGCCACGGTGCTGACCACCCCGGCCCACCAGTCGCCGACCGGGGTGGTGCTCTCGGCCACCCGGCGCACCGAACTACTCGAATGGGCCCAACCCGGGCGGTTGATCATCGAAGACGACTACGACGCCGAGTACCGGTACGACCGGGCCCCCGTGGGCGCACTGCAGGGGGTGGCACCCGACCGGGTGGTGTACCTCGGCTCGACCAGCAAGACCCTCGCGCCGGGACTGCGGATCGGATGGATGGTGGTGCCCGCCCATCTGATCGAGCGGGTCAGAACCGCCAAAAGCCTTGCCGACACCGGCAGTTCGGTGATGGACCAGATCGCATTCAGCCAGTTCCTGACCTCCGGCGGCTACGACCGCCACCTGCGGCAGATGCGCCGCCGCTACCCGGCCCGTCGCACCGCGCTGCTGACCGCACTGTCGCGCCACCTACCGCAGGCCGAGGTTCTGGGCGCGGCCGCCGGCGTGCACCTGACCGTGCGGTTCCCGGCCGGCTTCCCCATCGAGGAGTTCACCCGCCGGGCCGCCGAGTCACGCATCCGACTGGAGCCTCTGGCCCCCTGTTACGCCGACCCCGACACCGCGCCACCCGGGCTGATCCTCGGCTACGCCAACCTCACCGAGTCCCAGATCGCCACCGGCGTGGAACTACTCGGCAAGGCTGCGCACTGAGCCTCCGACCACCGGAGAGCATGGGCTGAGGCGCGTGCCCTACCCCCACACCGTGAACACGACGTGCTGCCGCTCGGCTGCAGCCGATGCGAAGAACTCGCGTAGGTCCGCGAGCATCGCGAGGGCGTAGACCTGTTCGTCGTCGCCGTACTCGGGATTGCGCAACTCGGGTGGCATGAGCCCGTAGGCGCCGACGAACGCCTCGTCGTCGAGCGTCGCAAGATACGCGGCGACCTCGGCGGCCTCGGCCGGGTTGAGATGGGTGACCCAGCACTCCTCGTCGTCCTGCTGCAACGCACGAGCGCCGCCGATCACACCGCGGGCCGGCCACTCGCCGTCGTCGCCCGCCGGCGCCAGCGCGCACGCGATCGGGTCCCAGGCCTTGTCGGTCTCGCATGCCTGCGCCCAGACCTCGTCGTCGGCTTCGAGGGCACCGATCACTTCATGCAGGCGTTCATCGTCGCCGGCAACGCCGAGCACGCGCTCGGCCTCGGCGTCGCGTAGACGGAAGTGAACTCCGAGCTCCATGGTCCCCCGATCGTTCGCGCACGGCGCGCGTGCTCGCCAATCTACCGGGCGCACACCTGAGCGAGCGGATCAGAACCGCCAAAAGCCTTGCCGACAACGGCAGTTCGGTGACCCCGAGGCCGCGTCAGCCTGCTTGTTTGGCCGACTTCCGCTCCGCCAGCTTGTACTTCACAAGAGCGACCAGCGCCTTGGGATTGCGCGCGAACGCGCCTGCGGCCTGAACGTACAGCTTGGCCTTCTGCCCAAACGTCAGCTGCTGCTCTTGATCCGTCACTGACCCTCCCCTGTCCGAGAAAACGTGCTCGAACAATAGCGCGCGCCGCCTAGAGGATTCCTACCGCCCGGAGGCCTGGTCGACACTCCGGTCCGCCCGCTGACCGCCCAAGCGGGAGACCACGTAATCGGCCGCCTGATCCGTCAGCCCGTTGACCGCGTACAGGTTGTGCGCGTTGTTGTCGCTGCCGGTCGGCGAGCACACCGGATCCTCCGGGATACACAGGTCATCGGTCTTGGCGGCGTATCGGCCACCGACCGTGATCGGCGGTGCGCCGGTGTAGATCATCTGCAGGAACCCGCTCGACGGTTTACCGAACAACGCCACCGCGGCGACATGATCGGCCACCCCCGCAGGAAGCGGCCCGGTGATGCTCGGCGGCAACGCGAAGCCCTGTGGCACGGAGTCCTCGGTGAGATAGGCGGCCACCGCCGCCCCCTGCGAGAAGCCGCCCAGCACGATTTTGCTGTCGGGGCAGGCCGCGACCGTGGCCTGGACCTTGTTACTCGCGTCGGCGACGCCGTCGGCGGCAGTCGCGAAGTCAAGTGATGCCGGGTAGTTCACCGCGTAGACGTCGACGGACTTGCCACCGGCCTTGGCCCGCAACGCATCCGTGAACGCCTCCCCGACGCCACCCACGCCCGGCGGCTCGAACGTGCCCCGCGCGAACACGACCTGCACATCCGCGCAGGAATCCGCAGATGCCTGACCGGCAGCGGCTATGCAACCACCCGCTACGAACACCGCCGACCCCACCGCACTCAACCAACGACCGATCCGGTTCATTCTCGACCCCACTCGTTTCGACCCACCACAACGTTCCGTGCCAACTACTCCTCGATACCCAAGATCAACGCGGTGCGAACTCTGGGGAGTGTGTGATCTGCGACACGTTCAGCGGGCGAAGCGGGGCCTGCGAGTTGCTACGAGGCCACCCCGACGCGCTGGCGCTCGCGCTTCTCCTCGTAGAACCGGGCCCGTTCATCGACCGCGTCCAGGAACTGGGCGAGCTCCTCGCGAGCATTTTCACCCTCGGGCCCGAAATCGGTTCGGTCGAAGATCCGCCAGAATCGCAGCACCGGCTGCACCACGTCGTCGTGATGGACGCGCAGGTCATAGATACCGGCTTTGGCGATGGTGATCGCGTTCTGCGCGAAATCGGCCATCCCCTGACCCGGCATCGCGAAATTCACCACCTCGTCGCGGATGGCCTTCATCGAGGCGTCGGGCGCGATGTCCAGTGCCGCGGCCATGAGGTTGCGATAGAACACCATGTGCAGGTTCTCGTCGGCGGCTATCCGCGCGAGCAACTGGTCGGCGATGGGGCAACCGGACGCGCGCCCGGTGTTGCGATGAGATACCCGGGTAGCCAGCTCCTGGAACGACACATAGGCCATCGCCGCCAGCGGCGTCTTGTCACCGGAGTCGTACCCGGCGACGGTATGCGCCATGCGAAGACGTTCTAGCGCAACGGGATCCACTCCGCGGGTGACGACGAGGTAGTCGCGCAACGCGATGCTGTGGCGGCCTTCTTCTGCCGTCCACTGCCCCACCCAGGTGCCCCACGCACCGTCGCGGGAGAACCGCGTGGCGATCTCGCGGTGGTAGGACGGCAGATTGTCCTCGGTCAGCAAGTTGACCGTCATGGCCACCTTGGCGACCTGGTCCAACGGTGAATCCTCGGGCTGCCAGTCTTCCCCGTCCAGGAAAGCGAAGTCGCGACCTCTGCTCCACGGGACGTAGTCGTGCGGAAACCATTCCCGCGCCATCGACAGATGACGGTCGAGATTGCTCTCGACAACCGGTTCGAGTTCGTGGAGCACTCCGTTTTGGGCGTCCATGGGCGTCCTCCCAACATCTTCGGCAGGCGTCGACGTCAGCGTGCCGTTCGTAACCTACGGTAGCGTAGGTTACGGGACCGTAGGTTACTTTCGGGTGAATGAACGGGTCGGAGGCGGCTCACTTCGCCCCGGCCGCGCCCTCCTCCAGCTTGCGGAGCAACCCCAGTGACAGGAAGGTCATGGCACCCTTGTCCTCGAATTTGTGGGCCACGTTGCCGGCGATGCCGCCTTGCACGGCGAGCTCACCGATCAGGTCGAGTTTGAGCTGCTGACTGCCCTCCGAGAAGTCGAGATCCGCCAGATCCACCCACACGATGTTCGGGCGAGTAGTGGACTCGTAGACGTACCGCTTGTTGGTGAGATCCAGGACCACCTGCCAGATGGTCTGTGAGGCATCGGGCTTGCCCGGGTCTGGGATGCGGAACGGCTGCGCGGCGTTACGGATCACCGAGAACATGCCAGCGATGGCCTCCACCTGGCCGGCCGGTTTGGGCAATCGGCCGGCGTAGTAACTGGCCCGGGCGAAGCGGTCGCTGGCCAGGGTGGAACCCGGGATCGGCTGATCGCCACCCAGACCGGTGAACGACTTCACCAGCTCCAGCTGCTGATCGAAGGTCGGCGAATTGGTCATCACCTTGTAGTCCTTTGAGTGGTACACCCGGGCCTTGCCGTCGACGTACTCGATGATCGCCGAATCCCCGGTCGCATCGTCGAGCGCCAGGTGCAATCCGGGGCGGACCCCGCCGGTCGGATCGTCCATCTGTACGACCTGGACATCGGTCTCCGCGATCCACGCGGTCGCCTCCGCCACCGTCGCGAAGTTGTCCAGGAAATACTGCAGCCAGATGCCCTGGCCGAGCTGAGTGCGCGAGCCATCCGGCTCGCCGTAGGTCGACTCCGCCAGCCACAGGATATGTCCGGCCAGGCCCGCCTCGTTCATGCCGTCGACGGAGGTGATGTCGAAAGCCGTGGCGATCACGCTGCCGTACTTCGAGGTCCAGGTGAGCTTGCCCGAAACCGCGTCGTCGCGTTCGACCCCGCGCGGCTGCTTCCACAGGTTGGTCATCAGGTCCTTGTGGAAGTCCATGTTCCTGCCGACGAGAACCGCATCGCCTGCTTCGGGCCACATAACTCTTGTGCACATGCGAACGAGCCTAGTGTCGGCACACGTAGGTGTACGGCGAACCCGCGGAACACATCTCATCGAGCAGTTAACCGCTATCGTTTCAAGGCATGGCGTCAACGACGTTGTTCAAGTTGCCTTCCTCGCTCCCGGCAACGCTTTGTACGGTCCTCGCGGCAACGGTGCTCACTGCCGCGACGGCACTGTCGTGCGCCGCGAGCGCCACGGCCGATCCGATGACCGTGTGCCCGCCGAACCAACCGTCCTACTGGAATGGACAACCGTGCTTCCCTCAGCCGTGCGTGCCGCCGTACGCGCCGGGCATCCCGCCGTGCTTCATGCCGCCGCCACAGATCGGACCGAACGGATTGCCGGTATTCGGTTGAGCTTCAACGAGTTGATCGCGTAGTTCTACTGATCCGGTCGTCCACTCCGTGACCCACGATGTCGTCATGAATCACGAACCGAGTCGCCGCGGGCCGCTGTCGTTCGTCGGCATCGCTGCGATGGTTGTCGCGTATCTACTGGTGTTCACGGTGCTCTCCGACACCGACATGGCGTCCAAATTCGAGAATGGCATCGCACCACCGGGGACCGATGTGTTGGGTAACCGCATCGCCGCCGTGGGTGGCGCCGTGGCCGCAGGGTGCGCATGGGTCGCAGTTGTCGCGGGTCGCATGGTCGTCCCAATAGTGTTGGTACTCATCGCCTCTGCACCGTTGGTGCTTCTGTCGCTCGTTACGCTGCAACTCGCGTTCTGATCAGCCCTGGCGGGCCGCGCAGACCTACCCACGCACCTCGTGTTCGTTCGCGCCCGACATGCTCGATTTCCGCGAGCCGCCGACACTCTTCACGTACTGGTCCATCGTCTGCATGTTCGCGATGTCCGCCAGGGTCTCAGTTTCGTGGTGGTGCCGTTTGTTCCTGTTCCGGTAGCGCGTGTACTGGTACATGAAGAACGCCGGCCCGGTAAGGAGAAACAGCAGCGGGATCAGCTCGGCAACACCTGACGATGACGACGAGGACGCGTGATGACTTGTCGCGAGAACAACGTCGACAGCGGTCGACAACATCGGCGTGATCATCTTCGTCCCCTACCGCCAGAACACCAGGGCCGACGCGATTGTCGCTGCGATACCGAATAATTCGGCTACCCCGGACGCAATCCAGAGGCGCGCGGTGTTGATCGGCACCGAACCCATCGTCTCTCCCGTACGCCCGTTCACCGCGATGTAGTGCAGCAGCTCTTTCCCGCTGCTCTTTCGCTCGTAGTAGCTATAGAGCCACACCGGCAGGTACGCCGACACCCACCGCTCACCGTGCACTTCGATGTGCTGCTGGTCCCAGCGCACGCCGCGATCGTAGAAGTCCAAGGTCTCGGCGGCGCGATACCTGCCGACGTCCTGGGCCTGCAGCCGAGCCGGGTCGAACATGGTATCGACGTCGAGATCGCGGCGCTGCGAAGTGAATCCCGAGAGATAGTTGGGGTCATAGCGCACCGCATTCTTGGTGTCGAACGGCATGATCGAATTGATGATGTTGTTGGTGTTGCGGTCGGTGTGGACGTCGCGCTTGTCGGCGGCCGATTCGATCGTGAGGTCGTCGATGTAGAGATCGAACTTGCGGGCCACCTGATACGTGTCGTAGTCGTAACGGGTCTCGGAACGGTCGTCGTCGATGCGCACGGTGTAACTGCGGGTGGTGTGCTCTCCGTACCCCACGAACTCGACCGAGCTGTTGAAATCGATGATCAGGTACGGCAGGTAGACACCCATGACGTTCTCGGGTGCGAACTCCGCCGTGAACCGCCTGTTCGCGAAGAACTTTCGCACCGCGACGAACTCCGAAATGCGCGCGACAGCTTCAGCCTTGGGGAGCGAGAACGGCAACACCACGTCGGGTACGGCGCCGTTCTGGATCTGCTCGTTGACAGACAGCTTGTTCCGGCACCAGTGACAGCGCGCCTGCACCGCATGATTGGTGTCGATCGACACCTCGGCACCGCATGCGCTGCATTTGAAGCTCACGACCTCGTTCACCCCGGGCACGACGTTGCCCGACCCCGAGCCGACCCGACGTCCGCGCAACTCGCTGATGGGCGAGTTCAGATCGAACAGGTCAGCCGCGTTCTGCTCTCGCCACCCGTATCGGCAGTACCGACATACCAGGTTGCCGCTCTTGATATCCAGGGCGATGTCGGTGGAACCGCACCGCGGGCACTTGTTGAGCCCGTCCTCACGGTTGGACGTGGTCTGGATGACCTGCGGTCCGTCGTGGTTGTCGTAGGTCACGGCGGGCGCCTCGCCGGGCCCGTACCCCGCGTTGCGCTCGGCCTCCCGCGCGCGTGTCACGCCGTCCCATGTGGCGTTGTTGAACTCGCCCGGAGGCGTCACCTCGACGGCCCGGTCCCGCGGGATCACGCCGGCCGGTTGAGCGTATGCATGCGCTTGCGGCGGAGGCCCGTGGGTGAACTGCTGAGGCTGCCCCGGATAGGCCGACGGATACGACGGCCAGGATTGGCCGGGTGGCGGGCCACCGGGCGAATAATATTGCGGCGCCTGCGGATACGGCGGGGGCGGCGGCTGGCTTTCGCCACTTACCGGCGGGTATCCGCCAGACCGATTGCCCCCGTTGTTCGGGTGTGCCATGTCCTAGAGTCCGAGCGCCTTCGCCTTGGCAGCGTCGTAGTCAGCCTGCGTGATGAGGCCCTGATCGAGCATGCTCTTGAACTGCGCGAGCTTGGCCACCGGGTCATCGGCAGCAGCTGCCTGCTGCGGTGGGCCCTGTGGCGGCGGACCTTGCGGATAGCCCTGCTGCGGATAGCCCGGCTGCTGCGGGTGGCCCTGGGGCGGTGGGGGTACCTGCTGATACGGTGCCGGCCCCTGAGGTTGCTGGAGGCCACCCATCGCACCGCCTGCGGCGTTCATCCCCATGCCCATCATCGCGATTCCCGCAGCGCCCCCACCGTTCTCACCCGCGGCCTGCATGCCGCGCGCGACAGACTGCTGAAGGAAGGAGTTGCCCCGCGTGCCGCTCAGGGCATCGGCCTTCTTGACGTCCGAGAGCAGGCGGCGGGTGTCCTCGTCGTACTCGATCGACGCGATCGCAACATTGACGATCGTCAGTCCCCGCCCGCTCGTCCAGTGGTAGGCACTGTCGACCGCGGCTGAGAGGGACTGCGCGAAGCCGATCGAGTCGCCCTGGATGCGCGCCATCCGATTGCCCTTGGCCGGGTCGTTCGTATAGTGCGAGAACGCCGGCGCGAGCGACGCCACCACCTCGTTGAAGAGTTGCGTGGCGGCATCGTTGTCGAAGTCGGTGAAGTCGAACACTTCACCACCGGCCTGCAGGTACGTCAACGGCACGAACTGAGTGGCGAAGAGAATTGGGTCGATGATCCGCATCGTGTAGGTGCCACGCGTGATCGCACCTACCTGAGCGCCGAGATAAGCGTCGTCCCAATAGATCTCCGACTGCGTGCCGAAACGGTTGTTCGGAAGCTCGCGAAGGTTCACGTAGAAGACCAGCTGTTGACTGCCGGGCTGGCCGCCGAATTTGAACCGCTCGAACGACTGCGTGATCAGCGGGCTCACAATTCCGTCGCCGGCGAAGATCGACTGTGAGTTCGGGTCATCGGATTGCCACACGTAGCCGCCGGGCTGCGCGATGAAGCCGGTGATCCTGCCGTCCTGGAACGTCAGCAGCCCGGTGCCCTCAGGGACGAGAATCTTCGAGCCGTTGCTGATGATGTTCTGCGACCCACGGGTATTGGAACCGCGACCGGCGTTCTGACCGACCGGAACTCCCGGAAAGATCGCTGAAGTCGGGGCGACCTGCGGTGGGACGACGAAGTCCTTCCACTGGTCGGCCAGCGTCCCCCCGAGCGCGCCGGCGAATGCCTGAATGAATCCCACGAGCCTGCTCCTTAGACCTAGCAGCGATCCGACGGTGGGCGTGCCACGAATCGCCTCAGCGGGACTGGACAATCGCCCCCCAGTTAGCAGCCACAGCGTACCCGCGCTGAATCCGTCTGAATGCCACCAATTTGCGAAACGACGCTAAGTTGCTGGCCGCCCGCTGCGATCAGGGCCGGCACCTTCATCGGGAGACACCCGCCGAAATGCGCCGTGGCTGGCCGCAGCCGGCCGATAGCATTCACCTTAATGTTGCCGGCAAGACTGATCGGGGCTGCCGCAGTAGCCGCTGTCACCCTCGCAGGTTGCGGGCCGACCACCGCACCGCCGCCACCAGCCGTGCCGACAAGTGCGACAACCACTACGGCACCGACCAGTACGACGCCGTCGAGCTCGACGCACGAACCGTCCGCCGTTGACACCTCGGCCCCACCACTGGCCACCGATGCGCACGGCTACACGATCACGTCGATCACGTCGATCACCGAGCCCGGCTCGCAACCGAACAAGTCGGTGACCGTCCCTCAGCTGTCCGGCGGCGACCCGGCCGTCACTGCGCGCTTCAACGCAGCCATGCAGGCCTCGCGGGCCGGGATGCCCGCACAGTCCGCCGACATGAGCGTGGACGACGGAGAGCTGCCCGGCGGTTTTGGTAGCGGCGTGACCAGGATCGGCTCCGGCGTCGTCGCCGGACGCATCGTCCTGCTCTGGTACGGCAGTGGCGCCGCACACCCCAACCAGAGTCTGGGCACCGTGGTGATCGCGACCGCCACCGCGACGCCGGTCACCGTCGCTGCTCTGTACCAGGATCGCGCTGCAGCGCAGGCTCGGCTACGGACGCTGCTGCCGCAGCTGGACACCAGCGGGCGGCTCAATGATGGCGCGGTCTCGGGCGAGGACATCGACGCCAACTGGCTGCCCACGTCGAGCGGGCTCGAGGTCTACGTGTCAGTGGCCCATGTGATGGGTGACTACGTGGTCGTGACGGTGCCGTGGGACCAGATCGCAGATCAGCTGCGGCCGGGGATGCTCGATGTGCTGACGGCGGACTGAGGGCGACCGTCCCCAACGTATCCGGCATCGAACTTGACTACACCCCAAGCTCATTGAAGCAAGTGGATGCCATCCTCCAGCCGTACCCTTGTTCCCATGCCGACATTTCCGGCGGAACTGACCTATGCCGGTGCAAGCCTCACCGAACCGGCCCGCGATGTCTGGACGGCCAACCCACCGACCTTCCGCCGTTTCGAGCACACGATCGTCGTCGGCCACGGGAATGCTGTGTGGATCTTCGCGGCGGCCGAGGTGATGAAGTGGGGCATCAAGCAGCGCAGCGGCTTCGATGTCACACCGGACGGTGTTGCCGATGAAGGTGCCGACTTTTGCATCACGGCAAGGTGGGGACCTGTCGTCGTGCGCGAGCCGGTACGAGTCGTCGCTGTCGTCAACGACGACGATCGTTGCGGGTTCGCGTACGGCACGCGACTCGGACACCCCGTCTGTGGTGAAGAAGCGTTCATCGTGCACCGAAATGCCGTCGGCACAGTGTTTCTGACACTGCGGTCCCTGACGCGGCCCGCACCCGAGGGACCCTGGCGACCGCTGTTTCCCGCACTGCTGATCGCGCAGCGCTACTTCCGCCGCCGCTATCTGCGGGCACTTGCTGTGTGAACCATTGACCTCGGCCGATGCCGACAACGTCAACATCGAGCCGAAACCGACGGCGCCGGACTCCTCGCCTGACGACCAGCGGGTTCATAGGCCTGATGGCGGTGGCGGAGGGATTTGAACCCCCGGACGGTGTTAGCCGTCTCTCGCTTTCAAGGCGAGTGCATTAGGCCGCTCTGCCACGCCACCGCCGACAAGAGTACGGGTTTCACACCCGGCCGATGTGGGCGGGCGGCGCTCCGTTCTTCAGCGCGACGCTGATGCGGCGACAGTTCTCCCCCATCGCCGCGATCTGCGGACGCGAGAGCCTGCCGAGAAAGTGTGACCGGACGCCCTGTCCGTACGTCACCATCGCCTCACGAACAGCAGCCCTGCCCTCTTCGGTGATCGTGGCGACCACCCCGCGCCCGTCGTCCGGACTGGCACACCTGGTCACCAGGTTCTGGACTTCCAGCCGCCGGATCTGCCGGGTCACCCGGCTGGGCAGTGACATCAGCCGTTCGGCCAAATCACCCATCCGGGCCGACCCGGTCGATGACTTGTCCAAGATGTCGAGCAGGCGCACATCGTTGAGGGTCAGGTGATGTGCGTCCACCAGCGACCGGTTCAAGGTCGCATACATTCGCAAAGCCGAGTCGAGGTAGTTCTGCCATGACCTCTGCTCGGCGATGTCCAGGCCCGGCATGTCACCCGCCGTGCGCCCCGCAATCATCCCCGCCATGGGCGCAATCGTAAGGGACGTCAGTATTGCTGCGCTTGGGAAACAGCATGCTTGTAGCGTTGAAATAATGTATGCAATTGTCGCGTCCGTTAGCGGCCATCTGACCTGGGAAAACGTCGCTGATATCGAACCAGCAAACGAAGAAATTCTGATCCGAGTTCACGCCGCGGGTGTCAATCGCGCCGACTTGCTTCAGGCCGCGGGCAAGTATCCGCCCCCGCCAGGCGCCAGTGAGGTCATCGGATTGGAGGTGTCAGGCAACGTCGCCGCCCTCGGCGCAGATGTTACCGACTGGTCAGTTGGGCAACCCGTGTGTGCATTGCTCGCCGGTGGCGGATACGCCGAGTACGTCGCCGTACCGGCCGCACAGGTGTTGCCATTGCCCGATGGCGTTGCTCTCAGGGAATCCGCAGGATTGCCCGAGGTGTCGTGCACGGTGTGGTCCAACCTCGTGATGACCGCCGGATTGACGGCCGGTCAGGTCGTGCTGTTGCACGGCGGAGCCAGCGGAATCGGCACCCACGCCATTCAGGTGGCCCGCGCCCTCGGCGCCCGGGTCGCGGTGACGGCCGGCTCGGCGGACAAGCTGGCGCTGTGCCGCGAACTGGGGGCCGACATCACCATCAACTACCGCGACGAGGACTTCGTGGAGCGGATCCGGAGCGAAACCGGCGGCGAAGGGGCCGACGTGATCCTCGACATCATGGGCGCGGCCTACCTGGACCGCAACGTCGACGCCCTGGCCACCGGCGGCCGGCTGGTCATCATCGGTATGCAGGGCGGCATCAAGGCCGAACTGAACATCGCCAAGCTGCTCGGCAAGCGGGCCGGGGTCATCGCCACCTCACTGCGTCCCCGGCCGGTGCACGGGCCCGGCGGCAAGGGCGAGGTGGTGCGCGCGGTGCTCGACAATGTCTGGCCGATGATCGCCGACGGACGGGTACGTCCGATCATCGGTGCAGAACTGCCCATCCAGGAAGCCCAGCGGGCCCACGAATTGCTGGCCTCCGGTGAGGTCGCGGGGAAGATCGTGCTTACCGTCTAGCCCAGCGAGGCCAGGGCCCGCACCAGCTGATCGACCTCGGCACCGGTCGAGTAGTGCGACAGCCCTACCGTCACCGCGCCGCCGATGTCGTTGACGCCGATCACGTCGAGCACGCGGGAGCTGGCATTCGAGATCGCCAGGATGCCGTTGTCGGCCAGCCGCTGCACCACCCGCTCGGCCGGGATGTCGCGCACCACGAAGCTGAGCACCGGAATCTGCGACTCCGGCCTGCCGATCACCATCACCAACGGCAACGAGCGCAACGAGGCCACCAGGTACTCGAACAACCGGTCCAGGTACGCGCCCGCCGACTGCATCGACACCGCCAGCCGCTCGCGCCGCGAACCGCTGGCTGAATCGTCGAGGTTCGACAGGTACTCGATGCTGGCCACCACGCCACCCAGCAGGCCGTACTGGTGTACACCCACTTCCAGCCGGGCCGGACCGGTGGCGTGCGGATCCAACGACACCGAGGCCAACGAATCGATCATCGACGGGTCGCGGAACACCAGGGCGCCGATCGGCGGGCCGCCCCACGGCACGGCGTTGAGGGCGACCACATCGGCGTCGATCTCGTTGATGTCGATCAGCCGGTACGGGGCCGCCGCCGAGTGGTCGACGACGACCATGCCGCCGACCTCGTGGGTGAGCTTCGTCACCTCACCCAGGTCGGTGATGGTTCCCAGGGTCGACGAGGCCGACGAGATGGCCACCAGGCGGGTCGGCTTGTCGATCAGCCCTTCCCACTGCCAGGCCGGCAGCTCACCGGTCTCGATGTCGACCTCGGCCCACTTGACCTTGGCGCCATAGCGATTGGCGGCCCGCAACCACGGCGCGATGTTCGCCTCGTCATCCAGGCGGGTGACCACCACCTCATAGCCGAGGCCGACCCGGCTGGAGGATGCCTCGGCCAATGCGGTCAGCAACTGGGCCCGGTCCGCGCCCAGGACCACACCCCGCGGATCGGCGTTGACCAGGTCTGCCACGGCTTGGCGGGCGGCGATGAGGACGGCCGCGCTGCGGCGTGCCGATGGGTGCGGTCCGACAGCGGTGGGCATCGAGCCGCGGAAGGCGGTGGAAACCGTCGTCGCGACCGAATCGGGCACCAACATGCCGTTCTGGGCATCGAAGTGGACCCACCCATCGCCCAATGACGGGTGCAGGCCCCGCACCCGGGCGACGTCGTATGCCATGCCAGCCACCTTAGAGGGTCCGCAGATATCACAAACCGACACGATTTGGTGAGCGCCCGACCGCACGTTTGCACTTCCGAGACCATGCTCGGACCGGGTCGCCCTGGGCAGCCATACTAGTCCAGTGGGCTTCGGGTTCGGAGTGCTAATCGCACTGTTGTTGCTGGTGATCCCCGGGGCGCTGATAGCCAGGGCCGGCGGGCTGACCGTGTCGACGGCAGTTGCAGTGGGTCCAGCCTTGACCTACGGCACTGTCGCGTTGGCAATCATTCCGCTCGGGGCCATCGGCGTGCCGTGGAACGTGTGGACTGCGCTGTTTGCTGTGGTCATCGTCGCCGCCATTGCGGCCGGCTTGCGGAGGGTGTTGGCCCGCTACCGTGACCGCGATGCCGAGGCCTCAGGCGCGACGCGGCGGGCCGCCGTGGTGGTTGCGGTGGGAGTGCTGCTGGGCGCCGCGCTGATTGCTGCTGCGGCGATCGCCGGCCTGCCGCACTGGCAATCCATCCCCAGCACCTGGGATTCGGTGTGGCACGCCAACACCATCCGGTGGATCCTCGACACCGGCCAGGCCTCACCCACCCACATGGGCGAGTTGCGCAACGTCGAAACCCACGAGGCGCTCTACTACCCGTCGGCCTTCCACGCCCTGGCCGCCGTCTACTGCCAACTCACCGGTGCCGCCGCGACCACCGCGTACACCGTGAGTTCGGTCACCGCGGCGGTGTGGCTGTTCCCGGTCAGCGCCGCGGTACTGACGTGGAAGATGGTCCGCCCGCACGCCTGCGAGATGCGCACCGCCGTCGTCGCGGCCACCGCGGCAGCGCTCACCGCATCGTTCACCGCGGTGCCCTACGTCGAATTCGATGTGGCGGCGATGCCCAACCTGGTCGCCTACGGGCTCGCGGTACCGGTATTCGCCCTGATCGTCTCGACACCGGCACATCGGGACCGCATCGGCCTGGCCGTGCTCGCGACGGTCGGCGTCTTCTCGGTACACCTCACCGGCGGTGTGGTGACCGTGCTGCTGGTCGGCATCTGGTGGCTGGTAGATGCGCTGTGGCACCCGGTCCGCGGCCGGCTGTCCGACTTCCTGGCGCTGGCCGCCGTCGCGGTGCCGACCCTGCTGATCATGCTTCCCCAGTTTCTCGGGGTCCTTCAGCAGGCCGACATCATCGTGGGCCACGCCTTCGTCAACCACCTCGGCAAGAAGCACTCACTGTTCTCAGCGGTCTTCCAGCACACCCGTCACCTCAACGACTTCCCCATCCAGTACGCGCTCATCGCGCTGGCCGCCATCGGCGGACTGGTCCTGCTGGTCAAGAAAATCTGGTGGCCGCTGGCGATCTGGCTGATCTTGATCACGTCGATCGTGCATTCCGGCGCACCGTTCGGCGGCCCGATCGGAGCCATCACCGGCAAGTTCAGCGACCTGTTCTACAGCGATCCGCGCCGGTTGTCGGCGGTGGTCACGATGCTCTACGCGCCGATGGCCGCGATCGGCCTGTGCACGCTGGTGCTGCTCGGCGCCGCGCTGCTGCGTCGCACCGGCGCCCCACCGGCCTGGATCCGCGCGACGGCCGCCGTCGCACTGGCCGCCACCACCGTGGGCCTGGCCTGGCACTACTTCCCCCGCCATAAGTTCCTGTTGGGCGACAAGTACGACTCGGTGATGATCGACGCCAAGGACCTCGAAGCCTTCGCCTACCTGGCCAATCTGCCCGATGCCCGCACCACGCTCATCGGCGACGCCAACACGGACGGCACCGCCTGGATGTACGCGGTCTCGGGGCTGCACCCGCTGTGGACGCACTATGACTACCCGGTGCAGCAGGGCCCGGGGTATCACCGGTTCATCTTCTGGGCCTACGCCGACGACGCGGACACCGATCCCCGCGTTGCCGAGGCAGTCGAAGCGCTCAACATCCGCTACGTGCTCACCAGCACACCGGTGGTCCGCGGGTTCGTCATGCCGGACGGACTAGTGTCGCTAGAGCACTCACGGTCGTGGGAGAAGATCTACGACAACGGTGAGGACCGCATCTACCGCTGGCACGGAGAGAACGCGGCCACCAGGGCGACGAACTGACACGACCCAGAACTGACAAGATCCAAGGGAAGGCCATGACCATCAACCCCGACGATGACAACATCGAGATCCTGGCCAGCACAGCCGACGAGACCGATGCCGAAGCTGACGGCAAGGCGCTGACAGACCTCGTCGAGCAACCGGCGAAGGTCATGCGCATCGGCACCATGATCAAGCAGCTGCTCGAAGAGGTGCGCGCGGCTCCGCTCGACGAAGCCAGCCGCAACCGGCTGCGCGACATCCACCGGACCAGCATCCGCGAGCTCGAGGACGGTCTGGCCCCTGAACTGCGTGAAGAACTGGAGCGGCTGACGCTCCCCTTCACCGAGGACAGCGTGCCGTCCGATGCCGAACTGCGCATCGCGCAGGCACAGTTGGTCGGCTGGCTGGAAGGCCTGTTCCACGGCATCCAGACGGCGTTGTTCGCCCAGCAGATGGCCGCCCGCGCCCAGCTCGAGCAGATGCGCCAGGGCGCCCTCCCGCCGGGCCTGCAGGTCCCGGGCGGACAGCGCGGTGGCGCGTCCCACCCCGGCACCGGCCAGTACCTGTAGGCCGCATTGTCTGATCCGTATATTTCGACGCACGAAGCTTGGGTGGAGTTCCCCATCTTCGACGCCAAGACGCGCTCCCTGAAGAAGGCGTTCCTCGGTAAGGCCGGCGGCGCCATCGGGCGGAACGAGTCCAACGTCGTCGTCATCGAAGCGCTGCGCGACATCACGATGTCGCTGAAAATGGGCGACCGGGTCGGGTTGGTCGGCCACAACGGCGCGGGCAAATCCACACTGCTGCGGCTACTTTCGGGCATCTACGAGCCGACGCGGGGCTCGGCCACGGTCAGTGGCCGGGTGGCCCCGGTGTTCGACCTCGGCGTCGGGATGGACCCGGAGATCTCGGGCTTCGAGAACATCCTCATCCGCGGACTGTTCCTCGGGCAGACCCGCAAGCAGATGCTGGCCAAGGTCGACGAGATCGCGGAGTTCACCGAACTCGGCGAGTACCTGTCGATGCCGCTTCGCACCTATTCCACCGGCATGCGGGTGCGCCTGGCGATGGGCGTGGTCACCAGCATCGACCCCGAGATCCTGCTGCTCGACGAAGGCATCGGCGCCGTCGACGCGGAGTTCCTCAAGAAGGCGCAGTCTCGGCTGCAGAGTCTGGTGGAGCGGTCCGGAATCCTGGTGTTCGCAAGCCATTCCAACGAGTTCCTGGCCCGGCTCTGCAAGACGGCGATGTGGATCGACCACGGCACCGTCAAGATGACCGGCGGCATCGAAGAGGTCGTCGGGGCCTACGAGGGCCCAGACGCCGCGCGGCATGTGCGCGAGGTCCTGGAGGAAACCGCGCGTGGCGCCTGAGTCTGTAATCGCGGTCATCGTGACCCACCGGCGTCCTGAACTGCTGGCCAAGTCCCTCGCCGCGGTGGCGGGACAGGACCGCAGGCCCGACCACCTGATCGTGGTCGACAACGACGACGACGACGCCGTACGCGAGCTGGTCCTCGGCCAGCCGGTGCCGGCGACCTATCTAGGATCTCGCCGAAACCTCGGCGGCGCAGGCGGTTTCGCGCTTGGCATGCTGCACGCGCTGGCCCAGGGTGCCGACTGGATCTGGCTGGCCGACGACGACGGCCGCCCCGCCGACAGCACCGTGCTGTCCACCCTGCTGGCCTGCGCCGAGCAGTACACCCTGGCCGAGGTCTCACCCATGGTGTGCAACCTCGACGATCCCGACCGGTTGGCGTTCCCGCTGCGCCGCGGGCTGGTGTGGCGGCGGCTGGCCAGTGAATTGCGCACCGAGGGTGAGGGCGACGTCCTGCCCGGGATCGCGTCACTGTTCAACGGCGCCCTGTTCCGGGCCGCCACGGTGGAATCGGTCGGCGTGCCGGATCTGCGCCTATTTGTCCGCGGCGACGAGGTCGAACTGCACCGCCGGCTCGTGCGCTCGGGCCTGCCGTTCGGAACCTGTTTGACCGCAAGCTATCTACACCCGTGCGGCACCGACGAGTTCAAACCGATCCTCGGCGGCCGGATGCACACCCAGTACCCCGACGACGAGACCAAGCGGTTCTTCACGTACCGCAACCGTGGCTACCTGCTGTCCCAGCCGGGGTTGCGCAAACTCCTGCCGCAGGAGTGGGTGCGCTTCGGCTGGTACTTTCTGGTGTCCCGCCGCGACCCCGCGGGTCTGCGTGAGTGGATTCGCCTGCGGCGGTTGGGCAGACGCGAAAGGTTCCAACGATGACGTTCACTGACGCGGCGTCCGATTCCAAGACCATGGCCCGGGCCGTGCGCGACCTCCGCGAGGGCTTCGGCAAACGCGAACTGTGGCTGCACCTCGGCTGGCAGGACATCAAGCAGCGCTACCGGCGCAGCGTGCTGGGCCCGTTCTGGATCACCATTGCCACCGGCACCACCGCGGTGGCCATGGGCCTGCTGTACTCGAAGCTGTTCAAGCTGCCGCTCGAGGAGCACCTGCCCTACGTAACACTCGGCCTGATCATCTGGAATCTGATCAACGCGTCGATTCTCGAGGGCTCCGAAGTGTTCATCGCCAATGAGGGCCTGATCAAACAACTTCCGACCCCGCTGTCGGTGCACGTCTACCGCTTGGTGTGGCGGCAGATGATCTTGTTCGGCCACAACATCGTGATCTTCGTGGTCATCGCGATGATCTATCCGAAACCGTGGAAATGGACTGACCTGGCGGTCATCCCGGCGCTCGGGCTGATCGTGCTCAACTGCATATGGGTGTCGATCTGTTTCGGCATCCTGGCCACCCGGTACCGCGACATCGGCCCGCTGCTGGCCTCGGTGGTGCAGTTGCTGTTCTTCATGACGCCGATCATCTGGAACGAGTCGACGCTGCGGCAACAGGGCGCCGGCTCGTGGGCCAAGATCGTCGAGCTCAACCCGCTGCTGCACTACCTGGACATCGTGCGCGCGCCGCTACTGGGTGCCGACCAGGAGTTGCGGCACTGGCTGGTGGTGCTGGTTCTCACGGCGATCGGCTGGACGCTGGCGGCGTTGGCCATGCGCCAGTACCGCGCACGGGTCCCCTACTGGGTCTGAGCGGCTACACGTCGTCGGGCACGGAGCCGAACACGAACCTGCGCCCGGAGATCTCCTTCGGCTGGATCCGCACGTAACGACGCTTCGTGGTGGCGATCCACGACAACAGCTGCCCACGCTCCGCCTCAGCGATCTCTTCGGGAGCCTCAAGAAGCTGCGGTATGCCCCGCACGATCACACTCCACCCGCCGACAACCGTGTGATCGTCGGCCTCGAACAGCACCCGGTCGTTGAACAGGGTGCTGATCAACTTGGTGCCCTCGGCGGTCCGGAACAGCACCGTGCGGTGCTGGACGACGAAGTTGACGGGAAAGATCTCCAGCCTCGTGCCGATGGTCGATACGAGACGGCCCAGGGTCACGCTGGACAGCAGCTGCCAGCACTCGTCCTCCCCGAGCACCGAAACCGGGCTCTGCGGCGTCATGAGGCCACCGTAGCCGCCCGAAATGGCAATCGGCGCGCCCTGCTCCTCGGAAGGAGCGGGACGCGCCGATCGGCGTCGTATGCCTAGTTCATGTTCCAAGGCTCGCCGTAGGTGGTGACGCTGTCACCGGTGGAGGCGATCAGGCGGGCGAACGGACGCAGCAGCACGCCACCGGCCGCACCGGTCACAGTGCCGTGCGCGTTGGACACCGCCACACCGCCTGCCGGACCCTTGACGTCCACCGAGAAGGTGGCCACTTCCTGGATGCCCGGGCCGTTGCCCAGATCAGCGCTGATCGACACACCCGGGAAAAGGTTCGGGGTGATGACCGAGTTCAGGCCGAAGGGCGGGCCGGTGATGTCACCATCGTCGATCAGGATGTTCGGGGTGGTGTAGGAGAAGTTGATCCCGACACCCAGCGACCAGGGGAAGCCGATCTGGTAACCCAGCTCCAAGGTGCCCGCGAAGTCGTCGGCACCCGGGCCGGCCACGGTGTACTTGGCCCGACCCGAATGGAACCACTCACGGGTCAGCCGGTTGCGGTCCAGCGGGAACACACCGTTGAGGAAGGTGTCCCACTGCTGAACGGTCAGGGTCCTGTCCTGACCATCAACCAGGCTCAGTTCATTGTCCAGACCCGCATGTGAAGTGCCCGTGCCTATGAAAAGGCCCGCGAGGACCCCGGCCATTGCGGTCACCAATGCGACCAGCACTCGACTGAATGCCTTCATGTTCTCCCTAGCTATGTCGGTGATCCGATTCGTGCTTCACCAACCAGGGTCCCCACCCTAGAGATCCATCGGCGGTCCACCGCCCGATTAGGGAGGTCACATCCGGCTCTCATGCCTTGCTCATGATTGGCAGGAGGAAACGTAACCGGGCGGCACCCGGGCGGCAACGGCAACGGTTTCCGAACACCCGAGCAGACAGTCCTCGGTACAAAGTTTGCTAGATCAGCACCTGCCTGCGTCACACCGCCGCTGCCGACAACCTGTGAGCGCTGAGCGCTACGTCCGGATCACATCGGAGTCGAAGCGCCGCGGAATGACCCCACCACGCGGCAAGAACTGGCGTTTTGCCCGATCTGCAGAGCACGGGCCCGACAATCACGCCGAGTAGAAAGATTGCCGTCACCATCGTAAATATCGCGGACCAGCCCGCCGACCACCCCGGGTTTGCGCTTGCTGTGTAAACGTTCCGTTACGCAGGGCCGAACGCCCGGATTAACTGAACGGCCGTAGATCGATTCCACGAACCCGCGGCCGATATTCCGATTTGTGACCGACATCACATTGAAAGCGGTGGCGTTCCACATCTCCGATCCTGCGCGCGATCAGCGCCGCGGGGCGGGCATCCGCACGGTGACGTTGATCCGGTTCCACGCGTTGATGGTCACGGCCATCGCGATCACCTGACCGAGCTCGCGTTCGGTGAACGCCGCGGCGGCACGCGCGTACACGGCGTCGGGGACGTGGCCGTCGCCCAGTTCGGTGATGGCCTCGGTCAGGGCCAGCGCGGCCCGCTCGCGTTCGGTGAACAGGTCGCCCGCCTCCTGCCAGGCTGCGATGAGCGCGAGCCGCTGCTCGGTTTCGCCCTGCTTGCGGGCGTCGTGGGTGTGCATGTCGAGGCAGAACGCGCAGTGGTTGATCTGCGAGGCCCGGATCTTGACGAGCTCGCCGATCGTGGGGTCGACGTCCTTGGCGGCGGCATTCGACAGCGTCATCATCGCGTCGTAGAGCTCGGGCGAGACCTTGTAGATCTTGAGGCGGTCAACGGTCGCGGCGGGCTCGAGTGTCTGTGTCATGGCTCCAACGCTAGACGGCAAAATACCGCCTAGATGGTTCAATATTGCAGTGACTTCACGGGCCAATTTGCGGGGCCGGGATCTCCATCTCGACCTGCGCGCGGTGATCGAACCCGGCAGCCGCACCGCCCGCGAGCAGCTGATCACCGCACTTCGGGAGGGGATTCGCAGCGGCAGGTTGAGCACCGGCACTCGACTGCCGCCGTCGCGCACGCTGGCCTCCGACCTCGGACTGGCCCGCAACACCGTCGCCGAGGCGTACGCCGAGCTGGTCGCCGAAGGCTGGCTGGCCTCCCGCCAGGGCGCGGGCACCTGGGTCGCGCGCACCACCGCCCCGCGGCCGGCGCCGCGCCCACGCCGCGTTCCTGCCGTCCCGCGGCACAACCTGATGCCCGGCTCCCCCGATGTGTCGGAGTTTCCGCGGACGGCGTGGTTGGCGTCGGCGCGCCGGGCGATCACGACCGCACCGGTGTCCGCGCTGCGGATGGGCGACCCGCGCGGACCGCTGGCGCTGCGCGAGGCTCTCACCGAATATCTGAGCCGCGTGCGCGGCGTGCGGACCACCCCCGAGTCGATCGTGATCTGCTCCGGGGTGCGCGATGGCGTCGACCTACTGGGCCGGGTCCTCGGCAGCCGGCGACCGATCGCCGTGGAGGCCCACGGGCTGTTCATCTTCCGCGACGCGCTCGCGGCGCTGGGTGTGCCGACGGCACCGATCGGCGTCGACGAGGACGGCGCGGTGATCAGCGACCTCGACCCGTTGGACCCCTCGGCGGTACTACTTACTCCCGCGCACCAGAGCCCGTTCGGGATGGCCCTGCACCCGGCGCGGCGCACCGCGGTCATCGAGTGGGCGCAGCGCACCGGCGGATACGTGGTGGACGACGACTACGACGGCGAGTTCCGCTACGACCGCCAACCCGTCGGCGCCCTGCAGTCACTGAACCCCGAACGGGTCGTCTACCTGGGTTCGGCCAGCAAGAGCATGGCCCAGGTGATGCGGGTGGGCTGGATGGCACTGCCCGACGCATTGATCGATCCGGTCATCGCGGCGGCAGGCGGGGCGCAGTACCACGTCGACGCCCTCACCGCGCTGACCCTGGCCGACTTCATCCACAGCGGCGGCTACGACCGGCACGTCCGGCGGATGCGCAACCGCTACCGGCGGCGACGCGACGCCCTGGTCACCGCGCTGGCCCGATTCGACCTCGGCATCAGCGGCCTGGCCGCGGGCGTCAACATGCTGCTCACCCTGCCCGACGGCGCCGAACCCGAGGTGCTGCGCCGGGCCGGTGAAGCCGGGATCGCGTTGAACGGGCTGTCGATCATGCGTCACCCGCTCGCCGGACCGGATACCCCCGCCCCCGACGGGGTGATCATCGGTTTCGGGGCGCCGGCAGACCACGCTTTCGGGCCGGCGGTCGACGCGCTGTGCGGCGTCCTGTCGGCCACGTTCCGCTAGGAATTCTCACCCACGATCAGGTCCGACGGCCCCGTGGGTAACCGCCAGTGAAAAACCAGCCCGGCCAGGCGCAGCGTCGTGGCCAGCACCGTGCCCACCACCAGGCCGATCCACTGCGGGCCGAAGTAGTCGATGACCGCGTACGCCATCGCACCGATCAAGGCGGGGACGGCATACAGATCGGCCGGCCGCATCAACATCGGAATCTCGCGCACCAGCACATCGCGGATGATGCCGCCGCCGATCGCGGTGGTCATGCCGATCAGCACCGCCGCGAACCAGCTGGCCCCGTGGTCGACCGCGAACGCCGCGCCGGAAGTCGCGAAGAAGCCCATGCCGATCGCGTCCAGCGACAGCACGATGCGGTTGAACCGGATGAGGTGGTTCGCGGTGAGGGTGGCCACGGCGGTCGCCGCCACCGCAACGGTGATATTGGGCCAGTGCTGGATAGAGGTGGGCGGATGGATGCCGAGAAAGAGGTCGCGGATCACCCCGCCACTCACACCGGTCAGCACCCCCAGCGCCGCAATGCCGAACAGGTCGAAGCCCTTACGTATCGCGACCATGGCCCCAGACGACGCGAACACCGCGATTCCGAGGTAGTTGAGCACCGTCTGCAGCACGAGTGCACCGTACGACCTCGCTAAGCTGCCTGAGTGGCTGAGCCCGTAATGTCGCCGACCCTTGACCTGAAAACGCAGGCGTTCCGGTTCATCGTGACCGGCGGACTGTCGGCGATCGTCGACTACGGGCTGTACTTCATCCTGCACACCCTCGGCGTGCAGATAGACCTCGCCAAAGCCCTCAGCTTCATCGCCGGAACCACCACGGCCTACCTGATCAATCGGCGCTGGACCTTCCAGGCACCGCCGAGCAAGGCCCGTTTCATTGCGGTCTGTGTTCTCTACGCGGTGACTTTCGCGGTCCAGGTCGGGATCAACCACGTCTTTCTGCTCTGGCTCGCGGACGGGCCATGGCGGATGCCGGTCGCCTACGTCATCGCCCAGGGCACGGCCACGGTGATCAACTTCATCGTGCAGCGTGCGGTGATCTTCAAATTGCACTGAGGATCAGGCAGGCGGTTCCGACGACCCGTGCGTCACTCTCGGTATCGCTTGGTCCACAAAACAGCGCCTGACCTCCCGTTTCGACGATCATTTCCGGTCGCCGGCTGTGCAGTGGACACCAATTTCGGACACAACTGCAGGGGACCCGGGCCGTGCTCGCGGTACCCTCTTTGACGATGTCGACTACTGACTTGCCGACCACTCCCAAGCGCCTGACGGGCTGGGGCCGGACCGCACCGACCGTGGCACAGGTGCTCTCAACCAGCGATCCCGAGGTCATCGTCAAGGCCGTGACCCGGGCCGCCGAGCAGAAGGGCCGGGGTGTGATCGCCCGCGGTCTGGGGCGCTCGTACGGCGACAACGCGCAGAACGGCGGCGGACTGGTCATCGACATGTCGTCGCTGAACCAGATCCACTCGATCGACGCGGGCACCAAGCTGGTCGACGTGGACGGCGGGGTGAACCTCGACCAGCTGATGCGGGCCGCACTGCCCCACGGGTTGTGGGTCCCGGTGCTGCCCGGCACCCGCCAGGTGACCATCGGCGGCGCCATCGGCTGTGACATCCACGGCAAGAACCACCACAGCGCAGGCAGTTTCGGCAACCACGTGCGCTCGATCGATCTGCTGACCGCCAACGGCGAGATCCGCAAGCTCACCCCGGACGGCCCCGAAGCCGAGTTGTTCTGGGCGACGGTCGGCGGTAACGGCCTGACCGGCATCGTCCTGCGGGCCACCATCGAGATGACCCCCACGGAGACTGCGTATTTCATCGCCGACGGCGATGTCACCCACGGCCTCGACGAGACCATCGAGTTCCACAGCGACGGCACCGAGGACAACTACACGTACTCGTCGGCCTGGTTCGACGCGATGAGCGCCCCGCCCAAGCTGGGCCGCGCGGTGATCTCCCGCGGCTCGCTGGCAAAACTGGACCAGTTGCCCCCGAACCTGCAGCGTGATCCGCTCAAATTCGATGCGCCGCAGTACTTCACCACGCCGGACATCTTCCCGAACGGTCTTGGCAACAAGTTGATCTTCGGCGCCATGACCGAGGTGTGGTACCGGTTGGGCAAGACCTATCGAGGCAAGGCCCAGAACCTGACGCAGTTCTATCACCCGCTGGACATGGTCGGGGAATGGAACCGGGCCTATGGCTCGGTGGGGTTCACCCAGTACCAGTTCGTGGTGCCCACCGAGGCTGTCGACGAGTTCAAGCGCATCATGGTCGACATCCAGCGCTCCGGGCACTACTCGTTCCTCAACGTGTTCAAGCTGTTCGGCGCGGGCAACCAGGCACCACTGAGCTTCCCCATCCCCGGCTGGAACGTCTGTGTCGACTTCCAGATCAAGCCCGGCCTGAGTGACTTCCTCACCGAACTCGACCGCCGCGTAATGGAATTCGGCGGCCGACTCTATACCGCCAAGGACTCGCGGACCACCGCGAAGACGTTCCACGCCATGTACCCGCGGATCGAAGAGTGGCTGGCGGTACGCCGCAAGGTGGATCCCGACGGCCTGTTCGTCTCGGACATGGCGCGCCGGCTGGAGCTCGTCTAGCGATCCGGCTCCGCCAAGCGGACACCGAGACTGCATCCAGGGACAAGACCGCCGTCGAATTTGTCCCTGGATGCAGTCTCGGTACGGTCGCCGACCCGTTCCAGGCACCACCATCGTTCGTCTCGAATTCGCGAGAATTTTATTCTTGACTAATTCCAGAAAAGGGACAAGACTTCGGTCCGTGGCGACAACTGCGGACTTCCAGCAGATGCTGCGAAGCGCCGACATGCGTGTGACCCGCCCCCGAGTGGCGGTGCTGCACGCGGTCCATGCGCATCCGCACGCAGACACCGACACGATCATCCGTTCGGTGCGCAAAGACCTGCCCGACGTCTCACACCAGGCCGTGTACGACTCGCTGCACGCCCTGACCGCAGCGGCACTGGTGCGCCGCATCCAACCCTCCGGTTCAGTCGCCCGCTACGAATCACGTATCGGCGACAACCACCACCACGTCGTGTGCCGATCGTGTGGCGCAATCGCCGACGTGGACTGCGCGGCCGGGTCCGCCCCATGCCTGACCGCGTCACACGACCACGGTTTCGAGATCGATGAAGCCGAGGTCATCTATTGGGGCACTTGCCCCGAATGTTCGATTGCTCCAAGTAGATAACCCCTTAACCCGCCAGCCCCGGAAAGGATTTGTCATGGCAGAAACACACCCCCCCATTGGCGAAGCTCAAACCGAACCCGCCGAAAGCGGTTGTCCCATGCGGATCAAGCCTCCTGTCGAAGGCGGCAGCAACCGCGACTGGTGGCCCAATGCGGTGAATCTCAAGATCCTGCAGAAGAATCCGCCCGCCATCGATCCGTCGGACGAGGGCTATGACTACCGCGAGGCCGTCAAGACCCTCGATTTCGAGGCCTTCGAGCGCGATTTCGATGCCCTGCTGACGGATTCGCAGGAGTGGTGGCCGGCCGACTTCGGCCACTACGGCCCGCTGTTCGTCCGGATGTCGTGGCACGCCGCTGGCACCTACCGGGTGCAGGACGGCCGTGGTGGCGGCGGGCGCGGTATGCAGCGCTTCGCCCCGCTGAACAGCTGGCCCGACAACGTCAGCCTGGACAAGGCCCGTCGTCTGCTCTGGCCGCTGAAGAAGAAGTACGGCAAGAAGATCTCGTGGTCCGACCTGATCGTCTACGCAGGCAACCGGGCAATGGAGCACATGGGCTTCAAGACCGCGGGCTTCGCCTTCGGTCGCCCGGACTTCTGGGAGCCCGAGGAGGACATCTACTGGGGCGCCGAGCACGAGTGGCTGGGTTCACAGGACCGCTACGCAGGCAGCGGCGACCGCACCAAGCTGGAGAACCCGCTGGCCGCCAGCCACATGGGTCTGATCTACGTGAACCCCGAAGGCCCCGAAGGCAATCCGGATTACATGGCAGCAGCCATCGACATCCGCGAGACGTTCGGCCGGATGGCGATGAACGACATCGAGACCGCGGCGCTGATCGTCGGTGGCCACACCTTCGGCAAGACCCACGGCGCCACCGACATCGAGAACGGCGCGGAGCCCGAAGCCGCACCGCTCGAGCAGATGGGCCTGGGCTGGGCCAACCCCGGCCTCGGCAACGAGACCGTCAGCAGCGGCATCGAGGTGACCTGGACGCACACCCCCACCAAGTGGGACAACAGCTTCCTGGAGATCCTCTACAGCAACGAGTGGGAGCTGACGAAGAGCCCGGCGGGCGCCAATCAGTGGAAGCCCAAGGACAACGGCTGGGCCAACTCTGTGCCGATGGCGCAGGGCACCGGCAAGACCCACCCGTCGATGCTCACCACCGATCTGTCGATGCGGTTCGACCCGATCTACGGCGAGATCACCCGCCGCTGGCTGGATCACCCGGAGGAGCTGGCCGAGGAGTACGCCAAGGCCTGGTTCAAGTTGCTGCACCGCGACCTTGGTCCGGTGGCCCGCTACCTCGGACCGCTGGCACCCAAGCAGACCTGGCTGTGGCAGGACGTCATTCCGGCCGGTAAGACCCTGAGCGGCGCCGATGTCGACACGCTCAAGGCCGCCATCGCCGACTCGGGTCTGACTGTGCAGCAGCTGGTTTCGACGGCATGGAAGGCAGCGTCGTCGTACCGCTCCAGCGATATGCGCGGTGGCGCCAACGGCGGCCGGATCCGCCTGCAGCCGCAGCTGGGCTGGGAGGCCAACGAGCCCGACGAGCTGGCCCAGGTGATCCGCAAGCTCGAGGAGATCCAGGCAGCGTCGGACACGGGTGTGTCGTTCGCCGACCTGGTGGTCCTCGGCGGGGCCGTCGGCATCGAGAAGGCGGCCAAGGACGCCGGATTCGATGTCACCGTGCCGTTCCTGTCGGGTCGCGGCGACGCCACCCAGGACCAGACCGACGTCGAGTCGTTCGCCTGGCTGGAAACCCTGTCCGACGGCTTCCGTAACCAGGTCGGCAAGGGTGACCCGTTGCCCCCGGAGTACCGGATCATCGACAAGGCCAACCTGCTGGGCCTGTCGGGTCCGGAGCTGACCGTGCTGATCGGCGGCCTGCGCGTGCTGGGCGCCAACCACGGTGGCTCGGATCTCGGTGTGCTGACTGCCAACAAGGGCAAGCTGACGAACGACTACTTCGTCAACCTGACCGACATGGGCATCAAGTGGGCACCGTCACCGGCCGACGACGGCACCTACATCGGCTCCGACCGGGCCAGCGGTGCGCAGAAGTACACCGCCAGCCGCGTCGACCTGCTGTTCGGCTCGAACTCGCAGCTGCGGGCCCTGGCCGAGGTGTACGCCGAGGACGATTCCAAGCAGAAGTTCGTCAAGGACTTCGTCGCCGCCTGGAACAAGGTGATGAACGCCGACCGGTTCGACGTCTGATCTGACAAGTAACGCAACACCCCGCGGGCCTCGGCTCGCGGGGTGTTGTTGTCTCGCTAGGCTTTTGCCCGCATGGCGCGATAGGCCGCCTTGCCGAAGGTCTCTGCCACCAGCGGTTCGTCGTCGCCGGCGAGCATCTTGCGGACCGCCGCCTCGCAGATCGCCAGGAACACCTCGACCAGCATCGGCAGTGCGGCGTCGAGATCCGCGACCTGCCACCGTTGCAGCAGTGGGCGCATCACGGTCGCGAGTTGGCCGCGGAGACGGTCCCGGCCACGCACGATGGCCGCGGTCAGCACCGGGTCAGGATCCGCCCCGAACATGATGCGCCATGAGGCGGGGCGCTCGCGCACGGTGCTGTGCAGCGCGCGGAACCCGTCGACGAACAGTTGCTCGATGGAACCCGTACGCTGCGGGGGCAGCAGCTCGAAAAGGCTGGCCAGCACCTGGTTGGTTTCCCGATCCAACAGTGCGGCAAGCACTTCCCCGCGGCCGGGGTAGCAGGCGTAGACCACCGGCCGGGTGACCCCCAAACGGCTTGCGATGGCTCCCATCGTCACATCGGCCAGGCCCTGTTGCGCGGCGATCTCCAACGCGGTGTCGAGGACCTGCGGCCGGCGCCGGTCCGGGCCCAGATGCTCAGCGCGGGTCCGGTTGGCGGTCGCGGCTTCGTTCACTTCGCTTCACTCATGTCAGCGTGACATTAGCGATGATCAGCACCGGCCACGCGACGATCTCGCCCAACAGCGAGAACAGCTTGTCCAGACCCGTGAGCCCGGCGATGTGATCGCTGTGGGTGAGGGCCCAGATCATGCCGATCACGAGGTACGGGGCCCCCACCACGATCGCGAGGTAGACCAGTTGCCGGATGCTCAATCGGTAGTCGAGAAGGTTCTTGATCACGGGTCAACCGATCCCACCGAGAATCGGCTGGGACTCCAGGATGCCCTCGTCACTCGGTGCGAGTCCCTCACCGAACACGCGGACCGCCTGCTTCTCCCGAAACTCGAAGTGCGCCTGGCTCGGTGCGGCGTAGCCGTAACGACGCTGGGCCTCGCGCGGTGTCGTGGTGACCGGGTCCTTTGGCGGAACGGACAGCAGGACCCGCGCGCCGATCGGCAGGGTCGCCGGGGAAAGCAGGCGCAGCAGGATCAGCTCGAGCCGTGCGCTCATGGCGATCACCGTGAATGCGGCACTCAGAGGCGGCACCACCAGCGCGTCGAGAACCCGGGATGTGTTGAGCCCAGCCATCTCTCGCATCCAGCGCGGCATCGTCGCCAGGGTGCCGCGGCGCAGGAACGCGGTGATCACCCTGGTGCCCGGACGCAGCAGCAGTGGCATCTTGGGCAACATCACCTCGGCGCCCAGCAGGTGATGCATGGCCTGGCGGGCGATGTCCGAGCCGATGAGTTGGGGCCGCATCTTTTCGAAATACTCGCGGATGCCCTCGCGCGTCAGGGGAACGTCGGACGGATCGCAGGTCTGAAGTTCGGCGGCGATCGCGCATTCCCGCCAGTACTGCAGCTCCTCTTCGGGTGACAGCCGGCCCGGGCCGTATTTCTCATAGGCCACCAGGATGGAATGCCATGCGGTCAGGTGGATCCACAGCTGCGAGTCCGGATTGTTGGCGTCGTAGGTCTTTCCGGTGACCGGGTCGGTGCCGATGGCCTTGGAATGGATCTTGACCAGGACGTCGGCGGCCTTCGTGGTGGAGCGACTGTCGTCGAACGCCACCATGGCGAAGTAGCGCAGCGTCCGGTCGTACCGGGTACGGGGCCGCGAGTAGATCTCGTGGGTCTTATCGACCGCCGCGACGAGCGCGGGGTCGAGTTCTTCGATGACGACGGCCCGCTGGAACCCGATCGACAGCGAGGTCGGGTAACTCCATACCTTCCATGTCACCGAATCGGGGCCGAAGAACCCGTAGTCCTCCCCCGGCTCCGTCTCGGGCAACGTCAGCCAGTCCCGGATCGTCATGATCTCCCCCGTTTCCTACACGATGTAGAAAAAAGCTACGTCGTGTAGGAAATGCGGTCAAGACCCTGCGCCCGGATTGCTCGAATTTTCGAAGGAAACCGCACGGTACCCTCGTCACGATGTCCCCCGAGGCTTGGAGCTGCGCTAGATGGTGTTCGACGCCGTAGGTAACCCCCAGACGATTCTGCTGCTCGGCGGCACTTCAGAGATCGGGCTGGCGATCTGTGAGCGCTATCTGCGCGACGCCTCTGCCCGCATCGTGCTGGCCGCCCTGCCCGGCGATCCGGGCCGCGACGACGCCGTGGCCCAGCTGCGCAAGGCCGGCGCTAGTTCGGTGGAAGTCATCGACTTCGATGCGATCGACACGGCCAGCCACCCCGACGTGATCGACAAGGCGTTCGCCTCCGGCGACGTGGATGTCGCGATCGTCGCGTTCGGCCTCCTCGGTGACGCCGAAGAGCTGTGGCAGAACCAGCGCAAGGCCGTGCAGATCGCCGAAATCAATTACACCGCAGCCGTTTCGGTCGGCGTCCTGGTCGGCGAGAAGATGCGGGCACAGGGCTACGGCCGGATCATCGCGATGAGCTCGGCCGCCGGCGAGCGGGTGCGCCGGTCCAACTTCGTCTACGGCTCCACCAAGGCCGGACTCGACGGGTTCTACCTCGGCCTCGGCGAGGCACTGCGCGAGTTCGGCGTGCGGGTGCTGGTGATCCGGCCCGGACAGGTGCGCACGCGGATGAGCGCCCACGTCAAGGAAGCCCCGCTGACCGTCGACAAGGAATACGTCGCCGAACTGGCCGTCACCGCGTCGGCCAAGGGCAAGGAGCTGGTCTGGGCGCCGGGGGCGTTCCGGTACGTGATGATGGTTCTGCGGCACATCCCGCGGCCCATCTTCCGCAAGCTTCCCATCTGATGCAGGCGCGTCCGGCCAGGGTCATCGGACACATGGTGGTCGCCCTGATGCTCGCCTCGGCGGTGGCCGGGGTGTCGATCGCCGCGATCGCCCAGGTCCAGTGGCCGGCCTACAACACGTCCAACCAGCTGCATGCGCTCACCACGGTGGGCCAGGTCGGCGCCCTGGCCGGAATCTTCGCCGCGGGCCTGATCTGGCGCCGGGGCCGGCGCACCCTGGCCCGGCTGGCCGCGCTGATCTTCCTGTCCGCGTTCTCGGTGGTCACCCTGGCGATGCCGCTGGGCGCCACCAAGCTCTATCTGTTCGGGGTCTCGGTCGACCAGCAGTTCCGCACCGAGTACCTGACCCGGCTGGCCGACGCCCCCGGCCTGCACGACATGACCTACTTCGGGCTTCCGCCGTATTACCCGGCCGGCTGGTTCTGGATGGGCGGGCGCATCGCCGCGGCCACCGACACCCCGGCCTGGGAGATGTTCAAGCCCTGGTCGATCGTCTCGATCACCATCGCGGTTGCACTCGCATTCGTGTTGTGGGCGACCATGATTCGCTTCGAGTCCGCGCTGATCGTGACCACCGCGAGCACCGCGGCCATGCTGGCCTACGCCTCCACCGAACCGTACGCCGCGATCATCACCGTGCTGTTGCCGCCGGTGTTCGTGCTGGCCTGGTCGGGCCTGCGCGGCCAGACCCGTAACGGAGGCTGGGCCGCCGTCGTCGGCGTCGGGATCTTCCTCGGGATGACCGCGCTGCTCTACACCCTGCTCTTCCTCTACTGCGCATTCACGCTCGCCATCATGGGACTGGTGCTGGCCGTGGCGCGCCGACGCTTCGACCCGCTGCTGCGAGGCATCGTCATCGCGGTGATCGCCGGCGCGATCGCCCTGCTCACCTGGGCCCCGTACCTGCTGGCCGCGCTGCGCGGAACACCCGCCGAAAAGGGCACCGCCCAGCACTACCTGCCCGACGCCGGCGCCCAGCTGACCTTCCCGATGCTGAGCTTCACGCTGCTCGGCGCGCTCTGCATGCTCGGCACGCTGTGGTTGGTGGTCCGGGCGCGCAGCTCGACGCGGGCCGGCGCACTGGCCGTCGCGGTGCTCGCCGTCTACGCCTGGTCGCTGCTGTCGATGCTGACCACACTCGCCGGCACCACGCTGCTGTCCTTCCGGTTGCAGCCCACACTGACCGTGCTGCTCACCACCGCCGGGGCATTCGGGTTCGTTGAATCGGCACAGGGCTTGGCCCGTCTCGCAGCCAGGCGTTACCAGCCGGAGACCGCACGTCGCGTCGTCGCGGCGGCGGCCACCGTCGGCGCGATCGGCGGCATCACGTTCAGTCAGGACATCCCCGACGTACTGCGCCCCGACATCAACGTGGCCTACACAGACACCGACGGCAGCGGCCAGCGGGCCGACCGCCGGGCACCCGGGGCCGAGCGCTACTACCGCGAGATCGACGCCAAGATCACCGAGATCACCGGGGTGCCCCGCAACCAGACCGTCGTGCTGACCGCCGACTACAGCTTCCTGTCCTTCTACCCCTACTACGGGTTCCAGGGGCTGACGTCGCACTACGCCAACCCGCTGGCCGAGTTCGACAAACGCGCCAAGGCCATCGAGGGCTGGGCCACGTTGAGCAAGCCCGACCAGTTCGTGAAGGCTCTTGACGAAATGCCCTGGAAGGCGCCGACCGTGTTCCTGATGCGCCACGGCGCGAACGACACCTACACGCTGCGCCTGGCCTCCGACGTCTACCCCAACCAGCCGAACGTGCGCCGCTACCACGTGGCGCTCGACGCGGCACTGTTCAAAGATCCACGTTTCGAGGTGACTGACATCGGCCCATTCGTCCTGGCGATCAGAAAGCCCATTCCCGATGGCCACTGATACGCCGATAGCATCAGAGCCCGTGACGGGACCGCAAGGAACCGCCGGCAGCAACCACCGGACGGCGCGGCTCATCGCGATCGTCGCCGGTCTGCTCGGCGTACTGATGGCGGTGGCGACACCGCTGCTACCAGTCAAGCAGACCACGGCCCAGCTGAACTGGCCGCAGAACGGCACCTGGCAGAGCATCAACGCCCCGCTGATCGGGTACGTCGCCACCGATCTGACCATCACCGTGCCGTGCCAGGCCGCCGCGGGACTGGCCGGGCCGGAGAACCGGGGCCGCACCGTCCTGCTCTCCACGGTTCCCAAGCAGGCACCCAAGGCCATCGACCGCGGTCTGCTGATCGAGCGGGTGAACAACGACCTGCTGGTCATCGTGCGCAACACTCCGGTGGTCAGTGCCCCGTTGGACGCGGTACTCAGCCCGGCCTGCCAGTCCCTGACATTCACCGCACACGCCGACAAGGTGACCGGCGAATTCGTCGGGCTCACCCAGGGTGATGCCAGCGCCACCGCCGACCACCCCGCCGCGCCCCTGCGCGGTGAGCGGGGCGGCTACGACTTCCGGCCGCAGATCGTCGGCGTATTCACCGACCTGTCCGGCCCGGCACCCGAGGGCCTGAAGTTCTCGGCCACCATCGACTCCCGCTACAGCAGCGCCCCGACGCTGCTCAAGATGCTGGCGATGATCATCGGCGTCGCGATGACCGCGATCGCGCTGGCCGCGCTGCACCGCCTCGACACCGCCGACGGCGTCCGGCACCGGCGGTTCCTGCCGCCCCGCTGGTGGTCGATGACACCGTTGGACGGACTGGTCACCGCCGTGCTGGTGTGGTGGCACTTCGTCGGGGCCAACACCTCCGACGACGGCTACATCCTGACCATGGCGCGGGTGTCCGAACACGCCGGCTACATGGCCAACTACTACCGCTGGTTCGGCACCCCCGAGGCCCCGTTCGGCTGGTACTACGACCTACTCGCACTGTGGGCCCACGTCTCCACCAACAGCGTCTGGATGCGATTGCCCACCCTGGTGATGGCGCTCGCCTGCTGGTGGGTGATCAGCCGTGAGGTACTCCCTCGACTCGGTCGCGCCGTCAAGACCAACCGCGCGGCCGCCTGGACGGCCGCAGGCATGTTCCTGGCGTTCTGGCTGCCGCTCAACAACGGCCTGCGCCCCGAACCGATCATCGCCCTCGGCATCCTGCTGACCTGGTGCTCGGTGGAACGTGGCGTGGCCACCAACCGGATGCTGCCGGTGGCCGTCGCGATCGTCATCGGCGCGCTGACCCTGTTCTCCGGGCCCACCGGCATCGCCGCAATCGGCGCCCTGCTGGTCGCCGTCGGACCACTGAAAACCATTGTGGCCCGGCATACCTCACGCTTCGGGCACCTCCCGCTGCTGGCCCCGATCCTGGCCGCCTGCACCGTGACGATCATCCTGATCTTCCGTGACCAGACCCTGGCCGGTGAGCTGCAGGCCAGCACCTTCAAATCCGCCGTCGGCCCCAGCCTGGCCTGGTTCGACGAGCACATCCGCTACTCGCGGCTGTTCACCAGCAGCCCGGACGGTTCGGTGGCGCGACGCTTCGCGGTGCTGACCCTGCTGGTGGCACTGGCTGTTTCGGTGGCGATGACGCTGCGCAAGGGCCGCATCCCAGGCACCGCCGCCGGTCCGAGCCGGCGCATCATCGGCATCACGATCATCTCGTTCCTGGCGATGATGTTCACCCCGACCAAGTGGACCCACCACTTCGGCGTGTTCGCCGGGCTGGCCGGATCTCTCGGCGCGCTGGCCGCGGTCGCGGTGACGGCCGTGGCGATGAAGTCCCGGCGTAACCGATCGATGTTCGCCGCACTCGTGCTGTTCGTGGCGGCGCTGTCGTTCGCGACCGTCAACGGCTGGTGGTACGTATCCAACTTCGGGGTGCCCTGGTCGAACTCGTTCCCCGAGTGGCACTTCGGGTTCACCACGATGCTGCTGGGCTTGTCGGTGCTGACCTTGTTGTTGGCGGCCTGGTTCCATTTCAGCGACCGTGACGAATCCCCGGACGGCCCGCAGCACCGCTGGCAGCGGATCGTGCAATCGCCACTGGCGATCGCCGCCTGGGTGGTGGTGATGTTCGAGGTGGTGTCGCTGACCCTGGCGATGACCGCCCAGTACCCGGCCTGGTCGGTGGGACGCTCCAACCTGGAGGCGCTCACCGGCAAGACCTGCGGCTTGGCCAGCGACGTGATGGTCGAGGAGAACGCGAACGCCGGCCTGCTGGCACCGGTCAGTGAGCCGCCCGGGCAGGCGCTCGGCGCGGTCACCGCGCAGGGATTCGGCCCCAACGGCATCCCGTCGGACGTCTCGGCCGACCCGGTGATGGAGCAGCCCGGCGCAGGCAACTTCGCCGACACCGACTCGGGCACCGTGACCGGCAGCGAGGTGGGTACCGAGGGTGGCACCACCGCGGCCGCCGGGATCAACGGCTCCCGGGCCCGGCTGCCCTACGGGCTCGACCCGGCCACCACCCCGGTGCTCGGCAGCTGGCGAGCCGGCACCCAGCAGCCAGCGGTCATGCGCTCGGCCTGGTACCGGCTGCCCGATCGCGATCAGGCCGGACCGCTGCTGGTCGTCTCGGCCGCGGGCCGCTTCGATCCGGGTGAGGTCGTGGTGCAGTGGGCCACCGACGCGCAGGCCGCCGAGAACAAGCCCGGCGGCGGCGTCGGATTCGCCGACGTGGGCGCCGCCCCGGCGTGGCGCAACCTGCGTGCCCCGATGGCCGCCATCCCGCGCGAGGCCACCCAGATCCGGTTGGTCGCCACCGACGACGACCTGGCCCCCCAGCACTGGATCGCGGTGACCCCGCCGCGGATCCCGGAGCTGCGCACCCTGCAGGACGTGGTCGGGTCGCAGGACCCGGTCCTGCTGGACTGGCTGGTAGGCCTGGCGTTCCCGTGCCAGCGGCCCTTCGGCCATCAGTACGGCGTGACCGAGGTGCCCAAGTGGCGGATCCTGCCGGACCGCTTCGGCGCCGAGGCCAACTCGCCGGTGATGGATTACCTGGGCGGCGGCCCGCTGGGCATCTCCGAACTGCTGCTGCGGCCGTCGAGCGTGCCGACCTATCTGCGGGACGACTGGTTCCGGGACTGGGGCTCGCTACAACGGCTCACGCCGTGGTACCCGGACGCCGGACCGGCCCGTCTTGACCTGGGCACCGCGATCCGCAGTGGACTGTGGAGCCCGGCGCCGCTGCGACACAGCTAGTTCGCATTACCCACCTTCAGTGGCCAGTTATGTCACATAGCGGCGGCAATCCCGCGACATAACTGGCCACTCGGCGGTTGGAACCGGGGCTCACATACGGGTCGCATAACATCGAGCCTCGTGCCTTCCGATGAGCCAACCGACCGTGTTGTGGGCATCGCACGCCTGATCGCCATCGTCGCGGGCATCGCGGGTGTGGTGCTGTGCGCGCTGGTGCCACTTCTGCCCGTCAAACAGACCACTGCGACCGTCCTGTGGCCGCAGGGCACCGATACCGCGGGAGACGTCACCTCGGTGACCGCCCCGTTGGTGTCCGGCGCCCCGCAGTCGCTCGACGTGTCCATCCCGTGTTCGGCGATCGCCACGCTGCCCGCCGAGGGCGGCCTGGTGTTCTCGACCATCCCCTCGGCCGGCATCGACGCCAGCCGCAACGGGCTGTTCGTGCGGGCCAACACCGAAACCGTGGTGGTCGCGTTCCGTGACTCGGTGGTGGCCGTCGCCCCCCGCGCCGCGATCAACGCCGGCGGCTGCAGCGCGATGCACCTGTGGGCGAACGTCGGCGGAGTGGGCGCCGACTTCGTCGGCATCCCCGGCGCCACCGGCACCGGGGCCGTGGAGAAGAAGCCTCAGGTCGCCGGCCTGTTCACCGATCTGAAGATGGCACCGCAGCCCGGGCTGAGCGCCCGCGTCGACATCGACACCCGGTTCATCACCTCCCCCACCCCGCTGAAACTGCTGGTGATGACGCTCGGCGTGCTGTGTGTGGTGGCCTCGATCGTGGCGCTGGCCGTTCTTGACCGCCGTGGAGGCCATCGGGTCGGCGGGGCCTGGCAGCGCTTCGTGAAGGTTCCGGTCTCGACCTGGATCGCCGACATCGGCGTCATCGGCGGCCTGCTGCTGTGGCACGTCATCGGCGCCATCTCATCGGACGACGGCTACAACCTGACCATCGCGCGGGTATCGGCCGACGCCGGGTACACCGCCAACTACTTCCGCTACTTCGGCGCCACCGAGGCACCGTTCGACTGGTACCAGTCCGTGCTCGCCCACTTCGCAGCGATCAGCACCGCCGGTGTCTGGATGCGGGTACCCGCCACCCTGGCCGCGATCGGCACCTGGCTGCTGCTCAGCCGCTGGGTCCTGCCCCGCCTCGGACGGCGCGTCGCACGCAACCAGGTCACCATGTGGACCGGCGGAGCGGTGTTCCTGGCCGCCTGGCTGCCGTTCAACAACGGCCTGCGGCCCGAACCGCTGATCGCCTTCGGCGTGCTCGCGGTGTGGGCGCTCGTGGAAAACTCCATCGCCACCCGCCGCGTCTGGCCCACCTGCCTGGCGATCATCGTCGCAGCGCTCAGCGTGACGCTGGCCCCGCAGGGAATCATCGCGGTGGCCCCGCTGCTGGTCGGCGCGCGCAGCGTCGTCAATACCATTCGCAGCCGCCGCATCGCCCTGCCCGCCCTGGCCGCGCTCGCCGGCTCGGCCGCACTGGTGTTCGTCATCGTGTTCCGCGACCAGACCCTGGCCAGCGTTGCCGAATCGGCCCGGATCAAATACACCGTCGGCCCGACCATCTCCTGGTACCAGGAATTCCTGCGCTACTACTTCCTGACCGTCGAAGACTCTGTCGACAGCTCCCTGACCCGCCGGTTCGCGGTGCTGGCCATGATGCTGTGCCTGTTCGGCATGATCGCCGTCCTGCTGCGCAAGGGCCGGGTGCCCGGGCTGGCCAGCGGGCCGGTCTGGCGACTGATCGGCACCACGGCGATCGGCCTGCTGCTGCTGCACTTCACCCCGACTAAGTGGGCCGTGCAGTTCGGTGCGTTCGCCGGGCTGGCCGCCGCGCTCGGCGCGGTGACGGCATTCGCCTTCGCCCTGGTGGGCCTGCACAGCCGACGCAACCTCGCCCTCTACGTGACGGCGCTGCTGTTCGTACTCGCCTGGGCCACATCCGGGAACAACGCCTGGTTCTACGTCGGCAACTACGGCGTGCCCTGGTTCGACCGCCAGCCCGTGATCGCCGGGCATCCGGTCACCACAATGTTCCTGGCCCTGGCCATCATCACCGCGGTGCTCGCCGGCTGGCTGCACTTCCGGATCGACTACGCCGGGCACACCGAGGTGGCCAACACCCGGCGCAACCGGGCGCTGGCATCGACGCCCCTGCTCGTGGTCGCGACCATCATGGTGGTGCTCGAAGTCGGGTCGATGGCGAAGGGCTTCGTCCAGCGCTACCCCGTCTACACCACCGCCAAGGCCAACGTTTCGGCGCTCACCTCGGGTCTGTCATCGGACAGTTGTGCCATGGCCGACGACGTTCTCGTCGAAGCCGACACCAATGCCGGCATGCTGCAACCGGTTCCGGGCCAGACCTACGGCGAGTACGGCCCGCTGGGCGGCGAGAACCCGGTCGGCTTCACCCCCAACGGGATCAGCGACACCCTCGAACCGCCGAAGCCCGTCGTCGCCAACCCCGGCACGGTGAACTCCGACGGATCGCCCAACAAGCCCAACGTCGGCATCGCCTACGCGGCGGGCACCGGCGGCGGTTACGGACCCGTCGGCGCCAACGGTTCCCGGGTATACCTGCCGTTCGGCCTGGACCCGGCCCGCACCCCGGTGATGGGCAGCTACAAGGAGAACACCGTCGCCGCCAAGGCCACCTCGGCGTGGTACCAACTGCCACCGCGCACCGCGGACCGGCCGCTGGTGACCGTCGCCGCGGCAGGCGCCATCTGGTACTACGACGAAGAGCACGAGTTCCACTACGGGCAGTCGCTGAAACTGCAGTGGGGTGTGCACCGTCCCGACGGCAGCTTCCAGGCCCTCGACGCCGTGCAACCGATCGACGTGTTCGCCCAATACGCCTGGCGCAACCTGCGTTTCCCGCTGGCCTGGGCGCCGCCGGAGGCCAATGTGGCGCGGATCGTGGCCGACGACCCGAACCTCTCCGAAGACCAATGGTTCGGCTTCACCCCGCCGCGGGTGCCGACCCTGCAGACCGCAAGTGAGTTCCTCGGCGCGCAGACCCCGGTGCTGATGGACATCGCGACCGCCGCCAATTTCCCCTGCCAGCGGCCGTTCTCCGAACATCTCGGTGTGGCCGAGCTGCCGGAGTACCGCATCCTTCCCAACGTCAAGCAAGTGGTGGTGTCGTCGAACATGTGGCAGTCCGCCCAGAAGGGTGGCCCCTTCCTCTTCATCCAGGCGCTGCTGCGCACGTCGACCATTCCGACGTATCTGCGTGACGACTGGTACCGGGACTGGGGCTCGATCGAGAAATACGACCCGGTGGTACCGGCCGGGCAGGCGCCCGTCGCCCACATCGATGAAGGAACCCAGCGAGTGTTCGGCTTCAGCCGGCCCGGACCGATCCGAGCCCTGCCATGAGCGTGACCCTGCGTGAACACAGCGCCGACAAGGGCGTTCAGGTGACCCGCTGGGTCGCGATGATCGCCGGCCTGATCGGCTTCCTGTGCGCGGTGGCCACACCGCTGCTGCCGGTGGTGCAGACCACCGCGACGCTGAACTGGCCCCAGGCGGGTCAGATGAACAGCGTCACCGCGCCGCTGATCACCCAGACGCCGGTCACCATGTCGGTGACGGTGCCCTGTGACGTGATCCGGTCCATGCCGCCCGAGGGCGGCATGGTGCTGGGCACCGCGCCCAAGGAGGGCAGGCAGGCCGCGCTCAACGCGCTGTTCGTCAACGTCAACAGCAAGCGCGTCGACATCACCGACCGCAACGTGGTGATCGCGAGCGTGACTCGGGACAAGGTGGCCGGAGCCGGCGGTGCGCCCGGATGTTCCAGCATCGAGATCACGTCGTCGGAAGCGGGCACCTTCGCCACGTTCGTCGGCCTCACCGGCACGGACGGTAAAGAGCTGCGCACCGGCTTCCCCGACCCGAACCTGCGGCCCCAGATCGTCGGCGTCTTCACCGAATTGAGCGGGCCTGCGCCGCAAGGACTTTCCCTGTCGGCCACGATCGACACCCGGTTCACCTCCAAGCCCACCGCACTCAAGCTGGTGGCGATGCTGCTGGGCATCGCCGCCACCGTAGTGGCACTGGTGGCGTTGTGGCGGCTCGACCGGCTCGACGGACGGCGGATGCACCACCTGATCCCGTCGCGCTGGCGCACCTTCAGCGCCGTCGACGTGGTGGTGGTCGGCGGATTCCTGACCTGGCACGTGATCGGGGCGAACTCGTCGGACGACGGCTACATCCTGCAGATGGCACGGGTGGCCGACCACGCCGGATACATGTCGAACTACTTCCGCTGGTTCGGCAGCCCCGAGGATCCGTTCGGCTGGTTCTACAACCTGCTGGCCCTGATGACCCATGTCAGCGACGCCAGCATCTGGATGCGACTGCCCGACCTGATCTGCGCGCTGGTCTGCTGGCTGCTGCTGTCGCGTGAAGTGCTGCCCCGCCTCGGGCCCGCGGTGATCGCGTCCAAGCCCGCACTGTGGGCCGCGGGCCTGGTTCTGATGGCCGCCTGGATGCCGTTCAACAACGGCCTGCGGCCCGAGGGCCAGATCGCCACCGGCGCACTGATCACCTACGTGCTGATCGAGCGGGCCATCATCTCCGGACGGCTCACGCCGGCCGCCATGGCGATCATCTCCGCGGCCTTCACCCTCGGCATCCAGCCGACCGGCCTGATCGCCGTCGCCGCGCTGCTCGCCGGTGGCCGCCCGCTGCTGCGCATCCTCGTGCGTCGTGGCCGCACGCTCGGCATTTGGCCGCTGGTGCTGCCGCTACTGGCCGCCGGCAC
The DNA here is from genome assembly GCF_004762045.1 of Mycobacterium sp. DL99. Classification (GTDB taxonomy): domain Bacteria; phylum Actinomycetota; class Actinomycetes; order Mycobacteriales; family Mycobacteriaceae; genus Mycobacterium. The sequence continues at coordinate 6,199,493 of NZ_SJOM01000007.1, forward strand.
GGTGATCCTGACCGTGGTCTTCGCCGACCAGACGCTGGCAACAGTGTTGGAGGCGACCAGGATTCGTACCGCAATCGGGCCGAGCCAGGAGTGGTACACCGAGAACCTCCGCTACTACTACCTGATCCTGCCGACCGTCGACGGCTCGCTGTCCCGCCGGTTCGGCTTCATCATCACCGCGCTGAGCCTGTTCGCCTCACTGTTCATCATGTTGCGGCGCAAGCGGGTTCCCGGTGTGGCCCGCGGGCCGGTATGGCGGCTGATGGGCATCATCTTCGCCACCATGTTCTGCCTGATGTTCACCCCCACCAAGTGGGTGCACCACTTCGGCCTGTTCGCCGCGGTGGGTGCGGCGATGGCGGCGGTGGTCACGGTGCTGGCGTCGCCGGTCGTGCTCCGCTCGGCGCGCAACCGGATGGCGTTCACATCGGCCGTGTTGTTCGTCCTGGCGCTGTGCTTCGCCACCACCAACGGCTGGTGGTACGTGTCCAGCTACGGCGTGCCGTTCAACAACGACAAGCCCGCAATCGGCGGAATCACCGTGAGCGCCATCTTCTTCGCGCTGTTCGCCATCACTGCGTTGTGGGCGTACTGGCTTCACCTGCGGCCCTCGGCCGAGGGCCGGGTGGCGCGGGCACTGACCGCCGCCCCGGTGCCGATCGCGGCCGGGTTCATGGTGGTGGTCTTCGTCGGTTCGATGCTCTACGGGGTCGTCCGCCAGGACGGCACCTACTCCAACGCATCGTCGAACCTCCGCGCGTTCGCCGGCGGCTGCGGCCTGGCCGACGACGTACTGGTCGAACCCGACCCCAACGACGGGTTCCTGACCCCCGCGCCGGGCGAGTACGGCCCGCTGGGGCCGCTGGGCGGCACCGCACCGACCGGGTTCACCCCGAACGGTGTGCCGGACCATATTGTGGCCGAAGCGATTCGGTTGACAGTGCCGATGCCGGGCATCGACGCCGACTGGAATGCCGACGCCAAGCTGACCACCCCGGGCATCAACGGGTCGACCGTTCCGCTGCCCTACGGGCTGGATCCGGCCCGGGTTCCGCTGGCCGGCAGCTACACCGAGGGCCCGGCACAGCAGGTGAGCAAGCTGGCCTCGGCCTGGTACCAACTGCCCGCACCCGACGCCGCCCACCCACTGGTCGTCGTCACCGCGGCCGGAACCATCACCGGCAACAGCATTTTCAACGGCCGCACCGAGGGCCAGACGGTTGAGCTCGAGTACGGACGGCCAGGCCCCGACGGGGCCGCGGTACCGGCCGGCCGGGTGGCGCCCTACGACCTCGGGCCGATCCCGTCATGGCGCAACCTGCGTTTCGACCGCAGCGAGATTCCGGCGGACGCCACGTTCGTCCGGGTCATCGCCGAGGACGAGTCGCTGAGCCTCGGCGACTGGATCGCGGTCACCCCGCCCCGGGTTCCCGAGGTCAAGACCGTGCAGGAGTACATCGGCTCACAACAGCCGGTACTGATGGACTGGGCTGTGGGCCTGGCCTTCCCGTGCCAGCAGCCGATGCTGCACGCCAACGGTGTCACCGAGGTGCCGAAGTTCCGGATCACCCCGGACTACAACGCCAAGATGAAGGACACCGACACCTGGGAGGACGGCATCAACGGCGGTCTCCTGGGCATCAGTGACCTGCTGCTGCGCCAGCACGTGATGGCCACCTACCTGAACAAGGACTGGGGCCGCGACTGGGGTTCGCTGCGCAAGTTCGACACCATCGTCGACGCGGTTCCGGCGGAGGTCGAGCTCGGGACAGCGACACATTCCGGGCTCTACAAGCCGGGCCGGATCCGCATCAAGCCGTAGCCCGGACCGGGGTAGGGCGTCGAGTGGCCAGTTGTGACACGCGGACAACGAAAAACCGTGTCATAACTGGCCACTCGGCGTTAGACGATGCCCTTTTCCGCGGCGGTGACGAGCTTGTGTGACAACGTCCCGAGCACCACGCGGAGGACAAGCCAGTAGGCCAACCCGACCACGCGCCAACGGGTCTCGTACCCACCGCGCCAGGTCACCTGCGTGCCGCCGGCGACCTCGGTGAACGTCACTTCGGCCTGATAGTCGCGGATCGGACCGTCGGTGAGCATGGTGTAGCCGTGCCGGTGGTCCGGTTCGTGGATCGTGGTCATCTCGCGGGTCGGCTTCTTCCGGGTGCCCACGGCCCGGATCGCCCCGACCCCACCGTCGCCGGCCGGGCCGCGGGATTCCCAGGCCGAGTAGGGAATCAGGGGCGAGGCCCAAGCGGACCAGCGAGATCCGTCGGACACGATGGCGAACAGGGTCCGCGGCGGTGCCGTGGTGTGCCGGCGGACAACACATTCATAGCGGCGGTTCATGGCTCGCGACTTTAACAGAACAATGTTCTATTATGTGGAAATGCCGGAATCCGCCCCACCTTTCACCCGCGCACGCAGCGAGGCGCAGCGCCGGGACCGGTTGTCGGGGCTGGTGACAGCGACGCGGGAGTGCCTGGCGCAGACGCGCGCGGCCACGTTGACGCTGGGCGACGTGGCCGCCGCTGCGGGCCTGGCGAAGTCGGGCATCCTGCGGTACGTCGGCTCCCGCGAGGCACTGCTGCTGCGGGTGATGTACGACGAGCACGTGGGTTGGATCGATGCGCTCACGGTCGAACTCCGCACCGCCACTCCGGCAGCCGCACTGGCCCACACGCTGGCCGCTCGACCGGTCCTGTGCGATCTCATCGCGGCCTCGCCCATGCTCATCAGCCGCCTCGCCCCGGACGAATTCCGCGTCCTGGCGGCCCAGGCGCAGGATGCCCAACAGCGGCTCGGCGCCGCGCTACAGCCGTCGCTGCCGTTGTCCCATGATCAGCTCCGCTCGCTGACGGCAGCCGTCCACGCGTTCACCGGCACGGCCTGGGCATGGAGCACACCGGATTCAGCGGTGGGTACCTCGATGGTGACCGACTTCGAGTCGACCGTGAGCCGGCTGCTCGCGATCTTCATCGCGGGCCTGCGGCTCTAAGTCAGGAAAGTCCTGCAGTGCGGCCTCAGTGTGGCGGGCCCAGGTACGGGAACACGTCGAGGGTGTCGGTGTGCGGGCTCAGGCCCGACGCCGGACAGTCACCCTTGGTCAGCGACGCCAGCCGGTAGTCGATCACGTCGTCGGCGAACACCCGGCCATTCGGGTACTTGGCCGGCTTCGACGGGTTGAACGTCAACATGTCGGGCAGGATCCCCTCTTCGTCGATGGCAGCGATCGCCTCGTCGTGCGAGTAGCCACCGGTGTGCCCCAGCAGATGGATGAACTGGCCCATCCAGCGCTCCCGGTCATGGATCGGCACGCCGGCGTTGTACTCCAGCTTGGTGTCGTCGGTGTTGAAGAAGCTGCTCACCGACGGATGCCCGGCCCGGTCCACGTGCAACAGCTCGCCGTCGCGGTGAAGGCTGCACCGGCCCCAGATCCGGATGTCGGGGTCGGCGCCCAGCTGCACAGTCGGCAGCTCCATGACCATCGAGCACACATTGGCCTGGGTGTTGGAATCCACGCCGGTCCAAGGATATTGACCGCTGAGATGGAGTGCGGTGAAGTTCCGGCCTCCGGAGGTGTCGAACAGGTTCTTGACACCGTCGAAGTCGAAGAAGAAAGCGTCACTGCGGGCACCGGCGAAGAATGTGTAGGCGTTGGTCTGGGCGATCACCGGCTCCCGCCCGAACGACACCTCGACGCCGGTGAAGATCCGTTCTCCGACTGCCTCGGGCGATTCCGCGTCCTCGTCGGCGGCGAGATACACGTCCACGGTCTGGCGGCCGTCGACCGGCTCGGAGAACACGTAGCTGAACGCGATGTCGTCGCGCAGGTCACCGTCGTTGTCGATGGCCAGCCGGTAGATGGCATCCGGATGCAGAGCGTCCGCGTTGGGATTGGCGTTGAGGATCAGCACGGTCCGCGTGGGATCGGCCGGTGACTGGAAGGCATATAGATCGCATAGATCGAGTCGCTGGTCGCCCAGCGGTGGCCCGAGACTCAGCCCGGTGAAGTGGTTCGACATGTACCCATCAAAGCGCGCACACGGTCGGGTCGCACCGGAAACGGGCTACACCCGCGCCCAGACCACGCGACTGCCCAACCCGATGTCCTGCAACGATCTTCGCCGCGCATCGACGGCTCACACAGCCAACCAGAGCGGCCTGTGGATAACTTGTGGATGGTTTTCGACGAGCCCGATGTCATCGCTGATCACAGGGCATGTTTTTGAATTACACGCTTGTGAGTAGGAATGTGCATTGCCGGCCCACCGCAAACCCGCCGCCACTCACCGCGCGAGAGAAGCCAGGGCCACCGCGGCCGCGTTGGCGCCGCACATGCCGTGCGCCCCGGGCCCCGGCGGGGTGGCCGCCGAGCACAGGTACATGCCGGGAACACCAATTCGGTAGGGCTGCAGCGTAGTCCGCGGGCCGAACACCAACTGCCGGATGTCCTTGGCCCCCGTACAGATGTCACCGCCGACGTAGTTGGCGTTGTAGACCGACATCTCCGTCGTCGACCGCACCGCCATCCCGACGATCCGGTCGCGGAACCCGGGGGCGAACCGCTCGAACTGGCCGATGATCGCCTCTGTTGCGTCACCCGTATAGCCGTGTGGCACATGGGCATACGAATACACCGGATTGATGTCGCCGACCGAGCGGCCCGGATCGGCCACATACTGCTGCCCGACGAGCACAAACGGCCGCTGCGGCATCCGGCCGGCGTGGATCTCCCGCTCGGTCGCCGCGATCTCGGCGAAGTCACCGCCCAGGTGCACCGTCCCCGCGCCGCCGACCTCCGGATTCGTCCACGGCACCGGACCCTCGACCGCGAAGTCGACCTTGAATGCTCCAGGACCGTACCGGAATCCACCCAAGCCACGGGCCACCCGCCTGGGCAGGCGGTCCCCCATGATGTCGACCACCGCTGTCGGTGCGAGATCGAACATCGTCACGTCGGCGGACGGCAGCTGCGCACCGGACGTGACGCGGATACCCGTTTCCACCTTGACGTCCAACTCCGCGAGCACCGCGGCCAGAGCATCGGTGATGGCCTGCGAACCGCCCTGTGCCACCGCCCAACCGTGCCGGTGCCCGGCGGTGATGATGCCAAGGCCGATGGCCGAGGTCAGCGGAAAGTGTAAGGGCCGGAAGGTGTGTGCGGCGACACCGCCGAACAATGCCCGCGCGCGTTCGGTACGGAACAGCCGGGCGAACGCCTCCGCGGGCAGCACCGTTGGCGCGCCGAAACGAGCCAGCGCAAGCGGATGCTTCGGCACCCGCAGCAGCGGCCCCATGATGTCCTGCGAGAGCATGTCGAAATTCGATGACGGCCCGCCGAAAGCCCGCCGCCACCGACCTCCATCCCCGCCGAGCGCCGCCGCGGTGGTATCCACGCTGCGGTACAGCAGGCCGGCATCACCACCGTCGAGCGGATGCGCACAATCGATCTCTGGCCATTTCCACTGCAGACCGTGACGCTCCAACCCAAGACCGTTCAGGAAGGCCGAGCCGACCGCCATCGGATGGATCGCTGCGCAGTGGTCGCGGACGAGGCCCGCGGGGAAACCCTCCGCGAGGCCCTCGCTCGACGAGCGCACCCCGCCGCCGATCTCGTCGGCGGCCTCCAGCACGGTGACGTCCACCCCAGCCGAGGCCAGCGTGATCGCGGCCGCGAGCCCGTTGGGCCCCGCACCGACCACAACTGCCGTGCTCATGCCGGAATCCCGGCCCGCCGCCACGTCACATTCAACGGGATCGGCCCGTTCGGCAGCCAGGGCTGCTCGTCGACCAGGTCGGACACATTCCAGGTGCCCCGCTCGATCACCCCGAGGGCCGCGTCAATCACCTTGTACTCCTGGGTCTTGCGATGGATCGGCTGCGATTCCACCCATGCCACCACGAACTCGCCCGGTTCGAACTGCGCCTCGGACTGGATCGCGGCGATGAGATCTTCATTGTGCAGGTGTCCGTCACCGAAATTGAAACCGATGATCGTGTTGCACGCCATCTCCCCCTCGCGCACGGTGCGGCTGTCGATGTCCGGGAGGGATTTCAACAGAACCGAATAGAGTCCGCGGCCCTGGCTGTGCAGTGCGCGCCACGCGGTGACCTGCTGGGTGAACACCTCGGCCACCACCGGGTCCCAGCCGAAGTTGATGTACTGATCCACCGTGTTCGGCGCGGACCGGGTGACCCGGTTCAGCTTCTGCTCGGCGCCCGGGGTGAAGGTCCACACCGCCGAAGCCCAGTTGCCCGCGTACTGACGCATGGCGGGCAGGAACGACACCAGGTCCGGCCGGAAGTTACCCAGCACCGGGAAGAAGCACAGCCCGATCAGCAGCACCACAGTCAGCCAGGGCGAGGACATGTCCGCGATGGCGTAGCCGTCCCAGTTCGGGAAGCCGAGAAACAGGAAGACGGTGATGTAGGCGAACAGCACGTTCCATTCCACCGGAACCGCCAGCGGGAACGTCGAGATGATGAACAGGTGGAAGCACACCATCACCGCGGCCGCGCCGAACGTGAGCCAGGGCCACGGTGACAGCAGCAGCGCCAGCGGTGCGACGATCTCCACAAAGCTGCCCGGCCCGTGCGCCATGAAGGTCGCCAGGTGCGAGGGACGAAGATCGTGCGGGAAGTTGCGGTAGTGCGCGCGCTTGAGCCACTTGAACGGAAGCGTCGGGCTGTTACTCACCATCGGCGGGATGACGTTGGTGAAGTGCAGACCGAACTTGGAGACACCGGCCCAGATCCACACCGTGCCGATCAAGAGCTTGCCCGCGATGATCATGTCGACGAACGGCAATGTCGTGAAGAACAGCAGCGCGGGCAGGTACTGCTCGCCGCGGGCAGCCAGGAAGATCGTCTTGTCCCGCAAGCCGATCACGACCAGCAGCACCATCGGCATGATCAGCAGCGCAGGGTTCACCAGGCCCGAGGTGTTCTGTGGCAACACCGCGCTCAGCGAATCGCTGTGCACACCGGGTGCCACCAGCGCCACCACCACGGCGGCGATCAGCGCCAGGTACACGAACACGTCGAACCGGGTGCGACGGTCACCGTCGGTTAACGGCACCGCCTTCCACGGCCGCAGCCGAATCGTGTTGACCTTGGCCCAGAATCGGTAACCGCCCGTCATCGGCTTCGTCTTGCCGGCAAGTGGGCCCCACGATCCGGCCAGCCCGAGGAGCTCCAGCAGGATGGTCCACAGGATCAGCTTCTGATACACGATCGGCTGATTCCACCAGTCGGCCACATGCCAGAAGGCGGGCAGATGAGACGTCGCAGTCGCGATGACGACCCCGCCGAGCGCGTAGAAGAGCGTCAGCTTGACGATGTAGAGCACATGGATCATGCGGGGAGCGCCGAGGCCGTGGTCCACCCACTTGAGGCTCATGATCCGGAGGCGGTCCCTCAGTGGCAGGCGCAGAAACTCCTCGAGGTCGACCTCTGGCAGGGTTGGGTTGACGAATCCCATGGCGAGCTCCTTTGTCGTACCGGGCTAGGACCGCGCAACCGCGGTGGTCAGTGTCTTACGCAGCGTCGGCTTGTCGATCTTGCCGACGGGGTTCACGGGCAGGCCGGGCAGAATTGTGATCTCTACGGGCAGTTTGTATTTCGACACCGATGCGGTGAGATGTTCGCGGATCCGGTCCTCGCCGAGCTCGGCGCCCGGGTTCAGTGACACGAACAGGACCGGCTCCTCGCCGTAGACCGGATTCGCGCGCCCGACGACGGCGGCCTCGGCGATCTCGGGCAGCTGGTGGACAACCGTCTCGATCTCCTTGGGGTAGATGTTCTCCCCGCCGCGGATGATCATGTCCTTGGCCCGGTCCACGAGCACCAGGTATCCGTCCTCGTCGAACCGGCCCACATCGCCGGTGCGCAGCCAGCCGTCGACCAGGGTCTCGGCGGTCTCCTCCGGGCGGTTGAGATAGCCGCGCATGACGTTGGGGCCTTTGATGACGACTTCGCCGACCTCTCCTTGCGGGAGCGTCGCACCGGAGCCGTCGACGATGCGAATCTCCTGACCCGGCAACGGGATGCCGACGGTTCCCGGCTTGCGCTTGCCATGCAGCGGATTGCCCGTGCTGGCGCAGGAACCCTCGGACAGTCCGTAACCCTCGATGAGCCCGATGCCGTAGCGACGCTCGAACCGCTCAAGAAGTTCAACGCTGGCCGGCGCGGCGCCACACACCGCGAACCGCACCGAGCTGGCATCGGGCTGCACCTCGGCGGGCAGTCCGGCGAGCATCGTGTAGATGGTGGGTACTGCGGAAAAGTATGTGGCGCGGGTAGTTTCGATGTGCTCGAAGAACGTGGCCGGGTTGAACCGGCCGGCGATCGTGGTCCGGCCGCCGGCGATCAGCGGGGACAGGGTGCTGACCACGATGCCGTTGACGTGGAACAGCGGCAGAATCAGCAGGCTGTGGTCCGCCTCGGTGAGCTCGAACCCCTGGATGACCATGTCGCACATGGCATTGACATTGGCGTGGTCGAGCATGACGCCCTTGGGCCTGCCCGTGGTGCCGCTCGTGTAGATCAGCAGGGCCAGCGCGTCGTCCGAGATCTCGACGGGTGCGACCGGATCCGCCGATCCGGCGGCCAGATCATCGAGCGTCAGGACCGGCACCTCAGCCGCCGTATCGTCGTCTACGACGAGCACCTTGGACCTGGCATCGGCGACCTGGTAGGCCATCTCGGCCGCCACCAGGGTCGGGCTGATCGGGGTGACAACGGCACCCAAGCGCCAGGCCGCGAAGAGCGTCACGACGAATTCGGCACGGTTGGGCAGCTTGAGTGCGACGACATCGCCGGGCCCGACGCCCACCGACCGAAGCGCGGCCGCGGCACGGGTCACGGTGTCGAGGAATGCGGTGTTGTCGAGGTCGAGGGCGTCGTCGGCGACGGCGGAAGCATGCGGGGCCAGGGCGGCGCGGCGATCTGGCAGGGTCGCGAGGAACATGTCACGACGGTAGGTAGCCGGTGATGCGCCTCACATCATCTCGCGGCGATGAAGTCGGCCCGGCGGTTTGTCGCTTGGAGACAAATTTGCGATCTAGGGTCAACACATGGACACCGATGTCGCGGCCGCATCCGCCGTGGTGATGGATCGGTTGATGGCACGTCAAGTAGCGGTGAGCCATTCCGTACAACAGGCCCTGGCCAGCGACATTACGGAGTTGCGTGGCGATCCCGAGTTGGTGCAACTACTGGGATCCAGTGTCGCGGGCAATGTCGAGACCATCTTCCATGCGCTTCGCCACGACATATCGCTGGGCAACATCGAACCGCCGACCGCCGCCCTGGAGTACGCCCGGCGCGTGGCCCAGCGCGGTGTGCCGATGGAGGCGCTGGTGCGCGCATATCGGTTGGGGCACGCCCTGGTGATCGACGCCGCGGCCGAGGAGGTCAACGCCGCCGGACTTCAGGCCCGGATCGGGTTGGCGGTGTTCGAGCGGATCACCTCGGTGTCGTTCCGCTACATCGACTGGATCAGCCAGCAGGTGGTGGTGGTCTACGAAGCCGAACGCGACCGGTGGCTGGCCAACCGGAACAGCGCCAGGGCGCTGCGGGTGCGTGAGCTGCTCGCGACGCCACTGTCGGTCTCGGTGTCCGACCCCGATACCCTCACCGCGACGCTGCGGTACCCGATGCAGCGGACACATCTTGCCGTCGTGATGTGGTGGCCGGCCGACTCCGAACTGGACGACGGGCTCGGCCGGCTGGAGTCAGCACTCCGGGACTCGGCAGAAGCTGTTGGGGCACAAAGTAGTCCGTTGTTCATCGCCGCTGATCGCAACACCGGCTGGGGGTGGATACCGCTGTCGGCCTCTGCAGCGACGACCGCGGTCGAGGTTGTCCGCTCCCACATGGGCGCACGGCACACCGGCCCTGCAGCTGCGCTCGGCACACCGTTGTACGGCGTCGACGGCTTCCGCAGATCACATCGTCAGGCCATGAAAGCCCGTGGCGTCGCGCTCGCCGCCGGCACCGGCGGGGTCACCGCCGCCGGTGACCCAGGACTTGCCGCTGCGGCGCTAATCGGTGAAAACCTGGACGATGCAAAGGAATTCGTTTCCCAGACATTAGGCGCCCTGGCATCGGACACCGCCAACGACGCCCGGCTGCGGGAAACCCTGCGGGTGTACCTGCACGGCGGCGCCAGCTACAAATCGGCGGGCGAGAAACTCAACCTGCATTTCAACTCGGTCAAGTACCGCGTCGGCCGTGCCGAGGAGCGCCGCGGCAGGCCCGTCGACGACGATCGGCTCGACGTCGAACTGGCCCTGCTGCTGTGTGAGCGGTACGGCACCGCGGTGCTGTCCGGTCCCTGACCCTAGCTGACGATCAGATCGGGGTCAGACCGTGCTTACGCTGGACCTTGGGCATGTTCTGCTTGTCCCGCAGCAGGTGCAGGGACTTACGCAGGAGCAGCCGGGTCTCGTGCGGCTGGATCACGCCGTCGATGTAACCGCGCTCGGCCGCGATCCACGGCGTGGCCAGGTTGAGGTTGTAGCCCTCGATGAAGTCGGCGCGGATCTTCTGCACCTCAGGCGCGGTCGGATCCGGGAACCGCTTCACCAACAGCTGCGCCGCACCCTCGGCACCGATCACCGCGATACGCGCAGTCGGCCAGGCGAAGTTCAGGTCGGCCGACAGCTGCTTGGAACCCATCACCGCATACCCGCCGCCGTAGGCCTTGCGGACGATGATGGTCACCTTCGGCACATCGGCCTCGACGATCGCGTTGAAGAACCGGCCGCCGCGCTTGATGATCCCCTTCTCCTCCTCGGCGAAACCCGGCATGGCGCCGGGGGTGTCCACGACGAAAACCAAAGGCAGGTTGAAGGAGTCGCAGAACCGGATGAAGCTGGCGGCCTTGTCGGAGGCATCGGTGTCCACCACGCCGGACAGGTGCATGGGCTGATTGGCGATCACACCGACCGGGCGGCCGTCCACCCGGGCGAACGCGGTGATCATGGCCGGGCCACGCTGCTCAGCGATCTCGAAGATGTCACCGTCGTCGAAGATCCGCAGCAGGATCTCGTGCATGTCGTAGGACGTGTTGTCGGCATCCGGGACGATCGCGTCCAACTCCAGATCGTGCGGGGTGATCTCGGGTTCCAGACCCGGATTCACGATCGGCGCGTCGTCGAAGTGGTTGGCGGGCAGGAACGAAAGGTAGTCGCGGACGTACTGGAACGCCGCCGCCTCGTCCTCGACAACCTTGTGGATGTTGCCGCGCTGGGCCTGTACGTCGGCGCCGCCGAGTTCGTCGAACGTCACGTCCTCGCCGGTGACGTCCTTGATCACGTCCGGTCCGGTGATGAACATGTAGCCCTGATCGCGCACCGCCACCAGCAGATCGGTCTGGATCGGCGAGTACACCGCGCCGCCGGCGCATTTACCCAGGATGATCGAGATCTCCGGGACCAGGCCGCGCAGCATTTCGTGTCTGCGGCCCAGCTCGGCGTACCAGGCCAGCGAGGTCACCGCGTCCTGGATGCGGGCGCCGGCCGAGTCGTTGATACCGATGATCGGGCAGCCGACCATGGCCACCCACTCCATCAGCTTGGCCACCTTGCGGCCGAACATCTCACCGACCGAACCCTGGAACACCGTCTGGTCGTGGCTGAACACACCGACCGGGCGGCCGTTGATGGTCCCGTGGCCGGTGACGACGCCGTCGCCGTAGAGCGCGTTGGGGTCACCCGGAGTGCGCGCCAACGCACCGATCTCGAGGAAGCTGCCCGGATCGACCAGGGCGTGAATCCTGGCCCGTGCGGACGGAATTCCCTTCTTGTCCCGGCGGGCCTTGGCCTTCTCGTCGCCCGGATCGGCAGCCTGTTGCAGCTTCTCGCGGAGCTCGGCAAGCAGTTCAGCCGTGGTCTTGTTGGTCACTTGCTCTCGCTCTCCGCTTCGATACGGTTGATCGCCTCGCTCATGTGAGCACCGACTTTGGCAATGTACGGCTCGTCGATGGCCTGGATGTGCTCGCCCCCGATGGGCACCACCTCGAGATCCTTGACGTACTCCCCCCAGCCGCCGTCGGGCTTGCGGGTCGCGTACGCGGGCTCGAAGACGATGGCGTCATCGTGGTAGCGGTCGGCCAGGTACAGCGTGACGTGGCCGTCGTAGGACTGGACCTCGATGGTGGCCAGGGCACGCTGATCCAAATACGACGTGCGCTGATGCTCGATGATCCCGCCCGGGATCTGCACACCGCTGTCCTTGATCGCGTCCAGAACGAACTTCACCTGGCCCTCGTCGTCGAGCTGCTCCAGCTCCTCGTACGGGATCGCCGGGATCTCGACATTGAACGTGCGCTGGGCGAACAGGGCGTAGCGATCCCAACGGGCCCGCATCCCCTCCTTGCTCTGGTCGATCGGCTCGCCCGGAAGCGCGAGGTCGATCAGCCCGACGAACCGGACATCGGCACCTGCCTGCTTCAGGCCGATCGCGCACGCGTAGGCCAGCGCCCCGCCCAGCGACCAGCCGGCCAGGATGAACGGCCCCTTGTGCATCTCCAGCAGCTTGGGCACGTACTCGGCGGCACGCTCCTCGATCGCGCCCTCGACGCGCTCGATGCCGTACACCGGGGTGTCGGCCGGAAGCCGCTTCATCAGCGGCTCGTAGACGACGGTCGATCCGCCGGCCGGGTGGAACACGAACAGCGGCACGTGCGAGGTGCCCTCTTTGCCCGGTCGCAGAGTGCGGACGAATCCGTCGACAACACCTTCTTCGAGCTGATCACGCACGATCGTCGACAGCTCTTCGATGGTCTTCGCCGAGCGCACCTGCTCGACCGTCACTGTGCCCTCGGCACGCTCCGAGAGCCGCTCGGACAGCTTCGTCGCGGTCTCTACATCGACGAAGGGCAGCTCGTTGAAGATGCCGACCGGCGACTTGCCGGTGACGATCGCCCACGTGGCGAAGGTGACGCGCTCAGCTGCGTCACGCGGCGGCACGTCGGCGCCCAGCGCCTCGGTGACCGCTTCCTGGGTGAGCACCTTGGCCGCGGCCGCGGCCGCGGTGGCCTTGCTCGGTCCGGACGGATCCGACGGCGGAGCCGGGATCGACGGGCCCGACGGGTCACTCGGCGGGGCCGGAATGTCCAGTGCGGGTGCGGCTTCGGCAGCTTCAGCGCTGTCGTCGGAGTCCGTCTCCGCCAACGGGTGTCCGGCCTCGGCCAGCTTGGCCTCGAGCTCGGCGACCGTGGAGGCACCGCCCAGGAGTTCGGACTGCTCGGCGGCGATCTCGTCGGCCGTCTTGCCCTTCTGGGATTCGGCGATCTGATCGACCTCGTCGCGGTGCTCGATCGCGTACTTGATGAGCTCCTCGACGTTGTACAGGTTGGCGTCGCGCACCGCGGTCAGCTGGATCGGCGGCAGGTCGAAGTCGTACTCGACCCGGTTCTTGATCCGCACCGCCATCAGGGAATCCAGGCCCAGCTCGATCAGCGGCACCTCCCACGGCAGGTCCTCGGGCTCGTAGCCCATGGCACCGCCGACGATGGTGCCGAGTCGCTGTGCGATGGTCTCGCCCGAATCCGGTGACCACTTGGCAAAGCCCGCACCGAGATTGGCGCCCTTGGTCAGGTTGTCGGACAGAATCGCCGCATCGTCCTCGACCTCGGGCTCAGCCACCGCTTCTGGGGTAGCCGAAACCTGCTCGGCGACAACACCGGCGCCCACGGCGGTCGGCAGCGCTGCCGCGGCGCCGCCACGGGTCACGATCGCGTCGTAGACCAACGTGAACGATTCGTCGATGCGCGCGTGCACCTGCACCGAGGCGCCGCCCGGGTGCCGGGTCAGCGTGGTGACCAGGCGGGAGCCCTCGGCGGGCACCGCACGCTGCTCGGAAGCGGTCAGCTTGGCGTCCGGAAGCACCTGCGCGGCAGCCGCTTTCACCAGTGCGGCGAGGTCGGCGGTGCCCTTCGACACGAACTCCCAGACGTGCTTGCCGTCGGGTGTCGCGACGTGGTTGCCGGGCATCACTGCCGAGCTGTCCGCGGTGAACTGCGCGTCCAGCCAGTGCTGCTTGCGCTTGAACCGGGTGGGCGGGATGTTGGCGAAGTCCAGGGCACCGGCCAAACCGGTGGACTTGCGCGGGAACAGGGTCCGGAAGTCCAGCTCATGGCCGTGCACGAACAGGTGGGCCATGGCGGTGACCATCGACTCGACCTCGTCCTGCTTACGGGCCAGGGTCGCCACCAACTGCGCGTCGTGCAAGCCGGCCGATGCGGTGGTCAGCCCAACCTGCATGAGGGCCACCGGGTTCGGCGCCAGCTCAAGGAACGTGGTGTGACCGTTGTCCACCGCGTTGCGGATGCCGTGGGTGAAGTAGACGCTGTGCCGCAGGCCCTTCTTCCAGTAGTCCACGTCGTGGATCGGCTCGGCGCCGGCCCGGATGAACTTGCCCTCGTGCACGGTCGAGAAGTAGCCCGTGGTCAGCGGATGCGGTTCGATACCTTGGATTTCGGCGGAAAGTTCACCGAGCAGCGGGTCCATCTGCTGGGTGTGACTGGCGCCCTTGGTCTGGAGCTTGCGGGCGAACTTGCCTTCCGATTCGGCCCGGGCGATGATCGCGTCGATCTGCTCCGGCGGGCCGCCGATGACGGTCTGGGTCGGGGCGGCGTAGACACACACCTCCAGGCCCGGGTAATCGGCGAAGACGGTCTTGATCTCGTCAGCCGAGTACTCGACGAGCGCCATCAGCCGGATGTACTCGCCGAACAGCATCGCCTCGCCCTCACCCATCAGGTGCGCACGCGAGCAGATGGTCCGGGTGGCGTCGGCCAGTGACAGGCCGCCCGCGAAGTACGCGGCGGCCGCTTCACCGAGCGACTGTCCCACCACCGCACCGGGTTTCGCTCCGTGAGCCTTGAGGAACTCACCGAGCGCGATCTGGAGGGCGAAGATCACCGTCTGGACCACTTCGATGGGGTATTCGCAGGTCTCATTGGTGTAGTCGATCGCATCATCGAGAATCAGCTCGACGATCGAGTACCCGCGCTCATCCTGGATGTGAGCGTCGACCTTGTTGATCCACTCGGCGAAGACCGGCTCCCGCAGGTACAGGCTCTTGCCCATCTTGCGGTGCTGCGCACCGAAACCGGCGAGCACCCACACCGGCCCGTTGGTCACCGGGCCGTCGGCCGAGATCACAGTCGGATGCTGCTTGCCCTCGGCGATCGCCCGCAGGCCCTTGATCGCCTCGTCGTGGTCATGGGCCAGCACCACGGCGCGGGAACGGCCGTGGCTGCGGCGTGACAGCGAGCGTCCGATGGACTCGAGCGTCGACGCGCGGCCTTCTTCGCTGTCGATCCAGTCCGCCAGCTCAGCCGCGGCAACCTTCTTGCGTGAGCTCAGGAACGCCGAAACAGCAAGCGGGACAACCTTCTTGGTGGGCTCGGCAGCTTCCGCCGCCGCCAGCTCCGCACGGGCCGCATCCAGCAGGCGCAGCGCCTCGTCGGTCAGGCCGGGCAGCTCATGGGCTACCTCGTCGTAGGCCGGGTATTCGTCGACCTCGGGCTCATCGTGGATGAACTCGCCGTACTCGTCCATCCGCACGCCACCGACGTGCACGGCGTTGGCGTCATCAGCAGCCGACTTGTCCTCGACCGCTTCGGGTTCCGGCTGCGGCTCGACCAGATCCGACGGCAGCACCTCGCGCAGCACCAGGTGGGCGTTGGCGCCACCGAAGCCGAAGCCCGAGACACCGGTGATGGCATGCCCGCTGTAGCGCGGCCACTCCGAGACGGTGTCGTTGACCTTGAGGTGTTCCTTGTCGAAGTCGATGTACGGGTTGGGGCCCGCGTAGTTGATCGACGGGGGCAGCTTGTCGTGCTGCAGCGAGAGGGTCATCTTCGCCAGGCTGGCCGCGCCGGCAGCCGACTCCAGGTGCCCCACATTGGATTTCACGGCACCCAGCAGGGCGGGCTTGTCGGCGTCGCGACCGCGGCCGACCACCCGGCCCAGTGCGTCGGCCTCGATCGGGTCACCCAGGATGGTGCCGGTGCCGTGCGCCTCGATGTAGTCGACGTCGCGCGGGTTGATCCCGGCGTCCTTGTAGGCCTTGCGCAGCACGTCTTCCTGCGCGTCCGGGTTCGGCGCGAGCATGCCGTTGGACCGGCCGTCATGGTTGACCGCGCTGCCGGCGATCACGGCGAGGATGGTGTCTCCGTCGCGGCGGGCATCGGAAACCCGCTTGAACACCAGCATGCCGCCGCCCTCGGAGCGGGCATATCCGTTGGCGTCGGAGGAGAACGACTTGATCCGGCCGTCCGGGGCCAGCACTCCGCCGACCTCGTCGAAACCGATCGTGACGATCGGGGTGATCATGGCGTTGACCCCGCCGACGATGGCCACGTCGGCCTCGCCGGAGCGCAGCGCCTGCACACCCTGGTGCGCGGCGACCAGCGAGCTGGAGCAGGCGGTGTCGACCGATACCGACGGTCCGCGGAAATCGTAGAAGTAGGACACCCGGTTGGCGATGATCGAGGTCGCGGTACCGGTGATCGCGTAGGGGTGCGCGGCCGTGGGGTCCATCAGGGCGAGGAACTGGTAGTCGTTGTTGGAACTACCCACGTACACAGCCACATTGGTACCGCGCAGGCTCGACGCCGGGATGCGGGCATGCTCGAGGGCCTGCCAGGTCAGTTCGAGCGCCATCCGCTGCTGCGGATCGATGTTGTCGGCCTCCATCTTCGACAGCGCGAAGAACTCGGAGTCGAAACCCTTGATATCCGAGAGATAGCCGCCGCGAATGCTGGCCTTGCCGACGCGTTCGGCGATCCGCGGCTCGGCGAGGAATTCCTCCCAGCGGCCCTCGGGCAGGTCCGTGATGGCGTCGCGGCCTTCCAGCAGCGCCTCCCACATCTCCTCAGGGGAATTCATGTCCCCCGGGAAGCGGGTGGCGACGCCGACAATCGCGATGTCCTCGACATCGGCGTCGCGCGACCAGTCCGCGTCATCGGTGTTCTCGGGCTCGGGCTCGCCCTCGATGATCACGGTGGCCAGCGACTCGATGGTCGGGTGCCGGAAGAGCACCGTGGCCGTCAGGGTGACGCCGGTGAGGTCCTCGATGTCGCTTGCCATGGCCACCGCGTCGCGCGAGGACAGGCCCAGCTCGATCAGCGGCGTGGTCTCATCGATCGCGTCGGCCGACTGACTCGTGGCGGTGGCCACCGCCTTGCGCAGCCACTCACGCATCTCCGCGACGGTCAGGTCGGGGCGCGACGCCGGTGCCCCGGCGGGCTCGGTGCCCTCTGGAAGATTCGAATTGCTTTGTGTTTCATCCATATTCAGGTCACCTTGCATCAGAACGGGCTGGTCGGCCACGTGTCGTTGGCTTAGAGGTTCGGTTAGTCCGTCTCGTCGGGGAACGCGTTCGCGATCTTCCCGGTGCGCAGGCTGCCGTCCAGATATGCGGAGCGGCAGGCCCGGCGGCCGATCTTGCCGCTGGAGGTACGCGGGATGGCGCCCGCCGCGGTCAGCAGCACGTCGCGCACGGTGACGCCGTGGCGCACGGCGATCGCCGCGCGGATGTCGTCGGTGATCGGGCCGACTTCGAGCTTGTGAGAGCCGGGCGCCCGCTCGGCGACGATGACCAGCTGCTCGGAGCTGTCGTCGGCATCGCGGTGCAGCCCCGCGTGCGCGTTCTCGAACACCTCGTCGGGCAGCTGGTTGGCCGGCACCGAGAAGGCCGCGACATACCCGGTGCGCAGCGCCTTGCTGGCCTCCTGCGCCGAGTACTCCAGGTCCTGCGGGTAGTGGTTGCGGCCGTCGATGATCACCAGATCCTTCACGCGGCCGGTGATGTAGAGGTCACCGTCGTAGAAGGCACCGAAATCGCCGGTGCGGACCCAGGTGGCGTCGTCTTCAGCACCCTCGGCGTGTGACGGGCTGGTCCGCGATTTGAGGGTGTTCTGGAAAACCTCGATCGATTCTTCGGGCTTGCCCCAATACCCGGTGCCCATGTTCTGGCCGCTCATCCAGATCTCGCCGACCTGTCCGTCGGGCAGCTCCGTCGCGCTCTCGGCGTCCACGATGACGGCCCACTCCGAGACGCCGACCCTGCCGGCCGATGCCTGGGCAACCGCCTTGATCGAATCGCCGTCCACCTCGACGATGCGGCCGCTGTTGAGCTCGTCGCGGTCGACGGAGATGATCTTCGGCTCTTCGGCGGCCGGTGTGGTCGACACCATCAACGTTGCCTCGGCCAGACCGTAGGACGGTTTGATGGCCTTGGCCGGGAAGCCGAACGGGCTGAACGCCTCGTTGAACCGGCGCACCGTGGCCGCCGAGATCGGCTCGCTGCCGTTGAGCACAGCCTTCACATTGGACAGGTCGAGCGGCGCGCCATCCTTGGGGACACCGCGGGCCGCGGCGTGGTCGAACGCGAAGTTCGGGGCCACCGAGATGACACCGCCGGTGTCGCCTTCCTTGCGGGCCATCTCCCGGATCCAGCGCTCGGGCCGGCGCACGAAGGCGGCCGGGGTCATGAAGGTGAAGTAGTGGCCGATCATCGGGGCGATCAGCCCGGTGACCAGACCCATGTCGTGGAAGAACGGCAGCCAGGACAGGCCGCGATCGCCCTCCTCGCCTTCGAGCGCCTCGACGATCTGCACCACGTTGGTGGCCATGTTCAGATGGGTGATCTGCACGCCGGTCGGGATCCGGGTCGATCCGGAGGTGTACTGGAGGTAGGCGATGGTGCTCTCGTCGACGTCCTTGAAGTGGACCCAGGTGGCGGCGACGTCATCGGGCACGGCGTCGACGGCGATGACCCGGGGACGCTGGTTGGCCGGCCGGCTGCGGAAGAACTTGCGGACGCCCTCGGCGGCATCGGTGGTGGTCAGGATCGCCGACGGGTGGCAGTCGTCCAGCACCGCATGTAGGCGGCCGACGTGTCCGGGCTCGGACGGGTCGAACAGCGGCACCGCGACGCGGCCGGCGTAGAGCGCGCCGAAGAAGGCGACGAGGTAGTCGAGATTCTGCGGGCACAGAATGGCGACGCGGTCACCGGGCTGGGTGACCTGCTGAAGCCGGGCGGCCACTGCCTTGTTCCGGGCGCTGAACTGGGCCCAGGTCAGGTCGCGGGCGACGCCGTCACGTTCGGTCGAGAAGTCCAGGAAGCGGTATGCCAGCTTGTCAGCACGAACCCTGGCCCAACGCTCGACGTGCTCGACGATGCTGGCGCCGTCAGGGAACTTGATCTGACCGTCCTTGATGAACGGATTGATGAACGGCATATAACTCTCCTGTCAGAGCGGTACTCGTCGCGTTGGCGCACGTCACTGGCGGTGCGTCGCAGCCACTCGGCGGCCGGTACGTACCCAAACCCGGACGATCGTACCGGGCTGCCGATCCGCGCCCACGAATCAGCTGACGGCTCTATCAAACCCACTACTCACGCGCGATGCTCTTATTTTTCTCTTAATGTTAAGGGACCGTGATGGTCCCGACCAAATCCGCCGCGCGAGTCGTGACCCGGGCGTGTTCGGTGTCAACCGTGCTTGGGATGCGGCGCGTTGTCCACCATGTCTTTGGCCCAGCTCAGCGTCCACTGCGTGGCGGTCTGCCCGTTTTCCACCCAGAACTGCGGGGTGTTGTACAGGGCATGCACCGGCCCGGCCGCACTGCCGGTCAGTGTCTCCAGGGTCTTGGGCAGGTTGAAGATCGAGAACGCCTCCTCAGGCGCCGAGCAGATCAGATCGCCCTTGCCGCAGATCTGGTTGGTCCGGTTGTTCAGCGCACCGAATCCGCCCTGCCGCGGGCCCGTCATCGTCAGGCCCATCTCGGACAGCACCGGCAGTTCGTGCAGCGTGATCTCGGCACCCTGCCCCGGCGGATTGGGGCCGACGTCCTGCCCGACGCCGAGTTCACGGCGGCCGTCGGCGATCAGCGTCACACCCAGCACGAGGTCCTCGTCGACCGGGCCGCGGCCGTTGCCGATGTCGCTGGCCAGGTCACCGCCGATCACCGCGCCCTGCGAAAAGCCGGCGATCACGTAGCTGGTCAGCGGGCAGCGGTCGTTCATATCCGTCATCGCCTTGACCGCGGTGCGCTTTCCCTCAGCCCGGCTGTCGTTGTACGACATCTGCTTGTCGGCGGAGAACGGGTTATGGAACTGCGCGGTGTAGGGAACCGTGTAGACCTCGAGGCGGTCCGTCCCGAACTGCTCGGCCATCGGCCGGCTCACGTTGCTCATGAGCGACAGCGGGAACTGCGTCGGGTTGAACGGGTCGTCCTGCGGCGAGGACTCCCAGGTGCCTGGAATCGAGACCAGCATCACGTCGGGGCAGTCGGCGGACTGGAACTCCGGGCGCGGCTTACGCGTCGCCGACGGACCCGGCACCCCGGCCGGGGGCTGGGCTGACGGCGGCACCGACGGGGTTTCGGGACGACGCATGTAGATCACGACCATCGTCACCACGAGCACCACGACGAGAGCCATCACCGCGGCAGCGATCAGGGCCAGGATGCGGTGACGCTTCCGGCGGCTGGCATTTTTGGCCATGGGTTACTGGGGCTCCTCGCGTGCGGTGCGGTGATCTGCTTCTCAGCAGAGATGTTCGGTGGCGGTTCGGATGTAGTCGGTGGCGGCGGTGTCGATCTCGCCAGGTGTCGGGCTTTCCTGACCGGAATGGGCCGCCCGGACATCGCTGCGCACCAGCGGCAGGACGAATTCTCGCACTGCTTGGTCATCCTGCTTGGCGGCGCGGCCCTGGCACACGTACGACCCGATCGACAACGCCAGCAGCTCACTGGACGGGGTGATCCCGGCGGCCTTGAGCTCGTCGAGGTAGGTGCGCTGCTGCGACGTGACGGCCAGATCACCGCTGCGGTGTGGGAGAGGCTGCGCAGACACCGCCTGCGGCTGCGCGCCGTTGATCTGTGAGGTGGGCAGAGCCAGCGGCGCCATGATGTCACCGCCCGCATCGCACGCCGTGAGCAACGACGCAGCGGACACCGCTACCACCAGGGTGGCCGACCGTACCGAGTGCTGCACGCTTCCACCGTACCGGCTGGTGAAAAGTGTCCCGGCGCAGCTGATTCGCAGTTCCAGCGACCTTCTACTTGATGGTCGCGACCAGTTCGCCTGACATCTGCGCCAGCTGCGGGGCCCAGCTGCCCCAGTCGTGCTGGCCGCCGGCGGGCATGTCGAAGTGCCCGTTGCTGCCGCCGACGGAACGGTAATGCTGGTAGAACGACCGGTTGCTGCCCTGCGCCAGATCGCACACGCCGATCATCGCGGCCGGGTCGCTGCATGTCAGCGCGGCCGGGCTGTACACCCACAACCGGGTGTTGGCGTCGGCCAGCAATTGCACGTGAACGTCGGGGTCATGCCACTTCCAGCGGCCGAGCTGTGGGGCTCCCCACATCCCGTAGCTGTCCACGCCGCCGAACTTCGCCATCCCGTCGGTGATCGCACCGTTGACGGTGGTGGCCGAGGGGGTCAGGAAACCCGAGAGCGATCCGGCGAAGCGGAACCGGTCGGGATGGAATGCGGCCAGCGTCACCGCCGCGGTACCGCCCTGCGAGGCGCCGACGATCCCGTGCCCGTTCGGGGCCAGACCCTTGTTGGCGGCCAGCCAGTCGGGCAGCTCGGCGGACAGGAAGGTCTCCCACTGCTTGCTGCCGTCCTGCTCCCAGTTGGTGTAGAGGCTCCAGGCTCCGCCGGCCGGGGCCGCCACCGAGATGCCGCGGCCGGCCAGAGTCGACATCGCATGGCCGGCGTTGACCCAGTTGCTCACGTCAGGGGCCGCGTTGAACGCGTCGAGCAGGAACACCGCGTGCGGCCCGCCACCCTGGAATGCCACCGGGATGTCGCGGCCCATCGCGGCCGACGGGACCATCAGGTATTCGACACCGTCAGCCCGGGCCGGGCCGCTCGTCGTCGCCGACACGGCCCAGAGGGCAGTACCGAGCACTGGGGCCAACAGGGCCAGCAGCATCGCCCGCATCAGACTCAACGCACGTCTCATCATCAACCTCTCATGCTGCCGGTCGTTCGAAAGTGCCCCCGCACACGTAACCCGCGTTGTAGTGAACCACATCGCAACCACAGCAGGGGCCCAGAAACGGCTGACGGCGGCGATCCGTGAGGATCGCCGCCGTCGTCCGTATATCTATCCGGCCGCTCAGGCGGTCGGGGTGGCACCCAGGACGCGCTGCAGGTCAGGCTTCATGGCCTGCAGCTGCTGGCCCCAGTAGGCCCAGTTGTGCGTACCGCTCTGCGGGAAGTTGAACACGGCGTTCTTGCCACCGGCCGCGATGTACTTCTCCTGGAAGGTGGAGTTCGTCCGGCAGACGAAGCCCTCGAGGAACTTCGCGGGCATGTCGGCGCCGCCCAGCTCGCCCGGCTTGCCGTTACCGCAGTACACCCAGAGACGGGTGCCGTTGTTGGCCAGGGTCGCGACGTTCTCCGTCGGGTCGTTGGCCTTCCAGGCGTTGTTCGGGTCGCCCGTCGAACCCCACATGTCATCGGCCTTGTAGCCACCGGCGTCACCCATCGAGACACCGATCAGCATCGGCCACCAGCCCTCAGACGGGTTCAACGTGCCCGACAGCGAGGACGCGTAGATGAACTGATCCGGGTGGCGAGCCGACAGCATGAGCGCCGACGAACCGGCCATCGACAGACCGACCACAGCACTACCGGTCGACTTCACGTCCTTGTTGGCCGCCAGGTACGCCGGGAGCTCCTGGGTCAGGAAGGTCTCCCACTTGTAGGTCTTGCAGCCGCCGTCCTTGCTGCCACACGCCGGCTTGTACCAGTCGGTGTAGAAGCTGGACTGGCCACCGACCGGCATGACAACCGAGATGCCCGAGTTCAGGAACCACTCGAACGTCGGGAGTTCGATGTCCCACCCGTTCTGGTCTTCGCGAGCGCGCATACCGTCGAGCAGGTACAGCGCAGGTGCACCCGCTCCACCGCTCTGGAACTCGACCTTGATGTCACGCCCCATCGCTGCCGACGGAACTTCGAGGTACTCGACCGGTAGGCCAGGTCGAGACCAGGCTCCGGCGGTCGCCGAGCCGCCCACGACGCCAACCAGGCCAGGCAGCACGGCCGCTGCCGCTGCCGCGACCGTCAGCCGGCGCGACAAGCCGCGCATCTTCCCAACGAACTTCATACCGCTCCCTATCTGAATCTCTTCTTCGTATTCCGCACATCGATGTCAGGACCGACGTAAGCGGCTCACGTGCCCGTGTAGTCAACCACACGAATGCGTGATGCTTCTCTTCAGCAGTTGTCGTCCCTGGTCGCCCCTCAGCCGTTGATGGTCGCGATCAGGTCTGGTTTCAGGGCCTGCAACTGAGCCGCCCAGTACGGCCAGGCATGGTTACCCGCCGACGGGAAATGGAAGCTCGCGTTGCCGCCGCCCGCCTTGGTGTAGGCCTCCTGAAAGTCCTTGTTGCTCTTGATCGCCAGCGTCTCCAGACTGCTGGCGCTCATCGCGAGGTTCGGGTCGGAGCCCTCGTCGAGCCCGGTGGCGCCGCCGGGTGCGCAGTACACCCACAGCCGCGTGCCGTTGGCCACGATCTTGGCCACCTGCTTGACGGGGTCGTTGCGCTTCCAGGCGCCGTCCCAGGGCAGACCCCACATGTTGTCGACGTTGTAGCGACCCGCGTCGAGCATGGCCACACGGATCGCCTGCTGCATGAGCAGTGACGACGGGTTGAGGAATCCCGACAGCGACGCGGCGTAACTGAACTGACCTGGGTGATAGGCCGACAGGATCAACGCGGCACTGCCCGACATGGACAACCCGACCACGGCGTTGCCCGTCGCGGACACCTGCTTGTTGGCGGCCAGATAGGCCGGTAGCTCCTGTGTGAGGAACGTCTCCCATTTATAGGTATAGGTCTGCTTGTTCAGAGTCGACGGCGAATACCAGTCGCTGTAGAAGCTGGACTGCCCGCCGACGGGCATCACCGTCGAGAGGCCGGAACCGTAGAACCACTCGAACGCGGGGGTGTTGATGTCCCAGCCGCTGAGGTCATCCTGCGCGCGCATGCCGTCCAGCAGGTAGACCGCCTTGCTCGGCCCGCTGGGCGAAGTCGCCGGGGCGGGCTGGGCCTGCGCCCCTTCTGTGGTGCTCGCCGGGGCGGGCGCCGATGCCGGACCCTGGAACTGCACGCGGATGCTGCGCCCCATCGACGGCGAATACACGTCGAGGTACTCGACGGGCAGCCCCTCGCGGGAGAACGCCCCGGCAGGCGGCGCAGCGGCGAGCGCCCCGACAGCGGGCAGCATCGCGATCGCGGCGGTAGCCGTCAGAAGGCGCCGGCCCCATCGACGCGTGACGGAGACACCAGAGGTCAGCATCGGTTTTTTCGTACCGTCCATTCAAGATCTGTGCACAGGCTCGTCTGGGTATCGGCGCTAGCACGCCCAGCGTTACCAACCACACAGATTCAGTTCAGACAGCCTTACGGCCCCGTGGCCGGCATCCCCGTGTACGGCGGCTTCTTGGGCTCGGGAACCGGTAGACCGCAGCGCTTCAGGTCATAGAGCGGCACCCGGTCGATCCGGTACTTCGTGAACTCGTAAGCGTGCGCGAGGTTGGACAGGAACCGCCGCGGGGTCATCTCGCCGCGCACCGAGCTGAGCATCGACTCGGTGGCCGGGCAGGCCAGCGCCGCCTCGGCCTGGGCGATCCATTCCTCGTCCAGATAAGCCGGGATGTAGGGCCTGGTCTTGAGGAACGGCCCCTCGGCCACCGCCCAGTCCGGGAACAGGTTCTTGTCGTGGCCGATACGGCCGTCGGTCAACCGTTGGGTGTGCATCGCCAGCGGGTTCGTCAGGCCGATCTGGTCGATGACCCGCACGTCGAGCCCGACGTTCATGCCCAGCATGCCCATGTTGGTGAAGAACACGGTGTGCGGGGTGGCCAACGCCCGCCGTTCCGCCGGGGAGAGATCGGGCGGGGGCGGATAGGCCGGGACGACGTCCCACACGTCGTAATTGCCCGACGGCAACAACAGTGCCCCGTCGGGGGTGTTGTTGATGGCCGTCAGCACCGCACGCATGCGCGGGTAGTCCAGGTAATCGGCAGCGGTCAACGGGTGGGCATGACCGGTGGCCTGCGAGTAGAACCGGCGCTCGTCGACGATGCCGGTGTAGGTGACCCGCGTACCGTCGGCGCCCAGGCCGGACGAGTTGGCCGCCCAGATCGACCAGCCCACCACCGCGGCCCACAGCACGCTCGTGGCCGCGGCGAGCAGGTAACCCGTCTCCCTGGTGAACTTGGTGCCGTCGGGCAGCACGACGGGGATCACCGCGACGGGCATCAGCATGCAGAACAGCGGCGTCAGCAACACCCGGCCGTGCATGAAGTCGCCGCCCTGGCGCACCCAGTAGATCGCCTGCAGCAGCCCGCTGAGGAACATGAAAAGCACCACGGCAGCCGGACTTTGAACGGTCCGGGCCAGCCAGCCGTAGCCGCGGGGCACCTGATGGCGCACCCACCACGGCCGGGTCCTGGTGGTCAGCAGGACGGCGCTGAGCGCGGCCAGCAGCATCACCGGTACCCACAGGAGGTACGGCTGGTTGAAATTGGTCAGATAGGTCAGGCCCTGGGACCACTTGGATCCCGACGCGTCCTTGGCGACCGCGGTGCCCGGCACCATCAGCCCGTAGTAACCCATCCGGAAGATCTGGTAGGCGACCGGCAGCAGTCCGCCGGCCACCACGATCAGGACCCGGCGACGCCAACCGCGCGCCGCGATCAGCATCATGACCAGCGCGCCACCGCCGATCAGCGCCAGCTCGGGGCGGATCAGCACGCTCAGCCCGGCGACGGTGGCCAGCGCCCCCTCGAAGTACCGGCTCGAGACCGGATTGGGCGCGGCCTTCGGGCTGCCACGACCGACCGTTTTGGGAGCCGCGCGCAGAGCCTGCGACCAGCACACCATCATCCACCACAGCAGACCCAAATAGGCCAGCACCAAACCATTTTCGAGCCCCGAGGTGGCGAAGTCGCGGGCGGGCGGGACCGCGATGTAGACCAGTGCACCAGCGGGCAGCAGCAGTGCGCGGCGGCCCTGCAGGCTCGGGGCATACAACCGGCCGGTTCCGAGCATCGCCAGCACGACGCCGAGCACGCTCAGCGTCAGCGCGAACGCCAGGGCCACGTACTCCATCCGGACCGGGCCGCCGAGCCATGCGCCCAGCGTCACCAGGTAGGTCCACACCGTGGAGGTGTTGGCCTCGATCCGCTCACCCGCGTTGAAGACCGGGCCGTTGCCCGCCAACAGATTTCGCACCGTGCGCAGCACGATCAGGCCGTCGTCGGCGATCCAGCGGCGCTGCCACGCACCCCAGCCGAACAGGCCGGCGACCACGACCACACTCACCCACAAGCTGATCCGCACCGTGACGTCGTACGGAAACACCGGCCAGCGCGCCAACCGGGCACCCACGCCGCCCGCCAGGCGGCGCAGAGTAATTCGGTCAGCTGAAGTAGATGGCAGCACCGATGGTTCCGATCCACGCCAGGAACAGGACCTGCAGCACTCGGTCTTTCAGCGCGATCTCCTCTGGCTCACCGGCGATGCCACCATCAATGTCAACCGCATAACGCAGGATCGCGATCGTGAACGGAACCATCGTGATCGCGTACCACGAAGCGTCCTGGCCATCGAGCCCCAGCGCATCATTCGCACTGTCGCGCCCGAACGCCCACAGGCCGTAGCAGACCACCATCGCGGTGGCCGACAACGTCCAGACGAAGCGCAGGTAGCTACTGGTGTAACTCTCCAGCGACTTGCGGATCTTGGCACCGGTGCGCTCGGCCAGTTGCAGCTCGGCATAACGCTTTCCGGCCGCCATGAACAGCGAGCCGAAGGCCATGACCAACAGGAACCACTGCGACAGCGGGATATCGGCGGCCACACCACCGGCGATCGCGCGGAGCAGGAACCCCGAGGACACGATGCAGATGTCGAGCACCGCCTGGTGCTTGAGCCCGAAGCAGTACGCCAACTGGATCGCGATGTACACCGCCATCACCAGTGCCAGATCCGGTGTCAGCAGCCACGAGATACCCAGCGAGGCCAGCCCGAGCACGATCGCCAGCGTGTAGGCCAGCCACTCCGGCACCACACCCGCGGCGATCGGCCGGAACCGTTTCGTGGGATGGGCACGGTCGGCCTCGACGTCACGCGCGTCGTTGATCAGGTAGATCGACGACGCGGCCAGGCAGAACACCACGAACGCGATCGACGCCTTGAAGGCGAGGTCGGCGTAGTTGTACTCGATTCCGCTGCCGACGGCGGCCAACGGCGCCGCGAGCACCAGCAGGTTCTTGATCCACTGCCGTGGCCGCAGCGCCTTGA
Organism: Mycobacterium sp. DL99; assembly: GCF_004762045.1. GTDB lineage: Bacteria > Actinomycetota > Actinomycetes > Mycobacteriales > Mycobacteriaceae > Mycobacterium. The sequence continues at coordinate 6,226,855 of NZ_SJOM01000007.1, forward strand.
TCAGCCCGACGGCCAGATTCTTCGGCGGCCCGGCCTCCGGCTGCGCTTCCTCACTCATTTGGCCACAGTCTCCTTCTGCCCGACACCGGCAGTTTTTCCGACCACAGAACCCACGACCGTCCCGACGGCCACGCCGGTCAGTACGTCGGTGGGATAGTGCACGCCCAACACCAGGCGCGACAGCGCCATCGGCACGACCAGCAGCGCCCGCACCGGCAGTCCCGTGGTCCGGGCCAGCAGAACGGCCGCCGCGGCGGTCGAGGTGGCATGTGCCGACGGGAAACTCAACCGGCTCGGTGTCCCGACGTTCACAGCGATGTCGGGGTGGTGCGGCCGCTCCCGGCGCACCACCCGCTTGATCAGGACCGCGGCGGCATGGGCGGCAAAGGCGCCGACGCCCACGGCGATCCATGACTTGCGCTTGGTGGGCTGGGCCAGGGCACCGACGGCCGCGAGCCCGAGCCAACCCAGGCTGTGCTCACCGAAATGCGACAGCGCACGGGCGCCGGCCAGCACGCCTGGCCGCGTGGCCAGGGCGGACTGCACGGCGACCAACACGGCGTCCTCGCCGCGCGGGGCATCGGTCATGTCAGTTTTTCTCCGCCGACTCGCTCAGCAACACCGTCTCCCACTTCTGGGTGCTGGTCAGCACCGGCAGCGCCTCACGATAGACCTTGCGCATCCGGTCGAATTGACGGACCACGCGCAACTGCTGGCGCAGCGAGGCACGCAGCAGTGCGAACATCTTGGCCCGATCGCGCTGCCGGTACACCACACCGCGGCCATCGGCCGTGGTCACGGTGACCCCGTCGGCCCGGCACAGCGAGAACCAGCGGGCGTCCTGGGTGGCCACGTTGATCTGCGGCCGGACGTGGGTCCCGGGATCGTGCTTACGCAGTTGGTGGACCGCGCCGCGAGCCAGGTTCACCAGGATCGCCGGCTTGGACACCGGGATGCTGATCTTCCTGCGCTTGAGATCCGAGGCCGGCGGCAGTTCGGTGGCCCCGGCCAGCACGACGGCATCGGGGAACTGCTGGCGCATCGCGCGGATGTCGGGCAGGGCCGACTCCAGGATGGAGAAGATGTGCTCCGGGCCGGCCAGGAAATCCTCCATCGCCTGGTTCTGAATGGCGACAGTCGAATATTCAAGGCACAGAAGGTGTTTGAACGTCGCCTTGAGATGGCTGGCCATCAGCCCGCGGACGTCGCCGTCCCAGTGCATGGCCGACACCACGAGCCGGTTGCGCAGGTGGAAGTAGGCCTGCCAGTCGATCGCGTCGTCCTTGTCGCTCCAGGCCATGTGCCAGATCGCCGCACCCGGCAGGGTGACGGTGCGGTAGCCGTGCTCGGCGGCGCGCAGGCCGTACTCGACGTCGTCCCACTTGATGAACAACGGCACCGGCTGGCCGAGCTCCTCCGCGACCTGCCGCGGGATCATGCACATCCACCAGCCGTTGAAGTCGACGTCGACGCGGCGGTGCAGCAGCTTGCTGCGGTCGGACTCGACGTCGTCGAGCGCATGCTTGGCGAAATCGTGGTCGTACTCGGCGTTCGGCGCCGCCGACCACATGAAGTTCGCCCGGTCCACCATCTCGCCCATGATGTGCAGGTGCGAGGGCTCCTGCAGGTTGAGCATCTGACCGCCGACCAGGATCGGCTCTTTGGCGAACCGGTTCATGGCCAGGGCACGCAATATCGAATCGGGTTCGATACGGATGTCGTCGTCCATGAACAGGATCTGCTCACAGTCGGTGTTCTTCAGCGCCTCGTACATCACCCGGCTGTAGCCGCCGGACCCGCCGAGGTTGGGCTGGTTGTGGATCGTGAGCCGGTTGCCCAGCGCGGCCGCGGCGGGCTCGAAACCGGGGTGGTCCTTGGCCTTGCTGGTGCCCTGATCGGACACGATGACCGCACCGACCACCTCGTCCACCAACGGATCCGAGGTCAGGGCGGCCAGAGCATTGACGCAGTCCGAGGGCCGGTTGAAGGTGGGGATGCCGACGGCGATGTTGGCCCGGCCCGGCGCGGGTGAGGGCGCGTACCAACCGGCGCTGTGCACCCGCACCGCGGAGTTGGTGGTGATGTCGAACCAGATCCAGCCGCCGTCCTCGAAGGGGGCCAGGTCGATCTCGAATTCGACCGTGGCGCGGGCGCCACCATCGGATCCAGCCGGGTTTCCTTCGCTGGACACCGGAGCGCCGCCGACGGTGATCCGCGCGCCGGTGGCCTTGGACCGGTAGACGTCGACGCGGGCGCTGCCGGTCAGCTCGACGCGCAGCACCACCGATTTCAGGCTGGACCAGCGCCGCCAGTAGCTGGCCGGGAAGGCGTTGAAGTACGTGGCGAACGAGACCTCGGATTCGGTGCCGATCTCCAGGGCGGTGCGGGTCGGCGCATGTGCCCTACGAGCATTGGTGTCGGATTCCTTGATGTAGAGCTGACGGACGTCCAGCGGCTCGCCCGGTCGCGGCAGGATGACGCGGGCCAGCAGACTGACGGCCCGCGATTCTCCGGCGTCGAGCGCGCCGGATGGGATGTCACTCATGCTTTGCTGCTTTCCACTTCGGTAGCCAGCGGTGCACCCTCGGACAGGTGCGGTGCCAGGGTGTTGTCGTACATGTTCAGCGCACTGGCGATGGCCATGTGCATGTCGAGGTACTGGTAGGTGCCCAGCCGGCCGCCGAAGAGCACCTTCGCCGAGGCGGTCTCGTCCTTGGCGCGGGCCCGGTAGGCGCCCAGCAGTGCACGGTCGGCCTCGGTGTTGATCGGGTAGTACGGCTCGTCTTCCACTTCGGCGAATCGCGAGAATTCCCGCATGATCACCGTCTTGTCGGACGGGTAGTCCCGCTCGGGGTGGAAATGGCGGAACTCGTGGATGCGGGTGTAGTCCACGTCGGCGTCGTTGTAGTTCATCACCGGGGTGCCCTGAAAATCCCCGGTCTCGAGCACTTCGAGCTCGAAATCCAGTGTGCGCCAGCCGAGCCGGCCCTCCGAGTAGTCGAAGTAGCGGTCCAGGGGCCCGGTGTAGACGACCGGGGCGTCAGGGTTGGCCGCACGGAGTTCGTCGCGCACGTCGAACCAGTCGGTGTCCAACCGCACCTCGATGCGGTCGTCGGCGGCCATGTTCTGCAGCCACGCGGTGTACCCGTCGACCGGCAGACCTTCGTACGTGTCGTTGAAGTACCGGTTGTCGAACGTGTAGCGCACCGGCAGGCGGGTGATGTTGGCCGCCGGCAGCTCGCGTGGGTCGGTCTGCCACTGCTTGGCGGTGTAGTGCTTCATGAACGCTTCGTAGAGCGGGCGGCCGATCAGCGAGATGGCCTTCTCCTCGAAGTTGGCCGCCTCGTGCCCGGCGATCTCGCTCGCCTGCTCCTTGATCAGCGCCCGGGCCTCGTCCGGGGTGAAGTAGCGCCCGAAGAACTGGGAGACCAGGCCGAGTCCCATCGGGAACTGGTAGGCCTGGCCGGCGTGCATCGCGAAGACGCGGTGCTGATAGCCGGTGAAGTCGGTGAACTGCCGCACGTAGTCCCACACCCGTTGGTTGGACGTGTGGAACAGGTGGGCCCCGTACTTGTGGACCTCGATACCGGTCTGCGGTTCGGCTTCCGAGTAGGCGTTACCACCGATATGCGGACGGCGTTCGATAACAAGGACACGCTTGCCCAGTTGCGTCGCCACGCGCTCAGCGATCGTCAGACCGAAGAAACCGGAGCCGACGACGAATAAGTCGAAATGTCCGCTGGACTGGTCTGTAGCGACCCGGGGAGATAAGGACGTCATCGGCAGCCAGGGTATCCGACCACGCCCCTGTGCCCCGAATTCAACGAAGGGCCCAGGTCGCAATTCGCTCACGATTCAATATCGTCACTTTAGACCCATGAGTCACAGCCCTAACATCGATCTCGTTGGCACTCATGGGCTTCACACCATCTGGTCCGGAATGCCGACGGAGCAAGAGGAATGCACCACCCAGTTATGTGAAGTGCACGTCCGAGCAGCAACAAATTGAGGAGACTTCCGTGCCGAACCGCCGTCGACGCAAGCTCTCGACAGCCATGAGCGCAGTCGCCGCAGTGGCAGTCGCAAGTCCAGTCGCCCTAGTTGCCATGTCGCAGCTTTCCCCCGCGCCACAGGAGCGCGAGTTCACCCAGGCCGCACTGGTCACCGACCTTCCCGGTGAACTGATGTCCGCACTGTCGCAGGGCCTGTCCCAGTTCGGCATCAACCTGCCGCCGATGCCGAACAGCCTGCTGACCGGCTCGTCGCCGACGCCGACCCTCGGCTCGCCGACGCTGACGTCACCCGGTCTGGCGTCCCCGGGCCTGACGTCGCCGGGGCTCACCGCACCGGGCCTGACCGACCCCGGGCTCACTTCGCCCGGACTCACGTCACCGGGGCTCACGTCACCGGGACTGACCTCCCCCGGCCTGACCTCGCCTGACGCCTCGCTGATCAGCCCCAACGGTCTGTCGCCGAGCTTGACCTCGCCGACGGCCGGCCTTCCGGCCGCACCGGGTGGGCTGACCAACCCGGCGCTCACCGCGCCGACCGGCTCGCTGACCAATCCGGCACTGACGCCGGCGGGCGCCGTGCCGGGCGGGCTGACCACCACCCCCGCTGGACTGGGCGGTGGGGGCCTGACCTCGCCGACGGGCCTCGACCCGTCGCTCTCCGGCGGCCTCGGCGGCCTGGGCGCCCCGGGCGAGGTGCCGATCTCGGCTCCGATCGGGCTGGATCCCAGTGCGGGGACCTACCCGCTGCTGGGCGCCGATCCGTCGCTGGCCGCGATGCCCGCCACGGGCGGCGGCGGTGGCGGGCTGTTCGGCGACCTGTCCAGCGCTGCCAACCAGCTCGGCGCCGGCCAGGCCATCGACCTGCTCAAGGGCATGGTCATGCCGGCGATCACCTCGGCGATGAAGGCCCCGGCCGCCGCGGTGCCGCCGCCGGCCCCGGCCCCGGCGCCGGTCCCGTAACAAAGGCCCTACTGGAAGAACGGCACCGCAGAAGCCATCGGCTCTGCGGTGCCGTTGCCTGTGAAAGACACGCGGGGACCGTGTCGAAACATTCGCAACATCTGACTCATACGTAACATCAGTCCGTGCAGTCCCGCCGTTCCGCGCCGCCGATTCTCTTCACCGCACTTGCGGCGACGGTCGTGATCGCGCCCTGGGCGATCGCCGGATCCGAACATGGCAAACAGCCCAATCCATCTGACGCGGCACCACAACTCACACAGCAACCGCTCGACAATCTCGCGGTCGGCGAGAGTGTCCGCGAGATCCATCAGGACACCCCGTTCTCGATGGTCGCGCTCACCTCACCGGACCTGCGCGGAACCTCCGCCCGGGTCCGGGCCCGCAAGGACGACGGCACCTGGGGCCCCTGGTACCAGGCCGAGAACCTCGACGGCGTCGGCGCCGACACCCCGGGCCCACGGGGCACCGAACCGGTGTTCGTCGGGCGCACCAACACCGTGCAGATCTCCGTCACCCGCGCACCGCAGGCCCCCACCCCGCCGCCCGGAAAGCCCCGGCCGGCCAAGCCGGCCCTCGGCTATGTGCCCGCCAACGTCGAAGCGCCCATCGGCCAGAACGTCACCGCGGTGCTGATCAGCCCGCCCCAGTCCCCCGTCGACGTCGGACCACTACCGATCGCCGCCATCAACCCCGGCCAACCGCCGACCATCATCAGCCGGGCCCAGTGGGGTGCCGATGAGTCGATGCGATGCGGAAACACGGTGTACGACAAGGGCATCCGGGCCGGCATCGTGCACCACACGGCGGGCAGCAACGACTACGCCCCCGAGGATTCAGCAGGCATCATCCGGTCGATCTACGAGTACCACACCCGCGAGCTCGGCTGGTGCGACATCGCCTACAACGCCATGGTCGACAAGTACGGGCAGGTGTTCGAAGGCCGCGCCGGCGGCATGGACAAGCCGGTCGAGGGTTCGCATACCGGCGGCTTCAACATCGACACCTGGGGTGTGGCGATGCTGGGCGATTTCGACGTCGTGCCACCCACCGAGATCCAGGTGCGCAACACCGGCCGGCTGTTGGGCTGGCGACTCGGCCTCGATCACATCGACCCGCGCGGCACCGTCGTACTCACCTCCGCGGGCGGATCTTTCACCCACTTCCCGCGCGGAGCGACCCCCACCCTGCCGACGATCTTCACCCACCGCGACGTCGGTATCACCGACTGCCCCGGCAATGCCGCCTACGCCCAGATGGACCACATCCGCGACATCGCCGCCCGGTTCAACCAGCCACCCGGCCCCGCGGACCTGGCCGAACAGATGCGTGGCGGCGCGATCTACGCCCGGTGGCAGGCCGAAGGCGGTGCGAACGGACTGCTGGGCAACCCGACCTCGCCGGAGTCCGCCGGTGCCGGTGCCGCCCGCTACGCGACCTTCGAGCACGGCGCCGTGTACTGGTCACCGGAGAGCGGCGCCGAACCGGTGACCGGCGCCATCTACGAGGCATGGGGCTCGCTCGGCTTCGAGCGCGGCGCGCTGGGCCTGCCGACCAGTTCCGAGATCCCCGAACCCCAGTGGATCGTGCAGAACTTCCAGCACGGCACGCTGAACTTCGACCGCGAGAAGGGCACGGTCACCCGTGTGGTCGACGGTGTCCCGGTGGAACTGCCGCCGCCGTCACCCGATCAGCAGCCGGTGCAGCTGGAGCGCTTCACCCCGATCACCTGAGCGCTCGGCGCGTCAGGACCACCAGCGTTCCAGCACCCGGGCCACCCCGTCCTCGGCGTTGGTGACGGTGACCTCGTCGGCCGCGTCCACCGCCTCAGGGTGGGCATTGCCCATCGCCACACCGCGCCCGGCCCAGCGCAGCATCGGTATGTCATTGGGCATGTCGCCGAAGGTCACGACATCGGCGGCGGTGAGCCCCAGCGGAGCGGCCAACTCCTCGACACCGGTGGCCTTGCTGATCCCCAGCGGCAGCACCTCGATCAGACCGTTGTTGGTCGAATAGGTGATATCACCTTGCAAACCAACGTGTTTGAGCAGCTCGGCAGCCATGTCAGCACTCCGCGCGCCGGCCTTTCGGATCAGCAGCTTGACCGCGGGAGCACTGAGCAGATCGTCGACCGACACCTCGGTGTTGTCGGGATTGAGCCAGGCGTGCTCGTACCCCGGTGAGCTGACGAACTGCGGAGTCGCCGCGTCATGCGCGGAGGCGCCCACCCGCTCCACCGCCAGACCCGCTCCCGGAATCACCCGGGTGGCGATCTCGGCGAGCTCACCGAGCACGTCGGACGAGAGCGTGCGCGCCGACACGATGCGGTCCGTGGCCGGGTCGTAGATCACGGCACCGTTGGCGCACACCGCCATCGGGGCCAGGCCCAGTCCGTCGACCACCGGCGCCACCCACCGGGGCGGCCGTCCGGTGGCCAGGACGAACGTCGCGCCCGCCTCGACCGCCGCCTGGACCGCCGCACGGGTGCGCGGCGTGACCTTCTCGTCCTCGTCGAGCAGCGTTCCGTCCACGTCGGTGGCGATCAGCCCCGGCGCCCGCTCGGCACCTGTCACTTTTTTCCCGTCGCTTCACGCTCGGCACGCTTGCGCGCGCGTTCGGCCAACTCGGCCTCGTCCAGCCGCTTGGCCTCAGCCAGTGTCGGCGCACTGCCACCGAGTCGGTGGGGAACCCAGTATGCCCCCGCCGGCGCGGGATAGTCCCGCTGAGCCAGGTCCAGGAGTGCCGACATCCCGGCCCGCAGGGTGTCATCGATCTGGGCCACCGGACCCGTCGCCGTGATCGGCTCGCCCACCACCACACTCACCGGAATTTTCTTGCGCCCCAGCGACTTCGGGCGGTCCTTGGTCCAGATGCGCTGCGCGCCCCAGACGATCAGCGGAATGATCGGCACACCGGCCTCCAGGGCCATGCGCGCCGCACCGGTCTTGAAGTCCTTGAGCTCGAAGGCGCGACTGATCGTGGCCTCCGGATACACCCCGACCAGCTCGCCGCGGCGCAACGCGTCCACCGCCGCCGCGTAGGCGCCCGCGCCTGCTCTGCGGTCCACCGGGATCGTGCCGGTGTGTTTGATCAGGTAGCCCACAGGCTGCACCTGTTCCATCTCGGCCTTGATCATGAACCGCATCCGGCGGCCGCGTTCGGTCGCGGCCAGGGCGGCAGGCAGGAAGTCCACGTAGCTGGTGTGGTTGATGGCGATGACAGCACCGCCGGTGGCGGGCAGATTGCCCACCCCGCGAAAGGTGATCCGGGTTCCGGTGGCCCGCACTGCGAGCCCGGCGGCGATCTCCAAGCTTCGGAAAACCGGTTCCATACGCGGGCTTACCCCGGGGCCCCGGTGGGTTCGGGTCCGGCCTCGGCTCTCCTGGCCGCCTTCGCGGCCGCCTCGTCGGCATCCATCCGGTTGGCCTCGGCCAGCGTCGGCGCCGAGCCGCCGAGCCGGTGCGGCACCCAGAACTCGCCGGGCGGATACGGCCCGTAGGCGTCCTGCACCTCGGCCAGCAGGTGCTGCATGCGTGAATGCAGCAGAGCGGTGAGTTCGGCGGCGGGCAGCGTCGGCTGGATCGGCTCACCCACCGCAATGGAGATCGGCACCTTGGGCCGGTACAGATTCTTCGGGCGGCCCTTGGTCCAGATGCGCTGTGCACCCCACACGATGTGCGGCACGATCGGCACCCCGGCCTCGATCGCCATCCGCGCCGCGCCGGACTTGAAGTCCTTGATCTCGAAGCTGCGGCTGATCGTCGCTTCCGGATACACCCCGACCAGCTCACCGGCCTTGAGGTAGTCGACGGCGGCCTCGAACGAGGCGGCCCCGCTGTCGCGATCCACCTCGATGTGGCGCAGGCTGCGCATGATCGGCCCGGTGACCTTGTTGTCGAAGACTTCCTTCTTCGCCATGAACCGGACCTTGCGGCCGCGCTTCTGCAGATAGGCAGGCAAGCCGGCGAAGGTGAAGTCGAAGTAGCTGGTGTGGTTGATGGCCACCACCGCACCGCCGGTGACCGGGATGTTCTCCACCCCGGTCACGTTGAACTTCAGCCCCTGCAGACGCCAGGCAGCCCGAGCGAGTTGTATGACAGTCCCGTACACCGGTTCCACGTGGCCAGCCTAATCCCAGCCCGGATCGGCGCATCACCCAACTCGGGCTAGGCTGGGCGGGCATCAAAGGACTCCATCGAAAGGCTGTTTGTGCAGGTCACCAGCGTCGGGCATGCCGGCTTCCTGATCGAGACCAAGGCTGGCAGCATTTTGTGCGACCCCTGGGTCAACCCCGCCTACTTCGCCTCATGGTTCCCGTTCCCCGATAACACCGGGCTCGACTGGGACACGCTCGGCAACGTCGACTACCTGTACGTGTCGCACCTGCACAAGGACCACTTCGACCCGGAGAACCTGCGCCGCCACGTCAACAAAGACGCCGTCGTGCTGCTGCCCGACTTCCCGGTACCCGACCTGCAACGCGAACTGCAGAAGCTGGGCTTTCATCGGTTCTTCGAGACCACCGACTCGGTCAAACACACCGTCACCGGCCCCAAGGGCGACCTCGACGTGATGATCGTCGCGCTGCGCGCGCCGGCCGACGGCCCGATCGGCGACTCGGGCCTGGTGGTCGACGACGGCGAGACCGTCGCTTTCAACATGAACGACGCGCGCCCGGTGGATCTTGACATGGTGCACACCGACTTCGGTCAGGTCGACGTGCACATGCTGCAGTACTCAGGGGCCATCTGGTACCCGATGGTCTACGACATGCCCGCCCGCGCCAAGGAGGCCTTCGGCGTCCAGAAGCGCCAACGCCAGATGGACCGGTGCCGCCAGTACATCGCACAGGTCGGCGCCACCTGGGTGATCCCGTCAGCCGGGCCGCCCTGCTTCCTGGACCCCGAGTTGCGCGATCTCAACGACGACCACGGCGATCCGGCGAACATCTTCCCCGACCAGGTGGTTTTCCTGGATCAGATGCGGCGCCACGGCCACGACGGCGGCCTGCTGATGATCCCCGGTAGCACCGCGGATTTCACGGGCTCGCAACTGGATTCACTGACCCACCCGGTCGAGGATCCGGAGACCATCTTCACCACCGGCAAGGCCGCCTACATCGAGGACTTCGCCCAGCGCATGGCCCCGGTGCTGGCTGCCGAGAAAGCCTCATGGGCACCCGCGGCCGGCGAGCCCCTGCTGCCCGGGCTGCGGGCGCTGTTCGAGCCGATCATGAGCCAGACCGATCAGATCTGTGACGGCATCGGCTATCCGGTGGAGCTGCAGCTGTCCGGCCCCGAGCACAGCGAGACGGTGGTCCTGGATTTCCCGAAACGTCTTGTGCGCGAACCTATCGCCGACGAGAAGTTCCGTTACGGATTCGCCATCCCGCCCGAACTGGTGCGCACGGTGCTGCGCGACAACGAGCCCGACTGGGTGAACACCATCTTCCTGTCCACCCGGTTCACGGCGTGGCGAGTGGGCGGCTACAACGAGTATCTGTACACGTTCTTCAAGTGCCTGACCGATGAGCGCATCGCCTACGCCGACGGCTGGTTCGCCGAGGCCCATGACGATTCCTCATCGATCACCCTGGACGGATGGGAAATCCAGCGCCGGTGCCCGCACCTGAAGGCCGATCTTTCGAAATTCGGTGTGGTGGAAGGCAATACCCTCACCTGCAATCTGCACGGCTGGCAGTGGAATCTGGAGAACGGCAAGTGCCTGACGACCAAGGGGCACGAGTTGAGGTGCAGCAAGCAATGACCGCCGCGCCGCGCCAGTACTACGACGACGGCCTGGTCCAGCTGGATCGCGAGGCGATCACCTTGCGGCGCTATCACTTCCCGTCGGGAACGTCGAAAGTGATTCCGCTTCGGTCGATCACCGGCTACCAGGCCACTCCACTGGGATTGTGGATGCAGCGCTTCCGGCTGTGGGGCAGCACCGACCTGCGCCGCTGGCTACCGCTGGATGTGCACCGGCCGCTGCGCTCGACACTGATAACGCTCGACGTGCCGGGCACTTACCCGAAGCCCGCGTTCACCCCCGCCCGCCCTGACGAGTTCGTCGCCCGCCTGGAGGAATTGCTCGGCGGTTAGCGCGCCGAGACGACCTGCCGCAGTTCGGAAGCCGCGCTGGAGGCGCTGTCGTACACCCGAACGATGGCCTCGTCCCCCGGTTTGAGGTAGGTGGATTCGCCCAGCGGTGTGTAGCGGGTGGCACCGATACCGATCAGCACGTTCTCGGGGTGCCCGCTGGCCACCATGAGGGCACCGACGTCCTCCAACGGCGTATCGGCCGAACCCTTCTGATTGGCCAGCCGTTCGACGATCCAGTCCAGCAGGACCTCGCCGTAATACGAGTAGCCGACCAGCGGTGAATCCACCCCGTAGGCGTGCTGCTGGCCGTCGTCCTCGCTCAGGTAGCAGACCAGCCGCATCGTGGCGGTCGGCCCGTCCGGGGTGAGGTCGCTGATCTCGAAGAATTGCGGCGCAACACCTTTGGAGGCCGGCCCCCAGTTCTTCTTGTAGCTGATCTTCGGTGCGCCGGGCCGGCGGATCGAGCAGTCGTTGAAGGCGCCGAGGGCGAACGGCTCCAGCCGCACCACGGTGTCGCCGTTCCACACCACGTGGCAGGCCACCCCGACCTCGGGCTCGATCTGCAGGTTCAGCGGGCCGTCAACCGCACCGGGCTCCGGCAGCAGGATGGCATCGCTGGACAGCGGAAACTCGCCCAGGAAGTCGTCCCGGCCGGGCGCGTACCACGGGAAGATGCCTTTCGGCGCATACCCTTCGGTCACGACCTTGACGAAATCCCCGGCCTCCCCTGCCTGCTCGAGATGGCCGGCGAAGTTGCCGGCCACACCGAAGCCGAACCAGTTACGCACCTCGCCAAGGTCGATGTCGATCATGGCTGCAACCCTACTGTGGCCGCGACAAGCCGGATACAAGTCGCACTTAAGTCCCCGTCTGCAGGCTGTGCTCTCAAGACTTGCGATCCACCAACCGGGGATCCGTCGAAACCGAGGAGCACCGCCGTGTCGACCGCAACCACTGACGCACCCACCGTCGAACCCCGTCGCGCAGGCGATCCCGAACCGGACCTGCTCGGCATCACCGTGGCGCACCGCGCCATGCTGGCCGACCTGCGCCGCCTGACCGATCTGGCGATCGCGGTACGCGACCGGGACGTGATCTGCACGCCGCGCCGGGTCCGCGCCATCTCCCGGTACACAGAGTTGCTGTGTGACTCGATCCATCACCACCACACGACCGAGGACGCTGTCCTGTGGCCCGTGATCCAGGCCAGTGGGGGCAGCCATCTCGACCTGAGCGAACTGACCGACGATCACGCCGCCCTGGACCCGCGGTTGGACCAGTTACGGGCCCGGGCCGCATCCTTGCGACTGTCGATGGGCGACCGCCAGGTCGCCAGCCTGATGGTCATCGAGCTGGCCGAGCTGTCGGCACTGCTCACCGAGCACATCGAAGAAGAGGAACGCGACGTGTTCCCGCTCATCACCGAGCACGTGTCGGTGGCGGACTGGACGGCCGTGGAGGCCGCCGCCCGCTCGGGCGGCCGACTGTGGTTCGAGGGTCCGCGTTCGCTGGCCGCGATGACGGATGACGAACGCGCACAACTGATCGGGCAGGTGGGGATCGGTCTGCGGATCGTCCTCGCCGTCGTCGGGCAGCGCTACCGGCGGTTGGAGCGGGCGGTCTTCGGAACGCGAATCCCCCGCGAGATCGAGGTGCTGGGGGAAGCGCTGGAGGAAGAGTGCGACGAAGCGCCCGACGTCAGTCGATGAAGCCCCGGGCCTCCGCGGCCAGCCGGTCCCGCAGCGTCGAGGCGGCCTCACGGTAACCACGTGCTTCGTCGGGGCGGCCCAGGGCGTCGGCAGCGGCGGCGAGCGCCTCGTCGACCGGGCCGACCATCAGCCCGTCGACGCCGAGCCCGGCGATCCGGCCGGAATACGAGCCGAGGTCACCCGCCCGGTCCCGGGCCTCGTCGAGGTCGCCGAGCGCCACCGCGGCGTTGACGCGCAGCACGGTGAACGGAAGCCAGAAGTACGCCCGCTCGATCGGCCGGCGATCCCGCCACAGCTCACGAGCCTCGGTGTCGCGGCCGCGTGCGATCAGCGCGAGCACCGCGGCGTCCAGTGCGGCAACCGACACCTCCTTGTAGAAGAAAACCAGTTCGTCGGCCAGCAGGCCCAGATCCCCGAGGCAGAACTCGCCGGTCACCCGGCCCACCATCGCCAGCTTGGCCCCGTTGGCGGCACCGTTCTCCACCATGCGCGCCGCCAGGTCGGTGTAGGCACCCACCGCGTCGTCCAGGCGCCCCGCCAGCAGGTGCATCCGGGCCCGGAACAGCCCGAGCACGCCGAGGAGGTGGACGAGCTGCCCGGTGCCGGCCCGGGCCACCGCGATGTCGACGTGTCGTTTCGCCGTCGCCAGATCGGAGCGATGGCCGGCCGCCAGCGACAGCAGCCAGTGCGCCACCGCTTGATAGTCGGCCTGCTCGGTGGCTTCCGCGGTCCGCAAGAGTTCAGTGGCGGTCGAGTCACGTTCGGCATCGAGGTCGGGCCCCAATGCGCAGTAGGCCCGGACATTGAGCGCGGTGCACAGCAGCCGGCCCGACGCTGCCGGGTCCTCGGCGTAGGCCTTTCGCGCCAGCTCAAGCAGTTCCGTGCTGGTGGCCAGGGCCCCGTCCGGATCGGTGCCCTCCAGTTCCACGTAAAGCGCCTTGAGCAGCCGGATCCGGTCGGCCACGGTGAGCTCGCCGGCTTCGCCGCCGGCCAGCACTTGACGCAGCAGCCCGATCATCTGCGCGTCGGACCCGTCGTATTCGCGGTCCCGCCACACCAACGGGGTGTCCCACGCGGTGAGCACCCGGACCGTCAGGTCGTCCCGCGACTTCCCGCTCAACAGTTGCAGCGCGGCCTTCATCTCGATGCGCGCTGCGACGGCGTCGCCGGACTGGGCCAGCGCGGAGATCAGCCCGCACCGGGCGTCGATCTCGCCCTCCAGACTGTCGGTGCGGGGCAGCAACCGGCGGCCGGCGGCCAGCTCCAGCATCTGCACGGCGGCACGCCACTGCCGGGCAGCTTCGGCATGGGCACCGACCGAGTCCGCCTCGCGAGCCGCCTCTGTCGCGAAAGCCGCAGCGGCGACGGATGTTTCGGCGGTCGCCGCGGCGACGGCGTGGTGTGCCAGGGCAGCCGGATCGACCGACCGCCCCGGCGCGCGGAGCAGCTCCAGCGCAGCGGCATGCAACCGGGACCGGCGCAGCTTCGAGGTGTCCTCGTAGAGGGTGTCGCGGACCAGCGCGTGGGCGAACCGCAGCCGACCGGGCTCGGGCTCGTCGAGCAGGCCCAGCAGGACGGCCGGCTCCAGCGCGTCGAGCAGGTCGTCCGGGTCGCTGCGGCCCAGTTCGGAAAGCAGATCGACATCGATGTCGCGGCCCAGCACGGCGGCCTGGCGCAATGCCGTGACGGTCGGGCCCGGCAGCCGGGCCAGCCTGCGCCGCAACACATCACGGACCCCGACCGGCACTGACGCCCATACCGCGTCCGGCCCTTCGGCTGCCATCAGCCGGGCCAGTTCCCGGACGAACAGCGGATTGCCGCCGGTCCGCTCCCGCAGCAACCGCAGGGCCTCTCCACTGGCAGCGGTCATCCCGCAGTCGGCGGCCAGAGCGGCGGTGGCCGCCGCGTCCAGCCCGCCGAGATTCAGGTGCGCCGCGGTGTGGACCGCCAGCGCGGCCCGGGCGACCTCCAGTTCGCCACGGTCCTCCGACGGGCGATAGGTACCGATGATCAGCACCGGAAGATCCTTGATCCGGTCGGCCACCAGCCGCAGCAGCTCCAACGTCAGGCCGTCGGTGCGGTGCAGGTCATCGAGCACGACTGCCAGGGGCTGGGATTCGGCCACCGCGCTCAACACGTCGGCGACCGCCTGTCCCAACCAGAACGTGCCCGCCTCGACCGCGGCGCCGTCGTGCAGAAGCGGGGTCAGCGCCTGCCTGCTGTCGTCCGCCGGGGGTCCTGGTTCGATCAGTTCGCGCAGCACCTCGGTCCACGCCCACCCGGCCGGCGCGCCATGGACCTCCGGACAACGCCCGTGCACCGTCCGCCAGCCCGCAGCGCGCAACCGGCCCGTCGCGACGCCGGCCAGGGTGGTCTTGCCGGAGCCCGCCTCTCCGGCGATCCACAGCACCGTGCTGCCACCGGCGACGACGGCACGCGCGGCGTTGTCGATCTCGGCGAATTCCTCGGCCCGGCCGTAGGCGGCCGCCTCGATCCGATCGGGCGCCGCAACCTCCGGTGCCGCCGGCTGCAGAAGCGGTCGGGACGGCTCCAGATGGTCGGCCTGACGCAGGATGTCGCGCTCGAGGTCGCGCAATGCCCGGCCCGGCTCCAAACCGAGCTCGTCGACCAGGTGGTCGCGGGTGCGCCGCAACACCTCCAGCGCGTCGGTCTGACGGCCGGTCCGATACAGCGCCGTCGCCAGCACGGCAGCGGCGCCCTCCCGGCCGGGACGCTCCCGGACGTGCCGTTCCAGCGCCGCCACCGCGGTGCCGTACCGGCCGAGCTCGACCTGCGCCGCGGCCTGGGCTTCCACCACGGCCAGCCGGAGCTCGGTCAGCCGGGCCACCTCGGGCGCGGCCCACAGCGCGTCGCCGACCCCCGCGAACGGATCTCCCGACCAGCCTGCCAGCGCCTCGTCAAGCAGCCGAACCCGCTTCTGCGGATCCGTTTCCTCATACGCCGCAGTGGCTTTGGCTTCGAACAGCCAGGAGTCGACGGCGTCGACGGGCAGTCGCAGGCAGTATCCCGGTGCGGCGCTGACCAGGATGCGGGCGGGTGCCCGACGCTGCCGCCCAGGCTCGAGAGCCCGGCGCAGATGCGAGACGTAGACCTGCAGGGCCGACAACGCCTTGGGTGGCGGCTCGCCCTCCCACAGATCGTCGATGAGCCGGTCGACGGACACCGTGTGGCCGTGTGCGGCCACCAACCTCGCGAGCAGGGCTCGTTGCAGCCGCGCCCCCAGATCCGCCGGATCCTCACCGATCCAGGCCTGCACCGGGCCGAGCACCCTTACCCGTACCGGGTCCTCCACAGTCATCCCCCCGGGCTGTGTGGTTACTTACCGGGCTCCAGCACTGCGGTGCCGACGAACGGCACCAGCGCGTCGGGGACGCGCACGCTGCCGTCGGGTTGCTGGTGGTTTTCCAGGATCGCCACCAGCCAGCGGGTGGTGGCGAGCGTGCCGTTGAGGGTCGCGGCGGTCTGCGGCTTGCCGTTCTCGTCGCGGTAGCGCGTGGCCAACCGTCTGGCCTGGAACGTCGTGCAGTTCGAGGTGGACGTGAGCTCCCGGTAGGTCTGCTGGGTGGGTACCCACGCCTCGCAGTCGTACTTGCGCGCCGCCGAAGAGCCGAGATCGCCTGCGGCGACGTCGATCACCCGGTAGGGCACCTCGATGGCCGCCAGCATCTGCCGCTGCCAGCCCAGCAGCTTCTGGTGCTCGGCCACGGCGTCCTCGGGCTTGCAATAGATGAAGCCCTCGACCTTGTCGAACTGATGCACCCGGATGATGCCGCGGGTGTCCTTGCCGTAGCTGCCCGCCTCGCGCCGGAAGCACGACGACCAGCCGGCATATCGCTTCGGGCCCGCCGACAGGTCCAGGATCTCGCCCGAGTGATAGCCCGCCAGCGGCACCTCCGAGGTGCCGACCAGGTACAGGTCGTCGGCCTCCAACCGGTAGATCTCGTCGGCGTGTGCGCCGAGGAATCCGGTGCCCGCCATGACTTCCGGGCGCACCAGCACCGGCGGGATCATCAGCGTGAAACCGTTCTGCACGGCCACCTGGGTGGCCAGCTGCAGCAGGCCCAGTTGCAGCAGCGCACCGTGCCCGGTGAGGAAGTAGAACCGCGAACCCGACACCTTCGCGCCGCGTTCCATGTCGATCAGCCCGAGCGACTCGCCCAGCTCCAGATGGTCCTTCGGGTTCTCGATCGCCCGCGGCTCGCCGAAGGTGTCGAGCACCACGAAGTCGTCCTCGCCGCCGGCCGGCACCCCGTCGATGATCACGTTGCCGATCGCCATATGGGCTGCGGTGAAGGCGGTCTCGGCCTCGGCCTGAGCGGCTTCGGCGGCCTTGACCTGCTCGGCCAGGTCCTTCGCCTGCTGCAGCAGGGCCGGACGCTCCTCGGGTGTCGCCTTGCCCACCAGTTTGCTGGCGGCCTTCTGGTCGGCGCGCAGGTTGTCGGCCGTCGAGATCGCGGCCCGCCGCGCCGTATCGGCCTGCAGCAGCGCGTCGACGCGCGCCGGGTCCTCTCCGCGGGCCCGTTGCGACGCACGGACGGTGTCGGGATTATCGCGCAGCAGCTTGAGGTCGATCACGGGCGCAACCCTACTTTTTGAAGTGCGGCGACGTACATCTGAGGTGGTCGATGACGTGACCCCACCCGAGGGCGGCAGCCGCCGGCCACAACCTCGCAACATTACAACCGCATCAGTTGCCACAGGGCCTGACACGCCTGTCACAATGGAGGGCAATGTTGGAAGCACCCGAGCACCCCGAGCAGCCCGAGAGCGGGGTCCTGCTCGCCGAACCTCTGCCGGAAGAACATCCCGCAAGGGACCACTGGTGGCAGAGCCTGGCAGCCGCGTCGACGCGACGTGCGCTGCTGTTGACGGCGCTCGGCGCACTGCTCATCGCCGGCCTGATCACCGCGTTGCCCCGGAGTGAGGGGTCCAACTCCGGACCGGGGGCGATCGCCCTGGGCCCCCGCGGCAACGACACGTTCAATCACGTCAAGCGTGGCGACTGCCTGAACTGGCCCGGCCGCAACCCCGACGCCGCACGCATCGTCGACTGCAAGGACAACCATCGCTTCGAGGTCGCCCAGTCCGTCGACATGCGCACGTTCCCCGGCAGCGAGTACGGGCCCGGCTCCCCGCCACCGACGGTGGACCGGATCAAGCAGATCAGCCAGGAGCAGTGCACCCCGTCGGTGCGCGGCTACCTCGGTCCGAAATACGACCCCAACGGCAAGTACACGATCGGCCTGCTGTGGTCGGGCGAGAAGGCCTGGAAGCAGTCCGGCGAGCGGCGCATGCTGTGCGGCCTGCAGTTGCTCGGTCCTGGCGACAGCCAGTTGGAGTCCGCGGGCAACGTGTCCGACGTGGACCAGTCGAAGGTGTGGGCCGCAGGCACCTGCCTCGGCATCGACGCCGCCACCAACCAGCCCACCGACGTCCCGGTCGATTGCGCGGCGCCGCACGCCATGGAGGTCACCGGCGCGGTCAACCTCGGCGAGAAGTTCCCCGGCGGGCTGCCTTCGGAAGGCGATCAGGACAACTTCATCAAGGACACGTGCACCGCGCAGACCGATGCCTACCTGGCCCCGGTCCAGTTGCGCACCACCACGCTGGCCCTGAGCTACAGCACGATCTCGCTGCCCAGCTGGTCGGCCGGCAGCCACCAGGTGTCGTGCAGCATCGGCGCCACGCTGGGCAACGGCGGGTGGTCGACGTTGATCAACAGCGCCAAGGGCCCGCTGATGATCAACGGGCAGCCCCCGGTCGCGCCGCCCGACATCCCGGAGGAGCGGCTCAACATGGAGCCCATCCCGATGCCGGATGTCGACGAGCCGTCGTCGTCGAGTTCGTCCGGGTCGTCGTCTTCGTCCGGGTCGTCCTCGTCCGGATCGTCAGGATCGGGCTCATCGGGTTCGTCCGGCTCGAATTCGTCCGGGTCCTCGGGGTCATCGGGCTCGTCGTCGAGCGGCCAGCACCTGCCGCAATCCGCGACCACTGCGGCGCCCGCTCCCACGCAGGCCAACACGTTCAACCCGCCGCCGCCCGAGCAGGCCGCGGCCCCCGCGCCCGAGCAGGCTCCGGCACCCGCGCCCGAGGGTGCGGCCCCGCCTGCCGGGCCGCCGCCGGGTGAGCCGGCGCCCGTACCGCCGGGGCCGTAACCCGTGCCGGTGCGGATGAGCTCGCAGCGGTTCGACGAGTTGGTGTCCGACGCACTCGACCTGATCCCGCCGCGGTTGGCCGCCGCGATCGACAACGTCGTGATCCTGGTCGAAGATCGCGATCCCGACGAGCCCGAGATCCTGGGCCTGTACCGGGGAGTCGCGCTGACCGAGCGGGATTCCTGGTACGCCGGATCTTTGCCGGACACCATCACCATCTACCGCGAAGCCCTGCTGGATTTCTGCGACAGCGAGGCCGACGTGGTCGACGAGGTGGCGATCACGGTGATCCACGAGATCGCGCACCATTTCGGGATTGACGACGATCGGCTCCACGAACTGGGTTGGGGCTAGGCGGCTAGGCGCGGCAACCGCGTTTTGTCGGCCTGCGGTGCTATCAACGGGCTATGACCATCCAGTGCCGGGAGTGCGCAGCCGGTCTGGAGCATTGCCACGGCACCGTGATCCACCACGTCCGGTACCGCGCGGAGTGCACCGACGACACCTGCACCACCCCGGAAGCAGCACATACGTTCAGCCTCGACTGTGAGGCGGTGGGCTGCACGTGTGCCGATGTGAGCGCACTTGCGAGCCGGCGGTACGCCTAGCCCATCGGGTCGGCCTCGGACGTCACCGCGTCGCTGACCGGTGTGGCGTCGAGCTCCGGGTAGAACGGCGGTGACACCGCCGCCCACTGCACACAACTCCAGCGCCCGTCGGTGATCGGTGCCAGCACGATCGATTCGGTGTTGGCCAGATGATGGTCGAGGGCGAAGCCGCTGTCGACGCCGGCCAGCACGGCGGCCACCAACCGGATCGCCGCGCCGTGACTCACCAGCACGATGTCGCTGTGGAAGTCGTGGTCGTCGAGGTAGCGCAGCCGCAGTTCGGTGAGCACCGGCACGTACCGGGCCAGTACCGCCTCGGCGCTCTCGCCGCCCGGCATCGGCACGTCCAGTTCGCCCCGATGCCAGCGTTCGTAGATCCGGTTGAACTCGGCGACGGCGTCGTCGTCGCTGCGGTCCTCCAGCTCACCGACCTGAACTTCGTGGACCCCTTCGAATTCGAATGGGACGAGACCGGTTTCGGTGCCGATACCGGCTGCCGTCTGCGCTGCGCGCCGAGCCACCGAGTGGGCCAGGATCGACGGACGCGCACTGAGCGTTCCGGCGAACCGCCGGGCCTGGTCGTGCCCGAGGTCGGTCAGCTCGGCACCGGGCGGCCGGGTGTCCAGACGCCGCGCGACGTTGCCGTGGGACTGCCCGTGCCGGACGAGTATCAGCCGTCCGCTCATGAGCCGCCCGTCCCGTCACGTAAACCCGTCAACCACCGTGTGGCCTCGTCCAGACGCGGCGGGGGCGCACCCGCACTCGCTCCGGTCGGCCAGGAACCCAGATATCGCACATTGGTACAACGTCGGTGCAGCGCTTTGAGTGCCTCGGCCACCGAATCGTCATCGATGTGTCCGACACAGTCGAGGAAGAACATGTACGTGCCCAGCTCGGTTCTGGTGGGCCGGCTTTCGATCCGGGTGAGGTCGATGTCGCGGATCGAGAATTCGGTCATCGCGGTGACCAGCGCGCCTGGGACGTTGTCCAGGCGCAGCACCACCGAGGTGCGGTCGGCACCGGTGGCCGACGGCGGTACGCCGGGCGCACCGACCAGGACGAAGCGGGTTCGAGCGTTGGCCTCGTCGACGACGTCGGCGGCCAGGATGTCCAGCCCGCAGCGTTCAGCGGCCAGTCGGGTGCTCACCCCGGCGTCGGCGTTGCCCTCGGCGACCTGGTGGGCGGCCGCGGCGTTGGAGGTGGCCGGCACGATTTCGGCGTCGGGCAGGTTGGCGGCCAGCCATCGCCGCACTTGGGCGAGCGCCACCGGGAAGGCGGCCACGGTCTGCACCGGCCCGCTGTGCCCGGGGCGGGTCACGATGGTGAAGGCCACGTCGAGGGTCAGTTCGGCGTAGATCTGGAGCGGTTCCCCCACCGCCAGGCTGTCCAGCGTCGGCAGCACCGACCCTTCGATCGAATTCTCGATCGGAACACAGGCGTAGTCGGCGCGGCCGTCCCGGACCGCGGCCAGCGCACCCGGGGTGCTGTCGGTCAGCACGGGGGTGAAGCCGGCTTTTCCGTCACCGGCGGCCGCCTGCAGACCGGGCACCATCTCGTGGGCCACCATCTGCAATAACGCCACTTCGGTAAAGGTTCCCTCCGGCCCGAGGTAGGCGATGCGCGGCACATCCCAACCCTATCGGGTCGGCGCGGGTGCGATCGGTTGATGACGGCCCCGCCGGTGTTTCACCGGAGCCCTTGCCCGCACCGTAGCGTCCAGTTAAGTTAGGCTTACCTCACTTAATCACCTCACCTAGTTTCGAAGGC
Organism: Mycobacterium sp. DL99; assembly: GCF_004762045.1. GTDB lineage: Bacteria > Actinomycetota > Actinomycetes > Mycobacteriales > Mycobacteriaceae > Mycobacterium. The sequence goes on from NZ_SJOM01000007.1 coordinate 6,248,189, forward strand.
GGCGAGATGGCCATAGCGACACCGACGACAGCCGAGCGGATCCGCAGTGCATGCGCGCGAGGCGGCGGCGCCATGCTCGCGGTCGAGGGCATCGAACCGGTCGCCTCACCCGTTCACCACCTGCTCGACGACGGGTCCTTCGCGATCACGGTCCCCGAAACCGGCCCGCTGGCGGGCATGGCGATGTCAGCCGGCTCGGCCGGGGTCCAGGCCGTGCTGGAGATGACCGACTACGCCCCGCTGCCGCTGCGCGAACCGGTGCGTTCCCTGGTATGGATCCGCGGCCGCCTGCACCATGTGCCGTCGGCGGAGGTCGCCGCACTGCTCGATCTGGTCGCCGCGGAGAACCCGAATCCGGCCCTGCTGCAGGTGAACTCCAGGGCCCGGTCGGGCGCCGAACAGGATGACGACAACTACACGCTGATGCGCCTGGAGATCGAGTCCGTGGTGGTGGCCGACTCCACCGGCGCCGAGTCGGTCGGTCTCGGGAGCCTGCTGCAGGCTCGCCCCGATCCGTTCTGCGCGATGGAATCCGGCTGGCTGCAACACATGGAGTCCTCTCACCGCGACGTCGTGGAGCGCCTGGCCACCCGTCTGCCGATGACCCTGCGCCAGGGCCGGGTCCGCCCGCTGGGCCTCGACCGCTACGGCGTGCAACTGCGGGTGGAGAACGAACACGGGGACCACGACGTGCGGCTGCCGTTCCCGAAGCCGGTCGACGACGTGACCGGGCTGAGCCAGGCCATCCGGGTGCTGATGGGCTGCCCGTTCCTCAACGGCCTGCGCGCGCGCCGGATCTGACCCGCGCGATCCGCCCCGTGGCCCGGGCGCCGCTACCGTAGCTCCGGTGACGACTTCGGCGACCGGGCCCGACGAGCAGCTCGAGCCGCAGCGCCGCACGCTCAAAATCGAGATCGCCGTCGTACTGGCGGTGACCTTCGGGCTCAGCGCGTACACCGCGGGCCTGCGCCTGGTCGAAGCGATACTGCTCGGCCTGTCCGGGCAGACGGTCGCGCTCAACCCGAAGCGCTCCCCGTTCGACCTGATCGACCTCGGCCTGCACCTGGCCGTGGTACTGCAGCTTCTGGCCTGGGGCGCACTGGCCCTGTACCTGCTGTGGCGCAGCGGCTTCGGACCGTCGGCGATCGGATTGTCGCGCCCACAATGGCGTGCCGACGGGCTGGGAGGCGTCGGCCTGGCCCTGCTCATCGGCTTGCCGGGGCTCGGGTTCTACGTGCTGGCCCGGGTGTTGGGGCTGAGCGCCGACGTCGAGCCCGCCGAGCTGTACGACACGTGGTGGCGCATCCCGATGCTGCTCGGTGTGGCGTTCGCCAACGGCTGGGCCGAAGAGATCATCGTCGTGGGGTTCCTGCTGACCCGGTTGCGTCAGCTCGACGTGAGCCCGGGGCGGGCGCTGATCATCTCCAGCCTGCTCCGCGGCGCGTATCACCTGTACCAGGGCTACAGCGCCGGCCTGGGCAATGTGGTGATGGGCCTGGTGTTCGGCTACGCGTGGCAGCGCACCGGGCGCCTCTGGCCGCTGATCATCGCCCACACCCTGATCGATGCGGTGGCATTCGTCGGCTACGCGCTGGTGGCGGATCGTCTGGGCTGGCTGCGATAGCGCATCCGGCACGTACATTTCTGCTGTGGCCGACTTCACCGCTTCAGGGGGACCTCCCGACCCGCGCTCGCGGCGTCCGGGACCACGCCGTCGTGACGCCGAGCCGTCCCAGGTGATCCGGCGCGACCCGAACCACCGCCCGGCCTGGCCGCCGAATCCACCCACACCGCCGCGCATTGGGGCCGGATGGTTGTGGCGGTGCCCCTGGTCTTCGTACTGGCGGTTGTGCTGGCGGTGGTCGGCGGCGGCTTCTGGATCAACTCGTCGCTGCACCGCATCCCGGCTCTCGCCGACTACCCTGATCGCCCCGCCGCAGCCCAGGGCACCACCTGGCTGCTGGTCGGATCGGACAGTCGCCAGAACCTGACCCCCGAACAGCAGGCCGAGCTGGCCACCGGCGGGGACATCGGCAACGGCCGCACCGACACCATCCTGTTGGTGCACATCCCCGGGATCGGCTCAGATACCCCGACCACCATGGTGTCGATCCCCCGGGACTCCTACCTGCCGATTCCCGGCTACGGCGAGGACAAGGTCAACGCGGCGTTCTCCCTGGGCGGGGCGCAGCTGCTGGCGCAGACCGTCGAACTGGCGACCGGCCTGCACCTCGACCACTACGCCGAGATCGGGTTCGACGGTTTCGCCGGACTCGTCGATGCCGTCGGCGGGGTGACGATGTGCCCGGCCGAACCGATCAGCGACCCGCTGGCCGGGATCGATCTACCGGCGGGCTGCCAGGAACTCGACGGCCGCAGCGCCCTCGGCTACGTCCGCACCCGCGCCACGCCGCGAGCCGACCTGGATCGCATGATCCACCAGAGGGCCTTCATGTCTGCCCTGCTACACCGGGCCACCAGCCCGGAGGTACTGCTCAACCCGCTGCGGTGGCAGCCGATGGCCCGGGCCGCCACCAACTCCGTGGCGGTCGACGAGGACGCACATGTCTGGGACCTGGCCCGGCTGGCCTGGGCGATGCACGGTGACGACATGGTGACCACAACCGTGCCGATCGGTGAGTTCACCGGCAGTGATTCGGGCGCGGTGGTGGTGTGGGACAGTGACGCGGCCGGCCGCCTGTTCACCGCACTGGCCAACGATTCGGCCGTCCCCGCTGATGTCATCGAAAAGCCCGAACCGTAAGCATAGGCAAAGCTAAATTCGCGATCAGCAAATTCTCCACAGCAAATGTAATGCGCGCCACACCACTAAGGTAAAGCTGACCTCAATGAGGTCAACCTTCGATGACAACATGCTCTGACCTGCTATATCCTCGCGATCATGACGACGACCAGTGAACTCGACTCGAAATTCCACGCGCTTGTCTCCGACCAGATTCGCAGCGAGTTCACCGCGTCACAGCAATACATCGCAATTGCGGTTTATTTCGACGGCGCCGACCTTCCGCAGCTCGCCAAGCACTTCTATGCGCAGGCGGTCGAAGAGCGCAACCACGCCATGATGCTGGTCCAGTATCTGCTCGACCGGGATATCGACGTCGAGATCCCCGGTGTCGACGCGGTGTGCAACCGCTTCGACGCACCGCGTGACGCGCTCGCGTTGGCACTGAGCCAGGAGCGCACCGTCACCGAGCAGATCAGCCGGCTCGCGAGCGTCGCCCGCGAGGAGGGTGACTACCTCGGCGAGCAGTTCATGCAGTGGTTCCTCAAGGAGCAGATCGAAGAGGTCGCGTCGATGGCGACCTTGGTGCGCATCGCCGACCGCGCGGGTGCGAACCTGTTCCACATCGAGGACTTCGTCGCCCGGGAACTCACCGGCGGCGCCGGAGCGGATCCGGCGGCCCCGAAGGCTGCCGGCGGCAATCTCTGATCTGAGGCCACCGGCCTTCTGTCAGCCCTCAGTCCCGGCCCGCACCGGTCAGGCCGTTCTGTAGCCAACTCTTGGTGCGGCCGGGATGATTCGTGGCCACCCACGCCACCCCGATGTCGCGGCAGAACCGGACGTCCTCGTAATGGTCCACGGTCCAGCAGTACAGCGCGCGCCCCTGGGCGGCGGCCCGGTCGACCAGTTCCGGATGCTCGCGCAGGGTCGCGATGGAAGGGCCGACGGCGGTGGCCCCGACCGTCGTGGCCGCGCTGCCGCCCAGGTATCGCGACGTCTCACCGAGCAGCACCGTCGGCAGCATCGGGGCGGCCCGGCGAATCCGCCACACCGCCGACGCCGAGAACGACATCACCACCGCGCGGGACAGATCGGCCGAGGCGGGCGCGGCGATGCCGTACCGGTGCAACAGGGCCAGCACCTTGTTCTCCACCAGCGCGCCGTAGCGCACGGGATGTTTGGTCTCGATGAACAGCTTGACCGGCCGGTTCCAGTCCAGCACCAGCGAGACGAGATCGTCGAGGGTCAGGAGCCCGGTCTCCCCGACGGCGCCTTCGATGACACCGTCTCCGTCGGTGTCATCGCCGGAACGTCCGCCGGCATGCCAGGACCCGTAGTCCAGCCTGCGTAACTCGGCGAGTGTCATCTCACTGACCAGGCCCGTACCGGTGGAGGTCCGGTCCACCCGTCGGTCGTGCACACACACCAGGTGCCCGTCGCGGGTCAGCCGCACATCGCATTCCACGCCGTCGGCACCCTCACGCAATGCCAGGTCGTACGCGGCAAGCGTGTGCTCGGGCTTGGCGGCGGATGCTCCCCGATGTGCCACCACGAACGGATGGCCAGGCCCCGGGGCCGCCTGCCCAGCGGCTCCGCCGTCGCCCGTTTCCATACGGACTATGCTGCCGGGTTCTGCCCTTGGGACTCAACCGGAACGGCGGATTCAGCTGAATCCTCACGATTCTGCGAAGGCTCGGAACCCTCGGGCTCGACCACCACCCAGCGTCGGACGGTGCGCTCGGCCGCCGCGGTACCGGTGCCCTCGAAACCGGCGAACACCTTGGCCGTCAGCAGGAAGGCCGCAAGCGCCAGCAGGTACCCGACGATCGTGGCCACCGTGTTGTCGGCGATGTTCTGCGGGGTGTTGTTGAAGAAGGTCACGTACACGGTGCTTGCCATCGACCACGTCGCGACCAGTGCGCTGAGGATCCACACGATCCACCACACCACGATCGGTCGCCGCAGGTGCGAGAGACGACCTTCGAGGGCCGCCAGTTCCCACACGAACACCGGCGCCATCACCAGGTTCACCCCGGGCAGCAGACAACAGACCCACAGTGTCGTGGTGCTGCGCGGATCCTCCTCGCCATGCTCGGCGTACCCAGCGGCCCGACGCGCGATCAGCCAGCGCACCAGTGCCACCACCGTGATGACCACGACGAGCATCGCTGCCACGCTGGCGAGCAGACCGATCAGCACCCCGCCGATGGCGATCAGCGGATGCAGCAACACACTGCGGTTGATCAGCAGCAGCGCATACCGAACCACGTGGGCGAAGGCCGCGACACCCAACACCACCATGGCCGCCACGAGCATGAGGCGGACCGTGCCGACGCCGGACTCGTCAGCGGGTTTCTCCGGCTGCTCGTCGACGTCGAAGTACTGGTGCAGTCCCCAGCTCGGAATCGTGCGGTAGCGCGGTGTCGGCCCGAGCGCGCGACGCCCGCGCCGCTGGCGTGGCGGGGCGCCCGGGCGCAGCGCGATCCAGCGATAGCCGGGCGAGAGTTGTGGCGTGCGTTTTGCCGTCGGTGACGGTGCCTGCGCGGACGATGCGGAAGGCTGGGCAGGGGGCCTCCACTGGGACTGAGGTGACGACGGCGCAGAGGGCGCCAACAACGAGCCACCGCACCGGGGACACCACGACCGCTGCCGGTCACGCACGTTCCAGCGCGTCCCGCACTGCGAACACACCTGGATCATCCGACCAGCCTAGCCACGATCTCCCGGAGTTCCTTGCGGTCAGACGCTGCCGGGGCCGCCGGCATCCGTGATGACCGGACGTCCGGCCCCGGCCCAGGCCAGCATTCCGCCCTCGACATTGATCGGGGTGTAGCCGTTACGGGCCAGGTAGTTCGCCACGCGCAGGGAGCGTCCGCCGGCATGGCAGACCACGTACAGCTCGGCATCGGGGTCGATCTCGGCGATCCGCGTCGGGACGTCGCCCATCGGGATGTGCTGCGCGCCCGCGACGTGTCCGCGTTGCCATTCGTCGTCCTCACGGACGTCGAGCAGCACGACAGACCCTTCGAACGTGGTGGGTACTGCAGCGATATCTGCCTTCCCGACTTCCACATCGTCCATGCCCTCAATGCTCGCATGCCTGCGAGGCAGAGCGCACCCGACCCTTATGCCTCGCTGCGGCGTTAGCAACGGGAGGCTATCCACAGTTTCCACAGGTTCATCCACAGCCCGGCACCAGCGGAAAAGCCTGCGATATGGGGATTACTGTGCGGTAGCTGTCCAGGACTGTGGATAAACCTGGGGTATCCGCGGCGGCGATCAACAACCCCCGCAGGCGCGGAGCGAAATTAAGCACTCGGCTAAACGCGGTCACGAACAGGGGCCCGGATCGGTTGGGATCAGCCTGATTCCAGTGGCCGAGCGGGCCGTATCGACTTACGCGGTAGCCGATTTTCCCCTGGCCATTACAGGGTCTATGATCAGCGTCACACCAGCTGTTGTGACAGAACTCACTGGGGGGCAAACATTGATCGTGCAGGTCAGGAGTGTTTGATGGCGTCACATCCGATGGGATCGGGATCAGCCTTTCCGCAGCCCGAATGGCATTCATCCGGTCATCTGCACACCCGTAACCAGCTGATGATCTTCCTCCGGGCCAGCGTGATCGCGCTGCTGTTGCTCGGCGTGCTCGCCGTGATGGTCTTGCTCTGACCGTCGCCCCATCGGGTATACGTGAGGACGGCATGCGCGTCCTTGCGGTGCGCCCTGCGATGGAGCAATGTTGGCAACGATCTTGAGTGTCGAACGTCAGGATCGTTGAGGACGCCTGGCTCCATCGATCGAAAATGAGGAAGGAATCTCGTGGCTGAATACACTTTGCCGGACCTGGATTACGACTACGGAGCGCTGGAGCCCCACATCTCCGGGCAGATCAACGAGCTCCACCACAGCAAGCACCACGCGGCCTATGTGAAGGGCGTCAACGACGCCGTCGGCAAGCTCGACGAGGCGCGGGCCAACGGTGACCACGCGGCGATCTTCCTCAACGAGAAGAACCTGGCCTTCCACCTCGGCGGCCACGTGAACCACTCGATCTGGTGGAAGAACCTGTCCCCCAACGGTGGCGACAAGCCGACCGGCGATCTCGCCGCGGCGATCGACGACCAGTTCGGCTCGTTCGACAAGTTCCAGGCGCAGTTCACCGCGGCCGCCAACGGGCTGCAGGGTTCGGGCTGGGCCGTGCTCGGCTATGACAGCCTCGGCGACCGGCTGCTGACCTTCCAGCTCTACGACCAGCAGGCCAACGTGCCGCTCGGCATCATCCCGCTGCTGCAGGTCGACATGTGGGAGCACGCCTTCTACCTGCAGTACAAGAACGTCAAGGCCGACTACGTGAAGGCGTTCTGGAATGTCGTGAACTGGGAGGACGTGCAGAACCGCTACGCGGCAGCCACCTCCAAGACCAACGGCCTGATCTTCGGCTAGTTCCGATTCGGTCCGATCGAGGGCTGGATCAGTTTTCTGATCTCTCACCAAGGGGCGTCGCGCGACAGCGTGACGCCCCGCCCTCGTTTCCGGGCCGGCTCGTTCTTGGCCGACTCGTTACCGGTCCGGGCCCCGTGTCGTCTTGCACAGCTGCGACTGCTGCCGCATTCTGATCTCATCGACCCACAGACGTGTCGGAGCACCGGTGAACCGGTGGCCCAACACCGATGTCCCGGAGGCGATATGGATACGACGGGGTCCGGCAGGGCGATCGAGATCGCCCCCTTTCATTCCGGCGGTGCCCTCAAAGGTTTCGTGGTCTCGGGCCGATGGCCTGACTCCACCAAAGAGTGGGCGCAGCTTCTCATGGTCACGGTCCGGATCGCATCACTGCCCGGATTGCTCTCCACCACAACGATTTTCGGAGTCCGCGAAGAGTTGCCCGAGCAGCCCCGCCCGGGCACCGTCGGCCTGGTCATCGCCGAAGGCCCGGTGGTCGGCGAATCCGCGGTTCCGCCCGGGTATTTCGCCGAGCATCAGCCGCCGGCACTGCTGATGCTGCATCCTCCTTCGGAGACAACGCCGTCGCTTCCGGAATGCACCGGTGCGGCGTCGGGATGCGTACTGCTACCAGGACTTCCGTATCTCGGGCTGGAACACAGAGCCGCCTGGGTGGAAGCCGAGTCAGATGGCACGGTGACATCGGTGGTCAGCCGGGTCGGAGTCGATCCGATCAGCCACCCCGACACCGCAATCCTGGCGATGCTCCTGGCCGCGTGACGCCACCAGTGGAGGGACATCCTCTCTGATCAGGAGAATCTGGCTACCCGAAAAAGACAGGAAACGTAGCGGGTTCGGCCGACAACAGCTAGGGTCCTCAAGATCAGCGAAGGGCAGCAGCCCGCAATCGTCGCGTCGACACGCAGGCGTCAGGCCCGGCCGACAAATGATGCGGTGAGTGAGACCTTCGACCGTATGTAAGTGCGCCGCGCAAGCGGCACAGACCGGCGGTGTGTCGAAAGGTCGCCATGTCCGCAGCCGCAGGCGTCAGCGCCGGCGTCAGCAGCAGGGTCGCCGTACTCGGCTACCCATCGCGACCCCCAGATAGCCGAGGCGAGCCGCCGCAACCGCGCCGGCGGCCGCATTTGTGCCATCGATTGTCCCTTGACGACGCAAACCGCCGCCTGTTTCCACGTCGCAACCCCGCCTGGAATCGACGCCGGAATCCTCCCGGGGCCGTCTGGCTATCGCACGCAAGGGGGCTGATGCGCATTCCATCGCCCAACCTGTAACGTGTTCCACGTCGTTCGACAACGGCGTTGCGCGCAATCTGACGCGACCTGGGGCCCACGCTACAGCAAATATCTGTTTCCCCTAGTCACGGCGCCGCGACGGTTGCCGGCCCAGAAGTTGATCATGATCGAGCGCGCCTGTGAGCGCAGCTCACCGCGCCCAATACAACGCAACCGTCACCTTTTGCATTGCCAGACGGCGCAATCCCGCCCCGCCTCCATGGCGAAGGACTCGTTATCCGTGGCGTGGACAGTCAAAACGCAAAGCCAGGTTAACTTTTGTGGCGTTTGCACTTGGTTGTCGTCACAACACTCGCTACCATAGTCAGCAAATACGCCGCCTATTCGTACCGCTCGTGAAGCATGTGGAGGTCAAATCGATGAGCAAGACGTTCGCCGCCCGCCTAAACCGCCTGTTCGATACGGTTTATCCACCCGGGCGCGGACCCCACACGTCTGCCGAGGTGATCGCCGCACTGAAGTCCGAGGGCGTCACCATGTCGGCTCCGTATCTGTCGCAGCTCCGTTCGGGCAACCGGACGAACCCGTCGGCGGCAACTATGGCCGCACTTGCCAACTTCTTCCGTATCAAGCCGGCTTACTTCACCGACGACGAGTACTACGAGAAGCTCGACAAGGAGCTGACCTGGCTGGCCAGCATGCGTGACGAAGGGATCCGCCGGATCGCTGCCCGCACCGTCGGGCTGTCCACCGAAGCCCAACAGGATCTGGTCCAGAAGGTCGATGAGCTGCGCCGCCGGGAACACCTCGACGACTGATTCGTCGAGTTCTGCCGGCATCCTCGCGCGCTGAAACCCACGTCAGTGGGGACCATTTCGGTGGTTTCCACTCGCGCGGGTTTCAGCTGCGCGCAGCCCCGCGGTCCAATTTCCGGTACTGCTCGGCAATCGCCAGAATCCATTCCCGGTCCGAAAACGATTCCGGCTGGCTGAGCCAGGCCAGCCCCGGAAACGCTGAATCTTCATCCCCCTCGCGAGTGTCGTAGATCCACTGGGCGATGGCCCGCGCCTGATCCCGGGGTGACACCTGAGGTCGCTCGGTATCGCCGAATTGTGTTGCGTCACTTGATCCGGATGATCCGCGGGGCCCGGCGGTCTCATGCTGACGCGCGTCGGCCGCGGTCGCTTCCAGGTACAGCGCGTCGGAGATCAGCGACATCCGTTCGGCGACGCGGAACACCAGCGGTCCGCGCGGACGCACCCCGATACCCACGTCGGGCTGACGCCGGGCCAACTCATTCAGCAGCGGTTTGATGGTCCGCAGTTCGTGTTGTGCACCGAACCAGTCTTCGACGCTGGGCAACAGCGATCCGGCGGCGACGATCACCATCGCGCACCCGAGCATGGTCGCCGCGGCGCCGACACCGACAGGCTCGGTGCGCCCCGCGGCGCGGAGCAGGACGAAGCCGCTGGTAGCCACGATCAGCACCATCCCGACCGTGAACAGGAACAGCGCCCGCCCACGCCGGCTGCGGTTCGAGTAGCGCAGGCCCGCCCACGCCACCAGGGTGAGGGCGAGGAACACGTAGAGCAACGGCAGCAGCCATGAGGTGCCGTTCGAGACGAGATCCCGCTTGAGGTACTCCGACGGCGACATCTCCGGCTGTCGACCGGCGCGGAAGAAGATCACCAGGCTGATGACTGTCACGAGTCCGGCAATGCCGTACTGGACCAGTGCGATGCGTCGGGTGAGAGTCGCCGAATGGCTCGATGACGCCGTCGTGATCATCACGCAACTACCGGCTGCGCAGGCGATCAGCGCAACCTGGCTCAGTCCGACCGCGACGTTGGGCCAGTGCACCACCGTGTCGATCAGCAGGGCGAGCGGCTGCCAGTTCAGTGCTGCGACGACGCCAAGGCTGCCCAACGACAGGATCATCGCCGAGCTCACCAGGGATTGTTTGTTGACCAGTGCCCAACCGATGCGCAGGCCGGTCGCCAGGCCGAGTAGGCCGGCAATCACCCAGACGATCAACCAAACGCCTCTCCGAGGCGAACCTGCACGATCGATGACCGGTCGGAGGGCAGCCGGCCGAGCCGGTACAGCAGCAGCGCGGCGAAGTCCTCGGCCTCCTGCTCGATGTCCTCGCCGTTGGGCCCCATGCAGCCGGTCCGTTGGTTGAGCATGTAGCTGATCAGATCGGAGGTGGCCACCTCAGCGGTGGCAGCGGCCGCATCGACGATCGAGATGCCCTCGTGGCCCAGCACCAGGTGGCCGAGCTCGTGAGCCAGGGTGCGGTCCCAGGCCGGCAGGCCCTGCTGGATGAGGAACACATCGCGGTCGGTGTATTGCCGCCACTGCCCGCAGACCCCGGGCGGAAGTTCTGCCATGGTCAGCTCGATCGGCCTACCGCGGTCTTCGCTCACCGCGTCGACCAGGCGGGTCAATGTGACTTCGCCCTGTCGCGGGGCCAGATCGAGAACCTCGTTGACAGCGCGCGTAACGCTTCGACTGGCGGACATGATCCCCCTTTCCACCCTTTCGTAGCACGCCCGGACAAGTCCCCTTACCTGGATTCTCCCAGGTCGTTCCTAACGCATGAACCGACTGGCGTCGATTCTGACGGTACGGCCGGCTTTGGCCTGCCGGTAGCCCACGAGCCCGCCCAGGCCGGTCAGGGCCATCATCCCGGTTACGCCGGGCAGCGCCATCGCCGCGATCTCCATCGTGTTCGCCGTACGCAGGTAGTCCGCGTAGCCGGCCCGGTAGGACGCCGGCGGGAGGCCCGCGTTCAATCCGACGGCGGCGGGAGGCCTCGTCTCGGTCCGCATCTTGGTCGAGGGTTGCATGTGAGGTCCCGACCTCGGTCCGTGGTCCGAGCCCGGACCACCCAACGGCGCCGCGAGCGGCGGCACGATGACGGGCAGCACGACGACCGGAACGGCGATCGGCGGCACCCCGGCCGCCGCGGCCAGGCCGGGCGGGGGTGGCACAGCCACATCGGCCGCCGGTGCCGGCGGTGCCGGTAATTGCATCACCGGCGGGCGCGGGAAGTTGAACGGCGCGGGGACGCCGCCACCGCCTCCACCGCCGGCAGCGCCGCCGATCAGAGTTGTGGTGGTCTGGGTGGTCTGGGTGGTCTCCGATGTCGCGGAGGTGGTCTCCGACGTCGACTTGGTCGTCTCGGTGGTCTCGGAGGTCGACTTGGTGGTCTCGGTCGTCGACGACTCAGTCGTGCGCGTGGTGGTCGCGGTCGTCGTGACAGCCGTCGTCGAGGGCGTGGTCGACACTGTCTCGCTGGCAGATGTCGTGGGTGTCTCCGACTCCGACGGCTTCGTGCTGGGAGTCGCAGTGTCGGTCTTGGTCGGGGTCGCCGTGTCGCTCTTCGTCGGGGTCGCCGTGTCGGTCTTGGTCGGGGTGGTGTCGGTCTTGGTCGGGGTGTTGGTGTCGGTTCCAGTTTGCGGAGGCGTCCGGGTACCGGACGGTTGCGACGGCCCGCTGGGTTCGTCGGTCTGGGTCGGTTTGCCCGTCGTCTTGGTCGGCTTGCCGCTCGTCTTGGTGGGCTTGTGGGTCGTCCGGGTGCCCGGCGAGCCGGTGCCATCCCCGTCTTCGCCCTGGGAATCGCCGCCCTGATTCTGGCCCGGCCCGTGATCCTTGCCCCCGTGCCCGTCCTGCCCGTTGCCGGCAGTATTCGACGAGCCCTGACCGCTGTCGGGCCGGCCTCGATCCGGATCGGCAAACGCCAATGCGCCCCCGACACCGGCCATGATCAGGCCCATAAGCACCAGACCGGTCGAGGCGGCGACGCGCAACCGCGAACGCACGTTGTCACCACCCTTTCGCGCACCGCCTGCAAGCTTTCGTTGACGAATTCAATTCTCGCACAAACAAGCAGTCCGAATTTGCTAGCTGAGGCGATTTACCGCCTTGATCGCGGGGAGCCGCGGCGGAGCAAATCCACCGGACGATACTGTGGGTCTGCAGCACTTCTGCGGTGACCACAAACACACGACGAATTGACCGGGAGGCAACCGGAATGGGCCTGTTCACGCGACGAAAAAGCCGCGCCACCCGCCGCGCCGAAGCCCGCGCCATCAAGGCCAAGGCCAAGCTGGAAGCCCGGCTCACCGCAAAGAACGAGACTCGTCGCATCAAGTCCGATCAGAAATCTGCACAGCGGGCCCTCAAAGCTCAGGTCAAGACGCAGCGGGACAGCGACCGCAACGCCCTCAAAGTGGCCGAGACCGAGTTGAAGGCGGCCCGTGAAGGACGTCTGCTCGCCCCTGCCAGGATTCGTCGTCTGCTCACCGTCACACGTTTGCTGGCGCCGGTCCTCGTGCCCTTGATCTACCGTGCCGCCACGGCCGCCCGGGGCGCTCTGGACGAACGTCGTGCCGATCGCCTCGGTGTCCCGCTGGCCCAGCTCGGTCAGTTCTCAGGACACAGCGCCGAGTTGTCCGCACGGATCTCCGGGGCCGAGCAGACGCTGCGGCAGGTCGCCGAGAAGAAGCCCAAGGATGCCGAGACCAAACAGTTCGTCACGGCGATCAACGAACGGCTCACTGACCTGGCCGCGGCGGTGACTGCCGCCGAGAACATGCCGACCGCACGGCGCCGCGGCGCCCACGCGGCGATCGCCGCCCAACTCGACGGCATCGATGCCGATCTGATGGCTCGGCTGGGACTGGTCTGAGCCCAATTCCATGACCGGCGCCCGTATCGACTACGCAGCCCCGCTGCGCGGTACGGCCGTCGGCTCCCTCACGGCCGCACTGGCCGTCGCGGCGCACGGCGTCGGCGGCGGCGGCGGTCTGCCCGGAGGCGCGGTGGCCGCCCAGCTCGTCGTGCTGGCGGCCACCCTCGGCACGGTGGCCGCGACCGTGCGTGGCGCGAACCGCACCGCGGTGTTGTGGGGCCTGCTCGGTACCGGCCAGCTGCTGGCCCACGCGTTGTTGGCGACGGCGGGTCACTCGCACGGCACCCGGCCCGGCTTGGTGATGTTCGGCGCGCACCTGGCCGCGGTATCGCTCGGCGCAGGCCTGATCGCCTGCGGTGCCCGGCTGTCGGCAGCGGTATCGCGGGCGGTGCGCACGATGGCGCCCCAAGGGCGGCCGGTGCCGGTTACGACGGTCGGTGTCTTGGCGCGTGGCACGGATCAGCCGTTGCACTCGGCTCTCTTCCTGGCCGCTTCGGTGTCGCATCGGGGCCCGCCGGTCGGCGCCTGCGCCTGACCGTCCGACCCGACCAACTCCAGAAAGACACCACGAATGCAACCCCTCACCGGGGCGTCCTCGCGCGCCCTGCTCACGACCGCGGCGGTAGCCGTCGCCGGTCTGCTCACCGCCGCACCGGCATGGGCGCATGTCCACGTCGACGCCGACGATCCGACACCGGGATCCACCTCGGTACTCACCTTCCGAGTTCCCGGCGAGTCCGATTCCGGCGCGCTGACAACACAATTGAAGGTTGACCTGCCCAACGTGGCCTCGGCGCGCACCGAGGTGATGCCGGGCTGGACCACAAAGCTCGACCGTGACACCTCCGCGGGAACGGTCCGGACGGTCACCTGGACCGCGGCACCCGGAGTGGGCATCTCACCCGAGCAGTTCGCGCTGTTCCGGGTGTCGGTCAAACTGCCCGATACGACGACGGCGAGCTTCCCCGTCACCCAGACCTACTCGGACGGCTCGGTGGTCCGGTGGGATCAGGCCCCGCTGCCCGACGGCAGCGAGCCCGAGCACCCGGCTCCGCAACTGACGCTGACCGGAACCCCGCCTGCAGCAGGAACTGCCGAACACGGCACCGAGACGGCCCCGGCGGCCGGTCAGCCCGTGCCTGCCGCTGCCGCACAGCCCGCAGGCACCGTCGACAATTCGGCCCGCTGGCTGGCAGGCGGAGCGCTGATCGTCGCGGCCGCCGCGGTGGTCGCAAGTCTGCTGAACCGGCGCCGGTCATGAGCCGGCTGCTGGCCACGACCCTGACCGGGCTCATCCTGGCCGCCTCTGCATTGGTCGGGGCTCCGGCCGCGTCGGCGCACGCGGCCCGGGTCGCGGCGGACCCGGCAGAGCATTCGGCGCTCAGCGCCGCACCGCCACGGGTGAGCGCCACGTTCAACGAGGCGCTGCAGCCGGCCTTCGCCAACATGACGGTCGTCGGCCCGGACAACAACCTGTGGTCTGAGGGTGACCCGAAGGTCGCCGGTGCTGTGCTCAGCGTCGGGGTCCGCCCACTCGGCCCGGCCGGTACGTACACGGTGAACTACCGGGTGACCTCGGCCGACGGGCACGTGGTCTCGGGTTCCTGGTCGTTCGACCTGACCGTCGCCGGTGCGGGCACTCCGGGGCCCGCCGCCTCGTCGCCCGCGCAGTCCGACGGCGGCATCGTGGTGTGGCCGTTCGTTTTGGTCGCCGTCGTGCTCATCGGCGGCGGAGCCTGGTGGGCGGTCCGACGTCAGCGGTGATCGGTGCGTTGATCCGGGCGCTGGCTGACGGCGCCGCCATCGTCGCTCTTGGCCTGGCGGCAGTGCCGCTGCTCGAGTCCGACCGCTACCGCGCCGAGTTGAGCCGGAGGGCGGCCACGCCACTCGCGTTGGCTGCCGCACTCTGGCTACTGGCCGAGATCGTGCGGCTGACCGTGGAGGCCGCGCAGACCGCGGGTGTCGGGTTCTGGCAGATCCGCGTGCACACCTTGACCGACTTCGGTCTGCACACCACAGTCGGCCGTTCGGGGCTGGTCGGCGTCGCGGCGGCGCTGATCGTCGGCGTGGTGGCGATCCTCGTCCCGCGCGGTGCCACCACCACGGCCATGACGGTCGGGGTCGCGGCGGTCGGCATGGCCGCCAGGACTCTGGCCGGACATCTCTCGGAGAGTCCGATCGGTGGGATGGCCGTGGCGCTGCATGCCCTGGCCGCCGCGGTGTGGTGCGGGGTGCTGGCGGCGCTGGTGCTGACCGTGACGCACCGCGGCCAGTGGGCCAGGGTGCTGCCCCGGTTCTCGCAGTTGTCGCTGTCGTGCGTGGGTGTGCTGCTGGTCGCCGGTGTGGTCGGGGCGGCGATCAAGTTGAACTCGCCCGCCGAGTTGTGGGCCACCGGTTATGGCCGGATTTTGACCGCCAAACTGGTCGTGACGGTGGCTCTGCTGGCTCTGGCCTGGCGAAACCGGTCTCATTGGCTGCCGGCGGCGCGGGCTCACCGCAGTAGCGCAGCGTTGTCGCAGAACCGCTCGTTGATGGAATTGGGCATGATGGCTGTTGCGGTCACGCTTGCCGCGGCTCTGGCCGTCACGGGTTGACCGCTGCGGCGCCTGGCATGATGGGAAACACTGCCGGCCCCACCCTCCGCGATGGCGCGGAGCACCAGAAACTGCAAAGGAGCAGCCAGATGGCAGAGCAGCAGGATCAACCCGCCGAGAAACCCGCCACCGCAGCCGAGCCGGCTGCGGTCGACGCATCAGCGGCCGGCGCGGATCCTGCTCCGCCCATTCCGGCCCCTCCGACCCCGGCTCCCAAACCCGGTCCTCCGCCGGGCAAGAAGGCCCCCGCGAAGAAGACCCCGGCCAAGAAAGCAGC
>NZ_SJOM01000007.1:6264297-6382482 GCF_004762045.1 Mycobacterium sp. DL99
CCAAGGCCGCCAAAGAGGCTGCGGCACAAGCCAAGTCAACTGTCACCTCGGCCGCCAACCCGGTGTCCGGTCCAGCGCTGGTCCCGATGAGCGAGAGTCCGTCGTCCAAGCTGCCGCTGGCCGCTGCGGTTACCGTCGGTCTTTTGGCGGTGCTCTTGGTGTTGCTCAGCCGCCGTCATTCCGACGAGGACTGATCCGGGCTTGACCCTGACGCGACGTCAGGGTCGATAGTGGCCTCATGCACGGGAATTCAGAGGCGAGATCCGTCGGTGCGGTCGCCGCGCTGACGGGGGTCTCGGTGCGCACGCTGCATCACTACGACCACATCGGTCTGGTGGTGCCCGGCGTGCGTACCGCGGCCGGTTACCGCGGCTACACCGATGCCGACATCGAGCGGCTGCACCTGGTCCTGGTGTACCGCTCGGTCGGCCTGGCTCTGGACGAGATCCGGTCCCTGATCGACGACGATTCCGACGTGCTCGCCCACCTGCGACGTCAGCACAGCCTGTTGTGCGATCAGGCCGAGCAGCTGCAGCAGACCATCAAGGCAGTGGAGGAATTGATGAGCGCCCACAACCGGGGAATCCAGCTGACCGCCGAGGAGCAGGCGGAGATCTTCGGCAGTGCCGTGTACGACGAGCACGCCGACGAGGTCCGCGAGCGCTGGGGCGACACCGACGAATGGCGGCAGTCACAGGAGCGCGCGGCCAAGCTCACCAAAGGGGACTGGCTCGAGATCAAGGCCGAGGGCGACGCGCTGTTGGCTGATCTGGCTGCCGCCAAACGGGGCGGGGTCAGCCCGGGTTCAGCTGCGGCCGGCCAGCTGGCGGCCCGCCATCGGGCCGGTATCGAGCGGTTCTACGGCTGCAGCGACGACATGCACGTCTGCTTGGCAGAGATGTATCTGGCGGATGAGCGGTTCACCCGCTACTACGACGACGTCGAACCGGGCCTGGCCCAGTTCGTGCACGACATCATCGTGCAAAGCGTCGCCGGCTAGCCGGCTGCGATAATCGCTGGGTGAGTATCGAACCGCGCGCCACCGCTGATCTGGTCGACGAGATCTACCCCGACGTCCGTAGCTGCGATCTGCAGTTGCAGAACTACGGCGGCAAGACGATGTTCGCCGGGCCGATCACCACGGTGCGCTGCTTTCAGGACAACGCACTGCTCAAGTCGATCCTGTCCACCCCGGGCAACGGCGGGGTGCTGGTGGTCGACGGCGGTGGGTCGCTGCACACCGCGCTGGTTGGCGACATCATCGCCGGGCTGGCCGCCGACAACGGCTGGTCTGGCGTGGTCGTCAACGGACCGGTGCGGGACGCCGCGGCGCTGCGCACCATCGACGTCGGGATCAAGGCGCTGGGCACCAACCCGCGCAAGGGCACCAAGACCGGCGAGGGCGAACGTGACGTGCCCGTGGAGTTCGGCGGCGTGACCTTCGTCCCGGGCGAGATCGCCTACTGCGACGAGGACGGCATCGTGGTGGTGGCTCGGTAACACCGGACGAAAAAAGCCCCCCACGTTGACGTGGGGGGCTTTTTCACACTTTTGCCAGTTAAACCGTCACTGCGGCACGGTGTTTGGTGAACATCAGCGACTCTTCGTCAACCTTGCCGTAGCGGATGGTCCGCATGTCGAAGAAGTAGTTCTGCTTGAGCTTCCACGGCGCTTCCGAACCCGACTTGGGCAGGGTGTCCATGGCCCGCCGGAAGTAGCCTGGGGTGAAGTCCATGAACGGCAGCTCGTCGACACTGCCACCGGGGTGCTGCGGCTCGACCCGGTCGAAACCGTTCGCGTCCATGTAATTCAGCACGCGGCAGATGAACTCGGACACCAGGTCGGCCTTCAGCGTCCACGATGCGTTGGTGTACCCGAAGGTGATCGCCATGTTCGGCACGCCCGAAAGCATCAGGCCCTTGTAGGTCATGGACTCGGTCAGGTCGATCGGCTCGCCGTTGCGGTGGGCGACTGCACCACCGAACAACTGCATGTTCAGACCCGTTGCGGTGACGATGATGTCGGCCTGCAATTCCTCACCGGAGGCCAACTTGATCCCGGTTTCGGTGAAGGTCTCGATGGTGTCGGTGACGACGCCGGCCTTGCCCGAGCGGATGGCCTTGAACAGATCCCCGTTGGGGGCCAGGCAGACTCGCTCGTCCCACGGGGCGTAGCGCGGGCTGAAGTGCTTGTCGTAGTCGAAGTCCTGGGGCAGGCGGCGGGTCCCCATCTTGCGCAAGAACTGCTTGAAGATCGACGGGAAGCGGCGTGCGACCTGGTACTGGCCGGTGCTGTAACCGATCTGCTTCCACCGGTTCGCGAAATGCGCGAGGTTCTTCGGCAGGTATTTGTTGGTCTTCACCGCGAACGGATCGACCAGTGGCAGGGATCCGACGTAGGTGGGTGAACGCTGCAGCATCGTGACGTGCCCGACGCCGCCGTCGACCAGCGACGGGATGAGCGTGATGGCGGTGGCACCGGAGCCGATCACGACGACGTTCTTGCCCGTGTAGTCCAGGTTCTCGGGCCAGTGCTGCGGGTGGATGATCTGGCCCTTGAAGTTCTCGGCCCCTGGGAACTCGGGCGAGTAGCCCTCGTCGTAGTTGTAGTAGCCGCTGCACACCGACAGGAACGAAGCGGTGATCTGCTTGGCTTCGCCGTTGTGCTCGACGTCGACGGTCCAGCGGTTGTCAGCGTCCGACCAGTCCACCGAGAGCACGCGGTGACCGGTGCGGATGTGGTTGCGGATGCCGTTCTCGTCGGCGGCCTCGTTGATGTAGTTCCAGATCGACTCGCCATCGGCGATCGACTTGGCCGACTCCCACGGCTTGAACCGGAATCCGAGGGTGAACATGTCGGAGTCGGAGCGGATGCCCGGGTATTTGAACAGGTCCCAGGTGCCGCCGATGTTCTCCCGGCGCTCGAGGATCACGTAGCTCTTGGTCGGGCAACGGTCCTGCAGGTGCCAGGCCGTGCTGATGCCGGAAATGCCGGCACCGACGATCACAACATCGAAATGTTCGGTCATGGGACCGACGGTATCAACAGGGTGTTGAGTCGGTCAACGGTGTGTTGAGAAACTCAACGCGATGTTAGGCTGCTTCACTGTGACCAGCTCCAGCACGACGCGCGCCCCGCGCGGCCGCCGTGCCGCCCGCCCTTCGGGCGACGACCGCGAAGCGGCGATCCTCGCGACGGCCAGGCAGCTGCTCGAGACCAAGAAATTCGCCGACATATCGGTGGATGACCTGGCCAAAGGCGCCGGGATCTCCCGGCCGACGTTCTACTTCTACTTCCCGTCGAAGGAAGCGGTTGTGCTGTCGTTGCTCGATCCGCTGATCAAGCGCGCGGACACCGGTTTCGACAGCGCACTGGAGGCCATGCCCGCGGATCCCAAGCGGGCGATCCGCCGCGGCATCGAGATCTTCTTCAGCTCGTTCGGGTCGGATCCGGCCACGGCACGCGCCGGCACCGAGGCACTCAACAGCAGCCCGGAGTTCCGCACGCTCTGGTCCGGGCTGATGCAGAAATGGATCGCCCTGACCGCCGCGCTGATCACCGCCGAGCGCCAACGCGGCGCCGCCCCGGAGACCATCCCCGCCATGGACCTCGCAACCTCGCTCAACCTGATGAACGAGCGGACCATGATGGCGGCCCTGAGCGCCGAACAACCCGCGGTCGCCTTCGACAACGTGGTCGATACCCTCGCCCACATCTGGATGACCAGCATCTACGGCGAGGCCCGCTGACCCGTCCGCCATCTATGCGAACATATGTTCGTGTCGGGCACACCAACCGCAGCTCCGCAGGCGGCCATCCTGCACGCTGATCTCGACTCGTTCTACGCATCGGTCGAGCAGCGTGACGATCCGGCGCTGCGCGGCCGCCCGGTGATCGTCGGCGGCGGTGTGGTGCTGGCGGCCAGTTACGAGGCCAAGGCATTCGGGGTACGCACGGCGATGAGCGGTGGCCAGGCGCGTGCGCTGTGCCCGCGGGCGGTGGTGGTGCCGCCGCGCATGTCGGCCTATTCGGAAGCCAGCCGGCACGTGTTCGAGGTCTTCCACGACACCACGCCGGTGGTCGAGCCGCTGTCGGTGGACGAGGCGTTTCTCGATGTGTCGGGTTTGGGCCGGGTGTCCGGCACCCCGGTAGAGATCGCCCGCCGCCTGCGCGAGCAGGTCAGCGAGCAGGTGGGCCTGCCCATCACCGTCGGCATCGCACGCACGAAGTTCCTGGCCAAGGTGGCCAGCCAGGTGGCCAAACCGGACGGCCTGCTGCTGGTCCCGCCCGACCGCGAGTTGGCGTTCCTGCATCCGTTGCCGGTGCGCCGGTTGTGGGGTGTCGGCGCCAAGACCGCCGAGAAGCTGCACGTCCACGGCATCGAGACAGTCGCTGATGTGGCCGAGTTGTCCGAGTCGGCGTTGGGCACCATGGTCGGCGGCGCGATGGCGCGGCAGCTGTATGCGTTGTCGCGCAACATCGATCGACGCCGGGTGACGACAGGTGTGCGCCGCAGTTCGGTCGGTGCCCAACGCGCACTCGGGCGGCGCGGCAACACGATGTCGGCCGCGGAGGTGGACGTTGTTGTGGTCAACCTCGTCGACCGCATCACCCGCCGCATGCGGGGTGCCGGACGCACCGGTCGCACCGTCGTATTACGTTTGCGCTTCGACGATTTCGGCCGGGCGACGCGGTCGCACACCCTGCCCCGGGCCACCGCCTCGACCGAGGCGGTCCTGGCCGCCGCCCGTGCCTTGGTGACGGCCGCCGCGCCGGTGATCGCCGAGCGCGGGCTGACCCTGATCGGGTTCGCGGTGTCCAACATCGATCACGAAGGCAGTCAGCAGCTGGAGTTGCCGTTCGACTCGCAGCCTGATCCGGTGGCGATCGACGGCGCCATCGACGAGGTGCGTCAGCGGTTCGGCAACGCGATGTTGACCCGCGGGGTGCTGGTCGGGCGCGATCCCGGCCTGGAGATGCCGACGCTGCCCTACTGACGGGCTACCGCTAGAACAGTTGCGCGGCAATGAATCCCGCGAGCAGTACGGCAAACCCGCCGATCTCGCCGACGATGAGCGCGACCATCCCGGCATGCAGGCCGGCGCTGGGCCGCTCGAACTGGTTGGTGGTGTCCCGCCTGGCGCCGTGCTCGATGTAGCTGATGATGGCGACGACGAAGAACAGTACGAGCACCATCGCCGCGGTGAGGTTCACCCAGGTGGGCCAGGCACTGAGTTCGACGAACACCGCGACCAGCAGCGTGGCGAAGGAATACAGCAGGGCGGCCCGGTGGGCGATGTCGACGTACGGGTGGGCCAGGTGGTTCTCACTGGTGGCCATCTGCCGGTATTTCCACACTCCGAGCACCAGTGCCAGCAGGAAGATCAGCCCGGCGGCCAGCAGGGTGATGACGGTGTCGATACCGAGTTCGGCGTGCATCGCGTGAGCTTAGACCCGAGGCTGCTCGCCCAGCATGATCCGTTCACTTCGGGAGCGTGAACCTCAGCCGGCGGTCCACGCGAGCAGCTGCTCGGCCGGCCAGGTGTTGACGATGCGCTCGATCGGCACCTCGGCGTCCAGGGCCCGCTGGGCTCCGTAGCCGAGGAACTCGAGCTGGCCGGGAGCATGGGAATCGGTGTCGACGGTGAAAAGACAACCGATCTCCAATGCCAGGTTCAGCAGCCGGGTCGGTGGGTCGCGCCGCTCGGGCCGCGAGTTGATCTCGACGGCGGTGCCGTGGTCGAGGCAGGCCGTGAACACCTTCCCGGCGTCGAACTTGGACTCGGGCCGCACTCCGCGTCCACCGGTGACCAGGCGTCCGGTGCAGTGCCCGAGAACATCGGTGTGCGGGTTCGACACCGCTTTGACCATGCGCCGGGTCATGGCCGCCGAGTCCATGGCGAGTTTGGAGTGGACGCTGGCAACCACCACGTCGAGGCGTTCCAGCAGTTCGGGCTCCTGGTCCAGCGACCCGTCTTCGAGGATGTCGACCTCGATCCCGGTGAGGATGCGCATCGGCGCCACGAGTTCGCGGAGCCCCTCGATGACGTCGAGCTGGTCGCGCAACCGTTCCGGTGACAGCCCGTTGGCCACCCGCAGGCGCGGTGAGTGGTCGGTCAGCGCACAGTACTCATGGCCGAGGTCGCGCGCGGCCAGCATCATCTCCTCGATCGGGGCGGATCCGTCGGACCAGTTCGAGTGCACATGCAGGTCGCCCCGGAGCGCGGCGCGCACCGCGCCACCCCCGAAGTCCTCAGCCGCCGAACGTAATTCGACGAGGGTGTCGGGCTCACGGCCGGCCCAGGCCTGGGTGATCACCTTCGCGGTCTTGGGCCCCACCCCCGGCAACGACTGCCAGCTGTTCGACGCACCCAGGCGCTCGCGCTGGGCATCGCTCAGGGCTTCGACGACGTCGGCGGCGTTGCGATAGGCCATCACCCGTCGCGGGTCTTCGCGCGCGCGGTCCTTGTAGTACGCGATCTGGCGCAGTGCGGTCACCGGATCCATCGGCGCTGCTCAGCAGTCCCCTGGGCGCGCCGCGCAGTGCGGCGTGGTGCCCGGGAACCGGTATCGATGGCTCGCCACCCAGCGGTAGGCCGCATTCTGCACCTGACGCACACCGGGAATGCGGTACAGCCCCAACGGAATCCGGCTGCCCATCCCGGCCGCGAGCGCCGCGTTGATCGCTTCGGCGCCGCGGTACACGTCCCCCGAGGAGTCCCGCCACCACGCAGCTTCGAGCATCTCATCGTTCGAGACGCCGAGGAGCTCCGGCGTGCCGGGCCGCTGGAACGGCTCGATGTGCAGCTCTCCGGTGCGTTGTCGCCGCATCAAGGAATTCGCGCTACGGGTGCACATGCCGCAGTTGCCGTCGAAGTACAGGACACCGCTCATACCTTCAGTGTGCCCAGCATTTGCGATGCCGTACAGTGGATTGCGAAATCGCTCAATCCATCAATTCGTCAGGCAGTACTTTGATCAGAACCGCGGCCGGCACATTCCGACGGCTGCTGCCCCATCGCGACGACTACACCGAATTTCCACACTCATGGCGCCGCGACGTCCTCGCAGGTGTGACCGTCGGGGTGGTGGCATTGCCGTTGGCGTTGGCATTCGGGATCAGTTCAGGCGTGGGAGCTGCCGCAGGGCTGGTCACGGCAGTGGTGGCCGGCCTGGTCGCGGCAGTGTTCGGCGGTTCTCATGTGCAGGTGTCCGGCCCGACGGGGGCGATGGCGGTGGTCCTGGCGCCGATCGTCGCGCAGCACGGGCTCGGCAGCATCGCATTGGTGACCGTTGCGGCAGGCCTGCTGGTACTGGCCGCCGGGGCAACCGGTCTCGGCCGGGCCGTGACATTCATTCCGTGGCCGGTGATCGAGGGGTTCACCCTGGGCATCGCGGCGATCATCTTCCTGCAGCAGGTTCCCGCCGCCTTCGCCCAGCAGGCCCCGGCCGGTGAGCGCACACTGCCCGCCGCGATCACGGCAATCGTCCAGGCCGATTGGACCGCCGCGGCGAAAACCCTTGGGGTGGTTGCTGTCGTCGCGCTCCTCATGGTCGCCCTGCCCCGACTGCACCGGTCCATCCCGGAATCGCTGACGGCGGTGATCGTGGTTACCGTCTTGGTTTCCGCGCTCCACGTTCCGGTCGCCGCGATCGGCGAGCTGCCGTCACACCTGCCTACCCCGGTGCTGCCGCACGCCGACCTCGGCGCCTTGCGCACTCTGCTGGGTGCCGCGCTGGCCATCGCCGCGCTCGCGGCCATCGAATCGCTGCTGTCGGCGCGGGTCGCCGCGACCATGTCGCCGACCGGACCGTACGACCCTGATCGTGAGCTGGTGGGGCAGGGTCTGGCCTCTGTCGCCTCCGGAGTTTTCGGCGGTATGCCCGCCACCGGCGCGATCGCCCGCACCGCCGTCAACGTCCGGTCCGGCGCCCGGACGCGGGTGGCGGCGATCGTGCACTCGCTCGTCCTGCTGGGCGTGGTGTATCTGGCCACCGGTCCGGTGTCCACCATTCCGCTCGCTGCGCTGGCCGGCGTGCTGATGGTGACGTCGTTCCGGATGATCTCGGCGGCCACGATCCGGAAGATCCTGCGCTCCACCCGATCCGATGCGTTGACCTTTGCGCTGACCGCCGCGGTCACCGTGTGCTTCGACCTGATCGAGGCCGTCGAGATCGGCGTCGTCGCCGCCGCGTTCTTCGCATTGCGTTCCGTAGCACGGCGCAGCAGCGTCGTTCGTGAAGAGCTCCCGGGTCCATCGCATCCCGGGGATGATCAGATCGCGCTGCTGCGCCTCGATGGTGCGATGTTCTTCGGTGCAGCCGAACGCATTTCGAGTGCGATCACGGACGCCGAGCACCCGCAGACTTCCGTCGTCATCATCCGGATGTCGCAACTCGGGATGCTCGACGCCACCGGCGCACACACGCTCGCGGAGATCGCCACCGAACTGGAGTCACGGGGTATCACGGTGATCATCAAGGGCGTACGCCCGGAGCACTCGGCGTTGCTCGCCAACGTCGGCGTCTTCGACTCACTCAGGCACGAGAACCATCTGCTCGATTCGCTCGACGATGCGATCGGCCACGCGCGACTGCATGTCGCGCGCGGCCCGCATTGACCTGCTCCGTCAGCGTCAGCCGCCGATGCGGATGAGCTTCTTGTTCACGAACTCGTCCATGCCGTACCTGCCGAGCTCGCGTCCGAAACCGGACCGCTTGATCCCGCCGAACGGCAGTTCCGCGCTGTCAGCGCCGACGAGATTGACGAAAACCATTCCGGCGTCGATCTTGTCGGCGACCCGGGCGGCCTGGTCCGCGTCGGTGGTGAACACGTAGGACCCGAGTCCGAACGGGGTGTCGTTGGCGAGGGCAACGGCCTCGTCTTCGGAACCGACCTTGTACACGATCGCCACCGGGCCGAACAGCTCCTGGTGGTAGGCGTCGTTGTCCTCGGTCACACCCGTCAGCACGGCCGGCGGGAAGAAGGCGCCACGACGCTCGCCTGCCGCGGCGAGTGTGGCGCCCTGCTCGACAGCCTGTGACACCTGTTGCTCAAGCCGGTCGGCGGCCAGCTCCGAGGACAGCGGGGCGATTCCGTCGGCCGCGGCGAGCAGCTTCTCGGTGAACTTGGCCAGGAAGTCGTCGTAGAGGTTCTCGGTGACGATGAAGCGCTTGGCGCCGTTACAGCACTGTCCGGTGTTCTCCATGCGGGCGTCGACAGCTGCCTGCACGGTGGCGTCGAGGTCATCGGTGGACAGCAGGATGAACGGATCAGAGCCACCGAGTTCCAGTACGCACTTCTTGAGATTGCGGCCGGCGATCTCGGCGACTGCGGCACCCGCCCGTTCAGAACCTGTCAGCGACACGGCGGCCACCCGCGGGTCGGCGATGACGTCGGCAATCTGCTCGTTGGTGGCGCGAATGTCCACGTAGGCGCCCTGCGGGAAGCCGGCCTCCAGGAAGATCAGCTGCATCAGCTCGGCGGATTCGGGGCACTGCGGGGCGTGCTTGAGCAGAATCGTGTTGCCCACGATCAGGTTTGGTCCGGCGAACCGGGCCACCTGGTAGTAGGGGTAGTTCCACGGCATGATGCCGAGCAGCACCCCGACCGGGCCTCGCTTGACCACCGCGGTGCCATCACCATCGAGAAGCGAGATCGGCTCGTCGGCCAGGAACTGTTCGGCGTTGTCGGCGTAGTACTGGTAGATGGCGGCGGTGAAGTCGACCTCGCCCAGCGCCTGATCGCGCGGCTTGCCCATCTCTCGGACGATGACGTCGGCCAGCTGTTCGCGGCGCTGCTCGTACAGGGCGGCGACCTTGGTGATGAGCGCCGCCCGTTCGGCCACGGTGGTGGTGCGGGCCCAGCTCCGGCCGGCCTTGGCTGCGGCGTCGATCGCAGCCTGGACCTCGGCGTCGGTCGAGGTCGGGTAAGTGGCGACCACCTCGGCGGTCGCCGGATCGGTGACTGCGTACACGCTCATGTTCACTCCAAGACGGGTCAGATCGGGGGATTTCGTATATTTCCCTGCCCGAGACTACCGATTGCGACGCCAAAATGGCACCGAAGATACGGAATCAGCACCATGGATCCGTAGCGCGCCTGAAAAGCTCCTGGCAGTTGCGCGAGTCCAGGAATGAATGCCGGCGCGCGACTAGTTTGTGATGACGTGCGCTTCGCCTTCAAAACCTCCCCGCAGAACACGACCTGGGCCGACATGCTCGCCATCTGGAAAGCTGCCGACACGATCGACGTCTTCGAATCCGGCTGGACGTTCGACCACTTCTATCCGATCTTCTCCGACTCGTCCGGCCCCTGCCTCGAGGGCTGGACGACGCTGACTGCCCTGGCGCAGGCCACTGAGCGGTTGCGCGTCGGGGTGCTCGTCACCGGTATCCACTACCGCCATCCCGCCGTGCTGGCGAACATGGCCTCCGCACTGGACATCGTCTCCAACGGGCGCCTGGAGCTCGGCATCGGCGCCGGCTGGAACGAGGAGGAGTCCGGCGCATACGGGATCGAACTCGGTTCGATCAAGGAACGCTTCGACCGGTTCGAGGAGGCCTGCGAGGTTCTCAAGGGGCTACTGACGCAGGACACGACGACGTTCGACGGCAAGTTCTACCAACTGAAGGACGCGCGCAACGAGCCCAAGGGCCCACAGCAGCCGCATCCGCCGTTCTGCATCGGCGGCAGCGGCGAGAAGCGCACGCTGCGCATCACTGCGAAGTACGCCGATCACTGGAACTTCGTCGGCGGCCCGCCCGAGGAGTTCGCCCGCAAGCGCGATGTGCTGGCCGCGCACTGCGCCGATCTCGGCCGTGACCCCAAGGAGATCACCCTGTCGGCGCACGTGCGACTGGGTGCGGACCTCGACTACAAGAAGGTGGTCGACGAGGCTGCCGCACTCGGTGCCGAGGGCCTGGATCTGGCGATCATCTACCTGCCACCGCCCTACGACCCGGCCGTGCTGGAGCCGTTGGCCGAGGCGATCAGAGATTCCGGCCAGCTGACCCGCTGACCGATACGGCTACGCTCTCGGGTCGGCGCTAAGGCGTCGGCCCGGGGCGTGACGGATACCCGTCAAACGCCGAAGCGAAGTAGCTCATCGACCGTAGCCAGGCGTTCGTTCTTGGCCGGAAACTCACGGCTCTTCATCGGATGACGGAACAATGACCAGGCAATACGACCCATCCGTGACCGACTTATCGGACTGATGTACACGGTGATCACTCCTGCGACTTACTGGTAGCTGTACCCGTAGTTCCACGTTACCGCAGCACTCTCACCACGTCATTAGATACCTGACATCCGGCAAACAGTGTGAGCCACGCCGCACAAAAATCTGATGTTTCTGCTGAGGCTGATGGGACTGGTGTGGCTATCTCTAGGCGCGCGCCAACTCCTCATCGAGAAATTCCGGCGGGTAGTCGTCGATGTCGTCGGATGTCATGGGCATCTCGTCCGGCTCGTCGTTCTTCGGTATCGCGCTCAGACGCAACCAACTCACCGCACCGATCCCGAAACACACGAACACCAGTGGATACCAACCACTCGCGAGCTGGCCGACCCAGAACCGCCGCACATCCAGGAAGTTCCAGTACACGCCGGTGAAGTACATGGTGGTGTGATTACGGCCTGGCCGGTGCAGAGTCCACATGAACACCATCGCGAGCAGGCCCACAGCGCGGTACATCCAGCCACGAGCCCACATGCCTTGTGCCGTGCACGCTTTCGCGACGAGCCAGAAGATCGCAGGTGCGAACCACACCCAGTGCGCCGCCCAACTGAACGGCGATACCGCGCAACCGGTCAAGCCCACCAGGACCACCGCCAGCGCGCGTTCTCCTCGCCGGTACGCCCAGGTCGCCGCCGCGAGACCGGCGGCAAGCACCAAGAGGCTCAACACAATCCACAGCCACTCCGGGCGCGGGTTCGGGGCGAAGTACCGGGCGAGGAATCCGTTGATCGACTGGTTGGCCAGATGATCGATAGAGCTGATGTGCGAGGTGTCCCCGAGGTGACTCCAGAACCAGGCGCTGTCTCGCGGTAGCAGCGGCCAGGTGAGCACCACCGTGGCGACGAAAGTCAGTGCCGCCACGGCCGAAGCGCGCCACTGCCTGGTTAAGAGCAGATACGGGAGGAACACGAGCGGCGTGAGCTTGATGCCGGCGGCGATCCCCAGCCCGATCCCCCGCCACCGGGACGCGGCGGGCCGCAACAGATCCAGCATCACCAGTGCCATGAGAAGGACGTTGATCTGTCCCCACCACAAGGTGGCCTGTACCGGCTCGACATCGATGACGATCACCGCCAGCGCGGCACTCAGCACGCCCAGCCGAAGATCCGCGCGAAGACCTGCCAGGCGCAGGATGCGCCACGCGATGAGCGCCAGCAGGCAGATCGATAGCGCCAGCAGAAGGTACTTGGCGACGTCGAAACCGAGCCAGGCGAACGGCGCAAGGACGAAAGCCGCGAACGGCGGATATACGAACCAGGCCCCGCGCAGCGCCGGTTCCTCGTACAGGCTCCTGCCATCCCAGGAAGCGTGCACCGCGGCGCGATACGTATCCAGGTCGAAGTTGTTCCCGGTCAGTCCGAAGAACTGCGTCTGGAATGGAACGAGGTGATTGTGCGCCAGCAATGCCAGGACTGCCCCGATCAGTGCGATCGAGACAACACGCCGTCGCAGCACCAACTCACCCCCGGTCACTTGGGGTATCCGAGCGAGCGACACCTGGAGATCGTAATCGGCCTCCACAGGAGGCCGATTCACCAATTCAGCGCTGCGGCGCGGCAGTGGGCTTGATCGGCACCGGCAGGGCGGTCTTGCCCATCAGGTAGCGATCCACGCCCGCGGCAGCGGCCCGGCCTTCGGCGATCGCCCACACGATCAGCGACTGCCCGCGCCCCATGTCACCGGCCACGAACACGCCGGGTACCGAGGTCTGGAAGTTGTTGTCGCGCGAGACGTTTCCGCGGTCGGTCAGCTCGACACCGAGCTTGGTCAGCAGACCTTCCTTCTCCGGTCCGACGAAGCCCATGGCGAGCAGCACCAGGTCGGCCTTGAGCTCGAAGTCGGTCCCTTCGACCTTCTCGAACTTGCCGGCGTTCATCTTGACCTCGTGCGCGCGCAGGCCGGTCACGTGACCGTCAGCACCGGTGAATTCCTCGGTGTTGACCGAGAACACGCGATCGCCGCCCTCTTCGTGAGCCGAGGACACCCGGAACATCAGCGGGTAGGTCGGCCACGGGGTCGAATCCGCGCGGGTCTCCGGCGGACGCGGCATGATCTCGAACTGGTGGATGTTGGCCGCGCCCTGACGGTGCGAGGTCCCCAGGCAGTCCGCGCCGGTGTCGCCGCCGCCGATGATGATGACGTGCTTGTCCTTGGCGGTGATCGGCGGCTGGCCGTTCTCGTCGAGGACGTCATCGCCGAACTGAACGCGGTTGGCCCAGGGCAGGAACTCCATGGCCTGGTGGATGCCGTCGAGCTCGCGGCCCGGGATCGGCAGATCGCGCCATGCGGTGGCACCGCCGGCCAGCACGACCGCGTCGTAGTTCAGCCGGAGCTGGGCCACCGTGATGTCGACGCCGACGTTGACGCCGGGACGGAACTGGGTGCCTTCGGCCGCCATCTGCTCCAGACGGCGGTCGATGTGGCGCTTTTCCATCTTGAACTCGGGGATGCCGTAACGCAGCAGGCCACCGATGCGGTCGGCGCGCTCGAACACCGTGACGGTGTGGCCGGCCCGGGTGAGCTGCTGGGCGGCGGCCAGTCCGGCCGGTCCGGACCCGACGACGGCGACCTTCTTGCCGGTCTGCACGTCGGGCATCTTCGGAACGACCCAGCCCTGGTCGAAGGCGTTGTCGATGATCTCGACCTCGACCTGCTTGATGGTCACCGGATCCTGATTGATGCCCAGGACGCAGGAGGCCTCACATGGGGCGGGGCACAGCCGTCCGGTGAACTCCGGGAAGTTGTTGGTGGCGTGCAGTCGCTCGATCGCGTCGCGCCACCGGTCCCGGTACACCAGGTCGTTCCACTCGGGGATCAGGTTCCCCAGCGGGCAACCGTTGTGGCAGAACGGGATACCGCAGTCCATGCATCGCGATGCCTGGTCCTGCAGGGTCTCGTGGGAGAAGTCCTCGTAGACCTCTTTCCAGTCCTTCAGGCGCAGCGGAACCGGCCGGCGGGACGGAAGCTCTTTGGAGGTGTGCTTGAGGAAACCGCGCGGATCAGCCATTGGCGGCCGCCATGATCGCCTCGTCCACATTCACGCCGGCTTGTTCGGCCTCGGCGATAGCGGCCAGCACGCGCTTGTAGTCGCGCGGCATGACCTTCACAAAGTGCTTCAACTCGTTATCCCAATCAGATAGGACCCGTTGTCCCACAGCCGAATCGGTCGCATCGACGTGGGCGGTGAGAATGCCCTGCAGCCACTCGACATCAGCGGCCTCCAAAGCTTCCAGCTCCACCATCTCGGTGTTCAGGTTCTCGCCCAGCACGCCGGCCGGGTCGTAGACGTAGGCGACACCGCCGGACATGCCCGCCGCGAAGTTGCGGCCGGTGGGTCCGAGGATGACGACCTTGCCGCCGGTCATGTACTCGCAGCCGTGGTCGCCGACGCCCTCGACGACCGCGTGGGCGCCGGAGTTACGGACCGCGAACCGCTCGCCGACCTGGCCGCGCAGGAACGCCTCGCCGCTGGTGGCACCGAAGAGGACCACGTTGCCGGCGATGATGTTGTCCTCGGCGGCGAAATCGGCCGGTGCTGCGTCGTCCGGGCGGACCACGATGCGACCACCCGACAGGCCCTTGCCGACGTAGTCGTTGGCGTCGCCGTAGACCCGCAGCGTGATGCCCTTGGGCACGAACGCACCGAAGCTGTTGCCTGCCGACCCGTCGAACGTGATGTCGATGGTGCCGTCCGGAAGCCCCTGTCCGCCATAAGCCTTGGTGACCTCGTGGCCGAGCATGGTGCCCACCGTGCGGTTGACGTTGGTGATTTTTGTTGAAAATCGGACGGGCGAAGCGGAATCCAGGGCCTCGCGGCTCTGGGTGATCAGCTGCTGATCCAGCGCCTTGTCCAGGCCGTGGTCCTGACGCGAGCTGCAGTACAGGTCCTGGTTCATGAACGCCGACTCGGGCTCGTACAGCACCGGCGTCAGGTCCAGCTTGTGAGCCTTCCAGTGCTCGGCGGCCTTGGTGGTGTCCAGCGCGCCGGCCTGGCCGACCATCTCGTTGACGGTGCGGAAGCCCAACTGCGCCATGAGTTCCCGGACTTCTTCGGCGATGAACATGAAGAAGTTCTCGACGAACTCGGGCTTGGCGTTGAACCGCTGCCGCAGCACCGGGTTCTGGGTGGCCACACCCACCGGGCAGGTGTCGAGGTGGCAGACGCGCATCATGATGCAGCCCGCCACCACCAGTGGAGCGGTGGCGAAGCCGAACTCCTCGGCGCCCAGCAGCGCGGCGACCACCACGTCGCGGCCGGTCTTGAGCTGACCGTCGACCTGGACCACGATGCGGTCACGCAGGCCGTTGAGCAGCAGGGTCTGCTGCGTCTCGGCCAGGCCCAGCTCCCACGGCGCACCGGCGTGCTTCTGCGACGTCAGCGGGGTGGCACCGGTACCGCCGTCGTGGCCGGAGATCAGCACCACGTCGGCGTGCGCCTTGGAGACGCCCGCGGCGACCGTTCCGACGCCGTTCTCCGAAACCAGCTTCACATGCACACGCGCAGCCGGGTTGGCGTTCTTCAGGTCGTGGATCAGCTGCGCCAGATCCTCGATCGAGTAGATGTCGTGGTGCGGCGGCGGCGAGATCAGGCCGACACCCGGGGTCGAGTGCCGCACCTCGGCCACCCACGGGTACACCTTGTGCCCCGGAAGCTGGCCGCCTTCACCAGGTTTCGCACCCTGGGCCATCTTGATCTGGATATCGGAGCAGTTGGTCAGGTAGTGACTGGTCACACCGAACCGGCCGGAGGCCACCTGCTTGATGGCGCTGCGACGCCAGTCGCCGTTCTCGTCGGGCTCGAAGCGGTTGACGCTTTCGCCGCCCTCACCCGAGTTCGACCGGGCGCCAAGGCGGTTCATCGCGATGGCCAGGGTCTCGTGCGCCTCGGCCGAGATCGAGCCGTAGCTCATGGCGCCGGTGGAGAAGCGCTTGACGATCTCGGCGGCGGACTCGACCTCGTCAATCGAGATCGGCTGGCGCACGGCGTCGTCACCGGTACGGAACTTCAGCAGGCCGCGCAGCGAGGCCATCCGCTCGCTCTGGTCGTCGACCAGCGCGGTGTACTCCTTGAAGATCGAGTACTGACCGGTGCGGGTGGAGTGCTGGAGCTTGAACACCGTGTCCGGGTTGAACAGGTGGTACTCGCCCTCACGGCGCCACTGGTACTCGCCGCCGACCTCGAGCTCGCGGTGGGCGCGCTCGTCGGGACGGTCCAGGAAGGCCAGCGAGTGACGGGCGGCGACGTCGGCGGCAATGTCCTCGAGGTCGATACCGCCGACGGGGCAGCTCAGCCCGGTGAAGTACTGGTCGAGCACGCCCTGGGAGATGCCGATGGCCTGGAACAGCTGCGCACCGGTGTAGGAGGCCAGGGTGGAGATGCCCATCTTGGACATCACCTTGAGCACGCCCTTGCCGGCGGCCTTGACGTAGTTGGCCTTGGCTTTATCGCTGCTGATTCCGGCGATCACGCCCCGGTCGACCATGTCCTCGATCGACTCGAACGCCATGTACGGGTTGACCGCGGCGGCACCGAAGCCGCACAGCATCGCCATGTGGTGCACCTCGCGGGCGTCACCGGCCTCGACCACCAGGCCGACCTTGGTGCGCGTGCGCTCGCGGACCAGGTGGTGGTGCACCGCGGCCACGGACAGCAGCGACGGGATCGGCGCCATGGTCTCGTTGGATTCGCGGTCCGACAGCACGATGATGCGGGCGCCCTCGCGGATCGCCTCCGAGACCTTGGCGCGGACGTTGTCCAGCGCTTCTTTGAGTCCCTGTCCGCCCCGGTTGACCGGGTACAGGCAGCGGATCACCGCGGCCCGCATGCCGTGCTTGTGGCCCCGGACCTCGTGGTCGGGATCGACGCAGATCAGCTTGGACAGGTCGGCGTTGCGCAGGATCGGCTGCGACAGCACGATCTGCCGGCACGATTCCGGACCGGGGTTGAGCAGGTCGCCTTCGGGTCCGATCACGCCCTGCAGGCTGGTGACCACCTCTTCCCGGATGGCGTCCAGCGGCGGGTTGGTGACCTGGGCGAACAGCTGCTGGAAGTAGTCGAACAGCATCCGCGGCCGCGCCGAGAGGATGGCGACCGGGGTGTCGGTGCCCATCGAGCCCAGGGCCTCGGCACCGGTGCGCGCCATGGGCGCCACCAGCAGGTTCAGCTCCTCGTAGGTGTAGCCGAAGATCTGCTGGCGCAGCACCACGCGGTGGTGCGGCATCCGGACGTAGTCACCCGGCGGCAGCTCGTCGAGCGGGAACAGGCCCGCCTCGATCCATTCCTGGTAGGGCTGCTCACTGGCCAACTGAGCCTTGATCTCCTCGTCGGAGACGATGCGGCCCTGGGCGGTGTCCACCAGGAACATCCGGCCGGGCTGCAGGCGCAGCTTCTTGACGACCGTGGAGGGGTCGAGCGGCAAGACGCCGGCTTCGGACGCCATCACGACGAGGCCGTCCTCGGTCACCCAGATGCGGGAGGGGCGCAGGCCGTTGCGGTCCAGCACGGCGCCGATCACGGTGCCGTCGGTGAAGCAGACCGAGGCCGGTCCGTCCCAGGGCTCCATCAGCGAGTCGTGGAACTCATAAAACGCACGGCGGGCGGGATCCATCGACTCGTGGCGTTCCCACGCCTCGGGGATCATCATCAGCACGGCGTGGGGCAGGCTGCGGCCACCGAGGTGCAGCAGTTCGAGCACCTCGTCGAAGCGCGCGGTGTCCGACGCGCCGGGGGTACACACCGGGACGATCTTGTCGAGCCCGTCGGTGCCGAACACCTCGGTGCGGATCAGCGCCTCACGTGCGCGCATCCAGTTCTCGTTACCGGTGACGGTGTTGATCTCGCCGTTGTGGGCGATCCGCCGGAACGGGTGGGCCAGCGGCCAGGACGGGAACGTGTTGGTGGAGAAGCGGGAGTGCACGATGCCCAGCGCGCTGGTCATCCGCTCGTCCTGCAGGTCCAGATAGAACGCCTTGAGCTGTGGGGTGGTCAGCATCCCTTTGTAGACGAAGGTCTGACCGGACAGGCTCGGGAAGTACACCGTCTCGCGACCGGGGCCGTCCTGGCCCGGCCCCTTGGTGCCCAGCTCGTGCTCGGCGCGCTTGCGCACGACGTACGCCTTGCGCTCCAGGTCCATACCGGAGGCGCCGCCGATGAACAGTTGCCGGAAGGTCGGCATGGCGTCGCGCGCCAGTGCGCCGAGCGAGGAGTCGTCGGTGGGCACCTCACGCCAGCCCAGCACCTGCAGGCCCTCGGCTTCGACGATCTTCTCGACGGCTTCGGCTGCCGCGGATGCATCGCGCGATGACTGCGGCAGGAAGGCGATGCCGGTGGCGTAGCTGCCGGGTTCGGGGAGCTCGAAGTCGACCACCTCGCGCAGGAACGAATCCGGGACCTGCAGCAGGATGCCTGCGCCGTCGCCGGTGTTCGGTTCTGCACCCTGGGCACCGCGGTGCTCCAGATTCACCAGTGCTGTGATCGCCTTGTCCACGATGTCCCGGCTGCGGCGACCATGGATGTCTGCCACCATTGCCACACCACACGCATCGTGTTCATATGCGGGGTTGTACAGCCCGACCTTGTTGGGCGCCATTCCCACCTTGCCCTTCAACACGCTTCTACGAAGAAGCCGGCTCGGCGTGGGTGGCCTCCGTGCAGCACTGGACGACGGCTATGTCCCACACGCCATAAGTGGAGAAAACGATAAGGCAACTACCGGGGCAGATGCCAACTTAGCTAAGCCTAACGATACTCCGCCGGCGGCTTTTGCCCCTGACGATAGATGCGTCGCAGAAATTGCGAATCGTCCTGCAGCCCTTGACATTTCATACATTCCCACCAGAGGGGCCCCCACCCCCCATTGGGGCCATCCACTACCTCAGTCGTCGATTTTGTTTGCTGCATATTCATATAGATGCCGTTATAGTGCTGTTATATATGCGATTGAAATTTGCGGGAAAGCTTAGTCAGATTCTTAGATTTGCATCGTCAACGTCCCGAGACCCGCGCAACGCTGCGCACGCCGGCCTCGGGCCGCAGGTCGAGGCGACGTAGCGACTGCGCATTGAGTGCCACGACAACCGTCGACGCTGACATCAATATCGCCCCGACGGACATCGGCATTACAAAACCGAGCGGAGCGGCCACGCCGGCCGCCAGCGGGACCGAGATCAGGTTGTAACCCGCTGCCCACCAAAGGTTTTGCTTCATCTTACGGTAGGACTGCCGGGACAGCTCGATCACCGAGAGCACCGATCGCGGATCCGAGCTCGCCAGAATGACACCCGCCGAGGCGATGGCGACATCGGTGCCCGCGCCGATGGCGATGCCGACGTCCGCTGCGGCCAGCGCGGGTGCATCGTTGACGCCATCGCCGACCATGGCCACCTTCAAGCCTTCGTGCTGGAGTTCGGCAACCTTGGCGGCCTTGTCTTCAGGCCGTACACCTGCGAATACGCGGTCGATACCCAGCTCAGAGGCCACCGCGGAGGCCACTGGAGCGGCGTCACCAGTGATCATCACCACTTCGATGCCCAGATCGTGCAGGGCGTCGACGGCCTGCCGGGATTCCGGCCGGATCTCGTCGGCCAGCGCCAGGGCACCGACCGGCTCCCCGTCGACCAGTACGTGCAGCACGGTGGCGCCGGCCCAGTGTGCGGTGCCCGCAAGGGCGGCTTGCCCGGCCTGTTCGAGCAGTGCCGGCCCGCCGACCCGCACCCGCTGTCCACCGACTAGTGCGCTGACCCCGACCGCCGGCGAGGAGCTGAAGTCGGTTGCCGGAGGGACGTCGAGGCCGCGGTCCTGCGCCGCAGCGACGATGGCGCGGGCCAGCGGGTGTTCGGAATCCGCCTCGGCGGCCGCGGCCAACGCCAGCACGTCGTTCTCCGGGCGGTCCGTGACCGCCACCGCGGTGACGGCCGGCTCACCCTTGGTGAGGGTCCCGGTCTTGTCGAACAACACCGCGCCGACAGTGCGCATGGTTTCCAGCGCCAGACGATCCTTGATCAGCACCCCGCCCCTGGCGGCCCGCTCGGTCGCGATGGACACCACCAGCGGGATGGCCAGCCCCAGAGCATGCGGGCACGCGATGACCAGCACCGTGATCGTGCGGACCACCGCCTGGTCGGGTTCGCCCAGCAAGGTCCACGCCAGCGCGGTCAGCAACGCTGATCCCAGCGCGAACCAGAACAGCCAGCCCGCGGCCCGGTCGGCCAGGCGCTGCGCCCGCGACGAGGAGTTGATCGCCTCGCCGACCAGCCGTTGGATGCCGGCCAGCGCGGTGTCGTCGCCGACGGCCGTCACCCGGATCCGGAGTCCGGAGTCGGTGGCGACGGTGCCCGCGACGACGTCGTCACCCATGCCTCGGCGCACGGTCCGCGACTCTCCGGTGACCATCGACTCGTCCATATCGGCGGCACCGTCGACGATGCGGCCGTCGACGGGCACACTGCCGCCCGGCCGGACGATCACCAGGTCGCCGACCTGTAGATCCGCCGGGGCCACGGTCACCACCTGCTCGGCATCGCCATCGTTCTCGACGCGCTCGGCCTCGTCGGGCAGCAGCGCGGCCAGCGAGTCGAGTGCGGAGGTGGTCTGGGCCAGCGACCGCATCTCGATCCAGTGGCCCAGCAGCATGATCACGATCAGCAGCGCGAGCTCCCACCAGAAGTCCAGTTGGTGGTGCAGCACGCCGAGGCTCGCACCCCACGACGCGACGAAGGCGACCGTGATCGCCAATCCGATCAACAGCATCATTCCCGGTGCGCGCGAACGTATTTCACTGACGGCGCCGGTCAGGAACGGTCGGCCGCCCCACACGTACATGACCGTGCCGAGCAGCGGGGAGATCCAACGCGCTCCGGGGAAGTCCGGGAGGTCGTAGCCGAGGAGCATCGCGAACATCGGCGAAAGCGCCACCGTCGGTACGGCGAGGGCCGTCATGACCCAGAACAGGCTCCGGAACTGGGCGACATGGTCGCCGTGGCCCGCATGCCCCGTGTGACCGGTGTGTTCGTGCTCGTGCATCGCGTGTTCGGTCGTGGTCATGTCGCCACTGTATACCCCTAGGGGGTATCTGGCTACCGTGATGGGCGTAACTGTTGACGGCGATGCACTATCCGCTGAACACCCCGCTGGGCCGCATGGGCGTACAAACCCTTGAGGAGAGCCCGAACCGCTGCGTGGCCTCCATACCCGTGGGCGGTCTACTCAATCCGCTGACGCACGTGCCGACGCTGGCCCCACTGGCGATGCTCGTCGACCACATCGGCGGCCTGGCCAACCACCTCCGCCGCAATGACGACGAGTGGACGGTGTCCAGCGAGCTGGCCATCGAGCTCATCCCGCACGCGCTTGAGCTCGTCACGGCGGCGCCCGAGGAGCCGGTGGTGGCGACTGCGCGGCCGTTCGGCCCGAAGGGCACGGGTTCGTTGAGCCTCTCCGAGTTGACGCATGGCGGCCAGTTGATCGGGACGGCAACGGTGCGGTCCTTCCACATCCACGCCCCGGGGCACGTCGTCGCGTGGCCCTCCGAGTCGACGGAGGGAACGCCGCCCGCCGCACTGGAAGACCGCATGTCGGTCGAGGTCGCCGAGACCGGCGGCCGGACCGCGGTGTTACGGCAGCTGCCGGATCCCGTTGTCAACAACAGCATCGGCATCGTGCACGGCGGGGTGTCCGCGGCGGCACTCGAACTCGTGGGCTCCGCCGCTCTCAGCGACGGGACCGGTGCGCCCTGGCATACCGCGTCATTGCGGGTCAACTATCTGCGCCAGTTCCGCGGCGGCAACGAATCCCGTTATGAAGCACGGGCATTGCGTACCGGTCGAAGTTCCGGGGTAGCCGACGCTCAGGCCATCAGTGACGACGGCACGGTCGCCCTGGTGGCCCGGCTGACCGCGTACCGCTGATTTCGGCGCGGCAACGTAAATTTCACTCTGTAATCAATTTCACAACAACGATGCTGCCATTGCGCACTGGCGTGAAACCCTCCGGATGAACCACATCTACGGAGGAGTTCGCCATGAGTACGCCGACAATGTCACATCGATTGGCAGCCGAATTCATCGGGACGTTCTGGCTGGTCCTGGGCGGTTGCGGTAGCGCGGTGTTCGCCGCGAAGTTTCTCTCCGACGGCTTCTCCGTGGGGATCGGTTTCCTCGGGGTCGCCCTCGCGTTCGGCCTGACCGTGCTGACCGGCGTGTACGCCTTCGGCACCATCTCGGGCGGGCACTTCAATCCGGCGGTCACGCTGGGCGCCGCGCTGGCCCGCCGGGTCGAGTGGGCAGCCGTTGTGCCGTACTGGATTTCACAGGTCGTCGGCGGTTTGGTGGCCGGCCTGGTGATCTATGTGATCGCCAGCGGCAAGGACGGTTGGTCCGCCACCGGGAACATGGCCGCCAACGGTTACGGCGAGCACTCCCCCGGCGGATACTCACTGGCCGCGGTCCTTCTCGCCGAGGTGATCCTCACCGCGGTGTTCCTGCTGGTCATCTTGGGTTCTACTGATGACCGCGCGCCGAAGGGCTTTGCCGGCCTGTCGATCGGGCTCACTCTGACGCTGATCCACCTGATCTCGATCCCGATCTCCAACACCTCGGTCAACCCGGCCCGTTCCACAGCGGTCGCATTCTTCAACGGCAATGGCGCGCCGGCGCAGCTGTGGGCGTTCTGGCTGGCCCCGCTGGTCGGTGCGGCCATCGCCGGTGTGGCCTACCCGCTGTTGTTCGGTGCGCCCGAGAAA
This sequence comes from Mycobacterium sp. DL99, assembly GCF_004762045.1. Lineage (GTDB taxonomy): Bacteria > Actinomycetota > Actinomycetes > Mycobacteriales > Mycobacteriaceae > Mycobacterium. Next base: position 6,287,276 of record NZ_SJOM01000007.1, read on the forward strand.
CTGGCCGAGCGACCGGTACGCGACGACGCCTTGGACCAGCCGCGCGATCGCTAAATCAGGTCAAGTGGTCGAATTCACCACTGACCCAACGAATATGGGTCTCGGCTGACCGGTGCACTACATCCTTGGCGGCGCTGTTTATCTCATCGCCGCCAAGGGTGTAGAGCCGGTCATAGTCGTATTCGTCGAGCCGGTCCACGATCCGCCGCACCACCGCGGCCGACAGCGGGACGTGCTTGGGGAAGTTCCGTTGGAACGACACCCAGTTCCGCGCCAGTCCACCGGAGATGGTGTCCCCGACCAGCAGGGTGCCGTCGGCGGCCAGCGCCACCGAACTCCCCCGCATGTGGCCGCCGACGTGTATCAGCCGCAGTCCGGGTAGTGGTTCGCACTGTTCGTTCCACAGTTGAATCAGCGGATCCTGGGCCGGAAGCCACTCTGCGTCAAGGGCATTCACGTACACCGGCACTCCCCCGAATGCGCTGCTCCAACTGAGTTGCGCGCCGAACATGTGGGGATGACTGGCAGCGACGGCGTCAACACCGCCGAGGCCGTGAACGAGGCCGATGATCTCGTCATCCAGATAGCTCGGCGAATCCCACAGGAGGTTTCCGTGGGCGGTCTGCACCAGGAATGACCGGTGTCCGATGGCGAACTTGGGCGCTCTGCGCAGGCTGTGCACTCCGCGGCCGTGGTCGACGTGTTCGGTGTGATGCGGCTGGGCCGCGAGTTCATCCAGCGTGGTCCAGGTGCCGTGCGGCGGCAGGTCGCCGCGTTCTTCGATCGAAACCGTCTCGGAGGTCAGTATGCAGCTGCTCGCGGGTTCGGTGTCGGAATCCTGATGTTCTACACCGCATCCCGTGCAAATCCAGGTAGGCATGACCCCAGACTGGCACCTCAACCATGGTTCAGGTCAAGCTACAGTGTGCGCAGGTTCGGAATCGCCTGACGCGCCCCGAAACGCGGATTGTGCGCCAGTCCACTGGCTTCCAGCAGTCGAATGGCCCGCTGCCGGTGCGGGCGCAGTGGTTCGAGCAGTTCCACCATGGCTTCGTCATCGATCGGGTGGCCGAGGAGAGTGCGCCCCACCATCGTCGCCAGGTGATAGTCCCCCACCGACAGTGCATCGGCGTCGCCGAATGCACGCTGGACGGTTTCGGCCGTCGTCCATTCGCCGACGCCGGGCAGTGACCGCAGCGCCGTGACAGCCCGTTCGGCGGTGAGCCGCTCGAGGGCGTCGGCGCGCTGCGCGCACCCGACGATCGTGCGGGCCCGGCCCGGATCCACGTTGGCCCGGTGAAATTCCCACGACGGGATGCGCCGCCATGCCTCCGGGGTGGGCGGCACCCGCATCCCGACCGGCGCCGGTCCCGGGGCCGGGGCGCCGTACTTTGTCACCAACCACCGCCAGGCCCGCCAGGCGTCCATGCCCGAGACACGCTGCTCGATGATCGCGGGCACCAGGGCTTCAAGTACCCGGCCGCTGCGGCCGAGACGCAGATGCGGCACCCGCCGGTGGGCCTCGGCGATCGTCGGCTCGACCGGGGCAAAACCGGTGGCGTCATCGTCTGCACCCACCAGCGCCGCGAATCCGTCCAGAAACTCTGCGCTGCCGGCACCCCACGCCTCGCCGTCGACGGTATCGGGGGCCGATTTGGTGATCCGCACCGTGACCGGACCGGTATTCATCGCACTGGTGTGCCAGATCGCACCGTCGGCACCGACCCGGTTGCACGGGTCACCGCCGCCGCGCCGCCACGGGGCCAGCGTCAGGCCCGGGCTGGCCGGACCCTCGAATACGACGCTGGTTGAGGGCACCGCACCAGATTAGGCCAGGGCGATGTCCGCTTTGTCCGGGTAGAACGCCAGGTGGCCGGCGATTTCGGCGACGGCCGGATACGGCTGCTCATATGTCCAGACCGCGTCCTCAACCCCGCCGACGTGGTAATAGTTCGCCTCGCCCTTGAATGGACAGTAGGTGGTGGTGGCACTGCGGGTCAGTGTCTCAGACACCGCGTCGGCGCGGGGGATGTAATACACCGCCGGGTAGGTCGACTCCTGCAGGGTCAGGGCGTCATCGGTCTGCGCGACGATCGCGCCGCCGATGGTGACGGTGACCCGACGTCCGGTCGGGGTGATGGTGATGGGGTGGGCTGCGCTGGGCTGCAGCACCTGACGCTCGGTCATATGCGTGACAACGTCGAGGTGCCGCCACCGATTCCCACCAGGCTTCCTGGCGAGCCCAGCAGGAGCCGGGTTCACTGGGGTGATGGGAACATTGCAGAACGCGCAGTTGGGTGAGCTCGAGGTGGCCCGGATCGGTCTGGGCACGATGGGCATGTCGTTCGCGTACGGCAGCGCGGGCCGCGACGACGCCGAGTCCATCCGCACCATTCATCGGGCGATCGACCTCGGCGTCACCCTCATCGATACCGCCGAGGTCTACGGCCCGTACGTCAACGAAGAGTTGGTCGGCCAGGCACTGCAGGGCCGACGCGACAAGGTGGTGCTCGCCACCAAGTTCGGGGTGATCTCCCACACTGGCCGCGACGGCGCGGACAGCAGCCCGGCCAATATCCGCACCGCGGTGGAGGGGTCGTTGCGCCGGCTCGGCACCGATCACATCGATCTCTATTACCAGCACCGACTGGACCGAGACACCCCGATCGAGGAGACCGTCGGTGCGCTCGCCGAACTCGTCGCCGAGGGGAAGGTGGGCCATATCGGGTTGTCCGAGGTGGGCGTCGAGACCATTCGGCGGGCCCATGCGGTCCATCCGATCGCCGCACTGCAGTCGGAGTACTCGTTGTTCACCCGCGATCCCGAGGACGGGATCCTGGATGTGCTGCGCGAGAACGGTATCGGCTTTGTCGCGTACTCCCCGCTGGGACGTGGGTTCCTCACCGGGCAGATCCGGTCCATCGACGATCTGGCCGCTGACGACACCCGGCGCGACAATCCCCGATTCACCGGTGAGAACTTCGCGGCGAATCTGCGCCTCGCCGACGAGGTGCGGGCAATCGCCGACGCCTCGGGTGCGACGCCGGGTCAGGTCGCGCTCGCCTGGCTGCTGTCCCGCGGCCCCGATATCGTGCCGATCCCCGGAACCAAGCGTATCGAGCGGTTGGAGGAAAACGTTGCCGCCGATGCCGTGACGCTCAGCGCCGAGCAGTTGTCCAGGCTGGACAACCTCGCCCCGGCTGCCGGTGCCCATCACAGCGAGGCTCAGATGCGGATGATCGACCGGTAGCCCGGGACTACGATCGGCGCATGACCGCGCCTGTGAAAGCCACCGTGTCGATCGCTGCCGACCCCGCAGCGGTGTATGCACTGATCACCGACCTGTCCACTCTGGCCGCGCTCGCGGAGGAGGCGCATGCGATGGAGTGGCAGAAGGGCACTTCTGCCACTCCTGGTTCGGTTTTCAAGGGGCACAACCGCAATGGCTCCAAAGCCTGGAGCACCACCTGCACCGTCACCGATGCCGAACCGGGCAAGACATTCGCCTTCGACGTGAAGTCCCTGGTGTTCCCGGTCGCGCACTGGCGCTACGACATCGTCGCTGCCGAAGGCGGGTGCACGGTGACCGAGTCCACCTGGGATCGCCGCGCGGGCTGGTTCAAGAAGGTCGCGGGTCTGGCCACCGGGGTCCCCGACCGCGATGGTGCCAATGCCGAGCACATCCAGCTCACCCTGCAGCGGCTCAAGGAGCGCGCCGAGGCTTGATGTCCACCCCGCCTACCTCAGAAGGGTGGCGGTGGTCCGTATTTTTCGGCGAGCCAGGCTTGGTATTGGCGTTCGAATTCGAGGTCGGTGTTGAGTTCGGCGCGTAGGCGTCGTTCGGCGTTGACGCGGTCTCGGCGGTCTTGTTCGCGGGTTTGGCGGCGGGTCGGCATCCTCGCGCCCCGGTTCGGGTGGTGGGCTGGGGGTTCGGGCAGGTTCAGCTCCCCAGTGGGTTGCGCGAGGGTCGGGAACAGGCCGGCGCCGTGGGGTTCAGTGGTGTAGGTGTGCCCGGTGGGCCCGGTGAATTCGACGGTGCCATCGGGCAATTGACGGTCCGACCAGCCCGCGCAGAACGTCTGGCCACATCCGACACGGTCTCGAACATACGTTCGATTATGCCATGCGTGACCGACAACATCGGACAGATCGCAGCAGTGCATTTGAGCTCCCTCGGGGCGGCGTCCCGGTCCCGGGCAGGGCCGGCCGGAACGGGGGCACCGATGGATTCTGCTGAACATGCTTCTTTCTGCCATGAGCCGGTCAATTTCTGCCATCGGAAATTGTCCGGCTGACCTCTCGGTTTGGACAGTCATACCGGCACAGAGCGCACCAGAAAACGACAGCCGGACGAGGCAGGAAGAAGCAGGAAATGAAGAAGTTCGGATTCGCCGTCATCGCCGCCAGTGGATTGAGCGCAGGGGTTCTGGGCCTGGCCGCACCGGCCTTGGCCGCCGAGCCCGCCCACGTCGCGGCCCCCAGTGCCGTCACCGTCTCAGCGGGTGTCGACCACCTGGATTGGCTCGACCAGATCCACCCCAAGCCGATGGTTCCCAAGGTGGACAACACTGTTCGCCACAGCGGCGTCCGCTGACACCGGAAGACAAAGAGGGGCAGCCCGGAACGGGCTGCCCCTCTTCGCTTTTCATTTCCCCCCAGATCTTGCGCCCTTACGCGGTAGGGACTACTTGCTGTCGTTGCTGTCGTGCGACCCGGAGGCCCGACCCGTGCCGCCCGGCTTCTTGTTCGACGCGCCCGAAGCCGGGGAGTCGGTGCGGTCACCGGCCTTGCCCTTCAGCTTGGCCGTCACCGTGTCCTTCAACTTGGCTGCCAACTTGCTGGACGGCGTCTCACTGACGTTTGGCTTGAGCGCCGACCGAACCGCACCGGACACCGGCGAATCAACCTTCGCGACAGGCGATTTGACGGTGACAGCATCGTCCGTCGGGTCCGCTGCGAGCTTGGCGACAACGCCCGGCGCGGCGTCGGTGGCGGTATCGGCCTTGACGTTGAGCGTCACCGCATTGGTCGCTGACGTTGTCAGTGAGGGCACCGATGCCGGATCCGGCGGTGCGTTGGCGGCGGGAGCCTTGGCGGTGAGGGCCTTGGGAGCCGACACGGTGTCCAGCGTGGCCGTTGCGCCGGCCGGAACACCCAGTCCGGCACCGATCGCGGCGACAAGCTTGTTGACGCTATCCGTCAGGGAGGCGAACCCCGCGTCCAAGGTTCCACCCTTGAAAATGTTCTGCGCTCCGGGCGCCACGATGCCTGCCGCGATCAGCTGAGGAATGCGGGTGGTGAGCTGGCCGAGAAGTCCGGTCGGGCTCATGAGCCCCCCGGTCGGGTTGTTCAGCACATCGCCCACCATCAGGCCGGGAATGTTTGCCACATTCTCCAGAACACCCAGCGCATCACCCTCCTTGGCGGAGTCGACCGCACCCTGCAGCCCGTCAGCAATCGCCGTCCCAGCGCCGAGGAATGCGGAAAGCGCCGCAGTACCGACCGCGCTCAAACCGCTGCCGGCCAGCACCTTTACCGCTGCGGACATGTTCGTCAGCATGTACGCCGGGATGTTGGCGATGTTCGTCAGCGGTGTGATCAACAGGAATCCGGCGGAGACCAGCTTGCTGAAGATCGAGGTCCACGCCGCCTTGATATTGCCCTGCTGCAGGTTGCTGAGGAGCGCATCAACGAAGGCAGGGTCGGTCAGTTGGCCCCCGATCCGGTCAATGGTGGTGATCTCGGAAGTCATCGACTTGGTGATGATCTGGGCGTAGTTCAGCCAGTTGGCGGCAACCTGTTGCACGAGTGGGGCCGGCCGGGCCTGCCAGTTGTTGGCGACGGTCTGCACATTGGCAGCGGTCACCTGCAGCGCCTCGATCAGGGTCTCAAACGGATTCACCTGCGCCACAAGCTGCGTGGCTGCGGTGCTCATCTTGACGGGATCAGGGAGCTGAGCCGTCTGCGGCATCAACCCGATGGATGCTGCGGCGATAGCAGTTGCGCCGACCAGGGCGAGGCCCTTGGAGTTGCGTTGACCTGAACTGTTGGGTCGAACAGCTACGTACATTGAGCGGCTCCTTGCCGACCGAGGGGGGATGTGACCGGGACAACATACTCCCTAGTTACCGGTCGGTAACACTTGGATCCAGGAATGCGATCTGCGCCATTGCGCATATTGGCAGGTCAGGCGGCTGAAAATGTCAGCGAAAATTGATTTCGGAAAGACTCGCCATATCTGGGCGCGGATGCCGCTCAGCGGCCGGCGCCGACCTATGGGCCGATCGCTCGCTCCAACCTCAGTTCCCAGCAAACTCGATGACTCGCACCGGTCAATTCAGGGCGGCCCGCTGTTGCCGCCACGTACGGGGCGCGACGCCGAACCGCTGCCGGAACCAGCGGGTGAAGTTCCCCGGCGTGGAGAACATGAGCATGACCGAGATGTCGGTGAGCGAGTTGTTGGGATTGGTCAGGAGGTGTTTGACGAGGTCGACGCGGGTGGTATCGAGCAGCTCGGTGAATGTCGTTCCGGCGCTTTGGAGTTGACGGTGCAGAGTTCGGCGGTTGGTACCGAGGCTTCGTGCCACGTGGTCGATCGAGCACCGCCCTGCAGGCAACAGCAGCTCGATGACTTCACGTGTGCGAGAGACGATGACGGCGTCCGTCGGGTCACTCCTCGGGTTGAGGAGTTGTTGGGCGTAGGGCAGAAACTTCGGATCCGCCAGGACGTTCCTGGCGTCGAGGTCGGCCGAACGCAGGACGATGCCGTTGAAATCGCAGTCGAAGCTCACATTGTCGCCGAGCATTCGGCGATGCCGCCCCGTGTCCGACGGCCGGGGATGGCTGAAGCAGGTGGCCACCGGGTGCCAGTGATCTCCCGCGAGATCGGACAGTATCCCGACCAAAGATCCGGCAACCAATTCGATGGATTGCCTTGGCGGCCTTCCGGTTCCGATGTTCAGCTCGAGGCGGATCGTGGTGACCTCGTCGGCCTCGACCACTCGAATTTGGAGAGCTTCGTTGTACATGTGGTTGTACCGGATGAGGGTCTGCATCGCGTCGCGCAGAAGCGGTTCGTCCCTGATCACCAGGCTCAGTGGTCCGAGATTAGCCAGGTGCCGGTTCTCAGCCAGACGCAATCCGACGTCGTCGCTCTCCGAAGATGCCGCTGCATCTTCGAACACATCGGCGACCGCCCTGGCCGAGACCCACCGGTCCGGCTGACTCATGCCCATCGGATCGAGCCCGGATCGCGCGAACAGCTCTTCGACATCCACCCCGATCTCGCCGGCGAGGTCCAGGAACCCATTGAACGCGGCGTACCGCGCGAGGGGCTCACGATTTTCCATGCCGACGACTCCAAATGATCAGAAAGATGTCTCTTGGGGATAAGTATTACCACCCACCCCCGGTCTATCGTCAAAGCTGGATCGGCACCTGGCAGCCGGCGATGAGCGCGGGAAGGACGCGGCGGCGGAAGGGTTCTAGCTGGTGGCGTACGGTGTGCGATTCACTGAGACGGGCGGCCCAGAGGTGCTGCGCTGGGAAAATGTCGCTGTCGGCGACCCCGGTCCCGGCCAGGTAAAGATTCGTCACGTGACGGTGGGTCTCAACTTCGCGGATACTTATTTCCGGACCGGCCTGTACCCGGCAGCACTCCCGTCAGGCATCGGAGTCGAGGCCGCTGGTGTCGTCGAAGCCGTAGGCGCAGACGTCCAAGATGTCGTCCCTGGCGACCGAGTTACCTACACCGGAAGCCCGTTGGGCGCTTACAGCACCGAACGAGTGATGCCCGCTGAGCATCTGATCGCTCTACCCGATGACGTCGATTTCGACACCGCTGCGGCATCGACGATGCGCGGATTGACCGCCGCATACCTCCTGAGACGCATCTATCCGCTTCGGTCCGGCGACACCGTTCTGCTCCATGCCGCGGCCGGCGGTGTCGGGCTGTTGTTCTGCCAGTGGGCACATCTGTTGGGTATCAAGGTGATTGGCAGTGTGTCTTCGGACGAGAAGGCATCGGTGGCCCGGGCGCACGGCTGCGACGAGGTGATCGTGCACACCCGGGAGAACCTTGTTGATCGGGTACGCGAGCTGACCGACGGGCGCGGCGTACCCGTCGTCTATGACAGCGTCGGCGCCGCCACTTTCGACAGTTCCATCGACTGTCTCGCGCGGCGGGGCCTCCTCGTCTGCTTCGGCACCGCGTCGGGTCCGATTCCGCCGATCGACGCAATGCAGTTGGCCGCCAAGGGATCACTGTTCGTCACCCGCCCCGCCCTGGCCGACTACATCGCCGACCTCGCCGAACGTGAAGAGCTTGCCGGAGAGTTCTTCGGGCATGTCGCCAGTGGCCGGATCGCGGTCAAGATCAACCAGCGATATCCCCTCAGCGAGGCCGCGCACGCACACCGCGAACTCGAGTCGGGCCGCAGCATCGGCTCGTCGGTTCTGGTTCCCTGACGCTCAGAATGCGTAGCGGTGATACTGCGCCATGTACCGCAGCACCGGCACCGGCCTCATGATGGCCAGCATCATCCGGTAGTACCAGGGCAGTGTGTTGAACACCTTGTCTTCGAAGGGCGAGGTCCAGGCCAACAGCCGGGTGCCCGGTACCGCGCGCAAGATGTCCTCCGGCTTGTCGACGGCCCAATGCAGCTTGGCTCCGGATCGGCGCACCACGGTGTTGCTCCACTGCGATTTGATGCCGAAGGTGTTGAACGCATCGAATTGCAGTTCCCCGGAAGGAAACCCGTCGACGATGCGCCGTAGCAGCGCCACCCCGTCGTGTTCGGTGAGGTACATCGTCAGCCCCTCACCGATCATCAGGGTCGGCCGGTCGGCCGGGATGTCGCGCAGCCAGGCCGGGTCGGTCACCGAGGCGGCCACCACGTGATAGTGCTCGGCCGACGGGTAGAGCTGCTCGCGCAGGTGCGCGACTTCGGGGTAGTCGATGTCGTACCACTCGACACCGGGTCCCGGCTGCAGCCGGAAGAACCGGCCGTCCAGGCCGCAGCCCAGATGCAGCACGACGGCCTCGGGGTGCACGGCCAGGAACTGGCGGGTCCAGCGGTCGAAGTGCGCGCTGCGAGTCGTCACCGACGGTGACGTCGCCTCGGTGATCGAAGTACGGCTCCAGTCATAGTCGATGCGGTCGGCGATCTCTTTCGCCATCCGATCGCCCAGGATCGGGTTGGGCATGCCGGCGTCGAGCGCCTTGGCGTAGAACGTCGCCAACATGGTCTGGGGTGCTCCGGACAGGTCGACTTTCAGCTTGTCGGTCATATTCGCCAGGTTAGGCCGCAATACGCTTGCCGCCCAGTGGCTTAACACCTGTCGGCGTGGTGTTCAGCTGCCGTTGCGCGCACGTTTGGCGGCGCGCAGACCCACCCAGAACTTCGCAGCCTCGGCGATCGACTCCTCGACAGGCCTTGGCTGCCAACCGAGTTCACGTACCGCCTTGGAGTGATCGAGCTCGGCTTCGGCCCGCATGAGTCGCAGGGATTCCAGTGACAAACGCTCATCGGTGCCACGCAGCTTGCCCTTGATAGTGCCCGCCGCGGCCAGCGCATAGGACACCGGCAGCGGAATCGACCGCTGCGGCGGCGCGACACCGGCGGCCTCGGCGGCCAGGCGCGCCACGTCGGCGTTGCTGATCATCTTCTCCGAGATCAGGTAACGCTCTCCCGGGGTGCCCCGGTCGGCGGCCAGGAGCATGGCCTTGGCCGCATCGTCGATTCCGACGGCTTCCAGGTCGATCCCGCTCATCACGAACGGCAGCTTGCCGAACGCGGCGCCGGCGATGATCGCGCCGTGCGGGGTCCGGCCCCAGTCGCCGCTGCCGTAGGTGGTCGACACGCACATCGCGACGGCGGGCACACCACGCTCACGCGCGTATTGCAGCACCAGATCTTCGGCCTGCACCCGCGACCGCACGTAGGGCGTCACCTTGCACACGTCGACGACGTCGGCTTCGGTGGAGCGCTTTCCGCGCTTGCGGCCGACGGTGACGTAACTGCTGGTGTAGACGAACTTTCGTAATTCGGGGAACTCAACAGCCACGTCGAGCACATTGCGGGTGCCCTCGACGTTGGTACGGAACAGCGGTGCCGGGTCGCGCAACCAACCACGGGCGTCGACGACGCAGTGGTAGACGACGTCGCAACCGGCCATCGCCTCGCGCAGGGCCTCGGTGTCGAAGACATCGCCGAGCACTCGCTTGACCGGCAGGTCATCGATCCCAATGGTGCTGGCGTTCGGCCGCACCATCGCCCGGATCTCGGACCCGTCATCAGCAGCGACCAGTTGCCGCAGCACGTGCGAGCCCAGGAAGCCGTTGGCCCCGATGACCAGTTTGGCGCTCACTGCGCCCCGCCCCCGAACTTCTTCAACCACGCCTCGGCCTCCTCGGTCAACGTGCCGAGTTCGGCGGCCTTGCGGCACCACTTGCGGGCCGCGGAAGCGAACCGCAGGGGGTTGTAGACGTCTTCCTGACGGGACCACAGGCCGTCGCCGGCGTAGGTCAGGATCGAGATGTTGGTGGCGGTGATGATGGTGCCGTCACCCGGGTCGCGCATGGGGTTGTCCAGTTCGCAGATGATGCGTCCGGTGGGCTCGTCGATCACCGACCACAGCGACGGGAACGACGTCATGTAGCTGCCGGGGAAGGTGGTCATGGTCTTCCAGATCCACGGCCGCACCTGCTCGCGGCCCTTCATTGTGCCCACGGCGTGCTCGATGTAGTCGACGTCGACGGTGTAATGGTCGGCCCACACATCCCAGTTCTTGGTCTGCGCGGCCCGGTCGACGGTCTGCTCGAACGTTTCGAAGGCAGCGGCGAGTTCCTCGCGGCTGAAAGGGCTGCTCGTCACCCCAAAACTAGAACACGTTCTACCGGTCTTTGTCGAGACCTGTCACTGCACTGCCAGCACCGGCCGGGAACCCAGCGGGGCCTGCAGGGCGACCTCCGCGGTGCCGCGCACCGCGAGGGCGATACACATGCGGCCGACGGACTCCGGTGGCGTTCCGCCGCGAAGCTCGATCGTGACCGTGTCGGCGGTCTCCTGCGTGACCAGGTGGACTCCGAAGCAATCCGGGGTACCGGCGGTGAAGTTGACCGACAGGCGGTCCTGGTCGCGGCTGAAGGATTCGATCGAAGTCAGGTGGGGATCGACGATCGCGGGGTTGTCGGTGAACAGGGTGCGCGCGGGATCGGGCGGCACCTCAGGCACCGCGACCTGAGCCGGTTCGGCCGCCGCGGTGGGGCATCCGGCCAGCAGGAGTAAACCGGCGAGCGCGGCGGTTGCAACTACACGCATGACCACCACGGTAATCACGGAGCACAATGGGGCACATGGGCAACTATTCGACAGCGATCCTCGCGGGCGGCTGCTTCTGGGGCATGCAGGACCTCATCCGCAAGCAGCCCGGCGTGGTCTCCACCCGAGTGGGCTACACCGGCGGCCGCAACGACCATCCGACGTACCGCAATCATCCGGGCCACGCGGAGGCCGTCGAGATCGTCTATGACCCGACGCAGACCGACTTCCGCGCACTGCTGGAGTTCTTCTTCCAGATCCACGATCCGTCCACCAAGGACCGGCAGGGCAATGACGCCGGCACCAGCTACCGGTCGGCGATCTTCTACCTCGATGACGAGCAGAAGCGCGTCGCGCTGGACACCATCGCCGATGTGGACGCGTCGGGACTGTGGCCGGGCAAGGTGGTCACCGAGGTGACCCCGGCGAGCGACTTCTGGGAGGCCGAGCCCGAGCACCAGGACTACCTGGTGCATTACCCGAACGGGTACACCTGCCACTTCCCGCGCGCGGGCTGGAAGCTGCCCAAGCGGCAGACCGCGAGCCAGTAGGGCCGGTCAGGCCCCCAGCGGTGTGGCGCGACGGTGCACGACGATGCGCCCGCCCGCCGCGGGGGTGTAGGCCACGCCGCGGGAGTGCACCTTCTCTCCCGGCGCGGTGGTGGTCTCGATGACGAAGTGGCGCAGCACCGTTCGCAGCACCACATCCATCTCTACGTTGGCGAACACCGCCCCGACGCAGCGCCGGGTGCCGCCGCCGTACGGCAGCCAACCCAGGCCCGGCCGGTTCCCGACGAATCGCTGCGGGTCGAACCGGTCCGGATCGGTGAACTCCTTTTCGGCCTCCTGGATCTGCGAGATGGCCACAATGATCGAGTGCCCACGCGGAATCTCCCACTCCCCCAGGCGGATTGACGGTGCGTAGACGTGACGGCCGGCAAAGTCGATGACCGTGCGGTTGCGTTGCACCTCCAGGATGGTGGCTTGACGGTATTCGTTGTTGTCGGAGGCAGCCTCGGCCACCAGTTCGGACAGCACCTGTGCATGACGGCTGATCCGCTCGAAGGCCCAGCCCAGGGTCGAGGCCGTGGTCTCGTGGCCTGCGGCCAGCAGGGTCAGCAGCTCGTCACCGATGTCCTTGCGGGACATGGCCGATCCGTCCTCGTACGTGCTGCGCAACAGCAGCGCCAGGATGTCGTCGCGCCGGTCGAAGTCGGGGTCGGCTTCGACCCGGTCGATCAGCCGGTCGATGACGGCGTCGTAGCGTCGACGGTACGAGGCGAGCCGGCCCCACGGGCTGAACCGGCCGAATGTCCGGGCCGGGGTCGGCACCACCACCAGCCGCGAGCCCAGGGTGACCCAGGGCGGGATGATGCGGCGCAACTCGTCGAGTTGTTCACCATCGGCGCCGAACACCGCGCGCAGGATCGCGTTGAGCGTGATCCGCATCATCGGTTCGAGCGTCTCGAACTGCTGCCCCTCGGGCCAGCTCGCCGTTTCCCGCAGCGTCTCCTCTTCGAAAATCCGCTCATAGTTCCTGATGCTCTTGCCGTGGAACGGCGGGGTGAGCAGCTTGCGACGGCGACGGTGATCGGTGCCGTCGAGGGCGAACACCGATCCGGAGCCGAGGATGCGGCTCAGGTTGGGCTGGATGTTGCCGACGTCGTCGGTGTTGGCGGCGAAGAGCTGCTTGGCCAGCTGGGCATCGGCGATCATCACGGTGGGACCGAAGATCGGGAGCTTGAGGCTGAACACGTCGCCCTGCCGGCGGGCGACCTGCTTGACCACCCAGCGTCTGGCCAGTGCGAAGCCGATGGCCTGCAACGGCTTCGGAACGCGCGCGGGTGGCGGTACCCGGCCCGGCGCGGCGCTCCCGGTCGGGTCTTCGGTGGTCTTCTCAGCAGCTACGAGCTCGGTCATACCATCTCCAGCAAGTACTGGTACCGCGCGGTACCATCGGTTATGGGGTACGGTACCCCCAGGTACCAGGCAACGCAAGGGGGTCAGCCACGATGACCGCACTCAGCCATGCCGAATCTCCCGCCGACACCTACCGGCTGCGGCTGCTCGACGGGCTCGCCGCGGCGATCAACGACAAGGGCTATCGCGAGACGACGGTGGCCGACATCGTCCGCCACGCCCGTACCTCGAAGCGCACGTTCTACGACCAGTTCGGGACCAAGGAAGACGGCTTCCTCGAGCTGTTGCGCGCCAACAATGCCGTCCTCGTCGACGGCATCCAGGCCGCCGTCGACCCCGAGGCAACCTGGCCCGATCAGATCGGACAGGCCGTCGGCGCCTATGTCGACCACATCGCATCCGCCCCGGCGATCACGCTGAGCTGGATCCGCGAACTGCCCGCGCTGGGCAGCAGGGCCCGCCCGCTGCAGCGCGAAGCCCTGCGGGATCTGACCGATCTGCTGATCGAACTGAGCGGCAGCGCCGGCTTCCGGCGCGCCGGACTGCCCCGGCTCACCGAGCCGATGGCCATCATCTTGCTGGGCGGCCTTCGCGAATTGACCGCGCTGATCGTCGAGGACGGCGGCGACATCCACGACATCTACGGTCCCGCGGTGGCCGCGTCGATGGCCATCCTGGGCGGGACAACCGTCAGCGCAGGATGAGCCGGGCCGACTTCTCCAGTCGCCGAGCGATATCCGGATATTTCTGATAGCCCATACCGGCGCGCACCAGCGCACCGGAGTACAACATCTCCAGCGATTCGATGACATCGGCGTCCACATCGGGCCCGAGCGCGGCGGCCAGCCGACCACGGATGTCGCCGCCGATGCGCTGTCGCAGCGCCTCGACATCCGGATCCTTACCGAGCAGCGCGTTGGTCACCGCCCCGGCGAACTCGGGTTCATCGGCCACCAGAGATGCGATGTGCTGCAACACCTCGACCACCCGGGTAGCCGGGTCGGCCGACTCGTGAGCGGCCGGCGGCGCGGCCGAGAGCCGGCGCCAGAACACCTCGGCCACGAGGTGCTCCTTGGAGGAGAAGTAGGTGTAGGCCGTCGCCGCCCCGACCCCGGCCTCGGCAGCCACACGGCGCACGGTCAGCCCGGCGAATCCGTCCCGGATGATCAACTGCAACGCGGCCTGCCCCAGGCGTTCCACAGTGTCGGCCTGCCTGGCACTCAGGCGGCGACGCGTCGACTCCAGAGCGGCATCAGACACGTGTCCGGACGCTACTACAACAACCATTCGCCAGCAACGGTAGGTTGTGCATTCATGAGCACCGCTGACACCGCCCTGCCGCCCCGCGCCGAGCGCCTGTTCGCCCTCGCCGAGCAGGTCACCGGCTTCATGCCGGCCGATGAGGGCCGCGCCCTCTATGACGCGGGCGTGCGTTACCTCGACGGCGGGATCGGGGTCGAGATCGGCACCTACTGCGGCAAGTCGACGGTGATGCTGGGCGCGGCCGCACAGGAGACGGACTCAGTGCTGTACACCGTCGACCATCACCACGGCTCGGAGGAGCATCAGGTCGGCTGGGAGTACCACGACACCACCATGGTCGATCCGGTGACCGGACTGTTCGACACCCTGCCCACGATGCGCCACACGCTGGACGCCGCCGGCCTGGACGAGCATGTGGTGGCCGTGGTCGGAAAGTCACCCGTAGTGGCCCGCGGATGGCGAATGCCGTTGCGGCTGTTGTTCATCGACGGCGGCCATACCGAGGAGGCCGCGCAGCGGGACTTCGACGGCTGGGCCCGCTGGGTCGAGGTGGGCGGTGCGCTGATCATCCACGACGTGTTCCCCGATCCCGATGACGGCGGCCAGGCGCCGTTCCACATCTACCAGCGCGCACTGGCGACCGGCGCCTTCGACGAGGTCGCCGCAATGGGTTCGATGCGGGTGCTCCAGCGGACCTCCGGCGAGCCGGGGCAGCTGGACTAGCGGTCGCCGGCGTTGCGGCCCGCCACACACTCGCAGTCGTACTCGCCCTCCAGGCCGCGCGGCAGTCCAACGCCTCGGAAGATGCCGCTGGCCGCGGTGGTCGACGACAGCGCGTCGGCGGCCAGGATCATGGCGGCGCCGGTCCAGGTGGTGCGTTCCTCGGGCCAGCGTTTGCCGTCGGCGAAAACCAGTCCGGTCCAATAGGATCCGTCGTCCTCGCGCAGGTGCTGCATGGCCGCGAACTGCTCGCGGGCCCGTCGGGTGTCACCGATCGCGTCCAGGGCCATCACCAGCTCACAGGTCTCCGCGCCGGTAACCCAGGGCCGGTGGTCCACGCACCGGATGCCCAGCCCGGGCACCACGAAGTCGTTCCAACGGTCGTCGATCCGGGCTTGCGCGGCCGCCCCACTCAGGGCGCCGCCGAGCACGGGGTAGTACCACTCCATCGCGTGGGTGTCCTTGGCGGAGAACGCCTCCGGATGAGCGGCGATCGCGTGGCCGAGACGCCCGACAGCGACCTCCCATTCCGGCTGGGGGTCGTCGAGGTAGTCGGCGAGCGCAAGTCCGCACCGGATGCTGTGGTACACGCTGGCGCAGCCGGTCAGCAGCGCCTCTTCAACCGGGCCGGACGGGCTTGCTGCCCAGTAGATCTCACCGCCGGCGGCCTGCAGGCCCAGTACGAAGTCGAGAGCCTGGGTCACCACCGGCCACATCAACTCGGCGAAGGCCCGGTCCCCGGTGATCAGCACGTGGTGCCAGACGCCGGTGGCCACGTAGGCGCAGAAGTTGCTGTCACTGTTGGCATCCTCGATGACACCGTTGCGCAGCTGGATCGGCCAGGACCCGTCGGCGCGCTGCACGGTGCGGCACCAGTCGAATGCCGCGCGGGCCGGTTCGATCAGCCCGGCCACGGTCAACGCCATGGCGTTTTCCACGTGATCCCACGGGTCGGTGTGGCCGCCGTCGAACCACGGCAACGCCCCCGAGGATTCCTGGGTCGCGGCAATCGATCGCGCTGTCTGCAGGCAGTCGTCCGGCGTCAAAACTCCGGGCACACCGGGGATCTCAGGCACTAGCACCGCCCGGGCCTACCCGTTCGTTTCCGGCGCGCGGAATTCTGGCTTGCGGAAGTAGAGCGCGACGCTCTTGCCGATCACCGGGTTCAGCAGCGACTCGGTGGTGCGGGTGAGCCAGGGCCGTCCCATCATGTCCCACACCAGCAGCTGGTGATAGGCCTTGACCGCGAAGTGGTCGTTCTTCTCGGTGCCGACAAGACATTTGAGCCACCAGTACGGCGAGTGCAGCGCATGCTCGTGGTGCGTATGCGTGAGCTTGAGCCCGTGCGCCAGTACCTTGTCGCGCAGCTCGTCGGCTTTGTAGATGCGGATGTGTCCGCCCTCGTTGGCGTGGTACTCGTCCGACAGCAGCCAGCACACCTTCTCCGGAAGCCAGCGCGGCACGGTGATGGCCAGCGCGCCACCGGGTTTGAGGACACGCACTAACTCGGCGATGGCCCGGTCGTCCTCCGGCACGTGCTCCAGGATCTCCGAGGCGATCACGCAGTCGAAGCTGGCGTCGGGATACGGAAGGTCGAGCGCGTCACCCTTGACGGCCTCGCCCTTGGCCGACAGCGGAACCTCGCCCGCTTCCCGCATGGCCTGCAGCATCGTGTCGACATCGTTGAGATCGGACGCACTCTGGTCGAAGCCGACGACGTTCGCTCCGCGCCGGTAGGCCTCGAACGTGTGCCGGCCCGCGCCGCAGCCGACGTCGATCACCGTGGTGCCCGGTCCGACACCGAGACGGTCGAAATCGACGGTCAGCATGACGCCCCCTTCTTCCCTACCCGCTCACGGGCCATCTCGTACACCGATACCGTCTGCGCGGCAACCGATTCCCAACTGAACACGTCGAGCGCCCGCTGCCGCCCGGCGGCGCCGAGCTTGCGGCGCTCCGACGGGGAGTCGAGCAGTTCGCCGAGCACCGCGGTCAACTCGTCGACGTCGGCCGGGCGCACCAACCGGGCGCAGGCGCCGTCGTCACCGACCACCTCGGGCAGTGCTCCCGCGCGACTCGCCACGATCGGGGTGCCACTGGCCATGGCTTCCACGGCCGGCAGTGAGAACCCCTCGTACAGCGACGGGATGCACGCCACCTCGGCGGAGGCCAGCAGCGCGGCGAGTTCCTCGTCGCTCAGCCCGCTGGAGCTGTGCACGATATCGGAAATGCCAAGCTCGGCAATGAGTTTCTCGGTCGGCCCGTTCGGCTCGAGCTTGGACACCAACTGCACGTCGAGGTCACGTGCCACCCGCAGCCGGGCCACTGCATGGAGCAGATGGCTGACGCCCTTGAGCGGAACGTCGGCACTGGCGATCGCGATGATGCGTCCGCTCACCCGGTGCTCGGCGGGCTTGAACAGTTCGGTGTCCACGCCCAGCGGCACGATGTGCAGCTGATCCGGTGTCACCCCGAAGTCCTCGGCGATGTCGGCGGCCGAGGACGACGACACGGTGAGCAGCTCGGGGATCTTGCGAGCCACCTTCTTCTGCATCTCGGCGAACCCGTACCAGCGCCGCACCAGCGGCTTGCGCCACCACTTGGCGGCGGCGATCTCGACCACCCGGTCGCGGGTGATCGGGTGGTGCACGGTGGCCACGACCGGCAGGCCGAGGCCGGCGATCTTCAGCAGCGCCGAGCCCAGGCTCTGGTTGTCGTGGACCACGTCGAACTCGTCGCGGCGGTCGGCCAGGATCCGGGCCACGCGCATCGTGAACGTCCGGGGCTCCGGGAAGCCGGCGCTCCACATCGTGGCCAGTTCCAGGGCGTCGATACCGTCGCGGATCTCGCTGGGCTTGGGCACGCGGAACGGGTCCGGCTCACGGTAGAGGTCCAGGCTCGGAACCTTGGTCAGCTTGACCCGCGGGTCCAGGCCTTCGGGATACGGCTGGCCGGAGAACACCTCGACGTCGTGGCCCAGTTCGGCGAGCCCGCGGCTCAGATAGCGCACGTAGACACCCTGACCACCGCAATGAGTCTTGCTCCGATAGGACAGCAACGCGATACGCATAATCAGATCACCCGACGGCCGGAATCGTGCTGAGCTGGGAATACACGCTCACGCGTCGACTCCGAACCCTCTGGACATGTGTCCAGACTATAGTTTGACCTGCTAGCCAACGCAACGCGTCGGCCAGCGGCTAAGCCGGAGGGAAGCCCCCGGTGGCAACGGGACCCCAACGCACCGGCGTGATCCGGATCAGGCACTTGCCCTGATCCACCATCGCCTGCCGGTACTCATCCCAATCGGGGTGTTCACCGGCGACCGCGCGGAAGTAATCGACCAGCGGCTCCACCGCGTCGGGCAGTCCGATCACCTCGGCGTCGCCGTCGACTTGCACATACGCGCCGTTGAACTCCTCGGACAGCACCGTCACGCTGGCCCGGGGCGTGCGCCGGAGGTTGACGGCCTTCGCCCGTTGCGGATAGCTGGCGATCACGATGCGACCCCGCTCGTCCACCCCGCCCGTCACCGGTGAGGTCTGCAGCGAGCCGTCGGCGCGGAACGTGGTGAGCACCATGTGATGTCTCGGGCGCACGAAGTCCAGGAGTTCGTCGATACCCACGGTCTCGGCGGTCGCGTATTTCCGGGCCATGCCTCGACATTAGTAGCCGCAGGGCCGCCAATTTCGCTGTCTTCACCCAGATCCGGTCATTGAGTCGATCAATTTCTGCCAGCGGAACTAAAGCTTCTGAGCTGCCGGTTCTACCGGACATACCGCAGCATGTCGAAATGCCGCGAACCAGAACAGGACGGACGCTCCAGTGCGAAACACGATCGGAAAGTCACGAATCATCACCGCCGCCGTCGGTGGTCTGGCGGCCGTGGTCATCGGATCGGCCGGCATCGCCGCGGCCGCACCCAGTGGCCCCAGCAATGCCGAGAAGACGATCAGACAACTTCAGTCCCAGGGCTACACCGTGATCGTCAACCGCCTGGGATCGTCACCGCTGGATCAGGCTTCCGTCGTCGCCGTACGGCCCGGGCCGAACTTCAGCCGCACCGACACGCTGAGCGCCGTCACCACACGCACGGTGTACGTCGACGTCAAGTAGCAGACAGGCACTGCCATCGGAGTCGATAATGACCGGATGGCAGTGAAAATGGAGGATCTGCTGGGCAGCAAGCTGGATGCCCTGCGATACCAGCCCACTGCCAAACGAATTCGGATCTGTCTGGGCGGCGAGCCGGTCGCCGACACCGGTGAGGCGGTCCTGATCTGGGAGCCGCGGCGGGTGGTCCCGACGTATGCGGTGCCGCGTTCGGCACTGACGGCACAACTGGTTCCGGCCGGCGGGGATGTGGGTGACGACGAGATCCCCGGGTTCCTGGACCCATCGGTGCCGTTCACCGCGCACACGTGTCCGGGGACGGCTTTCGACGTCATCGCCGGTGACGAAACCGGCGCCGCCGCGGCGTTCCGGCCAGACGATCCGGAGTTGGCCGACTACCTGATCCTGGACTTCGCGACCTTCGAATGGCGCGAGGAAGACGAGCCGATCGTCGCGCACCCGCACGATCCGTTCCACCGGATCGACATCCGGCGCAGCCGACGGCACATCCGCATCGAGCTCGACGGGCAGGTGCTGGCCGAATCCTCCAGTCCCATGCTGTTATTCGAGACCGGCCTGCCCACCCGCCACTATCTTCCGCGCGCAGATCTGACCGCTGTTCTCGACGTGAGCAACACCGTCACGTACTGCGCGTACAAGGGACGGGCCACCTACTATTCACTGCCCGGTGGTCCTGCCAATCTGGCCTGGTCCTATCACGAGCCGCTGATCGACGCGGTGCAGGTCCGCGACCACATCTGCTTCTTCGACGAGCGGGTCGACGTGTTCGTCGACGGTGAGCGCATGGATCGTCCCGTCACCCCCTGGTCCTGACGGAAGCCCTGTTTGGGGCCGCCCGGTTCTGGCAACATCTGTCTCCGACAGCACTGTCAGTTGACCGGAGGTCATGATGGGCTCATCGGATGTCACGATCACCGCGGCCGCCGGGACTGAAGGCGGTGGCGCCGCGCTCGATCAGGTGATCGGCATGTCGGTGGTCGCCCTGATCGTCACCGTCGCACTCCTGTGGATCGGGTACCTGCACCGCAACCGGCGCATCACCTGGCTGAACAACTTCGCCGAATGGCTGGGCCGCAAGTTCCACCGGCCACCGTGGGTCGCGTTGCAGGTGTTCCTGTTCACCGCGACCATCATCTGCGCTCTGTTCGGTTTCATCTGGGACGTCAGCCTGCACATCGGCAAGGGACGTGACGCCGGACCGCTGGCCAACCCCGCGCACTACTTCATCCTGATCGGGCTGTTCCTGCTTTTCATCGCCGGCTCGATGGCCATCGTGCTGCCCTACGACAAGCCCGGCCCGGCCGCCATCCGGATCACCCGCACCTGGTACGCCCCTGTCGGCGGAGTCCTGATGGCGCTGTGCGGGCTGTACGCCCTCATCGGGTTCCCCCTCGACGACATCTGGCACCGCATCTTCGGCCAGGACGTCACCCTCTGGGGCCCAACCCATTTGATGCTGATCGGCGGTGCGGGGTTGTCACTGATCGCCGTGCTGCTGCTGGAGCACGAGGGCCGGGTCGCGATGGGCCCGGACAGCGTGGGTGAGGACAGCAAGTTCAACAAGTTCCTCTACTTCCTGTCGTTCGGCGGCCTGTTCATCGGGCTCTCGGTGTTCCAGATCGAATACGACTTCGGTGTGGAGCAGTTCCGGCTGGTGCTGCAGCCGATGATGATCGCGGGTGCGGCGGCGCTGGCCGCGGTCGCGGCGCGGCTGGTACTCGGCCCGGGCGCGGCCTTGATCGCCGCCGGGTTCGCGATAGCCCTGCGCGGGGCCGTGGCCTTCATCGTCGGCCCGGTACTCGGTGCACCGACGAGCTGGTTCGCGCTCTACCTCGGCCCGGCGCTGGTGGTCGAACTCATCGCATTGACCCCGCTTGTCAAGCGGCCCATCCTTTTTGGCGCGGTGGCCGGTCTCGGCGTGGCGACCGTCGGACTGTGGCTGGAATCGTTGTGGATCGGTGCGGTCTATCACTACCCGTGGCCGACGAGCATGTGGGGTGAGGCGCTGGCCATGGCGATCCCGGTGGCCGTCGCGATGGGCCTGTGCGGCGCGCTGCTGGCGCTGGTGCTCACCGGTCAGCCGCTCCCCCGGCCCGCGATGGGCATCTCCATCGTGGTGGCCACCGTGCTGGTGATCGGCGGTGCGGTGGCCAACGGGCTGCGCACCGAGGTTCCGCAAAATGCCAGCGCCACCATCACTTTGACGGATCTCCCGGCTCACGACGGACAGCGCATGACCTCGGCGGACGTGCAGATCACCCCGGCCGGCCTGGTCAGCGACAACCCGGAGTGGGTGTCGGTCCTGGCGTGGCAGGGCGGTCTGGCCAACGATCGCGGTCTGGTGATCAACCCGTTGGAGAAGGTCGGTCCGGGTCACTACCGGTCGACGCAGCCCATCCCGGTGTCCGGAAAATGGAAGACCCTGCTGCGCGTGCAGGACGGGACCACCATGGCCGGCGTGCCGATCTTCCTGCCCGCCGATCCGGGTATCGGTGCCAGCGAGACGCCGGCACTGACGACGAGCACCCGTGAGTTCGTGCAGGAGATCACGATCCTGCAGCGCGAACGCAACCTCAACCACCCGTCCTGGCTGTACAACGTGGCTTCGCTGGTGGTCCTGGTGTGCACGCTGATCCTGATCGCGGGGTTGACCTGGGGTGCCGGGCGGATCAATGCCAGGGAGCTGGCCGCGGGACGTGAACCCGCCGGGCTCCCATGACGTATCTGATCCAGTACCAGGCCGACCACACGTTGCTGCTGGCATTGCCGGCCTTCGCTCCGGCACTCGTCGTGGTGGGCGTCGTGGTGTACGTCGCCATGCGGGACCGCCGTCAGAATGCGGGCAGCGAATCTCCTCGAGATGAATCGGTGGACTCCTCAGGCGAAGATGGTTCACCGTGATCAACCTCAAATGCAGTGTCATCGTCCTGGCGTCCGCCCTCGCCCTGGTGACGGCCGGTTGCGGCGGCTCCGACGAGACTCAGAAGACCGACGGCTCAGCCGGTTCGGCCACTCCCACGGCCACCACGGTCAATCCGTCGGACATGACCAACCAGCAGCAGGCGCCCACCCGGCTGCTGATCGACGTCACCATCAAGGGCGGCGAGGTCACCCCGACCAACCAGCCGCTGCAGGGCAAGGTCGGCCAGCCCATCGTGGTGCGGGTGAACAGCGACGCCGCCGATGAGCTGCATGTGCACTCCAATCCCGAGCACAGCTTCAAGATCGAGCCGCGTAACGGCCAGCAGTTCCAGTTCACCGTCGATGTACCCGGCACCGTCGACATCGAGTTGCATCAGCTGAACCGCACGATCGCCAGCGTGCAAGTGCAGCAGTGACGCCCCGGTCGACCGCGGTACTGGCCCATGGCCTGGGCGGTTCGACCGATCTTCCGATCCCCTACACCTACGCGCTGATCGGCGCGGCGTGGACGCTGACGTTCACCTTCGCGGTGGTGGCACTGGCCTGGCGACAGCCCAGATTCGATCCGGACAAACCGGGCCTGCCACTGCCGTCCTGGGTGACGACGGCCGTCGACTCCACCGTGACGCGCTGGGTGGTGGGCCTGCTCTCACTCGCCCTCACCGGGTGGGTGGCCTACACCGCAATAACCCGGCCGGTGGGCGCCAATCCGCTGCCGGGTGTCTTCTATGTCCTGCTGTGGGTGGGACTCGTCGCTGCCTCCCTGTTGTTGGGCCCGGTGTGGCGGCTGATCTCTCCTGTCCGCGCGCTGTACCGGTTCCTGCCCGAGGCGGCCCCGTGGCGCTATCCCGAGCGGCTGGGTTACTGGCCGGCCGCCGCGGGGCTGTTCGCCTTCGTGTGGTTGGAACTGGCCAGTCCGGACTCGGGATCGGTTGCGGCCATTCGTAACTGGCTGTTGGTCTACCTGGCGGTGACTCTGGCCGGCGCATTGTGCTGCGGGCAGCGCTGGCTGGAAAGTGCCGACCCGTTCGAGGTGTACAGCACGGTTGCTTCGAGACTGTCGCCGTTGCGCCGCCATGACGGTCGGATCGTGCTCGGCAATCCTTTCGATCACCTGCCCTCGATGCCGGTGCGACCGGGGCTCGTCGCCGTGCTGGCGGTCCTGTTGGGATCCACGGCGTTCGACAGCTTCTCGGCCATGCCTCAGTGGCGCAACTTCGTCGACGCGCACGCCGGATCCCCGCTGGGCTCCAGCCTGATCCGCACCGCGGGTCTACTGGTGTTCGCCACCACGGTGGCCGTCACGTTCTGGGCCGCCACCCGCACCACCGGCGGGGTCGATCGCCGGCTGCGCCGCGAATTGCCCGGGCTGATGGCGCATTCGCTGATCCCCATCGTCATCGGCTACGTGTTCGCGCACTACCTGTCCTATCTGGTGGAGCGCGGCCAGCAGACGGTGATCCTGCTGTTCGGACTGCAGGATGTGCAGGTCAGCTACTTCTTGTCCGTGCACCCAACGCTTTTGGCCAGTCTGAAGGTCGGATTCGTGCTGGCCGGTCACGTCGCCGGCGTGATCGCGGCACACGACCGGGCACTGCTCCTGCTGCCGAAACAACACCAGCTCACCGGCCAGCTCGCGACGATGCTGGTGATGGTCGGCTACACCTTCACCGGGTTGTACCTGCTGTTCGGCGGGTAGCGTCGGGATCATGCAGATGTCCAAGCAGACTCGGGCACTCATCGTCGTCGATGTACAGAGCGACTTCTGTGAAGGCGGCTCGCTGGCGGTCGCCGGTGGGGCTGCGGTGGCGCGCGACGTCACCGCTCTGTTGGCCACCGATCACGGGTACGACCACGTGGTGGCCACCAAGGACTTCCACATCGACCCGGGTGGGCATTTCTCCGACACCCCCGACTACAAGACGTCGTGGCCGCGGCACTGCGTGGCCGATACGCCGGGGGCGGCATTCCATCCCGAATTCGATCCGGCTGCGATCGAGGCGGTGTTCAAGAAGGGCCACCACTCGGCGGCCTACAGCGGATTCGAGGGCGTCGACGACTCCGGGACGACGCTTGCGGACTGGCTGCGCCGGCGGGGCGTCGAGGCGGTGGACGTGGTGGGCATCGCCACCGACTACTGTGTCGCGGCCACCGCTGCTGACGCGGTCAAGGCCGGGCTGCGCACGCGCGTGCTGACCGGCCTGACCGCCGGCGTCGCACCTGAGAGCTCCACTGCGGCAATCGATGAACTTCGCAGCGCCGGAGTGGAAATCAGCTAGTCGGGTCGACGGGCCGGCCTGTCCAGCGCGGCTCCCGACGCTCGACGTAGGCACGCACCCCTTCGCGTGCATCGTCGTGCGCCATCAAGCGCAGGTGGATCTCGGTCTCCCGGGCGCCGACACCGGCCCGGTCGAGGTCATACGAATCCCACAGCAGCCGCTTGCTGGCCGCGACCGACATCGGCGCGGTGTTGACCGCGATGTCGTGCGCGAGTTCCAGTGCGGCGGGCAGCACCTGGTCGGCCGGCAGCACCCGGCTGCCCAGGCCGAGTTCGACGGCGCGGTGCCCGTCGAATGTGGCTCCGGTCAACAGGATCTCCGCGGCGTTGGCGAGACCCACCAGCCGGGGCAGGATCCAGTGCGAGTACGCGTCGCCGACCATGCCGCGCCGGGCCTGCACCACGCCGTAACGTGCATCGGCGGCGAAAAACCGGATGTCGCACTGCAATGCGAGAGTCAGGCCGATGCCGATGGCGTGTCCGTTGACCGCGGCGATCACCGGCTTGCCGAGAGTCCACGCCGGCACGGCCAGGCCCGCGGCGCTGAATTCCTGGCCGGGCTCGGTGAAGGTCTGCTCCCCCGCGCCCAGGTCTGCGCCCGCGCAGAACGCGGGCGGGGCACCGGTCAGCACGATCACGCGGATCGCGTCGCCGGCGTCGCACCGCAGGTAGGCGTCGGCCAGTTCCTCGCGCATCCCGCCACCGAAGGCATTGCGTTGCTGCGGGCGGTCCAACGTGATGATGGCAACGGACTTATCGACTGTCACGCGCAGGGTCCGGTACTCCGGCAGCTCAGAGCGTGTGGTCACAGCTGGTAACGTACCGCCCGCTCGTACGCCCGGCCACAGGCCCCCGAGCGCCGTATGGTCGATTTGTGACCTTGGAAACGTGGCGGGGCAAGGCCTACCCACTCGGTGCCACCTACGACGGCTCGGGCACCAACTTCGCGTTGTTCAGTGAGGTCGCCGACCGTGTCGAGCTGTGCCTGT
Source organism: Mycobacterium sp. DL99 (assembly GCF_004762045.1). Lineage (GTDB taxonomy): Bacteria > Actinomycetota > Actinomycetes > Mycobacteriales > Mycobacteriaceae > Mycobacterium. Next base: position 6,312,822 of record NZ_SJOM01000007.1, read on the forward strand.
TCGACCCGGACGAATCCGGGGCGCTGCAGGAGACCCGGGTGACGCTGCCCGAGGTGGATGGATTCGTCTGGCACGGTTTCATTCCCGGGATCGAGCCCGGCCAGCGCTACGGCTACCGGGTGCACGGCCCCTACGACCCGGCGTCCGGTAAGCGCTGCAATCCGAACAAGTTCGTGCTGGACCCGTACGCCAAGGCCATCGAAGGTGCCTTCGACTGGGGCCAGCCGCTGTTCTCCTACAACTTCGACGACCCGGACACCCGCAACGACGACGATTCAGCGGCCGGCATGCCGAAGGCCGTGGTGATCAACCCCTACTTCGACTGGGGCGTCGACCACCCGCCCAGTCACGAGTACGCCGACACCGTCATCTACGAAGCGCACGTCAAGGGACTCACCCAGACCCACCCGGACATCCCCGAGCAGTTGCGCGGAACCTACGCCGCCGTCGCCCACCCGGTGATCATCGAGCATCTGAAAGCGTTGCGGGTCAACGCCGTCGAGCTGATGCCGGTGCACCATTTCGTGGATGACTCCACGCTCGTCGAGAAGGGTTTGTCGAACTACTGGGGCTACAACACGATCGGGTTCCTGGCACCCGACCCCCGCTACAGTTCGGCCGGCACCCCTGGCGGTCACGTCCAGGAATTCAAGGCCATGGTGCGCGAACTGCACGCCAACGACATCGAGGTGATCCTCGACGTCGTCTACAACCACACGGCCGAGGGCAACCACCTGGGGCCGACGCTGTCGATGCGCGGTATCGACAACGCCGCCTACTACCGGCTGGTCGACAAAGACAAGCAGTACTACATGGACTACACCGGCACCGGCAACAGTCTCAACGTCGGCCATCCCCATTCACTGCAACTGATCATGGACTCGTTGCGGTACTGGGTCACGGAGATGCATGTCGACGGGTTCCGCTTCGACCTGGCCGCCACGCTGGCCCGCGAGTTCTACGACGTCGACCGACTGAGCGCGTTTTTCGAACTGGTGCAACAGGATCCGATCGTGAGCCAGGTCAAGTTGATCGCCGAGCCGTGGGACGTCGGGCCCGGTGGCTACCAGGTGGGCAACTTCCCGCCGCAGTGGACCGAGTGGAACGGCAAGTTCCGCGACACCGTGCGCGACTACTGGCGCGGCGAGCCGGCCACCCTCGACGAGTTCGCCTATCGGCTGACCGGCTCGGCCGATCTGTATGAGCAGACCGGCCGTCGCCCGTTCGCCTCGATCAACTTCGTAACCGCCCACGACGGCTTCACGCTCCGTGACCTGGTGTCCTACAACGAAAAACACAATCAAGCCAACGGCGAGGACAACCGCGACGGGGAGAGCAACAACAAGTCGTGGAACTGCGGCGCCGAAGGTCCGTCGGACGATCCGGCGATCAATACGCTGCGCGCCCGCCAGCAGCGCAACTTCCTGGCCACTCTGCTGCTCTCCCAAGGCGTTCCGATGCTCTCGCACGGCGATGAGCTGGGACGCACGCAGCGCGGCAACAACAACGTGTACTGCCAGGACAATGACATCTCCTGGATCGACTGGGCCACCGCAGATTCCGATCTGCTCGAGTTCACCCGCTCGGTGTCGGCGCTGCGCGCGGCACACCCGGTGTTCCGGCGTCGCAGGTTCTTCGACGGCCGGCCGGTACGTGAGGCCGGCACAGACGGATCGCCCGACATCGCCTGGTTCGCACCCGACGGCTCCGACATGACGGCCGAGGACTGGGAGACCGGGTACGCCAATTCGGTGGCCGTGTATTTGAACGGACAGGGCATCGCCGATCCCGATGTCCGGGGCCAGCGCGTGGTGGACGACTCGTTCCTGCTGTGCTTCAACGCGCACTACGAACCGATCGAGTTTGTTTTACCACCGGCACAATTCGGCGCCCGATGGGTTCCGGCAATCAGCACTTCGGCAAACTCCACACGCGGTGCGGTAGCTGCCGGTGACGCGGTGAATGTGGACGCCCGCGCCGTCCTGGTGCTGCAATCAGAATCAGATTGAGCGTCAATTCAAAGAGTTGCTCGTCGATCGGATGTCCCTGCCCTAACCAGGAAGTCTGGTACCTTGAGCATGTAGCAGCCGTGGCCGCCTAAGTAGACATTGAGCGTTTTTTTCGATGTCCCCGGCCGGGCGGGCTGGGGGGTACGAGCCGAAGAGCGGCGGCAACTACCCTGCGGCCACGGCTGCGGCATCTGAACGGCTTTGCCGCCGTACCTCCAACTTCAACCACGTTGATTCATTCAGCGCGCATCGGGCCGCCACTCTCCTGCAATACCTCTGTTACAGAGGTATTGTCGGAAGCATGCAGGACCAGCGTGATCTCGTCAGCGAGCTCTTCACGGTCGTCGGCCGGTTCCGCAGACAGCTGCGCCGGTCCACCGGCGGCGGGTTCGACGCCACCGGATTGACCCAGTCGCAGGGCGAACTGTTACGCCTGGTCGGGCGCCGGCCGGACATCTCGGTGCGGGAATCGGCCGTCGAGCTCAGCCTGGTGCCCAACACCGCGTCCACGCTGGTGTCACGTCTGGTCGCCGACGGACTGCTGACCCGGACCACCGACGACGCGGATCGCCGGGTCGTCCGCCTGCGGCTCACCCCGCCCGCGCAGGCGATCGCCGACGAGTCGCGGGCCGCCCGCCGGGCCGCGCTGGCGGCCGCGCTGGCACAGCTCGACGACCGCCAGATCACGGATCTGGCAAACGGATTGGATGTGATGACCGAACTGACCCGGCTGCTCCACGAGGACGAAATGGGGGAAGCATGACCGAGCAGACCCCGGCCATCGACTGCAGACACCTGACCCACCACTACGGCACGTTCACCGCGGTCGACGATCTGACCCTGCAAGTCCATCGCGGTGAGACCCTGGGCCTGCTCGGCCCGAACGGCGCCGGCAAGACCACCGCGGTACGGGTGCTGACCACCCTGACGCCGGTGCAACAGGGCGAGGTGCGGATCTTCGGCCTCGACACCGGCCGGCACACCATGGACATCCGGCACAACATCGGCTATGTCCCACAACAACTCTCGATCGAGGCCGCCCTGACCGGCCGACAGAACGTCGAGTTGTTCGCACGCCTGTACGACGTGCCGCGCGCCGAACGCAGGGATCGGGTGAACCAGGCGCTGGAATCGATGCAACTGCTCGACGTCGCCGACGCCGTGGCCGGCACCTACTCCGGGGGCATGGTGCGCCGCCTCGAGCTGGCCCAGGCACTGGTCAATCGTCCACTGCTGCTGATCCTCGACGAGCCCACGGTCGGTCTGGACCCCATCGCCCGCGACAGCGTCTGGACCCAGGTCGGCCGGATGCAGGCCGAGTTCGGGATGACGGTGCTGCTCACCACGCACTACATGGGTGAGGCCGACGCGCTGTGCGACCGGGTGGCCCTGATGCACCACGGCCGGTTGCAGGCGCTCGGGACGCCCGCCGACCTGAAGGCCAGGGTATTGAAGGCGACCGCATCTGAGGACGCCACGCTGGAGGACGTCTTCCGCCATTACGCCGGTTCCGACCTGACCGACGCCGGGCAACGGCCCGCTGGCATGCGCGAGGTGCGCGCGACCCGCAGGACGGCCCGTCGTGTCAGCTGATGCTCTGGTGATGGCCCCGCGCGGAATGGCCCGGGTCCGCGCCATGGCCCGGCGGATGTCGGCCTTCGCCCTGGTCGAACTGCAGAAACTGCGCCACGACCGGACCGAGCTGTTCACCCGCATGGTGCAGCCCGCGCTGTGGCTGTTGATCTTCGGCCAGACGTTCAGCCGGTTGCACCTGGTCGACACCGGCGGCGTGCCTTACCTGGCCTTTCTGGCGCCCGGCATCATCGCCCAGTCGGCCCTGTTCATCTCGATCTTCTACGGCATCCAGATCATCTGGGACCGCGACGCCGGCATCCTGGCCAAGCTGATGGTGACCCCGGCTCCGGCGTCGGCGCTGGTGGCGGGCAAGGCGTTCGCGGCCGGGGTGCGCTCGGTGGTGCAGGTCCTCGGCGTCGTGCTCCTGGCATACCTGATGGGGATCGCGATGACGGTCAATCCGCTGCGCATCCTGGCCGCGATGGCCGTGGTGGCGCTGGGTGCGGCGTTTTTTGCCTGCCTGTCGATGACGCTGGCCGGGCTAGTGCGCAAACGGGACCGGCTGATGGGAATCGGCCAGGCCATCACCATGCCGTTGTTCTTCGCGTCCAATGCGCTCTATCCCGTCGAGATCATGCCGACCTGGCTGCGCTGGCTGTCCGCCGTCAACCCGCTCAGTTATGAGGTCAATGCGTTGCGTGGGTTGTTGATCGGGACTCCGAGCAATTGGGCGCTGGACATCGGTGTGTTGGTCGCGGCCGCCGTGGTCGGCGTGGCCGTCGCCTCGTCGTTGTTGCGCCGGCTGGTTCGCTAGGAGCAGCCCCGATACGCCCGACCAACCGGGTGGTTTAGTGTGCAGACAGATCCACCGACAGGGAGACGGTCATGCAACTGGCGCTCACACCGGAGGAAGCAGCTTTCCGCGATGAGCTGCGCACCTTCTACACGACGAAGATTCCCGCCGAGATTCGCGAACGAAATCGGCTCGGGTTGCCCATCGGCAAAGAGGGCATCGTCACGGCGCACAAAATCCTCCATGAACACGGACTTGCGGTGCCCAACTGGCCCGTCGAGTGGGGCGGCAAGGACTGGACCCCCAACCAGCACCAGATCTGGCTCGACGAGATGCAGCTGGCCAGCGTCCCCGAGCCGCTGACCTTCAACGCCCGGATGGTCGGACCGGTGATCGCCGAGTTCGGGTCGCAGGCGGTCAAGGAGCGCTTCCTGCCGCCGACCGCGGCGCTGGACATCTGGTGGTGCCAGGGCTTCTCCGAGCCCGAGGCCGGTTCCGATCTGGCTTCGCTGCGCACCACCGCGGTGCGTGACGGCGACAGCTACGTGGTCAACGGCCAGAAGACCTGGACCACGCTGGGGCAGCACGCCGACTGGATCTTCTGCCTGGTCCGAACCGATCCGCAGGCCCCCAAGAAGCAGGCCGGCATCTCGTTCCTGCTGTTCGAGATGGACACCCCCGGTGTCACGCTGCGCCCGATCAAGCTGATCGACGGCAGCTACGAGGTCAACGAGGTGTTCTTCGAGGACGTCCGGGTGCCCGCCGACCAGCTCGTCGGCGAGGAGAACCAGGGCTGGACCTACGCGAAGTTCCTGCTCGGCAACGAGCGCACCGGCATCGCCCAGGTGGCCCGGACCAAGGTGCGTCTCGCTGAGGTCAAGGAACGCGCCGCGGCCAACGGCCTGCTGGCCGATCCGCTGTTCGCCGCACGGCTGGCCGAGGCCGAAAACGACGTGCTGGCACTGGAACTCACCCAGATGCGGGTGACCTCCGATTCTGCCGACGGCAAGCCGAGCCCGGCCTCGTCGGTGCTGAAGCTGCGCGGCAGCCAGCTGCAGCAGACCGCCACCGAACTGCTGGTCGAGGTCGCAGGCGCCGACGCGCTGCCGTATGAGGCCGGCGATATCGCCTCACCCGAATGGGCCCAGAACGCCGCCCCGCACTACCTCAACTACCGCAAGACCTCGATCTACGGCGGTAGCAACGAGGTGCAGCGCACCATCATCTCGTCCACCATTCTCGGATTGTGAGTTGAGCCATGGACTTTCAGCTGACTGACGAACAGACCCTGCTGGCCGATACCACCCGCGACCTGTTGTCGGGTTACGACACCGAGAAGCGGAACAAGGTGGTGGAGTCCGAGCCCGGGTACGACCGCCAGATCTGGGGACAGCTCGCCGAGGTCGGCGTTCTGGGCCTGGGTTTCGATGAGGACTCCGGCGGCCAGATCGAGATCATGGTGGTGCTCAACGAGCTCGGGCGCCGGCTGGCACCCGAGCCGGTACTGCACGGCGCGATCGGCCCCGGCGCGATCATCGCCGAGGCCGGCACCGATGCCCAGCGCGCCCTTCTCGACGAAGTCGCTTCCGGCCAGCGGATTCTGGCCTTCGCTCACTCCGAACCGGGTGTGCGCGGATCGGCCGGTGTGACGACCACCGCGACGCGCAGCGGCGACGGGTGGACCCTGTCCGGCACCAAGAACCCGGTACTGGCCGGCGACGTCGCCGACACACTGATCGTCAGTGCGGCCCTGCCCGACGGCGGCACCGGACTGTTCCTGGTCGACGGCGCCAATGTGACGCGTCAGGGCTACCGCACCTTCGACGGTCAGCGCGGCGCCCAGGTCACCCTGGACTCCACACCCGCCGAGCCGCTCGGCGAGGCCGCCGATGCCGGCGTCGCGATCACCAACGCACTGGTTCGGATCTCGGCGGGCCTGTGCGCCGAGGCAGTCGGCGTGATGGACGAGTCGCTGCGCCTGACCACCGATTACCTCAAGCAGCGCAAGCAGTTCGGGGTCACGCTGAGCAAGTTCCAGACCCTGACCCAGCGCGCTGCCGACATGTACATGTCGCTGGAGCTGGCCCGCAGCATGGGCACCTACGCGGCGATGTCCATCGCCGATGGTGAGCTCGACCCGGTGATCGCGGCACGCGCCAAACTGCAGATCGGGCGGTCGGGCCGGCACATCGCGCAGGAGTCGATCCAGCTGCACGGCGGCATCGGTGTCACCGCCGAGTACCCCGTGGGCCACTACGCCGCCCGCCTGACCGCGATCGAGCACACCCTGGGCTCGTCGGCCGATCAGCTACGGACGCTGGTGGGTCAACTCGACAGCTACGAGATCGCCACCCTCTGAAGCCAGTTCTGATGGGGCCCCTGCCGGTTCACCCGGTCGGGGCCCCTTCGGTATCGCCATGGCGATGAGGGCGGCACCGGCCGCGGCGACCGCGGCGATCAACAGGGCGACGCGGAATCCACCCAACGACGGCAGCGCGTGCCCGGCGACCGTGACGGTCATCTGGGCCAGCACGGCGGTCATCACCGCACTCGACGTCGACGTGCCCAGCGAGCGGGCCAGTGAGTTGATGCTGTTGGCCGACGCGGTTTCCGACACCGGCACCGCGGCATTGATCAGGGCGGGCAGGGCCGCGAAGGCGAACCCGACACCGAAGCTGACGATCAGGCCGAGCACCATCACCCCGACCGGGGTGCCGAGCAGGACGGTGCCGGCCAGGTAGCCCGCGGCGATGATCGCGCTGCCGATCACCAACACGATCTTCGGTCCGCGCGCGGCCACGACCCGGGCGGCCACGGGTGCGGCCGCCATCATCGCCAGGCCGCCGGGCGCCATCCACAGACCGGTGGCGATCATGCTCTGCCCCAACCCGAATCCTGTTTCCCGGGGCATCTCCAGCAGCTGAGGCCCGACGAGCGACAACGCGAACATGCCGAAGCCCACCGCGATGGACGACAGATTCGTCAGCAGCACCGGGCGTTTCAGCGTGGTCCGCATGTCCACGATCGGCGACGGCGCGCGGTACTGCCACCAGGTGAACACCCCGAACGTCACCGCCGCGGCCGCGAACAGGCCCAGCGTCGTGACACTGCCCCAGCCCCACATCCCGCCCTTGGAGATCGGCAGCAACAGCATCACCAGACCGGCCCCCAGCGCCAGCGCACCGATCGGATCGAAGCGGTGATCCGACGACACCGGCTCCAGGTCGGGCACCAGCAGGACGAACAGGACTCCGGAGGCCAGGCCGAGAAAGGCCGAACACCAGAACAGGGCATGCCAATTGAAGTGTTCGGCGATCACCGCCGACAGCGGCAGACCCATCGCACCGCCCACGCCCAGCGACGCGCTCATCAGACCCATCGCCGAGGCCACCCGCTCGGCGGGCAGGGCGGAGCGCAGCACGCTGATGCCCAGCGGGATCACCGGGGCGCCGAATCCCTGCAGGCCGCGCCCGATGACCAACGGGATGAGCGACGTGGTGGTGGCTGCGATGACCGATCCGGCGAACAGCATTGCGGCGCACAGCACCAGGATCCGTTTGGGGCCGTACATGTCTCCGAGCCGGCCCAGCACGGGCGTGGCGACGGCACCGGTCAGCAGGGTCGCGGTGATCGCCCACGACGCGTTGGCCGGGCTGGTGTCGAGCAGCGCGGGCAATTGCGGGATGAGCGGGATCATCAGGGTCTGCATGAGCGAGACGCTGATGCCCGCGGCCGCGAGCACCGCGATCAGCAGCCCACCGGACGCCGATCGGCGCGTGGGCTGATTAGGCATACTAATGAAGATAGGTGACTAGCTGAGCAGGCGCGCCACCGACCCCAGCGGGATGGGCAACCAACTCGGCCGGTACCGGGCCTCATAGGCCGCCTCGTACACCGCCTTGTCCAGTTCATAGGCCGCCAGCAGGGCGGCATGCTCGCGCGGATCGGCGCCGGCCACCGCGGCATACCCGTCACAGAACGCGGCACTGTTGCGGTCGGCCCATTCCCGCGCCCTGGCAGCCACCTGCCGGGCCCGGTCATCGTCGGCGGCCAACTCCACCAGCCGCGCATACGCCGCGTATTCGAACGACCGCACCATGCCCGCGACGTCGCGCATCGGGGAATCCGGGCTGCGGCGCAGCTGCAGCGGCTGGCCGGGCTCCCCTTCGAAGTCGATCAGCAGCCAGCGCTCCGGGGTCCGCAACACCTGGCCCAGATGCAGATCGCCGTGGATCCGCTGCACGCTCACGTGCTCGTCGGCCAGCTTGCGGTAGCGGTCTTCGATCAATGAAACATGCTGGCGCAGTGCGGGTACCGCCTCCGCGGCGGACGCCAGGCGGGCAGACATGAGGTCTGCCGGGAACGGCACCGACTCGGTGCCGAGTTGCTCCGCCAGGCAGGCGTGCACGGAGGCGACCGCCTCGCCCAGGCGGTAGGACTCGGCCGCGAAGTCACCACCCACCTCGTCGGCATACAGGTCCCCCTCGGCGAACAGATCCCGGGTGCTCGCGGTGGCCATATCCCAACCCTCAGCGGAGTTGTCGGCGAATTCGGTCACCATCCCCAGCGCGAAAGTCTCACCGTTCCAGTCGATATCCATCGATCCGAGCAGTGTCGCCACGTGCGGGTTGCCCGCCCTCGCCAGTACCCGGTTGAGTTCGATGTCGGGGTTGACGCCCGGGGTGATCCGGCGGAACACCTTCAGCACGGCATCCTGCCCGAACACCACGCTGGTGTTGCTCTGTTCGGCCGCCGACACCCGGGGCGGGGCATCCAGCGGCAGGATCGCCCCCGGCTCCTTGCCGCACCTGAGCCCGTCCACCGTGGCCGAACGGTCGATCAGCTGCAGCAGATGCTGCGCCGCGTCCTGGTCATAGAGGGCGTCATAGGCGGTCCGCCCGTCGGCACCACCGATCGTGGCCACCGAGCTGTATTCCTCCATCGGTTCGGCATCCCACTTCACCAGCACCTGGTACCGCTCGGTGCCGCCGTCGGCATAGGACACCTTCAGCAACGTGAGTTCGAGGTCGGGCCCGAGCTCGACCACCAAACCCGGTGCGGCGGAGACCAACTCGCGGCCGCGGCCGGCATACCACCGTTGCTGGCCGAGCCAGTCTCCGAATTCGACACTCATTGCTGCGCTCCAGGGTCATGCTCGGGCTCGCGGAGCTGGAACCAGTAGAACCCGTGCCCCGGCAGGGTCAGCAGGTACGGCAGCTGGCCGATGCTGGGGAATTCCACGTAGCCGGACATCTCGATAGGTGTATACCCGTTCCACTCCTGCAGATTCAGTTCGATGGGCTGCGGGAACCTGGACAGGTTGTTGACGCACAGCACCGCATCCCCGGACCCGTCGATCTGCCGCACATACGCCAGCACCGACGGATTGGAACCGCCGAGCTCGCGGAACTCCCCGACCGCGAATGCCTCGTGGCGGCCCCGCATGGCCAGCATGCTTCGGGTCCAGTTCAGCAGTGACGTCGAGCTGTCCCGCTGGGCCTCGACATTGACCGACTGGTACCCGTAGACCGCGTCCTGGTTCGGCGGCAGGTACAGCCGCCCCGGGTTGGCCGTGGAGAATCCGGTGTTGCGGTCCGGCGTCCATTGCATCGGCGTGCGCACACTGTCGCGATCGCCGAGCCAGATGATGTCGCCCATCCCGATCTCGTCTCCGTAGTACAACATCGGGGACCCGGGCAGGGACAGCAGCAGCGCGGTGAACAGTTCGATCTGGTTGCGGTCGTTCTCCAGGAGCGGGGCCAGCCGGCGCCGGATGCCGACGTTGGCCTTCATCCGTGGATCCTTGGCGTACTCGGCGTACATGTAGTCACGCTCGTCGTCGGTGACCATCTCCAGGGTCAGCTCGTCGTGGTTGCGCAGGAAGATCGCCCAGTGCGCCATGTCCGGGATCGCCGGCGTCTGCGCCAGGATCTCCGAGATCGGGAACCGCGACTCCCGGCGCACCGCCATGAAGATCCGCGGCATCAGCGGGAAGTGGAAGGCCATGTGGCACTCGTCGCCGCCGGTGTCCGGATCGCCGAAGTACTCCACCACGTCGGCCGGCCACTGATTGGCCTCGGCCAGCAGCACCCGGCCGGGGAACTCGTCGTCGACCACCTTGCGGCAGCGTTTGAGGAAGGCGTGGGTCTCGGGCAGGTTCTCGCAATTGGTGCCCTCCCGCTCGAACAGGTAGGGCACCGCGTCGAGCCGGAAGCCGTCGATGCCCAGATCCAGCCAGAACCGCAGGACGTCGATCATCGCTTCCTGCACGGCCGGGTTGTCGTAGTTCAGATCGGGCTGGTGCGAGAAGAACCGGTGCCAGTAGAACTGCCGGCGCACCGGGTCGAACGTCCAGTTCGACTCCTCGGTGTCGACGAAGATGATGCGCGCGTCGGCGTACTTGTCGCTGCTGTCGCTCCAGACATAGAAGTCGCCGTACGGACCGTCGGGGTTGTGCCGCGACTCCTGGAACCACGCGTGGGAATCGGAGGTGTGGTTCATCACCAGGTCGGTGATGACGCGAATACCCCTGCGGTGGGCGCCGTCGAGCAGCGTGACGAAGTCGTCCACGGTGCCGAACTCGGGCAGCACCTTGTAGAAGTCCCGGATGTCATAACCGCCGTCGCGCAGCGGCGAATCGTAGAACGGCGGCAGCCAGAGGCAGTCCACGCCCAGCCACTTCAGGTAATCGAGCTGTTGGGTCAGGCCCTGCAGATCGCCCACGCCGTCGGCGTTGGAGTCATAGAACGCACGGACCAGAACCTCGTAGAACACGGCCCTCTTGAACCAGTCCCGGTCGGTCGGCAGCGTTCTGGCATGACCGAAGTCCTCGGCGGTCGGATGCTCGACCACCTGGTGGCCGTCCTGAACGTTGTCCATCAGCCTCCCAAGGTACCCACTTCATCGCCCCTCGACACCCGCTCGGAACCTCTGCCGGGCCACGGCGCCCCGAAACGATCCTGCAGCAACGTTTTTCGCCGGCGCGGGCATGTTTGCGGAAAAACTAACGGTTGAATAAGAGACGGCGACGGGTTACGTTTTCCCCGCATTTGATCTCCTCGTCGGCTATGGGCCGGCGATCACGAACATTCGACGAGGGATGGCCTGTGGGTGAGTCCGCACCAAATGACGGTGAAGCACCAGTAATCGTTGGTCTGTCTGATGCGGCGATGCACATGTACATCGCAGCGATCGACGCGCTACCGCCGATCAGCGACCCTGAGTACGCCGACCGCGCCGCGGTCGTCCTCAGCGGTCTGCGCAAGCTGCAGACGTCGCTGTCGGAGGCGGCGGGACGCAGCCGCGTCACCCCGTCCGTCATCGTCGCGCTCAGCGGTGTGCGGCACCGCTACGACGAGCTGATGACGACGGCGTCCGAGGGCCCTGCCGCCACGCTCGGTCAGCGTCTCTATGTCGCGCGTGGCCGCGCGAAGCTGTCCACTCAGGAAGCTGCCAACGGCGTCGGCCTGCGCAAGGACCTCATCGAGGCCGTCGAGGCCGAGGAGCCCGCGACCGAGGCCGAGACCGCTCAGATCAAGGATCTGATCGCCGCCCTCGGCGGCTGAGCCGGCCGACACCCGAACGATAGGGTCGCTGCGTGACACGCGATCATGGCGCCCCCGGTGATGCCCCTTCGGTTCCTCCCCCATTGACGGAGGTGATCGAGGGGGCACGTCCGTCTGCGGCCGAGGAAGCCCGCACGGTCGCGGCGTCGACGAACGCAGGCACACTGGCCTCACTCACCGCCGGCGGCGACCCATGGGCGTCCTTCATCACCTACGGGCTCCTGGCCGGTGCACCGGTGCTGTGTGTGTCGAACATGGCCGAGCACGGCCGCAACCTCGCAGGCGATCCTCGGGCCAGCATCTCCATCGTCGCCCCCGACGCCGGGTCAGATCCGTTGGCCAGCAGCCGCATCACACTGGCCGGGGTCGCCGAGCGGCCCACCGGCGACGAGCTCGCCGCGGCCCGCCAGGCCCACCTGGACGCGGTGGCTGCCGCCCGCTATTACATCGATTACAGCGACTTCTCCCTCTGGGTACTGCGCGTGCAGCGGGTGCGCTGGGTCGGCGGATACGGCCGGATGGACTCGACAACCGGCGAGGCCTACTCCCATGCCGAACCCGATCCGGTCTCGCCACACGCCGCAGCGGCGATCGAACATCTCAACGCCGACCACGCCGATTCGCTGGCCGATATGGCCCGCACCCTCGGCGGCTATCCCGACGCAAGCACGGCAGTGTGCACCGGCGCCGACCGCTACGGCCTGGATCTGCGGGTCACCACCGAGCGCGGGATGGCCTACATCCGGGTCGGCTACGCCGCACCGATCAGCTCGTACAACGAGTTGCGGGCGGCCACAGTCGAGTTGGCCCAGCGCGCCAGGCAGGGCTGAGACCCCGCCGACCCGTGCAATACGATCGCGGGTATGCCTGAGCGCCCGGAGACCTGGCAAGCCGCCTTCGACCTGATCCGCACCCGCGGGTACGAACACCGCGAGGAACCGTTCCGTCTGGCCAGCGGGCAGATGAGCCACGACTACATCGACGGCAAGTTCGCCATCGACACCGGCGAGCGGATGGCCATCGTCAGCCGGGCGGTCGCCGATCTGGCCGCGGCCAGCGGCATCGAGTTCGACGCCGTGGGCGGGCTGACCATGGGGGCCGACCCACTGGCCCACGGTGTGGCGATGGTGACCGGCAAGGCCTGGTTCTCGGTGCGCAAGGAACAGAAGTCGCGCGGCCGCGAGCAGTGGATCGAAGGCACCCGGCTCGAGCCCGGCACCCGCGTACTGCTGGTCGACGACGTGATCAGCACCGGCGGCTCCACCGAGATCGCCTACGAACGCGTCACCGCCGTCGGGGCCGTCGTCACCGGCGTCATCCCGATGGTCGACCGTGGCGACGTCGCGACGGGCCGGTTCGCCAAGCGCGGCGTGCCGTTCGCGGCGCTGGTCACCTACCGCGATCTGGGCATCGAACCGGTCAAGGATGTTTAGGGCCGACGCCTGAACCGGGAAACGAACCCCTGTCACACTTCGGTGGCGTCACGTTCGTAACGCCATGGCGGTCACAGGCGAAATTTTTCGCCGTGACGTTACGAACTAGATCACCAGCACCGGGGCCCGCTCCAGCGCGAGGCTCACCGCAACGCCGGGCCTGAAGACACGCGCCCGCGAGCTGGGCAGCTGCGCGTGGATCAGTGAACCGTCCGGCAGGCTCAGGTACACATGGGACGTCGGCCCCAGGAACGCGACGGACTCCACCACGGCCGGCCCGTCCGGATCGGCGCGCACCCTGATCGATTCCGGACGCAGCATCGCGGTACCGGCACCCGCACTGATCGACCCGGGCAGGGTCGGCAACTCTGCGCCCAGCAGTCGGGCCCGTCCGCCCGCCACCCGCGCGCGGACCTTGTTGTGCAGACCGACGAACTCGGCGACGAACGGGGTCGACGGACGGGCGTAGAGCACGGCCGGAGTTGCGAGCTGCTCAAGTTTGCCGTGACTCATCACCCCGACCCGATCCGCAACGGCCAGGGCCTCCTCCTGGTCGTGGGTGACGAACAGTGTCGTGGTCCCCACTTCCAGCTGCACCCGGCGGATCTCGTCGCGCAGTTGAGAACGCACCTTGGCATCGAGTGCCGACAGCGGCTCATCGAGCAGCAGCACCCTCGGCTCGATCGCCAGGGCCCGGGCCAGCGCCACCCGCTGCTGTTCACCGCCGGACAACTCGCTGGCGAACTTGCCTTTGTGCGCGGCCAGGCCTACCAGATCGAGCATGTCTGCAGCTCGGAACAGCCTGTCCCGCTTGGATTTTCCGCGCATCTTCAAACCGAACGCGACATTGTCCAGCACGGTGAGGTGCGGGAACAGGCTGTAGGCCTGGAACACCATGCCCATGTCCCGCTTGTTGGCCGGCACCGAGCTGATGTCCCGCCCGCCGACCAGCACGGCACCGGAGGTGGCCTCTTCCAATCCGGCCAGGATCCGCATCGCCGTGGTCTTGCCGCACCCCGATGGCCCGAGCAGCGCGACCAACTCGCCCGGCTCGATCGTCAGGCTCAGCCCATCGAGCGCGTTGACGTTGCCATAAGTGCGCGTGAGCTCACGAAGTTGAACCCGCACACCGGCACTCGCACTCACTCTTGGACTCCTAACCTTCTGCGGCGCCCACGGGTGAGGGCCGCCAACACCACCAACAACGCGAATCCGAGCAGCAGGGTGGCCAGCGAGGCCGCCACCGAGGTCGGGCCATCGCTCTTGCCGATCGCGACGATCTGAACCGGCAGCGTCTGGAAGCCGCTGAGCGAGGCGACGGTGTACTCGCCGAGCACCACCGCGATGGAGATGAACGCGGCGGACAGGATCCCGGACCAGATGTTGGGCACGATCACCCGGCTGATCGTCGACCACCAGCCCGCGCCCAATGATCTGGAGGCCTCCGACAACGTCTGCAGGTCAATCGCGGCCAGCGCGGAATCGATCGACCGGTAGGCGAACGGCAGCACCAGCACCACGTACACGAATGTCAGGGTGAGCGCCGATTCGCCGAGAAGGTAAGTCACCCACAAGTACACGTTGCGCAGGCCCACCACGATCACCAGGGCCGGGATGATCAGCGGCAGCAGGCAGAGAAACTCGACGAACCGCCCGGCCCAGCGGGCCCGCAGCCGCACCCAGATCATCGTCGGCACCAGCAGCGCCAGCATCGCGATGACGGTGAACACCGCGAGCAGCAGCGAGATCAGGATGGCGTGATACAACTCCTCGTCGGCCACCAGATTGCGCCAGGCCGCGGCGGTGCGCCCGCCGGCGATCAGGTTACGGGTCGAGAAATCGGCCATGGCATACAGCGGGAACAGAAAGAACAGGCCGAACAGCACCCACAGAACCGGCCGATACACCCGGTTCATTTGAGCCACCTCGCCGTCCGGCGCACCAGCGCGTTGTAGGCGAACATCACCAGGGCCACCACCACGATCATCTCCAGCGCCAGTGCATAGGCGAAGCCGGACTGACCCAGCACGACCTCGCTGGTGAGTGCGGCCCGGATCAGCAGCGGCACGATCGGACTGCCTTGGCTGACCAGCGCGGCCGCGGTGGCGTAGGCGGCAAAAGCATTGGCGAACAACAACAGCATCGATCCCAGGAACGCCGGGGCCAGCAGCGGCACGGCGACCTCCCGCAGGTACTGCCACTGTGACGCACCGAGGCTCACCGCGGCCTCGCGCCACTGTTCACGCAATCCCTCGAGGGCGGGAAGGAAGACGATCACCATCAGCGGGATCTGGAAGTAGGTGTAGACCAGGATGAGCCCGGCCAGTCCGTACAACCAGCCGGAGCCGGCCAAGTTCCAGCCGAGGTGTTCCTTGACCCACAACGTCAGCACACCGTTGAGCCCGATGGTGGCCAGGAACGCGAAAGCCAGTGCCACGCCGCCGAACTGAGCCAGCACACTGCACAGCGCCAGGACCCCACGCCGAATCATCGACTCCGGCGGGCTGCTGAAGATCAACCAGGCCAGAAGCGCACCGAGTACGGCGCCGATCAGTGCCGTACTCGCGGACAGCGCAATACTCTTGGCCAGCGCCGCCAGCGCGGTGCCGGAGAACAGCGCGGCGATCCGCTCCAGCGAGAACGATCCGTCGGCGAAGAACGCCATGACGATCACCGTCACCGTGGGCACGATCAGGAACACCGTCACCACTGCCACGAACGGCAGCAATGGCAGGGCGTCACGGATGTCCGCACGCAGTTCCCGGCGAGAAGTCCTAACCGGCATGGGCGACCTCAGCCAATCGCCTTGGCCCAGTTGTCGGCCAGATACTTGTTGGCGGTATCGGTTTGGGCCTGGGTCGCGACGGTCACCGGGCCGTCGATGGGGGGCAACTGACCGAACGCCGCGCGGTCGGCGGTGCCGGCCAGGATCATCTTGTCGGCGCGCACCGGGCGCACCCCGCCCTTGGCGTACAGGTTCTGCCCCTCGTCGCTGAACAGGAATTCCTGCCACAGCCGGGCCGCCGCCGGATGCGGCGCGTCCTTGTTGATCGCTTGGAAGTAGTACCCGGCGACCAGGGCCTCGTGGGGAACTATCACCTGCCAGCCGGGGACCTTCTGGCTTTCGGTGCCGTTGAGGTAGTTCCAGTCGATCACCACCGGCGTCTGTCCCGATGCGATCGTGGCCGGCGTCGGGTCCAGAGGCAGGAAGTTGCCCACCTCATTGAGCTTTGCGAAGAATTCGACCCCGGGGGCGATGTCATCGGCCGATCCGCCCTGGGACACCGCCGCCATCAGTACCCCGGCGAACGCGGCTCCGGCCTGGGTCGGGTCGCCGTTGAGCGCGACCATGCCGTGGTACTCGGGTTTGAGCAGGTCGTCGATGGCCGTGATCGGCGGAACCTTGGTCGAATCGAACCCGATCGACATGAAGCCGCCGTAGTCGTTGACCCAGGTGCCGTCAGGATCCTTGAGCTTCTCCGGGATGTCGTCGAACGTGGCCACCTTGTAGGGAGCGAACATCGACGTATTCGCCAGCGCCACCGACTGCCCCAGGTCGAACACGTCGGGCGCGGTGCTCTTGCCCTTCTGCTGGTTGGCGGCGTTGATCTCTTCCTGACTGGAACCGTCGGGCAGCGCCGAGTGCACCTCGATGCCGTACTTGTCCGAGAAGGCCTTGATGATGGCGCCGTAGTTTGCCCAATCCGGGGGCAACGCAATCACATTGAGCTCACCTTCGGCCTTGGCCGCCTCGATGAGCTTGTCCATCCCGCCGAAGTCGCCGGCCGACCTGGCTTCGGCGACCTTCACCCCGGTATCGGTGTCACCACCGGCCGCGCCCTTCTGCGGCGGTGCGCACGCCGCCAGACCCACCGCGACGAGTGTCGATGCGGCCAGAGCCGCAGATGCTGTCACGATCCGGGACGTGATCATTACGAAACCCTCCATTGGCCACCAAGCGCGCGCACCGGCACCCTATCGCGACCTCAGCGAACGCGAGACTCATCGAAATCCGTTGGACCCGAATCGCACCGCGGGCCGCCCGGCAGTGGACGGTGGCGATACCGGCTGATTAGGGTTGGCGCTCATGACGCCCATCCGCACCAGCCTCACACGTCGGCGGCGTCCGCTCACCACAGCTGCCATCTTCGTGGCCGTCTGCGCCGCAGGTCAGGCGGCGATCGCACCCGCCTCGGCGGCCTTCGACGTGCAGGGATACGAGGCGTGTACCTCGATGGCGGCACCCGGTCCCGACCAGAACTTCGACACCGTCGCCACGACCTGCTGCGTCGATAACGCCGGCGTCCCTGCCAACACCACCTACGGCGTAGGCTGCCTCGCGCCCATCGAGAATCCGCCAGAGGATTACCGGCCCACGATCGTCATGCCAAGCCGACCCTCGCCACCGGGTGAGGGTGACGACCTGACCTACGACGAGCTGATGAAGCTGCCACCACTCCCAGATGACGGCGCGCTGCCCGGCGATGTACCGCCGCCCTGAGACGTTGCCGACGTCATCCACATAGTCTGGAGTGATGGCCGATCTCGATGCCGCAACGCGATTCGCCACGGCACCCTGCGCGGTGCTCGCGACGCTGGGTTCCGACGGCGCGCCGCACCTGGTGCCGGTGGTGTTCGCGGTCCACATGCCTGCCGACGCGCACGCCGCGGCCACCATCTACAGCGCCGTCGACGCCAAACCGAAATCCACTCAACGCCTGCGCCGGCTGGCCAACATCGAGCGGGATTCCAGGGTCAGCCTGCTCGTGGACCACTACACCGACGAGTGGGCGCACCTGTGGTGGGTACGGGCCGACGGGCGGGCCGCGGTCCATCACAGCGGTGATGCGATGGCCACCGGTTACGGGCTGTTACGCGCGAAATACCCACAGTACGAGCGCATCGCGCTCAACGGCCCGGTGATCACCGTCGAGGTCACCCACTGGTCGTCCTGGCAGGTGTGACAGCGCGCCAAGCAGCCGAATTGCTGCTCAGCGGGGTCCCCGACCTGCCTTAACATCATTGATGATGCAACGAGGCAACAGCTGAACGGAGGCCGTCATGGAGGTTGACCCCGAGGTCCTGCGCGCCTTTGCCGGTCAGGTGGATATCGCGTCGGGCCTGATCCGCGAGGCGGACGTCGGCAGCAAGGTCTCCACCGCGGCCGACGGCTTGGACGGATCGACCACGCAGTGGGCAGCTCAGCTCGTCGGTGCACACGTCAAACAGGTGGCCGAGAAAATCGCCACAAGTGTCAACGACATGGGTACCGCGGTGCGCGGCGCGGGCAACAGCTATGAGGTCACCGACGGCGGTCTGGCCGGCAGCTTCGGAAAGATCTTCTGACCCGTGTTGCCCTCGCGTCCCCGTCTCGAACGCTGGAATCCCGACTCTCTGACTCCCGCTGGGGAAGCCATCAAGACTTCCGGTACAGCCGTCGGTGACGCGGTATCCCGGATCAGCTCCAACCTCAAGACCATGCCGGAGACCAAGGCATGGTCAGGTGATGCGCACAACGCGGCCACGTCGATGTTCGACCGGGCGAAGAAACAGACCGACGACTTCTCGAAATACACCACCGCCGTGGGCGATGCGTTCAAAGAGGGTGCCGGCACCATCGGAGGTGCCCGCACCCCACTGCTGAACAAGGCCGACGAGATCGACGCAACCGGCCAATTGCATGTCAGCGATCAATGGGTGGTGTTGATCCACGGCGGTCAGATGACGGTCGAACAGGCTGCCGAGCTGGAGAAGCGTGCTCAGTCCGAGCAGGTCAATGTCAACCTACTGCTGGCGAAGGTGGGTGCGGCCGACGAGAGCGTCGCCGGGAAAGTGACGAGCGCGGCGCAACAGCATGGATTCGAGGTCCCCAACCCGGGCGGCCTGGGCAGTCTGTTTCCCGGAATTCAGAAGCCCGGGGACGAGGTGCCGAACCCGCTGTCAACGGTCGGAATGCTGCAGCAGGGCGTCCTCCGCGACACCGACATGTCGCAAACGGTCCGGGAAACGAAGGTCGAGACCCAGTACAACCCCGCCACCGGAGAGCCGGTCGGGACAACCACGACCAGGTACATGATGGACGGCAGCAAGCACGTGCACACTGTCGATGCCAAACCAAATTTCTCAGATCGAGGGCCGCTCACCACCGACGTGCATATCGACAAGAACGGCAACGAGGTTTCCCGGACAACGACGGTCACTTTCGAGGACTGGGCTCAGTACGGTATGGCCGGAAAGACCATCAGCACTACCCAATACGCGAACGGCACTATTGCCGAAGTAACGAAGTGGCCAGACGGTAAGGAAACCGCCTACGTCCGTACGCCGGATGGTCGTCAGGCAGACGTCCCCATCAATCTCATCGACCATCCCATTTTGAGCCCGCTCGGTGCTACCGGGAAATACTTCGGGCCGGGCGTGAGTATTGCCACCTCCTTGTGGGACATCGCTGTGGCAGAGACGAGTTTCCAGAAATGCGTCGCCACAGCTGAGGGTGTCACCTCGGTTACCGCCGGTACGCTCGCGGGCATCGCGGCCTCAGAGACAGGCCCGGCCGCCATCCCGATCGGCCTGGCCGCAGCACTCGGCGGCGAAGCCCTCGGCAACTGGATCGGCAACACCTTCTGTCCCCGATGACGACCTCCGGTTACCTCCGGCTGGCGTTCATCTTCGCAATATTGATAGGCGGCGGCGGTTTCGTCACTGCCTGGGTTGTCATCTGGTTCATCCGCGGCAGCTATTTGACGGCAGCCCTCTGCCTAGGCGCATCGCTCTTGCTCTTCAGCTTGCTGTTTCACCTCTCCTACCCACTGTCAGGGAGAGCCCATCCGAGGGGGGAGTACGGCCCCGAAGGCACTAAAATCCGTCCGCAGAGATATGCCGATCGGATATTCAGCATCGGCCTTTTATTGGGCGTCTTGTCTGCGGGTGCATTTCTCATCTTCGCGCAATTCGACATGGTCGATTTCATTCCGTCCAGCACCAACCGACTGATTGTGCCGGCCGGTTTCATTTTCTACGTCATCTACGGCGCGCCGGTCCTGTATCGAATTTTCAAATACCGGGGCGCGAAACATCTACACCTGTATCCGCACGGGGTCGAGGTGTGGGACGGCCAGTGGAATTCATTCGCACGTGGAACGTGGGAAGATGTTCAACAGATCCTGGATCACCCCCTCAAGGGCAAGACATCATTCACCGAACTGATTGTCTTCGTCCTCCCCAAAAAACGCACCGCAAAGCTGGGCTCCGGCACCATCACCGCCAACAGCGACGCGCTCCGCGAGTGGGTGAGGTTCTATTGGCTGCATCCCGACTGCCGCAACGAACTGACCGATGGTCGTGCCCTACAGCGGCTTGAGGGCGAGAAGTTCACCGTCTGATGAATCCGCGATGCGTACCCGGTCTCGACTGGCTACGGAGCTGAGTTTGTCTGAACAGGCCCGGCTGGCGATGCCGATGCGCCGCCAACCGGTGCCGGGTTGGAGGATCGGCGCAGCCACACTCGGGTTAGCGTCTCGGCATCAAGCGGTTCGGCATAGCCGGCATCATCGGGCGCATATAGATAGTCGCCATCACCGTCGACCTGCACCCAGTACCGAGTCGAGCCGGAGAGCGACTGCACTGTCCCGATCGCTGCGACATCACTCCCATCCACAACGTGCACTGCCGGACCATCCGGCTCAGCACGTGGAATCGGGAAACCCAGGTCGTCGTACTCGTCGGCCAACTCGGTCGGGGCCGGAAGCCGATCCTCCAAGCCTACGACCGCAATACGCGCATGAGAGCCGGCGCCGACCAAGCCGACCGAATCAGCTGTGGCTGCAGCCAAATCCGCTGGTGATACCGCGTAGAGATCAACAACGTCGATGCCATCAGAGTCACTGTGCTGCACCGCAACAAACCCCGACTCGGCGGCCCGCAACCCGCTCACACGAAGATCGGGGGCGCCCTCAGCGGAGAAGCTCACCCGGCATCCCACGCAATCATCAGCCCGCACAAAGGCTTCCACCCACGCTCGGACACCAAAAAGATCGCCACCGTTGAGGCGATTTTCGATCGCTCCCACTTCTCTGGTGAGGAGCCACACCGACCCAACCGGCCGGCTACGGCCCAGCGGATACGGCAACATGTCACGGCCGTACAGCTCGCACGCCGCCTCAAGGTCGACCACCGCAGCTGTGCCGACCAGTTCCAACGGCACTGTCGTCTCGAGACTCGGCGTATGCGTCATGGACCTCATTCTGACAGCGTGCTGTGCGCTTCCTCGGAATGTTCACCTGCAGCCCGATCGGGCACATCTTGTGTCGTAGGTCACATCAGGGAATGGTGGAGTGCAGGTCCGGCGGGCCGTAGTGGGGCGCCCCGGGGACACCAGGAGGAATGCCATGGCGGACAAGACACACTCAGCCGGCAACGGGGCTGTTCCCACCGCGGACAGTCCCACTGCCATTCGCAACGTGGCGCTCGTCGGCCCGTCGGGTGCGGGCAAGACCACCCTGGTGGAGGCGCTCCTGGTCGCCGCGGGGGTGCTGACCCGGGCGGGTTCGGTGGTCGACGGGTCGACGGTGTGCGATTTCGACGAGGCCGAAATCAGTCAGCAGCGTTCTGTCGGCCTGGCGCTGGCACCGTTGCAGCACAACGGGATCAAGGTCAATCTGATCGACACCCCCGGATACGCCGATTTCGTCGGGGAGCTGCGCGCCGGGCTGCGTGCCGCCGACTGCGCACTGTTTGTCATCGCGGCCAACGAGAACATCGACGAGCCGACGAAGTCGCTGTGGCAGGAATGCGCGACCGTGGGTATGCCACGTGCCGTCGTCATCACCAAGCTCGACCACGCCCGGGCCAACTACGCCAATGCGCTCGCCGGCGCCCAGCGGGCCTTCGGCGACAAGGTGGCGCCCCTGTACTTCCCGGCCGGCGATGGGGTGATCGGGCTGCTCACCCGGACGTACTACTGCTACAACGACGGCACCCGCACCACCCGCCCACCCGACGGCGCCTACGACGATCAGATCGCCGAACTGCGCGGCTCCCTGATCGAGGGAATCATCGAGGAATCCGAGGACGAGTCGCTCATGGAGCGTTACCTCGGCGGCGAGGAGATCGATGAGTCGGTGTTGATCGCCGACCTGGAGAAGGCGGTGGCCCGCGGCTCGTTCTACCCGGTGATCCCGGTGTGCAGCGGATCCGGGGTCGGCACGCTGGAGCTACTCGAGATCGCCACGCGCGGCTTCCCGTCACCGCCCGAGCACCGCCTACCCGAGGTGTTCGCCGCCAGTGGCGCCGCCCGCAAGCCGATGGACTGCGATCCGTCCGGGCCGCTGCTGGCCGAGGTGGTGAAGACGACGTCGGATCCCTACGTCGGCAGGGTCAGCCTGGTCCGGGTGTTCTCCGGCACCATCAGGCCCGACGCCACCGTGCATGTGTCGGGCCATTTTTCTGCCTTCGACGACTCAGTGGCAGCCGAGGGCTCGCACGGCCACGCCGACCACGATGAGGACGAGCGCATCGGCACCCTGTCCTTCCCGCTGGGCAAGCAGCAGCGCCCGGCCCCGGCGGTGGTGGCCGGGGACATCTGTGCGATCGGCCGGCTCAGCCGGGCCGAGACCGGGGACACCCTCAGCGACAAGGCCGATCCGTTGGTGCTGCGCCCGTGGACGATGCCCGACCCACTGCTGCCCATCGCGGTGCAGCCCCGCGCCAAGACCGACGAGGACAAACTCTCGGTCGGGTTGCAGCGGTTGGCCGCCGAGGATCCGACCCTGCGGATCGAACAGAATCCGGAAACCCACCAGATCGTGCTGTGGTGCATGGGTGAGGCGCATGCCGGGGTGGTGCTCGATGCGCTGTCGCGACGTTATGGGGTGTCGGTGGACACCGTCGAGTTGCGAGTACCGCTCCGAGAGACGCTCGGCAGCAAGGCAAAAGGACACGGCAGGCACGTCAAGCAGTCCGGTGGGCACGGTCAGTACGCGGTCTGCGATATCGAGGTTGAGCCGCTACCCGAGGGCAGCGGATTCGAGTTCGTCGACAAGGTCGTCGGCGGGGCTGTGCCACGCCAGTTCATCCCGAGCGTCGAGAAGGGCGTGCGGGCCCAGATGGAGAAGGGGATCAGTGACCACGGGGAGGCCGGCTACCCCGTCGTCGACATCCGCGTGACGCTGGTCGACGGGAAGGCGCACAGCGTCGACTCGTCGGATTTCGCGTTCCAGATGGCCGGCGGACTGGCGCTGCGGGAGGCCGCCGCGGCCGCCGGCGTGAACCTGCTCGAGCCGATCGACGATGTCACCGTGGTGGTGCCCGACGATCTGGTCGGCGCGGTGATGAGCGATCTGGCCAGCCGGCGCGGCCGGGTGCTGGGTACCGACCAGGCCGACGAGAACCGAACCCTGGTGAAGGCGGAGATCCCCGAGGTCGAGCTGACCCGGTATGCGATCGATCTGCGGTCGCTGTCCCACGGCGCCGGGGCGTTCACCCGCGCGTTCGCCCGTTACGAGCCGATGCCCGACGCAGCCGCCGCCCGGGTGCGCAAGGCGGTCTAATCAAGCGTGATCGCGTGCTCCGGGCAACCTTCGACCGCCTCGGTGACCGGAGCTCGCAACTCGTCACCCACCTCGGGCGTCAGCGCCTCGGCATAACCGTCGTCGGTCAGGGTGAACACGTCCGGGCACACCGCCACGCAGACGCCGTGCCCACGGCAGCGGTCGTCGTCGACGTTAACCTTCATCGCGGGGTGACCTCGAGGTGCAGCACGGTCAGGCCACGCAGGATGTAGGTCGGAACGTAGTCGAACCGGCGGTCTGCCTCGGGGCCGTGTTCAGCTTCTGACAGCCGGATCTGGGTGGTGCGGGCCAGGATTCGCTCCAGGCACACCCGGGCCTCGGCTCGGGCCAGTGGCGCCCCCGGGCAGGAGTGCACGCCGCGGCCGAAGGCGATGTGCCTGCGGGCATTCGGACGGTCGACGTCGAAGGTGTCCGGGTTCTCGAACTGGCGCGGGTCCCGGTTGGCCGCACCGTTGCACACCATCAGCGTGGCCCCGGCCGGCACGTCGACCCCGCCGATCGTGGCCGCGCTGCGCGCCAGCCGGAAGTCGCCCTTGATGGGGCTCTCCCACCGCAACGCCTCCTCGATGAAGTTCGGGATCCTGGCGGGTTCGGCGCGCAGCAGATCCTGCAGATCCTGGCGTTCGGCAAGCAGTTTGAGCGCGGAACTCAGCAGCCGCACCGTGGTTTCCTGGCCGGCCAGATAGAGGTTGGCTGCCAACCGCACCACGTCGATGACCTCCGGGGTGGACCCGTCCGGGAACTTCGCGGCGGCCATCTCGGTGAGGGTGTCCTCACGCGGGTTCGCCCGGCGCTCGGCGATGTAGGCCGAGAACTTCTCGTACAGGTACTCCAGTGGATTCTGTTGGACGGACTGCTCGGCGGTGCTGCCGATGCCGGCCTGATCGTGTCCACCCATCCGGGCCGCGAACTCGTCGCGGTCGTCCTCCGGGACACCGAGCAGATCGGCGATCACCAGAAGCGTGAACGGACCGGCGAATTCGGAGATGAACTCGCCGCCACCGCGGGCCAGGTAGGGCTCCAGCGTCTGATCGGCCAGCCGCCACATGAAGTCCTCGTTCTGCTTGAGGCGCTTCGGTGTGATCAGCCCCATCAACAGCGCGCGGTGCTGGGTGTGGGTGGGCGGGTCGAACGTGGTGATCTGGTCGCTCATCGGCAGTTCGTCACGGTGCCGGTCGATGAGGTCGCTGACCTCTTGGTCGGAATGTCCCTCCAACGCGACCGGAAATCCGGGAAACGGTCCGGTCACCGAGGTGGCCGAAGAGAAGGTCTCGGGGTCGCCGCACACCGCGACGGCCTCGTCGTAACCGGTCACCATCACCACGTTCTGATGCGGTTCCCGCTGCACCGGACAACGCTCCCGCAGCCCGGCCAGGAATGGATACGGGTCCGGTACGAGGCTCTCGTCGCGAAAAAAGTCCCGGGTATCAGTCATCTCAGCTCCCCAATGAGGCGTAGAACTCGTCGGTGCCCGCGCCGTCCTCGAGTTGGACGTCGAACGTGTTCAGGGCGAAGGCCAGCGTGCTGTAACCGCCGAAGGTGAACATCAGGTCCATCCGCTGCCGGTCGTCGAGGCGCTGGCCAAGGCGCTCCCAGGTCTGCGCGGAGATCCGCGAGCCGGCGCGCAACTCGTCTACCGCATCGAGCACGGCCTGATCGAATTCGTCTGCTGCTGAACCACTTCGGGTCGACTCGACATCAGCTTCGGTCAGTCCGGCCTGCAGGGCCATCGCGCTGTGATGTCCCCACTCGTACACGCACCCGTGGTGGAACGCGGTCCGCAGGATCACGAGTTCGCGCAGCCGCTCGGGCAGCGTGGAGTCTCTCTGCAGGTAGGTGTTGAACGGCAGGAACGCGCCGGCCAGGACCGGATGGCGGACCAGGGTCGAGAGCGCGTTGCCCGCATTGTCGGGGTTGCGCCGCTCCGGCGGCACCGTGGAGGCCAGCGCCTCGCGCGCCTGATCGTCCCAATCGTCTGCCGGCAACGGCGTAAGCATCCGCACAGTCCTTCCAACATGTCGATCTGCTTTACGATCGACTAGTAACGTACTTTACGATCGTAAAGTAGATCCACTAAGAATGCACACGGGAGGGAGGGCCGAATGGACCACGCCGACGACGCGGCAGGCACTGGCGCCACCCGCGAGCGGCTCGTCGAAGCTGCCGTCCGGCTGATCACCCGGCACGGCTTCGCCGGCACATCGCTGCAGATGATCGCCGACGAGCTGGGTTTCACCAAGGCCGCGATCTACTACCACTTCCGGACCCGCGAACAGTTGTTGAGCGCGGTCGTCGAGCCGTTCCTGGCCCGGTTGCAGACCGTGATCGAAGACGCCGAGCGCCAGCGCAGCGCGTCCGCCCGTGCGGATCAGATGGTGCGCGGCTACGCCGACCTGGCGGTCGACAACCGCGCCCTGGTGTCGGTTCTGGCCAGCGATCCGAGCGTGAACGAGGCGCTGCGGAACCGGCCGGAATGGGACGGCGTGATCAACCGGCAGATGGCCCTGCTGGCCGATGTCGATCCGGGTCCGGCCGGGACGGTCAAGGCGGCCATGGTGTTCTCCGGCATCGCCGGGGGCGCGGGCGTCGCCGTCGCGGACATCTCCGATGAGGACCTCTCCCACTACCTGGTCGACGCGGCACGCCGCACCCTCGGCCTGCGCGCTCCCCGACGCTGACGAAAAGCGTTGCAATCGAAGTGTTTTACCGAAAGGATCGACATGACAGTCAAAACCGCATTGGTGACCGGAGGCGCATCCGGAATCGGCAAGGCGATCGCCGACCGCCTCGCCGCCGACGGGTATCGGGTGGCGACCCTCGACCTCAACTCAACTGACGACGAGCACTCCTACGCGGCCGACGTCACCGACCGGTCCCAGGTCGACGCCGTCTTCAAGGCGGTCCGCGAGCAACTGGGCCCCGTCACGATCCTGGTCAACTCAGCCGGTCTCAGCGATTTCACCCCGTTCACCGAGCTCACCTTCGAACGTTGGCAGAAGGTCATCGACGTCAACCTTCACGGCGTCTTCCACGTCGTGCAGGCCGCCCTGCCCGACATGATCGAGGCCGGATGGGGCCGCATCGTCAACATCTCCTCATCGAGCACCCACTCCGGCGTGCCGTACATGTGCGACTACGTGGCCGCCAAGTCCGGCGTCAACGGCCTGACCAAGTCCTTGGCGCTGGAGTTCGGTCCGGCCGGGATCACCGTCAACGCCGTGCCGCCGGGTTTCATCGACACGCCGATGCTCCGTGCCGCCGAATCCCGGGGCGAGCTCGGCGACATTCGCGACACCATCAAAGCCACGCCGGTGCGCCGAATGGGCAGGCCCGAGGACATTGCTGCCACGTGTTCATTCTTGATCTCAGAAGAAGCCGGCTACATCACCGGCCAGATCGTGGGCGTGAACGGCGGTCGAAATACCTGATCAGGGCCTACCCTTGTGACGGGGGTCACCCAGTACCGGCGGTTTGATATTCGCCGCACCGGGGTCCTGTTAGTTGCACTTGTCTCTGGTTGTTTGGGAAGGTTTGCTCACTTGAGTTTTTGGCTGCGTCAATAAATTCGGAGGTTTGCGCGTGGCCTCATCCACGGCGGCATGGCAGGACCGGTTCAAGCACTGGCGGTACGACCCGCCGTACAAGACCGCGTGCGCGGGGATGGTCATTCTGCTGGTCGCGGTGCTGACGTTGACGTGGATGCAGTTCCGGGGCGCATTCGAGCAAAAGACGCAGCTCACCGTGCTGTCCAATCGTTCGGGCCTGTCGATGGACCCGGGCTCGAAGGTCACCTTCAACGGGGTGCCCATCGGCCGGCTGACCGCCGTGGACGTGGCGGAGGTCGACGGCGAGCCGCAGGCCAAGCTGACCCTGGACGTCAAGCCCCAATACGTGAAGCTGATCCCGGAGAACGTGACCGCCGAGCTGAAGGCCACCACGGTGTTCGGCAACAAGTACATCTCGTTCGTCGCACCGGACAATCCGTCACCGCAGCGGGTCTCCCCGGGCACGCCGATCCGCGCCAAGGGCGTGACGACGGAGTTCAACACCCTGTTCGAGACGATCACCGCGATCTCCGAACAGATCGACCCGATCAAGCTCAACGAAACCCTGACTGCCACCGCCCAGGCCCTCGACGGGCTGGGCGACAAGTTCGGCAAGTCGATCGTCAACGGCAACGACATCCTGGCCGATCTGAACCCGCGCATGCCCCAGATCCGCCGCGACATCTCGGGACTGGCCGACCTGGGCGAGGTCTACGCCAACGCGGCCCCGGATTTGTTCGACGGCCTGGCCAACGCCGTCACCACCGCCCGCACCCTGAACGAGCAGCGCGGAAATCTGGACCAAGCCTTGGTGGCCGCGGTCGGTTTCGGCAACACCGGCGGCGACATCTTCGAGCGCGGCGGCCCGTATCTGGTCCGCGGCGCCCAGGATCTGGTGCCGGTCAGCGCGATGCTGGACCGCA
Source organism: Mycobacterium sp. DL99 (assembly GCF_004762045.1). Taxonomy (GTDB): domain Bacteria; phylum Actinomycetota; class Actinomycetes; order Mycobacteriales; family Mycobacteriaceae; genus Mycobacterium. The sequence continues at coordinate 6,341,233 of NZ_SJOM01000007.1, forward strand.
ACAGCCCCGCGCTGTACTGCATGATCCACAACTACGCCGAGGCCTCGCCGAAGTTCGCCCAGCAGACTCGCAACGGCTATGCGTTCGAGCTGCAGAACTTCGTGGTCGGCGTGGGCAACCCGTGGGTGTACCCGGACAACCTGCCCCGGGTGAACGCCACCGGCGGGCCCGAGGGCCGGCCCGGCTGCTGGCAACCGATCACAAAGGACCTGTGGCCGGCTCCGTATCTGGTGTTGGACGTCGGGGCGTCGGTCGCGCCGTACAACCACTTGGAACTCGGCCAACCTCTCATGACCGAGTACGTGTGGGGCCGCCAGATCGGCGAGAACACGATCAACCCGTAGCGGTTGCCCCTAGCGGTCCTCGCCGGCTATCTGGATGGGCTGTCCGGCCGTCTTGACTTCCAGTTCGGCTTCGAGCGTCTCTTCGTAGGCGCCCTCGTCACGGCCCAGCGCAATGGTGGCCGCGGCCATCGCGCCGACCGCCACCGAGAGGGCCACCGGTTCCCAACCGGTGATCGACAGGTGCTCGCCCAGGACGACCGAGCCGAGCACCACCGCCACCACCGGCTCGAGCACCAGCATGGTCGGCACCGAGGTCTGCAGCGATCCGGCGTGGAACGCCGACTGCTGCAGCAGCGTCGCGATCACCCCGAGGATCACGACCAGGTACAGGGCGGGCGTGGTCAGCACAGCGAGCACACCGTCCACGGCGATCGTGTGCATCACAATCTTCGTCAGCACGGCGACCACACCGAACATCACGCCCACGGCGAGTGCCAGCAGGACCGCGCGGCGCCAGTTGGTGCTCCGCGTGGCGGCCAGGACACACAGGCCGACCGCCGCTGCGCACACCACGACGACGGTGACCGTGGTGGCCACGGATACCCCATACGTTCCGGTGCTGGCCCTGGCCAGCGCCACGAACACGGTCAACGCCCCGGTCAGCAGCAGGGCCCAGGCCCATTCCGCGCGGCTGACTTTCCGGTGGGCCAGCCGCGCGCTCAGCGGGAGCGCGAACAGCAGCGCCGACACCAGCACCGGTTGGACGAGCAGCAGTGAGCCGAAACCCAGCGCCAGCGCCTGGAACGCGTACCCGGCGACCGCGGACGCGGTGCCCGCCCACCACAGCCTGCGGCGCAGCAGCGTCCGCAGCATGACTGTGCTGACGCCCTTCTCGGGCGGGACGTCCATGGTGGCGCGCTGCCGCACCACAATGCCGACAGCTGCGAAAACGGCTGCGCACAGGGCGAACAGCACCGCAAGACCGTTGCCGAGCAAGCCTCGTCAACCCCTTTCGGGCCAGTGTGTCGGCCCTCTCTGAGCGGGGAGAAGGCCAGTGCCCTCCAACCGTAGAGCGCTGACGGTTGTCGCGCTGTGCCCGGGGTCAGACGACCTGCAGATGCCGCTTCGGTGGCTCGTCGGAGGAGTCCGCGGGATCGGTCGGCGGGGCGGGAGCGATCTTGTCGTTGACGCTGGCCACCGCCAGGTCGACGCGGTTCACCGCGTTGTCGCACAGGTCGCGGACCCGGCCGCTGGCGGTCTCGACCTCATCGGCGGCACTGCGCAGATAGGCTCTGAGGTTGACCCGCAGCCGCTCACCGGCCCTGCGGGCCCGCAGCCGTACCCGGTCGTCGACCTCGACGGTCACGTATGGCAACAACCGAAATCTCATAGCCCCGCTCCCATCTCCGATTGCTTGGCACACAGTATCCGCGCCCGGCCGTGGTTCGAGCCAGACGTGACCGGCGCCGCATTCCGGCAGTTTATGGCCGGCGGATCACATCGGCAGCTAGCTTCCCGCCCCGTCCCAGTCCGTCAGGGTCCAGCCGTCGGTCGGATTGCCCTTGATGACGACATAGCCGGTGTTGTCGAGCGGGTGTTGCATGAGCAGTTGGGAGTTGGGATTGGCGACGTTCATCTGGACCCACAACATGATCGCGGCGCCGTGCGAGTACGCGACGGGGTTGTCGTCGCCGCTGTCGTAGATCTGCTGCACCGCCTCGTCGAACCGGGTGTCGAACTCGTTGCCGTCGATCGATCCGGGTATCCGGGCATTCCGGTCGCCACGCAGCCACTGCTCGGGCGCGGAGAAGTAGGTGTCCATCGCGCTCGCCTCGGGCTGGCCCTCGTAGATGCCTGCCTCGACCTCGTGGAGCCCGGGCAGCACGGTGATCGGCTCGTGGAGGGTGTCGGCCATGGGTTGGGCGGTCTGCTGGGTCCGGATCATGGTCGAGGCGAAGATGCCGTCGTAATGGTTGGGCGCCAGGCGTTGCGCGCTGGCGACGGCCTGTGTCCGGCCCAGGTCGGTGAGCGACGGACCCGGCGTAGAGCTGTCGACAAGCCCCGAGGCATTGCCCGCCGACTGGGCGTGCCGGACGAAGGTCAACGTGATGGAGCGGTAGCCGCCCGCGGCCGCGCTCGGGGCCAACAACGTGGTGAGGACAAGGACGATTGCGGCCAGAAACGGGAGCGCTCGTAGTTTTCGCACACCGGCCATATTCCACCCTCGGGCGTAGGTTCGTCAGCGTGACTACCCTCAACGAAGACAGGGTCGCCGGCGCGCTGGATCGGATGTACGCCGCGGCCGATCAACAGTTTGCAAAATTGCGCGAAGACGGCTCTCGTCGATTCGCCGATCTGTCCGATGCCACCGCGCAGGAACGCGCGGATGCGCTCGGTGACATCTACATGCCGGTGACGCGGGAGGCCGGCCGGTTGTTGTACTCCCTGGTTCGGGCGACCAAGCCGGCGATCGTGGTCGAGTTCGGGATGTCCTTCGGGCTCTCGACCCTTCACCTGGCATCCGCCGTGCGCGACAACGGTTCTGGGCGGGTTTTCACCACCGAGCTCAGCGCCGCCAAGATCGCGGCGGCCAAGCGGACATTCGCCGAGACAGGCCTCGACGACGTCATCACCGTGCTCGAAGGTGATGCGTTGGAGACGTTGAAATCGGTGACCGGCGACATCGGTTTCGTCCTTCTCGACGGTTGGAAGGAGCTCTATCTCCCGGTGCTCCAACTCCTGGAGCCCCAGCTGACCACGGGTGCGCTGGTGGTCGCGGACAACACGTCGATGGCGGACACCCAGCCGTATCTGGATCGTGTCCGCGATCCGTCGAACGGTTATGTCAGCGTCAACTTCCTGGCGCGTGACAGCGACAGCATGGAGCTGAGCTGCCGCGCCTAGCGGACATCGCACGGCTACGGTGCTGACATGGTGGATTTCGCCCTGCGGTCGTGCGGGCTGCGCGGGCATGCGACATTCGCCCCCGATGAACCGGAGCTACGAGAGCGGTTGCGGGTGGAAACCCCGGTCGGGGAGGCCTGGCGCTGCCTGCGCTGCGAGACGTTCGTCGTCGGCCCGCCGCGCGGTCACGGGCCTGCTGACACCGCACCGGAGATCCCGCGCGGGCGGCTGCTGCGCGACCGCACCATCATGCGACTGCTGGCCACCGAGCGGGCGGTGCGCGGGATCGTGTTCACGCTGCTGGCAGTGGGCATCCTCAAGGTCCGTGCGTCCCGCAGCCAGCTGCAAGACGCATTCGAGAAGGACATCCCGCTGATGCGTCCGCTGGCCGACCAAATCGGATGGAACATCGACGATTCCAAGATCGTGCGGCACATCGGTGAGGCCTTCACGTTGTCGTCCACCACCTTGCTGTGGATCGCCGTCGGGGTGGCCGCCTATGCCCTCATCGAGTTCACCGAGGCCGTCGGGCTGTGGCTGATGAAACGGTGGGGCGAGTACTTCGCGGTGATCGCAACCGGCGTCTTCCTACCGCTGGAGATCTACGAGTTGACCGAGAAGGTGACCGTCCTGCGCCTCGGTGCGCTGGTGATCAACCTCGCCGCGGTGATCTGGTTGCTCTGGAGCAAGCGGCTTTTCGGGATCAACGGCGGCGGTGCGGCCTACCGCGCCGAGCATCACACCGAGAGCCTGCTCAGTGTCGAGCGGGCCGGGTTGGCTGCTCCAGGTGTTCCTCACGGGCGCGATTCCGGTACGCCGACGGAGTCTCACCGCAGAACTGACTGAAGCACCGGGTGAACGAGCTGAGGTTCTCGAATCCCACCGCCGTCGCGGTGGCCTGCACCGATTGATCCGGCCCGGCCAGCAAGGCCATGGCCCGCAGCATCCGGGCATGCAGAAGGTAAGTCCGCCAAGAGATTCCGATGGTCTCGGTGAACAGGCGCCGCAGCGTCCGCTCGGACACCGCAACAGCCCGGCTGACGTCCTCGGCCGTCACCGAGGCGAGGTGCTCCTTTGTGTAGGCCAGTGCGGCCGCCACGATCGGGTGCTCAGTGGTCGGCAGGCTCAGCGGGGCCTCGTGATCGAGCGCGTCGGCGACGAGGTTGGCCAGGGTCCGGAAGAAGGTGTCGGACGTGTCGTCGCCGTGGGCACGGTCGACCGGCCAGCGCAACCCGTAGATCATCATCTCGCGGATCAGCGGTGAGACCGCGATGATCCTGGCCCGGTCCCCCGGATCGGCGATCAACTGCGTATCGAACATCACCGCGACGGTCTTGACGTCGGGGTTCATCACCGCCTGATGCTGCAGGCCGGCCGGAATCCAGGCGGCCTGCTGCGGCGGCAGCAGATAGTGCGCGGCGTCGGTCTCCACCTCGACGACGCCGTGCAGTGCGTATTCGATCTGGTGCACCTCGTGGGAGTGCCAGCCGGTGATCAGCCCATCGCCCTCGTAGAGGTAGCTGCCGGCCAGCGCATGACCCCCCCGGCGCAACTCGATGACCGGCCTGGACATGTTGGCCGATTGAGTCAAACCTCTGTCCGAAAGTGCAGAGACGGTCACGCCTCCCGAGGGTACTAGTTAGATATGCAGACCGACGACCTGATCCTGATCAGCATCGACGACCACGTCGTCGAGCCGCCCGACATGTTCCTCAACCACGTGCCGGCCAAGTACAAGCCGGAGGCACCCATCGTGGTGACCGACGACAAGGGCGTCGACCAGTGGATGTATCAGGGACGGCCGCAGGGCGTGTCCGGTCTCAACGCAGTGGTGTCATGGCCGGCCGAAGAGTGGGGACGTGATCCGGCCGGGTTCGCCGAGATGCGCCCCGGCGTGTACGACGTGCACGAGCGCGTCCGCGACATGAACCGCAACGGCATCCTGGCGTCGATGTGCTTCCCGACCTTCACCGGGTTCTCCGCCCGGCACCTCAACATGACCCGTGAAGACGTCACGCTGGTGATGGTGTCGGCCTACAACGACTGGCACATCGACGAGTGGGCGGGCAGTTACCCGGATCGGTTCATCCCGATCGCGATCCTGCCGACGTGGACTCCCGAGGGGATGTGCGCCGAGATCCGCCGCGTGGCCGCCAAGGGCTGCCGCGCGGTGACGATGCCCGAACTGCCACACCTCGAGGGTCTGCCGAGTTACCACGACGAGGACTACTGGGGTCCGGTGTTCTCGACCCTGTCCGAGGAGAACGTGGTGATGTGCCTGCACATCGGCACGGGTTTCGGCGCGATCAGCATGGCCCCCAACGCCCCCATCGACAACCTGATCATCCTGGCCACCCAGGTCTCGGCGATGTGTGCCCAGGACCTGTTGTGGGGACCGGCGATGCGCAACTACCCGGACCTCAAGTTCGCCTTCTCCGAGGGCGGAATCGGTTGGATTCCTTTCTATCTGGACCGCAGCGACCGGCACTACACCAACCAGAAGTGGCTACGCCGCGACTTCGGCGACAAGCTGCCTTCCGACGTGTTCCGCGAGCACTCGCTGGCCTGCTACGTCACCGACAAGACCTCGCTGAAGCTCCGCCACGAGATCGGCATCGACAACATCGCCTGGGAGTGCGATTACCCGCACTCGGACTGCTTCTGGCCCGACGCACCCGAGCAGGTGCTGGCGGAGTTGAATGCCGCCGGCGCGAGCGATTCCGACATCAACAAGATCACCTGGGAGAACTCGGCGCGGTTCTTCAGCTGGGATCCGTTCCAGCACACCGCGCGTGATCAGGCCTCCGTCGGCGCACTGCGCGCCAAGGCCACCGACGTCGACACCTCGATCCGGCCACGGGCCGAATGGGCGCAGCTGTACGAGCAGAAGCAGCTCACGAAGGCCTGACCTGTCGTTACGCGCGCCGGGTGACCGCCCGCGCCTTCGCGTTCATCGACGTGAATGCCTCAACGATGTCCACCTCCCCGACCGGGAGGTGAGCCGCAGCGACAGCCTGGGTTTTGAACGCCAGTGCTGCCGCGCTCAGGGTGTGCCCGAACATCTGAGCGGCGTCCGGTGATTCACCCCAGACCAGAACCTCGGTCCACCCGGCCGGGAACTGCCGGCTGTCAGCCGAAATCACGCGGTCGTACGAGTCGGCGCCCATGACCAGGACGCACTGCTCACCTTCGGCGCCGGCCGATGGTTCCATCTCATCGACCAACTCGGCACCCAGGATCTGCACCGACCGGTTGGCCCCGGACGCAGCATCCTGCAGGAGCTGCACGCTGACTCGCCAGCCGCTCATCATCCGGTCGACGATCAGTCCCCCGGCGTTCGCCGCCAGTTCCGCGGCATCACCGGCTATCACGTGCATGCGGTATGTCAGGGCGCCACTGCCCTTTTCACTCTTCATCGCGCTGCCCGCGCCGAGAATGGGCCGAAACCACCTGCCACGTCGTCAACGTGACCTCCCGCCGGATAGGTACCTGCCCCGCTCACCACTCCGGGACGACCAACTGTAATAGTTACAGTAGGTTCGTTTCAACTATCCGATCGGCTAGTACCTGGCTAGCGCGCAGGTGGCACCAGTGAGATCAGTTCACCGGACGCGGGCAGCGCCTGCACCAACGTGGACCCGACCGCCCACATCGGTCCGGGTTCGGGGATCTTCCACAGCACTGCGCAGGTATCGAGATCGACCGCGACCGTCGGCGCGTCGTCTTTGTCGACGCCCGCTTGCGGCGCGACCACGACCGTTCCATCGGTTCCGATGTACCCGTCCTCCTCCACCGGAAGACCGGTACACGACGACACCCGATTGCCGCTGCGCAGATCGAACTTCTGCCATGTTGTCGATCGGTTGCCGGAACTCCAGTTGTTGTCGGTGAGGTACATGCTGCCGCCGAGGAACCCGATCGAATTCGGCGTGACTTCCTGGTCGACGTGGACCACCGTCATCGGTGTACCGCGACTGTCCAGCACCAGCATCTGATCGCTCAATGACAGTGACAACACCGGAAGCTCGGCACCCTGCAGGGCGGGATCGAACAAGCCGGGACCGCCGTCCTGATTGTCGTACCGGCCGACCCGATTCCCGCTTTCGTCGAAGAACGCGAACGTCGTCGGACTACGACGGGCAGCCTTGTTCTGCCGTTCCTGCTCCACGAACCCACCGACCACCGGCAGCAACTTGCCCCCGGACTTCCTGAGCACCTTGCCGTCGACGGCCGAGAACACCGCACTGCGGTCCTTGTCGATCTTGGCCACTCCGATGTCGCTCGGCGGCATACCCGGCTGCCGTTTCAACACGGTCATGTCGCCTGCAACTGCCTTGACCGTCCAGGTGAACCGAGCCTGATCGTCGATACCGTGCCAGCCTGTCCCCGGTTCGTAGGCCACCGCATAGGAGCCGACCTGCATGACTCTGGCCTTGTCACTGAGACTGCTGGTGTCGAACTGCAGCGCGCTCACCGTGCGGGAGAGGACCGCACCGGTTTGCGCATCTATCACCCAGGCTTCACCGGGCGTCAGGCCGTAAGCCTTGTTGAGACAGAGCACCCTGGCGGCACCGTTGGGAAGGCAGGTGACCTCTACCGGGTTGCCGATCGACACCGGGGCGAAGGACGGAACACCTTGCGCCACATCAATACCCAGTAGCCAGGCGCTGCGCTGACCGGTGGTCCGCTCCGTACCGGCCACGGTGAAATAGGCACGCGTGCCTACATCACCGACGTGTTCAACGCGTGGCCGGGTGACATCAGCGAGCACGGTCTTGAGGTTCATGCGCCAGCCCGGCACCGGCTGCTGACGCAGCGACGGCAACAACACCTGACCGGGCACCCCGACGTCGCCGGCGAAACTTACGGGCGAAGGTACCCCCCGTTTGGGGTCGTCGTTGGCCAGACCGGGCATGAGCCACACCAACCCCGCCGTCCAGACGACGACGAAAACCAGGATAAGCCAGTGCCACCAGCGCATTTGGTGCAGCCATTCGCGAAATCCAGGCCGGGAATCATCCACCCACCGACCCTAGCAATGCGCCGTACGCACGCCGGTCACGAATTTGGCGGCTAGTGCGTGATCTGCCAGTCGGCCGCCTCACGTTGCTGGTTCCAGAACTCGTCAAAGCGTCCACGCGCGGCCAGCAGTTCATCGATGCTGCCGTCCTCGACGACCCGGCCGCCGTCGAGGAACAGCACGCGGTCGGCATGGCGGATGCTGGCCAGCCGGTGCGCGACGATCACCCGGGTCCGGGACCGTTCGTCGGCCGTCAGGGCGTCGACCACCGCGGCCTCGTTCTCTGTGTCCAGCGCACTGGTCGCCTCGTCCACCAGCAGCACAGGCGCCGGCTTGACCAGCGCGCGAGCGATACTGACCCGCTGCCGCTCACCACCCGACAAGGCCGTCCCGGCCTCACCGACCTTGGTGCCGTCACCGTCGGGCAACCGCCCCGTCAGCTCGTCCACGCGAGCCAGCCGCGCCGCGGTGGCCAGTTGCTCGGCATCGGCATCCGGGTCGCCGACCAGGATGTTGTCCCGGATCGTCCCGTCGAACAGATAGGGATGCTGGAACACCACACTCGTTACCGCCCTGCGGGTTTCGGTGTCCATCTGGGCGGTGTCGACGCCGTCGATCAACACCCGTCCGGCGCTGGGTTGGTGCAGCCCGGCGATGAGCGACAGGATGGTGCTCTTGCCCGACCCGGACGGCCCGACGATCGCGGTAGTGCCGCCGGGCTCCAGGACGAAGCTGACATCCTGCAGCACCGGGGTGGTTCCGTAACCGAACGTCACGCCCTCGAATTCGATCCGGGGCGCGGCGTCCGTGGTCAACGTGGCGGTGCCGGTGGCCATCACCGGGGCGTCGAGCACGGCGCGGATCCGGCCCAGCGTGGCCCGGGTGGATTCGATCGCCGGGGCCAACTCTGCCAATGACGTGAACGGCTCGAGATAGCGCGCTGCGACGACGATCATCGCAATCGCCTCGGGCACACCGAGAGTACCGCGCACGGTCAGGAAGGTGGCCATCCCGGCCAGGATCAGCAGGGCCAGTTGGCTGGCCAGGCTGAACAACAGCTGTCCCGGCACCTGCATCAGCAGCAGTCGCATGCTGGCGCCGTGCTGCGCGGCCAGCGCGTCGCCGACCATGCTGCGGGCGGGCTCGACCCGCCGGGCCGCGCGCAGCGCCTGCTGGGTGCGGGCGAACTCGATGATGCGTTCGGTGAACGCCCGGTTCGTCTCGTCGGCGACCGCGTCGGCCTTGCGGCTCAGCCGGCCCGAGGCCCAGAACGCCCCCAGCAGAATCACCACGCCGGCCAGGGCAGCCAATCCCAGCGGGACCGAGATGAACAGCAGCGCAAGCGCAATGGCCGCGGGCAGCAGGATCGCCCCGATCAACGGCGTCAGCAGGTTGACCACCATGCCGACCAGTTCGGGTCCGGTGGCGGCGATCGCCTGGCGGGCATTGGCGGTGTTCGCGCCGCCGTCGCCGCCCAGCCAATCCATCCGGATGCCGGGCAGCCGGTCGGCCACGTCGTGCTGGGTGTGGTCGAGAAGTGCGAAGCCGAGATCGAATCCGAGCCGCGAGGTCGCGGTGTCGACGATCCAGCCGATGACCGTCGCGGCGGTGAGCCAGCCGAGCCACGGCAGCGCGTCGCGCGGCGCATCGCTGAACAACGCAGCCACGAGGGGAATCAGCAGCACCGTGCCTGCCGCCCGGATCACCACTGAGACCAACGTGAGCGCGGCATAGATGCCGACCTTGCCGCGGCGGTCGGCCGGGATGAGGGCGATCAGGGTGCGGATCATCGTGCCTCTCCTGCGGTGACGGCATCGCCGGGGCGCAGCGATTGTCCGGTCTGCCAGAGTTGGTGGTAGCGCCCGCCTGCGGCCAGCAGTTCCTCATGCGTGCCGGTTTCGGCGATGCGGCCGGTTTCGAGGACGACGATCTGGTCGGCGTGGGTGATGGTGTGCAGCCGGTGTGCGATCACCAGAACGGTTCGGTCCCGGGTCAGCCGGTTGAGTGCCTGCTGCACAAGGTATTCCGATTCCGGATCGGCGAAGGCTGTGGCCTCGTCCAGGATCAGCACCGGGGTGTCGGCCAGGATGGCCCTGGCGATGGTGAGCCGCTGCCGTTCACCGCCCGACAATGCCGACGACGCCGAAAGCACGTTCTGATACCCGTCGGGTAGCCGCAGAATGCGTTCGTGGATCTGGGCGTCGCGCGCGGCCTGCTCGATCCGTGCCTGATCGGCTTCTGGGTCGGCCAGCGCGATGTTCTCGGCGATCGTACCGGCCACGAGCTGGGTCTCCTGCAGCACGAACCCGACTCGGCGGTACAGCTCGTCGGCCGACAATGATCGAATATCCGTGCCGTCCAATCTGATCGATCCCGAGTCGATGTCATGGAAGCGCGCGAGCAGCGCGGCGAGCGTGGACTTTCCCGAGCCCGACGGGCCGACCAGTGCGGTCACGGTGCCCGGGCGCAACGTCAACGACACGTCCTGGATCACCGGCACGCTCGGCCGGTAGCCGAAGGTCACCCCGTCGAACACCACGGCACCCGGGTCACCCGGTCCGCCCTGGTGCTCGAGCAGCGCCAGGTCCGCCTCGTCGAGGGCGTTCTGGATGCGACGCGCGGCCAGCATGCCGCCGCGGATCCCGCCCAGCCCGTAGCCCACGCCCAGCAGCCGAACGCCGAATGTGGTGCCCAGCAACAGGAACGGCAGCAGGTCGACCGGATCCATCGAGCCGCCGATGATCATCGGGGTGCCGACGGCGGCGATCAGCCACAGGAAGGTGCTGGGCCGGGTCACCAGGTCCATCAACGACTTCTTGCCGGTGAAGGGACGCTGCCAGCCGACCAGGAACCCGATGTACTCATCGAGACGACGACGGAAACTCGACGACGCGGCACCGCCGAACACCCGGACGACGGGCTGGCCCTCGAGATAGGCGCCGGCCTCCCCGCTCATCCGGTCTGCCCAGCGTTGCGCCTGACCGATCTTGGCACCGGACTGGATGGTCATCACCGACATCAGCACCAGGTAGGTGAGCACCGGGATGAACAGGACCAGGGCCAGCCGCCAATCGACGGTGAACAGGTAGACCAGCACGGCCACCGGCGCGACCACCGCCGCCACGGCATCCGGTATCGCGTGGGTCACCAGGTAGTGCAGCGACAGGGTGTCGTCCTGCACCAGTTGCTTGATCGAGCCCGACCCACGCGCGGTGAACCAGCCCAGCGGCAGGCGGGCCATCTTGGTCAGCAGCCGGGTCCGCAGCTCACGGGCGAACTGTGCGTCGAGGCGGTGCAGCCACAGGGTGAGCCCGGCACCCAACAATGCGCCCAGGCCCAACAGCCAGACCGCGGTCAAACCCAGTGTCCACAAGCGGGATTCCTCGGCCCCGGCCAGCAACAGCCGTGCCAGCTCAACCAGCAGCACGAACGGCGTGAGCTGGATCAGGGTGATGATCGCCTGCAGCACACCCGACACGATCAGCGGGGTTTTCAGCGGGGACAGCAGCCGTCCCGCGCCCTGCGCCCGCCAGGTCCCGCGGGCGGGGGTGGCGGCAGCCGGTGCGGGAACAGGTTCGGCCACAGCGGCTTCGGACTCGTCCCGGGTTTCGGCCTCGGCTTCGGTGCGATCGGTGCCCATCGCCCGGCCCTCGGTCCAATAGGCCTGGGCGTGCAGTTCGGACTTGGGAAAGCCGAACTCGTCTTTCAACCGCGTGCGCAGGAGCTTGAGCGAGCCGGCCTCCGGCGTCACCCAGCAGTACCAGTCCGACCAGTCCCGGGTCTCGATCGCGGCGGCCAGTGACGTCGTGTCATGGCGCTTGACCCAGTGCACCCGCAGCCGCGGGTGCTCGGCGATCGGGATCAGCAGGTCGTTCTCGTCATGCTGCTCGAGATAGACCTCGATCGGAATGTCATGCGGTAGAACGCCGATGATGCCGTTGATGGCCGGCGTGGCCGCCGCGTCACCGATCAGCAGGTATCCGGCGGGCAGATCCTCGGGCACAGTGAATCCCGTCGAGCCCAGGGCCATCACCGGGATGGTGTCGCCCGGCTTGGCCGATCTAGCCCACTTCGACGCCGGGCCGGATGGTTCGTGGAGCACCACGTCGACCGCGAAATGGCCGGTGGCCGGCTCCATTTCGGACATGGTGTAGCCCCGCTGGAACTCGGTTTTCGAGCCGTCGGGGTCCGGTACCCAGAATCTCAGGTAGGACGTGGGCTCGGCCACGGCGTCCTCGAACACCGTTGGCGACACCAAGCGCAGGCGCACCATGTTCGGCGTCAGGTAGGTGGTCTCGACCACGGTCGCCTGGTGATCACGCGCGCCGAAGCCGCGCATCATCACTCCCTGAAATCCGCGTGCCATCAGCGGTCCTCTCCCTTGGCGGTCAGATCCGCCACGATGTCGGTGATCGCCTTGCCGGGCACGACGGACGTCAACAGTCCCCGGATCAGCGCGTTCAGCAGAAGTTCCAGGTACTGCGGACTACGCAGTTGCATGCCCGCGGTGTGCACCGGTCCCAGCGCGGCGTCGCCGGCCAACCGCTCGGCGGCGGCATCGCGTTCCAGGACGAATCCGTCGTCACCGCCGCTGGCCTCGGCCTTGAGTTCGTGTTGGGCGGCCAGCCCGATGGCCAGTACGGCCACCGAACTGCTCAACAGTGCCGCGGCCTCCGCGGTGTAGCCGCGGCGGCCCAATACGGCGATCTCGTCGGCCAGCAGCCTGGCGCCGGCCTCCCCGCGCGGGAACAGCACCTGCATGTAGGTGGCCAGTCCGGGATTGGCCAGGGCGTAGCGGTGCAGGTTCGCCCCGAACGCCAGCAGGTGGTCTTCGACGGACCGGGCCGGATCATCGGTGAACTCGAGCTCGGCGAGCAGGCTCTCCCCGACCAGCCGTTCCAGTTCCCAGCGGCCGCTGATGTGGCGGTACAGCGCGGTCGCTGACACGCCGAGCCGGGCGGCGACGGCGTTGATGCTCAGATTTCGCATGCCGAGCTCGCGTCCCGCGGAGACGATGTCGGATACCGCGATCAGCGGCGGGCGCCCACCTATGCGCGCTACCCGCGCCGGGACCCCGGATCCGGCCACGATCACCTCCACAGGAAAGTTACCCCCACAAACTAAGGGTCGCCTTAGTGCACGTCAACCGCCCCCTGAGTTACGGAGCATTCGCTCTGTTATGGTGTCGCGGTGCCACGTCCTCGCGTCTACGACCCGGATGCGGTCCTCGATGCGACGGAATCCCTGGCTGTGCGCTCAGGACCGGCAGCGGTGACGATCCGGGCGATCAGCGATGCGATCGGGCTGTCCAACGGCGCGCTGTATCACTCGTTCGGCTCACGGGCGGGTCTGCTCGGCCAGGTCTGGCTCCGTGCCGGGCGGCGGTTTCTGGCTCTGCAGCGGGAACTGGTCGAGGCTGCGCAACCGGGTACCGACGCGATCGCCGCGGCCGCCTACGCACCGGCGGTCTTCGCCGAGCGCCACCCGGCGTCGGCGCGGCTACTCCTGCAGGTCCGGCGTGAGCAGGTGCTCGGCCACGACCTGCCGGCGGACCTGGCCGAGCAGGCGCGCGAGCTGGAAAAGCAGTTGGTGGACTTGATGATCGAACTCGCTGCGGCCGCATGGGACCGGCGTGACCGGGCCGCGGTGGATGCCGTGACAACGTGCATCGTGGACCTGCCCACGGCCGTCCTGCTACACCGCAACCGCCTCGGCGATCCGACCGCCCGCGATCATCTCAATGCGGCGGTGGCCGCCGTACTGACGGTGGGACCTGGCCCCAGGCATACGCCGAAACTCCCCCTCAAGAAAGGAATCTCATGACCCCCACCCTGGATTACGACGGCGAGATCGCCATCCTCGACCTGGGCGACGACGAGAACCGGTTCACCCCCGAGTTCCTCGATACGGTCGACGCACACCTCGACGCGGTCCTGGCCAAGGGCGCACACGGCCTGGTGACGACGGCCGACAGCAAGTTCTATTCCAACGGTCTGGATCTGGATTGGCTTGGCGCCCACAGCGATCAGGGCGATTGGTACGTCGGCCGGGTACAGGGCCTGTTTGCGCGGGTGTTGACGCTGCCGATCCCGACGGCCGCCGCGGTGGTCGGGCACGCCTTCGGTGCCGGCGCGATGCTGGCCGTCTCCCACGACTTCCGGGTGATGCGTGACGACCGCGGGTTCTTCTGCTTCCCCGAGGTGGACATCCGTATTCCATTCACCCCGGGAATGGCCGCGCTGATCCAGGCCAAACTGACCCCGCAGGCGGCCGTCGCGTCCATGACCACCGGCCGCCGGTTCGGCGGCGTCGATGCCCAGGCCTACGGGATCGTCGACGCCACGGCACCCGAGGGCTCGGTGACGACGGCGGCCATTGATCTGCTGCGTCCGTTGGGCGGCAAGGATTCCGGCACCCTGGGTGCGATCAAGCAGGGCATGTTCGGACCGGCGGTCCAAGCGCTGCAATCCGTCTAGCCCCTCAGGCCGGGCCCGATTGATCGATCGCGCTGAGATCGGGCAGCGGCTGCCTGCAGAGACGGCCGGCTTCCTCGGCGGACATGCCGAGCAGCATGAGCAGGTTCTGCGTCACTGTGTCCGCGGCCTGTGCGTCATCGCGATCCGGTTCGTCGTGAAGTAGCTGCCCCAGCCCGAGCAGCGCCCCTCCGACCACGGCCAGAGCCAGGTTCAGATCTGTGACGTGGAATCGGCCGGCCTCGACGGCGGCGCTGATATCGCGCCGGGCCCGCGGGGCCAGGCCCTTGTCCGAGGACAGTAGGGACAGTCCACTGGACAGCAGTACCCGGCTTTCCTGAGGTCGCCGACGAAACATCCGCCCGGTCAGGCGAAAGCTGCAGGCGAACGCCTCGGCCGGGTCACCGAGCGATTTGGCGTACGCGTCCAACAGGTCGGCGTGCACGTCGAGCGCCTCGGTGAGGGCGGCTTCGAACAACTCTTCCTTGCTGTCGAAGTGGTTGTAGAACGACCCCATGCCGACGTCGGCAGCCTGGGTGATCTCCAGAACCGGCACGTTGAGCTTGCCCGCCGCGATGAAGGATTGCGCCGCGGCGAGCAGGGCCGCGCGGGTGCGCTGTTTGCGCCGAGCCAACCGGTTCGGCTGATCGCCAGGCCCATCAGCCGGCTGCGTCGTCATCGTGATGGCCCCCTTCCCCGCGCAGATCCTTCCGGGATTCCGTTGATTCTAACCGCCTCATCAATTCTGAAGATTTCGTCAGAACACCTTGACTGACGATCGCGGCGCATGTGACGATTTCGTCAGAATCAACGGGAGGCGGCCATGGCGGATACCGCAGGCACCCATCACGACCTGCACAGCGACCAGGGCGCGCGCCGAGGCGAGCACCCGGGCCGGTCCCGCAATCCGGTGATCAAGGTGCGCGACATCGCTTGGCTGGAGTTCGAGAAGCCGGACCTCGTCCGCGCCGAGGCCTTCACGCAGGCGTTCGGCTTCGCCACGGCGGCAAGGACATCCGACCAACTGCACCTGCGTGGCACTGATGCCGGTGCACCGTGTCTGATCGTGCGGCGGGGTCCCCGGTCGAGATTCGCCGGCGTGGCCTTCGCCGCCCGCGACGAAGGTGACGTGCGTCGGCTGGCCGAGACAACGGGTGCACCGACGCGCGCACTGCCCGAGAGCATCGGCGGACTCGCCGTCGACCTGATCGACCCCAGCGGTGTCCCGGTCCACGTCATCGCCGGCACCCACGACTTGGCTGCCCTGCCGTCGCAGAACTCGCTGGTCCTGAACGTCGGGCATGATCTGCGACGCACCAACGCAACCCAGCGTCCGCCACGGGTTCCCGCCGCCGTGCAACGCCTGGGCCACGTCGTGCTGCAAAGCACCAAGTACACCGAGACGCTGAACTGGTATCTGGACAACCTCGGGATGATCGTCAGCGACTTCCAGTACTACCCCGGCCAGCGCGACCGCGGTCCGACGATGAGCTTCATCCGCTGCGACCGCGGCGAGGTACCCACCGATCACCACACGCTGGCGATGACACTCGGCCCGCGCAACCGCTACGTGCACTCCGCCTACCAGGTGGCCGATCTCGATGCGTTGGCCGCCGGCGGCGAATACCTGCGCGAACACGGCTACCACCGATCGTGGGGCATCGGCCGCCACGTCCAGGGCAGCCAACTGTTCGACTACTGGCGCGACCCGGACGGCTTCCTCGTCGAACACTTCGCCGACGGCGACATGTTCGACAACACCCTCGAACCCGGGTGGGCGCCGTTCACCGCGTCCGGGCTGGCCCAGTGGGGGCCGCCCGTCACCAAGGACTTCCTCGGGATCGCCCCCAATCAAGAGTCGATCGACGAACTGCGCTCGATGCTCGCCGCCATCCGAGACCACGACAACGAATTCACCCTCACCCGCCTGCGCGGCCTGCTGAAAGTAGCCAGTTCATGACCACCACCGTCCTCCGCACCGCCGACGCCTGGTACGTCCAAACCGACCGTGGCGCAGTGAAGATCGACACCTCGGCCACCACCACGGCCGAACTGCTCGGCGACCGGGCCGCCATCGACACAGCCACCACCGGCACCGACCCGGTACCGGTCGACACCCTCGACCTCCTCTCACCGGTGACCGCACCGTGCCGGGTCGTCGCCCAGATGGCCAACTTCGCATCGCACGCCAAGGACGCGGGCCTGAATCCCGAGACACTCCCACTGGCGTTCTTCCGTAAGGCCTCCGGGTCGATCAACGGTCCGACCGACGACATCGTCAAGCCCGAACACGTCAGGCTCCTGGACTACGAGGTGGAGATCGGCCTGGTCTTCGGACGTGAGCTCCCGGTCGGCACCCACCTGACCGAAACGGATCTGCCCACCTACATCGCCGGGCTGGTGGTCACCAATGACGTGTCGGCCCGCGACGTCCAGTTGCCGAAAACCCAGTTCTACGAGGCCAAGTCGTATCCCACGTTCACGCCGGTCGGACCGGCTCTGGTGCTGCTCGATGCCGACGAGCTCAAGCGCTTCGGCGAGCTGCGCCTCCAGTTGCGGGTCAACGGCGAACTTCGTCAGGACGCCAAGGTGGCCGGCGACATGATCTACCTCCCGCTGCGCGCGCTTCAGGAACTGACGCGATTCCAGCGGATGGACGTCGGTGATCTGCTCCTGACCGGTACCCCTGTCGGGACCGCGTTGAGTGCACCGCCCAAGCCGATCGAGATGATCGGTGCGCTGTTGCCACCTGCACTGAAGTGGAAGGCGTTCTTCAAGGCCCAGGCCAAGAACGCGAGGTACCTGCGCGACGGCGACATCGTCGAGACCAGCGTGGCCACCGACGACAAGGCGATCGACCTGGGCACCCAGCGCGCGGTGGTCCGCTACGCATGACGGCGGTGCCGCACGTCCCCGTCGTCGTCATCGGGGCGGGGCCCACCGGGGTAACGGCGGCCACCCTGCTCGCGCAGTACGGCATCGACTGCCTGGTCCTGGACCGCTGGGCTCAGGTGTATCCGCAACCGCGGGCTGTGCACCTGGACGACGAGATCTTCCGCATCGTGGCCCGTCTCGGCATCGCCGACGAGTTCGCCGCGATCTCGCGCCCCACCCTGGGGCTTCGGTTGCTCGACAGCTCGAGGCATGTGCTCGCCGAGTTCAGACGTGATGCCGCCCTGGGCCGCAACGGTTTTCCCCAGGCCAACATGTTCGACCAGCCCGAATTCGAGGCCGTGTTGCGGACCAACCTGACCCGCCATTCGCACGCGGAACTACGTGGCGGCGTCGAGGTCACCGACGTCGCCGAGGATGCGCGCGGCCGGGTCCGCGTCACCTACGCCGACCGCACCGACGGCGGCGAGCACGTCGTCGAGGCGGACTACGTGCTGGGCTGCGACGGAGCCAACAGCATCGTGCGGTCCCGAATCGGCTCCCGCATGGAGGATCTCGGATTCGAGCAACGCTGGCTCGTCGTCGACGTCGCCACCACCGCAGATCTGGCCAACTGGGAGGGCGTCGATCAGGTCTGCGACCCGGACCGGGCGGGCACGTACATGCGGATCGGCGAGGCACGCTACCGGTGGGAATTCCAACTGCGCGACGGCGAGACCTCCGCTGACTTCGCCACTCTCGACGCCCTCCGCCCGCTGATTCGCCCCTGGGTCCAGCAGGTTTCGAGCGCCGAGCTGCACCTGGTGCGCGTCACCGAGTACACCTTTCGCGCGCAGCTTGCCGATCAATGGCGGCGGGGCCGGATCTTCCTGCTCGGCGACGCCGCCCATCTCACCCCACCGTTCATCGGGCAAGGCATGGGCGCGGGGCTGCGCGATGCGATGAACCTGGCCTGGAAACTCGCCGGTGTGCTGACCGGGTCCTTGCCCGGCGACGTCCTGGAAACCTATGAGCAGGAACGGAAGCCACATGCCCGGCATATGATCCGGCTGGCCCTCGCGGTCGGGCGGGCGATGACCGCGGGCGGTGAGTTCGGGAACCTGATCCGTCGGATACTCGTGCCACGCCTGCACTGGTTGCCGGGCCTGAGCACCAATCTCGTCGACAGCGAGACGCCGGCGTTGCATCGCTCGGCGCTGGTCCAGAAGTCCCGGGCGCCACGGCAACTGGCCGGCAGCCTCTGTCCGAATCCTCTGGTGGCGGACGGCATACGGCTCGACTCCGACCTTTCAGACGGCTTCGCCGTGATCACCCGCACCGCGCCGAGTGCCGCCGGGCGCGCCCTCGCCGATGAGCGCGGCGCCGTCATTCACGTCGCCGCGCCGGGTTCCGAGCTCGCGAACTGGCTGCGCCGTGGTCGCGCCGACGCAGCCATCATCCGGCCCGACCGCACCGTGATGCGCGCGGGACGGGATCTGGACGCCCTGTTCGACTCGCTGCCCAAGTCCTGCAGCGGGACCATCCGGAAAGTGACGCCACCGCAATGACGCTGACACGCAACGCCATTCCCACCTACCGCTCCGACATCTACTCCACCGCGGCGATCATCGACCCCTACCCGCACTACGCCCGGTTGCGGGCACTCGGCCCCGTGGTGCGACTCACCCGCCATCGGGCCTACGCAATCCCGCGCTATGCCGAGTGCAAATCGATCCTGCGCGACGACAAGACCTTCATCTCCGGCGACGGGGTCGGGCTGAACCCGATCCCGAATACGCTCTCCAAGGGCACCACCCTCACCAGCGACGGTGCGACACACGACGCACGTCGCAAGCTCGTCGCCCACCGCCTACTCCCGCGGGCGCTGCGCGCGATGGCCGACGACGTCGACCGAATGGCCGCCGACATCGTCGACCGGGCCGTCGCGAAGGGTTCGGTCGATGGCATCGACGACATCGCGTCGGCGCTACCGCTGGCGATCGTCCCTGACCTGGTCGGCTGGCCGCGGGACCAGCGCGCCGACCTGATGGCCTGGGGCGGAGCGACTTTTGACCTGCTCGGCCCGCTCAACCGGCGGGCCGCGCGAGCCATCCCCGACTCCGCGCGGATGCTGCGCTTCGCTCGCGGCGTCGTCAAGAAACGCGCTGTCCTCGACGGCAGCCTCGGGCACGACCTCCTGCTCGCTGCCGACAACGGTGAACTCTCCGACGCCGACTGCGCATCCCTGATGGTGGACTACATCGTCCCGTCGCTGGACACCACGATCAGCGCCATCGCCAACGCGGTACACCTGCTGGCCACCCACCCCGAACAGTTCGAGTTGCTCAAGCGTCAGCCCGAGTTGATCCCGAATGCCGTCAACGAGATCATCCGGTACTCGTCTCCGCTGCGCGCGTTCACCCGAAAGGCACGCCACGACATCGAAGTCGGTGGCGCCACCGTGCCGGGCGGGGCCCGGGTACTGGTGATCTACGCTTCCGCGAACCGCGACGAACTCGAGTGGGATGACCCGGACGTGTTCGACATCCGCAACGACGCGGGCCGTCAGCTCGGCTTCGGCAATGGCGCCCACGCCTGCGCCGGGCAGGGGCTCGCGCGTCTGGAGACCCAGGCGATGCTGCGCGCACTCGTCGAGCGGGTGGACCGCATCGAACTGACGGCAACCCCGGTCTGGGCGCTCAACAACATCATCCGCCGGCACTCATCGCTGCCGGTCAAGCTGACCGCCGTCTGACCCCGTCGGTGACGGGGTCAGCGGTAGGGGTCAGTTACCCCAGCCGCGCTGGCCGTCCCAGCCACCGCAGATTCCGTTGATGCAGCCATGGCCGAAGCCACCCTGGACCGGGTTCCAACCGCCACAGCCGTTCCAGCCGGGCCCGCTGTCACAGCCACCGCCACCGCCGGCGTCACCGCCGCCGCTGGGTTGAGCACTGATCGTCGTCGCGGGCGCGTCAGTCATAAGCGCGGCGGTCGGTCCTGCTGCAATCGCCAATGCGGCTCCCGCTACGAACACTGATCCCATGAGTTTTCGTATGGTTAGCATGACTCCATACTCCTCTCCTGTGAGCCTCCTGCCAAGTGGTGTGATCAAGCCCGCGTGTAGCGCAGCAGCGTCACACCAGCTCCGGCAAGGGCGTCCGGGTAGTCGCAGAAAACAGGCTTGAGCCGCATTCCGACACTGAGTTCCCCGGGTGCGACGTCAACGATTTCCGTCGAGAACCGCGGACCCTCATCCCATTCCACGATACCCAAAATTTGCGGAACGGCGTCGGCGAAGTGCGGGCCGACCGGGCGCCGGGCCACGGTGAACGAATACAGCGTGCCCATCCCCGAGATCTCCCGCCACTCGAGATCATCGGCCAGCGTGCGGGGCGCCAACACGCGGGGGTAGAACACATAGGCCTGCGTCGACGGCGAGTACTGGATGACGATGCGATGCTCCGCGAGTGCGTCCCAGAACGGCGTGCTGGTAGGGGTTTTCACCGGCATGGGCCGGGCGAATCCGGTCATCGGTCTCACTCGCCTTCCAGGATCAGGGTGGTTTGCTCGGACAGGATGCCGCCGTTGCCGGAGACGAATGCGCGATTGCAATCGGCGACCTGGGCGGCCCCCGCTCGGCCCATGATCTGACGGGTGGCATCGCAAACGTGGTGCATGCCGCCGGCTAATCCGGCCTGGCCGAAACCGAGTTGGCCGCCCGCGGTGTTCAGCGGGAAATCGCCGCGGAAGGTCAGGTCGTGGTCGGACACGAAGGACATACCCTTGCCCTTCTCGCAGAACCCGGCGTCCTCCAGGCTGAGCAGCACCGTGATGGTGTAGCAGTCATAGATCGACACCATGTCCATCTGGTCGCGGGTCAGCCCGGTCATCCCGAACGCCGTGTCGGCCGCCTTGCGGATCGGTGTGTCGAGCAGATCCTCGGCGTACGTGGGCGTCTTGAACGGCACGTGCTCGCCAAAACCCTTGACCCACACCGGCCGGTTGCGGGCTCGGGCGGCGACCTCGGCACTCGCCACGACCACGGCGGCGCCACCGACACACGGCATCACGATCTCCAGCATGTGCAACGGGTCGGCGATCACCGGGCTGTTCAGCACGTCCTCGACGCTCAGCGGGGTGTCTTTCCAGATGGCGCCGTCGGTGTGATTGGCGTTGACCCGCTGGTCCACCACGATCTTGGCCATCGCCCGCTCGTCGTAGCCGTACTCATAGGCATAGCGCTGCGCCACCTGACCGTACGGCCCGTTCTGGCCGAGGTTGCCATAGGGAATCTCGAATTCGGCCTGCGGCGAGCCGAATTGGTTGCTGGACGAGCCGAAGAACACCGCGTCGGTCAACGTCTTCGGTTTCAGCTCCGAGCTCGGGGTGATGTAACGCGCCGGTAGGGCGCACAGCACCACGTCACACAGGCCGAGCTCGATCGCGGCGGCCGCCCGCCACACCATGCCCGCGGCGCTGGCCCCGCCGAGGTCGAGCAACTCTGCGAAGTTCGCTCGCACGCCCAGATATTCGGCCACGGTCGACGGCACGAAGATCTCCGACTCGCCCAGGTGAGAGGTGACGATGCCGTCGACCTGCTCGGCCGACAGGCCGGCATCCTCCAAGGCTGCCGCTGCCAGCAGGGCCCACTGCTCCAAGGTAAACGGAGCCGGCGCGGCTTTGCTCATCCGCTCCGGCGGCAACTCGACGTAGCCGACGATCGCGGCTTCGCCCTGTAGTCCCCTACGCGCTCCCATACTCGCTCCTCACTTGCGGGGTAATCCCAGAATCAGCTGGGCAATGATGTTGAGCTGGATCTCAGTGGTGCCGCCGCCGATCAGCTCGGCGGGAAGGTCCAGGTAGGGCGCCACCACCGCGGGTTGGCTGTCCTGTTCCAGGGCAAGCGGTCCGGTGAGTCCGAGGGTGAGTTCGGATGCGCGGCGCAGCATCACGTTGGTGGCCACCTTGGCGATGCTCGACGCCGGCCCCGGGGGCTGTCCGTCGAGCAGACGCAGCGTCTCACGCACCCCGAGCGCCTTGAGAGCGTTTGTGTAGGAGTCGATCTCGCCGATGGCGTGCAACACCGGATCCGGATCAGGGCTCACCCCGACGAGCTCGCGTAGCGCCCCCATCCGGTCGATGTTGACGTAGCCGCTGATCGCCACCCGTTCGTGGGCCATGGTGCTGATGGCCAACTGCCAGCCCGACGCCGGATCGCCCAGCAGCATGTCATCGGGTACGAAGACGTCGGTGAGGAACACTTCGTTGAACTCGGCCCGCCCGCTGGATTGGGTGATCTGGCGGAATTCGACTCCGGGTGAACGCATGTCGAGAATGAAGTAGCCGATACCGCGGTGCTTGGGAGCCTCGGGATCGGTACGGGCCAGCAACGCACCGAAATCGGCTCGATGCGCCAACGAGGTCCAGATCTTGTGTCCGTTGATCCGCCACCCGCCCTCGACCCGCACGGCCCGAGTACTCAGCGAGGCCAGGTCCGATCCTGCTCCCGGCTCACTGAACAGCTGACACCAGGACAGGTCCCCGCGTAGCGAGCCGGGCACGAAACGCTCTTGCAGTTCCGGGGTTCCGGCCGCGATGAGGCTCGGCAGGATCCACTCGGCGATGCCCACCGACGGTCGCACCAGGGCTGCGCGCTTACCGAATTCCTCGTCGACGATGAGCTGTTGGCGTACGGTCGCGTCGCATCCCCACGGCGCGGGCCAGTGCGGGGCGATCAACCCCGCGTCGGCCAGCAAGTCACGCCGTGCCCCGATCGTGAACTCCGGGTACTCGCCTTGTCGTCCGAAACCGTTGTCGGACAGGGTGAGTGCACGGTCCAGGGTTTCACCGACCCGGGCCCGGAATTCGGCGTCGGACTCGCCGAGGTTGACCGTCACGTCCCGCGTGGCGGTGGCCGACAGCCGGCCGAGGGTGCGGGTCCAGCGTGACACCGGACCGATCGATGCGGCCAGGCTGGTGGCCCGGCGCCAGTACAGGTGCAGATCGTGTTCCCAGGTGAATCCGATTGCTCCGAGCATGGTGAGCGCCTCGAGCACCAGACCGGGAACCGGCATGACCGCCATCACCGCGGCCGAGCAGGCGGTCAGCCGGTGCTGGTCGGTATCCACGGACCCATTGAGCGCCCGCACCGCATCCCAGGCCGCTGCCGTCGCCAGCGCGCTGTTCACCAGCAGCATCGCCGCCTTGTGCTGCAACGCCTGGAACGTCCCGATCGGCTTGCCGAACTGTTCCCGGGTCCGTAGATGTTCGGTGACGGTTTCCACACACCACTGGGTGATGCCGGCCGCCATCGAGGCGGTGAACGCCACGGTCAGGTCGGTGACCAGCTCGGCGTCCACCCCGGTCAGGACCGCGGCGGCGGGCACCGCGTGATCGCTCAGCCGCAGGAGGCCCAGATCCGTGGTCAGGTCGGTGCCGCGGCGCGATTCGACCTGACCCTCAGCCGGATTCAGCGCTGCCCAGCGCAGGGCGCCGGTCTCGTCGGCAAAGGGCACCACGACGCGCTGCGCCGAGCACAGGCCCAAGGTCAGGCCGGTCGAACCGGTCAGGCGCCAGCCGTCCCCGTCGCGGCGGCCGGCGATGTCGGCGCGCTCGCTGGACACCATGACGGCGGTCGCACCTTCGGCGATCTCCTTGAGCAACGTCTCGGCGCCGGGGCACTGCTGCGAGGCCAGCGCGGCCCCGGCGATCGCGGTGGTGAGCAGCGGGCCCGGCAGCAGCGCCGCACCCGCGGCCTCCAGCACGCAGGCCATGTCTTCCAGGCCGCCGCCCTGCCCGCCCACCGCCTCGGGCAGGTGTACGGCATGAAAGCCGTTCTCCACCAATGCGCCCCACCATGACGGCAACCGCCCCGCGGCCAGGTCGTCCAGCGCGGCCCGGGTCGCGTCGATGGGTGCGTGCCGGGCCGCGAACTGCCCGACGGCTTCGCTCAGCTGCTGCTGTTCGGGTGTCAGTGCGATGGAGACGTAGGTGGTCATGCGCGCCGCCTCGATCGGAAGAGACCGGATGTGAAGAATCGTGCGCCCTCGGCGATGGCCTCGGTGGTCGGTCTCGGTTTCCATCCGAGTTCGCGGACCGCCTTGCCGTGGTCCATCGGCGACATCACGTGCATCAACCGCACGGTCAGCGGGCTGAGCTGGTTCTCCTTCTTGCGCAGCCGGGCCAGGGGGTCGACCACCGCGCCCGCCGCTGCCAGCAGGCGGATCGGGACCCCGCGCCGCGGCGGCTCGACATCGACAGCAGCACAGGCGGTTCGGTAGATCTCCCCGGCCGACATGAAACGTTCGGACACGATGTAGCGCTCACCGACCCGGCCCCGCTCACCGGCCAGGACCAGCGCCTCGGCGGCATCGGCGATGCCCACGGTCTCGGCGGCCGCGCCGTTGACGTAGAACGGCATCTTGCCCCGTACCGCAGCGGCGACCAGTCCCCCGTGCGGGGTCGGCAGCCAGTCGCCTGGGCCATAGGTGTTGGACACACACATCGCCACCGCGGGCAGTCCGTGCTCACGGGCGTACCGCAGCACCATCTGTTCGGCGAGCACCCTGGTATGCACATAGTCGCCGCCCACGTCGAGCCAGTTGTGCGGCAGATCCTCAGTGGCCAGGCCGGATTCGGCGATGCCGATCGTGGCGATCGAGCTGGTGAAGACGAACTTGCTCAGCCCAGCCTCCACCGCGACATCCAGGACCTCTTGCAGCCCTTCGATATTGGTTCTCCACAGCGGTGCGGGGTCGCTCATCCAGGCCCGGGCGTCGACGACGCAGTAGTACACGACGTCGCAGTCGTCCATCGCGTCGCGCACCGAATCGGGGTCGAAGATGTCGCCGTAGACCCGCTCCACGTCGAGGTCATCGATACCGCGGGTGGAGCTGGTGCTGCGGATGAGCACCCGTACGTCCTCGCCGCGCTCGACCAGCCGCCTGGCGACATGCGAACCGAGGAATCCGCTGGCCCCGATGACCAGTTTCTTTGTTGCCATGCGCCCTTGCATTCGCCGTTCTCACGATATTTACGAGACGCTACGTCTCGTCTTGTGGGAGACTACGACGGGTAGCTTGCCGTGTAAAGATCCGTGCAGAGGACCGACGAGGACGGACCGATGATCCCCACTACCGATGAGGTGACGCCTCCGCGGCGACGCAGCGAGAAGTCGCGGGTGGCCATCATCGAGGCCACCCGCGCACTACTACTGGAGCGGGGCTTTGACGGGCTGAGCATCGAGGCCGTCGCCGCACGGGCCGGGGTCGGCAAGCAGACCATCTACCGCTGGTGGCCGAGCCGGCCCGCGCTGGTCGCCGATGTCCTGCTGGAGGACGCCGACAAGATCCTGGCCACCATGCCGCACACCGACGATGTCACCGCGGACCTGGTTTCCTGGGCCGGAACCCTGGCCTCGGCGCTGACCACGAAGCGCGGCAACGCGATGCTGCGCATCCTGACGGCAGCCTCACTCGAACACGAGGACACCGCCGCACGGCTGCGGGCAGGTTTCAGCCGACCGCTGGTCGATTCCGTGCGCAACCGGCTGATCGCCGAACACATCAACGCCGACCTGGCGTCCGCCGCTGCCGACGCCCTCCTCGGCGGCGTGGTCTATCCGATGCTGTCGGAGGGACGGAACTACTCCCGGCAGCGAGCCGAAGGCCTGGCCCACATCATCGTCGCGAGCCTGCGCGGCCAGGCCGGCTGAGAGCTGACGCGCTACGCCCCGGGAACGGCCCCCGGCGCCCGCACCACCATCGGCACGGCGGGAAAGTACGTCGCCATCTCCGAGCGGCACTTACGCAGGGCGGCGGTGCCGTAGCCGCGCTTACGGAAGTCGGGGTGGATCCAGATCCGGACATTGACCTCACCGTGGGTCAGTTCGCCGAACACCATGCCGACCTTCTGGTCGCCCTCCAGGGCCACGAACCAGGCGGCTTCTTCGGCCTCCACCCGGCCCAGGGCCGCACGAATCTCGTCGTCGACATCGGCTGCGGGCGCACCCGACCCGTCACCGGAGGCACCGACGTCGGTGGTCCTGGCCACGAAGATGTCGCGGTCGGTGTCGGCGGCGAACGGCCGCAGATCCAGAGATTCACCCGAGGCCGCCGGACGTTCCAACACCGTGAAGCTGAGCTGGGAATTCAGATCATCGAGTTCGGCAGCGATGGCGCGACGCGAATCCTTGGTGATCTGCGCGAACGACAACCCGACCACGGCTTCGGCCGCGGCGTGCGAGGTGCCGAGCAGGCCGGCAACCGCGTCGATGGCCGCCGGGCGATCGTCGGCGTCCACGATCACATCGAGCACTTCGTGGCGCCGGTTGAGGGCGTTGAGCAGAGCGTCGGCAATTTCGCGCCGGGCCGCGGCTTTGTCGTGATCGGTCATACCGCGAGCGTAGATCAGCAATGTGCGCTCTGTGCAGAGCAACCGTCAGCTCAGAGTCGGTCCATTTCTCGCGCCATCTCCGACCACTCGAAATAGATCAACCGCGATGCGCACTCGAACGGATGGCGGCCGTGGTCGTGGCCGTCGATCGGCTGATGCCACGGGCTGTGGGCAACCACCATGGGTCGCAGCGGGGTCATCGAGAACATGGCAAGCCCCCTTCGCCGGCTCCGTTGTCGGCGGACCCGATGTCGGCGGCGGGCACGCCGTTCATCTCCGAAGGGAACCATCCCGATCGCGGCGACACATCATCCATCCGATTGATATTGATCTGGGGTTAGTCTGACGTCAGATGCATACGCCGACGAACGAATCGGGATCTGTGACATGGTCACGGTCGAAGGATTCTCACGCCTTGTAGCCGGCATCTACGCCGCCGCGATCGCTCCCCAGCACTGGGAGTCCTCGATCCGCGACATCCATCGCGAAATCGGCGGTAACGGCGGAGCGTTGCTCACCGCCGAAAAGTCGATCTGGTCGATTCAGAACTCGATCCTGCCGGTCGGCGCCGCCGCCAGCTACGCGACGTACTACCACCGACTCGACTCCCCCATGGCCGCAGTCGAGAAGGGCGCGGTGGGTACCGTCCGCACCGGATCGGAACTGGTCATCCCGTACCGAAATTCCGAGTTCTACACCGACTGGCTGCACCCCAACGAACTGGAAGACGGACTGTTCGTCCGCCTGTCCCAGGGGCACCGCCCGGTGTGCTTTCTCCTGCATTCCGCGGTGACGTCCGAGCCGTTCGGCGCGAGGGACCGTGTCCGGCAGTTCAGCGGCCTGGTCCCGCACCTGCAGCAGGCACTACGGGCGCAGCGCGCACTCGACGACTTCGCCCACGAGGACGCCGACCTGCACGCGGCGCTGGATTCGGTGGTCCACGGCATCGTCGTCGCCGGGCCCAACGGCCAGGTGCTCAACCTCAACGCAGCCGCCGAAGCGATCCTGCGCGGCGACGACGGCCTCCAGGTGGTCTCCGGCCGCATCACCGCGACCAACACCTCGACAAACCGAACCCTCAACCGCGCCCTGCACTCGGCGCTGACCGGCACCTCCGACAACATTCGCGGCGGCTACTCGTTCACAGTCCAAAGACCTTCGGATACAAGACCGTTCATCATCCACATCCTGCCGCTGCACCGTCTCGACCAGCCCGACCGGCGACGGGCGCTGGTGGTGCTGGTCGATCCGGCCCACGAGCCCGAACCCAGTGCGGCACTCCTGCAACGCCTGTACCACCTGACCCGCACCGAGGCCGACATCGCACTGCGGGTCGCCCACGGAACCGATCCCAAACACATCGCCGAGGATCTGTCTGTCTCGATCACCACCGTGCGCACCCACCTGCACCGGGTGTTCGACAAGACCGGCGCGCACCGCCAGGTGGAACTGGTGCGGCTGCTGCTCACCCTGGATCCGGTGACCTGAGCTCAGCCCACCAGCTCCTGCCCCAGGTAGTCGTCGGGTGCCCGCACCCCGCCGGGCACCACGAACACCGACGAGCCGATCGCGGTGGTCCACTGGTTGAGCGCATCGAACCGGGCAAGGCGCCGCTGCACCGGGAGGAACTGTTCGTCGATGTCGCGCTGGAACGTCGCAAAGATCAACCCGGTGTTCGACGTCTGGCCGGGCTCTGGCGGATCGTCGTAGTTGTAGGGCCTGCGCAGGAATCGTTCGGTGGTGCCGCGATGGTGCGCCAGCGCAACGTGGGAGTTCTGCGGAATCACCGGAATTCCATTGTGCATCAACGCAAAATCCGGTTCGTCCGTCTCACGGGTGCCGGTCAGTGGAGCCCCGGAATCCAACGTGCGGCCGACGGTGAACTCCTTGCTCTCGCGGTCCAGTTCATCCCAGGTGTCCAGGTGCATGGCGATGCGCCGGATGACCATCAACGTGCCACCGACCAGTCCCGGGTGGACCGGACCGGACATCCAGACCAGGTCGTCGAAGTCGGCCGCCGTGAGGTTCGCGGTGCCGTCCACCTGTCCCATCAGGTTGCGCATGGTGGTGCCGGTCGCGTCGGCGCCGCGGGCGTTGCGGAACCCGGCCTGCCGCCAGCGCGGGGTCGCCATCGACCGGATGTTCTTGGTCAGCACCCGGTTTGCGTGGGCCACTGTCACCGGATCGTCGGCACAGATCTGCAGCAACAGATCACCGCCGGACCACCTGTCTTCGAGCCGGTCCACGTCAAAGACCGGCAGCTCACGGGCCGAGGCCGGCCGGGGTCCCGCCGGACCGATCCGGTCGAACAGCCCGATTCCCAGGCCGACCGTGATCGTCAATCTGGCTGGACGGGTGGCGAGTTCGGGTTCCGTATCGGCCAGCGCAGGCGCACCGCGGGTCAACCGCGCCGCGTCGGCCGTCCACAACCGTAGAATCGCGGCGACAGTCTCGCGCTCGGTGCGCCCGGTCTCGGCCTTTCCGCCATGGTTCAGATCGAAGGCCACGAACAGCCCGTGTGACTGCGGCGCGGTCGCTATCCCACCCTGGTGCGGTCCGTAGAAGGGTTCCACGTCGACACCGAAACCCTTTTGCACGGTGGCGGAATGGGCCGCGCCGGATTGGTTCAGCACCGCACCGGCGGCCAGCGCGGCGGCGGCGCCGGTGAGGAGGCGCCGCCGGTTGACCGACAGGCGGGACGGATCAGCCATGCCCGTGCGGCGACGGCGGCTGATAGTTCTCATTGGCGCCGGCAAAGTCCCGCACCTGGGCTGTGACCGGGAGTGAGGACCCGTCCTCGAACACCAAGGACACCGGGACATCGGCACCGGGCTGCAGTGGCGCCTTGAGATCCATCAGCATCAGGTGGTCCCCACCGGGGGCCAGCTCATGAGTACCGCCGGCCGCAATGGCGAACCCACCTTCCTTGGGCCGCATGGTTTTCGACCCGCCGGCGCCGACGACCTCGTGCAGTTCCACCATTCCGGCGGCGGGCGAGGTCGCCGAGACGATGCGCACATCGTGGTGCCCGGTGTTGGTGAGGGTGCCGAAGACGGCGGTCATCCCCGCGTCGGCCGCACTGGCCCACTGCTCGCTCACCTTGACCCTCTCGGCCATCGTCTCGTCGTGACGACTCTGTGTGCAAGCGCCCAGTCCTACCGCCAGGGCCAATGCGGCCCCCGTCAGAACAGCTGCAACCTTAGACATTTGATCTTTCCTTCCACCACGCCACAGCCACGTCTACCAGCAAAAAAGCCACCAGGCTCAACCCGAACAGCGGGAGGGACCACCCGATGACGGCAGCGACGGCGACGACCGCCACGCTGCCCCAGGGCGGCAGATCACGCAGCGCCCCGCGCAGCGGCGCCCGGCCCACGGCCCAGTCCGAACCGCGAGTGGGCCTGCGCTGCCACCACATTCGGTAGCCGCGCACGATGACGGTGATCAGGCCAACCATGGTGAGCGCCAACACGATCTGGTTGGCGATGCCGAACAACAGGCCCATATGGGCATCGATCGTCCAGTCCGTGAGCTTGGCCAGCAAGGGCCACTGCGCGAAGTTCACTCGATCGGTCACGGCCCCGGTATCGGGATCGACCGCGACCGCGTCAGCACGGGTTGGCCAATCACGTTTACGCTCAGCAACTTTCCAGGCCTGACCGGCCTCGGCCGGCGGGTACATCCACGTCGGGCCGCGCAGCCCGGCCTGCTCTGCGCTCCGCAGCACGGTGTCGGCACCGCGCAGCTCGGACTGGCCACCCTGCTGTCCGTGGTGTGCCGCGGCAGCGGCCGGGGCCCCGGACAACGAGGTGTCCACGGCAGGCGCCGTGGTGTTCAGCCGGGCCTGGATGCTGTTGACCGTCTCGCCCGCATAACGGGACCAGGTAATGCCCGTAACCGACAGCGCGAGCAGGACCGCCACCGTCCACACGCCGACCGCGCCGTGCCAGGACAGCGTGCGTCGACGGCCCGAGGCGGTCCGGTCGGGCAGGATCAGGTCGCGCATCGCGCGGTTCTCCCGACGGCGCATGATCCACAGGGCGAGCCCGGCCAGGGCGATCACCCACATCCAGCTGGCAGCCAGCTCGCTGTAGTTGCGGCCGAATGCGCCGAGGTGCAGGTTGCGGTGCAGCTCGTCGAACCAGGCCCGCATCGGCATCCACTGCCCGTAGGTGGTGAGCGCCCCACGCACCTCACCCGTGTAAGGGTCGACGAACACCGTGCGCGAGTAGTCCGGCGGAACGTCCTTGAATTCCGGACCCACCAGCAGGCTGATCTGGGTGGTCTCGTCAGGGGCCGCCGGCGGGCGGATGCTCTCCACCGTGCCTTCGGGATGGGCGTGGCGCGCCGCGGCCAACTGGTCGGCCAGCGGCAGCCGCTCGGTCCCAACCTGCGCGACCGTCAGCTCGTGCCGGTAGACGAACGTGTCTATCTGCGGGATCAGCACGTAGAGCAGGCCGGTGACGGCCGCGATCAGGATGAACGGACCGACGAACACGCCGGCATAGAAGTGCAGCCGCACCAGAAGGGGACGGATGGAGCGGGTTTTGACGGGAGGAGGGGATTCCTCGCGTAGTTGATCGTCGGGGGTGGTGGTCATGAAAACGCCTTCGCGGAAAAGAACTTGAGAGAACCAGAAAGGTGCGCGCGGGCGCACAAACGGCTAACAGCCCGTCGGTCCGACGGGCTCAGAAGAAAGTAGTGGGCGTCAGAAGCCCATACCGGACACCGCCGGCGGCGCCCGCATTCCCAAACCGGCGCGGAGCAGAACAGGCCGCGCCACAACCACATTCGAAGGCCACCAGAGCGCACGGTCCAACGGGCGGAGCCGGGCGGCGGCGAAGATCCGCAACCAGCACAGCACGGAGGCGCACACCACGAACAGGTACTCGGCCATACCGATCACCACGCCCAGACCCACTGCCGCGGCGACATGCATACCCAGCATGGGTGCGGTCAGAAGTGATGCCGCATGATGATGCCCGCCGGACATCGCCAGTGCGAAGTGACCGACGAGCTGACCAGCGCCCAGCCCGGCGACCAACACACCCGTCCGGGCCGAGCGCGTCTGCGGGTTCAGCCCGCCGACGGCGGCTCCGAGCGCCGCGCACAGCAGCAGCAGAACGATCAGCGGGCTACTCGTCGGAGCCATGCCGCCGGCCGCGGTGTGCGCGACCGTTGCGGTGAGTGCCGAGCACGCGCCGACCAAACCCCCGCGCAGGTGCGCGGCGTGCTTGGCTGACGTGCTCACCTGCGGAACCTTACCGTGTGGCCTGAGCTGGGCTTCCGGCGTCCGGACCTAGAGTTGGCGCCGTGGATGGCCGGGCATATGAGCAGTACGACCTGATCGCTAACGAGTACACCCGGACCTTCGCCGGCGAGTTCGATGACCGTCCGTTCGATCGCGCGGTATTACGGTCCTTCGCCGACCACGTGGTGCGGTCCGGTGGCAGCACGGTGCTGGACGTGGGGTGTGGGCCCGGTGAGGCCGCCGCCGAACTTGCTTCCTGCGGACTGCGCGCCGAGGGCATCGACGGCTCCCCGGCGATGGTTTCCCTCGCCACTCAGCAGTGGCCGCAGGTGCGGTTTCAGACCGCGGACATGTTCGACCTCCCGTATGAGGCGGGAGCGTTCGACGCGGTGTGCGCCTGGTACTCGATCATCCACACGCCCGCCGAGGCACTGTCCGAGCTGTTCACCCGATTCCGCCGGGTCCTGACCGATCCGGGGTGGCTGCTACTGGGTTTCCAGACCGACGGTGAGACCGCGGTCTACGACCATGCCTTCGGCCGGGATGTGGCGCTGACGTTCCTGCGACACGACATCCCCGTGGTGTGCGACGCCCTGGAGGCGTCCGGATTCACCGTGTACGCGACAACCAAACGGGCGCGTCAGGTCCAGCTCGATGAACCCACGGCGCAGGCGATGGTCATCGCGCACACACGCAGGCTCGCGGTTCCGAAAAATCAGTCTTGACTTATATAAGTACAGACTTTTACTCTGGAGCACGTGCACGCCTTCGACATCCTCGGAGATCCGGTGCGCAGGCGGATCCTCGAGCTCATCCAGGCGGGTGAGATGTCATCCGGCGCCATCACCGAGGTGATCCGAGCCGAGTTCGCGATCACCCAGCCTGCGGTTTCACAACACCTCAAGGTGTTGCGGGACAACGGTTTCGCCAGTGTGCGGGCAGAAGGCACCCGTCGTCTGTACAGCGTCGACACCGCACCACTGCGCGAGGTCGACCAGTGGCTCGAGCGGTTCCGGCACAACTGGACACCGCACCTGGATGCCCTGGCGACCGAGATCGCGCGCGGCAAACGTGAACGAAGAAGAACCACGAACAAGGAGGCTTCCCAGTGATCGACGTCCAACACCAGCTCAACGCCGTCCGCCGCAGTGTGGGGCGCAAGACGTTCGAAGCCCGCGAGGCGCGCGTCGTGAGCGTCAGCCAGACCTACGACACCGATGCCGCTGACCTGTGGGACGCCTGCACCAGCATCGAGCGGATCCCCCGCTGGTTCCTGCCCGTCACCGGCGACATGCAGCTGGGTGGCCGATTCCAGCTGGAAGGTAACGCGTCCGGCGAGGTGCTGAGCTGCGATCCGCCGCGCACGTTCACGACCACGTGGGAGGCCATGGGGGCGACGAGCTGGGTCGAGGTCACCATCACTCCCGCGGGCGAGGATCGGGCCACCTTCACGCTGGACCACATCATGCACTCCGGCGACGACGATGAGTTCTGGCTGCAGTTCGGGCCGGGAGCGGTCGGAGTCGGTTGGGATTCCGCACTTCTCGGCCTGGCCGGATACCTCAGTGCAGGCGGCCGCATCACGCCGGAGGAGGGTGCGGCCTGGGCGGCCGGCGAGGAGGGCCGCGGCTTCATGACCTCGGCCAGTGAACTCTGGTACCAGGCGGACCTGGCGGCCGGCGAGGATCCGGCACAGGCCCGCGCCGCGGCGGACCGCACCGCTGAGGCCTACACCGCAGCAGGCTGACCTGGGCCGACGCCACGCGATGGGGTGCGGCCCCACCATCGCCGTACCCTGTCGTTGTGCCTGACCTCCACCCGAACCTGACCGTGCTGGCTCCACTGCTCGGCACCTGGGCCGGTCCCGGCGCCGGGGAGTATCCGACGATCGAGTCGTTCGAATACCTCGAAGAGATCACCTTCGGCCACGTCGGCAAACCGTTCCTCACCTACAGCCAGCGCACCAAGGCCCAAGATGACGGCCGGCCGTTGCACGCCGAGACCGGCTACCTCCGGGTTCCGGCACCCGGCCGGGTGGAATGGGTGCTGGCGCATCCGACCGGCATCACCGAGATCCAGGAGGGCACGGTGCGTGTCGTCGACGGGCGCATCGAGATGGAGCTGGCCGCGACCACCATCGGTCTGACCGCATCGGCCAAAAACGTTGCGGCACTGTCGCGTTCCGTCCAGGTCATCGGCGACCAACTGACGTACAGCCTGCAGATGGGCGCTGTCGGACAGCCGCTGCAACACCACCTTTCCGCGACCCTGACCAGGAAGAGCGAATGAGCCAACAAGCACCGACCGGCAAGATCGCCCTCCCCTCCGATCTGGACGCCGTCACCGACATCGGCGCAGAGGACCATTCGGAGATCGACCCGAAGGCCGTGGAACGGATCTGGGAATCAGTCCGGTACTGGTACGGATCGGGCCTGCACCCGGCGATCCAGGTGTGCTTGCGGCGCAACGGAAAAACCGTGTTGAACCGCGCAATCGGCCACGGCTGGGGCAACGGCCCCACAGATGCCCCGGACGCCGAGAAGATTCCGGTCACCACCCGGACTCCGTTCTGCGTCTACTCGGCGGCCAAGGCGATCAGCACGACCGTGGTGCACATGCTCGTCGAGCAGGGGCACTTCTCCCTCGACGACCGGGTTTGCGACTACCTGCCCAACTACACCAGCCACGGCAAGGACCGCACCACGATCCGGCACGTGATCACCCACAGCGCCGGCGTGCCGATCCATACCGGACCGCGTCCCGACGTCACCCGCGTGGACGACAGCGAGTACACCCGTGAGCAGCTGGCCCTGCTCAAACCGGTGTACCGGCCTGGGCTCGTGCACATCTATCACGGCCTGACCTGGGGTCCGCTGGTCCGCGAGATCGTCTCGGCGGCGACCGGCCGCAACATCCGCGACATCCTGGCCGACGAGATTCTCAACCCACTGGGATTCCGGTGGACCAATTACGGCGTTGCCGCAGAAGAGGTTCCGATGGTGGCGCCAAGCCACGTCACCGGTAAGCCGTTGCCCGCGCCGATCGCCGCGGCGTTCCGGGCCGCCGTGGGCGGGACACTAGACCGCATCATCCCGCTCAGCAACACCCCGTTGTTCCTCACCAGTGTCATCCCGTCGTCGACCACCGTCTCCAACGCCGACGAACTGTCGCGGTTCGCCGAAATCCTGCGCCGTGGAGGCGAACTCGACGGGGTGCGGATCATGAAGCCGGAGACTTTGCAGGCCGCGACGACGCCGTGCCGGCGCATGCGCCCGGATGTGGCGACCGGCCTCAAGCCGATGCGCTGGGGCACGGGCTACATGCTCGGCGGGAAACGCTTCGGGCCGTTCGGCCGCCACACCCCGTCGGCGTTCGGGCACACCGGATTGGTCGACATCGCGGTGTGGGCCGACCCGCAACGCAGCCTGTCGGCGGCGATCGTCAGTAGCGGCAAACCCGGGGCGCACTGGGAGGCGAACCGCTATCCCGCTGTGCTGGATCGGATCTCGGCCGAGATCCCGGTCGGCTGAGACTCGTGCGCTGAATCAGCGCAGCTTCTCCCCGTACACCCGATCGACGGTCAACCTCATCAGCACCCGTCGATCGGAGACCATCACCGACCGGTATTCATCCCAGTCGGGGTGCTCCCCGGCGGCGCTGCGGTAGTAGTCGACCAGCGCCTCGACCTCCGGGCCGTGCGGATCGGTGCCCGGGCCGGTCAATGTCACCGGCCCTTCCGCGGTGGCCCAGGCCCAGCCGTCTGCACTGGTCACCTCCAGCGCGGCACGTGGGTCGCGACGAAGGTTGACCGTCTTGGCACGACCCTCGGTCATCGACACGTAGATGACGCCGGCGGCCCGGTCGTAGAACGGTGTCACCGGTGACAGTTGCGGGACACCGGAGGCCTTGATGGTGGCCAACACGCCCAACCGGGCCTCGGCCAGTAGATCGTGCGGATCGAACGGGTTAGATGAGGTGGCGGTCACATGTGTGCGCAACCTCCGACCGCACGCCCGCTATTCCAGGAGCCTGCCGATGCCTGACGAACCGCTCCGCGACGATCTCGCCGAACTGCTGCGCCGAAGGGCGTTGACGCAGGACGCAGGCCGGCCCGACGCTGTCTCCCGCCGGCACGCGACCGGGGGCCGGACCGCCCGGGAGAACATCGCCGACCTGGTCGATGACGGGTCCTTCGTCGAATACGGAAGGTTCGCGATCGCGGCCCAGCGGCAGCGTCGCACCCTCGACGACCTCATCGAACGCACGCCCGCAGACGGTCTGCTGGCCGGAACCGCTCGGATCGGCGGCGCGGCATGCGCGGTGCTGTCCTATGACTACACCGTGCTGGCCGGCACCCAGGGCGCTCTGGGCCACCGCAAGAAGGACCGGCTGTTCGAGATCATCGAGCGGCTGAAGCTGCCGACGGTGTTCTTCGCCGAAGGAGGCGGCGGACGACCCGGTGACACCGACATTCCGACGGTCTCGTCCCTGGAGATCCGGGCATTCGCGTTGTGGGCGGGGCTTTCTGGCGTGGTACCGCGCATCGCCGTGGTCAAGGGCAGGTGTTTCGCCGGCAATGCGGTGATCGCCGGTGCGGCCGACCTGATCGTCGCCACCCAGGACAGCTCCATCGGGATGGGTGGGCCCGCGATGATCGCCGGCGGCGGCCTCGGGGATGTCGCGCCTGACGACGTCGGCCCGATCTCGGTGCAGGCGGCCAACGGCGTCGTCGACGTCGTGGTGGCGGACGAGACGGAGGCGGTCGCGACCACCAGGACCTTGATGGGGTACTTCACCGGGACGACCGAACCTGGTCCGGTTGCCGACCAAACCGACCTGCGCACAATGGTTCCCGAACGCGCCCGGCGCGCCTACCCGGTCGCACCGATCATCGAGTCACTGGCCGACACCGGCTCGGTCACCGTGCTGCGGGAGAAGTTCGCCCCGGAGATGGTGACGGCCCTGGCGCGCATCGACGGTAGGCCGGTGGGCGTCATCGCCAACAACACCATGGTGATGGCCGGTGCCATCACGGCCGCAGCCTCCGACAAGGCCGCCCGGTTCCTGCAGCTGTGCAACGCATTCGGCCTGCCGGTGGTATCACTGGTGGACTGCCCCGGCTACATGGTCGGCCCGGCGGCCGAGGCCGAAGCCCTGGTGCGGCGCGGCTCTCGGCTGCTGGTGGCCGGTGCCGCGCTGACGGTGCCGCTGGTCGCGGTGATCTTGCGCCGCGGTTATGGCCTTGGGGCACAGGCGATGTGCGGTGGTAGCCTCCATGAGCCGCTGCTCACGGTGGCCTGGCCGGGTGCCCATCTGGGTCCGATGGGCCTGGAGGGAGCCGTCCGCCTGGGTCTGCGGAAAGAACTGGAGGCCATCGCCGACGACGACGAGCGCGAGCAGGCCGTGCGGGCCGCCACCGCGGCGGCCGAGGAGAACGCGCGAGCGCTCAACTCCGCCTCACTGTTCGAGATCGACGACGTCATCGACCCGGCCGAAACGCGTGGGCTGATCGCCGCCACACTGGCCGCGGCCGCTGAGCACGAGCGACCCGCGCCCCGTGCGCGGTTCATCGACACCTGGTGACGTTCACAGCTCCAGATACATGATGTGCAGCCCGACGAGGCCCTGGGTCCGCGACCGGTAGGCCTTCGGGACGGTACCGATGATCCGGAAGCCCAGGTCCTGCCAGAGCGCCACCGCCCGCGCGTTCGTCTCCACCACCGCGTTGAACTGGATTGCCCGGTAACCGTTTTCGCGGTGCCAGTCGATCACCCACCGGCCCATGGCCCGCCCGATACCGCGCGCGGACGAGGCCGGATCGACCATGAAACTCGCGGTGCCGACATGGTCACCGCGGCCGGGTTTGTTCGGCCCCATCCGCGCGGTGCCGACGATGGCTCCGTCGACCACCGCGACGATGGTCTGACCGGGTTCAGGAGCCAGCCAGAGCTCGTGGATCTGCCGGTCGGTCAAGTCATCCGGATACGTGTAGCTTTCGCCGTCGGCAACGATGGCGCGGAAAAATGGTGCGATCTCGGCGATGTCATCAGCCGTGGCGGTGCGGATTTCCACGCCCCGACCTTACGACCACCCATTGACTACACGCTGTAGTAGAACGTAGCGTCCGGGCATGCAGAGGTGGAGTTTCGCCCAATGGGGACTGCTGATCATCTCGCTGTTCCATGTGGTGCAGGCAATCATCGGTTTCATTGCCGAGCCGAGTTTCGCCATCGGCCCGGATGCGCCGACGACACCGATTCTCGGGATGGACTACAACGGCTGGCATGCAGTGGCCGGCCTGGCGCTGTTCGGCCCGGGCCTGGTTTTGTGCTGGCGCAAATCCTGGGCCGTGCTCTATCTCCTGCTGGCCGCGGTGGCCGGAGCGCTGCCGGGAATCTGGGCGTTCTTCTCCAATCAGGTGGCCTACATATTCGCCTTCCCCAACAACATCACCGACGCGGTCGTGCACATGGCAACCGCCGCGCTCATGCTGGCCGTGGCTGGTGTGCAGATCTACCGCGATGGCGGCCTACGTAACTCGTTGTCTGGGCTAACCCTGAAACGGTGAGCAGATCAGTTAGCTGGCCGGAACCTGGATAACAATTCGATCACTACGCCCGACGCCGGAGATCACGATCAATTAAGAATGGCGATCGGTCTCTGAGACATTTCAAGATCATCGGCCGCAATTCGTCGGCATTGAGGCGCAATTCACGGCGGCAGTAGTAACACCACCACACCCGCCACAGCCGTTTCACATCGCAGATGTTTTGCTCGGCCGCGTCGCGGTTACCTTCGAATTCGGGCCGGGGACATCAGAATCCCGAAGGAAATTGATCATGAAATTCACTGATATCACCGCACGCCGTGGAATTGCCGGCGCATGTGCCGCCGGACTGCTCGGCGGGATCGCCGCCGCGATGATCGGCGCACCGACGGCGTCCGCCGCACCCGACTGCAGCGCCAGCGGGGTGGCCGGCACCGTCAGCAGCACCACCGGTGCCGCGCGCGCCTATCTGGACAGCCACCCGGGCGCCAACCAGGCCGTGACCACCGCGTTCACTCAGCCGCGTCCGCAGGCTGCGGCCACGCTGCGCGGTTACTTCACCGCCAACCCGCAGGAGTACTACGACCTGCGCGGCATCCTGGCACCCATCGGTGACACGCAGCGCGCATGCAACGTGACGGCACTGTCACCCGAGCTGGCCTCGGCCTACTCGGACTTCATGGCCGGGTAGTCCGTCGGTGTCGGCTCGCAGCCTGTTATTACCGTGGAGCCAGGCCGACACGTCAAGGAGGACGGATGGCGAACCAGTGGCAGACGGTCCGAGGCAGCCGAAGCAAGAAGGTGGCCGGACAATCGGCGACCCGCGTCCGTAAGCGCAACCCATCGCCGCTGGAACCGGCCTGGACGCCACCGCCGGCCCGCTACGGCGTCGGGGTCCACCACAACGTGGCGGTCCGCGCCTCCGACGGCACCGTGCTCCGCGCAGACATCCACTATCCGACGGTGCCTGAGACCGGGGCGCCCGCGCCGGGACCGTTCCCGGTGCTGCTGTCCATCACGCCCTACGGCAAGAAGGCCCCGCCGCCGGCCGCCCAGATCGGCGGCGGGGCCACCCCGTACCTGATCCGGCGCGGCTACATCGAGGTGATGGCCGACGTGCGGGGCACCGGCGTCTCGGGCGGCTCGTTCGAGATGCTGGGCGCCGCCCAGGTCCAGGACGGCGTCGACTTGGTGAATTGGGCTGCGCGGCTGCCGAATTCCAACGGCCGGGTCGGGATGTTCGGTATCTCCTACCTGGCCATCAACCAGCTTCTCACCGCCGCCGCGGTCGGCCCCGACTCACCGCTGAAGGCGATCTTCCCGGTGATGGCCGCCAACGATTTCTACCGCGACGTGGTCACCATGGGCGGGGTACCGCACATGCGTACGGTGCGCGCCTACGGCGCGGTCTACTCGCTCCTCAACGTGGTCAACCCGGCGCTGGAGTTCACCAAGCGCGGCGCTCATGAGCGGCCCCGGGCCGGTGGCCTGGCCGCGGTCCGCCAGCGCGGGCGTGCCCAGCGCCAGTACTTCCGCACCATGATCGGCGACGCCACAGCCGGCGGCGACACCGCCTTCGACGGGCCGTTCTGGGACACCATGCGGGCCTCGGACGTATTGCCGGAGATCGCGAAGAACAAGGTCGCCGTGTTTCTGATCGGCGGCTGGCACGACGCCTTCCAGCGCGGCGCACCACTGAACTACGCCGCGCTGCAGAACGCCTACACCGGCCGGCCACCCAACGCTCCGATGGCGCCCGGCCAACCGCTCTCGGACCGGGTGCAGTTGATCATGGGCCCCTGGTATCACGTCTCAGACATGGACGGGCTGCATGTCCATGCGTTGCAGCTTCGCTGGTTCGACCGGTGGCTCAAGGACGACACCGACGCCGAGGTGACCGGTGCGCCGATCCGCTTCCAGGCCATCGGCAGCCAGTCGTGGTTCCAGGCGCAGGATTACCCCTTCCCCGAAGCCAGGCCGACGCGGCTCTATCTGGCCGAGGGCGGGCACCTCGTCGCCGAGCCCGCCGGTGAGCAGACCGAGGCCACGCTGCTTTATGCGGTGCGTGGTCCGATATCCGGGCGCAGCCTCGAACAGTGGACCCTGGGGATGGGCAGCTTCATGGCCGCCCAGGCGGGACGGCGCATCCGCTATGACCTGGACAACCGCCGGCTTCAGCGCGAGGCCCTGACCTACACCACGGCCGAGTTCACCGAGGCCCAACTGATCGCCGGCCCAGTCGTTTTGACCGTGCAGGCGACGGCCGACAGCACCGAGACGCTGTGGGTGGCCCATCTCGACGACGTCGCTCCGGACGGCGCCAGCCGACCGCTGACCCAGGGTGCCCTGCTCGGATCGCACCGGGCGCTGGATCCGGAGAAGACGTGGTACCTGCCGGACGGGACAGTGTTGCGGCCACACCACATCAGTACCCGCACCGCCGCCACGCCCGTCCTGCCCGGTGAGCTGACCCGGTACGACCTGGAGATCTTCCCCACCGCGGCACT
>NZ_SJOM01000007.1:6382582-6555557 GCF_004762045.1 Mycobacterium sp. DL99
ACTGCTTTGCCGCTGAGGGCATGGTTGTTGTTGAGCAGTGTCCAGCCGGGTGGAAGTCCGGGGTCGAGCGGTTCTGGGGCGGATGGTTCGGGGTTCCAGAGGTGTTCCACATTGGGTGTGTTGGGTGTGGGTTGGTCGAAGTCGTTGTCCCAGTCCAGGTCCCATTGCGGGTCCCATTGCAGTTCCCAGTCTGCAGGCTGCTGGAGTTCGTGGGTCAGGTCCCGTTCGGGGTCGTGTTCGGGGTGCTGCTGTGGTTCCGGTTCTGGTTGGTCCTGGGGTGGGGTGAGGAGTAGTTCGGGGCGGTGGTGGTAGTTGATGCGGTGTTGGCCGTGGTCCAGTTCTGGTGGTGGGTGCCATTCGACTTCGCCGTGGTCGTTGATGGTGGTGGTGTAGCCGCCGTCGGTGTGCACGAGGCGGTTGTCGGGGCCGCAGGCCAGGGCCATGTCATCGACGTTGGTGTTGCCGCCGTCGGCCCAGTCGGTGACGGCGTGATGGACTTGGGTGCCGTAGGCGCCGACGGTGGAGCAGGGTTTGGTGCAGCCGCCGTCGCGGGCGATGAGCATGATGCGTTGGGCGGGGCTGGCGGTGCGGCGGGCCCGGAAGTAGTCCAGGGCTGCTCCGGTGGCCTGGTCGAACACCGCGAGGTGATGGTTGGCGTGTGCGCCCATGCGGATGACGTCTTTGATGGGCAGTTTGGTGCCGCCACCGGTGACGCCGATCCCGGCGCGGGATTCGAGGTCTTGCAGAGTGGTGCGGATGATCACCGCGACGGGTAGCCCGTTGAGTTGGCCGAGATCGCCGCTCATCAACGCGATTCGTCCGATGACGAGGAGGGCGTCGTGTTGGCGTTGGGCCAGGCTGCGGTGATCGTTGTCGATCTGGGCTTGGGTGGGGGTACCTGTGGTGCAGGGCTCGTCGTCGTCGGGGTTGCACATGCCTGGGGCGGCGAATTTGGCGAACAGGACTTCCCATACGGCGGCGGCTTCGGGGGTGAGGTTGGCCGTCAGACCGGTCATCGCATCGCGGCCCTGTGCGGCGACGTTGACGCCGCGTTTGCGGGCGCGTTCGGTGTCGTCGGGTTCGGGTCCGTCCTGATCGAGCAGGAACAATCGCAGTTCGGCGGTGTTTTTGAGTTCTTTGGGGCCGACCCCGACCGCGACGCGGACCAGGTCGGCTTCGAACTGTTGGCCGGTGGTGGGGTCGAGGAATCCGGGGAGTCGGTTGATCGCGTCGCGCAGCACTTTGACGTGGTCGGCGTTGATCAGGCCGGCTTCAACCGCGGCGGCGACCGCGGGCAGTACCGGGGCCAGGGGTTCACCGGTCAGGGCACGCCGCGGCCCCAGCTCGGCGGCCTCACCCAAACGGCGGCCGGCTTCTGTGGTGGATAGTCGCCAGCGGATGCGCAGCACCTCGTTCCACGTCTTGGCGCCCATCTCGCGCGGGGTGGTGTCGGCTTGCAGTTGGGCCAGCAGTCGGTGCACTACGGCGGGCATCTGGCAGGTCAGGGTCTCGTATTCGTCGAGCACCGCGATCAGCTCGGCCCGGGTCAACGACCGGTAATCGCAGGCGGCGAACGCGTCGCGCCGCCGGTGTCGGTGACCCGGGGCCGGCGCGCAGATCTCCCCGAACACCGTCCGCACATTCACG
Source organism: Mycobacterium sp. DL99 (assembly GCF_004762045.1). GTDB lineage: Bacteria > Actinomycetota > Actinomycetes > Mycobacteriales > Mycobacteriaceae > Mycobacterium. The sequence continues at coordinate 6,384,230 of NZ_SJOM01000007.1, forward strand.
ACTTCCCGGTGCTCTGGTACGTGCCGGCCGATGGAGTCGTCTACGTGGTGGCAGCAGGCGAGGTGATCGACCCACGACCGCTGACCGCCGACTCCGACGGGATCGGCGTGTACTTCGACCCCACCGCGCTGGGGTACGACGCCGGCTCGCCATGGCCCACCTGGCAGGCCCACCCCCTGCTGTTCCCGTTCATCCACGGGAACTCCGGTGGATTACTGCAGTTGCACGTGCCCGCCGATCGACAGCCTTTCTGGGACAGCGCGATCCGATCGATCGAGGCGGAGCTGACCGGTCGGCGCGAGGGTTATCGTCAAGCCGCGCTGGCCCATCTGACCCTGGTGCTCATCGATCTGGCCCGTCTCGCCGACGATGTGGTCAGCGACTTGCGACGCAGTGGCGAGCCGTTGCTGGCCGAGGTGTTCTCGTCGATCGACCGCAGGTTGTCGGAGCCGCTGTCGTTGCGCGACGTCGCCAGCGAGGTCGGAATGACTGCGGGTCATCTCACCACGTTGGTCCGGCGGCGGACCGGACGCACGGTCGGCGAGTGGATCAACGAGCGCAGGATGAGTCGAGCCCGTCAACTACTCGGCGATACGGACCTGCCCGTGGCCGAGGTCGCCGCCCGGGTGGGGATGGCCGACCCTGGCTATTTCAGCCGTCAGTTCCGGCGGACACACGGCCTGTCACCGCGCGAGTGGCGCCGGTCCGGCATCGGAACCGAATCACCTTGATAACGGAGGGGTTACGCCAGGCGCGGCCCCGGTAGGCCCAGCTCAGGCGTTGTTAGCGTGCCGGTGTGAGACTGAGAATGTTCGGTCGGATGTCGCGCCGCGTGGCGGCTACGACGATTGCAGGGTTGATGTTGCCGGCGCTGGTGATGGCCGGGCCGGCACCGACCGCTGCGGCATATTCGCGCGACGGCCTGCCGGTGGAACGCCTTCAGGTTCCGTCAGCAGCCATGGGCCGCGATATCACCGTGCAGTTCCAGGGCGGTGGTCCGCAGGCGTTGTACCTGCTCGACGGGTTGCGCGCCCAGGACGACAACAACGGTTGGGATATCAACACCGCCGCGTTCGAGTGGTTCTACAAGTCGGGCATCTCGGTCGTCATGCCCGTCGGCGGACAGTCCAGCTTCTACAGTGACTGGTACCGCCCCGCGGCCGGCAGTGCCGGCACCACCACCTACAAGTGGGAAACCTTCCTCACCCAGGAACTCCCGGCCTACCTGGCCGCCAAACGCGACGTCGCGCCAACCGGCAATGCCGTTGTCGGGCTGTCGATGTCCGGTGGGGCGGCCCTCAACCTGGCGATCTGGCATCCCGCCCAGTTCATCTTCGCGGGCGCCTTGTCCGGCTTCCTGAATCCGTCACAGGGTCTGTGGCCCACCATGATCGGCTTCGCCATGAAGGACGCCGGCGGCTACAACCCCACCGACATGTGGGGTATCTCCAACGATCCGGCCTGGCGCCGCAACGACCCGACGGTCAACATCAACCGGCTGGTGGCCAACAACACCGCGATCTGGGTGTACTGCGGCAACGGCGTTCCCTCCGAACTCGACGACCCCGGCGGCAATTTCGGCACGCTGTACAGCGCGCAGTTCCTGGAGAACATCACGATCAACTCCAACAAGGAGTTCCAGCAGAAGTATGTGGCTGCCGGCGGGCGGAATGCGAAGTTCGACTTCCCGCCGAACGGCACCCACAACTGGAACTACTGGGGATCGCAATTGCAGCAGATGAAGCCCGACATGCTGCGGGTGCTCAGTCAGAACGCGGCAGCAGCCGCTGCTCCGCCACCAGCGGCTCCGGCAGTGCCCGGGCAGGTGCCCGGTGTTGCGGCAGCGCCCGCAATGCCGGCCGTGCCCGGCCAGGTCCCCGGCGTCGCAGCAGCTCCCGCGGCTCCAGCGGTGCCCGGGATGACCGGACTACCGGGTACGGCCGGCGTTCCGGGAGTGGCCGCAGTGCCACGGGTGGCCGGGGTGCCAGGCGTCGCCGCGGCGCCGGTCGCACCCGTGGCACCTGGCCTGCAAACCGTGCCCGTAGCGCTGCCGCGCTAACGAGCCGCGTGCGTAGAGCCATGGCGGAAAATCGGCCGAATTCCCGCCATGGCGCTACAAACGTGAACGGATTATCACCAATACAGATGACTGTCATCGAAAAGCATCGTTGGACTCGATGAGCTGAGCCGGGTGTCATGGAGCCATGACACGCACACGTCTCGCTCTGGCCGCGTTCGCCTTGACCGCCGCGACCGGCGGCCTGGTCACCGCCCCGGCCGCGCTCGCCGACGACCCGACCGCGGGAGTATCGCGCACCGAGCTTCAGCGTTCCGCCGCTCCCACGCCGGGATTCGAGATCATCCAGACCAGGTTCGAGATCCCGGTCGGCAAGGAGTCCGGCCGTCACAGTCATCCGGGGCCGGAAGTGGGCTACATCGTCCAGGGAGACGTGGACATGGTCTTCGATGATCGGCCCACCCAGCACCTGCATTCGGGCGACCCGTTCCTCATCCCGGCCGGCGTCGTCCACAACGCGCACAACGTCGGCACGGTGAGGACGCTGATGCTGTCCACCTACGTAGTGCCCGTCGATCAACCGTTGGTGACCGTGTACTGATCGTCGGACCGCACACCACGGTAGATACCGCGGCGGACGATCCACGGCTGCAGCACCCGCTCGATCGACCAGGACGGGAATCGGAAGGCAAACCCGTTGGGCGCGAACACTTCCAGCCCGTCCGGCAGCACACCCAGTACCGACCCCCAGCGGCTGGCCGGCGGACGGTAGCCGCGCATGCGGCCGCCGGTGAAATAGGCGGCCACGTTTCGGGCCAGCAGTCCGTCGGCCCGGTTGCGGGCCGAGGAGCGCAGCGGGTCGGTGGCCGCGACATCGCCGACGGCGAACACGCCGTCGTGCCCCGGCACCCGCAGTTCCGGCGTCACCCGCACGAACCCGCGCTCATCGAGAATGTCCGCGGGCAGCCAGGCCGTGTTCGGCCGCACCCGGCCGATGGCCCACAACACGGCATCTGCCTGCACCGGCGCCTGGCCGCCGCTGAAGTGAACGGGTTCGGAGGTGATGGCCGCGCAGTCGAAACCCTCGGGCACCACTGCTCGATGTCCGGGATGCAAGGTCACCCCAGCCGCGGTCAGCCGGCTTTCGACCCGTTGCCGGGACCGCCAATGATGCTGCGGCAGAGGGTGTTCACCCGGGTAGTACAGCCCCACCCGGATGTCCGGCCACCGGAGAGCGATATTGGCCGCACTGCTGGCCGCCGCCGCGCCACCCCCGATGACGGCAACCGAACGTGCCGAACCCACCCGCTCGTGGGCGGTCCGCAGCCCGGCATCGACCTCCCCCGCCGACTGCAGAACGGCTTGTCGCCAGAAGCCGTTGGTGACACCGGTGGAGATGACCAGCGCGTCATAGGGTTCCACCCGCTCGTTCCCGTCGGCCTCACGCACGCTGACCGTGCGTGCGGACAGGTCGGCCCCGGTGAGCGTGCCGTGCACGGTGCGGACCCGGTCGAGTTCGCGGAACCGGTCGAAGCCGATCCAGTAATCGCGCGCCCAATCGTCGGGCCGCGCCAGCCGCGTGCCGAGCTCCTGGCCACTGACCAGGCCGGGTTTCACCGAGATGCCGACGACGTCGAACCGACGCGCCAACCGGATCGCGGTGAGCACCCCGGAGTCACCGAGCCCGGCGATCACCACGCGCTTACGGTCCACGAACCGTGACGCTACCGCCCGCCCGCGAGCCACTGAATGCCTTTCCCTATCGTGGCTGGATGAGCAGCGTCGCTGATGCGGACCGGGTCGCCGACCTCGCCCGCCGGGTCGTGGCCGACCACGACCCCAAGAAAGTCCCGATCCCCGAGTACCTGGCCGCCTGTTACGACGCGGGACTGTCCTGGGTGCACTTCCCGGAGGGCCTCGGCGGTCTCGGGGTATCCCGCGGTCTGCAGGCCGTGGCCGACCGCATCCTGCAGGGCGCCGGCGGGCCCATACCGCTGAGCCTCAACCCCATGGGTTACGGCATGGCCGCACCGACGGTGCGTGAACACGCTCAGTCCGACGAGCTCAAGCGTTCCTGGCTGCGGCCGCTCGCCAGCACCGAGCACATCTGGTGCCAGCTGTTCTCCGAGCCCGGCGCGGGATCGGATCTGGCCGGGCTCGCCACCTCCGCGGTGCGCGACGGCGACGAGTGGGTGCTGAACGGTCAGAAGGTGTGGACCAGTCTGGCGCACCGGGCCCGTTGGGGCCTGCTGCTGGCCCGCTCGAATCCCGATGTGCCCAAACACAAGGGCCTCACGTACTTCGTGCTGGACATGCACGGACCGGGCGTCGAGACCAGGCCGCTGCGGCAGATGACCGGCCAGGCCGAGTTCAACGAGGTGTACATCACCGATGCCCGTATCCCCGATGCGCATCGGCTCGGGGAGGTCGGCAACGGCTGGAACGTCGCGATGACGACGCTGATGAACGAGCGCAGCGCGCTCGGCGGCAGCGGCAACCGTCGCGGAGCCGGGACCATCTCGGATGCCGTGGCGCTGTGGGCATCACGGCCAGATCTGCGCACTCCGGTGCTGCGGGATCGGCTGACCCAGCTCTGGCTGCGCTCCGAGGCCCAGCGGCTGACCGCAGAACGTTCCCGCGCTGCCGCCACCGTCGGCGGGCCGGGTCCCGAAGGGTCGATCGGAAAGCTCGTCGGTGCCGAGCTCAATCAGCACATCTACCAGTGGTGCATGGATCTGCTTGGGCCCGAAGGGATCTTGTACCACGGGTACGGGACGGGCGACCGCGACGACGACGAGAGCGGCAAGGACTGGCGCGGCCCGATCCAGCAGCGCTTCCTGCGCAGCAAGGCCAACACCATCGAAGGCGGCACGTCAGAGGTGATGCGCAACATTCTCGGCGAACGGATCCTCGGGCTACCCGGCGATCTGCGGGCCGATGCCGGTATGCCGTGGAAGGAGATCCCGCGTGGCTGAGAACGTTGAGAACAGTGCTGAGTTCACGTTCACCGACGAGCAGGCCCAGCTGCGGACGGCGGTCCGCAAGTTCTGTGCCGAGAACCTCGACGAACAGACCGTGCGGACCCTGATGGAGTCCGAGCCCCGGTTCGATCCGTCGGTGTGGACGCGGTTGGGCACCGAGCTCGGCGTGCTCGGTCTGGCGGTTCCCGAGGCCGACGGCGGAGCCGGCGGCACGCTCGTCGACCAGGCCATCGCGGTCGAGGAACTCGGCGCGGCATTGGCGTGCGGTCCGGTGTTCGGCACCGTGTTGCTGTCGATCCCGGCGCTCGTCGCCTCCTCGGCCGGCCCGGTACGCGACGAACTGCTCGGCGCACTCGCCGAAGGCACGCGCACCGCGGCGTTCGCCGTCCCGGATCAGGCGGGCGCATTCGATCCCACCGCGGTGAATGTCACTGCCGCCGAAGACGGAACGCTCACCGGCACCGTCGAGCGCGTCGTCGATGGCGACGCGGCCGACGTGCTGCTGGTGGCCGCCACGGGGCCCGACGGCGTGGCTCTGTACGCAGTCGACGCATCGGCCTCAGAAGTGCAACGCACCGCACTGGTCACGCTCGATCCCACCCGGCCGCAGGCCACGATCGTCTTGACCGCTGCCCCCGCGCAATTGGTGGCCGGCACCGGCGAGGCCGATCGCGTCATCACCCACGCATTCCAGGTGGCCTCGGCACTGCTGGCCGCCGAACAGATCGGCGCCGCACAGCATCTGCTGGACCTATCGGTGGAATACGCGAAATCCAGGCTGCAGTTCGGCAGGCAGATCGGCTCCTTCCAGGCCGTCAAGCACCGGCTGGCGGATTGCCTGGTGGATCTCGAGCACGCCCGCTCGGCGACCTATCACGCGGCGTGGGCACTGACCGACGGCACCGACGACCCGGCACTGGCGACCAGCATCGCGCAGGCCACCGCGTCGGCCGCGTTCGCCAAGATTGCCGCCGACACCATCCAGGTGCACGGCGGGATCGGATTCACCTGGGAACACCAGGCGCACCTGTACTTCAAGCGGGCCACCACCGACGCCGCGCTGTTGGGCAGTGCGGAGGCCCATCGGTCGCGGGTGGCCGAACTGGTGCTCGACGACGCAGAGGCCGAACGCGTGCCATGGGTGGCGACGGGTACGCAATGATCGGTTGAAAACGCGCGGCAAGCGTTACTCGACCGTAAAATCCCGCTGATGGACAGCGCTGCCGAACACCGCACGCTGGCTGTCGACGGGGTGCGGTCGCCGGTGCTTGTTGCCGGGCCATCAGGCCCGGACCGGCAACAAGCACCAGAAGCAGTGGTGTTCGTGCACGGCAACAACGCCGGGGCCAAGTGGGATCGATTGCTGGCGCCGGTCGCCGGTTTCGCGCGGGTGATCGCGCCGGAGATGCCGGGTTTCGGCGCGGCCGACAAACCGGCCCAGTGGCCGTACACGGTGGCCGCCTACGCGGCCCACCTCGACGCGATCCTGGACCAACTCGGCGTCGAACGCGCGCATCTGGTCGCCCATGACTTCGGCGGGCCCTGGGCACTCGCGTGGGCCGCCGACCATCTCGATTCCGTCGGCAGCATCACGTTGATCAACGCCCCGGTGGTGATCAACCACTTCGCCGCCAAGTTGTGGCGGACACCCATGCTGGCCGAGGCACTGTCGCGGATCGGCAACCCGGCTGTTCTACGTCGCGTGCTCGCGATGCGGGACCCGGGGCTGCCGCCCGATGCGCTGGAATCGATCGCCGAGCACATGTTCGCCCGTGGCACACCCGATGCGGTGTTGAAGCTGTACCGGTCCACCGGTCCGAATGCCCTTGCCCCGTATGTCGATCGGCTCGCCGAATACGGAGGCGACGTCCTGGTGGTGTGGGGTGCAGATGACCGCTACGTGCCGTTCGCACAAACCGACGAGTACCGCCGGATCTTCCGGAACTGTGAGGTTCAGCCGGTGCCCGGGACCGGCCACTGGCCCTGGCTCGAACAACCCGACGTGGTGGCCGGGCACGTCACCGCGTTCCTGCGCAGGCAACTCGGATGTGCCCGATGAAGCTGCGTCGCATCCGCGCGGCCACCGGACTGAGCGTGGAAGCGCTTGATTCCGAAGGTAATTGGGCTGCGTACCCCGATCTCACCCCGCTCGGCGGCCGCGTGTTCGACGATGCCTGGCTTGCCGCATCGGCCGAACGCCAGCTGCAGCACAGCGACCATCTGCTGCCGTTCCAGCCGGTGTCCTTCCGCGACTTCATGCTGTACGAACAACACAACATCGACGCCGCGCGTGGGCTGATCCGGCGCTTCCATCCCGGCCTGTACCGGCTGACTTCGCTGTACGAACGCGTGACCGGCCGTCCGGTACCGCAGTTCAAACCCAAGCCGCTGTTCTACCAGCAGCCGATCTACTACATGTCCAACGCGCAGACCTTCGTCCCGACCGGCACCCCGGTTGTGATACCGGACTATTCGCAGGCGCTCGACTTCGAACTGGAGATCGGATTCGTCCTCGCCGCACCATTGTTCAACGCGACACCCGAGAAAGCGGCCGAGTCGATCGGCGCGTTCGTCGTGCTCAACGACTTCAGCGCGCGCGATGTGCAACGCCCCGAGATGCTCAGCGGCTTCGGACCGCAGAAGTCCAAGCACTTCGCCAGCTCGATGTCGGACACCGCGGTCACCGCCGATGAGATCCTGCCCCGGATCAATTCCCTCACCGGTTCCGTCGCGCTCAACGGGGCGGTGGTCAGCACTGTCAGCAGCGCGGGGATGCAACACAGCCTGGGCGAGGTGCTGGCACACGCGTCACGCAGCGAACCGCTCTATCCCGGCGAGCTTTTCGGCACCGGGACACTTCCCGGCGGAAGCGGCATGGAGACCGGGCACTGGCTACTTCCCGGCGACACCCTCACGCTGACCCTGGACGGCATCGGCCACATCGAGCACACCATCGCCTGACTCCCGCCGAAACGGTATTCCAGCAGAGATAGTGCGAGAAGGCACCTGCTGGAATACCGTTTCGGCGGCTATCGGGTGACGGCGTCGATCGCCTTGTAGATGCGCTGCTCGCTGACCGGCCGCGGAGTGCCGAGCTGCTGGGCCCACAGGCTGACCCGCAGTTCCTCGATCTGCCACGCGATGTCTCGGATGTCGGCGGCCGCGGCGCGGCCCGGCGAAAGCGCCTGAACCAGTTCGTCATAGGCGTCCTCGACGGCATGCACCCGTGACATCCGGTCCCGATCGGCGCCAACTCCCTGCGGCAACCGCTCCAACCGGCGGGCCATCGCGGTGACATATCGCGCCAGATCGTTGAGCTGCGCGATGCCGGTCATGGTGACAAATCGCTTGGGCAACAGTCGATCCAGTTGAGACCGGATATCCGCGACGGCATCGGCGTGGGTGGCTGACGGCTTGTCGGGCAGTGCGACCTGCACCTCATGCGCGGCGGCCAGCACCTTCTCGACCCGGCTCACCCCGGCTTGCGTGGTGGGGCCGAGTTCCTTGCCGGCCCGGGCCAGGACGCCGGCGAACTCGGCCTTCGTCCACACCGGCTTGGGAACCAACACATCCGCGGCCGCGTCGGCGCAATCATCGAGCAGCGCGGCCAGAGTGCCGTCGGGATTGGCGTTGAGTGCCAGTCGGGTCCGGGTGCTCAGGCCCCGCTCGATCGCCTTGACCGGTGACGGTACGGTCAGGCGCAACAGCCTGCGCAGTCCCGGCCGCATGGCCGCAGCCTGGTCGGCCGGGTTGGCGAACACCTTGATGTCGACGGCCTTTCCGGTATCCACGAAGGCCGGGTATCCGCGGACGGTGTGCCCGCCGCTCACGTTTTCCACCGTGCGCGGCAGCTCGTCGAGATCCTCGGGCCAGGCCCGCAACCCGGTGCGTTCCAGGTCACCGCCCAGCGCGTCGGCCACGGCCTGGGCGACGGGGACGGCCAACTGCTCGCGCAGCGCGTCGATGTTCTTTCCGCGGGCCACCTCTTTGCCGTCGGCCGATTCCACGGCGAAGGTCATCCGCAGATGGTCCGGGATCTTGCTCAGGTCGAACGCGTCGATCGGTACCAGAATGCCGCTGCGCCTGCGCAGTTCGCGCTGGATCTCGTCCAGCAGTGACCCCGCGGAGGGATCGATGTCGCCCAGGATGGCGCGCGCGGTGTCGGGAGCCGGGACGAAGTTGCGCCGCAGGTCCTTGGGCAGTGACTTGATCAGCGCGGTGACGAGTTCCTCCCGCAAAGCCGGTACCTGCCAGGCGAAGCCGTCACCGCCGAGCCGGGCCAGCACACCGACCGGCACGTGCACGGTGACTCCGTCGTCGGCGGCGCCGGGCTCGAACCGGTAGGTCAGCGGCAGTTCGAGATCGCCGGTCTGCCAGGTGTCGGGATTGTCCGCCCCATCCTCGGAACGCAGCAAGTCGTCACGTGTGAAGGTGAGGAGGTCAGGTGTCTTGTGCCGCTGCTTCTTCCACCAGTCGTCGAAGTGGCGCGCGGAGATGACGTCGGCCGGGATGCGGGCGTCGTAGAGCACGTAGATGTCGTCGTCGCCGACCAGAAGGTCGCGCCGCCGAGCCCGCTCCTCGATCTCCTCGAGTTCGGTGCGGAGCCGCGCGTTGTCGCGGAAGAAGTGGTGCCGGGTCTGCCAGTCGCCCTCGACCAGTGCATGCCGGATGAACAACTCGCGGCACAGCTCCGGGTCGATCTGCGTGTATCCGATTTTCCGGCGCGGAACCAGGGGCAGCCCGTAGAGCGTGACCCGCTCGAACGCCACCACCGAGCCCCGCCTGGCCTCCCAGTGCGGCTCGCTGTAATTGCGTTGCACCAGATGTCCGGCCACCCGCTCGATCGCCTCGGGTTCGACCTTGGCGGCGATGCGGCCGAACAGCCGGCTGGTCTCGACCAGGTCGGCCACCACGATCCAGCGCGGCGGCTTCTTCGTCAGTACCGAGCCCGGCGCGAGTACGAACTTGGAGTTGCGCGCGCCGGCGTAGTCGCGGGACTCCCCCTCCCGCAGCCCGACGTGGGACAACAGGCCCGCGGTCAGCGCGGCGTGGATGCTTGCCGGCTCGGCAGGCTCGTCACTCTCGCGGATCCCGATGTCGCGGGCGATGCTGCGCAGCTGGCCGGTCAGGTCCTGCCACTCCCGGATCCGCAGATAGTGCAGGAACTCCTCGCGGCACATCCGGCGGAAGGCACTGCCGGAACGCTGGTTTCGCTGCTCCCGCAGGTAGTTCCACAGGTTGAGGTACGAGATGAAGTCCGAATGCTCGTCGGCAAACCGCGCATGCTTCTGACGCGCCGCTTCCTCCCGGTCAGTCGGGCGCTCGCGCGGATCGGGGATCGACAACGCGGCCGCCAGCACCAGCACCTCCCGCACGCAGCCCTCGGTGTCGGCCTGCAGGATCATCCGCCCGACGCGCGGGTCGAGCGGCAGCCGAGCCAGGCGTCGTCCGACGTCGGTCAGCGCACCCGCCGCATCGAACGCGCCGAGTTCCTGCAGCAATTGCACGCCGTCGCGGATGCTGCGGGCATCCGGTGGATCCAAGAAGGGAAACTCCGCGATGTCGCCGAGCTGAAGGGCAGCCATCTGCAGGATGACGGCGGCCAGGTTGGTCCGCAGGATCTCCGGATCGGTGTACCGGGGCCGTGATTCGAAGTCCGCCTCCGAGTACAGCCGGATGCAGACGCCGGGCGCGGTACGTCCGGAGCGACCGGCCCGCTGGGCGGCCGAGGCCTGGGAGATCGGCTCGATCGGCAGCCGCTGCACCTTGGTGCGACGGCTGTAGCGGGAGATCCGCGCGGTGCCGGGGTCGACGACGTACCGGATGCCCGGCACGGTGAGCGACGTCTCGGCCACGTTGGTGGCCAGCACGATTCGCCGACCGGTGCGGCTGGGCTGGAACACCTTCTGCTGGTCGGCGGTGGGCAATCGGGCATACAGCGGCAGCACCTCGGTGTTGCGCAGGTCCTTCAATGCTTCTGCGGTGTCCCGGATTTCACGTTCACCGGACAGGAACACCAGGACATCGCCCGGAGGTTCGGACTCCAGCTCGCGGACCGCGTCGACGATGGCCTCGGTCGGATCGCGGAGTTCGGTCCGCACGATCTCGTGGTCGGGATCATCGGGATCATCGGCGTCGTCTGCGCCGCCGACGGTGACTTCCAGAGGCCGGTACCGGATCTCGACGGGATAGGTGCGCCCCGACACCTCGACGATCGGAGCATCGTTGAAGTGCGCCGCGAACCGCTCCGGCTCGATGGTGGCCGAGGTGACGATGACCTTGAGGTCGGGCCGTCGCGGCAACAGCTCACGCAGGTAGCCGAGCAGGAAGTCGATGTTGAGGCTGCGCTCGTGCGCCTCGTCGAGGATCAGCGTGTCGTAGCGCAGCAGCCGACGGTCTCTTTGAATCTCGGCGAGCAGAATGCCGTCGGTCATCAGCTTGATCAGGGTCGAATCGCTGGCCTGGTCGGTGAAGCGCACCGTGTAGCCGACGGCGTCGCCCAGCGGGGTGCCGAGTTCGTCGGCGATGCGCTGGGCCACCGTGCGCGCGGCGAGCCGGCGGGGCTGGGTGTGACCGATGGTGCCGCGGATGCCGCGACCGAGGTCGAGGCAGATCTTGGGCAGCTGGGTGGTCTTGCCCGAGCCCGTCGCGCCGGCGACCACCACCACCTGGTTCTCGCTGATGGCTTTGGCCAGCTCATCGCGATGCTGGCTGACCGGCAGGTCTGGGTACGTGATGGCCGGGACGGCGGCCCGGCGGGTGAGGACGAGGCCTTCCGCGGCCGCGATCTGTTCGGCGATCTTCTCGATCTTGGCCGGCTCCGCGTCACGCAGATTCCGCAGGCGGCGGCGCAGCCGATCCGCATCGCGGATGGTCAAGTCGTCGAGGCGGGAGCGAAGCTCGGCGACTGACGGTTCGGACACTCGGTCAAGGATAGGTGCATGATCAAATGTGATGTAGCTCACATCCCGCTCGGAGCTGGCAACCTCCGGTTCCGTAGCCGTAGGTTGCTGCACCTACGCTTGCGTACCCCGTCCGGCGTCGGCAACGCTTGCAGATCGTGGCTCACTACATCGCCAATGTCCGCGATATCGAATTCAATCTCTTCCAGGTTCTCGCCTTGGGTCCGGTCCTCGACTCGGGCGCATTCGGCGACCTCGACGCAGAGACCGCACAGACCATGCTCGACGAGGTCGCCCGCTTTGCCGAAGGCGTCGTCGCAGAGTCGTTCGTCGACAGCGACCGCAACCCGCCCGAGTTCGATCCGGCAACCCACGAGATCACGATGCCCGGGCCCCTCGCCAAGACGGTGCAGGCAGTCAAGGACGCCGAATGGTGGCGCATCGGCCTCGCCGAGAACGCCGGCGGCACACCGGCGCCCGCATCGTTGGTGTGGGCCATCCAGGAAATGATCATGGGCGCCAACCCGTCGGCAATGTTCCTCTACGGACTCGGCCCGGCGATGGCGCACACCCTGGCCGAGGTCGGCACCGAGGAGCAGCAGCGCTGGGCGCGCATGAGCATGGACAAGGGCTGGGCCGGCACCATGGTGCTGACAGAGCCGGATGCCGGATCCGACGTGGGCGCGGGCCGCACAAAGGCCATCGCGCAGCCCGACGGCACCTGGCACATCGACGGGGTGAAGCGTTTCATCTCCGGTGGCGACGTCGGCGACACCGCCGAGAACGTCTTCCACCTCGTGCTGGCCCGCCCCGAGGGCGCCGGGCCCGGCACCAAGGGCCTGAGCCTGTTCTACGTCCCGAAGTTCCACTTCGACCCCGAGACCCTCGAACTCGGGGAGCGCAACGGCGTGTTCGTCACCGGTCTCGAGCACAAGATGGGCATCAAGTCGTCACCGACCTGCGAGCTCACCTTCGGTGCGCACGGCACCCCGGCCGTCGGCTATCTCGTCGGCGACGTGCACAACGGCATCGCGCAGATGTTCCGCGTGATCGAGAACGCGCGCATGACCGTCGGGGTGAAGTCGGCCGGCACCCTGTCCACCGGCTACCTCAATGCACTGGCCTACGCCAAGGAACGCATCCAGGGCTCGGACATGCTCAGGATGACCGACAAGACCGCACCGCGGGTCGCGATCATCGAGCACCCCGACGTGCGGCGCAGCCTGCTCACGCAGAAGGCCTACGCCGAGGGCCTGCGGTCGGTGTACCTGTACACCGCGGCGCACCAGGATTCTGTGGTGGCGCAACATGTCTCGGGCGCCGACGCCGGCCTGGCGCACCGCGTCAACGACCTGCTGCTGCCGATCGTGAAGGGCGTCGGCTCCGAGAAGGCCTACGAGATCCTGACGGAATCGCTGCAGACCCTCGGCGGATCCGGCTACCTGCAGGACTACCCGATCGAGCAGTACATCCGCGACGCCAAGATCGATTCGCTCTACGAGGGCACCACCGCCATCCAGGCGCTGGACTTCTTCTTCCGCAAGATCATCCGCGATCAGGGTGGAGCGCTGGCGCATGTGGCGGCCCAGATCTCGGCCACGATCGAATCCGAGGGCGCCGGGCTGGAACCCGAGATCGCGCGGCTGGCCACTGCGTTGGCCGATGTGCAGTCGATGGCGGCCACGCTGACCGGCTACCTGATGTCCGCTCAGGAACAGCCCGAGCAGCTGTACAAGGTCGGCCTCGGTTCGGTGCGGTTCCTGCTGGCGGTGGGCGATCTGCTCATCGGCTGGCGCCTGCTGGTCGGCGCGCAGGTCGCCCAGACCGCGCTGGCTGGTCTGACCGGGAAGGCCGCCGATCGCGATCGGCCGTTCTACGAAGGCAAGGTCGCGGTGGCGAAGTTCTTCGCGCACAACATGTTGCCGCTGCTGACGGCGGTTCGCGAAGTTGTCGAGTCGGTCGACGGCGAGGTCATGCACCTGGACAACGCCGCGTTCTGAGCCCAGCCGGGGAAGATGGTTCCCATGGCCGACTTCGTGATCCCACCGCCACCACAGGCGTCGCTGCCGGTGAGCACCGGGCCCGAGCGCTTCCCGGTGCGACGGGTGTTCTGCGTCGGACGCAATTACGCGGCCCACGCGCGGGAGATGGGCAAGGACCCCGACCGGGAACCGCCGTTCTTCTTCATGAAGCCGGCCGACGCTGTGATCGATGCGGCGGGCACCGTCCCCTACCCGTCGCTGACCTCGTCGTTTCACCACGAGATCGAGCTCGTGGTGGCGCTGGGTGCCAGGGGCCGCGACGTGGCACCGGACGACGCGCTGGGCCTGGTCTGGGGCTACGGGGTCGGCGTCGACCTGACCCGGCGCGATCTGCAGGACGAGGCCAAGAAGCTCAGCCGGCCCTGGGATTGGGCCAAGGGGTTCGACGCATCCGCCCCGTGCACGCCGATCCATCCGGTCGCCGAAGTCGGTCACCCCGACAGCGGCGAGATCTGGCTGCGGGTCAACGGCGAGCTCAAGCAGCACGGTGACCTCAAGGACCTGATCTGGACGGTGCCGGAGGTCATCAGCGCGATCTCGGCTGCCGTCGACCTGGCACCGGGCGACCTGATCTACAGCGGAACCCCGGCCGGGGTCGGTCCGATGCAACCCGGCGACGTGGTCTCCGGTGGTGTCGACGGGGTTGCCGAGTTCAGCTTCACGGTCGGCTCAGCCGATCGGCGGCCCGCCTGACCCGCTGCCCTGCGGTGTCCACCTGGCGGGCGGTCATGGGCCGCAGCGGGTGTACCGACAGGATGAGTGCGACCCGGCCGTGAGCGTCGAACACCGGTGCGGCGATCGTGGCCACCGGCTGTGCCTTGCCGGCCGCGTCGCCGGCCGCCAGGCCGATGGTGGTGAACTCAGCGAGCAGTTGATCGGTGATGCCGCGGACGTGGTCGGGCAGTCCGTCACTCGGCAGTGAGCCGACCATCTGCGCGGCCCGGGTCAGATCCGGCGTCGTCCAGTCGACGTCGAAACCCTGCTCCCTGGTCTGGGCCAGCACCTGCTCCAGCCGCCGCGCGATGGCCGCGGGTGCACGCTCGATCCAGGCCCGCTGCCCAACGGGCGAATCCCAGGCGGCGAAGGCGACGCCGAACGGCGGCGCGTACCGGATGCGATCCCCCGGCGTGCCCGCCGGCCGCGGCCCGGCGCCTTCGAACGCGGTGATCACCAGTTCATCGGCGACCCGTTCGACCACAGAGGCGGCATGCCCGAACTGCTCTGAAAGTTCTTGTGCGGCAATGCGAGCCACATGTGCCAGCGGTCGCGCCGCCTCGGTTCGGGCAGCCACCACGGCCAGGCCCGGTCCCAGCGCGAACGTCTTGTCCACGGGATCACGGATCAGCCAGCCCCGGTCGCACAAGGTCTTGAGGATCGCGTGTGCGGTGGCCTGCGTCAGGTCCAGTGCGCTGACCACATCGGAGAACCGCAACCGCGCATCGCCGGAACTTGCCAGCAACTCGATCACATCCAGCACCCGGCTCGTCGGCGCCGAGCTTGCACCGCGCACCCTTGACTCCCCTCTGGGCGGTTCCTACAGTCGGTCTTGTTAATTCGAGAGATTATCTCGACTATTCGAGAATTGATAGGTGCGATGCGCGCAGTCGTCTTGCCAGGGCGTGACCCTGCAGTTCGGCGGTGGACCGTGGCCGCAGGCCTGGTACGGGACGCTGGACGCCATCGTCACAGGAGACCTGGACCCGACGCCCAGCATCGGCATGGTGGTGCCGCTCGACGAGGTTCCCGACGCGCTCGACCTGGCCCGCCGTTCGGCAGGGCCGGCCCGAATCATTGTGCATCCGAACGGAGATCACGCATGACCTACCACGAAGACCGCCTGGAAATCGCCGACGTGCTGGTCCGCTACGCGACCGGCATCGACCGGCGGGACTGGCCGCTGTTCCGGACCGTGTTCACCGACGACTGCGTGCTCGACTACGGCGAGATCGGTGCCTGGAACGGAGTGGACGCGGTCACCGAGTTCATGGATCAAACCCACGCGATGGCCGGACACACCATGCACCGGTTGAGTAACCACGCAATCGCCGTCGACGGTGACGCCGCAACGGCCCGCACCTACGTCGACGCGCTGATCATGGCTCAAGACAACAACTCCGGCGTCAACGCCGTCGGCTTCTACGACGACGAGCTGGTGCGCGCCACCGGCGGTTGGCGCATCGCACGCAGGCACTTCACCCCGGTCCGAGTCGTTGCGGTCTAAGGAGTCATCGATGGAATTCGCAGACAGGTACGGGCCGTGGGCACTCGTGGCCGGGGCCTCCGACGGAGTCGGTTCGGCGATGGCCGAAGAGCTGGCCCGCCGCGGCCTCAACGTGGTACTGCTGGCCCGGCGCCAAACTGTTCTCGACGATGTTGCCTCAGGTATCGCAGCCCGGACCGGAGTGCAAACCCGCACGCTGGCAATTGATCTGGCCGCACCTGCAGCTGCCGCTGAGGTGATCTCAGCCACCTCGGATCTGGACATCGGCTTCCTGGTGTACTGCGCAGGCGCCGATCCCAACTTCGCACCGTTCCTGTCCGGGCCGCTCGCGGACGCGGAATCACTGGTGCAGCGCAACTGCATGGTGCCGATGCAGCTGTGCCACCACTACGCACAACCGATGGTGGATCGGGGCCGCGGCGGCATCATCATCTTCGGGTCCGGCGCCGGATTCGCCGGCGGTCCGAACATGGTGGCCTACGGTGCGAGCAAGGCCTTCGACATGGTGTTCGCCGAGGCGTTGTGGACCGAGCTGCACGATAAGGGTGTCGATGTGCTCGGGTTGATCCTGGGCAAGACGGACACTCCCGCACTGCGCAGGCTCGAGCACGAACGGGGCCAGATCGACTCTCCGGCACAGACACCGCCGGGCGCCGCAGCCGTCGAGGATGTGGTGGCGGCCGCGTTCGCCAACCTCACCGAGGGACCGACGTGCCTGGTGGGTCCCGAAACCCAAGCCGCCGCACAACTGATGGCCGCGATCAGTCGCAGCGACGCCGTGCGGTTCATCGCGCAGGCGGTCACCGCTGCGATGGGCTGATCATGCCGTCGGATTCTGGTACGGCGGCCGCCAGATGTCGCGCTCGGTAAGTAGCTCGATCTGGCGCTCGATAACTTCTCGCCGAAACTCCGCGTGGTTTCCCGGGATTCGGTGTAGATAGCGGTTTTTCGGGTACATGGGGCGTTCGTAGATGATCTCCGCGAGCTCGGTACGGACATCTTTGAGCCAATTCGTCACCTGCGCAGAGGCCCGGTGGTGCCGCAGCGCCTGGATGTTGACGGTGCCCGCGACAAAGGTCGAGCCGTTGGTGTCGAACTGTTTACCGACGATTCCGCCTTTGTAGTCGACGATCATCGACCGTCCGCCGCCGGCATCGATCGGTGGTGCTCCGTTCTCGATGCTGCCACCGATGTTCGGTGCCACGACGTAGAAGTTGTTCTCCAGTGCCCGGGCACGATTGCTGATTTCGAAGACATCGTTCTCGGTGAATGCCGCCGGCAGCGAGGCCCGGTAAACCACCTCGGCGCCGTTCATCGCCAGGCCCCGACCGTTTTCCGGGAAGTTGCCCTCCATGGCCATCATCACGCCGAGTCGGCCGATCTCGGTATCTGCCACGGGCCAGAACGCGTCGAGGGTCCTGCCGTACCGCTCTACCCACCAGTCGAACAGATCGTGCGGCGAAACCGAACGCTCCACCGGCAGAAGCGCGTTCAGCTTGTAGTGCTGTAGCACTATCTCACCGGACGGGGCGATCACAAACCCGACGTTGAAGAACAGGTCCTTCCACTCGGGATGCCGCGCCTTCGCCTGACCCATGACGAACACATTCCAGCGCCGCGCCATCTCCCCCAGTCGGTCGGTTTCCGGCCCCGGGATGTCGATGGCACACGTCGCCGCATACTCGGCATGGTCGGCATCACGGATCTCGTCGGTGAAACCCTGCAGTGCCCCCTCTGGAATGGCCAGCAACCGCACCGGGATATCGAGATTCGACAGCCAGAACGCGCCCGCTGCCAGGTGTTCGAGGTGGTCGATGTTGACAGCGATGTCAGCTCGACCGCTGATGGGCTGGAAGTTGGGGATCAGGCCGACCGCGTTGTACGGATCGATCAGTCGGTTGTCTGCGGGGTTCACAAATTCAACATTGCCCGCCCCATTGCCAGAAGTCGAATATATGTTTCCGATCGATCTGAATAAGCTTCACTTATGGAAATGCGCCAGCTCGAGTATCTGCTCGCGGTGGTGGAGGAGGGCGGATTCACCCGCGCCGCGTTGCGGGCACACGTTGCGCAACCAGCGATCAGTCAGCAGATCGCCCAGCTTGAACGGGAACTGGGTGTCAGGTTGTTCGACAGGTCCGAGCGCCGGGTCCGGCTCACCGCCGAGGGCGAGGCGTTCCTGCCGCACGCCCGAGCCGTTCTGGACACGGTGGCGGCCGGGCGACACGCCGTCGCTGCACTACACGGCGTTCTTGCCGGTCGCTTGACGATCGGTACCGTGGCGTCACCACCAGCGGAGCTTCTGACCCCGCTGCGGATATTTCAGCATCGCCACCACGAGGTGCGGATCACGTTGCGCGTCAACGATTCCGACTCGCTCGTCGCCGACGTCCTGGCCGGCCGCATCGACACCGCGCTCATCGGGCTGATCGGCGAGCGGCTTCTCGGCGGCCCGACCAGGCAGCGTCTACCTGCCGCGCTCGCTGCGGCCGCCCTGGTCACCGAACCCCTGGTGGTGGCGGTGGCACGTGATCACCCGCTCGCGGAACAGTCGTCGGTCGCGATATCCGCACTGCGCGACGAGCGCTTCGCATGCCTCACCAATGGGACAGGGTTACGCACCGTTCTCGAAACAGCTTGTGCAGAAGTGGGGTTCACGCCGGATGTCAGGGCCGAGACCGACCACCTCACCGATCTCGCTGAACTTGTTGGGGCCGGGCTCGGGATCGCGCTCATGCCGCGGTCGACCGCCGAGTGGGCCCGGCCCCACATCGCGACCATCGAATTGCGCCGGCCGCGCCCCGAGCGGCCCCTGGTCTTGATCTGGCATCGACAACGGATCCCGGCAACTGCACAGGCATTCCTGGAGCAGGCCGGTATCAAGGGGGACCTGGAGACGAGCTAGGAAACCCGGTCCGGCGCCCAGTAGGCGAGCATCTCGGCGAAGGTCTCGAATGCGGGCTTCGACACCCCGTAGGCCGCCTCGAAGTGGATGCTCAGCGGGAAGCCGAGATCGGCCACCCCGTCGATCACCCGCTTGTACAGGTCCAGCATCAGCTTGCGCTTCTCATCCGAGTCACGTTCGGCCAGCTGGCTGACGAACTCCTGCTCGGCGGCCACGGCCTCATTGCCCGGATCCTGGATCAGCCAGTTGATCAGCCCGACCCTGGACTCCATCTTCGGCACGAAGCCGAATGACAGCAGGATCTCGGGCCGGTGATCGGTGGTCTCGGCGAACTCTTTGAGGAAACCGACGATGGCGTCGGAGTACAGCAACTGTGTCATGCCGTACGTCGCGCCCCGCTCGCACTTGAATTTGAACCGGCCCTGCTCACCCTCGCGGGTTGGGATGAGGATGGCGCCCCGGTTGGGAACCAGCTGCTCATAGATCGAGAGGGCGTCCGTGGGTGCGACGCCCTCGCCCTCGCCGTCCTTCATGGTCCGGGGCACGCCGACGAACGCGATGCCATCGAAACCGGCCCCGCTCAGCTCGATCAGCCGCCCGCCCAGGGCGGCCTCGTCCAGGAACGACGTGACCTGGGTGCACAAGCCGCGCATATCGGGAAGTTCGGGCCGCAGGATGTTCCAGTACTCCAGGACATCCATCCGCGGCTTCATCTCGATCGGACGGTCGTCGTCCTCGTCGATCATCCCGGGGATCATGACGTGCCGGATCCGCCCTTCGATGCCGGCCTCGGCCGCCAACGCGAGCACTTTCCGTGCCTCGTCAATGGGGTACTGCACGCCGCGTTCGAGGTTCGGCGGGACGAGTTCCAGCGCGATGGTGTTCAGGGGCACGAACTTGCTCCACATCTCATTGCGTTCAGTCGCAGCATGCCGGGCGGCACTGACCAGCAGCAGACGTTGACCTCCAGACTACGGAGCCAGGCTGGCAACCAAGCAGGTACCTCCCCACCAACGCCGCATTTCAGGCAAAGTACGGCGCCAGGCTAACTAGAGTGCCGGGCCGCTTCCTGCCCGAGCTGCGCTTCCGTTCCTCGCGGCACCGCTCTCTACGTGGTAAACCACCCTCATGGCTGAGCGCGTCACCTTCCCCAGCTCGACGGGCCCGATGCTGGCCGGTGTGATCGATCGGCCCGACGGGCCGGTGCGGGGCTGGGGGGTCTTCTCGCACGGTTTCACCCTCGGCAAGGACTCACCGGCCGCCTCTCGCATCTGCAAGCAGCTGGCCGCCGACGGCATCGGGATGTTGCGCTTCGACGCGCTGGGCCTGGGCGACTCGGAAGGAGACTGGGGCGACGGCTCCTTCACCGCCAAGGCCAATGACGTGATCGCCGCCTGCACGTTCATGGCCGAGCGCGGTACCCCGGCCGACCTCCTGATCGGGCATTCGTGGGGCGGCGCGGCGGTGATCGCCGCGGCCCGGCAATCCCCCGGCGTGCGGGCCGTGGTGACCGTGGGCGCGCCGTTCGACCCCACCCACGTCGAGCGTCAGTACGACGCGGTGATCGACCAGGTCTGCGCCGAGGGCAGCGGCGAGTGGATGGTCGGCGGGAAGACGCTGACACTCAAGCGGGCCTTCATCGAGGATGTCCGGGCCACCGAGCTGCTCGACAAGATCAGAGGCCTCAGACTGCCGCTGCTCATCCTGCACTCCCCGACCGACAACACCGTCGGCATCAAGAACGCGAGCGACATCTTCTGGGCCGCTCGCCATCCACGCAGCTTCGTCTCGCTGGAAGGCTCCGAACACCTGCTGACCGGACCCGGGCAGGCCAAACGCGCCGGACGGATCATCGGCGCCTGGGCCGATGCCTACCTCGACGTGCGATAGCGTCACCACATGTCTGACGCAGCCACTCAGATCGCGTTCGTGCAAGCCACCTGGCATCGCAACATCGTCGACAAGGCGCGCGAGGGATTCACCGAGCAGATCGGCACCCACGGCGTCGACGGCGCGGCCCTCGAATTCTTCGAGGTGCCCGGTGCCTTCGAAATTCCGCTCACCGCAAAGCGTCTGGCACTCACCGGGCGTTACCGGGCGATCGTCGCGGCCGGCCTCGTCGTCGACGGCGGCATCTACCGTCACGACTTCGTGGCCACTGCGGTGATCGACGGGCTGATGCGCGTGCAACTCGACACCGACGTGCCGGTGTTCTCGGTCGTGCTCACTCCGCACCATTTCCACGAGCACGACGAGCACATCGACTACTTCACCAAGCACTTCGTCAAGAAGGGCGCCGAGGCGGCCAACGCCGTCGCGGCGACCCTGGCCCTGCACAGCTCACTGGGTTGATGTCGGCCCGTTCGGGCACCCTCGTGTAGGGGAATGCCATCGAGCTGCGGACAGATCCACCCGCGATTCACGGTGCCGGAAGTCGCGTTTGTTCGGGGGTTTGGCCGGTCCAGCTGCGGAAAGCGCGGAAGAACGAATTGGTGTCTTCGTAACCGAGTAGGAGGGCAATCTGGCTGGTGCTGGTATCGCCCTTCGACAGATAGTGACGAGCCAAGTTCTCCCGCGTCTTGTTGAGTACCGCTTGGAAGTTGCTGTCTTCGAGCTGGAGCTGCCGCTGCAGTGTCCGGGTGCTTGTATTCAATCGCCGAGCGACGGAGGCGATGTCACTCTGGCCGGCAGGCAGGGCCTCCAGCAGGACGGTCCGCACCCGTTCGACCATCGGCGAGGACTGCGTCAGCTCCGATAAACGGGCGCGAAGTTGAGGCGCGAAGTAGTTCCACATCTGCACGTTCTCGGTATGGAAGGGCAACCCGCAGTCTTCGGCGGAGAAGATGATTGCATCAACCGGACCTTGTTCGATATCGGTGCCCAGGTACTCCCGGATGACCTCCGATGGAGGTGGTGGCTCGGTCGCGCACACCCGCAGCGGAGTGATGTGCTGCCGGGTTGCCAGCCGCGCCAATGCTGTCCAGAAGAGCAGCTCACTAGTCGTCAGCACCGAGGGCGGCAACGCTTCGGTCAACCAGGTATAGGTCAGCAGGGTGCGTTCGCTGTCTTGGTCGACAGTGACGTCGATCGGCCCGATCAGATGTTTGAACTTGGCTATCCGCTGGGCCGCAACATTGAGGTTGGGACTGCAGAGTGCAGCAAATATCGGTGCGTCGAACACTTCGGCACTGAGTGTCCGAGCGATCGCAACGGGTAGAGCCTCGTGCCCGCTCTCACGTTCAAGTGCTCGCCAGAACGCAAAGTAGCGCTCACTCGTCAGGTCGGTCGTGCCCTCGGTGAAGACGTTTGGCGGCAACTCAGCCTGCCGCAACACAGTATCGATCCGAATGCCCAGGTTATGAAGCAGTGGCGTGATCGCTGGCGAAAGTGTGAAAGTCCCGGAGTCTGCGCCCATTGCGATGACTTTATCGCGTGCGCCACATTGCCAACGTGGCGCGATCTGCTAGTGACAGAGCAGTTTGCTCCATTTAACGTTGGCGGCTCAGAGTCGGCGGGACACCTAAGGAGAGCTAACACATGAAGGCCGCGGTTATCCCGGAAATCAACGGCGCGTGGGAATTGCGTGAGGTGCCGACACCGGTGGCCGGACCTGGCCAGGTGCTGATCAAGGTGCATGCTTGCGGCATTTGCTTCACCGACGTCTGGACCACACGGGGAGCGGCGGGCGACCTCTTTCCGCTCATCACCGGGCACGAAGTGGTCGGTGAGGTTGTCGAGGTGGGGGCCGGGGTGGACACGCGGCGGGTAGGCGATCGTGTCGGGACTACCTGGGTGCAGTCGACCTGTGGGCGCTGTGACTACTGCCAGGAGAACCTGCCGCTGTCGGGGCAGGCCGCTGTCAATTGCGCCGGACCCCGGCTGACCGGCTTCAACGCCCAGGGCGGACATGCCGAATACATCGCCGTCACCGCGACCGGCACCGTGCTGATACCGGACAGTTTGTCCTTCGAGCTGGCCGCACCGATTTTCTGCGCCGGGTACACCACCTGGAGCGGGCTGCGCGCCGCCGAGCCGGCACCGCATGAGCGCGTCGCGATCGTCGGTATCGGTGGTCTGGGGCACCTGGCAGTGCAGTTCGCGGCGGCATCCGGGCTCCAGACGATCGCTGTCACCCACTCACCCGACAAGAAGGAGCTGGCCCGGAAACTCGGAGCACACGAGGTGGTGGCGAACGGTGAAGAGCTGCTGGCCGCCGGGGGAGCCGATGTGCTTCTGCTCTGCAGTAACTCCTACGACCAAGGCGCCGACGCGTTGCGGGGCCTGCGCCACGACGGCCGCGCGATCTCAATGGGACTCGATCCCTTGGCAGATATCGTCATTCCGACCGACCGGCAGCGGCCCTTCTTCGCCCAGCGGCAGAAGGTCATTGGCTCGACGCACAACGGGCTGCGGTATCTCACCGAGGCCCTGGAGTTTGCCGCGGCCGGGAAAGTCACGCCGATGATCGAAACCTTCCCCAAGGAACAGGTCAGTACTGCCGTGACCAAGGTCATCGAGGGCGACGTACGGTTCCGCGCGGTCGTCACTTACTAAGCGGGAGCATCAGCTGCAGCTCACCGAGCAGATGCCGGCCCTCGACGCCATTGAGCGGGCGCTGGTCACCGACGTTCTCGTTGATTCTTCGCTGCGATGGTGGTGCGGTTCCGCAGATTAGAAGCGCAGAAATGACAACGCCTCATCGAGAATATGGCCACCACGCCGCGTCCCGCATACCGCCGTCCGGGGACGAATCCTCTCACCGGCCCCGCTCCTCCAGCGGGCCGCGTCGCGACCGGACATCACAGATGTGGGTTGTCGCCGCATTCGCCTCGGACCCGGTGATCGAACACCCCGAGTGGCACGTTCACACGCCGCAGCGGATCATCATGTGCCCCAGCCCCCAATGCCTCCGACCGAGCCGGGTCGTATCTACCGAGTTACATCTCAGGCGCGCTGACCTGTGGGTGTTACCGGCAGACTGGCGCACCGGGGCGGTGACGCTGGGACCCGTGGCGGAAGTCTGTGAAATCCTGCTCCCACTCCAGCCTTTCGATGTCAATGCCACCACGTCGGTGATCCAGCGACGCCACCCATTCACGCTCCACCTCGTCGAACACATGCGACAGCTCGCCGAACGCAACGACTCGACCGCGCGTCTGCTGACCGCATCCCTCACCGAAGCCCTTCGCCTGCACCTGATCGATCGGTTTACGCCCGCAGCCACGCCGCACCCGCACGCAACCCGTCACCTCACCCACGAACAACAGATCCAGCTGCTCAACCACATCGACACACCTGGCGGTGAGACCGACACCAGCGTGGCAACACTGGCTGACCTGGTGGGTATGACGGTCGGCGGGTTCACCAGAGCGTTTGCCGCGGCGTTTCCCACCACGCCGCATCAGTTCATCCTCGACCGGCGTATCAGGCACGCCAAGACCCTGCTCAACAGCACCGATCGGTCGATCACTGAAATAAGTGCCGCACTGGGATTCACAACTCACAGCCACTTCAGCACTACATTCAAGAAGCGCACGGGCCTCACCCCAGCGCAATACCGCACCACCACCACCAAAAGCCACGACTAAGCATGCGCCGCAAGAGTTGGGCGCCGCTTGCGCCGTTCGGTCATCGGGCTACCCGAAGAAGAACGCGATCCTGATCAGTCGCGCACGAGGGCGTCGCGTCCGGCCTGGATCATGTCCTCGCGCGCGACCACCTTCACGCCTTCACGGCCCTGCACCTCGCCCCGTGACACCTCGTGGGCGTCGAGGCGTTCCCATTCGGCCCAGGTGGTGTAGTCGACACCGCCGGCCGCCAGATGCGCGAGTATCGCGTCAGGGTCGGCGGTTTCGGGGGCCCGCAGGCCCGGCAGGTCGTTGAGCAGACTCGTGACGGTTTCGGCCGCATCGGACTTGGTGTGCCCGATCAGGCCGATCGGTCCGCGTTTGATCCATCCCGTCCGTAGGCGGCATCAGGTAAGTGAAGCCTAAATACAGGTGACCATCCCGCAAGACCTTCCCAACGAGATCCGCGTCACGGTGCGGTGGCGCGGCGGACGTGCGCGGCGATCCGCTCGTAGACCTTGCGGGTGACCTCGGTTGCGTTGCTCATGATGTTGTAGCCGTGGTCGACGTCGGGCACTTCGTGATACTCGGCCAGGGCGCCCACCGCCTCGAGCTTCTGCGCGTACTGCCACGCCTCGTCGCGCAGCCGGTCGTATTCGGCGGTGACGATCAGCGCCGGGGCGATCCCCTCGAGTCCGTCGGCGTTGGCTCCCCACACCGGGGACACCAGACGGTCAGTGCGCTGCGCGCGATCGGGGACGTACGCGGTGTCGAACACGTCGCCCATCCACGGCTTCAACACCGCCTTGGCATCCCGCGGGGAGTGCTTGTCCCTTGTGGCGGTGACGAGATCCAGCGGCGGGTAGTGCAGAAACTGGAGTGCGATCTGCGGCCCGCCCTTCTCGAAGGCCAGCCGGGCGGCCCCCGCAGACAGGCTGCCACCCGCGCTCTGGCCTCCGACGCACAGCCGAGTGCCGTCCCAGTCCCGCTCGGGCGCCGCTGCCCAGCTGAGCACGTCATAGATCTGTTCGACCGGTGTGGGGAAACGGTGCCCCGGAGCCAACAGGTAATCGACATTGACCACAACGACATCCGCGTGGGCGGCGAGAAAACGGCACCACGGGTCGTCCTGTTCGCGGTGCCCGACGACGAAGCCCCCGCCGTGCACGTTCACGTACACCGCGGGCTTCGCGTCGCCCGACGGCGGGTGGTACACCGTCGCGGCCACCTCACCGTGACGGGTCGGGATTTCGATCAGCGTTGTGCTGCCGGTGATTTCGGGGAACCGGACGCCGCGCATGGGCGTCGGACGCGCCGTCGCGGAGAACAACCTGGCCAAGGAATCGGCCACCAGGGGCGTGGACAGTATCGACACGATTGCCCACGGTACCGGCGCACTGTCCCAACCCTGTGAGTTCAACCACGCGAGGTCGCAACCGTGCGCTGCGGCATAGCACTCAGCCCTTGGCCCCTTGAAACGCCCGGGACAATAGTTAACATGAATCGGGTTCACATTTTTCGTGTGCGACGATTTCTAGGTGGTCACCCACAAGCCGTTACGGCGACGACAACCTGTGCAGGAGCGCAGCCGACGACGCGTCGAACGAATCCGGACCGCAGCACTGGAACTACTCGAAACGCAGGGCGTCGACGCCGTCACGACCCGGGCAATCGCTCACCGGGCCGAGGTCCCGGTCGCGACGGTCTATCAGTTCTTCCCCAACCGCGACGCGATCCTTCAGGAGATCGTCTCCGACCACCTCGACCGGCGTGACGCCGAAGGCGCGGCGATACTCGCCGCGCTCGCCCCGACCAGCCTGGCCGAGGTCGCCCACGGCATCTTCGAATTCCACTACGAGCACCTTCGTAACCACCCGCACCTGGTCAACCTGCACTACA
Organism: Mycobacterium sp. DL99; assembly: GCF_004762045.1. Classification (GTDB taxonomy): domain Bacteria; phylum Actinomycetota; class Actinomycetes; order Mycobacteriales; family Mycobacteriaceae; genus Mycobacterium. The sequence goes on from NZ_SJOM01000007.1 coordinate 6,410,764, forward strand.
CCAGCCTGGCCAGCGGCCTGCTCGCCGACCCGCGGGCGCGCCGGGCCGAGTTCGCCTACGCCCTGCACGCCGGGCTGCTGCGTTGGGGTCTACTCCGCGTAGGCACCGATCCCCTGGTGACGATGGTGGCGGTGGAGATGGGTGATCGTCTGCTGGAGATGGCCTTCCACGCCGGCCCGGAAACAGACCGCGCGATCCTCACCGAGGGCGAACGGGCTTTGACCCGGTACCTGCAGAGCTACGCCGCACCTACTGCCTGATCGGCGGTACGTGCCTGCTTGGCCAGGGCGAATCGTGCGAGCGTGCCGACAAACGGATCGAGGTGGACGATCCGACGGCACAGACCCGGGCCCGGAACCCAGCGCCCGCCGCGGCGTTCGAGCACCAAAGCCTCGACCGGCTCGCCGAATACCGGAGTCGCCACGCCGGGCTCGGTTGCACCCTGCCAGCCCTCGACGATGTGCGCCTGGAGCCGCCGGCCGTCGAGCCGGCGCACCCGCACGGATGACGCCGTCACCGAGACCGCGACGACGGTGGTCGAAAACTCGCCGCCGATACCCACCTGGACGACCTCGTCGACGAGCGGAACCGTCAGACAGATCGTTCCCGGTCTCAGGCGGTCCAGATCAGATGCCGGCAGGGGCGACGAGCACTCACGCATACCGTTAATGATTATCATTTTCATTGCCTGCGTTCAACGGCACCGACGATGGCGCAGGTCAGCGGGTTAGCGGCTCAACGACGGGCGCCGCTTCCACCGACTTCGGCGGCAAGCGGCGGCGGTAGCGGAGTTGTCGGCGTGGGCGCCGCTGTCGCGGGAGCCGGGGCCGTACCCGGGGACTTCGGTACGTCCTGAGCCGCGGGCGCTCCCGGGCGATGGAAGTCGATCATCGACTCCTCGCGGATCACCTTCTCCCCCACGCTGAGCACCAGCGACTTCGAGGTCACCAGGTATTCGATCCCGGCATTCTCCACGCGGAACGCACCGTCGTCGTTGCGTGTGGCCGGCATGATCAACTTGGCGCCGTCGCGCAACCGCACACCGCGATACTCGTACTTGCCGCCCGACACCGAACAGATCGCCACCCGCGAGGCGTCGGTGCTGCCGAACAGCACGGTCGCGTCCGCACTGTCGCACCGCGCCGTGGAATCGACATAGCCGCGGGCATCACTGGCCGGGGCGGCCGTGGCCGAAGGAATCCCCACCGCGAGCAACGCAATACCCGCCGTCACCGCAGCGGTGATACAGCGACGCGGGGACCAGGTACCAGACATCGACTACCACTGAACCACGGCTTTGCTACTTGCACGAGCGTCAACCCCGAGAGACCACCGAATCGTTAGGTCCCCGCAATACAGTCGACCGCTCGCCCGTGGTGAACACGACCGGGATCCGTCGGTAGCCACGCGTCACGGAGTTGCCGTGGAACACCGCGGCGCCTTCGGGATCCGAGGCGAGATCGGGCATCCGGGCGAGCACCTGCTCGAGTCCGATGGCGAACTCCAGGCGGGCCAGGTTGGAGCCGAGGCACCGGTGCACACCGGCCCCGAAGCCCAGGTGCCGGTTGGCGGAACGGTCCAGCACGCAGCGATCTGGATCCGGGAACTGGGTGGCATCCCGGTTGGCCGCGGCGTAATTGACCAGAACCGAGTCGCCAGGGCAGAACCGGCGCCCGCTCAGCTCGACGTCCTCGGCCACGGTGCGCGGCAGGCTGTGGATCGAGCCGGCGAACCGGATGAACTCCTCGACCGCCCTGGGCAGGATCTCGGGCTCGGCGATCAGCCGGTCACGCTCGCCGGGGTGCGTCGACAGATAGTGGAATGCGAAAGACATTGCACTGGCTGTCGTTTCAAGGCCGGCCTGAACGAGCAGAATGGCATTGGCCACGATGTCGTTGAACGGCAGAGGTTCACCGTCGATCTCGGCGTGCAGTAGCACGTCGATCATGTCATCACACGCAGGTGCGTTGGTCCGGGCTGACACCGCATCGTGCAGATGCTGATACAACCCGCCCCAGGCCAGCATCCGGTCCTGCTCGGTGCCACCGTTGAGAGCGGTGTCGACCAGCTCGATGCACAACGGGACATCGCCGACGGGCATGCCGAGCAGGTACTTGAAGAACACGATGCCGGGCTGTTGCCAGGCGACCTGGGCCAGATCCCCTGCCCCGTCTTCGATGAACTCATCTATCAACAGGTCGGTTTCGGCCCGGATCTGCGGCGCCAGCGCCTTCATCCGTGCCGGGGAGAAGTAGGGGTTGAGCACTTTGCGGAACTTCTGCTGCCGCGGTGGATCGAGGGTGATCACCAGATCACCGCCGGCCTGCTGAGCACCCTCCGGCGTCGGATTGCTGGAGAATTGTTGCCAGTCCTGGGCGATCTGGTAGCACTCGTCGTATCCCAGCGCGACCCAGGCACCGTCGGTCGGGAAGAACGGTGACTCGGTGTGCGCGATCGGTGCGCGCCGGCGCATCACCGAATACACCTCGTACAGCAGGTCGTGATCGTTGAAGTCCTCGTGGCGCAGATCCCAGTTGCGCGCGTGCTCTTCAGCCGACTTGGGCATCTACTTGCCCTGTTCCGCGACCTGGCGGGCCTGACGTTCCTCGTACCGGCGCACCAACTCGCGGAAGCCCAGCCGGTCGTACTTCGGGGTCGGCTGGATCCCCCACTCGTCGCGGGCGGTGTCCTTGCCTTCGGCGCCCTCCGGCGGGCCGAACATCGGGTAGGGATGCTTGCACTCCAACGTGTCATCGGAGTAGCGGACCTTGAGCAGCTCACTGCAGATCTGCGTCAGGCTGAGCGTCGGATACCCGTAGTAGACGGCCATGAACGGCAACGTGAACGCGCCCTCCACCACCAGCGCGACCAGGCACACCATCACGGCCCGTTTGATCCATTTGTGCATGTTCGCGTAGTACGGCGTGGTACCCGGCGGCAGATCCTGTGCCGGGTCTGTTTCGGTTTCGTCAGTCATCGACACCATGCGCTCCTTGAAAGATGTTCAGTCGGTGAAGATTTCGCGGTTGACCGTGTGCAGGTACGGGATCGCCAGGAACGGGGTGATGTAGAAGATGTCGTAGAGCCACCAGCCGATCACCGGGAAGATCACCCCGGCGTAGCGGACGTCGGCGAACATCGTCATGTTGAAGACGTAGACGCACCAGATCAGCACGCCCATCCAGCAGGTGACGATCATCCACTGTTGTCCCCAGCGTTTCATCTGCAGGAACCCGATGGCCGCGGCGCAACGCATCGCGAAAACCGTGACGATCATGCCGAAGACCATCGACTTCTCACCCGGCCCGGCCGAACCGCCGATCCAGAGTTCGTTGTAGTGCCAGAAGTAGCCGGCGTCGAACATGTAGCCCCAGCCGACCATCAGCACGCGGTTGATCAGGGTGTGGTTGGCCACCAGATCCAGCGCCCATCCCAGGCTGTTGAGCGCACCGTCGATCAGCACGAGGTAGCCGATCAGCGTGACGATCATCGGCCGCACCGACAAGCCGTCGCGCTGGGCCTGGCGCTGTAACCACACCCCACGCATGAAGATCGGGAACCCGATCAGACCCGGAATCCACATGCCCATCAGCAGGGCGCCGGCGATCATCCACTTGTCGGCCCGGCGTTGAGCCAGCCGGGACTGCTCGTGGTGATCCTCGAGTGTCACCGAATCAGACCGGGCCAGCGGCAGGTTCACAGGTCCCACCAGCCCCTGGCGAAGGACATGTACAGCTGGATGCAGAACATCGTGAACAGGTAGCCGTAGACGACAACCTGTAGAACAATCAACGCGCGCTTGCGCTTTCGCTCCTGTTCGTTCATCGGGCGTCCTTTCCTCGGTTTCGGGCCGCACCGTGGAGCAGGCCGGCTGCCGCGACCTCGCGGAGCCCGTCGTTGATCGCCCCGTCGGTGCTCAGCGGCGCGAGCACGCAGGCCTCGGCGGCGTCGAATTCGGTGGCGCCCTCCGCGACGAGCTGTGCCGCGGTGACCAGCACGCGGGTCGAGGGCGGCTCGAAATGGAACGCGGCGTCTGCGCTGCGGATCGCCACGGCACAGGCCACCAGACGCGCTGCGGTGTCGTGACCGACTCCGGTCTCCGCGACGATCACCCCGGCCTCGCGCTCGGGCGGTAGGTACGTCATCGGCAGCGTCGCAAACCGTTGCCGGAAGGACGGTTTGAGCTCCTTGAGCGAACTGCGGTAGGCCGGGTTGTAGGAGCACACCAGCATGAAGGTGTCCGGTGCCCGCACCACCTCCCCGGCCCGGTCGAGGTACAGCGCGCGGCGATGGTCGGTGAGCGAATGCAGGATGGCCAGCGAGTCGTGCCGGGCCTCGACCACCTCGTCGAGGTAACAGATGGCCCCGGCCTTGACCGCGCGGGTCAGTGGCCCGTCGGTCCACACCACGTCGCCGCCGGTGACCATGAACCGGCCCACCAGATCGGAGCTGGTCAGGTCGTCGTGGCAGCTGATCGTCACCACCGGGCGCTTCAACAACGAACCCATGTGCTCGACCAGGCGGGTCTTGCCGCAGCCGGTCGGACCGGTCAGCATCACCGGTATCCGGCGGGCGTAGGCCTGCTCGAACAGCTGAATCTCGTTGCCGTTGGCGAAATATACGTCAGTACTCAATTCCGTCCCTCCAGTCAGGCCGCGACCAGTTCGCGGTGTACGTGCGCCAGCACGCGCGGAAGCTCCTCGACGCGGCGGATCCGTTGGGAGCGCCGCGGTCCGAACACCTCGGGCAGGGGATCGACACGGGTCGGCCCGACGCCGACGTAGTACACGGCGACTCCGGCGTCGTTGGCCTCCTCGACCGCATGCGCGGTGTCCGCCCAGGCGTAGCGCCCCTCATAGCCCTCGTCGGAGATCAGTCCGTCGCCGATGACGATGAGCAGCCGCCGCTCCGACGGTTGGGCGAGCAGGCGACTGGTCAGATGTCGCAAGGGCGCGCCCAGGCGGGTGTATCCCCCGGCGACCAGGCCGGCCGCGCTCGGCGGGACGAACCGCCGGTCCTCGAAGTCCTTGAGGCACTGCACTTCCACCCGGTGCCGGGTGTTCCCGGAGAACACGAAGATGCCGTGGCGTTCGCGGGCCTGGGTCATCGCCCGCGACAACGCGTCGGCGCAGGCCAGCTCGAGCCGGAAGATCCGGCCGCCGTGCACCCCCAATGACGAACTGCCGTCGAGCAACAGCGCCGTGGACACGTCCCGGCTGCTGGGCAACAACTCCCGGAATACCCTGGGTTCGCCCGCCTCTCCGGTAGCCAGGTCGATGTGGTGGCGCACATAGGAATCCACATCCAGGTCGGATCCGTCCTCCAGGCCGTCGGTCATCGCACGGTGGGTGTGTTCTGAGAACCAGGCCCGCAGATCGGCTGATACCGGCGCAGACTGGCGGCTGCGCGGCGGTTTGGCGTGCTCGACGACGGCGACGTGATCGCGCAGGAAACTGTCGGTCCACGCGTTCCACTCCGGGTAGGGAATGCCCGGCCGGTGCTGCGGGGTGACGTCGAGGTCGTTGTCCTGCGGCCGGCTCGGGGGCGGCAGATTAGGGTTGCGCACTCCGCCGTCACCGCCGACCGGCACGGAATACGGCCTGGGTAGCCGCTTTTGGGTACTGGTCCACGGCATCCGGCCGAACCTGCGGCGCAACCCGTCGGTCAGACCGGCCGGCGCGGTCCAGGCGACGGGCAGCCGGCCCAGCAGCGGGTCGACATCGAGCTGTCCGCGGCCGCGCGCCAGCTCCACTGCCCGCTGCAGCATGTCGGCGGCCGGCAGATCGCCGTCGGCGTGCCCCAGTTCCGGTAGAAGTCTTCGGGTTTCGCTGATCAGGCCGGGCCAACGGGTCGCGATCCAGCCCAGCGCCACCCCGGCTTCGATCAGCGTCAGGGCCCGCAGCTCACGGCCGGACAGCTCGTTGAGTCGGTAGTGCACCAGCCGGTCCTTCGACGGGGCGCATTGCAGCGCCACCCCGCAGGTCAACGAGCGTCGGGTCCAGGTGGGCACGGCTGCCGGGTGGGGAACCAGCACGAAGTCGAGCGGCGCGCTCAGCCCGAAACCACGCTGCTCTCCGGTGACCAGCCGCACCCCGTCACGGCGGCCGCCGCTCAGCGCTACGGCGGTCAGGGCACAGCTGCGTTCGACTGCGAGCGCGTCGTGGTCGGCCATCAGTTCAGAACGTGCCGATGTTGGAGAACATCCAGTACCAGAACCAGATGATCAGGGCGGTGCCGCCCCACGCGCCGATGTAGCGGCAGATTTCCCAGAACACTGCACCCTCCTTCGCGATCGAATTTCTGACTTCAGTCAATATCTGAGTGCGTCAGTCGGTGAAGATCTCCCGGTTGACCGTGTGCAGGTACGGGATCGCCAGGAACGGGGTGATGTAGAAGATGTCGTAGAGCCACCAGCCGATCACCGGGAAGATCACCCCGGCGTAGCGGACGTCGGCGAACATCGTCATGTTGAAGACGTAGACGCACCAGATCAGCACGCCCATCCAGCAGGTGACGATCATCCACTGCTGCCCCCACCGCTTCATCTGCAGGAACCCGATGCCCGCGGCGATGCGCATGGTGAACACCGTGAGGATGAGGGCGACCTCCCAGGCCTTCTCCCCCGGGCCGCCTGCACCGCCCACCCACAACTCGTTGAAATGCCAGAAGTAACCGGCGTCAAACATGTTGCCCCAGCCCGTCAGAAGGACCCTGGCCAGCAAGGAGTGGTTGCCGATCAGGTCCAGCGACCAGCCCATCGCGTTGATCGCCGCATCGATGACGACGAGGTAGCCGATCAGCGTGACCATCATCGGACGCACCGACAATCCGTCCCGCTGGGCACGTCGCAGCAACCACACACCGCGTAGGAAGATCGGCAGCCCGATGATGCCGAGGACGGCACTGCCGATCAGTAGCGAACCGGCGATCAGCCACTTGTCGGCCTGACGCTGCGCGGTTCTGGACTGCTCGTCGTGGTCGGCCACCGGGCGCGCGGGCGCACCTGCCGCGGCCGTGCGGCGCGGCCTGATGGTCGGCAGATTCAAGCGTCCTCCTGCGAGCCGGTCCCGAACTGTTGACTGACTATAGTCAACGAATCGGCGGCTGGACAGGGGCCCGCAGGGGCAGCGCCAGGTCTAGGGCGCGAGGCTCCGCATGGTCCTGACGACGTAGTCATCCAGCAGGGCGTCGCGGGTCGGCCAATCGTTGGTCGTGATCAACAGCGCGTAGAAGCCGAGCAGGAAGAACACCGCGCTGTTCCACGGGTTGACGTCGGCGGCGACCGCGCCCTGCTGCTGGGCCAGTTCAATCTCCCTGGCCACCCCGGAGATCACCGGATGCTCCTGGCTGTCCGGTGCGGGTGGCCGGGTCTGCGAGAAGTGCAGGGCCAGAAAGTCTTTGAACAGGACGCCGCCGAGCCTACGTTCCAGCCCGATGACCAGGCGCATGGCTTCCCGCAGCCCGTCCTCCAGGCTGTGCGGTTTCTTGAGGAACTGGGTGTACTGCTTGGCGATCCGCTCCTCTTCGCGCTGCTCCAGCTCCAGCAGCACGTGCTCCTTGGTGGGGAAATGGAAGAAGAACGTGCCGTGCGCCACGCCCGCTGCGGTCACGATCGCGCCCACGTCCGCTTCGGCCATCCCCGCGCGTTTGAACTCTGCGATCGCCGCACCCATCAACCGCTCACGCGTCTGCAGGCGCTTCGCCTCACGCGCAGACAACCCGTCTGCCACAGCCATTCCGTTCCGTCGTATTGACCCGACTCAATGAAACCCACTCAATCGGCTACGACTGGACACTATCCCGGGTGGTGGGCACACCCGGCCCGGTCCTGAGCCCTACTTCCAGGCGAAGACCGGTTGTTCGAGTTCGTCGACCGGATCGGTGCGCCCCTCCAGGGCCAGCCAGCGCAACTGCAGCAGCACCGCGCCGGTCGGCGCGTGGATCAGGTCATTGCCCAACGGAATCTGCACCACCGGGCGCGGGCTCTCCGGAATCGCGATGAACCGCGGCGAATCCTCGCGCTGCAGCTGATGCAGCCCCACCCGGTACGCCGCCACCACCTCGTCGGGCGACAGGCGCAGATCCAGCCGTCCGCCGCCCCAGACCACCACCGGGGTGATGACGTATCCCGAGCGGGTCGGGTAGTCGTCGAGCAGGCCCAGCACCGCCGAGTCGGGCAGGCTCACCCCGACCTCCTCGTCCAGTTCCCGCAGCGCGGCCTCGATCGCCGACTCCCCGGGATCCAGCCGCCCGCCGGGTAGCGCCCACTGCGCGGCATGCGACGACAGCCGAGAAGTCCTGCGACACAACAGGAAAGCGGCCCCGCCGGATACGTCGACCATGCGTCCGTCGAGTCCGGGCTCCGGCATCGGCCGACCCCCGATCCACTCGTCGACCGGAGCCGGATCCACCCGGTCCTCACCGAGTTCGGAGTCGACCAGGACCACCGCGACGGCCGCGTGCCGCTTCGTCGGGTCGGTCACGGCGCGGCGCTCGTGCCCCGCCAGATGCGCACCGATGCGTTCCCGCAGGGCTTCGTCATAGGCGATCGTCACCGCTCGACCATATGCGGGACGCCCTCGACGCGACCGGCGAGGCCACGCCGCCTACTGGTCCGGCTTGCGGGTCTGCTGATACAGCGTGAGCTTCCACACTCCGTCGACCCGGTGGTAGACGCTGGACATGGCGCCGACGAACGCGGGCTCGTCGCCGTCGCGGTAGGCCGTACCCGTGTAGACCAGAGCCGCGTTGTCGTCGTCGAGGGCGATCAACCGGACGCCGCTGATCTCATACGCACGCCACGGCGGGGATTGCGCCAACGCGCTGACGACGGTGTTCCGGTCCATCACCATGCCGTTGGCGAGGACCATGACGGCGTCGGGCAGCATCAGTTCGCCGTAGAAATCGGCGCCGGAAGACTCGCACAGCGAGTCCCACCCGGCCCGTTCGATGTGCAGGAGTTCGTCGAGAACTGGACTGGTCACCGTCATCGAGTACCCGTTACGCAGACCTGGTATGCCTGAGCACCACTGTTGAAAGAGTGGTAGAAGTGATTCGTGGGTGATGTGTCGGCCCTCGCGGGCATCGCAGCAGTGACTGCGGCCGCCGCCGTGTGCACGATCGCGACACCCGTGTCCTCGGCGGCGCCGAAGTGTCCCGACATCGAGGTCGTGTTCGCCCGCGGCACCGACGAACCCGCCGGCATCGGCAATGTCGGCAAGGCGTTCGTCGACACGCTGCGCCCCATGGTCAAAGGCTCGACGGTCGACACCTACGCGGTGGAGTACCCCGCGTCGTGGGACTTCATGAAGGCCGCGGCCGGAGCCACCGACATGAGCAAGCGGATCCAGGCCACGGCGGCACGCTGCCCCAAGACCAAGATCGTGATGGGCGGCTACTCGCAGGGCGCGGCGGTGGTCGACGTCGTGGCCACCTCACCGGTCGCCGGTCTCGGCTACTCCGCCCCGCTGCCTGCCGCGGTCGTTCCGCGCGTCGCCTCTGTCGTGGTCTTCGGTAACCCGTCGGCGCGTCTCGGCCAGCCCCTGACCCGCATGAGCCCCGACTTCGGCGCCAGGACCGCGGACCTGTGCAACACCAACGACCCCATCTGCTCGCCCGGCCGGGACTGGAACGCGCACATCACCTATCCGAAATCAGGCCTGATCAAGCTCGCCGCGCAATGGGTCACGAGTCACGTCCAGCCGCCGCCTCCAAAGCCCGCTGCTCGAGGCTGAGGACCGGATAGAGCCGGTGCTTCCCCGGGAGGCCCTTCAGTTCCACTTCGCGGGCCGCACCGAGGACGATGTCATCGAGATGCCTGACCGCGTCACCGACCGGCTCGCTGACGAGGATCTCGCCGCCATCAGCCTGACCGGCCACGCGGGCCGCCATCGCGACGTCGAGACCGAACAGGTCGTCACCGCGGCGCACCGAGGTGCCCATGTGCACGCCGATCCGCACCCGGATGGCCTGCCACCGCTGGGCGTTCTCCGCGAGCGCGCTCTGCACATCGGTGGCGAACCGCACCGCGTTCTCCGGGTCGGCGAACGCGATCATGAAACCGTCGCCCTGCGTCTTGACGACATGGCCACCGTGTTTGTCGACCCGCGCCTGGACGAGCTTGTTGTGCTTCTCCAGCAGCTTCACCCAGGCCCGGTCACCCATCGCGGCGTTGTACTCGGTCGAGCCCTCGATGTCCGAGAAAACGATGACGACGCGTCCGTCAGCGGTCAGCCGCGCCAGATCCGGGCGTTCCACCTGCGCCCATCCGGCGAGGTCCTCGATCGAGTTGCGGACCGTTGCGCCCAGCCCCTTGTTGATCAGCATGTCCGCGGTCTGAAAGACCGTCTTGATGGCCAACGGCGCCACACCCCGACGACGCTTCCGCCTGCGGTCCTCATCCTCGAGCTTCATGCGCTCGATCTCACGCCGCGCGTTCGTCAGCTGCCGCCGGCTCACGATGAACAGCACCAGGAACGTGACGAACGCCGCGAACAGCACGACGACAACGACCAACAGGACGGACTCAAGCGTGGTCGGCATCGGCACCCGCTGATTATCGCCGCACACCGGTTCTCCGGCGCACATGTCACATTTCGTCGAGTCGAGGTGTCTCGAGGGGGTAATCCCCATCAACCAGGAGTGCACCATGGATGCTCGTTTGAACCTGTTCGAGAACCCGACCGCCGTCAAGATGCTCAAGTACGTCACCTCGGCGGGCAAGGTGATCACGGACTCGGCGCTCCCGGAGGCGACGCAGCAATTGGTGGCACTGCGCGCCAGCCAGATCAATGGCTGCGCCTTCTGCACCGACATGCACACCAAGGACGCGGTGCTCGCCGGGGAGACCCAGCAGCGCCTCCACCTGGTCGCGGCATGGCGGGAGGCAACGGTATTCACCGAGGCCGAACGCGCGGCCCTGGAATTGACCGAGCAGGGCACCCGGATCGCCGATGCGGCGGGCGGGGTCAGTGACGACGTGTGGGCCAATGCGGTCAAGCATTACGACGAGAACCAACTGGCCGCGCTGGTGTGCCTGATCGCCTTCATGAACACCGTCAACCGCTTGAACGTGATCGTTCAGATGCCCGCCGGCGACTACCAGCCGGGGCAGTTCGGATAACGGCGCTCTCACGCTCGTAACGCAGTGGCGGCCGAGCAGCCTGTTTTTCGCCACTGCGTTACGAACGTGGACCGTGCCTGGGCGATCGGGGATGCGGGCGAGCTGGCACGCTGGTTACCAACATGACCACTCCCCTGCTCGACGATCCGAGCGACCTCTCGGCACTGCAAGCCAAGGGCGGCGACGCCGACACGCTGTTCACCGACTTCGCCGCGTGGGCCGAGGCCAACGGCACCACGCTGTACCCGGCACAGGAAGAGGCGCTGATCGAACTGGTCAGCGGGGCGAACGTGATCCTTGCGACGCCGACCGGCTCGGGCAAATCTCTGGTGGCCACCGGGGCGATCTATGCGGCGCTCGCCGCGGACCGCGTCAGCTTCTACACCGCCCCGATCAAGGCGCTCGTGAGCGAAAAGTTCTTCGCACTGTGCGATGTGTTCGGGGCCGACAACGTCGGCATGCTCACCGGGGATGCGTCGGTGAACGCCGATGCGCCGATCATCGCCTGCACCGCCGAGATCTTGGCCAACCTCGCGCTGCGTGAAGGTGCCGACGCCGATATCGGCTTGGTGGTCATGGACGAGTTCCACTTCTATGGCGACCCGGATCGCGGCTGGGCGTGGCAGGTGCCGCTGCTCGAGCTTCCCAAGGCGCAGTTCCTGCTGATGTCGGCGACGCTGGGTGACGTCGAGTTCCTGCGCAAGGACCTGACCCGGCGCACCGGGCGGGAGACGGCGCTGGTGGCCGGGGCCGAACGGCCGGTGCCGCTGTTCTACTCGTACGCCACCACGCCGATGCACGAGACCATCGCCGACCTGCTCGACACAAAACAGGCACCGATCTACGTCGTGCATTTCACCCAGGCCTCGGCACTGGAGCGGGCTCAGGCGCTGATGAGCGTCAACGTCAGCACCAAGGAGGAGAAGGCCGCGATCGCCGAGATGATCGGCGCCTTCCGGTTCTCGACGACGTTCGGCACCACGCTGTCGCGGCTCGTGCGGCACGGCATCGGCGTCCACCACGCCGGCATGCTGCCCAAGTACCGCCGGCTGGTGGAACAGCTGGCCCAGGCCGGACTGCTCAAGGTGATCTGCGGTACCGACACCCTCGGCGTCGGCATCAACGTACCGATCCGCACCGTCGTCTTCTCCGCCCTGTCCAAGTACGACGGCACCCGGATGCGGTTACTCAACGCCCGCGAGTTCCACCAGATCGCCGGACGGGCCGGGCGCGCCGGGTACGACACCGCGGGCACCGTGGTGGTGCAGGCGCCCGACCACGAGGTGGAGAACCTCAAACAGTTCGCCAAAGTGGCCGACGATCCGAAGAAGCGTCGAAAGCTGGTGCGGCGCAAGGTCCCTGAGGGAATGGTGCCGTGGGGTGAGAACACCATGAACCGGCTGATCGACGCGGCCCCCGAAGCGTTGACCAGCAATATGCGGGTGTCGACAGCGATGATCCTCGATGTGGTCGACCGTCCGGGCGACCCGTTCGCGGCGATGCGTCGCCTCCTCACCGACAATCACGAACCGCGCAAACGTCAACTGAAGCACATCCGGGAGGCGGTCGGCATCGCCCGCTCGCTGCTGCAGGCCGGTGTGGTCGAGCGGCTTGCCGAACCCGAGGCAGACGGCCGCCGCTACCGGCTGACCGTCGACCTCCCGCCGGACTTCGCGCTCAACCAACCGCTGTCGACGTTCGCGCTGGCCGCGGTCGATGTACTGGACCCCGAATCCGAAAGTTATGCGCTGGACGTCGTTTCGGTGATCGAGGCCACGCTGGAAGATCCCCGCCAGATCCTGGCCGCCCAACTGAACAAGGCCAGGGGCGAGGCGGTGGCGGAGATGAAGGCCGAGGGCATCGAGTACGACGAACGCATCGAACTGCTCGACGAGGTCACCTATCCCAAGCCGCTGGCCGAACTGCTGGAGCACACCTACGAGCTGTACCGGCAGACCAATCCGTGGGCCGCCGACGGGCACCTGTCCCCCAAGTCCGTGGTGCGTGAGATGTGGGAGCGCGCCCTGACCTTCCGCGAGTACATCAGCGTCTATGGGTTGACCCGCTCCGAAGGGGCGGTGCTGCGCTACCTGTCCGATGCGTTCAAGGCGCTGCGCTCAGGAGTGCCGACGGCCGCGCGGACCGAAGCGCTGGCCGACATCGTCGAGTGGCTCGGCGAATTGGTGCGCCAGGTCGATTCCAGCCTGCTCGACGAGTGGGAGCAGCTGACCAGCCCGGACCAACCTCACAACGCGCCGGTGGCCGTGCCCGCCCGGCCTCGCCCGCTGACGGGCAACGAGCGGGCGTTCACCGCGATGGTGCGCAATGCGTTGTTCCGCCGGGTGGAGCTGTTCGCCCGGTCCCGCTGGGACGAGCTCGGGGCGCTCGATGCCGCATCCGGCTGGACGGCCGAGCGCTGGGCCGATGCGGGTGAGGCGTATTTCGACGAGCACGCCGAGGTGGGTACCGGAGCCGACGCACGTGGCCCGGCGTTGCTGATCTTCGATCGGCAGCCGCAGGTGTGGCGTGTGCGACAGATCCTCGAAGATCCTGCCGGAGATCACGATTGGGGCTTCGAAGTGGAAGTCGACCTGGCCGCGAGCGACGAGGACGGTGCCGCGGTGTTGCGTATCGTGGATGCGGGCCGGATGGGATAGGCACGATCGACTGACCCCGTGCCTCTTCCAGGTTATCGCGACCCCGGGGCCTTGCCGCAAGGCCCCGGTGATGGCGCACAATCGCTGGCCGAACCTGACCACGGATGAACGAGGAGCACGTGCCAGCTGACGATCACGATGTCGAAGTGCAGTCCGAACAGACCTATGTCGACGGGCTCTACTCCCGCTTGGATGCCGAACGCAACCTCGTGCGTGACCGGTACCGCACCGCGCTGCGCGAGCACGGCGGGTCCGCGGTGGAACGCGACGCCGAGGTGCTGGCGCTGGCCAAGGAAGGAAACCGGCTCGACGTAGCGGACAACGGCCTGTGCTTCGGACGGCTGGACACCGTCGACGGAGAGCGTCTCTACGTCGGGCGCCTGGGTCTCTTCGACCGCGACGACGACTACGAACCGTTGCTGCTGGACTGGCGGGCACCGTTGGCCCGGCCGTTCTACACCGCGACCGGGGCCAACCCGGAGAACATGCGCCGGCGCCGCCAGTTCCGCACGCTGGCGCGCCGCGTGCTCGATTTCACCGACGAGGTGCTGGGCCGGCCCACCGAGGGTGACGAAGGCGACGCCGCACTGCTCGCGGCGGTGAACGCCCCGCGCGATGAGGGCATGCGCGACATCGTCGCGACGATCCAGGCCGAACAGGACGAGGTCATCCGCAACGAGCACACCGGGGTGCTCGTGGTCGAGGGCGGCCCGGGCACCGGCAAGACCGTGGTGGCGCTGCATCGCGTTGCCTATCTGCTCTACACCCACCGCGAGCGCATCGAACGTCACGGCGTTCTGGTCGTCGGGCCCAACGAGGCGTTCCTGCACCACATCGGCCGGGTGCTGCCCTCGCTGGGCGAGTCCGATGCGGTGTTCATGACACCCGGCGACCTGGTTCCCGGCCTGCACGTCACCGCCGAGGACGCGCCCGAGGTGGCCGCGATCAAGGGTTCGCTGAAGATCCTCGACGTGTTGGCCGCCGCGGTGGCCGACCGCCAGGAGGTCCCGGCCGAGCCGATCTTCATCGAACTGCCCGATGTCACCGTGCGCATCGACGCCGAAACCGCGCAGTGGGCCATCGAGGAGGCCCGAGAGACCGGGCTGCCGCACAACGAGGCCCGGGCGACGTTCCGCGACATCGTCACCTACGTCCTCACCGAACGCGCCGTGGCGCGCATCGGCAAGGGGTGGCTGAGCCGCCAGGACAAGGCGGCCTGGGAGGAACTGCGGGCCAGCGTGGTCAGCGAACTCGACGACAACGCCGCGTTCGCCGGGGCACTCGATGCGCTGTGGCCGATCCTGACCCCGGAAACCCTGTTGGCCACGCTGTATTCGTCGCCCGATCGGCTGCAGGCGGCCGGCGCCGACGCCCGGTTCTTGCGAGCCGACCCCAGCGCCTGGACCGTTTCGGACGTGCCGTTGCTCGACGAACTGGTCGATCTGCTGGGCCGGGACAAGGCGGCCGACGAAGCCGCGGAACGCGAACGGCGCGAGGAAGCCGCCTACGCCGCCGGGGTGCTCGACCTGATGGTCGCCCGCGAGGATCTGATGGACGACGAGGACCACCTGCTGGCCAGCGACCTCATCGACGCCGAGGACCTGGCCGACCGGTTCATCGAACGCGACACCCGCGGACTCGCTGAACGTGCTGCGGCCGACCGGGATTGGACCTACGGTCATGTTGTGGTCGACGAAGCCCAGGAACTGTCCGAGATGGACTGGCGGGTGCTGATGCGTCGTTGCCCACGCCGGTCCTTCACGGTGGTCGGCGATCTGGCCCAGCGCCGCTCGGCCGCCGGGGCCCGATCCTGGGACACCATGCTCGAGCCGTATGTGCCCGGCCGGTGGATCTACCGGACGCTGTCGGTGAACTACCGCACCCCGGCCGAGATCATGGCGGTGGCCGGTGCACTGCTCGCTGAGTTCGCACCCGGGGTCCAGCCGCCGGAGTCGGTGCGGGCATGCGGTGTGCAGCCATGGGCGAAACACCTGACCGCCGCCGAAATCCCCGCTGCTGTCGAGGAATTCGTGCGCGATGAAGCCACCCGCGAGGGCACGTGTGTGGTGATCGGCCCGCCCGAGGTGCCCGGCGCGGTGGCCCCGTCGGACACCAAGGGCCTGGAGTTCGACGCGGTGCTCGTCGTAGAGCCCGCACACATCCTGGCCGATGGTGACCGCGGTGCCGCCGAGTTGTACGTCGCGCTCACCCGCGCGACGCAGCGCCTCGGGGTTCTGCACACCGAACCACTTCCCGACACGCTGAACGGACTCGCCCATGTCTGACGCATCATCGCCGGCAGCCACCACCTGCGCGATCGTGGGTGGTGGGCCCGCCGGGATGATGCTCGGGCTGATCCTGGCCCGGTGCGGGGTGGCGGTCACCGTCATGGAGAAGCACGCCGACTTCCTGCGTGATTTCCGCGGTGACACAGTGCATCCGAGCACCATGCGCATGCTCGATGAGCTGGGGCTGTTCGGCGAGTTCGACAAAATCGGCTACAGCAAGGTCGAGAAGGCCGAATTCCCGGTCGACGGCGGGCCCCCGGTGACGTTCGTCGATTTCCGGCGGCTGCGCCAGTCCCATCCGTACGTGGCGATGGTGCCGCAGTGGGACTTCCTCGACCTGCTGGCCGATGCGGGCCGCAGTGAACCCAACTTCACCCTGCTCATGCGGACCGAAGTGACCGGCCTGCGCAGCGACGGCGACCGTATCACCGGAGTCCGCTACACCAGCCCCGACGGCGACGGCGAGCTGCGCGCCGAGCTCACCGTGGCCTGCGACGGGCGCACGTCGGTGGTGAGGCGGGAGGCCGGGCTGGCCACGCGGGACTATCCGGTGCCCTTCGACGTGTGGTGGTTCCGCCTGCCGCGCGCCGAGGACGGCCAGTACTCGCTGATCCCGCGCACCGCGCCCGGACGTGCACTGATCATGATTCCTCGCACCGGCTACTTCCAGGTCGCCTACCTGATCCCGAAGGGCAGCGACGCCGGACTGCGCGCCCGTGGGCTGGACGCGTTCCGCACCGAGCTGGCCCAGTTGATCCCTGAGGCCGACGTGGACACACTCACCTCCTGGGACGACGTCAAGAAACTCGATGTTCAGCTCAACCGCCTGCCGCGGTGGCATCGCGACGGTCTGCTGTGCATCGGCGATGCCGCACATGCCATGTCGCCGGTCGGCGGGGTGGGCATCAACGTCGCGATCCAGGACGCCGCCGCGGCCGCACGCGTGCTGTACCAACCGCTGCGCGAGCACCGGGTCACCGAGTCCGACCTGGCCGCCGTGCAGCGCACGCGCACCGTGGCGACCACCATTACCCAAGGCTTCCAACGGATCCTGCATCGTCAGGTGCTGGCACCGGTCATGGCGGGCGCCGAGGTCACCCCGCCCGGGGCACTCGTGAGCATCATGCGCCGGTTCCCCCAACTCACCGCGATCCCCGCGTACCTTGTGGGGACCGGGGTGCGTCCCGAACACGTGCCTGAGCCGGCCCGCCGCTAGGTTCGGCATGGGAGGCAAACAGAACCCCGAACAACGCCGACGCGAATTGTGCGATGCGGCAATAGCTCTGCTCGCCCGCGAGGGCATCAAGGGTGTCACCCATCTGAAGGTCGACCGCAAGGCCGGGGTTGCCGACGGGACCACGTCGTTCTACTTCCGCACCAGCTCGGCGCTGATCCGGGCGGCCGCCAACCGCATCGCCGATCTCGACCTGGCCGATCTCACCGCGGCCACCCGATCGGAGAACGGCGGTGACGGCCCATCGCCGGCGGCCGGCCTGGCCCGCCTGGTCATCCGGTCCGGAACCGGGGCGCGCCTGGTCCGGAGCAAGGCCCGCTATGAGCTGGTCATGCCGTCCAGCCGGGACGCCGCCCTGGCCGAAGCGTTCAGCCACAACCAACAGCGGTTCTTCGAACTGCACCGGAACGTCGTGGTCGCGCTCTGCCCGGCCGACACCGACCCGGGTCTGATCGATGAAAAGGCCTATGTCCTACTGACTTTCATCAGCGGACTGATGCTTGCCCTGGCCCGCGGCGACCGTACGATCAACTCCGACGAGGAACTCCACGACATCATCACCGCGATCGTCGCGGCGGCCCCGGCCACCTCACATCGCGAAGGAGTAACCGCCGTTGACCGGTAGCGTCTGGCCGGTGATCCAGGAGCCGTGGTCGCTGCCCAGCAGCACAGCAAGGTAGGCGACGTCCTCGGGCAGGCCGGGCCTGCGGATGGGGTAGCGCGACAGGATCGCCTTGGCCTGCGGGGAGTCGGCCATCTCGGCCCACAACGGTTCGGTGAGCGGCGTGCGCATGGTGCCCAACGCGATGTTGTTGGCGGTGATGCCGTAGCGGCCGTTCTCCAGCGCGATCGACCGGGTCAGGCCCGCGGCAGCGGCCTTGGCCGCCGCGTACACCGCGCCACTGGCGTCGCCGGTTCGCCCGGCATCCGACACGATCGTCACCACCCGGCCCCATTGCCGTTCCACCATCGCCGGCAGCACCGCGCGCGTGCAATGCAGTACGCCATAGAGATTCACCTGTAGGAACGGATCCCAGTCCGCAGGGGTGGATTCGGCGAACGGCATCCGGGCGGCGAAGCCCTCGGCGCCGGCGTTGCCTGCATTGTTGACCAGGATGTCCACCGGCCCGACCGTCATGATTGCCTGCGTGACCGCCTGGTAGTCGGTGACGTCGAACGGCACCGCCACCGCATCACCGCCCGCTTCTCGCAACTCCGCGACCACAGCCTCGGCCCGGTCACCTCGGAGGTCGTTGACCAGCACCGTGGCCCCTGCGGCGGCAAAGGCAGCGGCCAGACCGCGGCCGACACCCTGTCCGGCGCCGGTGATCAACACCCGCCGGTGCGACAGATCGAATTGCAGCGTCATCGGCGGCGTCTCCTGGAACTCGGCGGTACGGACAAGGTGCCCAAGTCTCTATACCAGTAGAGACTTGGACGCTGTTCGGGCGGGGCGGGCTGCCATAGTCTGAGAACCCGTCCAAAGGAGGAACCGATGAGCGACCACGACGTACGGATGATCATTCTGTCGACCGACGACCTGGATGAATCGATCCGCTTCTACACCGAGACACTGGGAATGCCGCTGAAGTTCCGCGACGGCGCCCACTTCGCCGCGCTCGACGGTGGATCTCTCACGCTGGCCCTGGCCACGTCGGTGGATCACCCGATCCCCGGCCAGGTCGTCGTCGGGATCAAGACCGCCGACGTGGACGGTGCGGCCAAGGCCATCGAAGAAAGTGGCGGCGGAATCATCAAGCACCCGTATGACGATGCCCACGAGCGCCGGGCTGTGGTGTACGACAACAAGGGCAACGGCCTGGTCTTCTACAGTCCGCTGGCTCGCTAACCGGGCGCCGAAGCCGCGGCGTCGAGCAGGGTTTCGGCCAGCCGCGCCGCGGCCGGTGTCATCCGCTCGACCGGCGGCGCGGCGAGATAGACCTGCCACACCGGCGGGTCGCGCAACACAACGGTCCGCAGATCGCCGAAGCGGCGCGCCTCGGACGCCGGCATGAATGCGGTACCCAGGCCGGTGCCGACCAGTTCGGCAATCGCGGCGAACCCGGCCGGAACCTCGTACTGCGTCTGGGGTTGCACGCCGGCCCGGTGAAACGCCTCGTCCATCAGGCGCCGCAGTCCGAATTCAGGTGGGAAGCCGACCAGATCCTCACCGGCCAGGTCGCCCAGCTCGAGACGGCGACGTCGCGCCAGGACATGGTCGTCACGGCAGACGAACACCATGGGCTCCTCGAACAGCAGCCTCATGTCGAGCTGGGCCGGGAACCGGTTGGGCAGTGAGACCAGGGCAAGATCCAGCGAGCCCTCCAGAAGTGCCGCCAGATAGGCCGATGCACCGGACTGGCTCAGCCGCAACCGCAACCGGACAAAGGGGTGGGCACGGTGGAAGTCGCCGAGAGCACCGGCGACATCGACCGGACCATAGGAGATCAACGAGCCGAATTCGACCGTACCCATGAGTGATCCACGGAACTGTCCGGCAGATTCAGCTGCCGCACGGGCCGCGTGCAGCACCTCGTAGGCATGCGACCGGAAAGCCTCCCCGGCGGCGGTCAGGCTGATCCGTTGCCGCGACCGGTCGAACAGTTCTACCCCGAGCTCACGCTCCAGCTTCGCGATCGACGTCGACAACGCCGACTGGACGACGTGCGCCCGCTCGGCGGCACGGGTGAAACTCATCTCGCCGGCGACCGCGATGAAGTGTTCGATCTGTCGTAACTCCACCGTGTCAGCCTATCTATCTGATCGATAGGTCTCATCAGATCCAATCGTTGGACTTGATGGCGTGGTGCGGGTGGGATGGATACCACGAGCCCGCGAGAAGGAGCAGCAACGGTGACTGGTTTGAGTAGAAGGAACTTCGGCTTCCTCACGGCGGCCGCGGCCGGCGCGGCAACGCTGGCGGCCTGCGGCACCTCACCCGCGCCCGCTCCGCCACCCGGACCACCGGCCAAGCCGTCGCACACCATGAACCCGGTCAGACAGATCGACGCCGGCGAACTCAATGTCGCCTACACCGAGGCCGGGCCCGCCGATGGGCGCGCGGTGATCCTGCTGCACGGCTGGCCCTACGACATCCACAGCTACGCCGATGCCTCGGCACTGCTCGCCGAGCGGGGCTTTCGCGTCATCGTGCCGTTCCTGCGCGGCTTCGGTTCCACCCGGTTCCGCTCCGCCGACACCGTGCGCAACGGTCAGCAGGCCGCACTGGCGCACGACGTCATCGCCTTGATGGACGCGCTGAACATCCCCAAGGCCGTGCTCGGCGGATATGACTGGGGCGGACGCACCGCCAACAACGTTGCCGCCCTGTGGCCGCAACGCTGCGCGGGACTGGTCGCGGTCAGCGGCTACATCACCGTGAACCTGGCCGCCAACCTCAAGCCGCTGGCGCCCGAGGCCGAACTGGGTTGGTGGTACCAGTACTACTTCGCCACCCCGCGCGGTGAACTCGGCTACCGCGAGAACACCAGGGAATTCAACAAGCTGATCTGGACCAAGGCCTCACCGCTGTGGCATTTCGACGACGCCACCTACGACCTGTCCGCCGCGGCGTTCGACAACCCTGACCACGTCGACATCGTCGTGCACAACTACCGGTGGCGGCTCAGCCTGGCCCCCGGTGAGGCCCGCTACGACGCGGACGAGGCACGGCTGGCCGGCAAGCCGCCCGTCACGGTTCCGACCATCACGATCGGTTCCGACTTCGACGGCGCGGCCAAGGACGGAGCCGGCTACCGCGCGCTCTACACCGGGCCCTACGAACACCGCATCCTCAACGGCATCGGACACAACGTGCCGCAGGAGGCACCCGAGCAGTTCGTCGCCGCGATCGCCGACGTCAGTCGCATGGGTGGGCGCTGAACTCACGCTCGCGTCAGGGGTACGGCCGTCCGGTCAGCTCTCGGATCGTGCGAATCTCACCGTCCCGATACGGTCGTCCATCCGCGTGGAACAGGTCGTGGAACCACACCTGCGGGGGCGACTTATAGGGATGATCCCAAGAATCCCACGGTAGATAGGTCTGCGTCTTACCCGCCACCAGGCCCCAGCTGTAGGCACCGACGTTGTGCCGTTTGGCGATTGGCAACACGCCCTCGACCGTGCTGCCCTCACCTCGTGCCAGGAATTCGGTGCACAGGATCGGACGTCCCATGGGTGCCAGCTCGCCGATCCGGGCCTCGAATCCGGCCGGATCGTCGTAACTGTGAAAGGTCAGCACGTCCGAGAGGTCGAGCTGGATCGTGGCCATCGCACTGCGCTGCTGTGGGTCCGCCCAGGCCCCGTCCCAGACACCACTGGTCAACGGCTGCACGGGGTCGACCGAGCGGGCCCAGGCGAAAACCTCGGGCAACAGTTTCTCGATCAGGCTGACCTTGTCCTGCCGTTCCACCTCGCGGTAGTTGGCTGCGGGATTGTCGGGTTCATTCCACAGGTCCCACCCCAGTACCCGGTCATCATGACGGAACTGGCTGATCACCCCGGTGACGTACTCACGCAACATTCGCCGGTACCGGCGATCGTCCAGGTTCTGCGCACCCGGGCTCTGAACCCACACCGAGTTGTGTATCCCGGGCCGTGGCCGCCGCTGGCGCCCCAACCGGGGAAACGGGTCCCAGCAGGAATCGAACAGCACGAACAGCGGTTTGATGCCGTGGCTGGAGGCCAGAGCAACGAACTGGGCCAGTCGGTTCTGAAAGCCCAAGTGGCCCTGGGCCCACAGCTGGTCATGCAGGAACACCCGCACCGTGTTCAATCCGGCCAACCGGGCGATGCGCAACTCATTGTCGATCCGCTGCGGGTCATAGGTTTCCGGTTGGAACATCTCCAACTGATTGCCCGCGTTGGACGGAATGAAGTTGGCGCCGACCAGCCAACCCTGCACGGCGTACCAGCGGTGCGCCCGCTCGGGCGACCAGCGGGCTCCGTGGCCGTCGATTTTCGCGTGGGCCTCCGGCGCCCTGGCCACCGACAAGCCCGCGGTGACGAGCAGCGACAGCTTGAACGCGGCACGACGGCCCAAACCGGCACCGTCGTCTTTCCTGTTGACCTGCATCACTTTACGAATAAAACGCATCTCCCTGTGCGAACACTGACGGCACCAAGGGGTACCCGTCGCACGCGCGATCCCAACTCCACAGCGAGTTGTCGACGACGCGTCCGCGGGCAATGTCCCGACAGGTTCGACGCCAGCCCCCCCGACCGGCGTTCGGAAACCGAACTGCTGACGCTGAACGACCAGGCCACTCAGGCCCGGCACCCCCATGCCGCCATCAATGATCCCACGGGCGTTCAGCCCGTGCGCGGCTGACTAACTGCCGGCAGCGGCCAGCCGGGCGCGTTCCCGCATCGAGGCGACGACGCCGCCGTCGTTGAGGATGTCCGTACCGGTGAGGTAACCGGCCCGGTCACTGACGCAGTAGGCCAGCAGATCGGCCATCTCCTCCGGCTTGCCCCACCGTGGCACCGCGGCGTCGGCAACCATGGCACCCGCCCCCGCCTGTTCCTCCAGCCGGCCCATCTCGGTGTCGATGGAGCCCGGGGAAACCGAGACGATGCGGATGCCGCGGCCGTTGAACCGCTCGGCCTGCGACGAGCTGTACCACTTCACGAACGCCTTGCTGATCGCGTAGGAGAAACCGGACCGCATGTCCTCCGGAGCGATGTTGCACGCCGCGAGCATTTCGGTGAGGAATCGGTCCTGGTCCTGCAGCGCCAGCGGAAAGTGCTGCGCAGGAATGATCTCCTCGGGCAGCAGGTGCGCCGCCATCGATGCCACGTTGACGATCGCCGCTCCCTCGCCCGCGGACGCGAAAAAGGCCTCGTTCACGTGCAGCGTGCCCAGCGCGTTGGTTCTCATGACGTACTCGGCGTCACCCATGCTCGGGCTGACCCCGGCCGCATGGACGACGGCGCCGACCGTGCCGAGCCCGGCCGCGGTCTCGAACAGCCGATCGACGGCCTCCCGATCGGTGACATCGGCATTGACGATCGCGGCCGCGATACCCAGGTCGGCCAGCGCGGTGGCCGCGCCTTCGAGGCGCTCCTGTCGCACATCGCACAACACCACCGGCTGGTCCCGCCCGACGACCTTGGCCGTCGCGAGTCCCATGCCACCTGCGCCGCCTGTGATCACCGTCACCCGTGTCATGACCAGCACGGTATACGCAGGTCCGGGGCCCCGCCGCGGCGGGGCCGTGCAACTGCTCAGCGTCCTCAGGCCGCGGTGTCCTGGTCTCCGCCATCCGATGGGGTGCCCGAGCGCCTGGCGCGCACGGATTCCAGCGCACCGGCGCCGACGTGGGCGGCGACCACGATCCCGGTCAGGTAGGTGAAATGGGCCAGCAGGGTGTGGGCGAGTGGATCCACATTGCCCATCGGCTGCCCGTTGTTCGCCCGCGAGAACAGACTCCAACTGACGATGATCAGATAGCTCGTGACGAAGGCCGAGACGATCGCATCCCGCACCGCGGTTCGGTTGCGCTCCGGGTCGGAGTTGCCATGCTGAATTATCCAGACCATCAGGAACGTCCACAGTCCGACCAGCGCCGCCCCGACCTGCAGTGGCCAGTACTCCGACAGCTCGGCAGCCGCGATCGGCGCAGCCACGGCCACGATCACGTCAACGGCGACAAGCGATACGAGCTTGACTTCGGCCATGGGTGAAGTCTTCGCCGAGACGCACGAGCAGGCACGAGTACCGCACTACCCGAATGTGCGACGGGATTTTCCCGGCAGCCAATCTGAGCGGCCCGCTGTGCAGGCGGACCGAGCGGCATATAACGGGTAGTGATGACAGATGGCCCATCGATGACGCAGGCGAACCGCTGTCGATTGCCCGTGGTGGATCGTCCGCTATGACCTGCCCGTATTGCGGATCCCCGCTCGATGAAACCGACACCTGCAGCCGCTGCGGGCAGATCCACGAAACCGCACCGACCGGATGGCGACCGGACCCCACGGCCCGCCACGAAGGCCGCTACTTCGTCACCGGACATCCGACGAATCGGGTTCGTGACGGCCGGACCACGTCGACCGACCCCGTCGGCGGCCGGATGCTGCCCGACTACCTCGAGTTGAAGACCGCGGGCATCCGGTCGACCTGGCTGGGAACCACCGCGGCGGCGGCGATCATCGTGATGACCGCCGCGGTGGTATGGATCCTCCTGGTGGCGGGCCACAGACCGCCGCCCCCGCCGGAGGCCGGATACCTTGCCGCACTGAAGGATGCCGGGATCAGCGATCAGTTCAATTCCGACGCCAACGCTGTCGCCCACGGGCGGCAGGTGTGCCGCCGGCTGGAAGACGGTGAAGCCCAACAGGGCCTACTCGCCGACAAGATCGCCGTCGAAGCGTTCTGCCCGCGTTTCTCCGAAGGCTTCCATGTGCTCGAAAAGACGACGGTCGCAGGTACTTTCATTCTCTCTGACAACGTGGGCGCCGAGGGCATCGTCTCCGACGGAACAGCATGCCAAGGCGCAAACGGATACTCCGACGTCAATCCGGGCACCATCGTCACCGTCAAGAACGGCAAAGGCGACGTACTCGCCACCACCACCCTGGGGCCCGGTAAGGGCGACGCCGCCAGCTGCACCTTCTCCTTCAGCGTGCCGTTGACCGAAGGTCAGGATCGCTACGTGCTCTCCGTCGGACGTCGCGGCGAATTCAGCTACACCTTCGAACAACTTGTGGCCAAAGGGATCCGGATGCAGCTCGGTCAATGATGTTTGCGAGAATCGCGCCCTCGCGCAGAGTTGGGCCATTGCCGCGCGACGCCATATCACGACGTACGCCGCCGGTTGGAAACGATGCGGTCACGACTACGGCTCGCTCACATGTCAACCCCGCAACCATCTGAAAACTTGTGTGGACACCGATTTCAGACAGTTCTACGGTTCAGCTCGTCACAATTTTCACCGATGTAATTTCCACACGAATCAAGGGAGCTGATCGGGGATGGCCACCTTTGCTCATATCACGGTCAAAACTGTTGTCAGCGCAGGATTGTGCATGACCGCAGTAGCGACCGCAGTAGCGCTGAGCCCGCACGCCGCGGCAGCGCTGCAACTCAAGACAGGCGGGTACAAGTGCGTCGACGGTGCCGCCGGTGCGGCGCCCGGTGCGCCGTGCGCGGCTGCGGCAGTCGAAGCCGCGGGAATCGTCCCGGCCGCGGTCCCGCCGGCACCACTGGCACCGCCACCGGTTGCCGTCCCGCCGGTACCACTCGCACCACCGCCGGTGCCGGTGCCTCCGGTGCCCCTCGCACCGCCGGTGCCGGTCGTACCGGCCGCCGCTCCGGTCCCCGCGGCTGCACCTATCGCCGCTCCGGTGGCGATCGCCGCAGGCACCGGAAAGGGCGTCCCGACCGTTTCGCCCGGGGGCGGCCCGGTCGCCGGGACTCCCACGCTGCCCGGTCCCGCGGACGGCTGATCCCACCTCGTCACGGAGCGCAAAAAGGCGCCCGGCTCACCAGCCGGGCGCCTTTCTCATTGCCTTTTTACCGTTGCCTCACAGCAGGATTCACTACTCCTGCACGATCACCGGATCACCGATGTTGACCGTGTTGAAGTACCACTCGGCGGCCGCCGGGATCAGGCTGATGCAGCCGTGGCTGGTGTTGTCCAGGCCCATCGACGGGACTGCCCACGGCGCGGAATGTACGAACAGACCCCGATGGGTGAATCGGACCGCGTAATCCACGTCCAGGAGATAGCCGTCCGGCGCATCGACGGGAATGCCGACGCTGCTCGAATCCATCTTCACCGTGCGGTCTTTCCCGAGAACTGTGTAGGTGCCGACCGGGGTCGGGTACTCGGGACGCCCGAGAGAGGCCAGCAGCACCCCCGGTTCGCCGGCGTGCGGCAGATGATGCGGTGCCGGCAGGGCGATCGGTGGGTCTTCACCCAACCCGTCGATGGTGACCGTGAAGGTGTGATCGGAGATGTCGGCAACACCGATAACGGCTGGGCCGGTTTGGAATTCCGTCCGCATCCCGCCGACCGACAGCATCACCGTGCTGTGCGCGGGCCAGAACTGTGCCGGGGTCCACGACACGACGTTGGCGTCGAGCCACTCGTAGGTGCCCGTACGCACCGGCGTCGACTTCAGCCCGAGGGCACGTTCCACCGATGACCGGTTGGTGATCGGGTTCTTGAACGTCACCACCACGGGATGGCCCACGCCGACGACAGCGCCCTGGGCCGGCGCGATCGATTCGATGGTCGACGTCAACGGCAGGCTCACCGCCGCCGTGTCAACGCTATTCGTACCGCCGGAGAAATAGGTCATGACAACCACGACCAGAACGAGAACACCCTGAACTACCGCGCGCATCAAACCGATCTCTCTGCGATGCCCCCATGATCTTGAACGATGTCATGGTATTGGCCCGCAGCTGTCCGAATGTGTAGTCACACGTAGACAATTCGGTCAAGCGTTCGTCACGTTTCGGCCACGGCAGATCGACCGGAACTTCGGGGCGTCAGTCCCCGACGAGCTCGCCGGCCGCGCTGTTCAACTTGAGGACCCGAGCGCAGGACAGCGGGGTCACCAGAGCGTTGGTGCGCAAGCCCGATGGCAGCGGCCGCTGAGATTCGACGTCGAGCGCGTCATCTTCGGCCTCAGGTCGATAGGACGACGGATGCCTGCGCTTGGCCGCGGCCAGCTCCCTGGAGTAGCGCTGCGACGAACACCAGAGCGGGTGCGTCGCCAGCTCGATGACCGTCGAGCCGGCAGCTTTTGTCGCCATTTTCACTGACCTCCGGTGGAGCTTCACGACACTTCTATTCGGTGTCTATTCAGTCCCGAGCGTGCTCGGCCAAGCTGAGACGATGCATCGAGTTGGCCGTGGACACATTAAGGATCCCTCTTAAGCAGCGTTCGCACACTGAAAGAAGCGCGACAGAGACGTATTTCACACTCATTTCACACTCGCGAATTTGACATTTTCCGCCGCCATGTTTGCTGCCCCGAGCGCTCATCCGAACTGATCGAGCGATCAAGGTCATCGCGGCCTGCGGTGCCAGCTACCGCAATCCGTCCATCGCGGCGGACCTCTGCCCGATGGGGCGGCGCCGATCGCCGCATCTTCTTAGTTTGTACGGAAACCTGCACGTAGCGCGCGGACACAAGTTAAGGAAGCGCGCCAGCGAACGCGCCGCCCTTAGCCCCGTCGATGCGGAATCGTTACCTATCACCTACCCTGTCCGGTGGCCGAGTACCCCTGCTGGAACGTCAATTTGCTCGGTGAAGGGTGGTACGGCTGTGGATGCACATGATCCGAGCGTCGGAGAACATGAGCGTCCGGCCGTGACTCTGGCGTCTCGCGCGTCGATCGAGAGCTGGCCGCTGCGGTGGAAGGTCGCGGCGACCTTGGTGTTGCCGATCCTGCTCGCGGCGACCTTCGGCGCAGCTCGCATCTACAACGAGCTGTCGGCCGCCTCGCGGTTGAACCTCGCGTCCGACAACGCGGTGATCGTCGTGCCCGCGGTGGAGCTGGTCGACCGGCTCGACGGGCTGGCCTACGCCGCGGCCGCGGGCGCACCGCTCGAGGAACCCCTCGCACAGTTCGACCAGACCGCCAAGGCCCTCGACACCCTGATCACCTCCGCCGAGTTCGACCCGGCGGCCGCCGCACAGCTGACGGCGGCGTCCTCGACCGCCAAGACGCTGCGCGACGACATCAACTCCGGACCGCTGCCCCAGCGGGTGATCGCCGAGCGCGCGTCCGACGTGGCGTCCGGCGTCGTCTCGGCTATCGCGACGACCACCGGGACGGTCGATGACCGCACCGTGCGACCGCTCGCCGACCAACTCGTGGACACGCTCACGGCGCAACGTGCATTGACGACGCAGCGGGTACTGATCGCCGCCCCCGATTTCGCCGATACGGACGAGCTTCGCACCGAGGTCGCGGACGCGGCAGGCGCGGAAGCCGCGGCTATCGACCGGCTCAGCCGGCTGACGCCCACGGACGAAGCCGCCGCGTTGTCCAAGGAGTCCGACGTCCGTCGCGACACCTACATGGATCCGTCCGGCGACAGCGTGCACGCACCCGCATTCACCGAAGCGATGCGGGCCAGCGTCGACCAGTACCGCGCGATGACGCAGCGCCTGTCCTCCGACCTCGACGGCACGCTGCACCACCGGGCCAACGTGTTGCGCTCCGACGCCCTGCGTGACACCGCGATCATCCTCGGCGCCGTGCTGGCCGCCCTCGTCTTCGCCCTCGCCGTCGGACGCTCGCTCATCCGGTCGATCGGCCGGCTGCGCCAGGGTGCGCTGCAGGTGGCGCAGGTTGAGCTGCCCGAGGAGATCGAACGCCTCAGCAAGGGCGGCGGCATGCCGGAGATCCAGACATTGCCGTTCCATACCAACGAAGAGGTCGGGCAGCTCGCGCGCGCGATCGACGACATCCACTCCCAAGCGGTCCGCCTGGCCGGCGAGCACGGGGTCCGCCTGCAGATCGGCGACATGTTCGAGACCCTGTCCCGACGAAGCCGCTCACTGGTCGAAGAGCAGCTGGCCCTCATCGAGACGCTGGAGCTCGATGAGGAGGATCCGGTCCGGCTCGATCACCTGTTCCGTCTCGACCACCTCGCGACGCGCATGCGCCGCAACGGCGACAACCTGCTCGTCCTCGCCGACACCGTGGAACGTCACCGCACGTCAGCACCCGTCGCACTGCCCGACATGCTGCGCGCCGCGATGTCCGAGGTCGAGGAGTATCGCCGGGTTCAGGTCGGGCACATGGCCGACGTCTCCATCGCCGGCTCGGCCGCAAGCGATATCGGCCACCTGATCGCCGAGCTGCTCGACAACGCCCTGCGCTACTCACCACCGGACTCGCCGGTATTGGTGACCGTCGGGCGCGCAGTCGACGCCGGCCTGCTGGTCGAGGTGGCCGACCGGGGCCTGGGCATGCCCAAGGACGATCTGACCGCCGCGAACGAGCGACTCGCGCTCGGTGGCGAGGTGACCTCCGAAACCGCCAAGCGGATGGGCCTTTTCGTGGTCGGCCGGTTGGCGCGACGCCATGAGGCCACGGTCCGGCTGCGGACCACCTCGGCGTTGACCGAGCGGCCCGGTGTGACGGCGAGTGTGCACCTGCCCGGCACGCTGGTCTCGCCCATCGGGATGGGCGAAACGCTCGACGATCTGCGAACCGGCTCGTTCTCCGAGTCTTCGCTTGCAGATCCCCGGCCGCGAGCCGCCGGAAACGCGCGGAGTGCGCACACCGGCGCTGGGGCGCTCGCCGGCATCAATGCCTCGCCGGCCCCGTCGGCGCAGCCCGAACGTGGACCGGATGCCCCGGTCCAGGCGACCACCAACGGACTGCCGAAGCGCTCGCCCGGCGCCAGCGGTGTCAACGGACATCCCGCGACCATCCCGGCCCCCGCCCCCGCCGCAGTCCCCGAAGAACCCGAACGCCCGCAGCGCGGAAATCCGCTTTCGTACTTCACGTCCGGCGGTTCCACCCAGGCCAACTCGGATCAGCCGAGTCCGGAACCAGAGCGGGCAGGCGAATCCACGTGGCGCGACGTCGAGTCCGAGAGTGCGCCGATCTTCGAGCGGATGGCCTCGGAGTGGCTGATGGATCCGACGACACCGGAATTCCGCAACCGGGTCTGGGCCAGCGCCGCCGACGCCGGCTGGGAAGCCGCGGCGAAGGCCGTCGAACAGGAACCGAAGCGGCACACCGCATCCGGGCTGCCGATCCGCGAACGCGGAGCGCGCCTGGTGCCGGATGAGGCAAGATCGGAAACCCGGGCCAGGCCCGACGGACCCAACGATCCCGCGGCCATCCGAGACATCCTGAGCCGACAGTTGGCCGGCGTACGCAGGGGCCGAGCCGAGACCGACGCAGCACACAGCCGAATCGAAGGAGATCGATGAACGCCGGCACGCAACCACATGAACGGTCCGCGGGGTCCGCTGCAGCACCGTCTGGGACCTCCGGGACCCTCGACTGGTTCGTGTCCAACTTCGTCCGCGACGTGCCGGGTGTGGCCCACGCGATCCTGGTGTCGGCCGACGGTCTGCTGATGGCGTCGAACTCCCACCTCCCGGCCGATCGTGCGGAGCAACTGGCCGCGGTCACCTCCGGTTTGGCGAGCTTGTCGGCCGGTGCCGCGAGGTTGTTCGAGGCGGGGAACGTACGCCAGTCGATCGTCGAGATGGACGACGGGTTCCTGCTGTTGATGGGCGTCGGCAACGGCTCATATCTGGCCACCCTGGCCTCGACCTCGTGTGACATCGGGCAGGTCGGGTACGAGATGGCGTTGCTGGTCGACCGGGTCGGCAAGACCGTCGAGGCGACGCCGCGCGCCACGCCCGGAGCTCGATGACCCTGAGCATGGACAGACCCGAGCAGAAGCGGTCCGCCAGTCGCGTGCGGCCGTACACCCTGACCGGTGGACGAACCCGGGCGCGGGTCGAGGTGCCGATCGAGGCTCCGGTGGAGGCCCTGCTGTCATCCGGTGAGCTCGACTGCGCGCCGGGCGACATCCCCGCCGTGATCGTCCGGTTGTGCGACACCCGGCCGTCGATCGCCGAGATCTCGGCCTATGCCGGCCTACCCATCGGGGTGACCCGGGTGCTGGTGAGCGACCTGGTGGACAGCGGCCACCTTCGTGTTCACGCGACCCTGACCGACCGCTCGACCGTTGCAGAACGGCGCCTACTGATCGAAAGGACCCTCAGTGGTTTACGCGCACTCTGACTCCGGCCCCACGGTGTCGTCGACGAAGATCGTGATTGCCGGCGGCTTCGGCGTCGGCAAGACCACGTTCGTCGGCGCCGTGTCGGAGATCGTGCCGTTGCGCACCGAGGCATTGGTCACGAACGCCTCGCAGGGCCACGACGACATCGAGGCGATCCCCGGCAAGGAAACCACCACGGTCGCCATGGATTTCGGCCGGATCACGATCGCCGACGATCTCGTGCTGTACCTGTTCGGCACACCCGGGCAACGGCGCTTCTGGTTCATGTGGGACGACCTGGTCCACGGTGCGATCGGCGCCGTGGTGCTCGTCGACACCCGCAGGCTCGAGGACAGCTTCGCGGCCGTCGACTTCTTCGAGGCCCGCAGCCTGCCGTTCCTGATCGCCATCAACGAGTTCGACGACTCCCCGACCCACAGCATCGAAGAGCTGCGCGAGGCGATGTCGGTGTCCCCCAATGTCCCGATCATCAATGTCGATGCACGGGACCGTGATTCGGCGAAGAACGCGTTGATCGCCATCACCTCGTTCGCGCTGGAACGCCTTCCGTCGACAGCCGTCTAGCTCCACCGCCCGTCAGTCTCACAGTCTCGAGGAACCCGTCATGAACCACCAAGTACATCACTTCGACATGGGCCTCTGGCTGCTGTTCCTGGCGTACATCGTCTCGGTGACCGGCTCGGTCGTCGGCCTGGCCTGCACCCGTTGTGGTGCCACCGCAACCAGTGGACGCGATCGGCTGCGCTGGCTGCTCATGGCCTCGATCGCCATTGGCGGGGTTGGCATCTGGCTCATGCACTTCATCGCGATGCTCGGCTTCGCGATCCCCAGCAGCATGGTCCGGTATCACCTGGGCTGGACGGTCGCGTCGGCCGTGATCGCGATCGTCGCGGTGTTCGTCGGGCTGATCACCATCGGCCGGGACTTCGATCTGCGCCGCCTGCTGGCCGGCGGTGTGATCACCGGCCTGGCGGTCGCGGTCATGCACTACACCGGCATGTGGGCAGTGCAGATGCAGGGCACGATGACCTACGACACCACCCTTGTCGTCCTCTCGTTCGTGATCGCCGTGGTCGCGGCCACCGCCGCGCTGTGGTTCACACTCGTCCTCGAATCACGCGGACTGCGTTTCGTCGCCGGCCTGGTGATGGGCGTCGCCGTCGTCGGCATGCACTACACCGGCATGGCCGCAGTGCGAGTGACTGTCGATCACACGATGCCGGTTCCCGCTGGGCCCGAGGTGTTCTCGTTCCTGTTCCCCGTCTTCGTGATCGGCCTGCTCGCACTCGTCGTGCCGATCACCGCCGTGATGCTGGCACCTGATCGCAACGCCGAGGAGAGCGCGGCCGAGTCACGTCCCGTGGCCGCCACGGCCGGACGGCACCGGTAAACCGGGCGCCCGCGCCGCGGCGTCAGAGGGGTCGCGCGGGAATCAGGACGCGATCAGCTCGTCGATCTGATTGATCGCCGACGAAGCACCCTCGACCACGCCCATGTCCAGCACCTGCTGAAGCGCTTCGGCGGAGGAGTAGGTGCTCACGTAGATCGCGCGCGTGCCGCCGTTGTGTTCGGCGAAGGTGTAGACGTTCTTGGACACCGGCATCTCCGGGTTCGGGTTGAAATCCTGGTCGGCGAATCCGTCGTCGAACGAGAAGCTGCTCGGCTCGTCCACGGCCGTGACCACCCAGTATCCCGCGTGCTTGTCGCCCTCCGGGCCGGTCATGAAGTAGGTGACGCGACCGCCGGGTGTGAGGCTGTGGTCGACCACGGTCGCCGGGTAGGTCGGTGGGCCCCACACCTTCTCGAGCTGACGCGGGTCGGCGTAGACCTGCCAGATGCGCTCCACCGGCGCCGCGAAATCGGCCGTGATCGTCAGCGTCAGATTGTCGAGGTCGTGTTGGACATCGGTCACGGGCATGGTTCAGTCCTCCTGGGGATCGGATGCGATCAGTTCATCGATGCGTGCGATGCGGCCACGCCAAACCTGTTCCAGCTCAGTCAACATGGACGCAACGGACCGCACTGCCTGCACGTCGCCGCTGGCCAGCTGCTCACGACCGTTGCGTCGCTTGGTGATCAGCCCGGCCTTCTCCAGCACGGCGACGTGCTTCTGCACCGCGGCGAAGCTCATGTCGTACTTCGCCGCAAGCACCGAGACCGAGTGCTCCCCCGCCAGGACCCTGCGCATGATGTCCCGCCTGGTCCGGTCGGCGAGCGCGTGGAACAGGGCGTCTGCCCGGTCCTCATCGCTCTCGGTCACAAGACCAACATACAACCAATTGGTTGTATGTTGTCAAGAGCTTCATGCCTCGGGGGTGCAGCGTGAAGCTCCTGCCGCCGGCAGGGTACGAACCGATGAACCTGTGGCACCGGACTTTTCGCTTGAGGAGCTCAGCCAACCGTGAGCCGGCAGATCGCTAACCCCAGTACGAGAAGTTGCACACCGGCTTCACCTCGGTCTTGAACGACACGAGTTTGTCGCCATCCATCATGATCGTGCAGGTCAGCGCGGCACTCCCACCGTCCGCGGCAACCTCCGATTCGAGTTTGTCGAAGACGGAGTACTGCTTCTCCCACGGAAGCGTCACGTTCGTCTCGGTCTGCTCCGTACCGCCGTTGATCCGGTAGCGGATGGTCACCGGGGCACTACCGCCGGTCACCTTCATGACCGCCGAGCCCACGGGCGCACCGGTTGGCTCGGCCGCCTTGGGAGACTCCGCCGCCCTGGGAGGCTCGGACACCGTGGCGCTCGTCGTCTTCGCCACGGGTGTACCCGCGGTCGTAGTGCATCCTGTGGCCACCGCGGCAGCCAAGACAACAACGACACTCACCCCGGCAAGACCCCTGAACCGCATACCTGAGACTACGACGCCGGGCCGTCACATTGGCCGCAAAAACCAAGACTGCCATCGCACGTTGTCATATATTGGGCCGGCGTGTGTTCGCGACGGCTGACATTCCCGTTGGCAGCGGTCCGGACACTTCCGCGGAATGTCAAGGGGGACATCGGTAATGGTGAACAGTTCGCGCTGCCCGGAGAACGCCGGCCGCATACCACTGCGGTACGGCCTGTCGGTCGTGGCCATCGGCATCGGCATCGCAGGCGCCAGTGCCCACCCGGTGGCATGGGCGGACCCCGGCACGACCGGTTCATCGACCTCATCGGGCCATACGTCGAGTCACTCGAGTACGGGAACCGGCCACGGACCCAAGAAGCCGACCGACCGGCGTGGCACACGTCCGAACCGGCCCTCGTCGCCCGCGAAGACCGACGCCTCCGACACTGCCGGCAAGACAGCTCCTGACCCGACGCCGTCGAACGATAACGTCAACTCCCCCGCCGCACAGCCGACTTCCACAGCGCCGCAGCCGGAGTCGATCGCCGACATCGTCCGCGGGAAACTCCGTAACATCAAGACGGCCGCACCCCTGCGGATCGATGGCACGCGCTTGGCCAAGTCCGACTTCACACCCCGCGTGACGGCGAAGCGCCCGGCGGCGATCGCCCCGTCAGCCGTCACCGACCGCGAGGACGTCGGCTCCGCCCTGTCGCCGGCTCCGGCGCCGGAACGCACGGCGACCCTCCCGGAAATCACTGCGGTCATCCAAGCCGCCCCGAAGGTCGCCGCGAACGAAATCCCCCTGACGGCGAAGGTCGCCGCGGTATCCAGCACCACCAAGACGACTCCGAAACCCCCGGAGCCGTTGTCGCCGATCGCCAAGATCGCCGAGTTGCCCGGCCGCATCGTCAACACGGTCCTGCAGGTGCTGGACATCACCGTGGCGGCCAACGGCCCGAAGAGCCCGATCAACTTCGCACCGATCAACGATGCGATCTTCGCGGCGTTCCGGGAGATCGAAGGACAGCTGGGACTGACCAAAACGCCTGCGGCGCAACCGGTGCCGCCGACCATGACCTACGACGGGCCCACGACAGGCAAGACCCCGACGGTGTCACAGTTCCTCAATGCCGCGACCGCCGCGTATGTATTCGGCGGCACCCCCGGCGACCTGAAACCGTTCGTGGTCAACGGCAAGCAGATGGAATCGACCAACGTGCTGTCGGGAATGTCCGCCAAAGCATGGGTGACGCCCGACGGCCAGATCATCATCGCCTACCAGGGCACCACGGGTGGCACGAACCTGCTGCACAATCCGCTGATCGCCGTCTCCCAGGTGATCGCCGATACGCAGGTGATCTTCACCGACACCACGCCGTGGGCCTTCACCGATTCGGTGGCCTTCGAGCGGGAGGTGGAGGCCGCCGCCATCGCGCAGGGCTACCGCAAGGAGGACATCTTCGTCACCGGCCACTCACTCGGTGGCTGGGAAGCCGCGTACGTGGCCCAGCAGACAGGCCTGGGCGGCGTCGGTTTCGAGAGCCCCGGTCTCAACACCACGGTGCCGGGCAACGGGGCCGACTCCGGGTTCGTCAACGTCCTCACCTACGGCGATACCGCGGCCTACTTCTCCACCGATATACCCGGGCTACAACCGTTCATGCCTGAGTACGTGCCCGGCGGCGGCAGCAAGCCGCACTACGGCTCGATCGTGATGATCGGTGATCCTGCCGCTGCGACGCCGTTGATCAACGCCGCGGCGCTGTGGGGCACCGGCCCCATCCGCAGCGTGATCTTCCTCGTCGACATGCTGGGCAACTTCCTCCAGTACCACCTGCCCGGCATCCAGGCCTACCACCTGGGTGTCACCCCGGATCCCGGCGTCGTGCCGTGGCTGGGAACCGCGGCGGGCCCGGTCAATGCCGACTACGCCGGCATGACGATTCCGGAACTGAAGAAAGCGGCCTCGGACGCGGGGACGCTGATCAGGCCCTGATCAAGCCGGAGCGGCGAGCCGCTGATCAGGCCTGAGCGGACTCTCGCTGAATCTGTTCTGCGGCTTCTTGTTTGATCCGCTCGAACTGCGCGGCCATGGCCTCGGACAGGGCGGTCGCACCCGACAGCGGCCGGACCATCACCATGAAGTCATCGATCTTGCCGTCGGCATCGTGATGCAGGAAGTCGCATCCGGTGATCTTCTTGCCGTCCACCGTGGCCTCGAAGACCAGCGCATGATCCTGGCCCGAGGCGTCGGCGATCTCCCGGACGTACCGGAAGTCCTCGAAGACCCGCATGACGGCACGCAGGATCGCTGCCGTGATCGGCTTGCCCGGATACGGCTTGAACGCCACCGGGCTGGTGAACACCACGTCGTCGGCCAACAGCGCCTCGATCGCGGCCTCGTCGCGGGCCTCCACTGCCTTCCTGAACGGATGCATATGCCACCTCCAATACCCGATTCATCAACTAGCGGCGATGCTAGGCGCGACGGCTTTCAATAGTCAATATTTTGAATAATCACTTCGCTGCTAGCATCTGCTCATGGCGTTACGCGACGCAGTCCTGGCCGCGCTGCTCGACGGCGAGGCATCCGGCTATGACCTGGCCAAAGGGTTCGACGCGTCGGTCGCCAACTTCTGGATGGCCACCCCTCAGCAGCTCTACCGCGAACTGGACCGTATGGCCGCCGACGGTCTCATCGCCGCCCGGCTCGTCGAGCAGGACCGGCGACCGAACAAGCGCCTCTACTCACTGACCGACGCGGGCCGGCAGGCATTGCTCGAGTTCACCGAGGTGCCGCCGAAGCCCGGCGCGATCCGCGAAGATCTCCTCGTTCAGGTCCAGGCGGTGGATTCCGGCAATATCGAAGCGGTCCGCGACGCGCTCACCGAACGCCGGCAATGGGCCACCGCCAAACTCGCGCGTTACCGCCGCGTGCAAGACCTCCTGCTGGCCGGGCGCACCGAAGCCGCGTACCTGGCCGAGGCCGAGCGCATCGGCCCCTATCTGACACTGCTGCGCGGAATCCGGTTCGAGGAAGAGAACCTCGACTGGGCGGACCGGGCACTGGCCGTCATCGAACAGCGACTGGCCGCGGCGGGCCGACCTCGTCGATGACGGTGTCCTGTGGCTCGGTGACCCACGCGCTGAATACCGGCACACCACGCCAGGCCTCCGGCCCGTCATAGCGGTCCGCGCAGGCCAGCACTGCGAACGGGCGGTTGAAGCGGATCTCGATCCGGCGCACCAACACCTCATGGAACCGGGGTACGGATCCGGCGACCATGCCGATCGCCGTCACCGCAGCCGCCTTGAAACCTTCTCGCGTATAGGCGGCGACGACCGACTGCCGGGCGCTGAACTCCACCGGTAGGTCCTCGGGCCGCGCGAAGCCGCGGAGCGCGCCGAACACCGGGGCCACACCGGGTGCGTTCTCGAGATCGTGGTCGCTCGTCGCCGACCAGGCCGGCAGGTACGTGCTCCACTCCGCGTGAACGTCGGGGCCTCCCACCCTGCGCTCGTGCCGCTCGGTCACCGTCCACGCATGCCCGTCAGCCAGTTCCTCGACCGGGACACGACGCGCCGCGCATCCGTCACCCCGCAGCATCGCCGCCACCTGATGCGCTGCGGTGTCCACATCGTGGGGCACCACCTCGGGCGCGGCGATCACGCTGAAGACATCGAGCGACGACGACGAGGGCGGTGCGGCCACCGCGACCAGCCCGGCGGCCTCGGTGTCGACCACCAGCTGGATTCCGTCCCGGAACGTCAATGCCGTGCTGATCTGTTCACCGAAGGGCCCGCCCAACTCATTCGTGGTGCCCAGCGGTTGCGCCCAGCCGATATCGGTGGCGAGCGCGGAAGCCAGTACCAGCCTGGTCAATTCGTTGAGCTGGAGCGGGAATTGGTCGATCAATCCGTTCGTCTGGGACCGCGCCCAGGCATCGGCCTGCGCCTGCTCCGGGACCGGTCCCCGCTCCACGACATCGGGCAGGGTGCGCGCCCATTCGTCGAACGCCGGCCCCAACTCGCGGTCCCACACCGCAGCGAGGGCAGACACCGCCGGGTGCGGCTCACTCAACAGAGCGCCGGCCCGCGCGGCGGCATCGTCGACCGTCGTACCGAGCGCCGCCTCGAGATCGCGCCGGAACTCTCCTGTGGCCGTCGGGCCGACCAACGCCAACAACAGCCACAGGCCCAGCGGCGAGGCCACTGCGTGCCCATTGAGCACCGACTGGTTGAACTGGGCGGCGTAGGCAGACACGAGCTCGGAGTTACTGAGGTCGGGCATGGCCGAACCATATCGGCCGATCGTGACCGGTAATCGGGTACTTGATTACTCGCAACGACGCCCGCCAGAGGTGCCACGATTCACCGGAGCCGGAGCTGAAGGAGGTCCGCGATGGCATTGCCCGCGCTGGTTCTCGTGCACGGCGGCGGCATTCGTGTTCCGTTCAAGAGGGTCGCCCTCCGTGGAGTGAGGCGGAACCGTCCCAGCGTGACACCGAAGTGGCTGGTGCGATTCGCGTATCTGAACGGGGTGCCCCGCGTCCGTCGCCGGTTCATGGCAGGCAAACTTCACTCGGAATCGATTGCCGTCATGGCGGAGAAAGTGTCCCGGCGCGGAATGCCGGTCGATGTCCCGCGCACCTGGATCTTCACCCTGCGCGATCGCGCGCTGAGACCGAAACGGCAACGCACCTACATCGAGGCGCTCGGCGGGGTGCACACCCTCATCGAGATGGACACCTGTCACTGCCTGATGGTGAGTGAGCCCGAGCGGCTGGCCCGGATTCTCATCGAGCGCTGCCGGTTGTACGCGTAATGGCGGTCAGACGTTAGTGTGCTTTCGTCGGCTTCAGCGAACGGGCCGATAGAAAAGTTGAGCAAATTCATGACCGCAGCACCAGAAGCATCGGCGCTCGAAGCCCGCGTCGGCCACTACTACGAGGCAGACGGCCTCTACCTGGTCGGCCGCGAGAAGGTCCGCGAGTACGCCCGTGCCGTGCAGGACTACAACCCCGCACACTGGGACGTCGACGCCGCCGCGAAGCTGGGCTACTCGGGCCTGGTCGCGCCGCTGACCTTCACCTCGACCCCGGCCATGGCCTGCAACCGGCGCATGTTCGAGTCGATCGTCGTCGGCTATGACACCTACCTGCAGACCGAAGAGGTCTTCGAGCAGCACCGCCCGATCGTGGCCGGCGACGAGCTGCACGTCGACGTCGAGCTGACGTCGGTCCGCCGGATCGCCGGTCGGGACATGATCACCGTCACCAACACCTTCACGGACCGGGCCGGCGAGCGCGTGCACACCCTGCACACCACCGTCGTCGGCGTCACCGCCGAAGATCTCAATCCGGAGATCAAGACCGCCGTCCAGCGGGCGATGATGCACGACGTCGACATCTTCGGAGTAGGCGACGACGAGTACGAGAAGACCGTCCGCCCCGAGGGCGAGATCCGGATCGCCGAGAGCACCACCCGCACGCCGGGTACCCCGTCCTTCGATGACCTGAAGGTCGGCGACGAGATCGGCGTGCACCACACCCGGCTGTCCCGCGGCGACCTGGTGAACTATGCCGGCGTGGCCGGCGATGCCAACCCGATCCACTGGGACGAGGACATCGCCAAGCTGGCCGGGCTGCCCGACGTGATCGCACACGGAA
Source organism: Mycobacterium sp. DL99 (assembly GCF_004762045.1). Lineage (GTDB taxonomy): Bacteria > Actinomycetota > Actinomycetes > Mycobacteriales > Mycobacteriaceae > Mycobacterium. The sequence goes on from NZ_SJOM01000007.1 coordinate 6,450,313, forward strand.
TGCTCACCATGGGCCTGGGTGCCGGATTCGTCTCCACCTGGTCGGGCGATCCGGGGGCCGTCACCCGCTACGCCGTGCGGCTGTCCCAGCCCGCGATCGTGTCGGCCAAGGAAGGCGCTGACATCGAGTTCAGCGGCAAGATCAAGTCGCTTGACCCGGAGACCCGCAACGGTGTCGTCATCGTCGCCGCAAAGGCCGACGGCAAGAAGATCTTCGGCCTGGCGACGATGAACATCCGCTTCAGCTGACCCGCTGAAGCCGCCTCACGACGCCACCTCGGCCGGATCGCGCTGGATCGGCTTGGGCCACGGCGAGCGCGGCGGACGAGGACGCACCCGCTGGGGCCACCAGAACCACCGCCCGAGCAGGGTGGCGATGGACGGCGTCATCAGCGCCCGGATCACGAACGTGTCGAACAGCAAGCCGAGGCCGATTGTCGTGCCGACCTGGCCGATGACGATCAATTTGCTCACCGCCATCGACGCCATGGTGAACGCGAACACCAGACCCGCCGCGGTGACCACGGGGCCGCTGCCGCCCATGGCGCGAATGGTGCCGGTCTTCAAGCCGGCGTGGATTTCCTCTTTCATTCTCGACACCAGAAGCAGGTTGTAGTCCGCCCCCACGGCCACCAGCACGATGACCGACATCGGCAGCACCATCCAGTGCAACGGGATGCCGACGAGATGTTGCCAGAGCACCACCGACAGGCCGAAGGCGGTGGCCAGGCTGACCACGACCGTGCCGACGATGACGGCGGCGGCCACCAGGGCCCGGGTGAGGATCATCATGATGATCAGGATCAACATGAGCGCGGCCGTTGCCGCGATGAGCAAGTCGTAGTTGGCGCCCTGCTGCATGTCCTTGAACATCGCTGCGGTACCGCCGAGGTAGACCGACGATCCCTCCCACGGTGTTCCCTTGATCGCTGCCGCCGCAGCTGTTTTGAGCGCCTCGGAACGAGCTGTACCCTCCGGGGTCAGCGGATCGCCTTCGTGAATGATGGTGAACCGCACGGCCTTCCCGTCTGGCGACATCATCAGTTTCATTCCCCGTTGGAAGTCGTCGGTTTCGAAGGCTTCCGGAGGAATGTAGAACGAGTCGTCGTTCTGGGCTTTGTCGAACGCCTCACCCATCGCGGTGCTGTCCTTCTGCTGGGCCATGGTCTGGTCCTGCTGGGTCTTCTGAACCTGATACTGATTGAGCATCATCTGTTTCTGGTTCTTCATCGACTGGATCATCGACGGCATCAATGCGACCAATTGCGGCATCAGGGCGTCCAGGCGCTCCAGGTCGGGTACGAGATCCTGAATGTCGTCAGACAACGTGTTGATTCCGTCGAGAGTGTCGAATATCGACCGCAGCGACCAACAGATGGGGATGTTGAAACAGTGCGGTTCCCAGTAGAAGTAGTTTCGGATCGGCCGGAAGAAGTCATCAAAGTCGGCAATGTGGTCGCGAACCTCATTGGTATCCGTCGACGTCTTCTTCGTCTTCTGCACCATGCTGTGGGTGACCGCAGCCATCTGCTGGGTGATGGACTGCATCTTCTCCATGGTGTCGATGGAGGTCTGCATCTCGCCGGCCTGGGCCAGGATGTTGGCGATGACGCCCTGCTGGTAGTCGTTGCCCATGATCTGGCCGGTACCGCTCTGGCTCAGCGTGTACGGGATCGTCGAGTGTTCGATCGGCTTGCCATCGGGTCGGGTGATGGTCTGCACCTGGGCGATACCGGGCACCTGCGCCAGCGCCTTCGCGATCTTGTTGATCACCAGGAAGTCGGCCGGATTCCGCATATCGTGGTCGGTCTCGATCATCATCACGTCCGGATTCATCCTGGCCTCGGAGAAATGCCGGGTCGCCGCCGCGTATCCGACATTGGCCGACACGTCGGGGGGCAGATATCTGCGATCGTTGTAGATGGTGTGGTAGCCGGGCAGCGCGAGCAGGCCGATCAGGCACGCCGACACCGCGACCACCAGCAGTGGGCCGGGCCAGCGGACGGCCAGGGTACCGACCCGGCGCCACCCTCTGGATTTCGACTTCCCCCTGGGCTCCAGGAACCGGCCCCAGCGACTGGCTATCGAGATGAGCGCGGTTCCCAACGTCAGGGCTGTCGCGACAACGAACACCATGCCGACGGCCAGGGGGTAGCCCATCGTCTGGAAGTACGGCAACCGGGTGAAGTGCAGGCAGAAGGTGGCGCCCGCGATGGTCAGGCCGGAGGCCAGTACCACGTGGGCTGTCCCGTGAAACATGGTGTAGTACGCCGATTCTCGATCCTCGCCGGCCCTGCGCGCCTCGTGGTAGCGGCCGATCAGGAAGATCCCGTAGTCGGTGACCGCGGCGATGGCCAAGGTCACCACCATGTTGGTCGCGAAGGTGGTCAGGCCAAAGACGTTGTAGTAGCCCAGAAATGCGACCAGCCCGCTGGCACCCGTCAGTCCGGCGACGAGCAGTACGCACAGCAGGAGCGTTGTGGTCACGGATCGGTAGATCACCAACAGCATGACGACGATGACCCCGAAGGTGACCATCTCGATCATCCGCATGCTCTCGTCGCCGACCCTGTTCTGATCCGAGCTGGTCGCCGCCGCGCCTGTCACATACGCCTTGATCCCCGGCGGCGCCGGGCTGTTCTCGGCAATCTGACGAACGGCATCCACCGACTCGTTGGCCAATGCCTCGCCTTGATCGCCGGCGAGATACACCTGGACATAAGCGGCCTTGCCGTCGACGCTCTGGGCTCCCGCGGCAGTGAACGAGTCACCCCACAGGTCCTGCACGTGCTCCACATGTTTGGTGTCGGCGCGCAGGTCGCGGACCATCTGGTCATAGAAGGCGTGCGCCTCGGCGCCCAACTTGTCCTGGCCCTCGATCACGATCATCACCGAGCTGCTACTGCGGTATTCCTCGAATTCTGTGCCGATGCGTTTGATGGCGATCATCGATGGTGCATCGTTGGGGCTCATCGACACCGACCGCATCTTGCCTACAGCCTCGAGTTGCGGCACAACGGTGTTGAGTATCGCGATCATGGCGATCCAGACCACGATGATCGGGACAGCGAAGATCCGGATGAACCGGGGGATCGCCGGGCGCGACCTGTGAGGAGGCCCCGGAACGGGAGCGGTCGGGGCGTCGTCCACCGGCGCGCTCATGCTGCCTTCACCAAGCAGAAGGTTTGTGCATTGGCGCCGGTACTGGTGCGTTCGTCCTTGACCACGTCATCGACGGTGATCCGGCAGCCGATGCTCTGGCCGTCGGTCTGGGCCAGGACGTTCGGAGACGACGAGGGCGCCGTGGTCGTCAACGTCAAGGTCCATGGCAGCGGGACGGTTCCGGTGCGCTGCGGAATGCCGTCGAGGTCCTTGTAGTTGATCACGGCCGTGGAGCCCGAGCCGAACACCTCATAGGTGACGACCTTGGGATTGAATTTCTCCGCGGTGTCCGCGCCGATCGGTGTCACCAGCACCGGATGGGCACCGAAGATGGTCCGCAGGTGCGACACCGTGAGCACACCCACTGTCAGGGCAACCATGATGGCGATCGGTAGCCAGACCTTCCGGAATACTTTTGTCATCGCCGCTGCCTCCCGAAGTTGACGAATGCAACCTTCGGCCACCCGACGACCCGGCCCTTTTCCCAAGGCCATCGAACACGTGACCGCGGCACACGTGTCGGAAACCTATTGGCAGCTGTCATCGTCCAGGCCCTTCGACGTTTCGAATGGCCACAGGATTTGGTGGTCGTGGTCAGCTTAAGGAGCAAACCTCGGCTGCCGGATGAAAACGCGACGAAATGCGTGGTAGAGAGCTCAATCCGGCAGGTGCAGGCGCGAGCGCAGCACGGGAAGTCCCGGGCCCGCGAGATGGTCGAACGCGACGGTGCGTCCGCACACCGCCAGCATCAGCGCGACGCCCGGACCGGTGATGACCTGGCCGTCACCCCATGTCCGCCCGGTGTCCGCGTCGTGCAACGCGATACCCCGCAGGCGCCGGTGCGGGAAGAAACCGAGCTGCGTTCGGCTGGTGAGGAAATCGAGCACCCGCGCGACATGCTGCGGATCCGGGTGATGCGGAAGCCCCAGTGGTAACCGCATGTCGGCACCGTGTACCAACACGTCGGTCAGGCCTGACAGCGGACCTGTGACCGGTGGGCTCAGTCTGTGGCCGGCCCGGCCGCGCAGTGTCTCAGCTATTTCAGCCGCAGACGCTTGCGCGCGGCGACGGGCCAGCGCGTCGATCCCGCGGTCGATGCTGCCGTGCCGAAGACCGCTGGCCAGAAAGCCCCAGAACCCATCGGTGAAATCGCTGACCAGATGTGCCGCAACGGTTTTGACGTCCCAGCCGGCGCACAGGCTCGGCGTGGCCAGCTGGTCTTCGTCCAGCCCTTCGACCAGGGTGGCGATCGACCGGCGCTCGTCGGCCACCGCTGCGAACACCCGCTCGCGTTCCTCCGGGCCCAGCCGCACGGTTCAGTCCGTTCAGCCTGGGACGTTCGCCTTCAACGAGGCCAGCGCGCCCGTGCTCAGCTCGGCCAGCTCCTGCGCCTCGGCCGGATCGAGAGCGGCCGCGAAGATCTCGGCCATTCGCCGGTTGGTCGCCTGCTCGATCTCGGCGTAACGGTCCTTCTTGTCTGCGCCGTCGGCGAACGGTTCGGGCCAACCGAACATCGTGGTGTACTGCGGACCCTTGTTGAGCATGTGCGCCTCAACCGGTGCGATGCCCGAGATCGTGAGCGCGTTGAAGTGCACACCGGCGCGCAGTTCGCGGAGCACGAACATCACCTGCAACGCCCGCGCGGCGGGATCCTCGTCCAACGGCATCGCACGCCACCCGGCGTACAGCGGCAGCCCCGCGATCGGCGCCGCGGCGATGAGCTTCTCTCCCAAGGCGGCGATGCGGTCCAGCCCCTGGGCACCGGACAGGTACTTACGCCCGAACTCCGCGGCCTGATCCCAATACTGTTGCGCCGCACCGGCAGCACCGCGCACCGCAATGCCCTCGTCCCACATCGCAGCCAACCCGCTCGGTTCGAACACCGCGAAGACCGCGCTGACGGTGGCGCCCGTCGCCTCGCCCAGCACTCCGCCGCGGCCGGCCACGTAGCCCGCCAACGGGTTCTCGTAGCCGGCGGCAACACTGGCACCGAAGTTCTCCGGATGCAGCATGAAGATCGCTACCGCCTGCTCCATCGCCGTTCCCGTGGCTGCGGCAGCGTCCAGCATGTCGGTGTTGCTCATGGCAGTGACTCCTATCTGGCGAGATCCCATTGGCCGTAATCGGCAGCGAGAACATCGTTCACGTCAACATGGATGCCGTCGATCACGAAGCCCGGATCGGACGCGGTGACGACTTCCCTCTGGAACAGTACGGCGGCCGGTTCACGCTCCCCACGTGACCATGCCTTGGTCTGCCAGGCCCACCGATAGCCCGGGCTGGTCGAGGATCCGACGACACCGTCGGCGATGGCCCACCCGCACTGACGGCGGCCACCGTAGATTCCGGTACGGGCGGCGCCCAGGACCGAGTTGATGCCCCGAAACCATTGGACTGCCTGGCTTTTCCACGTTGAGGCATCGATATCCTCATCGACGCTGAAGAAGATCGGAGCCGTCGCGGGGCCCCCGGCCGCCGTGTGCAGCCCCAGCGCCGTCTGCGCATCGGCCACTCCCCCGTCGTAGCCGCGGGTGAAGTCCGACGGCGTCGGCCAGCCCGGCTTGCCGAACTGATAGCAACTGACGATCTGAAGGCCCGCCGCCCGCAGGCGGTCCGCGTAGTCCCGGTTGACCGGTTTGAAATCGAATGTGGCTCCGGGCCGCAGTTCGGAGACGTAGACCAGCGCGCCGCCGAAGCCCGCGGACTTGATCTGCTCGGGCTGGACCAACCGGTCGGCGAAATCGACGAGTTGCAGGCCATCGGCAGATGCCGTCGGCGTGCCGGCCGACGCGGCCAGCGCTCCCGGCACGGCCCATGCCGGCGCGAACAGCGCCGCATACCTGAGGACTTCGCGCCGTGAGGCAGATCGCGTCACGGACCGAAGCGTATCCACGGATCCGGCCCAACTCCACCCCCGGGGATTGGTTACATTCGGGTTCGTTCGCGAAACAGGTCCGTACCGGGGACAGATGAACCACAATGGCTAGTCGCAGCTAACTACCGAAACCCTGGCAGAACCACCGTGGCACGAGACGTGATCGCCGTCGACACAACGCTCGATCACCCATGTCCGGATATCTGGCCCATCCTGGCGGCACCGGATCTGTACCCACGGTTCTTTCGTGGCATCGGGTCGTGCGAGCAGGCTGCCGGCGACCCGCAGCTCTTCGAGGTCCGTCTGTCCACCTCTCGCGGTGCCGTCGTCGTTCACGAGATACGCCGGACGGTCCGCCTGTCGGGCATGGAGTTGCGCCTTGATGCAACGGAGACTGGGCGTTGTTTCGCCTCGATCCGCCTGACTCCCGAAGGAGGCGGTGCTCGGATCGCATTGAGGATCTTCGCGGTCGGCACGCTCCACCCCGACATCTCAAAAGCCAGCGACAACGCTGTCGAGAGCTGGATCCGTGAAGGGCTGCAGCGAATCTCGGACCACCTCGAAGGCAAGCCGTCCTCGCAGCTGGTCAACATGGGCGATGGGCGATCTCTGCAACTCAACGTGTTGAAGACCATGATCACCAGCGGTGTGGTGCGCGCGTCTCGACCCGATCGCGGCCTTCGCCAACTCAATTCGCTCGCCAAATGGGGATTCACGCTCGCCGGCGGCCTCACCGCCGCAGCCGTGCGATCACCGCGCACAACAGCGTCGATCGACGGGGACGGGACGTCGACCTACGCGGACGTGGCCGAGCGCACCACACGCTTGGCATCGGGCCTTGCCGTAATCGGTTTCACCAGCGACAGCACGTTCGCGGTTCTCGCCCGCAACCACTCGGCGATGGTCGAGTGCATGGTGGCATCGAGCAAGCTGGGTGCAGACCTGGTGTTGCTCAACACCGGCCTTGCCGCCCGCGCGATCGAAGAGATCGTCAACCGCCACGGCGTCGACGCCATATTCGTCGACGGCGACTTCGAACCGGAGGTTCGGTACGTCTCCGCGGATATCCCGCGAATTTCGATACACGCGAATTCGGCTACGCGGCACCGGCGCTCGCTGGACGATCTCATTTCCACCGGCACCGGCGCCGCACCGGTGGCGCCACCGAAACAACCCGGCAAGCTGGTGGCTCTCACCTCGGGCACCACCGGCACGCCCAAGGGTGCCCGACGGCCCACGCCGCCCGGCTTCGGCGCCATCGCGGCGATGTTGTCGCGCATGCCGCTGCACCGTGGCGAAGTGATGCTGCTGTGCGCGCCGCTGTTTCACACCTGGGGTCTCGCCGCGCTGCAGGTGAGCACCCCGCTGCTGGCAACGGTGGTGCTGATGGAACGGTTCGACGCCGAAGAATGCCTCAAAGCCATTGAGCGCCACCGCTGCACCGTGGTGATCCTGGTTCCGGTGATGTTGCAGCGCATTCTCGAGTTGCCGGCCGCAGTGGTCAGCAGATACGACACGTCGTCGCTGAAGGTGGTCGCCAGCAGCGGGTCGCCGATTCCGGGCGCGGCCGTCACCAAGTTCATGGAAACCTTCGGCGACGTTCTCTACAACTTCTACGGATCCACCGAGGTGTCCTGGGCGACGATCGCCGATCCCGCCGACCTGCGCGTCGCCCCCACCACGGCGGGCCGGCCGCCGCTCGGTACCCGCGTCGCCATCCTCGACAACCGCGGCAACATCGCGCCGGCCGGCACCGTCGGTCGCATCTTCGTCGGCAACGACATGCTGTTCGACGGCTACACGAACGCGACCTCGCCTGCCGTCGAGGACAGGCTGATGGACACCGGCGATCTCGGGTACCTCGATGCCAGCGGACGTCTGTTCGTCGCCGGACGGGACGACGACATGATCATCTCCGGCGGCGAGAACGTTTTTCCCCGGCCAGTCGAAGAAGCTCTCGCCGTCCTGCCACAGGTCGCCGATGTGGCGGTGGTCGGCGTGCCAGATCCGGAGTTCGGCCAGCGTCTGGCGGCCTTCGTGGTCCGCACCGAGGGGTCGTCACTCGACGAAGACACCGTCAAGAACTACGTGCGGAACCGACTGAGCCGCTTCTCGATTCCGCGCGACGTGACATTCGTCGATCAGCTCCCGCGCACCGCCACGGGAAAAGTCTTGAAGCGTCATCTGATCGAGGGCCAGTTTCCGCTGGAGATGGGATGGCCGGATCCGCGGTGAACCTTCGGTGCCCCGTGGGCGTATTCCTCCGGGAAACCAGCCCCCAACTACCGAGTTCGGAAGGTCGCCAATGGACCGGAAATCGATCGTGCCCTCATCGTGGCGCAGCACTTCACCCAGCCGGCGCAGCGTCCTGGTCGGGATCGCGGCCGTCGGCGGGTTCCTGGCTGCCGACCTCGGCGCGGTGCTGTACGCGCGTGGTCCGCTCGGATCACAGCGGCGACTGACCCCTCAGGCATTCGTCGACGCGTTCCACCGGGTCGCCGGGATCCACCCCGGCTATCGCCTCAATCACGCCAAGGGGGTTGCGGTCAGTGGCTACTTCGACAGCAACGGTGCGGGTGCCGACGTGACCACGGCCGCAGTCTTCCGCGTCGGCCGCACTCCCCTGGTCGGACGGTTCTCCGTGCCGGGAGGCAACCCCACGGTGTCCGATACCACCGCGGCCCCACGCGGCCTGGGGTTGGCGATCGGATATCCCGGTGGCCAGCAATGGCGGACCGCAATGCTGAACCTGCCGGTATTCCAGGACAATTCGGTGCAGGGTTTCTATGACCGCTTGCTGGCTTCCAAACCGGTGCCTGATACCGGGAAGCCGGATCCCGCCGCCATGGCCCGTTTCTTGACCGCCCACCCCGAAACCGCCAGGGCGATGTCGACGATCAAGCAGCAACCGCCCACCTCTGGTTTTGCCGACAGCACCTTCCGCGGGCTCAACGCCTTCTACTTCGTCAACGCAGCGGGTGAGCGTATACCGGTGCGATGGTCGCTGATCCCGCTACAGGAGGTGAAGCCACCCTCCACATCGCCGGCCGGCCCGAACTGGCTGTTCGACAACGCTATTCGCGATATCCGGTCCGGCCCGTTGCGCTGGCGGTTTCTCGTGACGATCGGTGAACCGGAGGACGACGTGCGCGATGCGACCAGCGCATGGCCTGCGGATCGCCGCACGATCGACACCGGGACCGTGGTGCTCGACTCGATAGCGACGGAATCGGCCGGAAACGCCCGTGACGTCAACTTCGACCCCATGGTGCTACCGGATGGGATCGAGCCCTCGGAAGACCCACTGCTGCCTGCGCGTTCGGCGGTGTACGCGGCGTCGTTCCGCCGCCGTGCCGGCGTTGCCGGAGCGGCCCCACAGGTCGAGACCGGGGAGGTGGCGCGATGATCGCCTCGGCCCCACAATCCGGTTCCCGCTACGCCCTCGGCACCCGCGTCCTGCACTGGTTGGCCGCAGCGCTCGTGTTCAGCACGCTGCTCGTCGGGTTCGTCCTGGCCAACTCTCTGGCGGACTACGCAGTGCTGCTCAGCGTGCACAAAGCTCTCGGTGCCCTGGTGTTCCTGGTATTCGTGGTCCGTCTGATCAACAGGCTCACTGATCGCGGGCCCGCCCTGCCTGCCACGGTCGGGCGAGTCGAGCGCATCGCCGTCATCGGCTCTGAGCTCGGCATGTACGTGCTGCTGCTGGCGCAGCCGCTGCTGGGGTGGGCAATGCTGTCGGCGAGCGGAGTCCCCGTCGTGTTGGGCGGCGTACGGCTGCCACCGATCGCCCCGGTGGACGCTGACCTGTACGGCCTGCTTCGTAACGGCCACTCGATCATGGCCTACGGCCTGGTCGTGCTGATCGCCGCACACGTGTCAGCGGTGCTTCTGCACACACTGACACTGCGCGATGGCATGTTGCGCCGAATGACTTTCGGAAACGATGAACCTATCGACCTGCGCCGGCGTACGTAAGCCCGTGGATATCAATCGGATGAGAAGAACTGTTGGTGCGGGCCTGTTTTCCGCCGGCATGGTGGCCGGACTCATCGCGCCGGGTTACGCACACGCCGAGGAGCCGGTCACCCCGGCACCGATCACCGCGAAGCAGACATCGGACCTGGGCGAGATCGTCATCGACGCCGAGGGAATGACGGTATATGCCTTCCAGGGCGACACCCCCGCAAGCAGCGGATGCGGTGAGGACTGCCTGCAGAAATGGCCGGCCGTCATTGCCCCCGACCCCCTACCGGCGCAAGCGGCCGGGGTTGATGGAGTATTGGGTGTGTACCTACGTCCCGACGGCACCCGCCAGTTGACCTTGAACGCGCGCCCGCTCTACACGTTCGTCCAGGACAAGACGGCCGGGCAGCATAACGGCGTGGGAAAGCAACTCGGCGACTCCAAGTGGGGCGTCGTGCAATCTGACGGGCTCCCGCGGTACTGAGCCGTGCTGAACCGTCCACGACGTCGCCGATCGTCAGCCGCACAGCTTGGTCGTGCGGCTGACGATCAGCTCTTGACCATGCTGTACACCATCCACGGCGATGCCGTCCGACGGTTCGTCGCCGGCCACGTCGTCGATGTACAACACCGTGAGGACGTCGTGCAGGAGACGTTTGCCCGGGCATGGAAGAACATCGACCAGATCGACACAGACGACGGCAATCCCAGATCCTTCCTGTTCACGATTGCCCGCAACGTCATCGTCGATCAATGGCGGCGACGGTCACGGCGAGGCGAAGTGCTCGTCGAGACCGATATCGCGTTGCCCAGCGCTGATGCCGTCAACAAGTCTCTGGAGCGGATCGTCATCGGTGAATCCCTGCAACGGTTGTCCCCCGAACATCGCGAGGTGGTCAAGGCGCTGTACTTCGATGACCTCACACTGGCTGAAGCAGCGGATAGGCTCAATGTTGCTGTGGGTACCGTGAAGTCACGCAGTTACTACGCAGTGCGCGCATTGCGGGCGGTGTTCGACGAGATGGGGCTGCTGTGATCGACGAACCTCATGTCCTTCTGGGCGCCTACATCCTCGGCGGACTCGACGCCGAGGAACGCGGACAGTTCGAGGCGCACCTCAGAGAATGTGCGCAGTGCCGCGCTCAAGTCGCCGATTTCGCGCCCCTTCCGGCACTCCTGAGCAAGATCGACCCGATAGACCTGGAAACCGAACCCGCCGACCGTGCCGAGTCGGAACTGGCGCTGCGCGACATGCTCGCCGCACGACGTGCGGCAGCGAACCGCCGGGTCCGCCGCCGGGTGGTCGTGGGCGCGTGCGCTGCGGCGATCGCGGCCGTCGCACTGGTGTTGGTCATCCCGCGCAGTGAGCCGGCTCCGCCGGGTACGGGCACCTTTGCGATGCATTCGGTAGCCGCCGCCGGAGCCTCTGGATCGGTGACCCTGACGCCCAAGCCGTGGGGGACCGCCATCGTGCTCGACCTGGACCACCTACCAACCGACGGTGTATTCACACTGCGGACGATGGACGACGGCGGACAGATGCAGCCGGCGGCCACCTGGGCGGCAATGCCGACCGGGGCAGGGGTCGTGCAAGGGGCGACATCCATTCCGATGCCAAAGCTACGAAAGCTCAACATCGTCGACGCAAACAACACCGTCCTGGCCACGGTGGAGCGCTAGCTCCTACAACTCTGTGACTTGCCCCTTGTCGACCAGCCACGATCGGTCGAGGCGAACGTTCTGCAGCATCCGGCGGTCATGCGTCACCAGAAGCAGGGCACCGTCATAGGTCTCCAACGCCTGCTCGAGCTGCTCGATGGCGGGCAGGTCCAGATGGTTCGTCGGCTCATCGAGAACCAGCACATTGGTGCCACACGCCTGTAGCAATGCCAGCCCGGCACGGGTTCGCTCGCCGGGTGACAGGTCGTCGACCGCGCGTTCCACGTGGTCGGCCTTCAGTCCGAACTTCGCGAGCAGAGTGCGAACATCGGCCGTCGGCCAGTCCGGCACGTGCCGCTCGAATCGGTCGATGAGCCGTCCGGTGCCGGTGAAATCAGCTCGGGCCTGGTCGATTTCACCGATGGCGACGTTCGCGCCCATGCTTGCGCGTCCGTCGTCAGGTTGCCGACGGCCGAGGAGCAGCCGCAGCAACGTCGACTTCCCCGCCCCGTTCGGGCCGGTGATACCGATCCGCTCGCCGGCGTTCACCTGCAGCGACACCGGACCGAGTGCGAAATCACCTTGCCGCACAACCGCATTGTCCAGCGTCGCCACCACCGAACTCGACCGCGGCGCCGCCGCGATCGTGAACTGCAGGGTCCACTCCTTGCGAGGCTCCTCGACCTCCTCCAGCCGGGCGATCCGACTCTCCATCTGGCGCACCTTCTGCGCCTGCTTCTCGCTGGACTCCGATTGCGCCCGTCGCCGGTTCTTGTCGTTGTCGGGCGCCTTGCGCATCGCGTTGCGCACACCCTGGCTCGACCACTCCCGCTGGGTCCGTGCCCGCGCCACGAGATCGGCCTTCTTCTCGGCGAACTCGTCGTATTCTTCCCGGCGGTGCCGGCGAGCGACCTCCCGCTCTTCCAGGTAGCTTTCGTAGCCGCCGCCGTAGACAGTGGTTCTGTTCTGTGCCAGATCCAGTTCCAGGACACGGGTTACCGTGCGGGCCAGGAACTCCCGGTCATGACTGACCAGCACCACGCCGCCGCGGAGGTCGGAGACGATGTTCTCCAGCCGGGCCAGGCCTTCGAGGTCGAGATCATTGGTCGGCTCATCGAGCAGGACGATGTCGAACCTCGACAACATCAGTGCCGCAAGCCCGACCCGTGCCGCCTGCCCGCCCGACAATGCGGTCATCAGGGTGGAATCCGGGCGCACCTCGTCGATGTCGAACCCGAGATCGGCCAGCGCCACCGGCATCCGCTCGTCGAGGTCGGCGGCGCCGGTGGCGAGCCAGTGGTCCAGCGCAACGGAGTAGGCGTCGGCGTCGGCTGCCGGGTCCGCCAAGGCTTCGGCTGCGGCTTCCATCGCCAGGGTCGCCTCGGTGCACCCGGTACGCCGCGCGATGTAGGCGGCGACGGTCTCACCCGTTACCCGCTCATGCTCCTGCGGTAGCCACCCGACGAAACCGTCGACCGGAGCGAGACTCACGACACCGTCCAGCGGCTCGAGCTCTCCGGCGAGGATGCGCAGCAGTGTGCTCTTGCCCGCACCGTTGACTCCCACGACCCCGACGACGTCTCCGGGTGCCACGGTCAGGTCCAGCCCCTCGAACAAGGTGCGGTGGGCGAATCCGCCGGCCACGTTCTTCGCGACAAGCGTTGCGGTCATGGCCTCATCGTCGCATTTGCGGGGACCACTCCCCGAATTGCCGGGTTCGTGACGCACACCACGACTGCAACCTCCACGAAGTATCGACAGCAGTCCACCCATCGCGTCTTCTGACCTGCCTGTTCACCGGCCGCGGATTCTCAGACTCCGGGTCTGACCCCGGAGTGATGCGGATCTCGCCACACCACGGACAACGGGAGGGATGCACGGCGATGTCGGTATGCCCGCTTACCATTCCTGCGGCACACCTTGTCGACGATGACGATCGCAGAAAGCCCGCATGCCGGGGTGAGCCCCCCGCGACCAGGCCCGATCGCTCTGCCAGCGACTCTGGTGGAAAGGACCAGCAGTGAGTTACAACGCCGCAGACATCACCGAACTCGACGATGTCCAGCACACACGCCTGCGGCCGGCGGTGAACCTGGGCCTCGACGTGCTCAACACCGCACTGCGCGAGCTCGTGGACAACGCGGTCGAGGAGGTCGCCGATCCCAGCCACGGCGGATCCACCGTGACGATCACCTTGCACGCCGACGGATCGGTCAGCGTCGCCGACGACGGCCGCGGCCTGCCTGTCGACTCCGACCCGGTGACCGGGAAGAACGGCATCGTCAAGACACTGGGCACCGCGCGGGCCGGCGGCAAGTTCTCCGCCCACGCCGACGCGGCCAGCACGGGGGCCGGCCTGAACGGGATCGGCGCCGCCGCAGCGGTGTTCATCTCGGCGCGCACCGACGTGACGGTGCGCCGGGCCGGAAAGACCTACCTGCAGAGTTTCGGCCACGGCTACCCCGGGGTGTTCGACGGCAAGGACTTTGACCCCGACGCGGAGTTCACCCGCGCCGACACGCAGAAACTGCGCGGCTCCGGCAACCGCAAGCCCGATGCACACGGCACCACTGTGCGCATCCTTTTCGACCCGACCGTGGTGCCGGATTCCAGCGTGGACATCGGTGAGGTACTGCTGCGGGCGCACGCCGCGGCGCGGATGTCGCCCGGGGTGCACCTGACGGTCGTCGACGACGGCTGGCCCGGCGAGGAAGTTCCGCCCGCGTTGCTCGAGCCGTTCAGCGGCCCGTGGGGCACCGAAACCCTGCTGGACCTCATGTGCACCGCCGCCGGCAGTCCGCTGCCCGACGTCCGCGCCGTCGTGGAGGGCCGCGGCGAGTACACCACCGGACGCGGCCCGACCCCGTTCCGCTGGTCGTTGACCGCGGGCCCGGCCGAACCGGCGACCGTGGCCGCGTTCTGCAACACCGTGCGCACCCCGAACGGCGGATCGCACCTGACGGCGGCGGTGAAGGGGCTCTCCGAAGCCCTGGCCGACCGCGCGTCCCGAATCCGCGACCTCGGTCTGGCCAAAGGCGAAGACGGCCCGGAGGCACAGGATTTCGCCGCGGTCACCGCCCTGGCGGTCGACACCCGCGCTCCCGACGTGGCGTGGGATTCCCAAGCCAAGACCGCGGTGTCGTCGCGGTCGCTGAACGTAGCGATGGCCCCGGATGTCGCGCGCAGCGTCACCATCTGGGCAGCCAACCCCGCCAACGGCGACACCGTCTCCCTGTGGACGAAGCTGGCGCTTGAGGCCGCCCGCGCGCGGCGCAGCGCCGAGGGCGCCAAAGCCCGGTCCCGTGCGGCATCGAAAGCCAAAGGGCTGGGCACGAATCTGTCGCTACCACCGAAGCTGCTGCCCAGCCGGGAATCGGGCCGCGGGTCGGGTGCCGAGTTGTTCCTCTGTGAGGGCGATTCCGCACTGGGCACCATCAAAGCGGCGCGCGACGCCACATTCCAGGCCGCTTTCCCGCTGAAAGGCAAGCCGCCCAACGTGTACGGCTTCGCTCTGAGCAAGGCACGGGCCAAAGACGAGTTCGATTCGATCGAACGCATCCTGGGCTGCGGAGTGCGTGACCACTGCGACCCCGAGCTGTGCCGCTACGACCGGATCTTGTTCGCTTCCGACGCAGACCCCGACGGCGGCAACATCAACTCCAGCCTGATCTCGATGTTCCTGGACTTCTACCGCCCACTCGTCGAAGCCGGCATGGTGTATGTGACGCTGCCGCCGCTGTTCGTGGTCAAGGACGCTACCGAGCGGATCTACTGTCAGGACGAATCAGAACGTGACGCTGCCGTGGCCCAGTTGAAGGCCACCTCCAAACGCAAGGTCGAGGTGCAACGCAACAAGGGCCTCGGCGAGATGGACGCCGACGACTTCTGGAATACCGTGCTGGATCCGCAGCGCCGCACCGTGATTCGGGTTCATCTCGACGATGGTGAGAAGAAGCTGCACCACACCTTGTTCGGCGGGCCACCCGAGGGCCGGCGCACGTGGATGGCCGATATCGCCTCCCGCGTCGACACCTCCACGCTGGACTTGACCTAGGAGCACGACGTGACCGCCACCCTGGACGTTCCTGAGCAGAACGCCGACCTGGTGCTCGACCAGAGCGCCGATGACTACTGGAACCACTATCAGCTGACCTTCGCGCTCTACAGCGTCAGCGACCGCGCCATCCCGTCCGCATTCGACGGGCTCAAGCCCGGTCAGCGGCGTCTGCTCTACCAGATGCACGAGTCGAAACTGCTGCCCGGAAACAAGCCGCAGAAATCGTCGAAGATCTGCTCGGCGGTCACCGGCAACCTGCACCCCCACGGCGGGGCGTCGATGTACGGCGCCGCGGCGCTGATGGCCGCCGAGTTCCAGCGGGTGAAAGTCATTGACGGACAAGGCGCGTTCCCCCGTATCCAGGGCGACATACCCGCTGCGGACCGTTACACCGAGATGCGGCTGTCGGCGCCCGGTGCGGCACTGACCGCCGAACTCGACGATCACGCCGTTCCGATGGTCCAGACGTTTGACGGTGAATGGGTCGAGCCGACAATGCTGCCGGCCCAATGGCCCGTGCTGCTCTGCAACGGCGCCGTCGGCATCGCCGAGGGCTGGGCCACCAAGGTGCCCGCACACAATCCGCGGGAGATCATGGCGGCCTGCCGAGCGTTGCTGGCCAGGCCGAACACCACCGACGACACGTTAATGAAGCTCATTCCCGGCCCCGACTGGGGATGCGGCGCCACCGTCGTCGGCGCCAGCGGGCTACGGGAGTACATCACCACCGGCAAGGGCGCGTTCACGGTGCGCGGCACGATTTCCGTCGACGGAAAGAACTGCATCATCACCGAGCTGCCGCCCGGTGTCGCGAGTAACACTGTGCAAGACCGGATCCGGGCCCTGGTCGAGTCCGGCGAGATGTCGGGTGTGGCCGACATGTCCGATCTGACCGACCGCCGCAACGGGCTGCGCATCGTGGTCACCGCCAAACGCGGACACAGTGCCGAGACGATCCGCGACCAGCTGCTCGCCTTGACCCCACTGGAGTCGACATTCGCCGCCAGCCTGGTCGCGCTCGACGAGGACCGGGTACCGCGCTGGTGGTCGGTGCGGGACCTGATCGGCGCATTCCTGCATCTACGTGACTCGGTGGTGCTGCACCGCAGCGAGTACCGGCTGGAAAAGGTCACCGCACGACGTCATCTGGTGGCCGGCCTGATGAAGATCCACCTCGACATCGACGCTGCCGTGGCGGTGATCCGAGGCTCCGACACCGTCGACGACGCTCGACAGGGGCTGCAGGAGCGGTTCCAGATCGATGAAGAGCAGGCCAATTATGTTCTGGCACTGCAGCTTCGACGACTGACCAAACTCGACGTCATCGAGCTGCAGGCCGAAGCCGACAAACTGGATGCCGAGTTCGCCCAGCTCACCGAGCTGGTGGCCGATCCCGATGCGCGCCGGAAGGTGATCGACAAAGAGCTCGTGGAGACCGCAAAACTGTTCAAAGGGCCCGAGTTCGACCGTCGCACGGTCCTGGACTTCGATGCCACACCCGTCGCGTCCAGCGCCGATGAAGACGGTCCCCGCGAGCGGAAGGTCAATGCCGCGTGGCGCCTGGACGATCGCGGGGTGTTCTCCGAAAGCCACGGCGACCTGCTCACCTCGGGCCTGGGCTGGGCGGTGTGGACCGACGGGCGCGTCAAGTTCACCACCGGCAACGGCCTGCCGTTCAAGATCCGCGATATCCCGGTGGCCCCGGATATCACCGGGCTGCTGCGGTCGGGTGTGCTGGCCGACGGCTACCACCTGGCGCTGGTGACGCGGCGCGGGAAGATCCTGCGCATCGACCCCGCCGCCGTGAATCCTCAGGGTGCGGCCGGCAACGGTGTGGCCGGGGTGAAGCTGGCCGGTGATGGCGACGAGGTGATCGCGGCGCTGCCGATTTCCTGCGCGAACGGCGAGGCCATCCTGTCGATCTCCGAAAAGGGTTGGAAAGTCACCGAAGTCGCCGATATCCCGGTCAAGGGCCGCGGTGGTGCCGGTGTCGGGTTCCACCCGTTCGTCAACGGTGAGGACGCACTGCTGTCGGCGGCGATCTCCGCGACCGGGTTCGTGCGGGGCAAGAGGGGCGTCCGGGCCGAGAATCGGGCCAAGGCTTCGGTCAAGGGTGCCGGGACCGACGTGACACCGGCGCCGTAGCCTGGCGACAACGGCATGAGGGGGCTGCATGGTCAGCGCGGAACCACACATCTACATCACAGTGCCGTCGGTACGGATCTGGGTCAAGAACAACCGTTGGACAGCCGGCGCGGTGGCATTCGTCGCTGCCGCGGTGCTGCTCGCGGCGGTGGTCTTCGTGTTGTCGTGACCTTGTTGTCGTGACGGTCCCGAGAGCCAGAACGGACACAGCACCAGCTGGATAACAGTGCGGCATCGAACTGACACCGGCGCGTGAGGCAACACGAGTCACAGCAGTCACTTTGTTAACATCACGCGGTGCAGGTTTCCCGGCGTGACGCCTTGCGCTACGCCACCGCGGCCTCGCTGGCCGGGCTCGGCGTGGCATCAGCAGGCATGCCCACGGCGTCGGCGGCCGCACCCACACTGATCGACTTCGCCATGCGCCAGATTCCGGCCCGCGATATCCGGGCCGCAGGTCACTCCGGAGTGATCAACTACGTTTCGACATCGCGGCCCGGCTCCTCCATGGGTGCCAAGCCGATCACCCTGCCCTATGCCCGAGAGCTGACCGCCGCCGGTTTGGTGATCGTCAGCAACTACCAATACGGCAAGCCCGGCGGGACCGCACCGTCGGACTTCACCCGCGGGTACGCCGGCGGTGTCGCCGATGCGCGCACCGCCTGGCAACTGCACACCGCGGCAGGGGGTGGACAGAGCGCACCGATCTTCTTCAGCGTCGACGACGACATCGACCGCAACACCTGGAACGCCGTCGCGCTGCCATGGTTCCGCGGAATCAACTCAGTGATCGGGGTGCAGCGCACCGGGATCTACGCGGGTATCAGGCCGTGCCAGTGGGCTGCAGCCGATGGCGTTATCGGCAAGTCGCAATCGCCCGGTCACGTGTGGGCGTGGCAGACCCGCTCTTGGTCCGGCGGTCAGGTCTACCCTGCCGCAGTTCTTTACCAGCGCGTAGTGAGCACAGCGTCGAATCCCGGCCCGGTGGTCGGCGGGCTCGAAGTCGACGTCAACGACGTGCTGGCCCAGGATTGCGGGCAGTGGAACTTCCACCCGTGAGATCGAAAGGTGGGCACCGGGGCTACTTGGCGGCGAGCCTGACGATGGTGTCTCTCGTATCCGTCTCGCGGACGTTCATATTCATGACATAGACGTTGCCGTCGGCATCGACAGTGATGGCCGATGGGCGCTGAAGGCCCTTGAACGGGAGTTGGACCCAGTCACCTCCGCGAGCCGGCATCCGGGATACCGTGCCGGCCTGCCGGTCGGTGGCATAGAGATTGCCCGCTGCGTCCACCGCCAGGCCGGCCACGTTGTCCGTCACCCCGGCAATCGGCTCGGCCTCCTTCGCGTTCTTCGCGACCTTCACAATCTTGCCGTCCTTGGCTGAGTACAGATTGTCGTCGGCATCGATCACCAAGTGCCCCAAGCCATTTCCGATGTCGACGGGCAGCTCCGTCGGGGCGGTCGCACCGGGAGCGAGCTTCAACAGCTTGTTGCTCTGGTTGTCGGTCACGTAGACCGAGCCATCCTTGCCGACTGCCATCTGGCCGTACTTTGTGAGCTTGTCGAAAGGCAGCGGTTCCGAGGTGGTGGCCCCCGGTGCGATCGTCTCGACCACACCACCGAGAGTGACGAACGACAACCGGCTGTCCGGTGCCACCCCGAACGTCGACACGGGAGGATTGCCGCTGGGCTTCATCGGGGTCGGCCGGGCCGCCCCCGGGGTCAACGTCGCGAACCCGCCGGTACCACCCAGGTAGAGGACACTCTTCGCGTCGACCCCCATCTCCCGGTAGTCAAAGGAACTGAACGGAAGCACGGTCTGCTCGCCCGACTGCAACGGCACGTCCGCCACCAGAGCGGTCGGCGCAGATCCCGGCGAACATGCCATCAAGACGCTGCCCACGACGGTGGCGACCATTCCGAAGACGAATCCTCTTCGCGGACGCAGTTTCACCTTTTCCATCCCCACGGCTCGGATCCTAGGCCTGCTCATCCCAGACAGGTGCTCTCCACGCTGTCTCTCTCTTCCCAGCCTCGACTCAGGTCGCCGATCGTCTGGGTGGCCGATTAGGCTGGGGCGACCGGCGGGCGCAGAGTCCATTCCAGCTGCCCAGGTTCTGAATCATTTGGAGGACTTATGCGGAGGCGGCTGTCGAAGCCGGCTATGACGAGCATGGCAATCGCCAGCGTGGCGATGCTCGTCAATGGTTGTGCGGCACAGGTCTGGGGCATGCCATCAGCTCACAGCGTCCCCCAGGCACCGGCTATCGCCCCGCAGCCCCCGTTGGCGCCACTGGACGAGCTCGATGCCCAGCCCACCACGCCATTCGACGGGCTCGAGGCCCGCACCCGTCAAGCCACCGCCGACGCGTCCAAGTCCGGGGCCGACGTCGAGATCGTCGTGCTGGACCGCAACTCCGGCCGGGTCATCTCCAACGGCGCCAACCAACCCTTCCCGATCGCCTCGGTGGTGAAGCTGTTCATCGCCGACGACCTGCTGCTGCAGGAATCGAAGGGCGAGACGAAACTGACTGCTGCCGACCGCAAGTCGCTCGACATCATGCTGCGCTCCTCCGACGACAGCGCGGCCCAGACATTCTGGGACCGCAGCGGAGGAAACGCCGTCATCTCACGCATCGTGGCGCGGTACGGGTTGAAGGGCACCACCGCGCCGTACAACGGACACTGGGACGTCACGCAGAGCACCGCAAGCGACCTGGTCCGTTACTACGACATGCTGTTGGACGGCAGCGGCGGGCTGCCCCCCGAACAGGCCGACGTGATCATGACCAACCTCGCGCAATCCACACCGACGGGAACCGACGGTTACCCGCAGCGCTTCGGCATCCCGGACGGGCTCTACGCCGAGCCGGTCGCGGTCAAGCAGGGCTGGTTCTGCTGCTGGAGCGGCGCCAACCAGCTACACGTGTCCACCGGCACGATCGGACCCGAACGCCGCTACGTGATGGTGATCAGCTCCCTGGAACCCGGTGACGCCTCCGACGCTCGCGACACCGTCACTCAGGCCGTCAAGACGATGTTCCCCGGCGGGCACGTCTAGCGCCGGTTAGTGGCGAGGCGTCGTGGTGATGTGCACGTGGTCGTAGTGTCCGTAACCCGATGCCTGTGGGCCGGATGGCGTGTAATAGGTGCCCCGCCAGATCACATCCTGTAACCCGAATCGGGCCGCGTTACTCATCGCGAACGCGAGGATCTCGTCTCCGAGCGCGATGCCCTCGGGGCTGCTGGGATTGGGAATCATGATGTCGATCGCCAGACCGCTGGGATGCCATGGCTTCGAGTCCGGCCGCACCCCATCGATGTCGGCGATCTGGGGAAACCTCGCGCTGACAGCCCGCGCAGCCACGATGGTGTTGGCCTGTAACCCGGCCTCAGACGCGACGCCGACGGGTAACGACTCCGGGAGATCGACGGGCGGGGCCGCGGCCGCGTTGTCGATCACCGCCCGCTGACCTGGAGTCAACGCCGCGTACTGCGCCTCCGCGGCGGCGATCTGACGCTGCAGTTCACCCCATTTCGCCTGCAGGTCTGTACGCACCGCGGCAGACCGCTCGGCTGCGGCGCGGGCCTCGGCGGCCGACGCCTCAGAGGCCCGGACAGCGGCGGCGGCGCGCTCACGTCCTGCTTGAAAGGCCTTCATCTGTTCAGTCGCCTCGGTGGCCACGACCCGCCGTAGTGACAGGTGGCCGATCAGCTGTTGGGGGGAGCCTGCGGTGAGCACCGCCGCCATTTGACCGGTGCCACCGCTCATGTACGTCATGACCGCCACCCGGTTGGCAGCCGCCTGATGGGGCTGTAGCTGGGCGTTTGCGACCTCGAGGGCCTGCAGGTCGGCGCGGTGGCGATCTTCGGCCGCAGTCTGGGCGGCCAGCCTGGCATCGGCGTCGCGTTGGGCCGTTGTGACGGCCTCGCGGGTCTGCACCGCCTGACGCGACAACTCGTTGAGCTTGGACATCGCGTCGGCCGCGGGGTCCGCGTTCACGTCGCCCGTCGACATCGCCAACGCCAGTACCGCGGCTGCCGAACCGTACGCCGCTCGCCGAAGTGAATGGCGTACCCCGGTCATTCGGATTGTCACGGTCCTTCTGCTGCGGGGACCGATCGTGGTCCGGCTACGTATGTCCCGGACAGGCTACGAACTGGGTCCGACGATGTCTACCCACGCGTCGATGCGATTGCTGCCCAGCCCGGCCCCACCACCGTTGAGGCAACGGGCGCAGGTGACGCAGCTTGAAGTCGAGTCGCGGACGGACTGATACCGACGGTGCCTGCGTCGGGCTGGCGATCCCCTCGGGAGCCGTGTGCGGTGGCCAGGAGAACCGCCGGTGTACGGCCGTCTGGCGGGGAAACTCGTCAAGCCGTCCTGACGCTACGGTGGTCCAGGTTGCATTTCCACCCGCACAGCACGCACCCTGGGCCGTCATCGATCCAGTCGATGCGTCCAACGCCGGGCGCGAAAGGCCTTTATTCGAAAAGAGGACAGCCCGATGCCTGATATTTCCGCCCTCGATTCGACCAACCGCCAGCAATTCCAGACCTGGGACGGCGCCAACGGCGTGTTCTGGTCGGAAAGGGCTGAGAGATTTGACCAAGGCATGGCCGCCTATCACCCCGAACTCCTCAACGCCGCCGGCATCGCCGAGGATTCAGCGGTCCTCGACATCGGGTGCGGGGCCGGCCAAGTCACCCGCGATGCCGCACGGATCGCCCACCGCGGTTTGGTACTAGGGATCGACCTGTCATCGCGACTGCTGGCGCTGGCCAGCTCCCGTGCAGCAGCGGAAGCTCTGAGCAACGTGTCGTTCGTTCAAGCGGACGCGCAGGTACATGACTTCAGCGAGTCCCGATTCGATATCGCGGTGAGCCGGCACGGAACTATGTTTTTCGGCGACCCGCCCATGGCATTCGCCAACATCGCCCGTGCCCTCGGACCAGGCGGGCGGTTCGTTCAGCTGGTGTGGCAACCCCTCGACCGCAATGAGGGCATCCGCACGTTCCGCACCATCTCCGCTGGCGGACGCGATCTACCGGCTCCACCGCCTGACTCGCCGAACCCCTTCTCGCTCAGTGATCCCACTCGCGTGCACCAACTCCTGGGCGGCGCCGGGTTTGTCGATATCGTGATGACCCCACTACAGGCCCCGATGTTTTACGGCCGAGACATCGAAGACGCCTTCGATTTCCTCTACGCTCAGTCTGCGTCGGCGTTCGCCGAGCTCGACGACTGCTCGCGCAGTCGCGCACTAAAGGAGTTGCGCGACAGCATCTCCCAACATCTCACTGATGAAGGCGTTTTCTACAACGCCGCGCACTGGCTCATCCAGGCGTATCGGGGCTGACGCCTTCGCGTCGATATGCCAAATGAGCGAGATGTACTACATCACCGGCGTTAGCCGTTCTCGGCACGATCTGTTCGCCTTCAACCGAGTCCTGCGATGTCTACTCGTGCGCCGTCAGGCGTCGCCCCCTCGGTCCCCGATGAGTTTGGGGCTCTTGCGGTTCCGCTATCGCCGATGAGGCGAAGAGGTTGTCCTTCTGTGGACCCAATCGCCGCAGGGCCTGGATCGACGTGGGTTCCGCGTCAACGGGTCCAGCGTCCGGGGGGCGGCTCGGGCGCCGCGTACGCGGGCAGTGGCAACGGTTCGTCGAGGACAAATGCGCGGAGCAAACGGATAAACGCGTCCGGTTGGTCGTACGGAACGGCGTGCCCAGCGTTGGGGAAGTCGACGAGCGTGGAGCGGGGCAGCACATCGCGGTACTCGCGGGTGACGGCCCAGCGGATGAAGTCGCATTGCGGAGCGATGACGAGGGAACGAACCTCGACGTTGCGCAGTTGCGGTCGTGGATCCGGGATCTTGTCGAAATCAGCTTTGGTGAGCTGATTGACGTAGAAACCCTGGGGGTTCTCGTGTGGCGGCGCGGTCACCCTGTGAGTGCATGAAGTGGCGTCGCGGCCGGCCAGCGCGACGGCGTGCATCCACGAGTCGGCCTCCGAATCGGGCACCAGCGCGTGGGCCGCATTCGCGTTGACCGCCATCAGCAGTGCCTGCGCAAACATCCGCGGGCTGCTGGTCAGCTCGTCGTAACGCGACTGCTGATCCGTCGTCATGTCGTCCCAGGGTTCGCCGACGTCCCCCTCGGCATAGCCGCCGCCCCAGATCGCGCCCGGGGCCACAAACACCGCCTTCGCGACCCGGTCGGGATACGCGGCCAGGTACTGCGCGACAAGGGAACCTCCCCACGACCGACCGACGAGGATGAGCTGTTCGGCCCCGATGGTGCGACGGATCGCCTCAAGGTCCGCGACCTGACGCTCCACCGTATACCCGGTCACGTCGGCCAACCGGTTCGAGCGACCCGCGCCGAGTTGGTCGTACGCGTATACGTCGAACCCGTCTGCGGCGAGTTCGGCTCCTCCGGTGGGGATGCCCTCACCCGGTGTACCCGGACCGCCGTGCAGAAAGATCACCGGTGTGGCCCGATGTGGCGAACCGGTCGCCGCGGGCGCGTGAACATAGGCGGCCCGGGTGCCGGTGGGCAGTTCCCAGTACCGAACGTCCGCCGGCACTGGAGCGGCATTCCGCACCGGGAACGGTTGCAGCACAGTCATACTCGCCCCCACCAGCGTCAACAGGGTGACCGCCGCTGCCGTCACCGTCGCACCGGCGAGCGGGTGCGGGGCCCGCACGATGCGGAATCCGGCGATGGCAGTGCTGAACACCACGGCACTGAAGACGGCCAACCCCACGACCAGAAAAACTCCCGGTGTGGTGATCAGTGCGACCATCCCCAGCGTCGCCGCGACCCCTGCCGCTGCCGCGACGACAACACCGGCCAGCACGACCAACACCCCGACGAACACCCGTCGCCAACGCTGCCGCACCGCGATCACCATTCCTCGCCACACCCGCTTGATACCCACGCAGGAGGCTCACCATAGCGAGGTCGAGGTAGCCGGGACATCGGGGAAACCCCCTGAATTCCGCCTGCGGCGTCGTCTGGATCCGGAATCAGGCCAGTTTTGCGACCGTCAGGCCCTCCGCTGCGCGTTGATCGGCAGGCCAACCAGCACCCGGGCCATCATCCGTGACAACCGACAGAGCTTCTTGTAGGTTTTCACAGCTGGCTGCGTTGGCGAGCACTGCTGACCAGGCCATTTCGAGCCGTCTCATTAGCGCTGCACTCCGATTTGTCTCACGAAGTGCTGCATTACCTAGAGGTTGGCGTCGTCTTTGACGGCTTCAGGTCCTCCGGACTACCGCGGACGAGGCCGCGTGCGATCGTGCATCCGGCGTTGTCGGCGGGCAAGCCGCCAGGCCAAGACCTGCTGCCCGGGGCCGGCCAGTTCCCCGATGGCACTGTGTCGACCGGAGACCGCCATCAGCACGGCTTCCCCCGTTCCGGTCAGCTCTGGTCCCCTGCCGTGATTCCAGTCCAGGTCGGTCGTTGTCAGGCGTATGCCGCGGGCGAGGTGCCACCCCGGCAGCAGACCAATAGCGAAGAAACGAAGAGCGAGGAGCGGCGCCCATCAACTCACTCTTTCACGCAACTTGAGTCGATCGAGAAGAAACCAGCGGCTATAGCCCTGCGCTCGCTCACACCCCGAACGCCTGTCTCATTTCTAGAGATTCGAGGTCGATCAGATCCTGTCTCGAATCTCTAGAATTTCTTGACCCGGATGGTGCTGCGCGTGCGCAATTAGATGCTGCCGACGAAGGCTTGCAGCTGCGCGACTACGGCTGGTGTTGCTTCTACGTCAAGTGCCGTTAGTGAGCCTCGACCTGAGAGCCAACGTATGAGATAGGTTGCGGACCCGGACAATACGACGGCCGCAGAGTCGCCGATATCAGGACCGAAAGTCCACTCGTGCCCGTGGGTCGTGCGGATGATCAACCGGGTAGAGGGCAGATGTTTGGCCTGGTACCGCACTAGTGGCGGAATTGCCAGGGCAAGGTGGTCCGGAGCGCCGTGGGCGAGGCCGTGGGTCGTGGTGAGGTCGTCGTGATGCATCCACACCTCAAAAAGTGTGGAGGCTGCGACCGCCGGGGTTAACAGCAAGCGTGGAGAGCGCTGGCGGATCCGAGCGACGAGTGCGGGATATCCATCACGACGTTCACGGTGTATGGCGGCGGCGATTACCTTGGGCTTTGGGTTGAATTGGACGCCCCGTGCGGCCAGCACTCGGATGCAGAATGCGAGCGTTCCGGCCGCCCGGTCGGCGGCGACGATGTGTGCCGCAAGGTCGAATGCTGTCCAATCACCGCATCCGGCCGAAGCGTGAGGGCCGACAACCTCCAGAGTGTTAGCCAGCATGGCTCGTTCGGCCGCGATGTCCTCTGAAACCGTCACGACGCGTGCCACCGCCCAAAGACGGTCGACGGCATTTGCCATTGCTCTACCCATGTGGGCTTGGTAAGTGCTCGCCCAACGGTGGCCGGACGTTGGGCGGCTGGACCTGTCGGTCGGCGCATTGCGTTGGGGATCATTCGATGAGGTCGTCGGCTGGAGGTCGTAAGCCGCCGTTGGTAAAAGCAGGAAGCACGTCGGTGAAGATGGGCATTAGGTTCGTCGGATCGCCGTCCCAAGGGAGCGCTAGCAGTTGCCCGATGCTGCGTCGACCGCCGAAGGAACGCAGGGCCTCAAAATCCGAGACGTTGAGTGCGACGTGACCGCGCGCAGTGTGTGGGTCACCGAGTTGTACGGAGCCGATGGTGGGAGTGTTCAACCACAGCGCCGGCAGCTGCGCTTGCCGGATGAATTGGTCACCCATCGTCGTCACGAACCCCAGGGCCGCCTTGAACGCGAGATCGCCAGCGCGAGAACCTGGTTCCCTCAGCGCACCGCGAATGTCGTGCTCATGAGTCACGGTGTCGAAAACGAGCTGGCATACCCCAGCATCCGACGCAAGAGCGAGGTTCGCCCCCACGTCGTCGAGCGACTGCCGCCACATGTCGAGCAAGTCATCGATGCCGTGTCCGCCGAGCCGCGCGACCTGCGCGTCCGCCCACGGGCTAGTGCCCTTCTTTTCCAAATTCAGCGCAACGACATCCTGGGCAACGCCAGCCAGGTGCGCAACCACCTGTCGGATGTTCCAGCCGGGACACGCCGGTACTGCCAGATCAGCGATCCCGGCACGCCCGCGAACCAGCGCATCGACACGCTCGAAGATCAGACGATATGCCGTGCCCGCGTCGCCGATCGGCAGGAGCTGAGGCGTTTTGTCGCTTTGCGCCCTGTCATTGCCCTCTCCATTACTTGCGTCCACGAGCAGACCCTACACATAAAATAAGGAAAATAAGAGAAACTTAAGGTAACAGTAAGGTTCCTGACGGAGCCGGCCAATTGTCACACCACCCGGATGACGCGATCTCATAACTAAAGAAACAACGTCGGTCACATCCTGTCTCGCAGGCGTGGCTCTTGAAGGGGGCTTCACCTTCGTGAAGGGTGGGGACATGCAACGCAGCGTGCTCATCCGCACCTTCGCCGCTTTACGGTTCACCACCGGCATTGCCGCATGGCTGGCCCCAACTCAACAGGTCGGCTCTCGCAAGCTGACGTTGGCTGTTGCGATCACCGACGATGCGTCACCTCGGTTACAGACGCGCGCACTGCAGCTGGGCCTGCTCACCGACGTACTCGATGTCATAGCCGCGGTGCGCGGCGTCCGGGCACGCACTCTGTCAACAACCGGCGCCATTGTCGCCGGAGGCGGAGCGGCCCTGTTCGCAGGCATGGGAGTCGCGGCACTCCGCACCGCGACACAGCCGGCAGCGCCTTCGCGGTAAGGAAAATTGCTGTCTCGTTTCTAGAGGACCGAGACACCGGTAACGACATCGCTCCCCATCGCATAGCCACAGGTCGCGGCGTCTCATTTCTTGTCTCACACCGCATGTCTCAAGTTCACCGCACGGGTGCAGCGTTGGTGCAGCCGAACCTGAGAAGGTGCAGTCAAACTTGAGAACCTACAGTTCAGTGCGCCTAGCGCGCCATGTTCGTGAACCGCGAGAAGTGAAGCTGGTGCGCCACAGTGATATTCGCGGTCGGGCCGTTACGGTGCTTGCCCAGGATGATGTCGGCCTCACCGCCACGCGGGTCTTCACGATCGATCGCATCGGGGCGATGCAGCAGCAGGACCATGTCGGCATCCTGTTCCAGCGAGCCCGACTCACGAAGGTCTGAGACCTGTGGCCGCTTGTCGGTGCGCTGTTCCGGCCCACGGTTCAGCTGGCTGATCGCGATCACCGGCACTTCAAGTTCTTTGGCCATCAGTTTCAGGCTTCGGGAGAAGTCCGAGACTTCCTGCTGACGCGACTCGTACTTCTTGCCCGAACTCATCAGCTGCATGTAGTCCACGACCACGAGCTTCAGATCCGCCTTTTGAGCCAGGCGTCGGCCTTTGGCCCGGATCTCCATCATGGTCAGGTTCGGTGAGTCGTCGATGTAGAGCGGCGCCTCACTGATCTCGCTCATCCGGCGGGCCAGCTTGGTCCAGTCGTCATCGCTCATCCGGCCCGAACGCATATCAGCCAGTTTGATTTTCGCCTCAGCCGACAGCAGACGCATGACGATTTCGGACTTGCTCATTTCCAGCGAGAAAATGACGCTGGCCATCCGGTGCTTGATGGAGCAGGACCGCATGAAATCCAAACCCAGGGTCGACTTCCCGACGCCAGGTCTGGCCGCGATGATGATCATCTGCCCGGGGTGCAGACCGTTGGTGATCTCGTCGAATTCAGTGAACCCGGTCGGCACACCCTTGGAGATCCCGCCCGCCGAGGCGATCGCGTCGATCTCATCCATGGTGGGCTGCAGCAGGTCTTCGAGCGCGACGAAGTCCTCGGACGCGCGCCGTTCGGTGACGTCGTAGATCTCGGCCTGGGCCCGGTCCACCACATCGGTGACATCGGCGCCGTCGGCCCCGGCGTAGCCGTACTGGACCACCCGGGTGCCCGCCTCCACCAACCGGCGCAGCAGGGCCTTCTCGGCGACGATGCCGGCATAGAAACCCGCATTGGCAGCGGTCGGCACCGTGGAGATCAGGGTGTGCAAATACGGGGCGCCACCGATGCGGCGCAGCAGGCTCCGGCGATCGAGTTCGGCGGCGACGGTGACGGCGTCGGCGGGTTCACCCCGGCCGTAGAGATCCAGGATCGCGTCGTAGACGTTCTGGTGCGCCGGCCGGTAGAAGTCTCCGGGACGCAACCGCTCCAGTACGTCGGCGATCGCATCCTTGCTCAACAGCATGCCGCCGAGGACCGCCTGCTCGGCCGCCATGTCCTGCGGCGGCTGCCGGCCGAAGTCCTCCCCAGGCGGAGGGCCATCCATCTCCGAATCCGGATGCCCCAGGTCGTCCACCACCGCCACGGACTCCCCACCCCCTTCCGAGCCCCACCTCGCGATGGGCTCGAACGTTTATTCGAATCGGTACTGCAACTGTAAAACAGGGCTCCGACAAAGCTTTCATGACGGCGCTGCGACGCATCACGGTAGACGTTGCTGGCGCCGCCCGAAACCACCCCTGTTGATCAACCTGTGGATGGTGTGGGGATAGGTCTCGGTCGCAGTGTTGAGGCTCTGGGGAGAACCTGTGGATCATTCCAGAACAATCTGTTGTTTTCCCAGGTCAGGGTCCCACAAAGGCTGTCAGTGATTGTGTATGGAAAGTTCTTCGGCGTGTCGTGCCGGGTTGCCGTCCCGGGCGTGTTGTGTTGCGCACAGGAACCGCGCCGGTTAACACCCGGTGAGCTTCGCTGTCCAGAGTTTTCCGCTGTGGGTTCGCCAGAGATACAGCAAACGCCCGGGCGGAAACCTGTGCAGGCTCCCACCCGGGCGATTGAGTGCTGGCGGATTTACTCCGCTACGGGATTACTCCGCGACGACATTCAGCGACACCTTGGCTTCCACCCCGGTGTGCAGCTTCACGGTGATCGGATGCGTACCGACCGACTTGATGTGCGCCTTGGGCAGCTGCACGGTGCGCTTGTCCAAGTTGGGGCCGCCGGCCTTCTTGATCACGGCCACGACATCCGCAGCGGTGACCGAGCCGAACAGCTTGCCCGTGTCGGCAGCGGCCTGAACCGGCAGCGACACCTCGCCCAGACCCTCCAGCGCGGTCTTGAGCTCGTTGGCGTGCTCGACGCCACGGATGGACTTCGCATCGCGCGCCCGGCGGATCTCGTCGGCCTGGCGCTCGGCACCACGGGAGGCCACGATGGCCAGCCCGCGGGGCAGCAGATAGTTACGGCCGTAGCCGTCCTTGACCTCGACGGCGTCGCCCGCGACACCCAGGTGCTCCACCTCAGCGGTGAGAATCAGCTTCATTGGTCTATCCCCTACCGCGTCGACGAGCCGAACGGCAGCAGAGCCACCTCGCGGGCATTCTTCACCGCGATGGCGACATCGCGCTGGTGCTGGACGCAGTTGCCGGTCACCCGACGGGCACGGATCTTGCCGCGCTCGCTGATGTAGGTGCGCAGCAGCGCGGTGTCCTTGTAATCGATGATCTGCCCCTTGCCCTTCTTGGAGCAGAACACGCACTTCCGAGTCTTGACCGGCTTTTCCGGTGCCGGCCGCCTCTTAGTGGTCTTGGCCATTGGTTATCTCTTCCTTGCAAAAATTTCGATGTTGATCAGAACGGCGGCTCGTCGTCGGCCCCGCTGAAGGAGCCTGACGCCGGTGCACTACCCCACGGATCGTCCTTGGGCTCGGCAGGGCGCGAAGCGCCACCGCCACCGCCACCGCCGAAGCCGCCGCCACCACCGCCACTGCGGCTGGCCTTGTTGACCTTGGCCGTGGCGTAGCGCAGGGACGGACCGATCTCGTCGACCTCGACCTCGACAACGGTGCGCTTCTCACCCTCACGGGTTTCGAAGGAGCGCTGCTTGAGCCGACCGGTGACGATCACCCGCGAACCCCGGGTGAGACTCTCCGCCACGTTCTCGGCGGCCTCACGCCAGATGTTGCACCGCAAGAACAGCGCCTCGCCGTCCTTCCACTCGTTGCTCTGCCGATCGAACATCCTCGGCGTAGAGGCAACGGTGAAGTTGGCGACAGCCGCGCCGGACGGAGTGAAACGCAATTCCGGGTCAGCGGTCAGGTTTCCGATAACTGTGATGGTGGTGTCACCAGCCACGAGATCCTCCTGGGATAGGCATGTCCGTTTGCGCGAAGCCTACGTAGCCCCGCCGACGACTGACAGCCTTTAGTGCTTGTCGGTCCGCATCACCTTGGTCCGCAGCACGGACTCGTTCAGGTTGAGCTGACGGTCGAGCTCGGACACGGTGGCCGGTTCAGCCTTGACATCGACGATGGCGTAGATGCCCTCGGCGTGCTTGGCGATCTCGTAGGCCAGCCGGCGGCGGCCCCAGATATCGACCTTGTCGACACTGCCACCGTCCTTGCGGATGACGTTCAGGAACGCCTCCAGCGAGGGAGCTACGGTGCGCTCGTCGAGTGTCGGGTCGAGAATGACCATGATTTCGTATGGACGCATAAGGAACCCATCACCTCCTATGGTCGTTGCGGCCACGGCGTGTCCGTGGCAGGAGGGTCGCCTGCGTCGGCAACCGGGTTAGGCTACCGGAAACAGCCCTGATCTGCGAAATCCGCATAGCTTGGGCCTGTCGAACATCGAAGATCGAGGGGCGATCTGTGACCTTTCCCAACGGGCCGTTCGGTCAGGGGTTTCCTGACCAGCCCGGGTATCCGCCACAGCCGGGCTATCCACAACAACCGGTTATCCCGGTGCTGTCCGGCAATTCG
The DNA here is from genome assembly GCF_004762045.1 of Mycobacterium sp. DL99. GTDB lineage: Bacteria > Actinomycetota > Actinomycetes > Mycobacteriales > Mycobacteriaceae > Mycobacterium. Next base: position 6,481,964 of record NZ_SJOM01000007.1, read on the forward strand.
GGCGAACCGCAGGCCAATGCGGTGGCGGCCGGAGAACCCAGCGGTGCCACGGGAATCACCGCCGCCGTGCTCGCGGCCTTCGGCGCTGTGGCAGGCCTCGGCAGCGGCGTGATCGCGGCCATCGCCATCGCGGCAGCGGCCACCAGCTCCGCCGCCTCCGGCCGGGAAGTGGCGGTGCTGATCAGTGTGCTCGTGCTCAACTCCGGCTTCGGCCTGATGAACGCCATCGGAGCGGTGCTGCTGTACGAACGAAAGATGCGCGGTCGCCGGCTTGTCGTCGGGGCGTGCGCCATGGCAATCCTCAGTACCCTCGTCATCTTCGTCGCGACTGCCGCCCAGGCATCCTCCTTCGGTTCCCACGGCCGCAGCATCTTCACGTTGGTGACTCTCGTCTTCCCCATCGTGACACTCGTGTTGGCCCTACTGCCGTCGACTGGGGCATGGATCGAAGCGAAGCAGAAACCGGTTGCGCCCCAGCCCTACCCGCCGTATCCGGGCTGGTGACCCTCGCTAATCTGCGAATCCGTATGTGCGGGTACGCCCTTCTCCCACGATCGGAGCCACAGTGACCTCTCCCCATGGACCCGAGGGTCAGGATTATCCCCATCAGCCCGGTTACGCGGAGCAGCTCGGCCTCCAACAACCTGACCATCCGGAGGGCGAATCGCAGCCGAACGAACTGGCGCCGGCGCCCACCGCATCGCCGAGCGGGGTCACGGCGATCCTCACAGCTGTCCTGGCCGGGATCGGCGCCCTGCTGACCCTCAGCAACGGCATCCTCGGCCTGACCGGACTCGCCGCTCTGGCCGGTGACGCGGGCTTGCGAACCCTGGCCCTGAGAACCCCCGGAGTGCTCGCAATGACGGTCCTCGCGACGCTGCTGAGCGTCGCCTGCGGACTCCTGCTCCTCGCCGGCACGGTGGCGCTGTTGCGACACAAGATGATTGGCCGCCGCCTCATCGTCATCGGCTGCGGATTGATCATCGCGGGAAGCCTGATCAGTCTCGGCCTGAGTCTGGCCGCGACATCCAGCTACGGGGCCGGTGCCATCAACGGGCTGGCAATCCTGAGCCTCGCACTGCCGATTGGCATCATCGTGACGGCTTCACTGCCGTCAACCACGGCGTGGATCCGGGGGGATCTGTGACCTTTCCCAATTGGCCCGAAGGTCAGGGGTTTCCCGAGCAACAGAACTTTTCGCAACAGCCCAGTTTCCAGGTCCAGCCGCCGGTCTACTCGAACCAGCCCGGATTCGGGCAACCCCAGCCGCAACCGGGGCCAACCTGCCCGACCAGCCGTGCCACCGGGGTCTCCGCCGCCGTCCTGGCGGGCGTGGCCGCGGTGGTGGTTTTCGTTCTCCTCCTGGCCGGGGTGGTCGGAACGTTCGTGGATCTGAGCAACGGCCGGGGGAAACTCGGCGAAGCGCTGATAACGATCGCCATCACATCTCTGGTGCTCGGCGGGTACGGACTGCTCATGCTCAGCGGCGCGAAAAAGCTCTACCAGGCCAAAAGGACTGGTCGCCGGATGGTGGTCGTGGGTGCCGTGCTGACCATCCCGGTCCCCGTCATCGGCATGGCCGCGACCTACACCGACGCGACCCGCGACGGCCGCCCCGCCGGCTTCCTGCTCTGGATCCTGGTTCTCATCTACGTGCTCGCCACGCTCGTACTGGCCATGCTGCCTTCGACCGGCGCCTGGATCCGAGCGAACGAGCCTCCTTCTGCACCTCAGGACACCCCGCCTCCGCCGTTTCCACCCTCCCAGGGGTATCCGATGCAATACCCGGGATGTCCACCGCATCACGGCTGATCCCACCCGTTGTCACGCCGGCGTGGCCGCCGGCACCGAGCGTCACTCTGGCGTGTCAAACGGAGGCTGAGTCGGCCAACTCAGGCTCGGGGTCCGGCTTGAGATCGATCCGGACTCGGTCAGCCGAGGGCCGCAGCCAGTCCGGCAACCACCGCGGGGGGTTGTCGGGCGCGCGGTCGAACACCCCGCCGGTGGGGTCGTCGATGCGGCCGCCGTGGCGGACCAGATCGAGCTCCGGACGATAGATCTGGCGAATGACCAACGCACACAACACGATCACCGCGAGGTCGCGCAGCAGCACGGTGGTGGTGAACCACTGCTCGGGCAGTCCCTTGTTCTGTTCGCCGTACAGATAAAGCATGCGCGGCACCCACACCAGGGCGTCGATCGTCATCCACGCCAACAGAATTCGGCGATGCGGGAGCGCCAGCACCGCCAGCGGCACCAGCCACAGTGAGAACTGCGGGCTCCACACCTTGTTGGTCAGCAGGAAGGCGGCCACCACCAGGAACGCCAGTTGCGCCACCCGGGGTCGCTGGGGTGCCGTCAACGCGATGTAGCCGATCGCAATACAGCAGGCCGCGAACAACACCGCCGTGACCGTGTTGAGCACCGTCGGCGGCTGCCAGAAACCGAGGTCCGGGTCGAAGCCGCGCCAATCACTGAACGACTTCACCACGTTGTAGAGCGAGTCCATGTCGTCGCCGCGACGGGTGTTGAGCCGGAAGAACTCTGACCACCCCCGCGGGAAGAGCACCATGATCGGGAGGTTGATCAGCAACCACGTCACGACCGCGGTCAGCGCCGCCTTGCCGACCTCACGCAGACGGCCGGTGCGCAGCCCGAGCAGCACCAGCGGGACGAACAGCAGCAGCGGATACAGCTTGGCCGCCACGCCAATTCCGATCAACGCCCCGGCCCACACCGGTTTTCGCCGAGCCCACGCCAGCATCGCGCCCGCGGCGGCTGCGGTGGCCAGCGCGTCGAAGTTGGTGAACACCTGGAAGATCACAATCGGGGACCCCGCCACCAGCGCGGCATCCCACACCCGCCGACCGGCCATGCGCGAGGTGGCCCAGATCGTGGCCAACCAGGCCAGCGCCAGGCCGAAAGCCGAGATGTTGAAGAACATCACCACTTCGGCCACCAGCGGGACCGACACCAGCTTGGTCACCGCGGTGTAGGTCTTGGCCAGTGACATCGACACGTACTGGTAAACCCCGGTGAGCACCGGATACTCCATGTAGCGGATCGCCGGGCTGCCGTCGTACTGCATGCGCGGCTTGCCGGTCGAGTCGTTCTCGACCCAACTGGATTTGTACGGAAACTTGCCGAGGTTCAACAGCTCCGCGGTGTACAGCGGAACCGTGTCGGAGTAGCACAGCTCGTAGTAAGCCCGGTTGTTCTCCCAGTTGGCCACCCGCTCGCCTGCGGTGCCCTTGCCCGTCGTCTGCAGGCAGGCGGCCTTGGTCGTATATCCCAACGCCAGGAACACCACGGCGATCACAAACATCACTCGCAGCGGGGTCATGAACCGTGAGCGCCCGATCAACGCATGACGGCCGACGGGTCCACCGACCGTCTGCGACAGCGCCTCGGCCAGCCGGTCATTGCGGCTGGGTAGGTCGCGGTCGTCGGCGCTCCGCTCGTCCTCGGCGAGCGGAGCCGGCGATACCCGGTCCGTCACGGAGGCGGCGGTGGCACCGGACCGCCCGGCGCAAAGGGAGCTCCCGGCGGCGGTCCGATCGGCACGGTCGTCGGGGGGCCGATGGGGATCGTGATGCCCGGGGCCACTTCGATGGTCGGCTGAATCACGGTCTCCGAGGGCATCACCGCGATCGGCGGGCCGCCCGGCATACCGGGAGCGGGCGGGGGCGGAGGGGCCTGCGGCACACCCGCATAGCCACCGATCTCGGTCGGCTTCGGGAACGTCTCGTTGTCGCTACCCTTCAGCGCACCGTCCATCGTGGCTTTCCAGATGTCCGACGGCAGCCCGGATCCGTAGACCGGGCCACCACCCGGAGTCTTCAAGGGGTTCACACCGTCCGAGGTACCCAACCAGACCGCGGTCGAAAGCGACGGCGTGTATCCGACCATCCAGGCGTCGCGATTGTCGCCGGTGTCGCCGAGCTGGTTGGTGCCCGTCTTGGCGGCCGAGGCGCGCCCGCCGGCCAGGTTGTGTCCGCGCGACCAACCGGCGATCGGCTGCATGGCCGCTGAGACGTTGTCGGCGACCGCCTTGTCGATGCGCTGTTCACCGTTGTCCTGGCTGGATGCGTCGAACAGCACCTGCCCCGAGGAGTTCACGACCTTCTGCACGAAGTGCGGCTTGTGATAGACGCCGGAGGCCGCCAGCGTCGCGTACGCCGAGGCCATGTCGATCACCCGGGACTGGTACTGGCCCAGCACCACACCGTTGTTCGGCGGGCCGCCCTTGCCGTCTTCGGACAGTGTGTGCTCGACGCCCGGGAAACTCTCGGCCACGCCGGCATCATGTGCGGCCTTGGCCACGTCCTCGGGACCGTGCTCGAGCTTGAGCATCAGGCGGTAGTAGCTGGTGTTGAGCGACCGCTTGAGCGCCTCGGCGATCGAGCAGGTGCCGCACCCTTCACCTTCGACGTTGCTGATCTTGATGCCGTTGACGGTGATCGGCCCGCTGTCGACCTGGTAGCCCAGGCCGATGCCCTGCTGCAGGGCCGCGACGAGCGCGAACACCTTGAACGACGAACCCGTCGGCAGACCGGCCTGGGCGAAGTCGAAGCCATTGGCGTCCGAGCCGCCGTAGTAGGCCTTGACCGCACCGTCATGCGGATCGATCGAGACCACCGCGGTCCGCATGTCGGGGTCTTGCCCGTCCATGTACTTCGACACCGCGTTCTCCGCGGCCTGCTGGGCCTGCGGGTCGATCGTGGTGGTGACCTGCAGACCCTCGGTGTTCAGGGCCTGCTCGCTGATGTCGAACAGATCCAGCAGTTCCTTGGTGACCTGCCGCTCGATCAGTCCGTTCGGGCCGGTGGTCTGGTTCGCCTGGCGGGCCTGGTCCGGCGGCACGGTCGGCGGGAACACCTGACCGGCCCGGTCCTGGGCTGACAGCGCGCCCATGTCGACCATGCCGTCGAGCACCCAGTTCCACCGCTCGGCAGCGCCCTCCGGGTCCACCGAGGGGTCCAGCGTCGACGGGCGCTGGATCAGCGCGGCCATCAAGGCACCCTCGGCGACGTTGAGTTGCTCGACCGGCTTGTCGAAGTACGCCTTGGCCGCCGCCGCGATCCCGTACGAGCCGCGGCCGAAATAGATCATGTTCAGATACGCCTGCATCACAGCGTCTTTGGACCATTCGCTGGCCATCTTGGTCGAGATGACCAACTCCTTGGCCTTGCGGATCAAACCGCCGACGCCTGAGCGCTCGTCACCGACCAATGCGTTCTTGACGTACTGCTGAGTGATGGTCGATCCGCCCTGCAGATCACCGCCCACCAGGTTGTTCTTGATCGCGCGCAACAGCGCGGTGAACGAGAAGCCCGGATTGGTGTAGAAATCGCGGTCCTCGGCAGCCATCACCGCATTGCGGACGTGCTCCGGGATCTTGTCGATGCCGACGTCGACCCGGTTGCCTTCCGGCGGCACGATCTTGGCGATCTCGCTGCCGTCGCTGGCCAGGATCGTCGAAACCTGGTTGGTGCGGATGTCACCGGGCTGCGGGACGTCGACGATCATGTACGCCATACCGAAAGTCACCAGCGGAAGCAGGATCATTGCCGCCACCGCGGCTATCGACAGGCGTCGCACCAACTTCCAGTTGATGTGGAATTGCCGCGTCGGTTTGGGGCCCGGCCCAGACGGACCCGAGGGGCCCGATCCACGGCCGCCTCCCGGCGGCGGGGGCGGAGGCGGAGATTTGGGTGGCTGCGGTTTGGGTGGCGGGGTGCCGCCCATCGCCGCCCTGACGACATCGAGCGGGGCCGGCCCGCCGTCACGTACCGGCGGTAGCACCGTGGTGAGCCGATCGTCGGGCGGTACCACCGGACGACCGGGACGACCCGCGGGACCGTTCTCCCGTCCCGTGGGTGCCTTCTCGCGACCCGGAGGCCGGTTCTCCCGCATCGCCGGCTTCTCCAGCATCGGGGGCTTCTCCCGCGCAGGCGGGTTCTCCCGAGCCGGTGTGTTCTCTCGCGCAGGCGGCCGGTTTTCGCGCGCGCCGAGGCGGTCAGCCGCATTACGGATGTCGTTGGCTGACCGGCTATGGCGCCCTTCGCTATTCACTGGCCGTACGCGCCGACTTGCGCGTGCCTCGAGTGCCACGTGCCTTCGGCGGCCGAGGCGCGCCCAGGACATATGACTTGACCAAATGATTCCAACTGCAGGTGCGGCATACCTCAACCACATGGACTGCGAACTCGTCGTAACGAGTTGCCAACATCACCAGCTCCTCCGCGGTGCGCGCTGAGCCCGATACCGGGCCCAGATGATCACCGAAAACCCACGACACCAGCGTGAGCTGCTCTTTACGGCAGATCGGACACATCACCGAACTCTGCTTGCCGTGAAACTTTGCCGCGCGCAGCAGGTACGGGTTGGCGTCACAGACCTCCGAGACGCCGGTGCGCCCCGAATAGACCTCAGCCAGCAGGGACCGCCGCCGAAGCGCGTAGTCCACCACCTGTCTCTGCAATCGCACGATGACCAGAGTACGTCGACCCCCTACACGCCGAGGCGCGACCGCGTCACACCTCCTACGATCATCGGCGTGGCAACTCGGCAGACCCCGACCACGCGGGCCAAAGACAGCGATCGCAACGACACCTGCAAAGTGCTCGACAACGCACTCGGTGAGGGCCAGTTGTCCATGGAAGAGCACCGCCAACGGGTGTCGGCGGCGACCAACGCCACGACCCTGGGGGATCTCGCCCGCCTGGTCGAGGATCTGCAGAACGCGGACGCACCTGTGCAGTTGCCGACGCTGACCAAGCCCCGCCTGCCCCGCGTCCGCAAGCCGGCCGGCTCCGGGTGGGGGCTGCGGCTGGCCTCGGCCGCCGTGCTGGTCATGCTCGGGATCGGTATCGGCTGGGGTTTGTACGGAAACACCTCCTCACCGTTGAGCTTCAACCCAGACCCGGGAGCCGTGCCCGACGGCATCGACCCGGTGGTGCTGACCCCGCCGACACAGCTGCAATCGCTCAACGGGGTCAAGGGACTGTTCGAGCAGATGCGGCAGAAGTTCGGCAACACCATGGGCTTCGAACTTCACATCGATCCGGACTCGGCGATGGCGTATCGGCCGGACCCGCGGGACAGCCGGATGAAGGTCTATTACCGGTACACCGGCGGATGGGGCGATCCCAGCAGCTCGCCCAGCACTCTCAGGAGCGAGGACCGGCTCGTCGACCTCGCGGCGTTCGACTACGAGAAGGTTCTCGGGATCATGCGGGGCGCGCCCGACACGCTCAACACCAAACGCGCCGACGTGAAGAGCACCTGGCTGCGCATCACGCCGTCGGAAGATCCGTCGACGCCTGAGGCCATCAACATCGATGTCATCGTCAGCAGCGATTTCGGGGGCGGGACCATCAACCTGTACCCGGACGGCACCGTCAAGGGGATGTACCGCAACAACGGGTGAGCCGGCCCTCGGCTGCCGCCGGCATTCGCCGGGCCTTCGTCATCGCTCCGACGTGACGCTCGGGCCCGGCCACCGGTCCATGACTATCGGCATTCACTTGGCGCCAAATATATCGGCGCGATACAGTTTGGCGAGGTGTTGATCCGTCGTAGCGATCAATTCCATCTGATCTGTCGAAAGGGGTGATCTCGATGCTGGAGCTCGCAGTCCTGGGCCTCTTGCTCGAATCACCGATGCACGGCTACGAGCTGCGCAAGCGATTGACGGGTCTGTTGGGGGCGTTCAGAGCGTTCTCGTATGGCTCGCTCTACCCGGCATTACGTCGCATGCAGGCCGACGGCCTGATCGTCGAGGACGCCGCACCCTTGGGACCGACCAAGGTGCGCCGGGCTCGGCGGGTGTATCAGCTGACTGATGCCGGCAAGCAGCGGTTCAGCGAGTTGGTCGCCGACACGGGGCCACAGAACTTCTCCGACGACGGGTTCGGTGTCCACCTCGCCTTCTTCAACCGCACCCCGGCCGAGGCCAGGATGCGAATCCTGGAGGGGCGGCGCCGTCAGGTGGAGGAACGCCGGGAAGGTCTGCGCGAAGCCGTGACGCGGGCCAGTAGTTCGTTCGACCGCTACACCCGTCAGCTGCACCAGCTGGGCCTGGAGTCCAGTGAACGAGAAGTCAAATGGCTCAACGAGTTGATCGCGGCCGAACGTACGGCGCAGGGACGCTCGGAAAACGCATGAGCACAGCCCCGCACATGGCCCCAGGCCGAGCACACAGAACGAGTAAGGAGATCGTCCATGTCTGAGCACGCAGGAGAAATCCGGGTCGCCATCGTCGGCGTCGGTAACTGCGCATCGTCACTGGTCCAGGGCGTGCAGTACTACCACAACGCCGATGAGAACACGACCGTGCCGGGCTTGATGCACGTGAAGTTCGGCCCCTACCACGTGCGTGACGTGAAGTTCGTGGCCGCGTTCGACGTGGACGCCAAGAAGGTCGGCTTCGACCTGTCCGAGGCCATCTTCGCCTCCGAGAACAACACCATCAAGATCGCCGACGTGCCGCCGACCAACGTGACGGTGCAGCGCGGCCCGACCCTCGACGGCATCGGCAAGTACTACGCCGACACCATCGAGATCTCCGACTTCGAGCCCGTCGACGTGGTCAAGGCGCTCAAGGACGCCAAGGTCGACGTGCTGGTCTCCTACCTGCCGGTGGGCTCTGAAGAGGCCGACAAGTTCTACGCCCAGTGCGCCATCGACGCCGGCGTGGCCTTCGTCAACGCGCTGCCGGTGTTCATCGCCTCCGACCCGGTGTGGGCCAAGAAGTTCGAGGACGCCGGTGTCCCGATCGTCGGCGACGACATCAAGAGCCAGGTCGGCGCTACCATCACCCACCGCGTGATGGCCAAGCTGTTCGAGGACCGCGGCGTCACGCTGGACCGCACCTACCAGCTCAATGTCGGCGGCAACATGGACTTCCTGAACATGCTGGAGCGCTCGCGCCTGGAGTCCAAGAAGGTTTCCAAGACCCAGGCCGTCACCTCCAACCTGACCGGCTCGCTGGCCGGCAAGGTCGAGGACAAGAACGTCCACATCGGCCCGTCCGACCACGTCGCGTGGCTCGATGACCGCAAGTGGGCCTACGTGCGCCTGGAAGGCCGCGCCTTCGGTGACGTGCCGCTGAACCTGGAGTACAAGCTCGAGGTGTGGGACTCGCCGAACTCGGCCGGTGTGATCATCGACGCGGTGCGCGCCGCCAAGATCGCCAAGGACCGCGGCATCGGCGGCCCCATCGAGGCGGCCTCGGCCTACCTGATGAAGAGCCCGCCCAAGCAGATCGCCGACGACGTCGCGCGCGTCGAGCTGGAGACCTTCATCGAGGGCTAGTTCTTCTTTCACCGAGAGTGCGGTGAGATCGCGAATTTCCATCCGGATGCGATCTCACCGCACTCTCGGCGTATAAAGGGCCCGTGGTGAGCGACGACGCTTTGACTGGTCTTGACGAGTTCGGCCTGCTGCACGAGAACGCCGAACAGATCGGCGCGAGTGGCCCGCTGCCTGCGGTCGAACGCATCGAGCAGGGGCCGATCAGCGCGCTGAAGTTCGGCACCGACGCCCCACGGATCGTGTTCCTGCACGGCGGCGGCCAGAACGCGCACACCTGGGACACCGTGATCCTCGGCCTCGGCGAGCCCGCCCTGGCCGTCGATCTGCCCGGCCACGGCCGTTCGGCCTGGCGCGAGGATGGCGACTACGGCCCGAAACTCAATGCGGCGAGCCTGATTCCGGTCCTGGAGGCGCACGCCCCCAACCCGCGGCTGGTGGTCGGCATGTCGCTGGGCGGCCTGACCGCGCTGCGGATCGCGGCGACCGAACCCCGGCTGGTACCCGAACTCGCGCTCGTCGACGTCACACCGTCGGCACCCGAGCGGCACAACGAGATGACCAAGGCCCAGATGGGCACCGTCGCCCTGGTGCGGGACAACCGCACCTTCCCGACATTCCAGGCGATGCTCGACGTGACCGTCGCAGCCGCCCCACATCGGGACCGGAATTCGTTGCGGCGCGGCGTCTTCCACAACTCCAAACAGCTCGACGACGGCACCTGGACCTGGCGGTACGACACGTTCCGCAAGGGTGACGGGTTTGAGGGCCTGTGGGACGACGTCCCGGCGATCACCATGCCCACCACCCTGATCCGCGGGGCCAACTCGTTCTTCGTCAACGACGAGGACGCCGACACCTTCGCCAGGACCGCGCCCGGCTTCCAGCGCACCCACGTCGTCGCCGACTCCGGGCATTCGGTGCAGGGCGATCAGCCGGCGGCACTCGTGCAGCTACTGCGCGGCCTGCTCAGCGACTGAGCACCGCCGTGACGTCGGTGACGACCTCTGAGGTGAACACCGCACCGAGATCGCCGAACGTACCCTCACTCACTTCCACCTGAATGGTCTGGGAGTCGATCTCCCGCGGATCGAACGGTATGCCCGGATCCACCCAGATGCCCACCGATCGACTCCGGGGTGCCGGGCGGCTGATGTCGTGCCGCAGCGGGCCGTCGAGCGGCTCACCGACCGTCCAGCCGCGACTGGCCAGGCCCAGCAATGCGAAGGTCTCGGCCCGCGCACCTTCGAAGCGCCGCAGGGTCTTGCCGGCCAGCTCTTCTCCGGTCGCCCGGATCACCTCACGCGCCACCTGCGGAAACGGTTGCAGGATCTCGTAGTCGGCGAACACCTCGGCCCAGCCGGCCAGACCGCCGTGCAGAGGATGAACGATCCCGACCGGCAGGCCCGGGTCCAGCACCGCAGTGGTGTCGTCGACGTCGGCATAGCTGCGGTCCTCGGCGATCCGAAAAGTGGTTGCCAATGACCCTGACTCGTCGAACTGCCCCCACACCAGACGCCGGGCCAGGTGCACCATCACGGGGTGATTCGCGAAGATCAGTTCAAATTCCGTTGCAGTCCAACGGCGTTCGTGGATCATCGCGGTTTCGAGCCGCGGCAGCTGTTCCTTGGCCACGACTCGGGCCTCGCGTTTGAGACGGGTGAACCGCCGATGCGACTCCTCGGCAACCTCGGCGTCGTCACGCACGCCGGGCTTCGGGAAACTACGCAACCGCGCGCCGTTCTGGTCGCGCACCACCGGTTGGAGCAATTCGTCGAACTCGACCGTGAACCGCCGGGGGCCGTAGTCGAACACCGCCGCCGACGCTTCGTCGAGTCCGAGGTCGGGTATCAGGCGATCCGCCATCTGCTCGTCGGAAAGACCCCGCGCGACGGCGATCTCGCCGAGCCGCTCAGCCGCCTTGTCCTTCAACGGCTTCGACCGCCCCTTCTTGGACAGCCGGAACAACGTCAGCAGCGCGTGGTCGGTGCCGATGGTGCTCAGGACGTCCAGCCCGTGCGGTATCCGTCCGCCCCTGCCCTGGCTCGGCCAGGCTTTGACCATCTCGGCGATGCGGTCGACGCTCTCGTCGTCGGCAAACCACGCCAACGCGTCCAGGGCCCACTTGTGCGCACCCGGCGCGCCGAACGCCCACCACGCCTCGAAGAGCGCCCAGCTGAACGCATTGAGGCTGGCCACTTCGCACAGGTCCATCAGCTGGGTGACCCCCGCGTACGGGAGCACCGGCCCGGACAGCATCAGCATCACCGCGACGGACTCCACCGCGTCGGGTGGAAGTTGCGAGTCGTCGGCCAGCCGCACGGGCGTAGCCAGCGTCGACCGAGCCCAATCCGGAAGCCGGGGCACACGTTTCGGCAGTACCAGCAGTGGGTCGACGGCCAACACCGCCGTCACAAGCGGGACAGCTTCGGCGTCGTGCCGGCGCACCGCCTCGATCACTTCGTCGACCGAGTTGTGTGCCGCGAGGTAGCGCAGCGCAGTGTGGGCGGCACCACGGGTCTCGGCGGCGTCGGTGGCCGCAGGCAGCAGGTACGGCGCTATGTCCGGTCCGTGCCGGTGCAGGTAGGCACGGGCCACAGCGATCAGCGAACGGCGTTGTCCAGAAAGCCATTCGGCGATCCGGACCGCGACGAGTTCGCTACGGATGGGGCCGAGGTAAGCCACATCAGAGCACTTGTCCGCGTAGGCGAGGGCGAGGTAGTCCAGGCGGGGGCCGAGCCGAAGGAGTGCCGCCCCGCACCATTCGCCGTAGTAGTACGGCCGCCACTGCGGTGTCCAGCCCGAGGCGATGAGCTTCTCCACCAGGCGGTCTGGACCGTGGACGAGAATGTCGCGCTCACAGATCCATTCGCCCGACTCCTCGCGATGCCGTTCGATGTCGGCCCAGCTGCGCAGCATCCTCGGCGGCTGCGCAGCGACTCGGCGGGCGACCGTGAGCTCCTCGTCAGTCCAAAACAGTTCGGGTGATGGCGCTCGTAGCGGCCGGGACGGGACAGGCAGCTTCGGCGACTTGGCGGCCCGCTTCCACGGCGGAGTGGCCAACAGTTCCGGCAAGGCGCACGCCTGCGACAGCGCAGCCGGTGCAGGCACGGCCGCGCCGAGCAACTCCCGGGCCAGGTCGTCGTCACGCCCCGCGAGGAGGCGGTCCGCCCGGTGCGGGAAGTTGCGTACCGCGCGGGCCAGCCCCGGCCGGACACCTTCCCGGCCGGAATACGTCAACAGTGTCTCGAACGCGGCGTCGGCGGGCAGACATGCGAGCGCCTCGGCCACCACCCCGACGCGTTCTTTGGACAGATACTCGCGCAACAGCCGGTCCAGCATCGGGACCAGGGCGTCACCGAACCGATCGACCAGCGTGGGCAGGATATGGCGGTAGTCCTGGTAGTACGAGGCTCCGCTGGTCGCGAAGAGCAGGCGGTGCACATCGTCGATCGAGTCGACCGAGGTCAACAACTCCAGGCGCGAGCGGTCCTCGGAGAGGCCGATCGGGGTGCGGCACGCTTCGACGACCCACTGTTGGTTCGTCGGGAACATGAACGCGGCAGCGCATTTGGCCTGTGCGGTGTCGCGAGCGGTGTCGATCGCCGACATCACTCGGTCGTAGTGGGCGGATTCGATCCGCGTGAGCCGTTCCCGCATCCGCCGGGCCAGTCCGAATCGGTCGACACCATGTGGCATTCGGGGGATCGGGTAATCCGTGCTGGACCAGAAATTGAACACCCATCGCGGGGACCGCATCACTGCCAGCGCCGCGAACTCGAATCCGTAGTCGGCGATCCAGAAATCCACCCAGTCCGCCGGCCGGGCATCGGCGACCAGTTCCAGTCCGGCAATCACCGCGGCGCCCAATGGATCGTTGCCACCGGGCGCCAGAAACCGTCGGAGCGCCACGGCCAGCTCCTCGACCATTCCGCGGTAGCCGGCGACCGCTTCCAACTCGACTCGGTGGGTGTCGGTGATCGCGGTTCGAATGCCTGCGACGACGTCGTCACGCACGTCGGCGATCGGCACCTCGGGGCCGTCGCGGCGTGGCAGGATCGACCGGCGCCAACTCGGGGACATCACCACGGCCGTCAACATTCCCCCTTCGTGTATGCCCGGAACTCCCCCAGGCTATCGGCGCTGCAGGGTCACCGGCCGCACTAATTCTCAGGGGAACGACCAGCTTTCGCTCGAGGTGATCACGAAACCGTGACCCCCGTCGTCGCTGCACGCGACCCCGCCCCCGTACAGCGCCAGGCACCACCCGGACGGGTCGCGGCTGTCGACCACCCGCCCCTGGTCGAGAAGGGGTAGCGGGTCCGCGTACTCGGGATCCATCGCGGTATCGCTGCGGCCCCAGGCCAATTCCGAAATGTTCAAGCTGACGACATTGTCGTTGCGACCCGGCATCGGACCTCGGCAGCTGGCCCGGACACCGGAGAACGACGTGATCTCACAACGCAGGTCACCGTCGACCGCGAAGTACTCGGTGATGTTCTTGCCCCCACCGTGCTTGGAGTAGACCTTCGTGGAGTCGAACACGTACTGCCGCGGATCGGGGAAGCCGGCGGGCAGACGCGGCACGGGAGTGAGGGCTGCGGAGTCCGCCCGCACCACGAACCCGACCGGCCGTTCGCGGCGAACCCGGCATGCGGTCAACGCATCGGGACCGACCACGCAATCGACATAGCCGACGGAAAGCCGTGAGCCAGGCGGCAGCACCGGCGGCTGGGGTTGCGGGACGGGATCTGCCGTCTTCAGGAACCACACTGAGCCGTCAGGTCTGACCGCGACCGCGTTCGCGCCGCCGGGGGCACCGGGTATCTCCCCGTGGCAACCGAATCGGTCCGAGCCCACAGCACAGACCAAACCGCTCGGAGTCGAGAAGAAAACTCCTTCGTATGGCCTCGTGTAGTCGTTTACGGGGACCGCGGTGAAATCCTCGAACCGTGGGAACTGCGGCTCTGACACGGAGTTCTGCGGTCGTGCCGGCGTGGGACTCCCGGTGTCCTGCTGGGAGGGAGCCGGCCTGGCCCAGCACCCGCTGATCGGCATCGCGACCAGCAAAACGGCGAGCACGACAGTCGCGATCCGCTGCACACAATCAGCCTATGCTGCGGATCACCCCTGAGTACCCTCGTAAAAGTGAGCCACCCCATACGCATCGGTGTGCAACTGCAGCCACAGCACTCCCCCACCTACAGCCATATCCGCGATGCGGTGCGCCGCTGCGAGGACATCGGCGTCGACATCGCGTTCAACTGGGACCACTTCTTCCCGCTCTACGGCGATCCCGATGGCGCACACTACGAGTGCTGGACGATGCTCGGCGCCTGGGCCGAGCAGACCTCGCGTATCGAGATCGGCGCACTGGTCAGCTGCAACTCGTACCGCAACCCCGAGCTCCTGGCGGACATGGCCCGCACCGTCGATCACATCTCTGACGGCCGCCTCATCTTGGGCATCGGAAGTGGTTGGAAACAAAAGGATTACGACGAGTACGGCTATGAGTTCGGCACCGCGGGCAGCCGGCTGGACGATCTGGCCGAAGCGCTGCCGCGCATCGAGGCCCGGCTCGCCAAGCTCAACCCGGCGCCCACCCGGGAGATCCCGATCCTGATCGGCGGCCAGGGCGAACGCAAGACGTTGCGCCTGGTGGCCGAACACGCTCACATCTGGCACGCATTCGTCGACCGCAACACCTACCCGGGCAAGGCAGCGGTGCTCGCCGAGCACTGCGCCACCACCGGCCGCGATCCGTCCACCGTGCAGCGCTCGGCCGGGGTACAGGAGTCCGGCGGCATCGACGCCATGCTCGCCGAGGCTGATGCGCTGGCAGATCTGGGCGTCAGCATCGTCACCGTCGGCGTCAACGGACCCGACTACGACCTGACCGGCGCCGAGGCCCTGTGCCGGTGGCGCGACGGGCGGCACGCAAAGTTCAGCGGATGAGCTGAAGCCACTCGCATCACCCTTTGGAGCCGCCCGTGAGAAACTTGCGAAACGCTAACGCACGGGGGGTGTGTGTCCCAACTCAAAGGGGGAGTTACCGAGGGTGCCCAAAAACTACGGGGTCAAGGAGAAGGACCAGGTTGTCACGCACATCATCAATCTGGTGATGACGGGCAAACTGCGCTCCGGTGACCGCATCGATCGCAACGAGATCGTCCGTGACCTCGGGCTCAGCCGCGTCCCGATCCAGGAAGCCGTGGTTCAGCTCGAGCACGACGGAATCCTCTCGACGCGGTACCACCGCGGCGCATTCGTGTCCCGGTTCGACGAGGCGACGGTCGCCGAACATCACGAGCTGTACGGCATCCTCAACGGCATCGCCTCGGCGCGCTGCGCCACAAACCCCACCCCCCGCATCATCGCCCATCTCGATGACACGTTGCGCGTGATGCGTTCAGCAAAGGACACCAAGACCTTCCAGGAGGCCTGCTGGGTGTACCGCGACGCGATCAACGACGAGTACGCGGGGCCGCGCCTGCATGCCACCATCCGCGCCGGCAAGAGCTTCGCGCCCTCGGAGTTCTGGATCAATTACCCGCAGGCCAAGGCCGAGTTTCTGGCCGGCTACGAAGAGGAAACCGCCGCCATCCACGCCCGGGATCCCGAGGCTGCCCGCAAGGCCTGCACCGAGCGCGCCGAGAAGATGGCGCAGATCATGGTCGGCGAGCTGACCCGGCGTGGAGTGTTGGGCGACTTACGGTCCCCTTGAGCGGAATCGCTCATCACCTGGCGTCCGCCCACTAGGTTGCATCAGATGGACGCCAGACGATCGGCCGTGCTGCTGACCACGGTCCTGATGCTGTTCGGGCTGGTGTGTGCAGCACCGGCAGGCGCGGACGTCGACCAGTGCGCACCCCCCGGAGTGGACAGCGCCAGCGCATTGCCCACCAACCTGGCCGCCGCGGCCACCGGGCCCGGCGCCGACAAATACACCACCGCCACCGTCGCCCCCCTGGACACGATCCGGACCGAGAACCTCGGCCTGAGCACCCCCGGCGTGCTCACCGTCGGCACGTTGTCGGATGCGCCTCCCAGCATCTGCATCAACTCGGCCGGACAGTTCACCGGCTTCGACAACGAGTTGCTGCGCGCCGTCGCCGACAAGCTCGGCCTGCGGATCAACTTCGTCGGCACCGACTTCTCGGGCCTTCTGGCCCAGACGGCGTCCCGGCGCTTCGACGTGGCGTCGTCGTCGATCACCACCACCGATGCCCGGCGCCGTACCGTCGGCTTCACCAACGGCTACGACTTCGGTTACTTCTCGCTCGTGGTGCCTACCGGCTCACCGATCACCGGTTTCGGGCAGCTCGCCCCCGGACAGCGCATCGGGGTGGTGCAGGGCACCGTGCAGGAGGCCTACGTCATCGACACGCTGCACATACAGCCGGTGAAGTTCCCCGACTACAACACCGTCTACGCCAGCCTCAAGACCCGTCAGATCGATGCCTGGGTGGCACCGTCGCAGCAGGCCTCGGGGACCGTGCAGCCCGGTGACCCGGCGCAGATCATCGAAAACACGTTCAGCCTGGACAATTTCGTGGCGTGGGCGGTCGCCAAGGAGAACCTGCCGCTGATCGGTGCACTCAACTCCGGACTGGACGCCGTCATCGCCGACGGCACCTGGGCCAAGCTGTATTCCGACTGGGTGCCGCGGGCCCTGCCGCCCGGCTGGAAGCCCGGCTCCAAGTCCGCGCCCGTTCCCCAGCTGCCCGACTTCGCCGCGATCGCCGCCGCCAAGGAGAAACCCGCCGCCGGAGCCCCCGTCGCACCCAAATCCACACTCGCGCAACTGCGGGACTCTTTCCTGGACTGGAACCTCTACAAGCAGGCGATCCCCGACCTGCTGCGCACCGGCCTGCCCAACACACTCATCCTGACCGTGTGCGCCAGCGTCATCGGGCTGGTGCTCGGGATGGTCCTGGCGGTCGCCGGTATCTCGCGGTCGCGGTGGCTACGCTGGCCCGCCCGGGTGTACACCGACATCTTCCGCGGCCTGCCCGAAGTGGTGATCATCCTGTTGATCGGGCTGGGCATCGGGCCCGTGGTCGGATCGCTCACCGGCAACAGCCCCTACCCCCTGGGCATCGCGGCGCTCGGGCTCATGGCAGCGGCCTACGTCGGGGAGATCTTCCGCTCCGGCATCCAGAGCGTCGAGCCCGGGCAGATGGAAGCCTCACGCGCCCTGGGCTTCAGCTATGCCTCGTCGATGCGCCTGGTCGTCGTTCCACAGGGCATCCGGCGGGTCCTGCCGGCACTGATGAACCAGTTCATCTCCCTGCTCAAAGCCTCGTCACTGGTGTACTTCCTCGGTCTGGTGGCCAGCCAGCGGGAGCTGTTCCAGGTGGGGCGAGATCTCAACGCGCAGACCGGAAATCTGTCACCGCTGGTGGCGGCCGGGCTGTTCTATCTGCTGCTGACCATCCCGCTGACCCATCTGGTGAACTTCGTCGACAACCGGCTGCGCAGAGGCCGCCCGCCGGCCGAGGAAGATCCCCTGCCCGCGGTGACCAACCAGGAGATGATCTGATGTCGGCACCACAGCCGGTCGCGCTGGCCGCCAAGGACATCCACCTGTCATTCGGGCCGAACGCAGTGCTGCGCGGGGTGGATCTGGATGTGCCTGCCGGCACCACGACGGCCGTCATCGGACCGTCCGGATCCGGGAAATCGACGCTGCTGCGCACCCTGAACCGCTTGTACGAACCCGACCGTGGCGACATCCTGCTCGACGGCCGCTCGGTGCTCGCCGACAATCCCGACCGCCTGCGCCAACGCATCGGCATGGTGTTCCAACAGTTCAACCTGTTCCCGCACAAGACCGTTCTCGACAACGTCACCCTGGGCCCGCGCAAGCTCAAGGGGCTCAGCGCCGAGCATGCCCGGACATTGGGGCTGGACCAACTGGAGCGGGTTGGTCTCCGGCACAAGGCCGATGTGCGTCCGATCACACTGTCGGGCGGCCAGCAGCAGCGGGTTGCGATCGCGCGGGCGCTCGCCATGGCGCCGCAGGTGATGTTCTTCGACGAGGCCACCTCGGCGCTGGACCCCGAGCTGGTCAAGGGAATCCTCGAGTTGATTGCCGAACTGGCCGCCGAGGGGATGACGATAGTGGCGGTCACCCACGAGATGGGTTTCGCCCGCTCCACCGCCGATGCGGTGGTCTTCATGGATCACGGCAAAGTGGTCGAGTCGGGTACCCCCGAGCAGATCTTCGAAGCGGCCGAGACAGATCGGCTGCGCCGATTCCTGTCGCAGGTGCTGTGAGAGCTACGGCAACCCCTGCGCCAAACCCA
The DNA here is from genome assembly GCF_004762045.1 of Mycobacterium sp. DL99. Taxonomy (GTDB): domain Bacteria; phylum Actinomycetota; class Actinomycetes; order Mycobacteriales; family Mycobacteriaceae; genus Mycobacterium. The sequence continues at coordinate 6,500,587 of NZ_SJOM01000007.1, forward strand.
ACAAGCTGCCGACCTGGCAGCTTCAGACAGGTTAGACTAGCGAATTATGGTGGAGCCCGATTCACAGGTCACAGAGCTGGCCGGAGAGCTGCAACGCGTTCTCTCCAAGGTGTTCTCGGTGCTGCGCCGAGGCGACACCAACAAGGGCACCGCCGGAGAGCTCACGCTGGCCCAGCTCTCGATCCTGCTGACCCTGCTGGACCAGGGCCCGATCCGGATGACCGAGCTGGCCGCCCGCGAGCGCGTGCGCACCCCCACCACCACCGTGGCAATCCGCCGGCTGGAGAAGCTGGGCCTGGTCAAGCGCTCCCGCGACCCTTCCGACCTCCGTGCCGTGCTCGTCGAGGTCACCCCACGCGGGCTGGTGCAGCACCGCGAATCGCTGGCCGCGCGTCGTGCCGATCTGGCCGCCCGGTTGGCCAACCTGAGCGCAGATGACCTGGCCACCCTCGCCGCCGCCCTGGCCCCGCTCGAGCGCCTGGCCGTCCAGAACGATCAGGCTCAGACCGCCCACGCCAAGTCCGAGTAGCGGGCTATCCCAACCAGTCCAACACCGCCGCCGCGGTCCACGATTGCTGCATGCTGCCCAGCGGCTCCCCGGTGAACGGCTCGTAGTACTCGGCGAAAGTCCCGTCGCTGGCCTGACGCAACCCTTCCCGGCGCAGCGTCGAGGCCCGCTCGGCCCAACCGCGCCGGGCGAAGCACCACGAGAACAACCAGGTCATCACCGGCCACACCGGGCCGCGCCAGTACTCACGCGACCGGAAGTCCCGCGACACCGGCGAGGTCGACGGGATCAGCCCATACCGCAGGTCCGGATGCCCGCAGAAACGCGGACCTTCCAGTAGCCGCAGCAGGGCGCGTTCACGATCGTGCGGCAATCCGCCACACAGCAGCGGAGCGAACTGTGCGACCGTCTCGGTGGCCACCCACTTCTTCGCGCGCACGTCGTAATCCCTTGCCGCACCGCTGCGTTCATCGGCGGTCTCGACCACACCGACCCGGAACCGTTCGGCCCAGGAGTAGAGGTCACGGACATCGGCATTGGGGCGTTTGTAATCCTCCCCGATCTCGGCGAGAACCTGGCAGGCCACCGAGAAGATCGCCGAGACGAACACGTCCTCGACCGCGAAGCTCATCACCTTCGGAAGCAGATCATCGTCGTAGCGAACGGATTTCATCTCCTCGAGCAGCCACAGATACCGGTCGTACTCGAGGTCGCTGGGCCGCTGCGTGGCGTCGGTGATGATCGCGTTGTCCTCGCGCTGATACTCCGGCACATTGCCGGGAATCACGTTGGCGTAGGCGCTGTCCCATCGCGGTGAGTTGTCCATGCCGGACTCCCACCCGTGATACAGCGTGATGCGGCCGCGGCCGTCCTGATCGCGCGTCTCCGCCAGCCAGCGGTGCCAGCGCACCAGGTCCGCCCACCGCCGGTCCAGGAAGGACGCAGCCACCGCCCGGGTGGACCGGCCGCGACTGCGGGCGTGGTCGAGAATGCGCTGCACCGCGATCGCATGCACGGGCGGTTGCGTGATGCCGGAGGTATGCCGGTTCCGCGGGGCGTTGGCGGCCAGGGCCGACGTGGCCCATCGGGCCGGGCCGGGAAAGTAGCCGTCGACGCCATTGGCGAACACGATGTGCGGGATCATCCCGTTGCGCCACTGTGCCGAGAGCAGGGTGTCGAGCTCCACCACCGCGCGCTCGACGCTCAGCGGGGCCAGCCCGATCGAGACGAACGCCGCGTCCCAGCTCCACATGTGCGGATACAGCAACGGCGCGGCAGTGGTCATCACACCCAGGTCGTTGCCGCGCAACAGGTAGGCGGCCCGCGCGGCGAGCTGGGTGGGAGCGAAGCTGGGATCCGGTGGCATCCCTACCATGATGCGACGCCGCGGCCCGCTCCGCAGGTCGGCCCCGTGCCAAACGGCGTCACAGTAACGTTGCAGTCGTGCCGTCTGCATTGATCACCGGAGCCGCTGGCGGCATCGGTTCGGCCATCGCCGCCGCCCTTGCTCCCACCCACACGCTGTTTCTGGCCGGGCGCCCGTCGGCCCGCCTCGACGCGGTCGCCGAACGCCTCGGCGCGCCGACCTGGCCGCTGGACCTGACCGACGCCGATTCAATCGAATCCGCCACCGAGGTGCTCGCCGAACTCGATGTGCTCGTGCACAACGCCGGCGTGCTATACCCGGGCCGGGTCTCGGAGTCCATCGCCGAACAGTGGCGGGCATCCTTCGAGGTCAATGTCACCGGCGCGGTAGCGCTCACGCTGGCCCTGCTGCCCGCGCTGCGGGCCGCCCGCGGACACGTGGTCTTCATCAATTCCGGTGCCGGACAGAAGGTTTCGCCGGGGATGGCGTCCTATTCGGCGAGCAAGTTCGCACTGCGCGCATTCGCAGACTCACTGCGCGCCGACGAACCGTCACTGCGGGTCACCTCGATCTTCCCCGGGCGCACCGACACCGAGATGCAACGCGACCTGGTGGCCTATGAGACCGACGGCGCTGGCGATTACGACCCGGCGAAGTTCCTCAAGCCCGAGACGGTCGCCGGGCTGGTGGCGACGGCTGTCACCACCCCGCCCGACGGTCACGTACACGAAATCGTGGTCCGCCCCGGGTGATTTGTGGAGTTCTGGCCGTGCTGATTACGGCCGAAACTCCACAAATCGCTAGACGACGAGGTTGACCAGCCGGCCGGGCACCACGATCACCTTCTTGGGTGTGGCGCCGTCCAGGAAGGCCTGCACCTTCTCGTCGGCCAGCGCTGCGGCCTCCAGCGCCGCCTTGTCCGCGTCGGCGGCCACCGTGATCTTGCCGCGCACCTTGCCGTTGACCTGTACTGGGAACTCGACGGTGTCGTCCACCAGATACTGCGGATCGGCCACCGGGAACGGTCCGTGCGCCAGTGAGGTGTCGTGGCCCAACCGCTTCCACAACTCCTCGGCCAGGTGCGGTGCCAGCGGGGCGACCATGAGCACCAGCGGTTCGATCGCGGCGCGAGCCGCCACCCCCTCCTTTGTCAGGTGGTTGGTGTACTCGATCAGCTTGGCGGCCGCGGTGTTGTTGCGAAGCGCCGCATAGTCTTCGGTCACCCCGGCAATCGTGCGATGCAGGATCTTCAAGGTGTCGGTGTCGAGTGCCTCGTGGGCGCCGACGCGCTCCGTGCCGGATTCCTCGTCGACCACCACTCGCCACACCCGCTGCAGGAATCGGTACGCACCGACGACGTCCTTGGTCGCCCACGGCCGCGACGCCTCCAGCGGACCCATCGACATCTCGTAGACCCGCAGGGTGTCCGCGCCGTACTCGTCGCAGATCTCGTCGGGTGAGACCGAGTTCTTCAAGCTCTTGCCGATCTTGCCGAACTCCTGGTTGACCTCGATCTCACCATTGGGCCCCGGCCAGAAGAACCTTCCTTCGCGCTCAACGACTTCGGCCGCGGGCACATAGCTGCCGCGGGCGTCGGTGTAGGCGAAGGCCTGGATGTAGCCCTGGTTGACCAGACGGCGGTACGGCTCGCTCGAGCTGACAAAGCCGAGGTCGAACAGCACCTTGTGCCAGAACCGCGAGTACAGCAGGTGCAGCACCGCGTGCTCGACGCCACCGACGTACAGGTCGACACCGCCCGGATCGTTCGGCCCGTGCTCGGCCGGGCGCGGGCCCATCCAGTAGGCCTCGTTCTCCTTGGCGCACAGCTCTTCTGAGTTGTGCGGGTCGGTGTAGCGCAGCTCGTACCAGGAGCTGCCCGCCCACTGCGGCATCACGTTGGTGTCGCGGGTGTAGCTCTGCAGCCCGTCACCGAGATCCAGCTCGACATGCACCCACTCGGTGGCCTTGCCCAGCGGCGGCGACGGTTCGCTGTCGGCGTCGTCGGGGTCGAACGACACCGGCGAATAGTCGGGGATATCCGGAAGTTCCACCGGCAGAGCCGATTCCGGCAGCGCGTGGGCGCGGCCGTCGGCGTCGTAGACGATCGGGAATGGCTCGCCCCAGTACCGCTGCCGGGCGAACAGCCAGTCCCGCAGCTTGTACTCGATCCGGGCCCGGCCGCGGCCGTCGGCCTCGAGGTGTCCGATGACGACGTCCTTGGCCTCGGCCACCGACAACCCGTTCAGGTAGTCGGAGTTGACGATGGTGCCGTCACCGTTGTAGGCCGCCTCGGTGATGTCACCGCCGGCGACCACCTCGATGATGGGCAGGCCGAACTCCGTAGCGAAGTCCCAGTCCCGCTGGTCGCCACCGGGCACCGCCATGATCGCGCCGGTTCCGTAACCGGCCAGCACGTAATCGGCGATGAACACCGGAACCTGCTGCCCGTTGACGGGGTTGGTGGCGTAGGCACCGAGGAACACACCGGTTTTGGTCTTGTTCTCCTGGCGCTCCAGATCGGACTTGGCCGCGATCCCGGCCCGGTAGGCCGCGACGGCCTCGGCCGGCGTCGCCGCACCGAATGTCCACCGCGAATCGGTGCCCTCGGGCCAGGCATCGGCGACCAGTGCATCCACCAGATCGTGCTCCGGAGCCAGCACCAGGTAGGTGGCACCGAACAGCGTGTCCGGGCGGGTGGTGAACACCTCGACATCGCCGGCCGCGGTGCCGAATTCCACCGAGGCACCCGTGGACCGACCGATCCAGTTGCGCTGCATGGCCTTGACCTTGTCGGGCCAGTCCAGCAAATCCAGGTCGTCGAGCAGCCGGTCCGAGTAGGCGGTGATGCGCATCATCCACTGCCGCAGGCGCTTCCGGAACACCGGGAAGTTGCCGCGGTCACTGCGGCCGTCGGCGGTGACTTCCTCATTGGCCAGCACGGTGCCCAGGCCCGGGCACCAGTTCACCATCGAGTCGGCGCGGTACACCAGGCGGTAGCCGTCCACCACATCGGCGCGCTCGGCTGCCGACAGCTCGGCCCACGTCCTGCCGTCATCGAGAGTGCGTGCCCCGGAGTCGAATTCGGCCACCAGCTCGCTGATGGGCCGGGCCTTGCGAGCCGCGGTGTCGAACCAGCCGTTGTAGATCTGCAGAAAGATCCACTGTGTCCACTTGTAGAAGTCGACATCAGTGGTGGCGAAGCTACGCCGCGCGTCGTGGCCCAGCCCGAGCCGGCCCAACTGCCGGCGGAAGTTGACGATGTTGGCCTCGGTACGGGTGCGCGGGTGCGTCCCGGTCTGCACGGCGTACTGCTCGGCCGGCAGGCCGAACGCATCGAAGCCCAGCGCGTGCAGCACGTTGCGTCCGGCCATCCGGTAGTACCGGGCGTAGACGTCGGTGGCGATGTAGCCCAGCGGGTGCCCGACGTGCAGGCCGTCACCGGACGGGTACGGGAACATGTCCTGGACGAACATCTTGTCGGCGGGCACCGCCGAGCCGTCCTGCGGTGCCAGCGAGCCCACCGGATTGGCCACGTTGAACGTACCGAGGTCCGACCAGGTCTCCTGCCAGGTGCGCTCGATCTGACCTGCCAGTTCCGCGGTGTAACGGTGCTGCGGGGTGTCCTCTGAATGCCCTGGCTGGGACGTGTTGGCGGGTTCGATCACGCCGTTCAGGGTATAAGGCCACGGTTTGAGCAGCTCACCGCCCGTCTCACCCCTCCGTTGGCCACGGCTTGGTATCGGTTGCGTCGCAGCTCTGTCAGGGGTTGGTTCCAGGTCGATTGAGTTGCTGGTGGCAGGCGGTGCCCCGTGGATAGTCTCGCCCCCTAGAGACGAGGTTGCCTGGTGAGGGCACGGTTTGCGGAGGGAACGAGTGATGATCGAGTTGGCCCGCCGATGGCGGGTGCTGGCAGCGGGAACGGCCGTCGGAGTGGCCGGGGTTGTCGGCCTCGCCGGTCAGACCGCCGCAGCCGAGCCCCTACTTCCGGCACCCAGCGTTCCCGGCCCGGTGACGGTGACCCAGACCGTCACGGTCGCCCCCGCCGCCGCTCCGGCTGCTCCCGCGCAGGCTGCTGCCGCTCCGGCCGCCCCAGCCGCCGCAGGCGTCCCGGGTGCGGCCGTCGCCCCGGGTGCCGCGGCAGTCCCCGCACCTGCGGTCGCGGCGCCGGCTCCGGTGGCCCAGACCATCACCCCGGCTTCGTCAGGCACCTTCGCCGAGTTCTTCAAGAGCAAGGGCGTGCAGATGCAGCCTCAGGTCAGCCACGATTTCAAGGCGCTGAGCATCGTGCTGCCGCTGCCTTCGGGCTGGACCAAAGTGCCGGACCCGAACGTGCCCGACGCCTTCGCGGTGATCGCCGACCGCTCGAGCACCGACCTCTACACCCCCAACGCACAGGTCGTGGTCTACAAGCTCGTCGGCAATTTCGATCCGGTCGAAGCCGCCAGCCACGGCTTCGTCGACACCCAGCAGCTGCAGAACTGGCGCCCCACCGACATGGCCATGGGCGACTTCAACGGCTTCCCGTCGGCTTTCATCGAAGGTAGCTATCTGTCGGGCAGCCAGATGCTCAACACCTCACGCAGGCACATCCTGGCCACCGCAGGCCCGGACCGTTACCTGGTGTCGTTGTCGGTGAACTCCTCGGCCGCCAACCAGGGTGTTTCCGCGGCTGCCGACGCCGCCGACGCGATCGTGTCCGGCTTCAAGGTCAGCGCCCCGGCCCCGGCCGCTGCGCCGCCGCCAGCTACTCCGGCTGCACCCGCACCGGCTCCGGCGCCGGGTTTGCCCCAGCTCCTGGGCCTGCAGGGCTGAATCACCGGGACCAAACCCGACCTCGCTTTACCGACCGGCGCCTCGTATTGTGTGGCGCATGCTGATCGCCGCGCTGCTGTGCCTGAGCGCCGCCGTCATCGTCGGTGTGTTCGGGCTGTGGTTGTTGACCAGGCCTCGCACCGGTGATCCCGTGCGGTCAGTCTTGAGGGCTGTGGCCCCGACCCAACTGGCTGCCGCGGTGATGCTCGCCGCCGGTGGGGCCGCCGCCCTGGCCGCCGCACCCCACACCGGTCTGATGGTCGTCATGGTGTGCATCATCGGCGCCGTCGCCACAGTGGCCGCCGGCTGCTGGCAGAGTGCCAAGGCCGTCGCGGCAGCGGAGGCCGGTTCGGCTTCCGGTGCGGGATGCGCCGGCTCATGTGCCAGCTGCACGTTGTCTTGTAAGTGACGGAGTGCAGATAGCCGCTAGTTGCGGCTGACGTCGATCGGATGGGTGGCCAGTAGCGACATCGGCAACGGCTGACGGCGCAACACCCGGCCCCACAGGTCGATCCGCGGCTCGATCAGCACATCCGATGGCAGCGCCGAGAGCACGATCCAGTCGTCGCGTTCGATCTCGCCATCCAGTTGACCGATGGTCCAGCCGGAGTACCCGGCGAAAATTCGTACGCCCTCGATGACCGGGGCCAGCGTGTCCGGGTCCGCGTCAAGATCGACCATCACCACCCGGCCCTGCACGTGCCGCAGCCCTGGCACGCCGTCGGCCTGCATGCCGACCCGCAGCGTCGCCAGGCACAACGCCGAGTCCCGCTTGACCGGGCCGCCGATGAACATGGTCTTGGGTTTGGCGGTGAGCTTCGCCCACTGCGGCAGCACGTTGTAGACCGCTGTCTCGCTGGGCCGGTTCAACACCACACCGAGGGTTCCGCCGGCGTTGTGTTCGACGATGTAGATGACGCTGCGCCGGAAGGTCGGCTCCAGCAGATCGGTATTGGCCAGCAGCAGCGTGCCCGGTCGTACCCGGTGCGCCGCAGGCGCGATGAAATCCTCCGGGTCTTCTGACTGCGCCACGGTTACATCATGGCACCGCGATTGCCTCGAGGTGGCGAACAAGCCCGGGCGCGGTCGGATTTCGGCGCAGCTTTGTACTGTTGATCGGGTGGTTCATGCTCACGCGCTCCGTGCCCTCTGGCATTCGTTGCGCGGCATGACCGAATTCCGCCGGCTGTTGGAGTTGCGCGCGGTCAGCCAGTTCGCCGACGGCCTTTTCCAGGCCGGGTTGGCCGGCGCGATCCTGTTCAACCCGGAACGCGAGGCCGAGCCCTGGCAGATCGCCGCCTCGTTCGCGGTGACGTTCCTGCCGTACTCGGTGCTGGGCCCGTTCGCCGGTGCCCTGCTGGACCGCTGGGACCGCCGCCTCGTGCTGATCGGGGCGAACGCAGGCCGGCTGCTCGTGGTGCTGGCAGTGGGCACACTGCTGGCCTTCGGTGTCGGCGACGTACCCATCCTGTGCTGCGCGCTGATCGTCAACGGGTTGACCCGGTTCGTCTCCTCAGGTCTGTCGGCCTCGCTGCCCGACGTGGTGCCGGCCGACCGGGTGATAACGATGAACTCGGTGGCTACCGCCATCGGCGCGTTGGCGGCATTCCTCGGCGCGGTCTTCATGCTGCTGCCGCGCAATCTGTTCGGTGCCTACGACGCCGGCGCCTCGGTGGTGATGTTCATCGTCGCGCTTCCGGTAGCACTGGCGTTGTGGTTGTCGGTGCGCTTCGGTGCGCATGTGCTGGGTCCGCACGAGAGCAAGCGCACCATTCACGGCTCGGTGGCGTACGCGGTGGCCACCGGCTGGGTTCACGGTGCCCGCACGGTGTGGGCAGTGCCCACCGTCGCCGGCACCTTGGGCGGGCTCGCCGCACACCGCATGGCGTTCGGGATCAACTCGCTTCTGGTGCTGGTGATCGTCCGGCATACCGACAACCCGGATGTGACCGGACTGGGCCTGGGCAGTGCATTCCTGTTCCTGGCAGCCGGGGGTATCGGCCAGTTCCTGGCCACCGTGGCCGCTCCCGCGGCGATCGGCCGGTTCGGTCGTTACGCGACCGCCAACGGCGCACTGTGCCTCGCCGTGTTGATCCAGCTGGTGGCCATCGGGCTGCATGTGCCCGTGATGCTGGCCTGTGGCTTCCTGCTCGGCGCAGCAGGCCAGCTGGTGAAGCTCTGCGCGGATTCGGCGATGCAGATCGACGTCGACGACGCGTTGCGCGGCCACGTGTTCACCGTGCAGGACGCGCTGTTCTGGATGTCGTTCGTCGCGGCGATCGCGGGCGCGGCCGCGGTGATTCCCGCCGACGGGCGGTCGCCGGCACTGGTGGTCGCCGGCGCCGTGGCCTATCTCGTCGGCCTCGGACTCCACGCCACGCTGGCATCCCCGAAGCGGGTGTGACCCTGCGGTCTAGGCTGGCCGCCATGGTGAGCGCCGAGCCGATCGTGGCCGACCTGTCCGCCGAGAGCGACGAACTCGATGCCCTGGTGGCCGACCTGCCGCCCGAGCGCTGGGCCACCGCCACCCCGGCCCAGGGCTGGACCATCGCCCACCAGATCGCCCACCTGCTGTGGACCGATCGGGTGTCGGTCATCGCGATCACCGACCAAGCCGGTTTCGACGCGGTTCTCGCCGAGGCGATGCAGGACCCGACCGGGTTCGTCGACGCCGCCGCCGAAGAACTCGCGCTGACGCCTCCCGAGCAGCTGCTGGCCGATTGGCGCGGGACCCGCGCGAGATTGCACACCGAGCTGGTGAACGTGGCCGAAGGGCGCAAGCTGCCCTGGTTCGGCCCGCCGATGAGCGCGACGTCCATGGCCACCGCCCGCATGATGGAGACCTGGGCGCACGGCCTCGATGTGGCCGACGCGCTGGGAGTCCACCGGCCCGCCACCGCGCGGCTCCGCTCGATTGCCCACATCGGCGTGCGCACAAGGGATTTCGCGTTCACCGTGCACGGACTGACACCACCCGCCGAGCCGTTCCGGGTCGAGCTGCGCGCTCCCGACGGCACGCTGTGGGAGTGGGGACCGCACGACGCCCAGCAGCGCGTGACGGGTTCGGCCGAAGACTTCTGCATGCTGGTGACCCAGCGCCGGGCGCCCGCCGAACTGGATGTGAGCGCGGTCGGTGACGACGCGGCCAAGTGGCTGACCATCGCGCAGGCCTTCGCCGGGCCGCCGGGCTCCGGCCGGAGCTGAGCACGCGGAGTCAGGAGACCGCGTCGGCGCGGCCGTCCCCATCGGTGTCGGCCAGCTTCAGGTCCCACCGCCCGTCACCGTCGGTGTCGACGTACGCCAAGCCCGGCCCGAGCACCCGGTCGGCCAAACCGTCCCCGTCGACATCGAGCAGCCGGTCATCGGTGGCGCCGTCGCCGTCGAAATCGACCAGCGGCCCTCCGGTTTTTTCGACCCCGTCCAACCCGAACCAGCGCACCTGCCCGGACCGGTCCACCCGCACCGCCCAGGTGCCCGAACCGTCGTCGGAGAAGTAACTTTCGGCCTGCCCGTCGTCAACGACGTCGAGCACCGCCCGCTCGGCGATACCGTCACCGTCGAAATCGGCCATGACATCATCGATACGGCCGTCCCCGTCGAAATCCAGACCGATGCCGTCGGGGCTGCCGTTGCCGTCCACATCCACATCGGGCACCCCGGTGAAGATGGTCGCGGTCCCGTCGGGGTCACCCAGGCAGTAGTCCATGACTGATCAGACGCACGATCAGCCCCTGGCGTTCCACCATTTCAACAATTCGTCGATGGCCTGCTCGCGGGACAACGGCCCGTGGTCGAGCCGCAACTCCTTCAGATACCGCCATGCCTCACCGATCTGCGGGCCCGCCGGGATACCGAGGATCTCCATGATCTCGTTGCCGTCGAGATCCGGCCGGACCCGCTGCAGATCCTCCTTGGCCGCCAGCTCGGCGATCCGGTTCTCCAGATCGTCATAGTTGGCCTGCAGTCGCGCGGCACGGCGCTTGTTGCGGGTGGTGCAGTCGGCGCGCACCAGCTTGTGCAGCCGGCCGAGCAGCGGGCCGGCGTCGGCGACGTAGCGGCGCACCGCCGAGTCGGTCCACTTGCCCGTGCCCTTGTCGTCGGCGTAGCCGTGGAACCGCAGATGGAGATACACCAGCTGCGATACGTCGTCGACCATCTGCTTGGAGTATTTGAGCGCCCGCATCCGCTTGCGGGTCATCTTGGCGCCGACCACCTCGTGGTGGTGGAAGCTCACCCCGCCGTCGGACTCGTGCTTGCGGGTGGCGGGCTTGCCGATGTCGTGCAGCAGTGCAGCCCAGCGCAACACCAGGTCCGGACCCTGGTCCTCCAGGTCCACCGCCTGGCGCAGCACCGTCAGCGAATGCCAGTAGACGTCCTTGTGCTGGTGATGTTCGTCGATGGCCATCCGCATCTCGCCGACCTCGGGCAACACCACGTCACCGAGCCCGGTCTGCACCATCAGATCGACACCGGCCACGGGATCCGCGCCCAGCAGCAGCTTGTCCAGTTCGGCGGCAACCCGCTCGACGGTGATGCGCTCCAACTGCGGGGCCATCTCCAGCAGCGCCTCGAGCACCCGCGGCGCCACCCCGAACCCGAGTTGCGACACGAACCGGGCCGCCCGCAGCATCCGCAGCGGATCGTCCCCGAACGACACCTGCGGGGCCGACGGGGTGTCGAGCACCTTGGCCTGGATGGCCGCCAAACCGCCCAGGGGATCATGGAATTCGGCTGGGCCGTCGGCCGTGATGCGTACCGCCATCGCGTTCACGGTGAAGTCGCGGCGGACCAGATCGTCTCCGAGGTTGTCGCCGAACTCGACAGTCGGATTTCGCGACACCTGGTCATAGCTGTCCGCCCGGAACGTGGTGATCTCCAGCCGGTGCTCACCCTTGCCGACGCCGATGGTGCCGAAGTCGATCCCGGTATCCCACAGCGCGTCAGCCCACGGACGCAGGAGCTTCAACATCTGCTCGGGGCGGGCGTCGGTGGTGAAATCGAGATCGCTGTGCTCGGTCAGCCGGCCCAGCAGGGCGTCGCGCACACTGCCGCCGACGAGATACAGCTCGTGACCCGCCGCGGCGAACACCGCACCGAGCCCGCGCAGTACCTCGGCGCGGTGGTTCAGCGAGACCAGTGCGCCTGCCAACAATTCGGCATCAGTAACAACAGCGTCGGACACGTTCGATGAGCCTAATGCTCGCAGTGTGGTCACAACCGGCGAGTGGGGCAGGAGGCCAACCCCGTGGCAGCTACTATCGCTTGGGTGTCGGACGGCGAACAGGCCAAACCACGACGGCGCCGCAGCCGGCGTCGTGGCCGTCGTCGTGCACAAAGGGCGGCGGGGCCCCCGGCCGGTGATCAGGGCAATGACGCCGCCGGCCCCAGCGAGGCGACCGCCGGTTCCCCGAATCCCGCACCCACCCCGCGTGACCAGTCCAAGCAGCACAAATCGCGGCCGCGCCGGCCACCGGAGCGGCTGCGCACCGTGCACGAGACGTCGGCCGGAGGTCTGGTCATCGACGGAATCGACGGCCCCAAGGACACGCAGGTGGCAGCGTTGATCGGCCGGGTCGATCGCCGCGGCCGGATGCTGTGGTCGCTGCCCAAGGGGCACATCGAACTCGGCGAGACGGCCGAGCAGACCGCGATCCGCGAGGTCGCCGAAGAAACCGGTATCCGCGGTGACGTGCTGGCCGCGCTCGGCAGCATCGACTACTGGTTCGTCACCGAGGGCCGCCGGGTGCACAAGACCGTGCACCATTACCTCCTGCGCTTTCAGGGCGGGGAGCTGTCCGACGACGACGTCGAGGTGACCGAGGTCGCCTGGGTCCCGCTGCGGGATCTGCCCTCCCGGTTGGCCTACGCCGACGAGCGCAAGCTCGCCGAAGTGGCCGGGGAACTCATCGACAAGCTGCACACCGACGGTCCCGGCTCCTTGCCGCCGCTGCCCCGCAGCGCGCCCCGGCGCCGTCCCCAGACCCATTCACATGCCCGCAATCACCGCCGCGACGACCCTGCGCAACCCCAGCCCCGCCGGCGCACGAACGGATGCGGACAGGGACCGTGACCGCCGCCCCGGCGGTGCGCCGAGGGGTTTCCCTCCTGGCGCACACAGTGGTGCTTGTAGCGGTGGTGTTGTTGTTCTCGGTGTGGTCCACCGCCGCGCTCCCCGTACTCCTGCCCCGTGCGGGCGCAAGCGAACCCGGTGCCCTGCCGTTCCTGCAGATCCGGATCGACCGCGTCACCCCCAACGTCGTCACCACCACCAGTGAATCGGTGCTGACGGTCAGCGGGGCCGTACTCAACGTCGGCGACCGGCCGGTACGCGACGTGGACATCCGGATGGAGCACGCCAAGGCCGTGACCTCATCGAGCCAGCTGCGCACCGACCTCACCGGAGACGGTGACCGGTTCGAGCCCGTGGCCGACTTCGTCACGTTGGCACCGGAGTTGCAGCGCGGCCAGTCGGTGGGATTCACGCTGGCCTACCCCCTGCGCGCCGAAGGTGCCGGATCGCTGCACATCACCGAACCCGGCGTCTACCCCGTACTGATCAACGTCAACGGCACGCCCGATTACGGGGCCCCGGCCAAACTCGACGATGCCCGCTTCCTGCTGCCCGTCCTCGGCGTACCGTCCGACCGGCAAGCAGACAACAGCACCGACTCGATGTCAGCCGCGGACACCCTCAATTCGGTGGTACCGCCGGACACGTCGCAGCCGGTACGGATGACCATGCTCTGGCCGTTGGCCGACCGGCCGCGGCTGGCCCCGGGCGCCCCCGGTGGAACGACGCCCGTACGCCTGGTCGACGACAGCCTCGCCGCCTCGCTGGCCCCGGGCGGACGGCTCGACACATTGCTGTCGGCAGCCGACTTCGCCACCGGGCCGACCGTCGACTCCGGCGGCCAGATGCGAGCCACCCTGTGCCTTGCCGTCGACCCCGATCTGTTGGTCACGGTCAACGCGATGACGGGCGGCTACGTCGTCAACGACGGGCCCGACGCCGGGCCCAGGACCCCGACTCGCCCCGGTACCGGCCAGGAGGCCGCCATCGGCTGGCTGAATCGACTGCGCGCCCTGGCCGCACGGCTCTGCGTGGCGCCCACCAACTACGCGCAAGCCGATCTGACCGCACTGCAGCGGGTCGGCGATCCGGGCCTGAGCGCGATCGCCACCAACGGTGCCGGCGACATCGTCGACCAGATTCTGGGCGTCGCCTCGATCCGCGGGGCCAGCATCCTGGGCGACGGCCCCCTCACCCGCCCGGCCCTGGACCTGCTGGCCGCCCAGGGCCAGACGGTCGCCATCTCGGCCGCTCACATCGCGGCCCAGGACTCGGAAACCGGCGCTCCCGAGACCGCCGACGTCGCGCCGCTGCGGTACCGGCCAGAGGTCGTGGCCGCCGGATTCGACCCGGCCGTCGGTGCCGCGCTGGCCGGTGCGGGCACCGACCCGGTGGCGCCGTCCTACCTGGACCCGTCACTGGAGATCCCGGTACGCCACGACTCGCAGACCGCACGCCGCCAGGATGCGCTGGGTGCTCTGCTGTGGCGCGGGCTCACGCCCACCGAGGAACCCCGGACCCAGATCCTGATGCCACCGCTGGTGTGGTCCCTCGACGCCGACGACGCGCAGGCCATCCTGACGTCGGTGGCCACCACGATCCACGCCGGGCTGGCCGTGCCGCGCCCGCTGCCCGCGGTGATCGCCGAGAGCAACGCCGTACCGCCCGAGCCCGTGGCGCCCCCGCCGCCGGACTCCCTCGGCAACCCGCGCAGCAGCATCGACGAGAACATCAACAGCGGCATCGCGGCGGTGATCAGCCGGTTGTGGGGGCTGACCGCCGCGCTGACCACCGACGAGCGCACCGGGCTGACCGGCATGCAGTACACCGCGCCGCTGCGGGAGGACATGCTGCGGGCGCTCAGCCAGTCCGTGCCGCCGGAGGCCCGTGAGGGGCTGGCCGAGCAGCGATTGCAGACGGTCAGCCGCAGCGTCAACGACATGTTCGGCGCGGTGACGATCGTCAACCCGGGTGGGGCGTACACGCTGGCCACCGAACGCAGCCCGCTCCCGCTGGCGTTGCGCAACGACCTGCCGGTGCCGGTACGGGTCCGGCTGCACGTCGATACGCCGCCCGGCATGACCGTCACCGACATGGGCGAGATCGAACTGCCGCCCGGCTACCTGCCGCTGCGGGTACCGATCGAGGTGCACTTCACCCAGCGGGTGGCCGTCGACGTCAGCCTGCAGACCGCCGACGGTCTGACCCTCGGTGAGCCGGTGCGTTTGTCGGTGCATTCGAACGCCTACGGCAAGGTGCTGTTCTTCATCACGCTGTCGGCCGGGGCGGTGCTCGTGGCGCTCGCCGGTCGCCGGTTGTGGCACCGCTTCCGCGGCCAGCCCGACCGCGCGGACCTCATCCCGCCGGGCGAACACCCTGACCCGCTCGACGTCGCGATGGCGTTCAACAATGACACCGGCAGCGGAGACGCTGTCGAGGCCGCCCCGAAGGCGGCCGCCGAACACAGTCCGGATCGACCCAGATGACCTCCCCCGACCCCAACACGGCCCGGCCACCCGGCCCGCCGAGGATTCCGCACGCGACCGGCCCGGCCCGGCCGGCCGGACGCGCGGAGCTGTCCGACTCCGCGGTCGTGTCACGGTCATGGGGCATGGCGTTCGCCACGCTGATCTCGCGCATCACCGGGTTCCTCCGGTTCGTTCTGCTCATGGCCCTGCTCGGCGGACCGCTGACGAGCTCGTTCTCGGTGGCCAACCAGCTGCCCAACATGGTCGCCGCGCTGGTGCTCGAAGCCACGTTCACCGCGATCTTCGTGCCGGTGCTGGCCCGGGCCGAGCGCGACGACCCCGACGGCGGCACCGCATTCATCCGCCGGCTGGTGACGCTGGCCACCACCCTGCTGCTGGTCACCACCGTGCTCTCGGTGCTGTGCGCCCCGCTGCTGGTCCGGCTGATGCTCGGCAGCGATCCGCAGGTGAACGATCCGCTGACCGTCGCGTTCGCCTACCTGCTGCTGCCGCAGGTGCTGTTCTACGGGCTGACCTCGGTGTTCGGCGCGATCCTCAACACCCGCAACGTATTCGGCCCCCCGGCCTGGGCCCCCGTTCTCAACAACGTGGTGGCGATCGTGACACTGGGCGTCTTCGTCCTGGTGCCCGGTGAGTTGTCGAGCGATCCGGTCGAGCTGGGCACGGCCAAGCTGGTGGTCCTGGGCGTCGGCACCACATTGGGTGTGGTGGTCCAGGCTGCGGTCCTGTTCGTGGCGATCCGCGCCGAGCGGGTCAGCCTGCGGCCGCTGTGGGGTATCGACGCCCGGCTGAAGAAGTTCGGCACCATGGCTGCCGCGATGGTGCTCTACGTGCTGGTCAGCCAGATCGGCCTGATCGTCGGCAACCAGATCGCCAGTTCGGCCTCCGCCTCCGGCCCGGCCATCTACAACTACACCTGGCTGGTGCTGCAGCTGCCGTTCGGCATGATCGGCGTCACGGTGCTGACCGTGGTGATGCCGCGCCTGAGCCGCAACGCGGCGGCAGACGACGTCCCCGCCGTCCTCGACGAT
The DNA here is from genome assembly GCF_004762045.1 of Mycobacterium sp. DL99. Taxonomy (GTDB): domain Bacteria; phylum Actinomycetota; class Actinomycetes; order Mycobacteriales; family Mycobacteriaceae; genus Mycobacterium. The sequence continues at coordinate 6,516,863 of NZ_SJOM01000007.1, forward strand.
CTTTCCCTGGCCACCCGCCTGACCATGGTCACGCTGATCCCGATCGTGGCGATGATGACCGTCGGCGGGCCGGCGATCGGCAGCGCACTGTTCGCGTACGGCAACTTCAGCGCCGCCGACGCCGGGTACCTCGGGATGGCGATCACGCTCTCGGCCTTCACCCTGATCCCCTACGCGCTGGTGCTGCTGCAGTTGCGGGTGTTCTACGCACGGGAGCAGCCGTGGACACCGATCCTGATCATCGTCGTGATCACGATCGTCAAGATCATCAGCTCGATCGCCGCACCCCACCTGACCGACAACCCCAACATGGTGGCCGGCTACCTGGGCCTGGCCAACGGTCTTGGTTTCGCGGCCGGGGCGGTGGTCGGCCATCTGCTGCTGAAGGCCAACCTCCGACCGCGTGGCGGACGGCTGCTGCGCGACGCCGTCATCCGCACGATCCTGGTGACCATCGCGGCCTCGTTGATCGCAAGCCTGGTGGCCCACGCGGCCGACCGGCTGCTGGGGTTGGACGCACTGACCGCGCGTGCCGGTGCCGGGGGTTCGCTGCTGCGCCTGGTTGTCCTCGGCGTGATCATGGTCCCGATCATTGCCGGCGTGATGCTCGCGGCCCGGGTGCCCGAGGCCCAGTCGGCGCTGGCCATGGTCCGCCGCCGACTCGGGCGTGGGCGTATCGCGCCGCTGCCGGAGGCCGGAAAGGTAGCCGCGCAAACAATTGCGCCGCCCGTCGGGCCTCATCCGCCCATGCCCGTCACGTACCCTGATCAGAGGAATTCTGCTCCCACTGGGTGGCCGTCAAGCCCGGCAGCCGCCGGAGGCGGGAGTCCGGCAGGTGTTGCCGGGGCGGGGATGTGGAAAGGATCACCGGTGACCGACGAATCTGCGGACGGCCCGGCACTGGACTCCACGTCGAGTTCCGGCATGACAACCGATACGACGAAGTTGCCGCGTCCGGCCGCCGACGAGTTCCAACCGGACGTGGCCCCTGCCGGTCCGGAAGCCACCACACCGGCCGAGGGCGCCGCTTCCGACGACGCGGCCGCGGGTCGGTCGAACGGGGCGACGCGCCCACTCACCGACTACGGCGGCGATCCGACCCGTGAGCCGATCTCGTTCGCCTCTCCCAACGATGCCGCACTGGAATCGTCCGAAGAAGATGTGCACCTCATTCCGGGGGCGACGATCGCCGAGGGCCGCTACCGGCTGCTCGTGTTCCACGGCGGCCCACCGCACCTGCAGTTCTGGCAGGCGCTGGATACCGCACTGGACCGTCAGGTGGCGCTGACCTTCGTCGACCCGGACGCCACCATGTCCGACGCGCAGGTGCAGGAGATCCTCTCGCGCACCCTCAAACTCAGCCGCATCGACGTTCCCGGTATCGCGCGCGTGCTCGATGTGGCCCACAGCGGATCAGGCGGCCTGATCGTCTCTGAGTGGATTCGCGGCGGCTCGCTGGCGGAGGTGGCCGATACCTCGCCGTCCCCGATCGGTGGGGCGCGGGCCATCCAGTCGCTGGCCGCTGCCGCCGAGGCCGCCCATCGTGCCGGGGTTGCGCTGTCGATCGATCACCCGGGCCGGGTGCGGGTCAGCATCGAAGGCGATGTGGCACTTGCCTTCCCGGCCACCATGCCCGACGCCACACCTGACGACGACATCCGGGGTATCGGTGCGGCTCTCTACGCGCTGCTGGTGAATCGGTGGCCGCTGCCGGAGTCCGGGTCGCGCAGCGGCTTGGAGCCTGCCGCCCTGGACCAGGCCGGGCAGCCGGTCGAGCCGCGCGCAGTCGACCGCGACATCCCGTTCCAGATCTCGGCTGCGGCCGCTCGCGCCGTCCAGCCTGGTGGTGGGATCCGGAGTGCTCCAACCCTTTTGAATCTGCTGCAACAGGCCACCGCCATCGCGGATCGGACCGAGCTGTTGGGGTCGGTCGAGGAGACCCCGGCTCCGGCCGCCCCGGTCCGGGTGCACGAGACGCCCGAGGAACACGAAGCCGCCGAAGCGCGGCGCCGCAAGGGCCTGATCATCGGGATCAGCGTCGGCGCCGGCATCATCCTGGTGGCGCTGCTGGTGATGGCCTCGGTGCTCAACAGCATCTTCGGCGACGTCGGCGGCGGTCTCAACCGGGATGAGCTCGGCCTGAACGCGCCGTCGAGTAGCGACGGAACCCAGGACACTTCCTCGGCCGCCACCGGAAGCACGGTGAAACCCGTTCGGGCCACGGTGTTCTCGCCTGAGGGTGAAGCCGATTCACCGGCTACCGCCGGACAGGCCATCGACGGCAACACCGGCACAGCGTGGTCCACCGACACCTATTCGGATCCCTCCCCGTTCCCCGGGTTCAAGAACGGTGTCGGCCTGATGCTGCAGTTGCCGCAGCCGACCGTCGTCGGCTCGGTCACCCTCAACGTGACGAGCACCGGCACCTCGGTGCAGATCCGCTCGGCCCAGTCCGCCACCCCGTCGTCACTGTCGGACACCACCGAGCTGACCCCGGCTACCCCGCTGAAGCCCGGCTCCAACACCATCTCGGTGAACAAGGCGTCGTCGACCTCATACGTCCTGGTGTGGATCTCGACGCTGGGCACCGTGGACGGCAAGAGCCGCACCGACATCTCCGAAGTCACCATCAAAGCGGCGTCCTGAACCGTCATCCCCAGCCGAGTTGGGGCGTTGACCAGGAGTTATAGCGCGCGGAGCAAACAAGTGTCCAGGCCGCTGCCCGACAGCGTTTAGGTTCAGCGTGTGAGAAGGTTCGGGGGAGCCGGCACGCCGGCCACGGAGGAGCTGCGGGGGCATGACACCGTCACGCGTTCTGATGCCGAACTGCTGGCCGCCCACGTCGCCGGGGACCGATACGCGTTCGAGGAGCTGGTCCACCGACACCATCGGCAGTTGCGCCGCTTGGCATTTCTGACCAGCCGCCACCACGAAGACGCCGACGACGCCGTGCAGGAGGCCCTGCTTTCGGCGCATCGGACGGCCGCGTCGTTCCGCCATGACTCGGCGGTCAGCAGCTGGCTGTATCGGATCGTGGTCAACGCCTGCCTGGACCGGGTGCGCCGGTCGCGTACCCAGCCGACGGTGTCCCAGTACGAGTTCGGTCATCTGCTTCACCTGCACGACCCGGCCGGTGACCCGGCACCGCGGGTGGCCACCGCCATCGTGGTGGAGCGGGCGCTCATGCAGCTGCCGGTCGAGCAGCGTACCGCGGTGGTGGCGGTCGACATGCAGGGTTATTCGGTGGCCGAGACGGCGCAGTTGCTCGGGGTGGCCGAGGGCACCGTGAAGAGCCGCTGCGCCCGCGCCAGACACAAGCTGGCCCGCCTGCTCCAGTATTTTGAAGCCGATGAACGGCAGCACGCCCCGAGTGCCGTCGGACGGCCCGATTCCTGCTGAGCTCCTGGCTGATCTGCAGGCCGGCCTGCTCGACGACGCCACCGCCGCGGACATCCGCCGGCGTGTGCGCACCGACCCGCTGGCCGGCCCCGAGGCCAGGAGCACCCTGGCCGCCCTCGATCGGGTGCGCCGCGATCTCCGGGAGCTGGGTGCGGATTCACAATCCGCTCCCCCGGTGCCCGCCGAGGTCAGTGCCCGGTTGTCCGAGGCGCTGCGGGCCGAACCGGCCCCAGCGAAACCGTCCACGAAACGCTGGAAGTCGATCGCGGCTGTGGCCGGCGCCGGGGCGGCCATAGCGGCCGCCGTGCTCGGCGGCGTCGTACTGGTGCGCCCGGCAGGTCAGGCACCCTCGACGAGGGTCAGCCTCGGCCAGATCACGGTCTCACCGCCACGCGGCGAGGTCGGGCTGTCCGAATCCCAGATCCTGGGCCTGCTGTCGGAACCACCTGACCTGGGGCCCCTGACCGACGCGAAGCGCCGCACCGCCTGCCTCACCGCACTGGGGTACCCCTCTGGTGTCCGGATTCTGGGCGCCAAGCCGCTCGAGGTGGCCGGTCAACACGGTGTGCTGGTCGTGGTACCCCCGAAAACGCCCGACCCACCCGACGCCGTCGTCGCCGTGGTGCTCGCCGCGGACTGCGATACCGGTCACGCCGGGTCACTGGCCCAGACCGTGATCAAACGCCCGGTGAAACATCCGTAGTCTGTCCTACAACTCACCTGGGAACACATCGGGCCTAGGCTGACGTTGCAACCCGTGCCGAGTACGGCAGAAAGGCTTACATGTCCACCTCAGCGACGGTTCACGACGTCATCATCATCGGTTCCGGCCCCGCCGGATACACCGCAGCCATCTACGCTGCCCGCGCCCAGCTCAAGCCGCTGGTGTTCGAGGGCACGCAATTCGGCGGCGCGTTGATGACCACCACCGAGGTCGAGAACTACCCGGGATTCCGCGAAGGCATCACCGGCCCCGAGCTGATGGACGAGATGCGGGAGCAGGCCCTGCGCTTCGGTGCGGATCTGCGCATGGAGGACGTCGACGCGGTCGACCTCACCGGCCCGGTGAAGTCCGTCACCGTCGGCGATGAAACCCACCAGGCCCGGTCGGTGATCCTGGCCATGGGCGCCGCTGCGCGCCACCTGGGTGTGCCCGGCGAGGAAGCACTGACCGGCATGGGTGTGAGCACCTGCGCCACCTGCGACGGCTTCTTCTTCCGTGATGAGGACATCATCGTGGTCGGCGGCGGTGACTCGGCGATGGAGGAAGCGACATTCCTCACCCGATTCGCCCGCTCGGTGACCCTGATCCACCGCCGCGAGGAGTTCCGCGCCTCCAAGATCATGCTGGAGCGGGCCCGCGCCAACGAAAAGATCACCTTCCTGACCAACACCGAGATCACCCAGATCGAGGGCGATCCGAAGGTCACCAGCGTGCGGCTGCGTGACACCGTCACCGGCGAGGAATCCAAGCTCGAGGTCACCGGCGTGTTCGTGGCGATCGGTCACGATCCCCGCTCGGAACTCGTGCGCGGCCAGATCGATCTCGACGACGAGGGCTACGTGGAGGTCCTCGGCCGTACCACCGCCACCACGCTCGACGGCGTGTTCGCCGCGGGCGACCTTGTCGACCACACCTACCGCCAGGCCATCACCGCTGCGGGCAGCGGCTGTTCGGCGGCGATCGACACCGAGCGCTGGCTCGCCGATAACGACTGACCACCAACAGATTTCGACCCGACAGGAGATCTCCATGAGTGCTGACAGCGCAACCGTAACGGTCACCGACGATTCGTTCTCGACCGATGTCCTTACCAGCAGCACACCGGTGCTGGTGGATTTCTGGGCCACCTGGTGCGGGCCGTGCAAGATGGTGGCCCCGGTGCTCGAGGAGATCGCCGGGGAGAAGGCCGGCGAGTTGCGGGTCGCCAAGATCGACGTCGACGCCAATCCGGCCACCGCCCGCGACTTCCAGGTGGTGTCGATCCCGACGCTGATCCTTTTCAAGGACGGCCAGCCGGTCAAGCGCATCGTGGGGGCCAAAGGCAAGGCCGCGCTCCTGCGCGAGCTTGCCGACGCACTCTGAGTTCACTGACACCACACACACCCCGGATACGCCTGGCGTTTTCCGGTATGTGGCCGAAATCTGAGACAATGCTGGCTAGCTAGCCCGGCAGACGGCCGGAAACCAGCATGGAGGGGCCGAATGTCGAGTCTGCGTCGCGGTGACCGTGGCGGAGCAGTCACCGAGATCCGGGCAGCGCTGGCCGCGTTGGGTCTGATGGACGGTCCTGACGCCGACCTGAGCACCGGTAGGCATGTTGCGCTCGACGCGTTCGATGACGAGCTCGACCGCGCCGTCCGGGCATTTCAGCAGCACCGTGGCCTGTTGGTGGACGGAATCGTCGGGGAGGCCACCTATCGCGCGCTGCGCGAGGCCTCCTACCGGCTCGGGGCCCGCACCCTGACCCACCAGTTCGGTGCGCCCATGTACGGCGACGACGTGGCCACCCTGCAAGCCCGCCTACAGGACCTCGGTTTCTATACCGGCATGGTCGATGGGCATTTCGGCCTGCAGACCCACAACGCGTTGTCCTCGTACCAGCGTGAGTACGGGCTGTACCCCGACGGTATCTGTGGACCGGAAACGTTGCGCTCGTTGTATTTCCTGGGTTCGCGGGTGACCGGCGGGTCGCCACATGCGATCCGGGAAGAGGAGCTGGTACGTCGCTCCGGGCCGCAGCTGTCCGGTAAGCACGTCATCATCGATCCGGGCCGCGGCGGAGCAGACCACGGCATGATCATGAACGGGCCCGACGGTCCGATCAGCGAAGCGGACATCTTGTGGGACTTGGCAAGTCGGCTGGAAGGCCGGATGACCGCGATCGGCATGGAGACGTTCATCTCCCGGCCGGCCAACCGCAGCCCGCTGGACACCGAACGTGCCGCCACCGCCAACACGGTCGGCGCCGATCTGATGATCAGCCTGCGGTGTGAGAGTCAGCGCTCCCCCTCAGCCAATGGCGTGGCCTCATTTCACTTCGGCAATTCGCACGGTTCGGTGTCGACCATCGGCCGCAATCTTGCCGACTTCATTCAGCGAGAAGTTGTGGCGCGCACCGGTTTACGTGACTGCCGGTCCCACGGCCGCACCTGGGATCTGCTGCGGCTGACCCGGATGCCCACCGTTCAGGTCGACATCGGCTACATCACCAACCCGCATGATCGCGGTCTGCTGCTGTCCACCCATACCCGTGATGCGATCGCCGAGGGCATCCTGGCGGCGGTCAAGAGACTGTATCTGTTGGGCAAGAACGACCGGCCGACAGGAACCTTCACCTTTGCCGAGTTGTTGGCGCATGAGCTTTCGGTCGAACAGGCGAGCCGCGGCGCGTGAGCGCCGGTTCTGCCTGAACGCCGGTTCAGCCCCTGCAACCGAGCACCCGGCCACCCGATGGTTGTTTCGTCATGTGACACCTCACATCTGGTGGATCACGTGATCAGATTGAGCGCTCGAACTCACTTCAGCTCGGCGACTGGACCGTTCGGATCCAGTGGCTCGCAGCTGTCCTCGCCAACGGTCGTCGAGCACTTCGCCGCGGGGAGAACGGGCTGGTATCCCGGAGCGGTGCCACCGTCGCGCGTGATCTGCGTATAGGTCGCCACAGCGTCGGTGGGAACGCGCTTGAGTGTCGGGTCACCCAGGGCGTCGACCGTATATAGGCCGAAACGTGGCCGGTAGCTTCCCCATTCGTAGTTGTCGACCAACGACCAGTAGTTGTAGCCGATGATCGGGACACCGTCGGCTTTGGCTCGCTGCAGCCAGAACACCGTGTCCTCGAGATACTGCGACCGGGTCACCCTGTCGGACCGCGGATTACCGTTGTCGGTGACCATCCCGTTCTCGACGACGTAGATCGGCAGGCCCGGATACTGCTGGGCGTAGTGGCGCGCCACATAGTAGATGTCCTCAGCCTGCAGTTTGGTGTTCCATCGCGCCATCAGGCTCTGCGCCGAGGCCGGGTTGTCGTGGGCTGTTCCGGTGTAGTAGTCGAACCCGAGGTAGTCGAGGCTTTCCTTGATCCGGTCGAAGAAGGAGCCCTCGAGGCCCTTGACTCCGAGACCGGCGAACTGCGCCAACACTTCCGGCGAGATATACGCCTCGTTGGAAGTGACCTTGGCGTCCGGATCGGCGTCGTGCGCCGCGCGGTACACAGCGCGGTGGGCGTCGGCCACTCGGTCGAGGAATGTGTTGAACTGGTCTGGTTTGATCGCGCCGGTGCGTAGCTCCATCGCCCCGAAGGCCACCGGTTCGTTGATGCTCACCCACAGCACACCTTGTCCCGCATAGCGTTTGGTGACCGCCGTGGCGAAATCCTCGAACGCCCCCACGTTGTTCATGAATCCACCCTGGTCGGCGATCCACCCTGGATATACCCAGTGCATCAGCGTGATCATCGGGGTCATGCCGTTCTTGTGCAGCGTCGCGACCACGTCGTCGTAGTACGCCAGCTCTTTCTCGTCCCACTTGCCCGGTTCGGGCATCACCCGCGCCCATTCGATGCCGAGGCGAAAAGTGTTGACACCCATGGCATGCGCGTTGGCGATGTCCTCGTGGTAGCGGTGTCGGAAGTCGACGGCCTGTTGGTACGGGTCGACCGCGCCGGCGCCCAGGGGATCGGAGGCGGGCGTCACTGGTTTGTTGGCTGTCCGGTCGACGTACCGGCGCCAGTTACTGTCGGGCGCATCTCCTTCCACCTGGTATCCGGCGGTGGCAGTGCCCCAGTAGAAATCGCGGTCCCAGGCCACCGGCTGCGTGGCCTCTGGCTGCGCGTCACAGGCGGACGTACTCAATGCGGCGAGTACGGCGGACGCCAACACGATCCTGTTCCACTTCATGACCATACAAAAACCATACACTGCACTGTTTTATCGGGAGAGGAGCCTCTCCCACACGGCGCGGACATGGCCGCCCATGTCGATCGACGGATCGGACATCCATTGGATCTGGATGCCATCAGCTGCGGAGATCAGTGCCGCGGCAACGAATTCGGCGTCAACATACTCGGGCAGGGTACCCGCGGCCTGTCGCCGCCTCACGTAATCAGCGACGACATCGCGTATCCGCACGTACCGTTCCCGCAGATACTGCGCGGCCGGATGCGACGGGTCGATCGCCGCGGCGGCCGCCAACGAAAGGTAGACCGTTCCCGATCCGGGCTTGCTCGCCTTGTCAACCATGGCCTGCGCGAGCGCCTCACCGGGGTCGATATCGACATCCGAATTCCGGTACCACTCTTCGAATTTCGCGTCGCCGTCACGCTGTATCTCGGTGAGCAGGAGATCGCGCGTCGGGAAGTAGTGCATCACGCCCGCCAGGCTGATTCCGGCCTCCTTGGCGATCAGCCGCATCGATGCGCCGGCCTCGCCATCACGCTCCAGTAGCGCCAGTGCGGCCGCCTTGATCTCCGCACGTTTGACCTCACCCTTGGCATACCGCCCCACAGCTGGCATGACCACAGGCTAGGGCTCCACCGTCGTCACTTCCAACCTTCGGTCCAGCAGTCCTGCCCAACAAGCCGACAAGCTCACCGTTGCGGCCTCGAGCCGCATAGCCAGCGCTCGAGCCGCCCCGCAGCCGGCCGACGAGACTGCTCAGCCTGCCGGCACGATCTGCCGATGGCGGTTACGTCAGGCTGGTCTGTCGGACAACGCTTTTCGCGCCGACGCCGGCTCCGGACATCCCCGCACCGATCGGCAACTCTATCCGAGCGTTCTCCAACAGGCGCTCGAGCGCGGCCTCGACTTCAGCCTTCCAGCCGAGTCCCTTGTCGAGTTCCAGGCGCAGCCGCGGGAAGTACGGGTGCGGTGCCACGACCGTGAACCCGACGTCTTCGAGAAAATCGGATGACAGCATGCAATCGTCAACCGAGCAGTCCCCCAGCACTGCCACCACCGGAGATAACTCGACGGGCAGCTCGCCGCTGTCGGCCGTTTCAGCCACGGCCGAGGTGTAGCCGAACGCCTCCAATGCCCGAACACCGCGCCGCACCAGATCATTGACCACCGCGGCAAGCAGACTCTGGGACAACAGCTCGCGGTCGTCGGCGCACTCCACACCGACCGCGGTCAGCAGAATCGCATCGGCGCTCACCGGAGCAGTCGGAAAGAGCCGGGCCCGCGGCACCGCACCCGGGGGTGCATAGAACGCGAAGCCCAGGCACGGATCGTCGATGATGGCTGGAGCCGTCCAGTCATCGCCCGCGGCTGACATCTCGGAGTCAGCTACGCCGGCTCGGATCGCCAGATCGATCTCGGCACCGGAGCCGGCGTCTGGCCCAGCACCTGGCTCCCCTGCCGGTCCATCCGGGCGAGCGGTGACCGCAAGCTGACCGCACGACCCCCACTCGAGCATCACCATCGAGAGCCAGGCTTCTTTTTCGAATTCAGGGTCCGTCAGGTGGTCGTCGCCCACTGTGGACGGATCGACTTCCCAGAACACACAGCGCCGCGCATGCTTGGGCAGCTGCTCGAAGCCCTCGAGCCGAAGCGGTGTGATTCGTGCTGTCACTGAGGTCCCTGGCTTTCACACTTTGTGCGTGGCTGCCCCTCAAGAATAGGAGAGTCCGCCGGAGTCGGACCACTGCGCCCCGAAAATCTCATCGAGCTCCGCCTCCAAAGTGAAATGCTATGCCGCACAGATGCTTTGCGCTATGTGGTGCTCGCGACTCCGGGCGCTGATCACTGATGTGTCACAGTGACGGAACAACCTGGTGTCGTTGGTCGTGGGTTCTCAGTGCTCTTCGGCGCTCATAATTTCGACAATGCGCTGCAAATCGTCAACCGACCCGAACTCGACCACAATCTTGCCTTTTCGTTTGCCGAGACTCACGGTGACCCGAGTATCGAAGGCTGACGAGAGCCGTTCAGCAACGTCCTGCAGACCCGGCATCTGAATCGGCTTGCGCCGAGGTGCCGGCGGCGCGGTGTTGCCGTCTCGGTTGGCCAGTGTCACGGCCTCCTCAGTCGCCCGCACCGACATACCCTCGGCGATGATCCGGGCGGCCAGCTCCTCTTGCTTCTCCGCTCCCCCCTCCAGGGCGAGCAGCGCCCGTGCATGGCCCGCGGACAGCACGCCGGCCGCCACGCGACGCTGCACGGCGATCGGCAGCCTCAACAACCGGATCATGTTGGAGATCAGCGGCCGCGAGCGCCCGATCCGGGCGGCGAGTTCATCGTGGGTGACTTCGAATTCGTCGAGCAGCTGTTGGTAGGCGGCGGCCTCTTCCAGTGGGTTGAGCTGTACCCGGTGAATGTTCTCCAGCAGCGCATCGCGCAGCATGTTGTCGTCGCCGGTCTCGCGGACGATCGCGGGGATCGTCTCCAGGCCTGCCTGCTGTGCGGCCCGCCAGCGGCGCTCGCCCATCACCAACTGGTAGTGGGATTGACCGTTCTCCTCGACAGCGCGGACAACGATCGGCTGCATCAATCCGAACTCACGGATGGAGTGCACCAGCTCGCTGAGCGCCTCCTCGTCGAACACCTGGCGGGGCTGACGCGGATTCGGCTGGATCAGGCTGGGATCGATCTCGCGGTACGTCGCACCGACATCACCGGCGGCCAGGACCGGGTCCGCGCCATCGTGCGCGGGGGATGTCGGGGCCGCCGCCCCGCCATCACCAGAGTTGGACGATGGACCGAGCAGAACGTCCGCCGCGGTCGCACCGATCCTTGGGCTCAGGGCGTCGGTACCGTCCTCAGCGGGACCGGTCGGAATGAGGGCTGCCAGTCCCCTGCCAAGGCCACTCCGCTTCCGTGCCGGCTGATTCATGGTCGTCTCCTGCTCATCGCTGCCGTCCGCTGTCTGTCTGCTGCTGGTGGTTACTGGCGCCTAGCGACCGCGGGGCGGCGCCCCGCGCTCTGCGATCTCGCGGCTCGCATCGAGATAGCTCAACGCGCCGCGGGAACCCGGATCGTAATCGAGGATCGTCATCCCGTATCCGGGCGCTTCCGAAACCTTCACGCTCCGCGGGATGACCGTCCGCAACACCTTGTCACCGAAGTGCTCCCGCACATCCTCGGCCACCTGATCCGCCAACTTGGTCCGCCCGTCGTACATCGTCAGTATCACGGTGGACACCGACAGCTCCGGGTTCAGATGCGCCTTCACCATCTCGATGTTGCGCAGCAGCTGCCCCACACCTTCCAGCGCGTAGTACTCGCACTGGATCGGGATCAGGACCTCGGGGGCAGCCACCAGAGCGTTGATGGTCAGCAATCCGAGGGACGGCGGGCAGTCGATGAACACGTAGTCGAAGTTGTGGTTCGCCAGGGCCGCGAGCGCCGAGCGCAGCCGCCCCTCACGAGCCACCATGCTGACCAACTCGATCTCAGCACCGGCCAGATCGATCGTCGCGGGAATGCAGAACAGCCGGTCGCTGTGCGGGCTCTGCTGGAGCGCCTCCTCCACCGGGATATCCCCGATGAGGACCTCGTAGGAGGACGGGGTCCCGGGCCGGTGCTCGATGCCGAGAGCTGTGCTGGCATTGCCCTGCGGATCGAGATCGATCACCAACGTCCGCAATCCCTGCAGCGCGAGCGCGGCGGCGACGTTCACCGCGGTGGTCGTCTTGCCGACGCCGCCCTTCTGATTCGCGATCGTGAACACGCGTTGGCGCGCCGGCCGGGGAAGCTGCCCGTGCGAGGTGTGGAGCACGCGAGTCGCCTGCTCCGCCTCAGCCGCAATCGGGGTGTCCATGCTGGCGTCCGTGGACCACGGGGTAGCGCCACCGTTTTTCCATGTTTCACGTGAAACCGTTTCACGTGAAACGGCGGGCTGAGCACCCCCGCCAGCGGCTGCCTGCCTATCAGAACCCATCCTCATCTCCTGCCCGATCTCCCCCGCGACCCGGAGGCTCTGCCCGTTGACCGGCTGCCCGGTCTCACCGCTCCGCGCCGCACGGCGACCACGGTTACGGGTGGGTTCAAATAGTTCACGCCACATTTCACCACCCTGGCATCGACTGCACCCAGGGAAGCCATCACACGCCGGTGCTCTTCAATCTCGGCCTCAGCGCGCTCGCCTTTGAGGGCAAGCATTCTTCCGTCGACGCGCAGCAGCGGCATGCTCCAGCGCGTCAACTTATCCAGCGAGGCGACCGCACGCGATGTCACCACATCCAATTCGCCCACGAGTTTGCGAACCTCGGAGTCCTCTGCCCGACCGCGGACCACCGCCACATCGAGGCCCAAATCGTCAACAGCTTCACGCAAGAACTCGCTGCGACGTAGCAACGGCTCGATCAACGTGACATGGACATCGGGGCGCGCCATGGCCAACGGGATACCCGGGAGGCCGGCGCCGCTGCCGATGTCGGCGACGCGCTCATCGGGAGCCAGAAGCTCTCCGAGAGCCGAGCTGTTGAGAATGTGTCGATCCCAGAGCCGGTCCACTTCCCGCGGACCAATCAGACCCCACTCGACACCGGCACCGGCCAGAATTGCCGCGTACCGCTCGGCGGTCTTCAGACGATCTCCGAAGACCTCCGCCGCGGCGTCCGGTGCCGCGGGGACCGGTCCATGTTTCACGTGAAACATCCTCCGCACTCCCTACGGCACCGTCGCCGCAAATGAACTACACCTTTGTAACTAAAGCTCAGCCAAGCAGAACGACGACGCGTCGCGACGGCTCCACGCCCTCGCTCTCGCTGCGGACACCGTCGACCGCGGCCACTGCGTCGTGCACGATCTTGCGCTCGAACGGCGTCATCGGAGCCAGCTCCTCACGCTCCCCCGACTCCAGCACGCGGCGGGCCACCTTGTCACCCAATGCCGCGAGCTCGTCGCGACGACGACGACGCCACCGCGCGATGTCGAGCATCAGCCGACTACGCTCGCCGGTCTTCTGGTGCACGGCCAGCCGCGTCAGCTCCTGGAGGGCGTCGAGCACCTCGCCCTTGCGGCCGACCAGCTTGCTCAGATCGCCACCGCCGTCGATGCTCACCACGGCCCGGTCCCCTTCGACATCAAGGTCGATATCGCCGTCGAAGTCCAGCAGGTCGAGCAGCTCCTCGAGGTAGTCGCCGGCGATCTCGCCTTCGGCGACCAGTCGCTCCTCCAGGTCGTCCTCGCTCTTCGGCGCGGACTGAGTGTCCTCCTCCAGCTCGGCGCCGGGCTCGGTCGTCTGTGCGTCCGTCATATCCGTCTTCTCCCTACTTGTAGCCAGTGTGAGAACTGGTCACCGTTTCCGCTTCTTGGGGCGTGCACCGGGCTTGGGCGTGCGGTTCACGCTCGGCCCTCCCGATCCACCAGCCGTGTCACTCTGGTCCTCCGTCTGCGCCTCAGCGGCGTCCGTCTGGGTACCCGCCGCGTCGCCGCTCTCCGTCTGGCTCGCAGATTCGGCCTTCCGGGCCCGGTTGGGCTTCGCACCAGGGGCCGGCGCATTCGCCGAGCGGCGTTCCATCGCCTCGACCTTCTTGGCTTCTTCTTCCTTCTCGATCATCCCGAACACGTAGTGCTGCTGTCCGTAAGTCCAGATGTTGTTCGACAACCAGTAGATGATCACGGCCAGCGGCAGGAACGGCCCACCGACCACCACACCGAGCGGGAACACGTAGAGCGCGAGCTTGTTCATCATCGCGGTCTGTGGGTTGGCGGCGGCCTCCACGCTCTGGCGAGCCACCGAGGCCCGGCTGTTGAAGTGCGTGGCGATGCCGGCCAGGATCATGATCGGGACGCCGACCGCAACCACAGCGAGCCGGTTGAATTCCGTGAACGCCTCGAGCCCGTGCTGCTGAACCATCGTCGCGCCGAGCGGTGCCCCGAACAGGTTCGCGTCGAGGAAGTGGCCGACGTCGGTGGCGCTGAAGACGTAGTTGGCCAGACTCCGGTTCTCATCCACCGACAACCCCAACCGGCCGATGCCGGTCTGCGTCCGGTTGAAGGACATCAACACGTGGTACAGGCCGAGGAACACCGGCACCTGCGCCAGCATCGGCAGACAGCCGAGGATCGGGTTGAACCCGTGCTCCCGCTGAAGCTTCTGCATCTCCAGCGCCATGCGCTGCCGGTCCTTGCCGTACTTCTTCTGCAGCGCCTTGATCTGAGGCTGCAGTTCCTGCATCTGCCGCGTGGTGCGGATCTGCTTGACGAAAGGCTTGTAGAGGATCGCGCGCAACGTGAACACCAGGAACATCACCGACAGCGCCCAGGCGAAGAAGTTCTCGGGGCCGAGCAGGAAGGCGAACGCCTTGTACCAAACCCACATGATCGCCGACACCGGGTAATAGATGATGTCCAGGCTGAACCAATTAAACACGCGACTTGCTCTCCCATCGCTTCGCTGGGGTATCCCAGACAAGGTTTTCGGCGACGGCTATCTCGCCAGAGACGGTCTCATCAGAGCTGATGGACTCGTGATCGTGAAGGCACCGGTCCGGGATGGGGTCCCATCCACCCGGGTGCCACGGTCCGCATTTCAGCAGTCGGATCAACGTCAGCCACCCGCCGCGGACCAAGCCGTATTCGGTGAGGGCATCGACCGCGTACTGGCTGCAGGTCGGCATGAATCGACACGACGGCAGCCGAAGCGGAGAGATGGTGTGACGGTAGAGCTGAATCAGGAAGATCGCGCCGCGGGCAGCACCGGCACCCGCTCTGCGGATCATGGTGACGTCCCGCGCCGCGCTTCAAGGCGCTCGAGAGCGCGGTGCAACTGCTGCTCCAGACGCGGTGACGGCGCTTCACTGCTGCCTGCGCGAGCCCGGATCACCACGAGGTCCGTGGCGTCCAGTTTGGGAATCACGGTGCGGGCGGCATGACGCAGCCGCCGCGACACCAGATGACGTTCCACGGCGTTGCCGACGGCTTTGGACACGATCAGACCGACCCGCGGGCCGGTAGCGTCCGTCCCCTCGTGGAGCGCGTGTACGACAACGTCAGGTTGAACCGCACGCACGCCACGACTGACGGTGGCACTGAACTCCGCGGACCGCCTCATCCGGTATCGAGCCGGGAGCACCGCGCTAGATCCTGCGTCGTATCACGCAGTAAGTGCGCGACGGCCCTTGCTACGGCGGTTGGCGACGATGGCGCGGCCGGCGCGAGTGCGCATCCGCAGCCGGAACCCATGCACGCGCGCACGGCGGCGGTTGTTGGGCTGGTAGGTCCGCTTGCCCTTGGCCACGGCAATCTCTCCTTGTTCCGTTTGGTACCCGCGCCTCGCCGACACCGAAATGTCGCCAAGAACACGGTCACCGTGCAAGCTCGGTTTAAGCTCGTCCGTCGTGCTTTTCTAACCGGCGCGTTCTCCGGAACATCCCGGGCGCAGCCGTACCGCCACGTGCGGGCGACTGCTCGAGGGTACTGATGAGAATTCCCTCGGTCAAACCTGCGCCGAACCGCCCACATCGTCGGCGTTCGATGTTGCAGAACTGTTGGCACATCGAGAGAAAACTGTTAGCTTCTGGCAATGCCGTTCCGAGCCTGGACCGGCCCCGGACAATAAGATGAGGACGTCGCTCCGCCGCAAGCCTCACAGCATGTGACGAACCCGGCCACGACGCTCTCACAACAGACAACAGAGCGACGACGACTGTCCTTTCTCCACAAGCTGTGGATAAATATGTGGACAGTTCGTCATCGTTCTTTTTGGTCGTCACCGGGTCGACCTCGAAGCACCTCAAAGGGGGAAACGGTCGTTGACAGCGGACCCCGACCCACCATTCGTCGCCGTCTGGAACAGCGTCGTAGCCGAACTCAACGGCGACCGCGGCAAAGAGTCCGGTTCCGCGGGTGATGCAGCCGCACCTCAGCTGACCCCTCAGCAAAGGGCCTGGCTCAAGCTGGTGGAACCACTCGTGATCGCCGAGGGATTTGCTCTGCTCTCGGTCCCCACCACGTTCGTCCAGAACGAGATCGAGCGCCATCTGCGTGAGCCCATCATCAACGCGCTCAGTCGCAAACTGGGCCAGCGTGTCGAGCTCGGTGTGCGCATCGCCACCCCGTCCAAGGAACCCGAGGACTCCCCCGCCGAGTCGCCGGCGGATTCCCGGGACGCCAGACCCGCTGCCACGTCAACGGACCAAGCTTCCGACAACGACGAGATCGACGACGACCGCGCCGCAAAGGTCAGCGCCGAAGAGACCTGGCCGACCTACTTCAGCAGCCCGCAGCGTGACTCCACCGTCAGCGACGACAACGCGGTCAATCTGAATCGGCGCTACACCTTCGACACCTTCGTCATCGGTGCGTCGAACCGATTCGCCCACGCCGCGACCCTCGCCATCGCGGAGGCACCCGCCCGCGCGTACAACCCGTTGTTCATCTGGGGCGAGTCCGGCCTCGGCAAGACGCATCTGCTGCACGCGGCCGGAAACTATGCGCAACGTCTCTTTCCCGGCATGCGCGTGAAGTACGTCTCCACAGAAGAATTCACCAACGACTTCATCAACTCCCTGCGCGACGACCGCAAGGCCTCGTTCAAGCGGAGTTACCGCGACATCGACATCCTGTTGGTCGACGACATCCAGTTCATCGAGGGCAAGGAAGGTATCCAGGAAGAGTTTTTCCATACCTTCAACACCCTGCACAACGCCAACAAGCAGATCGTCATCTCCTCGGACCGGCCGCCCAAACAGCTCGCCACCCTCGAGGACCGACTGCGTACGCGTTTCGAGTGGGGTCTGATCACCGACGTCCAGCCGCCTGAGCTCGAGACGCGCATCGCGATCCTTCGTAAGAAGGCTCAGATGGACCGTCTGGACGTGCCTGATGACGTGCTGGAGCTCATCGCCAGCAGCATCGAGCGCAACATCCGCGAGCTCGAGGGTGCGCTGATCCGCGTCACGGCCTTCGCCTCGCTCAACAAGACCCGGATCGACAAGTCGCTGGCCGAAGTCGTGCTGCGCGATCTCATCGCCGACGCCACGACCATGCAGATCAGTACCGCTGCGATCATGGCCGCCACCGCCGAGTACTTCGAGACCACCGTGGAGGAGCTGCGCGGCCCCGGCAAGACCCGGGCGCTGGCGCAATCCCGGCAGATCGCCATGTATCTGTGCCGTGAGCTCACCGATCTGTCCCTGCCCAAGATCGGCCAGGCGTTCGGTCGTGACCACACCACGGTCATGTACGCGGAGAAGAAGATCCGCGGCGAGATGGCCGAACGACGTGAGGTTTTCGACCACGTGAAGGAACTCACCACCCGGATTCGCCAGCGCGCCAAGCGCTGAATCCCGCGCCGCATCTCTCCCTGACGCCTCGAGACAACCCTCTCGAGCGCGGCTCACTCGTGCCGTCTTACAGCTTCCGGCGTCTCACATCGTGGTCTCTTCAGGCCCGTCTGGCGAAAAATCTTGTAACAACTTCCGCCCCATTACGCATCACAAGTCACAGCTGACCGCTGTGGATACCGCTGTGCACAACCTGCGGGCAAACCACGGGATGAATGACAAAATCATCCACACGATGTCATTTGTCCACACTCGAGCGCCGGTCCATCCACCGGTCTCCACAGCCGACTCACATTCCGACACACCTACGGTGCTGGGCAAACACCCCTTCATCCCCAGTTTTCACAGCCCCTAATACTGTTACTCAAATATCTTCTAAGAGTTCTTTCTAGAAGAAGGGGGTTGGGGACACCGGACGGACCGTGCGTCCGCTCGAGCTCACGAAGCACGGATGTCACCCCGATCGATTAGCTTTCAAGTTCATGCGGAAAGCTCTACGGTGGTTCATCGACAGCGGTTTCCAGCTTTGTCATTCAGCGCTCATGCTGCGTGGTGTGGTTTTCGGAAGACGCAGGTAGAGCTCGTAATGGGGATCATCGAAGGGGCGCAAAGCACGTGGCGACGACGACGGCTGGGCTGACCGACTTGAAGTTCCGCGTGGTGCGTGAGGACTTCGCGGACGCGGTGGCCTGGGTGGCCCGCAATCTGCCGACCCGGCCCACCATCCCGGTGTTGGCCGGCGTCCTGCTGACCGGCACCGATGAGGGCCTGACCATTTCCGGCTTCGACTACGAAGTCTCCGCTGAAGTCCGTGTCAGCGCTGAAATCGCCTCTCCCGGAAGCGTTTTGGTGTCAGGACGGTTGTTGTCCGACATCACCAAGGCCCTGCCAGCCAAGCCGGTCGAGCTCAGCGTTGAGGGCACCCGGGTGGCATTGACCTGCGGCAGTGCCCGGTTCTCGCTGCCGACCCTGGCGGTCGAGGACTACCCCGCACTGCCGACCCTGCCGGACGAGACCGGCGTGGTGTCATCGGATCTGTTCGCCGAGGCGATCGGCCAGGTCGCCGTCGCCGCCGGTCGTGATGACACTCTGCCCATGCTGACCGGTATCCGGGTCGAGATCTCCGGTGAATCAGTGGTTTTGGCGGCGACCGACCGCTTCCGGCTCGCCGTGCGCGAGCTGACCTGGGAAACCAGTGCCAGCGACATCGAAACCGCCGTGCTCGTTCCGGCGAAGACCCTGGCCGAGGCTGCCAAGGCGGGTACCGACGGTAACCAGGTGCACCTGTCGCTGGGTTCCGGCGCGTCAGTGGGCAAGGACGGCCTGCTCGGAATTCGGAGCAACGGCAAGCGCAGCACCACCCGCCTGCTCGATGCGGAGTTCCCGAAGTTCCGTCAGCTGCTGCCGACCGAGCACACCGCGGTGGCCACGATCGGCGTGGCCGAGCTCACCGAGGCGATCAAGCGTGTGGCGCTCGTGGCAGACCGGGGTGCCCAGATCCGTATGGAATTCGGCGACGACGTGCTGCGGCTGTCGGCCGGCGCCGATGACGTCGGCCGGGCCGAGGAAGATCTGCCCGTCGACTTCGCCGGTGATCCGCTGACCATCGCGTTCAACCCGACCTATCTGACCGATGGGTTGAGCTCGTTGCATTCGGACCGGGTGACTTTCGGTTTCACCACGCCGAGCCGGCCCGCAGTGTTGCGGCCCACGAGCGAGGATGCTGGTACAGGTGGCGGTTCGGGTCCGTTCCCGGCTGCCAAGACCGATTACGTCTACCTGCTGATGCCGGTACGCCTTCCCGGCTGACCGGCGCGGGCGAGAGAGGGCGCACATGCAACTGGGGTTAGTCGGCCTGGGCAAGATGGGCTTCAACATGCGCGAGCGCCTGCGCACCGGTGGTCACGAGGTCGTGGGATACGACCCTCGCCCGGAAGTGAGCGACGTGGCCAGCCTCGCGGACCTGGCCGGTGCGCTCGAGACGCCGCGGGTTGTCTGGGTGATGGTGCCGTCGGGCACGGTCACGCACGAGACCATCGTCGCGCTTGCTGATGTACTGGGTCCCGGTGATCTGGTGATCGACGGTGGTAACTCGAGGTACACCGAAGATGGTCCACACGCAAAGTTGTTGGGCGACAAGGGAATCAAATTCATCGACGCGGGTGTTTCGGGTGGCGTCTGGGGTCTGCACGAGGGTTACGGGCTGATGGTCGGTGGTAGTGACGCCGATGTGGCTCGAGCCATGCCGATCTTCGACACGTTGCGCCCTGAAGGTGATGTGGCTGACGGATTCGTCCACGCCGGCCCGGTGGGCGCGGGTCATTACGCCAAGATGGTGCACAACGGCGTCGAATACGGCCTGATGCACGCCTACGCCGAGGGATATGAACTGCTGGCGGCCGAGCAATTGATCACCGATCCCCAGGCGGTGATCCAGGCCTGGACGAACGGCACCGTGGTGCGGTCGTGGTTGCAGCAGCTGCTGGCCAAGGCACTCAAGGAGGATCCAGGTTTCTCCGCGATCAGCGGTTATACCGAGGATTCCGGGGAAGGTCGCTGGACCGTGGAGGAGGCGATCAGCCACCGGGTCCCGATGCCGGTGATCGCGGCGTCGTTGTTCGCCCGGTTCGCCTCGAGACAAGAGGACTCCCCCACCATGAAAGCCGTCTCGGCCCTGCGTAACCAGTTCGGTGGCCATGCGGTGCACCGGATCAGTGAGTCCGGGTAGGCGCAATTCCGATGTATGTCCGTCACCTGGGACTGACCGACTACCGGTCCTGGGCTCATGTCGAGCTCGAGCTCGAGCCCGGCCGCACGGTCTTCGTCGGGTCGAACGGCTTCGGTAAGACGAATCTTGTTGAGGCACTGTGGTATTGCGCCACACTAGGTTCCCATCGGGTGGCCTCTGACGCCCCGTTGATCCGGGCCGGTGCGCCCCGCGCGATCGTCTCGAGCATCGTGGTCAACGAGGGGCGGGAGCTGGCCGTCGATCTCGAGATCACCAGCGGCCGGGCCAACAAGGCCCGGCTGAACCGCTCACCGGTCCGCTCGCCCCGCGAAATCCTCGGGGTTTTGCGGGCGGTGCTGTTCAGTCCTGAGGACCTCGCACTGGTCCGGGGGGACCCCGGTGAGCGGCGGCGCTACCTCGACGAGCTCGCGACCACCCGGCGCCCGGCGATAGCGGGTATTCGCGCCGACTACGACAAGGTCGTGCGGCAGCGCACGGCATTGCTGAAAACCGCTGCGGGAGCACGTTATCGAGGGGATCGTAGCGCGCTGGACACCCTCGATGTGTGGGACGGACACCTCGCTGCCCACGGCGCGGCGTTGACTGCCGCGCGCATCGCGCTGGTCGAGCAGCTGCATCCCGAGGTTCAGAAGGCTTATCAATTGTTGGCGCCGTCCAGCAGGCCCGCGGCCATCCGGTACCGCAGCAGTGTGGAGGCGATCGAGAACGCTCCGGGTCCGGAATCCGTGGAGTTCTACGAGGCCGCGCTGCTGGACGCGTTGGCGCGACGCCGCGACGCGGAGTTGGATCGCGGGGTCTGTCTGGTCGGTCCGCATCGTGACGATCTCGAGCTGTGGCTGGGCGACCAACCCGCGAAAGGCTTTGCCAGCCATGGTGAATCGTGGTCGATGGCGCTGGCCCTGCGGCTGGGTGCCTACGAATTGCTGCGGTCGGACGGCGTCGATCCGGTGCTGTTGCTCGACGACGTCTTCGCCGAGCTGGATACTTCGAGGAGGCAGGCTTTGGCGGCGGTGGCCGGAGAAGCCGAGCAGGTACTGGTGACCGCGGCGGTCGGTGAGGACATCCCGCAGGACTGGGCGGTCAACCGGGTTGAGATCAGGATGACAGAGGGCGACCAGGGACGGATATCGGTGGTGCAGTCATGACGAACGATCCCGCAGAATCCCGTGATCCGGCTGCCCCCACCCCCGCGGTCTCCCCGGAAGATCTGACCCGGATGCGCGGCATGGATCTGGTGCGGCGAACCCTGGAAGAGGCTCGAGGCGCGGCCCGCAGCCAGGGCAAGGATGTCGGCCGAGGCCGCCGTGCCCCGGTACGGCGGGTGGCGGGCAATGCCGGCCGGCGCCGCAGCTGGTCGGGTCCGGGGCCCGATGTCCGCGATCCGCAGCTGTTCGGGTCCGCGACCCAGGATCTGGCCAAGGTGCGGGGCTGGTCCTCGAGGGTTGCCGAGGGTTCGGTGTTCGGTCGGTGGCGGACAGTGGTCGGCGACCAGATCGCCGACCATGCCAACCCGACCGGCCTGAACGAGGGCGTGCTGACCGTCTCGGCGGAGTCCACCGCGTGGGCCACCCAGCTGCGGATGGTGCAGTCCCAGGTGTTGGCCAAGATCGCCGCCGCGGTCGGCGACGGTGTGGTGACCTCATTGAAGATCGTGGGCCCCGTCGGCCCGTCGTGGCGGAAAGGTCGATATCACGTCCCAGGCCGCGGCCCTCGAGACACCTACGGCTAGGACCGCGCTCAGAACCGCCGAGACGCGCTAAATGGATCTTCTCAAGCGTCCGAAGGCACCGATGCCCGAGAAATTCCGCGCACGGCGCAGTTAGATAGGTGGAAACGCCGCTACAGAGTCGGCCCTGTACGTGTCGACCGGTAGACTGTGGCGAGATCTGCAGGGCGGTGACGCAACCACCTCCCGCGAACCCCAAGGAGACGCGTCCGACGTGGCTGCCCAGAATCAGTACGGTGCCGACTCGATCAAAGTGCTGGAAGGCCTCGAAGCCGTTCGCAAACGTCCCGGCATGTATATCGGCTCCACCGGTGAACGTGGCCTGCACCACCTCGTGTGGGAGGTCGTCGACAACGCGGTAGACGAGGCGATGGCCGGCTTCGCGACGAAGGTCGACGTGCGCATCCTCGAGGACGGCGGAGTCCAGGTCACCGACGACGGGCGAGGCATTCCGGTCGCCATGCACGCCACCGGTATCCCGACGATCGACGTGGTGATGACCGTTCTGCATGCCGGCGGCAAGTTCGAGGAGGGCGCCTACCAGGTGTCCGGCGGCCTGCACGGCGTCGGTGTCTCGGTGGTCAACGCGCTGTCCACGCGGCTGGAGGCCGATGTCCGCACCGATGGATATGAGTGGTTCCAGACCTACGACAACTCGGTCCCGGGAACCCTGCGAAAGGGTGAGAAGACCAAGGAGACCGGCACCACCATTCGGTTCTGGGCGGATCCGAACGTCTTCGAGACCACGGTGTACGACTTCGAGACCATCGCACGGCGGCTCCAGGAGATGGCGTTCCTGAACAAGGGCCTGACCATCGAGCTCACCGATGAGCGGGTGACCAAGGACGAGATCGTCGACGAGGTGGTCGCCGACACCGCGGCCGCGCCGAAAACCGCGGAAGAGACGGCCGCCGAGGCCGCCGCACCCCACAAGGTGAAGCACCGCACCTTCCATTACCCGGGCGGTCTGGTCGACTTCGTCAAGCACATCAACCGAACCAAGACCGCGATCCAGCCCAGCGTGATCGATTTCGACGGCAAGGGCACCGGCCACGAGGTCGAGATCGCGATGCAGTGGAATGCCGGCTACTCCGAGTCGGTGCACACGTTCGCCAACACGATCAACACCCACGAGGGCGGTACCCACGAGGAAGGTTTCCGCGCTGCGCTGACCACCGTGGTGAACAAGTACGCCAAAGACAAGAAGCTGCTCAAGGACAAGGATCCGAACCTCACCGGTGACGATATTCGTGAGGGGTTGGCAGCGGTCATCTCCGTGAAGGTGGCCCAACCGCAGTTCGAGGGTCAGACCAAGACCAAGCTCGGAAACACCGAGGTGAAGTCGTTCGTTCAGAAGATCTGCAACGAGCAGCTCACCCACTGGTTCGAGGCGAATCCGGCCGAGGCGAAAACTGTTGTGAACAAGGCAGTTTCGTCAGCACAGGCTCGTATCGCCGCGCGCAAGGCCCGCGAACTGGTTCGGCGTAAGAGCGCCACCGACATCGGCGGCCTGCCGGGCAAGCTGGCCGACTGCCGCTCGACAGATCCGACGAAGTCCGAACTGTATGTGGTGGAGGGCGATTCAGCCGGCGGCTCGGCCAAGAGTGGCCGGGATTCGATGTTCCAGGCCATCCTGCCGCTGCGCGGCAAGATCATCAACGTCGAAAAGGCCCGTATCGACCGGGTTTTGAAGAACACCGAAGTCCAGGCCATCATCACCGCCCTGGGCACCGGCATTCACGACGAGTTCGACATCAGCAAGCTGCGCTACCACAAGATCGTGTTGATGGCGGACGCCGACGTCGACGGCCAGCACATCTCGACCCTGCTGCTGACCCTGCTGTTCCGCTTCATGAAACCGCTGGTCGAGCACGGCCACATCTTCCTGGCGCAGCCGCCGCTGTACAAACTCAAGTGGCAGCGCCAGGAACCGGAGTTCGCCTACTCCGACCGCGAGCGGGACGGTCTGCTCGAGGCGGGCAAGGCGTCGGGCAAGCGGATCAACATCGACGACGGTATCCAGCGCTACAAGGGTCTCGGCGAGATGGACGCCAAGGAACTGTGGGAGACCACCATGGATCCGTCGGTGCGGGTATTGCGTCAGGTGACGCTTGACGACGCCGCTGCGGCCGACGAGTTGTTCTCCATCCTGATGGGTGAGGACGTCGAGGCGCGGCGCAGCTTCATCACGCGTAACGCCAAAGACGTCCGGTTCTTGGACGTTTAGGCGGACCACTCATGCCCTGCGCGCCACCGTAATTCACGTCGCGTCCAGATGGCCTTTGACCGCATCAAGCCGAGCCAACGAGCGAGGAACTCATGACTGACACCACGTTGCCACCTGGCGACGGAACATCTGACCGCATCGAACCGGTCGACATTCAGCACGAAATGCAGCGCAGCTACATCGATTACGCGATGAGCGTGATCGTGGGCCGCGCGCTGCCCGAGGTCCGTGACGGCCTCAAGCCGGTGCACCGCCGTGTGCTGTATGCGATGTACGACTCCGGTTTCCGGCCGGACCGCAGCCACGCCAAGTCGGCGCGCTCGGTGGCCGAGACGATGGGTAACTACCACCCGCACGGCGACTCCTCGATCTACGACACCCTGGTCCGGATGGCTCAGCCCTGGTCGCTGCGGTACCCACTGGTCGACGGCCAGGGGAACTTCGGCTCGCCGGGTAACGATCCCGCGGCCGCGATGCGTTACACCGAAGCCCGGCTGACGCCGTTGGCTATGGAGATGCTGCGTGAAATCGACGAGGAGACAGTCGAGTTCATTCCGAACTACGACGGTCGGGTACAAGAGCCGACGGTGCTGCCAAGCCGGTTCCCCAACCTGCTGGCCAATGGTTCGGGCGGCATCGCCGTCGGCATGGCCACCAACATCCCGCCGCACAACCTGCGCGAGTTGGCCGAGGCCGTGTACTGGTGCCTGGAGAACCACGAGGCAGATGAAGAGGCCACCCTCACCGCGGTGTGCGAGCGGGTCAAGGGTCCGGACTTCCCCACCAGCGGCTTGATCGTCGGATCCCAGGGCATCCACGACGCCTACACCACCGGTCGCGGCTCGATCCGGATGCGCGGTGTGGTGGAGATCGAAGAGGACAACCGGGGCCGCACCGGCATCGTCATCACCGAGCTGCCGTACCAGGTCAACCACGACAACTTCATCACCTCGATCGCCGAGCAGGTGCGCGACGGCAAGCTGGCCGGCATCTCCAACATCGAGGACCAGTCCAGCGACCGCGTGGGCCTGCGAATCGTGGTGGAGCTCAAGCGCGATGCCGTCGCGAAGGTTGTGCTGAACAACCTCTACAAGCACACCCAACTGCAGACCAGCTTCGGCGCCAACATGCTGTCGATCGTCGACGGGGTGCCGCGCACGCTGCGCCTGGACCAGATGATCCGGCATTACGTCGCACACCAACTCGACGTGATCATCCGCCGGACCCGGTACCGGTTGCGCAAGGCCAACGAGCGGGCCCACATCCTGCGCGGTCTGGTCAAGGCCCTCGACGCACTCGATGAAGTGATCGCGTTGATCCGCGCCTCACAGACCGTCGAGATCGCGCGCGCCGGCCTGATCGAGCTGCTCGACATCGACGAGATCCAGGCCCAGGCCATCCTGGACATGCAGTTGCGCCGGTTGGCCGCCCTGGAGCGCCAGAAGATCGTCGACGACCTGGCCAAGATCGAAGCCGAGATCGCCGACCTCGAGGACATTCTGGCCAAGCCGGAACGGCAGCGGGCGATCGTCCGCGACGAGCTGGCGGAGATCGTCGAGAAGCACGGTGACGACCGCCGGACCCGGATCATGCCGGCCGACGGCGAGGTCAGCGACGAGGACCTGATCGCCCGGGAGGACGTGGTCGTCACGATCACCGAGACCGGGTACGCCAAGCGCACCAAGACCGACCTCTACCGCAGCCAGAAGCGCGGCGGCAAGGGCGTGCAGGGCGCCGGGCTCAAGCAGGACGACATCGTCAACCACTTCTTCGTCTGCTCGACCCACGACTGGATCCTGTTCTTCACCACGCAGGGTCGCGTCTACCGGGCCAAGGCATACGACCTGCCGGAAACCTCACGCACCGCGCGCGGTCAGCATGTGGCGAACCTGCTGGCGTTCCAGCCGGAAGAACGCATCGCCCAGGTCATCCAGATCAAGAGCTACGAGGATGCGCCATACCTGGTGCTGGCCACCCGCAACGGTCTGGTGAAGAAGTCCAAGTTGGTCGACTTCGACTCCAACCGGTCGGGCGGCATCGTCGCGGTGAACCTGCGCGACGGTGACGAGCTGGTCGGCGCGGTGCTGTGCTCGGCGGAGGACGATCTGCTGCTGGTCAGCGCGAACGGCCAGTCCATCCGGTTCTCGGCGACCGACGAGGCGCTGCGGCCGATGGGTCGGGCCACCTCGGGTGTGCAGGGCATGCGGTTCAACGAGGATGACCGGCTACTGTCGCTCAACGTGGTCCAACCGGATACATATCTGCTGGTCGCGACCGCGGGCGGCTACGCCAAGCGCACCGCGATCGACGAGTACACGGTTCAGGGCCGCGGCGGCAAAGGCATCCTGACGATCCAGTACGACCGCAAACGTGGCAGTCTGGTCGGAGCGCTGATCGTCGATGACGAGACGGAGCTTTACGCCATCACCTCCGGTGGCGGTGTAATCCGGACCGCCGCACGTCAGGTTCGCAAAGCCGGGCGCCAGACCAAGGGTGTCCGCTTGATGAACCTGGGCGACGGCGACACACTGATTGCGATTGCGCGCAACGCCGAGGAGGACTCGGATGCGGATGGTGAAGAGTCCGACGAGGCGTGACGCCGTCGCTGAGGCCCGACGCGGACCTCGGCCTGAGCTAAGGAGCTGTTAGGTGAGTTCACCGAGCGAGCCGGGGTACCCGCGAGCGGGCGACCGGCCCGGCAGCTCCAACGGCTCAGGTGCCGGGGCCGCCGGGACCGAGAGCACTTCGACGGCGAGCAAGACCGCCGGGGTCCAGGCTCGGCCCGCGGGCGGTCAGATCACCGAGACCGGTGAGGTGCCCCCGTGGCAGCGCGGAACCGGCAGGACCACGCCGCAGCCGCCAACCGAGACGCGCGACGAGAGTGCCCGTACGCCCGGCTCCCACTCCCCCGGTGTGGAAGCCCGACTGCAGCGCTTCGTCGCGGGCGCGGAGACCCAGGAGACGGAGCAGCAGCCCCGGCCGGCACGCGCGCCCTCGTCGGCCCCGGCCGCGCCGTCCGCCCCGCGCAGCGAGCCGGTGCGGTCCGAGGCCTACGCGAGCGAAATTCCGGACCTGTCGGCGCCGTCCCAGCGTCCGTCGCAACGCAAGACATCCGCCGATACCCAGGCGCCCAGATCCTCGAGTAACAGCCCGACAACCCGGATCCAGGTGGCCAACCGCACCCCGCATCAGGGGCCGGTCCGGGCCAGCATGCAGATCCGCCGGGTCGATCCGTGGACTGTGCTGAAAGTCTCACTGGTGCTGTCGGTGGTGCTGTTCTTCGTATGGATGATCGCGGTGGCATTCCTGTACCTCGTGCTTGGCGCGATGGGCGTGTGGAGCAAGCTGAACAGCAACGTGGGCGATCTGCTGACCAGCGCCAGCGGCGCCTCAGGAGGCGAATTGGTCTCCAGCGGAACGATCTTCGGAGGGGCTGCGCTCGTCGGCCTGGTGAACATCGTGGTGCTGTGTGCGATGGCGACCATCGGGGCCTTCATCTACAACCTGACCACCGATCTGGTCGGCGGAGTCGAGGTCACGCTGGCCGACCGGGATTGATTTGGGAGTCTGCGCCCCGGTGCGGTAATCTCTGCGCTCGGTCGATCCCAATTTTCGGGCCTATAGCTCAGGTGGTTAGAGCGCTTCGCTGATAACGAAGAGGTCGGAGGTTCGAGTCCTCCTAGGCCCACGACACCCGGTGTAACCGGTGATCATCGAGAGGTTGCGCCATGCGGTTCATACTTCTGGCCGGCATCGCAGCCGTCGCGGTGATCGTCTGGCGATCACGACACGGTGAAGAGGTTTGGCACGACGCGGAAAATCCGCAGTCGCGTCCGAGCGAGGGGCCTTAGCTCAGTTGGTAGAGCGCTGCCTTTGCAAGGCAGATGTCAGGAGTTCGAATCTCCTAGGCTCCACAAATCAAAACAGTAATGAGCGGTTCCGGGGTCAGATGCCGGAGCCGCTTTTTGTTCGTGACCTCGACTCACCCAGTCGGTAAGCTGCCGCTGTCCACAGACGGCAGGCCGGAGACCGTCTGCCCTCGGCATGCTCCATACAAAGCCGGTAGCGCCACCGTGAGGAAGAGGAACTACGTGATACGAGCGTTCATCGTCGGACTGGCCGTGCTGGCGGTCGCTGGTTGCGGATCGGAAAGCAAGCCGGCGTCGTCGGATCCTGCTGCCACCTCGGCTCAGGCCGGGGCGAGCGACGAGCAGCAGATCCGCGACCTGATCGATGAGCAAGAAGCTGCGATGGCGGGTTTCAATTTCGACAGGATGGCCGAGCTGACCTGTGCGCAGTACCGTGACGCCGTTCTGGCCCAGCCGGACACGATGTTCCCACCGCTCAGCGAGGTCGGAACGCCTGAGGAATTGGCCGCGAAGCCTGCCGACGTGATGGCCGAGGCGTTCAAACAGCAGTACCCCGCCGCATCAGACGCCACGATCGGCCAACTGGTCGATGCATTGATCGGCTATGACGAACCGGCCTACAAGGCGGCGAACCTCGAGATTCTCCGGCAGACAACGACAGTGACGATCGACAAGGTGGAGAACGTCAAGGTCACCGGAGACAACGCGACCGCTGATCTGACCGTCACGTGGAAATCGGGCGACAAGCCACCAGCCACCAGCACGGAGCCGAACACGTTCCGCCAGGAAGACGGCCAATGGCTGGACTGTCAGGGGCCGTCGTCGGAATAGCCGGCCAGCCGGCACCCGGGATCGTCATGTGTCACAACAATTTGGCAAGTTCTGGGGGCCGGATCAGGGCCGGGGTGTCACGTCCACGCTCGGTGGCAGCGACGAGGGCTCGGGCCGGTTGGACCGCCGCACGATCGAGAATGCCACGGCCCCACCGGCCAGGACCGCTGCGGCGACCGCGGCGATCGCCAGCCCGCGACGGCGCCGCTTGGGCTGTGGCGCCGCGGCGGCCTCCTGCAGTACCTCGGGCAGTGCGGCCACCGCGGCTGCGGCCGCGGCAAGCTGACGGCGCAGCTTGCCCGACTCGTAGCGCTTGCGTAGCCCGGCCGCCGCGGCGGACACCGTGTTGGCGCTGATGCCCACCACACCACGGGTCACGTCGACCGGACCGATGGTGCTGTATTTCAAACCGCGGGCTAGGCGCTGACGGGGGGCCAACCGGGTATCGACGTTCGCGGTCATCTGGCACCTTTCTGGGCACTGGCGGCGGAGGTGGAGTGGGCCGGTATGTCGGCTGAGATCCAGACTGCCATCTCTGCGCGAGTCGCGGGGTGTTGGTGGGGTATCTGACGGTTGCCGGCGGCCGGGATGGCAGACTGAGTAGCCGTGACGAGCCCCATTCAGACCGCGACGGCGACACTGCACACCAATCGCGGCGACATCAAGATCGCACTGTTCGGAAACCACGCTCCCAAGACCGTGGCCAACTTCGTCGGCTTGGCGCAGGGCACCAAGGACTACAGCACCGAGAATGCCTCGGGCGGAACCTCCGGTCCGTTCTACGACGGCGTCGTCTTCCACCGGGTGATCGACGGCTTCATGATCCAGGGCGGCGACCCGACCGGCACCGGTCGCGGCGGCCCGGGCTTCCAGTTCGCTGATGAGTTCCACCCCGAGCTCCAGTTCGACAAGCCCTACCTGCTGGCGATGGCCAACGCCGGGCCGGGCACCAACGGCTCCCAGTTCTTCATCACGGTCGGTCAGACCCCGCACCTGAACCGGCGCCACACCATCTTCGGTGAGGTCGTGGATCCGGAGTCCCAGAAGGTGGTCGACGCCATCGCGTCCACCGCCACCGATCGTTCCGATCGCCCGGCCGAGCCGGTTGTCATCGAATCGGTCACCGTGTCATAACGGGCCCAACCCCGCACCTACAAATGCGCGACGCCCCCCTAGTCGGGGGCGTCGCGTGTTGTGTGGGGTCCCTTCACTCACCGGGCCGCGAAACCGGCCTGTGTGAGCGCGTCCAGGACGTCGAGAGGGTCCGTTCCGAGATCCCAGCGCGTGAGGACCACCAAGCGGTCGTCGACGGTGTCGATCTCCAGCAGGCAGACCTTGCGGGCGATCCGGCGGAACTCGGTGATGCGGATCGTCCGGATCTCATTGCGGCGATATGTCCGGGTGTGCCACCACCCTGCGACCGTGAGACCGTCTTGGTTAATTGCCAGTTTGGGTCGTGCCCGCCACGACAATGTTGCGAACG
Organism: Mycobacterium sp. DL99; assembly: GCF_004762045.1. Taxonomy (GTDB): domain Bacteria; phylum Actinomycetota; class Actinomycetes; order Mycobacteriales; family Mycobacteriaceae; genus Mycobacterium. The sequence continues at coordinate 6,547,378 of NZ_SJOM01000007.1, forward strand.
TGAGCAATCCCACCCCAGCTATGCCGGCAAGAACACGTCCGGGCGGGTCTGTGATCAGGGTCACAGCTGCGATAGCCATCATAAGTCCGCCTATGCCGCAACCAGCGACTCCGGCAGCAGGTGGGCCCCATTGAGTTTGCTGCACGGGCTCTTCACACCCTCTTACCGCGACTAATGGAGTTATCCACAGGTGCTATCCCCAATGGGGATGAATCACAACGATGTGATTGAGCATCGCCAAGGTTGCTGAACCGGTAACGCTAAAACCGTAAGATGAATTCATTATGACGTCGTCCGGGGTTATCGCCAGCGCATGGTGAGCAACAGCCCACTGATCATGAAGGCAAAGGCCACCGCGTAGTTCCACGGACCCATGTCAGCCATCCACTGGAGGAAGGACGGGGTGTCGACGGGGTTGGTCGCGGCCAGCTGGAACACCAACAGCCACAACAGGCCGAACAGCATGAGGCCGATGAACAGCGCGACGAACCATACACTCGACGGCCCGGCTTTCACCTTGACCGGGGTCCGGCTCACCGCCTTGATGGTGAAATCGTTCTTCTTACGGACTTTGGACTTGGGCATGGGTACCTTCGCGGACAGTCGGCGTCACACGGTGCGACGATGAGGCAGGATGCCTCACGAGCCTAACGTAGCTGCACGTCCAGGAGAGACTGCGATGGACCAACCGGATCGATCCCCGTGGCGCTTCGGCGTCCCGGTCGTCTGCCTGGCCGCCGGCTTGCTCCTGGCCGCTACCCACAGCGTCTCGGGCGGTGACGAGATTCGCCGTAGCGACGCACCGCGCCTCGTCGACCTGGTGCGCGAGGCACAGCAGTCGGTGGACCGGCTGACCGTCCAGCGCGATTCGCTGTCGACCGAGATCGACAGCCATCACGGCGGATCCCCCGGATCACACGCGGCGCTCGGGGCCATCACCCGGCGCTCCGCCGAGCTGGCCGTCGACGCGGGCACCGTGCCCATGCGGGGACCCGGCCTGGTCGTCACGCTCAACGACGCCCAGCGCGACGCCCAGGGCCGTTTTCCCCGCGACGCCTCCCCCGACGACCTCGTGGTGCACCAACAGGACATCCAGGCCGTCCTGAACGCACTGTGGAGTGCCGGCGCCGAGGGCATCCAGATGCAGGACCAACGCATCATCGCCACGTCGGCACCCCGCTGCGTCGGCAACACCCTGCTACTCAACGGACGGACCTACAGCCCGCCCTACGTGATCACCGCGATCGGCGATGCCTCCGCCATGCAGGCCGCGCTGGCGGCCGCCCCGAACGTCACCCTCTACAAGCAGTACGTGGTGCGGTTCGGATTGGGCTATGCGGAGGAGCCGCGCGCCGAGGTCGACCTGGTAGGGCACACCGAGCCGCTGCGGATGCGCTACGCGAAACCCGCGGGCCCGGTCGGCTACTGAGCCGGTAACCTGGCCCGATGCAGGTTCTGGTCGTCGACAACTATGACAGCTTCGTGTTCAACCTGGTCCAGTATCTGGGTCAGCTCGGGGTGGACGCGCAGGTGTGGCGTAACGACGACGATCGCCTGGCCACCGAAGCCGACCTCGCCAAGGTGGCGGCCGACTTCGACGGCGTCCTGCTGAGCCCGGGCCCGGGCACGCCGGAACGGGCCGGAGCCACGATTCCGCTGGTGCGCGCGTGCGCCGCGGCCGGCACTCCCCTACTCGGCGTCTGCCTCGGGCACCAGGCCATCGGGGTGGCATTCGGGGGCACCGTCGACCGGGCGCCCGAACTGCTCCACGGCAAGACGAGCGTCGTGCATCACGCCGATGCCGGCGTGCTCAAGGGCCTTCCGGATCCGTTCACCGCGACCCGTTACCACTCTCTGACGATCCTGCCCGAGACCGTGCCCGATGAGCTCGAGGTCATCGGGCAGACCGACGGCGGCGTGATCATGGCCGTGCGCCATCGACAGCTGCCGATTCATGGCGTGCAGTTCCACCCGGAGTCGATCCTCACCCAGGGCGGGCACCGCATGCTGGCCAACTGGCTCGGTGTGTGCGGTGCCGCTCCCGAGGAACACCTGGTGGCCACGCTCGAGGCCGAGGTGGCCCGCGCCGTGGCGGCGGCTACGACGCGAAGCTCAGTGTGATCTTCGCGCCGAAGTTCACCCCGGTGCCCGGGGACGGGCTCTGGGTGACGACCGCGTTGGTCCGCTGACCGCTGTCGCGCACGTCCGGCCCCTTGTCCAGGACCCCGGTCCAGCCCAGCGCGCTCAGGCGCTGGTAGGCGTCATCCCAGAACTGCCCGACCAGGTTGGGCATGACGAACTGGTTGCCCTTCGAGACATGGATCTGGATCGGGGTGTCCTTGGGTACCGACGTACCGGCGGGCGGTTCGGTGCCGACCACCTGGCCTGCGGTTGCGGTGTGATCGACCTCGATGACGACGGTGTTGGTGAATCCCGACGCGGTGAGGATCTGCTTGCACACGTCGACCGACTGGCCGGTGCAGGACGGAACCGCTGTGTCCTCCGGGCCCGAACCGACCACGAGCGTGACCTCGTAGATGATCCCCGCGGTCTGGTTGGCCGGCGGATTGGTGGCCAGCACCCGGCCCTTCTGTTCGGGTGTCGACGGGCTCGTGGATTCTTTGACCTTCTCGAACCCGGCGTCCTTGAGCTTCTGGCGGGCCTGGGACGGGGTCAACCCGGCCACATCGGGCACCTGAGCCTGCTGGGGTCCGGCGGAAACGTTCACGGTGATCTCATCGCCAGCGGCCACCATGCTGTTGGCCGACGGGTCGGTGCCGATCACAAACTCCGGCGGGACCTTGTTGTCTTCCTTGCGCTCGGTGCGGGTCTTGAAACCGCGGTTCTGCAGTGCGGCAACGGCATCCGCCGAACGCTGGCCGCTCACGTCGGGCACCTGCACGTCGCGTGACTTGCCGTCGAACATGTTGATCGCCACCGTCACCACCACGGTCAACACCGCCAGCACCGCGACGGCGATCAACCAGCGGGCGATCGAGGCATTGCGGTCGGCCGGGCGGGGCACGACCATGTTCTGGGTGGGCACCCCGCCGCCCTGGGCCAGCATCGGCCCGGAGTTCATCATCGACGTCCGCTCGGCGTCGGTGAGCACCTTGGGGGCCTCCGGGGCCTCACCGCTGTGAACGCGGATCAGGTCCGTACGCATCTCGGCAGCGGTCTGGTAGCGGTTGTCCGGGTTCTTGGCCAGGGCCTTGAGCACCACGGCGTCGAGTTCCGGGGAGATGCCGGCGTGGCGTTGCGACGGCGGGACCGGATCCTCGCGAACATGCTGATACGCCACCGCCACCGGTGAATCACCGATGAAAGGTGGTTCACCGGTGAGCATTTCGTAGAGCACACAGCCCAGCGAGTAGACGTCGGAACGGGCATCGACGGTCTCACCGCGGGCTTGCTCGGGCGACAGGTACTGCGCGGTGCCGATCACCGCGGCGGTCTGCGTGACACTGTTGCCGGTGTCGGCCAAGGCCCGCGCGATACCGAAGTCCATCACCTTCACAGCGTTGTTCTTGCTGATCATGATGTTGGCCGGCTTGACGTCGCGGTGCACGATGCCGTGCTGGTGGCTGAAATTCAGCGCCTGGCAGGCATCGGCGATGACCTCGATCGCGCGGCGCGGCGTCATGGGCCCATCGGTGTGCACGATGTCGCGCAGCGTCACACCGTCGACGTACTCCATGACGATGTAGGGCAGCGGACCGTTGGGCGTCTCGGCCTCTCCGGTGTCGTAGACCGCCACGATGGCGGGGTGGTTCAGCGCGGCCGCGTTCTGTGCTTCACGGCGGAACCGAAGGTAGAAGCTGGGGTCACGGGCCAGATCGGCCCGCAGCACCTTGACCGCGACATCGCGGTGTAGCCGCGTGTCGCGTGCGATGTGGACTTCGGACATGCCGCCGAAGCCGAGAATTTCACCGAGTTCATATCGGTCAGAGAGGTGCTGAGGCGTCGTCATCGCAGTATCTGTTCCGGGGCCCCTGAGGTGGCCGGAGCGTCAGCCCCGGCTTCTCTGGGCAAGATCACGTGGAATGCCAGGTCCGGCAACGCTGCCGGGGTCTGGTAAGGCGTCGTCTGGGTCACCGTGTCGGTGACCGTGGGCGGTGGTGACTGCTGCTGATCCTTGCGATCCTGTGCGTTGAGCACGATCAGGATGGCAATCACAATAGCGAGCGCGCCGAGTACCCCGGCGGCCCACAGCAGGGCCCGCTGACCCGACGAGAACGTGCGCCGCGGAGCCGGTGCGGGCCGGTGGGCGGCGGTGGTCGGCCTGGCCCGGGTGGCGGTCACCGGGGTGCGGCCGGTGAGCTCGGCCGCGGCGCGGGCCTGGGCGGCCGAGGGAACCGCGGCCGGAGCGGCCCGGCCCAGAGTCGGGGCCTGGTTGGGACGCGGGGGACGGCGGCCGGAGCGCACCGCGGCGACCGCGTCGGCGAACGGCCCGCCCGACTTGTAACGCATCCCCGGGTTCTTCACCAGGGTGATCTCGATCAGCTCGCGGACGTTGGGCGGCAGATCCGCGGGCAGCGGCGGCGGGGTCTCCTTGATGTGCTTCATCGCGACCGTCAGCGCACCGTCGCCGGTGAATGGACGCTTGCCCGAAACCGATTCGTAGCCAACGACTCCCAGCGCGTAGACGTCGCTGGCAGCGGTGGCGTCGTGGCCGAGGGCCTGCTCGGGCGCGATGTACTGGGCGGTGCCCATCACCATGCCGGTCTGGGTTACCGGGGCGGCGTCGACGGCCTTGGCAATGCCGAAGTCGGTCAGTTTCACCTGGCCGGTCGGGGTGATGAGGATGTTGCCCGGCTTGACGTCGCGGTGGACCAGCCCGGCGGTGTGGGCCACCTGTAGCGCGCGCCCGGTCTGCTCGAGCATGTCCAGGGCATGCCGGAGCGAGAGCCGCCCGGTCCGCTTGAGCACCGAGTTCAGCGGCTCACCGTTGACGAGCTCCATCACCAGATACGCGGTGCGGCCCTCGCCGTCGATATCGGTCTCGCCGTAGTCGTACACGCTGGCGATGCCAGGGTGGTTGAGCATCGCCACGGTGCGGGCCTCGGCCCGGAACCGCTCGACGAATTCGGCATCGGTGGAGAACTCGGCCTTGAGCACCTTGACCGCGACGCGCCGGCCCAGCCGCGAGTCCACGGCCTCCCAGACCTGACCCATACCGCCGGTGGCGATCAGTCGCTGCAGCCGGTACCGCCCGGACAGCGTGACTCCAACCCGGGGACTCATGAATCCTCCCGTAGCGCCGCCGCGATGGTGGCGCGTCCGATCGGGGCGGCGAGTGCGCCGCCGGTGGCCGACAACCGGTCCCCGCCGTCCTCGATCAACACCGAGACCGCGACCTTGGGGTCGCTGGCCGGTGCGAATGCGATGTACCAGGCATGCGGCGGAGTGTTACGGGGATCCGTCCCGTGCTCTGCCGTACCGGTCTTCGAAGCGATCTGCACGCCGGCGATGGCTCCCTTCTGCTGAGTCACCTGCTCGGCGGCGACCATCAAGTCCGTAAGTGTAGCTGCGACCTGGGGTGACACCGCCCGGCGCTCTTGGGCGGGGGCGGTGGTGGCGATCGTGGTCAGGTCGGGTCCTTTTAGGCTATCCACAAGATACGGGCGCATGGCGATGCCGTCATTCGCGATGGTCGCGGCCACTTGCGCATTCTGCAGCGGAGTCAACGCGACATCGCGCTGCCCGATGCTGGACATACCGAGCGCCGCGCCGTCGGAGATGGGTCCGGTGGTGGATTCGGCCACCTGCAGCGGGATGGCCGCCGGGGGAGTATCGAGCCCGAAGGCCTGGGCGGTGGCCTTGAGCTTGTCGGCCCCGGTTTTGATCCCCAGCTCGACGAAGGCGGTGTTGCACGATTTGGCGAACGCCTCGCGCAGGGAGGCGGTCGGTCCGGGCCCACACGAGGCCCCACCGAAGTTCTCCAGCGTGGCGGTGCTGTCGGGTAGCGGGATCCGCGGCGCCGCGGTCAGCTGGGTGTCCGGGGTGGAGCCGGACTGCAGCGCCGCCGCGGTGGTGATCACCTTGAACGTCGAGCCCGGTGGGTAGGTCTCCGCGATGGCGCGGTTGAGAAGCGGGGACTGCTCGTTGTCGCGCAACTGCTGCCAGGCCTCGCTCTGCGCGTTGAGGTCGTGTGTGGCGAGCCGGTTGGGGTCGTACGAGGGAGACGACGCCATTGCCAGGATCTTGCCCGTCGAAGGCTCCAGGGCCACCACAGAGCCCTTGCAGGGGCCGTCACTGCAGCCGTGCTGCAGCGCGTCCCAGGCCGCCTGCTGCACCTGCGGGTTGATCGTGGTGTCGACATTGCCGCCGCGCGGGTCGCGGCCGGTGAAGAAATCGGCGAGCCGACGGCCGAAGAGGCGCTCATCCGATCCGTTGAGGATGGCGTCCTCGGCCCGCTCCAGCCCGGTGCTCGAATAGCCCAGCGAGTAGAACCCGGTGATCGGGGCGTAGACGTCGGGGTTGGGGTAGGTGCGCAGGAAGCGGAACCGGCCGTCGGTGGCCACCGAGTAGGCCATCAGCTGGCCGCCGGCGGTGATCTGGCCCCGCTGGCGCGAATACTCGTCGAGCAGCACCCGCTGGTTGCGCGGGTCGGCGCGTAACCCGTCGGCCGTGAAGACCTGGGTGATGGTGGCGTTGGCCAACAGCAGCACGATCAGCACCATGATCGTGACTGCCACCCGGCGCAGGGAGGTGTTCATACCTTCTCGATCACCTCGGTGTTGGCCGCGGCGATGGGGGTCGGGTTCGGCGTCGGGGTGGTGGTGATGGGCCGGCGTGCGGCGTGCGAGATGCGTACCAGGATGGCCAGCAGGATGTAGTTGGCCAGCAGTGAGGAGCCGCCGTAGGACATCCACGGGGTGGTCAGGCCGGTCAACGGGATCAGCTTCGTGACGCCGCCGACGACGATGAACAGCTGAATGGCCAGCGTCGAGGCCAACCCGGCCGCCAGGAGCTTGCCGAAGCTGTCGCGCACCGCGATCGCCGTGCGCATGCCGCGGATGATCAGGATCGTGTAAAGCATGAGAACGCCTGCCAGCCCGACCAATCCGAGCTCTTCGCCGATCGCGGCGATGATGAAATCGGTGGCCGCGGCGGGCACGGTCCCGGGCTGTCCATTGCCCAGACCGGTGCCGAAGATGCCGCCGGTGGCGAAACTGAACAGGGACTGCACCATCTGGTAGCCGGCGCCGTCAGGATCGGCGAACGGATCGAGCCAGGTCTCCACGCGCACCCGGACGTGGCCGAAAACCTGGTATGCCACAACGCTTCCCGCGGCGAACAAGGCGAGTCCGATGACCACCCAGCTCAGTCGCTCGGTAGCCACGTAGACCAGCACCAGGAACGACGCATACAGCAGAAGTGAAGTGCCCAAATCCTTTTCGAAAACCATCACACCCACCGAGGCCGCCCAGGCCAGCAGCAGGGGGGCCAGGTCGCGGGGTCGCGGCAGGTCGAGTCCGAAGAAGTGTTTCCCCGCGCTGGTGAACAGATCACGCTTGGCCACCAGCACCGCTGCGAAGAAGATCAGCAGCAGAATCTTGGAGAACTCGGCGGGCTGAATCGAGAAGCCAGGAAACTGGATCCAGATCTTGGCGCCGTACTGCTCGGAGTACTTCGCCGGCAACAACGCCGGAATGACAAGCAGCACAAGGCCGGTCAGCGCGCAGATGTACCCGTACCGGGCGAGCATGCGGTGGTCGGTCAGCAGTGCCACCACGACCGAGAACCCGATGACACCCACCAGCGTCCACATCATCTGCTGATTGGCGGTGCCGCCGAGCCCGTCGGAGGCCGTCTCACCCTTGGCCAGGTCCAGCCGGTGGATCATCACCAGGCCCAGCCCGTTGAGCAGTGCCACGACCGGCAGCAGCAGCGGGTCGGCATAGGGCGCGAACCGGCGCACGGCCAGGTGCGCGGCGCCCATCAGGACGATGAACACGATGACGTAGCGGGCCAGATCCCAGTTCAGGCCCTGTTCCTGGTTGGCCTCGACGATCAGCAGCGCGACCGTGGTGATGAAGGCCGCGAACCCCAGAAGCAGCAGTTCCGCATTGCGCCGATTGGGTAGCGGCGGCGTGACGGTAACCGGCGACTGGGGTTGAGTCGTCATGACACCGCTCGGCAGTTCTTCCCCGGTTCTTGTGGTGGGGGAGGCAGCG
>NZ_SJOM01000001.1 GCF_004762045.1 Mycobacterium sp. DL99
GGAACGTGTGTGCGGACGGCGGCGATGACGGCCGCGGTCGCCGGTGCCGGGGTCAGCGGCGCGCGCAGGTCGAGGGCGCGTGCGGCGGTGAGCACTTCCACGGCCAGTACCCGGCTGAGCCCGTCGATCGCGCGGCGCAGCTTGCGTGCTGCCGACCAGCCCATCGACACATGGTCTTCCTGCATCGCCGAGGACGGGATCGAATCCACGCTGGCCGGGACGGCCAGGCGCTTGAGCTCGGAGACGATGCCGGCCTGGGTGTACTGGGCGATCATGTGACCGCTGTCCACGCCGGGATCATCGGCGAGGAACGCGTTGAGTCCGTGGTTGCGCGCCGGATCCAGGAACCGGTCGGTGCGCCGTTCACTGATCGAGGCCAGATCGGCCACGACGATGGCCAGGAAGTCCAGCACGTAGGCCACCGGAGCGCCGTGGAAATTGCCGTTGGACTCCACCCGGCCGTCGAGGGTGACCACCGGGTTGTCCACGGCGCTGGCCAGTTCGCGCTGGGCTACCAGCCGGGCGTGTTCGACGGTGTCGCGAGCGGCCCCGGCGACCTGCGGAGCGCAGCGCAGCGAATAGGCGTCCTGCACCACGGTGCAGTTGTCGGTCTTGTGGCTGGCGACGATGGCCGAATTGGCAAGCAGGCGCGTCATGTTCGCCGCGGCCAAGCCTTGCCCCGGGTGCGGCCGCAGCTTCTGCAGATCGGCGGCGAACACCCGCTCGGTGCCCAGCAGGCCTTCCACGCTCATTGCGGCGGCGATATCGGCCAGCCGCAGCAGACTGTCGAGGTCATGTAGTGCCAGGACCAGCTGGCCGAGCATGCCGTCGGTGCCGTTGATCAGTGCCAGGCCTTCTTTTTCGGCCAGCACGACGGGCTGCAGTCCGTGTTCGGCCAGTGCCTCGGCTGCGGATTTGAGTTCGCCGTCGCGGGTGCGGACCTGCCCTTCGCCGATGAGTGCCAGTGCCACGTGCGCCAGCGGCGCCAAGTCGCCGGAGCAGCCCAAGCTGCCGTACTCGTAGACCACCGGGGTGATGCCTGCCGAGAGCAGCCCGGCGTAGGCCTGGACCACCACGGGCCGCACGCCGGTGCGCCCGGTGGCCAGCGTCGATAGACGCAGCAGCATCAGGGCACGCACCACTTCGCGTTCCACCTCGGTGCCCGAACCGGCAGCATGCGAGCGGATCAGGCTGCGCTGCAACTGGGTGCGCAACTCGTGTGGGATGTGGCGGGTTGCCAGGGCGCCGAAGCCGGTGGATACACCGTAGACAGGGGCCGGGTCCGCGGCCAGCGCGTCGATGCGCGCCCTGCTCTCGGCGACTGCGGTCATCGCCTCATCGGACAACTGCACGGCGGCATCGTCGCGGGCGACCGCAATCACGTCGGCGAAGCTGACTGGCCCGATTCCCACCGTGACGACGGCGGTGGGCTGCAGCGTGGTGGTCGGGGAGGACGGAGTCATCAATTTCACCTTTGTCTTG
>NZ_SJOM01000006.1 GCF_004762045.1 Mycobacterium sp. DL99
CATCGCCGTACGCCCAGTACCGGTACACCGGGACGCCGTCGCGGTGGCGGACCAATCGAGACACATCGGCCATGACGCCAAAGATAATCCTGATACAGCCAATTTTCGCCCAACTCCCCAGGTGCTGCCGAATGGATCATGGAATGCATGACCGAACATCGTCCACATATTCTGAAGAATCGGCATGACTACCTGCCTGCGGCCGGCCATGATGCGTTCCTGCCCGGTTACGACCTCCTGACGCGGGTCTTGGGGATGAACCCCGCATACCGTCACCTGGTCGCGCAGGCCGGACTCTCAGACGGCCAGCGGGTCATCGAAATAGGTTGTGGAACCGGCAACCTCACCGTCCGCGCCAAGAAGGCATGTCCCGGCGCCGATATCGTCGGTACCGACCCTGACCCGCGGGCGCTGCGGCGTGCAGAGCGAAAAGCCAAGGGCATGACCGGTATCGGATTCACGCGGGCCTACGCCCAAGAACTGCCGTTCGACGACGGCGAGTTCGACCGGGCGCTGTCGTCGATGATGCTGCACCATCTCGACGAAGCGACCAAGATCGCGGCCGCCCGCGAGCTGTTCCGGGTCCTGCGGCCAGGCGGCAGATTGGACGTCGTCGATGTGCACGGCGACGCCCTCCCTCGGCTGCTCGAGGAGGCCGGGTTCGATTGCACGGTAGTGGGATCCGGGCACATCCGGTTGGCCGGACGGCTTACGTACCTCCGCGCGACTCGTCCGGCGTGAATGCTGCGGGGTCGGCCAGCGGGATGAGCAGGCTCGACGGCGCAT
>NZ_SJOM01000005.1 GCF_004762045.1 Mycobacterium sp. DL99
GGAAAGGATGTATCGCACTGGGGATTTGGTGTGTTGGGGTGCTGATGGGCAGTTGCGGTATCTGGGGCGTGCTGATGAGCAGGTCAAGATTCGTGGGTATCGCATCGAGTTGGGTGAGGTTCGGACAGCGCTGGCGGGGTTGGCTGGGGTTGAGCAGGCGGTGGTGATTGCCCGTGAGGATCGTCCGGGGGATCAGCGGTTGGTGGGTTATGTCACCGGGGTGGTAGATCCGGTCGAGATCCGCGCTGCGCTGGCCGAGCGGTTGCCGGAGTTCATGGTGCCGGTCGCGGTGGTGGTGTTGGACGCAATACCGTTGACGGTTAACGGAAAGCTGGATGTTCGGGCTCTGCCGGCACCTGAGTATCGAAGTGGCGGTGGTGGTTACCGTGCTCCGGCTGGTCCGGTCGAGGAGATCTTGGCAGGTATCTATGCTGACGTGCTCGGGCTGGGTGTGGAGCGGGTCGGGGTCGATGACTCGTTCTTCGATTTGGGTGGGGATTCGTTGCTGGCGATGCGGGTGGTCGCCGCGGCCAACACCGCACTGAATGCTGACCTTTCGGTACCCACCGTGTTCGACACACCTACGGTTACCGGGCTGGCACTGCGCATCGGCGCGGATTCGAGTCGGCCTGAGCCATTGGTGGCAGGTGAGCGGCCGGCGGTGGTGCCGTTGTCGTTTGCCCAGCAGCGGTTGTGGTTTATCGACCAGTTGCAGGGGCCCTCAGCGGTGTACAACATACCGGCGGCGTTGCGGCTGGAGGGGCACCTGGATGCCGAGGCGCTGGGAGCGGCGCTGTCCGATGTGGTGGGCCGCCACGAGAGCCTGCGCACCCTGTTTGTGGCGCCCGAGGGTATCCCCCAGCAGTTGGTGGTGGCGCCCGAGCGGGCCGACTTCGGTTGGCAGATCATTGATGCCACTGGGTGGCCGGAGAGCCGGCTGGGTGGTGCCATCAACTCGGCGGCGTGCTACATGTTCGATCTCGAAAATGAGATCCCTTTGCGTGCATGGCTTTTCCGAGTGGCCGACGACGAACACGTGCTGGTGGCGGTGGTGCACCATATCGGCGCGGATGGCTGGTCGATCACCGCGCTGGTGCGTGACCTAGGTGTGGCCTATGCCAGCCGGTGCGCGGGGCGGGCCCCGGGCTGGGTGCCCTTGCTGGTGCAGTACGTCGATTACACGCTGTGGCAACGCGCCCAGTTCGGTGATCTGGAAGACAGCGGCAGCAGCATCGCTGCGCAGCTGGCGTATTGGGAGCAGGCCCTGGCCGGGATGCCTGAGCGGCTGCAGCTGCCCACCGATCGGCCTTATCCGCCGGTGGCCGATTACCGCGGCGCCAGGGTGTCGGTCGATTGGCCGGCGGCGCTGCAGCAGCGCGTGCGCGAGGTGGCCCGCGAGCATAATGCGACCAGTTTCATGGTGATACAGGCCGCCCTGGCGGTGCTGCTGGCGAGGCTCAGCGCCAGCAGCGATGTGGCGGTGGGGTTCGCGATCGCCGGCCGACGCGATCCCGCGCTGGATGAGCTGGTGGGGTTCTTCGTCAACACTCTGGTGCTGCGGGTCGATGTGGCCGGTGATCCCACCACCGCTGAACTGTTGGACCAGGTGCGCGCGCGCAGCCTGGCCGCCTACGAGCATCAAGATGTGCCTTTCGAGTTGCTCGTCGAGCGGCTCAGCCCCACCCGCAGCCTCGCCCATCACCCACTGGTTCAGGTGGTATTGGCCTGGCAGAACTTCCCCGGGCACACCAGCGACCCCGCCGCCGGGTTGGCCTTGGGTGATATGCAGGTCACGCAGATGCCGGTGGACACCCAGTCGGCGCGCGTGGATCTGACATTCACGCTGGCCGAACGTCTCACCGATGCCGGTGAGCCCGCCGGGATTTACGGAGACGTGGAATTTCGCACCGACGTGTTCGACGCGGCCGGCATCCAGGCGCTGATCGAGCGGTTGGAGCGGGTGTTGGTGGCGATGACCGCCGACCCAGGCGGGCGGCTGTCGTCAATGGATCTCCTCGATGCCGGTGAGCACGCTCGTCTGGATGAGATCGGTAACCGGGCGGTGTTGACCCTGCCCGCGGGCACGCCGGTGTCGATTCCGGCGTTGTTCGCCGCGCACGTCGCCCGCACACCGGAGGCGGTGGCGTTGACCTTCGAAGGCCGCTCGATGACGTACCGCGAGCTGGACGAGGCCGCCGACCGCGTGGCGCACTTGTTGACCGCCCATGGTGTGGGCCCCGGCGAGTGTGTGGGGCTGTTGTTGCCCCGCTCCGCCGAAGCGATCGTGGTGATCCTGGCGGTGCTCAAGACCGGGGCGGCCTACCTGCCGATCGACCCGGCCCACCCGGCGGCCCGCATCGAGTTCATGCTCGCCGACGCGGCACCGATGGCGGTCGTCACCACAGCCGGGCTGCGCCCGCGGCTGACCGGGCACGACCTGACGGTCATCGACATCGAAGACCCCCGCATCGCCACCTACCCCTGCGTCGGATTGCCGGCACCGGACCCCGGCAACATCGCGTACCTCATCTACACCTCGGGTACTACCGGGGTCCCCAAAGGCGTGGCGATCACCCATCAAAACGTCACCGCACTGATGGGGTCTCCGTATGCGAATCTGCCGACGGCAGGAGCATGGACGCAGTGTCATTCCTATGGCTTCGACTTCTCGGTCCACGAGATATGGGGTGCACTTCTCAGTGGCGGGCGGCTGGTGGTGGTGCCCGAAGCGGTGGCCCGCTCGCCGGAGGACTTTCGCCGGGTAGTGGTTGCTGAACGCGTCAGCGTGCTTACCCAGACCACTTCGGCTCTGGCGGTTTCGTCGCCGCAGGGGTTGGAGTCGGTGACGACGTTGGTGTTCGGCGGTGAGGCCTGCCCGGCCGAGGTGGCGGATCGGTGGGCGCCCGGGCGGGCGATGATCAACCAATACGGTCCGACCGAGACCACAGTGTTTGCGGCGGTCAGTGCGCCCCTGGTGGCGGGGTCGGGGGCGGCGCCGGTCGGCTCGCCGGTGCCGGGGGCGGCGTTGTTTGTGCTCGATGAGTTGTTGCGCCCGGTGCCGGTGGGCGTGGTCGGGGAGTTGTACATCGCCGGTGCCGGTGTGGGAGTTGGGTATTGGCGTCGGGCCGGGTTGACCGGGTCGCGGTTTGTGGCGTGTCCGTTCGGGGCAGCGGGCGAAAGGATGTATCGCACCGGGGATTTGGTGTCGTGGGGTGCTGACGGGCAGCTGCAGTACTTGGGGCGTGCCGATGAGCAGGTCAAGATCCGCGGGTATCGCATCGAATGTGGTGAGGTGCAGGCGGTGTTGGCTGCACTCGACGGGGTCGAGCAGGCGGTGGTGATCGCCCGTGAGGACCGCCCCGGGGATAAGCGTCTGGTGGGCTACATCACCGGGACGGCCGACCCGGCTCAGACCCGCGCCGCGCTGGCCGAGCGGCTACCGGAGTTCATGGTGCCGGCCGCAGTGGTGGTCATCGACGCCATACCGTTGACGGTCAACGGAAAACTGGATAGCCGCGCCCTGCCGGAACCCGAATACCAAAGTGGCGGTGGTGGTTATCGCGCTCCGGCGAGTCCGGTCGAGGAGATCCTGGCCGGCATCTACGCCCGGATACTCGGGATGGAGCGGGTCGGGGTCGATGACTCGTTCTTCGATCTGGGTGGGGATTCGCTGCTGGCGACGCGGGTGGTCGCCGCGATCAAGACCGTCCTGGATACCGGCCTCGCGGTGCGCACCTTGTTCGACACGCCCACGGTTGCCCGGTTGGCGCCCCGTCTCGGCGGGGATGGGGGTGGGCGTAAGCCGTTGGTGGCGGGTGAGCGGCCGGCGGTGGTTCCGTTGTCGCATGCTCAGAGCCGGCTGTGGTTCCTCAACCGGTTCGAGGGCGGGGCGGCGACCTACAACATGCCGACCGCGTATCGGATCAGCGGAGCGCTGAATATCGAGGCGCTGAGCGCGGCCCTCGATGATGTCATCGCCCGCCACGAATCGCTTCGCACCATATTTCCCGACATCGACGGTGTGCCGTTCCAGCAGGTGCTGCCGGCGCAAGCCGGGATGTGGCGGCGCGGGGGTGCCGCGGTGGTGTCGTTGCCGGAGTCGGGTGTGATCAGTGAGTTGACGGCGCTGGCGGGGTACCGGTTTGAGTTGGCGACCGAAATCCCGATTCGTGCGCAGATCTACTCGGTAGGGACCGAGCGGTATGTGGTGGGAATCGTGGTGCACCACATTGCTTTTGATGGGTGGTCACTGGCCCCGATGGTCAGGGATGTAGGCGTGGCGTACGCCAGCCGGTGTGCGGGCGCCGAACCCGATTGGGCGCCACTGCCGGTGCAGTATGTCGACTACACGCTGTGGCAACAGGAGTGGTTGGGAGCTGAGTCCGATCCGGACAGCGTGATCGCTGAGCAGTTGCGGTATTGGCAGCACGAGTTGGCCGAGCTGCCGGAGGTGGTGTCGCTGCCGACGGATCGGGCCCGCCCGCCGGTGCCCAGTTATCGCGGTGATGGGGTGGGGTTGCTCATCGACCCGCAGATGTGGGCGGGTATCAAGCGGTTGGCCGCGGCGCATAACGCGACCGCCTCGATGGTCCTGCAGTCCCTGGTGGCGGTGTTGTTGTACCTGGTCGGGGTGGGCGAGGACGTGGCGATGGGCACGCCGATCGCCGGACGAGTCGATGAGGCGCTCGACGATCTGGTTGGCTTCTTCGTGAACACGTGGGTGTTGCGGGTGGGTGTCAATGCTGCGCAGCGGTTCAGCGATGTGCTTGAGCAGGTGCGTCGGAAAGCGCTGGACGCCTACAGCAACCAGGATGTGTCGTTCGAGCTTCTCGTCGAGCAGCTCAACCCGACGCGCTCCACGTCGCACCATCCGCTGTTTCAGGTAGGCATGGCCTTCCAGAACAATGTGCTCCCCCAGGTGGCATTCGACGGGGTCAGCGTCGAACCGGTGACGGCGCCCGTCCTCACCGCAAAGTGGGATCTGGATTTCGATCTGAGAGAGGTGGCCACCGTGGACCCGGCCGCGCCGATGGTCACCGGGACGGTCTCGTATGCCACGGACTTGTTTGACCGGACCACCATCGAGCGGTTGGTCGGCTGGTTTGGGCGGTTGGTCGAGGCCGTTGTCGCTGATGCGTCGGTGGTGGTCGGGGAAGTGGCGCTGCTGGACCTTGACGAGCGGGATCTGTTGCTGGACAAGTGGTCTGGTGTGGGTGTGGCAGCTCCGGTGGGGGTGGCTCCGCAGTTGCTGGAGGCGGCCGTAGCTGCCGATCCGGATGCAATGGCCGTGCTCGATGGTGCGCGGGGGCTGTCCTATCGCGAACTTGACGAGGCGTCGAATCGGTTGGCGCGGTTGCTGATTGAGATGAGGGTGGGTCCAGAGCGCACGGTCGGTGTAGCGATGGATCGGTGCGTCGAGCTGGTGGTGGCGTGGTGGGCTGTGGTCAAGGCCGGTGGGGTCTATGTACCGGTGGATCGGACCCATCCCGGTGAGCGGATCGCCACGGTGTTGGACACGGTGGCCGCGGTGTGTGTGCTGACCTGTGGCCCCGACATGGTGGCCGGCGCCGGGGAGCGTCCGGTGATCCGCATCGACGCTCTGGACCTGTCGGGGCGGTGCGCGGAGGCGATCACCGATGCCGACCGGTTGGCGGCGCTGGGGGTGGATGACGCCGCCTATGTGATCTTCACGTCGGGGTCCACCGGTGTGCCCAAAGGGGTGGCGGTCAGCCACGCGGGTCTGCTGGGGATGGCCGCAGCGCAACGAGCGGTCTTCGGGCTGGGCGCGGATGCGCGGGTGCTGATGGTGGCCGCGCCGACCTTTGACGCATCGGTGTTCGAGTTGTTGTTGGCGGCGGGATCCGGGGCGGTGTCGGTGGTGGCCCCGCCGGACGCCTATGCCGGGGAGGCCTTGACCGCCCTGCTCCAGAGCCAGGGGGTCAGCGCAGCGGTGTTGACCCCGACGGTGCTGGCGTCGCTGGATTCGGCTCAGGTGGACGGGGTGGACACGCTGATCACCGCGGGCGAGGCCTGCCCGGCCGAGTTGGTGGCCTCCTGGGCGCCGGGTCGACAGATGTTCAACGCGTATGGACCCACCGAGACAACCGTCTGGGCCACCTGCACTGCGCCGCAGCCGGCGGGCCGGTCGGTGAGCATCGGCGCCCCGATCCCAGGGGTGTGCGCGTTGGTGTTGGATGCTCGGCTGAACCCGGCACCGTTCGGAGTAGTGGGCGAGCTTTATCTGGCCGGACCCGCGTTGGCGCGTGGCTATGTCGGCCGGGCGGAGTTGACCGCCGACCGGTTTGTGGCCAATCCCTTTGGGGCTGCCGGGACACGCATGTACCGCACCGGCGACCTGGTCCGCTGGACCCCGGTTGGCACCCTGGACTATCTGGGCCGCGCCGATACGCAGATCAAACTGCGCGGACAGCGCATCGAACTGGGCGAAATCGAAAACACCCTGCTGGCCTGCCCACAAGTCATACAAGCGGCCGCCACTGTGCACCACGGCACCACCGGCTCCCACCTCATCGCCTACGTCACGCTGGAGCACGCGAGCACCGCCGAGCAGGACGCCGAAATCGTCGACCGTTGGCACCACATGTACGACGAGCTGTACGGCGCCGAGGTCGCGGCACCTGCGTTCGGCATGGATTTTCGAGGCTGGAACAGCAGCTACACCGACGATCCGATTCCGCTCGAGGAGATGGCGGAGTGGCGGGCGGCCACGGTGGATCGCATCCTGGCTATGCAGCCGCGGCGCATGTTGGAGATCGGCGCGGGCTCCGGGCTGATGTTGTCCCAGATCGCCCCGTACTGCGAACATTATGTCGGCACCGACGTCTCGGCGGTGGCCATCGACGCCCTGGCCCGCTCGCTGGAGCAGTTGCAGATCGGGTGGCGTGATCGGGTCCAACTGCTGACCCAGCCCGCCCACGTCACCGGTGCCTTGCCGCAGGGTTACTTCGACACCATCATCCTCAACTCGGTGATCCAGTACTTCCCCAACGCGGCCTATCTGGCCGAGGTCATCGACAACGCCATGGATCTGCTGGCTCCCGGCGGGAGACTGTTTCTCGGTGATGTGCGGAACCGCACCCTGCTGGGCGCGCTGCAAACCGGGGTCGCACTGGCCGGCACCACCGCCACCTCCGATGCCGACGAGATCCGCCAACGCGTCCAGCGTGCGGTGCTCGGCGAAACCGAATTACTGCTGGCCCCAGAGTTTTTCACCACCTTGGCCGCCGACCGCCCGTCGGTGGCCGGACTCGGCATCGAAGTCAAACGCGGAGTTGCCGACAATGAACTCAACCGGTACCGCTACGACGTCACCATCCATAAGACCCCCGCGCCCGTACGCTCGCTGGCCACGACAGAGTGCTGGGCGTGGACCGAGTGCGCAGGCCTGCGCGGGCTGCACGAACAGTTGACATCCCGACGCCCCGTTGCCGTTCGCGTCACCGAGATCCCCCGCGCCGGACTGCTCGGCGACGTCCACGTCGAACACGCCCTCGCCGACGGACTGTCCCTGGCCGACGCACTGGCTGAAGCCGGCGCCGCCGATGCCGTTGTCCCCGAAGAATTGCACCGCCTCGGCGAAGCTACTGGATACCAGGTCGCGGTCACCTGGGGCGCCCAACCCGGCACCCTGGATGCCGTCTTCATCATCCCCGTCGACCCCCACCGCCAGCGCACCCCAGCGCTGACCGACCTTTACATCCCACCCGACGGCGCCCACCACCGCGGCACCCACGCCAACGACCCCCGCACCAACTCCAAACTCACCGCGGTGCGTCAGCGGTTGAGTGCGTGGTTGCCCGAATACATGGTGCCGACGCACATCGTGGTGCTCGACGAGTTCCCGTTGACCCCATCGGGCAAGCTCGACCGAAAGGCCTTGCCGGCACCGGTGTTTGCCGCCACGGCCTTCCGGGCGCCGCAGACCCCGACCGAAAAAATCATCGCCGGTGTGTTCGCCGAGGTGCTGGGGATGGACGCGGTCGGTGTTGACGACTCGTTCTTCGATCTGGGTGGGGATTCAATGTCGGCGATGCGCTTGATCGCCGCGGTCAACAACGCCCTGAGTGCCGATCTCTCGGTTCGCACAGTGTTCGAGGCGCCCACGGTTGCCCAGTTGGCGCCCCATGTCGGTGCGGATGCGGGGCGGCTGCCGCCGTTGGTGGCGGGTGAGCGGCCGGCGGTGGTGCCGTTGTCGTTTGCCCAGCAGCGGTTGTGGTTTATCGACCAGTTGCTCGGCCCTTCACCGCTTTACAACGTGGCGGTGGCGTTGCGGCTGGAGGGGCACCTGGATACCGACGCACTCGGTGCCGCGCTGTCCGATGTGGTGGGCCGCCATGAAACCCTGCGCACGCAGTTGCCGGCGGTCGAGGGCATCCCCCAGCAGTTGGTGGTGGCGCCCGAGCGGGCCGACTTCGGGTGGCAGATCATCGATGCCAGCGGCTGGCCGGAGAGCCGGCTGGGTGAGGCCATCAACGAGGCGGTGCGCCACACATTCGATCTGGCAACCGAGATCCCTTTGCGGGCACGGATTTTCCGTGTTGGCGACGATGAACACGTGCTGGTGGCCGTGGTGCACGAGATCGCCGCGGATGGCTGGTCGATGACTCGGCTTGTACGTGACTTGGGTGTGGCCTATGCCAGCCGGTGCGCGGGGCAGGCCCCGGGCTGGGTGCCCTTGCCGGTGCAGTACGTCGATTACACGCTGTGGCAGCGCGCCCAGTTCGGTGATTTCGATGACAGTGAAAGCCACATCGCTGCGCAGCTGGCGTACTGGGAGCAGGCCCTGGCCGGGATGCCTGAGCGGCTGCAGCTGCCCACCGATCGCCCCTACCCGCCCGTGGCCGATCAGCGCGGCGCCAGGGTGTCGGTCGATTGGCCGGCGGAGCTACAGCAGCAGGTTGCTCGGGTGGCCCGCGAGCGTAATGCGACCAGTTTCATGGTGGTACAAGCGGCGCTGCTGGCCCTGCTTTCGAGGCTCAGCGCCAGCAGCGATGTGGCGGTGGGGTTCGCGATCGCCGGGCGCCGCGACCCGGCACTGGATGAGCTGGTGGGGTTTTTCGTCAACACCTTGGTGCTGCGGGTCGATGTGACTGGTAATCCCACTGTGACAGAACTTTTGGACCAGGTGCGCGCGCGCAGCCTGGCCGCCTATGAGCATCAAGATGTGCCGTTCGAGGTACTCGTGGAACGGCTCAACCCAACCCGCAGCCGGGCCCATCACCCTCTGGTTCAGGTGATGCTGGGCTGGCAGAACTTCCCCGGACAAGTCAACGTCCCCGCAACCGGACTGCGTTTGGGTGATCTACAGGTCACGCCGCTGCTCGCGGATACCCAGGCCGCGAAAATGGATCTGGTGTTCTTCCTGAAAGAACGCTTCACCGATGCCGGTGAGCCCGCCGGGATTTATGGGGAAGTGGAATTTCGGACCGACGTGTTCGACGCGGCCGGCATCCAGGCGCTGATCGAGCGGTTGGAGCGGGTGTTGGTGGGGTTGACTGCTGATCCGGCTCGGTTGTTGTCGTCGGTCGATGTGTTGGTTGCCGGTGAGCGCGCCTGGTTGGGTGAGGTTGGTAATTGGGGCGTGTTGGGCGAGCCGGTGGGTGCTCTGGTGTCGGTTCCGGAGTTGTTCGCCGAACACGTGACGAACACCCCGGAGACGGTGGCGCTGGTACACGAGAGCCGCTCGCTGACGTACCGCGAGCTCGATGAGGCATCGAACCGGCTGGCGCACTTGCTGATTGGCCGTGGCGCGGGTCCCGGCCAACGGGTGGCATTGCTGTTGCCGCGCACGATCGAGGCGGTCGTGGCGATTTTGGCGGTGCTCAAAACGGGGGCGGCGTACCTGCCGATCGACCCCGCAATGCCGGAAACGCGGATCAGGTTCCTGCTCACCGATGCCGGGCCGATCGCCGCGATCACCACTGCGGGGCTGGCCGACCGGCTCGACGGGTGTGACCTGCCGGTCATCGATGCCGAAGACCCCGCCATCGAGACCTACCCGTGCACGGGCTTGCCGGTGCCCGCGGCCGATGACATTGCCCAGATCATCTACACCTCCGGCACTACCGGTGTCCCGAAAGGGGTGGTCGTCACCCACCACAACATCACCCAGCTGCTGTCGTCACTGGATGCCGGCCTGCCGCGCGCAGGTGTGTGGGCGCAGTGTCATTCCTTGGCCTTTGACGTCTCGGGCTGGGAGGTATTCGGTGCGCTTTTGCGCGGCGGGCGGCTGGTGGAGGTGCCTGAGTCGGTGGCCGGCTCACCGGACGACTTCCACGCCGTGCTGCTCAGTCAGCATGTCAACGTGTTGACTCAGACTCCGTCTGCGATTGCGGCACTCTCGCCGGAGGGGTTGGAATCGGCGGCATTGGTGATGGCCGGTGAGGCCTGTCCGGCCGAAGTGGTGGACCGCTGGGCGCCCGGGCGGATGGTGATCAACGCCTACGGCCCGACCGAGACCACGATGTGTGTGGCGATCAGCGCCCCGCTGACAGCGGGGTCGGGGGTGCCGCCGATCGGGTCGCCGGTGGTGGGGGCCGCGTTATTCGTGCTGGATGGGTGGTTGCGCCCGGTGCCGCGCGGCGTGGTGGGGGAGTTGTATGTGGCCGGCGCCGGGGTGGGGTTTGGGTATTGGCGTCGGGCCGGTTTGACCGGGTCGCGGTTTGTGGCGTGTCCGTTCGGGGTGTCGGGTGAAAGGATGTACCGCACAGGGGATCTGGTGTCGTGGGGCGCTGATGGGCAGCTGCGGTATATGGGGCGCGCGGATGAGCAGGTCAAGATCCGCGGGTATCGCATCGAGTTGGGTGAAGTCCGGACAGCGCTGGCCGGGCTGGATGGGGTCGAGCAGGCGGCGGTGATTGCCCGTGAGGACCGTCCCGGGGATCGGCGGTTGGTGGGTTATGTCACCGGGACTGCTGACCCTGCCCGGCTACGCGGCGCGCTGGCCGAGCGGTTGCCGGAGTTCATGGTGCCGGCCGCCGTGGTGGTGTTGGACGCAATACCGTTGACGGTCAACGGCAAGTTGGATGTTCGGGCTTTGCCGGCACCTGAATATGTGGATGGCGGTGGTGGTTACCGTGCTCCGGCTGGCCCGGTCGAGGAGATTCTGGCTGGGATCTATGCCGATGTGTTGGGTGTCGAGCGGGTCGGGGTCGATGACTCATTCTTCGATTTGGGTGGGGATTCGTTGTTGGCGATGCGGGTGGTCGCCGCGGCCAACACCGCTTTGGATGCCCACCTTTCGGTACCCAACGTATTCGACACGCCATCCGTAAGAAGCTTGAGCCAGCAGGTGGAAAGGCAATCCAGCTCGTCGGATGTAGCTGCCGCCAACGGGCCCAGCTTCGAGTCCGTGCATGGCTGCGACAGCACCGAGGTGCACGCCCGCGATCTCACACTGGACAAGTTCATCGACGCCACGACGCTGACCGCGGCCCCGACGCTGCCACGCGCGAGCGCCAAGTTGCGGACGGTTCTGTTGACCGGGGCGACCGGTTTCCTCGGGCGTTACCTGGCCCTGGAATGGCTGGAGCGGATGGACCTGGTGGACGGCACACTGATCTGCCTGGTGCGCGCCATGTCCAATGAGGATGCGCGGCAACGCTTGGAGAAGACCTTCGACAGCGGCGACCCGGGACTGTTGCGGCATTTCCAGGAGCTGGCCGCCGATCATCTGGAGGTCCTCGCCGGCGACAAGGCCGAAGTCAACCTAGGCTTGGACCAGCAGACCTGGCAGCGGCTGGCCGACACCGTCGACCTGATCGTCGACTCCGCGGCTCTCGTCAGCGGCGTCCTTCCTTATCGTGAGCTGTTCAGGCCCAACGTCGTGGGCACCGGCGAGCTGGTCCGCCTCGCGCTCACCACGAAGCTGAAGCCCTACACGTACGTGTCGACAGGCAACGTAGGCGACCAGGTCGAGCCGTCGGCGTTCACCGAGGACGCCGACATCCGGGTCGTCGGCTCCACTCGCACAATCGACGACAGCTTCGTCAACGGCTACGGCACCAGCAAGTGGGCCGGCGAGGTGTTGTTGCGCGAGGCCAATGACCTGTGCGGGCTGCCGGTCGGAGTGTTTCGTTGCGACCTGATCCTGGCCGACACCACGTATGCGGGTCAGCTCAACGTGTCGGACCTGTTCACCCGAATGGTGCTGAGCCTGTTGGCAACTGGCATCGCGCCCGCCTCGTTCTACCAACTTGACGGCGACGGCAACCGGCAACGCGCGCACTTCGACGCGCTGCCTGTCGAATTCATCGCAGAAGCGATCACCACGCTGGGTGCCCGCGTGGCCGACGGGTTTGAGTGCTATCACGTGATGAACCCGCACGACGACGGCATCGGGCTCGACGAGTACGTCGACTGGGTGATCGAGGCCGGTTACCCCATCCAGCGCATCGGTCACTTCGGGGAGTGGTTGCCGCGGTTTGTGACCGCCCTGCGGGCCTTGCCGGATCGACAGCGCCGGCGCACCGTGCTGGAGATGTTGCCGTCAGGCGATGCCACGAATTTGCAGCCTGCAGAGCCGATGTGCGGGTCCTACGCGCCGACCGACCGGTTCCGTGCGGCGGTGCAGGAAGCGAAAATCGGCCCCGATCACGACATCCCGCACGTCTCGGCGCCGATCATCGTCAAATACGTCACCGACCTGCAACTGCTCGGCGTAGATCAATGGCGGTAGGCGTCCACAAGCCCCCTCATTCCAAGTCGGAGAGGGCCTTTCGGGCAGCTTCGAGTTCGGCCTCGAGTGCGGCGACCTTGGCGGCCTGCTGGGAGCGTGCCTCCTCGATCACCTCGTCGATCGGAGTGGAGAGGTCCTCGTGCAATTCCTTGGCCGCACGCGAGACGGCAGCGGCCGCGACCGCGACGTTGCGAGCCAGGTAGGTGGTGCCCTGCTTGAGCTCGGCGTGCCATTCGCCGTCGGCGGTACCGGTGACGGTGAGAGTCAGCTCGATCGTCTTGGCTTTCTTGCTCACTGCCTTCTTGGCCGGAGCCTTCCTCGGCTTCTCGTCGGTATGAACTTCAGCGGCGGGCGTCGGTGTGCCATCGAGAGGAGTAACCAAGTCGTCGGGAGCGTCGGACTCGGTAGGTGAGGTTTCTGCTACCTGAGCGTCTACAGTCATCGTCACGCGAAACTCCTTCTGAACATCGCCCGCAGTAAGCGGGATGGGCGGCGTCCAGTATTAGAACACACGTTCGACGGTTTGGGTCAACCTGTGCCGCGTGTCGGGCCACGAGGGTCACGGGTCGCATGGCGGCACCCGGTGAAATGTTCTGGTCCCCAAAGGCATCGCGAAGCAGACGCCGCAGGTGGGCGATGCGGGGCACCCTTTCGGACGCCCCGCACCAATTGTCTAGCTGTTTATGACGAACACCTTGCGGATGGTTTCGTGAACCTTCCAGGTGGTGACCTCGCCGGCGTCGATGAAGACGAGATCCCCGGCCGCGACGTCGATGCTGTCGCCGTTCTGGCCGCTTACCGTGGCCTTGCCGGCGAGGATGACGACGGTCTCCTGTCCGGGGAGATTCGCGTGAGTGCCCGGTTCGGCCTGCCAGACTCCGTGGAACTGTGTGTCCTCGGCATTGGCGTATAGCCGCTGCAAACGCACTGCGGCATCGCTGTCGGGGCGGGGCTTGTCCTCCAGGTCGATCGTCATCGGGTCGAACTTGCGGATGGTGGCCATATCCTTCTTTCGGTCGTGCTGAGTGGGTTTCTTTGGGGATACCGGCTATTCGCCGGTCAGATGGGCCAGGGCGGGGCGGACCTTGGTGCCCATCAGTTCGAAGCTGCGGCGGTACACGTCGGGCTCGTCGTAGTACTCGTGGCAGAAGGTGACCATGCTGCCGAAGCCTCCGACGTTCTGGTACAGCTCCTCGACCTTGCCGATAACCGTGTCCGGCGAACCGACGATGAGGAAGTTCTCTACCATCCACTCGATCGACAGGTCCTCGGGGGCGATCGTCCCGCCCGAGATCAGATCTCCGATGTGGAGCTTGTGTACGAACGTCGGGATGTTGTACTCGCCCCACAGCTTGCCCAGCGCACCGTTGTACACGCGGTCGAGGGCTTCGTCGTCCGTCTCGGCGACGAAGTAATCCCTGCAGATGCGCCAATCAGCGCGTGATGGCGTGCGTCCGGCCTCGGCGGCCGCTTTCGAGTAGGCGTCCCAGTGTTGAACGAGTACGGACTCGTGCACCTGCTGACTCATCGGGATCGCGCCCCGTCGCCCGGCCTCGGTCAGGGATGGCGAACTGGGTTGCATGCCGGTGATCATCAGCGGGATACCAGGCTGCTGCAGCGGTTTGAGATGGGGGCCTACGATATTGGGATCGAATGCCGGCATATCGACGGAGAAGAACTCACCTTCGATCTTGAACGGTCCGGTCCGGGTCCAGATCGCTTCGATGATGTCGAGGGCCTCGACGAGCATCTTCGGATTGTTCTTGCCTGTGCCGAACAGTTGTGCATCGCTCGGGTAGGCACCCGGTGCGACACCGGCGATGTACCGGCCGCCGGTCATGTGATCCAGCCACATCATGCGATGCGCCAGGCCGACGGGATTGTGGTAGGGCAGCAAGTGGGCAGCTGCACCTAGCGTGATGTTGGACGTGAGCTGCGAAGCGGCGGCGATCATCTGGTCCGGTGCAGGGGACGGCTCGTCACCGAGCGTGTAGTGCTCGGCGAAGAACGCCTCGTCCAATCCGTACTCGTCGGCCCACTTGGTGATCTGCAGATCCCAGTCGATGACCTGGCGCGCAGTCCGCCGGCCTGACGAGTATCCCAGGGCATAAGGGATGTTGAAGACTCCGAATTTCATTGCACCAGTTTCCTTTCGATTCAGATGTGACAACAGGAGTTCAGGCGGGGGAAGCCCGACCGATGAAATACCAACGGCGCCATGGCGTGATGTTCGTGCGGTGACACGCTGGCGCCCAGGACCTTCGCCACCACGATCGTGTGGTCGCCGCCGTCGTAGTGGGTCTCGGCGCGGCAGTCGATCCAGGCACTGGCACCGTCGAGCCGAGGGCCGCCCTCAGTGGCATCGGACGTGTAGCCGATGCCCGCGAACTTGTCCGCGCCGCTCTGTGCGAACTGGCGGGCCAATCCGGACTGATGCTCGGCGAGCACGTTGACCAGGAAACGCCCACCAGCGGCAATCCGGGGCCAGCTCACCGATGTCTTCGCAACCGACAGGAGCACGAGTGGAGGATTCAGCGACAACGAGAGAAAGGACTGGATGGTCATCCCGATGGGCTCGGAATCATCTGTGGCCGTGATTATTACGACTCCAGTGGGGAAGTGTCCGAGTACTGACCGCATCGTGGATTCATCGACATGCGAATTCTCAGGGGTGCTCATGGAACGTCATCCTTGCGCCGGGTGCTCAACCATTCCGCTATATATGAACATTTGTTCAATGTTTGGATGAAGGTACTCGCAGACCCACCGGCCGTCAACCGTTTGGGTGCGGGAGTTTCTACTCGGCCATGTGACGTCCTGGTGAACACGGAAACGGGTTGTTGAAAACTGATGCAGTGAAGGTCATTTCGGCCCGGTTTGGTGTGGCATCGGTTTGATGATTGGTCGACCAGCGGTCGGGGGTTGACAGCTCGGGGGTGGGGAGTGATCATGGATCCACCCAATATTGAACAAAAGTTCAAATTGGAAAGCCTGGTCCTCCTCGGCCGGCCCGTGCGGCATCCGGACACGCAGGTGGAGAGAGCGAACAACTGACAGGAATGGAGTAGCGAACGTGACTCTTGAGTTCGCCGGCAAGACGGTACTGATCTCGGGGAGTGCCCGAGGTCAAGGCGCCGCACACGCAATGCGTTTCGCCGAGGAGGGTGCCAACGTCGTCGTCTCCGACATTCGCGACGAGCTCGGGGAGGGCGTCGCCGAGCAGATCCGGCAGAAGGGTGGTCGGGCTGTCTATCAACACCTGGATGTCCGAGTCACGGATCAATGGGATCAGGCCGTCGCCCGCGCCGAGGAGGAATTCGGCGGCCTGGACATCCTGATCAACAACGCCGGAATCGTCAGCTGCGATGCGGTCGACGCGTGCAGCGATGACACCTGGGGCACCGTGCTCGATACGAACGCCGCCGGAGTGTTCAAAGGTATGCGCGCGGCAGTCCCGGCGCTGAAACGGGCCGGCGGCGGCGCGATCGTGAACACCGCATCGATGATGGGTGTCGTCGGATCGTGGGGCTACGCGGCCTACGTGTCCAGCAAGTTCGCCGTCGTCGGGTTGACGAAGTCGGCTGCACTGACCTATGCCGCCGACAACATCCGGGTGAACGCTGTCGCCCCGGGCTGCGTTGATACCCCCATGCTCGACGAGGAAAAGGCGATCATGGCATCGAACCCCTACTGGGACTTCGACGAATGGGTTGCCACACAGCCGATCTCAAAGATTGCCCAGCCCGAAGAGGTCAGCGAGCTGGTGCTGTTTCTGGCGTCGGACCGCACCCGCTACTGCACAGGCGGCGTGTATCCCATCGATGGCGGTTCCACCGCGGGCTGAACATCCCTGGTGCACCCGGCCGTCCTTCCGCGGCCGGCCCCACCACGCGCAACGTGTGCCCTCGGACAGAAGGCACCCCGATGTCGACTCGACACTGAAAGAGGAGTTCCAAGAATGGGTTTACTGGACGGAAAAGTCGTCTTCATCACCGGTGGAGCCCGGGGGCAGGGACGTGCGCATGCCGTCGCCTCCGCACGTGAGGGTGCCGACGTGGCCCTGCTGGACCTCGCACACGATATCGACACCGTCGGTTATCCGTTGGGCACCGCAGATGATCTCGAGCAGACCGTATCGCTCGTCGAGGAGTTTGGCCGGCGCGCTCTGCGTTTCACCGGTGATGTTCGGTCGCAGTCCGATCTCGACAGTGCGGTAGCGGCGACCATCAGCGAGTTCGGAAAGATCGACGCACTGATCGCCAACGCGGGTATCTGGGCTACGGGCCCGTTCTGGGAACTCTCAGACGAGCAGTGGTCGGACATGATCGGGGTCTGCCTGACCGGGGTGTGGCGGTCCGCAAAAGCGGTGGCACCGCACATGATCGAGCGTCAATCGGGCTCGATCGTCATGACGTCCTCGGTGGACGGCCTGGAACCGGGCGGGATCTACGCCCACTACACCGCCGCCAAGCATGGTGTTATCGGATTGATGAAGAGCGTGGCGCTTGAATTGGCGCCCCATGGTCCGCGCTGCAACTCGGTCAATCCGGGAGCGGTGGACACCCCGATGCTCGACAATCAGCCCGGCTATGACCTGATCTCGGGTCATCCAGGCGGTACCCGGGAAGATCTCGTCGAGGGCGGTCACCGGTTCAATGTTCTGAGAGGCACTGACCTTCTCGACCCGATGGAGATCGCAAACACCGCGGTCTATCTGAACTCGGATCTGGCCGCCAAAGTTACCGGTACGACGGTGTTGGTAGATGCCGGGCACATGCTACTGACCGGCTATAACCACAGCCCGGTCCGCTGAGACGCGAGCGTAAATGAGCGGTTCCGCACTCAGCGCGAACTCGCCCCCGAGTGACTGCCGGTCCCTGGTCATGACGGTCCTGATGACACCCGATATGGCCAACTTCTCCGGAAATGTGCACGGAGGTGCCATATTGCGGATACTCGACCAGGTCGCCTACTCGTGTGCGAGTAGCTATGCCAAGAGCTATGTGGTGACGTTGTCTGTCGACCGGGTGCTGTTCCGCGATGCCATCCATGTCGGGGAACTCGTCACCTTCGCTGCGTCGGTGAACTACACGGGTCGGACATCGATGGAGATCGGCATCCGGGTCGACACAGCAGACATCCTCACCGGTGCGTCCAGACACACCAACAGCTGCTACTTCACCATGGTGGCCGTGGACCATGCCGGCGTGCCGGTGGACGTGCCGACCCTCGTTCCGCAAAACCCAGTTGAGACACAGCGATTCAACTCCGCGAGGTTGCGACGTAGGGCGCAACGCCGGCAGTTCGACAGCGCCCACGGGTGCGACCAGACAGGAGAAAGAAAGAATGAGTCAGACCGTTCGGGGTGTGATCTCCCGGAGTAAGCAGCAGCCCGTTGAGTTGGTCGACATTGTCATTCCCGATCCGGGTCCCGGTGAGGTGGTGGTCGACATCATCGCCTGCGGGGTGTGTCATACCGACCTGACTTACCGCGAGGGCGGGATCAACGACGAGTATCCGTTCCTGTTGGGCCATGAGGCCGCGGGCACCGTCGAATCGGTGGGTGAGGGCGTCTCCCATGTCGAGCCCGGTGACTTCGTGATCTTGAACTGGCGTGCGGTGTGTGGGGAGTGCCGGGCCTGCAAGCGAGGCCGTCCGCAGCTGTGCTTTGACACCCACAACGCGGCACAGAAGATGACGCTGACCGATAGCACCGAGCTGACCCCGGCGTTGGGCATCGGCGCGTTCGCCGACAAGACCCTGGTGCATGAAGGGCAGTGCACCAAGGTCGATTCGGCGGCGGATCCGGCGGTGGCCGGGCTGCTGGGTTGTGGGGTGATGGCCGGCATCGGTGCGGCGATCAACACCGGCGCGGTGACCCGCGATGACACCGTTGCGGTGATCGGCTGCGGTGGGGTGGGTGATGCCGCGATCGCCGGTGCAGCCCTGGTCGGGGCCAAGAAGATCATCGCGGTGGATCTTGATGAGCGGAAGCTTGTCCAGGCCCGTGAGTTTGGTGCCACCCATACCGTGAATGCGGCTCAGGTTGATGTGGTCACCGCGATCCGGGAGCTGACCGGTGGCTTCGGTGCTGATGTGGTGATCGATGCGGTGGGGCGGCCTGTGACGTGGGAGCAGGCGTTCTACGCGCGCGATTTGGCCGGCACGGTGGTGTTGGTCGGGGTGCCGACCCCGGACATGACGCTGCAGATGCCGCTGGTCGACTTCTTCTCCCGTGGTGGGTCGTTGAAGTCGTCCTGGTACGGCGACTGCCTGCCCGAGCGTGACTTCCCGACCTTGATCTCGCTGTATCTGCAGGGTCGGCTGCCGT
>NZ_SJOM01000004.1 GCF_004762045.1 Mycobacterium sp. DL99
GTCAGCGACCTCGGCATCGGTAGCCCAATGCCCACCGTTGTTCGGGTGCATCACACCCCAACGGTCCTCGCCCGCCCGGACCGCGACCGCGCCGAACATGTGCGACTCAGGATCGGCGCACTGCTTGACCGTGGGTGACTTCTTCGCTGCCATCATCAGACCCCTTGCGGGACGTTGAATTCGGCGCGGTACTCGGCGTCGGCCAGCACGCGGATCGCGCCGGTGGAGACGACGACTATCCAAGCGCCCGGGTCGGCAACCATCTCTGGACTACCGTCCGGCCGTTGAAGGCGGATCCGCCAATGCACCGTTTCGCCTTCACGGAATCCTTCAGCGGAGCCACGAACGAGCAGATTGCCCGCAAGTCCAGAGTCGATGGCGTAGACGATCTCAGCCGCCTGCGACGCTGTGCCGCCGAATTGCATTGACTGGTAGGTGGGCTGGATGATTGGTTCTGCAGGCATGAAAGGCACGACTCTCCTTAGGGTTTCGGATCAACGATGATGTTGCGGTCATAGAACGTCGCGGTCGCGGCACTGGCCTTATAGACAGCCTTGACTGTGGTCGTACCTGGGTTCAGGCCGGTGAGATGGATTCTTCGGCCGATGGTTCCGACCACGCCGCCGGTTGACACACCCCAACCTGATGCGCCCTGTGCGTCACTCGCGGCGAGCGTGTTCGCCCCCGACAGCACGAAGCCCATGTAGCCGCGCACATTCAGGTTTGTTGACGTCGTCAGCCAGCTGGAGATGTCTACGACGATCTCCCCGCTGGGCGGCACGGTGAGCGTGACCGACGGACCTGTGGTCGCCAGGTCGGTGTACGAGGCGCTAGAGGTCCCCTGCGACGTTGCAACCGACGCTGACACGATCCGCGCCGGCGTGCCCGTATCCAGGAACGCGAACTGAATGATCGACCCAGGCGCCGCCGAATCCGAGGACGCCCAGTCACCGCCGCGGTAGCTGGCCCCCATCGAAGAAGAGTGCGCGCCGTCAGTGTAGGAATCGAACGGGTTGCCGTTGACTGAGGCGGTGAACGTCCACGCATTATCGGAGGTCAGCGAGAACGCGTTAAATGGGATGGCGTCACCGATGGTGCCAGTCTTCCAAGCGAACTTGGTTCCCGATGACACCCGGCCGATCTCATAGTTGGTGACACCGCCAACCACCCATACCCACAGATACACGTAGTTCGTACCCGCCGAGTTGGATCGGATCTTGATGATGTACCCGCCCGATGCACCATTGGGTGGCATCCGGCTCCAGGTCGCCGCCGCGGTCATCGCATCAGTCAGCGCAACACCGGTGTTCAGCTTCCAGGTCGGCAAAATCTGGGTACCCATGGACGTAAACGACGTAGGCATCGCAGCACGCGCGACAATCCACACAGCACCGGGAGCACCCGCCGCGGCACCGAAACCACCAGAGATCCCAGCGCCACCAGAACCGACAGTTCCAGTCAGCGCACCGGAGACAGTGCCAGGCCCGAGAGTGACAGTGCCCCAACCGCCAGCGCCACCGCCCTCGCCCTTGATGCCGAAGAAGTTTCCAGCACCACCACCACCACCCGGCGCGAGGCCAACCTCGGTAACCTCAGCTTCACCGCCACCCTGGTACAGGATGTCCAGGTACGCCTGAGATCCGGGACTGTAGCCCTTGGGGTGGAAACCGGACCCGGGCCCGACAGGTGCGCCGCCAGTGCCCGTCACCTTTGTGACACCGGCAACCTTGAACAGCGAATCACCACCCGGACCGGACGTAACAGGGTTAGTGCCGCCGCCACCACCAGCGCCGCCGCCGACCACGATCACATCAAGCGAGTCAGTCGCGGGGTTGAACCACGGCGGCAGTGTGAAGGTGAAGTTTCCGGCAGTGTTGAAAACCGTTACCTCAGGCTGCCGGAACGGCACCGACGCCGAGAATCCGTTCGCGCCATGCAGCAAGTTTTGCAACGAACTGACCGACGCCGAGAGCTGGCTGAGCGTTGACGCCGCCGCTGCCATCGCCGCCGCGGCCTGCGCCTGGCTGGCGGTTGGCACATTGTTGCCGCCCAGCTTGTTGAAAATCTGGGTGATCGTTGACTGCGCGGTCGACTGCGCCGTGGTAGCGGTCGCATCCGCGGTGTTCGCTGTCTCCTTCGTGCCGAGGAAATCCGCGACACTCTCGCTGATGTCCGCCCACGAGCCGCCTGACAGCCACGACGCCCAGTTCCCCTGCGCTGTTGACGCGTTGGACGCGATCGTGCCCAGCCCGTTCACCTTCGACTGGTCGAGCAGCGGAATGTTCGCACCCGACAACAGACCCGAGATGATCGACCCCGGAATGTTGATGATGTTCAGGAACGACTGCGCGATAGTGCCGCTGATGATCTTCGACGCATCGATACCGGGCACGTTGATCGCACCGATAGGCGACCCGATATTGCCGCCGGGGATCGCAAACAGAGCGTTGTAGACATCGGTGACGCTGTGCCCAGTTCCCGAAACGCCCAACGCATTACAGATCTTGTCGATCAGCGCCTGACCGCCAGGAATGCTGTCGATGCCATCCTGCAGCAGGTCAAGAGTGTCCTGCAGGTCACCGATACGACTGATCGGGAACAGGCCGGAGATGATCTTGCTGGCGTCAAGTCCCGGGATCCATGCGGCGTTGAGCAGACCGCCGACGAGATTGGCGAACAGGTTCAGCGGCACCACGAATGCCGACATGACCGCTTCCCAAACCTCGGCTGGAGTCGGCAGATCACCGAAATCGACGCCGCCGAACAGTGGCCCCAGAATGGCGTTCAGGCCATCTTTGATCTTGTCGAATATGTCGATGATCGGCTGAATGAACGTGGATACCACGAACTGCCACACGTCGCCCGCATCAGGCAAGTTCGACCAGTCGATCGCACCGAACAGGTTCTCCAGGAAATCCCGGATGCCTGTCAGGTCGATGCCGGTCAGATCCTTCAGTGCGGTGAGGAACCCATCGATGATCTGCTGGATATCGAACGGCGGGAGCTTGCCGATCGCCGTGTCGATCCGCTGAGTCGGATCATGGGTAATCTTCGCGGCGCCGTATAGGTCGATCGCTCTAGGCATTGCGCGCGTTCCAGTTCCGCTCGGCCGCAACCCATGCCTTCAACTGCTCATTGCGCCACTTGCATTCAGCGACCAACCAATCCAGCACCGGCTGATTCACCCGCCCGGTGCTGGTCTGCTCAATCCACAAATAGTCAGCGGGGTTCATGCGCAGCGACACCATGTGCTTCACGGTCTTCGGCGGCAAGTCCGCAACGGGGATCTCGCGTTCAACGTGGTCGACCAGTTCGAAACCCTCAGCGGCAAGCGCCCGTTCGGCGGACTCACGCGCCAGCCACGACAACACGGCACGGTCACTTTCCAGAGGGAACGGGCCTAGGGTGCGGAACACTCTCTCGCGCGACACAATCAGCCCTGCGGGACCGTCAGGATCGACACCTGGGCGCCGTTGTCCTTGTTGAAGATGTATGCGCCACCCAAGAAGCCGTCGTTGTACAGGTTCACGTTGATGACCGCGGTGGCGCCGGCATTCACCTGGGCGACACCGTTATCAGGTGAGACCGCCGATGACGGATCCCCCGCCTCTGAGTAGTGCGGGCTGATCGTCGTCCAGTTCGACGAGTTGCCGAACCCACGACCAATCAGCGTTCCCGACACCGGATCACCTAGGCGAACCTCAACGCCGATCGTCAGTGGGTCGGCATCGGTCTCAATGCCGTACGCCTTGATGTGCCCCTGCACGTACGGCACATAGTCATAGTCCTGCGCTTCGATCGTCCACGACAGGATGGTGTGCCGCTGCGTCACGCCCGTAAAGTTCGTGAACGCTGACTGCGGGATCGAATACAGCCTGGGGTGTTTCGCCGCGAAGTCGCTGGGCTCCCACTTGTCCTTGACCTCGTTCCACGTCACCACCTGCCCATTGAGCGGGGGCAGTGTGTTGTCGTAGTCCGCAGCCAACACGATCTTGGAAGCTGGGCCCATTGGTCCGGCCGGCGCATCGACCTTCATGTGCAGAATCGGTTTCAGCGAGGTGCCCGACTGAATGATGGTCGTCCCTGTTCCGGGGGCGACACGTTCGGCAGTGAACGTGATTTGTGGTGTCGCACCGGTCTGGCCTGGTGAGCCCATCGCCTTGGCCACGTAGTGGGTTCCGGTCCAGGCGTAGACGAGGTTGTCGATCCAGAACGCGAACCCCGCATCAGCGAGCGTCAGGGGCCGGTCGAACCCGTTGGCGGCTGACGCGGTGGGAAGATCAGCGGGATCGTCAATGTCGGAGTCCCACTGCATCTTCACAATGTCAGCCGGATCGCCCTTCTCACCATCGGCACCCTTGAGTGCGTCCAGTGCGATCACCGCATTGTTCTGGACAGCTTCCATGGTGGCGACCTGCATCGCCGGGGTATCCCCGTCACCCACCACCCCGTACCAGTGGGTGTTGGTCAGGAATGAGCCGAGGTAGACCGGATCGCCGGGAATGGGTGAGCTCATCGGGCGCCCCCGTCCGCGTACTTCAAGCCGTCAAAGCCAAATGCCTTGCCAGGTGGCGGCAGTGGATCTTCCGCGACGAGTTCGCCGACGTAGAAGGTGACCGTCAGTTTGTTGATGTCACGCCCACCTCCGGGCCTGAACTCGATACCACCGTCAGCGATGATCCCCGGCAGCTTGTGTTCTCCGAAGTAGATGGCATCGCGGGTGATTCGCACCTGCCGCTCAAGCCATTCCGCGCCAACTGGTTCGGTCATTTGAACGTCCCTTCAAACTTGGTTCGCACTTGCCACGGCATCGCGTCGAACATTGCGTCAAGATCCACTTCGCCCACCGCTGTGACGAGCTCGGATCCTGGAATCGGTTCGGGGTCAGGCCAATCCACCGGAACCCAGTCGCGCATCCCGGCCATCTGACCGGGGCGGTTCGGTACCGGACGCGCCTTGATCACCGCCCGCTCCGGGTGCACATCGCAACCGGCTCGGGCGAGGTGCCAGGCGATCTGGGGCAGCTTCTCCCCAACGAACAGCAGTTCACCGGTCGGTCCGCGCATGAACATCAACGCATCGGCCAGGCGGTGCATGGCGTCGATCAAGTCCTGTTTTTCGGCAGGCAAAACACACCCCTTCAGATCGGTGTTTCCGCTGGTAGAATCGATATATGGGCGAATGTTCACCACCGACAGCGGCCGATTTCGCATATGCAAATGCGGCAGATGCCAAGCGACGAGCCGAAGGTTTAGAGGCCCGCGTAGAGCACCTAGAAACCCACCTTCGGGCCGCTCTCGTAGCTATTGACGACCTGCGAGCGCGGATCCGTTGTTGCAACGGCGGACCGCAGTGGGGCCACGCCGTGGATTGCCCGTCGCTGCCCTAAGCGGCGATAGCCGCGCCGCCGATGAGCGAACCGATCGCGTTCCACCCATCAGCGAGCGCCTTCATACCGGCCTCGAACGGGTCGCGGTCACGGTTCTTACCGATTGTCAGCGCCAAGTGAATCGGGGTGTCCTCGTCGTACTCCCACTTCACGCCACGGATCTGCTCGGTGTAGTAAATGCGGTCGATCTCGAACAGACCGCGGTGACCGATGTTGTAGTCGTAACCCCAGCACCACGGTTCACCATCGCGAGCATTCAGGGTGAAGCTCACCTTCGGCTTACGCTTATGCATCCCTTGGCGGATCGTCAACGCAGCAGACACGACGTAGGCATAGCCATTGCCCGCCTCGAAATCCTCCAGGAACGCATAGTCGTTGAACCACACCGCCACAAAGGGATCAGTGAACTTCTCGTAGGCGAAGAACATGTCATCGAACTGGCCCTGATAGACGTTGTCCAAACCTTCAGCGCCGTACTGCTCATAGGCACCGATGCCATAGTTGATCACCTGGGCGATCTGAGATAACCCATAGCGGATACCCATCGTGATCGCCTGGTTCAGCCAGGTCGGACTGTGACCGCCAGTCCAAATGGTCTGGGCACCACCCTTTTTGATGCGCCGCTCCGAGGAAATCAACCCCGAGTACTCACAGTCCCGCCACACCAACGACGGCTTCTCCGGCGCAACACCCAGCAGCTTGCGGAAGAACGGATCCGTTTCCCCGTCACCATCTGCATCGATCGGCATGATGACTTCAGTGATCGTGTCATCCAACACCGCGCCGATCAGGTTCAACGCCCCATCAAACGCGGTACCGGTCGGGCCCGTCACGCCCGAGTGATCCTCGAACGCCAGGATCACCGCCGCCCGCGACGGTCGAGCCAAGTCGTTGCCGACCAGCGCCGCCAACTCGGGGTGTGGCGAATCCTTGTCCTCGGGAAGCCAGATGTAGTCGACGAGCGAGCAGCCGGCGTCATCCAAGAGTGGTTCTGAGATGGTGTGCAGGTCTTGCCACTTCGACGCCAACGGCAGGATCCGCGACTGATCCAGCAAGGGATTGACGAACTGAACCTGGATCGGCCAATGCAACGGTGACATGTTCCCGACACGGGTGGTCAGCCAATGCACCGGATCGAACAGGGACGTCGGGATCGCCAGCAGCGGCCAAAACGATCGCGCCAGGTTGATGAACGTCGTGAACGCCAGATTCGAGCGGAGGTTCTGAATCCACACCCAGCTCTTGAGGGGCTGAAACTCCGGGGCGCTGAACGGTGTGGCACCCAACAGGATGTGCTTGGCGTGCTCCCGCAAGGAGATGATGTCGATTTCCACCGTGCGGGTACCGTCATCATGCTTCACCGCGCGAATGTCAGTGACCTTGTAGCCCAGTCGGGTACGCCAATGCCGCTGATTCGGATTCGGATCGATCGCCAGGTGCAGATCCTCTTGCACCCGGGTTTTGTGGGCGCACAGATCAGCCAACCAGTCCGACCAACGCAGGGAGATGGTGCCGGTACCGGAGTCGTCTAGCAGGCGTTCCCAGTTGGCGGCCTTCTCTGTGGCGACAGTGCCCAGGTAGTCCCAACGCTTATCCATCAACCGCAACAGGGGGCGTTGCCGGTTCGCGTCCACGATCAGCTGGCGCCGCTCATTCAACAACCGGTACTTGGTGACCGCGTCGTTGTACTCGGTGATCTGCTTCAGCTGCGGACGCACCTGCGCCCGCGACACAAACCCACCCATGTCAGGCGTACCCCATGCGGTACCACTGCGGCACAATGCACGTGATCTTCGCGTTCGGATTCGTGTGCGTCACTTTGATATGCGCAGTCGAATGGGCCGGGATCTGCGAAGTGAACCCGATCCCTCCAGGCATCCGCCGGCCCACAGGCAACCCGCTGTCCGCGGCGGCCAAATCGCCAAGCAGATAGTCCAGAATCTCGCTGTTGCGGATCACCTGATAGAACAGGTTGTCCACCGGATCCGTTGAACTGGTCAAGGTCCGCTTCGCCGGATCGGTATCCAACAAGATCAACCCATCGGTTGGGAAGATCCGCGGCAACGGCACCATCCGATCAGTGATCCCATCCTGAATGGTCACCTCCCCGTCATGCAGGGTGGAACCCTCGATGATGAACTTCGGATACTGCGGCCAATCGCCATTGTTGACAACGGGAATCACGCCATGATTGCGTCCGTTGATCTGCGCATTCAGCGCATCATTGCGCCATTCGGTGGTGAAGGAACGCTTCGAGTAGAACGGGAACTGGCCGTGAATGGTCATCGCCCACGACTGAGCGTTGTTCCCATAGGCGGTCGGATCCAGGTCTAGGGTCTGGTCGTTCGCCTCGCCGTGACGGACACGGATCCATCGCCACCCATGTGTGCGGGTGTAGGTGCCCCAAAACCCGGCCGGAGCGTTCTTGTTCTCCGGCCAGTCCGCCCACCACTTCTCTTCCAGCATCCGGTAGGCGAACTCGTTGTCCGGGAACCTAGTCCGCGTCAGGTAGTTGATACCGGGCCCCACAAGAACATTCAGGTTGTACACCCGCTTGCGGTAATCGGTGCGCTCCAACTCCTCGCCGATCATGTATGGGCCACCCGAGTAGCGCTGCTCGAACGGCAGATGCATCGACCCCTGCAACTTCTGGTCGAGCACCACACCCTCTTTACCCGCCCAGTTGCCCGCCAGGTTCCACAGCCGCCGCCCATCCGGGGACATGTACACATGCTTGGTTTTCAAGCCACGCAGTTGCTTACCCCACGGGCCCAGGTCATTCCATGAGGTGTAGCGCTGCCACCCCGGATGCCGAGAACCGATGGGAGAATAGATCGGTGTTCCATCGGGTCGGACCCAATCGTCCATCCCCAGGTTGACCTCTTGAGTGGTGTCAAATCGAGCCCACTCCTTGAAATGGAAGCTCTCGCTGCGCGGATAGGTCATTGCGGCCTCACCCCACCGAGAGTCTTCTTGTAGGTCTGGTTGGCGTGAGCGTCCGCTTTCAGAAGGCCCTGCTTCGGATCAACGTTGGACATGTTGTAGTTCACCGTCGTTGACGGGCCAGGAGCGCCACCACTGCCCTGATGTGCTTCGTTGGGGCGCAACTGCCGTCCCGCGTCCGGCATCGGTTTGAGGAAGTCCCCGACGCCGGGCAGGCTGATGCCGGGGAGTTCGCCGCCCTCGCCGGGCAGGCCAACCACGTTGCCCTCTTCACCAATCGGCATACCGGGCGACCAACCGGGCTGCTGAATGCCGAGCTTGCCTTCCAGTGCGCCCTTGATGGGGCCGGCGAAAGCGTTCAGCGCAGCCTGGCTCGACTTCATCAGCGGCCACTCCATGAAGTTGGAGAACCCGGGGAGACCAAGGGTTTCCATGATGCCGCCCAGCGCACCTGAGGCGAATGACTTGCCTAGGTCCTGACCGCCGCTATCGCCGCCCTTCTCGGCCTTGGTGGCCTCTTTGTCCTTGACTTCGGACAGACGGGTCTCGGCGGCACTCTGCCGTTCCTGCGCAGCAGTGAGCTTCTGCTCAGCCACGTCACGCTTCTTCTCCGCCGCGGTGAGCTTGTCAGCGGACGCGCCCTTGGCCTTGAGCACATCGAGATCAGCGTTGGCCTTGTCTAGGGCGTTCTGCGCCGACGCTGTAGATGCTTTCGCGGAAGTGACCGATGCGCTAGCAGACTTCACCGCCGCCGACGTCCCGCCACCAGACTTGGTCGGATCCTCCCCATACCCGGCAAGGGCGATCCAGGCACGGTTGGGGAACTCTGATGCGCCGGCAGCACCGCCACCAAACGCACCACCGCCAGACTTGCCGCCCATCTCCACGTTGACGTTGCCGCCCTCGGGATCCATGATCGTGCCCGCAGTGTGCCCACCACCGGGTCCGCCGTTCTTCCAGCCGATCCAGTACGCGGCGATACCTGAGGGTGGGTCGCCCTGTTGGAACCCACGCGCCAGGAGTGCCTGGGATTCGTTGCCAGTGGAGAATCGTCCGCCGGCGCCGGTGATGAAGTTCGCGATAGCCGCTTGACCGCCACTGCAATCAGTTCCCGTGAGGCCAGCGGGACCGCCACGGACGTAGGTGCCACCGGAGATCCCCGAGGCGTACGACTTCAGCTCGTCGACAGTGATGGAGCCTTCAGCGTTCGAGTTGATCCCGAACAGGCGGGCAACCTCCATGAGGATCGCCATCGACCGGCCACGCTTCGACTTGGCCAGAGGAATGTATGCCTCGCCACCGGTCTCTTCCTCAGCGAAGATCGTCCCGGCGCCGCGCCCAGCGTAAATGCCTGCGGTCTTCGGCTTTTCGATCCACTGCAAGCCACCATCGGCCATCGGCACAATCGCACCGAATACGTGGGGGACGATCGCACCGTCAGCGCGACCTCCCTTCGGCACCGTGGTATCGCCAGGGAACGCCGGCATGCGGGCAGGGGTGCGGAAGTCGACGGTTGTCGTCATCGTCTTCCACTCGTTGGAGAAGGCGCTCATCGCCTCGTCGGCCAGAGTCGTATCCGCCTTGACCAGAACCAGCTTGTTGTCGACAACCTTGGCCTCGTAGCCAATGTTCTTGAGCAGTTGCAACGTCTGCGCGCCGAGGCCGTTCTTATCGTCAACAACGATCTCTTTGTTGTTGTCCGCGTGGACCTTTTCGCCAAGGCTTGTCAGGAGATCCAGTACTTCCTTGCCGCCAGGAACGTCGACATTTATCGGGTGATCCGTGGGGATCTCGCCGCTGTTGAACTTCCGTGAGATGTCCCCGAGCTTTCCGCTGGCGTCAGCGAGAGTGCCGCCTAGGGTGTCGTATGCGGCTTTGATGTGGGGGATATCGGTCTGGTATCGGCGGGCCAATTCAGCGAACGCAGAGTCGTTCTGCTGCAGCGCGGCGGTGAACGCCGTTATGTCGCTATTCTGCCCAACACGAGCCGTCTCGTTGCGGATCGACTTCAAGGCGTCCAGTAGGTCTGCGGCGTTGGTGCCGTTGGGCAATGAAGTATTGATAGCGCCATCGGCCTTGAATAGCTCATTGCCGATGCCCTTAGTCGAGTCGACCGGATTATCCGATTGCGTGACGGCTGCGACTGCCCGCGTGTGCGCAGCCTCCGCGTCGGCGGCGGTAGCGGCAGGGTTGAGCGCGTCCATAGCGGAGATCAGTGCGCTAGTCTTGTCTGCGGCCGAGGCGGTATTGTCCGCCAATGTCCGCATCGCTGTGGCCATCTCCAGCACACCGGGAGCTATTTTGCGGGCGACGTCCTGCTGACGCAGGAACTCAGTGCGGGCCTCGCGGAA
Organism: Mycobacterium sp. DL99; assembly: GCF_004762045.1. Classification (GTDB taxonomy): domain Bacteria; phylum Actinomycetota; class Actinomycetes; order Mycobacteriales; family Mycobacteriaceae; genus Mycobacterium. The sequence goes on from NZ_SJOM01000004.1 coordinate 10,684, forward strand.
CTTGCCCCCCGCAGCCTTACCGCTATCGCCGGCGGCTTCCATCTTCGCGGCCAACGCATCGAACGCTGCCTGCGGCCCATACGCGGCGGCAGTCAGATCATCATTGCTCATCCTCAGGTCATTAATGACCTGAAGTGTCGATCGGGCTGCGGAAGCCTGCTTTTCGATGATCTTGTCGTATTTCGTATCATCTCCGGTGCTGCGCGACCAGATGGAGCGATCTGCTCCGCGGAAGTGATCCATAAAGCTCGCGGATCGCTCTCCAGCCTTCTCCAACTCGTCGCTGATAGCTGAGATCCGCTCCACCGCAGAACCTTTGACAGTGTCATCGAACGCGCCACGCGACTTCCCCAGCGCCGAATTCAGATTGACCTGCGACCGCTCAGTTCGCCGCACCGCATCCTGGTACGCCTGCAGGGACTGGCCGGCCTTCTGGTTCTGCGCAGAAATGATGGCGAACGCGGCGCCCGCAGCGATCAAGGCGGCAGAGAACGGCCCGCCGAGTGCACCGATAACGCCAGACGCCGCCGTGCGAAGCCCGTTCAATGCTGGCTGGACACCCGCCCGCAGAGCTCCAGTGAACGCACCCACGTTCGTTGAGGCGCCCATGAAGGCGTTGCTCATGTTGCGGATCGTCGGCGAATTGTTCGTCACCGCCGTCATGAGCCGGTTGAACGACGACAGATGCTGCCCATTGTTCTGCGCCGCAGTGCCGATGTTTCGGTAATCCCCGGCAATCGCAGTCAACCGGGACCGCAGCGGAACCAATGCCCCAGTCTGACCAGTGATCTGCTGACCCATCCGGGAAAGCGACTGAGTCAACGGCACTGTTGCACCGGTAACCCGACCGAGAATCGCCGGAATGCCACGGAACAGCAACCACACACCAGCGGCAGCCGTAACGATCCCCTGATGGTTCTTCATCAAATCGGCCACCGTCTTGACCGGCCCAACAAGGGTGTTCAGAATCCCCGCAGCAGCCTCCAACGCTGTAACAAACAGCCGCCACGACGACACCCCGAGCGCTGCTGACGCCGTACCGAGCGACTGCCCGATCTGCATCAACGAAGGCCATGCCTCACGCGCCGCACCAGCCAACGACACGAGGATCGACTTGACCTCACCCAAATTCGACCGCACCGCCGGATTCATCTTCAGCTGCTCAAACGCCCCCTGCGCAGCCGGAATCCACTTGTCGAAGACCTTCGCATCAAACTGCTCCGCAAGCTGCTTAGCACGCGGAGTCGCATCGTCGATCCGCTTCGTCAGCTCAGCGAACGCCCCGGGAAGCCGCTTAAACCCCGGCTCCTCGGCAGCGGCCCCCAGACGCCCAAGGGCTGCTTTCACATTCGCGAACGCGCCCTTAACCGTGTCGCCAGCCTTGAGTGCCGCCCCACCAATGTTGGCGCTAATCGCCTTCTCGAATACCTCCGACGAAACCTTGCCCTTGGCCGCCAGCTCCTTGACTTCGGAAGCCGCAACACCCATCTGGTCGCCGATCCACTGATAGATCGGCAGACCGCGACCAGCCAACTGATTGAGGTCGTCGGTGTACGCGGCTTGCCCGGTGCGAACCTGGTTGATGATCAGGCCCATATCAGACAGGGACGTGCCGGCAATCGATGCCGCATCGGCTGTCATCTTCAGGTAGTCGGTCAGTTGCTGGCCTGGCTTCACCCCGGCGGCTACGGCTGACGCCGCGATAGTGGCGGCGTCGCCCAGCCCGTACGCCGTGCCCTTCACTGACGCCAACGCCGAATCCATGATCTTGGCTTGAGATTGGGCGGTATGCCCGAGACCGCTCAGCTTGCCTCGCGCATCATCGATAGCAGTCAGCCGGTCAAACCCCAGCTTGAGCGCAGTTGCCGCCGTGCCCGCAGCCACCGCCGCAGCGGAAGCCACACCAATCTTCAGCGCCTTGCCCATGGCTTCAGCGCCACGCTGCCCAGCCTCAGCTAGTTTGCGCTCGACCGCGGTCAGGTTTGTGTTCGCCGCAGCTCCGCGAGAGAACTGGTCTCCAACCCGGCGGCCGGCGCGGTCACCATCAACTTGATTGAAGGCGCGTCGAATATCGCGCTGCATACCATCTGCCGAAACGGCCAGGGTCACCCACGCGGTAGCTAGCTCGGGCATCAGGCTCCTTTCAGCATGGCAACAACTTGTGGCGATGCGGGATCTTCAAGCGCGACTTCCCAACTGGCCGACGAATCGATCGGCTCAACACCGGGACGGGGAATCGATTCAGGGAACGGAAGTTTGTCGCCGTCTTTGAAATGCACGGCGCCGTATCGCCAATACAACTTGCGTTGCACGTCCAACTGTTCGGCAGCTAGATGGTCTGCCACATACCAGCCTTCGCAGCGGGCGTCATAGATTGCGGTACCGCGCGGAGCAGTGGTCACATACGCCCACAGGCCACGCATTCCGAAGTTGTCGAGAAGAGTGTCTAGTGTGAGCCGGTTGGTGATCAGGTCACGGGTAACAGCGTCGGCCAGGTCGCCCGTGACCTGATCGACCAGCCACGCTATTCCCCCGCGGTCAGCCCCTTGTCGCCGTCAGCGTTCTTGGTGCCGGCTTCCAGCCATCCCTTGTAGAGATCGTCAAACGGATCACCAGCGGTGTCATCGAGGCTCATCAGAATCTCTTGCGCTGTAGGGCATGCGGCCCGGTCGATCGCGGCGAACTCAATATCGGTGTCGGTCTGCAACTGGCGGATCTTGTACAGCCACGTCTTGGAGTAGATCGACGCGAACGGCTTGATCGCCACTACGGTCCCATCCGGGAAAGTGTGGGTGTACAGATCAGTGGTGTCGTAGTGTCCGGACCAGTCGTAGTCGGCATCGCCCGGCTTGGAGGTAGCCTGATCGGCGGACGGCGTTGGAGTGGTTCCCTCGGACTGCGTCTCCGCGTCCGCAGGCTCCTCCGGGGAATCCGAGGGCTCCGGAGTGAGCGGATCATTCAGTGAATCCAGTTCGATTCGCCCATCGTCGACAATCTCCGACGTGCGCTTTTTTGCTGCCATGTCTATTTCACCCTTGGACTTCACCTTGGCTGGACCTTGGCCCACCAGAGCCGCGCCAAGGTTTACGGCTCTGGTGGGAGAATTTGCGCGCAACAGCCCAGGTGGGCTGTACATTCGCGGGATGAGAATCTGGATGGCGGTGGCCGTATGCACCGTGCTACTCGCCGCATGCGGGACGCGGCAACCAGCCGCCGCGCCGACATCATCGGAGTTGGCGGTTGCCGCCAGCTACACGTGGAAAGAGTTCCGCAAGGAATACATGGACTTGCTGTTAACGTGCGACCTGCTCAACCACACCGATCAGGACGTGCTCGCCTGCTGGGTGAACCACAACGCGATGCTGGATTCAGCCTTGCTCACCGCCGAATCACTGCCGGTCAGCAAATCCCGCTCCGACCTGATAGCCCTGATGAAGAACTATCAGAAGTCGTACGCCGAATTCGATGCCGCAAACTGCAACGCACTCAGCTTTACCGAGGTGAATTGCATTGCGCCAGTACACGGACTGAAGGTCTTCGACGCCTCAATCGGGAAGGTGATAGGAGATAACGCCAACGCCGAGTAATAGGTGGCCGCGCCGCACCGACAATGCTGCGCGGCCACCTACCGACTAGGCCGGCGTGACAGTAGCGGTGGCGCCGCCGGAACCAACCGCAGACAGCACCCCACCATTCGCCAACACGATGTTGTAGCTGGTGCCCGCGGTGCCGGTGACGGTCGCATTGCCGGCGCCGACGTTCGGCAGACCCTCGATCGCGGTCTTGAGCGCGGTCGTGGACACGTTGTAGGTCTGCCCGGTGGTCGACTCAGCCACAGAATCCCGCGTCACCGTGTACACCACCGTGCCCGCAGAACCGCTGATCGCCACATCCCACTCAGACGGCACCAGAATGTCGTTGAGCTCGGTGTACTCCACCCACGTCCGCCCCTGGCTATCGGGGAACATTTCGAGGGTGATCTCATACACGGTCCAGTCCTTGGACTGGAAGATGATGTCACCCGTCTCGGACACCTGAGCGTCCGCAATGCAGGTGCGGATCTTGTCGTCGCCGTCGATGGTGTCGACCACGTAGGCGTGGTGCGGCAGCACGTCGCTGGTGGACTGTGCGGTGATCTGAGTGCCATGCGAAGCGGTCGCCGGAACCACGGTCACATTGGCGTCGCCGTACAGCATCGCCTTGGCCTGCGGCGACTTCGGCTCGATCAGAACGAATTTGCCGGAGTCGTCCTTGCCGGTCTGAATGGAACGGACTTTGTCGCCATTCCAATCTTTCTTCTTCTCGATGTCCCGCTTGCTGGATACGGTGAAGCCGGTCTCGTCGCAACCACCAAGCCGCGGATTCCATCCGCTGATGGTTGGCCGCACCGAGGTTGCATTAGTTGGCAGAGTGGTGCCGAGCGGGTAGCGGAAGATGCCTCCAGCGAGACCCGCCCGCGCGACCTGGGTATTCCGAACATTCGTGTGCGCCACGATTCCTCCTGTAGGGGGATTTGCGCCCCAACATTCCGGGGGCACGACGAAAACCCCCGCAGCGGGATTGCTGGGAGGGGTTAGAGACCTTGGCTGTGTAGTGCTAGATCACGCTGGACTGAACAGTCCAGGTGACGTTTACCTGACGAACCGGAAGGGTTGGAACGTCAGAGTCTTGCGTAGGGAAAGGGCCGTGCAGCTCGCACGGCTCGGTGATCGGTACATCCTTGCCATCGATCGCCGCTTCGGGTGCGGCCCGCAGGATCGCGGCCACCAACTGGGCAGTCTGCGCACACCGAACCTCGTGCTGCGCATCGTCATACACGTAGGCATTGACCTGACACCACTGAACACGGCGACACGTCTCCCGCCCAGGCAAGAAAACTAGGCGAATGAACTGCGCCGGCATCGGTGACGGAATCCTCGTTCCCACCTTGATCGACAACCCACGCTCCGCTAGGCCCTGTAGCAGGATCTTGCGGGCGATGGTGTCAACATCGGGGAACACGACTAGATCAGGCACCGCCCAACGCTTTCTGTAGCGCGTTGGTCTTAGCCTCATGTCGCATCGCACGAGCACCAGCCGCCCGAATCCGACGCCGAGCACGCTTGCCATCCGATCCGTCCTCAACTTCGTAATACGGCACAGAGGCAGCTGGATCTGTGGTTGAGGGGACAGCGTTGGCCCGATCAGCGATCGACTCGGTTTCCTTGTCCAGCAGCGAATTCGCGTAGCTACCGGTCAGCAGTTCGTCGAACCCGGACTGATGGAACGTGACCTTCATCAGCCCACCCACTTCAGTTCGACCACAAGGCGATCTGGGGAAAACCCAAATGGGCCATGGTTGTAGTCCTTGGGCAGCCCGCTCACTTCGAACTTTCTACCCTCGATCGTGAACCTGTCTCGATGGTCAACAGTCACAACCAAATCGACTACCAGCACACGGTCAGCCACAACCCGATCACCGCCAGTTGGCGGCAAATCAGGTTCAGTTGATGACGGATCCCACCAGAAGCAGGCCACCTCGACTTGCGGTAGCCAGCCCGGGACGGTGTTGCCGTGATCGTCCTCCACGCCAGGGGTGTACGCCTCGTGCTGGCAGGTGAACGGCAGTGGAAACGTCATGGCGCCTGTTCGTAAATCTGTTGGCCGGCAATAGATGCGCCGCACGAACAATCGCCACCGAAGTAGAGGGAGCAGATCGGTGAGTGAGTGCCGCCGCACGGAACGGAATCCACCGCGAATGCCTTCGACTCCGAACCGTTCTTGCAGATGTCCTGCAACTGCGTAATCTCACTGGGCCACAAGTTGAATCCGCCGCGCTGGCGGGTGTCGAAGGTGACTCCGAACGGACCCGCGGTCTGCGACTGCAATGCACCCGATCCTGCTTGGGACCAGCGCATCACGGCACCGATCAGGATCAGCTTCGCCTCCGCCAACTGGCCCTCTGTGGGAGGAGGGGTAGTGGAGGCGAGACAGGGCGCGACCCGTGACGCGCGAGCATTCGCACCGTTGACCCACGTCTGCGACATCGCGTTTGCGGCGATATCGTCGGGCAGGTCAGTGGATGTGATGATCTCGGCCACGGGTCACGCCCCTCCTTGTCACTTGGTCGCGGCGGCAGGCTTGGCCGGCGTGCGCTTCCCCGGCAGGCTGTAGCCGCCAGCGATTCGCTCGACCTTCTTGGACTCGGCCACAGAAACCGTCTGACCATTTGGGGCTATCAAAGTGACGGTCTCAACCTTCTTGTCGGTCATGATTAACCCTCCCCCTTAGGCGTTGGCGACGGCGTCTTTGACCTGCGCGAAGGCATCCGTCGACATGATGCCGATGCCGTAGACAACCTCCGCACGGATCGCGATCTGGTTCTGCCGCTTCAGGTCGCCCAGGCCGTCCGGGTCACCGAACTCGATCAGCTCCAGCGGAACGTTCACCTGAACACCCCACCGGAACGCGGAGAAGTCACCGGCGATGGCCTTCACGTTCGGATTGGTTGTCCGGTAAGCACCGGTCGATGCCGTGACAGCCTCAGGCCCGCCGCGAACAGTGTCCGAGACGGCCGCGTTCAGGCCAGAGAACGCAGTGGCAGTCGCGCCGAAACCCAACTCCGGGTAAAGCTTGCGGCCCTGGCTGTCACGCTGGGTCGCCAGCGAGAACGCGAAGCCGTTGTCGATCGCCACACCGTTCGGGGACAGGCTGTCGGCGAGCACCAGGCCCACGGCAGCCTCAATGGCCTGATCGGGCTTGGCCAGTGTGGCCGTGTCCAACTCCACGACGTTGGTCGTGTCGAGGATCTTGGCCGGCGACCCGGACAGCGCAGCACCGGTCAGTGGGTTGATTCCGTGAATGCCGATCAGGTCGAGGGCACGGCCGAGTGCGACACCGGACAGGTCGGCCATCGTCTGAAGGACGCCGAGCTGACGAGAATCGTCGGCCCACTTGACTTCCTGGCTGAACCGCTGGGTGACCTGCACCTTGCGCGGGATAGCGGTGACGGGGGCGAACTGCGCGGTCGATTCACTCTTCTGCGCAGCTTCACCCACGACCTCGCCGCGGGGCGGTGCAGTCAGAGTCATGTACTGCTGTTCGCCGAATTCCTGGGGATCGGCAGCAGACAAGCGGGCGAGAACGGACTGTCCCTGAGCCTTCTGCCACACGCCCGGCACCATGTGCTTGGGCAGCGAGAAGGAGCCGGTTGCAAGTGCAGTCATCGGGCTATTCCTTTCGGGTTAGGAACCGCCCCCGAAGAAGTTCCGCGCAAATTCGCGGTCGTCTTCCTCGGTGGTAGTTCCGGTAGTGGTCGACGTGCCCTCCTTGGACACGATCGGGTTTTTCTTCTTGCGCTCGGCTTCAGCGTTGGCTTGCTCGGCCGCGCGGTCTGAGAGCCTCTTCGCCTGAGCGGTGAGGGTCTCTTCGTCGGTTCCAGTGAGAAACAGGTCGGCGTCCTCGAGTGAGATGCCGTGCGTTACTGCAGTACGGAGACGCAGCGCTTCTGCTTTGGCGGTGTCTCGCTCTTTTTCGGCAGTGGTGATGCGTCCGTTAGCCTTTTCGAGTTCGGAGAGGTTGGCCTGTTCGATCTCGTCGAGCTTGGCCGCCTTCGCTTTGATGTCGTTGTAGTCCTTGAACTTTGCGCGTTCTCGGTCTAAACGGTCTTTCAACGCCGCGTTCAACTCTTGCTGCGAGGTGATCGGCTTGAACTCGTTCGCGGTGGGCGTCTCTCCGCTGGTGGTGCTTTCGCCGCCCGGGGCTTCCGATGTGCTGGTCGTCTCGGCTGCTGCCTCAGACATGGTTGTTCCTCCTGGTCCGTCCGTTGACCGCCGGACGTGGGCGTACACCCGTCGTGATGTGACGGGAAGAATTTGTTACGTGGGTGCAAGCACTTACCCCAAAGGGAAGGAATCTTGGGGTACGACGAAGCCCCCGATCACCTGGTTAGGTGCGGGGGCTTCGGAGAGTTGATCTAGCCGGTAGCGGCGGTTGGCTCATCGAGGAACCGCCAAATGTCGGCCTCGGTGAGGCCGGCGGCACGCTCAGCGTCCTGCAGTGGAAGGCGGTAGTCGTACTCCCGCAGATAGGCGGCCCGGGCCTGTGCGAGTTCCGCCAGGTCGGTGACAACCTCAGTTCCGAGCGTGCCGTTATCGAGTGCGCTCATCGTGTCCCACCTCCTGGTTCAATCAGCATCGTGGCTCGCCACATTCCTAACTGACTATCGTACGTCGGATTGATGATTGTGTAACCCAACCCGCGTGCTAGAAGTATCTCTCCCTGCCCGGGGTACTTGGAAATGTCCTCAACGGCCGCAGCCGGCGTGCCGCGGGGGGCGATGACAGTGAGTCGGACGGGCGCTTTGTAGTCCTTGGTCGTACCGCCACCAGGCAGCCGAGTCGTCGACATGTAGCCACGTTCGATTCGCTGAGTACCCATGATTTTCGCGAGGTCCTCACCGCTCGCGATTCCGAACGCCTCCAGGTTGACGGTCCGAGTCAGGATGGTTCGCGTAGGTAGTGGGTTTGCGTCCAAAACCGCATCGAGGTCCTTCACCCTGGCTTCGACCCAAGCGTCAGGCTTCGCATTCTTGCGTCGAAGCCACTTGTTGATGCGCTCATGGTCCGGGCCGGTGTAACCGACGACCGAATTCCGCCGGCGACCTGTGAGCCCGTTGATGTGAGTCCGACTACGTCGGAGCCAAGCGGGATCGGGGCCACCTGGCGTTCCCCCTGCGCCGGGGGCCGGCGGAACCGTCGGCGGTCGCCGCGGTGGGCCGCCACCAGTACCACCGCCACGCACCTTCGAACTTGGTGCTGGCGCCTTCGGCGCCCTGGGCGCACGGCGTCCACCTTCGGCTTTGTCCATCGCGTTGGCGATCTGCCCTGGGGTAGTCGCGCCGTCTCTGCGTGCCTGCGTGTAGTCGCGTTCCCACTGCTCCACGTACGGCGCCGGCACATACAGGCCGTCGCGGTCGGGAACCGCCAGACAATGGCAGTGATCGTGGCTCTTCTTCGCCAACGCCTGACTGCGGTACACCGCGCCTCGGGTGGCCAACATCCGGCAGAACCCACACGCGTTCGCCGACGCATGCCGCGCCCACCGGACGCCTTCACGCTCAGTGTTCGCGATGACGGTGTCGCGGGAACCGCTAAACACCGCCCTCGTCGCCGTTCCTTTGAGCGCGGCAGTTGGATCCGCCTGCAGCATCGCCCACCGCGCCGAGATCGCCAGCTGATCCACTGGCGCCACCGCGGCTGGCTCGGCATAGAACTGCTTCGCATCCAGTGCGGTGGGCTGCTCGTCGTACCAAACGGTCGTCAAGTCGTTACCGGCCGCGATGTACGGCGTCACCAACTCCGGGTAGGCGTCCGTCATGAACGACAGCAGCTCCGGCTGGCTCAACCGATCCAAGCTTGGGACCAGGCGATCAATCCTGGAGCCGAGCTCGTCTGCCAGTTGGGCTAGCAGAAGCTGAAACTCGGCGACGGCTACAGCCACGCCAACCTCTACTGCCCGATTGCCTGCTGCACGGCGTCAGCCGGCGGATTCGAGATCGCCACTGGCGCTTCAGTTGAAGTCAACCGGTCGACCAATGACAACGAGGACGCTCTCCGCTTGTCGGCCATCGCACGCTTAACCTGCTGCGGTGTCAATCCCAGAAGCTCAAGGCCAACTTCGGATTCTGCGAGCCACGGCGCAGCAGCGAGTTGCTTCATCCCAGCATCAGCCTGCGCCGACTTCGCCAGGTAGCGCGGGTCGCGCCACTGTGCGTCGATCGACTTCCACTCGTCCGGGATCTCGCCGATGGCGACCTTGTTCTTCATCGCCAGGGAACGCACATACGACTTCCGCAGGGCCGGGGTGAAGTCGTCGACGGCACCCTCCGCCTCGGCGATCAGCTCATACTGCGAGGCGTCGTAGGACTCGGCGGACGTTGGATTCGCCAGGCCTGAAATCGCAACGGCCGTATCGGGCAAGGACGCTTCCCGTGCGAAAAGCTTGGCCAGACCATTGATATCGGACCAGTGAGCATCCGGGCTCGCAGCCGGGAACTGCTTCACATCCGCGCGAGCGTTCTGCGGATGCGCGGCGTCCGCATCGTCCGGGAGACCCTTGATCCGACCAAGACGGGCTTCCCAAACCGACTTCATCGTGCCATCAGCGTTTTTCAGCGCCGACTCATCCGCGCCGAGCAACCAAAACTCCGGGTACGAAAAGACATCCATGTGACCCTCACGCCGGGCCAACTCACGCACCGCGGCATCCTGTAAGCCCATCATCGGCTGTGTAATCCGAGACTGGCCAAAGGGACGCTTCGGCGCCGGCTTGTACGGCAACACCTCCGCGGGCACACCGTAAACGTGCTCGACCCGGTCGACTTGCCATTTCAGTGTCGCCTTGTCGCGGTGCGCCGTGATGGTCTCATTGTTGAGATACAACGCCAAAGTCAGCACACGGCCGTCTTTGTCTTTGTCGATCACCGACAGCAAGTTGTCTAGATGGCGCCGACGGCGATTCCACTCCCCCGTCGCTTCCGTGGCGTCCTTGATGTGGATCAAAGCTTTAGGCTCGTCGGCATCCCCGATCGTGTTGATGAGGAACGCCGGACCGTGCTGCATCGCGGCGACGATCGCACTATCAATTTCAGACACGAGATGGTTGTCGTCGACAACCTCTGTGCCACCGATGCTTTCCAGGTCGCCATCGGGCCAGACGAACCCCTCAAGGTTGCACCGCCGAGCGAGAGCATCAACCGCTTTGCCTGTCCAGCCGAGAATCAGACCGAGATTGAAATACTGCGGCGGAATCAACGTTCCGACATGCCGAATCGTGCGCTTGTTCTCGTAGTACGAGGTCCGCAGAAGATTCTTCATCTTCCGGTTCTCAATCTCAGCGAGAAGCCCGTTGATGAGAGCGTTTTCGTCGTTGGTCAGCTCAGGGAGGCGAACCGTCTGGGCGATGGGTTGGTTCACGCCGTCGACCCCTCCAATGACGAGTGCCGTTGCCGCCTACCTGAAGCCGCCCGGCCACCCGAAGGGCGCCGTGTCGTCATCGCCGCATAGACCGCCGCTGACATCGCGATCGCTGGCCCGATATCGAAAGAGTCGGACCGTGGGACCAGCATCCAACCACCCGAAGCGCGATCCTTCCGGCGCGAACCGCGCACGGCCAGGTCTAGATCCTGCTGGCCGCCATGAGACAGGCGGCCCTGTTCAGCCATGCCGAGCCACAAGGCGTTGCCGGCGCCGGCCTCGTTCTGGGTGTAGGCAGACGCCTTGAAATAGAGCTGTTTGAGCTTCTCGCCCAGTGCTTTGGCCGCGCCAGTCGCATCGTGCTTGATCGGAGTTCTTTTGGTGGCGTGGCGGGACATAAAGTTCATTGCCTCCACCTCCGACTGTGTGCCAAGTGCGATTTCGACGTGCGCGGACTCTCCCTCGCACCAACATGCGGTGATCCAATACCAACCCGAGCGTGTGGCATTGATGCCGAAGGACGCCACATCCGGCAAGACGTCCAGATCCGCGGCGAGAGTGTTCCAATACTCCTTCGGGACAACCGCGAGCGTCTCGTTGGTTTTGTCCCAGATGCCGAACCTCGCGCAGAACATCCTCGGGTGACATGTTCTCCACAAGCCGCTCAATCGCGGAATTGCCGACCCGGAATCTGTAAGAGGGGTTCGCCTCCGACAGTTTCTCCCAAAAGCCCGGCGCATCAATGTCAGGCACCACGCCATCGGGAGACTCCGGGGAGAACTCCACATAGATGCCCTTGAATGGACGCTTCTTCAGCGGTGCCAGCGCTTTGTCTCGTCGGCGCTTGAACGCTTCATGCACGCCCAGCGCCACATCCTGTGGCCGCGGAGGTGTCCCCATGAAGAACGCCAACCCGATATCGGAGACGTTCATCGCCGCAAGCATGTCGGTGAGCGCCGACTCTTTGAGGTTCTGGCACTCGTCGTACACCTGGATATCGACCTCGGCGAAGCCTCGACCAAACCCCGCCGACCGCGCACCGAACAAGATCCGCGACCCGTTCGCGAAGTGCACACCACGATTGTCGTCAGCTTGCACCACGGGATGCTGGGCGCGCATCTTCGGACGAATAGCAGGCTTTTCCACAATGCCCGCGATCTTCGTCAACGTCTCCGACGATGTGCGGTCATGATGCGACGACCAAATCACCAACGTGCCCGGACGCGACAAACAGATCGCGATGAGGCCAGCCATGATGCCCCACGTCTTGCCGGCCTGCCGCGCGATGCTCAACGTCACGCCCATGACATCGCATGCCAGAGTGCGGTCTTCGTCGTCCCGCACACCGAGAGCTGCGTACCAAATGTCCTCTTGCCACTGATCGAGCGTCACGCCCATGCCGGGCAGTTCCGGTGCGATCAGTTCGTGATAGCGCGTGAAAGCTATGTCATCTGGGATGACACAGTGCCGTGCAATGTCGACAAGCGGAGCAGGGTTAGCCCGATTTCCGGAAGCGACCGGCATCGAACGCCACTACCTTGCCCGACGATTCAGCTTCTTCAGCCTCAGTCTCGGTGCCCGACTTCGGCGCCAGTGCCCGCAGCCGACTAATCTCCGCCTTCGCCCTCTCCAGCTGAGCATTGAGCTGTGATCGCAGTTGCGGCTTCTCTTCGAACGCCTCAGCGAGGAGCCGATAACGAATCTTGGCCTCCGCCAACTCATCGTTGGCGTCCATCGCCTCATTCAACGTGGTGTACTCGGCCATCGGCCAACCTCTCGGACCCGCCGGTTGACCGCCCGACGTCGGCGTAATGCACCACAGCGGCGCAAGCTCAGATGAAACGCGAATTCAGATACGTAGGGCGGATCGCCGCCACCGGCTTCACACCGTCAGACTTCGCACGATTGCACTGACGACACGAGGGCTGGCAGTTGTCCAACGCATCAGCCTCAGCCTCCGACCACCCCAAACGCTGCGCCTCATCCGAGGACACAACATGGTCCACCTCAAACGAACGCGGGTGCGGCGGCCGGGCGTCGTAGTCAATCTCCCCGCCAAGTGCCTGGCAATCAGCCGTGATCTGCAAAGCACACGGAGCATCACCATCACGGTGACGAACCTCGCCGCGGCGCCGATCACGGATCGTGGTGGAAGCGAAAGGCATCCCGACCCCCTACCCCTGGGTCACACACACATCCGCCTATGCCCTGAGAGACGGAGGCAGGCCGGTCGCGGGGAACCCTGCCCACCCCCTGGTGTTCAGGCGGCTGCGCGCCGGCGACGCTCATGACGCGTCAGTCGATCGGCGATGCAGGTACGGCACTGGCGTCGTCCATCTGGCGTGACGTAGGTGTTCGCCTGTGTGAACTCGTGTCCATGGATGCACTGGGTCTGGCGTGCCGCTTGGGCAGACACCGACTCGCTGCGCATGTTGTTGACGTACTGCGTTACCGCTTCCAGATGGCTGGGTCGCACGCAGTGCCGAACGCGGCAGAGGTGATCCACTTGGTAACCATCTGGGATAGGACCTACCTCAAGTAGGTAAGCGACCCGATGTGCCATCACGTAGTGGCCATCGAACTGGAATCGTCCGTAGCCGCGGTATCCCCGAGTGGATCGGGTCCATAGCCAGCAGTCGCCGCTCTTGTCGACGTTGGACCAGAACTGATCTGCGATGTTCATCGTTCGTCTCCAGGAATGCGAAAGCCCCCGCACCTGGAGATACGGGGGCTTTCTAGCCTCGGTGATCAAGCCGAGGTTGCTTGCAAGGATATTCAGTTGTTGAGCATGGTGTTGCGGTTGGTCACGTGCGTTGCCTTGCTTGGGCGTTGGCTTCGGCGAGTCGGGCGGCGAGCTCAATGCCGGCTATCAGTCCGGCATCTCGGAAACCCTTGGCGTACTCAGGGGTTGTCGGTGCGTCGGGGTTGTCGTCGTGTTGGTGGTTCATAGCCAGAAGAGTGCGGTGATGCGTATGCAGAGGTTGTGCCACCAGGTCCAGTGCCGTTGTGGGGGTTGTGCGCACCAGGGGCAGGTCATCGCATCGTCACTCTCAGGTGTTGATCTAAGTCGGGGTCGATGAGTGCGAGTGGTCGCTAGCGTGGTTGCCGGTCGAGTAGCCCGTTCATGACGCGTTCGGCGGCTTCGATGATGGGTTGGTGGCCTTCACGTCTGGCCTGCTCCAAGGTGCGGAGAGCGTCGGTAATGCGATCAGTGAGGGATCGGGGCTTGGCGAAGGTGGACATTCAGCACCCCCTGAAATGCGAAACGCCGCCAGGCCCGGAGGACGGCGGCGATCTATGGGCACACTTCAGGTGCCGACTGACACGGTATCAGCGTTTTCGCAGGTTAGCTATCGCCACACGCCGTAACCAACGCTGTCCATCAGTTTTCGCGCTGCTCAACCTCATCGATGTAGTAGCTGTGGTGACCCTCGTACTTCTCGATGATGGTCCGACCGAGCATCGCGTCTTCCTGGGTCGTGAAGGGGCCAGCGATGACCGAGCAGGCGTCGTGCCAGAAGAACCCGTTGGCGACGTACCAGCCAGGCCGCAAGTTGGCGGTGTGCTTCTCAATCATCTTGACGCGGTGCTGCTCAAGGCGGACGTCATCGAGATTGGTCATGGTTCCCATGTTGCTCCTATCGGTGGGGCGATCACTACGCGTTTTTGTCATTCCAAGACACCGCTTGGCAGTTCGTAGCCAAGTACTTTCGCGAGGTGTTGGAAGTATTCGGGTGCCCAGGTGGTGTGGCAGTTGAGGCAGACACATCCGGTGGGGCCGAGGTCGAGGGCTGGTTTGCGGACTATCTCGTCGGAGCTGTTGCGCCTGTATACGATCGCTGTGTCGCAGGCGGGGCAGGGGTTGGGTAGCGACCATCGTTTGACTGGGTTGAGCAGGGTGTGGATCTGTTCGCACCATGATTCGATCTCGGCGGCGATGTTCTCCACCAGTGTGGTGTCTTGTGGTCTCCATGTGCGGCGTTCGATGGCCTGCAGGCGGATGATGGCGATCGGTGGGGTGTTGATCGAGACGTCGATGGTGGGGCGTGGTTCCCACTCTGCTGTCGCGGCTTCGATTTTGCGCATGATGTCCACCGCATCGATGCACATCGGTGGGGATGATTGCGGGACACGGGAAGCGTTGCCTTGACCGCCTGGGACGGCGTCGGAGAGTTGGTCATAGAGGCTGTCGACCCACTCGATTCGGTGCGTGCCGTTATCGAGGGTGATGGTGTTGGGTTTCGGGTCGATCAGGGCACTGATGGCGTTGGAGAGTTTGTTGCGTGCGGCCGGCAGGTTGCCGTCCTCGTGGCCGTCTTCGTGTGCTGCGGTCATGCGGCGCCTCGAATGTCCATGTGGTTGGGGTTGACGCAGGCTTTACGGGGGCAGGTGTTGTAGAGCTTCTTTCCTTCGCGGATCGGGCCGCGCAGCTTCTCCCAGACGACGCGGCGGGCTGTCGTGTTGGTTCCGTTCTCCGAGTAGAAGCCGAGTCCGTTCGGGTCGATGCCAGCGGTCCACATCCAGCAGGCGGTGAGGTCTGGCCTGGCTGCGTGTTTGAACTCGATCTTGTCGCGCAAACGCTTCGGAAGGCTCATGCGGTACCGCCCGACTGGTCGAGGACAAATTTGGCCGACACTTCGCGCATCGCCTGTAGCGAGCCATCCATGACAGCGCGGACCGCACCAGCTAGTTCGGGCTGCATGTCGGCCGTTAGTAGTTCGGTGACTTGTTCGGTGCATTGGATGCAGTAGCCGACGCCGAGACGGATGCCGTCTTCGGTGGCGCCGCGGAGTTGGTCGCCGACCATTCCTATGACGAGCTCGTGGACGCGTTCTCGCAGTGGGTCGCTCATGCGGTCTCCTCGATAGCTGTGCCCCACCCGCAGTAACCACAGATGCGGAAGGCAGGTATGGGGTGGTTGCCGATCTGTTGGGCAGGAATCACATCGGTCTCAGTGGACCGGCAGCAGTTGTGGCAGTAACGGATAGCCATCAGAACTCCGGCCCGAGACGGCGGGCCATGGCATCAACAGCAGCCTCGGCTAGATCGCCAACATCGACATAGCCGTCGATCTGACTGATTTCGCGGTCCACACTCAGTCGCATTGGCCCATCCGCTTGCCGATGGAGGTCGGCCCAGATGGCTTCGCGCACCTCGTTCAGGAACACCTCACGATCAGACGGCGAGGTCATGACCACTCCTCTACGCGAGACCACTGCGAACGGGGCGCATCGATCGAACCGAGCAAGGTCGGCTTGTAGCCGTACGAGAACACGCCGCCCTTGCCGTCGGGGCCGCCGACTGACCACGGCGGGTAGACGCCGATCAGTGACGGGAGTGGATAAGGGTCGCGGCCAGCCTCTTCCGCTTCGGCAATGTGCCGCTCGCGGAGGTACCGCAGGTGGCGTTCAGCGGTGGCTTGATCACCGGGGCATTGGACTATCTCGCCGCCTGTGAGGTTGATCAGGTAATGCGCGTCGCTCATGCTTCCTCCACGGTGATACGTGCCCCAACGGCAGCGGATTTGGGGAGCTGGCGAGTCATGATCGAACCTCGATGACTCCCACGATCTGATCCCATCGGTCGCCATCAATGTCGGCATTGGTGAGCGAGTAGAGGTGCCCCTGCGAGTAGTAGGCCACCCACTTGCCGTTGGCGACCTTGACGGTGAACAGGTCATCGTCGGCGTCGTAGATCACGCGGCCGACCGGTTCCCCTTTGGCCGAATGCTCGTCGGTCCACGGTTCGGGAAGTTCCACGACGGCGATACGGGCGGCCTTGATCGCAGCGAGGATCGATCGCGCTTCCTCGTTGAGGACGGCTTTGAAATCGTCGACAGTGCCCCAGCGTGGTCCGTTCGTGAGGCGGTTGAAGAGGTTGGTCGCCAACTGTTCGGCGATGGCAGATACGGCACGGTCGCTCATCGATCAAGCTCCTCGGTGGTGTAGAGCAGGGGTGTCAGCCTCGTCAGGGCGAGCAGTAGGCCGGCGACGAAACTGGCGTCGTTGGACGCGAGCGCCTTAGCTCGCAGGCAATGGAATTCCGCCCGTATCGGCTTCAACGCCTCACGGGCAGCTCTAGAGAAGAACTCCTGCCCTCCCATGTCGGAATCGGAATCCCAGGTTGGGCCAAGTGGGAACTGGGCAGCCCATGCTCGTTGTGCCGCTGCGATTGCGGGGTCGTGGTTGCTCATTGGTTCTCCAGGTAGTCGGTTTCAACGGGGGCGTCGGCCCATCGGTCGGGGTCGCCGGGGAATCCCCAGCACGGGTAGTCACGGCCCGCGCCAACGAGTCCGACCAAGTCGGGCGGAAGACAGCGGCGTGTGCTCTTGGCGTGGTCGCCGTCGCGGTGCTTGTCGAACGCTGTCAATCCGGTGAACGTCCGGTGGCAGCCGGAGCAGTGCGAGGTGTTGAACCCGCCCCATCGGGCATCACATCCGGCGCACGCGTGGGGTTGTTGTCGGTTCACTGGTTGGCTCCGTTCTGCGATGGCGATTCCGGTGGATTGGGGCGAGATTTGAGCGGTGTTCGTGGGTGGGTTGATGTCAGTGGGCGACTTGGGCTGTTCGGCGCTGTGTGTGGCTTCTGGGTGGCTCATTCGTGGCTCCCTGCGTTAGTGACCCGCCGCGTGTGCGCCGGGAAATGCTCCAACGGCTTCCCATCCCCATCCCGCACACACAGCTCCCCCACCAACGCGTGACAATCAGGGCACGGAACAGTGAGGGCCTGCTGCTGCACAGTCGTGCCGGTCCAGTCCTTCATCAGCCGACCTCCAGATGTGGTTGGCAGGGATGGACGCCGGCTTCGTCCTCGTAGGTGTTCAGGCCGTGGCAGCGAGGACAGTTCGTGCGCAGAGATTCCTTGCGCTGCCGTTCCTCGGCCTCAAGCTGAGCGAAGTACTCCGGGTGCGCCTTGTCCCACTCGCGGCGCCTCTTGCATGGGAGGCACGATCCGCCTTCGAAGTTCGT
>NZ_SJOM01000003.1 GCF_004762045.1 Mycobacterium sp. DL99
CGGCGGCGGATCGCGTCGCCGACCACCGGGGCCAGCACCTCGTTGACATGACGAAGCCGGTCGCGCACCCCGTCGTCGTAGCAACCGTAATTGAGCCGCCGGGGTTCCTTGCCCTCGTAGAAGTTGCAGAACCCCAGATTGCCGTGGGCCCGGTTCACCACCACGAACACCGGCATGGACGCGGTGTAGATGCCGGCCAGCGAACCGACCGCGGCGTAGTCGTGACACGCCCCCACTTCGATCACCCCGGCATCGAACTTGGCGATGGCGTCCTCGCGATCGGTGGCCAGCCCCTCGAACAGCGCGCCACCGATCAGGGCCTCGCGCTGCCCGCCGGTATAGGCCGACCACGGCATCGGCGCACCCGAGGTCAGCACCAGGTTGTCGCGAAAGCCGGGCAGTACCTCACGGGCCGGGGCCACGTCGATCACCCAGGGATCGGCCGCATCCAGCCGGGTGAAGGCCGCGGCGTTGGCGGCGTCCACGTCCACGGTGGTGGTGTCGAGTTCGGTGCTCACCAGGCCACCACGCCGCCGTCGACCAGCAGGGTTTGGGCGGTGATGAAGGAGGCCCGCGGGGACAGCATGAACTCGACCGCCTCGGCCACCTCCTCGGGTTCCCCGATGCGCTTGAGCATCGCGTAACCCGCGCTGACCTCCTCGCCGCCGGACACCCGCGCCATCGACGGGCTCATCGGGGCGCGGATCACCCCGGGTGCGATGTTGTTGACCCGGATTCCCCGCGGAGCCAGCTCCTCGGCCAGGTAACGCGTGTAGGCGGCGATGCCGGCTTTGGTGGCGCCGTAGACCGAGGCCCCGCGGAACCGGCCGAAGTGGCCCGTCAGGCTGCCGATGTTGACGATCGCGCTGCCCCGGGTCAGCAGCGGGGCCACCACATCGGTCACCCGGGCCATCCCGGCGATGTTCACCTGGAACATCAACTCCAGCTTCGCCTCATCAAGCTC
>NZ_SJOM01000002.1 GCF_004762045.1 Mycobacterium sp. DL99
TGTACCCGGCAGGGACGTTGTTGACGATTCTGCTGTGGAAAGGGAGGACCTCCGGGCTTAGTGGAGATGTCTGACGTCTCTACTCACACGGAGGTCCTCGTGTCCCACGCTAATGCTCGATTGACGGTTCATGGTCGACAGCTGCTGGTTGATCGCGTCGTCGGTGGTCGTCGGCCCGTTGCTCACGTTGCAGCCGAGCTGGGTGTTTCACGCCAGTGTGCTCATCGCTGGGTGCGCAGATTCCTCAACGAAGGGCCAACAGGTCTCGACGATCGCTGTTCGAGGCCGCACCGAAGTCCCCGTCGTACCGCAGCCAACATCGAGGCCGCCGTGGTGGAACTGCGTCGTTCATCTCGGCGTGGTCAGCAGTGGATCAGCGACGAGCTGGGCGTGCCGGCCCGGACCGTTTCGGCGATCCTGCGACGCCATCAGATGCCGTATCTACGCGACTGTGACCCATTGACCGGTGCGTTGGTCAGGACCTCCAAAATGACGGCGATCCGCTACGAGCGCAGCCGCCCGGGCGAGTTAATCCACATGGACGTCAAGAAGATTGGCCGGATTCGCGATGGCGGTGGGTGGAAAGCTCACGGCCGACAAATGGGACGGACCCGCGCGCACAGGCAAGCGCCCATCGGTTTCGACTACATCCATTCCGTCGTCGATGACCATTCCCGGTTGGCCTACTCCGAGGTCCTACCCGACGAGAAAGGCAAGACCTGCGCGGAGTTTCTGCAGCGGGCCGCCAACTATTTCACCGCCCACGGCATCACCCAGATCGAACGAATCATGACCGACAACGCCTGGGCCTACCGCTACTCACTGCGCGAGGTTGCCGCCGCGTTAGGAGCCCGTCAGGTGTTCATCAAACCGCACTGCCCGTGGCAAAACGGGAAAGTGGAGCGCTTCAACCGCACCCTGCAGACCGAATGGGCCTACCGCCAAGTGTTCATTACCAACGACGAACGCAGCGCAGCCCTTGCCCCGTGGCTTGATCACTACAACACTCGACGACGCCACTCAGCAATCGGAGGCCAACCACCGATCAGTCGACTGTCACCAAGGTGACGGCTGGGTACAACTAG